>NZ_CP082164.1:0-9452500 GCF_023101685.1 Bradyrhizobium sp. 186 | reverse complement strand
GCGGCGTTTTTGTTTGTGCATTTCGGCGAGCTGACTTCGGCCTAGCCGGTGTCCCTCGGGCCGGGCCACTGGTCTCGCGCGTCCGGATCGACCACGGACATGCCGATGCCCTCGGTCGCGCGAACCGGCACGGAGCGGGGATCGAAGCCTTCCAGGCAGAACACGTTGACCCCGAAGTGATCCGGCGCCGCGCGCTTGCGGTGAAACGTGTAGATGCCGAGCTATGCAGGATTTTGGGTGACGAGGCGATCAGGCGGCGTGGTTTGCCGGCATGTGGATGACCTCGATGCCGTCGTTGAATCTGACACCTGCGATGACCTTCGGCAACTGATTTGTGCCTTTGAGCCGCCGCCAGGTTTTCGATGCGGCGACGACCAGCTTGAACACCATCAGCCTTGCGTACGCATACGACGAAGACCGCCTGATTGACGCATGCGCGCGGGCACGGCGAGCTCTATGATGGCGTTGCGAGAAGGTCAGGCAGCCTGCTGATCGGCGGGCTTGTCGGCTTGGCGCAGGAGCTTCCATTCCCAGGGCAGCAGTTCGTGCAGGTGCGAAGCGGGAAGATCGGCGATACGGGCGAGGACGTCGGCGAGCCAGGCCTTGGGATCGACGTCGTTGAGGCGACAGGTCGTGATCATCGTCAGCATGATGGCGGCACGGTCGGCGCCACGCTGGCTGCCGGCGAAGGTCCAGTTGCGCCTTCCCAATGCGATGCCTCTCAATGCGCGCTCAGCACAATTGTTGGTCAAGCAGATCCTGCCATCGTCGAGGAAGCGGGCGAAGTCGTCCCAGCGCCTGAGCATGTAGTTGATCGGTTTCAGGACCTCGGAAGAGCGCGAGAGGTTTTCGCGCTCACGCAGCAACCAGACGTGCATGTCCTCGAGAAGCGGCTTGCTCTTTTCCTGGCGCACGGCGCGCCGCTCGTCGGCGCCGCGGCCGTTGATGGCGCGCTCGATCTCGAACAACGCATCGAGGCGTCTGACCGCCTCCAGCGCGATCGGAGAGACCGGTTTGCCCTTCTTACCTTCCCGAGCATTTTTCTCGATGTCAGCCAGCTCGAAGAAGCCCCGCCGCGCATGGGCAAAGCAAAACGCCGGCGTAATCGGCAGCACCTTCTTCCGCGGGTCGAACAGCGGCTCGAAGCCGTTGTAGCAATCGGCTTGCAGGATACCGGCGAAGGCGGCCAGATGCTTCTGGGGATGCTCGCCTCGTCGGTCGCTCGAGGCGTAATAGACCGCCGCCGGCGGCGCAGGCCCGGCGAAGGGCCGGTCATCCCGCACATAAGTCCAGATCCGCCCGGTCGTGCACTTGCCCTTCGCCAGGACACGGATGGTGGTGTCATCGCCATGAAGGCGCTCGGCCGCGAGCACATGGCGTTCGATCAAGTGGAAGAGCGGCATGACGGCGAAGGTCACGTGGCCGACCTGGTCGGCCAGCGTCGACAACGGCAGGTCGATCCCCTCGCACTTGAAGCGCGCACTCTGGCGGTTGAGCGGGATATGCATGCCGAACTTGTCGAACACGATCGTCGCCAGCAATTGTGGGCCGATGAAGCCGCGCGGCGTGGCATGGAACGGCGCGGGCGGCTGGCTGATCTTCTCGCAATCGCGGCAGGTGAACTTCTCGCGTACCGTCTCGATCAGCTTGAAGCGGCGCGGGATCTCCTCCAGCGTCTTGGTCACATCCTCACCGATCTTCGCCAGCCGCGATCCACCGCAGCAGGCGCAGGTCGTTGGAGCCTCAATGACGACGCGCTCGCGTTCGATGTCATCCGGCCATGGCTTGCGCACCGGCCGCTTGCGCATGAAGGGGCGGACGTTCTGCGTCTTCGCCGCTGCGGCCTGCGCGGCAAGCTCATCCTCGCTCGCCGTGGTGACGAGTTCTTCGAGCTCCAACTCCAGCTGCTCGAGCAGCCGTGCCGTGCGCTCGGAGCGCTGCCCGTACAGTTCGCGTTTGAGCTTCTCGATCCGCAGCTCGAGATGCGCGATCAGCGCCTCGTTGTCCGACAGCTCCGCCCGCGCACTGGCAGCCACCGCCTCGGCTCGCAGCCGCGCCTCACGCTCGGCCCGCAGCGCCGCCAGGGCACTCACAAGGTCCGATGGAAGATCGTCTGGCTTCGATATCATGAAGCCATTGAATCAGATCAAGCAGCAGATTCAAACCGTAAAAGCGGCTATCCGACCCGCGTCGGACGCTGGGTTTCTTGAGGGTTGCGCCAATCGATCCCGGACAACAGATAGCTCAACTGCGCCGGAGAGATCGTTACCGATTCACCGGCAACCGATGGCCAGATAAACCTTCCTCTCTCGAGTCTTTTGGTAAACAGGCATGCTCCCTGGCCATCGTGCCAAATGACCTTCAAAAGATCGCCGCGTTTGCCCCTGAAGCAGAAAAGACCGCCGCCCATGGCGTCGCGCTTGAGCACTTCCTGCACGCGCAGAGCCAGGCTCGGAAAGCCGCACCGCATGTCGGTATGGCCCGTCGCCAGCCACACTCGCACGCCCGTCGGGATCGGGATCACGGTAGTGTCTCCAGCCCTCGCATGATCCGTAGCAAAACCGCGACATCGACGTTGCGATCCACGATCACGCGTCGGCCATTCGCGGTCACGACTTCCAGAGTGCCAGTCGCCGCCGGTGCCGCACGCTCCGTCGTCGACTGGACCTCCGACACAATCCGGGCCGGCACAAATCCACCGACCTGACAGCCGCCAAGCTGTCCTTCGCGATAGGCCTTGCGCCACGAAAACAGAAGCTGTTTCGAAAGCCCATGATGCCGTGCTGTCGCCGACACCAGCCGCGGACCCGAACAACTTTCCTCGACAATCCGCAGCTTCTCCGCAGCCGACCAGCGCCGACGCCGACCAGTCTCCACAATTTCAAGGCGACTCACTTGGCGACTATCAGTAAGGATATCCATACCGACAGTCAGCTACAGACCGGATGAACTCGCAAGACGGCCGTCCTCGGACGAGTACAGCCTTGCTGTCGTTGACGACAGTGATCCTTTCGTCCGCACGGTTCTGTGCCGCACGGTTGCGAACACGCTTTCGATGGGGTTGGTCGTGCGCAAGTGATCCCAATGCTCGGCAGGGAAGTCGTAGAAGGCCAGCAGCGCGTCACGGTCCTTGGCGAGGCATTCGACCGCCCGGCCGTACTTGACGCGGTATTTCTCGGCGAAGACGTCGATCGCCGCCTCGGCGGCCGCCCGGTTCGGCGCCCAGTAGATTTCGCGCAGGTCCTTCTTCATGTTGGCCTGCACCGAGAGTGGCACCTTGTCCAGGACGTTCACGGTCTTGTGCACCCAGCAGCGCTGGTGCCGCGTGCCAGGAAAGACCTCGTCAAGCGCCTTCCAGAAGCCGAGCGCACCGTCACCAACGGCAATTTCCGGGGCGATCTGCAACCCGCGCTGCTTGACGTCGATCAGGAGCTCACGCCAGCTCTGCGTGCTCTCCCGGACGCCGACCTGAAAGCCAATCAGCTCCTTCTTGCCTTCCGGCGTCGCGCCGATCAGCACCAGCATGCATTCGCCGTGGTCTTCCATGCGTGCCTGCAGGAATATGCCATCAGCCCACACATAGACGTAGCGCCGCGCCGACAGATCGCGCTTTTGCCAGCGCTCGTACTCGCCCTGCCACTCGGCCGTCAGCCGGGAGATGACCGCCGGCGACAGGTTCGGCGCGTCCTTGCCCAGTAGGGCCGTCAGCGCCTCCTGGAAATCACCGGTCGAGATGCCGCGCAGGTACAGCACCGGCAACAGCGCATCCAGGCTCCTGGTCCTCCGCGCCCACAGCGGCAGGATCGCTGAGCTGAAGCGGATCCGCTCGCCGTCACCGGCCGCCCCGCGGTCTCGAATCTTCGCCCGCGCGATCTCGACCGGGCCGATGCCGGTCGCAATCGTTCGCGCCGGGCCGTAACCATGCCGCACGACACGGGCGCGCCCGTCGGCAAGCTTCAAATCCTTCACCGTGGCAAGAAACGTCTCGACTTCGATCTCGACGGCCTGCGCCAGAAGCTGCCGCGCACCAGTTCGCAGAATATTGGTCAGTGGATCGTCGATATTGTCGGGCTGACGAAGGGCAACAATATTGCTAGTCTCGTTCATGGCGTATCGCTCTCCTTGAGAGGTTCTGGCAGGCTCGACACCCGCCTCGATACGCCGCCTATCTCATTCCGTCATCACCCACTTTCCCGCATAGCTCTAGATGCCACAACGCGAGCAGAAAAAATGCTGCGCGCGGTTGGTGTTCCACGCATAGACCGACAGCAGATCCTCCCCGCCGAGCAGGGTGAGTTCGCTCTCGTGCACCTTCGTCATCAGTGCGTTCTTGCGGGCGCAGAGCGAGCAATCGCAGGTCGTCAGCTCCTCGATCTCCGCGTCGATCCGGAACGTCACCGCGCCGCAATGGCAGGATCCGCGATAGCAAGCCATGTTCTTCTCTGTTCGTTGGTCCGCCCAAGCATGATGGGCAGGTCATGTTTCAGCAACGATCGAATTGCTCGCAAGACAATCTATCGATGATCGCCGCGCCGCTTGCTCGCGAAGTCGTGACCGATTCGCCGTGCCCTTGGCGACGTCGCCGACTCTGTTCGACACAATCGCTGTCTAGCGTCGTTCGGGTTCATTGCGCGTTCACGTCACCTTCCGTAGGTCTAGCTCCGTCGAAACGGGAACCCAATCCGAGGAGATCTCTATGCATCATTTCGTTCGTGCCGCTGCTGCCGCGTTGAGCGTCGCTGGTCTTGCCGCTGTTCTATCGGTCGCTGCGACCGATGGAGCATTCGCCCAGGCCAAGCAGCAGGCTGCGCCGGCTCAGGCCGCACCTGCCCAGCCGCCGGCCATCAAGCAGATCGCGCTGACCGACAAGCAGATCGACGGCGTGCTCGCCGCGCAGAAGGACATGGACGGGATCACCGAGAAGCTGCCGGAGAACACGGCGCCCGACCAGAAAGTGATCGCTCAGCTCGATGGCGTCGCCAAGAAAAACGGCTTCGCCGGCTATGACGACTATAACAACGTGGTCGACAACATCAGCCTCGTGCTCGGCGGCTTCGATCCCGCGACCAAGAAATATGTCGGCACCGAAGCCGTGATCAAGGCGCAGATCACCCAGGTGCAGGCCGACAAGAAGATGCCGGCCAAGGACAAGAAGGAAGCCCTCGACGAGCTCAACGAGGCGTTGAAGACCCCGGCGCCCACGGTCGAAAACAAGGCCAACGTCGATGTCGTCGGCAAGTATTACGACAAGCTGGTTGCAGCGCTCGGTGACGATGAGAACTGAGCTGCCGCACTCTCCGCTGTCATGCCCCGGCTTGACCGGGGCATCCAGTACGCCGAGGCCATCGTGGTGACAGCGAGCTCTCCAACGCAGGCCTCTGGGGATACTGGATCGCCCGGTCGAGCCGGGCGATGACGACCTCAGAGGTTGTGGCTCTCCCTCAACGACCAGCTGGCTCACGTAAAAAAGCCCCGGAGAAATCTCCGGGGCTTTCGTCGTTTCTGGACTCATGCGCCGTACAACGACTCACGTCCTTGTCCGCATCCGCATCATGAAGCTGTCGTAGCTGAGCTCTGCGACCTGCATCCAGGCCAGCGATTCGCTCCGGAATGCCGACAGGCTCGTGTACATCTTGTTGAAGTGCGGGTTGGTCTTGGAGAGATCCGCGTAGATCTCGTTGGCCGCGCCGTAGCATCCCTCCAGCACTTCCTGCGGGAAAGGCTTCAGGATCGCGCCGGCGACCAGCAGCCGCTTCAGCGCCGGCGGGTTGACCGCATCATACTTGCCGGTCACCCAGGTGAAGGTATCGCGCGACGCGCTTTCGACCGCCGCCTGGTAGTGTTTCGGCAACGTGTTCCACTTGTCGAGATTGATGATGTTGTGGCCTTGGCCGGTCCCTTCCCACCAGCCCGGATAATAATAGTACTTCGCGACCTTCACGAAGCCGAGCTTTTCGTCGTCATATGGCCCGACCCACTCTGCGGCGTCGATTGTGCCCTTTTCCAGCGCCGGATAGATATCGCCGCCCGCGATCTGCTGTGGCACGCCGCCGACCTTGGCGATGATCGTACCGGCGAATCCGCCGACGCGGAATTTCAGGCCCTTCAGATCATCCATCGACTTGACCTCCTTCCGGAACCAGCCGCCCATCTGGGCACCGGTCGAGCCCGTCGGGATACCGATTGTGTTGTGTTCCTTCAGGAGGTCGTTAAGCATGCTTTGCCCGCCACCCCAGAGCAGCCAAGAGATGTGCTGGCGGGTGTTGAGGCCGAACGGCAATGCGGTCCCGAACGTGAAGGCGGGATTCTTGCCCCAATAATAGTAGAGCGCGGTGTTGCCCATCTCGACCGTGCCGTTCGATACGGCGTCGAGCACCTGCAGGCCGGGGACGATCTCGCCCGCGGCGAAAGATTGGATCTGGAAGCGGTTGTCGGTGACCTCGGCGACGCGCTTGGCAAAATACTCGCAACCGCCATAGAGCGTGTCGAGGGCCTTCGGCCAGCTCGCGGCGTACCGCCACTTGATTTCAGGCATCGATTGCGCGATCGCAGGCGCGGCAATCGCACTTGCGGCAAGGCCTAATCCGCCTGCCGTCAGGAATTTACGACGTTCCATGCGCTTCCCCTCTGTTGTTGTCGATACCTCGACGAGGGATCACGATCTTGCTGTCGCTTTGGTCTTCGTCGCTGGCCGACGTTCCTTGGCGTCCGAAATTCAAATTCGGATCGCGGTCAGGATGACGAAAGGGGGCCTGCAAATCAAGCGCGCTTTGGTTGGGCTGCCGGCGCAGCCGTTCAATGCTGCGCTGCGAACGCGGCTTCCATGACCTTGCGGATCTTCACCGTCTCGTTGTTGGCGTCGAATTCGACATCGCTCCACCGCACCATCGCGCCGTACGCGACGTCATGTCTCAGCTTCACGCGATGCGCCAGGCCAATTGGCAGCGCACCGGCCTTCAGGCTCGCAGCCGCCGGCACCAGCTTACCCCACACCGTGTAGCCGCCTTCGCCGTCCAGCATCTCGCCGGCGCGCAAGTTGCGCTTGGCCACGGCTGCGACGTCGCCGCGGAAGCCCGTGGCTTGGCCGGTCGGCTCGCCCCGCAGTGCCGCCGACAGGACCGAGATATTCAGCTCGAGTCCGATCAAATGGTAGGGCTTGTACATCGCGGCGAAGCGTCCGCTGGCGTCGGTCTTCAGGCCGTATTGCCTGAAGCAGTCGGCGGCATAGTCGTTCGGCGCCTCCAGCACGACATAGACGCCCCAGCGCAGATCGCGAAACACCGGCCGGCCGTCGCGCTCGAGCGAGGAGACGACTTCCACCACGCCCGATCGCTCCAGCACGCCGCCCCGCTCGCGCGGTCGCATCACATGCGGCAAATCGTCGACGCCGCAGGGCGGAAACAACAGTCCGTTCGCGGGCACGTCGAGCCCGCAGGCATTGGCGATCGCGGCCATCTCGATCGCCGACTTGGTGCCGTCGAGGAAGGAGTTGAACATCTGCGGATTCATCCCAGCCGACTGCGCCTCGCCCGCGGTCAGGCCGTAATGCTGCCAGACATCGTCCGGCGTCACGTCGTGATAGGCCGGCAGATATTTCGTGCCCTTGCCGGCGGCGACCACGCGAAAACCGGTGGCACGGGCCCAGTCGACCATCTCCGCCGTCAGCGCCGGCTGGTCGCCATAAGCGAGCGAATAGACCACGCCCGCCTTGCGCGCCTCCTCGGCGAGCAGCGGACCCGCCAGCACATCCGCCTCGACATTGACCATCACGATATGCTTGCCCGCCGCGATCGCGGCGCGCGCATGTTTGATGCCGACCGCCGGATTGCCGGTCGCTTCCACCACCACATCCATCGCGCCGCCGGCAATCGCGCGTGCCCCGTCATCGGTGAAGGTCGTCGCCGCGATGCGTGCGGCGTCCCAGCCGACGGTGCGGCAGGCCTCGCGCGCACGGTCGCGGTCGATGTCGATGATGATCGGCACCTCCAGCCCCGGCGTGTGCGGCACCTGCGCCAGAAACATCGAGCCGAATTTTCCGGCGCCGATCAGCGCGACACGGACGGGCTTGCCGGCGGCCGCGCGGGCCTGGAGGAGGTGGAAGAGGTTCATGGGAGATGTCCCCGGGGATCGCAGAAATTGATGAAGCGCGTAGGTCTATCCCAGACGTCATGGCCGGGCTTGACCCGGCCATCCACGCATTGGCGCCGTAAACGTGTCAGAACGTGGATGCCCGGGACAAGCCCGGGCATGACGATTGTAGGAGAAGCGGCGCAAAAACTACTCCGCCGCCTGCCGCGGCGCACGTGCTAGCCGCAGCAGCGCGTCGTCCTCCACCGTCTTGATCGGCGCGAAGTCGCGATGCGCGATGTACTCCGGCCGTGTCGGCGTGCGGATGTAGTTCGAGACCGCGTTCAGCGTCAGGTATACGATCTTGCGCGGGTAGGGCGTGATGTTGCCGGCCGAGCCGTGCACGAGATTGCCGTGGAACATCAGCATGCCGCCTCCCTTTCCAGTCGGCGCCACGATCCCGCCCTGCTCGACCAGGCGCGTCACCGTGGCCTCATCCAGCGTCCACAGCGGATAGGAGGTGGTGGCGAGGTCATGCGAGGCTTCGAGATCTCCGGCGTTCTGGCTGCGCGGCACCAGCATCAGCGGGCCGTTGATCGGCATCACCTCGTCGAGGAAGATCGCGACGTTCATCGCGCGCGGCTCAGGCATGCCGTCGTCACGCTTCCAGGTGCCGTAGTCCTGGTGCCACTGCCAGACGTCGCCGGTGAAGGCCGATTTCGCGTTGATCTTGAACTGGTGCATGTAGACCGGTTCGCCGAACAGCTGCTCGACCGGGTCGATCATGCGCGGATGCGCAGCCAGGATGCGGAATGCCTCATTGTAGAGATGCGCGGCAAAGGCCGTGCGCGGCGCGCCGCTCTTCTCGCGCCAGACTTCTGGCCGGTTGGCGTCGTAGATGCCGACCGCCTCGCGCGCGAGGAAGTCGACCTCTTCCTGGCTGAATAGTTCGGGCAGGAACAGCCAGCCCTCGCGGTGGAAGAACTTCAATTGCTCCTGAGACAGTTTCATGAGTCGTTTCCTCCGTTGATTGTTTTTTGTTGTCATTCCGGGGCGCGCGGAGCGCGAGCTATGATGCGCAATTGCGCATCTGAGAATCCATTCCTCCCCAGTCTCTGCCGCTCGATGGATTCCGGACTCGACGCTCCCGGGCCGCGCTTCGCGCGGTCCCGTCGCATCGCTCCGGAATGACGGCGCGAATGGCTACGCCGCCGCCTCTTCCGTAGCCCTCAATCTCTCCTCGGTCATCCGTCCCGCCGTCTGCGCATGCGCGAGCGCCGCTCGCTCGGCAGCATTGGCGTCGCCTGCGAGAATGTGTCCGGCGATCGCCGCATGCTCGGCCCAGGCGCTGCCGCGATAGTCGAGCTCCGAGAGCACCGTCGCCATCGAGCGGCGCATATGCGGCCATTGCGGCGCGATCGTCTCCTCGATCACGGGATTGCCGGCGAGCTGATAGATCGCGCGGTGAAAATCGACGTCGAGCACAATGAGCTCTGTGAGCGTCGTCTTGAGATCGATCCGACGTCCGGCGGCAAGTGCCGCATCCAATCGCGCGCGCGCCGCGGCGTCGCTTGCCGCACGCTCGGCCGCGAGCCGGGCAGCAAGCGCATCGATGGCGCCGCGCACCTCATAGAGCTGGCGGATACGTGACGGATCGAGCTGGGTGACTTCAAAGCCGCGCCGGCCGCTCTCGGCAACCAGACCCTGACGATGCAACAGATGCAGTGCATGCGACACCGGCTGGCGCGACACGCCGAGCTTGTCGGCGAGTTCGTTCTGCCGGATGCGCTGGCCGGGCTGAAGCGTGCGGTCGGTGATCGCGTCCAGGATCCGCGCATAGACCTGGTCGATCAGGTTCGGGAACGGGTCGAGAGGGATCACGCCGGCAGCTCCCAGAACACGTAAAGGGAATACGGAATTAAGGGAATACGGAATTCCGTATTCGATGGTACTGCGGGAGGGGGAAGGCGTCAAGATGGGCTTCGAGGCCCGGTCGAGCCGTCTTTTGAGGGTCGCTAAGCTATTGATATCGCTGGGGCCGGCTACTGTGCATGGGGTTGTTTTCGCCAAAAAGCGTTTCGGCTTCAGCGCTCCAGCACCTCCACCTCCAGCACCGCGATCCGTTCCGCATCGGCCAAGGCCTCGATCCCTACGATCCGGTCGCCATTGAAAGCGATGCGCAGCGCAATGCGCAGCTGTCCTTCGAGGATGACGGCCACACCCATCTCGCCATCGACCAGCGCAGTCCGCGCAGCCTGGGCGCGGCCCTTGTAGAGCTGCGCCACGGCATCGGCGCCGCGGATTTCAGGCAGTGTGCCGAGCCGCACCGCGGCCTGATCGGCGCGGAACACGACGTCCGGATCAAGCACGGCCAGCAGCCTCTCGAAATTGCCCTCGCGCGAAGCTTTGAGGAAGGCATCGACGATGGTGCGCTGGCGCGACAGGTCCGTCTCGGGCACCGGCGCGCCCTGCACACGCCGCCGGGCGCGGCTTGCCAGCTGCCGCGAGGCATCGACCGAGCGGCCGACGATCGGCGCGATCTCCTCGAACGGCACCGCGAACATGTCGTGCAGCACGAAGGCGAGCCGTTCCGCCGGCTGCAATGTCTCCAGCACGACGAGCAAAGCCGCGCCGACGGAATCGGCGATTTCCGTTTCGCGCTCCCGCGTCTCATCGGCCGGCTCCGGCACATGCGGGCCCATCGGATCCTCGCGGCGCGATTTCAGTGCGCGCAGCATGTCGAGACAAATGCGCGCGACCACCGTGGTCAGCCAGCCGCGCAGGTTGGCGACATTGGATGTATCGCTGCGGCTGAGCCGCAGCCATGCCTCCTGCACGGCATCGTCGACCTCGCCGCGCGAGCCCAGCATCCGGTAGGCGACGCCGCGCAAATGGTCCCGATTGACCTCGAACTGTTGGGCGAGAAAATTTTCTTCAGCCATCGGTCACATTCCCTCATCGCGATCCGTCATGCCCATGACGAAGCCAATCCGGCCGATGTGACCGGAACCGTCGCAATTCTCAAACGGAGACGCAAGATGATGCACGCCCGCATGAATCACCCGGTCATGGTCCTGCCTGAGGCCATGAATGTGTTGCAGTCCCTGGCCACCGTGTCCAAGCAGGGACTATCGGAAAAGCTCCTGGAACTGGTGCATCTGCGCGCCAGCCAGATCAATGGCTGCAGCGTCTGTGTCGACATGCACCCGAAGCTCGCCCGCAAGGTCGGCGAGACCGACGAGCGGCTGTTCGCGGTCTCGGCCTGGCGAGACACGCCGTATTTTACGGACACCGAGCGCGCCGCGCTGGCGCTCACCGAGGCGCTGACGCGGCTGTCCGACCGCGCCGACCCCGTGCCGGATGCCATCTGGAACGACGCAGCCAAGCATTTTGACGAGCGTGAACTCTCGGCGCTGCTGCTCGGCATCTCCACGATCAATGTCTGGAACCGGCTGAACGTGGCAATCAAGGCGCCCGTCGGCGCGTGGAAGGTGTGAGCGAGGCGCTCTCACCCTCTTCCCACGCGGGGAGAGGGTGAGAGAGCTACTCCGCCAAGAACGCGTTCACCGCCTCGCCGAATTCCAGCGGCGCCTGTTCGAACATCCAGTGGCCGGCATTCGGGATCACCGCCGTCTTCGCGCCGGCGATGTGTTCGGCCAGCACACGCCATATCACAGACAGGCTGCCGGTGGTGGCGCCGCCGCCGATCAGAAGCGTTGGCGTCCTGATCGCCTCAGCATCAGTCAGCGAATAGGACCTGCGCTGCTCGTTGATCTGGCCGAGAAAGGTGATGGCGTTGTCGCGCAACTGCTGCTTCGCCGCCGCCGGCACGCGTCGCCAGGAGCCGTCGCCTTCGATGCCTTCGTAGAAGTTCTGGAGCGCGCCCTCGATGTCGCCGGCGCGGATCATCTCGACCGAGCGCGCCGTGCGCGCGGCCAGCGGCGGATGCGCGGGCGCGTCGGCCGGTACCGGCAGGCTGGCGTCGAGATCGCCGCCGGGCTCGGCCAGCACCAGTTTCCGCAACAGATCGGGCCGCGCCCGGGCCACGCGAAACGCGATGTGCCCGCCACGCGAATGTCCCATCAGATCGACCGGCGCGGGCCCGACCTGCTCGATGAAGGCGATCAAATCGGCGACGTGCTGCGCCATCTTGTAATCGTCGCCGATGGCGTCCCAATGCTCGGGAAAGAAATGCCGCAGGCTGACCGAGATGACGCGACGGGACTTCGACAGCGGGCCGAGCACCGAATACCAGGTGCGGAAATCGCCGAGCGTGCCGTGCACGCAAACCAGCGGCGGGCCTTCGCCCACTTCGAGATAGGCCATGTCGTAACCGTTGACGCGAAATGTCTGCATGATCAGCCCGCCAGAAAATCCAGGACCAGTTCGGAGTATTTTTGCGGCGCCTGCTCGAACATCGGGTGCGTTGCGTTGGGTATGATCGCCGTCTTCGAATATGGGACGTGCGCGGCGAGTGCATGAAGTACCTTCGGCAGCAGCCCCTTGGTTCGCGCGCCCAGGATGAACAGCGTCGGCATCAGAATCGATTCTGCGTCCGCCTTCGAGAACGGTGGGCGGTTGTCGCGGACCTGGCCGATCAGCGTAAAGGCGTTGTCGCGCAAATTCTGCTTCACCATCGCCGGCAATCGCGGCCAGGTACCTGGTCCTTCCAGCGTGTCGACGAAGACGGCGAGGCCGCCGTCGACATCGCCGGCGGCAATCTTCTCCGCCGAGGCCTTGAAGCGCGCCAGCAGCGGCGAGGGGCCGCCGACATAATCCGGATCGAGGCTCGCATCGAGCTCGCCACCGGGCTCGGCGAAGACCAGCCGGCGCAGCAGATCGGGGCGCGCTTGCGCCACGCGGAAGCAGATGTGCCCGCCGCGGGAATGGCCCATCAGGTCGACCGGGCCGAGGTCGAGCTGCTCGATGAAGGCGATGACATCGTCGACATGCTGGCTGATCGAATAAGTGTCGCCGACGCCGTCCCATCGTGCCGGGAAGAAGTGCCGCAGGCTGACGCAGATCAGCCGATGCCGCTGCGTCAGCGGCCCAAGCACGCACTCCCAGACGCGGAAGTCGTTGAGCGAGCCGTGCACGCAGACCAGCGGCGGCCCGGCCTTGGCCTCGCCCACGTCGAGATAGGGCATGTCATATCCGTTGACGTGGAGGCTTTGCATCGGGGGCTCGCGAAAGAGGCAGGAACTCCTGTGCAAGATTCCCGGAAACCGGGTGGATCGCAACTATTTCCAAGCCTAGATTTGGCTTCAGATCACACTGGGGGCCTGCGACGGGGAAGCAAGCCAGGAACCAAGCCATGACCGACCAGCATTTCACCCTGTTCGAGACCAGGATCGGCCTGTGCGCCATCGCCTGGGGTCCGCGCGGCATCAACGGCGTGCAGCTGCCGATGGGCGGCGAGCAGAAGATACGCACCCGCATCCAGCAGCGCCATATTGATGCCAGCGAAGCCGAGCCGACCGCCGAGGTGCAGCAGGCGATCGACCGTATCGTTAAGATGCTTGCAGGCGCGGCGGATGACCTCGCCGACATCCCGCTCGATCTCGACGGCGTTCCCGAGTTCAACCGCGGCGTCTACGAGATCGCCCGCACCATCCCGCCCGGCAAGACCGTCACCTATGGCGACATCGCCAAGCGCCTCGGCGGTGTCGAGCTGTCGCGCGATGTCGGCCAGGCGCTCGGCCGCAACCCGTGCCCGATCGTGGTGCCCTGCCATCGCGTGCTCGCGGCCGGCAACAAGCCCGGCGGCTTCTCCGCGAATGGCGGCGTGGTGACGAAATTGAAGATGCTCGAGATCGAAGGTGCGCTGGTCAACCACACGCCGAGCTTGTTTGATTGAGGCGACCGGGCGCTTTCTAAATCTTCGCCGGCGCCTTCGGCCAGTAGCGGTCGCGCAGATGGCGCTTGACCAGCTTGCCGGTGGGCGTGCGCGGCAGCTCGGCTTCGAAATCGACCGAGCGCGGGCATTTGATCGCGGAGAGGCGCGTCTTGCAGAAGGCGATCAGGTCGGCCTCGAGCTCCTTGCCGGCGCGCTTGGGGTCGTGCGGCTGCACCACCGCCTTCACCTCTTCGCCCATCTCCTCATTCGGCACGCCGAACACGGCGACGTCGGCGACCTCGGGGTGGGTGATCAGCACGTCCTCGGTCTCCTGCGGGTAGATGTTCACGCCGCCCGAAATGATCATGTAGGACTTGCGATCGGTGAGGAAGAGAAAGCCGTCCTTGTCGAGATAGCCGACGTCGCCGAGCGTCGACCAGCCTTTTGCGTTGTAGGCCTTCTTCGTCTTCTCGGGATCGTTGTGATAGGTGAAGGCCGGCGCGTCGGCGAAATAGACCGTGCCGATCTCGCCCGTCGGCTGCTCCGCGTCGTTCTCGTCAAGTATCTTGATCTTGCCGACCACGGCGCGGCCGACGCTGCCGCGATGCTCCAGCCATTGCAGCGAGTTGCAGACGGTGACGCCGTTGCCTTCCGAGCCCGCGTAATACTCGATCAGGATCGGCCCCCACCATTCGATCATTTTCGCCTTCACGTCGACCGGGCAGGGCGCTGCGGCGTGGATCGCGCCTTTCAGCGTCGAGACGTTGTACTTGGTGCGCACCTCGTCGGGCAGCTTCAGCATGCGCACGAACATGGTCGGCACCAGCTGCGACTGCGTGACCTCATGTTTTTCGACCAGCTTCAGGAATTCTTCGGCGTCGAAATGCTCCATGATGATGGAGCTGCCGCCGAGCACGATCGCCATCATGTTGAAGCGCAAGGGTGCCGCGTGATACAGCGGCGCCGGCGACAGATAGGTGCTGTCGGCGTTCATGCCGCACATGTCGGCGCAGAGCACGCGCAGGAACGCGTTCGGCACGTCGATTTTGTTGCCCTCGAACGCCTTCTTGATGCCTTTCGGCCGGCCGGTGGTGCCCGATGAATACAGCATGTCGTAGCCGGCGACTTCGTCGGCGACTGGCGTTGTTGGCTGCGCGGCCGCTTCCTTGTCGTAGGAGCGAAAGCCGGGCAGCGGCTCATCCACCATGTAGAAGATCGGCTCGCCCGCGGTGCCCTTGATCAGGTTCTTGATCTGGTCGGCGCATTTCGGTGTGGTGATCACGACCTTGGCGCCGCAATCGGCGATGATGTAATCGATCTCGTCCTGCTTCAGATAGCGGCTGATCGCGGTGTAATAGAGTCCGCTGCGCTGTGCCGCCCAACAGATCTCCATGAACGCGAGGCGGTTCTCCATCAACAGCGCGATGTGGTCGCCGGCCTTCAGCCCCAGCGAGCGGAACAGGTTTGCGCCCTGGTTCGAAAGCTCGTCGAGCTCGCGATAGGTGATCGCCTTGCCGGTGGCGGCCATTTGATAGGCGATCTTGTCCGGCGTGGTGCGGGCGTGGATGGAGGGGTGAGTCATGGCGTTTCCTCAGATGTGCGAATGGCGAGTTGCGAATGGCGAATAGGGAAGAAGGACACTCGCCGTTCCCCTGCTCACTATTCGCTACTCGCCACACGCTATTCGCCTTTTTGCTTCTACAACCGCTCCACGATCGTCACGTTGGCCATGCCGCCGCCTTCGCACATGGTCTGGAGGCCGTAGCGCTTGCCGCGCTGATGCAGCGCGTGCACCAGCGTCGTCATCAGCTTGGTGCCGGAGCCGCCGAGGGGATGGCCGAGCGCGATGGCGCCGCCATTGATGTTGAGACGCTCCGGATCGGCGCCGGTGGTCTTCAGCCACCCGGTCGGCACCGAGGCAAAGGCTTCGTTGACCTCGAACAGGTCGATGTCGTCGATCTTCATGCCGGCCTTCTCCAGCGCACGCTTGGTGGCGTGCAGCGGTGCATCCAGCATGATCACGGGATCGCCGCCCATCATGGTCATATGATGGATGCGCGCCAGTGGCTTGACGCCGAGCTGCTTCAGGCCGCGCTCATTCACCACCATGACGCCGGAGGCGCCGTCGCAGATCTGGCTGGCGCTGGCTGCGGAGAGCTTGCCGTTCTCGGCGATCAGCTTGACGCCCTTGATGCCGTCGAGCGTGACGTCGAAGCGGATGCCTTCGTCGATGTGGTGGGTGTCCTTGGAGCCGTCGGCGCGGGTGATCTCGAGCGGCACGATCTCCTTCTTGAAGTGGCCCGCCTGCGTCGCCGCGATCGCGCGCTGATGGCTGTTGTAGGAGTATTCGTCGAGCTCATCCTTCGACAGGCCGTACTTCTCGGCCATCATCTCCGCGCCGGTGAACTGGCTGAACACGATGTTCGGATAACGGTGCTCGATACCCGGGCTCTTATAATTGCCAAAGCCGTTCTTGGCGGGAAGCTGCGACGACAGGCCCATCGGTACGCGCGTCATCGATTCCACGCCGGCGGCGATCACCACGTCCATCGCGCCGGACATCACGGCCTGCGCGGCGAAGTGCAGCGCCTGTTGCGACGAGCCGCACTGCCGGTCGATCGAGGTGCCCGGCACGCTCTCCGGCAGCTTCGAGGCCATGATTGCGTTGCGCGCGACATTGTTGGACTGCTCGCCGACCTGCATCACGCAACCCATGATCACGTCCTCGACCAGGGCGGGATCGACCTTGCTGCGGTCGACCAGTTCGTCCAGCACCTTCGCGGCGAGATCGGCCGGATGCCAGCCGGCGAGGCGGCCCTCCTTGCGCCCGCCGGCGGTACGCGCAGCGGCGACGATGTAAGCCTCGGCCATGTCGGTTTCTCCCTGGATTGTTCTGTGTCGAATTGGGTTGTCGGCGCGGATTTAAGGGGTGGGAGATCATTTAGTCAATCGATCAATTAACTCTTGTGGGGAGGCGCTGCTTGGGCTTATCTGCGGCCGCTCGTGCGACGAGAACAGGGATCTCCGTGACTACCAGCGTACCGAACAGGCTCCCCAGCGGAAAGAATTCCACGGCAGAGAAATTGCTCGTGGCCGCGAGCGAGTTGATGATCGAGCGCTCGTCGATCGAGATTTCCTTGAGCGACATCGCGCAGAAGTCGGGCGCCAACGCCGCACTGGTCAAATATCACTTCGGCAACAAGGACGGCCTGCTACTGGCGCTGCTCGCGCGGGATGCCGCGACCGAGCTGTCCAATCTCGAATATTTGCTGGCGCAGCCGATCACGTCGACCGCGAAGCTAAAGCTGCATATCGGCGGTATCATCCGCGCCTATCACCGGTTTCCCTATATGAACCGGCTGATCCACTATCTCCTGCATGAGACCAATGCAGGCTCCGCCGACGAAGTCTCGAAATTCTTCGTGGCGCCGCTGCTCGATTTCCATCGCCGCCTGCTCGCCGAAGGCGTCAGCCGCGGCGAATTCCGCCAAACCGATCCGGTGCTGTTCTACACCAGCCTGATCGGCGCCTGCGATCACCTGTTCTTTGGCCGGCACGCGATGTCTCGCGCGACCGGCGTCGGCCCGGTCACCGACGAAGTCTGCCGGCAATACATCAAGCACATGGAAACGCTGATCTGCGGCGGAATACTGAATGGGCGAATGGCGAATGGCGAGTAGCGAATAGAGCTGCATGCTCCGTTCGCCACTCGCTATTCGCCATTCGCCAATAACAAGGAGAGGCTCTAAAATGCAGTTGAAAGACGTAGCCGTTCTCATCACCGGCGGTGGCTCGGGCCTCGGTGCCGCGACCGCCCGGGCCATGGCCGCCAAGGGCGCCAGGATCGGCGTGATCGACCAGAGCAAGGAAAACGCCGAGAAGGTCGCCGCCGAAGTGAAGGGCGTCGCCCTCCATGCCGACGTCACCGACGAGGACGGCATCAAGGCTGCCATTGCCAAGGCGGAAAGCGCCCACGGCATCGCGCGCGTTCTGATGAACTGCGCCGGCATCGGTGGCTCGCAGCGCATTGTCGGCAAGGACGGTGTCTATCCGCTGGCGAAGTTCGCCCGCATCATCAACGTCAATTTGATCGGCACCTTCAACTGCCTGCGCCTGTTCGCGGAGCGTCTCGTCACCGCAGAACCCATCGGCGAAGAGCGCGGCGTCATCATCAACACGGCATCGGTCGCCGCTTACGAAGGGCAGATCGGCCAGATCGCCTATTCGGCGTCGAAGGGCGGCGTCGTCGGTTTGACCCTGCCGGCAGCGCGCGATCTCGCCAGCCAAAAAATCCGCGTCAATACGATCGCGCCCGGACTGTTCCTGACGCCGCTTCTGATGGGCCTGAACGAAGAGGCCCGCAAGAGCCTCGGTGCCCAGGTGCCGCATCCCACGCGCCTCGGCGATGCCGCTGAATACGGCTCGCTCGCCGTGCACATCGTCGAGAACCCGATGCTCAACGGCGAAACCATCCGTCTCGACGGCGCCATCCGCATGGCGCCGCGGTAGCGGCAAACTCCGCCGCTGTCCCTTCTCCCCTTGTGGGAGAAGGTGGCGCGCTTTGGAGCGCAATTGCGCTCCTGAGCGCGACGGATGAGGGGTCTCTATCCGCGGAGACAGACCCCTCACCCAAGCGAATTCCTGGCTAGCGACGTACATGCCCTCTCCCACAAGGGGAGAGGGCGCAGCAATCGGCACCGCGACCGGCGGTAAGCAGGAGCGCTCCATGTCCCAACCGCTGCTGATCGAGCACAATGACGGCGTCGACCGGGTGACACTCAATCGTCCTGAAAGCCTCAACGCGCTCGATCCTGCGCTGATCGATGCGCTCAACACCTATTTCCAGGGCCTCCAGCGCAATCGCGACACGCGCGTCGTGGTGCTGAAGGGCGCCGGCAAGAACTTTTGCGCGGGCCTCGACCTCAAAGCGGCGATGCAGCGCCGCGCCGGACAGCAGGAGCCGCCCGGCGTTATGGAGTCGCTGGACTCGCAGCGGCGCATCGCCGACATCGTGATGTTGATGCGGCGCTGTCCGCAGCCGATCCTGGCGCTGGTGCAGGGCGCGGCGGCCGGCGGCGGCTTTGCGCTGGCGCTCGCCTCCGACATCCGCATTGCGACGAAATCGGCGCGGATGAACTGCGCCTTCATCAAGCTTGGCCTCGGCGGTTGCGACATCGGCACCAGCTATTTCCTGCCGCGCCTCGTCGGTGTTTCCGTGGCCTCCGAGCTGATCCTCACGGGACGCTTCATCGGCGCCGAGCGCGCGCTCGCGGTCGGGCTGGTCTCCGAGGTCGTCGACGAGGACAAGCTCGATGAAGCCGCCGAACCTTACGTCGATGCCATCATCACGGCGTCGCCCGTGGGCCTGCGTCTGTCCAAGGAATGTCTCAACATGAGCGTGGACGCCGGATCGCTGGAAGCTGTCATCGCGATGGAGGACCGCAACCAGGTCCTGTGCAGCCGCTCCGAGGAATTTTCGGAAGGCATCAGGGCCTTCCTTGAGAAGCGAAAGCCTGTCTATATCAGGCGCTGAACGACGAGATCCGTAAAGGACAAGAAATTCCGGGAGACGCAAAATGAGTGCGAGCGCGGCGGCGGTGATGACAAAACCCGCCTTTCGCAAGGTGGAGTGGCTGGCGCGTGACATCGATGTCGAGCGCCGCGACGACGGCACGGTGGTGCTGAAGTCGCGCATTCCCCTGCAATCTTACGAGAAGCACCTTCCGGCCTCGCTGGCGAAATGGGCGAAGGAGGCGCCGGAGCGCATCTGGCTGGCGCAGCGCGGCGGCGCTGATCGCGCGTGGCGAAAGGTCTCCTACGGTGAAGCCAAGGACACCGTGGATGCGCTGACGCAAGCGCTGCTCGATCTCGATCTTGATGGCCGCCCGGTCGCGATCCTCTCCGGCAATTCGATCGAGCACGCCTTGGTGACGCAGGCCGCGATGCAGGCGCGGTCGCCGGCGGCACCGGTGTCGCCCGCCTACTCCTTGATGAGCCACGATCACGTCAAGCTGAAATATTTGTTCGACCTGATCAAGCCGGCCGTGGTGATGGTGCAGGACGGCCCGACCTTTGCGAAGGCGCTCACCGCACTCGATCTCACCGGCGTCACTGTTGTTCAAGTCGTGCGGCCTTGCGACGGCATCAAGAGCGTCAGCTTTGCCGAGCTTGCGGCAACGCCGGTGACGGCTGATGTCGAAGCCTCGATCGCAAAAATCACGCCCGACACTGTCGGCAAGCTGCTGTTCACCTCCGGTTCGACCGGCATGCCAAAAGCCGTCATCAATACGCAAGAGATGATGTGCGCCAATGCGGCGATGATGATGCAGGTGCGACCGCGCACGCCCGGCGGCCCACTGTCGACCATGCTCGACTGGATGCCGTGGAACCACACCATGGGCGGCAACGCTGCGTTTCACCCGGTGCTGATCGATGGTGGGACACTCTATATCGACGACGGCCGGCCGATGCCGGGCCAGTTCGAGGAAACGCTTCGAAATTTGCGCGAGATCTCGCCGACCTATTACGCCAACGTGCCGGCCGGCTACGCTGCTTTGGCGGCAGCGATGGAGAAGGACGACGCGCTCTGTCGCTCGTTCTTCAAGAATCTCTCGATCATGGCGTATGGCGGCGCGCGCCTGCCCGACGATCTCTACGACCGCATGCAGGCCCTCGCCGTGAAGACCACCGGCGAGCGTATCGTGTTCTACACCGGCTGGGGCTCGACCGAGACCGCGCCGACCTCGACCGGAACCTATTGGGACACCGAACGCGTCGGCCTGATCGGCCTGCCGTTCCCGGGCGTCGAACTGAAGATGGTGCCGTGCGACTCGAAATACGAGCTGCGCCTGCGCGGCGTCAACGTCACGCCCGGCTATTTCGGCCAGCCTGATCTCACGCAGAAGATGTTCGACGAGGAGGGCTTTTATTGCATCGGCGACGCCGGCATCTTTGTCGACGACGCCGATCCGGTGAAGGGCATCATCTTCGCCGGCCGTGTCGTGGAAGACTTCAAGCTCACCACCGGCACCTTCGTCCATGTCGGCTCGCTCCGCACTGACACGATCGCCGCCGCAACGCCCGTCGTGCATGACGCGCTCGTGGCCGGGCAAGATTTTCCCTTTATCGGCTTGCTGGCCTGGCCGAACCTGCATGCCTGCCGCCAGCTCGTCGGCAATCCCGATCTGAGTTTTGAGGACGCCGTGAAGCATCCGGAGGTGATCGCCTGCTTCAGGCGCGGGCTGGAGGCGCACAACAGGGAATGTGAGGGCGCGAGCAGCCGCATCATCGCTCGCGCCATGCTGATGGCCGAGCCGCCCTCGATCGACGGCAATGAACTCACCGACAAGGGCTACATCAACCAGCGCGCCGGCCTCGAGCGCCGGGCTGTGCTGGTCGAGCGGCTCTATGCCGACAAGCCGGACCAGGATGTGATCATGCTGCGATGAGGGCGCAACTCTCTCCATTCGTCATTCCGGGATGGCCCGGAGGGCCAAGCCCGGAATCCATAGCCCCGGCTCGTGGTTATGGATTCCGGGCTCGCGCTACGCGCGCCTCGGAATGATGGCATCAATGAATGAGAACGAATAAACAAAGGTAAGCCGCCATGAACTTCGATTTCTCTGACGATCAGAAACAGCTCCGCGACCAGGCGCGCAAATTCCTCACCGAAAAATGCTCGCCCAAGGCGGTGCGCGTCGTGCTCGACGGCAAGACGCCCTATGACAAGGAGCTCTGGAAGGGCCTCGCCGAAATGGGTTTTCTCGGTGTCGCTATTCCCGAGGATTTTGGCGGCGCGGGCGCCGGTCATCTCGAACTCTGTGTGATTGCGGAAGAGATGGGCCGGGCGAACGCGCCGGTGCCGTTTTCCTCGACCGTCTACCTCGCGGCCGAAGCGCTGCTGATCGCGGGCCGCGACGCGCAGAAGAAGAAGTGGCTGCCGGCGATCGCGTCGGGTGAGGCGATCGGCACGCTCGCGCTGTTCGAGGGCAAGGGCAATCCGTCGCCGAAGAACGTCAAGCTTGCGGCGGCTGGCGGCGTGCTCAACGGCGTCAAGAAGCCGGTTGCCGATGGCGCGATCGCCGACTTCGCGGTCGTTGCCGCGCGCACGGGATCGGTCGGGCGCGACAGCGACATCTCGTTGTTCCTGGTCGACCTCAAGGCCAGCGGCGTCGAGGTCAAAAACCTCGCCAATCTCGACCCGACCCGTGGCCAGGCCGAGATCACCTTCAATAACTGCAAGGCCGAGCCGCTGGGCGCGGCAGGCGAAGGCTGGAGCATTCTCACGCAGGTGCTCGACCGCGCAGCGGTGCTCTCTGCCTTTGAGCAGGTCGGCGGTGCCGATCGCGCGCTGGAGATGGGCCGTGACTACGCGCTCGACCGCATCGCCTTCGGCCGGCAGATCGGTTCGTTCCAGGCCGTCAAGCACATGCTGGCCGATATGTATGTGTCGGCGACGCTGGCGCGTTCCAACAGCTATTACGGCGCCTGGGCGCTCTCGACTAACGCGTCCGAATTGCCGGAAGCCGCCGCCGCCGCGCGTATCAGTGCAACGCAGGCGTTCCAGCACTGCGCCAAGAACAACATCCAGGTTCACGGCGGCATGGGTTTTACCTGGGAGTTCGACTGCCACATGTACTACCGCCGCGCCAACGCGATGGCCCTCGGGCTCGGCAGCCTGTCCTATTGGGAAGACCAGTTGATCGACCGCATGCGCAAGAAGAACGCGGCGTAAGCGAAGGACAACGTCATGAACTTCGACGACACCCCGCAGGAAGCCGAATTCCGCAGCCAGGCGCGCGCCTGGATCGCGGCGAACGCACCCAAGCAGTACGAGGACGAGCTGCGAAAATCTTCGCTCGGCCGCACGCAACTCAAGAACGCCAACATCCTCGAAGTCGCAAAGGCCTGGCAGAAGAAGAAGGCCGAGGCCGGCTGGGCCTGCCTGCACTGGCCGAGGGACTATGGCGGCCGCGGCTCGTCGCCGATCGAGCGCGTGATCTGGCAGCAGGAAGAGGGCCCGTTCGGCAAGCTCTCCGGCATGTTCATCATCGGTCACGGCATGTGCGGGCCGACCATGATGGCGTTCGCGCGCGAGGAGCATAAGCGCAACTATCTGCCGCCGCTCGCGTCCGGCGAAAAGGTCTGGTGCCAGCTGTTCTCCGAGCCGGCGGGCGGCTCCGACGTCGCGGGCCTGCGCACGCGGGCGGAAAAGGATGGTGACGAATGGGTCATCAACGGCCAGAAGATCTGGACGTCAGGCGCGCATTACTCGGACTACGGCATCTTGCTGACGCGCACCGATCCCAACGTGGCCAAGCACAAGGGCCTCACCATGTTCTTCCTGGACATGAAGAGTCCCGGCGTCGAGGTGCGGCCGATCAAGCAGGCGAACGGTGCCTCCGACTTCAACGAGGTCTATTTCACCAATGTCCGCATCCCCGATCACCAGCGCCTCGGCGAGGTCAATGACGGCTGGAACGTCTCGCTGACCACGCTGATGAACGAGCGCATGTCGATCGGCGCAGGCGTCTCGACCGGCTTCCCTGAATTGTTCGACTATTGCGCGAGCCTGATGTTGGACGACGGTCCCGCGATCGAGGACCGCGCGGTGCGCTCGAAGCTTGCGAACTGGGCGGTGAAGGCGAGCGGGCTGCGCTACACCAGCATGCGCGCGATCTCGGCGCTGTCGAAGGGCGAGCGTCCGGGGCCGGAAAATTCCATCGGCAAGCTGGTCGCGGGGGCGATGATCCAGGACGTCGCGACCTACGCGCTCGATCTTCAGGGCGCGGCCGGCGTGGTCAGCGGCCCCGAAGACGCCGATGTCGCCGGCCGCTTCCAGGCGATGTTGCTGCGCGCGCCCGGCACCCGTGTCGAGGGCGGCACCGACGAGATCATGCGCAACATCATCGCCGAGCGGGTGCTGGGCCTGCCCGGCGACATCCGTGTCGACAAGGACGTGCCGTTCAACAAGATCCCGACGAAGGGAGGAAATTAGCCGTCATTCCGGGGCGCCGCAAAGCGGCGAACCCGGAATCTCGAAGTGAGTAAGCAACCTCTAGATTCCGGGTTCGCGCTGCGCCCCCCCGGAATGACAGAAAGGAAGCAGCCATGAATTTCGACGACACGCCGCAGGAAGCCGCCTTCCGCGAGACCGCGCGCAAATGGGTCGACACCAACGCGCCGAAGGAATTTTTGGCGGAGCTGTCAAAATCCTCGCTCGGCCGCATCCGGCTTGCCGAGCACGATATCGTCGACGTCGGCAAGGCCTGGCAGAAGAAGAAGGCCGAAGGCGGCTGGGTCTGCCTGCACTGGCCGAAGGAATATGGCGGTCGCGGCGCCACACCGATCGAGCGCGTGATCTGGCAGCAGGAGGAGGGCGTCTATGGCAAGCTGACGCAGCCGTTCCAGATCGGCGAAGGCATGTGCGGCCCGACCGTGATGGCCTGGGGCAGCGAGGAGGCGAAACGCCGCCATCTGCCGAAGCTTGCGGCGGGCGACGAGATCTGGTGCCAGCTGTTCTCCGAGCCGTCCGCCGGCTCGGACGTCGCCGGCCTGCGCACGCGCGCGGAGAAGAAGGGCGACAATTGGGTCGTCAACGGCCAGAAGATATGGACCTCCGGCGCGCATTATTCCGATTACGGTTTGCTGATCGCGCGCACCGATCCCAATGTGCCCAAGCACAAGGGCCTCACCATGTTCTTCCTGGACATGAAGAGCCCGGGCGTCGAGGTCCGCCCGATCAGGCAGGCCAACGGCATGCAGGAGTTCAACGAGGTCTATTTCACCGACGTCGTGATCCCGGACAGCCAACGCCTCGGCGCCGTCGGCGAGGGCTGGAGCGTCTCGCTGACCACGCTGATGAACGAGCGCATGTCGATCGGCTCGCGGCTTGCGACCGGCGTGCCTGAAATGTTCGAGTTCTGCTCCAATCTGATGCTGGAGGACGGGCTTGCGATCGACGATCCGGCCGTGCGCTCGAGGCTTGCGAGCTGGGTCGTGAAGTCGAGCGGCTTGAAGTACACGAGCTACCGCGCGATCTCGTCGCTGTCGAAGGGCGAGCAGCCGGGTCCGGAAAACTCCATCGGCAAGCTGGTGTCGGGCATGATGCTCCAGGACATCGCGACTTACGCGATGGACCTCCAGGGCGCGGCCGGCGTTCTCACCGGCACGGACGAGGAAACCGCGCACGGCCAGTTCCAGCAGATGCTGCTGTCGTCGCCCTCGATGCGGATCGCCGGTGGCACCGATGAGATCTTGCGCAACATCATCGCCGAGCGGGTGCTGGGCCTGCCCGGCGACATCCGCGTCGACAAGGACGTGCCGTACAACAAGATTCCAACCAAGGGGCGGTGATCCCTCGCGTCCCCGCATCTTGTAGGGTGGGCAAAGCGAAGAGGCTGGGCAAGTATTCATTGCGGCGGCCGCGTCGTAGAACATCGTTCTTATCGCGTGGGCCCAAGGCGACTTTGATGGAATTTCCTGACTGCCTCCTCGTACAACAACGGATAATTTTCTACAGCATTGAAGATGCATTGGATACTTGCCCAGCCTCGAAGCGTGCCCACCATATGCAGATGCTCCGGGGAGGCACGCCTGCTTGTGGGCACGGCGCTACGGCGCCTTTGCCCACCCTACGAAGAAAAGAGCACGAGCTAATTCATGGATGCAACAGTGAGCCAGAACCAGGACCGCATCGGCGTGCTCGAGGAGCTCCTCAATGAGCGCTACTCCGTCCGCGCTTTCCTCCCCCAGGACGTCGATCGCGCGACCATCGAGCACGTGCTGAGGACCGCGCAGCGCACCGCGTCCTGGTGCAACAGCCAGCCGTGGCAGGTGGTCATCGCCAGCGGCGAGGCCAAGGAGCGCTTCCGCAAGCTGATCTACGCGGAGGCTTCGGGCGGCCTCGGCGACGACTACGATTTCACCCCGCCGCGCGAATATCTCGGCACCTATCTCGAACGCCGGCGCGAGAGCGGTTTTCAGCTCTACAACACGCTCGGCATCGCCCGCGGCGACAAGATGGCCTACGCCAAGCAGGCGCTGGAGAATTACAATTTCTTCGGCGCGCCGCATGTGGCGATCATCCACACCAACGAGCCGCTCGGCATCTACGGCGCGATCGATTGTGGTGCTTATGTCAGCAATTTCATGCTGGCCGCTCAGGCGCTCGGGCTCGGCACGATTCCGCAGGCCGCGCTTGCGCGCCATTCCGGGCTGATCCGCCGCCACTTCAACTTGTCCGACGACCGCCGCGTCGTCTGCGGCATCTCGTTCGGCTATGCCGACAACGCCCACAAGGTCAACAGCTACCGCACCTCGCGCGCAAGCGTCGCCGACACGGCGATGTTCGTGGAAGAGTGATCGGGCGGCTTAAGCACGACCGCCATCACGTTTTCGGACACGCGTAAAGACGGCCGCGGGAACGGCCGTCTTCATCGTCGTCGTCCTGGTCCGATTGACGCCGGCCGCTATCCGCCGCTGCCGCCGATCACGGCGCGCACGGTTTCGTCGGGCCCAAAGTCCTCGGCGCCGTCGACATAGAGCAGCGCGGCGAGCTTCGAGCGGGCGCGGTTGACGCGGCTCTTGATCGTGCCGACCGCGCAGCCGCAGATCGAAGCCGCATCCTCATAGGAGAAGCCGGAGGCGCCGACCAGGATCAAGGCTTCGCGCTGGTCCTGCGGAAGCTTGTCGAGCGCCGTGCGAAACTCCTCAAACTCGAGATGCGCGTTCTGCGAGGGCTGCGTCTTCAGCGTTTTGGCATAGTTGCCTTCCGCATCCTCGACCTCCCGCCGCCGCTTCCGATAATCGGAGCGGAACAGGTTACGCAGGATCGTGAACAGCCACGCCGGCAGGTTGGAGCCGGGCTGGAACGAGTCGATGTTGGCGAGGGCGCGCAACAGCGTCTCCTGGACCAAATCGTCGGCGCGGTCCGCATTGCCGCTGAGTGAGATGGCGAACGCGCGCAGGCTAGGCACGGCCGCCAGGATATCGTCGCGCAGGGAATTCGTGAGAGGCATTAATCCCTCCCAGTGTTGTTGTCGTTAGAGCCCCCGTCATTTTCCACTTGGGGTGACGCTCCCGGCGCATCAAGCTTCTTGATTAGCTCCGCGAACCGGTCCGGAACCCCCTGCCGCACGACATCGTCGTACATGGCGCGCAGTTGGTGCCCAATCCGGGACTGGATCTCCGGTGTCAGGCCTCCCTTGCCGGGGGTCGTGTTTCTGCTGGCTTGAGATTTGAGATCTTTCATGACCTGTTCCACGTTTCCCCGAGTTAAGTCACTGCGAAATCGAGAGGTTTTCTCAACCGGGAGCCGTTCCCTGGATAGGCACAATGCGAGGTTCGATAAAAAGTTCCCCCTCTCGCGGAACTTTTGTTGATTTGGAGCGTAGTCAGTCGTGCAGGGGAACCGGGCCTCCCCGCGGTTATGCTGGTTGAAGTTTGGCCTGAAGATGAATGGAGTGGGGATGTCCCGTTCACAGCTTGTTGCTGAACACCTGCCCTTGTTGCGCCGGTACGCGCGCGCCCTGACGGGCAGCCAGGCCTCCGGCGACGCCTATGTCGCAGCCATGTTGGAAGCCATGCTGGGGGATCCGTCGGTGCTCGACGAGAGCCACGGACCGCGCGTCGGCCTGTTTCGGCTGTTCACCCAGATCTGGAATTCGGTCTCCGTCAACGATGATTCCGAAGTGGCGACCCTGCCGATGCCGCCGGAGCGGCGGCTGTCGAACATCACGCCGCTGCCGCGGCAGGCGTTCCTGCTGCTGTCGCTCGAAGGATTCTCGGAAGAGGAAGTCGGCTACATCCTCGGCACCGACGTCGGCGAGACGCGGCGGCTTGCGGATGCCGCGGGCCGTGAGATGGCGGCCGAGATCGCGACCGACGTGCTGATCATCGAGGACGAGACCTTCATCGCCATGGACCTCGAGAGCCTGGTGAAGAATCTCGGGCACAACGTCGTCGGCGTCGCGCGCACCCATGCCGATGCGGTGGCGCTCGCCAAGAACAGGCGGCCCGGCCTGATCCTTGCCGATATCCAGCTTGCCGACGGCTCGTCCGGCCTGGACGCCGTCAACGAATTGCTGCGAACCTTCGAGGTGCCGGTGGTGTTCATCACCGCCTATCCGGAGCGCTTCCTCACCGGCGAGCGGCCCGAGCCGGCGTTCCTGATCTCGAAGCCGTTCCAGCCGGCGATGGTGTCGGCGGTGGCGAGCCAGGCGCTGTTCTTCCAGCGCAACTCGCGCAACCGCACGTCGAAGGCACCGGCGGCATAATAAGAAAGGCGCCTGCGTCGTAAGAAGGAGCCTGAATCTAGCGAATGGTGATTTGATCCGGCGTGCCGCAAGGTGCGCCGGATTTTTCATGTCGTTTGCCGCGCTTGACGGCCATCGAATTCGCCGCTCATACCTCATGCAGCGGACGCGTTGCAGCCGCAGTGCAATCGGAGACGTGTTCATGGACCAGCAACTCCTCGACCGCCTCGCCATCCGCGACCTCGTCGAGAACTGGGCGGTCTGGCGTGATGCCGGTGATTGGGCGCGCTTTGCGACCGTCTGGCATGAGGAAGGCTGGATGTCCGCCACGTGGTTTCAGGGGCCGGCGCTGGATTTCATCCGCGTCAGCCAGGAGGGGTTTGCCAAGGGCGTGCGCATCCTGCATTTCCTCGGCGGCACCAGCATCGACCTCGAGGGCGAGCGCGCCATCGCGCAGACCAAGATGACCATCTCGCAGCGCGCGCCGGTGCATGACGTGCTCTGCGACGTGGTCTGCACGGGGCGCTTCTATGATTTCCTGGAGAGGCGGCAGGGCCAATGGGGCATCGTCCGCCGCCAGCCGATCTACGAGAAGGACCGGATCGACCCGGTTGATCCCGCCGCGACCCTCCGCCTGGACCAGCAGGCGCTGGCCGCGCTGCCCGAAGGCTACCGCCACCTCGCCTACATGCAGGAGCTGATCGGCTACAAGGTCAAGCGCGACATGCCGGGCCTGACCGGTGCCGAGGTCGAGAAGCTCTATGCCGAGGGGCGGGAGTGGCTCGCGGGGAAGGCGAAGTAGACGCCAGAAAAAAAGTAAGGCGCGACCGGCATCACCACGGTCGCGCCCTACGTCACCGGCTTATGGGGCAGGGGGGAATAGCCGGCTTCTGGGACGACTCCAAGGCCCGGGAGTCGTTCCAAGCGGTTGCAAAATTTTTTTGTGCCGCCTGCGATGATTTTTCGCACACGGTTAAGTGATCTTAACGGCTGAGAACTCCTGGTCCGCTGCTTGCGTTGTTCCCGCGATCGCATGGGGCGAGGGACCGATAGCTATGTCACAGATTTATAAGGGATTTTTGGGCGCGGTCGCGATTGTCGCGACGCTCGGCGCGGTGCAATTGGCCTTCGGCCATGATCTGACCGACCGCTGGCAGGCGGTCGCAGACCAATCCGGCAATGTCGTCAATCGCGCCGGCAAGGCGGACCGGCTCACCGATCTCAAGCCGGAGGCGGTTGCCACCCGCACCGTCTCGATGCGCCTGAACGATCTCGCCGATACGTCAGTGCTGCTGCGAATTCCTGCCGTCATCGAAACCGGCAATGCCAAGCCGCCGATCCCGCCCCAGAAGCAGAAGCAGGGCCGCAACAAGCCAACGATCGCCTGCGAGCCGATGGTCAGCTCCCTGACCGAGGTCGCCAAGCTGCTCCAGCCCGGCCGCTGTGTGACCTGATCCTCAGCGGCCATATCCTCAGCGGCCATGGATAAATCGCCCCTCCCGCCGGGAAGGGCGATATTTCATGTCACTTGATCCCCCGCCCCCTCGCGTTATATCCCGGGTTTCTTCCCTTCCTTTTGACCGGGTAAACGCATGACGACGTCAGATACGGCTGCGCATACGCAGCCTTTCCAGGCCGAGGTTTCCGAGCTTCTGCACCTCATGGTGCACTCCGTCTATTCGGAGACCGATATTTTCCTGCGCGAGCTCGTCTCCAACGCGTCGGATGCCTGCGACAAACTGCGCTACGAGGCGATCGCCAACCCGGCGCTATCAGGCGAGGGCGACGCGCTCAAGATCCGCATCAACCCCAACAAGACGGCGGGGACGCTCACGATCGCCGACAACGGCATCGGGATGGAGCGGCAGGAGCTGATCGACCATCTCGGCACCATCGCCCGCTCCGGCACCAAGGCGTTCGTGTCGAAGCTGAAGGAGGCCAAGGACGGTCTCGGCCTGATCGGCCAGTTCGGCGTCGGCTTCTATTCCGCCTTCATGGTCGCCGACAAGATCGTCGTCCTCAGCCGCCGCGCCGGCGAGAGCGACGTCTGGACCTGGACGTCCTCCGGCGGCTCCGGCTTCGAGATCGCCCGCGCCGATGAGGAGGACACGGCGCGCGTGCAGCGCGGCACCGAGATCGTCCTGCACCTGAAGGACGACGCCAAGAAATATCTCGAGACCTACGAGATCGAGCGCATCGTCGGGGCCTATTCCGACAACATCCTGTTTCCTATCGAGCTCGTGCCGGAAGAGGGCGAGCCGCGCCAGATCAATTCTGCGAGCGCGCTGTGGCAGCGCTCGAAATCGGAGCTTTCGGCGGAGGACTACAAGAGGGCCTACCAGCAGATCGCCTCCGCCTTCGACGATCCCGCAATGGCGCTGCACTATCGCGCCGAGGGCCGCTATTCCTACGCCGTGCTGCTGTTCGCGCCGTCGACCAAGCCGTTCGACCTGTTCGAGCCCTCGCGTAAAGGTCGCGTCAAGCTCTACGTCCGCCGGGTCTTCATCACGGACGACGCCGATCTGTTGCCGGGCTATCTGCGCTTCATCCGCGGCGTCGTCGACAGCGAGGATCTTCCGCTGAACATCTCGCGCGAGATGCTCCAGAACAATCCGCAGCTTGTGCAGATCCGTAAAGCGGTGGCGACGCGCGTGGTGAACGAGCTCGAAAGCCTTGCCGAGAAGGACGCCGAGAATTTTGCAAAGATCTGGGACGCCTTCGGTGCGGTCCTGAAAGAAGGGATCTACGAGGATTTCGAGCGCCGCGAAAAGCTGCTCGCGCTGTCGCGCTTCACCACCACCTCGGGTGAGAAACGCTCGCTCAAGGACGTCATCGCGGATTTCAAGCCGAACCAGACCGAAATCTACTATCTCGTCGGCGACAGCATCGAGCGGCTGAAGTCGAGCCCGCGGCTGGAGGCGGCTACCGCGCGCGGCATCGAGGTCCTGCTATTGTCCGATCCCGTCGACGCCTTCTGGACCTCGATGCCATCGGAGTTCGACGGCAAGCCGCTGAAGTCGCTGAGTCAGGGCGATCTCAACCTCGACCTGATCCCGCGCGTCGACGAGACCGACGAGGCGAAGAAGGACGAGCCGGAGGCGGATGAGGCCGCCACCATCGCCGTGATCAAGGCCGCGCTCGGCGACCGCGTCAGCGACGTCAAGGCCTCGACGCGCCTCACCAGCTCCGCCTCCTGCCTCGTCGCCGACAGCCAGGGCCCGAGCCGCGAGCTCGAACGCATCCTGGCGCAGCAGAACCGCGGCATGCGGACCAAGCCGATCCTCGAGATCAATTTGCGCCATGCGCTGGTCACTGCGATCACAAGGGCTCAGGCCGGCTCCAAGGCGGTCGACGATCTCAGCCTGCTCCTGCTCGAACAGGCGCAGATTCTGGACGGCGAATTGCCGGAGGACCCGGCTGCGTTTGCTGCGCGGCTGAACCGGCTCGTGTTGCAGGGGCTCGGCGGATAGCCGCCGCTTTAGACGTGCGCCATTGCCGCGTGCTCCGCCGCGCTCCCTCGCCCGTTGCGGGGAGGGCGGGCTCGTCGTCGTCACAAAAACGCCGCGCAAATTCGTCGGTCGCGCGAGCTACACCAGGCTCACCTTGCCGTCATCTGTACCTAGGAACAGTCGCCTCCAGCGTGGTGTTATGCCATATGAAGCCGTCGGTAATCCGAGCCGCCGACATGACCGATTCGAGGATTTCTCCATGCGTTTGCCGATCCTGACCCTCACTGCGATTGCCACGCTGTTTGTTGCGGCGGATGCCAGCGCCCAGACCTACGATCCGCGCTATCCGGTGTGCATGCACGTCTTTTCGCCGGGCAACTGGGGCGGTGGCGGGGACTATTACGATTGCTCCTTCACCTCGCTGCCGCAGTGCCGAGCCACGGCTTCGGGCCGCTCCGCAAGCTGCGACGTCAATCCCTACTACGCCTTCAACGAACCGCCGCCGCCGCGCCGGCGTCACAAGAGGGTGCAGTAGCGATCCGCGATGCGGCTTCCGGGGACAATTTTCATGCGTCGCTCATTCGGCCTGATCATCACCCTCGGTGCGTTGCTCATGGCCGCGCCCTTGCATGCGCAGACCTTCGATCCCCGCTATCCCGTCTGCATGCACGTCTATTCCGGCTCGAGCGGTGGCGGCGGGGAGTGGTACGACTGCTCCTTCATCTCGCTGCTGCAGTGCCGCGCCACGGCGGCGGGCCGCGCCGCGACCTGTGATCTCAATCCCTATTATCCCGTCAACGCACCGCCGCCGCGCTGGCGTCACAGAAGAAGCGGCTAGCGCCGGGCGCGGTCACCACTTGCTCACCGCGCAAGCCTCCGGCTAATCGTTCTTGATCCCCGACAGTTCCACCACTTTTCGCCAGCGGTCGATTTCCGCGGTGAGCATGCTGCCGAACTCGTTGGCATTGCCATGCAACGGAATCGCACGTCACTCGCTTTGCTATCGCAGAAACCACCTAAGCCGCACGCCGATCCCGCCAGCCTGGTAAAGGATGACTGGAGTTAATCGTGAGCTAACCGAGTTTTACCTTGTCTCTTAACACCTGGGCAGGGCTCGCCGGTCTAAGCTGCCGAAACAGCAGACACGTTCCGAAAGAATGAACGGCATGACCACCGGCGTCATCGAGCAACCGAAAGCCGCGCGCGCGCCTTCGGCCTCAAAAATCTGGCTGAAGGCAATCGAGCTCACCGCGCGCATCGAGACGCTGCCGGGCCGCCTGTTTGCTGACGTCGTCGCCGATTGGGCGCGGCGCCAACCCGACCGCGCCGCGCTGATCATCGATGACGCAAGCCTCGACTATGAGGGCCTGTCGAAGCGCATCAACCGCTACGCCCGCTGGGCGCGCTCGGTCGGCGTGGCCAAGGGCGACACTGTCGGCCTGATCATGCCGAACGGCATCGACTACGTCGCCGCCTGGCTCGGCATCAGCCGCGTCGGCGGCGTGGTGGCGCTGATCAATACAAAGCTCGTGGGGCAGTCGCTGGCACATTGCATCGACGTCGCAAAGCCGTCGCACATCATCGTCGCGCACGAGCTGACCGAGACGCTGGGCAGTGCGTCGCCGCATCTGAAGACAGAAGCAAAAATCTGGACACACGGCGATGCCCACGGCGAGCGCGCCATCGACGTTGCGCTTGCCGCGCTCCACGACGGACCGCTCTCGCCGGAAGAGCATGGCAACGTCACCATCGACGACCGAGCGCTGCTGATCTACACCTCCGGCACCACCGGCCTGCCGAAGGCCGCCAGCATCAGCCATCGCCGCATCCTCAACTGGGGCTTTTGGTTCGCTGGCCTGACGGGAGCCACGCCGCAAGACCGGCTCTACGACTGCCTGCCGCTGTTTCATTCGGTCGGCGGCATCGTTGCACCCTGCAGCATGCTGGCTGCCGGCGGTTCGGTGGTGATCGCCGAAAAATTCTCTGCCTCGAACTTCTGGCCGGACATCGTCCGGCACGATTGCACGCTATTCCAGTATATCGGCGAGCTCTGCCGCTATCTTCTGAAAGCGCCGCCGTCGGAATACGAGAACCGCCACCACGTGCGGCTCGCCTGCGGCAACGGCCTGCGCGGCGACATCTGGGAGGATTTCCAGGGACGCTTTGCCATTCCCCGTATCCTCGAATTCTATGCTGCGACCGAAGGCAATTTCTCGCTGTTCAACGTCGAGGGGCAGCCGGGCGCGATCGGCCGCATTCCGCCGCTGCTCGCGCATCGCTTTCCGGCGAGCCTCGTCAGGCTCGATCCCGACAACGGTGCGCCGCTGCGCAATGAAGACGGATTTTGCATTGCCTGCGCGCGGGGCGAGGCTGGCGAAGCCATCGGCCGCATCGGCACGGCGGACCAGGGCGGTGGCCGCTTCGAGGGCTATACCGACGCTGGCGAAACCGAGAAGAAGGTTCTTCGCGATGTCTTCGCCAAAGGCGATTCCTGGTTCCGCACCGGCGATTTGATGCGGCTCGACGACAAGGGCTTCTTCCATTTCGTCGATCGCATCGGCGACACCTTCCGCTGGAAGGGCGAGAATGTCGCGGCCTCGGAAGTCAACGACGCCGTGCGCGATTTCACAGGCGTGGTCGACGCCACCACCTACGGCGTCAGCATGCCCGGCACTGACGGCCGCGCCGGCATGAGCACGATCGTCGTGAACGAGGGCTTTGATATCGCAGCGTTGCCCGCGCATCTGGCGCAGCGCCTGCCGTCCTATGCCCACCCGGTTTTCATCCGCATCTCGCGGGAGCTCGACGCGACCGAGACGTTCAAGCAGAAGAAGAGTGAACTGGCGCGCGAGGGATTCGATCCGAACGCGATCTCCGATCCGTTGTTCATGGCCGAGCCGAAATCCGACGGCTATGTCGCGCTGGACCCCGGCGTGTATGCGCAGATCGTCGACGGTTCGATCAGGCTGTAGCGGCACAAATCCGGAGATAGGTCCAATTTTATCTGAATTGTCCAAGAGGCCATTTACTTCTGTCGGGTAAACAACACGGCCGAGGGAGGCGGTCATCAAGAACCGCCGCAACACGAACGAACGATAACAGAAGCGAGCCAGCCATGTCGGTAAGGTTAAAAGTCATTGAAGCGATCCAGCAGATCGCCAAAGAGCAGCACGTCGCGCTGCCCGAACTCTCGGACGATCTGTCGCTGCACGAGACGGGCTTCGACTCGCTCGCCTTCGCCATCCTGGTCGCGCGCCTGGAGGACGAGACCGGCGTCGATCCCTTCACCATTTCCGAGGACGCGGCGTTCCCCGCCACCGTTGGCGATTTCGTGCGGGCCTACGAAAATGTCCCCGCGTGAGATCTTTGCGCTTCGCGATCATCTCGGCGCGGAGCTGAAGGGCCGTACCCTGTCTGATGCACACGACGTCGTGTCCCTGACCGACGTCCTGTCGCAGACCGTCCTGGGGGGCCGCCTGCGCGAGCTGTCCGGCCGCGCGGTCCTGCTGAAGCTATCCGACCAGCTCCGGTCGGGCCTTGTCATGATCGAGCTCGACGGCATCGCCCGTCGCATGCTGTTGTGCCCGCCGGATCTCAACCCGGCGCATCTGGACGCGCTGATCGCGGATGCCGGCATCGATGCCGTAGTCACCGATGAGCCCGATCGCTGGGCGGATGCCGGCGTTCCGCTGGTCGTCACCGCACAATTGCCGCTCGTATCAACCGTTCCCGCTCAGACCGAGCGCGCCACCGAATGGCTGATGCTTACCTCGGGCACGTCGGGTGTGCCGAAGATCGCCGGGCATACGCTGGAAGCGTTGACCGGTGCGATCGTTGCCGAAGGCCCCGCGCGTGCACCGGCGCCGGTATGGGCCACGTTCTATGACATCCGCCGTTATGGCGGCCTGCAAATCTTTCTCCGCGCCGTTCTTTCCGGCGGCTCGATGGTGCTGTCCGACCCGCATGAGGCGCTCGCCGATCACGTCGCGCGGCTCAATGCTCGTGGCGTTTCGCACATCTCCGGCACGCCCTCGCATTGGCGCAAGCTGTTGATGAGCGGTTCGGCCGCGCACTTCGCGCCGCGCTATGTCCGTCTCTCCGGCGAGATCGCGGATCAGGCGGTGCTCGACGGATTGAAGGCGGCGTTTCCGGAATCGTCGGTTGGTCATGCCTATGCCTCGACCGAGGCCGGCGTCGGCTTCGCCGTCAATGACGGGCTGGAAGGCTTTCCCGAAAACTATCTCGGCGATCGCAATGGCGTCGAGATGAAGGTCGTCGACGGCTCGCTCCGCATCCGCTCGAGCCGTACCGCGCACGCCTATATCGGTCGCGACGCGTCTGCGCTCACCGACAGTGACGGATTCGTCGACAGCGGCGACATGGTCGAGCTGCGCGGCGACCGCTATTACTTCGTCGGCCGCCGTGGCGGCATCATCAACATCGGGGGCCTGAAGGTTCATCCCGAGGAGATCGAGGCGGTGATCAACCGTCACCCGGACGTGCGGATGTCACGGGCGAAATCGCGGCGCAGCCCGATCACCGGCGGCATCGTCGTCGCCGACGTGATCCTCGCCGACGGCACCGATCCGGCGCGGGCGAAAGAGATCCGTGAGCAGATCGTCAATCAGAGCCGCGCGCAACTCGCGTCACACAAGGTGCCGGCGGTGATCCGTTTCGTCGAGGCGCTCGACGTCACCCCGGCCGGCAAACTGGCGCGCACTGATGCATAACATTCTCGTCACCGGCGGCAGCCGCGGCATCGGCCTCGCGATCGGCAAGCGTCTGGCCGGCGCCGGCTACAGCGTGATCGCGGCGGCGCGGCGCGAGAGCGATGAGCTCAAGGCTGCGATCGCTGGGTCCGAGGGACGCCTGCATTTCCGCGCCTGCGATCTCGCCGTGATCGATGCGATCCCGGCTTTTGCAAAGCTCGTTCGCGAAGAATTCGGCGCGATCTATGGCCTCGTCAACAATGCCGGTCTCGGCACCGAAGGCCTGCTCGCGACCATGCACAATTCCGAGATCGAGGCGCTGGTGCAGCTCAATGTGCTGTCGCCGATCATCCTCACCAAATATGTCGCGCGCCAGATGATGGCGGATGGTGCGGGCCGTATCATCAACATTTCCTCCATCATCGCGACGACGGGCTACAACGGCCTCTCCGTCTACGGCGCGACCAAGGCGGCCGCCACCGGCTTCACCCGTTCGCTCGCGCGCGAGGTCGGCAAGCTCGGCATCACCGTGAACGCGATCGCGCCCGGCTTCATCGACACCGAGCTCACGCACAATCTGTCCGACGAGGGACGCAAGCGCATCGCCGGCCGCAGCGCGCTGCGGCGCTTGCCGGACACGGACGACGTCGCGCGCATGGTGGAATATCTCCTGGGCGACGGCGGCCGCAATGTGACCGGCACCGTGTTTACGATCGATGCGGGGAACACGGCGTAGTCCCGCCACAATTGAGTTGATCCGGCTCAATGACATCAAGCCGGATTTGGTCGTAAAATGCCCCGCGATCGAGTGGGTTACGTCAATCGATCTGCCCTAATCGACAGGGAGCAGTCCATGACCATCTCAAACATGACCGCTTCGAACACGACCGCCAATCGTGGCCGGACCGAGCAATCCTGCGCGAAGCCGGACGACGTCCACTGCCCGCCGATGACGCATCAAAATTCCGGCGGTCACGGCTATGAGATGTATCCGCAGCAGTTCGTGCGGCTCGTGGGTTGCCACGATGCACCTGCCCCCTCGCTGCGCAAGCGTCAGGACGAGAAGCTGCACTAATTCTACTGCGTCACAAATTTCGGGCGTGGTCGCATTTTGCTTTGGCCGCAACACGGGCATCGCGGCAAGGTTCTGGCGATCGCGTTGGCCAAACGGATGCGCATGGTCGCGATTGAGTTCGGGATGTGACGTTCAGGCCGCAACGGCAGTACCTCTGGGTCGGTAACCTGCGGGAAGGGCAAGTTGCGGGAAGATCGGGGCGTGACGAGGTCCTGAGGGGGGAATCGTCTCCCTTTCGGAGATCAGGAATCCGTAAGCTGCGATGCAGAGCGTTGCGTGATGATGGAAGCCACGCCATCCCCGACCTTCAAAATGCCCGAGGCCGACTTCTTGCTTGAGCTCCTGATAGTCGCGCTCAATGCGCCAACGCAGCTTGGCGAAGTAGACCAGACGGTGAAAGGCGATATCGGCGGGAAGCGTCGACAAAAAGTATTTGGTCGGCTCGGTCTCGTCCTTGGGCCACTCGATCAAGAGCCATTCTTGCGGGCACGGCTCGTGGCGCCTTTCGTCACGCCGCGCGGCACGCACCCGCACCCGCGCAAAGCGCGAAGACATGGTTTCCGCCGAACCTTCTCGCCATTCGATGGTGCGCCAGGCGCGCTTGGGCAGGCCGAGTGCAAGGTCTTTGACTGAGACCGGCCAATGCTTGGCGTCGCGCTGCAGGCGCTTTGGTGGCCGTCCGCGGCCCGACCAAGTCTTCGGCGGCAGCGGTCCCGTCCCGTCTGCCCACACCGTCGTATTCGACAGAATGCCCGCGACGTAAGCCAGCCCCAGGGCCGTGATGTCGGCGCGCAGATTGCTGTTATTGCCATAGCCGGCATCCAGCAGCGCCGCGCCACGCGGCAGACCAGCCGCGCAGGCCCAGTGCAGTTGCTCCAGCGCGATCTCATGCTTGGTCTTGAAGCCAATATCTTCAGGAACCCCCACCTTGCGCAGACGATCGCTATCCTCCGCCCATTCCTGCGGCAGATACAGCCGGTACGCCACCGGCAGGCTCGCATGTTCGTTGGCAATCGACAGCGACACCGCGACCTGGCAGTTGTCCTCCTTACCAAGTTGACCGCAATATTGCCGCGCAACACCGACCGACTGCCGCCCCTTCTTCGGCAGTCCAGTATCGTCGATAATCCACGCTTCGATCGGGCCGTGACGCTCGATCTCGGGCAAGACCTTCTCGCGCACCTTGGCCAAGACGCGTTCGTCGGACCAACGTCCCTCGCCGACAAAATGCAGAAGCGATTGATGCTGGGCGGCCACCCGCGCCGGTGCCGTGACCGCTGCGATCGGTTCGACGCTCTTGCGCTCGCCTCGCAGCATCAGCCCGGTGCAATAATCGCGAAGCGGCTGCTCTCGGTCTTTGTGCCCGATCACGCTCGCAAGCCCCTCGACATAGGCGGCAAATCGCGATTCACTGCTCTTAAACCTTCGGCGATCCATCCTCAGCCCCTACCGCTGGCCTGAATCCCGCCCACTACCTGATTCCTGAATCCCTGGTACTGCGACTTTCTGACTCAGTAGAACTAAAGCATGATCCGGAAAAGTGCGAAGCGGTTTTCCCTCGCGACAAACGCGGGACGCGCTTGCGCGGAGATCATGCTCAAACAACACCTAAAGCGCGATGATGATTCATCCTCATCTCATCGCGATTTAGCGTGTATCGGCGCTCACGGTTCGTGCTTCGGCAGATCGATCCGTTCGTGTGAAAACTCCGGCGGTCCTTCGGTGAGGCGGCGAATGCGGCGCTCGCGTTCGTCCTGCGGCAACGCGGGATCGAGCAGCCGGTCGATCTCGTGCACCGCGATCTCTTCGATTCGGGTGGCGTCCGATCCGGTCGTCAAGTGCGGTGGTGCCGGTGCCGCGGGTGCAGCCCTCAAGCCCAGTTCGACCAGCTTGCAGATCGCATCCGAACGGGTCAGATGATGAGCTTCGGCCCAGGCGTCGACGGCCGAGGTCAGTCCTTCCGGCATCTTCACCGCGCTGACCGCATCGAGCCCGGTGCGCCGGCGCATCGGAGAGGTGGAATCCATGTTGCCGAAGTCAGACACCTCGATCATCCCGCTAAAGGTATGAGTGATCCAATCGTAGTAGCGATCGCCGGGCAACTGTTTGATGCCGATCAATGACGAACTGCGGCAATGCGGCGCGGCGTGACCTTGTTGTCCGGGTCCATTTCAGCCAATGATCGGTAATTCGAGGGGGCGCGCTGGCTGGCGAACCCGGATCGACCCTGCCACGTATCTCTCTCGGACGCGCTTCCCAACCATCCGGCATCACCCGATGACATCAGGCGAATCCTTCTACGGCGGCATTTCAGTCTTCCGCGGCTTCACCAGCCTGATGGATCCCGCGCTCTATTCGCCACTGCCGGACGACTGGACCATCGGCGTCGCCGACATAGTCGAGTCCACCAAGGCGATCGCGGCGCAGCGCTACAAGGCGGTCAACATGGCGGGTGCCGCGGTGATAGCGGCGGTGACGAATGCACTGGAGGGGCGGGAATTCCCCTTCGTGTTCGGCGGCGACGGTGCCAGCTTTGCGGTCGCGCCCGGCGATCTCGATCGCGCCGGCGAAGCGCTGGCCGCGACCGCGACCTGGGTGCGGGAGGATCTCGATCTGAAGATGCGTGTCGCGCTGGTGCCGGTGAGCGCCATTCGCGCGCAGGGCCTCGACGTGCGTGTCGCGCGCTTCGGTCCGTCGGCCAACCTGTCCTATGCGATGTTCTCCGGCGGGGGGTTGGGCTGGGCCGATGCCGCGATGAAGCGCGGCGAGTTCGCCGTCGCTGAAGCGCCCGCCGGGACGCAGCCCGATCTCTCCGGGCTCTCCTGCCGATTCGAAGAGATTCCGGCCTCGCGCGGATTGATCTTGTCGGTGCTGGTGGTGCCGGCGCGCGGCACCGAGGCGCAAGCGTTCCGGAAGGTGATCGAGGATGTGATTCATCTGGTCGAGCGCAGTCCGGATGCCGGCCGGCCCGTGCCGTCGCAAGGGCCGCCGCTGACATGGCCGCCGCAGGGGCTGGAGTATGAGGCGCGCGCGAAGCGAGGCGGCTCGCTGTTCCAGCGGCGCGTCGGCGTGCTCGCTTACACGTTGTTTGCCTATCTCATCATGCGCTTCGACATCAAGGTCGGCGGCTTCGTGCCGAAGCTCTATACGCGGCAGGTGGTCGAGAACTCCGACTTCCGCAAATATGACGACGGCCTGCGCATGATCCTCGACTGCACGCCGGAGCTCGAACGCGCGTTGAGCGATCGCCTCGCGGCTGCCGCGCGCGATGGCATCGTGCGCTACGGCCTCTACCAGCAGGACGCGGCGATGATGACCTGCTTCACGCCGTCGGCGCTGCGCAGCGATCACGTGCACTTCATCGACGGCGCGCGGGGCGGTTATGCGTCGGCGGCGACGGCGCTGAAGGCGATGATGGTGGGAGCGAGTTAGCGTCCCGCCCGCGTCCAGGTCTCGCCGCCGCAGAGCGCGCCGACGCAGCCTTCGACCCGCAGCGCGTCCGCGCCCGTGACGGTGACGCTGCTCGCATAGGTGCTGCCGTCATCGGCATTGTAGATCTGGCCCGACCATTTGTTCGGGCCTGCGGGCTGCATGCCGCTGAACAGCGGCAATCCGATCATCGCCCGCCTGGCGAGCGCGGGATTGGGATTCTTGCTGTCGGTCGCGGGCTGGCCGGTCGCGGTGTCGTAGGGCTCCCTCAGCCAGATGATGACGCCGCAGACGCCGCTGCCGCACTTGCTGATCTTCACGCGCGCATCGCCCGCCTGGGTCAGCCAGGTGCCGCTCGCGTCAGCGCTCTGCGCATGGGCGGGTGCGCCGGACAGCGCAGCCAGGAAAACGGCCAGAACGGCGAATCTGAAAGTCATGGAGAGAGCCCCGGAATGGAGGCGCCTCCATAGCAGCCCATCAGGATAGTGCAACGCCCGATGGAATCACATTCCTGCGCTTATCTGCCTGCGCTCATTTGCCCCAGCGCACGAAGGCGACCGAGGCCGCGGTCGAGAGCCCGAGAACCTCACCACGGCAGACCGCATAGGTCGATGGTGCCCAGGCGTGGTGCGCGGGCGATGTCGAACACGAAAGGCGCCATGTGGTCGAACCGGATACGCCCCTCCGGCTGCTCGCAATAGACGTCGCCGGTAAAGGCGTGCCAGTTGCGGGCCTCGTAGAATTCGACATTGTGCGGCTCGCAGAACAGGAGCGCGAAGCGGACCGCCTCGTTGGCCCGCATGGTGTGCACCGCCGCGTCGATCGCCATCGTCGCGTAGCCGCGCCCGCGGCGATCCTCGCGCGTGCAGACGCCGCCGATGCCGCCGACATGCACCTTGCGTCCGTTCCAGCTGATGGTGCGGAAATAGATGCCGACATGGCAGACAAGGCCGTCCTCGGGTGTCTCGATCAGCACGCGAAGGTCGGCATCGGCCCATAGGATGTGACCCCAGGGCTGCTTCTCGACCCTGTGGCGCGGCCAGACTGCGCTATGCAGCGGCTCCGCGATCGACCACGAGGCGTCGCCGTTCAAAATATCGATCTCGATGCTCATCGCTTTACCTTTCGCCTCTCCGCTCCGTGATGCGTTCGTTCTGTCATAACCGCTTCAAAGGCAATGATATTTTACGGCGAACGACCATGCCCGTTGACGCCCGATTCCTGCGGCGAAGTTGTGCAACCAGGTCGCGCCCGCATTGCAAATAGCGGTATTTAACGGCCGCGGAACCTTCTATAAGGGATGACCGTTAAGCCTCGTTCCCATCAGTTGCGGACAAGAACCCATGACATTCACGCTGCCCCCACTTCCTTACGCCTATGACGCCCTCGGGCAATTCATGTCGAAGGAGACGCTGGAATTCCACCACGACAAGCATCATCAGGCCTACGTCACCAACGGCAACAACGCGCTCAAGGGGACCGAATGGGAAGGCAAGTCCCTTGAGGAGATCGTCAAGGGCTCGTTCGGCAAGAACCCCGCCGTGTTCAACAATGCCGGCCAGCACTACAACCACATCCACTTCTGGAGCTGGATGAAGCCCAATGGCGGCGGCACCAAGCTGCCGGGCAAGCTCGAGAAGAAGATCAACGAGGACCTCGGCGGTTTCGAGAAGTTCAAGACGGACTTCCAGGCGGCCGGCGTCGGCCAGTTCGGCTCCGGCTGGTGCTGGCTCCAGGTCAAGAACGGCAAGCTCGAGATCTCCAAGACCCCGAACGGCGAGAATCCGCTGGTGCACGGCGCCACCCCGATCCTCGGCTGCGACGTCTGGGAGCACTCCTACTACATCGACTATCGCAACCGCCGTCCGGACTATCTGAAGGCGTTCGTCGAGAACCTCGTGAACTGGGAATACGTCGAGTCCCTGTTCGACAAGGCGTGAGTTAGCCATTCGGTCATTCCGGGGCGCCCGCAGGGCGAACCCGGAATCCAGAATTGTGGTGCGAGATTCCGGGTTCGCGCCGTGCGCGCCCCGGAATGGCGAAAATGAAAGGCGGTCGCCAACGCGGCCGCCTTTTTGCCGTGCGGAATGCAGCGAACCAGCCCTGCGCAGTGCGCGCATCGGTCTGTCATCGTACTGTTTGCATCGCGTCGGCGTCGCCCTTAATCAGGACAGGCCTCCCACCGAGCCGATTCCAACCCGTTGTCAGAACCTTCCGCAAAAGACCCGGCGCCTGCCGCGGACGCCGAGTCCGAGCCGCGGCCGGGGCGTGTGCGCAAGCCGATCGGCTGGTCGACGATCATGATCGCGGTGCTGGTGGCGGTGAGCGCGGCGCTGGTCTGGCGGCGTGACGGCACCAGCGGCGTTCTGGACATCCTGACCCACGACCTCTCGCTGTTCGGCGGCATCCTGCCCCGCGTGCTCGCGGGCTGCCTGCTCGGCGCATTCATCTCGGAAATCCTGCCGCACGAAAGGGTGTCGCGCTCGCTCGGACCGAAGTCCGGGCTGAAGGGGCTTTTGATCGGCACCGCCTTCGGCGCGATCCTGCCGGGCGGACCGTTCACCGCCTATCCGGTGGCGAGCGCGCTGCTCGCGGTCGGGGCCGATTTCGGCGCCACCATCGCCATGGTCGTGAGCTGGACCCTGATCGGCTATGGCCGCGCGGTCGCCTGGGAAATCCCGATCATGGGCACCGACTTCACGCTGTGGCGCATCGTCATCTCGCTGCCGCTGCCGGTGCTCGCCGGCGCGCTCGGCCGCTTCGTCTATGTCCGGCTCTATCCGAGGCGTGCGAGCGACGAGGAGACGAATTGAGCGCCGCGCTTCTCATCGACATCCTGCTGTGGGGCTCGGTGCTCGGCGTTGGCCTGATCGCCTTCCGCCGCGGCCCTCCGGTGTTCAAGGCCTCGCTGCGCGAAGGTTCCATGGACTTCATCAACATCGTGCCGCGGATTGCGCTAGGGGTGATCGGCTCCGGCTATATCGCCGCCATCATCCCGCAGGAGGTGATCACCGGCTGGCTCGGGCCGGACAGCGGCTGGCTTGGGGTTGCGACCGCCGTGGTCGCCGGAGCCGCCACGCCGGGCGGGCCGGTGATCGGTTTCTCGATTGGGACGGTGGCGCTGAAGTCGGGCGGCGGCGTGCCGCAGGTGGTCGCCTATGTCGTGGCCTGGGCGCTGTTCGCCTTCCAGCGGGTGATCTTGTGGGAAATCCCGTTCATGCCGGCCCGTTTCGTCTGGTTCCGCTGCGCGGTTTCAGTGCCGTTCCCGTTCGTGGCCGCCGCCATCGCAATGGTGATCGGCAAGCCCTGAGCGGGCGTGGACAGGCGTAATGTTATAATATAACGTCCTCAAATGGTTCCCGCCGCGTCCCACGCCCACCATCACGACCACTCCCATGACCATGCCCATGGGCATGACCACTCGCACGCCCACGTCCATGACGCAGCAGTGCCGCATCCGGCTCAGGCGGCGCCCTGGTCGATCCTGCGCATGACCGTGATGGCACGCCTCTCGGCCGCACTTGCCGTCTGCGCAGTGCTGTGGGGCACCGTGTGGCTGGCGATGAGGTGACCATGGCGGGGCTGCATTTCCACAATGTCACGCTCGGCTACGACCGGCATCCGGCCGTGCACCACCTTAATGGCGAGGTCGCACCGGGCGCGCTGGTTGCCGTGATCGGACCGAACGGCGCCGGCAAGTCGACGCTGCTGCGCGGCATCGTCGGCATCCTCGGGCCGCTCGACGGCAGCATCCATCTCGGCGGCCTCGACTCCCGCGATATCGCCTATCTGCCGCAGAGCGCGGAGATCGACCGCAGCTTCCCGATCTCCGTGTTCGATTTCGTCGCCACCGGACTGTGGCGCGCGACCGGCCTGTTCGGCGGCATCGGCAAGGCCGCGCGCGAAAAGATCCTGCATGCAATTGCGGCCGTTGGCCTCAACGGTTTTGAGAACCGCCCGATCGGCACGCTCTCCGGCGGGCAGATGCAGCGGGTATTGTTCGCGCGCGTGTTGCTCCAGGACGCGAGCCTGATCGTGCTCGACGAACCCTTCAACGCCATCGACAGCAAGACCACGGCTGACCTGCTTGCGCTGGTAAGACACTGGCACGGCGAGGGCCGCACCGTGCTGGCCGCGCTGCACGACCTGGAGATGGTGCGAACGCACTTCAGCGAGACGCTGGTGCTGGCGCGCGGGCCCGTGGCGTGGGGGCCGACGGCGGAGGTGCTGACGCCGGAAAACCTGATGGTTGCGATGCGGATGTGCGAGGCCTTCGACGACAGTGCCGCGGCCTGCGCGGCCGATGATGCCCGCTCGCGGGCGGCGTGATAACTGATGCTCTACGACGCGCTGATCGGCCCGTTCACCGAATTCGAGTTCATGCGGCGTGCGCTCGCGGCCGTCATCGCGCTGTCGCTCGCGGGGGCGCCGATCGGCATGTTCCTGATGCTGCGGCGGATGAGCCTCGTCGGTGACGCCATGGCGCACGCGATCCTGCCGGGCGCGGCCGTCGGTTTCCTGCTCTCCGGCCTCAATCTGTTCGCGATGACGGCCGGCGGCCTGATCGCGGGCTTTGCCGTGGCGATCCTCGCAGGCCTCGTCTCGCGCTCGACCGGGCTGAAGGAGGACGCCTCGCTGGCGACCTTCTACCTGGCCTCACTGGCGCTGGGCGTCACCATCGTTTCGATCAAGGGCACCAATATCGACCTGCTGCACGTGCTGTTCGGCAACGTCCTCGCGATGGACGACCAGACGCTGCTGGTGGTCGCGTTTAACGCCACGGTTACGCTGCTCGTGCTGGCCGTGATCTATCGCCCGCTGGTGATCGAGAGCGTCGATCCATTATTTCTGCGTACCGTGAGCCGCGCCGGCGGCCCTGCGCACCTCGCCTTCCTTGCGCTGGTCGTCATCAATCTCGTCAACGGCTTTCAGGCGCTCGGCACGCTTCTGGCGGTCGGCCTGATGATCCTGCCCGCCGGCATCGCGCGGTTCTGGTCGCGCGATCTCACAGTGATGATCTGCATCGCCGTGATCGCCGCGGCGGTCTCGGGCTATGCCGGCCTCGTGCTGTCGTTCCAGACCCGCGTGCCGTCGGGACCTGCGATCATTCTCGTGGCGAGCGCGCTCTACATCGTCTCGGTCCTGTTTGGCCGCGTCGGCGGTGTCGTCAGGCAGATATTTCCCGGCCGGCATCTGGAAGCGTGACGACCGATGCGGCGTATCCTTCTTTGTGTGCTCTTGCTGATCGCCTCGCCGCTGCATGCCGCCGAGCGGCTCAACGTCGTCGCGAGCTTCTCGATCCTCGCCGATTTCGTCCGCAATGTCGGCGGTGACCGCGTCAGCCTGACGACGCTGGTCGGGGCCGACAGCGACGTCCATGTTTATACGCCAGCGCCCGGTGATGCGAAGCGGGTCGCGGACGCGAAGCTCGTCATCGTCAACGGGCTCGGCCTCGAAGGCTGGCTGCCGCGGCTGGTGCAGTCCTCGGGCAGCAAGGCGACGGTCGTGACCGCAAGCGCCGGCATCACGCCCCTGAAGCTCGGCGCGGCCGCCGATCCGCATGCCTGGCAATCCGTCCCCAACGCCAAGATCTACGTGACCGACATCGCCAATGCGCTGGCCGCCGCTGACCCGGATGGCGCGGACTTCTTCCGCGCCCAGGCCAAAGCCTATCTGGAAAAGCTCGAAACGCTCGACCGCGAGGTGCGTGAGGCCGTCGCCAAAATCCCCCCGGACCGGCGCAAGGTGATCTCGACCCATGACGCCTTCGGCTATTTCGCCGCCGAATATGGCGTCCAGTTCATCGCGCCCTTGGGGGTCTCCACCGAAACCGAGCCCAGCGCGCGGGACATTGCCGGCATCATCGGCCAGGTCAAGGCCCAAAAAATCCCGGCCGTGTTCCTAGAGAATATCAGCGATGACCGGCTGATCCGGCGGATCGCGGCCGAGACCGGCTCGAAAGTCGGCGGGATCCTGATTTCGGACGGTTTGACCGGCGAAAAGGGACCTGCCCCCACTTACATTGACATGGTCAGGCACAATATAAAGGCGCTGACCAGCGCGCTTGACCATTAGGGCAGGGGCCACCCCGCCTCGCGTCGCGCGAAAAAGCCCGATGTCCGGAGTTGTTATGTCTGAAGCGACCTCCCCAAAAATTCCCGTGACCGTTCTGACCGGCTATCTCGGCGCCGGCAAGACCACGCTGTTGAACCGCATCCTGTCGGAAAACCACGGCAAGAAGTACGCCGTCATCGTCAACGAATTCGGCGAGATCGGCATCGACAACGACCTCATCATCGGCGCCGATGAGGAAGTGTTCGAGATGAACAATGGTTGCATCTGCTGCACCGTGCGCGGCGATCTCGTGCGCATCTTGGACGGGTTGATGAAGCGCAAGGGCAAGTTCGACGCCATCATCGTCGAGACCACCGGGCTCGCCGATCCGGCGCCAGTGGCCCAGACCTTCTTCGTCGACGAGGACGTGCAGAAGAACGCCCGGCTCGATGCGGTCGTCACGGTTGCTGACGCGAAATGGTTGTCCGAGCGCCTGAAGGACGCGCCAGAGGCCAAGAACCAGATCGCGTTCGCCGACGTAATCGTGCTGAACAAGACCGATCTCGTCACCAAGGCCGAGCTTGCCGAGGTCGAAGCCCGCATCCGCGGCATCAACCCCTACGCCAAGCTTCATCGCACCGAGCGATGCCAGGTGGCGCTGACCGACGTGCTCGATCGCGGCGCCTTCGACCTCGACCGCATCCTCGACATCGAGCCGAACTTCCTGGAAGCCGATGACCACGACCATGATCATCACCATCATGGCCACGACCATCATCATGATCACGGCCACGGCCTGAAGCACTATCACGACGAGGACATGCAGTCGCTGTCGCTCAAGACCGACAAGCCGCTTGATCCGAACGTATTCATGCCCTGGCTCCAGAACCTGGTACAGGTCGAAGGCCAAAAGATTTTGCGCTCGAAGGGTATCCTCGCCTTCCACGACGATGACGACCGCTACGTCTTCCAGGGCGTCCACATGATGCTGGAGGGCAACCACCAGCGCAAATGGAATGACGGCGAGCCGCGCGAGAGCCGCCTCGTCTTCATCGGTCGCGAATTGCCCGAAGAGCTTATTCGCACGGGCTTCGAGAGCTGCATCGTCTCGTGATGAAAGAGTTTACGCCGGCTCCCGATTCAGCCTCGATCGTCTCCGTCACCGACCGCGTCAAGCCGCTCGCGCTCGGGATGGGCGTGACCTCGGTCCATTTCCTCGGCGACCGCGCCGCCTTTGTCGGCGGCGAGGAGAACGTTGCGCTGGTAGATAGCCAGGGCGAGATCAGCAAGGTCGCCGTGCACAGCGGCGGCATTCTCTCAACGGCGTCCGATGGCAAGCGCATCGTCATGGGCGGCGACGACGGCAAGGTCATAGCCCTCGATGCCAAGGGCGAGGTGACGCTGCTCGCGACCGACCCGAAGCGGCGCTGGATCGATGCGGTGGCGCTGCACTCGGACGGCGCCTTCGCCTGGTCGGCCGGGAAGTTCGCCTTCGTCAAGAGCGGCAAGCTAGAGGAAAAATCGATCGAGGTGCCCTCGACCGTCGGCGGGCTTGCCTTTGCGCCGAAGGGCCTGCGGCTCGCGATCGCGCACTACAACGGCGCGACGCTGTGGTTCCCCAACATGGCGGCGGGTGCGGAATTCCTGCCCTGGGCCGGTTCGCATCTCGGCGTCACCTTCAGCCCGGACAACAAATTCCTGGTCACCACCATGCACGAGGCGGCGCTGCACGGCTGGCGGCTTGCCGACAACCGCCACATGCGTATGACCGGCTATCCCGGCCGCGTCCGCTCGATGTCCTGGAGCGCGGGCGGCAAGTCGCTAGCGACATCAGGCGCCGACAGCGTCATCCTGTGGCCGTTCGCCAGCAAGGACGGCCCGATGGGCAAGGAGCCCGCGATGCTCGCGCCGCTCCAGGCGCGCGTGTCGGGGGTTGCCTGCCACCCGAAGAACGACATCTTTGCCGCGGGCTACAGCGACGGCACCGTGCTGATGGTACGGCTGGAGGATGGCGCCGAAATCCTGGTCCGCCGCAACGGCACCCCGCCCGTGGCCGCGCTCGCCTGGAACGCGAAGGGCACGCTGCTCGCGTTCGCGGATGAAAACGGGGACGGCGGACTTCTGGAGCTTTGATCTGTCATCGTTCTGACCGTATAGGGGGCCATGCGGTTTCTGACGACTTTCCAGATTGCTGATTTCCTCGACACGCTGGTCAGCCTGTTCACGGCCTTCGTGCTGGGCACGCTGATCGGTGCCGAGCGGCAATACCGGCAGCGCACCGCGGGACTGCGCACCAACGTGCTGGTTGCGGTCGGGGCTGCCGCCTTCGTCGATCTCGCCATGCATCTGACGGGCGCCGACGGTGCGGTCCGCGTGATTTCCTATGTCGTCTCCGGCATCGGCTTCCTCGGCGCCGGCGTCATCATGAAGCAGGGCATGGACGTGCGCGGGCTCAATACCGCGGCGACACTGCGGGCGTCCGCCGCGGTCGGCTCCTGCGCCGGCGCCGACATGGTCGCCCAAGCCGCGGCGCTGACCGTGTTCGTCATCGCCGGCAACACCATGCTGCGCCCGCTGGTCAACGCCATCAATCGCATTCCGCTGAACGAGAAGGCCTCCGAGGCGACCTACTACTTCAAGCTCGCGGTCGCGCCGGACGCCCTGCCCGACATGCGCGACCGGCTCGTCGAGAAGCTCGAGGGTGCAAAGTATCCGGTGGCCGATATCGATGTGGTCGAGACCGGCGACGATCTGATCGAGATCGTCGCAAAGCTGGTCGCGACCGCAGTCGACCCGAACGAGCTGAACGCCGTGGCGACCGACCTGCAGCACCTGCCCGGCGTGCGTCACGCCACCTGGGAAGTCAGCACCACGGAGTGAACGCGGCGTTTTGGCGCGCGAACGGACGGTTCCCGCCTTGCCCGGCACGGAACTGCAGTCGGACAACTTCGTTGATCCCGCGGACAAATGCGGTGATCGATATGCACGGCAATAATGACAAACGCAGACTGAAGCTCGACCTGATGATCGCCTGCTCGCTGTTCGCAGCAGGCATCGTGGTGTCCGGCCTGTCGCTGGCGCAAATCCGCGCCGAAAACCGGATGGAGATGGCGCAGGCGACGGGGCCGCTCCAGGGCACGCCGTCGGACGATCAGAACAAGACGCCCGCGGAATCCAAGCCTGGCGGCGACCGGCCGACCACGCCGGCGCCGGAACCCGCGCGCCCCGATCCGCAGACCCAAGGCGCAGCCACCAAGCCGGCGCTGCCGCAGGCGCCCGCGGAGAAGATCGCTCCGCCGATCAAGGAGAAGTAGCTATCTCCGTCATTCCGGGGCGCGACGTAGTCGCGAACCCGGAATCCATTTATCTGCAAACTCTGACGCCCGATAGATTCCGGGCTCGGCGCCAATGCGTTGCCCCGGAATGACGGGCGGAGTGAGTCCGCCTCAGCGCACCAAAATATTCCGGAACTGCCAGGGATCGCTCGTATCGATATCTTCTGGAAACAGTCCCGGACGATCCGTCAGCGGCGTCCAGTCGGTGTAGAAACCCTTCACCGGGCCGAGATACGGGATCTGGATTTCCAGCAGACGATCGAAATCCATCTCGTCGGCTTCGACGATGCCTTCGTTCGGGTTTTCCAGCGCCCACACCATGCCGCCGAGCACGGCGGAGGTCACTTGCAGGCCGGTGGCGTTCTGATAGGGCGCGAGTTTGCGGGTCTCTTCGATGGAGAGCTGCGAGCCGTACCAGTAGGCATTGTTGTCATGGCCGAACAGCAGCACGCCGAGTTCGTCGATGCCATCGACGATTTCGTTCTCATCGAGGATGTGGTGCTTTTCCTGCATCTTCGCTGCGCGGCCGAACATTTCATGCAGCGACAGCACGGCATCGTCAGCCGGATGATAGGCATAGTGGCAGGTCGGCCGATAGATCACCGTGCCCGATGCGTCGCGCACTGTGAAATAGTCGGCGATCGAGATCGATTCGTTGTGGGTGACGAGGAAGCCATACTGCGCGCCGCGGGTCGGGCACCAGGTGCGCACGCGCGTGTTGGCGCCAGGCTGCATCAGATAGATGGCGGCGCCGCAGCCAGCTTCGTGGCTACGCGCATTCTCGGGCATCCATTTTTCATGAGTGCCCCAACCGAGTTCGGACGGCTGCACGCCTTCCGACAGGAAGCCTTCCACCGACCAGGTGTTGACGAAGACGTCCGGCTCTTTCGGTGACTTGGAGCGCTGGGTGTCGCGTTCGGCGATGTGGATGCCCTTGACACCAGCCTGCCGCATCAAGTCCGCCCATTCGGCTTTGGTTTTCGGCTTGGGGGCATTGAGCTTCAGATCGGCGGCGACATTGAGTAGCGCCTGCTTGACGAAAAAGGAGACCATGCCGGGATTGGCGCCACAGCAGGAGACGGCCGTCGTCGAGCCCGCGGGGCGCGCCTTCTTGGCGGCCAGCGTCGCTTCGCGAAGGGCGTAGTTGGAGCGCGCTTCCGGGCCCTTCGAAGAATCGAAATAGAAGCCGAGCCAGGGCTCGTTGACGGTGTCGATATAAAGAGCGCCAAGTTCGTTGCAGAGCTCCATGATGTCGGTAGAGCCGGTATCGACCGAGAGATTGACGCAAAAACCCTGGCCGCCGCCTTCAGTGAGCAGCGGGGTCAGCAAGTCGCGATAATTGTCCTTGGTCACGCCCTGCTGGATGAATCTTACATTGTGCTTCTCGCAATGTGCCTTGCGACCCTCGTCCTTGGGATCGATCACGGTGATGCGCGACTTGTCGTAATCGAGATGCCGCTCGATCATCGGCAACGTGCCTTTGCCGATGGAGCCGAAGCCGACCATGACGATGGGGCCGGTAATCTTCGCGTAGATCTGCGAGGCGGGGCTCATGGGATGGCTTCTCCGGGAAGTGCTGGCGGACAAATGGTGAGGGGTGAATCAGGCGCTGCGGCGCTTCGCGGTCACTTCGATCTCGACCTTCATCTCGGGCTTGTAGAGCGCCGAGACGACGAGAAGCGTTGCCGCCGGGCGGATGTCGCCAAGGACTTCGCCGCAGACCGCGAAATAGGCGTCGGCATCCTTGGCATCGGTGAGGTAGTAGGTCACGCGGACGATATCGGCCATCTCGAAACCGCCCTCCTTCAGGGCGGCCGCGATGGTCTTGAAGCAGTTGCGTGACTGGCTGGTGACATCCGCCGGCATTGTCATCGTGGTGTAGTCATAGCCGGTGGTTCCCGCGACGAAGGCGAACTCGCCATCAATCACGGCGCGGCTGTAGCCGGCGGTCTTCTCGAAGGGAGAGCCGGTGGAGATCAGGCGACGGGACATGGTTTCGGCCTCGACTGAGGGGGTGTTTCGCGGGTTAAAGGGCGTTTCGCTGGCTTGCGCAACCCCAAAGGAACAGGCGTCAACGCAGGCACGGCCGAGCCGCCGCCGGATACGGCGTCGGTCTTCGCCATGATGGCAATCCCTTAAGCCGCGTGCGCTTGCAGGGCGCGAGCCGCCCGCCGTTTGGGCAAGACCGCGCCGGTCGGGACGATCATTCCGGACGCGCCGTCGAGCGCGCCTTCAGTGAATTCCAGCGCGAGCAGGCGGCCGCGCTCGAACGGGCCGGGCAGCGAGAGCTCAGCGGTCTTCTCAGCCGAGAAGCCGAAGCGGGCGTAGTAGGGGGCATCGCCGAGCAGGATCACGGCGGCGTGCCCGCGCGCCCGGGCGGCGGCCAGCGCTTGATGCATCAGCGCGGCGCCGATCCCGAGCTCGCGGCAGGCAGGATCGACCGCGAGCGGTCCGAGGACCAAAGCGGGCCTGCCTCCGGCGCTGACGTGCCACAGACGCACGGTTCCCACGAGCTTCCCCTCGTGCACCGCAGCCAGCGCGAGGCCGGTGGCGGGTGCACGTCCGTCGCGCAGGCGCTGGCAGGTGCGGCCATGGCGGTTCTCGCCAAAGGACGCATCGAGCAGCGCTTCACGCATCGCAACGTCGGCAGCACGTTCCGCACGGATCGCGAACGGAGCGGCTTTCGAAGTGAGGGCAATTTGTGTCTTCCGAAGAGCAGTCATGGCGCATCAGTCCCCGCTTGAACCTGCGTGCGAGAGCACGCCGGTCCAAGGCGTCGTCAGAAATCGAAAATGTCAGGGAGGAGCCGGCACGCCGGCTCCCGGGTTCGTCAGGCCTCGAAAGAGAGGCGGATCAGATGTGGCAAATCAGATGTGATACGTCTTCAGCGGCGGGATGCCGTTGAACGCCACCGACGAGTAGGTCGACGTATAGGCCCCGGTGCCTTCGATCAGCAGCTTGTCGCCGATCTCGAGCGTCACGGGAAGCGGATACGGGTTCTTCTCGTACAGCACGTCGGCGCTATCGCAGGTGGGACCTGCGAGCACGCACGGCGTCATGTCCGCCCCGTCATGCGGGGTGCGGATGGCGTAACGGATCGACTCGTCCATGGTCTCGGCGAGACCGCCGAACTTGCCGATGTCCAGATAGACCCAGCGCACCTCGTCCTCGTCGCTCTTCTTCGAGATGAGCACGACCTCGGATTCGATGATGCCAGCGTTGCCCACCATGCCGCGGCCCGGCTCGATGATGGTCTCCGGAATCTGGTTGCCGAAGTGCTTGCGCAGCGCGCGGAAGATCGAGCGGCCGTAGGTGACGACCGGCGGCACGTCCTTCAGGTATTTGGTCGGGAAGCCGCCGCCCATGTTGACCATGGTCAGGTTGATGCCGCGCTCGGCGCAGTCGCGGAACACCTGCGAGGCCATCGCCAGCGCACGGTCCCACGCCTTCACCTTGCGCTGCTGCGAGCCGACATGGAACGAGATGCCGCACGGCTCCAGGCCCAGACGCTTGGCGACGTCGAGCACCTCGACGGCCATTTCCGGGTCGCAGCCGAACTTGCGCGACAGCGGCCACTCGGCGCCGGCGCAGTCATAGAGGATGCGGCAGAACACCTTCGCAGCCGGGGCGGCACGGGCGACCTTCTCGACCTCGGCGGCGCAGTCGACTGCGAACAGCCGAATGCCGAGCGCGAAGGCGCGCGCGATGTCGCGCTCCTTCTTGATCGTGTTGCCGAAGGAGATGCGGTCGGGCGTCGCACCCGCGGCCAGCGCCATCTCGATCTCGGCGACCGTCGCGGTGTCGAAGCAGGAGCCCATGGAGGCGAGCAGAGCCAGCACTTCCGGCGCCGGGTTCGCCTTGACGGCATAGAACACACGGCTGTCGGGCAGCGCCCTGGCAAAGGTCTGGTAATTGTCGCGCACGACCTCGAGGTCGACGACGAGGCACGGCTCGGTGTCGAGGCCCTCGCTGCGGCGGTTGCGCAGGAATTCCTGGATACGTTCGGTCATAGCACTCTCCCAAACGGCCCAGCGACGGGGATCCGTTCAAAAAATGACGTCGGATAAGAGCGCTCCGGCCAGATCGCGCGATGGAGGCGCGACGAAGCCAAAGACTCAAACCAGACTGTGCTGCCGTGGATTGGTTGGGAATTTCCCGCCCGCACACCTGGCAATGAAGGACAAGCCTTTTCAGTAGCCCGCGCCGGCGTTGGAATGCCGGTAGAGACCAAAAAAGCCCGATCCGTCGTTGCTTTAAGTCGCGTCCCCCGTTGAGAGCGGGGTGCGCCGGTTCGCCTCCGGCTGCCAGTCACGGTTGCAAAGAGCGAAGTCACCTTCGAGAAGGCATCTCTTGAGAGAGATGCTGGACGCTTCGGTCTGGCTTCCGTCGTCTAGCGACTTCTGCATCTCCGAAGAGCCCCTCGGCTTCTTCGCCCCTTGGCGGCTGTCCGGCCTCTTGTCCGGATACCTACCGACTGACACACGACCACAGGCACGTGCGAAATTGGGCAAGTCCGCAAATAAGCGTTTTGACTCTGCTTCGCAAGAATTTTTTTAGGTTGAGAACAGAATTGCCTAACATCTGCTTGCGCCGTGATGCGCGAGCGCCACTGAAGATGAACAGGCGTTAAGTTTTTCTGTGCAGCGCGCGTGTCGCGCGCTTCAGCCGCGCTTCGTGAACGGCTCGACGCGCTGAGCTGTGCGGATGAAGGCGGTCATGACGAGCACGCCGAGCGCGAACAGCACGGCCTGGAGGATATGGGCGCCCTGATCGCCGAGCCCGAACAGGATCGCGAGCGCCCAGCCGCCGGCAAACGCGGCGCCGAACACTTCGGCACCGATCAGGATGGCGGCGCTGATGACGGTGATGACACTCCACCAGACGATCTGACGGGAGGACGAGGAAGGCGCGTTCATGGGCTCAGGATCCGTGGTCTCTAGGGGCCGCAATCTCTCTGAAAAGGCAGCCGGGAGCAAGGCCAAATGGCCCAAAAAAGCCCCATCGCGTGCTATAGCTGGCTCCAACAAATCAGCTCAAAAAACCGGACTTGCGATGTCAGAACCCCGCCAAACTACGGACTCCGAGACCAATCCGCTGCTGAAGGCCTGGGTCACGCCGTTTGCGACCCCGCCCTTCGACGAGATCAAGCCGGAGCACTTCCTCCCGGCCTTCGAGCAGGCCTTTGCCGACCATTCCGGCGAGATCGCGGCGATCACCAATGATCCGGCCGTGCCCGACTTCGCCAACACCATCACGGCGCTGGAGCGCTCGGGCAAGCTGTTGAACAAGGTCGTGGCCGTCTTCTACGACCTCGTCTCGGCGCATTCCAATCCGGCCATCCTGGAGATCGACAAGGAGGTTTCCTTGCGGATGGCGCGGCACTGGAATCCGATCACGATGAACGCCGTGCTGTTTGGCCGCATCGCCCAGCTGCACGAGAACCGCGCCAATCTCGGTCTGACGCCGGAGCAGCTTCGTCTGCTGGAGCGCACCTACACCCGCTTCCACCGCTCCGGCGCCGGCCTCTCCGACCAGGCCAAGACGCGGATGGCGGAGATCAACGAGAAGCTCGCCCAGCTCGGCACCGGCTTCAGCCATCACCTGCTCGGCGACGAGCAGGAATGGTTCATGGAGCTCGGCGAGGCCGACCGCCAGGGCCTGTCCGAGAGCTTCGTCGCTGTCGCCAAGGCCGCGGCGGAAGAACGCGGGATGGCCGGCAAGGCCATCGTCACGCTGTCGCGCTCCTCGGTCGAGCCGTTCCTGAAGAGCTCGGCGAGGCGTGACCTGCGCGAGAAGGTCTACAAGGCTTTCACCGCGCGCGGCGATAACGGCAATTCGAACGACAACAACACGACCATCGTCGAGATCCTGAAGCTGCGCGAGGAGAGCGCCCAGCTGTTGGGCTACCCGACCTTCGCCGCCTACCGGCTCGAGGATTCCATGGCCAAGACGCCGGACGCGGTGCGGGGCCTGCTGGAGCGGGTCTGGAAGCCGGCTCGGGCGCGAGCGCTAGCCGACCGCGACGAGATGCAGACGCTGATCACGGCCGAGGGCGGCAACTTCAAGCTCGCGCCCTGGGACTGGCGCTTCTACGCCGAGAAGCTGCGCCTTCAGCGCGCCAATTTCGACGACGCAGCGATCAAGCCGTATCTCACGCTCGACCACATGATCGCCGCCGCCTTCGACTGCGCCACGCGGCTGTTCGGCATCACCTTCGCCGAGCGCAAGGATGTCCCGGCCTGGCATCCGGACGTCCGTGTCTGGGAGGTCAAGGGGCCGGACGGCAAGCACAAGGCGCTGTTCTACGGCGACTACTATGCCCGCCCGTCAAAGCGCTCCGGCGCCTGGATGACCTCGCTGCGCGACCAGCAGAGGCTCGACGGCGAGATCGCGCCCTTGATCATCAATGTCTGCAACTTCGCCAAGGGCGCGGGCGGCGAGCCGTCGCTGCTGTCACCCGACGACGCCCGCACCCTGTTCCACGAGTTCGGCCACGGCCTGCACGGCATGCTCTCCAACGTGACCTACCCGTCGCTGTCGGGCACCTCCGTGTTCACCGACTTCGTCGAGCTGCCGTCGCAGCTCTACGAGCACTGGCAGGAGCGGCCCGAAGTGCTCCAGCAGTTCGCCCGTCACTATCAGACCGGTGAGCCGCTGCCTGACGACCTGCTGCAACGGTTTCTTGCCGCGCGCAAATTCAACCAGGGCTTTGCCACCGTCGAGTTCGTCTCCTCGGCGCTGGTCGATCTCGAATTCCACACCCAGCCGGCCGCGGCCGCGCAGGACGTGAGGGCGTTCGAGAAGAAGGAGCTGGAGAAGATCGGCATGCCCGAGGAGATCTCGCTGCGTCACCGGCCCACGCAATTCGGCCACATCTTCTCCGGCGACCACTATGCCGCGGGCTATTACAGCTACATGTGGTCGGAGGTGATGGACGCCGACGCCTTCGGTGCGTTCGAGGAGGCCGGCAACATCTTCGATCCGGCGGTTGCCAAGCGTCTGCACGACGACATCTATTCCTCGGGCGGATCGGTCGACCCGGAAGCCGCTTACGAAGCCTTCCGCGGCCGCCCGCCGGAGCCCGACGCGCTGCTGCGCCGGCGTGGTCTGCTCGACGGCGCGAAGGCGGCCTGATGGGTATGCGTGCCCTGTTCGGATTGCTGCTCGCCGTTGGCCTGTCGCTCGCGGCGGGTGCGGCGAGCGCGCATCCGCATGTCTGGATTACCGCAACCAGCGAATTGCTGTACGCGGAGGACGGCACGATCACCGGCGTCCGCCACGCCTGGACCTTTGACGACATGTTCTCGGCCTATGCGGTGCAGGGGCTCGAGGGCAAGACCAAGGGCGCCTATTCGCGCGAGGAACTGGCGCCGCTGGCGCAGACCAATGTCGAGTCGCTGAAGGAATATGCCTACTTCACCTTCGCGCGAGCCGACGGCAAGAAGGAGCGATTCCAGGAGCCGGTCGATTACTTCCTCGACTACAAGGATACGGTGCTGACCCTGCACTTCACGCTGCCGCTGAAGAATCCGGTCAAGCCCAGGCAACTGATGTTCGAAGTGTTCGACCGCTCCTTCTTCATCGACTTCCAGATGGCCAAGGACAATCCGGTCAAGCTGGTCGGCGCGCCCGCCGGCTGCCAGATGAAGCTGGAGCGCCCGAGCGACGGCACCGCCAGCGCCCAGAAGCTCAACGAGCAGACCTTCATGAGCGGCGAGAACGCCAATTTCGGCATGATGTTCGCCAACAAGATCACGGTGGATTGCCCTTGACCCCGCGCCTCCAGTCCCCACTTGCGCGCGGGCTCATCGCCTGCGCTGCGGTTCTCCTCGTCGCCGGCGTGGCCGATGCGGCGCTCCACGATCTTTTGGCGCAAAATCCGTTTGGCGCGCCACGACCGGCGGCCGAGCCCGAGGCCGGCGGCCTCATCGGCTGGCTGCTCGCCAAGCAGTCGGAATTCTATCGGCAGATGTCCGCGACCATCCGCGCTGCCAAGACCGACGGCTCGGCGGTGTGGACGCTGCTCTTCATCTCCTTTGCGTACGGGATCTTCCATGCCGCCGGTCCCGGCCACGGCAAGGCGGTGATCGCCTCCTATCTCGTCGCCAACCGCGAGACCGCGCGGCGCGGCATCGTGCTGTCGTTCGCGTCCGCCTTGATGCAGTCGCTGGTGGCGATCCTCATCGTCGGTATCTCGGCCTGGGTGCTGAACGCGACCGCAAAGACCATGTGCAAGGCGGAAGGCGCGATCGAGATCGCAAGCTACGCGCTGATCGCGGCGTTCGGCCTGCGCCTGGTCTGGGTCAAGGGCGGCACCTTCATCCGCGCGCTCCAGGCGGCGCAGCCGGTGCCGGCGATCGCCGGCGTGCCGCATCACCATGATCACGATCATCACCATCATCATGATGCGCATGATCATGGTGACCACGATCATCATGACCACGATCACGCCCATACCCACCACGGGCCTGACCACGTCCATGACGAGCATTGCGGCCATTCCCACGGCCCCGCGCCGAGCGAGCTTGCCGGGCCCGGCGGCTGGCGTCGCGGGTTTGGCGCGATCCTCACCGTCGGCATCCGCCCCTGTTCGGGCGCGATCCTGGTGCTGGTGTTCGCGTTGGCCCAGGGCCTGTTCTGGGCCGGCATCGCCGCAACCTTGTTGATGGGGCTCGGCACCGCGATCACGGTTGCGGCCATCGCGCTCGTCGCCGTTTCCGCCAAGGACATCGCCGGCCGCCTGAGCGGAGCCCGCGACGGCGGCGGCGCGCTGTTCATGCGCGGCATCGAATTCGGCGCCGCCGGCCTCGTGCTGCTGTTCGGCGCGGGCCTGCTGTTCGGCTACATCGCGGCTGAACGGACGACGTGTTTTTGAGTGCAGGCCTTGTAGCCCGGATGGAGCGAAGCGCAATCCGGGACAGTGCCATCGCGGAAGGACCCCGGATTACGCTTCGCTCCATCCGGGCTACGGCAAAAACCGCTTCAACATCGGCATCAAGAAGATCCCGAGATTGATCGCAAAGCCGATGCTCCAGAGGATGGAGCGCAGCGTCGGGCGGTTGCCGAGATAGGTCAGAACGTAGGCGACCCGCACGATCAGGAACAGCACGGCGAGCTCGTCGATCAGGCGCTGCGGCGAATCCCGGAATTCGGCGAGCAGTACGGCGAAGGCGAAGAACGGGAAGGTCTCGATGCCGTTCTGGTGCGCGCCGAGCGCGCGCTGCGCGATGGCGTCTTCATAGAAGGCGGGATCGCGCGGCCGGGAATTGTCGAATCCGCGAAACCGGATCCATTTGATCGAGGCGATCGTCGTGAGATAGAGCAGCAGCGCCCCGAATACGCACCATTCCGCCAGCGTCATGGTTCCTCCCCCTCCACGCCGACCCTAGCCAAATCGGCCCAATCTTGACAAGTTCGGAGCAACGCGCGACGCAACGGACTATGACGACGATTGTCCCCATCGAGGCAGCGAAGCCGGGCGTCCAATCCGGCCTGCCCCGTGTCGGCGTGCTGCTGGTCAATCTCGGCACGCCCGATACCGCCGACGCCCCCGGCGTGCGGGTTTACTTAAAGGAATTCCTCTCCGATCCCCGCGTGATCGAGGACCAGGGCCTGATCTGGCAGTTCGTGCTGAACGGGATCATCCTGCGCAGCCGGCCCCGCACCAAGGCGCTCGACTACCAGAAAATCTGGAACACCGAAAAGAACGAGTCGCCGCTCAAGACCATCACGCGGTCGCAGAGCGACAAGCTCGCAGCCACGCTGTTGGACCGCGAGCACGTCGTGGTGGACTGGGCGATGCGCTACGGCAATCCCTCGATCCGGTCGGGCATCGAAGCGCTGATCGCGAAGGGTTGCGAACGCATCCTCGCCGTACCCCTCTATCCGCAATATTCGGCCCCGACCTCGGCGACCGTCTGCGACGAAGTATTCCGCGTGCTCTCCCGCCTGCGGGCGCAGCCGACGCTGCGGGTGACGCCGCCTTACTATGAGGACGAGGCCTATATCGAGGCGCTCGCGACCTCGATCGAGGCGCATCTCGCCACGCTGCCCTTCAAGCCGGAGCTGATCGTCGCCTCCTTCCACGGCATGCCGAAATCCTATGTCGACAAGGGCGATCCCTATCAGGGCCACTGCGTCGCCACCACCGAGGCGCTACGCCGCCGGCTCGGGATGGACACGACAAAACTGCTGCTGACCTTTCAGTCGCGCTTCGGCAATGATGAATGGCTCCAGCCCTACACCGACAAGACGATGGAGCGTCTCGCCAAGGAAGGCGTGCGCCACATCGCGGTGGTGACGCCGGGCTTTTCCGCCGACTGCCTGGAGACGCTGGAGGAGATCGCGCAGGAGAATGCCGAGATCTTCAAGCATCATGGCGGCGAGCAGTTTTCCGCGATCCCCTGCCTCAACGACAGCGCGCCCGGCATGGATGTGATCCGCATCCTGGTGCTGCGCGAGCTTCAGGGCTGGATCTGATGGGCGCCCGATGAATCGCCGCGAACTCCTGGCGCTTCTTGGAACGATCGCGGCGCTGCCGTCCTCAGTGCTGGCGCAACAGCCGAACGGGACGCGCCGGCTCGGCGTGCTCTCGGTTGTGGCCGACGACGTGATCGGGCAGACCCGCCTGGCCGAGGCGCTCGCCGCCCACGGCTGGAAGGAGCATGGCAACCTCACGATCGACTGGCGCAGCGGGGCTGGCGACCGGGCGCGCATCGAGTGGCTTGCCGATGAGCTGATCGCACTCAAGCCGGACATCCTGCTCGCGGTCGGCACGCCGTCGGTGGAAGAGCTGCGCCGGCGCACCGCGACGACGCCGATCGTGTTCGCCGTGGTGACCGACCCCGTCAGCCAGGGTTTTGTCCAAAACCTCGCCCATCCCGGCGGCAATATCACCGGCTTCACCGATTATGACGGTCCGCTGGCCGGCAAATGGCTGGAGATGCTGATGCAGGTCACGCCGCACGTAGCTCGCGTCTTCGTCGTCTACAATCCCGCCACTGCGCCGTTCGCCGGCCTCATGCTGCGCACGATCGAGGACGCCGCGCGGACGCTCAGTGTGACCGTCGAGCCCGCGCCGGTGCATGACGACGCCTCGATCGCCGCGCTGGCATCGCGCAAGGACGGCGGCCTCTTGATCCTGCCGGACTTCTTCACCATGGCCAATCGCGCGCATCTGTTGGCGGCGATCGCCGAGGCGCGCGTGCCTGCGGTGTTCTGGAGCCGCAGCTTCGTCGACGAGGGCGGGCTGATGTCCTACAGCACCGATAGCGTCGAGCAGTTGCGCCGCGCGGCCTCCTACATCGATCGCATCCTGAAGGGCGCGCAGCCCGCCGACCTCCCGGTCCAGAATCCCACCAAGTTCGAGCTCGCGATCAACCTGAAGGCGGCCAAAGCTCTCGGCGTCACCATTCCCCCCAGCCTGCTCGCACTGGCAAACGACGTCATCGAATAGGGTGTCCGTGACAGGCGGTATGGCCGGATTTGCCAACTTCCGCCGCTAGGTCTGCGCCTACACGCTTTCAAGAGCGTCTTGCAAATACTTAATCGTGACCGTTCCCTCTCCGTGCGTCTTGTGCAGAATTGCGCGGATGCCGACGTGAGTCGCGGCCGCTGAACCCACTGCTGAACCCTTGGGGTCGTGATCCCGACCAATGACAGCGCGGGAAAGGTTTTTTCCTGCCTTGGAGGAAATATGAGCGGTTTCGATATTTTCGCGATTGTTCTGGTATTGCTCGTCATCGTTACGCTGATTGCCGGCGTGAAGACGGTGCCGCAGGGCTATGACTGGACCATCGAGCGGTTCGGCAAATACACCCAGACGCTGACACCCGGGCTCAATCTGATTGTGCCCTATTTCGATCGGGTCGGGCGCAAGATCAATATGATGGAGCAGGTGATCAACATTCCCGAGCAGGAGGTGATCACCAAGGACAACGCCACCGTGACGGTCGACGGCGTCGCGTTCTTCCAGGTGTTCGACGCGGCGAAGGCGAGCTACGAGGTCTCCAACCTGGAGCAGGCGATCATCGTGCTGACCATGACCAACATCCGCTCGGTGATGGGCTCGATGGATCTCGACCAGGTGCTGTCGCATCGCGACGAGATCAACGAGCGCCTGCTGCGCGTGGTCGATGCCGCGGTCTCGCCTTGGGGCCTCAAGGTCAACCGGATCGAGATCAAGGACATCGTGCCGCCGGCCGATCTCGTCGAGGCGATGGGCCGCCAGATGAAGGCAGAGCGCGTCAAGCGCGCCGACATCCTCCAGGCCGAAGGCGCGCGCCAGTCCGAGATCCTGCGCGCCGAGGGCGCCAAGCAAGGCCAGATCCTTCAGGCCGAGGGCCGCAAGGAAGCCGCTTTCCGCGACGCCGAGGCCCGCGAACGTTCCGCGGAAGCCGAGGCCAAGGCAACCCAGATGGTCAGCGAGGCCATCGCCAAGGGCGACGTGGCCGCGCTGAATTACTTTATCGCCGACAAATACATCAAGGCATTCGGGCAACTGGCCGACTCACCGAATCAGAAGATCCTCATGCTGCCGATCGAGGCGACCAGCATTCTGGGTTCGCTCGCCGGTATCGGCGAAATCGCCAAAGCGACGTTCGGCGAAAGCGCCGCATCCGCCGCGGCTGCCGCCCGCCGCGGCTCGGTGCCCTCATCCAGTCCCACGCCGCCGGCGGTGCCGCCGCGATAACGGCATCATGCGCATGACCCGGAAAAGTGGACACCGGTTTTCCGATGGGGTCATGCGCCAATACAATGAGGTCGTGTCATGACGGACATGTTCGTATCGCTCGGCACCTGGAACTGGCTGATCTTCGGCTTCATCCTGATGGCGCTGGAGGTGCTGGCGCCGGGCGTGTTCCTGTTCTGGCTGGGGCTCGCCGCGCTGCTGGTCGGCCTGATCTCGTTCGCTGTTGTCGTGTCCTGGCAGATCCAACTCGTGATGTTCGCGGTGTTCGCCGCGGCTGCCGTGCCGGTGTGGCGCCGGCTCGCCCGGCCGAAGCTGGGTGCGAGCGCGAGCCCCTTCCTCAACAAGCGCACCGAGGCGCTGCTCGGACGCGAGTTCACGCTGGAGAAGCCGATCATCGACGGCAACGGCACCGTGCGCATCGGCGACACCGTCTGGCGCGTCACCGGCCCGGATACGCCGGCCGGGACCAGGGTGAAGGTGGTGCAGGTGGATGGTGCGAATCTGACGGTGGCCGCGGCTTAGTCTTTTCTTACCTCGCCCCGCTCGCGGGGAGAGGTCGGATTGCATCGAAGATGCAATCCGGGTGAGGGGGAGTCTCCGCGAGTCCGTCTCTCACATTGTTTGCGGAAGCAGCCCCTCACCCCAACCCTCTCCCCGTAAGAACGGGGAGAGGGAGACAACCGGCGTCTCAGCTCACTTCCGCCACCTCTCCGCAAACCTGTGCAGCGGCATGAACGTCTCGCACAAGTGGCGGCCCAGCGGCGTCAGGCTGTAACCTCCGGCGTCGCCGAGCTCAACAAACCCCGCCTCGCGCAACTCCGTCAATCGCGCTTGCAATACCGTCGGCGAGGCCTCGTCGCACGCGGTGCGCAGCGCGCGGGAGGTGAGGGGGGCATCGCGCAATTCCCAGAGGATCCGCAAGCTCCAGCGCCGGCCGAGCAGGTCTAGCAGGACCATGATCGGTCGTCCGGTGCGCGAGCCGCGGACGTTGCTGGTCCTGGAGGCGGCCTGTTTCGCCATCGATGTCCCCTTGCGTTTTGCTACGGATAATGTAGCGTCGTGCTACGTTAATTGTAGCAATGGAGGCGGCCTATGTCTCAAATCATGCCGCGCATCGCGCCGCTCGAGCCGCCTTATCCCCCGGCGATTCAGGCGCAGTTTGATCGCATCATGCGCGGTGCACCGCCGCTGATGCTGTTCCGGGTGATGGCAGGCCACACCCGCGCCTGGGACAAGTTTCGCGCCGGCGGCCTGCTCGATCCCGGGCCGTTGTCCTTGCGCCAGCGCGAGATCGTCATCGACCGCACTTGCGCGCTGAATAGATGCGAATATGAATGGGGCGTGCACGTCGCGATTTTTGCGGGGCCCGCGCGCCTCACTGAGGATGAGATCCGCGCCACCGTGCAGGGCGATGCGATGTCAGCGTGCTGGTCGCCGGCCGAGCAGGCGCTGATCGCCGCGGTCGACGCGCTGCATCACCGCGCGACGCTTGCCGATGCCGAGTTCGCCGCGCTCTCGGCGCATTACGACGAGCCGCAGATTCTGGAGATCATGCTGCTGTGCGGCTTCTATCGCACCGTGTCGTATCTCGCGAATGGGCTGCGATTGCCGCTGGAGGACAAGGCGGCGCGGTTTCCGGCACAGGTCTAACCGCCCGTCATTGCGAGCGCAGCGAAGCAATCCAGAATCTATCCGCGGAGGCGGTCTGGATTGCTTCGCTGCGCTCGCAATGACGACGAAGTTGCGACCTACGCCACGCCCGCTCGCAGCAGGTCGTGCAGATGCACGATGCCGACGACCTTGTTCGCCTCGGTCACGACCAGCGTCGTGATCTTGCGCGTGTTCAGGACATCGATCATCTCGGTTGCGAGCATCGAGGGCGGTACGGTTTTCGGCTGGTTTGTCATGATGTCGTCGACCGACGCCGTCAGCAGATCAGGCCGCATGTGACGGCGCAGATCGCCGTCGGTGATGATGCCAACCGCCTCGCCGGCGGCGTTGACAATGCAGACGCAGCCCAAGCCCTTGGCCGACATCTCCATCACGGCGTCCGACATCTTCGTGCCCGCCGGCTTCACCGGGATCTCCGCGCCGGTGCGCATATAGTCGCGGACGAACTTCAGCATCGCGCCCAGCTTGCCGCCGGGGTGGAAATGCGCGAACTCCAGCGCGGTGAAGCCGCGGCCTTCGAGCAGCGCGATCGCAATGGCGTCGCCGATCGCGGCCTGCATCAGGGTCGAGGTGGTCGGCGCGAGATTGTGCGGGCAGGCCTCGCGCGCCTTCGGCAGCTCGATCACGATGTCGGCGGCTTGTCCCAGCGAGGAGGCGGCGTTCGACGTCACCGCGATCATGGGAATCGCAAAGCGCGCCGAATAGTTCACGAGGTTCTTCATCTCCGGCTGCTCGCCGGACCAGGACAGCGCCATGATGACGTCGTCAGTCGTGATCATGCCGAGATCGCCATGGCCGGCTTCGGCCGCGTGCACGAAGAAAGCGGGCGTGCCGGTCGAGGCCAGCGTCGCCGCGATCTTGCGCGCCATGTGGCCGGACTTGCCGAGCCCGGTGACGATGACGCGGCCCTTGGCCTGCCGGATCAGGTCGACAGCCTTGGCAAAGGTCTCGCCCAGCGGGCCGCGTAGCGCTGCTGCCAGCGCGTTGATGCCGCCGCTCTCCGTCTCCAGCGTGCGGAGCGCCGACTCGACGCTGGCGGGGGTGGGGCCGGATGATTGGGTCATCAGCGGTTTCGAACTCGGCATGCATCAATCCAGGGAAGTGGGCGATTGCCCGATTGGCGCCTGCTTAGCACGCCGTGGCCTTCGAGGCGACGCGACCTCCAAGGCCCTCAACCGGTCATTAACCATAATTGTTTTAACTCCATTAACGATGGTTCCCGCTGTGCGCGGGAGGTCGTCGTCGAAGTATCTGATTTCGTTGGAGTTGTTCCATCGTGGGGTCGCCTCCAGGCAGGGGCCGGAGCAGTCGCGCGTACGCCTTTCGCGCCGCTTTGCCATGCCTGCTGCTGGCTGTGCTGGAAAGCGCACCGGCAGCGGCCCAGAGCCTCACGCCCGACCTCTTCAATCCCAACCGCGGTGGCTTCGCCGCGCCCGACACACTGCCGACGCGCCGTACGGCGGGCGTGCCGCGGGCGCCGTCGGATGCGATTCCGACGCCGCCCGATCCCAATGCCGATCCGCGCAAGAGCCGCGAGACGCCGGCGGCCTCGCGCATCGGGCAGGTCCCGACCTATGGCCTGCCTGCCGCCAACGGAGCCAGCAGCTCCGGCTACGACTCGCTCAACCGCAAGCGGCAGCAGCCCAAGCTTCATCCGGGGCAGCCGAAGCCGAAGCGCGCCGCCGGGCCCGGCTCGCCGGTGCCTGCTGCCGCGCCGGACACCAGCCTCGGTCCGCCGCGCATCGCGCCGCCGCCGTCCGAGACCGCGAACAAAACGCCGATACCGCGGGCGATGGCCGGCACCGTGCCGGGCCAGCCGCTGCGCCGCCGCCTCAGGCTCGACGACGATCCGTTCGGCGCGGTCGGCGACTATGCCGGCAGCTTCCTGATCAAGGGCGGGCTCGAGCTCTCCGCCGGCTACGACACCAATCCGGCGCGTCTCCAAAAGCCGATCGGCTCGCCGGTTTACGTGGTCGCGCCCGACCTCCTCGTGATGTCGGACTGGGAGCGCCACGCGCTGGTCGCGGATCTGCGCGGCTCGTTCTCGGGCTACGGCAATCAGATGCCGGCGACGATTGACGGTTTTGCTTCGCCGTCACCGGTCGATATCGACCGTCCCGATTTCACCGGCCATGTCGACGGCCGTTTTGACGTCAATCGCGACCTCAAGCTGACCTCGCAATTCCGGCTGCGGCTCGCCACCGACAATCCCGGCAGCCCGAACGTGCAGGCAGGCCTTCAGAAATATCCGATCTACGCCAGCTATGGCGGCACCTTCGGCTTCGACCAGACTTTTAATCGCTTCCAGGTCGCGGCCGGCGCCACCGTCGATCGCACCGCCTACACCAACTCCAAGCTGACCGACGGCTCCACCTTCAGCAACGACGACCGCGACTTCAATCAGTATGGCGGCGTCGGCCGCTTCTCCTACGAGCTCAAGCCGGGCCTGAAGCCGTTCGTCGAGATCCAGGGCGACAGCCGCGTGCACGACCAGGCCGCCGACCGCAACGGCTACTTCCGTGATTCATCCGGCGGCTATGGCAAGGTCGGCTCGTCCTTCGAGTTCTCGCGCATCCTCACCGGCGAGGTCTCGGTCGGCTATTCCGCGCGCAACTATGTCGACCCGCGCCTGAGCCAGCTCGCGGGCTTCCTCACCTCGGGCTCGCTGATCTGGAACGCGAGCGGCCTGACCACGGTGAAATTCTTCACCGACACCCAGATCGCCGAAACCACCATCCCCGGCTCGTCCGGCGTGCTGGTGCGCACCTACGCCGCCGAGGTCGATCACGACTTCCGCCGCTGGCTCACGGCCGTTGGCAAGTTCACTTACGGCACCTACGACTATCAGGGCCAGAATCGCAACGACAAGACCTACTCGCTCGAAGGCAACCTGATCTACAAGCTCAACCGCAACCTCTGGATCAAGGGCACGTTCCGCCACGACATCCTGGACTCGAACCAGCCGGGATCGAGCTCGCAGGGCACGGTGGTGATGCTGGGCGTGAGGATGCAGAATTAGCCCCTGCTGTCATGCCCCGCGAAGGCGGGGCATCCAGTACGCCGCGGCCTCTCGGCTCAATTACTGTGTCTCTGGAATACTGGATCGCCCGCTCCAGTGCGCAAGTGCGCACAAGGCGGGCGATGACAGCTCATTCAAAATCTAGCAGCGGAGCGAAAACCTATCGCGGCAGATCCGTCTTCCCCATCAAGAACGCATCGATCGACCGGGCGCACAGCCGGCCCTCGCGGATCGCCCACACCACCAGCGATTGCCCACGGCGCATGTCGCCGGCGGAGAACACGTTCGGGCGCGAGGTCTGGTAATCCAGCATGTTGGCCTTGACGTTGCCGCGCGGATCGAGCTCGACCGAGAGCATCTTGAGCAGGCCCTCGTGCACGGGATGCACGAAGCCCATGGCGAGCAGGATGAGGTCGGCGTCGAGATCGAACTCGGTGCCGGGAAGCGGCTTGAACTTGTCGTCGACGCGGACGCAGTGCAGCTTCTTGACCTTGCCGTTCTCGCCGGAAAACTTCTGCGTCAGCACCGCGAATTCGCGGATCGCGCCTTCGGCCTGGCTGGAGGACGTCCGCATCTTGAGCGGCCAGTTCGGCCAGGTCAGGCCCTTGTTCTCGTGCTCGGGCGGAGCCGGCATGATCTCGAGCTGGGTCACGGAGAGCGCGCCCTGGCGCAGCGAGGTGCCGATGCAGTCAGAGCCGGTGTCGCCGCCGCCGATGACGACGACATGCTTGCCGCCGGCCAAAATCTCGGTGACGCCGTCGAGCGGCTCGCTGGAGACGCGGCGGTTCTGCTGCGGCAGGAAATCCATCGCATAGTGGATGCCGTCGAGATCGCGGCCGGGGATCGCCAGGTCGCGCGGAGCTTCCGCGCCGCCGGTCAGCGCCACAGCGTCATACTCGTTGAGCATCTCGCGCGGATCGACATTGCCGTCAGCGCCGACATGGCTGTTGTAGCGGAAGGTGACGCCTTCGCCTTCCATCTGCGCCACGCGGCGGTCGATGATGCCCTTCTCCATCTTGAAGTCGGGAATGCCATAGCGCAGCAGGCCGCCGGCCTTGGCGTACTTCTCGAACAAATGCACGTCGTGACCGGCACGCGCGAGCTGCTGTGCGCAGGCCATGCCGGCCGGACCCGAGCCGATCACCGCGACCTTCTTGCCGGTCTTGACCGCCGCGATCTCCGGCTTCAGCCAGCCATTGTCCCAGGCACGGTCGACGATCGCGCATTCGATGGTCTTGATGGTGACGGGGTTGTCGTCGATGTTGAGCGTGCAGGACGATTCGCACGGCGCAGGACAAATGCGGCCCGTGAACTCCGGAAAATTGTTGGTCGAGTGCAGATTGCGCGAGGCCTCTTCCCAGTTGCCCTGGTAGACGAGGTCGTTGAAATCGGGGATCTGGTTGTTGACCGGGCAACCGGGCGTGCCGGGCGCGACCGAGCCGGTGCCGTGGCAATACGGAATGCCGCAATTCATGCAGCGCGCGGCCTGGTTGCGCGTTTCCTTCTCGGAGAGGGGAACGACGAATTCGTGAAAATGCTTCACGCGCTCGGCGACCGGGGTGTACTTGCGGTCATTCCGTTCGATTTCGAGAAAACCCGTGATCTTGCCCATTAAACCCGAAGTCCCTGCCGCTTAATTCGTCTGTTTCTTCCTCATCGTCATTGCGAGGAGCGAAGCGACGAAGCAATCCAGGCTGTTCCCGCGGAGAGATGCTGGATTGCTTCGCTTCGCTCGCAATGACGAGCTTTGATACCTACGCCCCGATCGCGATTTTCGGCTCGGCGTCCGCGTTGGCGGCCATTTCGCGCAGCGCGCGCCGGTACTCGACCGGCATCACCTTGCGGAATTTGGGTAGCCAGTCCTTCCAATTGGCAAGGATGTCGGCCGCGCGCTTGGAGCCGGTCGCCTTGGCGTGGCGCGTGATCAGGACATGCAGCCGCTCGACGTCGGAATCGAGCAGGTTGTTGAACACGTCGACCCGGCCGTGCGCCTCGAGGTCCCCGGTGTGATGATAGGTGCCGGCATTGATCAGCTCTTCCGACAGCACCGGCTCGAGATCGACCATCGCCATGTTGCAGAGCTTGTCGAACTCGCCGCTCTCGTCGAGCACATAGGCGATGCCGCCGGACATGCCGGCCGCGAAGTTGCGCCCGGTCTTGCCGAGCACGACCACGATGCCGCCGGTCATGTACTCGCAGCAATGATCGCCGGCGCCTTCGACCACGGCGACCGCGCCGGAGTTGCGCACGGCAAAGCGTTCGCCGGCAACGCCGCGGAAGTAGCACTCGCCCTGGATCGCGCCGTACATCACGGTGTTGCCGACGATGATGCTCTCTTCCGGCACGATGCCGCTGTTCCTCGGCGGCTTGACGATGATCTTGCCGCCGGAGAGTCCCTTGCCGACATAGTCGTTGGCTTCGCCCTCGAGCTCGAAGGTGACGCCTTGCGCCAGCCACGCGCCGAAGGCCTGGCCCGCGGTACCCTTGAGGCTGACATGGATGGTGTCATGCGGCAGGCCGGCATGGCCGTAGATCTTGGCGAGCGCGCCCGACAGCATCGCGCCGGCGGAACGGTTGGTGCTGTTGATCCCGGCCTCGATCTTCACCGGCGCGCCGCGGTCGAGCGCGGGCGTGGCCTTCTCGATCAGCGTGCGATCGAGCACGGCTTCCAGATGGTGGTTCTGGCGCTCGGAATGGTAGATCTTCTGGCCCTTCTCCTCCTTCTGGCGGACAAAGAGCTTCGAGAAGTCGAGACCCTTGGCCTTCCAATGCGCGACCAGCTTGGTCTGATCGAGCAACTGGGTCTGGCCGATCATCTCGTTGAAGGTGCGGAAGCCGAGCGATGCCATGATCTCGCGGACTTCCTCGGCGACGAAGAAGAAGAAGTTGATCACGTGCTCGGGCTGGCCGGTGAAGCGCTTGCGCAGGATGGGATCCTGCGTCGCGACGCCGACCGGGCAGGTGTTGAGATGACACTTGCGCATCATGATGCAGCCGGCCGCGATCAGCGGCGCGGTGGCAAAGCCGAACTCGTCGGCGCCGAGCAGCGCGCCGATCACGACGTCACGCCCGGTGCGGAAGCCGCCGTCGACCTGGACCACGATGCGGCTGCGCAGCCGCTCGCGCACCAGCGTCTGGTGGGTTTCGGCGAGGCCGATTTCCCAGGGCGAGCCGGCATGCTTGATCGAGGTCAGCGGCGAGGCGCCGGTGCCGCCCTCGAAGCCCGCGATGGTGACGTGGTCGGCGCGCGCCTTGGCGACGCCCGCGGCCACCGTGCCGACGCCGATCTCGGAGACGAGCTTCACCGACACGTCGCCCGTCGGGTTGACGTTCTTGAGGTCGTAGATGAGCTGCGCCAGATCCTCGATCGAGTAGATGTCGTGGTGCGGCGGCGGCGAGATCAGGCCGACGCCCGGCGTCGAATGCCGGACCTTTGCAATGGTCGCGTCGACCTTGTGGCCGGGCAACTGGCCGCCTTCGCCGGGCTTGGCGCCCTGCGCCATCTTGATCTGCATCATGTCGGAGTTGACGAGATACTCCGTGGTGACGCCGAAGCGGCCCGAGGCGACCTGCTTGATCGCCGAGCGCATGCTGTCGCCGTTCGGCAGCGGCTTGAAGCGGTCGGCTTCCTCGCCGCCTTCGCCGGTGTTCGACTTGCCACCGATCCGGTTCATGGCGATCGCGAGCGTGGTGTGCGCCTCGCGCGAGATCGAGCCGAAGCTCATCGCGCCGGTGGCAAAGCGCCTGACGATGTCCTTGGCCGGCTCGACCTGATCGAGGGCTACAGGCTTGCGCTTCTCTTCCTCGGCGCTCTTGACCCGGAATAGGCCGCGCAGCGTCAGCAGGCGCTCCGACTGCTCGTTGAGGATTTTTGCGAAGGCGCGGTAGCGCTCCAGCGAATTGCCGCGCGCGGCATGCTGGAGCAGCCCCACCGACTCCGCGGTCCATGCATGATCCTCGCCGCGGCTGCGATAGGCATATTCGCCGCCGACGTCGAGCGCGGTCTTGTAGACCGGCGCCTCGCCGAACGCGTCGGCATGGCGGCGCACCGCCTCTTCCGCGATCTCCGCCAGGCCCACGCCCTCGACGCGGGTATGGGTGCCGGCAAAGAACTTCCCGACGAAGTCGGCCTTGAGGCCGATGGCGTCAAAGATCTGCGCGCCGCAATAGGACTGATAGGTCGAGATGCCCATCTTGGACATCACCTTGAGCAGGCCCTTGCCGATCGACTTGATGTAGCGCTTGACGATCTCGTAATCGTCGAGCGAGCCGGGCAGGCGGTCCTTCATCGCGATGATGGTCTCGAACGCGAGGTAGGGGTTGATCGCTTCCGCGCCGTAACCCGCGAGACAGGCGAAGTGATGAACTTCGCGCGGCTCGCCGGATTCGACGACGAGGCCGACCGAGGTGCGAAGACCCGTGCGGATCAAATGATGATGCACGGCGGCGCAGGCGAGCAGCGACGGGATCGGCACGCGGTCGGTGCCGACCATGCGGTCGGACAGGATGATGATGTTGACGCCTTCGCGCACGGCGCTTTCAGCGCGTGCGCAGAGCTCGTCGAGCACCTGGTCCATGCCGGCCGCACCGAGGCCGGCGTGGAAGGTGGTGTCGAGCGTGCGCGACTTGAAGTGGGTTTCGGCCACGTCCGAGATCGAGCGGATCTTTTCGAGGTCCGCGTCGGTCAGGATCGGCTGCCGCGCCTCGAGCCGCTTGGTGGTGGCAAGCCCCTGGAGATCGAACAGGTTCGGCCGCGGTCCGATGATCGAGACCAGGCTCATCACCAGCTCCTCGCGGATCGGGTCGATCGGCGGGTTGGTGACCTGCGCAAAGTTCTGCTTGAAGTAAGTGAACAGCGGCTTAGCCTTATTCGACAGCGCCGAGATCGGCGTGTCGTTGCCCATCGAGCCCGCGGCTTCCTCGCCAATGGAGGCCATCGGAGTCATCAGGATGGTGATGTCTTCCTGGCTGTAGCCGAACGCCTGCTGGCGATCGAGCAGCGACAGGTTGGAGCGCACGCCGGTGGTCGGCACCTTCGGCAGCTCTTCCAGCACGATCTGGGTGCGTTCGAGCCACTTCTTGTAGGGATGGCTCCGGGCGAGCTCGGCCTTGATCTCGTCGTCGGGGATCAGGCGGCCCTGTTCGAGGTCGACCAGCAGCATCTTGCCGGGCTGAAGCCGCCACTTGGTGATGATCTGGTCCTCGGGGATCGTCAGCACGCCCATCTCGGACGCCATCACGATGCGATCGTCCTTGGTCACGAGATAGCGCGCCGGCCGCAGGCCGTTGCGGTCGAGCGTGGCGCCGATCTGGCGTCCGTCGGTGAATGCGATCGCGGCGGGGCCGTCCCACGGCTCCATCAGCGCCGCATGATATTCGTAGAAGGCGCGGCGCGTCTCATCCATCAAGGGATTGCCGGCCCACGCTTCCGGAATCATCATCATCACGGCGTGCGGCAGCGAGTAGCCGCCCTGCACCAGGAATTCGAGCGCGTTGTCGAAGCAGGCGGTGTCCGACTGGCCTTCGTAGGAGATCGGCCAGAGCCGGCTGATGTCCTTGCCATAGAGGTCTGAGCTGACGGACGCCTGGCGCGCCGCCATCCAGTTGGTGTTGCCGCGCAGCGTGTTGATCTCGCCGTTATGCGCGATCATGCGGTAGGGATGCGCCAGCGACCAGGCCGGGAAGGTGTTGGTCGAGAAGCGCTGATGCACAAGCGCCAGCGCGCTCTCGAAGTCCTTCTCGTGCAGGTCGGGATAGTACTTGCCGAGCTGGTCGGCGAGGAACATGCCCTTGTAGATCACGGTGCGGCACGACATCGAGCAGGGATAATAGCCGGCAAGGCCGCGGTCGCGGCGCTGGTAGATCGCCTGCGAGATCGACTTGCGCAGGATGTAGAGCCGGCGCTCGAAATCGTCCTCGGTCTTGGCGGTGCCGTTGCGGCCGATGAACACCTGCATGCAGGCCGGCTCGGTCGGCTTCACGGTGACGCCGAGCGAGGAATTGTCGGTCGGCACGTCGCGCCAGCCGAGCAGCGTCAGGCCTTCCGCCTTGATCTGGTCGGCGATGATGCTCTTGATGACGTTGCGCCAGGCGGTGTCGCGCGGCAGGAACAGCGCGCCGATCGCATACTCGCCGGGATTGGGCAGCGTGAAGCCGAGCTCCTTGGCCTTGCGGGTGAAGAACGCGTGCGGGATCTGCACCAGAATGCCGGCGCCGTCGCCGGCGCGCGGGTCGGCGCCAACAGCGCCGCGATGCTCGAGGTTGCAGAGGATGTTGAGCGCGTCCGCGACGATCTCGTGGGACTTCTTGCCCTTGATGTTGGCGATGAAGCCGACGCCGCAGGAATCCTTTTCCAGACTCGGATCGTAGAGCCCTACGGCCGGCGGACGCGAATTGTGTTCCTGAATCGGATCGGTCGTTTTCGAGGCGACCGTCGCCGACAGTTCTTCTGCCACGATGCTTGCCCGCTCGAATTGCGACCCGTTCATGTCCTCGTCCTCTCCATGCGGCAAGCTTCCTCACCGCCATCTTCGGCGCACCTTGGGCGTTCCGCGGCACCCGCTTCTGGGTCACCGCTCGTCCGCTGCGAGCCGCATTTTCTTAAATTCAGGCCAAGGCGTTCTACGTCCCCGAGAACGGCTTTGCCTGTTATCTTCCTGGCGCTCGAAAGCACCGACTTTCGTTGCAATCCCTATGCCGGAACCGCAAGCAAAATTGAGACAGTCTACCTGTCCTAACCATCACCTTGCCAAATTTTTGTCTATCACACAAGCGCGCGAAAGTCCCGATTCCCAACGTGTCAATCACCGCTTTCCGCACGGCGCGCGGCCCCGGTTTTGAAGCAAACGCGCCCCGATCCGGCCCAAGCGCCGCCGGAATCCCCAACGAAGCTTCGATCAACCCTTCGGAAGGCGCGCCACGCCGATAGAAGCGAAAGAGCGCGAGACGTTCGGGGGCCTGACAGGAGCGTTTCGACCATGAAGTTTTTCACAGGATGTGTGGCTGCCGCCGTGCTGGCGCTGGTGGCAACGGCCGCTGAGGCGCAGGTACCGGCGAACGAGGCGGCGCGGGGGGCCTATGTCGCCGTGTCGGATTTCGACGGACCGTACGGGCCGCCCGAAGCCGCCCCTCCGCCGCCGCGCCACGGTTATGGCTACGGCGACGAGCGCGCGCCCGCGCTGCTGCCGGCAACCGAAGTCTACGCGGTACTGCGCGAAAATGGTTTCTCGCCGCTCGGCATCCCGCGCCTGCGCGGCGCCGTCTACACCATCTCCGTGATCGACCGCCGCGGCGACGACGGCCGGCTGGTCATCGATGCTCGCGACGGGCGGATCCTCCGCTTCATGCCGGCCTATGACGCCTTCGGCATGGCGCCAGCCTATGAGGAGCGCGCGGTCGTGCCTTACGGGCCGCAAAGCGCGTTGCCGCCGCCGACCGCGATCCGCGGCGGCCCGCCGCGGCCGCCAGCCCCGATCCCGCACGTCGCAAGCCGCACCGTGCCGCTGCCCAAGGCCGCCCCGCCGCGCGGCGAGACGCCGGTGGCCGCCGCCAAACCGGCATCGCCCGAGCCGGCGCCTGCCGCGCAGGTTCAGCCTGCGCAGCCTGTGCAGCAGACGGCCGCTGCGCAGCCGAAGCCCGCCGAGGCAGCGCCACAGACCGCCGCGCCAACCGTCGACCAGGCCAAGCCCGCCTCGACGATCCTGCCGACCCAGGACATGCCTGCCGCGCAGGGGTTGGATTAGGCGCTACCGGTGATCGAATTGTCGTTGTGACGTGAGCTGGTGCCACACTTTCGGTGTCGTCCTGGCTTTCGCCAGGACGACGGCGGGGGAAGAGCAGAGCAAAACAAACGGCGCCCGAAAATTCCGGGCGCCTTCTCGCGTCAAGGCAACCGCCCCTCAGCTCCGCCCATACCCCGCCGCTTCCAGGATCAAATTCGCCACGTCCTTCGGATGCGACACCAGCGAGAGGTGGCCGGCGTCGAGCTCGACGGTGGTGGCGTTGATGCGCTTGGCGAGGTAGCGCTCGAAATCGGGATTGATGGTGTAGTCGTTCTTCGACACCGCGTACCAGCTCGGCTTCGTGTGCCAAGCGGCTTCTGTGGTGCGGCCGGCGAAGATCGAGGCCGCCGTCGGCCATTGCACGGCATAGAGCTCCTTCGCCTGCTCCGGCTTCACGCCGTTGGCGAAATATTTCAGGAACGCGTCTTCCGACAGCTTCGTGAAGCCGTCGCGTTCGACAATGCCGGCGCGGACGGGGCCGGTCGGAAACTGCTTCGAGAGCGCGACAAAATCCTCGTTCGCATCGGGCGCGCGTGCGGCGATGTAGACGAGCCCGGAGACCTTCGGGTCGGTGCCGACCTGGCTGATCACGGTGCCGCCCCAGGAATGGGCGACCAGCACCGTCGGGCCGTCCTGCTCGGCCAGCGCGCGCTTGGTCGCCTCGACTGACTCGGCGAGCGAGCTCAGCGGATTCTGCACGGCGGTCACGTGCAGCCCGGCAGCCTGAAGGATCGGGATCACTTCCGACCAGCTCGAGCCGTCGGCCCAGGCGCCGTGCACCAGTACGATATTCTTGGCTTTCACGGTCTGCGGCATCTGCGCGTGAGCAAGGCTGATGGGAGCGGCCAGCAGGCCCGCGGCGACGAAAAGGTTGCGCCAAAGTTTCATGATCGTTCTCCGTTTTATTTTGGGTTCGATGCCCTAAGGACGGAGCGCGGGGCGGCGGCGTTACGCCACTTCACCGCTCTGTGATGCGGTGCGAAAACAGCTAGGCAAAAAGACCGCCAAGCAAACGGTGTCGTCCTGGCGAAAGCCAGGACCCATACCGCGAGGTCTGCCGATCGTGCGCGGTAGGAGTACCGAACGACAAGTCTTCGCCAAACATTCTCCTGGGGTAATGGGTCCTGGCCTTCGCCAGGACGACGGCCGGGATGGGGCAAGGACAAACAAAAAACGCCCCGGGGCACCGGGGCGTTTTCCGAACCTGGAAAGTGGTGCGTGCTTTAGGCGGCGGCCTGCGAGCTCTCGATCACCTGCGCGCCTTGCGCACCGGTGTTGATCGCGATCTGGCGCGGCTTCTTGGCCTCGGGAATCTCGCGCACGAGGTCGACGTGGAGCAGGCCGTTCTCGAGCGAGGCATCCTTCACCTGCACGAAATCGGCAAGCTGGAAGGCGCGCTCGAAGGCACGCGCAGCGATGCCGCGGTAGAGCACTTCAGATTTGCTGTTCTCGTTGGCGACTTTCCCGCCCTTGATCGTCAGCGTGTTTTCCTTCGCGACGATGGAGAGCTCATCCTTGGCGAAGCCGGAGACTGCAACGGTGATGCGGTAGGCGTTCTCGCCGGTACGCTCGATGTTGTAAGGGGGATAGCCGGGGCTGCCGTCCGAGCTCGTCTGGTCGAGCAGGTTAAAGAGACGGTCGAAGCCGACGGTGGAACGGTAGAAGGGGGTCAGATCGTAGGTACGCATGGTCAAGTCCTCCATTGAGCGACTGTTTGGTAACCCGCCCGCCTATCGGGCCGGGCTTAGTCTGTGTGCAGCCTGATGTTCCGGTCCCGAAACACTGGTAGCGGCCTGCACCATGATGATATGGGTTTTGGGAAACTGCGTTCAAGAGGGCGGCACTCGCGCCTTTTCGGCGCTCCCGCCCCCTTGATTTCAGCACTTCCCGCCCATGACGTTGGTTTCGATCCCTTCCAACCCCGCGCCCGAAGACGTCGTCAGCGGCACCATCAAGACGCCCGATGGCGCCGAGCTGCGCTTTGCGCGCTGGGCGCCGCCGTCGAACCGCAAGGGGACCGTCTGCGTCTTCACCGGGCGCAGCGAGCAGATCGAGAAATATTTCGAGACGGTGCGCGATCTGCGCGACCGCGGCTTTGCGGTGGCAATGATCGACTGGCGCGGGCAGGGCCATTCCTCGCGCCGGCTGCGCGATCCGCGCAAGGGCTATGTGCGCGACTTCGCCGACTTCGAGATCGACGTCGAGACCTTCGTGCAGCAGGTGGTGCTGCCGGATTGCCCGCCGCCCTTCTTCGCACTCGCCCATTCCATGGGCGGCGCGGTGATGCTGCGGGTGGCGCATGCGGGAAAACGCTGGTTCGATCGCATGGTGCTGTCGGCGCCGATGATCGACCTGCCGGGCCGCGCCACCTCGTTTCCGGTACGCACGCTGCTCAAGACGATGCGCCTGATGGGGCAGGGCGGCCGCTACATTCCCGGCGGCAACGACCGCCTCACCGGGCTCGATCCCTTCATCAACAATCCCCTGACCAGCGACCCCGTGCGCTATGCGCGCAATGCCGCGATCCTGGAGGAGGATCCGACGCTCGGGCTGGCCTCACCGACGGTCGCCTGGGCCGATACCGCCTTCAGGGCGATGAACACCTTCAAGGGCATGAGCTACCCGTCCGAGATCCGCCAGCCGATCCTGATGCTGGCGGCGTCCAACGATAAGGTGGTCTCGACCGCGGCGATCGAGGAGTTCGCCTATCATCTGCGGGCCGGCTCTCACCTCGTCATCGCCGGCTCGAAGCACGAGATCCTCCAGGAGCAGGACCGCTACCGCGCCCAGTTCTGGGCCGCCTTCGACGCCTTCGTGCCGGGCACGCCGCTGTTCAAGTGAGAGGGCTGGCCGCGGCAGCTCACAGCGTCTTCAGATACTCGATCAAATCGTAGCGCTCTGCGTCGTCCTTGAAGCCGCGGCCGATGACGCCCGGACGCTTCTCCTCGCCCGGCTTCCGCTCGAAGGAATGGCCGGATGTGCTGTTGCCCTTGATCGGCTGCTCGTCGGTCCCCATTGTCGAGAATTGCGTTTCGCCCGTCTTGCAGGTCTCGCCCTCGGCAACGGCGAAGCCGACGTCCTTCGGATCGTAGTCACGACGGCCCATGCAGAATTTCTGCGGGCGCTCGTTCGCCGGCTTCAGCATCCAGTAGAGGGATGGCACGGAGCCGTTGTGAAGATAGGGCGCCGTGGCCCAAATGCCGTTCAGCGGACGCGCGCGATAGCGCGGTCCGCGCGCCGTATTGGGACAGTTCTTGCGCGAGAGATTCCATATCTCGGCCTGTTCGGCCTCAGAGACATTCTTGTCCGTCATCCACTTCCGGGCGACGAGATCGACCACGGTCATCAAGCCGAGCGCGTAGGACATTTCCGTCGCGGAGCTATCGGTCGACGTGTCGCATTTCCACCACGTCTTCAGGTCGCTCGTCTGCACGTTGAGATAGCCGGGAATCTGCAGTGTCCTGTTGCCCAGCACCAGGGACTGTTCGGGGTCCGTCCTGATCTCGTCGACGGGTATCGTCACCGCATCCAGCATCTTGCTGGTCCCGCTGGCCTGCCAATGCGACGAGGACCAGAAGGCCGGCTCGTTGAGGGACGGCAGATGGCATCCCGCGCACATCTCCGCGTAGATCGCGCGGCCCCGGTCGACCCGCTTGGAATCGAGCTTCCATGCGTCATCGGCAAAGTATTGCGACGGCCATTTCGGTGCCAGCAGCCCGCCGAACTTCTTGTCGGGGTCGGAGGTCTTGAAGGGATCCGGGCCCCGCAGCAGATCCTCGATCCAGCCAAGGGTCCGGATGTCGACCGACGACCGCCACAGCCTGTTCTCGGGATAAGCGTCGGACAGATTGAGCAGCGCCGTCACGCCCAACGCTTCGCCGGCGTTGCGGATCAGCGGCTGCTCGATCGAGGCATCGTACTGGGCGAATTTGAACCACGGCACGGTCCAGATCGGCGGATAGCTCACCGGCGCGTCCTGGGCATGCAGGTTCTTCTCGAATCCGCGGACGCCGCTCAGTGCAAAATCCTGCGCGAAGACCTGGTTTCCGATGCGATTGAGGGCATCGAGGCGGCCAAACCCTTCCTCCGTGTCCTTCTGCTGCTTGCCGTCCCAGGTCTTCTTGCTCTCGATCGTCTTCTCATAGCTCGTGGCCCAGCCGAGCAGGAACTTGCCGATGCCGCGCAGCTGTTGCTTGAGCGCCGCACGGTCGTCATCGCTCGCTTCAGGACCGAGCACGCGATCGGCAAAGCGCTTGAAGCGGAACGGCACGTACACGGTGTAGACGATGGATAGGCCGGTCGTGAGCTCGAGCTTCTTCAGGTCGGTCATCGCCGGGCCGCCATCGAAGCGGACGTCGACGCCCTTGTAGTGGATCTGGCCGGTGTGACAGGCGGCGCAGGTCAGGCCGATCTTGTCCTCTTCGCGGCGTCCCGTAGAGGGGTCGACGACGCCGGTCAACCGCGCAAAGCCGACCGGCAGGCCGTCGACATTCTCGGCTTTCGGCCACCCGGTCGACACGTCCGGCACCTGCGTCGTCTCATAGACATTGGCGTAGCCGAAGCGGCGTAGCGTCGCGGTGTCGGTGCCGATCGACTGCGGGCTCGGGATGAAGCCGAAGCGCTCGAGATAAGCGCTGTCCTTCAACATTCCCGGCTGCGAGAACAGGCGAAGCCGGGGCTGCTCCAACGCGGTGAACCAGTTGTATGGGACTGGAAACGTGGCCGTGCCCTGGCTGGTGTGATGGAACCAGTTCCGGTCCTGGAGCGACCAGTTCTGTTCGAGCCAATAGGCGGCCGTCGTCTCCTGGAGCTTGGGCAAAGGCGGCGGCAGTACCTGCGCCGCCTTTCCCGGTAGGACGGCCCTGACCTGATCGGGAAATTCGGCAACGGCAACATAAGTCACGAGACCGGCGGCGAGCAGCCACGCCGCAACCTTGAGGCCGCCCCGCACTGTGCGCTGGCAGGCCGACAGCACCGGCTGCGACAGCAGCCGCTGGTTGATGCGAGCAGGGAATTTCCGCTCATTGAACAGCGTGCGCACGTCGGCCACGCTGAGATAGCGGTCCTCGCCTTCGCCCTTTCCTATGATCTTCAGGAGGATGGGCCACTCGAATTTCATCAGCAGGGGGTCGTACCAGCGCGCGGCGCTGCCGGCGCGCTTGAGGTTGTCGCGCATGAAGACGTCGATTTCCGAGGCGTTGAGGCCGGGCTCGGTGCCGCCGTTCGGGTCGGCGTAATTTCGGCCGAAGTTCGCAAGGCGCGCGATCTCGTCCTCGTTGACCTTGCCGTCGACGCTGAGAATGCGCGAGCCGGCTCCGCGTTTGTCGAGGGGACCGCCGCGTAGCGCGTCGAGCTGCGCGCCCGACCACATGCTCTTGAGGATGTGACCGATACCGTTGGCGATGAGCGCCACCCAGCGGACCTGGACGCGGGCGAGAGCTTTCTTCAGTCCCTTCTCCCCGCTCGCATCCGCGATGGTCTGCGACAGCGTGCCGAGCGGCACAGTCCCGCCGGCGACAAAACCCTCGCCGACGAGGCCGCGCAGGAACGGACAGGGATTGTCCGGCGATACTTCGATCGATGGAACGAAGGGTTTCGAGGTGGGGTCATGCATGGCCCAAAATCCTGAAAACAGCGAATCGTGAAAAGCAGACACGCCGACAGAGCGCGGAAATTCCTAACAAACAGGCAGTGCGGACGCCGCGGACTATACTACTTCAGCGTGTGACAAAGTGTGGCTGAATTCACTGTGCTGTCAACAAAACCGACGTGTGATCGTCGCGCAGCCCCAGCTTGCCCTCAGGATTCGGCGGCGCGTTTGACGTTGCTCTGGACCAGGGTCAATTTGCCGAGCGGCACGCCTGCTTTCAGAAGGCCCTCGCGGTAATGGGCGATGTCCTCGGGCCGTTTCCAGTGAAAATTGCGCAAGTGGCGGTCGACATTCAGGGTCGGGTAGTTGCCCATGAGCACCCCGGTGGCCTCGTTCGCTTCGGCGGTCCGCCTCAATTGCGCCAGCGCCGCGGCGCGGATCGCCAAGGCCTGCAGGTGATTGGGATTGACGTAGAGCTGCTCGCGGGCCCACGACAGGGTCGCGTCATACTGCCCCAGGAGATAATGGCTGAACGCGTTCAGCGCCGCCCATTGGTAGCGCGGGTCGCTGTTGTCGCGCTGCGCGGCCATGGAAAACAGCTCGATCGCCTCCCGGTGCTCGCCGATGACGAAATGGCAGATGCCAAGCACGCCGCGCGCGCCCATGTCGTACGGATTAAGGGCGACCGCGCGCTTGGCGGCGTCCATCGCGGCCTCGTCATGCCCCTCCATGGCGTGAGCCCAGGACAGGATCGAGAACGCGAAGGAGGAGCGCGGGTCGAGCCGGACGCTGGTTTCGGCAAGGTTCATCGCCTCGGCCCACATCTGGCGCGTGCCCTTGACCCAGCCAAACTGGATGCTCTGGATCTGGATCGTGGCGAGATAGGCATGCGCGATCGACAGTTTGGGCTCGAGCCTGATCGCCTGCCGGAACAGCTCGACGGCGGCGTTCAGGTCCTCCTTGGTCTGCCGGTAGTAGTGGGACAGCCCCTTGAGGAAACGGTCCCAGGCGGTCACGTCGGTCGAGAGCCGCGCCGGCGCCGAGGCCTCGGCCCGGACGATCTCGGTGGCGATGGCGGCGGACAAGTTCGTGGTGATCTCGTCCTGCATCGCGAAGAAATCGCCGATGTCGCGGTCGTAGCGGCCGGTCCAGAGCTGCTCGCCGGTCTCCGGCGCGATCAGCTCGGCGGTGACGCGGATCTTGGCTCCGGCACGCCGCACCGAGCCCTGGATCAAATAGCTCGCGTCGATCTCGCGCGCGATCAGGCGGGTGCTTGTGTTCTTGCCCTTGAACGCGAAGGTCGAGTTGCGGCTCAGCACGCGATAGAATGATTGCAGCGACAGCGCGTGGATCAGGTCTTCGGTCAGGCCGTCGGAGAAATATTCGTCCTGGGCGTCGCTGAGATTGGCGAAGGGCAGCACGCCGACGATCGCGGTCCGGTACTGCTGCGAGAGGGCGGATGCCTCCTTCAGCGCGGGCGCAAGCGCCGGTGCGCCCTCGTGGATCCAGGTCCAGACGCCGACCGGGTCCTTGATGTTCTTGAAGCGATGATTGCCGGCATCGACGAGCGGCACGGTGAGATGCTTGCTCGCCTCCTTGTAGGCCTTGGCCGAGATGGCGAAGCCGCCGGGGCTCGCCACGGATTCGAGGCGGACGGCAATGTTGACATCGTCGCCGAACACCTCGTCCTCGTCGGCGATGACGTCGCCCATATGGATGCCGAGCCGGAACTGCATGGCGCGATCGGCGGGCAGATGATGGTTGCGCTCCGCCATCACCGTCTGCATCGCGATGGCGGCTTCGGTGGCGCCGACGATGCTGGGGAACTCCAGCAGGAATCCGTCGCCGGTGTTCTTCACGACGCGGCCGCCATGATTGAGGATGATGGGGTGGATCGCGCTGCGATGGGCCTTGAAGGCGGCATGGGTACCGGCCTCATCGCTGCCCATCATGCGCGAATAGCCGGCGACATCGGCGCAGACGATGGCAGCCAGGCGTCTTTCCATATCCTCGGATCTCCAAGGGATGGCGGACCGGCCACGGCGTGGCAGTTGCCTCGAATCCCGCAATTTGAGAACCCTGCCTTTATAGAGCAGATGAGGCCGAGCGAAAGTATGATCCGCATTGCAAATTCGAGGTAAATTCTACGCAATCGCGGCGGTGGACGGTGCGGGCCGAACCGATTAAGCCGAATCCCTCGAGACCGCCCGATCGGGCGGCGGGGGACCTCACATGCTGGGCATTCACGAACTCTGGCTCTTCGTCCTGTCGGGCGTGCTGCTTAATGTGACGCCGGGGCCGGATACCGTCTACATCATCGGCCGCAGCATGCAGATGGGCTGGCGAGGCGGGGCCGCCGCCGCGCTCGGCATCAGTTGCGGCTGCTTTTTCCACGTCGCGGGCGCGGCGATCGGCCTTTCGGCGCTGCTGATGGCCTCATCCACCGCATTCTCGATCCTGAAGCTGGTCGGCGCGGCTTATCTTCTGTTCACCGGCCTCCAGATGCTGTGGTCGCGGCCCACGCTCGCCGCACCCGTGACCGGCGAGGACGACCGCAGCTCGCTGCGGCGCGTTTTCCTCCAGGGCGTCTTCACCAACGCACTCAATCCCAAGGTGGCGCTGTTCTTCCTGGCCTTCCTGCCGCAATTCGTCGCAGCCGATGCGCCGCACAAGCCGCTCGCCTTCCTGACGCTGGGCCTGATCTTCATTTGCACGGGAACGCTGTGGTGCCTGGTGCTGGCGGCGTTTGCGGCGAAGGCCGCCCACCGGCTCCGGCAGTCCGAGGGCGTGATCGCCTGGATCAACCGTACCCTCGGCGGCCTCTTCATCTATCTCGGCATCCGCGTCGCCATGCTGGAGACGCGGTAACTTCTTTTACGCAAACTCCTTCAGCAGCGCGCTGCCGGCCAGATAGAGGCCGAGCAGGACCATCGCGATCAGGAACCAGTGGCGAAACGCCTCGGCCGGCATCCGCGCCCGCACCGACTGGCCGATGAACATGCCGGCAAAGGCGCAGGCCATGGCGATGGCGCCGGGCATGGCGTTGGCCGGGGTCATCAAGCCGCCCGCCGTGAGGTTGAAGGCCAGCGCCAGCGTTGCCACTGTGAAGAACACGCCGAGCGCCTGCACCAGCTCGTCCTTCTCCATCCCGATCGCCTGCATGAACGGCATCGAGGGGATCACCTGCACGCCGGTCGAAGCCGAGATCACGCCGGTAACGACGCCGACCACGCCGCCGACCCATTTCTCGTTCTTCGGCGCGACGCGGAACTGGAACTTGTTCAGCCCGATCGCGGCGTAGATGACGAGCAGGACGCCGAGCACGATCGTGCCGTAGCGCGCATGGGGACCAGTGAGCGCGCCGGCGTTGAGCCAGCATCCGATCACGGTGCCGATCATCAGCGGCCACAGCCGCTTGAGGATGTCGCGCAGATAGGGGCCGACAAAGGTCTGCCAGATATTGGTGACGATGGCGGGCACGATCACGATAGCGATCGCGCGGCTCGGGGCCATGCTCACCGCGAGCAGGCCCATAGAGACGGTCGGCAGGCCGAGCCCGACCACGCCCTTGACGAATCCGGCGATCAGGAAGACGGCGGCGATGACGATGAGGAGCGGGTCGATCATGCCGCCACATTGACCGAAGCCGCGTGCCGGCACAATCTGGAGGTTACGGAGACTGCCTTCGCCTTGGACGAAGGCTAAGCGGAGGAAGCCTCCCATGCGCTTCGATCTCGTCGATCTCCAGCTCTTCATTGCGGTGGCTGACCAGCGCAGCATCACCCGCGGCGCCGAGCGGTCGCACCTGGCGCTGGCCTCGGCGAGCGCACGCATCAAGGGGCTCGAGGATGCGCTCGGCGTCGCGCTGCTCAAGCGCGGGCGCCGCGGCGTGGAGTTGACCGCGGCGGGCGAGAGCCTGCTCGATCACGCCCGCCTCGTGATCCACCAGATCGACGCCATGCGCGGCGATCTGGCGGGCTTTGCCAGCGGCGTGCGGGCAAGCGTGCACTTCCTCGCCAACACCTCAGGCCTGTCGGAGCATCTGCCGAAGGCGCTCGCGGGCTTCCTGCGCGAGCATCGCGACGTCGCCATCGACATCGAGGAGCGCGAGAGCACCGACATTGCCGCCGCGATCACCGCCGGCGCCGCCGACCTCGGCTTCGCCGCCGAGCACGCGCTGCCCGACCATATCGAGCGGTTTCCCTTCAGCGAGGACCGCCTGACGCTGGTAACGTCGCGGCGCGGCCCGTTCGCCGGTCGCCGCCAGATCGATTTCCAGGAGGCGGGTGATTGCGAGTTCGTCGGGCTGACCAGCGCCACCGCGCTTCAGGTCCACATTTCCAAGCATGCCGCGCGGCTCGGCATGCGCCCACATTTCCGCGCCCGCCTGCGCGACTTCGACGCGATCTGCCAGATGGTCGCCGCCGATGTCGGCGTTGCGCTGGTGCCCGAAGCCGCCGCCCGCCGCTGCGCCAAGCTGATGCCGCTCGCCATGGTCCGCCTGCGCGACGCCTGGGCCAACCGCAGGCTCGTGATCTGCGCGCGCAGCTTCAAGACGCTGCCGCGGCCGGCGAAGATGCTTGTGGAGCATCTGCGCGCAGCGGCGATGTGAGGGGTGCCGCAGTGATGTGGGCTCGCAGTGTGGCCGCGATCCCCGCTCTGCTCCCTCCCCCCTTGCGGGGGAGGGCGTGGAAGGGGGGTAGCCCAGGAAAAGGTGCGTGTTTAGTAGGCTAACAAGCGCTCGCGCGAATCGAGACAGTCCCCGTGTGGCACCCCCCTCCCTAACCCTCCCCCGCAAGGGGGGAGGGAACGCACTTTTGTCGTGGCGGCGTTCCTGATTCCGTTCGCTACTTCGCCGTCTCCACGCCGGCGTCCTTGATCACCTTCGCCCATTTCGCGGTCTCGTCCGCGATGAACTGCCGAAAATGCTCCGGCGTGTCGCCGATCAGCGTTGCGCCTTGCGCCGCGAGCTTCTCTTTCACCGCCGGATCCGCCATCGCCTGCGTCGCGAGACGATGCAGCGCCGTGACGATCTCTGTCGGTGTGCCCTTGGGCGCCACCATGCCGTACCAGTTCTCGATGCGGAGGTCCGGAAAGCCGGCTTCCGCCGTGGTCGGCACATCAGGCGCAGTCGGTGCGCGTTCCGCCGAGCCGACCGCGACGGCGCGCAAGGAGCCTGCCTTGATCTGCGGCAGCAGCACCGGGAGGTCGAGGAAGGTCATCTGCACCTGCTGGCCCAGAAGATCGTTCACCGCAGGCGCGGCGCCGCGATAGTGCACATGCACGATGTCGATCTTCGCCGTCAGCTTGAACAATTCGCCGGCGAGATGCGGCAGGCTGCCGGGGCCGGAGGAGGCGAAGTTGAGCTTTCCGGGCTGCGCCTTCGCCAACGCAATCAATTCGCCGATGTCCTTTGCGGGCACGTTGGTCGCGACCACCAGCATTTCCGGCACGGTCGCAACCAGCGTCACCGGCGTCAGGTCGGACAGCGTGTCGTAGGCGACCCTCTCCATGCTCGGGCTGATCGCGAGCGCGCCGGCACTGGAGATCGCGATGGTGTAGCCGTCGGACGGGGCCTTTGCGACCGCATCCGTGCCGAGCACGCCGCCCTGGCCGCCGCGATTGTCAATCAGCACCGGCTGACCGGCGAGTTCGGACATGCGCTGGCCGATCACCCGCGCGATGATGTCGTTGGGGCCGCCGGCTGGGAACGGCACCACCAGACGGATCGGCTTGGCCGGAAAATTCTGCGCCGACGCGAGCGCCGGAAACAGCAACAGGGTCGCGAGGACGAACTTGCGCCAGTTTTTCATCCAAGCTCCCTTTGTCGCCTATCCGTTGAGCAGCTTCAGCGCTTCTTCGTGAACCCGCGCATCGCCGGCGGCGACGATGCGGCCGCCACCCTGGGCCGGCTTGCCTTCCCAGGTGGTGACGACGCCACCGGCACCGGTCACGATCGGGATCAGCGCTGCGATGTCATAGGGCTTCAGCTCGGTCTCGACCACGAGATCGACGTGACCTGCCGCCAGCATGCAATAGGAGTAGCAGTCGCCGCCATAGCGCGACAGCCGCGCGCCCTTCTCGATGCGGCCGAAAATGGTGCGATCGCGCTCGTTCATCAGCAGCGGGCTGGTGGTGTAGGTCGTGGCCTCCGACAGCGAGGCGCAGCGGCGGACCTGGAGCCGGCGCTCGCCGGAGGGGCCCTTATAATTGGACGAGCCGTTGTCGCCGGAGAAGCGCTCGCCGATGAAGGGCTGATGCATCATGCCGAACACCGGCGCGCCCTTGTGCAGCAACGCAATCAGCGTGCCCCAGATCGGAAAGCCGCCGATGAAGGATTTTGTGCCGTCGATGGGGTCGAGCACCCAGACATAGTCCGAATCCTCGCGCTCGTTGCCGAATTCCTCGCCGACGATGCCGTGCTGGGGGAAGTTGGCCTTGATCAGCCGCCGCATCACCGCTTCCGCGGCGCGGTCGGCCTCGGTCACGGGATCGAAATCCTTGGTCTTGCTCTTGTCGTCGATCGAGAGCGAGGTGCGGAAGAACGGCAGGATAGTTTCGCCGGAAGCGGTGGCGAGCCGTCCGATGAAGGCTGAGAAGTCGATCACCGTCACGGCACATCCTCGAAACGAAAGTCGGGTGAAGCTCGCATCTGCCTATCTCAATTCGCCTGTGGCGGGCAGCGGTGTCTTGATTTGCACCCTGGTATTTTGGATGCCGCGCCTCGCTGCCTCAAACAAATCATAGGTTGGCCAAATATCGATCATTGAGTTGAATACTTAGTTCCGAACATGCCTTGTTCGTATGCAAATGACTATCAAGCCATTGAAATTCCTTATTAAAAGAACTGAATCTGGGTTTCTCTGGAAGCAACCGAGCCATGTGTGTTTTGCATGGGAAACGGCTCAAAAGCCCTTGCACTTTGTGCGTCGCGGCCGCATATTGTTGCGGTGCGGTAGCGCTTTGCGTTACCGCTGCCCTCCTTGGGCGTTTCCTCCCTAGACTTGGGCCGCTTGTTCATAACAAGCGGCCCTTTTTTCTTGGGCCTGCTGTTTTCATTTTCGCGCGCGCAACGGTGCGAAGCGAAACATGCTCGCGCCAGATGCGCGCGCGATCTGATCACAAAGAAAAGCGAGCGCTATTCCGCCGCGGCCTGGAACGGGCCGAGATCGCCGAACGGGATCGTGGTTGCCAGCACGTCGGCGAGCGCCGCGAAGTCGGAGGCCACCTGCGCAAAGCGCGGGCTGCGCTCGCGCCGCCGCTCGTCCATGTAGATCCCGCGGTTGAGCTCGAGCTGCACCGCGTGCAGGCCGCTCGCCGGATTTCCGTAATGCTCGGTGATGAACCCGCCGGCATAGGGCTTGTTGCGGCCGATCGAATAGCCGAGCCTGCTCAGGGTGTCCTCGACCCGGTCCGGCAAGAGCGGCGTGCAGCTTGTGCCGTAGCGGTCGCCAATCACGATGTCGGGCCGCCGCGGCTCGTCGCGGGAGACGCCGACCGAGGGCATCGAGTGACAGTCGACCAGCACCACGGTGCCAAACATCTGGTGCACCTTGTTGATCAGCCGGCGCAGCGCGCGGTGGTAGGGCTTGTAGAGCGTCTCGATCCGCCCCAGCGCGTCGTCGACCAGAATGCGCTCGCGATAGATCTCCTGGCCGTCGCCGACCACGCGCGGGATGGTGCCGAGCCCGCCCGCCACCCGCATCGAACGGGTATTGGCGAAGCTCGGCAGGCGTCCGAAGAACATCCGCGGGTCGAGCTCATAGGGCTCGCGATTGACGTCGACATAGGAGCGGGGAAAGTTGACCCGCACGGTCGGAAAGCCGCGATCGCTGAGATGGCCGATCAGCTCGTCCATAAAGGAATCTTCCGACCGCCGCAGCGTCGGCAGGTCGATCCGCGAGGCCAGCAGGAATTCGTCGGGGTAGGTCGAGCCGGAATGGGGCGAGTTGAAGATGACCGGCGCGCGCCATTCGGCGGGCTCCACGATCTCGAAGGCTGGCGACATGTCGCCGTCAAACCGGGTCATCTTCTCAGGCTTCGTCCCTTCGCGCCGCAAGATCCGGAAAGATCCGGCAAGGTCCGGATCGAATCGATTCGGCCGGTCGAGCGGCTCTTATGTGCCCTCATTGTCCGGAATCGCAACCAGTCTGCCAAGCGAAAAGATGTGATCGGCGCTGGAACGTATCTTAACCCTGCGGGGATGGAGCGGGTTCTCTCCGAGCGGCTCGATTGCTTCCAGCCGCATTCCGGTTCACAAGGGGCGCCCGCGCAGCTCGCCAAGGGTCTCGCTCAGGGTAAAGATTTTCACCCGAAATTTACCCTCTGTCGGGCTTAGTGACCTCTGCTGATGTGCTTTGAGGATTCGACGTTCCTGCCATGCCAAAGATCCTGCTCGCCGAAGACGACAACGACATGCGCCGTTTCCTGGTCAAGGCGCTGGAAAACGCCGGTTTTCAGGTCTCGTCCCATGACAATGGCATGGCCGCCTATCAGCGGCTGCGGGAAGAGCCGTTCGAGATGCTCCTGACCGACATCGTGATGCCGGAGATGGACGGCATCGAGCTCGCCCGCCGGGCCTCGGAACTCGATCCCGACATCAAGATCATGTTCATCACCGGCTTCGCCGCGGTGGCGCTGAACTCGGATTCGGACGCCCCCAAGAACGCCAAGGTGCTGTCGAAACCTGTGCACCTGCGCGAATTGGTGAGCGAAGTGAACAAGATGCTGGCGGCCTAAATCGGCCAGCGTCTGTCCTTGCGCCGGCTCCACTGAGCCGTTATAGGGACCCCACCCGATCTAGACGACCTCTAGGGCACGTAGCTCAGCGGGAGAGCACTACCTTGACATGGTAGGGGTCACAGGTTCGATCCCTGTCGTGCCCACCATCCTTCGCTCGCGAAGCGAGAGAAGGATGCCGCGCCGAAGCCGAACAGGCGCAGGCGGGCTTTTCGCCCCCAGCTAAGGCGGCTATTTCAGTTCCGTGTTTGCGACCGGCAGGATGGAGGCGACGTGCCAGCCGCTCGCATCTTCAACGTATGTCTGGCTGATCAGAAACGTATTTTGTTGGGGTGGCTTGCCCGGAAGACCTCGCGTGAAAACGATGGGGACGAGGATCTGTATGACCTCGTTCGAGATCACAGCGACACGGAATTGCGACATGTCGGGTTCAAGATGCCAAGTGCCCTCGTAATACGCCTTGAAGCGGTCGGCGACCGCATCACGGCCTCTCGTATCGATGCCTCTCGCAAACAAGAGCGTGCTGGGCGAATTCCAGAGCATGGCCCTCACATTGTCCGCGTTATGCGCATTCTGTGCGGCAATGAATTTTTCGAAGATGGTTCGCGCCTCGGCATCATTTGCGGCAGCCAGCGCGCGTCCACCTGACGAGAACGTCACGGCGAGAAACAGCGCCGCGGCAATTGCCGCAAGATGACGACCTCGTGCAAATGATTGTGGCTTGACGGAGTCCGGAGACATCTCGGGTCGGATCATGTTCACCTCTCGTTGTTTCAGCGCTGGGGTTTGACCGGCGCATTGTCGGAATTCGGATGGCACTCACGAGCCGGGTTCTCGGGAAGCCGGCGGAGTATTGGATGATGCTCATAATAACACTATTCGCTCCGCCGACTTTTCAGGATCGCGCGATCGGCGGTCACCGCTGCATCACATATGCGTTGGGCCAGGCGATGCTGGATGCCGCGGGATCCTCAGGCAACCCTCTCGCAATCGGGTGCGACCGCCCGGAACAGCCCGGCGCCATCGGGCATTGATGCGTCATGTCCAAGGGGGTGCCTACGCCGAATTCTACCAGGCGCTGGGCGAGCCGGAGCTCGGCTTTCTCTTGGTCTGCACCGCGGACTTCGCGACCGCGGAAGGGTTCGGCCCCGACGTCGAGCTCACGCGAACGCAGACCATCATGCAGGGCGCCTCCCATTGCGACTTCCGCTATCGCCGCGATCCGGGCGCGGCGCGATGAAGGGGAGGTGGGTCATGCGGGCAATTTGTCTTGCAAGCGCGATGTCGACACTGATCGGCTCGACAGCTCACGCAGGGATCATCGACTGGCCGGCCGAGCTCCAGCACTGCCACGCGCTGCGCGAGAATATCGCGCCGCTGCTCCAGGCCGGCGAGGGTATATCCGCGGCGCGCAAGAAAATCCCCGGTGCGGAGCCGCGGTAGCGTGCCGGTTACATACTCCGTCATTGCGAGCGGAGCGAAGCAATCCAGGAATGTATCCGCGGATTCTGGATTGCTTCGCTCCGCTCGCAATGACGATGATGAAGCAGTTGCTCGCAGCGCCGGGCGAGGTCATCCGACCAGATACTTCGCGACAGCCGCCTCATCCCATGCGATGCCGTTGCCGGGCTCCTCGCTCGGCAGCGCAAAACCGTCCTTGATCTTCAACCGCGTCGCCAGCACCGCGTCGGCCCAGTCGACATATTCCAGCCAATGCGCGGTCGGCGTCACGCACAGCAAATGCGCGCTGACTTCCGAGAACAGATGCGTCGACATCTCGATGCCGGCGGCGTGCGCCAGCGAGGCCGCGCGCAGCCAGCCGGTGACGCCGCCGATGCGCTGCACGTCCGGCATGACGTAATCGCAGGCCTCTGCCGAAAGCGCGGATTCCATCGCGAAGGCGCTGTCAAAATTCTCGCCGATCTGGACCGGCGTGCGGAGCGCGTCCGCAATGCGGGCGCAGCCGGCGTAGTCGTCATGGCGGATCGGCTCCTCGATCCACAGCAGCCCCTCGTCGTCGAGCATCTCGCCGCGGCGAATGGCCTCGGTCACCGTCAGCGCTTGATTGTAGTCGCACATCAGCGTGACCTGGTCGCCGACGGCCTTTCGCACCGCGCGCACGACGGCGAGGTCTTCCCGCGCGTCGAGCCGACCGACGCGGATCTTTGCAGCCTGAAAACCCTCGGCCAGCAGCTTGTGCGCCTCATCGACCGCGGCCGCCGCCGGCATGATGCCAAGCCCCTTCGAATTGTAGGCCTTGACCGGCTTCGGTGCGCCGCCGAGCAGGCGCGCCAGCGGCAGGCCTCTGCTGCGCGCCAGCGCGTCCCACGCCGCCATGTCGATGCCGGATTGCGCCAGTCGCTGGAGGCCGGCCAAACCCAACAGCGTGAAGCGCTGGGTCAGCTTGCGCTCGATCTCGAACGGCAGCAGCTCGTCGCATGCGAGCAGCTCCGACATTTCCGTGACCATCGCCGTCAGCGGCTTCAAGGCCGACGGCGTGATCGAGAACAGATAGGCATGTCCCCGTGCGCCCTGGTCGGTCTCGCAGTCGATCAGCACCAGCGCCGCCTTGGCGACCGCGCCGGTCGAGGTTTGGAGCGGCAGGTTCATCGGCACGATCACGGGGCGCGCGGCGAAGCGCTTGATGCGGATGGTTTCGGTCATTCGGAGGATCTCCCGGCGGAGCTGATGCAGTCTGCGCCGATCTTAAACATTCGACATGAAACGAAAAAGCCGATTTCTGCGACGACCATGGATTGGCGTTGGAAGAGCTCTGTGCGGCCGTATATCGACCCGGCGGTCGTGAAGTCCGGCGATACGGCACGGGTGCGCTCGCTGCTGGAAAGCGCGCTGGCTTCGCTCAAGCGGAGATGAGGCGTGTCATCGCTTCGCGCCTTCGCTGAATGCGGTTTCGATCACCTCGCCGAATGGTTGCCAGGAGCGGCCGTCAAACTGGACGAGCCGCATCTGCTTGATCGGCAGATAGCTGTCTGGCGAGGTATTCATCCTGATGCTGGGCAACGCAACGGGGGGCTGATGATCCCTGAGCGAAGCCGCCTGACGCATGATGTTCTCGCGCGATAGGTCGTCGCCGCATTGTTTCAGCACTCGCGTCAGCGCCTCGGCCACGGCGTAGCCATAGAGCGCAGCGCTGTTGTTCGTGCTTTCTACGTGATGGTACTTGTCCATGAAGGCGAACCAGTCCTTCATTGCAGGATCGTCTTTCCATGCGGGATCGCTCGGATCCTTCAGAAAGGCCGCCGAGATCACGCCGGCCGAATTCTCCAATCCTGCGGGCGCCATCGCATTGGCGATCGAGGCGGAGGCATCGTTCACGATGAAGACCGGGCGCCATTTGAGTGCCGCCGCCAGCTTGATCACCTTGGCCGCCGTCGACGGCACCCCGAGAAAGACGAAAATATCGGCGCCGGCGCGCTTGAGGATCGAGACGTGCCCTTCGAGATGTTCATCGGCGATGTCGAAGGCGATATCGACGAGGACAAGACGGTTCAGATCGCCAAGACCTTCCTCGATGCCCTTGAAGAGCACGCGCCCGAACTGATCGTTCTGCCAGAGCACCACGATCTTGCGATGCGGATAATAGGCCTGGATGTAGTTGGCGTAGATGCGCCCCTCGGCCTTGAACGAGGGTTGCCAGCCCATGGTCCAGGGAAACGCCTTGGCCTGGCTCAGCTCCTCGTCGCCGGAGGCGACGAAAAGCTGCGGGATTTTCTTCTCATTCAGATACCGGCGCGTGGCGAGATTGCCGGGCGTGCCGAACGATCCGAACATCAACAGCACGTCGTCCTTCTCGACCAGATTGCGGGTCAGCTCCAGCGCCGTCGTCGGGTCGGAATTGTCGTCGCGCGTGATGAAACGGACCTTGCGCCCGTTGATGCCGCCACGATCGTTGATCATATCGAAATAGGCGGCCTCCGCCTTGCCGATCGCGCCGAATTCCGAAAGCGGTCCCGAATACGGCATCACATTGCCGATGCGGATTTCCTTGTCGCCAGCGGATTGCTCTGCATGTTGCTGGGACATCGCCCCCAGCGACGCCAACGCGACCACGAAAACGAGCAGCACCCTGCCGACGATGCGCATGTCCGACACCTTGATGTTGGCCCCACATGGAGGTCGGCTCAATCGGTCAAGCCCGCTTGATCTAGGTCAAGCGTTTGTCAATCCTGTGGCTTGACGGCTCGTTTCGAAGCAGCGCACCTGTCATCCTCGAAAGGAAATGGCAGGCGTGCTGACGCGCTGACTGTGGCGGGCCGCTAGGGCAGCCCGCGGACTTTGAACTCTAGCTCGACCCGGCGGTCGTGAAGTCCGGCGATACGGCACGGGTGCGCTCGCTGCTGGAAAGCGCGCTGGCCTTGCTGAAACCGGCGTGAGGACGCGTGCGCATCCGCGCTCTTTTCGATTGAGAGAGTGTGCCGCGTGGCACCGCCCTCCTTGGCACCGCGGGGAGGATTTATCGATTGGTCGTGGTCATCCTTGCAACAAGATCACCGAATGGCCCGTAGGACTGGCGGGCAGGATCGCCGTACAGTCCGCCAATTTTCTGTGTCTCCATAACGAACGTCTCGTAGGCCGCCTTGGCGAACTCGGGTTTTTTATCGGCGAGTTTGGTTCGGCAATCGTCTAATGAAAAATGAATCGATCTGTGATAGATCACGTTTGGGATAGCGGACCTTAATTTGGGTGGTGGTCAAAATTGACCAGGGGTATCAGACATCAGAGGTCCATGATGGTCCATCACCGCCCACCATTGGCATCCTCAGTAACTGAGAGCATCGCGCTCCCGCCGGATCCAGGCGAGCCTCATGACCATTCAGCGACCACCTTGTCCCAAATGCCAGACAACGACGATGCTGGCGCGCATCACGCCCGGTCCCGCCGGTTTTGACATTCGTACCTTCGAATGTCCCGCTTGCGATTTCATCCATCAGATCGCGGTCGAGTTGGTGGACCCGATGAAATCAGCTGATACCTTGGCTTGGTTTCAGGGCGAATTGCGGGCGCCTGCGTAGGACGCGCACTTAACGCTGCGCGGTATCAGGACCGCCGCTTTCGAGCGTCGAATCGAAACGCGTTTGATTTTGCATGATACGCCTGACAGCTATCGCCAGGAGCCGCATTGGGTCGATAGAGGCACAGGTCTGTGCTACCGTTCAGCCGATGCGTTGACGAGGTGCAGCTTGGTCGCGGGCGAAGCCGGCGGCATTGCCTTCTCAAAATCTGCGAGAATGCTGGCGCCGAGCTCCGAGGCGGGGATCGGCCGGCCGAAGAAGAAGCCCTGGACCTGATCACCGTCGGCCGTGTCGAGAAAAGCCGCCTGGTTGGCGGTCTCGACGCCTTCGACCGTCACTCGCATGTGCAACTCGCGTCCGAGCGCGATGATCGCTTTCACCACCGTCCCGACCTGGCAATGGGAGCCGTCGAGGCCCTGCATGAAGGTTCGATCGATCTTGATCTTGTCGAACGGAAAGCGCCACAGATAGCTGAGACTCGAATAGCCAGCCCCGAAATCGTCCATCACGATGGCCACGCCCATCGCCTTGAGCGTCCGGAGCTGCGCCATGATCGTTTCGGTGTTGCCGAGCAGCAGGCTTTCAGTGATCTCCAGTTCGAGCCGGTGCGCCGCGAGTCCCGCCTCTTTCAGTGCGGCGGCGACGATGTCGCTGATGGTGCCCGCCGCGAACTGCGCGGGTGACAGGTTCACTGCAACGGTCAGGTGCGCCGGCCAGGTCGCGGCGGTGCGGCATGCCTCCCGCAACACCCACGCCCCGATCTTGTCGATAAGCCGTAAGTCCTCGGCGACGGGAATGAAGGTCAATGGCGGAATGAGCGTTCCGTCCGCCGCGGGCATCCGGATCAGCGCCTCGAAGCCGGCAAGGTGGCGCTGAGATATTTCGAAGAGCGGCTGGTAATGCAATTCGAAGCGATCATTAAGTACCGCCTCGCGAATCGTCCTCTCGAGCTCGATGCGCGCTTGTAGCTCAGTATCCATCTCGGGCAGGAAAAACCGGATGCAGTTTCGGCCGGCTGCCTTGGCCGCGTACAGCGCGAGGTCGGCACTCTTGAGCAACCGCTCAGGGGTGGTGTCTTCCTCCGTCGCCAGCGCCACGCCGATGCTGGCGGTGGTGAGGATCTCGTGCTGCGTGAATTTCACGGTCGCATTTGCGGCGGCGGCAAGATGGCGCGCAAACGACTCGGCCTGAGCTTTGCCGGCGATGCCGCTCTGCACGACGACGAATTCGTCGCCGCCGAGCCGGGCCACCACGTCGTCGATCCTGACCGCTGCGCGCAGACGCTCGGCGATGGACTTTAGCAGAAAGTCGCCGCCGTCGTGACCAAGCGTATCGTTGACCTCCTTGAAGCGGTCGACGTCGATGAAGTGCACGGCAAGGCTGCCGCCCCGGATCGGCAGGCGAGCGATGGCTCTCTCCAGTTTTTCGATCAGATGGGGGCGGTTGGTCAGCCCGGTCAACGCGTCGTGGTGGGCGAGGAAGCGGATGCGTCGGTCCGCCTGTTTCACCTTTGTTTCGCGATACCAGGCAATTGCGGGAATGGAGAAGGCGAGACCCGAGAGCAGGCAAAGGAATACTGCCGCGGTCAGGAACGTATTGTGGACATTCTTGCGTTGCTCGGTTTCGTCCACGTAGGCCGCAACGACCGCGGTGAGGCGACCATCGGTCTGGACCGGGACATAGGCAAGCGCGAAGAATGCCGGTCGGTCGGGCGAATTGCCCTCCCTGACGTCGACGATCGGTTGACCGTCAACGACTGATCGCGCCGCATCGGGGCTGTACTCGGACAAGTCGACGAGCGCGATCTTTTCGCGGGTCGAAACGAGCTGGGAATAACCATTGCGGTTGAAGATCTCGTAGTGAAAGACCTCACCGGAATGTCGCGCCGACAGGAAGAACGCTATGCTTGCGGCGGAAGGCTGCTCGCCGCCGGCGATTTGCTCGAGATCGGAGACGCTGGCGGCCAGGAACCACGCCCAGCTGCGAGCGGTGGACGTCGCATCTTGACGGAGAAGGTGATCGGTCGTGATCTTCAGGGTCATCCCGGTACCCGTCAATAGAATGGCGAGCGCGGCGACGATGGTGACGATGTTTCGCTGAGGCCAGATGCTGGCGAGCGACGGCATCCGCGGCTACCGGGTCGATCGCATTTTCGTGAGCTCGTTCCGGACCGTTTTCAGCAGCTCGGCATTGCGCTCACTTTTCGAGGCCCAATCATTGGCAATGGCTGCGAATACGGCATTTGCCGCATCGAGGTCCGACGGCGATGGCATGATCACCTGGCGCTTCGGATCGGACTTCAGTTCCCGCATAATGCTGTTTTCTGCAGCTTCGTAGGTATCCATGAAGCGCGCGGCAGCCCACTCACCACTGTATTTGAGGATGATCGCCTGCGCGGATTTCGGCAGTCCGTTGAATGTTTTCCGGTTCATCAAAACCATCAGCGGCGCGCCGCTGATTCCAAGAAGGTAATGATAAGTCGCAACGCGTTTGACGCCATAATCGACCAATGGAGACGGTGGCACGAGCGCGCCGTCGATGCGGCCGTTGCCGATGGCTTCTGAGATCTTGGTGACCTGCAGAAACACGGGCTGCGCTCCGAGTTTTTCCAGCGCGGCGGCTTCGCCCGGATTGTTGACGCGAATTCTCTTGCCCTTCAAATCATTCAGCGACGTGATCGGGATCTTGCTGTGTATCGTCTCCGGTTCGGTGACGTAGGCGCCGATCACGGTGTAGTCATCGTATCCTTGCAATGCGTTGGAGGCCACGAGCCGGTTGAACACAGCAACGGACTCCCGCATGCTCGTAAACAGACCAGGCATCTCGATGATTGCATTATCTGCGAACCGGTTGCGCGTCAGTCCCGTCACCACGTAGGCGATGTCGGCCGCACCATCGAGCACGAGCTGGGGCTGCTCAGCCGGATCCTTGCCAAGCACGCCGCTGAAATAGGTCTCGATGTCGATCAGGCCTCTTGCCTCGGCGTTGACCGCGTCGACGAATGGTTTGACCGCGGCGAGATAACTCGTCGAGCGGTCGGAGCTGGGGAAGGCCAATTTGAGCTTGACCGGTTCGGCGGCCGACGCCGAAATCAACACAAAAGAGATCACCGCGCATCGTGCCAGCAACTTAAGCATCGGTTTTCCGATCGTGGCGGCGGCGCGTCACACAGTTGTGCGAGACGCCGATTTCCTCTGATCTTTAGCGAACTCCCATAGATAGAAACGCTATAGATAACTCTCATAAATAGAAAATAGCGACCCGACCGGCGATCAAATCGCGCATCGTGGTTGAGGCGTGCTAACGCCAGCGAGACAATTGTCTGAGAGGCGCCAATGCGACTTGGCTCACTTCAGCGGCTCGTGCCCGCGAGGCAATGGCGCGAAACTCGAGGCTCGCCTTGTCAGAGGCTGACGGCCCGAGGCCATACTAGGGGCGAAAGGCGATACTGCAAGAGACTGATCAAATTTGCACAGACACCGGGGGATCAGCTCGCAATACTGCGTCAGATCATCATTCCCTTCCTTCGCGACTATAAGACTTATGTCCTGAACGGTGGCGATGCGCCCACGAAACTGATCATGCGCTATCGGAAAGGGTCTTCATTCCCTCCCCCACAAGAAGCGGTAGGGAACGCACCTTTGGTGCGGTGACGTCATTCCAATTGTTCGCGCGCTGGTGAAGAGGGCGACGTGTTGCCCGCGCACTCCACTCTGCTCCCTGCCTCCTTGTGGGGGAGGGGGATAACCCAGCAAAAGGTGCGATTTAGTTGGCGCACACTGCCGGCGACACGCCGCTACGGCAGTCCGCGCGCCTCGAGCTGGTGCACCAGCAGCAGCGTCGGCTCGGCGAGGCTGTCGCCGGAGCCGTCGAGCCCGAACGCGGCGGCGATGCCGTCGCGGCTGCGCAGGAGCGCGGTGCGCGGGCAATGGCCGGCGCCGCAGAGCGTCTTGTTCAAGGTCTCGCCCTGTGCCACGAGGCTTGCGGGATCGCCCGCGGCCCAGGCCAGCACGATCGTCGCGTCGACATTGAGAATGCCGGGGAAGACCGACCGCTTGTCATATTGGCTGGCGTCTGTGCCGAGATAGGCCTTCTCGCTGTCGCTGGCGTCCTTGCCGACGCGGTAGATCCCCGACACCAGCACGACCGCGGCGACATCGGCGCGGTCGGCCTGGAGCTCGGGATGCGCCAGCAGGCTGGCGACATGGAAGGCACCGGCGCCATAGCCGACCGCAACGATCTCGCGGGCGTCGCCGTTGAACAGATCGATATTCCCGTGAACCCAGGACAGCGCCGCCGCGACGTCGGTCGCGCCCATCGGCCAGGTCGCCGCCGGCGCGAGGCGATAGTTCACGCGCACGCCGATCATGTCGTTGCGCGCGGCAAAGCACATCGCCTGGTCCTGGATTTGCCGCGACAGGTCCGGCGCCGCATGGTCGCCGGTGAAGGTGTCGCCCACCACGAACAGCAGTACCGGCCGCGGCGTCTCCGCCTTGGTCGTGCTGGTGGCGACATCGAGCACATTGGCCTCGCTCTCACCATAGCGCAGGCCCCGCGAGAAGCTGACCTGGTCGCACAGCCGTGCGGTGCCGCCGGCGGTCGTGTCGGTATCGGTGAGGCCCACCCGGACAAGATCGGAGGGCACCGCCAGCCGCGCCGGCAACGGGCCGTGCGCAGAGGCCGTTGTCATGGTCAGAACAAGGAAAAATGCGAGATAATTCTTCATCATATCGGTGCCGGCCTTGCGCGCCTCATATTGGTGCGCTCGTTTGGCCTGTCTTTTCAATTCGCCTTATTAGTCCGTCTTGAGGCGATTTCACGGCACCTTTGGTTCGCCATAGAAGCTCGGCTTAATTTCCTGGCTGGAACGTGCATTCCGCCCCGCTGCCGTCCTTCCGGCGGATGGCGTTGGGGTCGATCGTGCAGCTCAGCCTGGTCAGGCTCTCGAAATTCGATCCCGCCGCGCCGTCCGGCGGAATGCCGGCCAACGCCTCGGTCGCGAATATCTCGTTGGCCGTGGAGCCGTTCACGGTCTTGACCTTCTTGCCGAAGCTGACCTCGCAGTTGCGCAATGTGATGTCGACATTGCCGGTGCGGCAGACGATCCTGTCCGCGCTCACCACGATCACTTTCTTGTAGGGCACGTCGCTGTTGGCGGCGAACAGCATCGCCACCGCCTTCTTCTCGGCGCCCGACAGCTCCGGTGACATTGGCGCGATCACGCCCGCGAGCGCCAGCGCCGTGGCACCCGAGACTTTTCCGGGCGTGGCGTCGGAAGCGGCGGCGACGTGGGAGGCGCCGGCAATAACGAGGGCAGAGACGATGCGGGCGGGTGTTGTGAATTTCATGCCTGTCTCTCCCCAATCACGGCTTCGACGCCGCGAGCGGTGCCGAACCTATGACAGAACTGCCGGTTTTGGCAGAGCCATATGCTCCGGCCTGTCTGCCGATGGCCCGGATGACCGCGGCGGCGGCGGCCGTGCCGGACTGGAGCGCACCTTCCATGTAGCCGAAATAGGCGAAGCAGGTGTGCTCGCCGGCAAAGAACAGGCGATTCTGGAAGCCCTTGTAGAGTAACGGACCGGCCCGGCAGACCTCGCCGGGCGCGGGACAGGAATAGCCGCCGGCGGTCCATTCGTCGCGCGGCCAGGCCATGAACTCGGGCTCACCGGCCAGATGCGCGACATAGCCCTTGTAGACGCCGCCGATCCGCTCCGCATAGAACGCATCGACATCCCTCTGGTCGCCCGGTCGGTAGTGCTTGAGCGCTTCCTTGGCGACGTCGGCGCCGGCAAACAGGCTTCTTCTTGCTGAAAACCCGGCCGCCGAAGCGGTCGCGGGCCTCGAACAGCGTGATGTTGCAATGCCCGACAAGCTCGGACGCTGCCATCAGGCCGGCGAAGCCGCCGCCGATGATCGCGACTTTCGGACGCCGTCGCGCCAGCGCGAGGCGCGCGGCGGGTGAGGGGACCGAGGGGGAGGCGGGTTGACGGTCGAGCTTGTCCTGGACCCGACGTTGACGCTCCACGCCCGAAATCTTGGGCCCGTAACGCCGGTGCAGTCGCGCAAAAAGCGAACGCATCGAAAATGCCTTTCAAAAATGTCATGCGGCAGGCAGCCGTGCGCGGGCGCAACTCTTGAATTTCTTCGACCAGTAGCGGACCTCGTAGGCCCAAGTCCGCAAACCGCGCAACGGTTGCGCGGCGCGGCTGTTTTGCCCCAACGCGTCAAACGGTTGCGCAGCGCGACCCAGGTCTCATGCCGGCAAGGTCATTCTACTGTGCATGGGGTTGTTTTCGAGTTTTTTTGTCGGGGCTGCGAACGAACAGGCTTCGTCATTCCGCGGCAACTCATCCCGGTGCGCGGTTGCTCGCATTTCCGTGATGGAACCTAATGGCGAGTGTTGCGACTTACATATGACGCGGAGAGAAACGTGCGAGGCTGTCATGGCAGAGCAGTGGAAGCATACCGCCGATCCGGCCGAGATCATGCGGGCAAATGGTCACCCTGAGCTGGAATACGCCGCGGGCTGGACCATCGCCGGCCTGATCACCATCGGCACCATCGTCGCCGCTTGGGTGTTCGCGATCTAGGTAGTCTTAGGCGGCCGGAAACCGGAGTTCAAAGGCCGCGCCTTCGATGCGGCGATGTTGCGTGCGAGCGAGGCGCGGCTGCAAAGGAGCTTTCCGACAGAGCAAGCGCAAGATGCCTCACGCGTCGTCCGCCTCGCCGATCAGCACTAGCCCTTGGCGAATTGACGATAGTCCGGCTCACGATGAAACCAGAATTCGTAGCCGCTGACGCCCTTCTGCATAGCGACGTCGTGAATCGGCTGGTTGAGCGGAACGATCGGAACGTCGCGCATGCAGAGCGCGACAAAATCCTTTACGGCTTTGTCGTACTCCGCCGCGTCGGCGCTGAACCGCGCCTTGTCGATCAGCGCGTCCATCTCCTTGTTCTGATAGGAGGAGATGTTGAAGATCGAGTTGTTGCCGTGAAAATTCCAGTAGAAGTAATATTCTGGATAGTCGAGCCAGCCGCTGAAACGGTTGAGCGCGAGCGGGAGCTCCTTCTTGTTAAGTGTGGTGCGCCAGTTCGCGCCGGGAATCTTCTCGATCGAGGCCTTGATGCCGATCTTTGCGAGGCTCTCCTGGATCAGGATCGCGGTCGGCTCGCCGACCGTTGCCGTGCCCGCGTCGAGCGACAGCGTCGTCTCCAGTCCGGACTCGAAGCCCGCCTCCTTTATCAGCGCCTTGGCCTTGTCGAGATCGGTGACATAGGGAAACGGTTGCGGCCACGCCGGCTTTGGGACATCCGCAGACCCGCCATACATCGGAACGGACCGCCCGAAAAACGCGCTGGTCTGGATCTGCTCGTAAGGCATCGCCCAAGCGATGGCCTGACGCAGCTTGACATTGTCGAACGGAGGCTTCGCGGTGTTCAGCGCAACGTACCAGAGCGCATTTGGAATAGGGACGCCGGACACCTTGACCTTGCCTTCTCTGATGATCTGCTCGAAATCACGCGGCGCAAAGCCGCTCGAGAGGTCCGCATCGCCCCGTTCGAGCATGGCGCGACGGGTGCCGGCGGAGGGGACATCGCGCGCAATGACGCGCTTGATCTTGGGCAGCGGTCCGCTCTTCCAGTCGTCGAACCGCGTCAACACGGTCTCGCTGCCGGGCTTCCAGCTTTCGATCCTGTAGGCGCCGCCGCCGGCCTCGTTGTTCCTAAGCCAGGCCAGCGCCCAGGGGTCCTCCGGCGTCGCATTCTTTTTGGCGAGTTCGGAATTGATGATGAAGGGCACGACGACCGCGACGTTGAACAGCAGCATCTTGTCCTTGCGCACATAGTCGATGCGGAAGGTATGGTCGTCGACAATCACGAATTGCTCGGGTTTTTCAAGCGATCCTGCCGACATCTGAAAGGTCGGAAAGCCGCCGACCTTGACGGCGCGGTCGAACGACCATTTGACGTCCTTCGCCGTGACCGGCGTTCCGTCGTGGAATTTCGCGGTCTGTCTCAGCTTGAAGGTGCACGACATGCCGTCGGCGGCAACCTCCCAGCTCTTCGCCAGCTCGGGCGCGAGCGTCGCACGATCATAGGAGGGCGTGCCGTCGGGCAGCGTCTTGGAGGCGTAAGTCAGCAGGCGATCGTAGCAGTTCCAGGACAGGCCGTTCACGGTCTGGTTGGAGCCGACGCCTTGCATGTCCAGCGAGTTCGGTCCCAGCTCCTGCACCACCAGCAGCGTCTCCGCGCGCCCCTGCGCCCAGGCGAGCGGCGGAGCGACTGCCGTCATTCCGGCCGCACCCAGACCGCCGAGTACCACGCTACGGCGGCTGATATGGAAAGGGGATGTGCTCATGGGTACCTCCGAGACAGAATTTCCCGCATAGAGGCAAGGCACATGCCACCGTGGCGCCGCATCGTCGCGATTTGCGCTTGCGGTGGCCATGAAAGGCCGGCGTGCAACGTCATCCCGCCTGTTTCAGCTCCGTCACGAGATATTCCACCAGTGCGCGCACCTTGGTCGACGGCCGGGGCCCGCCCGGAAACACGGCGTGCACCTCGATAGGCGCGAGCCTGTAGCTCTTCAATAGCGGCATCAGCGTGCCCGACATGATCTCGGGATTGGCCATTACCGGCGATGTCATCGCGATGCCTAACCCTGCCAGCACGCTTGCAAACACGCCGGGGCCGGAATCCGTGTGGATGCGCCCGCGGACATCGACCGAGGTTTCCGTTCCATTGCGGGTGAACGACCAGGTCGCGCGGCCGAACAGGCCGGGACCGAAGATGCAGTCGTGCGACGCGAGATCGGCCGGTGTCTTCGGCGTGCCGCGCGCGGCGAGATAGGAAGGGGCGGCCACGAGCAGGCGCGGCAGTGTCTCGAGCTTGCGTGCACCAAACGCGGAATCGCCGAGCGGGCCGAGCCGGATGGCGATGTCGGCGCCTTCGGCGACGAGATCCTGCCGTTCGTCGACGACCGACAGCTCGGCGCGGAGCAGGGGATGCGCAGCCAGAAACACCGGCAGGCGCGGGATCACCTGTCGCGTGCCGTAGATGATGGGCATCGCGATGCGAATGGTCCCGCGCAGCGAGTCGACGCCGCGGGCAGCGTCCTCGGCGTCTTCGATATCGGCGAGGACTTCGCGCGCACGGGTGAGGAACAGCGCCCCGGCGTCGGTCACGGTGATGCGGCGCGTCGTGCGCAGCAACAGCTTGACGCCGAGCCGCGCCTCCAGCTCGCCGATGATGCGCGATACCGAAGGCTGCGACAGCCCGAGCTCGCGCGCGGCCTTCGAAAAGCTGCCGCCCTCCGCCGCCCGGACGAACACGGTCAATTCTTGGAGCCGGTCACTCATTTGAAATCCAAATAAATGTTCTCCATGTCTACCGTATACCCCTTTATTTCCAAATGATCCAGATAGAGCGGGCCAACAGCAACCGATGGAGCTTCCCATGGCCCTGCAAGACAAACTCCAACACAAACTCCAACACAAACTCCAAGACAAACTCCAAGACAAACTCCAAGACAAGCTCGATGCCTTCAAGGCCGATTTCGAAGGCGGCCGCTTTCCGCTCAAGCCCAGCAAGGAGGCGCTCGACACCATGCATCGCGCAACCGCCGAACTGATCGCGAGCGGCCAGGCGCAGCGCGCGAAGAAGGCCGGTGACGCCGCCCCGGAATTTTCGCTCAAGGACCCCGACGGAAGGCCGGTGTGCTCGCGCGACCTGCTCGCCAGGGGACCGCTAGTCGTGTCCTTTTATCGTGGCGTCTGGTGCCCATACTGCAACCTTGAGCTCCAGGCCCTCCAGGAGGCCCTGCCGGAGATCGCCGCGCGCAGTGCGAGCCTCGTTGCGATCTCGCCGCAGACCGCGCCGAACAGCCGCAAGTCGCAGCGCGACAACAAGCTCGCCTTCCCGATCCTGAGCGACGTCAGGAGCGAGGTCGCCGAAGCCTTCGGCATCCGCTTCGCGCTGCCGGACGATCTCGTCGCGCTCTACAAATCGTTCAAGAACGACCTGCCTTCGTTCAACGACAACCCGTCCTGGGTGCTGCCGATGCCCGCGCGCTACGTCATCGGCCGCGACGGTGTCATCGCCTACGCGGAGGTGAATCCGGACTACACGCACCGCCCGGATCCGTCCGAGTTCTTGCCGGTGCTGGACCAGTTGCAGGCGGGCAAGGCGGCCTGAGCCCTACGGCGTCACCGTGCCGCGCACCACGGCGCGCGGTGCAGTTAGCTCTTTCCATGTGGAATTGGCGATATGCACCGGCGAGAACGCGGGACGCTCGATATAGCGGCCGTCGCCGGCCTCGGCGCGCAAGTTCCCATCCTTCCACACGATCCGGCCGCGCGAGAGTGTCGCGGCCGGACCGCCCGTGCAGGAAAAGCCTTCGAACACGTTGTAATCGATGCGGCTCATCTGCCGCTTCGCGCTGATGGTTTTTGTCGCCTTGGGATCCCACACCACGACGTCGGCATCCGAGCCCACGGCGATTGCGCCCTTGCGTGGATAGATGTTGAGGATGCGAGCGATGTTCGCCGAGGTCACCGCGACGAACTCTTCTTTCGTCAGCCGTCCCGTGGCGACGCCCGCGGTCCACAACAGCGCCAGCCGATCTTCCAGCCCGCCGGTGCCGTTCGGGATCTTTCTGAAATCACCGACCCCAAAGCGCTTCTGCTCGGTCGTGAAAGCGCAGTGGTCGGTCGCGACCACCTGGAGCGAGCCGGATTGCAGGCCGGACCACAGGCTGTCCTGATGCGACTTGTCGCGGAACGGCGGCGACATCACCCGCTGCGCCGAATGATCCCAATCCTTGTTCTCGTATTCGCGGGCATCGAGCAGCAGATGCTGGATCAGCGGCTCGCCATAGACGCGCTTTCCCGCCGCCCGCGCCCGCGCGATCGCCTCATGCGCCTCGCGGCAACTGGTGTGCACGATGTAGACCGGCGTGCCCGTCATGTCGGCGATCATGATGGCGCGGTTGGTGGCTTCGCCCTCGACTTCCGGCGGCCGCGAAAATGCATGGCCTTCGGGGCCGGTGACGCCGCGCGCCATCAGCGCCTCCTGCATCAAGGCGACGACGTCGCCATTCTCCGCATGCACCACCGGCATGGCGCCGAGATGGGCGCAGCGCGCGAAGGAATTATAGAGCTCGTCATCGTTCACCATCAGCGCGCCCTTGTAGGCCATGAAGTGCTTGAAGGTGTTGATGCCGTAGGTTTTGACCACGGTCTCCATCTCGTCATAGATCTGCTTCGACCACGACGTCACCGCCATGTGGAAGCCGTAGTCGGAAGCCGCCTTCTCGGATTTGTGGCGCCACTCCTGATAGGCCGCGAGCATCGACTGGCCAGGATCGGGCAGGCAGAAATCCACCACCATGGTGGTGCCGCCGGTCAGCGCCGCCTTCGTTCCCGACTCGAAATCGTCGGCGGTCACCGTGCCCATGAACGGCATTTCGAGATGGGTGTGCGGGTCGATGCCGCCCGGAATCACGTAAGCGCCGCCGGCGTCGACGATCTCCGTTCCCCTGGGCGCCTCGATCGACGTGCCGACAGCGACGATGGTGTCGCCGTCGATCAGCACGTCCGCGCGGCGCGAATGATCATGATTGACGACGGTGCCGCCGCGGATGAGGAGGGACATGGGAACTCCGGTGGAAGTGAGTGCTGCGTTGAAGCTAAGCGGGCCCGTCGGAGTGCAACAGGCGAAATTTTAGTCAGTCTTTGGAGTGTGCTTGGGCGCGGCGGTTAGCGACAGAGCGTGTTGCATGTGCGAAGACGCACCCGAGCCATGTCTTCGCGCGTTGCCTCGCGCTCTTGCGCGTCGGCGCCGGCCGGAGCACTCTGCCCGTGCGGCGCAAAGAACACCGCCAATAAAAACTGCGCGAGGAAGCATCCATGGCGGTGACGCGGATCGACTGCGACATCCACCCGGCGGTCGGTGGCACGCGCACGACGCTGTTGCCCTATCTCAGCGATCACTGGAAAGAGCAGGTCGTGAGCCGCGCCATCGACGGGCTCGACCTCACCAGCTATCCGCCGAGCATGCCGCTTTCCGTCCGCGCCGACTGGCGGCATTCGCCGCGCGTCGCCCCGGAATGACATCTTGATGGGCCGCCGTTGCCGATTGTGATTTCAACGCGGGTGCGATATGCCTCTCGCGCTTTCAGAGGCGGAGACGAGCTTTGTCCAAACAATCCCTGCGAGAGGAGGCCGAGCGCCTGATCCGCGAATCGATGGAAAAGAAGAGTGTCGTCGTCAAGCAGGGCGATACTCGCATCGAGGCAGTCTGCGGCAAGTGCGGCGCGCCGAACCGGGTGCAGGCGCCGAAGGGCCAGACCCGCGTCAAGTTCGCCTGCAAGCAGTGCGGGCAGCAGCAAGAGACGCTGTAGGCCGCGGCGCCTAGTCACCCTTCACGAACGCCGCGAATGCCTCCGCATGATCCGGATGCCAGCGCGACAGGGCCGGACGGTTCTCGACGATATCGCCGGCCGCCCACAGCATGCGCTTTTCGTCGAGCGCACGCGGCACATCATTGTCAGGGCACAGGATGTAGAAATCGCCGGCCTCCAGCCGCGCGATCATGAAATCGACTGTCTGCTCCGGCGTCCAGGCGCCCGCCGGCTTCTCGGTTCGGCCCTTCGCGGTGAGTCCCGTGAAGACGAAGCCCGGGATCAGCAGGTGCGCGGTGATGCGGCAGTCTTTCGTATTGCGCAGCTCGTGCTGGAGCGCCTCGGTGAACGCCTTCACGCCGGCCTTCGACACGTTGTAGGCGGGATCGCCCGGCGGCGTGGTGATGCCCTGCTTCGAGCCGGTGTTGATGATGAGGCCGGCGTTGCCGCGCGCGATCATGTCGGGCGCGAAGATGCGCGAGCCGTTGATGATGCCCCACATGTTGACGCCGATGATGCGCTGCCAGTTGTCGGGCTCGCCGAATAACGTGCTTCCGGGCTGGATGCCGGCATTGTTCATGAGGATGTCGGTGCCGCCGAAGCGTTCGCGCACGGCGCGCTCCAGTTCCGTCACGCTCTCGGCTTTGCCGACATCAACCGCGGAGGTCATCACATTTGTGGCAACCGCGACGGATGACAGTTTTGTTGCGGCTTCCGCCAACCGGCCTTGGTCGATATCGGCGATGCACACCTTCATGCCGGCACGCACGAAGGCCATGGCGGCGGCAAGACCGATGCCGGATGCGCCTCCGGTAATTACGGCGACGTTGTCTTTGGCGATGACGGGATGCGGCATGGGGCGTCTCCGGAGAGGGGCCTAATAGAGCTATAACATGGCGGTGGCGCGACCCTGCACAAGTCGGCATGGGAGGTCTTCGTTCCGCGCCGACTTTACGCCTATCCGCCATCGCAGTATTCTACCAAGCTAACGATCCCGCCCAGATCGAACCAATCAATCACCTGACAGGGAGTGCAGCCATGGCTGTGTCGCAGGCTATTCCGATCACGCGCCATCCGTTCGCGAACGGGTCCTACAAGCAGATGCTGATCGACGGGAAGTGGGTCGACGCTGCGTCCGGCAAGCGCTTCGAGACCCACAATCCTGCCACCGGCGAGCTGCTCGCAACCGTTGCCGAGGGCGACAAGGAAGACATCGACCGCGCGGTCGCGGCTGCCCGCCGCGCCTTCGAGGGGCCGTGGAGCAAAGTAAAACCGTTCGAGCGGCAGAACCTGCTGCTCAAGCTCGCCGACCTCGTCGAGAAGAATTTCGACGAATTGTCGCAGCTCGACACTCTCGACATGGGCGCGCCGGTCAGCCGCACCCGCGCCTATCGCCTGCGCGCCGTCGGCATGCTGCGCTACTACGCTGGCCAGACCACCGCGATCCATGGCGAGACCGTCGAGAACTCGCTACCCGGCGAGATCTTCTCCTACACGCTGAAGGAGCCGATCGGCGTCGTCGGCGCCATCATCCCCTGGAACGGCCCGCTGACCGCCACGATCTGGAAGATCGGTCCCGCAATCGCGACCGGCTGCACTGTGGTGCTCAAGCCCGCCGAAGAGGCGCCGCTGACCTCGCTGCGTATCGCCGAGCTTGCGATGGAAGCGGGCGTGCCGCCCGGCGTCATCAACGTGGTGCCCGGTTATGGCGAGACCGCGGGTGCTGCGCTTGCCTCGCACCACGACGTCGACAAGGTCGCCTTCACCGGCTCGCATGTCACGGGGCAGTCGATCATTCGCGCCTCGGCCGGTAATCTGAAGCGCGTCTCGCTCGAGCTCGGCGGCAAGTCGCCGGACATCGTGTTTGCCGACGCCGATCTCGATGCTGCGGTGCCGGGCGCCGCGATGGCCGTGTTCGCCAATTCCGGCCAGATCTGTAGCGCCGGCACGCGGTTGTTCGTCGAGCAGTCGATCTACGAGGAGTTCGTCGGCCGCGTCGCCGAGTTCGGCAAGAAGCTGCAAGTCGGCAACGGTCTCGATCCCAACACCCAGATCGGTCCGCTCGTTTCCGAGCAGCAGCTCGAACGTGTCACCAGCTATCTCGACATCGGCCAGAAGGAAGGCGCCAAGGCGCTCGCCGGCGGCGGCCGCGTCACCGAGGGCGCGCTGTCGAAGGGCTTCTTCGTGTCGCCAACGGTATTCGCCGGCGTGCAGGACAACATGCGCATCGCGCAGGAGGAGATTTTTGGTCCCGTCATCTCCGCGATCGCCTTCAAGGACATGGACGAGCTGGTCAAGCGCGCCAACGCGACCACCTTCGGTCTCGGCTCCGGCCTGTGGACGCGCGAGGTCAGCAAGGCGCACCACGTCGCGAAACGCTTGCGTGCCGGCTCGGTGTGGGTGAACTGCTACCAGGCGATGGACCCGGCGATGCCGTTCGGCGGCTACAAGATGAGCGGCTACGGCCGCGAGTCCGGCAAGCAGCACGTCGAGGAATATCTCAACGTGAAGGCCGTCTGGATCAAGACGGCGTAACGCTTATTTCCTCCCGCGTCCCGCTAGAGGGAATATTTGCTTTTGCAGGGGCGGCGCCTTTTCCGGTGGGCCGCCCCTCGCTATATGATACGCATCCTTCCATAGCCATTGGGGTCAACATGAAATTCGAGGTGTTGTTCAAACCGTTGCAGGTCGGTCCGTACAAGCTCGCGCATCGCGTCGCGATGGCGCCGCTCACCCGGATGCGGGCCGAGCGCGAGAGCTTTTCGCCGCGGCCGCTCAACGCCGAATATTACGGCCAGCGCGCCACGCAAGGCGGCCTGCTCATCGCCGAGGCGTCTCCCGTGCTCTCGCATGGCCGCGGCAATCCAGCCACGCCCGGCATCTATTCGGAAGCGCAGATTGCCGGCTGGCGCAAGGTGGTTGATGCCGTGCATGCCAAGGGCGGCATCATCTTCCTCCAGCTCTGGCATGTCGGCCGGGTCTCGCATTCCTCCTTCCATGGCGGCGCGCTGCCGGTCTCTGCCTCTGCAATCGCGATCAAGGCCGAAGGCATGAAGGCGATGACCGCCGACGGCAAGGTTTCCGATTACGAAACGCCGCGCGCGCTGGAGACGGACGAGGTCAAGGAGATCGTCGAGGCGTTCCGGCAAGGCGCGAAGAACGCGCTTGCCGCCGGCTTCGACGGTGTCGAGATTCACGGCGCCAACGGCTATCTGCTCGAGCAGTTCTTGCAGTCGCGCAGCAACCAGCGCACCGATCAATACGGCGGTTCGATCGAGAACCGCGCGCGGCTTCTGCTGGAGGTGACGCAGGCCGCGATCGACGTCTGGGGCGCGGGCCGCGTCGCCGTGCGGCTGTCGCCGCACGGCATCGCCAATGATTCCGGCGAGGCCGACCCTATGCCGCTCTACACGCATGTGGTGAAGGCGCTCGACAAGCTCGGGCTCGCCTATCTGCATTTCATCGAGCCGCGTTCCAGCGGGTCGGGACGCGCCGAGGTCAACTGGCAGAACGTGCCGTCCGCGATGGTGCTGTTCCGCCCGCTCTACAGCGGCGTGTTGATGACCGCCGGCGGCTTCACCGGCGATACCGCCAACACGGCAATCGCCGATGGCCATGCCGACATCATCGCTTTCGGCCGCATCTTCATCTCCAACCCGGATTTGCCGCGGCGTCTGGAGCACGACTATCCGGTCACGCCGTACAACCGCGCGACATTCTACGGCGGCGAGGAGAAGGGGTACACGGACTATCCGGTGTATGACGAACTGACGCCGGCGTAAGTATTCTCCTCCGTCATTCCGGGGCGACGCGGACGGGCCCGCGCCTTTCGGCGCGTCCCGGAATGACAATGGTGTATTGTCGCCCTCGCAAGACGACGGAGAGAAACCCACCATGGCCAAAGCCGCTGCATCCGCAGGAACCGCCACCGGCCAATGCCTGTGCGGCAAGGTCACCTTCGAGATCGACATTCCCGCACGCTGGGCCTGGCACGATCACTCCGCCGCCAGCCGCCGCGCCCACGGCGCGGCTTACGCGACCTATGTCGGAAGCTGGAAGAAGCGTTTTCGCATTACCGCGGGCAAGACCGCGCTCACCCGCTACGAAGACGCTAAGACACAAACCGCGCGCAGCTTCTGCGCCCGTTGCGGCACACCGATCGCCTATGAACGCCCGCGCGGACCGCATATGGTCAACATTCCCCGCGCGCTGTTCAATGAGCGCACCGGCCGGCAGCCGCTTTATCACATCGCGATCGAGGAGCTCCAGGAATGGGCCTACACCGGCGAGCCGCTGGTGCCGTTGAAGGGCTTTCCCGGCGTGGTCTGGCAGCGCTCGAAAAAGAAGAAGCGCGCGGGCGGAGAGGATCCGTTCGAGCTGGGGCGCGAGGAGATGTAGCGCGAAACTGCGCGCTCTGCTCGCCCGCGCAACGCAGCCATGACCGCGCTCCATTGCGCGCATCCTCCGACTTCGGCCATCATGCCCCCGGCTTGCGGCAACGCCCGCGAGGCCTGGAGGAAATATGAAGAACAAGATCACCGGCCGCTCCGCCTTTCTCGCGCTGCTCAAGGATGAGGGCATCACGCATCTGTTCGGTAATCCCGGCACCACCGAGCTGCCGATCATGCATGCGCTGAAGGATCATCCGGATCTCACCTATGTGATGGCGATGCAGGAGAGCCTGGTGGTCGCGATCGCGGACGGCTACAGCCGCGCCTCCGGCAAGCTCGTCGCCTGCAACGTCCACGTAGCGCCCGGCCTCGGGACGCAATGGGCTCGCTCTACAATGCGCAGTTCACGGGTACGCCCATGATCCTCACCGCGGGCCAGCAGGAGCAGGGCCACGGCCTGATGGAGCCGGTGCTGTACGGGCCGCTGGTGCGCATGGCCGAGCCGCTGGTGAAATGGGCGGTCGAGGTGACGCGGCTCGAGGATCTGCCGCGCATCGTCCGCCGTGCCGCAAAAGTCGCGACCACGCCGCCGACCGGGCCGGTGTTCATCTCGCTGCCCGGTGACATCCTGAACAGCGAGGCCAGCATCGATCTAGGCCGCTCGACCCGCATCGACGCGCGCACAAAGCCGTCCGATGAGGCGCTGAAGGCCTTTGCCGCGCGCCTGCTGAAGGCCGAGCGCCCCGTGATCGTCACCATGGACGAGGTGGTCAAGAGCGACGCGCTGAAGGAGGCCGCCGAGCTCGCGGAGCTGCTGGGCGCTGCCGCCTATCAGTCCTCGACGCCCTACGGTTCGCACTTCCTCTCCGAGAGCCCGAGCTTCGTCGGCACGCTGGCGCGGGTGCAGAAGGTCGCGCGCGATACGCTCGCACCGTACGATCTGCTGATCGCGCTCGGCGGCGATCCCCTGCGGATGTCGGTCTATAGCGAGGTCGATGCGCTGCCGGACGGCCTCGGCATCGTGCAAATTGGCTTGGTCGATTGGGAGATCGCAAAGAACTACGGCGCCGAGATCGCGCTGAAGGCGGACCTGAAGGAAACGCTGCGCGCGCTGATCCCCGTGCTGAAGGAAATGGGCGGCGCTGCACTGGTGAGCCGCGCAAAGCAGCGCCTCGCCGAGCTCGCGCCGAAGAACTGGACCGCGCGCCGCGCCGCGCTGGTCGAGCAGATCGGCAAGGCCGCCGACCGTAGTCCGATCGATCCGGACTGGCTGGTGTTGCAAATGGTCGAGGCGATGCCCGACAACGCCATTCTCTTCGACGAAGGCCTTACCTCCAGTCGCCAGATCACGGCGCTGCGCGCGCACCGCGACCGCTTCGGCTATCACGGCCTGGCCTCCGGCGGCATCGGCTGGGGCCTGCCTGCCTCCGTCGGCGCCAGCATTGCCAATCCGGATCGCCCCGTGGTGTGCTTCTCCGGCGACGGCAGCGCGATGTATTCGATCCAGTCGCTGTGGACGGCGGCGCATCACAAGCTGCCGCTCAACGTCGTCATCGCCAACAATGGCGGCTACCGTATCATCAAGCAGCGCCTGCTCGCCTTCCACGGTGACGACAACTACGTCGGAATGGATTTTGTCGATCCGCCGGTTGATTTCGCAGGGATCGCGAAAGCGCTCGGCTGCGAGGCGATCAAGGTGAGCGACCCGCGCGAGCTGAAGGCGACCTTGTCGTCCGCGTTCAATCGGCCGGGGACGAAGCTGATCGAGGTGATGGTGGACGGGAAGGTGTGACTGCAACCGCCGTCATTGCGAGCGTAGCGAAGCAATCCAGGATCCCTCCGCGGTGAAAGTCTGGATTGCTCACATGGGGAATGTGTATGTCAAGGATGAGCAGTCACCTTTTTGTTCGACTGCAGCCACCTCTTCGTCCCGACCGCGGGTTCTGCAGGATGGCGCGCGCAGATCAAGTCAAGGCCGGCCTGTTAGGGCCGCCGCGAAGCGGCTTGGCCTTGAGTTGAGCGAGCACGCCATCATGCTTGGTGCGTTGGGCCGATAGGAGCTCCTCGCGTTGGCGGTTCTGTCAGGGCATCTGCCATCCTCGCATTTGCGATCCAAGGGTCGAGCCGGTTCGACGATCTGGGTTGCTTGCCAGATCAAACTCACATTCGGTCGTCGCACAAGGCGACTGCACCACGATTCCGCTTGCGGCGGGCAGGCTCGAGAGGACGAGGCCATTCTTCGTTGCGGCGTTTGAAGCCATGCAATCCATCGGTTCGTCCACCCGGATCTTCCGAGACTGATCGGGCCTCGGCAGATGGGTTATGGTTCTTTCGTTGCGCGCGGGCGGCGAAGCACGCCGCTTGGTGCGGTCCGGATCAGGCGGCGGGCTTCATCACGGCCCCCTCGATGGTCTCGCCCGCGGTGACATACTTCCACAAGGTCACGAGAAGCTTGCGCGCCAGCGCCACGATCGCGCGCTTGCGGCCTTGCGGGCTTCGCTCCTTGAACCAGCGCGTCAGGGCCGACTGCGGCTGGTGACGTATCCACAGCCAGGCGAGCTGGATCATTGTGGTCCGCAGCCTGGGATTGCCGGCCTTCGACACGCCCTGCTCGTGCCGGATGCCTCCGCTTTGCCACGGCGTCGCCGCAAGCCCCGCATAGGCGGCGACCTGGCGGCGGTTGGAGAACTGCCGGTAGAACGCCTCCGACCAGAGCACGGCCGCAAAGTTGGCGCCGAGCCCTTTCAAGGCCAGCAGCATCGCCACCGGATCCGGCGCGACCTTGTCTGCAGCGTTCTTGTCTGCAGGCTTCCGGGCTGCGGCCAGCAGAGCATCTCGCGCGGCCTCGACCGCCTTGATCTGTTCCAGAAGCAGTTCGACCCGATCGAGCTCGCGGCCGATCTGCGCCTTCAAATGCGAAGGCAGCTCCCGCCCGTCGCCCGTGCGCAAGGCCTCAAGCCGCGCCCGCCGATTGCGCCGCAGCGGCACGTAGTCGGATATCCCCTGCGCGAACAGAAGACCCTTGATCCGGTTCACATGCGTGATGCGCTCGGCGATCAGCGTCGCTCGTTCGCGACACAGCCTGCGCCGGTCCTCCTCTTCAGGCGAGGGCGCAACCACCATCGCACAGACCCGCGGCTCGCCGCGCTTGTAGGCCAGAAGCGCCCGCAACAGCGCCTCGCCATCGAGCCTGTCAGTCTTGGCCCGCCGCCGCCGTCGCGACGTCGCAATCGAGGCGGGATCGACCACGTGGCTCTCAATGCCGTTCTGTTGCAGAACACGGTGCAGCCAGAACCCGTCCAGCCCAGCTTCCTGGATCGTGATGATCGGATAGCTCTCGCGGGTCCTGGCCTCCGCCTTGCGCCTGAGTTCCGCAAACAGCTTCATCAGCTCAGCCGTATCGCCGGCCGTGACGCTGTGCCTGGACATCTTCTCGCCCGTACCAGGCGAAAGTGACGTAATCACCCACGTCGAACGGCTCAGTTCCAAAGACACAAAAATTGCGCCAAACTGCGTGCGGATAGCGGTCGGTCCGTCGGAAGGATGATCGAGCAACATCGTCGTCTCCAGGTTGAGGGGGTCAGCAACCTCAGTCTGGCCTCAGACCTGGTCGCTATCCACTCCCCATGGAATCTTCGCTGCGCTCGCAATGACGATGTGGAGGCAGTATGCCTTCCGCGCCTACCCCTTCTTCCCCACGCAATACCCCGCTGCCGGATGTGGCGCATCGAGCCGCGCACGCCCGGCGCCGAACAGCTTCTCCCGCAGCGTGCCCTGCGCATACTCCGGCTTGTAGCGCCCACGCCTGGTCAGTTCCGGCACCAGCATGTCGGCGATGTCCTCGAAATCGCCGGGCGAGATCGCGAAGGCCACGTTGAGGCCGTCGACGTCGGTCGCCTCGAACCATGCCTCGATCTTGTCCGCGACCATCTCCGGCGTGCCGACCACGACGGGGCCGGCGCCGCCGACGCCGACGTGCTCGATGACATCGCGCACGGTCCAGACGCGGTCGGGATCGGCCCGGGTGACGTTGTCCATCGCGCTGCGGCCGGCGTCGTTCTGCACGTGGCGCACCTGCTGGTCGAGGTCGTAGCCGGAGAAGTCGACGCCGGTCCAACCCGACATCAGCGCCAGCGCGCCTTCGGGGCTGATGTGGCGGCGATAGTCGGCGTATTTCTCTTTCGCCTCGGCCTCCGTCCGCCCGAGGATGATCGTCATCATCGAGAACATCAGGATCTCCGCGGGATTGCGGCCGAGCGCGGCCGCCTCCTGGCGGATCGCGGAAACGCGCGGCGCGATCACCTTGGCCGACGGCCCCGACATGAACACGCATTCGGCGTGCTGTGCCGCGAACTGCCGGCCGCGCGGCGAGGTGCCGGCCTGGTACAGCACCGGCGTTCGCTGCGGCGACGGCTCGCTGAGGTGGATGGTGTTATTGATGCGGTAGTTCGCGCCCTCGTGGTTGACGCGATGCACCTTGGTGGGATCGGTGAAGATACCACGCTTGCGATCCCGCAGCACCGCGCCGTCCTCCCAGCTCCCTTCCCAGAGCTTGTAGACGACCTCCATATACTCATCCGCGATGTCGTAGCGGTCGTCATGTCCGGTCTGCTTCTCCTTGCCGGCGCCGCGCGCGGCGCTGTCGAGATAGCCGGTGACGACGTTCCAGCCGATCCGTCCCTCGGTGAGGTGGTCGAGCGTCGACATCCGCCGCGCGAACGGGTAGGGCGGCTCGAAGGAAAGATTGCTGGTGACGCCAAAACCAAGATTCTGCGTCACCGCCGCCATCGCCGACAGCAGCAGCAGCGGCTCGTTCGACGGCGTCTGTGCTGCATTGCGCAAGGCTGCGTCAGGGCTGTTGCCGTAGACGTCATAAACCCCGAGCACGTCGGCCAGAAACAGCCCGTCAAAACGGCCGCGCTCCAGCGTCTTGGCAAGATCGATCCAGTATGGCAGCCGGTTATATTCGGCGGTACGATCGCGCGGATGGGTCCACAGGCCCGGTGATTGGTGCGCGACGCAATTCATCGCAAATGCGTTGAGCCTGATCTGCTTGGCCATGCTGGTCCCTCGGCGCCCTGTACCGGGCGCTCTTCGAATGATAGATGTGCGCCCGAACTTGGCGAAGTTCTTGCATATAACGCGACCTTGGCAGGGCCACAATCAGCGGCGCCGCTGCCCTTGGCAAGCCAATCTCAAGAGACCAAGAACGAAATCCCAAGCACTATCGAAGTCCCCGCCACTTTCGAAGGCCCGCCCATCTCGGGTATGCTCCTTCGTCCCGTAACCCAAAAAAAGCAAATAATGACCAGAGCCGACGCCATCGCCCGCGCCCGTGACGATTTCAAGTCCGGCGCGTTCCTCACTGAGCTCGACCGCCGCGTTGCCTTCCGGACCGAAAGCCAGAACCCGTCGCGCGGCGCGGAGCTGCGTGCCTATCTGGAACAGGAGATGGTGCCTGCTTTCGCCGCGCTCGATTTCCAAAGCCGCCTGGTCGAATCCCCTAGCGGCAAGGCGCCGTTCCTGTTCGCCGAGCATCACGAGAGTGGGACGGCGCCAACCGTGCTGATCTACGGCCATGGCGACGTCGTCGACGGCATGGAAGGCGAGTGGCGCGAGGGCCGCGATCCCTGGCGCACCACGGTTTCAGGCGCGCGCCTCTACGGCCGCGGCACAGCCGACAACAAGGGCCAGCACAGCATCAACATGGCAGCGCTTCGCGCGGTGCGCGAGGCCCGTGGTGGCAAGCTCGGCTTCAACGTCAAATTCATCGTCGAGATGGGCGAGGAGATCGGCTCGCCCGATCTCGGCAAGGTCTGCGATCTCAACCGCAACGCGTTGAAGGCCGATTTGTTCATGGCCTCCGACGGTCCGCGCCTGTCCGCGGACCGGCCGACGCTGTTTCTTGGCTGTCGCGGCGGCATCCGCATCCATCTCGATGTGAATTTGCGCGACGGCGGGCATCATTCCGGCAATTGGGGCGGCGTGCTCGCCAACCCCGCGACCATTCTGGTCAACGCGATTGCCACGCTGGTCGACGGCCACGGCCGCCTTCAGCTCGATGCCCTGAAGCCGCCGCGGCTCACCAACCAGATCCGCAGCTATCTCGCGGATGTGCAGGTCGTGCCGACCGAGGACGAGCCGGCGCTCGCGGAGAACTGGGGCGAGGAGGGACTATCGGCGGCCGAGCGGCTCTACGCCTGGAACACGCTCGAGGTGCTGGCGATGTCATCCGGCAATATCGCGAAGCCGGCCAATGCCATTCCCGGCCATGCCAATGCTGTGCTGCAACTGCGTTTTGTCGTCGGCACGAAGATCGATGGTCTGATCGAGGCCATCCGTGCGCATCTGGTCCAGAAGGGCTTTCCGATGATCGAGGTGCGGGCGGCGCAGAGCTTTGCCGCCTCGCGCACCGATTTCGACAGCCCCTGGATCAAATGGGCGGCGGATTCGGTGCAGGAGACCACCGGCAAGACGCCGGCGGTGCTGCCGAATTTCGGCGGCTCGCTGCCGAACGACGTGTTTTCCGAGATTTTGGGCCTGCCGACGATCTGGGTGCCGCACTCTTATCCCGGCTGCTCCCAGCATGCGCCCAATGAGCACATCCTGCTGCCTTTGACCGAAGAGGCCTTGACGGTGATGGCCGGCCTGTTCTGGGATCTCGGAGATTTGCCGCGGCCGTTAACCTGAGCCGCGATCCAGCCGAAAGTCACATTCTAATCCTGGCCGATTTGTGCTTGCATCCGGCCGCATCATCCTGAAGGGGAAGAAAAAAGTGAAACATTTCCGTACGATCGGCATCGCGCTTGCCGCGACCTTTGCCGTCAGCCAGGCCGGGGCCCAGGAGCTGACCGGCACGCTGAAGAACATCAAGGACACCGGCGCGATCACGCTCGGCTTCCGCGACTCCTCGATCCCGTTCTCCTATCTCGATGACAACCAGAAGCCCATCGGGTTCGCGATGGACATCTGCTACAAGATCGTCGACGCCGTGAAGAAGGAGCTCAAGCTCGACAAGCTCGAGGTCAAGCTCAATCCCGTCACCTCGGCGACCCGCATCCCGCTGATGGCCAACGGCACCATCGACCTCGAATGCGGCTCGACCACCAACAATGCCGAGCGGCAGAAGCAGGTCGCCTTCACCAACACCCATTACCTGACCGCCAGCCGCTACGTCTTCAAGAAGTCGAGCGGCCTCAAGTCGATCGATGATCTCAAGGGCAAGTCGGTGGTCTCGACTGCCGGTACCACCAACATCAAGCAGCTCACCGAGGCCAATGTCGCGCGCGGGCTCGGCGCCAACATCATCCCGGCCAAGGACCACGCCGAATCCTTCCTGATGGTCGAAACCGACCGCGCGGTGGCCTTCGTGATGGACGACATCCTGCTTGCGAGCCTCGTTGCCGGCTCCAAGTCGCCGGACGACTACGTCATCTCCAAGGATGCGTTCTCCAAGCCCGAGCCGTACGGCATCATGCTGCGCAAGGACGACGCGCCGTTCAAGAAGGTGGTGGATGCGGCGACCGCCGCGCTCTACACCTCCGGCGAGGGCCAGAAGATCTACGAGAAGTGGTTCACGCAGAAGATCCCGCCGAAGGGCTTGAACCTCAACACCCCGATCTCGGCCGAGCTGAAGAACGAGTTCGCCAAGCCCACGGACTCGCCGAACCCGGACGATTATAAGTAGGCCCAGATCGCGGGGGATCAGAATAATGTCCGGTCACTCTTGACTCCAGAGTGGCCGGACATTTGCATAGGCGCCTGCTGCATCCATGATTGGCGCGTTCGCGCGGGGGACACGTGAACTACCACTGGAACTGGGGAATTTTCTTCGAGCCGAACCCGATGGGGACCGGCACCTATCTCGACATGCTGCTGTCGGGTCTGGTGCTGACCCTCAAGACGGGTGCGCTTGCCTGGATCATCGCGCTGATCACCGGATCGATCGTCGGCGTGATGCGCACGCTGCCGTCGAAGCGGGCGTACTGGTTCGGCTTTGCCTATGTCGAATTCTTCCGCAACATGCCGCTGCTCGTGCAACTCTTCCTGTGGTTTTTCGTGCTGCCGGAATTGCTGCCGAAAGCAGCCGGCCTCTGGCTGAAGCAACTGCCGAACGCGCCGTTCTGGACGGCGGCGATCGGCGTCGGGTTCTTCATGTCGGCACGCGTCGCCGTGCAGTTGCAGGCGGGCATCGGCTCACTGCCGCGCGGGCAGCGGATGGCGGCGACCGCGCTGGGCCTGACCACAATACAAGGCTACCGCTACATTCTGCTGCCGATGGCGTTCCGCATCATCCTGCCGCCGCTGACTTCCGAGTTTCTCAACACCATCAAGAACACGGCTGTGGCCATCACCATCGGCCTGCTCGAGCTCACCGGACAGGCGCGCTCGATGCAGGAATTCTCGTTCCAGGTGTTCGAGGCCTTCACCGCCGCGACCCTGCTCTATCTCCTCGTCAACGCCGTCGTCGTGACCGCGATGCGCTTCCTCGAGCGCTACGTCGCGATCCCCGGCTACATCACGGGGAAATAGCACCATGTTCAGCAGTTTCGATTTCGAAGTCATCCGCCGCGCGCTGCCCTATCTGTTCTACGAGGGCATGACGTTCACGGTGACACTGACGGCGCTCTCCGCACTCGGCGGCCTGATCTTCGGCACGGCGATCGCGCTGATGCGGCTCTCCGGCTTCAAGATCCTGGGCCGCATCGCCGGCGTCTATGTCGACTTCATGCGCTCGCTGCCGCTGGTGCTGGTGATCTTCTGGTTCTACTTCCTGGTGCCCTATATCGGGCAATGGGTGACCGGCGCATCGCGGCCGATCAGCGTCGGCGCGTTCGCGTCCTCGCTCATCACCTTCATCATGTTCGAGGCCGCGTACTTCTCCGAGATCATGCGTGCCGGCATCCAATCGATCTCGCGCGGCCAGCCGGCCGCGGCCAGCGCGCTCGGTCTCAACTACGCCCAGACCATGCGCTACGTCGTGCTGCCGCAGGCCTTCCGCAACATGCTGCCGGTCCTGATCACGCAGACCATCGTCCTGTTCCAGGACACCTCGCTGGTCTACGTGCTGTCGATCACGGATTTCCTCGGCGCCGCGAGCAAGGTCGCGCAGCGCGACGGCCGCCTGGTCGAGATGTATCTGTTCGCCGCCGTCGTCTACTTCACCATCTCCTGTGTCGCATCCTTCGGCGTCCGCCGCCTCCAGGCGCGCATCGCCATCATCCGTTAGAGTCCGCCATGATCGAGATCAGCCACGTCGACAAATGGTACAGCCCGACCTTCCAGGTGCTGACCGACTGCACCACCAGCGTCACCAAGGGCGAGGTTGTGGTGGTCTGCGGTCCGTCGGGATCAGGCAAGTCGACGCTGATCAAATGCGTCAACGCGCTGGAGCCGTTCCAGAAAGGCGACATCAGCGTCGATGGGACCAAGGTCAACGATCCCAAGACCAATCTGCCGAAGCTGCGCTCGCGCGTCGGCATGGTGTTCCAGCATTTCGAGCTGTTTCCGCATCTCAAGATTATCGACAATCTCTGCCTCGCGCAGCAGAAGGTGCTGGACAGGTCGCATGACAAGGCCGTGACGAAGAGCATGATGCTGTTGGAGCGCGTCGGCCTGAAGGAACAGGCGCAGAAGTTTCCCGCGCAGCTTTCCGGCGGCCAGCAGCAGCGCGTGGCGATCGCGCGCGCGCTTGCTATGGACCCGATCGTCATGCTGTTCGACGAACCGACCTCGGCGCTAGACCCCGAAATGGTGAGCGAGGTGCTCGATGTCATGGTCGACCTCGCCCATGAGGGCATGACCATGATGGTGGTCACCCACGAGATGGGCTTTGCCCGCAAGGTCGCCAACCGCGTCATCTTCATGGACCGCGGCGAGATCGTCGAGGACGCGCCGAAGGACGACTTCTTCGGCAAGCCGCGCAGCGACCGCGCGCAGAAGTTCTTGTCGAAGATTCTGTCGCATTAGTCGTCTGACGTCATTCCGGGGCGGCTCGAGGAGACGAACCCGGAATCTCGAGATTCCGGGTTCAATGCTGCGCATTGACCCGGAATGACGCCAAATAGGGTTTATCGGCGCCTGCGAATTTCGTATAGCAGCGGAAGTTCCGTTAATTCCCCGCCAGGAGACCTGCCTTGGACTCGATCGCCTACGTCAACGGCTCATTCGTCCCGCTCTCGGACGCCAAAGTCTCGGTCCTCGATCGCGGCTTCCTGTTCGCCGACGGCATCTACGAGGTTTCGGCTGTGCTCGACAGCAAGCTGGTCGACAATGCCTCGCATCTGGCACGGCTGGAACGTTCGGTCGGCGAGATCAAGCTGAAGCTGCCGGAGACGGTCGAGCGCATCACAGAGCTGCAGAAGGAGCTCATCGCGCGCAACAAGGTCGAGAACGGCCTGGTCTATCTCCAGGTGACGCGCGGCGCCGACAAGGGGCGCGACTTCGCCTTCCCGAAGGGCGACGTCAAGTCGAGCCTGGTGATGTTCACCTCCGAAAAGGACATCATCAACGCGGCGTCGGCGAAGACCGGCATCAACGTGATCACGGTGCCCGACATCCGCTGGGAGCGGCGCGACATCAAGAGCGTGGCGCTGCTGGCGCAGGTGCTGGCGAAGCAGGCCGCGGCGGAAGCCGGCGCGGGTGAGGCCTGGATGCTGGAAGACGGGTATGTCACTGAGGGCGGTTCGTCCTCAGCGTTCATCCTCACAAAGGACGACGTCATCGTGACCCGCAAGAACTCCAACGCGATCCTGCCGGGCTGCACCCGCAAGGCCGTGTTGGCATTGGCCGAAGAGCGCCAGCTCCGCGTCGAGGAACGTTCCTTCACGGTCGCGGAAGCGCTCGCCGCCAAGGAGGCGTTCGCCACGTCGGCCTCGCTGTTCGTCCAGCCGGTGGTCGCGATCGACGGTAAGAAGGTCGGCGACGGCAAGCCGGGCCCGATGGCGACGCGGCTGCGCGAGATCTACGTGGAGTTCGCGAAGGCGACGGCGGTTTAAGAGAGCCGCTGACGTCGAGAGGCCGCATCACACTCAGGTGTCATCGCCCGGCTTGACCGGGCGATCCAGTACGCCGCGGCGGTTGTTCTGAATCTCGTTGCCTCTGGAATACTGGATGCCCCGCCTTCGCGGGGCATGACAGTTGAGAGCGCGGAGGCAGCGTCAGCTCACGCCACCGACGCCTTCACCTTCACCGGGTGAATCGCGCGGAACGAGATCGCCAGCCTATTCCAGGCATTGATGGTCGCGATCAGCATGGTCAGGTTCACCGTCTCTTCCTCGGAGAACTGCGCGCGGACCTGCGCGTAGACGTCGTCAGGTGCGTGCGTCTCGGCGATCAGCGTCACCGACTCGGTCCAGGCCAATGCGGCGCGCTCGCGGTCGGTATAGAGCGGGGATTCGCGCCAGGCGTTGAGCAGATAGATGCGCTGCTCGGTCTCGCCCCGCTTGCGGGCGTCCTCGGTGTGCATGTTGATGCAGAAGGCACAGCCGTTGATCTGCGATGCCCGGATCTTGACGAGCTCGATCAGCGATTTCTCGAGTCCCGTCGACTGGATATGCGTCTCCAGCGCGTTCAGTGCTTTGATGGTGTCGGGGGCTGCCTGGTAGAAGTTCATGCGGGGCTTCATGGTGGTTCTCCTTGCTGGGGTTGAGGTCAGTGCGCTCCACCGGCCGAAACATGGCCGGGCTTCTTCAGGAAGAGGGCGGCGATCAGGGCGACGATCAGTGCCACGCCGAGCAGATAGAAGGTGTCGCTGAAGGCGAGGATATAGGCCTGCTTCTGCACGATATGGCCGATCGCGACATAAGCACGATGCGACGCATCGGAACGGTCGAGGATGCCGTGATTGACGAAATACTGGGTGAGCTGTTCCAGCCGCGTGCGGGTGGCCTGCTCGAACAATGAGACCGACTGCATCAGCACGTTGGAGTGATACTGCTCGCGCTTGGTCAACACGGTCTGCAACAGGGCGATGCCGACGGCGCCGCCGAGATTGCGCATCATATTGAACAGGCCGGAGGCCGAGCCCGCGTTCTCCGGCTCGATGCCGGCGGTCGCCACCGCCGACAGCGGCGCCATCACCAGGGCCTGGCCGATCGCGCGGACCACGTTGGGCCAGAGCAGTTGATCGGCGGCGTAGTTGCTGGTCATAGTGATGTTCATGAAGTTGGAGCCCGCGAACAGGACGAAGCCGGCGCCGATGATGATCCGCGCATCGAACTTCTGCATCAGGCGCGGCACCAGCGGGATCAGCACGAGCTGCGGCAATCCAGTCCATGCCAGCACCATGCCGATCTGCTCGGCATTATAACCCTGAATGCGTGACAAATATTGCGGCAGGATGAACACCGAACCGTACAACGCGATGCCGAGCAGGAAGTTCGCGAGCATGCCGAAGCCGAAATTGCGGCGAACGAGCAGGCGCAGGTTCAACAGCGGTTTCTTCACCGTCAGCTCGATGATCAGGAATGCAGTCAGCGCAACGGCCGCGATGACAGACAGCTTGACGATGAAGGGCGAGCCGAACCAGTCGTCCTTGTTGCCCTCCTCGAGCACGGTCTGAAGCGCTGACAAGCCGATCGCCATGGTGATGATGCCGGCCCAGTCGCCCTCGCGCAGCAGCGCAAGCTTCATGGGCTTTGCATCCAGCGCGTACCAGAGCATGCCAACCATGATCGCGCCGGGGACGAGGTTGACATAGAAGATGTACTGCCAGCCAAAGTTCTCGGTGAGATAGCCGCCGATGGTCGGGCCGATCGCCGGCGCAAACGTCGCCGACAGCGCGAACAGCGCAAGGCCCACCGGCTGTTTTCCGCGCGGCAGCAGTGTGATGATGAGCGTGAAGGCCATTGGGATCAGAACGCCGCCGGTAAAACCTTGCACCGCGCGCAGCACGATCATCTGCGGCAGGTCCTGCGCCAGCGCACAGGCGGCCGAGAGGATCAGGAACAGGACCGCGTTGGTGAGCAGATAAATCCGGATCGAGAACACCTGCGCGAGCCAGCCGGACAGCGGGATCACGACGATCTCCGCGATCAGATAGGACGTCGAGATCCAGCCGCCGTCGTCAATGCCGGCGCCGATCGCGCCCTGGATGTCGGCGAGCGAGGCGTTGACGATCTGGATGTTCAGGACCGCCATGAAGGCGCCGAGCGTCGCGCCGATCACGGCGATCCAGGTCTTGGCGGAGACGGCCGGAGCGGCGGGAGCCGTAGCCGGGCCCGACAGGCTGGCGGAGGAGGCGGCGTTCAGGGTCGGCTGGAGCGTACTCATTGAGGCCTCGTCTCGGCTGCGGAGACAGGATGCATTGGGCGGACGGTTTCGATAATCGAGGAAATTTCGGAAGGATCATCCGGCGGGATTTGATAATTCTGCCGGAAGCGATGGCCTCAGCCGCCGTTCGGATGCGTGGCGTTGGCTGCGAGGCGCTTGGCCGTCTCGCGCTCGGCCAGCACGGTCGCCTTGGTGTCGACGGTCGGTTCCGCCGACATGCCGGGCCGCAGCAGGCCGGTCAGGCTGTGGTCGTCGAGCACGATCTTCACCGGCACGCGCTGCACGATCTTGGTGAAGTTGCCGGTGGCGTTGTCCGGCGGCAGCAGCGCGAATTCGAGTCCGCTCGCCGGCGACAGGCTGTCGACATGACCGTGCAGGGTCTGATTGCGAAAACTGTCGATGCGCAGCTCGACCGGCTGGCCGGCGCGCACATGGGTGAGCTGCGTTTCCTTGAAGTTCGCGACCACATAGACCGCATCGAGCGGCACCACCGCCATCAATTGCGTGCCGGCCTGCACGAATTGCCCAACGCGCAGCGAGCGGGCGCCGACCGTGCCGTCGACCGGCGCGGTGATCTCGGTATAGGACAGGTTGAGCTGTGCCTGCTGCGCGAAGGCGCGGGCACGTTCGAACTGGGCTGTGGCCTGGGCGCGCTGAGTGGTGAGCACGTCGACCTTGCGTTGCGCGGCCACCAGGCCCGACTTCGCATGCTGCAATTGCGCGTTGCTGGCGCGCAGCGTGGCGTCTGTCTGCTGCGCGCGCTGAATCGTACCGGAACCCGACTTCATCAGGTCGTCGTAGCGGGCGCGCTCTTCCTGCGCGAATTTCAGATTGGCGTCCGCAGCAGTGACATCGGCCGTGCTCTGTTCGATGACCGGCTGTTGCAGCTCGAGCTGGGCATCGAGGTTGCGAACCGAGGCTTCGGCCGCTGCGACGTCGGCGCGGGCTTGGTCCAGCGCCGCGTTGAAGTCGCGGTCGTCGATCTTCGCCAGCACATGGCCGGCTTTGACCTTCTCGTTGTCGCCAACCAGCACCTTTGCGATATAGCCGGAGACTTTCGGCGCGATGATCGTCGAGTCCGCCTTTACATAGGCGTCGTCGGTCGTCTCGAGATAGCGGCCGTTGGTCCAGTAGTCGTGTCCGTAATAGACAATCGTTGCCGTGCCCGCGAGGAGCGCGAGCACCAACGCCGCGCGCCGGACCATATTTCGGACCGGCACACGCAGCGGCGCCTTCGCGTAATCACGACTGATTTCAGTCGCTTGCAGGAAGATTTCGGTGAGGGGCATCTCGGACATGGCGGCTCCTATCGGCTGGCAGAGACTATCGGTCTTTCTGGTTCAAGCGATAATCGGCGAAATTCCGGAAGGATTATCCACTAGGAGTGGATAGTCCGGGGACCTCGCCTTGTATGGTCTACCGAACCAGACGTGCGGCTGCCCCAAAGCGATTGTCGCCTCTGTCGAGCGATTGCTGCTAACGCATGCGCCATGCCGTACGCGAGATGATCTGATAGATAATCGGGGCTAATTCCTTGAGATTATCGATCAAGAGCGGATAATCAGGCGGCATGGACCGATTGACTAGCCTCGAAGTATTTAGCCGGGTGGTCGAGACCGGCGGCTTCTCTGCAGCAGCCCGCAAGCTCAACATATCGACCACCATGGTGAGCAATCACGTTCAGGCGCTGGAAGACCGGCTCGGGGTGAGGCTGCTTCAGCGCACCACGCGCAAGGTCAACCTCACCGAGATCGGCAAGGCCTATTACGACCGCTGCGTCCAGATACTCGCGGATATCGAACAGGCCGACGATATCGCGAGCGAATTGCAGTCGGTGCCCCGCGGCACGCTACGGATCCACGTCGCCACGCACATGGTGCCGTTCGTCGCGCCCGTGGTGGCGAAACTCCTGTCGACCTATCCAGACCTCAAGATCGATCTGCGCATGGGCGAAGCCGATGTCGATCTGATCGAGGAGGGATATGACATTGCCTTGCGCATGATCGCGCCGCCGGATTCGAGCCTGATCGTCCGCAGCCTCGCCACGTGGCGGCACGTGCTGTGCTGCTCGCACGACTATCTCGAAAGGCACGGCCGGGTGCAGCAGCTCGCCGAGCTTACCGGGCACAATTGCGGCCGCCACCTGAACTATCCCTTCGGCGACGAATGGCGCTTCCTCGATCGCAAGGGCGCACCGGCATCGGTGCGCATTTCCGGCAGGCTGGTCACCAACAGCGGAGAAGCGTTGCGGAACATGGCGCTGGAAGGCGCCGGAATCTGCCTGATGGCTGGATTCCTGGTGCAGGACGATCTCGAAGCCGGCCGGCTGGTGCGCCTCTTGCCGGAATATCGTCCAGTCGAGATGTCGATGAACGCGGTCTATCCGCATCGGCATCATCTGTCGGCGAAGGTGCGGACTTTCATCGACATGCTGGTGGAGCACAGCGCCGAGCAACAGAAGCTGATCAACCCCTATGCCTGACGGGACGGCGCTGGCAGCCGCCCGAAGATTTTCTCCAGCGCCATGCCGATCGCAAGCAGGCGGCGGTCGCTGCCAGCCGGGCCGTCGAGCTCGAGGCCAACAGGCAGTTTGCTCGTGGCGCCAAGCGCGACCGGAATCTGGATGCCGGGAATGCCGGCATTGCTGCCGGGATCGGTGTTCTGGATGAACAGGCCAAAATTCTCGAGACTGCTGGAGTCGGGGTTGGAGGCAATCGCGACCCGCGGCGTGGTCGGGAAGGCGATGGCGTCGAGCCTGTTGCCGGCAAACGTGTTGCCGTAAAGCGACTGAAGCGCGGGGCGCGCGGTCCTGATTGCGGCGTCGTAGATCGGCTTGGCATCGACCAGCGTGTTGTCGGGACCGGGCAGTTTTCGGGGGAGCACCAGGCCATCATAGGTGCCCTTGACGTCAGGGCTGGCGATCTCCTTTGCCAGTGCTTCGATGGTGAGGCCGGTGCCGGTGTGCGCAAGATAGATGACCATGTCGTCATAGGCCTCGTACAGCGCGACGGGAAAGCCGACCTGGCCGTTGAGCTCGGCGAGTTGCGGCATCTCGATCTCGACCACCGTCACGCCCTGCGCCCTCATCTGCGCGACCGCCGCATGGAAGGCGGCTTCGGTGTCGGCATCGAGATTGGCCAGCATTGTGCTGACGATGCCGATCCGCAACCCCGCGAAATCGGCCGGATGGACGGCGTCGCCACCTGCAATGACGTGGTCGAGCAGTGCGACATCCGCCATGGTCGCCGCCATTGGCCCTGCGGTATCGCGGGTGTGCGAGATCGGCGCGATGCCGTCTTGCGGATAGCGCCCGACGGTCGGGCGTAGCGAGGCGCATCCGTTCAGCGCACCGGGCACCCGGACCGATCCGCCGGTGTCGGTGCCGAGCCCGCCGGCGACGATCCGCGCGCCGATCGCGGCACCCGTTCCGGACGAGGAGCCGCCGGCGATCAGGGCGCGATCATAGGCGTTGCGCACGCCGAACTCGGGACCGGTCTTGAACGCAACATTGTAGCCGGAGATGCCGAAGGCGAGCTCGTGCATATTGGTCTTGCCGATGATGATCGCGCCTGCGGCCCTCAATCTTGCAACCACCGGTGAGTCGGCTTGCGGAACGTAATCTTTCAGCGCCGGCGTGCCGGCGCTGCAGGGAAGTCCGGCGACCTCGATATTGTCCTTGATCACGATGGGAACGCCGCCGAGCGGCATGTTCGTGTTGCCGCTCGTGTCGAATGCGGCGGCGGCCTTCAGGGCGCCGGCCTCGTCGAGGGTGATGAAGGCGTTCAGATCGGCATTGGCCTTGGCGCGGCCGAGCGCTTCGGTCGTGAGCGCCGTGCTCGTGACTGTTTTGGCGCAAAGCTCCGTCACGGCCTGGGTCAGCGTCAACTGGTCGAAATCCACGATGCGTCACCCGATTGCAGGGCTCCGTCAGGGAGCCTGTTCCGGGCTTGAGGCTGAAGCCTCCCCGCCGCCGCGTCAACCGTAGGCGCGCATCTTTGGTGGCGATGATGCTGCCAATTCCGCGAGCCGGCGCTCGACCTCGGGCTTCACTTTTGCGATCGCTGTATCCTTCACCGGCCCGTAGCCGCGAATCTCCATCGGGGCATTGGCGATTGCGAGGAGATCAGGCAGATGCGTCGCAGTAAGTCCGTCGAGCATCTGGTCGATCACGCCTTCATACCAGCCGATCAGCTCCCGCTCTGCGCGCCGTTCCGCCGTGTAGCCGAACGGATCGAGCCGTGTCCCGCGCAGCACCTTGAGCCGCGCCAGCATGGTGAACGGCACCTGGATCCACTGGCCGAAGGCGCGCTTGCGCGGACGGCCGCGGGCATCTCGCGGGGACGGCAGGAAGGGCGGCGCGAGGTGATACTTGACGCTGAAGTCGCCCTCGAACTCACGCTTCAATTCGTCGAGGAATCCGGTCTGCATGTGCAGGCGCGCCACCTCGTATTCGTCCTTGTAGGCCATCAGCTTGAACAGGGAGCGCGCGACCGCCTCGGTCAGCGCCTCGCTGCTCAGGGTCGCTTCGGCGTTGCGGACTTTTGCGACGAGTGCCCGGTAGCGCGTTGCGTAGGCAGCGTCTTGATAGTTTGCAAGGAAATCGGCGCGACGGGCGATGAGCTGGTCGAGCGTCTCGGTTTTGGGCGCATCGTCCGCTTTCGGCAGAGAGTCCGGATCTGCGGCGGCGATACGGCCCCAGGCAAAGGCCTGCTTGTTGCGTTCGACCGCGACGCCGTTGAGCTCGATCGCGCGCAGCAGTGCTTGCAGCGAGATCGGAATCAGTCCGTGCTGCCAGGCGAAACCGAGCATGATGATGTTGGCATAGACGGCATCGCCGAGCAGACGCTCGGCGAGCGCGTTGGCATTGATGGTGTCGAGATTGCCGTCGCCAACCACGCGACCGATCGCGCGCAGGCGGGCGGGCAAGGCGAGATCGGCGTCGCGGAAGCGGACGACGTCGCCGGTCGGCATCTCCGCGGTGTTGATCGCGGCGCGCGTGCCGCGGCGATAGGTGCCGGACGCCTTTGGCGAGGAGCTCACCACGAGATCGCAGCCGATCAGTGCATCGGCCGCGCCCTGGTCGATGCGCACCTGATGCAGCGCTTCAGGCGACGCAGCGAGACGGATGTAGCTCAGCACGGGGCCGAACTTCTGCGCGAAGCCGGTGAAATCCAGCACCGAGACGCCGCGGCGCTCGAGATGCGCGGCCATACCGATCAGGGCGCCGACCGTGATCACGCCGGTGCCGCCGACGCCGGTCACGAGCAGGTCGTAGGGGCGGTCGAGCGTTGTGATGGCGGGCAGGGGAAGCGTTGCCGCGCGGCCGATCGCATCGATCTGGCTTGCGGTCTTCGGCCGCCGCGTGGCGCCTTCGACGGTGACAAAGCTTGGGCAGAAACCGTTGAGGCAGGAGAAATCCTTGTTGCAGGACGAGAGATTGATCTGTCGCTTGCGGCCGAACGGCGTCTGCTTCGGCTCGACGCTGAGGCAGTTGGACTCGACGGAGCAGTCGCCGCAGCCTTCGCAGACGAGGTCGTTGATATAGGCAAAGCGCTTCGGATCGGCCATCTGCCCGCGCTTGCGCCGCCGCCGTTTCTCGGTGGCGCAGGTCTGCTGATAGATCAGCACAGAGACGCCGGAAACGTCGCGCAGCTCGCGCTGCACGGCGTCCATCTCCTCGCGCGGATGGATGGTCACGCCATCGGGCAGATCCCCGGGCGCAAATTGTGACGGGTCGTCCGAAACCAGTGCGATGCGCGCGACGCCCTCGGCGCGGACACTGTGCGCGATGGCATGCACGCTGACGGGACCGTCGACCGGCTGGCCGCCGGTCATTGCCACCGCGTCGTTGAACAGGATCTTGTAGGTGATGTTGGCCTCGGCCGCGATCGCCTGACGGATCGCCATCGAGCCGGAATGGTAGTAGGTGCCTTCGCCGAGATTCTGGAAGATGTGCTTGTGGCCGGTGAATCGTGAGGAGGCCGCCCAGTTCACGCCTTCGCCGCCCATCTGGATCAGCGACGAGGTCTCGCGGTCCATCCAGCTCGCCATGAAGTGGCAACCGATGCCGGCCAGCGCCTTCGATCCCTCGGGCACTTTTGTGGACGTGTTGTGCGGGCATCCCGAGCAGAAATAGGGCGTGCGTGTCGCACCCGTGACATTGATCGTACGCTCCGCTTCTGGTGACAGCGCCGCCGCGCGCGCAGCGAGATCGAGGCCCGGAAACATCGGATCGAGCCGGCGCGCCAGCACGGAGGCGAGCGCGCGTGGCGACAATTCGCCGGTCCAGGAGATCAGCCGCGCCCCGGTCTCGTCGTGCTTGCCGACCATGCGCTCGGGCTTTGCGCCCGGATAATCGTAGAAATATTCCTTGAACTGGCTCTCGATGATGCCGCGCTTCTCTTCGACGACGAGGATCTCGCGCTTGCCCTTCACGAAGGCCATGGCGTGGTGCAGCGCCAGTGGCCAGACCATGCCGACCTTGTAGATGTCGATGCCGATGCTGCGGCATGCGGCTTCGTCCAGGCCCATCAGCCGCAGCGCTTCCATCAGGTCGAGATGCGCCTTGCCTGTGGTGACGATGCCGTAGGTGGCGTTGGCAACGTCGTAGATGTGGCGGTCGATCGGATTGGTTTTTGCGAAGGCGTAGACCGCGTGTTTCTTCGCCTCCAGCCGCTCCTCGATCTGCGGGCCGGGCAGATCGGGCCAGCGGTAGTGCAGGCCGCCCGGCGGCGGCGAGAAGTCGGGCGTGCGGAAGACGCGCGACGGCCGCAGCGCGACGGATGCACCGGATTCCACGATCTCCGAGATCGCCTTGAAGCCGACCCACATGCCAGAGAAGCGGCTCAGCGCGTAGCCGTACTCGCCGAACTCGAGATATTCGCCGACATCGGCTGGATGCAGCGTCGGCATGAACCAGCTCATGAAGGCGACGTCGGACTGGTGCGGCATCGAGGAGGAGACGCAGCCATGGTCGTCGCCGGCGACCACCAGTACGCCGCCATGCGGCGAGGAGCCGTAGGCGTTGCCGTGCTTGAGCGCATCGCCGGAACGGTCGACGCCGGGGCCCTTGCCGTACCAGAGCCCGAACACGCCCTCGACCTCGCGGTCGGCTTGCGTCTCCACCTGCTGCGAGCCGAGCACCGCGGTCGCGGCGAGGTCTTCGTTGACCGCCGCGAGGAATTCGATGCGGTCCCGCTTCAGCCGCTCCGGGATGCGCCAGAGTTCAAGATCGATGCCGCCGAGTGGCGAGCCGCGATAGCCGGAGATGAAGCCGGCGGTGTTGAGACCCGCCGCACGGTCGCGCCGCGCCTGGTCGAGCGCGATGCGGACGATCGCCTGCGTGCCGGTGAGGAAGACGCGGCCCGCCTCGCGGTCGTAGCGGTCGGAGAGCTCGTAGGCGTCGAGTGACGGAATGGCGTCCATGGCGGACCTCGCGCGGCGTCCCTGCCGGATCGGCCAAGGTTAAGCCGTGGGCGTTGGTAGGTCTTACCTATTCATTCCGAATGGAAGGGTAATTCGGTAGAATTTCGCGCATACTAGCATAATATGGTGCATTCTACCGAATGGAGATGCCTTCATGATTGAAGACCAGGACGCGCGGATTCTCGCCCATCTCCAGAAGGACGGCCGCGCCACCAACCAGCAGCTTGCCGATGAGGTCGGCATGTCGACGTCGGCCTGCTGGCGGCGGGTGCGCGCGCTCGAGGAGAGCGGCGCGATCCGGGGCTATGCGGCGCTGGTCGCGCGCGAGCAGGCGGGCTTTGCGATGTCTGCCATCCTCCATGTCTCGCTGGAGCGGCACGACGCCAAATTCGTCGATGAGTTTGTGTCTCGGGTGACCAAGCGGCGCGAGGTGCTGGAGTGCTTTGCGACGACGGGCGACGCCGACTATCATTTGCGCGTCGTCGTGCAGGACATGGCCGCCTACAACAGGTTCCTCGACGAATTCATGTTCCGTATTCCCGGCATCCGTTACGTCCGCAGCAACGTGGTGCTGAAAGAAATCAAGACCAGCGTAGCGCTGCCGTTTTGAGGCAACGTCATCCGCGCCGACGCAGTTGGCGCAGCGACAGCATATGCAACAGGATCGAGCTTGGCACCACGAAGGCAGGGGTCAGCACATTCGGAAAGGTGTCTATGGCCATGCCCGGGCCCTCTGGAATGATGAGCTGGAACGGGCCGGGCGACATGATCATCCCCAAGGTGATCGCGACGGCGAAATCAGCGAGGCCGAAGATGTTCCAAAGCATCGCCGCTTTTCGACCCTCGGCCGTTCCGGTCGCCAGGGCAATCGCCGCCGGTACCGCGAACAGGCCGGTCAGCACATCGCCAGTTCCTGCCGGCAGCGCCCATAGGCCCGGCATCATCACTCGCAGCCAATAAGCGAGCCATTGGCTGCCAAAGACGCGGTAAAGCTGCAGGGCGATGAGCCACGTCATCGGCATTGCATCGAGCAACTGGCCCACCCGCTTCGACAATAGCAACAGCGGACCACCGACGATCACGGGCAGCAGGATCGCCGCCGGAAGCAGCGGTAAAGGGGAGACATCCGTGCGGAATACGCCGTTGATAGCTGCCGTCCAGGCGACGGCGGCCCAAAGCGTAAAAGGGACCATGAAGACCAGCCAGGTCGTTTGGCGTTGTGTTGGCGTCAACTTGGTGTTTTCGAGGGCGAGCCACAAGCCAAGAGCCATGAGCCCATGGGCCATCAGCCGAACGGCCACGGCCGGAACGCCGCTCTCCGGGAGCACGGGTAGCGAGTAAATCAACCAAGTCCACAGTGCCGTGAATGGAACGGTCCACGTCAGGCTGCGCCAAGCGGGACGCGAAGCGATCACGGCGGCGGAAACAGCATCGGTGTTCATCGGTGTTCCTCTACGAGGGGTGCTTTTCTTCACAGACAACGATCGGGGCGGCTCCCCGCAGGGACACGGTTTAGGGAATGCGCGTTCGTGCGGAGCAGGACATCGAAGCCGACACGCGGCGGATCGCGATCCTCCCGCTGTGTCACGGTGTTTTTTCTGCTGATCCGGCTCCCGCCAGAATCATGAAGACAAGAACGTGGCTGACGAGCAGCAGTGGCACATAGAGTGCTGGAATATAAATGCCGGCGCCGAAAAGACCGGGATCCTGGATTTTCGTTACGCCCATGTAGTATGCGTTCAGAAGATCCAGCGTGCCCCAGATGTTGAATACCCAAACAATCGGAACGGCGATCGACCAACGGAAAGAGAGTGCTGCCATTGAAACAAGCGCGAGAACAGCAGCGATAAGATCACCCCATCCGACCCTGGTGGCGAAATCTGAACTCAACTCCGAAGACACGAATCCGGTTACCATGAAGTTCATCCCCAAGAATCTGAACGCATGGAAAGTTGCGAGAAGTCTCAGGGCGTCATAACGGTGCATCGCGCGGACCGCCGGCCAAATATAGATGTAGGCGACCACCGAGCTTGTTAGGAAGGCTCCGGCGACGCTGAGGACGAATGGAAGGTTGAAGCTCGGGGGCACGTTCCGATTCCCTTGTGATTGTCCATCCGGTCGGGTGAGGTCGAAGCCAGTCGATTCGGTTCGACGTCGGCGACCAGTCAGGGTTTGGTCATGAGCAGGCGGAGCGGCTGAAGCGGGCCGACTGCGATGTACTCGTGATCGATGAGGTCTTGCTTCGCCAGCGGCAGCCCTTCCATGGTTGCGTGCGCAACGGCAACATCCTCGACATCCAGCAGAAACACGGCTCCGCGCCCATCAGATCGCGAATACCATTCACGAACCTTTCCATTGAGATAGAGCTGTACGGTCTGCCTGATTTCATCGGGCATGACGGCCATGACCTGTTCGCGTGTGACGCCCGGCTTGACGGTCAGGATGACCATCACCCCGGTTGTGGGCGATGCGGCTTGTGCTTGGGCAGGGGACGTATCGGCCATGGAAGTAGCGCCTATCAGTGTGAGGGTGAGTGCCAAGACGGCGTGACGGATTGCTTTCATCGGTCTCATTTCTCCGATAACGGCGGTCGCCGTGGTGTCGCGAGTGTCAGCGCACGCAGCTGTGCTGCCGATGTGCCAAGCTGGATGTAAGTCTGCTTTGCGCCGGCGACTATTCGCGATAATGTTGATGGGCCATGAAGCAAAACTTCACAGTCAGGCACGGTGCACTCGACGGCGTGGAGGCGTTCCTGAGTGTCGCCCAGCACCGCAGTTTCCGTCGAGCGGCCGCTGAACTCGGGGTAACGCCGTCGGCAATCAGTCAGGCGGTACGCGCACTGGAGGCGCGCGTCGGCGCCGTGCTCTTCATCCGCACGACCCGTAGCGTCGGTCTGAGCGAGGCCGGCGAGAGATTTCTTGCGCGCGCAAGGCCCGCCTTCGAGGAGCTCGTCGCTGCAAGCGGCGCCGCGCGTGAACTCGGACAGCGACCGACCGGGCTCTTGCGTCTCACCGTACCCCGCTCGGTCGTGCCGATCCTGCTGGAGCCGCTGGTCGCGTCGTTCTGCCGGGCATTTCCCGAGATCGAGGTGGAGCTTGCGGCAAGCGAGGAATTGGTCGACCTCGCAGCCGAAGGTTTCGATGCTGGCATCAGATTGGGCCAGTTCATCGCCCCCGATATGGTCGCGGTGCGCCTGACGAAGCCGTTACCTCTCATCATCGTCGGCAGCCCGGATTACCTCGCCGGCCGCGGCCGGCTCGAGCGCCCGGAAGATTTGCGTGAGCATGCCTGCTTGAGATTGCGACGATCGAATGGTGGGCTTGCATCATGGTCGCTCAACGACAACGGTCGTTCGATCGAGATCGCCGTTTCGGGACCTTTCATCGCCAACGACTTTCCCACGATGCTCGGCGCCGCCGTCGAAGGTGTGGGTCTTGCGCAAGTGCCCGCACCGCTCGCCGCCGGTGCCGTGACGACGGGAAAACTCGTCCACGTGCTGGAGCAATTCGCGCCGATGACGCCGGGGGTGTTCCTCTACTATCCCGGCCATCGACAAATCATGCCGAAGTTGCGAGCCTTTATCGATCATGTGAAGGGCCGCTCAGGAGCCACAAGCTGATCCGAATCCGGATTTAACGAAGATAGTGCTGCCGTTTTGATCGAGTTGCGTAGGGTGCGCAAAAAGTGTTCCTGCGCCGCGCCCCATCACGCAAGCAGCCTAGCGCTCCTCCCGCACGAACCGGTTGCGTAGCGTACCGATGCCGGTGATGTCGATCTCGACGACGTCATCGTGCTTGATGTCGGGTGAGGCGCCGTCCGTGCCCATCCAGATCACGTCGCCGGGCCACAGCGTAAAATACTTGGTCAACTCGACCAGGAACGGCACCACGCCGAAGATCATGTCGTTGGTGTGGAAGCGGTTGGTCTCCTTGCCGTTGACCCGGACGATGGTCTGCATTTTGACGAGATCGGCCTCGGTCTCGATCCACGGGCCCATCGGCTTGAACGTGTCGGCGTTCTTCGACCGCCACAGGCTGCGGTCGGCCTTCTGCCAGCTGCGCTCGCTGACGTCGTTGCCGATGGTGTAACCGAATATGCAGTCCATCGCATTCTGTCTGGTGAGATGCTTCACCTTCTTGCCGATGACGACGACGAGCTCACCCTCATAGTGGATTTTGTCCGTCGCGAAGGACGGGATCACGACCTCCTCGTCATGCGCGATCAGCGCGTTCTGGGCGCGATAGCCGATCTCGGGTCTGTCAGGGACGGCCGGCACTTCGCCGCGCTTGTCGGCGGCCTCCTTCAGGTGCTTCAAATAGTTCAAGCCGACGCAATAGAAGGTGCGCGGGATCAGCGGCAGCTCGATCTTCACTTGCGACAGCGGATGCGTGCGCGAGGTGCGCTGCCATTCGCTGAAGGGATCGCCGTCGACCGCGATCACCTGGTCGCCTTCAATGATCCCCCAGGAAGTTTTGCCCGAGGCGGTGAATTTCAGCCAGCGCATGTCCTGTCCTCGTTGTTATTCCGCGGCATCGCGCGGCTGCACTTTCCAGGCGCCGGCAGCCGGCCGCTTCAGCCCGAGATTTTCCCGTAGCGTCTTGCCGCGATAGTCCTGCTGGAACAAGCCGCGGCGCTGCAATTCCGGCACGACATGGCGCACGAAATCCGCGTAGGAGCCGGGCACATAGGTCGCGGCGATGACAAAACCGTCGCAGCCGCGCTCGACGAACATTTCTTCCAATTTGTCGGCGATCTCCTTGGGGCCGCCGACCATCGCATCCTGGACCTGGCCGCGGCCGGAGAAGGTGACGAAGTCCCGCGCGCTCGGATTGCTCTTGCCCGAATTCTTCAGCACGCCGTCGCGGATGCCCAAAATGCCCTGCATGCTCTTCAGCTCTTCCGTCGTCAGCGGCTCGTCGAGATCCTTGGAGGCGAAATCGTAATTGAGGGCTTCGGCGAGCAGCGACAGCGCGTCGATCTGAAGCGGCAGCTTGTTGATCAGCGCCATCTTGTCTTCGGCTTCAGTCTTGGTCGCGGCACAGACCGGAGTGGTCAGGTTGCAGAGGAACATCTGGTCGGGATCGCGGTCAGCCTTGGCGGCCTCGTTTCGCACGGCCGCGTAGCCTTCTCTCGCACTCGCAAGATTGCGCGAGGCGGTGAAGATCACCTCGGCCCATCGCCCGGCAAAGCGCTGGCCGCGGCCGGACGCGCCGGCCTGGATGATCACAGGATGGCCCTGGTCCGAGCGCGGCACGGTGAACGGTCCGCGCGACTTGAAGGCCGGCCCCTTGTGATCGAGCCGCTTCACCTTGGTTGGATCGGCGAAGCGGCCGCTTTGCTTGTCCATGATGAGCGCGCCGTCCTCCCAGGTGTCCCAATGGCCGAGCACGACCTCCATGAATTCGTCGGCGCGGTCGTAGCGGGCGTCATGCTCGGGATGTGAATCCCGGCCCATGTTGAACGCCTCGCCGTCATTGAGCGAGGTGACGACGTTCCAGCCCGCACGTCCGCCCGACATCAGGTCGAGTGTCGCGAAGCGCCGGGCGACGTCAAACGGCTCGTAGTAGGTGGTCGAACACGTCGCGCCGAGGCCGAGCTTGTCGGTGACCAGGCCCATCGTGGTCAGCACGATCAGCGGATCCATCTTCACGCAGCGGATGCCGTATTCGACGGTGTGGGCGTGGTCGTTGCCGTAGCGGTCCGGCATCGCCAGGCGATCGTCGAAGAACGCCATGTGGAATTTGCCAGCTTCCAGGATGCGCGCGATCTCCTGATAGTAGTCGGCCGACATCGAATCGTCGCGCGAGTCCGGATGCCGCCAGGAGCTCGGCAGATTGGTGCAGTTCTGCGCCTGGAGGAAGCCGACAAGTACCATCTGCCGCGTCATGCTGCTGTTCTCCAAATCCCGTCAGGCCAGATCGAGCACGGTGTCGAGCCTGTAGTCGCGCACCAGCGCGCGCATCTTCTCCCAGGTCGCGTCCTCGATCTCGATGCCGTCGCGAAGCCGCTGCTGCTCGCGTAAGCCCTCGACCTCGCCGGGATAGAACACGCCCTTGCTGCCCTCGGACAGAGGCGTCGATTTCAGGTACCGCGCGAATTCCGCGACCTCACGCTTGAACTCCTTCAGCGGGCGGAACGCCGCGACGTTGAACACCGCCATGAAGCATCCGTCATTGTGCCGGCCGGTCGGCTCGACCCCAAAGCCGAGACCGGTGAGCAGGCCGCAGAGCACCTCGACCATCGCGGCCAGGCCGCTGCCCTTGTAGCCCTCGCTGCCGCCGAGCGGCAGCAGCGCGCCGCCCTTGCGGTATTGGGTCGGATCGGTGGTGTGCCGTCCCTCGGCATCGATGATCCATCCGTTGGGAATCTCCTCGCCGCGGGCCACCGCGAGCTGGATCTTGCCGGCCGCCACCGCCGAGGTTGCCATGTCCAGATAGAACGGCGTATCGAGATCGGACGGCACCGCGATCGAGATCGGGTTGGTGCCGAGCCGCGCCTCCTTGCCGCCGAACGGCGCCACGTGTTTTGGCGAGCGGCCGGAATCGGCCGTTGCGATGCCGATCATGCCTTCGCGCATCGCCATCAGCGGATAGGCGGCGAGACGGCCGACATGGCTCTGCCGGAACACGGTGCAGGCGGCGAGATTCGCCGTCTTCGCCTTCTCGATCGTCAGTGCCATCGCCTTGGCGTTGACGTGGAAGCCAAAACCCCAATGGCCGTCGATCACGGTCGTGGTCAGTGATTCCTGGACGATGGTCCATTTCGCGCCGGGCACGATGTGCCCGGCCTTGATACGGTCGATGTAGGTTGGAATTGCGATCACGCCGTGGGAGTCGTGGCCGGCGAGGTTGGCGTTGACGCAGCCGATGGCGACCGCGTCGGCTTCTTCCTCGGAGGCCCCGGCGGCGCGGAGCAGCGCGGCACTGATGCGCGTGAGGCGGTCGGCCTTGACGATCGGCATGGCGTTTCCCCGGTCATCGCCCTTGGCGGGCGCTGGTTGTTGGGTGCCATCGTCTCAAAGCACGGGTGCGATATCAATCTCCCGTAAACCAATACAGGGCTGCAAATTTGTAAAGAGAACGCGCCTTTCGTCGAAGGCGCCATCCGTCCGGGCATCCCACGCGGCAGGGTTTTCGACAGTTTGCAGCCTCCTGTTCGCAGCTCGTTCACTCTGATTGACGGTTTGCGGAACTCAATAACGGCCACTTAGGCGATCGCCGTTCATAACGGTATCCGGGATAAAGAGGCAGAAATGCCCGGGAGTTGAGATCGTGCAGACGACCCTCGCGCGCACCTTTGCAGCGTTGAGCGCCATTAACGAAGCGATCCTCTACGCGAAATCGCCGGACGAGCTGTACCAAAAGGTCTGCGACGCCGGGTTTTCGAGCGGGGACTTCATGGCTGTCGCCGTGTTCCTGGTCGAGCCGGACGGCTCGCGGCTGCGGTTTGCGGCCGGTTGCGGCGACGACGTTGCGCGGCTGCGCGCGATCACGATCACCACGGCGGCCGGCACGCTGGAAGGATCGGGCGTCGGCGGCGAGGCATTCCGCAGCCAGAAGCTCTGCATCAGCAATGATTACCTGAACGACCCGCGCTCGCTGGCGTGGCGCGAGGGTGCGGCCAAGGCTCATATCGGCGCGGCGGCGGCCCTGCCGCTGTTGTGCAAAGGGCAGAGCGTCGGCGTGCTGTTCGTGACCCGCAGCGAGCCCGGCTCGCTGAGCGAGCAGATGGTGTCGCTGTTCGAGCGCATGTCCGCCAACATTTCCTATGCGCTGGATAACTTTACGCGCGAGACCGCGCGGCAGACCGGCGAGCGGGCGATGCGGCGGCTGAACCGCATGTTCGGCGCAATCAGCGCGACCAACGAGGCCATTCTGCGCGCCAAGACCGGCATTGAGCTTTATCAGCTCGTATGCGATGCCGCCGTGTACAGCGGTAAGTCGCTGGCGACCATCGTCCTGCTTCGCGAGCCGGAGTCGCACTGGATGGTTCCGGTCGCCTCCACGGGCCAGAACCTGGAGCTGGTCACCCAGGCGCGCTATTCGATCGACCCTGAAAGTCCCTATGGCAAGGGCATATCCGGCCAGGTGTTCCGGTCGCAGAAGGCCATTGTCGAGGACGATCTCGCCAGCCGCACCAAGGGCACGCCGTGGGAGCAGGCCAACGTCAACACCGGCGTCGGCGCCTGCGTGGTCGCGCCGCTGATCAAGCATGGTGAAAGCGTCGGCGTGCTGCTGTTCTTCGTCAGCAGGTCGTGGGCCAAGGACGAGGAGGTCGTCGCGCTCCTGCTGCGCATGGCGGAGAACGTCTCGTTCGCGATCGAGAACTTCGACCGCGCGGCCGAGAAAGCGAGGATCGCCGCGGAAGAGGAACGGCTGGCGCGTATGTATGCGGCGCTCGGCGCCACCAATGAGGCGATCTTGCGGGCGCGATCGCGCGCCGAGCTGTTCGATTTCGTCTGCGAGGCGACGGCGCAGGGCGCCAAGTTCACCTCGGCCACCATCGCGCTCGTCGACCATCGCGCCGAGCTGCTTCGCGTCGTGGCCTGCTACGGGCCGAATGCGGATCAGGTGCGCGCCTTCAAGTTCTCGACTTCCGACCAGATGCCTGAAGGCCGGGGATTGACAGGAACGGCGTTCCGCACGCGCCAGCCCTCCATCAGCAACGACGTGCTGGCCGACGACCGCATCGAGCCGTGGCAGGCCAGCGCCCGCCGCAATGGGATCGCGTCCTCCGCCGCGCTGCCGCTTTTCAACGGCAACCGGGTCGAAGGCGTGTTCCTGTTCAACTCTCCGGAGGTCGGCGCCTTCACGCCCGAATTCGTCGAGCTGTTGCGCAAGCTACAGGCCAACGTCGCCTTTGCGCTGGAGAATTTCGACCGCGCCGACGAGAAGGCCAAAGCCGAAATGCAGCGCAACCGCCTCAGGGGCATGCTCGAGGCGCTGAGCGCGACCAACGAGGCGATCATGCGGGTGAAGACCCGCGCCGAATTGTTCGAGGTGGTCTGCGAGGCGGCGGTGCTCGGCGGCACCTTCTCCTCCGCAACCATCGCCCTGGTGGATCAGAGCGGGCACTATCTCGACATCGCCATGACCAAGGGCGAGAGCTGCTATCAGGTCAAGGAGTGGCGGTTCTCGACGTCGGCCGACGACACGGAAGGGCGCGGACTCACGGGAACGTGCTTCCGCACGCGCGCGCCCTGCGTCACCAACGAGCTTCTCGGCGACATCCGCACCGTGCATTGGCACCAGATCGCGCGCACCCAAGGCACGAAATCGGGCGCCTGCTTCCCGCTGCTTCGCAACGGCAGCAAAGCGGTCGGCGTTCTGCTGTTCCTCTCTTCGGACGAAGGCACGTTCACGCCGGATATGATCCAGCTTTTGGGACGGCTGGCCGAGAACGTGTCGTTCGCACTCGACAATTTCGATCGTGCCGAGGAAAAGGCCCGCACCGAGGCGCAGCAGGAACGCCTGACGCGCATGTTCGCGGCGCTGAGCGCCACCAACGAGGCGATCATGCGGGCGAAGTCGCGTGCCGAACTGTTCGACCTCGTCTGCCTCGCGGCATCGAACGGTGCGAAGTTCACCTCGACGACCGTTGCGCTGGCCAAGGCCGGGAGCGACCATCTCGAGATCGTGGCCTCGGCCGGACCATCCGCCGACACCACGCGCAACGTCCGTCTCTCCGTCGATCCCGAGCGCCGCGGGATGAGCGGCACGGCATTCCGCACGCGCCAACCGTGCATCAGCAACGACTATCTCAACGACGATCGCGTCCGCGCCTTCCACGCCGTCGTTCGCGGCGACGGCGCGCGGTCGGGCGCGGCGTTCCCGCTCATCGCGCACGACCGGGCCGTCGGCGTCATGATCTACATGTCGACCGAGCCGGACACCTTCACCGGCGAGTTCGTCGAGCTGTTGCAGCGTCTCGCGGACAACGTCTCCTTCGCGATGGAGAATTTCGATCGCGCCGACGAGAAGAACGAGGCGGACGAGCGGATCGAGTACCTCGCCTCGCACGACAGCCTGACCAACCTGCCGAACCGCGAGACCTTCAACGGGTTGCTGCGCGAGGCGATCGACACGGCGCAGCGCTACGACCACCGTTTTGCAGTGCTGTTCATCGATCTCGACCGCTTCAAGGTCATCAACGATTCGCTCGGCCATGAGGCCGGCGACCTGCTCCTGCTCGAGGTCGCAAGCCGGCTGCGCAGCGCATTGCGGGCGAGCGACGTGGTCGCGCGTCTCGGCGGCGACGAGTTCGTCGTCATCCTCGATCAGTGCGGCGATATCGACGAAGTCCAGCGGATCGCAACCGACCTGTTGGCGGCGCTCGGCCAGCCCGTGGAACTCGCCGGTCACGAGTGTCACACCACGGCCTCGATCGGCATCGCGATGTATCCGGCCAACGGTGCCGACGTGCAGACGCTGACCAAGAACGCCGACATGGCGATGTATCTCGCCAAGGAGGACGGCAAGAACGGCTATCGGTTCTTCTCCAAGGAGGTGAAGACGCAGTCGATCGAGCGGCTGTCGCTTGAGAGCGCGCTGCGCCGGGCGTTGGAGCGCGAGCAGTTCTCGCTGAACTACCAGCCAAAAGTGGACATGGAGACCGGCCAGATCACCGGCGTGGAAGCCTTGTTGCGCTGGGCGCATCCCGAGCTCGGCAACGTCTCGCCGGCGCAGTTCATCCCGCTCGCCGAGGAAACCGGCTTGATCGTTCCGATCGGCCGCTGGGTGGTGAAGGAAGCCTGTGCGCAGGCGATGGCCTGGCAGCGCCGTGGCCTGCTGCCAGTGTCGATGGCGGTGAACCTGTCGCCGCGCCAGTTTGTCGACGAGCATTTGTTGCAGGACGTCGACGAAGCGCTGGCCGCCAGCGGCATGTCGCCGGTGCTACTCCAGCTCGAAGTCACCGAGAGCATGATGATGCGCAATGTCGGGCGCGCGCTGAAGGTGCTGGACGCCATCCAGAGCCGCGGCATTCGCCTTGCCATCGACGATTTCGGCACCGGCTATTCGTCGATGTCGCTGATGAAGCATTTTCCGATCGACACCATCAAGATCGACCGCTCCTTCGTGCGCGACCTGCCGCAGGATCTGGAGGATCAGGCGATCGCCCAGGCGATCATCAGCATGGGCAAGGCACTCGGTATGACCGTGGTCGCCGAAGGCGTCGAGAACGCCGAGCAGGAGGCGTTCCTGCGCACCCATGGCTGCGACGAGATGCAGGGATTCCTGATCTCCAAGCCGGTGCCGGCGCGGCAGATGGCCGAGCTGCTGCGGCCGATGGTTTTGCCCGTCGCGCCGCCGCTCCAGCCGGAGACGGATCCGGCCGCGGATGAAACCGTGGCGCTAAGGCTGAAACGCGCTGTCGTCTGATGGAAGCGCGTGCAACTCGCGCGCCTCGTCTTCCTTGATCTCCGCCTTGCGCGGAAAATCATCCGGCCAGGGCAGCGAGGTTTGCTCGGCGAACAGCGTGAGAAGGGCTTGCGCACCCTCAGCAAAGGTCGAGCCGTCGCTCAGTCCGAGCTCACAACACCACGCGTGTCGCATCGGCTCGTGCGCGTCGAACACCGCCATCGCCGGTCCCCACCACCAGGCCGGTGCCGGCGAGCGTTCGTCCTCGGGCACGGCGTGCCAGAGGACGAGCTCGTCCATCACGCGTTCGAATTGCAGGCTTGCGGCCTGATGCATTCGTTCCGTGCTCCTTGGGCCGCGCCTGAAAGCAGGCCGATGCGCGGACTCGATCGTGATCGTCGCTGTAAAGAAACGGCTCGCGCTACTGGCTGAGCCACTCGTACCGCTCCGTCGGCGGCCATACGAGAAACAAGCGGCGGCCGGAAAAGCTGCCGACGCTGACTAGGATAGTCTCTTTAGCCGTTCAGGGGCCTGGCCGGCAAGGCGCAATGCGGGCGCCTAACGCGACCTTAGCGGATGCGCCTTCTGGTGCCAGGCCCAGGCGGTCCGGATCACGCTGGGCAGGTCGGAGTGGCTCGGTATGAAGTTCAGCACCTTTCGCGCGGCGGAGGGGTCGGCGACGAGATAAGTGGGATCGCCGGCGCGGCGCGGCTTGACGGTGTGGGGTACCTCGCGTCCGGTCTCCTGCCTGATGGCGGTCAGGATCTCGCGCACCGAAAAGCCGGAGCCGGTGCCGAGATTGAAGCTGCCGCCGGCATGGCCCTGTTCCAGCAGTTTCAGCGCCGCGACATGCGCCGCGGCGAGATCGGTGACATGGATGTAGTCGCGGATCGCGGTGCCGTCGGGCGTGTCGTAGTCGTCGCCGAACACGGCAAAGTCGACGTGACCCTGCAAGGCCATCATGGCGCGCGGAATGAGATGGGTCTCGTTGTCACGCAGCTCGCCGATGCCGCCGGCCGGATCGGCGCCGCTGGCGTTGAAGTAGCGCAGGCAGAAAGCGCCGAACCGTAGGCGGCGCGGTAATCGGCGAGCATGCGCTCGATCATCCACTTCGATGCGCCATAGGGGTTGATCGGCACGCAGGGAAAATCCTCCGGCAGTTCCTTGGAATCGGCGTTGCCATAGACGGCGCCGGTCGAGGAGAACACGATCCGCTGGCAACCTGCGTTGCGCATCGCCTGCAACAGCGACAGCGTGCCCTGCAGATTGTTGATGTAGTATTTCTGCGGGTCGGTCATGGACTCGCCGACGAGGCTCGCCGCCGCAAAATGCATCACCGCCGTGACCTTGTGGTCGGCGAAGGCGCGCGCCAGCGTCGCGTCGTCGAGCAGATCGCCGGTCACCAGCGGGCCGGCAACGAAGCTGCGATGACCCGTCGAGAGATTGTCATAGACGACGGGCTGGTAGCCGGCCGCGGCCAGTGCGCGGCAGGCATGCGAGCCAATATAGCCCGCGCCCCCTGTGACGAGGACGATCGGTCGGTCGGTCATGTCGTTACTCGACATTTCTCAGCGATTGAAAGGCCGCTTGCGGCTGAAGAGAAGATAGAGCGCACGGGGGTTGGTGGTCAAATAGCGCCACAACAGGCGGCGCGGCTCGAGCCAGGTGCGCCAGGCCCATTCGAGTCCGATCTTCTGCATCCATTGCGGCGCGCGGGAGCGGCTGCCCGACAAAAAGTTGAACAGGCCGCCCGATGTCTTGATAACGCCGACGTTGGTCAGAAGCGGTGTGAATTCCTCTACAAAAGCCTGCTCGCTCGGCACGCCGAGCGCGACCCAAAGATAATCCGGCGCGAGTGCGTTGATCTCCTCGACTTTCGCGCGCAGCGCGTCGCCGCGGAGATAGCCGTGGCTATATCCGACGATCTTGAGTTCCGGATACAGCCGCTGGACGTTCTCGACCGCTGCTGCGTTCTCGTCCTCGCTGGCGCCAAGCATGTAGAAGGTGCGGCCGGCAGCTTCCGCCTTGCGCGCGACGATGTGGAACAGGTCGGTGGTCGCGACCCGCTCCGTCAGCGGAAACCAGGATTGCAGCTTGGAGGCCGCCACAAGCGGCTGGCCGTCGGCATTGATCAGGTCGGCGGCGCGGAACAGGCGTTCGGTCTGCGGCTCAGTCGAGCAGCGTGCGAGCACCTCGCCATTGGCCGATGTCAGGAATAGCGGACGGCCGATGCGGTGGCGCGGATCGGTTGCCTCGATCATGAAATCGGCGGTCGCTTCCAGGTCGAGCGTAGCCATGCGAAGGCCGCCGACGGTAACCCGCGGCACTTCGGCGGTTGCGGCCCGACCATCCAGATTGACGCGTCGCTCAAGCATATTGTCTGCCTCGCTGGCGCGTTTGGGTCGCCGGGGTGAGCTCGTCGAGCACGACGCCGACGAGCTTGCGCTCGGCGCCGCCGAGCGCGGTCAGGACTTCTTCCATGCTGTCGTTGATGTCGAGGCTGGTCGGCAGCACGGCGACGAGCGCATCGGCGCCATCGAGCAACTTGCGACCCGCGGCCGACAGCGGCATCGCGGGCCCGTCGAGGATGACGAGGTCGTAGTCACCGGCGGAACGAGCCTGTGCAATCGCCTTGCGGATGGCCTCCGCCGCCTTGCCGGCATCGGTCTCGGTGGTCGGGAGCACCGCGATGCCGTTGACCGTCTTGATCTCGCGCGCGGCTTTGCTGCCGATCGAGAGCCAGCCGTGCTTGCCCGGCTCGATTTTGCCGGGACGGTCGACCTTGTTGGAGAGCGTGTGCGCCTGGTGATCGGCGTCGATCATCAGCACGCGAGCGCCGTCGCGCGCCGCCGCGAGCGCAAAATTCAGCGCGGTCACGCTGTGCCCGGTGGTCTCGCCGGGGCCGACGAGCGCGATCACCGCCATCGCCTTGCCGCCGGCGCGCCGTGCCAGAGCAGCGCGCATGTCGCGCAACGCGTTGAGCAGCGTCGTCAGCGGAAATCCGGGACGCAGCGTCGGCCAGCCGAGCCGGGTGAGATCGACGCCGCCGCCGGTGGCGAGAATGGCTCCAAGGGTGCGGATGACGTCGGCCTCCTGGAGCCGCGCGATCAAGGGCTTTTCCACCAGCGCAAGCGGTGGCGGAGGCGCGACGGTCTCCGGCGGAGATCTCGAAACCTCCCGCGCAGGCGAGCGCTCGCGGCGGGCCGGCGAGGGCGCGCCGGCGAACAGGTGCTCGGCCGCGACGAACCAGCTCGAGGCGGCGAGCGCGCCGAAGATGAAGCCGATCATGGCGAACAGGCTCATCGCCGGTGGGAACGAGCGCCGCTGCGGCACCGTGGCCTCGCCGATGATTCGGGCCGCCGAGGTGTTCAGGCTCTCCTGCTCCTCGGTCTCGCGCGAGCGCTTGAGGAAGGACTGGTAGACGTCGCGACTGGCATCGACCTCGCGCTCGAGCTCGCGCAGGCGCACGGCGGCCTGACTGAGCTGGACGCTTTGCCGCTTCTGCGCCTCCAGCGCCCGGTTGAGCGAGGCCTCGTAGTCGCGGGCGCGGGTCAGGTCGTTCTTGGCCGACTGGGCGAAGCGGTCGATCTCCTCGCTGATGGTGCGCTTGAGATCCTCGACCTGCTTCTCGGTCTGGCGCAGTGCCGGATGGCGCGGTCCGAGTTCGGCGGTCTGCTCCGCATATTTCTTGCGGGCATCGGCATATTGCGCGCGCAGGTTTGCAATCGTCGGTGATTGCAGCGCCTCGGGAATCGCACCGGCATCCGCCGCCGTGCGCCGGCTCGCCTCGATCTGGTCGAGCCGCGCCTGCGCATCCATCGTCGCCGCGCGGGCCGCGGAAAGCCGTTGGTTGCTGGAGGAGAGCTGCTGATCGCTGATCAGCGCGTCCTGGGTGCCGACGAAATTGTTCTGGGCCTTGTAGGTGGCAAGCACGGTTTCGGCGTTGCGCAGCCGCTCGCGCAGCTCCTTCAGGCGGCTGGACAGATCGCTGGTGGCGCGCCGGATCGCCAGAGCCTGCGAGTTGCGCGATTCCGTGAGATAGGTGTTGGTCAGCATGTTGGCGAGCATCGCTGCTTTCGCCGGATCGGTCGACCACACCTCGATGTCGACGATGAAGCTCTTCTCGGTCTTGCGGATGGTGATGTGCCTGTTCAGCGCTTCGAGCGCCGCAAGCTGCACTTCCCTGGCGTCCGCGGCGGAGGACGCGCGGGGCTGGAGGCCGATCAGGCCGAGCAACGACGACATCGCGCTCTTGCCGTCACCGCCGCCGAATTCCGGATCCTTGTCGAGATTGGCCTGCTCGATCACCCGCAGCAGCACGCTATTGGACGTGATCAGGCGTGCCTGGCTCTCCACCACCATGGACATGCCGGAGACGTCCTGCGCGCGCGGCGTGAGTTCGCGATCGACGAGCTGGAGTTCGCGCGGATCGACATAGAGCTGCGCGGTGGCGGTGTAGCGGGGCGTGAGACTCTTGCCGATGGTGACCGCAAGCGTCGCGCCGAGAAGGGCGGCGGCCGCGATCGCGACCTTGCGCCGCCAGAGCAGGCTGACGAGCTCCAGCACGTCGAAGCCGGTCTGGGACCTCTGTTGCTGGGCCTCCGACCTGGCCCGATCTATCGGCTGGTTATAGTCAAGCATGATCCCCAGCTTTCATTCCAAGTGCAGTGGGCTGAGGGGTTACTCTTCGCTTTACGCCACGCGCCAGGGATATAGGCGCCCAATCAACGCAACAGGGAAAATTAACCATACTCATTGAGGGACTATTCACCGAAATGGCAAACAAAGCGTTTAAGCGCATGTCACTGTGTGGCGCGTCGTTGTGACGCTTTGGATGCGTCGGCTCCCCGGAGATTAACGGTTCGTTACTCCGCGGGCGCGCCATGGTCGTCAGCGCTTTCGCAGGATGACGTGATAGTCGCCGCGGCGGACGTCGGTGCCGCGCGGGAGCACAGCGTTCATCACCGCAGCCCCGGCATCGACGAGGGCGGCGAACAGTGGCTTGCGCTGGCGCATCTCGGGATAGCGCGGGCTCTCGACCTCACGGCGGTAGATCATCTCGAGGCCGTGGGTGGTCGCGAACGCCTCGAGTTTCGACAGCGTGACCAGCGGGTGGAAGAAGGTCGGGAACGGCGCTTCGCCGGGCAGCCCGGCGGTCTTGATGCCGCGGATGTTCCGGTAGAACCAGACGTGGAACCAGTGCGGCGAATATTTGGTGACGACGCCGGACAGCGAGCGCGGATTGGGCGCGCCGATCAGGATCATCCCGCCGTGCTTGAGCGCATCGCGGAAGTTCAACAGCGCGGCTTCGACGTCGGGCAGATGCTCGATCACATTGTAGCAGATCACGATATCGAAGGTCTCCGGGCCAAAGCGGTAGGTCTGCACGTCACCTAGGATCGCCTCGTCCGCGTAGGTGTTGTTGCGGACCTGGTCCTCGTCGATGTCGACGACGGTGACGTGGCTGCGGCTCAGCACGTCCACGGGTAGGAAGCTGCTGGAGCCGCCACCGGCCTCGTAGGTCGCAAGCCGTCCCTGCGGCAACTCGCGGCGCAGCACCTCGTGAATGGCGAGCAGGCTGTCGCGGGCTTCGCCGGGGACCAGGTCGAGCAGCGCCTGGGTCTGTGCCGGAGCGGGGGTCGCTGTCGTGAAATCGATCGTGGCTGGCTTGTTCATGTTTTTTGACCGCACTTGTTCGACTCAAATTTACAGGAAAAATCTCACGTGCCCGAAGAGCAAATCCGATGCCGCGCGGCGTCACCGGTCGCGGTGCTTACGGTCGGGTTAATGTGCAGAGGCATTAACTACAGTATCTTCCGTATCGCACCGTCGCCGGACGGTGGACTGGAAATTGCAATATCACACGCGCCAGGATTCATAGGGAAAACGAGCGAAAGCGGTTAAGCGCTTGGTGATAGGGTTGCATGCCTGAGAATATCGGCAACAGGGGTCGCTTTGTCGCTGAAGCGGGCCGCTCATTTTGGCACGCGTCGGTCCCGTGGCACTGTGCCGTCGCGGGACGGCGCCGATGCATGCGATTGACGCAGGGCTTTTTCAACATATCTCGGGCATCTAGAACGCCATGACGCTGATCCCGACAGACCTGTCCGCCAACCGGATCTCGGACGCCGTGCGCGATCCCAACCGGGAGATCGCCGCGAGCTCGCGCGTCATCGACCTGTCGGTCGGTATCGTCGTCTGCATTCCCTGCTTCCGCCGCCCGCAGCATCTGCGGCTGACGCTGGAGTCGCTCGTCCTTCAGCGCACCCCGCACTCCTTCGCCGTCGTCATGGTCGAGAACGATGCCGCGCGGCGCGAGAGCGCGCCGGTTGCCGCGGAGTTTCTTGCCGCCGGCAAGCTCCAGGGCATCTGCCTGGTCGAGCAGCGGCAGGGCAATTGCCAGGCGATCAACGCCGCGTTCGAGACCGCGCAGGCGCTGTTTCCCGCCGCGACCCGTTTCCTCATGATCGACGACGACGAGATCGCCTCGCCCGACTGGCTCGAGCTGATGGTTCGCACCTGTGAGGCGACTGGCGCCGACGTTGTCGGCGGACCGGTGCTTCCGGTCTTCGACGACGACAGCCTGCCCTGGCTCGCGCGTCACCCCGCCTTTTGTCCCGCCTATGATTATAGCGGCGCCGTGCCGCTGATCTATGGCTGCGGCAACTGCCTGATCACGCGCGCGGCGTTTGAGCGGTTCGGCCCTCCCGCCTTCGATCTCCGCTTCAATTTCCTCGGTGGCGGCGACTGCGATTTCTTCGTCCGCTGCCGCGATGCCGGCATGACATTCCACTGGACGGCGGAGGCCGTCATCACCGAGACTGTGCCGCAGAGCCGCACCAGTCTCGGCTGGATCGCGAAGCGTGGTCTGCGCATCGGTGCGATCAATTATCGCGTGCAGTACAAGGCCGCGCGGAGCGCGGCAGCGAAGGCGCGGGTGTTTGCGCAGATGCTCGGACGGTTGCCGTTATCGCTGGTTCGCGCGGCTCGCCTGCTGCCGACGTCGAAGGCCGTCGTCGCGATGCACCCCGTGATGGTCGCGCTTGGCGCTGCGCTCGCCGCTTTCGGCCTCGAGCCGAAGCCCTATGAAGCTTCGAAGATCGTGTCCTGAAGCTACGCTGACCGACTAGATTCCAAAATAGGCGAGCGCGATCTTGGTCGCGGACCGCGGTATCGCCTTGAGCGACCGCCGGCCGACCATGCCGAGATAGGTGAGAGCGTCGCGATACCTTCCGAAGCGGATCGCTTGCGTGGCCGAATAGGTCACGAGATGGATCTCGGCCGCCCGGCGCAGCCGAGGCGCAGCATCCGCGGGCAGCTTGGCCAGAATCAATTTGTCGCTGAACACGCGCGCGACCGCCGGGAGAAAATCCTGCGGCGTCCGCACCGCCGCATTCATGGTGTTGGCGGTGTGCAGACGATAGTCGAGCAGAATTTCCGGGACGAATGCGAACTCGCCGATCGCGGCGAGGCGGCACCAGCAATGCCAATCCTCGCAATATCGCAGCGAAGTGTCGAAGCCGCCTGTCGCGCGAAAGGCACCGGTGCGGACGAGCATGATGCCGCCATTGACGATGAAGTTGCCGGTGGCCAGCCGCTCCAGCACGTGGCCGGACGGCTTGAGGCGTCCCTTCAAGAGGTCGCGCCGGCCGATCGGGCGCCCCTCGCTGTCGATCGTGTCGTAGTCGCCATAGACCAGAACCGCGCGCGGTGCGGCCCGGGCACCCGCCAGCAGCGTCGTCACCGCGCCGAGACGCAGGCGGTCGTCGGCGTCGAGGAAGACCAGCCAGTCACCGCCGGCATTCCGTGCGCCGAGGTTTCGCGCGGCCGATACACCGGCGGCATCGTTCCTCATCAGGCGCAGCCGCGGATCACGGATGGCGTGGACGATCGCAACGGTGTCGTCGGTCGAGCCATCGTCCACCACGATCACCTCGGTGACGTCGCCTTGCGCCAGCGCGCTTGCGATGGTCTCGCCGATATAGGCGGCAGCATTTTTGGCAGGAATGACGACAGAGACCGGCGCGACCGAAGTCGCCGGCAGCGCGTCGCGCGCGCCTTCGGCCGCAAGCGCAGTGGCCGGTGAATCGAGCATATCGTCGGCGGTGGTCAAGCGGCGGCTCGTCTTTAAGGATCTGTTAACCAGGCCGCCCCCCTCGGAGCTGCAGTCGTAGCCTTGGCCGTTGCGGATGATACCCGCATAGCGCTCTCATCGTTGCTGCGATGGCCGGCGCAACGCCGGTTTCGTAGATTAGCGTTAAGCCCGTGGCGTTAAGTCTGTCGCAGGTTTCGAGAAGTGCGACAGCCGGTCCCATGCGAGAGTGCGGGCCTGATTGCCGCGGATGGACTCCAGTGCCCGCAAAGACATTCGATTACGATCCCGACGACATGGTCCTCAACCTCTTCTACGAGGACAAGGACGACCGCTGGTTTCCCGGCGACCGGCATCTGCGGCGCATGGCGCGCCGGATGCTGTTCGGCGAGCCGCGCATGAGCGGGCAGCTTCGCGTGTTCCTCAATCTCTGCGCCGGGCTCGACCGGCTCGACATCCGCTACCGCGTCAACGACTACCGCTATATCGCGCAGCATCCCGAGGAAGTTGCCTGCATCATCGGCCGCACCTTCCTGCTCGACAAGTTCGCGTGGAAGAACCCGATCCTGCTCGGGGTCGCCGCCCACAATCATCCTCTGGACGATCCCGACCTGTTCAAGCGCCTGCCGGTGAAGAAGGTGGTGGTGCCGGGCCCGTGGTACGCCGATATGTACCGGCCATATTGGCCCGACACGGAAGCCTGGCCGGTTGGCATCGATACGGAGCTGTGGGCGCCGTCGCGCCCGCGCGACAAGACCATCGACGTCCTGCTCTACGACAAGGTCAGTTGGGACCGCGAGCGTTACGTGCCCGAACTGGTCGAGCCGGTCCGCGCCCGGCTCGTCAAGGAGGGCCGCTCATTCATCGAGCTGCGCTACGGCAGCTACAAGGAGGAGGATTATCAGGAGGCGCTGAAGCGTTCGCGCGCGATGATCTTCCTGTGCCAGAACGAGAGCCAGGGCATCGCCTACCAGCAGGCCTTGTCTTGCGGCGTACCGGTGTTCGCCTGGGATCCCGGCGGCCCGTGGCCGGATCCCGACTACTTCCCGCACCGCGTCCAGTTCGAGCCGGTGTCGTCGGTGCCGTATTGGGATGCGCGCTGCGGCCTCAAGTTCGTCGACCGGACCGGCTTCGACGATCGCTGGGGGGATTTCTGGACCGGGTGCACCGAGAAGACCTTCGATCCGCGCGCCTATGTGCTGGACAATCTCACCCTAGAGCAGCGAGCGCTGCAATATTACGAGATCGCCCGGAGCGTGGCGCGGCAGCATGCGGTGTCGACCGGTTCCGGCATGCTGGTTGACGGATGGTTAACGGGGATGGGCTAAGACCTGAAGCTTCCCCGGCTTCATCACACCGGCCTTGAGCCATGGATCGCAGCACCGCTGACATGACCGACGTCGAGGCCCGATCGTACAGCCACGCGCTGCGCGACGCGATTGTGGGGCTGAATGTCGTGCAGGCGGCGCGCTGCCTCGTCGCGGTCGCGGCCCTGCTGCTGGTGCTGGTGACGCTCGATCCGTTTCCGGACCTGCGCAGCGAGGACGTCGCCAACGTCGTCGGCGGGCGGATGGCGCTGAACTACATCTCCTTTGGATTGCTGGCCGCCGTTGCGGTGCTGTTCGCCGTTGCCACCGATGCGCCCTCGCTGAAGACCCTGGTGACCCCGCTGCACCTCTGCTTCATCGGTTGGATGCTGATCAATGTGGTGCTTTCCGAGAGCCGCGAGGTGTCGATCCAGCGGTTCGTGCTGGCGGCCAGCGTGACCTCGCTCGCCGTCCTCCTCCCGCTGCTGCCGCCGACGCAGCGAAGCTTCAACCTGTGTCTCGGCGGCGCAGCGCTGGTGCTGCTGGTGCTGTGCTATCTCGGCGTCTTCCTCGCGCCGCAATATTCGATCCACACCGCACTCGACATCACCGAGCCGCAGCTCGCCGGCGATTGGCGCGGCAGCTTCGGGCACAAGAACGTCGCCTCGCCCGTGATGAGCATCCTGGTCTATGTCGGCATCTATCTGTCCGCCGTCGGCTCGTTCGTGTTGGGGCCCGTGATCGCCGCGCTTGCCGGCATTTTCCTGATCTTCACCGGCGGCAAGACGTCGTCGGTGCTGTGTCTGACCATCTACGCCCTGGCGTCGTTCGTCTACGTCACGCGAAGCCTGTGGCTGAAGCGGATCATCTGCTTCGTACCGCTGATCGTGATGAACCTTCTGACGGTCGGCAGCGTCTTGAGCCCCGGCCTTGGGGCCATCACACGGCTGCTTCCGGTCGACCCCACCTTCACCGGCCGTTCCGACATCTGGGAGTTCGCGCTGGCAGCCATCGCGGAAAAGCCCATCGTCGGCCACGGCTATGCGGCGTTCTGGGACGACGTGACCGAGCGGCAGACCGCCAAAGGCTCCGAATGGGCCGTGACCGCCGCGCACAGCCACAACAGTTACCTCGATCTCGCCATCACCATCGGCCTGCCGGGGCTGGTCCTCGTGATCCTCATCTTCGCGCTCGCGCCGCTCAGGAATTTTCAGGCGGCGCAGGCTCACAGCCACAGCGCTGCGCTGACAAAGCTGTTCCTGACCATCTGGCTGTTCGGCCTGTACTACGGGACGACCGAAACCTTCCTGCTGGAACGGCAGAATCCGATCTGGTTCATGTTCGCCCTCGCTGTGGCAGGGCTGCACTTCCTGGCGAGGTTCCAATGCGTCGAGCAAATGGAACCCGAGCGCTGACAGCTTGTCGCAGCCGCGCGTTTCATATCGGGACATGAAGGACAGCGCGCGCGTCGTGACGGTATCGGCTTAACGATAAGCAGCGACGTAACTTGTGGTCTGCGCCAAAACATAATCTATCTGGAAATGATCAGTAACTGTATGCCCGGCACGGATGGCGTTTCTCAGCCTTGAGCAACTAGATGGTCGGGTGTCAAGCACGTCGGGAATCTCAGTGGATTTCTTACGTGACTGGCGGCAGGCCGCATCGCGCCTGCACGCAGGCCATCGCACCGCGTTCCAGCATGATTACTGGCTCGCCGCCTGGTACGAGGCGTTTCACGGCGTCGCGCCACTGATTGCCGTGATGTCCGATGCCGCCACCGGCAGGGACATCGCGATGGTGCCGATGATCAGCCACACGCGGCGCGGCATCCGCGTCGTCGAATTCGCCGATCTCGACGTCTCCGACAACAACGCGCCGATCCTTGCATGCGACGCCACGTTCGATGCCGCCGATACGCGTGCAATCAGCGCGGCGCTGGTCGATGCGTTGCGCGCCCTGCCGGACCGCTTCGATCTGTTGCGCCTGAAGAAGATGCCGGCCCATGTCGGCGGCAAGCCGAACCCGCTGGTGTCGCTTGGCCGCGTCGGATCCTGCTCGCTCAACGGCAATGTCGTGCTGACGGGCGACGATTATGCGGACTATCGGGCGTCGCTCAGGCGCCTGCAGCTGCCGCGGTGCTGGCGCGTCTTCACCCGTCTTGGCAGCGCGCGGTTCGAGATCGCCACGGATGTCGAGCGCGCGCGCGAGTTCCTCGATGTGATGGACGTCCAGCAAGAAGAGCGGATGAGACAGCTCGGCTCGCCGTTCGTGCTGAACGACGATGCTCACGCCCGATTCTATCGCGAGGTGGCGCGCCAGGGTGTTGCTGAAGGCTATGCCGTCATCTCGGCGCTGGTCTGCGACAAGGGTATCGTCGCCAGTACGCTCGGCGTCAGGTACGGCGCGACCTATTTCCTGCTGCGCATCAGTCATTCCGGCAAGACGTGGGCGAACTTCTCTCCCGGACTGCTCGCGACTGAACGCACCATGGAGGCGCTGCATGAGCAGGGCGTGCGCCGCTTCGATCTCAGCATCGGTAATCAGGATTACAAGCGCCGCCTCGGCGCCGAGCGAGTGCCGCTCACCGATGTCAGCGTCGCGCTGTCCTGGCGCGGCCTGCCTTTTGTCTGGCGCGACCATGCCGCGCAGGGGCTGCGTCGCCATCCGAGGCTCGCCGCCTTGGCGGCGCGCGCGATGGGCAAGGCCGCGCAGTAGAGCGCGCAAAGCCCCGGATTGCAGCGGTCATTCGAATATCGCAATCGTTGTGCTATCATAGCCTTCGCTGCCCGGAGGCGACATGGAAGATCGTTCGGCAAAATATCGTGCATTCTATGCGCAGTTGATCTGCGCCGCGGCCAGGACCGCGGATCCCCGTATCGAGCAGGCCTTTCGTACGGTTGAACGCGAGCCCTTCGTCGGACCCGGGCCGTGGTCGATCTCGGTTGGCGGTCACCCCTATGTCGCGACGCCGGACGATGATCCCGCCTTCATCTATCAAAACACGTTGCTGGCGCTCGATAGCACGCGCGGTCTCAATATCGGGATGCCCGGTGCGCACGCTTATTGGCTCAGCGGCTGCGCCGTGAGGAAAGGCGAGACGGTACTCCAGATCGGTGCGGGAACCGGCTACTACACCGCAATTCTCGCCGAGCTCGTCGGTCCCGGCGGCCGCGTCTACGCCTATGAGATCGACGAACGCCTGGCGGCGCTCGCGCGTGAGAATTTGAAAGACATCGCCGTAGTCGAGCTGCGCGAGCGCTCGGGCATTGCGTCCGATTTGCCCAGCGTGGATGTGATTTATGTCTGTGCGGGCGCGGCGCAGCCGGCCATGGAATGGCTCGATGCACTGCGGCCCGGCGGGCGGCTGGTGTTTCCGTTGGCGCCGGAGGGCGTGCACGGTGGAATGTTGATGATTACGCGCCCCGATCAGGGTGTGATCTGGTCCGCCAAATTCCTGGGTCGAGCCCAGTTCATCGGCTGCGCGGGACTACAGGATGCAGATGCCGGCCGGCGATTGGCCGAGGCGTTCGCAAAAGGGTGGGAGAGCGTGCAGTCGTTGCGCAGAGGGGACGCACCCGACGCGACATGCTGGTTTGCCGGTGAGGGCTGGTGGCTTTCGACGGCGCCTGCGCCGGTACCTACGGATCCTGTCCGGCCCCACGCCGACATCACGCAGGCCTGACGCTCGGCGTAACGCGTCGCGATCCCGCGTGCGCCGGAGGACCCCGTTCGCCTTCGTTCATCGTTTTGCGAGGTTTGCGCAAAAGGCATCCAGCAACGTGCGACCCCGCGGCCAATCGTCCAACCCGCTTGATGCGTTGATGTGGCCGAGTGCACCGACGACGGTCAGCTCGGATTGCCATTCGTTCGCCCGTCGCCGTACAACGTCAAGCGTGCTGTAGGGATCATCGGTGCTTGCGATGATGAGCGAGGGGAATTGCAGCGGTCTTGCCGGAGCCGACTTGAACGAGGAGGCCGCCACCGGAAACTGGGGGCCGTCCGGGTCGGGGACGGACACCAGGAATGCTCCGGCAATCGTCGATCGGGAGCTTGTTGCCCAATGCGCCACCAGCAGACAGGCGAGGCTGTGCGCGACGAGTATGGGTGGCTCCGCGCAGTTCTCGATCGCTCGCTCCAGGGATTGTATCCAGTTGCCAAGCTCCGGCTGATCCCAACTCGCCGGCTGAAAGCGTGCGAAGCGCGTATCTGCTTCTTCCCAAGCCGTCTGCCAGTGGGCGTCTCCGGAGCCTCCGATGCCAGGCAGGGTGATCATTTCGCGCATGCGTGTCTCGTGATATCTGGGATGACGATGCAGTGTGATCGATCCGGGTCATGGATCACATGGCGAGTCATCGGCGGAAACGATCATTTGCCGATAATCTCAAGGTCGGACGGAGAAATTCGCTTGGATCGTTCAGGAAGCATAGACGGCAAGGATCTCAGGATCTTGGAGGCGCTCCAGGCGAATGCGCGTGTGCCTTTGTCCGAGCTTGGCCGTTCGGTTGGATTGTCCCAGCCGGCAGTCTCCGAGCGCGTCAAGCGTCTCGAGGAGGCCGGCATCATTGAAGGCTATGGCGCCAGGATCAATCCGCGAGCGCTGGGGCTCGGCCTGATGGCGCTGATACGGCTGCGAACCTCGCACGAGCACATCAAGACCTGCCTGAAGAAGTTCGGTGAGATTCCTCACATCGTCGAAGTCCACCGGGTGACGGGCGAGGATTGCTTCGTGCTCAAGGTGCTCGTGCCGGCGCCGGAGGACTTGGAGACGATCGTGGACCGAATTGCTGGCTTTGGTGCCGTCACAACATCGCTCGTGCTGCGGAGCGAGCCGGTGCGGCCGATTGGTCGTGAACTCATCAAGAAGGTTGGCTAGCCCAGGACGATCGTGTCGCAGCGCGCAGGTTTCACGCCCCCGTGCACCCGGCGCAATGGAGCCGGCCGCGCGAGGCGCGGAATAGGCTGCGGCAATACCAGCGGCGCGCCAGTGCCTGGGCGGGCCTGCGGATCATCTGTACTATCAAGAGGATTTCGAAGGCCATGCGCGTTGCTCCGCAACGTTAGATGGGGCGGCATTCCCGAGAGAGAATGCCGCCCACGTCGCATCAGCCATGCAGTCGATCACGAAGCTTAACCGTGAAGCTTAGCCGTGAAGCTTCTTGGTGGTCTCCGCGATCGCGCGTCCCTGATAGCGCGCGCCGGCGAGTTCGTTGGCGCTGGGCTGGCGGCTACCGTCGCCGCCGGTGATCGTGGTGGCGCCGTAGGGCGCGCCGCCGGTGACCTCGTCCAGCTTCATCTGGCCGGCAAACCCATAGTTGAGGCCGACTACGACCATGCCGAAATGCAGCAGGTTGGTGATGATCGAGAACAGCGTGGTCTCCTGGCCGCCATGCTGGGTCGCGCTCGCGGTGAAGGCGCCGCCGACCTTGCCGTGCAGCGCGCCCTTGGCCCAGAGCCCGCCGGCCTGGTCCAGGAAGTTCGCCATCTGCGAGGCCATCCGGCCGAAGCGGGTGCCGGTGCCGACGATGATCCCGTCGTAGTTCACGAGGTCCTCGATCTTCGCGACCGGCGCGGCCTGGTCGACCTTGTAGTAGGAAGCCTTGGCGACCTCGGGCGGCACCAGCTCGGGCACGCGCTTGACGTCAACGGTGACGCCCGCTTCGCGCGCGCCTTCGGCGACGGCATTCGCCATCGCTTCGATGTGGCCGTAGGCGGAATAATAGAGGACGAGAACTTTGGTCATGATGGTCTCCGTTGTGTAGATTTGATGGGTTGGTTGTTGGACCGTCATGCCCGGCCATGACGGAGAGCGCCTAAGCCGCGTCGACGAGCACGATCTCGGAATCTTCCAGGGCCATGATTTTCAGGCTGGCCTCGTCGCGGATCGCGGCGCCGTCGCGGGCGTTGACGCGTACGCCGTTGATCTCGACCGCGCCTGCCGCCGGCACCAGATAGAGGTGGCGCGACTTCTGAGCCGAGTACTCAGCCGTTTCGCCGGCCTTCAGTGTGGTCGCGAGCACCCGCGCGTCGGCGCGGATCGGCAACGCGTCCTTGTCGTTCTCGTCGCCGCTCGCGATGGTGACGAGCTTGCCCGAGCGGTCCGCCTTCGGAAACGGCTTCGAGCCCCATGTCGGCTGGCCGCCGCGTGCGACAGGCTCGATCCAGATCTGGAAGATCCGGGTCTTCGTCGGCTCGAGATTGTACTCGGAGTGGCGGATGCCGCTCCCCGCGCTCATCACCTGCACGTCACCCGCTTCGGTGCGCCCCTCGTTGCCGAGGCTGTCCTGGTGGGTGATCGCACCTTCACGCACATAGGTGATGATTTCCATGTTGGCGTGAGGATGGGCGGGAAAGCCGGTGTTCGGTGCGATCTCGTCGTCGTTCCACACCCGCAAGGCGCCGTGACCCATGTTGTTCGGGTCATAGTGACTTGCGAAGGAGAAATGATGCTTGGCCTTGAGCCAGCCGTGATCGGCGCCGCCGAGCTTTTCAAAAGGTCTGAGTTCGATCATCTGCGTAATTCCTTGATTGAACGGATGACGTCAGGCGCCAAAACCGCCGTCGACGTTGAGCACGGTGCCGGTGACGAAGGAGGCTTCCGGGCTCGCCAAGAAGACCACGCCGGCTGCGACTTCCTCGGGGCGGCCGAAGCGCTGCAGCGCGTGCTGCTTGCGCTGCGTCTCGGCGAACTCGCCGCCATCCTTCGGATTCATGTCAGTATCGATCGAGCCGGGCTGCACTACGTTAACGGTGATGCCGCGCGGGCCGAGGTCGCGTGCCGCGCCCTTGGTGTAGCCGACCACGGCGGCCTTGGTGGCGACGTAGTCGGCGAGGCCCGGGAACGAGGCGCGGTCGGCGAGCATCGAGCCGACGGTGACGATGCGGCCGCCGTCGCCCATCAACTGCGAGGCAGTACGGATCGCCGCGATCACGCCATGCACGTTGATCGCATCCTGGCGCGCCAGCGCGTCGGTATCGGCGTTCGCGTCGTCGATCGCGCCGCCTGCGGCGACGCCGGCATTGTTGACGAGGATGTCGAGGTGGCCGAATTCCTTCGCCACGTCCTTGACGAGTTGCGCCACGTCCTTGGCGGAGGCCTGGTCGGCCTTGAAGGCGCGGGCCTTGACGCCCTTGGCCTTCAATTCGGTGACGACAGCTTCCGCCTTTTCGGGCGAAGCGACATAGCTGATGGCGACGTCAGCGCCTTCATCGGCAAGTGCGCGAGCGGAGGCCGCGCCGATGCCGCGCGAACCGCCGGTAACGAGGGCAACCTTGCCCGAGAGCTTCTTGGTCATTGGATTTCTCCATTCCTGGAATTGCGATCGACCCTTGGATAAGCCTCCGACCGTGGTATAGAAATAGAAACTGTCGAAACGCATTGTTTCCTTAAATAGATCTTTCGGATCGGTTCCCATGGCAAAACTCCCCGATTTCGAGGCGCTCGCGATTTTCGCAAAAGTCGTGGAATTACGGTCGTTTGCGGCGGCCGCCAGTGAACTCGCAATGTCGAAGGCGACGGTGTCCAAGGCGGTGACCCGGTTGGAGGAGCGGCTTGGCGCACGGCTGTTCAACCGCACCTCGCGCCGGCTCGCGCTGACCGATGCCGGCCAAAAGCTCGTCGAACGGGCGACGCGCCTCTTGGCCGACGGGGAGGCGGCGGAGAACGAAGCGCTGGCGCAGTCGGTGGCGCCGCGCGGACTGGTGCGGCTCGCGGTGCCCATGACGTTCGGGGTGAAGGCGGTGGCGCCGCTGCTGCCCGAGTTCTTCGAAGCCTATCCGGAGGTGTCGGTCGATTTGCATCTGAGCGATGCGACCGTCGACCTGATCGGCGAAGGATTTGACATGGCGGTGCGGATCGCGCGATTGCCGGATTCCTCGCTGATCGCGCGGCGGCTCTTCACCATGCCGCGCTTCACGGTGGCCGCGCCGTCCTACCTCAAGCGTCATGGCCGGCCGACCCACCCGATGCATCTGGCTGAGCACAAATGCTTCAGCTACGCCTATCTCTCCACGCCCAACGTCTGGCACTACACCAATTCGGCCGGCGAGCAGGCCAGCGTGCGCCCGGGCGGACAGCTTCGCGTCAACAATGGTGAAGCGGTGATGCCGGCGCTGATCGCCGGCCTCGGCATCGCCGAGCTCCCCGAATTCATCGTCGGCGAGGCCATCTCCTCCGGCGAAGTCGAAGTGATCCTCAAGGACTGGAAGCAGGCCGAAGGCGCCGTGCATCTGGTGACGCCGCCCGGCGGCCCGCGCCCCGCGCGCGTCGAGGCGCTCGGCGATTTTCTCGCCGCGAAACTGCCGGGCACCTGCAAGCGGCGGACAAGTGGAAAATCCAAAGCGGTCTGACTACGAGACTTTCACGCCGTCGCTTGCGACGATTCGCAAGGCTGGCTTCAGCGTCTCTTCCAGCTGCGTTTTCAATTCATGAACACGCGGGTCGGTCGAGCGCCGCGCGCAAACGGCATATTGATGGACGGACTGCGCCAATGCGCGCCGCGCTTCCGGGGTTTGCGTCACGTCCGGCTTTGAAAGCCGCAGCACGATCGCAGCGAGATTGACCAGCATCTCGTCCAATGCGACGTCGATGGTCCCAAGTTCCCTCATCACTCCACTCCCTGCGGGGGAACGGTGGGTCCACGGATGCGTTCCTGGCCGCGCCGAACACGGCTAACACTTCGTAAAGGCGGCCGACGGGGGCGGAGCCATCTTGTGCTTGCGGATCGCCACGTTAGGCTGTGAGCGAAAAAAGAAACTCGGGGGAGGGGCTTGCCATGAATCGACGCGATCTCTTGCGCGCTGTTGCCGCGGTACCGTTAGCGCACGCTGCGTTGCCCAGCGCGGCCTTCGCCCAAACCTATCCCGCCCGCAACATCACCATGATCGTACCGTTTCCGGCCGGCGGCCAGGCTGATCTTGCGGCGCGCCCCGTGGCGATGGCGCTGGAGCGGATCCTCGGCAAGGCGGTCATTGTCGACAACCGTGCGGGCGGTGGCGGCGGATCGGTGGGCAACGCCGCGGCGGCACGCGCGGAGCCCGACGGCTATACGCTGCTGATGACGCTGTCCTCGCTCGCGGTGCTGCCGGAAGCCGACCGGCTGTTCGACCGGCCCGTCGCCTATGAAGTCTCGCAGTTCATGCCGATCGCGCGCGTTCTGGCCGATCCCACGCTACTTGCGGTGCCGGCCTCGGCGCCATGGAAGACGGCGCAGGATTTCGTCGAGGATGCAAAGAAGCGTCCGGGCCAGATCACCTATGGCTCGTCCGGGCCTTACGGCACGCTGCATGTGGCGATGGAAATGTTCGCGAACAGCGCCGGCATCAAGCTGCTGCACGTGCCGTTCCGCGGCGCAGGTCCCGCGCTGACCGCGATCCTCAGCGGTACCGTGCAGGCGATCGCGGCGGCACCGGGCACGCTGAAGCCGCAGGTCGACGACGGCAAGCTGCGCGTGCTCGGCAATTGCGGTGCGCGGCGCATCGCGAGCTTCCCTGACGTGCCGACCTTCCAGGAACTCGGCTACAAGGATGTCGAGATGTACATCTGGGCCGGCCTGTTCGCGCAGAGCGCGCTGCCGGCGCCGATCGCGAGCCGCCTGCGCGAGGCGATGGCGCAGGTGATGGCGAGTCCGGATGTGCTCAAGGCCTTCGATACCTCGGGCAGTCTCGTCGCTTATCAGGACGCGCCGGCGTTCTCGCAATTCGTGGCGACCGACAGCGCGCGGCTGATCGCGGCGGTGAAAAAGATCGGCAAGGTCGAATAGGTTCCAACCGCGTTTTCACATTTTTTTGTTGCTCCAGAACCTACCCGCGTCTCATTGATTGAAGAGAATTCGAGAGATTCGGGAAGGAATTGGGATATGCGAGCAGAGCGGATGGCGCTGAGTGTGGCGCTTGCGATCGGCGGCATCGCGGCGCAGGGCGCGGCGTTCGCACAGGAATATCGCGGCACGATGGAACAGCAGATGGCCTGCACACCTGATGTGTGGCGCCTGTGCAGCGACCAGATTCCCGACACGAACCGCATCGTGGCCTGCTTGCAGCAGAACACGCCGCAGCTATCGAGCGCGTGCCGCGCGGTGTTCCAGTCGAACAACCAGGCCCAGCCACAGCAGCCAGCCCCGCGCAATCGCGCTACGCCGCCACCGCGCTACAACAACGCGCCGCCTCCGCCCGCGCAGCCGCGGCCCTATGATGAGGACGATTAGCCGGCTCTATGGCCTGACTTCGCAGACGTCGACCCATTCGGCCGCGGTCAGCTCGGCCATCCGCTCGGGCGTGATGCGCACGGCGCTGTGGGTCGAGCCTGCGGCCGGCACCACCACGTCGAACGCCTTCAGCGACACGTCGCAATAGATCGGCAGCGGCGCCTTCAGCCCGAACGGGCAGACGCCGCCGACCTCGTGGCCGGTGATCTCGGCGACCTCTTCCAGCCCCAGCATCTTCGGCTTGCCGCCGAACTGCGCCTTGACCTTCTTGTTGTCCATGCGCGACGTGCCGGCGGCAACGATCAAGATCACGCGCTCGCCGATCCGCAGCGACAGCGTCTTGGCAATCATCCCGGGCTCGACGCCATAGGCTTCGGCTGCAAGCGTCACCGTCGCCGAGCTAATCGGGGATTCGATGACTGATATGTCGGGGGCTTTCTCGGCGAAGAAATCGCGAACGGATTGCAGGCTCATTCCAGGCAGCTCATTGCGGACTTATGGGCGGGCGGCGATCCCGGGCAACTCGGAGAGCGAGCGGACACGATGATCCGGCGCGAACCCTAGCTCATCCATCTGGGTCCGGATCGCCTTGAACATCGTCAGCGGTGCCACGAGTTCGTTCTCCACGCAAGCCAGCGCCATCGCCTCGGGCGTCACCCGCTCGATCCAGGCGACGTTCAATCCGAACGATTTCGCGCCGGCGACGTCCCAGGGATTGGAGGAGACGAACAGCACCTCCTTCGGCTCGGTCCCGAGCATCTCGCCGATCAGCGCATAGGCTTCCGGACTTGGCTTGAAGATTGTCTTCGCATCGACGCTGATGGTGGCATCGAGCAGTCGGTCGAGACCGGAGTTGCGCACGAGCACATTGAGCATGTCCGGGCTGCCGTTGGAGAGGATGGCGAGCTTGCGCGGCTTCAGCGCCGCGAGCGCGGCCGCCGCGTCCGGGTAGAGATCGAGGTGCAGGTATTTCTCGATCACGCGCTCGAACGCCTCGCTGTCATAGGCGAGCCCGAGCACCCGCAGCGTATAGGCGAGCGAGTCGCGCGTGACGGCGGCAAAGTCCTGGTAGCGCCGCATCAGCGAGCGCAACCAGGTGTATTCGAGCTGCTTGATCCGCCAGACCTGCGTGATGATCTCGCCGTAGCCTGGAAACGCATCCTCGGTGATCTCTGCGACCGACTGGATGTCGTAGAGCGTTCCGTAGGCGTCGAAGACGACGGCTTTGATCGTCACGCTGACCTCTTCGCTAGATTCCCAGCAGCTTGCGCGCGTTGGCCTTGAGCACCTTCGGCCGGATCTCGTCGCGAATCTCGATCTTGGCGAAATCCGCGAGCCAGCGGTCCGGCGTGATCACCGGCCAGTCCGAGCCGAACAGCATCTTATCCTGAAGGATCGAGTTGATATAGCGCACCAGGATCGGCGGGAAGTATTTCGGCGACCAGCCGGACAGGTCGATATAGACGTTCGGCTTGTGGGTTGCGACCGACAGCGCCTCCTCCTGCCAGGGGAAGGAGGGGTGCGCGAGGATGATCTTGAGGTCGGGGAAATCCGCGGCCACGTCGTCCATGTACATCGGGTTGGAAAATTTCAGCCGCATGCCCATGCCGCCGGGCATGCCCGAGCCGACGCCGGTCTGGCCGGTGTGGAACAGCGCGATCGCGCCGCCATTGTTGATCTCTTCGTAGAGCGGATACGCCATGCGGTCGTTGGCGTAGAAGCCCTGCATGGTCGGATGGAATTTGAAGCCGCGGACGCCGTATTCCTCGATCAGCTTGCGCGCCTCGCGGACGCCGAGCTTGCCCTTGTGCGGATCGATAGAGACGAAGGGAATGAGGACGTCGAGATGGTCGGAGGCGACCTCCAGCATCTCGTAATTGTTGTAGCGGCGGAAGCCGGTCTCGCGCTCGGCATCGACCGGGAAGATCACCGCGGCGATGTTCTTGGAGCGGTAGTAGGCCGCGGTCTCCGGCACGGTCGGCGGATGCTTGTGCGGCGACTTGAAATAGTCCGCCATCTGCGCCTGGAAGTCGTCATAGCCGTCGTCGGGGTGGGTGCCGCAGGGCTCCTCGGCATGGGTGTGGATGTCGATCGCGACGAGGTCGTCGATATTGGGCAGCTTCAGCTTCGGCATTGGTTTCCTCCCGACAGGTTGCCAAATTGATTATATGATATAACGAAATTGGCAAGGCTCGGCTTCGCTCGGCCTGGACGCGCCGATTGCGGCGATGGGGCCGTTTCAGCCCTTTCCCGAGGTTAATCGGCTCGGAATGACCGGTTCGCATTGACATCCGGTCCTGCGATGCCTTAAGAACCGCCCCGTCCCGGGCGGTCGTCCGCCGGCGGGGAAAATCTCATTTTGCCACATTCGCGCGTGCCGAAACGGTAGTGCCGAACACGGCCTTTCGAACGTTCAGGATTCTGCCATGAAGGTCCGTAACTCGCTGAAATCGCTGCGCGGTCGTCACCGCGCCAACCGCCTGGTCCGCCGCAAGGGCCGGGTCTATGTGATCAACAAGGTGCAGCGCCGCTTCAAGGCTCGCCAGGGCTGATCCCTGCCGAGGGCCCGCGCGCGCTCCGCAAGACCACGGTTCACACGAGTTTGACGCCGCCCTGCTTTGCAAGGGCGGCTTTGCGCGTTTAGACTTCGACCATGGCAGTGAGATTCCTTTTCGCGCGCACCCTGTGTCTGGCCCTCATTCTGGGAACCGCCGGCCTCGCTCCGGCGCTGGCGCAAGATGATCCGCCGGCTGCTCCGGGCAAGCAGAAGAAGCTCCCCGAGGCGCCGGCCAAGCTTCCCAAGGTCGACCGCACCAAGAATCTCGATTTCCTGTTCGGCGCGCTGAAGGCCGCCCCTGACGACGTCAGCGCCAAGCATGTCGAGGCGCGGATCTGGGCGATCTGGATCCAGACGCCGAGCGACACTGCGGCGCTGCTGATGGCGCGGGCCAAGACGGCGGTCGACGCGCAGAAGATCGAGATCGCGATCAAGCTGCTGGATTCAGTCATCAAGCTCAGGCCTGACTATATCGAGGCGTGGAACCGCCGCGCCACGCTCTACTACATGCAGAACGACTATGGCCGCTCGCTTGCCGACATCCAGCAAGTGCTGATCCGGGAACCTCGCCATTTCGGTGCGCTCGCAGGCCTCGGCATGATCATGCAGGAGGTTGGCGACGAGAAGCGCGCGCTCGAGGCCTACCGCAAGGCGCTCGCCGTCAATCCGCACCTCGAAAAGATACCCGACCAGGTCAAGTCTCTGACCGAGAAGGTCGAAGGCCGCGACATCTAGCTTATAACTCGTTCATCTTTCGAGCGATTGCGGCGCGCGGCGATTAACCACGATCACATGCGTCGCGTCGCGAGGGGTATTGCCGGGGCTGCCGTAGGCCTACCTGCATGGCAGGAGCAAAGCCATGAAGCGTTCGATCTTTGCAGCTGTGTTGCTGTTGGCGTCGGGGACGGTGAGCCTCGCCGACGGTCTGTTCTGGGTGGTCGGCAATCGCGCCACCGGCAAATGCAACATCGTGACCAGCAATCCCGTGATCATAGGCGACATCTGGTTCGGCGACGGTCCTTACAAATCCAGGGCCGATGCCAAGCTTGCCCGCTCGACCATCCGTGCCTGTCCCGCGGTCAATCCCGACGAGGACAAAGGCGACGAGGACGGCGCCAACTAGACCTTGTCCGGTCAATATCCGGTCTAGTGCAGGACGTTGTTGCCGCGCTCGGCGAGGCTGTGATCAGCGGCTGCGGCATAGAGTTTCGCAAGCTCCGCCTCGAGATGCTCGTTGATCAGGAGCAGCGCCCGCACCGCGCCGCGCAGATCGCCATTGCAGCTCGCGACGATTTCATCGATCGCGGCATCTTTGGATATCAAACTCATCGAAACATCCTCCGGTTCAAACCAGGGCAATCTGCCGGTCGTTCCCGCGTTCCTGTGGATTGCGAGGATGATCGGCGCCCATCCGCCTCTAGATGGCCGAACCGACCGTGGCGATTATATGGAAGGGGCGATGACGTGCGCATGAAGCTGGTCCGGGGCTGGCGGCCCACCGGAAAGATCATTGATTTTACAGCATTTTTGCCTGTCGCGATTCTAGGGATATCCACAGCCCCGGCATTTCGGTGGAAACCCGACGGGCTTGGCGGCGAAACTACCCATCTGTGAGACCGTAACTGCCATGTGCCCTGGACCGCTCGGACCCTCTCCATGATCTTGATTTTCGTCGTGACGGCGCTGGTTCTGCTGGCGCTCGTCACGCAGGCGGGCGTCTTCGCCTTCCAGCGCGCCTTTCCATCCCAAGGTGACATGGTCGAGGTCGACGGCGCGACGCTTCACGTCGTCGATATCGGTCCACGCGACGCGGGTCCGCCGATCGTGATGTTGCACGGCGCGAGCTCCAATCTCGAAGCGATGCGGCGTCCGCTCGGCGACCTCCTCGCCAAGGACCATCGCGTCATCCTGATCGATCGGCCCGGTCATGGCTGGAGCACGCGTGCGCGGCGGGAGGATTCGACGCCGCAAATCCAGGCGCGCATGATCGACGAGGCGCTTGGCAAGCTTGGCATCGCGCGCGCGATCGTCCTCGTGCACTCCTGGAGTGGGGCGCTTGGCGCGCGGCTGGCGCTCGATCATCCGCACCGGGTCGCCGGCCTCGTCATGCTGGCGCCGGTGACCCATCCCTGGCGCGGCGGCGTCGGCCGCTATAACGAGATCATCGCAACGCCGGTGATCGGCCCGCTGCTCGCCTACACCGTCACGTTGCCGCTCGGATATTTCGTTGCCGAGTCCGGTGCGCGCAATGTCTTCCTGCCTCAGGTGATGCCGGACGGTTTCGTGAGGGATTCGGCGACGCCGCTGTTGCTGCGCCCGCGCGAGTTCATCGCCAATGCCTATGATCTGGTGACGCTGAAGGAATCGGTCGCCGCGCAAGTCGCGCGCTACGACGAGATCAAGGTGCCGGTCGTGATCATCGCCGGCGAGCCCGACAAGACCGTCTCGACCAGCATCCACGCACGCCCGTTCGCCGCGACGGTGCCGAATGCAAGATTGATCGTGCTGCCCGATCTCGGCCACATGGTGCAGAACGCGGTGCCGGATCTCGTGAAGACTGAAATCGAGACGATGATCGGTGACATCGTCCCAGTGCAGGCGGCCGCCGATTAGCGGCCGCCTCTTACGCGCCTACTGCTTAGTTTTCCCGTCCTTGTCGAACTGCGACACGTAGGCCCAGAGATTGTTGATCTCGTTCTCGTTCTTGATGCCGGCGAACGCCATCTTGGTGCCGGGGATCTTGGCCTTGGGGTCCTTGATGTATTCCTTGAACACGGCCTCGTTCCAGGTGATGCCGGAATTCTTGTTCGCGTCCGAGTAACTGTAGTCCGGCGCGGTGCCCGACTTGCGGCCGTCGAGGCCGTTGAGCTCGGGGCCGACCTTGTTCTTGGCGCCTTCGCCGATCGCGTGGCAGGCCAGGCATTTGTTGAAGGACGATTTGCCGGCCGCGACATCCTGCGCCATCGCAGTGGAGGCCGTGGCAGTCACGGTGAGGATCATCAGTGCGCCAAAAGTCAGTTTTTTCATCGGGTGCTCTTCGTCTCTTCCCTGGTGGGTCTTATGGTCGGTGATCATCGGACCTGCCGGTTTTGGCATGGCCCGCTCGGCTTGGACAAGCCACGAAACCATGACAGGTTTCACGATTTCCAACTTGTCCCAGAGCGAACTCGCAGCCGATTGCCGATTCGAGCTTCGGATGGCCTACCCAAACCACCGTGGACGTGGTTGATTTGTCGGAACAAATCGATCATGCCGGGTCAGCCGGAAGGAACACCCAATGGCCATCATGATGCCTGCGAGCGACCAGGCTGTGCTTGCGCGCCGCGCCGAGATCGTCGCCGCGCTGCGCGCCATCGTGCCCGGCGAAGGTGTGATCGACAGCGCCGCCGAGATGCTGGCCTATGAATCCGACGGGCTGACGGCCTATCGGCAGCCACCGATGGTCGTGGTGCTGCCCGATACGACCGAGCAGGTCTCGCTCATCCTGAAATATTGTGCCGGGCAGGGCATCAAGGTGGTGCCGCGCGGCTCCGGCACCTCGCTGTCCGGCGGCGCGCTGCCGCTCGAGGACGGCGTGCTGCTGGGGCTCGGCAAGTTCAAGCGTATCCGCGAGATCGATTTCGACAATCGCGCCGTCGTCACCGAGCCCGGCGTCACCAATCTCGCGATCAGCCAGGCGGTCGCGCATGCCGGCTTCTATTACGCGCCCGATCCGTCGTCGCAGATCGCGTGCTCGATCGGCGGCAATGTCGCGGAGAATTCCGGCGGCGTGCACTGCCTGAAATACGGCATGACCACCAACAACGTGCTGGGTTGCGAAATCGTCCTGATGAGCGGCGAGATTTTGCGCATTGGCGGCAAGTCGGCGGAAAATCCGGGCTACGATCTGATGGGCGTCATCACGGGGTCCGAAGGCCTGCTCGGCGTCATCACCGAGATCACGGTGCGCATCCTGCAAAAGCCGGAGACGGCGCGCGCGCTGATGGTCGGCTTCGCGCAAGTCGAGGCGGCCGGCGAATGCGTGGCGCGCATCATCGGCGCCGGCATCATTCCCGGCGGCATGGAGATGATGGACAAGCCCGCGATCCATGCCGCGGAAGCCTTCGTCCATGCCGGCTATCCGCTCGATGTCGAGGCGCTCCTGATCATCGAGCTCGACGGCCCCTCCATCGAGGTCGACGAACTGATCAGCCGCGTCGAGGCGATCGCGAACGGCTGCGGCTCGACCACCTGCCAGATATCCACCTCGGAAGCCGAGCGCAACCTGTTCTGGGCCGGCCGCAAGGCCGCGTTCCCGGCCGTGGGCCGCATTTCGCCCGACTATCTCTGCATGGACGGCACCATCCCGCGCGGCGCACTGCCGAAGGCGCTGGCGCGTATCCGCGAGCTCTCGGAAAAGTACCAGCTCGGCTGCGCCAACGTGTTCCATGCCGGCGACGGCAATCTGCACCCGCTGATCCTCTACGATGCCAACAAGCCCGGCGAGATCGAACGCGCCGAAGCGTTCGGCGCTGACATCCTGCGCGCCTGCGTCGAGTTCGGCGGCGTGCTCACCGGCGAGCACGGCGTCGGCATCGAGAAGCGCGACCTGATGCCGGAGATGTTCAGCGAGATCGACCTCAACCAGCAGCAGCGGCTGAAATGCGCCTTCGACGCGCAGGGCCTGCTCAATCCCGGAAAGGTGTTTCCGACGCTGCATCGCTGCGCCGAACTCGGCCGCATGCACGTCCATGCGGGCAAGCTGGCGTTTCCGGATATCCCGCGGTTCTAGCTCACGGCATCGCGCCTTCGCTGCAATGCGCCAAATTTGATTTCCACTGTAAACTTCGCTACCGGCTCAGTCGTGGATACGCTCAAGGTCAGAGACGCCAAAGACGTCGAAGAGGTGGTGCGCGCGGCGATTGCCAATGAGCAGCCGCTCGAGATCATCGGGCATGGCAGCAAGCGCGTCATCGGCCATGCGATGGCGACCAACGCCGTGCTCGACATCTCCGCGCTGAGCGCGGTGTCCTCCTACGAGCCCAACGAGCTGATCATCACGCTCCAGGCCGGCGCGCCGATTGCGGACGTGCTCTCGCTGATCGATTCCAAGAACCAGCAATTCGCCTTCGAGCCGATGAATACGGCACCCCTGCTCGGCACGCCTGCGCTCGGAACCGTCGGCGGCATGATCGCGGCCGGGCTGGCCGGGCCCCGGCGTATCAAGGCGGGCGGGGCCCGCGACCATCTGCTCGGGGCGCACGCCGTCTCCGGCTTCGGGGACAGCTTCAAGACCGGCGGCAAGGTGGTGAAGAACGTCACCGGCTACGATCTCTGCAAGCTGCTTGCGGGCTCCTGGGGTACGCTATCGGTCATGACCGAGGTCACGCTGAAGGTGATGCCGAAGCCGGAAGCCGAGCGGACGCTGCTGCTCGGCGGGCTCGACGATGCCGCCGCCAACAAGGCCATGACCGCGGCGCTCGGTTCGCCGTTCGACGTCTCCGGCGCCGCGCATCTGCCGAAATCGGCGTTCCGGGCCAAGACCGATGGGCTCGGCGAGATCGCGGGCCAGGGCGAGGCGCTGACTGTGCTGCGGCTCGAAGGCATCACGGCCTCCGCCGCCCATCGCGCCGGCTCGCTGCGCGAATTGCTGGCGCCATTCGGGGCTGCGACCCTCATCGAGGACGCTGCATCTTCCACGCTATGGGCCACGATCCGCGACGTCCTGCCATTCGGGGCAGGCGGCGCGCTGGGCGCCTGGCCGGTCTGGCGGATCGTCTGCCCGCCGGCGTCAGGCGCGGCGCTCGGAGGGCAATTGGCGCGCGAGACTGGCGGCGACGTGATCTACGATTGCGGCGGCGGGTTGATCTGGGCGGCGCTGCCGCCGAAGGGCGATGCGCACGCCCCGGCGGTGCGCCAGCGCGCAGGCGCTGTCGGCGGGCACGCCACGCTGATCCGTGCGGCCGAGGACGTCAGGCACAGTGTCGATGTGTTCCATCCGCAAGGCCCGGGCGTTGCCGCACTGAGCGAGCGGGTCCGCGCCAGTTTCGATCCGAAGGCCATTCTCAACCGGGGACGGCTGACGCGGGGCGGTGCGACATGAAGACCGAATTCACTCTCGCGCAGCTCGCCGACCCCGACATCGCGGAAGCCGACAAGATCCTGCGCGCCTGCGTCCATTGCGGCTTCTGCACCGCAACCTGTCCCACCTATGTGCTGCTCGGCGACGAGCTCGATAGTCCGCGCGGCCGCATCTATTTGATGAAGGAGATGCTGGAGAAGGACCAGGCGCCGACCGCGGAGGTCGTCAAGCATGTCGACCGCTGCCTGTCGTGCCTTGCCTGCATGACGACCTGTCCGTCCGGGGTGAACTACATGCACCTCGTCGACCAGGCCCGGGTCAGAATCGAGCAGCGCTATCGGAGGCCGCTGGCCGAGCGACTGCTGCGCCAGGTGCTCGCCTTCGTGCTGCCGGACCCGCGGCGCTTCCGCGCCAGCATGCGGCTGGCGCGGCTGGCACGGCCTCTTGCCGTGTTCCTGCCGACGCCGCGGCCGTCGGCCACGCCGGGTCTGATCGAGCGCATCAAGGCGATGCTGGCCTTGGCCCCGAGCCGCCTGCCGTCGCCGGGCCCCGCCGCGGGCAGCGTGTTCGCGGCGCGCGGCAAAAAGCGCGGCCGGGTCGCACTGCTTCAGGGCTGTGCCCAGCAGGTGCTGGCGCCGCGCATCAACCAGGCGGCCATCAACCTGCTCACCCGCCATGGCATCGAGGTCGTGCTGGTCAAGAACGAGCAATGCTGCGGCGCGTTGACCCATCATCTCGGCCACGACGAGGATGCGCTCGCGCGCGCCCGCGCCAATGTGGCGGCTTGGGGGGCGGAAGCCGCAGGCGAGGGGCTCGACGCCATCCTGGTGACGGCCTCCGGCTGCGGCACGATGATCAAGGACTACGGCTATCTCCTGCGCGAGGATCGCGCCTTCGCAGCCGATGCGGCGCGGGTCTCCGCACTCGCCAAGGACATCACCGAATATGTCGCCGGTCTCGGACTCGCGTCGCCTGCGCGACAGGACAACATCGTCGTCGCCTATCACTCGGCTTGTTCGTTGCAGCACGGGCAGAAAATCACGGCACTTCCGAAAGAATTGCTTTCCAAGAATGGATTCGTGGTGAAAGATGTACCGGAGAGCCATTTGTGTTGCGGTTCGGCGGGGACCTACAACATTCTCCAGCCCGACCTTGCGGGCAGGTTGCGCGATCGCAAGGTCGCCAACATCGCGAGCGTCAAGCCGGACATGATTGCCGCGGGCAATATCGGCTGCATGGTGCAGATTGCCAGTGGCACGTCAGTTCCGGTCGTACACACGATTGAGCTTCTCGATTGGGCTACGGGCGGGTCGCGGCCGGCATTGAATTCGTCGAGCTGAGCTTTCGTCCCGAGGTGACGGCTGAACACGCCCGATCGACCATTGGTTGGCGGCAACAGGAGGACCACGATGGCGAAAGCGAAGAAGAAGAAAAGCAAGAAGGCAAAAAAGGCCAAGAAGGCTGTAGCGGCGAAGAAGAAGACCGCAAAGAAGACCGGCAAGAAGAAGTCGGCGAAGAAGACCGCGAAAAAGTCCGCCAAGAAGTCTGCGAAGAAATCGGCCAAGAAGGCCGCACCGAAGAAGGCCGCCAAGAAGGCTGCAGCGAAGAAGGCTGCAAAGAAGGTCGCGAAAAAAGCCGCGCCCAAGAAGAGCGCGGCCAGGAAGAGCCCGGTCAAGCCAAAACCAGCGCCCGCTCCGACGGAAGCGCCGACTCCCGCGGCTTCGACTGCACCGGAAACGAGCTGGGCTATGCCTTCGCCCGCCGGGGACTCGGCTCCGGCCGAAGGGCAGGGCTAAGCCCGCTCCCGCATCCTCCAGAACGACTGCAAGCTGAAGGGCCGTAGCGGTGACGCTGCGGCCTTTCTGCATCGCCGCAGGCCTCTCGGGCAGCCGCCACGTCTCGCGTCAGTCTGATTCGTGGCTTGGGCACCACGACCTCCCGGGCTCAGTACAACCACGGTCCTTCCCCTGCACCTTGGAAGGCAAATAATGTGATCGGGAAGCAACACACGCTGACAACCTTTCGTGGAATCGTCAGAACGCCTAAAAAGTCGGCAGATGCCCGCGTTTTTTGCTTCACGGTTCACATCCCGCAATCCAGATTGCCGCAGTTAGGAAATTTGCAATCAGGTCGCGTGCCCCGGGGGGCTTCCGGGATCCGACTGGGGTCTAAGAACTGGTGATGGGGATCGAAATGAAAAAAGTGGCTTTGTTGGCAACGGCGCTGGCAATGGTGACGACGGGTTCGGCTTTTGCGGCAGATCTGCATGTGAAGGCACTGAAGGCTCCGCCGCCGCCCGCCTTTGACCCCTGGGATATCGCCTTCGGCGGCGCGATCATGAGCGATTACATCTTCCGCGGTGTGACCCAGTCGAACCACCAGCCGTCGGTGGCGGCCTATTTCGAGCCCCGCTACAACATCAACAAGGACCTGCAGCTCTATGTCGGTGTGTCCGCGGAGAGCATCTCCTTCGCCAACCGCGCTGCTGCAGAGGTCGACATCTACGGCGGTATCCGCCCGACCTTCGGTGCCTTCGCCTTCGATATCGGCGTCTGGGGTTACCTGTATCCGGGCGGGAGCTGCGCCGACAACGTGACGACCGGCGGCATTCCCGGCGGCAACGTCTGCGCTGTCAGCACGACCACGATCTTCCTCGCCGACGGCAACGTCATGAAGAAGGACGTCAGCTTCGTCGAAGTCTACGGCAAGATGAACTACACCATCAACGACAGCTGGTCGGTCGGCGTGAACGAGTACTACTCGCCGAACTTCCTGAACTCGGGTGCCTGGGGCAACTACGCTTCGTTGACCGCCAAGTGGATCGCGCCCAGCACGACGTTCGGTGCCTCGGGCTTCGGCATGTATGTCTCGGGTGAGTTTGGCCGGCAGTGGTTCGGCACGTCGGACGCCTTCTACGGCACCGGTGTCGGCACCGTTTTCGCCAACGGTATCCCCTACAAGGACTACAACACCTGGAATCTTGGCGTCGGCTTCACCTACAAGGTGTTCACGCTGGATCTGCGTTACTCCGATACCAACCTGAACAAGGGTGATTGCAACGCCTTCACCAGCGCCTTCAACGCCACCGGTGCCACCAACGTCACCCCGATCAACCCCGGCGGCGCCGGCTCGAACTGGTGCGGCGCGGCTGGTATCGCCAAGCTGTCCTTCGACCTGACGGCGATGACCAACCTGAAGTAAGTTTCTTCCCGAGACGATTTGACGAGGGCGGCAGAGCGATCTGCCGCCCTTTTGCTTTGGGGGAGCGTGTTGCCGGAATTCAATCTGGCATGATGCGCCCAGGTAGGTAGGTTCGATGTCGCCGCATCGTCATGGCCGGGCTTGACCCGGCCATCCACGTATCACCGAGGAAAGAAGAACGTGGATGCCCGGGACAAAGCCCGGGCATGACGCGTTTGCAGAGCGGCGTTTCGAACCAGGCGCGCCTCAGCGCGCTCGGCTCGGCTCCGCCTGAGCCGGCTTGCCGACGTCTCCGAGGACGTGGATCGCGCCATCCTTCACCATCGCGACCTTGCGGGTGTGGAAGGCGTCGAGCGTCGAGCGGTGGCCGATCGAGACGATGGTGGCGTGCGACAGCTTCTCCGCCAGCAGCCGGTAGAGCCGGGCCTCGGACGGCTCGTCGAGCGAGGCTGTGGCCTCGTCCAGGAACAGGTAGTCGGGCGTATGCAGCAGCGCGCGTGCGAGCCCGAGGCGCTGCTGCTCACCGAGCGACAGCATCCGGTTCCAATGGCCGTCCTCGTCGAGCCGGCCCGCGAGGTCGGGCAGCCCGACCGCGAGCAGGGTGTCCCGGATTTGCGTAGTTTCGAAGGCGCCGGGCGCTGCGGGATAGACCACGGCGTCGCGCAGCACGCCGACCGGGAAATAGGGGCGCTGCGGCAGCATCATCAGCTTCGCCTTTTCGGGGATGAAGATGGCGCCGGTGCCGAAAGGCCAGATGCCGGCGATGGCGCGGAACAGCGTCGACTTGCCGGAGCCCGATGGCCCGGTAACCAGCACGCGCTCCGGCGCCTGAATGGTGAAGGCACCGGTGGCGACCAGCGGCGTGCCGTTCGGCAGGTTCACGCAGAGCTGCTCGAGGCCGATAGTGCGGTTGCCGCCCGCCATCTTGAGGGCGATCGCCGGCTCATGCGCCGGCAGGTTTGTGGCCGAGGCGACCGACATCTCGAACCCGTCCAGGCGCGCGACGATCGCGCGCCATTCAGCGAGCGATCGGTAAGCCACGACGAAGAACGACAGCGCGCCCTGCACGCTCGAGAAGGCGGACGCGGTCTGCATCATGTCGCCGAGCTGGATCTTCTTGGCGAAGAAAGCCGGCGCCACCAGCACGTAGGGAAAGATCACGGCGGCCTGCTGATAGCTCGCAGTGAACGCAGTGAGACGCTTGGTCCGGCTCATGATCGCGTACCAATTGCCGATCACGAAGCTGAAGCGATCCAGCAGGCGGCCGCGTTCGGCGCCTTCGCCCTTCAACAGCGCGATCTGCTCGGAATTCTCGCGCACGCGAACGAGGTTGAAGCGGAAATCGGCCTCGTAGCGCTGCTGCTCGAAATTGAGGTTGACCAGCGGCGTGCCGATCCAGTGCGTCAGCGCGGTGCCGAAGATCGCATAGACCAGCGCAATCCAGCACAGATAGCCGGGGATCATGATGTCGGCGCCGAACAGATGCAGCGGCGCGGCGTTGGAGAGACCCCAAAGGATGATCACGAAAGAGAACAGCGTCACGACCGACGAGAGCAGTCCGAGCCCGATGACCAAGGTCTGCTCGACGAAGTTCTTGACGTCCTCGGTGATGCGCTGGTCCGGGTTGTCGGCGGCATCGCCCTTAAGCTGCATGCGGTAATGCGTGGCGCCGTCGAGCCATTCGCCGAGATAGTGCTTGGTCAGCCACTGCCGCCAGCGGATCTGGAGCCACTGGTTCAGGTAAAGCTTGTAGACGGCCAGCGCGATCGCGGTGAAGGCGAGGGCGATGAAAATCCAGATCTCCCGGACGAAGGTGTCCCAGTCACTCGCCTGGAGCGAGCTGTAGAACCGGTTCTGCCACTGGTTCACCAGCACGTCGATCGCGACCAGCGCCAGCTCGATTGCAATCACGGCGGCGAGCAGGCCGCAGCCGGCCCATTTGTCCTCCGATCGGAAATAGGGGACGGCGATTCGCCAGACGATCGCGAGCGTGGCGCGGATGTTGTTCACAGAGCGGGGTCTCCTGCGGGGATGAGCGCAAATGCCTGGCGCCAAATGGCTGAGGCAACGGCGGAAATGAGCGCGCTTAGACTAAAGTCGCAAGTTCCGCAATTTGCGTTGGCTTGTGCGGCCTTGCAACCCTAGCATGGGCGTTAACGGCGCGGGGTGGGGGCCTCCATGACTTCGCGAGCTTGTGAGCGGATGGGAACCGCCGCATTCGCGGGCCATCCGCGTCAAGTTCAGAGGCGCTCTCCACCGAGTCAGGCAGGCCCGGTCATCCACGCTGGCCGGCATGCAATAAGAAATGCGTGGGGGAGGAAGACCATGTGGAATCAAGTCTATGACCCGCTGCACAGCCCCGTGCTGTCGACGATCGCAGCGGCAGTACCCGTCGTCACGCTGCTGGTCCTGATCGCGAGCGGTCGCGTCCAGGCCCACATCGCGGCGATCATCGCCGTGATCGTGGCGAACCTGATCACGATCTTCGTGTTCACCATGCCGGCGAACATGTCGATCCGCGCCTCGATCCTCGGCATCGTAACCGGCTTCTTCCCGATCGGTTGGATCGTCCTCAATGTCATTTTCCTCTACCAGGTGACGGTCACTACGGGCCGCTTCGAACTCCTGAAGCGCGCGGTCGGCGGCGTCACCGAGGACCGGCGCCTGCAATTGCTGCTGATCGCGTTCTCGTTCGGCGCGTTCTTCGAGGGCGCCTCGGGCTTCGGCACGCCGGTCGCAATCACCGGCGCCGTGCTGATCGGCCTCGGTTTCTCGCCGCTGGCGGCCTCCGGCCTGTCGCTGATCGCCAACACCGCGCCGGTCGCCTATGGCGCGCTGGGCACACCGATCCAGGGCCTTGCCTCGGTCACCGGGCTTGATCCCTACGTTCTCGGCGCGATGGTTGGACGGCAGTTGCCGATCTTTTCGCTGATCGTGCCGTTCTGGGTGGTGTGGGCGTTTGCGGGCTGGAGGGGCATGAAGGACGTGTGGCCTGCGATCCTGGTCACCGCCGTGTCGTTCGCGATCCCGCAATTCGTGATCTCCAACTTCATCAATCCCTGGATCGTCGACATCGGAGCCTCGCTGATCTCGATGGGCGCGCTGATCCTGTTCCTGAAGGTCTGGCAGCCCAGGCAGCTCTGGCTGTCTCCGGCGTTGCGCGGCCGCGATGAATCGGCCTCCACCATGACCGCCGCAAAACCGCTGGACAAGACGCCGCTGACGCAGAGCGAGCTCTTCAGCGCGCTGCTGCCGTGGGTCATCGTCTGCGTCGTGATGCTGATCTGGGGCAATGGTGGCTTCAAGACCTGGGCGAACTCGATCTTCACCTGGAACTACCCCGTTCCCGAGCTCCATCAGATGATCAACAAGATGCCGCCGGTCGCGCCAGGGCCGACCAAAGAGGCCGCGGTATTCGGCTTCACCTACCTGTCCTTTACCGGCACGGGCATGCTGATCGCGGCGATCATCTCAGGCTTCCTGATGGGCGTCGGTCCCGGCAGGCTGTTGACCCAGTATGGCCGCACCATCCGGCTGTGCGCGATCTCGCTGATCACGATCTCGGCGATGCTTGCGATCGGCACGCTGACGCGGCTGTCCGGCGTCGACGCGACGCTCGGCCTCGCCTTTGCCGCAACCGGCGTGCTCTATCCCTTCTTCGGCACGCTGCTCGGCTGGTTGGGCGTGGCGCTGACGGGATCGGATACGGCTTCCAACGTGCTGTTCGGCAATCTGCAGAAGATCACGTCCGAGCAGCTCGGCTTGTCGCCGATCCTGATGGCCGCGGCGAACTCGTCCGGCGGCGTGATGGGCAAGATGATCGACGCGCAATCGATCGTGGTCGCCTCGACCGCGACCAACTGGTACGGCCATGAAGGCACGATCCTGCGCTTCGTGTTCTGGCACTCGATCGTGTTGGCCTCTCTGGTCGGCGTGTTCGTGACGTTGCAGGCCTATGTCTGGCCGTTCACGGCGATGGTGCTGAAGTAACGGGCCAAGCCCGGCTTTGCCGCAAATCCCCGCGGAGGCGCCCCCGCGGGGATTTTTGCATGCGGGCGAACCTTCTCATGGCTGCCGCCGTCTTATAGAAGGTGCGGCAAATCGGGTCGGTCGAGAGGTCTCATGGTTTTGCTCAAGCAGATGGTGTGTGCGGCGGTCGCGGTGCTCGTGATGTCCGTTGCCGCGCATGCCGAGGACGGTTTCCCCTTCGGCACCGAGATGACGCTGGAGGCACTGCCACAGCCCGGCTCGAAGCGGATTCCGAACATCGAGATCGGCGACAATGGCGAGGTGGTGCTGGAGCTCTGGTGCAAGGGCGGCAAGGGCCAGTTCTCCGTTGCCGGCAACACCGTGATCTTCGTCCCCGGCCAGACCCAGGACCGTTCCTGCCCGCCCGCGAGGGCGCAAGCCGACGACGATCTCGTCGCAGCCCTCGGCAGTGTCGAGACCTGGAAGCGCCAGGGCGACGTGCTTACGCTCCTTGGCCCCAAGCCGCTACGCTTTCGCGTCAACGGGAATTGAACTCGCCAGCTGTCGTGCCCGGCTTGACCGGGGCACCCAGTACGCCGCGGCCTCTCTATTTAATCACAATCGTCTCGGAGTACTGGATCGCCCGGTCAAGCCGGGCGATGACGGAAAGTTGGTGTGCGCGCCTATTTCCACACCGACTTGTCGGCGTCCCAGCGCTGGCCCTTCAGCTCTTTGACGAGCGCCTCGATCGAGCCGTTGTCGTCGGGCTGATCGCCTTCCTCGTCGGCTGCCGCTTCGTCCGACAGATTGAGCTTGGCGCCGCTGCTCTCGTCGGCGGTCGTGGTCGAGGGGCTGCCGATCCAGAGCATCAGCCGGTCGGTCGCTCCCGGCTTGTCGGGCGAGACCAGGCCTGCGACCTCGATCGTGTCGGTGAGCTCGAGCGCGGGGAAATCCCGGTTCGGCCGCTTGAAGACCAGCTTGAGTTTGCCGGTGGCCGAATTGAAGCTTTGCGAGACCGGCTTTGCCGCGAGCGTCCGGCTCAGCACATTGGCGACGGCGGCGGCGAGCTTGTAGCGGTTGATCTTGTCGCCGTCGCGCCAGTCGGCGGCGGGGATGCGGATGGTGCGGTCCATCTCGGTCATGCCTGCGGTCCAGCCCGCGGCGGTGACGCCCGGCATCGCCTTGAATTTGGCGAGCAGCGCGCCGGCGCGCTCCGGATCGACCGACATGTTGATGGTCTGCTCGCCGGCGCGCAGCGCATCGCAGCCGACGTTGAGGCTCGCCAGCGTCACCTCGACATCCTGGCCCTTCAGGCTCTTCAGGAAGTCGGTCGCAGCATCGAGCTTGACCCTGACCGCGATCGCTTCCGGCGAGACGTCGGTGAAATCCTTCGGTTGCGGCGTGATGCCGTCGTCGGAGGTCTGGTTGTCCAGAAACTCCCTCTCGCTGAGATCGGAATTGTCGGGCGAGGTGACCTCGGTCACGGCCTGTCCGATGCTGATCTGACCGCGGAATTCGAAGGTGTCGCCGCTCGTCTTGCGCAACAGCTTGACGCTGACCGGTGCCTTCTCGCCGAGGCTCTGCGTCGTGCCCGTCAGCGTCTGGCCCGCGACCTGGAGATTGACGACGAAGCGGTCCTTGCGGTCCGAGTTCTTCGCTATCGGATAGCAGACGTCGAGCACCGCCGCCGTAACCGTCTTGCCCTGGCGCGTTTCCTTCAGGATCACGTCGGCATTGCCGTCCATCAGCCCGTCGATCGAGGTGAAATAGCGCGTCTCGGCGCCGCCTGGAGCCGTGGCCTTCGGCGACAGCTTCATCTGGGCGGATGCGACCTCGGGCGAAACGGCAAGCAAGGCCGCCAATAGAGCTGTCGGGCAAACCAGAAGCGCGCGCATCGACGAAATCCTCGAGGAACAGAATCGGGGCCACCGTAGTGGGTTTTGGCCGTCGGTTGAATCGGAAAGCTGGGGCATCGTCGGCAAAAAAGAAGGCCGCCCGGAGGCGGCCTTCGCAACACTGTAACGGAAGAATGGGCTTTAGAAGCCGCCCATGCCGCCGCCCGGCGCGGGCGCGGCTTCCTTCTTCGGCGTTTCGGCGACCATGGCCTCGGTGGTCACCAGCAGGCCGGCAATCGAGGCGGCGTCCTGGAGCGCGGTGCGCACCACCTTGGCGGGATCGATGATGCCCTTCTCGACCATGTCGACATAGTCCTCGGTCTGGGCGTCGAAGCCGAAGGTCTCGGACTTGTTCTCCAGGATCTTGCCGACGACGATGGAGCCTTCGAGGCCCGCATTCTCCGAGATCTGGCGGACCGGGGCTTCCAGCGCCTTCAGCACGATGTTGATGCCGGCCTGCACGTCGGCATTGGCGTTGGTGAGACGGCCGACTGCCTTCTTGGCGCGCAGCAGGGCGACGCCACCGCCGGGGACGATGCCTTCCTGCACCGCGGCGCGGGTGGCGTTGAGTGCGTCCTCGACGCGGTCCTTCTTCTCCTTGACCTCGATCTCGGTCGCGCCGCCGACGCGGATCACCGCGACGCCGCCGGCGAGCTTGGCGAGGCGCTCCTGGAGCTTCTCACGGTCGTAGTCCGAGGTGGTCTCCTCGATCTGCGCCTTGATCTGGCCGACACGAGCCACGATCTCCGGCTTCTTGCCGGCGCCCTTGACGATCGTGGTGTTCTCCTTGTCGATCACCACCTTGCCCGCGCGTCCTAGCATCTTCATCGTGACGTTCTCGAGCTTGATGCCGAGTTCTTCCGAGATGAGCTGGCCGCCGGTCAGGATCGCGAGGTCCTCCAGCATGGCCTTGCGGCGGTCACCGAAGCCCGGCGCCTTGACGGCGGCAACCTTCAGGCCGCCACGCAGGCGGTTGACGACCAGGGTCGCCAGCGCCTCGCCCTCGACGTCCTCGGCGATGATGACGAGCGGCTTGCCGGACTGCACCACCGCTTCCAGCACCGGCAGCATGGCCTGGAGACCGGAAAGCTTCTTCTCGTGCAGGAGGATATAGGCGTCCTCAAGCTCGGCGGTCATCTTCTCGGCGTTGGTGACGAAGTAGGGCGACAGATAGCCGCGATCGAACTTCATGCCTTCGACGATATCGACCTCGGTGTCGAGCGACTTGTTCTCCTCGACGGTGATGACGCCCTCGTTGCCGACCTTCTGCATCGCCTGGGCAATCATCTTGCCGATGGCGGTATCGCCGTTGGCCGAGATGGTGCCGACCTGGGCGACCTCGGAGGAGGCGGCGACCGGCTTGGCGCGCTTCTCGATGTCCTTGATGACAGCCGTAACCGCGGTGTCGATGCCGCGCTTGAGGTCCATGGGGTTCATGCCGGCGGCAACCGCCTTGGCGCCTTCGCGCACGATGGCCTGGGCCAGCACGGTCGCGGTGGTGGTGCCGTCACCGGCGGTGTCGTTGGTCTTGGAGGCGACCTCACGGACCATCTGGGCGCCCATGTTCTCGAACTTGTCGTCGAGCTCGATCTCCTTGGCGACGGTGACGCCGTCCTTGGTGATGCGGGGCGCACCGAAGCTCTTCTCGATGAGGACGTTGCGGCCCTTCGGACCGAGCGTCACCTTGACGGCGTTGGCGAGAACGTCGACGCCGCGCAGCATGCGTTCGCGCGCGTCTCCGGAAAACTTGACGTCTTTGGCAGCCATGTTCTGCAGTCCCTCTTGTTTCGTGATGTGTCTGCCGCTGGTTCGTCGCATCAATTCCGGGGCCCGCAATCGAACCCTGTGGAATGATGGATGCCCGGACCTGAGGATCCGGGCATGGCATTCAGCGGCTGTTCAGGCGTCTGGCCTTAGGCCATCACGCCCATGATGTCCGACTCCTTCATGATCAGGAGCTCTTCGTTGTCGATCTTGACCTCGGTGCCCGACCACTTGCCGAACAGCACGCGGTCGCCGGCCTTGAGGTCGATCGGGATCAGCTTGCCTGCCTCGTCGCGGCCACCGGGGCCGACGGCGACGACTTCACCCTGGGAGGGCTTTTCCTTGGCGGTGTCGGGAATGATGATGCCGCCCTTGGTCTTTTCCTCGGCGTCGATACGTTTGACCACGACACGGTCATGCAGCGGACGAAATTTGGATTTAGCCATGACGTTTCCCTTTGGAGGCTCGCTTCCGAAGCAACAGAAGTAGGTGGGGGCGGCGCTGCCGTCCGCCCTCTCCGAGATCGAACGACGCGCTTAGCAATCGGAGTTTTCGAGTGCTAATAGTGCGCCCGGGAATATGGCTTGGCTGCGATCCTGTCAAGCAAAGGTGGTTAAGCGATTGGTGAGGCGGATATAGGATTGTGGCTCCAGAAACTTATTTGCGGTGCTGGCGTATTAAAGGACGTCATTGCTCCCACAGCGGTTTTGCGCTTGGCTGCCGGAGGGATGCAGCCGCGGTCTTGGTCGGGGGCACTTTGCTCGGGGGAATAGCATGATCATTTCAGCTCACGCGCGCACGGTTGCCAACCTGGCCGCCGCTTCCATGTTGGCGCTGCTGCTGGGCGCCTGCGGCGGTGGCATGAGCCTGCCGTCGTTCTCGTCGTCCTCGCCGCCGCCGGAGGCCGAGCCCGGCACCGGCCCGGAAATGCCGGCAAGCATCCGCGCCGACGAGGTCGTCGGCCGCTGGGGCCTCGCCTCGTTCCAGAACCCGGCCGACCGCGCCCGTACCGAGGCTGCCGCCCGGGCCCAGTGCAAGAATCCCTACGTGATCACCGCCGGCTCTTCCGGCGGCGTGATCATGCATCTCGCCGACCAGGCGACGCCGCAGGAACTGCGGCTGAAGGGCTCGCCGAGCGGCAAGAACTACATCGGACCGGCTGGTCCCACGCCGAGCGAGCAGGATCGCGAGATCGTCTCCTTCGACGGCCGCGTCCTGATCACCCGCTTCATCGACAAGGACGCCGCCACCCGCTACGGCAATATGGTCTACGTCCGCTGCGCGCCGAGGGCGTAAAGCGGGGGCCGGCCTAATCACGCGTGATTGCGAGGAGCGAAACGAATCCAGACTGTTTCCGCGGAGGCAGCCTGGATTGCTTCGCTTCGCTCGCAATGACGAGGCAATAAAAAACGCCGGCTCTCGCCGGCGTTTTTTATTTCGGTATGTCGCGTCCGATCAGTCGAACAGCGCGTCGATGTCGTCCTGCGAGGCGTGGCCGACGTCGCCGGCGAGCTTCGGGCCGTTGAGAAGCTTTTCGTCCTCGCTGCGGGTGTCGGCCTGCGGCACGACGTGAGACTTGATCGCGTCGACGCCGCCCCAGATCTCCATCATCGCGTTGATGTGCTGCTCGATGAATTTCATGGTGCCCATGACCTTGCTGATGCGCTGGCCGGTCAGGTCCTGGAAGTTGCAGGCCTCGAAGATCGAGATGACGCGCTCCTGGATGTCGTCGGCCAGACGCTTCTGCTGGTCGGCCGACTGGACCTTGGACATCGCACTGGCCGCCTGGTCGATCGACTCGGCGGCTTCGAGGATCTGCTGGGTCGCCTGCTCGGTGCCGCCGACCACGGCGCCGAGCTCGCCATTGACCTTGGCCATTTCGCCGCCGTCAAAGCTCTTGCCGTGCAGCGTCGCGATTTCGCGCTTGGTGCGGTCGATGGCGTCATGGATGAGGTCGAGCTCGACCTTCAGCTTCTCGCACTGCTCGATCTGAGCGCGGTAGGTCTCGAGCATCGTGCGCGCGTCGGAGAGCTCCTGGGTCGTGGAGGCGTCGATCGCCGCCATGGCTGCGCTGCCGGACAGCGGGGCAGTGCCCTTCGCCATCTGTACACGGATCGCGCGCAGCTCGGCCATGATCTCGCTATGCATCGGGGCTGCCTCTTCGGTTACGTCGAGGATTGGCATCTCGCCACCGACGATATCTTCGACACGAAAACGTTTGCGGTGAACAGCCATCAGAATACTCCCCCCACCTCACTCACGCGTCTTTGTAGGCAGAAGCGATTTAACACGAAGTTCACAGCAGGAACTGTCGTGCGGCCGCCCGCGCGACGGCTGCAAACGAGCGATTAACCATGCGTGTGCGGTGTTCACCGAAAATAAACGCTGATCGCCAAATTGCCCCTCGCGTGACGGCGTGGTGAATCGAAACGCCGCTTCCGTTTACCAAACAAAACGGCTTTTGCTCTTTATTGACCACGTCGCGAGCGCGGCTCAGCCAGCGCGCCCGACGGCGAATGCAACTAGACGAAACAGTACAGAGTACGTCGATGTTCAAGAAAATGTCTGTCGCGCTGCTTGGCGGCGCTTGCACCTTCATTGCCGGCGCCGACCGCGCAATCGCGTTCGACAATACCGTGCCGAACGATCCGCCCGCGGTGCTCTATTCGCCGCAGGTGCCGCCGGCGCCGGTTCGCGTCGCCTCCAACTCGAACATGGGCGGCGGCTTCATCGAGTTCCTGTTCGGCGATGGGCCCGGCCGTGGTCCAGCTTACGCTCCGCAGCAGCCGATGTATCAGCAGCAGCCGGCTTATAGCGACCCGCGCCGCCTGCCGCCGATGGGCGAGCCGCAGATGCAGGGCGCCAGCTTGCAGCAGGAGACGGTCGACCCGCGGCAACGTCAGCTCGATCCGAGGTTCGAGAAACAACTCGTTGACTATAGCGGCAAGGAAAGTGCCGGCACCTTGGTGGTCGATACGCCGAACAAGTTCCTCTATCTCGTCGAAGGCAACGGCAAGGCGATGCGCTACGGCATCGGCGTCGGACGTCCGGGCTTCACCTGGTCCGGCGTCAAGTCGATCACGGCCAAGCGCGAGTGGCCGGATTGGACGCCGCCGGCGGAAATGATCGCCCGCCGCCCCGACCTGCCGCGACACATGGAAGGCGGCCCGGAAAATCCGCTCGGCGCGCGCGCAATGTATCTGGGCTCGACTCTCTACCGTATCCACGGCTCCAACGAGCCCTGGACCATCGGCACCAACGTCTCTTCCGGTTGTATCCGCATGCGCAACGAGGACGTCATCGACCTCTATGGCCGCGTCAATGTCGGCACCAGGGTCGTAGTGATGTGATCCCTCTTGCCCTCTCCCCTTGTGGGAGAGGGTGCCTCGCGAAGCGAGGCGGGTGAGGGGTCTCTCTCCGCGAATGAAGTTCAGGCATTTGGTTTCGCGGACGCAACCCCTCATCCGGCGCTTCGCGCCACCTTCTCCCACAAGGGGAGAAGGGAAAAGGCCTGTGCAAGACGCTTCAAAATAGAAACGGCCGCCTCATCGGCGGCCGTTTTTGTTTGGTGCAAGGACGAGAAGCAGCGTCACGCGTAATCGCTGCCGCCGTCATCTCCGCCGCCGAAATCGCTGTCGTCGGCCACGTCCATATTGCCGTTGTCGCGATCGTCGTCGTCGTTCTGGTCGTTGTCATTCTGGCCGTCGTTCGACGCGTGATCTGCGAAGCCCTGGCGGGAATTGTCGCCGCGGTCGCGGTTCGAACCGATGTCGTTCAGGCCGGCGTCGCGGGCGAGCGAGCCGCCGGACTGGTCGCTACCGCCCCACGGGCTGCCGCCGCGGTCGCCCAAGGCGTTGGTGTCGCCGAAAGCCTGGTGCGGTCCGCCCATCATGCCGCGGATGCTCGAGAGCAGCAGCGAGCCGCCGACGACGCCGGCCGCAGCGGCCGCTGCGGTGCCGAGGAACGAGCCGCCGCCACCGCCGACCGGCGGAGCCCCGTAACCTTGGCCTTGGCCCTGACCGGGAGCCTGCCCGTAAGGCGGCTGGCCGTAACCCGGCTGGGTCTGCTGCATCGTCTGGCCGCTGTTCCAGACCGGCCGCGCGTCGCGTGGCGGCACGTTGGGAACCGAGCCGCGCGAGGGGCCTGAGCCGAACAGGCTTTCGCGCATGGTATCCAGGAAACCTCCGGACTGGGCTTGCTCAGGTGCATGCCCCGCTTCCAGCTCCTGGATGCGGGCATGCGCGCGCTTCAACGCCTCGTCCTGCAACAGCACGGTCTGCACCAGCGCATAGATCGCGCCGGGTGCCTTGCGCAGCCCGTCGGAGATGGCGGCGATCGCGTCGGGATCGCGCGGTGCATTTTCCAGTTTCGAAAGCCGGTCGAAAAGCTCGTCAACGAGCTGGCGTTCCTGCGGCGTCATGATCTGTCTCCTTCGCGCGAAACCAAGCGCGACGAAGATGTAGGGTTCCATTATGGCCCCAACAGTGGCGCGCGGATTAAATTTCGGTATGCGACAAGCTGCCTCGCAGGCCAGCTTTCGCCGGTTTCACCCCAATGTCACGTTGCTGTCCGCCAGCAGGCGCGCGAAGGCTTCGCCGGCGAGATAGGCGTGCTCGCGTTCGCGGACATCCGTCATCGGGTCGAGGCCGGTAAGGACGTCGTCGACAAAGCCGGGGTGACACATGATGAGGCCGCCATTCGGCAGGCCTTCCAAAAATTGCCGCATCAGCTCGCCGAAATCGGCGGCCCGCGTGAAGTCATAGGCGCCGGCAAAACCGGGATTGAAAGCGAGGCCGACGCTGCCGGCGCGGCGGCGGAATTGCGCGCTCAGGATGTCGAGCACGAGCGCCTTCGGCGACGCAAGGCGTTGCGCCAGTGGCAGGTCGCGGCCGCCCTGGCGCACCCAGGCCTTTGGCGCGGCTTCGCTGACTGCGTCGACAAAGCCGTCGCGCACCTGCGGAAAGAGCTGCACATGCTGGTGGCCGTCGACGAAATCGGGTGCGCGCCCGAACGCTTCTGCGAAGGCTGCCAATTGCGCCTTTACCTCATTGCGAAAGAACTCGCGGTCGAGCCGCCGCGCAAGGCCCGCGCGCAAGAGTTTTGGAAAGGCTAGGAACATGTCGCCGTCGAGCGGGCGGAAATGCATGGTCAGCGGCCGGAACGGCGCCGTCAGCGTCACGTGCAATCCAATCGCGCAACGCGGGCTGGCTTTGGCCGCCGCCTGCAGCGCATCGATCTCGCTGCGATCGATCGCCGGGCCAACCATCATCACCGAGGTGGCGTTGAGGCGGCCGCGTTCGATCAGGTCGCGGATGGCGCGGTTGACGCCCGGGCTGATGCCGTAATCGTCGGCGCAGAGCCAGATCCGCCGCGGCGTCGCGGCGGCGCTCATTCGGCCGCCGTCCTCTTCGAGGCGTCGTCGGCCTTGTCGGCCTCGAAATGCTTCTGGCTGTGCTCGGCGACGAAGTAGATCGGACGCGCCTTCAGCTCGGAGAGGATCTTGCCGATATATTCGCCGACAATGCCGATCATGATGAGCTGCACGCCGCCGATCGTCATCAGGCCGATCACCAGCGAGGGATAGCCGGGCACCTGCTTGCCGGTGGTCCAGACCTCCCAGAGGATCGACAGGCCGAACAGGAAGGCGCCGCCTGCCAGGATCACGCCGAGCAGGCTCGCAAAGCGCAGCGGCGCCACTGAAAATGAGGTGAGGCCTTCGATCGAAAGACCGAGCAGGCGCGTGGCGCTGAAGGTCGTCACGCCGTGGACGCGCGGCGCGGGCTCGTAGTCGACGCGGATCTGGCGGAAGCCGATCCAGCTTGCGAGACCCTTGAAGAAGCGGTTGCGCTCCGGCAGCTGCCTGAGCGCTGCGACCGCGCGGGGCGAGAGCAGGCGGAAGTCGCCGGCGTCCTCGGGGATCTTCTGGCGAGCGCCCCAGTTGATCAGCGCGTAGAAGCCGTGCACCGCGAGCCGGCGCAGGAAGGTCTCGTTGTCGCGATGTGCCTTGGCGGTATAGACGACGTCATAGCCGTCATCGATCCAGTGCCGCACCAGCTGCTCGACCAGAGTCGGCGGGTGCTGGCCGTCACCGTCCATGAACAGCACGGCGCCGAGCCGGGCGTGGTCGAGGCCGGCCATCAGCGCCGCCTCCTTGCCGAAATTGCGCGACAGCGAGACCACCTGGACGTCGATCGCGTCGGCCGGCAGCGCGTGGGCGATCGACAGCGTCGCATCCGCACTGCCGTCGTCGACATAGACGACCTCGCAGGCGAGGCGATAGCGCAGCCGCAAGGTCTTGGCGAGATCACAGATGCGCTGGTGCAGGGATGTCAGTCCCGCCGCCTCGTTGTAGACGGGGACGACAATCGACAGTCCCTTCGCCGCGGCGCCGGTGGCGGTGGTGGTCAGGGCGGAAACGTCAGAGCCCAGCGTCATCGATCAAGGTTCCAGATGCGTTCAAGTCTTCTCAACAGCATATGGTAGCTGCGGTTTGCTGTCGCTACGCTGAACGGACCTGAGGCTCACCGCCGCAGGAACGCCTCGAGCTTGGCGAACAGCGGGTTCTCCCGGTCGAACACGTAGTCGAGCGAGACCACCGAGACCGTCTCGGCGCCGTGGTCGCGCAGGAAGCTCGCGAGCGCATAGAGCTGGCCCGGTGGGCAGTGCAGCGTCAGCATCCCCGACGAGGTCGGGCCGCCGAACGGGGCCTCGACGCCGAAGCGCTCGTGGGCTTCGCCGAGCAGGGCTGCGTCGCATTGCCGGAAGCGGGTGCGGACCTCGCGATACTTGTTGGCCCGCGCCCGCGCCGCGATGTGATCGAGGATGACGCGCGCGGTCTCCCGCGCCTGCGGTGACCAGTCTGCCTCCTTCGAGGCGACCAGATTGGCCTGGCTGCGCAGGATCACGCCGTCGTCGAGCACTCTCAGGCCATTGGCAGCGAGCGTCGCACCTGTCGTGGTGATGTCGACGATCAGCTCGGCGGCGCCGGCTGCCGGCGCGCCTTCGGTCGCGCCGGTGCTTTCGACGATGCGGTAGTCGGTGATGCCGTGGCTCGAGAAAAAGGCACGGGTGAGGTTGATGAACTTGGTCGCGACCCGCATCCGCATGTGATGCTGTTCGCGGAAGCCGGTGGTGACGTCGTCGAGGTCGGCCATGGTGCGGACATCGATCCACGCCTGCGGCACCGCGACGACGACGTCGGCGTAGCCGAAGCCAAGCCCCTCGATCAGGGATACGCGGTTGTCGGCGTCCGCAATGTTCTCGCGCACCAGATCTTCCCCGGTGACGCCGAGATGCGCCACGCCGCGGGACAATTGCGAGGCGATCTCGCTGGCCGAGAGATAGGCGACTTCGACATTGTCGAGGCCCGCGATCGTGCCGCGATAGTCGCGCGCGCCACCGGCCTTCGACAGCTTGAGCCCTGCGCGGGCGAAAAAGGCCTCGGTGTTCTCCTGAAGGCGGCCCTTGGAGGGAACGGCCAGAACGAATGGCGCGCTCATGACTTGAGCTCCTTGCGGCCGATCCGGGTCAGCGCGTCGACCCAGACCGAGAAGCCGACGGCCGGAATCGGGTCGGGCGACCCGAGCTGGGTCATCAGTCCGTCATAGCGGCCGCCGGCAACCAGCGGCTCGGCGCCGTTGCCCCTGTGATGCACTTCGAATTCGAAGCCGGTGTAATAGTCGAGCCCACGCCCGAACGCGGTCGAGAAGCGCGTCTGCTTCACGTCGATGCCGCGCGCGGCCATGAAGCCGACCCGGCTCTCGAACTGGTCGACGGCGGAGCCGAGATCGAGCTTAGCGTCGGCGGTGAGCGCGCGTAGCTCGGCGATCGCATCGTCGGGGTTGCCCGATATCGACAGGAAGCGCTTGAGCACGGTGAGGGCATCACGCGGCAGCGCGCCGCCCTTCAGCGTCGATTGCTCGAGGAAGCGGTCGGCGATCTCGGCCGTGGTGCGGCCGCCGACATTGGTGGTGCCGGCGATCGACATCAGGTCGGTGACGAAGGCGAGCGCCGCCTTGCGGTCGGACCCGGCGAGCGCGGCGAGTACGCCTTCGTATTCGCTGCGGGTGGCGGTCGTCGTGCGCGCCAGCCGTTCCAGATCCTGTTCCAGGCTGATCTTGCGGTTGAAGTCCTTGATCAGCCGGCGGCGCCAGACCGGATAGAGGTCGAGCGCATCGAGCAAGGCATTGAACAGCGCCACGTCGCCGGTGCGGATCTCGACGTCGCGCACGCCGAAGGCGGCGGTTGCTTCCAGCGCCAGCGCCAGCATCTCGGCATCCGCCGCGGCGCGGTCCTGACGGCCGAAGGATTCGATGCCGGCCTGGAGGAATTCACTGGCTTGCCCGCTGCGGTAGCGGAACACCGGGCCAAGGTAGCTGAACCCCGCCGGCTGGCCGGCGCGCCCCGAGGCGAGGTAGTCGCGCGCCACCGGGATCGTCAGGTCCGGGCGCAAGCAGAGCTCCTCGCCGGACAGGTCCGTCGTCAGGTACAGGCTTTTGCGGATGTCCTCGCCGGAGAGATCCAGAAACGGCTCGGCCGGTTGCAGGATGGCGGGCTCGGCCCTGACATAGCCGGCCTGCGCGAACGACAACAGCAGCGTATCCGCCCAGGCGGGGGAGCCGGCAGCATTTGAGGTGGCAGTCGCGGTCATCTCGAGGTCCATCGTCCCGGGGCAACCGGGCAGGAAAGGGGAATTGGCGCAGCCCTTAGCATGGCCGGAAAGCGGTTTCGACCTCGAAAGGATCAATCGCTTAATGGTCGGCCAATGCGTGCGGCCGCGAAACAGGTGCGCTCCCTCTCCCGCTTGCGGGGGAGGGCTGGGGTGGGGGTATCGCCGCAGGCGATATTCCCGACGTGGTGAGAGCCCCCACCCGCCGGGCTTCGCGCGTCGACCTCCCCCGCAAGCGGGAGAGGTTGACGGAGCCAGCGGCCCGATCGAGCCAATTCAGTCTCGTCCGGGTTTCCAGGCCGATGTTCCGCCCCAATCGCCCAGCACCGCCTGCACCAGCGCCAGCGCCGCCACCGCGGCCGTGTCGGCCCGCAGGATCCGCGGGCCCAGCGCCAGCCGCAGGATCTTGGGCTGCCGCAGCAGCAGTGCCCGCTCTTCCTCGGCAAAACCGCCTTCGGGGCCGATCAGCACATCGATGCCAACTCTGCCTTGGTCATGTCCGTCCTCGCGCGCTCCATGCAGGCTCTGAACGGGGCTTCCGACCTCGGCGGCCTCGTCGCAGAACACCAGCAGGCGGTCGGATGCGCGCTGGCTGAGAAAGCGTTCCAGCGGCACCGGCTCGGCCACGGCGGCGAGGCTCAGAATGCCGCATTGCTCGGCCGCCTCGGTAACATTGGCGCGCATCCGTTCGGTGTTGACGCGGGAGGTCTGGGTGAATCGCGTCAGGACGGGTTGCAGGGTGGCGGCGCCCATCTCGACGGCCTTCTGCACCATGTAGTCCAGCCGGGCATGCTTGAGCGGGGCGAAGACGTAAGCGAGGTCGGGCAGCCGGTCCTGGGGACGGGTCTGCTGGAGGATCACCAGGCCATCCGGGCGCTTGCGGCCTTCGATCGCGGCCTGCCACTCGCCATCGCGGCCGTTGAAGGCCAGTATCGGGGCCCCGGCGGCAAGTCTCAGCACATTGCCGAGATAATTGCTCTGGTCGCGGTCGAGCTCGACCCTGGCGTCCTGGGCAAGGGGGGCGTCGACGAACAGGCGGGGGGCGCGAAAATCGTAGGCGGGCATCGTTCAAAAGTCCGATTTGCCGCCGTTCTTAACCGAAAGCAGCCAATTCGGGGGTAAATTTTGCCGAATTCGTGCGTGCCCGCGCCGCGCTCTTGCCCTATTCGACGGGTTGTTAAGGGCCGGCGGGAATCGTAAAATCGCGAACACGCTGGTTGCGCTTCAATTGGGAAGACGCCGCACCCCGTAAGCTCCTGCCGGAGAGACTGCCTTGATGATCCGTCATTTGATGGTTCCGATCACTGCCGCCATGGTCACCATGGGCGCCGCGGGAGCTTATGCGCAGGGATTCCCGGCGCCGCTGCCCGGCCAGGCTACAACCAGTTCCGCGTTTCCGCCGGTGAGCGGCTCGGCGCCGGTCGCCTCCGTCGGCGGCGCGCCGCAATCGTCCTTTCCCGTGAACGGCGCCGCGCCCGTCGGCGGTTCCGGCGCCTTCAGCGCTGCGCCTCCCACACAGGGCGGTCCCGGCGAGGATTGCATGAAGGCGTTCATGCCCCTGCGCGAGGAGGCCGAGAAACGCGGCAAGCTGATCAAGGCCGCGAGCGATCGCCATGCTCCGCCGGACGAGGCCTGCAAGCTGATCGGCAACTTCAGCCAGGCTGAAGTCAAGATGATCAAGTACATCGAGACCCACGCCGCCAAATGCGGAATCCCGCCGCAGGTAGGCGATCAGATGAAGACCGGCCACAAGAACACCGAGGCCATGCAGAAGAAGGTCTGCACGGTGGCGCAGCAGATGCAGCAGCAGCCGCGCGGTCCGGCCGGCCCGTCGCTGAGTGAGGTGCTGGGTTCGGGCTCGGCGCCGGAAGCCAATGCCGGCAAGAAGGGCGGCAGCACCTTCGATACGCTCAACGGCAACGTCCTGACCCGATGAGTGATGCATCCGCCCGCGTTGCCGATTCCACCGGCAACTGGGTCGATACGCTCGCTCCGCAATGGGCACGGCCTTACTTGCGGCTCTCCCGCTTTGATCGTCCGATCGGGTCCTGGCTTCTGCTGATGCCGTGCTGGTGGTCGGCGGCGCTGGCTGCCGGCATGGCGCACGATTTCAGCCGCCTGCCGCTCACCATCATCCTGTTCTTCATCGGCGCCTTCGTGATGCGCGGGGCGGGCTGCACCTGGAACGATATCACCGACCGCGACCTCGACGCCAAGGTCGAGCGCACGCGCTCGCGCCCGCTGCCGTCGGGACAGGTGAGCGCGAAACAGGCACTGGCCTTCCTGGTCGCGCAGGCCCTGATCGGTCTCATCGTGCTCCTGCAATTCAACCGCTTCGCGATCCTGACCGGCATTGCCTCGCTCGTGATCGTCGCGGTCTATCCGTTCATGAAGCGCATCACGTGGTGGCCGCAGATCGTGCTTGGCCTTGCCTTCTCCTGGGGCGCCCTGATGGGTTTTGCCGTCATTTTTGCGCGCATCGATGTGACTGCACTGGTGCTCTATGCCGGCGCGATTTCCTGGGTGATCGGCTACGATACCATCTACGCGCATCAGGACACCGAGGACGACGCCCTGATCGGCGTCAAGTCGACCGCACGTCTGTTCGGCGCGCACACGCATCAGGCGCTGATCATGTTCTACGGGCTCGCGGTGATGCTGATCGGCGTCGCGCTCGCGTCGGGCGATGCGCGCTGGCCGGCGTGGCTCGGGCTGGCGGCGTTCGCCGCGCATTTGGCGTGGCAGATCAGGCGGCTGAACATCGACGATTCCGCGCTCTGCCTGCGCGTGTTCAAGTCGAACCGTGATGCGGGGCTATTGCTGTTCGCGGGATTGCTGGTGGACGCGGTGATGCGGGCTTCGTAACGCTGTAGGGTGGGCAAGGGCGCTCTTGCGCCGTGCCCACCTTCTCTCCACGATTGCGACAGAAGAGGTGGCGCGCTTTCGCTTTGCCCACCCTACCAAATCTCACTCAGCTCCGCGCGATGATCTCGCGCTCGTCGCGATGAATTGGCAACTCGCGTGCGACGCCGGTGCGACGGCGCATCAGAAATTTCGGACGGCGGGTGCGGATCGCGTTGCAGCGGCGACGGCGCGGCGCCGGCTTGCGCGTACCTTCGTCGAGTTGCGGAAGCGCGAAGATCTCGCTCCAGATTGCCCAGGCTTCGGCGAGCTCGTCGCCATCGGCGCTGACGAGCAGCGGAACGGAGAGCGAGGGGTCGCGATGAACGAGGACCAGGGTCTGCGCCTCGTCATTGCCACGCAGCGCGACGCCGGTGAAATCGGTGACACGGACGTTGATCGCCATCCGCATGCCGCGGACGGCACGGCGCAGCACGACGCGTTCGCGATGAAGCTCGATCTGCCGGACATATCCGTCGGCGCGCGGATCATGCGCATCGAAGCGGACCGGAAGGGAAAGAGGGTCGAGCCGCAGGCTGCGGCTCGACCCGGCGGGAGTGGCCCCGCATGTTGCTGTTTGACGCCTCACGGCTTTAGTCTCCCCGCCAGGATTATGTTCCCGGTCGATGCGAGGACCTTAGCGCGGCCGCTTCCGAAACCGCTTAAAAATGCTGGTTAATCCAGCGTCACCGCCGCGCATGATTGACAAGACCTTGGCGCGCATGATTGACGAGACGTTGCGCGCAAGCTGCCAATCTGAGCTTTTTGCGGGCTGAAAACGCTTGAAGTCCGTGCCAATTGGGCACATCTGGTGTTGAGGGCCGGTATCGCCCCGAAACCTCCCGCCGCAACAGGATTTCGTTTGTGAACCCTTCACCATCCGCAAGCTCGACGCTTTCGCCCCAGGATTCGTCTAAAGCCAACCGCGACCTGTTCGATCAGTCCGCGCTCTCCGATCTCGCACAGCGGCTGGTCGAGGCGGCAAAGCGCGCCGGTGCCGACGCGGCCGATGCGGTCGCGGTGCGCGGCATCTCGCAAGGCGTCGAGGTGCGCGACGGCCGCGTCGAGGAATCCGAGCGTTCCGAGGGTGACGATGTCGGCCTGCGCGTGCTGGTCGGCCGGCGCCAGGCGGTGGTTTCGACCAACGACGCCAGCGGCGATGCGGTGACCAAGCTTGCCGAGCGCGCCGTTGCGATGGCACGCGTCGCGCCCGACGACAAATATGTCGGCCTTGCCGATCCCGCGCTGCTCGCGCGCGACTTCCCCGATCTCGATCTGCTCGATCCCGATGTGCCCGCGACCGCCGAACTCGAGCGCCGCGCGCTCGAAGCGGAAGCCGCCGCGCTCGCGGTCAAGGGCGTGACCAAGTCCGGCGGCGCCTCGGCCTCCGCCGGCATCGGCGGCATGGTGCTGGTGACCAGCACCGGCTTCCACGGCTCTTACTTGCGCTCGAGCCAGGGCATCTCGGCGACCGCGATTACGGGCGAAGGCACCGGCATGGAGCGCGATTACGATTTCACTTCGGCGCCCCATGCCGCCGATCTGCTGTCGCCGGAAATCGTCGGCCGCTCCGCGGGCGAGCGCACGGTGGCGCGCTCCAATCCGCGCAAGGTCGAGACCTGCAAGGTGCCGGTGGTATTCGATCCGCGCGTCGCGGGCTCGCTGGTCGGCCATGTCGTCGGCGCCATCAACGGCGCATCGATCGCGCGCAAGACGAGTTTCCTGAAGGACAAGCTCGGCCAACAGCTCTTCGCCAAGAACATCCGCATCATCGACGATCCCCTGCGCAAGCGTGGCCTGCGCTCGCAGACGTTTGACGCCGAGGGCGTGGCTGTGAAGAAGATCGCGCTGATCGACGAAGGCGTGCTCACGACCTGGCTGCTCGACTGTGCGACCGCCCGTGAGCTGGGCCTCGTCACCACCGGACACGCCCATCGCGGCGTCTCGTCCTCGCCGTCGCCCGGTCCGTATAATCTGCATCTCGAAGCAGGCACGCCGACGCCGGCTGAGCTGATCTCCGACATCAAGCAGGGTTTTTACGTCACCGATCTGATCGGCTCCGGCGTCAACGGCGTCACCGGCGATTACAGCCGCGGCGCCTCCGGCTTCTGGATCGAGAATGGCGAGCTCACCTACCCCGTGAGCGAGGTGACGATCGCGGGCCATCTGTTCGAAATCTTCAAATCGATGCAGCCTGCGAACAATCTCGAATTCCGCTACGGCGTCAATGCGCCGACGGTGCGCATCGAGGGCTTGACGCTTGGCGGACGCTGACGCGAACGAGACCATCCTGACGCGCGACGCGGCGCTGCTGAAAGACACGGTGCGGGAGGCGGGCGCGCTGGCGCGGTCGATGTTCGGCACCGAGCTGAAGAAGTGGACCAAGGGCGCGTCCTCGCCGGTCTCGGAAGCCGACATTGCCGTCAACGACCTCCTCGAAGCGCGATTACGCTCCGCCACGCCGGACTATGGCTGGCTGTCGGAGGAGAGCGCCGACGACGAGTCGCGGCTGTTGCGGCGGCTGACATGGGTGGTCGATCCCATCGACGGCACGCGCAACTATCTGGGCGGCCATGACGACTGGTGCGTCAGCGTGGCGCTGGTCGAGGATGCCTCGCCGGTCCTTGCCGCGGTGTTTGCGCCGACCAGCGGTGAATTCTTTTTCGCCGCACGCGGACACGGCACGACCCTCAACGATGCGCCCGTGCGGGCGACACCCGGATCCGAGCTCGACTTCTCCCGCGTCGCCGGCCCGAAGCCGCTGGTCGAGCGTCTGAAGCCGTCACTGGGCGAGATCAGGCTGCATCCGCGAATCGGTTCGCTCGCGCTCCGGCTCTGCCGGGTCGCCCATGGCGCGCTGGATGCGGCTTTTGCGGGGGGCAACAGCCACGATTGGGACCTTGCGGCGGCCGATTTGATCGTGCAGGAAGCGGATGGTAGGATGAGCGACCTCTCCGGAGAACCCATCCTTTATAACCGCCGGGAAGTCACGCACGGGGTGCTGATGGCAGCGGGCCGCGATCGTCATGCGAGCATTGTCGCGCATTTTCGAGACCGTCCCTTGCCGTGAAGCGCGTCCGTTGTGCTTGTCGACCACTGCTTTGCCGGGCAGCCCGTTAGGAAGAGAACCCATGCCAGATAGTGCCCCGCAACAACTGCTCCACCTTGTCATCGGTGGCGAGCTGCTCGATCTCGAGCACAACACCTTCAAGAACCTGGACGACGTCGAGATCGTCGGCCTCTATCCGAACTATGCGACCGCGCACGCCGCCTGGCGGGCCAAGGCGCAGAGCACGGTCGACAACGCGCAGATGCGCTATTTCATCGTCCACCTCCATCGGCTGCTCGATCCGAATCAAGAACCGAAGCCGGCGCGTTGAAAAAGCTGCTTCGCAATACGCTACGAAGCAGCTGGTTTCAGCGTGCCGTCGGGATTCTGGCGGCCGAATATCTGCGCCTGGTCTGGCGGACCAACAAGTTCACGTTCGATCCGCCGGACGTCTATGATCGCGTCGAGCCGCAGATCCCCGCGATCTTCGCCTTCTGGCACGGCCAGCATTTCCTCACCCCCTTCATCAAGAACAAGGACCGGTACAAGGCTAGGGTCCTGATCTCCCGCCACCGCGACGGCGAGTTCAACGCGATCGCCGCCGAGCGGCTCGGCATCGGCACCATCCGCGGTTCCGGCGACCACGGCAGCGCCTTTCACCGTAAAGGTGGCGTCGGCGCCTTCAAGGAAATGGTGCGGACTCTCCAGGACGATTGTAATGTCGCGCTGACCGCCGATGTCCCGAAGCGCTCGCGCGTGGCCGGGCTCGGCATCATCATGCTGGCACGGGAATCGGGACGGCCGATCATGCCTTTCGCGATGGCAACCAGCCGCTTCATCCGGCTCAAGAACTGGGACCGCACCACCATCAATTTGCCATTCGGGCGCGGCGCATTGGTCGGCATCAAGGAAATCCACGTTCCACCGGATGCCGACGCCGCGACCATGGAAGCGCTACGGCTGGAGCTGGAAGAGACGTTGAACGAAGCGACTCGCCGCGCCTATGCGCAACTCGGCCGTCCGGGACCCGAAGATGCCTAATTCGCTGCCGATGACGCTGCGGATGTATCAGCGCCTGGCTAGCGGCCTGGTGCCGCTCGCGCCTGCGCTGATCAAGCGGCGGCTGAAGCAGGGCAAGGAGGATCCGGCGCGCGTTGGCGAACGGCGCGGCCTCTCCCAGGACGTGAGGCCGCACGGCCCGCTGGTCTGGATCCATGGCGCCAGTGTCGGCGAGGTGTTGGCTGCGGCGGCGCTGATCGAGCGGCTGCGCGATCTGAACCTGCGCATTCTCCTGACCTCGGGCACCGTCACCTCGGCCGCAATGGTGGCCAAGCGCTTTCCGCCCGACGTCATCCATCAATACGTGCCGTATGATTCTCCGCGCTATGTCGCGCGCTTCCTCGATCACTGGAAGCCGTCGCTGGCGCTGTTCATCGAATCCGACCTGTGGCCGAACCTGATCCTGGCGGGCGCGACGCGGCGGGTGCCGATGGTGCTGATCAACGGACGGATGTCGCCGCGCTCCTTCCCGCGTTGGCGGCGGATGTACGGCACCATCTCGGCGCTACTGTCGCGGTTCGATATCTGCCTCGCGCAGTCGAAGACCGATGCCGAGCGCTTCTCCGCGCTCGGCGGTCGCGACGTTGTCGCTACCGGCAATCTCAAGCTCGACGTGCCGGCGCCGCCTGCCGATCCCGCAAAGCTCGAGCGGCTGATGGCGATGACGCGCGGGCGTCCAATCATCGTCGCGGCCTCGACCCATCCGGGCGAGGAAGAGATGCTGGTTGCGGCGCATCGCAGCCTCACCGGTTTCTTCCCGCAACTCTTGACCGTGATCGTGCCGCGGCATCCGAATCGCGGCTCCTCGATTGGCGGTTTGATCACGGCGTCAGGCCTGAAGCCGGCCTTGCGTTCGCGCGAGGAACTGCCGGGGGCTGCGACCGATGTCTATGTCGCCGACACCATGGGCGAGCTCGGGCTGTTCTACCGCCTGTCGCCGATCGTGTTCATGGGCGGCTCGCTGATTCGTCACGGCGGGCAGAATCCGATCGAGGCGATCAAGCTGGGTGCGGCGATCATCCATGGTCCGCACGTCTTCAACTTCGCCGATGTCTTCGAGGCGCTCGATCAAGCCGGCGGGGCGCGGCAGGCCGAGACGCAGGAGGCGCTGATCAAGCAGCTCGGCCAGTTGCTGGCCGATCCCACCGTGCGCGACAGGATGCAACGGTCGGGCGCGGGCGTGGTGGAGCAGCTCGGCGGCGCGCTCGACCGCACCATGACGGCTCTGGAGCCGTATCTGATGCAGTTGCGGATCGAGATGGGAGCCGCCAATGCGTGAGCCGGCCTTCTGGTACCGGCCTCGCTCCTTCAAGTCGCACGCGTTACGGCCGTTGGGCGCGCTCTATGGCGCGATCGCCGAACGGCGCATGCTGCGCACAGGCGTAGATGCCGGCATCCCCGTGATCTGCGTCGGCAACTACCATGTCGGCGGCGCCGGCAAGACGCCGACCGTGCTCGCGCTGACGAAACTGTTGCGCGAGCTCGGCGAGACCCCTGTCGTGCTCAGCCGCGGCTATGGCGGGCGATTGCAGGGCCCAGTGATGGTCGATCGCGAACGTCACACCGCAACTGACGTCGGCGACGAGCCCCTGATGATGGTGCGCGACGTGCCGGTCGCGGTCGCGCGCGACCGTCTCGAGGGTGTGGCGCTCGCAAAATCACGCGGCGCGACCGTGATCCTGATGGATGACGGCTTTCAGAATCCGGGCATCATGAAGGACGCCTCGCTGATCGTGATCGACAGCGCGCGCGGGCTCGGCAACGGCAAGGTGTTTCCCGCCGGTCCCCTCCGCGCGCCGCTGAAGGCGCAGCTCGCGCGCACCGACGCGCTGGTACTGATCGGCGATGGACATGCCGCCGACGATGTCGCGGCCGAGATTGCTGCGCGCGGCAACCCGGTGCTGCGCGCGCGCTTGAGGCCGGATGCGGCTTCGGTCGGGCAGCTGTTCGGCAAGCAGGTTTTGGCCTTCGCCGGCATCGGCGACCCCGAACGCTTCTTCCGCACGCTGCGTGCCAGCGGAATCGAGGTTGTGCGCACGCGTCCCTTCGCCGACCACCACATGTTCTCGCAAGCCGAGATCGCTGCGCTGGCGGCGGACGCGAAGCGCGAGCAGCTCACGCTGGTGACGACGGAAAAGGATCTTGCGCGCCTGCGCGGCAGTGAGGGCCTGCCTGACGGTATCGTGCCGTTCGCGGTTCAGCTCGAGTACGACGATCTGGCTGCGCTTCGGCAACTGGTCAGCGACCATCTCTACAAGGCGCGTGAGCGAAGATTCGGCGGGCGATAATCCCGCAAAGTGGGCAAAGCGAGGGGCTTTGCGCCGAACTGCTGAGCTTTGAGCCGCTTAGATGCGACGGCTGTAACGACCAGTGCGGAACGCCGGCGCCATAGGCCCGACCGAGCGTGCTTGCCAGCGGCTGTAACAGCCTGCATTCGCAGTTCAGCGGTAAGTCATGCTCACCACGCCCCAACGACCATCAATCCGACAATGGTCAGGCACGAGACGCAAGCCACCATGACAGTATAGCATTCCGGCGTATTCATTGCTGCCTCCCAAACTGTTGCCAATTGCTCGGCACTGCTACGCGGGAGAGGTCGCCGGTCTTGGGGCCGCTTCAATTCGGCGCGCGGTGACCGGTTTTGCGGTGTGTGTCCACCTTGTCATCGTCACCCTGATCCGCAGGATGATGATCCGCGTCCAGAGCTTCGGCGCGTTCAGTTGCGATCAGAAGCTGTTTCCGCATTTCAGCGAGGCGGGCGCGGCAATATTCACGATAGAGCAGGTCTAATATGGCGGGCATGATCACCCCCATCGTTTGAGTTTCGATATACAGATATTCCACCGCGAATTTTCTTGATGATCGTAGCCCGTCAGATGGCTCTTCGATATGAGCCCGTTCACAGACGGCGCCAATTCCAAAGCTCAGTGGCCGATTGGTCGACTTGATTGTCTGTGCGATAAAAAGAACAGGGCTAATGACCTAAGCTCCACTATAGCAGCCCTGTGTTTCACCAAGACTTCGTCAAACAACCTAAGGGCACCAAGCCGCAACAAAAACGCCAACCACAGCGCGAAATGACTTACCCCAGAGTGCAAGCACTATTCGATGCAACGCGAATCGGCACGACGGAGATTATTTGCTGTGAGACGCGCACTTCAGGCGCGCGCGAACATCGTCGGGACGCCGACGCGGACCATTTCCACGCCTCGCGATAAGCTGCACCGCTCGTGCGTGCTACGCCGGCAGGGCAGCTGCGCTTTGCCCATCCGGCAGCAGGCCTGCCATTCACGCGTCGTTCATCGCAAAACTCCTACCAGTTTCAGACGACCAGGAGAATTCAATGAAACTGCTGTCCGCGGCCGTCGCCGCAAGCCTTGTGTGTCTGATCATTGCGCCCGTGTTCGCACAAACGACGCCGCCGGCGGCTTCCGCTGCTCCGACCAGCACGGTGCCGGTTCCCGCGACCAAGCGCGTGACGTGTCTCGCCACGACTCAAAACATGAAGGGACAGGACAAGCGCGACCAGATGCAGCTCTGCATAGCGCAGGCGCGGGTCGATTGTCTGAAGCAGGCGATCGATCAGAAGATCGTCGGCGAGCCCAGGAAGAATTTCGTGAAGAGCTGCGTGGGCGCGGATGGCACCGAGCAACAATAGGCGTGCGGCCGCGGCCTTACGGCTGCGGCTTCGGCGCGCCGGGGAAATGCCGCTGCAATACGGCGGCGGGCGTGGCGTAGGCTTCCTGGAGGTCGACGCTCCAGTATTTCAGTTCGTCGAGCGGGATCCGCGTGTCTGATATCGCGCAGCGCACATAGGTCCCCGGCGAGATCACGCGGAAATCGCCGTCGAGATACTGCACCTGCGCTTCGCCATGGCCAGAGGGGCCGAACTTGTTCAGCACAGTCGATAGTCTCCGTGGAAAGCCTCTCCGTGGAAAACCCTGGAGGGCATGATGTGATGAATTCGATCTACCATAAATAGGATGCCTTGTCCGCCCGTCAAACCCACCGATTTGTGATGTTTTGCCGCTGTTGTCGCATGATAGTGCTGCGGCGAAGCATCGCTGGTTCCGGCCCGCTTGCGACCGGCACCTTATTACCCGGCAGAGTCCGATGCGCCTTCGACTGACCGCCCTGTTCCTGATTCTGCTGATGTCGGCCGCGCACGCTGCGCCCGCGCCGCAGCAGGTCGAGATTCCACTCTCGTCCGGCATCTTGCATGCGCAGCTCTACAAGCCCGAGGGCGAGGGGCCGTTTCCGACCGTGATCGCGCTGCATGGCTGCGGCGGTCTTGGCGGCCATTCCGATCCGGTGCTGCCGCGCTACCGCGACTGGGCGCTGCAACTGCTCAAGGCCGGCAACGCCGTGCTGCTGCCCGATAGCTACGGTTCGCGCGAGCTCGGGCCGCAATGCCGCGTCAAGGAGATGCACGTCAAGGCGCGGCGCGAGCGTGTCGCCGACGTCGCGGCGGCGCGAGGCTGGCTGATGAAGCAGCCCTGGGTCGCGCGCGGCCGCATCAGCCTGATCGGCTGGGCCAACGGCGCGAGCGCGCTGCTATGGGCGGTGCGGCCGCAGAACGTTGCGCGCGACGCCGGTCCGGATTTTCGCGCGGCGATCGCCTTCTATCCGGACTGCCGGATTTCCGCCGGCCTCGGCTGGAGCACGCGCCTGCCGACGCTGGTGCTGATCGGCGCCAATGACGACGTGTCGTCGCCCCCGGCCTGCCGCCAGATGGTCGATGGTGCGCATGGCCGCAGCGCGCTCGCGCGCATCGTGGTCTATCCCGGCGCCTATCACGATTTCGACCGCGCCAACACGCCGCTGCACGCGCTCGCCGGCAGCAGCGATGCAGCCGCACCGGAGCACGGCCATCTCGGCACCGACGCGGACGCGCGCGCGGATTCGCAGAAGCAGGTCGCGGAGTGGCTGGCGCGGTAGCGGTCGTGTTGTAGCCCGGATGGAGCGAAGCGTAATCCGGGTGGTGCCGCGCGCTGCGACGTCCCGGATTTCGCTTCGCTCCATCCGGGCTACGCGTTCCGAAGCGGGGCCGCCCGAGGAACAATGTGGAGCGGACAGCCCCGCATCGACCACCGCCCTGCACGGATAATGGCCGACCGGGAATCTACGGATTGGGCGTCCGGCCGGTTTCAGTATGTGGCGGCGCCTTAGTTCGACCACGATGTCCGTCGAACGCATTCCGCATGCGCCTCGTCCTCTTCTCCTCCGCACTGATCGTCTTCACCGTCGCGATCTTCCTGATCGAAGCCCAAGCCGGCGCGCCGCAGCTCGCCCCGGAACATTGCGGCTTCTGGACCACGATTGACGCGGGATTGTCCTGCCGGTAGGCATACGACGGTCTTGTAGCCCGGATGAGCGCAGCGATATCCGGGGCGACTGCTCCCGCATCGCTTCGCTTATGCGGCTACGATCTCTCCCAGCGTCGTCCTGGCTTTCGCCAGGACGACAGCGCGTGTGTGTGGCAACACGCATCCCACATACTCGGTGTCATCGCCCGACTTGATCGGGCGATCCAGTACCCCGAGGCGTCCGTAGTTCATCGAGAAGCTGCGGCGTACTGGATTCCCCGCCTACGCGGGGAATGACAGAGACCCTAAAACAAACTGCCCTGATCCACCGGCTTGCCCACGCGCTTCGGCGCGGGCTTGGCGTCCTGCGCGGACGACTTCGGTTGCGATGCCGCGCGCTTTGCGGCCGGGGCGGGGCGATCCGCATCCGCGGTCGCGCCGACACGGCCATCGCCAAACTCGATCTCGAGCCGCGCGTTCGGCCCGACCGCGTCCGCCGAATGCAAGGGATGGCCGGCCTCGTCGCGCACCAGCGCGAAGCCGCGGGCGAGAACGCCGCGATAGGATAGCGCCGAGAGCAGCTTGCCGCTGTTTCCGACGCGTGCATCGAGCCGTTGCAGCAGCGTGATCAGCGCGCGGCTGGCGCGCTCGGCAAGACGATGCGTGCGCTCGCGCTGGCGGGCAATCGCGTTGCGCTGCGCCTGCGCGTTGGAGAGTTTTGAGGCGCGTAAGCGCACTTCAAGTCCGGCAAAGCGGTCGCGCCGCCGCCGCAACAGCGAGCGCGCGGACAGGCCGAGCCGCTCGCCGCATACGGTGAGCCGATGATCGGCCTGCGAAATCTGCCCGTGCAGCACCCGCAGCGTCAGTTTTGCGCTGGCGGCGGTAAATCGGCGGAAATGTGCGTGCGTGTTGGCCTTGAGGCCGCGGGGCAGGGAGGCGCCGGCCGAATCCAGCCGCTGCCGCGGAATCGCCAAGAGATCGCCTGCCGCCGGCAGCGCGCGCGCGGCGGCGCGCAACTCGTTCCGTCGGCTTTCATGGCCGCGTTGCCAGCACGCACGGGTGCGGCGCGCGAGATCGGCGACCTCGACGAAGAGATCGCTGCGCACCGGCACCGCCATCTCGGCGGCGGCCGTCGGTGTCGGCGCGCGCTTGTCGGCGACGAAGTCGATCAGCGTGATGTCGGTCTCGTGGCCCACCGCCGAAATCAGCGGGATCATGCTCTCGGCCGCGGCACGCACCACGATCTCCTCGTTGAACGACCAGAGGTCCTCCAGTGAGCCGCCGCCGCGCGCCACGATCAAGACGTCCGGCCGCGGAATCTTGCCGCCTTCCGGCAGTGCGTTGAAGCCGCGGATCGCGGCTGCGACCTGCTCGGCCGAGCCCTCGCCCTGCACCTTGACCGGCCACACCAGCACGTGGCGGGGGAAACGGTCCTCGAGCCGGTGCAGGATGTCGCGGATGACGGCGCCGGTCGGCGAGGTCACGACGCCGATCACCTCGGGCAGCCAGGGCAGGAGCTGCTTTCGCGCCTCGTCGAACAGGCCTTCGGCAGCGAGCTTCTTCTTGCGCTCCTCCATCAGCGCCATCAGCGCGCCGATGCCGGCCGGCTCCAGCGCCTCGATCACGATCTGGTATTTTGAGGAGCCCGGATAGGTCGTGAGCTTGCCGGTGGCGATGACCTCGAGCCCCTCCTGGGGCTTGAAGCGCATCCTTCCGTGCACGCCCTTCCAGATCACCGCCTCGATCTTGGCGCTCTCGTCCTTGAGCGCGAAATAGCAGTGGCCGGAGGAATGGGCGCCGCGAAACCCCGAGATCTCGCCGCGGACCCGGACGTGGCCATAGGCGTCCTCCACCGTCCGCTTCAGGGACTGCGAGAGCTCGGAGACGGTGAATTCGGGGGCGTTGAGCAGTTGTTCCGCAGGCGGCATCGGCAAACGATTCGGCATGTTGGGGTCGGATCCGACGTTAAGGATTTTCGCCGGCCGGCGCCAATCCAGGGATTGATTGAGCGAGTACTCTGTTGTATAGAGTTCTCTATTGATCGAAGGTTTAATGGAGTTCAGCCATGGCTGTGCGGTTGCTGCGAAGTGCCTTGAACCTGCTGAAATGGGGTCTGTGCGCGGCCGGCGCGGTGGCGCTGCTGCTGACCGCGTTGATCGCGACACCGCTGGAGCGCCCCGCCGAGATGCGCTCGGTCTCGGACTCCGCGAAGGCCGTCGACTTTTCCACCCTGCCGGCACTCGAGCGCTTTCAGGCTCGCGACGGCACCTGGCTCGGTTTCCGCCACTACGCGCCGAAGGGGTCGGACGCCGGACGCGGTGCCATCTTCATCCACGGCTCCTCGGCCTCCTCCGCCACGGTCAATCACGCCCTGACGGCGGCGATGGCCGCGCGCGGCGTCGAGACCTGGGCGCTCGACATGCGCGGCCACGGCGCATCGGGTACACGCGGCGACATCGGCTATGTCGGCCAGCTCGAAGACGATCTGGTCGATTTCGTTGCCCATGTCCGCAGGAGCGCGCCCGACCTGCCGCTGACCCTGATCGGCCATTCCGCCGGCGCCGGCTTCTCGCTCCGCGTTGCCGCCACGCCGATCATGCAGGATCTGTTCGTCCGCACCGTGTTGATCGCGCCCTATCTCGGTTACGAGGCGCCGACCAACCGGCCGCATGCCGGCGGCTGGGCCAATGCCGATCTGCCGCGCCTTTTCGCGCTCGCCGCGCTGCGCAAGCTCGGCATCGATTGCTGCTCGCAGCTTCCGGTGCTCGCCTTCGCGGTGCCGCCGAACTCGCAGCGGATTCTGGTGCCGACCTATTCCGATCGCCTCATGCGCAACTTTGCGACGCGCGGCTATCGCCTGGATCTGGCGGCGGTGACGCATCCGCTGACGATCTTCGGTGGCGCCGAGGACGAGATGATGATCTCGGACAAATATGCGGAAGCCGTTCAGGCGGTGAAGCCTTCCGTCGACGTCAAGGTGCTCGACGGCATCAACCACATGGGCATGGTCACCAACCCGAAGGCGGTCTCCGCGATCGCCGAGGACGTGGCAACGCGGGGAAGCGGGCAGTCATGATCGACAGCAAGCAAGCCACGGACGCGCTGGCTGATATCGACGACACCGTCCGTCGCGTGCGGCAGTCGCAGATCTACCAGCTCTCAAGTCTCATCATGTTGATGTGGGGCGTGCTCGTCTTCGCCGGCAACATCTCGGGCTGGCTCTGGCCGCGCTATGGGCTCTATCTCTGGATCGGCGTCTACGTCCTCGCGACCGCCGGGCTCTTCGCCATCAGTGCCTACAATCATGCGCAATCCCGCATCCGCACGTTTGACCGGCGCTATCTGCTGACGTTCCTGTTCATCGTTGCCTTCGGCATCTTCTGCTGCGTCTTCGGCCAATTCACGCCGCGTCAGCAAACGGTGTTCTGGCCGGTCTACATCATGCTGTTCTACATGTTGGCGGGCGTGTGGTTCGGCTATGCCTTCATCGTGATCGGCGCCTCGATCATCGCGCTGACGCTGATCGGATATGTCTACATCCCCGGCATGCCGTTCCTGCTGTGGATGGCGGTCGTCAACGGCGGCGGACTGTTCGTCGGCGGCCTCTGGATGCGGCGGAGCTAGAAGTGGCCGAGCTCGACGACATCATCCACCAGCCGTTGCGGCTGAAGATCATGGCGGCGCTGAACGCGCTGCCGGCGGCGACAGGTCTGGAATTCGCGCGGCTGAAGAAGCTGACCGGCGCCACCGACGGCAATCTCGGCGCGCATATCGAGACGCTGGCCAAGGCCGGCTACGTCCAGGTCGACAAAGCGTTTGTCGGCAAGAAGCCGCAGACCACAGTTACCGCCACCGCGGCGGGCCGCGGTGCGTTCGCCCGGCATGTCGCGACATTGCAGGAGATCATTGCTGGGAAGCAAATCTAACCCCATTGTCATTCCGGGGCGTCGCGAAGCGACGAGCCCGGAATCCATCGCGCCTCCATCGCCGCAGCTCGATGGATTCCGGGCTCGCGTCCAAGTGGGCGCGCCCCGGAATGACAGGGGAATTGAATGACGGGGGAATTGGAGACGCTCCCCCTTGAGACCCGCCCGGATTCGTGCGACCGACGCGCTCAGCACATCCCTGTTTTGAGCCTTCCATGCACATTCTCCTGCTCGGTTCCGGTGGCCGCGAACATGCCCTCGCATGGAAAATCGCGGCCTCTCCCCTGGTGACCAAATTCTGGTGCGCGCCCGGCAATGCCGGCATCGCGCGGGAGGCGGAATGCGTGGCGCTCGACGTCGCCGACCATGCCGCCGTGATCGACTTCTGCAAGAAAAATGCGGTCGCGCTCGTGGTGGTCGGCCCGGAGACGCCGCTTGCCGCCGGCATCGTCGATGATCTCACCGCCGCCGGCATCAAGGCGTTCGGGCCGAGTGGGGCGGCAGCGCAACTCGAAAGCTCCAAGGGTTTTACCAAGGCGCTGTGCACCGAATTCGGCATTCCGACCGGCGCCTACAAGCGCTTCACCAACGCCAATGACGCGCGCGACTATGTCCACAGCCAGGGCGCCCCGATCGTGGTCAAGGCCGACGGCCTTGCCGCCGGCAAGGGCGTCGTGGTCGCCAAGACCGTGCGTGAGGCGGAGGACGCCATCGCCATGATGTTCGAGGGCGCGTTTGGCGAGGCCGGCGCCGAGGTCGTGATCGAGGAATTTCTGCCGGGCCGCGAGATCAGCTTTTTCGCGCTGTGCGACGGCGAGACCGCCATTCCGCTCGCCTCCGCCCAGGACCACAAGCGCGTGTTCGAACACGACGTCGGCCCGAACACCGGCGGCATGGGCGCCTATTCGCCGACGCCGCTGGTCACACCGGCGATCCACGACGCGATCATGGCCAGGATCATCCAGCCGACGGTTGCCGGCATGAAGCAGCGCGGCACGCCGTTCAGCGGCGTGCTCTATGCCGGGATCATGCTGACGACGCAGGGCCCAAAACTGTTCGAGTTCAACGTCCGCTTCGGTGATCCCGAGTGCCAGGTGCTGATGCTGCGCATGATGTCCGACATCGTGCCGGCGTTCCTTGCCTCCTGCGACGGGCAGTTGAAGCATTTCGACCTGCGCTGGCATCCGGACTCTGCACTCACCGTGGTGATGGCGGCGAAAGGCTATCCCGGCGACTACCAGAAGGGCACGCGCATCGAGGGCCTCGATGACGCCGCCAAGGTCGAAGGTGCCGAGATCTTCCACGCCGGCACGGTGGCGACAGACGGCGCGATCCTCGCCAATGGCGGCCGCGTGCTCAACGTCTGCGCGCTCGGCAAGACCGTGACGGAAGCGCAGGCGCGCGCCTATCAGGCCGTCGACCGCATCAACTGGCCCGAAGGCTTCTGCCGCCGCGACATCGGTTGGCAGGCGGTGGAAGCGGAGAAGGCCAAGGGCTGACAGCGGTTTTCCCGGACGGCGCGCAAAGCGCGTCGATCCGGAACCTCGAATTGTCGAGCCCAGCGCTCCGCCACATCGACATTCAAAAAATGCGCAATTGGGCGCTGGGGTTAGCATCCCTTGCCGGGGACGACCGTGCTACTTTGCATGGGGTTGTTTTCGACATTTTTGGTTTGGGCACACTGCGGGTGCCCGCTTCGGAATGACAATTGAGGTGATGGAACCCATGTCCGATCTCGCCGACCTCTATCCGGGCTTCGCCTCCGAATGGATCAACACCTCCTTCGGCCGCGTCTTCGCGCGCATCGGCGGCAAGGGGCCGCCGCTGCTCCTTCTGCACGGCTTCTCCGAGACGCATGTGATGTGGCACCGCGTGGCGTCTCAGCTCGCGGACAAGTTCACGCTGATCATCGCCGATTTGCCGGGCTATGGCTGGTCCGACATGCCCGCGACCGATGCGCTGCATATGCCCTACAGCAAGCGCGCGATGGCGAAGGCCATGGTGGAGGTGATGGAGAGCCTCGGCCATGTGCATTTCGCACTCGCCGGCCACGACCGCGGCGGACGCGTCTCCTATCGCCTCGCGCTCGACCATCCCGGCCGGCTGTCGCGGCTCGCCGTGCTCGATATCCTGCCGACCTATAATTACTGGGAGCGGATGAACCGCGCTTACGCGCTGAAGATCTATCACTGGACCTTCCTCGCGCAGCCGGCGCCACTGCCGGAGACGCTGATCGCGAGCAATGGCGAGTTCTTCCTGCGCTTCAAGATGGCGAGCCAGACCAAGTCGAAGACGCTCGATGCCATCGACAAGCGCGCACTCCAGCACTACATCGCGCCGTTCCGCGATCCCGCTCGCGTGCATGCGATGTGCGAGGACTATCGCGCCGGCGCCTATATCGACTACGACCTCGACAAGGCGGATTTCGAGGCCGGCAAGAAGATCACGATCCCGATGCTGGCGCTGTGGGGCAATGCCGGCGTCGCGCAAGCCGCCGCCACGCCGCTCGACATTTGGAAGCAATGGGCCACGAACGTCGACGGCGTGCCGGTGGATTCGGGGCACTTCCTGACGGAGGAGAACCCGGACGTCACCGCGAAGGCGCTGCGCGAGTTTTTCTCAGGCAGCTAACGCCGCTCCCGAAAGAACTCCCGCAGCAGCCGCGCCGCCTCGCTCTCGCCGACCCCGGAATAAACGTCCGGGACGTGATGGCAGGTCGGCGACGTGAAGAAGCGCACGCCGGACTCGACCGCGCCGCCCTTGGGATCGGCCGCGCCGTAATAGAGCCGCCTGACCCTTGCAAAGGAGATCGCGCCCGCACACATGGTGCATGGCTCCAGCGTCACGTAGAGATCGCAGTCGACCAGCCGCTCGCTGCCGATTTTTTTCGCGGCTTCGCGCAGCGCAATGATCTCGGCATGGGCCGTAGGGTCGTAATCGGTCAGCGTCCGGTTGGCCGCGGTCGCGATGACCTCGTAATTGCGGACCACGACGCATCCGATCGGAACTTCGCCCGACTTTCCGGCGTTTTCGGCCGTTTTGAGCGCCAAATCCATGAAAGAAGGGGCTTTCATGCCTCGTATCATCGCCAGAAACCTGCTAGTAGCTGCGCCTTCAGCAAGAGTGAATACCGGTTTTGCCTGAGCATGCGGCTCGAAAAGAGCGCGCACAATGCCCTTTTGACCATCCCCCAGTGAGACGATTCATGCCCCGCGACAGCGACAAAGACAACGATTCCTCGCGCGGCCGGCGTGATCGGGGCCCCGCCAAGGGTCGCTCCGGCAAGCCGCGCGGTCCGGAGAAGAAGTTTTCCAAGCGTGGTTTTGAGGGCAAGGGCGACAAGCGGCCGTTCGCCGGCAAGCGCGAAGACCGTCCGTTCCGCAGCCGGGACGGGGACGCGCCGCGGCCCGATCGTGGCGACCGGCCGAAGTTCAATCGCGAAGACCGGCCGCGCGGTGAACGCTCTTTTTCCGATCGTCCGTCGCGCGACGGCGAGAAGCGCCCGTTCAAGCCGCGTGGTGACCGTCCGAAATTCGATCGCGACGACCGCCCGCCGCGCAGCCGTGATCGCGACGATTCCCGCCCCGCCGGCCGGTCGGGCGAGAAGAAGTTCGGCGACAAGCGGCCCTACGCGCCGCGCGGCGAACGCCCGGAACGCAGGTTTGACGGCGAGCGGAAGTTCTCGCGGGGCGCACCGGACCGCAGCGACCGCCCGCGTGATCGTGGCGAGCGCGGCGATTCAAAGCCCTGGCAGAAGCGCGATGCGGCTCCGCGCGGCGACCGGCCGCCGCGCAAGGACTTTGGCAAGGGCCCCGGCAGGGATTTTGGCGGGCGCGACCGCGGCGAGCAAAAGCCCTGGCAGAAGCGTGAAGGCGGCAGCGAAGGCGGCCGCGGCGATGATCGTCCGCGTTTCTCGCGCTCGCGCGACGATCGTGCATCGGGCGATCGTCCGTTCCGCGAGCGGCCCAAATTCGATCGGCCCAAATTCGATCGCCCGCGCGAGGATCGTCCAAAATTCGATCGGCCCCGTGGTGACGGCGATGCCGACCGCGGTGGGCGCGGCGGCGAACGCCCGAAATTCGATCGTCCGCGCCAGCGTCCCGAAGGCCGCTCCGACTGGCACGAGCATCCGCGCAGCGAAGGCCGTTCCGGCGATCGTCCGCGGCGTGAAAACGAGGATGACAGCAGGATTTTTGAGAAGCGTCCGGCCTTCGGCGGCCGCGGCGCTTATCGCGAGCGCGATCATGATTTCGACCGGCGGCCGCGGCGTGAAGAAGAGCCGAAGCCGAAGAAGGACGGCGAGCGCATCGCAAAAGCGCTGGCGCGCGCGGGGCTCGCCTCGCGCCGCGATGCCGAGGAGATGGTCACGCAGGGCCGCGTCACGGTCAACGGCCGCGTGATCAATTCGCCGGCGCTCGACATCACGCAGAACGATGTCGTCACTGTCGACGGCAAGCCGTTGCCGGAGCGCGAGCGCACGCGGCTGTTCCTCTATCACAAGCCGCGCGGCCTGATGACGACGCATGACGACCCCGAGGGCCGTCCGACCGTGTTTGACAATCTGCCGGAAGGCCTGCCGCGGCTGATCTCGATCGGCCGGCTCGATTTCAACACCGAAGGCCTGTTGCTGCTCACCAATGATGGCGGGCTCGCGCGCACGCTCGAATTGCCCGACACCGGCTGGCTGCGCCGCTACCGCGTCCGCGCCCATGGCGACGTCACCCAGGCGCAGCTCGACGAGTTGAAGAACGGCATCGAGGTCGAGGGCGTCAAATACGGTCCGATCGAAGCGACGCTGGAGCGCGACCAGGGCGCCAATGTCTGGCTGGTGTTCGCGATCCGCGAAGGCAAGAACCGCGAGGTGCGCAACGTCTGCGCCCATCTCGGGCTCGAGGTGAACCGGCTGATACGGGTCTCCTATGGCCCGTTCCAGCTCGGCGAGGTCCCGGAAGGCCAGGTCGAGGAGATCAAATCCCGCGTGCTGCGCGACCAGCTCGGTGACAAGGTGATCGAGAAGTCGGGCGCGCAGTTCGACGTGCCGCAGAAATCCGCCTCGCGCGACGACGATGCCCCGCCCGAGAAGAAGCCGGTCAAACGCGCCGTGATCAACGACCGCAAGGGCCGCCGCGTGCTGGTGCAGCGCACCGGCAGCGACGAAGCGCGCGAGCGCAACGAGTCCGAGGCCAGCGGCTACGGCCCCCCGCGCCGTCCCAAGCGCGGCTATCACGGCAAGCGCGACCTGACGCCGAAGGACGACGAGTAAGGTCGGATGGTTGAAACGACCCTGAGGCTCTGCAACAGATCGTCATGGCCGGGCTTGACCCGGCCATCCACGTCTTGCTTGCGTCCACGGCTGAAGAACGTGGATGCCCGGGACAAGTCCGGGCATGACGGGGACAATTAAATGCGCGTCGTCGGCGGCCGATTGAAGGGGCGAAATCTGGCCTCTCCGTCCTCGCGCGACATCCGTCCGACGGCGGATCGCCTGCGCGAGGCGGTGTTCAACATCCTCGTGCACGCCTACGACGATCCGATTCAGGACGCGCGCGTGCTCGACCTCTTCGCCGGCACCGGCGCGCTCGGCATCGAGGCGGCATCGCGTGGTGCGAAGTTCACGCTGTTCGTCGACAACGGCGCCGAGGCGCGCGCGCTGTTGCGCAACAATGTCGAGACGCTCGGCCTCGGCGGCGTGACCAAGATCTATCGCCGCGACGCAGCCGACCTCGGCCCAGCGCATCCGGTCGAGCCGTTCTCGCTGGTGTTCCTCGATCCGCCCTACGGCAAGGGTCTTGCCGAGCAGGCGCTTGCCAGTTTGCGTGACGGTGGCTGGCTCACGCCGGGTGCGCTGCTCGTGGTGGAGGAGGCGAAGGCCGCGCTGTTCGTGACGCCGCAGGGGTTCGAGGAACTGGAGCGGCGCGCGTATGACGACACGGAGTTCGTGTTTTTGAAGCGCAACGCGTAAATCACCTCCGCCCGAACAGCTTCTCCACATCGGCAAGCTTCAATTCGACATAGGTTGGCCGGCCGTGATTGCACTGGCCGGAGTTCGGCGTCTCCTCCATCTCGCGGAGCAGCGCGTTCATCTCCTCAGGTCTCAGTCTGCGGCCGGCGCGCACCGAGCCGTGACAGGCCATGGTGGCGGCGACGTGCATCAGGCGGCGCTCCAGCGGCAGCGCCTCGTCCCATTCGGCCATGTGCTCGGCGAGATCGCGCAACAGGCCGCCCGCGTTGGCCTTGCCGAGCAGTGACGGCGTCTCGCGCACGGCGACCGCGCCGGGGCCGAAGGACTCGATCGCAAGCCCGAACGATGCAAGCTCGTCGCTGCGCGCCAGAAGCCGCTCCACCGTGGCTTCGTCCATCTCGACGATTTCCGGGATCAACAGGATCTGCCGCTGCACGCCGTTTGCGGCCAGCGACGCCTTCAGCCGCTCATAGACGATGCGCTCATGGGCGGCATGCTGGTCGACGATGATCAAGCCGTCGCGGGTCTGTGAGACGATATAGGTCTCGTGGAGCTGCGTGCGCGCCGCACCGAGCGGACGGTCGACCATATCGCTCACGGGCTGCGCGTCGATCCGCACGTCCGCACTCGGTGCGCCGACGTCGAACGCGGCCTGGGTTCGTTCGGCGAAAGCGGGCGCCGCGGCACCGCCGAAAGACGGCAGCGGCCCGCTCGGGGCGGACGGCGATGCCCGCCAGTCCCAGCTCGCCGGGCGCGGCGTGAAGGCTGGCCGGAACGCGGACAGCGCGCTGTCGCCGCTGTTGGCCGCCGTGCGCCGGCCCTCGCGCGCGAGGCCCTCCTTCAATCCATGCACGATCAGCGCGCGCACCAGACCGGCATTGCGGAAGCGCACCTCAGTCTTGGCGGGATGGACGTTGGCGTCGACCTCGCGCGGATCGAGCGTGACGAACAGCGCCACCACCGGATGGCGGTCGCGCGGCAGATAGTCGGAATAGGCCGCGCGCACCGCGCCGAGGATCAGCTTGTCGCGCACCGGGCGGCCGTTGACGAAGAGATATTGCCCGAGCGCATTGGCTTTCGTCAGCGCCGGGGCCGCGGCATAGCCGGCGACCACGACGCCCTCGCGCTCGGCATGCACCTCGATGGCGTGGCTGCGAAACTCGGCGCCGAGGATGTCGCCGAGCCGCGTCAGGCGTCCGGCGGCGCCGGGCAGCGCCGCGGCCCAGGTCACGGGCGCGCGTTCCTCGCCGGCCAATGTGAAGGCGATATCGGGCCGTGCCATCGCCAGCCGCCGCACCACCTCGCGGATCGCTTCGGCCTCGGTGCGGTCGGTCTTCAGGAATTTCAGCCGCGCCGGCGTCGCGTAGAAGAGGTCGTTGACCTCGACGCGCGTGCCGTGGGCCAACGCCGCCGGCATGATCTCGGACTTCTCGCCACCCTCGACATTGAGCGCCCAGGCATGCGGCTCGCTGGCGTGCCGCGTGGTGATCGACAGCCGCGCCACCGAGCCGATCGAAGGCAGCGCCTCGCCGCGGAACCCGAGCGTGCGGATCTGCAGCAGGTCTTCGTCATCCAGCTTGGAGGTGGCGTGGCGCTCCACCGCCAGCGACAGGTCCTTCGCGGTCATGCCGCCGCCGTCGTCGGTGATGCCGATCCGGCGCCGGCCGCCGCCGTCGGTGAAGACGTCGATCCGGCTCGCGCCGGCATCGATCGCGTTCTCGACGAGCTCCTTGACCACGCTCGCGGGACGTTCGACCACCTCGCCGGCGGCGATGCGGTTGACGATCTGCTCTGGAAGCTGGCGGACGGGCATGGGCTTTCGAATTGGATTCGCGGACGATGCTATTCTAGGCCGTGTTGCGTCAAAAGCATGTGTTGGGCAACAGGAACGTGACGGGCTGGGGAAGAGGGATGTCTATCACATTGAAGACATTGGGCGTTCGCGAAAATTGCTGAAGCGGCGATGCTGCGAGGGTCCTGATTGTGAGGTGCCGGGCACGGGTGTAGCATCGTGAAAAAACGGCAACAGGACGGGAGGACGCCATGTGCCATTTGTTCGCGCACCAGCCCCAACGCGACTACGAGTCCCAGACCCGCTCGCTGCGGATCGACGGGCATTGCACCTCGATCCGGCTGGAAATGGCGTTCTGGGACACGCTGGACGAGATCGCGGCCAGAGAGAACATGAGCGTCGGCAAGTTCCTGACGACGCTCTACAACGAGGTGCTGGACCACCATGGCGAGGTCAATAATTTCGCCTCGCTGTTGCGCTGCTCCTGCCTGATCTACCGTTCAAGGAACGTGGCGCCCTTGCAGGCTTTCAAGAGCACCGTCGAGCCCGTTCTCGATGCGGCTGAATAGCCCCCGCCGTCGTCCTGGCGAAGGCCAGGACCCATACCGCGGAATCCATCGATTGCGGTCGGTATCAGTACCGAATGACGAGTCTTCGCCAAATTCCTCCCTGGGGTAATGGGTCCTGGCTTTCGCCAGGACGACGGCCGAGAGCAGTCGGACCTCAGATTTCCTTCTGCATCGCGCCGGCGATGTAGTCCGCCTGCCGGATCGCCAGCGCGACGATGGTCAGTGTCGGATTGCAGGCCGCGCCGCTGGTGAACTGGCTGCCGTCGGAGACGAACAGATTCTTGACGTCGTGGCTCTGCCCGAACTTGTTGACCACGCCATCCCGCGGCTTCTCGCTCATCCGGTTGGTGCCGAGATTGTGGGTGCTCGGATAGGGCGGCGTCGGATAGGTCACGGTGGCGCCGACGGCGTCGTAGACGGCTGATCCCTGCTTGTAGGCGTGGGCGCGCATCGCGACGTCGTTGGGGTGATCGTCGAAGTGTACGCTGGCGACCGGCTGTCCGAACCTGTCCTTCACCGTCGGATCGAGCGTGATGCGGTTGGTCTCCTGCGCCATGTCCTCGCCGACCAGCCACATGCCGGCCATGCGCGGATAGCCGTCGAGCGCCGCAGTGAACGGACGCCCCCAGGCGCCGGGGCTGAGGAACGCCGCCATGAAGGGCAGGCCGAGCGATAGCGTTTCCATCTCGTAGCCGCCGACGAAACCGCGCTTCGGATTGTTGGCGGCCTCGTCGCGGATGATGCCGGCCATGGTGGTGCCGCGATACATGTGCACCGATTTCTCGAACACGGCGTACACGCTGCCGGTCATATGACGCATGTAGTTGCGGCCGACCTGTCCCGATGAATTGGCAAGACCATCGGGGAACGTACTTGAGGCACTGTTCAACAGAAGCCTAGGGCTTTCGATCGAATTGCCGGCGACCGCGACGATGCGCGCCTTCTGACGCTGCATCGCGCCGTTCTCGTCGGCGTAGACGACGCCGGTGACCTTGCCGCTCGCATCGTGCTCGATCTTGACCGCCATGCTGCTGGGCCGGACCTCGAGATTGCCGGTCGCCTCGCCGTTCGGGATCTCGGTGTAGAGCGTCGACCATTTCGCGCCGGATTTGCAGCCCTGGAAGCAGAAGCCGATCTGCTGGCAGGAGCCGCGTCCATCGCGCGGCTGGCTGTTGATCGCCATGTTGCCGGTGTGCACGGTCTTGTAGCCGAGCTTCTTCGCGCCGGCTTCGAGCACCCTGAAATTGTTGTTGCCGGGAAGCCCGGGAATGCCGTTGGTGCGGGTTACACCCATCTTGTTCTCGGCCTTGGCGTACCATGGCTCCATCTCGGTGAGCGTGACCGGCCAGTCCAACAGGTTGGCGCCGGCAATGTTGCTGTAGGTGCTCTTCACCCGGAACTCGTGCTCGTCGAAGCGCAGCGAGGCGCCGGCCCAATGCACCGTGGAGCCGCCGACCGCCTTGACGATCCAAGCGGGAAGACCCGAGAAGTCCTTGGCAACGCGCCATGTTCCCGATGTGGTGCGGGCGTCGGTCCAGGCCAGTTGGGAAAAGCTGTCCCACTCGTCGTTGATGAAGTCCTGGTTCTCGATGCGCGGCCCGGCTTCGAGAATGACGACCTTGACGCCCTTCTGCGCCAATTCGTTGCCCAGTGTGCCGCCGCCGGCGCCGGAGCCGACGATCACCACAACGCCGCTGTCGTTCAGATCGAATTTTGCCATATGCGTTCTCCTGAACTGTTGATGTGACTTAAGCTTTCGGCAGCCAGTCGATGTCGGCAAAGCCGCGGTTGATGTAGCCGCCGTGTTCGGCGGAGGAGCCCTCGTAGCCGAACCGCGGCCAGACTTCCTTCTGGTTGTAGAGCGACACGATGAGGTCGCCACGCACCTTCTGGAAGAAGTCGCTCTGCTCGATCTCCTTCAGCAGCACCACGCGATCGGATTCCCAGGGTACTTCGCCATAGGGCACCTTGTGACGGTCGCGCGCGTTCTGATCGAGCCTGGTGATGCCGTCGCTGATGAGCGTCTTGACAGCAGGGTCCTTGGCCGCCTTGCCGTCCCACGGCTTGATCGCCGTGATGTAGTAGCTGTCGCCGAGAACATCGTGCGGATAGATGTCACGCGCGACCTTCAGCAGTGTCTTCATCGTCGCGGGAGAGAGCGCGCTGGCCCCATCGGCCCAGGCGCCCTCGATGCTGACGGCGACGCTGGTCGCTACGGCCGCGACCGGCACGGCGGTTGCCGCGCCCTTGAGAAAGACGCGGCGGCTATGCTTGCTTCGACGATCGACTTCTCTCATGGGTTCCTCCTCAATTTTGATTTTATGATTTGATCAGTTGAAACGCCCGCCCCGCTGGATCACCTCGATCTTGTAGTTATCGGGATCGCTGACGAAGAAGAAGCGCGCCAGCGTCCTGCCGTCGTGCTTGAAGTCGCGCAGTGGTCCCGGTGCGAGCTTCTCGCGTTCGAAGCGGGCATGTTCGGCATCGAGGTCTTCGACCACCACGGCGAGATGTCCGTAGCCGTCACCAAGCGCGTACGCTTCCTTGCGATCGAAATTGACCGTCAGCTCCACCTCGAAGGATGAGGACGGGTGACGCAGATAGATCAGGGCAAAGTCCGCGAACTTCAGATGGTCGGCGACCTCGAGGCCGAAGGCGCGCTTGTAGAAATCGAGCGAGCGTGCCTCGTCGAGCACGCGGATCATGGAATGGACCGGCTTTGCCATTCAGTTCTGCTCCTTGAGAAATGCGATGATGGCCGCACGCGTCTCCGGCTTCGCCTGCCGGTAGACCATGATCACGCCGGGAACGACGGCCTGCGGATTGGTCAGCCAGGCGTCGAGCCTGGCCTCGTCCCAGGCGAAGTCCGCTTTCGCGAGGCTCTCCGAATAGCGAAAGCCTTCGACCTTGCCGGCTGACCGTCCCACGATCTTCATCAGCGGCGGGCCTTGCCGCATCGGTTCCGACAGGTTGGTCGTGTGGCACACCGCGCATTGCTGCTTGAAGAGCGTCGCGCCATCCGGCGGCTTTGCGGCCGGCAAAGGCATTTGCGCGTCGGCGACCCGCACCACCAGCACCACTGCGGTGCACAATCCCAGCACGACTGCCCGCATCGCCAAGAGCCTGCCCATCCACATCAACGTGCGCAAACTCTAGGCGGCGCCAAACATGCGGTGGTAGTAGCGGGCTGTTTCGCTGCGAAGCAGTCCGCATATCGAACGTCGGATGTGTTCGCGGCTTGCGTGTGTTCCGCGCTGCCGCATATGAGGACTGCAATTCCGCGAAATGGCCGCGAAATTCCTAAACGATGACCACATGACGCGGATTGCATGGGGTAACGCCGTTCGGATCTCGGCGCGATGGGATGGTTCGGCCCAGCGAACGGCGTGGGGATAGACCGAACCGTTCATCGCGAACAAAATCCAGGAGAAATGGATGAAGTTGATGAAGACCTCTGTGATCGCATGCGCTCTCTCGGCCCTGCTCGTGGGGCCGGTTCTCGCGCAGGGCGCGTCGTCCGACACCAAGCTGCGCGGCGGGCAGGGCAAGACCATGCAGGCCCCAGGCAGCGATGACGAGGACTTGAGCGCGCAGCCGCCGGGTGCCGCGGGCGAGAAGACCGGCATGAAGTCGACCACCAAGGGGACGAAAGGCACGGTCGGTACCACCGGCAGCGCACCGCACAAGGGCACGGCCGACGATGCCGCCACAGGCGGCACCAGCAAGCGCTACTGACGCTATCCAGCACCGCAAACCTCCGGTCGCTCGGCGGCCGGAGGTTTTTTCGTCGCTCAGTCGTCGAAGCCGCGACCGCCGCCGCGGCCGGCCTTGACGTTGCTGCGACGCTTCTTGCCCTCGAGCCTGCGCTGCTTGGAGGCAAAGGTCGGCCGCGTCGCGCGCCGCGGCGTCGGCCGCACCATGGCCTCGCGCAGAATCTCCAGGAGGCGGTCGATAGCGTCCTGGCGATTGCGCTCCTGGGTGCGGAAGCGCTGGGCCTGGATCACGATGACGCCGTCCTTGGTCATGCGCTGGCCGGCGAGGCGGGCAAGGCGCAGCGCCGCATCCTCCGGCAGGGTGAGCTTGCGGGTGTCGAAGCGCAGTTGCGCCGAGGTGGCGACCTTGTTGACATTCTGCCCCCCGGGGCCGGAGGCGCGGACAAAGCCGATCTCGATATCGTCCTCGTCAAAGACGAGGTCGCGGGATATCCGCAGCATGGTGGCACCATTCGTGATGCCCGGACATATCCCGGACATCTACGTTCGGCAATGGCGCCTGAAACGCAAAATGGCCGGGCGAGCCCGGCCATTTCAGGAAGCGTACCGAAGAAGTCAGTTCGACTTCGGCGCCGCGGCCGCCGGTTGCGCGGCGGCCTGGGGCGCGCGACCGACGACGACGGTCAGGAGCCCCTGGCCCCAGAGGCGCTTCGCGGCCGCCTTGGCGTCGTCAAACGTGACCGCATCGACGACGGCGTTGCGCTTCTCGATATAGTCGATCGGCAGCTTATCCTGCTGGTATTGTAGCAGCGCCTGCGCGAGCTTGGAGGAGGTATCGAGCGCCAGCATCTGCGAGCCCTTGAGATAGGACTTGGCCTCGTCTAGCTCCTTCTGCGTCGGGCCCTCCTCGGCGATGCGGCGCACCTCCTTGTCGATGGCATCGATGGTGTCGCCGGCGCGGTCGGCGCGCGTGCCGGTGTTGCCGATGAAGACCGCCGAATGTTCCATCCACAGCAGGGATTCGAACACCGAATAGGCCAGCCCGCGCTTCTCGCGGACCTCGCGATAGAGCCGCGAGGACAATCCGCCGCCGCCGAGGATGTGGTTGACGACATAGGCCGCCATGAAGTTCGGATCGCTGCGCTTCACGCCCGGGCCGCCGAAGGTAATCACGGTCTGCGGCACGTCGAGCGGCACGAAGGCGCGCTGCGGCGGCTTCGCAGCATCGACGTCGGGCACCGGCACGAGATCGGCCTTGGCGGGCAGGGCGCCAAAGGTGTGGTCGAGCAGCTTGCCGAGCGTGGCCGGATCGACGTCGCCGACCACCGCGACCTTCAGCCCGTCCTTGGCAAGCACCCGGCGGACATAATCCTTCATGTCGGCGACCGTGATGGTCGGCACGCTATCGAGCGTACCGTTGCTCTGCCGACCGTAGGGATGATCGCCGAATGCGACCTCCAGGAATTTGCGGCTCGCCAGCGACGTCGGGTTGGTGGTCTCGCGGCGCAGGCCCGAGACGACCTGCGAGCGGATGCGCTCGACATCGGCGGTGTCGAAATGCGGCGAGGTCAGCGCCGTCCGCAACAGATTAAAGGCCTCGTCCCTGTTGTCGCGCAGCATGCGCAGGCTGCCGCGGAAGGTATCGCGGCCGGCGCTGAAGGAGAGCTCGATGGCGCGGCGGTCGAGCCGCTCGTGGAAGGTCTTGGAGTCGAGGTCGCCGGAACCTTCGTCGAGGAGGTCGCCGACCAAATTGGCGACGCCCGACTTGTCCTTCGGATCCTGCGCCGAGCCGCCGGCAAAGGAATATTCCATGGCGATCAGCGGCACGGTCGCATCCTGCACGAACCAGGCCTCGATGCCGCCCGGCGAGGTCAGATGCTGGATCTTTGCAGCCGCCTGTGACGGCGAGACCGAAGCCAGCGCGAGTGTCGCGCCGGTGGCAAGGGACAGTGCAACGCGCCGCGCGCGAAAGAAGGGATAGGTCACGAACGCTTCTCCTCGCGCTTGGTGGTAGCAGTGTCCTTGATCAGATAGCCCGTCACCGAGCGCTTCTTCTCGAGCCACTTCTGCGCGACGGCGCGAACCTGCTCGGCGGTGACGGCGCGGATGCGGTCCGGCCAGCTCCGGATGTCCTCGATCGACAGGCCCGTGGTGAGCGCGCCGCCATACCAGCGTGCCAGCACCGCCTGGTTATCCTGAGCGTAGATCGCCTCCGCGATGAGCTGGGTCTTGACCCGCTCGAGATCCTCGGCGCGGATCGGGTTCTGTGCGACGTCGGCGATGACTCCGTCGACCACCTGCTCGACCTCGGCGAAGCTGACGCCGGATTTCGGCGCGGCCGAGATCGCGAACTGGGTCGGATCGAGCGAGATGCTCGAATAGCTGGCGTTGGCGGAGACCGCGAGCGGCTTGTCGACCACGAGGGCGCGGTAGAGATAGGAATTGCTGCCGCTCCCCATCAACTGGGCGAGCACGTCGAGCGCCGCGCTCTCGCCGGCCGCAGCCGTCGTTGCCGAGGGCACCAGATAATTGCGTCGCATGCTGGGCTGCTCGACGCGCGGATCGGACAGCGTGACGGTGCGCGGCGCCGCCGGCTCCGGCTCCTGCGGGCGGATGCGCCGCACCGGGATCGCGGGCTGGGCCGGGATCGGGCCGAAATTGCGTTCGACCAGCGGACGGATGTCGGCGGCCTCGACGTCGCCGGCGATGACCAGGATCGCGTTGTTGGGCGCGTAGAAGCGGCGGTAGAACGCGAGCGCGTCCTCGCGATCGAGCTTCTCGATCTCCTGGTGCCAGCCGATCACGGGACGGCCGTAGGGATGGTTGAGATAGAGCGCGGCCATGATCTGCTCGTTCAGCCGTGCGTCGGGATTGTTGGCGACGCGCATGTTGTACTCTTCGAGCACGACGTCGCGCTCGGGCAGCACGTTCTCGTCCTTGAGGATCAGGCCGGTCATGCGATCGGCCTCGAACTCCATCATGGTCGGCAACTGCTCGCGCGGTACGCGCTGGTAGTAGTTGGTGTAGTCGACCGAGGTCGAGGCGTTCTCGTTGCCGCCGACGCGGAGCACGGTCTGGGAGAATTCGCCGACCGGGTGCTTCTCCGTTCCCTTGAACATCAGGTGTTCGAGGAAATGGGCGAGCCCGGACTTGCCCGGCGTCTCATCGGCCGAGCCGACCTTGTACCAGATCATCTCCGTGACCACGGGCGTGCGATGGTCCGGGATCACCACGACCTGAAGGCCGTTGCTGAGCGTAAAGCTGGCGGGCGGGGCCGATGTTACCGTGGTCTGGGCGAGGGCGCCGCCGGCCGAGAGGACACTCGTCGAAAGCAGCGCGGCAAGGATGCAGGCGGCCGATCGGTAAGAGGACATCATGATCCTTATGAAAGGCCGAGCCCGGATGTCCGGCTCGGAGGCACGGCATGCTACACCGTGCGGCTGAGGCTTCGCGTCACGAAGCAGAGAACTCAACGCGTGGGCAAGTTACTGATAAGCAATTTATAGACCGCGTCCGGCGTGCAGGAGCCGCCGGCGCCAGGTTCGCGTCCGTCAGGGTGTCGCGGCGGAACAGGAGCGCTATTGTTCCTTGTCCTTGCCGGACATGATGTCGAAATAGGTCCGCCGCGACTTGTCCGGCCCCGAGCCGTAGGCGTAGTTCGGCGACGGCGTCTGATATCCCGCCGGCGGCTCGACCAGCGACTGGCGCGGCGGCTCGGTTGTAAATGACTTGGACTCGGAGCTGTTCCCGCCCTTCATCATATTCCACAGACCGCCGCTGTAACCGAGCTCGGCCGGCATCAATGACGGGTTTCCGTTGGTACCCGGCTGGATGGGATCATTGTTGGTGCGGGGAGCTGCGGCGGTCTGGCCTGCCTTCATCTCGGCGGGCGTCAGGGGCTGCGCAGCCTGCCAGTTCTCCGTTGCCTTGACGGCCTTCTTCCGTGCGGCGATGGCTTCCTTGCGGCGCTTCTCGTCGGGGTCCTTCGGCCAGTTCGGCGCGGCCTTCGCCTGGGTCTCGGCGGGCGGCGGCAGGTCGAGCTTGGGCGGCACCACCAGCGGCGAGCGCTCGCGGTATTCGATGCCGGGCTTCTCCATGCTCTTGGCGCCGATGCCGGACATCAGATTGTCGATGAGCTTTTCTTCGAAGGTCATGTCGTCATCGTCGTCGTCACCGGCGCGGGCCGCGCCTGCCGACATGACGAGACCGATGCCGAGCGCGACAGCGGACAATTTCAGTGCCCGCCAGATCCCTTGCCGGGGGTCTCGAACCATCGAAATGCTGGTCTCGGAGCTGCGCATCACTGTACCTGTTCCAAATTGTGGCAGATTACCGCGTCGCGCGCGGCCGGCTCTCGGAGCCAAGGTTCCGCCTGCCGGCCCGTATCAGCCGGGATCAGGGCGCTTTTGCGGCGGGTACCCCAGGAAGGAATCATACAATAAGGCTGCCACCCCAGCAACGATGGCCACGTCCGCCAGGTTAAAGACGTACCAATTATAGGTGTTTCCGCCGATCTCGACATGAAAAAGGGCGAAATCGACCACCGCGCCATAGGCCAGGCGATCGATGCCGTTGCCGATGGCACCCCCGATGATGAGCCCCAGCGCGACGGTTGCAAGGAAGGTGTGCGACCTGGCCATCCAGATCGCCAGCGCGACCACCGCGATGACCTTCACCGCCATCAGCGCTATCTGGGCCGCCTGGCCGTCGTTCTGGAGCCAGCCGAAGCTGATGCCGATATTCCACGCCAGCACCAGGTCAAAGAACGGCGTGACCTTCACCGCGCCGCGACGGGCGAGATCGAACACGTTCAGGAGCCAGAGCTTTGAGGCTTGGTCGAGGATGACGGTGACGGTGGCCGAGATGATGCCGAGACGGAGGGGAGTCATGGCGAACTGATCGCCACAAACACCGCCGTCGTCCCGGCGAAGGCCGGGACCCATATCCCCAAGCGGTCGTTGTTGGAAAGACTCGGAGTCATCAGCCTTCGCGACGATTAGTTGCGGTGGATATGGGTCCCGGCTTTCGCCGGGACGACGGGAGTCAAACCCCCACCCCCAGCGCCTTCCATTCGCGCAGCGCCTTGGCGTCGCGCGGGGTGACGTCGGGGTATTCAGGATCCTCGCCGACTGTCGGCGAAATCTTCCAGGAGCGGGCGCATTTGGTGCCTACCGCCTTCTCCACCACGACCGCCACACCGGGCACGGCATCGAGACGGAACGCGCTGGCCGGCGCCTCGCCCTCGCGCACCTCGTAGTTCGAGGTGATGCAGATTTCGGCAAGGTCGACGTCGAACAGCGTCGCCAGCATGTCGCGGTCGGCGACATAGATGACCGGCGAGGCCTCGAGCGACGAGCCGATGTTCTTGGCGGCGCGTTCGAGCTCGAGCGCGCCGGTGACGACGCGGCGCACGTTGCGGATCGCCTCCCATTTCGCGGCGAGCTTGTCGTCGCGGAGCGTTTCGAGATCCTCCGGAAACTGCGCGAGATGCACCGAGGGTTCGGCGTCGGGCTTGTACATGCGCCAGGCCTCCTCCGCGGTGAAGCTCAGGATCGGCGCCAGCCATTTCAGGATCGTGTTGCACAACAGATCGATCGTCGTCAGCGCCGCCTTGCGCGTCAGCGAGGAGGGCGGATCGCAATAGAGCGTGTCCTTGCGGATGTCGAAATAGAATGCCGAGAGCTCGCTGTTCAGGAAGGCGGACAGGGTCGCGACCACGATCTTGTAGTCGAACTCCTGATAGGCCTTGCCGATCACGCCGGCGCGGACTGCAAGCTCGTGCAGCATCAGCCGTTCGAGCTCGGGCATGTCGGCCGGCGCGACCGCGTCGGCCGGCTTGTAATGATGCAGCGTGCCGAGCATCCAGCGCACGGTGTTGCGCAGCTTGCGGTAGGTCTCGACCGTGTTCTTGAGGATCTCGGGGCCGATGCGCTGGTCGTCGGTGTAGTCGCAGGCGGCGACCCAGAGCCTCAAGATGTCGGCGCCGGATTCCTTGATGACGGTCTGAGGCGCGATGGTGTTGCCGAGCGACTTCGCCATCTTGCGGCCGTGCTCGTCCTGGGTGAAGCCGTGCGTCAGCACGATGTCGTAGGGCGCGCGACCACGCGTGCCGCAGCTTTCCAGCAGCGAGGAGTGGAACCAGCCGCGGTGCTGGTCCGAGCCTTCCAGATACATCACGGTGTCTTTGCCGCCGTCGACCTTGCGCTTGATGCCGGCAAGGCCGGGGAAGTGCACGGGATCTTCGAGCACGAAGGCGTGCGTCGAGCCGGAATCGAACCAGACGTCAAGGATGTCGTCGACCTTCTGCCAGTCCTCGTTCGCACGCGTGCCCAGGAAGCGCTCGCGCGCGCCTTGCGCGTACCAGGCGTCCGCACCTTCTTTCTCGAAAGCATCGCCGATGCGGGTGTTGACGGCCTCGTCCTGGAGGATCTCGGCAGAGCCGTCGCCCTTCTCGCGCACGAACACGGCGATTGGCACACCCCAGGCGCGCTGGCGCGAGATCACCCAGTCCGGGCGGGACTCGATCATACCGTTGATGCGGTTCTCGCCCGACGGCGGCACCCATTGGGTCACCGAGATCGCGCGCAGCGCGCGAGCGCGCAGCGTGTCGCCGGACTTGGTCTTGCCGCCGGCGGCGATGTCCATAGTCCCGGGCTTGCCCGGGGCGTCCACAATAGGTTTGTCCATCGCGATGAACCATTGCGGCGTGTTGCGGAAGATCACCGGCTTCTTGGAGCGCCAGGAGTGCGGATATTGATGCTTCAGCCGGCCGCGCGCGAGCAGCATACCCTTTTCGACCAGCGCCTTGATCACGGCCTCGTTGGCCTCGCCCTTCTCGCCCTTGTCGTTGATGACGCGCTTGCCTGCAAAGCCGGGCGCCTGGTCGGTATAGGCACCGTTCTCGTCGACGGTGTAGGGGATCGCGGTCGGGATGCCGCGCGCATCGAGATCGCGCGTATTCGCCGTCCAGACGTCGAAGTCCTCGCGGCCGTGGCTCGGCGCGGTGTGCACGAAGCCGGCGCCGGTGTCGTCGGTGACGTGATCGCCGGAAAGCAGCGGCACGGTAAATTCGTAGCCGCCGGCGAGGCCCTTGAGCGGATGGGCGCATTCGATCGCGTCCATGGTGTCGCCGGGGATATCGCGCACCTTCTTATAGGCGCTCACGCGCGCCTGCTTGAATACTTCCTCCGCCAAAGCATCGGCAAGGATCAGGAGATCGCCGGTCTTCGCCCAATTGTCGGCCGGCGCGTCCGTGATCTCAAAGAGGCCGTAGGCGATCTTCGGCGAGAACGAGATGGCGCGGTTGCCGGGCAGCGTCCAGGGCGTGGTGGTCCAGATCACCACGCTCGCAGTGGCGAGCGCGCCATGGGCGGGTGAGGTGACCGGGAATTTCACCCAGACCATGTCGGAGGTGTAGTCCTCGTATTCGACCTCGGCCTCGGCCAGCGCGGTCTTCTCGACCACACTCCACATCACCGGCTTGGAGCCGCGATAGAGCGTGCCGTTGGCGGCGAACTTCATCAACTCGCGCGCGATCTGGGCTTCGGCCGGATAGCTCATGGTGGCGTAGGGATGATCCCAGTCGCCGATTACGCCGAGACGCTTGAACTCCTCGCGCTGCACGTCGAGCCAGTGGGTCGCGTAGGCGCGGCATTCTTTCCGGAAATCGATCATCGCAACACTGTCGCGGAAGTCGGGCTTCTGCTTGCCCTTCTTGCGATAGTGCTCCTCCTCGACCTTCCACTCGATCGGCAGGCCATGGCAGTCCCAGCCCGGCACGTAGTTGGAATCGAAGCCGAGCATCTGCTGGCTCTTGGTGACGAGATCCTTCAGGATCTTGTTGAGCGAGGTGCCGATATGGATGTTGCCGTTGGCGTAGGGCGGGCCGTCATGCAGCACGAACTTGTCGCGGCCCTTCGCGCTCTCGCGCAGCTTCTCGTAGAGGCCGATCTCGTACCAGCGCTTGAGGATCTCCGGCTCGCGCTGCGGCAGGCCGGCGCGCATCGGAAATTCCGTCTGCGGCAGGAACAGGGTTTTCGAATAGTCTTTGGCGTCGGACTTTTGCGGCTTTTCGGACATTTGGCTGACTGGCTCGGAAGGGCGCGGAAACAGATGGCGACTGGGATCGCGGGGTGAAACGACAACATCCCGGTCTTGCGCCGAGCCAGAGCTCAGGCGGAAGCCGGGCCGCTAATCCCTATGATGCGCCGCGCAAACATGGGCTCTCCATAGCAGCCGGGCCGGGGAAGCGCAAAGGGCCGGCAGGCCGGCTTTGGGCCCTCAATCAATCGTCCCTAACCTTGGAAACGCATCCGGAGCCGCAGCCAGCATGGCGCGGGCGCGGGCGGAATCGTCGTCCATCTGGCGGATCAGGGCTTCGATGCCGTCGAATTTCAGCTCCTCGCGGATGAAGCCGACGAAGGCACAGTCCAGCGCCTGCCCGTAGAGGTCGCCTTTGAAGTCGAACAGGAAGATTTCCAATAGCGGGGCGCCATTGTCGAAGGTCGGACGGCGGCCGAAGCTGGCCACGCCGTCGAGGCGCTCGGCGCCGCGGCCGACCCGCACCGCATAGATGCCGTGCTTCAGGCCGCAATTGGCGTCGAGGCGGATGTTGGCGGTGGGATAGCCGAGGTCGCGGCCGCGCTTCTCGCCGTGAACGACCTCGCCGGTGACGAACCAGGGGCCGCCCAGCATGGTGGTGGCGTCGTCGAGCTGGCCTTCGGCGAGCGCGATCCGGATGGCGCTGGAGGAAACCGGCCGTTCGTCGATATCGACATGCGGCTGGACGTCGATCTCGATGCCGAGCCGGGGCGCCTCGTTGGCCAGCAGGCTCGGCGAGCCGACCCGCCCCTTGCCGAAATGAAAGTCGTAGCCGACCGCTATGCCGCTCACCCCGAGGCGCCCGATCAGGTCATGGTGAATGAAGTCTTGCGCGCTGGTGCCGGCGCGGGCCTTGTCGAAGGTCATGACCACGGCGCCGGCAAGCCCGGTGCCGGCCAGGAGCCGCAGCTTTGCACGCTCGTCCGTCAGGCGGAATTGCGGGGTGTTGGGGCTGAAAAACCGGCGCGGATGCGGCTCGAAGGTCAACGCCAGCGCAGGGCGGCCATGCGTCCGGCCCATTTCCAGGGCCGCAGCGATCACTGCGCGGTGGCCGAGATGAACGCCGTCGAAATTGCCCATGGCGACCACGGCGCCCCTCAGAATCGCGGAATCCGGCGTGGTGTCGCGGATAACGGTAAAATGCGGGGCCATCAGGAGAATTCTCGAGCCGGGCAGGACGGGCCGGGACCGTGGCTTGACCCGCCGGATGAAGTCAAGCCGGGGGATGCGACCGCATCGAACACGATTTCAGTCCGTCAGGGGCGCGCCCAGTTAACGCGCTGTTTAACGCCTTGGTGCTAGTCCTTGAAACGTGGAACTGCGGGGCCCCTGCCCGGCGGGTCCGATCGTAAATGTTCCTTGGTTTGCGTTGGGGGAGTCGAGATGGCGGTTGATTTGTCGATGTCGGTTCTGGTGGTGGATGACTACAGCACCATGATCCGTATCATCAGGAATCTGCTGAAGCAGCTTGGCTTCGAGAATATCGATGATGCCAGCGACGGTTCGGCGGCGCTGAACAAGATGCGCGGCAAGAAGTACGGGCTCGTGATCTCCGACTGGAACATGGAGCCGATGACGGGTTATGACCTGCTGCGCGAAGTGCGGGCCGATCCCAACCTCGCCACCACGCCCTTCATCATGATCACGGCGGAATCCAAGACTGAGAACGTGATCGCGGCCAAGAAGGCCGGCGTGAACAACTACATCGTCAAGCCGTTCAACGCGGCGACGCTGAAGACCAAGATCGAGGCGGTCTTCCCGGACATGGCGAGCGCGTAAGGCGCGCGATCGAAGCCATCAGGTGAATTCGGAAGGCCCGGGCTCGCCCCGGGCTCTCTGCGTTGGCCCGTCATTCCGGGGCGATGCGAAGCATCGAACCCGGAAGCTCGAGATCCCGGGTCCGGCTCTGCGAGCCGCCCCGGAATGACGACGGGTTAGATCGTCACCACTTCAATTCGCGCATCAGCGCCTTCGGCGGGTGGCCGAACAATTCCATCACGGAGGCCGGGTCGAGCTGGTCGAGGCCCTCGAACTCCTCGGAATGGATGCCGCGGGTGACGAACAGGCAGTCGATGCCGAATTCGCGCGCGCCGGTGAGGTCGGTGCGGACGGAATCGCCGATCGCCAGCACCTTCTTGCGGTCGATCTGGTGGCCCTGGCGTTCACCGGCGAGCGCCATCGCACGCTCGTAGATCGGCCGGTGCGGCTTGCCGTAGAAGATCACCTCGCCGCCGAGCTCGCGATAGAGCTCCGCGATCGCGCCGGCGCAATAGATCAGCCGGTCGCCGCGCTCCACCACGATGTCGGGGTTGGCGCAGATCAGCGTCAGCTTGCGCTCGCGCGCCTTCAGCATCATGCCGCGATAATCTTCCGCCGTCTCGGTCTCGTCGTCATAGAGGCCGGTGCAGACGATGTAGTCAGCCTCTTCCATCGGCGCGAGCACCACATCGAGGCCGCGATAGATCGAGTTGTCGCGCTCGGGGCCGAGCCAGAACATCTTGCGGCCGGGGTGGTCGGCGACATAGAGCCGCGTCAGGTCGCCCGAGGAGACGATCGCGTCATATGTCTCATCGGCGACGCCGAGCTTGCGCAATTGCCGCTGCACGGAGTCGGCTGGACGCGGCGCGTTGGTGATCAGGATCACCGTGCCGCCGCGTCTGCGGTAGGTGTGCAGCGCCTCGCAGGCCTCGGGGAAGGATTCCAGGCCGTTATGGACCACGCCCCAGATGTCGCTGAGCACGACCTCCACGTCGCCGACGAGTTCACGCAGGCTTTCGGCGAAATGCAGCGTGGTCATGATGCGCGCGACCGATCAGACGCGGCGCGCGAGCGCTGCGTTGCCCGTGATACGCTGTGGCGGAGACGCGGTAGACGTCGCGCCTGACGATGTGCCGGAGCCATTGGATCCCTGAGTGTCCTGCGCCTGGGTCGGCGAGGTCCCGCCGGTAGCAGATGCCCCTTCCGGCCGCAATGGCCGGGGCGGCGCGAACAGAAAACCCTGGCCGAACCGCACGTCATAGTCGAGCAGGTCGATAACCGAGCGCTCGCCCTCGATCCGCTCGGCGATCAGGTCGATGCCGAAGCGGCCGAGGAGGTCGGACAGGTCGGAGGGATGGATGTCCGAGGTCGAGGCCTGCCTGGGGTCGAGCAGGAGGGAGGCCGGCACCTTGATGAAGCGCACGCCGCGATCGGCGAGCTCGCGCGGCTCGATCCGCAGGTCCGTGACATGGTCGATCGAGAAACGGAAACCGCGCTGGGCGAGCGCGGCGAGATTCTCGGTCTCGGCGGGGCCGAGACTGCGGAAGGTGGATTGCTTGAACTCCAGCACCAGCGAGGGCGCCAGTGCCCGGTTGGCTTCAAGGAAATCGAGGCACTGTGCGAAGGTTGTGGAGTTGCCGAGCGTGGAAGCGGCAACGTTGCAGAACACGCCGACATCCTTGTTGCGCACCATCAGCCGGCGCAGCACCTGCACACAGCGCAGCATCACCATGTTGTCGATGCGCCCGATCAGGCCGGAGGCTTCGGCGATGCTGATGAATTCCTCGGCGGCGATCAACTGGTCGCGCTCGTCGCGCAGCCGCGTTACCGCTTCGTAGAACCGCACCTTGCGCTGCGGCAGCGTCACCATCGGCTGGAGGAAGATGTCGATCCGGTTCTCGTCGATCGCATTGCGCAGCGTCGCCAGCATCTGGGTCTGGTTGCGTCCGCCAGGAGGAGCTTGGACAACCGCTGCGAGCGTGGACTTCGGCGCTGCCGGAAGCGGGGGCGGGGCGAGCGGCCTGTCCTCGGGCATTGCGGCAAATTCGATCAGCGCTTCCGGCTCCAGCTTGGCGACCGGGGCGGGCGCGCCGGGGGCCAGCAGGTCCTCATGGACCGACACGGTGGCGGCGAGCTGCCTGACCAGCCCGCCGAGCTCGTTAATCTCGCCGACCACCGACTGGATGCGGTCGGAGTTGGTCGAATTGGCCGAGGCGACGCGCCCCTCGATTGCCGCGAGCCGGCGGCCGAACTCGGCTACCTGGCGGGCGAGGTCGGCGGTGCCGCGCGACAAATCGGCGATCTGGCCGCCAACGTCGCTGCGGTCGCGCAGCCGCATCGAAACCGCGTTGTAGAGGATCAGGAAGGTCAGCGCGGTCAGCGCCACGATCGCGGATTCGGTTCCGCTGATGCCGGCGACGGAGTAGAGCACAAGCCCGAGCGAGGCCGCGACCAGAACCATGCAGATGGCGATGAAGATCGTCGAAATGCGAATCATGCCGCGCGTTACGCCTCTAGTGCTGACTGCCTCACCCGGGAAAACACGGGCCGCCGTCCGGACCCGTCACGCCTCATGCTCCCCCAAGCGGCATGACCTTAACATCATTGTTGATTCGAGGGGATAGCAGCCTGTTCGCGGCTCAGCTCAGGCCAGCCCGGCGAAAGCCTTCGAGATAGTGCTCGCGGTCGGCGGCGAGCTTGATCGGCATCAACTCGGCGATCCAGGCAAGCGAGACGTTCGGCTGGGCGCGGCGGAGTTCCTTCAGTGCCGCGCGGGCGATCTCGTTTTGCCCCGCCATGCCGGCGGCCGCGGTCAGCACCCGGTGCCCGCCGACGAAGTCGCTGCGCTGGCGCAAGGACTCCTGCGCCAGCCGGATGGCTTCCTCGTAGTCGCCGCCGAGAAAGCGGGCATAGGCGGCTATCCCGAAATAGACCGGCGCATAGGGATCTCGCGGGCTGAGGCGGATCGCCCGGCGCGCAGCCTCGTCGGCATCCTGCCAACGGCCGCAATAGCCGAGCGACAGACCATAATAGCCCTGCGCGAGCGCGAAGTTCGGATTGAGTTGCAGCGCGGTCTCGAATTCGGCCAGCGAATCCTCGAACCGCCGCGCGAACAGATGGACGTGGCCGAGCGCATTGTGCGCCCAGGCATCCTCGTCGTCGGCGCGGGTCGCGGCCCTCGCCGCGCGCTCGGCGAGCGATATTGCGGCGGCCATCTCCATCCAGCCCATATGCGCCGTGAACATGTAGCTGGTGCCGAGCAGCCCGAGCGCCTTGCCGTAATTCGGGTCGAGCGCGATCGCCTTTTCGAGCAGGGCCTGGGCGACCACATGATCCTGCCGCGTCACCCGCCAGTAGTGAGAGAGGGCGCGCATCACGAGATCCCAGGCGTCCATGCTGTCGGGCGGCTTGCGCTGGGCGCGAAAATTCTCGGCGGCATAGAGCTGCGGCTCGATCGCGGCGACGATCGCTTCCGTGATCTCGTCCTGCACGGCGAAGACGTCGGCGAGCTCGCGGTCGTAGCGTTCGGCCCAGAGATGGCTGCCGGTGGCGACATCATTGAGCTGCGCGGTGATGCGGACACGGTCGCCGTCCTTGCGGACGCTGCCTTCGACGACATAGCGCACGCCGAGCTCCTCGGCGACCTCACGCAGATGAACCGTGCGGCCCTTGTAGATGAAGGAGGAGTTGCGCGCGATCACGAAGAACCAGCGCAGCTTCGACAGCGCGGTGATGATGTCCTCACTGATGCCGTCGGAGAAATAATCCTGCTCGGCCTCGCCGCTCATGTTGGTGAACGGCAGGACGGCGATCGCAGGACGATCGGGCAGCGGCAAGCCCGTCGGCGCCGCCTCGGACGGTCTGCCCGGCGCAGCTGGCGCGGCTGCATGAGAGAGCTCGGTCACCTCGCCGACGAACCGCACGCCCTTGCGCGCGACGGTGCGGATCAGCCGCTGCTCGTCACCGTTGTCGTTGACCGCGCGTCGCGCCGCATTGATCCGGCTGGTCAGCGTCGAGTCCGAGACGACGCGTCCGTTCCAGATCGCATCGAGCAGATTGTCGCGCGTCACCACGCGCTCGCGGTTGCGGACCAGATAGAGCACGAGATCGAACACCTGGGGCTCGAGCGCGACGAGCGTGTCCGCCCGCCGCAATTCGCGGCGCTCGGGATCGAGCACGAAATCCTCGAACTGAAACGCCACGGCTCACCTCGGCTTTCGCCCGGAAATCAAGCTGTTCTCAGTGTAAAATAACGCCGGTCTCAAGGCCAGCGAACCGCATGCGCCCTATCGTCCCGGCACTTTTCAACCGCAGGAGATTGCCATGTCGACATCCGCCGCGCTCGAGCCCGCCGCAGCCCAACCCGATCTCGCTGCCGTCAAGCAGCGCCAGCACGGCGCCTGGTCGTCCGGCGACTATGCCATCGTCGGCACCACCTTGCAGATCGTCGGCGAGCAGCTTTGCGAGGCGCTCGACTTGCGCGCCGGCAGCAAGGTTCTGGACGTCGCCGCCGGCAACGGCAATGCAACGCTGGCCGCCGCGCGGCGCTGGTGTGACGTCACATCGACCGACTATGTGCCCGCGTTGCTCAAGCGGGGCCGCGAGCGGGCAGCGGCGGAGCATCTGATGATCGAATTTCGCGAGGCGGATGCCGAAGCGCTACCGTTTCCAGATGCCAGCTACGACGTCGTCCTCTCGACCTTCGGCGTGATGTTCACGCCGGATCAGGACAAGGCGGCCGCCGAGCTGTCGCGGGTCTGCAAGTCCGGCGGCAAGATCGGCCTCGCCAACTGGACGCCACAGGGCTTTATCGGCCAGCTCTTCAAGGCCATCGGCAAGCATTTGCCGCCGCCGGCAGGCGTGAAGTCGCCGGCGCTGTGGGGCACGACGGCACGGCTTCAGGAAATGTTTGGCGGTCACGCCTCGGAGATCGCCGCCGAACCGCGCATGTTCGTATTCCGCTATCGCTCGCCGGAGCACTGGCTCGAGGTCTTCAAAAGCTTCTATGGGCCGATGCTGAAGGCGTTCGCTGCGCTCGACGAGACCGGCCAGGCGACGCTGAAGCGCGATCTCCTAACCCTGCTCGGCGAGTTCAACCATGCCGACGACGGCACGGTCGTGGTGCATAGCGAATATCTGGAGGCGGTGATCAGCAAACGCTGATTGCGGTCGTGATCCGGTCAGGCCGGGGTTCGGCCTGACCGCCAGCGATCAGAATGGCGCGGTAGCGCCAACCGTATCGGCTCGCGGCTGCCGAGCGGTTTCGGCCGCCCGGTGGTCGTGTCCCGCAGGGTCTGCCGTTCGATCTCCGAGTTCAGCTCGGCGCCGAACATGATGACGATGGCGGACATCCACATCCACATCATCAGGCCGATCGCCGCGCCGAGCGAGCCGTAGGTCGCGTTGTAATTGGCGAATTCCGAGAGATACCAGGACAACAGCGCCGAGCCGGCGATCCAGAGGATGGCAGCCGTCACGGCGCCGAGGCTCAGCCATTGCCAGCGTGGCGCGTCGCGGCTGGGCGCGAAGCGGTAGAGGACGGCAAGCGCCGCAAGGAGAATGACGAGCAGCACCGGCCATCGCGCGAGAGCGACGATCAGCTTGCTTTCGGGCGCGATGCCGAGATGGTTGAGCGCGAGCGGAAAGGCGACCACGGTGCCCACCATCACCAGCAGCGCCGCGATACCGCCCACCGTGAAGGCCAGCGACACCATGTTCAGTCGGATGAAGCTGCGCTTTTCGCGCTCCTCATAGGCGACGTTGAGGGCGTCGAAGATGGCTTTGACGCCGGCATTGGCGCTCCAGATCGCGAGCACGAGGCCAAACAGGAAGGTGATACCCAGGGCCGCATTGCCATTCGACACCACGCGCGCGACCTGGTCCTCGACGATCTGGAACGCGCCCTCGGGCAGCATCATCGCGAGCGTCTGCAGGTTGGAACTGATCGTCGAGGGATCGGCGAACAGGCCGTAGGATGAGACCAGCGCGGTCACGGCGGGGAAGATCGCGAGCAGCCCGAAGAAGACGACACCGCCCGCGGTCGCGAGCAGGCGATCGTCGTCGATGCGCTGATAGGTGCGCCAGAAAATATCCTTCCAGCCCGCCCAGGGGATCGTAAGCGGGCTTTTCGCGCGGCGGCCGTGGCCGGGCTGCGCGGCTGCGCCCGCCGGGCTCATCTCGGGCGAATTCGACTCGTTGCTGCGGCGGTCGTGCAGAGGCCCCGATCGTCCGAGGCCGGCCTCCCAAAAATACCGTTCCGCGGTCAGCACGAAGACGGTCGTGGCTGCCACCAGCAGCCAACTGTCGAGCTGCCCGGAGCGCCGCACACGCATTCAAGTATCCACTCTGTGCCCGTGGTGCCGCCGGCGCGCCGCCGTGAGTCCCACCAGCCCAACGGCCGCGAGCATCAGGCCAAGCTGCACGGACCGGTTGGAACGAACCGGCCAGGCCTTGCTGCCATGGCCCCGATCACCCGGTGCGAGCGGCGCCAGGGGAATCGTGGTCGCGACGTCTTTCACCGCCTGCTTGATCGTTCCACGCGGGATGCGCGGGGTGACAATCGCCACCCGCAACCGGCTGGCAAGCGGCACGATCGGTCTGCTCGGGCGATTGATCTGGGCCATTGCAACTCCGGCGCAGGCTGCGGCCAGCACGAGCAAGATCGCCCCGACGGCGCCGAATCCCCAGAATTGGCCGTATGTGAGCTCGACCCAGCGGAACAGGGCCATCAGGCCGACGAACAACGTCGCGATAACGAACAGTCCCGCGACCGCGAACAGGGCGCCGGCCACCGCATAGGACGTCACCCTGCCGGTCGCATGGTTGGTTTGATCACGCAGGTAGGACTGCGCCGCGCGTTTGAGGTGGTTAAGCTTGAGAGCCACGCCGGCGCGCAGCAATTCGCCTGATGGCGCAAGCATGCGGAACATCCTCCGAGCGCGAGAAATTCGTCGGTGGATGAACGTGGCGGAATTTGACTTGTTCCGACGGTGCGGGCCCGTCGTGACCGATCAGCCGAGATCGGCTGCAGCGATCCAGAACACCTCGCCCTCGGACTCCTCGCTGTCCAGCCAGAGCAACGGCAGCTCCGGAAAGGCTTCGTCGAGCAATTCGCGGCCGCGGCCGATCTCGCAGAGCAAGCCGCCGTCGGGCGTAAGATGGTCGGGTGCGTCGCGCAGGATGCGGCGTACCAGGTCGAGGCCATCGGGGCCGCCGTCGAAGGCGAGCTTTGGTTCAGCCCGGCACTCCGGCGGCAATGCCGCCATGCCCTCGGCATCGACGTAAGGCGGGTTGGTGATGATCAGGTCATAGCGCGCATCCCCAAGCGGCGCGAACAGATCGCCGCGATGGAGGCTGATCCGCTCGTCGAGCCCATGCTCGCTGACATTGCGTGCGGCAACCTCGATCGCGCCCTTGGAGATGTCGACGGCATCGACCTCGGCATTCGAGAAATGATGTGCGGCGAGGATCGCGAGGCATCCTGATCCCGTGCAGAGATCGAGCACGCGCTCGACGGCAGCGGGGTCGTCGATCAGCGAACCGGCCTCGCCATCGCCGCCGAAATGCGACTCCAGGAGTTCGCCGATAAAGGAGCGCGGAACGATGACGCGCTCGTCGACATAGAAGGGCAGGCCGCGCATGTAGATCTTGTTGACGAGATAGGCGGCCGGTTTGCGTGTGGTGACGCGCTTGTTGATGAGATCGAGGATGGTCTTGCCTTCCGCTGATGTAACGCGGGCGTGGACGAAGATCTCGAACTGGTCGGGATGCAGGTGCAGCGCCGCGCAGACCAGGAAGGCTGCTTCCGCGACCGGATCGGTCGTGCCATGGGCAAAGGCGAGCTTTGCTTCGACGAAGCGGCTGACTGCGTAGCGGACGAAATCGATCAGGGTGAGAAGCTCGCCGCGGCCCACCTTTGCAAGTTTTGGCGCGGTGCGGCCGCGCGCGGTCTTTTTCGCAACTCTTGCCATCAGGATCGGGTCCAGCGTGCGGCGGCGTCGTCGTCGCGGGCCTGGGCCTCGACCCAGCCGGTGCCGGTGGCGCTCTCTTCTTTTTTCCAGAACGGCGCGCTGGTCTTGAGGTAATCCATCAGGAACTCGGCTGCCTCGAACGCCGCCTGGCGGTGCTGCGAGGCGGTCAGCACCAGCACGATATTCTGGCCGGGCATCAAGCGGCCGACGCGGTGGATGATCGTGACGCCGTTCAGCGGCCAGCGCGACGTAGCCTCGTCGACATGGCGCTTGATCTCGTCTTCCGCCATGCCCGGATAATGTTCGAGCATGAGCGCCGAAATCTTCGCGCTGTCCTCGTCGCTACGGCAGATGCCGGAGAAGCTGACGACCGCGCCGATGTCGGTGCTGCCTCTCGTCAGGCTCGCGATCTCGCGCGCGATGTCGAAATCGTCCTCCTGGATACGGATGGTGACGGGGCCGCTCATGCGCCTAGCCGCCGGTCATTGGCGGAAAGAACGCGATCTCACGGGCGCCCGCGATCGCGGCGTCCGGCTTGACATGGGCGTGGTCGATCGCGGCGCGGATCACCTTCGGCTTCTCGAACGCATAGGCATACGCCTCGCTCCGGCCGGACAGCCAGGCGATCAGGTCCTCAACGGTGCGCACCGTCGGTGGCGGCTCGATGGTCTCCTCGGCCATGCCGACGCGCTCGCGCACCCAGGCGAAGTATTTCAGCTTCATCCCTCATCCTCCTTGATGAGGTGGTGGATGCCGGCGCGGAAATAGTCGTAGCCGGTGTACATGGTGAGGATTGCCGAGGCCCACAGCAGCAACAGGCCGATCTGCGTCACCACCGGCACGACCTGGTCGCCGGCCTCGCCCGCGAGCAGGAAGCCGATGGCAACGAGCTGAACCGTGGTCTTCCACTTTGCGAGCTTGGTCACGGGTACGCTGACACGGAGCGCGGCCAGGTATTCGCGCAGGCCCGAGACCAGTATTTCGCGGCACAGGATCACGATGGCGGCCCACAACGACCAGCCATGGATGATGCCGTCGGCAGCCAGCATCAGCAGGCAGGATGCGACCAGCAGCTTGTCGGCGATCGGATCGAGCATCCGGCCGAACGCCGATTGCTGATTCCAGATTCGCGCATAATAGCCGTCGAGGTAATCGGTCACCGCGGCGCCGATGAAGATGGCCACCGCCACCCAGCGCAGCCACAGCGGCCCGTCCATGATCGACTGCGCGTAGATGCATCCGACCACGACCGGGATCGCGGCGATCCGGCCATAGGTCAGGATGTTCGGGAGGGACATCGCGCGGCTGGTCGTCCCTCGTGTGGTGGCGATGTTCATCCGTCCTACCAATACCGCTGTGGCCTGAAGGTCAACCGTGCCGCTCCCCAAATGAGGTGCGGGATACGACGACCATATGACCGCGGTCCCCCTTTAATTCACCCCGGCTGGGGATGGAAATACTCGAAAATCCTACGCGCGCTTTCGGCGCTCACTCCCGGAACCTTGCCGAGATCGACGATCGACGCCCGTTCGATCTCCTTCAGGGTTCCGAAATGGTGCAGCAAGGCACGTTTGCGTGACGGGCCGATGCCCGGAATCTCCTGCAAACCGGCCTCGCGGATGTCCTTCTTGCGCAGCTTGCGGTGCGAGCCGATGACGAAGCGGTGGGCCTCGTCCCGCAGCCGCTGGATGAAATAGAGCACGGGATCGCGCGGCTCCAGCTTGATCGCCTCGCGCTCCGGCATGAACAGGGTCTCGCGGCCGGCATCCCGGTCCGGTCCCTTGGCCACCGACATCAGCGACACCTGGGTCAGCCCGAGATTTGCAAAAATCTCCCGGACCGCATTGAGCTGGCCGCGGCCGCCGTCGATGATGACGAGGTCTGGCCATTGCGGGAAATCGTCGTCCTTCGTCTTGGCCGCATTGTCCTCAGGAGGATTGATCAGGCGCTTGAAGCGGCGCTCCAGCACCTCGCGCATCATGCCGTAGTCGTCGCCGGGCGTGAGCCCTTCGGACTTGATGTTGAACTTGCGGTACTGGTTCTTCACGAAGCCGTCCGGGCCGGCGACGATCATGGCGCCGACCGCATTGGTGCCCTGGATATGGCTGTTGTCGTAGACCTCGATCCGCTTGGGCGGATGGGGCAGGGTCAGCGTCGTCGCCATGGCGTCGAGCAGGCGGCTCTGGGTCGCGGTATCAGCGAGTTTGCGGCCCAGCGCTTCGCGGGCATTGGTCAAGGCGTGGGCGACGAGTTCTTTCTTCTCGCCACGCTTGGGGGTCGTGACCTCGATCTTGTGGCCGGCCTTGATCGACAGCGCGTTGGCAAGCAGCTCGCTCTCCTCGATTTCGTGCGAGAGCAGGACGACTTTCGGCGGCGGCTTGTCGTCGTAGAACTGGGCGAGGAACGAGCCCAGCACTTCCTCCGGCGTAAAAGTCTTCTCCGCGCGGGGAAAATAGGCGCGGTTGCCCCAGTTCTGCCCGGTGCGGAAGAAGAACACCTCGACGCAGGAGAAGCCGCCTTCCTGGTGGATGGCGAACACGTCGGCTTCCTCCACCGTGCGCGGATTGATGCCTTGCTGCGACTGGATCGCCGACAACGCGGCGAGGCGGTCGCGGTAGAGCGCCGCGCTCTCGAATTCGAGCTCGCCGGAGGCCTTCTCCATCTCGCCGGCGAGCTCCTGCTTCACCGCCTGGCTTTTGCCGGACAGGAAGTCGGTCGCCTCGCGCACCAGCGTCGTATAGCCGGGGAAATCGATCTCGCGGGTGCAGGGGCCGGCGCAGCGGCGGATCTGGTGGAGCAGGCAGGGCCGGGTCCGGCTCTCAAAGAAGGAATCGGTGCAGGAGCGGATCAGGAACGCGCGCTGCAACGCCGTGATGGTGCGGTTGACGGCGCCGGCCGAGGCGAACGGGCCGAAATAGCGCCCGGGGCGGGTCTGTGCGCCCCGGTGCTTCAGGATCTGCGGCGCCCAATGGTCGCCGGTGATCAGGATATAGGGAAACGATTTGTCGTCGCGGAGCTGCACGTTGAAGCGCGGCCGGAGCTGCTTGATGAGGTTGGCTTCGAGCAGCAGTGCCTCGGTCTCGGTCGTGGTCGAGACGATTTCCACGGAGACCGTGGCGGCGATCATGCGCAGGATGCGCGCCGGTTGCGGCGCACTGAGGCGCGCATAGTTCGATAGACGCTTTTTTACGCTCTTGGCCTTGCCGACATAGAGCACGTCGTTGTTCGCATTGAGCATGCGATAGACGCCGGGCGAGGTGGGGGCGAACCGCACCGCGCGCTCGATCGCCTCATGGCCGGTCGCCAGCGGGGCCTCGCCGACCGCGCCGTTCTCCTCGAGGATATCCGGCAGCCGTGAATCGTCCTCGTCGTCACCGCTTGCAGTCGCGGGGTCGAGGTCCGGCGGCGCCAGCCCCTCGGGCGGGGCGTCCGGCGCGGTGCCGCGCCCGGGTTTGCGCGTGCGTGCGTCGTCCGGATTGTCGGTGGAATCGTGAACCATGGGACGAATTTAGGTGCTGAGGGTGCCGATTTGAAGTTCCGGCCATGCCGCACGCACAAGATACCGCGCAGTTCCCGGTAACGCTTCCTTAAGTCTGTTAAGAGCGCGGTAACGGGTCTTAACAGCCCTTTAACTTAAAACTCTCGATAAATCCTACGCGAAAGTTTGTTGGTTCCGTAACCATGCAGTTTTGCTTTGCGCGGCGGCGCAGGCATCGCACCGGTTGCGGCAGTTGCGTTGGAGAGTGTGATGAAGAGGTTCGTTGTGGGCGCAGCCGTATTGGTTGCTGCCGGCTGGACAGCTTCGGCAGAGGCCGCCGATCTCAATTACGGGCAGCGTGCGCCCTATACGGTCAATCAGCCGCTCAACGCCTATAGCTGGGCCGGTCCGTATCTCGGCGCCAATCTTGGCTACGAATGGGGCTCGGTGAGCAGCAATCCCGCAAAGCCCTCCGGCTTCGTCGGCGGCGCGCAGGCGGGCTACAATTTCCAGAGCGGACCGTGGGTGTTCGGCATCGAGGGCGATATCCAGGCTGCCGGCGCCGACGACACCTTCGCGCCGTGGAAATTTTCCAATCCCTGGTTCGGGACCGTGCGCGGCCGCGCTGGCTACGCCTTCAGCAACGTGCTGTTCTACGGCACCGCTGGCCTCGCCTTCGGCGAGCTGCGTGCGCAGACCTTCGGCTGGACGGAGTCGCATACGACCGCGGGCTGGACCGCCGGCGTCGGCGCGGAAGTCGGCTTCGCGCCGAACTGGAGCGCCAAGCTCGAATATCTCTACATCGATCTGTCGACGAGTCAGTTCGCAATTACAGGCGTGTCAAACGGCTATAGCGCCAGCGTTGTGCGCGCAGGCGTGAACTATCACTTCTGATAGCTAAAGAAGAAAATACCGGACCTATAACCTCCCGGCCGCAAGCGGCCGGGATTTTTTTGGGCCAGGCTCGCTAGGCGAGGATCACTAAATTGACCGCCTTCGGCCCCTTACCCTTCTTGTCCGGTTCGACTTCGAAAGTAATACGCTGTCCTTCGGCAAGGTCCTTCAGTCCCGCCCGCTCCACAGCAGTGATGTGAACGAAGACATCGCGACCGCCGTCGTCCGGCTTGATGAAACCGTAGCCGCGCTCGCCGTTGAAGAACTTGACCGTTCCCGTCATGGCCATCGGGAAACTCCCCCTCATTGCTCCTCCGCCGCGACGCAGACGCACGTCACGGCATGACCGGGCCTTACGAAGCCCGGGAGCTGGCCATCCTTGGGCAGACCATGCGGTCCGACTGGATCTTTCTTAGGCCTTCACTCCGCCGCAACCATTCGCGGAAGCGGAACGTAAAGCCAGTCACGGAAACACCATAATACGGTTCATTGCAGATTGACTACGGTTCCTGCATATTTTTCCCAAAGATGGCGGCGCCTTAGGGCTTTGGTACTTCCAGTCTGAAACGCGCTGGTCCGCCCTGGCCGAGCGGCACTTCCAGTTCGGGAAGGATCGTCTTGAGCTCGCCATGCAGCGTGAAGGGCGGATTGACGATCAGCAGCCCGGTGGTGGCGAGCGGCGCGCCATCAACCTGCGGCGCGACGCTGAACTCGAGCCGCAGGCATTTTCCAGCCGGTTTTGCTGCGGCCGCGGCGCGCGCGACCAGTTGCGCGAGCGTGTCGGTGGCGCGTCGGCTCTTGGCCGGATACCAGATTACATAGATACCGGTCGGCCATTTCGCGAAGGCTGCCGAGAAGGCCTCGCCCAGCCGTTCGAACTCGTCCTTCGCCTCGAAGGACGGATCGATCAGCACGAGGCCGCGCCGCTCCTTCGGCGGCACGAAGGCCGGCAGTGCCATCCAGCCGTCGAGATCGACCACGCGGGCCTGTTCGTCCCGCCGCAGCAAGCTGATCAACGCTTTTCGCGCTTTCGGCTCGAGCTCGCAGGCGACGAGACGGTCCTGCGGCCGCATCAGGCCGCGCGCGATCAGCGGTGAGCCCGGATAGGCCTTGAGCTCGCCTTTCGGATTGTAGGCGCGCACGATGTCGAGATAGGGCTTCGCCAGCGCGATGCTCTCGTTCGAGAGGCGCGACTGCATCAGCCGCGCGATTCCCGTCAGCCACTCGCCGCTGCGGCGCGCCTCGTCGCCTTCGAGATCATAGAGGCCGGCGCCGGCATGGGTGTCGATGACGCGGAACGCGCCCGGCTTGTCCTGCAAATAGGTCAGGATGCGGGCCAGCACGATGTGCTTGATGACATCGGCGAAGCTGCCGGCATGGAAGGCGTGGCGGTAATTCATGGCGCAGAGTTACGACATCAGGCGATGAAAGTAACTCCCGTCATTCCGGGGCGGTGCGTCAGCACCGAACCCGGAATCCATTTCGCCATCGACTACGCGGCTGAATGGATTCTCCGATGCGCAATTGCGCATCGTAGTTCACGCTTCGCGTGCCCCGGAATGACGGCGATCCAGCCTAACCACCCCTGATCGGCGGCATCGTCAGCTGGTCGCGGCGGCAGGCGCGGCGGTCGTTTTCTTCGCAGGCGCGGAATTGCAGGTCCTTGCTGAGGCAGATGCGGACCTCGGAGAGCCGCGTCCGGTTGCAGGTGACCGAGATTGCGGCATTGCTCAGGCCCGGATTGGCCTTGATGAAGGCCTCCTCGACCTCGGCCGGCGCCACCGTCTTGGCCTGCGGCAGGTCGAGATATTCGGCCGGAATCTTGATTGCGGCACGGGCCTTTCGGATCGTCTCGAAATAGTTTCGCTCGGTGAGCCCGGCGCAGGTGCCGTGCTTGTCCCATTCATTATAGATCAGGCCCGGCGCCGGCATCAGGTCGAGCATCGAGGAGACGATGCCGCGGCTCAGCCGCGGCGCCGGCCGCTGGCAATATTCGGGGAAGCCGTTCTCATATTGCGGCCACAGGCCGTGCACCACGAAGGCGTAGGGCCGTCCGTCGCACTGGATCTGCGAGCGTCCGCCGCGTTCCGCAGCTTCTTCGCAGAAGGAGGGCGACCAGGACAGCGACAGCACGTAGAAATCGAACTCGCCCGGCGCATTCTGCCGCTTGTCCTGGGCTCTTGCGCCCCCGGCGAGCGACACCAGCCCGGCTGCGAGGGCAACCGAGATCATCAGGCGGGAAAATGAACGCAATCTGGAATAAAACATGGCGACGCCCCTCAACTAGACTGTGCAAACGAGCCTAGCAGGCGACAGGAACATTTCAAGAACAAAATTCGAGCGGTGCGCGTCCAGGCGAAGCCGCCTGCGAATCAGTGCTTCGCGGCTCGGCAGGCCGGGTTGTAGGCCCAGTTGCGGTCGAGCCCGACCACGCACCATTCGACGCCCTGGCCGAAGCCCGCAAAGCCGCCATCCTCGATAATCGAGAAGTGCACCTTGCGCAGCTTGCCGTCATTGAGCATGGCGTCGCCCGTGCAATAACGGCGCGGAATGTTGTCGGACGTCCAGGGCCGGAACGCGGTCTCGTGAACGGCAGCGAAGCCGGTGATCTTCAACGAGGAATTCCAGAACGAGCTTTCCTTCTCCCAGAACTGGGTGGCGATCGTCGGCAGCGCCTTGTCGCAATCGGCGACTTTGCCGTCGTAACGCGGCCCGCTCAGCCAGAAATTCAGTTCGAGCGGATTGGCGGCCTTGGCCTCGCTGAGCGACAGCGCTCCGAACGTGAGGCCGAGCAAAGCGGCAAAGCGGAGCGATTTCAGGATCGGGAGGGCGCGCATGGACAATCCAGACAGCATGATCTGCGAAGGGCGGACGGTGCCGCGAAGGCCGGGGGAGGTCAAGTGCAGCGCGGCAACACTTGCCGACGAGTTGACCGTAATGACGCGGCAAGCGGCCCTTCCGTTCTTTTCACCGTCGCGCCGGCACCGTAAGCTGGCGCCAACCAATTGGAGTGACGGGAATGCGAATCATTGCGGCCGCGGGCCTTCTTGCCGGCCTGGTTGTCTCGGGCATGCTGGCGAGCCAGTCGGCACGCGCCGACATCCTTCCGGTGCCGCCGTTCAAGGGCAACGACACCGGCGGCATCATCGCCTATTCGATGGCGACGCAGGTCGATGCGCGGCAGGTCGCGGTCGATCACTGCGCGCGGTACGGCAAGGTGGCCAAATTCCTCGCGGTGCAGGGCTATGAGGGCGGCTACGTCTCGTTTTCGTGCCGCTGGGTGCCTTATGGTGCTGCCGACCGGCCGATCCGCACCCTCTACTAAGCGCTGCTCGCTGCGCCACCACAAGAACAACCGGGAGCCTCTCGCATGACGCGCAAGCTTGCTTTGCTCGGGTCGGCCGTGTGTCTCGTGTTGTCGACTGGGGTGGCCGACGCCGACGATCTGCCGGTGCGCAAGGCCGGCCTGTGGGAGCTGAAGATGGTCAGGGCCGGCTCGCCAGTGCCGGAGATGACCATGCAGCACTGCACCGACGAGGCCGTCGACAAGGAGATGAACAACAACGTCTCCCCGATAGCCAAGCAGATTTGCTCCAAGCAGGAGATCAAGAAGACCTCGACCGGCTATGTCAGCGATTCCGAGTGCAGCGTCGCCGGCATGAGCACCACTTCGCACGCCGAGATTGTGGGCGATTTCAATTCGGCCTACACGGTGAAGACGTCGTCGCATGCGCAGGGCGGCCAGGCCGGCGCGGCGGGCCGCGACACCACCATGACGCTCGACGCCAAATGGCTTGGCGCCTGCAAGGCGGACCAGAAGCCCGGCGACATCGTGATGCCCGGCGGCTTCAAGATGAACGTGCGCGACGTCGACAAGCTGAAGGCGCTGTTGCCGAAGTAGGCGAGACCGTAGCCCGGATGGAGCGCAGCGAAATCCGGGGCACTCTCATCCGTAGCGCAAAAGTCCCGGATTACGCTTCGCTCTATCCGGGCTACGCCAGCTACACCGGTATCCTCACGCTTGCCCGCAATCCGCCCATCGGGCTGTCGCCGAGCGTGATGTCGCCGCCATGCGAGCGGGCGATGTCGCGGGCGATTGCAAGGCCGAGGCCGGTGCCGCCTTCGTCCTGGTTGCGTGCGTTGTCCAGCCTCAGGAACGGCTTGAACACCTCTTCGCGCAGATGGGCGGGAATGCCGGGCCCGTCGTCGTCCACAGTGACGGTCAAATAACGGTGATCGCGCTGGCCCGCGATGGCGATGGTCTTGCCGTAGCGCGCGGCATTGGTGACGAGGTTGGCAAGGCAGCGCTTGAACGAAGCCGGCTTCACCGTCACCACGGGCAGGCCGTGGAACGTCACGGTCGAGGTGTGGCCGTGACGTTCGGCGTCGCTGCGCAGTTCTTCGAGCGCCTGCGCCATGTCGGTCGGCTGCGATTGCTCGCCGGAATCGCCGCGAGCAAACGCAAGGTAGTCCTCCAGCATCATCGACATCTCGTCGACGTCCTTGCGCATGCCCTCGAGCTCAGGGCTGTCGCCGATCAGCTCCAGCTCGAGCTTGAAGCGGGTCAGGATGGTGCGCAGATCGTGGCTGACGCCGGCGAGCATCGCGGTGCGCTGCTCCATCGTGCGCTCGATGCGCGATTTCATTTCGAGGAAGGCGACTGCGGCGCGCCGCACCTCGCGCGCGCCGCGCGGCCGGAAGTTCGGTGCCTCGCGGCCCTTGCCGAAACTTTCGGCGGCGTCCGCAAGCCGCAGGATCGGCTTGATCTGATTGCGCAGGAACAGCACCGCGACGATCAGCAGGATCGAGGACGTGCCGACCATCCAGAACAGGAAGATTTCCGAATTCGAGGCATAGGCGGCGCTGCGCTGCGCGAACACGCGCATCACGGCGTCGTCGAGCTGGATGCGGATCTCGACAAGGTTGGAGCGGCCGACCGTGTCGATCCAGAACGAACGCCCGATCTGGCGGCCGAGCTGCACCGACAGCGTCTGGTCGAGCAGCGAGAAGAACGGCTTTGGTCCAGGGGGCGGCATGTCGCCGGCGGGCAGGAAATCCACCACGAGGCCCAAGCGCTGCTGGGCGATGCGGCGGATCTGGTCGCGGTCCTTGTCCTGCGGATAGCCCTTGTAGACGTCAATGAGTGCCGCGATATCCTGCACTACCGCGGCGGACAATCGGCGCGTCACCGTGTTCCAGTGCCGCTCCATGAACACGAAGGCGACGACGGATTGCAGCACCACCATCGGCACGATCATGATCAGCAGCGCACGGGCATAGAGGCCGGTCGGCATCCAGCCCTTGAAGGCATTGCCCATCAAGCCATTGACGGCGGAGACGCGCCCGGCGGCGCTTCGGAGCAGCGTCAGGCCGGTATCAATCGTGCTCATCGGTCGCGCTTCACTGCTCTGGACTCAAGGCGATGCCACCAGCCGGTAGCCGATGCCGCGCACCGCCTGGAGGAACAGCGGATTGGCGGGGTCGTTCTCGATCTTGCGCCGCAGGCGGTTGATCTGCACGTCGACGGCGCGCTCGTTGACGGTGCCGTTGCCGGTGAGCGCGCTGCGCGGCACGGTTTCGCCCGGCGTCTCGGAGAGGATCCGCAGCATCTCGCGCTCGCGATCGGTGAGGTGGATGACGTCCTCGCCCTGGCGCAATTCGCCGCGATCGAGATGGTAGACGTACGGACCGAACGCGATCTTCTCCACCGTCGCGGCCTGCGGCGGCGGCGCGGCGCGCTTGAGGATGTTGTTGATGCGCAGCGCCAGCTCGCGCGGCTCGAACGGCTTTGCCACGTAATCGTCAGCGCCGATTTGCAGACCCTCGATGCGGGCTTCGGCTTCATGCCGCGCCGTCAGCATCACGATCGGCACCGAGGAGGACGTCCGGATGAAACGGGCAAGATCGAAGCCGGTCTCGCCGGGCATCATGACGTCGAGGATCAGCAGGTCGAAATGCAGGCCCAACAGCTTCGAACGCGCATCGCCGGCGCTGGCGGCGGTGGTGACGCGATAGCCTTCGCCGGCGAGGAAGCGCGACAGCAGATCGCGGATGCGGCGGTCGTCGTCGACCAGCAGAAGATGCGGGGCGTCGTCGGCCGGTTGCGCGGGCGTGCGGGCGAGCGTGGCAGCGAACGGCACGGTCACTCCTTTGCGTCTTGATTGACGGTGGCGAAGATCGTCTCGAGCACCTTGTCCGGATCGTCGCGGTCGATCATCGCACGCAGGAAACGCTTGACGGTCTCCGCATCCTGCGGCGCCATCTCGGCGAGTGCCCTGGTGATCCGCGTGGTCTGGAGGCCGGCGAGCTTCTGCACCAGCGCCTCGCCCTTCGGCGTTGCGTAGAGCAGGCGCTGGCGGCGATCATTGTCGCCGGTCTTCTGCACGATGTAGTCCTCGTCCAGCAGCTGCTTGAGCACCCGGCCGAGCGATTGCTTGGTGATGCGCAGGACATCGAGGAGATCGGCGACCTTGAGCCCGGGATAGCGATAGACGAAGTGCATGACCCGGTGATGAGCCCGGCCGAAGCCGAAGGCCTCCAGCTCCTGGTCGGGATCGCCGACGAAATCGCGATAGGCGAAGAACAGCAGCTCAATGATATCCCAGCGCAAATTGCCTCCGTCGCCTGCTGCCGGCCGTGGCTCGGCAGCGTCTAGAGGGGGAGTCGCGAAATTTATGTCAGGCATATTGACGTATCTTGGGTTCAATGTTACAAAACGATCAGCCCGGACGAAATTTTAGATCGTTTCGTTTCGGGTGCATCGTCCAAAGCGACCGGAGAGAGCCGGACAGGCGGCGGCGGCCGGATCAGGTCTACCGTGCGATTGTCGAGCGGCATTTCGGCAAAACATACTGGACTTCTGCCTTCCGCAAAAGCATGTCCTCGGCGATATGCTGGCCACGGAAACCGGCCGTAACAAGGCTGGCGGTGGTCCGGCCAGAAACCTAGTCAAGCCAGCCGGCCCCGAAACAGGCAGGCCGGCGCCAGAACAGCGCCGATACCGACAGCGGGAGCCAAGGAAATGAGCATGAAATTCGATATCCAGCCCGCGGCCAATCCAACCGCCGAAAAGGACCGTATGGCCAAGCTGGTGGACCCCGGCTTCGGGCGGGTGTTCACCGATCACATGGCGATCGTCCGCTACAACCAGGCCAAGGGTGGCTGGTATGAGGCGCGTGTCGAGGCGCGCGCCAATTTCCAGATCGATCCGGCCGGCGCCGTCCTGCACTACGCGCAGGAAATCTTCGAGGGCCTCAAGGCCTACAAGCGCGACGACGGCGGCGTGAACCTGTTCCGCCCCGACGCCAATGCACGGCGCTTCAAGGATTCGGCCGACCGCATGGCGATGGCGCAGATCCCCGAAGACGTCTTCATCGAGGCGGTCGAGCAGGTCGTGCGCATCGACCGCGCCTGGATTCCGGGCGGCGATGGCAGCCTTTACCTACGCCCCTTCATGATCGCGAGCGAGACCTTCCTCGGCGTGAAGCCGTCGTCCGAATACATCTTCGCGGTGATAGCCTCGCCGGTCGGCTCCTATTTCAAGGGCGGCCCTGCGCCGGTGTCGATCTGGGTGTCGGAAAACTATACGCGCGCCGCGGTCGGCGGCACCGGCGCCGTCAAATGCGGCGGCAACTACGCCGCGAGCCTGCGCGCGCAGGCTGAAGCCATCCAGCACGGCTGCGATCAGGTGGTCTTCCTCGATGCGGTCGAGCGCCGCTACATCGAGGAGCTCGGCGGCATGAACGTCTTCTTCGTGTTCGAGGACGGCTCGCTGTCGACGCCGCCGCTTGGCACGATTTTGCCCGGCATCACCCGCGACTCCATCATCGCGCTCGCCAGGGATGCCGGCAAGACGGTGCGCGAGGAGCCGTATTCGATCGACCAGTGGCGCAAGGATGCGGCCTCCGGCAAGCTGAAGGAAGCGTTCGCCTGCGGCACCGCCGCCGTGATCTCGCCGATCGGCAAGGTGCGCTCGGTGAGCGGCGACTTCGACATCAGTGGCGGCGCCGCCGGCCCCGTCGCCATGGGCCTGCGCAAGCAGCTCGTCGACATCCAGTACGGCCGCACCAACGATCCGCACAACTGGATCAGGAAGGTGTCTTGACGTTTGGCGTCGTTCACTCCGGGATGGTCCGCGGGACCAGACCCGGAATCTCGAGATTCCGGGTTTGATGCTTCGCATCGCCCCGGAATGACGGCATCCGGATAGACGGCAACGGTTGCCGCTTCGCGCGTCGGCTGGTAAACGCCGCGCATGGCCGAAAAACCCAAAAAACCCCAGAAACTGAAGGCGCGCCTGCCGCGCGGGCTCGAGGATCGCGATCCCGCCGCAATCCGGGCGACGCGCGAGATGGTCGAGAAGATCCGCGCCGTCTACGAGCTCTACGGGTTCGAGCCGGTGGAGACGCCGGCGATGGAATACACCGATGCGCTCGGCAAATTCCTGCCCGACCAGGATCGTCCGAACGAGGGCGTGTTCTCGTTCCAGGACGATGACGAGCAGTGGATTTCGCTGCGCTACGATCTGACCGCGCCGCTCGCGCGCTATGTCGGCGAGCGATACGGGACGGACAGTCTTGTCCTGCCCTATCGCAGCTATCGCGTCGGCTACGTCTTCCGCAACGAAAAACCCGGCCCCGGCCGCTTCCGCCAGTTCATGCAGTTCGACGCCGATACCGTGGGCTCGGCGACGCCGGCGGCGGATGCCGAGATCTGCATGATGGCGGCGGACACGATGGAGGCGCTCGGGATCGCGCGCGGCTCCTATGTCGTGAAGGTGAATAACCGCAAGGCGCTTGATGGCGTGCGTGATGCGCTGGGAATCGTCGATGATGGCCAGTGGCTCACGATCATGCGCGCGATCGACAAGCTCGATCGGCTCGGCCTTGCCGGAGTCAGGCAGTTGCTAGGCGCGGGTCGCAAGGACGAGTCCGGCGACTTCACCAAGGGGGCAGGGCTGCAGGACGACGACATCGCGCTCGTCGTCTCCGCCATCGAACACAACAAGGACGAGCCGATCGATCTGCGCCTCAGTGCGAGCGTCGTCGGGCAGCAAGGCCGAGACGAACTCGACCAGATCAGCAAGCTTGTGACGGCCGCCGGCTATGGCGAAGATCGCATCAAGATCGATCCGTCCGTCGTGCGCGGCCTCGAATACTACACCGGCCCCGTCTACGAGGTTGAACTCCTGCTCGACACCAAGGACGAAAAAGGCCGCCCGGTACGGTTCGGCTCGGTCGGCGGCGGCGGGCGTTATGACGGGCTCGTTTCGCGCTTCCGCGGCGAGCCGGTGCCGGCGACCGGGTTCTCCATCGGCGTGTCGCGGCTCCAGGCGGCGCTTACGCTGCTCGGCAAGCTCGACACGCGCCCCGAGTTCGGGCCTGTCGTCGTCACCGTGTTCGACCGAGATCGCGTCGCCGACTATCAGAAGATGGTCGCGACCCTTCGCAACGAAGGCATTCGCGCCGAGCTCTATCTCGGTAATCCCAAGAACATGGGCAATCAGCTCAAATATGCCGACCGCCGCAACGCGCCCTGCGTCATCATCCAGGGGTCTGACGAGAAGGCGCGCGGCGAGGTGCAGATCAAGGATCTGATCGAGGGTGCAAAGGCGGCTGCCGCCATCGCCTCCAACCAGGAATGGCGCGAGAGCCGCCCGGCGCAATTCTCGTGCAGCGAAGCCGATCTCGTCGCAAAAGTGCGCGAAGTTCTGGCCCGCCATGACGTGAGCTGGGGCTAGCCATTCGCAAGCGACGTCGTGCCCGGGCTTGTCCCGGGCACCCACGTCCTGTTTGATGCCTCCATCGTGAATGGCCGGGGTGTGCCCGGCTGTCGTGAAAGCAGCAGGGAGACGACAATGCCTGAGATCACCGTCAGCATGGCCGAAGGCCGCACCGACGAACAGAAGGCCGGCATGATGCGCGACATCACCCAGGCGCTGGTGAAGAATCTCGGCGTCGATGCCGATGCCGTTGTGATCCAGATCAACGAAGCCCCGCTTCGCCACAAGATGAAGGGCGGCAAGACCTTTGTGGAGCGCGCGGCTGCGGCGAAGAAGTAGTTTTGGTCGCGAATAGCAAACACAACTGTCGTCCTGGCGAAAGCCAGGACCCATTACCCCAGGGAGCAGTTGTTGCGGCAGGTCGTGGATAGACTGTGCCGCCGATAAGCAGTCGGGGTAATGGGTCCCGGATCAGCGCTCCGCTTCGCTACGCTTGTCCGGGACGACGTTGAGGAAGCACCATGGACGCACGCGACTTCATCAAGATCGGCATGAGCGCCGAGCGCACGCTGGTGGTGCCGGTGGAGCGCACGGTCGGGCATTTCGTGCCCGGCATGCCCATGGTCTACGCGACGCCGATGATGATTCTGGAGATGGAGATGACCGCGGGCGACGCCATCCGCGCCGCGCTAAGGCCGGGCTGGGTCACGGTCGGTACCGAGGTCGACATCCGCCATCTTGCGGCAGCGCTGGTCGGCGCGACGGTGCGGACGACCGCGAAGGTGGTCGCGGTCGAGCGCCGCGTCATCCGCTTCGAGGTCGAAGCGTTCGAGGGCACGCGCAAGCTCGGTGAAGGCCGCCATGCGCGCGGCCTCGTCAATGTCGAGATGTTCAACAAGCGGTTGGGGGCGTAGCCGCCTACTTCGCCAATTCCTTCGACCGCTGCGTCGCGGCCGCGATCGCGCGGATCATCAGGTCGCGCAGGCCGGGCTCGCCCATCAGCACGCCGAGCGCTGCGGCGGTGGTGCCGCCGGGCGAGGTGACGTTCTGGCGCAGCGTGCTCGATGGCAGCTCCGATTGGTGCAGAAGCTCGCCGGAGCCGGCGACGGTTTCGCGTGCGAGCTTGGTCGCGAGCGCCTCGGGCAATCCCGCCTCGACGCCAGCGCGGGCGAGCTCTTCGGCGAGCAGGAACACATAGGCCGGGCCCGAGCCGGAGACGGCGGTGACCGCGTCCATCAGGTTTTCGTCGTCGACCCACTCGACCGAGCCAGTGGCGCGCAGCAGAGCGTCCGCCACCGTCCGTTGCTGTGCGCTGACATTGTTCGCCGCCACTGCCACAGTGATGCCGCGGCCGATCGCGGCCGGCGTGTTCGGCATCGCGCGCACCACCGCGCCGCCGCAGACTTCCTGGAGCGAGGCGATCGGGGTTCCCGCCATGATCGACACCACGGAGGTTTTGTCGGAGACGAATGGCTTCAGCTTGGCACCGGCCTCGCGGAAGTATTGCGGCTTCACCGCGACGACGAGCGTCTCGACGGCGCCGGCCGCCGTCACGTCAGGATTGAGCGCAGCGCCCTTTGCGGCAAGCGCGCTGATCTCGGGCGAGAGGTGCGGATCGATCACTGCGACCCGGCGTGGGTCGAGCCCGCCCGCCAGCCACCCGGTCAGCATCGCGCCGCCCATCTTGCCGGCGCCGGCAAGCAGGATGGTCCCGGTGATGTTTTGGAGAGTGCTGTTGTTCGCCATAGCTGCCGCCAAAAAATCCGCCGTCGTCCCGGCGAAGGCCGGGACCCAACCACAGGCGGTTCTAGTGGATGGAAGGCAGAGCAACAAGCGTCGCAAAATACGGCGAAATCACGCGGTATGGGTCCCGGATCTGCGCTCCGCTTCGCTGCGCTTGTCCGGGACGACGATGAGGAGAGAGTCGTGGCTTTCTCACCGCGTTGGAGAGCGAGGCGCCCTACGCCTCGCCCGCCGTATCGAACATCGCCGCGTCCATCGCTTCCGTCGTGCTCTTGCCCGCCCACACCACGAACTGGAACGCCGGGAAATAGCGCTCGCTGGCGTGGATGGCCCCGGCGAGCATCGCTTCGCATTGCGCGGTCGAGGCGGTGAGGCCGCCCGGCAGCACCAAGGCCTGGCGATGCATGATCATGCCGGTGTGGGTCCACAGGTCGAAATGTCCGACCCACAATTGCTCGTTGATCGCGGCAACGAGCCGCTGCACCTCCGGCCGGCGCGCGACTGGAATCTTCATGTCGAACGCGCAGGCCAGATGCAGCGCCTCGATCTCGCCCATCCAGGTGAAGGAGATCTGATAGTCGGTCCATTGTCCCTTGGAGACAATCGTGAGCTCGTCTTCGCCGGAACGTTCGAACGGCCAGTTGTTGCTGGCGGCAATGTCCTCGACCACCGCGAGCGGATGGTTTCGGGAATCGATAGTGCTTTCGAGCAAGGACATGCCGTCTCGACCTCTTGCCTTTTTGTTATCTTTGATACGCACGCGGTTGGTCCGGCGCGCGCTCCCTAAACGTCGCTACGGCGATCCCCTCGGAGTCGCTCTTGCGATCCCCTCAGAGTCGCTCTTGCGATCCCCTCGGATCAGCGCGGGCCTGTCGCGGATCAACTGATGTGATTTGCGGAATCTGCGCAACCGGGTCCGGAGTCCGTCCACAAGTCAGGACTCGTTCGTCCACAGCTCATCTCGGCCATAATTATTAACGAGAAGAACAAATCGGAATCGGATTCGTCGAACCGGCCAATCGTTAATTCCGTCCCGCGAGGGCCGGACCGCCATGGCGGCATGGGACCATGCGGTTTTCCCATGCGGAACACGCTTGCTGCGGCCGCCCGCCGGCGTCATATTTCCTGTCAGGCCGTTCATTCCGAACGGCCGATGTTCTCAGGGCGGGGTGAAAGTCCCCACCGGCGGTAAGGGTCGCAAGGCCCAAGCCCGCGAGCGCCTTCCCCAAGGGGTCTCCTGAAAAGGATGTTTCCTGAAGGGAAGGGTCAGCAGATTCGGTGCAACTCCGAAGCCGACGGTTAAAGTCCGGATGAAAGAGAACGGTCGGTGGCAGACGCATCGGAAGATGCGGCTGTTTGTCGTTCCGTGTGCCCTGATTCTGGTCCTTAGAAAGAGGAAAGCCATGAATCAGATGTTGCAAGATCCCCAAACCGAAACGTCCCAAGTAGCCCCACCGCCGGTTCCGCAGGATCCGGCGACCGAGCATCCGCGCTTTGCAAAACCGCAGCGGGTGGCCTTCGTGCAGGCCTGCTGGCACCGCGACGTGGTCGAGGAAGCCCGCATCGCCTTCGTCAAGGAGGCGGAAGCGCGTCACCTCACCCATGTCGACGTGTTCGAGGTGCCGGGCTCGTTCGAGATCCCGCTGCACGCGCAGATCCTCGCCAAGACACGGCGCTATACCGCGATCGTCGCGGCGGGCCTCGTGGTCGATGGCGGCATCTACCGCCACGAGTTCGTCGCCGACACCGTGATCAAGGCACTGATGGACGTTCAGTTGCGCACGGAAGTGCCGGTGTTCTCTGCGGTGCTGACGCCGCAGCAATTCCACGAGACCGAGGTGCATTACGATTTCTTCCGCCGGCACTTTGCCATCAAGGGCGTCGAGGTCGCGGAAGCCTGCGCCAACACGCTGCACGGCCTCGAACGCCTGCGCGGCCAAGTCGCGGCGGGAATCGTGGGATAGCGAGGGTCGGAAGGACCGAGCACTCCTTCGCCCCGCTTGCGGGGAGAGGGGGAGTCTCCGCGGGGACGGTGAAGGTTGCCCTTGGGGAGACTCCCCCTCACCCGGAATTCAAGCTTCGCTCGAATTCCGGCCTCTCCCCGCAGGCGGGGAGAGGCGAAAGAAATCAGTCGAACAGGCTCGACACCGATTCTTCCGCGGCGGTGCGCGCAATCGCGTCCGAGATCAGGCTGGCGATCGGCAGCATGCGGATGTTCGGCGACTTGATCACCGCATCGGTCGGCTGGATCGAGTCGGTGATCACGAGCTCTTTCAGCTTCGAGGAGGCAATTCGCGCGGCCGCGCCGCCCGAGAGCACGCCGTGAGTGATGTAGGCGTAGACGTCCTTGGCGCCCTTGGCGATCAGCGCATCGGCCGCGTTCACCAGCGTCCCGCCGGAATCGACGATGTCGTCGACCAGGATGCAGGTGTAGCCGGCGACGTCACCGATCACGTTCATGACCTCGGATTCACCGGCCCGCTCACGGCGCTTGTCGACGATCGCCAGCGGGGTGTTGATGCGCTTGGCAAGGCCGCGCGCGCGGGCCACGCCGCCGACGTCCGGCGAGATCACCATCACCTTGGAGAGGTCGAACTTCTCCTTGATGTCGCGCACCATCAGGGGTGCTGCGTAGAGATTGTCGGTCGGGATGTCGAAGAAGCCCTGGATCTGGCCGGCATGCAGGTCGAGCGTCATGACGCGGTCGACGCCGGCCTGCCTGATCAGATTGGCGACGAGTTTTGCCGAGATCGGCGTGCGCGAACCCGATTTGCGGTCCTGCCGCGCATAGCCGAAATAGGGCAGCACCGCGGTGATGCGGCGCGCCGACGACCGGCGCAGCGCGTCGGTGATGATCAGCAATTCCATCAGATGGTCGTTCGCCGGGAACGAGGTCGACTGGATGATGAAGGCGTCCGAGCCGCGGACGTTCTCCTGGATCTCGACGAAGATCTCCATGTCGGCGAAGCGCCGCACCACCGCTTTGGTCAGCGGCAGGTCCAGGCCCTGCGCGATGGCTTGGGCGAGTGCCGGATTGGAGTTGCCGGCGACGAGCTTGATTGAGCCATTCTTGGCCGACATGGACGCTTCCTCCCGCGCTTTGCTGGACACGATGTTCAACATCTCGGATACCCACGGAGCACGGTTACGACGGGCGAGGAAATATCAGGCTCAGGGCCGCACTGGCAACCCGGGATGCTACGTTTTCCCTGCGAAATCCCGAGTCGGGTCAACGGTTTGGCCGGTATCTGGAGCCGTGGTTTAACGGTGGTTATCGCTCAGTATAGCCGAGCGCCGAGGCAGGCATGTCCGGTTCAGGCGCCGCGGTCATCACGCTTGCCACCGCCGGTCCGCGCAAGCCGGGAGCAGGGCTCGGGGCATCCGGCGTTCCGTTGATCATGTTGGAAAGTCCGCTGAATCCGGCCTGCGCGATCTTCCGCAGCACTAGATCGTCGGCGGCCGACCAGGGATCGCGGCCGCTCTTGGCCGAGGTCGGTTCCTCGCCCGAGACCCGCAGCGCCCGCTGCTGGTTGGCGTCGTAAACGTCCCAGACCCAGGCGACCACGGTCTTGCCGCGCACCACCTGAGCGGAAAGGTAGCTGCGCACGCGGTAGGCGGCCGTCCCCTCGCGGGAGACGACGGACAGGCTGCGCAGCTTGGATTCGCTGTCGAGCACGCCGACCATGCGGTCGAACACCTGCGGCGGCGGCCCGTCGATCGACTCGAAGGCCACCGTCGCTCCGCTGCCGGCACTTGGCGCCATCGCATAGGAATTGCCCGCAGCACCCCCGCCGGCGCAGCCGCCGAGCGCGGTCGTTGCCGCCAGCAGCATGACCGCCAGCACGGGCGAACCCACGCGGCGCAAGAATGATGACGCATCCCTCATTATGGGGGGCAGCGATATCGTTAAAACCGATTAACGTCTAGGGCAGGGGCGCCATAGATCACCGTCATTCCGGGGCGCGCCCCTTGGCGCCAACCCGGAATGACGACGTGTTGCTCTTGTGTTCACCCCTCCAGCGCGATCGCGTGGATGTGGCGGCCGTAATCCGGCTCCTTGCGATGCACCGAGCGGCGGTAGCTGAAGAAACGTTCGTCGGAATAGGTGTCGAGGCCGAGATCGTCGATCATCAGGATGCCGGCGGCCTCCAGCCGCATCCGGATGAAGCCTGCGAGATCGAACATCGCGTGGCCTTCGCGCACCGACGGGATGAAGAAAACCGCATTGTCCGCGTCCGCCTCGATGAAGCGCGCCACGAATTCGTTGCCGACCTCATAGCTGTCCTGGCGGATCAAAGGACCGATCGCCGCGATGATGCCGCTGCGCGAAGCGCCGAGCTTCTCCATCGCCGATATCGTCTGCTCCAGCACGCCGGTCAGGGCACCCTTCCAGCCGGCATGCGCGCCGCCGATGACGCGCGCGTCGGGGTCGACGAACAGCACCGGGCCGCAATCGGCGGTGGAGACGCCGAGCGCGATGCCGGGCGTTCTGGTGACCAACGCATCGCCCTTCGGCCGCGGCCCGCTTGGCCACGGGGCTTCGGCGACCAGGACGTCGGGCGAGTGGATCTGGTACAGGCTGAGGAAGCGTTCCGGTGCGACGCCGACATGCTCGGCCATGCGGCGGCGGTTTTCCGCGACATGGGCCGGATCGTCGTTGGAGCCGAGCCCGCCGTTCAGCGCTGAATAGATGCCATTGGAGACGCCGCCTTCACGGGTGAAGAAGGAATGACGCAAGCCGGGCACCGCTGACAACAGCGACGATGCGAGGATCATGAGGCCCCTCCAGCCTGTTCGAGGTCGCTGAGGCCCGCGATTCTGGTCAGCCGCGGCTCGGAGATACCGAGCACCTTGAACATCGAGCCCATGCCGCTGCGCCCCGCATCGGTCAGGCGCCTCAGCGCCACCGAAATGTCGGTGGCGACGTCCGGCGCCGCCTTTTGCATCAGGGCGGCTGCGCGGGTGTCGATGCCGATGCGCTTGAGGAAGTCGCCCTGCGTGACCGGACCGTGCACGCGGGCGCCGACATCCTCGGCCGCGCGCGCCAGAGCCTGGAAGTCGACATGGGCGGTGACATCGGCCTGGCCCGGCGCCTTCAGGGGATCGGCGAAGGTGTGGCGCGCGATCGCCTGGAAGGTGTCGCCGGCATCGCTGCGCAAATGGCCGTAGTCGATGATCAGCGCCGCGCCGTCCTGGTCGCGCACGCGCGTGGCGAGCTTCATGATCTCGGCGTCGGGCCGCCATTCGAACACGGCGCCGACGGGCGCCGCGCGTACCAGCGGCGGCAGCAGCACGTCGAAGCGCGGCGTCGGCTCGGCCGCCGCGCCGAACTGAAGCCTGCCGTTGCCATCGAGCTCGATCACGCGCTCGTGCCAGCCGTTCTCGTATCTCACCATCTGATGGATCGGCAGCACGTCGAAATATTCGTTGGCGAGGATGATGCAGGGGCCTTCGGGCACCTCGTCGATGCTGTCGTGCCAGGCGATGTTGCGCACGCCCGACAGCGTCGCATTCTGCCGCTCGCGCAGCACCGGGTTGACCTCGACCAAGTGGATATGAAGCGCCTGGTACAGCGGCGGCAGCACGCGCAATGCGCGCAGCGCATCCGCCATCATGGTGCCGCGGCCGGGGCCGAGCTCGATCAGCCGCAGGAACTGCGGCGAGCCCATGTGCTTCCACACCGAAGCGGTCCACAGGCCGAGGAGCTCGCCGAACATCTGGCTGACCTCGGGCGAGGTGGTGAAGTCGCCCTCGCGCCCGAGCGGATCGCGCGAGACGTAATAGCCGTAGCGCGGATGCATCAGGCACAGCTCCATGTACCGCCAGACCGGCATGGGGCCCGAGGATTTGATCAGCGCCTTGATCTCGTTCAACAGCGGCGAGTCGGTCACGGCCTGCTTTCCCAAAAGGAATTAACGGACGGCCTCAGCGGGCCTCGGCGCACCGCGCCGTAATGCCAATACAACAAGTATGCCGCCGACAATAAGCATCGGGATCGACAGCAGCATGCCCATGGTTAATCCGCCCCAGAGGAAGCCGAGCTGGCCATCGGGCTCGCGAAATTGCTCGCCGGCGATCCGGGTCAGGCCGTAGATCAGGATGAAGGCGCCGAGGACCAGGCCCGGCCGCTTCAGGGCGCCGCAGCGGATCATCACCGCCAGCACCGTGAACAGCAGGATGCCCTCCATGCCGGCTTCATAGAGCTGGCTCGGATGGCGCGGCAGCTGCGTGGGATCATTGGGGAAGATCATCGCCCAGGGCAGCTCCGGATCGGTAGCGCGGCCCCACAATTCGCCATTGATGAAATTGGCGATCCTCCCGAGGAACAGCCCGATCGGACCAACGGCGGTGGCGACGTCGCCGAGCGACAGGATCGGGATGTTGTTGCGGCTGGCAAACCAGATCGCCGCAATGACGCAGCCGATGAAGCCGCCATGGAACGACATCCCGCCTTCCCACAATCGGAAGATCGCGGCGGGGTGCTCGACGAAGAAGGGCAGGTTGTAGAACAGCACGTAGCCGGTGCGGCCGCCCAGGATGATGCCGAGCGTGACCCAGAGCACGAAATCGTCGATCTGGAGCAGCGAGATCGGCGCGGGCCGGCCCCACAAGCGCTCGCTCTTCAGAAGCGAGCGCGCATAGATCCAGCCGAACACGATGCCGCCGATATAGGCGAGCGCGTACCAGCGAATGGCGAACGGCCCGATCTCGAGCGCGATCGGCTTGAAGGCGGGAAAGTCGATGAGCAGAAAGGGCATCGCGCCTTCGAAAGGTTAAACGAGATTGCGGCGATAGAGCGCGAGCAGGCGCTCCCAATGCCGCTCGGCGGCGTCGCGGTCATAGACCGGACGCTTGGGAAAGGCGAAGCCGTGATGAGTGCCGGGATAGATCTCGACCTCGGCCTTGGCGCCGTTCTTGGCGCCGCTCACGCCCTGCTTGACCTTCTCGATGATCTCAGCGGGCGCATAGATGTCGGTCTCGGCGCAGGCGAAATAGAGCTCGGCCTTGGTCTTAGCCGCGACGAGATGCGGGCTGTCGTCCTGGTCGGTCGCAAGCTGCGTGCCATAGATCGAGGCGGCGGCCTTGACGCGATCGGGGAAATGCGTGGCGGCATTGACGGCGTAACGGCCGCTCATGCAGTAGCCGACGGTGCCGATCAGCTTGGTGTTCGCGGCCGTCTGGCCCTCGGCATAGGTGAGCAGCGCCCTGCTGTCTTCCATGATCATGGGAATGCTGAGCGAGCCCATTAGCTGGAACATGCGCTTGCGCTCCGGCGCGTTCGGATCGGCCGGCAGCGCTCCGAGCTCCATCACGCCGGAGCGGTAATACAGGTTCGGCAGCATCACATAGTAGCCCGATGTCGCGAGCCGGCGCGCCATGTCGCGCAGCTCCTCGCGGATCGCCGGCGCGTCCATGTAGAACAGGATCACCGGGAACGGCCCGCCGCGCTCGGGATGGCTGATGAAGGTTGCGGTGTGGCCGTCCTTGGTGGGGATCGCGATCTGCTGGTCGATCATGACTTGCGTTCCGTCTTGTGATTCTTGTTATGCAGGGACGTTGAATACGATTGCAAGGAAACCGAGGCATGACAAGGATACCGCCGATCGGCTCTTGAACCGGCCTGTTCGGATTGCCATTGTGTTTCGGAGAGTTCGCGCAAAGTTTATCGGAGGCCGCCATGACCCAGACCAGCAACCGGTTTTTCGACGAGATCGGCCGCCTGATGAACGACGCCGCCGGTGCCGCCCAGGGCGTCAAGCGCGAGTTCGACACCGTGATGCGCACCCAGGCGGAAAAATTCCTGCGCGACATGGACCTGGTCAAGCGCGAGGAGTTCGAGGCGGTCAAGGACATGGCGCGGCTGGCGCGTGAGGAGAACGAGGCGCTGAAAGCGCGCATCGCGGCGCTGGAGGCCAAGCTGGGCGGGTAGGTTTTGCCTGGCGTCATTCCGCGGCGCGACCAAGTCGCGAACCCGGAATCTCGAGGTTCCACAATGCGCAATTGCGCATTGGGGTTCGGTCGCTGTCGCGACCGCCCCGGAATGACGGCGGGATCCGGTCATCGCCGGCAGCCCATTCTCCTTGTCATTTCCGCATCTTCCGGGTAAAAGCCCGCCACGTTCGCGGCCCCCGCACCCCTGGAGGCTTGCTGTGAACGGCACCATGGGCCGCCTTGCGGCCCATTAACTTTTGCAAAAACAAGGACTTAACGTTATGGCGACCGTCAAGGAATTGAAGGCGACCGCACGTCCGAAGAGCGGCAAGGGGGCCGCCCGGGCAGAGCGTCGCGCCGGGAAAGTGCCCGGAGTGATCTATGGCAACAAGCAGCCCCCGCTCGCGATCTCGGTTGATGATCGCGAACTGCGCCAGCGCATCCTCGCCGGCCGCTTCCTGACCACGCTGGTCGACATCGACCTCGAAGGCAAGAAGCACCGCGTGATTCCGCGCGACTTCCACCTCGATCCGGTCAAGGACTTCCCGATCCATGTCGACTTCATGCGGCTCGGCGAAGGCGCCACCATCCGCATCAGCGTGCCGCTCCACGTCGTGAAGGCGGAAGGCTCGCCCGGCGTGAAGCGCGGCGGCGCCGTCAACATCGTTGCCCATGCGATCGAGCTCGAATGCGGCGTCGAGAGCATCCCGCAGTACATCGAGGCCGATGTCGGCTCGCTCGAAATCGGTCACTCGCTGCATCTGGCCGACATCAAGCTGCCGGCCGGCGTCAAGGCACTGACCCGCGAGGACGCGACCCTCGTCACCATCGTGCCGCCGTCCGGCTACGCCGAAGAGCAGAAGGCGGCGGCTGCGGCTGCGGCCGGTGGTGCGGCTCCGGGTGCTGCGGCTGCTCCGGCGGCTGGCGCGGCTGCGCCGGCTGCGGGTGCTGCTGCTCCGGCAGCGGCCGCCAAGGCTCCCGCCGGCGGCGACAAGAAGAAGTAATCTCTCAAGGCTGGCGCGCGATCTTTGATCGCGCGCCGAGCGAGGGGCGCGCCGCGTCATGCGACTGTTTGTTGGGCTCGGCAATCCCGGCGCGAAATACGCACGTAACCGGCACAATATCGGCTTCATGGCCGCCGACGAGATTGCGCGGCGTCATGGTTTTGCGCCATGGCGCCGTCGCTTTCAGGGCGAGACCTCGGAAGGCACGCTCGGCAGCGAGCGCGTGATCCTGCTCAAGCCCATGACCTACATGAACGACTCGGGCCGCAGCGTTCAGGAGGCGGCAGGCTTCTTCAAGATCGCGCCGGGTGACGTCACCGTGTTCCACGACGAGCTCGAGCTGCCGGCGGGCAAGGTTCGGGTGAAGATCGGCGGCGGCATCGCCGGACATAACGGCCTGCGCTCGATCTCCGCGCATATCGGCAACGAGTACCGCCGGGTGCGGCTCGGCATCGGTCATCCCGGCGTCAAGGAATTGGTGCACGGCCATGTGCTGTCGGACTTCGCCAAGGCCGACAACGAATGGGTGGCGACGCTCTGCGACGCGGTGGCGGAGCACGCCGCGCTGCTCGCCAAGGGGACGGATGCGACCTTCGCCAACAGGGTGCATCTTGCCATGCAGGCGAAGGGTTTTTTGACCAAGGACGACAACGGAGAGAAGTCGGGCTGATCTCTCTCCGTCATGGCCGGGCTTGACCCGGCCATCCACGCCTTCTTCTCCGCGGAGCGAAGGACGTGGATGCCCGGCACAAGGCCGGGCATGACGACCCTCAACGAACGCACGCGCCCACGGCGCGAGGACTGGAAGACACGATGGGATTCAAATGCGGGATTGTCGGGTTGCCCAATGTCGGCAAGTCGACCTTGTTCAATGCGCTGACCGAGACGGCCGCGGCGCAGGCGGCGAACTATCCGTTCTGCACCATCGAGCCGAATGTCGGCGAGGTCGCCGTGCCCGATCCGCGGCTGGATAAGCTGTCGACGATCTCCAAATCGGCGCAGATCATTCCGACCCGGCTGACCTTCGTCGACATCGCCGGCCTCGTCCGCGGCGCCTCCAAGGGCGAAGGCCTCGGCAACCAATTCCTCGCCAACATCCGCGAGGTCGACGCCATCGCGCATGTCGTGCGCTGCTTTGAAGATTCCGACATCACCCATGTCGAGGGCAAGATCGCGCCGGTCGCCGACATCGAGACCATCGAGACCGAGCTGATGCTCGCGGACCTCGACAGCCTCGAGAAGCGCGTCGACAATCTCGGCAAGAAGGCCAAGGGCAACGACAAGGACGCCAAGGAGCAGCTCGACCTCGTCAACCGCACCCTGGTGCTGCTCCGCGACGGCCAGCCCGCGCGCCTCGTCGAGCGCAAGGCCGATGAAGAGCGCGCCTTCTCGATGCTCGGCCTGCTGTCGTCAAAACCGGTGCTTTACGTCTGCAACGTGGAGGAAGGCTCCGCCGCCACCGGCAACGCCTTCTCCAAGGCGGTGGAAGAACAGGCCGCCAAGGAAGGCGCCGTTGCCGTCGCCATCTCGGCAAAAATCGAATCCGAGATCGCGACGCTCTCGCGCGAGGAGCGTGTCGACTTCCTGGAGACGCTGGGCCTCGAAGAGGCCGGTCTCGATCGTCTGATCCGCGCCGGCTACACCCTGCTCGACCTCATCACCTATTTCACGGTGGGACCGAAGGAGGCGCGTGCCTGGACCATTCACCGCGGCACCAAGGCCCCGGGGGCGGCCGGCGTGATCCACACCGATTTCGAGAAAGGCTTCATCCGCGCCGAGACCATTGCGTATGACGACTACATCGCGTTGAACGGTGAAGCCGGCGCCCGCGACGCCGGCAAGCTGCGGCTCGAAGGCAAGGAATACGTCGTCGCCGACGGCGACGTGATGCATTTCCGGTTTAATACGTAAGCAGCTGAATTCGTCATTCCGGGCTCGCCTCTTCGAGGCGCCTCGGAATGACGAATTAGCGCAACCCGCCGCCCTGATCCCTGATCGCGCCGAGATGCTCGTTGATGCGGAAGACGATCAGGATTAATTCCGCGGCGATGCGTGAGAATATGATGCCGACGACGACGCCGGCGATGGACTCCAGCACCACCAGGAAGCCGCCGAACGGGCTGATCGCCATCGCGGTGAGACCGGCAAAGATTCCGGAAAGTCCGAACAGACAGATCACCGCGATCACCAGCCAGTAGAAGGTCTTGATGATCGTCGGCGTGATGAAGCGGTCCCATTGAAACAGATCGCTGAATGAAAACATCTCTCTCCCCCGGGCAAATCGCGCCGCCGCCGTGTCAATTTGACTCAAGGCGGGTCTGGCCCGACTCGTCGAATGTAGCACGAGCCATGCGGGCCGGCGGGTTGAGATTGCCGCAAAGTGCGGCCACAATCTGTCATTCCCGCAAAGCTTTCCCAAGATGACCCTGACCTTCGAAGATTTTCCCACCGGCCGGTTCGGAACGTTCGGCCCGCGCCATGTCACCCGCGACGAGATCCTGGCCTTTGCCGCCGAGTTCGATCCGCAACCGATGCACCTGGACGAGACGGCCGCGGCCAAGAGCATGCTGCGCGGCCTGTCCGGCTCGGGCTGGCACCTCTGCTCGCTGATGATGCGGATGATGGCCGACGGCTTCATCACCCGCGCCGCCTCGCTGGGCTCGCCCGGCGTCGACGAGGTGCGCTGGCTTTCTCCATTGAGGCCCGGCGACGATCTCACGCTCGAGGTCGACGTCGTGGAGGCGCGTACGTCCAAGAGCCGGCCCGAGCTCGGCATCGTCAAGTTCAAATGCACCGTGCGAAACGCCAAAGGCGAGGCGCTGTGCGAGATGACCTCGCCGATCCTGATCGAGCGGCGCGAGGGGGCGGTCTGATGCGGTTCTTCGAGGAGATCGAGATCGGCCATCGCCGCGAGATCGGCGCCTACACGTTCACCGCGGAATCCATCAAGACGTTCGCCGCAAAATTCGATCCGCAGCGCTTTCACCTCGACGAGGAGGAAGGCAGGAATTCGCTGTTCGGCGGGCTCGCTGCGTCGGGCTGGCATGTGGGCTCAGCCTGCATGAGTCTTCTCGTCGCGGACGGCCAGCGCCTGATGAAAGAGGCCACCGCGCGCGGCGAGGAGGTTGCGGTATGGGGGCCGTCGCCGGGCTTTCGCGACCTGCGCTGGATCAAGCCGGTGCTCGCCGGCGACACCGTCAGCTACGTCAACGAGGTCGTCGACAAGCGCGCCTCCGGTTCACGTCCCGGCTGGGGGATTTTGACGGCCCGCACCACCGGCACCAATCAGCGCGGCGAGCAGGTCTATTCCATCACCGCCAGTGCCTTCGTGCCGATGCGCGAGAAGGGCGATTAGACTAGTTCCAAGATGAACAGCCGAAATGAGCGCGCGAGTGTTGCTCGCGCGCTATGGACGCGATTCCGGGCGGCTGCCATAAGCCCTCCCGAGATGGCCGGCCCGCGAAGCAGTTGGCGGAACCATCGAGATGCTAACCAAATATGAACCTGTCGCTGTCTATTTGAACGAACTGGGCAGAGTACAGGGGACGAGGACCATGGCAGACCGCGGCGCACTCAAGCTGGTCGGATTTATCTTCGCTACCGCGACGCTGGCCGTGATGCTGGTCGCCGGCATGGTGGTGAAGGGCTATGCGGATGGCGGCTACACCCTGGAAGCCTCGACGATCGACGCGAGCCGGTAAGAGTTCGTTAACTCTTTGGGGCCGGCGTCCGGCCTCCGCTCAGCGGCTATAGACCAAAGCCAGCACTGCAATCGCGACAGCCAATAGTCCAACGAAGCGCAGCATGATCGTGCCGAACTGGTTCGGCGCAGGTCGCAGCGGTATAGGGTCCGTGTTGTCGGGCCGAATGCTTTCCATATGAAATGTCCCCGGGCCCAGCCGTAACACCGACGGGCGCTGGGCATTGGTCGGCGCGGGGGCGCGGAAAGTTCAAAGTGGGGTTCTTCACCTCGCCCCGCTTGCGGGGAGAGGTCGGATTGCATCGAAGATGCAATCCGGGTGAGGGGGACTCTCCCGCGAGAGCCATCTATCGCCGAATTTGCGGAAGCTGCCCCTCACCCCAACCCTCTCCCCGTAAGAACGGGGCGAGGGAGAAGAGATCCTCAGACTCAAAACCGCCGCGCCCCCTGTTCGGGAACGCGGCGGCTGGTGATGCCTGATGTGTCCGATCAGCTGTTGCGCAGGCCGTCGGCGGCGCGCTTCCACTGGGCGACGTTGTCGGAGATCATGCGGGTCGACTTCATCGCGGCCTGGCTGAGCTGGGCGTAGCCGGAGATCTCGCGCTGGACGCGCTGGCCTTCGGCGTGGAGCAGGTCGCGCAGGCTTTCGAGCTCGGAGATCAGATTCTCGATCTCGGCGAGCGAGGTGCCGGCGACGCGCTGGATCAGCGAGTTGACGTTGGTGACGGTGGCGTCCGCGCTCGGATCGAGCGGCGTCTCGGTGCTCCCCGCCGCCGGACGGCGCAGATAGGCGATATCGTTGCGGACGAAATCGCGGATGCCGGCTTCGACTTCCGTCACCGCGGCGAGATTGTTGTCGACGGTTTCGGTCTCAGTTGATTCAATCTTTTCCGGACGAGTTGCGTTCATCGTTGTTCCCCTGTTCGCATCAGCGAGTGTCCCCCGCACGACGACGTTGCGGGACCATCAGGGCTTCGGATTTTGACCGCAAATGGGCCGAGATGCGGCAAGGGCGGACCATTCGGGGGCTTTGCCGTGGCGTTTCACTACAAGGTTTCTGAATCGTGTCGCGCGGGCGAGGTGAAGAGACTTCACCAGCTCTTCTTGAAGCCTGCGCTGAGGCTCTTGTTGATCGCGCCTTGCGACGTCTCGCCGACGGAGCCGGAGACGGTGACGTTGTCGAACAGCTTCTGCTCGGCGCCGAACTTGCGCAGCCATTTGTCGTCGGTGGTCGACAGCGTCTGGCCCGCGGTGATGCTGGTGCCGGTGTCGGTGATGGTGACCTTGGCGGACTGGTCGGTCTCGTAGTTGCGCGTGATGTGCCCGCCGACGCCGGGTAGCGCGGTGGTGCCCTGCTGGTTGACGCTGTAGCCGTTCTGGAGCGTCAGCGAATAATCGTTCGACAGCGGCACCGATTTGGTCAGCGAAGCGCCGATCTTGCTCTGCTCGGCGCCGGGATCGACCCGGGCTTCCACCGCGGTTTTGTCCCAGATCGAGCCTGCGCCCGGCGCGGTCGCGGCCGCCCAGGCGCTGCCGGAGGATTGCGGCACGCTGCCGCCATTGCTGGCCTTCTGAGCCAGGAGTTCGGACATCGTCCGCGGCTCGCTCGTCACCGTCATGTCGGCGCCGATCCGCGTGTCCCAGAACGAGAACACCGATTGCTTCACCTTCACGGCCGAGGAGCCGTTGGCGTTGGCGTTCGACGACCAGTTCATCCCGCTATTGGCGGCGGCCTGCGCGCGCTTCTTGGCGGCGATGATTTCGTTGAGCGTGCCGGCGTCGATGGCGAGCTGGCCCCAGTCGAGCTTGTCGACCTCGATGCCTTTGAGCACGTCGGGGTCGTTGACGTCGGCCGTCTCCGCCGCGTCGGCGTCCTCGTCCGGCGCCGCCGCAATGGGCGGGATGATCTGCGCCGACGCCGTCAGCACCGAGCCGAAAATGAACGCGGCCGCCAGCAACGGCAGCCTGGTCCAGCCAAAACCTGTCGAGAATTCCATCGTCCTGCCCGCGAGCCCAGTTCACGCCCAGGATGCGGAACTATCGTTGCGAAATTGTGGCGCTGGCCTCATTTCGAATGACGAACCAACGGGCCGCGCGGAAGGCGCGCGCCCGATGACGAGCTTCTCCACGACGGCATCCGGCGGGGCTGGAGGCCAGGACGCATCGCGAGAGCCTCAATCTATCGGTCCCGACAAGCGGGGCCCGTTGGTGTCTCCCTCAGCCCACGCCGGTCATCTTCGGCAGATGAATGGCGCGGCCGAGTGCCTGCTCGACCAGATCAAACGTGTCGATCAGCACGCGCATGTTGATGAGCCGGCCCGCCCTGAACTGGGCGAACTGCGCCACCCGCAGCGAGATCGGCTTGTCGGAATCCAGCGCGGTGAGCGAATAGCGCAGCATCGAGGAGGCGGAATCGACGCCGAGCATGATGCTCTCGCGGTCGAAGCGGCGAACCTGGAAGTTGTCGGCGAGCTGGCGGATGACGTCGAGCACCGCCACCTTGCCCTGGCGCGCGCCGAGGAACGGAAACATGTCGATCGGGCCGTAGAGCGCCCAGTCGACGTCCTCGTCGATCAAGGCCTCGACATCCTCGAAATGCCGGTCGTTGATCGCGCGGTGCAACGCGCGCGAGAAACGCCAGAGGCTGTGCTCTGTCATTTTGGGGCGTCCTGAAACTGGCTTGCAAAAAAACGAAAATCAACCCCATGCACAGGTGGCGCGGCGGGGTTGCTCAACTCATTTGTGTGCGAACAAATACGGGATTTCGGCGAAAACGCAAATCACGTTTTTGCAATGCAGAATTGAGCGCGCTTTGTGAGATTTACAATAGAACCCCGTATTTTACCGGTCGGCCGCCCGGACCGGCTCAGCGTCCGTCCACCCGCTCGCCCACGATCAGCGGCCCGATCTCGCGCTCCAGCACCTGTTGCACCAGATCGTAGGAATCGATGATCTCGCGGATCTGCGCGACCTGGCCGTTGCGGAAGCTGTAGAACACGGCCATGTCGACCTGAATGATGCGGTCATTGCTGCGCTTCTTGAAGAATACGCGCAGATAGGCGGCGACCACGTCGCCTTCGGCGACGATCTGCGGCACCTGGTAGCGGGTCTCGGAGTAGCGCGCCTGTACCGTGCGCCAGAGCTCGCGCAGCTCGGCCTTGCCGTGGCGCGGGCCCATGTGCGGCAGCACGTCGATCGGCGCGTGGGTGAGGAAGTCGACGTCGTCGGTGCAGCACGACAGCGCGGCCTCGAGATCGCTGCGCGTGATGGCGTCGAGCAGATGCAGCACGCGCTGGCGATTGAGCTTCTCGACCGTCATTCCGCCCGTCCTCATTGGCCGTGTGGCGTTTGCGCAAAGCTAACGCGCGGTTTTGCGCGCCGGCAATCCGCAAAACCACAGAGATGTTGCAGACGATATGACGCGCGAGCGCAATGCCAGGTTCATGGCTGCAATTGCGGGTTGAGCGAGCGCGTGCCTGCACGAATTCACACAGCGCCGCCGCGCCAGACGAACGGGCAGGGCAAGCTGTAAAGCGCAAGCAGCGCCGCATCGGCGGTCCGCTCCCTCGCCCCGCTTGCGGGGAGAGGGTTGGGGTGAGGGGCTTCCCGGGGCAGTGACAGTCGGACTCGCGGAGGCTCCCCCTCACCCGGAATCCAAGCTGCGCTTAGATTCCGGCCTCTCCCCGCAAGCGGGGAGAGGCGAAGGGCGAGCCGACGGACCGCGTGACGCATCTCACATCACGCCTCCCCCATCGCAGCTAACTTCATCCGCATGTCATCAGGGAAACGTGCCATGGCCGTCATCGCCGCCGCAAGAAAGTCCCGCCTGCACAACGCGCTCGAAGGCCTTGCGCTGACCGCGACCCTCCAGAGCTTCCCGACCTTCGCCACTGCTGCGATGCTGCTAAAACTGTTCGGCAATCACGACCTCGTCGGCGACCCCGGCGTCGCCATCTTCGTCGCCGTCGCCTCGCTCGCCCACGCGCTGGCCGCGGTGGCGCTGGGCCCGAGCTTCCCCGGTTTCTTCAAGACCGTCTACGAGCCAAAATTCTTCGAGGCCCACCTGTCGCTCTCCGACAAGATCACCGAATGGCGCACCCAGCCGGTCGCCTCGCTCCAGCTCGTGACGATCGTACTGCTGCTGTCGGTGATGGCGGTGGTCACGGCGAGCGTGGGGTGAGGGACTGTGGCGATCCGCCGTCCTCAAGCGAGCGCCCTACCTCTTCTTCCACCCGCCCCGTTTGCCGGGCATCCCGCCCGTCGACTTCGGCGCCGGCCCGAACTCCGGGCCTGACTGCCGCGAATCCGTCGGCTGGATGATCCGGCTCTCGCCGCCGAACGGCTTTGACGGCAGCGGCGCGTTGGCGCGGTAGGGCAGCGATTCCGGGCCGTGCATCTCGTCGAGATGCGGCTTGTGGACCTTTGAGCCGCCGCTTCCGCCGCTGGCCTTCAGCGCGGAGCCCACGGTCTTTTTCTTCATCGCGCTGACAGGCAAATTGGCGGCGTCGCCGTATTTCTTCGTGCCGGCATAGGCGCCGGCCTTGCCCTGCACGGTGCGCTGCTTGACGGTGGGGTCGTCGACCACTGCGAGCTCGGTCGCGCGCAGGCGCTTGACTTCGTCACGCAGGCGCGCGGCTTCCTCGAAGTTCAGATCGGCTGCGGCCTCGCGCATGCGAGTTTCGAGATCGCCGAGCACGGCCTCAAAGTTGTGGCCGATGGAGATGACGTCGTCGGTCATGTCGTGACCGCCGACCTCGACCAGCACGTGGTCGCGCTCGTAGACGGAGTTGAGGATGTCGCCGATCGACTTCTTCACGCTCTCCGGCGTGATGCCGTTGGCGGTGTTGTACTCGACCTGTTTTTCGCGGCGCCGGTTGGTTTCCGCGATCGCGCGCTCCATCGACCCTGTCATCTGGTCGGCATAAAGGATCACCTTGCCGTCGACGTTACGCGCGGCGCGGCCGATGGTCTGGATCAGCGAGGTCTCGCTGCGCAGAAAGCCTTCCTTGTCGGCATCGAGAATTGCGACCAGCGCGCATTCGGGAATGTCGAGACCCTCGCGCAACAGATTGATGCCGACCAGCGCGTCGAACGCGCCGAGGCGAAGATCGCGGATGATCTCGATGCGCTCGATGGTGTCGATATCGCTGTGCATGTAGCGGACGCGAATGCCCTGCTCGTGCAGATATTCGGTGAGGTCCTCCGCCATGCGTTTCGTCAGCACGGTGACCAGCGAGCGATAGCCGGCTTGGGCTGTGGCACGGACCTCGCCGACGAGATCGTCGACCTGGGTGCGGGCGGGGCGGATATTGACGGGCGGATCGATCAGGCCGGTGGGGCGGATCACCTGCTCGACGAACACGCCGCCGCTTTCGTTCAGCTCCCAGGCGCTGGGCGTGGCGGAGACCGCGACCGTCTGCGGCCGCATCATGTCCCATTCCTCGAAGCGCAGCGGGCGGTTATCCATGCAGGAGGGCAGGCGGAAGCCGTATTCGGCGAGCGTCGCCTTGCGCCGAAAATCGCCGCGGAACATGCCGCCGATCTGCGGCACCGTGACGTGGCTTTCGTCGGCGAACACCAGCGCGTTGTCGGGGACGTATTCGAACAGCGTCGGCGGCGGCTCGCCGGGGCGGCGCCCGGTGAGATAGCGCGAATAGTTCTCGATGCCGGCGCAGCTTCCCGTCGCCTCCATCATCTCGAGGTCGAAGGTGGTCCGCTGCTCCAGCCGCTGCGCCTCTAAGAGGCGGCCCTGGTCGTGCAGCTGGTCGAGCCGCTGCTTCAACTCAGACTTGATCGACTTGATCGCCTGCACCAGCGTCGGTCGCGGCGTCACATAGTGCGAGTTGGCGTAGATCTTGATGAATTCGAGCTCGTCCTGCTTGTGGCCGGTGAGCGGATCGAACTCCTCGATATTCTCGACGGTGTCGCCGAACAAATTCACGCGCCAGGCGCGGTCCTCATAGTGCGCCGGAAAAATGTCGATGACGTCGCCGCGCACGCGGAACGTACCGCGGGTGAAATCGGCCTGGGTGCGCTTGTATTGCAGCGCGACGAGGTCGGCGATGAGCTGGCGCTGGTCGATGCGCTCGCCCTTCTTCAGCGCAAACGTCATCGCGGTGTAGGTCTCGACCGAGCCGATACCGTAGATGCAGGAGACGGAGGCGACAATGATGACGTCGTCGCGTTCGAGCAGCGCGCGCGTCGCCGAGTGGCGCATGCGGTCGATCTGCTCGTTGATGGAAGAATCTTTCTCGATATAGGTGTCGGTGCGCGGGACGTAGGCTTCCGGCTGGTAATAGTCGTAGTACGAGACGAAGTATTCGACCGCATTGTCGGGGAAGAAGCTCTTGAACTCGCCATAGAGCTGGGCTGCCAGCGTCTTGTTCGGCGCCAGGATGATGGCGGGGCGCTGCGTCGCCTCGATCACCTTGGCCATGGTGTAGGTCTTGCCCGAGCCGGTGACGCCGAGCAGCACCTGCGAGCGGTCGTTGCGCTGAATGCCCTCGACCAGCTCGGCGATCGCGGTCGGCTGGTCGCCGCGCGGATAGTATTCCGACTTGATCTCGAAGCGCACGCCGCCTTCGGACTTTTCCGGGCGCGGCGGCCGGTGCGGCGTCCACACCTGAACCGAACCGTCGTCCCTGCGGAACTCCGGCCGGCCCTCGCGGATCAGCGACTCCAGCGCATCCGCGGTGGCCTTGACGCCGAGCGCCTCCATCTTGCTGCGCGGCGGACGGGCAAGCGCCTCGGCGTCGTCCTCTTCAGTCGGCAGCCCAAGCTGGCGGGCGAGTTCCGGATCGAGCGTCGGTATCGTGGCGGCAGTTCCGTAATTGGCCTGCGGCGCCTCCTCCAATCCGGCGCTCTCTCCGCTCCCTCCCCCCGCCGGGGAGGGGGGTGAGCCACGGGTCGCGTCGCCTGCAATTGGCCGCGTATCCTGCCCAAAATCCTTCGGCGTCGAGGCGCGCGCGCGATGCGCGGCGGCTTCGCCCCCGGAACGGCGGTCGCGCGAATTGTCCGGCGGCGGCTGGAGGCCGGTGCCCGAGCCGAGCCCGGCATCGCCGCGATTGATCGCGGGATTGAGCAACTCGGCCAGCGCCGGTCCGATCGGCTGCACGTCGGGCCGATGTGCTTTGGAGTTCGGCGCCTTGGATTTGGGGGATTTTGCGGGGGGAGCAGGTTTCTTCGCCATGCCCCGAATATGGGACGAGTCCGCCTCTCAGAAAAGGGCGAATGCCCGTCCCGGTTCAGGCTGCTGACAGCAGGTTGGCAGCAGGGCAGCAGCAGATTTGCTCTTAGGCCGCCGGCAGCGGTCCCTCGTCGTCCTCGGCCGCCATGCGCGGCTCGAGAATGTCGAGATGGATCCCGCCGCAATCGGTGCAGCGCATGGTCCAGTACTCGCATCCGGCGCGGCCGCCGATCACGCGGAGCACCGTGAGATCGCCGTCGCATTCCGGGCAGTTCGACAGCACGTTGCGGGCGTAAATCCTCGGCCGCGGTGCGTCTTCGATTTCGATGACTGACATGACCGGTTCCCCCTTTTACGCCGCGCTGTCCCTGCGGTCCATTTCGGCAATCCAGTTATCGTCGCTGTCGTCAGCCCGCCGGCGGAAGCGGTCGATGTGGTGCTTGGCATCGGCGATCGCGGCGTCGGGATCGGGCCAGGCGAAGCCGACTTCCATCGCCGGAAACAGCACGCCGTCGATCGCAACCGGGCTGAAATCGGCGCGCCGGATGCGGGCGTGCCACAGCCCCTTGCCAGCTTCGAAGGATTCGATGTCAAAGCCGTCGTAGATGGTCGTCATTGGTGTCCCCAAATGTCTTGCGAGTGTCTTGTTGGAGGGGCAGGGGACCACGGTTGCGGATTTGCGTATGTGAAGCCGTTCACAAGCGGCCGGGCTTTTTTGCCTAAAGCGCGATGAGACGAGGATGAATCATCATCGCGCTTCAGGTTGTTGTTGTTGTTTGGAGCATGATCTTTTCGGAAAACCGCTTCGCACTTTTCCGGATCATGCTTTAAGGACCGGTTGAGACCTCAGTTCCGCGTGGTGGCGCGGCCGATCCGCCTCACGGGCCGAGCCGCAGGCTCGGAGGCGGCGCGCATGATCCAGCGCCGGAACGCGGCAAAGTCGCGCTGCTCGGTCTGAAAGCTGCGATAGAGCAGGTACCAGCGCATGCCCTTGGGCACCGAGAGATCGAACGGCGCGACCAGCCGGCCGGCGGCGAGATCGTCGTCGATATACGGCCGGATGCCCATGGCGATGCCGAGCCCGTCGGCGGCGGCCTGGAGCGCCTGCCCGTAGAACTGGAACTCCGGCCCGCGCGCATTGATCCGCGCGACGCCGGCGGCCTTGAGCCAGATCGGCCAGTCCTCGGGTGAATGCGCGACCCGGATCAGGCTTGGTCCCTTCAGGTCCGTCGGCCGCTTCAGGCTGGCCGCGAGGCGGGGCACGCAGACCGGCGTGAGGTCGCCGGCAAACAAGGGCTCGGCGACCAGCCCGGGCCAGTCGCCGGTGCCGAGCTTGATGCCGCAGCTCCAGTCCTCGCCGAACGGCACCGTCGCGCCGCCGGTGGTGAAGCGCACTTCGATGTCGGGCTCCTCGCTGCGAAACTCCGACAGCCGCGGGATCAGCCAGCGCATCGCAAAAGTGTGGCCGACGCCGATGGTGAGCACGCGCACGCCCGAGGGCGCCGTCACCTGCGCGGTGAGGCTTGCCAGCGCATCGAAGATCGGCGTCAGCCCGCTCTGATAGGCGCGCCCGGCCTGCGTCAGCACCAGGCGGTTGGCCTTGCGCTCGAACAGGGCGACGCCGAGCCGTTCTTCCAGCAGATGCACCATGCGGCTGACGGCGGCCGCCGACACGTTCAGCTCGACGCCCGCCGCGGCAAAGCTGCCGGTCCGCGCCGCCGCCTCGAACGCCTTGATGCCGTTGAGAAAGAGCAGCCGGCGCAATTGCGTAGACCCTCAGGAAAGCTGATGCCAGGCCAAGATAACTCAGTTTGCGCGAGGAGGGCAAGCGGGCCACAAGGATGGGCGCAATTCCAAGTTGATTTGCTGAGCCGGAGGCGGTGCTCTTCGCCTCTCCCCGCCTGCGGGGAGAGGCCGACGCGCGAAGCGTGGCGGGTGAGGGGAACTCTCCGCGAATCCAACTGCCACCTCCCTCGCGGAGACTCCCCCTCACCCCACCCTCTCCCCGCAAGCGGGGCGAGGGAGACGAACAGTCTGCGTCCCTGACTTGCGCCGCGCCACCACAGGAGTCCCTCGTGACGCCCATCATGATCGCTGCCCTTGGATTGCTGATGGTCGGCACCGCGTTCCTGTCGGGGCTGTTCGGCATGGCGGGCGGGCTGATCCTGATCGGGGTACTGCTGGCCCTGATGCCGCTGCCGACCGCGATGGTGCTGCATGCGATCACGCAGATGGCCTCGAACGGCTGGCGCGCCTTGCTGTGGCGGGCGCACATTCGCTGGCGGCCGGTGTTCGTCTATCTGATCGGTTGCGCGCTGGCGCTGGCACTGTGGTCGATCACCCGCTACGTGCCGGACAAGCCGGTCGCGCTGTTGATGCTCGGCGTCACACCGTTCATGGCGCGGATGATGCCGGCGGGCATCAAGCCGAATCCCGACAGCATCTGGCAGGGCACGTTCTACGGCTCGATCTGCATGGGCTTGATGCTGATGACGGGCGTTTCCGGACCGCTGATGGACACGTTTTTCCTCGGTGGACAATTCGGCCGGCGCGAGATCGTGGCGACGAAAGCGACCTGCCAGGTCGCGAGCCATTTCGCAAAGCTGCTCTATTTCGGCGGCATCATCGACCAGGCTGCCTCGCTCGATCCGGTGCTGGCCGGGATCGCGATCGCGGCCTCGATGCTCGGCACCAGCCTTGCGCGGCGGCTGCTGGAGGCCATGAGCGACCGGCAATACCGCGTCTGGGCAACGCGCCTGATCACCACCATCGCCTGCTACTACATCGCCTATGGAAGCTGGCTGCTGGTTCGCACGCCGGTGCTGGCCGCCTTCGACAAGGGAGGCTTGCAATGAGCGAAATGGCCGATCCGCTGGTGCTGGATTTCGTCGAATGGGTCGCACGCGAACCGCGCGCCTATGCCGAGGTGATCTCGACCTGGAAGACCTCGTGCCCGCGCCTCACCATCTGGGAGGACGCCGCCGATCGCGGCTACGTCGCGCGCGAGACGCTGCCCGGTCTCGGGCTGATCATCGCGGTGACGGCCGAGGGGGAGAGGCTGCTGCGGACGAACGGGCGGTGACGCGCATTGTCTCCACATCGTCATTGCGAGCGCGAGCGAAGATTCCATGGGGAGTGGATAGCGACCAGGTCTGAGGCCAGACTGAGGTTGCTGAACCCCTCAACCTGGAGACGACGATGTTGCTCGATCATCCTTCCGACGGACCGACCGCTATCCGGACGCAGTTTGGCGCAATTTTTGTGTCTTTGGAACTGAGCCGTTCGACGTGGGTGATTACGTCACTTTCGCCTGGTACGGGCGAGAAGATGTCCAGGCACAGCGTCACGGCCGGCGATACGGCTGAGCTGATGAAGCTGTTTGCGGAACTCAGGCGCAAGGCGGAGGCCAGGACCCGCGAGAGCTATCCGATCATCACGATCCAGGAAGCTGGGCTGGACGGGTTCTGGCTGCACCGTGTTCTGCAACAGAACGGCATTGAGAGCCACGTGGTCGATCCCGCCTCGATTGCGACGTCGCGACGGCGGCGGCGGGCCAAGACTGACAGGCTCGATGGCGAGGCGCTGTTGCGGGCGCTTCTGGCCTACAAGCGCGGCGAGCCGCGGGTCTGTGCGATGGTGGTTGCGCCCTCGCCTGAAGAGGAGGACCGGCGCAGGCTGTGTCGCGAACGAGCGACGCTGATCGCCGAGCGCATCACGCATGTGAACCGGATCAAGGGTCTTCTGTTCGCGCAGGGGATATCCGACTACGTGCCGCTGCGGCGCAATCGGCGGGCGCGGCTTGAGGCCTTGCGCACGGGCGACGGGCGGGAGCTGCCTTCGCATTTGAAGGCGCAGATCGGCCGCGAGCTCGATCGGGTCGAACTGCTTCTGGAACAGATCAAGGCGGTCGAGGCCGCGCGAGATGCTCTGCTGGCCGCAGCCCGGAAGCCTGCAGACAAGAACGCTGCAGACAAGGTCGCGCCGGATCCGGTGGCGATGCTGCTGGCCTTGAAAGGGCTCGGCGCCAACTTTGCGGCCGTGCTCTGGTCGGAGGCGTTCTACCGGCAGTTCTCCAACCGCCGCCAGGTCGCCGCCTATGCGGGGCTTGCGGCGACGCCGTGGCAAAGCGGAGGCATCCGGCACGAGCAGGGCGTGTCGAAGGCCGGCAATCCCAGGCTGCGGACCACAATGATCCAGCTCGCCTGGCTGTGGATACGTCACCAGCCGCAGTCGGCCCTGACGCGCTGGTTCAAGGAGCGAAGCCCGCAAGGCCGCAAGCGCGCGATCGTGGCGCTGGCGCGCAAGCTTCTCGTGACCTTGTGGAAGTATGTCACCGCGGGCGAGACCATCGAGGGGGCCGTGATGAAGCCCGCCGCCTGATCCGGACCGCACCAAGCGGCGTGCTTCGCCGCCCGCGCGCAACGAAAGAACCATAACCCATCTGCCGAGGCCCGATCAGTCTCGGAAGATCCGGGTGGACGAACCGATGGATTGCATGGCTTCAAACGCCGCAACGAAGAATGGCCTCGTCCTCTCGAGCCTGCCCGCCGCAAGCGGAATCGTGGTGCAGTCGCCTTGTGCGACGACCGAATGTGAGTTTGATCTGGCAAGCAACCCAGATCGTCGAACCGGCTCGACCCTTGGATCGCAAATGCGAGGATGGCAGATGCCCTGACAGAACCGCCAACGCGAGGAGCTCCTATCGGCCCAACGCACCAAGCATGATGGCGTGCTCGCTCAACTCAAGGCCAAGCCGCTTCGCGGCGGCCCTAACAGGCCGGCCTTGACTTGATCTGCGCGCGCCATCCTGCAGAACCCGCGGTCGGGACGAAGAGGTGGCTGCAGTCGAACAAAAAGGTGACTGCTCATCCTTGACACACACATTCCCCATGTGAGCAATCCAGAATGCGCACTACGGCGACAGCCTGGATTGCTTCGTCGCAAGAGCTCCTCGCAATGACGGAGCATGTGGAAAGCGCCTTTCATGAACCTCAAGCTCTTCGAACTCGTCGGCACTGACGCCTCGCGGCCCTTCAGCCCGTATTGCTGGCGGACGCGGATGGCGCTGGCGCACAAGGGGCTGTCGGCGCAATCGCTGCCCTGGCGCTTTACCGAGAAGAGCAGAATCGCGCCGCACGGCTCGGAAAGGGTCCCGGTGCTCCTGCATCACGACAAGCCGGTGGTCGATTCCTGGACGATCGCGACCTATCTCGAAGACAATTTTCCGGACCGTCCGTCGCTGTTCGGCGGCGAGGGCGGCCGCGCCATGGCGCGCATGCTTAACGCCTGGGGCGACATCGCCATCGTCGGCGGCATCTCTCCGCTGATCATCGCCGACATCCCGAAAAACCTCGCCGAGGTCGATGCCGAATATTTCCGCAAGTCGCGCGAGGCGCGCTTCGGCGGCAAGGCGCTGGAAGAGATCATGGCGAGCCGCGACGCGGGCGTGATCGCGTTCCGCAAATCGCTCGAAGTGATGCGGCAGACCTTGAAGAAGCAGCCCTATCTCGGCGGCGACGCGCCGAACTACGCCGACTACATCGTGTTCGGCGGCTTCCAATGGGCCCGCGTGGTCAGCCCGTTCAAGCTGCTCGAGGCGGATGACCCGGTTTATGCCTGGCGCGAAAAGTTGCTGGATGCGTTCGACGGCATGGCGCGGAGGTCGCCGGGGTTTGCGGTGTAGTTGTCACGCACACTTCCTCCGCAACGTCGTCCCGGCGAAGGCCGGGACCCATACCGCGAGGTCTATCGATTGCGGTTGGTCGCAATACCGAACAACTAGTCTTCGCCAAACTACGCCCTGTGGCTATGGGTCCCGGCCTTCGCCGGGACGACAGCGAGTGTGGGGAGCGTTAGTGCCTCATGAGAAGTGTGGCGAGCTACTTCGCCGTTTCCGCCGCCGCATTGCGCAGACACTCCCGGCACAGGCAATCCTCGCCCTTGACCGGCATCGGCAGTCGCGCGGTCTCCTCCGCGCACCAGCACGATCCCGACAGGTCGCAGCCGAACTCGGCGCCGCAGCGGGAGCAGGCGAGGCGGCGCGGTTGCGGTTCCTGCAACGGAATTTCTTTCTGATTTGTCATGATTTGCGCAAAAGCTTTGCCGTCATTTTCATGTCGGGTTCATCTCCCGCTGCGGTATATTAGGCGACGCGCACCTGCTCGCAAAGCGCCCAGGACAAATTGATGGCCCGCGATTCGCAAGCCGCCCTCGTTGCGCTCAACCGGTTCGGTTTTGGCGCCCGCGGCGGCGCGTCGGGCGATCTCATCAATGCGGCCACCGATCCGCGCGGTTTCGTCAAGGCGGAACTGAACCGTCCCAACGGCGTGCTGCTGGAAGCGCCCGGCCTGCAATCGACGCCGCAGCTCGGGCAGGCCGCGTTCGCCTATCAGGATCAGGTCAAGCAGGCGCGCGAGGCGGCCGCGAAAGCCGGTACGCCCGCCGAGGCGCCGTCCCCGCAGGCGCCGGCCGATCAGAAGCCGGACAACAAGCTCCGTCGCAATCTGTCGCTGAACACGGTGATGACCGAGATCGCCGGCCAGATGGCCGAGGCGAAGCCGGCCGACAATGCGGCGAAACCCGACGCCATGCAGCCCAATGCCGCTGTGCCCCCTGCCGCAAAGCCCGCGCCGCAGCCGCTCAACGTCATTCAGAAGACGTTTCGCGCCGAGGCACTGGCGCGGTTGCAGCGCGCGACACTGGTCGAGTGCGGCTTCACCGAGCGGCTCGTGGTGTTCTGGTCCAACCATTTCTGCATCTCCGCGAACAAGGGCGAGTTGGCGCGGATGTGGGCCGGCGCGTTCGAGCGCGAGGCGATCAGGCCGCATGTGCTCGGGCGCTTCGCCGACATGCTGAAGGCGGTCGAGCAGCATCCGGCGATGCTGTTCTTTCTCGATAACCAGCAATCGCTCGGGCCGGACTCGCGCGCGGGCCAGAACCGCAAGCGCGGGCTGAACGAGAATCTCGCGCGCGAGATCATGGAGCTGCATACGCTCGGTGTCGGCGGCGGCTATACCCAGGAGGACGTCACCTCGCTGGCGCGCATCATCACGGGCTGGAGCTTTGCCGGTAGGCAGGGGCAGCTCGGCACACCTGGCTCCTTCGTGTTCAACACCAATGCGCACCAGCCCGGGCCGCAAGCCCTGCTCGGCAAGACCTATGAGGCGACCGGCCTGGCGCAAGGCGAGGCCGCGCTTGCCGACATCGCACGCCATCCCTCGACGGCGAACTTCATCGCCACCAAATTCGTCCGTCATTTCGTCGCTGACGATCCGCCACCGTCGCTGGTCGCGCGATTGCGCGATGTGTTCGTCAAGACCGACGGCGATCTCAAAGCGCTTGCGACCGCGCTGGTCGATTCCGACGAAGCCTGGAAGGCGCCGCTGACCAAGATGCGCTCGCCTTACGATTTCCTGGTCGCGAGCGGCCGGCTGCTCGCGCGCGTGCCGGAGGATCCCGGCGCCTATCTCAACAATCTGAACCTGCTCGGCCAGCCATTGTGGACACCGGCCGGGCCCAATGGTTTTCCCGACACCAACGCCGCCTGGGCCGCGCCCGAAGGCATCAAGCTCCGGCTCGATATCGCGGCACAAATGGGCGCGCGGCTTGGCAACAACATCGACCCGCTCGATCTATTGGAATTCGCGGCTGCGGACGCGGCCTCGACCGAAACACGGCGGACCATCGAGCGCGCGGAGTCGCGCCAGCAGGCGCTGGCGCTGCTGTTGATGGCGCCGGAGATGCAGAGGAGATGATGATGGATTGCTGCGAAAACCGGCTCCTCACCTCGCGCCGCGGCCTGCTGCTTGGCGGCGCCTCCTTCGCAGCGTGGGCGTACTTGCCGAAATTCGCGCGCGCGGCGGACGGGCGCGACCCGCGGCTGATCGTGGTGATCCTGCGCGGCGCGCTCGACGGGCTCTCGACCGTCGCGCCGGTCGGCGACCCCGATTATGCCGGCCTGCATGGATCGATCGCGCTCGCGGCGGATGGCGCGCATCCGGCGATCATGCTGGACTCCTTCTTTGCGCTGCATCCGGCGATGCCGGAATTTGCGCGCATGTATCGCAACATGCACGCCGCGGTGATCCATGCGGTCGCAACGCCTTATCGCGACCGTTCGCATTTCGACGGTCAGGACGTGCTCGAAAGCGGCTATGCCGGTCCGGGCCGGGTGCAGTCGGGCTGGCTCAACCGCGCGCTCGAAGCGCTGCCGCGCGGCGAGCGCGTGTCGAGTGCTCTTGCCGTCGGCCCGACCACGCCGCTAGTGTTGCGCGGCGCTGCGCCGACCGTCGGCTGGGCGCCGGTCGCGTTGCCGCAGGCCGATGACGACACCGCGATGCGGCTGGTCGATCTCTACCGCCATCGCGATCCCGCGCTGGCGTCGGCGCTGTCGCAGGGCCTTCAGCTCGAGAAGGCCGCGAGCGGCGACGACATGAAGCCAAAGCCGGGCAATGCGGTGGCGCAGATGCGGCAGGTGGCGCGCGGCGCCGCCAAGCTGATGGCGGCCGATGACGGACCGCGCATCGCGGCACTCGCCTTCGACGGCTGGGACACTCACGCCAACGAAGGCGGTCCGGTCGGACGTCTGGCGTTCCTGCTCGGCGGGCTCGACGGCGCGCTCGCCGAATTCGAGAGCGGTCTCGGCGAACGCTGGCGCGACACCGTCGTGGTGGTCGCGACCGAGTTCGGCCGCACCGCGCGAATCAACGGCACCGACGGCACCGATCACGGCACCGGCACCATCGCGCTGCTCGCCGGCGGCGCGGTGAAGGGCGGCCGCGTCATCTCCGACTGGCCGGGCCTCAAGCTCGCCAACCTCTACGAAGGTCGCGACCTCAAGCCCACCACCGATCTGCGCTCAGTGATCAAGGGCGTGCTGCAAGCCCAGTTCGGCCTGTCCGATCGCGCGCTCGCCGAGACCGTGTTCCCCGACAGCGCCGCAGCGCGGCCGATGAAGGGGCTGGTTACTTAACCTCTTCCCGCCCTTATGCGGGGAGAGGTCGGATCGCCCCCGGCGATGCGAAGCATCGTCCGGTGCGATCCGGGTGAGGGGCAGGGCAATGCGCGGCCACGATGGGAAGTCCATCCGACTCGCAAGACGATTGCGTGTTGTTCAAACAGATGCGGAGACGGTTCTCTGGAATCGCATTCGCAACCGACGGATCGACGGCAACAAGTTCGTAAGACAGGAGCCGATCATCGGCTACATCTGCGATTTCGTGTGCCGCGAGAAGCGGCTCATCATCGAAGTCGACGGTGGGCAGCACAACGAATCCGCCGCAGATGCGATCCGTGATGCGCGCCTGAAGGACAAGGGCTACAGAATTCTCCGCTTCTGGAACAACGACGTTCTCGGTAATATAGAGGGTGTGTTGCTAACAATTCAGACCGAGCTCGCGGAGGCAGCCCCTCACCCCACCCTCTCCCCGTAAGAACGGGGCGAGGGAGTGAGAGGGCGGTGCCTCCCTCACGGGCGAGAAGGCAATCGAATGATCCCGAGTGCGTGCAGCGCGCGTCTTAACCTCTCCCCGCTCTTTTGCGGGGAGAGGTCGGATCGCCCCCGGCGATGCGTAGCATCGTCCGGTGCGATCCGGGTGAGGGGCAGGCACTCCGTTGCCATGATCGAATGTCCCTCCGACTCGCAAGACGATTGCGATCGAGCACATTCCACCTACAATTCAGACCGAGCTCGCCGAGGCAGCCCCTCACCCCACCCTCTCCCCGTAAGAACGAGGCGAGGGAGTGAGAGCGATGCCTCCTTCACATCAGGAGACCACCCGCATGTACATCGCCATGAATCGCTTCCGTGTCACCAAGGGCTCGGAGTCAGCCTTCGAACAAGTCTGGCTCTCGCGCGACACCCATCTCGACAAGGTGCCGGGCTTCGTCGAATTCCATCTGCTGAGGGGGCCCGAGCTCGAGGACCACACGCTGTATGCTTCGCACACCGTGTGGGCGAACTATGCCGCGTTCGAGGCTTGGACGAAGTCGGAGGCGTTTCGCGCGGCGCATCAGCGGGCGGGCGACAACAAGCCGCTTTATCTCGGCCATCCCCAGTTCGAAGGCTTCGAGGTGATGCAGACCGTGGGACACGGCGCGAAGTAGCGCGCCGCGCTGCACACGTCAGCCTTTGGTGATCTCATCGATCTCGGCGAGATCACCGGCGCCGAGCTGCCAGGCGATCGCCTTGACGTTCTCCTCGACCTGCTCGACGCGGGTGGCGCCTGCGATCACGCTCGACACTTGCGGGCGCGCGGCGAGCCAGGAGAAGGCGAGCTCGAGCATCGAATGCCCGCGCGCCTTGGCAAAGGCCTCGAGCTTTTCAACGATGTCCTCGTTGCGCGGCGTGACGTAGCGGTCGCGCAGCGCCGGCGCTTTTGCAAAGCGCGTATCGGTGGGTGCGGCTGCGCCGCGCTGGTACTTGCCGGTGAGCAGGCCGCTCGCAAGCGGGAAGAACGGCAGCAGGCCAAGCTTGTATTCCTGCGCGGCCGGCAGTAGGTCTTGCTCGATGCCGCGGACCACGAGGCTGTACTCGTCCTGGGCCGAGACGAAGCGGCTGACATTCATCGCGCGCGCGGTGAATTCGGCTTCCGCGATGCGCCAGGCCGGGAAATTGGAATTACCGATGTAGCGGACCTTGCCCTGGCGGATGAGGTCGTCGAGCGCGCGCAGCGTCTCCTCCATCGGCGTTAGCGGGTCGTAGTCGTGCTGCTGGTAGAGATCGATGTAGTCGGTCTTGAGCCGCGTCAGGCTGGCATCGACCGCGTTCATGATGTAGCGGCGCGAGGCGCCCTGCTTGGTGCCGTCGGTCGCCATCGGCTTGGAATATTTGGTGGCGAGCACGATGTCCTTGCGGCGGTCGCCGAGCACGGTGCCGAGCACCGTCTCCGAGCCGCCCATGCCGGCATAGATATCGGCGGTGTCGAACAGCGTGATGCCGAGATCGAGCGCGCGGTAGATCACCTTGCGCGAGGTCTCCAGATCCGTGCGCTGGCCGAAATTATTGCAGCCGAGCCCGACCGCCGAGACGCGCAGGCCGGAGGCGCCGAGATTACGAATTTCCATGGGAGGTCCTGTCAGAACAAAGCAGCGGGCCATTGTGACCGCGGTGTGCCGCAGCGGCAAGGCGCCGGCTGCGTTGCTGCCATGCTGGCGATAGACTGCGGGCAAAAAAATGCGGCCCCTGTCAGACGCGGCGACTGACGGGGACCGCTTGGAGCGCTTGATCGGTGACGGGGGGCCTGATCAGACGCAGGCGCAACCTAATCCCGGAGTGTAACGCGCCGGTGACAGGCAAAGTTATCCACAGGGGCCCGCGGCCGGATCAGAATATCTTGCGATAGACGATGAAGCCGGAGCGCTCCGCGACCTTGTCGTACAGGCTCTGCGCCGTGAGATTGGTCTCATGCGTCTGCCAGTAGACGCGCGGCGATCCCGCGAGCTTCGCCCGCTCGTAGACGCCGTGGATCAGCGCCGAGGCGACGCCTTTGCCGCGTGCGGCCTCAAGCGTGAACAGGTCCTGCAGATAGCAGGATGGCTCGATCGCAGTGGTGCTGCGATGGAAGAGATAATGCGTCAGCCCAAGCAGCCGGCCCTCGCTCTCGGCGATCAGCGCATGCACCGGCTCGTAGGCATCGAAGAAGCGCTGCCAAGTCACGCGCGTGATCTCGCCCGAGAGCGCGGTCGGGCCGGAGCGGCCGTAGAAGGCGTTATAGCCGTCCCACAGCGGCAGCCATTGATCGTAGTCCTGCCGCGTGACGGGGCGAATGGTGAGCGACATCTGAAAATTCCGCAATCTTGGAGGACGTAAGGCGCAAAGCCAATGAAGCGTCCTTCATACGTGATGACCGGTGCGCCGATCAATCGCGCTCTAGCGTCGCTCGGCGACGCGCAGATGGCCGATCAGCCTGCGGCCCGTGGGATCGCGCAGCGAGCGGTAGTAATCGGCACGGGACGCCGCATCGGTGTGGCGCACGAGGTCGGTCACCGGCGTATAGCTCAGCATGCGCCCGCCGTCGGGCAGCGCGGCGCAGACGAACCGCAGCACCTCGCCATTCCGCAAGCTGATGTTGATCGGCGTAGCATCGCCGATCCGCACCATCTCCATGCGCTGGGCGATGAAGGCGCCCAACTCATCCTCCGGCAGCTCGAACGCGCCGGTGTCGCGGCCGTGATACATCAGCGCGATGAAGGGCGGCTTGCCGTCGGCGACTTCGTCCGGCAGTGCAAAATAATCCCGGAACGCACGGTTGATGAATTCGGCGCGCGTCTCCGCATCGAGCAGCACGATGCCGATATCGACCTGGTCGAGCGCAGCCGACAGCCGCGCGCCGGTAGCGTGGTTGCGGCGCTCGGAGGCGAATGTGTCGATCAGGCGCTCGCGCACCAACCCGGTGATGGCGGCAGTGGAGGTAACCGTTATCGCCAGGAGACCGAGCGGGACCAGATCGGCGGCGGCGTAGCCGGGACCGGCCCGGTGGCCGAGGAAGAACAGCGCCGCGCCGATCAACGCAACGGCCGCACTGGTCATGGCGGAGGTGAAGCCCGACAGCGAGCCTGCAACAGCCACGATGCATACGAACAGCGGCGCGGGCGAGGGAATGGGTAGATGGCGGTCGATCAGGATCGCCAGCAGCGCAATCGCTGCCGTCAGCGCCGGACCGGAGATCGCGCGCCATCCGAACCGCATGGGCCTGTCTCGCTCCTCCCGAACGAGTAAGGCCGCGACACTGACTGATCGTTGCGTCAACGCGATGCGATTTCGCGCGGTGCGCTTAAAGCGGACTTGCGCCGGAGCACAAAGCTTTCGGATGATTTTAGGCCAAGTGCGCGGGCTTCGCGCGTTGTTGCAACATGGGCGCGTTCAGCGTCGACGTTCCCGGGCTCTTGCGCATGCCGGTGAAAATCAACAGCGACGCCGCGACCAGGATGGCCGCGGTCAGAGTGATTGCAACGACTACCACAGGTGATTTCATCGATGTCCTGTCGCGATGCCGGTCGGCGCGGGCCATGCGGCGCCTTGAAGGCTGGTCCAGGATGAAACGGGGATCAGACCGGCAGGCCCATCGCCATGGTCGCCTTGGTCGACAGCACCGTCAGGGTGACGATCAGGCACAGCGACAGCGCCGCGACGGCGAGCGAGGCCGCCACTGCGTTGGTCAACCGGGAAGACGCGACGGTGGCGGGTTGGCCCTGAAAGCCTACCGTGCCGGACGCCCGAATCATGGTCTAAATCCTTCAACGCGCGAGCGAATCACCCGCGACGCTCTGTAATTTCACAGTTTCAACCGGCAATATTGCGGCGGCTCCCGTGCGAAAATGGCGGGATTGCGGCAAAGGTTAACGATATGCCCGTTATTTCTTAACGTGACTTCGCACTCAGGCGCCCGCCGCGATGCTGGCGGGGTCGTCGATGTCGGCCGGCCGCCAGTCCATCGCCACGAAGCCGGGCGCCGCTTCGACGCGCTTCAGCCAGTCCCGGATCGCCGGGAAGGTCGAGAGGTCGAAGTCGCAGCGCTCGGCGACGTGGGTGTAGCCGTAAAGCGCGATGTCGGCGACCGTGAGCTGGCGGGCGGCGAAATAGGCGTTGGTCTTGAGGTGATTTTCCATCACCTGGAGCGCGCCATAGCCGCGCTCCATCCAGTCCTCCAGCGAATGGGTCTGGAGGTCGCGGCCGCCCCTGACCAGCGACAGCCAGAAATAGGCCGCGCCGATGTTCGGCTCGAGCGCGTGCTGCTCGAAGAACATCCATTGCAGCGCCTCGGCGCGTTCGATGCGGTTCTCCGGCGCGAGCGGCGTGCCGACGGCGACATACCAGAGGATGGCATTGGACTCGGCGAGATAGCGGTCGGCGCCGACCTCGAGCAGCGGCACCTGGCCGGACGGGTTCTTCGCCAGGAAGTCCGGCGTGCGGCTCTCGCCGCGCAGAATGTCCACCTCGACCGCTTCGTAAGGCAAGTTCAGCAGCGCCAGCGCAAGGCGAACCTTGTAGCTGTTGCCCGAGCGTTGCATCGAATAGAGCTTGTACATTCTGGGAGTTCGATTCCGAGGACGGGGAAGGCGCGGCGCTTGTTGCCCCGCAACGCGGCTAAACAATGATGCCGTTGCGAATCCGCCGCAAGGGCCGGCCAATAGAAAAACTCGAAAACCCTACCGCACTGCAGCGCCGCGGAAGATCATTTTCGTACGACGATGCAAATCAGATCACGCTTGCGTCAACATGCGAACGCGTCGCTCCCGCGCGATCGTGAAGCACGCAGGGCGATCGCGATTCGTCTTGGCCGGGACAAGCCCGGCACGACGACACTCTGGTTCATGACGGTAGACACGCAAAATTGCTCCGAGGACAGGCTATGCCGGATATGAGGGATTCCGCCGGCAAAGTTTCGGAATATTGCGCGGAATCGCGCCGCGAAACGCCGGGATTCGTAAACTTTTCCGGGATATGGCCGAAGTTTTCTTGCGATGCAGCGGCTCACGTTTTAGGGTGGCTCATTCCCACAATCAGAGTCGTGAAGGCCCTAAGGGTTCACGACGCTCGCCAGGAGATGATGATGTCCTTCCTTGCTGCTGCGCTCGACCGTGTGAAGCCGTCCGCGACCATCGCGGTCACGGATAAAGCACGCGCGCTGAAAGCGGCGGGCCGCAACGTCATCGGCCTCGGCGCCGGCGAGCCGGACTTCGACACGCCCGCCAACATCAAGCTGGCGGCGATCCACGCCATCGAATCCGGCAAGACCAAGTACACCGCAGTCGACGGCATTCCCGAGCTGAAGGATGCGATCATCGCGAAGTTTCAGCGCGAGAATGGTCTCGTCTACAAGCCGAACCAGGTGATCGTCGGCACCGGCGGCAAGCAGGTGCTCTACAACGCGCTGATGGCGACCATCAATCCGGGCGACGAGGTGATCATCCCCGCGCCCTATTGGGTCAGCTATCCCGAGATGGTGGCGCTCGCCGGCGGCGAGCCGGTGCCGGTGGTCTGCACTGCCGCGGCCGGCTTCAAGCTCCAGGCCGAGGCGCTCGAGCGCGCGATCACGCCGAAGACCAAATGGGTGATCCTGTGCTCGCCGTCGAACCCGACCGGCGCGGCCTATACGCGTGCCGAGCTGAAAGCGCTCACCGACGTGCTGGTCAGGCATCCGCATGTCTGGGTGATGACCGACGACATGTACGAGCATCTCGTCTACGACGATTTCCAGTTCACCACCGTCGCGCAGGTCGAGCCGAAACTCTACGACCGCACGCTCACTGTGAACGGCGTCTCGAAAGCTTATTGCATGACCGGCTGGCGCATCGGCTATGCCGGCGGCCCGGCGCAGCTCATCAAGGCGATGTCGACGATCCAGTCGCAGTCGACCTCGAACCCGTCCTCGATCTCGCAGTGGGCCTCAGTTGAGGCGCTGAACGGTCCGCAGGATTTCATCCCCGCCAACAACAAGGTGTTCAAGGAGCGCCGCGACCTCGTCGTCTCCATGCTGAACCAGGCCAAAGGCATCGAGTGTCCGCGGCCGGAAGGCGCGTTCTACGTCTATCCGTCCTGCGCCGGCACGATCGGCAAGACCGCGCCGTCCGGCAAGGTGATCAGCAACGACGAGGAGTTCGTCACGGAGTTGCTGGAGACCGAAGGCGTCGCCGTCGTGCAGGGCTCGGCCTTCGGCCTCGGCCCGGCCTTTCGCATCTCCTATGCGACCAAGACCTCGGACCTCGAAGATGCCTGCAAGCGCATCCAGCGCTTCTGCGGCAATCTGCGCTAGCCGGTCTGCAACAGGAATCGAAAAGGCCCGCTCAGGCGGGCCTTTTTATTGTCGCGATCTGGCAGCGCCAGGACTCTTGTGGCATAGACGATCGCGCGCCACGGGTAGGCGTCCTTTCTGCTCGCATCACATTATAGCCGGAGACATTTCATGCGCCGTTCATTCCCCCTCGCTGGGCTCGCCGTCGCCAGCATCGTTGCCTCCGTGGCAGGTAGCAACGCGCAGCAGCGGATGGTGCAGGTCGGCGTGCTCGAATGCCGCGGCGGTGCCAGCGTCGGCTTCATCGTGGGTTCCGTGACAAATCTCGGCTGCGTGCTGCGCGTCGATGGTTTGCCGGACGACCGTTACGTCGCGACCATTCGCAAAGTCGGCCTCGACATCGGCATCACCCAGGAGACGGCACTGGCGTGGGGTGTGTTCGCACCGGTAAATCGGCTCGGACCCGGCGACCTCGCGGGCAATTATGCCGGTGCGCAAGGCAGCGCGTCGGTCGGCGTCGGCCTCGGCGGCAACGTGCTGGTCGGCGGCTCCAGCAATTCCATCGCGCTCCAGCCGCTCAGCGTGCAGGGCCAGGTCGGCCTCAACATCGCGGCCGGTCTGGAGAGCCTGGAACTCCGTCCGGGCCGTTAAACAATTTCCCGTGTGCGGATCGCGTCGCTCGACCGGCGCGATTCCCGCGAGGACGCACCGCAGCGATTTTTGATGCTTGCCAAACCGGGGGGACGGGCAGAGCATCCGCGTTTGCCGACCCAATCATGGGCCGAGCTCCACACCAAGGAGGCGGCGAATGGGACAAGACGTCAGAAGTCCCCGAGGTCCACGGTGCATTGCGCTGGTGGGCCCATTCCAAAGCGGTAAAACCACACTTCTCGAAGCGATACTGGCGCGAACGGGCGCAATCCCGCGCGCCGGCAGCGTCGACGCCGGAACTTCCGTCGGCGACGCAAGTGCCGAGGCCCGTCTTCACAAGATGACCGTCGGGCTCACTGCCGTCACCACGAGTTTCATGGGCGACAGCTACACCTTTCTCGATTGTCCCGGTTCCGTCGAATTCGCTCACGACATGCGCGCCGCGCTGCCCGCGGTCGACGCCGCGGTGGTGGTTTGCGAGGCGGACGAGAAGAAGCTGCCGCAGCTTCAGATCATCCTGCGCGAGCTGGAGGAGCTGAAGGTCCCGCGTTTCCTGTTCCTCAACAAGATCGACCGCGCCAACAAGCGCATCCGCGAGACGCTCGCGACGCTCCAGCCGGCCTCGCGTGTGCCGCTGGTGCTGCGCCAGATCCCGATCTGGAAGGACGAGCTGATCGAAGGCTTCGTCGATCTCGCGCTGGAGCGCGCCTTCATCTATCGCGAGCACAAGGCCTCCGAGGTGATCGCGCTCAAGGGCGGCGATCTCGACCGCGAGAAGGAAGCCCGCTTCTCGATGCTGGAGAAGCTCGCCGACCACGACGACGCGCTGATGGAGCAGTTGCTCGAAGACATCCAGCCGCCGCGCGATGCCGTGTTCGACGATCTCGCCCGCGAATTGCGCGAAGGGCTGATCTGTCCGGTGCTGCTAGGCGCCGCGGCGCGCGAAAACGGCGTGCTGCGTCTGATGAAGGCGCTGCGCCACGAGGCCCCTGGCATTGCCGAGACCGCAAAACGTCTCGGTGTGCCCGAGAGCAAGGATGCGCTCGGCTATGTCTTCAAGACGCTGCATTCGCAGCACGGCGGAAAACTGTCGCTGACGCGGCTGCTCGCCGGCCATCTCGACGACGGTGCGACGCTGCAATCCTCCTCCGGAGGAGCGAGCCGCGTCGCCGGCATCCTCGCCGTCAACGGCGCCTACGACACCAAGCGTGCCGCGGCTGAAGCCGGCGACACGGTGGCGCTCGGCAAGCTCGACCCGATCAAGACCGGCGACACCGTCTCGAACGGCAAGACCCAGCCGGCCGCGCTGGCCGCTCTCGAGCCGACACCGCCGGTGCTCGCGATCTCGATCGCGGCCCCCGACCGCAAGGATGACGTCAAACTCGGCCAGGCGCTGGCGCGCCTGCACGAGGAAGATCCGTCGCTGATGATGGTGCAGAATGCGCAGACCCACGACACCGTGTTGTGGGGGCAGGGCGAGATGCATCTGCGTGTGGCCAGCGAGCGGCTGCACGACCGCTTCGGCGTCAAGGTCACGTCGCATCCGCCCGCGATCGGCTATCAGGAGACCATCCGCAAGCCGATCACCCAGCGCGGACGTCACAAGAAGCAGTCCGGCGGCCACGGCCAGTTCGGCGACGTCGTGCTCGACATCAGGCCGCAGCCACGCGGCGACGGCTTCAAGTTCACTGAGAAGGTGGTCGGCGGCGCGGTGCCGCGCAACTACATCGGCGCGGTGGAGGAAGGTGTCGTCGACGGATTGACGCGCGGTCCGCTCGGTTTTCCCGTCACCGATTTGGTGGTGACGCTGACCGACGGTTCCTATCACAGCGTCGACTCCTCCGACCTTGCCTTCCGTACGGCGGCGCGGATCGGGCTCAACGAAGGCCTGCCGCAATGCCAGCCGGTGCTGCTGGAGCCGATCCACATGGTCGAGATCGTCTGCCCGACCGATGCCACCGCCAAGATCAACGCGATCCTGTCGGCGCGGCGCGGGCAGATCCTCGGCTTCGACACCCGCGACGGCTGGAGTGGCTGGGACTGTGTCCGCGCCATGATGCCGGAAGCCGAGATCGGCGAACTCATCGTCGAGCTGCGCTCGGCCACGGCCGGTGCCGGCAGCTTCACCCGTCAGTTCGACCACATGGCCGAGGTCATCGGGCGCGCCGCCGACCAGATCATCGCCGCGCATCGCGTCGCGGCGTGATATGCCTCTCGCAGTAAGGGACGCACCGCCCTCTCACACCCTCTCTCCGTTCTTACGGGGAGAGGGTGAGCGCCTCGATGGGTCTTCATCCGGTGATTAGTTAGAGCATGATCCGGAAAAGTGCGAAGCGGTTTTCCGAAAAGATTATGCTCAAACAACAACCTAAAGCGCGATGATGATTTAATTCTCATCTCGTCGCGCTTTAGCGGCGCGCACTTCTCAAGCCGGACGATTTGATCGACACTGCCGCGACCTCACGGGCGGTGGTGCATCGGAATGCTGGATTCGCGTCGCATTGCGCTGGCCTGCGCGCTCAGCATGATTGCAGGCTAGGTCGACGGAATCGGGTTCCTGCATCTCGGCGGCCTGTTCGTCTCCTTCATGAGCGGCAACTCCACGCGGCTGGGCGTGAGCCTTGCGGAAACCGATTGGCCGCAGGCTGCCAGCGCTCTGGGTCTGATCGCGCTGTTCGTGGCCGGAGCTGCGGCCGGCAGCCTCGTGGTGCTTGGCGGCGGCGCCGAGCGGCAGCCCTGGCTGCTCCTGATCGAGGCAGTGCTGCTTGCCGGTGCCGGACTTTGCCATGCGTACGGGCTGCCTGGCCTCGCGATTGCCGGGATCGTGCTTGCGATGGGCCTGGAGAATGCCGTGTTCCAGATCCAGGGCGGCGCGGGGCTCGATCTTACCTCGCCTATGTCCGGATCAATCTCGCCGCGATCTGGCCGCTGGTACAATGCTGGCGTTGAGCGCGATCGTGGCCGTGGCGATGCGGCGCTCGCGCGCTTGACAGAGCCGGCTGGACGCGAAATGGATCGCCTCCCACGCTCCCTGAGGGAAGGATAATGGTGCCCAAGGCTCCCGCAGCCTGCTTGATCGGATGGCCGGCGGCGCATTCACGCTCGCCGCTGATCCATCATTACTGGTTGCGCACGCTGGGCATCGCGGGCGGCTATGTCATCGAGGCGGTCCCGCCCGAGGATCTGCGCGACTTCGTGCTGCGGCTGTCGCTGCGCGGCTTCGCCGGCGCCAACGTCACCATTCCGCACAAGGAAGGCGTGCTGGCGCTGTCGATGCCGGATGCGCGCGCAAAGGCCGTGGGCGCCGCCAACACGCTGTGGTTCGCGGATGGCGAGCTCCGCTCGACTAATACCGACGTCGAGGGTTTCATCAACAATCTCGACGCCAGCGCGCCCGGCTGGGATCGGGCTGAACAGGCGCTCGTGCTTGGGGCCGGCGGCTCCTCGCGCGCGGTCGTGTTCGGCCTGCTCGAACGCGGCTTCAGTCGCGTGCATCTGGCCAACCGTACGATGGCACGGGCGGAGGCACTCGCAAGCGAGTTCGGGCCGAACGTGCAGCCCGTTACATGGGACGGGATCAACGACGTGCTGCCGCGCGCAAAACTTCTCGTGAACACGACCTCGCTCGGGATGCACGGCCAGCCTTCACTCGATGTTGATGTGGCAAGGCTGCCACAGGCGGCCGTCGTCGCCGATCTCGTCTATGTCCCCCTGGTGACCCCGCTGCTTGCGGCGGCGAAGGCGCGTGGTTTGAAGACCGCCGACGGGCTCGGCATGCTCTTGCATCAGGCGGTGCGCGGTTTCGAGCTATGGTTCGGCCGAAAGCCAGAGGTCACGGCAGAGCTGCGTGAGCTGGTCGAGGCCGATCTCACAAAGACTTGAGAGAATAGCGCGCGATCTCCGGAGTTCTATGTCCGTGGGACAATCGGAGACCGTCATGTCTGTTCAACGTGCAACTTTCACACGTCCGCTCATCGCCGTCGCGATGGTGGCCATCTCGACCCTCTATGCAGTCGCGCAGAAGGCGCCGGTGCCGACGCGCGTGCGCGGCACGATCGAAACCGTCGATAGCGACACGATGCAGGTCAAGTCGCGCAGCGGCGAGGACGTCAAGCTGCACATCGCCTCCGATCTGCGCGTCGCCGGGATTACCAAGGTTTCGCTGGCCGACATCAAGACGGGTTCGTTCATCGGCGCCACTACCGTGCCGGGGCCGGACGGCGGCCAGAACGCGGTCGAGGTCCATGTGTTTCCGGAGAGCATGCGCGGTACCGGCGAGGGCTCGCGGCCCTACGATCTGAAGCCGAATTCCAGCATGACCAATGCCACTGTCGCCGAGAGCGTGGTCGGCAATGATGGGCACACCCTGCTCATCAAGTACAAGGACGGCGAGAAGAAGGTGTTCGTCTCGGCCGATACGCCGGTTGTCACCTACGTGCCCGGCGAGAAAGCCGATCTCAAGGCCGGCGCCAAGATCATCGCCTTCGTCAAGCAGCTGCCGGACGGCTCGCTCGAAGCCAACCGTGTCAGCGTCGGCCGCGATGGCCTGACGCCGCCGATGTGAGGGTAAAGCGGGAAGTGCTTCCCCAACGTCGTCCTGGCGAAAGCCAGGACCCATTACCCCAGGGAGGAGTTTGATGGAGGCTGGCAACCGCTAGTCTTCGCCAAACTTGATCCTGTGGTTATGGATCCTGGATCTGCGCTTCGCTTCGCTGCGCTTGTCCAGGATGACGATTGAGAGTGTGGCGACGACTTTCGCTAGCCGCCAACCGCAGAATCGTAGGGTAGGCAAAGGTGCGCTTGCGCCGTGCCCACGTCTTCTCGCGCATTCCGTGAAACGTGGTGGGCGCGCTTCGCTTTGCCCACCTTGCGAAAATCACACCGCAATGATGTGATCGTCGATCTCGTCGATCTTGTTGACGCCGCACAGGCCCATGGTCGTGAGCAGCTCTTTCTGGATGATGTCGATCGCCTTGGCGACGCCGGCATGGCCGCCGGCACCTAAGCCGTAGGCATAGGCGCGGCCGATCATGCAGGACTTTGCGCCGAGCGCGAGCGCGCGCATCACGTCCTGGCCGGAGCGGATGCCACCGTCGAACATGATCTCCATCTTCGAGCCAACCGCGTCAGCGATCTCGGGCAGCACCTCGATCGAAGACGGCGCGCCGTCGAGCTGGCGGCCGCCATGGTTGGACACCACCAGCGCCTGCGCGCCGGTTTTCGCGGCGAGCTCGGCGTCCTCGACGTCCAAGATGCCCTTGATGATGAGCTTGCCCGGCCAGATGCTGCGGACCCACTCGACGTCCTTCCAGTTCAGCGAGGTGTCGAACTGCGAGTTGATCCAGGTCGACAGCGACGTGATGTCGTCGCTGACCTTCAGATGACCGGCGAGATTGCCGAAGGTGCGGCGCTTGCCCTGCAGCACGCCCGACACCCAGGCCGGCTTGGTGGCGAAATCGATCAGCTTCGACAGCGACCATTCCGGCGGCACCGTCATGCCGTTCTTGATGTCCTGGTGGCGCTGGCCGATCACCTGGAGATCGACGGTGAGCACGAGCGCGCTGCACTTGGCCGCCATCGCGCGCTCGATCAGCTCCTTGATGAAGCCGCGGTCCTTCATCACATAGAGCTGGAACCAGAACGGCTTCTCGACATTGGCGGCGATGTCCTCGATCGAGCAGATCGACATCGTCGATTGCGTGAACGGGATGCCGGCGGCCTGCGCGGCGCGGCAGGCGTGAATCTCGCCGTCGCCGTGCTGCATGCCCAGAAGGCCCACCGGCGCGAGCACCAGCGGCATGGTCGAGGGCTCGCCGAGAATGGTGGTCGAGGTGTCGCGGCTGGAGACATCGACCAGGATGCGTTGGCGAAACTTGACGCCCTGCATATCGTCGCGGTTGGCACGCAGCGTTTCCTCGGCATAGGAGCCGCGGTCGCAATAATCGAAGAACGCCTTCGGCACGCGGCGCTGATGCAGTGTGCGAAGATCGTCGATACAGGTGATGTGCTTCATGAACGTTTCCCCGGCCCGTCTTGCATCGGAAGATTTAGGGGTCATCTAGCATGGTTGGATGCACAGCCAAATCCTTTGCCAGATCCTTCAGGGAGGGCGCCATGACCAGGCCGCACCGCGAACCGACGCCGGAAGAGATCAAGGAGAAGCGCCGGCTCGAGGAAGCGCTGGAAGAGGGGCTGGAGGAGACCTTCCCGGGGTCGGATCCCGTCAACGTCACCCAGCCGCCGCCGAGCCGTGGGGACAGGCTCATCAAGCGCACCGACTAGGACCGAGCTCTGGCCTCAAATCGGTGGCCAAGCGGGAGTTTCAGTGTTAACAATAGCTTAACGGAACGACCGTGGCTTCGGTTCCGTAATGATTCATCATATTTTTTGAAGCCAAGTTAGCTGCGAACGCTTTATAAGACCCGAGCGTAATCAGGGATGGTGGAGCCGTGTAAGGCATCCGGTAGTTGTATCGGGAATTCCTGGTTGCCGTGTGGGGGATCACATGAGCCGCAAATATTTCGGGACTGACGGGATTCGGGGCCGTGCCAACGGACTGATCACGCCGGAGCTCGCCCTCAAGGTCGGCCAGGCCGCAGGCCTCGCGTTTCAGCGCGGTGACCACCGCCATCGGGTCGTGATCGGCAAGGACACGCGCCTGTCCGGCTACATGATCGAATATGCGATGGTGGCGGGCTTCACCTCCGTCGGCATGGACGTGCTGCTGGTCGGCCCGATGCCGACGCCCGCGGTCGCGATGCTGACCAAGTCGATGCGCGCCGATCTCGGCGTCATGATCTCGGCCTCGCACAATCTGTTCGAGGACAACGGCATCAAGTTGTTCGGCCCGCAGGGCTTCAAGCTTTCCGACGACGTCGAGAAGCAGATCGAGTTGCTGCTGGACGAATCCCTCGACAAGCGGCTGGCGCAGAGCGCGAGTCTCGGCCGCGCCCGCCGCATCGACGGCGTGCATGACCGCTACATCGAATTCGCCAAGCGCACGCTGCCGCGCGATTTGTCGCTGGATGGCCTGCGCGTCGTGGTCGATTGCGCCAATGGCGCCGCCTACAAGGTGGTGCCCGAAGCGCTGTGGGAGCTGGGTGCGGACGTCGTGCCGATCGGCGTCGAGCCCGACGGCTTCAACATCAACAAGGAATGCGGCTCGACCTCGCCGGAAGCGCTGTCGAAGAAGGTGCGCGAGATGCGCGCCGACATCGGCATTGCGCTCGATGGCGACGCGGATCGCGTCATCCTGGTCGACGAGCGCGGCCATCTCGTCGACGGCGACCAGTTGCTCGCAGTGATCGCGCAAAGCTGGAAGGAAGACGGACGGCTGTCGCGGCCCGGTATCGTCGCGACCGTGATGTCCAATCTCGGGCTCGAGCGTTTCCTGAAAGGGCACGGGCTCGATCTCGTGCGCACGCCGGTCGGCGACCGCTACGTGCTCGAGCAGATGCTGAACGGCGGCTACAATCTCGGCGGCGAGCAGTCCGGCCATATCATCCTGTCCGACTATGCCACCACCGGCGACGGCTTCGTTGCTGCATTGCAGGTGCTGGCGGTGGTGCAGAAGCTGCGCCGGCCCGTCTCCGAGGTCTGCCACCGCTTCGATCCGCTGCCGCAGATCCTGAAGAACGTCCGCTACAAGGGTGGCAAGCCGCTCGACGATTCCGACGTCAAGTCGGCGATCTCCGACGGCGAGAACCGGCTCAACGGCCACGGCCGGCTGCTGATCCGCTCCTCCGGCACCGAGCCTGTGATCCGCGTCATGGGCGAGGGCGAGGACCGTATCCTGGTCGAGGACGTCGTCGACGCCATCGTCTCCGCGCTCGGCCAGGCGGCGGCTTAGGCGCATCCCAGCCATCGGCGATTGGCGGTGGTTTGGCCGCCGCCAGCATCGTAACTAGCGGGTGCGGCGGTTCGCCACGCCTGCCGGGATCGCTCCATTGAACAAGCCTGTCGTCGTCTCCGAGGAAACGCTGACCGAGCCGGTCGTCGTCAGCGACGTTGCGCCGGCCGCGGCCAAGGCGACCGTAGTCAAGGCGGCCGCGGGGCCGGCCTATATCGTGCTCGCCGGCATCAGCTTCTCGCACTTCCTCAACGACACCATGCAGTCGCTGATCGCCTCGGTGTATCCGATCCTGAAGGACACCTACGCGCTCGACTTCGCGCAGATCGGCATGATCACGCTGGCCTTCCAGTTCACGGCCTCGCTGCTTCAGCCGGTGGTCGGGCACTACACCGACAAGAAGGCGCAGCCCTATTCGCTGTCGATCGGCATGGCCTCGACCTTCTTCGGCCTGCTGCTGCTCAGCGCCGCGCATCAGTATCTCGTCATCCTCGTTGCGGCCGCCCTAGTCGGTCTCGGCTCGGCGGTGTTCCACCCCGAATCCGCGCGCATCGCGCGGCTTGCGTCGGGCGGCCGCTACGGTTTTGCGCAATCGGTGTTCCAGCTCGGCGGCAGCTTCGGCACCTCGATGGGGCCGATATTGGCCGCGCTCATCGTCGTGCCGTTCGGGCAGGGCAGCATCGCCTGGTTCTCCTCGATCGCGTTCCTCGCGATCGTCATCCTCTGGCGCATCGGCCGCTGGTATGAACCGCAGATCAAGGCGAAGAAGACCGCGGTGGCGCACGCCCATCCGGACGCGCCGAATTCGCGCCGCGTCGCGGTCGCGCTTGCCGTACTGGTGGCGCTTTTGTTCTCAAAACAGCTCTACGTGTCGAGCCTGTCGAGCTACTACATCTTCTACCTGATCGACCGTTTCGGCGTGTCGACGCAGGCCGCGCAGATATATCTCTTCATCTTCCTCGCGGCGAACGCGGTCGGCGCGTTTCTCGGCGGACCGCTCGGCGACCGCTTCGGCCGCAAGATCGTGATCTGGATCTCGATCCTCGGCGCGCTGCCGTTCACGCTGGCGCTGCCCTATGCAGGGCTCGCCGGCAGCGCGGTGCTCAGCGTCATCATCGGCCTGATCATCTCCTCGACGACGTCGTCGATCATCGTGTTCGCGCAGGAGTTGGTGCCGCACCGCTTCGGCATGATCTCAGGCGTGTTCTTCGGCGTCGCCTTCGGCATCGGTGGCCTGGGCGCGGCCGTGCTCGGCAAGCTCGCCGATCACACCTCGATCGAGTTCGTCTACCAGGTCTGCGCCTACCTTCCGGCGATCGGCCTGCTCGCGGTGTTCTTGCCGAAGCTGCCGCGGCACGCGCGTTAACGCATCCTCTCTCGCAGCACCCCACCTTCATGGATCGTTAGCAATTGCGGCGCGCGGGCGCCGCAATTTTGCAACGCTCCTGCCGCATCCGCGTGTGTGGTGAGAAAAAATCAACCTTAAAAATTAGGGTTAAGCGGCGCTTAAACATTTGCTGCCATCGTCCGGTCCGTGAGTTTCCAGAACGTGAGGCGCCGTATTTGCCTCACCGGCCAAAAGGACGAAGCCAATGCGTAGCGTTAAGTCTCTCCTTGCCGCGGGTGCGGCAACCCTGATTTCGTCGATGGCGTTCGCCGCCGATATGCCGATCGCCGCACCGCCTCCGATGTACGCGCCGCCGGCGCCCCCCGCCGACTTCGGCGGCTGGTATCTGCGCGGCGACGTCGGCATGACCAATCAGAGCGCCAAGCGCATCGACAGCGCGACCGCGCAGGCATTCCCGACCCAGACCGTGGGTCTCGGCTTCGACTCTTCGCCGCTGTTCGACCTCGGCGTCGGCTATCGCTTCAACAACTGGTTCCGCGCCGACGTGATCGGCCAGTATCGCGGCAAGGCCAATTTGCACGGCGCGGACAACGTCATTGCGCCCGGCTTTGTCGGGTCTGACAATTATAGCGGCAGCAAGTCCGAGTGGGTCGTTATGGCCAACGCTTATGTCGATCTCGGCACCTGGTGGTGTATCACGCCGTTCATCGGCGCCGGTGTCGGCGGCTCCTACAACAAGCTCAGCGGCTTCCGTGACGATGGCGTGCAGATCGCTGCCGGCGTGCCCTCCAACAGCGTGACCTACTTCGCCGACAACGGGAAGTGGAACCTCGCCTGGGCCGCCCATGCCGGTCTCGCCTACAAGGTCAGCCCCGGCTTCACGGTCGAACTGGCCTACAGCTACATGGATCTCGGCGATGCGGCGCCCGGCAACTTCCGCGCCTACGACAACAGCATCTCCGGCGCGTCCACGATCAAGGTCAAGGACATCACCTCGCACGACGTGAAGCTCGGCGTGCGCTGGGAGCTCAACAGCCCGCCGGCCTACATGCCGCCGCTCGTCACCAAGGGCTGATCGCAGCTCCATCGCTTAAGACGTCTTAACGGCGCGGGATTTTCCCGCGCCGTTTTGCTTTGCGTATTTTTCATTGCTCGACGGTGACGAAAGCCTCCGGCGCAACCATTGGTTAAGGTTAACGAGCCATGATCACGAGCGAAAGTTCGAGTTCGATGGAGCGTTGCAATGCGTAGGCTGATGTTGGCGGCGGCGATGTTGGGGACGGGGTCTGCCGCGCAAGCGGCCGATATGCCCGATCTGCCCATCCTGCGCGGCGGCTTCACCGACGGCCTGTCGAAGACGTCGCACAACTGGGATGGCGTCTATGCCGGCGGCACCGTCGGCTACTCGTCCGCGTCGACCGACTTCAGCCAAAGCGTCGTCGGACTGACCAACTTCATCTTCCGCGACAGCGTGCTCCAGCAGCCAACGTCGACGTGGTCGCTCATGAACAAGACTACGACGCAAAGCACCAATTTCGGAGCCTTCCTCGGGCGCAACTGGCAATGGTACGATGCCGTTCTAGGTCTCGAGGGCACCTATAGCTATTTCAACAAGATTTCCACGTCGACGTCGGGCTCCAACTCGCTCGATATCGTCAACCCGCCTGGCGACGTCCAGCCCACCGGCGTGACTAACCACTATCTCACGACATTGACCGGCACCGCCGCGGCGCAGGTCAAGGACATGGTCACGCTCCGCGGGCGCGTGGGTTGGGACGGCGGCGATTTCATGCCTTACATGTTCGCCGGCGCGGCGCTAGGCCGCATGGACGTCTCCCGCACCGTGACGAGCGATGTGAAGCTGCGTCAGGATGCGACGGTGACGGATGGATTGGGCAACGTCATCACAATCACCGGAACGCCGATGGACGTTCCGGCGCAGTCGCAGACGCAGTCTCAGCACAGGACCAACAATTTCGTGGTCGGCTGGACCGCCGGTTTCGGACTGGAATATTGCTTGTGGGAAGGATTGTTCGCACGGGTGGAATACGAATACGTGAAATTCTCTCCCGTCATGAACACGTCGGTGACGCTGAACAACGCGCGTCTCGGGCTCGGCTACAAGTTCTGAGTGCGGCGTTTGCCAGCCGTTGACAGGACCGTTTAGCCCTGATGCTGTGTCGCTTCGTGAAGGAGCGGCGATGCAGATCTACGGCGATATCAACTCCGGAAATTGTCTGAAGGTGAAGTGGGTCTGCGACAAGCTCGCATTGACCTACGACTGGATCGACATCGATACGCGCAAGGGCGAGACGCGCACGCCGCAATTCCTGAAGATGAACGGCGCCGGCCAGGTCCCGACCGTCGAGCTCGACGACGGCCGCACGCTGGCGCAGTCCAATGCCATCATCCGCTATCTCGCGCGCGGCAGCACGCTCATCCCGCACGACGCCTTCACTGCCGCCAAGATGGACGAATGGCTGTTCTGGGAGCAGTACAGCCACGAGCCCTATATCGCAGTGTGCCGCTTCCAGCTGGTCTATCTCGGCAAGGACGTCTCCGAGCTCGATCCGGAGAAGGTCAAGCGCGGCTATGCGGCGCTCGACCGCATGGAGCAACATCTTGCGGCGAGCCGCTTCCTCGCCGGTGACCTGATTTCGCTCGCTGACGTCTCGCTGCTGGCCTATACGCGTGTCGCGCATGAAGGCGGCTTCGATCTCGGCCGCTATGCGGACGTGCGGCGCTGGATCGGCGAAGCCGAGGCCTATCTTGGTCTTGCGCCGGCGCGTTGAGTCTGGAGTATCTGAATGAACGACAAGTCCGTCTCCATTCGCCCCGCGCGCCGCGACGACGTCGCCGCGATCGTCGCAATGCTCGCCGACGATCACCTTGGGCGCGCCCGCGAGCGGGTGGAGGATCCGCTGCCTGCGTCCTACTATGAAGCCTTCGAGCGGATCGAGCGCGATTTCAATCTCCAGCTCGTCGTCGCGGAGAGCGAGGGCAGGGTGGTCGGCTGCCTGCAACTCGCTATCCTGCCCGGCATCAGCTCGCAAGGCGGCTCGCGCGGTCTGCTCGAAGACGTCCGCGTTGCTTCCGACTGTCGCAGCCGCGGCATCGGCGAGCAATTGGTGCAATGGGCTGTCGCGGAAGCGAAAGCACGGGGCTGCAATCTGGTCGAATTGCTGACGCATGCGAGCCGCGTCGATGCGCAGCGCTTCTACAAGCGGCTTGGATTTGCAGCGAGTCATGTCGGCATGACTGTCCGCTTTTGAGGCAGCTCGTCGCGGCCGTTGCGCGATCAGCAAATTCAGATCGCGCATTCGTTCATATTAAGAGCCGGTAAACTACCCAGCCGTCGTTCACGTTGTTCCAGGAACGAACGGTGCTACGGGAGCGTCGGACACCGAGCTCGGTCGGTTCGGGGATTTCGATGACAAGCTATTCGATGATCAAGGTCGGCAACGACTACGTTGTGCAGGCCAATGACAAGTGCATTTTGAAAGTCGGCAGCCGCCGCCGCGCCGCGCAATTGATCAGCGAGGCGACGGACCTGCTGAACGCGCTCGCCGCAGTGGAATCCCCGGATCTCGCACCGGAGGCGCCATCTCCCGACCGAGAGGTGCCGGAACTTCCTTGACTGGTCTACCCGTTTCCCGTATCAGCCGCGGCGGGACACCTCCCCCCAACGGGAGGCTCACTATCTGGAAGGGTAGATTATGACTGTAGCGAAGCCCGCCTCGCGGCCGAACGTGCCGCATTTTTCCTCCGGCCCCTGCGCCAAACGCCCCGGTTGGAACGCCCAAAATCTCAAGGACGCAGCGCTCGGCCGTTCGCATCGCGCGAAAGTCGGCAAGACCAAGCTCAAGCTTGCGATCGATTTGACGCGCGAAGTGCTCGAGGTGCCCGCCGATTACCGCATCGGCATCGTGCCGGCCTCCGATACCGGCGCGGTCGAGATGGCGCTGTGGTCGATGCTGGGCGCGCGGCCCGTCACCACGCTCGCCTGGGAATCCTTCGGCGAAGGCTGGGTCAGCGATATCGTCAAGGAATTGAAGCTCAAGGACGTCACCAAGCTCAACGCCGCCTATGGTGAAATTCCGGATCTTTCCAAGGTCGATCAGAACAGTGACGTCGTCTTCACCTGGAACGGCACCACCTCCGGTGTGCGCGTGCCGAACGCCGACTGGATCAGCGCGACTCGCGAAGGCCTGACCATTTGTGACGCCACCTCGGCGGCGTTCGCGCAAGCCCTCGACTGGGCCAAGCTCGACGTCGTCACCTTCTCCTGGCAGAAGGCGCTCGGCGGCGAGGCCGCCCACGGCATGCTGATCCTGTCGCCCCGTGCGGTGGAGCGGCTCGAGACCTACAAGCCGGCCTGGCCGCTGCCAAAGATCTTCCGCATGACCAAGGGCGGCAAGATCAACGAGGGCATCTTCGTCGGCGAAACCATCAACACGCCCTCGATGCTGTGCGTCGAGGATTATCTCGACGCGCTGAACTGGGCCAAGTCGATCGGCGGCCTCAAGGCGCTGATCGCGCGCGCCGACGCCAACACCAAGGTGCTCGCCGACTGGAAGGCGAAGACGCCCTGGATCGACTTCCTGGCCAAGGACGCTTCGATCCGCTCCAACACGTCGGTGTGCCTGAAGTTCACCGATCCCACGATCACCTCGCTCTCGGTGGATGCGCAGGCCGACTTCTGCAAGAAGCTGGTCGCGCTGGTCGAGAAGGAAGGCGCAGGCTTCGACTTCGCCTACTACCGCGATGCGCCGGCCGGCCTGCGCATCTGGTGCGGCGCCACCGTCGAGGCGAAGGACGTCGAGCTCCTGACCCAGTGGATCGACTGGGCCTTCGCCGAGACCAAGGCCGTGCTGCCGAAAGCGGCGTAAGTTTTCTTTCTTGGCCTCTCCCCGTAAGTACGGGGAGAGGGAGAAGAAACCGCTCCGAGACATCAACCTAGTTAGGTCGAAGGCCGCCCTCGTTTCAGGCAAGGTAGAGGATCAAATCCATGACCAAACCCAAAGTTCTCATTTCCGACGCGCTCTCTCCCGCCGCCGTGCAGATCTTCAAGGATCGCGGCGTCGAGGTCGACTTCCAGCCCAATCTCGGCAAGGACAAGGACAAGCTCGCCGAGATCATCGGCAATTACGACGGCCTTGCGATCCGCTCCGCGACCAAGGCGACGGCCAAGATCCTGGAGAAGGCAACCAACCTCAAGGTGATCGGTCGCGCCGGTATCGGCGTCGACAACGTCGAGATCCCCGCGGCGACCGCCAAGGGTATCATCGTGATGAACACGCCGTTCGGCAATTCGATCACGACCGCCGAGCACGCCGTCACCCTGATGCTGGCGCTGGCGCGCGAGATCCCGCAGGCCGACGCCTCGACCCAGGCCGGCAAGTGGGAGAAGAACCGCTTCATGGGCGTCGAGATCACCGGCAAGGTGCTCGGCGTGGTCGGTTGCGGCAACATCGGCTCGATCGTCGCCGACCGCGCGCTCGGCCTGCGCATGAAGGTCGTCGCCTTCGATCCGTTCCTGTCGCCGGAGCGCGCCAAGGACATCGGCGTCGAGAAGGTCGAGCTCGACGACCTGCTCAAGCGCGCCGACTTCATCACTTTGCACACCCCGCTCACCGAGAAGACCAGGAACATCATCGACGCAGCCGCGATCGCCAAGATGAAGAAGGGCGTGCGCCTGATCAACTGCGCCCGCGGCGGCCTGGTCGACGAGCAGGCGGTAATCGACGCGCTGAACTCCAAGCACATCGCGGGCGCCGCTTTCGACGTCTTCGTCGAGGAGCCCGCGACCTCGAACGTGCTGTTCGGCCATCCCAACGTGATCTGCACGCCGCATCTCGGGGCGTCCACCACCGAAGCGCAGGAGAACGTCGCGCTCCAGGTCGCCGAACAGATGTCGGACTATCTGCTTACCGGCGCGATCTCGAATGCCGTCAACTTCCCCTCGATCACGGCGGAAGAGGCGCCGAAGCTGAAGCCGTTCATCGCGCTCGCCGAGAAGCTCGGCTCGTTTGCCGGCCAGCTCACCGAGTCCGGCATCCTCAAGGTGCAGATCACCTATGAGGGCCACGTCGCCGAGATGAAGATCAAGGCGATCACCTCCGCCGTGCTGTCGGGCCTGCTGCGGCCGATGCTGGGCGAAGTCAACGTGGTGTCCGCGCCGGTCGTCGCCAAGGAGCGCGGCATGGTGGTCGACGAGATCGTGCGCGCCGCCCAAAGCGACTATGAGAGCCTGATCACCGTCACCGTCACCACCGAGCGCCAGGAGCGTTCGGTCTCGGGCACCGTCTATCACGACGGCAAGCCGCGGCTCGTCGACATCAAGGGCATTCGCGTCGACGCCGAGTTCGGCAAGTCGATGATCTACGTGACCAACGAGGACAAGCCGGGCTTCATCGGCAAGTTCGCAAGCCTGCTCGGCGACGCCAAGATCAACATCGCGACCTTCCATCTCGGCCGCGCCGCGCCCGGCAGCGATGCCATCGCGCTGATCGAGGTCGACGGCCCCGTGCCGGCCGAGGTGCTCGCCAAGGTGCAGGCCCTGCCGCAGGTCAAGCAGGTCAAGGCGCTGACGTTCTGATTGCGCTTTCGCCAATTGCGTCATGGCCGGGCTTGTCCGGCCATCCACGCGCATCCGCAAGTAAGGACGTGGATGCCCGGGACAGGCCCGGGCATGACGAGCGGAAAGAGTGACGCGCATCATAAATTCCGACGTGCGGAACAACGCCGCCCCCGCTTGCGAGGGCGGCGCTTTTTGTTGGTGCGGCGCCGCGCTTTATTTCTCCCGCGGCTGCCGAACTTTGTGTACCAATGGCGCTAGCACGCTCCGTACCAATCGTTCGAAAAAGGGAGAAAACAATGCGTGAAGCCGTCATCGTTTCCTATGCGCGCACGGGGCTGGCGAAGTCCGGCCGCGGCGGGTTCAACATCACGCCGCCGATGTCTCTTGCGGCCCACGCCATCCGCCATGCGGTCGATCGCGCCGGTGTCGAGAAGGACTATGTCGAGGATTGCTATCTCGGCAATTGCGCCCATGGCGCGCCGAATATCGGCCGCCAGGCGGCGCTGCTCGCAGGGCTCCCGAAATCGACCGGTGGCGTGTCGGTGAACCGCTTCTGCTCGTCGGGTCTCCAGACCATCGCCATGGCCGCCAACTCGATCCGCTCGGATGGTTCCGACTGTATCGTCGCAGGCGGTACCGAGAGCATTTCGATGCCGGGCGGCGTGACGCCGAAGGAATCGATCGATCCGGAGCTGCTCAAGACGGCGCCGGCGATCTTCATGGCGATGATCGACACTGCCGACATCGTTGCCGAGCGCTACAAGCTCAGCCGCGAATATCAGGACGAATATTCGCTGGAGTCGCAGCGCCGCATGGCGGCCGCGCAGCAGGCGGGCAAGTTCAAGGACGAGATCGTCCCGATGAAGACGAAGATGAAGGTGGTCGACAAGGCGACCAAGGCCGAGTCGATCGTCGACTACGTCGTCGACCGCGACGAGTGTAACCGCCCCGAGACCACGCTGGAGGGCCTCGCCAAGCTCGAGCCCGTGAAAGGTCCCGGCAAGTTCGTCACCGCCGGCAATGCCAGCCAGCTTTCGGACGGCGCCGCGGCCGTGGTGCTGATGGAAGCCAAGGATGCGGAGAAGCGCGGCCTCAACCCGATGGGCCGCTTCGTCGCCTGGGCAGCCGCCGGCTGCGAGCCGGACGAGATGGGCATCGGCCCGATCTTCGCCGTGCCGAAGCTGTTGAAGCGTCATGGCCTCAAGATCGAGGACATCGATCTCTGGGAGCTCAACGAGGCCTTCGCCAGCCAGTGCCTCTACTCGCGCGACAAGCTCGGCATCGATCCCGAGAAGTACAACGTCAACGGCGGCTCGATCGCGATCGGCCATCCCTTCGGCATGACCGGCGCGCGTCTCACCGGCCATCTCCTCCAGGAGGGAGCGCGCCGCAAGGCGAAGTGGGGCGTCGTGACGATGTGCATCGGCGGCGGCCAGGGCGGCGCCGGCCTGTTCGAGATCTATAGCTGAGGCAGAGCTCTACGAATGCGAAAGGGCACGACGCGCGCCGTGCCCTTTTTGTTGAGCCTTGACTTAGAGCGAGACGAGTTTGGGAACAGTAAGAGACGCGCCGCTCTCTCGCTCCCTCGCCCCGTTCTTACGGGGAGAGGGCGGGGTGAGGGGCTGTCTCCACAGGCTCGCGGCTTAAGCCCTCGCCAGCGCCGGCGCGAACACCACCTCGATCAGCGTGCCGGTGTTCGCCGTGCTCTTGATGTTGAACCGGGCGCGGTTGGCTTCGACCAGCGCCTTGGTGAGCGACAGGCTGAGCGCCGAATTGTCCGAGGCATCGCCGGGCGGAGCCGTCCGGAACGGCTCCATCGCGGCCGCGACTTCCCGCTCGCTGAGGCCATGACCGGTGTCGCGGATGCGCAAGCACACCTCGCCGCGGTCGTTCAGGGCGGTCGAGACGATGACCTGGCCGCCGGCGCTGGCGAGCCGGATCGAGTTGGACACCAGGTTCATGGTCACTTGCCGCAACGCGCGCGCGTCCGCCGTGACCTGCGGCAGCGCATGTGCGAGCGAGGTGCGGATGATAATGCGCTCGCGGTTGGCCTGCGGCTGCATCACCACGACGCAGGCTTCGATGAGATCGTTGAGATTGAGGTTGGCGAAGTTGAGATCGAGCTTGCCGGTCTCGATGCGCGACAGCTCCAGCAGATCGTCGATGATGGTGATCACGCGCTCGCCGGAGGCTCGGATGTCCTTCATGTATTCGCCGTAACGCTCGTTGCCGAGCGTGCCGAAGCGTTCGGAGATCATCACCTCGGCAAAGCCGATGATGGCGTTCAGCGGCGTGCGGATCTCGTGGCTGATCCGCGCCAGCATGTCGGCCTTGGCGTTGGCCGCACCGTCGACGAGATGGCGAGCGCGCGTCAGCTCGCTCTCGCCTTTCTTGCTCTGCGAGAGATCGCGGAACACGGCGAAGAAGTTCGGGCCGTCGGGCCGGGTGCGGCCCATGATCATCGCGAGCGGGATGGTGCCGCCGTTCTTCTCGCGGCCCAGCACCTCGCGGCCGTGATCGAGCAGGCTGGCGATGTCCTGGCTCTTCAGGCTGTCGAGATAGTCGAGGACGACATGCTGGCTCTCGGGTGCAAACAGGCTCACCAGATTCTTCTGCAACAAGGTGTCGCCGTCATGGCCGAACAGCGCCTCGGCGCTGCGGTTGCAGGCGTGGATGTTGCCTTCGGCATCGAACATGACGATGCCCTCGGCGGTGGTGTCGAGGATCGCGGCGAGATCTTCGGCATCCGCGTCGCCCACCTCTGGCTCCGGTTCGGGCGCGACGGGCGCCGCCGTCACGGTTTCCTCGACGACTGCTGTGGCCTGCGGCTGCGCGCAGATCAGCGCATGCGCGGATTCGCCGTCCCAGTCGATCGTGTGCAGATGCGCCTCGGTGGTCGCGAGCGGCTGCTCGCCGTCCGCCACCGTCGCGCTGATCGTCACCGGTGTGCCGGCCTGCGACGTGCTGCTGGCCGAGGACACGCCCGGTTCGACATAGAGCGCATCCAGCCCGCCGGCATCTTCCAGCGCGCTTAGGCCAGCATAGCCGATGCGCGCGAGGAAGGCGGGGTTGGCATAGAGCAGACGGTCGAGCCGATAGATCAGAATGCCCGTCGGCAACAGGTCGAGCAGGGTGCGGTCGCGCGCACTGTGGCCGCGTGCGGGCGGTGTGGGTTCGGTCAGCCATTCGGCCGGTGCGTGCGGCGCCTCGGGCTCAGGCGGCAGCGGCTCGGGTGCGATCTCCGCCGTCGGCAGCTCGGACGTGACCGCCGCGATGGTCTCCCTGTCGCGTTCGAGCCGCTCGGACAATTGCCGGGCGAGCTCGTTGAACGCGCTGTTCTCGACAGGCGTCAGGGTCGGCGATCTTGTGTCGCCGGGGGCGCGGAACGGCACGACATTGGGAGGCGTTTCCACGGGCGTTTCCGGATCGGTTGGGTGTGAATTCGCTGCGGTGACGGGTTCGGATAATTCAGGCTCAGGCTCAGGTGCGGGCGGCTCGATCGGCGGAGGCGGCGGCTCCGGTTCGGGCTCGACCAATTCGGCGGACAGGCTCGGCAGTGCGGCCGGCTCGGTGAACAGCTGGTAGCGCCTGAGCGCATCGAGCCGGTTGAGACCGTCGAGATCGCGGCAGACGCCAAAGCCTTTGAAGCCCGCGAAATTTCGCTCGCTGTCATAGACGGGAAGCCCTGCGAGCTCGACCGGCAGGTGTTCGCCGCCATCGGCCGGCCAGTTCACGGTGATCCCGGCCCAGGTGTCGTGGCTAGCGAGCGCTTGCGCCACGCGACCGTCGGGATCGAGCGCGAACGCGTCGGCAATCTCGCGCCAGGGGCGGCCGAAGCCGGCCGCCGTGTGCGCGCCGATCAGGCGGATGAACTCGTCGGAGCTGAGCACAAAGCGGCCCTCCGCATCCATCTGCCACAGGAAGCGCAGCGGATGCTGGCGTGGTGCGGGCGGCTCCGCGTGGCCCGACGGCGGCTCGACCATGTCTGCCGTGATCGGCTCGGCCTGCGGCGAGACGATGGCTTCGGGCGGGTTTTCAACCGAAGATTCAGCCGCGGCTTCGATCGTCTCGGTCGGCGCCGGCGCTTCGACCAGCTCGGCGAACGCGTCGAACAGGGAGATCCCGGCGAAGGCCTCGCTGCATGAAGCGGGCTCGCGCGGCGTCTCGACGGCTTGTTGCGCGGGTTGAACCGGTACCTCGGGCGCGGTGTCCGCCGCGCTCTCGGCCGTGGATGCGGCGGGTTCTGCCCGCACGGGGGCGGGCTCGATCAGCGCGACGAGGCCGATATCGACACCCAGGCCGACGCGTTGCAGCACCATGTGGCCGATGCCGATCGGGATCTCGACGCGGCCTCGGCTGAGCGCATCGCTGCGTGCCTGCTCGAGGCCGGCCTCGACGAGATCGCGAAAGCCGAGCAGCGGGCGGGCGGCTTCGCTGGCGCCGGCGAACAGGCCGTCGGGCGCGAACGCCGCCATCGGCACCGGGGCGCTCTCGACCAGCCGGTGCAGCCGTTCGACCAGCGGCATGGTGCGTCCGGTCGCATCCATCGCGGTGACCAGCACGCCGTGGCCGCCATCGGCAAATTCGAGCCGGGCGCAGGCGCAGGTCATCAGCGCGCCGAGCCGGGCGCCGAAGCCGCGCAGCCGTTCGAGCCGGACCGCGCCGGTCGCCGGTAGCCGCCGGGCAAGCCGGGCGACCTGGCGGCGATGTGCGTCCGCCGGTCCGAATGTCTTCCCCGCGAGCGCGGCGGCATGGGCTGCGCCGAACAGCTTTGCGCCGACCGGATTGGCCCAGAGCACGCGCGTGCCGTCGATCGACCAGAGCCACGCCGGAAGCGGAGAGGTCGCATGCACGGCCAGCCGCGGATCGCCGACGCCTCGCAACTGGAAATCCGAACTACTCATCCAACCGGCTTGCTTCTCGCTGTCACCCATCTCGTGGGGCGGCTGCCGGGAATGACAGCCTTAAGAAAGGGTTAGTATCGCGCGCGGGCGCGGACAGGTCCACGGCCCCGGTCTAAAGGTAGCGGCCTAAAGCCGCGATAACCTTAATGCAGATGAACCCGCAAGCCCGACCACGCGTTGTATCCGCAGGATTCGCGACAGGAGTGGCAGCCATGGCCGACCAGGCACATGACCGTTTCGAGCCTCCGCCGGAGATGCGCTCCGTGGCGGAATCCAGCTTCAAGCAGGCGCGCGAGGCGTTCGAGAAGCTTCTCGCCGACGCCGAAACCGCCACGGGCTCGCTCGAGGAGCGCGGTGCGAGCATGCGCGCCGGCGCCGAGGACGTCGGCGCCAAGGACGTCGGTGCCAAGGACGTCGACGCCAAGGACTTCGGCGCAAAGGACGTGGGCGCCAAGACGATCGACTTTGCCGAGGCCAACGTGCAGTCCTCGCTCGACTACGCCCAGTCGCTGGTTCACGCCAAGGACCTCTCCGAGGTGACGCGGCTGCACCGCGAATATGTGCAGGCTCTGATGCGGACGCTGGCCGAGCAGGCCAGCGAAATGGGCCGGATCGTCGGCCGCGCCGCGATGGACGCGACCAGGCCCAAAAGCAAGTGATTCTGGAAAGCAAGTGATTCCGGCCGCCGTCGTGGAACTCAACCATGGGTTCCCGCAGTGTGGAGCCTCATCCTGACCGAGATTAATTGTCGCCGCGTACCTCTGATCGCGTTGCGATGCACAATATTGACATGTTGGGCAGCAATAGTGGTGGGCGCTGGGCGAACCATCTCATTTGTATCGCGTTCCAGTCTTCGTACCCGCCAAGTTATGGCCCCGATTGGGCCGGCGGGCGCGCCAGAAGGCTCACTCCATTTTCCACTACCGTGAGGGACAACCATGACAGGTGCGACTGATCCATTCTCCGCCTCGATCATTCCATTCGAGGTTCCGGAACAGATGCGGGCGTTCGCCGAAAAGGGCGTTTCGCAGGCCCGCGAAAGCTACGCCAAGTTCAAGGACGCGGCCGAAAACCAGAACGGCACCATCGAGGCCGTGTTCACCTCGGCCAGCAAGGGCGCGAGCGAGTACACCGCCAAGCTGATGGAGTTCATGAAGGCGAACACCAGCGCCCATCTGGACTTCGCCCAGGAGCTGTTCGGCGTGAAGTCGCCGACGGAGGCGCTGGAGCTGTGGACCGGCCATTCCCGGAAGCAGCTCGAAACCTTCCAGGCCCAGGCCAAGGAGCTCGTCGAGATCTCTCAGCGCGTCGCCTCCGAGACCGCCGAGCCGATCAAGGCCAGCGCCTCGAAGTTGTATCCGCCCGCCGCCTGATCGGCTGGGCCGTTTTAACTGTAAAAACCCGGGCCCCAGGGCCCGGGTTTTGCTTTGGAAATAACGTTGTTTGAGGGCGATTCCCGGGTCCAGCGGCCTTGCCAAAAACGGCCGTTGCACCTAGTTTCCGCCCCGTCCAGCCCCCTTGGTTCTCGGCCCGTCTAGGGCGCCCCATAGGCGGCTCGCAAGGATGCAGTTGTAGCTCAGTTGGTTAGAGCGCCTGTCTGTGGAACAGGAGGTCGGTGGTTCGAGCCCACCCAACTGTACCAACAAAATCAATAACTTAATTCTAGTCATCGCTCGAAGCCAGCAATCGCTAGCTACCAAATAGCTACCACGGCGACGGGAAACGCGGTCCGGTTCTAAAAGTAGTCTTTCGTGATGACGGATCGCAGGTTCGAGTATTGTTGCGGCGACACCTGTGAAAACTCCACCACCGCCGATAGCGCTTAAATCAATCATCGCCTAGGTCCGGGTGACCTCGCCCAACCGTGTCATGCCTTCGCTATGACGACTCCATGCGACTCTAGTCAATAATCTGACGCAGCATAACGAGCATCAATGACCCCGCCATCATGGATTGCCACAAGGGCACGGGCAGGACTGGCGTGCCGAAAGCGTGCTTGCGGCCGGCAGATAAGATGGTGAGTAGAATAACAAAGCTGCTCGGCGATTCGGCCGCCGGCGAGGAATATTGCCTCTTCGACGTTCGCAGCAACTATGTCCACGGAAGTCAGGTGGGTGAGATTTCCAGCGCTGAACTCAAGAGCGCCCGTATCCTGGCAAGAAGAATCGCTGCACGGCCGGTTCAGGTCGTTGCTCATGATGCAGCCGCTTCTAACGTCGCTGCTCGACCCGGAGACCTCGATGGATGACGAAACCGCCCAGGAAAGCGCGCGACAGCGACGATGGCGAGAGCTACTGGTCGAAGCGTATGATGAAGTCGTAGCTGCAATTCTCTCTAAGCTTGAAGGGGGCGGCAAACCATCCCGGGTGAGCAGATATCCGACTTTCTCACTACGCGAGAACGGGATGCCATCTCTAAGCGACGGCGCTTTCACAGGAGCAGGGCCGTTGGAATATTCTTCGCTGCTGGATCCCCCCTACAGTGACCACGAGGCACGTCGGTTAGGCAAATTCCCGCCTGCTCGCTTCCCTGCGGTGGCGAGGCTGGTAGCGTTCTCTTGCGAGTACCCTGAAATTGCCCGCATTCCTGGGCCGAGTTCCGACGCAGAGAATCCGATAGTGAAGGTTGCGATCGAACTGCTGGTTGCGCGCGCTGCAGATGTTCATTTTCTTCGCTTCGGCGAGACGCCCGTGACGGCCGCGACCCGCACCGTCGTGCTGAAGCCGCTGTTCAATGGATCGTTCGACGCGCGTTTGAATCTCGCAGTGCTCGCGCCGATCGCGCTGGCCAGGTTCGACTTCGGCCGTATGCGCTTGGGACCGTCCGCCTTCATCATGCGAATGTCGCCAGACCTGCAGCGAGCGCGATGGGAGATGAAGGCCTACGGTGCTAACGGGCATGACCAGGTGCTAGCAGCTGCAACTCATGCATTCGTGCTTACTGGATGGGATATACCGAACGGCAATTGGAATGAGCTCGATCAGACACTGTCGAACTTCAGCTCAGATGTACGCGAGCGAATCGACGCATTGTTCGCGGCGCTCCGGATCGAGACCGGGATCGAAACCGGGTATGCCCAGGAAGTGCGCCTCGCTCGGGGGTGGCGTCACCGGCACAACTATGGCCTGCCAGACGTCTACGCCGTTGGCGCGCGCCGCTACCCCGAGGTGTTCGACGATTTTGGCTGGAATCGCGGAAACCTGCCGCTCGTCACGAAGGCTCAGATGCGGGAGGTTGCGCGTCTATTCGAGGCGCTAGAACAATCGCCGGGCGAAAGGCTCGCCTTGGCCACCCGTCGCCTAAACACGGCGATGACGCGTAGCGATTTCGCCGACGCAATTCTCGACGCCACGATCGCTCTGGAGGTTTTGCTGGGCGACGGCGACGGCCAGGCGATCTCCTGGAAACTTCGGATGCGTGCAGCCGCGTTGGCAGGCATTGAGGAAGGCCAAGCTGGTGGCAAAGCCATGAACGATGCGATCTCCAAGGTCTACGCCACCCGATCAGCCATTGTTCATGGGGCGCGGCGCCGTGGCGCCCCAAACGCACATGCAGAACGGGATTTGGCAGCCAAGGAGCAGTCGCTCGACGTGTTGCGAAGAATGCTCAAAATCCTCATCCAACGACCCGAGTTTCTCGACCTACACCGTATCGACAGCGACTTGTTAATGGCACCGCCAGCCGCCGTATCTGGCACTTAGGGGCGACTGGATCGATGTCAGTTCCCAAGCGCCATCACTATGTGCCGCAGATGATCCTGAATGGGTTCACTGACCCAGATGGCTGGCTGCACTGGTGCCGCCCCCGAGAACGCCCCGTTACGATCCGCCGGGCAAGACCCGCCGAGCTGTTCCATCAGAACCATCTGTACAGCACGCTTTCTGAAGCCGGGACCAAGGACCCGGCGATGGAGCACGCTCTTTCCGTTCTTGAGAGCGAAGCCGTTGGCGTCGTGCAATCCATTCTGGTGCCAGCACGGGAGGGCCGGCTCCCAGTCCTCTCATCGGAGCAGAAGCGCCTCTGGTACATGTTTTTCCTAACCCAGTGGCGGCGCACTCCGGAGACCCAACGAGCGAACGTCACCGATGCTGAAGCACTGCGGATGGTCGAGGATACACTCGACGAGCTCCGCCGAGCCGCACCCCATCGACTTGACGAAATCGAAGCGCTGGCGACACCCAAAGCCAAGGCTCGAACGCTGCGCAACGTTCGAGTTCAGACACTCGGAGAACCCAGCGCGGAGGTCATGAGCGTGCTCGAACGGCGCGGCATCGCCATATTGCGCATCATGCAGCCGAAGAAAAGCTTCATCATCGGTAGTCGGCCGGTCGTGAAGCTCACTGAGTACAATCGCACCGACCTTAACGATCCGGCCGTGGAGATGTGGCTTCCGATTGCCTCCGATGTTGCTGTGGGAGTAGGCCACGGCGACGGGAGCGTGAGTCTGCATCATACAGCCGATGAACGCCCTGTCCGACAGCTCAACATGGCGATCGCGCGTCAGAGCGGCACGATCGCGGCCTGGTTCAGTAGCGCTTGTGCAATCCATTGCCAATGCACGCTGAACCAGACCAGCATCCTAAACCCAGGCCCCGCCATCCGGGTCCCATCGGCCCTTGGCCCCTTCCGGCACCGCGAGACCGGTGATCACAGGGCCCAGAAACCGTTGCAATTCCAGCTGAAGCTCTGGGAAAGAGGGCGGCTGAATAGTCGGCAGATTTCGACGAAGAAAGCCAGTCCAGAGACCGCGATCGGCGGCAATCGTAGCGAACGCCTCGGTCAATCCCACAGGTATCTCGGTCGGGACAGCAGTCTCTCGGCGCCGGAGCGTACCGCCGACGGCCTCCACCAGTTCGGGCAGTTCGAACCCGAATGTGCGGAGCGTGACCCAAATGTCGTAGAAGTCCTTGATCCGCCCATTCGCTGTCCCGAAGCGGATCATCACTTCGAATTTCTCTGCGATCACAGTTTCGGGCGGGTACATGAGAATATTCGCCGCCGGAAGGTTCGGCAGAAGGCAGGGGAACATCCTGCGCTCCGGCGGTGGATAGACATGATCGCCAAAGCCAATATCAACCTGAACGGGAATCACTGCCCTGGCCAGCTCTCCCTTTAAATTCAGGTGAACGCCCTGGTACTTGTCACCTTCACGCACCGGTTCGACCGTGAGAGTGGCCGGATCGAAGATGATACCGTCATCGGGCGCTTCGACTTGGCAGATGCGGGTGAAGAGCTCAACGATGGCGGCGGGCTCGGGGTCGCCGTGGCCGAGCAGATCGAGATCACCGGTTGGCCTGAAGACGTGTTCAGGCCAGGTCACGAACAGCATCGCGCCCTTAAGCACATAATGCTCGGCCGCTTCCGTCAGGCTAAGACGGAAGAGCAGGCGTTCGATCGCGTAACGCGTCAGGATTCGTTGATAGACATCACCATGTTGCTTGGTATGTTGAAGCAGGCGGTCCCTGATTGACGCCGCGAGATTCTTGAGAACCTTGGCCATCATTGCATCGCTTTGATGTAGGGCTCGATTCGCGCTGTGACACGGTCGATGCCTGCGTACTTCATGAGCTCACTCTCCGTGGTCTTTCGTTGCCGCAGAGCGTCTCGGAGAGCTTCGATGGCGACGTCCTCGCCGACGTGACGGCGATGTTTGAAGCAATCGGCAATTGTTTTCGCGACGCCATAGATCGGCACATCTACGCCTTCGACCCTGACGTGCTCGACCCCCGCCGTCAGGACATCTCCGGTCGCCCGGACGATCTCGAGCCGCATGACTTGGGCGTTCGGCGTCCGCGCCTTGTGTGGTATCGTCATCCAGACGGCGTGCGGTAGCTGGGTCGTCAGCGCATGATGACGAAGCGCACTAACAAGGCTGACGACGCCGTATGGTATAAGGCGCGCGGCTTCCGCGAGATCGTGAGCGGTGTCTTCACCGACTCGTTCAGGGTCTTGGTAGAGACCACGTGCGAGACGGACGATATCGCCGGCATCGGCAAGGCGCTTCAGATAGACGAGTGGGATGCCCGCTGCCCTGAAGTCGCGCGCACGCGCAATCCCGCGGTCTCTGATGAGACTGAGGGCGCTTTCGCGATGGGTCATACGATTTCCAGCCATATTTTACCTATTGTCGGCAAAAAAATACACTTGTCGACAGAAAATAACAGTTTGGAAAACTCAACTGATGTCATATATTTCTTATGACCATGGCGCAACAAAGTTCCTCAACCGATCTAACCTCTAAGCACGTGCGGGCTGCGCGGGCGCTTTTGGCGTGGTCTCAACAGGACTTGGCCAAGCAAGCCGGTGTGGCGACCTCGACTGTAGCGGACTTCGAGAGGGGCCAACGGACCCCGGTCGCCAACAACGCGCAAGCGATTCGCACCGCGCTCGAAGGCGCCGGTATCAGATTCCTTCCAACGGGGGCGGTGATCGGGCCGCCGGTCCCGAATATCACCACAACCGAACGCCCGGGCGCACCCATCCGTTGGGTGAGCGCAGAGGATCTATCGGACTGGGCAAACCGGACCGACGGAGCCGTCAGCCTGCCGACTCTTCTCGCCTATCTGATCCGCGCGACCTGCGACACGACGGTTCACCTCCGCTTCCCCGCAGACGAGGGCGTCCGCCATCCGGGTTGGGATGGACGGACGTCCACCGAGATCGGAAACACCTACGTGCCGAAGGGCGACGCCGGCTGGGAAATCGGCAGCCAGCGTCGCGATATCGAAAAGAAGGCAACGGAGGACTACCGCAAGCGGACCGATGAGCCCACGCCGCTCAATCCAGCCAACGCGACGTTTGTTTTCGTCACACCTCGCCACTGGCCGGGTAAGGATAAATGGGCGAAGGCCCGAGAGGCGGAAGGCCACTGGGCAAACGTTCGCGTATATGACGCTGATGATCTCGTTCACTGGATAGAACAAACGCCCGCGGTTGGACTTTGGCTGGCGGTTCGTTTGGGAAAACGACCGGACGGCACACGCGAGCTCGACGAAGTTTGGGAAGAGTGGTCGCTCGCCACCAAATGGCCTCTGACAGAAGACTTGGTGCTAAGCGATCGGGACCAGGATGCTGCTGACGTTCTCCGTTGGCTTCGCGGTGGACCTTCCGTCTTCTCCGTTCAAACGACCACGACCGACGAGGCGGTGGCGTTTTTTTACGCCACGCTCGTAATGCTACCGGAGGATATGGCGGCCGCCTATAGAGCCCGCTGTCTTGTGGCGACGACTGCGGCCGCTGCTCGGGCACTGGCAAACGCGCCAGGCCCCTTGATTATCGTGTTGACCGAACCAGACTCCGGTCTGGCACACTCGCTCGCGGAACGCGGGCACTACGTGCTGCAAGCTTATGATGAGCGCCCGATCTCCCGGGGCGAAGTCCGCTCCCTCGCGCGTCCATCGCGCGAAGGGATCGCAGGCGCCTTGGTTGCCGCAGGCATTACTGAGCCTCGCGCCGAGGCGTTCGCGCGCGACAGTGCTCGCAGCCTGGCTGTCCTGCGTCGTCGTATCCCTGCGGCGGCTGGACGCCAGCCGCAGTGGGCGGAAGATACACCGCCCCAAGCTTTGCTGGCAGCACTCCTCGCGGGCGGTTGGGATGAGAACGCGGAGCACGATCGGGCTCGGCTAGCCGAGCTCGCTGATCAACCGTATGACGCTATCATTCGCGACCTAGTTCCCTACGTCGGCAAGTTCGACAGTCCATTGCAAAAGATCGGTTCAACCTGGCGCATCGCGTCGCCGCCAGACGCGTGGTTTCGGCTCGCGCGGCACCTCACGAGCGTCGACATCAAACGTTTCGAAGACGCGGCGCACGCTGTACTTGGCTCTGCGGACCCACGATTCGAAATGAACCCCGATGACCGCTGGATGGCGGACGTTCGCGGCATTCATCGTGATTATTCCGGAATGTTGCGTCATGGAATCGGACAGGTGCTGATCCTACTCGCGCTGTGGGGCGACGAGGCGAGCATCGTCCCTAACGCCGCACGTCGGGCCGATAATATCGTTGCCAAGCTGCTGGCCAACGCCACTCAACAACGCTGGTGGTCGCTCTCTCGGGATTTCCGACTGCTGGCGGAGGCGTCGCCCAATGCTTTCCTAAGCGCAGTTGAAGATAGCCTTGACCTGAACGATCCGCCCATCCGCGCCCTGTTCGGTAGAGCAGGTGAAGGCATGTTCGGTACGGAGCATCTATCAGACCTGCTTTGGGCTCTGGAGTCCTTGGCCTGGTCGCCCGAGCTAATGCCCCGAGTGACCCATGTCCTGGCTCGCCTAGACGCCATCGACAGTCCACCGGGACAATATGCCAACCGGCCAGCCAACAGCCTTCGTGAGATTCACCTTCTTTGGATCCCACAAACATTTGCGCCGCTCGACCTGCGGCTTCGAGCGCTCGACCTGATTCGAAAACAGGCGAGCGACTCCGCGTGGAAGCTTATGTTGAGCATCCTGCCGCAGGGGCACGATTCTTCTTCGCCGGCTCCTATGCCGCTGTGGCGTGATTTCACAGTTGACGAGGTCGAGGTCGTTACCTGGGGACTCATTGGGCGCGGCGCCGTGGCAATCACGGACCGCGTACTCGCTGATGTGGGCCTTGACGCCGACAGGTGGACGGCACTGCTTGAGCGGTTTGCTGACTTGTCGCCTGACCCTGAAGGCGGGTTCGCGGCACTCGAGGCAGCTGAACCGAAGATCACCGAGAAGGCCGATCGCGCGGCAATATGGACGACACTGCGGCGTGTGCTCCATCACCATCGACAATTTCCGGACGCCGATTGGTCGATGCCTAGCGAGATGCTTGACCGACTCGAAGCAATTTACGACCGCTTCGCGCCCGCCGATCCGATAGAGCGCGCCGCATGGCTCTTCGAGCAGGAAGCCGCTCTGCCAAAGCCCTCGGCTGAGGGATGGAAGACGGAGCAACGCGACGTCGATCTGGCGAGGCGCCAAGCCGCCAAAGCCTTGTTTTCCGAAGGCGGGGTTTCAACCATCCTAGCGCTCTCGCGTATGGTCGGCACGGCCGGCTACATCGGCAAGGCCCTCTATGATAGCGGCCTGTCCGAGTTCGATCTTGAATCACTGCTGGACGCGGCTATTCGAAGCGACGATTCACACGAACGCGCGCTCGCCCATGGTCTGATCATTTCCGCCTTTGCAGATCGAAAAGAGCCCTGGGCTGCGGCCTTGATTGCCAAGGCGAAGGATCGCGATTGGGGTGACACGGCATTGCTTACAATCCTGCGCGCACTCCCCGGTCGGCGTTGGACCTGGGACCAAGCGGCCCAGGCTGGCGCAGAAGTCGAGGAGACCTACTGGCGGCAGACACCGGTGTTCTGGATGAGCGAGGACAGGGAAGAGGTCGGGTCCGCAATCCGCAAGCTGATCTCCGTCGGGCGTGCCCGTCACGCTCTCCCGCTAGCGGGACGCGACAGCCAGATTGAGCTGCCTTCCAATCTTCTCCTCGAGGTGCTGCTCCAGGCGGCCAGCCAGCCCTTCGAAAATGACGGCGACAAGAACGAAGCGACAATGTTCCAACATTACGTCGCGGAGATTCTCCAATTGCTCGATAAGCGTAGCGACGTAGACACGAAGATGCTGGCCAGGGTCGAATGGACCTATCTGCCGGTTTTGACCCATTCGCGCCGCCCGGCGAAGGTGCTGCTGAAGGCGCTTTCAGAACAGCCATCCTTTTTTGTCGAGATGCTCAGCGTTGTATTCAAGGCAAAAGAAGAGAGCGGCGTCGTAGACGCAGAGCCGGAAAACCCCGAGCGAGCCCGCGCCGTAGCAAACCAGGCCTATCGTTTGCTTAATGAGTGGGATCGTCTCCCCGGGACCCAAGATGATGGCACGATCGACGGCACAGCCCTGGAGGCTTGGATCAAGGAAGCTCGTTCGCTCTCCAAGACAGTAGGTCGAGAAGAAATCGCCGACAGCCGAATTGGCAATATGTTGGCTGCTTCCCCGTTTGGCGCGGACGGCAATTGGCCTGCCGAAGCGGTCCGCGACGTTATCGATCTCTTTCGCAGCAAACCAATGATCGACGGCTTTTTGACAGGCAAAAGCAATCGACGTGGCGTTACGATGCGGTCGCCGCGCGACGGCGGAGATCTTGAGCGCCGAGAAGCGGCAAAGTACCGAAACTGGTCGGCGGCCATCTCTTTTGACCATCCGCATACCGCCAGGGCTCTCGACAGGCTTGCCGACAGTTACGAAGCTCAAGCGCATCGCCATGACGAGAGTGCCGAGCGGCTGGACTGGGAGTGACGTCTTGAATGTATTGAGGAAACGTGACGCCCCAATCCCAAGCTGGCCGTTCTTTCACAATATTGTAAGCGATCCTTGCCCTGCCCATAAATGGCTGCAAAGACTACAACGCAGCGTTGTGCTTGGGGGATATCTTGCAGCGGCGAAATGACGAGAACCGAGCGGCGGATTGCAGATGCCTTTCCTGACGTCTGATCGAGCGGGCAAGCCTCATGGCTGATCTGTTGCCACTCGATGTCATCGCGGGTACCCGGGTTCGTGATCGTCCACACCTGTTCGTTCTGGGATGCTACGACCGTCGTATTACATTTTATGCGCAGCAGGTACGCGCCCTATCTCTAGTTCACGCCTTGGCCGATCAAGGCTATCTTCGATCCAACCCACGCATCGCGGTCATCGGCGCTGGTGCCGCGGGATTGACGTGTGCGGCGGGCGCCGTGCTGGCGTCAGCGAGCCAAGTGGTCTTGTTTGAGGGCGCGGGGAATCTTTTGTCGTTGCAGTCGACGACCGACCGCCGAAACCTCGATCCTCATATCTACGATTGGCCTGCCTTGGATACGACCGATCCCGTCGCTGACCTCCCGATACTGGACTGGCAGGCCGGAACGTGCAGGTCGGTGCGTGACGACGTGGTTGTCGAATTTGAAGACATCGCGGTCCGAGTTGGAGACCGGCTTGAGCAGCGTCTGCGGCATCGAGTCAATGAAATACGACAGGCCGGCACGGGCTACGAGCTCGCCTTCACCGATCTAAACGCTCCGGTGGGACCAGATCGCGAGCGTACCGACCGTTTTGACATGGTATTCCTTGCGATCGGCTTCGGCCTAGAGCCGCAGGAGACGGTTCCGAACATCCAGAACAGCAGCTACTGGTCGGATGCCGGCGTCCCAGTCGGCGAGTTCGAAGGCCGGCCTGCGCCACGGTTCTTCATTAGCGGGAACGGCGACGGTGGGCTGATCGACTTCGTCGCGGCAGGCTCGACCGATTTCAATCACGCTGGGATGATCCGGCTTATCGCTAGTCATCCCGGCATAGCCGAACTCTCGCCGATCATCACCGCGATAGACATACGTGCGCGAGGAGTTGACTCGGCCGGGCAGCGTTTTGACTTCATCGCGGCATATGATGGGGAGTTGCTGGACCGGTTGCGCGCAATCGGTTTGGTCGACGCGGTCGCTCGGCAATTGCGACCGGGCGTCCACCTTGTCCTGCAAACGCTTCATGCCGAAATGTTCGAGGTGACGACCTCCACGCTCAACCGCATCGCAGCCTATCTCACCATCAAGGCTTGCGGGGCAGACCCGGTACGTAGCTTCAGCCATCTCCAGAGCAGGTCTGTCAAACGGGTCGACCCACCTGTGCCCCCAGAGCCCGCACGCTTCTGGCTCGATTGCGATGGCGAAATAATCGGCGCCGACGCGGTGATCATTCGTCGCGGGCCGCTGCGCGACGATGTGCGTCGCCCGTTCGCAGATCATCTCGCCGGCTTCGAAGAAACGCATCGAGAATGGCTCGAGCGTCACGGGGATGCGACCTTGGTCCCCAAGCTTTCGCGTGCCGCACGCGACATGTTTGCCGAAGCCGCACGCGCAGCAGATATTCCGCTTTCGCGCCGTGTTCAACGGCAGGCCGCCCCGCATGTGCCGATTACCGTGCAACTGCGCCGCGTGCGTGACCGTATCCGCTGGTCCGGCGGCGCGACGCCGCAAGACCTCGTGCGTTCATGGGACAATGACCAGCCGTTCGAGATCATCCTCCCCGATGTCCCGACCGACCTTGGTGCTGCAGCGGGTGCAATCCTGCGCGTCGCCTGCCATGCCAAGCGCGCGACGCTGCGCGCGGCGCCCGCGCAATGGCGCGACCATGTCGCTCGTCTGAGCGTCGACTCATCGCACGCTGAGGGCATGGCGATGCCGGTGATAGTTGCTGGCAATCCTGGCGGCGGCGCCCAGGATCCAATCACCGATGACCCCGCCCGGTTCGCCCGCCAGATTCATACCGTGCTCGATAGCTGGATGCTCGGGCGTTTGAATGACCATCTCGAACGCTTCCTGGTTAACCGCGAGGATTCTGGCCATCGGATCGGCTTTCAGGTCGCGCAAGATCTAAGGGAAGGGATGCGCGCCACATGGGCGGAATGGCGCGTGGCATTCGAGGATGATCCTGCGCTCCTCAACCACTTCCTACGCCTTCTGACTTGTGCGATCGACGACGACGGTGACCGCGACGCCGCCCAGATCCTCGTCGGTCCGACGAAGTTTGGCGCGATCGCTCGAGGTACGGCAATTTCGCTGGCAATTGCGGCCGTGTGGCAGACGACCGATCCCAAGCCCGGGAAGCCCGGGAATCTGTTACGCCAGCGCGGCGAGGCTCCCGAATGGACTGGCCACGGGTGCGCAGCTGATCGTATCGACGGAACCGCGATGTCGCTGTGCGCAGCAAACTACATGTGGCAAACTCAGTTCGTGATCCTGTCGGTCCAAGGTGCCATCGAGGTCGCCCGCATTGCGGAGCGGGCTTTTGCCCAGGTCGAGACCCAGCAGCCGTCGCTGAGCGAGACGGACGGCTCGGGGCCAGTCATGATGTGGATCAGCCGCGAATTTATCGACGCCATGGCTGCCGGCACCGACCAACTTGCCGCATTGCTGGCGACAATCGAGGCACGTCACTTCTCGTCGCTCGAGCGAGCCATCGTGAAAGGAGCCGAGGCATGAGCGACGACCGAACCAGTCTCTCGCCCGACCTGGCCGATTTTGCCAATCGCCTGCGAGACGCAGCGCTAAGGTTGGACCTTGTGGTCGAGGATCGGAGCAAGCTCGCCACGACATCGTTCAGTGGCGGGACGTCTGCCGCAACATCGCTCAGCCCCACCGACCTTCCCACCGAGTGTCACGCGCTCAGAATCAATAGGTTCAACATCATACTCGGGGTTCTTCCCGACATTGCCGCGCTCGAGGCCGTGCGAGAGACTCTGCGGCGATATCGCAATCAATGCGTTGTCGCGCGGTCCTATCTGACGCCCAACGAGACCCTCGACCTCCAGTTGATGTTGCTGGGACCTCGATCGAGCGAGCGCCAAGAGGCCTGGCGCGCGCTAGCGCTGATGGTGGAGCGGGACGACCGCGTCGCACGCAAGCTGGCCTGGCTCCGGCCGGAAGATCCGAAGCGGGACGACGAAAGCTTCGCAGATTTCCTCAAGCGCACCTTTCTCGCGCGCCCCTGGATCCGAAAAGAAGGTGAGTTCGACGACGTGGCCCTCGATCAACTCAGTTCGACCGCCGCCACCACGCCGGGGCTGCCGAGGACGACCGCCGCCGAATGGCAAAGCATCGCACTCGACGATGGCAAGGCGCCCGATCAGATCGTCACCGCGCTTGTCAAAGCCTGGGAACGGAGAGGCCAGTCATGAGCATCTACCTCGCGCGCATTGGCATCCACAATTTCCGCACGTTCGGCGCGTTCGATGTTGAGTTACCAGCGGCCCCCGGCTTGGTTCTGCTTACGGGCACGAACGGCTTAGGAAAGAGCAGCTTCTTCGACGCCATCGAGTGGGGGTTGACTGGGACGATCCGCCGATTCGCGCCTTATCTCAATAAAGGCAGAAAAAAGCTTGTCGAGAGCGATTATCTGACACGACGCGGGGCAGAAGCCGGATCTCACAAGGTCGTGCTGACTTTTTCGGATGGCGAACCCATCGAGCGTAGCATCAACAAAGCGACGGCAACGGCTTCGATCACTGCGAAGCTCGCGCGATCCGACCGCCGTGCCATCGAGGATCTGAGCACATACCTCGCGCTCACCCATTTCCTGGGACAAGCCGCACAACAGCGCTTCACGAGCCGTGAACCGCAGGATCAATGGCAGGCGATCAAGGGACCGAGTGGGTTGGAGCGTCTGGCGCAAATTCGTTCGGGATTGCGCGGACGGCCTGTCGTCGCCGCGTTCAACCGACGGCTCGAGCAGGAACGGGCAAGCGTGAGCGCGCTCGAAGCGTCAAATCGCTGATTGGCAAGGCTGGACCGCGCGCCTCGTTCGACTGCAACAGGCTGCGCGCGCGACCGGCGCACTAACGCCCGGCGAAGTGCTGGAGCGACAAGCCCTTGAAGCTGAGCTCGACGGGTTGCTCGGCGAGAGCGCGAACCCGGTTTCTGGTGAAAGCACCAGCCGCCGGCTGGCGGCGCTCGGAGACCGTATCGGCGATGCGCTGCGCAACCGGACCGCCCGCCTTGTCAGCTTCGCCGCACTCGACGATTTGCCTGTAACCTATACCCGGGTCAGCGAAGAAGCCCGGATCGATCATCCAGTTCTCGTTCGCTTGCGGCAATCCGCAAGCGATGCCCAGGCAGCTGTCGAGCGCGCCGCCCCAAGCTTGGAAACTGCGGACAAGGCGGTCGTGGACCAAACCGCTGCGATCGCGGAGATCGAGCAGGAGATCGGACTCCTCGAGAACGTGAGGACCGATATCGCCCGGCGCAATCAGCTCGCTGCTCAGATCGATAGGGCCCAAAAGGACGTGGCCGAGGCCGGGACGGTGATAGCCGCCAAACGCGCTGTCTTCGAGCAGGCCGATGCTGCGATCAACCGGCACGGTGACGCAGCGGCGAACGTCGCCAGACTGCGCCAAGAAGCGGAAACGACGGGTGCGCGTTTAGAGTCGTTGCCAACGTTGATGGACCTCGAGGAGCAGGCTGGCAGATTGGCAGCCGCCCTCGCGACCGCACGCGATGCGGCGGCGGTGGCGCGCCGTGATCTTGATTCGCTGACCGCGGAGCGCACGAGCCTCGAGGCCGAGATCGCCGAAGCAGTCCAAGCCCGTGCCGAGGCGGTCCGCCATGCGAGCGCGATCAGCGAGGCTCTTGCCGGACTAGCAAGCCATATCCACGAGGATGACACCAACTGCCCTGTCTGCCGCACCCCATTTGCGTCCGGAGTGCTGAAGTCGCTCGTCGAGACGGCGGCTTCGACGGGCGACGGACAACTGGCTGATGCCGACGAGAAACTGGAGCGACTTCGCGCGCAACATGCCCAGCTCGCGACGTCGATAGCCGCGCGCCAGTCTGTCGTCGATGCGCCGATACAGCGCGAGCGCGACGCCGGCGCGGCGGCGAATGCCCTCGCAGACGCGAGAGCGGCATTGGCCCGGGCTCTTGGAGTCGATGACGCGGCTGATTTGTATGCGATCGTGCATGCGAAGGCTCGCAACGCGACGGCAGTCCTCGCTGACGCAGTGAAAGAACTTGAGCCGCTGGCCGCGCTCGCCGCTCAATACGCTCAGCAACGTGAGACGCTCGCGACCGAACTCGAGGACCTGATTATGCGCGAAAACCAAGCGCTGGGTCAGCTCGATGTCTTCCGTGCCGAAGACAAAGCCTGTGTTGACCGGATCGCAGCGCGAGGGTGGGCGGAGAGCTCGCTCGAACGTGTCAACCAGCGCCTGACTAACCGGCGGGAGGAACTTGAAATCGCACGTGCCCAGCTCACGCGGCTAACCGATGCTGCCGCCGCGACCAAGACAGCGCTCGCAGGATTACGGGCGGAGCTCTCCGGCGCAGAGCGGGAACTTGCCGCAGCGAACTCCTCGCGTAACGCCGCCGAGGCAACGACCCGCGAAATGGTGGCGCGCTGGTCGCGGGCTGGGCTCGACGGGCAACCGAGCCAAGCCATGTTGGACAAGGCGAGGGCCACGCTTGCCGACCTACTCGATGAATTCCGCGCGCTGAGCGAGCGCCAAGTCGTCCTTGCTCGAGACAACGAGAGCACCCTGTTGCATGCGGAGATTGTCCAGGTAGTGGAAGCGATGCGTCAAGCCGGAGGCGAAAGTGGCGTGGCCGATCCGGCGGCCTATCTTGCCGGGCTGCAGGCGAAGACCGACACCGCGCGTGACGCGGTAAAGCTAACTACCGCGACGCGCCTCGCCGTCGGTCGCTATAGCGAGGAACTCAAAACTGAGGCAGATGACTTTGCCAGTCGGGTGCTTGATCCGCTCAACGTTGTCATTGATGATTTCAACGAAGCGATGTTGAGCACGCCGGGCGAAACGATACAATTCAAAGCCGACACCCGCATCGACGCAACCAGCTTCGGCATGGCGCTGCGGTATCGCGATCAGGTCGAGCATGCTATCGAGACTCAAAAGGACTTGCCGCCGCAGTTGGTGTTAAGTGAGGGCCAGCTTGCCGCCAACGGTTTCAGCATCCTGTGTGCAGCTAGCACTGCCTATCCGTGGTCCACTTGGCGTGCGTTGCTCCTCGATGATCCGCTCCAACATAACGACATCATCCATACAGCCGCATTTGTTGATGTCATGCGCAACATGGTAGAGCTAGAAGGATACCAGCTGATCATGTCGAGCCATGATCGGGCAGAAAGCGACTTCATTGCACGCAAGTTCGACGCGGCCGGCCTTCCCTGCACGACGATTCTGCTCACCGCGCCGTCGGACAAGGGCGTAGTCTGGGATCCTCCGCTACGTAACGCAGCGGCGAACCGCATCTTGCGGCAGAGTGCGGACGAGCATCTCTCCGACAGCGCCTAACCCTGGTCGACCGGAAAAACGAGGAACCATTCACCTCCTTCAACCGATTTCGGGCTCCGACGCGAAGCTGGCCATCCGATCGGCGAACGAAAGCCGCACGTATCTGGTGCGGTGGTTCTGATACGTGCTGCAACAATCAAATCTTGTTTGATTTCGATCGCGTTCGTTGTGCTTCAACCATGTCGTTTCTGGTGCGAAAACTGGTGCGGTCCGTGACCAACGAACGAAGTGAGGAAGCGCCTTTTCGTCATTCGTGCACCAGCTACGCCGCCAATCGTCTCCAATCCTCGGCCGGATACATTGCCGCGTAGTTGCGAAGCATAAACCAGCTGTAGGGCGGATCGTATCGGCGTCTGACGGTCTCGCCGGGCGTCCGGCCAAGCGACTCGCAGCAAAGATCGATGCCCCTTCGGGCGCAGTCTTCGATCGCAAGCCATTCCTTTCCATGGTGGTCAGGAATGCAGTCAAGGAAAGACAGGTCGCGAGTTTCAAGCAGCGAGCCTCCCAAAAGAATATGCACACACTTATGGTGCTTCGGACAGAGCCATTGATAGTCGTGGATGGCATCCTCAACTCCGCACTCGAACTGAAGCGCAAGCGGAAACGAGTGATGCGCGTGGGTGACTTCCGGATCATATCCGCATATCAGGCAAGGCTGCGGTCGCTCGCGTATGAAGTTTCTGAATTCTGAACGGGCATTCTGGAGCCAAGCCTTTCGCCGCACGCTGGTTTCGGCCCGCCCTTCAGGGCTGCCAGCTGCCATCAAAATGTCGACTAAGGCGCTGTGTTCCGCCGAGCGGGGTTCCCCACATCGCTCATAGTTAGCGTTAATGTAGCGCGGCACGGGGTCTTCGCGCCGCAGCGGAGCCAACCATGGCTTGATTCCAAGTTCGGCGCAGGCGCTGTAGCGTGCTCGTCCGTCCCAAATCATCCCTTCGTACAGAACGATCGGAAGCCGCTGACCGCGCGCGCCCATGTCTTGCTTTAGGATGCCATAGAGAACGTTGTCCATCGTGGGGAAAGTACGCACAACCGGATGAATCAGAAGCCTTGGCATATGCGAAACTCCGAGCATTAGAGTTCGTCCGAATCGGAAGCGAGCACGTGTTGCGCCACCATCTCGTCGCGGCGGGTCGGACAGACTTGCGCTGGGGGGCCAGGTTTCGAGGACCCCATTTTAAATGCTCCCGAATTTCCGGCAATAATCGACGCGCTAATTCAGCGCGCGAGAGAACTCGGTCAGCGTTTGTTCAGAAATGGCGAAAGAGCACCAAGACCAAGCGCTCTTGATAGCGGATCGTTGCGCTTGTTCAGCAAGCCGAGTGCGTCAAGTCCCGATCCCGGCGCAAATGCTGCCAAACCCGCGCCGAACGAGTTTTGACCAGAGCCAAACAGCGTACTTAGTGCGCCAAATTCTGGCACACGGGCTGGCGTCGGAGGCTTCCGCTGCCAATCTCGCACTTTGACACGTTGTATTGTCCACTGATTGGCGTCTATATCCAACCTCATCGAGCCGTCCTTGCGCGTTGTCGCCACATAGCGCCGTTCGAGGGCGTTATTTGAAAACACTGCTCCGGTACAGCGGCTACGATACCATGCGTTGGTGTCCTGGCTGTCATATTGGTGTTCGTCGTCTGAGATGATCACGAGCTGCGGCTGGATCAAATCGAACAATTCCGTGCAGCATCCGTTTTCCCGACCATGGTGGGAGGCAACAAACACGGTCGTGCCAAGTAAGTCGGCGCGGAACTCCGGTGTGGTCAGTAGCCGCCGCCAGCCCGCCACCTCGAGATCACCGGTGAACACGATCTTGAAGGCGCCGAATTGCACGACTACCGCGAGGCTCAGATCGTTGGTCTTGTTAACAACGCCGGGGATAAAGGACCAAGAATACCATCGGATTTGAACTGGCCCGAAATCCGGCTCGGTAACAACCGGGAAACCTCTCGCACGGGCAAGCCATGCCGCGAAAGCTTTGGCTCCCGGTCCCATTCCGTCCTCTTTAAGCAGCGCAAATTCCCGCGCGCCGATGGTGGAATTCGTGAGAATCCAAGGCAAGTTGCAGTTTTCGATCATCCCCCTGAAATTGCTGAGATGATCTTCGTCGAGATTCGTCAGCGCGAGGAGGTCGATGGTCTCCCCGAAGTAATGTAGCGAAGGAGCCCAGAATGTCTCCTCGCGCCAGCGGTCACCACAATCAATCATCATTCGCCGGCCATTTGGCGCAGTGATGACGGCGCATTGGCCGTGGCCGACATCGAAGATTTCAACACGCATAAAGCAATACCCCTTACGATGATACTATCCGATTCTATTGGACCGCTTCAACGCGACGCAACAGCCAGCGAATTCTGAACCAACCGCATGCCGTAAGCTTTCGCGGCGAGACACATCGAGACGTAGGCCAAAACGAGGAAAAGAGCATAAGTGGCGAGTGTCCTGCCATCCGGGGCGAACCACGCCGCGACCGGCAGCAGCAGGATCATCAGCAGGAAGTTAATTGTTCCTATGTCGCGCGCCGCGAGATATGACTTGTGTGCATCGAGAACGCCGACATCGTCGGCGTGCTTCTTGTATATCGAATAGAACCGCCGATCTTGTTCGGCCGGGTCAGTCGGTAGTGGGCCGTACTTCTTCTGAAGCTTGCTCATATCAACGCGCGAATCCGACGGGCCGATCTTCGTGAAGGCGCGCGAGCCGGGCAGAGGATTCGACCAGCGCCAATGGATCAACCGGTCTCGCAAGTGGGGCGGTATCAAGCCAAGCAAGACAAGCCGGGTTAGCGCGATGAGGCCAAGCGAGATCGAACCCGGCGCCAAAAAAGCTTGCAGCTTCCGCGTCAATTCTGGCTCTGCGAATTGAATGATCGGCAAGGGTTGGAAAACGACGTAAGCGAAGGCTACCGCATGCACGACCAAGGCGGTTCTAATAAGCCAAGCGTTTTGCTCTTTCAGAGATTTTGTCGCGGTCATTCAGATGCCCCCTTGTGCATCAGGCTGTAAAGCCGGGTGGGCGCCGCAATGAGCAGCACAGACGGCGGCGGCCGTTCCATGGCAAGCTTTTTCGCTGTCGCGCGATCGAGCGCGGACGGCCCATGGTCGGCAAGATGCGAATGCCAGGTGCCTACGTCAAACAGCGTGTTGCCGCTTGCGCGATGCCGGGCCGTGATCGCCCCCCTCAGACCTTGTGTTCCGAGCACAAAACACGACGCCGACCGCTCGCTATCGGGCGGAGCATCGATCACATCGACAACCGTTATCGCCTTAAGCCGGGCGCTGCACATTCCGATCAACAGGCCACCGGTTTCGACGGTCGGGTAGAGCGCTGCTTCGGATCGAATTTTCCTCAACACGTTCTGGGATAAGCGGATGGTCCAGCCTTCTGGACCTTCGATATCGACGATCTCAAAAGGTGGAACATCCTGCCGTTGCCACTTTGTATCCGAGGACCTTTCCGCCTTACTGCCGATAATGATCGAGCCTGCGGCAATTGTATTTTGCGTACATCCGACGAACTCTTCGGTCAGCGCCGCAGTCATGGCCGACAAGCGCATGTCGGTCATCGGCATGGTTAGCGCGCCGCATCCTTGCCCGATCTGGACTTCGGACAGTCCGAAAGCCGGGTCAAAGAGCAACTTGCGCAGGCGATCGTCGGTGATGCTGGCGTACAGTTCTGCGACAAGATCGGAAAGGGTCGGATTATGAGACGCGCCTTCGACGAGAAGGAGGCCGCCGTCCCCGCGCCCGAATAGCGCTGCCTCTGCAAGACGGGGTTTGACATCCTTTGTCGGGAGTACAGACAAAGCCTCGCGAACACTGAGAGAGGCGGTTGTGTTAATCGCGTAGCCTGCTTCCTTTGGCAAGATCAATTTGCGCGTTTCTCTCGCCGCAAGGTCCACAACAGCGTCGCCCTGTTGCACCGAGGGCTTTTGGCCGAGCAGCTCAAGTTCCTTCGCAAGCTCCGACGCTTTTGAATTTGCGTATTCAGCGCGCGCAAGAGCGTGCCGCGCCATATTGTGAGGGCGCAGAGAGCCATTGTCGCTTACGGCAGAAATCGTGGTGCCCGATCGCGCGAGATGCATGGCCATTTTCGATCCGACGCTACCGCACCCGATCATGGCGACCGGCAGCACTACCGGCGCACCAGAAACATTGCGCAGCAACATTGGGTTCGTTGCGTCGATGTGCATCATAGGCGCGACCGACTCATCATCTCCGGCAGCGAGCAGCGACGAACGCTGTTTCATCGCCCGGATGTCGAGGACATAGGGAAGCAATTCGATGTTCGATTGCGACCCAACCAGTAAGGTAGGGCGGCGTGCGCACAGAACGATACCGACGGGTATGGGCACCTCAAGGTTAAAACCCTGAAAGCACCGTTCGAGATTGTCGAGAAAAACACGCAGCGCCCGGCCGCAGTGTAGTTCGTCCGCCCGCTCCAGCAGCCGACGGTAGCCGTCAACTGTTTCGGGCATGTACGAACCGGCCACCAAATCCGCGCCAGTCGCCAATTTATCGGGCCAAATAAGGCAGCACACCGTATCGCCGGACCATAGGCCGTTTCGTTTGCGGCGTACGAATAATTCGTTGTCGTCTCGTTTGAGAGGCACTGGTTCTTGAGTGACATTCAGCCATGTCCAGGCGTCACGGCAGGTCAGAGATTCGTCTGCGCTTGATCGCAAAAAATCAGCTTTGAGTACGCGATATCCGCCATTGTGATCTACTGCCGCGCGACAAGCCTCGGCGTCAATTACGATGACATCAGACAAATCGCGGCGCAGCGTCGGCTCCCAGCCTCGGCCGTGGTGAATCAATGTGCCTTCCGCCGCGCGCTGGAGCCATAGAACTAGCTGATGCACGAGATGGAAAACGCCGAGTTCGACGAGTCCGAACTGAAAGAAATACTCGCGCTGGCTGCCGTCGACAAGGCAGGGGCGCGGCAGTTGGGTCAAAGGCCCAGGTTGCAGATGTGGAAGATCCCGCGGAAAGTCGGAGCGCAAATAAAAGGAAGGCGACGACCAAGGGTAGGTCGGCCATAGTTTTACAGTGACCGTTTCGGTCGTCCGTATGCCATTGGGGCTCGCGCCATCAACCTTGTAGTCAATCGGCATTTCGACGTTAAGGTCGAGCTCGATCAGGCAGCTTCTGTCGTCCACCTTAATAAATCTTCCCGCACGGCACTCCGCATGGGTTCGGGCTGCCAGCAGAAACTGCTCGCCGTGGCTGCGAAGCTCATCTTCGGTCATGCCGCGATCCGCCTACTATTCGTCCCGACGTCCCTGCGCTGATCCGTGAGGGCGCGCATGCGATGCGGTAGAGCTGATGCCAAGCGCGGGCGCCGCGAGCGCCGCAGCCGTGCCGATCTTCCGGACGATGCCGCTGGATTTTACCTCAAACGTAAGAGCCAGCTTTTTTTCCGCCCAATATTCGTCGGTACAGAAAAAACGGTCGGCATCATCATCGAGGATATCGACATATTCCCGCTTGGCGCGTTCGTGCGGCGGATTATCGTCGTCGGCCTTGATGGGCTTGCAGCTCGCGACAATGATCGCGCCTTTGCGCGTCTGCGAAAGGGCATTTCGCGCGTCACTATCCACTTTGACTTTCTCGCCCAGCTCACTCCAGCGATCAGAACTCAGGCTGCGCCACGAGCAATGGTGGGGCGGCACCGTGATGTCGTAAGTGAACCAGTCGGAATTGGTCTTCCCATGGTACTTCCACAAGCGTTTCCAGATTTCGACTTCGGCGTCACCGCCTGTCAGATACCGGCAACGATCGCTGATGCCACCGCCCCTGAGAGAGAAGCGAAGGATTACTGACGACTGATTGTGCCGTAGAGTCTCCTCGTCATCTTCGTCTTCGGGTGGCAACGGTGCGAGAAGCCTTGCCTCAAATGCGCCGTCGGCCAGACGATTGCAGGCACTAAGCGTTTCATTGAGCTTGATGACGATGTCGAGAATATCGTCGGTCTTGCCGTCAACATCTTCGCCCAGGATCAAAATGCGGTCGCCTTCGGCGGTTGACGAGCCTTTTTCACGGAAGAGCGCGACACGTCGCCGTGCTTCCTTGGCCCAGGCCTTGGCGTCTTCGCACAGACTTTCTCCGTTTGCATCCGCCCGCCGGAAAACGACCGGCGATGACCACATCTCGCGGATCAGGATTTTGTCGTCGTTTTCCTTCCACTCTTTCGGCGGCCCAAGATGGAAGTGATTGCGCAGCCCGGTGATATGGTCGGAGTGCGGATGGCTCAAGAGGAAGCCGTCAACATAAAGTCTACCGGCATCGTCGCGCTTGAGCCGCCCTCTCAAATCTTCGGCGACGTTGGGAGTTTCGTGGTCTTCGTCGTCCGCGTCGGCACGGATATTAATGTCGATCAGCAGGTTTTGGCCGTTATCAAGACATACGAGAGTCATGTCGCCGTTAGAAACGGGAAAGAAGGTAATGGAAGCAGTCATGTGATGCGTCCTGGTTCTCAACTTGTTGATGTTCCCTAGATGTTCCCACCCAGACGGCGTCTTTTCCGAAAGGCGAGGTTGCCGCCCCTCGCGTCCATCCATAAGATATGGGAACACAGCGAACGTTAGTCAAGTAACTAGACGTGTTTTTATGTGTAGAATCGAGTTTCTAGGAGGATTTGGGATGGAGGACGGTGGCGAACAGTTGCGCTGGGGGGTTCGCCGACGTCTTGAGTTCATCGATTTCCGCCTCTTTTGGGATGGTCGCTTCAATCGAAGCGATTTGGCGGACACATTCGGCATCTCGACGCAGCAAGCGTCCGCCGACATCGCTCAATATGAAAAGTTCGCCGCCGGAAACCTGCACTATGACAGGGCGGAAAAGGCGTACACGCGCGCGGAGGCGTTTTCGCCCGCCTTCATCGGCGAGACGATCGAGCGCTATCTGCTGCAGCTGGTCGCAATCGAAAACCGTTGGATGCGGCCGGAGGACACTTGGTTTGACGCCATCCCGCCAGTCGAGGTGCTGACACTGGGTCGGCGACCGACCGATCCGACCGTGCTCTTGCGTGTGCTCGATGCCATCCGCAGGAAATCAGAGATCGATATCGAATATGCGTCGCTGACAGGCTCTATGCAGCCGTCACGGACCATTGCCCCTCACGCGCTCTCACACAGCGCCGGCCGCTGGTACATCCGCTCCTGGTCGCGGGATCACAACGATTTTCGAGACTACAATCTCAACAGAATCGCGTCCGTGACCAACCATCGGCCGGCGTCGGTCGATCCGGCGCTGGATTTCGAATGGGTTCACATCATTAATCTTGTGATCCTGCCAAATCCAGGTCTGAGCGCCGAGCGTCAAGCCGCCATTGCCGCGGAGCACGGAATGACGGACGGCCACCTCATTCGACCCTGCCGCCTCAGTCTCAGCTTCTATCTGATGAGCGAATACAATCTGGACGTTGAACCCGGTGTCCTGAAACCAGAAAAGCAGCAGATCATTTTGCAGAACCGAGACGAGGTGACTCAGGCTCGCGCCATGTCGCGAAAGATGTCGATTGAAGCTCTCGCAAGAACTTCAGCATCCCGGTCTTCGACATGATCAGACTCGGGCACCAACGTCTGCTGCTTTCTCTCGAGGGTTTTCGGCCACCATGGTGGTAATCGCAACTCTACTGTTCGGGAGCCTCGCGCGTGCCGATCATGCGGAAGGGTCCGACACTGATCTTCTTATGGTGAGCCTCGACAGGGAAACCCGTCACGTTTCTGTCGGTCATCTTTCGCTTTTTTTGTATCCATGGAATCAACTGCAACATGATGCGCGCGACGGCGACCTGTTCGTCTGCCATTTGACGCGGGAGGCAAAGCCGCTCATCGATCCGGACAATTGCCTCGCGAAGCTTCAATCCGCTTTCCAATTCCGATCGAGCTATCAAGGCGAGATTGATCGAGCCAGAGACTTCGGGATGTATCTCGCCCGGTTCGGTGACGAACTCAACTCAACCCTGCTGACTAAGCGTGCGCTGTGGTGCATCCGCACGATCCTCATCGCTCGAAGTGCTGAACGGCGCGATCCCGTTTTCGCGCCGCAGCGGCTTGCTGAGAATACGCAATCGGCTGCGGCCCGCGACCTTCTGATTAACCGGCATATCCATCGCGAAAGCGCGGCGGTACGACAAAATCTGCTTAGCTTTCTCGAAGAAGAGACGCAGTCGAACGGGGTCCTTGACACTGCGGACCGAGCGCATTTCATCGAGAGGTTCGATGCGACCTCAAACAGGGTAGCATTGCAGACGCTCCGGCAGGAGCAAGAAAGCCGAGCGGGCTATTTTGGATGACGCGCCTCCTCTGGGGTCTGCATGAAAGATGGTAGCTGGCATTTCGCGCTGGACTGCTCGTCGGAGGACACCCAATGCAATATGCGCTCGTAGGTGGAACGCGAAGTGAAGCCTCACCCGGCGCCGGAGGGACGTGTCCAACCTGTGGGGGGGCAATGGTCGCGAAGTGCGGCCCCCGCGTCGTGCACCATTGGGCGCATGCCGGTCGACGAAACTGTGATCCTTGGTGGGAGAACGAGACGCCATGGCATCGAGAGTGGAAAAGTCTGTTCCCCCCAGAATGCCGTGAGATCTGCCATACTGCTCCAAACGGCGAGATCCATCGATCTGACATCAAGACTCCAACCGGTATCGTTATCGAAGTGCAGCATTCAGCAATGTCGGATGGGGAGCGGCTATCGAGGGAGGCGTTCTACGGCAATCTTATCTGGATCCTTGATGGCAAGCCGTTCAGGTCCAATTTTGACCTTTACCACGAGCTTCCCGACCCTCGATCCCAACTAGCCCAGGACATCGTTTGGACTAAGGCGGGCAGGCATATGAACGGCGCGAATGCCGGAATTTTTGTCCGGCTGTCGGAATGCCGAAAGGAGTATCCCGAGCGAGTGATTCGCTCATTGCGATGAGCAAGGATGATTATCAGGTTCTCCGGCGCACAGCGACGCGGGCGCAGCTCGACAAGAAAGCACGTTATGTCTGCGCGAAATGCGGACATGCCGTCTATGCTCCGCGCGAAGGCCGGACTGGCCACCCGTACTGGAAACACCACCCAGGTGCACCACAAGTGTGTCCCCGGTGGACGGGCACGCCGGCTAGCACCCACTTTTCTTGGATCGTGAGTCGTGATTCAAGATATGGATGATCCCCGAAGCAAGAGAAGTCCACCTTTCGCGGAAAGATCGCAAGGTGCTTGAGGCGTGTTGTCGCTCGCCGGTGACGTTGCAGCGCGATGTGAAGCGAGCGCGGATCGTTCTGTTGGCGGCGGATGGGCGCAGCACCCGCTCGATCGCCAAAGAAGTCGGAGTCCAGCCGCGGATTGTCAGCCTTTGGCGGCACCGCTATGCCGATCATGGCCTTGAAGGGCTGCAAGACAAGCCGCGGCCCGGCAAGCAGCCGATCTATACGAAGGTCACCGACAAGCGGATTCTGAAGCTGCTGGATAAGCCGGCCCCGCAAGGGTTTGCGCGCTGGACTGGCCCTCTGCTGGCCGAGGCGCTCGGCGATGTTGACGTCCAATATGTTTGGCGGTTCCTGCGCAGCCACAAGATTGACCTCGCGGCTCGCAAGTCTTGGTGCGAGAGCAACGACCCGAACTTTACGGCCAAAGCCGCCGATGTTGTCGGCCTCTACGTCGCCCCGCCCGCGAAGGCCATTGTGCTATGCGTGGACGAGAAGCCCTCGATCCAGGCCTTGGAGCGAGCGCAGGGTTACCTGAAGTTGCCCAATGGCCGCGCCTTGACCGGCCAGAGCCAGTTACAAGCGGCATGGCACGACAACGCTGTTTGCGGCGCTTGAAGTCGCCACCGGAAAGATCATCGCGACGCATTCAAAACGCCGTCGCCGCGTCGAGTTTCTCGACTTCATGAACAGTGTCGCCGCGGCCTTTCCGGGCCGAAAGCTTCACGTCATCCTCGACAACCTCAACACCCACAAGAAGAACGAGCCCTGGCTCAAGGCCCACCCCAACGTGCAATTTCACTTCACGCCGACAAGCGCGTCCTGGCTCAATCAGGTCGAGGTCTGGTTCTCGATCTTGCAGGGGCAGTCACTTAGCGGCACCTCCTTCACAAGCCTCAGCCAGCTTCAGGAACCACATCGATGCCTACGTCAACGCCTACAACGACAAAGCCGAGCCCTTCGTCTGGACCAAGAAAAAGGTCCGTCAACGCCGTTTCAAAGGCCGCCGTATCACTCAGCTCTGATTCCGAGTACTAGTGTCGATATAATTAGCGCGCAGCAATTTGATGGCGCGCAGGAAAGCCCGCTCCATGCAAAAATCAAGCATATCGTCGGTGAGTTGTTAGCAGACGACCATCGCACGACGGCAGGAAGTGTCGTTGTTGACGAGTATCTTATCCAAGGAAATGGGCGACGGCGCCCGGACGTACGCGCGATCTATGACGGCTTGCCACTCGTCGTGGAGGTCCAACTTTCCACCACGCAGATCCCCATCATAGTGCAACGGGAAGACTTCTATGAGAACGCATCCATTCGCCTAATGTGGCTCACCTGGAATTTCGAGCCGCCCACGAACGGCCGGCTACTTAGTTCATTTGAGGACATTTTCTACTCTCACGATAAAAATCTGTTCTCAATGGACGACGAAACGATTGCCCTCTCGAAAGAGAAGCAGGACGTAATTTTGCGCGCGTTCTGGATGAATGGAGACGCATGGCTCTCGAAACTAGCCACCCTTTCGGACTTAAACTGGAACGACGGGGGGCGCGCAAACTTGGTGCCGTCGAGGCCGCCTTGGCATCACGACTTTCTCTCGCGCTGGCGCGGTGCGCTCGGCGAAAAAGGCACGAAATGGAAAGAGCGCGAGGCCCTCTTTAGCGAACTTGTCGCCAAATTGAAGCTTCCCGGTGACGTCGATGAGCTGCACGCGCTCGACGTGGATGCATTGATCAACTGCATGCTCTCGTTGGTCGACGGCCGGCCGGTCGGGTCACGACAGCAGAATCTTGTCGAAGTGCTAAACTCCTTCCTTAATGTCGAGCGACGACAACGTTATGTGCGTCTTATCCGTACTTTCGCTCGACTGACCAACAAGGAGGCTGTCTTTGAGGTCCAGAGTATTCGCAACAAGATCGTCAAAGCACGCGCAGTGGCACAAGATGATCGCGAAAGCGTTTCAGGTAAGATTGCGCTTGCCCTGTTCCCTCAGTGTCTGTCCGGGAACATCTTGAATCATCGGAATCATTTGTGATTCAAGGGTGGCAGTCCGATTCGAAGGGGCGCCCATGTGGACGAAGGAGAACCGCGGTCGTTACGACCGAAGCCGGCTACGCTATCCAAGCGATTTGACTGATGAGGAATGGGCGTTGGTGGGGCCGCTGATTGCGCCAGCCAAGCGAGGCGGCAACAAGCGCACGGTCGATGTGCGCGAGGTGATCAATGGCCTGATGTATGTGCTGAGCACCGGTTGCCAATGGCGAGCGATCCCGAAGGACCTGCCGCCACGCAGCACGGTGCACGACTATTTTGACTTGTGGGCTTGGAACGGCACGCTCGATCGCATCCATCACGCGCTCTATGTACAATGTCGAGAATTGGCTAACCGAGAACCCAGCCCGAGCGCCGCCATCATCGACAGTCAAAGCGTCAAGAGCGCGGAAAAAGGGGGGCGTGGATCGACCCGCATGGCTACGATGCGGGCAAGAAGATCAAGGGCAAGAAGCGCCACATCCTAGTCGATACTCAAGGCTTGCTGCTCCACGCCCTCGTGCATTCGGCGGACATCCAGGATCGTGACGGTGGGGTGCTGGTGATGGCCACGCTGTTTGGCCTGCATCCATTCCTGCTGAAGCTCTATGCTGACGGCGGCTATCAGGGGCCGATCTTTCAGTCCGCCGTTCGCAAAATCCTCCGGCAAATCGACGTCGAGATCGTCAAGCGCTCCGATACAGCAAAGAGTTTTGCGATCTTGCCCAAGCGATGGATCGTCGAACGCACCATCGCCTGGCTCAACCGCTGCCGCCGTTTGGCCAAGGATTGGGAGTGCCTCAACCGAAAGGCATTGGCGTTCTTGCGCCTCGCCTCAATCCGCCTCATGCTGCGAAAGCTCTGCCAAAAAACAGCATGATCCCGGACAGACTCTCAGATATTCTCTTCAGCAACTAGTTGAACGCTGAAGGGGGCAGACCGCTCGCGAGGCAGCGACTTAGCAAGCGACAGCGGAGTAGGTAGGAATATCGTGCATTCCGAAAATATTGATGAACTCAAAGCTAAGCACATTTGCTACTCTTGCATTGGAGAGCAGTATCTAAGTGACGAAGTTCGAGCAAAAGGGAAACGGGCCAAGTGCAGCTATTGCAAAAAGGCGCGTCGCGCCTTCAGCCTTGGCAAGGTCGCCGAGCGTGTGGCGACTGCGTTCGAGCAACACTACTATCGAACTTCCGATCAGCCGAACGACTACGAACATATGCTCCAGCGCGATAAGGAGCTGAGTTACGAATGGAACCGACATGGCGAAGATGTCGTGTACGCGATTCAAAACGCCGCAGAAATTTCTGATGACGCTGCTCAGGACGTCCAGTCAATCCTGGAGGACGAACATGGCGATTTCGACAGCGCGGCTATGGGCGAGGAGACTGAGTTCGCAAGCGATAGCTACTATCAGGAGAGAAAGGTTAGCGATGCCGCCTGGCGCGAGGAATGGCGTCGGTTCGAGAATTCTCTCAAGACAGAGGCACGTTTTTTTAGCCGCACTGCAGCTGCCCATCTAGCCGCAATCTTCGACGGGGTCGACGATTTGCAGACGCGGCAGGGGGAGCCTCTTGTCGTTGATGCAGGGCCCGGAACGGGTTTCCATACACTTTTTCGCGCCCGGGTCTTTCAGTCCGAGAACAGACTAGAGGTGGCGATGTGTCGGCCCGATCAGCAGCTCGGGTCGCCGCCTGCGCTGTTGGCCGCCGCAGGTCGCATGAACGCGAGCGGCATTTCCGTATTCTACGGTGCCAATGATCCCAAGGCCGCCATCGCCGAGGTGCGGCCTCCGGTTGGAAGTAAGGTTGCCGTCGCGCAATTCGAAATCATCCGAAATCTTCGGCTGCTTGATCTGACGGCGCTCAAGAATGTGCAGATGCGCGGAAGCATCTTCGATCTCGAATTTGAGCGCCGCTTGGAACGAGCGCAATTCCTGAAATCTCTAAGTAGCCGTATCACTCAACCAGTCATGCCCGACGACGAGTCCTTTGAGTATCTGGCAACGCAGGCCGTCGCCGATTTTCTAGCAACTGAATCCTCGGTACCTATCGACGGCATCATCTTTCCGTCGGTTCAAGTCGCCGGAGACGTGCTCAACGTCGTGTTATTCCACAAGGCTGCGCGGGTCGAGGCGATGGAAATCCCAAACGGTACTGAAATCAGGGCCAGTACGGGGCACAGCAGCGCGGAGGGGTGGGAAGACGATTACTCGGTCATCGAGGAAACGCCGCCGGCGTTAAAGGCGGATGAAAAACAGCAAAAGACACCGGCGTGGCCGGATTCTGCCATGCCAGCATTAGCGGGGACAGAGGTTGATTCCGATCCGCGCAAGCCGAGTCTTCGTGTGATGCCAGATAGCGTTTGCGTGAACCATGTGGAGGGCGTCGTCTTTAAGACTGATGAATATCGAGTCCGTCGTTCCCGCTGGGAGAAGAATGATCGATCGCCGTTCTGAACTCAAATGTCGGTATGATAATTGTGGTTCTGATGCGCGAGAGCGTCCGCCGTGAGATGCGGGTTCGAATGTCGATGCGAGCAGGATCATACGCTAGGCGCGCCAATGCCTGCAATTCATGGGGTCATTATCATTCTTCAATCCGTGGCCACGGTTCGGGCAGGCCGATAATGTCGGCGAACCGTTCTCCCTTACGGAACACCCACTTATCGCCGTCCGCTTCAAACCGGTTCATCTCTCGTAACGCGTCTGGAATAGGATTGACCGCCCAAGGGTTAACCGCGAGCACCGGCTGCCATTTCTCCTCTCTCAGTTTCCACAACCCTGTTTCAGGCAATAATAGAATTCCGCTCACATACTTGTTCCGCGGACCGTTCGGCCCATGCCAGAATCCATTCTTTCCGCGGACGATATAAGCCGTGCCGTCTTCGAACTGCACGATTTCATCGCCAAAGACAGCGTCGGTAAGTGCTGAATGGATCGAGTCCTTGTTGAACAGCTGGTTCTTTCCGTCCGCGACAGCGATTAGATACGGCTTTTCGAGCGCCCCGTACCTACGAGACTTTTCGTGCAGTGCATCGCGGAGATCCTTGTGCGGGGCGATAACACCCCCTCGCATTTGAGCGACTCCGATCGCCTCTGTCGGCGGGTTGGGGTCGCTGCCGCCCGAGTAGAGATCGAGCTCAATAATCCAGTCTCCCGCGGTGAATGTCTTACTGATCTCTTTGGTCTTTGCTACCTCGGCGTTGTCGCGCGCCCAGCGTTCGACGTCACCGACGAGCGGCCGCAATGGCGGACTACTCTTGCCTGCGCGCGCTAATCTGTATCCAAGGATCGACCCGGCTGGAATTGTGGCCCCGTTTATTGCGTTGTAGATTGGGTTTTCTCTGTTCTTCTCAGCTGCTTCTGTGGCCGGCGGATTGACGGTCGTTACCTCTACGTATGCAACTGTCCCGTCTGTCTGGTCGATCGCAGCAAAGTCGGGTCGCTTCGTTGAACCGGAAACCTGCGGATGCGGTGTGGCGCGGTAACCTGAGCCAACGATGAAGGCATTGGTCGACAGCTCGGATAGCGCCGCCCCGAACTCGCGATCTCCTCCGTAACAGATGCGGGTAATCAGCTCGGCGCGATCACTCGCGGACATCCGCGCCAACCAGCCGTTCACGACCGATCTCAGTTCGCTGTAGCCAGGGCTTGCACTGCTATCGTAAAAATCAAAAAGCTGCTCACCACGACGCAACGGGTCTGTCCGTGTTCTCTCGCGATCTTCGAACAGGACCAATTGCTCTTCACGCTCGGCGGTGCTCCACTTCGCTTTCAGCATTTTTGCCAGTTCGGCGGCTTCGCTGATCGTGAGTGTCGAGAGATCGTCAACTATCTTCTGAATATCCGCCATTGAAAGTCTCGATCCATTGCTGCAGTTGTCAGCGCGACAGATATGGGAAACAGCTTATTCGTCCTTGACGTTGCCCGCGATGATTTCGTCGATCAACGAGCCGTCCCATACCAGCCCGATCTGGGCTTGATGCGGATGATCTGTCGGCATGCGACCCGAGTACACGCCAATGAATTTGTTCAGCGGCGTATCGACGAGTGCAACAACGCCCGGATCGACCATATGGTTTGTCCAGCTTCGCCGAATCACAGGCGCTCCGGACATGCCGGGACGCGAGGCAGTATCGACCAGCATGTAGTCGGTCGTAAGCCGGGCGAGTGCGGGCTCCGACGCGATGCTTCCCCTCTTCCAGACGGGATAGGCAGGCGGTGAGATTTTAAAAGGGTAACCGAGGATAAATACCTCCATCCCGACCTCGATGCGAAGCGCGGCGTTGGCCAGGATGTTGAGCGGATACAGGGCGATGGTCAGCCCTTCTTGCTTGAATGGAATCGGCAAAACCGCGATGTCCACCCGCCTGCTGGGATGTACCAGCCAAAGCGGCCTATCATTTTCGTCTCTGATTTTGATGTCCAACCTCTGCTTTTCAAACGATCCAGTGCGGATGTTGAACAGCGTGCGCAGGATGTTTGGCCGGCCCGCATCTTTTCTCAAATTCGCCCGAGTGAAAAAATCGCACATCGTCAGCACGTGCCAATTGGTCACGAGGTAGTGTTGATCTCCAATCTTCCACGTGAATCCAGTGCCCTGACCGAGTGGCATATGGTCGAAGTACTGCTCGATCGGGACGGTCGTCAGTGTAAACTGATCCAGTTGCGTCATCGCGGGTCTCACATAGGCTCAATTAAAGCTGTTGGAAAAGCGGCATCTGCGGCGGTATGACGTTCTCGCAGATAAAGCCGGAAATCGAAACTCCCAGGAGCCTGACCGCTTTCTTCATCGGGAATAGAGCTTCAACAGCTCAGCCGACGCACCCTCCAGCTCGCTGCGGCTGCCGACCGCGCCGGTCACCGTCCGGCTCCGGGTGATCAGTTCAAAATCGGCGAACTTCACCTTTAGAGTCACTGTCCGGCCCCGCGTGCCTTTGTCTTCGCAATGTTGCCAGACCTTGTCGATCAGCGGCTGCAGTTCAGACAGCATCGTCTCGAACTCGGTGAGGTCGCTCAAGAAAGTGTTTTCAGCGCCGACGGATTTCCGGATCCTGTCGGCGCGGACCTCACGATTGTCGACGCCTCTCGAGATCCAATAATAGTAGCTTCCGGCCTTGCCGAAGTTGGCTTGCATGAATTCGAGCGACTGATTGCGCATGTCGAGACCGGTGTTGAGACCGAGGGAGTTCATCTTGGCGCTGGTCGCCGGCTCGATACCGTGAAACTTGCCGACGGGGAGGACTTCGACGAACGCCGGCCCGATCTCCGGCGTGATGACGTACTGGCCGTTCGGCTTACGGTAGTCGGAGGCGAGCTTCGCGAGAAACTTGTTGTAGGAGATGCCGGCTGAAGCGTTGAGGCCGGTTACCTCCTTGATCTTCGCACGGATCGCGAACGCGACGTCCCGCGCGAGCGAAATCCCCTGCAGGTTTTCCGTGACGTCCAGATAGGCCTCGTCCAGCGACAACGGTTCGATGATCGCCGTGTGCTCTGCAAAGATCTCGCGGATCTGCTGCGAGACCGCCTTGTACGCCTCGAAACGCGGCTTCACGAAGATCAGGTCTGGGCATTGCCGCTTCGCGGTCACCGATGGCATGGCCGACCTGACGCCGAACTTGCGCGCTTCGTAGCTGGCCGCCGCCACGACGCCGCGTTCCCGGGATCCGCCGACGGCGACCGGCTTGCCGCGGAGATCCGGATTGTCCCGCTGCTCGACGGATGCATAGAAGGCGTCCATGTCGATGTGGATGATCTTGCGTTGGCGGCTTGGGGAAGCTGCCTGGTCTTCATCGTCCTCGATGGTCACGGCGCTAGCCCGGCGGTATCTTCCTTGACGCCGCGGGCAACGATTCGGAGCGTGCCGTCGGCAAGCGGCCGCTGTAGCTTCAGAGCCTCGTCCGAAGGAGCCGTCATCCAGGCGTCCACTTCGTCCGGCGTTGTCAGGATCACCGGCATCGCCTTGGGGTGGATGGCGCCGACTTCGGCGATCGGCTCCGTCGTGAGGAACGCGTAGAGGTCGTTGGTGGTCTCGCCTTCTTTGACCTTCCGGACGGACGTCCAGTTGGTCCATATGCCGGCGAAGCAGGCGAGCGGACGGGTCTCATCGAGCGCGAACCAGATATCACCGCCCTCCGCCTTGTTGAACTCGCTGAAGGAGTTGAACGGTACCACACAGCGGTTTTCGGCGCCCAGCCATCGCGTCCAGTGTTGGCTCTTCACGTTGCGGATGTTGGTCGTGCCGCCGTCCGGCTCCATCCGCAGCAACTCCTTGAAATCGACGGGCTTGCCCTTGGCCTGCAGTTTTTCGGCCCGTTTCTTGGTGGCGTCCATCAGTGCCTTTGACGACGATGGCATCCCCCATCGCGCCGTAGCAAGTTCGCGGCCCTCGTCCCCGTTGCGCACGATCGGTGCCTTGTAATCGGGGAAAACCCCCGGCATCGGAGCCAGATTGCCAACGTATCGGTTCACGACACGAAACAGCGCGATGATGGCCGCCTGGTTGGTCGTGATCGAGTAGAGGTTATGCCGACGTCGACATAATCTTTACTGGACGAACCCGCTCCGCGGGAGGGTATCCGCGTTGAGCGCGGCGTGTCCCCCGTCGAAGCCAGCCAGTGTCCCTGACCCCGGCACCACCCGCACAGCGACGTAATCCACCCCATTTCAGAAGCGCTTGCCCTTGGCAAGATGGTGTTGCTGCCCGCGCGCAGCGTGCCTCTTGTCAAGGAGTTCGCTATGACCTCGCTTCGGTTACGCATGATGGAAGACATGCAGGTCCGCAACCTGTCGCGAAACACGCAGGATTCGTATTTGCTGCAGGTTTCGCAGTTCGCCCGGCATTTCGCTAAATCGCCGGCTTTGCTCGGCCCGGAGGATATCCACGCCTACCAGGTCTATTTGACGAACGAGAAGAAGCTGGCGCCACGCTCGGTGCAAGTGACCGTCGCAGCGCTTCGATTTCTCTACCGCGTCACGCTCGGCCTCGATTGGGATTTCGACCGGATCATTCCGTGCCCAAAGGCGCCAAAGACACTGGCCGTCATTCTCAGCCCTGAGGAGGTGCTGCACTTCCTTGGCTGCATCGAGAGCTTCAAACACCAGGCGATCCTGACGACATGCTATGCCGCCGGTCTACGTATTTCCGAGGCGACCCGGCTGAAGCCTGAGGCTATCGATCGTCAGCGCATGGTGCTGCGCGTCGAGCAGGGCAAGGGACAGAAAGACCGCTACGTCATGCTGTCGGCCAGGTTGCTGGAGGTGCTGACGGACTATTGGCGCGCCGTGCGACCCACCGGGGCATGGATGTTTCCCGGCGCCGTTGCTGGAGAACCGATATCGACAAGCGCCGTAGATGCCACCTGCCGCCAAGCACATCGGATGTCGAAACTCTCCAAGCCGGTGACACCTCATTCGCTGCGGCACGCATTTGCGGTGCACCTGCTCGAAGCTGGAGCCGATCTCCGCACCATCCAGCTCCTGCTCGGCCATCGCAGCTTGTCAACGACCGCTCAATATCTGCGGATCGCTACCAACAAGGTCTGCGCGGCGACGAGTCCGCTTGAACTGCTGCCGCGTCCGATCCCCAAGGCCTCCTCGCCGCCAGCGCCCGAACATTTCTGACGGCCAGCCTCATGGGCCGCTCGGGTCCGGAGGTCGCGGATATATTCCGTCGCTACGGTGCTGCCTGGCGAGAGCAGCACTGGGCCTTGCTATCGACCGAACGACGCGCAGCGATGACTGCCATCGAGCGCTGCCGAACGTCGGCGCTCGGAGGCCATGTCGAACAGTGCGACCGCTGTGGCGAACGACGGATCGCTTACAACAGCTGCCGTTCCCGCAGTTGCCCCAAGTGCCAGTGGCTCGCCCGAGCGGAATGGATCGAGGCTCGGCGGGAAGAGCTTCTCGATACGCAGTATTTCCATGTCGTCTTCACCGTTCCCGACGAGATCGCCGCGATTGCCTTCCAGAATGCCAGCACGGTCTACAAGATCCTGTTCCACGCAGCCGCCGAGACGTTGCGCACCATCGCTGCCGATCGGCGACATCTCGGCGCGGAGATCGGGTTTTTCGCGGTGCTTCACACCTGGGGTCAGAATCTCAGCCATCATCCCCATCTCCACTGCGTCGTGCCCGGCGGCGGGCTATCGCCGGACGGGAGCCGCTGGATCGCGTGCCGTCCCGGCTTCTTCCTACCAGTCGCTGTGCTCTCCCGACTGTTCCGGCGGCTGTTTCTCGAAGGTCTGCAAAAGGCATTCGATGCCGGCGAGTTGCGATTCTTTTCGTCATTGGAACGGCTGCACGATCCCGTCGCATTCCGGCGCTATCTGGATCCCGCCCGCCAGGTCAACTGGGTAGTCTATGCCAAGCCACCCTTCGCGGGCGCTGAACGGGTTCTGGAATATGTCGGACGCTACACACACCGGGTGGCAATCGCCAACAACCGGATCGTCGATATCGAGGATGGCAAGGTATGCTTCCGGTGGAAGGACTATCGCAACGAGAACCGGCAAAAGGTGATGGCGCTCGACGCCGGGGAGTTCATCCGGCGTTTTCTCGTCCATGTCTTGCCCGAAGGATTTCAGCGCATCCGCTATTACGGTTTCCTGGGCAACCGCTACCGCAAGCAAAAGCTCGCCCGCTGCCGCGAACTGCTCGGAATGCAGCAATCCGATAGGCCGCCAAAACCGAAGGAAGGGCGCGATTATCGCGACAAGGTCGAGGAGCTGACCGGCGTTTCCCTGCGGGAATGTCCCTTTTGCCGTCAAGGGCAGATGGTGTGCATCGAGGTGCTCGCGCCCGTTGCGTCGCAAGACCCACCTTTTCCGGACACTTCATGACGGTCGGGCTTTTCCAATCATTGATCATTGTTCTTTCTATCTGCTAAGGTAGACAGCACGCATCCTATTATCACGCTTCCGACATCGGGCCTCCAAGCGCAGGCGTCGCCGGTCTTTCCGTCCGGAAAAACATGTCTCGATTAGAATATTTCGCCATCAAGACCGCATTCAGCATGTCCCAGAAGCCTCAGCGACGGCACTGTCCGCTGGGATGCAGCATCCAATTTCCATAGCAGCACCGGCGCGCTAGGCGGCTTCGTCCAACACGTTTTTAGCTTACCGGCGCACTCACAGCGGCGCACTTTGAAGCTTCGGTAACGCGCCGCCAATCTAAAAACGCTCTCTACTATGCCGACTTCTGGATTATGCCGACCATTGGCTCAAAACGGGCTCTGGCGGCGGTGATCGCTGCATCGGAGTCGGCATAATCACAGTGCCTCCAAAAATGCGAGAAGCTTGTCGTTCGGTCGAAAACGACCGGGAGTGGCGACCGTTGGAGCTGTCGCGGCCAGTGCGCGTTCCTTGATTCCCATATCCGCGTGTAGGTAGATGTGGGTGGTTTCGACCTGCTCATGGCCGAGCCAAAGTGCTATCACCGAGGTTTCAATTCCTGCCCGCAGCAGTCGCATCGCGGCGCTATGACGCAACACATGCATGCTGATGGTTTTCAGTCCCAACGACGGACAGGCGCGGGTGGCGATCTGAACGTATTTGGCGAGCCGATGTTCGACGGCGTCACGGCTGAGTGACGTCCCCGACTGGGTGACGAAAAGTGGCTCCGTCGGCTGACCAGCGCGCTCGGCGAGCCAAACACGCAGGAGGGCGACCATACCCGAGGTAATCGGTGTGATCCGCAACTTCCGTCCTTTCCCCATGCAACTGACATGGGCGCCAGTGCCGAGATGAACATCGCTGATGCGAAGGCCGATCAATTCTGACGCACGCAGGCCCGTTTGGGCCGCGAGCGTAAGCAAGGTATGGTCGCGCCGCCCGGTCCAGGTCGAGCGGTCGGGTGCGCGGAACAGCGCATCGAGTTCCGGTTCGATCAGGAAAGTGACGATCCTCCGGTCGAAACGCTTGCGTGGAATGGCAAGCACGCGTTCGATTATGGCGGCATGCTCGGGATGTCGAAGCGCTGCGTACCGGAACAGCGAACGGACGGCGGCAAGTCGAGCGTTGCGAGTGCGCGCACTATTCTCCCGCTGCTTCTCAAGATGGTCGAGGAAGGCGCCGATGAGCGGCGCATCAAGATCGTCGATGTCTAGCTTCGATGGTTCGACGTCTTTCCTCGCGGACGCGAAGACCAGCAGCAGCCGCAGCGTGTCCCGGTAGGCCGCAAGTGTATGGGGACTAGCTTGGCGCTGGCGGATGAGGCGTTCCGTGAAGAACGCTTGCAGGGTTGGGGCAAGTGCGGTCATGCGGCACCTCCGAGGTGCCGCTCCAAACGATCACCAACCAGCGTCAGCAACTCCGGCGCAGCTGAGAGATACCAGTATGTGCTGACAGGATCGACGTGGCCGAGGTAGGTCGACAACAACGCGATCCGGTTCCCCGGCTCCCGGCCATCTCGATATCCGTCAAGGATGGTATTGACGGCAAATCCATGCCGCAGGTCATGCAGCCTCGGACGGCATGAGGCAGAGCGCGGCTTGAGGCCGGCGACATCCACAATTTGACGAAAGACGGGCTGGACGCCCATGTAGCGGAACCTGGTGCCAACCGTAGTGACCAGCAGTGCCGGCGTATTCGACGAGTTTGCCGGACGGTCGTCTCGACGCAGATAATCAACCAGTGCAGCCACGGTGCTCGGATGCAGCGGCAATTGGCGAGACTTGCCGAACTTTGCGTTCCGAATGGTGAGTAGTCCAATGACGGAGTCAAAATCGTCGCGGTCGAGGCCGATCGCTTCCCCAACCCGCATTCCGGTCACTGCAAGCAAAGCGATCAATGTCCGAAATGTCGCCACTCGGTGCGGTGTCCGCAGCGTCCCGGCTGCGGCGATGAGGGCCGCGATATCCGACTCCGAATATAGGTAGGGGGTGGCTCGGCCTTTTTGCTGCACCAGCAAGTGTGTCGGGGGCACCTCGGTCGCGGGGTCGATCCCGCGCAGGTGTTTAGCGAAGCGGCGAACAACGGAAAGCCGGGCAAACGCCCAGGTTCGACCGCGCTTAGGGAGTGTCGCCCAAGCGAGCGCCGCCTCGGTTGTCAGATGATCTTCGCCGCGATCCTCGACGAAGGTGAGAAACTGACCGAGGAGCTTCTCGGCTCGATAGAGCTTAAAGCCGAGGGCGCGGCGAACCACAAAGTAGTCTGCGAGAGCCTTGCGGAGAGCGTTCATGCGACGACACCCGGCCAGGGGCGAGCGATCGACCGCAGAGCATCGCGATCGACCTTGGCATAGATCGATGTCGTAATGGCGTTGCGGTGGCGCAGGAGTTGTCCGATCTCGGGCAGCGATGCACCGCCGCGTAGCATCAGAGTCGCTGCGGTGTGACGCAGCCGGTGAGCATGGATCCGTTCAAAGCCGCACCGTTCGCCAGCGTGGCGAACAATCTGCGTTACCGCGCCAGTGGTGAGAGCGTGATGCGGAGCTGTGATCCGTGCAAACACCATTCGGCCTTGCGCGCTTGCGGGACGGCCGTGATGCAAGTAAGCCGCGATTGCTTCGCCGACATCTGCAGGTAATGGCAGTCGTTCGGAGCGATTGCCTTTGCTGTGGGCAATCACGATCTCGCCGCCTCGCCAATCGATATGCTCAAGTTGCAGTTTGGCGACTTCGCCTGCCCGCAAGCCCAGGCGAACAAGCATGGTCAGGACCGCGAAGTCACGACAGCCACTTCGGGTGCTGGTGTCGCAGGACGCCAGAAGGCGCTGCACTTGGTCAGCGGCCAATCCCTTCGGCAATCCGGTTAATCGCCGACCGGGAACGGTCGGTACCGCAGACACCAGTGACCGATCGATAGCGCCGTCGACGTAAAGAAAACCGAGTAGTGATCGAAGGGCCGACACCGTCAGCCCGGCCGTCCCAGGGCTCAGGCGAGGGCAGTTTGTCACCACAAAAGAAATGACGTCAGCCGCCGTCAGGCTTCGAAGGTCTAGAGTAAGGCCGTCCGGCAAGACCTTGGTTTGAAGGAAGGGGCGCATCAGTTCAATATACCGGGACGCTGACGCATTCCTGATGCCACGCTCAAGTATCAAGTAACCTCGGTATCGCGCCAGGGCCGCTTCAAGCACTCCGCTGACCGGGAGCGACGAAGCCGCCGGTGCGATCCCAAGACCGCGCAGGTAACCGAGGATCGGCTGCATCGCTCTGATAGAGCGAAGAATTTTGTCACCCGCTTCATGACGGCTGAGCTGAAACTGCCCTACTTCCTTTGCTCGTAGTTCCCCTACATCGAGCCCCTTGCTCACAAGCCAATTGCTCAGGCGGTTTAGCAGCAATAACTGAATGCGGGCCTGCTGTTGGCTATAGCCTTGTCTTGTCATGTGGTCGGCAAACCCGGTCGCGAATGCCGAAAGCGGACCCGAAACCCTAACTCGTGACAGATCAATCAACATGAAAGCCTCCCTTCAATTGGCAAGAGGGAGACTACACACCTGTGGGATCAATCGGATTATGCCGACTCCGACGCAGCGATCACCGCAGCCAGAGACAGTTCTGGGCCAATGGTCGGCATAATCCAGAGGTCGGCATAGTAAAGATTGCACATCGTTCAAGCTTCGGTCCGAGGATGGCGCGGTTGCCAGGCCAATTGTAGCAGGGTCGCCGGCGGACGCCGCCCCGCCTTGGCGCATTTACGGCAGCGCAGCCGGCTGGCGAGATCATGCACAAAGGTGGTCGGCGGATGCTTCATCGCCGCGAGGTCGACGTCGCTCGGCGTCTTGCACCGCGCGCAGCGGATCTCCAGCCAGGGAAAGCCTCCATTCACGGCCTGGTCGATGGTGGGCGATGGATCGATCGGCTCGCCGTCGCTCCACATCCGCTCGTTCCAGCTTTCACAGAGCAGCCTGTCGGCCTGCTGGATCATTGCCTCGCCCTTGCCCCGCGTCTCCGCCGATTGAGCCGCCAGGATGTTGGCCATCGCGCGTGCCTTGCCGAGCTCTTTCGCCAGAGCCTTTCGGTCGCCGCCCGACAGGAGCGTAGGGTGATACTTCGGGGCCATCCGGACATCCAGGCGCAAAGAGATCGGATCGGCGATATGGAAGCGGGTTACGGCGTCTCGAACGCCGGCCAGCACCCGTCTTCTTCATGCCTGCCGGTGCGCTGCTGGCAGGTGTTGTCGAGCAGCCGCTGCGCGACGTCCTTCCAGACCGCGTTGCCGCCATACAATCGGACTGCATCGGCAGTCTGGATTTCGACGGTCCGCTCGCAGCGGCGGCAGGAGACGCGCAATACGTGACGCTGAATTTCCGAAAGACGTCGCTGCCGAATCTGGGCCGGGGTCGCGCCGGCGCGAGGGTCTTTGAGGACCGATTCCCAGTATTCCGCCGGGAGGGGCGCATCTGGAGCAGCAGCGGAGGGGCTTGGCCTACGGGCGGCTTCAGCGGTCAGCTTTTCCATCTGCTTTGGGGTCGGCATGCGCCAGCTCGCGGGTCGGTCGGTCATTTCCGAATTAGAACATAAAGAGAACAAAAGTCGAGTCCGTCCAAGTGGTCGCGGAGAAAAAATCGTCCTGTTCAGAAGGCTGCAATGTCGGAACCAAGCCGGGCCATTCGTCTTGAATCCGGCATCAGTATGGAGTTCCCCGCCATGGCCCCCCGCGCGAACTGGAAAGGTTTTCTGCGCCTTTCCCTCGTCACCTGTCCGGTAGCGCTCTATCCGGCCACATCGGAATCCGAAAAGGTCTCGTTCAACCAGCTCAACCGGAAGACCGGCCACCGCATCAAATATGCCAAGGTGGATGCTGACACCGGCGAGGAGGTCGCCAACGAGGACATCGTCAAGGGCTACAAGGTCGACACCGACACCTTCATCGAGGTGACGAAGAAGGAACTCGAGAACGTCGCGCTGGAATCGACACGAACCATCGAGATCGACGAGTTCGTCAACCGCAGCGAGATCGACCCGAGGTACCTGATCCGTCCTTATTACCTGGTGCCGGACGGAAAGGTCGGCCACGACGCCTTCGCCGTCGTCCGCGAAACGATCCGTGAGATGAACAAGGTCGCGATCGGACGGGTGGTGCTGACCAACCGTGAGCACATCATCGCCCTCGAGCCGCTGGACAAGGGGCTGATGGGGACGCTGCTGCGCTATCCTTACGAGGTGCGTTCTGCGGAGGAATATTTCGACGATATCCAGGACGTCAAAGTCACCAAGGATATGCTCGATCTCGCCAAGCACATCGTCAATCAAAAGGCGGGCCATTTCGAGCCGGACAAGTTCGAAGACCAGTACGAAACCGCCCTCATCGATCTCATCAACCAGAAGCGCGCCGGTAAACCCATCACCGCGAAAGCGCGTCCCCGCGGCGAGAACGTGGTCGACCTGATGGACGCGCTGCGGAAGAGCATCGGGGGAGGCACGGCGGCAACGACAGAGGCGCCGAAGAAGTCAGCCAAGAAGGCGCGCAAGGCGGCGGCCGGGCAGAAGGAAATGCTGATGCCGATTGCCGGCAAGAAACCGGCCAAGGAAGCCGCGAAGAAGCCAGCGGCCAGACCGCAGCGGAAGTCAGCCTAGCGTGTCGTTCGGCATCCACTGACGCCAGACGGCCGTTACTTCGTGTCCGCGGCAGGGAGCGATATGGCTGCGCTGAAAACGATTTCCAGGAGATCGACGTTGAGCGCGGGCATTCTCGCATACCGCGAGGGCGCTCGCGGGCTCGAGGTTCTGCTCGTTCATCCCGGCGGTCCGTTCTGGCGCAAGAAGGATAATGGCGCCTGGTCCATTCCCAAGGGCGAAATCGATGCCGCTGATGGTCCGGAGCAGGTCGCGCGGCGCGAGTTTGCCGAAGAACTCGGCCCGAATGCTTCGATTGATCCACTCCAGCCGCTGGGGGAGATCCGACAGCGAGGAGGAAAGCGCGTCATCGCATTCGCCGGAGAAGGCCATTTTGACCCGGCTGCGCTGATCAGCAATACCTTCGATATCGAATGGCCGCCACGAAGCGGTCGACGGCAGAGCTTTCCCGAAGTCGACCGCGCGGAATGGTTCGATATCGAGTTTGCGCGGACGAAGTTGCTGTCCGGGCAGGTAGAGCTTCTCGATCGTCTTTTGGCGATCGCGGTTGAGACCGCCGGGAAATGACGTTTAGGATTGGAATCATTTCGGACACGCACGGCCTGTTGAGGCCCGAGGCGGAACGAGGCTTGACGGGTGTCAATCATATCATCCATGCCGGCGACATCGGGCGCCCCGAGATCGTCGACGCGCTTCGCCGGATCGCGCCCGTCACGGCCATCCGTGGAAACGTGGACAGCGGCGAGTGGGCCCGCGAATACCCCGACACGAAACTCGTGCGCCTGGCGGGAAAGTCGATCTACGTTCTGCACGACCTGAAGACGCTGCAGGTCGATCCCGGCGCCGGCATCGACGTGATCGTCTCAGGGCATTCCCACGTACCGAAGATCGACACGGTCGGCGGCGTTCTCTACCTGAATCCCGGCAGCGCGGGACGGCGGCGCTTCAAGCTGCCGATCACGCTTGCGACGCTTGAAGTCACGCCTGAGGGCATACAGCCGGAAATTCACGACCTTGGAGGCGACTGAACGCACCGCCGCGAAGGGATCGCTATTTACGCGAACGTTCTCGTTCGCGCACGACATCCTTCGCCCGCTTGTCGGACCTGAGTCCGAGGTAGATGGGCTGGCGCAGTTCGCCCTTGCCCGTCCACTCCGCGAACTTGACCTCGGCAACCAGCGAGGGCTTGACCCAGGTCGTGGTGGCCTCGTCCTTCACTTTGGCAGGAAATGGTGATTGAGGAGCCGTCAGCTTCACGAGCTTGGCATGGAGGTCTTCCAGGACCTTGTGGCTGAAGCCAGTGCCGACATGTCCGATGTAGCGCCATGCGCGGCCTTCCCGCACGGCGAGGACGAGGGCGCCGAAGAACGGCCTGGTGCGCCTGGGCGCCGTGAAGCCGGCGATCACCACTTCCTGCCGGTTTGCCGTCTTGATCTTCAACCAATCCGGGGTCCGGCTTCCGGACGAATACGCGCTGTCGGCGCGCTTCGCCATGACGCCTTCCAAACCCTTCCGCTCTGCCTCGGCGAAGAATTTCGTACCGTCCCCTTTGCGGTGAGCGCTGAAGGCGATCAGCTTGTCGCGCGGCAGAATCGCCTTCAGCCGCTTCTTGCGCTCGAGGAGAGGCTGCTTGCGCAAGTCCACTGCGTTCTCAAACATAAGATCGAAGGCGCAATACAGGAGCTTCGCTTCATGGCGCAGCGCGTTTTGAAGCAGCTGGAAATGCGAGAAACCGTCCTTTCCGATCGCGACGAGTTCGCCATCGATCACGGCGTCGCCCTTCACGCCCTCCAGCGCTTTGGCTACTTCCATATAGCTGCGGCTGATGATCTTGCCATTGCGGCTGTAGAGCGCAACCTTGCCCCGCCGGATTTCTGCGATCATCCGGAAGCCGTCGTACTTGTCCTCGAAAACCCAGCCGGGATCATCGAACGGCGCGTCGGTAAGTGTGGCGAGCATCGGCTGCAGGCGCTTGGGCAGGGTCGACGTCCGGCTCATTCGGGGCCAATCCTTAAGAGCAGGTTGCGAAATGCATGGACGTCCTCCAAGGATTGGGGAACGCTTCGAGGCCGCGTCGTGTTCCGCAGGCGTCGTGGCGTGCGCGACATTGACGATTGATCGGGGAGGGCGGATCAGGCCGATGGCCAGAAAACTGAAGACCTACCAAACTTCGCTGGGCTTCTTCGATCTGGCGATCGCCGCTCCGTCGATGAAGGCGGCTCTGGAAGCGTGGGGCGCAGACAGTAATCTCTTCCACCAGGGCGCGGCGAAGGAAAGTGACGATCCGGACGTCATTGCCGCGGCCATGGAGAAACCGGGCGTTGTTCTCAGGCGCGCCGTCGGATCCGACGGACCCTTCGGCGAACATGCCAAGCTGCCTACCGATCTTGGCGGTACCAGGCCAACGAAAGCCGCCCGCAAGTCGAAAGGTCCTGGGGCGAAAAGGCCTTCCTCTCGCCCCGTCGACAAGGCGGCGGAGCAAAAGGCCGCTCTCGCCTTCGAAAAGGAGCAATCGCGCCGCGAGCTTGAACGGGCGAAGGAAGAGGCCGCCAGGCGGAAGGAGCATGAACGCCGTCAGCAGGCGGTCGACAAGGCGCAGGCTGCGCTGGACAAGGCCGAGCAGGAGCACGCGAAGCAGGCCGCCGCCATCCAAGCCGATATCGAGACTCTTGAGAAGAAATCGCAAACCGAGCAAGCCCGCTGGGACAAGGAGAAGGCGCGATTGGAAGCCGCGCTGCGGCGCGCGCGGGGTTAGTTTCTGTGGCCGCACCCAAGCGTGAAGGCCAGCGACCCTTCGAGCGCTCATCGTTCGGGCTCTGGTACGCGTGCTGCGGCCTGGTTCACGGCGGCGCGGTCCCGCTGGTCCTCAGGAGCGAGCTCTATGACGGCTTGGTGTAGTTCGGCTGGAATCGTCAGTTGGCTTTCCAGGGGCTTGTTGGCCCACTGCCAGAAGCGGTCGAATGCATCCATCACAGGTCCTCCCGCAGGCCCCGGAAGAACGGGTGCCGAACCTTTCCCTCGGCCGACTTCGCGCGATACTCGATTTCGGCGAGCAGCTTTGGTTCGACCCAGATGCCCTTATGTGCGATCCGCTTGGTGTACGGCTGCGTCTTCCGGATCAGCGGCTTCAGTCTCTTCTGGAGGTCAGCGGCGGAAGTCTTGTCAAAGCCGTGGTCGACCTTGCCCGCATAGATCAGATCGTCGCCCTTGCGCCTGCCGACATAAATGCCGTCCCACTTCGTTCCATCGAGTGCGAAACCGGCAATGGTCAGCGTCTCCCGCTGGGCGCAGGTTTTCTTCACCCAATCGCTTGTACGGCCTTTGGGATAGGGACCGTCTCGTACCTTCGAGACGACACCTTCCAGGCCGAGCTTGCAGGCGTGTGCGAACATCTCGCGTCCCTCGATCTCGAAGCTTTCGCTGAACTGGACGTCGGTGCCATCGACGATCTTCCTCAGTTCGGCTTTCCTCTGGATCAGCGGCAGCTTCCGAAGATCGCGGCCATTCAGGTAGAGCAAATCGAACGCCACAAGCATGATGCTCGTCGACTTGCCCTTGAGCTCGTTCTGCAGGACCGAGAAGTCGGTAGTGCCGTCGGCGGCCGGTACCACGATCTCGCCGTCCACAACGGCCGAGTTCGCCTTGATCCGCCAGGCGTCATGGGCGACCTTCTTGAAGCGATGCGTCCAATCATGGCCGCGCCGGGTGAAAATCTTCGCCGCCTCGTTAGCCAGATGGACCTGAACACGGTAGCCGTCGAACTTGATCTCATGAATCCAGCGCTCTCCGGACGGCACCTTCTCGATCGAGGTGGCCAAGGCCGGTTCGATGAAGCCGGGGAAGGGCGCCTTAACGCCAAGGGCCGCCGGTTTTTGACGCTGAAACGCCACTGAAGCACTCCACGCTACACCGATTCAAATTGGCACAGTTTGAATCGTTCCGGAACCTGCGAGTCCCTGTTGCGTTGCATCGATCTCACAACAGGAGGTACCCATGGCGGCAGCGAAGAAGACGAAGACGGCGCGCGGGCGAAAACAGGACCGGGCGCGTGTGGCGGGCGGCCAAAAGTATGAAGTGGGGTATGAATCCAAGAAGACAGGACGGTCGGCGTCAGCGGTCAAGAAAGCTGTCAAAAAGGTCGGCAACAGCCGGAAGCGCATCGAGAAGCGTCTCGAACGCTAGGTTATTGCTCACCTTGATCGTCCAGCGCGTTACCTAGACCTCGGGTGGGCATTCGGGGCAGGTATCGCCGATCGAGTCCAGGACCTCGGTCAGCGCGCCGGCGGCCGCCTCGGGCGAAAGGCTTGGTGGCGGATCCTGGCGGGCGATTTCGAACGCCCGCTCACGGGCGTGCGGATCTGCGCGGTCCTGCATCCAGCCGTGGTACGCACACTGGCGGATCGCGCCTGCCTCCTGCAGAACGGCTATCGCCCATCCCCGTACCGTGCGGATCGCCGTCCGCCTCTCCTTGGTCATCAGCATCAAGATCGCTCCTCCGCGAAGGACGAATCCTTGCAGCCCTCGATTCGTTCCGGCTGCTAACACAGAGCAGGGATTCAAATCGTCGGGGCAGCTGCTTTTCCACGTGTTCCGCCGCCCTGTGTAAAACCAGCCACGCAGCAATCTTGTCTTCCTTGTCCGCGTCGCGCATGACGACTTTCAGCGCCTCGTCTGGCAAAGGGCGCTGCAACGCCCTTTGCCTCATCCCAAGGGGCGCGCCGGGACGAAATTTACGCGCTTTGCCGGCTGAACAGCCTGCCATTCAACGCGACCGGCGAAGTTTTAAAGAATGACGGCGTCTGGAAGGTTTATAAATTCACTTGGCAGATGGACGCGATTCTGTTCTGGGCTCGCTTCAAGGGACGTTGGTTGCGCGGCACGGAGTTTCATTTTCCCGAGCGGCCGGAGAACCTGCCGGCACTGAAGCCACTTGAGAATTGGCCAAAATCCGATCCGCGAGATTTGCGGTAGCTACAAGGTCGTTGGAATGCGTCGAACCTCTGTCGCATTGATTCTCGCCATTCTGTCGAGCGTGGCCTTGGCTGACGATTTTGCCGGACAGGCCAGCGTGATCGACGGCGACACGTTGGAAATGCATGGAGTGCGCATCCGGCTTTGGGGTATCGATGCACCGGAGAGCAGTCAGCTGTGCCGCGGCGAAGACAGCTTACAATATCGTTGCGGTGCGCAGGCCGCGAACGACCTTGACGCCTTCATTGCCCGCCGTCCCGTCAATTGTGTTCCAGTCAGCCTCGACCCGTATGGCCGCACGGTCGCGACCTGCTCGGTCGCGGGCAAGGATCTCGGTGAATGGCTTGTACGCAACGGTCTTGCGCTGGATTGGCTCCAATACTCGAAGGGCAGGTATCACGAAGCTCAGCGCGAGGCTGAGCGCGCGGGCCGAGGACTCTGGAAGGGCAGCTATGTCGAGCCGTGGCTCTATCGTGCATGCATCCGCGCAAGCGGAAGGCCGTCCGCCTGTTCGGACGATGCAAATGCCCATCCTTGAGGTGATCCCAGCAAGGCGCCAATCCACAAGGTGGGTTGGCCAATCACCGCACTTGGGCAGGTGGCTCTGGCGCGGTTTGGGCGACTCACGCTACCCATCATTCCCAATCTCACTGCACAATGGGAATGAAATGGTTGCAGCCACCCGTGAATTGCCGGCCTCTGGTTACTTGCTTGAAGTGGACGGCCGGCTCAAAGCCGAATTTACAACCAGAGACGGCGCCAGGGCAGGTGGCGAAGAACTAAAGAAGCGTTTTCCCATGCTTCAGATCAGGATTTACGACGCGCAGACAAATGCGCGCGAGGAAATCTAGGTCCTCCGACTCAAACCTTGGTGGAGTTCTTCCGCTTGCGCGCGTGCGGCTCCGCCGCATCGGGCTCTCGGTGCACCGAGCCGCTTTGCGTCTCGGCCGTCCGGCTTCGATCCCTCGCGCAAGAGCTGCGGAGCTCCTCGCCGGGGGCACTCGGAAAAGGGGCCCGCCGTCATGAAGTATGCCGGCGTCGCTATCAATGCCCCGTTCCCGGGTACCCTTTTAACCGGTCTCGTCGCTGCACTCGGTCCCGCGTGCCGCCTTCGGCGTCGCTATGCTCACGCTCCTGCGGGTGCCATTTTCCGTTGAGGCGATGCGCCCTTGGCGCACGCCTGGTCGGGGCCTCCGGCCCTGCACGTCAATACCAAGTCCCATGAAGAGTCGGACGAAAGGCAGGCCGCCCCGCAGATTTCGCATTCTCTCACTTGGAGGCCTGAGAGTAAGAGTGCCGCGCGGTTTTGCCGTGACGGGTTACAGGCTGCGAGAGAGGCTCGCGGCGCCCGTCGCGGAGATCCGCGATGTCCAGACACTATCCTCGGGCGCGTACCGGTGAGGACCGGAGGAGCCTTTATGACGAAATCACCAACAAGATCATCGCCGAGCTGGAGGCTGGCCGCGTGCCGTGGGTGCAGCCTTGGGGCACCGCGGCGGCGAAGGCGCCTTTGGCCATGCCGAAAAGCGCAGCGACCGGCCGTCAATATAGCGGAATCAACATTCTAATCCTCTGGGGGGCCGCGACTGAGCGCGCTTTCACAGGTCAGAGCTGGCTTACATTCCGCCAGGCGCTGTCGCTCGGTGGTCACGTCCGCAAGGGCGAGCGCGGCACGACCGTCGTCTATGCCGACCGCTTTGTGCCGGTCGACGAAAAGCGCCGCGCGAGCGAGAACGGTGAGGAAGCGCAGCCAGTTCCATTCCTCAAGCGTTTCACAGTCTTCAACACCGATCAGTGCGACGGCCTGCCTCCAGAGATCGCAACGACGCCGTCGCCTCCGCCTCCAAGCTTGATCGAGCCACGGGTCGAGCATCTGATCAAGGCGACCGGCCTCGACTTCCGCATCGGCGGCAACCGGGCCTTCTATATGCCTGCGGAAGACTATGTGCAGGTGCCTCCACCGCAGGCCTTTTTCGAACCGATCAATTGGCATCGAACGGCCTTGCACGAGCTGGCGCACGCCAGCGGCCATCCATCGCGTCTCAACCGTGACTTGTCGGGCAGCTTTGGTACCAAGAAGTATGCGTTTGAGGAGTTGGTTGCGGAGATCTCGTCTGCGTTCGGTTGCGCGTCACTCGGTATCGTGCCCACGGTGCGACACGCCGATTATATCGGCTCGTGGCTTGACGTGCTGCGCGAGGACAATCGTGCAATTATCCGGGCCGCTTCCCAGGCCAGCAAGGTCGCGGACTACCTTGGCTTTCTCCCAGAACCAGTTGTCGACATGATGACGGAGGATCAGCAGGCGGCGTGAGGTTCTGCCCGGTAGCCGCGGGCACAAGAGTAAGAAGGGCTGGGTCGTTTCCGCGACGGGTTGGACGCCGAGAGAGAGGCTCTCGGCTGCCCGTCATGGAGAATCGATATGACGAAGACTGTCCAAAAGATCACGCTGTCCCCCTCACGTGACATTCCGTTCAACAAGCTGGTCCTCAGCCAGTCCAACGTCCGGCATGTGAAGACGGGCATCTCCATCGAGCAACTTGCCGAAAGTATCGCGCAGCGTACGCTCCTGCAAAGTCTCAACGTGCGGGGGGTTGTGGACGCCAAAGGCAATGAGGCCGCCATGTTCGAGGTGCCGGCCGGCGGCCGGCGCTATCGCGCGTTGGAACTCTCGTAAAGCAGAAGCGCATGGCGAAGACGCAGGCGGTTCCTTGTGTCGTGCGCAAGGGGGGCATTGCTGAAGACGACTCGCTTGCAGAGAATGACGAGCGCTTAGGGCTTTTAGGTTCTGCCAACAACTTGTCCTGTTAAGTTCGCGGGCCTGTCATCGTCATCACTCATATTCGCGGGCATTCGAGGAGGGCACACAGACGTCCGGGTCAAGCGTTCCCGCAGTGTAGCGAGGACAACGCTTGACGCGGCGGCGACACCACAAACTAGTCAAATGGTTGCAGGCGAAGTCCTGCAACCCTGCCACGTGGCGAACGGGAGAGCGCGAGGGGAACCCCTCGCATTCAAAGAGAAGAGTGCGCCGCAGGCGCTCCGCTTAGATAACAACCGGTTCGGGAAGCTGTCTTCTTTGTTGCTGTACAGGGAGTTGCGCCCAGCGCGGTGTCCTTTGCCGTTTCGAACGGCTAGGACCAAAGAGGACAGTATGGTGCGGATCATCAAGGCGGCGATGGGCTATGCCGCAATCCCAGCCGGGTTTCCTATACTGGTGTCGGAACGGATGGCGATTATTGAGCCGGCATTCGCCTGGCTGATGGAGCTGGCTACGATTCCGGGCCGCTCGCATGCGGCGGAAACGATACGGACCTATTGCGAGCACCTGCATGATTGGTTCGACAGTCTGGAACAATCTGGTCTCGACTGGCGCGCGGTGAGCGAGGCGGAGATTGCGGCCTGGCGCAATCGCATGCTGTCGCAGCCGAGTCCGCATACGAAGCGGCCATATGCGCGGTCGACCGTGAATGATCGGGTTCGTACGGTCTGCCGGTTTTATGCCTGGGCGCAGGGACGCGGCTGGATCGAGGCCTTGCCGTTCCACTTTGTCGACGTGCGGGTGGGCCCTGGCCGGCGACAATCGTTCCTTGCGCATGTCGATGCGCGCCATGTCGTGGCGGCGAACATCCTGACAGTCGCCGAGCATGAGCGCTTGCCGCGACCATTGCGGGTCGATCAGTTGCGCCGGATCTTCGCCCAGTTGGAGATGCCCTACCGCCTGATGGCGGAATGGGCGCTGGCGACGGGATTACGGCGCAAGGAGCTTTGCGGCTTGGCTGTCTTCCAGGTCCCGGAGACGGCACATCTCGATGACGAGGACCATCCGCTGGTCGGCGTGCCCTTGACGATCACCAAGGGCGACAAGCCTCGCACGATCTACCCACCGATCCGCCTGGTTGATCGCACGCAACGCTATATCAACGAAGTGCGCACGCCGCAGGTTCGAGCATTGCGTCGCCAACGGTCGGATTATCGACCACCATCGGCGCTCTTCCTCAATCTTCAGGGAAATGCGATCCGCAAGAGCCGATTGACGGCGGTGTTTGCGGAAGCCTTCCCGGCCGCCGGTGTGGCGGGTTCGCTGCATTGGTTGCGCCATACCTTTGCGATGACCATGCTGGTGCGATTACAGCGACAGGCATCAATCACGCCTGACCTCAATCCGCTGAAGATCGTCCAGGTCCTGCTGGGGCACAGTTCGATCCAGAGCACGGCGATCTACCTGCGCTGCGTCGAGCTGAATGCCCGGGAACTCGCCGACAGCATCGACTATCTCTACGGCGAGTTGATCCCCGATGACCGGTAAGCGTGAGCGTATCGACCGGCGTCTATCGGCTGCGTCACCGATCGTGCTGGAGCAGCCGGCCGATACCGTCGCCGTCTTCCGTGACGGTTGGGGCGAGGTCGCAAAGCGCTACGATCTCGGCAAGCTTGGTTTGCCGACAGACATTGCGATGCTTCTGGCAGACGCCTTCCGCAATCATCATGCCGCATCGAGTTCTGAAACGCTGCGTCATTGCTGGATGGCGCTGCGCATCTTCGCGCGCTTTGCGGTGGAGGACGGGCATGTTCTTTCTGCCGGGGATCTGACCACCGCAATGGTCGGGCGCTATGTCGCCTGGCTGGATCAACAGATCGCGGGACAGACGAACAAGCCCTGGTCGAAGGGGTCGCGGGCGAATGTGCTGATGCAGCTGCGCCAGATGATCGACTGGACCAAGCGTCGGCATCCAGCCCGGTTGCCCGGGCGCATCGACTTCCCCTGGCGGGCCTGGCCGAACCGCAATGCCGATTCCCGCACACGCCTTGGCGGAGACGACCTTAAAGCCATTCTTCGCGCTTGTTACGAGGAGATCGACGAGGCTTGGGAGCGCTTCGAAACGGGGCGAAGGATCCTCGCCACGAGCGGACCGGTTGATGGTGTCGATGCTGAACTTTGCGACCTGATCCGGGCGCTCGCCCGGGTGAATGACGGGGTCCTGCCATCGCGCACTCTCGCGATCCGAAGCCAGGTCAACATACCGGCAGTCGCGCGTCATGGAGGACTTCGTCATCTCGGTGGCTATCTTCACCTGACCGGAGAAACGGTCGTTGCCTTCTTCATCGCCCTTGCGATCCAGACGGCAGGCAATCCGGACGCGCTGCGGCTGATCACACGCGAATGCCAGGTGGCGCATCCACTCGATGAGCATCGCGTCATCATCGAGTGGGCCAAGCCCCGGGCCGGACGGATGATTAAGCGCGCGCAAAGACGATCCTTCGATCGCCATCGCCGGTATGCCGCGCCGAACCTGATCGACAGGCTGTTGGCGATGACGGCGCCACTTGTATCTCGAGCCGGCCGACAGGATCGAAATCGTTTGTTCCTGGTGAAGAGCGAGAAGAAGGACACAGTCACGCTCATTCCCGAGGCGACATTGTCGCACGCCGTGAAACCGTTCGTCAGCCGTTCGAACGCTCGGATCGCCATCTGGAATAAGGCAGCACCCGAACGGGCACGGCCTTTGCTGCCGGAGTTTGCCGCCGTGCTGCTTCGAGGCAGCGTCGCCACCGAACATTACAAGGCATCCGGCGGCGATATCGTCGTGACACAGGACGTGCTCAATCACGCTCGCGTCGACACGACCGAACTTTACATCAAGGGGCCGCAGACGCGCCGTGTCCAGCGCGAGGCCATCGCCAGATTGCAGGACCTGATGCTCGGCTGGATTATCGGCAGGGAGACCGACACCGGGGATCATCCGGCGCGCGAGCGGATTGCCCTGGGTGCCAACGCGAGTGCCCCGTTCAGCCATGATTGTCTCAATCCGATTGCGGGGACGTCACCCGGCTCGATGGCTGGCAGGGTCTGCCGGCACTTCGGCGGATGTCTGCGCTGCCCTGGACTGGTCATCCCGATCGACGCGGAACACATGGCGCGCGCCAGACCTGATCCGACCATCTCGACGGATACCGCCCGGGCGGCAACCGGAGTGACTTCTCGCTCGACTGGGGCTTTATCCTTGCTGACGACAGCCGGTTCAGCGAACCGCACTGGACAGATTGGCGAGAGGCGGCAAAGCTGTTCCTGTGGAGCCTGAAGCTGGACCCGCCGCCCGGCCGTCGCAATGTCCATGAGGCAACCATCGTCTCCGTCTTCAAGGATTTGCGGATACTGATCCGCTGGATGGCAGCGCAAGGATATCGGCGCTTCGTCGATCTCGATCGCGACGCTTGCGAGCGGTTCTTAGCATCGATGGCGACGCGCCCGGGCAAAGAGATGGATAAGCCCCTGAAGTCGGGGACGTTGCAAAAATACGCCAACCTGCTGACACGTCTTTACCTGCAGGGGGCGAAGTTCCCGGAAGTGGCGATCGCTGATCCGTTCCCGGGCATTGGGAAGCCTGTGCTCCGTCATGATCGCGGTTGGCTGCCCTATACGCCCGATGAGATCGCCGTCCCGCTTGTCTCGGCAGCGTTGCGACTGATCGGAGCCCCGGCTGATGATGTCATCGCGTTGCAGACGCTGGCGCAGACCGTTTATGACGATGCGCTTGCGCAGGGGATCAGCCAGACGAAGGCTGGCTTCATCGTGACCGACGCGATCGCCGCGTTCACATTCTCGACGTTACCCGGCGAGGACGCGCCATGGCATGCCGCACCTGTCAGCAGCACCAAGCAGGTGCGGTATCTTGTCGATCGCATCTACGACGCCTGCTTCGTCGTCATTGCCTATCTGATCGGCGCCCGGGTCTCGGAGATTATCGGGCTTCAAGTCGGCTGCATCGAGCAGCATCCGTCAGGTGATGGCAGCGAACGCTTCGCCTATCTCGTTGGCCGGATCTACAAGACAGCACGCGGCGCTGATGGCGAGGCCCATCGCTGGGTCGCGCCGCCGCCGGTCGAACGCGCCATCCTGGTCATGGAACGGGTGTCGGCCCGCTTGCGCGCCCAAAGCGGGCGGCCCGATCTCTTTCTGGCGATGGCCAGCAACGGCCTTATTGGTCCCGCCGCCCGGATTAATTTGCCCGTCGTCTCCGCGATCATATCGCGGTTGAACAACCAGTTGGCGCCGTTCATCGCTCTGCCGCATCATGAGGGTGAGCCCTGGCATCTGAACACGCATCAGGGCCGAAAGACCTTCGCCCGCTTCGTCGGCAAGCGCGACCGGACCGGCCTGCATGCGCTTCAGGCGCACTTCGGTCATGTCACCCGTGCGATGACCGATCGCGGTTATGTTGGGACCGACTTCGCTCTCGACGATCTTATCGATCGCCATGCTCAGGAGGAAACGCGCGCCGCCCTCGAAGAGGTGCTGACGGCGACAGCGCTTGGCGGCAAGGGCGGGCGGATGATTGCCGCTCGCTCGCAGTTCCGGGGACGCACGCGTGACGGCGATGTCCAGGCCTATGTCAGCTTCCTTATGAAGGAGACCGACCTCAGGCTCGGGGTCTGTGACTGGGGTTATTGCGTCTACCGTGTCGAAACCGCTGCCTGCTTCGGCGACGAGCGGGGACCGAACCCTGTGCTGAGAACCGAAAGCACCTGTCTGTCCTGCGCCAACTTTGCCGTCACGGCCAGGCATAGGCCGGTCTGGCAGGCGCGCCGGGATCGCAATGCTGGCCTGCTCGATCACCCCGGGGCTGGACCCCATCAGCCGGAAAGTTGCCGAAACGCGCATTGCTGAATGCGATCGCATCCTCGGCGATCTCGATCACGGGAAGGATGGTCGCGATGGTGCGTAAATCCAGCGAGATGCCGGCGCTGACGCCGCACGAAAAACGCCTGCGCAACACGGATCGCAAGCTGCGGGAAGCTCTGGAGCGCCTGGTTAAGGGACTGCCCACACACCCGGACCTGCAAAAGCGATCCTACCGTCTGACCGTTGCCACGCTCGCACGTGAGGCGCGTGTCGGCCGCAACGCGATCTACACCAATCATCGTTCGATGATCGACGAGTTGCGTCGCGCCAGCGATCGCAGGATCGTCCCCGAGAAGCTGGCGGCCTGGGAAGACAAACTCGCCCAGCAGCGCGCTCTGATCCAGGTCTTGCAGATCGAGGAGCGGCGTATGGTGACGGAAAATGCCGTCCTGCTGAAGCGCATCCTCGAAGCCGAAACGGAGGTTGAGCGGCAGAAGCGTCATAATGCCCGCCTGATCACTGAGCGCGATCGCGCCATGAAGCCGGTGGCCCTCCCGCGCGGGCCAAAATCCTGACGTCGTTTACGATTGCCGGTTCGTGTCGCTGCGCTCGTCGAAGGACAATTGTCGCCCCATCCATTGCCTGCGACAATCATGCGCGGCATGATCTGCGGCATGCTTGACCCCTTCGATCCAGATAGCTTCATTGTGCGCGCCGAGGTTCATATCCTTGGCATCGAGCCCAAGATCAGCCGCACTCTCGAACTGCCAATCACTCTCAACCTCGCCCAACTCCACGAGGTGCTGCAGGCCGCCTTTGGCTGGACCGACAGCCATTTGCATCAGTTCAATATTGGCGGTCTTATCTATGGAGCCCCGGAGTTCGATGAGGACGGTCTGTCCGACAGCCGGACCTTCGAGGCGACCGAGGTCAGGATGATCGACCTTCACTTTCCCTACGATCCCGAGGAAAACCCTCTCACGATCCTCTACGAATACGACTTTGGCGATAATTGGCGTCATCTGCTGCGCTTGGAGCGAGTCGCACGCGAGGAGAGCGCCGAATATCCTCGCTGTATCGCCGCCGCACGCTCAGGACCTCCCGAAGACGCTGGTGGGCCTTCAGGCTATGCCAACTTCCTCGAGGCCTGGCTCGACCCCGACCATGAAGAACACAAAGCCATGCATCGATGGGCTGGCGGCAAGTTCCACCCGGAGTCCTGCAATCTCGACGACATCAACAAGGCTATCGCCAAAGCACTACGCTTATCAAAGGGCGACTATCGCTTCCGTCGAGAAAGCCATCGTGATTGACACCAAACGGCAACGCTTCAGCGCCAAAGATACACCCAAAATGCAAGGCGTAACCAGAAAGGTAAAAGAATCAACGCCATGCAGCTAACAGGACAGTTGACGCATAACCTAAGCGCTGCATCCGCTCGATCAGTTCCGAGCCTTCCAGACCTTGAGTGGCGCCGGATTATCCGACGAGGATATCGCTGCCCGGCACTTCGTGAGACCGGCCGTCGTGAAGCAACGACTCCGGCTGGCGTCCGTGTCGCCAAAGCTGCACGACGTCTATGCCGAAGACGGCATGACTCTCGAGCAGCTCATGGCCTTCTCTGTTACAGCCGACCACGCCAGGCAGGAGCAGGTCTGGGAGAACGTCAGCCGATCCGGCTATGACGAGCCCTATCAGATCCGGCGAATGCTGACCGAAAATACCGTGCGCGCGTCCGATCGCCGCGTTCAGTTCATTGGGCTGGATGCTTACGAGCAGGCTGGTGGCGGCGTTTTGCGGGATCTGTTCTAGCACGATGATGGCGGCTGGCTCCAGGACGTTGCGTTGCTGGACCGTCTCGTGACAGAAAAGCTCAAAGCCAAAGCCGAGACGATTGCAGCCGAAGGCTGGATGTGGATTTCGGTCGCCGTTGATTTCCCCTACGGCCACACTGAGGGTCTGCGCGAAATCGAGGGTAAACCTGTCGATCTCTCCCCAGAGGAGCAGACCACCATCGAAGCACTCAACTCGGAGCAAGCCAAGCTCCAATCCGATTATCAGGATGCCGACGAGTTGCCCGATGAGGTCGATCAGCGTCTCGGGGAAATCGAGGCGGCACTGGTCGCGTTCGAAGACCGGTCGATGATTTACGTTCCGGCCGAGATCGGCCGCGCTGGCGTCTTCGTCTGCATCGATTCCGAAGGCCGCCTCTCGGTGGATCGGGGTTACGCCCGGCCGGAGGACGACGTGTCGGCAGACGATCCTGATGTCGGGCAGGGCGCCGACACACAGTCGATCGAGGGGAAGGCGGCTGGCACTTCCGTCCAGCGCACGGTCATCGCGGTGGCTGGCGGCGCTACTGATACGGAAGAAGATGATGAGGACGGGACGAAACCTCTGCCGGATCGGCTGATCACCGAGCTGACAGCGCATCGCACGCTGGCGTTGCGGGATGCGCTGGCAGAAAATCCTGCGATTGCGTTCCAGGCGGTGCTGCACAACTTCGTGCTGACGGCTTTTTACCGGTTCGCATCGTCCGGGAGCTGCCTTGAGATCGGCCTTCGCACGCCGACCTTTCCGGCTCAAGCGCCTGGCTTGAGGGAAAGCGCGTCTGCGAAGGCGGTTGAGGCGCGGCATGAATCCTGGAAAGCACAATTGCCGACGGCCGAGAACAATCTCTGGGGCGCCCTCACAGCCCTCGATGGCGACGAACAGGCATTACTGTTCGCCCACTGTGCGTCATTTGCGGTCAACGCCGTCTATGAGCCGGCTAGCCGTTACAATCAGGGCCGCGTCTCCGCCCACGGCGTTCGCACGCGACTGGACCAGGCCAACGCCCTGGCACGTGCCGTCGGCCTCGACATGGTTCAAGCGGGGTGGAAGCCCTCCGTCGACAATTATCTCGGCCGGGTCACCAAGCCTCGCATTCTGGAGGCAGTGCGGGAAGCCAAGGGCGAGTCGTCGGCGCAACTGATCGACCATTTGAGAAGGCCGACATGGCCAAGGAGGCTGAGCGTCTTCTCGATGGTTCGGGCTGGTTGCCGGAGCCGCTGCGTCTTGTCGATCCCAATGCGTCGTCAGTGGAGCAGGAGAGCGAAGCGGGCCCGCTGCCCGAATTCCTCGGCGAAGACAAGGATCGGGACAACGCGAACGACGATGATCCGCAACAGGTCGACGCGGCTGAGTGACATCGTGGAAGGGACGGCTCCGGCCGTCCGGCAATTGCTTGGGGACCGGTGTGTCGCGCCGGTCCCCATTCTTATGGGCGAGGGCTGAGAGGGAGAGCCGGGCCGGAAAGGGTTTGAATCGCCGGGGTCTCAAGGAGAGCGACGGGCGGTTCGACCCATTCCTGCTCTCCGAAAGAACCTCTGTCATGACCGAATCTCTTGCCGGCGACGCTGCCACCGCGCCGCTCTCGATGCGCGCCGCTGCAACTCTCACCTCCGCCGCCGTCAGGGCCGCGCGGCAGCTCGTGATTGATCTCGAGCGCGGCCGTCGCATCGATGCCGCTGTCCTGCGTAGCGCCATGGAAGCTGCCTTCGGCGCTTCCGACGCCACGGGCGTCTGGAACTGGAAGACCGCCTATGATGTTTGCGAGGCGGCAACCGTTCTGTTCCTTCGCAAGTTTGGCCCGGCTATCCGTGTCAAGGCCGGCTCGACGGCCGCGATGCTGCCGATGCTCGCGAGAATCGCGCGCTGTCTGCCGACCCACACGCGGCGCTCGGAGGACATCCAGGCCCTTCAACAATTCTCGACGCCGATCCCGCTTGGGCTCGCCGCATGCACCGCGGCCGGCATCACGCCGTCCGATCGCGTTTTGGAGCCCTCTGCGGGGACCGGCACGCTCGCTATCTTTGCCGATCTTGCCGGCGGCGCCTTGGTATTGAACGAGCTGGCCGAGACCCGCGCGGCGCTGCTCGACCAGCTGTTTCCCAATGTTAAGGTCACGAGGTTCGACGCCGCCCAGATCGACGATCACCTCGAAGCGAGTGTTGTACCTAGCGTCGTCCTGATGAATCCGCCGTTCTCGGCACTAGCAAACGTCGATCGACGGATGGCGGATACGGCGCTCCGGCACATCGCTTCTGCCTTGGCGCGTCTTTGCGACGGCGGGCGTCTGGTCGCCATCGCCGGCGCAAGTCTTACGCCGGACAATCCGGCATGGCGAGATGCCTTCGTTCGCCTCCAGGAGCGCGGACGGGTGGTGTTTTCTGCCGCCATCGATGGCCCGGTCTATGCGAAACACGGAACGCAGACCGACACAAGACTGCTCGTGATCGACAAGCAGCCTGCCGCAGATCCGAAGGTCTTTGAGGCCTCGCTGGGTATGGCGGGCGATGTTGCCACGTTGCTCGACTGGGTGATCCAGCATGTGCCCCCGAGGCTGCCCATTGCCACCCCCGTCGTGGTCGACGTCATCAGACGCCCCGCGACGTTTCGGCCCGCCGGCGCCTTTGCACCCAGCCCATCGTCCACTTCGGGAGACAGCGCGCCAGAGGGCGTCGAACTCACCTACGAGACGGTCGAGTGGACGCCTCCGGAAGGCGCTCGACTCACCGATGCGCTTTATGAGGAATACGCGCTGCAGGCGATCCGTATTCCGGACGCGCACGCGCATCCGACCAAGCTCGTGCAGTCCGCCGCGATGGCCTCGGTCGCGCCGCCGAAGCCGTCTTACCGGCCACATCTGCCGGCCAACTTCGTGGCGGATGGCATCATGTCCGACGCCCAGCTTGAGAGCGTCATCTATGCCGGCGAGGCGCATTCCGAGTTTCTCGCGGGCTCCTGGACGGTGGATGCAACCTTTGATGTTGTGGCCGCCGCGCGCGACGATGCAGAAAGTGGCGTCCGGTTTCGCCGCGGCTGGTTCTTGGGCGACGGCACGGGCGCGGGCAAGGGACGGCAGGTCGCCGGTATCCTGCTCGACAACTGGCTCAAGGGCCGCCGCCGCGCGGTCTGGATCAGTAAATCCGACAAGCTGATCGAGGACGCGCAGCGCGATTGGTCCGCGCTCGGCATGGAGCGGCTGCTCGTGACGCCGCTGTCTCGGTTTCGTCAGGGCACGCCGGTCCGGCTTTCGGAAGGTGTCCTATTTACCACCTACGCTACGCTGCGCACCGACGAGCGTGGCGACAAGCTTTCGCGCGTGCGGCAGATCGTTGAATGGTTGGGCTCCGAATTCGACGGAGTGATCGTCTTCGACGAGAGCCACGCGATGCAGAACGCGGCAGGCCAGAAGGGCGAGCGGGGCGACCAGGCGGCCTCCCAGCAGGGGCGTGCGGGGCTCAGGCTCCAGCACGCGTTGCCGAATGCCCGCGTCGTTTACGTCTCGGCGACCGGTGCCACGACGGTCCACAATCTAGCCTACGCCCAGCGGTTGGGCCTTTGGGGAGGCACCGATTTCCCGTTCGCCACCCGCGCCGAGTTCGTCGAGGCGATCGAGGAGGGCGGCGTCGCGGCGATGGAAGTGCTCGCGCGCGACCTAAAGGCGTTCGGTCTCTACGCGGCGAGGTCTCTATCTTACGAGGGCGTCGCCTACGAGCTCATCGAGCACCAGCTCACGCCAGAGCAAGTACGCATCTATGACGCCTACGCCGGCGCGTTCAGCGTCATCCATAACAATCTTGATGCGGCAATGCGGGCCGCGAATATCACGGGCGAGACCGGCACGCCAAACGGTCAGGCCAAATCGGCCGCGCGATCCGCGTTCGAGAGCGCCAAGCAGCGCTTCTTTGGCCACCTCCTGACCTCGATGAAGACGGCGTCGCTGGTCCGCTCGATCGAACGTGATCTCGACGCCGGCCACGCCGCCGTCATCCAGATCGTCTCGACCGGCGAGGCGCTGATGGAACGCCGGCTCGCCGAGATCCCGACCGAGGAGTGGGGCGATGTCCAGGTCGACATCACCCCACGCGAATATGTCCTCGACTATCTCGCCCATTCCTTTCCGGTCCAGCTCTACGAGCCCTTCACCAACCAGGAGGGTAATCTTTGCTCCCGGCCCGTCTATCGCGATGGCCAGCCGGTCGAAAGCCGAGACGCTGTCGCTCGCCGCGACCGCCTCATCGAGAAGCTCGCCTCGCTGCCGCCGGTGCCCGGGGCGCTCGATCAGATCGTCCAGCGCTTCGGTACCGATATGGTTGCTGAAGTGACCGGTCGCTCGCGCCGCATCGTTCGCAAGGGCGATCGGCTGGTGGTCGAAAACCGACCCGGTTCGGCCAACCTCGCCGAGACCTCGGCCTTCATGGATGACGTCAAGCGTATCCTTGTCTTCTCCGACGCGGGCGGCACGGGGAGAAGCTATCATGCCGATCTCTCAGCCCGGAATCGCCGCCTGCGGGTCCACTATTTGCTCGAGCCCGGCTGGAAGGCGGATGCCGCGATCCAAGGGCTCGGCCGGACGAACCGGACCAATCAGGCGCAGCCGCCGCTTTTTCGTCCCATCGCGACGGACGTGAAGGCAGAAAAGCGGTTTCTCAGCACCATTGCCCGCCGGCTCGACACCTTGGGAGCGATCACGCGCGGCCAGCGGCAGACCGGAGGGCAGGGTCTGTTCCGGCCCGAAGACAATCTGGAAAGTCAGTACGGCCGTGACGCGTTGCGCCAGCTTTACACGCTGCTGGCGCGCGGAACGGTCGAGGGCTGCTCGCTTGAGAGATTTGAGGATGCGACCGGTCTGAAGCTCACGGATGCCAATGGGTTGAAGGACGAGTTGCCGCCGATCACGACCTTTCTGAATCGCTTGCTGGCGCTCACGATCGATCTTCAGAATATCCTGTTCACTGTCTTCGAGCAGCTGTTGACCGCTCGGATCGAAGGCGCGGTTGCCTCGAGCAGCTATGACGTCGGGCTGGAAACGCTCCGCGCCGAGAGCTTTGTCGTCACCGACCGGCAGACGATCTATACTCATCCGGGCACTGGCGCCGAGACCCGGCTTCTCACGATCACCCAGCGCCAGCGCAATCATCCCGTGAGCCTGGATGATGCTCTTGCTCATCTTTCCGATCCACGCTCCATCCTGTTGATCAATGAGCGCTCAGGACGAGCCGCGGTGCAGGTCGCGGCTCCGAGCTTCATGCTTGATCACGGGGAGATCGAGCAGCGCGTCCGCCTGATCCGGCCGATGGAGCAGCATAGCGTTCCCTTGAAGATGATGGCGGAAAGCCATTGGGTCGAGGCGGACCGTGAGCGTTTTGCCGCAGCCTGGCTGGCGAAGCTTGCCGAGATCCCCGAGTTCACGGAAAGCACGATCCACGTGGTGGCCGGCTTGCTGCTGCCGATCTGGAAGCGGCTGCCAAACGAGTCGACCCGCGTCTATCGGCTGCAGACCGACGCGGGCGAGCGGATCATCGGCCGCAAGGTCTCGGCTAGCTGGGTTGCGAATGTCCTTTCGGCTGAGGCGCCGGCGTTGATGCCGGACGCTGCCTTTGCCGCGCTCATGGAGGGGCGGACCGTCCTCGAGCTTGCGGAGGGGCTCCAGCTTCGCCGTGTCCGGGTGATGAGCGCACACCGCATCGAACTGTCGGGCTTCAACGACACGATGCGCGATCGCTTACGGGCTTACGGCCTCTTTGGAGAGATCATCTCCTGGAAGCTGCGCATGTTCGTGCCCACCGACCCGAGCGGCGTCGAGATCCTGTCGAAGATGCTCGACCGCTATCCGGTCGCGCGCATCAGTGAGCGGGAGGCCGCCTGATGCCCCGCAAGCCTTGCGAGCTAGCACGCCGCCTCGCGCGCGAGGCCGAGGCGGTGTGCCGACACTATCTCTCCAATGGCAAGCGGGAGGGGCGGTACTGGCTTGTGGGCGATGTCCACAACACTCCGGGCCGCTCGCTGTTCGTGCGGCTCCAGGAATCACGGAAGGGACCCGCGGGCAAATGGACCGATGCCGCAACAGGCGAGCATGGCGATCTCCTCGACATCATCCGCGAAAGCCTGGGCTTGCGTGAATTCCGCGAAGTCGCCGAGGAGGCGAGGCGTTTCTTGGGACTGCCTCGTACTGAACCGGAACTCGTCCCGAAACCCGTTCGTCCGTTAGCACCGGCTGGATCGCAAGAGGCGGCGAGACGGCTCTTTATTATATCGCAACCGATCGAGGGGACGCTGGTCGAGACATATTTGCAGCGTCGCGGGATCGCCCACGTGCACCATGGTGGCAGCCTGCGTTTCCATCCGCGTTGCTACTATCGGCCGGACGAACACCTGCCAGCCGAGACCTGGCCGGCGATGATCGCCTGCGTCACGGATCTCGAAGGCAGGATCACTGGCGTGCATCGCACCTGGCTCGACCCAGACGGCTTTGATCGCATTCGGCTGGGCAAAGCTCCGATCAATACGCCACGACGCGCGATGGGCGATCTCCACGGCAACGCGGTTCGCTTCGGCGTGGTGGACGACGTGCTCGCTGCCGGCGAGGGAATCGAAACCATGCTGTCGCTGCGCTACGTGCTGCCGAGCATGCCGATGGCGGCTGCGCTCTCGGCCAATCACCTCTCAGCCATGGTGCTTCCGACTGGGCTGCGCCGGCTCTACATCGCCCGCGATGTCGATGCCGCTGGCGATGCGGTGCACGCGACCCTCAGCCAACGCGCAGTGGACGCCGGCATTGAAGCAATCGCGCTGTCGCCCCGGCTGGGCGACTTCAACGAAGATCTGCATGTCTTCGGTCTCGATGCCCTCCAAGCAGCGTTGCGGTTCCAGCTCGTGCCAGAGGACGTCGTTCGCTTCCTGCATTCCTCGAGGGTGCCCGCGGAATAGCTCCCGGTGTTCGATCGACGTTGATGGGCCAGTCATAGGCGAGGCCAATACCGGAAGAGGACGCGAGCTCGGCCTTCTAGAGGGCGATCGGACGGCAAGCGGAGCGGGCCGGCAACGGCTGCGGCCGGCTATTTTCCGCCGCGCGCTAGCGATGTGAAGACACATTATTCGGTTGGCCGCGCGCTTTGCATCGCGAAGCAAAATAGCCGGCCTCCGCCATCCTCCGCTGCCGCTTCGGCCCTTTCGGGTTCTGGCCCGCTCCGCCCGCCGTCAGAGGATCGCCACGAAGGCCGCGATGGTCGCGGCCGATCCGGCAAAGGACCTCTTCCCATGACCGACCATGACGACATCGAACCGCCGCATGCATCTTCTCCGACCGACCACGTCATCACCGAACTCCAGCTCTTCGGCTATCGTCCCTTCGACGACCAGCCCGATCCAAGACCGCTCCCCGAGGGCAATATGATTGGCGGCGCCGTCGCTGATATCTTCGACGCCCTGGTCGCGACCTTGAGCGAAACGCGGCTTGAGCCGGACCTTGACGATCTGCTCTGGTCGACGGTCAACCTGTTCCATCGTGCCGTCGAGCGCGTCGAACGGCAGCTCGATAACAACGAACAAGCGCAGCATAAGAGCCAACGCGAGCAGAATGGCTCGGAGGTGCGATCTGTCGAACTCGAGCGCCTGACCGCCGAAGGCCTCACGCTAGTCGAACGCCGCAACTGTCTGGAACTCTTCCGCGACCAGGCCATCGAACAATTTGAGGTCAACACCGGCGCATCCTGGCGCCCGCGATCGGGATCATTGGTCAATCACCACACGCTCACCGCGGCAATGATCGACTCCCGCGACTTCATTGCCGCCAAACGCCGCGCCGAGACCGAGGTCTTGTTGCCACCAGGACCGAAAATCGCACTCACCGGCGGGCTCGACTTCAATGACCACAACCTCATCTGGGATCGCCTCGACAAGGTTCATGCCAAGCACCCCGACATGGTCCTCCTGCATGGCGGCTCTCCTAAGGGCGCCGAACTGATCGCCTCCAAATGGGCGACCAATCGCAAGGTGCCACAGATCGCCTTTAAGCCTGACTGGACGAAGCACGCCAAGGCGGCGCCGTTCAAGCGCAACGATGCGATGCTCGAACTCCTGCCGATCGGCGTCATGCATTTCCCGGGCACGGGAATTCAGGACAATCTCGCTGACAAGGCGAAGCGGCTCGGCATCCCCGTCTGGAAGTTCGGCGGCGCATGAGCGCCGTCTACTCGCCTCCAAGACGACCAAGATGGAGTTGCGCGCCGCAACTCCGCCTCGTTTCGATTTTACGTCCGAAGCCGCGCCGCGGTGGTGGTGGAGGCGCGACCAATACGTCTGTGCATTGGAGCCACCGCCATGCTCGCTCTTGGGCTTGTCCTCAACACGCTCGCCATCGGTTTGTTCTGCTGGCTGATCTTTGCGCTGGCGGTCTATGCCTTGCCGTTTTTCGTTGCACTCAGTGTCGGAATGTCGGCATTTCGTGATGGCGCGGGCGTCTTCGGCGCATTGCTTATCGGAATTGTTTCTGGCGCGCTGACGCTTGCCGCTGGTCAGCTCGCCCTTGCCGTTAATCGGTCCTTGACCTTGCGCGTCGCGATCGCAACCGTATTCGCGCTCCCTGCGGCGATCGCCGGCTATCATCTGGTGTTTGCCCTGTCGCAGATCGGGGTGCCCTCGCTGGCTTGGCGCGAGGCCTTCGCTTGCGCAGGTGCGGCTTGCATCGCCGGCACGGCATGGGCGCGTTTGACCCTTCCCGCGAGGACCCGCCCGTCGGAGTCGGCCGGGGTGGTGGAGAATACACCTCGACCAGTTCTTACAGCCGCCACGCACGAGCGATGAGGCTTCGTCGCCATCAGGTCCAGCAAGCTCGCACAGAGACCAGGTTGAACGAGAGGGCGTCGAGCTTGAGCGAAAGGTACCCGCGTTTCTCCTCGAAGCCTGCAAGCAAGCCCCACCAATCTCTGTCTGGCCCGCATAGCTGCGGTGGGGCGCGCCGCGCTCGATCATTTCTGCGGGGACGATACCGCCCTTTGCGGCAGATTGTTTCTCCTTCTACGCCGACCCGTACCGACCTCTTGCTCAGCACACCGAGATTCGCCAAGTCTTCTCCTTAAGATTGCGGTTCAGCACGCGGACGCACGTGGCCTCTTTGATGGCTTGATCTGGCCCAAGAGCGGCTGCGCCTCGATCGTCTGAGCCGCAACGCCGTTCGAGCGACTTTCTTCCCCTGGGCTTGCGCCCATTCCTCGCGAGACAAGAAAGTCGCTCCAACGGCGTCCTCCGCTGCGCTCCGGCCCGCCAGCGGGTGCGTCGCCGATCGTCTTCGGCCTTTAGATCGCCATCGAGGCCGCGGTGGTCGCGGGCTCGAAACACAAACAGGAGAAGTAACATGGCTAACATCGGTTCGTTCAAGAAGGTCGGTAACGAGTTTCACGGCGAGATCGTCACCCTGAGCCTTCAGACCAAGGGCGTCCGCATCGTCGCCGAAACCAACCGCTCCAGCGACAACGCGCCCAGCCACCGCATCTACGTGGGCCGGGCGGAGATCGGGGCAGCCTGGTCGAAGCGCTCCGAGGAGGGCCGCGACTACCTCTCGCTCAAGCTCGACGATCCCTCATTCAACGCACCGATCTACGCGAACCTGTTCGATGACGAAGGCGGCGAGGGGTACACCCTGCTCTGGTCGCGGCCGCGCAAGAACGGCGAGTGAGACTCGCTCTAAAGCCCCGCCCGAGTTGATCGGGCGGGTTCCTTTTGGAGCCTAAAGTCGAAAACATCAACGCTGCCGCTGCATCGGCGCAGTCGATTTTCGTGATTTCGCGTTCTTATCGGCGAGTGCTAGGGAGGTCACCGTGCTGCCAAATTCCGTCAGTTCCTCGACGAGATCGAGGCCGCTGTGCCGCGCGAACTCGACGTCCATCTCGTCATGGACGCCACGCATAAGTCCGCACTGATCCAACGATGGATGGCTAAAAGGCCGCGCTGGCACGTGCACCTGACCCGACCAGTTCGCATGGCTCAACCAGGTCGGACGCTTCTTCGCTCTCCTCACGGATAAAAAGATCAGGCGCGGCGCAGGCTTGCGACCCTTAGGCGAAGTCCTTCGGTGTCGTCGCTCCTCTGGGTGGCTGAACAGAGCCTTCAGCATAAGTGAACACCCTAGCGTCGCCGCCCTCCGGGCAGACATCACTTCGTTTATTGATCGACACAACGTCGATCCCAAACCGTTCCGATGGAGGAAGTCCGCCGATCACATCCTTGCCTTCATCGAACGCTTCTGCCGGTACAATGCCCCGACAAACACGATGTGACGTTGCGATCTTGTTCAGGACAGGGCCTTCTATTCCGCCGAACTGCCGCTCGATGCAGACCTTGAAGTCCGTGCCCATGCCTCTTGTGCTTCCGCTTCGGTCCTTGCTTGAGTGGAGGCTGAAAGCACGCGGCTGTCTGCACCGGACCGAGCATGCGCCGTCATGACAAGGCCCGCTGTCCACAGGCGGTCGGGAAAGTTCGGGACAAGGTGCGGCGTGAAATCCATCGAAGAAGGTGGCCAAGATGCAGGATTTAGCCGTGAACACGCACCTCATTGCATTAAGTAACATCACAGAGTTGTTATAGTCAGCTTGAGCAATCACGCGCGGTCGAAGAAAGCATGTTCAGGGGATTGATATCTCGGCGAATCTCGGAGCGTCGATCCTCATTGGGGTTCCCGTTCTAGTAGCTTTGCAACCGAGCGCAAGGTCTAGGCGAGATGGAAGAGGTATTTTGTACGAAACGCTCCACTGAAGCCGAGACACCACACTCAGGTGGGAAACGAGATTGTTTGTTCACTATGTACTGTGTTTGTCGGAGCAAATGCGCCCAAGTCTGCCATTGCGTCTGCTCGAGGTGGGGCACGACCACTCGGCGGGGAGTGAGCTGGCAAGCCAGCCTACCGCCCCGCGTGAACTGGGGAAAAACTTCATCTGGGGATGCCGGCGGGCTGAAGAGTAAAGCGATTAGATAATCTACGTGAATGGGCAGCGCCTGGGGTTGATCGCTACAGGAGGGGCACAGGCCGATCTTCTAATGAAAGCCAAAGCGGTTGTGGGCGTGAAGCTATCGGTCCGACTCTACTTCATCGAGAGCCTCATCTGGTGCTTGTAGTATGCTCATTCGGAAAACTGGTGCAAACTTTGCGCGAACGCGGCCCGTGGATTTGGATCATGCCTTAATTTCGCCGGGACGGTGAGATGAGCAAGTTCAGCCAGGAAAACGTACTGAGCGTCCATCACTGGACCGACAATCTCTTCAGCTTCACCACGACCCGGAATCCGTCGTTCTGCTTCCGTAGCGGTGAATTCACCATGATCGGGCGCAAGGTCGACGAGAAGCCGCTGCTGCGGGCCTACAGCCTCGCCAGCGCTCATTACGAGAACCGGTTGGAATTCTTCTCGATCAAGAGACCGGATGGTCCCTTAACCTCGCGTCTGCAGCATCTGAAGGAGGGTGACGAGATCATCGTCAGCCGCAAGGCGACGGGGACGCTGGTCATCGATAATCTCGAGGACGGGCGCAATCTGTATCTGATCGGCACCGGCACCGGGCTTGCGCCGTTCCTGAGCGTGATCAAGGATCCCGAAACCTATTTGCGATTCGAGAATGTCGTGCTGCTGCATGGCTGCCGCCGCGTCGCCGAGCTCGCCTATGGCGAGATGATCACGGACAAACTGCCGCGCGACGAACTGGTCGGCGACTTCGCGCGCTACCAGCTGATCTATTATCCGACCGTGACGCGCGATCGCTTCTATAACCGCGGCCGGGCCACCGATCTGATCGTTTCAGGCAAGCTGTTTGCGGATATCGAATTGCCGGAACTGGAGCCGCAGCATGACCGCGTCATGATCTGTGGCAGCCCCGGCTTGGTGCGCGATGCCCGTGAGTTATTGGTGGCGAAGGGCTTTGTCGAAGGGAATCAAGGCAAGCCGGCGCAATTCGTGTTCGAAAAAGAGCTCGCAGAACGAAACAGGTTCGTCTTCGGAGAAGGGGGGGCACATGAACCATGACGACAAAGTACGAACCGCCATGAAGCATCGACGATGACAGACGAAGAGCGCGAGCTAGAGCGCTGCAAGCAAGAAATTCTTCGTCTCACACAGCTGGTTGTGTTTCTCAAACGGCAGGTTGTGCAGCTTTCTGAAATCGTCTTACGCAACGTCGTAAAGAGCGTCGGGGGCGGAAAGTCGGAACGCTCGTGAGTCTGTGAGCGACGCTGAAGTAGCGCGCTGTTTCCCAGCAGCGTGGATCCCTCGCTTTGGGCGGCAGGGAGCGGCCCCGCCCTTGCGCTCATCGGGAGCGGGCTCTCAATTTTCAGTCGGAGGCGCGGTGCATATGAGGACTAATGTTCAACCGTGACGGTGACTTTGGCCTCAACTTGCGGCCTATCACTACGCTTTGCTTGTCCCGTTGTCCCTGTTGTGCAGCATTGGTCAACTTCTAACAGGGGCCAATCTTGAGCTTTCTCTTACCCGCGGATGAGAGAGCATCGGGTACGTTTTTTGATAGATTGCGCGCGCCAAAGCGAAAGAGTGGCGGAGCGATCAAGCGGAACCGCTAAGGGCCAGCCGGGAACATGGAGTTGCAATAAAGTCATCTCCTCTTATGCGGATTTGGCGAGACAAGGCTGGGGCGATTTTAAGTGAGTGCGGCCTGATTGCGGCCGGGATTTCTGCTACTGTTGGCCTTGCGCTGACTGTTCTTCACCAACCGCAATGTAGCTTGCAGTTCTTCACCTTCACCAAACTGTTCGACGCGCCAGCTCGAGAAGTTGGATCTCGTACCTGAACCCAGCAATAGTAGGAAAGGCGAATGACCGTCAGCAAGTATCAGTTCAGGCACGAGCTGCGGCTGTTGATCGACACGCAGATCAGCTCCTCGAGCACGTTCGAAGACTACGTGCTAGTCACACGGGAGCTGGAAAAGGCGAAGAACAGGCTGGAGCTGGACGCTGAGAAATTCCCGGACGAGGAGGTCGACGCCTGTGAATTATAGCGCCGGCCCGAGTGCTTAGCACTCGTTGATCAATCCTCGGGCGGAGGCTGTGTTGGAATGGTAAAGCCCGCCTTTAGGCAGCCTATTGTGACCATGGTCTTGAAGCCCTAATTTCCGGTCCTCATAGAAGAATTGCCGGGTAAACGGCTCATAAGCTTGCTAATTGGTGCGCAGTATAATCGCGAGATAGGCGCAGTGTGGTCAACGCGCTCCGAAGGAAGCGCGCGAATACCTCTCACACGAGCTTGACGATCCTCCTCGACGCGCCGATATACGCGAACCTGTTCGATGACGAAGGCGGCGAAGGCTACACCCCTAGGCGGAGCTTCGTGTTCAAGCCATGCAGCAACTGCCGAGCAACCGGAAACAAGCGTCTGGCCGAAGTCCTTTCATTTTTGCTTCGGCGTCTTGGTTCGCTCTTTGCAGAATTCCTCATCAGACAACACGAGATCGACGTGGCTAAGGCCTAATGTGCTCGCGAGTTCGAACAGCGTCGCTACCGTGGGATTGCGCCGGCCACGCTCTAAATCGCTGATGTATTGCTGAGTAAAGCCGGACGCCTCGGAGATCCGCGTGCACGCTTCACGTCGGTTGTGGCGCGCTATCACCGGCCGCGCCCCAGGACCCCCCTTTTATCAGCTTTCGGCGCAGCGGCGCGAACGATTGGCCTTGGCGCTGTGCGCGCTCGATGGGCACTTGGATGGCGCTTCTTATCGCGTCATCGCCGAAGTGCTGTTCGGCCGAAAACGCATCCCTGAACGCGCCTGGAAAACCCATGAGCTGCGCAGCCGGACCATCCGCCTGTTGCAAGCCGGCTTGGCTCTGATGCGCGGCGGCTATCGCGCATTACTGCATCCCTCATCTCGCAGGGAGTAGAGCAGGGGTGCCGAAAACCATCGGTCCATCTTCGACATCCCCCTGAGCACTCCTACTCCGTCATGGTGACCGTCGACGCGCGACCGAACCCGGTCGCGCTCCAGACGACCACGGAGCCTCGCAAATGCCCGATCCGAACGCCGGCTTGCCGCCGCGATACCTGCGCACGCCCGAGGCGGCGCGCTTTCTCGGACTGTCCGGTCGCACCCTCGAAAAGCACCGCACCTATGGCACAGGCCCGACGTACCGGAAGCTGGGCGGCCGCGTTGTGTATGCGCTCGAAGACCTGACGGCGTGGGTTGACCGCGGCGCCAAAACGTCCACCAGCGATCCTGGCGCAGGCACAGTCCTGCCCGCGAAACGGCACACGCCGATTCCGTATGCGGGCAAGGAGCGGCGCTGACCTATGCCCGACAGCAACTCAACTGTATCCGGGAGGCGGCGGTCAGAGCGCGACCAACTCGATCTGTTTCGCGCGCTTCCTGGCGATCTCGCTGCACGGGACGCGCAAGACTTGATGGCGTATCCGTTCTTTTCGCTAGCAAAGTCGAAGCGGATCGTCCCGATCGACTTCCGCGCAGGCACCATCACCATCCGTGTCGAAGCGGTGCCGGAACATGGCCTGGCCACGATCTGGGACGCGGACGTTCTGATTTGGGCTGCCTCACAGATTGTCCAGGCCCGTGATGCCGGGTTGAAAACCTCGCGCCTGATGTCCACCACCCCCTATGAGATCCTGACCTTCGTCGGCCGCGGCGGCACCAGCGTACGCGACTACGATCGCCTCAAGGCTGCGCTCGACCGATTGCAATCAACCAGCGTCATGACCTCAATCCGGCAACCGACAGAACGGTCGCGGCATCGCCTCTCCTGGATAAACGAATGGAAACACACAAGCGATGTGCACGGGCATGCCCGTGGGATTGAGTTGATCTTACCCGATTGGTTCTACACGGGCGTTCTAAACGAATCGCTCGTGCTGACCATTGACCGCACGTATTTCGATCTGACCGGTAGACTGGAACGTTGGCTCTATCGCCTCGTCCGCAAGCACGGGGGTCATCAGCATAGCGGTTGGAGCTTCGGGCTCGTGCACTTGCATGCCAAGTCCGGGAGCCTCGCGCCGCTGAAGCACTTCGCCTACGACCTGCGCCAAATCGTGCATCATCAGACCTTGCCGGGCTATCGGCTGGCTATCACACACGACCTGAATGGCGAAGAACGATTGAATTTCGCACCCGTCCAGATCGACCCGCCTACGCGGCGATTGCGAAAGCGTGGCCTTATCAGCCCTGCGGGGGATAAGCTGTGAATTCGCTCGTGTTATCAGGGACTGGAAGACTCGTGCCATCGGGGACCCGATCCGCGTGCTACCGAGGACCGAAATCGCACCTAAAACACTGCGACGCCAATCTTTCCAGCTCTCTTAACTTTACTAACGTACTGACACTAACGTCTTGTTGTGAATCAGTGCGTTGTGAACAAGTTAGCCGCGCGGGCAACGAGGATGCCTCATGCGCTTACTCTCTCACGCGCAAGACCTTCCTGCAATGCGATTCTTGTCACGAGCGCACGCGCGCGGACGCGATCGCGCGCAAAATCACGCGATCAGCAGCATCGTTGTCACCACCGCGTTACGCTCGTTCGTTTCCGTTGCGCCAGCTCGCTCGTCGAGGAGAACTCGCTAAGGTCCGTGGTTGGCACGGCCGCTACCACATGCCGGAATCTGGAGAATGGGCGGTCAGGCTAACCAGCGCCGTGCTTGATGGCTTCAAAAGTGTGCATGAAGCCGCTGGCAGCAAAAGTAGCGATCTCACCCAAATCCCCGTCTGGTTGGGAGACGCCGCTCCACCGTGGCGGAAGAAGCCGCTCGTGGAAACGGCCGGGTCGCGGAGGCCCTCAGGCCACCGCAGCGAGCCGGCCGCGCTTCACGCCCGCGCCAAACCGGAAGGTCGTGCCATCGATCCAGATCTTGTGCAGCAGCACGGCGAGCGCGCGCGCCACCGCGGTCGCCGCGCGCTTCAGCCCCTTCTTCCTGGCCAGCCGCAGGCCCCACAGCCGCAGCTTAAAACTCTTCGGAATGCGCGTGAGGATCGCGATCGCCGCCTCCTACGGGATCGCTCGCGTCAGCTCATCGCCGCATTTGAAGATGCTGCCGATCCGGTCGATCTGGCCGGATTGATAGCGCCGCGGCGTCAGCCCGAAATGGGCGCCAACATTGGTCGACTTCTTGAATCGCGCCGGATCATCGACGGTGGCGCGAAACGTCAGCGCCACGAGCGCGCCGACCGGGGGCACCGTCATCATCCGTCGCACCGCGCTGTCGCTGCGCGCAGCCACCAGCGGCAGGCGATGCAGTTTTGTCAGCAGCCGCATGGCGTTGCGGGCGTCGAACAGCGGGGCGACGATCGGTTCCAATTCTCTCTTTCCGGCCATGAGCTCGCGCACCCGCGCGTCAAAACGGCCGACCGAGATCTCGCCGACCTTGAGGCCGAACGGGCGCAACAGACCGCGGATCATGTTCTCCATGTCCAGCATCTTGCCGCGCATCGCCTTGCGCCCGACCAGCGGCGCGCGCAGCGGCTGTGCGCTCTCCGACTTGACATGAACCGTACGGAACCAACCGGTCCGCATCATCTGCGCAATGCCTTTGGCGTTACGGTCGGTCTTGTTCAGCATCGCGTTCAGCGCCGCCTTGGCGTGCCGGCTCTCGATGCAGATCACGGCGCGGCCCTTTTCGGAAAGCGCCGTGAACAGCCACGCGCTGTACGAGAACGCTTCCAGGCCGACGCGCTTGAGGTGGATTCCCCATTTCGCCAGGAACAGTTCGATCGCGTCCGGATCGGTGTCGAGTGTCGCTTCCTGGACGACGTTATCGTCGCCGTCCATCACGCAAACATTCGTTGCCTGCAGCGACACGTCGAGCCCTTCATAAAATTCCGTCGTTCAACTCTACCATTCTCCGCCGGAACGCGCCGCCCGTTCCGTTCCCGGATTGTCGCGAAGCAACATGTCCGCAATCCGGCCGGCGAGGGGGACACAAGTCACTACCTCGGAAAACCTGCAGTGCTTTCGATTCCTTCTAACGAATTGGAGCCCCGCCGATGTGATCCTTCAGCAGGATTGCTGCAAGCCTTCGGCGACACGATCCATCGAAGCGTCATTACAGTCGTCCTGCCGACGCAAAGGCTTCTCGCACGATGCGCGGTGATAGCCATTCTCGGCACGTCCAAAATCCCTCTCAACAATATGGAGCAGTCAGGTGAGCGACCTCACAACTGTTGAGCTGTTGTGGCTCGAGAAGCGCATCGAAAATCGAATCCGGTTCGGTAAACCTGCATCAGAGAAGATCGTTGATCATCACCGGCGCATTCTCTCGTTTTTGCCCGGCAGCATCTTCGCGTTCGTGCGCTGGACGTCCAACGACTTCGGAACCATCCTGTCTCGGATCGACATTTTACGCGCCGTCGCGCCAGGCCAGCGATACTCAACCGTGCCTTGGGTCAGCCCCGGCGGCGAAAGCCTGCTGCGATTAGCTGGTTGGCCAAAGGTCGAACGCGGTCTCCAGTTGATCGACTCCGTAGAGTCACTGGGCATCGATCCTGCCGATGCAGCCCCCGAGTATTGGCATCACGCCCACAACCGTCTTTCTGTCAACGAAAAGCCACGAGCTTATACCCGTGCACGCCACCAAGCGTGGCTCCATCGGCGCAGGATGGCACTCTGATGGAACGGTTGGGGAACATTCTTGCGATGTGTGGGGCCACAATGCTCGCGCTCTGGCCAGTCAACAACACCTCACCATTGTACATCTGGAATGCCTCGGACAGCGTGCCGATCGGGGTCTATCGCTTGCAAGAGGCCGGACCATTGTACGTCACTGAGCTCGTGGCGGTTCGAACGCCAGACCCGCTCGCGACTTTTCTCGATCTCAACGGCTATTTGCCAAGCGGCCTTCCAATGCTCAAGCGTGTGCTGGCGCTGCCCGGCCAAACCGTCTGCAGAACGGGCCTCGCAATCATCGTCGACAGCATACACATGGGCGAGGCAAGCGAGCGCGATCGTCGAGGCCGGCCGTTGCCGGTCTGGCAGGGCTGCCGGGTCATTGCTGAGGGCGAAGTGTTTCTCATGAACTGGCAGTCGGCGGACTCGCTAGACGGCCGATATTTCGGACCCCTGCCGAGATCGGCCGTCATTGGGCGAGCGCTCCCGGTGTGGACCAGAGAGAAGTGACAATGCCGGCTCTCCCCAGTTGGCCTGTCATTTCTCCATACGGCCGGTCGCAACATCGTTCCTCCGTCTCGGCCAGCTTCTTGAGAATAGGCGCGCATTGCCCCAGGATTAGGCGGCCTCAAGGCCGGCTGGGAGAAACTTTATGCTTGGCGGCAGTCCGCACAATGCGATGTGGGGCCACTGCTTGCTTTTTGGGAATTCTGCTGACGTTCGGACCGCCCTCGAGCGCCAGAGCGGAGGTCGCATCGCGCGCACCAACTGCGCACTCCATAACCCTGCTTCGTAGCGTTGCATACGCCGCGTTCGTGACCGAAGCCTCCCACCGGTTCGCGATCCCGGAGCGTTGGATCGATGCCGTGATGCAGGTCGAAAGTGGCGGTAATGCGCACGCCATATCGCCTCGAGGAGCGCTCGGGCTGATGCAATTCATGCCCGCGACCTGGGTCGAACTGAGCGCTCGTCACGATCTCGGTATCGATCCGTTTGATCCGCACGACAATATTATAGCTGGGGCAGCGTACATCCGCGAGATGCTCGACCGGTTCGGATGGGGAGGGTTTCTTGCAGCCTACAATGCGGGACCGAAGCGGTATGACGAGCATTTGGCGACAGGTCGATCGCTTCCAGAAGAAACGCAAACATATGTAGCCAGACTCGCAGCATTGATCGGAGTTGAGCAACCCAACAGCCGTGGTTCGGCCGCCAGACGCGTGGTCCTGTGGCAGCAAGCTCCAGTTTTTGTTGAGCGATCTGGCAGCTCGTCCGCTGCCGACAACTTTGCATCAGGAGTGCGCACAGTGAATCCGTCGAAGGCAGCGCCTAAAGCTGTTGCCCGTGCACTTGTACCTCGCGCGACGGGGCTGTTTTGGCATCGATCAATCAAGGTGGAGTCTCCATGATAGCAATCGGATTTGGTCGCATGGCCTCGAAGGTTCTCGCATGTTTGAGAATGGACGGGAGGAAGCAGGGGGGAGCCGACCGCCGAGGGCAGGATAAAAGCCGCAAGGTGCGGCCGGTCGGTTGTGCGAGAAACTGTACGGATTTCAATGATCGACTAAACATTGCGGCGACTTGGAGCAAAGTTCAGCTTTCCCCAAGGCGCTGTTCTTACACGGTTTTCGATGCCTTGCGGCGGCCGGAATGACGCGCGACGATGATCTTCGGATCCGTCCCGGCCGTATCCGTTCCACGCGCGCGCCCCGGACAAAGCCATTTCTGGCGCAGGTGCTCACAGCCGCTCAGAAGGCCGGCGGCCTCTCGCGAGGCAAGGATGGCCACGGCCGAAAGTTTGGACGCGGCCGCGCCGCGAGCATCGCTGCGGCACGGCTCCTCAACGCCCGCGGCCGCGGCGCTATGGTCAAGGCGCGGGTGGTGCGGCGGATGCGTTCGCCGGGCGCGTTGCGCAACCATATCGGTTACCTGCAGCGCGACGGAGTCACACGCGGCGTTGCTCCGGGCAAACTATTCGACGCTGCGGGGGATGATGCGGACGGTCGCGCCTTCGTCACGCGTTGCGAGGGTGACCGTCATCATTTTAGGTTCATTGTCTCGCCTGATGATGCTGGTGAACTTGCCAGCCTGCGTAGCTTCACCCGGGAGCTGATGGACCAAGCCTCGCGCGACCTTGGCACACGGCTTGACTGGCTCGCGGTCGACCATTGGAATACCGAGCATCCGCACATTCACATCCTCGTGCGGGGCCGTACCGATGACGGTGCCGACCTCGTCATCAGCCGCGATTATATCGCTATGGGCTTACGCGCCCGCGCCAGCGACCTTGTCACGCGCGAACTTGGCCCTCGTTCGGAGCTCGAGATCCGCCAGAGCCTTGAGGCGGACACGACAGCCGAACGCTGGACCAGGCTCGATCGGACGCTTGCCCGGGAAGCGGGGACAGCGAACGGCGTTATCGATTTGAGGTTCGAGCGGGAGGCCGGGCGCGATCCATTGCGGGAAATTCGGATCGGGCGGATGCGGACGCTCGAGCGGCTCGGCTTGGCGGAACCTGGGGGCCCCGCGGTCTGGGTTCTGGCCGCCGATGCGGAGGCGAGATTGCGCGCGCTTGGCGAGCGCGGTGACATCATCAAGCGGCTGCACAAAACCCTCACGCGGGACGGCGCCAGCCGCACCCCCGCATCCTGGGCACTCGAGGGCGAAACTCATGGCGAACCGATCGTTGGCCGTCTCATCGCGCGCGGGCTTGATGACGAGCTGAAGGGCACAGCCTTTGCCATTGTCGATGGGATTGACGGGCGCGTGCATCACGTGAAGCTTCCTGACGTCGAGGCGGCCGGCGATGGGCCGATCGGTGGGATTGTGGAACTGCGCCGGTTTGCGGACGCCCGTGGTCGAACACGGATTGCGCTCGCGGTTCGCTCGGAGCTCGTCCTGGACCAGCAGGTCGCGGCGGATGGTGCAACGTGGCTAGACCGGCAGCTCGTTGCGCGAGATCCTGCCGAGCTCTCGCGCAATGCGTTTGGCGCGGAGGTTCGTGCAGCACTTGAACGGCGCATCGATGTTTTGGCCGACCAAGGGCTCGCCCAGCGCGATGGTAACAAGGTCCGGCTAAGCCGCAACCTGATCGAAACCCTCCGCGATCGCGAACTCGACGTCGTCACACGACGTCTCATGGAGGAAACGGGGCTTCCGCACTCGTCATCTGATGTAGGTGAGCAGATTTCGGGGGTTTATCGTCGACGCCTGTCACTGGCCTCGGGGCGCTTCGCGATGATCGACAACGGCCTCGGGTTTCAGCTTGTGCCCTGGTCGCCTTCGCTCGAGCGGGAGTTGGGAAAACAGGTCAGCGGCATCGCCGGTCCAGGCAGCGTCGACTGGGACTTCGGGCGCAAGCGCGGCCTGTCGCTCTGACCTGAGGTCCTGGCGCTGCACTGCGCCCAATTGCAGGGCAGGGAAGACTTGATTGCCTCGCGTGGACTGGTCGAGGCGGAAAAATGGGAGAGGAGCGATAGTGAGCAGCGAATAGCGAATGGAGGGTCCACCGTTCTGGAACTATCTCTTCATCGCCTCCGGGTTCGCTCGACCTTGGTGGCGCTCGATCATCGGCTGGACGCAGCTGTGTGGAAAAATGCGCCGTTCACCCTTAGGTCGCTGAGACCCTCAACGGCTAAATCGCACAGCAGAACCCTTCGAATCTAGATGGCCATCCCGTGTAGTGGAAACGGCATGGGGGCCTTCGATCTTTGATCGGAAGGTGTCTGGCTGTGGCATGATGGCGGTGACGATACTTCCTTGCGTGCTGGTCTCGGATGCCGATGGTCAGATGCTCTGCAGAAGAATCCGGCGCTTCGCGCACCGACCACCAGAGTCCAGTTTGCTGGACCCAGTTGTGGGCGTGTCATCGAGCGGGCGAATAACGATTTCAACCTGCTCGATTTTGATCCGGAGGCATTCGCGCGAGGTTATCCGCGTAGGCAGGCCGGCGAGCAATCGGACAGCTCCGGGTCCGCAAGCCGGCTTTGACAGCGGATAGCCGAAGTGCAACTCGATTCGCGCAATGAAGATTTGGCAAACGCCAGTTCGCCTGTCCCGGTTTCCAGAGAGACCGCAACAGCTGACGTACAACATCCAAGCATCTGGCTGGCCAAGGGCATCAACAGGCGACCGGCTGGAGGAGGACTCGCTCGATACGATGTGCGGGAGTATCTAGATGACCGTCGGCCCGGCAGTGTCGTCCCGTCGGGAATAAGCTCCTGCCGGGACGCTCCCCGCATGATTCTTGTACTCCGCGACCCCGCCTCCCGCCGATTTAATCCGGGAACGCCCGCCTCATCAATAACGTGTTGTGGCACGCCGCAGGCTCTCTTGATCGCGCGCGCTTGACGGAGAGCTTAGGACAGACGCGAGCTAGCCTTCCGGGCATCTATAACCCGGAGCCTCGCTTCGCGAAGGCCGGCCGGTTCGCCCCGAGCGGCAGCACGGTACGAGTTGATTGTCTCATCACCCAAGCGCCTATCACGCGAAGCTGGTTGGGACGGTGCTTTGAGACGGCCTGTTCTACGCGAGGGATCTTTCTCGGCCCAAACGCGGCTTGCCGATCTGACCCGCCGATCCCTTCGCTAGGGCGCGCGCGACTACGAAAAGCATAAGCCTCTGATTGTAGCCAACAGGTCGATCGTGTCGATGTCGGCAAGCCATGTCTGCGACAAAAATCATCTGGCATCAGGTGATCCTGGTTTGCCTAATCGCGTTCACCTTCGCGTGGGCAGCGACCGAATGGACCGCTTGTCAGCTTGCGTTCCAGCCACAGCTTGGACCGGCCTGGTTCAGGTTAGGGACCTGGCCCGTCTACCAGCCGTTTGCCTTCTTCATCTGGTGGTTTGAATTCGACGCTTACGCGCCCACGATATTCCTCCAGGGGGGGGCCATTGCCGGGAGCGGTGGGATCGCGGCAGTCGCCGCCGCAATGGTGCTTTCGGTCTTGCGCGCGCATGAGGCTCGCGATGTCACGACTTACGGATCAGCGCGTTGGGCCGATACGCGCGAGGTCAAACGGGCGGGGCTGCTAGGCAACGATGGCCTTGTGCTCGGGCGTTTCGATGGTCGATATCTTCGCCATGATGGGCCTGAGCACGTGCTCTGCTTTGCGCCTACCCGTTCGGGCAAGGGAGTCGGCCTGGTCGTTCCAACTCTTTTGACCTGGCCGCGTTCGGTGATCGTCCACGATATCAAGGGCGAGAATTTCCAGTTGACCTCGGGATGGCGCGCGCGCTTTGGAGATGTAATCTTGTTCGACCCGACGAACGCGGCAAGCGCCGCCTACAATCCCCTTCTTGAGATTCGCCGTGGTGATTGCGAAGTACGAGACGCGCAAAATGTCGCGGATATCCTGGTCGATCCCGAAGGGGCGCTCGAGCGCCGCAATCATTGGGAAAAAACCAGCCATTCTCTGCTTGTCGGCGCTATCCTGCATGTCCTCTACGCTGAAGCTGACAAGACACTTGCCGGGGTTGCCAGATTCCTTTCGGACCCGTGCCGCCCGATCGAGGCCACCCTGAATGCGATGCTTGCGACCCCTCACCTTGGTGATCGCGTCCATCCCGTCGTCGCTTCAGCTGCGCGAGAGCTGCTCAACAAGAGCGAGAACGAGCGGTCGGGCGTGCTGTCGACCACAATGAGCTTCTTGGGCCTTTATCGCGATCCGGTCGTCGCTAAGGTCACCGCGCGGAGCGATTGGCGCATTCGCGATCTCGTCGACAGACCGCAGCCCGTTTCACTCTACCTCGTCGTGCCGCCATCCGACATTGTCCGCACAAAACCCCTGATGCGGCTCATCCTCAATCAGATCGGACGGCGCCTGACCGAGAGCCTGGATCCCGACCGGCGACGTCAAAAGCTCCTCCTGATGCTCGACGAGTTTGCAGCTCTGGGCCGCCTCGATTTTTTCGAGAGCCAGCTTGCCTTCATGGCGGGCTATGGCATTCGCAGTTTCCTGATCACTCAGAGCTTGAATCAGTTAGAACGCGCCTATGGGCCGAACCACGCGATCCTCGACAATTGTCACATCCGGATAGCCTTCTCCACAAATGACGAGCGCACCGCTAAGCGCGTCTCGGATGCGCTGGGGACCGCGACCGAATTGCGCGCCATGAAAAACTATGCCGGGCATCGCTTAAGCCCCTGGCTTGGACACTTGATGGTGAGCCGCCAAGAGACGTCCCGTCCGCTCCTGACGCCTGGCGAAGTCATGCAGCTCTCATCGAAAGAGGCGATTGTGATGGTGTCGGGCCTCCACCCGCTGCGTGCCACCAAGGTTCGTTACTACGAGGACCCGCAATTTCAGAAGCGAATCTTCAAGCCCGCTAAAGCAGGAACAATTCTCTTGTCCTCGCGCCCGGATGAGGACTGGTCAGGGCACCCACCCCCTGCGCCCTCGATCGAACTGCTTGCGCCTCGGCAGCGAAAGCGTGGCGATCCGAACGGGGGGCTGCGGCGCGAGCCAGAATTGCCGCAGCACGAGGAGATCGAAATCAAGGCGCCGCTCGCGGAACATGAGTTCGATGCTGGTCCCGATGAGCCCGACGCAGATGCGGTCCAGGCACAAGCGCTAAGCCGCGCAATGCAGGGATTAGCGCGCGCGACCAGCCTCGACCCTGACGATGGCATGGATCTCTGAGTGGGCCAGATCGGTGAAAAAGATTCAGCTCAGTGTCTACCTTGATCCGCAGACATTCAGAACCCTTGATGTCTTCGCGGAGCGTCGTGGCCAGCCCAAGTCGCTGGTCGCAGAGGCCGCGATCGCGTCATTTCTTTCGCCTGACGATTCCGACCGACGCGAGGCGGCTATTGCCAAGCGGCTGGATCGGATCGCACGGCTGCTCGAGCGTCTCGAGCGCAATGACAGCATCACGCTCGAGACGCTCGCCCTGTTCATTCGCTTCTGGTTGACATCGGTGCCGGCATTACCAGAACAATCCAGTCCAGCCGCTCGCGCCAAAGGCGCGGAACGTTATGATCGATTCGTTGAAGCGCTCGGCCGAAGGCTTTCCAGCGGATCAACCGTTCTGAAAGAGGTGAGCTTGGATTCGAACGCCGCAATTCCAGAGTAATTCAATAACCGCCGAGCGGGCGGGCGATGCAGGACTACAAGGGAATTTGCGAGGGTGCTCGCGCCGAGTACATTTCGGCCGCAAACAACGATAGAGCCAAATCGAACGGAGCGAGCGCGTTAGATCGGGACCGACGGCAGATATCTGAGGGTAGCGCATGACATGAATGCTGAAATCTGAAGCGAGTTGAGACGAGGTCCGGCCTGCATCCGAGCTGCCGCTCAATGGAGTAACGCTGCTTGCTTGAGCAAGCGGAAGCCTCTCCAGAGTTCCGGAAGGTCTTCTGAATAGTTGCCCTACCAGTTTTTGCGGATTGCATCGCAGGTCCTCTGTGTTAGCAATCCACGTTGTACGGTCTTACTATGCGAACATCCTGTCGAAAAATGCGAGAACTTGCACTGCCCCACACTTCAGCAAACTGGTGCGACGTTATCCGTTTACGTCAGATTGCGATCAGGCAACGCCTGAGACCGCCTGCAATATGTTTCCACAATTCCAAAGTAACGGAACTAAATCGTCCCCTTTCGATGGAAGGGACAACTGGGCCACGAGAAGCACATTTGGCTTGGAGCCGTTGGATGAGGCCCAATTCCCCCGGATGGCGACGATGGCCAAGCATCCTCATACTAAGATCAATCTGATCCGCTCTCTCGCCTCACGACAAGACGGCGTTACACAAGCAGAGTTGCGCAAGGCCACGGGATGGAAGCTTGTCCCGATGCCCCTGATCGCCAAGCGGTGCAAGATGAAGCTGATTACCAAACGTGAGAAGGGCAACGTCACTCGCAACAATGGTAAGATCGCCAGCAAGAGCGGCCACTTCACCACGTACTACATGATGGCGCATGAGTCGACTAAGGCAGTAGCCGACGCGACTACCGACACAGTAGGCAGAAAGCCTTATCCCTCAATGCATAAGCCAAGCGATGCGGAAAACGCGTCATGAGCCAAAGTCCTGCAGGGCATTGCGCAGCTATCCGGACAGCGAGGCTTGGCTATTGCCGCTTTTCGCGCCGGCTATCCCGCTTCGGAGGAAAGCGCGAAACTGTTATAGCCCATTTCGATGCCAATGCCGAAATCGCGAAACTCGGCTCGCTCGCGGAAACAATGCAGCAGAGCTTTGACGTCTTAAGCGTCAATCTCCCTAGATCCTATTTCAATGTTCAGAACGCGTTGCCTCTCGCGCGCAACCGAAACGCGATCGGCTTCACGGCTTCTTTGTCCGATCAGGTCGGAATCGCGGGAACATCGGCCGTATCGGCATCCAAGGCCGCACTGTGCAACTTGACGCGAGCGCTTGGCGCCCAACTGATCCGCCGAAGCGTTCGGGTAAACGCCGAGAGCTCGGACATCATCGAAAGCCCGCTGTTTAGGAAGATCGGCATTTCCGAGGCCAGCGTGCAAGAACGCGGAACGGTCCTGCTGGAGCAGATAGCCGCGAAACACTTCGGCAAGCCACGGAAGATCGCTGCGCGTGAGCTTCCTCGCTTTCGGCGACGCATCCTACATCACCGGCATCGACGTGGCTGTCGATGGCAGACGCACACAGCCCTGAGTCCAACAAGCCCTGCCGATGTGCTCGAAGAGCCCCCCGTGAGAGTCATCCGTCGTCCTCTACACCAGTCCAGTGCAGCGCTCGGATACTCACAATGAGCAGAAGAAGAGAATGAGAAACATCGTCAAGGCAGCCGCCGTACAGATCAGCCCCGTGTTGTACAGCCGAGAGGGGACAGTCGAGAAGATCACCAAAAAGATTCGCGAATTGGGCAAGAAGGGGGTGCGTTTCGCCACGTTTCCCGAGACCATCATTCCGTACTACCCGTATTTCTCGTTCGTCCAGCCGCCCTTCACGCTTGCCAAGGAGCATCAGAGGCTGCTTGAGCAATCCCTTACGGTACCCTCTGCGGAGACGCATGCGATCGGCGATGCCGCCAAGGACGCCCAAATGGTCGTTTCCGTCGGCGCCAACGAGCGGGACGGAGGATCGATCTATAACACTCAGCTCCTGTTCGATGCGGACGGCACGCTGATCCAGCGTCGCCGCAAGATCACCCCCACCTATCATGAGCGGATGGTCTGGGGCCAAGGCGACGGTGCCGGCCTTCGCGCCGTAGACAGCGCCGTCGGCCGGATCGGCCAGCTTGCGTGCTGGGAACATTATCTCCCACTGGCAAGATACGCCTTGATTGCCGATGGCGAGCAGATCCACTCCGCGATGTACCCCGGCTCGATCTTCGGCCCTCTTTTCTCCCAGCAAACGGAAGTGAGCACCCGACAGCATGCCCTTGAATCGGCCTGCTTCGTCGTCAGCACAACCGCATGGCTCAACGCCGACCAACAAGCCCAAATTGCCAACGACACGGGCGCTGCTATCGCTCCGATTTCGGGCGGTTGCTTCACCGCTATCGTTGCCCCCGATGGTCAATTGATAGGCGAGCCCCTGAAGGAAGGTGAAGGAGAGGTGATTGCCGATCTCGACTTCATCGAAATCGACGGGCGCAAGAGAGTGATGGATGCAAGCGGTCACTACAGTCGCCCTGAACTGATCAGCCTCCTGATCGACCGGACACCTTCTTCGCACGTCCATGAACGGATTGTTCCCCCCAGGAGCGTGGCGACTACCGGCCTTCACCGCGAGGGCCGTGCTCTGACGCCGCTTGAGAGTTAATGGTCCTCCCCGCCAGGGCCGGAGATTGGTGCATCCCGGCTTCGACCCGAACGGCCGGAGATACAGGTAATCGTCCGAGAGTCACATCTGCAAAGAGAAGGAGCTAGTTTGCAGCAGGGCCATGCGGGCCGCTCGGCATGATCCAGACCGATTCTCTATTGGAGAAATGCCCAGCTGCGGAGCCTCGCCGAGGCCTTCAGCCTACAGCGCACCTCGTCACTGCAGCGGCAAGTTCGCTTCAGGTGTTCGACTGTTACGCTGACCGCCGCATCGCCCATCCTTGCAGCGCCCCGCCTCGAGATCTGGATGTTGCCTCGATGAGGATCCGCTCATATCGGGAGGCCACATCGTCAGCTCGAGACGGCTCGTCATGGCAGGTCTTTCCGAGTGGCGCCCAACGGCGGTGGGATCAGGTCCAGGCGATCCTCGCCGGGGAAGCTGGCGGCTGAAAGTGAACGCGCACTCAAGCTACGGTGATCTCCATGCAAGGGCATCCAGCATCCTGCGCAACACGAGCGCCCATCCGGGTTAGGAATTTCATGGAGGACGATAAAACCAGATTACTCGCCGAGAAGGTGCCCACGCTTGCGCTCAACGATCCGGACCCGGCCCCGCGGCTTGAGAACTGGGCCAAAGAATACGAAAAACTGTGTCCTGGACCCAGCCTCCAGACGCGATGAACATTCATAACTGCCGCCGCACGGTGCTCCGGAAGGCGCCGGCACGCTCTCAGTAAACAACCGCAGTTTCAGGGCGCAGTATCCAGGCCTATGCTGGCCGGATGGAGCAATCAGTACTTTTCAGGTGCCCGCGCACGGGCATGAACGTGCAGCAACTGCTGACAGGACTGGAGCAGATCGGTCCCGATACTCATCTGCCGGTCGTTTGTCCGGCATGCTCCTCGGTCCAATTCGTGAATGCCTCCACCGGCAAGCTGCTCGGCGACCGCAGTGCGGTGAGGGCGGTCGAGGGGTGACATCCGGCATGCTCACTCCGGTTTGGGTGCGCATCCTTTCCCGGTGTAGTTCGTGTATCGTCCCTGGAAAATCCAGCGCCTTGGAGGGGTGATGCTTGCTGCCGCTGCAGGCGTCGCAGTCGACCTCGCTGCCGGCGCTCTTCGTCAAGCTTCGCCAACATCGGAGATGGCGCTCACGGCTGGCACGGTGCGGGGCATCGGCAGCGTGCGTTGAAGATTGCGGCTGGCCGGCGAAGGTTTGCCCAGCTTAGCATCGTATTTCTCGGCCAGCACCAGAAGCCGCTTTCGCGTGAACGGGTCGGCCTTATCGGCCAGATCGCGGGCCCGCTGTGCAAAGCTCTTGTAGAACTCGCCATCCATGATGTGCCCTCGCTCAACGCTACCAGGATTGCACTTAAGTACATCGACGGCTCCGACGTCAAGGCGGGCGAGCAGGGTGGACCTTTCGCAGAATGTTCTGCGACGAGCCTGTAGCAGCCGATCTGGCGCAAGTAAGCTCGCCGTCGGCAGGGGCAATTCACATGTCAGTCCTCCATCGGATCCAGAAGCGATGCCCGGAGTGCGGGGGGACCGATGAATCTCCTGGCTGGCGAGGGCGGGCACAACGAGCGCTACGTCTGCAGCCATAGCGAGGGAGACCCGTTGCGCGATCCACCCGCCTGCGGCCGACAGTTCCCCTGAGGCCGCCTGACAAGTGAGTGGTCGCACCGGGCCAGCAGATACGTTTCAACGGCCGTGGGCCGGGCTCGACGCGCGGCACGCGAACGGTTGTAAGTCCTATCGCACGCTGGTGATGCATGCCGAAAATCGGTGAGGCGCAGGTGTATTTGGTCGCGCGCATGAGCTGGTGCGCTTCTTATGAGGCGCATCACCCCCACAGGAATAACGCCGGTGCGTCCGCGGGGGTCGTTCGCGACGTCGGGGGCGCGAGGGCGCCATCTAGATTGCGCCTGCGCCTCTTTTTTGGATCGGTAACTTTGTCGATTTCAAGTAAGCGGGCACGCACCGTCCGCGAAATCCCTCGTCTGTCGGCGACCTGACTGTCTAGAGGGCAAGAGGCTACGAGACGTCTGGCGCTGGTCTTTAGGAGTCCGCCGTTTCTTTCTTTCGGTACGCCAGACTGCGACAAGAATGTCCCCGCGGTTGAAGCGGCATGCGGTCTCGGCCCTTTTGTCGTGCGTCATCGCAGGGCGATTCATCCGTTTCGACCGAACATCCAGACCACGCGCGTGCAAGCGCGGGCGGTGTGCAGTCGCAGAGAGAAGGAAGCTGGAGTATGCAGATTAGCGGCGAGCGCCGGGGAGAACCGACCTCAAGTCGGAATGATGCTGAGGTGGACGCGCAGCCGAGTCCAAGCGAAGCTCAGCAGACCAGAAAGATAACGATTCAACTTTCTGAGTGCATTTTCCAGCGACTCCAAGCCGCGACTGACCGTCCCGGTATGGGCAAGAGCGTCGTCGTCGAGGCGGCTCTTGAGCGCTTCCTGGATCCGGCGCCGCCTATAGAGGGTCTTGTTTACGAGGCGATCGAGCGAACGAATGAGCAGGTGCTCAGTCTGCGGACGGACATCGCGATGATCGCGGAAATAGTGGCTCTCCATGCGCGATACCACCTCACGCTGACGCCGCCGATGCCGCCATCCAAGCAGGACGAGGCGTGCGTACTCGGGTTCGAGCGCTTCAAGGCGTTTGCCGAGCAGGTCGATCGTCGCGTACGGTTTGGCCGGCCCTTGCTGCAGGAGGCAATTGATCGCTCGGGAAATTCCAGCCGATCCGGGTCTGAAATGGGCGGCGGAGCGTCACGCGCCGTTCCACGAGCGCCAGTTGAAGAAGAACCGCACTGTGTGGCCGTCGTAGGTGAAAACTCAGAAGCGTGTGCTGTCGCCGAGGAGGGCGGCAGCAATATCAACTTTCGACAGCTGCCAAACGCCTTGTGTTAAAGCCAGTGGCCGCGTTCCGAGCAACACGCGCAGCGATGCCGCTGGGCTGATATCAGGCGAGAAGCCGGTCAACCGGGGTTGGAGCTGGCGGATCATCTCTTGCGTGTTCCTTCCCTTTGCCGCGGGATATTATCTTTCCTACCTGTTTCGGATGATCAACACGCTCATTTGTGGCCGCCTCGCCTCTGAATTGGAGCTTGGTACGGCCGATTTGGGGCTGTTGGGCTCGATCTACTTTCTGGTCGTTACCGGCAGCCAGATTCCGATGGGCATGCTCTTGGATCGCTTCGGTCCGCGCCGAGTCCAGGGTGCGCTCTTGCTGCTGGCTGCCGCAGGCGCTGCGCTTTTCGGATTATCGAGTGGATTTCTTTCGCTTCTGGTTGCTCGCGCGATGATAGCATTTGGCACCGCAGCTTCCCTCATGTCTGGCCTGAAAACAGTCGTGCTCTGGTTTCCGAGAGAGCGCGTGGCGCTCGTCAACGGCTGTATGATCATGCTGGGTGCTCTGGGCGCGGTAACGGCAACCGCACCAGCCGAGGCATTGCTTAACTGGATAGGCTGGCGCGGTCTATTTGAAGTGCTTGCCGCATCCAGTGCCTCCGCGGCCGCTTCGATCTATTTTTTGGTTCCAGAGCGAGAGGCAACTGCGAAGAGCCCTCCAGGGACAGTCAGCCTGAAGACCGTCTATACGGATGGACGGTTTTGGAGAATTGCGCCGATTTCTTCAACATGTATCGGGTCCGCGTGGGCCCTGCAGTCCTTGTGGGCAGCGTCCTGGCTGAGCGATGTGGAAGGGTTGGACCGAAAAAGCCTTGTCACACAATTGCTCGTCATGGCGATAGCCCTAAGCATTGGCGCATTGCTGCTCGGCGTGGTCGCCGATTCGCTGCGCCGGCATGGCAAGGACATTGAAACGTTGCTCGCAATCATAGCTGCTGTGTTCATTGCAGCCGAACTCGCGCTGATATTGCATCCGCCATTCCTGTCGCTACCGTCGTGGATCATTGTGGCGATGGTCGGATCAGCAATCGTCCTCAGCTACGCGATCATCGGAGATTACTTTCCAGCTCAATTGATCGCGCGCGCAAACGGCGTGCTCAACGTTCTGCATTTCGGGTGGGCTTTCCTCGTCCAGTACGGGACGGGGTTAATTCTCGAGCAATGGCCGGCAAAGGACGGACACTACCCCTCAATCGCGTATCAGACGGCGTTCAGTATCAATGTTGTGCTGCAGCTGGTCGCCCTGGTCTGGTTCATCGCCCCTTGGCTCAAAGAGTTGAAATGGAAATCTGAGATCGCCGTCAAGCGCAAGTCGACGGGCCAAAGCAGGTCAGTTCACGTCGCGATCCCGAGCGCCGAAATGGTTATCCTGGAAACCGATCAAGATGTGGAGTGGTGAACTCGGCCTTCTGCATGACTTCCCGCCTCGTCGGTCTACAGGCGCGTTAAGAACGTCCGGCCGACTGATTGCCTAAGAAGCTCCAAACAGCTGGTCGGATATGCGACAAGCGTCGCAAGGTCGACAGGAATGATACGCAAAATGCGTAATACCAATGAGCGATGGCTGGCATGCGACTTGCTATTGTTCTCCGCAGAGCCAGGTAAAGCGAATTTGAGCAATGACCAGTCTGACTGAGAGCGCAAGTCAAGTCGGTGCGGAGAATGTGCTGAGAGTCGGTTCGCCGGCTCCCTCCATCAAAGTTGAGGACTGGCTACGTGGCCATCCCGTTACAACGTTCGAACCTGGGAAAGTATACATCATCGAGTTTTGGGCGACGTGGTGCGGACCATGTATCGCCTCGATGTCGAATTTGGTGATCCTGCAAAGCAAATACAGGAGCAACGGAGTTGAGGTGGTGGGCATCGCGGCTCACGAACAAGCTTCGACGGCAGATGAAGCGCGAGCCGGCTTGGACGCTTGGTTGTCGAAGAGCTTGCCAAATCTGAACTTCGCGATCGCATTCGACTACTCCGGCGAAATGAACAAGCTTTGGATGGATCCCAGCTTTTCTGTCGGGATTCCCTCGTCATTCGTGGTCGATCGTGACGGCCGCTTCGCCTTTATCGGCCATCCGACGCAACTCGATAACGCGTTGCCCGAAGTTCTGAACGGCTCCTGGGCAGTGAGCGACGAAGCCAAAGCCCTGGATGCGGAGAGGATAACCACGGGTCGACGCAGAAAGCGCGAACTATCGCAGAAGCGAGCGCTGGTGGAGCCGATCTTTGCCAGACTTGAAGCCGCCATGAATAGTAAGGATTGGGCGGCAGCCCTTTCAGGGGTTGAGGAGGCACTCGCTGCGATGCCGGACGATGTCACCTTCCGTGGGCTTCATGCGGAATTGTTGCTTCACAAGATACGCGACATGCGGGCCGGCCTGGCGGTATTGCGCCAATTGGTTCGCGATGCGATCGACAAGAAATCCGTGGTTTGGATGAGCGTGGCCATCCGCCAACTCTTCGACCCCGCGAAAGACTACTCCGGTTTCCCACATGCCGAGCGCTTTGCCATGGGCAGGGACCTCTCCGAACACATCCTGGCGGCGAATCCGCCCCAAGGCAGCGAGGGCGCGAAGTTCCTCTCGTACGGGGCGGTCGCTCAGTACTACTACGAGACCGGTAACAGGGATCGCGCGATCGAATTGGTCGAGGTGGCGCTGAAATGGCTGGATGCAGCGCCTGCCTCGGATGTAGCGAAACGGGATCTCGTGCAGTGCTCCCTCCAGGCCTTGGCGAGCTACAGGAGTGACAAGCTCTGTTACGAGGAGTGTTGTTCGACACCGCAAAACACAGCTCCCGAAAAGCCGCAACCGGGATCGCCAAGGGAGGCAGCGTGAGCAATGCTGCTGGCCATGTCCTCTCGGCCCTTGTGGTTTTGCGATCGAAGTCGATGCCTTTGGGAATGTCGGGGCATTCACCTGAAGTGAGGATAGGACGAGTGAGGGGTGAACGCAGGCGAGCCGCACCACCACAAGTTCTTTATGGTGAATGTTTCTTCAACGTACGTCGCGATCCGGCGCGATAGCGGCGAGAATGCCTGTCCAGGTGAAGAGTGGTCGCCGGCTGCTAAAGGTGGCGTCTTATAAGATGCTGGTGGCATCTTCGAACAACCAAAAAAGATAGAAATGGGTGGTGACGCTGATGCATTCCAACTCTCAAGGAAGCTTTCTCAAGTTTTTACCGCTGGTTTCAGAAGGGATTCAGGACTTCGTTTCGCGTTCGCCGCAAGCCCATTCGGGAGAGACGGCAAACCGTGGCAACGGACGGGGTTGTTTAGAGTGGTCAGTGCCCTGTGCGCGCCGCGCCAAGGGAACACTGAGCGAGGCCGTGCCTTCATTGTCACCCCTCTTTGGTACCACGGCGCCGGGTCGAGCGTGATGTACAATCACCGCCAGCGCCGCTCTGTCAAAGCCGCCGCCCTGTTCCAGCCATCTCGCCCCTGGTACAATGTTCTTTATATCCAGGTACTCATCGCGATCCTGATTGGCGTTCTCGTTGGCTGGTTGTGGCCTGCTGTGGGGACGAACAGCTGGGTCAAAGCGCTTGGTGACGGATTCATCAAGCTGATCAAAATGGTGATCGCGCCGATCATCTTCTGCACTGTTGTGTCCGGAATTGCGCATGTTCAGGATGCACGAAAGGTCGGCCGAGTCGGCGTCAAGGCGCTGCTTTACTTCGAGATCGTGTCAACCTTCGCGCTGATCCTGGGTCTCGTGATGGGCAATCTCGTTCAGGCCGGCCATGGGCTCGCTCCCAGGGCTGATGCCGCGGCGGTAGCCAACTACGTCAAAAGAGCAGAAGGGCAGAAGGCGGTCGATTTCCTTCTCAATATTATTCCGGATAGCGTAGTTGGCGCTCTGGCCCGAGGCGACGTGCTACAGGTGCTGCTGTTTGCCATCCTATTCGGGTTCTCGCTGATGGCGCTTGGCGAGCGGGGTGAGCGGATGCGCAGTTTGGTCGACGATGCTGCACACGCGGTGTTTGGTGTCATTAGGATCGTAATGAAGGCAGCGCCAATCGGGGCGTTCGGCGCCATGGCCTACACTATCGGCGAATTCGGACCCTCCGCGCTCGGTAAACTCATCGGCTTGGTTGCGCTGTTCTACGTGACAGCCGGGCTCTTCGTGATCATTGTGCTTGGTCTGGTCGCGCGCTTGGTCGGTTTTTCTATTCTAAAGTTCATCGTCTACATCAAGGATGAGCTGCTGATCGTGCTCGGAACGTCGTCGTCCGAAAGCGCGCTGCCGCAGTTGATGGAAAAACTCGAACGGCTGGGCTGTTCCAAGCCGGTCGTTGGCCTGGTGGTGCCTACAGGATACTCTTTCAATTTGGATGGGACCAACATTTACATGACGTTGGCAACCTTGTTCATCGCGCAGGCGCTCGGGGTCGATCTCGACTTCGGCCAGCAGCTCACGATACTCGTTGTGGCGATGCTCACCTCGAAGGGCGCAAGTGGTGTTACCGGTGCCGGGTTCGTCACCCTGGCCGCAACGTTGACCGTGGTCAGTCCTGACCTCGTCCCGGGCATTGCGATCGTATTCTCGATCGACAAGTTCATGAGCGAGGTGCGCGCGCTTACCAACATCATCGGGAACGGTATTGCCGCGGTGTTTGTGTCGTGGTGGGAAGGTGAGCTCGACCATGTCTCGCTACACGCGCAGCTCAAGTAGATCTGCGATCTCAGCTCGGCCATTGCGGACTAGAAATCACTCTTTGAATGCCTACATTCTGCGTTGGCAATCGTCGTGCAGTACTGGGCCAGCCTGATTCCAGGGGGAATGGTGCAGGGTCATTAACTCACGGTGGTGCACCAGACCAGCGTCGGCATTGGTGCCTGCGGCAGCCCGCCGGCTGATGTGGTTCATTATCCCGGGTTTGAGCTTCCTCAAAAAGCGGGAGCTCAATCGTGCCCATGCGAGGGAGCGACAGTGGTTCAGGAGAAGCAACGGAGCCTGAGCAAACACCGCGACCGGGAGAGGCGTAAAAATAGTAAGCTCCGGATCATTGGTCATTGCTGATTTCTCGCCTCGCCGCCGAGGGGTCGGCGCGTCAAGCCGGCGCTCTTTTCAAATGTTCCTTTCTCTACGCTAGACTACGAACGGCATATTCCCTTTGTTGCGGTAACACACGACCTATCTTTTATTTGCCTTCAGATGAGGGCGCCGAAGCGGCCTCAGCAGCTTGGGGCAAATCGTGGCGATCCATTCTTTTGATTCAGAAGCGAACTTGCGCGGAGCGCGTATGCTGCGTACCGCGTTGGGGCCCGCCATCGCAGGGTTTTTGGAAGATCCGGCAATCGTCGAGGTGATGCTCAATCCCGATGGCCGACTGTGGATCGACCGACTGTCGAGCGGCCTTACGGATACTGGCAAGAATATATCCCCCTCTGACGGAGAGCGAATCATCCGCGTGGTGGCTCACTACGTGGGTGCCGAGGTTCATCCCGGGAGCCCGCGGATTTCTGCCGAGCTGCCCCAGACGGGGGAGCGCTTTGAGGGGCTCCTGCCGCCGGTCGTTGCTGCGCCAACATTTGCGATCCGAAAGCCGGCGGTCGCCGTGTTCAGCCTCGAGGATTACGTCGCAGTCGGCGTCATCACGCCGGATCAGGCCGGTGCATTGAGGGATGCAGTTTGCGCGCGCAAGAACATTCTGGTCGCCGGCGGCACCTCGACCGGCAAGACGACACTGACCAATGCCCTTCTCGCCGAGGTGGCTAAAACGACTGACCGTGTCGTTCTCATCGAAGATACGCGCGAGCTTCAGTGCTTGGCGCCAAACCTCGTGGCGCTCCGCACGAAGGACGGCTTGATCTCGCTTTCCGACCTGGTCCGTTCGTCGCTTCGTCTGCGCCCCGATCGAATTCCCATTGGTGAGGTGCGCGGAGCCGAGGCGCTCGATTTGCTCAAGGCCTGGAGCACAGGACATCCGGGCGGAATCGGCACGATCCATGCCGGAACGGCGCTCGGGGCGCTACGCCGACTCGAGCAGCTGGTCCAGGAAGCTGTCGTCACAGTCCCCCGGCCGCTTATCGCCGAAACAATCAACGTGATCGCGGTGCTCAGCGGCCGCGGCGCCGAACGCCGCTTGAGCGAGCTCGCCCGCGTCACCGGCTTAGGAGCATCAGGTGATTACAGCCTTTCTGCAATTGGAGACCGGTCATGACGATGCCTTCATCTCTCCGCCGCGCCAGCATTCCGGCCACGGCAATTGTGACCCTTTGGCTGAACAGTATCCCGGCTTGCGCCGCTGGCTCAAATATGCCGTGGGAGCAACCGCTCAACCAGATTTTGCAATCGGTCGAGGGTCCCGTCGCCAAGATTATCGCGGTCATCATCATCATCGTAACCGGGCTCTCGCTCGCATTTGGCGACACGTCTGGTGGCTTTCGTCGCCTGGTTCAGATCGTGTTCGGTCTGTCCATCGCCTTTGCGGCATCAAGCTTCTTTCTGTCTTTCTTCTCCTTCGGCGGCGGCGTGGTGATCTAATGGAGGAGCCAGTCGCAGGCTTTATCGCGCCCGTGCATCGTGCGCTCACCGAGCCTATCCTGATGGGCGGTGCGCCGCGCGCCGTGGCGATCGCCAACGGCACGTTAGCGGCGGCACTCGGTCTTGGGCTGCGCCTGTGGGTTGCCGGCCTTCTCCTCTGGTTCGTCGGCCACATGGCCGCCATCTGGGCCGCAAAACGCGATTCCGATTTCGTGGAAGTCGTGCGCCGGCACGTCCGTATTCCAAGCCACCTCAAATCCTAGAGTTGCCTATGATGAATCTTGCCGAATATCGCCGTTCAAACACGCGCCTTGCCGACTTCCTGCCTTGGGCGGCCCTGGTCGATGAGGGCATCATTCTCAACAAGGATGGATCCTTTCAGCGAACGGCCCGGTTCAGAGGGCCGGATCTCGACAGCTCAGTGCCTGCCGAGCTTGTTGCTGTCGCAGGCCGCCTCAACAATGCGCTCCGTCGCCTCGGATCGGGGTGGGCCGTCTTCGTCGAGGCGCAGCGGCATTCGGCAGGACGCTATCCGCCGGATACATTCCCGGACGTCGCCTCGGCGCTGGTGGATGCGGAGCGGAAAGCGCAATTCGAGGAGGCCGGCAGCCACTATGAGTCGAGCTACTATCTGACTTTCCTCTATCTGCCTCCGGCAGAGAGTGCGGCCGTGGCGGAGCGCCTGCTGTACGAGGGCAGCCATCGCGCTGCGGGAGCGGATGCGCGCGAGGTGCTTGCCGGCTTTGTCGACCGGACCGGCCGCGTCCTGCAGCTCGTCGAGGGTTTCATGCCGGAATGTGGCTGGCTCGATGACGAGCAAACGCTGACCTACCTGCATTCGACGGTCTCGACCAAACGGCATCGCGTGCGCGTGCCAGAAATTCCGATGTATCTCGATGCGTTGCTTGCCGATCAATCCCTGACAGGAGGTCTCGAGCCCATGCTGGGCGAGGCGCATCTGCGCGTTCTGACGCTCGTGGGGTTTCCGACCGCGACCACGCCCGGAATTCTCGACGAGCTGAACCGGCTGGCATTCCCGTATCGCTGGTCGACGCGGGCGATCATGCTCGACAAGACAGATGCCACAAAGCTCCTCACCAGGATCAGGCGGCAATGGTTTGCCAAGCGCAAGTCGATCGCGGCGATCCTGAAGGAGGTGATGACGAACGAGGCCTCCGCGCTTCTGGATACCGATGCCCACAACAAGGCGATGGACGCCGACAGTGCGCTCCAGGAATTGGGCTCGGATCAGATCGCAGAGGTCTTCGTCACGGCAACGGTCACGGTCTGGGACGGGGATCCTCGCGCAGCCGACGAAAAGCTCCGCCTCGCCGAAAAGGTCGTCCAGGGCCGCGACTTCACCTGCATGGCCGAGACGGTCAATGCCGTCGAAGCCTGGCTCGGCAGCCTGCCGGGACAAACGTACGCAAACGTCCGCCAGCCGCCGGTCTCGACCCTGAACCTCGCCCATATGATCCCGCTATCTGCCGTATGGGCCGGAGAGGTGAGGGATCACCACCTCAACGCGCCCCCATTGTTCTTCGGTAAGACTGAAGGTTCCACGCCATTCCGGTTTTCTCTGCATGTCGGAGATGTCGGCCACACCCTGGTCATCGGACCGACGGGCGCCGGCAAGTCGGTGCTGCTGGCGCTCATGGCGCTGCAGTTCCGCCGCTATGGCGAGGCGCAGATCTTTGCGTTCGACTTCGGCGGTTCGATCCGCGCATCGGCCATCGCCACGGGGGGCGACTGGCATGATCTCGGCGGCGCGCTGGAATCGTCAGAATTCGTCGCGCTCCAGCCGCTTGCGCGCATCGACGATGTCGGTGAGCGAGGCTGGGCATCCGACTGGATCGCATCGATCCTGACGCGCGAGCGGATCGAGGTCACGCCTGACACCAAGGATCATGTCTGGTCGGCGTTGACCTCGCTCGCCTCGGCGCCGATTACGGAGCGGACGCTGACTGGCCTCTCCGTTCTTCTGCAATCCAACGCTCTCAAGCGCGCGCTGCAGCCCTACTGCCTCGGTGGGCCATACGCGCGGTTGCTGGACGGCGAGCACGAAAGGCTGGGTAAAGCCTCCGTCCAGGTGTTTGAGACCGACGGATTGATCGGGACCTCTGCCGCGCCCGCAGTTCTGGCCTATCTGTTTCACCGGATCGAGGACCGCTTAGACGGTCGTCCGACACTGCTCATCATCGACGAAGGCTGGCTTGCGCTCGATGATGCCGATTTTGCCGGCAAGCTCCGCGAATGGCTCAAAACGCTTCGCAAGAAGAACGCCTCCGTCGTTTTTGCGACCCAGTCGCTTGCCGATATCGACGGCTCGAAAATCGCGCCTGCCATCATCGAGAGCTGCCCGACCCGGATCCTGTTGCCAAACGATCGCGCCATCGAGCCACAGATCATGGCGATCTATCGCCGCTTTGGGCTGAACGACCGCCAGATCGAGATCCTCGCCCGCGCCACCCCCAAGCGACACTACTACTGCCAATCCCGACGCGGCAACCGCCTGTTCGAGCTCGGACTTGGCGAAATCGCGCTCGCCTTTGCGGCCGCCTCGTCCAAAGCCGACCAGGCTCTCGTCGATCGGGTGCTTGCCGAGCACGGAAGGGACGAGTTCGTCACCGGTTGGCTCAAGGCGCGAGACCTCGGTTGGGCCTGCAATCTCATTCCGCAGCTCGCCAAACAAGGAGCGCTCTGATGAGCTGTATCCGCCCGCTTCTGGCAGCAAGTATCATTGCCATGACCATGATCCAATCGCCCCGCGAAGCGAAGGCGCAGTGGATCGTGTTCGATCCCAACAACTACGTTCAGAATGGGCTGACGGCCGCGCGTGAGCTGCAGCAGATCAACAACCAGATCACTTCGCTCCAGAACGAAGCGCAGATGCTGATCAACCAGGCGAAGAACCTGACGAGCCTGCCTTATTCATCGTTGCAACAGCTCGAGCAGTCGATTCAGCGCACCCAGCAGCTACTCTCGCAGGCGCAGCGGATTGCCTACGACGTCCAGCAGATCGATCGCGCGTTTTCCACCACCTATGCGCCGGCATCCGCGAGCATGTCCGATGGGCTCCTGGTCGCAAATGCCCAAACACGCTGGCAGAACTCAGTTGCCGGGCTGCAGGACGCCATGAGGGTCCAAGCGAGCGTTGTCGGCAATCTCGACGCCAACCGCACCCAGATGTCCGCCCTCGTGACGGCGAGCCAGGGCGCAGCGGGTGCGCTCCAGGCAAGTCAGGCCGGCAACCAGCTCCTTGCGCTGCAAGCCCAGCAGCTTGCGGACCTTACGGCGACTGTTGCCGCGCAAGGTCGCGCACAGACGCTCGAATCCGCCCAGCGGGCTGCAGCGCAGGAGCAGGGTAGGGAGCAGCTGCGGCGCTTTCTCAGCCCGGGCCAAAACTATCAACCGACAACCGTGCAGATGTTCCACTGATCATGAAAATACGATTTGAACGACTACCTGTCGCGGCAGCAGCTGGTCTTGCTGTCCTGTTGGTCGCCGCCTGCGCCATTCGCCTGCGCACCGACGAGAGCGCGACCCAGTCTTCCGTCTCTCTGGCCTCAAAACCGGATGTGACCGCAGCAAAGCTCGAGCAATGCCGTACCGTCACCTACGAGCAGAAAGATGCTCTGCTTGAATGCCAGAAGATCTGGGCCGAGCAGCGCAATCAGTTCTTAGGCGGAAGCAGGGCAATTGATGGTTCGGATAGCCGGACCGGCGCGGCGCCATTCCCCTCTCCAGTCCCGCGTAAGGACGAAAGTCGCCTCCCGTCCGGCTTTTCCTCCATTCCGAGCCAAAGCGAGTGAGCCATGGGCGGCACGGGCGTCATCGACCAGTTTCTGGAAACCTTTACCCGCTACATCGATTCCGGATTCGGTCTCGTCGGGGGCGAAATTGGATATGTCGCCACAACGCTGGCTGCAATCGACATCACCCTGGCTGGCCTGTTCTGGTCGTTCGGAACGGACGAGGACATCATCGCCCGGCTGGTCAAGAAAACCTTGTTTGTCGGCGTCTTTGCTTACCTGATTGGCAATTGGAACAACCTCGCCCGGATGGTCTTCGAAAGTTTTGCGGGGCTAGGTCTGAGAGCCTCAGGGACAAGCCTTTCGTCAGCAGATTTCCTAAGGCCGGGCCGCATTGCGCAGGTAGGCCTTGATGCAGGCCGGCCGATCCTGGACTCCATCTCTGGGCTGATGGGCTATGTCAGCTTCTTTGAGAATTTCGTGCAAATCGTGGTCCTGCTGTTTGCTTGGATCGTGGTGCTGCTCGCGTTCTTTATCCTGGCGATCCAGCTGTTCGTCACCCTCATCGAATTCAAGCTGACGACACTTGCCGGCTTCGTCCTGATCCCCTTCGGCCTATTCGGCAAGACCGCTTTTGCGGCCGAACGGGTGCTGGGCAATGTCATCTCATCGGGAGTCAAGGTTCTGGTCCTTGCCGTCATCGTGGGCATCGGATCGACCCTGTTCTCGCAGTTCACGGGCGGCTTTGGCGGCAACCAGCCGACCATCGAGAATGCGATGGCACTTGTCCTGGGCGCGCTCGCCCTCTTGGGCCTTGGCATCTTCGGCCCCGGTATCGCCAATGGCATCGTCTCCGGAGGTCCGCAGCTTGGCGCAGGCACCGCCGTCGGCACGGGCCTCGCTGCCGGTGGGGTGATCGCGGCAGGAGCTGGCGTTGCCGCCGGCGCTGCAGGTCTTGCTGCAGGCGCAATTGCGGGCTCGCTGCGCGGTGGAAGCGCGATTGCAAATGGCGCGACGAACATGTTGCGGGCGGGAAGCTCCGGCGTCGAGGCGAGCGCGCCAGGCGCGGCAAGTCCCTTGCGTTCGCTCGCAGCCGGCCTTGGGCGAGGGGCTGGTCAAGTCGGTCAGGAGGAGGGGGGCTCCTCGGCCGCGCCCGACAGTCCGCCAGCCTGGGTTCGGCGTATGAAGCGGGCGCAGACCATCCAGCATGGAGCATCAGCGGCCACGCACGCGGTTCGGTCAGGCGATCACGGCGGGAGCGGCGCATCGGTCGACCTCTCACAAGACAATCGCTGAGTTCGCTGTCTCTCCAAATCCATTTCCAACCATGCCTTGAGGTGCACAAATGTTCAAACGATCGGCCGTTCACTATGGCCGCACGCCGGAGCCGGTCACGCCCTATCAACGCGCAGCTCAAGTCTGGGATGACCGCATTGGTGCAGCACGAGTCCAGGCCAAGAACTGGCGGCTCATGGCATTCGGTTGCCTGTTCCTCTCCGCGGGCTTTGCTGGAGCTCTGGTCTGGCAATCAGCCCATGGCACGATCACGCCCTGGGTGGTTGAGGTCGATCAATTGGGTGAAGCGAAAGCAGTTGCCCCTGCAAATGCTGCCTACCAGCCGACGGACCCTCAAATAGCGTTTCACCTGGCGCGCTTCATCGAGCACGTCCGCGGCCTGCCGATGGACGCGATTGTCCTCCGCGAGAACTGGCTGCGTGCCTACGACTTCACGACCGATCGCGGCGCCGCCGCGCTCAACGACTATGCCCGCAACAACGACCCCTTCGCCAAGCTCGGAAAGACGCAAATCGCGATCGAGGTCTCGAGCGTCATCCGAGCCTCGCCTGAGAGCTTTCGCCTCGCCTGGATCGAGCGCCGCTACGACAACGGCCAACTTGCCGCAACGGAACGGTGGACTGCGATCCTTACCATCGTCGTGAAAATGCCTCGCGATCTGGATCGCCTACGCAAAAATCCCCTTGGCATCTACGTCAACGCGATCAACTGGTCAAAGGAGCTCGGCTAACATGCCGTCAGGTCTCGTTATTGTGTCACGAAAAGTGCGACCGTGCTTGCCTCTGGCTCTTCTGGTCTGTGTCTCGACGCTCGGCGGCTGCACGACCTTCAGGCCGCCGCAAATCAGCTACGACAACGAGCTCCCGCCGGCACCGGACTTGCCGGCGCTTGCCGATGATCGCCCGCGACCGCTGCATGTGCCGCCGGCCTGGAAGGCTGCACGAGGCGGCAACAGCGCGGAGGCCAAGGAGCCTGTCGAGCGCATCGAAACCGCAAATGACGCTGCACGCGTGCAGCCTCGCAAGGCCGGCTACTACAATGCGGTGCAAGTGTTTTCCTATAGTCCGGGCGCGCTCTACCAGATCTATGCCGCGCCGGGGCAAATTACGGACGTTGCCCTCGAGCCCGGTGAGCAGCTGATCGGCTCAGGACCGGTCGCCGCAGGCGATACCGTCCGCTGGGTGGTCGGCGACACCGAGAGTGGCAGCGGCGACACCCGCCGCGTTCACATCATGGTCAAGCCAACCCGTCCCTCGATCGAGACCAACCTCGTCGTCAATACTGATCGCCGTACTTACCTGATCGAGCTTCGCGCCAAAGAAAAGCCCTATATGCCCTCGGTCGCCTGGTTCTATCCGGCGGATCGTGGCGGGCGAACGCGAGCTTTACCGCCGGCACCCTTTATTCCGGACCTGCCGGCGCGCCGCTACCGCTACGCCATCGAGGGCGACAGCCCGCCTTGGCGTCCCGTCAACGCTTATGATGACGGCCGAAAAACCTACATTGAATTCTCCCCCGGCGTCAGTCAGGGCGAGATGCCGCCGCTCTTCGTGATCGGGCCCGACGGCAAAACCGAGATCGTCAACTACCGCGCTTACGGAAATGTGCTGATTGTTGACCGGCTGTTCGCGGCCGCGGAACTGAGGCTGGGCGAGGAGCACCAGCAGAAGGTCAGGATCGTGCGTACCGACGGGAGGTCGCTTTGAACGATACTGACCAGGCGATCGATACACCAAAGGAAGCGCCTCGGGGCAAGCCGCCGGAAGAGATCGCCGAAACCCTGCGGCTCCGGCCGGATCGGCCAAAAGTTGCGCGCCTCTCGCGGAAAGTCCTTATCGGTGGCAGCGCCCTTGTGCTCGTGCTGATCACTGGCGCGGTGCTCTGGGCGCTGCAGGAGAAACGGTCAGGTGCTTCAGCGCCCGAGGAGCTTTACGCGACTGACCACCACAACGTCGCCGACCAGCTCGCGACCTTACCGAAGGATTACACCGAGATCCCGAAGGACGTGCCGCGCCTGGGGCCGCCTTTGCCCGGCGATCTCGGTCGGCCGATCGTCGCAGCACAGGGATCTTCGACGTCCAGCTCGCTCGGTATCGATGCCGAACTGCAGCGTGTCAACCAGGAGAGCGAGGCGGCACGGACCAGCAAGGTATTTGCCAGCACCAATGTCCGGCCACAAGCCCCTGCCACTTCATCGAGCGAAGCCCGATCCAGCGCCGCGCCATCATCCGACGAAGCATTTGCTCAGAATGGCCAAGACCGAAAGCTTGCGTTCGTCAGTGCAACGGTCGATCGTCGGACGACAAGCTCCGATCGCCTTGCGAGGCCGGCTTCGCCTTTTGTCGTTCAGGCCGGAACGGTCATTCCGGCAGCTCTCATCACAGGAATCCGCTCCGACCTGCCTGGCCAGATCACGGCGCAAGTCACAGAATCGGTGTACGATTCTCCTACCGGGCGAGCTCGCCTTATCCCCCAGGGAGCAAGGCTGATCGGGAGCTACGATAGCCAGGTCGCATTTGGGCAGTCGCGCGTGCTCCTGGTCTGGACGCGCCTTATCATGCCGAATGGGAGGTCGATTGTTTTGGAACGGCAGCCCGGTGCAGATGCGGCAGGCTACTCTGGTCTTGAGGACGAGGTCGACAATCATTGGAAGGAACTGTTGGGGGCGGCCGCTCTTTCGACGCTGCTTTCCGTCGGCACGGAGGTGAATTCCGGGGCGGATAACGGCAATACCAACAACGATCTCATTGCCGCCCTCCGCCGTGGAGCTGGGGATTCGATCAATCAAACAGGCCAGCAGGTGGTCCGCCGCAATCTCAACATACAGCCGACTTTGACGATCCGTCCGGGATTTCCGGTGCGGGTGATCGTCAACCGTGACCTGATGCTCGAACCGTATAGAGGTTGAGGACGATGGCAAAGCTTAAGCTCGGAGCAATCGAAGACGACAAGCCGATCAAGATTACGCATGAACTGCCCGCGAGCGTGCACAGGGATCTCGTGGCATATGCCCAGATCCTTGCACAGGAGACCGCTCAGCCGATCGGAGATCCGGCCAAGCTTATCGCGCCCATGCTGGCCCGGTTCATGGCGGCCGACAGGAGCTTCCGGAAAGCGCGCCGCGCGCGTCAGCGACCGATCGAAGGCGAGGAATAGCGGCTCGCACCCGCGCCATCGCGCAGCTCTTGGTAGACAAGGTCCGCCAAATTCGCGCCTATGTCGGACTCGAGCACGAGGCTTATTCCTGTGTTCATGCTGATCAGGCTTTTGATGATGCCGCGACTGACGTCGTGGCGCTCGATTTTTGGGCGGACCTCAGGCGAGACGAGCTTGGAAACCAGAAGATATTCGAGCTCCCTTCCGGGGTCGTAGTGGCTGAGCAGCACCGTCTCGCCGCGCAGGTCGGTCCAGCAGACAGTCTCGCGCGAACTGAGAGGATGGTCATGAGGCAAGGCAACGAGAACACGCTCGCTCCACAGAGACATGGCTTTAGTGTCCAAAAACGGCAAGCTCCCCGTGACGATCAGGAGATCAAGCGGTCCGTTGCGGAGTGCCGCTACTAAACGTGTTCTTGATCGTTCAACCTCGCAAGCGCGATCTGCGGGAACCGCTCCTTGAACTCAAGTAAGGAGGCTCGCAGATTGCCGGCCGAAAGCGATGTGCAGAAACCGACGCTCAGACGGCCGGTTTCGCTGTTGTGAACGGATCGCGCGGTTGCGATGAGTGCGTCGAATTCCTCCAGGATGGTTCTGGCCAACCGAAGGACGTCGCAGCCGGGCCGCGTTGGGCGCACACCTCCGCTGAAGCGCTCGAAAACTGGAACGCCCAAGTGGTGCTCAAACTCGCTGATTGTTCGGCTGAGGCTCGATTGTTGGGACCTCAGCAACTCGGCGGCTCCACGAACGCTCCCGCAATCGGCCGCAGCCACGGCCGATCTCAGGTGTTTCAGTTCGAGCGCTTTACTGGCTTGAAGTGACGGTCGTGTTCGACGTGGCTTGTGCATCGCAAGTCTTGAGAGAGAAGAGCGGCCTTCCGCACCAATCTGCAGCGATGCTGCGATTGGGTTTGCTTCCAGAACCTAGGCAGCCGCTTGAATGACCGGAGCCCAGAGCGCCGGTCCCGAGATGTGCCCCGCCTTGCGGATGCGGTCCAACGCATCGGGCGAGACCTCCAGGTACCCGGCAACCGCCGTGGTGTTTCCGAGAGGGCGAGCTTTTCCCACTCTGCGAAGGGGCCATCCGGCCCGGCGAAGAATGCGCTCCATGCGGGCGTCGGTCACAGTGACGATTTCGATCAATTCAATGGAAAGGCCGAATTCAATCATACCCGCAAACGGCTCGTAACTGGCAGCAGCAAGTCCGCCGCTCGCCTTCGGCGCATCCGCGGGAACATCGAGCGCGAATCGGCTGCTCTCCCAGATCCGATCGCTTCGTGGCGCCGGCTGCCCGTCCAGCAGGATCGGAAGGTGTCCCTCAGCATGGTTGGACCGGTCGAAGGCAAAAGTCGGACGCAACCTTGAATACGTCCGGCTCCCGAGCGGTTCAGTAGATGCACCGGTCGAAGGACGTCAAACTCGTCGACTTCCATGTCGCCGCTGACCTCGACGGTCCAATCCAGGCGCTGCTTGAAAACGCGGTAGCGCAGCCGGTGCATCTCGGCGAGACCGTGGAGGAATTCCCAGTATTCCGGCGTGATGAGCTGCATCATTTTTGCCTCCCTGCTTCGTTTCGGCAACTAAGCAGAGAGGCCTAGCATTACAGTTGCTTTGTTTGCGGGCTTCTGAATCCATGGGCAACCATGATTCGAATGTCGTGGACGCGGGCCGCGTCGGTTGAGGAGACGCTTGCGTTGTGGGCGGCGTCGCTTCGAGAGATCAAGCAACGGATACGTCCGTTGTTCACGCAAGAGCGTGTGGCGACGAATGCAGGCTTGTTCCTGGAAGGTCTGCTCGGAGATGAGCAGCGCAAGACCGGCTGGATGCGCGCGGAGGCGGCTGGCGATCCTGGCCCATGGCGTCAGCAGGCAATTCTGGGTCGTGGAGATTGGGACGCTGATGCCCTGCGCGATATCGTCCGCGACTATGTCATCGAGCATTTGGCGGATGACGATGCGGTGCTGGTGATCGACGAGACCGGCTTTCTCAAGCAGGGTAAGGCCTCATGCGGAGTGGCACGGCAATACACTGGTTCGGCAGGGAAGATTACGAACTGCCAGATCGGCGTCTTCGCTACCTACGTTTCGCGTCATGGTCATGCGTTCATCGATCGCGCGTTGTATCTTCCGAAGGAATGGACTGACGATCCAGATCGTCTGGAAGCCGCATATGTGCCTGCCGATGTCGGCTTTGCGACCAAACCAAAGCTTGCGACGAGAATGATCGCACGTGCGATAGCCGCGTCTGTACCATTCAAGTGGGTTGCCGGTGACACGGTCTACGGTGTTGGCGATATCGAACAGCAGCTACGGCGGGCAGGCAAAGGCTATGTGCTCGGGGTCAGCAGCTCTCATGTCTTCCGATCCTGGGGCAAGCGACAGCCGGTCGCCGGCAAGGCCGAAGACATCGCCCGGACGCGGCGCCCGTCCGACTGGAAGCGCTTGTCGGCGGGAGCCGGAACCAAAGGACCGAGGCTGCATGACTGGTGTTATCTCGAACTGGCCGATCTCGAGGTCGAGCAGTTCAACAGCGCAAATGATGGTTTATGGACGCGCGGTCTGCTGATCCGTCGCCATATCGCCGATGGCGATCTCGCCTTCTTCACCACCTGGTGCCCAGCGGGAACATCAATTGAAACGCTGGTCGCGGTCGAAGGCCATCGATGGGCGATCGAGGACAGCTTTGAAACCGCGAAAAACGAGTTCGGGCTCGATCACAACGAGAGCAGGTCCTGGCATGGCTGGCATCGCCACGTGTCCCTGGTGATGCTCGCCTTCGCCATGATGGCGGCGATCCGCCATCGCGCCAATCCGCCACCGCCCAAAAAAACCAAACGCCGCCCCCCGGCAAAAGCCAAAGCACACCCACGCCGCCGCTGATCCGTTGGTCAATCCAGGAAATCCGCCGCATCGCCATCAGGCTTGCTCGAAAGCGGATCCAACCCGCGCATGTCATCGCATGGTCATTCTGGCGCAGAGCTCACCAGGCTGCCGCTCAGCGCGCGCATCTCAAAGCAAAACGGCAACTGTAATGCTAGGCAAACGCATCCTGTGCAGTTCCACAGGTGTTTATGGAAGGCCGGTGTTTAATTTTCGAGATTTTGATTCGGTCAATAGCACGATCGCTTGACGAAGCGAGCTGACACCGAGCTTCGCACGGGCGTTGTCCAGGTGAAATCCCGCGGTTCGCTCTGCGATGCCGAGAATGATCCCGATCTCCCCAGCCGATTTACCGCGCGCGGACCATTCGAGACACTGGTACTCGCGAGGAGACAGCACCACGCCGCCGATCATGCGATCAATCGTCCAGAAGCGTTTTGCATGCTCATGGAAAACGTTGCGATTAATCGCAGGCTCTGGGCGTGCTCGACAAGCGCGCGCTCGAAACCAGTTCGACGCTCGTCACTTGCAAAGCTCAGCGCGGCGATTGCGCCCTTGTCATCGTGGATAGGAAATGTAAACCCGCAGCGAATCCCAAATTTTTCGGCTTCTTCGAACAAAGCGCGTTCGGACTACGACCGATTTCGCGCTTCAAATCCAAGCCCCCATCGGAAGGGCTTAGGCTGGCGCATTGCCCGACGTACCACCGGATCGACGGATTCGTAGCCGCGCTGCAGATAGATGGCGGTCCAGGAGGGGGGATATGTCGAGATCAGGTTGGGAGCACTGCCTGGCTCGCGGGGAAGAGCGAGATATGCGAAGCACGACAGTTTGAGTGCAGCGGCGACCTCAGCCATGCTCTGCTGAGCTGCGTCTCGATGCGTGCTTTCGGTCAATCGTTCAGCAAACCTTTGAAAAACCCGATCCATCTTTGATGAATCCGCGGGCCTCCCTCGCAAGCGCTACTCGTGTTAGCGAATCGAGCATCGTTGCGAATGAGGCAAAACAACGAAGAAGTCGATCCAGTCCGGCGTAGATCAATCCTGATCACGAGCGCCTGGTTTGGCTGCCGGGGCCGCATCAGGTCTTGCCACCCTGTGGTAGCATCCCTGCCAACTCGGCGGTCTTCGGTCGTCTGTTCGAAATCCTGCAAGCAGGCGGGGAAGATCGCCGGATTACTGCGCTATTTGTCTTCTCGCCTCGCAGGTTTGTACCGCTCTTCCGATTACAACGAGCTGCTCACCAAGGAGATTGCAAATGAAGGTCGGTGTTCCCAAGGAAATCAAGACGCACGAATACCGCGTCGGCCTGACGCCTGGGGCCGTCCGCGAATACGTTGCAGCTGGCCACAGCGTATTGGTCGAGAGCAACGCCGGCGCCGGGATTGGCGCGACAGATGATAACTACCGCAAAGCTGGCGCGACGATTGCGACCTCTGCTCGCGAGGTATTCGCGTCGAGCGAAATGATCGTGAAAGTCAAGGAGCCACAGCCCTCCGAATGGACGCAGCTTCGAGAAAACCAGATCCTCTTCACTTATCTGCATTTGGCTCCGGATCCGGAGCAGGCGAAGGGCCTCATGAAGTCTGGCTGCACCGCAATTGCCTATGAAACTGTGACCGACGCGCACGGTGGCCTTCCACTGCTTGCCCCTATGAGCGAGGTTGCGGGAAGACTTGCGATTGAAGCCGCGGGTGCGGCGCTGAAGCGGTACGCGGGCGGACGGGGACTGCTGATTGGCGGGGTACCGGGCGTGCCACCCGCTCGCATTGTGGTGATCGGCGGGGGCGTTGTCGGCACTCACGCTGCACGGATGGCGGCAGGCTTGGGCGCTGAGGTCACGATCCTCGACCGTTCAATTCCCAGGCTTCGCGAACTGGATGAGTTGTTCGAAGGGCGAGTACGTACCAGATTCTCGACGATCGACGCCGTTGAAGAAGAGGTATTTGCGGCGGATGTTGTCATTGGTGCCGTTCTCGTTCCTGGCGCGAGCGCGCCGAAACTGGTCAGCCGCGCTATGTTGAGTTCGATGCGCAAAGGCTCCGTGATCGTGGACGTAGCGATCGATCAGGGCGGATGTTTCGAGACATCGCGGGCGACGACACATGCCGATCCAACCTATGAGGTGGATGGCGTTATCCACTATTGTGTCGCAAACATGCCGGGAGCTGTGCCGCTCACCTCAAGCCAGGCACTCAACAACGCTACGCTGCCTTTTGGTTTGGCTCTCGCCAGTAAAGGATTTGCAGCTGTGCTCGAAAATCCGCATCTGCGCGCAGGCCTGAATGTCTATCGGAGCCGGCTAACCTATAAGGCTGTCGCCGAGAGCCTTGGTCTTCCCTTCTCGCCGATCGAACAGGCTGCGGCCTGATCCTAGAGGTCCCCTACGGGACGTTTCGTCGCAGACTTGGGCCGCTCATCAGAGTGGCCCTTTTTGTGTGCCGAGTATGAGCGACAGCTTGGAGGTGGAAGTCCTCTACCCAACTTGATTGACGGCGAAGGCTTAGCCAAGCGCAAGGGCGTCAACGTGCCCGGGGTCCTTGAATGCGGGTGCGATGGAAGGGACGACAGCTAGTGCCTGCGCCGCGCTCTCAACCAGCAGCTAGAGCTCACTCGCGGCGCGGTCGGGCACATCATTCTTCCAGCGTACCGATCCAAACGGGCGCTCCAGCATACGACGGATACGCAGGGGCTCAGGCCCGATATGGAAAGCCATGGCCTTCTCGTGTAATGCGCGCTCCGACTGGTCCAGCGGTTGCGTTGGCGCAAATATTGAGTCATGTAGGGCAATCTAGCGCTCGGTCCACAGCTCGGGGTCGGCGATATCATGCGCAAATTGACCAACCATAGGCGCCGCCGGCAGAGCTTCACATCCTACATGAGGTTGTGGAAGGCTCGCGCATTTTCCGAGGCCACCCGATATTCGAGCTCAACTACCAGTGGGCCGCTCCGGTAGGTCAGCGGGAGCCGCACCTTAGGATCGGCAAGCATGTCGGCGTCATCCCCGCATCGGTGATGGCCGGCATGCGCAGCCAGCGCCCAAGCAGCGGCAAGAGCAGCATCAGTCCGGCAAAGACGAGCAGCGTGATGTCGACACCTACGGCATCGGTGAGGCGCCCCCAGCCCCAACTGCCAACTGCGAGGCCCCCAGAGAACGCAGCCTACCAAGCCGCAACGGATTGGCCCGCAACCCAGCGCGGGGCGGAGAGCTGCTCGCCAATGTTGAACAGCGTCCACGTCCATACGGCGCCCGCCAAAACCAGAGCTGCGGCTGCCAAGACCGAATTATGACTGAGCACAACCGCCGCGATCGCGCCGCTCATGGACAGTGTGCAGGCACGAACCGCAGCCTCGCGGATCTTTATCGCCGCGACCTTCGTCGAGAGCTTCTGCACGAATTCCTCATAGATGCCTGCTTGTGCGTAGAGGCGGTTGGCGCAGACGCAGGTCTGGCCCATGTTGCGGTATTTGGAGACGATGGCGCCTTCGGTGGCGGCATCGATGTCGGGTCGTCGAACACCACGAAAGGCGCCTTACCGCCGAGCTCGAGGCCGAGCTTCTTCAGGCCGACGGAGGCCCGACGGTAGAGGATCTTGCCGACCTCGGTCGAGCCGGTGAAGCCGACAAAGCGCACGGCCGCGTGCTCGCACAAAACCTCGCCGATCGGTCGCGAATCTCCGGTGAAGACGTTGAAGACACCCTTGGGCACGCCGGCTTTCTCAGCGAGGGCTGCGAGCGCAAGCGCGGCCACTGACTGGCTTCAGCACCACGGTGCAGCCTGCGGCGAGCGCCGGCCATACCTTGCGGGTGATCATCGAGTTGGGGAAGTTCCACGGCGTGATGGCGCCGCAGACGCCAATCGGTGGCTTGATCGCAAGCAGCCTTGCATCCGGGCGCGGCGAGGGAATCGTTTCGCCATAGATGCGGCGCGCCTCTTCGGTGTAGAACTCGACATAGGCGCCACCGATATCGACTTCGCCTAGCGCCTCGGAGAGCGGCTTGCCCTGCTCGGAGGTCAGGATTAGCGCGAGATCCTCGCGATTGGCGACGATCAATTCGTACCATTTGCGCAGGATGTTGGAACGTTGCTTGGCTGTGAGCTTAGCCCATGCAGGGAGCGCTCGTTCAGCAGCCTCCACGGCTCTCGTGCAGCCGTCGGCCGAGAGCTGCGGCAGTTTGGCGAGCTCAATGCCGATCGCCAGATTGTTTTTACCGAAAGGCGAGGTGAGCCGACTCAGGCGCCATCAATTTAGCAGGCCTCCCGCAGAAGTGACGGGTCCTTCAGACGCTAGCGCAGGATGGACGAGCCTTGCGTGGGTTTGTGCGGCGGCGGTCGGGGTCGTCGCGTTGCTCCTGGAGGTTTTCAAATCCGAGCAAACAGGTCTTCGTCGATCGCGAAAAAAGGCCGCGCGAGATACCGCGCGGCCGAGTCAGGGAGGAAACGCCCCGAAGGGCACTGAATAGGAGCTCGGCAAGTAAATGAACTCACTGGGAACTCCAATCTTGCACGAAACGTCGTCAGATCGTGCAAGCGGATATCGGATACTCATTTACCTGGGAGGATTGGAGGCGTTCGCAGCGATATCTTGCAGTTTTTGTGCGAAGATTTCGCCAAGTTCGCAGCAACTGCTATCTTGAAGCGTTTCTCGCGAGAATATTCGAACTTGCGTACTGTTCATTGGGCCATCGAACACTCGCTCGGTGTACGCGTCCGTACCCTCGATAGCTCGGTTTCAGGATTTAGGAAATCAATCTAAATTAGTCAGCGCTCGTCAACGAGCGGCAGAGAAACATTGAGCTCGGCGATTTAGCAGGATAGCTGCGCGTCGCGACAGTGCGAACCAGCATCGGGCGCGTCCGGACAAGTCATTTGAGGGGCAAAATGCGCAAAGTCGCGATCGGAATTCGTTGGACATCATCACCGCGTCGCGGATTCCGCGTTGGGCTACGCGAACAGCTGGCACTGCCGGGGATTTCAGGGGGCATTGTCACAGGCGCAATCTGCGCTGTCGCCATGCTCTACGGGAGCGTGGCACAAGGGGAGTCGAATGCCAGCAACGAATTCAAGGATCATGTCGTATCATTGTCACAAACCTTCCTGGAGTCCGGACACATTGCAACCGAATTTGAGCGCAAGCCCAGTGAAGAATCGATCAGGAAGCATGCCGATAATCATGAGGGCCAGCTCGGGCACTCAGTCTTGTCGAGGGATTCGTGGCTGATTTGCGCGAAGATGACCCGATGAAAGAAGCCACCTCCCTGCGGTCCATCATCAATCTCTATGCAACACGCCTCCAGAACGTGGTCTCGGCGCAACGAAACCTTGGCTTCAACGAGGATGAAGGATTTCAAGGCAAGTTACGAATGGCCGTGCGCGCAGTTGAGCATCGGGTGAGCTCAATCAGCCTCAGCGCGCGACATTGATGCTGAAGATGCGCCGCCACGAAAATGAGTTCATGTTGCGCGGTGAGGACAGCCATCGCGATGAAAATCGTCAAAAAGAGCCTCTCCGGGGCTGAAATTCCATCACGGAGGTGGTTCCTCGGCACTGGCGTGGCGGAGCAAGAGCATCACAACTATCCTCCGTGAGTAGGACACGGCCGCGACGTCTCAGACAATCAACGAACAACGGCAACTGTGGTGAAGTTCATAGTCTTGGAATCAGCTAATAGTTCATTTGAAAGTTTCAGCGTGCTTCCTCGTGCTACCATTCTTTGCGCCTTGCGGAGTCGCCAAGTGTTGGACGCAACGACCACTGCGCTTTTGCGTGCTGTTCTTGAGGAGGTTTGCGAGGGTCTGCCTCGCAGCGAAACCGGCACTCGGGCCCATGTCGCTTCCAAGATCTTGGACGCCGCCAACAGAGGTGAGATCACGGCGGACCGCCTTAGGCAGGTCGGCATGGAAGCTCTTCGCTCTGCGCCAACAATGTGGCGGTAGGTGCGGACAACACTGATAGTGCTCATGTGAATTTCCAGGTCACGGTGTTGAAGATCCTTGTGAGCTACCCGGACGGGTTCGCATCCATGCCGGATCTCAAGCGAGACATGGCCATTTTGGCCACGAGCGGTCCCGATTGGGCGGCGCGCACCAAGAGAATGGGCGCCCGCGTGCCCGAGCTCGACCTTTTTTCGCAGCGACTCGTCGAGCGTGTGAATGGAGGGTGGCGCATCACGGACAAGGGACGAGAGGTGCTCGAACTGATGGAGCCGCGCCCTAGCACGCCCCAAGTCCAGCCAGAGGACACGAGAGCTCCTGAGCTACCATCGCCAGTGCCGGCACGATCCCATTCTGTCGAAATACGTCGGCGCGAGCCTGAACGACTGGGGCGGCGCCGGTCCTCTAAGAGCCGAACGTGCGCACCGCACTCTTAGACCGGACTATCTAGGCGATCAAGACCGCGCCCGACGATCAGGTTGCCGAAGGAGAATTTTCGATGCCGTTGTGGGCTTCGAACTTTTTATTGAAGAGCTGGAACGAGAAGTGCTGATATCTCAGCACATATCGGGGAAAGGTGCTGTTGCTTCGATCAGGTCCAAGATCCCGGGATCCGCAGTGCGCCATTCATGTATGGACCTCGATTTTCGGCGCCTAAGCCGTTGGCTGAGGCCACGGCGCCGGCGCGGCCAAGTGCGACGGAGTGCCTGGGAGTCTCGCCGCCTCTCAACGGCAACAGTATCTGAGCGCTGATGCCGCTCGGCATAAAGCGATCGATGGCCGACACGCTTGGTTCGCATTGACTCACGTCAATTCGCTCCCGGTCTCGTTCTTGAAACATCCCTCTTAGACCGTCGTCCGTGAACAACGCCTAAGGTGCTGATCAGGAATCGGGTTTCCGGACGTTGGTGCGTTTCGGATTGCAGGCGTTGATAGGTTTGAGCATCGGAAGCCTGCAATTTGCAGTTTGAGATTCCGTCGAATCGCAAAGCCTGATTCGATGGCCGTATCGGAGGAGCCGATGCGACCGAAGAAGCCGAAAGCGACGGAAGAAGGCGATCTGTTTCGTGCCAGGCTCGATCAGATCATCAACATGAAGCACGAGCTGGTGCAGCTCGCCGGCAAGGTCGACTGGGCTTGGATCGATGCGCAGATTGCACCGCTGTACAGCGACAAGGTCCGCCCTGGGATCGAGACCCGCTTCGTGGTTGGGCTGCTGCTGCTCAAGCACATTTATGGCCTCTCCGACGAAGGCGTGTGCGATCGCTGGGTCCATGATCCGTATTCCCAGCACTTCACCGGCGAGGCGTTTTTCCAGCACGAGTTTCCGCATGAGCGCTCGGATCTCAGCCATTGGCGCAAGCGCTTTGGTGACAAGCTCGAGCTTCTGCTGGCCGAGAGCCTGAGGGTGGCGCAAGACGCCGGGGCACTGCGCAGGCGCGATCTCAAGCGGGTCACCGTGGATACCACGGTGCAGCCCAAAGCCGTCACCTTCCCGACCGACGGCAAGCTGCTGCGTGCAGCCATCGAAGAGCTCAACCGGCTGGTCCGCAGAGTAACTGCTGGCTAACGAGGCCGGCGCAACCAACCTGGACTGTCACGATCTCCGCCGGTGGATGGCCCGGCACATCAAGCTGGCTAAGGTGGCAAGTCGGCAGTCGAAAAGAGAATTATTGTCTTTGATCTCAGAGGCGATACGATGCCTTAAACTACTTAAGCTCTATAAGAAGATGAAGGCGAATAGGCTGGAACATATGAGTATAAGTCCCGCTGCGGGGCCCATTGGCCCACTGTGCTGCGCAAGCCGCATGGCAGCGTGCTGCCGGTCAAGAGCTTTCTGATTACTGACGCTGATTATGTTGAGGTTCTGACTGAAATCGACATCCAGACACCAGTTCCCGACATCATCAAGGAAAGGCGGAACGGACGGAGCTTCCTCTTCATCGGCTGTCGCTTCAGATCGGCTTTTGCTGTTTATGCGCGGCAGATCACCAAATGCTCGGCTGACGTCCATTACGCGATCGTCGATCCGCAAGCACTCTCGCGCAACGAACTCTGCTTTCTGGTCGAGCAACACCTGACACCGATCGCGATATGGCTCCCGCACGCGATAGAGATGTTGAGCGCCAAGTAGCGACGCAAAGTGGGCTGCTCGCCCCGGTCCGCTAGTAGGAAGAGGTCGCATCGCAAACGACCGGTGCGGGTTGGGAGATTTCACGCGAGCTCAATGAGAACCCAACGGCCATCTCCGTCACAATCGCGACGCCTGTCGCATTTGCGACGTGTGAACTGTCGCTGACGCGTGCGCAACTGTGCGGATCACGTCTAGCTAACTCATTCACAGGGCGGGAATGCCATCGCCATCCGAGATGGCACGCGAGTTGCTAACTCTCGTTCTGCGGCCGCTCAGGCTGGTCGCCATGGGCACACTTGGTAGAGAATTGAGTATGAACGCTGTTGCCGGACGCGGAAAACATGTCAAAGATGCTGAGGATAGCGGCGGGATGCGGGTCATCACCGATTATAAGGGTTCCCGGAGCTCTTCGAAGAATGGCAAAGGGAGCTATGGGTCACAGACTGCCCCAGGCGATCTGCCGTCCGAAATCTGGGACAAAGTTAGGACTCCTCCCTGCTATAGCGAAGAAACTCATCATCATTACGCTCGCATCCATGTCGCGGTCGCGCCGGCTTGCAATATTCAATGCAACTACTGCAATCGTAAGTACGACTGCGCCAATGAATCGCGTCCGGGTATTGTTAGTGAGAAGCTCACTCCTGAGCAGGCGGTGAGAAAGCTGCTCGCGGTCGCCACCAGAATTCCACAGCTGACCGTGCTCGGTATCGCCGGCCCCGGCGATGCCTTGGCCAATCCGAAAACGACTTATCATGCCACAGATCTCCGCGCCCGAGCACGGCACAGCATTCGGGCTCAAACGCCAGCGAGGCCCGACAGCGCAGGAATTGGCGGCGCTTCAGGATGCTTGTGAAGGTCAGATAAAGATGATGCGGCATCGCCGCCAGTACCGCGCTGACGCCGTCGGCCTGCTCGGAGATGATCGCAGCAGCGAGTTCACCATAGAGAAGGTCATGGCCATGGACGTTCAATATGACCTCGAGACGCGCAAGGCTTATCAGGCCAAGATTGAGGATGAGCCTGCGGCGAGGATCACGACCAGGCAGGAGGAGTTTCCGGAACTCGCTGGCGAAATGAGCGAGGTCAAGCTTCTGGCCGCGGTCGCAACCAAAGGCTCGGGCCTCATTAATGAGCATTTTGGGCATGCTAGGGAGTTCCAGGTGTACGAACTCTCGACATCCGGCGTCAAACTCGTCGGGCACCGTCGTGTCGACGTTTACTGCCAGGGCGGATATGGCGATGAGGATCGGCTTGCGGGCATCATCCGCGCCATCAACGACTGCCATGCTGTATTCGTGGCCAAGTTTGGTGGCTGCCCAAGAGACATTCTGATCAATGCTGGGATCGAGCCGGTCGATCAATACGCGCACGATACCATCGAGAAATCGGCGATCGGCTGGTTCAGGGGCTATCTCCATAAAATCAAGAGCGGTGAGACCCGGCACGTCAAGCGCGGCGACGCCGCGATCCGGCAAGAACCGCTGATCTCGGTCGCGTAAGAGGTTGTATCTATGCCATTCAAGATCATCGCCTCGCAATGTACCAGTTCCTCGGCTTGTGAACCCTTATGCCCGAATGTTGCAATGTCGGAGAAGGCTGGAAACGTAATTGAACCCAAGAAGTGCACCGAATGCAGCGTCTATTTTGACGAGCCGCAGTGTGTCGCTGTCTGTCCAGTTGAAAACACCAGCGTCATCGACACATCAGTGCCGCGTTACCATGCGCCTGCCTAAAGGGGGTGTGCTCGTGAACTTCATGCCGAGCTCCGTCACTGCAAAGTCGCGAGTATCGCCGTGTGCATTGACGGCGCCGCAGGCGTCGACTTGCAATTTCCTGTCATGGCCATGGATTACTCAGGATCGATCGCCAACATCGGTGCGTAGGCGGCGCCGCGGGCCCCGTAAGAAAGTCATGGAGCGCAACGGTCCAAAGTTGCGCCTCGATGCCGAGCGCCCACTAAGCAGCGCTGTCATCGATTTGACCCACGCCGCTGTGCTGACGGGCCTGTTCTTCGCCGAGCCAGGTGCACCGCCTTGCAATGTCGAAGGGGCCACCTGTCAGAGGAGGAAAGCTGCCCATGAACCTGGACCCAGTCATTCCACTATCAGGCAGCAAGGGAGCGTTGATCGCGCACACGCGGCTCGACGAAGGTCTGCTACCCGAAGCCGAGGATCAGCAACGGCAGACCGGGCTCTTCTATCATCTGGACGGAGTGGCCGAAAACACCTGCTCGAAGCAGAGACGTTGGCCTCTGTCCCGATCGAGCTCTACCGCTTCGACTTCTACAGACTCGCTGGGCTAAGACGTCGGAGGTGGCAAAGCTCTGCATTTTATTGCGTCTGTTGGATCGGGACGCAGCGCATCGCGCCGCGCCGGCTTGGCTGGCTGATGAATGATGAGGCCATTGAGTTTCGCCGCATGGTGGCACGACGTATGCGGCTGCTTGCCACGGTGAACGACCCCGACACCTCCGTGCACCTCGAGTTCGCGCAGCGACTTTCACCTCATTCGGTAACCGCTCTGAACCGCGAACCTGAACGGCATGCCCGCTACGAAGTGGCGATTCGCATCGCGGATGACGAGTCGGCATGTCTCATCGCAGACGAGGACAATATGCTGCAGAAGAGCACCTCTGCTCGCGTCTCCGTGCGCCCTGCAGGTTCGCGAGGGGGCGGTGCATGAACATGATCGTTCGCGACAGTGATGTGGTCCAGCTAAGCGGGCCGCCCGCGTTCAGCTTCGGCGAAAAGGTGCGGGCCAGCAGTACCATCCGCAATGACGGCACCTTTCGCGGCAAGGAGATCGGCGACATTCTGGCCAAGAAGGGCGACGTGGGTTATCTCGTTTCCATCGGCACGTTCCTGCAGAAATTCTATATCTACGGTGTCGAATTTCTTGAAAGTGGCTACCGCGTCGGCATGGGGCGCAAAGAGCTCGACCCGGTCGACGAGGGCGTAGATGATCTGCCATTGCCGGAAGTGGCTGTGTCATGACAGAGCCGCGCGTTCCAAAATATAGATCGGGCCAGCGCGTGAAAGCCGCAGTCAATCTCATCAATGACGGGTCAGTTGCTACCGCGCCGCCTGATCGGATCCTGGTCGGCGCCGGTGCTATCGGCGAGATTGTCCGGGTCGCAATGCATACCGAAGCGAGCGTGCCGATTTATCTTGTAGATTTTGGTGAGCGGCTGGTCGTTGGTTGTCTTGAAGAAGAGATCACAGTCTTTTGAGGGGATGTTCTCGCAATGAGAGTGTCGAGAGAGGTACCGGTCGGGCTGATCCCGCATCCGAACGAGCTAGATCGCAAGCGGATCGAACGTGCTTTGATCTCGCGCAAGCACTATCGCTATGTCTCGCCGAGTGTGACGCCGGTAAAGGCTGGCTATCTCATTGAGAGTCCCTGCTGCTCGCGCAATATCGACAACGATGGCGGTCAGATCGATGTCGCGTTATTTCATTACGATGCCGTGAGCGGGATCTGGAAGCTGTTCTTCAAGAATCATGCGCGAGGAAGCTGGAAATTTTACAGCATTTTCCACCGGCTGGCGTCGGCGATCGACGAATTGAACACGGATCCCGAGCGGCTGTTCTGGCAGTGATGCTCATTTGGCAGCAGTCATATAGGAGCCACAATGGCGCTCGCCACAGAACAATTGATCGAAATCGAACGCCTGCTTGCGACAGCTAACATAGACACTAGCGCCGTTGCTGACCTAAGGCGCCGCTTTCCGCAGCTCACCTTGGTTCGATGTGATGCGTCGGATGTGACGGAGCGGCCATTCCGGCGTCTTCCGCAGTTTGACCTGCATCTAATCGATGGATCGGACCACTGCATGCAGATTACGGCCAACCAGGCGCGAGCGACTGGATTGGTGCTGGCTAGAAGGCATGTTGGGCGATGATCGGAACTGGACCCGCAGAGAATCGCCTCGATGACGCGGAGGCGGTGAATGCCATTCCGCTCTCGGATCCTGATATCATTGTTGCCGACTCTCTGCCGTCGAAGCGCAATTGTGTTCGCAGCGAATTTCCAGTCGGTGGACGACTGAGACGCTCGAACGAGCTTTCGCGGTCTATGTTGGCCGCAAGTATAGCGTTGCGGTTCCAAGCGCACGATTGGGCTCCTGCTTGGCCTGAATGCGCTCAGTATCGAGCGGGAGCAAGAGGTAATCGCCTCCTCCTATTCGTTTCTCAGACCGTCCATGCCATCAATCTCGCGGACGCACGGGCGGAGTTTGCCGACATCGACTGTTGGTCCGAAACGTGGCTCAAGGCAATGCCGAAGTACGTATGAGGCCTAACACACGGGCGATTATCGCCGCCAACCCGAACGGGCCACCCGGCACCGATGCAGGTGCGAAGTTCAAGTCGCGGCGCGAGGTCCACCCCAAAGGGGGCGAAACTGAACACGTCACAATCGAGCAGCCCAACGGTCTCTACCTGGCAAAAAAACGGGAACGATATGAATCCGCAGATCATCATTCACGTCCGCTTCGCCCCGAATGGCAGGGTGATCCAGATCAGCGAGCGCCCGGCGAGGCTCACGCCCGACCAATGGTTTAATGTTCTCAAGGCCCGAGCCGGCTCTGCCTATCGCCCACTGTCCCGTGGTCGTGGCGTTTTTCGGCTGACCCGGGCCGCAGTTGATACCTTCAAGCAAGAAACTGTGACGCCGGCATGAGCGAAGAGATCATCGATATCGTGGCTAGCCACGAGATTGAGGTGTTCGCAGGCTGTCCAGCCGATGCGATCGAGCGGGTGGCGCCAGGGCGTACAGTCTGTCGCAGATCGGCGAGGGCCTGCCGGTTACAATTCTTGTGATCCTGACTTTCGGCAATGACTATTTCGATTATGTCAATCGTTGCTGGTACGACGGAGCTTGGCTTAAGATCGGTTACTGCGGGTTGTTCTCCCCGGATCGGTCATGATTCAGATACAACGGCACGGTGCGACCTTGGAGGTCGACAGTGCGTTTTGCATCGGGGCCTCGTAATGGCACGCGCTTAGATCGATTGCACTCCGCGCTGTAGTCGACAATCGGGTCCGAGTGTCCGGGGGGCCGTATAGTCGCGATCCGTCGGCTTTGCGAAACACCCACGTGCCGGCGGTCTCGTTCCTCCGATAACCGATCGACAGGCCTCGTCCGATTGATACCAAGACGGGCGTTTTGCGCACCGGCTTGTCCAGCCGCGCACTGCGGCTTTCGAGCGTCTTGTCCCTGATGCGCCTGACCATCGCCGATGCCTCAGCTTCATTCCGAAAGTGTCCAGCCGGAGTCCAGTGGACAAGGATTTATACGGGACTGATACTGGCGGACGCCAGCGCACTCGAATCCTTGAGACGGCCGGCAATTTGAAGATCTCTATAATAGGGCGTCGTGTCCTTCTCTCAGCTGAACAAGAACAAGCTTCGCTCAGAAGCATGCCTTGGCCACGGGAGGAGCCCATGGGATTGAGACAAAAGCTCGCTAGCGTTTCCTTCCCGCGGAGCCTTTAGCGCCGTCTGCTTTTCCAAAGCTGTACAAGCGGAAGACACCGCTCAGCATATGTTAGGTAAATCAACCCGTTCACGTCGCGATACGCGAGAAACCGACAAGTCTGAGTTGGCAGCTGAATTAGACGGTTGCGTCTTACAAGGGATATTTTCCCAAAATTACCCAGATGCTGAGTTCGGACGCCAGCGACCAATGCGACCTCATCTGGAATAATCACGATCGGGGCAGGGCCGCGCCTCATAAGGCCGAAGCAGGACAGTTCGAGTCACCTCCAAAATGCTGACCGAAAAACACCGCGTATCCACGGACAACCGCTGGGATAAAGTTCTATCGCTCCGATCTCATCGGCAAAGGCTGCCGCAGAGCCGGAATGATCTCGTGGGGATTGCTCATGCCCTGCATCGGAAGAGAAAAGTGAAGCGGGTTATGGCATGAGCTACACCGACGCAGCCTTTAGTTTCTGGTGGACCCTCTGGAACAATAACTACGAAGTCTTCGCAGCAGATGGCTGGACGCCCGATGATCAGTTCGGCCCTTCGGTTGCAGGCGGCGAACACTGCGAGGACCATTCTCGAATCCTATTATCTGTTCGAGGCATCGAATGTTCTTGATGACCTGAGCGAGCCCAAAGACATCTGCCCATCAAGGACATCTGCTTGTTGGACGCTTGCTCATGCCAAATGCAAGGAAATACGCCTATAGCCGCCTCTTCCCAGTCGCACCGGCTTTCACGGAAACCGGAGTTCTTGCCCTTGAGGGGCAGCGCCGCGTGCTCGAATGCATGATCGACGAGCGCGTCGATGGGATCTGCATTCTGGCTCATTGTTCCGAGCAGTTCCTGTTATCGGAGCATTTGCAATCGAGCGCGCCCGCTATGCGGCCGCGCGTGGCGCAAGCCTACTGATGCTGATGCCGCCCTATCACGGCGTGAGCCTCAACGCAGACGCGCCCTCGATGCTCGATCGTTTCGGCCGTATCGCAGATGCGGCCAAGATTTCGATCCTGGTCCTGAATGCGCTGCTAAGTGGCGTGACGTTAACAATGTCGTTTCTGGTGCGCCTTGCCCGGGAGATGCCGCGCTTTAGTTATTTCAATATCGAGGTGCCGTTTGCCGCGGCGAAGCCGCGGACGTTGACTGACGCCGGAGGAGAGGCAATCCTAGGCCCCTTCGACGGAGAGGAAGCCATTACAATGATGCCAGATCTCGATGCTGGTGCGAGCGGGACGATACCGGGCGCGCTGCTTCCTGATCTATTGCGTCCAGTGATCGATCATCACACGACGGGACGCAGGCGGGAAGCCGCCCTGCCTATGGAAGAGGGCTGTCGTTAATCGGTTTCGAGAACCGCCAGTGTGGCCTGCGCGCCCACGGGCGCGATGTGACATAGCTGAAGGAAATTCACCCCGCACTAGCTCGCCCGCGAGGTCAATCCAATGGCGCTCCATTGGTGACGCTAAGCCGCCCACATGTCCGCTCCCGAAAGGACTACGTTCAATCAGCTGCCAGGGATCAAGAGAGGTGCGGTACCGACAAATTCACCCCCACAAACAGCGCCGTGAGGAAAAGAGCTTTAGCGGCTTATTGGAATTAGGAGAGGCGACGCAAGCCGACCGGGCGCGCAAGGCCCGAACCCGTGGTTAGCTGTGCCCGATAAGGTTTGAGCCTTTCAACTCGTCAGTGCGCGCATTGTCGGCTGAAGACGTACATTCGTAGAGGTGCTAGGGAGGAGGTTTGGAGATGACCGGGACGCTCAATGGGACTATGTCGCATGCTTGGACGAGGCGGTCGCGCTCGACAGTCCGCAATGCAGCCGTGGAAATCGACAAAATCGATGCTCGTCTTCTTGATCTCGTTCAACGCAACAATCGCCTAAGCAGTGAAGAACTCGGCGCGAAAGTTGGCCTATCTGCATCCGGAGTTCAGCGCCGACTAAAGCGCCTACGAAAGGAGGGCGTGATAGAATCAGACGTCTCAATCATTTCGCCAAGGGCGATCGGCTGAAACGTGACTATGCTGGTCCTCATTGTCTTTGAGCGCGATCGCGCCGACATCATTGATCGCTTTAAGCGGGGGATCCGCACTATGACGGAGGTGATGAGCGGATTTTACGTCACGGGCCAAGCTGATTTCATCCTGTTGGTGACTGCATATAATATGGAAGAGTACGAGCATTTCACCCGACGCTTGATAAATGAAAATCCAGATATAAAGCGCCTCGAGACTGTAGTTGTTCTGGACTGAGTCAAAGCCGGTTTCATTTTACCAATGGGATCGTTGGCATGCTGGTGACCAATCTCGCCGTGACCCCTAACGCCCTGATCTTGGAGCAAGCATAATCGCTTTCCGCGCTGTGAGAGCGGTAACGACCATCTCGCACTCTCGGCCCGGGTCGATGCGGTCCGATTAAAATGAGGCCGCGTTCCAGCAATTCCATCTGGCTCGGCGCATGCTCCTCAACAGCAATGTCCGAGGCTAACACTATGAGGCCGGCGCTTGTTGTGCGGTTTCGGACTGCCGAACAAGTCAGGTCAGGTTCAAGACGCCTTGCGCGATCGACAGGTCGCTAATTGTTCCGGGCATAATCAGAAGCTTTATTCAGCAAGGCGCTGGTACGGGGATTGCTGCAAGCACTCGTCAAGGGCGAGCGTCCACGCAGGTTCGCAAAAGCGATCTCTCCTTTTGAACCCGGACGGGCTCCAATGGCGCGCTACTCATCGGTTGATAGGAAGATTGATACAAATTTCGCTCCCAAAGACGGCATGGGCAGTTCGATCACGTCCCAGAATACGCCGGCAGCAACACGGGCAAAGCTCTAACTGACGCGGGCGCCGGTGGCGTCGAGGAGCCAAAAACGGAGATGGGATGGACGATCGGAATATCGGCTGAGTGAGGACGGGTACCCCAACTGGCGACGTCGCTCCGGCTCAGCACCTCTATTAACTTCCTGGAAGAGTGCGGCACCTCTGAAGACATGGACGACGTCTCGTGCGAACCGTCGACATACGTCGACTGCAACGGCATTTGCGATCTGATTCGCAAGTTCAAAGCGCAGGAGACGTAAATCGCGATATTCGGTGAGAGGATGGCAATGTATGCCGCCAGCAGCATTTCAAGAGACATTCCGAACCATGCCAACTCTGGCGTCGTGCAGCTCGGCGGTCTGCTCTGCAGACCGAGAAGGAGGCGCATGGGCCGAGAAGCGCTTGTGAGTGCCGCTCTGTTGAGCTCTCTTGCCTTCTCGTCCATGCAGCGTTCTCTCCCGTTTCTGAGGTTCAAATGACGCGTTCTAATGCTTCTCCTTTCAAACTGCGCGAGCATCCAGAGATATCAGTCGGCGAATCCTAGACTTACCAAAACCGGACTGTGGTCGGGCCCCCTATCTCCCTCCTGTGCAAACTACACGGAGACCAAGCCGACTTGGAGGCAAGCGAAAGTTGGGTTGTCGCCAGATCAGAGCCCGACATTTGCGCGGTACCGGCATTCATAATGAGGATCCGCGGCATCAGCGACCTCGGGGCAACGTTATTCGACGGAAAGGCGCCGACAATGATCAACTCGCAGCTGCCGTGTTCGCATACACGCGGTGACCCGTGGGGTTTTCGCGGCCCTCAGCGGCCACGCCTGCGGGGTAAAGGAAATGCCAAACCCGATCGAAATCTTCAGTCGCCGTCGTTGTGCTGGCTTGATCGTGTAAGCCCCTTCAGCACGAAATGCTGGATCTTGCCCAACGCCGTCCGTGGCAATTCTTCCGTGAAAATAATTTCGCGCGGCACCTTAAAGCGGGCGAGCTGTGAGCCTGCATGCGCCGTTAATGCTTCCGCGTCAAGCCGAACCCCCGGCCGCCTGATCACATAAGCGATCGGCACCTCATCCCAGCGCGGATCGGGTCGACCGACAACGGCGCAGTCTGCGACATCGGGATGCTCCATAAGCGCGCGCTCTACTTCCGCCGGGTAGATATTTTCTCCACCGGAAATGATCAGGTTCCTTTTGCGATCATGAACCCAAAAGTAGCCATCGGCATCGCGGCGGCCGATGTCACCGGTGAGATACCAGCCGTTGTGCAAAGCCTCGCGCGTTGCTTGTTGAGCGCCCCAATACCCGCTGAAGACATTGGGGCCCCGTACGGCGATCTCGCCCGGGCTGCCTGCCTGCAAGTTGTTGCCGGTATCATCGAGAATAGCAGCTTCGCAGCATAGGCCGGGCAGGCCGCTTGAGCCATTACGCGTAAGATCGCCGCCGAGCCTCGTATACACAGCAATAGGGCAGGTCTCGGTCGAACCGTAAACCTGCAGCACTGGCACCCCACGCGCGACAAAGCGTTCGATAAGGTGCTGCGGGACCATCGTTGAACCGGTGCAAATTGCCTTCAGTGAGGAGAGGTCCGTCGTCCGCCACTGAGGATGGTCGGTTAGGAATTGCATCGTGGCAGGCACCAACGCTGCCAGCGTAGGTCTGTCGCGTTCGATCGCAGCAAGCGTCGCCTCGGGCGTAAATCGCGTGTGAATGGTGACGGTCGCGCCGTGATGCAACGCCGGCGTGGTCTGGATATTCAGGCCGCCAACGTGAAATAGCGGCAAGACTGTCAGGACATGATCGGTCGAGCCGAGGTTATGCATGTGCTGACTCATAATTCCATTCCACAGCAACGCTTCTTGACGCAGCACAGCGCCTTTCGGCCGCCCTGTGGTACCCGAAGTATAGACAATCAGAAGCGGGCAAGACAGATCCGTGTGCTGATTGCGATCGTCGCCTCGGCCCTGGTCTACCAGGCAGTCCCACTTGCTTCCGCCGAGAGGCGAAAAGTCCAACCCGGCAACAAAGGTATCGGGCAATTGCCTCGCCAGAGCTGGTAGCAGCGCATCAAAGGCCTGTTCTAGAACTAGCACTTTGGGACGGGCGTCGGAGAGGATGAACAACTGTTCCGCGACCGTAAGCCGCCAATTTAATGGAACGAGCATTGCGCCGAGTCGCGCGCAGGCATAGAGCAGGGCCAGGTAGTCGGGCCGGTTGAGGCCAAGGATCGCGACGCGGTCGCCTCTCTCGATGCCGAGCTGGTGTTTTAGAGCACGAGCGATTTGCTCGATCCTTTGAGTGAAGGCGGCGTAGCTTAGGGTGCCCCCGTCGAAGTGGATCGCGGGTTTGTCGGGAGTAAACGACGCGTTACGCTCAATCAGTGTACAAAGATCCACCTTTGTCCCCTTTTCGCTCAGGTTCGCTACGTACTTGCAAAACTGCTTAAACCCCTGACCTCCTGAGTCGTTCGGAAGCTCTCGATCGCGATCAGATCGCATCGGATGGCCTTCAGGCACGCGAGCAGTCAAGCGATCTCAGTCGGAAGCATACGGTCTTGACGACGTCATCAGCCCGGGCTCGATGTAAATCTCTTAAAGCGTAAAGGCGGAGGCGCTTCGTCACGGGCTCCGTTTTGTCCGACAGCGCTGGCGTGCATCTGCGCGTAGTGATAAGCGCACCATGACGTTATCTTCTTCAGGTTTCCGACTTACAGGCTCACCGCACATATAGGGAGATCTGGAATCTTCATCTTTGAAGCCGACTATGGCTCGGCATTGACCTTCAGTGTGGTCGACCAACAGAACGTTCTTGGCACCGTCGGGTTTTTTCATCGTGCTGCCCCGAAATGCGAAGCAATCTTTCGCGATTGTCGCGCCGGTCAAGCCGACCGACATAAGCCGCCTAAGCCGATTGGAACCATCGGAGGTCGGATCGACCGTCCTGCATTTCCGAGATGATGGCGCCGTGCGAGCTCCAAGCGGGCTGAGCGAACAGAACCAAAAACGCCTTGGTTCAACTGATCTCCACGGGTGTCCCGGCCCGCGGAGGAACTCGGTTTCCAATCTGCAACGGGGGGAGCCGCACAGCGCGGTAGGGGTGACGTTGACGTCCTCTGAATTGACCAGCTCTCCAGCGATGTGGATCAGAGAAGGCGTATGGTGCCGGCCGTAGATTGTCGAGCCCATCAGGACCACCCGCAAGCCGCACCGTCGCGATGATCGAGGTAAGACGGTGCGGTGCGATTCTGAAATGCTCGAACATTCGCAATCCTTATCTCGACCAGCCCAAGACTGGTGTACCTTGAGATCGTACAATTTAACGTTACGTGCGATTCAAGCCCCTTGGTCTTGTCGCTGGATCAAATTTTTCCGAGGCTCACCGGGCAACGCCGATAGGAAAAGTGGAAGAGCTCGCGATGCCAAGCTTAATAAGTCGCCGCAACCGAGAAATACACAGTACCACGTCTTCCGCACTCGACCCTCACGCCATAGCGTGCCTTTGTCCCGCCAACGCAATTCACGAGATGCACCCCAGCTGCGGCGCCTGCCCTGAAGAACGAGCCGCGCGAATGCGCGAGCGCGCCGCCGTACGGCGGCAAATGGCGATGGCAGATATCGCGTCGCGCAGCAATCATCGCAGCGTCTGGTAGAGCCGATGCTATAGCCGCCCACGCGGTTCAAATAACGAAATGTAGAGCTGCTCATAGTGGGTATGCGCGCCCTTGCCATCACGCCGAGGCCGTCGAGTCTTGCGATGCGACGCGGTAAAATCGCCGTCGGAAACGCGGCCGGTGAAGACAGAGCCGGGTCGCGATAATTCGTCCGACAAAGATGGTATGCGTGCCAATCACCTTGTGATCGTGCAAAACGCACTCGAGCGCGCAAGGTGCGCTTCGCAGAAGCGGTACGTCGAGGAGCCCCCTGACTCCATGGCGCGATATCGAAACGCTGGTGACCTTTCACACCTTCCCGGCCGCCAAAGCGTAGCGCGAGATCCTCCTGGTCGCCGCCGAGAAGACTCACTCCAAAGCTGCGTCTGGCGAATATCGCGTCATGCGTTTCGGAACTGGCATTAATACCGACCACCGCGCAGGGCGGCTCCATGCAGATCGAAGTCACAGAACTGAGCGTCAGACCACGCCGCCCGACAGCCGTTCCCGTCGTTACGATGGCGACGCCACTCGGCAGATTTTGTATGGCTTGCCTGAACTCTGTCGCTTGAATTGACGGAACATTGTGCATTTCGGAAGAAAGCTGGCCCCTCATAATCTGCCTCGGAGGGTGTTCGGTTTTCCGCGTTTTCGTTGTGGCGATATCATCCAGATAGTACTTGCACACTTCAGCCTTCAGAAGCCGACCGTATTCCAGGGACGTTATCCCTACGATCCTGAGGCACTCCGGGCATCAAGGCCTTCGCGCAGGACTGGGCCAAAAAGCGTAAGCCGTGGCTCACGAACTCGTCGTCGCCATCGGTATAGGTACGGGTGAACCACCGGCACCCACGGGCCCGCAAGATGACGCCACTCCGAGGTTTGGGGGCGTCAGCAGCTCTCCGCGCGCAGCGGCATGAGAGCACCTAGTGGATTCCGGAATCGTCGACAATCTGCTTTTTTGCAGCGAGAAGATGCTTATCGAGTGTTGTGTGCAGCGTACCCCGCAGATTTGGGGGGATGGAGCTGTCTGTATCGATGACCTCCCGAAATTTCCGAATGATGTGTTCTATCTTTGCCATAGATGCGAGCGCTTCTACCGTTCGTGGGGACGTCATTGCTTATCCTTTGACGCGTTGCGTGCACACAAAATTGAGAACCTAAGCTTCGGCCGCGGCCTTTGCCGATTGTCTCGGCAGGCTGCTTCGCACTGGTCTTCGCGATCTGAGGCCTTTCGCGCATCCTGCTCCCGTCGATTCGAAAGCGGGGCTGCTGCGTCTGTGACCCGGCAACCTCGGTAAGCGCCTCGACGTGTGGCAGAGGCAACTCGCGCTTTGCGCCTGCAATCTCTTCGCGCTCGTAGGCTTCGATGTTGGTGTTCAAAATGTCGTACATCGGCCGTGTCAAGCATTGGAGATCGCGATCAGGTGTTTCAATCGCGCGGCTGCCGCACCGCTATTAAGGGATTCTTGCCCAAGGGCGACGCCGTCCTTCAAGCTGCTTGCGTGGCCGGCCACGATCATTGCCGCGGCGGCGTTGAGAAGAGCAACATCGCGGTACGGACTTGGCATGCCGTCGAGCACGCTTTGCAGCGCGATTGCATTGGCATCGGCGTTGCCGCCCCTCAGCGCCTCGTTGTGGCAGCGGGCGAGGCCCGCTTCTTCCGGGGTGACTTCGAAGGTACGGATCGCATCTCTCTCTAGCGCGGCAACAAACGTCGGCCCGGTGAGGGTGATCTCATCGAGTCCATCTGAGCCATGCACCACCCACACCGACTCAGCACCAAGGTTCTTTAACACCTGCGCCAAGGGCTGCACCCATCGCCGCGAAAACACTCCGACGATCTGCCGCTTGACTCCGGCCGGATTTGCGAGCGGGCCGACTAGATTGAAGATCGTGCGGGTCCCAAGTGCCGCTCGGATCTGAGCAACACGGTGCATGGCCGGATGACGGATGGGCGCAAGCATGAAGCCGATGCCAGCTTCGTGCACACAACGAGCAACGCCTACAGGCGGGAGGTCGACCTTCACGCCGAGGCGGGCCAAGACGTCAGCAGCGCCTGATAGTGAGGACACGGCGCGGTTGCCATGCTTGGCCACAGGAACGCCGGCCCCGGCGACGATGAATGAGGCGCATGTCGACACGTTGACTGAGCCCGAAGCGTCACCGCCCGTACCAACGATGTCGACAGGATCGGGGGGCGCACTGACCCGGAGCATTTTGCTCCTCATGGCCGAGGCTGCGCCGGTGACTTCTTCTACGGTTTCGCCACGTACCCGCATCCCCATTAATAATCCCCCGATCTGGGAGGATGTCGCCTGGCCCGACATCATGATTTCAAAGGCTGTTGCGGTCTCCTCGCGGGTCAGCGTGGCACCTGTAGCAACTTTGCTAATGATCGATTTGAGGGCGTTCATTGCTCTACACGTGCTTAGTCGTTCCAATTGGCCAGTCGCGCGTGCGAGCGCGACCTCAATCCGCTAGTTGATCTCATCTTCCACGTTGTCGATACCCACACTGTTCTTTGCTGATATATGATAGGACAAACGTTGGGGTTTTGTGGGATCGAGCCGAACTCGACGGTTGCAGGATGACGTCGATGCCACACACGACTACTCCCGTTGATGCTCCCAGCTGGCGCTGGCGCATAGCTCGAGATCCTGACCAATACACTGCATGTTGCCCCTGATATGGCATTACGTCGCGGCATCATCGGCGCTCGTTACCGGCAGCGTCTGTGGGCTTAGTGGATGTTTGCACTGATCCTAAGTCACTCGTTATCGATACTTGCGCGCCCATGACATCATTCTCACCCGTTTTCGTTTTCTGCGTTCAACAGCGAGGCGTCATTCGAAACGGGCGTTAGTGGGGTCATGCAGCTCGGCAACCGGTCCGGCTCGGACCGCGTATGCGTTGTCGAGGCATGCGCGGTGTCAGCTTGAACGTCAGTCCGCTCTGCAATCCTACAACCTGACGCTACGTAAGAATCAAGCTATCGATGGCGTTCACCTGCAAAGGAGCAAGTGTTCTTTGCTCGAGATCAGATCAGACGATTGGACGGCAAGACGGTGGGTGGTTCCATAGTCGAGCATGGCGGGACGACTTCTTCTGCACCCAGCCCGTCGTGGAATCGTTGACTGCGATCGGTATGATGGCTTGCATGTCTCCTCCCAAGGATTATTATCGTCGGTGATGAATGGACCAACAATCCATCAGCAGGGCGCACCTTAGATCTAATGTGACTGACGCGTCCGTTGGTGGATCAGAGTCAGCAGGGCAGCCCGCGCTTGCATCAATCGCGAACTCCAGATGTCGATGGCTTCGACCCGCAGGAGCCTCGCAATTACACTACCAATGCTAGAAGTGTAACGAGCAGATCATCTCGAGTGTTACGCAATTTGCGTGGTCCCCACGCGAGGTTCGATGCGCGGCCAATCAGGCCTATGCGACCCAGCTCCGCCTGCTTCGACGCAACGCCGTTGTCCTGATCGACAACGTGGTCACCGAATTCAACGCACCACTTAGAACCGGGTTGGTCTAATTTGACCAAGGTCGCGAATTCGAGTTCTGCCCGGAATGTGGGCGACACCAATCTGGCTCATGCCGGGGACAAGACGATCCGTCGATTTGGACTCCAGTTAGAGAGTAGAATCGACAGACACGGACGTTCGACTCCTGCCGGCTACATTCGGAATACGCCATAATGGGGCGCTTCGATGGGAGCATTCAGCGAAGCGCTCAGGGCGATCGCGAGTGCACTTCGGGTATCGACTGGATCAAGAATTCCGTCGTCCCAGATTTCGGAGGTTGCATAGTAGGCGCTGGATCGTTCCCGATACTCGTCGAGAAGGGGACCTCGAATGGCTGCCAGCTCCTGCTCTGCGAGCTGCCCACCGTCACGGGCCAGTTGTCTGGTCTTAACGTGGGTCAGCACACCTGCCGCTTGCTCGGCGCCCATCGCAGAGATCTGAGACTGCGGCCAGGTGAAGACGAACCGAGGATCGAAAGCACGTCCCGCCATAGCGTAGGTACCTGCTCCGTGCGAGCTGTTGCAAACGACCGTGAATTTTGGGACCGACGCTCCCGAGACGGCCATGATCAGCTTGGCACCATCCTTGGTTATGCCACGGCGTTCGTATTCGCGGCCGACCATGAAACCCGTTGTATTCTGCAGGAAGAGCAGGGGCGTCCGGTTCTTGTCGCATAGTTGGATGAAGTGAGCGCCCTTCAGCGCACTTTCGCTGAGCAGCACGCCATTATTTGCAAGAATCCCTATTTGATATCCATGAAGCCGCGCGAAACCGCACAGCAGGGACGTGCCGAAACGCGGCTGGTATTCGTGAAATCGGCTACCATCGATCATGCGGGCGATGATCTCCCGCATGTCGAACTGCACTCGAGGGTCCTTTGGAATAATGCCGTATAGTTCCGATGCGTCGTAGGCAGGGGGCTCCGGGGCGGCTTGATCAATCGGAGTCTTCGCGGCCCGATGGAATCTGGCAACGATATCACGTGCGATCGCAATAGCGTGCATATCGGAGCTTGCGGAATAATCGCTCGTGCCCGACACGCTCGTATGCATGTGGGCGCCCCCAAGCTCCTGTGCCGATACGTCTTCACCGGTAGCAGCTTTCACGACTGGAGGGCCACCGAGAAATATAGCTCCCGTATCCTCGACCATAATGTTGAATTCGCTAAGCGCCGGGACGTAGGCCGCTCCCGCTGTGCAATGACCCATTGCGATCGCGACCTGCGGTACTCCCATCTTGGAGAGAATGGATTGGTTACGGAGGATCCGACCCGCGAAGTAGCGATCGGCGAAGAACTCTGCCTGAAAAGGTAGGAATCCTCCGGCGCCGTCGCACAAATGAATCACTGAGAGGCGATTCTCGATTGCGATGTCCAAGGCTCGCACTATCTTCTTGACAGACAACGGATACCATGCGCCGCCCTTTACGCTTGCGTCGTCTGCATGAACCATCACCTCGCGACCCGCGACGATCCCGATGCCGACGACCTGTGCCGCGCCGGGCACTTCGCCGTTATAGGCCTTGTTAGCGGCCAGCGTTGAAAGCTCGAGGAACGGAGTTTTTGGATCGAGCAAGGCGTCGATCCGATCTCGTACAAACAGCTTATTTTGACGTCGAAGGCGCTCGAGCTCCCGCTCGGGCCGCTGGAAGCGGACGGCACGTTGCCGCTCCTTCAACTCGTCAGCAAGCCGCCTGTTGTGGAGCTCGTTTTGACGAAAGTCTTGCGAATTGACATTCGCCCCAGAAGCGATTCGTAGCATTTCAGCGCCCTTCTTTCGATAGCGTAATCAGCACAGCATCCCGCTCGAAGCTCTCCCCTTCTTTGAAATGGATTCGATCGACTACGCCATCCTGTGAAGAGCGAATAATAGTTTCCAGCTTCATGCTCTCAATCATCATCAGCGCCGCGCCTGCGGATACCGGTTGACCAGGCGAAACCGCGATCGTAACGACTACTCCCGGCATCGGTGCGCGGGTCATGAGCGAACTTTCCTCTTGGTTCACGCAAGCGAGCGTTCGCAACGGGTCGCTGTAGCGCAAAACACGCGTCATGCCACGGATGTGGACGTGAATCAGGTCGCCTTCGATGACGAAGCGGACCCGTTCGGTCTCGCCGGCAATGGTCAGGACACCTGAATTCTCGCCGTATTGGGCGAACGCGACCGGGGAAATGACTTGGTCGCGCAAGTGAAGATGATAGGAGCCGGATTGGCAGGGTGAAAGCCATAACTGATGGTCGACGCCATCAACCTCGACGGAGTGATACACGTCAATTTCTCCAATGGCCCAGCGAAGCGTGAAGCGCGGGCACGGCATCGGCCGATTCGCGGACTTGTCGGGTCAGGAGAGCAGCTGATGCCAGGAATGCCGGTAGGCCGGTAGCAGAGTTACCAGCGGCAATGTGCGGGTTTTCCTCCAGATATCCCGTATGAAACTGTCCGCGGATAAACGACTCGTCGGAAAGGATGCGGGCGAGGAAGCTAGCGTTTGTCTCGCAGCCGAGAAGAATGACCCCCTGAATCGCGTGATTGGCCGTCGCGGTGGCCAATGTGCGCGTCGGCGAATGCGCGATGATCTTTGCGAGCATGGGATCAAACGCAGTGGTGATTTGCTGACCCTGCGTGATGCCGCTGTCAATCCGTACCCCACTCGGATACTCGAGAAGAAGTACTTTGCCGGACGTCGGAACATAGCCTCGTTCGGGGGCTTCAGCGTACAGCCTTACTTCGATAGCGTGGCCGTTCGAAACGATATCTGACTGAGCAAAACCAAGTTCTCGGCCCGCGGTGGCATAGACCTGTTCGGCGACAAGATCGATGCCGGTGATCATCTCAGTCACGGGATGTTCGACCTGTAGGCGCGTATTCATCTCGAGAAAGTAGAATTCTCCTGCATCGAAAATGAATTCGACGGTTCCTGCGTTTTGATAATTCGCGGCGCGTGCGATACCGACCGCGGTCTCGCAGACGCGTTTCCGTAGTTCTGGCGACAGGGCTGGCGAGGGCGCTTCCTCGATGATCTTCTGGAAGCGGCGTTGCACCGAGCACTCCCGCTCAAACAGGTGTACAATGTTCCCAAAGGAGTCGCCGAGCACCTGCACTTCGATATGCCGCGGGTTCTCAATGTATCTTTCGACGTAAAGCCGGTGATCCCCAAAATACCGTTGCCCCTCAGAGCGAGCCTGCTCAATCGCGCCTTCCAGGGCATGGACGTCGCGTACAATCCGCATGCCCTTGCCGCCCGCGCCCCCTGACGGTTTTACCAGCAAAGGGGTTCCAATTGCACGCGCCCTGGAGACGAACGTCGCTGGATCGTCCTCCTCAATTGCAGATGGGGCCACTGGAAAGCCGTTCGACTGGACGAAGTTGCGGGCCCGAATCTTATCACCCATCAGTTCAATAGTTTCGGGTGCGGGGCCGATGAACGCAACGCCGGCCTTTATCACGGCCGTGGCGAATTGAGCCTGTTCGGAAAGAAATCCATAACCTGGATGAACAGCGCTGGCGCCCGCCTTGTGAGCGGCGGCGATAATTTGTGCGATGTCCAGATAGGCCGCGATCGGCGTGTGACCGCTGATAGGAATCGCTGTGTCGGCCATGGAAACTGCCGGGCTTCGCGCATCGACCTCGTGGTAGACAACTGCAGAACGAAGGCCCAGCTTCCGTAATGTCTTGATGATGCGGGCGGCGATCTCGCCTCTGTTGGCGATAAGGACTGTATCGAAAGGCAGTGTGTGCATTCGCTATCCAAACAAACAACTCAAACGAGATCTTCCGTTACTTGCGAGCGGGTTGGTCCGCTTTCGATAGCTCCGCTCGCTTATCTGCTGACAGTGAGTCGGCCATCCACCGCGCAATTATTACCTTGCGGCTCGGTTTGGGGAGCGCCGCGCGGCGGCGATCGAGGGTGCAGGATGGTTCGTAGTACCTCACTTCGAGCCTGTTCTTTTCTTTGGCGGTATCGCCAATGGAAATCACGTGGCGACATTGATGACTCAAGCTGGCCTGCTTGGCTCTGAGACACGCAGTGATGGCGGTGCGATCCGGGATGTGGGTGCTACACAGGCGAAACACGTCCTGTATGCAACCGTCTTTCTCCGCGTCGGTCGGCGGCTGATCTCGCGCACCCGCCGACTCGAGGCACAGAGATACCGTTGCACAATAAGAACTACTGCACAGCAGTTGGCTTTGGGACGCAAAAACCAATGCGTTCGTTGTGTGCGCGTCACGATATCCACTTCAGGTCGGTACGTTGCGGTATTGGTGTTCGTGCGCAAGGCACAGTATGGCCTGTCTACAGGAAAAACAGGCCGGAACCGTTCAAGTCGTTGATGGCTGCGGAAGCGTTGCGTTGTATGGTAGAACCGAAGGCTGCGATGTGTTGACGATTTACAATCAGCGTGCCGATGTCGTCGTAACGCGTGTTGTCTTGCCGGACTCGACCTCGCAAGTTTGCCTGGTTCCGGACGAGATGATCGAGCAGTTGCGCGTCGACAAGGCACTAACGTCGTCCCGACGGCAAAAAAGGCCCGGCCTCATTTTGGAAGCCGGGCGAAGTCAGTCTAGGAGGAGCGACGCTGCTACACATCGCGCCGACCGTCGGCAAGGGAGAGTTGCCGCCGGCTCATTTACGGCGAGCGTTCGCCGCAAATTCGAAATACGACAAGATCGTTATGCCATCGCCCCACACGCTAGGAGTAGCTTACGTTCGTTTGTCAGAGGTCGCGATCTCATTTCAAGATCGTACAATGTGACGTTACGTGCGATTCAAGGCCTTTCAACGAAATGATCGCACAAATTTGTCCAAGCTCCTGGCTTCCTGGAAGTAGCCAGGTCCGCACGTAACGTACTATCCATTCTGTCCACGGGTGGGGGCTTGCCCCGTGAAGGCGCTGCGCCGGCGCGCTGCGTACGATCTGTCCCCCTCCGATCACCAGGATCTGGTCGGCTCGGCGGCAGAGACAACAACCTTTCAACCTTGTCGCTTCAAACGGCACTGCTCAGAAGTTAACGCTCTGATGACGGTCAGCTTACCAATTCGACCCGGCCGGTGTCGAGCCGATAAAGACCCCCGACGACTTTCAGCCTATTCTGCTCGATTGCTATATTTAAAATCGGAGCCGCCGATTTGAGCTTATTGACGTTGTCGACTACATTTTGCCGGATCGCATTTGCGAGTGCATCCCCGCTTTCCTGGGAAGACGCTTTTACCGCGGGCGCAAGTGCGGCGGCGAGAGATGGAATGTGCCCAGGCAAAGACTTGCCCTCTCTTAAGGACTCGATCGTAGCACCGACGGCGCCGCAGCGATCGTGGCCAAGTACCAGGACCACCGGGGTATTTAGCACAGCCACCGCATATTCAATGCTGGCGAGCATTTCATCGTTGGCGAAATTACCAGCGACACGGCAGACGAACAGATCGCCAAGTCCGCTATTGAAAACATGTTCGGGTGCGATACGTGAATCGGCGCAGGTTAGGACCGCCGCATATGGATTTTGCCCGCCGATTAAAGCTTCGCGCTCCTGCCTGAAATCGTCGCGTCGTGATAGGCCCTGGACGTAGCGCGCGTTGCTTTCCATTAGGCGCTTCAGCGAAGCGTCCGGCGTGAGAAGGTTGTCCGGTTTTGGCGGCGCTGTTGCCTCCATGGCGCCCGCAATCCTACCGCCCAGCAGCATGCCCGCCGCCGAAGCCGTGAACAGCATTAGCGAACGGCGAGACGGCGTCATCGGATAAGGCAGAATCGGAGGGCAGTCTTCACACATGTTTTCCCTCTTCGTGTGCTGCTCTGCGCCGTCCCGTGGCTTCGGGCTCCGCCTCGCTGCGGAACCAGCGCTAACCCAGCGCCTTACCTATGGAGTTGCACCAACTCAGTTGCACAGATGTGTTCGCCCTAGCGCCTCTCGCTGCGCTTGATGACACCGCGATGAGCGTTATCCAAAATGGCTCCGAGAAGGAGTTCTAGAGTGTCGGTTACGGCAACCTGATCAGGATTTCGAGACAACGTCACCGCCTCCCAAACAGCCGTTCTTCAGGCGGCATGCGCTCCACTAGATTAGGATGAGTGGAGCGAACGCGGAGCCGCGCGAACGGCCTTAGCGCCGGAATCCATCGATGTGCGCAGGCAGCGGTGAGCACGAACGAACTGGGCATCCTGGTCGCTAGCGCTCCTCAGGTAATGTAGCCCGATCGAAGTTGTCATCGGCGCGTGCCGAATGGGATACCTATCACATTGCGACGCGGCTAAGAACGGCCCAAGCCTCATTCCAATTTCTAGACGAACTTCGCGCCGTCCCGCAGTTCGCAGACGAATTCGCCCTTGTTCATGACCTTGGCCGGCCCGGCCACCAGCTTTGAGGCCCGCACCGTGCGGCTGAGGCTGTGGCGGATGTATTCCGTCACCGGGTACCCGGAACTGTCCACGGTTTGATGAGCATTGGAGAAGCTGATGCCGTTCTGGGCAGTCACCCTGAAGGCATTGATAATCAACCCGCCCTGTGGCCGGGCCGGGTTTGCCATCGACAGTGGTGCAGCGGTTTAGGTCCAGTATGACCTTCACAGTATTGCCAGTCTGCAAGGCACTGAGCACCTGAGCGTACTTCGGTGAGGGCTCCTCGGCCTTGACGATCGTGCTGACGCTGACAGCCAACAGTAAGGACAAGAAGATTGGCGGGCGTCTGCCATTGCACAGCATATTCTCTTCTTCCTCCACGGAGCAGGCGCGAAGAAGTCAAGTTGCTCGATGCCATGCAAGCATGTGCCCTAACCGTTCTCAAGTGCTTCGAAGGTAATCTAACGTCACAAACTCGTATGTAAGACTGTGCAAGGTTGGCGGTCCGCCGGATAATTTCAGGTGCCGAACACCCGGCCTTCGGCTGTAGCCGGCGCAAACGAAATCCTTCCGTGCGCCAACGCACCGATGCCGAGATCAAGCGCGTGTCGAAAGGCGAATCGTGCCATGCTCGAGACCTTTGATTATGGACGCTTGTCGACCTTGGCACCCTGTCAGCGTCGGACCACCAGAGACTCGGGAGATCACGACCGCTGTTGCCCGCCGAAGACCAACCTCTCCCTGGCACGCCGCATCGATCTCGGAGGTCGGTGAGTAGCGGACCACCATTGGTGGCCGCTCTTAATGAACAACCAAGAGACGCTGCCCTGACGGTTTTGACGAAAGCCGAGAGCCTGTGCTTGATTCCGTGGAGCCAGTTCTTGGTCTCACCCGACGGAACCTGCGCAGGTGTTGGGTATGTGGGCCTAAGGGTGCGTTGCGCTTGCAAATAATTATGATCGATCCCGCGGAGTGCGAGTCACTTCGTGCAATGCCTGCGAATTGCGAGAACGACTGCCGTCTCGGCGGGCTCGTCACTGGATCCTCCGCATTATGACGCGCCGTGCTGACATGTGCTCGCGCTCGCTGCACCAAGCCGCGGCAAATTCTCCGCGCGAGGGCCTTTCTTGAGCACGTGCCGTTGCAAGCTAGGCGAACCATAAATGCTTCTAGCGCGATTACGGACCGGTCTGTGAAATGCCAGAGCAGGGCACCTCTGCTCCATCGGTGAGAAGCGTAAAGCTCATTACAATACTTTCGAAGGTAACACCGCATTGTCAGGTTTGAGCCAACGGGCGCGACCGAGCGACTGGAGAACCTCCAATTTTCAGGCGGCACGCTGCTTGCTTTGTTCGGACCGGCGGGCACGGTCCCGCGCATGTCCGCTGTCGAGACCGAATGTACGTCTTCTGTCCGCTTCCGGCCAGCTCGCAAGTCGCGCGACCCGGGCGGCCCACCCAGTCCAGGATCACTCCCATGAAACACTCGCTCCTTGCCGCCGTGTTGCTCTCGCTGACGTGTTTGTCCTTCACGGCGGTGTCCCAGAAGTCGGCCGCTGCGGCCCAGGTGGACGATCCCTTCCTTTGGCTCGAGGAAATCGAACAGCCGCGCGCACTGGCTTGGGCCCGCGTCGATAATGACAAGACGCTCGGCGTGCTCCAATCAGATCCCCGCAATCGCCGCTTCTATGAGGAGGCGCTCAGCATCCTTCAGGCCAAAGACCGGATTTCGTATGTTTCGTTGGAACGGCGGGGTCGCAGCAATTTCTGGCAGGACGAGAACCACGTGCGCGGCATCTGGGGGCGTACAAGGCTTGACAGCTATCGCGGCCAGGACCCGCACCGGGAGACCATCCTCGATATTGACGCGCTGGCGGTCGCGGATAAGAAAAACTGGGTCTTTAAAGGCGCTAGCTGCCTGCCGCCCGAAGAGCGCCTGTGCCTCGTCCAATTTTCTGATGGCGGTAAGGACGCTGTGCTCGTCCGAGAGTTCGACCCGGACACCAACGCCTTCGTCACGACCGGTTTCGCTCTTCCGGAGGGAAAGCAGCCCGTCAGCTGGGTCGACCGCCACACGGTCCTCATCGCACGAGATTGGGGAGAAGGGACCCTGACGCAGGTTGGCTGCCCTTTCGTCTTGAAGGAGCTCAAGCGCGCTCAGCCGCTCGTTCAAGCGCGCGAGGTCTTCCGTGGGGAGCCGACCGATGCCGTGGCGGCGCCCTTCGTGCTGCGGAATAATGAAGGCAAAGTTCATGCGGCCGGCGCCATGCGCGCCATAAGCTTCTTCGAGCAGGAGTATGTGCTCTTAGGGCCCAACGGACCGATCAAGCTAAACCTGCCAAAGAAAGCGAACATCAGCGGCATCGTCAGTGGCCGCCTGCTCGCGACGCTCGATGAAGACTGGATACTGTCCGGCAGCACCCGCTTTGCGGCCGGCTCGATGATCTCGTATGGCTTGGGCAAATGGAAGCGAGATCCGCTGCGCGCGATGCCATCGCTCGTCTTCCAGCCCGAGCCTCGGCAAGCGCTCAGCGGGTTCGCGGTCACCAAGAACTTGTTGATCCTGGCGATCCCTGACAATGTTCAGAGCAAGGCTTTCATCTACAGGTACGACCAGGGCACTTGGCGGGCCACGCCGATCCCGCTCCCTACGAACGAGAACGTCAGCCTGTCAGCCGCTAGCGAAGAAACGGACGTGGTGCTGTTCACCGTCTCCAACTATCTGGGGCCGACGTCGCTCTGGTACTTCGACGCGGCGAGCGAAGGGCTTGAAATACTGAAGACGACACCTCCGAAGTTCAACCCGTCCAGGCATGTCGCGGAGCAGTTCGAGGCAACTTCGCTCGACGGGACCCGGATTCCCTGCTTTCTGGTGCGTCCCAAGAACGCGAGGTTCGGAGCGGAGATCCCAACTCTTCTCAATGGTTATGGCGGATTTCACGCCTCGCTCCTGCCATCCTATGCGGGAGCGACGGGGCGGCTCTGGCCCGAGCAGGGCAATGCATATGTCGTCGCGAACCTGCGCGGCGGCGGCGAGTTTGGGCCGCGATGGCACGAGGCGGCCCAAGCGGCAACGAAGCAGCGGACATGGGATGATTTCATCGCCTTTGCGGAGGACCTAATCCGCCGGAAGGTCACCTCTCCGCGCCGACTGGGCGTGGTCGGCGGCAGCCAGGGAGGTCTGCTGGTGGGCACCGCGATTACTCAGCGCCGGGACCTCTTCAACGCAGCGATCGTGCAGGTGGCGCTGTTCGACATGCTTCGGTTCACCAACTTGGGCGCAGGCTCTTCCTACATCGGCGAATATGGCGATCCCGCCATCCCGAGCAGCGCGGGTGGATCGAGGCCTACTCGCCCTATCAGAAGCTTGTCCCGGGCAAGACTTACCCAGTCCCCTTCATTCTCACCTCCACCAAGGACGGCCGCGTGCATCCGGCCCACGGCCGCAAGGCAGCCGCCAGGCTTGCTGCGCTCGGCCAGCCCTATTACTGCTATGAGAATATCGACGGCGGACATAGCGCGGCCGCCAATCTCACGGGATACGCGCGACGGCTGGCACTCGAATACACCTATGCATCCAGGCGGCTTGTGGATTGAGTGCGGTTGATGAGTGAGTTCGTTAAGGTCGCCAGTGCAAATGGCGACCTGTCAACATCAGCGCGTTTGGTCGGAGAGATCAGTGACCAGGCCGCATCCGTGTATGTCATGACCCGCCACTGGGGGATGTCGTTGTGCTCTATGGCTTCACTCCAGCCATCCCTACGTCCGGCGGGATGGCTTCGGCTTGGCAAACCTGAATATCCAGACCTCTCACAACCACAAGAGCTCTCCTTAGTTGCGGTCGAGCATTCGCAATGGTGCGTTAAATCCATCTCGGAGGAGGCGGCGACACGGAGCGGAGAATGCACAAGACTTCGGTCGTGAAGAGGTGGCGTGCGGCATGAGGTTGTGGCCGCTTTCCAGCTGCAAAGCGCTCACGGTCAACGCGATCTGTTCCCGGCTACATCAACGTAGCGAGTCAGTTTACGGCTGATCACTTGACCCATGATTGCATCGTCAGCCGCATGGAATTTGCGTGCGGGCTTGTGCTCCGACGGACAGGTGACTCACGAAAGGCAATGGAACCCATTCATGAGCGAGATGACAACTCAGATTCATTCGCACGCGGTCGTGTGGATCGACCACCTCATTGCTAAGATATTCTCCATAGGTTCAACGGGCGTCAGCGCGATGGCCGTACGCGCGCATTTGGCGCCCCAGCGTCTTGATTGCAAAGCGAATACTGGCTCTGCCGACGTGAATGACGATCCGACGTTTGTCGTCAGGGTAGGTTGGGCCCTGAGTAGCTGCACCGATTTGCTGATCATCGGGCCGGGGACCGAGAAGACCGAGCTGATGAACTTCCTGAGAGTGAACAGGCCGGATCTCACCCTGCACGTCGAGACAAGTAATCCTCCGACCGACCGGGAAATTGTAGCGGTTGGGCGAAAGATCTTCCGTCTCGATTGAGTTGGCGATGTTCTTCTTCTGATTCTGGACGGTGCAACAGATCGGCCCAAATTAGGAGAGATGAGGATCGCCCCTTCCCGGGGACCACCACCTAGCTCGCGCATCCGTTTACAGTGATGGATAAGCGCGGGAGCCGATGCTATTTAAGTCAGTAGCGCCAATGGGTGGCTACCGCGACCGGGCGTTCTCAGGTTTTCGCCTCGACCAGCCGCCGACGTTGAGGCGAAAGACTGCGCAAAACGGCGATCACCCGCTCGTCCTCCCGGTGACATGCCTAACAGCAGACTCGCAAAATCCCAAGCGGAACGTCTAGCAACTGCTGATCGTCATTTCCGCAGAGCGCATAGCGCGAGATCAGAACAACGAACTGGAAAAGTCGCGAGCAAAAATGACCCCGGCATTTTTCTGCCGGGGATCGCATTTTCAGAGAGAGTTGGCTCAGAAGTCCATGCCGCCCATGCCGCCGCCCGGAGGCATCGCGGGCGCGCCGGTGTTCTTCTTCGGCAGCTCGGCGACCATGGCCTCGGTAGTGATCAGCAGAGCCGCAACCGAGGCAGCGTTCTGAATCGCGGTGCGCACGACCTTGGTCGGGTCGATGATGCCCTTGGTGACCAGGTTGCCATACTCGCCCGTCTGCGAGTCGAAGCCGTAGGCGTATTGCTCCTTCTCAAGGATCTTGCCGACGATCACCGAGCCGTCTTCACCGGCGTTGATCGCGATCTGGCGAGCGGGCGCGGACAGCGCCTTGCGCACGATCTCGACGCCGGTCTTCTGGTCGTCGTTCTTGGTGCGCAGACCCTTGAGCTGCTCGGAGGCACGGAGCAGGGCGACGCCGCCGCCCGGGACGATGCCTTCCTCAACCGCCGCACGGGTCGCATGCATCGCGTCATCAACGCGATCCTTGCGCTCCTTCACCTCGACCTCGGTCGCGCCGCCGACGCGGATCACCGCGACGCCGCCTGCGAGCTTGGCGAGACGCTCCTGGAGCTTCTCACGGTCGTAGTCCGAGGTGGTCTCCTCGATCTGCGCCTTGATCTGGGCCACGCGCGCCTCGATGTCGGCCTTCTTGCCGGCGCCGTTGACGATCGTGGTGTTCTCCTTGTCGATCATCACCTTCTTGGCGCGACCGAGCATGTTGAGCGTGACGTTCTCGAGCTTGATGCCGAGATCTTCCGAGATCGCCTGGCCGCCGGTCAGGATCGCGATGTCCTGCAGCATGGCCTTGCGGCGATCGCCGAAGCCCGGAGCCTTGACGGCCGCGACCTTCAGACCACCGCGCAGACGGTTGACGACGAGGGTCGCGAGGGCTTCACCTTCGACGTCCTCGGCGACGATGATCAGCGGCTTGCCGGTCTGCACCACGGCCTCGAGCAGCGGCAGCAGCTCGTTCAGCGAGGAGAGCTTCTTCTCGTTGATGAGGATGTAGGCGTCGTCCATCTCAACGCGCATCTTGTCGGCGTTGGTGACGAAGTAGGGCGAGATGTAGCCGCGGTCGAACTGCATGCCCTCGACGACGTCGAGCTCGGTCTCGAGCGACTTGGCTTCCTCGACGGTGATGACACCCTCGTTGCCGACCTTCTTCATGGCGTCGGAGAGGAACTTGCCGATTTCGGCATCGCCGTTGGCCGAGATGGTGCCGACCTGGGCGATCTCGTCGTTCGAGGTGACCTTCTTGGAGTTCTTGACGAGGTCGGCGACCACGGCTTCCACGGCCAGGTCGATACCACGCTTCAGGTCCATCGGGTTCATGCCGGCGGCAACCGACTTGGCGCCTTCACGAACGATCGCGGCCGCGAGCACGGTTGCGGTGGTGGTGCCGTCGCCGGCCGCATCGGCGGACTTGGAGGCGACTTCGCGCACCATCTGCGCGCCCATGTTCTCGAACTTGTCGTCGAGCTCGATCTCCTTGGCGACGGTGACGCCGTCCTTGGTGATGCGGGGAGCGCCGAACGACTTGTCGAGCACCACGTTGCGGCCCTTTGGACCGAGGGTGACCTTTACCGCGTTGTTGAGAATTTCGACGCCGCGCAACATGCGGTCGCGGGCGTCTACGCCGAACTTGACTTCTTTGGCTGACATGTGGGTTTTCCTGAATGTTTTACTTGGTCTCACCCTTGGCGACGCCCAGCAGGCGCTCCTCAGGATGAGCGGTGCGAGCGATGGTTTAGGCCGCCTTCTTCTTGGCGGACGCGTCCGTGAGAACGCCCAGGATGTCGCTCTCCTTCATGATCAACAGCTCCTGGCCGTCGATCTTGACCTCGGTGCCTGACCACTTGCCGAACAGGACGCGGTCGCCGACCAGGACGTCGATCGGGATCAGCTTGCCGCTCTCGTCGCGGCCGCCGGGGCCGACGGCGATGACTTCACCTTGCGAAGGCTTTTCCTTGGCAGTGTCCGGAATGATGATGCCGCCAGCGGTCTTTTCTTCTGCGTCGATGCGCTTGACCACGACGCGGTCGTGAAGCGGACGGAATTCCATGCAGATCTCCTAAGCATTTACACCAGTTGAAGATTTCACGATTGCTAGCAATCGCTGCCCGCGAGTGCCAACGCAGGCGCAGCTGAAATAGGACCGATTTTTTGGGGAACAAGTGTTTGTAGGAGGAAAATCGGCCGGGCGCGCGGGATCTCTGTGGGAGCTTACCCAGATCTGTTCGAGTTTGCCGCCGAGCGTCGACCTTCTTCTGAGTGAGCCGTACGGCTCTGTCTCTCGACCTAATGTCACTCCCAGTTCAATTCCTCTGCCCTAAATTCGAGATGGTAAAGGCCGGCCGATCTGGTGCCGGTTCAAATGCGAATCGTCGGCTGACTTCGTTCTAAGATTGCGATGCGTTTAGAACCTAACGCAGAGGTCGGGAATTGGAGGTATCGCTCCGCTTGATCGATGATCCGATAGCGCTCAGCAAGTCGAAGCGAGGCAACGCTGGCTGCGAGAGCTAGCGCAAGAACGTGCTCAGATCGTTCGGCACCTCGTCCAGTTTCAGATCACCTTTGCGCGCCGAAGTCGCTGCTGGACGGATCGCCCGTGCTCCAGACAGCGAGCGCGCCGATGTCCCCGGTTTGCGCGAAAGGGCCTCTGCCCGCATCGCGACAGGTCTATATGCGCGAACAGCTTGCCAAACTGTCCCGCGGCCATGACCTGGCAAGGCGTTCAACTAAATCCTGAAGCGATGGGCGAGCTGCGAAGACGCCGGTGGCGGCGTGCTGATCAATACCGGAGCCAGCGTAGGTGTGATCTCGACAGGAACAAGAGCTGGCACGGAATCCCCGCCCGGTCGCCCCTGGCGCGCTTGTCGACGCCTGGTGAACAGCAGGCTGTGAGCCACCCCGTACCGGCGCGCGAGGCCGCAGACCGTCTCGCCAGCCTGCAAGGTCTCTCCGACATGACGAACCTTCTCGTCGCAACTCCATCGCCGCCGACGTTCGGCGCCCAACACATTGACCTGCATTCGCCACGTGACCTTAAAGCTAGACTTAAGATCAAATCCTCGGCCGCCTCTCAAACTACACAAGGCGGCCGCCGCCGGGCGCCGCCGGAGGGATACGGACTCCGAAACTAGTCAGGTGAATCTAAGTTCGCCCCACGTCCGCTAGGCCTTGTGGCAGAACCGTCTGGTCTGCGGACTTGGTCGGCGTGAAGTGGACATGATAATGCGGCCCTAACGACGCAATCGGGCGGCCTCTTATACCTGCGTTCGCGACAAGCGCTCTCCTTCAAAAAAGCCACAGCGGTCATTTGCCTGCCTTGTGCTTTGGGCGCGTCTTTAGCTTTGATGGGATTCATCTTGGACATCGTACACATACTGTGGCGCCTCGGATTACATGCGACACAGCCGCGTTGTCCGAAAAGTTTCACACGACAAGCTATCTGAGGGGCTTGAATCGCACCTTACGTCAAGATGTAACGTATCGAAATAGGCGGTGACAGGCTTCGGCACCCGAAGCCATCCGAACGAGTGACATAGAGTGCGAATGTCCCAAATCCTAGGCTCACGCAAGACGAGCTCGGTCATCAACGACTGTCGTGAAGCTCGCTGTGTCTGGGTCATAGCAACGCGCGTCCGACAGACGCGCTTGGCTCACCGTCGGATCGTAGGACGCCGCTCACACGTAAGCAGAGACTGTTAGCGACGCGAGATGGTGGCCCTCAAACCTGCATCTCAAGGCCAGAAGGAAGCTGATGCTTCGCGGCAAGTGCGATCGGCAACACGGTGCGGTACCGGGAGAGCTGCGGGCTTTACGCAGATCGTTCTGAATCTGCGACTAGGGTCAAGGGTGTCGTTCACTAGGGTTTGGGCCGTCGTCACGGCGAAGCACATCGTGTGACTCTGCCGAACTGCGATGGACACTACATAAACGGGGATGGTGTGACGAGACAACGTTCTTTGCTGACGCCTGGGCCAATGTCGTTATCGTCGGCAGTCAAGGCCCAGATGCAGCTCGACCTCGCATCGCGTGATTGCGAGTTCATGGAAGTGACCGCTCGCATGAGGCAGCTGATGCTCAATGTGTCGGGCAATGCGGAAGGCTATTCGGTCGTTCCTATCCAGGGAGGCGGCTCCTTTGGAATGGAAGCTGCTCTCTCTTCATTTGTCACCCAGGCCGACCGGCCGCTTGTTTGCATAAACGGCATCTATGGCGAGCGCATTCTCAAAATTCTGCGGCTGTGGGGCGTCCAAGCGGTGAAGCTTATCAAGCGAGCCACCGAACCGTTGGACCCTGAGGAAGTCATCGAGCGTTTGAGCCGAGATCCAGGTATCACGCACGTATGCTTGGTTCATTGCGAGACTACGACCGGGATTGTGAATCCGCTCGAGCCGATCACAGAAGGAGCAAGGCGGCGTGGTGTAAAGACTATCGTCGACGCGATGAGTTCTTTCGGCGGCGTCGACATCGACCTAAGCCGGGGCGGGCCAGACGTCTTGGTTACGTCGAGCAACAAGTGCGTCGAAGGTCCGCCAGGGCTGGCTTTCGTCATTGCTTCTTGCGAGCTTCTTGAGAATGCAGTTCAAGAGCCAAGATCGTTTGTGCTCGACGTGAGAGATCAATGGCGCTCGCTTGAGCGCACTGGCGAATGGCGATCAACCCCACCAACGCATATCGTTCAGGCAGTCACAAAGGCATTGGAGGTCCTGAGCATCGAAGGCATTGATGCCAGGCGCCGCAGGTATGAGAAGATAAGAGACAGCGTCATAAAAGAGCTGGAAGGAGTGGCGTCCCCACTGCTTCCAGCGAACCTCCAGTCGCCGGTTTGCGTGGCGTTCACCGCGCCAGCTGGAATCTCCGACCAGGTAGCGTTTGACTGCCTATATCGGCACCTGGCAGCCCATAACCTCTACGTCTACTCTAAACTGCATCTTCCTACGCGCAGTTTTCGGATCGGCTGTATTGGCGAGATTCAATCCAATTGGATCGAGCAATTGGGCTGTGCCTTTCGCACGTACTTCCGCTCCGGTGAGACTCTGACCGTGGGACGAGTGTCAGCCCAGGAAACACGGGATAGCCGTACAGAGATATCGCGCCCAATGGCGAGCAATGCGCGGCATTCATATTCGATCGAAACTGCTGTTCTGCACGCAGGATACCGTCGTGATCCGGTGACGAAGGCTGTGGCAGTGCCGATCTATCAGAATACGGCCTATGAGCTCGACGGTGATTTGAGCCATATTGCTGACGTCTATAACGTAAAGGCTGATGGTTTCACATACACCCGCATCATCAATCCGACGACCCGGGCGCTTGAAAAAAGATACGCCGCCGTCGACATGGGAAGCGACTCGCTGGCTGTTGCATCAGGTCAAGCGGCGACGTTTCTTGCGATCGTGAACTTATCAAGCGGTGAGGTGGGAGATAACGTCGTCGCTTCTCCGTATCTATACGGCAACACCTGGAATCTGCTCCACAACACGTTGAAGCGTCTTGGTATCAACGTAAGGACGGCAGACCCTCGAAACCCCGAGACGTTCGAACGCGCCATTGATGATCGCACGATATGTCTGTTCGGGGAGGTCATCTCGAATCCCTGTCTGATTCCGCTTCCTGTCCAGCAGCTGGCAGAGATCGGCAGAAGGCACGGCGTCCCCTTGGTTGTGGACAATACGACAACCCCCCTGGTATGCCGGCCGTCAGCTCTCGGCGCCGCGATTACGACGTACTCTGCCACGAAATACATTTGCGGTCATGGGACGACGCTCGGCGGACTGATCGTCGACAACTGTGGGTTCGACTACCGGGGACGATCTCGCTTCCCACTGTTCAATAGTCCGGACGATGCGCACGGCGGGATCATCTGGCGCAACGCGTTGGCGGAGCTCGACGACCTCGGAAAGAGCGAATTTCTTCTCAAGGCGCGTATGACGTGGTTGCGCGATACTGGCGCCGCAATCGCCCCCTTTGCGAGCTTTCAACTCATTCAGGGACTTGAAACGCTACATCTTCGCATGAAGCAGCACTGTGAAAATGCCAGGATTGTAGCCAACGTTCTGAAGGAACATCCGAAAGTGTGCCGTGTCTTCTACCCGAGCCTCTTTGAGGGAGCTGACCGAGAAATCATCGATCAGACACTTAATACCGGGTATGGGCACGGGGCGATGGTCATGTTTGAGGTGGAGAACGAGCAAGCCGGCCGCAAGTTCATCCAGAACGTCGACCTGATGTATCACGTGTCGAATGTGGGGGACGCCCGCACGCTGGTAACCCATCCTGTCTCTACGACTCACACCACCGTCCCACGGGAAAAGCGCGAAGCCGCCGGCATATTTGGTGGCTCCATCCGGCTTTGCGTCGGCATCGAAGATGTTAGCGACATCATCAAGGACTTGGAAAAAGCGCTTTCCGCAGTCTGACAACCTGAAAGCCGATTAAGCAAGGGGTTCTCATGAAACAGGCAGATGCTTGGAAGTTGAGGTCGTCACGTTTTGAGGCGGTTCAATTTGGCCGCGAGATCAATCAGCAGCTCTCCGGGCTGAGGCCTGACAACGTGACGGGAGCTGCTTACATCGCGAAAGATTACGCTGTGATCGCAGCTTGCGTGCTGGCGACGGTCCATGTCTCATGGTGGTTCTATCCCCTCGCAGTTCTGTTGATTGGCGCCTACCAGCGTGGATTGACGACAATCGCTCACGATGCAGCTCACCGCACCCTCGCGAGCAACACGACCTGGAACTATATTCTTGGCATTTTGTTCGCGTCCTATCCTTTGTTCCAGCGCCACTGGGCATACCGGATTTCACACGTCCACCTGCATCACCCGAATCTCGGCGATCCGGAGAAGGATCCCGACTTGAAGTTCTTCTTGGCCAGCGGCGTTTACGAAGTTGTGCCTCCTAAGCAGTACGCCTTCAACATCATCTGGAAGCCGATACTGGGTGGCGCGACAGTCGCGTATCTGAAGTACCTTTGGACTAATCGGTTTTCGATAACAGATGTCGAGGACCAGAGCCAGTCGGGAATCCTCATCGACAAGTATGGCTTCTATCTCTTTTGGATGCTCATATTCGGCGGGTCATATCTTCTTGGACTGCTCCACGTCGTCGTCCTGTTTTGGGTCGTGCCCTATCTCACCACGTTTCAAGCTCTCGGCTGGTTTATCGAGCTCGCCGAGCACTCACCTATGTGCGAGACCGAGACAAAGAATGTCTACCTGACTCGGAATAGAAAGGGGAATTTTATCGAGCGAGCCATTCTCGGTCAGAATCTGGATGAATACCACCTTGAGCACCATCTGTCGCCCGGCATTCCTTTCTGGCTCTTGCGCAAAGCTCAGAAAATTCGAATGCAGGATCCTCATTACGCAAGTGTTGCTGCAACCTGGGGAGGGCTCTTCGTCAAGGGCCCTCAAGGTCAACCCAGCGTAATTGCCCAGTTGAAGGAACGAAATCGATGCTTGTATGAGCAGTCTCTGGCCAGTCCCGAGGCGAAGGAGCAGTTGGCTTGATATCGCGGCGAACAGAGTCGGTCCGAGCCGTGGTGGGCGTGACCTCAAACCGCCTTTTGGCCGATGGCGTGCACCGCGACTGGTTGCGGCGCAAATATGTTCAAGCCCTCGTTCGCTATGCGGGCGTGGCTTGCGTGATATTGCCAACGATCGATGCTGACGATGCGGAAGGCGACAGTGATCTGTCGATCATGGGCAGGCTCGACGGTCTGATTTTGACAGGCGATGAATCGAATATCGATCCTGCCATCTTCAGTTGGTCCGCTTCGCGCAGACTGAAACCGACAGGCCACGCGGACGTTCAAGCTGGCGTGAGGGATCGTCCTCGTGACAGGCTGTCCGCGGGCGCCATCGAGAAGGCGGTTGCCCTTGGGATGCCGATACTTGGCATCTGCCGTGGGCTTCAGGAGCTTAACGTCTATTTTGGCGGCACGCTTCACCCGTCGTTGTCCGAATGGAGGCTGGAAAGCGGACAGATGCACGCTGAGAAGGCGGGGCTGCCGAGGGATCGCCAGTACGATATAGCGCACAGCGTGAAATTATGTCCTGACGGCGTTCTCCTTCCTATCGCGGGCGCGATCGAAGCGCACGTTAACTCCTTGCACAATCAAGGCATAGAACGGCTTGCGGCTGCGCTGAAACCGGAAGCCTGGGCGTCCGACGGTCTGATCGAAGCGGCTTCTGTAATAGGCGCGCCGACGCTGCAGATCGGCGTGCAGTGGCACCCCGAATGGCACGTCGAAACTGATTCCCTGAGCGAGCAGCTTTTCAATGCATTTGGAGAGGCGTGTGTCACGTATCGCCGAAGTGATAGGGGCGTACTGTGAAGTTTCGATCGAAATGCGGCCCTTTGGGATTGAAAGAAGGAGAGCCTCTCGACAGGCCGAGCAGACAATTTGCGGCAGGAGTGCTCTTTATTGCCCTCTACGTTGTCGTTAGCGCGGCAGGTGAAGTCTTTGCGGCATCATATTTTCAGCAAGCAAACGTGTGGGTCACTCTCCTGTTCTCCTTTGGTATCGTAAGTATGACGTTCAACATTTTGGCTCGCCGCGAAAGCATCGGAGCGAAGGTCACGAAGTCGTCGATTCTGGCTTTTGTGTCGCTCAATTGCGTTACTGCGATAAGCTGGGTCGGCTTGTTTATCGGACTGAAGCACGCCGAGCCTGCTATCGTCGTCACGTTCATGGTCGCATTGGGACCTACAGCGACAGCATGGTTGAACGCACTGATCAGGAGACAGGGACGTCCTCCGAAATTAGATATCGCAGTGAGCGTTCTAATTGCGGCTGTTGGTATTTACATGGTCTGGATCGCGGTAAGCGGCAACGCTGGGATCGAATGGGGGTCTCGATCGTCCTTTGGTATCTTCCTGGCAATCGTAGCTGGGCTGTCGCTTTCGCTTACCAATATCCTTGTGAAACTGCTGTTCGACCGTGGATTTTCTGGTCGACAAGTGCTGGCCCATCGCTTCTATGGAGCAATCCTCTTGCTGCTGGCACTGAGCGATCCTTCCTCCATCTTACCAGAGATCTCACAGCATTGGCTTGCAATCATAATGATTGCACTCTCGACGATCATTGTTCCCTTGCTCCTTGTGCAGGAGGGCATTCGCCGCGTAGAGCCATTTACGGCAAACATGGTCTTGTCCACGGCACCTGTCATTACGTTTCTTTTCCAGTATTTCGATTCTCGTATCGTGCCTTCTTTATATACGTTTGTTGGAAACGTTCTCATCACGGCTGTCGCCGTGGCTAACGTCTACTTGCAGTACCGGAGATCGGCATGAAGGAACGGAATTGTGTCATTGTCGACGCATACTCGACAGGCCGATACCTCCCGGAAGAGTTCAAGCGCTACGGAATTAGGACCGTGCATGCGATGTCGAATGCACGGATCCCACCAATCTTCCAATCGCACTTTAACGTCGACATCTATGATGAAGTCATTCGGCCGGACGAGCGCATGACTAAGGAGGAGATCGTTGAATTTCATTTGCAGGCTCTCCAAGGTAGGGAGTTGGAATTCATCATAGCGGGTTGCGAGTCAGGAGTTCAACTGGCCGATTCCTTGTCCGAGCGGCTCGGACTACCTTCAAATGGAACCGCGTTGTCCGCTGCAAGACGTGACAAATCGCGCTTGGCTGACGCTTTGACCTCTGCAGGAGTGCGATCGATCAGACAAGTTGTATCCGACGATGCGGAGGACGTCATAAATTGGATGCGTCAACAGCGCTACGACGAAATCGTGATCAAGCCCTTGAACAGCGCAGGTACGGAGGACGTGTTCTTTTGCGCGACCGACGCTGATGTTCGCAGAGCTGTGCATGTTATTGTCGGCAAGGCGAATTGCCTCGGAGCGATGAATCGTTTTGTTCTTGGCCAGGAGAAGATAAACGGCAAACAATACACCGTAAACGCTGTCTCGATCAACGGAGAAACCTTCATCACGGAGGTGTGGACTTATGACACCGTTGCCATCAAGGGCGCGGCATCGGTCTGCGCGCTCGAGCAGTTGCTGGGTGGTGAGGAACCAGTTGTTCAAGAGCTGTCCGACTACTTGGTGCCGGCGCTAAGGGCGCTTGAGATCGTCAACGGACCTGCTCATGCCGAAATTATCATCGATCATAAGGGGCCGGTTCTGGTGGATCTTGGAGCGAGGCTTCAGGGGACAATGTCGGCAAAAGCCCGGACCATGGCTTTGGGTCACAATCATATAACACTGACGGCGTGGCGCTACGCAGATCCCATCGGTTTTACTGAGTATATGAGGCGACGCGGGCCTTACACGCGGCTGGCGCACGCATGGTGCGTCTCACTCATCTCCAATATGGACGGTGTTGTTGGCGGTTATCCCGGACTGGACGCAATCCGCAAGCTGCCCAGCTTCACAGATTCGATAGCGTTTGTTCCGATAGGTCAAAACCTGGTCCCAACGACCGACTTAGCTTCGACGCCGGGAATTGTGTATCTCGTGAGCAAGAACTTGACTGAGCTTGATGAGGATTATCGCAAGCTGCGAGCAATGCGTATGGACGAGGTATTCGGATTGACGGCGCAAGGTCAGAAGTGATGGCAAGCGAAATACAGGTGGCTGGCGCGGACGAGGCGCGTAAGGCATTGATTGGAGTATGCGACTTTGACGGCATTCTTCGCGGCAAGCACGTATTGGCTGACGATGTCTCGGACGAAGGCTGGACAATCAAGTTCTCCGAAGCCGTGCTCGGCTGGGATTGTTCGGACCGAGTGATACCTGCCAATTTCGGGCAAGAGCCGCCATCGATATTCGGAGACGCCAACCTGCGTGTTCTGTCAGGCACAGCGCGTCCGGTGTCTAACCGTCATGATCGGTATCTTTACCTCGCAGAGTTTGCAGGTGGCCATGAGAGCATCTGCCCGCGTGGTGTTTTGCGGAAGGTCTTACGAAGAGCTGCTGACCACGGATACAGTTGTGCTGCTGGATTTGAGTTCGAGTTTATGCTGTTTAATGAGAGCGCCGAGACAATTGAGAAAAAGCCTTATGATCAATGGGTCCCCCTGACGAGGGGCCCTTTTGGCTATTCAGTAGCGCGCACCCTTGCCAGTAATGAGCTATTCGAAGAGATTCTGGCGCTTTGTGAGAATGCTAGATTGCCGCTCAGCGGGCTCCACTTTGAAACCGGGCCTGGGGTGATTGAGGCATCGCTTCGTCATTGTGATGCCCTGGAGGCTTCGGATCGAGCAGTCGTATTCAAGTCGATGTTGAAATCCTGGGCTCAGAAGCGGGGTATGATGGCAACGTTTATGGCAAAGGTTTCGGAGAATTGGCCGGGACAGTCGGGACATATTCACATTTCAATGTCGTCAAATGGTCAAAATGCGTTTTACGAAGCCGAGGCAAGCCGCAACATCTCAAGAACTATGAGCCAATTCCTCGGCGGACAGCTGAAATATATGAACGACTTTTGTGTACTCGCTGCGCCCAACGTGAACAGCTATAAGAGGCTGCGGCCAGGCTACTGGGCTCCAACCTGTCCTAGCTGGGGAGTTGACAATCGTTCGTGTGCGGTGCGGGTCATTCCGGGAAACAAGTCTGCACACCGCCTTGAGTACAGATTGAGTGGCGCAGATGTGAACCCCTATCTGGCTCTCGCATGTGCTATCGGCTCCGGTATTCTGGGGATTGAAGAGAATGCTGTGTTGGCAGCTCCAATTGTTGGTGATGCAAGCGAGGAAAAACAGTCTCCGTTTGAACGGCTTCCCCGAAACTTATCTGAGGCCACATCCCGGTTTGAACAATCTCCAAAGGCGATGGACGTTTTTGGAGAAAGGTTTGTTGAAGCGTTCTCCCGTTCCCGGCGATGGGAGTGGGAAGCCATTCAACATCGAGTCTCCGACTGTGAACGCCAGCGGTACTTCGAAGCTATTTAGCAGGTACGCCGGTCGTCCGTCCGAACCGCGGTTCATGTCGGGGCTATCATGTGACACTCGAGTGAGGCTGGCACTGTGGTTGAATACTATCGCGAGCTAGCGAGGAGTTCGTAGCATTCGAGCGTCGCCATCACTATGACGGCGCATGACCCACGTTGGCCGGATGCCCGGTCGAGTGATTTGAAAGAGGTACGCTTCGCGCGACGGATCCACAACGGTGAAAAAGCGGCTGTTGTCACAAAACAGAACCGATTTGGCCGAGCGCGGTACTGCCTGTCCAGGTTATTTTTATCTATCCAATGGTCCGAGAACAGAAGTATATCGCCTCACCGGAGAGCGTAAGGATGATTGGAAGAAAGCGACGAGAGAAGATCTCGCGTGAGCACGAGGCCTAGGAGGCCGCTTGTCAATCGGCGTTGGATTGGGAGCCGTTATCGGCATCCCATGCCGAAACACAGACACACAGCACAAGCGGTTCGCCGCCGTTCTGCGTGGGCATTATGGCTACTATGGCAGGCCGCACGATTATCCAGCGCTCAACGGCTTCTACCGCGAAGTACGTCGGGCTGGCTGCGTTGTCTGAGACGGCGGAGCCAGAAAAGTCGGCGCATGGGCTGGTCCGAGTTCGAGACCCTGACGGCACGCTTCCGTCTGCCCGTTCCACCATCACTCGCACTTGGGCACAGGCGCGGATATGACGCGGATTACCCCCGGGAAGAGCCCGGGTGCGGGAAAGCCGGCTGCCCGGATCTGTGAGGGCAAAGCCGAATGGCCGAGCTACTCGACCACGATCATAAGACTAGGGCACGTTGACTGGCGGCATGGACGCGGTCAGCCGCGGGACAAAGCCATCTTGGTGCCGGCCGCGTGCTGCCAAGACTATTGTAAGCGCGACAAAAACGATCAGAAGTCCACGCATTCCGAAGAATTCCCCGCCAACTCCATCGCAATTATGAAACGGCTGACACCTGATGCGCTTGCTCTTAGCTCGCCGCGAAAATGCCGCCGCGTTCAATGCAGCCTGTTAGGCTTGCAAAGTCGAAAAGATAAGCCCACTCAGTCGTCAAAAATCAATATTCCTTGTATTTCCGAGTAAGTCTGCGAACTGTCGGGTGGTCACGCTTGAAAAATGCACCGCGTGCGTATGATGTCCTTGTGGCGGTAAGACGTGGCCCGCTACGATGCCGATCTCGCGATGCCAGCCCATGCACCGGTAAATTCCGGCATAGGGAGCCGTGGCTCCTGGCTCATGATCCTGGTCAAATGGCTCGCTGTTAGACTCGCGCAGATAACGCCCGTTCTGATAGATCGCGATTCGTCATCTCTCAATCGGCTAGCTTAACTTTGCCTAAGCCATCCATTCGGGCGCAGAGTTGATCTGAGAAGCTAGCTGAGCCCGCCTTCTGCGAGCGTGCTTGTTTATCTTTCGACAGTGCGCCCCGCAGATTGCCGCCAGTGCGGAGGAGCCCGCGCCATCGCGAGTGTACTTAGAGCTATGGCCGCGATCGTATCGTGCGTTTTTTTCATTGCCTGTGCAGCGTTAATGCGCCGAGTGCCTGTTGGCGCGGTAAAATATCGATTCGTTGAACGAGTAGAGTCGTGTTGGACGCTGAAGCGGCATGATCTTTCCCGATATCTTTCTGCGCATGACCAATTACTTTCGCATGGACGCTCTTGACCGTCATCTACTATCGCGGCAACGAGAGCCATTATAGATCGAGAGAAAGAATGATGGATGTGATTGATCAAGCGAACGGTTCGGAGTTGCCGCCCGTCTTGCAGAAGTCATCAAGACGCCTTCCGTGGGTTTTTGGATTTGTCGCCGTCTTCATCGGGCTATGCGTTGGGGGGGCATTTTACTGGCCCCATATCGACCGAATGATCGAGGCGTCAACGGCACGTGAAGTCGTCCCAATGCCGGCGTTGTCACCTGAAGACAAGGCGGCCCTTTCGGAGATTCGGTCGGGGCAACAGGAGGTGAGCGAGGAGATTTCAGCGCTTAACCGCAACATCGATGCGCAGCAAGCCGATTTGAACCGGATGTTAGATCAAATCGCAGCCCTGACCTCAAGAATTGAGTCTCTGCAGAACATTGCTGCGCCTCTTCCTGCAGATATTCGTCCGCCAGCAGCCCAGGCCGCTTCAAAGCCGACTACAAGAGCCACTCGCCCGCCTAAACCAGAAGGGCCGGTTTCCGTCGGGGGCGCGCCGCTGGTTCCCGAGCCGGAGACGGACCGCCGATGATCCAATCATGAAGCCTCGAGCCTGCCAGACATCGCGTCACTGAGAGGATGCAAGTCGAACTAGGAGCGAAGATCGCGGTGCTCACGTTCGGTCCTCCCAGGCGCGTTCGGTGAGGAGGACGAGAATGCGGCTCGACCGATCGAGTCCGAGATCGCTTGTATGCCTCGGGTCTGCGAGGGCAGCCATGGCACCCGCCAGGCCCGCTGCACCGGACGGCGTGGTGGCGAGGCCAACATGGGCGGAGAGTACGCGAACAGCATCCACCAATTCCGCCTCGGGCACGGTGATGGCCCGAGCGCCGTGACGCCTGAGCACCGCAACGGCGGGCGCACTCGCCTGGCCGCAGGAGAGCATCTCCGCGGATGTTCGGAGATCGCCCATCACCCGAATCGGGCGACCGGCCGCGAGCGCGGGTGCAAGACACGCGGCGGTTTCCGGCTCGACCGTCACGATGCATCCCGGAGGTGCCAGCCAGCCCGAGAGGCCCTCGGCGATGGCAGCGGCGAGTCCGCCGACACCAGCTTGTATAAAGGCGTGTGTCGGACGCCCATGGCCGGCGAAATCTACTTGATCGCGGATTTCCGCCGCCGTGACGCCGTATCCCGCCATGACGTCGCAAACGATGGGGTCGTACGGATCGTCGGTCGTGTCGGCGACAAGAATGCCGGCGCCTTGGCAGGCCGCGGCTGCGGCCGCATCAACTGCATTGTCGTAGGTGCCCGGCACCCACACGATCTCGGCACCCTGATTCTCGATGCGGCGCGCGCGCGCGTTCGGCACGCCCTCGTGCAGGAACACGCGGGCGGCCGCCCCGGCAAAGCGCGCGGCGGCAGCTACCGCGAGCCCGTGATTACCGTCACTGGCGCAGACCAGGGTCGGCTGCCCCTTAGGTCGGGCCGCGAGAAGGTCGGCCACCTGCATGCGCGAGGCCCGGGCGAGCGCGCGCAACCCGGCATAGGTGCCACCAAGCGACTTGAAGCTGCCGAGCATGCGGCGGCCCTCGTCTTTCGCTAGCACCTGCGCCACTCCGAGCCGCTCCGCCAGCGCCGGAAGGTTCAGGAGTGGCGTCGGCGCGTATGCGGGATCGAGGCCGCCAAGCTCGGCTGCGATCGCATTGACTGGTGAAGAAGAGGTGCTGTTCATGCGTTGATCTTGCCCGCTACAGGTGACGGCTGCTGCCGGAGCGTTGCACAGCAACTGTTTCCGCCGATCATAACCAGCTGTACCTGCGAGCACCACCCTCGACGGCTTCGATCGCGCGCTTCTCGCGGAGGCCCTTTTCGCGCTCGCGTCCGCCTTCGCAAGTTTAAATTGTGCATCTGCGCAATGATCTGAGAGTTTTATCGGCAGGAAGTCTCTGCGAGCCGTAAGAAGTGTGTGAGCAGCACGTGCCCTCGTTGCGTAAGTATCGATTCGGGGTGAAACGGCAGGCCGTAAGTTGGTTGATAACGATGTGCGAGAGCCATGACCTCGCCCTCTTCCGAACGCGCTGTCACCATGAGATCCCGCGAGCAGACCTCGTCGAACTCGACGACAAGAGAATGGTAGCGGCCGACGCAAAGTGGGGACGGGAGTCCTGTGAAGAGCCCCCGGCCGTCATGGCTAATATGCGAGGCCCGTCCATGCAGACCTGCGCGCACGACGCGTCCGCCGAAAACGCTCCCAATACACTGATGTCCGAGGCAGATGCCGAGAATTGGGATGCGACCCATAAGCTCGCGGAAGCTCAACAAGGTCACTGACGTTGACCACATCGTTACGAATCACCTGGGCTGATTCGCCAAGGTTCTTGAAATAGCGGGCAATGTTGAAGACGAAGGAATCATAATTATCGATGATGACTATCAAGTTGCGATGTGGGCTTTGTCGTTGGCGGTGAACAAGACGATGTGACGAATCATGGCTGGCCGTAGGGTCATATCGAAATTGGATGCATGACTATCTTGGGACGCAGCCCGCCGCAATGCCGACGCCACGTATCGATGGTCATCATTGGTCAGGACGCAGGCAGGGCAAGGCGCTCGATCGTCTGAATGTGACGCGCGAGCAGGTTGCAGGCTTGATCGATGTTGCGCGCACGCAGTGATTGCAGAATGAGGCGGTGATCCTGACTAGGCCGCGGTCGCCAGCCGGCGCTGCGCGCGGCGCGGTTGGCCGTTTCAAAATCCTGAAGCGTCTCGGCATTATCTGCTTCAATCGGCGCGAGCTCGATCCGTGCCAAATGGGCTGATGTGAGCCTTGGAGCTGCATTGCGTAATGCGACCACTTCGAGCGCGGCACGCATCTCGGCGATCTCCTTTACCGAATTGATATCGAGCGGCGCAACCCGTGCCCCGCGACGAGGCGCAGCAACGACAAGATGTTGAGCCTCGAGTTGCCGAAATGCCTCGCGCAACGTGACGTGACTCGCGTGGAATTCTCGCGCGACATGATCCTGGCGGAGTGGGACATCCGGCTGCAGTGCGCCGGTGATAATGCGCTCGCCGATTGACGCGGCGATGCGGTCAGCTGTCGTTAAGTTTTCGTCATCAGCCATTATAGATTATGTATCGAAAAAGCGAGTGCACTCGCGGGAGACTTCTGCGTCACTCTCGGCATGCTGATGCCGATGCAGGCTGCAAGGCTCTACGAGGCGGGGCTCGATTTTTACAATCACAACGTCGATACCTCGCCGGAGTTCTACGGCAGGATCATCACCACCCGCACCTTGCAGGATCGCATCGACACGCTCGCGCATGTGCGCGATGCGGGCATCAAGGTCTGCTGCGGTGGCATTCTCGGCATGGGCGAGCGTGTCGAAGACCGCCTCCTGATGCTCGTTCTGCTCGCTAATCTCGCATCCGGAGAGCGTGCCGATCAACGTGTGGAACGAAGTTCAGGGCGTTCCGGTGAATGACACCGCGGAACTGCCCGATCCGATTGCGACGGTGCGCCTGGTGGCGACGGCCCGGATCATGATGCCGAAGAGCGTGGTGCGGTTATCCGCGGGACGGCAGTACATGACGGATGAGCTGCAGGCGTTTTGCTTTTTGGCCGGTGCGAATTCGATCTTCATCGGCGATGTGCTGTTGACCACCAAAAATCCGCAACGTGAGCGGGACGCGAGTTTGTTGAACCGGCTTGGCGTCACATCTGGCCTTGCCTGATTGAAAAAAAGCCGGCGCGCAAGCTGCAGTGTAGGTAAAGAATGCAAATTACCTTGATGAAGGGAAAAATCCATCGCGCCTCGGTCACCGAAGCCGATCTGCACTATGAAGGCTCGGTCTCGATTGATCGTGCCCTGCTGGACGCTGCAGGATTTTTGATCAACGAACGCGTCGAGATCTACAACGTCGAAACCGGAGCGCGCTTCGCAACCTATGTCATCGAGGCGCCCCGAGGCTCCGGTATAATAAGCTTGAACGGCGCGGCAGCGCGACTCGCGATGCCCGGTGACAAAGTTGTCATGGTTGCATACGCCTCATTTGACGAGGCGGAAGCAAAAACGTTCAGGCCACGCGTTGTGCTGGTTGACCGAGACAATCGCATCTTGCCGGGCTGAAAGCTGCATGCCCAATCCTCCAGTTTCGTTCTCGCGACCATCAAAAATGGTTCGTGGCTGTTGGGCTTGCCCCGGAGTGAGCGATGAATCTAATCCACCTCATGAAGCTTGACGCCTACGTCACGGCCTTGCATGCCCTGAAAGAAGACGACCGGCTGCGCGGCCTCAAGCCGCGCACGGGCATCGATTTCGCCTCGAACGATTATCTCGCGCTCGCAAGCGCGCCGCGTATGAAGAAGGCTCTTCTGGCCGCGCTCGAGGCTGGCACGCCGATCGGAGCCGGCGGGTCGCGCCTTCTGCGCGGCAATGCGAGGAGCACGAAAGTCTCGAAGCAGAAGCTGTCAGTGTTTTGGAGCAAGAACGGCACTCTTCTTTGGCGGCGCTTATGTCGCAAATTTCGCACGCATCGGCAGATGCGCAAACGCGGCTGGCAAAGTCCTTCGGGCTCGCAGATTGTGCCCTATTCGTTAGCGACAATGCGCGCGCAATGCGGCTTGCCTCTGCACTGCAGGCTCGCGGCTTCGATATCCGCGGAATCCGGCCGCCAACGGTGCCAGTTGGCACGGCTCGTCTACGAATTTCACTGACGCTCAACGTCGCCGAGGAGGATGTGCTTGCAATGCTCGATGCTCTTATCGAGGAGACGACAAATGAGGCTCGATGAGCCAGCAGATCGTGTTGACCGGTACGGATACCAAATCCGAAGAGCGGTTTTTTCCGCAGTGTCGGTCGATCTCATGCGCGCGAAGTTGGAAACCTATTCAGCCTGGCCGCGAAGGAGAGACCAGCGAGCTCGTTGCACGGCTGGGCGATCTCTAGCTTTGATCGTTCCAAACCTCAGATCGCCTCGCGTGCTTTGCTTGAGCAAGCTCGAGATCCGCCTCGCATGAAAAGCTTTGTATACGACTGATCGGGTGCCGAAATTCGGCAACAAGCGGCCAACAATTAGGCAAATTAGGCTCATGGCTCAGGCAATAAAGAGTGCGAATATGGATACTTTCCGTCGATTAGGGTCGAGCAAAATGACAGCATTCAATGCTCGATGCGCTCACTGACAGGACGAGAGGAGGCGCTCGATGAGTCAGCGGATCGTGGTGACCGGTACCGGTACCGGCATCGGAAAAACGGTGTTTTCCGCGGGGCTCGCCGATCTCCTCGGCGCCAACTACTGGAAGCCAATTCAGGCCGGCCTCGAAGGAGAGACCGATACTCAGATCGTCGCACGACTGGGCGGTCTGTCGGCCGATCGCATCGTGCCGGAGCGTTACCGCCTGACAACGCCTGCTTCGCCCCATCATTCCGCAGAACTTGACAGAGTTCGCATCGACGCGGACTCGCTCAATGTGCCGGACACTGCGGAGCGGCCGCTCGTGATCGAGGGCGCCGGCGGGCTAATGGTGCCGCTGAGTGGCGATACACTCTACATTGATGTCTTTGAGCGATGGCGGCTACCAGTCGTTCTCTGTGCGAGCACAGCGCTTGGCACCATCAATCACACACTGCTCTCGATAGAGGCACTGCGAAAGCGCGAGATCTGCATTCTTGGGATTGCCTTCATTGGCGAAAAAAATGCTGAGGCGCAGATTGCTATTCGCGAGATTGGGCGGGTGCGTTGGCTCGGGCGATTGCCCTGGCTTTCTTCCCTAACCACGGACACGCTGCAGACCGCGTTCAAAGCGTCATTCCGCTGCGATGATTTCAAACAATAATGGCCGTTGGCAATCTCCCCATCTTGCCTCTGTCTCATCGAACGCAGACGGGGGCTCCCAAGGCGGGATTCGATCTGCTCCGCATGCTTTTCTGACGAAGGCAGCCGCTTCGGCTTCGCCAAAGCAGCCCTCAAATCTACATCTCACCGACCTCCTGGCCAGGGGATATCGGATTTCGCCACTTAAGAAAGACGGGCGCACACTGGCGCCAGGCAGCTATACGCGCCCTATTGGGCTCGATCTGCTGATTTGCGTCGAGAATGCGGGTCAGAGCGCAGGATTTCGCAGTTAAGGCCCTGTTTGTTGCATCAATTAAGCTTCAGGTATCGTTAGGTTCAGGCAGTCACGGCGAAGCACTCAAATTGAATGTTCGGGTCGCAAGGAGGGCGCATCGGATTCAGGCTCTTGCGCCAATCGTACGCCGCGAGGCTTGGCATCGTCGTCCCGTAGTTCAGTGCTGCGGTGAAGAAAATGCAGGAGGCACCCACGTAACGCCGACAGGAGGCGAGAATGCACGATAGCTCTTATCGTTCCCAGCACAGTTCAGTAAAGTGCTGCGCATTGTGCGGTCGAAGGTTTGGGCTCGTACGCTACTACAGCTGGCGAACGGCACTTTGCTCCAAGAAATGCGTCGACCGGTTCAGGGAGCGGCGGGAAGCCGACCATAATGGCTTCGTCGGTTGCGGACGGCTTGAGACTGTCGAGATCAGTCCACAAATCGATGATATGCAGTCGGCCCGTAGGTTCCGTCGCAATCCAGAAGATCGGCGGCATCATAAGCCGGGCCTCGGAAATCTCATCGGCGATCGCGTCTGCAGTTGAGAGCAGCGGGTACGCTAACGAACGTTTGGCGATTGGCCATGAGTCAAAACGACTGAGCGACTCTTCCCTGTGTCCGGCATCCTCCGCTTTGGTCGCGAACCAGCGTCTGAAGCTATGGAAGTTGACTTTTGAGCGCCGCGCACCGGTCTCTTATCATCGACGCCGAGCTTTTTGCGATAGTAGGTGAACCGTTTGGAGAGTGCCATCGTACGGTTACCCGAGAACGCGCTGCCTCCGATCCTGCAGATGATGATTGGGGAAGACATTGTGCCACAACGTAGGGGGCGGCGCTGAGGGCAGGCCTTGCCAAGGGGCGTTCAATGCCCGGGGCCGCACGCGTTCCGCAGTTTTCGGAAGCTCGAAAACTGATTCGGTAAGCGTAGTCCATGCTTCTGTCCGAAACCACACGTGCCGAATGTAAGTAAATTGCCCAGGTGTCTGCACACGAGACATTCGGCCGAGAAATTGCGACCAGATTCCTCTGGTTCGCACACTGGCCCAAAACATGCAGTGGCTACCGGCGAGAACGCAGAATGGGAGGCGCCTTAGTTGCAACCAGCCATCGAGATGACGTCGTGCCGCTGAGAATGCGGGCAAAATTTAAGTCGTGATCCGAAATCCGACCTCGACCGGGACGGGGCGACCTGATGGTCTTGGAAGCTCCGTCTTAGGTCCGATCTGGCTGAGGTGCGCATCCGCAACCTAGATGCGCACGCTCACGCGAGGCAGGCATCTGGTACTCGGATCTGCGTGGGATGCCGCCGATCATCTCACGCACTTCTACATCTTCTTCATGCCGGACTTCGCTCGCGAGGCCTTTGCCGCGCACGCCTGACATGAGGAGACACGGGACCGTTTCGCAGCGACGCGCGGACTGCGGCACGCGATGCCTTTCCGGCGCGGGCGCGGCTGCTCGAAACCATGGGCATCAGCGCCGGAAAATGGCCGCATAGTCTGGCCTTCCAGCCGGGCGGCACCACGCGCTCGATCGATCTCGGCGAGCGCGTCCGGCTGCTGTCGATCGTGACCTCCTTCCGATCCTTCCTGGAGCGCGTCGTTTTTGCCGATGCGCTGGAGAACGTGCTGGCGATTTCGACGGCGGAAGAGCTCGATCGCTGGCGCGACGGCCACAACGGCGATTTCGCGCATTTCCTGCGGCTCGCAGACAGCCTCGCCCTGGCCGAACTCGGAAGGGCCGGGACTTCTGATGAGCTACGGCGCCCATCAGCCGCGCGCGGCGATCGAACCTCTGCCGCTGGACGTCTCGCACGCCTGGATGCGGGGAGTCCTCCGCCGATCCGGCCCACAACAGCACGGTTCCAGATCCCGACAAGCGGAAGGCCTATAGCTGGTGCAAGGCGCCGCGGCTTTCGGGACAGCCGATCGAGGTCGGGGCGATCGCGCGCCAGACGGTGGCAGGGCAGGCGTTGATCGCGGACCTGGTGTCGGCCGGCAGCACCAATGTGCGCAACCGCGTGATCGCGCGGCTGATCGAGACGGCCCGCATCGCGCTCGCCATGGAGCAGTGGACGCGGGCGCTGCGGCTATCGGAACCGTTCTGCCACAACTCGCGCGACATGCCCGATGGCGGCTATGTCGGCCTGGTCGAAGCCGCCCGCGGCAGCGTTGGGCATTGGATAGCGGTGCGCGGCGGCAAGATCGAGCGCTACCAGATCATCGCGCCGACCACCTGGAATTTCTCGCCGCGCGATTCCTTCGATGTCGGCGGCCCGCTGGAGCAGGCGCTGATCGGCACCGATGTCGGCAACGCCGGCGCACGCTCGGTCGCCATCCAGCACGTCGTGCGCTCGTTCGATCCCTGCATGGTGTGCACCGCGCATTGAGTGCTCTCTCGCGCGGGGGCGGAAACTTCGTTCGCTTGAAAATCGAATTGTTTCCGCTTTTCTCGGTCGGGGCATGCGCGCGCACCGCAATTCGAGCAATTCAAATCTGCAACAATTTGGAAACACTCTACTTTCCTTACGCTCCCAGTGCTTGGCCTGCTTCTTGCTGTCCTTGGCGTCATAGACAAGTCAAAGCCGAGGCGGGAGGATTCATGGGCGCGGCGACGGAAACGTTTTACGGCGTGATCAGACGACAAGGTATCACGCGTCGGAGCTTTCACAAATTTTGCAGCCTGAGTGCGACGAGTCTCGGCCTCGGGCCGCTGGCGGCGAGCCGCATCGCGAACGCGCTCGAGACCAAGCCGCGCGTGCCGGTGATCTGGATGCACGGCCTCGAATGCACCTGCTGTTCCGAGAGCTTCATTCGTTCCGCGCACCCGCTGGTGAAGGATGCCGTGCTCTCGATGATCTCGCTCGACTATGACGACACCATCATGGCGGCCGCAGGCTACCAGGCGGAGGCGATCCTCGAAGAGACCCGCGCCAAGCACAAAGGGCAATACATTCTCGCGGTGGAAGGCAATCCGCCGCTGAACGAAGGCGGCATGTTCTGCATCCACGGCGGCAAGCCGTTCGTCGAGAAGCTGAAGATGATGGCTGAGGATGCGATGGCGATCATCGCCTGGGGCGCTTGCGCCTCGTGGGGCTGCGTGCAGGCGGCCAAGCCCAATCCGACGCAGGCGACGCCCATCGACAAGGTCGTCGCCAACAAGCCGATCATCAAGGTGCCGGGATGCCCCCCGATCGCCGAAGTGATGACCGGCGTCGTCACCTTCATCATCGCTTTCGGCAAATTGCCCGAGCTCGACCGTCAGGGCCGGCCGAAGATGTTTTACTCGCAGCGCATCCACGACAAGTGCTACCGGCGGCCGCATTTCGACGCCGGCCAGTTCGTCGAGGAGTGGGACGACGAGGCGGCGCGCAAGGGCTATTGCCTCTACAAGATGGGCTGCAAGGGCCCGACCACCTACAACGCCTGCTCGACCGTGCGTTGGAATGGCGGCGTCTCCTTCCCGATCCAGTCGGGCCATGGCTGCATCGGCTGCTCGGAAGACGGATTCTGGGACAAGGGTTCGTTCTACGACCGTCTCACCAACATCAAGCAGTTCGGCATCGAGAAGAACGCCGACCAGATCGGCATGGTGGCGGCCGGAGCCGTCGGTGCGGCAGTCGCCGCGCATGCAGCGGTGACCGCGGTGAAGCGGCTCGCCGGCAAGCGCGAAGACGCGGACCACACCAGCTAAGCGCCAAAGAGATCCAAGGGCAGGAAAATCATGGGTATCCAGACTCCCAACGGCTTCAATCTCGACAATTCCGGCAAGCGCATCGTCGTCGATCCGGTGACCCGTATCGAAGGTCACATGCGGGTCGAGGTCAATGTAGACGCCGACAACGTCATCCGAAACGCGGTCTCCACCGGCACGATGTGGCGCGGGATCGAGGTGATCCTGAAGAACCGCGATCCGCGCGACGCCTGGGCGTTCACGGAACGGATCTGCGGCGTCTGCACCGGCACGCACGCGCTGACGTCGGTGCGCGCGGTCGAGAACGCGCTCGGGATCGCCATTCCGGAGAACGCCAATTCGATCCGCAATCTGATGCAGCTTGCCTTGCAGGTGCACGACCACGTCGTTCACTTCTATCACCTGCACGCGTTGGATTGGGTCGATGTGGTCTCGGCGCTTTCGGCCGACCCGCGGGCAACCTCGACGCTCGCGCAGTCGATCTCGAGCTGGCCGCTGTCGTCGCCAGGTTACTTCAAGGACCTGCAAACCCGTCTCAAGAAGTTCGTCGAGTCGGGGCAGTTGGGGCCCTTCAAGAACGGCTATTGGGGCAGCAAGGCCTACAAGCTGCCGCCCGAGGCCAATCTGATGGCGGTCGCGCACTATCTGGAGGCGCTCGATTTCCAGAAGGAGATCGTCAAGATCCACACCATCTTCGGCGGCAAGAATCCGCATCCGAACTGGCTCGTGGGCGGCGTGCCCTGTCCGATCAACGTCGACGGCACGGGCGCGGTCGGTGCCATCAACATCGAGCGCCTGAACCTGATCTCGTCGATCATCGATCGCCTGATCGAGTTCAACGAGCAGGTCTACCTGCCCGACGTGGCGGCGATCGGTTCGTTCTACAAGGACTGGCTCTACGGCGGCGGTCTTTCCGGCAAGAGCGTACTCTCTTATGGCGACGTGCCGGAACACGCCAACGACTACTCCTCCAAGAGCCTGAAGCTGCCGCGGGGCGCCATCATCAACGGCAATCTCTCGGAGGTGCTTCCCGTCGATCATGCCAACCCCGATGAAATCCAGGAGTTCGTGGTTCACTCCTGGTACAAATATCCCGACGAAACCAAGGGACTGCATCCCTGGGACGGCGTGACCGAGCCGAACTACGTGCTGGGGCCCAATGCGAAAGGCACCAAGACCGCGATCGAGCAGCTCGATGAGGGCGGAAAATATTCATGGATCAAGGCGCCGCGCTGGCGGGGTCACGCGATGGAGGTCGGCCCGCTGGCGCGTTGGGTGGTGGGCTATGCGCAGAACAAGGCCGAGTTCAAGGATCCTGTCGACAAGTTCCTGAAGGATATGGACCTTCCGCTGTCGGCGCTATTCTCGACGCTCGGCCGCACGGCGGCGCGCGCGCTGGAGTCGGTCTGGGCCGGACGACAAATGCGCTACTTCCAGGACAAGCTCGTCGCCAACATCAAGGCCGGCGACAGCTCGACCGCGAACGTCGACAAGTGGAAGCCGGAGAGCTGGCCGAAGGAGGCCAAGGGTTTTGGCTTCACCGAGGCGCCGCGCGGCGCGCTCGCGCACTGGATCAAGATCAAGGAAACCAAGATCGACAACTACCAGTGCGTGGTGCCGACCACCTGGAACGGCTCGCCGCGCGATCCGCAAGGGAACATCGGTGCATTCGAGGCCTCGCTGATGAACACCCCGATGGTCAATCCCGAGCAGCCTTTGGAGATCCTGCGCACGATCCATTCCTTCGATCCGTGCCTGGCCTGCTCCACGCATATCATGAGTCAGGACGGCCAGGAAATGGCCAGCGTCAAGGTCAGGTGAAGCAGGGGGAAACGCCATGATGGATGTAGCTGAACGTCCGGCGGAAGCCGAGCCGGACCTCTCCGCGATCGCGGACGATGCGGTCGGCGAACATGGGGTCGGCCGTCCCACCGTCTATGTCTACGAAGCGCCGGTGCGGATCTGCCATTGGGTGAACGCGTTCTCGATCATCGTGCTGATGGTGACCGGTTATCTGATCGGAACGCCATTGCCGTCGGTCGAGGGCGAGGCCTCGGCGAACTTCGTGATGGGCTATATCCGCTTTGCCCATTTCGCGGCGGGGCAAGTGCTGGCGGTGTTCTTGCTTGCCCGCATTCTGTGGGCCTTCGTCGGAAATCACCATTCCCGGCAGATTTTCTATCTGCCGGTGCATCGTAAGCAGTTCTGGAAGGAAGTGCTGCATGAAATCCGCTGGTATGCGTTCCTGGAGCGCGAGCCGAAGATGTATGTCGGCCACAACCCGCTGGCGCAGACCGCGATGTTCACGGGCTTCACGCTGTTCGTGGCGTTCATGATCGTTAGCGGCTTTGCGCTCTATTCGGAAGGTGCGGGCATCGACAGTTGGCAGCACAAGCTGTTCGGCTGGGTGTTCGCGATCTGGCCGAACAGCCAGGACGTTCACACCTGGCATCATCTCGGCATGTGGGCCCTGGTCGTGTTCGTGATGGTGCACATCTACGCCGCGGTCCGTGAGGACATCATGTCGCGCCAGAGCATCATCTCCTCGATGATCTCCGGCGAGCGGCAATTCCGCGACTGAAACTGGAATGATACCGACGCCGACATCTTCGCAAGCAAACCGCATCCTGGTGCTCGGCATCGGCAACATCCTGTGGGCCGACGAAGGCTTTGGCGTGCGCGCGGTGGAGGAATTCCACCGCCGCTACGCCGTGCCCGACAACGTCACCATTCTCGATGGCGGCACGCAGGGGCTCTACCTCGTGAACTACCTGGAGGATGCGGATCGTTTGATCGTGTTCGACGCGATCGACTATGGGCTCGAGCCCGGGCAGTTGAAGCTCGTTCGCGACGACGAGGTGCCGCGTTTCACCGGCGCCAAGAAGATGAGCTTGCACCAGACCGGCTTCCAGGAGGTCATCAGCGCGGTCGACCTGCTTGGCCGTTGTCCGCGACATCTCGTATTGATCGGCTGCCAGCCGCTCGATCTCGAGGATTGGGGTGGGCCGCTGACGAAGCCGGTGTGCGATCAGATCGCGCCGGCGCTCGAGCTTGGTTGCGAGATCCTGGCCGAATGGGGCGTCGAGGTGATGCCGCGCACCGCGCCGTTGGCAGAATCGGAGCGGCTGCTCGCCAACGACATCGATCATCAGCATTACGAGATGAGGGGGCGGCCGGCCTGACCGGCTGCACCGTCGGAGATCCGCCATGTGCCTCGGCTTGCCGATGACGATCGTTGAGACTGACGGGATATCGGCGCTGTGCGAGTTCCGAGGCGAGCAGCGGCGCGTTTCGATGCTGCTGCTCTCGAACCCGCCGGCCGGTGCCAAGGTGCTGGTCTTTATCGAAACCGCGGTTCGGCTTCTGCATGAGGCCGAGGCGCGCCTGATCGGCGCCGCGATCGACGGTCTGGGCGCAGCGATCAATGGCGAGGACTGCGATCGCTTCTTCGCCGACCTCATCGACCGCGAGCCGCAACTGCCCGAGCATCTCCGGCTTGATTAGGGCGGCAGCCCGCTCCGCGAGAGCCCGCGTCCTCGCTGGAAGATAAATTTCTATCTGCTGAGTTCATTTTCATCCGATATGGAAATTAGCTTTCCGTCTTGGAATTGATGCATCTCCTGTCGTGGAAATATATGATTCAAATCAATTAGATAAATCAGGAAAGGTGATAACCGATCTTGGCACGTACCTTGCTGATCCCTATTCCCAGCAGAATCATAAGCTTGTCAGGGGAGGTCTGATGAAATTCCAGCAGGGAAGGCAGAATCTGGCGCGGCGTGGCTTGCCGGAGGTGGATGCTGCGAGGGTCGATCGCTTTCTAAATACGACCGACGAGGCCGGCGCCATCGCCGTGTTGCTGTCGGCGGGAGACCCCGCGCGTTTTCCGGAGGCGATCGACGTCGCGGTCGTGCTGCCGGAGCTGATTGAGGCATTCAAGGGTCGGTTGCGTGCCGCGGTGATCGCCCGCGGTGCCGAGAGCGAACTCGGCCAGCGTTTTGGCGTGCGCGTGCAGCCGACGCTGATCTTCGTCGCCAAGGGCGAAACACTCGGGCTGATCGCGAAGATCCAGGACTGGTCGATCTATGTCGACCGCATCACCAAGCTGATCGACCGTCCGCGCGGCACGAGCGCCGTTGTCGTGACAACCATCGTTTCCCAGCACCGCCAAGGTGTCGAACTATGAAAGCGGGTTTCTGGACTGCGCCCGAGGGCGCGGAGCAGCCGATCAACGTGTTTCCGATCGGCGATGAGAGCCTGAACGCGACGAGCGGCAGCCTGACCGCGGCTGGTGCCTTGGCCAAGCTTGCCATGCTCGACAGCGCGGAACTCGCCAGGATCTGTCCGAACGCCATCGAGCTGTTGTCCAAGGTGGCCGCGGCGATCGCGAGCCAGAAGGCCGACATACCGACGCAACTGTTCCGGCTCGGCAATCTCAACGATCTCGAGCGCAAGCTGATCGCCGACGTGATGGGCGAGGGCGAAGTGGCCGGCGTCGTTGCGCTGCCCGATGGATCGTTGGCGCAGATCCAGGAATCTGTGCTGGCCGGGATCTGGCGCGTGCGGCTCGAGAGCGACGCCAATCACGAATATCTCGAGGTCGGGCCGATCCCGGAGATCGTGAAGCGCGCCGCTGCCGATCTCACGGCTGCGGATTTCGAGATCGGGCAGGCCCCCGAAGGTGCCATGAACGTGCTGCCGATGCTTGCGGAAATCCGCGAGCGGGCGCTCGCATGGCGGCCGGGCATCCGCTCGCAGATCATCAATTTTACGCTGCTGCCGATGAGCCCGGTCGACATGAGCTTTCTCCAAGACACGATCAAGAACGGGCCGATCCAACTGGTTTCTCGCGGCTATGGTACCTGCCGGGTGCTCTCCACGGGCATCCGCAATGTCTGGTCGGTGCAGTTCTTCAACGCCATGGACACCATCATCCTCGATACGCTGGAGGTCGGCGGCGTGCCGACGGTGGCGATTGCGGCTGACGAGGACTTCGAGGACTCGGCTGAGCGGCTTCAGGAGATCATCGAGGCCTATTTCAAATGAGCGGGTTCGAGAATTTTGGCGTGCGCCAGGACGTCGCCGATGTCACGCGGCTGGAATGCGGCATCTGCTGGACGGTCTATGATCCCGCCGATGGCGACGGGGTGGCACAGATCGCGCCCGGCACTCCGTTCGCGGCGTTGCCGGAAGACTGGCGCTGCCCGAACTGCGACGCTCCAAAATCCAAGTTCATGGCGATCGGACCATGACAGCTGATGCGCAAATTCCTGCCAGCGACGCCGACGCCGAAGTGTGGGGCGAGCTCTTGGCAGGAAGCTATCGGGAGATCGGCGAGCGCGCGATGCGCGATCTGCCGATCTACAACGACGCGCTCGGCGTCGAAGCGGTCGGTTTCCGCTGGTTCAACGGCACGACCATCGGCATCATGGTCACGCCCTGGTTCATGAACGTGGTGATGCCGGCGAGTGCGATCGCGCGGGATACGTCGGGCCCGAGCCTGCGAATCCGCTTCCCTGCGGGCGATATCGAATTCACTCTCAGCGAGGTCGAACAAATGGGCCTGATCGCGAGCTGCTCGCTGTTCTCGCCGATGTTCCAGTTCGCGGACATGGTCGCCGCGCGGGCGACCGCCGAAGCGACCCTCGCCGAGCTGATGCTGCCGGCCGACAGCGAGGAGGCGGTCCGTCGTCGCGAGCCCGCAACAAGCCCGATCGATCGGCGTAACTTCCTGCGCGGTGTTCTGACGGAGCGGTGCGGATGAGCCTGACCTTCCGCAACGAGATCGACATCACGGTGTGGCTCGCCGGCGGCACGATCGCCCACGTCGCGATCCGGCCGCGCAGCCGGCCGCCGTTGACGCGCTTGTTCGCGGGAAAGCCGGCCTCGTCACTGCCGTCGGTGCTGCCGCGTCTGTTCTCCCTGTGCTCGATGGCGCATCAGGTAGCTTTCCTGTCCGCGGTCGAGGCGGCGCGGGGCGAGGATGCCAGTCTCGAGATCGAGCACGGTCGCGTCGTCGCTGTCGTCGCCGAACGCCTGACCGAATTGTTACGCGGCCTGTTCGTTGGCCGTCTCACGCTTGACGGCGCCGGCGCCGCAGCCGTTCGTGCCATGATGGAGGCCACGGCCGTTCTGGGTGGCAGCATCGCCGAGCGCGGGGAGGCGGTCTCGCGCCGCGAGGCGGTGGCGAAGATCAGGGCATCGCTCGCCGCGCTCGGGATCGCGAGCGAGGAGCAAACCCCCGGGGCCGGCAGCGCGCTGGCGGTACATCTTGCGAATTTCGATGGCGATGCCTTGCTGCCGCCGGTGGTCGAACAGTCATTCCTGTCGGCAGCCGACGATCTCGAAATCGTCACGCGGCTGCTTGCCGATGGCGCGATATTCTCCGATGCGCCTGATCTCCTTGGCCGGATTCCGGAGACCGGCGTCTGGGCGCGGCGGGTTGGGCGTGAGCCGATCCTGCCGCCGGGCGCGGGGCCCGCCGAGCGTCTGAAGGCGCGAATCGCGGAAGTGGCGCGGCTCTGCGCCTTCCTCGAGGCGGACGATGGGACAGTCGAGGACGGTGTCCTCCAGAGCTACCGGCTGGGGACCGGCAGAGGCGCGGGTGCCGTCGAATGCGCGCGGGGCCGGCTCTATCATGCCGTCGAGCTCGACGATGAAGATCGCATCGTCCGCTTCGAATTCTTGGCGCCGACGGAGTGGAATTTCCATGCCCGCGGGCCGTTGGTTCGCAGCCTCCAGGGCTCCGTTCTTGCCGGGGGCCGGCAGGGGCTGGATGCGGTCCGCACGCTCGTCGGCTCGTTCGATCCGTGCGTCGGCTTCAGCCTCAGCTTCCGCGAGATCGGCCATGCATGAGATGGCGCTGTGCGAGGGAATCATCGAGATTGTCCAGGAGGAATCGCGCAAGCGCGCCTTCGCTAGGGTGAAAGTCGTGTTCCTGGAGATCGGTGCGCTCAGCCATGTTGCGCCTGAGGCGATAAAGTTCTGCTTCGAGGCCGTCGCCGCGCGCACCATTGCGCAAGGAGCAAGGCTCGAGATCGTCGAGACACCGGGAGCGGCCTGGTGCATGGCCTGCTCCAAAGGCGTCGAGATCAAGCAGCGCTATGAGCCGTGTCCGTCCTGCGGCAGCTATCAGTTGCAGATGACCGGCGGCGAAGAGATGCGCGTGAGGGAACTGGAGGTCGACTGATGTGCACGGTATGCGGTTGCAGCGATGCCAAAGCGTCCATCCAACACACCCATGATCATTCCCATGATCATTCCCATGGGCACGATCATTCGCATCATCATGGGCACAGCCACGACCATCACCATCATCATGATCACGCGCCCGGCGATGCCGGGCTGGTCGATTGCAGCGCCAACCCGGCAGGCCAGCAGATCGCCGGCATGAGCAGCGACCGCATCATCCAGGTCGAGCGCGACATACTCGGCAAGAACAATCGGCTTGCCGCCGACAACCGCGCGCGCTTCCGCACCGACGACGTGCTCGTCTTCAACCTGGTCTCGAGCCCCGGCGCCGGAAAAACCTCGCTTCTGGTTCGCGCCGTGTCCGAGCTGAAGGACAGCTTTCCGATTGGCGTGATCGAAGGCGATCAACAGACCTCCAACGATGCCGAACGGATCCGCTCGACCGGCGTGCCGGCGATCCAGGTCAATACCGGCAAGGGCTGCCATCTCGATGCCGCCATGGTCGGCGAAGCCTATGACCGCTTGCCCTGGCTTAACGGCGGCATCCTCTTCATCGAGAACGTCGGTAATCTCGTCTGTCCCGCGGCGTTCGATCTCGGCGAGGCCTGCAAGATCGTGGTGTTCTCGACCACGGAAGGCGAGGACAAGCCGCTGAAATATCCGGACATGTTCGCAGCCTCCTCTCTGATGCTGATCAACAAGATCGATCTTGCGCCCGTACTCGACTTCGATCTTGCAAGGACGATCGAATATGCGCGCCGGGTCAGTCCGAAGATCGAGGTCTTGACGGTGTCGGCGTGCACCGGTGAGGGTTTTGCTGCATTCTATGCCTGGATTCGCAAGCGGGTTGCACAGATGAAGCCGACCGAGATGGCCGTGTCGGGATGAGCATGAGCGGCGAGGTCATGGCGCGAGACCGAAGACGGCTGCGCCTGCATGTGCGCGGCGCCGTGCAGGGCGTGGGCTTTCGTCCCTACGTCTACGGCCTCGCCGCGCGCTATCGGCTCGGCGGCTTCGTTGCCAATGATCCCGATGGCGTGGTGATCGAGGTCGAGGGCGACCGCGCCGCCGATTTTGTCGATGCGCTGCCGCTGGAAAAACCGCCACTGGCTCGGATCGACGAGATTTCCGTGCAACCGGTCGGCATCACCGAAAGCGACGAGTTCCACATCCGCGCCAGCGAGCAGGGCAAGGTCTCGACCCGGATCGCCGCCGATGCCGCGACCTGTCCGCAGTGCCTGAGCGAGCTGTTTGATCCGGCGAGCCGCTTCCATCTCTATCCCTTCGTCAACTGCACCCATTGCGGCCCGCGCTACACCATCGCCGAGCGGCTGCCCTATGACCGCCGTACCACCGCGATGAGGCGCTTCGCGATGTGCACGGCCTGCGCAGCAGACTATGCCGATCCGGCGAGCCGTCGCTTCCACGCCGAAGCAATTGCCTGCCCGCGATGTGGGCCAAGGATCAGTCATGGTACCGAGCAGATCGCCACTGCGATCGCCGACGGAAGGATCGTCGCGATCAAGGGGCTCGGCGGATATCAATTGCTGTGCAATGCCCGTGAAGATGCGGCCGTGTGGCGTCTGCGGCACCGGAAGCATCGCGATCAGAAGCCGTTCGCCGTGATGGTCGGCTCGACGGAAGTGGTCGGCGAGATCGCTGAAATCGACGCGGTCGGGCTCGCGCTGCTGGAATCCTCGCCGCGGCCCATCGTGCTGATGAGATCCCGCAATATGCTCGCGCCCGCGATTGCGCCGGAGCTGTCGCGGATCGGCGTCATGCTGCCCGTCGCGCCGCTGCATCATCTGGTGCTGAAGGCGCTCAATTCGGCGCATCCGCGAGCGGACGGCGCAAGTTGGGCGATCGTTGCAACCAGCGCCAATCCTGGCGGCGAGCCGCTGGTGATCGTCAATGACGAGGCCGAACGGCGGCTTGCCGGCATCGCCGACCTGATCGTCATGCATGACCGCGACATCGTCACCCGCGCGGACGACTCTGTCGTGTCGGTGGTCGCGGGCCGGGCGCAGTTCATCCGCCGCGCCCGCGGCTATATTCCCGAGCCGATTAGGCTCGCGAAGTCCGTCCCGTCGGTGCTTGCGGTCGGCGGCGCGCTGAAGTCGACGGTCACCGTCATCCGCGGCAACGAAGCCTTCGTCTCCCAGCACATCGGCGATCTCGACACCGCGGAAGGCATTCGCTTTTTCGAGGAGACGGTGGGTCACCTGCTCTCGACGCTGGACATCGAGCCGGTCGTCATCGCCCACGACCTGCATCCGAACATGGCCTCGACCCGTTTCGCCGAAGCCAGCGGGAGGCGGCTGATCGCGGTCCAGCATCACCATGCCCATGCGGCATCCGTGATGGCGGAACATGGCGTTGCAGGGCCGGCGTTGGCGCTGGTGCTCGACGGCTTCGGCCATGGCAGCGACGGTGGCAATTGGGGCGGCGAGTTGCTCTCGTGCGATGGTGCACGCTTCCGGCGGCTCGGACATCTGGCGCCGATGAAGATGCCGGGTGGCGATCGCGCGACGCGCGAGCCGTGGCGCATGGCCGCGAGCGTGCTGCACGCCTTGCGGCGCGGCGACGCGATTGCGAAGCGCTTTGCGATGCAGCCGCAGGCTGCGCGTCTCTGCGCTATGCTCGACCAGCCCGGCGTGCCGACGACGACCAGCGCCGGCCGGCTGTTTGACGCGGCGGCGGGGCTGCTTGGTCTCTGTCCGGTGCAGAGTTACGAGGGCGAAGCCGCAATGAAGCTGGAAGCGCGTGTCCGCACACCGCGCCTCGTGGAGGACGGCTGGACGATCGAGAATGGCGTGCTGTCTCTTTTCCCCTTGCTCGAGCGCCTTGCGGTCGATCCGGTCGATGGGGCCGAGCTCTTCCATGGCACCTTCGCCGCCGCCTGCATCGACTGGATCGCGCGCGCGGCACTGGAGACCAGCGTCACGACCGTCATCCTGAGCGGTGGCTGCTTCCTCAACGCGATCCTCGCAGACGAGATCGGGCGCGGCTGCGTCGCCGCCGGGCTCTCGCCGTTGCTGCCTCGCCAGGTGCCGTCCAATGACGGCGGCCTCAGCCTCGGGCAGGCTTGGGTCGCCGCGCTCCAACTCCTCGAACAGCAAGGCCCGGAAGGAAACGCCTGATGTGTCTCGCGATACCTGCTGAGGTCACAAAGCTCCTGCCCGACGACATGGCCGTCGTCTCGATCGATGGCGTCAGCAAGGAGATCTCGGTGGCGCTGATCGAAAACCTCGCCGTCGGCGACTACGTGATCATCCATGTCGGCTACGCCTTGACCAAGATCGATCCGGAGGAGGCGCAGCGGACGCTGGAGCTGTTGCGTGAAATCGGCGCCGAAAGCCGGGAAGCCGCGCAATGAAATATGCCGACGAGTTTCGCGACAAGGAGATCGCGCTGGGATTGGCGAAGGCGATTCGCTCGGAGGCCGATCCGGAAAAATCCTATCGTTTCATGGAATTTTGCGGCGGCCACACGCATGCAATCTCCCGCTACGGGCTGGAGGATATGCTGCCGAAGAACGTGCGGATGATCCACGGTCCCGGCTGCCCGGTCTGCGTCTTGCCAGCGGGACGCATCGACATGGCGATCCGGCTCGCCGAGCGGCCGGACGTGATCCTTTGCGTCTACGGCGACCTGATGCGGGTGCCGGGCTCGCAGGGTGCCTCGCTGCTGAAAGCGAAGGCGCGCGGCGCCGACGTCCGCATGGTTTATTCCACGATTGATGCAATCCGTGTTGCGGAAGAAAATCCCGGCCGCGCGGTCGTGTTCTTCGCCATCGGCTTCGAGACCACGACGCCGCCGACCGCCGTGATGATCCGGCTCGCCGAGAAGAAACAGCTCAAGAACTTCAGCGTGTTCTGCAATCATGTGCTGACGCCGCCGGCGATGCAGAACACCCTGGAAAGCCCCGATATCCGCAATATCGGCCGCGTCGAGATCGACGGCTTCGTCGGGCCGGCCCATGTCTCGACCATCATCGGCACCGAGCCTTACGAGTTCTTTGCCGAAGAATTCGGCAAGCCGGTGGTGATCGCGGGCTTCGAGCCGCTCGACATGATGCAGGCGATCCTGATGCTGGTGCGGCAGGTCAACGAGCACCGACATGAGGTGGAGAACCAGTATAGCCGCGCAGTGACCCGTGACGGCAATCTGCGCGCCAAGGAGGAGGTCTCCGACATCTTCGAGCTGCGCGACCAGTTCGAGTGGCGCGGTCTCGGCCTAGTGCCTTATAGCGGGCTCAAGCTGAAGCGGGCCTACGCCAAATACGACGCCGAGGTCCGCTTCGACATGAACGAACTTCGCGTTGCCGACAATCCGGCCTGTGAATGCGGCGCCATCCTGCGCGGCGTGAAGAAGCCGGTTGACTGCAAGCTGTTCGGCACGGTGTGCACGCCGGAGACGCCGATGGGGTCCTGCATGGTCTCGTCCGAGGGTGCATGTGCGGCACACTGGACTTACGGCCGCTTCCGCGATCATCAGCAACGGCGGGCGTCATGAAAGCCCATCAGCGCAAGCTCGACATAAGGAACGGCTGCGTCGACCTGTCCCACGGATCCGGTGGCCGCGCGATGTCGCAACTGATCTCGGGCCTGTTCCACGAGGCCTTCGGCAATGAATGGCTGGCGTGCGGCAACGACCAGTCTGCGTTCGATGTCAGCGCCGGGCGCATGGTGATGACGACCGACGGCTATGTGGTCTCGCCGCTGTTCTTTCCGGGCGGCAATATCGGCTCGCTCGCCGTGCATGGCACGGTCAACGACATCGCCATGGCCGGCGCGCGGCCGCTCTATCTCTCGGCGAGCTTCATCATCGAGGAAGGTTTTCGTTTCTCCGACCTGAAGATGATTGCGGATTCCATGGGCGAGGCCGCGCGAGCCGCGGGCGTCTACATCATCACCGGTGACACGAAGGTCGTCGAGCGCGGCAAGGCCGACGGCCTGTTCATCTCGACAGCCGGGGTCGGTGTCGTGCCTGCCGGGCTCGACCTCTCTGCCGGGAATGCCCGCGTCGGCGATCGTGTCCTGATCTCTGGAACGCTCGGGGATCATGGCGTCGCGATCATGTCCAAACGGCAGAACCTCGCTTTTGACACCGAGATCGTCTCGGATTCCGCGTCGTTGCATGATTTCGTAGCGAGCATGCTGGCGGCCGGCGGCAAGGGCATCCGTTTGATGCGCGATCCCACCCGCGGTGGGCTCGCCGCGACGCTGAACGAGATCGCCCAGCAGTCCGGCCTTGGCTTCCGACTTCAGGAGGCGGCGATCCCGGTGAAGCCCGGTGTTGCTGCGGCCTGCGAACTGCTCGGGCTCGATCCGCTCTACGTCGCCAACGAAGGCAAGCTGGCAGCGATCGTGGCGCCCGAGGTTGCAGCAGCCGTGCTTGCGGCGATGCGGGCGCATCCGCTCGGCCGTGATGCCGCCGAGATCGGCGAGGCCGTGGCGGACGACCACCATTTCGTGCAGATGGCGACGAGCTTTGGCGGCGGAAGGATCGTCGACTGGCTGTCGGGCGAACAATTACCCCGGATCTGTTGAGGCTCAGGATGCGCATTCTGCTTTTGTCGCATTCCTTCAACAACCTGACGCAGCGGCTGCATGTCGAACTCTGCGAGCGTAGCCATGAGGTCTCGGTCGAGCTCGATATCCATCCCGACGTGACCCGCGAAAGTGTTGCGCTGTGTCGGCCCGACCTCGTTATCGCGCCGTTCTTGAAACGGGCGATCCCGGACGATGTCTGGCGTGGCGTGCGTTGCCTCGTCGTGCACCCCGGCCCGCCCGGTGACCGCGGTCCTGCGGCTCTCGACTGGGCCATTCTCGAGGGCGTCGCGGAGTGGGGTGTCACGGTGCTGCAGGCGGATGGCGAGTTCGACGCCGGTCCGATCTGGGTCCATCGCACGTTCCCGATGCGGCGTGCCGCGAAGTCCAGCATCTACCGCAACGAGGTCACCTCCTGCGCGGTGGAGGCGGTGCTCGAGGCCATTGCCGCGATCGAGGCCGGACACGAGGCGGCGCCCGCGCCAATGGCGAGCGACGATCCGCGCATTCGCGTGCGGGGGCCCTGCCGGCAAGCGGATCGCGCGATCGACTGGCAGCACGACCCAACCGTCGAGGTGCTTCGCAAGATCGACAGCGCCGACGGCATGCCCGGCCTGACCGACAGTCTGTTCTGGCAGGACGTCCGGCTGTTCGATGCGCATGAGGCCCATGGCATCTCCGGCGTGCCCGGCACCGTGGTGGCGCAGTGCGACGGTGCGCTGGCCCGGGCGACCGTCGACGGCGCGGTCTGGATCGGCCACGTCCGGAGTGTCGCGCCGAAGAGCTTGAAGCTTCCGGCGACGAAGATCTTCGCGTCGGAAGCCGCGCATCTGCCGCACAGGCCAGGATGCGGCTACGGTCCGATCGAATATCGCGAGCATTGCGAGGTTGGCGAGCTGCAATTCAACTTCTACAACGGCGCCATGAGCTCCGACGACTGCAATGCACTGCTCAGCGCCTATCGAACCGCGCTTGCGCGCGCAACCAAGGTGCTGCTGCTGACCGGCGGCCGTGATTATTGGTCGAACGGCATTCATCTTGCCGAGATCGAGGCCGCCGACAGCGCGGCGGATGAGTCCTGGCGCAACATCAACGCGATCGACGATCTCGCGCGGGCCATCATCGAGACCACCGATCGGCTGGTGGTTTCCGTCGTTCGCGGCAATGCCGGCGCAGGCGGCGTGTTCCTCAGCCTCGCCGCCGACGAGGTCTGGGCCAGCGATCGGATCGTGCTCAATCCGCATTACAAGGACATGGGCAATCTCTACGGTTCGGAATACTGGACCTATCTTCTGCCGCGGCGCGCGGGTGCCGCGAATGCGGCCAAGATCACTCAATGCCGGCTGCCCATGGGCGTGGCTGAGGCCGGGCGCCTCGGCATCGTCGATCGCGTGCTGACGGCCAGGGGCGCGGCAACGGACGATCTCGTGAAGCTCGCCGCCGCGCTTGCATCGGATCCCGACTATGCCGCGCGCCTTGTCGACAAGCAAAGGCGCCGCGCCGCCGACGAAGCCGAGAAGCCGCTCGACGCGTACCGCAACGAGGAGCTGCGCCGCATGCGGCTCAACTTCTACGGCTTCGATCCAAGCTACCACGTGGCGCGTTACAACTTCATTCACAAGGTCCCGAAGTCGCGTACGCCGCTGACCATCGCTAATCACCGGTCGCGGCGTGAGCGCGCACGACCCACCTGCATGGCGGTGCGATCATGAGCATGCCAGAAAACCCGCAGGAAACGTGCCAGGAAACGTCCAAGGAACCATTCTCGTCGTCGACGACGAGATTCGCTCGCAGGAGGCTCTGCGGCGCGTCCTCGACCAGGATTTCGAGGTATTGTGCGCCGGCAATGCGGCCGATGCGGAGAAGCTCCTGGAAGGCGATATCGTCCACGCCATTCTCTGCGACCAGCGGATGCCGCACGAATCGGGCGTCAGCTTCCTGAAGCGCGTCCGCGAGATATGGCCGGATCCGGTGCGGATGATCATCTCCGGCTATTCTGACTGCGAAGACATCATCGCTGGCCTCAACGAGGCCGGCATCTATCAATACATCACGAAGCCATGGCAGCCGGACCGGTTGGTCGACATCGTCAAGGAAGCAGTTCAGCTCTAGCGGCTTCAGAAGGAAACGGAAACGGCGGGGGTCGACGTCAAGGCGACGCCCGGGCACGTCAAGAAGGTCGTCTCGGTCAAGCGCGGCGCCGCAAAGCAGCTTTACGACTTCAACCGTATCGTGCATTCGCCCCATAGCCCGATGCATGACGTGATCGAGCTCGGCAGACGCGCCGCCGACTACGATATCTCCGTGCTGGTCACCGGGGAGTCCGGCACCGGCAAGGAGCTGCTCGCCCGCGCCATTCATTATGGCTCGGCCCGCGCCAACAAGGCGTTCGTGGTCGAGAATTGCGGCGCGCTGCCCGATGAACTGCTCGAAAGCGAATTGTTCGGCTGCAAGAAGGGCGCCTTCACCGGCGCCTATCAGGACCGCATCGGCCTGTTCGAGGTGGCGGACGGCGGCACCATCTTCCTCGATGAGATCGGCGAGACCTCGCCGGCGTTCCAGGTCAAGCTGTTGCGCGTGCTGCAGGAGAGCGAGATCCGTCCGCTCGGCGCGCAGCGGGTGCGCAAGGTCGACGTGCGCGTGGTGGCCGCGACCAATCGCGATCTCGAAGCCGAGGTCGAGGCCGGCCGGTTCCGTCGCGACCTCTCCTGCCGCCTGGCGGCGTTTCCGGTTCACATGCCGGCACTGCGCGAGTGGCCCATGGACGTCCCGTTGATCGCCGAGGGCGTGCTGTCGGCGGTGAAGACGTCCTTCAACCGGCCGAGCCTGCGCTTTGCCGCGTCCGCGCTGGAGGAGTTCGCCAGATATCACTGGCCGGGCAACGTGCGCGAGCTTCAGAACGAGCTCCAGCGCATGGCGGTGCTGGCCGACGAGTACGAGCTGCGTGTGCCGCCGCTGCTCGGCCGCCGCAACGGAAGGCGGCCGGTCGCGATGCCTGCTCATGGCAAGCTTAACGGCTCGGCCACGCTGAAAGACAAGGTGGAAGATCTCGAGAAGTCCGTTATCATCAACTATCTGGAGAAGTATGAGGGTAATATCAGCCGGATTGCGAGCGAGCTTGGGCTATCGCGCGTGGGCCTCAAACTGTCCAGATACGATTTGAGAAAAAATGCCAAAGGCGACGCATTCTCCTGAGATCGGCGAAACGGAGACGCTGCTCAAGCTGATCACCGATCGCGGCGAGTTCGAGTTCGATCGCGAGCGCGAGGGCGCCTGGATCGAAGTCATCCGTAAGATAGCGACCTGGAACATGGGTATGCCAGAGCAGGAGAGGGCGGGTGAACTGCCCCCACATTCGCGTTCATAATGTCGGTTGAAGGTTGGCTCCGCCGGTGACGGGACGGAGGAGGCGGAGCCGACCGGTGGGCCGTCATCGGCGGCGGCTTGATGAGGCTGCTCATCCGCTTGGCGCGGAGCGGTAGCTGACGACGCGGATAGTCAGCACGTGGCTGTGGTGCAGGAGCCAGTCGAGGATCGCGGTGGCGACCACGGTGCCCCATTCGGCAACGCTGCGCTTCGACGTGATCAGCATAGCGCCAACCGCCGGCTGACCAGCTGGAAGAACAGGTGCGCAGCGTCGGGCGCCAGCGGCAGGTAGCCGAGTTCGTCGACGATCAGCAGCTTTGGCTTCGCCAGCGCGAGCAGTTTCTCGTCCAAGCGTCGCTCGCCGTACGCCTTGACGAGCTCAGCGACCAGCGTCGTCGCCGTGGTGGACGCATCGTATATCCGGCCAGGATCGCCTCTCGCCCGAGTGCGATCGACAAATACGTCTTGCCGACGCCCGGCGGACCAGCGTCATAATGCCGGGTGTCTGGGATCTGAGGTGGAGATCCTTTACCCGTTCCATCCGCGATGCGGGGTGTCAGTCGTCGTTGTCGCCTGCAAGCGACTTGGGGGTGAGACGCATTTTGTTATCAGATAACCTGACGCCACGTTAACGCTGCTGCCGGCATGGATGGCGGCTCCCGCCGCCGCTTCCTTCCATCTCAAAGCTGAACCGCGGCTTCCGGTGGATCGTCTACTGGAGGCGCGTCTTCTTGTCGACGCGCTCTTAGCCTCCTCTTCCAGGGAATCGTCCCATTCGCGAGGAGGCGGTCATGGCGGACGCATCACGTCGTCAGGGGGATCTGTTCGAGAGCCCTCCGACATACAGCAGCATTCCAATCGAAGCCCATCAGCAAATGCTGGAGCTCTTAAAGGAGCTTCTGACCGAAGCGCTCGCCGACAGCGCAGTCGAGGCACACGACGTGAACCGGGAGGACAGCGGTGAGCAAGATCACAAGACAAACTATGCCGAGCCAATTACACGCCGCTCACAGTGAATCTCAGGGAAAACAAGCTCGTTCGGCATAGTTCGGCAGTCGGCATAAACCGCGAAGATGAAGGACGTAGACCCTCAAGCCTGGCTCGCCGACGTCCTGGCGCGCATCGCCGCACATTCAGCCCAAAAGCTCGACGAACTGCTTCCGTGGAATTGGCGTGACCGAAACAAGCGAGCCGAAAAAGCTGCCTGAGTGACCGCTACGCGGTCTTCACCGGCTTCACCGGACGCTTGAGAGTGGCGACGCACATGGATTAACTCCTGTCCAGTTTTTCGAGCGAAGATCAAGTCCCCGGAACGTACCCGGGGCAGGTCAGTACCACCCAAGTCACTCTTGTCGATCCCCAGCACTTTTGCCTCGTTATTTGTAGATGGTCGTAATTGTGAACCTCGATGCGAGATCGTAGTGCTTGCTCATCTCAATCAGAGTTCGATGTTGATTTAGATGTGGGGCTTCGACCTCTCTATGCAGGTCACAGATGGATACGCATCGATGTCGCGAACCTGACAAAATGTTGCGACCATTCCAGCGGACATGTTGGCGCGCATGCGTGTTTCACTCTCGCTATGCGGGCGAGCACGGTATTCGACGTGGCACGCGGATTGCTGGGATGATGAGCAAAGAACCTAGCGGCAAAAGCGGCTGTAGCGACTGCATCCTCATTTCGTGGATGACACCGCGATCGATGGAACGAAGAAAGAAAAGCAAAATGTCAAATCCGCATCAGATAGCATTCTATGGGAAGGGGCCTCGGCGAAACCGCCCCCTACCAAACAGGCTCGCCGCCCTTGTCGACCCTTGCGCAGGAAATCTTGATGGCCGGCTGCGACTCAAAGGCCCACCACACTCGCCCCTGAACTCGAAGGCGCAGGATAAAGTTCTGCATCTCGCCGCGCGGTATGCCTAGACAGTTACACGTTGGCCGATCTTGATAATCGAGTAGGGCTACGCCGCGGAGGACGTCGTCTACATGCCGTCTTACGTCATTCGCTGCCCGCAGCGCCTGCCGGTCACCTTCCGCCCTTCCATCGCTTAGAGAGTGAAGTGCCACCATGTCCGAACAACCCTTGCCGACAGCATGCCGGGACGCTTTCGCCGAACTGGCGTCGCCAGCGCGCATCCACGACCCGTATCCGTTTATGCGGTGGTTGCGCGAGCACGATCCGGTGCATCGCGCGGCGTCGGGCCTCTTTCTGTTGAGCCGCCACGCCGACATCTACTGGGCGCTCAAGGCCACGGGCGATGCGTTTCGGGCACCGGCGCCGGGCGAACTGGCGCGCTATTTTCCGCGTGCGGCGACCAGCCTGTCACTCAATCTGCTGGCGTCTACACTAGCGATGAAGGACCCACCGACGCATACGCGTCTGCGCCGGCTGATCTCCCGCGATTTCACCATGCGCCAGATCGACAACCTGCGGCCGAGCATCGCGCGCATCGTCGCAGCGCGCCTGGACGGCATGGCGCCCGCGCTGGAGCGCGGGGAGCCGGTGGACCTGCATCAGGAATTCGCGCTGGCCTTGCCCATGCTGGTCTTGGCCGAACTGTTCGGCATGCCCCAGGACGACATGTTCGGGCTCGCCGCCGTCATCGGCCCCATTCTGAAAGGCCTGGGCCCGCACGCCAGCGACCCCCAGCTCGCCGCGGCGGACGCGGCCAGCGCCAGGGTGCAGGCCTACTTCGGCGACCTCATACAGCGTAAGCGCACCGATCCCCGCCACGACATCGTGTCGATGCTGGTCGGCGCACACGACGACGATGCCGACACGCTGTCGGATGCGGAGTTGATCAGCATGCTTTGGGGCATGCTGCTGGGCGGCTTCTCAACCACTGCTGCGACCATCGACCATGCGGTCTTGGCGATGCTGGCGTATCCCGAACAGCGGCACTGGCTTCAGGGAGACGCCGTGGGGGTGAAGGCATTCGTCGAAGAAGTCCTGCGCCGCGATTCGCCCGTCATGTTCAGCACCACTATGCGTATCGCCCAGCGCGACATCGAATTGGGCGGCGTGGTGATCCCGAAGAACGCGGACGTGCGCGTGCTGATCGCGGCCGGCAATCGCGACCCGGACGCCTTCGCCGATCCCGACCGCTTCGATCCCGCGCGGTTCTACGGCACCAGTCCTGGCATGTCGACCGACGGGAAGATCATGCTGAGCTTCGGCCACGGCATCCGCTTCTGCGTCGGTGCGCAACTGGCCAGGGTGCAGTTGGCCGAGAGCCTGCCGCGGATCCAGGCGCGCTTCCCCACGCTGGCATTGGCCGAGCCGCCGACCCGGGAGCCCTCCGAGTTCCTTAGGACGTTCCGCGCGCTGCCGGTGCGGCTGCATGCGCAGGGGGGCTGAGATGCGCGTCGTGGTCGACCAGGATCTGTGCGCAACCAGCGGACAGTGCGTGCTGACGCTGCCGGGCACCTTTCGCCAGCGCGAACCGGACGGCGTGGCCGAAGTGTGCGTGGCGACGGTCCCGCAGGCGCTACACGCCGCCGTGCGGCTCGCGGCCAGCCAATGCCCGGTCGCCGCCATTCGGGTCATCGAAAGCGACGTTGGCGATGACGAGCGCGCCAGCGCCGACCCTGCGCCTTCTCCGGCGGAGGCCGAGCGGCATGCCGCGAAAGACCAACGCGATCCAGGAGGACACGATGGCACGGTTTGAAGGCAAGGTGGCCGTGGTGACCGGCGCTGGCGCCGGCATCGGCAAGGCAGCCCCTCGCCATCGCGCGCGAGGGCGGCAGAGTGGTGGTGGCCGACATTGATGGCTCGGCGGCCATTGCCTGCACCGCGCAGATCGCGGCCGAAGCGGGCCACGCGCTGGCCCTGGCCATGGACAACGCCGATGCGCAGGCGCTGGCAGCGCTGTTCGAGACGGCGGAGCGGCACTTCGGTGGAGTCGACCTGCTGGTGAACAACGCGAGCGACATGCATCTGACCCCGCGCGACCGCGCGATCCTCGACCTGGACCTGGACCTGGCGGTCTGGGATCAGACCATGGCGACCAATCTGCGCGGCACGCTGCTCTGCTGCCGGCAGCCCATCCCACGGATGATCGCCCGCGGCGGTGGCGCGATCGTCAACATGTCGTCGTGCCAGGGGCTCAGCGGTGACACCGCGCAGACGTCCTACGCCGCGTCGAAGGCGGCGATGAACATGCTGTCGGCCTCGCTCGCCACCCAGTACGGTCATGCGCAGATCCGCTGCAACGCGATTGCGCCGGGTCTCGTCATGACCGAGCGTCTCCTCGCCAAGCTGGACGAGTGCATGCAACGGCATCTGCGCCGGCACCAGCTCCTGCCGCGCGTCGGCCGCCCCGAGGACGTGGCCGCGCTGGTGGCGTTCCTGCTCTCCGACGATGCTGCGTTCATCACCGGCCAGGTCGTGTGCATCGACGGCGGCATGCTGGCGCATGTGCCGACGTACGCCGACGGTGGCAACAGCCGCGCCGCGCGGCCTACCGGCGACACCGCCGAAGCGGCCACGGCGCCGCGCTGCTGATGGACATGCTGCTCAACCCGCTGAACCGTCGGCACCGGCTGCGGTACGACATCCCGGTCGTGCCCGGCGCTTTCCCCCTGGTCGGGCATCTTCCCGCCATCGTCTGCGACCTGCCGCGCCTGCTGCGGCGCGCGGAACGGACGCTGGGCAGCCACTTCTGGCTGGATTTCGGCCCTGCCGGGCACCTGATGACCTGCGTGGATCCGGATGCGTTCGCACTGCTCCGGCACAAGGACGTGTCCTCGGCGCTGATCGAAGAGATCTCGCCCGAATTGCTTGGCGGAACGTTGGTTGCCCAGGACGGCGGCGCGCACCGGCAGGCGCGCGATGCGATCAAGGCGGCGTTCCTGCCCAAGGGGCTAACCCAGGCCGGCATCGGCGACCTGTTCGTGCCCGTCATCCGGGCGCGGGTGCAGGCGTGGCGCGACCGCGGCGACGTAACCATCCTGCGCGAAACCGGCGACCTGATGCTCAAGCTCATCTTCAGCCTCATGGGAATCCCCGCGCAGGACCTGCCGGGATGGCATCGCAAGTACCGGCAACTGGTGCAGTTGATCGTCGCGCCCCCGGTCGACCTGCCCGGACTGCCCTTGCGGCGCGGCCGCGCCGCCCGCGATTGGATCGACGCGCAGTTGCACCAATTCGTCCGCGACGCGCGCGCGCATGCCGCGCGCACCGGGTTGATCAACGACATGGTGAGCGCCTTCGATCGCAGCGACGATGCGCTCTCCGATGACGTCCTGGTCGCCAATATCCGCTTGCTGCTGCTTGCCGGTCACGACACCACTGCCTCGACGATGGCCTGGATGGTGATCGAGCTGGCGCGGCAGCCTGTGCTGTGGGACGCCCTAGTCGAGGAGGCGCAACGCTTGGGCGCGGTGCCGACCCGGCACGCGGACCTGGCGCAGTGTCCGGTCGCCGAGGCGCTGTTCCGCGAGACGCTGCGCGTGCATCCGGCGACCACGCTCCTGCCGCGTCGCGCGCTGCAGGAATTGCAACTCGGCCAACGGCGCATTCCCGCGGGCACCCATCTGTGCATCCCGCTGCTGCATTTCTCGACCTCGGCGCTGCTGCACGAGGCGCCTGATCAGTTCCGCTTGGCGCGGTGGCTGCAACGCACGGTGCCGATCCGGCCGGTGGACATGCTGCAGTTCGGTACCGGCCCACACGTCTGCATCGGCTACCACTTGGTATGGCTGGAACTGGTGCAGTTCTGCATCGCCTTGGCGCTGACCATGCACAAGGCCGGGGTGCGGCCGCGGTTGCTGAGCGGCGTCGAAAAAGGCCGGCGCTATTACCCGACCGCACATCCGTCCATGACAATCCGCATCGGATTCTCATGAGCTGGCATCGCATCCCCGTGTGGCGAGGCAGCGGCGCCGGCGACGCGCGGCATTGCTGCACTCGGCGCGTGCGCTCGGTGCGACGCCGGCAACACCGCGGCGGCTCGGCGCTCGCCGTGGCCGTGTCAGGTACAAGGACATGAACAACATGCAGACCGGTTCCACGCTACACGACGACCGAACTGGCGTTTCCGCGCTCGGCGGATTGGGCGCACAGGCGCGCGGCGCATCCGGCAGGCTGGTGCCGGAGATCTGGATGCAGGACGGCGCAAAGCGGGTCGAACAGGCGCTGGCGCGTCTTCTCTGCGCCGAAGACGACGGTGAGACCGAGCTGATGGCGGCGATGCGCTACGCCACCTTGAATGGCGGGAAGCGCACCCGCGCCTTGCTCTGTCTGGCTGCCGGCGCACTGGCCGACACGCCGGCGCACATGCTCGACGAGGTCGGCGCCGCCATCGAGATGATACACGCCTGTACCCTGGTCCACGACGATCTGCCCGCGATGGACGACGACGTGCTTCGCCGCGGCCTTCCGACCGTGCACGTCAAGTTCGGCGAAGCCACTGCGATCCTGGTCGGCGATGCGCTGCAGGCGCACGCCTTCCTGACCCTGGCGAGCCTGGATGCGCCGGGCGACAACCGTATCGCGCTCGTGCGCGAACTAGCGCAGGCGGTGTCCGCCGAGGGTGCCGCAGGCGGGCAGGCCATGGATCTGTCGCTGGTCGGAAAGCACGTCGAGCTGGACAGGATCGTGGCGATGCACCGGATGAAGAGCGGAGCGCTAGTGCGCGCGTCCGTTCGCATGGGCGCGCTATGCGCCATCGCGGAGGATGCCGCGCACGCTGCGCTGTACTGTGCGCTCGATCGCTATACCGCCTGTTTCGGCCTGGCGTTGCAGGTGGTCGACGACATTCTCGACGCGACAGCGGATACCGCGACGCTGGGCAAGACCCCCGGCAAGGACGCGGCGGCGCAGAAGCCGACCTGCGCGTCGATCATGGGGCTGCAGCCAGCGCGCCAGTTCGCGCTGGATTTGTTGCGCGACGCCGGGGAGGCCATCGCCCCGCTGGGGCCACGTGCGGAACGGTTGGCGCAGATGCTGCAGCGGGCCAACGCGTATCTGTTCAAGCACGCGCCATGCGCATGAGCGCGCTCGTCCGCATGGAGTCACCCCCTGTACCGCTGCGATCGGCCGGCGGCAGCGGTGCATGCTGCACTGTGTCCGAGTCCGCGGCGCCGATCGCAGCGGTTGCCCAGCACGGCCGCGGCGCACGCGGCGCGCTGCGCGCAAGCCTATGCGGCGGACCGGCGCCAGCATCGGGGCGCGTCGCCGCGCCGGAGCAGGGCGGCCGTCCGGCGCTGCCCATGCGCCGGGCCGCGACGGGGCTGCGGCGACGTGCGCGGCGTCTGCCCGATCCTGGTTCTCGTCGACCGTCTGCAGAAGGAACATCCCGCGTGAACGCGCTGTCCGAACAGATCCTTTCCGAATTGCGCCACCTGCTGAGCGAGATGAGCGACGGCGGCAGCGTTGGTCCGTCCGTCTACGACACGGCGCGAGCTCTGCAGTTCCACGGCAACGTCACCGGTCGGCAGGACGCATACGCGTGGCTCATCGCGCAGCAACAGGCCGATGGCGGATGGGGAAGCGCGGACTTCCCGCTGTTCCGCCATGCGCCCACGTGGGCGGCGTTGCTGGCATTGCAGCGTGCCGATCCTCTTCCCGGCGCTGCCGACGCAGTCCAGGCTGCAACCCGGTTCTTCGAGCGCCAGCCCGATCCCTACGCGCATGCGGTGCCGGAAGACGCGCCGATCGGCGCGGAGCTGATCCTGCCGCAGTTGTGCGGCGAGGCCGCATCCTTGCTGGGCGGCGTGGCGTTTCCGCGCCACCCGGCGCTGTTGCCGTTGCGGCAAGCGTGCCTGGTCAAGCTGGGGGCGGTGGCGACGTTGCCGAGCGGCCATCCGTTGCTGCACTCCTGGGAAGCCTGGGGGACGTCGCCGACCACCGCATGCCCGGATGACGACGGCAGCATCGGCATCAGTCCGGCGGCCACCGCCGCGTGGCATGCGCACGCCGTGACACAGGGGAGCACGCCGCAGGTCGGGCGCGCCGACGCGTATCTGCAGGCGGCATCGCGGGCGACGCGCAGCGGCATCGAAGGTGTCGTTCCCAACGTCTGGCCGATCAATGTGTTCGAGCCATGCTGGTCGCTGTACACCCTGCATCTGGCCGGGCTGTTCGCGCATCCCGCGCTCGCCGAGGCGGTGCGCGTGATCGTCGCGCAGCTCGACGCCCGCCTGGGTGTGCGCGGTCTGGGCCCGGCCTTGCACTTCGCGGCCGATGCGGACGACACCGCCGTTGCGTTGTGCGTCCTGCGCCTTGCAGGCCGCGACCCGGCGGTCGATGCGTTGCGCCATTTCGAAATCGGCGAGCTGTTCGTCACCTTCCCCGGCGAGCGCAATGCCTCGGTGTCGACCAACATCCATGCCCTGCATGCGTTGCGACTGTTGGGAAAGCCCGCCACCGGCACCAGCGCCTACGTCGAGGCCAATCGCAACCCGCACGGCCTATGGGACAACGAAAAATGGCACGTTTCGTGGCTGTATCCCACCGCGCATGCGGTCGCTGCGCTGGCGCAAGGCAAGTCCCAGTGGCGCGACGAGCGCGCGCTGGCGGCGCTGCTGCAGGCGCAGCGCGACGACGGCGGCTGGGGCGCTGGTCGCGCGTCCACATTCGAGGAAACCGCCTATGCGCTGTTCGCGTTGTACGTGATGGACGGGAGCGAAGAGCCGACAGGGCGCCGGCGCATCGCGCAGGCGGTGGCGCGTGCGCTGGAGTGGATGCTCGCCCGCCATGCGGCGCATGCATTGCCGCAGACGCCGCTGTGGATCGGCAAGGAACTGTATTGCCCCACCCGGGTCGTGCGCGTGGCCGAACTCGCCGGGTTGTGGCTGGCGCTTCGTTGGGGGCGGCGCGCCCTGGCCGAGGGAGCAGGAGCGGCGCCATGATCCAGACCGAACGCGCGCTGCAGCAGGTGCTGGAGTGGGGGCGTTCCCTGACCGGGTTCGCCGACGAGCATGCCGTGGAAGCGGTCAGGGGCGGCCAGTACATCCTGCAGCGCATCCACCCGAGCCTGCGCGACACCAGCGCCCGCACCGGCCGCGATCCGCAGGACGAAACGCTGATCGTGGCGTTCTATCGCGAACTGGCGCTGCTGTTCTGGCTCGACGATTGCAACGACCTTGGCCTGATCGCGCCGGAGCAGCTCGCCGCAGTGGAGCAGGCGCTGGGGCAGGGCGTGCCGTGCGCGCTCCCCGGATTCGAGGGCTGCGCTGTGCTGCGCGCTTCGCTGGCCGCGCTCGCCTACGATCGTCGCGACTATGCTCAGCTTCTCGACGATACCCGGTGCTACTGCGCGGCGCTGCGCGCCGGACACGCGCAGGCGGAACGCTGGTCCTACGCCGAGTACCTGCACAACGGCATCGATTCGATCGCCTACACGAACGTGTTCTGTTGCCTGTCGTTGCTGTGGGGGCTGGACATGGCGACCTTGCGCGCGCGTCCGGCGTTTCGCCAGGTCCTGCGGCTCATCTCCGCGATAGGGCGCCTGCAGAACGATCTGCATGGACGCGACAAGGACAGGTCGGCCGGCGAGGCCGACAACGCGGCGATCCTGCTGCTGCAGCGCTATCCGGCTATGCCTGCGGTGGAGTTCCTCAACGACGAGCTGGCCGGCCATACTCGCATGCTGCACCGGGTGATGGCGGAAGAACGCTTTCCCGCGCCGTGGGGACCGTTGATCGAGGCCATGGCGGCCATCCGCGCGCAGTACTACCAGACCTCGACCAGCCGCTACCGAAGCGACGCTGCGGGGGAGGCCAGCGTGCGCCGGCCTGAACGCGCGGGAGGCGGCGGTGTGCGCGCGCTGCCGTCGGTCCGATCCGACGCAACGCCGTCGCGCGATGCGACGGATGGAGCGAGCATGAGCGACACCGCCCTGAGCCGGCGCAAGGACGACCATCTGGACATCGTGCTGGATCGGCGAACGGCGCCGGCCACGGTCGCCGCCGGCTGGGAGTACATCCGTTTCGAACACTGCGCATTGCCCGAGTTGGACCTGACGCAGATCGACCTGCGCGCCTCGCTGCTGGGTAAGACCATGCGCGCGCCGCTGCTGATCAGCTCCATGACCGGCGGCATGCCACGAGCCGATGCCATCAACCGGCATCTGAGCGAGGCAGCGCAAGCCTTGGGGATCGCCATGTGCGTCGGTTCGCAGCGCGTGAGCCTGCAATCCCGCAACTCCCAGGGGCTGACGCGCGCGCTGCGCCGCCTGGCCCCAGACATTCCCTTGCTGGCCAATATCGGCGCTGCGCAACTGCGCGAGGCCGACGGCCTGGACCTGGCGCGCCGGGCGGTGGATGCGCTGGAGGCCGATGGACTCATCGTCCATCTCAATCCGCTGCAGGAAGCGGTACAGCCGGAGGGCGACCGCGACTGGCGCGGCGTCCTGGCGCAGATCGCTCGCGCCGCGCGCAGCGTGGGCGTGCCGATCGTGGCCAAGGAAGTGGGGTCGGGCCTGTCCGCCTCGGTGGCCTGTGCGCTCGTCGAGGCGGGCGTGGCGGTGATCGATGTCGCCGGCGCCGGCGGCACCAGTTGGGCCGCGGTGGAGGGCGAGCGCGCCCGCGATGCCGCCGACCGTGCAGTGGCGATGGCGTTCGCCGATTGGGGGATTCCGACCCCGGCCAGCGTGCAGGCGGTACGTCGGGCGCTGCCAACGGTGAAGCTGATCGCGTCGAGCGGGATCCGCGACGGCGTCGACGTGGCCAAGGCCATCCGCCTGGGCGCGGACATCGCCGGGCAGGCGGCCGGCGTGCTGCGCGCGGCTACGGTATCCACCGAGGCGGTTGTCGCGCATTTCGAGATCGTCATCCGCCAGTTGGCCGTCGCCTGCTTCTGCACCGGCTCGGCTGATCTGGCGGCGTTGCGTCAGGCGCGCTTGTTGCCCTCGGCGCATCTGCCCGCCGGTTGATGCCGGCGTCGCCCGCACGTGGCGGCGGGCGCCTAGTCCTACTGAGTCAGAAAGTCGCGGATGCGGGGGGATTCGCGCTGGTCGCGGATTTGTTAGGGGGCTGCTTCGTGATCAGGGAAGCGCCCCGCCATGCCCGACTGGACAGCCGAGAGTGAAGCCGCATTCGACGCCTATGTCGATGCTTTGATCGGGGTGATCGGCCACGCCGAATGAGCTGAGCCCCTGAATGGGTCGGAACAAGGTGCGCCGGGAGACCGGCAAGGAGTAGATGGTGCAAGTCCATTGCAATGAAAGAGTAGCGATCCACATTGACCCCGAGTCATGCGCGGTCGGTCGTGAGGAGACCGGTAACTTCTCTGGGGTCAAACACGGGTTGTTAGGCTCGAGCAGTCCATCAGCATCGTTTTGAGACAAAGCGATGGCGGTGGAATGGACGGTTACGATCGAGGGCCGGAACGAATTTGGCGACACATGCCGGAAGGAGGTCCGCATAGACAATAGCTGGGAGAGCCTGTTCGACGGCGACATCGGCTTGTCGATCGGCGATAGCAAGAAGATCATGGCAGCGCTGCAGAACGCGGTCGTGAATCATGAGGCGGAGACGTATGCCCTTCTTCGCCGGGTTTGCCCGGATTGCCATACGTTCCGACCGGTCAAGGACTACACGACACGCCGGATCCGAACCGTCTTCGGCACCGTTGAGGTTCGCAGTCCCCGATGGATGCTGTGCCGGGAATGCCATCCAGGGATGGTCGGTGCCTTCGCGCCGCTGAAGGAAATTTGTCCCGATCGAGCGACACCGGAGCTGATGGAACTGACGGCGCGGCTAGGAAGCATGCTGCCCTACCGGCAGGCGGCGAAGGTGCTGGCCGATTTCCTGCCCACTGAACCGACTGAGACGCATGCGACCGTGCGCAAGCGTACCATCAGGATCGGCAAGCGGCTCGACGACCAGGTCATGCAGCAAACTTGGCGCGCGAGGTCCCAAACGGATGACCGATGCCAGCTTGAGATGCAGCTTCCCGGAGATCGGCGCAAAGAGTTCGTCATCAGCATTGATACGGCGCACGTTCGTAGCGCTATCAACATTCGGCGCGAAATTTCGAGCTCGTCGTGGCCAGATGCGGCCGCGGGGGACGGGGAGAAAGGGACGGTCGCTATTTCGTCACCGGCAGCACCGACCAGCAGGCAATCCGCGATCGTGCTCTTCACTCTCTCCAGGAAGTCGGATATCGCGGCATTGGGGATCTGACGGTGATCTCGGACGGGGCCGAAATCCTAAAGCGGCTGCCCCGCGCCATGCCGAAACCAACGACCCACATCATCGACTGGTTTCATATTGCCATGAAGATCCAGCCCATGCAGCAGATCGCCGATCACATCGTACGATCCCGATCAGGCCCCTTTGAAGCGCTTCCAACCATCGACAGGGACATCAGAGCCGTGAAGTGGCGTCTGTGGCACATGGGCGGGTCGGCCGCGCGATCCGCGCCTGGAGCAACTTCTAGCACTACTTTGGCAGAATCGTTTTGTGCTGAAGTCCTTCACGGATGCGCTTCCGACAATTTGGGCACCGTTGAGACGGCGGCCAAAGGATGAGATCGACGATGGCGTAACGTACGGCGGGCATGGTTGGCTGAGGCGGAGGTCCGTTGAACTAATGCAGCCACCAAAAATCAAGCGGCCAAGCGTTGCCCGGCCCAGGCTCGCGGGAATATTCCGAATTCGGTGTTCTCCGGACAAAGTGGTTGGTAGATTCGATACGCCGAGCGCGTTGCGCAGGAAGTGCACGTAGGGGTCGTTGAAGAAGTGGCCCGCAGAGTCCGCGCTAGCAGCAATCAGCCCCATTGTAGAGTTCATGTGAAGGCCGCCAAAGCCGCAACTGGTCCTCGATGGAGGCATCTCGCTGATTCTCTGATGAATAGCGGGCGTAGAGCGCGACCTTCACGAGGCGACGTCCTTACTCCGGAGGGCGGTCTCGCGTCCGGCTATCAGTTTGGGCTCGAACGAAATCCCTTGCGGCCTGTCGCGACAGCAGTCGGACCAGATTGACGAGGCGAGGATCGGGCTTCGATGAGGCGAGCGCAGCCGGTTCGTGGGTCGCGTCGGCGACCACGCAAAGCTTTTGGGCTGTTGTGCGTCTCGGTCGCGCCACGATCGCGTCCTTGTCCTCGCGCGGGATATCCTGCTGCGCGACAATGATGCCAAGGGACGGTGTATTGGTAAGGCAAAGATGCGTTGTAAATCAATGCCTTGTGGCGCATATGAGCAAATGTAGGCGAGGGGCAGAGTAGTGCCGGGGCACGGGTCGACCGTTGTCGTAGCAATAATGTTTTTGTGATCGCCCCCCTTTGAACAGGGGGAATCTCATCACGGTGGCAACCCCCCGGCACCTAAATGCCCTGGAGAGGCCGTCTCTATCTGCCGGGATCGATATCAACTCCATCAGCCTTGTGCTCCAAAGAAAACGCGGCTATATATCTGGATATAGCACGGAGGCACGCGATGAGCAACAGTGCGCAGAAAAGAGCCCTCGAGAATTATCGGTCCCGCCTGACTAAGCGTGGCATCGCGCGGTTCGAGATCCAGGCGCTCGACGCTGACCGCGATCTACTCCGATCCCTTGCCCGAAAACTGACGGAGGAAAGTCCGGAAGCCGGGCAGCTTCGCCGAACCATACAGCAGGCAGTGGCGGGTGAGCGTCCGAAAGCGGGCGGCATTCTCGCCGCGCTACGTCGCTCACCTATGGTCGGTGCGGATCTCGACCTTAGCCGTTCGCGAGAAGAGGGGCGTAAGATCGAACTGTGACGCGCTACCTCCTTGATACCAATATCATCAGCAACGTCATAAAGCCGGAGCCGTCGGCCTCGCTGCTGGCTTGGATGGGGGCTCAGAAAGACGACGACCTCTTCATTGCTTCGCTTACCGTCGCCGAAATCCGCCGAGGCATCTTAGAGAAACCGAAGGGCAAGAAGCGCAGCAGCCTTGAAACGTGGTTCGCCGGCTCCGAAGGTCCGCAAGTGCTGTTCGCTGGCCGCGTCCTATCGTTCGACGAGAAAGCTGCCCTCGTGTGGGCGCGGCTGATGGCCAACGGCAAAGCTAAAGGCCGTTCGCGAAGCGCGTTAGACACAATCATTGCTGCTGTAGCCGAAGCCAACGAGTGCGTCGTCGTGACCGACAATGAAAAGGACTTCGAGGACGTTCAGATCATCAACCCGCTCCGTAGCTCGGGGAGCCAGGTAGGCAGGTGACGATAGCGCGAACCGTCCGGCCCATTCGTTTCGAGGATTTTAGCGGGACCGAGTTTGAGCGCCTTGTGCTCGCCTTTCACCTTTGTGACGGCTGGGCCGATCTCGCGTGGTTCGGCCAGACGGGAAGCGACCAAGGGCGTGACATCATCGGCACACGTCCGTTCGACGACCAACCGGACGAGCGCACCGTAATTCAGTGCGTCAATCGTGGCAGCCTGACCCAAGCAAAGGCGGAGAAGGATATGGCCGCGGCGGTGAACGCGGTGACCGGCAAACCTGACGGCCTTCAAGTTCGTATGCCGCGGCAGTGTCTCGGCCCAACGTCGCGATGAGGTTCGATCGGCCGCCGTGAAACTGGGCGTCCCTAACGTGGTGATATGGTCCGGCGCGGAGTTCGAGGAGCATCTCCGGCTTCGGGCCGAATTTCTGCTGCGGCGCCTCGTCGACGGAGTTCCGTTCCCAGACAGTGAAGTCGAGCTGCGCAATTTCGTCGATACGTTTCAGGACGTTGATGACGGGCAGGCCCTGCAATGTTCGCCCGGGCATTCGATCGCCCAGCGTTTCGGACGCCATTTCAGCAGGAGAGCAATCTCCACGCGTTCCAACAGGCCATCGACGACACTATCAGAGTGCTCAGCATAGGCATTTGGCAAACGCGAGAATGTGTCGAAATCCACCGACTTCCCTCGTTACACCATATCCGCGATGCGGGTATCCGCAGCGCTCTGGAGCTGACGGTCCGTAAACTGGATCAGCTTCGCCGCCGATTAAAAGAGCTGCTGTCCCGGAGAAATCAGGCTCTGCGGCTGCGGCAATCCCACTTGCCCGACCTTCGTGCTTACCGACGCTGCGGCTCGCGAGATGGACCTAGCGCGCGATCGCTTGCTGCTTTCCGACGACCGTTTCCTTCCTTCAATGTCGTCCTAGTACCCGGAATCAGAGCTGAGTGATACGGCGGCCTTTGAAATGGCGTTGACGGACCTTTTTCTTGGTCCAGACGAAGGGCTCGGCTTTGTCGTTGTACGCGTTGACGTAGGCATCGATGTGTTCCTGAAGCTGCTTGAGGCTTGTGAAGGAGGTGCCGCTAAGCGACTGCCCCTGCAAGATCGAAAACCATACCTCGACCTGATTGAGCCAGGGACGTACTTGTCGGCGTGAAATGAAATTGCACGTTGGGGTGGGCCTTGAGCCAGGGCTCGTTCTTCTTGTGGGTGTTGAGGTTGTCGAGGATGACGTGAAGCTTTCGGCCCGGAAAGGCCGCGGTGACGCTGTTCATGAAGTCGAGAAACTCGACGCGGCGACGCCGTTTTGAATGAGCCGCGATGATCTTTCCAGTGGCGACCTCGAGCGCCGCAAACAGTGTTGTTGTGCCATGCCGCTTGTAATCGTGGCTCTGGCCGGTCAAGGCGCGGCCATTGGGCAACTTCAGATAGCTCTGCGCTCGCTCCAAAGCCTGGATCGAGGGCTTCTCGTCCACGCACAGTACAATGGCCTTCGCGGGCGGGGCGACGTAGAGGCCAACAACATCGGCAGCTTTGGCCGTAAAGTTCGGGTCGTTGCTCTCGCACCAGGACTTGCGAGCCGCGAGGTCAATCTTGTGGCTGCGCAGGAACCGCCAGACATATTGGTTGTCAACATCGCCCAGCGCCTCGGCCAGCAGAGGGCCGGTCCAGCGCGCAGACCCTTGCGGGGGCGGCTTATCCAGCAGCTTCAGAATCCGCTTGTCGGTGACCTTCGTATAAATCGGCTGCTTGCCAGCCGCGGCTTGTCTTGCAGCCTTCAAGGCCTTGGTCGGCATAGCGATGCCGCCAAAGGCTGACAATCCGCGGCTGGACCCCAACTTCCTTGGCTATCAAGCGGGTGCTGCGCCCGTCCGCCGCCAACAGAACGATCCGCGCCCGCTTGAAATCGCGCTGCAACGTCACCGGCGAGCGACAACACGCCTCAAGCACCTTGCGATCTTTCCGCGAAAGGTGGACTTCTCTTGCTTCGGGGATCATCCATATCTTGAATCACGACTCACGATCCAAGAAAAGTGGGTACTAGCGCCCCTAAACGTTGATGTGGTGCCACACCCATTTTGCGAGCAGTGGAGCTTGCGGAGCGTGAAGCGAATTGCCAACTCAACAGGATATCAGGCTAGAACGCGGCCCGGTTTGGAAGTGGTCAAGGGCCATTCGTGCGCGGCGCCTTGGGGTCAATTCCAGCAAAAATCGGACAGCGCGGCCGAATCTTCCTCGGTACCTCCATCGCTTAACGCCAACCTGTTCGACGAAACCGGCGAAGGCTATACGCTCCTCTGGTCGCGGCCACGCAAGACCGGCGAGAAGCCTCGCTCCGCTAACGCCCCTCCCGATCTCATCGGGCGGGGCGGCTCTTGAGGCGTTTCCATGACAGCAATCCATAATGTGTAAGCGGTCAAGACTGATAGTGAGTTTCACATATCGCTCTCCATGAGACTGCAAGGAGAAGGATATCCGGATCTTTTCACCCCTGATTTCGAATGGACCTTGGACTGGGTGCGGGTAGCCCACAAGCTGATCGAGACCTTCGCACCGACCTCAGTTCTCGCTCACAAGCTCTCGGAGGTCCTATCGATTGAACCCTTGCTGCGGGAACAAGAAAGCATGGTTTACCGGGAAGATACCTGGCGAGGCTTCCCGACGAGGATGCCGAGATCGTGCCGAAATCCGAGCGCGACAACCAACTTCGCTGCGACGAACATCGGTCCGACCAACAGATCGGCAGGATTGTCGATCATCGCGGGCCGCCGGCGCTCGAACACCAAGTGATCAATGGTCAGCAATGCAGCGCCGGTGACCATCAGGATGGCAGTAAGCGACCACATCCCGGCGGTCGTAAAATGGTTTAGGATCACGTCCGCAACCTCAAGCAATGCGATCGCCGCGCCAAGAATAGCAAAACCAAGCGCGAAGTCGAGCACGAGCCAAAAGATCAGCGCCGGCACGAGTGCGCTGGTTGCCACGCGGATATTGATCCCGAATACTGTGAGGACCACAGGCTAAGAGGAAGAAGGGTAGCCAGGAACAAGAACAGGGTGCGAAAGACGTGCATCGCGCAATTCCAGGGGGCGCGATGATACTCCGGCGTGGTCCGCAAGCCAGCGCCGGAAAATAGGAGTTCATGCGATGCTTGCCTCGTCCATCGTGTCGGCAGGCACGGCACAATTACCATCTACCAAGCGCATATGCTGGCGCCCCCGTCGAACACATACCGGTGCTTAACCGGGAGAGCCTCGCGTCAAATCTCCCAAAAACAGCATGTGTTAGATTCGTGTACCTGATTCCTCAACTAAGCCGAACCTGTTTGACGGCGAAGGACACGCACTCGTTCTGTCGTGGCGTGCAAGGTCGGTGAGTACGCCTCGTGCGTGACCCCCGCTCGATCTACTCAGGAGGAGCGTTCTTGAAGCCGACAGCAAGGCCCGCAGCTCAGTTTCTCTTGTTTCGATCGGCGCGGCAGGACGACTAGAACTCGTCCGATTGGAGAACGCAGCCGTCGGACTGCCAGCAAAGGCGTCATGACGGACCGTCGGCAAGCCTGCAATTAGCACAAATTGAGGAGCTTGGCGGTAATCCAGGGGCGAACACGCCCGCGTCCCGCCCTACGGCAATTCAAAGTCTGGCATTGGCGCACCTGCGGCTGCGCCGGGTGGCACGGCGAGCGCGGCCTTGTACGGTAGAGCGCCGGCAATTCCGCCATAAGTTGCCTCAGCCATCGGTGGGCGGCGGAATGATGGGGCGATGACGATTGCTGCCGTTGGGAGGTCCTGAAAACCAGATTGTCCGTTGGCTACCCTGGCGATGCCCGGATCCCAACTGAGCCCACGCGAACCGCCTTGCCTAGCGTTGCTTGCGAGCGCGAACAGATTCACACAGTGGGATTGCGTCGACACTCCAACCCGCTGATGTATTGTTGCCGGAGGCCTATGCGAATCTCTCCTGCGTGAAGCCTTTGCGCTTCCGCAGCTTTCGAAATTCCCGTCCAGCAAATTACAATATTTTCAGCGAACTCACGCGAGCAGAGCGCTATTTCTTCTTGTGATGTGGACGAGCCGGCTTGCGACCTTTGCGCAATGTCTTATGGGACGTTGCTCCTTTGGGCGGTTGGAGAAAGAACTCAGATAGATGGACGCCAAGCGATTTACCGATCCGATCGAGCAGATCGATTGTTGGATTCGCATCTTGCCTCTCAACAGCGCCCATATATGAGCGGTCAATGTCCGCATCGTAAGCCAATTGCTCCTGCGGAATACCGAGATCCACGCGGATTCGCCGCACATTCCAGGCCACAAGCGCACGAGATTTCATGCGCCAAAGCAGCCATTCTGCAGGCCATCAAACCACTGGCTATAACCGGTCTATTGTCTCAAGTTTCGCAAAAGATAGCGAACTCGCCGCGTGAGCTTACATGAAAGAGCCGGCGTTAGACCCAGATGTCGGGCACGCGGCGCCGAATGAGTTGGTGCTGACTTCCTATGACGAACAGCATCTGTTGACGTATTGGCGACTGCTCGATGCGCAGGCCGACGGCGCCAACTGGGAAGAAGTCGCCCGGATCGTATTGCTTCTCGCTCTGCAGCCCCGGTTCACCTTCCGCGGCAGCAACGTCGTGGCGATCCTGGAAAGCGCCTGCAAGGAAGTGGGATTCCCGGCGACGATCCGCGTCGACCAGGGCAGTGAGGTCGTGTCGCGCGATTTTGCCCTTGACCTGTGGGTCTGGCAGCGCGGCGTCACGCTGGCTTTCATGGGTGGTCAGCGCACTCGGCTATGAGGCTGTGGGCATCACGCGCTCTCTGGCCTGCACGGAGCATGTCGGCACCTCTGGGCGGGCAAAAACGTGGCGACGTCAGACACCGCGGTGTGCAGGACCGAATAAAGATCCGGAACGCATTGCGAGCCACGAGGGTCCGATAGTGCTGCCAGTTCTCACACAATACATCGCAAAAAGAAGCGCATTCAATCGCATTATTTGATGTTGCCGTCGGATCCATACTGCCCACGCTTGCAACTATTCGCCAGCGTCAAAGTTCTGCTCCACACTGTCGACTCAAATGCACGTCTCACCATCAGAAGTTTGTGCATCGATCCTGCCGTTACGTTTCGAAGTAAGGATGCGAAAGAACGAAGGTCACAGCATCAGCGGAGTTCGCGCAACTTGACGGTGCGGCCAATGCGTTCAAATGAATCGAACAAGAGCTCGTCTTAGAAAAGGATACCAACTGGCGGCAGTAGATTGAAATACTCAACTATTGCGTTCAAGTGCTCGTCACAGCTACACGTTGTCCTATAACGAGCTACCTTTCGTTGGCTGCCGAATCCAAGGACACTGTTTGTTATGATGCAATTTGCGATGCAATTGGGAAGCACGGCCTTGCGCACGCAGTTGGTCATCGTCTTCTCGTGCGGCATGTGCGTCCCGCAGACTGTTGCTGCGGGCGCTTGAGTGGAAATCCGAATGGAGTGCGCCGCTGCAGAGCCAGATCAGCACCACAATCAGGTCTGGCTTCACTTGATGCCTGTCCGCCGTGCCAAGCGGCTGAGTATTGGCCAGCGCAATGCCCAAAGTCTTACCTTTGAGGTTATTGTCTCGAAACGTGGTCGCTCGCGGCCCTTCTTCGGGCGCACTCTGGCCAAGCCTCCGCCAGGGGCGAGGTCAGTAGCCGAACAGCGTGATCAACATCAATTTGTCATTGAAGGCGTTGCCGGCAGCTTCGAGGTCGCCGCATTTGGGAGTGTCTATGTCTTCCGTCATCCGCACGCTTCGTCTTGGCCTCAACCTTCACGGCGCGGGCGGTCACTCCGCAGCGTGGCGTTGGCCGGGTACCAACCCAAGCGCCTTCTTCGACATCGGCCATTACGTTCGTGCTGCGAAGATTGCCGAGCGCGGCCAGTTGGATGCGGTGTTTCTAGCGGATACCCCCGCGGTGCCCTTCGACATCACTCGGCAGCCGCCACTCAATGGGCTTGAGCCTACGCTTGTGCTTTCCGTAATCGCGCGCGAGACAACGCGCATCGGGCTGATCGCAACGGCGTCGACGACCTACAATGAGCCATACAATCTGGCGCGCCGTTTCCAGTCGCTCGATGTCATTAGTGGCGGCCGAGCCGCCTGGAATGCGGTTACGACATCCAGCCCAGCGACGGTAGCAAACTTTGGTGGTCGCCAGATCGGACGCGAAGAGCGCTACAAGCGCGCCGAGGAGTTCGTTGAAGCCGTCCGTGCTCTCTGGCTGAGCTGGGGGGATGAGACCATCATTGCTGATCAGGCATCTGGAGTTTACGCCAATAACGATCATTTCCGGCTGCTCAATCCCAGCAAGAATGCGTTCGCAATCCGAGGCCCGCTCACCCATCCCGGCTCGCGCCAAGGCTATCCCGTTATCGTTCAGGCTGGAGGTTCGGATCCTGGCGTGCGCCTCGCCGCGCGCAGCGCCGATGTCGTTTTTTCCGCAGCCGGCGACTTGACGACGGCTATCCGGGAATCCGAGCGCGTGCGTGCGCTCTCGCGACAATTTGGCCGCGTTGCAACTCCACTCATCCTTCCCGGTCTTGTCACCTTCATCGGCGACACGGAAGAAGAGGCACAGCGCCGAAAGAAGGAAATTGACGCGCTCCTTGATCTGAAGCGCGCCATGATCGCTCTCGCACGGGACATGGAAGTGCCGGTCGAGAAACTCAGTCTCGACCAGCCCATTCCCGAAAAACTCTTGCCCGACCCGCAGAATGTTCCGTTTTCGGTCGGTCATCACCGCACGATGGAAGCTCTGGCACGCGAAGGCCGCACGGTCCGCGAGATCATCGGCAGCGTTCAAGCCTTTGGTCATCGCCTGGTCGTGGGCGCACCCGAACAGATCGCCGATTCGATCGAGTCATGGTTCCGCGCTGGTGCAGTTGATGGCTTCAACATCATTCCAGACGTCCTGGAAGACGGCGCGGCGGCCTTTGTCGACCATGTCGTGCCGATTCTACAGAGCCGCGGGCTGTTCCGCACTGAATACCAGGGTGAGACGCTGCGCGAGCATCTTGGAATCCCTCATCACGGCGTTCCTGCGGAGAAGTTGGCGACTCCGTCGTCGGTGTGACGCACGGTTTGTCCATATTCACTGGAGTTTGAATATGTCTGTTATCGCACGCACGAGCATTGGGCGTCTCGCCATCCAACCGAACGGTCGAAAAAGGCAAAAGGCGACGGCTATGCTGTTCGCGCTCTCAAGCCTGTCGCAGATCGCGACTATGACGAGCGGCTATGCCCAAGACGCTTCAGCCGGCAGCTTGAAGCGAGGAGGCGTTATTCGTTATGGGCATTTTCAAGAGCCGCCATGCCTGTTCGGAGGATGGGTGCAGCAATGGTATCTTCAACGGCAGTATAGCGACAATTTGGTCGCTCGGAGTGAAGATGGAAACATTGTGCCCTGGCTGGCCACCTCGTGGACAATCTCCGGCGACAAAAAAGTATACACGTTTGAGATCAAGCCGGATGTGAAGTTTACCGACGGGACGCCCCTCGATGCACGAGCCGTTGCCGAGAACATCAACGGATGGCTCGGCAATGATCCGGATCGTCGCAACCCTACTGCCGCTCCTTACCTCGAAGACAGCTTTGAATCGGCGACAGCAGTTGCGCCGCTCACGTTGCGGATAACGCTGAAGACCCCGTTTCAGCCGCTGCTCAACGTTCTCGCACAGTCCTCCCAAGGCATCTTGTCACCAACTGCGCTCAAGCGCGGACTTGCTGTGAACTGCAACAGCCCGGTCGGATCAGGTCCGTTCATAGTTGAGAAGTGGAATCACGGGCGAAACGTTGTGTTCCGCCGCAACCCGAATTACAATTCGGCGCCGGTCAACGCAAAGCATCAGGGGCCGGCTTACGTTGATGGCATCGACTGGCGGTTTCTTTCGGATCAGACGGTTCGTTATGGCTCGCTGCTTACGGGCGAATCTGACGTCGTCTATGATATTCCGGCGGTTGCTTGGAAGGACGCCAATTCCCGCTTCACCGTCTTGCGACATATTACGGGCGGCACCCCTTTACGCTTGGCGTTGTATACGGCACGGCCCCCGTTTGACGATGTGCTCGTCCGGCAGGCTTTTGCACACTCTGCCGACCGAAGAGCCGCTGTTGAATTGTCCTTCCTGGGCGCTTTGCCATTCGAGGCCAATGGTGCGCTGAGTCAGAGTTCGCCGGAATATATCAGCGGGCTCGGGCGGTCCTATGCGTATGACGTTGGAAAGGCCAATCAGCTCCTGGATCAGGCGGGTTGGACTGAGCACAATAATGCCGGCATTCGCCTCAAGAATGGCAAGCCCCTTGTCGTGCGTATCTCCTATTCAAGTGCGTTTCTAAAGCCCGATGGCGAGCAGGCATTGCAGGTCATCCAGCAGCAGGCAAAAGCTGCCGGATTCGACGTGCGCCTTCAGCCGACAAATCAGGCGGATTTCTTTGCCGGGAAGAATCTTGGTCCGAACGACTACGAGGTTGTGCTCCTCTATTGGGTTGCACCCGGCGCAGAGATCTTCCGCATTTCTTGGAAGCCTGACCAGAACGGCGAGCGTAATCGCTTCAATCCGTCACGCTACCAGGATGAGGCGTTATGGGATGTCATCCGGAAAGCAGAACAGGAATTCAACGATGGCGGGCGGACTGCTCTCTATCAGCAGGCGGAACGCAAAATAGTAGAGAAAGCCGCCGTACTTGGCTTCACAGTGCTGGATGTCACCTTGGCGACCAGCCCAAAGTTGAAAGATGTCTGGCTGGACCGTGGGTCGGTCGGCGAACCGGTCTTTTATGACGCTCATTTCGCCGACAAGAAATGATGCCCGTCAATATCCCATCTCATAATTGGATAGGTTGGCTTGCGGGCCGGCTCGTGTCCGCTGCGTGCGTCGTGTGGCTTGCTGCGACTTTCACGTTCCTTGTTCAGTGCCTGCTGCCCGGCGATCGCGCCCAGATCATCATCAACATGACCAGTGGCAACGTTGGAGACGCCCCTCCCGGAGAGCTTGCGGCGGTCAACGCAAAATACGGCTTTGATCAGCCACTTGTTCTTCAATACGCGAGATACATCTGGGGTATCCTGCACGGAGATCTTGGCCAGTCGTACCAGCAGCATCGGCCCGTCGTTGACATCATCGCAGAACAGATTGGCCCTACGATTATTCTGGCGCTTGCGGCGCTGATTGCGGCATGGGTCATTTCCATCCTCACAACCGTGCTTATAGCCGGCAGAGACAACATATCGTCGACCTTGCTCAGCGGAATGCAGGTGTTCTTGGCAACTGTGCCGCCCTACTGGCTAGCTACAATTCTGCTCGTTGTCTTTGCGGTACAGCTTCGCATTTTCCCCGTCATCGGAGGGAATTCCCCGATCGGTCTCGTTCTTCCAACGACTGCGTTGGCGCTGGAATTGTCGGGATTCCTGGGGCAAATCGTTCGCAGCGAATTCACGCGTGTCCTCGAGCAGCCATTTGTCATCTCCTCTCGGGCGCGAGGTATGGGTGAGGTCGGCGTCAGGTTTCGCCATGTCCTGCGTCATGCAGCGTTGCCCGGTATTACTTTGTCAGGTTGGGCTATCGGAAAGCTTCTTTCCGGTGCGATCCTAATTGAGGCCGTTTTTGCGCGTCAAGGCCTTGGCGGAGTCCTTGTCGCTGCGACGTCCTCTCGAGACGTTCCAGTCGTCTCGGGGGCTATTTTGATTTCCGCCGGCCTGTTCGCCATCTCCAGCATGGTCGTCGATCTCACCTACCGGATCGTAGATCCAAGGATCAAAATGACATGAGCAGGGTCGGCGACTTGAGCGTGTCTTCGCAGCTAGGAGAGGCACCGCAGATCGTTCGTCATGCTCCTCTACGAGTTTACGTCGCTCTGATCATCACTGGAGTCTTTATAGTCGCGGCGACTGCGCCGGGTCTGCTGCAGACGCACGACCCGCTCGCTATTGATTTGACGGCACCATTGCAAGCTCCCTCGTTAGCGCACTGGTTCGGAACGGACCAATCGGGCCGGGATCTTTACTCCCGAATTGTGGAGGGAGCAGGCGAGTCTCTCACGATCGGTTTTGGCGCAACCGCGCTGAGCATCGCTATTGCGTTGGCTTTCGGCCTGGTCGCCGGACTTTTGGGCGGCGCGCTCGACAACGTTCTCAGCCGCCTTTTGGACGTACTGTTCGCACTTCCCACGCTTTTCCTCGCGCTTCTGTTGGTGAGCGTATTCGGACCGTCAGTGCTGACCGAGGTCATAGCGGTCGGAATCGGCACAGCACCGGGCTATGCTCGCATGATCAGAGGCCAGATCCTCTCGGTAAAAGGGGCGGCCTATGTGGAGGCTGCCAAGGCACTTGGTCATCCTTATTCGCGTATCCTGTGGAGGCATATCATTCCCAACGCGATGAGCCCGCTCACTGCGATGATGACGCTTGGTGTTGGGCAAGCCATCATCTGGGCCGCAGGTCTTGCGTTTCTCGGCCTCGGCGTTGCTCCCCCGGCGCCTGAATGGGGCGCGCTGCTGAATGCTGGGCGCAACTATGTGATCTATGCATGGTGGCTTGAGATCATGCCGGGCGTTGCCGTTGTGGTTTTTGCTCTCAGCCTGACCATCCTCGGACGCTATTTCCAGGACCTGTTAGAAGGAAAGATCTGAAATGCTCCACGTTCCCCCTCGGCAGGTCCCCCCGCAGGCGGACCTCCTTACTGTCGATTCGCTCTGTGTCTCATTCGGGCGGGATCTTCCTGAGGGAACAGCCGTGCGCGGTGTCTCTTTCTCTCTCCAGGCTGGCCGCTGCCTCGCAATCGTCGGCGGGTCCGGCTCCGGCAAGAGCGTGACCTCGCGCGCCATTGTCGGTCTTGCCGGCCGCCGGGCTCATGTCCATGCGCGTCAACTGAACTTCGCAGGCACCGATCTCATAGGTCTTGATGACCGCAGCTGGCAGCGCGTCCGTGGCAAGGAGATCGGGTTCGTTCTGCAAGATGCGCTCGTGGCGCTCGACCCGCTACGCCCGGTGGGCAAGGAGATCGGCGAAGCATTGTGTCTCCATCATGCGATTACCTCCCGTGAGGAGCTCGAAAGGCGCGTCATGGCACTCCTTGAGCTCGTCGGGCTCCCTGAAGCCGAGATTAAGGCCCGGCAACTGCCGCATCAGCTATCTGGTGGCCAGCGCCAACGCGCGCTCATCGCCGCCGCTCTGGCGCTAGATCCACGCATCCTGATCGCCGACGAGCCGACCACGGCTCTCGACGTCACCGTGCAGGCACAAGTGCTGGGACTACTGGAAGAGACCAAGGTTCGGGGCAAGGCGCTCATCTTGATCAGCCATGATCTGGCGGTGGTCTCCCGGATAGCCGACGAGGTCTTGGTCATGCATGAAGGCGAGGTCGTCGAGCGCGGATCGGCAGACCAGGTTTTCCAGGACCCGCAGCACGCCTATACGCGCCAGCTTCTGGATGCTGTGCCCTCTGCTCGCCCGCGCGGCCCTGGTCTGTCGTTATTGGCCGCTGCACGGCCGCCGCAGCCGCAGTCACACTCTCTGGAGCAATTACCATCGACATTCCCTCCCATCGTGCTCAGCGCGGCAAATCTTGTGAAGCGGTTCAAAGGGCCCGACGGCGTGCTGCGGACTGTCGTCGACGATGTCTCGTTTGAGCTGCGATCTGGCGAGACTCTGGGCGTCGTCGGCGAGTCCGGATCTGGCAAGTCGACGATGGCACGAATGGCGCTGGCGCTCGACCTGCCCGACGATGGGGCCGTTCTGTTTCAAGGACAGGCCTGGACCACGCTCACTGATCGCGAGCGCAGAGCGCGGCGCCGGGCAATCTCCGTCATTTACCAGGATCCCCTCAGTTCCTTTGATCCTCGCTGGACTGTGGGACGCATCATATCCGATAGCCTCACCAGTGACGTGTTGACCAGAGGCGAGCGCGATCAGCGCGTTATCCAGCTCCTTGATTTGGTCGGACTATCGCCAGCCTTCCTGAATCGCCGACCTCTCGAACTCTCGGGCGGTCAGCGCCAGCGCGTTGCGATCGCCCGCGCGATCGCTCCAAGGCCCGCCGTGATCGTCTGTGATGAACCGGTCTCCGCGCTCGACGTCTTAATCCAGGCACAAGTGCTGGTCCTCCTTGCCGATCTGAAGGCGCATCTTAACATGAGCTACATCTTCATTTCGCATGATCTCGGTGTGGTCCGCCATCTCAGCGACCGCGTCATGGTCATGCGGCAAGGGCGCGTCGTCGAGACCGGCACCAGGGACGAGATATTCGTCAATCCGCGTACCGACTACACCAAGCGCTTGATCGCCGCAGTCCCAAGTCTTGCGCGCGGCGGGGCCGTCAATCGTTCATTCAGACGCCTCTAAAGACGATCGCATAAGTGCGCTCATTCCCAATCCTGTGATGAAGGCCGTTTCGACGATCGGGCCAAGACCTTTGGCGATTGAAACGCGTAGAGGCCACATCCTCTTCAGCAAGCGAGGCCCTTGTCATTGCGTGCAGCGTTACTGCCATTCGAGTCGAGAGTTCAGTCTAGCCGATTTGCGGCGCTGGTGAGCTCGGAGGGGTTGTCATATCGGCGTCCGTCTATTGGGATTCCTGCGGTGCAGAAATTGCAGGATGTCTGCGGGCTTTGGGCTCGTCTTTGATGCCGACTGTGGGATTTGCGACATGTTGTCGGACGAGGACACGCCCGCTAAGGCAAAATAGCCCTACAAATCAAGCTATCGCAGTTGGCACGAGCCTTGAAAAGTAGCTGTCATCCAGCATGGCATGCTCAAGGAATCGTAGTGATGGCTCATAAGATCATAGCCTCTCAGTTCACGTATGCGTCGCGTGCGATTGCGACTCCCGAACGCCACTGTCCGACTCAGTGCGCGCTCGCGCACGCTTTCGCCAAGGTGATCGACCAAGCCTCGATTGCCGTCCACGCCCGCACCCATCGCGATGCCCCAGCCACCTGCCGCGTCTTCTTTGCGCTTAAAATGCGCCAAAAAGTCGATGCGCTGGCGGAGGCCCTGATCAAGCCGCGCATCAGCGGGCGAGTAGTCGCCAAACCCCAGGCTTAACGGTAAGCCCAGGCCGATGCGCGCCTCCTCTGTGAGGCGCAGCTGCCCAAGCGGGCCGATTCCGCATCGGCAGGCAATCGCGACTTCAGGGCGGCAAAGAGCATCATCTCGGCGGAACAAGAGTCGTTTGCGGCCGGGGCAAACCGAGTAGATAGATTTCCATGGACAAAATAGTCGAAGCAAAACCAGTATCAGTTTTGCGGCAGGGGGGCACGAGACGGGCGGCTGGCCGACACCTCACGATCGAGCTCAGCGAAACTGTGAAGCTCGCGTGGCCGATGGTGTTGACACAGCTTGCGCAGGTCGCGATGCTGACGACAGATCTTGCCTTTATCGGGCACATCGGGCCTGAGGCACTCGCCGCGGCCGCCCTGGCCGTCACGCTCTATCTCGTCAGCTTCACCTTTGGGGCGGGCCTGCTGGCGCCGATCGCACCTTTGGCGGCGCAGGCCTATGGGGCCGGGAATCTTGCTATGGTACAGCGCGCACTGCGCACGGGGCTGTGGGCGGCGCTGATGCTATCGTTCCCGATCATCGCGTTTGCGTTTCGCGGAGAGCAAATATTGCTCGCTTTCGGTCAGGCGCCAGACGCGGCGCGGCTCGCCCAGCAATATCTGTTCGGACTGGCCTTGGGCGTGTTGCCGGCGCTATGGCTTCAAGCCATCCGTAATTTCATGAGTGCGGTCAACCGGCCGGAGCCGATCTTGTGGATCACGCTGGCGGCAATCCCCCTCAACGCCCTGCTCGTGTATCTGCTGGTCTATGGGAAGTGCGGGCTGCCGCGGCTTGAGCTGTTCGGGGCGGCGCTTGCGAGCACGCTGGTGAACTGTGCGATGTTCCTGGCCGGTTTGTGGTTTGCCACAACGCGTCGTCCTTTCCGTAACTACCACGTGCTTGCAGATCTCTGGCAATTCGATTGGCCCTTCTTGCGACAGCTGATCGTGATCGGAACTCCGATCTCAATCGCCTCCCTGATGCAGTACGGAGTTTTGTCGGCTGCCGCGCTCCTAGCGGGCCTGATCAGCACCAGTGCACTCGCTGCTCATCAGATCGCGCTTCAGATCACCGTGATTACATCCATGATCGCTTTCGGCATCAGCATGGCGGCGGCCGTACGCGTTGGCCATGCGGTTGGCCGCAACGACGATCCCGGCATCAAGCGGGCAGGCCTGGTCGCGATGCTGCTCGGTACCCTCATCGCTGCCTTGCTGACAGTTGCGGTGATCGTCGCTCGTTTTGAGATCGCCGAGCTGTTTTTAGACAAATCGGCCGAAGATGCCGACGCAACGATCGGACTGACTGCAGAGCTCCTTGTGGTCGCCGCGAGCCTTTTTGTCACTGATGCCGCGCAGAGCATTGCGGCGGGAGGTCTCCGCGGACTGAAGGACACTCGGGTGCCACTTCTGTTCGTCGGCATTGCTTATTGGCTGATCGGCTTCTCACTTGGCTACGTGCTTGGTTTGAAGATCGGGCTTGGTGCGACTGGTGTCTGGATCGGCTTGTCAATCGGGACGACCATGTACGCGGGGCTCCTCGTCATGCGTTTCCATCGGCTGGCGAGCAGGCGTGCTCTCAGAGCGTTCACTTGATTGCGCAAAATCACAATTATCGGCGTGAGAATCAGGAATGCGAAGCGACTTAACCCGACTTCGCGGATTCGCGCTCGAAATCGCGGATTTTGAGATTTTTTGCTCGGCTAAGTGATTGATTTGCAAGGAGCGAGGTCGTCGGATTCGGCCGAAAATGGCTGTAGTGAAGACCTACCCGATTCCCAAGGGCGGGATGATGCGGATAGATTCTGCGCGTCATGTTCCTGCGACGCACCGAGCGAAAGAAGAACGGCAAGGCGCACCATTACTGGAACGTCGTCGAGAGCAAGCGGCTCGACGACGGACGCGTGGTACAGCGGCATGTGCTGTATCTCGGCGAGATCAACTCTTCGCAGGCGGCGGCCTGGCGCAAGGCGATCGAGGTGTTCGACGAGGATGCCGGCCGCCCGCGGACACTGGCGCTATTCCCGGAGGATCGATGCGATGCGGTCGCAGGCGATGCGTCTGTCGTTCAGCTTCGCCTGTCCGAGATGCAGCTTCGTCGCCCACGCCAATGGGGCGCGTGCTGGCTGGCCGGGCAGTTGTGGCAGGAACTTCAGCTTGATCGGTTCTGGGCCGATCGGTTGCCCCCGAGCCGCAAGAAGACGAGGTGGGATCAAATCCTGCAAGTGCTCGCGACCTATCGGCTGATCGCGCCGGGCAGCGAATGGCGGCTACATCGGCAATGGTTCGGCAACAGCGCGATGGCCGATCTCTTGGGGACTGACTTCGGCCTGGCTGAAGAGCACAAGCTCTATGCCTGCCATGACCTGTTGCTCGAGCATAAGGAGGCGCTGTTCTCGCATCTGGTCGGGCGTTGGCGCGATCTGTTCAACGCCGACTTCGACGTGCTGCTGTACGATCTGACCAGCACCTACTTCGAGGTCAACGCCTCGGACTTGCCGCAAGGCAGCAAGCGCCGCCACGGCTACAGCCGCGACAAGCGGCCGGACTGCCCGCAAGTCGTGATCGCGCTGGTGGTGACGCCGGACGGCTTGCCGCTGGCTTACGAGGTGCTGCCCGGCAACACCGCCGACAGCAAGACGCTGCGGATGTTCCTGGGCAAGATCGAACTGCAATATGGCAAGGCGCGGCGGGTCTGGGTGATGGATCGCGGCGTGCCGACCGAGGCGGTGCTGGCCGAGATGCGCAACAGCGATCCGCCGGTGCAGTATCTGGTGGGAACGCCGAAGGGACGCCTGAACCGGCTGGAGAAGCACCTGCTGCAAAAGCCATGGCAGGAGGCGCGGGAGGGCGTGAAGGTGAAGCTGTTGGCCGAGGACGGCGAGCTTTATGTCTTCGCGCAAAGCGCCGATCGGGTCACCAAGGAACGCGCGATGCGGCGGCGGCAGTTGAAGTGGCTGTGGAGGCGGCTCCGGCAAATCGACGCGATGGAGGTCACGCGCGAAGAGCTGCTGATGAAACTCGGCGGCGCGCGTTCGAAGGCGCCGGCCGCCTGGCGTCTGGTTGATATCGAGATCGACAAGGAGCGCCCGAGCTTCACCTTCGCGCTCAATCGCAAGAAGCTGCGAACGACACGGCGGCGCGAAGGCCGCTACCTGCTGCGCACCAATCTCAGCGACAACGATCCCGCCCAACTATGGCAATACTACACCCAGCTCGTCGCCGTCGAAGAGGCCTTCCGCAATCTCAAAGGCGACCTGGCGATCCGTCCGGTCTTCCATCAGGACGAGAAGCGGATCGAAGCCCACATCTTCATCGCCTTCCTGGCCTACTGCATGCAGATCACGCTGACCCGTCGCCTTCATGCGCTGGCGCCCGGGCTGACCGCGCGCAGCGCGCTCGAAAAGTTCGCCGCCGTCCAGATGATCGACGTCCATCTGCCGACCACCGACGGGCGCGAGATCCTGCTCACTCGCTATACCCACCCAGAACCCGAACTGCAGCTCCTGATCGACCGGCTGAAACTCCGCCTGCCACCGCAGCCGCCGCCCAGGATCACCACAGCCGCCGTCACCCAAGCCAACCGCCGTAGTGAAGACCTTTTGACATAAGCCTTTGATTTACAACGACCGGGTATCTTCAAAACCCGCCAATCCGCGAAGACGGGTTAAGGGTTCGCTTCGCCTTCATACCAAGGCAAGCCGTTCGATTCGGAAGAAGATGCTAAACCGCGCAGTCACCAGGAGTTGCGTGCCTTTCTAAGGCACATCGAGACTAATTTGCCGGCCCGCCTGACATCCATCTCGTCTGGCAACCACGCCACCCACAAGCATCCAAGATCAGGACTTGGCTCGCCCGACGTCCGCGCTGGCACATTCACTTCACACCAGCCTATGCTTCCTGCCTCGACCAGGTCGAACGCTTCTTCACGCTCATCACCCGTCACGTCCATCCGGCACCTCCGACGTCGTAAAAAAAGCGACAGCCTATCCGCGCCTACAATACAATTGCGCGCCCCTTCATGTGACTCCTGACCCGAACTCCGCCCCCAGAACCTCGCGCGACGTTGTCGGCGAATTTCCGGGACGGAACTGCGTCGCCGGGACGAAAACTGAGGAACGCAGGCGGCGAATTGTGGCTCAATAGTACGACATCTGGAGAATGCGCCAACGTGCATTGAAGGCAACGTCACTCGACGGTCATGGAGAGGGACATCGCACTTGTGGTCGAAGCGATAGAGAACAAGCAGGACCCGCCGTTACGAGCGTTGTGAATGATTGTCCGGTTTGTGACAGGACGCAAGTCCTTGTCAGTTACCAAAGCCCAGACGGCTTCCGCCGAGCGCTGTTTTTAGACAATAATTCAACGTCTATCAGGATAGATGAGGGACTGGCACAGACGTTGCTATTGAAGTGCATCGTGAGGCCAACTGTTAGAAGCACGAACTCGGGGGTAGCCGAAGTTGCGGCGTTTTTCGCTCGACTGTCGACAGACTGATTAAGTACCCAAGGGTGACGTCCTGGGAGATCAACTCCGTCTGCTGCAACTTGCTCAGGCTTTTCGTGCGTGTCGGTTCGTGATCGCACAATTCAAGAGGCCCGGTCAGGTAAGTTAGATCCTGATGAGGGATGATGCTTAAGTCGCAGAAAGAAATCCCAAAAGGCGCTCGCGGCAAACCTTGGCTACTTCAAACCGGCGGGCCATGCAAAAAGCGCCCGGCAAACGAGGCTGAGAAAGTGCGCTCTCATCGAGAATGGAAGAACGCCGGCAATGACGCAAGCTATCGACGCCACTAGCCATTTCAGCGTGCCTGAGGAGTTGGGAATCCGTGCAACGGCGATAAGCCAATCTTCGGCAGATGGCGACTTTGTTCGCTACTGGAGCCGAAACGGTGATCGGGCGTCTGCGTTGGCTGCGGTGGGAAGGCGAACCGAGGACGCGATCAAGAAGACCGGCATCGGCCTGCGGCTATCTTGCGAGAACTTCACCGGTCACGATCTATCCGGATTTCCGTTGCGGCGATGCATCCTCAATCGTGCACAACTTCACGGAGCGAAGCTGGATGGTGCAGATCTGTCCGAGGCCAACCTTGTTTGCCCGGGATTAGAGCGAGCAAGTTTCCGCGGAGCCAAGCTCGACTTTGCGTATATGCATGCTATTGCCGCGCAGGTCTGCAATTTCGATGATGCAAGTTTGCGCAATCTCATCGATGCAACCGGTAGCCTGTTCCACGGGTGCAGCATGCGAAGGACCCGTCTCGACAACGCAGTTCTAAGTGGCGTCCTCTTCTATCAATGTGACGCGAGCCAGGCTGTCTTTGATGGCGCCGAACTGCAAGGATCGGCCATCAATGAATGCTACCTGCCTTGCTCGTCCTTTCGTTTTGCCAAGTTAAACCAAGTTACGATGACGAAGGCGCATCTGACCGGCAGCTCGCTCTCGCAGTCAAGGGGTGAGTTTCTATCAATCGTGCGCCCCACTTCGATCGATAATCTTGTACTAGAAAATGCTCATCTTCCTTATCTCAGGCTTTCAAAGGCGAGCGGCCGCATTCTGGCCAAAGCGCTGAGCGCCCCCTTTGCGGATTTCAGCCTCTCGAATCTTGCGAAGGCGGAGCTTGAAGAGGCAGACCTATCGGAGGCGCGACTTCTGTCCGTAAACCTCGCCAATGCCAACCTCGTCGGCGCGGTGTTGAACGGAGTATCCGTTCGTTCTTGTCAGCTCGATGGAGCTGATCTATCTCGCGCATCAGGGGAAGCCATTTCGATCTTCGAGAGCACGATGCGATCCGCCCTATTGCGTGGCTTTCGTGCGCGCTGTGCGTTTATACGCGATTGCGATATCGATGATTCAGATTTTTCGCAGGCGTACCTATATCGCTCAATGATTACCGGTGATCCTCCGCAGTCCATGGCATTGAAGCGCGCAAATTTCGAGGGAGCCAACCTTGTTCAGTCATATATTGCGGCAGGAATGACTGGCAGCAACCTGGAAGCCGCCCGTACCGCATACGTTCGAATGAATCAATCCTCGCTCTGCAAGACTAACTTGAGTGGAATTGTGCCTTTCCAGGCAAGCTTTGTAAAAACCGACTTCTCGGACGCAATGATAACCACGTTTGAACCGCCGTTTTTTGCAGACAGATGTCCTGGGCTCAAGGATGCTTTGAAGGGCGTGGAAGATCAGAAATGCGAACCTTCAGAGTATCTGGCTGAATTCTTATCGCTAATGAGGCGCGGTCGAGAAGGATCGAGCTGATTGGGCTAAAGGACGCATGCCGATCTGGGGCAGCTGTCATCTCAGAGAAGGAAAATGAAGAAGCGGGATGCGTCCCCGCCTTGGCCGGACTCCAGGCGCTCATGAGCTCATTCGCCGCGCGGCACGATCTGGCGGGCGGCGCTCACAATGCGTCATGTCTGATCGGGCAGCAGGGCTACTGGGCGATCAACAAGACGGATCAGGAAATATGCATCTAGCGTCTCTTTCAGCTGGCAAGACCTTCATTACGGACGTAGCAAGAAGAGGTCAAACTATCGGCACAGTACACACTTTAGGTGCGTTGCATCTAGGGCACGCTGAGTTAATCAGAAGGGCCGCAGTCGAGAACGATGTGGCCATTGTCACAGTCTATCCGAACAAGATTCAGCTTAGGCCAGGTGCTGACTACGAGTTCAATTTGGAGGATGACATAGCGCTTGCGCTAGGGGCGGGCGCTTCTGCCGTGATTTCGACGAGCGACGCGGAGATGTTTCCGCCAGGATTTCGAACGTTTGTGTCTCAAGGGGAGTATCCGCTGCGTTTGAACGGGCCTCATGGGCTCCTAAAGGAAGCTGTCACCGGATGCATCCGCTGGATCTGTTTCGCGCGACCATTTCGTAGTTATTTCGGTTTGAAGGATATCGGACAGGCCCTGCTAGTGAAGCGAGCGGTCGCAGACCTGCTTCTTGATTGCGAGATACGATTTGTGCCGACGGTACGATACAAGAACGGGGTGCCTATTTCGTCGCGTTTGCGACACTTCAATCCTTCCGAGCTCGACGAGCTTTCGTCCCTCTTCATGGCGCTGAACCATTTGAGAAAAGAGGTCGCGAGGGGAGTGTCGTGCGCCCAAGATCTGATAGATTCGGCAAAACCACTGATCACGTTCCGACAGTTTGAATTGGAATCTCTTCGAATTGTTAGCGCGGACAGCTTCGAAGATCAGGAGCAGATCGAACTTCCCTTCATAATCAGTGGCGTTGCCCTTGGTCACGGCCTCAGAGTGTTTGATAATATCTTTGTGCCGGATCAAGATACACTTCTGAATGGTCCTGCAGATGTATGGATCGATTTGCCCGAAAGGTAGGATTCTGATGTCCATGCACAATCGCAAGCTTGGAGAGACCGGCTGCGGTTCGCGCATTGGCTCTGAATCAGGAAAGACTCTTTTAGGGAAACTCCTCGGGCCGAGTCGCAATGGGCCTTCAACATCTTCCGAAATCGATCCTTATCGTCCCGGAGTTGCTTCAAGAAATAGGAGCTCTCGTTTGAACGATTTGTTCAGACCCGGACGGGATCAGGCACAGGTGCTGCTGGACGGGTTCCTGCGGCGTGTTGGTATCTCAACCGTGATCCCGCTGCAGTCCGATGCTTGGAATGGGTCTGGGCTTTCGGTAGCCTGATGCGAGGTGAGGACAAACTAGGGGACATCGACGTCGCGCTCGAAACAACGTGGCGTCCAGAAGATTTGGCCGCTTATGCTGGAATGAACGGCAGTTCAAGGAGCTTCTGTCGTGCCGCGGCGAAGTCGCAGCCATCCTTGCCCTCATCTGGCCAGCAGAGACATGGATAACCAAGCGCACCATTTATGGAGCTCGGCGGCATCCGTTCCTCGCCGGCGTTCAAGTGATGCAGCGATCTTGCCGAGCAGCGTCCTGCCGCCTCAGCTTCGTGGTAACAAAAGATGAGGGTGAATCGCTTCCTTCATCGGACTCTGATCTATCTCCGCGGTGGTGGCGCGAGATGGAGACGTCGATTGCGCTCTTAAGCCGCTCGCTTTGTTGCCCATCTTGGCGCTTTTCGCTGCCCCTTTTCCTGAAAAATCGCGATGGCAAGAGGCTCAACATTGATTAAATCAAGACTTTTTGCCGACGCGGCGCAGATCGCGAACAGGTAAGCGGACCCATAATTCCACCGAAGGCGCCCGTAGGGCGGCTAAGTGAAGCTTGCACGTGGCGGCGCGCCAATCGACGACCGCGGCAAGCATTTGTAAGAGAAAAACTCCGGATAGGACGCTCATTGAGCCGAGACTGATTAGCTCTTCTTGGGGTGTGTTGCGCGCACGAGTCACTCGCCCAGGCATTGTCGTTGGCGGCTTGGCGGTGCTTGGCCACTCCCGATTTCTCGAGAGGAAACATGTGACGGCGCTCACCTTATCGTGACATTTATTGCAAGCGGATCCTCGCCAAGTCGCTATACGTTACTCCAATCCTTTTGATTTCGCGGCGATGATGATGTTCCACCTCAAAGCAAGTCCGACTTCAGGTTGCATCGCGACGTTCCTCGTGTTTGGGAAGCCCGTCGCGCAAAACGGGTGATATAGCCCGTGTTAAACCGAAGCGGGAACTGTTAAAGCGCACGGGTATCGATCTCTCGCTTCGCGAGCAGTCGGCACCTGCTCCATCTGTGACAGACGGGTGAAACAGCCGCACACATTGAAAATTCGATACGGCGAAAATCTTGCCTAACGTGGAAATTGCGCGTGAAGGTATCGACAATCGAAGGTATAGTAACTTTGATCGCACCGATTGGTTAAGACCACGAGCTATTCATTTTGTCCTGACCACCGCGATTGTACCTGTTGCGACGCGTGAGAAATCGTCTTCCTAAAAATAGCTCGGTGCCTGGGCTCGCCGACAAAATGAACATTTCTCATCGTCGAAAAGAAAGCTGGTTTCGTTTCATGGACTAGACATCGATTGACCGTATGATTGAGATGTAAGAGCGAGGGAATTCATCATGCTGCACGTCGATCCCGGCAGCGTTGCCGGCCTTTTCCGTCGTCTGATCGGAGCCGATGCAAGAGTGGCCCTGATCGTGACAGAGCGGGGCACATGATGATGATGGTGGTGCGTGCCGACGACCCGGCGTGGCTCGTTGTGGCGGATGCTGGAGCACATTGCGGCCGAGTAGGATCCGTCAACAAACCGATTTCCTTGGCCTCCCCCATTAGTCTCGCGACCAAATATCGCGCAGCTTTGTTTTAGGCATCACCATAGTGAGAGCATGATCATGAGCAACGTGACGACCATGGATAATGTCATTCCGCGATCGGACATCGTCAAGTCCGCGGCCCGGCTTGGTGCCGAGATCAAGAACATCAGGCTATCGGACGGATTGTCCGACGAGGTCATCTGCGCCATTAGCCAGTTGCTTCTCGAGCACAAAGTCATCTTCTTCCGTGATCAGGGACATCTCGATGATGCCGAACAGCAGCGCTTTGCCGTCCGCCTCGGCTCTCTGATCCCGCGTACCATAAAGGGAACATTGACCCCGGACATGGCGCCGGGCCGCGGCAGCGGTCGTGCCGACCGGATGCACATGGATCTCAGCTTCGGTGACTCATGTCCGAAAATCTCGGTACTGCGCGGCGTCGTGATCCCGCTTGATGGCGATGACATTATTTGGTCAAACACTGCGGCTGCATATCTTGATCTTCCCGAGCCGCTGCGAATGCTGGCCGACAACCTCTGGGCGGTGCACTGCAGCGCCTTTGATTGCACCGTGACCAGGCACGCCATCGAGATGGACGCGCAGCAATTCGATGATGTCTTCACCGGAACAATCTGCGAAACCGCGTGTCCGGTTGTCCGCGTCCATCCCGAGACGGGCGAGCGCTTGCTCGTGCTCGGACATTCTGTGCAAAACTTCGTTGGCCTAGAAAAATATGCCAGCCAGAAGCTGTTCGACCGGCTTCAATCCTACCTCACAGCGCGGGAAAATACCGTGAGCTGGAGCTGGAAGTCGGGCGACGTCGTAATCTGGGATAACCTGGCGACCGAGCGTCGCTCCCTCAAGGAATCCAGCGATCGAGATCGCGTGGTGAGCCGCATCGCCATCGATGGCGATGTGCCGCTCAGTATCGGTAGTCCTCGCAGCGTGGCGCGCACCAAGTCAAAGCCGCAGGCCGCCAAGGCTGCCTAGTTGGGCCCTATGAAGTGTGCGTCGCAAGACGGCATCCTGTCACTGGCAAAAAGCTACAGCGCCGATCTCGTCGATGCGAACTGCCGGCGCGGCATTCTGATTCCAGGGCATCCGTCGCCTCGATCCTGCTCCATCCTCGAAAACGACCTGGATCGCACCTGTTCGACGAGCATTCCGAACACCAACCCCTGCGCTAGGGCGACATCGATAACTAGGACTATTTCCACTGAAGCCAAAGAGTGCTGGATGCTCACCATCCCACCCACGAAGCCTTAACGAGCTCGGCTTGAACGGCATGGCCAACTCCTTCGAGGAACAGTGACGAATGTCTGATCTCAAAGCCTTGCCGTTCGAAGATCGCATCGACCCTGCTGGTCGACCGGAAAGCCGCGGAGCGCATAGTTTACCAAGCCCCCCGAAGTAGGGGCAATGTTGAAGACAAAGGATTCGTAATTAGAAATGAAGCAGACGTTTCGGAACAAAATGCGTCAGCGAATCGCTGCGCCGTGGCGAGCGTCTTCTCGTATTTGGGCCTCTTTCGACGTCGCCATTATCTCGCCACCTGCATAAAAACGGCCAAGTTCTCGTCGATTGTGACAGTTTGATCGCAAAATTCGTATCCATGTGCCCGTTTAACCCGATGAAAGCAGATCGTCCCGCAATGGACGTCTCGCGCCACCTGTTCGAAATTTCCATCGACCGCACTTTTGGCGCGCCCCCAATGGAGCCGCCGGGAAAGCAAGCTCAAGCAAGATTTCGGAGTGGCACAGCGCGGACGGAGCCGCTGATCAACGCCCTCATCAGAGGGCGAGGTCCGGCCTGGCTAATCCGCGTGTACATGCTGAACTTGGCTCGGGATCGTCCTTCTTGTTCGCTCAAATCCTGCCTTACGTCCGAAAGATCGCTGGATTACTGCGACCGTGGGTGGCTGATCGCAGGCTTTGTACCGCTTCTTCCGATTAGAGGAGGGGCAAGCACGGAGATTGCAAATGGAGCCGGCGATCGCCTGCAAATGTTTGGAATTGCGGCGTGTGCCTCGCTTAACAGGTCAATTCTCACCGAAGCCGTAACTGGCTCAGCGGATCCCAAGAAAGGTAAAGGATGCCTGGAAATTCAGGAAACGCGGGCGGTCAGCGCCCCAACCACCCGGGGCACGGTCCGGGTGGCGTACCGCCCGCCGGACGGTGTTCCACCGGGGCCCCCCAACGGTGTCCCCCCGGGCCCCGTCGATCCTCCGGTCCCCCCACCACGTAGGGTAGGCTGTGATTCAGCCGATAAGTGAAATTCCCTCCTGTCTTCGGCCGATTTGGGAGCGGTCAGCGCCGCGTCGTTACGACTTCGAGATGCGCGCGCTCACGGAGGTTGTCGGGGACAGTCTTCGAGTCGACGAGGAGGCGCTCGCCAAGGGCGTTTTGATCGTCGAGTTCGACTGGCCTCTCGAGGGCGGACCTATTCCGTTGCGGGTAACTTACCCGGACAGTTTTCCGCGCCTGCGGCCAATCGTCCAACTCCGCGGTGACCGTTCAACTTTTCCGGCGCGCCACTGCAGTCCCATTGACGGAAATCTCTGTCTGCTCGGTCGGGACACCCGCCAGTGGCGACAACAATGGACCTTGCGCAAGCTTCTCGAATCCCAGCTACAAAGCGCTGTGGCCGGTACCGGCGAAGAGGACCACCAAGGCGAACCAGCGGAGTATTGGTGGAATCATTATAGGCTACGTGACTCCTACTGCCTCGTCGATACATCGTGGACCCTGGGTTCGGTAGCCAATGGCACGCTTCTTCTGCGCTATCGGCTCCGCAAGACCGATCAGGTGGGAGTTCAAGCCATTGTCACCGAGATTAGGGATGGCGCGGGCACCGCAATTCAAAATTGGTCCGGAGCCATCCCCGCTGGACTGGAGGCGGAAAAAGAGATCACCATTCCCTGGATCTTTATCAATGAGACCATATTGCCCGACGGAACAGCGCAAAGCGTCAGTAATCTTATGGGGCGGTTCGCTACCACCCCGCGGTTTACCCAGCTAGGTTCTGTATCCGCCCGTTGGTTTGCGGTGCTCTACAAGATGGAAGTCGGCTTTCAGACCGAGGGCGTCGGTTGGTTGTTTCCGTTCCTGTTTGGCCCTAAGAGAGTATTTAGGCCCGCGAAGCCGGGAAAGCGTGAGCAGGCGCCGCGCGATGCCGTCCTCCCCACATACCGCGCAGGCGAACCCGATCTAGGCATGCGCGTTCCTGCGATTGACATCATCCGCGACAAGAGGATAGCGGTGATCGGGGTCGGCGCAGTTGGAGCACCAGTCGCTGTCGAGCTTGCGCGAAACGGATGCTGCAAACTACACTTGCTTGATCATGATGTCGTCGAGCCGGGCAATTCAATTAGATGGCCACTTGGCACTAGTGCATGGGGCCGCCGAAAGACCGAGAGTCTTTCTGTCTTCATTCGGCGGGAATATCCAAGAACCGAAGTGAACGAGCACCCTCATGCTATCGGCAGTTTCGATAGCGATCGCCCCGAGGCAGGTGATGAGAGCGTTTTCGAATCCATTCTGCCTGATGTGGATCTGGTGGTGGACAGCACCGCATCCTATGGCGTCTCCACGTTCTTGAGCGATCTCTGTCGTAGGAGGGGCATCCCGCTAGTTTCTCTCTATGCCTCGCCGCCAGTGGAAGGGGGCGTCGTTGCGCGGTTTGCGCCTAAATCCGGATGCCCGACCTGTCTTGAGTTCGCATACCACGCCGGCACAATTAAACGGCCGCCCGGATTTGACGGTGAAAGAGGACTTCAGCAACCACCCGGCTGTGCCGAGCGGACCTTCACTGGCGCTTCGTACGATCTTCAAGAGCTGTCACTGCAAGCCGTACGGCTTATAATCGAAACCTTGGAAGCGTCCGAGGGGTGCGAAGAATCCGTCGTGCAATCTTTGGGGCTCGTAATCGATGGTCGGCGCTCGCCCCCAATCTGGCGCGTGGACCCGCTTCCGAGGGCGGATAAATGCTCATGCGCAAACCCCCGGTGATCTGGCTGCCTATACGCCTCTTTAATCATTGCGCCACCGATGCCGATCGCTTTTACAATCTCGAAACGGGTGGAGCGCTGATGGGGTACTGGTACGGTGACACGGCGGTGATAACCGCAACTATCGAAGCCGGTCCCGCAGCGCTTCATCAACGTTACAGTTTCGAACCGGATCAACATTGGCAGGTCGAGCAGATCGCGCGGCACTACGCACGATCAGGCCGCCGTGAAACCTACATCGGCGACTGGCATACGCATCCGGCTGCAAAATCCGGCCGTTTAAGCCGGACTGATCGCAGCGTGCTCCGGCGCATCATCGCAACACCCGCAGCAAGAGCACCTACTCCCATCATGATCGTGCTTCACGGCGCTAAGGGCGCGTGGGAGGCGACGGCATGGGTCGGCGCGTTCAAAGCGCGACGGATCTTCTTTTCGAGCTTGCTGCTCTCGAAGGTAACGTTACGGTTGCACGATCTCGCATAGCCCAACGAACGTGCCGGGCATCTCTCCAGCATACGATAAAGCTAGATTTGGAGCATCCTCCTACATTACGATAGCTCGGATCGTGAGCGCGATGCGGACAATGGGAGCGGGCCGCTGGCTCGCGATAGGTTGCAGGGGCGCGCGGGGGCCCTTTTCCTCGAAGTGACTCGACTACGGGACATCGTGATGGTGCGTGACGAGCTCCTTGTCGATATCGAATAATGCCTGGTTCCCTAAACGTCCCGCGAATTTTCGAAGGCTGGCCTATTTTCATGGTCGAAATACGTGGTCTCATCCCACGGATCGCAGTTCGCCCTTTGTATTTAACCGGCCAGCGTTCATACTCATCATCGAAGACCTTCTGAAGGATTGTCGCGCATCATGAAATTCACTCGTTTCATGAGCCAAGCGGTCCATGCCTCACGTGATAAAAGCCAGATCAACTGGCGATCGCGTGCCCGGCGCTCCTTTAAATCTTTCCAAACCTCAAAGAGCGTTTCAGCCGCCTTATTATCCTGGCTCAGGTCACAGTGCAGGGCGGCCCGCCGAATCGCCCGCGCAGCATCGTCGCCCTTCACGGAGCCGATGGATGCGGCAAGGCCCGTAAAATTCAGCTTATCCCGGCAACGCAACGCGCGCTCGTAAGCAAGCGCCTCCTTCACCCTGGATGAATTTTCAATGGCCGCGGCAAGGCCTTCGAACGTCTCCCAATCCCGGCGGCGCCGCGCGGCGCGAAGCAATCCCGCAGTACCTTTAAAGAAGCAAGGTGCCCCATTCGGCAACGCTGCGGTTCGACGTGATCAGCATGGCGCCGGTTTCGTAGCGCCGACTGACCAGCTGGAAGAACAGATGCGCCGCGTCGGGTTCCAGCGGCAGGTAGCCGAGTTCGTCGACGATCAGCAGCTTTGGCTTCGACAACGCGAGCAGTTTCTCGTCCAGGCGTCGCTCGCCGTGCGCCTTGGCGAGGCCAGCGACCAGCGTCGTCGCCGTGGTGAACTGCACCGTATACCCGGCCAGGATTGCCTCTCGCCCGAGTGCAATGGACAGGTGCGTCTTGCCGACGCCCGGCGGACCAGCGTCATAATGCCGGGTGTCTGGGATCTGAGGTGGAGATCCTTTACCCGTTCCATCCGCGATGCGGAGTGTCAGTCGTCGTTGTCGCCTGCAAGCGACTTGGGGGTGAGACGCATTTTGTTATCAGACAACCTGACGCCACGTTAACGCTGCTGCCGGCATGGATTGCGGCTCCCGCCGCCGCTTCCTTCCATCTCAAAGCTGAACCGCGGCTTCCGGTGGATCGTCTACTGGAGGCGCGTCTTCTTGTCGACGCGCTCTTAGCCTCCTCTTCCAGGGAATCGTCCCATTCGCGAGGAGGCGGTCATGGCGGACGCATCACGTCGTCAGGGGGATCTGTTCGAGAGCCCTCCGACATACAGCAGCATTCCAATCGAAGCCCATCAGCAAATGCTGGAGCTCTTAAAGGAGCTTCTGACCGAAGCGCTCACCGACAGCGCAGTCGAGGCACACAACCGGGAGGACAGCGGTGAGCAAGATCACGCCTGAGCACCTTGCTCGCCAGGCCGTCGTCTACATTCGTCAGTCGACGGCCGACCAGGTTATCAACAACCGCGAGAGCCAGCGCCGCCAGTACGGCTTGGCCGACCGTGCGCGGCAGCTGGGCTGGAGCGAGGTGGTCGTAATCGACGAAGATCTCGGTCGCTCTGGTGGCGGCATCGCGCGTCCCGGGTTCGAGAAGCTGCTCGCCACCATTTGCGAAGGGCGAGTTGGCGCTGTGGTCTCGATTGAGGCCTCTCGGCTGGCCCGCAACGGCAGGGATTGGCATACGCTCCTGGAGTTCTGCGGGCTCGTTGGAACACTGATCGTCGATGAGGATGGCGTTTACGATCCGCGCCACCCCAACGATCGCCTTCTGCTCGGCATGAAGGGCACGATGAGCGAGATGGAGCTGTCTATCTTTCGGCAACGCTCGCTTGAAGCCTTGAAGCAAAAGGCACGCAGGGGTGAGCTCTTCCTCCACGTCGCCATCGGCTATCTCAAGGTCTCCCACGATCGGATCGAGAAGGACCCTGATCGGCGCATTCAGGAGGCGCTCGCACTCGTGTTCACCAAGTTTGCGGAGATGCAGACACTGCGCCAGGTCCACCTCTGGTTACGGCAGGAGCGAATCACTTTGCCCGCGGTCGGCCATGGCCCCGAGGGCCGCCACGTCGAATGGAAGTTACCAGTGTACAATACGATCTACCACATCCTGACCAATCCCGCCTATGCTGGCGCCTATGTCTTCGGGCGCTCGGGCAGTCGGGTGACGATCGAGGCCGGCCGCAAGAGGATCGTGCGGGGCTTCCGGCGCGAGCGAAACGACTGGGAGGTTTTGATCAAGGACCACCATGAAGGCTACATTACGTGGGCGGAGTTCGAGAGGAATCAGCGCCTGATCACCGACAACGCCAACGGAAAAAGCTTCATGAGTCGTGGCTCGGTCCGCCGCGGCGAAGGCCTTCTCGCGGGGCTTCTTCGTTGCGGCCACTGCGGCCGCAAACTTCACGTTGCCTACAGCGGCACGCACAGTACTGTCGGGCGCTATCATTGCCGCGGTAGCCAGATCAACCATGGTGGAGATCCGTGCATCTCATTCGGCGGTCTGCGCGCGGATCGCGCGATCAGCGCGGAGGTCATCGCGCGGCTGCAGCCGCTGGGTGTACAGGCGGCGCTGGCAGCCATGGAAGCGCGCGGGCGTGAACACGCCGACAAGCTGCGTCAGCTCGAGTTGACTCTGGAGCAGGCACGCTACGAGGCAACTCGCGCTCGTCGGCGATACGAGGCTGTCGATCCGGACAATCGCCTTGTTGCCGGCGAGCTGGAGCGGCGCTGGAACGAACGCCTGGTCGCTGTCCGCGAGCTTGAGGGCGAGCGCGAGACATTGCTGGCTACGCCGGAGATGACCTTGAGCGACATCGATCGCGATCGCTTACTTGCGCTTGGTGCCGATCTCGAGAGAGCTTGGGAAAGTCCGGGTGCAACAGCTGCGACGCGCAAGAGGATCATCCGAAGCTTGATCCATGAGATTGTTGTGCGCATCCGCGACGAGGTGCTGGACTTGATTGTCCACTGGCATGGCGGCGATCACACGGCATTGCAGGTGAGGAAGAACCGCACCGGCGAGCACCGCTGGAGCACCGCGGCAGATGTGGTCGATCTCGTTCGTGTCCTCGCGCGTCAGATGCCCGACAGCACCATCGCCGCGGTTCTCAACCGCGGCGATAAGTCGACGGGGCGGGGCAACAGTTGGACCCGTGTCCGCGTTCGCAGCCTGCGCAACCAACACGCCATCGCGGCCTACCGAGAGGGCGAGCGCGCCGAGCGTGGAGATGTCACTTTGGACGAAGCTGCAACTGCGTTGAAAGTCAGTCCTTCGACGGTTCGCCGTCTGATCGAAGAACAGAGCTTGCCTGCGCAGCAGCTGTGCAAAGGCGCACCGTGGATGATCAAAGCGGTTGATCTGGAACATCCCGATGTCGAGCGCGCCGCGCATGCGCGGCGGTTCCGGCGGCCATCGTCTGGCGATCCGGGTCAAAAAGAGCTTCAACTCTAAGGGGGCAGCGAGATGGGCAGTATGAATCTGACTCGGGCGGGCCAAGCAGCAGCACGTTCTCTCCGTTGGCGATCCAACGTGACGCGGCAAGATCACGGATCTGCTTTGGATCGATCGACGGTTGCGCCTCGAAGTCGAAGCCAGCAGGCTCCTTCACGGCCGGGAAGTGTGCGAGCTTCAGCGCCATCTCGATGCGGCGATGACCTTGCGTGCGATCTCGCCCTCGCACAGCAGGATCAGCGTCTCACGTGCCGACAGGTTCGCGCGCGCCGCCTCGTCGAGCAGGTTGTCGAGGTGGTCGCGGATGCCGGAGAGCTGCAACCGCACCAGCATGGCCTCGAGCCGATCGATTGGTGCTTCGGTAGCCTTCTTTGTGCGCGCCATCAGAAGCTCCCTCCGACCGCTGCTTCGTGTTCGGCAAGAGGACGCAACAACGAGGGTAGTGGAGAAGGCGCCGGCACTGTCGGTGTCGCGATTGCCGGTCGGCAGACCGCGCCATTGCGACCGGCAATCCCGTCGAGGTGGGCGGACTCGATGATCCGCAGCCGGCGACCTTCCGATTGCTTATGGACCGCAACCTCGCGCATGGCGTGGCGAATGCGCACCTCGCCGGCCGCAACCGTCACGCCACGCGCTCGCCGATCAGCCGCCACGGCACCGAGTAGCTGTTCGTGTCGATTTCGACGGCACAATCGTTGCCGACGACGCGGGCCAGTTCGCGCAACGATCCGAACGACGGCTGCCCCCGAGCGGCTTCAACCGGTGTGCCTCGTCACGCTCAAAGCGTGCGATCGGCGCCTCGCCAGTCGTGCCGTGGATACGCATGTTCGCCACCTCACGCTCCCACTCGGCGAGATGCGCCTCGAATGCCTCCCAGCACGCGAAGGAATGCCCCGCGATTGCGTTCTTCTTCACGTAGCCGACACCATTCTCCGTCTTACCCTTCGTGCGCGCCCGATACGGCGCGCAGGCCCGAGGACGGAACCCCCAATGCTTCGCGAACGCGATGAGCTTGTCATTAAACTGAACCGACCGGCTCACCGCGTCGTGTCGCACCACGAGCGCGCGTGGTTGTCCATCAGCACTTCCTCCGGAACGCTGCCGAAGGTCGTGAATGCACTCTCGAGCCCGGCGAACGAGTGCTCTTGCTTCTCGCCCCGGAACGCACGGACATGCAGCCGCCGCGAATGCCCGAGCGTCGCCACGAACACGAATGCGTTGATCTTCACCTCGCCGATCTCGACCAGACGTTCGCCGAAGTCGATCTGCAGCTGCCGGCCGGGGGGCGTCTCGAACCGCGTCGTCGCCAGCGCTTCGGCCTTGAGCGCCTGGCGATAGGGCTGCACGGCGCGTTGCAGCGTTCGCCGGCTGACTGCCACGCCTTTTTCGGCCAACAGGTCCTGGCGCACCACATCCGCATTGCCGCGATGCCGAATGAACCTCTCGCGCAGCCAACCTTCGAGGCCATCGAGCCGCTTCGGGCGCTCAGGCGACCTGAACGGCTTCACCCCGCCCCCGCCACGTAGTCCTTCAGCGTGTGATGGCTGCAGCCCAGCTGCCGCGCAATCCGCTTCAGACCCTACCCGCAAGCCCTCAGGCGCAACATCTCCGTCACATCATCCGGCGTCTTCATCACCTGCCCCCGTGGATCAATCCACGACGAGCCTTCCGTGATTCGTTCCTCGTTCATTCACTGTCTCCTCGGCTATCCAAGGAGGGGGCAATTCCTCGTGACGCCGAGGGGGCAGTTTTCCATGGCGCGCGACATGTAACGCTATGTTTGAAATCAATGAATTATCGAGCCCGGTTTTTGAAACTGAACCACGATCGTCTGACGGCGCGAAGCGCACAATTCGTGTTCAATCTCTCACACCGGCACAAAGCCCGTCTGCTTCAAGACACCGCCGGTTTTGGGGAGGGGCAAGTTTTTAAAGGGTACGAGGTGCTTTAATACGCGCTGACGGCGCTGGCACGGCCGTTGCTATTCAGATGCAGCAACACTGAGTGAGGCTGAGTGCACGCAGGCGCGCAGACGAGCGATGCTCTCCTTTCCTAGTAACAGTGTGTCCCCTGAGAAAAGCGAGCTCGTGCCTAACGTCGTGCAGTGTTTGTTAATAGCAATGGAGAGCAACATGGTGCTGCGCATCGAACCCCCGGCGCCTCCGATCAAGGTGGGGAGCTGGCTGCGCGGCCAACCCCTCATGAGCTTGCAACTCGGAACAGTGTACATCGTTGAGTTTTGGGCAACTTGGTGCGGATGTGTGGCGGCGATATCCCATCTGGTACAGCTGCAAGAGAAGTATAAAGACAGCGGACTCGAGGTTATCGGGGTCGCAGCTTGTGAACGAGCTCCAACGCCGGATGAGGCCCGGCTTAAGTTTGACGAATGGTTGACGAAAAAGTTCCCGGATCTGAATTATCGGATCGCCTGGGACGACACAGGGGAAATGAACAAGTTTTGGATGGATGCCGCTTCTTCTTCTTCTTCTTCTTGCGGGATTCCCGCCTCGTTCCTTATCGATCGTGATGGCTACATTGCGTTTATCGGTCGTCCGAGGCAACTCGATGACGTTTTACCGAAGGTTCTCAACGGCATTTGGCACCCCAGCCATGATGCTAAAAGCGCCGATACGGAGTTACCGCGCGACAAACCGTTGGTAGTAGATCTCGACGGATCTTTGCTGCTAACGGATGTTCTATATGAGTCTTTCTTAAACGTCTTGCCTCTTGGGTTCCGCTCGAATTTTGCAACGGTCCGGGGTCTAGCCAATGGCAAAGCGGCCGTAGAGCATCATCTTGCCCAAGCGTCCGAACTGGATTATGCGACTCTCCCGTACAACACGTGTGTTATCGATCTAATCCAGACAGCGAAAGCGCGGGGCACTCAAGTTTACCTAGCTACGGCAGCCAACGCGAAGCACGCAAAGGCCATCGCAGATCACTTGGGCATCTTCGATGGTTGGTTTGCTTCTGACGCAAAAACGAGTTTGTCGGGATCTTTCAAGGCCGAGATGCTCGCTGCTGCCTTCGGTGAGAACGGATTTGATTACGTTGGCAATGGTTCCTCAGATTTGCCGGTGTGGGAGATTGCCGATAAAGCCTACGCCATCGGGCCTTCCAAGGCGGTAAAGAGGCGGCTCTTCGCGCTCAAGGGTAACTGCGTCGCGTTAGATGACGGGACTGCGGGGAGGCGGGCGTGGTTCAGGGCCCTTCGGGTCCACCAATACGTCAAAAATCTTCTCATTTTTGTACCATCGCTGACCTCGCATCGATTTACTTTGGCTAACATCATCACAGATGTGATGGCCTTTCTAGCTTTTTGTGCTTGCGCGTCAGCCGTCTACATCCTCAACGATCTGCTAGATCTTAAATCTGATCGCGCGCACTCTAGCAAGCGTGCTCGACCCTTTGCGAGTGGCCATCTCCAACTTCGGACCGGCTTGCTTATGGTCCCGGCGCTCCTGCTATTTTCTCTGATGCTGGCAATCACAATCTCACTTGAGTTTGTCGGCGTATTGGTTGGCTATTTTCTGCTAACGAGTGCATATTCTGTCTATCTGAAACGCAAGATGCTTCTGGACGTCGTCGTGCTTGCAATGCTCTACACGACACGGATTATTGCAGGTGGTGTAGCTGCTGAAATTCAAATTTCGCAGTGGCTTTTCATCTTCTCTATGTTCATCTTCACATCACTCGCCCTAATCAAGCGGTATGTTGAACTGGCGACGAGTCTAGACCGCCGAGTCCCGGATCGTTCAGGCCGTGACTATAGGATGGGCGATCTTGACGTCGTTGCCGCTTTGGTTGCTGCGGCGGGCTTGAACGCTGTCACGATCTTTGCCCTCTATATTACATCGCCCGATGTGCAGAGACTCTATCGACATCCCAAAGCATTATGGCTCATCTGTCCAATTCTTCTCTATTGGATAGGCAGGGCGCTCATGATGGCGCACCGGCGTCTAATGGACGACGACCCTATTGTCTTTGCACTGAGGGACCGTATTAGCGCGATTGCCATTGCCGCGATCGTTGCCGTAGTTATAATCGCCATTTAACGCATTCAAGATTTTCCAGGTGCGTCGAAGATCCTCTTACGACCTGAATGAGGACCGAGGAGCTGAAGATATTGACGGCGATTTCGGGGTGGGCCGCTATCCCATCATCGCCGCCGAAATGATTCATCCCCGCACAGCTGATGCCGCCCAACGCGCGTCGGCCCAGGGCGATCACGCAATTGCCCGCGGCAATGGCAGGGCCTACGAGGACGCAGCCACCGGGTTTCGCCAGACGATCGCGCTTGATCACCTTAACCGGATGCGAGCTTTCGACTCGAAGATGGGTCGGGTGACCGTAAAAATAGGCCTGCTTCTTTCTGTGCTCTGAGGTCGGCAAACTGGAGATTGTTGGCTAGAGTTTTTCGCACCGATTCCTGGATGGGAGGAGCGAAGAACGATGAAGGCCTCGAAGTTTTCAGATGCCCAGAAGGCGTTCATTCTCAAGCAGTGCCCCCCACGGCGTGCCCGTTGCGGAGATCTGCCGCAAGGCCGGCGACCTATTTCAACTCGAAGACGAAGTATGACGGGCTGTTGCCGACCGAAATGCGGCTGAAGCAGCTCGAGGACGAGAACGTCAAGCTGAAGAACCTGGTCGCCGTTCTCTCGCTCGACAAGGAGATGCTGCAGGGCGTGATCCGCCGAAAGCTATGAGGCCTGGCCGAAGCACAAGCTGGTCGACGAAGTCCGTAGCGAGTGCAAGGTGTCGATCCGCCGGGCCAGCGCGGCGGTCGAGTTTGATCGATCGACCTACCACTACAATCGCGTCGCTCCGGCCAGGCTGCCCCCGAACATCGGATCAAGGAGATCTGTCATACACGCGTTCGCTACGGTGCCGCCGCGCTCACGTCCTGCTGCGACAGTTGGCGCCACGGTCAGAGCAAGGCACGGCGCATCTATCGCGAGTGGGCCTGCAGTTACGTAACAAGACGCCGAAGCGCCGGTCATGGCCAAGCTGCGCAATGATCGCCGGCGGGCGACGCGGTCGAACAAGACCAGGGCGATGGATTTTGTCCACGATCAGTTGGCGACGGGCATAAGCTGCCCGTGCTCACGATCGTCGATATCTTCTCCCGCGTCTCGCCGGCGCTGCAGCCCCGGCTCACCTTCCGCGGCAGCGACGTCGTGGCGATCCTAGAAAGGGCCTGGAAAGTGAGACTCCCGGCGACGATCCGCGTCGATCGGGGCAGCGAGTTCGTGTCGCGCGATCTTGACCTATGGGTCTACCAGCGCGGCGTCACGTTGGACTTCTCGCGGCCCGGCAAGTCGAGCGACAATGCGTTGATCGAGGCCTTCAACGGACGCTTCTTCCGGGCTGAATGCCTCAAACACCCACTGGTTCCTCAGCCTTGCGGACGCCCAGGAAAAGGTGGAGATTTGGCGGAGATAATACAACCGCGCACCTGTCTATGTTGTTGAAGAGAAGAGACTTTGCTGATCGGGATGTGATCCCGTGGCATATCTTGGATTCTGTCGCGCTCGTTCGGCGATAGATTTAGCAGCAGCTGTTATCAGCGAGGCGCATTGCTAGAGACGTGTCACTCCTAGCCACGATTGTGCGCTTCGAATCCGGCGACCGTCATCCTGGCGTAGCTCGCCGCACCAGCTGCATCGGATCAAATTCAAACGCAGCAAGCATCGAAGCAGGGATTACCGGTACGAGTCGCGCTGATCGCAGTACGAGCATGCGCGCATGAGCCCCGGCACAGTCACGCAATACGCCTCAGCAGTGAACCTCTCCTATTCGGGCGGAGGGACATGGTGCATCACGCAAACCATCGAAAACTGTCCATCGCCCGTATGGCAGCTGGCTGCGTCGCACGTTCAGTAGCGCACGAATGATGCCGCGCCGTCACCAATGTGATGATTTGGGCAGACACGAACGCCGTCTAGGTCGTGAAACTTGCCCTCAAGTCTGGATGTTACAAGCTAAGTCCGCAGCCATCATACAGTACGTTCTACATTACGTTCAGAGCTACGAGATCGTGAATTGTACTTGGGCCCAAACCCAGGATTTGTTCGCGTTTCTCGTCATCCACCAGCAGGCCAGTTATTTTCGACGACGCACTAAGAAGCCGCCATTAATCATCCCCGTCACGCACGGGTTTTCCTTGAAAGCGGAAGGGTGATCAGCACGAATTTCGAGAGCGCGAGCCTACCATGGCGAGGTGGAAGACGATCAATGCCCCTATGTCGAATGGCTCCCACACCATCGCCATAGGTGAAAGGCGTCATCATCGTTCAGGTAGTTAGGAACTCGCTTAAGCCGACCACGAGTTATGATCTTCTCGCCGGTCCGCCACCTTCCGGGGTTCGCCACGGAGCTTGTGACCCATGCGATTACTTTTCATTTCCAGGGTGTCATCCGACACGTGCGGGCATTAGTTGGGATCTATTCCTTGACCATATAGCCGCAGCAGATCACAAAATCATTGACACCCTATCGCGAGTAGATTTGAAGGATGGGCCGCAGAATTGGCACCGCCGAGCTCGATCTCGGGCTAAGGTCGATCACCGGTTCACGATGAGCCTATTTCTCGCTATCCGGCCGTTGTCGCCTGGCTTCAAGGCAGGATTGCTCCGCCAGCGCGGAAGGGCGTACGGGTTTCAACAAAACCTGCCTGTGAGCATTCGGATAGTACCCGTCAATGACGGGGGTTTCGAGTGTAGCGGCGGCGGCGTAGTCCACTTGCCCGCTTCCGAACGAAGCCATGACGCTGGCTTGGTCAAGATGACGCGGGCCATCTGGTGCGATCAGGATCCACGCTTTGGCCAGATCGGCGCAGTTCTCAAGTCTAAGCGCTTTCACCGCAACTGCGTTACTGCCGGGTAATCCTCCTTGCAGCCATGGCAGACCAAGCGCTCGTGTCTCGAGCACATAGAGTAGGGTCGGCGCGTTGGAGAGGTCGACCACGGGGGTACCGATTTCAAGGCCGGCCGCACGAGCCCGGGCTCTTGCCATGACTAGATAGTCGTGGAGGGGTTGCGAGAGCACTAATTTTCCACCACTTGACAGGGACGTGATAGCGGCATAGGCGCGCAGATCTTTCATCTGCGCCCACGGGTTGAGCATGCCCGCATTGACAACTGAGGCAGTGAGCAACTGTGCCAGCACCGTCAGGGGCAGAATGGTGGTGACGCTGCGGCCCCGTTGTGCCAGAGGGCTCAGGAATGCAACGAGGGCAAGCATCCAGAACAAGCAGCCTTCCGAACCAACGATCCAGTAGTTGACTCTGGAGCTCAGTGCGAGCAGGTGCGGAACGATCAAAAAGGTTAGCGCTAGAGCGATGCTGGTGGGAGTGTGGGTGCGCAGAACCATTCCCTTACGATAGAACATGCCGCCAAGGCATGTGAAGGCCGGTACAAGGAACAGCGTCGAGAGCTTGATGCTGATCAGATCGATCCCCAGCAGCGCAAGTGCTATTGTCACGATCAACACCGCAGCGAGAGCCAGCGACGTGAGCAGCTTGAGCTTAGACCCCATGAAAATATTGAGCAGAAGGGCTGTAGCCACTAACACGGCGATAGCAAGTTGCGAGAGACTGGTTTCGAGCCAATCGATCCGGAGAATGTGAAAGACCTCGTAGCCGGCATCCAGCAGGGCGACCCCCTCAGAGCCGTTGACGATACGAGTCACCAGCCCGGTGATCCCGCCGCCGATTAAATGGGCGGTAACAATCAGTAGAGCGAGAGCGACCAACGCCGCGCCAAGAATGGGCAGCAGCGACTTTCGTCGCAAAACGACGAAATAGAGCACAACGACAATGGCGATGGCTACAGCGGTGGGAGGCCTGGCCATAAAGCAGCACCAGCCGCCAACGCCGACCAGGATACACCCTAACACTTGGCGGATGCGCCCTGGGGGGCCGGTTAGCAGCAAGCCAATCATCACTATCAAGACCGATTGAAGGTTCAGTGTGTAGTAGTTAGGGGTGAGTGCTCGCCAGCGAAAGACAACTAATGCAAGGCTGGCAATCCCTGCAGATAGCGCTGCCGCATGCGGCCAGCCCACCGGCGTCCAGAGGCGCCGGACCGCCAGGAAGCTGAGAATCCAGCCCAGCGCCATGGTGAGCGCGACGTTTGCCATGCGAAGTACTGCGATATCGCCCCCGGCCCACTGATAAGGCCAGTGATGGACAAAGTCGAAAAAGGTCGGCGGAATACTGATTGAGTAGGCGAATGGGTTGGCCATGGAGGTGAGCCAGAAACCCTCGTCGCTTAGAATGAGACCGTAACTGCTGTAGTATAGCAGCCACACGAAAAGGATTGCTGTAGTTGCGGCGGACAGAGCCAGCAAAGTCCGATCTAGCAAGATCGACAAAGTCCTTTCGCTGGTAAAGTGGTTATCTCTCGACATTGGCCATTCCAGCTTCGTAGAGGAGGCCCATTCCAAAGGATATTAGCCTTGAGGAGCTTCTAACTGACCCCAGCCGCGCAATCTTCTCCAAGACTTGGTAGAGCCCGTCACTCGGATGGGGGTTGACAGAAGCCGGGCCGGTTCACGGAAGACGGATCAAGCGGGACCTTGCGGACTAGATGCCATAATGGGCCCTCCTCCGAGCAAGGGGTGATGATGGTGGCTGTCCTCCGATAGATGATGAAACGGGGTCACAACTTGAGTCGGCCCCAAGCATCTGGAGACGGAGGACAGCCGTGGAGAACTATGCCGGAATTGACGTTTCATTGGAACTGTCGAGCGTATGCGTCGTGGATGCCCAGGGTAAGATCCTGAAGGAAGCGAAGGTCGCGAGCGAACCCTACGCCTTGGCTGAATTTTCGAGACGCTTGGCTTTTGAGTGAAGCGGATCGGGCTGGAGGCTGGGCCGCTGTCGCAATGGCTGCATGCGGGCCTGAAAAGAGCGGGATTCGAGACGGTCCTGCTGGAAACACGGCATGTGAAGGCAGCATTATCAGCGATGACGGTGAAGACTGATCGCAAAGATGCACGCGGGATTGCCCAGCTGATCCGGATGGGATGGTTCCGCTCGGTGCACGCAAAGTCGATAGGGGCTGAAGAGATTCGAGCGCTGCTGGTTGCGCGCAAGCAGCTTCTTGGGCGACTTGTCGATGTGGAATTGAGCATCCGCGGGATTTTGCGTGGCTTTGGACTGAAGGTTGGCCCCGTGACGCAGAAGAATTTCGAAGCGCGGATCCGAGAGTTGGTTGCGGGGCAAGCGACATTGGAGCGCCTTGCCACAGCGATGCTTTCGGCCCGATCGGCCTTGAAGGCAGAGTACGGGAGGAGAGCTGTCGCCGAAAGTTGGTGACGGCGGGAATCGGGAAGGCGGCATATCGTGGGGGTGCTTGACGCCTCCACTTCTCCACCGAAGGAGCGATATGCCGTGTCCAACGATAACGTCATCCAACTGATTCAGCCAGGAATCTTCGACGATCAACTCACAGAAGTCTTGCGCAACGGGGCACGTGCCCTTCTCGCCAAAGCGGTCGAGGCTGAGGTCGCGGACTTTCTCGGCCAGCATGCCGATTTGAAGACCCGGGACGGCCACCAGCGCGTCGTCCGCCACGGTCACCTGCCGGAGCGCGAGGTGATGACCGGCATCGGTCCGGTCGCCGTCCGCCAGCCACGTGTACGCGATCGTGAGGTGGCCGCTGCCGATCCTGGCCGCATCCGGTTCTCGCCGTCGATCCTGTCGCCCTACATGCGCCGCTCGAAGTCGATCGAAACGCTGTTGCCGATCCTATATCTGAAGGGTATTTCGACTGGCGACTTCTCCGAAGCGCTGGCGGCGCTGCTTGGCAAGGATGCTGCCGGGTTGTCGGCATCCGCCATCGGCCGACTGAAGGACGGCTGGCTCGACGAGCACGGCGCGTGGCAGAAGCGCGATCTGTCGGCCAAGCGCTACGTCTACATCTGGGCTGATGGCATCCATCTCGAAGCCCGCCTCGAAGACGAAAAGCAGTGCATCCTCGTGCTGATCGGCGCGACGCCGGAGGGCCGCAAGGAACTGGTCGGCTTCACCGATGGCGCCCGTGAGAGCGCGCACGACTGGCGCGATCTGCTGCTCGACCTGAAGCGGCGCGGGCTCGACGTGCCCCCGCAGCTCGTCATCGCCGATGGCGCACTCGGGTTCTGGAAGGCGGCCGGTGAGGTCTGGCCGAAAACGCGCGAGCAGCGCTGCTGGGTGCACAAGACCGCCAACGTACTTGCCAAGCTGCCGAAGAGCCAGCAGCCGAAAGCCAAACGCGCGTTGCAGGAGATATGGATGGCCGAAACCAAGGCCACAGCCGAGCTGGCGTTCGACGCCTTCATCGAGAGCTACGCGCTGAAATACGAGAAGGCCGCCGATTGCCTGCGCAAGGATCGAGACACGCTGCTGGCTTTCTACGACTTCCCGGCAGAGCATTGGAAACACCTGCGCACGACCAACCCCATCGAAAGCACCTTCGCCACCGTGCGTCATCGCACGATCCGATCGAAGGGCTGTCTATCCAACAAGACCGCGCTCGCGATGGTCTTCAAACTGGTCGAGGGCGCCCAGAAAAATTGGCGTCGTCTCGATGGCCACAACCAGTTGCCAAAACTCGTTCTCGGTGTGACATTCAACAACGGGATCGAGGTCATCGCCAAGCCGACCGACGGTCAGCCCGCAACCGCCGCCGCCTGACCGGCTCCGGCCGTCACCAAAAATTGGCGATAGCTCACGGGAGGACAAAAGGCTGTGCTGGCAAGTGCGTGACGACGCGGTCTGTCGCCGGCTAATGACACTGCCAGGCGTTGGTCCCCTGCTGGCTATTACTACAAATCGGCGATTGATGACCCTCATCGCATCTTAAAATCGAAGGCGGCGGGCGCGCTGTTCGGGCTCACGCCCAAGAAATACCAGTCCGGAGAAAAGGACGTCACGGGCGGAATCACGCTGGCCGGGACGAGATCGTGCGCACGGTGTTGTATGAGGCTGCCAACGTTCTGCTATCGTGCATCACGCGGTTCTCAAGACTCAAGCGTTGGGGGATGGACGTCGCCAAGTGGCGAGGTTCGAAGCGCGCAAAAGTCGCCTGGCACGCAAGCTCGCAGTGATCCTGCATCGGATCTGAGTCGAGGGCACAACTTATCATGGTCAGAAGCGGTGCCGATCACAGCATAGAGCACTCGAGGAGATTACGAACGCAACCGGGCTGAACTGAAGCCTAGTGGCCCGAAGTCCCGTCGCCGGGACGGTGGATCCGGTGAAGCCGTTACACGCCCAGTGGCCGTCATCCGACGAACCGCGCGTATCTAGATAGGCTCACCGCTTCCTCTGACAGCATGATGTGGCGGCCAGGCGTTGACCACGGACAGAAGCATGAGCTCGGCGGCGTGACGTTCACTCGGGAGGCTTGACATCGTTCCTGCGGAAAAGCCCGCGCAGCCGCTCCGATCGCGTTCTGCCAAATCCGCGCCGACAGGACGGACGATCCTGACCCATTATGAAATGTCGTTCCGGGCGCGGCGACGAGCACTTTCTCGCTCGCAAAAGGCGCCGCATCTCTCACCAAGAATTCAATACCCGCGGCGTCGTTGACGAGGCCCTCGTCCTCGTTGAATTCCAAACCGCTGGACATGGCCATCAAGTGGGCCACCGAGATATCGGCGCGCGCGTCCCCGGTCCATTCGGAAACAGACCCTTCTGATCCAGCGAAAGCTTGCCGTCCTTGATCGCCATTCCGATCATGGCGGCATTGACGGTTTTCGTCATGACCAGCCCAGGGCGTCGAAGCGTTGAAGCCTTCATAGGTACTCGCCGACAATGCGCCCGTCATGGGCAACGACGATCGCGCGCAACCCCGGTCCCTGAAGAGCCGGATCGTTCAGCACCGCCCGCTAACGACGATCATCGGACAAATGCGCGTCTCGCCGGTCGACTAAAGGGCGTCAGCAGTCGCCAGCGCTAGCAACAGCGGTGTGGCGGCAGGAGCCCGGATTTTGTCTCTTGAAACCAGTGTGCAACCACGCCCCTCGACATATGCGGCGTAACGCTTCCCGAACAGGCCGAAAAGTGCGGCCTCGACATGCCGGTTGGCGCGGTCGACGTCGATGTTCATGAGTTTGACAATAGGTTCGAGCAGAAGATTTTTGCCGCATAGGCGGAGGCGAGCGGCAACGCTTCCGGACGAACAAAAACGAGCCAGCCGCTCGGCCCCAAAATCCCCAGAAGTGGAATCGCTACGAGGAGATTGAATAATTTTAGAACCCGACGTCTCCGCCCTTGTCGCAATGCCGAACATTGGCATCGAACCCATGAACCCTTTAGCCTTCAAGTTGGTCAGACGCGCTTGACCAGCGCTCCGATGATGTAGCCCTTGAAAGGCTCCCACCGTGTTCATCCGCGAGTGGTGACTCGAGCGACGAGCTCACAGGCATGCATTGACCACAGCCTGCGTCAATCCGTCACCGATGCGCGCGCGAAAAAGGTGCAGCCATCGCGGACTGAGCTAAGCGACGGTTGACGCGAAATGATGCAATTCGATGCCTCGGAGCCATGGGGATTCGCATATGCCGGGGCCCGCGAGGGAGTAGGGCCGCCGCAGCACCCGCAAAACTCAAACAGGCCGGCGGCGAGCGCGAAGGCGCGTGCCATTCGGGCAGCTCTTTTTGCGATGCGCCATGACGTCCTGGTGAGATTTGCAAACTTTTCGGCGATCTCCCCCTGGCGTCTTCTGACGGTCCGCAGGTGGGACTTCATCATTGATGGTGCGAAGTTGGAGGACACCTGATCCATTTCGTTTTCGGGTTGAGACGCGCCGGCTGATGCGCGAGTCCTTGACGCAGCGAAGGCACTTCCTGATCAGCTAGCCATCCATCTAGGCATTTGTTGTTTACGAGCCAGGTCCGTACGTGACCGCCCTCGTTCAGAGTTTGCCCTTTAGGCCGAGGGCGTTCATTCAGCATCCGTTGGCGTGAGTCCGGCAGCAACCCCCCGGAACAGTGGCCGCGTAGTCTTGGCCGCCGCCCGAACCAGGGCGCCTTGATGCACCATCGAGCAGCAGGGCTGCTGGTGCGCCGGAGAACCATGAGGGCTTACGCTATCCGAGCTCATTCTGCTCTAATTCGGGTTCTTGGTTGGACAGGGCCGGCAAAGGTGGAGGGGTCGGTGGCCGTGCTGGGTGGCGACGGGTTGCCGCTGCCAGCCAATGCCCGTACGACACTGGCTGTTCTTGTGAACCTATTGAAGGAATTCGACCAGCAAGTGGATGCCATCTAGCGAGAGCTGGCTCAGATCCACAAAGTAAATCCGGTGGCGCGAAATTGCTTTCCTTCATTCCGGGGATTGGTCCCATAACGGCCACGGCTCTCGCTGCGACCGCGCCAGATCCGAACATGTTCAGCGCCCGGCGAGAGTTCGCGGCATGGCACGGCCCCACGCCTAAGCATAATTCTACCGGCGGGAAGGATCGGTTCGCCGATAATGAAACGGACGATCCTATCTCAGGCAGTTCCTTGTCATCGAAGCGGCGTAGCGTCGTCTGGTAAACAAAGGCACGCTCCCGAGCCGGAGGCAGCTGGATCGAAGCTCTACTTTAACTGCCTCGGCGCATGGTCGTCGCCGGCGCGTCGCGCCGCAATACGGTGGTTCGACGCTCTAAGAGTCTGTCCGGGATCATGCTGTTTTTTGGCAGAGCTTTCGCAGCATGAGGCGGATTGAGGCGAGGCGCAAGAACGCCAATGCCTTTCGGTTGAGGCACTCCCAATCCTTGGCCAAACGGCGGCAGCGGTTGAGCCAGGCGATGGTGCGTTCGACGATCCATCGCTTGGGCAAGATCGCAAAACTCTTTGCTGTATCGGAGCGCTTGACGATCTCGACGTCGATTTGCCGGAGGATTTTGCGAACGGCGGACTGAAAGATCGGCCCCTGATAGCCGCCGTCAGCATAGAGCTTCAGCAGGAATGGATGCAGGCCAAACAGCGTGGCCATCACCAGCACCCCACCGTCACGATCCTGGATGTCCGCCGAATGCACGAGGGCGTGGAGCAGCAAGCCTTGAGTATCGACTAGGATGTGGCGCTTCTTGCCCTTGATCTTCTTGCCCGCATCGTAGCCATGCGGGTCGATCCACGCCCCCCTTTTTCCGCGCTCTTGACGCTTTGACTGTCGATGATGGCGGCGCTCGGGCTGGGTTCTCGGTTAGCCAATTCTCGACATTGTACATAGAGCGCGTGATGGATGCGATCGAGCGTGCCGTTCCAAGCCCACAAGTCAAAATAGTCGTGCACCGTGCTGCGTGGCGGCAGGTCCTTCGGGATCGCTCGCCATTGGCAACCGGTGCTCAGCACATACATCAGGCCATTGATCACCTCGCGCACATCGACCGTGCGCTTGTTGCCGCCTCGCTTGGCTGGCGCAATCAGCGGCTCCACCAACGCCCATTCCTCATCAGTCAAATCGCTTGGATAGCGTAGCCGGCTTCGGTCGTAACGACCGCGGTTCTCCTTCGTCCACATGGGCGCCCCTTCGAATCGGACCGCCACCCTTGAATCACAAATGATTCCGATGATTCAAGATGTTCCCGGACAGACACTAACATTACAGTTGCCGTTTTGCTTTGAGATGCGCGCGCTGAGCGGCAGCCTGGTGAGCTCTGCGCCAGAATGACCATGCGATGACATGCGCGGGTTGGATCCGCTTTCGAGCAAGCCTGATGGCGATGCGGCGGATTTCCTGGATTGACCAACGGATCAGCGGCGGCGTGGGTGTGCTTTGGCTTTTGCCGGGGGGCGGCGTTTGGTTTTTTTGGGCGGTGGCGGATTGGCGCGATGGCGGATCGCCGCCATCATGGCGAAGGCGAGCATCACCAGGGACACGTGGCGATGCCAGCCATGCCAGGACCTGCTCTCGTTGTGATCGAGCCCGAACTCGTTTTTCGCGGTTTCAAAGCTGTCCTCGATCGCCCATCGATGGCCTTCGACCGCGACCAGCGTTTCAATTGATGTTCCCGCTGGGCACCAGGTGGTGAAGAAGGCGAGATCGCCATCGGCGATATGGCGACGGATCAGCAGACCGCGCGTCCATAAACCATCATTTGCGCTGTTGAACTGCTCGACCTCGAGATCGGCCAGTTCGAGATAACACCAGTCATGCAGCCTCGGTCCTTTGGTTCCGGCTCCCGCCGACAAGCGCTTCCAGTCGGACGGGCGCCGCGTCCGGGCGATGTCTTCGGCCTTGCCGGCGACCGGCTGTCGCTTGCCCCAGGATCGGAAGACATGAGAGCTGCTGACCCCGAGCACATAGCCTTTGCCTGCCCGCCGTAGCTGCTGTTCGATATCGCCAACACCGTAGACCGTGTCACCGGCAACCCACTTGAATGGTACAGACGCGGCTATCGCACGTGCGATCATTCTCGTCGCAAGCTTTGGTTTGGTCGCAAAGCCGACATCGGCAGGCACGTATGCGGCTTCCAGACGATCTGGATCGTCGGTCCATTCCTTCGGAAGATACAACGCGCGATCGATGAACGCATGACCATGACGCGAAACGTAGGTAGCGAAGACGCCGATCTGGCAGTTCGTGATCTTCCCTGCCGAACCAGTGTATTGCCGCGCCACTCCGCACGAGGCCTTACCCTGCTTGAGAAAGCCGGTCTCGTCGATCACCAGCACCGCATCGTCATCCGCCAAATGCTCGATGACATAGTCCCGGACGATGTCGCGCAGGGCATCAGCGTCCCAATCCCCGCGACCCAGGATCGCCTGCTGCCGCCATGGGCCGGGATCGCCAGCCGCCTCCGCGCGCATCCAACCGGTCTTGCGCTGCTCATCTCCGAGCAGACCTTCCAGGAACAGGCCTGCATTCGTCGCCACACGCTCTTGCGTGAACAACGGACGTATCCGCTGCTTGACCTCTCGAAGCGACGCCGCCCACAACGCAAGCGTCTCCTCAACCGACGCGGCCCGCGTCCACGACATTCGAATCATGGTTGCCCATGGATTCAGAAGCCCGCAAACAAAGCAACTGTAATGCTAAGATAGTCCTTGTGGGCTGCAACGGAATTCACCAGTCTCATTCCCGTCAGGAGGTTGGAAGGGCAAGCCGCTCAATCGGTTGAATGTGGCGCGCGAGCGGGTTACGAACCTGATCGACGTTGCCCGATCGCAGTGCTTTCAGGATCAGGCGATGATCCTGATTGGGCCGTGCTCGCCAGCCGCTACTGCACGCCACGCGAACAACAACAGAGAATTTGCAAGCTGTAGCCAGTGACGAGCAGACGCGACATCGCGCAAGGTGCCGCGAGGGCGAAAGGCACCGTTAGCAGGCTCAAATTCCTGAATTGTTGGCGCATTGTCTCCTTCAATCAAGGCGAGCTCTATCCGCGCCAAACGGTGAGAGATGCAGCATTGGTAACGCGACCAGTTCGAGACCGTCGCGCATCTCGGCTATCTCCTTATGGGTATCGAACGGAGCACGCCGTACACCGTGAGGGTGCAGGGCGACGACAAGGTGTTGGGCCTCCACTTGCCCAACGACCTCACGCACGTTCGACCGTTCCGACCGAGATACCCGCGCCGCCCCCGCATCCTCTCACATCATGAAAATTCGTCCCGGGTTCAGGATATTGTTCGGATCGAGCACTCGCTTGAGCGTACGCATGGTTTCGATTTCCTCCCATGTCCTACTCATCTGCAGATAGGGCCGCTTAACTATGCCGATGCCGTGTTCCGCTGAGATTGATCCGCCGAATTCACTGGTGATCTGATAAGCAAGCCTCTCCAATTCCTGCCGCCTGTCGGGCGTGTGCTCGTGATGTAGCTCGATATGCAGGTTACCATCGCCGGCGTGGCCGAAGACGATCGTGAACGCGCCGGGGTCGATCTCCTTAATACGCGCGACAATTGTCTTCACATACTGATCCATCCGGTTGATGGCGATACTGACGTCGAGGGCGATACGTGCAGCATAAGGAAACGTCCGGGCAAGTTCTAAGCTGCAATCGCGGATACGCCATATCGCTGCTGCAGATGCATTCGACGTCGAGAGCGTCGCGTCAAGGATCATGTTCGCGCGCATTGCCGTATCGAGCAGCTTTTCGAGATCGGCGTGGACACGATGGGCATCGTCACCAGAGGCCTCGATCAAGACATAAAAGGGATAATCGACCGGCAGCGGCCGAACCATGCCGTTCACGCGCTCGAGCGCGAGGCGGTAGTACTCGTTCCACATCACCTCAAATGCTGACAGTTCTCCGCCCAGATGTTTTCGCGCCATTCCTAAGATCGAGATGACTCGTGTAAAAGAGGGCAGGGCGCAAAGCGCCACTTGCCGCTCCCTAGGGGCGGGAAAGATGCGCAAGGCGGCTCGCGTCACCACGCCGAGAACCCCCTCGCTGCCGATGAAAAGCTGCTTAAGATCGATGCCAGTATTGTTCTTGATGTATTTGCGTAAGCCCTGTAGCACCGTGCCATCGGCGGTAACGACTTCGAGGCCGAGGATCAAGTCGCGCGTCATGCCGTACCGAATCACGCGATTGCCGCCGGCATTTGTCGAGATGTTGCCGCCGATAGTACAGCTACCGCGCGCGGCGAGATCGAGCGGGAACATGTACCCTTCCTGCCCGACCCGTTCCTGAATCTTTTGCAGCGGCGTGCCGGCCTGCGCCACGGCTGCGCCTGACGAGATGTCCACCTCCTCGACCGCATTCATAAGTTCCATCGACAGCACAATTTCATTCGGATTCGGCAGAGCGCCGCGCACCAACCCGGTCATGCCGCCCTGCGTCGTCAGTGGCACTTTTTCGCCGTGACAGAGCCGAAGCAAGGCCGAGACATCTTCCGTCGTCCTTGGACGGACGACCGCTCGCGGCTGCGCGACCGGTTTACCGGCCAAATCGTGGTAATAGCGAGAGTCAATGTCCGTGCCAGTCAGCACCGAACCCTTGCGGAGCGCCTTGCAGAGTCGGTCGATGAAGCTGTCGGTCATGTCCCTCACTCGAGCTAATCTTGATGGCATGGTCCCCTGTTAGAGCGGTGCAGCGTTCTCATTGGCCTGCGGGGCGAGGTTCTCAGCAGCTTTGTTGATGTTTGTCGAGAACCAAAAATCTTCTTCGCGCATTCATTGTACCGATCTAAGCAATCTTCATCGATAACGCCGGAAGAATCCCACTGCTCTCGGGCTGCGGGGTCTGTCGCATTAGCAATCGACGTGCCACTCGTGGAATCGGACGCGCGCCTTGCTCGATAAAGGAAATACGCGTAATCCCAACGTAGCTGCGCTTGATGCTCTGGCCATGCATTGGGCCAGAGCGAAATTTCAACGATGATTGGGTCTGCCACTAGGATCAGCTCAGCCGTGCTGACAAACGCAGCAAGGCGTTCTTTCGGGTGCAAACGACCGCCCATCCTGTTCGGTTTCTGTCGTCGGTATGACGGCCGTCGCGCTCAAAACAACCAGCCGTCGCCTGCCGACGTACGGCTTTTCCAATCCCAAACAACAGCTTAACACGTTTGCAAGGTGCTGGCATGGTTATTGCTGTTCAAAGGCAGCGACAGAGGAGCCAGACGACCGATACTCTGTTTCCCCGGTGTTCGAGTCGTGAGCACATTCGTGCTGCAGCGGAGACATACCGACAAAGAAGTGCGGCCGCACTGTTGCATGGTGCTGGAGCAAGAGACGGGGCAATGGCTAGGCCGAGCAAATCTGTCGCCGCCGGAATTAGCCGGTGCGTGCACAGCGCCTTCTATCTGAAAGGAAGCGCGCGGCTTGTGTCCACGACAACAAACTGTTTGCGAACGCGACGTCGCGCACAAAACCAGAGCAGGCGATTGGCTTTCGCGGCCCCAAATCCTGCGGCCGCAAGAAAGGGGCGCGAACACGGCGTAACAGCGTCAGGCCATTTCAGCGCGTCGGTTATGTGAGCTGACGCCTAGAGCAGGGATGTCGCACTCGTTCCATCGATGGACGTGTGTGCAAGTCGGGAATATGCACCTTGTGAAAGTTTATGATGCGAACTGAAGTGCGTTTTTGGCGTGACGACACAACGGTTACGCTTGTTGCAAGCGGTACTGCCAATTCAGCGGATCTCGAGCCTGCGGTGAAGATCCCGCCTGGACTGTGGAGGTGGACCGGAGGATCTATTGGCGTGCTCGTCGGCGGCGACTGTGGCCGGAAATCCTTCGGTGACTACGGTCCATCAATCTACCGCAACGTCACCGATGCCCCTGTGTTCTTGCAAGATGGCCAGATCGGCTACAAACGAGGCCGCCACCGTGGCGGCGTCATTCGACGACGCGCATTGAGATGGATGCGCTCACGGGCTTGCCATTTGGCAGATTGCACCCAATACATCCGTAGGCTGCGCCTCGTCACTCCAACGGGCGAGGCTTTTCGTGGTCATATCTTGTTCAACGATCGCGCGCCTACGCCCGCTGTTCTTTGGGTTTTCGTCCGTGCCGTTGACCGCCGGCGTTGATCCGGACCAACGTCCCGCTCGCCCAAAGCACCCAACAACCTACTGTTTTCCGATGACTCCTCTGTCGTTCCTTGCGCCACCGCGCGTCAATTTAGATGGAGTGGCCACGCGCTGTGAGTGCGGCCGGATTGCGCCATGATTGTTTCCGACGACAAACGACCCGCCGCGATCCGCGAAGTGATCCTTTTCGTGTTCCAGCAGTGGCTGAAGCAGCCTGTCCGCCTCACGATCGTCTTCGTCGGCTTCTTAGGTGCATCGGTCGCCGACCTGTTCATGCCAGTCTATTCGGGCCATCTGGTCGATGCATTAACGTCGGGTCCGTCCGATTTGGCCGCACGGCATGCGGCGCTCGTTGCGTTCGGCGGCATCGTCGCGCTGGGTCTCATGTCGCTCATCCTGCGGTTTGTTGGCCTGCAGGCGATTGTGCTATTCACGCTTAACACGATCTCGGATGTGGTGCGCGAAGCCTTCATGCGGGTGCAGCGCTTCTCGACCGATTGGCACTCCAATTCCTTCGCCGGCTCGACCGTGCGCAAGATCACGCGCGGCATGTGGGCGCTCGACCTGCTCAATAGCATCATACTGATGGCATTGTGGCCGTCGCTCGCCGTGCTCGTGGGATCGATGATCCTGCTCGGCCTGCACTGGCCCGCACTGGGCAGCGTGATCGTTGTCGGCACCGTAATCTATGTCGCGATCACGATAGCGATGACGATCGGCTACATCGTGCCAACTGCACGAATAGCCAATGCCTGGGATACCAAGGTCGGGGGTACGCTGGCGGACGCGCTCACCTGCAACCCCGTGGTGAAATCATTTGGCGCGGAGGCGCGCGAGGATGCGCGGCTCAACGGTGTCATCAACCGCTGGCAGGCACGGGTATCGCGCACGTGGCTGCGTGGCAACGCCACCAATGTGTTGCAGCACGTGATGCTCTTGTGCTTTCGTGGTTCGGTAATTGGCGCGCTATCCTGCTGTGGATAGCAGGGCACGCCTCCGCAGGCGACGTCACCTATGTGCTGACTAGCTATTATCTGATTCACGCCTATTTGCGCGAGGTCGGCATGCACATCAACAATTTGCAGCGTTCGGTGAACGACATGGTGGAACTTGTTACAATTAGTGGCGAGCCGATCGGCATCATCGATGCACCCGGCGCCAAACCGATCGATATTCAGGGCGGAAGGATCACATTCGAGGATGTGACCTTTCACTACGGGGGGGGCCGCGCGCCGTTTTACGAGGGTTTGTCGATCGACATCCGCGCCGGCGAACGCGTTGGGCTGGTCGGCCGTTCCGGCTCCGGCAAGACCACGTTCGTCAAGTTGGTGCAGCGCCTGTATGATCTCTCCGGCGGGAGGATCCTGATCGACGGCCAAGATATTGCCAAAGCGACACAGCAATCGCTGCGCAGCCAGATCGCGATCGTGCAGCAGGAGCCGATCCTGTTTCACCGCTCCCTGGCTGAGAACATCGCCTACGGCCGGCCCGGCGCCACCATGGCGGCGATCGAGCAGGCAGCGCGGCTCGCCAATGCGCATGACTTCATCCTGCGGCTGCCGAAGGGTTATGGCACGCTGGTCGGCGAGCGCGGCGTTAAGCTGTCGGGCGGTGAGCGGCAGCGGATCGCGCTGGCGCGGGCGTTCCTCGCGGACGCGCCGGTGTTGGTTCTGGACGAGGCGACGTCGAGCCTCGATTCGGAATCGGAGGGGCTGATCCAGCAGGCGATGGAGCGGTTGATGAAGGGACGCACTTCGATCGTTATCGCGCACCGGCTATCGGCGGTGCGCGACCTCGATCGCATTCTGGTGTTCGATCGCGGTGAGATCGTCGAGCAGGGCACCCACGCCTCCCTGACTCGGGCCGGCGGCATCTATCAATGGCTGTTCGAACGGCAAGCCAGCGGTAGGGTCTCGGCGACGAGCTAGCCGGTCACACCAGACCCATGCGAAGCATCGAAACCCGACAATCGGACGCCTTTTGGTCACGCCTATATGGTGCGTCAGACTTGAGTACGATTATCAGGAGCTGGCAGGCCGTGTGCCCCGAGGAACTATGCGGATGGGTGTTCCGAACGACGTTCTTCGTGCTTCCACGCAAACGCCTGCGACAAGGGTCGCTCGCCTAGCATGAACATTCGTCTCAGCGAGATGGATCATCATCCTCTCGGACAAACGGGACGATCCTAGCGGCGTCACCGAGCCGTGCAGAAGCTGCAGGCTATTGCCATCCGCCCTCTGATCCGCGCGACCTGTTCGGCGAGCTGTTCAACGAACTGCTCGTGGAGTTGGCACCACCTGATCCGGCTCGATTATCATAAGAACGTACGGAGCGAGGGGACTTTGTCCAATAACTTCATCCCGTTCCGTGCCTCCGTCTGGGTCCATGCGCTTTGGTTACCTGGCAAACATGTTTGTCCGCTCAGTTACTTAATGGAGAGGGCGCGCAGAGTGGTGCAACTTCCCGTGGACTGTGTCTGCAATTATCCGCGTTGGTCATTCGCCTCCGTTTGCCGCGTCTACGCTACGTTCGGTTTGCCTCATCCGGGTGCCGACATTTCCCGGCTGCGATGAGGTTGTCCGATTTGTCAATCAAGGTCCATCAGCTGCATGCGCATGCTAACAGCTTGAGGGAAAATCACTCCAATTTAGACCACCAACTGGAAAGAACGCCTTCACAGCTTTCAGGACCATGGGTGCGATCGGCGGGCGGTGCGATTCGCGCCTGGTGCCGCCAGGTAGGAAACGTCAGTATATATCGCCGTACGAAGGCCAAGGCTGCGACGCTGCGCTCAAAGTGGCCTAGCACGGATTGGAAAAGTTGCGCCGGGAGAGCGGCGGAAAATTGAAGGTCAAATCCATTTCGCTGAGCCTTTAAGCCGCGTCCTGGCGGCGCCGAGCGCTCGGTTCTTGTCCAATTTCTGACAGGCACAAGCCCCCGTTAGGTTCAGAACACTGGGGGACTTGGATGTTGTCGGAGTTTCGAATGCGTGATCAGACGCTTAGATAGCGGTGAGACGCTGGCATGGCCGTTGCTATTGAGATGCAGCAACACGGTTGGGGCGCCAATCTCGCACGGAAGACGATGGATGCTGTTCCCTTCAACCTGTGTGTCGCCGGTCCTGAACAAAAAAGCTCACGCACAAAGCCGCGCAGCTTTGGCAATAGCTTCGGAGTGCAACATGGTGCTGCGCATGGAATCGCTGGCTCATTCCATTAAAGGGGAGAGTCGGCTAAGAGGCCAGCCCGTGGCGAAGTTCCAGCCTGGAAAGTGTATAACGTGGAACGGCAACGCCGCTTCGTAGCGCTGAAAGTGGGACTAGATGAAGCCATGCCTGAGGTGCAGATCAGTCTGTTCTGCGCCTTCGGCCTCGATGCGGTGGATCCCGCCGAAGTCCAGATGATGAGCGGCCAGCATGAGCATCGCGATCCGCGGCGGCGCCAACTCTTCGCGCGATTATGTCGATACCTATGCCGTGGAGAGCCAGCGAGCAGCCAAGCCTCGAATTGGGGTCCGGCTCAACTTCCGCCGTCAGAGGCGTCGCCATCACCGCATGCAAAAAGCGCTGTCAGCCAGCGCCGATCTTGCGACGCCCGAGCGCATGAGCCGCACTTATGTGCGCGTGTTGAGAAGGGGCGAGGTCGCGATAACAAGGTTCTGTTCGAGCAGAGCCGCCACTTCTCGGTGCCGTTGCGACATAAACCTCGCCAAACCTTGGGCCATGGCCATCAACGGCCCGCTCGCATGTACACAAATGGTGATCGAACGTGGACCTCCACTGCCGCTCTATAAGATGGCCTGACGTCAAAGCGTAACGACAACGAGGGAGCGGCCCGATGCCGATCGATTATCCCGCCATACTCGATCTCAAGACCGAAGCCGCTCCCTATTCGTGGAGCGATCGCGAGGTGATGCTTTATGCGCTTGGCATAGGCATGGGCTCCGATCCTCTGAGCCTAAAGGAGCTGCAGTTTGTCAACGAGGCATTTGCAATATCGAAGCCGCTGAAGGTGGTGCCCACCTTTGCGTCGGTCTGCGTCTGGGGGGCTCGACCCGGATTCATCGACATCGACCGCGTCATGGTCGTTGATGGCGAACGCGACATCACATTTCACAAGCCGATGCCTGTCGCGGCCAGCGTTACGGCGGATGCGCGCGTGCGCGGCGTCTACGACAAGGGCGAGGAGAAAGGCGCGATCATTCAGAACGAAGTCGTCGTCAAAGATGGCGAGGGTGACAGGATCGTCACGATCGCTTCTTCGATTTTTGCCAGGGGCGACGGTGGCTTCGGTGGACCATCAGAGGGAATGCCCGAGCCGCACCAAGTACCTCGGCGAGCGCCGGACAGATCAGTCGATATCCCGATCCGGCCCGACCAAGCACTGCTCTATCGTCTATCGGGTGATCGAAATCCCTTGCACAGCGACCCGGAATTCGCGCGTAAGGCCGGTTTTCCCAAGCCCATTCTCCACGGTATGTGCACCTATGGACTGACCTGCAGAGCCGTGTTGCAGACGTATGCTGACTACGATCCCTCTGCCTTCCATCGTCATCGCGTCCGCTTTTCTGCCCCGGTGTTTCCGGGTGAGATCATTACGGTGAATCTATGGAAGGACGGCGATTCGATTTCGTTCGAAGCTCATGTTCGGGAGCGCCAAGTTACCGTCGCCAGAAATGGGCAGACGCTGCTGGGCTGAGCTGTCTAGGTGAAGATGCCAACGGAATCGGCGACGCCCGTGCGGGCCTTAGCGCCCGGGAATCGACGCCTGCCGGTATGGCGAGGCGGCGCTTGGTGCCAGCGTTGCTTTGCCCCAATCACGATCCCGCAAGGCGAAGGCGCAAATCTGAAAAGAGCCGTTCCCTCTGCTGCCGCCTGGTGATCCGCCTGAACGACCGGCCGCGCTTGGTGGTCCGCCAAGCCGCGGAAAGTGAGATGTGAGCGGCTATCTACTACTCATATTTTACGGCGGGCGTGCTGCGAGTGTACTGCAGTACTGCTTCAGAGCGGGCTAGCGGTGTGAGCGTCGTAGGAGAAGAGCCGCGCCGGCCATCGAGGATGGAGCTTCCGCCGAGCGCGTTGTCGCAACACTGACCTTGCTGGCCGCGCTGCGCAGCCGTTGCCAGATGCAAACCGCGGGTGGCGCCAGCTAGCGCGCGCACCTTTGGCGCGGAGGATGAGTAGACCATAGCGCTCGTCAGCTGGGCAACAGCTCGCCCAGCGGAGAAGCCGGATGGAAGGCGATCCATTGCAACGATCGACCTCGAAGCTCCTTTCCCGGACTGCCTTGGAGACGCAGGGGGCAGAAGGGCTTGCGAGATTAGAGGCCGCTGTAGGCTTATTTCTGCGCATGACAGCGCGGACGCGTTTCTTTGTTCTAATTGCGAAAGTGCAAGGGACGTCGAATCTAATACGAAGCGTCACCTGTGAGATAATTTCGAAGGACCGTCATCGCCAAACGTTCGGCGAGGCGACGGGTGTCCTTCGCGTCGTTGTCGTGCTCAGCCGTGTCCGGTTTCATATCTATGTTCGGAGCGCGACGCTAGGGTGTAAGTATTTCGTCGGCGCGGCACAAAGTAGATGGATTTGCATCTCCTCTGGCATGCACAGCGTTTTATGGCACGCCGATTGCTGTAGCGAGCGTAAAGCATCGTTGCGAAATGCCGACAGCCCGGAGTTCATGAGAAGGTCTCGATCTATCCAACTCAATACCATAGACAGTTGCACTGTCGCGTGCCGTCCCGCAAATTTGCGTTTGCATTGTGCGGTTCGAAAGAACGCCCTGAAATCTCGAAATTTTTTGGTTCACGGCTGTGTGCCATGCCCGGGAATGATGCCAAAGAAAACCGAAAGCACATCAATGTCCGAAAGCCTGATCGACCTGCTCGCTATCTTCGACGTGGAACCGATCGAAACGAACCTATTTCGTGGCAAGAGTCCGAACACCAACGCGCAACGCGTGTTTGGCGGCCAGGTGATCGGGCAGGCGATGATTGGGGCATGCCGCACGGTCGAGGGTCGGCTACCGAACTCGCTGCACGGCTATTTCATCCGGCCCGGCGACCCCCAGGTGCCGATCATTTACCAGGTCGAACGGTTGCGTGAGGGCAAGAGCTATTCGACGCGCCGCGTCACCGCAATCCAGCATGGCAACGCAATCTTCTCGATCGTGGTATCGTTCCATGCCGGGGAGGAGAGCGCCTTTCACCACCAGGACAAGATGCCCCGAGTGCCGCTGCCGGAAAAGCTCATGGCGGGGAAACTGCCTAAGCAGCCGATGTATTGCGAAACGACGGAGTTCATCCGCCGCTATTACGCGATAGAGTTGCGCCCGGTCGAGATCGGCCGTTATGTCGGTCAGAAAATTGATGACGGTCGCGTTCATATCTGGATCAAGGCCGCAGCGAGGTTGCGCGACGATCCAGCGCTGCATATGTGTGCGCTGGCCTATGCCTCCGATTACTCGCTGCTCGATGCGGTAACGGCGCGCTACGAGCGCCCACTGTTCGACAAGCGGATGATGATTGCAAGTCTCGACCACGCAATGTGGTTCCACCGCCCGCTTCGGGCCGACGAGTGGCTACTTTACGCCAAAGAGTCGCCGAGCGCGCAAGACGGACGCGGTCTCGTGCGCGGCTTAATCTTCAAGCCTGACGGCACGCTGGTCGCGTCTGTCGCCCAGGAAGGCTCGGTTCGCGAGCGACGCTGAGCCTTCACGTCAGTATAGACGTGATGATAATTTCGAAGATCCCAGCGCCGTCGATCCTCCGGCACGAGATGCGTTCATGTCTCTTTCATGTGCGTTGTCGTGTTCGGGCCGTGTCCGGTTGACGTCTATGTTGGCAGTCCGACAGTAAGCGCAAGTGTTATTGCCGGCGCGGGATGAGCACATCGATTTCGCATCTGTTCAAGTATACCCTCGTGGCACGGTGATTGCTGGGGGGAGCATCATTGGAAATGGTCGACGCGGTAGTCCCGGTCGCAGGAGTCCAACTAGGACTTCTCGATCTGTCCAAATCAATGTCAATAGACTCAGCATAGTCGCAGTTGGGGGTCCTTAGCTGCGAAAAGATGGACGAAAAACAAGAACCCCTCTGGGTGGCGCGAAAGAATGCCAGATCTCGAGAGCTCGGCTTCGTCACTGGGCCGCCGTGCCGGGGAATGATGCCGAAGAAGAACGAAAGTGCGTCAATGTCAAAAACCTCAATCGATCTATCCGCCATCTTCGACCTTGAACCGATCGAGGTGAACCTGTTTCGCGGCAAACATTCGAACACTCGCTCGCAGCGGGTGTTCGGCGGGCAGGTGATAGGGCAAGCGATGGTCGCGGCATGTCGCACCGTCGAAGACAGGCTGCCGCATTCGCTGCATGGCTATTTTATTCAGGCCGGTGACCCGCAGGTTCCGATCATCTACCAGGTCCAACGGCTGCGCGATGGTAAGAGCTATTCGACACGGAACGTCACCGCGATCCAGGCGGGTAAGGCAATCTCTTCCATCATGGTGTCCTTTCATGCAGGCGAGCAAGGCGCCTTCGACCACCAAAACGACATGCCCGATGTTCCGCCGCCAGAAGGGCTTACCGCCGAGGAACTATCCAAGCGGCCGATGTTTCCTGACATGCCGGAATTCATCCGGCGCTATTATGACTTCGATCGACCGATTGAATTGCGTCCGGTCGAGATTGGCCGTTATGTCGGTCAGAAGATCGACGACGGCCGCTTTCATATTTGGATCAAAGCCGCAGCAAAGCTGCGCGATGATCCTGCGCTGCATATGTGCGCGCTGGCCTATGCCTCAGATTTGTCGCTGCTCGATGCGGTAATGGTGCGCTATGGCCGCACTCTGTTCGACGGGCACATGATCTCGGCGAGCCTCGATCACGCAATATGGTTTCATCGCCCGTTTCGCGCCGACGAGTGGCTACTTTACGCGAAAGAGTCGCCGAGCGCGCAAGGCGGACGCGGTCTTGCGCGCGGCTTGATCTTCACGCGTGACGGCACGCTGGTAGCGTCCGTCTCTCAGGAGGGCTCGGTGCGCGAACGGCGTTCGGTTTCCAAGTGAACAAAAGCGTTCAGCGACCGGCAGTCATGCGCCTCATCCACGTCAGCAGGATTGCGATCGGGCCCATCAGCATCTGCGACTGCGTGGATCTTCTTGCTGTCCCTGCGCGCAAGCGGCCAATAACCTGGTTGCGCTCCCAATCGTTCCGCTCGCTGGCAAGCGGTGCCATTTGACGTGCGTGGCGTCGATAATTTGCGTATCCGTAGCGCGCGCCAGGCGGCAGCGACGTTTCAAAAGATGAACGATGCCAGTGATCACGCGGAGATCATCTGAAGGCTGCTCCCGTCGGTAATGAGAGATGTTCCGTTCCCCCCGTCCGACTATTGGTCGTTCAACAAAATGGAATATTGCGCAAGGTCGCACCCCTTCAACGCGAGACAGGATCGTATTGTGCGCAGAGAAAAAAGTCTGCTAGCTCCGGCCCGTTCGCACCGCCGCAAACATTCAATTCTCCTCGAGCCCAGCGGCTTGAGGTCCGCACAAGAGGTTCGACAACGAGGGACTACTGCTGAATTGGCGTCTGAAGACAAACCAGCCTGTGAATCAGCGACCGGAGGGACGCAGAGCTTGCGCCCGCGCGTCCAAGAGGTGTGCTTTATCCGCCGCGACTAAGCCTCGACGCGTACCATGCGTCTGACGGATGAGCCGATGAAAAGCAGTGCCGCCCCGTTGTCAGACTGGAACCTCGGAAGTATGCAACTGTTCGGGTGATTAATAAGAAGCGGCCACGCGGGACGCTTCAAGAAGTGCGAGGAGCGTCACATTGGCCGATGGCGTCGGGAATGACGAGGAGTTTTCGGGCACGAAACCCGTCGAAGAGCGACATCGCATCGACGAGACCCGCCTCGATTGTTGGATGCGCGAGCATGTCGAGGGCTACGCCGGCCCCTTGACCGTCTTACAGTTTAAGGGAGGCCAATCCAATCCAATCCGACCTACAAACTCGAAAGCCCCGGCCGCTCTTACGTCATGCGCAGAAAGCCGTTCGGCAAATTGCTGCCGTCGGCGCATGCGGTGGATCGCGAGTTCCGTGTCATCTCTGCGCTCGGCCATCAGGGCTTTCCGGTCGCGCATGCATTTGCGCTCTGCACTGACGATGCTGTCATTGGCTCGGCCTTCTACATCATGTCGATGGAGGACGGGCGGGTCTATTGGGATCCGACCTTGCCGAGCCAGCCGTCCGGGATGCGACCGAAGATCTTCCGCAGCAAGATCGAGACTCTCGCAAAGCTGCACATGTTTGATCCCGATAGGATCGGCCTTGCCGACTTCGGAAAGGCTGGCAATTATTTCGCGCGCCAAGTCGATCGCTGGACCAAGCAGTACCGCGCTTCGGAGACGCAACATATTCCGGAGGTTCAAAAGCTGATCGAGTGGCTGCCGATCACGGTCCCCGAGCAGAAGCGTATCTCCATCGTGCATGGCACTATCGGCTCGAAAACATTATCTTCCATGCAAGGCAGCCGCGCGTGATCGCCGTGCTCGACTGGGAATTGTCGACGCTCGGCGATCCCATGTCCGATTTTACCTATCTGTTGATGCAATGGATTAGGCCGGGGCTTGCGACCGCCGACCTGAAGGCGCTCAATATTCCTAGCATGGACGAGGCCGCGCAAATCTATTGCGACTACACGGGCAGCGAGCTGCCGGATTTGAACTGGTATTTTTCGTATAATCTCTTTCGCTTAGTCGGCATGACCCAAGGTATCGCAGCCCGCATCCGAGACGGCACAGCCGCCAATGCCAAGGCGATCGAAGCTGCCAAGCGCACCGTGCCGCTCGCGAAAGCGTCATGGAAATATGCGCAGAAGGCGGGTGCGAGGTAATGGAAATCGTTGAAACGAGCTCGATGTTAGGAAAGTTCTAAGTGACCAGTTCTTGGCATCAAGGTCAATAAAGTCGGCCAAGGGGCGTTGTTGGTCCGTTGAACCTCGGCTGAAGCTCGTGCGCCGCGGTTCGCGTCGAAATAGTAATAGCCCTTCTATCAGATGTACTCCTTATCAGAGTAGGTAGTGTCCCGATTCTTGTTGACGGTGTACAGCAATACTATTCGCAGGTCACAGCTGGACGGAGTACAGACATGAGTATCCTAGTTGATCCGCTGCACGTCCCATTGCTGCAAGTATATGATCATGCCGCCGCCGCAAGGGGAAAGACAGGATCCGATTTCCTTAAGTCTATCGTGATCGCGCTGACTAGATCAGCAAAGGCGCCCACGTCTCCAACTTTAAAGCTTGATCGCTCCCCAACAAAATCACGAGATAGAGTTTGGTGGTTTCGACAAAAACAACGAGGTCGCGTTTTACGAGTTGTTCGAGGGTATGAGCTTTGTCGCGCCAACTCTACAGATCATCTTGCAGAGGTGCGCTGACCCGCTCCAGAAGGCACATCTTCACGACTTTATATGGCGCCAAGCGCGAAAATGATGACCTTTGAAGTAGCCTTCCATGGGGATGGTTTGGCTGCGAACAGCATCTTCAAAGATGAAACCCCAAAATGATGGCAGGATAGCATTCGACCGCTCTTTTTTTCATGGCTTCGTATTTCGCGTTGTAGGATCCATGGCAGCTGGACCGGTCCTTGCGCAATACGGATATGCGCATCAATGAAGCCGGAGATGTGGGCTGAGGCTCTCAAGGCGTCCGGTACTAACTACCGCGGCGATGATTGTGTCCACGAGCACCGCGCGGCTCAACGGGGATTCCAACTCAGGCATCTAGGACTTGCGGGTGTCCGGTGATGCACAGCGAGAGGCAGTGCTTCGCTGCTCCCCTGCCGCTGCCTGGACGACGGCCATTGGCCACCATGGTGAATACCGGCGCTCTTCATGCATGAACGGCCGGTATTTTGTCCGGTTTCTGACAGCTTAAAAGATCCGGCCTTCGATGCATCGATCATCGTTTCCTATGTGCGAATATTGTCAAAGCAAAAGCTTAATGCGTTTGAACGCCGCAGCACGGCCGGTACCCATTTAGAAGCGACTGTTCTGAGTGAGGGGCGCAGCAGGACTGGAACAAGGCAAAGCCGATGAAGATTACGAGCGTTCGCACTCATATCCTTCAAGCCGCGCTGTCGGAGCCTCTTGCCTCCGCGCGTGGCTGGTACGATACGCGTACAGCGATGCTGGTCGAAATCGAGACCGACCAGGGTCTTGTTGGCTGGGGCGAATGCTACGGACCGGCGGGGATGACGGCCGCCGTGGTCGAGAGCGTCGCGCCATGGCTAGTTGGCGAGGATCCGCTGCGCACAGAGTATCTCTGGCAAATGATCTATGCGCGCCTGCGCGATCACGGCCAGAAGGGTGTCGTGATAGAGGCGTTGAGCGGTATCGATATCGCGCTCTGGGACGTCAAGGGCAAGTGTTTCGGCGTTCCCGTGCATCAGCTGCTCGGCGGCGCGCAGCGGAGTCACATCGTCGCCTACGCGACTGGCCTCCACCGACGCAAAGCTGAAGACCCGAGCCGGTATCTAGCCGAGGAGGCAGCGCGCTACGTCGCGGAGGGATTCTCGGCGGTGAAGCTCAAGGTCGGCTTCGGTGTGGAGGAGGATGCGGCCGCGACACGCGTCGTGCGCGAGGCGGTAGGGCCGACTGTGTCGCTGATGGTGGATGCCAACCACGCCTATGACAGCGTCGCAGCGATCCGTCTGGGGCGCATGATCGAGAAACACGATATCGGCTGGTTTGAGGAGCCGGTACCGCCAGAGGATCTAGCCGGCTACCGCGCGGTAAAAGGGGCAATTTCGATCCCGATCGCAGGCGGAGAATGTGAGTTCACCCGCTTCGGGTTCCGTAACGTGTTCGTCTCGCGCGCGCTCGATATAGCGCAGCCGGACATTTGCGCGGCCGGCGGTTTGACCGAATGCAAGAAGATCGCCGATATGGCAGAAGCGTTCGGCGTCCGTTTCAATCCGCATGTTTGGGGCACCGGGATTGCAATTGCCGCCTCGCTACATTTGCTCGCCGTTCTGCCGCCGCACACGCGGTCCTCGCCCATATCCGTGGCGCCCTTGCTGGAGTTCGACCGAACCGAAAACCCGCTCCGGCAGGCGATTTTCACCGAGCCCATCGAGCACACTCGCGGCATCGTCCCCGTGCCTAACGGGTCGGGATTGGGCATCGAGATCGATCAGAAGGCGCTGGCCCGATTTGCTAGGCGGTGATGCATCAGCCGCTGCGCGCGACCCCAGCATTGCTGATTGGCTCGAGTCTCGCGATCCCTGCCACACATCTGACGTTTCGGGCAGACGGCGAGCGATGCTTCCGCCGTCCTTGCTCACGTTCACGGTCATGCCCGGTGTTGGATCAGCATTGATAAGCAAACGGATCGAAGAACCGTTGGGCTGGATGATGATGGCGGTGGTCTGCTTAGGACAAACTATTGCGGCAGACTGCTCGTCGAACCTGCTGACAGGTCGGCTATGGCAGCGTCAAGCTGCGCGCGTCGGAAGCCGTTCTGGACTGTCCTCGCAGGGCCGTCGTGCCGAAAACGCCTCAACTGCGCGTCCGCCAGCATTTCGGCAAACCTGAGGCTTCTGCTCCGTCCGTTCTCATGACCACAGGGCTCGAACGGCAGGCGAACGTTAGTCCACATCCATTCGCATCGAGCTGAGAGATAATGAAGGCTAGCAAATTTGGATCCGCCAGCTGTGCGGCAATCGAAACAACGGTCCACTCTCGATGATTGTCCGATCTCTGACAGCGTACCATTTCTGTTCGGTTCAAAACGGAGGTCGTTGTTTACGAGGTACGAGCCATTCTCAAAACGAATCAGAGGTTTAAAGCGCTCGAACGCGGCTGGCACGAGCGTTGCTACAGAGACGTGGCAACATTGAGAAGGGACGGTTGAATGCATTTAGGAGCGCAGGATGAGCAATGCTTCGCTCCCGTAAACCAGGGTGCCCGATTCCTGACGGAGATAGAATGCGGGAATAGCTGCGCAAGCTTTGACGCTCGCTTGATGGGGAGCAAGACGCTAGTGGGACAAGTCACATTTTAGGACAAATCGAACAGCGAGAAGTCGAACGCGGACATGGGGCATCTAACGGGTTCGCAGGGGCCAGGAAGGGCGAATGCTCGGTATCGCCACCCAAGGACGCTGGAAACAGGCGGATCCTTTGCCCCTCGACAACCCTCTCGATACGTTTTGCGTTCGGTTCCACCTTACGTCGAGGCCTTTTCCTATTTGGCATGCATTGAGAGGGTTTCACCATCTTAGCGCGAACCGAATTAATTCGGTTGCAGGAGAATCCGATGGATCTTGTATTCACCGAGGCAGAACAAGCCTTCCGACAGGAAGTGCGGCAGTTTCTGCGCAACAATGTATCGCCGCAGATGCGGCACAAGATGATCGAAGGTCGCAATGTGTCGAAGGAGGAAATGGTTAGGTGGTGGCGCATCCTCAACAAGAAGGGGTGGAACGTTAGTTCCTGGCCGAAGGAATACGGTGGCACAGGCTGGAGCTCGGTCCAGCACTACATCTTCAGGGAGGAACTGCAGATGTATCCGGCGCCGACGCCGCTCGCCTTTGGCGTGGGCATGGTCGGCCCGGTCATCTACACCTTCGGTAATGAGGCGCAGAAAAAATATTACCTACCGCGCATCGCAAACGTGGATGATTGGTGGTGCCAGGGCTTTTCGGAACCCGGCGCTGGCTCGGACCTCGCCTCGCTCACGACCAAGGCCGAACGCAGAGGCGACAAGTGGATTATCAATGGCCAGAAGACCTGGACCACGCTCGCGCAGCATGCCGACATGATCTTCTGCCTCTGCCGCACCGATCTCCGCGCCAAAAAGCAGATGGGCATCTCCTTCATCGTGTTCTGCTTGAATTCCAAGGGCGTGACGGTGCGTCCGATTCAGACCATCGATGGTGGCCATGAGGTCAACGAAATCTTCTTCGACGACGTCGAGGTGCCATACGAAAACCTAATCGGCGATGAGAACAAGGGCTGGGACTACGCAAAGTTCCTGCTCGGCAACGAGCGCACTGGCATTGCACGGGTCGGCGTCTCCAAGGAGCGCATCCGGCGCATCAAGGATGTGGCTTCTGACGTCAAAAGTGGCGGCCGGCCTATGATTGAGGATCCCGCGTTCCGGGAGAAGCTCGCCTTAGCCGAGATCGAGCTGAAGGCACTGGAGCTCACGCAACTACGCATTGTCGGCGACGAAGGCAAGCACGGCAAGGGTAAGCCAAATCCAGCGTCTTCCATGCTTAAGATTAAGGGCTCACAAAGCCAGCAGACTGCGACTGAACTCTTGATGGAGATGATCGGGCCATTCGCTGCGCCCTACAACGAACATCCTGAGTCTTCGTATGAAGCGATGGACTGGACCGCGCAGATCGCGCCGAGCTACTTCAACAACCGCAAAGTCTCGATCTACGGCGGCTCGGACGAAATCCAGCGCAACATCATCGCCAAGGCGATGCTGGGACTCTAGCTCTTCTTTCATCCCCGCAAATGCGGACCCGCAAGAGTCCAGATCCGTCGTCAGGAGAAGCTGAGATATGGATTTCAATTTATCCGAGGAGCAGCGGCTCCTCAAGGAAAGTGTCGATGGACTCTTGACCGATGTCTACGATTTCGAGCAGCGCAAAAAATATTCGAAGGAGAAGGGCGGCTGGAGCAGATTGATCTGGAGCCGCTTTGCTGAGCAGGGACTGCTCGGACTTCCCTTTGTCGAAGCGGATGGCGGGTTTGGTGGCGGCGGCGAGGAGACTATGATCGTGATGGAAGCGTTCGGCCGAGCGCTTGTGGTCGAGCCCTATCTCGCCACGGTTGTGATCGGCGGCGGCTTCCTGCGCCGTGGCGGTTCGAACGCGCAGAAGGCAGCTCATCTGCCTGGGATCATCGACGGCAGCAAGACCTTCGGATTCGCGCAACTCGAAAAGAACTCTCGCTATGATCTGAACGACGTGACTACCTCCGCCAAGGAGAGCCGAGATGGATGGGTCATTGACGGCGAAAAATGTGTTGTGCTCAATGGCGAGAACGCCGACACGTTGATCGTCACCGTGCGCATCAAAGGCGCTCAACGCGATAGAGGCGGTATCGCGGTGCTTCTGGTGCCTGCCGACGCGAGAGGCATCTCCAAAAAGAGCTATCCGACCCAAGATGGGCTGCATGCCGCCGACATCAGCTTCACAAGGGTCGAGGTGGGCAGCGCAGCGGCGATCGGCGATCCCGAGAACGCGTTGCCATTGATCGAGCGGGTGGTTGACGACGTCCGCACCGCGCTTTGCGCGGAAGCCGTGGGCCTAATGGACGAATCGCTGAAGACCACAGTCGATTATATGAAGACGCGAAAGCAGTTCGGGGTGCCAATCTGCTCGTTTCAGAGTCTGCAGCACCGCGCCGCCGACATGTTTGTGGCGCTCGAACAGGCGCGCTCGATGTCGATGTTCGCCACCATGGCCTCGGATATCGAGAATGCTGCCGAGCGTGCAACAGCGGTAGCCGCAGCTAAAGTGCAGATCGGGAGGAGCGGAAAATTCATCGGTCAGCAGTCGATCCAGCTTCACGGCGGGATTGGCATGACCATGGCGGCTAAGATCGGCCACTATTTTAAGCGGCTGGCCATGATCGAGAACACGTTTGGGGATGCCGATTATCACCTTCGTCGGGTGAATGAGAAGGGCGTGTTGGGTGTGATTGGTGGCACACTTAGGAAGCTGGGTGTTTAGTCCTGGCATTTGCTGGAGCGGGTTAAGTTTGAATCGTTTTTGCTGGGAAGTCCAGCAATTGCAGATGTAGTCGTAAAGTGTAAGACACCTTCAGTGTCTTCAGCCGCCGAGTGTAGTTGTTGGCGTTGATGAAGTCGGCAAGGTGTGCTTCGAGCTGATCGTGTCGGTCGTAATGATGGCCTTGGACGGTTGCTTCTTTGACCGTGCGTTCATACGTTTAAACTGGCCATTAGTCCAAGAAACAAAAGCTTAAGCGACAAGTAGTGCTAAAGAATTTGGGGTTCATATTAATACCGATCGCTTTTAGCCGATCGTTCGTCGGGCCTGTATTTGCTAGACCGCACCCCAGATTGCTCTCGAGCTTTTCAAGATCCTGCTAGGGGTAGTAGAAAGAGCATCACAATAGTTGGCGATGTCGGTCCGCGTTAAATCTGACTGACATATGTCCGGTGAGTATCTTATCTGGGGGAAGTGATGGGGATGTCCCGGGTTCTGTTGAATTTCTGAAGAGGTCGGCGTTGCCCACCTTGAGCCGGTAGGCTCGGGGTGCTGATTCCACAAAGGAGAGCAACGCCATGACGAGAGATATCACACCGGCTGGTTGGCCGGCGACCGGGGCTGTGGACGAAGCGTTTGCGGAAGTGCGAGCGAGCTTCGATCGGTTCTGCCTTGCGGCAGGGATCGAGGCGCTCGGCACGATGATGGAGGCGGATGTCACGGCGGCCTGCGGGCCGCGCCACGGTCGCGACGCGGCGCGGCGGGCGCACCGTTGGGGCCGAACGCGGGGACGGATCGGCTTCCACGGCGGCAAGATCGAGGTCGAGCGCCCGCGGGTCCGGGGCGTGGACGGCCGCGAGGTCACGATCCCGAGCTGGGAAACGGCGGCGCAGGAGGATTGGCTCGGTCGCTGGGCGATGAACCTGATGCTGATCAATGTGTCGACGCGCCGGTTCGGCCGCGCTGTCCGGCTGCCCGAGGGTGACGTGCCGGCACCGCCCGGATCGGGGGTTTCGAAGTCGGCGGCCTCGCGGAGGTTCGTAGCGCTGTCGGCGGCGCGGCTGGCCGACTTCATGGCTGCCGACCTGTCCGCGCTCGACCTTCTGGTGGTCCAAATCGATGGGCTGCATCTCGGCGACGATCTCGTGCTGGTCGCCGCGATCGGGGTTGACGGCGAAGGCAACAAGCATCCGCTGGCGCTGGTGGAAGGGGCGACCGAGAATGCCGCAACGGTTCAGGCCCTGCTGGACAACCTGGTCTCGCGCGGGCTCGACCCGACGGTGCCAAGACTGTTCATCGCCGACGGCGCGAAGGCGTTGTCGAAGGCGATCCGCCGCACCTTCGGTTCGGCCGCTGCGATCCAGCGCTGCCAGATCCACAAGGCGCGCAACATCATGGAACGCCTGCCGAAAGAGCATCATGCGGCCACCCGTCGGGTGCTGCGCCAGGCCTGGGAGCTCGATGACGCCGACAAGGCTGAAAAATTGATCCGCAATCTCGCGCGTCGACTCGACCAGCAATGGCCCGGCGTAGCGGCCAGCATCCTCGAAGGCCTCGACGAAATCCTGACTGTCGTCCGGTTGAAGCTGCCGAAGGAGCTTCGTCGATCGCTCGCCTGTACCAACATCGCCGAGAACATGATGGGCACCATTCGCCGCGTCACGCGCAACGTCAAACGCTGGCGGGATGCCGGTATGGCCTTGCGATGGGTCGCGGCCGGCATGATCGAGGCCAACAAGGGCTTCCGACGATTGAAGGCGCATAAGCAATTGTCGGTTCTGCGTGCGGCCCTTCAAGCTCGCCACAATCGCATGACGATCAACCCCGTTGCCCACGTCACGAGGGCCGCGTAACATCCATTCCGGCAACGTCGGCCCGACCTAGTTCAACAGCGAGCGGGACATCCCCGAAGTGATGACGGCGAGGGGTTAGCCAAGCGCAACGGCGTCATCGCATCCAGGGGTCTTGAATGCGGTGCAATCGAAGGGACGACGGTTAGTGCTTGCGCCGCGCTCCCGACCAACAACTAGAGCTCACTCGCGGCGCGGTCGGGCACATCATCCTTCCAGCGTACCGATCCAAACGGACGCTCCAGCATACGACGGATACGCACGGGCTGGGGCCCGATATGGAAAGCCATGGCCTTCTCGTCTAATGCACGTTCCGACTGGGTCCAGCGGTTGCGTTGGCGCAAATAATCGAGCCATGTCGGGCAGTGATAGCGCTCGGTCCACAGCTCGGGGTCGGCGATATCACGCGCAATTGACCAACCATAGGCCCCGTTGCGTTGCCGGTAGAGCTGCACATCCTGCATGACGTTGTGGAAGGCTCGGGCATTCTCCAAGGCCACCCGATATTCGAGCTCAACCACCAGTGGGCCGCTCCGGTAGGTCAGCGGGAGCCGCACCTTAGGATCGGCAAGCATCTCGGCGCCCTCCCCGCGCTCGGTGATGGCCGGCATGCGCAGCCAGCGTCCAAGCAGCGGCAAGAGCAGCATCAGTCCGGCAGAGATGAGTAGCGTGATGTCGACACCGACGGCATCGGTGAGGCGGCCCCATCCCCAACTGCCAACTGCGAGGCCCCCAGAGAACGCAGCCTGCCAAGCCGCAACGGAGCGGCCCGCAACCCAGCGCGGGGCGGAGAGCTGCACGCCAATGTTGAACAGCGTCCAGACGATGGTCCATACGGCACCCGCTAAAACCAGAGCTGCGGCTGTCAAGACCGAATTGTGACTGAGCGCGACCGCCGCGATCGCGCCGCTCATGGACAGTGTGCAGGCACGAACCGCAGCCTCACCACTCATACGCCTGCGCAGTTTGCCGATGTTGAGAGCTCCTACTACCGCGCCCAACCCGAACGCACCTAGCATGATGCCGTAAGTCTGAGCGCCCCCGTGCAACAGGTCGCGAGCGACCAGCGGCATTAGCGCTTGGAGCGCGCTGCCGACGACGCCGGTTATCATAGTGCGCGCTACCACAATCTTGATTGAAGGCGAATTGGCGATGTAGCGCACGCCCGAGACAATGGCGCGCCTCAGGTGTTCGCGCGGCAGCCGCGACGGCTCCGCGATACGGTTCCAGAGGAACAACGCCACGATCAGTGGTAGATAGAGGAATGCGTTGATTGCAAAGGCCGCACCCGCGCCCGCGGTCGCAACAACAATTCCCCCGACCGCGGGCCCAAAGCTACGCGCGATGTTGTAGCTAATGCCATTGAGGGCAATCGCCGCCGGCAGCGTCTTTGGCGGAACCTGCTCGCTAACCGAGGAGCTCCAGGCCGGCCCCATCAACGCCATGCCGCCGCCGACTACAAAGCAAAGCGCCAGGAGTAGATCCGGCGTGGTAAGCCCCGACCAATCGAGCGCAGTCAACGCTGTCGCGCCGCAGAGCGCGATCGAGAGCGCAACGAGCGTCACAATTCGGCGGTCATACATGTCAGCGATGGCACCGGCCGGCACAGCGATCAACATGACGGGCAGCAACAAAGCCGTCTGCACCAGTGCAACTTTATCGGCTGACGATGTCATCTCTGTCATGGCCCAAGCCGCGCCGACGCCTTGGACAAGTAAACCGAGGTTCGACAGGAGGCTCGCGATCCAAATCCGGCGGAAGGTGGGGTAACACAGCGGGGCCGCAATACCATCGACGCTAAAAATCTGAGGATCGGAAAGTTTCATCATTTGGATCCACGGGCCGTGCACCACGACCTGACTAAGGTCAGTGTTTGGCGCGGAACGTTGAAGCCAAATCGGACGAGCGGTTCTGGCCCGCCCTCAAACATCTGAAATTCGCGTTGTGTGCCCAGTTCGTTTGCGAATTTGCTGCTTCTACCACGACCTGCAAAAATGATATCCAGATCAAGGAATAAATTTGTCAAGTTCTTTGACAGCTTTTTAGCATTGCTCCAGCAACGATCCGATCGGGGCGTCACAGCCACAACGGCAGTTGGATTTGCTCTCAGATGTCCGCGACGTCGCTTCACTTCGCCGCCATTCCACCTACTGGAGCAGCCATGCTCCTCTACCTTAGCGCGCGTTAACATCGACAGAGACTACAAGAGCGCTGGTGCTTGTTTCTCGCGTTGTGCGAGGATGAGCGATGAAAAAACGCGCGAGGCCTCGAAAGAACGACCGCAAAGATACGAAGATCAATCTGCGTCTGGAACCTCTACCGGAATCGCAAAACCAGCCTTTACGCGATCCATGACAACCATCGTCTTGAAGCCCTTGATGTCAGGGTTCTCATAGAAAAAGCGCCGCGTGAATTGCTCATAATCTTCCATGGTCCGCGACGTAATATACAGAACGAAGTCCGCGTCCCCAGTGACGTAGAATCCGTTGACGACCTCAGCTGACGACTTAATCGCCTTCTTGAACCTGTCTATAATATCTGCGCGCTCGCGCTCGAGGCTTACGAGCACGAGCATCTGAATAGGCCTTCCTACCGCCTTTGCCGAAACGATCGAGACGTCCGCCTCGATAATGCCGTCAGAGCGGAGCCTCTTCAATCGCCGTTGGCACGCAGTAGCAGAAAGTCCCGCAAGTTCGCCGATGATCTCGGATGTCAGGCGATTGTTCTTCTGGACGATCTCCAAGATGCGGGCGTCAGTTCGGTCATATTGCATAAGTCAGGCTCCGGGTGAATTTCGCTGCAAAATGGTGAGGTCCTGCAGGAAACCGTCCAAACGACGGTGAAAAGCGGCGCAAATCTGTCTCTGACATTAGTATCCTGATTGGCAGCAGAATTTCAACAAGATGACGGCCAAGGACTTCCAAATGGTGTTGCAAGCTGCCTGGCCCAAAAGTCCATCTCTGGTCGGGCTAGCTAAGGGGCATATCGACCATCTGCGCCGTCGAGATTTTATCACGGGGGCTGCTCTGGTCGATGGTCGCTGGATCGAGGGCGACAAAAGAGATGTTGTCGTCGATCCAGCAACTGGCGAAGTGATCGCTGAAGTTGCTCGTTGCGGCGCAGCAGATATGAATCTTGCCATCGACGCAGCGCAGCGATCCTTTGCTCAATGGCGAGAGCTGCTGCCAGAGAGGCGCGGCGAAATTCTCAGGACTTGGGCGTCGTTAATGCTCGCCCATTCGGAGGAGCTTGCGGTCCTCATAACTAGCGAGCAGGGCAAGCCGCTCGCGGAAGCAAGGTACGAGATTGGATATGGTGCCGGATTTCTCCAGTGGTTTGCCGCAGAGGGAGATCGCGCCTATGGCGAGACGATCCCGAGCCATAAGCCTGGAAGTCTGCTGCAAGTAAGAATGCAGCCCGTTGGTGTTGCTGCGGCAATCACTCCTTGGAATTTTCCTGTCGCTATGATTACGCGAAAGGCCGGTGCCGCCATGGCGGCTGGCTGCCCGGTCATCGTGAAGCCTGCGCCCGAGACGCCGCTCTCGGCTCTTGCCCTAGCCAGGTTGGCTGAAGAGGCTGGAGTTCCACGTGGTGTGTTTCAGGTGCTCGTCGGCAATCCGATCGAACTTTCAGCGCCCCTGTTGCGGGATGCGCGCGTGCGAGCCCTTTCGTTCACGGGGTCTACGGAAGTCGGTCGTTTGCTACTGGAGGGGGCCGCGCAGAGTGTGAAGAAGGTGTCGCTCGAGCTCGGCGGGCACGCTCCCTTCATTATCTTTGATGATGTCGATCTGGATAAGGCCGTTAAAGGCGCCATGGCTGCAAAGTTTGCCACGTCGGGGCAGGACTGCTTGGCGGCTAATCGCATCTACGTACAGAGGAGCATTTATAGTGCCTTCGTCGAGAAATTTGCTGCGGCAATCGCTCGGCTCAGAGTTGGCCATGGCCTGGAGGCTGCGACTGATATCGGGCCGATGACGAAGCTATCCGTGGCCGAAAAGTGCAGGGCTCAGATTAAGGATGCGGCGGCAAAAGGGGCGCGGGTTATTTCTACGAAGCAAGACGGGGTCTTCGGCGAGAACTTCGTCTTTCCAGCGCTGCTGAGCGGTGTCACTGATGACATGCTCATTTCGAGCGAGGAAACATTCGGTCCAGTCGCCGCGGTGCTTCCGTTCGATTCTGAAAAGGAGGTTCTGGACCGAGCCAATTTCAGTGAAATGGGCTTGGCCGCCTATGTTTACACCGACAGCTTGCGCCGAGCGCTGCGACTGTCTGAGAACATCGAGTACGGAATGGTTGGCATCAATACCGCCTCATTCACTGGGCCGCCAATTCCGTTTGGAGGTTGGAAGCAATCCGGGCTCGGTCGCGAAGGTTCGCGACATGGCATTCAAGAATACATGGAATTGAAATACGTCTGCTTCGGCGATCTGGTGGCTTAGGAGAAGTGGTATGAACGATATCAAGACGACCGCCGAAAAAGATCGCGCGACTGTTCTGCATCCTTTCACCCAACTTAAGGATTTCGCCACTGGCAAGATTGGTGATCCGACAATCGTCAGCGGGGGCAAGGGTATCCGCATTGAAGACGCGCAGGGCCATAGTTACATTGACGGCTTTGCTGGTCTTTACTGCGTCAACATTGGGTATGGCCGGACCGAAGTGGCTGAGGCGATTGCGCGGCAAGCCTACAAGTTGGCTTATTACCATACATATGCCGCCCACACGACGGATGAGCTGGCTAATCTATCGGATCGCCTCGTGCGAATGGCGCCAGGTAAGCCAAGCAAAGTCTTTTACGGGCTATCCGGATCGGACGCCAACGAAACGCAAGCTAAGCTTGTTTGGTACTACAACAATCTACGCGGTCAGCCGAAGAAGAAGAAGATTGTCTCGCGCGATCGCGGTTACCATGGTTGTTCGGTTATTTCCGGTTCTATGACCGGCATGTCGTTCTACCATGATCACATGGATCTGCCCTTTCCAGGCATTTTGCACACAGGCGCGCCTCACCACTATTGGGGTGCCGAGCCAGGTGAGACGGAGGAGGCGTTCTCTCGTCGACGAGCAGCCGAACTAGAAGAGATGATCGTCCGTGAGGGACCGGAAACGATCGGCGCCTTTATTGCCGAGCCGGTGCTGGGTACAGGAGGGATCACGCCCCCGCCGGATGGTTACTGGCGTGAAATTCAAGCCGTGCTTAGGCGCTACGACGTTTTGTTGATCGCCGATGAAGTGATTTGTGGGTTCGGCCGGACCGGCGCTGAGTTCGGCTGCACTCTTTATGGAATGGAGCCTGACCTTGTAACAGTGGCCAAGGGTCTGACGTCCGGTTATATGCCGCTCTCGGCAGCAATCGTCGGGGAGAGAGTCTACGCGGTCATGGAAGAAGCAGCCGACCGTGTCGGCGCATTCTCCCACGGATATACCTATTCCGGTCATCCGATTGCGGCTGCAGCTGCTAACGCGGTCCTCGATATTGTCGAGAAGGAGCGACTAAGTGAGCGAGCGAGAACCGTGGGTTTGCATTTTTTGAAGCGGCTGAAGGAGCGGTTCGCCCAGCTTGAGATCGTGGGTGAGGTAAGGGGAGTGGGCCTGCTCGGTGCCGTTGAGTTTGTCGCCGATCGGCAGACTAAACGACGCTTTGATCCGCAGCTCAAGATGGGCGCCCGCATCTCCAAGGCGGCGCGCGACAGGGGACTCATCGCGCGAGCAATGCCGCATGGCGACATTCTAGGTTTCGCTCCGCCTCTCGTCGTTTCCGAATCTGAGATAGATGAGATCGTCGAGATCGCCTATCGCGCGACGAAGCAAGTGATGGACGAACTTGCGAAAGAAGCGGCAATTTGAAACGTCGCTTCTTGTATTCCGATCTGAACCAACAGGCTTGTTCATTCGCGCACCTTTGATAAGTGTGTTGCAGCTGAAACGAGCTCAGCTGAGATCGCGTAGCAAGGTTCCCCCTAGCGCTCGATAGCATTCGCGCGCAGGCAGGAAGTATCATGATGGGATCCTACCGGATCTTCCACTCTGTGGGTTAACCGTGCGGTGTTTCGGCTGGCCTCGCCGGAGAAACCTGTCGTGAGGTGGGCGGCGTCTCGGTTTCAAGAGCGAGCGTTGGAGGGCGAGTTACGAGCCTGTGGTTGTAAAGCCGACATATTGCAATAGCTGATGGTGGAATTGCGTAGAAGTGGCCCGCGATTTGCAGTTTTTCTTTGATAGTTCGCCATTCTTTGCTGGATTTGCGCGCGGATGGCTCGCTAGACGGTCTAAATGGTGGCGGTAAACGATGTAGTGCTGGGTTAGTTTGGGGAGGAGTGTCATGATCACAAGCGATAGGGCTGGCCGTTTTCATCGCGGCACGAGCCGGCGCTCATTTATTGGAACGTCGGCGGCTTTACTGAGCGTGCCGTTCGTCGCTAAGGCTACCGCTGCCTGGGCGCAGGACAAGCTCGCCGGCAGTGGCGAAGTTGTCGTCTTCAGCTATGGCGGATCGTACACGCAAGCGGTGAGAAAATACGTTTATGAGCCTTTCACAAAGGCGACGGGCATTGCTGTGGTCGATGTGACCGCTGACATTGCCGAGCCCCAAGTGAGAGCAATGTCTCGCGCCGGGCGCATCGACTGGGATGTCGCCCTGATTGACGGGCAGAACTTCCCGACCATGCATGAGGCGGGTTTGTTTCAGCCCATCGACTACGGTTTGTGGGACGAGGAAGCGCTCAAGGGGGCACCGCAGAGTGCTCGCCTCAGTGACGCAGTCGTTGCATTCCGTTCAACGACGTTGCTCGCTTATGACGAGCGTTCCTTTCCGAAGGGAGGACCGCAAAACTGGGCCGATTTCTGGAATGTCAAAGCCTTCCCAGGGCCGCGGGGCCTCAGTGCGGTCGCCAGGCATATGGTGTTGGCGCTCGCAGCTGACGGCGTGCCAAATTCGGATCGTTGGCCCTTGACCGATGACAAGGTCGAGAGGGCTCTCAAGAAGCTCTCGGAGATCAAGCCGAATGTCGCGAAGTGGTGGACGGCTGGAGGGGAGCCTGTTCAAGCGTTGATCAATCGGGAGTTCGTGATGACGAGCTGTTACGATGGTCGTGCGCTGTCGGCCATCCGTCAGGGGGCGCCTATTCGCATGGTGTGGAGCGGTGGCAATCTGGTCTATGTCTACTGGACGGTGCTCAAAGGCGGTCCTAACACCGCAAACGCACAAAAGCTGGTTGCATTCCTGAACCGGGCTCAGAACGCTGCGGAATTCACGCTCGGGACAAACTTGACTGGTCCCAATGTGAATCAGCTCAAGCATTTGCCGGCCGATCTTGTTCCGCTCCTCAGCATTACTGAGGAGAATGCATCCCAACTCGTGGCTCAGGATGATGCTTGGCTCGCCGCCAAGCGACCTGACGGACAGACCAATGTAGATCATCTCCAGGAGCGCTGGCTGGCATGGCGGGCACAATGAGTTCTATCGCAATCAAAGGCCGGGCGGAATCCTCGCGGCCTTGGCCCACGCCCTGGGCTTGGCTGCTGCTGCCTGGAAGCATCTTCCTCGTGGTGCTCTTTGTGGTGCCGCTCACAGGTCTTCTGTTGCTTGCCTTTGGGATGCCGAGCTGGACGCTGGCGAATTTCTCGCGCGTCGCAGACACGCCCGTCTATCTGACGGTGATGCGCAACACGCTGGAGATCAGCGTTACCGTGACTGCGATCGCCTTCGTCTTAAGCTATCCCATTGCCTACGCGCTCACGACGGGCGGAGTGGCGTTGCGCACCTTTTTGCTCATAGGGATCGTGCTGCCCTATTTCACCAGCACTCTGGCGCGGACCTTCGCCTGGATCGTCCTTCTCGGACGTAATGGTGTCGTTAACCAGTTCTTGCTCGAACTTGGCTGGGTATCTCAACCGGTCCCAATGCTCTATAACCGATTTGGTGTAATCCTCGGCATGACCCACATTGTCATGCCGATGATGATCCTGCCGATGTATACGGTCATGTCCAGCATTGACCCGAAGCTTCTGCGCGCCGCGAGGGCAAATGGAGCGAGCCCGCTCGCTGCCTTCCTCACGATCTTTCTGCCGCTTAGCCTTCCGGGATTGATTGCGGGGGTTCTGCTCGTCTTCATCTATTGTCTCGGCTTCTACATCACCCCTGCCTTGATGGGTGGGCTGTCAGACGTCATGATTACCATGGCGATCAGCTCCCAGATCCTGGAGCAACTCAATTGGAATTTCGGTGCTGCGCTTTCCGTGGTCCTCCTGGGCGCCGTCCTGACCATATTGTGGATTGGCTCGCGCTTCTTCCCCATTGAGCAACTTCTGGGATTCTCCGACGGCAAGCTCGCTTCGACCGTTGCCCGCCGTCAGATGGGTGCCAAAATGTTGATGCGGATCGGCTCCGCGGCAAACGCACTTGATCGCTGGCTTCCTTCGATGGGAGGCCGAAGTGTCCCGATCCTAGCAAGCTTTCTGGCCGTGCTTCTCCTGCTGCCGGTACTCATCGTTGCATACTTGTCATTCAGCGCCTCGTCCTATTTTGTCTTCCCGTTGCCAGGTTACTCGCTGCGCAACTACGAAGCCTTTTTTTTCGATACGCTGTGGGTGCGCGCCACCTTCACTAGCATGCGCATTGCGCTGATGGCGGTCGGCATGGCAACTGCGCTGGGTGCCATGCTTGCCTTCGGTCTGTCGCGCGGTGCCATGCCTGGTCGCGGAGCCATGGTCGCTCTCTTGCTCTCACCCATCATTATGCCGACAGTTGTCGTGGCCATCGCAACCTATTTCCTGCTGGCGCGACTGGGTCTGCAGGGCACCGAGTTCGGCCTGGCCCTTGGCCACGCGGTCCACGCCATTCCTTACGTGGTGGTGATCGTGGTTGCCAATCTGCGCGACCTTAACCCGAGCTATGAGCGAGCGGCGCGGAGCCTTGGCGCCGGACCGCTGGCCACCTTTCGCACGATCGTCGCGCCGCTGGTCATGCCGGCGCTCATCGTCGCCAGCTTCTTTGCCTTCCTGGCCTCGTTCGACGACGTGGTCTACGTGTTGTTCCTCGGCATCGGAAAGATCACGACCTTGCCGATGCGCATGTGGGAAGGAATCCGGCAGGACATCAGTCCCACCATCGCTGCTGTGGCCACGCTGCAGATGCTGATCGCGACGATTGTTATTCTCGTCGGTACCCTGCTGAGACGGCAAAAAAACACCTGACGGCCCTGAACGGGCGCGTAGGTCAAACGAAAACCAATGACGGATTGTACCCTAGGGAGCTGAAATGTTGATGAAAGCGACCGTGAGCGGCACTGATGTGAAGACCGGAGGCATCACGCTGCATAACTTGCAGAAGCGTTATGGTAGCGCGATGGCCGTTGATGATGTCAGCCTTTCCGTATCGCCCGGAGAGTTCATCTCCTTGCTGGGTCCTAGCGGATCGGGAAAAACAACAACTCTGATGATGATCGCAGGTTTCGAGATGCCTAACAGCGGTCAGGTTCTGCTGGACGAGAAGGATATCACGCGCCTGCCGCCTCACCGCCGCGAACTCGGTGTAATCTTCCAAAACTATGCACTGTTCCCGCACATGACGGTCGCCGACAACGTTGCATATCCGCTTCGCATGCGGCGTATGGCAAAGGCGGAGATCGAAGCCCGCGTGCGTCGTATTCTTGATCAGGTGCATCTCGGTGCCCTGGCCTCGCGCTACCCCCACCAAATGTCCGGCGGTCAGCAGCAGAGAGTAGCAATCGCGCGAGCCCTGGTTTTCGATCCGCCCGTTCTTCTCCTTGATGAGCCGTTGGGCGCTCTGGACAAGAAGCTGCGTGAGCATCTGAGGAACGAGATCAAGACCCTGCACAAGGAAGTCGGCAAGACGATGATCTACGTCACGCACGACCAGGATGAGGCGCTCGCCATGTCCGACCGTGTCGCGGTGATGCACGAGGGACGGATCCGCCAAGTCTCGGCGCCAAAGGATATTTATCGAAGGCCGGCCGACTTGTTCGTGGCGGGTTTCGTCGGCGAGGTCAATTTGATACCCGTCAAGCTCAACTCTGGCACCGTGCACGGGCCTGCGGGCGAATCCCTGCCGGCTCCGCCGTGGCAGGATGCGGACAGAGAGGCGACGCTGTGCGTGCGGCCCGAACATCTGCATCTCGAAACGGGCGGCGCCGGGTCACCCAGCGGAATTCAGGGACGCATCAGCGGCATGACGTTCGTTGGCGATGCGACGGTCTTGGAATTCCGCAGCGAAACGGGATTGCAGCTGTCATCGAAGGTGCTGAACGTATCGGCCAATTCCATGGAGGTGGGCGATCCGTGCGTCGCCTCTTGGGCTGCGAACGACGCAACAATCCTGACAGAGTAGGTTAGCGGCATTAGAGCAGTAGATGGAGATTTGGAAGCAACTATCTGTAACTTGCGGCAAAGGCCCAACCGCTGACCGGCTCTGCTCGGCCTGACCATCAGCGATTGCTGTATGGCGCCACACGAGAGCCCCCTGGTCCTCACGAAGACCGATGACGTGCCTCCCTCCTTTGCTTAGTCGCCCGTGAAGTAACGCGAACAGCCTGAAGTTACGGGCTAATTCGAGGAATGCCGGCGATTGATTTTGCCGGCAATCGCGATGGCGGGGCCAATTTCCTTGCAAAATCGAATGAGGGATTCCGTCGAATCGGCGGTCGTGATTCTCTGCTCGTCAGAGTGCATGAGCGGAGGTTTGGATGCGGCCACGGGAGCGGCGCGAGACCGGCGAGCAGGATCTGTTTCGTTCCCGGCTCGATCAGATCATCGACATGAAGCATTCGCTGGTGACGCTGGCGCGCACGGTGGATTGGGACTTCCTGGAGCAGGCGTTCGGAGCGGTCTACACGGACGGCCCTGGCCAGCCGCCGCTGCCGACGCGCTTGATGGCGGGGCTCGCGATCCTCAAGCACACCTATGACCTGTCCGACGAGGTGCTGTGCGAGCGCTGGGTGGAGAACCCCTATTACCGTGTGCCTCGTAGCTGGTGCGTATCTGCCAGCACAACTGTGTTGAAGATGGGAGTTGGCCTCCCGGAGCCGGCCTGCAGGGGCAGGCTTCAAACCACTCCAGGCTGCTGCGTTTAAGAGACGTGGTGGTGAGCGCTGGAGAAAAGGCGGCGAGCTACGCCGTCAGGTGAGTGATGAGAAGATGAGCGCAAGCGAACCGCCGATGACGCATCGAAATGGGTCCAGACGCTGTCAAAACGGGCATGGGGTTAATGATGCTCGGAAGGGTGTGGGCGACACCTGCTTACGGTCCACGCGGCAGCCGGTGTATAGGCGGCATGATCTCATCACAGGCTTCAATCCGGAACGAGGGAACCTGGCTCGGGGTGTTAAGGGAAATCCGCAAGTGGCGCACACCACGAGGGAGAATACCAATACCCGAGACAGGGGCGGAGCAGCCTGTAGTAGCGTTGAAGTGGCTGTAATGGCCATGGAGCGAAGGGGCTGCGTTACCCTGTCCGACATCGGACGCCAACCGGCTTTGTCGGGAGGAGCGTCATGACGTCGGACAAACCGTTGCCCATCACCAAGCGTATGGTCTGGGAGGCCTACCAGCTGGTGGCAGGGAATGGAAAGGCGGCGGGCGTCGATGGTCAGAGTCTGGATGAATTTGCGCAGGACCTTGGAAACAACCTCTACAAGCTCTGGAATCGCTTGGCGTCGGGAAGCTACTTCCCGCCAGCGGTAAGGCGCGTGGAGATTCCCAAGGCCAACGGCGGCATCCGTCCTCTGGGCATTCCGACGGTCGCGGACCGCGTCGCACAGATGGTGGTCAAGCAGTATCTGGAACCGGGGTTGGATCAAGTGTTTGACCCCGACTCCTATGGCTATCGGCCTGGAAAATCAGCGCATCAGGCGATCGAGCAAACGCGCAAGCGATGCTGGGACTATGACTGGGCTTTGGACCTCGACATCAAAGGCTTTTTCGATACGATCGATCATGCCCTTCTGGTAAGAGCGCTTCGGAAGCACTGTCAGGAGCCCTGGGTTTTGCTCTACGTCGAACGATGGCTGAAGGCTCCGGTAGAGATGCCCGATGGGACTATCCAGAAACGGGAAACCGGAACACCGCAAGGTGGAGTGGTAAGCCCGCTGCTGGCGAATCTTTTTCTGCATTACAGCTTCGATGCATGGATGCGTCGGACGTTTCCGCGCATTCCGTTCGAACGCTATGCCGATGATGCAATCTGCCATTGCCGAACACGGCAAGAAGCAGAACATCTGAAGGCAGCGTTGGAAAAGAGATTGGCCGACTGTCATCTGACGCTACACCCGCAGAAAACCCAAGTGGTTTACTGCAAGGACAGTAATCGACGTGGGACACATCCGCAGATCCACTTCACCTTCCTTGGCTTCACCTTCCGGCCCCGCATGGCGAAGAATCGTTGGGGCAAGCTCTTCACGTGCTTCCTTCCCGCAGTTAGTCCGCAGGCGCTCGAGCGCATGCGGGAGCGGATAAGGAGCTGGCGCTTGCCACAGCACGCGCCACTTCCGTTGGTTGATGTAGCCCGAATACTCAATCCAGTCCTTCAAGGGTGGTGGCAGTATTACGGGCGTTTCTATCCAACGGAGATGTCGAAGCTGTTCACGTACTTTGATGAACGTCTCGGAGCCTGGCTCCGACGGAAGTACAAGTCGCTCAGGAGGCACCGGGGACGGAGCTTGCGGCGGCTGAACAGTATCGCGAAGCGCAATCCCTCATTCTTCGTCCATTGGGCGCGCCTTGGTCACGCAACGGTTGGGTAACAAGAGCCGGATGATGCGAGAGTATCACGTCCGGTTCTGTGAGGGGCTGAGGGTGAAACTCCCTCGGCCCACTCGACAGTTCTTCTGCGGCGAGGAGTTCTTCCAGCACCGGCTGGTGTTTGATCGTTCGTCGTTGACGCGCTGGCGCAACCGGATGGGCGAGGAGCGGCTTCAGGCCCTGCTGCAGGAGAGCCTGTCGGTTGCCGTCAGGACCAAGGCGATCAAACCGTCCGAGCTCTCCCGGGTGATCGTCGACACGACGGTGCAGCCCAAGAACGTGATGTTTCCGACCGATGCCAAGCTTCTGAACCGGGCGCGCGAGAAGCTGGTGCGGCTGGCGCAGCTCACCGGGGTGGGTTTACGCCAGTCCTATGCGAGGGTGGGCAAGTTCGCCCTGATAAAACATCAGCGCTACGCCCATGCCAAGCAGTTCAAGCGTGCCAGGCGGGCGCTGAAGACGTTGCGTACCTATCTCGGCCGGGTCATGCGCGACATCAGCCGCAAGATCGCGGGCGACGCCGCGCTCGAGGGGAGGTTTTCGAAGCTGTTATTGCTGGCGCGCCGCGTCCACGAGCAGCAGCAGCGCCAGCGCGGGCCGAAGGTCTATTCGCTGCATGCGCCGGAGGTCGAATGCATCGGCAAGGGCAAGGCCCATCGCCCTTACGAGTTCGGCGTCAAGGTCTCCGTCGCAACCACGCTCAGCCACGCCCGGGGCGGCCAGTTCGTCACCCATGTGAAGGCGCTGCCCGGCAATCCCTATGACGGCCACACCCTGCAAACCATCATCCCAGACATGGAAAAGCTCGTCGGCAACATCATCGAGCGGCTCCTCCTCGACAAGGGATACCGCGGCCACAACGCGCCGGATTACAAGTTCAGGGTCTTCATCTCGGGTCAGAAGCGAGGTGTCACGCCGTCGATCAAGCGCACCATGCGCCGCAGATCCGCCATCGAGCCTGTCATCGGCCATCTCAAGGCCGAGCACCGCATGGAACGCAACTATCTTTGGTTCAAGCACGGCGATGCCAACAACGCCGTGCTTGCCGCCGTCGGCTACAACTTCCGCCGTCTCCTCCGCTGGCTCAGGCGTTTGTTGCACCAAATCCTGGCCGCCCTCTTCGCCCGGCCGCTGCTCAATCCAACCTGAAAACAGGAATCTTCACGGTCGACTGCTTAGTGCACGAGGTCACAGATCACTTCCAGTCCGCACCTTCTGTCGACAAGATTATGCCGCGGCTAACGTTCTCGCCAGCGGCTAGGCCTTGTCCTCGAATTCCAGCCGCGCAACCTTAGATCTTGCAGAAAATCTGCGTCACAAGCCGCAAATAGTGTCAGTCGGGATAGAAACTCGTGATATCAAAATCGGGAAAATTGTCGTCAGGATCTAGGTGCCGCTTCAGGCGCGCACTTGACCGTTTGCGCCCAATTGCTGGGTTCTGGAACCAGCCGCCTTGGACTAGGAGAGCCTCGTGAATCCGGATAGGACTCTAAAAGTGCGTCCGTTGCCGCCGTCCCCGCAAGTCCCACTTGAAGAACTTGACGCGCGGTTGAGCCGCGTGCGGAAAGAGATGGAGCGGGCTCACATAGACGTTGTTGTTCTGTCGGATCTGAAGAACATACAGTATTTTACAGACTATCGAACGCTCTCGGTCGCCTACAAATCAAGGCCTAGCTTCGTTGTAATTACCCAAGATCAGCTTCATGTCGTGGGTTGCCCGTCAGAAGTAAAGATCATGGAGAGTGCTCCGCGGCGATACTCGGTTATTTCTTATAACGGCTACATTTCCGAGGCGGTAGACGCAGTAGCTGAACGGATACGTAGCGGCGCGGCGTCGGGTCGTCAACGAATTGCTATTGACTACGGGCAAGAGATGCTCGGGCGCGGCTCACTCCGCATGCTCGATCGGCTAAAAGAATTGGCGTCCGATGGCGTGGTACAGACCGCAGTCGATCTGCTTTTCCGTGTTCGAATGATAAAGACTCCATTCGAAGCTGCAATGAAAAGAACCGCTATGAGCATCGTCAATGATGCGTTCGACCAGGTGATTGCGCAGGCCTATATCGGCATCACCGAGTTTGAGCTGTCACGGATGTTGCAGGCCCAGATTCACTTAAATGGCGCAGAAAGCGCTGACAATATTCCTATGCTCTTTAGCGACGGTGACTTTGTTTATGGCATCCGTCCTTCTGAGCGCAGGCTTAGAGAGGGGCACTATATTTGGACTGACAACAATGCAACATACGGCGGCTATCCTGCCGATCGGAACCGAATTGCACGATGTGGAGGTCCGCAAAATTGGGAAATTGAAACGTACAAGCGGACGCGTTCGTTGACGATCGAAGTTGCAAAAAGTTTCAAACCTGGCCTGCGCTGCCGTGACGTCTACAACAACTTTCTGCGACTTTGGAAAGACGCAGATCTAGGTGAACTCTACGGACATGTATCACGTATAGGACATGGTGGGGGGCTTGATATCACTGAGCCTCCCTCGGTGTCGGCCAGCGACGACACTCTGATTTTGCCTGGCATGATTTTCCATGTCGAACCGAAGCTTGAGAAGAATGGCGCAATTTTCCAGTTTGAAGAAGTCATCTACGTTCGCGAGAATGGCGTAGAGTTCATCAGTGAGCTGTCTCCCGACGAGCTACCTATAGTCCCTGCGTGGCCCAAGAAATCGGCGTGAGGGGGGCATGATCGCAAGTCAGTCTCGCATCTGGACTCCGCTCGACTTTGAACGAGATGGAAAGTTTGTTGACTACCTTCGATTGCCTCATTCCACTGATAGGTCTGCCTACGGTTGCATTCAGATCCCCATCGTCTGCATCAAGAACGCGATCGGTCCGACGGCGTTGCTTATCGCGGGCAACCATGGAGACGAATATGAGGGCCAGATTGCGCTAATGAACCTCGCTCGCCGTCTTACACCCCGCGAGATCTCAGGGCGCGTAATTGTCCTGCCATCAGCGAACTTTCCTGCGGTGAAGGCAGCCAGGCGCGTATCGCCCGTGGATGCAGGAAACCTCAATCGCTCGTTTCCGGGTAGTGCCACTGGGACGCCGACGGAGATGATCGCACACTACATCAGCACGGTGCTGTTGCCGATGTCTGATATCGCTATCGACCTGCATTCGGGTGGGCTGTCGCTCGACTACGTTCGGTGCGCGATCATCCGGCCCGGACGTACGAGCGAAGAGCATCAAGAATTGCTCGAGCTTCTTCGCGTTTTCGGTGCGCCGATCAGCTTTGTCGACAGCAGCCAAGGTGGTGGTGGTGGTGGTGGTGCGACGACGCTAAACGCAGTAGCCAGATCTCTCGGTGTGCCTACTATCACGACCGAGCTTGGTGGCGGCGCCACAGTGTCCCCGGCCGGCGTTCAACTGGCCGAGCATGGCATCACGCGCGTCCTAAAGCATATTGGTATTGCGCCTAACCTGGCCGGAGAAGAGAGGGCCGGAACAGAGTTTATGGATTACGCGGGCCGAGACTCCTCTATTTATGCCGACGCCGACGGCATTTTTGAGCCGGCTGCCTTGGTTGGGCAGGAAGTTTTCGAGGGGGACTTGGCTGGACGACTGTACTACATCGACGATCCAACCAGGGAGCCGATGGAGTTGCGGTTCCGCAAGTCTGGTCGTGTCGAGTGTCGTCGTTTTCCGTCCCTTACCGCTCGGGGAGACTGTCTATACACTCTCATGCTCCCGACAGTCGTATGACGCGCTGAGGCAGGAAGAGAGTTTGATGGCTTGGATACGCAACCCGGCGGCGCTGCAAATGCGATGCGTGCGATGTCACCGCATCTGGCCCTTCGAAGAGCATGATTACGTAGAAGGCTGTCCAGCTTGTCTAAATAGTGGCTGGCCGGCAAGCGTAAAAGTCGATTATCAGAGTTGGCCTAATTCTCTGACAGCGAGGTCAATCCAAGATTGGCTTGTTTACACGAGCTCGCCATTGCTTGGAGAAGGATGTACGCCGCTCGTAGAATTTCCGGTATTCGCAGAAGCTCTAGGCGTGTCGAAGTTTTTTGTTAAAAACGAAGCCGCGAATCCAACTGGATCACACAAAGACAGAATGGCTGCAATGCTGGTGCAACGTGCCACTGAACTTGGAGTGGAAACCGTTGCTGCTGCCTCCAGCGGAAATGCGGGAGCAGCACTGGCGGCTTACGCAGGTCATGCAGGACTGTCCTGTGTTGTGGTTACTACCCAGGATATGAGTCCGAATTGGCGGCGTGCAGTGGAAATGCACGGAGCCACGCTCCTATGCACGTCCACGTCTGACGAGCGATGGAACCTTCTGGCTGCTAAGTCCCGTTCAGGCGAATGGTATCCAGCAACCAACTATTTAATGCCTCCCGTGGGGAGCAATCCGATCGGAGTCGACGGTTATCGTGCTATTGCATTCGAGCTGTTCGTTCAGATGCAAGCGAATCCTGCAACAGATGTTCTCGTCCCCACTTCAAGGGGGGATCTTATTTGGGGCATTGCTCAAGGATTCGCTGACCTTCGTGATGCAGGTCTCCTCGAAAGGCTGCCTCGCGTTCATGCTGTGGAACCATTCCCGCGGATTAGAAAATGCCTGGAAAACGGTGATTACCGCAGTATTCATGAAGGGCAAAGTGCGATGGTCTCGATCGGCGGCTCGACCGTCACCTACCAGAGTATTAAGGCCCTTCGAATTTCGGCAGGCACTGCGCTAGCCGTAACAGACCGCGAGGCCCTAGACGATCAGGGCATCCTCGCCAGGAATGGCCTGTATCTTGAGCTTTCTAGTGCCGCGACCCTGTCGGCAGCCAGATCGCTGACAGTTGCCGATGACGAAGCGCATTCTAAAGTGATTGTATGCCTAGGCACTTCACACGGCTATAAGGAGTATGAAAACTCGCAATGGCCCACCGAAGTGTATAGCTAGCGGGGGTCCGCCCAAAGTGCGAAACAATCTTCGGTCGCTCGGCATTTGAAAAAGCTGATCTGATGCGCATGAGGCGGGACTACAATTCGAGAAAGAGTAAGCGTATCGGCCCGATACTTTGGCCATCACGTGGGAAAATGTCGGCAAACACAAGAAGCACTTCCGCGATCGCAGGCAGAGCGAAGTTTGAGCACATTCTATTTCCTCGTGTTCCCACTCACGTACATTCTGGAAAGTTAGTGCGCTTTCTTGCAGATTTAAGGTATGCAGATATGCCCAGCGACTTTCTTTACAAGGCAAAGCTGCGTTTGCTCGATACAATCGATTGCATTGTTGCGGATCCTTGTTTTTGCAACAAAATAGTAGCCGCATACGATGCTAAGGCAAGCGGCTGCTACGTGATTGGTACCCCTCTTCTTGCTACCTCCTTGGCTACCAAGGTAAATATTTGACTGTCTTATTTGCTAGGCTATGGGGACGGCGCGGGTGGCAATCCGAGCGCGACACTAATAGATGGCAGAGTACGTCAATGCTACCAGCCAGCGACTTCTCGCAGATTATAAGCAGCAAATCGCAACAGAAGGCTGACACGGCAGGCTGTCCAACACCTTAGGAGTAGGCTCCATTGAACAGTTATGAAACAGATAAGAGTTGGTATAGTCGCGCTCGAAACAGTCCAGCGCTGGGCGCGGCGCTGTAAGGAGCCGCTTCATAATCTAGCGCCGAGTGGACCTAAGAACTGATGTCGAGAGGATAATATGTCGGTCGAACACGTTAAGCAGCAGGCAACTGAAATCTGGTCCAACATCCAGTATGAGGTCGACGGCGGCATAGGTACTCGAGCTCATATTGGAATGGTTGTGATTTGCAACGACCAGACTCTCTCGCATGAGGCGCGAGCAATGCTGACTATTCCTGGTATTGCTCTTTATGAGAGTCGTATCGGTCGTGGCTCATCACCCGAGCAGCGTAAGAAGCCTCTGAGCATCGGCTTATTGGAGGAGACTTTCGACGGGCTCGATGAAGCTATCCAACAAATCAACACCATGCGCCGATCGGACGTTGTCGCGCTTGGATGCACCTCCGCGGCTATGGTGATCGGACCCCAAGAGCTCGAGCGTCGTGTCCGTAACGTTCATCCGGAGGCACGTGTGACTGACCCTTTCGCGGCGATCCTTTCTGCTCTGCGAGCGCTCGGCTCCGCTCGGGTTGGTTTTGTATCACCTTATCCCCGCCAGATCGCTGAAAAGATGATTAGAGGCATCGAGACTGCAGGAGTGAAAGTGCCGATCGCGGCTACATTTCACAACGCAACTGGCCTCGTCAGGAATGAAGCACCATTTATCTCACCTGTGAGCATATCGAACGCCGTGCGACAGGTGAGTGACAGTGCTGACCTTGATACTGTTGTGATTGCCTGCACTCAAATGCGTGCCGCCGCAATCATTAACGAACTAGAGCATCAGACGGGTAAATTGATAATTTCGTCCAATCAGGCGATATGCTGGCACGCCTTGAGACTCGCCGAATGCCGCGACGTTATAGGCGGCTGGGGGCGCCTGTTCGAGAGAGATCTCCAACAATCATAACGTCTCAGTCGTTCGTGGAAGATTCGTCTAGAACGACTATAACAACGCGAACAACGACACTTCGGCACATGAAAACCCACCTCGGTCATGCCTGCATACGCGATACCTACTGGTATCTCTCGGCGTGTCCGGAGCTGCTGGAAGAGGCCGCCCGTCGTCTCGACCGTCGCTGGGAGGCCAAGCCACGACGCCGAGTAGCAGCCTCGCCCGGCTCGTCAAGGGTTATTTCACAGTGCGGCTGATGCGCCAGCGCAACGTCAGCGCCAATACGATTGCATCCTACTGACCTTTTAGCGCGTGGTGGCGGCGATTGAGGGCGGAATGTCCCGCAATCAGGCCGCCAAGCAGTTTGGAGTGGCGATCAGCACAGCGATCGGCTGGATGAAGCGGGGTCGATGAGACCGGCAGCGTTGCTCCTGGCCAGATGGGCGGTCACAAGTACGCATCCGGCGACGGCCCCCAGCTGGGCCGTTTTTTGGCGGAAGGCTGATCGCGCTTAAGCGTAAGCGTTGCGCCGAGGCCCTTCAGATTGTTTGTGCGCAGTCTTGGGAGCACCGCTAGAAGAGTCATCTTCGGCAAGGGTGCTCACAATGGACGACCATTCGGACGACATAAGACGACCGTTGTCGCCGCGTATCGAAGTGTATGCTGGCGTAGGTCGAAAGCATTGGCCGGATGATTTGAAGGCACAGATTGTCGCGGAAAGCCTCGAGCCAGGTGCGGTTGTAACGGATATCGCACGCCGCCATGGCTGCCGGCCACAGCAGGTGCATGACTGGCGGCGCCGGGCGCGTTTAGGTCAACTGGTGCTGCCAGCTTCGACGGATACATTTTCGTTCGTGCCTTTGGTGTCGGATTCTTCGGAACCGGCGGCTGCGGAGCCATCCGTATCACCGGGAGCAGCCACTGTTACGGTTGAGCTCCTGGGTGCGCGGGTAGAGGTGCGCTGAACGCCTGGGCTTGCCGTGCTGAGTGATGTGTTTTTGGCGCTCCGGCGGACACGTTGCTGCTGACGGCTCCCGCTGGCCTCATGATTTACGTTGCGACCCGACCTGTAGACTTCAGGAAGGGCGCGGATGGCCTCGCGCTCTTAGCGAAGGAGGCGCTGGGCCACGATCCGATGAAGGGCGTGGCGGTGGTCTTCCGTGCGAAGCGCGCCGATCGTGTGAAGATTGTCGTCTGGGATGGCAGTGGTCTTGTGCTGTATTGGAAGCGGCTTGAGGGCGGCGGCTTCAAGTGGCCACCTGTTGTTGACGGCGTGATGCGGATGAACGCCGCGCAGCTGTCGGCATGGATTGGACACGCATGCACGCACCTCGAATCCCACAACCGAAAGCACTTGCGTAAGGATATAAATCTTCGCTGCATCGGGACGCGAAGCATGGCAGACTCGGGCCAATGAGTGATTTGCCTGATGAGCTGCCGAGCGACCCAGCCGAGCTGCGTGTTTTTGCCGCGGCTCTGCTGGATCGCTGCGCCAGGCTCGAGCGGTTGCTCAAGCTTGCGAAGGATGCGCAGTTCGGTCGATCGTTGGAAAAGCTTGACGCTAATCAGCTACAGCTTGTTCTGGAGGATATCGATGAGGCCGTCGCGGCTCTTGAAGCCGCCGAGGATCGCGCCAATCCCAAAACATGCGAGAGAAGAACCGCCGAGCGCAGGGCCTATCGCGGCAAGCTGCCGGAGCATTTGCCACGCATCGTCGAAACCCTGATGCCCGCTGCAACCTGTTGCCCGTGTTGCGAAGGCGTCCTTTTTGAGATCGGCCACGACGAGAGCCAGAGGCTGGACGTGGTACCGGCGCAGAATCGCGTAATCGTCACCCGCCGACCCAAGCTGGCTTGCCGCGCCTGTCATGGCGTCGTTCTCCAGCGCGCCGCGCCGGAACGCTTGATTAGGGGTGGGCTGCCGACCGAGCGGCTCGTCGTGCATGTGATCGATGCCAAGTATCATTGGCATTTGCCGCTCTATCGTCAGGCGCAGATGCTGGCGACCCACGGTATCGCGCTCGACCGCTCCACGCTCGCCTTCTGGGTCGGCTACGCCGCCCAGGAGCTGAAACCCTTGTGGCATCGACTTCGCGAGATGTTGCTCGCCTCCTCGAAGATTTGTGTCGATGAGACGCCAGCACCGGTATTGGATCCGGGGCGCGGCAGGACCAAGACCGGTTACTTCTGGGCGCTGTCGCGCGATGACAGGCCTTGGGCCGGGCCTGAACCACCTGGGGTCGTCTATGCCTATGCACCGGGCCGTGGCGCCATTCATGGCTTGAGGCTGCTCGAAGGCTACCGCGGCATCATCCACTGCGATGGCTATGAGGCCTACAAGACCATGACCCGGACGACGCGTACGGACGCACTGTCCGGCACGCTCGCCTTCTGCTGGTCGCATCTACGGCGCCAGTTTGTGAAGATCGAGCGCGAGGCTGCTCCGGCGCCGGCGCCGATTGCCCGCGAGGCTCTCGAGCGCATCGCCCAGCTCTACGCGATAGAGAAAGCCCTCCGCGGCCGATCTGACGCCGAGCGCCGTGCGGGCCGGCAGGCGCATGCCCAGCCTCTGGCCGCAGCCTTGAAGCAGTGGTTTGAGGCAAAGCTTGGTCACCTCGTGCAGAAGGGTGAGACGGCGAAGGCTTTGCGCGATGCGCTATGCGCTGCGTCGCTCAATGCCAAGAACGCCCTGTTCGCTGGGTGCGACGAGGCGGCCGAGAATTGGGCATTGCTGGCTTCGCTGATTGAGACGGCCCTATGCCGGACTCGGCATAGGGCTGTTTGGACTTGTATGGGGCGATTTGTGTCAAGTCTATTCGTTATGGGCCATCTCCTTGTTCGGCCGGGCTGCGACATCTCCTCGTCCCGACCTGCTTTTCGCTAGGCTGCTGCGCGCAGCGGCGGTCAAGGGTGGCCGAAGGCCATCGCGGAGCGACTTGCCCTTGACGGCCGCGAGCACAGCGGCAGACTTGCGCGATCGGGGCGTATTCCGGCCCCGTTAGCTACTGAGACGATACCGAGGGGGAGCTCGCCATCGTGCGCGCAGATTGCGCGCCACGAACTTGTATTCGGCCGACCCGTGAGGATCGCAACCACGATGCAGTCATGCGCATCGGCGGCGAAGCTCCGAGAAGGCGGGCCCATTCTAAACCGCGGTGCAAGGACCATAGTCCAACATCGGGTTGCCGCCACCTCGGTTCATCAGCTGCAGCACGGCATCGATAAGGCGCTGGGCTGCAGCAACTCAGTCGTACTTATGCGGCCGGTCGCAGCAGCAGACCTGCCGGCGTTTCGCCGGTTGTCACGAGCCGCCACAGCGCAATGAGAAGCTTGCGCGCGAGCGCCACGATCATCGTCTTGCGCGTGCCGCCGCGGGCGTCGGAAGTTCGCTTCCGATACCACGCGGTCAGTGCGCTGTCCTTCTGGTGTACCAGATGACCCCAGGCGAGCTCGATCATCCCGCGGCGCACGCGGGCATTGCCCGCTTTGGCAAGCCCTCGCTCGCGTCGTTTTTTGCCGCTCTCGTCGGGGGCGCCGGTCAGGCCGGCATAGCGCGCGAGGGCTTTACGGTCCCGCATGTTGCGCGAGAACACCTCCTGCACGAGCATGTCCGCGGTATCAATGCCGACGCCGACGACCCGCGCGAGCAGGCGTACCATGGCATGGCGTTGCTCGTTGGGCGCTGCCGCCAGGCGTTTGGCACGGCTCGTCTCGATCTCCTTGATCTGCTGCTTGATGAAGCGCAGGTGGTTCATGTCGCGCTGCATTTCGGCCTGTGTGTTCGCTGGAACGGCCGAGCCCTCCGGCGTGCGCAAGGCCTCCAGCCGATTCGATGCCTGAGCCAGGTTTGGCCGGAAGCTGCGAATGCCGAGGCGGGCGAGGTTGGCCTTCAGGCGATTGATAATGCGTGTGCGTTCCCCGACCAAGCTCTGGCGCTCGCGGCCCGGCCGTTTTGCATCCTCGTCCACGAGGGTTGGGATCGCCGCCATGCTGCAATGCTTGGGTTCGCCGCGCAGCCAGCCAAGAAAGGCGCGTTTGAGCAGCTCAGTGTCAAGCCGATCTGTCTTCGCCCGCCGGTGCTCGCGCGACACCGGGACGCTCGACGGGTGGATTACGTAGGCCTCGATCTCTCGCGCTCGCAGCCAGCGTGCTAACCAGAAGCCGTCGCGGCCGGCCTCATAGGCGACGACGATCCGTTTGATCGTGCGTCCAGCCTGCACCGCTTCCTTCTGCCAACGATGCAGAAGCTGCAGAAGCGCATCCTGGTCTGGGCTGAGCTTCTTCAAAGGATTGCGTTCGAGACCGGGCACAATACCGGCGACCAGCCAACTCGACTGGCCGATCTCGATCACGGCGATCACTGTCGCGTCTTGTTCAAATGTGACAAGGCATCTGCTCAGGTCGTTCTGCTTCGCCATAGGGGCCTCCATCGCTTTGTTGCCGCGACGATGGTGCCACTGCCTCGCCGCGCAGCCCATAGCTTCTAAACCGCTCCGCGGTAGGCAGCGATGGCGGCGGCCTGAAGAAGGAAGCGGCACAGAGTGCGCGGCAGTGGCATTAACGATCCTTCGCTGTGCGTCGCGCCGTCCGACCCGTGGCCTCGCTGAACAGGTGGCGGGGGATGTTGATTATCGCAAAACGTCGCCGTTCTTCCGGGTGCGTTTCAAAATCTGCCTCCACAAAAATCTCGACGGTCTCCTCACTGGCATGAACTTCGACGCGTACCGGCGCGTCGTCAAACTCCACTTCATATCGGCGACCATTCTTTCCTCGGATAATCGCGTGCGACATTTCTATGCTACCTCCGGCCCTGCTTCTTGAGCTTCTTCACTCGGTGCTTCTGATAATCCAGAACGGCCGCTGCAAGTGGCATTGAGCGCGGCACGCGCACATGTGTGAGGGAGACGACAAGCGCTCTGCCTGTTTCTTCCGAGCGAGACAAATGGCAGATGATGCCGCCCTCGTCACCGGCGTATGACAAATCCCAGACGACGTGGTGCATCCGATCAGCATCGGCAACATTCTGGGCTTGCAGATATTCGATCAACGATGGTGCCAGTTCAACGTCAAATGGCGCAGCTGCCTTGAGTGCGGCGAGCAACCGGGTGGTCTTCTCCGGATTGTCGAGCATAGCGTCGTCCATCTTTAACGGGCGAATCAGAGAGCCGACGATCGGCGATGATAGCGAATATGGCTCAACAGAGCCATATTCGCTATCCGTCGCACAACCCGCCTTCCTCCCATTGCTGGTTGACCCGATCCAATGGCGATGACCTCACGGGCATTACCCCGCTTCCTCGCTAATACAAGGCCGTCCGCCCCTCTCCGGCGCATCACCGCTTCGCGGTAGGCGACTCGTGGCAAGCTTCGGTGCCACAATCTGATCTTCCTGCATTCCCGACGAAGTTCGATTGCGAGACGCTGGAGGCGCTGCTTGCAGCGCTTTCATATCGCAAAGGAGCTTCCCATGACGGTTCTTCGACAACGGATGACTGAGGACATGCAGGTGCGGAATCTGTCGCCGCATACACAGGCATCGTATCTCCAACAGGTATCGCTGTTTGCACGTTACTTCCGTATGTCGCCGGATGCGCTGACCCCCGAGCACATCCGGACTTATCAAATCTACCTCACGAACGAGAAGAGGCTGGCCCCCAATTCAATCCATACGGCTGTCGCGGCGCTTCGGTTCCTTTACAGGATTACGCTCAAGAAGGACTGGACCTTTGGAGAAGACATCCCGCTTCCAAAAAAGCCGCAGAAGCTACCCGTCGTCCTGAGCCCTGAAGAAGTTGTGCATTTCCTCAGCTGCGTGGATTGCAACAAACATCGGGTGATCCTGACCACCTGCTACGCGGCAGGCTTGCGCATCTCGGAGGCCGTCCGGCTGAAGGCCGCCGCCATCGATAGTGCCCGTATGGTTGTTCGCGTCGAGCAGGGTAAAGGTCGCAAAGATCGGTACGTGATGCTGTCGCCCATGCTGCTGGAGATCCTGCGCAGCTACTGGATCGCCGTTCGCCCGAAGGAGTGGCTGTTCCCTGGCATTCACGATGATCGGCCAATCACGAAGGACGCCGTAGAAGCAGCCTGCCAAAAGGCGCATCGGTTGTCTGGTCTCTCTAAACCCGTCACCCCACATTCGCTTCGGCACGCATTCGCTGTACATCTCCTCGAATCAGGTACCGACTTGCGGACCATTCAGCTCCTCCTCGGTCATCGCAGCCTCGCCACCACGGCCAAGTACTTGCGCATCGCGACCAACAAGGTCTGCGCGACGTCCAGCCCTCTGGACCTCTTGCCGCATCCAGTTCAAGCCGAACCACAGCCGGCGCCGCCAAAACACTTCTGAGTTTCAGACCGATGGCCCGCTCGGGGCCGGAAGTGGCGGACATATTCCGCCGCTACGGTGCAGCCTATCGTGAGAGCCATGGCGCCTCGCTATGCATTGCACAGCGTCGCGTCATGAGCGCGATCGAATTGTGTCGAACTGCGGCATTTGGTGGTCATGTCGAGCGCTGCGATCACTGTGACCACCAGCGCATCTGCTACAATAGTTGTCGTGATCGCCACTGCCCAAAATGCCAATCACTGGCTCGTGCCCAGTGGTTGGACGACCGTCGATCAGAACTTCTCGACACCCAGTATTTTCATGTAGTCTTCACCATACCGCAGTCCATTGCAGCTATTGCCCTTCAAAACAAGGAGATTGTCTACGGCATTCTGTTCCGGGCCGCCAGCGAGACGTTGCGCACCATCGCGGCTGACCCCAAGCATTTGGGCGCGCAAATCGGATTCTTCGCGGTGCTTCATACTTGGGGTCAGGCTCTTTTTCACCATCCGCATCTGCATTGCGTGGTTCCCGGTGGGGGCATTTCTCCGGATGGCACGCGATGGATTTCCTGCCGGCGCAAGTTCTTTTTGCCCGTTCTCGTGTTGGCGCGTCTGTTTCGTCGACTGTTTCTCGATTATCTCCGGAAGGCCTTCGACGCCGGAGACTTGCAGTTCTTTTCCTCGCTGGAATCCCTTCGGATGCGCGACGCCTTTTTGCGTCACATCGCGCCTATCCAGAAGAAGGATTGGGTGGTTTACGCGAAGCGTCCCTTCGCCGGACCTGAACAAGTCCTCAAGTACGTCGCACGATACACGCACCGCATCGCCATCTCCAACAATCGCCTCCTCGATATCGACGACGGCAAGGTTCAGTTTCGCTGGAAAGATTATCGCAATGGTTACTGTCAAAAGACGATGACGCTTGGCGCTGACGAATTCATCCGTCGGTTCCTGCTTCACGTTCTTCCCGATGGGTTCCAGCGTATTCGCTATTACGGATTCCTCGCCAATCGCTATCGGGCAGAGAAACTCGCTCTGTGCCGACAGCTCATGCAGATGCCGCCGCCCACGCCCAACCGGAACCGCGAAGTCAACAAGGACTACAGAGATCGATATGAGGCACTCACGGGTATCTCCCTGAAGACGTGCCCGCTGTGTCGCTGTGGCACCATGGTGGTCATCGAAACTTTCGAACGCGCTTCTAGCCGTGCACCAATCATGGACACCTCATGACGGCCATCAGCAACTCACCATCATATGATTCGACCGACCTTGCGCGATCACGCGAACAGGACAATTTCGTCACCTGCAGCTTAACATCGCGTGTCCAAGCTGTTTTTCTTGCGCTTTACACGTCATCGAGTTCGTCTACGCGGCACCGCATCCGCTTCAATCTCCTGTCCGCACCCTTTGCGACCGGTTTTCTTGGCTCCTCGCAACTCCTCGCCGAGTTGCAATGCCCATAGCTGTGGCACTGCCGTGCCCGGCGGTTTTGTCCAACACGTTTTTAGCCCACCGCCGCGGATCAGAATCTCGCGCTCAACCGCACCGCCGTGGCCGCGCCGCCGGGCTAAAAACGCTCTCTGTTATGCCGCCGCCGAATTATGCCCAGTCGGGTCGTTTTCCCAGATTTCTCGCTGACTGACGTTTGGTCGGTTCGGCATAGTTCGTTCTGTGCCTCCGCTTTCAACAGCGGAGAACAGGAAGATGGAAGTTGAAGAGTACTTGGGCAGAAGCCGGCTGTACCGGCGTCTCAGACGGGGGCCGCACGGACAGTTCGTCGAGCGCTACGCCGCTCGTCTCGTCGGATAGAGGCTCGTTCGGCATGGCACGTGGCGTTGCCTCAACCTGGTTGGCGGACTCCTGAGTTGGATCGCGAGCCGTCGCTACAAGCTGGTCGATCTCGATGAACAGGTCGTTGAGCGGTACCTCCGAGATCGAGGCAGGAGGCAGTCCATCCAGCCCGGTGACGGAGCTGCGCTCAAGCGATGGCTGTCGGTGCTGCGCGCGGAAGGCGCGATCACGCCGTTGGCGCCACCGCCTCTCACCCCGCACGAATGGATCTTCAAGGAGTTCGATGCCTACCTGCGATCAGAGCGCGGCTTGGCCTCGAGGTCCATGGAACAGGCAAGGCGAGGTGCTGGTCGTTGCGTGCCTTTCTCCGTTGCCTCCACCATCGGGACTGAACTCGCGCCCGTTGGCGGATTGCGTTCCATCGATGCCGCGATGGAAGCTCGCAACTCTACCGACCTATCTGCCTGCCGCTCAGGTGCAAAAGGCTCTCGACGGTCGCGACCGAGAGACGGTGATGGGACGGCGCGACTTTGCCATTCTGTTGTTGCTGGCCAAGGTCGGCCTGCGGGCCGACGAGGTCGCGACGCTCACCCTCGACGATAGACTGGCGCGCCAGCGAGATGCTCGTTCGCACCAAGGGCCGACAGCGTGCACGAATGCCGATACCGCCAGACATTGGCGCGGCTATCGTTGCATATCTGCGCAATGGCCGCCCAAAGTCGTCGTGCCGACGGTTGTTCGTCCGCACACTGGCGCCACACGTCGGCTTTGCTTCCGGATGCGCGATCACCATGATCGCCAAGGCCGCCCTTGATCGTGTTGGAATCGAAGGTTGCGCCCACCGCGGCGCCCACATCTTCCGACACAGTCTCGCTACCGAGCTTCTCCGATCTGGCGCGACCTTGTCGAAGATCGGACAGTTGCTGCGGCGCGAGAACCACGACACCACCCGGATTTACGCGAAGGTAGACATCGATGCGCTCAGAGCATTGAGCCTGCCCTGGCCGGGAGGCGTGCAATGACCAATCTGCGCTCCGCACTCGATAAGTACCTGAGCATGCGCAAGGGGTTGAGATACAAGTACGAGCACAGACCCGTCGGCTCGTCGACTTCGTCACCTTCATGGAGAAGAGCAAACCCAGGACCATCACGACGAAGTTGGCAATGGAATGGGCAACGCTGCCGCCGGATCGTCATGCATCCTGGGCGCCGCGATTGAGCGACGTGCGCGGGTTCGCGCGCCATCTCGCCAACTTCGATCCGCGAACGGAGGTGTCGCCCGTCGGCATACTACCCGGATGGAAGCGCGCCAAGCCCTATGTCTACGCCGACGCGGAGATCGATGCGTTGCTGACGGCAGCGTTGGCTCTGCCGCCAGCGGACGGGCTGCGCCGATGGACCTACCATACCCTGTTCGGGCTGATCGCGGTGACAGGCATGCGTATATCCGAGGCGATGGGCCTGGAGCGTGATGACGTCGACCTTTACGCCGGCGTGCTGACGGTCCGGCTGACCAAGTTCGGCAAGTCGCGGCTCGTGCCATGCATCCGACGAGAACCGCGCTGCGCGACTACGCCCACCGGCGCGACGCGCTGCTCGGATCACGCTGCGGCTCGACCTTCTTTCGTTGCCGAACAGGGAGGCCGCTTGCTGCACCAGTACGTTCATCGCGTCTTCTGGCGATTGTCCAGAGAGATCGGGCTGCGGCGCCCAGGTGATTATACCGGGCCACGCGTGCACGACTTCCGTCATCGCTTCGCCATCCGGACGCTGCTCGACTGGTATCGCGAAGGCAAGGACGTCGAGCAACAACTCCTAGTACTCTCCACTTACCTCGGCCACGCCTGCGTGCGCGATACCTACTGGTATCTCTCGGCCTGCCCCGAGTTGATGGAAGAAGCGGCGCGGCGTCTCGATCGGCGATGGGAGGTGACGCCATGAAGCCCGCCTGCAATGTCGCCACGTTGATCGGGCGCTTCTTCACCGAGCGCCTCATGCGCCAGCGCAATGTTAGCGGCAACACGATCGCCTCCTACAGGGACACGTTCCGGCTGCTGTTCATGTTCGCACAGGTGCGGCTGCGGAAGTCCATCGGCCCTGACGCTCGCCGATCTGGATGCACCGTTCATCGGCGCGTTCCTCACCGATCTCGAGGTAAAGCGCGGCGCCAGCGCGAAGACGCGTAACCTGCATCTGACGGCCATCAGATCCTTCTTCAGGTTCGTGTCCTTCGAGGAACCGGCACACAGTGCGCTGATCCAGCGCGTGCTCGCCATACCGAGCAAGCGCCGCGACATCGGGTAGCTTGGTCTTTTGGCTAACCGCAGAGGATCGAGATGCCGACCGAGAGACTCTCCATGCGCCACATTCGTGAAGTTCTACGCCTGCACTACAGCGTCGGCATGTCGCAGCGCGCCGCTACCCGCAGGCTGGGCTTGGCCCAAGGCACGGTCAGCAAGTACCTTAACCGAACCCGCCGCGCCGGCCTGACCTGGCCGTTGCCGCTGGAGCTGGATGACGATGTCCGGCTCGAGAACCGTCTGTATCCGCCACCATCCGATCGGCCCAGCGACGAGCGTCCGCAGCCCGATTGGGCGCTCGTGCATCGCGAGCTGCGGCGGCGCCCTAACGTCACGCTGATGCTGTTGTGGGAGGAGTATTGCGACGCAAGCGCCGACAGCTTCAGCTATTCGTGGTTCTGCGGACGCTACAAGGAATGGGCCGGCCGGCTCAAGCCGACCCTGCGCCAGGTCCATGTCGCCGGCGAGAAGCTGTTCGTCAACTATTCCGGCCACACGATGGAGGTGGTCGACGGGCTCAGCGGCGAGGTGCGCAGCATGCAGATCTTCGTCGCCGTGCTCGGCGCCTCGAACTACACCTATGCCGAAGCCAGCTTCAGCCAGAGCCTGCCGGACTGGATCGCCTCGCACGTTCGGGCATGCTCCTATTTCGGTGGCGTGGCCCGGCAGACGGTGAGCGACAATCTGAAGGCCGGCATCACCCGGGCTTACTTTCACGAGCCAATGGTCAACCGGACCTATGCCGATCTCGCCCGCCATTACCGCACCGGCATCGTGCCGGCACGGCCGTATCGGCCTCGCGACAAAGCCAAGGTCGAAGTCGGGGTCCAAAATCGTCAGGCGATGTTTTCTGGCGCGCTTTCGCAGCCGCCGCTTCTTCTCGCTTGCCGCCCTCAATGAGGCGATCCACGCGCTTCTTGTCAAACTGAACGATCGATTCTTTGCGCAACTGGGGACGAAGCCGCCGCGACCTGTTCGAAGAGCTCGATCGTCCGGCGCTGCCCCCCTTACCGGATGAGCCGTACGAGTATGCCGAGTGGAAGCGCTGCCGGGGCAACCTCGATTATCTGTCGAGATCGCCAAGCATTACTACAGCGTCCCTCACAACCTCGTGCATTAGGAGGTCGAGGCGCGGATTACCCAGAAAACCGTCGAGATCTTCCTCCGCGGCAAGTAGATGGCGTCGCATGTGCGCAGCACTCTGCCGCATCGCCCGACGACGATTCCCGAACATATGCCGAGCTCACATCGCCGCTATCGCGACTGGACCCATGAGCACATTCGTTCCGAAGCCGCCAAGGTCGGTCCCGATGCCGAGACGCTGATCGACGTCATCCTGCGTTCGCGGCCGCATCCAGAACAGGGCTTCCGCTCCGCCGTCGGCATTCTCGGGCTGGTCAAGCGCTATGGCCAGGAACGTGTCGACGCGGCCTGCGCCCGGGCGCTGCTGCTCAATGCCCGTTCGTGCAAATCGGTCGCTGCCATCCTCAAGAACGGCACCGAACCGCTCCTCCCGCCGAGGAGACGCCCATCCTCTTCCACGCCAACATCCCCGGCCTTAGTAACTACAATTGATCAGGAGATCAGCATGCTCGTTCACCCCACCGTCACACGCCGATTGGCTCGGCCTCCTCGTCGATCTCGAGGTCACCGCCCACGACAACCGTCGCCTCACGCGCGGCTTAACCAGTGCCAAGCTCCGTCAAGCCGCCGCCATCGAGAACGTTGACTATCGCACCGCCCGCGGTCTCGATCGTTCGCTCTTCCAGAACCTTGGCACCAATGGATGCGCGACAGCAACCACCGAGTCATTGTCGGCCCAACCGGCACCGGCAATCCTGGCTTGCCTGTGCGCTCGGCAACAAAGCCTGCCGCGACGGCTCTTCCGTCCTCTACAAGCGAACATCGCGCCTGTTCGCCGATCTCGCCCAGGCGCGCGGCGAAGGCCGTCTGGCGCGCCTGATCGCAGCCCTGGAACGCGTCAATCTCCTCATCCTCGACGACTGGGGACCCGAACCGCTCACCGCCGACCAGCGCCGCAATCTGCTCGAGATCGTCGACGATCGCTACGACAAGAGATCCTTGTTGATCACGAGTCAGGTTCCTGTATCGCAATGGCATGACGTCATTGCCGAGCCGATGACTTCATGATGCCTCCTTCTTGGAACGCTTGGTGCGTCGTACCCGGTTGCGAAGCTGAGTAATTTGTTTGTCTGAGAGCTCGATCTGCCATGGCTGGCCCCTGGCCAATTGATGACCTGCCAGCAACCCGCGCGCGAGATAATCGAACACCGTCTGCGGGGTTACTCCAAGCTCAGTCGCCGCGCCCTGAATCGAGAAGCTCCCGTCGGGCCAGCGCATTGGGTTCTTCTCCATGCCGTTGATTTTGACGGTGGGAATGCCCCAGCGGGTACGTAATACCCAGACGTTCTCGCCTTTGAAGGCGCAGCCTCGGGCCGCGACGAAGCCTTCCTGATTGAGTATCGCCGCGATCTCGCCATCCATTTTGTGTTCAGCATTCAACTCGACGATTCGTCGCCGCAACCGATCAATGTCGGTGTAATCGCGGTAGGTGTGAACGCGCCGTTGTACGTGATGCTCGCTGGTTGCGCCGGTCTGCCAGACAATCTTGAGCCACACTTGACCTCGGGTCCGCTTCTGATCAAGAACCACTTCGCGGATGACAAATCGCAGAATACGCTTGCGATCGGCTGCCGACGTGGTGGCCGCATTCCAAATCCTGGGCAGATTCTCGCCGAGCGCTTGTAGCCCGGCGCGTTCCGCCGGGCCAATCAGAAGCGGCTCTTGTACGCGCCAACGCGCATGCTGCTGCTCGACCGCCTCGACGACACGCAGCTTCTCTTCCCAAGCCCGCTCAAGTGAGCGCGCCACAAGACGGTTCTCGGGTTCTACGGCGTCATACTGACGCCGAGCGCGCTCGGCCTCGTAGCGGGCGCGCTCCACGCGAAGCGCCCACTGGCGCTCGAGCTGACGGCTCTCCTGCTCCAGTTGGCCCGCCGCCGCGAGCGCGATCTCAATCTGATCCGGCACTAGGGCATCGAGGACCACCCGCTCGACCAGCGCGTCAACCGCCAAGGCCCGGACTTCCTGACACAGTGCACTGCCTTGCTGGTCCCGATCCGAGCGGCAGCAATAGACCGGATAGTCGGCATTCGGGCCAGTGTAGCGCATGCTCATGCGCCGTCCGCAACGGCCGCAGATCGCAATTCCTTGTAACAGGGCTGCCCCCTTGCGCGGTACGCCAGAATGTCCTGCCTCATAGCGGAAGACGTTATCTGCCAGTCGCCCCTGGTTGGCCATGAACTCCTCCCAGCTGATATACCCTGGGTGAGCGGCGTGGAGGCAAACCGCCCAATCCCCGATCGCCACCTTGACCGTTCCCGTCAGTGATCCCGGCCGGCATCGGCTCGGATCCTTTTGCCGTCGGCCATAAACGTACGCCCCAGCATAGGCCGGATTTTGAAGGACGCTAAGGACGCGTGCACTATCTGGCGCCCGCCAGACGATCTCATGTGGAGATGGGCCAAGCAGCGGTCGAACCGGCAAGGACAATCCGTTCCTGTCCAAGTAACGCATCACACGGCGAGCGCTCTGCAGTTCCCGAAATTTGGCGAACACGAGATGAAGACGGGCCTGCACCTCCTCATCGGGATTGAGAATAATTGTGCCCGCTCGATCATAGGCGAGCCCGGCTGGCAGGGGCAGCCGCAGTTCGCCGCGCGCCGCCTTCTGGCGTTCCCCTTGGTGAAGGCGCATTCGAAGCTGATGCAACTCCGCCTCGCTCATGATGCCGGACAAGCCCAACAGCAGGCGGTCGTGGTAGGCGCGCGGATCGTAAAGCCGCTCGCCATCCGCAATGAGCACGTTGCCGGGAATCCCACTTCCTTGCAGGCCCTTTCCAGCACCTCCACGACGTCGGTACCGCGGAAGGTGAACCGCGGCGCCAAGGCCGGCGAGAAGCGCGAGAAGGTATCGACGATCGTAAGCGCGCGAAGCCTGTGTCCGCTCGCCAACTGGTCATGGACAAAGTCCATCGCCCCGGTCTCGTTCGATCGTGTCGCCAGCCTGCGATCATCGCGCAGCTTGGCCTTGACCCGGCGCTTGGGCGTTTTGTTGCGCAATTGCAGGCCCAATTCGCGATAGATGCGCCGCGTCTTGTTCTGGCCAGACTTGGCGCAGATACTATAACGAAGAACGGCCCCATGGGGCGATCGGAAATCGACCGCCGATTTTGCTGCAAAATCACGTTGGCGCAACCAGCCCGCCAACGTGACAGAAGCGCAAAACTCTAATTCTGGGTGGTCCAAAGTTCGGTCTCGCTGCAACCGGACGCAGGCAGACAGCATGTGCTGGATCACTTTGCAGGAGCACACGATGGAGCCCATCGCAGCCTAGCATTACAGTTGCCGTTTTGCTTTGAGATGCGCGCGCTGAGCGGCAGCCTGGTGAGCTCTGCGCCAGAATGACCATGCGATGACATGCGCGGGTTGGATCCGCTTTCGAGCAAGCCTGATGGCGATGCGGCGGATTTCCTGGATTGACCAACGGATCAGTGGCGGCGTGGGTGTGCTTTGGCTTTTGCCGGGGGGCGGCGTTTGGTTTTTTTGGGCGGTGGCGGATTGGCGCGATGGCGGATCGCCGCCATCATGGCGAAGGCGAGCATCACCAGGGACACGTGGCGATGCCAGCCATGCCAGGACCTGCTCTCGTTGTGATCGAGCCCGAACTCGTTTTTCGCGGTTTCAAAGCTGTCCTCGATCGCCCATCGATGGCCTTCGACCGCGACCAGCGTTTCAATTGATGTTCCCGCTGGGCACCAGGTGGTGAAGAAGGCGAGATCGCCATCGGCGATATGGCGACGGATCAGCAGACCGCGCGTCCATAAACCATCATTTGCGCTGTTGAACTGCTCGACCTCGAGATCGGCCAGTTCGAGATAACACCAGTCATGCAGCCTCGGTCCTTTGGTTCCGGCTCCCGCCGACAAGCGCTTCCAGTCGGACGGGCGCCGCGTCCGGGCGATGTCTTCGGCCTTGCCGGCGACCGGCTGTCGCTTGCCCCAGGATCGGAAGACATGAGAGCTGCTGACCCCGAGCACATAGCCTTTGCCTGCCCGCCGTAGCTGCTGTTCGATATCGCCAACACCGTAGACCGTGTCACCGGCAACCCACTTGAATGGTACAGACGCGGCTATCGCACGTGCGATCATTCTCGTCGCAAGCTTTGGTTTGGTCGCAAAGCCGACATCGGCAGGCACATATGCGGCTTCCAGACGATCTGGATCGTCAGTCCATTCCTTCGGAAGATACAACGCGCGATCGATGAACGCATGACCATGACGCGAAACGTAGGTAGCGAAGACGCCGATCTGGCAGTTCGTAATCTTCCCTGCCGAACCAGTGTATTGCCGTGCCACTCCGCATGAGGCCTTACCCTGCTTGAGAAAGCCGGTCTCGTCGATCACCAGCACCGCATCGTCATCCGCCAAATGCTCGATGACATAGTCGCGGACGATATCGCGCAGGGCATCAGCGTCCCAATCTCCACGACCCAGAATTGCCTGCTGACGCCATGGGCCAGGATCGCCAGCCGCCTCCGCGCGCATCCAGCCGGTCTTGCGCTGCTCATCTCCGAGCAGACCTTCCAGGAACAGGCCTGCATTCGTCGCCACACGCTCTTGCGTGAACAACGGACGTATCCGCTGCTTGACCTCTCGAAGCGACGCCGCCCACAACGCAAGCGTCTCCTCAACCGACGCGGCCCGCGTCCACGACATTCGAATCATGGTTGCCCATGGATTCAGAAGCCCGCAAACAAAGCAACTGTAATGCTAGCTGCTCAAGCTAGCTGACTGAGAGTATCATCGGCGCCACTCTTGAAACTGTCAGCGCTTAGTCGACACTTCTACATCATCATACATTAGGATTCCAAAATCTTCGGCGGTCAACTACCAGCCTCAGTAATTGCTCTAGATGACGGACGCATGCCACATCTCGGTTATCCGACGTCGGATTAGTCAACGGAACTGCAAGAGTTCGGCATGCAATATACTGCCACAATCTGTTCTGCCACCGACCCTAATGACGCATGCGTCGACTCGCTGACTAGACGAGCTGCGCTCCGTTGCTCCAACAGGATCCTGCCTTCCTCAGAGAAGTTCATAATGCGCCCGCGGAACGGCTCTCGATCGTCGCTAATCGCCACGAACACACGGAGGAGTGCTCACACAACTAGCGGACTTGTCTATCGTCCGAGCGAGGGCTCGAGGAGAGCTGGTTCCCGGTAAATGGAGTGGACTGCATGTCGATGGTAGAGTTTGCATATCTCAACGGCAAAATTGTCCATTGGGATGACGCTAAGGTGCATATTTTTGCACCGGTGGCAAAGTATGGTCTAGGCGTCTTCGAGGGAATACGTGGCTATTGGAATGATGAAGCACAGCAACTATACCTATTTCGTGTCGCAGAGCATCTGCAACGCTATGCCTTCTCGCAAAAGGCGATGCGCTTCGATCAGGGTCCGTCCAGCGAGGAGTTAACCAAAGCGCTCGTTCGACTATGTCGTGCAAATGGATTTCGTACGAACGTACATATCCGGATGATGGCTTTCATTCAATCTGGCGAGTTGGAGGCCACTGGCCCGATCGGAACCGCAGTCACGGCGCTGCCACGGGAGACCGATAGACAAATTGCCGAAGGTGCTTCAGTTCAGATTAGTTCCTGGATGCGTATGCCGGACAACGTGATGCCTGCACGTATCAAATGTAATGCAAATTATCATAACTCCCGATTAGCCGTTATGCAGGCCCAACGCGATGGGTACGATCAGTCTTTCCTTCTTAATTCGAGGGGAAAGCTGGCAGAGGCATCCGCGATGTGCGTGTTCATTCTTCGCAATGGTCAACTGATCACGCCAAGCGGGACCAATGACATATTGGAGTCGATTACGCGCCAGACCGTTATCGAACTGGCCCGCGAGTATCTTGGGCTGGAGACCGTCGAGCGCGATGTAGATCGATCGGAACTGATCCTCGCCCAAGAAGTATTTTATTGCGGCACCGCTGCGGAAATCACGCCAGTGATATCCATAGACCGTATGGTTGTTGGCAATGGTCAACCCGGGCCCGTCACACAACACTTAATCGACACCTATGGGGCGATCGTAACGGGCAAGAATGATGCTCACGGTTCGTGGCGTACACCTGTCTTTTGATGATGCTCTCCTGGTGCTGACGCACCTGGTTCATGGATGACTGCCGCACGTAGACATAGGCCAACTTCGCTCGGTGCGCAGTCGTGAGCCGCTCGTCAGCGACGTTCAAGCTGATTAGCACGACCCAGTCTCCTTCCGGGCGTGCCGGGAACCGCTTGCATTCGCCGCAGCAGCGCGGCGAGGATTTGAGCGATCTGGGTTTGCGTCGTGGTCGACAGATTCGGCCACAGGCGCGGAATGTCGGCCGGACGGCCAGGTGGAGTTGCCAACGTCGGCAGGGGTCGATACGCAACGCGACCTGGAAGCGGTCGGTGGGTCATCGCGAATCACCTTCTCGTCGAGAAGGCTCAGACTCGCGCTCAAATGTTGCATCAATGGGATCAACATACGTGCGCTGATGCGCGGCAGATCGGCGGCGTTCGGGCCGGAAGTTGTCGTCTCGGCAAGATCCGTCGACGCGATCCGAACCGCCCGCGGCCGGCCGTCCAGCAGCGCGACAACGACGTACGCGGGACCGCGCCCCGGCCGCTCCTTCAGCACCTCAACCCGGTGCCCAAAAAGAAAATGATGCGGGTCGGTGATCGTGACGTGAGACACGAGCCGCTCGAGAATAGGGGTACTCTGACGTGTTCGGTGACCCCACCTACGCCGCCGCCGTCCTCGACCGCCTGGTCCATAACGCCCACCGGATCGATCTGAACGGCGAGAGCATGCGGCGAACCCGCAAACCCAGCCGAAAGGCCTGAGCAAGTGGCGCTGTGGACATGCCGCTGCGCTTGGACAACGCAAGGGCGTTGCCCACATGCCCACAGCAGGAACAGTAGCAGAAAAATCGTCCCTTCATGTCGCGATTCAAGATTGACCACGCGGCGTCGCTGATGCCAGAACCACCAACCAGAAAGCCTCGCGCCCGGGCGACATCAAATCGGAACGGTGGGCGAGATCATCTCGGAATCCCGGGCGAGATCAAATCGGTACACTCGGGCGAGATCATCGGAATCAGCAGCTCCGCAGCTTCCGTCTCCACCGCCCAACCGGGCAATCCAAACGCCAGGAGCGAACTCACTGCTGGATAAGGTCGCATTCGTTCCGGCTACGACAAATCTCGCGAAGGCAGGTCGATTGACGAGCCCGCCTGTTCAAGCCGCGGACTCTTTCGCAAGCTCGTCCATCACTTGCTTCGTCACTCGGTAGGCTAGTTCAACAATCTCATCTATCCCATATTCGGATACGACGAGAGGTGGAGCAAAGCCCAGAATGGCTCGCGCAATGAGCCCTGCAGTTACACTCACGATTATTTTTCCCGTCGACTTCGTAAGCAGCTCATAGACATATTGCCGAACGCCGCCGGCATGAGAGCCACCCCAGCTGAAAGCGACGACTGCGCCAGCCCCCGCGAGCTTTTCCTGCGCCCAGGCGCTAGTAGCTTCGGCCACAAATGGTACGCAAAGTAAGTCAGCGATCGACTGCAGCAGTGAGCGCCGGATCAAGCCGGAAAATAAACAGTTTCCGGAATCGCGTCTGCTCATGAGATTTCCCCTGTTGAAGCAGAACTAGATCGTTGCGCATACGGCTTCAGACGATCAAAGGCGCGCATACCTTCGAGAGCTAGACGAGGCACGTGAGTGCCGGAAGATCACCACCTCTCATCGAGGTCAGTTGGGCTTCATATCGCATCTTGGATCCAGCTGAAGAGACCCTCGGCCAAGTCTGGCATCGCCACGTGCCGTGGCCAGCGAACTCATCCTGGAAGGGACGCGCCGCGTAGAGCTCGACGAGCTGTCCGCGGGCGAATAATCGGCTCAAACAAATCTGCTCGCCAGCAGCTCAAAGCGCAGGACCAGAAGCCCGGCATAGACAGCCTTCCCGATTGATAACCCAATCCAGATACCAACGGCGCCAAGGCCTATCTTCAAACTTAGCACGTAGCTGAGCGAAAAGCCGATCAGCCAATAAGCGATGCCGGCGAACAGAAGCGGCACCCGGGTATCCTTCAGTCCGCTCAGGCTGCCCACCGCAATACTCTGGACGGCATCGGTCATAAAGAAACCGGCTCCGACCAAAACGAGCTTTGCAGCGAGTCCGACCGTTGCATCGCTACGGAACACAGATCCCCCCAAGAACACCTCCGCGATCTCAAAGCGAGCGGCAATTGTTGCAAGCGTTAGTATCGCGGTAATTACGATACCGAACAGCATCGCGACCAGACCTGCCCGTTTAACGCCCGGACCGTCCTTGCGACCGACCGCATGGCCGACACGCACGGCCGCCGCCATACTGACGCCGAAAGGGATCGTGAACAAGGTCCCGGCAACCTGGACGGCGATCTGATGCGCGGCGAGTACACTGGTGCTGATCATGCCCGCGAGCATCGTAGCGGCCGAAGTTAGCCCGGAACTCATCAAGGAGGCGATTGAGACTGGCGTCCCGATGGCGATCAACTGCCGCATCATGGGCCAATCGAAGCGCCAGAGATGCACAAACGCCTGATAGTCACGGAAAGGACGATGCATCAGGGCGCACCACAAGGCGGCCAAGAACGTCGCACAGTTTACGAGCGTGGTCGCAAGACCAGCTCCGAACAGCTCCAGCCTTGGCAGGCCGAGCTTTCCATAGATCAACAGATAAGCCAGTAAGGCGTTCAGGGGAATCGCCGCAAGTGTGATACATAAGACCGGCTCCGGTCGATTCACTGCGATCATGAAACTGCGGATGGCCAGAAACGATAGTGCCGGGGCGACGCCCCAGGCCAGTCCGAATAAGTATTGCTGGGCCAGCCGCGCCGTGTCGGGCACCTGACCGAGAAGGAGCAGTATTTGCTCTCCGCGCAGCGAAAGCGCCACGATCGGGAACGATAGCATCAGCGCTGCCCAAAGCCCCATGCGCAGCGCGCGCCGCACCACGACTAGATTATCAGCTGCGAAAGCCTGCGCCGCTAACGGTACGATCGCCCCTAGCAGCCCGACGCTCACGGTGAAGCTAATGAGATAGACCCTGCTGGCAAGCGCTGCCGCGGCGACCGCCTCAGCATCGATGCGCCCGATGAAGGCAAGGTCAGTCGTCATCATCGCGATCTGACCAACCTGCGTCAGCACCATAGGCAATACTAATTTCGTGGTTTCGCTGAGCTCGACAGCAAACTGATTTCGTGCCTCGGTCTCGTCAGTTCGTGCCGCGAAGCCAACACCGGCATTGTTCTGGTTATCTTTCTTCATGAAACTCATGCTGGCCCGTTTGTCTCGGCGAACTAAATACCTCCCGTTTCACGTAAGCGATCCTCCTCCGTACGGAAATTAACGATGGACAGCAGATGCGGACCAAGCGCGCAGATCTGCCTAGCAGCGCGTCACGGATACCGCGTGCCAATGAGATGCATACGCCCCCGAATTCGCGCGTGCTACCTACAAACGGACTGAGAGACGATCATCTTGTGAGCCATCACTGCGCGTCCTTCATCAGAAGATGCTGGATGACACCCTTCAAGGTTCGTGCCAACTCCGAGAGCTCAATGGCGGAACGCTATTTTGCTGGGCGGACATGTCATGGGTCCAACAGGATGTCGCAAATCCAACAGTCGACGTCAGAAAAGCTTGATGTCGATGCCAGCACGAGGCGATCGACGCGGCGGTCGGTTCGCCAAGCCCCCTTGAGCGGCAAGTCAAATTGCTGCCTTACAATCCATTTGTATGCCGGGCTCATGCGAGGGCTATGCAAGGTACTCTCGCCCATCCGCGCGCGAGCTTTTCACGCAGGACAAAAGAGGCCAACATCTATCGCGGGTGACGATCGAGAGTGCGCTCCCCTTCGGGTAAGATCTACTTCGAAAGTCCGATGGGTCCACAACTTCTGCACGGGTAAGCTTCAAATGGACGACTCTCGCATGATCAGAGTGTGACGAAGCATTCAGGTCGCGCAGTACCCCGCCGCGGCGGTTGCAAGCGGGCAATTGGGACCAGAGCACCGATGATGGTGCCGATGGCACCCAACGAGCGCTGGTCGCCCGACTTCGTGTCGGATCAGCTCATTGACGGCCGCCGCTTCCGTGTTCTGACCATGGTCGACTACTGCACCCGCGAGTGTTTGGCGCCGGTGGCCGACAGCTCACTCTCAGGCACTCGGGTGGCGCGGGAACTGGACCGGCTGGCGTTGCTGGTGAGCTCGCTGCCTTTGTCGTTGACCACATCTTCGGATTGCCGGCCGATCAGGCTGCGTCGTATAGCACTACATCGCGCCGGGTAAGCCCAGGCAGAATGCCTTCGTCGAGAGCTTCATGTATACGCGGCCCCGCGCATGCAAGGGATCTCGATAACGATCGGGTGCGTTCATGTATACGGCCTGTTGGTGCGACCGATGCCATGGCCGCTGGCCCTGATGGAGATCGCGGATCAAGAAGCCTTGGTTCTCGACACTCTTGATTGGGACGAACCGCATATTGAGGCGGATGACCGCTTCGCGCCGCGTCGTTCTTGGCTCCTCGCGCAGTAAAGTCGAGGAGAGGCGCGGTGATGCGCTTGTTGGCGTTCCGTCCTCTTCCACCGGGTCACCGGAGGCGGTCGCCGCCCCCGGTTCCCACAGAACGTGGCGTGCGGGTTTTACCGCACCACGCACTTCGGCAGTTGGTTCACAGCACTGCCAGTGCCTGCAGCTCCCGATAAGGGAGACGCAGTTTGGGGGTCAGCAACGGCGTCCGTTCTTTGATTTGGTTGAAGGCGTCCCAAGTGAGGCTTCGGCCTGCCCAGCTGCCGCTGCACAGCATTTTGCGCCAGTAACGCTCCACGGCCCGATAAACTTTTACGAGACTCCGGAGATTTCCGGCGACACCGTAATAGCCATAGTGGCCGCGCAGGACGATGTTGATTTCACCGGCCTGATCACTGATTTTATAATGCCGTATTCGCCGCATCAGCTCTTGCAGAGACAGGAGGCTGCGCTTTAGCCGAGATTTCTCGGTACGCATCCCAACCTTGAAGTTGCCTTTTTGGTTCCGCGTGCAATGGAGCGTCGGGCCCAGAAAGTAGATTGTTTCCGGGCGGTTTCTGCCGCGTTTGCCCGCGTGTCTTTGCGCGACCGACCGAACTCGACCAACTTGGTCTTGGTCGCTCTAGAGTGAGGCTGAACTTCCCCAACCCAAGACGCAAGGCCTCGTGTACGCGGATGGCGTCCGATCGATATTGGAACCAGATCACAAAGTCGTCGATATAGCGCACCAGTCGGGCTTCGCCCCGCAACCGGCCCTTCACCACGCGTTCGAACCAGAGGTCGAGAACGTAATGTAGAGGTTGCTCAAAAGCACACTGATCGACCGCCTTGTGGCGTTCCTTGTTCGCTCGGATGCACCGCTCCGTCTTCCAAGACACCCGCTTTCAACCAGCGCCGGATCAAGCTGATCAGGCGCGGATCACCGACTCGACGTTCGACAAACCGGAGGACCCAATCATGATCGAGACTCCCGAAGAAGTTCTTCAAACCCGCCTCCAACACCCAGCTGATCATGCCGCCGGCGATGACCTACATTGAGGGTCGCCAAGGCGTGATGGGCGCTGAGCTTTGGCCTGCCGCCGAACGAGCAGGGCAAGAAGTCCTGCTCGTAAATAGCGGACAGCACCTCAGCCGTGGTGCGTTGGAGCGCCCGGTCAGAGACAGTTGGAACCCCGAGGGGGCGCTTCTCCGTCTTGCCAGGCTTGGGGATATAGACCCGCCGAATGTTCGGCGCGCGATATCCCTGGCGGTGGATGGATTGGAGCATCGGCCCTATCCAGTCCTTGAAGCTCTCCTTCGCCGCCTCCACCGTCTGACCATCCACCCCGGCGGCGGATCGCTTCGGAATCTTTGATAGATTCTCCAGCACCCGGTCGCACGTGATGTGATGGGTCAGCGAAGTGAAGCGGAGATTTGGCTCCCTTCGAGCTTTCACTGCTATCTGTTCAAGTTTCGTTTCCATGGTCAGCTGATCTTCTCTTTGAATAGAAGGTCGTAACTCCCGTTGAATGGAGCCCATGTCGCCCGAGAACAATTCAACTACCGCTGACCGCTTCCCCCATCTGGCCGGCTCTCCCGTCCTCGGAGTACTATCAGTCAGTCTGACTTCCACCCGGTCATCAGACCCTTCTCACCTCTTCGGCTTGGCAGGTCCTACAAGCTTGCGTTTGAACCGGATGGATCTCCCTTGTTTGCGTTGCTTCCTTTGGTTGCATGCTGGCGGTACGAATCCCGGGAGCACCTCAGACCGCTCGCGTTGTCGCAACCTGCGGTTCCGCCTTCCCCTTTGAGCGACAGGGTCGGCTACTCCGATCACGTTCGATTTCGGGTTTTTGTTCCCGTTCACTGTCGTTCCGGCCTACAACCTCCCTGTCTACGCTTCGCAACGGCCGTTACCGGACGCCACGCAAGACTCGGTTCGCGGCGGCTCGCTAGGCTTTGCCGCGGCCGTCATCGCAGACGGCAGACTTCAACGCGCTTGCAAGGCGCAACGCTCATCAGTAGGGTCGAGGACTGGCGCGCCGGCAGACCTTTCGACCGCGCCACGTTTCCAGTCCCCTCCACGTCGCACGCAGCGTGCGGATTTCCCGCACTGCGCGCCCCCATTTGCTTCACGCCAACGCTTATGGGACCTATCCTGCTGGGGCAACTTTCGGCCCGTCGCGTCGCACTCTGTAACCCGAAGCACTCACCGCGCTCAAGGTCCACTGTGCGACTCTTTTCATCACGATTTCAACCTGCAGCTTGCCGAACTCCTCCCGAAGCCGCTTGTCCATAGCCCTGATCAGCCAGTCATGACGTTTGTAGGCGTCGATCAAGATCACCAGATCGTCAGCGAACCTCGCATATTCGATGTAGGTGTACTTGCCATTTCGCGTGATTTCCCGCGCCCGCTCCAGCGTCTTGTCCACCTCATTGAGATACAGGTTGCTGAGCAAGGGCGAGATGGCTCCCTGAACGCAAAAGATAACTTTGCGGTGGAGGAGCGGTCATGGAACTATCGGTGGCGCCGGGCGCCTTTCCACCCGGAGGGTGGGTGGGAGGGGATGGAGTGGCGGATCCGGACGCTGCTCGACTGGTATCGCGAAGGCAAGGACGTCGAGCAACAACTCCTAGTACTCTCCACTTACCTCGGCCACGCCTGCGTGCGCGATACCTACTGGTATCTCTCGGCCTGCCCCGAGTTGATGGAAGAAGCGGCGCGGCGTCTCGATCGGCGATGGGAGGTGACGCCATGAAGCCCGCCTACAACGTCGCCACGTTGATCGGGCGCTTCTTCACCGAGCGCCTCATGCGCCAGCGCAATGTTAGCGGCAACACGATCGCCTCCTACAGGGACACGTTCCGGCTGCTGTTCATGTTCGCACAGGTGCGGCTGCGGAAGTCCCCATCGGCCCTGACGCTCGCCGATCTGGATGCACCGTTCATCGGCGCGTTCCTCACCGATCTCGAGGTAAAGCGCGGCGCCAGCGCGAAGACGCGTAACCTGCGTCTGACGGCCATCAGATCCTTCTTCAGGTTCGTGTCCTTCGAGGAACCGGCACACAGTGCGCTGATCCAGCGCGTGCTCGCCATACCGAGCAAGCGCCATGACAAGCGACAGGTGCACTTCCTGACGCGCCCCGAGATCGAGGCGGTTCTCGCCGCGCCCGATCGAACGACGTGGCTTGGTCGCCGCGATCACACCTTGCTGCTGGTCGCGGCCCAGACGGGCTTGCGCCTCTCAGAGCTGACTGGCCTTGACCGGGATGGCGGCGTGCGATATCCGTTACAACCGCGCCTGGCTCGAGGCTTTCCGCGACAATCTGTGCCTTCAAATCATCCCGCCAGTGCTTTCGACCTACGCCAGCATACACTTCGATACGCGGCGACAACGGTCGTCTTATATCGTCCGAATGGTCGTCCATTGTGAGCACCCTTGCCGAAGATGACTCTTCTAGCGGTGCTCCCAAGATTGCGCACAAACAATCTGAAGGGCCGCGGCGCCACGCTTACGTCACCGGTCGTGGACGACATCCAGCGACCAGCAGGCGTTGGGCTGAGCTCCCACCACGATCGCGGCCCGGGTCCCCACGGCCTTGCGGCGGGTTCGTTGGCTTGTGGACGGTGACCCCTTGCTCCCGATAAAGCCGTTAGATCCGGTTGATTCCCGATGGTTTGCCCTCCCGCCGCAGCAAGACGAACACCGGCGGTATCCGAAACGCGGCCGCCGGCGAGATCGCGCAATCGGCCACGCAGCTCCGCATCAGGAGGACGACTAGAGTGATAGCGGCTCATCTTCCGATCCGCGCCAACGGTCGAACAGGCGTTCCGACAGGCTCATGACGGCGCGCAGATGCGCGAAGGAAGCTCGCGAAGGGCACTGCTCCGTCAGGAGCTTCTTCAGCTTCGCGTTCTCCTCTTCCGGCGCCATTAACCGCTTGGCCTCAGAGACATCCATGCCGCTGAATCTGGCCTTCCAAGTGTATATGCAGAATGTTTTGAGGGCCGACTGGACCGCAGTTAACAGCACCTGTACCTTGAAACCCCGATTCTACATATAGCTGTATGGCCGTTACGTTGCGAACGTTGACCGCAAGCATTAGACGCTTGATGCCCGGGCGATTTTCCAAAATCCATTGAGCAGCTAGTCTGGTCGCTAGTTTCCCGTATCCTTGGCCTTGATACGATCTGCCTACGCGAAGATTGTGCAAAGTGATAACATCTGGGGGCGCCCACTCTGGCAGCGCAGCTTTTTCGCGCAAAATAAAAAAGGCAACGACTTCATTTCCGACCACAACCGAAAACGGATGTTCTAGTTGAGGACTTGAACTGTTTCGCAGTTTCGAAAACACCGCATCCAACGGCTCTACAAACTCTTCTTGTTCAGGCTTGAGCTCTAAATGCGCCACGATCGTGCTATCAAAATGAGGTAACGCTTTTAGCGTCGCGCAGCGCCCTACGTCGAAAGATAAGGTCCCCTTACATTGTCTCTCCGAGTTGGAGCCGCGGGACTGGTCTTTGGCGGAGAGTACCTCGCGTAGCGTTCGCCTGCACCAGGGATAGGAAGACCAGCCGGTTAACTCCATGGCCGGTGTTTCAACGGTCACTGGCTCTTGGCGTATCGACGTAGGCCACCCAGGAATGGACGAGAGCCAGTTCTCGTCATAGACTGTTTCAACGTAACGATGCCCCTCGTCGGGAAAGATGGCGACTACGTTCTTGCCTGGATTCTTGCGTGACCACCAATCGGCAACTCTATATGCTGCGCCGCTGGTGGGCCCCATAAATAATCCATGGGTCTGATGCAAGTGGTGAGTGGCCTGAAAGATTTCTGTGGGTGTTAGCCAGTGAGTCTCGTCGAACTGTCTATGGTCGACATTGTAAGGTACGATTGCGCCACCTAGTCCGCTAAGAACCACGTTTTTGCCGGCAGGTTGTCCAAACAATATTGAATTTGCAGCATCAACGGCAATCGCATGCAGGGCGGGAAAAATATGCCTTAGGAACTTGGTTGTACCACACATCGATCCCCCTGATCCAACTGGTCCAACCAGGGCGTCGATCTTCCCCAACCGTTCGACTAGCGCTTCGGCAAACTTCCCGTAGGCTAGCGGGTTGTCTTTGTTGGAGTACTGCGAGGGCCAATAGCTATCGGGTATTTCCTTAAGATATTCAGCTAGCCTATCCAACCGTGCTTGCTGAAGCCCTCCGCTGCTCGCGGGCCGATCGACAATCTCCACACGTGCGCCAAGCTCAACGAGGCGCTTATGAAGTTGTCGATCAAGCGACCAGTCGCTCACCAATACAAGCTTATAGCCATACTGTACAGCGAGCATAGCCAACGCAAGACCGAAAGTGCCGGAAGAAGACTCGCAGATGGTCCCTCCTGATTTCAACAATCCGTGCTCCACAGCTTGCTCTAGCATGAACCGGGCGGGCAGCAGCTTCATAAGAGAGAAGCTGGCGCCAAACAAGCCGTCACTCAGCTTAACGATTCGAGGGAGTTCAAAAGCCTCCAGCTTGCGCATAACAGTTCGGTTAGACATTCGTTCTCTCCAGTTGGTCTTCATGCACGAGGATCGATGGCTCGAATCCCAAATTTCTCAGATCATGTGTTGCCTGCTCAATGTTTTCGGCGGTCGTTTTGTTTGTTGGGTCAAACATTATGCCGACAACTGTGCCGCTGTGGGCAACTTGTATGCCGATTGCGCAATTACGATCGCTTATTGCTTCGATATCGTGCAGGCGTGGTTTTCTAAGATGCCTGTCGTTAATCCGAGCGCTTGCCGTAGCAACCCGACCAAGCAAGCTAACATCGCAGGTATTAATCGCTCGACGAAGGAGACCTCGGAGCGGTCGAAACGTTTCGATATCGGCTGAACTATACCGAGCCGGCTCGAACGCGAGTGTATCAATTGGATGGTCGGGGGTGACATCGACGCTGATGTAATCTATTGGCGGAATTGAGTTTCTGAAAGACTCGATAACGATCCCCTCGCGATGTGCGAATAGTACTGCCTGCTGGGAAAACAATGTGGAATCGCATGCCGTCTCGGCATTCACAGCAACTTGCATTATGCTTTCAGGCGATGGCTGCACTTCCAGGTAATCAACAACGGCTAGGATGCTGGCCAGGACATCGGCAGTGGATGAGCCCATGCCGCGACCAACCGGAATATTGCTGGCTATCGCCAGATGTCCGCCAGTCTTGGTCGGAGCAAACCTCTTGAGTGCCAGCTTCGCAGCGCGTTGTGCCTTCTGACAATGCCTTGGAGTGATGGAGATGTCTTCTGCCCTGTTCGGGCTGAATTTCGCCCTTGATTTGAGCTGACGGCAAGGAAGTGAGACTAACCCTCGATGTAGCTGTCCATTCTCGTCTTCGAAAATACCCTGCAGAAGCTCGCCATGGTGTCCGGTTGCCTCACCGTTTCCTGCTGCGCACATGGCTAAACCTTTTTAGTTGCACCGAGTTCGAGACCCTGGGAGTAACAAAGCCCATTCGATCGCAGACAATTTCGTCTCCACGCGGAGGAGGATCAAGAACTATGCCAGTTGCTTAATGGAACCTCACAATCATGATTCGGCAGAACGCCCGGCAGCAGGAAAAGGGTAGTAAGAAGCGAATGGCAATATCGCCCGGGTAGCGAGTTCGAGAAACGACAGGGTGTGTCTGTTAGGAAACATTTGTCAAAGCGCCGTCGCATATCTCGAGCAGATGATGGAATCTTCGCAAGAGTGGCCTTGCGTGTAAGACGAGGATCTCTGATGCTGGATTGAAATTTCGCCTGCGCTGTGGTGATTGCATTGTCTAATCGCAATGGGGGCGCCAGATGAACTTCTTGAGTTGAAGCTGCGTCGTGCATCGTTGTCTTCACAGTTGACGCACGATGGACCTTCGCGGGACGGACCTTCAGCTTGGACGAGCACGTTACTGAGACAGCTTAAGCCATATAGGTCGTCCGCACGTACCGGATGATCTTTCGATTCTGAGAATCTCCTCGTGAGCTATTTGCCAAGAGCTCATGTGAGCGAACATGCCTCTGACTGTCAATCGGCCCTTTAATTGCGGGTTGTTGTCAAGCTGCCATTCTTTTCTCTCCAGTGGCACGGAGCGATTGCTCCGTCGAAGCTGGTCGGGTTGCGGAGACGGAGCGATCGCGGATGGCGAGACGATCGCCTAGGGGATTGAATAATCGATGTCGTTAGCGGCTTCGGCGTAATTGGGATTGATGTCGTAGCTGGGGTCATGGTCCTTTCCGAGGTCGCGAGCGCCTCATGATGATGTCCGGATCGAGCGCCTCAACGTTTGCAGCGGAGTGCCGCCACCAGCCGATTGACCGAGGTCGCTACGACCACCGTCCCAGCGGGACATCGCCAGTCCGGCGGGGCCGGACCAGGAGCTTGGAAAATAAGATTATGCCTCCGTCGCCTGCCCCCAGTCGAACGAGGTGCCGCCGACCCAGATGCAGTGCAGGATTACGGCGATCTTCCGGGCGACGGCTACCTTTGCCTTCCTCACGCCAATCCGCTTTGCGAGCTTCATGACCCAGGCCTTGAGGCAAGACCATTTCTTTGTTCGGTACAGCAGAACGGTTGCGGCCTCGAATAGGTAAGTTCGTAGAAGTCGATCGCACCAACGGGATATCTTGCCGTTGGTATCAGTTTCGCCAGATTGGTTACGTCGGGGCGTAAGCCCCAGATAGGCGCCAACTGTCGAGGCCGATCGGAAGCGCGAGGGATTATCGATCGTATGGCGGATAGTTAGGGCAGTCACGACGCCAACACCCGGGACCGTCACCAGACGGCGCGTCGTCTCGTCCCGTTTTGCCAACCGGCGGACTTGGTCATCGAAGTTATTCTGTTGCAGACAGACGTTCTCATGGATCGACAGGAGCGGCGCTATCACGCTTAGAGGAGCTGATGATCATCGCCCAAGAGCTCGTGGACCTGGTGGCGGAACTGCAGGCCGATTGCGCGAGGGAACAATAATCCATACTCCTTGATCAAGCTGCGAACCTGGTTCTCGATATCCCGGCGAATGGTCACGAGACGAAATCGCGCAACGAGTATCGCACGAATCTTCTGGCTTTCTTCGCTCTTGACCTTCACCTCCCGGTACCAACCGACCCGCACCAGTTCGGCGAGGCCTCGCGGGTCGTTTTGATCACTCTTGTTCATGCAAACCGATAAGGCTGCGTGCGCGTGCCGAGCGTCGATACAGACAACGGGAAGCCCTCTGCGAGACGTCCAGCCCAACGTATTGCTTCATCATAGTTGCTCCGAATCGTTTGATTGCGAGAGCTTGACAATAGCGAGAGTACCTCCCTCGCGAGCGTCGACCGCAATTACGTCATCGTTTGCAAATTTGGCTCTGACTCATATGTGGAACGGCCCGGGCTGCAAGATCTTTTTCTGGTTGAACAAGGGATGACGGTGCGGTCATATGTTCGGCCTGTGAACGCGGCGCCTGGCCGCTGGCCACGATGATATCCGCGGAAGCAATCGCCCAATCAATTTCTCGCGCTCGAAGCGCAGTGAGTCAGGCGGTCTGATTGCTACCGGGAATGACGTCATTCGGGGTTCATCCAGATTTGCACCTTGCCTCCTCGGCAGCTTTCTTCTTCCGCCGGAGAGCTCTTGAGATTAGGTTTTCAGCATTGCAGCCGGCGCCTGATAGATGCCGCCTCTGACCAGCAAGGCCCAGATCGTGCGCGCAATCTTATTGGCGAGCGCGACCGATACGACCTTGACCGGCCGTCTTTGCAGCATGGTCCGAATCCAGAGCGGGACTTTCAAGCCTCGTTTAGCAAGCTTGATGATAGAGGTCGCACCAACGATCAAGAGCGTCCGTAGTTGCCGATTTCCACGCTTTGATATCGCGCCGAGCCTTTCTTTCCCGCCGCTCGATTGTGCCCTCGGTGTTAGCCCCGTCCAAGCGGCAAAATCTCGTGCAGTCGCAAAATCGCGAGCATCCAAGACCGATGTTCGAACAGTAGCGGCGATGAGAGGGCCGACACCCGGAATGCTCATCAGACGCCTTGCATCGGGGTCCTTTCTGACGGCAACCAAAATCTCTCTGTCGAGCTTCTCTATGCAGGTTGTAAGCAGCTCAATCTGTTCAGGGAATAGGATCAGGGCAAAGCGGGCGGCGCCGGGGATCCTATTGTCTTTTTCGTCCCGGAGAAGCACCAGGAGTTTTGCAATGCTTGCCATGCCTGTGCCGGCGATAATGCCCAATTCGGCCATATGAGCCCGCAGGGCATTTGCAGTCTGGCTGCGCTGCCTCATCAGCATCTCTCGCGTTCGCAAAATCATGCTGGCTGCTTGTTGTTCGGCAGTCTTCACCGGTACGAATCGCATTGTCGGGCGGGTGACCGCCTCACAAATGGCTTCAGCATCCGCCACGTCGGTCTTGTTTCGTTTGACGTAAGGCTTCATGTAGGCTGGCGGCATCATGCGGACAGCGTGGCCCAGCGCCGCGATCTCGCGTGCCCAGTGATGGGCACTCGCACAGGCCTCCATACCTACTAAGCAAGCTGGAAGGCTCCGAAAGAAGGGCAGAACCTGCGATCGCCGCAATGTGCGACGAACCAAGACTTTCCCGTTTTCGGCGATGCCGTGAACTTGAAAGATCGACTTGGCCAAATCCAAACCCACCGTGATAATCTTCTCCATGGAACGGTCCTTCCTTTGTGGCGCCTCTCTGCGCGACCACGTTAGGCACTTTTGATGCCGGTTCGAAGGGCCGTTCCACACCATCACTTTTGATGCAGCTTGGAGGATCTCTTGCGCTTTGATTAGGGGAGAATCAGCGTCATGCAGCAGGCACTCCAGCGCTCCAATCTGGTGCCGAGTGGGTTCGTTGTAGAGAGTGCGTACTTCGAAGGTGATGAGGCCGTTATTGCGGTTCGGGCGTCGGGAAGCGTTGGTTTGTGTCCATGGTGCGGCACGGTCTCCCGACGTGTCCACAGCCGGTGTCGGCGACGCGCGACCGACCTGCCGCTCTCGTGGCGGATCGTCCAGCCCTGGTAATCGCCCGCCGCTTCCGCTGCGATGCCGTCCTATGCGGGCGCCAAATCGTCACTGAGCGCTTCGCCGAAGAGGTACTGGCGCCATCGGCGCGACTGACTGCAAGGCTGGACTCCATCGTCCATCACCTCGGTCTGGCGCTTGGTAGTCGACCGGCAGCAGGCTTGCAACGAGGCTAATGCTGCCGGTGAGCAAAGATACGCTTCTTCGGGCAGTTCGGCGCCGCAGCCGTCCCCCAGCTGACCCGCTCAGGGTTATTGGCATTGATGACTGGGCCTGGCGGCGCAATCATCGATACGCGAGCATCATCTGCAACCTGGAAAGGCGCCGGGTGGTCACCCCTGCTGCCAGATCGTGAGCCAGCGACCGCCCAAGCCTGGCTAGATGCGCCGAATACGCATCGTCATCGGTGCGACCACGATCGATCCTAAGCTGCTCACGGTCGCTGAGCGCCTCCACTATGAGGGCTATCTGCGTCGCGAGGAGACCAACGCGGCTATCCTGGCTCTGTCGAAGAAAGGCATACCAATTAAGCAGTCGTGCGTCAGACTGGCCATAGCAGGAAGCAGGTACGACAGGTGGTCCGCGGCGAACGTCACGACGTCTTCCAAATCAGGCAAAGTTCGTTGGATCTGCACTTGCCATGGCTCGACGATGAATGGGCGTCCGGCTGCCGCAATCGAGCTGAACTTTGGCGCCGCTTAACAGCGCGTGGCTTTCGAGGCTCGCACCGCGTCATCAGCGAGTGGGCGACCCGCAGGCGAAAAGCGGAAAAGACCGACGGGGAAACTCTTCAGCGGATTCCGCCGTCCAGGAGGATCGCACGTCTCATTACAATCGGGCGGGACTTGCTTACGACAGGGCTCCGAGCGCACGGCACGGCTGCTCGAGCAGCTGGATTTGGACCTCGAACAACTCCTCACCACGAGTGAGGATGAGCTTGCCCCCCAGGCCGCAACGGCGAAGACGCAGAACGTCCGCCCCTTACCGCAAGCGGCCGGTGCGCAAGCATGGCCGGATGACATCGAGCGCCAGCGCGTCGTCATTGAGGCTCCAACAACCTGCGCCTGCTGCGGTGAATCGCGGCTGGCGAAGATCGGTGAGGATGTGACAAAGATGCTGGAGGAGATCCCGCGCTGATTCAAGCTGATCGAGACGGTACGCGAGAAGTTCACCTGCCGCGATTGCGAGAAGATCAGCCAGCCGCGCACCGTTCCATGCAACGCCGCGCGGCTTCATCGGCCCACAATCGCTGGCAACGATCGTGTTCGACAAGTTCGGCATGCATATCCCGCTCAACTGCCAGAGTGCGCGATTCAAGCGCGAGGGGATCGACCTGCCGTTGTCGACGCTGGCCGACCAGTTCGGCCACGTGACCTTCGCCGTCATGCCGCTCTTCCACTCGATCGAACGCCATGTGCTCGCGGCCGAGCGCCTTCATGGCGATGACATCACTATCCGTAGCCTGGCGAAGGGCAGGTGCACGACCGTGCGGATCTGGACTTATGTGCGGGATGACCTTCGCCGGGCCTTTGCCGCCGGCGGCGGTCTATTACGCCCCGAGCGACCGATGAGGCGAGCATCCCCACAAGAATCTGGCCGCCTTCGCCGGTATCCTGCAAGCCGATTGCTATAACGGCTTCGAGCCGCTGTTCGACCCGCAGGGCAAGGTGCTGCCGATTACGCCGGCATTTTGCTTTGCCCATGCGCGGCGGGGCTTCTTCGAGCTGGCTGACATCGAGAAAAATGCTCGGAAGGTAAGAAGGGCAAACCGGTCTCTCCGATCGCGCTGGAGGCGGTCAGACGCCTCGATGCGTTGTTTGAGATTGAGCGCACTATCAACGGCCGCGGCGCCGACGAGCGGCGCGCCGTGCGCCAGGAAAAGAGCAAGCCGCTTCTCGAGGACATGCACGCCTGGTTGCTGCGTGAGCGCGAAAACCTCTCGCGCTCCTCCGAGGTCCTGAAGCCGATGAATTACATGCTCAGGCGCTGGGACGACTTCGCCCGCTTCCTCGACGATGGCAGGATCTGCTTGACCAACAATTGCGCTGAGCGCGCATTGAGAGGCATCGCCTTGGGAAGGCGCAACTGGACCTTCGCCGGCAGCCAGCGTGGCGCCGACCGTGCCGCCATCATGCTGACGATGATCACGACCTGTCGCCTCAACGACGTCGATCCCAAGGCCTGGCTCGCCGACGTCCTCGCCCGTATCGCCGATCTTCCCGCATCGCGTCTGCACGAACTGCTGCCCTGGGAATGAAAGCTCCTGCGCCAAGCCGACAAGCCCGCCGATCAGCAGGCTGCCTGATCTTGACGCAACGCCATGATAGAGCTCGCCGCGCCCGCGCGCATGCGTCAATCAGGCGGTCTTCGTCGTGTGCGTACCACGCGTCGATTCGGTAAACGAGATCATATCAATGTCTCGATGCTCGCTCATGGCAGCACGCACGCCAGGGCCTAAACCGTTAACTAGTCGTCCGTTAAGAAGCCGAATTGAGTCGGGCTGGAGAGGCGAGCGTTCACCAAAGCAGTCCGCTCAAGAGTTCTCTGAGCGAAGCCAGGATGCGGCGGAAGTTGTGGCCCGCGGCTGAGAGGATGATGTTGGCGGCATCGCCACGCGACCTTTGAGGTAGCAGCGGCCGAGGTGGCCTTCAGCTTTCAAGTGTCCGATGATGGGCTCGATGGCGGAGCGACGGCGCAACTCGCACTTGATGCGCCGAAGACGCCACGCTTCTGGCCAGAGATGAACACGCGTCCCGGATTTTGCGCGTCATGGCCGCGATACCCCTCGTCGACATAGGCCCGCTCGATCGGACAGCCGGTGAGTGTCTCGGTGCGGTCAATGACTCCCGCAGCGTGTGCCCGTCATACGGATTGTCGGGCATTGCGCTGGCGTGCGGCACGAACAGGCCCCCGGGAGCGCGGCGGTTGTTGGTGACGATGGAGGCCTTCACCCCGAACTCGTAGGGCGCGGCAGCCTTGCCCTTGCCGATGCACTCCACCGCCGGGGCATGGAAGGAATAGAGCTTCCAGCCGCGCTGGCGCTGCTGCTGTGAGCGGATCTGCGTGGCTCGCCCGAGGGGAACTGCGAACGCCTCCTCCAGTGCTGGCTGCCCCTCGATCTTGCGGCGGATGTCGCGAATGATCGGGCCGAGCCGGCTGCTCAGGATACGTAATTGCCGCTGATGCCGCTTGAACTGTTTGGCATGGGCGTAGCGTGAAGCCATCATTGCCGCTGTCTTGGCAATGCGAAGATAGGACTGCCGCAGCTTGACCCCGTACTTCCTCGCCAGGCAGTTGAGCCCCTTGATCGCTGCATGCAAGAGCTTGGCATCGGTCGGAATGGTGATGGCCTTCGGCTGCACCGTGTGTAGACCGTGACGCGCTTGAGGTCGTGGCTGCGCAATGCGCCGGCCTCGTCGCCACCCGCAGGCTCTCGGCCAGCAGCAACTCCAGCCTGTCGCCAAGCCTCTTGCGCCAATGGCTCAGGTCCGAGCGCTCGTGCGGGAAGGTGTGCTGTAAGAACTCTTCGCCGGTGAAAGAACTGGAAGTACGGGTCGTGGACCCAGCGCTCGCACACCCCCATCGGACAGCCCGTAAATGTGCTTGAGCAGCAGCAGCCCAATCATGAAGCGGGTCTCGATCCCGGGCCGACTGTTCTCGCTGTAGAGCGGCGCGATCTCGCTGTCGATCCAGTCCCAATCGATCTTGCCGGCAAGCAGAACCAGCTCGTGCTTCATGTTGATGATCTGGTCCAGCCGCGCCTGGAACACGTCATTCGATCCCCGTCGTCTTGTGCTTCTTCGGCCGCATCGTCCCCTCCGATGCACCACAGAATCATGGTCCGCAGCGAGAGGGAATCTGGAGGGTTCTGTGAGGTCGCGCTCACGCGAGGGCGCAGCAAGCGCTTATCACGCGACCTCATTGAAGCTGGATTGAACGAAGGCGCGGGAGAATATGCACGGTGGTGCGGCTATGGGGATAGTTTGAGATCGCGGGTTGCTATCGGCAGACTGCGGAGCTGACGCGGCGACGTTTTGGTTGCGCAATGGCGGCAAGTTGAGACAGAGAGCATTTTACGGGCGATCGCGATCGATGGCCCGCTGCATCGAATAATTTCCATCGGGCTGTTTGGCCGCACGGATTCGGCAGCGTCTGCGATGATCGAGACAATGGGATCATAATGACGAATGATGATCTTCGTGCACGGTATAAGTTGGCTCACGATGTGTCGCACCGGACCGATTGGCTTGGAGCGCCGGAACGACTGAAGCTGTGTCGAAAGCCCTCGACGATGCGCATGACGCCACCACAATCAGGACAGGCGGGAACCTTGGCCCACGTCAGAGCGTCCGAATCCACAGGCGACGGCTCGCCATCGTTTGGCGCTGTCCGCTCACGATCGAGAAGTTTGCGGCAGAGGGCGAGTTTGGCAGCGCGGTGGCCGTTGGCCATGAAGCCGAAGTGGCGGATGCGATGGAAGCCATCGGGCAGCGTGTGAAGAAGGAAGCGGCGGATGAACTCGTCGGCCTTGAGCTTCATGATCTTTGTCGCGCCGTTCTGGCGGTAGTCCTTCCAGCTAAAGGCGACGTGATCCTCGTCGAGGGCTACGAGCCGGCTGTTGGCGATTGCAACGCGATGGGTATAGCGGCCGAGATAGGCCAGCACCTGCGCGGGGCCGGCGAACGGCCGTTTGGCGTAGACGACCCAGCTGATGCGCCGCATGGCGACGAGGTGAGCTGCGAAGGCGGCAGGCTTGGCCAGGGATGCGAGATCGCCGAAGAAGTTCAGGGTGCCGGCGTCGAAGGCGGCGGTCAGACGTTCGAAGAACAGGCATCTGAACAGCCGGGCGAGCGGTTTGACGGCCAGGAAGAAGTTTGGTCGGCTGGCGATCCAGCGCGCGCCATCGGGCGAGAGGCCGCCGCCCGGCACGACGCAGTGGACGTGGGGATGGTGCGTCAGCGCCTGCCCCCAGGTGTGGAGGACGGCGACGACGCCGATCCCGGCGCCGAGCCGGCGTGGATTGGCGGCGAGCCTCGACATTGCCTCGGGGGCGGCTTTGAACAGGATCGCATAAACGATGGCCTTGTTCTGAAAGGCGATCGCGGCGATCGGAGCCGGCAGTGTGAAGACGACGTGGAAATAGGGAACCGGCAGCAGGTCGGCTTCTCGCGCGGCGAGCCACGCGGCCCGGGCTGGCCCCTGACACTTCGGACAGTGCCGGTTGCGGCAGGAATTATAGGCGATGCGTGTCGTGCCGCAGTCGTCGCAAGCCTCCATGTGGCCGCCGAGCGCCTCGGTCCGGCACGCCACGATCGCGCTCATCACGCGCCGCTCGACCCGACTGAGATGACCGGCATGTACACGGCGATAGGTGTCGCCATGCCGGCGCAGAATATCGGCAATCTCGATGGCGGGCCTGTTGGAGCGGCTGTCGGGGCGGATCATCACCCGCATCCCGCCGCGGATCATCGAGGTGGCGTCACCTCCAGCGACAGGCGATCGAGCGGGCTCTGCGTCGCCCGGATCGTATCGGTGGCGACCTGCGTGTAGCGCGCTGTCGACGACAAATTGTTGTGCCCGAGTAGTCACGATTCATAATGCACCTCGGCTAACTCATTGAAAGTCAAGGACCCGCTGCGTGGTATTTTGTGTTAGCGGAGGCTTCCGACGCTTTCCCTTGGCGAAACCTGCCAAGTCCTCGGCCCTGATCACCCAAGGCGCGCCCGCGCAAGCTTGTCGGCCTTTGATGTCGCCGCGGCGGAGCATACGCAAGGCCGTCATGTTGCAGACGCCGATGAGTTTTGCTGCCGCTTCGAGCGTAATTTCGCCGCGCTCCGCCCACTCGCCGTCGCGGAAGACGGCGATGTCGTGGTGATTGCGGAAGCCGCACACGCGCTCTTGCGTCCAGGCATTGCCGTGCCCGGTCTCCACGCCAGCGCGATTGAGCAGGCGCGCGATCTGCCGATCGGGCATCAGCCGCGCCAGCTCACGCACGAGTGCGATCGTGTCGTCGGGGATGCGTGGATTGTGCCGGCCGGCCGCATTCAGTCGCTGTTTGACTTGCAGTTGGGTATGATCGCCGCCTTGCCAGTGCAGGACCGCATGGATGATTGCGCCGTCCCTGCGCACGACGATCTCCGTGAGTGCCGCGCGAAGGATACGCTTGCGCGTTGCGGCGGTTGCAGCGGGATGCAACCAGGCGCGCTCCAGATCAGCACCGAGCGCCACCAATTGCTGGCGCTCCGGCTCACCGAACGGCGGCGGACGGCGCGCAATCAGGGCGGCGATCTCTCCTTCAAGCTTTGCGACAGCCTGCAATGCCTCGTTCCAGCGGCGCTCCAGCTCGCCGGCGACCAGCCGGTTTGCCGGGTCGACGGCGTCGTACTGTCGGCGCGCGTGCGCGGCTTCGTAGCGCGCCTGCTGCAGCGACAGCTCCAGCTGGCGCTCGGCCGCGGTCGTCGTGCTCGATTGCGCCTTGATCGCTTTGAGTGCTGCCTCGGCGCCGAGCGGCTTCAGCACGCGCAGGACCTCGTTACTGATCGCTGCGTCGATGCTCAAGCCGCTGATCGAAATGCAGCGCGCGGCACCGTGGTTCGTACGCGCACCGTAGCAATTGTAGCGGCCGATCTTGCCGCTGTAGTGCACATGGAGCTTGCGGCCGCAGTGGCCGCATCGCAGCAGTCCGGGCAGCAGCAACTCGCCTTTACGAGCTGCTCCGCGAGCGAGTGCGCTGCTCATGCCGGTCGCATTGTTGGCGATCACCTCGAGGTTGTGCTCGAACTCGTCCCAGGTGATGTAGGCCGCGTGGTGATCCTTGATCAAGACATCCCATTCCGCCATGGGCTTTTGCACACCACGCCGGACATGCTTGCGTCCACCTTTGACACTCACACGGCTCGTCGTGCGCCCGAACGCGTAGGCACCTGCATAGATCGGATTGGTCAGGATGTTGTGCACGATGTTGTAGGCCGGCAGTCGCCACACGACGCCGTGCGCCTCTCCTTGGCGCGACTTGACCGGCAGCTCGATGCCCTCCTCTCTCAGCCAGATGTGCACCTGTCTAGCACTTTGCAGCTCGGCGAACTTGGTGAAGACCAGCTGCAGGGCGTCCTGCACGCGTTTGTCCGGATTCTTCTCTATGCGATCGCGACCGATCTTCACATAGCCGGCGGCGACACCGAGGACCAGCGCGCCGCGGCGCGCCTTCTGCTTCAGCGCTTCCTGCGAGCGGTGGCGGAACATCGAGAGTTCAAGCTCGCTCATCGTGCCCTTCATGCCAAGCAGCAGCCGATCGTTGGGATGGCGAGGATCGTAGATTCCGTCCTCGTCGACGATGAGCGTGCCGACCAATCCACAGAACTCGATCAGCGTATGCCAGTCGCGGCCATTACGGGCAAGACGCGACGCCTCGATCGCGAGCACAGCGCCGACACGGCCGTCGCAGATCGTTGCAAGCAGCCGCTCGAAGCCGGGACGCGCGATGCCGCCGCCGGACCGGCCGAGGTCGTCGTCGATGACTTCGACGTTGCTCCAGCCAAGCTGCTTGGCGCGATCGACGAGGCCGTATTGGCGCCGTCGGCTCTCATGATTATGCGCGAGCTGGTCTGCTGTCGATTGCCGGATGTAGACGCAGGCGTTGCGGGCGAGATGCTCAGTCGTGATTTTGGTCATCGCCGCTCCCCCCGCTTGCCGCCTTTGCCAGCGCCGCCGCGATCTCGCGCAGCAGCACCTCGATGACCATCGCGAGCTCGCTCTTTTGAGCTGCACGCAGTTCGACGCACGGTCGCTCGGCCTCGAACAGGCTTGGCTGGAAATTCTCGGATCGCTGCGTCATTCTCTAGTCGCTCCGTTTTTGATTCGGACGCCAGAAAGCCTAGAAGCGCATCGACCTCGTAGGGAGCGAAGAACATTCAGGGGAAAATGCGGCTCAACGCTGATCTCGAATCGGGACGCAGCCTCGTCAGTCATCCACGCCGGAAGGCAGGCAAAGGTGCCGTCAAGTTGGTGAACAACGAGAAACGCGGCGCCACCTCGCTCAAGCCGCCGCCTGACACCTACCGTCTCCCCGAAGCGAGGATGAAATCGGTAAGTGATGCGTGCTTCAGCCTGTTGTTCGCGGGCAGTATGTCGCCCTTCCGAGCAAGACCTGGATGATCCGGATATCGGTTCCGTTCTCGAGAAGATGCGTCGCGAAGCTGTGGCGCAGCGTGTGGAGCGTGACGCGCTTGGTCAGGCCCGCAGCCTTCACCGCCGACCGACAGGCGGCGTGCAACACGGTCTGATCGATCGGATGATCTTCGTCACGACCAGGGAACAGATAAAGCCGCGGCCGGGCGAGCCGCCAGTAGGTGCGCAGGATGCCCAGCAGCTGGGGCGACAGCATCACGTTGCGATCCTTCGCGCCCTTGCCGTGGCGCACCTGGATGACGCCGCGGGCGCTGTCGATGTCTTCGATCCGCAGTCCCGCGACTTCGGAGGCCCTGAGTCCGGCCGCATAGGCCGTGGTGAGCGCGGCGCGGCTCTTCAGGCTGGACACGGCCTCGAGGAACTGAACCACTTCGTCGGCGCTGAGCACGACCGGCAGCTTGCGCGGTTCTCGCGCATAGGGAATGCGCTCCGGGATGAGCGCCTCGCCGAGCGTGACGCCGTAGACAAACCGTACCGCACAGACGATCTGGTTCAGCGCCGGCCATGAGATGCCGGTCGAGACCAGATGCACCTGGAAGGCGCGGACGTCTTCCAGCTCCAACCGGTCAGGCGATCGGCCAAAATAGCGGCTGAACTTCGAAACCGCGCTGATGTAGGATCGTTGCGTCGCCGGCGACAGATTGCGGACGGTCATGTCTTCCATCATGCGGCGGCGAAGAGGGCTCAAATCGGCCATCTCGATACTCCTGTCTGAGGGGGGTCCAACACCCACATCCTCTCAGCCAGGAGGCGATCTACGCCACCTTGCCCCTCACGCCGCGGCAGCGGCTTCGTTCAATCCACAGAGCGAATTTGCAGGGTTTGGCGGCCTCAAGCTCCAAATCCCTGCAATCTCAAACGGCCCCGAATCCGAAAAACAGACTCCCGCTCAATCGCGTAGCGCCTTGTTCACGGACGACTAACTAGACGACCGATTCCATGAAATCGGCAGTGATGGAACGGATGATTTGTTGCGGGATTCCTCGTTTGTGTTTGGCTGAACGAGGAGTGGCGTCATGGCGAAGTGGCGGCAAGCGGTCGAGTTGGCGCTGACCGATGAGGAGGCTGAAGTGTTGACGGCTCTTTCGCGGTCGAGAACGGAACCGGCGAGCCGGGTGTCGCGGGCAGCGATGCTGCTCGCCTACCTCGAACAGCCATCGTTCTTTGCCGTGGGACAACGGCTTCGCGTGCACCATCAGACGGTCCAACGCTGCGTCGAGCGAGCCGTGGCGTACGGCGCACTGGCGGCACTCGACGACCGACCGCGGCCGGGCAGGGAGCCGGTGATCACGCCTGAGGCCAAGGCCTGGTTGGTGTCTTTGGCGTGCGACAAGGCCAAGGAGCACGGCTATCCACACGAGCTGTGGACGACGCGGCTTTTGGCCCGTCATGCGCGCGAGCACGGACCGGCGGCGGGGCACGAATGTCTCGCCCGTCTGGTTCAAGGCACGGTGTGCAAGCTTCTCGGCCAAGAGGCAATCAAGCCGCACAAGGTGCGCTACTATCTTGAAAATCGCGACGCCGCGTTCGAACAGAAGATGGCGGAGGTTCTGTGCGTCTATCGTGAAGTCGATGTCCTGAAAAAAGCCCCTGCCAGATCCAAGGAGCGGGGAAAACCGGTGGCGATCGTCTCTTGCGACGAGAAGCCGGGAATTCAGGCCATCGCGACCACGGCGCCGGATTTGCCGCCTGAGCCCGGCATCCACGCCACCTTTGCGCGGGATCATGAGTACAAACGCCATGGCACGCTCAGCCTGTTGGCCGGGATCGATCTGCTCACCGGAAAGGTCCACGCGCTCGTCAGAGATCGCCACCGCAGCCGCGAGTTCATCGAATTCCTCAAGCTTCTCGATGCCGCCTATCCGGCCAGCACCGCGATCAAGCTGATCCTCGACAATCATTCGGCACACATCTCGAGGGAAACCAGAGCCTGGCTCGACACCCGACCGGCAGGCCGCTTCGACTTTACGTTCACGCCAAAGCACGGCTCCTGGCTCAACCTCATCGAGGGCTTCTTCTCCAAGTTTGCCCGCTCTGTCCTGCGTCACATCCGAGTGACATCAAAGCACGAACTCAAGGAACGCATCATGGCCGGCATCGACGACGTCAATCGCCATCCCGTCATCCACACCTGGTCTTATAAGCTTGCCGACGCAGCCTGATATGATTCGAACCATGGAAACGATGACCTAGATTGAATACACTCTTCGGTACGCCGGCGTCGTGAAGGATTTCCGCGAATATTAGGGCACAAGTGGGCGCGAATTCCGACGGCTTGAGAATCATTGTACAGCCGGCAGGCAAGCGCTGGCGCTACTTTGCAGGCTATCTGACTCATTGGCCATTTCCAGGGCGTGATGATCCCCACAACGCCGATAGGCTCGCGAACCACAACCGTACCGCCAATGCGCTCCTCGAAGGAGTAGGTCCTGAGCACGTTGAGCGTGGTTGTGAGATGGCCGATGGCGGAGTTAGACTGCATCTGCTCCGCCATCTCGAGCGGGGCGCTATCTCGTCAGAATGGCATCGCCGATCTCTAGCCGCGATGACCGCCTTGTCGACATCAGCTTTTGAGCCGAGCGCTACCTCATACATTTTCCCAGCGATCGCTGGATTGACTGCACGCATTGCTTTCGCAACGTGGGATCGATCCAAGCGCCATCTATGTAAAATTGCGATCGATTGACCATATCATCCTTTCGACGTTGGTGTAATTCGCACGGAGCCGCCACCGTGAATAGCCACTTCAGTGTTGTGGTGGTTTCAGTTGCGTCCGCCCATAGATGGTGGATCTCTTAAAGTGGTCCGATGAAGACCGTTTGAGGTACGACACGCCCGGTGCAGTCATGCCCTGACCCAAGCCAATTAATGAAAAACACGCCAGTTTGTTCTCTCCGGACTCGAATTCCCATGCAGATTCAGATGGTGCTGCTCGCAACAACCCACGCCCTCGCTCCAGGGGTGCCACTGCTTCAGACGATTTTTCAACTCGTGGTGTAAGCTCTGGCGAATCAGCTCCGATGACGCTCGTATAGCCTCTTAATGGCGCCGCTTGGCGGTGATGCTCATCCATCTCCCGCGCATTTTCTCCAAGAAGAATGAGTGGATGCAGGTTCTCCTCATGGAGCCGAGCCTCTTGGATCTTTGGAGATGTCAAACCCGGAATTTCTTACTACCTTTCCGACGTGGCAGAGCCGTGCAGAATTTCGTCGTCGCGCAAAGAAGGCAAGAATGGATGGGTTCTAAAGATTCGGACCGGCCGTGTGCCTACCGGATTCGATTCCTCGGCCGAGTGGCGCCGACCCCGATGAAGGTCTCGAGGCGCTTACATTTGGAATCCTGCGCAGTTTCGGTCTGCATCGCTGAACTTCTGCGGTTTTTCGACTGTGGTTCGCAAGTTTCAACCCCCTGATCCGATTACAAGTGGTTGTCCAACCAAGGGGCAGTTTCCATGACTGTACGTGCCGGCCGCGAGTTTCTTGCCCTTCCGGGGCCTACGACCATACCTGACGAGGTGCTACGCGCCATGCACCGGCCGGCGCTCGACATCTATTCCAAGCCAATGGTCGATTTGACCGAAGGCCTGTTGCGCGATCTGTCGAAGTTGTTTGCGACCAAGGGAAAATCCTACATCTATATCGCCAACGGCCATGGCGCCTGGGAAGCTGTGCTCTCCAATGTGCTCTCGCGCGGCGACAAGGTGTTGGTCCTGGAGAGCGGCAGTTTCGCGGTCGGGTGGGGTAATGCCGCGCGCGCTATGGGCGCTAAGGTGGAGGTGCTCAGAGGAGACTGGACCCGCGCGGTGCGCGCCAGTGAGGTTGAGGCGCTGTTGCGCGCCGATAAGGATCACACCATCAAAGCTATTCTCGTCACACAAGTCGACACCGCTTCTGGTGTCGTGAACGACATCGAGAAGATCGGAAAGACGATCCGTGCGGCTGGCCATCCCGCGCTCTACATGGTCGACGCCGTGGCCTCCCTCGGCTGCATGCCGTTTGAGATGGACAAATGGGGCATCGATGTCGCGATGTCCGGTTCGCAGAAAGGATTAATGACGCCACCGGGACTCGGCTTCGTTGCCGTCAGCGAGCGCGCGAGTGCCGTTCATCAGGCGGCCAACATGCGCACGCCCTATTGGGACTGGACTGAGCGCGACGGTATCGAGCACTACCGGCGCTACGCCGGAACTCCACCGGTACACCTGCTCTTCGCACTCCGCCAGGCCGTCGACATGCTGTTCGATGAGGGATTGGAGAACGTTTTCGGTCGTCATCAACTGCTCGCCGAAGCGGTGCGACGTGCGGTGGCGGTGTGGAGTGAGAGGCACGTGCTCAGCTTCAACATCCGCGAGGATTCAGAGCGATCCAATGTGGTCACGACCGTGCTTATGGGCAGCGGTTATGATCCGATGAGGCTCCATCATTACTGCAACGACAAATGCGGCGTGGTCCTTGGCATCGGCATCAGTAATCTCCAGGGGCGGGCGTTTCGTATCGCCCATATGGGCCATGTCAACGCACCAATGATTTTGGGCGCTCTGGGCGTGGTTGAGATCGGGCTCAAGGCGATAGGAATCCCTCATGGTAAAGGCGGCATAGAAGCCGCTATCGCGCATCTCGGAGAACGTGTTCGCCCCTAGCCCTATTTCCTAATTCGTCACGAGTGCCGCGTGACATTCATTCCGGCAACGTCGGCCCGACGTAGTTCAACAGCGATCGGTCTTACGGCTTCTTGCATCAACGAACGGGGACGCTCAACACGGCGCCCTACGGATACAGAAGATCAACTAGAGCGAGTGGATAGTCGCCGACGTGACGACTCTGCCAACGCTCGGTCCGGTATTCGGCAAGACGCAAAAGGCTTGGCTGTGGGCTTATGCACACGACGATCGACCATTTAGCGGGTTTTAACGAAATCCTGCGCTCAACCGATATGCAGTCTACAATCGGGTCGCCAAGTCAGCAGGTGGTAATGAGTGCGTGAAGCTGGTAGCGTGCTTTATCCGTCACGAGGCGGTTCTAAGAGCCTCAGTCAACGAGAGCTCGTGCCTGCCGACCCAGACCCCCTCCAAGATGGCAGGGCTGTGGGAGATCGAGGCCGACATCCTCGGTCAAATTCCTAAGATTCGGGTGAATGCGCTCCAGGAATGTCGCGGCGTTATTTGAGTTGTGGGACAAGCAGCTGCCGCGCCTGTCGGGCGAGCCCCAACTCGTAAAGGACGGGCTATGCCACATCCAGACGCATAGCCCCTCGAGCGCTTCCTGAGCCGTCGCATCAAGATCGATTTCAACATCGTCGATGTGGCCACGGCAGCAAATCGACGCAAAAAACTGTGCCTTCGCGGGCAGTCATGGCGGCGGACCAGACCTGGGCGACCATGGCAACGCTTGTGTAGGCGCGAAGATCGACGATCCGCACGCTTGGCTCACGCAAAATCAGTACGATGCTCTGATGCCCTGGCACTTCAAAGCCTGAACGGCCTCAGTTTGGCGATTACTCTGGAGGTGACGACTTGAGGCATCGATCGGCAGCTGCATTCCTCGTTTGCAGGATTTCTTCATTGAGGGCCGATTTTTGCTGCCTTTGTGCTTCGCTACGTCTTACGAGTGAGGCACAGACAACTTGGCTGCATACTGCCTGGGGAAGCGTCATGACGAAACAGTATTCCGGCAACCGTTCATTTTGCGGCCTGAGCCGCCGCTCAGTGCTGCAGTCAACCGCGGCCTTTCTGAGCGTACCATTCGTCGTAGAAGCCACTAGCGCTTGGGCGCAGGAAAAACTTGCCGGGGCCGGTGAAGTCGTCGTTTTGAGTTGGGGCGGCTCCTATACGGATGGTATTCGGCGATATGTCTATGAGCCGTTTACGAAGGCGACAGGAATAAGGGTTGTGGATGTGGTTACCGACCTGGCCGAGCCTCAGATCAAGGCGATGCACCAGGCTGGCCGCGTCGATTGGGATATTGCTTATGTGTCGCCTGCTAACTATCCAGCAATGCACGAATCCGAGATGTTCGTGCCGATCGATTACGGACTGTGGGATCAAGAGTCGCTTGAGGGTGCATCAGCGAGCACGCGCCTCAAAGATGCAGTTGTGGCTGAACAGAGCGGCATGGTGCTCGCTTATGATACACGGGCTTTTCCGAACGGTGGCCCGCGGAACTGGGGGGATTTCTGGGATGTCAAGAAGTATCCCGGACCACGGGGTCTGTTCGGTTCCAACGGGAAGGTTAACATCGAATTTGCGCTCATCGCCGCGGGCGTCGCGCACAGCGACGTCTTTCCGCTTACCGATGATAAGGTTGATCGCGCGTTCGAAAAGCTCAACGAAATCAAGCCGCACATCGCTAAATGGTGGGTCGCTGGTGGAGAGGCGCCTCAGCTCCTCATCAATCGCGAATATGCGATGACTAGTATTTACGATGGCCGTGCGGTCGCCGCGGTCCAACAGGGCACGCCAATCAAATTTACCTGGGAGGGAGCCAACATGGGAGTAATGTACGGAGTGATTCTAAAAGGTGGGCCAAATACGGCGAACGCACAAAAGCTGATCGCCTTTTGGAACCGCGCGCAGATAGCGGCCGGGCGGACGCAGGGTACAGGCTATCCTGGGCCGAATATAAATCAGGTCAAGTACCTGCCGCACGATTTGGCCTCGCTGGTCAGCATAAATCCTGAGAACGCTTCGAAGGTCGTGTTCTCAGACGACTCATGGTTGGTGGCTAAGCGCCCGGACGGCAAGACCAATGCGGATCATATCCAGGAGCGTTGGATAGCATGGCGGGCGGCCTAGTTTTGGTCTCGCATGAGGTTGTCCATCTGGTCTGAACCGAGGAAGCTGAGGTTGCGAAGCTTCAGTGCTGACCAGATGAACTCAACAAGAATGCGCCTTTGACGCCCAAAGGTCGAGAGGCGACGGTGCGAGGCGTAATGGCTAAGCCAAACCCGCCGGCCCCCTGGAGGCCGTCGAGGCGTTGAGCCGGCAGCGCTACACCGGCAAGCAGATTGCAACGAAGGTCGAAGTGTTCACCGGCCACGGTCAGCCGCATCTTCGCCCGCTTGGGATTAAGCCGGATCGCGATCTGGCCCCCAGATCGGGTGCGTTACTACGAGCGCGAGCAGCCCGGCAAGTGACATGACTCACAAAAAACTGCTCGCATCTCGCTGAATAACCGCCAAAACTGCAGGACGCAAAACAATAGGGTATTCGCAGCCGCATCCCATGCGTGACACGCTTGGCTATCCGAGGCTATGGCAGGGAAGTAGGATCAACAGACATGACGACGCGATTGTCCGGCCGTCGCTCCCGTGATCGCTGTCAACCTTGGCGCGAGCTTAAAAACTGACCTTCGAGAGGATTATATGCTGCTTAAACATGCTAAAGACACAGCTGAAATCTGGTCCAACCTCCAATATGAGGTGGACGGCGGTATTGGCACGCGTGCTCATATTGGAATGGTCGTGATTTGCAACGATCAGACTCTCTCGCATGAGGCGCGAGCCATGCTGACTATTCCTGGCGTTGCGCTGTATGAGAGCCGTATCGGTCGTGCTTCACCCGAGCACCGTAAGAAACCTTTGAGCGTCGGCCTCTTGGAGGAGACTTTCGACGGACTTGATGACGCTCTGCAACAAATCAACACTATGCGCCCATCAGACGTTGTTGCACTCGGATGCACCTCCGGGGCTATGGTGGTGGGACCACAAGAACTTGAGCGCCTCGTCCGTAACGTTCATCCGCACGCACGTGTGACTGACCCTTTTACGGCAATCCTTTCAGCTCTGCGAGCACTCGGCTCCTCTCGGGTAGGTTTCGTATCGCCTTATCCCCGCGAGGTTGCTGAGAAGATGATTAGAGGCATGGAAACTACAGGGGTGCAAGTACCGATCGCCGCTGCATTCCACAATCCACATGGCCTTGTTAGGCTTGAAGCTCCCTTTATCTCACCTTTGAGCATATCGAAAGCGGTGCGGCAGGTGATTGACAGTGTCGAGGTTGATACCGTCGTGATTGCCTGCACTCAAATTCGTGCCGCGGAAATCATTGACGAACTTGAGCATCAGACAGGTAAAACAATAATTTCCTCTAATCAGGCGATGTGCTGGCACGCCTTGAGACTGGCTAAATGCTGCGATCTGATCCGTGGTTGGGGGCGCCTGTTCCAGACAGAACTGCAAGAACCATAGCCTCTACTTTGTCCGTGGGAATACGCAGTTTCCCTTCGGTACGTAGCGAGCCAAATGGCCCTGCTTCAGAGTCCACTGCGGCGCGGCAATCAGGATGGAAGTGCGTATTGCCGCATGTAACGATGTTCCCGATCGAGCTCTTGTTGCCTCATCTATTTTGCTCCCTCGCCGGGGGAGCGGAGGTGCCGCTCGCACAACTGGTCGGCATTGCGAGCGCGCCGATGTCGCGCTCGGTCCGCGACCGAGCGCTTGCAAAGCCAACAGACCGGTGATCGGGCGTGGTCAAGGCCGCAAGCCGCCGGAGGCGGTGGCGCATCGCGCCAGCCTTGAGCACGTCGCGTCGGTTTGCGCCGTCTTTTCTCCGGAGCCAAACAACAGCGCGCTTGCTTGCTCGCCGCGCCACAATTTGAGGCGACGTTGGAGCGTTCGGAGTACTTTGCTCGGATAAATCCCGGGGTATTCGGCCTGAAGCTTGGACAGGAGTTCGCTGCTGGTTCGCCACGGCTCGGCCTCGAACCATTCGCGCAGCTGTGGCGTGGCTTTGACGAGCGGATCGGGGCGTCGTCGCTCTCGCTTCGGCTTCGCAATTGGCCTGTCGGTCGGGCGTCTTGCTCCTTCTTTCCACGCGATTCGCAAGCTCGACAAAAACTGCTCAATCGGTGGCGCCGAAGCTGGATGGCTTGCTGGGGCGGGGTCTGTGAGACTGGCCAACTGCTCCTGCACGGCTCGGATATCGCGCAGTAAGGCGACCGGATCGAGGCCGCCAAAGATTTCATTGACGCGGACGCGGACAGCATCAGGTGTTCCTGCTTCGGCAACCAGCCGCTGATGCGGGGTCGCGGGGGCGCTGTACGTCTTGTGAACACGCGCCCCGTCGCGCTCCTGGATCGCGCCCCGTGGCGTGGTGTAGCTGAGTTTCGGTCACCACGGTTCGCCGGCATGGGCCGGATCGGTCAGCTGGCGATTGCCGGGAAGCTGACGGCGGGATCATCGCCCAACGGCGCGATCGTGTCATGTAGCGGCCACGCTGGACCGCCCATTCATCGTTCTGCTCGAGCAGGATGGCGCCGACCAGGCGGGTGATGGCGTCGCGTCCTCGTTGGGAAAGATGCCGACCACTTCGGTCCGCCGCTTGATCTCGCCGTTGACCCGTTCGAGCGGATTGGTAGCCAGTATGAGATTTCTCGGTGCCAACGTTCCGCTGCGGTGTTCTGCATCGTGGCGTATGGTGCGACCATCGGGACAGAGGCACCGGGAGCACGATGTGCGGGCAGGCCGATGCATACGATGAGCCGAGAGCTCGAGTTAGTAGCTGGCCGCCTCTGCGACTCGCCCGGTTGCGCTGGGAGCGCGAATCCGTAGTTGTCGTGTCGCCCGCAGCTCCCGTCATATCAAGCAGGAGGTGCAAATGCGACGGGTGATTGGCATCGACGTCCACCGAACTTTCGGGGAGGTGGTGTTTTGGGAAGACGGCAAGCTCCGACATGCGGGCCGGGTTGATATGACACGGACTGCGCTCGAGGGATTTGGCAAGACCCTGCTGGCCAGCGATGAGGTGGTGCTCGAAGCGACTGCCAACAGCATGGCGGTGTCGCGGGTTCTGGCGCCGTTTGTGGCGCGGGTGATTATCGCCAATCCGCTGCAGGTGAAGGCGATCGCCCAGGCTCACGTCAAAACCGACAAGATCGATGCCGGCACGCTCGCCAGTCTGCAGGCGGCCGGGTATCTGCCGCAGATCTGGACGCCTGACGCGGAGACCGAACGCAAGCGCAGGCTGGTGGCGCGGCGCTACCAGGTCGTGCGGCATCGCACGCGGCTCAAGAACGAGGTGCATTCGATCCTGCACGCGCACCTGATCCCGAAGTGCCCGCATGCCGATCTTTTCAACGCCCGCGGCCGGGCGTGGTTGGCCGCTCAACAGTTGCCGGACGATGAACGCGCAGCGATCGATCGGCACGTCCGTGAGCTTGACCGGTTGGCGGAAGACCTGGCCCTGCTCGACCGCGAGATCGCACAGGACGCCATGGACGATCCCGCGGTCAACAGATTGATGACAATCACCGGCGTCAATCTCGCGGTCGCCGCCGGGATCGTGGCAGCGATCGGCGACATCGGCCGGTTCAACAGCCCGCAGAAGCTGGTGAGCTATTTCGGGCTGAACCCGCGGGTGCGGCAGTCGGGACTGGGAGCTGCCCATCACGGTCGTATCAGCAAGATCGGCCGTTCTCACGCGCGTGCCATGCTGGTCGAGGCGGCCTGGGCAGCGGCCAAGGCGCCCGGTCCACTGCATGCTTTTTTTGTCCGCATCCGCGCCCGGCGCGGCCATCAGATCGCCGCGGTGGCCGTGGCTCGCAAGCTCACTGTGCTCTGCTGGCAATTGTTGACGAAGGGCGAAGATTACCTGTGGGCGCGCCCGGCCCTGGTGGCCAACAAGACCCGCGCAATGCAACTTCAAGCCGGACATCCGCAACAGAAAGGCAGCCGGCGTGGACCTGCCTATGCCTACAACATCAAGGCGCTGCGCGACCGCGAGATGCTGATTGCCGCCCAGGCGGAGCGAAACTACGAACAATTCGTGTCGCAATGGAAAGCGCGGCGGCCAAGAGCGGGCGCGCGGGCGCCTCAGTCCGGCAGGACAAAATAGGCAGTCCGGTGACGCTTGCAGCCGACGCGTCACGCTTCGCCACGAGGTCGCCCCGCGCCCAACAACCATAGTCGCGGTTGACGGCAAGGTCTAGCCAGGCCAGGAACCCAGTCCCGTTCCACGCCAGCGTGCCGTCGTGCTCGGGCGGTCAAGGCCAAGCCTTGCGGTGGCCGCAAATGCGGCCAGCCTTGACCGCCCCTGCGCGCGGCGGCTGCGAGATCGGTGGCCGGGACGGAAGAATGGCCCGCAGCGCGACCGAACAAAAGAATGGACTTACGGCGATCTCCGCAATCGTCGCCTCGGCCATGAAAAAATCGCTTGTCCATCTCATCTGTCGTCCGCAAGTGTTTCCAGTGCTCGGCCGGGAAGTCGTAGAACGCCAGTAGCGCGTCTCGATCCTTGCTCAGGCAATCGGCGGCCTTCTCGTACTTCAGCGCGTAGCTCTCGATGAAGGCGTCGAACGCCAGCTCGGCGGCGAGCTTCGTTTCAGCCATCCAGATTTCCTGCAACGCGCGTTTGGCCTTCGGCTGCTGGCTCTTCGGCAACGTGGCGAGCACGTTGGCGGTCTTCTGCACCCAGCAGCGCTGCTCGCGCGTTTTCGGCCAGACCTCGCCGGCCGCCTTCCAGAACCCGAGTGCGCCATCGGCGATGACGAGCCGCGGCGCCACGTCGAGCCCGCGCCGCTTCAGATCGAGCAGCAGATCGCGCCAGTCCTGCGCGCTCTCGCGGGCGCCATCGGTGAAGCCGACCAGTTCCTTGCGGCCTTCCGGCGTCGCGCCGATCAGCACCGCCGACAGATCGCGCCTCTGCCACCCGGCGTGCTCGTCGAGCCAGCCATCCTTCAGGCGACCGATGGCGGATGCCGACAACCCGGCAGCATCCTTGCCGAGCAGCGCAGCCAGCGCCTCGGAGAAGTCGCCGGTCGAAATACCCTTCAGGTAAAGGATCGGCAGCAGCGTCTCGATCGACTTCGATCGGCGCATGTAGGGCGGCAGGATCGACGGCGAGAACCGGATGCGGCCAGGATCGGCGGCGTCCGCTTCGCGATCGCGTACACGCGACTGGCGGACGGCGACCGGACCGATGCCGGTCATCACCTCGCGCTCCGGCAGGTGACCGTGGCGGACGACGCGCTGGTGGCCGTCCCGGGTCTTCAAATCGGCATGCTGGCCGAGAAAGTCTGCAATCTCGGCCTCGACCGCCTGGGCAAGCAGGGCACGCGCCCCATTGCGCAACACTTCTGTGAGTTGATCGTCGAAGATTCCTGGCTGAATCAGATGGATGACGTTATCGTTGGACACGGCATATCGCTCCTTCGGTGGAGAAGTGGAGGCGTCAAGCACCCCCACGTATGCCGCCTTTCCGATTCCCGCCGTCACCAACTTTGGGCGATAGCTCGGCAGAAGGGCCTTCAGACGCTTGCCGCACACCCGATCTGCGGCCTCCCAAAGCAGTATCAGCGCGTTTCGCTCAGCGTCTTGGTAAATCCGCGAACGATTGCGCCGTCCCGCTTTCCGGCCGTCAGGATCGCAGCGCAGCAGCCGCATCGCGTGCTTCCGATGGAAGTCCGTAATCGCGACGAACTCATCGAGAATCCGACCCTTCTCGACGCGGCTCGATATCCTGTAGCGCCGCGCCAGAGCAGACCTCAGTTCCTTGCGCGTCGCCGTGCTCAATCGCCTCATCGTTGCCCCTGCGCTCCCTTGCCATTGGGGAGCAATCTACGTGAGGCAACAACTCAGCATTCAAGAGCATTTCTGACGACGCAATGCGGGCATCGTTCAGTTCGTCGACCGCTTATCGGCTCGAGAAGGATCTGCGTCTTCCGTCACAAAAGAAGTCACCGCGCCAAAGGCGCCGGCCTGATTGCTCCCTCGATGCTTGCCCTGTGGCTGTTGAACGGTCAGCTCCATGCCCTTGGTTTTCCGGCTAAGGCGAATCGGGCGTCACTCGTTCATGATCTCTTGCATCGCTATGAAATGCGAACTCCACGTGCCGTTCCGCGGCGGGGCTGCATTGAAACCTCGCATTCTGGGGATTAGCCGCAGAATGTCGGCACTATAGGCCCCTACCTTAGCAGAACACGGCTTTAGGAGCCGGGTAAGATCGCAGAACAGATCTGCTCTCCACCGAACGGATTCAAAGTACTTCAAATCGCCGCTCCATTGACTACCGGCAGCTCGATCGCACGCGGCGCGCGATCATCCATCGTTTTGCACCAATAGGCGGCGCTTTGCGAATGCGGTTCAAGGACAATGTGCGACTAGTAACAAGGAAACGGTTTCAATGAACGGCGCTGAAAGTCTAGTTCGCACATTAGTTGCTGGCGGAGTTGACATCTGCTTTGCAAATCCAGGGACGTCCGAGATGCACTTTGTAGCGGCCCTTGATCGCGTCGATGGTCTGCGCTGCGTGCTCGTGCTCTTCGAGGGAATCGCTACTGGCGCTGCGGACGGTTATGCGCGTATGGCCGAAAAGCCGGCTGCCACGCTGCTACACCTTGGCCCAGGATTGGCGAATGGCCTCGCCAATCTGCATAACGCCACCAAGGCGTCCAGCCCAATCATCAATATCGTGGGGGATCACGCAACCTACCACCTCAACTATGATGCACCGCTCACGTCTGATATTGAAGGTGCAGCAAAGCCGTTTTCTGGCTGGGTCCGTACCTCCCCCAACGCAACGCGTGTTGCGGCTGATGGCGCTGCGGCCATCACAGCGGCGCGCACCCCGCCCGGTCAGGTGGCAACCCTGATTCTTCCGGCGGATACCGCGTGGAACGAAGGCAGTGGTCCCGCTGCTGTGGCTGATGCACCCAAAAGAGCGCGGGTTTCGCAGGATTGCATAAAGGATGCTGCCAAGGCACTCCGTTCGGGCGAGCCCGCGATGGTGCTACTGGGCGGACTCGCGCTCCGACAACGCGGCCTTGATCTGGCAGCGCGCATATGTGCCAAGACGGGCGCGAAAATCATGGCGCAAACATTTGTTGGCCGGATCGAGCGTGGCGCTGGTCGTGTTGCGGTCGACCGCCTTCCGTACCCAGTCAATCAAGCGCGTGCGACACTTGCGGGACTCAAGCATATCGTCCTGGTGGGTAGCCGCATCCCGGTGGCCTTCTTTGCCTATCCCGACAAGCCAAGCTTGATGGCGTCTCAGGACACGGACTTCTTGACGCTTGCACGTGGTGAAGAAGATGCATTGGACGCGCTCGAGCGACTTGCGGATGAGTTGGATGCTCAATCGATGCCGAGCCAGGCCGCGAAGCTGGATCCGCCGTCATTAGCAACTGGGGCAATCACGGGCGCCAGCCTCTCGCAATCGCTTGGCGCGTTGATTCCGGAAAATGCGATCGTGGTCGATGAGTCGATCTCGAGTGGCGGCGGTTTTTTTGCAGCAACTTGGAACTCGCAGCCACACACTTGGCTCCAGAACATGGGCGGTTCGATTGGGCTCGGAATGCCTATGGCTACGGGGGCTGCGATTGCCTGCCCGAACCGACCTGTGCTCAACCTGCAGGCGGATGGCAGCGCGATGTACGCCATTCAGTCACTGTGGACACAGGTGCGCGAATGCCTGAACATTACGACAGTGCTGTTCAACAATAGATCATACGCCTGCCTTCGCGACGAATTGGCCAACGTCGGGGCGCAAAACGTCGGGCGCAAAGCGTTGGATATGCTCGATCTCAGCCGGCCTGATATCGACTTCCTCGGATTGGCCAGAAGCCTGGGTGTGCCGGGCGCTCGGGTGGCAACGATGGACGAATTCAATATCGAGGTGGCACGCGGACTTGCGACCCCGGGACCATATCTGGTCGAGGTCCTGATCGCTTAGGCCGGTTAGGGTCTTGGCCCTAGGTGTTGGCTCGACGCTCAGGCGCCGTCTGTTATGGGTGGACGAGTTGCGTCCCGGTGAGGGGCCAATTTGAATCCTAATCAGGCGCGACGAGGCGTTCAGAACGACTCGCGGCACTAGCTTCCGCGGAAAAGACACGGAGATTGTGGCCGGTGATGTGTGCGCGCCGCTATGCCCACTCAAGTGTCGGCTGCGGACGATTTCGCGCAGGCATTTCTGTTTTGAGGTGCCGAAGAATCTAATCTTCCTTTAGCCGTCGGCTGTTGAACCCTGGGCGACACCGTGATCTCGGGGCTTGCTAGGTGCGTGCGATGTAGGCGCAGCAGATGGTGTACTCTCAAGGGGAAGCTTACCAGCCAAGAGCAAGCCCTCGAGGGGAAGATCTCGATGCTTGCAATCTCAGATCTCCGACTGCATCCGGAGAAGAACCCTTCTTAAACGCTTGGGGTTCGCAGTTCAGCGCTCAATAGAGCCAGCAATCGACTTGACTTCAAGATAGTCTTCCAGACCGAAGCGACCGGGTTCTAAGGATCCGGGATCCAATCGCGTGCTTGGTCGGCCCTGTGCCTACCGGATTCAATTCCTCAGACTAAGTGGCACCGACCTGAAGGTCTCGAGGCGCCTACATTTGGAATCCTGCGCAGTTTCGGTCTGCATCGCTGAACTTCTGCGGTTTTTCGACTGTGGTTCGCAAGTTTCAACCCCCTGATCCGATTACAAGTGGTTGTCCAACCATGGGGCAGTTTCCATGATTGTACGTGCCGGCCGCGAGTTTCTTGCCCTTCCGGGGCCTACGACCATACCTGACGAGGTGCTACGCGCCATGCACCGGCCGGCGCTCGACATCTATTCCAAGCCAATGGTCGATTTGACCGAAGGCCTGTTGCGCGATCTGTCGAAGTTGTTTGCGACCAAGGGAAAATCCTACATCTATATCGCCAACGGCCATGGCGCCTGGGAAGCTGTGCTCTCCAATGTGCTCTCGCGCGGCGACAAGGTGTTGGTCCTGGAGAGCGGCAGTTTCGCGGTCGGGTGGGGTAATGCCGCGCGCGCTATGGGCGCTAAGGTGGAGGTGCTCAGAGGAGACTGGACCCGCGCGGTGCGCGCCAGTGAGGTTGAGGCGCTGTTGCGCGCCGATAAGGATCACACCATCAAAGCTATTCTCGTCACACAAGTCGACACCGCTTCTGGTGTCGTGAACGACATCGAGAAGATCGGAAAGACGATCCGTGCGGCTGGCCATCCCGCGCTCTACATGGTCGACGCCGTGGCCTCCCTCGGCTGCATGCCGTTTGAGATGGACAAATGGGGCATCGATGTCGCGATGTCCGGTTCGCAGAAAGGATTAATGACGCCACCGGGACTCGGCTTCGTTGCCGTCAGCGAGCGCGCGAGTGCCGTTCATCAGGCGGCCAACATGCGCACGCCCTATTGGGACTGGACTGAGCGCGACGGTATCGAGCACTACCGGCGCTACGCCGGAACTCCACCGGTACACCTGCTCTTCGCACTCCGCCAGGCCGTCGACATGCTGTTCGATGAGGGATTGGAGAACGTTTTCGGTCGTCATCAACTGCTCGCCGAAGCGGTGCGACGTGCGGTGGCGGTGTGGAGTGAGAGGCACGTGCTCAGCTTCAACATCCGCGAGGATTCAGAGCGATCCAATGTGGTCACGACCGTGCTTATGGGCAGCGGTTATGATCCGATGAGGCTCCATCATTACTGCAACGACAAATGCGGCGTGGTCCTTGGCATCGGCATCAGTAATCTCCAGGGGCGGGCGTTTCGTATCGCCCATATGGGCCATGTCAACGCACCAATGATTTTGGGCGCTCTGGGCGTGGTTGAGATCGGGCTCAAGGCGATAGGAATCCCTCATGGTAAAGGCGGCATAGAAGCCGCTATCGCGCATCTCGGAGAACGTGTTCGCCCCTAGCCCTCTAGCTCTTCTAACTACATAACCGATCAACAGTTGCATTCTGCCGAATCGACCGCTGTTAACCCAAGGGTGGTGAGTTGCATAACCGGGCGATGTGTAGCGGGAGGGTGCGAGCTCGCTCAAGAAAATAAGATGAGACGCGAGGTGCGGATTCCGGCGATCGCGGCCAGGGATTCCGATTTAAGCGCGAGCATTCAGTCCGATCACAGCCACCCGTTCAGACGAAGGCGGTTGGGGTGCCGTTGCCATCATGTTGGGGCAAGTTTTCTTGATTGCATCAAGATCGGCGCGCTGCGCAGTGATCTTTCGCATGCTGTTTGAGTGCGAGGCGATGAGCGTTGTGGAGGAGTCGAGGACGGCGTCAGCGACGGGCCGGGTCGGCGATAATCTCGTGCCAATTTCGACCGGTACATGGCTGATGATGATGGTCGATCCGCGCTGGTCGCGATCATCGGCGACTTCGAGGGGATCGCGACCGCTGCTCGACGGTGAGCGGAGCGAGGTCCCAGTCATCAAGGATGAGCAAATCGCCCCTCAATAGCGTCTGAGCAGCCGCGCATAACGTCCGTCGCTGCGGGCGAGCGCACGAGCGTCGAACAGCCTTGGCAGGCGATAGTATAGGACCTCGGTTGCCGCGGCCTGCCTTGTGGCCGAGCGCGCAGGCGATCCAGCTCTTGTCGACGCCGGTCGGCCCGGTGATTAGCAAATTGTGCTTGCGGCTGATCCAATCGCCATCGACGAGCTTGGCAAACAAGGCGCGGTCGATGCCGCGTGGAGCGCGCAGATCGACATCTTCGACGATTGCGGTCTGCCGTAGCGAGGCGAACTTCAGGCGCACGATGAACCTTTTGTTCCTCCGCTCGGTTACGTCGCGATCGATCATCAAACCGAAGGGCTGCTCGAAGGTGAGCGCGGTCGAACTGGTGATGCCTTTCATAACGGCAGCGACCTCGCAGCATGGCTTGGTCTGGTACCGAAACAATCTCGACCGGCGATCGAACCATGCTCGCCCGTATATCGAGGCGCGGCAACGGTTACCTGCGAACACTGTCCATCCAGGAGGCCAGAGCCGTACTTTCGAGGCGCCGAAGCTGGCCCAAGCACGTCTTCGGACCTTGCTCGAAGCTGCGTCCAAGCGGGTCCACTCAAACGTATTGGTCGTTGCCCTGGCCGCAAAACTCGCACGCATGGCCTGGAGCATGCTCGCAAAGTGCCAGAACTACGCCGCAGATTTGTTGGCTCACACCGCGTAAGACACAGCCGGCAAAGAGAAAGAATCACCGTCCAACCGGAAGGTCACAAGGCCGAGGTTTGCGAGACGGAAAGGACGAATGGAGCACCGGTTGCGCCAACAATTCCGAAGCCTGGTTCGACGCCATGGCCCTTCTTGAGGCCGGCGAGTTATTGAGGACACAAGTGGAAGGATATCAGTAATGGCTCGAGCGAGAGCCTCAAATCGAAGCCGGATAGATTGGCGCAGGCCGTTACATCCGTTTGTCGATTCCTCCTGCAACGCGCGCGTGGTCCGGGTGTCGGTGGCCGTCACGCTGGCCCACGCCAAGCGTGGTCAGTTCGTTACCCATGTGAAGGCGCTGCCTGGCAACCTCTATGATCGCCTCGTTCTCGACAAAGGCCATCGCGGCCACAGCGTGGTACAGAAGGAGCCGCGGGTTCTCCTATCCTGATTCTGCTCCAGGCTTGGGGGATAGCTTGGATGAAACCTCTCCCGTGAACTGAACTGATCACAGCGGGCGAAGGGAAGCGCACAGTGTAGAGCCGGAGGACGGATTGAAGGAAGCGTGGAACGCAATGCGGACCTATGTTGGCCATTGTTTGTGGTGGGCTGCGAACGGTCACGACTGACCGCAAGGCTGCGGCGATCTGCGGGCCACGACAACTGTTGCTCTCGTGTGAAGTGTTGAGCTATTTCCGTCGATTCTGCAATTGGCCGAATTCTAGTAACGTGCGCAAGCGCAACGTCCGCTGTCGGTCACGCGCCGGCCGCCTTGACGATGTCTTCGAAATTCCGCAGGCCAGCGCGCGGCGCATTGACCAGTACGGCCATATTCCCCGGCTTGTGCTGGTTTTTCCACATCTTGGTATGGGCTCGAGCGATTTCGTCCCACGGAAAGACCTCGCTGATACAAGGCGCGATACGACGATCCAGCACGAACCGGTTCGCCGCGCTAGCCTGCTTGAGATTTGCGAAATGCGAGCCCTGGATTCGCTTCTGGCGCATCCATACGTAGCGGGCGTCGAATGTAATATTGGGCCCTGTAGTGGCCCCGCAGAACACCACCATGCCGCCGCGCTTCACAATCAGGATCGACACTGGAAATGTCTGCTCACCTGGATGCTCGAGTACGATGTCGACGTCGCGCTTTCCCGTGATATCCCAGATCGCCTTTCCGAACCGCCGAGCCTCTTTGATCCAATTGTTGTACTGGGGGGAGTTGACGGTGGGTATCGCGCCCCAGCAGTTGAAGTCGTTGCGGTTAATGACACCACTGGCGCCGAGTGCCATCACGTACTCGGTCTTACTGGAATCCGAGACAATGCCAATAGCGCTTGCACCGGATGCGGCCGCAAGCTGCACTCCAAATACCCCGAGTCCGCCCGAGGCCCCCCACACCAGCACGTTATCTCCCGGCTTGAGGGTGTGCGGCGCATGCCCGAACAACATCCGGTACGACGTGGCGAGGGTCAGCGTGTAACAGGCCGCCTCCTCCCAGGTCAGGTGCTCCGGTTTTGGCATCAGCTGTCGCGACTGCACACGGCAGAACTGGGCGAACGAGCCGTCAGGGGTCTCGTATCCCCAGATTCGTTGCGAGTGCGAGAGCAGCGGTTCACCGCCGTTGCACTCTTCGTCGTCGCCGTCGTCCTGGTTGCAGTGAATGATGATCTCGTCTCCGACTTTCCACCGCCGCACCTTGTTGCCTACCGCCCAGACTACGCCGGCGGCGTCCGACCCCGCAATATGGTAAGGGGCATCGTGCACGTCGAATGGCGATATGGGGTTACCGAGCCCGGCCCAAATTCCATTGTAGTTGACGCCACCCGCCACCACGAACACGAGTACTTCGTCGTCCGCTATCGGCCAGGTCGGCACCACCTCGACCAGCATCGAGGCCTCCGGCGGCCCGTGGCGCTCTTTGCGTATGGCCCAAGCGTACATGCGCTCGGGGACGTGTCCGAGCGGCGGAATATCTCCGACCTCGTAGAGACCCTTCGAATGAGATGCTGACGATGACAGTTCGTGAGGAACGGGCGACATGGTGACCTTTCTCTTCAGTACCCTTATTCCGGGGCAACGCTGACCGGTCCTGTCCTAACGCGACCACCTTGATGCCGAACCGCTGCGCAAAGAATTTTCTCTGGCGCTTGATGACCACAAGTGGATGGCCGTCTGCTCTTCAACACAAGATCTTAGGCGCCAACACGAACCATCCAAGATGGTGCCGCCAAAAACGTCAGCGGTCATATCGCTCATCATGGGTTCGCATTCGCCGTTGCAGTCGTCGTCTTGTTCGTGACACCTTAATGAATCGGATGGACGTTTATCATCTTCTCGCACGAGAGGAACCCATCACATTTGGTGCGATTGATTGTCCTCAGAGCTGCTGTCTTTCGAACCGCGTTGTTGCCGATGCCATTCGAAGACAAACATGCTCTTTCATTCTTTCCAGATCGTATTCCTAGGCCGACATCAGCTCCGCTGACCTCCTCTCCAAGCTACCAGTTTCGGTGGGTGACACGCTACGCCAAGGTCCTATTGTCAGTGCGGTTTTCGCATTCAGCTCGCAAGCGGCGCTGCCCGACATCGAGGCCACTCTTACATTCTCCCGGCCAAGGAACCGTTCATGACAAATTACGACGAAGATCCCAGCACAAATCAGATCTTTGTAAATCATCAACAACAATAATCTTTTCGCCAACTGAAAACTTATCCCGTGGAGAACTTCGGTTTGCAAGGACCACAGCAGGACGGAGTGCCTGAGCACATTCGTGACCCGGGGCGGTCTGCTTGATACCTGCGCAAGCGCGTGGCGGAGTTGAGAGCGCGCTATCGGCGTTCATTTACTGTTCGCCGCCCGATTGCTGGTGAGGGCTGAGGGGGGCGGAGCTCTCCGCGCTCAAACTAACTTTGTACTATCCTGTCGAGCCTCAGCTGGAGTTGATCCCAATATGGCAAGCGGCATCATAAGCACCGGCTCGTGGGCGCCCCCAAACGTCGTCACGAACTATCAGATTCAGCAGTGGACAGGCGCTCGGGTTGAGCTAATCAGAGAGCGAACCGGAATTGAGGAGCGACGGTACGCCTCCGATTCAATGGCTACATCTGATTTAGCATTTGAAGCTGTAAGCGTGATGCTTAGGCGAGAGGAGATTCCACTTGAGCGTATCCGTGCAGTAATCGTGGCAACCTCCACACCGGATCATCCGCAACCGGCTACCGCATCAATCCTATTGGCGAAGCTTGGTATGTGCGGCATCCCTGCTTTTGACATCGCGGCCGCTTGTAGCGGGTTTGTCTACGCACTGTCTGTCGGAAACGCACTTTTGAGCTGCTGTGATGAGATGGACTGCGTGTTGGTAGTTGGCGCCGACACTTACTCGCGGGTTATGAACCGGGGCGACTACCGTACTGTCAGCATCTTCGGCGACGCCGCAGGAGCTGTGGTAATTAGTCGAGTGCCGCACGGTTTTGGTATCGTCGCAAGCTGCCTATTTGGCGAAGGACGTGGCTGGGATGACGTCATTGTGGGTGCTGGGGGAAGCAGGGCGCCTGCAACGGCCGAGAGGATCGCGCGAGGCGAGCACTTCTTTCGCATGAGCGGCCGCAATACTCGAGAGTACGCGTTGCACACTCTGCCCGAAGTAATTGGGCGGACGCTTGAGAAGGCTGAGATCTCTCCAAGCATGGTCGATCGGTTTATCGTGCATCAAGCCAATGTTCGCCTCATCGAGGCCCTTCGAAAGAAGCTTGGTATTGATGATGGCGATGAGCGCCGCTGTCCTATGACAGCGATGTACTTCGGCAACACGGCAGCGGCGTCCATTCCGTTCACTCTCGACGCTTCGCACCGTGCTCACGCATTCCAGAGAGGCGAACGAGTAATGCTCGCGGCTGTAGGCGGCGGATATTCGGCCGGAGCCATCCTGCTCAAGTGGTATTGATTGTACAGAGGCAATGGTCGATGCAAAATGAAAATTATGAGCTTACCCAAAGTGCATCTAGAAGTACACGGAGTCAGCGAGGAGACGAAGACAGCTTGCGGAGCCCCCGTCGTCTTGTGGGGAAGGTCGCAGTAGTAACGGGGAGCACGAGAGGAATAGGTCGAGCGATCGCGGAGGCGTTCCTAGAGGAAGGCGCGCAAGTCATGTTCAGCGCTCGTCATGAAGGAGAGGTGTTCGAGCTGATAAATCGGGCTCCCAACCAAGCCGGTTTTACCGTGACGGACGTAACAGATCCAGAGTCGGTTCGCGCACTAATGCGCGCCACTTGGAACAGATTTCATCAGATCGACATATTGGTTTCGAATGCCGGCGTAAGCTGTGACGATAAGGTGGACAAAATATCTGCTGAGAATTGGGCGGCCGTACTCAATACAAATCTTAGCGGAGTCCTCTATTGCACCCAAGCGGTTACCCCATACATGGAATGCAAAGGGGGCGGCCGAATCATCAATGTTTCCTCCAGCATGGGGACGCGGGTTGCGGTCGGTGCGGCCGCGTATTGTGCGTCCAAAGCGGCCGTCAACATGCTGACGCGCGTCTGCGCAATTGAGCTCGCGGAGAAGGGCATTCTGGTGAACTGCCTTGCGCCTGGTCTAATTGACGAAGGGCTTGGCAAGTTGCTGGCTCTCAAAGAGAAAATATGGGACATCTACAAAGCGCGGATCTCGCTTCGACGACTGGGCAATGCGCGGGAAGTAGCGCAATCAGCAATCTTTCTTGCGAGCGACGAGAGTTCTTACGTTAACGGCCACATATTGGAAGTCAATGGTGGTCTACTATGGGCGTAGGCCAGCAGAAAGGGGTGCTGAGCAGGAGGCCGTCGTCTCAGGCGAACAGGTGTAAATCGATCGTTGCTTCGGTGGCGCCTCGACCCGGCGTGTCTTTCTCGGCGTCGCGCTCGGCATCCTCGCCGCCGTGCCCGTCGGCTTCCTGCTAGGGTGCGCAAGATGGTCGCGGCTAAGCGCATCCGATGGATTCGTGGACTAGGTGGTGCCGTTCATCGGATCGGGCGCTTTTAGCATAATGCGGTGGCTGCCCGAGCAATGAAAAGCAACGATCCGGTCCGGAGACCGGAGCCCGGCATACTTTGTCAACACGGTCTCGATCGCCGCTTCCAATGGATAGAAGCAGTACTTAAGCAGCTTCAAAGTGGCAATATTCAGCGCGACCTTCCCTATGGCGTGTGATCTCGCATTAGCGAGTATTCGCTGCGTTTCGAGGGCGCACATCCTGTCCGAGACAGTGTTGCTCACTTCAGGAGAAGGGAATGACGAACATCGAACTAGGCCCGCCTTCCTGAACGGTTGGGTTGATTTGCCGAGTTCACCCCGGTTCACCGCGCCGTCCGGCATCGAAAAACCTTTGATCACCTCGTTGATCGTGGCGCGCGCCTTCTTGCCCGAACGCGCACAATTATGAGGCGGCTCCATTGTTCTAGTCGGACTCGTTCGGAGCCAAAATCGACAACAAGCTCGGAGGACTTCGTCCCGCGCGCGCGTTCAGCTTCGAAGAAGTAAGGAGAGACTTTGATGGCGGCTGCCGACCAACGCTATACAACTTTGGACCTGGAGCACAGGAAACCAATCGTTCGCATTAATCTGGCTAGGCCTGCTAGCGCCAACGCCCTCAATTCGGAATGTATTCGCGAACTGCACCTCGCCCTTAGTCGCGCGGAGGCGGATGATTCTGTACGTGCTATCATCCTGAGCGCACAGGGCGCGCATTTCTGCAGCGGCGCGGATCTTCGGGAGTTGTTGCGCGGGGGCCGCTCAGGGGTGCGATCGATTCTCAATCCATTGCGAGACCTGTTATGTCGTTTGGAACGATCTAGGCTCCTGATAGTGGCGGCTGTCCATGGTGCGGCCCGTGCAGGCGGGCTTGAGTTGTGTTTGGCTTGCGATGCAGTGGTGGCTTCGCGTTCGGCCACGTTTGGCGATGCGCATCTGTCGAACGGTTTGCTACCCGCCGGCGGTGCTACGGCGCGGCTGCCGCGAGCGGTCGGATTGCAGAGGGCCAAGTGGCTGATTTTGAGCGCCACCGCAATATCCGCCTCCCTAGCAAGGGATTGGGGGATCGTCACCGAGCTCAGTGGGGATCTGGACTTAATCGATGTAGCCGAGCAGATGGTGATGGCTCTCACCCGTGCGGATGGTGAAACTGTGGCAACGGTGAAAGGACTGATTTCGGATGGCGCGGAACATCCTTTGACTACATGTCTTGAACGGGAGATTAGTGCGCTGGAACGCCGGTATGATGCTGCGTCCTTTCAAAACGGAATCCGCAACTTTCTTGAACGTAAGTCGCAATCGTGAGTGGAGCACCACCGGGGCCAACGTGATATCCAGGTTGGAGCGGGACGTCGGCGGTCGTGGAGCGATGCGGTCAAGGGACGTCTCGTGGCGGAGCGCATGTGCCGGGCGCTGTCGCGTCCGAGGCGGCGCGCTGGCACGACCTTGCGCCGCAGCACATGTTCGTTTGGCGCAAGGCAGCACGCTCCGGTCTGCTGAGCTTGCCGGCTGAAGATGCGCCATTTCGTTCCGGTGGTATCGGAGCTGCGTTCCGCTTGGACGTGTGTGGAAGCGGCAATACGGCGACAACGATCAGCATCGAGATTGGCGGTGCGGTGGTTCGCGCAGCTGCCGGGTTCGATTCGGCTGGCTGCGCGATGTGCTGTGGACCGTGAGGGCGACGACACGATCGCGGCTTCGGCGGTGTGAAGATCATGGTAGCAACGAGGCCGGTCGACTTCCGTAAAGGTGCTGACGGTCTCGCTGCACTGGTCCCGCGAGTAACTCCACCATGATCCCTTCGCGGGAACAATTTTCGTCTTCCATTCCACGCGAGCAGACCGTTTGAAGATCTTGGCCTGGCGACCGGTGTCTGGGCTGGTGCTGCTGTGGAAGCGGCTAGACCGAACTTCCCCTCGGGATTTTTGTTAGAGCGTTGAGAGGATTTGAGAAGTTTGGATCGGGCTGATTTTGTAGGCATGTAAATGATGATTTTTGGCTTGCGAATGGCAGTTTTCCGTGATTCGATTCCGGCATGTTCGTCGCCCGCATTCCCAACCGCAACTCACCGCCCGCGATCCTGTTGCGCGAGAGCTATCGCGAGGGCGACAAGATCAAGTCGCGCACGCTGGCCAACCTGTCGCATTGGCCGGATGAGAAGATCGATGCGCTGCGCCGCGTCCTGAAAGGCGAGGAGCTGGTCTCGCCGGCCGAGCAACTGCGGATCGAGCGCTCGCTGCCGCACGGCCACGTGGCCGCGGTGCTCGGCATGGCGCGCCAGCTCGGACTGCATCGCCTTGTCCCGGACAAGCCCAGACGGTTGGCCAGGCTGGCTTTGGCCTTGATCGTGGCACGGGTGATCGAACCGGCCGCCAAGCTGGCCACGGCGCGCCAGCTCAGCGAGGCGACGGCGGCGCATTCGCTGGGCGAACTGCTCGATCTCAGCGCCGTCGACGAGGACGAGCTTTACGAAGCGCTCGACCTGCTCGGCACGGCCCAACCGGGGATCGAGGCGACGCTCGCCAAGCGCCATCTGCATGACGGCTCGCTGGTGCTCTACGATCTCACCTCCAGCTATCTGGAGGGGCGACATTGCGAATTGGCGCGGCATGGTTACAGCCGCGACGGTCGTTCCGACAAGCTGCAGATCGTGTTCGGCTTGCTGTGCGCCGCCGACGGCTGCCCGGTGGCGGTGGAGGTGTTCGAAGGTAACACCGCCGACCCGAGCACGCTGGCCGCGCAAGTCGACAAACTGAAGGCCCGCTTCAAGCTGTCGCGTGTGGTACTGGTCGGCGATCGCGGCATGATCACCAGCGCCCGTATCGAAGCCGATCTGATGCCGGCCGGGCTCGATTGGATCACCGCTCTGCGGGCGCCGGCGATCCGCAAGCTCGCCGAGGACGGCGGCCCGCTGCAATTGTCGCTGTTCGACGATCGCGATATGGCCGAGATCACGTCCCCCGACTTCCCCGGCGAGCGCCTGATCGTGTGCCGCAACCCGGATCTGGCCGACGAGCGTCGGCGCAAGCGCGGCGAGTTGCTGGCGGCGACCGAGAAGGATCTCGCCCGCGTCAAGGCCGCCGTGCAGCGTCAGCGCAACCCCTTGCGCGGCGAGGATGAGATCGGTCTGAAGGTCGGCGCCGTGCTGGGCAAGCGTAAGATGGCCAAGCACTTCCACCTCGCCATCACCGACACTTCGTTCGACTTCAGTCGGATCGAGGATGCCATCGCCAACGAAGCGTCGCTCGACGGCTTCTATGTGCTACGGACCAACGTGCCGGCCGAGAACCTCGACACCGCCGCCACGGTGCGTGCCTACAAGAGCCTGGCCCAGGTCGAACGCGCCTTCCGCACCATCAAGACCGTCGAACTGGAGGTGCGCCCGATCCACCATCGCCTCGCTGGCCGCGTGCGCGCCCACGTCTTCCTCTGCATGCTCGCTTATTACATCGTCTGGCACATGCGCCGCGCGCTGGCCCCGATCCTGTTCGACGATCACGACCGCGAGGCCGCCGACGCCGCGCGCGTCTCGCCCGTCGCCAAGGCCAGAGTCTCGGCCGCGGCCAGAACCAAGGCTAATCGCAAGCACACCCACGATGGCCGGCCCGTGCACAGCTTTCGAACGCTGTTGCAGGATCTCGCCACGCTCACACGCAACATCGTTCGCATCGGTCAGGACGCCCCGGCCGCTATGCTCACAAGTCCAACCCCACTACAACAAGACGTCTTCAATCGGCTCGGCATTCCTATCGCCCCATAATGTAGGCAGACGCGCCGTCACGCCCGCTGGAATTACACGCCAGCTCAAATGCTTACGTCGCTACTCAAGGGGAAGTTCGGGCTAGAGGGCATTCCGCATTCCGTTGGCCGCCGATCAGTGGCGGCGTGCGTCGGCATCACAGCCTGCCGCGCTGGTGGACGGCCTGGACTGGTCGCGCCTGCATGCCCGCAACATTGCTCCGCCGAGCGGTCGGTTGCGCCAGGGAACGCGCGCAGCTTCGGTCGCTGCTTGGAGAAGCTCGATCCTGAGCAGTTGCAGCTCGCGATCGAGAACATCTAGAAGACCGTTGCCGGCGACGACGCGCTCACGACAGGAGGCGCGCGCAAACGTGCTGAACGGCGCCGCGCCCGCCGTGGTGCGCTTCCGGCTCATCTGCCGCATATCGACGGCGCGATTGTGTCCCAGAAGATACCAACTATCCGTCCTGCCGCGCGCCTCTGCATGTGATCGGTGAGGAGACCTCACGACGGCTCGACGTCATCCCGGCGCAGGTCCGCGCGATCGTCACCCATGCTCCCAAATATGCCTGCCGGGCCTGCACGGATGGTGTGATTCAGGCGGCGGCACCAGAACGGCTGATCAAGGGCGGCTTGTCGGGGCCGAGGCGATGCTCGCCCATGTGCTGGTCGCCAACTACGCTTGGCACCTGCCGCTATATCGGCAGGCGCAGATATTACTGGCGCAGGGTATCGACATAGCGCTTGGTTCTGGCATTCTGGCCCGGCTATGCGGCCGCTGAGTTTCGTTGGCTCTGGCTCTGGCTCTCAGGCTGCGCAAGACCATTCTGACCGCGAGCAAGATCGCGGCCGACGAGAACACAGCTCCGGTGCTTGAGCCAGCCGCGGCCGCACCAACAAGGGCTTCTTATGCACGATCGCTCGCGACGATCTTTCGTGGGCCGGCGCCGATCCGCCGGCAGTGGCTTGGTCGCCGTACCGTCCACGCGCTCAAGCTGCTCGACGGCCATTACGCATCATGCAATGCGACGGCTATACCGTCTACAAGACCATTGCCAACACCGCGCCTGACGCAGCGAGCACGCTTGCCTTCTGCTGGGCTCATCTGCGGCGGCGCTTGTTCGACCTTGTCCAGAACGGTCCTGAAGCGCTCGATCGTATCGCCGCTCTCCATAGCATCGAGAAAACGATCAAGGGCCGCAGCGCGGTTCAGCGCCGCGTCGTCCGCTAGGAGCGCAGCAAGCCGTTGGTGCTGGCGCTCAAGGCTTGGTTCGACCCAACAACTGTGAGACAAGGAGCTGCACCGCGTGTCGGTAAATCAAACCTCGCCGAGGCGATTCGCTATGCCACATCGAGGTGCATCGCGCTCGAGCGCTTCCTGAGCGAGGGCCCATCGAGATCGATTCAAACAGCGGGCGATCGGCAACAATCAGCACGAGAAAAAAGATCTTTGCGGGCAGCCATGCCCCTGCCCGACGATCGCCACGCTCCTGCAGACCGCGAAGATGAACGACATGCTGGCTCACACGTACTCTCGAGGGGGCGGGGAGGGCTGGCCGATCACTCAGATCCCTGGAACTTCAAAGCCTGTGCGGCCTTCAGCTTGGCTGCTTATACTCAATCTGGAGGAAATACGCAGTGGCAGGTCACCTTCACTAGACTAGGTAGTGTCTCAATCCTTGTTGGTGCTGTACAGCAAATACTAGGGTTCAGCTTAATTGATCCATAGGCAACGATGGCGGTGAGGTGGACTTGGGCCAAGAGGTTTCTGGCAAGCTTGTCGTAGCGAGTTGCGACACGCCTGAAGTCCTCGAGGCCGTAGAAACAGCGCTCGATGACGTTGCGCGCCTTATAGGCGCGTTGCTGAGCTGTGGAGGGTGACTCTGTTGGATTTGTTTGGAATGACCGGCTTGGCACCACGATCGATGATTTCGGCGCGAAAGCCGTCACCGTCGTATCCTAAGTGGCCGATCGCCTGTTCATGCTCCCCCTTTTCGGCCGCTTGCCGAGCGATGCGCCTTGATCGAAGTGGAGTCGATGGACAAAGTGACGCCGTCCTTCCCGCAACGGCCGAGCGCTTCAAAGATCGCCTGCCAATAGCCTCGCTTGGCCCACCGATTGAAGCGATTGTAGATCGTCGTGTAAGGACGATAGTCGGGCGGGCAATCGCGCCAGCGTGGGCCCACTGAGCATGTGAATGATACCGCTGAGAATGCGTCGAGCGTCGTCGCGCGCCGGGTCAGTCTGTTTCGTTGGCAGATGCGGCTCAATCAGAGCCCACTGATTGTTGTTCAGCCGGAACAGCCCCTTGCGCATCGAAGCCTCCCACGCCGAATCAATTCGGCGCGAGGCAAACAGGAGCTGCTAATTAGGTACAGTCTCTAAGTCGTCGCAGAGGCTATGTCGCAGGTTATCACAACTTGAAAAGGTGCAGCAATGAACAGCCTAGTTAATCCGCTCCACGTCACACGGTTTCTGCAAGTATATGATGATGCCGCCGCCAAAAGAGGCATCAAGCTCTCTATAGGATTCGATTTCCATAAGTACGTTTCGATCGCACGGACCACGCCAACGAAGGCACTAACGTCTCCAATTTTCCAGCTAGATAGCTCGCCAATCAAATCAGGAGGCGGGTTTTGGATGATAGGTCTCGACAAGAATGACGACGTCGCGGTTTTACAGGCCGTTCGACTGTATGATCTTTCGCGCACCAACTTTGCAGAACATCTTGCAGAGGTGTTTCACGCTGATCCGGCCCAACATGCGCATCCCCACGACGGTAAACTTTGTATAGCACCAAGCGCGAGAAATATGGCCGGCAAAGTAGCCTACCATGGGGATGGTTGGGTGCGAAAAGATTATAGAGGACAGAGCTTACCCAAAATCATGGCAGGAATAGCATTTGGCGTTTCTTTTGCCATGTGGGCTCCTGATTTCGTATGTGGCCTTGTAGCCCGATGGCTACTGGATAAGGGCGTCGTTGCGCAATACGGATATGCGCATCATGAATCCGGCGGGTTACGGCTGGTAGAACAGAATGTTCTGAATGAGTATTTTCTTGTTTGGCTCACTGGGAACGAGTTGAGGAGCGTTGTTGATAGAGAGCTGGCCCCGGTTGTCTGAACAGAATCTCCGCGTCGATAGGTGGAGCTTCTGCCGGGGTTAGGCCGCCGCGCGGAGCGGAGGAAGATCGAAGTAGGCTTGATCCGGGGTGCGGTCGTCAAGGCTCGAATGTGGTCGTTGTCCGTTGTAAAAGTCGAGATACCGGCCAATCGAATGTCGCGCCTCACTGACGGTTTCGTAGGCTCGCAGATAGACCTCCTCGTATTTGACGCTTTTCCACAGTCTCTCAACGAACACGTTGTCGCGCCAGGCTCCTTTGCCATCCATGCTGATGGCGATGCCGTTGTCGGCGAGAACGCCGGTGAAGGCCGCACCAGTGAACTGCGAGCCTTGGTCGGTGTTGAAGATGTCCGGCCTGCCGTGACGCGCGAGAGCATCCTCCAGCGTCTCGACGCAGAAGGCCGCCTCCATCGTGATCGACAGCCGCCACGACAGGACACGACGTGTCGCCCAGTCCAGCACCACGGTGAGATAGACGAAGCCCTGCGCCATTGGAATGTAGGTGATGTCCATCGCCCAGACCTGGTTCGGCCGCGTGATCTCGATGCCGCGCAGCAGATACGGATAGATCTTGTGGCCGGGTTCGGGCTTCGTGGTGCGCGGACGGCGATAGAGCGCTTCTATCCCCATCCGCCGCATGAGCGTCTTCACATGCCGGCGGCCGATCTTGCACCCTTGCAAAGCCAACAGGCCTCGCAACATACGCGAACCGGCGAAGGGATACTCCAGGTGCAGCCGATCGAGCTGCCGCATGATCTCGAGGTCGGCAGAAGAAACCGGCCGCGGCAGATAGTAGACGCTGCCGCGGCTGACCTTCAAAATCTCTGCTTGCTTGGTGATCGACAGATCGTGCTTACGGTCGATCATCGCTTTGCGCTCAGCAATCCCGCCTTGGTGAGCGCGCCTTCTAAAAAATCGTTCTCCAGCGTCAGCTCCCCGATCTTGGCGTGCAGCGACTTCACGTCGATCGCAGGCGCGGACGGCGCCGTGTTCCCCGATCCGAAAACTCCGGAAGCACCGCCCTCCAACTGGGCCTTCCAGGCCGTAATCTGATTGGGGTGGACATCAAAGTGTTCGGCCAGTTGGGCTATCGTCCGGTCGCCCTTGACGGCGGCAAGCGCCACCTTCGCCTTGAAAGCCGGTGTGTGGTTCCGGCGCGGTCGTTTGCTCATGGTCTCTCCTGCTCGCGGCGATTATCGCCGTTGTCAGGCAGAAATTCCACTTATCGACCTGTTCAAATTTGCGGAGCCGGCTCTATAGTCACGACAGAACCAGGCGGATTTCAGCCACATAATTTGGCCGGCACGAAGGTACTCGATTTTGTGCCGCGTCACTAAAGATTCTGGCCGTAAGAATTCGGCGCTGAACCGCGCTAATGGCGCCGCCCGACGCAAGTGAGCATGACAGTTGCTTGAACAGCCCTCGACCGTCACCCGTTTCGAAGGAGGACCTACATGCACGGCGAGAGCCGCACGACGCAGGCGTCTGCCGAAATGCTCCCAAACGAGCGCGTTCGGACGGGATATCGACAGCATCGATCCCGATAGTCTGCTCATTGTCTGTGACAATCGCGGACGAAACCGCCGTGGTATAGTCCGGTTTTTCTTTCGAGCCTCAGGGCAGCCGCTGCAGCGTCCGTATTGAAACCGATCCGCGCATTCGAGGTGACGATGAGGAAAGACCAGGTTCTGCAGGCAAACGATCTTGGAAATGTCGGCTGGAGGCTCTCAAGGTCTCTGATACCAGCACTACTTTGGCAGGTTCGTCAGTTTGGTGGCCTGTGAGGATTCCCGAAATGATTTTTCAATGATTCGTAAGGGCGGCTTTGGAGGGCCGATCAATGGGATCGCGACCGCCGGATTGGGAAGACGAGCTCGAACCCCGCCATTTTTGGATCGGTTAGGTCATAAGAGCCGACGACGGATGTGCCAGCTTCTTGGTAATCGCAAAATTGTGAAGCCGATAGCGGAACGCCTTGCAACAGGCAGTTACGATCAGCTGCACGATTTCATCACCGATCGCGTCTGGGACGCGACGCCGCTGGAGGCGGAACTGCTCAATCAGGCCGACTGGCTTGTCGGCAGCGACAATGCGGTGTTGGTTATCAATGACACCCCGATGCCGAAGAGTAGATGCTCTCGTGCCCTCGCAACTTCGAGGGGTAGCACGCATCGAGCGACGGTTCGCCAAGCACAATCATATGCCGCTGCGCCAGAGCTATCTGCGCCTGGCGAAGCGTGCCGCCATCATGGTGCGGCTGTCGAGCCTGTCATCGGCCACGTCCACCCCACGGACCGCAACTATCTCAAAGGGCCGCATCAGCGACGCATCGACGCCGTCCTCGCCGCGGCCGGCTACAACTTCGGCCTGCTCCTGCGATGGCTCGCAGCACTCTTGCGTGCCAGTATCCTGGCGCTCGCCGAACTGTCCCGGCTTGAAACATCGCTTAAATCAGCGCTCGTCCGCGTTCTTCACGGGACTAATTGAAAGCTCAAAACGAGGCTTACGCCGCCTCCGGCATGCGAGATCCTCAACCGCGCTGGTCCAGCAACGACGGCATAAATTCTGAGCGCCGTGAGCCGCGCACCAAAAGAGGAAGAGCGCAGCGGACATCTTAAGATCATCAAAAGACGGGTGTCCGCCACGCATCGTGAGCATCATTCTTGCCGGTTACGATCGCCCATAGATCTCGATCAAGCGTCGTGTGACGGCCCCGGGTTGACCACTGCCAACAACCACACAATCTATGGATATTACCGGCGTGATTTCAGCAGCGGTGCCGCACCACCTTGACGACCGCGTGGCACAGACGGTCGTTAAACAAAGGATTGAGCCGGCTCTCGACGAAATCTTTCTGGCCGATTCTTATGGTCACAGACCCGGCGAGTCGGCTCTCGATGTCGTGCCGTGCCAGCCTCGCGGAAGATGTTCTGTGGGTTTACCCCAGCGCCCAGCGAACCAGCGCTGAACGCGATGCGGGCGGCGATCCAAGGCTTGAACTTCGCAAGCGAGACCCGCGCGTCCCAAACGGTGATGGAAGCGCTTGTACTTTTCTTTCAATCAAATAGCCAGCGTTTGGTTGATGTAGCGCGCCACAGGGCAGGGCGCTGAATGCGTGTATTGCCCATAACAAGTGATCCACCCAATCATCGGGTTTAGTTCGCAGGCAATATAGACCAGCGTCACCTTTCCTGGAGAAGATCGCTGCGACAGGCTGGAGGTACCCGACCGTTTGGTGGCTCGGACCTGCCGGCGGCGATGTTCTATTACTCACGCGACCGCAAGGGCGAGCATGCCCAAGTGCAGCTGGCTCGGTATGCCGGCATCCTGCAGGCGGACGCTTATGACGGGTACAACCAGCTCTATCTGGCCGGGCGCCAGCTGGACTGATCCGGGAGGCTGCCTGCTGGTCGCACGCTAAGGCGTCCGTTCTTTGCCATGGCCGAGGAGAATGCCCGGCGCAAGGGTACCGGCAAAAAGGAAATCCCGCTCTCTCCGACCGCGATCGAGGTCGTGCGGCGGATCGATGCGCTGTTCGAGATCGAACGCTCAATCAATGGCAGGAGCCCCGAAGCGCGTCTTCAGGTGCGACAGGCGCTGAGCCGGCCTCTCGTCGAGGGCCTTCAGGTCTACATGCGCGAACAGCTCGCCAAACTGTCTCGCGGTCACGACCTGGCCAAGGCGTTGAAGCGATGTGCGAGCTTCACGCTGTTCCTGGACGCGCGTGTCTCTCCAACAATGCCGCCGACGGCGGCTTGCGGAAGCCCTGGCTGTTCTGCGGATCTGACATCACCAAGGTCGAAGGACCTCGGTGAAGACGAAGACTGGCTGTGCGACATCGCCATAGAAATGGAGGGGACGGCGTCATCTGGGTCTATGGCGTCGGAGAAGACGACGTCAAGGCGTTCACCGGCCTCGAAATCGAAAACCCGACCGAACTCATCAAGTTCTACAACAAAAACCCCAAACTGCTGAAGCGGTGATCCCGCGCAGCATTTTCGCTGCTTAGCCCCGCGGCGATCGCCCGCCAGACGTCTATTCTGTGCATTGCGTCCTGCACCAGACGGCTGTTCGGACGATGGCAATGGGGCTCGTCCTGACGAGCCGATCGGCGCCTTACAACGTCATCGGAACTCCAACCTCCGAGTGTTGCGACGACCGTATCGCCACTACAGGACCCGACGCGAGGCTCATCGCGATTTCGCCTACATCATCGGCTTCTACGATCGAGCCCGTCTCCATTCGGCCATCGCTTATATGCTTATATATCACCCCGATCCAGATGATGCTAAAAGCACCGTAACTCTGTCTACTTTTTTGAGGGAAGATCACAGTGTCTGAAACCATTTCGATGCGTCATCGGCGCTCATCTTCTTATCAACCACCGGACGGCATAGCCCGCCGCCTTTTTCCCAGCGCTCACCGCCACGTCTTTCAAACGCAGTAATTTGAAGCCTACCCCTGCAGGCCGACTCGGGCAGGCCAGCTCCTATCTTCAAAACGGTTATACCGGCAGATGCGCACTAGCTACGAGGCACACGCGAATATGGGTTATTGATCCAGCGGGCGCACAACGCCTCATCCTAGAGATTGTGCATGTGCTTCAGAATAAACAGGCTGGCGCAAGCCGCGCCGGCAAGGCCCGGCTGCCCCGACCGTGATGGCACCTTGAGCCGCTCTGATTTGGCTGCGCGCATCTCGTCGCGGGGCTCTTTTCTGGCAAATTGAAGCCAAAAATACAATTTTCCCGCACAAAAGCAGAGTCAAACGCAAGAAAGCATCGAAGCAATCGAGCTAACTTTCAACGATGAAGAATGGCAAGCAGCGAAGAGGCGAGCGCATCATTGGTGGCTTCAAAAGCTAGACGGCCAGACCGTCAAGTCCGGCTATCCGATCAGGCAGCTCGGGCAGACCTTATTCGCCGCGCCGGAAGCTCTCATGGCTCTCGACAACGACGGCAGTTCTGAGCCTCGCGTGAGCCTCATGCCAGACGTGAATCAACATTGGCTCGCCGAGATATGCCGCGCGCGTGCCGACCTAACCCGGGACCCCACAATGAAAATCATACCCGAGATCGCAGCAGCGCAAGATGAAATCCAGGCCTTGCGGCGCTGGTTTCACGCACATCCAGAACTAGGTTTTGAAGAAACGCAAACCTCCGATTTCATTGCCAAGACATTAAAGAGCTATGAAATCGAGGTGCACCGTGGACTTGGCGGCACCGGCGTCGTTGGCGTGCTGCGCGCGGGCGATGGAGGGCGTTCGATCGGACTCCGTTCGGATATGGATGCGCTACCGATACAGGAACTCAACACGTTCACGCACCGCTCGCTGTATGATGGTAAGATGCATGCGTGCGGTCACGATGGTCACATCGCGATGCTTTTGGGGGCCGCGCGACATCTGGCTCACAGGCGCGATTTCAATGGCACAATCGTGTTTATTTTCTCGCCGGCAGAGGAGCTTGGGACGGGCGCTAAAGCAATGGTCGAAGAGGGAATTTTTGAGAAATTTCCCGTGGACGCGGTTTTCGGCCTGCATAACTGGCCGGGCATGCCTCTCAATACGTTCGGGCTGCGGCCCGGCCCAATCTTAGCAGCGAGTGCTGGATTCAAAATTCGGATCATCGGCGTCGGCGCACATGCCGCTCTCCCGCACAATGGCAAGGATCCGGTGTTAACCGGTGCACAAATTGTCGCCGCGCTACAGGGAATCATCACTCGCAACAAGAATCCGATCGATACAGCGGTACTCTCGGTCACGCAGTTTCATGGGGGGGAGGCCAGCAACGTGATCCCAGAGTCTGTGACACTCGGCGGTACCGTAAGAACATTCAGCGACGCGACGCTAGACCTAATCGTATCCCGGATGCGTACAGTCGTCCAAAACATTGCCGCGGCGCAAGAATGCCAAGCCGAGCTAAAGGTCACGCGCTCTCCGGCGACGATCAACGCACCGGATCAAACGCGCTTCGCGGCGGAGGTAATGAAATCGATCGTTGGCGACGCAAAAGTAGACGTCGATCTCGAGCCAATAATGAGTGGCGAGGACTTCGCGTACATGCTGCAGGCCCGTCCTGGGGCCTTTGCGTTTCTAGGTGCGGGGAATGGAGAGCACCGCGAGCGGGGTCACGGACCTGGTCCCTGCGATGTGCATAATCCAAGCTATGATTTCAATGACGAAATACTTGGATTGGGTTCGACGTACTGGGTGGAACTGGCGCGGAGGTGGTTGAGCGGACCCTTAGGAGCCCACCGCTGATCTGCCCAGCCAAGGAAGTTAGATGTGATGCGCGCGCGGCTAGGTACGTGGACCCAGGACTCCGGCTTGACGGCGCGGCGAAGTCGATCAATCGTCCGTGAAGAACGCGGACGACTCTCGAAGCGATAGCGCTCCGTCCACAGCTCAGGTGGCGCTGTCACGCTCAATCGGCGAGGCTAGTCTATGCTGTTGCTCTGAAGGTACAGCTCTATCTATGTCAAGCCTCACGTTCCGGAAGGCGCGCATTTTCCGTGCTGGCCGCAAACATAGTGATTTTGCGGGTCGCGTTCGGCTTGTGGGGAGAGCCGGCGGACGCTCCAGACGCTTCGTGCGCCCTCTTGGTTCTGGCAGTCTATCGTCCTCTGCGATGCCCTAGCATGTACGCATGGATCGCCCGTTCTGAGGATGAATTTCTGCGTCAAACCAGCAAATTCGCCTGCTGTATGCGCGGCCGGCTAAAGCTTGGCGATTTTCTTCTTCAGGACCAGCTAAATTTTCACTTTGTTGGATGTGCGGGCGAAGGTACAGGCCATGGGCCGAATGAAAGTGCAGAAGGCAATATTTTTCGGACAGATAAAGAAAGGAGGTGTCTGATGAACAAATCCGAAGTTGATCAGAGGATTGCGGAGCGCGTCCATGAGATGTTGGATGTATTCGGGAGTCCCGATGCCGACGTGGCCCGCCTCCTTTGCGATCGTTATCCCGAAAAGAAAACGGCCTTTCGCATTGTTCCGAAGGCCGGCGCAACGGTTAGTTTGTCTTACGGGCGGCTGAAGGAGAGGTCGGTGCGGCTCGCAAGCGGCCTTACCAAGCTCGGATTGAAGCCCGGGGACCGTATCGGGACGCTCATGTCGAAGAGCGAAGACTATCTCGTCACCTTGATGGCAATCTGGCGATTGGGAGCGGTCTACGTGCCGCTCTTCACTGCATTCGCGCCGCCAGCGATCGAAATGCGGCTCGCGTCCAGTGGCGCCAAGCTGATTGTATCCGATTGCGCGCAGCGATCCAAACTCGAGGATCTGGCTGACGCGCTTCCAGGCCTGCGGGTCGCGGGATCTGACTATCGTCCTCATGGCGATCTGTCACTTGGGGACATTGAGGCGTCAGGCGAACCGGGCGGGTCGGCCCACGTAGGAGGTGGCGACTGGCCGATCATCGAGGTTTATACCTCGGGAACAACGGGCAAACCGAAGGGTGTCGTCGTCCCGCTTCGTGGGATCGCAGCATTCCAAGCCTACGCCGAATTCGGGCTGGGCCTTCTCCCTGACGACATCTTCTGGAACGCGGCCGATCCAGGCTGGGCTTATGGACTCTATTGTGGGATCATCGCGTCCCTCAGCGTTGGCGTCACCTCGGTGATCCACGGGGACAAATTCACGCCTGAGGGGACTGTCGACGTTCTCGTGCGCGAGAGGGTAACGAACTTTACCGCGGCGCCGACGGTTTATCGCAGTCTTCGCGCCCACGGAATTGCAGAAGGCCAGATCTCGCTTCGCTGCGCCTCAAGCGGAGGTGAGCCCCTGACCCCGGATGTGAACCTCTGGGCTCCCAAGGCATTGGGAACGGTAGTTCATGATCACTACGGCCAGACCGAAGCCGGCATGCTGGTGAACAACCATCATCATCCAGCTCTGAAGAGGCCCATCACGCCGGGCTCGATGGGGCATGCTCTTCCGGGTTGGTACATGACGGTGATCGACCCGGATACTCACGAACCACTCGAACCAGGAATGCCCGGCATCCTAGCCGCTGATCTTACTCGGAGCCCTTTGCACTGGTTTCAGGGGTATGTCGCAGCGTCGGAAATGAATTCGGAGCGGCTATCCTCAGACGGGCGATGGTATCTCACTGGCGACGTAGCCAAGTATGACGATGATGGCAGCTTTCGTTTTTCGTCGCGCAGCGACGATCTTATCATCATGGCTGGATACCGCATCGGCCCGTTTGATGTGGAATCCGTGCTAAGCACCCATCCGGCCGTCCGGGAAGTCGCTATCGTTGCCACTCCAGACGCGATTCGGGGCGAAGTGATCGAGGCGGTGGTCGTTCTTGCACAAGGCTTTACCCCCTCCGACGCCCTTTCAGAAGAGCTCAAGCAGAAGGTGCGTGCCGACTACGGCGCCCACGCCTATCCTCGCCGAGTACATTACCGGGACAATCTTCCGAAGACCCCTTCAGGAAAGATCCAGCGTTTCGTCATCCGCGGGGAACTGCGTTCGCTTAAGGTGCCGAGTTGAGGATCGCAGGTTCCGCCGGTCTCATAACCGGGGCGGCTTCTGGGCTGGGGCGAGCGACGGCTGAGATTATGGCGTCTCAGGGAGCGCGACTCGTCCTTGCCGACGTAGATGTCAACGGGCTCGAACAACTCGCGCTCGCGCTGCCCGGCAGGCACATCGTCGCGGCGGTGGATATATGCGATCCCGCTTCCGTAACTGACTCGATTAGCCGCGGCGAAGCGGAGCTCGGTCCCTTACGTTTTCTCGTAAGCTGCGCGGGCATCCCGTCTGCAGCCCGCGTGGTGTCTCGCGGTGAGCCTCACGATCTCGAGCTCTGGAATAGGATCATTGCAGTCAACCTGACCGGCACGTTCAACGTCCTGCGTCTGATGGCCCAGAGAATGATATCGAACTCGCCTGATGAGACAGGCGAGCGCGGCGTTATCGTCAATACAAGTTCGATCTCGGCGTTCGACGGGTTGAAGGGGCAGGCTGCCTATTCGGCAAGCAAGGCTGCGGTAGCCGGCATGACCCTTCCGATAGCGCGGGATCTTGCGGAGCACGCGATCCGTTGCATGGCCGTAGCGCCCGGCGTCTTCCAGACGCCGCTAACAGATAGCGTGCCGAAGAAAGGCATCGAGACGATGAAACGGTGCTTCCTGGCCCCCCCGCGTCCCGGCCATCCGGCCGAGTTCGCGGCGATGGTCAAGTCGATCATTGAGAATCCGTACGTAAATGGCACCTGCTATCGCTTGGATGGCGGCAGTCGCTTCGCTCCGTGACGAGGTATGATATGTTTCATGATGTGTATATCGCAGGGGCTTCCAGAACCCCGATGGGAAGCCTTCTAGGAACCCTGTCGCCACTCACTGCGATTGAACTGGGGGCGCATGCCACCCGTGCAACGTTGGCGCGTGCAACAATTCAACCGCATCAGATTGACCAAGTGTTCGTGGGCTGCGTGTTGCCGGCGGGACTTGGCCAAGCTCCGGCCCGACAGGTTGCCGCATCGGCCGGGATCACCAAATCCGCACAAGCAACAACCGTCAACAAGATGTGTGGCTCGGGGATGCAGGCGGTCATATTAGCTCATGACGCGATCCGAGCAGAAAGTGCGAACGTGGTGCTCGCAGGCGGCATGGAAAGCATGTCCAATGCGCCGTTCCTGCTGCCACGACAGCGGCGCGGAATCAAGTTCGGCCATGGAGAGATCGTGGACCACGTGGCGCGCGATGGACTCGAGGACGCATACGAAAAGCATTTATTGATGGGCGTTTTTGCAGATCGATCTGCCATCCGTCACCAAATCAGCCGCCAGGAACTGGATGATTTTGCCAGGATGTCACTTGAACGAGCTAAAAAGGCGTCAGAGAAGCGCCTAGTCGACGATGAAATAGCAGCGGTGGACGTTCCGGCCCGGAATGGGCATGTGCGCATCGAGAGAGATGAGCAGCCGCTGACGGCAGATGTTGCGAGAATTCCCCAACTCATGCCTGCATTCGGCCCAGAAGGACGGATGACGGCGGCCAGTTCGTCCTCCATCTCTGATGGAGCCGCCACAATGGCAGTCATGTCTTCTAGGAGCGCCGAGGCTATAGGGCCCGGACAGAAGGCGCAGATTATCGGACACACCTGTTATGCTGCCGAACCCGAGCACGTCTGCAGTGCGCCAGGGTTGGCAATAGCGAAGCTGCTGCAGAAGGTCGGCTGGTCGGCGCAGACTGCAGATCTCTATGAGGTGAATGAAGCGTTTGCTGTCGTTCCGATTTTGGCGGCGAAGCACGTCGGGATCGGTCTCAGTAACGTCAACATTCGAGGCGGAGCTTGTGCACTCGGACATCCGATCGGCGCCAGCGGCGCCCGTATTCTCACAACACTCCTTGCATGCTTGCAGGCAAGGGGCGGAGGTCGCGGCATCGCATCGATCTGCTTAGGTGGAGGAGAAGCTCTCGCCGTTGCTATCGAGGTCAGGTGATGACAGCTACATCGCCTCCTCACGACAAGCCGGGAAACACCCGAATCGGCCAGAAAGAGGGCGACATTGTGTGGATCACGCTCGACCGACCGGAGAAGGCGAACGCCCTTAGCTCTTCCCTTCTGACCGACATACTAGAGGCGCTCGAAGCAGCCGAACGCGATCCGAACGTCAAGGCAGTTATACTGCGTGGGGAAGGCAAGCATTTCTGTGCCGGGGCAGACCTGCGTGAACTAGTGGACGGCGGCCCTCGTGCAATCAGGCGCCTGCTCGATTTATTTCGCGAAGTCTGCCTTCGATTGGAGCGATCGGCGCTAGCTGTCGTCGGCATGGCACACGGCGCGGTGCGAGCAGGTGGATTGGAGCTCCTGTTGGCGTGCGATGTCGTGGTGGCGTTGGAGGATGCGACATTCGGCGACGCGCACGTGCTACGTGAACTCCTGCCCGGCGGTGGTTCGAGCGTCCGACTGCCCCGAACGGTCGGGCACCAGCGCGCGAAATGGCTGATCCTTTCCGGTGCAACGATTAGTGCCGAGGAAGCGCGCGATTGGGGCATCCTCCACCGGACCGTACCAACTGAACGGTTGAAGCAGGCGGCTGTCACGCTCGCGAGATCTATCTCGGTGGGGGACCGGAAAACCGTAGGAAGGCTCAAGTCTCTGATTTACTACTCGAATACAATTGGTTTCGACACCGCACTCGAGAACGAAATATCTATGCTTGAGAAGCACTCCACTGACTCTGCCATGTGGGAGAGCCTCAAGGGATTCGTTCGGGACTGAGACCTCGTTTATCCACGCAGCCGCCCAATGACCTTGCCCCCCGGGCTTAATCCAGTTTGAAGTTCGCTCTGGCCAAGACGAGGACCAGAGCATGAAGCGCAGTCGTTTTACGGAAGAGCAGATCATCGGGATCTTGAAGGAGCACGAGGCCGGGGTTTCGGTGGCCGATCTATGCCGCAAGCATGGCGTCAGCGACGCCAGCATCTACAATGGAAGGCCAAGTTTGGCGGGATGGACGTCTCGGAGGCCAAGCGGCTGAGGACGCTGGAGGACGAGAACGCGAAGCTGAAGCGGCTCCTGGCCGACGCCATGCTGGATAACGCGGCGCTGAAGGACCTCTTGGGAAAGAAGTGGTGACGCCCGCGGGGAAACGGAAAGCTGTCGTGCATCTGCGAGAGGCATTCGGAATGAGCGAACGGCGGGCGTGTAAAGCCATCGGCTGCTGCCGCATGACCATGAGATATCGGACGACCCGGGCTGACGATGCCAGCCTTCGCCAGCGCATGAGGGCGATCGCCCAGGAGCGCCGCCGCTTCGGCTATCGGCGGCTGCATATTCTGCTCAGGCGGGAGGGGTATCTGATCAACCACAAAAAGCTGTTCCGGCTCTATCGGGAAGAAAAGCTGACGGTGCGCCGCCGTGGTGGCCGCAAGCGGGCGATCGCGAGCAGAGCGCCGATGCTGGTTCCGATGACGCCGAACGACCGGTGGTCGCTGGACTTTGTGTCGGACCAACTGACCTGCGGCCGCCGCTTCCGCATCCTGACTGTCGTCGACGATTGTACCCGCGAGTGCCTGGCGCTGGTGGCCGACACCTCGCTCTCCGGCATCCGCGTGGCGCGAGAACTGGACCGGCTGATGATTGAGCGCGGCAAGCCCAGGATGGTGGTCAGCGACAACGGCAGCGAACTCACCAGCAACGCCATTCTTGCATGGGCGGATCACAGCCGTATCGAATGGCATTACATTGCGCCGGGCAAGCCTACGCAGAACGCCTTCATTGAAAGCTTCAACGGCCGGCTGCGAGACGAATTGTTGAACGAGACGCTGTTCACGTCACTGGCCCAGGCTCGCGTCGCTCTTGGGTGTTGGCGGGCCGACTACAACCGCGCATCAGAACACCCATCTGTCTATGTTGTTGAAGAGAAGAGACTTTGCTGATTGGGATGCGATCCCGTGGGGTATCTTGGGTTCTGTCGCGCTCGTTCGGCGATAGATTGAGCGGCAGTTGTTATCAGCGAGGCGCGGGCGAAGATCCACGGGCCGTCCGATAGCGGATGGAAGGCTTCGATTTCGCCGGCTTCAGCGGCCAGCCGGAGCGTCTTGGGCGCGATCTTCAGGAGCTTTGCGGCGTTGCTAAGGTTGAGCCAGGGTTCGATCCCGTCATCGGCGGGCTTGAACACCGGGAGGTGGTAGCTCGAGCGCATTGATGTGACGCGCTCGCGGGTCCAGCGATTGCCGTTGCCCGTCTTGAGGCCGTTTCGGTTGAGGAGGCCGGCAATCAGATCGTCGCTGGCGATCAGCACCAGTTGACGCACGGCTTGGATAATATCGGCGGAAGTGCTGTTGCGCTGTCCGCGCCGGCGCTTGGGCAAGCGCAACTCGCTGTGAGCGCCACCCACCCAGTGGACGATGAGAACGATCTCGGACGCCGCGTCGTCTATATCGGCCACGACCTCATGGACGAGGGTGCGTACAATGCGCTTCTTGAGACGAGCATCCGTCGTCGGCGCATCCCAGACCGTTTTGAGGTTCGAGGCCAGTACGCCGAGCGAAGCTGGATCAGCAATGGGTGCGGGCGTCGCCGCATCATGCATGGCGATCTTGCCCTCGACCTCCGCCGCGTGAGCGAGTGCCCTGTTCCAGCGCGCTTCCAGCTCACTCGCCACCAACCGGTTCGCGGGGTCAGCGGCATCGTATTGCCGGAAAGCCCGGTCGGCGGCATAGCGCGCCGCTTCCAGATCGCGACTGAGCGCATCGCGCACCTGATCCCGCCGTTCCCTGGCTCCTTCGGCGGCAGCGGTTGCAGCGGCGATAGCGCCCGGACCGACGACGCCAAGCAGTGCTTCCTCGATTGCGTCATCGACACGCAATCCGCCGAAGGCGATGCAGTGAGGACCGCCATTGTCCATCCAGGCGCGGCTGCAGCTGTAGCGTGGGATATGGTGCTTCATGCCGGAGTACCGGAGTGTGAGCTTGCGGCCGCAGCGCTTGCACCGGATCAGACCGGCCAGCAGCGCGTCACCATGCTTGGGTGCGCCGTGATGCCGACCGGTGGGAACGTTGCTGCTGACCATGGTGCGGATCGCCTCGAACCTCTCCCAGCTCACATACCCGTCGTGGGTGTTGGGCTTCAGCGCCAGCCATTCGCTCCGCGTCTTGCGGCGGATCTTCACGCTCACGCCCCCGGCGCTGTATCCCGCCGCCACAGCCGTCTTACCATAGGCATAGGCGCCGCCGTAGACCGGGTTCTCAATGATCCGGTGGATGGCGGAGTAACTCGGTCGCCGCCAGGCTGTGTCGCCGTTGGACTGCTTCACTGGTAGATCGAGATTGTACTCGTGGAGCCAGCAGAGCGCCTGTCGCGCGCTGCCCAGTTCCTCGACCTTGTCGAACACCAGCTTGATCGCTTCCTGGACACGCCGATCCGGATCTTTCTCATAACGGTCGCCGGCCTTCACGAAGCCGACGGGCGCCGCCACAACCAACTCGCCCCGGCGCGCCTTCTCGTAGCGGGCCGAGAGCGAGCGTTGGCGCAACAAATCCAGTTCGTACTCGTTGAGGCTGCCCTTGAGCCCGAGCAGCAGGCGGTCGTTGCCGTGCCTTGGCGCATAGATAGTCTCCTGATCGACCAGAACGGTATCGACCACGCGGCACATCTCGATGAGTTGCTGCCAATCCCGGCTGTTGCGGGCGAAGCGCGAGACCTCGCGGGCGCAAACCGCACCAACCTTACCGAGGCAAACCTCCGCTACCATTCGCTCGAAACCGGCGCGTTGCACGCCGCCGGCGGCTGAACGACCGAGATCATCATCGATCACTTCGATCTCTGACCACCCGAGTGCCGTCAGCCGGTCCCGCATGGCGTATTGCAATGCGCTGCTCTCGCGATTGTGCAACACCTGATGTGCTGAGGATTGGCGCACGTAAAGAATCGCCTTACGCTCCAGATGATGAGGCCTGACCTTGTCAGAGATCATGATCGACCCCCTTCGCGGGCGGCGTCGCTGTCATCGCAGCATGGTCGAGGATCAACTGCGTCATCAGGCTTGTGAGGGCCGCCCGGGCTTCCGCCGGCAACTCCGGCCATGCTGGCGCGCCGATGGCGCCGTTCGGCAGGCCGCTCCCGAACAGATCCATCTGTTGCTGCGGCCGCGGTTGTCGATTGTGTCGGTATCCGCTCCCTGGCATTGCCGTCTGCCGTGACATGGGTCTCTCCCCGATTCTGGTCGTGAGAGGCTCTGGATGCGCTAGAAAGCAGGGCAGCTGATGGCGTTCGATCCATCAACACCAGATCGAGAAGCGCAGAAAGCGCTGCAAGTGCGGTTATGCTGACAAATGGCCGAGCTGCCAAAAGCTCCGCCTCAGGGCATGCCGTCCGGTCGAACATCCATGCTGGAACCTCCAGCCAACGATCTGCTTGCGATCCATCCAGCGTGCAGCGGAAGGCGACATCGCCAGCCTTGTCGACGGCCCCATGAACGCAAACACGGCAACCAAACCAAGGATGATATCGATAAAGAACCACGCGAAGAGCGGTCCTGTGGGCGTTCTCAAACCTCGTTGTACAACCACACACGACCACACTCGCAGCTCGGGTGGAGAACTCCGTCCGAGTTTGCCATGACCTGCTATCCGCGCCGGGATCTGGCGCTGCGCTATGCCGAAGGCTCCGCGCCAGCTCCCGTCGCTGCCACCGCCCAACCGGGCAAATCCAACGGCAAGAGCGAACTCAGAACTGGATAAAACTTGGGGGCAAGGTCACCAACACAATGCGATGTTGCTGGCCGTCCATCGCCTCAAATCGATCGGGCGATCGAGCCGCGCGAACTGGCCGACGATTTTCTCGAGCTTCGGCAATTTGCCGTACCCACAGCAGATGCAAACGCAGCAGCAGGAAAGCTGCTTGATTTGAAGGACAAGGCAGTTCGGATCACAGCTTAACTTTGGCGATCCAGATCCTGGGTCCACTTCAAAGGATATGCCGCGGTTCTCGCTCTATGGGAAAAATATTTATATGCAGTAAAGTTAAGGTAGGAGAGCCCAAAGATGTAGGAATGCTCATCAAATGTAAACGAGTGGGACATCGAAAATCGAGTTGAACTGACAATACTTCAAAGTAAGGAGCGTAAGTTATGCGACATCACCGTCCCTTCACCTATATCAGATTTTATCGAGCCCCAACGTTTACTCATTGGCTAAAAATAAAAGCAGCCTTGATAAGCGCCAGATTATTCGGTTACTGGGATTATCCGCGTGCAGACGCTGCCGCTGCTTTTGAAGAGTGGACACTTACTGATCTGGCATACTCGCTTTACAAAAACGCAAGGCCGATCATAAGAGCAGAAAAACGCGTATCTAAAGTCTTATTCTTGCGCGACAAATCCGTTGTGAAGTTGCCGGATGAATTCAGAAAGAATACCTCGGTGACGATAGGTGCAGCGGGTGATTTAATGCCGGCAGAGGGACTTGAATTTTCCAAAGACATATTCTTTGAAAACATCGCGGATGTCCTCTTAGAGGTTGACATTTCTTTCGCGAATCTGGAAGGGCCTGTAACAGAACAGAATGTAGAAGTTGCAATCGTAGAAGGGAGTAAGGCGCCGATTTTGGGTTTCTCAATTGCTCAATTTCCCACTGTGGCGGGACATCGGGGAAAATACTTTACAGCTCTTAGCATTACAGTTGCCGTTTTGCTTTGAGATGCGCGCGCTGAGCGGCAGCCTGGTGAGCTCTGCGCCAGAATGACCATGCGATGACATGCGCGGGTTGGATCCGCTTTCGAGCAAGCCTGATGGCGATGCGGCGGATTTCCTGGATTGACCAACGGATCAGCGGCGGCGTGGGTGTGCTTTGGCTTTTGCCGGGGGGCGGCGTTTGGTTTTTTTGGGCGGTGGCGGATTGGCGCGATGGCGGATCGCCGCCATCATGGCGAAGGCGAGCATCACCAGGGACACGTGGCGATGCCAGCCATGCCAGGACCTGCTCTCGTTGTGATCGAGCCCGAACTCGTTTTTCGCGGTTTCAAAGCTGTCCTCGATCGCCCATCGATGGCCTTCGACCGCGACCAGCGTTTCAATGGATGTTCCCGCTGGGCACCAGGTGGTGAAGAAGGCGAGATCGCCATCGGCGATATGGCGACGGATCAGCAGACCGCGCGTCCATAAACCATCATTTGCGCTGTTGAACTGCTCGACCTCGAGATCGGCCAGTTCGAGATAACACCAGTCATGCAGCCTCGGTCCTTTGGTTCCGGCTCCCGCCGACAAGCGCTTCCAGTCGGACGGGCGCCGCGTCCGGGCGATGTCTTCGGCCTTGCCGGCGACCGGCTGTCGCTTGCCCCAGGATCGGAAGACATGAGAGCTGCTGACCCCGAGCACATAGCCTTTGCCTGCCCGCCGTAGCTGCTGTTCGATATCGCCAACACCGTAGACCGTGTCACCGGCAACCCACTTGAATGGTACAGACGCGGCTATCGCACGTGCGATCATTCTCGTCGCAAGCTTTGGTTTGGTCGCAAAGCCGACATCGGCAGGCACATATGCGGCTTCCAGACGATCTGGATCGTCAGTCCATTCCTTCGGAAGATACAACGCGCGATCGATGAACGCATGACCATGACGCGAAACGTAGGTAGCGAAGACGCCGATCTGGCAGTTCGTAATCTTCCCTGCCGAACCAGTGTATTGCCGTGCCACTCCGCATGAGGCCTTACCCTGCTTGAGAAAGCCGGTCTCGTCGATCACCAGCACCGCATCGTCATCCGCCAAATGCTCGATGACATAGTCGCGGACGATATCGCGCAGGGCATCAGCGTCCCAATCTCCACGACCCAGAATTGCCTGCTGACGCCATGGGCCAGGATCGCCAGCCGCCTCCGCGCGCATCCAGCCGGTCTTGCGCTGCTCATCTCCGAGCAGACCTTCCAGGAACAAGCCTGCATTCGTCGCCACACGCTCTTGCGTGAACAACGGACGTATCCGTTGCTTGATCTCTCGAAGCGACGCCGCCCACAACGCAAGCGTCTCCTCAACCGACGCGGCCCGCGTCCACGACATTCGAATCATGGTTGCCCATGGATTCAGAAGCCCGCAAACAAAGCAACTGTAATGCTAAGACCCGGCTGCGGACCTTGCTCCTGCGCAGTGAGCCTGTCCTCGAGAGGTCCGGGCGCTCGGGCTCGAATAGCGAGTGGGACGCATTGCAGCTGTCGATCCCTTCGCAACTCCGCTGGCCAGCCGATTAAGACGCGCCGCGCAGGACCTTTCGCCTTACGAGTGGATCGCCAAACGCGATGAAGAGGCGAGTACCCATGAATTGAGCTGACAATTCTTCATCGCATGCGTCGAGGCGCTAGCTAGCAACCTTCACAATCAACCGCGCCCCGGTTACGCTGGTCGCTCAGGCTGACCTGAATGGCTCTGCGTCGAAATTCCTCGATCTGAGCTTATTTTTGCAGATTTTTGTGAATTCCCTGCAGTTTTCGCCGATTTGTGGGCGTCGACAAATCTTACAGTGCTACGTCCGGCTAATCGCACAGCTGCGCTCACCCGCAGAGGCTCGTTAGATGTTTTATCGGTCCGAATTGAACGAGGAGCTGTCGGTCCCTCGCGGGACACTGATCGATCCTGCGTGTTGTCATTGTCGCTCGAACGTCCAACATCGCGCTATCTGGAGCTGCCAGATCAACGAAGCTGATATCGCCGGCCTCCAGCTAGCGCTGCGTCATCTTGGACGGAACGGCTCCCAATTCACCGCCACAGGGCAATTGCCGCTCCGGCATTTCAAGGGCGACCTGAAGGCTGTTAAGCACGAGCCAAATCAAAGAAGTCGGCAGCAGCGCCGGCCTCTCGCTGGGAAGATCGCCGGCTGGGCCATGCCGCATTGGGCGCCCGCATTGTCTATACGCGATCGGTCCGCGAGCGGGGCCGTCGATGTTTGCCCCATTGATGCATCAAGGCGGTGCAGCAGGTGGTGATCTTCCGGCGCTCACTTGCCTCGTCCAGCTCTCGAAGGTGTGCGCGCCTTCGAGAGAATGAAACCGTGCGCGCAGCGATTTGTTCTGCTTCAACAGGGGGAAATGTCATGACCAAACAGGCTTCCGGGGACCGTTCATTCTGTGGCTTGAGCCGCCGCTCACTGCTGCAGTCAACCGCGGCCTTGCTAAGCGTGCCGTTCGTCGCCGAGGCCACTCGGGCCTGGGCAGAGGAAAAGCTTGCCGGAACTGGCGAAGTCGTCGTTTTCAGTTGGGGCGGTGCCTTTACCGATGGCGTTCGACGAAATGTCTATGAGCCGTTTACGAAGGCGACAGGAATAAAGGTCGTAGATGTAGTTGCCGACCTGGCTGAGCCCCAGGTCAAGGCGATGCACCAGGCTGGCCGCGTCGATTGGGATATTGCCTATGTGGCACCAGGAAAATATCCAGAAATGCACGATGCCGGAATGTTCGTGCCTATCGATTACAGCCTCTGGGATCAAGAGTCGCTCGAGGGCACGCCGGCGTACACGCGTTTCATAGACGCGGTTGTGATTGAATCGAGCGGCATGGTACTCGCCTATGATAACCGCGCCTTTCCGAAGGGTGGTCCCCAGAACTGGGTGGATTTCTGGGACGTTGGGAAATTTCCAGGACCGCGGGGGCTGTTCGGTTCAACCGGTAAAACTAACATTCAGTTTGCGCTACTGGCGGCTGGTGTCGGCCACAAGGATATCTGGCCCCTCACTGATGACAAACTCGATCGTGCATTCGAGAAGCTAAGCGAGATCAAGCCGCACATTTCCAAGTGGTGGAGCGCCGGCGGTGAAGCGCCGCAGCTCCTGAACAACCGTGAATACGCGATGTGTAGCATTTACGACGGCCGCGCGATGGCTGCGATCCGCCAAGGCGCGCCAATCAAATTTACCTGGGATGGGGCTATCCTGGGCTACGACTACGCGGCGATTCTGAAGGGTGGACCAAATACCGCAAACGCGCAAAAGCTGATCGCCTTCTTGAACCGCGCGCAGATTGCGGCCGGGTGGACGCAGGGCACCAGCTATCCAGGGCCGAATACAAATCAGATCAAGTATTTGCCGACCGACCTGGTCTCGCAGGTTAGCGTAAATCCAGAGAACGCTTCGAAATGCATAGTCGAGGACTCAGCCTGGCTTGTGGCGAAACGCCCAAACGGAAAGACCAATGCGGATCACATCCAGGACCGGTGGCTCGCGTGGCGAGCAGGATAAGCTCGATGGCAATCGATTCGTAACGAACTCCTCGCGCTGGCGGGCAGCGCCAAGTCCATCGCTGGGCCTCACTGCTGTTGTCTGCCAGCATCTTTGTCCCGCGGTCTTTGTCGTGCCGCTCGCCGCACCTCTATTACTTGCAGCCCGCAGGTCCTTGCGCGCGGGATTGAATTAGACCCGCATCGCTATTTGAACATGGATTTGCTGAAGGAACACAAGAAGGAGGCAATACGCCAAGCGGCATGACGATACTCGGGCCCACCAAGGGGATGGGGCCACCCCTCTCCACCGCCGCCGCTCGCCCGCTGCGCTTCTGGGTAAGGCGAGCGACGGTGGCTCCGGGGGGATGGCTCAACCGGACCCATGATCAATTTTGCTGAACTTGACGCACAGAACTGCGCGACCGGCTTGTCTCCCGGTCGCATCGACGTTCTGCTGAATTGAAGTCCGACTTGCACCCCTAGTGATCGATGAATTAGAATAAAGGCCTGCTCGACCGTTTTAGGTTCGCAAGTCAGCGCTAAACGGACCAGCAACAGACTTGACTTCCAAATAGTCCTCCAGTCCGAAGCGCCCCCATTCACGACCATTGCCAGATTGTTTGTACCCGCCGAATGGTGCGGCCCGGTCAAGTGATGCCCCCTGCAGGTATATGTTGCCCGCTCGAAGCATACGACCGATCTTGCGTGCTCGCTCCGTTGACCCTGAGAATACGTAGCCGGCAAGGCCGTATGGCGTGTCGTTGGCGATTTGGATAGCTTCGTTCTCGTCCCTGGCGCCAATGATCGCAAGCACCGGCCCGAAGATCTCCTCGCGGGCGATAATCATTTCGTTTTTGACATCTGCAAAAATAGTGGGGCGGACGTAAAAGCCCTGATCCGTGCCGTTTGGGAGACCTAAACCGCCGGCAATCAGCGTGGCCCCTTCATCTATGCCTTGCTGGATCAAGGCTTGGATCTTCTCCCATTGGACGCGGTTTACGACAGGACCCATATCAGTGCCCGCCGCGCGCGGATGCCCGACCCGGTATCTGCCGGCCACATTTTTTGCGATCTTTACGACTTCTCCCATTTTGGAATCCGGCACAATCAGGCGCGACGGTGCGTCGCAAGATTGGCCGGAGTTGAGGAAGATCGTCTCAATGCATCCAGAGATAGCTTTTTCGAGATCAGCATCATCAAGAACAATGTAGGGTGACTTACCTCCGAGCTCTTGGCTAACACGCTTTACGGTAGGGGCAGCCCGGCTTGCAACGTCGACCCCGGCTCGGGTCGATCCAGTAAACGAAATCATATCGATATCTCGATGCTCGCTCATGGCCGCGCCCACTTCAGGACCTAGGCCGTTAATCAGATTGAATACGCCTTTCGGTACGCCAGCCTGATGAAGGATTTCCGCAAATATCAGCGCGCATGTGGGCGCAAATTCCGATGGCTTGAGAATCATCGTGCAGCCGGCGGCGAGCGCGGGCGCTACCTTGCACGCAATTTGGCTGATCGGCCAATTCCAGGGCGTGATCATTCCAACCACGCCAATAGGCTCCCGAACAACAACAGCGCTGCCGATGCGCTCCTCAAACGAATAGCGCTTGAGCACCTCCAGAGTACTTGTGAAATGGCCGATGGCGGAATTTGCCTGCATCTGCTGAGACATGGCCACTGGTGCGCCTATCTCATCGGAGATGGCATCGCCGATTTCCTTCGCGCGATCTTTGTAGATTTCGATAATGTTTGCGAGCAGGCTCATGCGCTGCTCGCGAGTGGTTTGAGAATAGCTCTCAAATGCGCGCCTGGCTGCCTTCACCGCCTTGTCGACGTCAGCTTTTGAACCGAGCGCAATTTGGTACAGTTTTTCTGCCGTTGCTGGATTCAGCGTCCATGTCGTTTTCACAAGGACGGGATCGACCCAGGAGCCATCTACGTAGAATTGCATTCGATTGACCATGTCATTCCTCTCGTCGTTGGTTAAAAGGGATCACTCAAAAGAAGGTCGCCCGCTCTCGTAACGGAGCAGATCCAGTCAGGGAGGAAGACGCCTGTGAGGACCCCTTGTGGGGCCAACGGAAACATCTCGTCGCCCCCGCGTTCTTTGGCGCTAGCAAGCTAAGCTTCTCGCAGACCCGACTTCATGCGCAGACCTGGATCACGCTGTTCGCTGCCGAGGTTCGCTCGGCACAGAGGGCCTTCACTTGCGTGGCATTGTCGAGGCTTGCGATGCTCGTATATCTTCTTTGTAACGCCGCTTAGCGCTGATCCTCGCGAATGTCGCGCGCGTTTTCGCCAAAAATCGTTGAACGGTGCTGAAATCCGAAGATCGTGTCTCCATACGGAAGACGAGGCTATCGCGAGAAAAGTCAAGTAACCGGCAATGTCTGCAGAGCAGCGGCCGGGCAGCTTGCCACTTTGCGCCCTCTCCGAGCTGCCGAGCTCTGACAGCCTCGCGGTGCGCGATCGCAAGAAGTTTTGGGTTTGGAAATGCCCAAGAGGGATAGTTCGACGCCTCAGCCAGAGCTAGACAGCAAATGGGCAAAGTAGGTCAAAACACTCTCGAATTCTTTGAGACCGTAAATGATGGATCAATAGGACGAGGTAAGTCGGCGCGGAGCCTTTCATGAGCTTCTTTGCGGCAAAAGGATAACGCTGCAGTAGCCGTTTCCCACCATTACCGAAGCAGCGAGTTGAGGCGAGTTCAGCGTCCCGCTGGCACTGGTTGCGTTCACGCGCTCATCCCTTCCATCATCTGCCGGTGAACTTGACGACTGCGATATAGGACCATCTCCTTCCAGTCGGGTCTGTCGGGATAATAGTGGTCCTTCACGCGCCTGCGGATATCCCGACCAAATGCGCCGTCGATCTCAGTTTGGCGATACGCGTAAAGCCAATGGTCAGCGCGCAACACAGGTCTTGCGACCTCCGGAGGGTAGGTTCCGAACTCCAAGCAGACGTAAACGTGGCGATCACCCAAAATCCGCTGCCAGTAATCATCCTGCGTGCCACTGAGTACCAGTGCCGATGAGGTGCCAAGATCTGGCGACGTGACCGAACCGCCGAAGATGTCGCGCGCCCGTTGATATCCCGACATACCCGATGCCTGCTCGCATTGCAGCTCACCATAGCCATACGGTCCGAGGCCCGTATGATAGTCCACGATTAAGACTAGCCTGCGCGATGCGATATCATAGTCCGATACGATCCGTTCGAGTGTTTGGCGCGCTACAGTAGGGCCGAAACCGCCGAAAAACATTCCGTTTGGATGTCGGTACTGACCGGTGGTCCGAGCTTTCCGGTAAGCAACTTCGCCGTGGGTTGCACGGTACTTCTCGATTCTTGCTTCGGCGGCCGCAAAAACTGGTCCATCGACCTCTCGGGGCACTAGGCTATCAGCAAGTGCGTCGTATCCCTCGTTTTGGGGTAAGGGAGCCGTAAAATCTACAAAGTTTCGATTGAGATCGCTGCCTTCTTGCGTGACACGACGATCCCATGCGAACCCATATGGATTGATGGCATGAATCAGCAACATTGCTTCATCAGATTTGAGCCTTTCGTACCCCCGCTCAGCCAGCCAATCAAGCTGTGCTGCAGATCCACAATATCCTTCGGCGCCGTGCGTCGCTGATATCAGAATTCCGACTTTCGAGGCGCCTCGATCGCCGAACCAAGCAACATCCGTTGAGAGTTCTTCTCCACCAGGTCCGCGGGCCGGCGATGGATAGACGGCTGCTTCGCCCATCCCGGCATCACGAATATGGTCGCGAAACTTTTGGCGAGCTTCGAAGTAGTTCGATGAGAAGTGCTTATTTGCTGCTTGGACAATGGCATCGTTCATCGGCATTCCAATCACGGTTCAGAAAGGGGCTGTTAGCCGTCGGGCTATCGGCTGATGAGCCGTCAGTTGCGTCAATTAGACCCGCTCCGGATCCCTTTCTCGGATCATGACCAAAGCTCTACCGGATTCAGTTCGCAGGTTTTCGGCGTTTAGGTCCTGGATCCGGTGAATGAAAGTGCGATCCCGAAACCTTCCGATCGAAGACGAGGAAATCGCGGAACGCGTCGTGGCTCCATCCGAAAGCCCCTGCAAGCTGGGGAAGGCTGCCAGCTGAGCTGCAGCGCAATTCAGTCATCCAAGTCTGGAATCCGACCGAAATTCTGCGCAATTTGCAGAATTCTGTCACTCTGAAGCACTTTTCGCAATATGACCGCCGTTAAGGATGCAATATAATTGGTGTGCGAAAGCGCGGATGCCGCAGCAGTGCAACGTGCCGATGCGTAGATCATTTGGCGAGGGACGGTGACTAGTTTGCAGTCTCTCGCGTCCGGAGTCACCAAGGCCTACTCTGGATGCGCGAAGCATTTGATGCAATTGCTCGAACGACTGCATTGAACGAGTTCGTTGCATGCCTCTCGAGGCTAGTTGCCGGACCAAGAAGGGAGAACAGTGATGACTGGGGCACTCTATTTCAAGAGCGATGACATGGTGTTTGCGCCAATTCGAGTCGACGCCAGTGGCTCCTCAAAGATTTGCCAACTGGTTGGTCCCGAAATCAGCAAAACGATCGATGCTGGCGTGGCCATCTACGATGGCTGCTCGATCGAGCGAAAGGTGAGCTACGACGAGGCATCCATCGTCCTTGGTGGAACACTTCGGATTCTCACCGGCGAAAACTATAGCCGCGTCATCGAGGCTAAGTTTGGGGATGTAATTTGGCTTACTAAAGGGACCCGATTGAAGTACCAAGGGGACAAGGCGAAAGTATTCTTTGCTCGTCATCCAGCTGATTGGGGTGCGGACAGCGCGGTTGTCGAGAGGGAGAAGCCGATGACCGACGTGTACCACTTTAGAAGCACGGACATGATCTATTCGCGGATGCAAATCTATTCGGGAGGGTACGCATCCACGTGTAGCCTCGTCACTCCGGAGATTAGTAAGTCGATCGGCGCTACGATTGCGACCTTTGACGGTAGCTCAGTCAATTGGACGACAGAATATGATCAGATCTCGGTCGGGCTGAGCGGAGTTATGCGGATTCGCACGGGCGAAAACTATAGTCGTGCACTGGACGCAAGTTTGGGCGATGTGGTTTGGCTGCCGAAGGGGACGCCGCTGAAGTACGAAGGCGAAAGAGGAATTATGTTCTTCGTCCCGTACCCAGTCGATTGGCGTCTGCGGAGCCAGCCGGTGAGGCCGAAGCCTTGGCCGGCATCCGTGCGATGAACCCGTCCGTGCCGTGGGAGCTCGGCAGGAATGATGCCTGGAATCCTCATAGTCTTCAACGGCTGCGGCTTGAGGCTCTTTGGGCGCAGGGTCCGAATTGCGGCGACCACTGTAAAAGTTGTGGCTGTCCCTTCGTATGTTAGTTGCCGAAGCGCGGCAAAGTTCATTGAGCTATGAGCATGTCACAGACACACAAAATCGATACCGGAACAGATGACCTGCTTGCAGTGATCCGTGATCGCGTGGCCGTAATTACGCTTAATCGGCCACAGGCGCGCAACGCAATTTCCAGGGGAATGAAAGCGGCCTGGGTCGAGTTGATCAAGCGCTTTGCCGATGACCCTAACGTCGGCGCCTTCCTTATCACCGCCGCAGGGACTGCATTCTGTGCCGGGGGCGATGTAAAAGGCATGGGCCAAAGTACGGCAACAGCCGAAGCAACATTCGAGCAGCGCGTCGCTGATTTGAGGGCTGACCAGCGAAGGCTGGTAGGTGACCTGTTCGCAGTGAGAAAGCCAACCGTCGCCGCGCTCCCTGGGGCAGCTGCCGGCGCGGGCCTTGCGCTTGCTCTCGCCTGCGACATCCGAATTGGTGCAGAATCGGCAATCCTGACCACCTCATATGCGAGAGTGGCGTTAGCGGGAGATTGCGGTATAGCCTGGCTGCTAACGCGGCTCGTCGGAGTCTCCCGCGCGCGCGAACTGATGCTCCTATCCGAACGCATCGATGCGCGGCGAGCGGAAGCGATGGGCCTGCTCAATCGCGTGGTGGCCGACTCGCTTTTGGCCGAATCGGCGTTTGCCCTCGCAGCTTCACTCGCCCAAGGACCTACTTTCGCGTTTAGCTGCATGAAGGACAATCTGGATCATGCTGTCGAGTCGGGCCTTTTGGAGTCGATGGACTACGAGGCCGAGAACCTGATTAAGACGGAATTGACATTTGACCACAAAGAAGGCGTGCGGGCGTTCGCGCAAAAGCAGAGGCCTGTGTTTCAGGGGCGTTGAGTTGCTCGCAGTGCGATAACCGACTTACCTTCGTAAGCGCGCATCGATTTAGAGCGACAAGCGGCAGCAATTAACTTAGGCGACGTTTACCTCCGCGAACTGTATCCATGGCTGAACGTTGTCTCAATGGCATCTTCGAAAGACGGATAGTGCCGGAGACCACGACAATTTCCCTCGTGAGCGCGGAGAACAGTCGCGTTATGGACGTTTTGCGCGGTTTTTCGGCCCCGGGCTGGCAGATTTGAGAGTTTTGGCATCAGGGGCATGGGTATATTCGCCGACATAGGATCGGCGCGCCGTATCGCGCAAGTAGGAAGCAAACGATGGATCTGAATTTTACCGCTGACGAACTTGCCTTTCGCGATGAGGTCCGGGCATTCTGCCGCTCCGCAATCCCCGCAGACATCCGCGAGAAGCTGATTGCCGGCAGGCATCCGAGCAAGGACGATAAGGTGCGCTGGACGCGCATTCTGGCGCAGAAGGGATGGGCCGTGCCGCACTGGCCCCTCGAGTACGGCGGCGAGGGATGGACGCCGGTCCAGCAGTACATCTTCGGCGAGGAGGTGAGTCAGACGCCGGCGCCGGAGCCGGCTGGCAGCGGCATCAACTTGGTCGGTCCGGTTATCTATACTTTCGGAAATGAAGCGCAGAAGAAGTATTTTCTGCCGCGTATTGTAAACGTCGACGATTGGTGGTGCGAAGGCTTCTCCGAGCCGGGGGCTGGTTCCGATCTCGCCTCGCTCAAAACGCGGGCCGTGCGTAACGGCGACCACTATATCGTCAATGGTCAGAAGATCTGGACGTCGTTGGCGCAATACTCCAACTGGATCTTCTGCCTGGTTAGGACTGATCCTGATGCCAAGAAGCAGCGGGGTATCTCATTTCTTCTGATCGACCTGAAGTCTCCCGGCGTCACCGTGCGTCCGATCCAGTTGCTCGACGGCTATCCCGAAGTTTGTGAGGTGTTCTTCGACAACGTACGGGTTCCTCTCGAGAACCTTGTCGGCGAGGAAAATCGCGGCTGGGATTACGCCAAGTTCGTCCTTGGCAACGGGCGCGTCACGATTGCTTGTGTTGGCCTTTCGAAGGAACGCATTCGGCGCATCAAGGAGCTGGCTTCACGCACCCGCGTCGGTGGCGAGCGACTCGTCGACAGGGCCGATTTCCGCAAGAAGATTGCCGCGGTCGAAGTCCAGCTCAAGGCGCTTGAGATGACGCAGCTCCGTGTCGTGGCCAACCAATCGAAGCTCGATAAGGGTACGCAGGACCCCGCGAGCTCGATCCTTAAGATAAAGGGTTCGGAGATCCAGCAGGCGACTGCTGAGCTTCTGATGGACGTGATCGGCCCTTACGCGCTGCCCTATCAATCAGAGGAGGAGTTTCAGCGCGGGGAGGCGGCGATCGGTCCCGATTGGGCTGGACCGATCGCGCCCGCTTATTTCAACGGGCGTAAGGTACCAATCTATAGCGGCTCGGATGAGATTCAGAAGAACATCATCGCAAAGGTTGTGCTCGGCCTCTGAGCTTCGGGCAAATCACAGGATGCTGTTTGCGCAGGATTCTAAAGAGTTCAAGGGGGCAACGATACGCCCCGCTTCAGGAGGGTTTTCCAGTGGATCTTGATCTTTCCGAGGAGCAGCGGCTCCTTAAGGATGGCGTCGAGCGCTTGATGCGTGATCATTATAGCTTCGAGGATCGCCGCAAGTACCTGACAGAGAAGGCAGGATTCAGCGAGGCGATGTGGGCGCGCTATGCTGAGCTGGGGCTTCTCGGGCTACCATTTCCGGAGGCTTATGGCGGACTCGGCGCCGGGGCGGTCGAGACGATGATTGTCATGGAAGCTTTCGGCAAAGCGCTTATCCTCGAACCGTATTTCGCAACCGTAGTACTCGCAGGCGGTCTCCTGCGGCACGGCGCGAACGAAGCGCAGAAGACGAAGCTCATCACCGCGATTGCGGAAGGTCGAATGAAACTCGCCTTCGCTTACGCAGAACCTCAGTCACGATATGACCTCTCCGATGTTGAATCTCAAGCCAAGAGGAACGGCGGGGGTTGGGTGCTGAACGGGACTAAGGGGCTTGTCTTGCACGGCGATGTAGCGGACAAGATCATAGTGTCAGCGCGCACGGCGGGGAGCGCGCGGGAAAAGGACGGGATTGGCCTTTTCCTGGTCGACGCTAAAGCTCCGGGTCTCATGCGTCGGGGCTATCCGACACAGAACGGGCTCCGTGCGGCCGAGATTACGCTTCAGAACGTCCGCGTTCCGGCAGCTGATGTTATCGGCGACCCAGCAGGTGCTTTCCCGGTGATTACGCGAGTCGCAGACGAAGCAATTGCGGCCTTGTGCGCCGAGGCGGTTGGCTGCTTCACTGAAATGCATGCCATCACCCTCGGTTACATGAAGACGCGCAAGCAGTTCGGCACGACAATCGGTTCCTTCCAGGTGCTCCAGCACCGCGCGGTCGATATGTTCGTTGAATTGGAGCAGTCGCGTTCCATGGCCATGTACGCCACCATGATGGCAGGAGAGAGTGACGTGACCGAGCGTGAGCGGGCGATCTCGGCGGCAAAAGCGCAGATCGGGCAGTCGTCAAAAGCGCTCGGACGGCAGGCTATCCAGCTCCACGGTGGCATCGGTATGACCATGGAATACAGCATCAGCCACTATTTCAAACATGTCACGATGATCGACACATCGTTCGGCGATACCGACCACCATCTTCAGCGGCTCGCCTCGCTCGGAGGCCTCTTCGGCGAGCAAGCAATCCCACGATAGGGCCGAGACCTATTCCAAACGAGACGCTAGCGTTACCGAATCAAGAACCGACGGGTTGAACATGCAAGTTGATCGTGTGCTGCAACAGGACCGCCTTCAGCAGGGAACGGCTGCAAGGATCAGCCAGCTTTTTCGGCCGGAGTCCGTCGCTATTGTAGGAGCTTCTCAGAAGGGAGGCTTCGCAACAGAAATCCTCACGAATATCAAAAAGTGGAGTTTCTCGGGCGAGGTCGTTGCAGTGAACCCGCGTTACACGCAGATCGCGGGCGTGCCATGCTATCCGAGCTTGACGGCCATACCTCATCCGGTTGGCCTCGCTATGGTCGCCATTCCAAGCAAGGCCATTCCCGAAGTCCTCGACGATTGCGAAACCGCTGGTGTGCGAGCGATCCAGATCATCTCGAGCGGATTTGCTGAGCAGGCGGGGGAGGGGGCAAGTAAGCAACGCTGGGTTATGGAGTGGGCCGCGCGAACCGGCATCCCAGTGGTCGGTCCAAACTGCTTCGGTTTGATGAACGCGGCCAATCAGCTGATGGCAGTCCCTCTCGACTTTCACACCATGAAGGCAGGCGGAATTAGCTCCATCCTGCAGAGCGGCACCCTTGTTTATAGCCTAATCGTGCCACTGCTGGCTCGCGGAATTGGCATCGGCCGCGTGGTCACAGTGGGCAATGAAGCATGTCTCGATGTCGCAGATTTCATTGATTATTTTGTCGATGAGGAGGAGACGCTCGTCATCACCTCGTACTGCGAGCAGATCAGGAGGCCGGCTGAGTTCATCAAAGCCTGCGAGCGTGCGGCCGACAAGGGCAAGCCCATCGTGATGATCAAGGTTGGTCGCTCCGAAAAGGCCCGCCAGGCAGCCTTGGCTCACACCGGCTCTCTCGTGGGCTCGGACGTGGCGATCGACGCCGTCCTGAAAAGACTGGGTGTCATCCGGGTCGATACTGTTGATGATCTCATCGAGACTGCAGTTGCGCTGTCTTCAACGAAGCGGCCGCGTGGCCGCCGCGTAGCTTTTGCATCTTTCTCCGGTACCGCCGCCGGCATTCTGTCGGACGTCGCCGATTCCTACGGCATCGAATTTTCGCCGCTGCCCGCAGCGGCGAAAGCTCGTCTGGAAGCAGTATTTCCCGAGTTCGGCAATGTCGGCAATCCGCTCGATCTCACCGCGCAGGGCGGCTATGATACGCATATCATCGATGACTCACTGAGCACACTTGCCACCTGCGGCGCCTATGACATGGTGGTCTGGGGCCGCGGCTTTCCTTCGTGCCTGGATATGCGCTCGGCTCTCGGAGAAGCTTTGACGCGGGCTGCTGCAGCGGCGCCAGAGGTTGTATTCCCGATATTGAGCCTTGCCGGGGGGCATTTTTACACCTCTCTCGATCCAAAGGATCCGATGATCGAACCGAAGGCCGAATTCGAGGGAATGCCGTTTCTGCAGGGTCTAGCTCCCGGGTTGAAGGCGCTCTCTGCTCTCATCGGCTATGCTGAGTTCCTACGCGGTCGTAAACCCGGCGATTCCTTATCGGCCCAGCGGGGCCGGCGCAGCCCTTTGTACTCCGAGGCAGTGCGCCTCATGCGCGAGGCGAAGGGCGTCGTTCTGACGGAGCGAGAGGGCAAGCGTCTGCTCGCGCTCTACGGAATTCCGGTTACGCGCGAAGCGCTGGCAACGCGGGCGGATGAGGCGGCGCGCATTGCACAGAGTCTTAATTTCCCGGTGGTGATGAAAGTCGAGTCGGCCGAGATCGTGCACAAGACGGACGTTGGCGGCGTCATCTTAAATATTCCCTCAGCGGACAAAGCAGCGGAGGCGTTCGAGCAAATAGTCGCTTCGGTCCGGTCGCACCGTCCCGAAGCGAAGATCGGCGGAGTGGTCGTGCAAGAAATGGCCAAGGCAGGCCCTGAAATAATGCTGGGCGCGACTTTCGATCCGCAATTCGGGCCCGTCATTGCCATCGGTTTGGGCGGAATCTGGGTTGAAGCGCTAAACGATGTGCAGGTGCTGCTGCCGCCCTTCGATGCGCGCGACGTGCAATCTGCAATCGCGCGGCTACGTGGTGCGAGCGTTCTACGTGGTGCGCGCGGCGGCGCAAAGGCAGACTTGGAGGGATTGGCCGATTGCGTTGTCAAGTTCGGGACGCTCTACACCGATCTGGCCGACGAGATCGGCGAGATCGATATCAATCCCGTCATTCTTTCTCCCAGTGGCGTTGGGCTGACTGCCGTTGACTGCCTCATCACCAAAAAGGAGCTCAAAGGAGATTGACGAACGAGCCTGAGACCGGTTGCGGCGCTTAGTTCGACCAGCCAGACGTTCGGCAAAGACAGATATCACCGCTTTCTAGAGGAGAGAGGCGGTGTGGAGTTGAGGCTTTTCAGCTACGAGAGACCTGGGCCACGCAACGATCGTTGCTTGGTCCTTCTCTGAGCAACGTAAGCAGCCGAGCTACTATAAAGTTGGCCAAGTCTTGCCGCGAGGAAATATCACAATGGCAATCAACATGAGCGGCTGATGGCCATGAAAATACAGCTATAGCGATCGCGACGTGATGCTTTACGCTCTTGGTATCGGCATGGGAGCTGATCCCATGGACGAGAAGGAGCTCGCTTTCGTAAACGAGGCCACTGGGACCGCGCGGCCACTGAAGGTCGTACCGACGTTTGCCTCAGTCGCAGCCGGCTTCGCTGAACCCGGTGAGTTCAATCTGAACTCCATCGCATTGGACGGCGAGCGGGACATCGCATTTCACAGCACACTTCTGTCCGCTGCCCATTTCACGGCCGATTCTTCGGTGATTGCCGTCTATGAGGGTTTTCCGAAGCCGATCCTTCACGGTATGTGCACCTACGGAATCACCTGCCGCGGCATTCTGCAGACCTATGCCGATTATGATCCCAGCGCCTTCAGGCGGCACGCGGCGCGTTTTTCATCGCCGCTCTACCCCGGGGAGACCCTGACGCTGAAGATTTGGAAGGATGGCGACGTGATCTCGTTCGAAGCGAGTGTGAAGGCGCGCGGCGTTACAGTTGTGAAGAACGGCATGACAATGCTTGCCTGACATCCCGCTTCGCGGGCGCAGAACGATTTCGAGAAACTGGCCGTTTGTTCTGCTAAGTTTCTTCGATCCCCCACTGATTCATGCGCTCTTTGCGCCGCGTCAGGTCGCTACGCTCATGCGCAATCGACGACGACCTGCTCAGCGTAAATTTGCTGCCGGGACGACTGGACCGTAAGCGTGGCGCCGCGGCCCTTCAGATAGTTTGTGCGCAGTCTTGGGAGCACCGCTAGAAGAGTCATCTTCGGCAAGGGTGCTCACAATGGACGACCATTCGGACGACATAAGACGACCGTTGTCGCCGCGTATCGAAGTGTATGCTGGCTTGGGTCGAAAGCACTGGCGGGATGATTTGAAGGCACAGATTGTCGCGGAAAGCCTCGAGCCAGGCGCGGTTGTAACGGATATCGCACGCCGCCATGGCTGCCGGCCACAGCAGGTGCATGACTGGCGCCGGGCGCGTTTAGGTCAACTGGTGCTGCCAGCTTCGACGGATACATTTTCGTTCGTGCCTTTGGTGTCGGATTCTTCGGAACCGGCGGCTGCGGAGCCATCCGTATCACCGGGAGCAGCCACTGTTACGGTTGAGCTCCTGGGTGCGCGGGTAGAGGTGCGCGGAACGCCTGGGCTTGCCGTGCTGAGTGATGTGTTTTTGGCGCTCCGGCGGACACGTTCATGCTGACGGCTCCCGCTGGCCTCATGATTTACGTTGCGACCTGACCTGTAGACTTCAGGAAGGGCGCGGATGGCCTGGCGCTCTTAGCGAAGGAGGCGCTGGGCCACGATCCGATGAAGGGCGTGGCGGTGGTCTTCCGTGCGAAGCGCGCCGATCGTGTGAAGATTGTCGTCTGGGATGGCAGTGGTCTTGTGCTGTATTGGAAGCGGCTTGAGGGCGGCGGCTTCAAGTGGCCACCTGTTGTTGACGGCGTGATGCGGATGAACGCCGCGCAGCTGTCGGCGCAACGACCTGCTCACCGAGATCGACCAGCTTATAGCGACGGCCCCCGATCCAACTCAGGAGCCCGCCAACTACGTTGAGGCAACGCCACGCGCCGTGCCGAACGAGCTCGCTTCGACGAGACGAACGGCGAAGCACTCGACGAGCCGTCCGTGCGGCCCGCTTCTGAGACGCCGGTACAGCCGGCTTCTGCCCAAGTATGGCCGTCGATGATCGTCTCGAGTGTTTCGGCGATGTAGGCGGCCGGGTTGACGTCGTTGAGCTTGCAGGTGGCGACGATCGAGGCGAGCAGGGCCCAGTTTTCCGCGCCGACTTCATGACCGGCGAAGAGCGCATTTTTTCTGGTCAGGCAGACTGGCCGGATGGCATTCTCGACCGGGTTCGTGTCAAGCTCGAGGCGCCCGTCTTCGAGGAAGCGGTTCAGCCCTTGCCAGTGATTGAGCGCGTAGCGGATGTCCTCGGCGAGCGTCGAACCACTGGAGATCATCGACAGCTGCTTCTCGAACCACGGCTTGAACGCGGCGACGATGGGCGAGTGCTCCTTGCGCGCGGCCAGCCGGATGTCCGGCGATAAACCGCCTACCATGGCTTCGATGGCGTAAAGCTGTGCGATGTGCCGAACCGCGGCCTCGGCGATCGGCGATTTGCTGTTGCGGGCCAATTTGACGAAGCGCCGGCGCAAATGGCTCCAGCAATGCACGAGCGTCCACGGCCCCTGCGGTCGAGCAACTTCGGTCAGCCGGTCATAACCGTCATAGGCATCGCATTGCAGGAAGCGTCCGTTAAAGCCATGCAGGAACTGCTCGGCGAAGGCGCCGCAGCGACCGTGGGCATATCGGAACAGCACGATCGGAGGACTTGGGCCGCTGTGGCCGCGGTCGTCGGAGACGATCGCCCAGAAGTAGCCTTTCTTCGTTTGGCCACGCCCGGGATCGAGCACCGGTGCCGTGGTTTCGTCCATGAACAGACGATCTGCCCTCTCCAGATGGCGACGCATGTGGTCCGCTACGGGTTGGAGATGGAAGCAGGCGCGGCCGGACCAGTTGCCCAGTGTCGCCCGATCAAGCCGGATCCCCTGGCGCGCATAGATCTCGGCCTGACGGTAAAACGGCGTATGGTCGCCGAACTTGGAGACGATCACGTGACGCAATCGCCGCTTCGGTCGGCAGTCCACCAGGCACGACGTGCTCCGGCGCGTGCGCCTGCACGACAGGGCCCGAGCAGCGGCGACAGATGTATTTCAGGCGGCGCGTGACCAGCACGCGCCATTGCGCCGGGATCACGTCGAGGCGTTTGCTGACGTCCTCGCCTATCTTCGTCATGGCGCCGCAACCGCACGGACAGAGCGTGCTCGCAGGCTCGATTATCCGTTCCACCCGCGGCAAATGGGCAGGCAAGCAGCCGCGATTGCGATGAGAACCTTGATCCGGCGCGCTCCGCGATCGGCCCTGGATCACAGCCTCGGCTCTCTCCTGAGCCGCATCCAGGATGCCTTGCGCGATCTCCACGTCTTCCAGCGGCAAGTGATACTGATCTGGCCGCAGCTTCTCGGACTTCGCGCCGAACTTCTCGCGTCGCAATTCCCCGAGAATGATCTCCAGCCGACGTCGCGCTTCCTCCGATGCCGCCAGTGCCCCCTGATGCTCGCTCAAGGCTGACTGCGTTTGCGCCAAAAGCGCCTTCAGGCGTTCGTTTTCGTCGCGCAGCGCCGCAATGCTCATGCGCTATTTCGAGCACATCACCACTGCGCGTGCCACGTTCAAAATAGCTCCCGAGTCACTCTGCCGCAGTTATCCAGCCGCCTGGGGACGCCGCGCTTCTTGCGGGCGGACCAACCTCCAATCCAGCCCCTCGAACAGGGCCGCGAACCTCGCTGGCGATATGCGCATCACGCCGTCTGCGATCGTTGGCCAAACGAACTTGCAGCCTTCGAGGCGCTTATGAACTAACACCAGGCCCGTTCGATCCCAGACCAAAATCTTGATCCGGTCCGCTCGTTTCGATCGGAACACGAAGGCTGCGCCGCTGAACGGGTCGAGGCGAAGCATCTCCTGCACCTTCGCAGCAAGCCCATCGTGGCCACAGCGGAAGTCGATCGGCCGCGTCGCGATGTAAATCTTCAGATCGGCACCAGCCGCGATCATCGTGACGCTCGCACTGCGCGGATCACCCGGCACAGCTGCTCGCCATCTATGGCTGTGTCCGTCCGCAGCACGACATCGCCGATCGCGATCTCAAGCTTGATCGCCGGAGCGTGACCCTCCTCCAACGCGCCTTCCACGACCAGCGGCGCGAATGTCGACTGCGACGCCTCGCACGGCGCCAACATGCCTCGCTGTCGAAAGCGTCGTCGCCAATCGTAAATCTGCCAGCACGTCGCTCCGTGCTTGCGCCCCACCTCGGACACCTGGGCACCGGGTAGCAGACTCTCGGCGACGATCCGAGCTCTCTCAGCCTCCGAACGCACACGGCGTCCCGACGGTCCTTCAAGGACCTCCAGCCGGCTCACCGGCCCTACCGATGAGCCGTCCAAATGGACGTCCTTTTTGCTGTCCAATCCCATCCCAAACCTCCGTCCAAGCCGGAGGCTTCTTCGCACGTTCATTCGAATTCTGAAGCAAGGGTATCGGCTTCGCGCTTACCGCTCCTCTGGCTAGGGAGCAAAATGGATGAGGCAACAATAGGTCTATCGGGAACATCGCTACATGCGGCAATACGCACTTCCATCCTGATTGCCGCACCGCAAAGGCCGGCCGCGTTCTCGAACGACTATCTCGAGAACGTCCCGAGTTGTTCGCACACTGGAAGATCGGCATACGCGGCTCGTTCGCCTGATGGGAGCCCAGTGAGGCGAGAGTCTCACGCTGGGATCTATGAGAGGCCGGCGGTGAGATTCCACCGGCCTACTCGTCAAAGCCGCCTGCCCGGATCTGTGAGGGCAAAGCCAAATGGCCGAGCTACTCGACCAAGACCGAACTCCTCGATATCTTCTCTGGGGAGGAGTGCGCCAGCTATCTCAAAAGCTCAGGATCTGCTTCCATATGGAAGCCTCGTCCCGCTCGGAAAGCCGATTTTGAAAAAACAACATCTCTAGATCGAAGATTCCTTATTGACCTCTTCGGTCCCGACGCGGCTGCCGACATTGCTCAGCGTTGGGCTAAAACAGGCATAGGCGAGCAGGCCGGCGAGCACAACGAATTCAAGGAAAAACGGAGCCGGAGCGAAAACTTCATACAGGCTCACCGCGAACGGCGCGAAAAGTACATTCACACCACTCATCGCCCCAATAGCTCCGGCCACGCGCGCCTGCTCTTTCATCGACGTCGAAAGGGACGCGCTGACGATGAAACCTGGCCTGGCCAAGGCGAAGCCGAGATTAGCAAGGGCATAGCCGACGATGGCGATAGCATAGTCTGGCGAGAGGGCGATCACGAGACTGCCAAGCGACGCTAGCCCGGCACCCCATCGCAGGAGGGCCTTCGGTGTCATGCGGAAAACTGGGATAAGGCCCCAGAGAGCAAGCAAACTCGCGAGCGCCCCGGCGACCATGGCAATCCCGATATGAGTTTGGGCCATGCGCAGCAAGACCGGAGATAGGAGCTCAGGTACCGCTTTGCTCGTTTTGTCGATGATCAGAAAACCCAACGTCTGTGCCAGCGCATTCTGGCAGACGAAGAGCAGGAAGCCGTAGCAGATGAAAGGAGCAAAGTCGGATTGCCACAGTGGCTTCCGTTTGCCCTTATCAGCCACTAGTAGCGGCTTTTTCAAACACCGGTGGCTCATCGAGATGGCGCACGACAATGATCAGCATTGCCATTGCGATCAGGGCGAACGCGTACAACGGTCCTGCGAACCCAAAAACGCCAATGATGAAAGTGGCGCGAGCACAGGGCCAACCACAGTACCAAGGCTGGACGCACCAGCGATGCTGGACATCCATCGCGAGCGCTCAGCGCGGCACGTGCGCTGCGGGATGTAGGTTTGACTGGCCGGGGTGGTTGCCGCGCCGAAAAGGCCGAAGATTGCACGACAGACCAGGAAACATCCGAAAACGATTGTGGGAGTTGCCAAGCCGGCGAGGCCGGCGCTTACCACCAAGCCGCAGAGCATCATGGAAACCGTAAATCCAGTAGGGCCGACGATCATGAGCGGCTTACGACCACGCAGATCCGATTGACGCGCCCAGAACGGTGAGCTCACAGCCCATAACAGGGAGGAGAGTGAGAAAATGGCCGCCACCATAGAATCTGCGAATCAAAGTACTTTTGCAGAATCCTCTTGAATAATAGCGATCGCTCAGGTCGTACCGGTGAAGTCTCTCAGCATGACGGGAGCCCGAAATCGTCAAGACGCTGAGCCACGCGCCGCTGCTAAAAGGCGCTACTAAGTTGTAGCTTCGATCCGGAATTCCATTTCTCGGCCTACTTCAGCGCGTGCGGGTTGACGGGCGAGCCAAAGCCGCCAGTAACTTCCAGGGGCGGTGCTGTAAGCAGGAAGCTGTACCGTCCGTCGGCGGCGCAGTCGGCGGCCAGCGCCTCTAGATTGAACATCTCGCCCAGCGGCATGCCCATGTCGCGCAGCGCAAGCATGTGGAAGGCGAGCGGCATTTCCGAACCCATTCCCTCAGCGTCTAATATCTCCACAGCCATATTGTCGGCGGCGACGGCAGCCAGCGATTTGTCATGAGCCCACTCTGCACAGGTATAGGTGAGGCCTGGTTGCATCCCCATAAACCTCTCCCGGTCTCCGTCGGCGGTGAACCAAAGCATGTGTCCGGTGTGAACCAAGAGGATGTCGCCGGCGCCAACGCTTACGCCCTGCTTTTCGCATGCGGCCTTCAGATCATCGACCGTGATCGCATAGTCGAGCGGCAGCCGCTCGACTCCCTTCAGCCGTGCAATGTCGGCGAGTACCCCGCGCGAAACGATGCCGGGGGCTGCAAGATGGTTGACGCCCATCTTCAGCGCACCATTTTCGGTAAGGCATTCGCGCGCGATGCAGCCATTATAAAGGTGACCGTCGTAGTGAACGTGGCCGAGGGCGTCCCATTGCGTCGAACATTGCAAAGGCATGTGGATGACGTCATCGGAGTAGCAAACTCCTTGCGCCGCGGGGCTCATCGGAGTGAAAAGGTCTGTCGCGTAGACCATCGGGTTGAACCGCTTGCGTCCCAGCTGCGGCCCATTCCGATCAAACCGCAGACCGAGGTTAAAAAGCTTGCCATCGCGCACTTCGGCCGCCGCGTTCTTCAACGTTTCTGGCCCGATATGGTTAAGTGTGCCCCGCTGGTCCGCTTCGCCCCATCTCCCCCAGTTGCGCAGTTTATCCGCAAGATGGTCAAAATTCGCAGGCCGCATGGCGGGTTCCTTCTTCGCTGCCGAAGATGGGCAGCTTGGGCCTATTTAGTGAATTGCCTCGTCGCTTGCTCGGCATTCTTCATTGATATAGCGGCTCGACCCGGGTCGCTGCGCCAGCGTGAAGTGCCGCTCCTGGCTGAGAATGTTACCGCCTCGCAGCGGTTCTCCCCGCCCTAAATCAGCCCGGGCCATACCGAAAATATGCACGTGATCGCAGCCATGCGCAGCTTTTCACACAACCAACGCCAGCCTCTTGAGGTGCCTGGAACGCGATCAATAGGCGGCGAATTGCTGAGCAACAAAGAGAACTCAACAGCTCGAGAAAATCCATGCTCCTGGTCCTCGTACACACGGTCCGAGCAGCGCGGCCGCCACTGACCTGAATAACTGCCGGTCAGAATCCACGAGTTCGAAAGGAAGCACGCTCCATCAGCTGTGATCCGCTACCTTTCGGAGCTCGGGCACCGGCCGCCTAAAAGGTGCGGCAGGCCGGCATCCCGCGCCGGATTCCGTCAACTGGCGCAAAAGTAAGCTCAGAAGGCGGGCATCGAAATTGATAAATTTGGGTCAAGTAAAATGCGATCGAGGACGTAAGCAATGTTGGGCCAACAACCTGAATTAGCTCCTGTATCGGAAGCCAGTCTCTCGGCCGCAAAGGAGAAATACGCTTGGGATGGCTATTGCATCATTCCGGGCGTCTTGTCGCCGAGTGAAGTTGCCCAAGTTCGCCAGCGCATTGTCGAGCAGGCGGCAGCCGAAAAAGCCCTGGGCTGGGCACGCGAGGATGCCGGCCCGACCCAACTTAAAAAGATACTTGAACATCAGGGCGGCGCGCTGATCTCGGGATATGTACATGATAGGCCGCCGGCCCGATTGGTTCTAGACGCGCCATCGCAGTCGCGATCATGCCACTATCAGTCGTGGGTCGCCAGAATGGCAGCGTGATGTGTCAATCTGAATTCCTGTCTCCCAGGCATCAACGCATCGTTAACGTCGTCAAGTTGCGTAACCGGGACTTAAGCGATCGAGGCGGCGCTTGAGAGCTGCCCAAGGACGCGGGTTCCCGTTGTAGCCCTCGCGTTGAAACTGTTCCGCGGTGTGGGAAGCGATCTTATCAGAGGGCAGAGCGATCCTTTGTCCACCTTGCGTCGCCGCGATCTGGATCCGGCAGGATTGCTCCAAAAGGTACATGTTGAGGAACGCTTCGGAAACGGTACGGCCAACTGTGAGCAAGCCATGGTGCTTGAGGATCATCACGTCCTTTGTCCCGAGATCACGGACGAGACGCTCGCGCTCTCCAAGATCGAGCGCTACGCCCTCATAATTGTGATACGCTATATCGCCATAGAAGCACATTGATTTTTGGTTCAGAGGAAGCAGTCCCTGTTCTTGAGCAGCAACCGCCATTCCTGCCAAGGTATGCGTGTGAATTACGCACTGGGCATCATCGCGCGTCATGTGCACGGCCGAGTGAATCGTGAAGCCGGCGTTATTTATCTTGGCCTCGTCCTCTTTCTGAATGGCATGCCCGTTCGGATCGACCACAACGAGACTAGAGGCCGTGATTTCGTCGAACATCATACCGTAAGGGTTGAGCAGAAAACGGTGCGTCTTGCCAGGCAGGCGCGCTGACAAGTGCGTCGAAATCAAGTCGTCCATGCCAAAATGCGCAATCAGGCGATAGGCTGCAGCCAAATCGCAGCGGATCTCCCATTCTTGGGAGGCGTCGTTAGGCATGGTCGCTTCTCCTCAAGCGCAGTTAAGGAATGCGAGGGATCATAGCGGCGGCTAAAGCCAAACTTTCATTGATGAATGCCGTTCGGTCGTGGATATCCCGCTTGTTGCAGGAGAATTTGCAGGTTTCATGCGTCATTTTAAATTCCCCCAAACACTGACTGATGTCCTGTTATGGCGTCTGAGGCGCAGCTCGGGGATCCAGCGCTTTCTACGTCGTAGACCCCCTTGCAACACTGCTTGGCTCAACATTCACAGGTCGAACCTGCAGGCCTTTCAAATATGCCTAGGATTGCGGCCCACGGATCGTCGTGAAAGGAATTCGTGGGGTCGTGAGCGCGCTATCCGGAAGCAATTTGGCTTTGCTCCGCACCGACTCAGGTCCAGTCAGATCGGCTGTCGTGACCGAGCTCGGCGGACGCCCCTTTTAATTAGTATGATTGCTGTGGTATCGAGATCAGCTGACGACCTGTGGCGAAACTGAAAGCGGGCGAGACCCTGATGTGATCCGCCTCGCCGCGGGCGGCATCAATCGTTCCGATCGCCAGCCGGGCAAGGGCGACGACTCACCATGGATAACCTGTCGCATTTGCCCGCCCGGATTTAGCTGGTGAGACCGTTTTTTTCCGGCCGCTAAGCCAAGCCCTGTCTCGACGTTTCCAGGGGCATGGAAATACGCGATCAACTTCCAGACCTTTTGGCAGTTTTACCGAATGCGCCGCCGCTCCCAGCTTTCGGTGCCTGCTTCCGTTAGAGCGATCTCGGGGGACAGTAAAATAGGCGCCGCCTCGGCACCGGCCCTTCTTGATAACTGAGGCTGGGTCCCGAAGCCGTACACGTCCCTGCGGGCGAGAACGATATCAGTTCGTCGATGCCATTGCCAGCCGGCAGAGGTCCGTGATGCTGTAGACTGGGAGCTTCGCAATGCGGCGGATCGCCGGAGCGACAATTGGAAAGGCCGCGCATTCAAACAGGATGGTTGCGATCTCCGGATGCTTTGAGCGGAGACGCGCGATGCAATTGGCGACATCTGCTTCGATTGCAGCAACATCCAGGGGCGGCGCCGGACGTTTCAGCTCGTCGTGCCAGAACTTACCCCCTTCGATGCCGCCGATTACGATCCTCTCTCGCTCAGACTGATCATCGATCCCGAGCAGATCTTCGCTGCAATAAGTCGAGTCATAGGTCAGGACAGCGATCTTTGCGCGCCACGGTAATTGACGGAGCAATGCAGGTAAGAGCAGCAGGCTTGACATGACAACCGGCACGTCGACCGAAGCCGCGACTGCTGGTTGATGCCGGACAGAGAAGCCGCAGGTCGAACTTATCGCGACCGCGCCCCGTTTGACCAGTCGTCGAGCCGCGGCGATGAAGGCGGGCTCGAGTGTCGGATCGCCACGAACGACGTTCTCGACCCAAGCTCCCGCGACGGTTTCCGAAATAGTCGGAAAGTCGAATGTCGCCGGATTCAGTATTGAGCCGCGCGCCGGAGCGGGCGGAGTGGCGCCGGGTGCCAGCCCGCGTTCGAGGTGCAATATGCCGAGAGAGCGTGGTGCCAAGTGCGAGGTCATACCATAAGCCTAACCGAATCTAGAGCAGAATTCTGCAAAGAGAGCTCCTCGTATAACCGAATTTCTGCGTTTCTTGGACAAGCCGGTTTTGAGCTCGAATGGCTTACAGGCGACCCAACATCCAGATCTCGTGCGGTAATTCATTCGATTGGCTTTAGCGACGTCTTTCAAAGGGGCCCGCAACCGCCTATCAAGCGGAAGTGTGCGCCAGCTTCTGCTCTAGCCAGGAAAAAATGTCGTTGTCGCAGGCTGCAAAGTTCTCGAACTCACCGCCTGGAGTCGGTGCTAGCGGCGGCATCAATAGCTTGAGATCGATCCGCGCCGCTGTGCAGTCAGATTCTAATTTGATGCCTTCCGGAACGCTGACGATGCTGCGTCCACCTGCAACGACCAGAATCGGGCATTTCAAGCGTCGCGCTAATCGCGAGCGATGTGCTGAAGCTAAGTGATCATCCAGCAGGTGAGAGGTTCCCGTCATCCACGAGATGGATGCCTGGGTACGAGCCCAATTCCACAAGCCGCCGTCGCAAACCGCCGCAGCAATGCGGCGATCAGCTAGCGCGGAGTCGGTTGCTAACCCGGCCGACAGCCCTTCACCGTAGATCCCAATTCGAGACACATCGACTTCCTGCTGAGTAGACAAATAGTCCAAGCAAGAAGACAGAACTTCTAATCGTCCATGCCGACTACTTGGAACGTCGTCGTAAGCGAGAACGAGAGCCGCCATGCCTCGGCTTGCGATCACGGGCAGAAGTCGTCCTAGCAGCATCGCTCCCGTTTCGTCTTCCCTGCTTATGCAAATCACTGCTGGGGCACATGGGTCGGGCCCGCCGGCCGACACGTAGTAGGCAGGCAGCTTGCGTTCATCCCAAGATGCGATTTCGACGCGCCGCACCCTCTGCTCCAGAGATCCGAAATGGCTGATGCCAGCTTCCAGTTTGGCCAAAACGTCTCCCGTTTGTAGATCGTCTTCCTCGACCAGTCGCCTGGCAACTTCAAATGCAGTTAGTGCGCAAAGCCAAGATTCCGCCGCCGCATCGAAGGCGCCCCGTTCCACATTCAGGTCTCCGAACAGGCAGTGAGCATCTCCAATGTTCGTCCATCGTGCGACGAACTGCCGCCGGCTGGTCGGCTCGTAGCGTCCAGAGAAACTATCTAGGAATAGCGCTGCACTTCGCCTTGTGGACTCAAGGTTGTCCGTCACTTCAGGCCAAGCAGCGCACAGCATCAGTTTCATCCCTTGTGCGGATCGTGACCAATCGCTCAAGATGACCCTACAACCTTGAGCAATGGAGAGCCCTGAACCCGGCCAGTCAACGTTGACTGCAGCCTTCAAATTCCGCTTATGTCGGCTCCAGATTTTAACGCTCATCAAAGCTGACGCTCCCCAATCTATGGGTGCGCGCCGCTGAAATTCTGCGTTTTTTCGGTAAAATTCGCAGTATTTCCAAGTGCGCGCGTGCGTCGACCTCAGAAGTGTCGGCCCAGTTTGCGCAAAGGAGCCATCTGTAGCAGCGCATCCCTGCTGGTAATACTAAGCGGTAGGGCGTGCTTCCGGGCCGGGCACCACAAGGATCGTCAATGTGTCCCGGCCTCGATCAAGGGCCACACTACAATAGCCCCAGATTTAGTTTTTGATGTGCAAGCCGGCTATTCTTGGCAATCGATGTCAGTCGTTTATTGAGGTAGTCCAAAGACTCTTCGTCAAGACCGGCAAGCATCGTGGAATTAAGTGCCTGTCTCTTGTCTGACAGCTTCGCCATTTCCATTCGAGCCTTTTGGGTTAGTGATATCTGCAGGAATCTTGCATCATCGGGCGATATCACTCGGGCGAGGAGCTCCATCTGTTCGAGCTTCTTCGTTTGATTTGTTACGAAGGCGGGATGGATCCGCAGCTTGTTTGCGACCGCAATTCCCGAGACGCCGCGACCATCATCGAGTTCGTCAATGGCCATAAGGATTAGCCATTGCGGTTCGGTTATTCCTAACAGCTCCGCCCAGCTCTTGTGTATTTCCTCGAGTTGAGAGTGGATCTCAACGAGGTTCCAGATCAGGTCTCTAACGGCTCGATCGAACTGTTCTTTTCCGGCCATGTTTGCTTTCGCACTTGCTCATTAGTCGCGAGGGAAGAGGCGTTGGCGAACGACTCAGGGGAAGGCTGTAGTCGATCCTATCCATCGCAAGTTGCCTGAAACAGCGTCCATAGAACATAGGCACCATGCAAGTTATCAATTGATGCGAACAATTAATTGCGTATATCGCGTTCCGCGATCGTTTAGGACGAAACCACCGGTCGCTGCTCTAAATCTCCAAGTAGAACCCCCGAGATGCCCCTCGAGGGTTTTCTGTTTGGCCCGGAGGCGGTCGTCTAACGCATTTTCGCGCCGATTTTGTCTACGTTGCTCAATTGCAACATCCAGTTTCCAATTGCATGGCACCTCTAATTAATTGATTGCACTAATTGATGATAGAAACTAAATATCACCTCGACAGCGAGGGGTCCTCGAAGTCGTTCCGTCAAGCACCAGCCTTGAGGCGAGGGTGACATAGCGGATCTTTGAAGGACGGAAACGCGGTTTTCCAACTTGGAGGGTCATCGATGAAAGTGATGAAGGGTATTATCCTTGGATCAGCGGCAATGTTCGTGGGGGCTGGAGCGCAGGCTGCCGATCTCCCGGTCAAGGCCAAGGCGATCGAGTACGTAAAGATCTGCTCGCTGTATGGCGCCGGCTTCTACTACATCCCCGGCACGGACACGTGTATCAAGCTGGGCGGCTATCTGCGCGCTGACACAATGCTGGCCACAAACGTTGACTTCGACGCTGCCAGCACTGGTGTGGCTGGTGCCCAGAACCGGCTCAGCAACTATTACACGATGCGAACTCGCCAGGATCTGAAGATCGATACGCGTACCGCGACCGAGTACGGCGTTGTTCGCACATATGCTGAATTGGCGTTCACTTGGACGACGGGCACCTATAGTGGTTTGGGTACTGGTGGAACGGCTTATACCTCGTCGACGGGTTCTCAGGTGGCTGGCGGTTCGCTAGGTCTCTATAACGCGTTTATTCAGTTCGCCGGCTTCACGTTCGGTAAAGCGGTTTCCCAGTTCTCCACGCCTTGGTCCCAATACCCCGCGAACAACTTCGAATTGCCGGGCAGTGGAGGCTACGACTGGGTGAATCAGGTGACCTACACTGCTGACTTCGGTCAGGGAATCACCGCCGCGATTTCAGCTCAGGATCAAGTCCAGAATTACACCACCAATATTTGGAACGTGAGCGGTGCTACGGCCGCGGGAGTCGCGGCCGGCGCGTACGGCGCCAATGATATAGGGGGTACTCGCGCTCCCGACCTTGTCGCGATGGTTCGTGTTGACCAGGCGTGGGGTCTCTTCCAAGCATCAGTCGCTGCTCATGACAACCATGCTGCCTATTATGGTGCAACCGAGCTGACGGGGCATCCAGGCGACAAATGGGGCTGGGCTGGTCAGCTTGCACTATCAATCAAGAATCTTCCGACTGGGCCGGGTGATACGATCAACTTGACGGGCGTGTATACAAACGGCGCAAGCCGGTACAACTTCCAGGATTATCTATCCACCACCTACGCGATGTACGGAGGTACGAGCGTCACGGGTGCTTACCAGAGCTTGGGCCTTGCTGGCATTTCAGATTCTGTGTTTGTCACCGGTTCCGGCCAGGAGCTGACCACGACCTATGGCCTCAACGGCGGCTATACCCACAACTGGAATCCGTACTGGAACTCCTCTCTCTTCGGAGCGTGGGCTGCTGTAAGGCACAACAACACAGCCAAGAGCTATATCTGCGGTGCGTTCGTTGCGAACCTCGCTTTATCGAGCGGTATCGCCGGCTGCAATCCCGACTTCAACTATGCGGTTGTTGGTACAAAAACGTCCTGGACCCCGGTCAACAATCTGACGTTCACGGGTGAGCTTGCGTACATGATGCTCGATCAGAAATACGCGAGCGGAAGCACGGTTACACTTCCGCTTCAGTCGGGCGTCGCAAAACCTGCTGCGGTGTATGAGCTGAAGGACCAGAACAGCTTGGTGCTGCTGCTCCGCGCCCAGCGTAATTTCTAAGTCATTTCTTTAGCGAAGGGAGAAAGAACAGGCTCGACAGCTGACCTCCAAGAAGGCCCCCGGCATGCCCGCCGGGGGCCTTTCTCGTTAAAAGACGAGTCTCGTCCGTGTGCTCAATTGATCTGCTTCGAGAAGTCGTTCACTCTTGGCAGTTACGACATGCTCCCGGACCCGAGATGCATTGAACGAGCATATTTGTTTGAGCGCGAACGAGCGGCCGAACTTAGGTCAACCTTCGATCTCTAAGATCGGCCAATCGCGCTATGGGCGTGAAGCTTCAGGTGGGAGGGGGCGCACGTTGAAGGCCTTATGGGAGCGGAGGGAATCGGAAGAGGCTGAGTATGTTCTAAGTTGCGGCACAGGGGGCTAGGAACCAACCCAACATCCAGTTCGCTTTGCCCTCGCGCGCTTGCTGCGTGACGGCCGCTCCTACTCGATCACCAACGCAGAATTTCGACGGATAAATCTCTTATTTAGAGGATTTCACCTTTGTCATGTTCTCTATAGTGCTGCGCTTAAGATCTTTTGGGTCTTGCAGGACACGTGCGGCGGGCGTCACCTAGCGCTGGAGACGGAATCGAGAAATCTGCTTCCCAGATGAAGTGGCGCGGCGATCGTTCAAGGCTTGCCAAAATTCGCGATCTCCTGAAAAGACTTCAGACAGCCAAGAAACCAAGGAGCTAAGATAATGTCCATCAGCAAAGGACCTCAGGTGTTTCCGCGCGCGGAGTACTTGCGAAGGCTTGCCGCAGTAAAAGCAGAAATGGTCAAGCGGGAGGTCGAAGCCCTCGTCGTCACCTTCGATCGAAGCATCAATTACCTGACCGGCTACACCGCGCGATCGGCCTATGTCCCGCAAGGCCTTGTGATCTCGGCCCACGAAGAGGAGCCAATCCTCATCCTGCGTCTTATGGATGTGCCAGCAGGCATGCATCTGACATTTCTGGAGCGGAACAAGATCATTGGATATCCCGAATCGCTCGTGGGCAACCCCGAGAAGGACGGTTACGACGCCGTCATCGATTTTCTTCAGGAAGCCAACCTTGTGAACCGCGGGGTCGGACTCGAAATGGGGCAGCTTCCAGCGCGAGCGGCGGAAAACTTCAAGAAGCGACTGCCGGCTGCCAGATTCGTGGATTGTACGCACGTCGTCACATGGATTCGCGTCATCAAGTCCGATCTTGAAATAGCTCTCATGAAAGAGGCCGCCGCGATTGCCGATGCGGGTATGATGCGGGCTGCCGATGTCATACGCCCAGGAGTGCATGAGGCTGACGCCGTCGCCGAGATTCTTTCGACGTTAGCCCGCGGAGCAAATGGCAAGCACGGAACGGGGATTGCAAATATCTTCATGTGCTCCTCGCCGCGTACGGGTACTTGCCATATCACCTGGAGCGACGACATCTTTCGCCAAGGCTCGCAGATCAACCTGGAACTGGGAGGCGTGCGGCACACCTATACTGCGGCAGTCATGCGAACGTTTTCGATTGGCAAGCCCTCCGACCGCTTGTGCCGACTCCATGACGCGGAAGTAGCTGGTTTGGAAGCCGCGTTGGACAAGGTCCGCCCGGGAGCAACATGCCACGATGTTGCTCAGGCATTCAATCGTACGATCGGCAAGCTGGGTTTTCAGAAAGAGTCCCGTTGTGGGTATGGCATCGGCATTGATTGGAACGAGGCCGTTACGAGCCTCAAGGAAGGCGACATGACCGTGCTAAAGCCAAACATGACGTTCCATCTCATGCTGGGCAACTGGATCGACGAAGATTTCGGTTATGTCATCAGCGAAACCTTCCGGGTCACAGAATCCGGTGCGGACGTATTGACCCGTGTGCCACGCAAGATTTTCCAGATCTAACTCGGCGGCGGGAACTTCCGATCACGAGCCCGCTGCGGGCAGGCCCTTTACCTTGGCAACGTCCTTGTGGACGTTGCTGACTGCTGATGCGTGGGCCTCATAGTTTCCGTTTGTGGCCGCCGCTCTGATCCGGCTCAGGGCACTCACGAAATCCGCTAACGATCCCCTTGTCCCGTCGGGATGGTCGCGGACTCTGTTGCGATGTGGTTTTCGCGCGCTCAAGCTGGTCGTCTCGAATATCGACCCGCCGCGCTCTTCCGCCGTTAGGACCAACCAGGGCGGCTTCGAGCCGGGGGAAGACAATAACCGCGCGCTCACTTGCATCCTGCAGAATTTCCACAACGTCGGCCCAGTTTTCGCAGCTATCCGGCTTAAACCCGCGTTAAGATTTGTGCCTCTGGAGCGGAGAAAAACAGAAATGGGAGCGGAGATGCAAGGTTCTTCGACGGCGCACATCAACCGTGATCAGTTGAAATCGGTGCAAGGTCAAATCGCCTTTGCTCGACGCTCGCCGAGCGAAAAGGCTCCAGCAATTGTGGTGCGGGGGTCCGATGGGCCCTTGGTGAGCTATGACGTCACCATACGGGACGCGCGTCCGATCGTGGACGAACTCTCTCTCGACAGAGAAGGGTTCACCCTCGTCCAGCACAAGATCTCCTGTGCGAGCGAACGTGATCCGGAGGTCATGCGCGACAGGTATCTCGAAGAAATGGTCCCGTTCATCAAGGACTATTTCAAAGCGTCGTGGGTCGTACCCAAACGAGACGCCGTTATCATCCGCTCTGTTGGCGGGAGCTCTGTTCCGCCAGCAGAAAAGGGGACCGGTCTAGTCAGGCCGTATGTGGCCAGCTTTGCTCATATCGATTATGCGCCGATCGCCGGCCCGGTGATGGCCGCGCAGGAAGACCAACTCCAAGGCATTCCGATCCGGGCCTATTCTCGACTAATGATCATTCAAGCCTGGCATGCTCTCTCGGAGCCTCCGCAGGATTTTCCCCTGGCGTTCTGCGATGGCAACTCGGTCGTGGATACCGACCTTGTCGATACGGTTTACGAGAACTATGACGTCAAGCATAAGACGTGGCTTGTTCACTACAGTCCAGTTCACCGCTGGTATTACTTCCCCGAGATGACCTTGGATGAGTTCGCTCTCTTTAAGGGATATGATTCCGAAGACGATCACAATCCGCGGTCGGCTCATGCTGCGTTCGACAATCGTCGCGCTTACCCAAATGCGAAACCCCGCAAGAGTGTCGAGGCTCGCTTCTTCGTTTACTACGACTGAGGGCCGTTGTTGTTGTCGATAATCACTGCGCGAGTTCATAGGGGAACTTGCGGCGGTCCAGGTGGAGGGGAGACGTTCTTTCGATGAGCACAGTTCTGATCACGGGCGCGAATCGAGGTATTGGCCTTGCGCTTGCGCGGCAATACGCAAGCCAAGGTGCTAATGTTTTTGCGTGCTGCCGCGATCCAGCGAAGGCCGACGACCTCGAAGAACTCGCCGCGTCATCCAGCGGTCGCGTGCGGATCATCACACTCGACGTAGCCGACGAGTCCTCGATGGCCTCCCTTAAGCGTACCCTCGGCGATCAACCAATCGATATTCTCATCAACAACGCCGGAATCAGCGGCCTATCGGAAGACCGGATCGAGGCCGAGGGCTATATGACCACCATGCGCGTCAATGCCCTGGCACCTATGCTCATCGCGCAGGCCATGCACGACAATTTGAGAAGCAGCACCCAGAAAAAGCTGGTGGCAATCACCAGCATTATGGGCTCGACCAGCAGCGCCGGCGGCGCCAAGTATGCTTATCGGGCCTCGAAGGCGGCCCTCAACAATGGCATGCGTGGCTTATCGCGCGCATGGGCTCACGAGGGGATCCTGGTGGCCTTATTGAATCCTGGTTATGTGCAAACAGAAATGGTGAAGGGGCAGGTTGCTTTCATATCTGCCGACGAGTGTGCGCGCGGCCTTATCGCCCGGATCGCGGAGCTCACGCCAGCGACCAGCGGCATTTTTCAGGATTACCGCGGCGTGAAGATTCGCTGGTGAACGTTTTACTTCAGGCCAAACCATCGGTGCCCAACCCAACTTGCATGGCCGCCCAGGTATGGGCGGTCGGGATCGCCAGCCGCGCACGCCCTCAGAAACGAGATCGTGCCGACGCATTCTCTCCTGCACCACAGGACGTTGTCGACAATCAGTCCTCCATTCGGACTAAATGGCGGGTCGTCCGCCGAGCGGTCCGGGATTCTTTTGCAGCTTGATAAGCTCGAGCTTGAGCCGCCGATATCTGCCCCGGACAGCGGCGCTGCGACCGTGATCTGGCAAAACCTAGGCGCGGACGCGGATCGCAGGTGCGGTCAACCGGCGGAGACTAACGGCATCGGTTGCGGCCTTGTCCCAGGGACGACGGCCTGCGACGATCTCACTTCCGGCGGGGCGCGTATCCGCCTACGGGCTACACAGAGATGCGTAAAAAGGCTTTCCCAAAGCTGGCGCTTCAGACCCAGGAGATGGTGCGGCCATTCATCGAGCCGTCATTTTGGCGGGACGCGACGATAACTTGCTGAAGATGATTTGGCCCGGCGCCAGGCCGCCTGTCGAAAAGTGCCTGGAGCGCGCCCTTATTGGTGCGGATCTGGTTGAGACGGTCCTCGCTGCTTCATCAGCCGAACATTGGCTAGCTATGTCGTGGGCAAGCGTTAGATGAGGTCTCCTTCAGAACAAAGCTCGATTGCGGAACGACAAAGTCGCGCTTGGCGCGGCTTTGTCCCGATCTCGTGCGGCTTGTCCGAGGGCTTTGTAATCGCGAGTGCCACGAGCCAGCTTTTGGCCGCTCTTGCAGCCCGGGGAATTCGAACGCGATCTAGATAAATCTATGCTTTCGAACCCCTTAGTGTCTGTCCGGGAACATCTTGAATCATCGGAATCATTTGTGATTCAAGGGTGGCGGTCCGATTCGAAGGGGCGCCCATGTGGACGAAGGAGAACCGCGGTCGTTACGACCGAAGCCGGCTACGCTATCCAAGCGATTTGACTGATGAGGAATGGGCGTTGGTGGAGCCGCTGATTGCGCCAGCCAAGCGAGGCGGCAACAAGCGCACGGTCGATGTGCGCGAGGTGATCAATGGCCTGATGTATGTGCTGAGCACCGGTTGCCAATGGCGAGCGATCCCGAAGGACCTGCCGCCACGCAGCACGGTGCACGACTATTTTGACTTGTGGGCTTGGAACGGCACGCTCGATCGCATCCATCACGCGCTCTATGTACAATGTCGAGAATTGGCTAACCGAGAACCCAGCCCGAGCGCCGCCATCATCGACAGTCAAAGCGTCAAGAGCGCGGAAAAAGGGGGGCGTGGATCGACCCGCATGGCTACGATGCGGGCAAGAAGATCAAGGGCAAGAAGCGCCACATCCTAGTCGATACTCAAGGCTTGCTGCTCCACGCCCTCGTGCATTCGGCGGACATCCAGGATCGTGACGGTGGGGTGCTGGTGATGGCCACGCTGTTTGGCCTGCATCCATTCCTGCTGAAGCTCTATGCTGACGGCGGCTATCAGGGGCCGATCTTTCAGTCCGCCGTTCGCAAAATCCTCCGGCAAATCGACGTCGAGATAGTCAAGCGCTCCGATACAGCAAAGAGTTTTGCGATCTTGCCCAAGCGATGGATCGTCGAACGCACCATCGCCTGGCTCAACCGCTGCCGCCGTTTGGCCAAGGATTGGGAGTGCCTCAACCGAAAGGCATTGGCGTTCTTGCGCCTCGCCTCAATCCGCCTCATGCTGCGAAAGCTCTGCCAAAAAACAGCATGATCCCGGACAGACTCTTAGATGTCAGGGTCGAATTGAGCCGTGGCTAAAGCGTCAGACCGCCATCTATGACGATAGTCTGTCCTGTGATCATGGGCGCTGCAAAGCCCAGATAGACGATCGTTTCGGCAATATCCTCGGGAACGCATCTGCGCCGCAGGGGAGTTCGTTCGATGGAGCTTTGCCTTTGCGCCTCCGTCCACTCGATCTGCCAGGTGCTATCAACCGCGCCCGGCGCCACCGCGTTAATCCGGATCTCTGGCGCGAGACCTTGAGCAAGATGGCGCGTGATCGCAATAATACCGGCCTTGCTTGCCGCATAGGCCAAACTAGATCCTCTCGACGTCAATGCTGACACTGAGGCCAAGCTTACAACCGCGCCTTTCGATTGTCTCAAGGACGGAGCGGCGGCGCGCGTGCATCGGAAAAGCCCGATGAGGTTCGTGTCCAACACAGCCGACCACAGCTCGTCAGTGATGATGTCGAGCTCGGAAGACGAAATGGATTTTCGTGCTCCCGGCGTGCCGGCATTGTTAACGAGAAGGTCGAGCCCGCCCATCTTATCAACTGCAACGTTTACGAGTTCTGCCTCTTTCCCATCACCTATGGCCCCAGCGACGCCGAATACGTCGTAACCGTCCGCGCGGAGCTTGCTCACCTCCTCAGGCCCCCTTGGATCGTCGGGAAGATGATTCAGCGCAACGGTGCAGCCTGCTTGAGCCAGCCGCTTCAAAGTCGCCAAGCCGATGCCTGACGCTGCACCGGTGACGAGCGCTCTTTTTCCCGACAGTTCGTAGCGGATCATGGTCTCTCCTTATTGCTTTCTCTCACACGAGCCCGTTGGGCGCGCCGGGAGGCTGGCCTGGGATGAACTCGCGTTGACGGGACTTTTTATATCATATAAAAAGTTACCACGCGAGATGCCTATCGCGACAGCTGTCGTGGACAGATGGGTGCGGCTCGTGAGCCTTTTTTCACGCCTAGTTCGACAAACCGACAGGGTAGAAATGGACAATACAACGTTGCGTTCGCCTAATCCCGCGCTCACTCCAGTCCGCCGCATGACCGGCGGGCGCTTCATTGCCGAAACCATCAAGGCCAAGGGTATCTCACACGTCTTCTTCATGGATGCCGTTCTGCGGCGGGCGCTCACCGAGATGGAAGACCTCGGCATCAAGCGGATCCTCGGGCACTCCGAAAAGGGAATCGCGTATATGGCTGACGGCTATGCACGCGCATTGCGTCGCCCGGCCGTCTGCATGGCGCAGTCCGTCGGCGCAGCCAACCTAGCGGCGGCTCTCCAGGAGTCCTGGTTTGCCTACTCGCCCGTTGTCGCGTTGACCGGTCGCCACGCAGCCACCTACCAGTACCGAAACGCGTATCAAGAACTCCCACACGAGCCGCTTTACGCGTCCGTCACGAAGTTCAGAGGTCGAGTGGACGAGGTGGCGCAATTGCCCCATCTGCTGCGTCAAGCATTTAGAGAGGCGACAACCGGCGTATCCCGCCCCGTCCATCTCGACATCACCGGTTATACGGGCGACATCGTTGGCGCCGCCGAATTCACGGCTGCCATCTTTCCCGAAGAGACCTTCGCAAAAGTGCCGGCTTTCCGTCCCTCTCCGGATGCGGAATTGGTCAGCCGTGCTGCGGCCGCGATCGCGGCTTCGGAGCGACCCGTGATTCTTGCAGGCGCCGGCTTAATGATGTCGGGAGCCGAAGGAGCCCTGAAGGCGTTCGTCGAACATCACGGAATTCCAGTCGTGATGTCCCTTGACGCGAAGCACGCTCTTCCGGAGTTTCATCCGCAAAATGGAGGAGTGGCCGGGACCTACTCGCGGACCTGTGCAAACAGGCTCCTGTATGATGCGGATCTTGTCATGTTCGTCGGCAGCGATACCGGCGACATGATCACGAACCACTGGAAGCTGCCGAGGCCCGAGACGCAAATTGTACAGATCGACATCGATCCGGCGGAGCTTGGTCGCAACTTCCCCGAAGCGATCGGTGTACACGGTGACCCGAAAGCGGCTCTCGAGCGCCTTGGTTTAGAACTGCCGTCCCGTGCACGGCCAGGTTGGCAGCGTAAGGTTGCTGACTACGTCGCCGAATGGCGCGCTGAAGCGGAGATCGCGCGATCGTCTGAGGCGACGCCGACCAGGCCGGAGCGTCTGTGCCGGGAGATCTCGGAATGGCTTCCGAAGAACGCAATGCTGGTGGCCGATACCGGATACGCATCGCACTGGAGTGGGACGCTGGTCTATCTCACCGATCCGGCTCAGGGATACCTGCGAGCCGCCGGCTCGTTGGGCTGGGCCTTCCCTGCTTCGCTCGGCGTCCAGTGCGCAATGCCAGATCGCCCCGTCGTCTGCTTAACCGGCGACGGTGGCTTTATGTATCATCTTCCCGAGCTGGAAACGGCTAGGCGCTATGGCCTTAACGTGATCACGATCGTGAACAACAATCATTGCCTTGGACAGGGTCGGAGAAACATCGACATCGCCTACGAAGGAAGGAAAGGCAACAAAGAGGAGATCTTTGCCTATCGAGACACGGATTTTGCGCAAATCGCGCGCGATTTCGATTGCTTCGGTGTGCGCGTTGAGAAGCCCGGTGACTTACCGAAGGCGTTTGACGCCGCGCGCCGATCCGGTAAGCCCGCAGTTATTGACGTGGTGACAGAGTTTGAGGCGCTGGCTCCGTTGCCCTGGACCCCGCCGTCCGGAGGCTAGGCCGGCCCGGCACCGTTCAGACACATGTTAAGGGGGCCCGAGCGGCTTTAAGCTTTTGTAGCTCACCGCCGCCGTGGTACACGGTCGTGCCCACAGGAGCAGGTCCACCCCTGTCGGGGGCGCCGAAACAGGAACGATTGTAAAATGAGAAAGGCAGGATCTCGAGACGCAGAATCCTCTGCTTCCTCATCCACCTTCCTCATGCCAACCGACATCGATCGGCTGCACGTGGGGCGCGACAACTTACACGCGAGAGCATATTTGATGCTTCGGAAAGCTCTGATGGCCGGTCGGCTCCGGCCGGGTCAGCGGCTTCTTCTAAAGCCGTTGGCCGAGGAACTTGGAGTTAGTGTCACGCCTGTCAGGGAGGCGCTTCTCCGCTTGGCGTCCGAGCACGGCCTTGTTCCACATCAGTCGCGCACCATGATGGTTCCTGTGTTGAGTGTGGCCCGGTTCAGGGAAATTCGCGACATTCGAATTGAGTTGGAAGGCCGCGCCGCGGAAGCTGCGGCGAACAACGTCTCATCGGGCGATGTCTTCGCGTTGGAGAAGATGCACGAGCAGCTGATGCTCGCAAGACGGCAGCGCGATGTGCAGAAAGTGCTCTCAATCAACGAAGAATTTCATTTTAGGATCTACAGATCATCAGATTTGCCTGTGGTTTGCGGACTGATCGAAAGCCTGTGGGTTCAGATGGGCCCGCTTCTCACGCTCAACGATTTCAGTGAATCCGCAACGGCGAAGGATCATCCTCACCGATCGATCTTGGCGAGCCTGGCGGCAAGAGACGGCGCAGGGGCGCGCCTTGCTCTCGCCAACGACATACTCTGGGCCAGCAGGTACCTCGAGAAGGCCGTCGTCAGGCTGAATCAGCCCGCTGAAGACAAGAACAAAAAGCGGAGTTCGACCTCAGCCGTCAGCGCAAACTGACGGCCAGCTCTATCAACTGGGCCGCTATTCGAAGGCACTTTTTTTCGGGACCTGAACAAACAACGCGTCAACGAATGCCGAGAGTCGATCCGGATGCCGCTGCGCGCCCATTGCACCGCATCGTTCTCGTTTTCCAACGCATGTTTCCGAAGACCGAAAGAGCTTCCTTGAGTGACGGTGTTTCGTCAGGGAAGCTCATGATGTGCAACAGCAATTCCTGCGTGCAATTCATGTCTACTCTTTTTGCGCCTCTTTACCTCCCACGCGGTGACCAAGGCATCTGCTCACCGAGCAGCTGCTGATCGTTGGGCGAGGTTGGTAACGGATGCAGGACCGGTCACACGTACACGTCTAATCCCCAAATAGCATCGCTTCTAGCAAAGATCTCGCGAGTCTCGCTCGATGCCTCACAAAGACGTCCGCGAACAACTTAGTGGATGCGGAAGTGGTTTGCGCGGGAAAAACGCGCGCCGCCATTGAATACCGCCGAAATTAACATCAAGTCTCGTTATGATGACGTCAGGTGTTCTGTTTTGGAATTTCCTCGATTGGCACGCAAGGCCTGGTTGATTGGTCCGAAGGCCTGATCGCTAAGGTAAGGAGTTGAGTCAGAGCTTTCTGCTTGTGAACCGACTCCTGCGAGACAGAGAAGCCCGCCCTGCTCCGCTGGGTGAATTCGACGGAGCTGGCTGAATGCGTGAAGCTCAACACACCGGGGCGGTACCGAGAAGGAGTGAGGAGTCATGAGAAATCGATACTGGACCTTGTCAGAGCAGCCGGTGGTGGGGTGGCCACAAGAGAACACGTTCGTTCTCATGCAAGGCCCAGTCCCAGTGCCCGCATTGGGGCAGGCGTTGACCCGGACCATCTATGTGTCTCTCGATCCTTATCAAGTGTACTACCAGCGGGATCGCACGGGTCCGGCCGGCGCGCCCTGCCATGCGCGCACCGTCTCTCAGGTCATCGAGAGCCGAATGAACGGATTTGCCGCCGGCGACTTCGTCTTCAACACCAACGGCTGGAGCGAATACGCGCTAATGGGCGAGGGTGTCTGGCGGCCGGACTACATGGTCCCGCGCAAGCTCGATCCGTCGCTGGGGCGTATCTCGCAGTCCGTCGGCGTGCTTGGCATTCTGGGGCTAACGGCCTACGCCGGCATGGACCTGATGGCCTCGCCTAAGCCAGGCGAGACGGTGGTGGTTTCGGCGGCTTCAGGCGGGGTCGGCCAGATCGCCGGGCAGCTCGCCAAGCAGCGGGGCGCGCGCGTCGTCGGGATCGCTGGCCGTGATGCCAAATGCAAGTTCGTGACCGAGGAATTGGGCTTCGACGCCTGCGTTTCCCACCTTTCGCCCACTCTGCCAGCGGATCTCGCCGCGGTTTGCCAAGCGGGCGTTGACGTTTACTTCGAGAATGTCGGGGCCAAGGTGTTCGAGGCGGTGCTTCCGCTGTTCAATCAGGCCGCGCGGATGACCATCTGCGGCCTCATCGCGCACTATGGCGATAAGGACGGAGGCGTCGACAGGCGCGCAGCGCTGATGAAACTGGGCGAGCCGATCTTCAAGGAGCGGGACGTGAGGGTGAGGAACCTCTCGGTCAGCGAGTTCGCGGAACAGCACGACGAGATGTTGGCCTATGTCGCGCCGCTGGTGAATGCGGGTAAGATCAAGTACCGCGAGGACATCCGCCAGGGATTGAAGGTGATCCCAGCCGCTTTCGCCGAAATGCTGCGCGGCGACAGTTTCGGCAAGATGCTGGTGCAGGTGAGCCCCGATCCCACACTTGGGGTGCGTGCGCCTCAAAAGACCTCTCAAGGCCCATTCGGGATACGAACCTGATTCGGCCAAGTCTTGCCGCACGCCAGCGGTGTATGCGGTTCGCTGCACTCCGCGCGCGCTCGAGCGCGCCCGGAGTGCAATGTTGGCCGTCCGAAAACATCATCCCATCGTCGGCATGACGAATTCGGCTCCGGCCCGAATACCCGTGGGCCATCTTGTCGTGATTGTCTTCGACTTAGTATAGAGTCGTCCGTTAACAAGCGGGATTGAGGGCGACTGGGGTTGCGAAGGCGCGCCAAAGGACGATCAGGATGAAGCGCAAGAGCTTCCTGAGCCAAGCGAGGATGCGGCGGAAGTTATAGCCGACGGCGGAGAGGATGACGTTGGCCGCATCGCCGGCGCGGCCTTTGAGGTAGCAGCGGCCGAGGTGACCATCGACTTTCAGGTGTCCGATGATGGGTTCGATGGCGGAGCGGCGGCGCAGCTCGCGCTTGATGACACCGAAGACGCCGCGCTTCTGGCCAGAGATGAAGACGCGACGGGGATTTTGTGTGTCGTGGCCGCGGTATCCCTTGTCGACATAGGCCCGCTCGATCGCGCAGCCGGTGAGTGTCTCGGTGCGATTGATGACGTCCCGCAAGGTGTGACCGTCGTACGGGTTATCGGGTAGCGTCCTGGCGTGCAGCACGAACAGGCCACCGGGAGCCCGGCGGTTGTTGGTGACGATAGAGGCTTTGACACCGAACTCGTAAGGCGCGGCTGCTTTGCCCTTGCCGATGCACTCCACCTCCGGGGCGTGGAAGGAATAGAGCTTCCAGCCGCGCTGGCGCTGCTGCTGCGCGCGGATCTGCGAGGCCCGGCTGAGCGAGAGGGTGAACGCGTTCTCGAGCACAGCCTGACCTTCGATCTTGCGGCGGATATCGCGGATGATCCGGCCCAGCCGGCTGCGCAGGATGCGCAACTGCCGCTGATGCCGCTTGAATTGCTTGGCATGGGCGTAGCGTCCCGCCATCATTGCCGCGGTCTTGGCAATGCGAAGATAGGACTGCCGCAGCTTGACCCCGTGCTTCCTCGCCAGGCGGTTGAGCCCCTTGATCGCCGCGTGCAGCAGCTTGGCGTCGGTCGGGAAGGTGATCGCCTTCGGCTGCACGGTGGTATCGACCGTGACCCGCTTGAGGTCTTGGCTGCGTAACGCGCCGGCCTCGTGCGCCACCCGCAAGCTCTCGGCGAGCAACAGCTCCAGCTTGTCGCCGAGCCGCTTGCGCCAGTGGCTCAGGTCCGAGCGCTCGTGCGGGAACGCGTGCTGAAAGAACTCTTCGCCGGTGAAGTACTGGAAATACGGGTCGTGGACCCAGCGCACGCACACCCCCTCATCGGACAGGCCGTAAATGTGCTTGAGCAGCAGCAGCCCGATCATGAAGCGGGTCGCGATGCCCGGCCGACCGTTCTCGCTATAGAGCGGCGCGATCTCGCCGTCGATCCAGTCCCAATCGACCTTGCCGGCGAGCTGAACCAGCTCGTGCTTCATATTGATGATCTGGTCCAGCCTGGCCCGGAACAGATCGCCCGATCCCGTCGTCCTGTGCTTCTTCGGTCGCATCGCCACCTCCGATGCAACGACGGAATCATGACTGACGATTCGACGGAATCCTGAAAATGAAATTGCAAGGTTCCGATGCCCGAAGCATCAAAACCCTGCAATCCTAAAACAGTCCACAACGACAAATGCGATTCCAGCTCAATCGCTTAGCCGCTCTTCACGGACGACTATAGAATCGAAAGCCTTCTGGACCATGCATGTGGTGGTCGCCGAACAAAGATGCCTTCCAGCCGCCGAAGGAATGAAATGCCATCGGCACCGGAATTGGCACATTGATGCCTACCATGCCGACTTGAATTTGATGTGCGAATTCCCGGGCCGCGTCGCTGTCCCTGGTGAATATCGCTGTGCCGTTGCCAAATTCGTGTCGGTTGATCATTTCGGCTGCATAATTGTATGAATTCGCGCGTGCGATCGCTAGAACCGGACCGAAGATCTCTCCCGATAGATTTTCATGTCGTGACGCGATCGAAAAGTGTGCCCCCGATGAAATAGCCATTTTCATAACCTTGACGCCTGAAGTCGCGCCCATCGACCACGAGCTCCGCCCCTTCGGCAACGCCCGCATCGATATAAGCACGAACTTTGTCGAGATGCCGTTTGGTCACCAAGGGCCCCATCTCGGCATCGGGATCGGTGCCAGGACCGATGTTCAACGCGCGCACCTTCGGGGCCAGTTTTTGGATCAGGCGTTCGGCAGTCGTCTCGCCGATCGGAACTGCCACTGAAATCGCCATGCAGCGCTCGCCGGCTGAGCCATAGGCGGCACCCATAAGGGCATTCCACCGCCTGATCCATGTCGGCGTCCGGCATGACGATTATATGGTTCTTGGCGCCGCCGAGCGCCTGGCAACGCTTGCCATGCCGGGTCGCGGTTTCGTAGATGTAGCGCGCAATCGGGGTCGAGCCGACGAAACTCACGGCCGCAACATCAGGATGTGTGAGAAGCGCGTCAACTGCTTCCTTGTCGCCCTGCACGACGTTGAAGACCCCGCGGGCAGGCCTGCTTCCTCGAGCCATTTCGCCAAGATAAGAGAAGCAGACGGATCGCGCTCGGATGGTTTGAGAATGAAGGTATTGCCGCAGGCGAGCGCAACGGGGAACATCCACATCGGCACCATGGCCGGAAAATTGAATGACGTGATGCCGGCTACGACACCTAACGCTTGCCGCAGCGAATTGCTATCAACGCGCGTACCGACGTTCTCCGTGATCTCACCCTTCAAAAGCTGCGGCGCGTTCGTCCGTGATGGCACTGGCGAGTTCGTCAATCCGCTCTTCCAGAATGCGCAAGAAGCGGTTGAGAATCTGCGCTCGCCGGAGCGGAGGCGTCGCGGCCCAGGCCGGGAAGGCGCCGCGGGCGGTAGCTACAGCAGCTCTCACGTCCTCCGCCGAAGCCAAGCCGAGCGTCCCGGATTGTTGGCCAGTTGCAGGATTGAACACCGGCGAAGCCCTGCCGCTCCTGCTTTGCACCGCTTCGCCATTGATAAAGTTTAGAATGGTCGCGGACACGACACTGCTCTCTGTAAAATGCTTGATCGCATGTCATAATGAGCGCATGAGACTGCGCATCAACGACCGAATTCGCGGCTCCGTTGTGGCGGGCCGAGGGTTTCCTCCTGCGAGACCAGCGAGTCCGGGCCGGTCACAACCCTGGCGCCGCGCTTCACCGCGTCAGCGATATGCCGCTCGATCTTGTCGACCGCTTCCATGTTGATCAGTGGCCCCTGCACGACGCCTTGCTCGGTGCCGTCGCCGATCTTCATCGCCGCGACCTTCGTGTAGAGCTTGTGCACGAATTCCTCACAGATGCTCGCCTGTGCGTAGAGACGGTTGGCGCAGACGCAGGTCCTGGCCCTTATTGCGGTATTTCGAGACGATGGCGCCTTCGACGGCTGCATCGATATCGGCGTCGTCGAACACCACGAAAGGGGCGTTACCGCCGAGCTCGAGGCCGAGTTTCTTCACGCCGACGGGGGCCTGACCGTAGAGGATCTTGCCGACCTCGGTCGAGCCGGTGAAGCCGACAAAGCGCACGGCAGAATGCTCGCACAAACCTTGCCGATCGGCCGCGAACTTCCGGTGATGACGTTGAAGACACCCTTGGGCACGCCGGCCTTCTCAGCGAGCGCAAGCGCCGAGAGCGGCGTCTCACTGGCTGGCTTCAGTGCCACGGTGCAGCCTGCAGCGAGCGCCGGCGAGACCTTGCGGGTGATCATCGAGTTGGGAAAGTTCAACGGCGTGATGACGCCGCAGACGCCAATCGGTTGCTTGATCGCAAGCAGCCTTGCATCCGGGCGCGGCGAGGGAATCGTTTCGCCATCTGCGGCGCGCCTCTTTGGCATAGAACTCGACATAGGCGCCGCCGATATCGACCTCGCCGAGCGCCTCGGAGAGCGGCTTGCCCTGCTCGGAGGTCAGGATTAGCGCGAGATCCTCGCGATTGGCGACGATCAATTGGTACCATTTGCGCAGGATGTTGGAACGTTCCTTGGCTGTGAGCTTAGCCCATGCAGGGAACGCTCGTTCACCAGCCTCCACGGCTCTCGTGCAGCCGTCGGCCGAGAGCTGCGGCACTTTGGCGAGCTCGATGCCGGTCGCCAGATTGTTTACCGAAAGGCGAGGTGAGCCGACCCAGGCGCCATCAATGTAGCAGGCCTCCCGGAGAAGTGACGGGTCCTTCAGACGATAGCGCAGGATGGACGAGCCTTGCGTCGCTTGTGCGGCGGCGGTCGGGGTCATCGCGTTGCTCCTGGAGGTTTCCAAATCCGAGCAATCAGGTCTTCGTCGATCGCGAAAAAAGGCCGCGCGAGATACCGCGCGGCCGAGTCAGGGAGGAAACGCCCCGAAGGGCACTGAATAGGAGCTCAGCAAGTACTGAACTCACTGGCAACTCTCATCCTGCACGAAACGTCGTGAAATCGTGCAAGCAGACATCGCATACTCATTTCCACGGGAAGGTTGGCGGCGTTCCCTGGGATAACTTGCAGATTTTATGCGAAAATGCCGGCGACTTCGCAGCGACTGTTATCCTCATGTGGTTTCTCGCGAGAAACTTCGAACTTGCTGTTCATTGAGGCCATGGAACACAACGCTCGGGGTACGCGGGCGGACCCCCTAGTATCGTCGGTTTCTGGATTTTGAAATCAATCTACTTAGTCAGCGCTCGTCGACGAGCAGTACAGAAACATCTGCTCAGGCATTTAACAGGACAGCACGGTGCGAACCAGCACCAAGAAGCGCGCCGAAGCGAAGCCATTTGACGGGCAAAATGCGCAAAGTCGCGATCGGCATTCACTGGATGTCATCACCACATCGCGTGCTCCGCGTTGGGCTACGCGAATAAGCTGGCACTGCTGGGCACTTTGGGGTCATAATAGGCGCTGGTCGGGTTCTGGTCGCGGCGGCTGAACGGGCCGAGGCAAGTTTGTTAAGGCTGGTGCGAGCATCCAGGCGACAATGAAGCGATTACGAGCGGGGTGCGTGTGGGAGCGCCCTTGACCGAGTCCAGACTTCTGATGCCACCGGGGGCGCTACTTCGCTCCCGATCTGCCAGCATCCCGTGCACCGCTTTTTACCTGCTGAAGCGCGCTGAGTTTTTGTGAGCAGCCGAGTTCTTATACTTGTAAACCTTCGAGCATCTGTCGCTGAACCTGACGACTGCGATATAGCACCATTTCCTTCCAATCGGTTCTTTCCGGATAGAAGCGCTGTCGCACGCGTCGGCGAATTTTATACCCAAGATCTGTTTCAATGTCGCCTTGACGATATCTGTATAGCCAATGGTCAGCACGTAATGCAGATCTGACTGCCTCCGGAGGGTAGGTTCCGAACTCGAGGCAAACGTAGACGTGCCGATCACCGAGGAGGCGCTGCCAGTAGTCATCCTGCGTGCCATTGAGCACAACAGCCGATGAGGTGCCAAGATCCGGCGATGTGACTGAAGGGCCGAAGATGCCACGTGCATGCTGATACCCCGACATAACTGACGCCTGCTCGCATTGCAGCTCACCATAACCGTAAGGCCCGAGGCCCGTGTGATAGTCGATAATCAAGACACGCAGACGAGATTCCAAACAGTAATCCGATACGATCCGTTCGAGCGTTTGCCGTGCGACGGTAGGGGCAAACCCGCCGAAAAAAAATCCGGTGGGATGTCGGTACTGCCCGCTAGTCCGAGCCTTTCGCAAAGCAATCTCGCCGCGTGTTCTGCGGAACTCCTCTACTGTTGCCTCGGCAGCAACAAAAAGTGGACCATCGAGCTCACATGGCAGAAGACAATCAGCAAGCAGGTCGTAAGCGGCATTATGAGGTAATGGCGCCGTGAAATCGACGAAATTGCGATTGAGGTCGCAGCCTTCTTGCGTGACGCGCCGATCCCAGGCAAACCCATAAGGATTGAGAGCATGGATCAGCAACATCGCTTCATCAGATTTGAGCCTCTCGTAACCACGTTCAGCCAACCAGTCGATCTGTGCCGCGGACCCGCAATATCCTTCGACGCCATGTGTTGCCGACACCAAAATTCCTACCTTTGGGGCGCGTCGGTCGCCAAACCACGCAACATCCGTTGAGAGTTCTCTTCCACGAGGCCCACGGGCTGGCGACGGATAGATTGCGGCTTCGCCGACTGCGGCCTTCCTAACGTAGTCACGGAATCTTTGACGTGCTTCGAAAAAATCCGATGCGAAGTGCTTATTCGCTGCGTCGACAATGGCATCGTTCATTCGGATTCCAGTCAAGGCTGCACAAGTGAAGTAGTCCTTGGAACATCTTCATCGGACGTCGCTGACGTCATCTGACTTGCACGACGGTTGTCTCAGCGGTTGACCAGCAGGTCGCGCGACATGCTGCTCAGCGATTTTGCGCCGTTGTCAGCCACGCGCACTGTCTCGCTGAAGACATAGCCGTCGTCCTTCTCCCAAATGCCAATGATCAAGTGGAAAGTCATGTTGGGTTGGAGTACAGCCTCATCGTCATCCTGAAGGCTCGCGCCGCCGTCAGGCCAATCATTCCCGAGGGAGTAGCCGATTCGAGATTCTTTGCGTACGCCCCGAGAGCTAAAGGTGCGCCGGAACGCTCGATCGACATCTCCGCATGTTACTTCAGGCCGCATCGTTTCGAAGGCAGCCAGAAAGCCGTCAAGCGCGGCCTGGTGCAGGTGCCGTGACCGAGCGGACGGCTCACCTAAGAAGACGGTCCGGGACAATGCGCAGCAATAGCGGTGGCGAAACGCTCCTAGTTCAAAATTGGTCTGACAATTCATCGCATAGCTCGCGTCGGTCCACTTGAGATGCGGAGCAGTCGCCGGACGTCCGGTCGGCATGGTCGGATAAATGCGAGAAGCATGGCCCGGGAATTCCGGCGTGCCCGTACACAATGCGTGCATAACGGCTGCGGCTACGTCGCATTCTCGCGCGCCGGGAGCGACCCCTAATCGGGCGACCCTCATGGCCCGATCGACGATCTTTCCGGCCTGCTCCATGTAGGCGATCTCAGCAGGAGATTTCAGTAGCTTCAGCTTGGAAATGACGCCATCGGCATCGATGCTCTTTGAAAGGTCCAGGGTTTTGCCCAGGGTAGCTTGGGCCTTCACCCCGAAATTTTTTGCCGTCAGTTCGACCCCGATGTGCCTTGATTTGGTGCGTTCGCGGATCATATCTCCAATCGGCTGCCACGGTGTCCGCTGGTTCGAACCGATGTATTTCTCGGAATAAATGAGTAGACGCGACCGCGGCAGGTAGGATGTGACCGTTGCGCATGCAACGTCCATCTCGCGCAAGATCAACCACGGATCTTCGTCGTCTTGACTCACAAGCGCGAGTTGCGGGACATAATCTGAGTATCCATCGTAGCCAGTAAGATAATTCATGTTCGCCTCGTTGAAGACGAGCATTGCGTCCATGCCCTGCTCCGCCATTCGCTGGCGCAGCCGAGCCGTACGTTCGCGATATTCCTGTTGATCAAATGCGGGCATCACGGTTTCTCCTGAGCTCATTGCATGGGGGCGATGCCCGGCATGGAAGCGACGCAGCCTCGAAAAGTCGCTTTCGGGCTTGTCGTTGCGAAGTGTCCGTCTAAGTCTGTTGCCGCCATTATCATGCGATAGAGGCCATCGTCAGTCTGCAAAGGTCTGTGATGTCGTAGACAGGCAACTTCGTGATACGACGGATCGCCGGCGACACCAGAGGGAACGCCGCACATTCGAACAGGATGATCGCGATCTCTGGATGCGCGATGCAAAGTCGCTCGATGCAGGCAGCGACATCCTTCTCGATCGCCGCAACGTCGATCGGTGGTGGCGGACGCTTGAGCTCGTCATGCCAGAACTTGCCGCCTTCGATGCCGCCAATCACGATCCTCGCCCGCCCGGCTGGATCATCAATCCCGAGCAGGTTTTCGGCTGCATGCGTCGAGTCGTAGGTCAAGACTGCGATCTTGGCTGATGCCGGCAGCTGTCGAAGCAACGCGGGCAGCAGAAGCAGACTTGACATCACCACGGGCACATTCGTCGACTTGGCCACCGCCGGCTGATGCCGGATAGAGAAGCCGCAGGTCGAGCTTATCGCGACGGCACCTCGCTCGACGAGCCGCTGGGCGGCAGCGATAAATGATGGCTCAAGAGCAGGATCGCCGCGCACGACATTCTCTACCCACGCTCCCGCGACTGTTTCGAAGATAGTCGGGAACTCGAAGGTGGCCGAATTTAGCATCGATCCGGGCGCGGGCTTCGGCGGCGCGGCGCCGGACGGCACCCCACGTTCGAGGTGCAGGACTCCGAGAGAGCGTGATAGTTGCGGGGTCATTGACGAAGCATTCCGGACTAGAACCGAATTCCCTAGCTTGGGGTGGAGCAGTCTTTGACGCAGGCTAGATCGTGGGTGTGGCAACCAGTATCAAGCATAGTGGTAGCGGCAGGTGAGCCTCTCTGGGGCGCGGTGGCGGCGAGTTGGTCAATCCCCATCGTAGCCGGCCCTGCTTCATTCCTTCAGCTAGCGCGCCGTGCCAAAAAGCACATTCTCCGCGGTCGCAATTGCAAGCCAAGCGTCTGATTACCCACTACAGGGCGTCATTTGGTTCAACAGGATCGCTTAGCTCATGTCGCATCGCACTCGGACGAGATGGTATGGCGGAAATCATGGTTGGCACCCTCTTTGTCTTTCCGACCACGCTTCTGCAACCCGCATGCCACGCCAAAATCGCTGAAAGCAGGCGATCTTCGGTAAATGCAATTCGTCGCAAGCGCGACAGCGTCGTGAAACCAACGCGTCGGCCATGGTGCCCTTGGCGCCTCGGATCAGCCCGACTCCCCGCGCAAATGAATGGTCAGGACAGATAGAATGGGTGACCGGCATCATCTCCCGCTTATCACGGAGAGCACCTTGCGGTTTTGGTGGGTTGCGAGGCGCAGCCCGGCGAGCCTGGATCCGCGCAGCAGCCAGACCGGACCTGGTTAGACACTTCACACGCTACGGAGTGTGGCTTCTGCGCGGGAATTCCAGGTTTCTGCGGGTTGGAATGACCGCATGGCAAGCGGAGAGTCACAGGCCGCATGAATGAATTCGGCCAAGCTTCCGTCGGACTCGCTTGTTTGGAAGCCTCGCAGCATTCCTGGCTTGTGTCCAGTTCCTCGAGAAATCAGAGAAGCATGGTCCGCCTGAGGTGAGGCGACTAGCCGCTGCAGCGAACAAGCGATGCCAATGTCGCTCGGCATTCCTGGACTGAAGAGTGCCCTGTTCTCGCACCGTCTCGACCAAAAGCTTGCATGAAGGCGCGAGATAGTAACGACTAAGAAGCATGAAATCGGTAGATGAGACGTGCGTGCCGACACTTCCAAGGGATGGAGATCGGTCGTGTCCCCAGTGATGGTGTAGCTCGGTAGAGCAAAGCCGCCCGAACGCGCGCCCCCAATAGCGCCGTAGCGGGCGGGCGGCTTTGCGGTGGTCACCGGCAGTTCTCCGGTAGGATCGGGTTGCGACACGCCAACGCAACCGAGGAACCACCGATGACCGACGACATGATGAACCTGCGCTCACTCGTAGAGAAGACCCCGACGCCGATCTGCTGCGCGAGATGATCGGCTTTGCCGCCCAGCGTCTGATGGAGCTGGAAGTCGAGGGCCAGACCGGGGCGAGCTACGGCGAGAAGAGCCCCGAGCGCCTGGCCCAGCGCAACGGTTACCGGGAGCGGATCTGGGAGACCCGCGCCGGCGCGGTCGAACTGCGCATCCCAAAGCTGCGCAAAGGCTCCTACTTCCCGGGCTTCCTGGAGCCGCGCCGCATGGCCGAGAAGGCGCTCACCGCCGTGGTGCAGGAAGCTTATGTGCAGGGCGTCTCGACCCGTTCGGTGGACGATCTGGTGCAGGCGATGGGCATGACCGGCATCTCCAAGAGCCAGGTCAGCCGGCTGTGTGGCGAGATCGACAAGGTGAAGGCCTTCCTCGCCCGTCCGATCGAGGGCGACTGGCCGTATCTGTGGATCGACGCCACTTACGTGAAGGTGCGCCAGAATGGCCGCATCGTATCAGTCGCGGTGATCGTCGCGGTCGGCGTCAACAGCGACGGCCGGCGCGAGGTTCTTGGCATGGACATTGGGCCGTCCGAGGCTGAGACCTTCTGGACGGCGTTCCTGCGCAAGCTCGCCCGCCGCGGCCTGCGCGGCGTCAAGCTGGTCGTGTCCGACGCCCACGAGGGCATCAAGGCTACCGTAGCCAAGGTCCTCAACGCCAGCTGGCAGCGGTGCCGCGTCCACTTTATGCGCAACGCGCTGGCGCATGCCGGCAAGAGCGGGCGGCGCGTCGTCTCCGCCTTCATCGCCACCGCGTTTGCTCAGGATGATGCGGAGGCCGCGCGAACGCAGTGGCGCAAGGTCGCGGATCAGCTTCGCCCCAAGCTGCCGAAGCTTGCCGGCTTCCTCGACGAGGCCGAGACCGACGTGCTCGCCTACATGACCTTCCCGCCGCAGCATCGGACCAAGCTGCACTCCACCAACCCGATCGAGCGCCTCAACGGCGAGATCAAGCGGCGCACCGAAGTGGTCGGCATCTTCCCCAACGAGGATGCGATCGTTCGCCTCATAGGCGCGATCCTGCTCGAGCAAAACGATGAGTGGGCCGTCCAGCGTGCCCGCTACATGACGCTGGAAACCATCGCGCCATTGAGCGATGATCCGATCGTCAGCCTTCCGGCTATCGCCAGCTGACCGGCCCGGCCCTTGCCGGCGAACGCGGTGACCCGCCGCCAGCTACACCACGCCCAGGGACACGATCTGGGAGATCCGCTGCGATCTGGCTGCTGCCTAAGTTGATGGCATTCTGCGGATGCACTGTATTTCAACTAACACGTATGTGCCGGGGTCAACCTCGAGGAACGCGAGCGGCTGGTATGGTCGGGGTCAGGCATACCGTCGCCGAGGCATTCCTTAACCTGTACCAGGCAGCAATCCTGCTGAATCCTGCTTGCGGCTACTCCACCAAACAAAAGGTTACTCCCGTTTGGCCTCGCGTGCGACTGCGCGATTTAGACATAATGGCTGCACTAAAAGGCCCGCGTCCTAGCATTACAGTTGCCGTTTTGCTTTGAGATGCGCGCGCTGAGCGGCAGCCTGGTGAGCTCTGCGCCAGAATGACCATGCGATGACATGCGCGGGTTGGATCCGCTTTCGAGCAAGCCTGATGGCAATGCGGCGGATTTCCTGGATTGACCAACGGATCAGTGGCGGTGTGGTTATGCTTTGGCTTTTGCCGGGGGGCGGCGTTTGGTTTTTTTGGGCGGTGGCGGATTGGCGCGATGGCGGATCGCCGCCATCATGGCGAAGGCGAGCATCACCAGGGACACGTGGCGATGCCAGCCATGCCAGGACCTGCTCTCGTTGTGATCGAGCCCGAACTCGTTTTTCGCGGTTTCAAAGCTGTCCTCGATCGCCCATCGATGGCCTTCGACCGCGACCAGCGTTTCAATTGATGTTCCCGCTGGGCACCAGGTGGTGAAGAAGGCGAGATCGCCATCGGCGATATGGCGACGGATCAGCAGACCGCGCGTCCATAAACCATCATTTGCGCTGTTGAACTGCTCGACCTCGAGATCGGCCAGTTCGAGATAACACCAGTCATGCAGCCTCGGTCCTTTGGTTCCGGCTCCCGCCGACAAGCGCTTCCAGTCGGACGGGCGCCGCGTCCGGGCGATGTCTTCGGCCTTGCCGGCGACCGGCTGTCGCTTGCCCCAGGATCGGAAGACATGAGAGCTGCTGACCCCGAGCACATAGCCTTTGCCTGCCCGCCGTAGCTGCTGTTCGATATCGCCAACACCGTAGACCGTGTCACCGGCAACCCACTTGAATGGTACAGACGCGGCTATCGCACGTGCGATCATTCTCGTCGCAAGCTTTGGTTTGGTCGCAAAGCCGACATCGGCAGGCACATATGCGGCTTCCAGACGATCTGGATCGTCAGTCCATTCCTTCGGAAGATACAACGCGCGATCGATGAACGCATGACCATGACGCGAAACGTAGGTAGCGAAGACGCCGATCTGGCAGTTCGTGATCTTCCCTGCCGAACCAGTGTATTGCCGTGCCACTCCGCATGAGGCCTTACCCTGCTTGAGAAAGCCGGTCTCGTCGATCACCAGCACCGCATCGTCATCCGCCAAATGCTCGATGACATAGTCGCGGACGATATCGCGCAGGGCATCAGCGTCCCAATCTCCACGACCCAGAATTGCCTGCTGACGCCATGGGCCGGGATCGCCAGCCGCCTCCGCGCGCATCCAGCCGGTCTTGCGCTGCTCATCTCCGAGCAGACCTTCCAGGAACAAGCCTGCATTCGTCGCCACACGCTCTTGCGTGAACAACGGACGTATCCGTTGCTTGACCTCTCGAAGCGACGCCGCCCACAACGCAAGCGTCTCCTCAACCGACGCGGCCCGCGTCCACGACATTCGAATCATGGTTGCCCATGGATTCAGAAGCCCGCAAACAAAGCAACTGTAATGCTAGGGTCTGTTTGGATTCAGGATTCTCATCCTGGCTTTGTGATTCAAGCTTGGGATGGACCGATTCGTTTTGACTGACGCCCAATGGGCGAAGATGGAGCCGCTTTGTCTTGGCAAGCCGGGCGATCCGGGCCGGAGCGGCAATAACAACCGGCTGTTTGCACGCGCTTTCGCGACTGGGCGAAGGCGGGCGTCTGGAAGCGCATGTTTGATGCGGTCTCAGACGAGCCGGAGATGGAGTACGTCATGGTCGATGCCACCATCGTCAAGGTCCACCGCCACGGACAGGGCGCAAAAGGGGGACGCAAAAACAGGCCATCGGCCGCTCGAAAGGCGGAATGACCACCAAAATCCTGGCACTTACCGATGCGCTCGGCAATCTCGTGCGTTTCGTGCTGCTGCCAGGACAGCGCTTTGACACGGTCGGCGTTCCGCCGCTAATCGTAAGGACTGACCTTCGAGGCGCTGATTGCAGACAAGGCGTTCGATAGCAACGCCATCATCGCCGACCTCGACGCACGCGGCGCCAAAAATGGTCATCTCTCAGCACCCGCGGCGCGCAAAACCTCTCGTCATCGACGCCGACATCTACAAATGGCGACATCTGATCGAAAACTTCTTCTGCAAGCTCAAGGAATTCAAGCGGATCGCCATGCGAGCAGACAAAACGGACACCAGCTTTGAAGCAATGATCAGTCTCACCACGGGCGTGATAAATTCAAGATGAATCCAAACAGACCCTAGGTGACCTCTATCGCCGCCTCGATCGCATCTGCCCGGGCCTGCGCGAGCCGAGGCAGGGCGGTAGGAACGTGAGAGAGTACCCCGGCCGAGACACACGGGACGGCGGTTGAGGCGCAATGCTCAATATCTCAACGGCCTTTTCTAGCTTGGTAGCCATTCTACCTCAGCTGTAGCATCGAAGCAGAGTACTGCCCGGGATCTCCCGCGGTAGGCTTGGAGTTTCTTCAGATCTGGCCGGGGGGCATGCCGCTGGGAAGTGGCAGATAATCATCATGACTTCGGAAGCTCAGATCATCGCCGTCTTTCTCGACCAGATCGTGGCGCCAGCGCTCCTTCTGGCGGTTCATTACACGCGAATAATCTGAGCGCCGAAGCAGATAACAGAGTTGGCGCTTTAGCATTGCAGTTGGTGCGCCGGGAGACCGGCAAGGAGTAGGTGGTGGAAGTCCACTACGATGAAGGAGTAGCGATCCACATCGGCCCCGAGCCGTGCGTAGGCATCCGTGAGGGTGTCGGCGAAGCGTCGGCAGGGGAGTGCATAGGCCAGCCATTGAGCCGCGAAAGAATGTTTTCCCGAGAGCCGACGCTGTCAACTGAGCGGAAGGCAACACGAAGGGGTGCGATATCGCGAGCGCCCAGTCGCTTCGGCGTGGTCGCAGACCCTGGCATGTGCAGAAGCTTCTTGTACGGGAACCGGGAGCTCTCTCGGTCGGCCAGATGCTCACTGAGCAGCCTGGTCCGCGGCGGGAAGGCGAGGAGCCGTAGCCGCTGATGCACGATCCAGAGAAGTCTGACTCCGGCATAGTAGCTGCGAAGCCGGCGAACAAAGCCGGGCGACCGGTGACGGAGCCGGCGGAGCCAAGGCCGGGGACCAAGGGGAACGAGGGCCAGCAAAGCACGCACCGGGCACAGCACCGGGCTCGCGTGACCCAAGCGCTGGACCGCGTACGGAAAGCTGCAAGGCTGAAGAAGAAGGAACGGTTCACCGCACTTCTCCACCATATCACTGTCGATACACTCCAGATGGCGTTCTATGCGCTTCGGCGCAAAGCCGCCCCCGGCGTGGATGGCATGACGTGGCAGGACTACGAGGCCGACCTTGAGCCCCGGCTCAGGGAACTGCACGAACGGGTCCACCGGGGAGCGTACCGGCCGCAACCGTCACGCCGGACGTACATACCGAAGGCGGATGGGAAGCAGCGGCCGCTGGCGATCGCGGCTCTGGAAGACAAAATCGTCCAGGGCGCGACCGTCATGGTGCTTAACGCCATCTACGAAGGCGACTTCGTCGGCTTCTCCTATGGGTTTCGACCCGGCCGGGGGCCACACGATGCGTTGGACGCCCTGACGGTAGCGATCACCACGCGGAAGGTGAACTGGATACTTGACGCCGACGTGCAAAACTTCTTCGGAAGTGTGAGCCAGGACTGGCTAGTCCAGTTTTTGGAGCACCGCATCGGTGACAAGCGCATCATCCGCCTGATCCGTAAATGGCTGAGGGCGGGTATCCTCGAAGACGGGGTCGTAACCGTGGACGACAGGGGCACGGGGCAAGGATCGGTGATTTCGCCGCTGCTCGCCAACGTTTACCTGCACTACTGTTTCGATCTTTGGGCCGAACGCTGGCGACGGCAGGAGGCCCACGGCGATATGATTATCGTGCGCTATGCGGATGATCTGGTGGCCGGCTTCGAGCATGAGGACGACGCTCGTCGCTTCCTTGATGCGATGCGTGAACGGATTGAGGCATTCGCGTTGACGCTCCATTCGGACAAGACCCGCCTGATTGAGTTCGGTCGCTATGCGGCGACCAATCGCAAGACACGCGGGCTCGGCAAACCGGAGACCTTCATGTTTCTGGGCTTCATCCACATCTGCGGTAAGTCACGCCGGGGAAACTTCCTGCTCGAAAGGAAGACCCGTCGCGACCGTCTGCGGACGAAGCTTCAGGACATCAAGGCAGAGCTGCGGCGTCGAATGCACCAACCGATCCCCGTCCAGGGTAAATGGCTGAGACAGGTCACCACCGGCCACTTCGCCTACTATGCGGTTCCTGCAAACGGGCGGGCGCTCTCAGCGTTCCGCTATTATGTGACCGACCTCTGGCGGCGAACGCTTCGGCGCCGCAGCCAACGAGCCGGCTTCACTTGGGATCGTATGACGAAGTTGGCGGATGACTGGCTTCCTCAACCCCGTATCCTCCATCCCTGGCCGCAACAGCGCTTCGCCGTCACACACCCAAGGTAGGAGCCGGATGCCTTAATTGGGCTCGTCCGGATCTGTGCGGGGGGCGCTCAGCAATGAGCGTCCCTACCGCGATCAGCGACATATCAATCGTCATCAGACCGTTCCTGCCGCTGGACGGGCGCGCGCAGCGGAATGTGGCCGCATGCGTGATCCTCGTGCCTGAGCGGCCCGGCGAGCAATTGCTAAGTGACGCGCTCTCGTAGAGCAACATCGATCGGCTGTGTGGTGCCGACTATCTTATTTGGTAGCTGCCCAAGCGAAGCGGCTAATGGTCTATTTCGCTTCAATCACGGTCGCAGCAGGACCGGCGCCAGCTAAGCCGCGCTGTCGTACCGACTCATCCTAGTGTTGGAGCGGGTGATTGTTTGGCAGATGAGAAATTGGAACGCGACGGTGGATCGCCCTCCCGCCCCGTGCATACGCAACCGAATACACCCGATTGCTGAAATCGATCTCGATAACACTCGTCCCGATGTGGCGAGTTCATCACGACAGGGCGATATGCTTGACTGAACCTGGGAAAGCCCAACCAATGTACGGATCGCGAAGTGTGGCACAGCCTGTCATGCCAGGACTGCTCATCATACAGCAGACTTCCCGTCGCCTAGCATTGCGGCAGCCGTTCCTGAACCCAAAGCGCGCCAGTTCTGTCACTATTCGGCGTAGTGCCTATAGCCGGACACACAGCCGAAATGATCGCGTTTCCTCTACGTCTTCTTGTTGACGGCCGCCAGGCCGACTGCCGAATCGTTGGCATAGGGCGGGAGGCATGCGGCTTTGCTTCCATCGGCAGAAAGAGGCCATCGCTTAAGTTAAAGGAGAAAAGCGGAGTTGCGGACATCCATCAGAACGACACTGTCGTATTTGATTTGTCGTTTCCAACACAATGTCAACGTTGCCTCGGCGAGGATTTGGATCAAAGCTATGGGCTCTATCCCGCTGTCGCCGCGTCGCATCGCCGCACAAACTTCGTTGTATCGGTACTGCAGCAGAGCCGCGCTTAGGTGCGACAAGCTTGCGTCGGCTGATGGGTGACTTCCTGAGCAACGGTGTGAAAAAGGAGCTGTCGATGGGAGTGTTATCGCATCTACGGGTTGTCGAGATCGGTAGCTCGGCCGCGACAAGCTATTGCGCGCGAATGTTTGCGGATTTCGGTGCCGATGTTCAAAAGGTCGAGTCGAAAGCCGGCGATCCACTTCGCCGGAGCCCGCCGCTCACGCCAGGTGACCACAGCGCATGGTTTGCCTTCCTGAACTTCAACAAATCAAGCATCATCATCGATGCTAGCGTCCCGAACGCGGCCACGCGGCTGACGGAACTGATCGAGCATTGCGACATTCTGGTTGATGGGCGCGATGTTGATCCGGCGGGTTGCCCGCCCATCGATATCGCCTCGATCCGTCAGCGACACCCTCGGTTGATCTATCTCGAAGCGAGCTGGTTCGGCCGGGAGGGCCCCTATGCAGGATTCGCTGCCACCGACTCTACAGTGCGCGCTCTCGCCGGTCTCATCAAGCTAGTTGGACCGGCCGAAGGCCCGCCCTTGCACGCGCCAGATTTCCAAACGGGTATCCTCGCTGGCTTGTGGGGCTTCATCGCCACGGCAGCGTCGGTTGTTGGACGACTGCACGGTGAAGCAGGGCGCTCGTGGTCGCTCAACATTTTCGAATCAAGCCTCGCTCTGTCCGAGTATCTCATGTTCGAGGCATTTGCGCGGGGCGACGTGATGCGCCGGATCGGTATTAACCGTTTCTGGCCGAACTTTCCGGTCGGCATTTACCCAACGAAAAAAGGTTGGCTCGGCCTTTCGACCGTCACGCCGGGGCAATGGCGCGCATTCTGCGACATGCTCGACCTGTCCGAATTGCGTGATGATCCGGCTCTCGCCTTCAACGAAGGTCGCCTGAAACACATGGACCAGATCGAACGACAGTTTGTGCCGAGACTGAAGGCGCGGACAGCGCAGCAGTGGTTTGCGGAGGGACTCAAGCGCAAAATCCCGATCGTGCCGGTGCCCGAAATATCCGATCTGCTCCAAGACGAGGAAAAAAAGGCGCGCGGCGCAATAGTGCCGATTGTGATTGGTAAAGAGGAGGGCCTGACGGTTGGTTCGATGCAGCGGCTGACGTTGACGCCACCACGCCGGGGTGGCAGCGTTCCGGCTCCCGGCGAGCAGCAACATTCCGCCCACATCCGTACTCACGGCTCGCTGACTGGGCCTGGATCGTCCGGCTGCATCGATGCGGACCGGCAGCCGTTGCATGGGACTCGCGTGATCGACTTCACGATGGGGTGGGCAGGCCCATTGTGTACCCGGACACTGGCCGATCTCGGGGCGGACGTCATCAAGATCGAAGCCATTCAGTATCCGGACTGGTGGCGCGGAGTTGACCGGCGCAGCGGCTATGTGGACGGGCAAATTTATGAAATGGCGCAATGCTTCTGCATTATGAACCGCAACAAGCGCGGTATCACACTTGACCTGAAGCGGCCGCAAGGCCTCGCTCTTGCCAAGCGGCTGTTGGCGGAGGCCGATATTGTGGTCGGCAATTACTCGGCTGATGTGCTGCCAAGGCTCGGGCTTGGTTACGACGTACTCAAACTACTCAATCCACGCCTCGTCATGATGTCGATGTCAGCTTTTGGCGCGAGCAGTGTCCATCGCGATTGCCGGGCTTATGGCTCGACTCTCGAGCAGGGCTCAGGTCTGCCGAGCGTGGTCGGAAGCGCCGATAAGCCGCCTGTGATGAGCCACATCGCGTTCGGGGATCCCGTCGGCGGATTGAACGGCTGCGCTGCAGTTCTTCTCGCCCTGATTCACGCTCGCAACACCGGGCAGGGACAATTCATCGATCTCGCGCAAATCGAGTGCATGATCCCCTTCGCGGCGCCCTGGATCACCGTTCACTCGATTGATGGGGCGCCACTCACAAAGTATGGTGCTCGACATCCGCAGTTGGTGCCGCATGGCTGCTTCCGGTGTGCGGGTGAGGACAACTGGATCATGATAGCGGCTACCGATGCGGCGATGTGGCAGAGGCTTGCCATCCTTATTGGTAGGCCAGACTGGGCCTGGAACGCATTGCTTGAATCTGCGGAAGCTCGCCGCGACATTGAGGATCTCATAGAGGCAGGCATCGAAGCTTGGACGCACACTCGTGATGCGGATCACGCCATGTCCGAGCTGCAGGGCGCAAGGGTTGCGGCAGGCGTGGCCCGCCTGCCGATTGACCTGCTCAAGGATCGACATCTCGGCTCGCGCGCATTTCTGCAGGAGGTCGAACGCGCTTTCATTGGCTCGCACCCGCAGCCATCCATGCCGATTCGCGAAGGCGCAGCGCCGTATGCGATCCGCTCGGCGGCCCCCACACTGGGACAACATAACAGAGACGTCCTAAGAGAACTTCTCGGGCTGTCCGACGCCGAGATCGCGCAACTGGCAAGCGAGAACATCATCGGTACCGCGATGGTCTCCTGAGGTAGCTCGCGAAGACCTAGAAGGTGGCGTCAGACTGCTAGATCCGTGCTACGGCTCGATTGCACTCGAACTTGACGGATCAGCCGCTCAGCACCGCGGCCTTTGGCCTTGGTCATCCATACCTCACGGCAAAGCAGTGGCGCGGCGTTTTTAATTATCTCAGCAAGCTGTGGAACTACATGGCATTGCGATCGCCTTCCAGTGACGACTGCGTGATAGCTTACCCAGCTTCGCATCCCATTGCTAACCCAGAACGGAAGCCGCTTTGCGAGACATGAATGAGTACCGAACTTGAGGACATCATTGGCCCTCCACCTGAATGGCAGGGATATGCGTGGCTCTTTGAGTCACAACCCACGAATCCTAGTAGGTCCGTCGTTCCCGGTTATCCGGTAAGTGAGTGGGCCTTCTGGGAGAGCACGCGGGGAAGGCCGCGCCGAGACGCGCGGCACGTGCCGCTCGCTAAGTCCACAGCTCGCGCAAGCTGATACGTCTGAGGTTGGTGGAGGAGACGATCGTGCATGAAGTCATTGGCGAGCCCCGTAAGATGCAAGCCTTCGAAGTCCTCAAGTCAACCGTCCGATCATACTCACGTTCGTTTCCGGCTATTTTTAGTCGAGCGCGCGGCTCCGTTATCTTAACGGAGTATGGTCGAAAGGCAATTGACTTCCTGTCCGGTGCTGGAGCATTGAACTGCGGCCATAAAAATCATCAGATCAAAGCTGACATTACTGAGTATTTTGCGTCGGATGCCATTGTCCACGGGCTTGACATGGCCACTCCGGCAAAGCTCGGCTTCATGGAGACGTTCAGCTCACTCATACGTCGAGAGCGGAATCTGAGCTACCGATTCCAATTCTCAGGGCCGGCAGGTGCTAATGCTATTGAGGCAGCTCTGAAGCTTTCACGCAAGGTCACGGGGCGTCAGAGCAATATTTCATTCACGCATGGATATCATGGCATGAGCTTAGGAGCGGTTGCCGCGAGCGGCAATCGGTTCTTTCGTACGTCCACAAGCCATTGCATCAGAGTATGGAAACAGTTTTGCCGTTCGAGGGCGAGGCATGGCGGTGGGCTTTGATTGCCGAAGGACTGAGGCTGCAGCAACCACGGCGCGCAAGGCCTTTGAGAGAGGACTGATCATCGAACGATGCGGGCCAATCGATCAGGTCATAAAGTTCTTGCCAGCACTCACGATTGATCATGACACCCTAAATCAGGGCCTTGAAATATTTGAGGAAGCCTTGGCCGTAGCGCTGAAGCAGACTGGGATCGAGTGAGCGAACCGCCCAATTAATTCAAGTATCTGAAAGGAACACCATGGCGTACCAGACCATCAAATATGACATTGCGGAGCAAATCCTTACGATAACCCTAAATCGGCCGGAGAAGCTCAACGCCTGTACCGCAACCATGGAGCGCGAGATCGTCGACGCTTTTGATCGAGCAGATAAGAACAATGATGTCTGCGCCATTATCGTGACTGGCGAAGGACGAGCCTTCTGTGCCGGCGCCGATCTATCTTCGGGCGGCGACACATTTGACCGCGACACGCGGCGTGGACCAGTTAAACGACTGCCCGATGGCGCAGTGGATTACAGCGATCCGAAGGTCAGCGACGGCGGTGGAAAGATCGCGATGCGGATCTTCAAGTGTCTGAAGCCCGTCATCGCCGCCGTGAATGGGCCGGCGGTCGGCATGGGCGCGACCATGCAGCTCGCGATGGACATCCGCATCGCTTCTGAAGCCGCGCGCTTTGGGTTCGTGTTCTCGCAGCGTGGCCTCGTTCCGGAGGGAGCTTCGAGCTGGTTCCTGCCGCGCGTCGTCGGCATCGCACAGGCGCTGGAGTGGTCTCTCAGCGGGCGGGTATTTCCGGCGCAGGAAGCGCTTGCCGGTCGGCTAGTTAGCAAAGTTGTGCCGCCAGATCAACTGCTTCCCACCGCGCGTGAGCTCGCTCGCGAAATCGTCGACAAGACCTCATCCGTATCTGTTGCGCTAATCCGGCAGTTGATGTGGCGCATGCTGGGTGCAGATGACCCGATGGAAGCCCACAAGATCGAAAGCCGCGGTATGTATACGCGCGGGCGTTCCGCCGATGCCAAGGAAGGTGTGATGGCATTCTTGGAGAAGCGGCCCGCAGTTTTCAGAGACAAGGTGTCGGCCGACATGCCGGATTTTTTTCCATGGTGGACGGAACGAGAGTACAAATGACAGTTCCTTGCCCTACCAGCCTAGCCGATCCGCGCCGCTCAATGAGGCAATTTTCCGGGCCGTGCCGATCCGCTGATATCAGCTCGTCGACGAGTCGGTGAGTCTAGCGAGCGGCCGGGATTTTCATCGGCAGCGATGGCATTCTTGGTAACTCAGCTCAACCAGTCTCGCCGTGCCCCCTGCAAGAATGCAGATTGAAAGATAAGCAGGATGGCTGGATAAAGTATCCGACCGTGCGGGAAAGGCACGGGTTGAGCCGAAGCGTTCTTCTGTTGGGGAGTTGCTCTCGAGCAATTTGTGCGACTTGACCATGTCGCTCCCTCGGCCTTAGCTCGCCATCGAGGGACTGCAGCTCCTCGCGTCGGCTTGGTCAATGTGCTTTGCCGCAGGCCGCAGCTCCTATTGATCCGGTGTCGCTCGAGAACGTTTTGCCGCCGCAAGACTAATCATTTGCGAATGGCCTCATCAATTGCGAACCACGCATCTCTCATCAGGATAGGTAGTACCGTTGGCTCATTGGTTGTGCTGTACACGCGAGCTGGATGAGTTGTCGAGGCTACACGCATTCATCAGATCAGAAACGAGGGGCAGCAATGAAATCCGTAGTTAATCCGTTGCAAGTCTCGCGATTCCTTCGGGTATATGACGATGCCGCCGCCCAAAAAGGCATCAAGCTTTCGATAGGATTTGATTTCAATGAATACGTCTCGATCACACGGGTCCTTCCAACAAAGAAACCGACATATCCAAACTTTCGGCCAGATCGTTCGCCGATCAAATCGGGTGAGGGATATTGGATGGTGGGCGTCGACAATGACAAGCAGATTGCGCTCGTACAGGCTGCTCGACTTTATGACCTTTCGCACAGTAACTTTGCAGAGCATCTTGAATCTCTGAGGGCGTTCTACGCCGATCCAGCCGTACATGCACATCCTCAGGACCGTTGTACTTGCGCTGCGCCAACCGCAAAGAAGATTACTGGGAAAGTAGCTTACCATGGAGATTTTTGGCTGCGCAGCGACTTTAGGCGTCAAGGCATACCCACCATCATGGCTGCAATACTGCGCGGCGCTTCATTTGCCATGTGGTCTCCCGACTTCGTATGTGGACTTGCAGAGCGCTGGCTGCTCGAGAAGGGCGTTCTTGCACAATACGGACATGCCCACTATGAACACGGCGGTTCGATACTACATCTGGTAGAGGAGAACATCATTGATCACGATCTGCTTGTTTGGCTAACCGGCGAGGAGTTGAGAAGCCTCGTTGCCGTTCACGATAGCAGCAAGTCGGCTTTAGCCTCCTGAAGTCTCGCTGACGGTGATCCTCATCAAATCTCCTAAGGGCGCGAGCAGGACCGAGTCTTCCGCCAGCCGGTCAAGCTTACGAAAGGGTGGACCGATCGACGCTCGCACATCATCCGGCAATTGGTGAGCGGCCCGAACGTTGAAAAAGACCAGGTCTGCGGCATAGGTGCGTGACACGGCCATGCTGTTGGCGCTCGCTTCCACCACCACCTCATGCTGCTTGAAAGACGGGTTGCAAAATCCCTCTGATCAAGCGGGACCGAGCTTCCCATGGAAAGCGTCATCGTTCGTATCGCCGCGCGATCCTGCTCAAACAGCATATGGCCGCCAGCGTGCTTGCTACATAACCTTGGAACCACCACCAAGCCGAGCAATGATCCATCCGCAGCTTTCCGACGATCACCTACTGACCAGTTTGGCTCTAGCCGGTGAATGCGGTGATCTACAGCTACACCGCGACCTAGGGGAGTGATCGTGATCGTGCATTTTCGCACGATCCGGGCTCGAGCGCACCGACGCACCGTGCTCATGTCCATTTGAGCGCGCGAACCACTTCGCAGATGATTATCGCAGAAGCCGTCGGTGAATACTCTAAACGGTAAGCACGCGTCAGCTCAGTCGACTCCGACCAGCTATTCCGAAATCAGCATTTCTTTAGTTTGTGCGACCAGAGCTCGAATCAACATCGAGCCGTGCTACACGGACCCCCCCCGAACGTGCAGTGCGATCAACTACCATTGCTAGTAATTGATCTACATAGCGCAAGCATGTCACTTATCGGTCGATATACTTCGGTGCCGGCTAAGTGACCTGCGGCGACAGCCAGCGAGTGTCTCGGGAAGGCCCGTTAGGCTGCCGAAAATCTTTGGCCGCGATGGTGCACGAATGTTTCTCAGGCGGCGCGCGTTAGGATCCTCTGGATCTCACAAAAACCGGCAAGCGCGGCAACCATTTGCGGCTCAATCGACGAGACCGTCAAGCATTACGAAAAGCGAACGAGTAAGGCATCTGTTCTGTTCAAAGACGAGGACTACCGATCGAACATGGTGCGCTAGTTAGTCCAATTCAACTGGAGACACGACATGCAGCGCAATGGTGAACTGACGCTCGGATTATACCTGATTCAGGCGGGATATAACGAAGGTGCATGGCGAGATCCGAGCGTGCCTGCCGATGGTGGAGTTGATGTCAACCACTATGCTCACCTAGCAGCACTTGCCGAAGCTGCGGCATTTCACTTCGTGTTTATCCCCGACAGCCCTAGCGTTGTAGAACAAGATAACGCGAATATTGCGCGTGTGAGCCGAAACGACACGTTCGAGCCAATCACACTTCTGTCGGCACTTTCATCGAGAACGCGGGACATCGGCCTTGTAGCGACAGCGACAACGACTTACCACCAGCCATATCACCTTGCACGGATGCTCGCCTCACTTGATCACCTCTCGCTCGGACGGGCGGCCTGGAATATTGTCACCTCGGGAAATAAGTACGAGGCCCCAAATTTCGGCGAAGAAGAGCTTCCAGATCACGACACGCGCTATACCCGAGCGAAAGAATTTGTAGAAGTTGTCAAGGGGCTTTGGGATACGTGGGAAGACGATGCGTTTGTTCGCGACAAGGAAACAGGTATTTTTGTCGACACGACGAAGCTGCATCTGCTCAATCACCGAGGGGACTACCTTTCAGTCAGAGGCCCGCTGAACATCGCACGGCCGCCTCAAGGACATCCCGTGTTGGTTCAGGCGGGCGCATCGGAGTCCGGAATACGGTTCGCTGCAGCGCTGGCCGAGGTAGTGTTTACCGCTGAACCGTGTTTGGAAAGCGGTAAACGATACTACGCAACTCTCAAAGAGAAGGCACGCGCACTTGGGCGGACGGACGATCAGGTTCTAATTATGCCTGGCATTGTTCCGATTGTTGGGAGGACCAAGGAAGAAGCCTCCGCCAAGCTCCAAAGGCTACAATCGTATACTCACATTGACGTTCAAATTGGGACCGCCGATCGTTGGCTGGGATTTGTCACTGATATCCGTTCGATGGACCTCGACTCATTAGTACCTGAATCATTACCGCGGACGAACTTTATCCAGAGTCGTCAGAAGACGCTCCTCGATCTGGCCGTACGCCAGAAATTCACTTGGAGACAACTGATCCGCTTCGTATCGGACAGCCGGGGCCATCTCATGATTGTTGGAACGCCGGACGAAATCGCCAACGCCATGGTCGATAGATTTGACCAGCGTGCTGCTGACGGATTCAACGTGCTACCAGCAACTGTTCCAGGCGAGCTCAAGGACTTTGTTGAACTCGTCATCCCGGAATTGCGCAAGCGAGGTAAATTCAGGTCCACGTACTCTGGACAAACATTAAGAGAGAATCTCGGACTCAAGCGGCCACTTAATCGGTTCGCGCAAAGCAGTCGATGACCGCCACTGAATTTCCTTGAGGTCGGGCTAGGATAGCCAGAGTTGGCCCTTATCTCCAGGAGTGATATATCTTAGAACGTTCAGCAAGGAGAGATTGAGATGGAGCGCTGGTCCCGGTTGTCTGAACAGAGTTTCCGCGTCGATAAGTGGAGCGTCTGCCGGGGGTAGGCTGCCATGCGGAATGGCAGCGGGGCGAAGTAGGCTTGATCCGGCGTGCTGCCGTCAAGGCTCGAATGGGGACGCCTGCTGTTGTAGAAGTCGAGATATCGGCCGATCGAGCTGCGCGCCTCGCCGACGCTGTCATAGGCCCGCAGGTACACCTCCTCGTATTTGATGCTGCGCCAGAGCCGTTCGACGAACACGTTGTCCCGCTATGCGCCCTTGCCGTCCATGCTGATCGCGATGCCGTTGTCGGCGAGCACGCCGGTAAAAGCCTGTCCGGTGAACTGCGCGCCCTGATCCGTGTTGAAGATGTCCGGCTTGCCGTGACGAGCCAAGGCGTCCTCCAGCGTCTCGACGCAGAAGGCTGCTTCCATGGTGATCGACAGCCGCCATGACAGAACACGGCGGGTCGCCCAGTCCAGCACCGCCGCGAGATAGACGAAGCCACTCGCCATCGGGATGTAGGTGATGTCCATCGCCCAGACCTGGTTCGGCCGCGTGATCTCCATGCCGCGCAGCAGATATGGATGGATCTTGTGGCCGGGCTCGGGTCTGGTGGTGCGCGGACGGCGATAGAGCGCCTCTATCCCCATCCGCCGCATCAGCGTCCTTACATGCCGGCGGCCGATCTTGCACCCCTCGGCAGCCAGCAGGCCTCTCAGCATTCGCGAACCGGCGAAGGGAAACTCCAGATGCAGCCGGTCGAGACGCCGCATGATCGCGAGATCGGCGTCCGGCACCGGCCGCGGCAGATAATAAGCGCTGCCGCGGCTGATCTGCAAAACCTCCGCCTGCCTGGTGATCGACAGATCGTGCTCGCGGTCGATCATCGCTTTGCGCTCAGCAATCCCGCCTTGGTGAGCGCGCCTTCTAAAAAACTATGCGCGGCGCCGCGCGCCCCCTGTGGGATAGAAACGGGTAGCTGCTAGACTGCGGCCGGAAGGGAGCGGCCGATACGATTTTGGTGGCACGTAACCCCGTTAAAAAACCTGGTCCATGGGCTGTTGCGCACTTGAGAGTGGTGACGCCATTCGGCGATCCCGTTTAGGAATCTGACCAATAGCGCAGCCCAGCCCTTCCGCCGGCGTCAGCAGGAGGATTGGAGATGACCCCCAAAAGATCGAAGTCGAGGAACGGTGGTGAGATGCCGATGGTGCACCCGAACGCGGCTGCCATCGACGTCGGAGCGACTATGCACATGGCTGCCGTGAGGGCAGATCGCGCACCGGAGCCAATCCGCAGCTTCGGTACCTTCACGGCCGATCTGCATCGGCTGGTCGACTGGTTTACTGAATGCGGCGTCGAGACCGTCGTCATGGAATCGACCAGCGTCTACTGGATTCCGATTTGCGAGCTTCTCGATGCCCGGGGATTTACCGTGTTTCTTGTCAACGCGCGCGATGCCAAGCACGTGCCGGGGCGCAAGACCGATGTCAGCGATGCGCAATGGCTGCAGCGGCTCCATTCATTCGGGTTGCTGCGGGCCAGCTTTCGGCCCAAAGGGTAGATTGCCGAGCTGCGAGCCTACGTGCGTCAGCGCGAGCGCCTGCTGGAGTACGCGGCCTCACACATCCAGCATATGCAGAAGGCCTTGACGGAGATGAATCTTCAGCTGCACCACGTCGTCGCCGACATCACCGGTGCGACCGGCCTGCGTATCATCCGCGCGATCCTTGCCGGCGAGCGCGATCCTGAGACGCTGGCGTGCTTGCGCCATTACAGCTGCCACTCCAGCGCCGAGACGATCGCGAAGGCGCTCACCGGAAGCTACCGCGCCGAGCATCTGTTTGCGCTCGAGCAGGCACTTGCGCTTTATGACGCCTACCACGAGAAGGCATCTGCTTGCGACGCCAAGATCGAAGCCGTGTTGAAGGAACTCATTATCCATAGGGGTCATGATCATGGATCAGCGCCGCCGGTCTCGCGGCGTCGGAACCGAACCGATCAAGCGAACGCTCTGGCGTTCGACGTCCGCGCGTCGTTGTTTGGGCTGCTCGGAAAGGACGTCACCACCATCGACGGCCTCGGTCCTTACCTCTCGCTGAAGCTGATCGCGGAATGCGGTGACGACCTTACCTCATGGCCAAGTGCAAAGCATTTTACTTCCTGGCTGGGGTTGGCGCCGAGCAATAAGGTCTCCGGGGGCAAAATGCTCTCGTCACGAACGCGCCGGTCCGGCGGTCGGGCCGCAGCTCTTCTGCGCCTTGCTGCCGTAACCGTCGGACGCACCGACACCGCGCTCGGCGCCTTCTATAGAAGACTGTCGTCCCGCATCGGCAAGGCCAAGGCAGTCACCGCGACGGCCCGCAAGATCGCAGTCCTGTTCTACAACGCTGTCCGTCACGGAATGGACTACGTCGATCCCGGCGCCTCGTCCTACGAGACACGCTACCGTACGCGAGTGATCAACAGTTTGCACCGACGTGCCAAGACATTCGGCTTTGTTCTGCAGCCCTTGGAACCAGGAGCTGGTGCCGTTTCTTAGGAATCGTTCTCCAGCGTCAGCTCCCCGATCTTGGCATGCAGCGACTTCACATCGATCGCAGGCGTGGCCGGTGCAGCGCCGCCAGGTCCAAAAACTCCGGAAGCGCCACCCTCCAGCTGCGCCTTCCACGCCGTAATCTGATTGGGGTGGACGTCAAACTGCTCGGCAAGCTGAGCTATCGTCCGGTCGCCCTTGACGGCGGCAAGTGCCACCTTCGCTTTGAAGACCGGTGTGTGGTTCCGGCGTGCTCGTCTGCTCATCGTCGCTCCTGATTCGCAGGCACCAGCGTGCCCGCTGTCAGGCAGAAACTCCACTTACCGACCTGTTCAAATTCGCGGAGCCGGCTCTGTACGACCCAACCGAGCCCGACTATGTGGCCAGCACATTGCCACCTGGGTATGGCGCGTCCGGCCGTACCGCGGCCGCAGAAGCCATGGTCGGGGGAAACGGACGACCTCCAAAACTGCTACGGCTTCCCAGCAAGCACCGACCGATCTCCGTCAAAAAAAGGATTGCTATCGGGTCTGCCAGACAGCTCGGCGCAAGACCAAGCAGCGTGGCACTTAAGCCCAATTCAAATCGGGCGAGTGTTTGCCCATCGCTACCCGGGTCGGCGAACAAGAAGCACCAACATTCAGGCCGCGACCTTGGAGAGCTGCAGCTGTGGCCGCTGTTTATTCGGTGTGCGCGGTTTCGTTTCCGATCTTATCCATGAAAGGAGTGTGGCTATCGTGTCCGGGCTCCGTCTCAGCGTCTTGTTCGACTCTGTCAGATCTAAGCTATCCGAGTTGGTAGGTACTCAAGCGATCCCGCCGATATAAAGTCTCTATCCAACTAAGGAAGCGATCGAGCTGCGCGTAGAGAATTCAGTGTGAGCGGTCGTGGAAGCGCCTACCGTGCTCTCAGCCGATCCGTCGGATCTGCATGCTTGGCAAATAGAACGGAGAATCAAATGCCACAGCGTAGCCCTCTCTCTGAGGATGGTCGGCCGGCCGGACATTTTCGGAACACCGCTTACATGATCAATAAGAGCCGTCCCTATTTCGATGCAGCTCATGAGGCTGGTCTCATGGCCGTCCATGGACGTTCGATGACTGGACGTGTCTTTGTTTTGGGCTCGGGGTCGCTTGAAGGTCGGCCGGAAAAAATTGATTTCGTGCGATGTTCCTACCTTGGCTTGGACAATCATCCCGCGATCGTCGCTGGCGCGATCGACGCGATAGAGGCGCATCGGTCCTTGCACTGGTCATGCGCACGAACGCGGCTCAATTTCGATCTCTTGGCAGAGCTTGAAGCAACCCTCTCGGAGATGTTCTGCGCACGCGTGATCGCCTTCTCCACTGTCATGCTCGCCAATCTAGGTATGATGCCCCTCCTTGCTTCGGGCCAACTGACAGGCGGACGAAAACCGCTTGTCGTGTTCGACCGCCTTGCGCACATATCCTTGGCCTATCACAAGCCGGTGGTTGCTGATGAAACGCGACTGGAAACGATCGCGCATAACGACATCGAAGCTCTCGAACGCTTGTGCCGCGAACATCCGGTGGTCGCTTACGTATGCGATGGCATTTACTCTATGGGAGGAAACGCGCCTATCAAGGAACTGCGCCAACTTCAGGAACGGTACGGGCTCTTTCTCTATATCGACGATGCTCACGGCATATCGATCTTCGGACGCCAAGGCGAAGGATTTGCTCGCTCTCAGTTTCCGCAAGTGCTGGGTGACCGGACGATCATAGTGGCCTCGCTCGCTAAGGGCTTCGGCGCATCGGGCGGCATGGTGATGCTCGGAACGGCTGATCACGAAGCGTTGTTTCGACGCTACTCCATCCCCTATGCGTTTTCGGTGCCACCCAATCTGGCGGCGGTTGGTGCGGCGCTTGGCTCGTGCAAGATTCATCGATCGGCAGAACTCGGCGATCGTCAGAGGCGGTTAGCGCAACGTATCAAGGTCTTTGACCATCATGTTGCAACCGCTCAGCAAGGAAATTCATTTCCCATCAGAATGATTGCAATAGGATCGGAAACCAAGGCGATTGCAATCGCCAAAGAGCTTCTCGATGCCGGCTTCTACACTTCGGTGACGTTCTTCCCGACGGTCGCTCAAGGAAAGGCAGGGATTCGGGTGTGCATTACGGCCGATCATGAAGACAACGATATAGAGCGATTGTGCGACTGCATTTTGGAAGCAGTGGCCGAAACGACCGGAAAGCCATACCCTCTGAGGTGATGTAATGAGTCAGCCGACGAATTCATGGAGCTGCCCGGTACGGTTGCTATCCCCCTATGCCGGAAAGAATAATGAAAGTTCGTCAAGTCTCGATCCATTGTTCGACGCCGAAGGTGCCTCCAGACCGCTTACGCCAATGTTCTCGGCGAGGCGCCACTCGCTCGTTACGCTGTTTGGGACGGTCTGATTATGCCGAAGCCAGGAAAACTCAGGGGTCAAAGCGACCGGCGCGTTGCGCTTGTGACCGGAGGAGCGCGCGGGATCGGACTCGAGATCGTGCGCCGGTTCGTGGCCGATGGCTATCGCGTAGCATTTGTAGCGACAAAAGCGGAGCATGTCGACCGCGCGCTTGATCTTCTCGGCCGCCCGGAAGATAGGCTCTATGCTGAGAGGATTGATGTAACTCGACACAATGATGTCCAGGGATTTGTTGACCACATCCGGGAACGTTGGGGCGAAATAGCGATTTTGGTGAACAATGCTGGCATCTCCCCCAAGCGCGTGGACCAAAATGCACCTTGGCTTTCGCAGACGTCCTTGGATGAATGGGGGCGGGTCATCGATGTCAATCTCAACGGACCGTTTATTCTTATGCGGCTTTTGGCGCCAGCAATGATCGCGAGCGGCTATGGACGCATTATCAATGTCGGGTCACTCGCGGGGCGTGCCATGCCGATGATCGCAGGGCCACATTATGCTGCATCGAAGGCGGGGCTGGTCGGCTTAACCCGCGCTGCTGCGCGGGATCTCGCTCCACACGGTATCACAGTCAACTGTATTGCTCCTGGGCGTATTCTCAGCGATCTGACTGGACCACCCGAGACCGAGGTCAACCGCTCCGCTCTCAGCAGGATTCCAATCGGCCGTTTTGGAACTGCTGAAGAGGTGGCGCACGTCGTAACCTTTCTGGCCTCGCCGATGGCGGGCTTTATCACCGGCGCAACCATCGATATCACAGGCGGCGAGTTCGCCGCGTAAGCCGATGCATATCGCATTTTGATCGTCGACACTAAAATGCTGGCTTCGCTCAGGCTCACCGTGTCTTCAACTGTCTCGCGGCGCAAACGGCATACAGTCGCGCGGGAACATGAAAAGCATGGATCGACTGGAGCGGATATGCCAGTCGGCGGCGGGGGTCCCCTCGTGTCGGCTTTATGCCTCTTTCTCGCGATGTTCAATATCAACAACGTTATCGGGTCCGGATGATGCCAGGATTGAATAAGGGCTTTTTTGCACGGGCTTGCAGTACGGCCCCTTCCGCCAATGGCGTGGTAAGAGGCGCCGCGCTTGCCGCGTCTGCAGGCTTGCGTTGCGAGCAAGTAACAATGCGGAGTATCGGATGGCGGGGAAAATGAAACCCTCGATGGAAGTGTTTTCGCATCTGCGGGTCGTCGAGATCGGTAGCTCCGCCGCGACCAGCTATTGCGCGCGATTGTTTGCCGACTTCGGCGCCGACGTTCAGAAGGTCGAGCCGCCAGGAGGAGATCCACTCCGCGGTAGCGCGCCACTCACGGCTTCTGGCCAAAGCGCGTGGTTTGCATTCCTGAACTTTAACAAGTCAAGTGTGGTCATTGATGTCGCCGACCCGGACGCGATCCCGCAGCTGACGGCACTGATCGAAGATTGCAACATTCTGATCGATGGGCGCGATATTGATCCCGCAGATTGCCCTTCCATTGATATTGCCGCGATTCGGCAGAGATGTCCCAGGTTGACTTACCTTGAAGCAAGCTGGTTTGGCGGAGGGAGACCCTATGCAGGATTCGCCGCAACCGATTCGACGGTCCGCGCGCTCGCCGGCCTCATCAAGTTGGCTGGAGCTGTCGAGGGCCCACCGTTGCACGCACCGGATTTCCAGACTGGTATTCTGGCCGGTCTGTGGGGCTTCATCGCCGCGGCTTCTTCGACGATTCCGGAAGAAAAAGCTGGTGGGAGAAGACGGTCGTGGTCTCTCAGTATTTTTGAATCGAGCCTCGCTCTGAGCGAGTATCAGATGTTCGAGGCCTATGAGCGCGGCGACATGATGCGCCGGATTGGCATCAACCGCTTCTGGCCAAATTTTCCGATCGGCATTTACGAGACCAAAAAGGGTTGGCTCGGCGTCACGACGATCACTCCGGCACAATGGCGCGGTTTCTGCGACATGCTCGATCTGGCCGAACTGCGTGACGATCCGGCTCTCGTTCTCGGCACCGGGCGTCTGGAACACATGGAACGGATCGAGAGACACTTCATTCCGAGGCTGAAAACGCGCACAGCGCACGAGTGGCTTGCGGAAGGATTGAAACGCAAGATCCCGATCGTTCCGGCACCCGATATGTCCGATCTGCTGCAGGATGCGGAGAAGAGGGAGCGCGGTGCAATCGTGCCTGTCCTGCTTGGCGAAGAAGAGGGCCAGACGCCGGGCTCGATGCAGAGGCTGACACTGACGCCGCCGCGTCGGGGCGGCAAGGTTCCGGCTCCAGGCGAGCAGCAGAGTTTCGCGAATACAGGAAGGCGCCTCACCGGTACTGCGTCGGTATCGTCGGGCTGCAACGATGCAGGCGGGGCGCCACTGCAGGGAATTCGGGTGGTTGACTTCTCGATGGGCTGGGCGGGCCCGCTGTGTACGCGCACGCTGGCTGATCTCGGTGCGGACGTCATCAAGATAGAAGCCATCCAGTATCCGGACTGGTGGCGCGGCGTTGACCGGCGTGCTGCTTACATCGAGGAGCAAATGTATGAAAAGACGGCACGCTTCTGCATGGCGAACCGCAATAAGCGCGGCATTACCCTTGACCTGACGCGGCAGCAGGGCCGCACTCTTGCGAAGCGGCTTGCAGGGGAAGCCGATATTGTCGTCGACAATTATTCGGCCGATGTGCTGCCAAAGCTCGGGCTTGGCTACGACGTGCTCAGAGCGCTCAACCCTCGCCTTGTCATGATGTCGATGTCGGCCTTTGGCACGAACAGCGTCTGTCGCACTTGCCGCGCCTACGGCTCGACTCTCGAGCAAGGCTCTGGGTTGCCGAGCGTGGTGGGCAAGACCAACGGGCCACCTGTGATGAGCCACGTAGCATTTGGAGATGCCGTTGGTGGGTTGAACGGCTGCGCTGCAGTTCTGGTTGCGCTTATTCACGCCCGCACCACAGGGCTTGGGCAGTTCATTGATCTTGCGCAGATCGAATGCATGATACCCTTCGCAGCGCCATGGATCATTCTCCATTCGATCGACGGGTCCTTGCCGATAAGATACGGCAATCGACATCCGCAGTTTGTGCCGCATGGCTGCTTTCGGTGTGCAGGTGAGGACAATTGGATCGTGGTAGCCGCCACCGACCAGGACATGTGGCAGAGACTTGCCAGACTTATTGGGCGGCCAGACTGGGCCATGGACGCATCGCTGAGATCTGCGGAAGATCGCCGCGATATCGAGGAGTTGATCGAGAGAGAGATCGAAGGCTGGACGATCGCCCGCGACGCCGACCAGGCGATGTCCGAGTTGCAGGCCGCAAGGATTGCGGCCGGCGTGGCCCGCCTTCCAATTGATCTGCTCAGCGATCGGCATCTTAGGTCGCGCGGGTATCTGCAAGAAATTGAGCGCGCTTTCATCGGCCGGCATCCACAGCCGTCCATGCCGATTCGGGAAGGTGAAGGGCCCTATGCAATCCGCTCAGCGGCACCGACGCTTGGACAACACAACACAGAGGTTCTATCAGGTCTTCTTGGGCTTTCCGACACAGAGATCGCGGACTTGGCCAAGGAGGGTATCATCGGTTCAGTGATGCTTTCAGAAGGGGGCTAACAAAAACAAAGACGGTATCGCAAGGTTGAAAAATCAACACTAGATCCGACCAACGAACTCTCAGGCTTGGAAGCCAGAGATTCATCGTGGCGCTCTTGTTCAGTGCTCTGCAGCGCGATACCCCAGAAGTACTCCACTGCACGTGAAAGTTAGCTCTGCGCCAAATGCTGCGACCGAAGAGAACAATTTGTCGCAAGTCAGAATTCGACGACCGGTGGGGCATAAAACGAGTAGGCGGCTCTTTTGTCTGGTGCAGCTTCAAGCCGATGCGTAGCGAGACGGCTCTCATCTCACCAGAGTAGGTAGTATCTCGATTCATTGTTAATGTGTACGGTAAGTCAGCTATTCGCCGTAAAGGCTGTGATGAGCTAGTCTGAGGGCACCAGCGGAGCCTGTGACAGACGCAGCCGCCAAGTGATGACACTCACCCGCGATCCAAAGCGGCTATTACAGCGACGCGCGAGGCGCGCCTGCCAGCAGTTGTTACCATCGGGGCTCCCAGATTAGGACGTACCCAGCTCATCTTGAAAAGTGAGAGCACACGCCGAATGGCAGCGGTTTGGGACAGGCAGCTATTCTAGTTTAAGTTATCTCGGTCGCCGCGATGCTCATATTGGCCTCATTATTACACAAGAGCGACGCTCCGGACCAGTTCCCCAATAACAGGTGTCGAAAGTCGGCACTTCAACAGGTGTCGGTCCGGCAACTCAGCAAAAATGCGAAGGAAATCGAGGAGGTTGTGGTGAACCAAGAGATTGCAGGTTCCAGTACGGTGGCCGGATTATCGCGCGCTAGCCGGCGGTCCAACGAAAGCTTTGCCCGCGCGCAAAAGGTTTTCCCAGACGGCACTTCGCGAGTGACGATTGAGCGAGATCCAACTCCACTCTACATCGATCGTGGGATGGGCAGCTATTTGTTCGATGTGGACGGCCGCCGGTTTCTCGACCTTAATTGCAACTTCACGACCTTGATCCACGGACATGCCTTCGGCCCCGTCGTCCAAGCACTAACCCATCAACTCCAGCGCGGTAGCTGCTTCGCAAATCCGACGCAGAGCGAGATCGAACTCGCCGAACTACTTTGCGGCCGCATTCCGCGGATTGATCGCGTTCGCTTCGTCAATACGGGAACTGAGGCCGTGCTGTTTGCGATCAAAGCTGCGCGAGCCTTCACCGGACGTTCGAAGATTGCCAAGCTCGAGGGCGCCTATCATGGTGCCTATGATTGGGTCGAGGTCAGTCAAGCGGCGGCACCGGACAATTGGGGTGACGCAATCGAGCCCAAGTCCACGGCCTTCTATCGCGGGATGCCTGCGAGCGTGCTCGATGAAGTCGTTGTGCTCCGCTTCAATGATGTTGAAGGCGCGCGCCGCTTGATATCGTCAAATGCGCACGATCTGGCCGCTGTCATTCTGGATCCTATGCCGAGCCGCGGCGGCCTCATTGCGCCGAAGCCTGAATTCTTCGCTGCCGTGCAGGAAGCGACCCTCAAAAACGGCATTCTTGTCATCGCTGATGAGGTCCTCAATCTCAGGCAGAGTTTCCAGGGTGCTTCCGCACGTTACGGCCTTGCTCCGGACGTCATCACCATGGGCAAGATCATCGGTGGCGGGTTGCCGATTGGAGCAATCGGCGGTCGCGAGGACGTAATGAAGGTATTTGATGCCTCAGCGGGTCGGCCGCTGCTTCCGCAAGGCGGTACGTTTTCCGCCAATCCTCTATCCATGACCGCGGGGCTGACCGCCATGCGGCATCTAGATCATGCCGCTTTTGCACGTCTGGAGATGCTTGGGGACATTGTTCGTGACGGGATTGGCCGGGCCATCTCGAACCTGGCTGCGCCGCTGTATGTTACGGGAGCCGCTTCGCTCTTCCGCATTCATCCGCAGGCAGAAGCTCCGAATGACTATCGCGAGAGTTATCCCACGCCTGCCGGAGTAACTCTAATGAAGGAGCTCACACGCTTCTTTGCGGAGAATGGCATCATCCTGCCGTATGGTGCTGCCGCATCGATTTCGACGTCGATGGCGCGCACCGACGCTGAGTTCATCGTGGATGTGTTCGCAGGCTTTCTCGAGAGCCATCAAGACATGTTGGGTGCGATAACGGTACGCAAATGAGCGCACTGTCTTGGCAATGCTTTTTGGTTTCCTGCCGTTAAGATGATCTTCGGCCAAAGATTGCCGTCCGACCGTGATCCAGGGTGGCGAAGCGAGGGCCGGCGATATCCAGGTGGGATAGTAGCGGTGATGACCTGGTCCATCGCCTGGTGGTGGCTCGTCCGCACTCCGCTGCACACGCTGAGCACCCGTCCAGGACCTCGCCATGAGGCGCTCGGCCACTCCAAATACAGTCCGATCCAATGCCTGATGAAGCGATACACCTCAGCCGCGCTCGCGATGTTTTCGACCCTGACCAGCTCCGATGGCACGAGCGCTACCGTCGTGCCTTTGTTGAGTTGCAATCAATGGGCTGATATCGACAGCTCGGAGTCAAGGGTCGAAGGCATCCCAACCAGTTCAGAATTCCTTCCGGGATATGGCCTGCGTGAACCCGCGGCGACCGTGTTCGACGAAGATGCGATTTGGTTCCCGTCCTCTTGGCGCAAGACCGACGACCCCGTTTTCGCTGCTCGTAGTCGTGCTACAGCCAAGCGACATGCTCATAAGGGCGTAGCGGTCTGTTTTCGCGAAAAGCTACTACCCTTGCTCAATTGCGCCGATTTTCGCCTCATGCGGACTGCGGTAAAAGACGTCGATCTCGCGAGATACCTCGAGGATAGCTTCTGGATGTTGGCCATTCTCACAGAGTGCGTATTTGAGCGCTTGCGCGCGGCTCGCGAACAGACCTCCGAAAATACCATTCTGCTCGCGGACGACCCAGTTTCCAAAACGATTCTTGCCAACAAAGACGGTCGACCCGGCGGAGCTTCCGGAAGGATATTCGACAAGCTTCATGACCATAAGTCCATGAGTCTACCCCGTCATTACCGCCTCAGGATTGTAGTCATCACGAACGATCGTGGCAGATCGCCGTCACCAATCGCGGCGCTTCAGTCGCGAACCGATCGTCGATCTCCATGGAAGTCTACAGCAAACACGAAGCAAGTCCCGCTACCAACTCTAGGGAAGGCAGATCCACTTTCGCTTCTGCTGGAAACGAGCAAACGTGCCCTGCCGCCGTCAGGGACTCGTTGATGCTCTCTCCAACGGATCCGACAGAATGAGCGGACCGCTATCAAGGACGCTCGCAGTGCATGTGGCAGGAGCTTGAAAAAAATTCATAGGAATCTCTCGGCCGCATATGTTCCGTCGAAGGAATCACAACCGCTAGGAGGTTGCGGCTTGAGTGGAGCGGTCAGGTGTTTCGCGGACTACTTCGTTCGTGCCGCTAGCCGCAGGGTTTCAGAGCCAAGCAAATGTTCGGCGGGACCTCCTTTTGGGTCCACGACTCGTCCAAGCTGCCGATGAATCTTCGCTCAGCCGAGGCTCTTTTGCCTCCGCGTCCTTGAGCGCCTCTTGCATGCCCGTCCGAGAGTTAGGGATCGATGCAGTTGGCCTAGCGTCCTTGCGATTTCGAGCGGGAACACCGCAATGGAGTAGGCTGACCAGGATCTGAATCGCTGATAGCGTTGTATGTCGCAAGCTGCTAAGGAATTATTTCGCGTGAAGCGTCTCTGCTTCTGGCAACTTACGCGACGTTCAACTCAAGCAGAACTGTCGCCAAGACTCCTCGTGTCATAGGTAGCTCTCAGGGGATGCGTGCTATTTCGTCTTGCGACGGGAACGCGCGGGCTTGCGACCTTTACGTAAGGTCTTTGGTGGCGCCGCGCCTTTGGGTGGTTGGATGAAAAATTCAGACACATGAACGTCAAGCGTTGCCGCGATACGGTCGAGAAGATCAATCGTCGGGTTCTTCGATTGCTGCTCAATACCGCCCATATAGGAGCGGTCAATGCGGGCATCGTACGCCAACCGCTCTTGCGGAACACCGCGATCTACGCGGATCCGGCGCACATTCCAGGCGACAAGCGCACGAGCTTTCATGCGCTAAAGCAGCCATTCTGACGGCCATCAAACCACTGGTTATAGACGTACTATTGCGGTAAGTTCGTCCAGAATGCAGATGAGCAGAGTCCGCGCGTAAGCTAAATGAAAGAGCTGGTACTGGATCCGGATATCGCCATGTCGCGCCGAATGAGACAGTGCTGACGAGTTATGACGAGCAGCGTCCGATGTCGGCCTCTTGATTCGGGCCGACGGCGCCGCACGCTGAACGGCAGTTCTGCTGATCGCGCTCTGAGCGTAACGGACTGCGATCAAATGGATTCTGGCGATCGTCGGAGCGAACGAACGAAGGGACGACGGGAATAACCGCTGCCGGCCATTAATTGACTTCGGCAAGGATGGATCCTGCAGACCGCGACAATCGGTTCTCTACGAAGAGGCTCTGAATACGGCTACCCTCGCTTAAATCGATGCTTCTCAATCTGGTAGGACTTTCAGGCAGTGCCGCCCGATCCCAAGATCGCAGATTCCGCGCCTAACGCGCCCCAGCTCACGCCGTATGACGAGCAACATGCCGTCACCTATATGCGTCTGCTGGATGCCGAGGCCGATAACGCTGATTGGCGCGAAGTTGCGCGCATTGTGCTTGGTATTGATCCCACCCTGGATCCGGATCGCGCCCGCCGTACTTTTGAAAGTCATCTGGCTCGCGCCAAATGGGCGGCGCGTCACGGCTTTCGGCATCTCCTGCAGCGCGGTTGGCCGAACAGCGAGGAATGAATGCGTTCGAAACGGACGTCACTTCTGTTGATGTCCGATCGCAAAATGTGATCGTCCCATCGCGTAACTGCATTTAACAGTGAATATCCGAGTTTGTGCAACCATAAATCGTCACATTTGTCGGGCTGCAATTCCATGCATGTGCGTTAAGAACATACGGGGAAAGTGGTACGATGCCAGGAGCTGACTGGAAATCAGAGGAAGCCTATCCTGACGCCAAGAAAGCAGAAGCTGTGGACATAGCCTGGGAATGGCTGCGCCGCAATTGCGAGTACCAGCGGGACTATATGGCCCTGGCCGCCAGCCAACGATCCAGCGCGACGACGGATCACTTCCGACAGCAGTGGGGGCTGTCTTTTCGCAGCTGATCCGCAAAAGACGTTCGACCAACAAGCCATTTTCTGGGCGCCTGAAGTGCTGTCGACCGTGCTGCCCGTGCGCGCAGCTGTCCGCTCGGTGGCGTCCAAACGGTATGACCTGGATTTCAGCAAACTAGCGGGTAGCGAGCTTCGTTGCGCGCCGGATGGATGGCATGCCGTCGTGGCGCTCGGAGGAGCGAAGCATCGCCTTTGGCTAGCAGAACTGCCACCGGTGGGCTCATCGGTTGCTGTCGACCTGCCGCTCGATCGCAATTTCGAGGTTCGTGTGCGGGCAGCTCGTCGACTTTGGCTGGCGCTCGAACGGCGGCCCATCGGACCACCCCCTCTGACGCTGCCAATCTTGACCCGTCATCGGCTTATCCTCGCCTTGCGTGCAGTTGATGGGTCCTTGGAAGGAAACAGCTATCGCGAAATCGCGCAAGGCCTATTCGGCAAGCATCGTATTCCCGATCGCGGCTGGAAAACAGACCATCTCCGCAGCCGGACCATTCGCCTGGTCCGGGCGGGGCTGCGTCTCATGCGAGGCGGCTATCGCGCATTGCTCCGTCGCAACCGCAAAGACAGGGGCGCGGGATCCTGAGCTTTTGGTTGATGGTGCGGTCCTGATACCTCACAAGACGATTGTAAGTCGGCCGGTTTGAAGGCGGAAAGGGTTTTGGCGGGGCGCGGTTAGCGTTTTGGACTGCGGGTTGGCCGCGGTACTCGCCTAAAAATGAGCCTCGCCGTCGATCGGGAACGGTCTGCACGTGCAAATGGACGCTAGCATTATTCAAAGCATCGATCGAACTTCTGCTAACACCGATATGCGGTTAGGCGGCTTCCGGAGTTGCGGCCTTTTTACAGAGCCGAGCGACCCATCGGCAAAAGGCACGAGCGATCTCGGGATTGTCACTTCGGTCCACCGCATAGGCCCGATACTGCATGCCGCTTGAAGTGCGCGATCCTGGTATCACATGGAGCGCCCCTGTCCGCACGAGATCGCTGACAATAATTTCAGGCGCCACCAGCAGGCATTTTCCGGTCATGACGGCCGGCAAAGCAAGGTAATTATGATCGTATCGCGCCCCCGACTTGATGTCCTTTGCGGAAAGGTTCATGGCCCTAAGCCATGTTGGCAGTATGTCGGGCCGCGATGTGATGTTCAGAATTGGCATCGAACGGACAGTTGAGAGCGTTTTTCCCATGACGTGATTTGGAGAACCTACGCATACGAGCGTCTCATTGTAGATCGCCCAATCGTCGGCCGGTTCAGCGATACAAAGATCGCGAGTGAGCAAGATGTCGAAATTGTCGGAGGATCTCGGCGGAGACAATGAACTGATCACGTCGACGACTACGCCGCCCATCTCGGCAGAGAACGCCTGGAGATTCGGAATCAGAAAGGAGTATGCGAAGGTGGAAAGAGACGTGTGGACCACGATTCGATTAGCGTCCGTTCGGCTCCTACGCCGCATCCTCTTCGCGGTGAAACACACTGTGTCAAGCGGTTCGGCAACGGCGTTCGCGAAGAGCCTTCCGAATTCTGTCAATTCGCTCCGCCGGCCTCGCCGTTGAACAAGATCCGTGCCAAAGTAGTCTTGTAACACAGCCAAATAACGGCTGACCGAGCTCTGTGTCGTTCCCAATGTGCTCGCTGCACGCGTCACGCTTCCCTCACGCGCAATGGTCACAAACACCCGGATAGCATTGAGGGGCACTTCATCGTGTTCGGCAGCCATTTTCTGCTCCGGTAGCTCCTGGAATGTCCGCTGATTGTCACGGCGGGCCATTGCCGGAAATGAATGCTCCATCACATTATTCGATGTGTAGATCCGGATTTCCGCTTATAAAAGCTACCTCAAGCACAAAATCCGCCTTCTCGGTACGGTTCGTGCGTCTGGCACGCAATTACGATTGCTGTCGACGGTTTTTTAGGAGGTGATCTCGAGGTTCCAGGGGCTAACCGCTGATGGAGCAGTCGACATCGAGGGTCGTCTAGACGACAGGACCACATCTTAAGAGCGTTTAGATTGCGCCGGAGCAGAGCGCGGTCCTGAGTTTCTTCTCAAAATCTCGACAGCAGTATCAGTCGCAGCGTTCAGCGAAGGAAGCGAGCTTCAGCCGCCTTAACCTCGTGCATATTCTGGATTCTGAAGATCTCATCCACCGGCAGAATATCCTTGTAGACGTTCTGGACGCCGCCGTCGGCGATGATCCGGCGGAAGGTCTCCTGCATGGCGGTCGCAGCAGCACGGATGCCGTAATTGCCATAGATCATCATGCAAATATTGCCCAACGTTTTGACCCGCTTGGAGTCGAGGTCAGGGTAGGCGTTCGGCACGATCACCAGCGGCGCCGATCCGGTCCAGGCGCGCGAAAAGCTTTCGATCTCGGAAGGATTCGCCCTTTTCGAATGGATCAGGATCATGTCCGCGCCAGCCTCCGCATAAGCGTGCGCCCGATGCAGGGCCTCCGCTTCGCCGAGGCTGGCAATCAAGGCTTCGGTGCGGGCGATGACGAGGAAATCCGGGTCCGATCTGGCCGTGATGGCGGCCTCGATCTTCCCCTGGAACTCTTCAACGCGCAACAGGTGCTGACGGCCGTCGGCAACAAGGCTCGTTAGTTTTGGAAAAGTCTTGTCCTCGATCACAACGGCGCTGGCGCCGGCCCGCTCATATTCCGTGATAGCGTGAATGACGTTGATCGCATTGCCATAGCCCGTATCAATGTCCGCGACGATCGGCAGCCTCGTGCGTACGGCGATCGCCCGCAGCATGTCGAGATGCTGTGTCCTTGAGATGAGGCTCATGTCCGGCAGCCCATAAAGCGCAGACAGCTCAAAGCCGGACGCCCACAGTCCGTCAAATCCGGCTTCTTCCGCGAGAATCGCCGAAAATGGGCTGTGTGGGCGGCCATGATGTGGACCAGGCCAGTCTCGGCCATGCGGGCGCGCAGGCTTTTGGCAGGGGACATCAGAATATCTTTCAGGACAGGGTCGCGCAGGCGGCGATGATTCGGTCGCAGGCGCGGTTGAGGTCCTCGAGCGAGGAAGCATAGGAAATCCGGACATAGGGCGAGGCCATGAAGCCGCTGCCGGGCACGACAGCTACGGCGAAAGCGTCGAGCAAATACATCGCAAAGTCACTGTCTGTTTCGATCAGCTTGGCGTTCGGCGTGCGCTTGCCAATAACCCCCTTGCAAGAGGGGAAAACATAAAAGGCACCGTCCGGCACACGGCAAGCAAGCCCCTTGGCCTGGTTCAGTTTGGCGACGACAAGGTCGCGGCGCTCCAAAAACGCGCGCACGAACTCTTTGATATGGTCCCGCCTCCCTGACAGCGCCTCGAGCGCGGCATGTTGAGAAATCGAGCTGGTGTGCGAAGAGGTCTGGCCCTGGATGAGGTTCATGGCCTTGATTAGCGCCAGAGGTCCGGCACCATACCCGACGCGCCAACCGGTCATCGCGTCAGCTTTGGACACGCCGTTGACTGTTAAGGTGCGCTCGTAGAGATCCGGCGCGACTGCGGCCATTGTTGCGAAGTCGGCGTCGTAGGTGAGCTTTTCATAGATGTCGTCGGATAGCACATGCACATGGGTACGCTCGTGCAACACCGCAGCGAGCGCGAGCAAATCACCTCGGCTGTAGACTGCGCCGGTCGGATTGCATGGCGAATTCAACATCAACCATTTGGTGCGCGGCGTGATCGCCTTCTTCAATGCCTGGGGGCGCAGCTTGAAGCCATCGAGTTCGCTGCAGGCGACGAGCACCGGCTTGCCGCCGGCCAGCGCCACCATGTCGGGATAGGAGACCCAGCATGGCGTTGGGATCACAACCTCGTCGCCCCGATCGAGGCTAGCGAATAGTGCGTTGAACACGACCTGCTTGGCGCCGCAGCCCACCGTGATCTGGTCAATACCGTAATCGAGGCCATGATCGCGACGGAGGCTCTCGCCGATCGCTGCCCGCAGTGGCTTGATTCCGGCGACCGCCGTGTATCTCGTCTTCCCGTCGCGGATGGCTCGGATGCCAGCTTCACAGATAGCGGACGGCGTGTCGAAATCCGGCTCACCCTGGCTGAGCGTAATCACGTCGGCGCCCTGATCGCGCAGCTCGGCGGCGCGAGCCGTCATGACCTTGGTTTGAGAGGGACGGACGAGCTTGAGCCGTTCTGAAACGAGAGACAAGACACAATATCCTTCGCGTTCGAATGAGCGGTTTCGTGGCGATCTATCCGAACGCGAACGACCAAACTAACCGGATGATCGCGGCTTTGGATAAAATCATCGAAGATTACGATAACTGTATCGCATGTTCGTGCGGCTCTGTTGGGCGTTCGCAGTGCGTTGCGTCTCAGCTCTCCTTCTTCATCAGCCTGCGCCAGGAGTGCCAACCATCGCATCTTCGCAAGCTTACATCGACTTATTCGATTAATGTCATCCTGCCGTAGCAGTTCAGGTTTTTAAGGTCGCACACAATCGCGAATATGCCTGATGACACAAGCGCCCAATTTCGGTGGTCCGCCAATGTCAGTGCCGATCTAAGAATTCGCGGGCGTGGCATTCGTATGAATGGAAGTGGAATCGGAGGCGGTGATGACCCATATCGATCTGACGCGACGGCAAGCCATCGCAGGCGCCGTTGCCGCAAGCGTGTTGGCCAGCACAGGCGCCGGTGCTGCGGAGGGTGAGCCTAAGACATTGACGCGTCGCCGCCTCAAGGTCGGCATGTCCGGATTTCCGCGATCCTTCGACCCCGTCATCGCGACCGATACTGCCATTCGCCGGATCATGCCGCAGCTTTTCGATACGCTGATCACCTTCGACCATGCCCATGATATGCCGCTACGGCCCGGCTTGGCCGAGCGTTGGGAGCGGATCAATGCGCAGTCACTGCGGCTGTTCTTGCGCAAGGGAGTGGCTTTCCATGACGGAACGCCTTTGACGGCCGAAGATGTCGCCTTTAGTCTTGGTCCTGACCACCTGCTGGGACCTGGACGCAGCGGAATGTCCGAGGCGCTTCAGTCGCTTGATCGGCTCGAGAAGGTCGAAATCGTCGATCCTTACACCGTCATTGTGCATGCCAAGGGCGGCGACGCGCTCCTCGAGCAGCGCCTGGCTGCTTGGGGATCGGAGATCGTCAGTCATCGCGCCTTCGTGGCGGCGGGCTCGTGGGAGCGCTGGACCACAGCCCCTGTTGGAAGCGGTCCTTACAAGCTCGTCGACCACAAGCTTGATATTCGCGTCTCGTTGGCCGCCCACGATGCCTATTGGGGTGGTCGGCCGCCGTTCGATGGCATTGAATATCGCATCATTCCCGAACTTTCCGCGCGCGTGAACGGCCTGCTCGCCAGCGAGCTCGACATCGCCACTGACATTCCGTCGGACCAGTTCGCGAGCGTCCAGAAGCGTGCTGATCTCGAGGTCGTGGGTGGTGCAGTGCAGAATATCCGCTCGCTCGTCTTCGATCAGACCGATGCCATCTTGAAGGATGCGCGTGTTCGCCGCGCCATGAGCCTTGCGCTCGATCGCAAGCTGATCGTGCAGAGCTTGTGGGAGGACCGGCTCCCGATTCCGAACGGCTACCAGCTGCCGAGCTACGGCGAAGGCTACATCCACGAATTTCCCTCGCTTGCCTATGATCCCGGCAAAGCCAAGGAGCTGCTGGCCGAAGCGGGCTACAGGGGAGAGCAGATCACCTATCGTCTGCTCAACAATTACTACCCCAATCAGGTCTCTGGTGCGCAGACCATGATCGAGATGTGGCGTGCGGTTGGCCTGAACGTCAAGATCCAGATGATGGAAAACTTCGCGCAAATTCAGCGCCAGCCGGTGCGTGCCATCTTTGATACGTCGAATACGGCGCTCTTTTTGGATCATCTCGGCCATCCCTGGCGTGAATTCGGTCCGAGCGGCACCCTGCCAAAGTCGATCGGAGTCTGGAGGAACGAGGAATACTTCGCGCTCGGCGCCAAGCTCCAGGACATCGTCCAGGCCGAACAGCGCCGGCCGATCATCCGTCGTATGCTCGAGATCATCAACGAGATCGATCCGCCTTGCGTGATTCTGCACGTCTCGGGCCAGTTCTATGGCAAGCGCCGCGATGTGCCATGGCTGCCGGGACTGACGCTCGACCTCAATTTCGGCCCCTTCAACAGAGCTCTGATCCGGACCTGATCGCGATGACGCACACCTTGAATCGACCATTGTCCAACAGCAATCCGCCCTTGGAGCTAGCCCTCGGGCAGAGTGTCTTGGCGATGACCTGGTTTGACGACAATCTTGCCGCTGGCGATCATGCGATCCTGTTCAAGGTCTCGCAGACGATCCGAGGGGGCAGTCGCGTCGTCTGGGAGGCGCGGACGCTGCGCCGCATCCATCAAGGCGCGCCTCCAATCTGCACCGACGATCTAACAGTGCGCCGGCAAGTAGCGGAGGGCCTTGAGATCGGATGCGAGGTCAAGGCTGCTGGAGGTGCCCGGCCCATGCTCGAAAGCTGCATGAACATCGGCCATTCCGAGGCGCATGGTACGATCTCATTTCGGGAGCATTCGTGCTCTTTTGCCGGCGTTGTTGATACCAGCAATTCCAGGCGCGCGCGCACACCTGTCGCACAATTGCGCTGGCTAAGCACGCTTGCCGCCGATCGCCGAAGGTCGGCGGAGTTGCCACTCGAGGATGCCGCTGTAGCATCGTTGCACTCCTGCCGTAACAAGAGCTTCGTTCAAACCGAGCTGATGCAGCGCCCATGATGGGGGAAGGGCAGGGACCTCGGATGGAGGCGCTTCTTCAGATCGCAGGTTTGCATGTCGTGTTCGACGGTGTGCCGACACTGCGCGGAATCGATCTCACTCTCAAGCGTGGCGAGTCGCTGGGCATGGTCGGCGAAAGCGGTTGCGGCAAATCCGTGACATGGCTTGCCGCGCTCGGACTGTTGACGCGCCGCGCTAACATAACGGGCAGCGTACGCCTTGCCGGAGAGGAGCTGCTCCATGCGCCGGCCTCTCGCCTCGATAAGGTGCACGGCGGGCAGATCGCCATGATCTTCCAGGACCCGGCGAGTGCGCTTAATCCTGTGCACACGGTGGGCAATCAGATCATCGAGGCCTTGCGGCTTCATCGCGGCATGGACCACCGCACGGCCCTTGCCGAAGCGCGACGTCTGCTCGACCAGGTCGGTATCCCCGATGCCGCGCGCCGGCTGGGTGCCTATGCGCACCAATTATCCGGCGGCCAGAACCAGCGCGTTGTGATCGCCATGGCGCTTGCAGGGCAACCCGACATCTTGATCGCTGATGAACCTACCACCGCCTTGGATGTCACTATTCAAGCGCAGATCCTTGAGCTTCTGCGGCAGATCCAACGCGAGACAGGGATGGCGCTGGTCCTGATCTCGCATGATCTCGGCATCGTCAGTGAGATCTGTGAACGCGTACTGGTCCTTTACGGGGGGCACATCGTCGAAGAATTGCCCGCCTACCGTCTCTTTGACCAACCTGCTCATCCATATACGAGAGGTCTTCTTGCGGCTCTTCCAAGTCTGGATGCGCCGCGGCAACGCCTCTTCGCCATTCCGGGTGTCGTGCCAAACGCAGCCGATTTTCCGCCAGGTTGTCCTTTTGCCCCCCGTTGCGATCGGCGGATCGAACGTTGCGGTCATTGGGCGATTGAGCTCGCCTCGCTGGATGGCGATATCGGACACAGGGCTGCCTGCTTGCATGTCACGAGCGAACCGCACCAGGGCGAAGTCGTGGCTGCATGATCGAAACTGCTCCGCCGATCCTCCAAGCCGATGGGCTTGTCCGCCGATATTGCTTGCCACAGGGCCTTTTCCAGCGTCCAGCGATGGTCCACGCGGTCAATGGGCTCTCTCTGCAGCTGGCTCGCGGCGAAACGCTCGGACTGGTTGGCGAATCCGGCTGTGGTAAGTCCACGACGGGCCGGCTCCTGATCGGCCTGGACCGACCAGATGCCGGCTCGGTGACCTTCGGCGGAGAAGCTTTGCCTGCTATCGGCGATATTCGATGGCGCCGGCTCAGGATGCGAATCCAAATGGTATTTCAGGATCCGCTAGGTGCGCTCGATCCCCGCCTGACGATCGGCGCGCAAATAGCCGAGCCGCTCGAAATTCATCGGCTTGGCAGCAAGTCGGAACGAAAGGGGCGGGTCAATGCGCTTCTCGCGGATGTGGGGCTTAGGACCGATCACCTTAGGCGCTTTCCGCACGAGCTTTCAGGCGGCCAGCGCCAGCGTGCTGTCCTGGCCCGAGCGCTTGCGACCGATCCAGATCTCATTGTCTGCGACGAGCCAGTATCGGCGCTCGACGTCTCGATCCAGGCGCAAGTGATCAATCTTCTGCAGGATCTGCAGGCGCGGCGGCGCATGGCGATGATCTTCATCAGCCATGATTTGCGAGTAGTCCGGCTGCTCAGCGACCGGATTGCTGTGATGTATCTCGGCGCCATCGTCGAGGAAGGCGCCTCTGAGGCGGTTCTTCTGGATCCTTTGCATCCCTATTCGCGGGCGCTCGTTTCCGCGGTGCCCAGGCCGGGGAGACATCGGTCTCGCACGATCCTGCAAGGAGATCCGCCCGATCCGGCTGCGCGACCGGGCGGCTGCGCATTCCATCCTCGCTGTCCGGTAGCGCTTCCACTTTGCGCGCGGTTCGTCCCAAAGCTCAGATCCGTTCCCGACGGGCGCCGCGTCGCCTGCCATCTGATCGGCGCTCATGGTGCCGAACTCGACAAGGAGGCATGATGGCTCGCTTCATAGTGGTCCGCTTGGCGCGCGCGTTGCTGACCATCGCAGTTGTGGTCACATTCGCATTCGTAGTGCTGCGCGCCGCTGGCGATCCCGCCCGTGCGTTATTGTCGCCGGAAACCCCGGCGGAAGCGGTCGAGGCCTTCCGAAAGGCCTGGGGGCTCGATGCGCCACTCTGGATGCAATACCTCAGATACCTCTTCGCGGTCGTTCATGGAGATCTCGGCCAATCGATGCGTGACGGGCGTTCCGCGATCACCGTCGTCGCCGAGCGCATTCCTGTCACGCTGATGCTGACCGCGCCGGCACTCATCCTCAATCTGTTGATCGGCATTCCGGCCGGCATCTACGCGGCCCTCAAACGAGATAGCATCGCGGATCGATTGGTGATGATGGTAGCGGTCGTGGGCTTCACCGTCCCATCTTTCGTGCTTGGCCTCGTGTTCGTACTGGCGTTCGCAGTCGAGCTCCCCTGGTTCCCCTCGGGCGGCGCCGGCACTTGGCAGCATTTGGTGCTGCCTGTCGTTACCCTCGGTCTGGGCGGCGCAGCCGTTTTGGCCCGCTTCAGCCGCAGCGCCATGCTCGAGGTGCTTGGACAGCCCTACATTCGTGCCGCCAGCGCCAAGGGTGTGCCTTGGCCCCGCGTCGTGACCGGCCACGCTCTGCCCAACGCCGCGATAGCGGTGCTGACCATCGTCGGCTTCATGGTTGGCAATCTCATCGCGGGAACGGTGCTCGTCGAAAGCGTTTTTTCGTGGCCAGGCATTGGCAGTCTGCTGGTCGTCTCGGTTGCGAGCCGTGATTTGGCTGTCGTCCAGTGCATCCTGCTCATTGTGGCCGCCGCCATGATTACCACCAATGTCACCATCGATCTGCTCTATGGCGTGCTCGATCCACGTATGCGCGAGTTGCACTCTGGGAGGCAATAATTGTCGAGCATTTCCGCAGACCGAGTTCTGCCGACTTCGAGGATGCGCAGTCTGTGGTGGTGGCGTGACCGCGGGGTCGCAATTGCGGTTGCCTGGCTGGCGCTCATGCTTCTTGTCGCAATCTTCGCTGATCGCCTCACCCCTTATGACTATGCAGCCCTCGACCTTCATCATCGCCTTGCTGCACCTCTTGGCCTCGGCGGAACCATGGCGCATCCCTTTGGTTCAGACGAACTCGGCCGGGACGTCCTGGCGCGCCTGGTCATATCCATCCGCATCAGCCTACTTATTGCCTTCGGAGCGACGTTGCTCGGCGCCGTCCTTGGCATCACGCTTGGCGTTTTGGCCGCTCACTTCCGCGGCTGGGTAGAGCAGGTCATCCTCGGTTGCGTGGATTTCCAGGCAAGCATGCCGTTTCTCGTCTTGGCGCTCGCGGTGCTTGCTTTCTTCGGCAACTCTCTGCTCCTCTTCGTCGGGCTCATTGGTCTGCACGGATGGGAACGCTACGCGCGTGTCACCCGCGCGCTTGCCATGAGTTCCAACGAGCAAGCCTATGTGATCGCCGTACGCCAGCTTGGCGCAAGGCCATGGCGCGTCTACCTGCGCCACATCATGCCAAACATCGCGTCGACCTTGATCGTCACCATGACGCTCGCATTTCCGGACGTCATCTTGCTCGAGAGCGGCCTTAGCTTTCTTGGACTTGGAGTGCAGCCTCCGCTTACGTCGCTTGGCAATATGGTCGGCTACGGTCGTGACTATCTGACCCGTGCTCCCTGGATCCTTGTGCTCCCTTCGCTGGTCATCTCGCTCACGACTTTGTCGATTTCGCTCGTTGGCGATTGGCTGCGCGATCGGATCGATAAGTCATTATCATGAGCCCTCCAGAACCCTGCTTTCGATCCCTCAGCCCCGCAACATCCTGCCTTTCGACCACCTGCAGCGATCTCGCGGCGGCCGCGTTCGAATAGGGAAGGGCGCTTCGTTGACCGGAGGCACGATCCCCAGGGTGGGCCCGAGCGGCTGGGCTTGATGGACCGCTGGACATGTGAGCTTTGCCGGCTTGGCCAAGCTGTGTGCCGGGTTTCGCGAGCGTGGCGGTATCACCAATCGGCTGCATGAGCTGATCATGCGGTGACGTACACGCGCACCATCATCTTGAGCGTGAAGGCGAAACTTCAGAGCAGGCCATAATTTTCTGTCTTGCTGCATGCGGCCTTGATGATGAGCTCGGGATAAAATGTCGGCAGCTGACGACGGCGCTGCGCGCGAGCATCACCTTTGGATTCTTGATCTTGAATCTGCGGCCGGCGGATCAATGGCGGAGCTTCTCTCTCTGGTCGGAAAACGAGAGAGGATACGGATCGCGCTGTTCGCGGGATCGGGAAGTCGACCTAACCCGGGAGACCAGGCTTGTGGCGCGACATACGATCGGTGCTCGTGGGCGTGAATTTGCATCGAGTCTCGCGCGTGCAGTTTGCACTGAGTCTAGGCCGGACTTGAGACCTGGCTACTCATGACCAAAGGGTCGCGTTTGGCGATCTGATCGAGCACCTGCCTGCCTCAAGCTCATACAGGCCGGACATCGGCTGGCAGAAAGAGCCGAGCTTCACTTTCCGCCCGTTCTTGCTGAGCCCATTTCCGGTGACCGCCACCTGCGCCGCTCACTGTGCGTAACCTGATCGGGGGTGGACTCAACTTCAAGGTCGTTCCTTTGGCATTCAGCGCGACCGGCAATAGTAAAGCGCCGTGCGGACCCCATAGTACTCACATTAAGTATCGGCAAACGCAGCCTTAGCTCTGACGAAGCCACCTCGGCGCTGCAGGCGCGCCAAACCCGACAGAGGCGGCTGAGATTTCAGCTGCAAATGCAGTGTGCCCACATTCTATCCACTGAGGTGCTGCTATCACGAACACGCAACAGGAAAAGCCAGAAAGCTCCGTCAAGCTCTCAATGGAATTTCTTGGGTCACTCTGGGCGTCGACCCGCGATCGATATTGCTCCTGTTTTTCAAGCCGATCGCGTTTTCTTGGCACTGCATCATCAAATCAGAACGTCTCATCGCACGAGTAGATGTCTGTCACCGAATGTTTGCGTCCCAACGATACAGCCTCGCCCGCACAGGTTCTGACCCAGAGGATAGGGCAATGACGTTCTCAAATTTGAGCTCTCCACATCCAACGATCAAACGGCTTGTCGTGACATCAGCGGCAGGCTTATTCGCGCTGCAAGCTGCACAAGCAGCTGATCTTCCGGTCAAGTCCAAAGCGATCGAGTACGTGAAGGTTTGCTCGCCATATGGCGCCGGCTTCTACTACATTCCGGGCACGGACACGTGCATCAAGCTGGGTGGTTACTTGCGCGCTGACTTGGTGTTGAACAGCAACAGCGACTTTGACCCAGCAGCTAATGGTGTGGCGGGAGCTCGAAACCGCCTCAGCAACTACTACACGTGGCGGTCGCGGGAGAGCTTGAGCATCGACACGCGGACTGCGACCGAGTACGGCGCGGTTCGCACCTTCTTCCAAGGCGTGTTCAGCTGGACCTCGGGTGGCTATACCGGGGCCGGTACAGGCGAAGTCGGAGGCGCAACCACCTATAACGCAGCTGTGGCCGGAGGACAGGGCAGTGGAGCGATCGCACAGGGATCGCTCGGCGTCTACTCCGCCTTCATCCAATTCGCCGGCTTTACCGTGGGAAAGGCGGTCTCGCAGTTCTCTGCGCCTTGGACCAACTATCCGGCGAACGAATATGACGATCTACCCGGTGGGGGTGGCTGGGTCACTGGCGTGAACCAGTTGACCTATACCGCCGACTTCGGCCAAGGCGTCACAGGGTCGCTCTCGACCCAGGATCAAGTCATCTATGGTACAACCAACATCTGGAACGTGAGCGGCGCCACGGCTGCCGGCCTCGCGACGGCGGCCTACGGCGCCAACGACATCGGCGCTTCGCGCTCGCCTGACCTTATCGCGATGGCCCGCGTCGACCAGGCCTGGGGCCTCTTTCAGGCGTCACTTGCTGCGCATGATAACCATGCGGCCTATTACGGCGTTGACGAAACCACCGGCCATCCAGGCGACAAGTGGGGCTGGGCTGCTCAGTTGGCCTTATCACTCAAAAACATCCCGACCGGGCCAGGTGACACGATTAACTTGTCCGCCGCGTATACGAATGGTGCGACCCGCTACAACTTCAACGACCTGATGGCGACCACATACGCGATGTACGGCGGTACGGGCATGGCTAGCGGTTACCAGAGCGTCGGCCTGGCCGGTCTGTCTGACTCCGTGTTCGTTGCGGGCGCCGGTCAGGAGTTGACCACGACCTACGGCTTCCGCGGTGGCTACACCCATAACTGGGATCCGCTGTGGAATACGGCCATTTATGGCGGGTGGGCTGCCGTTCGATATGGAAGCACTGCCAAGGGCTATATCTGCAATGCTTTCGTTGCGGGACTTGCACTTTCGAGCGGCATGGCTGGCTGTAATCCCGACTTCAATTACGGGGCTGTTGGCGTCGTCACGCGCTGGACCCCGGTCAGGAATCTGACCTTTACGGCCGACCTCGCCTACACCATGCTCGACCAAAAATACGCGAGCGGAAGCACGGTAACATTGCCGCTGCAGTCGGCTGTCGCGAAGCCAACTGCTACCTACGCGTTAAAGGACCAGAGCACGCTGACAATGTTGCTGCGAGCGCAGCGCAACTGGTGAGTCTCCGCCAAATTTAGCGAAAGGAGAAAGGCTCTATGCAATGTACGCTAACCTCCAAGGAGGCTCGGGCATGCCCGCCGGGGGTCTCCTACATATATGGCCAACTGTTGGTCAGAGGGGGCAGGCCCGGTCCTTTTTGCGCGAATAAAGGCTTCAAGCTGAATGACGAGACAACGAAGGCACTTGGGAGATCGAGTGCGTCAGTATACGCATTGCGGGCCCAGCTGTTGGATATCGATTGGAAACGGACCAGGGGTACTGGAACGGAACTCAATGACGTAATTGGAGCGGCAATCCACCAGGTCCGTGGCCCGAGATGGGATCGCCCGATCGCTGTGCTCTCTCGGGCGAAAGGCCGAGATCAGGATCCTCAAGGCACAAATTGAGGACACTGAGCTGGATCAGATCATTTCTGTCACCGCGCGCTGGCGCACGGCCCAGCGCCGCCCCTTCTCTTAAGGCTCAGACTCCATGAAGATCAGTGTTCGAGATATTCTCGATCTCTTTGTTGAAGCTGACCGCAAGCAGCCCGTCATCGCGTTTGTTTGAAATCCATCGCTCGGCCATCGAGGAAACGAATGATTCTGTACCACTACACATCCGCCGCAGGTCTCCATGGCATCGTGGCCAGCCCCTCGCTATGGACGTCACACTATCGCTTTCTCAACGATACATCGGAGTTTCTGCACGGCTGGAAGATCGTCCTCGACGCAATCGACCGTCGTGGCGACCAGATCAGAGATATCTCATCGCTTGCCTGGGAGACGGTCGCACTCTTTCGTCAACATAGCAGCGAAGTTCATGGCTTCGTCGGATCTCTGACATCTGAAGGCGATCTGCTCTCGCAATGGCGAGGCTACAATCGTGGACAAGGATTCTCAATCGGCTTCAGTGCAGACTGGCTTTTGCAGAACGCTGCAGCCCAGGACTTTGATATCACGCCGGTCCTCTATGACACAGAGCAACAGCGAGCGGCGGCTGATAGGGCGGTGACGCTGCTCATCGGACGCCTGGTGGAAGGAACGGATGAGCCGGAGGGCGCCCGCGCGCAAGTCAGGACCTGGTGGCCGCATGCGTTGAAGACTGCTCTTGTTCTCAAGAACCAACCCTTCCAAGAGGAGTGCGAGTCGCGCCTGGTTTGGGTTGGGAGTTTCCTGGCCTGGCGACCTGAAGACACGTGTCTCACCAGCCGGACTTGTTCCTTACCGGGCTTGTCTGTTCGACAAAGTCGTCATCAACAATACTGCTCTTCATCCCAATAATTGCGGCATCGAAGAAATCATCATCGGGCCCGCGTTGGGGCGATAGCAAACAATCGCCGTGGAAGCCCTACTGGCCACACATCGTATGCGCTTGACGATCAAGCGCTCAGAGATCCCTTATATTGCGGACCGAGCGGCTTGCGCTTCCCGGTCCGGGCGGCTTTCAAATGATCTGTAGTCTCCTGTCTCGCGCTCTTGAAGGCGTTCGATCTGTGCGCGATAAGAAGCAAACAAACAACTTGCGACCGATTCCAGATGGGTTTCCGATTTCGCCGTAGTTTTAAGATTATCCCGGGCGTCCGCTTAAATCTAAGCGGCAGTGGAGCGAGCGTCTCGCTTGGCCCGCGCGGACTGCATTACACCATCGGGCCGCACGGCACGAGAACGACCGTGGGCCTGCCAGGCTCGGGGGTGTCGTGGACGTCCTATCAGCCCTACGCATCGGTTGGTGCATCGCCGCCCCCTCTGCCGGAAACGCCCAATTTCCCGCCCCGTGGACCAATCGGTTCGGACGAAGGCACTGTCATCGACAGTGCTTCGATCGATGACCTGGTCGCCAACTCGACCATCGAGATTGCACAGACCTTGGCAGCCGGCCGAACCCGCTGGCGCCGATGCAAGCTACTCATCGCGCTATTGTCGGTGCTCTTCGCGTTCGGTGCCCTCAAGCTCGCGGCTTCAGCTTCGGCCGTTCCTCCTGTTGCAGCCTTTCTTCTGACCGCTGGGCTGGTTCTTGTCCTCGGATCTCTGGCCATCCATGGCCTCGAAACGAGTACCGTGTCGCTCGCGTACGAGCTGCCAGCGGAGCAGTCAGCGCGGTTTGAGGCCCTGACCCGCGCATTCCATGACTTGGCGAGTTGCGGTCGCATATGGAATGTCCCTCTTGAGCGACAAGAAACGGATTGGAAACGCAGCGCGGGCGCCTCGAAGCTGATTCAAAGACACCAGATTTCGTTAGCCAGGGAGAAGCCACCGCTGGTCAAAAGCAACGTCGATTTCCTGAAGTTGCCACTCGGAAAAGAGACGTTCTATCTGACACCTGACGCGATCCTGGTTACTACCGGCAAGACTGTTGCCGGGTTCGGCTACGAAGACGTTGAATTCATGTTTCGAAGCGCTCGCTTTATCGAGGAAGAGACGCCGCCCGCCGACGCGACTGTCGTAGACCAGACCTGGCGCTACGTGAATCGTAAGGGCGGCCCGGACCGGCGCTTCAAAAACAACCGGGAGCTACCGATCTGCCTGTATGGTGAGATCGATCTTCGCTCGTCCCACGGAGTGAACGAACGGATCCAGTGCTCGCGCGTTGAAGCAGCCGAGAGATTTGTCGCATCCCTCGCTGCAATGTCTGCTTGAAAATGCGATCCCGATAAGCGCCTCGCACGGCGCTCCGATGCGCAGCGCTGATCGTGCGTCGGACAGGAAACGGCCTCAGCGGTGCCGGGAGATTTGCTGAGTCGATGACTTCTCGCGCAAGCCAGAAGCTAATTCAGAAACGCCAAAGCTTGGCAGGTTCCTCAGGGCAAGTCGATCAGCCGATGCGCAGATTTTCGGCGCTCATCTTGCCCGAACGACCAGCCATCAGCTCGTAGCTGACCCGAACGCCTTCCGCGAGATTGGTGTAGCCGGCCTTCTCGACCGCGCTGATGTGAACGAAGACGTCAGCTCCCCCGTCTTCTGGCTGGATGAAGCCGGTATCCCTTGGTCGCGTTGAACCACTTCACAGTCCCCATTGCCATTGCATTATTTCAAACTGAAGTTCCGCGATCTAATCGAAGAGCTGCCTGACCCACAACCGTTTACGCTGAGGACGGTTCCTGCGGGCGATCGGTCGTGGCGGCGCAGCCGGCAATGGCGGTCGCTCATCGCCAGCTGGCTCATCGGCCTGTGCCTCGGGCTGGCCTTGCGCCACATATCGATCGAGCTTCTCAAGGGCCTCAAGGACCTTCCGTCCCTCCTCAGTGATGGTCCAGTATCCCACCTCCCGGTCGATGAGCTTTTGTCCGAAGATATCGAGGTTCGGCTCGCGGCTTGCGATGCGCTTCATGCGCGCCGGCCACTCGGGCCCGCTGGTGTAAAAGATGGCCAAGTGCTGTTTGACGAGTTCAAGTCTGGCTCGGCCGCCCGGCTGCCCGGCAAGTATCTTCAGTATGGACAGCTGAAAGCTCACATGCGCACGCAAAGGTTCAATGAAAGCCCGACAATACCGGCGCTACCTAAGGCCGGGTAGCACACATCATCGCTTTTCAAACGGAAACCTTGCTGGGTAAGGCTAACAAAGGGGGCAGAGCACCGGATTCCATGTGCAGCCTTCGGACTCGCCACTTTCATGTGCCCTCGCAGCTCGGGTCGTGCTGCTTGTCTCGGCCGAGCCGCTCGCCGCCCACAAAACTGCCGAGTCGGGACACGACTCGGTGTTCTTGTTATATTCTCATGGCGTCCATGAGCGGTCGACCCCCAAGCTGGCGCATGCCGTCACCCAAACAGACGAAAAAAGGGCTGCAGCCGCCGAGCGGAATGTGTCCGGTGTGAACGAACTAGATCAGCGTGCGCGAGGCCAAAGAAAGGGGAAGTCACCATCGACGTCTATGGCTTGCTGACTTGTGACCCACTGCCGAGAGCACTTCATTTTCCAAGGCGCCAAGAGCGGGATCGAGGCCGCGCAGCTCATCAATGTGATTGCATATCGATATCTGTGATCCAGTCGAGCAGGCGCGAGCTTACAGAGCTCGTGACGAATCAATCCCGCTAGGTCTTCCTAACCGATGAAATTGCGACCCACCGTGTAGTCGCATCGCCGCCCTCTCGGGCTGAGCGCGTGCGATGCCGGTTGTCTTGTTTGCGACGTGCTGTCGATCCCGCGACAGGTCGGCTTGGATGAGAGGAAGCATTAGTCAAGCTGTCGCAGTTGGCATGGGCTTTGAACAGTGAGATCCCATCGATTGCTCAGAAGTGCAGGGATGGGTTGCGGGATGATAAGTCTTCAGTTCATGGCATGGATCGGGTCCGAGTTCGGGCCCTCCAATCTTTGGCATCAACCCAGTGGCCTGCGCATGAATCGCCTCCTCGATCGACCTCGCTCGATCCCGATGCGCGCCGTCACCGTTGCGCCATTGCGGTGATTGGCCAATTCTGGCGCGGCATTTGCAACCTCTCCTTGGCGCTTATCGCATGCGAAAATCGGGGCCGCGCTGCACGAAGCCAAGCCGTCGTCAGTTTTTGCATCTAAACAACGTGCGGTCGCACGAGGCTGCCCGCGAGCAGCATCGCGGGCTGACCGCGAATTTACGTCAGAACGTAATACTCCCGTGAAAAAAAGCGGTATTTCGTTCGCCCACGCAAACGGCGACATGATTATATGGACAAGATAGCCAAGACAAAGCCGGCATTAATCTCGCGACCAGAAGGGACGAGACGGGCGGCTATCCGTCGCTTCTCTATCGAGCTCGGCGAAACCGCGAAACTCGCGTTGCCAATGGTGCTGACGCAGGTTGGGCAGATCGCGATGATGACGACCGACCTTGCCTTCATCGGGCGCATCAGCGCTGAGGCGCTCGCCGCGGCAGCGCTGGCGGGCCGGATCTATTTCATTAGCGTCACCTTCGGCGTGGGACTACTAAGTGCCATCGCGCCTTTGGCGGCGCGAGCGTTTGGGGAAAATAATCTAGGCGCGGTACGGCGTACGCTGCGCATGGGCTTATGGGCGGCCCTGATCCTATCATTCCCGATCATTGTTGTGGCGCTGCGAGCAGAGAAAATACTGCTTGCGATGGGCCAAGCCCCAGATGTGGCGCAGCTCGCCCAGCAATACCTCTTCGGATTAGCCTTCGGCGGGGCTCCGGCACTGGCGTTTTTTGCTATCCGCAGTTTCATGGGCGGGGTCAATCGGCCACAGCCAGTCTTCTGGATTACGTTATCAGCCATCCCCCTCAATGCCTTGCTGGTCTATATGCTGGCCTATGGCAAGCTTGGGCTGCCCCGGCTCGAGCTGTTCGGGGCAGGTCTTGCGACCACGCTCGTCAACTGCAGCATTTTTTTGGCCGGGTTGTGGTTCGCTGCACTGCGCCGGCCGTTCCGTGACTACCATGTCTTTGCGCATCTCTGGCGTTTCGATTGGCGCGCAATGCGGCCGCTCATCGCAATCGGGACGCCGATCTCCATCGCTTCATTGATCGAGTCGGGACTATTTTTGGCCACGTCGCTCCTTGCGGGCTTGATCAGCACCAGTGCACTGGCCGCTCATCAGATTGTTGTTCAGATTGCCGCGATCATGTTTATGATTTATCTCGGCGTTGGCACGGCCGCGGCCGTACGCGTCGGCCATGCCGCCGGCCGCGACGACCGTGCAGGCGTCAAGCGGGCAAATCTGGCAGCGATGTTGCTTGGTATTGTCATAGCCGCAACGCTAACGCTTACGCTGATCGCCGCACGTTTTGAGATCGTCGAGCTGTTTCTGGGCAGATCGGCCGGCGATTCCGAGGCAACGATTGGCGTTGCCGCAAAGCTCATCGTGGTCGGCGCAACCCTCTTTATCACTGACGCGGCCCAGTGCATTGCGGCAGGCGGCCTGCGCGGATTGAGGGACACGCGGGTGCCGCTTCTGTTTGCTGCCTTTGCTTGGTGGCTGATCGGCTTTTCGCTCAGCTATTGGCTCGGTCTGAAGATGGGTCTGGGCGCCATTGGTATATGGATTGGCTTGTCGATCGGAACGACTGTCTATGCGGCGCTCCTTGTCTTGCGGTTCCGCCACTTGACAAGCCGCGCTCACTGAGGGTTAGAAGGGACAGTTACTAGCATCTTATTTTTCGATCATTTCATTTCAAAAAGCGATAACCAAAGTGGTTAACTCGCTTGAGAGCGAGTAGGAATCCTCAAGGCGTCCTCTGGCGATTTGCAGGATTTCCAACTTGTCACGCTTGGCAGAATGGCTCTGGGTCCCTCCCTTCGATAGCAAAGCCGACAAATCGTGCGGCCCAGCGGCGCGCACGGGGATCGATGCGATCACGTCAGGGCACATCAATTTTCGACAGGTCGACCGGTGTCTGCGAGCTCCACAACTGCGGAATTCCTGTCAAGCACACGAGATGCATCGCAATCGCCGGAATCGAACCGCCGCGCGAAACGAGCCGAAGGCTGCATCAGCCCTCGATTTCAGGCTCAATCGCGACTACGGCGCCGAGAAAGTTTGCTTGGACGCGGCATTTGCCATTCTTGCTTGCGAGCCGATGCTACCCTCGGCTTGTTCGATGTCCTACCTAACGTCCTCGCCGCGGTTGGACTGTCCTTGAGGTCTGTGGGGAATTCCGTGGCTTGGCGCTGCGCCGGCAGAGGTGCATCAGGCGATCATGATCAGACCAAACCACTGACGCCGCAGCCTCCGTCCAAGACAAGCTGGGCCGATCTACGGCTGAGGAGAGCTGCTGGCGCTCGCACGCCGCTAATCCCGGCTCGGTACCGGCCGTCGCGCTGGCCGGGCTTTGGTCAGCATGGCTGGGAGCGCCATACCCGCATTGCGCTCGCTCTAGCGATCAGCCTCGGCTCCAAGTCGATGGCGCTGGGCTGCGCCAGCCAAGTCCTGGTCGCTCCCGGTCCGCTACGTTCCAGCTAGACGAAAGCTTTACGCATGTTCGACCGACCGAACCGGAATCGGGTTCTCATCGTGCTGTTCGATGGGCTTCGACCCGATCTCGTCAAACCATCATTGACGCCGAATCTGGTCAGGCTCCAGCGCCGCGGTGCGGTGCTGGCCAGGCAGCGCACTGTCTATCCCAGTGAAACACGAATAGCGCTCACGAGCCTCGTCACTGGCGCGACGCCGGATCGCCACGGCATCATTGGAAATCAATATCTCGACAGGCAGTCGCCGATACCGCGCTCTGTCGACACGAGCGACGCGCGCCTGATCGAGCACCTTGATGCCGCGAGCGAGGGCCATCTACTCGGTGTGCCATCACTTGGTGAGATCCTCGCGGCGAACGGCTGGACCTTCTCAGTCCTCGCTTCCAACTCGGCGGGGGCAACGCGCCTGCTGAACCACAAAGCTCGGAAGTTCAGACAAGTGACGCTCTCCGGCCACTTCCCTTGCATCGCGACCTCCGCCGAGATGCTCAGACAGGTGGAGACCCTGCTGGGGCCGACGCCTGCGCCGCCGCCCCCCGGCAACCCAGATCTTGCCTCTCAAGCCTTTCTGACTTCAGCGTTCCTCGACGTAATCTGGCCTCAAATTCGGCCCGACGTCGCAATCCTCTCCTTCGGCGAGCCCGATATTTCCTCGCACGATTGTGGGACTGGCGCGCCAAAGACGCTGGAAGCGATCAGCTTTGTCGATCGGCAGTTGGGCCGCGTGCTCGATTGGTGGGAGGCTGAGGGCGTCTCCCTTGGCGTGCACCTGATCGCCGCCTCCGATCATGGACATGTGACGGTGCATGCGCGGGCCGATCTATTTGAGACGCTCGAGGCTGCCGGGCTGCGCTGCGGCCCGGCACCGGCGGCCGGGATTGATGCCATCGTCATACCTGGCCAAGTCGGAGCAATTTACCTCGCCGAGCCATCGGACGCCGTTATCCGCCGCACAGTAGGATCGATGATCGAGCGGCCCTGGTGTGGTCCGGTGTTTACCGCGGGTGGCGCGGTCGATGGCATTGCACCGGGCAGCTTTGCCCGCCATTTGGTGTTCGCCGACCATGCCCGATCGGCGGACATTCTGTTCTCGTTCCGGTCGGATGACAGTCTCGATCCATTTGGCCTTATGGGCCGCACCTGGAGTGCGGATGGGGCGTTCGGCTTCGGAGTGCACGGCGGGTTGCATGCCAAGGAGATGTCGTCGGTCGGCATTTTGGCGGGACCGCTGATCAAAAACGGCTTCGTCTCGCAAGTTCTCTCAGACATTTGCGATATTGCGCCGACAGTGCTCGGTCTTCTGGGCCTTTCGCGACCGGCAACGATGACCGGTCGTGCGCTCGCAGAGGTCTTTATCGATGATGGACAGGACGTGCCTCTTACGATTGAAAAGATATACGAGACCAGCAGCGGCGCATACCGGCAGCACCTTCGTCGTGTGCAGGTCGGTGAGGCAGTCTATCTTGATTTTGCTGACGTCGTGGGGTCGTCCCAATAACTGACAAAACTCAAGCTCGATCTGCACCCCGCAAGGGCCGGTCTGCTGCGATCGATGGTGGAATTCGTCGAAAAATTCGATGGAGCGCCAAATTTAAGCGCTGGCTCGAGAGTCATTGCATCAATTCAAACCCTCATGTTTGCTACCATGTACGAACAAATACACCCATCTCCGTCGGGGACCGATTTATGTCGAAAGTTTCACCATTTCATTCAACGAAACCTGGTGCGCGAAACGTCTATCACGACAACGACAAGTGTACCGAGGGCAATAACATCGAACGGCAGTATCTCGCCTCCGGCACCGGAGGGCGGCCGCGCTGCGAACATTGCGGCCGCCTAGCCTAGTTCGCAGCTGCCGTGGCGGGTTAAATGAGCCCCGCCACGGGTCTGGGGCAGGAAAATATGTCAAGCTTGAGAGGGCAGCGTTCTTTGCTTCGTTTGCGTCGGCTTGGCCTCCGCGGTGTGCTCGCTAACGCAGTTCAAGTCAAACTCCGGCCGAGGTCACTGGCAGATTGTTCCGATGGTCGATCGGTCGGCTTGATTGATTTTCGGGCAGCGCTTTCAAGTCGGCTTCATCGTGCCAGTTGGGTGGCTCAGTTCTAATCTCAATTCATTTGGCGAAGCGTTCTGGGCGGCTTTGCCGGGCTAGTAACGTAAGCGATTAGCGGCGCATTGTGCACAAGCATTAGGACCACGTCCGGAAGCTGTTTGTCGAGACGTCTCGCGATTGACGCTGCCGCACAGAAGCAGGTGGCCAGCCCAGGAATAGCAACCATATGGCCGCTGACGATCTTCCCTTTTCATCTACGGTCTCATCCGTTGTCGATGCCTTCTTGAAAAAGCTCGAGGACCAGAAAACCCTTTCGCCGGCGTCTTTGTCGGCGCTGCGAAAGGCACTGGCGGATCATCAATTGGACGCCGAGAGCCTGCGGGCGGCCATTTTCAACGCTGCTGAGCCGAGCAATGATCCAGATTGAAGAAATCGAAATTGTCGAGTTCCGTGGAATTCGTCATCTCAAGCGCTCGTTGGGCCGAAGGAGTTTTGGCATTGCGGGGCCGAACGGTACTGGCAAGAGCGGCATCGTGGATGCGATCGAATTTGCCCTCACCGGGAACATCACTCGTCTCGGCGGCGCGGGCACGGCGGAGCTGAGTGTCAAGGCGCACGCTCCACATGTCGACGCGAGCAAAAAGCCCGAAAGCGCGCTCGTTCGCCTGCAGGTCTATGCGCCCGCTCTCAAAAAGAGCTTCATAATCGAGCGGAGCGTGAAGAATCCAGGCGCCGCGGTACTCAAGCCGAGCAGTGCTGAAACCAGGGCGCTTCTGGCGCAGCTCGAAACCCATCCTGAGTTTGCCCTGTCTCGTCGAGAAATCATCAAATACATTCTCGTTCCTGCAGGCAAACGATCACAATACGTCCAAGAGCTGCTGCGCCTTGATCAGCTCGAAAAGCTGCGGGTCTCACTCCAACGCGTTGCCAACGATGCAAAACGCGACCACGGAAGGGCCGAGGCGGAGGATCGGCGGACCAAGTCCGATTTCTTTCGCCATCTCGGCATTGCCACCCCAAACAAAACTGATCTGCTTGCTTCTGTAAATGCTCGTCGAGCTGTGCTGAAGCTCGATCCTGTGGCGGACCTCGCGCCGGAAAATGCCTTGAAGGTAGGCATCAATCCAGATGCCGAGCACGGGGCGTCGCAGCCGTTCTCCAAGCTCAGCGCCAACAATGACCTTGCGAGCTTCCTGAAGAGGCTGGCTGTCTCACAGGAAACAACCATAGCTGGCGCAAAGTCTGAAGCAGTGGCCGATCTCGCTCAGCTCACGGACGATCCGGCTCTGTTAAGGGTTGTCAAGCAGCGCGCCTTGGTTGAGCGGGGTCTTGAGCTGGTCGAAGGAGACGCTTGTCCGCTGTGCGACGGTCCCTGGGAGATGGCCCTGCTGGCAGCGCATCTTCAAGAGAAGATCGCAAAGGCAGATGCAGCCTCGACGGTATTGAAGCAACTGGCCCGGGCGATCGACCCCCTCGCGGCTCACCTGCGGGCTATGGCGCTTGACGCGGGCAAAGTGGCCGAATGGTGCGAAAAGGCCAATCCTCCTATAGATGCCGCGTCGCTGCGGTCCCACGCAAAGGCCGTCGACGGTGACCGCGACACACTAGACAAGGTCGTCCGCGACCCGGCAGCGATCGCCGAGGCGCTGCAAGCCCTTGGTCGACTGGGGGCATCGCCCGCGGTCGAGTTGCTTCAGCCCACCGATCGTCTGGCGGCCTATATCGATACGCTCTCCGACCCTTCAAAGGAGGAAGAAGCCAAGGAATTCTTGATCGTCGCCCAGGAGAAATACGATCAATGCCGTGGGACGCAGCAGACCCTCAATATCGCGGCCCAGCAGGCCGAAACAGCTTCTGCGGTGTTTAGCCACTACGGTACGGTCAGCACCGCAATCTTGGAAGGCATCTACGACAAGGTGCAGAAGGACTTCACCGAATACTACAGTTTCATCAACCGCGACGATGAGGCCAAGTTCGAGGGCAAGCTCTCTGCATCATTGGGCAAACTGGCCTTCGATGTCGACTTTTACGGACGAGGCAGATTTCCTCCCGGGGCCTACCACAGCGAGGGCCATCAGGATGGCATGGGGCTTTGCCTCTATCTTGCACTGGTGAAGCACACGCTCGGCGACGGATTTACGCTTGCCGTCCTCGACGATGTGCTGATGTCGGTCGACGCCGGCCATCGTCGTGAGGTTTGCGCGCTCCTGAAGCAGAAATTTCCAAACACGCAGTTTGTCCTGACCACTCACGACGGCGTGTGGCTCAAGTTCATGCAGAGCGAAAAGCTGGTTCAGAGCACTCTTAGCTTTGGCGGCTGGACGGTCGACAGTGGCCCACAGGTCTGGAACGAAGGTGACGTCTGGACGCAGATCCAGAAACACCTCGCCAATGAAAATGTATCCTTGGCGGCAGGGACTTTGCGACGCTATCTGGAGTTCACCTCGACGATCCTTGCGGATAATCTGCGCGCTCGCATCGAATATCATGGAAACGGACAATACGACCTGGGCGATCTCTGGCCCGGGGTGTTGGCCGCATGGAAGGCCCGCCTCAAAGAGGCGCGCGACTCCGCGTCCTCGTGGGGGAAAAATATTCAGGATGCCGAAACGCTCCAGATAGAATCCAAAAAGCGGGTGGCGGCGACAAAGTCCGAAGAGTGGATGATCAACAAGGCGGTTCACTACAACGCCTGGGCGGACCTGCAATCGAAGGAATTCGCTGCGGTCGTGAGTTCGTTTCAACAATTGCTTCAAATGATGCAGTGCCCCAACACCGATTGCGGCGAATTCCTCTGCGTTTCGCCCATCAAGGGTGACAAGGAAGTGCTCCGCTGCAGTTGCGGCGCCGTCAGTCTCAACCTCGTGCCGAAGAAGAACTGATGCTCCTCGGCCTGACCAGACCGTCGCTGACGCGTGTATGTGAACCTGTGGCCACGCACCCTCGAGGCCGGACCATGCGGTGAAGTTGGTCCGCCCGTCGCCCCGCGCCCGCTCTGGATCGACCGGTAGCGCCGATGACGGATCGCGATGATCGCGCATTCATTGCGGCCTGACACCGCCATGATGATGGGCACTGCAGCTGCGGTTGCTGCCGACGATGATGGCCGCAGGGGCTCAGGATCAGGCCGCACGCCGGTCGGCTTCTGCGCGGGCAGAAGGCCACTGAATAGCGAACAGCGCATTCGCCGGAGCGGCTGTCTTCGAAGCGATAAGCCGCCACCGGAGGACCGCTGCGGCCAAAGGTTCGGGCTTGCGGGTCTCTTTGCTGCTTACCTATCACCTTATACGCCCGTGCTCCGGTCTGAATCTGATTGTGACAGAGTTCCCGGACATGGACTTGATGCCTTTGAGAGATGCGTCACGCGAAGCGTAGTGGCGGACCAAGTTGGTCAAGAGGTGCCGGCTCCAGCCGGGATGGCAACCTTCAGCGGCGCGCGCCGGTCCGCGCGCAGTGGCGTAACTGGTCATCAGGGCGCCGACGACGGTCCTGCCGTGTAGCTCACGCGTCATTTCAGGGCGTCACAGCCTAGACTATGATTCGGACCGGGAGTGCGGAATAACCGTACACGAAGTTCGATGCAACGCGCTCCGGATCGCCAACGACCTCGACCTCCATGCGTTTATTCAGTATCTCCTCCCAGAGGACTTTAAGCTGCAGCTGCGCGAGATGTCGACCAAGGCAACGATGGATGCCGTATCCGAACGAGAGATGTTGGCGCACGTTCTTGCGATCGATCGTAAATTTGTTGGCGTCCTCGATGACCTCATCGTCCCGGTTGCCAGAGATGTACCACATTACGACCTTGTCGCCTCGCCTGATTTGTTTGCCTCCCATGATGATGTCCGCGGTGGCGTTGCGGCGCATATGTGCGATGGGCGTTTGGTATCGAATAATCTCGGACACAGCGCTCGACACCAAGGCGGGGTTATCTCGTAGCTTTCGTAGCTCGGAGGGGTGCTGGTTCATGAACAGCAGGCCACCGGTGATCGAATTGCGCGTGGTGTCGTTGCCCCCCACGATCAGTAGAATGAGATTGCCAAGAAACTCACGTGGCTCCATATGCCGAGTCCCGGACGAGTGCGCCATCATCGAAATGAGATCAAATCGTGGCTCGGCATTTATCCGCTCCCGCCAAAGCCGAGTAAAATATTTCAAGCACTCGGACAGGATTGCGCTTCGCTTGCCCCAGCTGTCGATCGCCTGCCCAACCGTCGGCGCTGCAACGGCTACGTCCGACCAATACGTCAGGAGCCGGCGATCCTCGAACGGAAAGTCGAAAAGCGTGGCCAGCATCTGCGTCGTCAACTCGATCGAGACCATATCGACCCAGTTGAAGGCTTCATTGCGCGGCAGGCCATCAAGGATTGTTCTAGCGCGACTGCGGATTAATCCTTCGAGTTTTTCCAAATTGTCCGGTGCGAGTATCGGACGTACGGTGTTGCGCTGCGCGGCATGTTTGGGAGGACCCACCTTGATGAAACTCGGTGTCCAATGTTCCTCGGGCACGTCGAGGATCGTGACACCTTGCTCTGACGAGAATATTTTATGATTTGTATCGACGGCCACGATATCGCGGTATTTCGTTATCGACCAATATGGTCCGTATGGGCTGTCTTGGCAGTGGTGAACGGGATCTTCCCTTCGCAGCCGCTCGAAGCAAGGCCATAAGCTATCATCTTGAAATCGTCTAGGTTCGCTAACATCTAGATCGCTCAACGGGATGCCGCGCACATCTTCGCCTCCGCGCACGTCAAAGAGCGTTTTCATGACCGTGTCCTTTGGTCTTTTCTCTTTGGAGAACCCATGATCTCGATAGGTCGTAACCGCATGGATTGCGTGCCGAGTGCTTCAGTTGGGAAGAGCTTCTCGCCGAAGCGGCAAAGAATATTCAAAAAACTCAGCGGCGCCCCCTACCAGTTCCGGCAGGAGCGAGATCGCCGCCACTTTGTCTATGCGAGCGGAACGCCGCCAGATGAGTCGGCCACGTCTCTTTGCGGAAGACTCGCGGCGGCCCGCTTGAATTGTGGCTGCTGCGAAATAGGGCCTGACTTCGGCATGCCCGATCTCAACAACGCGATCGGGCAGGGGACCGACGCGGTGGTCGCGGTCGCGCGTTCGATCAAACAGAAGATCGAGATGTTTGAACCGCGCTTGGGCAATGTTCCAGCTGCATGTCAAGACCCAAGCAACAATGCCTTCGGCGCCTTGCGCGCCGTCAAATGGCCGACTGATCCGATCCAAGCACGGCCTAGCTAGGCCGCGGCGGCTTCACCATTTATTATCCTCGCCGCTGGTGCTACTAGGGCATCGTCTAGCTCGCTCCTGTGGCGTCAGGCGTGTGACGGGGCTCTCGATCTGCGCCAGTAGCTCGTCAATGGTCAGGCACGGCGCCTCTGGCGCGACGCTCTGCGCTTCTTCCGGCAGTACAGGCATCGGAACGTGCGGAAGTGAAAAGACGTCCTCGCCCGCCAGCCCGCCCTACACCCGCGAGGTGATGCATGCGCTGATCGCGCACTTCGAGCGCATCGCGCCAACGTGGCTGTTGCTGGAACACGTGACTGGGCGCAGGCGTGCTCGCACATCGTGGCGGTCGGCCGCTTGAAATGGATTCCTGGCTTGAAGCATACCGGGAAAGACAACTACGCATGGTTCAGGTTCGATGCCCGACACACGAGCCGCCGTGTCTCCCACGGTCGTGACCAGGGCGAGATTCTTCCGGAACCGTGCAGGACATGCGAGCAGTGCGGCAAGGCTTAAACGCTGCAGCGCTCCAGCTCGCGGTTCTGTTCGGGGGCGTGCAGAACGCGCGCATGCCGCGAGCGTTTGGCGTTACATCTAGCGCTACAGCATGATGCACCGCCGCGCGCCACGCCCGCCACGCAAGGCACCACCAGATGGCTTGCTACGACGACAAACTGGGTGACAGAAACGATTGCGGGGAGACGACGAGGTATCACCATGAGTAATCGTCACAACCGCCGCGCTGATCTGGCTAAAATCAAACGCAATACACCTGGCGCCTTGCTGACGTATCTGGTCGAGCCCGACGACCCGGCGCTCGATAGCATGCCGCTGCTCAAGGCTGCGGCGGGCGACTGGACCGGCCGGTCTCGAAGATGGTCGTGATTGCCTCATCTGCAGTTCGTACTTGTGACCAGCCGGGACATCGGCGATGTTGCTCAGCACGCCTGACATCGCCAAGCCGACCACGTTGGCACCGCCGGAATATGCCGGGCGTGCTGGGAAGCCTGATCTGCCCGTTGAGGGAGCCGTCCATGGGCGAGGTTAGCACGATTGGTCTGGATATTGCGAAGTCGGTGTTCCAGGTGCATCGGATCGATGTTACGGGCGCGGTCTTGATCGCAAGCGGGTAAGTCGGGCAAAGGTGCTGGAGTATTTTTGCCAGCTGCCACGTTGTTTGGTTGGGATCGAAGCATGTCCGTCAGCGCATCATTGGGGCCGCGAACTTCAGGCGCTTGGTCATACAGTCAGACTGATACCTCCGAGCTATGTGAAGGCTTACCTCAACCGCAGCAAGAATGATGCGAATGATGCCGCTGCAATCTGTGAGGCTGTGACGCGGCCGTCGATGCGTTTTGTCCCGATCAAGAGACGACGGAGGAGCAGACCGTTTTGATGCTGCACCGGACCCGACAATCGCTGGTGCGCCAGCGTACCAATGTTGAGCAATGCACTGCGCGGGCACCTGGCCGAACTCGGCATCGCGTCGGCCAAGGGGCGCAACGGGACAGCGGAGTTACTAAGGATTATCGATTGTCGGGGGCGAGAGATATACAAGGAACCGAAGCTGTCGCTGGCGGCATGAGGCAGGCCGACAACGAGATGGCAACACCAATAGGCGAGGGCATGACGACTTAATGCAGATACGGTCGTTCCGGGAATCGGGAGAACCCGCTTTCAGACGGTCCACGCCCGGTGGGCGAGGTCGAACATCGCGAAGGCGGAAATGATGAGGCTTGCCCCGGGAGGACGACGCTCGCACTTGAACAGCAGACTCAGTGTGCGTGGCTTGAGGATGGGCATGTGACCCGATGAGGCAATTTTCGCGCCTTATTACTCGAGCGTGGCGGACTTCGGTCCGCCTGCGCGGACGCGCTCTTGTGTCACATACCAGATTAGGTAAGCATGAAGATCAGCCACCGTGCTGTACATAGCCGATCCGCGCTGGAAGATTGTGGTCGCCGACCGCGCGAAGAGAACCGCGATGTGGTTGCCGCGGCGCCTTGATCTGCTTTGATTCCGCTCGACCTACCAGATAGAAGAAAAGCGTAATGGAGTTTTCTGCGATTGCAGCTCTGGCCGCCCAACTAAAGTCTCTTCCTTCTGGATCAGCCATGAGAAGGCTCAGTACCGGCGTCGGTTGCGCTAATCAGAGATGTCTTTCAGTGCTTCCACCAAAAGCCTATTGTCGTCTTCAGTGCGGCTTGCGATGCGCAGGAATCGTTTGCCATTCTGAAGCGTCTTGCCGCCATTGTGCCTGATCAATATCCGTCTATCTTTTAAAAGTGTCGAGGCGATCACGTCCCCATCCGGCCAATGGGGCGGGAGTTCGCAGAACACGAAATTTGCGTCGGGCTTCAGAACTCTCATTCCGTCGATGCTGCGCAGGTCTGCGTATAGTTTGTCCCTGTCGCTGCCTACCCTCACCCAACTCTGCTTTGCCGCGTGCGCCAGGTGAGGAAGCTTGCTTAGAAAAAACTCAGCAAACGTATTGACATTCCACGTGGGGAGGGCGGCTCTAATTTCGTCCATCGTCTGTACATTTGCTGATGCCGCATACCCCATCCGTAAACCGCATGTCCCGTAAATCTTTCCCAGGCTTTTGAGAACGATCACATTGGGAAATTCGAGCAAGTGATTTTCCAGGCTCGCACTTCGCCCGAGCTCACTAAACTCGATAAATGACTCATCGATCAGTAGGAGTTGCTGTTGAGCTCGAAGCGCGGAAGCGAGATATAGTAAATCCGCATAGGGAACCATCCGCGAAGTGGGATTATTCGGCGATATCACGACAGCGCCGTCGACACCATTTGTACGCGCAAATGCTGCATAGCGGTGCACATCGAGTTCAAAATCTGGCGGTGACAGGAAAAAGCGTGACAACCGCCCGGGCAAGGCGGTGGTTTCATAGGGATTGAAGGTTGGGACCGGGACAGCAATCCTCATACCCAGTCGGCCAAGGAGGATGGGAATCAGTTCAGCCACGCCATTGCAAATGACAAGATTATTCGCCGGCGTCTTCACCGCATCCGCAAGAAGCTGGACCATCTGCGCATTAGGAGAGGGATAGCAAGTAATAAGCCGCGGTAGAGCGTTCTTAAGTTCGTCAAGGAACGCCTGCGGCGGAAAATAAGGATTTACCAGAAGGACGAAGTCCTTGATGTCATATTTCCAATAGCCGCCGGGGAATCGGTTGACCAGGTCAGAGACCTCGTCCGACCTAAGGGATACGGCGATTTGTGCTGCGCTGTTCATGAGTGCGACTAGCTCAACGTTTCAGGACAAACGAAAATCGTAGGATGGTCGCGATCTCTCGACAAGCTCCCAGCGAACAAGCATCGAGCAGTGCCGATCCGTGCGGAAATGTTCTCGGCAACAAGTCTGGTGCACGCCGCGGTTGGCGAGACTACACGTCATCATGTGACCTGCATGGAGTGAAGCCTGCAAGCCCAAGAAGGCCGGTCGCTGGATCATACTTCCATCCGCAATCAAAGGGAGCGACTGGCTAAAATCACCGATGACGCGACGGCGAAGATGCTTATTGCCGTATACATTGTTGCGCTGAGTGGTGGCACGCGAACAGGCGCGACATGCGCTATAGCGAGCAGCAAGAAGGCAATGTTCACGACGTCAGGAAATGCTTCAGCAGGAATAAGAGGCTTAAAAAGAAATAGAAGCGCCAGGAGCGGCACGTCGTATGACAAGGGGACGCCCAAGAAGCGTCCATCACGCGACCTGCCAAAGTTCGCAAAGTAGCTAAGCCTTATTGCTCCCGTCACCAGTAGAGCGGTTGCGGTCGCAAGCGCGACTTGTGAAGCTTGGCTGACTTGTACCACAACTACCGCAGGCACAACGGCTCCATAGACGATATCTGCAAACCCGTCGAGGCTCGCTCCCATTTTTGCGACATCTGGATCGCGACCTTTGGTGCGACCTGCCACAAACCCGTCCAGGTGGTCCGATAGAACAGCCCAAAGCGCTGCTGCCACAGATAGCTCAAGGCGGTCAGAGAGAGCTAAAAACAGGCTGGCGGAGGAAAAGAGAAGACCTGTGATCGTTATCGCGTTCGCTGGATCCCAAAGGTATTTCAGCATTGAACTCTCACCTCGTTTGCAAATCACGTCTCGCCGCGTAGGCATTCGTTCGGTCCTTGAAAATGCGCTCGGCAATCTCCAAATCGTCAGCATTATCAATTTCGTACCAGCTGAGGCCATCGCATCGCGCCGCGGCGAGCTGTAGGCCTCTCCTGTCAATCAGATAATCCAAAAGTTCTTCGGTGTAGGTCTGCCTAGCTCCAGCGGCGATGATATCGTCCAGTGTCGGAACGATCGTTGCCTTGAGTGTCGGCGCCGAAAGCCGTAGGAGGTTCATCGTCTTGAAAAGCTTTGGGCCATCCGCAACAAGATTTGCCGCGGTTTGCTTCAATCGAAAACCTGAGATGAAGCCGTTCTGCGACAACAGAACGGCCGACCCTTCCATTGAATCATCGAAGGGAACGACTGCAGCTACGTCAGTCCCCCGGCAGACCATCAAGTGTCGCAGCGCATCCTCTTCGAAAAAGACGTCGCCCTCGAGAAGAAAGCAGTTTCCGGAGAGAAGAGCGTCGCGCGCCAGCCACAAAGAATAGGCGCTTCCGGTGCGGTCGAAGACGGTCGACTCGACATATTTGATTTTGAGTTCGCCAAAGTGGCTACCGCAGGCATATTGAATGGCGTCTTTGCGGTAACCCACCACGATCGTCACCTCTTCCACGCCGACAGATTCCAGATTGTGCAGAGCGTTGTGAAGAATCGAAGTGCCGTTGACCTCGACCAGCGACTTCGGCCGCAGATCTGTCAGAGGACGCAGGCGAGAGCCGCAGCCAGCGGCGAGAATGACGGCGTTCTTGGGAGCATCGGTCACCGTTTAGTTCCTTTTTCGTCGCGCCTCTAAGGTGAAACACCGACGGACTTCTTCGGCGCCAGCTTAGGCGTGCTGAAGCGAGATCAGGTCTGCCGGAGCCATCTGAAAATGGAGCCCAAGCGTGAAGACAGACAAATGGTCCTCGTCGGTCCGTTCTCCAGAGAGAAGGGAGGCGCTGGATCCGGTGCCTCGAGCTGCCGAGATGGCAAAGTGCGCATTTCGGTTGAGTGAGGCGTGCTACGCCATCTAAGGACATCTCAGTGCAATGATTAGGCATTTGAGATTGCAGTCGAACCTGGCCAGCTAGGAGGAAGTCCAGGACAGTAGGTCTTCGACAACGAATATGCGCTCCTGTGTCGACGAAACCCTATTTGCGCAGTTCAGCGTCGGGCCGCAAATATCGCGTTTCCGCACGGGCGAGTTCGTCGTACTTGAACAGTTCGAAGACTTCCTCGAGAGTAGCAATGTGCGGCTCAATGCTCGCGGTGCTTTCCTCAGCGATGATGCGACCACAGACTTGACGCATTGCCGCTATTGCCGCTCGCATAGAGTGGTTGGCCCAGATCACCGTAGAGATGCTGGCTTTGCGGTATACAGAGATCGGCGTTCGATAGTATTTCGTCGGAACGATCACGACCGGCAATCTGTTCTGCCAAGCGCGCGCGAACGAAAGGATTTCGTCCGCGGTGCTCCTTCGCGAATGAATGAGGATCGCATCGGCTCCCGCGTCGGCGTAGGCGTGAGCGCGCGAAAGTGCTTCGTCCATCTCATGCCCAGCGATCAACGCCTCGATCCTTGCCACCAAGATCAAGTCGTCCGCGACTGTATCCTTCACTGCCCGGAGGCGGCCAGAGAATTCGTCGATATCGGCGAGGGGGTGCCGATGCCCAACAAACGAGTTCATCTTCGGAAAGCAGCTGTCCTCGAGCGCGACGCCGGCTGCTCCACGCTGACGGAGCCTGCGTGTCACGAGGCGCGCATTGTTGAAATTCCCGAAGCCGCCATCTCCGTCAACGAGCACAGGCAGTTCGCTCGAGTCCACGATCCGCTCGACTACGTCTACGAGTTGGCTCCACGACGCTTCGTTGGCATCGCGGTAGCCCAGGGAGCAGGCAATAGACAGGCCGGACGCCCAGAGGCCTTTGAACCCTGCGCGCTCAGCGATTGCGGCGGAGAGACCATCATGCGCTTCCATGAGGAACGATAGCTCTCTGCGGGAGCAGATTTCGGCGCGCAGCATTTCAGCACGTGAGGAACCGACGGATTGATCAGGGCCGTTGGCGAGAACAGATGGTAATCGGTCTTGCATTCCAATTCCTTGTGATGACTGGCCTAACGTGTAGACCGGCCGATTTCATCAATCGATAGGTGACATGCTTCCGTCATCTAGATCAATTACGAGGGTTGGTAGTTGACCGGGCCCGCAAACCCGTTCCGTGTCGGAGTGCTCAAGAGTCATTGCTAAGCTCCGCCGATCATTTGAGTGATGGCACAAATTGAAAGCACAGCTGTGCTCTGGTCGAGGCGCCGACGACTGCATCATCGATCTTGCATTTGTCGACGCGGTTTTGAGACTGCGCGATCTGCACGAAGGCTTCTGAAGTCGATGGCATTCTAGAGAGTTCGGGCTCAAGCAAGTCAGGGCGCGAATTCATTGTGGACGCGCGCGCCTTCAAGGTTTGGGGAGGGCGCAGTGCGCCAAATTCTGATCCCCGCAGCGGCGGCATACCATCGCGACTGCCGCTTTCTAAAGGGCGGGAGACGCCTCGGTGGCATACTGAGAAAATTGGTGGCTCAGTTCCCCGAACTTGAAGCGAGCTCTTCAGCCAGCTTTAATGCGAGGATCGGAATGATGTTCGCGCTGAGGGTATATGGAGTCGCTTCCTTCGGGGCATCGAAGCACGGCGCGGTTTAGTTGAGCCGGAGATTCGGCGGAAAGCCGCCGAAAAGTAGATCGCAAGAACGACGAGGATGCTAGCGGCAATGAGGGCAGTTGCGAGTCTCATGCCCACAATTTCAAAAGGCATGCGGCTTTTTCTTACTCGTTCCTGAAGTGGAACATCGGCCAAAAACGAAGCAATACCCGTGGCAAATTTACAACCCATGCAGCCACCCGAGACGCTACGCTGGACGGTCGCAAGGGGGCACCTATGTTCGACATCTACATCAATCAGAAACGTAATCTGCTCGTCCTACGCAAAGGCTCCGCAATGCCGGTACTCGGCTCCCCGGGTAAATGGCGGAAGAGCAAGAAACGAGTGGTCAAAGTCAGCGACGAGATCAAGTCAGCCGTCGAAAGACAAGGCTACTACGTGCGGAGACTGCGGACTAATCAGCAACGTACGATGTAGGTTCGCATACGTTTGAGCGCGGACCTCTCTGTGTGCAACCTCTACAGCATCACCACCAACCAAGGCGCCATCCTCGCGCTCTTCCGCGTGGTCAATCGCTACGTCGGCAACTTGCAGTCCGTGCCGGGCGTCTTCCCCAGCTATCCCGCGCCTGTGATCCGTAACCAACCGAAGCCTAGGACTGAGACGCGCACTGAACTTTCACGCACGCTTCATTTGTCTGTAGGGCGCCGCGGTCTTTCCTGTCCTGCCGCGTGCGAGGCTCGGCTTGTGACGGCTTCAAACACCGCAATACGCCGGTCGAGTTGCCATAGCTCGATGTCGTTGGTATCAACTAGCTGCTGAGCACGTTCCCGTGCTTCCTGCTCGTCGGCACACTGCAAATTTGCCACGCTTATAACGTGGCGGTCGTGATCCAAAAGGTAAGCTCGGTAGTGCGCCATCCCACCCCCCAAGGTCCGCGCTCATCCATCGGTGTCCGGTCGATGTGCTCGGCTTGTTCCTTGTCAAATTTGACCGCCAGACCCTGGCTGGCTTGATCATCGGACCATCACCTCAATCCTTCAATGAGCGTCCTCCAGCCGAGCGCATCGTTCAGCCGTTAGCAGCGAAGCGCCAAGCGTTGCCAAGTAGTGTGGCAGTTCGCAATCGGGACGCGCGTTCATATTGCCGACCAACGAGACGACCGAGTTCTTAAGGTCGCCTTGGTCAAGATGATCGAAGGCTCGTTGCTTGCACCGCTCGACATATTTGTCGCGCGTCATGTCAATTTTCAGGGAACGTTGCATTTTTCGCCTCCCCAACCGATGACTGCTTCCAATAGTGGAGTTGGAACGGAGCGGATTTGGCCTGTCTGTTCGAAAAGCGACAAACAGACGCTCTTTTGGTCGCAAGTGTGGGAATTAGGATACAGACGCACGTCGCGACCGCACCTGTCGGCGCCGGGCGGAGTCCAAGCCAGATACCCGGGCCGCATCTTGTCTATGGTTTCCTGACGACTACGCCGAATGCGGTGGTCGCACCGATCCATCCGAAGGCGATGCCGGTGATCCTGACGACGAACAAGGCGCGATGTGTAAATGCGGCCGTTGGGGTAAGGCGGACATGCGGCCGTCCCCCTGGAATTTCGCATCAGACACCCGTTGCGCGCCAACCTCAATTCGACCTGGTGCTGGCCTTTGTTTGTACCAGAAACTGCGGAACCTCGAAATGTCGGGTGAGTTACAGAACCGAAGAGGATTTGGAGGGTAAGCGATAATCCAATCGTGCGCGCTATAGCACGTGGATTTCTGTTTATCCGTACGTCCTCTTTATTGGGCAGTGTTTGAACAGAGAGGTGACAATGAAAGCATCCCTTCTTCTTACTGGCGCGCTCATCGTCGGATGCGCCGCCCCAGCACTCGCTGACGAGTTCTACGTCGTGCAAGGACCTAGCCACAACTGCACGATTACCTCCACGCGCCCGGCGGACAAGGAAGTCGTGACGCAGATCGGTCCGATGGCCTTCAAGAGCCGCGTCGAAGCTGAAGACCGCATTAAGCAGACCAAAGTCTGCGAGGAAGGCACCGTTGGTAGCAGCACCAGCAGCACGACCGTTATCAAAGAGAAGCAATGAATTTCTGATCGAATTCTGGCGAACTTCGAGAAAGATCGCGCCCCGGTGGGCGCGATCTTTTTTGTTTGGCAGATCACCTCACTGGTGCGCTAATTCAGATCGTTTATTCGCCTCCCGCAGAGGGTTCGACAAATTGGTCGCGGCGAGAAGGCGCTTGTCCGATGAGGCTGCGACTTTGGTCTTAGGCGCTCTTTGTGCGCTGCGGTCCACGCATTGTCCGTAGTCCTACGGACGTTGCGCATAGTCGATCTTGGGCGTCTACTTCAGATTGAATTTCAGGACGATCGAGTTTTTCAGCCGGAGGCCCCATGAGCGTTAAAGCCATGATGGCAATCATCCTTCAGAACCAACTGACATTGCGCGGCGTGCATTCATTGACGCTCTCCGACTATGAAGAGATCGTAGAGTTGCTGATTGAGCAGCTCAGAGAGCTGGAGCTAAATCTGGCAGCGCGCGAGATAGCTGACAATCGCGAGCCGCACTAGCGCGGCCACAAGCCTGAGCGCACTGCCCCGTTGCATCGGTTCAATGCGACGCGCAGCGGGGGCATTCCCCATCTGCCGCTTCGCTGAGTTGCCGACCAATCTCTTCGTTGAGCGCCTTTGAACTCCAATTCGTACCGTCGCTCTTAACGATCCTTTTGGCGCGCTCGAAGGCATGGCTTTCGGCCGCATCGTCACCGACGCGGATGGTTACATCAGAATGGAAGGGACAGACCGCGATTGCACGAGTTGTCTCTAGTGCATAGCGCACCGTCGCGCCGAGATCATCGGCGTACTCTTTGGGGAACATGTAGAGCTTCCTGTCGCCTCGACACGAGGGAGACCTCGCACGCAGTGCGCCATGGCAGGACGCGGATCAGCAGTTAGGGCGAGGCCCGGTGTGCCTAGGAGCCCGGGGCCTCATAACCTCAGCAGCCTGACAAGAGGTCGTTCGGCTACACGTCCAGCCTATCCGGAGTAGCCGATCTCGCTTTGATGTTGCGCAAAGCCGCCTCGGGCCAGCCGGCCCCTTGCGGCGGAGGGAGAGGACGGTGGGGCCGGCGGTCCGATGGGCTGGCGGATGGGGACGTCCGCCATGCCCCGGCACGCTAATCCCAATCAGATGATCGCCGTGTTCACTTGTGGTCCAGGCTGTGTGAAAACCTGGTCGATGGTATGATTCTCTTGCTGAATCGGCGGGGGAAGTGATGCAGGGTTTCGTTCAAGGGGCGGATCGCCAGCAGACGACGCTGTTGCCGGAATGTCTCGATGATTGGGTCGACCAGGGCAATTCTATTCGCGCGGTCGATGTGTTCGTGGAGGCGTTGGATCTGCGCGGCCTCGGGTTCGATGGCGTTGATCCTGCGGCGACCGGCCGGCCGGCGTATCATCCTTCGCCGATGCTCAAGCTTTACATTTACGGCTATCTCAACCGGGTGCAGTCGAGCCGGCGGCTGGAGCGCGAGGCTGGCCGCAATCTCGAGGTGATGTGGCTGACCGGACGGCTCGCGCCGGATCACAAAACCATCGCCGACTTCCGCAAGGATAACGGCGCTGCGATCAAGAAGGTTTGCGCGCAATTCGTCGAGTTGTGCCGCAAGATGGGCCTGCTGACGAAGGCCAGCGTTGCCATCGACGGCAGCAAGTTTAAGGCCGTGAACAGTCGGGACAACAACTTCACGCAAGGCAAGATCCAGCGCCGCCAGAAGCAGATCGAAGAGAGCGTGGCGCGCTACATGAGTCAACTGGACACCGCCGACCGCCAGACTGCGGCAGGAGAAGAGCCGTCGGAAACGGTGCTTCTGACCAAGACGCGACTTAGGGAAAAGCTGGCGAAGCTCGAAGAAGAAGTGAAACGGCTGGCCGCGATTGAAAAGGCATTGCTCGCCTCGCCCGACAAGCAGATATCGCTGACCGATCCCGATTGCCGCTCGATGGCAACGAGCGGGCGCGGCTCCGGCATGGTCGCCTACAACGTACAAAGTGCGGTCGACACCACGAACCATCTGATTGTCGCGCACGAGGTCACCAACGTCGGCACCGATCGATCGCAGCTGGCGACGATGGCGCAGGCGGCGAAAGCCGCGCTGTGCAGCGATCATTTGGACGTCGTTGCGGATCGGGGCTACTTTAAGGGTGAGGAACTCCTGGCATGCGAACAGGCCGGGGTCGCCGTCACGCTACCCAAGCCGCAAACCTCGGGAGCCAAGTCGGAAGGCCGCTTTGGGAAACCTGATTTTGTCTATTTGGCCAAGGACGATGTCTATCGCTGCCCGGCCGGCGAGAAGCTGGCGCACCACTTCACCGCTGATGAAGATGGCCAGAAAATGCGGATTTACTTGACGAAGGCGTGCCGCACATGCCCGCTCAAGGATCAGTGCACAACGTCCAACGAGCGCCGCATCAGACGCTGGGAACACGAACATGTCGTCGAGGCCGCGCAGACGCGGCTCGATCAGAACCCGCAAGCCATGCGTGTGCGCCGCGAAACTGTCGAGCATCCGTTCGCCACACTGAAGATGCGGATGGGTGCAACACACTTTCTAATGAAGCGGTTGCCCAATGTCGCGACCGAAATGGCGCTGAACGTACTCGCCTACAACCTCACGCGCGTAATGAACATCGTCGGGATCAAGCCGCTCCTGCTGGCAATCCAGGCGTGAAGAGTTCGTGCTGTTATGCGCATCGTGTGACCGTTCAGGTCGCGCAGCGTGGCCCGAGCTTGCGCCCGGGTTGGCCCCGGACTCGATCAAGCAAAAAATGCTCAGACCGTTGTGTCGACGCGGATCGTCCCCGGTTGCGTGCTGTTTTTGGGGGAAGAAAAACGTTTTTACACAGTCTGGGTCGGAAGCAGGGTATTTGTAATGTTCCAGCAAAGGAACAGCGAGGTCGCCGATGAAGGACATGTAAGTCCGGCTGGAGAAGCTCCGCACCGACGCCGCCGAATGTGCCCTCATTCGTGATCTGGCGACGGATCCGAAAAAGCGGGGAGCTGTTCGCGAAACTTGCCGAGCACTTGACCGTGCTCGCGTCGGAGGTTGAGCGGGCTCTTGGCGACAGCCATTCCGAGATCGCTGCTGACGTTCCTCCGGGTCGTCCTATGCGGCGCGACAGAATCGGCTTCCCGTTCGAACTCGGCTCGTGCTGGCGCGTTGGATTGTCCTCCCAACCGGAGGAGGACGCTATGGATTGGAACCGCATCGAAGGAAACTGGAAGCAGGTAAAGGGCAAAGTGAAGGAGCAGTGGGGCAAGCTGACGGACGATGACTTAGACGCCATTGACGGAAAGCAAGACCAGCTTGAAGGAAAGCTCCAGCAGCGCTACGGCTACCAAAAGGATCAAGCCAAAAAAGAACTCAACGATTGGTTTGGTCGTCAGAAGTGGTAGCCCCTCAAAGCCCGCCGGTCCCCGCGCGGGCTTTTTTTCTCGCGTCGTTGAAGATTGAGAACCGAATAGGAGTTGTCCCATCACGCCACGTCAGGGACATGCTCCGAAAACAAACCGCAGAGCCAGAACGACCATCCCAGAGACAAGGCAGGCAATTGCCGCAAGAACCAAGTCAGGTCGCGCACTCCTAGTTGCAACCCGCCTGACGAAATTTCTCAGCTCCCCCATCGTATTTACCAAAGTGTCGCCCGGAACGAGAGAGAGATGAGCCAAGCATAGGCATGTCAGCTCTTCCGGGTTGCATTCCCCAGCTTGCCATCGTTCCCCAGCTTGCCATCGTTGCCGTAGATATCGTTCGAGCGTGCAGCGACGTGCGTCCAGTGGATCAACATCATTGCACCGCTAGGTACAACGTCCACGCTCCACTAGCCGCGACCGTCGGAAGCATCTCATCATCCATTGTCGCTCCCGTGCCCTGAAATTCCGGTTGCAACTCGCGATCATGTCGAAGGTTTCCATTTTTTCCCGAACTGGCAGTTCTACTAATGTCGTGATCTGCCGCAGGAACATGAGTCCCCAGTACGCAATTGCTTTTACTGGAGTAGGCGATGAACAATCCTGACTTGGAAGTGCTATTCCGAGCTGTGCAGGATGCTCGGCATATCATCAGAGAGTGTGTGATTTCCAACTCATTCGATGCGGCACACACGGTGGAGCGCCTGCATGCCGTTCTGGACAGAGATGAGGTGATCCACGTACTCGACCGCGTGAGCCGTCAACCTGTGGCCAGGCTAACGGAGGAAGGCTGAACTAGCGCTGACCGCGGCGGCAATTGCGGCAGCGGCCCGCAAAGCTGCGTCGATCTCTCAAAGAGCGCCAGCGCGAAAGCGACTGGCATAGGCACCAATTTGCCCCGCCACTAATCCATCTTGACCATTCTGAAGTGGCCTTACTTGGGTGGTTGCCATCTTGGCAAGGTCAGCCACTCGGTTATCTGAGACGTGATTTCGTTCTGCCGGGCCTTCCTAAGCAGACTGTCTCGTTTGTGTCCTGGCGGGCATGACCGCGCTTCATCACGTAGCTGTTGAGCTTCTAGGTCAAGCTGAGCCTTTAACGAGGCTTTTCGTATGAACCGCATGCGCGTCATGACGCATAACCCATCTCTACGAACCTACCCCGCCTGTGTAAACTCGGAACTCGGTATGTTGGTTCTTAGATGGACCCCTCTGCGTTCGTAATCTGTTCGTTGGGACCATGAATAAGGCCCCGACGATATTGCACGCCGGGGCCATTCAAGATCATCAGGCCGGTTACATCCGCCGCGCCTTCAGATCACAAGCATCGTTGATTACGACACTTGATCATGAGAACAAGTTCGCAACCGTGCAGCCGGAAACGGTTCACATTCGGCCCGGAAACGAGCTGCCTCTAGCTCGCTCTTGCGCCATTCGGCGCGGCGCCGATGCTCCATCGCCAACGCTTTTTGCGTCTCCACGTCCAAAATAATCTCGTCGATCTCGACGGCGTCCAGCATGCGTTTGATGCGCAAGACGGTAGACAGCACCATCATAAGATCGCCATAGGGTAACAGCAAATCGCGCGCCGCGATCTCGCAGTATGTGAGGAACGCGGCCATTGCTTACTCACTCTTGCAAATGAGCAGCGCCAGCTCGCGGGCTTGCCGCAGATCATCGGCCGCAGACGGAGTGTCGTCGTCACCCAACGGCATGCGCTCAGCGGCCCGACCGACTACCAGCTCGATGCAATGGCTCTGCACATTCGCGAATACGTCAGAAACGGAACTGACGGCCTCGCCCGGTTCGGGCATCAGTGGGGCAATTGCTTCCCGAACATCGGAGGCATCGCCGCGACCTTCCGCGAACGCTTCCTCGTGTCCCTCGCCCCAAACGCGACCTTCAAAGCCCGAACCCGGGTCCACCGTGGCGCCGCCCAGCGGGTGGCCCTGTAGGCGCGCAGCCACGATATGGCCCGCCTCGTGAATTGCGACCCGGCAGTCCTGGTCGTAAGTGCGGCCGATTTTGGCGAGCAGCCTGTCGTATTCATCGACCTCCGCATTGGGGTCGCTGCCGTTATCGCCACCATCGACGTGAGCAGCGACCCCCGCGGCGCCGAGAGAGGTCGCAGGATGTGCGGTGCCTTCCTCAGACGGAGTTCCTTCAGACATCATCAAAAGCCTGTCATGGTGAGCGGCGGCCCAGCCACCCCGACCTTCGCAGGCACGAGCGCCAGCGGGATCGCCTGCCGACCCTGCCGGATCGCGTCGGGCATGGCCTTCAGCTCCGCGAGGGTGAAGTTGGCGGCAACTTCGATCTGGCCCATGGTGTTCTGGAGGAAGCCCGCCATCTGGCCGCTCTCGAAAATGGCCGATTTCGGACAGGGCATCGGTAAGAGCACGCGACTGCGCAAGATAGCCCGGCAACGCAGCCTCGATGGCGGTCACCTGCTTTGCCAACTTGTCTGCTGCCGTAGCACGCTTAATACGCTCGCTTTCCGCAGCGAGCTGACGCTCGCCTTCCGCCTTCTGGTGCGCGAGAACGGCGAGGGCGTCGTCGATGCCCGCGAGGTCCGAGGTTGCCGCGACCACGGCAGCCTGCTGCTTGTCGAGCTCCCGGTGATCTTCGAGGTCCGCCGACAGGAGGGTATCCCGGCGAGCCTGAATTGCCTGGTCCAGCGCCGCCTGCGCCGTGACGCGCTTGGCGACGAGCTGTTCGCCGCGCTTCGCAAGCGAGACGATGGTGGTTTCGAGTTGCTGCATGGGAGCTTTTCGGAAGGGGTTGCGCATGAAGCCAGTGTATGCCGCATCAACATGATTTGCGTAGACCGACGACGTGGAGGGCTCCACATCCGATGCAGTTACTTGTGGTGCGCTCCACATTTGTGAGGATTTTCGAGCGCTGGAGCGGCAGGGTGTGATGTCCGCTTTGCTCTTAATGCTGGCCTTGCAGGTGCGTGCGAGCACTTCCGCTACGGGCCAACAGCTGCCAAAAGTGTTTCTCAATTCATCCGCCTGGGCAGCGTCGATCTGCGCGTTTTCGTGTATCGCGCTAATTTTGTTGAACCGTCTGTTCTTCGCTTTAATAGAAGAATTAGAGTCAACTCTAATTAGACAGCAGAACTGCTTGTCTGGCGGAGTGCGCGAACTATCTTGTTTGACGAGGTTCGGCGGGACCAGCAACTGAAGCAAAGAAGCTTGTGCGGAGTTCTCGCCATGATTGAAAGGTCAATGGAACGTCGCGCTCTGCCGCGCGAGGTCATCAATCTGCCGGCATTGCTCTCGTTCGATGGAATTATGGGGCTCCATCCGTGCGTAGTGCGCGACATCAACGCCTTTGGCGCTCGCCTTTCCACGCCCTATTACATATTCGCCAGCGAATTTGATCTGTTGTTCAGTAGCCTTCACAAGAGGCTTGCCTGTCGAGTGGTATGGAGGCGGGCAACCATTTCGGGCGTGGTGTTCGTTGTGCTCCGCCGCGCACCAAAGCCAGTGAGTGCAAGCATCGTTCATCTTAATCTGCCGTATGCACTCCCGCCGGTGCGGCCCGTTAGCGAGGTGTGCGGCATCTCTTTTGATATGCATTGACCTAATGGTCTGGCACATCCAATGGGTAAGCGGCTCGTTACAATCGCGATGACGAGCTGTCGCCGGCGGGACTGGGCTGCAGGCAGGTTTGACGCGCTATCCAACAGATGCACAAGAATGCAGATGGCGAGAACGCCAGCATGGCGATGCCACTCACACAGGGTGTCCGCTAAGCGTTAATCGCGTCGGTTTGCACCTGAGGCCGTGACTTCCGGTCTAATGAACGGACATCGCCTGAGTAGCCCGGCATGTCTCAAAGGGGCCAGCAGCTAATGCGCGGGAGTTTTGGCTGCTGCCAATTCGCGCCTGGTTCGTTTGCGGCGCAATTTCGCCCAATGGTTGCGTAGATTATTGATCTGATATAGTTTCCCGCTTGATTTCGGGTTTTTGCTTTTTCGATTATCCATTTTCCACTGACTGGATAGGGGTAATGACTTACCAGAACGTCGACAGAATTGTTGTCGGTACCCGCTTTAAGATGAATAAGTTCGGAGCCGCTCGATGCCCAGAGCTGGCTAACCGGAGTGGCATCGTCATTGACGTGAGCCTTCGTACCACGGGCATCACCGTGCTGTTCGATGGCGCCCGAAGACCAACTTGCCTGCACAGAGACTTTATATCACCCATCTCAGATGGGGAGATCGCTGCACCTTCTATCGCTTCAGACGAATGAGGGCGCATGAAGTCTTTAAGGCCACGCGAATGGTCAAAGCAGGAGGCGCAGCGATTGATAGCTCTCGCGCGTCAGAAAACCTGCGCCGGCGACGTAGCCCGTGAGCTTGATCGCCATGTCACCTCAGTAAGAAAGAAGGCACGCGAACTCGGCTTGCTACTCCAGAAGCGGGCCGACGTCTCGCAACTCCGTGGGAAGTGAAATCATTCAATGTGGAGCATCGCGCGCCACCGCCACTTGCGACGATATTCGTTAGGTAGAGATCTGGCGTAGGCGCGCTCCAAATGGAATTCGAGAATCTCCTTGGCAGCCGCGCGGGGCGCCATGCCGCGAACGATGTCGTCAGGGCTGAACGCCTGGATTGGGTCAAAAGGGGCGGTCAGAGGCTTTGGGAGGTCAAGTCCGGTTTACCCGTCATAGCTGACGGTCTCAGCTTGGCTCATGCTCCTTCACATCCGAGCGAAGCTCCTGCGGCCCGCGACCAAATCGGCCAGAATTCCTTCAGTCGGCTCTCTGCTTTGACGCGCGCCGGCAAGCCGCCGCGCCCCCCCAGTTCGCCTGCCGCGCAATCAAAGGGAGCGGTTTGCAAAGAAAGCGATGGGGTACCGCAGCCTACACTACACGCGAACTCCAAAACCGTTGACGGCCCCCCATGAGCTTCTGTTGATGATCGCGAGTTTCAAACCGTTTGATGAGTTGCGTCTCGAAATTGCCCACCAAAACAAGGGGGCGACAGCATACTTGGTGTGGAGCAAGTATGCTTTGCGAGCGTCCGCCTGCCAGGCCGCTCGCAGAGAAGGACAGTCGGATGATTGCGCCGATTCGACGGAACTGGAATCCAAAAGACTTTTTCGATGAGTTGACGCCGGCGATGTTCACGGCCGGACCATCGACTGTGCGCGCACGTCGGGACAAGTTGTGGCCAGAGTTGTATACTGAATACGACGCGAGGCACTTAAAACAAGAATTGTTCAACCGAAATCTGATCGCCACCAACGAAGCTGAGGCGTTCTTTAGTGCCTGGGCCGCGGATGAAGAGCGTCACACCGATGGTTTCATCCGGATCATGGAGCTTGTCGCTGGTGAATCCGAAAAAGATCTTCGAGACAGATTGGAAGCTCGATCGCATAGTTTTTCTGCAATCAATGAATACTTGAAGGACGAATTCTCTCTGATCGTTATGATCGCATTTGATGAAATGTGTACTTGCCGCGCCTATGCTGCGGATAGAGAGTTCTATGCCGGACTTGGCAGCAGCTTCCTTCGTTGCCTGAGAGAGGTGGTTGCCGACGAGGCAGTTCACTCGATGAACGCTGTTAATGTTCTCCGTGCCCGTTACTGCGAGCGCATTCCCGAAATCGGCGAGATTCTCGACAGCCTAATCCGCAGCGTGGGCAATGATCCGGATTATACCGGCACCTTCGTACTGGATTACTTCGGCGGGAATTACACGAAGCAGATGTTTGTCAACTGCCGCGCCGCTGTCCTGAGAAACGTCGCTAAGCCGCTAACAGCCGCAGTGACGGATTGAAGCGTCGGCGCGCAAGTGGACAGACGAGCTTCTGCGCCTCATCTCCTGTCGGTGCCTCAGAATTGCATGTGTTGGTCGGTCAGAGCGGATTCGGCTCACAGACGAGTCAGATAGCCTGCATGCGCTGTCCTTGAACTTTTCCGCTTGTTTTCAGGTTCTTGGCAAGCGACACGCAATAATGAGCGATTCAGCGGTGCCTTGCACAAGGGGGCACCGATCACACGTCAAGAGAAAAAGCCAATCAGGCAATCATCACGAACAATTAAGCCAAATGGCGCTGTCGGCTTTCCTCCTGATGTCGCGAATTCTTCAACGCACGCGCCCGCGGCATCTATCCCAATTCTCTCAAGTCATTGTCGTTAAACCCGATTTTTGGGAGCGGTGCAACTGGTACGACACTTGCTGTTCTCATCCCCAGGTTCTCTCCCTTCCGGAGATGCGTATGCAACGTGCCCTCTGCACCAAGCAGAATTTCCGACTGCAGGCATATCGGGGTATCCCCCTGACGAACATCGTCATGCACCACGAGGGCCGGTCGCGCTCAACCCTTAAGAATTGTTCGCGTCGGAGGCGTCCAACTAGGGCACTCAGACGCCACGCATTGTTCATGCAAGGAGCCAAACTTGCGCGACGAGCCTGTTGGGCTGCTCATCGACCGGGCTCTCGTCGGCGCCGGCGCGGTGAAGATCAGTTGCGGCCTGACGATGCAGATCCGTAGATCGTGCACGACCGTGGCCCACTTCTTTTCATGCTCGCCGGCAAGCCGAACATCTGCGGTGACACCGGGCTCGTTGAGCTCGAGATCACGGGGCGGCTCGGCGACGGATTGGAACTTGCCTCCGCTTAAAACAAGCTCAATCGAGGCGGCGCAATACCGACCTTTTGGGCCAGCCCGCTGAGGCGCCCAAAATGGATCTTTTCAGCTTCACCGAATGCGCGACGCGAACGCAATCCCTCAGATCGCTTTTCGAGCTTCTTGTGAGCTGTGCGAGCGACGAAGGCTTCAGCGAAGTCTCTTACGGAGCGCTCAATTTCGCGGAGCCACTTCGCCTACCGGAGTATCCGCCGCCCGCGGTGGCCGTTAAGTGGCCGCCCGAATGGTGTGAACGATATTTTAAGCGAAAGTACCACAAAATCGATCCGGTGGTCCGGCGGACACCGACGCTTTCGCGGCCGTTTCTGTGGGATCAACTCGCCGAGCAATATCAACTACAGCCCGACGAAAGGCGCGTGCTTGATGAGGCCAGAGAGGCCGGTCTCAAGCACGGCATGAGTGTACCATTGTTTGGGCCATTGGGTCGATTATCCGTCGTATCGTTTGCATCTCGGTTCGACGATGCCGATGCTCAACATTCCAAAGGCCATCTCAACGCACTAGCCTGGCACTTTCACACCGCTTGTGTGGAGATCACACGTCCGGCGGAAGATAACTGCAATATGAGAGTTGCGCTATCACAGCGGGAACTAGATTGTCTACGGTGGGTGGCAGAGGGCAAATCGTCATGGGAAATCGGGAGGATATTACAAATCAGCGAGAATACGGTGAACTTTCATCTTAAGAACGCGATGCGAAAGCTGGGCGCGACCAGCCGGATCCAAGCCGTCATTGTGGCGATCCGCCTCAATCTTATTTTTGATGTCCATGCTGCGTGAGCATCTTGATGGACGATGATTGTATCGAAGCCAGTTTGCGCCTGAAAACTGCTGTGAAGACAAAAATCGATCCTATGGGCAACCGTTCGCCAAGGCATTGAGCAAGCTCCATGTGACGAAGCCACTTGCTCCTAGCGCACACGTTGTATACGGCAACTACGTGCTTAGTCCCGGGCATTCTTTGGAGCGTTAAGTTAGAATCGGTCTGGCTAGGGAGTCCAGCATTTGCAGGTGTTCGTAGGACGTGAGGTTTTCAGTCGCCGATCGTAGCTGTAGGCGCCAATGAGATCGGTAGTTTGATTCGAGCTGATCGGTTTGCTTCAGTTGATTTTTTGTCGTGAGTTTAAAACTGCTACTGGTTCGAATATATGCTATTTTATCAGGTATGAATGGATCGAAAGACCAGCTTCTAAACCCGGTCGACAAGCTCCTTCTGGAGGGGGGCTGGTGGATTCGACGTGGCTGATGCGCCACGGCTACTCTGCCCAGCTTCAAAGTTCTAAGTAAAATCAGGCTGGCACGAACAGCCCAAGCGTAGTGTCTTCCGGCGGCCGCGCGGCGCCCTAAGCTGGCAACAGGTATCCCTCCAGACAATCGTCCACTATTCGCCGCTTGTCATGGTGGGCGGACGGCGTTCGAACTGCAAGGCTATGCGCACACCTTCCGCAATCAACGACGCGCGTGCATCTCTATGGTCCAAAAGCGCGCCGCAATGGGTTAAAAAGCTGCCGCTGTCCCTCGACTATGCATGCCTGTACGGTTCCTAAAGGGCCATCTGGACGCCCGAACGGATCATGAGCAGTATTGCGGTCGAAATGAATGCGACGATCAAGACAAAACGACTCGGATGTGAATCTAATGCTGGCCATGAGCCAATCACCGATCAAACAGACCGAGTTCTTGTTTCTGCAAGGCAATCTGGAAGGCTATCAGAGCGCCAGCGATCCGAATCCGCGCAGGTTGGATGATCTCGAGGGCAATCCAGGTGCTCAATCGCCGGGCCGCGTCTAGTTTCCTCAAATGTATGATTGCTGTCGACCGCCACGCTCTGACTCAGGAAGACTGGCTAGTGCGTGAGTCCGATCATCAGTCTCTCGCCACGCGCTGCGGTGTCAGATTGGCGGCGCGGATGAATGCCGCAGCGAGCAAGGCTGAAAGAGCATAGCCGAGACCCGGCAATATCAGCGTGACCCTGTAGCCAAATCTCGCCGCGATAAACCCGCTCGCCGCGAAGCCTATCAATGCGAACGCCGACATCACCGAAGTCAGGAACGTGACATCTGTCCCCGCCTTGCCTGGCCGGGCGAGCGCGAGAAACCAGTTTGTGAATGTAACATGCTGGACTGCGAGGGCCGCGAACACGATCCCAACGCTCGCGACGGCGCTCACGCAAACGCCGACATAGCGATCGATAATCGCAAGCGCTCCAAAACCGATGGCCAGGACTGCACAGCCCCAGATCACGCCCCGGTTCGGCGCCATTCGGGTCAGGATCGCGCTGGTCACTGGCGCGATGATAGTATACGTCACGACGTTCGAGAGCGCTCCGATCCATCCGATATCTGCCGCGGCAAAGCCGAGATCGACGAGCCGCAACTGCACCATTGCGAACGCCAGCGCGATCCCGATAGCGCCGGGCGCTATCAATGCGGCCGTTGTCCACATGCCGTTGTTGAGAAGGATCGGGAAGATAGACAGGCGCTGCGGTGAGCGCCGTCGGTTCATGCAATGGAGCGGTTCAGGAATCGCGAACACCCATCCAGCGAAAACGGCTAGCAGCAGCGCTAAGCCCAGCAAAGCCGGACGCCAACCGACAATCTCGATCAGCTGGAGGCAGACCGCGCCACCGATCACGTGGCCGACGACCCGTCCCCAGCCCAGCAGCGCAGCGCCGAGCGGACGCTCGCCGGAACCGAGGGCTTCCGCTATGTAGCCCAATGTTGCGATCCGCTGTGTGGCGGCGACGGTCGCAAGGGCGAGAGAAACAAGAAAAACCGGCACGAAATCGGTCTTTGGGTTCAAAAATGCCATCACTGCCAGCGCAGTGGTAGTGGCGATTTGGGTCAACAGGATCCATGACCGCCTCAGCCCGAGACGATTGAGGCTCCATCGATCCACGACGGGGGCCCAAAGAAAGTTAACGGTGAAGGCAAAGAAGACCGTCCCATACAAGCCGACCAGTTCCAGGCTGGCGCCGTTGCCCCGAAGGATCACCGGAATGGCCGAATAGATCAACGCGATCGCCAGATACTGCTGACTGGCCAACGCAGCCATCCCGATATGTGGCATGTAGCGACTTGCCATCAAGCCTCTTCCTTTTAAAGAGCAGTTTCGCATGTGCTTCGAGAGCACGGTTTGGACAAGCAGTGGATCGTTCCAGCGCAGCAGCGCCTCAAACCGGACTATGATCCGAGCGTTGGCTGTACGGGGTGAGAGATCCGGGTGGCAGTTGCTACTTCGAATCAGTTCGCACACTGCGCCTGACCTTCATCTTGTCGAGCAAACCGACCTGCCAGAAACAGGGGGTGACGTCGCTATACATCGGCGAAGGATTATTGAAGGACGACCGGCCGTAACCGTCGCCGGCCTGCGCGCCAACTTATCCTCTGACCAGCTCCACAGAACGGGCGTCGACTTTATTGCTGGGCCAAGGCCTGCCGAATTGACCTCGCAGCTAGCGATGGGCGCAATCATCGCGGCTCCTGAAGAAACGAACTCCAGATCACATCAAACACTCCATTGCGCGCATCCGGTTTTTAGCCAAGCGCCGTGAAGCCGGCATCGGTGACGGCGGTACGAAATGAAGCAAGCAGCGTGCCGTTTGAAAACTGAAGGTTCTCTAGTCGCCTCATGTTGCGCGGGCGCGTCAGATTGGAAACAACGATATCTCGAACCTGACAATCGCGTCGTTAGCCTTGACCGTACACACCACGCGCATTTCAGAGGCGGAAGGCTGGGATCTGGCGCGTGCACCCAGTGTGCCGCTGCCGACGAGGCGCATATCGCCGGCCCCAGTGCAGAAGATCATGTCCCTTGCGTAACTTGGAAAGGCGGCGCTTCCGCAAAAGCGGCCAGTCAGCGCTGCAACTCCGAAGAAAAAGCCCCGACCGAAGGTCGGGGCTCCTCGATCCGCCGCAAACGTGTTGAGATCGCTATTTTCCAACCATCGGAAACAGCTTGTAGTTAAGCCCATCCTGGTGAATGCGATCCGACCCGGCAGCGGGGAAGGTCACGTTGCTCTCCGGCATGAACAGGTGATCATACTCGACGCCAACTGACCAGCTGGGGGCGAAGTTAACTTCCAGGCCAGCGCCTACGGCGCGCCCCAACGGACATTATCGCTTTTAGCAAGCTCCGCCCCAGTGACCGTCGAGTTGATCTGGTCTGTGTTGCTGGTCACCACAGCACCGCCCTTGGCCTAAAGCAGCACGGTTTTGAAGGCGTAGCCGATCGGGCCGGTGAGCAAGCCGAACGCATCCGTCTTGGTTCGATTGATGTTCGACGGGAAAGCGGTGCTGATATTGGAGCCGCTGAAGTCTGCCCAGTCGCCCTGGCCTTCAACGCCGTAGACCACATTGAACATCTGCCAGCGATAGCCAATCTGGCCACCGATAGTGCCGGCGGTCGTACCATGGCAGCCTTCGGGAGTAACGCCTGCGAACTCCCAGCAGTTATGGCTCGAGCCCCAGCCGCCGATAATGCCCATATAATAACCGGTCCAGTCACAGATCGCGGGAGCGACCGACAGCTGCGGCGCGTTGGATTGGACAGGCTGTGGAGCGAGATCCGCGCCAAATGCGGGGACCGCCGCGTTGACTGCGACGATGCTTGCAGTCAGAAGCAGCAAATTCTTCATTGGAGTGTTATTCCTCACTTGAACCCGGCTCTGCGCGTCTTGGCAACATCATCGTGAATTGCTGTAACTTCAGCACAACATTCCTCAGGAAGAAATCGCTCTAATCTCACGTTGCGTTAGGTACTGGAGCTAGAAATCCCGCCATTTCCAGAATGTTAGCGTTGATGCGCGTATTGGTTTAAGCACTTGGGAGTTAGCTGCCCAACTTGGAAGGCTGCTCGCATCAAAGAGTGCGGCTAGTGCAGATCTCGGCAAAGCACCCGAGAACGAAATGCGCGTCCACGGTCCGTGAGCAGCGGGTTCCGATCTTGGGCATCCTCGACTAACCTCGGAATCGCGTCGAAGGCATCAGACCCTTCCGAAGGTTGCCTGTCGGAACGACCACCGAGCTGCGCAATCATGGTCTTGACGCATCGATGATGGGCCAGCGGACGGATAAACATGTTCGCAATGCCCGCCTCAACCTCATCAGCCAGGACACGTTCGCGGTGCCATTCCGCATAGTCTACCCGGCGTCGTCAGAAAGTTATGCAACCGCTTTGTGGCCGGTGACGTCCTCGAGCTCTTTCACGTCCCTATGTGGCTGTTGCGCCAAATCGCGGTCTCCTCTCTCGTGATCGCCTGGTATTCTTCAAAGAGCTTGGAAAGCGGGAACGATGGCCGGGCCTGCGTGCTCAAAATAGCAGTCCGGGATCGAGCATCGCTTTGAAGTCCGCTGAGCACAAAAGCATCTAGCCGACGCTTTGGCCATCCGTGTGAAGGCGACGCTGGAGAACAGGAAGACATGGACTGTGGAGGTTTGTTTTGGGTGCGTCGCTGCTAATTCTGCCGTGATTCGTCATCCCTTGAGGAAAGCGCAAGATGAGGCAAGGTCAATTCACCCTTGCCTTCGGCGAGACAGGTTTGGAACTTTTGCGCGGCGGCAGTCAGAACTGGCACCTTCAACGCGGTTTCGTTCGCTAATCGCACGCCGCAGTCAATATCCTTTTTGGCGTTTCTGATCGATATTGCCAAAGCATCCGGCTTTTCGTCCAACAAAAAGGCTGCAAAGTTTTGGAATATCCCGCTGTTGGTCGCGCCGCGACTGACCAAAGAGCGTAAGGTTGCAAGGTCGACGTCAATGGCATCGGCAAGCTGGCAAGCTTCGGCTACCACCGCCGCCATGCCCATCGTCATGCTATTATAGACAAGTTTGAGCTTATGGCCCTGTCCAATATCACCCACATGGACGATGTTCTCGCAAAATGCGGTAAGAACACGAGCCGCGATAGGAAACGTGTTCTGATCCGATCCAACGATGGCGTTGAGACGCCCTTGCTCTGCTTGCTCAGGGCTTCGTGTTACCGGGGCATCTATGAAGTGCAATGCCTGCTTTTTGGCCTGTTCGGCTAGAGTGAGGGTTGAAGCAGGATAGGACGTCGTGCAGTCAAGTATCAAACTCTCTCGGGGCAAATGTGCAAATAGCCCATGTTGCCCAAGGCAGACTTCCTCGACCTCGCAACTTGAGGGCAGGGATAAAACGACGGCACTTACATGCCGGGCCAATTCAGAAATTGCGGTGTGCTCATGAGCACCCATGCCAGTCAAGCGTTCCGCGCCAACACGGGTTCTGTTGACTTTGATATGCAGTTCAGCGCCATGACGCAAAAGACTGATTCCTATGCCTGTTCCCATGCGCCCTGCGCCGATTAGGCCGATTCGTTGTCCGACTTTCCCAGGCGTTGCAGTTGACGGAGTTTCAGTCATGCTCTGCGTCGTTATGAGTTCTGAAAAAGGCCACGCTCCTGCAGAATGGGCAGCAGCTGATGATGGTCCTCGATGAGATAATCCGGCTGCGCCGCTCGCAGACGCGTCTCGGAAACAAATCCGCCCGTAATGGCTACGCTGATCAAGCCAAGTTCGCGTGCAATATCCGTTTCGACCGGCATGTCCCCGACGATGAACGTTGAGCTGGGGTTCAGATTGTATGCTCGCATATACAGACGAAGCCGCTCTCCTTTGCTTATGCCTTTATATTGAGTAGCGCGGCTTTCAAAAGCCAGAACCTCCGCGACACAATCTTCGATTCCATGTCTTCGTAATTGGGTAATAAGGGGATCGACTATATGGTTACTGACAATAATGCTGGAAACGTCTTGTTGACGTGCCGTTTCCAATATGCAACGCGCGCCTTCGCGCAGATCGGCTTTGCTCGCCAGCGGTTCGTAGGTGTCGTGAAAAATAGCGCTGTCATGGCTATCCACCGTTTCGATTTCGCTCTCCGACATTCCTAGATTGCGGAATAAAACCGAAAGTGGAACATCGAAATGATCCCGGAAAGTTTGCATATCGATGGCAGCCCGGCCGAAGCGACCCAAAATGGTGTTCGTCGTTTGTAGCAAGGCGTCGGCGTCGTCGAGGAGAGTGCCGTTCCAGTCGAATACAAGAGCAAGTTTCATCATGGCCTCATGCTGCAGACGGTTTCGTTGAGGTGAGATCGGCGATCAATCTATTCAAATTCTCGTCTGCGCGTTTTTGCCCGCCAGGGGTCGGCATCTCGAACGTAAACGCAGAAAGATCGATTCCCTCATGTCCCCGCGGCAGCAAGGAAAGCAGATCTTCAAAGGGCAAATACGTGATGGTAGCAGCGTTGATCGATAGAGCAATTTTGCGTTCGATCACCCGGAGCGTTTGCGGCGCGATCCTATGAAAGCGCAGGCTATCCTGCTGCGTTTCGGGTGGCAGGCTTTTCCATATTTTCCAGAACGCTAGCTCATCTATGGTCTCGATACCCATGCCGTAGTAATTTGGTGCAACGATAGGCGGCGAACCGATTGCCCAATGCACAGCCTTTGCCCCAGCGGCAAGGAGCATCTCCGTCACTGCGCGGCTTGTATCGCCACGAATAAGGGCTTCATCGGCTACGACGATGATTCTATCCGTGACGTCGTTCGTTGCGACGCGGTACTTTTGCCAGATGAGCGAGTTGCGCTCGCCAAGAGATCCGATAAGTGTGCGCTGAGAACGGTTTACCGCGATCACCTCGTGCCGTTGGACGAGCGCACTTTGCTGCTTGGCCAGCGATGCAAATAGACCGTCGGCATACGGTATCCCGGTGCGCGGCATGGAAGAAACGATTATGGGAGCGGAGCTTGTTTCGACTGCTAATCGCGGCCAGACAATTCGGCCCAAGGTCATGCCTATATCATGGCGAGTTGCTAGATGAGAGTGCCCTTGCACCAACGTTCTTGCATTTCCCAGATAAAGCGTTTCGTAGGCGCAAAGCTTGGGGCTGTGTCGAGCCTGGCCCACAAAGTGATCAAGGCAGTCTCCCGTTCTGCCGTTCACATGCTTGATGTGGCTTGGCCGGATCTCGTCGACTCGGCCTTGTAGCCCAGAGAAAGCACTGTTTTCTGAGGCAAAAAGTAGAAAACCATCTTCGGTTTGCATGAATTCCAAAGGCCGCAAGCCCCTGCGATTGCGGAAGGCGGTCAGATTTCCTAGGCCATCCAACAAGAGTGCGCTGACGGCTCCGTCAACGCCCTTATCAATATCTTGGAAGACTTTCTCGTAGTTAACCGGTAGACCGTGCTGCCAATAATCTCTTTGACAAATACTCTCGATAAGCTTGAGCAAGAGCTCCGCATCGGTTTTGCTGCGGATGGCATGACCTTCAGCGTGCAGTTCTTTCCTAAGTTCATCAGCGTTGACCAGAGCCCCGTTCAAACAAACCGTCAAACGGCGGCAGGAGGTTTTATGATTGTCAAAGGGCTGGAAGTCGGCGTCACTCTTCTCTCTGTGAGAGGGAGTGCGAACGTGTGCTATAGCTACATGCGGTCTGAAATGCGCGTCCTGCTCAGTGAAATCAACACTCGCTAGTTTGCCTGCTGGCCGGCATGACTTTGTATGTTGAAACCGTTCTTCATGCATAAACGCGGCAACGCCGAACCCCTCCTGTCCACGGTTTTCAAGCTTCGGCACCATGTGCTTGAGCTGATCGTAAACCGTCCTTTGTGAGCGGCTTGAAGGCAACAGAAATGCGCCTGCAACACCGGACATGCTATGTCTCCTTGACGGACGATTATGGATGTCGCCCGTTGCGTGTTGTTGTTTTCAACCCTGTCCGATTGCAGACATCCAATGTCTGGAACCGACACCGAGCGGAGTAATCCGTCGGCTCGCGCGAAGCACATGGTTTTGCGCCTCAGCAAGCAAGGCTCGTACCAAGTCCTCTTTCGCGCGCATGAGGCTTCGCCGAGATTGGCAAACGAAGTGTGTGATTCGAAAAAGCCGCCCTGATCCGGCTGCCGGACTTCCGAGAACGCGGCCGCCAAAAGTCAGCTTTGGTGGGCACGGTGCCTGATGGGGGCTATCCCGCGGTGCTCCGCCTAGAAGCCGCAGCAAAGAGCGTTACGCGGCTGTTGCCGCGGCGGGAATGTCTTTGTCCAATCCTCAAGCGGCCAGTCCCAACCGTACGCTGAAGAACGAAGACGTTCAGTGAACTGGACGCCCCACCGAGGGACCATCGGGCCTGTTTGCTGATTGAATTCGTGCGCGCTCCGATCTCCTTGATGTCACGGAGCGAACAGCGCTGTCCGCCGTTGTTGCGGCTTTGAAGGGGTAGACGCTCCGTGACGGCATCGATGCGCAAAGTGAAGGCTATTGAAGCGTCACATAAATGAGGAGGCGTTTGTGAACGAAGCTCGCGCGATTGGGCTAGACTTCACAGAACGTAGTTTCAGGCACATGGCGCAGACGCGAGCGAGGTCGGCAAGGGGACCGTATCATGTTTTGATGCCCCTATGTTTGTTTTCAGCCGTGTCGTCTTGAAGACGTTCATGTCCGGCCCCTGACATCAGGGCGTAAAATGTTTCCGCGCACGCTCGCAAAGCACATGGTGTTGTTGTCTTCCAGCAAGACTAGCATAGCGGTTTTCGGCATGTTGATTGCAGCGACGGTGAAGGACGCATTTCAAGAATAGCGGTCTCTCGCCGTCACCACTCAAGAGTTCAGATGAAAGCTATCTATTCTATCAAGCAACTCCGTCATTGTTCGAACGTCGGCGGCGCTACGCAGCACAATGGATGGCATCGCGCGACCGGCCATGTTGCCGACACGGTGGAAATCTCGAAATCATCCAGGATGTCAAGGCCAGCGCGGCAGGTAATCGCAGATCAGGTGGCGACAAGCGGCCGTTCCGACGGCCAGGGGCATCATGTGGACTACCGAAATGCAGAAGTGCCCGCAGATCAACTTGTTCGCGCAAGAGCGAGGCAAAGCGCCCGGCTCGGATATTTGATGAGCTCAACGCAAGCAATTCGTAAACGCCTGCTCGACGCAAGCGTGTCGTTTGGAGCAAACGCCAATATCGCAGAATACTTGAGGTCCGGTGAGGTTGAGATAATACAAGCAGAAGTCGTGCAGCACTTGCAGGCTTGCTTGAGGGCCTGGTTATCGACACCAGCCGCGACCACAACACGACTGCGACCGCAAAACGGATAGCCAAGATGTACGTGCGCGAGGTGTTTGCCGGGCGCTTTGAAGCTGCGCCTGAGGCTACAGACTTGCCAAACGCGGGCTGCCTGGAAGAGATCTACGCGCTTGGCCCCATCACCGTGAGATCGACGTGCTCGCACCACTTTGTTCCCGTTATTGGCCGCATGTGGGTCGGCGTGCTGCCTGGTAAGTCGGTGATCGGTATCAGCAAAGTTGTGCGTGTGGCTAACTGGATCATGGCGCGCCCGCACTCCAAGAGGAAGCCGCTGTTATGTTAGCAGACGAGCTGGAGCGCCGCATTAAGCCGAAGGGATTGGCCGTCATCGTTAAGGCACGGCACCAGTGCATGATCTGGCGCGGCGTTCGCGAGACGGAAACCACTATGGTGACCAGCATCATGCGCGGTGGCTTCCGCGACAGCAAGATGCTGCGTAGCGAATTTCTGGCGCTCATCAAGGACTAAACCGTGACCTATGTATCAACCAAGACATACGGCCATGAAGTCGGCCTATCTGCTACGTTTCGCCAGTGGCGCGCGTCGTCACACTGTCGGCTGTTGGGCCAAGATGTCGCCAAAGGAACTTCTGCTCGCCGTACGGGTATTCAACGCTCGGCAAGTGTTTATCACGGGAGGCAAGCTTGCGCTGCACGAACCTGCGGCCGCTGACGACACTGCTTATCACCTCAAGCTTCTCAGTACAGTTGGAAACATCGGGCATCATCGCCATTCAAGTGCATCCCTGCACATGGGTAATGGTCAACCAAAGATCGGCACTGCGCGGCGGGTTAACGGTTTTGGAAAGAGCGACAGCCGCTCGTTAGTAGCGCAAGAGCTGCAATTTCGTAACTACGATTGATCAAGGGCGATGTCATGTTGAACGCGGCGGAAACTGCTGGTGTAGCTGAGAGCGATTCCTCAGCTGGTAGCTGTCGCCGTTCTCTACTCAGCGATGGCGGATCGCCGGCGACGGTGGATCTGGAAACGCGGAGCGTTCGCGGCGAGACGAGACGAAATGATTCGCAAGGCTGGAAGATCGCCGTTGCAAACCGCCGCGGATCGGAAGTCCTACGGGCTGTTCCGACCGTGCACAAATGGCCCGTTGGCTCGATACCGGCACTGAGGCTGTCGCCGGAGTGCTCGGGCTGTTTCATGTCTAGAGGAGAGATGGCCACCTTCTACACGTTGCCCTGCGAAGTCATCGCGCTTCCGGCCCCTTAATCAAACGAATCCAGATATCAAGGACGTGCCATGGCATTTAAAATTGCGACCTATCTCGATCGGATCGGCCTTGCTCAAGTCCCGACAACGGTTGATGGCCTTCTTGCGCTCCAGCAGGCTCAAATGCGCGCGATCCCCTATGAGAACATTGATGTTCTGCTGGGCGATATCCCCGATCTGACTGAAAATTCGATCTGGGCCAAACTGATCGATGCCCGGCGAGGCGGCTATTGCTTCGAATTGAACAAGTTGTTTGGCTTGGCGCTCGAAGCACTCGATTTCACGGTCCGGCCCATTCTTTGCAGGGTGCGCATGGGGGCTCCGGAAGGTGGCCCACGCACACATCAGGCATTGATCGTGACCATAGAGGGCTACGACTGGCTTGCCGATGCCGGCTTTCCCGGTCCGGCACCGATTGCACCGCTACGAATCGATACGAAGGAGCAGCAAATAGTTGGCCATGACGTGTTTCGTCTGCGGGCCGACCCGGCCAGTGGAGAGCTCGTGCTTGAACGCAAGAACGAAGATGAATGGTTCGCTCTTTTCGGTATCGACCGAGCCGTCGCCCTGCCACCAGATTTCGAGGGCGCCAACTTCATCTGCGCACGCTGGGACCGTATGCCCTTTCCATCCGTACTCATGATGAGTGTGCTGACATCCGAGGGGCGTGCAACCTTGCTTAACAAGAAGCTCAGATTGACTCGCAGCCAATTTAAGGAAACACAAACACTCGAAACGAAGATCGAACTGCAGCAGGTCTTGGCCAATGTCTTCGGGCTCCGACTGCCTCAGTACACCGTTGATTCCTTATGGGAAAAGCTTGGGTCGCGCTGACTTGTATAGGAAAGAAAGTGATCAAGCATTGCCAGCGCGACGATGGCCTGTGCGGTCTCTTTCAATTTCCCATAACCTCGATCACCCGCGCTGATTGGCGAGATCTTTAGTTGAAGGAATCACTTGTGATTCCTTGCTGAGCACCTGATTGGCGAGGTTGGCGAGCCATGCCGGAAACTGTGGTACGCGCAGAAGGCGCGTATCAACAGGGAGGAAAATTCCACCCAGGGGTTGTCGATTGATCTTGCAGCTGACGAGCGTTCGCAGGGCAACTGACGGATCGGCGCCTCGTGCCAAGGCACTCTTTGGACGGCCGCGATCCACCGGGCCGGCGCCCCCGCCGAAAGTTGGTGATGGAGAAAATCGGAAGGGCGGCACATCGTGGGGGCATGACGCCTCCACTTCTCCACCCAAAGAGCGATATCCCACGTCCAGCCTTCCGCTCGCCATGTTGGCGGCGCTTTTTCACCCTCAAGAGCGGATTGACCTCGGGATTCTCGATCTTTTCCAGAAGCTTCCGGTACTAGTCTGATCAGACTGCCTCGTACATTTCGCGTTTCTTGCCCGCCTCTGTCACTGACATGACGGCGTGCGAGAAAAAATCCTTCAGCCGCTTGCCGAACAGGATGAGCGCACCGGCCGTCACCTGCTCATTGTCGGGTCCGCTTACCAAAAGACCTTGCTCAGGCATAAGCGCGCGCAGGGTGTTGCGCGTAACCGGCGCGCGCCCGAGTTTTTCGCAGTAATCCCGCAGGACGGATGGCGTTAGATCCAGATCGAGATCGTCAAGCGAAGCGCCTGCGACCACGCGTTCGTCAAACGCCTGCACCCGCGAAACTTGCGCAGACGCATCGCTAACGGCTGTGTAGCGGTCGTGCCCTACCAGTTCTTTGCCGAGGTCGGCAATTAGTTCGTCGAAGCCATCTATCTTAATAGGCGGAAATTTGTGCCGAGCCTCCGTGCGAGCGACTCGGCATAAGGACGCAGCGTTTCGCCATCACGTATGCACTCTTATATGTATGCCGTGAGGAAGATCGAGCCACCCTTCCTTGTTCTGTGCAAAGATGCCTTCCTCGGCTCCGCGATAGCCGATGAGAATAATCGGCGCGCCGTCGAGCACTGGCCTGAGCAGTGATGCGAGGTTGGTATCGGGAGCGCCGACTTCGCCGGCGGCGTTCTTGTCCGGAATATTGCTCAGCGCGTCCGTGCAACCAGACGAGCTGACATTTATTGAAGACGTTGAACTGGTCGTAATTACCGGGGGGCGGTTGACTTCGTGAACCATCACGGATGTGAGGTTGCCGCGCCTTCAGAGCGTCAGACAGAGACGAATCGAAATTCGTTGTCAGGATAGTGCGGACCAATCCCCGCATCACAAAATCTGAGAGGACCTGGTAGCCGCTGCTGATGTCGTTGTGCGGCCTTATCAGGTGCCTGGAGCAGGGGCGCAACGGATCGAGACTGCTTGCCCGGTTGGTACGAATCTCCTTGTGACCAGCGCACACCATTTGTTCCGAAGAACCTATGATCGGTCGAAGACCGACTATTCAACGTCGCCCCCAAAGCTGCACAGCAGAAAATTGGGCTTATTGGATTAGGGCGCATGGGAAGCGGCATGGGTATCAGCCTGTTGCGCCACCAAATGGAGTTACATATCAAGGCCAACAAAACTCGTTTCGGTGCGGATCGCCTGATTAGCGCGGGTGCCCTTGAACATCCTTCGATCACGGAGCTGGCGCAACATGTAACTGCGGTCGTGCTATCCTTGCCTTCAAGCTGCGAGGTGGAGGCAGTGTGCCTTGGGAAAATGGACTGTTCGTCCATATGCCGCGGGGAGGTTTGATAATTGACTGCACGACTTCTTATCCTGCTTCGACGATCGCGCTGGCTGAGGAAGCTCAAGAACATGGCATAAGCTTCATAGACGCTCCAGTAACACGGAGCCCCGAACAAGCAGAGGTTGGCCTTCTGAAACGCGATGGTCGGATCTAATGAAACGCGTTTTCCTGTCGCTGAAAGCATTCTTGCTGCATTTCGTGAGACCGTTCTTCATGTCGGCGATGTCGGACAAGGTCACAAGATCAAACTTGTCTACAACAGTATGACGATGGGCATAGCGGCGGTAGCCGCGGAGGTCTGCCAATTTGCGCACGGTCTTGACCTCGATCTCGTAATACTCCGCTCTTTAATCGGTCGCGGCTCTATTAATAGCGGAATATTCCAAGCTTTCGTGGCCTTTTTGTTGGGCGAGAAACCCGATGTCTTGGCAATATCAATTGCGAATTCGGCAAAGGATATCGAGTGCGCTTTGCGCTTAGCAGGCGAGAGTGCAGTGTCGGTGCCGGTCTTGACTGCTGCGGCGCAAAAATTCCGTGTCTCAGTTATGGCGGGCAAAGGCGAGCTGACGCTAGCTCATTTCTCCGGCCCTTAACGGTTTCGCTCTAACTGCGGAGCGAGCGCAGACCGTCCCTTTGCGCGGTGTAGCTGGCGGGTCCGGGAGCCTCTTGCGCAATTTCAGAGATAATCGTGCGGATCGCTTCATTCTGACGGGCCAAAACAGGAATACGCAAGAGCAACCGCAAATTGCCGTCTAGCATCCAATTTGGAGTTCGACCCACCGCGTCTTTCCAAAAGCGCGTGATGTGGAATGCGGCGCGCCGAATTTGACGAAGCGAGGAAATGCCCTCGGTGCCGACAAGCGTGATGAGATTGACGAGGCACATGGCTCAACTCCCGTCCAGTGCTTTCGAGCGAAGATCAGCGTCGGTAAGGTATGCGGAGCAGGTCAGTACCATCCAAGACACTCTTGTCGATCCCTAGCACTTTTGCCTCGGTCATTTATAGATGGTCGTAATTGTGAGCCTCGATGCCAGATCGTCGTAGCGCAGCTCATCTCAATCAGAGTTCGATGTCGGTTTAGAGGTGGGGCTTCCTCCTCTCTATGCAGGTCAGATAGATCGCATCGATGTCGCGTACCCGACAAAATGTTGCGACCATTCCAGCGGACATGTTGGCACGCATGCGTGTTTCACTCTCGCTACGCGGGCGAGCACGGTATTCGACGTGGCACGCCGATTGCTGGGATGATGAGCAAAGAGCCTACGGTTGTAGTGAGCGTGTCGCAAGATTGCTGGTTACGTTGGGGGTGAACCTGTGCATTCCAAGTTTGAAAATCAGTCCATAATTCAAGAGGTCGATAGGCTTCATCTTCCGCAGTCTCGGATCAAGCACTTCGCCCCGGTTAGCTATGCCCAAGCGGGCGAAGACATCATTCTGGAAGGAATTTTGGCTGCAAGACTCTGCAAAAGCCTAAGATCTTGGGACAGTATATTCTATGTCGAGATCGGAGCCAACCATCCCATATCTACCTCGAGTACCTATCTTATGTACGAAAGGGGCGCGCAAGGTGTTCTAGTTGAACCCAATCCTGAGTTGGGAGCGCTGATCCGGACTGCGCGCCCGAGAGACGTTCTCGTGCCGGCAGTTGTCTTGCCTGCTCCGCAGGCCTCCGCCACGCTCTTCATCGGAAACGCCCATGAGCTTTCGTCTGTGGATGAAGCACATGTTAAAAGTTTTGGCGACTTCGACGGCTTAGGAGGTATCCGAGACCATATCGAGGTGAGCGCTGTGGGTATTAACGAGCTATTGATCCCATACTCCAACAAGGTCGACTTCTTGTCTATCGATTGCGAAGGACTGGATCACGATCTCATTAAAGCGATTGACTACGAGCGTATCAGACCTGCTGTCATCCAGTGCGAGCCAAGCGAGCATTTTCTGAAGGGCAACAGGGCTCGTATCATCAATTTGATGGAATGCAGATCATACCGGCTTGCCGCAATGACCGACATCAACGTCATCTTCGAGCGATTGACCTAATGCAGCCACCCAAAATCAAGCGGCCAAGCTTTACCATCGGCTGCGGCTCGCGGGAATATTTTCGAAATCGGTGATCTTCGGGCGAAGTGGTTGCTACATTCGATAGGCAGGATGGCGGTGGCGAGATCGTCCTGGTGTCGCCGCAGGTCGAGGAGGGGAGCGTTTTGGAGCGGTGCTTGATTTTAGCGCAGCATTCGGCCTAAGCCGCAGGGATACCGGCTTAGCACTCCAGAAATCTCTTTGTAGAACCTGATAAGGAGCTATGCGGGAGCGTGGGGAATGACGGCCTGAGATAGGCCGCGTATCGCGGCGGGTGTCGAGCCTGCCAGAACCTCCCAATGAGAGCGATACGCCATGGATGCGCCTAGCAACATTGGCCCGCTTCGTCAGCCTGACGAGATCTACGCTCCACTGACGGATACCCTGCGTGTCGTGCGCAGCAGCTTCTGGCACACGGTATTGAGATCGAAGGTGAAACATTTCTTGCCACGCTGAAGGACTTGAGACGGGCGCGCCTGTGTCGTCCGGCATGGTCATGGCCCGGCGGACGATCCAGGCCGGCATCGCTCCGGTAGGCGCTGGCGGCGTTGCTGGGCAAACACTCCCAACCTGTCGCCTGCGGTGGTCTGCGGATTGACGACCGCGTGGCAATGCGAGTACGAGCGCCGGCAGAGGGGCGATCTGTTGGCCCGGCCATAGTGTACGTATGGGCCGATGGCCTCTTCCTTCAGGCCCGCATGGAAGACGGGGAATGTATGCTGGTGCTGATGGGCGCGGCTCCGGAAGGCAAGAAGGAGCTGATCGGCTTTCAGGGCGGCGTGCGCGACAGCGCGCAGAGCTGAGTGAGCTCTTGATCGACAGATTGACATTGAGCAGCGCCGGGTGCAAATCGCCCCGGAAATGGCCGTCGACGACAGCGCGCTGGGCTTCTGGGGAGGCGTTCGACGAGATGGGACGCGGCATCAGCGATGGTCCGTGCACAAGACCTTGAATGTCTTACAAGGTCCCGCTCTCGGTGCGAAGGTGCGGGCCACCATGAAGATGGCTACCGCGCGCCCGATCAGGGCGTCTGCCGAAGCAGCGATCAACTTCTTCGCCGAGAAATACCACGCCAAGTGCGGCCGGGCGGTCGACTGCCTGGTCAGATCGCGACGCACTTCTGACCCTCTACGACTCCCCTGCCGAGCATTGGGCATCGTCTGCCCTCGATCCGATCGAGGGCCTATTCGCCATAGGTGACACCGGACTGTGCGCACCAAGGGCTCATTGCGCGGCTGGGGCTCGCTGACGACCCGTAGCCAGGACTTGGCGCCATTAGTCTGCTCAGTCCAGGGCGCAAGGGCTGGTGCGGGCTAGTTTTACTCGTGCCCGGCCCAGATCGTACGCGAGTCACGCGATGAGAGTTGAAACGCTGCGTGACACTCAAAAACACTGCCGCGGCTTCAGCAGCATCGCCACCGAATGCCGCGGCAATTCTTTTAGCACGTTCTTACTCGCCGAAGCCCAGGCGTACGTGTTGATTTCCATGCCCATTGACACTTCCAGAATCTTCAGAGCTTTCCAAGCCATTCAGGCTATCCCAAGTATTGAGCGCGATAGCGCGCGGGACATCACCTTGGGCTGCAGGGCCGGTCGCGCAATCCTGGCGTCAGGCGCAGAGCTTGTCTGTTTCTTTCGCCTCGCGTCAATTCCCTGATCGCCGATTCCATCGAATGCCCGTCTAGGGCGTTTGATGGATTTTGATCATCACGGAACGCGATTGTGAGCAGCCACTTCGGTATCACTCAAGCCTGCGGTTTCGATCTCGAAAGATCGGAAGCTATTTTAAAGCCATAAAAGCTGAGTCAAGACATAAAACGGGAGGGACGAACGACAGGCACGGAATGACGTGCGGGGCCGATCATTGTCCAAGTGACAAGCTTCGCTCCTATTTAACCCGATTGATTGCTGACGATAGCTACGAGGCTGCGCGTCTTGGAGCTCGGGAAGTGTTGTGCGCCTCCCGGACGTGCCGCTGCCCACAATCGTCGATCGCTTGGCTTGGAAGCCACCAAGCGCCCCATCTGGAGGAGGTCTGGAGATGAGTATTGAGCTCACGATAAACAAGACATCGTGCACTGTCGACGTGTCTCCGGATACGCCGCTGCTGTGGGTGCTTCGCGATGTGATCGGACTCACGGGCACTAAATATGGGTGCGGAATTGCTCAGTGCGGCGCCTGCACGGTGCACGTAGGCAGCGATGCAATCCGCTCGTGCATCACGGCCGTAGGTGACGTCGCGAAACCAGTCACCACAATCGAGGGGTTGGATGCAGAAGGCAATCACCCCGTTCAGCGGGCATGGCGCGAGGAGCGCGTCCCGCAATGCGGTTATTGCCAGGCAGGACAAATCATGCAGGCCGCCGCTCTCCTTGCCGAGATGAAGAACCCCTCCGATCAGCAGATCAGCGACGCAATGGCGGGGAATATATGCCGCTGCGGCTGCTACCAGCGGATTCAGTCTGCGGTGCGCACAGCCTCAAGGGGGGTCTAACGATGAACGTGCATGCGCCGAGAACCTCGTCCAGTCCTTGCGTAAAAATCGAGAACGTTAGCCGCCGTCAGTTCCTTCGCTCGACGGCCGCTGTGGCCGCCTTCGTTCTCGCTGCCGAGATCTCTAGCCTCGAGCCGGGTCTAGCATACGAAACCGGTGGCGCTCAGATGCCGCATAGTGTTGTCAATGATCCGCATGTCTTCGTATCGATTGATTCGTCGGGGATCGTTTTGATTACGGCCCACCGTTCCGAGATGGGCACAGGGATTCGAACGTCACTTCCGATGGTGGTGGCGGACGAAATGGAAGCGGATTGGTCGAAGGTCCGTATAGTCCAAGCGGTCGCCGATGAGCCGCGGTACGGCAATCAGGACACCGACGGCTCTCGTAGCATGCGTCACTTCTTCCAACCGATGAGACAAGTCGGCGCGGCGATGCGCCAGATGCTGGAGCAAGCGGCGGCAACACAGTGGGGAGTTGCCTTATCAGAGGTTCAAGCGGCCAATCACGAGGTCATACATCGATCGACCAGCCGCAAGCTCGGCTACGGTGAACTCGCCGAAGCCGCGATGGACTTGCCGACCCCGCCAGCAGAGAGCCTCAAGTTCAAGCCTGATAGTGCTTTCCGGTATATGGGGCAGGGCAAGATCCCAATCTATGACTTGTTCGACATCACTGTCGGCAAGGCGGAGTACGGATATGATGTCCGCTTGCCGGGCATGAAATACGCCGTAATTGCCCGTCCTCCCGTGGTCGGCGGCAGGATAAAGTCCTTGGACGCAACAGATGCCCTCAAAATTCCAGGCGTCGAAAAGGTCTTGGAACTCAAGGTCAGCTGGGCGCCGCCTGCCGCATTCTCACCTCTTGGAGGGATCGCGGTGGTGGCTACGAACACGTGGGCGGCCATAAAGGGTCGAGAAGCCCTGAAGGTCGACTGGGAAGACGGCGCAAATGGGGATTACGATTCCGCCGGATATCGACGGCAGATGGCCGAAGTGGCGAACAAGCCGGGTCGTATCGAGCGCAATCAGGGAGATTTCGACAAGGCGTTCGCGGCCGCGTCGAAAGTTCTATCCGCGGAGTATTACGTGCCGCACCTCGCTCAAGCCTCGATGGAACCGCTGGTTGCGACAGCGGCCATTCGCAATGGCGAGTGCGAGGTTTGGGCTCCGTTGCAATATCCGTTTGGCGCGCGCGAAGCATTCGCCAAGCTGCTCGATTTGCCAATCGAGAAGATCAAAGTGAACGTCACTCTTCTTGGCGGTGGCTTTGGCCGAAAGTGCCAATCGGATTTCGCGCAGGAAGCCGTACTGCTCTCGAAGGCACTCGATGGCGCGCCGGTTAAGCTCGCCTGGACGCGAGAGGACGACCTCCATCATGGCTTCTATCATACTGTCACTTATTCGCGCTTGGACGCAGGGGTTGACTCATCGGGAAAAGTGATTGCATGGCGGCATCGTTCGGTGGCGCCGACCTTGTTTGCGAATTTCAAGCCTGACCCGAAGCGCGAGCAGGCTGTTGAACTTGGGTTGGGGCTTACAGATGTTGCGCTGGACATCCCAAATATGCGCGTCGAGACTGGTGAAGCGGCGGCGCTGACGCGAATTGGCTGGTTTCGGTCAGTCAACAACATACCTCATGCGTTTGCCGTACAATCCTTTATCGCAGAGATCGCACAGGCCTTGGGGAAGGATCCCAAAGACTTCCTCCTCGAAATCATCGGGCTCCCACGACAGCTTGAGCTTGAGACACTCGGGGTGACGGATCCGCTTTGGAACTACGGCGATCCGTATTCAACCTACCCCATCGACACCGGACGGCTCGCGAACGTGGTCAACTTGGCGGCCTCGCGTGCGAACTGGGGAAGATCGCTTCCAAAGGGAAGCGGGCTCGGAATCGCAGCACACCGGAGCTTCCTGTCGTACGTGGCGACAGTTGTTGAAGTTGGGGTGGATCGTCAAGGAAAGCTCATCATCCCGCGCGTCGAGACTGCTATCGACTGCGGTTTTGCCGTCAACCCCGAGCGGATTCGGTCCCAGATTGAGGGGGCAGCAGTCATGGGGCTCAGCAATTTCATCGGCGAGATTTCGTTCAAGAATGGCCGCGCCGAGCAGAGCAATTTTGATGACTATCCGGTGGCCCGCATAGACAATGCACCGATAAATGTGCGTGTTCACATCGTTCCGAACGGTTCTGACGTGCCCGCGGGCGGTGTCGGCGAGCCGGGAGTGCCGCCTTTTCTGCCTGCGCTCTGCAACGCTATTTTTGCGGCCACGGGCAAACGTATCCGTTCTCTTCCGGCAGGCAATCAGATCCGAGTCTAGACGCTCAGGTCCAATCGCGATCGCCTCGAACCGCGATCGAGCTCGAACACAATCAACAGAACAAATTACCACTAGAGGAGCGACAAGGATGTCCAAGGTAAGCAGGACAAAAGCTGGAGTTTGGGCGACCATCAGCACGATCGTCGGGATAGGCGTAATGGCAGGTGTGCTTGGGAATGCGGCGGCTGCTTCGGATGAAACGACCGAAAAGCGGCTTCTCAATGCCACGCAGGAAACGAGCAACTGGCTGCATCACCACCGCGACTACACGGCACAGCGTTACTCACCGCTGAACCAGATCAATCGCAATACGGTCAAGGGGCTGCACGTTGCCTGGACAATGGCTCTGGGCGGCATCGAGGGTGGCGGTATTTGGAGTCATGGCGGCCTCGAAGGAACTCCGATCGTCGAGAACGGATTCATGTATGTCACCGACGGGTGGGGATCTGTCTATAAAATCGATCTTCACGGGGCGAACGGAAATCTGGTCTGGAAAATGGATCCGAAGACCGACCATGACTGGGCCGGTGCCATTGCTTGTTGCGGCGTTAACAATCGAGGCGCTGCGCTATGGGACAATTTTGTAGTCTCTCATACCCTCGATGGGCGATTGGTCGTGACCAACAAGGAAGACGGCAAAGTCGCTTGGGAACGCAAAGTAGCCGATCCAGACAAGGGCGAGGTGATCACTGGCGCGCCATTGATCGTTAAGAACATGGCTATTAGCGGCGTGGCGGGTGCCGAGTACGGCATCCGCGGCTGGATTGCCGCCACCGATTTGAAGTCTCAAAAGGAAGTATGGCGAACCTATACGACTCCAGGGAACGGCGAACCGGGCAACGAAACCTGGAAGGATAATCATGATGCCTGGAAGACGGGTGGGGGGTCGACCTGGGTGACCGGCTCCTACGATCCCCAAGCTCAGTTGATCTACTGGGGCGTCGGCAATCCTGGTCCAGATTTTGATACTGAGTACCGTCAGGGCGACAATCTTTACACTGATAGTACCCTTGCGCTGGATCCGGACACCGGAAAGATCAAATGGCACTTTCAGCACACACCGAATGATCCGTTCGACTATGATAGCGTCGCGGAGAGAGTGCTGGTTGACATCCCTGTCAAGGGAAAGGCGCGCAAGGTGGTCCTTGAAGCCGATCGCAACGGCTTCGGCTATGCGCTCGACCGCGCCGACGGCTCTTTCCTTTGGGCAACGCCCTTCGTGAAGAAGGTGACTTGGACCAAAGGCATTAACCCCGAGAGCGGAAAGCCGATTGAGTATGATCCCAGCAAATCAGTTCAGACCTATGATCCTCAGGTGACGCTGAACCGGAAGAACACGCATGTCACCGTTTGTCCCGGACATAACGGTGGCAAGAACTGGCCGCCCACCGCTTACAATCCAGAACTGACGACCTGGTACATCCCCGTCATCGAGAGCTGCGACGAGCTGGACAACAAGGAGACCAACGCTGGCGATTGGAAGGCGCGCGAGTTCTTCACAGGTGGCGGTCCAGTCGTGAAGCTGCCAATAACGGGGAGCGTAACCGCCATTGACGCTAGCACTGGTAAGGTTACCGGCAAGTATGAGACCAAGTACCCGATGCTGGGTGGGCTGCTTGCAACGCCCGAGTTGGTGTTCGCCGGCCATCCATCCGGAGAACTCTACGCGCTCGATGCCAAGACTCTGAACAAGGTATGGGAATTCAATACCGGTGGCGGCGTCAACGCTCCGCCCATGACGTTCTCGGTCGATGGAAAGCAGTATATTGCGATCCTCGTGGGACTGGGTGGCGCCTGGGACAAGTGGAACCTCGATTCCACCAAAGGCCTGGAGAAAGTCCCGCCGGGCTCCATGCTCTACGTCTTCGCGTTGTGATCCGCTGCGTGGCGAAGTGGGGCACACTTGGGCGCGCCCCAAATCGTCAATAGTTCAAGAGGAAAGAATGGAATTGACGGTTGGGCGCGTGAACGAGCGGGCTAAAGGCGCGCTGCGCCTTGGCGCGATAGGTTTGATCGCAGGTAGTGCTTTGGCGTTTCTCGCGACACGAGATTTGGCTCGAGGCGAAGGCGGCACACCGGTACCGGGGCAGGTTATCAACGGAGCGCACCATGCGCTCGATGAGGGCCAGCGCATCTACGAAAAGGCAAATTGTGTCGGCTGCCACAAATGGCATGGCGGTGGAGGCGGGGGCTATGGTGGCGCAGCGCTCTCGTTGCGAGCAACGCAGCTCACCCGAGATCAAATCGTCGAGGTCGTCCATTGCGGACGGCCAGGAACAGGAATGCCGCGTTTTGATCGCGACGCCTACAAGGACTACCGATGCTACTCGGACATCACGGCTCAAGATCTCGGCAAGGACTTGCCTCCGGATGCGGCTGCGTTTCTCCGGCCGAAGGAGATCGAGAAAGTCGTCGACTATGTTCTGGAGCATATCAAAGGCAAGGGGCCGACAAGCTATCAAGACTGCAGTGATTTTTACGGAGAGGGCTCAAGGGCCTGCGAAGTCTACAAGAACATCCCGTTAAACTCGCAGGCAGCCGGCGCGGAAGAGAAGAAGCGATGACCCGAACACCATCAATCTGGACGGTGCCACTGTTGCTTTTCTTGGCCGTTCACGGTGCCAACGCGGCTCAGGCGGCCGACTTGCGCGACCTGAGCCTTGGGATGCACGTCGCTAACATCCAGCCTGAAGAGTATATCAACCTTTCTTGTGCCGCTAAGGAAGGAGCCAAGCTAAAGGGCTGGAACGACTTTCAGGCATGTCCGGCTGATCAATCGGGTTTGCACGTTCTCTCGTTCCATTTGAATGACGAACTCAATCCGTTGGCGGCTCTGAGCGACAAATATCAGGGTACGAAGATCGGCGGTCATCCCGTGCTGCTGACGGGGCTCATCGACGGCAGCGGCGCGTTGGAAGGTATTCGGATCGACACGGATCCGAACGCACGTCCTTTCTGGCGTAAAAAGGCATATCTGCTGGCACTCATCGTGAGAGCTCGATACGGGGAGGCCGGGTGGATTTGCCGAGAGGCGAAGCCCGACGAAGGAGACACTCCAGTGGGCGGTCTGCTTATAAAGGAGCACTGCGAAAAGCACTCAGACCGCCGTCACTTTATTCTGGATCGGGAAGTCTATCGCCGCGCCGGCCAGCCTTTGCAGGACTTTGTCAATGCGACGCACTTCATCATCGAACAGACGGTGGACCGCTGAACGCGCATTGCGAAGAACGCACTACAAACGCCCTTGGAGTTCTGCGGTGTACCTCCATCAGACCAGGACTGTTGTTGCGAAATGGTGAGCGGCGTCGGTAATGGGCCCGCATCTCTACGAGAGAGCCAGCAGCCCGCGGGTTTATCTGGCCGACGTGCTGGAGCGTATCACGTCCGATCGCAACGGATCCGCTGGCAGACCGGGCTCGTCTGCTTCCTCCCTCGACTTAAGCCGCTGTTGGACAGGTCCAGCAGCGGCCTTTTTCTTTCGCCAGTGCCGTGGCTTGCGACGAGCGAGCCTTCAGCCGCACGAAAGCCCCTCCTTTTGCGGCGGAGTAAATCGCCGCAACTGTCAGACGCTGATCGAGAGATTCTGCGCGGTGATGGTGAGAAACTGGACAGGAGCGTTGCTCACGTCCACATCAATTAACCCGAGACGGCGAAGCACTGTATCAAGCGAGCGGCGCGCCTGGGTTTCCGGCGCGCCGTCGATACAGATGTCCATCAAACCCGACCGGAGACATTTTTTAGTGCTCTGAGTAAGCGCGTGCCCGATCCAAAAGACCTTGGCAGGATGAGCGTTCAAAGCCGCCGCGATGCCCTCTCTTCCGGCACCCACACTGTACAGTCCGATAACGCGATTGTCGCGCAAGGCTTCCGTCAGCCTCTCTGCTGAAAGCAAATTGTCGTCATGTCCAAAAATGACGAGGTCGAAATTGTGATCGCCATTCGTGTGCTGCGCTAAATAATCCGAGAAGCCGCGTATGCGCTCCCTATGCGCCCGGTAGCCTCCGCTGTGGCACATGGCGAGCAAAGTGCCGCTGCTTCCCCGCAACATGCGCGACATATAGTAGGCGGCAGTCCTGCCAGCCGCGTAGTTGTCGATCCCGATATAGGGCACATCGTCGCCGGCGCTTCCCGTCAGCAATTGCACGACTTCCACGCCCGCCAGGCGGACTTGGCGGATGCTGGCCGTAATTTCAGGATGGTCTGGAGCCAGAACGATGAGGCCGGCTCGGCGAATAGGGGGCTTCGCAATATGTTGGGCGACGGCGGCGATATCATCCTCGCGAACGAACGTCCGGTGCACCAAAATGGTTGGGTCCAGGGAGGCAGCAATTCTCTGGAACGTAGCGTTGAGGTCGGCATAAAACACTTCGGCCTCCGGCTGAACGAGAAGCACCTCAATCCGAATGATGCCGCTGTGAGGCCTCAATCGCCGGTCGCCGTATTTTAGCTTCTTTGCAACCTTGATGACTCTTTCGGCAAGCTCGGTCCTCACGCCGCCACGGTCGTTAAGAACCCGCTCGACGGTTGCGGTACCGACATTCGCCTCACGCGCAATGTCTCTGATTGTTGGACCACTCAAACGCCTGCCTCCGGCGTGACTTTGATCAACACGGAACGGGATTTGCGGCGTTGCCGCACTTACTCGGTCGACTTGGTCTTGTGGACGTAGGGACCGTTGCCGTCGAAAGTGTAGGCGGTCTTCACCGTTGTATAGAATTCCTGCGCGTAACGGCCCTGCTCGCGTGATCCATAACTGGAGCCTTTGCGGCCGCCGAACGGCACGTGATAGTCCACGCCGGCCGTCGGCAGATTCACCATCACCATGCCGGCCTCTGCATTGCGCTTGAAGTGGGCGGCGTATTTCAGGCTCGTGGTGCAGATCCCCGACGACAGGCCGAATGGCGTGTCGTTGGCGAGTTCAAGCGCCGCGTCATAGTCCTTCGCCCGGATTACGCTGGCCACTGGCCCGAAAATCTCCTCGCGCGCCACGCGCATCTCATTGCTCACCTGCGTGAGCAGAGCGGGCGCGAGATAGAATCCGGGCGCGTCGCGTTTCAGCAGCTTTCCCCCGGCGACAAGCTTGGCGCCTTCCACCTGGCCTATGCTGATATATTTCATGTCCTGGTCGAGTTGGCTCTGGTCGACGACCGGGCCGACATGCGTGCCGGCTTTCAACGCATCGTCAATGACAAGCCCCTGCATCCGCTCCTGCAGGGCGGTCACGAATCGATCGTGGATGCCATCTGTCACAATTAGCCGCGACGAGGCAGTACAGCGCTGGCCGGTGGAGAAGAAGGCGCTGTTCACCGCGCATTCCACTGCTAGCTCCAGATCGGCATCATCAAGGACCACCATAGGGTTCTTGCCGCCCATCTCGAGTTGAAGCTTCTTCATCGGTTCAGAAGTGATGCACGTCTGGGCGATCTTGCGCCCCGTCGGCACTGAGCCCGTAAAGGAGATGGCTGAAACTTTCGAGCTGTTCAGCATCGCCTCGCCAACCACCGAGCCGCGGCCCATGACGAGGTTGAATACACCTGGCGGCACTCCGGCGCGTACGATGATCTCGGAGAGCGCATGAGCCGAACCCGGCACGAGCTCGGCAGGCTTGAACACAACGGTGTTGCCGTAGGCAAGCGCTGGGGCGATCTTCCAGGCTGGAATCGCGATCGGAAAGTTCCAGGGAGTGATGAGCCCGATGACGCCAACCGGCTCGCGGGTGATCTCCACATCGACGAATGGCCGTACCGATGGCAGCTTCTCGCCCGCCATCCGGAGGCACTCACCGGCAAAAAAATGGAAGATTTGTCCAGCGCGCGCGACCTCGCCGATGCCTTCCGGCAAGGTCTTTCCCTCCTCGCGGGAGAGCAGGCGGCCGAGCTCGTCCTTGCGAGCTTGGATCTCATGCCAACCGCCTTGAGGATGTCATGCCGGGTCTGAATGGAGGAGCGCGACCAAGCCGGAAAAGCATCAAAAGCGGCGGCGATCGCACGCTCAGTCTCGGTGGCCGAGGCGCGGGCATATTCACCGACAACGTCATTGGTGTTGGACGGGTTGATGTTTGGGGTGACCTCTGCCGCGGGAAGCCACTCGCCAGCAATATAGTTCTTTGTCATCGATAAGCTCTGAGCTCGGGTTGAATTCTTCAGGTAGATACGGCCTCGCACATCGTATCGCCGGAGTGAGTCACTTCAGCAGAACGATTCAGCGCCCCCAGCGGAGGGCCAACGGGTTGACCCCGCGTGCAAGCTCAATCAGCCCGGCCTTCGTTTTGGGATGAATTTGCTCCAGGGGATGCCGCACAGCGTCACATCTGATGACGTTGCCTTCCCTCATCACGCTCTTGGCAGCGCGCAGGCCACATTGACGGTTCTCGTAGTTGATCAACGGCAGCACTGTTGCATAGGCGGCGGCCGCTTCCGTGCTCCGACCCGCCATATAATGATCGAAAACGGCGCGCAACAGATCGGGACACAACGCGCTCGACATCGTCCCGGTCGCGCCAGCTTCGAGATCTGCCATCATAGTAATGGCTTCTTCTCCGTCAAACGGACCCGCTATGGCAGCACCTCCTGCCTCGATCAGATTGCGCAGCTTCGCCGCAGCAAAAGGCACTTCGATCTTGAAATGGTTTGCGAGCGGCACCTCTTGGGCCAGCCGCACGAGAAAGGATACCGAGAGCGTCACGCCGCTGAGCGGCGCATCCTGAATCATAATCGGGATTCTTGCCGCATCGGCCACACGAGCGAAATGCTCGATCATATGGGCTTCGTCCGCCTTGAGACCTGAGCCGTGATAAGGCGGCATCAGCATGAGAAGGCTTGCGCCTCGTTCGGCCGCATAACGTGCGCGCTCCACCGCGATACGAGTGCTGAAATGGCTGCATGTCACCATGACCGGCTTGCGGCCAGCCACATGTGATAGGCAGAGGTCAACCAGCAATCTGCGTTCCTCATCAGACAACAGGAACTGCTCCGAATAGTTGGCCAGGATGCAAATTCCGTCGACCTTCTGATCGATCATGCAATCCAGAACGCGCCGTTGCCCCTCAAGGTCTAGATCTCCAGAGTCGGTGAATGGCGTTGGCGCAACGGGAAACAAGCCACTATAGAGCGCACGTTTTTGGGTTTGCATGGGTCAGGATCTCTTTTCTAGGGTGCGGAGCATAGGAATGAGCGGCTGTATCGGGTTCATCGATCCGGTATCGCGAATGTTCTATGGCTCGCACAATATGTAAGAACGGGCCTCAGTCGTGGTCACGGAGCACCTGCCAAAAATTACTATCCGGCTGATATCGGACTATTGCCGGTCAGTTCTCCTGCGGTTCGGCCGCGCTTCGAAAATTCGGCGCGAACATCGACAGGGAACGCAAAACCACTAACAACTGTCGTTCGACAAACGAGTTCGTTGGCACGTGCATTCCGATCCGCGGGGAGATCAGCCCGTGACAATATGCGGATGCGCTTTCGGTCACTGTCGATCTCTCGCGGGCGCAGTTGATTCTCGAACGATCAACCGCGTCTCGAGATCTACTCTGGAGTGTATATCCAGCGAATTTCGGTCTGCCAGAAAGTAATTAGCTGCCTGTTCGCCCATCAGACGAGCCGGGACGTCAACCGTCGTGAGGCCGGGAGTGAGATATTCGGCGATATCGAGGTTATCGAAACCGATCATCGATATGTCTTGAGGTACACGTAGTCCTGCATCCTGGCAGCCGCGCAAAGCACCGACAGCAAGCACGTCGCTTCCGCAAAATATCGCCGTTACATTTCTATTTTGATTGAGAATGATTTTAGCTGCGGCTCGGCCACGGCTGAATTCGTAGGGGGATTCCACAACGACAATGCTGGAGCGGTCTATTCCACGACGTTCAGCCATGGCCAGAAAGCCCTCAAGGCGACCAGATGCACGATCGTTTTCGCGCGTTACACCAGCAATGACTCCGAGATTCTTGTGACCGAGGTCTGCAAGGTAGCTTGCTGCCAAAGCCCCGCCACTGCGATTGTCAAAACCCATGCTGGGAATCGAGGCATCGTCCGAAAGCGCGTAGGTTACTGCAAATCTTACCTTGTGTTCACGCAGCAGCTTGAGGGTTTCCTTTCGATGGCAGGAGCCCACGAGAACAATGCCATCCACTCCTTTTTCGATAAGATTACGTACAACGCGGATCTCGCGGTCCAGATCGTAGCCTGTTGCAGAGTAGACCAGAGACGCACCCGCCGGCGCCAGCCGGCTCTCCAGGCCTTCCAGCATTCGAGTGAAGATCGCGCTGTCTAACGTCGGAACTATCAAGCCAATCAGCCGGGAACGCGAGGATCGTAGCGCGCGTGCCGACCCGTTGGGAACGTACCCGAGCTCATCAACGACCCGCAAAATGCGCTCTCTCATATCGATCGCAACGGTTTCCGGTCGATTCAACACACGCGAAACTGTGGCGATAGAACAGCCCGCCCGCTTGGCTACTTCGACGACAGTCGGTGATTGTTTTTGGTCCACACGGGGCATTTTATCCAAAGCCATGAGCCTATTTCTTCCTCGCCGCCAGCTTTGAGAGGCTGCGCGCCAGATCGGTTCTGAAATCGTTACCATATCAGGCGGCTCAAAGGAACCAAAAATAGCGCCAAAATGCCGCTATATACGGCTGTGATGATCACTTTTCCCTATCTCCTATCTTTTTTGTTGCACTCTTGCTGGTTCTTGATGTAAACCTTTTCATACTTCGGCGGCCGGTGCACAATGCGCTCGCGTGCGGCAACGGCTTCCGGTGCGAGGCAAGCTGGGCTGGTCAGAAGCAATGAGCCGGCGATTTGGCAGTGGAGAAGGCATGCAAGCGAAGGACAAACGAACGGGTCAGGTGCCAATTATTACGGCTAGGCAAGCCGTATCGCTGATCTCCGATGGTGATTGCGTTTATTTCGGTGGTTCTGCTGGCGTCGCCATCCCGGAGCTGATCATCGACGCGCTCCGCGACGTTCATTCCGAGCAGGCATCTCCTAAGAACTTGATGCTGGTTGGTACGGTGGCAATTGGCGATTGGGCCACGACCGGATTCAACAAATTGGCTGCTCCGGGCCTGGTCCGTCGAGTTGTGGCGAGCGGTTTGAACAATTGTCCTGCGCTTGGACGGCGGGCGCTGGCCAATGAAATTGAAGCGTACACTCTCCCTCAGGGCGTCTTGGCACAGCTCGCCCGTGAAAATGCAGCGGGGCGCCCCGGTGTAATCACGAAGGTCGGGCTGCGGACATTCGCCGATCCCCGCATCGGCGGCTGTAAGCAAAGCGAGTGCAGCAAAGAGGATATGGTTGCGCTTGTCGATATCGAAGGAGAAGAGCACCTGCTCTATAAGACCTTCCCAATCCAGGTCGCCATCCTGAGAGGCAGCATTGCGGACGAGAAGGGAAACATCTCGCTGGAGGACGAGGCATATGTCGGCGAAAGCATGTCGATCGCGGCTGCAGCGCGCCGCTCAGGTGGAACAGTCATTGTCCAGGTCAAGCGGCTAGCCGCATCCGATACGCTAAATCAACGAGAAGTAAGAATACCTGGAGTTCTGGTCGATTACCTCGTCGTCGATCCCAATCAGCGACAGACATATGCGACGGAGTATAGCCCAGCCTATGCGGGCAAAATGCGCGTACCGGATGGCAAATTCGCCTCGCAGCCGTTCGACGTGAGAAAGGTAATCGCGCGTCGCGCGGCGCTTGAGTTGACCCCCGGAGCTACCGTCAACATCGGCTATGGCATCTCGAACGGGATTGCGGTCGTCGCCGCCGAAGAAGGAATATATCGCTCAGTCACACTGACAGCCGAGCAGGGAGTGATTGGCGGCATTCCTGCGCCCGGACAGGATGCGGGCGCCGGCACGAACTACGACATGATAGCACCGCAACCGGATCAGTTCGATTTCTACGATGGCGGCGGGCTCGATATCGCATTCCTGTCTTCTGCGGAAGTCGATCGACACGGCAACGTCAACGTTAGCCGCTTCGGCGACAAGATCATAGGACCTGGGGGCTTCATAAACATCAGTCAGGGCGCTCGAAAAGTCGTCTTCTCCGGCACTCTTACGGCGTCCGGGTTGAAGGCGATCCCGGAAGGCGGCTCTCTCGTCATTGCCAATGAGGGGACGGTCAAAAAATGGGTGAAGGACGTCTACCAAATCACCTTCAGCGGCGCTTTCGCAAAAGAGCGCCAGCAAGAGGTCGTATTCATTACCGAGCGTGCCGTGTTCAAGCTTACTCCGAACGGCCTGATGCTGACCGAAGTAGCGCCTGGCGTATCACTCGAAAAGCACGTGCTGCCGAACATTGAATTCGAGATAGCCGTGTCGCCCGACCTGAAGCTGATGGACGCAAGGATTTTCAAGAATGAGCCGATGAATTTGGCGGTGCGGTTCCACGATGGCGCCGGACAGGCGTAGGGAGGGGGCCGTCGTGACGTTCGTTACAAGAGATTACGAGGACAAGGTCGAAATCCTGGCGATGAACAGGCCAGAGCGACGTAACGCTCTGGGCCAAGACATGCTCAGAGATCTGCTTGAATCCGTGAGCAGAGCGGCCAACGACAAAGACGTCAACGTGATATTGCTCGCTGGAAACGGCCCCGGTTTCTCAGCTGGTGCAGACCTTAAGGACTTTTCGGCCGGCGACATCAACGACACGTTTGACCTGAACCGCCGACTGGGCGCGTTTGTGCGCTCTCTCGCTCTTGTCAGAAAGCCTGTCATCTGTGCTGTCGATGGGTTTGCTTTGGGTGGCGGCTTCATGCTCGCAGTATCGTGCGACGTTGTCGTAACCGCTCCATTGGCGCGCTGGCATTTGCCAGAAGTGTCTTTAGGCTGGTTGCCGGGCTTTGGGCTGGACACTTTAGCTGCACGCGTTGGACCGTTCGCGGCTCGCTCCTTGAGCTGGAGCCCGACACCGATCGATGGCGTGGAGGCTCATCGGTTGGGGCTGGCTGACATTCAGTCGCTCCCAACTGAAACTGCGCGCGAGGCGTCGCTCCGCTACGCCAAAGGCCTAGCGGCAATGCCGCCTCATGCCGTGCTGACCACGAAACAATTCTTCTCCACTTCGGTAACAGCGAGGGCAGAAGTCATGGATGACTTGGCGAACCGCTACTTTGCTCAGGATATCCTTCACGAGACGGCACGAGCGAATATGCAGCGCTTCCTTCCCAAGAAGACGGCGGCGCCTAGCCTCAGGGTGCATGAACAAAGGGTCTTTCCACCAAAGGAATGATATGAATCTCGTCACGCAATCCCTCGTCGTCGTCGAGCGGCCTGAGCCAGCCATACTCCTGCTGCGGCTCAATCGCCCAAGGCAAAGAAACGCATTGAGTGCGGCTCTGTTGGGTCAACTTGCCGATGCGCTTCGTGCAGCTCGTCTTGACGAGGCTGTGCGATGCGTAGTTCTTAGTGGCGATGAACGCACCTTCTCCGCTGGTGCTGACATCAAGGAAATGCAGCAGGACGGCTTCGAGGCGCTGAGCGACCCCACACGGCAGGATGCATGGAATAGCATCGCTAGCTTTCCTAAGCCGCTCATTGCGGCGGTTCGCGGCGTATGCCTGGGTGGCGGCCTTGAGCTCGCGATGCTCGCTGACATCCTGCTGGTGTCGGAAGACAGCGTACTCGCGCAACCGGAAATCACGATCGGAATCATGCCTGGCGATGGCGCAACGCAGCGGTTGACGCGGATTGTTGGCAAATCGCTCGCTATGCAGATGATGTTGACGGGTGAACCAATTAGCGCGGAGCAAGCAGTGGCTGCCGGACTCGCATCCGAAATGCTGCCGGCCTCAGAGTTGCTCGGACGGGCGCTGACGATTGCTCGCGTCATCTCGAATCGCGCGCCGATCGCTGCTCGGTTGGTCAAGGAATCGATCCAGGCCGCCTATGAAACCCCGCTGTCGGCCGGCTTGGCGATTGAGCGGCGCGCGATCCGGTATGCCTTCACCACCGACGATCAAAAGGAGGGCATGGCTGCCTTCGTCGCAAAGCGGCCACCGGTATTCTCCGGACGTTGACGGAGGGCAGAACTCAGGCCGGCCCCATGACTTAGCGGTCGGCCGCATGCGGGAGCACTCAGCGCGGGCTGCTCGCGCCAAAATGTAAACGTTTTCATCATAAAATGAACCGGAGGGAATGAATGACTACTATTATCGAGCCCATCACTCCAGCCACCTCGCAAACCATGGCGCTAGCCACGCCGCATGAAAAGCAGGTTGCCACTAGGAGCATGACCATAGCTTTGGGCGGTGGCGTAGCTTTGGAGTGGTACGACTGGACCGTCTACGGAATGATGGCTTCTTTTCTGTCGCCGCTTTTCTTTCCCTCTACTGATCCGACGACGTCGCTGCTCGCCGCACTTGCCGTGTATGGCGCGGGCTTCTTCGCGCGACCGCTGGGAGCAGCGATACTCGGTCCCATTGCCGATCGCATCAGCCACAAGCGAGTGATGATGATCTCTGTGACCGCGATGGCCTTGTGCTCGCTGCTGATTTCCGTCTTGCCGGGTTACAAGGAGCTTGGCGTCGCGGCCGCCGTGATATTGCTGCTCGTCCGGCTCATCCAAGGCCTCGCCACCGGCGCTGAAGCGGGTGTCGCTAACGCCATCGCGATCGAACTTGCACCGCCGGGCGAGGAGGGGCGATATCTTGGTCTGATCGGTGGCACATTTATCCAGCTCGGTGTCTTCGCATCCAGTTTGGTCGCCTTTTTCGTGAGTGCCTCGGTAGCTCCCGAGACAATGCATGAATGGGCTTGGCGGCTGCCCTTTGCAGTCGGCGGAGTACTCGGCCTGCTGATCATCTATTTGCGTAGCAAACTGCCAGAGACCTTAATCAAGCACGTCATGCATCGCGACGAACTGTCGCGCACTCAGGAAACCACAGGCGACGTGTGGAAGACGCTCTGGAGCGTGCGGCTTTCGCTGCTCGCCGTCATCCTGGTCGTCGGAGCGGTGCAGATCGCGAACTACGCGTGGAATGCTGGTTTGCCCAACCTCGCCAACGGCGTGTTCAAGGAGAACAGCACGTGGGTATATGGGACTACGACTCTCATGGGCGTGATCTGGATCGTCACAGCGCCCTTCGTGGGCGCCTTCGCAGACAAGGTCCGCCCCTCGCGCGCATTCACGCTGCTCCGGCTGCTGCTCGTCGCGTGCTTCTTCCTCACGTTGGTTTACTCGGAGAAGAGCATTTCCACGTTCTTCTTCGTGATGGTGTTCGGAGGCGCGGTCGTCGGCTTCAACATGGCTCTCTACAACTTCATCGCAACTACGCTGATGCCACGAGCGGTGCGCACCACGGGCATCGCTGTCGGGTATGCGCTCGGGGTATCACTGTTCGGCGGGACCTCACCGTATTTGCTGGTGTGGCTGCAGCACGCCAATATGGCTTGGATATTTCCCGTCTATGGATCGGTGGTCGCGGTGCTGAGCGTAGTCGTTTATCACGTCGCGAAGAAGCGCGGCCACGTCTACATCGGCGACTAATGACTTGTAGCTGCAATTCGGCTCAGCCTGGAGCCCAGAATCTTCTTGGGAGAAACTATGTCGACAAGCAATTTCCTATCTGCGCGCCAGCGCATGCTGGCTCGCATTGCGCAAACGAGGGATGCTGTCACGGCGGGCCTGCCGCATTGGGCCCGCACTGAGGATGGAAAATGGATATCCACACCCGATGGTGATTGGACTGGCGGAGCCTTCGTCGGCGAACTGTGGCTAGCGCATTTGGCGGATCCGCGACGCTTCCCGATTTCTGACGCGCATGCAGCTCTGGCCCGCATGCTGCCTCGTGCCCAGCGCCGAACGGCATTCAAGGGCTTTGGTTTCTACCACGGAGCGGCGCTTGGAAGTATCCTCTTCGGGGATGAGACGGCACGTGATGCAGCGCTCACGGCAGCTAGATCCCTGGAGCAGATGTTCGACCCACAATTGGGCTTGATCCCTCTCGGCCAGGATGCCGAGGAAGCCAGCGCGGTGGGGACAGCCGAAAGCAGCATCGACTCCCTCCAGGCCACGAGCCTGCTTTACTGGGCCGCGGACCAGCTGAGCGACTCGCACATGGAGGAGGTCGCCAACACCCACATGCGGAGGGTGTTGGAAATCCATGTGCGACACGACGACTCGGTGATCCAATCATCCACGCTCGACCCGCAAACCGCGAAGGTGCTGAGAACGCATACGCATAAGGGATATAGCGACGTTAGCACCTGGGGACGTGCGCAGGCTTGGGCGATGCTCTATACCGCTCATGCTGCCATGGTCCGTCCAGAGGAGCCTTTGTGGCGCGAATATGCCGTGCGCGTGCTGAACTGGTGGATCGACCACGTGCCCGCGGACCTCATTGCGTACTGGGACTTCGATGACCCAGCAATTCCGACCACCAGCAGGGATACCGCGGCCACCGCTATCGCTGCGGCAGCATCCCTGCGACTTGCGTCAGCACTCGGCCCAACTGGTGGCGCCAAGTACCGAGACTTCGCGGAACGTACCGTGACCCAACTGGTCTCGGGATATCTAACGCCTGTCGGTCCTGACGACCAGCGTCCGCCTGGAATGCTCACCGGGGGATGCTTCACCCGAAAAGCGGTCGCGCGGGATATCGACACAGCGCATGACGCAGAACTGATATTCGGTAGTTACTTCCTGTTTGAATCTCTTGTGATCCTGACCGACCTCTTGTCTGCGGGGCGGATCTAGTAGGACGCACTAGCTACCTCAAAAGCGAGGGCGATGTTCCGGGTGCGGTCGAGAGCAGGGCCGCCCAACGCCACGAACCTCATTCTTGATCGGTGCATGCCTCCTGGTCGGGCTCAATCGCTTTGCGGTCTCGGTTGACTGGCTGTCAGGAGTCGGATCGATGCAATGAAGCGAGACACCCCTTGGCCGTTTGGATAGACGTAGACCATTTAACCCCGTCGGGTGTCTTGCCAATCCGAAAGGCATAGGCTTCTTCGTCAGTCTCTATGCGGTTGCGATACCGACGGGAGCGTCTCTCTCCGCCAAGCTCGCGATTCTTGCACACGGCTTCGCACACTCGAAATCATCTGGTACGGGGTTGTTGTGTGGCAGCTCTTGACCACACCTGCTCGGGATCTCTATCAGCGCTTCGGCATCTGGATCGAATGGGTGCTCGGGTCGCTGCTGGAGCTGTTCGGCATGCCGCTTTTACGGATTGGCGACCGTGACAGGCGATTGGAAAAAGGCGGGAAAGACTGTGCTGTGCTGATTGCGGTGGACAGAACGTGACGAAAACGTGCGGGGAGGGAGGACCGGCCCGACCAGGGCCGGCGGGGACCGTCCCTCCGCTCCGGTGGCCGAACGGCGTCGGCTCTCACCGGGGCGAAATTGTGCTGTCCACGCCTCCTGCCAGCCGACTCCCAGAACTTGCCGCGGCCGACCCCGGCCGACACGGGACCGGGTGATTGACTTTCGCGCCAATTGGTAGCATTTTCCGAACATGGAATTAGGCGGCTCGTCCGCTTTACGGAATAGAAGGGCTGAGCATTCGGTGCTGCCCGAATTCCCTATGTTCCTCCTTTCATACTTATATCGATTGCTTTTTCTACGCCCGTCCTTATGACGAGGTCGTGCACGCCCTTGAGATATTGGCGGAAGCGCTCAAATTTCGTAGGTTTGTTCCATTCAGCAGAGAGAGCTTCCAGTTTCGTCGCAAGTTCTTCGATGCGGCCGGAATGGGCCTTCGCGAAATTTCGTAATCCCTCAGAAAACGCGGCGTCTCTGTCGCGCGCGTCTCCTTCATTAATTATCGCCAGCCTATCAATCATTGTCTTAACTGCAGTGCGAAGGATCTCGCGGTTAGTTTTACCAGCGATGGACGAACCGATGTCCTGAAGTTGCGCATAGGCGAATACCAGCGAATTGAAGTGCGCAAAGAGCACCCGCGTGATGCGTTCCTGGGAGGTCTCTTCTCTGGTGCCTCTCTCGGAGGCTTGAACGATAACGTTGTTTCTTGTTTGGGACCCGCGAGCGGAAGTGATGAAGAGTGCGGGCTCGTTGTGACTTGTTAAATAGCGCCGGTCGCGCCCATCGACTATTGGCCGCCCAGACGCGATCCGGATCGTTACGAGCGGATCTCCGGCAAAGAAAACCGAGCCAAATGTCTCTGCTATTGGATAGGACATCAAGCCCGAGTTGCTCGTCGATGCGGCGAGGTACGCCAATCCGAGGAGCTTTGAGCAGCGAGCGAAGGGCACGGTCTGTTTGGAGCCATCAACGGAATTGATCTGAACAGTGGTTGCTAGAAGACGTTGAGCCAACATTGCCGGCCTGATCGGGGCCGCAACCCCGGCCCTGTCGAATACTAGCTCTTCATAATCCTCCGCGATTAGAAAACCGATTTCGAAGCGTCCAGCAATCTGACCGTCGAAGTAAAGCCGCCGGAACCAAGGGACAATGTCCAGTGAGGATGGCCAGCTGTCCTCTCTGTAGTCGATGTGTTCGGGGAAGCGGATCGCGTTACCCATATCAGCAAAGCGGCTTTCTCCCGCTAAGCCCAAGCCGGACGAGTTTCTTAGTGAGATCTTGCCGAAGCCTCTCACGAACCCTTTCGGCTCTTTGGCCCCCCAGTCTGGGACTCTCAAGCGAGCTCTCTCGCCAGTAACTACTGGCCGGAAGTCTGCAAACGGAATCTGAACAATAATAAACATGTCGCTCCGAGCTCGGCGGCTGATGAGGCCTTTCTTCTCGTCCTTATTATCGGCGATCCTTGCCCGAGACAGTTCAGATCCCTAGCAGAAAATCTGACCGCTTTCACGATTCGCCTTACATCTCTCGCGACGCAGTTCGAATCTGTGGTTCTGGATCCCGCCTCGAGCAGAGCGTCCGTTTCCAAAGGAATCGGATTTCTCTATGTCTCTTGCGACCAGCGCCGTCGCCCGGGTGGGACCCTGAGATGGCATTGGCCAGCGCTTCTCAGTTGAGCCAGGAAATGGTGGGAAGCGTCTAACAGGCCGGAGAGCGCGACTTTGACTTCTCGTGCTTGTCCGAGCGGCTCTTTGAAGATGAACGGCGTTCCCGTGCCGTCAGCAGCATCGAGGATGGACCACGCGCCATAAGGAGTGCCAGGCATGCCAGCGTCATCGGTATCCGAGACATCGAAGTCGACGGTCGGGCCGGCGACGGGGCTCGCCGCTGGTGGAGTGAAGCTATGAAGGAAGGTCCTGGTCAAAGCGCCAGTGCTCGCTTGAGATCGTCGTGCTCAAACGCGCTGGCCATGCGGTTGATCTCGGCCGCGCGGGCACCCACCGCCTTGGCAGTGTCACGCCATGTCGCGGTCACGGTCGCAACCTCTTTGATGATCGCGCGTGCCTGCGGCAGCGTGAGTCCAAAGAACTCCGACGCAGCCTCAAGGAGGTCAAGCGAGCAGGTGCCTTCGTCGAGGTCGATGTTGGTCGTCAGCACCCGCGCCTTAAGATCAGTTGGCACGGGATTGAGATCATAAGCCGGAGAGAGCGACCATCCCGCCTTTCCCAGCCAGAGGAAACCGTGGTTGCGCAAGTGATCGTCCACATTGGAGATCAGCACGTTGAAGACGACACGCCGATAAAGTGCGTGGGCATCTGTCTTTCCCTGTGCGCCATATTGCGCAAGGGCGTCGACGATTTCGGGATAGCTGCCGCGCTCGCCGTCCTTGGCGCCCATCATCGCCATCGCGGACAGGAAGGGGATGCGGATCGCGCCAGTGCGATCGAAGCGTCGCGACAGCATGACCGACTTGCCAGCCATTTCGATCAATTCGTGTTGCGGGGTGGCTATGCCGGACTGGACGGCCAGCCGCAGCGCAATTTCCTCCCAGGTCTCCATGCTGTAATCGTCGGTCTCTTTCGGAAACTTGGCGATGGAGAGGTGACCATGCTGGTCGATGACCGATGCCTTGGGCCGGGCGCCGCCCAGGGAGGAGCCGGGCGCGAAGATGAGCTGAAGGTCTTCGTCCGTTTCCTCGTCCCGGAGAATGCGCTCGGTGATCTGCAGCAGGCTGCCGAGTTCGATGAGGGCCGGTACGCCAGCGCGGATCGGCGCCTGGAAGGGTTCTTCGCCGCCCCAGCGGAATCGGAGTGCGCCAAGTCGCGTCTCGTCCGCGACGCCGAGTAGATAGTCGCTCTCTGCAAGGGTGCGGACCGCACGACCTTCGCGGTCGGCAATGCGGCGTTCGGCACGCTGCATGAGACGGCGGCCCCAGGTATCGGGCGCGGAGTCGCCGATAGAACCAAAAGTCGCGAGCCCGGCGTGGGGAGCGAAGGTGCCACGCGTTAAGGCGAGGGCAGGCTCAAGCGAAAACCGGTCCGCGTCCTCAAGCCATCCACGGTCATACTCGAAAAGGATAGTCTCCGCGCCGCGAACACGATTGCTCCTCGCCAGTCCGATAGGACGAGTGCGACCGCCCAGATCGATGTGCACCTCGAAGTCAGCCATTGCGGGACGATCCTGCTGGCCGCTTGAGGTGGATATGCTTGGGCAATTCGGCGCTGGCCAGCGCCTGTCCGACGCGATCGTTGCTGATGTCGGCGATCTGGCTCAGACCGTCCAGCAGACCGAGCGCCTGAAGAACGCCGGCATAGATACCAATGCTGACGTTGGTGTCGCCGGCCTCTACTCTTTGCAGGGTCGAGCGGGACGTAAAGGCGCGCTCGGCTACAACTGCCATCGGCAGCCGCCGACGCCGACGGGCGTCGTGGATGTCGGCGCCGAGCTTGCGCATGGCCCGCCGAACGGCGGCAGGGGGATTGTGGGGGGTAGGCATTTGTGTCCTTCGCGCTACAGATTGAAAAGCTATGTAGCACGAAGCTTACAGTTTTCCTAGAGAGGGGCGGCGGGGTTAACAAGATCCTCAATTGCGGTCCAGCGAGCTGTCGGTCCTGGGACCGTGGCAGGAGGCTGGGAATAAAATCGGCGGCTCTTGACACCCTCTCCATCTTCACTGAACTCAATGAGGCCAGAAAAGTGGAACTATCGATTCTCACTCTGGCCGGTGGCCAGCCGGTGCTCAGCGGCGTGCAAGCCGGCCGCCAGCTCCTCGGGAAGCTGGTCGCCGCCGCGCGTCCGCCCGCCGAGCCGGAGCCTGTCTATTTGGACTTCGATGGCTCACCGTCGCGACCGCCTCCTTCCTGCGCGAGGGCGTGATCGCTTTCCGCGACCATGCGCGTGCCACCTTGCCGGGACTCTACCCTGTTATCGCCAACGCATCTCAGGCAGTAATGGAAGAGCTCGAAATTTTTCTGCGCCATCGCAAGGATGCGATGTGGATCTGCGGTCTGACGCCGACGGGCGAAGTGCGTGACCCCAAGATTCTGGGCAAACTCGACGAGGTGCATCGCTCGACCTTCGATCTCGTCGCGCGCCTGGGTACGGCAAGCGCGCCGAGCCTGGCGGCCCAGAGCCAAGAGAGCTTGGCGCCAACGGCCTGGAATAATCGCCTGTCCAATCTGGCTGCGCGCGGTCTTCTGATCGAGCGCCGGTCAGGGAAAACCAAAACCTTTGCACCTGTGTTGGAGGTCGCGTGATGGGAATCGAGTTCATCCGCAAAGCCGCGCCGATCCTTTCGATGCTCGCATCGACGGGGACTTTTCGGCCGACCCGCGCCGGATTTCAGGCGCCGTCCTACCGCTTCAAAGTTGGGATGCTCGTCCTGCGGGCTGCTTCGTGCTTAACCGGCGTCCTGCCGCGGTTGGTGAGATCATTTGGCAGCACTACGGACCTTCACCTGGGGCTGGGACATAACCAGGAGAGAGGACATGCAGACACCAACGGTCTATCAGGTAGCCACCTGGCTGGCGCTTATTGCAGTGATGTCACCTGCCCATTGCCCTGACCCAGGAAGAGCGCGTCGCCAAGATCCAGGCGGCCGGCTACTCGCAACTCAGTGACATCAAGCAGACCGCGAGGGCACCACCGCGAAGGCGCGGAAGAACGGCAAGGAAGTGCGCCTCGTCGGCAGCAGCGGCGAGATCAAAGAACAAAAAACCGGGGAAGGAGCATCGCGATGAGAACAGCAATCCTGGCTCTGATCGGCATCGGCGTGTGCGTACTGTCGCCGGTTTCCGAGCCGTTCATCCGGCGGCCCATGCGCAAGACATCGACTGGCAGAAGGTCGATGAGACGCTCGGCCGCACGCCCGCCGTCTCGGACGACGTTCACCGGTACGGCTTCCCGCGCACGGACCTCCCGCCGCCGAGATGGCCAAGCTTGACCTCGCGCGGCTCCAGGCGGCCGTCAATTTTGCATGCCGAATGAGACTAATGACGTCGTTAGTAACGACATGCTTCGGGAGCGCGCCTTGCCTTTGCTCCTCGTGGGGGCCAGCGTGTTGGGCGGCAGTGCCGTGTTATTGGTACAGTCGCTACCGCCAAGACTTCATGGATTTCCGTAGGGGCAAAAACAAGCTTCCAGCGGCACACGGGCCAAGTTAAGCCGCGAAGGAATGTCCAATAAAACGTCCAACAAAGCGTCCAAGACGTAAATGGGCCAAAGCAATTGAATAACGACGGAAAATAGACAGAAATTTCCGCATCGGAGCGCTTCACCCGCTCTATTCCACGATTTCCTGCGCCGGCCTACGATTCTCTGCGATCGCGTTCGCTCGGTGGTGCCGCGCCTTCGCCGCGGAGTTGCGCCATGAGCCAATCTGCGAAGGCTCGTACCGCCGATCTCTGTCGGCTGGCGCGCGGGTAGATCAGACGGTGACCAACGTAGCGGATATCGTTAGCGCGTCCTGCCAGCGGAGCGACCAATCGTCCGCTCGCGAGTTCGCGCTCGGCCAGGAGGGTTGATTCCAGCGCTACGCCCAATCCCTCCGCAGCCGTCGCAATCGCAAGAAAGCTCCGGTCGAATCTCATGCCGTGAAGCGCAGGTGCTTCCAAGCCATTCGCAGTGAACCATTGGTGCCACTGCACCCGCTTGACGTCGGAGCGGATGAGCGTCTGATCGAGCAGATCGGCAGCCTTTCGTATCGATTTTGCGAGCGAGGGCGAGCAGAGCGGCGTGACCGTCTCCTCCGGGAGAGCAACAATTTCGACACCTTCCGCGCGCGGCGGACCGTAGACGATGTCGATATCGAAATCATCGTTGCTGAAGCGCGCATAGTCCGTGCTTGCAGCCAGCCGAACCTCAAGCTTCGGGTAAGCAGCGAGAAACTGTGCAAGCCGTGGCGCCAGCCATTGCGCGGCAAAGCTCGGCGCGGAATGGACGCGCACCAATTGTGGTCCGCGCGCGGCGACTTCCTCGAGGCCGCGGCGGAGCTGGTCGAACGCTGCTCCCGTGTGACGCATCAGATTCTCGCCGGCCGGCGTGAGCCGCACGGATCGTGCACTGCGCTCGAACAGAACGGTGCGAAGCGTGCCTTCCAGCTTGCGGATCGCGTGACTGACGGCACTCGGCGTCAGGTGAAGTTCATTCGCCGCATCGCGAAACGATCCGGTGCGCGCAGCGGCTTCAAAGGCGCGAATTGCCGATATGGGGACATTCGACAGCATCCCATAAGTGAACCAGATTCATCGATCCGTGACAACTGCGCGCTTGTCCATTGGCCCTCCGCGGGTCAATTTTGGCTTTGCCAAGGAAGAATAAATTCGTGGGAGGAACTGATGCTGCTCAGCGGTAAGACGGCCATCATTTCGGGCGCGGCCTCGCCGCGCGGAATCGGACTTGCCACTGCCCGGCGGTTCGCCGCCGAGGGCGCTCGGGTCGCCATTCTGGACATTGACGCTGGCGCTGCCGCGGATGCTGCGGCATCGCTTGGTAACTTCCACATCGGACTAGGGTGCGACGTCGCCGACAAATCGTCCTGCGAGCAGGCGGTCGCCCGCGTGATCGAATCCTTTGGCGGCATTGATGTTTTGATCAACAATGCCGGCGTCACCCAGCCGTTGAAGTTCCTGGAGATTTCGGCGGCCGATTGGGATCGCATTCAGGACGTCAATCTCAAGGGCGTCCTGTTTCTCTCCCAGGCGGTGATCCCGCATATGCGCGCACGGAAATCCGGATCGATTGCATGCATGTCGTCGGTCTCGGCCCAGCGCGGCGGCGGAATTTTTGGTGGTCCGCACTATTCGGCCGCGAAAGCCGGCGTGCTTGGTCTCGCCAAGGCGATGGCCCGTGAGTTCGGCCCGGACGGCATCCGCGTCAATTGCGTCACGCCCGGCCTGATCAGCACCGATATCACCGCGGGCAAGCTGACCGATGAGATGAGGGCGAAGATCCTGGAAGGCATTCCGCTCAATCGTCTCGGCACGGCGGAAGACGTCGCCGGCATCTACACCTTCCTGGCCTCGGATCTGTCCGCCTACGTGACCGGCGCGGTGATCGACGTCAACGGCGGCATGCTCATCCACTGAGCCAGCGAGATAAGGTCCAGACCATGGAAACCTCGACCGAGACGCTTACGAACACGCCCAAGCTGGCGGACCGCGCCTACAATATTCGCCGCAATGCCCTGCGCATGGGCGAAGTCCAGGGCCAGGGGTATATCGCGCAGGCGCTCGACATCTCCGACGTTCTCGCCGTGGCCTATTTCCACGCGATGCGCTACCGGCCGGAGGATCCGTCCTGGGAAGGACGCGATCGCTTCCTTCTCTCGAACGGGCATTACGCCATCGCGCTCTACGCGGCTTTGATCGAGGCGGGGATCGTTCCCGAGGAAGAGCTCGAAACCTATGGCAGCGACGAGAGCCGCCTGCCGATGTCGGGCATGGCCTCCTACACGCCCGGAATGGAAATGTCGGGCGGCTCGCTCGGGCTCGGACTCAGCATTGCCGTCGGTATCGGCCTTGGGCTCAAGCGCAAGAAATCCGAGGCGCGGGTGTACACCTTGTTCTCTGATGGCGAGCTTGACGAAGGCTCGGTCTGGGAGGCCATCCAGTCGGCGGGCCATTACAAGCTGGACAATCTGATCGGCATCGTCGACGTCAACAATCAGCAGGCGGACGGCCCTTCCACGCAGGTCATGGCATTCGAGCCGCTGGTGGACAAGCTTCAGGCCTTTGGCTGGTTCGTGCAGCGCGTTGATGGCAACGATCTCGATGCCGTGGTTGCCGCCTTCAACGCGGCCAAGTCCAATCCCGAGCCCAAGCCGCGGATGATCGTGGCCGACACGCTCATGGGGAAGGGTGTTCCATTCCTGGAACAGCGCGAGAAGAGCCATTTCATCCGCGTCGAGCAGCACGAATGGCAGCTTGCGCTTGCCGCGCTGGAAGCCGGGAGGCAGGCATGAAGACCGTCAGATCAGCACCGGAGCCGGGCAAGCCGCGTCTGACCACCTCTGCCATGATCGCCTCGATCGCGGCGGAGGGGCAGAAAACGAAACCTGCGCCCTTTGGACACGCGCTCGTCGAGCTCGCACGCAGCCGTCCTGATGTGGTCGGTATGACGGCCGATCTCGGCAAGTACACTGACCTGCACATCTTTGCGAAGGAATTTCCGGACCGCTATTACCAGATGGGCATGGCCGAGCAGCTTCTGTTTGGCGCCGCCTCCGGCCTCGCCGCCGAAGGCTTCATGCCATTCGCGACAACCTACGCGGTCTTCGCGTCTCGGCGGGCCTACGATTTCATACACCAGACGATTGCGGAGGAGGACCGCAACGTGAAGATCGTCTGTGCATTGCCCGGCCTGACCTCGGGCTACGGCCCGAGCCATCAGGCCGCGGAGGATCTTGCGCTGTTTCGCACCATGCCGAACATGACGGTCATCGATCCCTGCGATGCTCACGAAATCGAGCAGTTGGTGCCGGCCATCGCGGCGCATCAAGGGCCGGTCTACATGCGCCTGCTGCGCGGCCAGGTGCCGGTCGTGCTGGACGAATATGATTACAAGTTCGAGCTCGGCAAGGCCAAGCTGATCCATGACGGGAAGGACGCCCTGGTCATCTCATCCGGCATCATGACCATGCGTGCGCTCGAGGCCGTGCAAACCTTGAGGGACGACAGCGTCGATATCGCGGTGCTGCATGTTCCAACCATCAAGCCGCTCGATACTGAGACGATCTTGCGTGAAGTCGGCAAGTCGGGCCGCCTTGTCGTCGTTGCCGAGAACCACACAACGATCGGCGGTCTCGGCGAGGCGGTTGCCGCCCTTCTGATGCGCTCAGGCGTTCACCCGCCTTTCCGCCAGATCGCATTGCCGGACGAATTTCTTGACGCCGGCGCACTTCCGACACTGCACGACCGCTACGGGATTTCCACCGCAGAGGTCGCACGGCAGATCAAGCAGTGGCTTTAGCGTAGCGGCGCTAAGCGCCAACCCAGCCAAGCCCGAGTGAGGAGCTACGCCCGTCGCATGTTGCGGCGGCGAGTGATGGCTCCTGTCCAAATGCCAGCGGTCGAGAGTCGGTGAACGAAGAGCCCGGAAGGCTGCACGCCAGCGCTGGTTATGCAGTCGGCACCAACGTCAATGCAGGATCAGGAGGAAAACATGACTGTTTCGAAGCCCGGAAGCATCAGCCGCCGTTCGCTGTTGATGGCCACGGCCGTCCCTCTCTGCGGGATTCTGACCCGTCCGGCGTCTGCCGCCGAGTTCGTCTACAAGTTCGCGACCGGACAGGATCCGACCCATCCGGTGAATATCCGGGCGCAAGAGGCGATCGACCGTATCCGCGAAGCGACCAGCGGCCGGTTGGAGATCAGGCTGTTCCCGGCCAATCAGCTCGGCTCCGACACCGAGCTCCTGACCCAGGTTCGCAGCGGTGGCGTCGAGTTCTTCAATCAATCGTCCTCGATCCTTGCCACCCTGGTGCCAAGCGCGGGCATCGTGAACACGGGCTTCGCATTCGCCGACTACGACAGCGTCTGGAAGGCCATGGACGGCGATCTCGGCACCTACATCCGGGCGCAGATTGCCAGGACACCGATCATGGCGGTGTCGAAGGCCTGGGACAACGGCTTTCGCCAGGTGACCTCGTCAGGCCGCGAGGTGCGAACGCCGGATGATCTGAAGAATTTCCAGATCCGCGTTCCACCCGCGCCGCTGTTAACCTCGTTGTTCAAGGCGCTCGGAGCCGGGCCAACACCGATCAACTTCAACGAGGTCTATTCCGCGTTGCAGACCAAGGTGGTCGATGGCCAGGAGAATCCATTGCCGATTATCGCCACCGCGCGTCTTTATGAAGTGCAAAGCACGTGCAGCCTGACCGGGCATGTCTGGGATGGCTACTGGATCCTGGGCAACAAGCGCGCCTTCGAGCGCCTGCCGAAGGACGTGCAGGAGATCGTGATGCGCGAGCTCGACCGCTCTGCAGTCGATCAGCGCGCCGACATCGCAAAGCTCAGCCAGTCATTGCGAACCGATCTCTCGGCCAAGGGCCTCAAGTTCATCGACGTCGATCGTACTGCGTTCCGCCAGGCGCTGTCCAAAACCAGCTTCTATGCCGACTGGAAGGGCAAGTTTGGCGAGGAGGCCTGGTCGCAGCTCGAAAAAGCCGCGGGCCAGCTATAATGACCAGTATGAGCCAAACGCCGCATGTCGGTGCCGGGACGGCGGCCGGCACCTCTCAAGCCGGCTCGCGCAGTTGGGTGGTGACAGCGAACATTGTGCTCGGCCATGTCGTCGCAGTCCCGGCGGCATTGCTCGTCCTGGCAGAGATCGCGGTCCTGTCCGCGGGCATCGTGGGCAGATACGTTTTTCGCTCGCCGATCGTCTGGTCCGACGAGCTTGCCGGCATTCTCTTCCTCTGGCTCGCCATGCTCGGGTCCGTGATTGCGTTCCAGCGCGGCGGGCACATGCGGATGACCGCCATCGTCGGCGTTCTCAGTGCGGAGCGTCGCGCGTTCCTGGATGTCGTAGCGGCCGCGGCGTCGCTGGCATTTCTCGTGCTCGTCGTTTGGCCGGCCTATGAATTCGCGGCCGACGAGGCATTCGTCACGACTCCGGCGCTCGAGATCGTCAACACCTGGCGTGCGGCAGCGCTGCCGATCGGGATCGGGCTGATGCTGATCGCAGCCGTCCTCCGGCTCATCCGCATCGCGAACCTGCGCAGCTTGTTGACCTCTCTGACGATCGTCGCAGGCATTATCGGGACGTTCGTTCTCTTGGCGCCGGTGTTGAAGCCGCTCGGCAATCTGAATCTTCTGATCTTCTTCGTTTTCGTGGTCGGCGCGATGGTCTTTGCGGCCGTGCCGATCGCGTTTGCGTTCGGCCTCGCCACCGTGGGCTATCTCGCCCTGACGACGAACACGCCCGACGTGGTGATGATCGGACGGATGGACGAGGGCATGAGCCATCTGATCCTGCTCGCCGTGCCTCTCTTCGTCTTTCTTGGCCTTCTGATTGAGATGACGGGCATGGCGCGCGCTATGGTCAGCTTCCTGGCGAGCCTTCTCGGTCACGTCCGCGGCGGGCTGAACTACGTGCTGGTTGGGGCGATGTATCTGGTCTCCGGCATCTCCGGTTCCAAGGCGGCGGACATGGCTGCGGTGGCTCCGGTGCTGTTTCCCGAGATGCGGCAGCGTGGGGCCAAGCCCGGCGATCTCGTTGCGCTCCTGGCCGCGACGGGGGCGCAGACCGAGACGATTCCGCCGTCACTGGTTCTGATCACGATCGGCTCGGTGACGGGCGTGTCGATCTCGGCGCTGTTCACCGGCGGATTGCTCCCCGGCGTGGTGCTCGCGGTCATGCTTGCTGCCGTCGTTTGGTGGCGATACCGCCGCGAGGATCTGTCTCACGTCAAACGAGCCACGGGGCGGCACATTGGCCGCGCCTTCGCGATCGCGATTCCCGCCATCGCGCTGCCATTCGTGATCCGGACCGCCGTTGTCGAAGGCGTTGCGACGGCAACGGAGGTCTCGACCATCGGGATCCTTTACTCAGCCTGTGCGGGTCTCTTCATCTATCGGCAGTTCGACTGGCGCCGCATCTATCCGATGCTGGTCGAGACGGCCTCGCTGTCGGGGGCGATCCTGCTCATCATCGGCGCGGCGACGGGCATGGCCTGGGCGCTGACCCAGTCGGGATTCTCGGCCTCTTTGGCAAAGTTCATGACCAGCCTTCCCGGCGGCGTCCCTGTCTTCCTGGCGGTAACGATCGTGACCTTCGTGATCCTGGGCAGCGTGCTGGAAGGGATCCCGGCCATCGTTTTGTTCGGCCCGCTCCTGTTCCCGATCGCGCGGCAGGTGGGGGTGCACGACGTCCACTACGCGATGGTGGTCGTTCTCGCGATGGGCATCGGACTGTTCGCGCCGCCGTTCGGCGTCGGCTACTACGCGGCGTGCGCGATCAGCCGCATCAATCCGGACGAGGGAATGAAGCCGATCGTGGGCTACATGGTCGCGCTCTTGATCGGCACACTGATCGTCGCAGCCGTGCCCTGGCTATCAATCGGCTTTCTTTGACGTTATGGCCGGACGCCTCGCGGCACATAACCGCGAGGCACCCCGTCAGACGAATTTCGGCAGATGCAGTGGCAGACCTTCGCAGTGCATATCGATCTCTTCGACCTGCCCTTTGCCAACTTCAGTCACGCGTAGCTTCTTGCCCTCGAGCGTAAAGGCACAATTCGTCGGCTGCGGCCCATCCAGGATCAGCCGGTCGACCACTTCGCCCCGTTGGTCCAGCACCGTGATGTTCTTCTGGTTGTAGACCGTGCAATAGAGCCGGCCATCCGTCCCGAAAGCCATACCATCCGGCCCTTTGAAGTCGGAATTGGAATCAGGCTGCAGGACGTTGCCGAAGACCACACGTTTCGGTGAGGCTTCGTCAAGCACGTCGTATCGGTAGATCTCGCCGGTGAAGGACGCGTTGGCATAGAGGTGATTGTCGGGACCGAAAGCAATGCCGTTGGTGAAGCGGATCTTGCGATCGAGCACGCGTACGACCTTCATGGCCGCCGGATCGATCTCATACACACGACCGTCCCAATCAAGGTCCATATAGCCGTCGACGAAGGCCTGGCCGTTGATGAAATCCTCGGCAGCCGTGCCGGAGTCGGTCATGTAGAGCAGTCCATTCGGACCGAAGCAGAGATCGTTCAGAAACAGAAAGCGGTCCGTACCTTCGCCCTGCATGCGCCGGATCTCGTTGCCGCTTTCGTCGATACAAATCAGCGCCCGAAGACCGGCTTCTGCGATCCAGATCCGGCCGTGGCCATCGGTCGTCAGTCCGTTCGGACGACCGCCCGTCGTCCGGATCACCCTGCGATTGCCGCGGGGGTCAAGCCGCGTAATGCAAAGAGTCGATGCGGACATCTCCGTGACATACATCGACCCGTCCGGCAGGCACGCCGGGCCCTCGGGCGCTCCGATCCCGGTGGCAAAGAGTCTCGACGCCATTGTTTCCTCCCGTTCTCCAGATTGTTGGCGCCCGCTAGGCGATGACCAGGCCGCTGGCTGGATCGATCAACACCACACGATTGAGGTCGATGGCGAGGTCGATCCGCTCTCCGTGGCTGCTGACGTCATGAGCCTGCAGCTCGGCAACCGCATCCACTCCGCCGATCTTGATGGTGGTGAATGTGCGGGTACCCGTCGGCTGAATGAGATCGGCGACGGCCGAATAAGAGACCACCCCGTTGCGCAGAGGTCCGCCGCCAGCCCGGCTGAAGTGCTGCGGCCGAATGCCGACGAGAACCTCCCGTCCATCCTCGCGGGTGAGTAATGCGGCCTTTGCGGGCGGAAGTGTCAGCGAATCACCAGGCTGAAACACGGCTGCTGCAGCGCCGCCGTTGGTCTTGAGGGTCGCTGGAATTGATGCGCGGAATGCGCCCCGGCTTCGTGCGGCCGGCGCGTCGAAACGACTGACTACCCCAACGAGGTTTCCAAAGCGGCGCAGCGATCTTCGAAGCGGCGCCGGTTGATGGGTGAGTGGGCCAAGTACTGCACGGGGCAGGGCGTGGCGAAGCGAGGCTCTGTCGTTCAAATTCGCGCCGCCGTCTGGCGGAGCGCCTGGTTGGGAAGGGCGCGGTCGCGACGCAGCCGGCGGCCCGGGCCTCCTGGCGTGGCGCTTCGGAAAGGCCCCCTCGATTTTTTAGGCCGGGCAGAAGGAAATCTCGCCCCGCTACAGCTTCAGGGGCTAGGAAAATTTTTGGAATGCAAACTTAGGCGCCGAAAAAATTTTGAAAATCTCTAGCTGTTAGTACCAAATCTTAACTGGCCAATTGGCGGCTGCATTGGTGCCCTTGCCTCTTGCAAAAACAAAAAGGGAGGCCGAGGCCTCCCAAGCGGCGGCATTCACCGTCAACGTGGACACGGATTTGTGGCTTTTTCATCAGCCAAACCTCCGGATCTGGCGCGCCCCGACCCTTTGAGGTTGAGGTGGTGGCCGCCATCGGAACGGAAGTCGCCGCCGTTCTTGTGCTCGCATCCGCCTGCCGTCCGCGTTACGTACCGCTTCGGGCAGCCCCACGTCTCATCCGGTTGCTTAACGCCTACATCCCGTAGGTTTCGGCGGGATGGTCGAAAATCTCTCGACGTCCACCCGGCGTGGGACGGCGGTTATAGGCCCACAGGGGATCGAGAAATCCAGGCCCGGTGCCGGCCGCCATTGAACACACGCCTAACACGAATCGTGTCTTCGACCGAACTCAACTGTTCTTGTGGATACGCGAACGCGCGATGCTTTGGGCGCGCGATCACGATTGAGGCCGCGCCCCAGGCATCGCGCCATTCAACGCCACTCAGCCGGCGTCCGCCTTGGCCGGCTAGCGAAGCATCCTCTTCATTTTTCCGGCGGGGAAGGAAGTCGCGCTCACTACACCTTCAGCGCCAGAAGAATTTGTCGGGCTGAAGGTTATACCTCCGAGAAAATTCTGAAAAACTTTCGCGAGTGTGATCGAAGCCAATTAGTCCGGCCAATTGACGCTGGCAGTGTCCCTCACCACTGAAGTTGAGCCCCTATACAAGCGACCACGTGGGCTGCACTGAAATAAGTCGGTGTCCCTCTGCAAAGACGTAGCGATTTTGATCTCAATGGGGTTCGGGGCGTTTCGCGAAAGATTGGAAAATCGTTCGGGGGACCGGCGACCACGTCTTCTTGCCCAAGCGAAATCTCTCCGCTCGTTTGAAATGGTCCTCCATCAACTACCCTAAACGACGATCAAAAAAGATGCGGCGCGACATGTAAATTGCAGGAGTAGAGTTCCTGTTCAAAAGAACGGCTTTGATCGGAATAACGAGGCTATCGCCTCCAAATAAATCCTTCGATGCAAATGCACGGTTAAGGCCGGCTGCTCACCACGGGCGCATTATACGTCCTTGATCTCATAGTCCTTCATTGGCGTGCAGAAAACGTCAAAGCGCTTATAGTATTTTATCGTCGGGCCTGGTTTGGTCCGGCCTGAGTTGCTGGCGCTTCAACTACAAAGACAGACGCCCCTGAAGGAAGGACAATCTGCGTGATACTGACGCCGTCAATGCGTGGGTGAACCCGACTGTTCAACCACTTGCTGTATCTATTCGCGCGTGATCTTGGGATCGGAAATCCCTTGATCTAGTCCCTTCGGCTTTCGCGTTGTTTTGTCCTCCTCCACGCCACAGAGGATTTGGCCCCCAGCGGAATTCGCCATGTCCGGTGCACCAAAATGGTTGGGGTCCAGGGAGCCAGAAATTCGCTGGAACGTAGCATTGAGGTCGGCATAAAACACTTCGGCCTCCGGCTGAACGAGAAGCACCTCACCGAATGATGCCGCTGTGAGGCCTCAATCGCCGGTCGCCATATTCTAGTTTCTTTGCGGCCTTGATGACTCTTTCGGCAAGCTCGGTCCTCAAGCCGCCACGTAGTTCTTTTGTCATCGATAAGCTCTAAACTCGGATTGAATTCTGTAGGTACATACGGCCTCGTACATCGTGTCGCCGAGTAAGTCACTTCAGCAGAGCTATTTAGCGTCCCCAGCGGAGGGCCAACGGGTTGACCCCGCGCGCAAGCTCAATCAGCCCGGTTTTCGTTTTGGGATGAATTTGCTCCAGCGGATGCCGAACAGCGTCACATCTGATGACGTTGCCTGCGCTCATCACGCTCTTGGCAGCGCGCAGGCCACATTGACGGTTCTCGTAGTTGATCAACGGCAGCACTGTTGCATACGCAGCGGCCGCTTCCGTGCTCCGACCCGCCATATGATGATCGAAAACAGCGCGCAACAGATCGGGACACAACGCGCTCGACATCGTCCCGGTCGCGCCAGCTTCGAGATCTGCCATCATGGTAATGGCTTCTTCTCCGTCAAGCGGACCCGCTATGGCAGCGTCTCCTGCCTCGATCAGGTTGCGCAGCTTCGCCGCAGCAAAAGGCACTTCGATCTTGAAATGGTTTGCGAGCGGCACCTCTTGTGCCAGCTGCACGAGAAAAGGTACCGCGAGCGTTACGCCGCTGAGGGGCGCATCCTGAACCATGATCGGGATCCTTGCCGCATCGGCCACACGAGCGAAATGCTCGATCATATGGGCTTCGTCCGCCTTGAGACCTGAGCCGTGGTAAGGCGGCATCAGCATGAGAAGGCTTGCGCCTCGTTCGGCCGCATAGCGCTGCGCGCTCCACCGCGATACGAGTGCTGAAATGGCTGCATGTCACCATGACCGGCTTGCGGCCGGCCACATATGATAGGCAGAGCTGCAACTAGCAATCTGCGTTCCTCATCAGACAACAGGAACTGCTCGGAATAGTTAGCCAGATGCAAATTCCGTCGACCTTCTGATCGATCATGCAATCCAAAACGCGCCGCTGCCCCTCAAGGTCGAGATCTCCAGAGTCGGTGAATGGCGTTGGCGCAACCGCCCCTTTAAAGCTCAAGCAGGGATCACACAGCGTGCTTTTGGCCTCTCTGTGATCCGAGATCGTACTAGGAGGCCGGCCAAGCGTCCTACGAAACCTCAGATGGTGAGTGGTCATTTGTCGCGCGCCTTCAATCGGCAAGAAGGACGATAGGCATTTTTGTCCTCGCCGACTTAGAAAGCTCAAACAAAGAAGGATGACTACGCTCCCTTCAAGGATTGTCTCAGTTCATTTCAGGATCTTAGTGCGGCATGCAGGCGAGCTTTTTCCAGCCGTTGCCTGACTCCGTTTAGGCAGCTAGCCAATCTGGCGAACTCTTGAATACCGAGATCTCCGACAACAAACTGATCAAGTTCTTGCTGCGGGGCCGCGATGCTCGCAAGACGCTTGCGAGCGTTATCTGTTAACGACAGGTGTACGAAACGGGCATCCTTAGTGCAAGGCTTGCGCCGCACCAACCGTTTTTCTTCGAGCTGCTTCGAATGCATCGTGATGAAAGATGAACCAACCTCCATCAATTTTGCAACCATGTTGACCGGAACACCGTCTCCCCGTTCCAAGTCGGTGAGCGCCATTAAGATCATCATTTGCGGTCCGGTAATGTCGAGCGCATTCGCCTGGTACTGACGAAGGTCGTCCAGGCACACATTGAGAGATCTGATCTCCCACATAAATCGCCTGAGTACATCCTGATTTTCGGCAGAGCTTTTTCCGAGCCGTGTTGTTAGCCTAGGCAATTTCGGCGCCATCGGATTTCAGGAGCTCCTTCCTTGAACTGTTCGCGCTAGCAGAGTTTTAACAGAGAGGAATAATGTTTGGCTGACCGAATCGACCCGGCAAGTGCGGGATGTTAGATCGACAAGTTGCATCCCGCGAGCTCGCTCCCGGTGCAAATCTGCAGGAGATCCGCCGCTGTGCCTCGCAACTTCACACAACCATTGTGCTGAAATCCGTCAAAAATTTCTCCTTGAACGCACAATTTGAGCGTGACGCCAAGTTCTCAGGCACATTTAATCGCCACGTCGCGCTGGCTCAAGTCTCAACGCACCAAGAGCTCACTAGCACAGGACGAGCGAAGGGGACGCGCCGTACTCAATGTTTGATCGAGGCGCGCCCGAACCCCGCGAAATTGCAGCTTGAGAGCGAGGCCGCCGCTCCAGAGCCACCGAAGTCTATGCTGACTACTGGCGATGCGCTCGACCCGCGAGACGATCTCCGGCCATCGGCGCGAAGTAACTCTGCAGCTTGGCTGCGATGTCAGCCTTCGAAGCGGACGCAAGATCAGAGGTCTCGACAGCCTTGGCGAAGTCGTTCGCGCTCTCTTGGAAGGCCTCGATGTAGCTCTGGTCTCGACGGAGCATGAAATTCTTCTCGTGACGGCGCATCATGAGCATTCCGCTCGCGAGCAGGGGATTTTGGAACTCCTTCAGCCGAGCTTCTATGGCGTGGACGGATGCGCGAAGCGGACCGCTGAGTCCGAGTTTCTCGTTCAGCCCCAGCTTGATTTCGGCTTGCTGCATGTCGGCAAATTCTTCCGGTAGACGCCCGGTAGACGCGCTGAATCGTGGCGATCACGACTTGCGCAGCCTTGTCCAGGCCCGCTGCGCCGAGTTTCTGGACATTGTAGATTTCGGCGAATGACCAGCCAGTTCCCGGGCCGGTAGGCCAAATATTCGCCGCGCGTCTGGCGGACGAGGTTGAGCTCGCTGGTGCTCATTGCGCTGTCCCCGACCATCCAGGTCGACGTGCTCGGCAGGCCGCTGGCGCAGGTGTCAGCGGCGCCTGGTGGTTCGCCTGGCTGCGCAACCCGGCCATCATCAGCATGCCGCTGTCGTTTGCCGTGGCGATCGCGGTGTCGCTGATGACGCGGGAAAAGAACGCGGATGGCCGCTTCGACGAGATGCAGCATCGCATCCTGTTCGGACGCTCAAGGACGGTGCCGCAATCGGCGGAGTGAGCCAGAGCTGGCAGATCCGAATGGCGTCCGCGGAATCTTGCAGATGCCCCTGCAGAATTTCGCCGTAGGCCATTCGAGCGTCAATGTTACGATTTTGAGCCGGACATTTTGACCAGGGGGGACAGAAATGCGCGACGCCTCACATCACCATCGCTTCATCGGCAGCCTGTGCAGTTGCGGAGCGCATGCTCCCGCGCAGCCGACGGTCGAAGAGGCCGTGTCCCAGAGCATCCAGCAGGCACTTCTGCATGGTCTTTTCCCACAGCCGATCTTGCGACGCGAACTGCTTCGCACCGTCGGCGCTGGGGCGATCATCGGCGCTCTCTCCAGCATCCTGCCAATCGACACCTTGAAGGCAATTGCCCAGGAGCGAAGGCCTCTCGAGAAAACCAAGCTGGCTGTTGGCTTCCTGCCGATCACCTGCGCCGTTCCGCTGATCTACGGCGAGAGGCTCGGCAGCTACAGCAAGGAAGGCCTGGATGTCAGTCTGCAGAAGATCGCTGGTATCGCGCTGATCCGCGACAAGATGCTCAACGGCGAGTTGGACGTCTCGCAGCAGGTGATGCCGGTCCCCTTGACGATGACAGCCGGCCTCGGCGGTAACGTCCAGTCGATCAAGGTGCTGACCATCTTGAACCAGAACGGCAACTCCCTCGTCCTTGCCAACAAGCACAAGGACAATCGGGTTCCCGAGAACTGGAAGGGCTTCACGTTCGCAGTCCCGTTCGAACAAAGTCACCAGACCCTGCAGCTCCGCAACTATTTGGCTGCCGCCGGGCTCGATCCGGACCAAGATGTCAAATACCGCATCGTACCTCCGACCGAATACGTGGCGAACCTTCGCGTCGGAAGCATCGATGGCTTTTTCGGCGGCGAGCCGGGCGGGCAGCGCGCGGTCTACGAAGGCGCTGGCTTCATTCATCTGATCTCGAAGGATATCTGGGATGGACATCCCTGTTGCTCCGTCACCGCCGCGGAAAGCTGGATCCAGCAAAATCCCAACACGTTCATGGCGTTCTACCGCGCCATCATCGCGTCCAGTCTTCGTGTCTCGAAGCCGGAGAACCGGGTCGGCATGGCGAAGGTGCTGTCGGAACCGCAATATCTCAATGCTCCCGAAATTGTCCTCGAGCAGGTTTTGAGCGGCACGTATGCCGACGGCCTTGGCACCATCCGGAAAGATGCGCGGCGGGTTGATTATCAGCCGTTTCCGCAATATTCGGCGGCAGTCTGGTTGATGACCCAGCTCCGGCGCTGGAACATGCTGAAGGAGGACGTCGACTACAAGGTGCTCGCGGAAAAGGTGATGCTGGCGACCGACGCCGCGCGGATCATGCGCGAGCAGGGCGTGACGCCGCCAGCGGTCGGCTTCGGCACCGAAAGGATTCTCGGGAAGGAATTCGATTCAAATAAGCCGCAGGACTACCTAGCTTCGGTCCGGAAGGCGGGCTGATGGAGGTGTCACGCCGGCTGCAGCAGCCCTGGGTATCCTCGGTTGCGATTTTCATCGTGTTTGTGTGCGTCTGGGGCTGGTTCAGCGCCGCTTCATCGGGAGGTGTTAGCGCCGCCGACGCCGAATATGCCCGCCTCGCCGGCCAGAGCGCGCCGGGCCAGCAGGCCGGTGCGATCCCGTCACCATGGGCCGTCGAGCTCCGCGGCCGGGAGCTGATCACACACGCTTTCGATCACGACAATCCCAACAATCTCGGCATCGCATGGCACCTGGCCTATTCCATGGGCCGCGTAGCACTGGGCTTCATGCTGGCCTTGCTCGTCGCGGTGCCCCTAGGCTTCGTGCTCGGTCTGTGGCCTGCTTGCCATCGCGCGCTTGATCCTTTCATTCAGATCCTGCGACCGGTATCGCCACTCGCGTGGATGCCGCTGGCGCTCTATACGTTCCGCGACAGCACCGTCTCGATGATCTTCATCATCTTCATCTGTTCGGTCTGGCCGATGTTGATCAGCACGGCAACCGGGACAGCTTCCGTGCGCGCCGAATGGCTGAACGTCTCGCGCGTATTCGGTCTTCCACGATTAGAGCATGTCACGCGCGTCGTCTTTCCCGCCAGTGTACCCATGATCCTGTCGGGAATGAGGATCTCGATCGGTATTGCCTGGTTCGTCATCGTGGCCGCCGAGATGGTCGGCGCCCAGAGCGGCATCGGGTACTTCATCTGGAACGAATGGAATAATCTTCAGATCGCGAGCATGATCGTCGCCATCGTCCTGGTCGGCGGCATTGGGTTGGCGCTAGACATTTTGCTCAAGCGAATAGGCGAAGGCCTCAGTTTCCGGGAATAGAACGATGGCCGATCTCGAGATCAACGATGTGTCAATGTCGTTTGTTGACCGTTCTGGCAAGGGGCTTCTGGCGCTGGATAGAATCTCGCTGGCTATCGAAAACAGCGAGTTTGTCTGCTTGATCGGCCATTCAGGCTGCGGCAAGAGCACGTTGCTAAACATTGTTGCTGGCCTTCTGGCGCCTACAAAGGGTGCAATACGCTGCGCCGGGACGACGATTTCGGGCCCGGGGCCGGAGCGCGCGATGGTCTTTCAGAGCCATGCTCTACTGCCCTGGATGACTTGCTACGAAAATGTTCACCTTGCGGTCAAACAGGCCTTCAAGGGTGCCGCGGCATCCGAATTGAAAGATCGCTCGGAGCAGGCGCTGAAGCTTGTTCACCTGGAGCACGCCATCAACAAATACCCATTCGAGGTGTCAGGCGGAATGAAGCAGCGAGTGGGCATCGCTCGCGCTTTTGCGGTCGAGCCTAAGGTGCTGCTGCTGGACGAGCCGTTCGGCGCGCTCGATGCGCTGACCAAGTCGAGCCTTCAGGACGAACTGGTTCGCATCGTGGAAAAGACCTGGACCACCGTTGTAATGGTCACGCACGACATAGACGAAGCGATCTTCCTGAGCGATCGTATCGTCGCGCTCTCGAACGGACCGGCGGCGCGAATCGGCCGGATTTGGGAGATCGATACCTTGCGACCGCGGGACCGGCTCAAACTGGCGACCCACGCCGGGAGTCTGCACTACAGAAAGGAAATTCTCGAGTATCTCTACAAGCGAGACTGCGTGCCGCAGGCAATGGGAGAGCGGTAGCGGCCGAGGTCGTGCGCCTCGATCCACAAGAACGGGCGGCGACCGGCGGCCTCAGGACCCCTAAGGTATGGAAATCGGTTTCAGGCGTCTTGAAAGCCGCCGTAGAAGATTGTTTGATCGGGCGCCGCGCGGTCACCCACCGTCGGATTTTCGTCGTTGGCCTCTTCCGGATTGGCACGCAGGAGCGAATGTTCGACTGGAACGACCTGAAATTCTTCCTTGAACTCGCCCGGCAGGGGCGGTTGATGCCGGCCGCGCGGCGCCTCAAAGTCGACCACACGACGGTCAGCCGGCGCATTTCAGAGCTTGAGCGGGATCTTGGTATCAAGATTTTCGACCGCAAGCCGAACGGGTTCGTGCTGACGGAGGACGGGCACAAGCTCTACCAGGAGGCCGAGAAAATTGAGGGCGCTGCCCTGGTGATATCGGAAGATTTCCGCGCCACGCCAGCCGAGCCCAGTGGTCGCGTCCGGCTGACGAGCATGGAGGGTATTGCCGCCTTCTACCTTGCAGAGAAGTTGATCCAATTCAATGAGAAGCACCCGGGCGTTGTCGTGGAGCTTGTCACCGAAAGGCATCTGATCAATCTGACCAAACGCGAGGCGGATGTGTGCATCAGCTTCGTTCCCCTCGTAGGCCCCAAACTTTCGGTCAAAAAAGCTGGCGAGTTCAAGCTTGGGCTGTTCGCATCGTCCAGGTACATCGTGGAACGGGGGACGCCGGCCACCATGGAAGAATTGAAGCGTCACGATTTCATTGATTATGTCGACGATCTCGTGGCGATCCAGCCGGTGCAATGGCTGCATGACGTCCTGGTGCCGGAGAGCGTCGTCTTTCGATCGACCAGCATGGCGGCCCAGCAGAATGCGATCGCCGTCGGGCGAGGCATCGGCCTTCTGCCCTTCTTTTCCGCAAAAAGGGATCCTCGCCTTGTACGACTCATGAAGGATGTGGTGGTCACGCGATCGCTATACATCTCCGTCCATGAGGATATCGAATATATGGGTAGGGTGCGTACGCTGCTGCGCTTCCTTCATGAGATCTTCAAGACGGACAGAGCGTATCTGAACGACTTCGAGTGATCGAATACGCGCAAGTGTATCTGCGGAGTTTCTTACGCTCGACGTCCTCCCGGGATGTACTAGAATGCCAGCGCGAGGGAGCGCTGCGATGGCTGACGACTTTACGTACAAGGTACGCGGCTTCTTCGGCCGAATTCCCTCTGAACCGCATCTGCTGACCGACCGCATCACGCCAGTCGAAGGCTGCATCATGTTGTGCCATCTCGGTGTTCTCGATGTCGCTCATGGGGATGATTGGACGCTGGAAATCGCCGGCCTGGTCGAGACGCCCGCGAGCTTCTCCGTCGGTCAGCTCAAGTCCTTTCCAAAGACCGAGGTGGTGTCGGTGCATCAATGTGCAGGCAGCCCGCTGGCGCCCGACAAGCCCACGCAGCGGGTCTGCAACGTGCGCTGGGCGGGCGTTCGTCTGGATCATGTGCTAGGATCGGCCGGCGTGGCGAGGAGCGCAAATTTCCTTTGGTCGCAGGGGGCGGACTCCGGCGACTTCGGAGGCATCGCGTGCGGACATTACGTCAAGGATCTGCCGCTCTCCCGAATATCCGACGACGTCTTGCTCGCCTACGAGATGAACGGAGCGCCGCTGCTTCCTGAGCACGGCTATCCGTTGCGGTTGGTGGTCCCGGGTTTCTACGGCACGAATAGCGTCAAATGGCTCCGCAAGATCGAACTGCGCTCGGAGCGGGCTCCGGGCGTCTTCACCACGACGTGGTACAACGACCTCGCGCCCGACGGCTCGACCCAGCCGGTGTGGGCGATCGCGGCCCAATCGGTCATCGTGGCGCCAAAGCCAAATAGTCAGCTCAGGCGTGACGAGGTTTTGCAAGTCTGGGGATGGGCCTGGGGTGAAGACGGAATTGCGGCGGTCGAACTGAGCGCCGATGAAGGACGGAGCTGGCAGGGATGCCGGTTGGAGAAGGTGTCAGGACGATCCTGGACCAAGTTCATCTGTGATTGGATTGTAAAAGAGGGATGCTGCGGTCTCCTGTCTCGGGCGACCTCGCGATCGGGCGAGAGTCAGCCGGCTGGCGGCCGGCGCAACGCGATCTATCGCGTGCCGGTCCTGGTCGTCTGAAGACGCGCAACCGCTCGTGCAGATTTTCCGCATTCGCCACCCGCCGGCGAAAGACTAATCTGTGGTGCCAGAAACCGAGAGGATCGTCTCAAATGCCGTCGAATTTGCCGCGCTTCAAAGCTGCCGCGTGCCACACATCTTCAGTTTTCCTCGACGCGGCCAAAAGTGCAGACAAGGCCTGCGACCTCATCGCCGAGGCGGCACGCAACGGCGCCTCGCTCGTTGCTTTCCCGGAATCGTTCATTCCCGGTTTTCCCGTGTGGGCGGCGCTGCAGGCGCCGATCATGTCTCATGATTTCTTCAGAGCGTTGTCGGCCCAGGCATTGCGGCTCGACAGCCCGGAATTGACGAAGGTCAGGATGGCGGCCAAGCGCCACAACGTCGTAGTCTCTATCGGTTTTACGGAAGGAACGGTTGCCAGCCTTGGCTGCATCTGGAACTCCAATCTTTTGATCGGCCAAGATGGATCGATCCTCAATCATCATCGCAAGCTCGTTCCGACCTTTTACGAGAAGCTGGTCTGGGCTGCCGGAGATGCGCGCGGATTGCGCGTCGCGCAGACCCCTATCGGCCGCATTGGCATGCTGATTTGTGGTGAGAATACGAATCCACTTGCCCGCTATTCATTGATGGCGCAGGGCGAGCAAGTTCATATTTCGACCTACCCGCCGATCTGGCCGACGCGTCCCTCCAAGGAGAAGGGGGGCTATGACCTACGCAGGGCCATTGAGATCCGGGCTGGAGCTCATTCGTTTGAAGCCAAATGCTTCAACATCGTTTCGTCCGCCTGCATGGACGTAGGTATGAAGGATGCGCTCGGACAGGCGAACCCCGCCATGCTGGATCTGATCGAGGGCACACCGAATGCTGTATCGATGATCCTCGATCCAACCGGGCAGATTGTCAGCGACGTTCTCTCAGACAGCGAAGGTATCGCATATGCCGATATCGACGTCGCGCAATGCGTCGAACCGAAGCAATTTCACGACGTCGTCGGCTACTACAATCGTTTCGATGTGTTTTCGCTGACGATTGACCGGTCGCAGCGCGAGCCGGCCATCTTTATCGACATGGAGGCGGGCGAGGGGGACGAACGGCCGGTCCAGTCGTCGCAGCGCGAGACGGTCAGACCCAGAGCGGCCGAGTTGGAGCGGGCAGTTGCGGACTGAGTGATCCATCAAGTGGCCGAGATGAAGCGCTGTCTCAGCGAGCTGTTGGAGGCAGTGACCGACAGAGCTCGGGCGTTCCGCCGTCGGCTCCCTTTGAAGGTCGGCGCGCGAAGGATGTGATCGTTTCGGGCGGTTACAACGTTCATCCGAAGGAGGTCGAGATCGAGATCGACCTCATTCCAGATGTGCTCGAAAGCGCGGTCGTCGGACTGCCGCATCCTGATTTCGGCGAGCGAGTTGTCGCGGCCGTCGTCCGACGGCAGGAGGCGCTGCTCGGGAAACGGACATTGTCGCGGTGCTGAAGGGCGGCTGGCTGCCTACAAGCTGCCGAACCGCGATTTCTGCGCGATCGAGCTGCCCCCGAATAGCATGCGGAGAGACTCAGAAGAACGTGTTGTGCGAGCGCTATCTCGGGGAGTTCAGAGGATAGAAGGGCAAAGCCCTGGACGCAGAAACGAGGGCCGGCAATTCAACACCTCGACCGGCCAGTCACTTTGCTCGTCTGGATCGTTGCGAGAACCGCAATGGTAAATTGAAGGAACACTCGATTATCGCCCGAATGGGAAATGATAAGTACCGGGACAATGTTTGAATAGCGAAAGCGAGTTGGGAATGTCAGCTACGATCAAGCTCTATGGCGGCAAATTGTCGGGACACAGCCACCGGGTCGAGCTCTTGCTCGGCCTTCTCTCGCTCTCTTACGAGTTGATCCCGACGCCACCTGCCGGGCGGAAGACGCCGGACTATCTCGCAATGAACCCGTTCGGGCAGATACCTGTGATCGACGATGATGGCACCGTCGTTGCCGATTCCAACGCAATCCTCATCTATCTGGCCAAACGCTACGACACTACCGAGACGTGGCTTCCGGAAGATCCCGTTGGTGCGGCTGCCGTGCAACGTTGGCTGTCCGTGGCAGCAGGACAGCTCGCATATGGACCAGCGACAGCTCGGCTGGGCAAGGTGTTCAAATTGACCGTCGATGGCCGGCAAGCGGCCGAGATCGCCAGCAGTCTGTTCAGCGTGATGGATGGTCATCTTGCGAAGCACAATTTTCTCGCGGCAACCCATCCGACCGTGGCTGATCTCGCCTGCTACAGCTACACGCGGGCCGCTCCCGAGGGAGGCATTGAACTGTCGTCCTACCCGAACATTGTCGCCTGGCTGGGGCGGCTGGAAGCACTTCCGAATTTTCAGCAGATGCCAAGCGCGCCTGCGAGCTGATCGGCTAACCTTCTTTCGAGGTGCGCTCATGGCCAGTCTTTCCGAACGGAGCTCGTCTCCTTTTCACCAGGGCGAGATCGACGTGCAGCGACGCGTCGGCGTGGCCAACAGAGTGAGCGACCGCGGCAAACTCTCCATCCGCACGTGGATGCCCGATCAGCACCGCGCGTTCTTCGCAGGACTCGAATACCTCCTTGTCGGCTCGTCGGACCGAACGGGCTGGCCGATCCCTTCGATGCTGTTTGGCCCGCGCGGATTCGTCTCTTCGCCGGATCCAGGACGGTTGCGCATCGAATCGTTACCGAAGACCTTCGACCAGCTCGGAACGAATCTTTCCGTCAGCGCCAGCTTGGGCGTGCTGGGCATAGACCTGAGCAACCGCCGGCGAAACCGCATGAACGGAACGCTGATCGCTGTCGACGAGACAGGTTTCGAGGTGGCGGTCGTGCAGAGTTTTGGCAATTGCCCTCAATACATCCACACGCGCCATATCAGCTCGGCACGATCCGCTGCACCGGAGCAACTCGGTCCCGGCGAGGTGGAGGCTTTCGACGTCTTGGACGACGCGGCACGAGAGCTGATCCGCCAGTCGGCGACCTTCTACGTCGCCTCATGTGCGCCTTCAGATGACGGATCATCGTTCGATTGCGATATTTCTCACCGCGGCGGCAAGCCGGGCTTTATTGACGTGGCGGGTAACCAGATCACCGTTCCGGACTTTGCGGGTAATTCCTTTTTCAACACGCTCGGTAATTTTGTGTCCAATCCCAGGGCGGGACTGCTTTTTGTCGACTTTGTCGTCGGCGATGTCCTAGTGCTGCAGGGGACGATCGAGTTGCTCTGGAATGATCCATCGATTCAGGGCTTCAAGGGTGCCGAGCGCGCCTGGCGGCTTCATGTCACAGCTGCCCGGAGAGTGCGGGCCGCGGCGATCCCTCTCATCGGAGAGGTGGTCGAATATTCTCCGAGGGCGCTCACCACGGGAGCTTGGCCGAGAGGTGAGCGTTCCCAGTGACCCAATGGAGCTGAGGAGAGCGAGCATGACAACCTCGAGCCTCCGATGGAGATCGACAGGGCAAATCTGCGTCCGGTCCGACGATTCTAGGGCGATATTCACGGATTGATCGGCCGAATTCACCTCTCTGGCGGCGATTGCCAGAGTTCACCATTTGACGGCCACGCCAACTGGCGAGTTGAGAAGGCCGTGGAGCTGCCACGGCCTTCCATTTGGAGAAGATCAGGACATCGTCGGCATCACGAACTCGGCGCCTGCCCGGATGCCGGTCGGCCAACGGGTCGTGATCGTTTTCAGCTTGGTATAGAAGCGAACGCCCTCGGGGCCATGCATGTGATGGTCGCCGAACAGAGAGGCTTTCCATCCACCGAACGAATGGAATGCCATCGGCACCGGGATCGGTACGTTGATGCCCACCATGCCGACCTGGATCTGATGCGCGAACTCACGCGCCGCATCGCCGTCCCTGGTGAAGATTGCAGTGCCGTTGCCGAACTCGTGCTGGTTGATCATGTCGGCCGCGTCGTCATAGGACTTGGCCCGAGCCACCACGAGCACCGGTCCGAAGATCTCTTCGCGATAGATCTTCATGTCCGTGGTCGCGCGATCAAACAGGCTGCCGCCGATGAAGTAGCCCTTCTCGTAGCCCTGGCGATGGAAATCGCGCCCGTCCACAATCAGCTTCGCGCCTTCGTCAACGCCGGCGTCAATATAGCCTCGGACCTTGTCGAGGTGCTGCTTCGTCACCAGCGGGCCCATCTCGGCATCGGGGTCGGTACCGGGACCAATGTTAAGCGCGCGGACCTTGGGCGCCAGCTTTTCGATCAGACGGTCGGCGGTCGTGTCTCCGATCGGAACGGCTACCGAGATTGCCATGCAGCGCTCGCCGGCGGAGCCATAAGCCGCGCCCATGAGAGCGTCGACCGCCTGGTCCATGTCGGCGTCAGGCATCACGATCATGTGGTTCTTGGCGCCGCCCAGCGCCTGGCAGCGCTTGCCGTGGCTGGTCGCCGTCTCATAGATGTATCGCGCAATCGGCGTCGAGCCGACGAAGCTGACCGCGACGATGTCCGGATCGGTTAGAATGGCATCCACCGCTTCCTTGTCGCCATGCACGACGTTGAACACGCCGTCGGGCAGCCCGGCCTCCTTCAGCCACTGCGCAAGCACGAGCGAGGCCGAGGGATCGCGCTCCGACGGCTTGAGGATAAACGTATTGCCGCAGGCCAGCGCAACCGGGAACATCCACATCGGGACCATCGCCGGGAAATTGAATGGCGTGATGCCAGCGACCACCCCGAGCGGTTGACGCAGCGAATGGCTGTCGACACGGGTCCCGACATTCTCGCTGATCTCTCCCTTGAGCAGTTGCGGCGCGCCGGTCGCGAACTCCACCACCTCCATGCCGCGTTGGATCTCGCCCTTCGCGTCCGAGAGCACCTTGCCGTGTTCGGCGGTGATCACTTGGGCAAGTTCATCGATTCGATCCTCCATGATCCGCAGGAAACGATTGAGAATACGCGCACGCCGCAGTGGCGGTGTGTTCGCCCAGGCCGGAAAGGCCTTGCGGGCCGCCGCGGCGGCCGACCTCACGTCTTGCGCCGTGGCAAGTCCGAGCGTTGCCGATTGCTCGCCGGTCGCGGGATTGTAAACCGGCGCGGTGCGAGGGCCCCGGTTCGGCACCAACTCGCCATTGATGAAGTTCGGAATAGTCACGGGCATTGGCTGCTCTCCCTAACATGATGCTTGATCGAGCCAGATATGCAGCGCATAAAAATGCGGCATCAACGGCCGAATTCGCGGCTCCGTTGTGCAGAAAGTGTAGTCAATGGATTGGGAGCGCGTTCGGATATTCCTGGAGGTGGCGCGTGCCGGCCAGATTCTGAAGGCCTCGAAAAGCCTACGACTGAACCATGCAACGGTCGCCCGGCAACTGACCGCGCTGGAGAGTGGCTTGAATGCCAAACTGCTCGAACGACACACTACAGGCTGCACGCTGACGGCGGCGGGCGAGGCGCTTGTCGCGGCTGCCGAGCGCGCAGAGAGCGAATTCCTCAAAGTGGGATCGAGCATTGGAGGCGCCGCCGAGGCCCTCACCGGAACGGTGCGCGTAGGGGCGCCGGACGGGCTTGGCAACTACTTCCTGGCCGATCGGCTGGGCGCGCTGGCAGCGAAGCACCCGGGCCTTGTCATTCAACTCGTGCCGCTTCCGCGTACATTCTCACTGTCAAGGCGCGAGGCTGACGTTGCGATCACGCTGGACCGGCCCAAGCAGGGCAAGCTGATCCTGTCCAAGCTCACCGACTACACGCTCAGTGTCTATGCTGCTGATGCCTATCTGGCGCGCGAGGGTCCCATCAAGACGCAGGCCGATCTTGCCGGCCGCCTGTTCGTCACCCAGGTCGAAGATTTCGTCTACAGCAGGGCATTGGACTATGCCTCGGTGCTCGGCCGGCTCATGTCGCGACGCTATGAATGCGGCAGCGTCGTTGCGCAGATGGAGGCCGTTCGTGGTGGACACGGCGTCGGAATACTTCATGATTACGTGGCCCAGCGCTATCCCGAATTGCGGCGTCTGCTTCCCGACATCCGTTTCGTGCGGAATTACTGGCTGACCTCACATCCCGATACGCACGAAACGCGGCGCGTTGCGGAAGTGCATCGCTTCATCGTGACCTCAGTCAAGGCGGCGAGGTCGTCTTTCGAGGCTGCTTGAGCGCCACTGCCGGTTTCTCGGGCGGGGCTGTTTGGTTCGTTCCCGATCCGGCGCATTCCATGAATGCCCGCAGGGCGGAGGACACGAACGCGTCCTTGCGATGAACGAAAACCGTGGTGGCCCTGCCGGTCCCGTTCGGTAATGAATGCAGGTGGATCAAGCCCTGTCGTTCGGCAGAATCACCGACGACGCGCGGCACCAATGACAGCCCGACCGAAGCCGCCACACAACCGATGATTCCGTCGAGCGTTCCCATTTCCATCCAGCGCAGGTCGACGAAACCACGATGCGCAAGATATTCCGACAGCCGCTGTCGATAGGAGCAACCGGCGCGAAACACGATCACCTTCCGGCCGCTTCCCGAAGCCAGGAATTTGCTGAGGTGTTGGGGGGACGTCACCATCGGCGGCGTGATCAGCACCAGCTCCTCCTCCACGATCGGTGTGCAGGTCAGTTCACCGTGCGTGACCGGTGCAGAGACAAAAGCTCCATCAAGCTTCCGAGACAATACGCAGTCGACCAGCGCTGCGGTCGGGCCCGTCTCGATTTGGACGTCAACATCGGGATAAGCGATGCCGTAATGGGTGAGCAACGGTGGTAGGCGTAACGCCGCCGTCGTCTCCATCGACCCAATGCGCAGTTCGCCGCCCGGCCACGCCTCGTCCTTCACTGCGCAATGCGCCTCGGCCAACAGATCGCTGATCCGCTTGGCGTAGGGGAGCAGCCTGCTGCCCATCGAGGTGAGCGTGACGCCTTTCTTGGATCGATGAAAAAGTTGGACGCCGAGCTGGTTCTCCAGCGCTCGAATTCGCTGGGTCACGTTCGATTGGACGGTGTGGAGATCGTGGGCGGCGCGGCCGATTCCGCCGGCCAAGGCGACCGCGGAAAAGAAATTCAGATCCGTACTGTCCATATGGTCATCTCCGGGAATGATGACTCTGATCAATAATAATCACTTTTATGTTGTCAATAGCCGATCTAGCTTCCCAGTATCCAGGGCGGGAACCGAGCCTAGAAAGAGGAAGAGACATGGCTATCAAGACGAGATTGACCGAATTTTTTGGGCTCGAGCACCCGATTGTGCTGGCGCCGATGGATCCGGCCTCCGGCGGCGAGCTGGCCTCCGCGGTTTCCGCGGCAGGTGCTCTGGGCCTTCTTGGCGGCGGTTATGCCAACCGCGCCTGGTTCGAAGAACAGTCCGCAAAGGTGAGCCGCCCAGACGTCGGCTGTGGATTCATCACCTGGGCGCTGGCGAATGATCCGGGTCTGCTCGATCTCGCTCTGGAGCGGCACAAGAAAGCGATCATGCTGTCGTTCTCGGATCCTGCGCCATATGCCCCGAAAGTGAAGCAGGCCGGCATCCCGCTGATCTGTCAGGTGCATACGCTCGAGCATGCCCGGCGGGCGATCGATGTCGGCGCGGACGTTATTATCGCACAGGGCACGGAGGCCGGTGGCCACGGACTCACGGCGCGCTCGACGATGCCGTTCGTTCCAGCGGTCGCTGATATGATCACGCAAAGAGCGCCGCGCGTTCTCCTTCTTGCCGCCGGAGGCATTGCTGACGGGCGCGGTCTCGCCGCAGCGTTGATGCTCGGTGCCGACGGTGCTTTGATCGGATCGCGGTTTTGGGCCACGCAAGAATCTGTCATTCATCGCAACGCCAAGGAAAAAGTGCTCGCAGCCACCGGCGATGAAACGATCAGGACGCGTGTCTACGACGTTGTCCGCAAGAAGGCTTGGCCCCCGGAGTACACTGGGCGCCTGATGAAGAACGGCTTCATCGAAAGGTGGCATGGCCGGGAAGACGAGCTGCGCACATTGCAAGAAGCCGAGCTGCAGCGCGTCGAGAAGGCGTGGGTCTCCGGCGATTACGATACCGCTAATGTCACGGTCGGAGAAGCAATCGGCCTCATCAACGACATTCCAACCGCCGGTGAGCTGGTGAAGCGCATTTCAGCAGAAGCAAGCGCATGTCTTGCGCGCTACGTGCCGACGCGAAATTCTATCGCGGCCTAACGGGTCCGCAACTTTCTACGTATTGCCGGGTGGAAACGGCGCGTGCGCTGCGGCGCACGCGCCCGCGAAAACACGTGCCCAACAAGGCCGAAGGAGAGATATGATGAGCGAACCTAAAGCGGACGCCCCGAACCTGGGAATCTGGACGGTGGTGCTTGCCTCAAGTGCGGGCACGATTATCGAGTGGTATGACTTCTATCTCTATGGAAGCCTTGCCGTGTTCTTTTCGACCCTTTTTTATCCCGCCAACGATCCCACCGCCGCCGTCCTGATCAGCGTTGCAACCTTTGCTACCGGATTTGTCATCCGGCCGTTCGGTGCCATCCTGTTCGGCAGTCTTGGCGACCGATTGGGACGCAAGCACACGTTTCTGCTGACACTTATCTTAATGGGAATTGCGACCACCGCGGTCGGTCTTTTGCCGACATATGCAAGTATCGGCTTTGCCGCACCTGTCGCGCTGGTCGTGCTCCGACTGGTACAGGGCTTGGCCATCGGCGGCGAGTACGGTGGCGCTGCCATCTATGTCGCTGAGCATGCACCGGCAAACCGTCGTGGCTTCTTCACTAGCTTCATCCAGACCACCGCCACCTTGGGCTTCTTTGTTGCAATTCTGGTCGTGCTGGCGTGTCGGCTATCGCTCGGGGAGGAAGCATTCCGTGCTTGGGGATGGCGTATCCCGTTCTTGCTGTCTGCACTTCTCGTCGTGATTTCGATCTATCTTCGTCTCAAGCTCAGCGAGTCGCCGGTTTTCGCGCAGATGCGCCAGGCCGGCAAGGTCTCGCGCGCGCCGGTTCGCGAAAGTTTCGGCACGAGACAAGGATTGGGTTATGCGCTCTATGCTCTCTTCGGTGCGACGGCGGGTCTGGGATGCGTGTGGTACACCGGGCAATTCTACGCGCTGTATTTCCTGCAGAGCGTTCTCAAGGTGGACTTCCTGACGGCGAATGTCTGCGTCGCCGTTGCTCTAGCCATCGGCACGCCCCTGATCGTCGTGAGCGGGGCCTTGTCAGACCGCATCGGACGCCGGCCGCTGATCGTCACGGGCCTTTTGCTTGCCGCCGCGCTCTACGTTCCTATCTACATGGGCATTGCGAGCGCCGCGGCTGCGCACAATTACGTGGCCGTCACGGCGCTTATCCTGGCGCAACTCATCTTCGTAGCGCTGGTCTACGGGCCGAATGCCGCGTTTCTCGTCGAGCTCTTTCCGGCGCGGCTGCGATATACTTCGCTGTCGCTTCCCTATCACATCGGCACCGGGATATTCGGCGGCTTCGTTCCGCTGATCAGCCTCTCGCTCGTCAGCTACACCGGCAACATCTACGCCGGCCTGATCTATCCGATCGCGATCGCCCTCATGACGGCGGCGGTTAATGTCCTCTGCCTGCCGAAGTCTGTCGCGGTCGACCTTTCCAGTGAATTCGGCAGGACACCGGCAGCCGGCCGCCAGATCGCATGAGCCGCGAAGCCGCCAATTGCCATCAAGGTGTTCGTGCAAGGCCCTTTGCACGAACACCCGGCGGGAATTTGTCGTGACGATGGTATGAAGGACTAATTCGACGTCTGCGATGAGCCCCTGGCTGTCGTGACTGCGAAGATTACCTCCCTCGACTTGTCGCAGATGTCCTGCGACCCAGTCACCCCGTTGCCGATTGCAACGGGGTGTTTTTTTTGAGGCCCGCATCTGCTTCGTCGAAGGCAGCCCTATGCTCAAAGCAGCAGCAATCTGTTTCGATTGTAGGCGACCAACGCCGGTGCACCTGCTCGTGCTCCGTTGCGCACGCCCGTTTGCGAAGATTCGCACTGTCTCGCCTCTCCGGGATGGATACAGTTTTGTGAGCGAGGGAGGGCATTGCCAATGAAGCTGATAACCAAATTGTTGCTGCTGACATGCGGCGCGCTGGTCACGGGAGCGACCGGAACAGTTCCGGTCTTGGCCAAGGAGAGCGTAAAGCTTGCGTTTATTGGACCATTGTCGGGCGGCAATTCAGCTCCCGGCATCGGGGGCCGCAACTCCACGCAATTGGCCGTGCAATTGCGAAACGCCGACCCCACGGCAAAGTATACTTACGAGCTCGTCACCTTCGATGACGAATGCAAGCCGAATATCGGCATCCAGGTCGCAACCAAGGCTGCATCAGATCGTAGCATCATCGCCGCTGTGACCCACTATTGCTCGGCCGTAGGCATCGCGACGGTTGATACCTATGCCCGGTTCGGATTGCCGGTCGTGGTGTGGGGCGCCATCCTGCCCGAGATCACCTATGGCAACGACTACCACGAAATTCATCGCGTCAACGGGACGATGATCAATGAAGGCAAGCTCGCAGCGGAGTTCCTCACCAAGCAGGGGTTCCTGAAATACGTTGTCGTTCACGACACCACCGACTACGGCAAGGGACAGAACAAATACTTCAGCGAATATCTCAAGTTGGCCGGCGGCGAGATCGTCGCGACTTTTCCGGTCAGCCCGGATCAGCAGGACTTCACGGCTGAACTCACCAAGATCAAGGAGCTCAAGCCGGATCTGATCATGGTGGGCGGCCTGACGCCGCTCGGCGTCCGATTGCGGGCTCAAATGGATCGGGTCGGTGTCACCGCCCAGCTTGCGGGCGTCTCCGGCATCATGAACGCAGGCTTCCTGGAAGGCGCAGGTGCCGCGGCGGAAGGAACGATTTCCTTCCATAACGGCGCTCCCATCAGCAAATATGAGCAGGGCCAAGCGTTTCTCGACGCATACGCCAAGGCGGGCTTTCGCGAAGACCCGGACGCTTATGGCCCCTTCGCCTACTCCGCCGCCAATCTGATCATGGATGCGATCGAGAAGGTTGGCCCCGACCGGGCCAAGGTCAAGGACTTGCTCAATACGACCAAGGCATACAAGTCGCTGGTCGGCGAGATCAATTTCGACGACCACAGGCAGAACATTCTGAGGGCCAACGTCTATGTCGCCCAGGATGGTAAATGGGTCTATTGGCCGGATAGCGAATATTCCGCCGGCAAACGAAAACTCCGCCTCAACTGACCAACACGTCATGCGTCGCCCTAGCGCGCGGAGACATTGATGGACCTCGGGATCGTAGCGCAGCAGGTGTTCAACGGCCTCATGCTGGGGGTGATCTACTCAATGATCGCCGTTGGATTTTCGCTGTTCTTTGGGGTGCTCGACGTCATCAAGTTCTCGCATGGTGACGTCGTGACCCTCGGAAGTTTCTCAGCCTTGGGAGCCGCCGGCGTTTCGGGAGCTCTCTTTGCGCTGCCCCCTGCGCTGGCCTTGCTCGCCGGTTTGTCGGCTGCGGTCGGCGCCGGGGCGCTCGCGGGCATCGTGATCGGGAGGGTTCTTGTGATCCCTTTGCGCGGCGCGCCCAGCATCAATGTGCTGCTCGCGACCTTGATGGCCGGCACCGTGCTGCGCGAGGCCATCCGGCTTGGCGTGCCCAACGGCGGAAACCCGAAGCCGTTTCCGGCTTTGTTGCCGAGCGGCATGATCAAGGCCGGTTCCTTCAGTGTGGGTATCGACAGTGTGATCATCTTGTGCGCCGGACTGCTGCTGGTGGTGGGAACGCATTTGTTGGTGACCCGCACCCGGTTCGGGCTCTCGATCCGCGCCGTGGCCCAAGATGACGAGGTTGCGCGCCTAGCAGGCATTGACCAGCAGCGCGTGGTGCTGGGGACGTTCGCATTGGGATCGGGGCTCGCCGCTTTTGCCGGCTGCATGCTCGGGCTGTATTACCGCGAGATCAGCTTCAATATGGGCGTTCTGCTCGGCATCATCGGATTCGCCTCGGCCGTGGTGGGCGGTCTTGGAAGCCTGATCGGGCCGATCATCGGGGGATTTCTGTTCGCCGGCGTGCAGACGCTGGTCGTGGTCGCGATGCCGATCTCGAGCGCTTATCGCGATGTGGTGGCCTTTGCCGTCATCATCATCCTGATTGCGTTGTTCCCGACAGGAATGATTGCAGAACAGCGCAGCGACCGGGTGTGACATGAGCAGCCTTTCAAGCCCGGCTCCCTCGCTCTCCGTTCCGCGGATTCGTCGTCATCCGCGCGCCCTCGTCACAGCCGTGGTAGCGCTTCTGTTTTCCGGCGGCGGCGTGATGATGCACGCCGAATCCCAGCCCGTAGTTCTCGCCTTGCTCGCGGCCTTTATTCTGGCGTTTGGAGTGGCGGATCGAACGCAGATCGGCCGGGAGATCGCCGCCACCTGCGGCGACTATCGAGGCGTTGCCAATGGAATGGCGTTGCTCTGTGCGTTGATCCTGATTGTCCTGTTTCACGCCGATCACTACGCGCTTCTGATGCTGGCAACCGTGGCAATCTTCTCGACTGCCTGCATCGCGCTCAACTTGCAGCTCGCATTCGCCGGCATAGCCAACTTCGCAGGTGCGGCCTTCTTCATCATAGGATCATATACGGCCGCCGTAGTGAGTGCATACACCACGGTTCCGCGCGCATTCGCGCCGGCGATCGGCGCGCTTGTGACGGGTGCAATGGGCCTCGTGCTGTTGCTGCCGGTGCTGCGCACGCGCGGACACTATGCGGCGCTCGTGACAATCGCCTTCGGCGTGCTGCTGCGGACCTGGCTCGAGGTCAACGACGTGCTCGGCGGCCCCCAGGGCCTGAAGATCGGAAGCTTTTCGATCCTGGGGCTGGATTTCGCCCGGCTCAACCAGATTGGTCCATGGAGCGTGTCGTTCTATCTGCCCTATGCAACGCTCTCGGTCTGCATGTTCGGCCTCGTGTTCATCCTCGTCCGTCGCCTGGAAAACTCGTGGGTCGGGATCGCCCTGGACGTTGTCCGCAGCGATGAGACCGCCGCGGCGGTGTTCGGCCTGTCGATCCGGCTGTGGAAGGTCGTCGGCTTTGTCCTCGGCAACGCCATCATCGGCATGGCTGGAGCGCTCTACGGGATGATGAACGGGTTCGTGACACCGAACGGGGCGGGCCTCGGGGACTCACTGCTGATGCTCTCAATCGTGGTGCTGGGCGGAATCGGCAATTTGTGGGGCTCGGTCGTAGCCGCCTTGATTATCCTGGAGCTGCCGGAAAAACTGCAGACGATCCAGGAATTCCGCCTGTTGCTGTTCGCCTTGCTCGTGCTCGTCATCTTGCTGTTCCGCCCGGGCGGTATCCTGCCTCGTCCGGCGAGGGACCTGTCACGCTTCATCGACGGAGCGCCAAAATGAGTAGCACTCTGCTACAATGTGCCGGTCTCACCAAGACATTCGGCGGGCTGGTCGCGCTCGACCGTTTCGACGTCGAAATCGGCCGCGGCGAGACGATCGGGCTGGTCGGGCCCAACGGATCGGGAAAGACGACATTCTTCAACGTCATCACGGGACTTTACGACCCGAGCGGGGGATCGATCCGGCTTGATGGCCACGACCTCTTTGGCTGTGCGCCGCAGATGATCGGTCGTGCCGGTGTCGCGCGAACGTTTCAGCGATCGAGGCTGATGCTCGATCAGAGCGTGTTCGACAATATTGCGGTCGGAGCCCTCTGCCATTGCGATCTCGGTCTTTTGACAAATCTGTTTCGCCGCGCGAGGTGGGGCAGAGAGCTGCGGGAGACGGTCAATCGCGCACGGGAGATTGCGTCCCGCTTCAACGCCGGGATTGCCGACCGGCTGTTCCAGCCTGTGAGCTCTTTCCCGATGATCGACCGTCGCCGGATCGAGATCTGCCGGGCGCTGATCGGCAGGCCGCGCCTGCTGTTGCTGGATGAGCCCTCCGCCGGTATGACCCCCGATGAGACGCGCGAACTCATGGACGATCTCCTCGCATTCAGGTCCGAGATGCCGGATCTGGCCGTGGTCCTGGTGGAGCACGAAATGGACGTCATCCGGCGTGTCTCCGATCGCTGCATCGTGCTCAATTTCGGGAGGAAAGTCTTCGAAGGCAGTTTTGACGGGTTGATAGCCGACCCCGAAGTGCAGGCGGCTTATCTCGGGAGAGGGCAATGATCAGCGTGCGACGAACCGCGGCGCGGACATTGTCGGTCAATGCGATCAACGCTGGCTACGATCGCGCCGACGTTCTGAAGAACGTGACCATCGAGGTCAGGCCCGGTACGGTAACGGCCATCCTGGGCGCCAACGGCGCCGGCAAGAGCACGTTGATCCGGGCCATCCTCGGGTTGACCCGTGTTCGGAAAGGCGAGGTACGCTTTGGGCATGTGGCGACAACCAATATGCCTACGCACAAGATCGCGGCTCTCGGGATCGCAACGATCCCGGAAGGCAATCGCGTGATGCCGCGCATGAGCGTTCTTGAGAACCTCAAGGTCGGCGGATTGATCATGCGTGACGACAGGCGCGTTGCGGCCCGGATGGATGAGATGTTCGAGGTCTTCCCGCGTCTGAAGGAGCGGCGAAGCCAGCTTGCGGGAACACTGTCCGGCGGCGAGCGGTCGATGCTCTCCATCGCGCGAGGGCTGATCGCCGATCCGGAGCTCGTGATCTTTGACGAGCCCTCGCTCGGCCTGTCGCCGTTATTTGTCTCGGAGGTTTTCGGAATAGTCCGACAACTAAAGTCAGCCGGACTTTCGGTTCTGCTGATTGAGCAGAACGTGCGTCAAACGCTCGACGTCACCGATTACGGATACGTGCTGGCACAAGGACTCGTTGTCGCCAAAGGAAGCGCTGAACTCTTGAAAGAGAATTCCGAGCTGCACAAGGCATATTTTGGAATCCACTAAGGAACGGAGCTCGCTATGAATTTTCAGGTATTGGAGCGGATCAATCCGCTGCGCAAGCCGAAGGGTTTCGAGCCGGTGGTCCAGCGTTGGTCCGTCGGTTTCCCACGCAAATGCGAAGCTTTGTGCCTTGCATTTCACGGCATCCAGGGACCGAACGCGGAAGCCGTCTACAAGTCCGGCTTCATACCGTGGATGTCCGAGGCCGTCTGCCTGCCGAACGGCCCGCACGTGCACGATCATGCGTGGTTCGTCGATCACAACGGCCTCTATACGCATGTGGTTGCGAGCTATTGGGTTGACCAGACCCGTCGTGATGATTGGCTCGAAGATCGACGCGTGGCGAATTGGTGGAACGATTCGGCGAGGTGTTCGGAGGCGACGGGCTACTTCCGCGAGAGCTTGACCGTTCCGATCGAACGCCTTGAGACGCTGTATTGGAACGATTATCCAGCCGGAATGAGTCGCTCTAACGAAGTGGCGCTCTACCCGACACCGTATTGCGGCTATTACGGCGCGATGCGCGACCGGATCCCACTCGCCGCGATCGATCCTTTGCCGTCGGCGCTGGCTGAGCTCCCATCAGCGACGCCGCGCGAGACCAGGTCCAATCGGTGGCGGATCGCTACGCCCCAGAATCTCACGGTCATTCGGTCGGCGGCCTTTTGGGGGCGCTGCGATGCCGACCAAACCGAAGATTACATGCGCGACCTGCGGACACCCCTCGAACGCGGAATGGACTTCTTGCGCGAAAGTCCTGAGGCAACGGGTTGCTGCTCGCTGCGATTCCAGCAAACATGCGATGCGGGCGGGGCACCCGAGCTCGAGACTCATGCGCTCGGATACTTTCTGTCGCTTGGCCACATGGAAAACTGGGCTGAGCATCATCCCTCGCACGGCGCGATATTCCGCGCCGCAATGGCCCGTTACCGCAAGTTCGGCACGAAGAACCAGCTCAGAACCTGGCATGAAGTGTTCGTGCTGCCGGAGAACAACCAGCTTTTCGAGTATGTCAACTGCGCGCCGGGGACGGGCCTGTTGAACTACTTCGAAGGCGAGCAGCGGTCCTAGGCTGGACGGCTCGGGTCACGGCCGGGATTCGATCAGATCGAACAGGGCTGTCATCGCGCTCGACACATAGACATCCTTTCGCCAGACGAACACCGTCTTAACGGCGGCCCGGGAAGGCGGCAACGCATGCGCAGCGACCCTGCCATCCCGGGCGGCAGCTGCGATTGCACCTCTCGGCATCAAGGTGACACCAAGGCCGGCTGAGACGCAACTGATGATGGCGTCGAGAGAACCAAGCTCTTGCGGCTCGGACAGAGTGATCCCTAATTCCATCAGCATCGTCTCCAGACGGACACGATAAGAGCAGCCGATCTGAAAGACGACCATCTTCAAACCGTCGATGTCAGCCAGGTCCTTTGTCCGGATCGACGGGGTCGTTACGAGCACGAGCTCCTCGTGGAAGAAAGGCCGTTGATTCAGGTCCGGGTGATCGACGGGGCCGACGACAAACGCGCCATCGAGACGATACTCAAGGACTTCATTCAACAAGCGTGTGGTGTTTCCGGTCGTGATTGCGAGCCGGACGTGGGGGCAGGCGTTGGCAAACCTTGGCAGAAGAGGAGACAGTCGCAACGCGGTGGTCGTCTCGAGGCTTCCGATCAGCAGAGTGCCCCTCGGCACACCATCATCCCGTGCCGCAGCTCGGGCATCCGCAGCAAGTCTTGAAAGCCTCGCGACATAGGGGAGGACCCTGCGGGCTGCCGAGGTTGGCGTTACGCCCCGTGCGTGACGCTCGAAGAGTGAAATGCCAAGCTTGCCCTCAAGCACTCGGATACGAGTTGTGACTTTGGATTGAGCAGTACCCAGTTCCGTTGCCGCACGGCTGATACTTCCAAGACGCAGAACCGTCTCGAACACTCTGAGATCGGAGAGATCCATTCCAGTCCACTCTTGAAGCCAACAGCAGCAACAATTCGAACGACGTCACAATCATCCTAACGAATAATGTGGACCGCGTGGAAGACGCATTGGGGAACGATGCGGCGCGCATCGTTATCTAGAGAAGAGATGACCGTCATCTCAACTGGTAATGTTTCCCCGCAGACCGGAGTCATCGCAACAGGGGCCTGCAAACTCCTCGTATCAATGCGCCGTGTTCGACTGTCACAGACGCTCTAGGTGACTCCTGCGCGCTAAAGGCATTTTTTATCAATGTGGGATAGATGAGGCGGAGTGATGGTCGGACTCCGCGTGTTAAGGATTTTTCATGCTTGCCAAGCTCAAGATTTCTTCCAGGCTGATGTTGATGGTGGTTCTCTCTGTTCTGGGAATTGCATCCGTGGCCGGGTTCGGCTTGTCGGCCCTCAAGAGCAGCTTGCTTGAGGACCGAAAAGACAAGCTTCAGCAGCTCGTCCTCCTGGCGAAGCAGGCGCTTGAATTGGACTACCAGGCATCCCGAGCGGCAGGGCTCTCCGATGCGCAGGCCTTGGAGCGGAGTAAGCAACTGCTTCAATCATTGCGTTTCGGCAATGACGACTATCTTTATGCCCTCGACATGGACTCCGTGCTGGTCGCGCATCCCAATCCCAAGTTTCAGAACAAGAGCATGAAGGACAACGCGGATGCCAACGGTGTCTTTTTCTCCCGGCTGCAAGTCGACCTTGTGAAGTCCGGCGGATCCGGCTTTGTCGCGTTTAGCTTTCCCCGTGCCGGCGTCGGCGACCCGCTTCCTAAGATCGCCTATGTTGTCGGATTCAAGCCCTATGACTGGGCAGTCGCGGGCGGCATTTATCTGGATGACGTCGACGCGATATTCATGGCAGAAGCAAAGCGCATTGGCCTTCTCATCGCTATAGCCCTTGCTCTTGTCGTGGCCACGTCGATTTTTCTTAGCCGTAGTATCACGCGGCCGATCGCAAGCCTCACTGGGGCAATGCGAAAGCTCGCGAGTGGCGATACAAGATCGTCGATTCCTGCGCTCTCGCGTGCGGATGAAGTCGGAGAAATGGCGAAGACCGTCAAGGTGTTTCAGGACGCCATGATAGAGACCGCTCGCCTTCGCCAGGAACAGGACGAGATGAAATTGATGGCCGAGACGGAGAAGAGGGGGCTCCTGGGCAAGCTGGCTGACGAGTTCGAGCAGGGTGTGAGCACGTCACTCGATGCCCTCTCTCAGTCGGCTTCCGCAATGAGGACGACGTCCCAGAGCATGTCGGAGACGGCGAAATCTGCCAGCCGCCAGTCCGGAGTAGTTGCGACTGCTGCAGAAGAGGCCAGCTCAAGCGTGCAGTCGGTCGCGTCGGCCACTGAGCAGCTCTCGGCCTCGATCGCCGAGATAGGCAATCAGGTGGCGCGTTCGACCAAGGTCGCCGGAGGCGCCGTTGAAGAGGCGCGACGGACTAATATCACAATTTAAGGGCTTGTAGCCGCGACATCAAAGATCGGAGACGTGGTTCAATTAATAACCGCGATCGCCAGCCAGACGAACCTGCTGGCGCTAAATGCAACAATTGAGGCCGCGCGTGCCGGCGAGGCGGGAAGGGGATTTGCCGTTGTCGCAAGCGAAGTGAAGTCGCTCGCAGGCCAGACCGCACGTGCAACTGAGGAGATCTCCACCCAAGTCAACGGCATGCAGGGCGCCATGAGTGAGGCTGTCCAGGCAATCGAAGGAGTGAGCGGCACGATATCCTCGATCAACGAGATCGCAATTGCGATTGCATCCGCCGTGGAGCAACAGGGTGTCGCGACGCGCGAGATCGCACGCAGCATCCAGCAGGTCGCGCAAGGCACCGAAGAGGTATCGCGCAACATCGTAGGGGTGAGCGAGGCGTCTGGCCAAACCGGGGTGGCTGCAGCTGATGTGCTTGCGGCTGCAGGTGGGCTGAGCAACCAGTCCACTTTGCTGGGAGCGGATGTCGATCGTTTCCTGGCGAGTGTTCGCGCCGCGTGAGTTAGAGTGCTCCGTCGTCCATCTTAAGGACAGATGACGGTCATCTGAATTCATGATCTCGCTCGGGCAGAGAAAACTTACAACGAGTATTGCAGCTTTTCGTTGCTCGGTCAGCCTTGGTTGCCCGCCGCAGCTTTGTTAGTTGAGCCAGAAGTGAGGAGCATCGCCATGCCATTTTTGCGGTTCGATTTGATCGAGGGACGAAGTGATGCGGAGATCCAACGGCTTATGGATGTCACTCACGAAGTCCTGGTAGAAACGCTCCACGTGCCGCCCCGCGATCGCTATCAGGTGGTGCATCAGCACCCACAATCCAGCATCGTCGCGCTTGACACAGGTCTTGATATCAATCGGACCGATAAATTGGTCATGCTGCAATTGACGAGCCGCCCGCGCGACAAGGCGTCCAAATTGGAGTTTTATCGCGTCCTCGCCGAGAGGCTGTCGTCATCGTGTGGAGTAGCGCCAACTGACCTCTTGATAAGTTTCGTGATCAATGCGGACGAAGATTGGTCATTCGGCATGGGAAGGGCCCAGTTCGTCACCGGCGAGTTGCACTAGGCCTGGAGCGAGTTTCCGTCAGTGTTGGTGCAAAAGAACCGACGCCGTCCGCTCGCCAGCACCCAGCAGAGACGCGTGCCTCGCCAATGAACTCAACGCGTTGTCGCGTTCGAATGACATAAGCAATTCGCGGGCCGGATTGCCACTTGGTTGCGGATTTCCCCCCAAGAAGGCCAATAAGAGCTCTTCAACGCTAAGGTTGCGGATTTTTCGCCCGCTCATGCGGACACGTGCTCGAGCTGCACAAAGTAGATACGATCGAACTTCAATGCCGCGGCAGGCTCAAGACATTCGACAAGAACCGTAGCCTTACCTAGTTATAGACTATCGTTTTTATGACCGTCATGTAGTCGCGCGGCAGAGACCGTTGCAATGACCCTACTTGCTTTCCCCAAAACAGGTTGGCAGGCGGTACAATACCGCTGCTGGAAACCTTCGCGCATTAAGTGCCGCCCTCACGCAATTCGATTTTGGTCACGTTCGCGCCCCTGAAGAAATGTCGGTCGCATTGGCGGTGCTGGAAGCAGCCAATTGCTGCATCGGGCCATTATGCGCGACCTTGATGATGCTTCCTAGCTGGAACCATCATCGAGCTGTCGCGCGATCTGTCGCATTCTATTCAGGACGCACGCGACAAGTTAGCTTCAAGCGGACTCTAAATTCCTTTGCCCGTCAAGCTGCTTACAATGAACAGCAGCGGTGGACCGGTCAGGTCGATGTCCTAGAAGCGCAGCGCAACGCCGAGGCTGCTGAGCTGATGGCTATAGCAGGTTTAACGCCCGCTGGCGGGCCTGTCCTTTCCCCAAGTTTTGGCTGTAAGCGGCGGGTTTTCGGATCTACCCCGAGTGCAACATCACGGGGCATTCAACCTCGTGGCACTTAACGTCACCACAGTCGACCGACAAAATTGGCGCGGAGATAGGCAGCCCTGCGGCGCACCTTGCTGCGCCAACACCAGAACTGGAGCAAGTGATGACAAAACGTCTGCATGCCGCGCTGGAAGGCTTGCCGAAACTAGTCTCCTGATCGCTAGGGCGGTCGCCCAGAACGCTCGCCTTTCGTTGTGTGCTAGTCTTGCACCTTAAGGGCTGCTGGTGATGCCGCGCGCGAGTAACCGGCGCCATCGAGTGCGGGTTCGAGCGTGGTTCGCGTCCGGTCTCCTGCTATTTGGAAGCAACCCAGTTTCGCAGGCCCTCGATCGTGCGAAAGCCGTCGGCGGCGTAGCAGCGTGTGGACGGCTGAGATGCTCGCATCATCTCAGCCAGCGCATGTCCGGGCCCGAGGTCCAGCACCTCGGTGACGCCCAGCTCTGTAAGCGCGTCCAGGGTTGCCGCCCAATCGATGGGATGGGCGACCTGGTTTGCCAGTTTCACCGTGGCGCCGGCGACCGAGAAGATCCGTTCGCCGTCACCGCCGGCAAGTAAGACGCGCTGGCCTGCGACGGCCGCGTCACTACTAGCATCGAGCGCCTGCTGCAGAGGTTTACAGGCCTTCGCCAGCCTCGTCGTATGCGACGCGATTTTGACGGCGAGAAGGCCGGTGCGCGCTCCTGCCCCAGCGGCCTCGTCGCAGAGCGCGATAACATCCCGCTCCACGCCTCCGACCACGAAAAGAAGGTCAGGATTCCTGATCGCGATCTCGCAGCGGTGCTTTGCAAGCAAGAGTTCGATCGCAGTCCGGTTGAGCCCGCGGATGTAACCCAGGCGGCCATCGGGCTCCGTTGCGCTTTCCATCAGCCGTGCACGAATATTGGTGAGCCGCAACGCTTCGTCGGCGGTCCAGATTCCCGCGATACTCCAGGCCGCCATCTCGCCGACGCTATACCCGGTGACAGCGGTCTCTTCGGTCAACAGGTCAGCGATGCAGGCGTGGATCGCGAGAGCCGATGTGACGGTCAGGACCTGGCTGGCATGATTTTCCGACAGTTGCTCGGCGTTGAGCGTCCGAACGAATTCCCGAGGATCCTCACCGAGACAAGCCGTCGCCGCGGCGAAGATTGACTTCGCGGCAGGCTGGTCCGCGACAAGATCAAAAATCTTGTCCGAGAGCGCACCTTGTCCGCCGCAGAGCAGTGCTAGCATCCCTGATCGATCCGATCGACGAAAAGGGCCATTGCCAGCAGGTCTGCGGAGCCGCCGGGACTGAGATTGCGTGTCACGAAAGCTTCGTGAATCTCGGCAGCACGCCTGCGCCATTCCGGCGATCCAACCCCGCCCGCGGCAAGAAAGGTGGAGGCGCTGGCTTGCGCGAACCCCAGTCCCTCGGCCCCGCCTCGATGCAGGAGGTTGGTGTCGGTGACGTTACTGATCAAGCTCATGCAGGTCTGAACGCGAACGGCTTCCTCGTCATGAGGCGCAAGCTCGCGCGCTGCATGCAGCGCGGGTAGGGCGATGTCGTAGACCGACGGGAAACCGTCGGCGGCTTCCCCCCTGGCGCCGCCGGCGCCGTAGCGCCGCGCGGCCACGGCGCCGTGGCTGCGCAGCGATACCGGACCGGACAGGATGTCCTCGCCCCAACGCTCCGAAACCAGCCGGCCGAGGGATTTGCGAATGCCCACGGCGTTCCGATAACCGGCCGCGGCGCAGAGCAGACCCAGTCCGAAGATCGCGCCCCGATGCGTATTCACACCGCAGGTCGCAGCCAACATCGCGCGCTCTGCGGCAACGCCGATCGCGCGCAACCGGTTCATGCCGGCACCTTTGGCGCCTGCGGCGGCCAGATCGCCGAAAAACGGCGTCAGGGTGTCGGCGCTCAGGCACAACAGGGCGGCGTCCATGTCGCGATGCGCACCGTTGTCGACACGGCTAACGAGCCCCGGCTTTGGATAGGTCTCGACTTCGAGCTTCAGGCAGAGCGATGCGAGATGGCCGAGCTGCTCCGCAGGAAGCGCGCGACCCGGCAGTGATTGCCATCTGAGCGCAATGGTCATGACACGAGATCCGCGAGGAAGGCCGCGCGCGTCGTCGTGGTGACGCCTGCCGGACCCTTCACGAGGACTTCGTCCGCGTCAGTACCAGTCAGTTCGCGCCATTGAACCCCGCCGGCGGGACCTGTGATCTCCCCGTCCAGCCGCATCGGCACCTGCTTTGCGATCCGCGCGATGTCGGCCACCAGAGTTGCGGCCTGCTTCGCCGACGACAGAGGCCAGAGCAGATCGAGGTCCGATCCATCCGAAAGATAGGGAAGGCCGGTGAGATGCTGCCAGGCCAGGCTGCCATAGGTGCGGGTCTCCGGCTGAAGCCGGAGCAGCTTCTCGATCGTCTCGCGCCAGCGCGCGGGCGCCGCCACCGCTGCGTCGGCCAACAGCGGAGGCGGGGCCGATGCGACGATATCGGCAGCAGCGAGCGAGACCGCGATGCGTTGCTTGCCGTGGCTCGGCGGCAACGGCAGACCGAGCGGAACGAGGCCTGCGGTATCGCTGCAAGCCGGCCGGCGAACGACGAGCGGGCGTCCGGCGTGGGCCCAGCCCGCGACGATCGGCTCGCTGGCGAGTTCGGGATCGCGGTTCATCACCGCGGCCCATCCGGCTGCCGAAGCCTTCACCATGCTGTGGCGCGCGAGAGGCTCAAGCATGTCGCGCCCCCTGATGTGAGTCCGTAGCGCGCGCAACACGCTCGGCAAGCTCGGCGGCCTTCCGTCGTCCACCGCGTTCGCTGCCGAGCCGGCCGCGATCATCCGGTCCGAGCGACCGTTGCAGCACGGCGGCAAGCTGCGGCGCCAGCGGCGCAGCTTCGTCCCAGACGACGTGGACGCCGCCTGTCAGCACCATGTTGTCGAGCCCGGGCGCGAACACCGGCGTGGGTTCCGCCTTGGCTTTCAAGACGTCGATCGGAAGCTTGGTCACCCGCGCCATCGACGGCAGGTCCATCACCGCGGGATGCGCGCCGGGCAGCGCCACCAGCGTGCCGGTGGCAAGCGCGGTGGCGATGAACGCGCCGGCGGCGCTGCCGCCATAGAGCAGGCCGACGGTGCGATGTCCCTCGGCTTCCGCTAGCAGCAGGGCCTTGGCGAGATGCGACAGATATTCGCTGAGGCCCAGCAGCTCGTCGCGCTTGCTCATGCGCTGGCTGGCGGAATCCACCAGGAACAAGATCGGCGCCCGATCCTTCGATTTGACGATCTCGATCACGCGCCTCGCGAGCACGATGGCTTCGTCCACGCCGAGCGGCTGTTCCTGGGTGATGCCGAGGACGTGGATCGGTCCGCCGTCAGGCAGGACCGCCTGTCCCGCGATCACCGCGCCCGTGGTTTCGATCTTGGCACCGTTCGGGAACAAGCCGGTCAGGATGTCATCGAGCGTCATCGGCATTCTCCCTGTTGCTGGCCGCGCGAAGGAACGCGCCGGTCGGAAGTGCGGGGATCTCGGACGGCTGGTCGATGCCAAGCGCCTGCCAGATCTCGACGGCGTCCTCGTCTTCGCCGAAGCGCTGCAATCGCCGCTCGAGGCGCGTCTGCTCGGCTTCAAGAACCGTTGCGTCGCATCGTCCGTTAGCCTTGAGCGCATCGATCGCCGCCTCGCGAAACGCCAGCGCCTCGTCGTCGACGAACGCATCGGCGCCGCCGATGAGGTAGCGGTGCTTGCCGCCCATGGTGCGCCAGACCAGGGCGCGGTCGCGCGAGTCGAATTCCTCGATGCCTTTGTTGGTCTCGATCACCTCGGGGCCGCTGACGCTGAGCCGTCCCTGTTCGGAGATGATCAGGCGCGAGCAAGTACCTGCGATCAGGCTGCCGCCGCCATAGCAGCCGGCGCGCCCGCCGATCAGGCCGACGATGTGGATGCCGGCGCGCCGCGCCTCGACCACCGCGCGCATGATCTCCGCGATCGCGAGCTCGCCGGCATTGGCCTCCTGAAGCCGCACGCCGCCGGTGTCGAACAGGATCAGCACGCTTTGGTTCAGCGTGCGCGCCGCGCGCAGCAGTCCGGTGAGTTTCGCACCGTGGACTTCACCAAAGGCGCCACCCATGAAGCGTCCTTCCTGCGCGGCAACGAGCACCGGCGCGCCATCCAGCCGGCCGCGCCCGATGACGATGCCGTCGTCGAACTGCGCCGGCAGGTTGAAGATCGAAAGGTGCGGGCTGATCTCGCGCAGCTCCGGGCCGATGAATTCACAGAAGCTGCCGGCATCGACCAGCGCGTCGATGCGCTGCCGGGCGCTTGCCTCGTACCAGCTCAGCGAGACATCATTGGCGGTGACGGCTGTCATCGTTCCGGCTCCTCGATCTTGCGGATGCCCTGGGCAAGTCGCAGCGCCACGGTGTCGGGGCGGGCGCCGCCGTCATTGATGGAGATGCGCAGGCCGCCGGCAGAGCGGCGGGCGACGAAATCGCGAACGACGGCGTCCCACACCGCGCCGAAGCCATGAGCCGCGGTTGCGATGTCGATCGTGCACGTGTCGGCCGGTGAGGCCCGTTCCAGCAGCACCTCGAGATTGCCGGAGGCGACGACGCCGACGATCGCCTGCGCGCGGGTGCCGCCCGCGGATCTGGCAGCGGTCAGTCTGAAGCTGAGCTTTTCCATGCGAAACCCCTCACCAGTTGCGGAAGCGGCTGGGCGGACGGTAGAGACCGCCGGAGGCCAGCATGAGATCTTTGATCGAGCGGGCCGCCAGCAGGCGGCGGTCGGCATCCAGCGGATCGATGCCGAGATCCTCGGGACGGCGGATCACGCCGCGTTGCCGGAGCTGCTCAACCAGCTTCGCATCGCGCGCGCGTCCGATGTCGGTGTAGCCGGCCACGCCGCGGATCGCCTGCTCGCGCTCGTTCTTGCTGCGGCACATCAAGAGGTTGGCGATGCCTTCCTCGGTGACGATGTGGGTGACGTCGTCGGAGTAGACCATCACCGGCGCCAGATCGAGGTCGAGCTTGCGCGCCAGCTCCAGCGCATCCAGTTGCTCGACGAAGAGCGGGACATTGCTGTCACCGAAGGTCTCGCCGATCTGCACCACGAGCTTGCGGCCGCGGCGCAGCGCAGCATTGGAATCGGGGTCGGCTTCGGCGCCGGCCTTCAGCCAGGGTTCGCTCGGGTGACGGCGGCCGCGCGGGTCGGATCCCATGTTAGGCGCGCCGCCGAATCCGGCGATGCGGCTCGTCGTCACCGTCGAGCTGTGGCCTTCGAGGTCGATCTGCAGCGTCGATCCGATGAACATGTCGCAGGCATAGAGGCCCGCCGTCTGGCAGAAGGCGCGGTTGGATCGCAGCGAGCCGTCGGGACCCGTGAAGAAGATGTCGGAGCGCGCCGCGACATAATCCTCCATGCCGACTTCCGAGCCAAAACAATGGATCTGCTCGACCCAGCCGGATTCGATCGCCGGAATCATGGTCGGATGCGGATTGAGCGCGAAATGCGTGCAGACCTTGCCCTTGAGGCCGAGCTTCTCGCCGTAGGTCGGCAGCAGCAGCTCGATCGCGGCGGTGTTGAAGCCGATGCCGTGATTGAGCCGGCGCACGCCATAGGGCGCGTAGATGCCCTTGATGGCGAGCATCGCCGTCAGGATCTGGGTCTCGGTGATGGCCGCAGGGTCACGGGTGAAGAGCGGCTCGACGTAGAAGGGACGGCCGGCCTCGACCACGAAATGCACGAGGTCGCCGGGAATGTCGACGCGCGGCACCTTGTCGACGATCTCGGTGACTTGCGCCACGACGAGACCGTTCTTGTAGCTGGTCGCCTCGACCACCGTCGGCGTGTCTTCGGTGTTCGGCCCCGTATAAAGGTTGCCGTCCTTGTCCGCGCTGACCGCCGCGATCAGCGCGACGTTCGGCGTGAGGTCGATGAAGTAGCGCGCGAACAGCTCGAGGTAGGTATGCACCGCCCCGAGCTCGATCTTGCCGCCGAACAGCATGCGCGCGATGCGCGCCGATTGCGGGCCAGAATAGGAGAAGTCGAGCCGCCGCGCGATTCCCTTCTCGAAGATGTCGAGGTGGGAAGGCAGGACCACGCCGGATTGGACCATGTGGAGGTCATGGACATCCCCGGGGTCGAGGTTCGCGAGGGCCGAGGCAAGGATGTCGGCCTGCTTCTGATTATCACCCTCCAGGCACACCCGGTCGCTTGACCGGACCACCGCCTTCAGAAACGCGCCCAGATTCGGGATCGGGACTATCTTTCCCTTGGCGTGCCGGCGGCCGGCCGCGAGGCGCTCCCCCAGGGCGGCCTTTTGCATACCCCAACGACTCATTTCGGCTCCTTGGCATGCGGGATGAACTTTGATGTCGCTTAATGTATACGTATTGCCATCGATTGTCAATTAATGTATACGCAAAGACAGAAGCGATGAATATTCGCATACACAGGAGGGAATTTAGGATGCGAATGCATACAAACAGTTCGGGTCCAGGGGCCGCCGCCGCGCTCGCAGAGGGGAGGCGCCCGTGACCATTTCCGGCGTAGCGCTACTCGCGATCTGCACGTTGCTGGGGAGCCTGCTCGGGGACCTGCTCGGCGTCGCCCTCGGTGTGAAGGCCAATGTCGGCGGCGTCGGCATTGCGATGATGTTCCTGATCGCGGCCCGGCTCTGGCTGATGCGGCACGGCCTGCTCAGCCACGGGCTCAAGACCGGCGTCGAGTTCTGGGGCAGCTTCTACATTCCGATCGTGGTCGCCATGGCCGCGCAGCAGAATGTCGTTGCTGCGGCAAAAGGCGGTCCGATCGTCGTCATTGCTGGCGCCGGAGCGGTCGCGGTGTGTTTCGCGATGGTGGCTCTGATCGGCCGGCTGAGTAGCCGCGTCGAGACCATGGACGAGATCGAGGCCCGAGAAGCGCTCGAGGCGAGCGTGCCTCACTTCAAGTCCGGGAGGATCGGATGACCATGATATCTCACGTTCTCGCCGCAAGTTCGCTGATCACGGCCTTCGCCGCCGTCGGGGTCCTGATGTGGATCTCCGGAGCGATCTCGAAATACCTCACCTTCGGACGCATCCACGGCTCGGCGATCGCGATCATGCTGGGTCTCGTGCTGGCCTTTTTCGGCGGTATCGCCACCGGCGGTGAAAAGGGCGTCGCCGACCTGCCGGCGCTGACCGGGATCGGCCTGATGGGAGGTGCGATGCTGCGGGACTTCGCCATCGTCGCCACCGCCTTCGAGGTCGATGTCGTCCATGCACGCAAGGCCGGGCTGATCGGTGCGGTCGCACTCGGATTGGGAACGGTCGTACCGTTCATCCTCGGCGTGTTTGTCGCCGCAGCGTTCGGCTACACTGACGCCGAATCGCTGACGACGATCGGTGCCGGTGCGGTCACCTACATCGTGGGACCGGTGACGGGGGCGGCGATCGGGGCATCCTCACCGGTTATTGCGCTCTCGATCGCGACCGGTGTATTCAAGGCGGTGATCGTGATGATCGGCACGCCCTTCGTTGCCAAGATGATCGGCCTCGACAATCCGCGCAGCGCAATGGTGTTTGGCGGCTTGATGGGAACGGTCAGCGGCGTTTCCGGAGGGCTTGCGGCGACCGATCGGCGCCTGGTGCCTTACGGCGCATTGACCGCGACGTTTCACACGGGCTTGGGATGCCTGGTCGCACCGTCCATCCTCTACTTCACGGTGCGCGCAATCATAGGAAGCTGAATGGCTAGTTTTCTCAAAGTTGCAGCCGAAGCGGAAGAGGATGGCGGGCTTCTGTCCGATCGGATCCGAAACGCGTTGACTGATGAGATCACTTCCGGCGCTCTCGTTGCCGGCTCGGCATTGGAAGAACAACAGCTTGCTGATCGCTTCGGAGCCTCCCGCACGCCGGTGCGGGAGGCCCTTCGTCAACTCGCGGTCAGTGGTCTGGTGGAAGTGCGCGGACGTCGCGGCGTCGTCGTTGCCCGGATGACAGCCGAGCGCATCATGGACATGTTCGAGACGAGTGCTGAGGTGGAGGCCATGTGCGTGAGGCTTGCGACCTATCGCATGACGCCGCTGGAGCGCAGCGATCTGATTGAGCTCCACGACACCTCGCTGGCAATGGTCGACGCCAACGACGTCGATGCCTACGACGCGTTCAACCGGCTGTTCCACGAAGGCATCTACAGCGCAACGCACAACGCGTTCATGGCCGAGCAGGCGCAGGAGGTCCGTGCGCGTCTCAGCGCCTTCCGCCGCACGCAATTGCGGCAAGGCGATCGCATCCGCAAGTCCCGCGACGAGCACGACGCCATCATGCAGGCGATTGCGGAGGGCGATGGCGATACGGCCTCTCGCAGAATGCGCGCGCACATGTTGAACGCCGCCGCAGCGCTTCGCCGCTACATCGACGACCGCGCCGGCGGACAGGCTCGGGCCTGACAACATGTGACAGTAGGATGAGCCTACCTGCGCATTTGGCTGTACTTTACGCAAATTGGCCCATGGTCGATTGGGTCGGGCGTTTGATGTTTTGCTTGTGCTGATGGCATGTCGACCGTCAGATCGACACAGCGACAAAGCGTTAGCTTAGCTTGCGCGACGCGCGATAAGAAGCGCGGCCCCAAGTCCGCACATTACGGCTCCAGAGGTCTGTCTCGTCCGCGCGATGAACGTGGGTCGCCCGGCGAGTCCATCCCTCGCTTTGGCCGCCCAACGGGTCACGATCAGGTCTACGGCAGTGTTCAAGGCGACGGAAATCGTGCCGAGCACAACGAACTGCAGAGCCACGTTCACGCTCGTGTCGACGAACTGCGGAATAAAGGCAAGGAAGAACGCGGCCGTCTTTGGATTCAGCGCCTCCACGACGATGCCTTCGCGCATTGCACGGCCAGCGCCGGTCGTCTGGACTTCGGCCGGCGCGGGGACTCGCGCTTCCCTCCAAGTCTTGATGCCGAGCCAGATGAGATAGAAGGCGCCGGCGATCTTCAGCGCAGTGAACGCTTCCGCGCTCGCCATCACCAGGGCCGAAATGCCGATCGCGCCGGCGAGCACGTGTACGAAACCACCGACACCCAAGCCGACGCTGGATGCTAATCCCTCGGTCCGGCCGCCGGCCAGCGTGCGGGCGACGATGTAGAAAATGCCCGGCCCCGGCGTGACCGCCACGACCGTAGCGGCGGCCAAGAACAGCGCGAACGTCTGAAGCTCGAACATCGTACCTCCGAAAGCTAGACAGGTACGGGAATTAGAGGGGCTGCGGCACGATCCGCAGGATTCTCGCTGGCCGCCAGGCCCGCCGCGACGCCGACGCGATCGGCCTCTGGACGGTTCTGGCTCATCTTGCGCTTGCCTTCGAAGCGCACCACGGGGATGCGGATCCCGACGATGCCGCGCAACTGGGCAGCAATGAAATCCGCGGGAGCGTCCGAGACGGCCCATGGCTTCGCACGCGCTGCTTCGTGCTTCCGCGTCAGGCGAGTCACCACGTCGAGCAGACGCTCTGGATCCTGGAAGAACTCGGCCGGTCCGAACGCGTGCACAGCGACGTAGTTCCATGTCGGCACGACCTTGCCGGTCTCCTGCTTGGTCGCGTACCAGGAAGGCGTTACATATGCCTCCGGACCCATGAAGATCGCGAGCGCGTTTCCGATCGGAGGGAGCTTCCACTGCGGGTTGGCCTTAGCCAGATGCCCGTAGATTACGCCGTGCTCGTCCTCGCTTTCGTCGAGAAAGAGCGGAAGGGGGGTCGCCAGCGGTCCCTCGGCGGTCGCCGTCACAAAGTTGGCCAAGCGGGCGTCCCGGATCGTCGCGCGGATGCTATCGAGGTTCTCGTCCTTGAAGGCGGGAGGTGTGTACATGACCGGTCTCCGTTGTAGGACATGGAGATAGCGTGGGTCTGGACTACGTTAAACGTCCAGTTTTTCTCAAATCATCTAGTCCAGTTTGCGAGGCGATCAATCTGCTCGACGGCGTCGGCGAGCAATTTGCAGCCCTTCTCGATCTGCTTCGCATCCAGAGCCGAGTAGCCCATCACCAGGCCAACCACGTCTGGACGACCCGCTGTGCGCTGGTCGAAGAGGGGCGAAATCGGGTAGACACCGACGCCCTTAGAGCGCGCCGTCCTGACGAGATCGTCCTCCGCCGCGATCGGCAGTCCCTCGAACCATGCGACCAGATGCAAGCCGGCGGCGGCGCCCTCGACCCGGACGCGGTCCCCGAACCGGCGATGCAGGGCCTGCAGCAGCGATTCCCGGCGTTCGGCGTTGCGTCTTCGAGCACGTCTGACATGACCTTCGTAGGTGCCGCTCTCGAGCATCGCGGCGAGGGCCTCCTGTTCGAGCAACGGCGTGTGGCGGTCCATGACCTGCTTGGCGGCGGCGAAGGCGGATTGCAGCCCTGCGGGCACGACGAGGTAGCCGACCCTAAGGGTGGGCGACAACGTCTTGGAGACCGTACCGAGGTAAACGACCCTGCCGCTGTCCTGGAGCGTTTGCAGCGGCGGGACCGGCTTCGTGTCGTATCGATACTCGCTGTCGTAGTCGTCCTCGATCAACCACGCATCGTGTTTTCTCGCCCACGCGAGAAGTTCGTATCGTCGCGCGACCGGCAACACGCCGCCTAGCGGATATTGGTGGGACGGCGTCACGTAAGCGAGCCGGGCTTCGATCTTCGCGACGCGCTTGGTGTCGAGGCCGTCCGCGTCTACGGGGACCGGCACCGCGATGGCGCCCGTCGCCGCGAAAACCACCTTAGCGATCTGGTAGCCGGGGTCTTCCATGACGAAGCGGTCGCCAGCGTCGAGGAGCAGCCGAGAGCAGATATCGAGCCCCTGCTGAGAGCCGTTGACGACGACGATCTGGTCGACGTGGCACCGCACGCTCCGGGATCGCCACAGATAGCCCTGAAGGGCTCTTCGGAGCCGCAGCGATCCGCAAGGATCATCGTATGCCAGGTGTACGGGCTTGCGGGAGATGGCGGCGACCATGGCCTTCTTCCAGGCGGACACCGGGAAATCCGACGGTGAGAGCTCGCCGTATCGAAAGTTCGCGACCAGGCCGCGAGGCGGATCGGTCCATCGGGAGGCATCCTTCAGGAGTCGCGCCCCGAGTTGTGAGAGGTGAATGTTGCGAGCCGAAGTGCGGGACGCTTCGCGCTTTTCGATCGCGCCGACGGCCGCGCCGACCACGCGGGGCCGCGCACCGTGACGGACATTTATGAAGCCTTCCGCCGCCAACTGTTCGTAGGCGACGGTAATGGTCGAACGGGAGACGCCTAGTTCGGCGGCGAGGGAGCGTGAAGACGGCAAGGCGCCGTCGGTGCCGTAGGTCCGTCCGATTATCTGCGCCTTGAGCGTTTCGTATATCCGTCGGGCACCCATCCGCCCCGATGTTTCCATGACGCCTCCATGTGCGAGCGGCCTTGGCGTCCAGAGGAAGCGGCAACCGTGATCGCCCGTCAAGCCTCGCGCAAAGGTTTGCTACTTGTCCGTCGTGAACTCCGGCGTGCTCGCAGCATCCGGTGCTAGTCGACCGATCAGCCCGTGGATGTCGCCCAGGACCCATAGATCGGTCACCTTGTCGCCTCGAAACGTGAAGATCGGAGCACCGTACCACCAGACGTGTCGCCCAGTGGGCGCATGTCCGAATATCGACTTTCGATGGATGCCATGGAAGCGCAGCTTGCCTGAGACTTTGTTGCGCTCCTCGACGAGATCGAGAATGTCCGACGTGTAGTGTTCTAGGGATGCGGTGACCCACCGGACGTAGTCGACGAATTGCGCGTGCCCGACGACCGTAGGACCGAGCGAACCTCGGAAAGTGAACTCCGGATGGAAGATCTCCGGAATCAGCGCGACGTCGGCGTGATCCCACATCTCCTTGTAGAATTTCCGTACAACCTCCTTTTGCGGGGTTAGTTCGCTCCGATCCAAAATCAAAGGAGCTTCCAGTCCTGCCGGCGGTGCGATCATCTCGCGAGCCTTTCGATCATGTTCATCGATTCACGTCGACGACCGTGCGCCCTCGCACTTGGCCACTCATGAGGCGGTCCGCGGTGGCGACGACGTCGTTCAAACCGATTTCAATGGCCGTCTTCTCCAGATCGGCTTCGGTAAGCAAGGAAGCGAGACGATCCCAGGCTTCGACGCGTTCTGCCTTCGGGCGGGTCACGCTGTTGATGCCGAACAGCGCCACTCCGCGCAGGATGAAGGGGGCGACGCTTGCGGGAAAATCCAATCCTTGCGCCATGCCGCACGCGGCGACCGCTCCGTCCGCTTTGATCCCGGCACAAACGTTGGCGAGCGTATGGCTGCCTACCGAGTCGATCGCAGCGATCCATCGTTCCTTCTGCAGCGGCTTGCCGGGCTGCGACAATTGTGACCGGTCGATGATCTCGGCAGCGCCCAGGCTCTTGAGATAGGGCTCCTCGTCCGGTCGGCCGGTCGAAGCCACGACGCGGAAACCGAGCTTGTGGAGAAGCATGATCGCGATGCTGCCGACGCCTCCGCCGGCGCCGGTCACCAGTACGTCGCCCGCGCCGGGACGGATGCCATACTTCTCGAGGGCTATGACCGACAGCATCGCGGTATAGCCCGCGGTACCGATGATCATCGCGCGGCGGGAAGGCATCGAGGGCGGCAGCTTGATCAACCAGTCGGCCTTGACCTTTGCTCGCTGCGCGAGGCCGCCCCAATGTTGTTCGCCGACACCCCAGCCATTGAGAACTACCCGGTCCCCCGGCGCGAAGGTCGGGTCGGAGCTCGACGAGACCACGCCAGCGAAGTCGATCCCGGGTACCAGCGGGAAGGATCTCACGATTGGGCCCTTGCCGGTAATCGCGAGACCGTCCTTGTAGTTCAGCGTGCTGAACTCGACGTCGACGGTCACCTCACCGTCGGGCAGGCGGCTGTCCGGCAATTCGGCGACGTCGGCGCGATATCCCCGCTCGTCCTTCTCGATCAACACGGCTTTGAACAACTCGAACTCCTCTTCACGATTTTCTTCTGGACTTGGCCTTCGGCTCGTCCGGACGCGGCAGGCCGGCGACGAAACCGGCGATGAAGGTATCGAGCGGGAGGCCGTTCTTGACGAGGCGCGCCCGCATCACCGCTCCCTCCCAGCCGATCCAGAAAAACTCAGCCAAGGCATCACAGTCCGCGCTGCCGATCTCGCCGGCCTCGCATGCGAGTTCCAGGCAATGCGCCACCTTCCGCTGCCATCCTTTGACGATCTCGTCCAACGCGGACCTGTAATCGTCGGGCAGCGCCTCGACCTCCTGGCTGAGGTTTCCGACGAGGCAGCCGCGCGTATAGCCGTATTTCGCCATGCCCGCTTTGGCGTCCTCGACGAAAGCTCGCATGCGCGCCAACGGCGCAAGCGTTCCGTCGTTCAGGGCGCGGTCCAGCTTGTGTCGGAAGAAGGAGTCGTAGGCTCTCATGATTTCGCGGCCGTAGTCGGCCTTGCTTTCGAAGTAGTGGTAGAACGAGCCCTTTGGCACGGTGGCACGGCGCAGCAGCGCGTCCAGGCCCGTAGCTGCGAAACCTTGTTGGGTCATCACCTCCATTCCGCAACGGATCAGAACGTCACGGGTCGGCGCATATCCGACCTCGTCTCGGCCCGTCACGTTCTGGCGGTGATTATCTGAAGATTTCGCCATTGTGTCCTCATTAGACCGATCGTCTAGAACACAACCATTGGGCTTGGCAAGCCTGGAACTCGGCTGCCGGGTGGCAATATCGGCCGAAATGCTGCTGTATAGCGCATATTGTACGCTTTTCCGCAGCGTTTGCCGAGTCATTGTGCGGCTCCGGGTCGCGTCACGTTAGTTTCACACTTGACACAAAGTGTCCTTGGCTCGAAGTTGGATCGTCCTTCGAGGGAGGTGCTGCATGTTTCGATCATTCCGAAGAGCCACGTCGATTGCCGCCGGCGCCGCCATCCTTTGTCTCGGCTTCCTTGCTGAGCCGGTCGAGGCCGCCGATGCCTATCCCTCAACCACGATCAAGCTGGTCGTCGGATTTCCACCCGGAGGGCCAACGGACATCATCGGCCGGGTGATCGGTCGTCTGCTCGCGAAGGAGTTGAACCAGAACGTCATCGTCGAGAACAACGGCGGCGCCGGGGGAATGATCGCCGCGTCCAACGTCTCCCGCGCAAACCCTGACGGCTACACGCTTCTCGTCGCGGTGGAGTCCTCGAATACTCGCGCCAAGGCACTGTATTCGTCGGTGCGCTACGATCAGCAGAAGGGCTTCACCTATATCCGGAAGGTTGCGAAACAGCGGAACCTGCTCGTGGTGAACCCGAAGCTTCCAGTTTCCACTGTTCCGGAACTCGTCGCCTATCTGAAAGCGCACCCTGGAGAAGTAAACTTCGGCGGTACGTTCGGAGCGACGTCCCATGTCGGCGGCACGCTGTTCGACATGGCCTATGATACGAAGATGACGTTCATCAACTATTCGGGCGGCAACCAACCGATCGTCGATTGCATGTCGGGCATCCTGCAGGTGGGCTTCTTCACCGAAGCCACGATCGGCCAGCAGGTCAAGGCCGGATCCCTGAAGGCGCTCGCGGTGACGTCGGCCGACCGGTCGCCGGCCTTCCCGGATCTGCCGACGATCGAGCAGGCCGCTGGCAAGCCTCTCGATATCTCGCCGTGGTTCGGGGTCGCGGGTCCGCCGAACCTTCCCGCGGCCGTCGTCGCCAAGGTTGGCGCAGCACTCGACAAGGCTTCGAGCGACCCGGAATTCCTGAAGCAACTGGAAACGATCGGCGCCACGCTGATCACTGGTTCAACGGTGGAGAGCTTCACGGCCGAGGTCGGACAGGAAGAGGCCTACTGGAATAAGTGGGCCAAGGACATCGGGGCGCCTCTTCAGAAGTAGCTCGCTCGCCGAAGGATCTCCTATGGGCTTCTATCACCAGTACGACGCTCAACTTTCTGCGGAAGAGCGCGAGCATGTGGCGAAGGCGCGGGCATTCTGCGCCGGCCCCTTTTCGGAGAGTGTCTTCGCAGCGCACATGTCGGGCGAGGCGTTTCCCGAAAAATGGATCGCCGAATGGGCTGCACTCGGCATGCTGGGCCTCCAGGCAAAGCGTGCTCACGGTGGACTGGAAGCGTCCTACCTGTGCAAGATTCGCGTGGCGCAGGAGATGGCGCGTCACGGCTTCGCGGCGGCGTTCTGCCTCAACCATCACCAAGGCGGAGCGACGCGACTTTCCCAGACCGGGACGCCGGTCCAGATCGAGCGACTATTGCAGCCCGCGCTACGCGGGGAGCTTCTCCTGACGACGGCCATGACCGAGCCGGCGGGCGGCAGCGATGTCTCCGCTCTTACCACGACGGCCGCTCCGGTCGACGGCGGCTGGGCTCTGAGCGGCACAAAAGCGTGGATGACGGACGGCCTGCTGGTCGGTGGTTTGATCGTCCTCGCCCGTGTAGGCGACGCCGCGGGGGCAGGGGACATCGCCAGCTTCTATGTCCCGGTCGGCGAGGCCGATACGGTAAAGCGGACCGAGATCGTCGTTCCCGGAGCGCGTTCCTTCCGCCTGGCCGAAGTGGCCTTCAACTCCCACTTCATTCCCGAGTGGTGTCTGATCGCTGCGCCCGGCACCGCGCTCAAGACATCTATGGCATCGGTCAACGCGGCCCGCGTCCACGTGGCCGCCATGTGCGTCGCGACCCTGCATGCGGCACTGTGCGAGGCGGTCGACTACTGCGAAGCTCGGCAGGCCTTCGGAAAGTCGCTGACCGGGCATCAGGGCCTGCGCTGGGAGCTGGCGGAGGTGTCGGTCCGGCTCGAGGCCGCCAACGCGCTCGTCTTCCGCGCCGCCGAGCAGATACAGACCGGGGGAAATCCGGTCGCGCTGGCTGCGCAAGCCAAGAAGTTCGCTGTCGACACCACACTTTGGGGCATCGATCAGTGCGTCCGGATCCTGGGCGCGTCGGGCGCCGGCGCGGGCCACCGCCTGAACATGCATTTCGCCGAGGTCCGGATGGCGGCCTACGCCGACGGCACCAACGAGATGCTGCTCGACCGGGTCGGCCGCGGCCTGTCCGCGACGTATCCCAAATCAATCCCGTAGCAAACACGGCGGACGAAACGATGCGCAACGTAGTGGTTGAGGACGCGGCGGCCGCCGTGGAAGGCATTAAGGACGGCGACACCGTCTTGATGGGCGGATTCGGCGGAGCAGGTCTTCCGCTCGGAGTGGTCAAGGCGGTGCTCGACCGCGGCGTCCGCGACCTGACGCTGATATCGAACAACGCCGGCTCCACGGAGGACGATCTGTCGCTGTGGTTCGAAGCCAGGATCGTTCGCAAGATCGTCTGCTCCTATCCGCGGAGCGCCAAGCAGTTCGCCGAACAATATCGTGCAGGCACCGTCGAGCTCGAGCTGGTTCCACAGGGCACCTTGGTGGAGCGCATCCGGGCGGGCGGCGCCGGTCTCGGCGGCTTCCTTTCTCCCGTCGGCGTCGGAACGGTGTTCGCGGACGGCAAAGAGAAGATCGTCGTCGACGGACGCGAATTCATTCTTGAGCTACCGCTTCGTGCAGATTTCGCTTTCGTCAAAGGTCATCTCGCCGACACGCTCGGCAACGTCACCTACAACAAGACGGCGCGCAACCACTGCGCGGTCATGGCGACCGCCGGCCGGACGGTCGCCGTGGAAGTCGACCGCGTGGTCGAGGTCGGCGATTTGGATCCGGAAGCCATAGTCACTCCATGCATCTTCGTCGATCGCGTTTTCGCAAGGAGCTCCCGATGACCCCGCTTTCACGTGACGCGCTGGCGCGCATGGTCGCGTTGCATCTTCCCGAGGAAGGATTTGTGAACCTCGGCATCGGCGCTCCGACGCATGTGGCCGATTACCTGCCGGCCGGTTCGGGCGTGATCCTTCACAGTGAGAACGGTATCCTTAACGTTGGCCCGAAGCCTGCAGCCGGCGAGGAGGACTGGGACCTCATCAACGCCGGAAAGATGCCGATTTCCTTGCGGACGGGCGGTTCTTACTTCGACTCCAGCCTCTCGTTCGCGATGATGCGGGGCGGCCATCTCGACGTCGCCGTGCTCGGCGCATTTCAGGTCTCCAAGGAGGGCGACCTCGCCAACTGGACCACCGGCGACAACGGGTCTCCGCCCGGTATCGGCGGAGCCATCGATCTGGCGGTCGGCGCCAAGTCGATCTGGGTGATGATGGACCACACCACGAAGGATGGCCGCTCCCGCATCGTGGAGCGATGCGGGTATCCACTCACCGCACGCAGAGTGGTGACCCGCATCTTCACCAGCCTCGCCATCATCGACGTGGCCGAGGGAGGACTGGCGGTCCGAGCGCTGCTCGACGGCCTTACGATCGAGGCGCTGCGCGATCGGACGGAGGCGCCGCTGCACGTCGCCCGCGAGATCCTGACCATCAGGCAGGACGGGAGCGTCGCATGAGCTATCGCGTCGCCGAACTCGTCGTGGACAGCCTCGTCGCCCATGAGGTCGACCGGGCGTTCGGTGTGCCGGGGGAGAGCTTCCTGGCCCTGCTGGACGCACTGCGCGATCGAAACGATTTCGACCTGGTGACCTGCCGCCACGAGGGTAGCGCGAGCCTCGCGGCCGTAGCCGACGCCAAGCTCACCGGCCGCGCCGGCGTCGTGATGGCGAGCCGTGGTCCGGGCGCCTTCAACGCCGCGCTTGGACTGCACGTCGCGGCGCAGGAGGCGATTCCGCTGGTGATGCTGGTCGGTCAAGTCGACCGTCCGAACCTTGCGCGCGACGCCGTGCAGGAGATCGACTGTGGTCGTTCGTTCAATGGCGTGCTGAAGTGGTCCGTGCGTCTGAACTCGGCGGATCTCGTTCCGGAGATGATGGCCCGCGCGTTCGCGGTGGCCAATGCGGGAACGCCCGGTCCCGTCGCCATCGAACTGCCGGAAGATCTCCTTGAGGACACGGCCGAGGGATTTGCGGCCACAGCCAATGGGGCTGTGCGTCCGGAGCCGGGCGCTGCGGCGATCGAACAGGCGACGGCGGCGTTGTCGGCCGCGGAGCGGCCGATCCTGCTGGTCGGTGGCGAATGCCGGACGGCATCGTTCCGCGAAGATCTTGTCGCGTTTTCCGAGAAATGGAACGTCCCGGTCGCCACCATGAACAAGATGCAGGACCAATTCCCGAACTCTCACCCGCTGTGGGCCGGTCAGTTCGGGTTCTTCACGTCCGAGCCCCATGTGAAACTGCTCGAACGCGCCGACCTCGTCGTTGCCGTCGGAACGCGTCTGGGCGATCTGTCCTCGCTTGGCTTCGCATTTCCGAGACAGGCCAAACCGCGCCAGCCGCTGGTCCACGTCTATCCGGATCCCGATGCGATCGGAAAGCGCGTTCGGACCGACGTGGCGGTCGTATCCGGATCGCACGCGTTCGTGTCGGCCATGCTCGCCGCGCCCGCGACGGCGCGGGACCGCACCGCGTGGCTTCACGCGGCTGCCGCGGCGCGGACGGCCACGCATGGTTGGCCTCGGTTCGGCGTACCATCGGCGGACGTCTTCGGTCATGCGGTGGCGGCCATCGCTGCGCACTTCAGGCCCGATGGCATCGTCACGACCGACTCCGGCAATTTCGCCGGATGGGTCCATCGCATCTTCAGCCTCGAGCCGACCGCGCGGCTGCTCGGCTCGGCTTGCGGGGCGATGGGCAGCGGAGTCCCGTCCGGGCTCGCCGCAAGCCTTCGTTTTCCGGGGCGGCAAGTGGTCGCCTTCTGCGGAGACGGCGGCTTCCTGATGACGGGCAACGAGCTTGCGACGGCCGTCGCCAGAGGCGCGAACCTCAAGATCGTCGTATCCAATAACCGGTCCTACGGGACCATCCGGTCGCACCAGGAGCGGGCTTTTCCCGACCGTCCGTATGGCACGGATCTGTCGAATCCCGACTTTGCCGCTTTGGCACGCGCCTTCGGCGCGACGGGCTTCGTCATCGAGGACGCGGAACGTGCCCCGGCGACGGTCGCGGAGGCGATGACGACCAAGGGACCGGTCGTCATCGAGGTGCGCTCGGACGTGCGCCAGACGCTCGATAAATCGCTCGCCGCTTCACGATGAAGCCAGTTCGGATTAAGGCCCAGGGAGAGAACACGATGGACGCGATCGCAATCGAGGAGCCCGAGGTCACGATGTCTTGGCAGGGCGTCGTGCGCTACCTGCACAAGACCCCGCGCGCCTTTTTGCCGATGCGCTCGTTTCCCTCGCTCGAGCTCGTCGCTGGACGCGGCATCGAGGGCGATCGATATTTCGTCGGCCACGAAACAGGATTCTACTCCCACAAGCCGGAGGAGGGACGGCAGGTCACCCTGTTCGAGATGGAGACGCTCGAGGCCCTGCAACGCGACCACAAGATCGAGTTGCTGCCCGAGGAACATCGCCGCAACGTGACCGTCGAAGGTGTCCCGCTGAATCATCTCGTCGGCCGTCGCTTCCGGCTCGGAGAAGCGATTGTCGAGGCGACCCGTCTTTCGACGCCGTGCCGGCACATCGAGGAGATACTCGGCAAGTCGGTCTTCGATCCGTTGATCAACCGGTCGGGGCTGAACTGCAAGATCATCGCGGGGGGCACGCTGCGCGTAGGCGACGCCGTGAGGCCGATCTAGATGGCGAAGGCGATAAAGACGGTCTCCACCGTTGTCTCGAAAGTAGAGGATCTCGGCAACGACACCAAGCGCTTCACGCTGGTCGACCAGGACGATTGGGAGCTGCCACCGTTTCGGCCGGGGGCGCACATCGACGTTCACCTGGGCCAGGGTCTCGTCCGGACCTATTCGCTCTGCAATGACCCGTACGACGATCGGCGCTACGTGATCGCAGTGAAGCGCGAACGCGAAGGCCGCGGCGGCTCGAACTTCCTGCACGACCTGGTGGAGGTGGGACAGCCGATTTCGGTCTCGCTGCCGCGCGGCGGGATCGCACTGGACCAGGAGGGAACGAACGTATTCCTCGCGGGAGGCATCGGTGTAACCCCGTTCATCTCCGCAATTCGGCATCTCGAGCGCCGAGGGCGCTCGAACTACGTGCTGCACTGGACCAGCCGCGGACGACCGGTCCTGACCGACATGATCGCGCCGGCAATCGAAGCAGGCCGTATCCGCCTCTACGACACGACCGCGCAGGCCAAGCCCGTCATCGCCGCAATTGTCGGGGAATTCGCCGGATCTGGTCTGGCGGCTTGCTGCGGACCCGCAGCGATGCTGAAGGCTTTCGAAGATGCCGTCTCGGCCTGGCCGGAAGAGCGCAAACACATCGAGATGTTCACCCCGCCCAAGGTCATCGCCCGGAGCGACGTGCCTCCCTACGAGCTCTATCTGTCGGCGAGCCAGAAGCTCGCGACTGTCACACCAGATGTTGGTCTTCTCGGAACGCTCGACGCGCTCGGCGTCGAGGTCCCCGTGTCCTGCGGCGGCGGCATCTGTGGCGCCTGCCGCACGCGCTGGACCGAGGGGCCGCCCATCCATCGCGATCGCGTGCTTTCAATTGCCGAGCGGCAGAATGAGCTCATCGTCTGCGTGGGCGATTGCGCCGGACAAAGGCTGGTGCTGGATCTGTGATCAGTCGGGGTCCCGTTCCACGGTTTGAACTGTCAGTGGTTTGGTGCGAGATCGATGCAGGCAATAACTTCGGAAAAGAGCCGAGCGCAATGACACTCAACCTCAAATTCCTCCGCGTGCAGAGCGGCATGACGCTGGAGCAGCTTGCCGCCGATTCCGGTCTGACCCGCAGCTATCTTTCCAAGCTGGAACGCGGGCTCTCCTCTCCGTCGATAGGTTCCGCGCTCAAGATCGCCGAGGCTCTCGGAACGACCTTAGACCGCTTCTACGGCCAGCCGGACGACCACGACCCGATCACGATTGTCCGCGCGAAGAACGGGAAGGCGGGCGACGTCGACACGCACCTGTCGCTAGTCGCCGGACTGGCTCCCGAACGCACGATGCGCGCCTTTATCGTGCGACCGACCAAGACGGCGAAACGCGGTCGCATCATGAGTCACCACGAAGGTGAGGAAATCCTGTTCATCCTCACCGGCCGGATCGAGCTCGTCATCGGAAAGCGCAAGGAGACACTGAATCCGGGCGATTGCATCCAGTTCGACTCCACGATTCCGCACAAGCTGACGCAGGTGTCTTCCGAACCGGCATCGGCGCTTGTCGTGATAGCGACCAAAACCGCATAGAGGTGCCGAGATGCCGATCATGCTGCGAAAGAAGGACTTCTACGCCGGGCTGCTCATGGTGCTGCTGGGCGCCGGGATCGGTCTCAACGCGACGACCTATACGCTCGGGACCTTCGCGCACATGGGACCGGGCATGTTTCCGTTCATGCTCGGTGTCTTGATGGTTCTCGTCGGAGCTTTGATCTTCATCACCGGGTTGGCGACGCCTCTCGAAGAGGGAGAGCGCATATTGCCCGCAGCGATGGAATGGCGCGGCTGGGCCTGCATCCTCGCGGGTCCTCTGATGTTCGTCCTCTTCGGCCTCTATTTCGGCATGGCCGCGGCCACCTTCATGTGCGTCTTCGTTTCCGCGCTGGGCGACAGGACCGCCACCCTGAAAGGCTCGGCCGTCCTGGCCGCAGTCGTCGCGGTCGTCGGCTGTCTCCTCTTTTCCTACGTGCTGAAGGTTCCTTTCCCGCTGTACCGTTGGGGGTTTTAGATGTTCGCGAGTGCGCTTTCCGATCTCTGGTACGGCTTCGGCGTCGCTTTCGAGCCGCAGAATTTCATGTGGTGTTTCGTCGGCGTCCTTGTCGGTAACATGGTGGGCGTCCTGCCGGGAATGGGGCCGCTCGCCACAATCTCAGTGCTGCTGCCGCTGACCTTCGGCATTAAGCCGGTCGGCGCCATCCTGATGCTGTCAGGAGTGTTCTATGGGGCGCAATACGGCGGCGCGATTTGTTCGATCCTGCTCAACTTGCCGTGCCATCCGCCGCACGCGGTGACGTGCCTCGACGGGTTTCCGCTAACGAAGCAGGGCCGCGGCGGCGCGGCGCTCGGCATCACGGTCCTATCGTCGTTCGTCGGCGCTTCCTGGGGCATCCTGGAAATGATCTTTCTAGCTCCGGTGCTGGTGAAAGTCGCGCTGGAGTTCGGTCCAACTGAAATATGCTCGCTGATGCTTCTGGGCCTGCTCGCCGGTTCGACGCTGGCGAAAGGCTCGCCTCTCAAAGGCATCGCCATGACGTTGCTCGGCCTGTTTCTAGGAATCGTGGGAACGGATGTCGAGACCGGCTCGGAGCGCTTTACGGTCGGCATCCCGAATCTCCTTGACGGGATCGAACTCGTCGGACTCGCTCTCGGTCTATTTGGTATCGCCGAGTTCATGAAGAGCGTGAGCCAATACTCCGAGGTGAACACGCGCTATTCGAAGGTCGGTCTGCGCGATCTGCGCCCGTCGCGCGACGAACTCCGCCGCTCCATCCCCGCGATGTTGCGCGGCACCATCATCGGGAGCCTTTGCTCGCTCATTCCGGGAACTGGACCAACGATCGCTTCCTTTATCTCCTACGCGGCCGAGAAAAAGGTTTCGAAAACGCCGGAGAAGTTCGGCACCGGTATGATCGAAGGCGTCGGTTGTCCAGAGGCATCGACGTATTCGTCGGTACAGGGCGACTTCATCCCGACTATGAGCCTTGGCATTCCCGGGGACGCAGTCATGGCTCTGATACTGGGTGCGCTGATGATCCAGGGCATCGTGCCCGGTCCTCAACTGATCAAAGAGCACCCCGCCATTTTCTGGGGTCTGATCGCGAGCTTCTGGATCGGCAACGTCATGCTGGTCTTGCTCAACGTCCCGCTGATCGGGCTCTGGGTGAAGCTCCTGATGATTCCTTACAAATATCTCTATCCAAGTGCGTTGTTCTTCGTCGCGATCGGCGTCTACTCGACCAACAACGACATGTTCCAGGTCGGCGAGACCGTCGTCGTCGGGATGGTCGGCTATCTGCTCCTGCTGCTCGATTTCCACCCGGCCTCGATCCTGCTCGGCTTCGTCCTCGGGCCACGCCTGGAAGAGAACTTCCGCCGTTCGCTGCTGGTCTCGCGCGGTGACGTCATGATTTTCGTCGAGCGGCCGATCAGCGCGTTCTTTCTGTTCCTGTGCGTGACGCTTCTGGCGGCGCAGGTCTACGTGCGTTTGCGCAAGCCGAAGGCCCTTGCGGCACTCGACGTCGCGGAGGGGAACGGCGTCGCAGCCGCCCGCCCCGCGGAGTGAGCTTTTAATCGGCCAAGGGCCGGTTGCTTCGCGGCCCAGTAAAGAGGAGAGACGGTCCAGGCAACAAGAGCTCCAAGGCAAGAAGTATTTCGACGAACGCGCCACCCGCGAGATGGCGCAGAATCGGCACGCCAGCAAACGCACGGTGCAGGGTAGCCTCGCCTACCCTGGGCGGATACTGGCCATGCGTGCGCGTTCGGCATTGCGGGCTTTCTGGCGGAGGGACGATCTGCGGGCTTGTCGGTGACGCCGCCGTACGATCTAGTCGGGTGTCAGGCCATGGGGCTCGCTGGGATCGAACTGTCGGATTGCCCCGTAGACGAGGCTGCAGTGCTCTTTCCTCCGGGCGACGGCTTCAAACGTGCCATGGCCGGTGTCGACGTCGCCCGAACGCTCGTCGCAGCCCTGTGCTGTGGAATGATGGAGGCCTTGCTCGATTGCGCGCTGGCGGCCACGAACGGCCGGACCGACTTTGGTTCGAAAACCATCGATTTTCAGGGCTGCAATGGCTGCTGGTGACGTCGCGACGGACCTTCACGCCGCGCGGCTGTTGTTCTCTGCTGCGGCATCCAAGCTCGATCGCGGTGAGCGCGCTAGAGTTGACGCCGCCCACGCGAAAAAGTTCGCCACGAGAGCCGCAATGAACGGCATCATACAGTGTATGCAATCGATTGGCGCGAGAGCGCTTTTGACCCAGACGCCGATAGCGCGTCACGTGACCACGGCAAAGACGGCCCAATATCTGGACGGAACGACCGAAATTCAGCATGTCGTGATCTCTCGCTCACTGAAGAGTAGAGTGAGGGACCAGCAGGGAGCGGACGATGTCAGAAATAGACAACGAGAGGTTCACGAATGATCCGCGCTCGCTTTTTCGCTCCAATCTCGATGAGCTTGAACAACGGATAAAGACGGCTTGCGTGCGGGCAGGCCGTCGCCGCTCGGAAGTTCGACTGTTGCCCGTTAGCAAGACGGTGCCAACCGTCGTCATCCGTATCGCGTCCGAACTCGGCCTCTCTAACTTTGGGGAAAACAAGGTTCAGGAAGCCGAGGGCAAGGCTCGAGATCTCGCCGATCTGTCGCTGAACTGGAGTATCATCGGCCACCTCCAGACAAACAAAGTGAATTCGATGATCAAATTCGCCAGCGAGTTTCACGCGCTGGACAGCATACGATTGGCTGATGCGCTCCAGACCCGGCTCGGCGCCGAAAGTAGACGTCTCGACGTATTCGTCCAGGTCAACACCTCCGGTGAGGTGAGCAAATACGGTCTCTCGCCGAACGAAGTGGGTGACTTTGTGCGTCGGCTTCCCGACTATCCGGCCCTGATTCCTCGCGGCTTTATGACTCTCGCAATCTTCAGTCGTGACGCCGACAAGGTTCGCGGGTGTTTCAAGTTGCTGCGGCAGTTGCGAGACGCGCTACGCGATAGGATATCGCCGCGACTTAACCTGCTCTCTATGGGTATGACAAGCGACTTCGAGATGGCAATCGAAGAGGGGGCTGACGTCATTAGAGTTGGCCAGGCCATTTTTGGGCCGCGACCGACGAAAGACGGACACTACTGGCCCGGGCTCCTTCGAGGGAACGAAGGATCATCTTAATACATAGTGCTTCGCGCGGCGCTAAAACGCGAGCGCGGCCTCCCTTGAAACGGTCCGCCGCTCCATGAGCAGAATCCGAGCACAATGGGTGCGACGACGATCAATCCGGAGATGGCAACCCGGTAAGGGGAAGCCCGCTTGCGGGGCTTCAGCGCAGCCGTATGAAGAATCGCGCCGCACGTGCTGCGAATTGGCCAGGAGCGGCTTGCGAGCGCGCTTAAATGGAACCTGCTGCTCTCCCTGGCCGAGGCAGAATTTTTTTGTCTCCGCTGGTCGAGCCGCGTCCTGGACGAGACCGAAGCAGCTATCGAGGAAATCTTGAGCGGCAAAGGCTTTGACGATGCAACGGGGCGCGCGGAACGGGCGCGCGCGCCAGCATGGAAGCTGCCTTCGAAGACGCCATGTTACAGATTTTGACAACTTCTTGCCGGTCGCGGCGGGTCTGCTCGATCCCGGCGATCACAACGTTGTCGCTGCGGCCGCCAAGACGCAAGCCGCAATGATCATAACGGAAAACCTTAAGGACTTTCCGGCGGGAATTCTTTCCGACCTGAACATGGAGGCGAAATCCGCCGACGCTTTCATTGCGGATACTATTGCACTCGACGACACTCGCGACGTTGCAGCCATTCGGCGTATGCGCGAATGGTTCTCTAGTCGATTCGACCGCGACTCGCAACCTGACGATTCAGTAATAAGATTCTGACACATGTCCGAACTGCACGGTGCAATACCTCGCGCTCGAACCTTGCGATCCGGCCCGGAACATGGCCCGTTTCTATGTGCTCACGATCGAGCCAACCCTGTTTGGCGACACTGCATTGCTGCGGGAATGGGTCGCCTCGGCCAACGGCCGCCGGCGACTCGATCTGTTCGTTGGGCCCGGGTGCAGGGCCGCCGAGGCGCTCGAGGCTTGGCTCGTGCGTAAAGCCCGTCGTGGGCTACTTCCGGCGAAGCCCCACAGCTGCAGTGAGCGGTTCCGTCCACCGCAACAGCAAAGTCGCCAGCAAAGCTGAAGCTTATGCGAATCAAGTCATACGCGGACGCTCAAGCCTGCGTTTCAAGCTACTGATGGACAATTTGCTTCTCGAAGGATCTTGAGCTGTAACACCGTCGTTGGCGTGCAGTACAGCCACGGACATTTTCGCCGACCTTCACGTTGACGCCGGCGTCCTTGGCGGTCTTCTCGACCGCTGCGGTGCCGCCGAGAACGATCAGGTCCGCCAGCGAGACCTTCTTCACGCCGGACGAGGCATTGAACTCCTTCTGGCCACTCCCATATCTGGGAGGTGTGGCGTCTCCAATCGTTGTTCATTCCCGAATAACACATCGTGATCCCAGGCGGCGCTATTCAAAGGCAGACGCGGCCGTCGCGGATCACGCGGGTGAACTCGCTCCAGCACGTGAGCATGTTGTCCATCGCCTTAGCCTCTATCACCTTCGCCGCTGGCGCCAACGTCTTCTCGATGATCCGCGCCTTATCATCTTGCCACCAGCGCCGCCGCCACTCCAACCCGTCCCAACCCGGCCGCCTGACGAGCTCAATGCGAGGTGTGCTGCAGATGCACACGGAAGGGGGTTTGCAGTGAACAACTGACCGTGGGGATAAGCTGCGCGAAAGATGAGGGCGGGCCCCTCGGGATCGGCTTTCAGGAGCAGGTCCCAAACCAGTCCAAGCTGCTGCGTTCAAAAGGCGTGGTGGTGAGCGTTGGATCAAAAGTCCGAATGAAATTCGGGCAGGTGAGCATTCGAGAGACGAGCGTGAGCAAACCCTCGGTGACGCGCCGAAAGGCTTTAGACACTGCCAAAACCAGAGGCGCTCGCATCCTCTGGGATAAATCTGTCGGTTACCTGGTTACTGGGCAGATAGCAGTCGGCGTATAGGGGGCGTGAAGCGGATGCAGGCTTTCGTGTGGAACTGCAGGAACCAGTCCCTGGATGCCAAGGGAGAAGCTGAAGCGGCCAAAACTGCGAGGCGAGAGTACCGAAGCCAGGGCCTGGGGCGGACCGACCCGTACTAGCGGTGAAGGCCCCGTAATCGGGCCGGAGCAAAGGGGTCGGGTCAGGACAAATCGTATTGACGTACCAACTGGAAACAGGATGACGACGACGATCACGACAAACAAGCCGTTTCATATCGATAAGAAACGTGTGTACGACGCTTACAAAGCGGTCAAATCCAATGCGGGTTCGGCCGGTGTGGATGGACAGACGATCGAGCAGTTCGACTCCGACTTGCAGAACAATCTCTACAAGCTTTGGAATCGGATGAGCTCGGGAAGCTACTTTCCTCCACCGGTGCGCGCCGTCTCCATTCCCAAAAAGGCTGGAGGCCAGAGGATTTTAGGTGTGCCAACCGTAGCGGATCGAGTGGCCCAGATGGTTGTCAAACAACTCATTGAGCCGGACTTGGACCCAATATTTTTGGCAGACTCCTATGGCTATCGGCCGAGAAAATCGGCACTCGATGCTATCGGCGTCACGCGCAAGCGGTGCTGGAAATACGACTGGGTTCTCGAGTTCGACATCAAAGGTCTGTTCGACAACATCGACCACGAACTTTTGCTACGGGCTGTCCGGAAGCACGTGACGTGCAAGTGGGCGCTGCTCTACATCGAACGATGGCTGACGGTACCTATGGACAAGGATGGAATAATTATCGAGCGAACCCGCGGCACCCCTCAGGGTGGCGTGATTAGCCCTATATTATCCAACCTTTTCCTGCACTACACTTTCGACCTCTGGATGGGACGGGCGCACCCCAACCTCCCATGGTGTAGGTATGCAGACGATGGCCTAGTGCACTGCCGGAGCGAGCAAGAAGCGGAAGCCCTAAAGGCCGAGCTACAAACTCGCCTGGCAGAATGCGGGCTTGAGATGCACCCCACCAAAACCAGGATTGTCTACTGTAAGGACAGCCGGCGGAAGGGGAGCTATTCGAACGTCAAGTTTGACTTCCTTGGCTACTGCTTCCGGCCGCGACGGGCAAAGAACTCACAAGACGCCTCGGTTTTGCAGTTTTCTGCCTGGGATCAGCGCTTCGGCGCTGAAGTCTATGCGGGCGGCAATCCGGGATTTGAACCTCCGAAGACGGACCCATGTGTCAATGGCTGACATCGCTCGGCAGCTCAATCCACTCCTGCGGGGGTGGATTGAGTATTACGGTCGATTCACGCGGGCGGCTCTGGGGCCAATCCTTCGATACGTCAATCAGACAATCGAGGCTTGGATGATGCGGAAGTTCAAACGCTTTATGGGTCGCAAGGCCAAGACCGGCCGCGTTCTCGAACGACTATCTCGCGAACGTCCCGGGTTGTTCGCACACTGGAAGATCGGCATACGCGGCTCGTTCGCCTGATGGGAGCCCAGTGAGGCGAGAGTCTCACGCTGGGATCTATGAGAGGCCGGCGGTGAGATTCCGCCGGCCTACTCGACACCTAAGGTCAGCAGCTTCACAGTAGACGTTGCAAACAGGCTTGCCTTCTCCGGCCGCTATTGATCAACGCTCTGCCCTCTTGCCTAACCACCCGAATGCTTCCTCATTGAGAAATGCAAGGCTTTCTCATCAGAGTAGGTAGGTGCTCGCTTCAGGTTGTTGCCGCATGCTTTCACCATCTCGCCAGACACCATTCATAACGATAGGACGCGTGCAGCAATGAAGACTTTGCTCAATCCCTCGCACGTCTCGCGCTGCCGTCAACTGTATGAGGACGCTGCCGCCCAAAACGGCATTAATGTTTCGATCGGATGATACGACTTCAACGAGTACGTCTCGATTTTGTCAGCATCTTCGCCAATGAGGGCTTCATCATTCGCCTCATCGGTGTGCTCATGCTGAGCAGAACGATGGATGGGCCGTCCAGCGGGCACGCAACATACCTGGAAACCGTCGCCCCGTTGAGCGACGATCCGACCGTCAGCCTCCCTGCTATCGCCAGGCAACCGGCCGGCTCTTTCCGATGAATCGCGATCCGCCAGTTACATTGCGGGGTGCGATACCAATTTGCAGTCAATCAGCTGTGCTACCCTCCACTCCTTGGCAGCAGTGGCAATCATCTTCCGCGAGATCACGCTCATCTCGATCTCTTCAATTCGGCGATGCGTCCTGATGCATGAAGATCAGGCGTGCCGGATGTTGCTTTGCCGCGAACAGCTGATCATTAGTGATGAGCCCGGTCTCGACGAGGGTGTCCAGAACCAGGTTTGCACGCTCACGCGCATTCGGAAGAGCAACATGCGAAGGTAGATCTAGTGGCGCATTTATCAGGCCGGCAAGCAGGGCTGCTTCGCCAAGTTCGATATCCTGAACCTGCTTGTGGAAATAACTCTGCGCAGCTTTACTGACGCCGAAGATGCCGCCTCCGATCTGCACACGGTTTAGGTAGATCTTCAGGATTTCATCCTTGCTGAGCCGCCATTCGAGCCAAATTGCGACAAGCGCCTCCTGAATCCTGACCTCCAAAGTTGGTTCATCTGAGGGGAATAGAATTCTCGCAACCTGCTGGGTAATCGACGAGCGCACGGCCTTTGTGCCCGGGCCGGCATGCAATGAGAGCGCGATCGCGGTAAGGTCAATGCCGAAATGGCTATAGAAGCGGCGATCCCCGGTTGCCAACGTCGCCTTGACTAGGACGTCCGGAAGCTCCTTCACTGAAATCGAGCTGTACGTCGCGCAAGCGCTAGTCAGACCCGTGCGGCATTCCGGCAGACAGAGTGTGGGATCGGCGCCCTCGCTCCAATCCTGATCACCTGTTTTCTGAAAAACGGGGTTTGCCACGATCATTGACAGTATGAGGCTGATGAGCCCGAATGTTAAGGCCTCCGAAAGCGGATCGACGATCGTACAGCGCAAGGATCGGCGAACAAGCCTCGCACCGCGCATAAGCTCCGTTAGCATGCAGGCAATCGAATAGACACGCCTGGCTCCAGCCATCATACGATCTTGGATTGGGGTTCTTCTTCGCGGTATCATCTGACTCACTTGCGTTTCAAATTATTTGAACTTAGCGCGTCGAAACGCGTGCCGCTTGCGGCACGCCGCTCCGTTCGGACGTCCCCGCCAAAAAAAGCATCTGTCGTAGTTCTGGAGCCGCGACACGCCGCAGCACAACGTAAGAACTCGCGCATCGGCTGCACCTCGCCGAGGGGGACGGCTGCGAATTCTGCAGGTGAGAGGTGAGCCCGCGTGAATTGTTTAGCCCTCGCGGTTTATTGTCGAGCGCTTCTGGTCCGCAAGATCTGGTTCTGGTTGCCAGCAGGCGGGTTGCTCGAGCGAGTTGCGCGACGGCGCATGACTGCTGCAGCTCTCTGCGGAGTGGGCCGTAGCCATATGCAGCCGCGCGCGCTCTCGTCGGCTGCGAAAACGCCGAGTACGGACGCCGTAGCCGGCCCCACCGGCGGCGACAATCGAAAGGACAATAAGAGCTGCCACCATCATCTCAAGCGCGCCTCGCAGATCCTCAATGTGCCGCGCCTGCACCTTGAGGCCGGAATGTGTCTCGGTTCGGAGAATCGAACCGCTAGTTAGTACAACTTGACGCTAGGTACGATTCAAGTCTGTTAAGGGCCAGCTCTCGATTCAGTCAGGTGTCGGTTCGTGTAAGTTGTGATCATTCAGCGTAGTGGGCCTGCGCAATTCTCTTGCACCACGAACTTGCATGACGGCGGCGTAACGACCGCAACCGGTGCTTAAATGGCGCAAATCATGCTCCCCGCTTCGATATAAGCATAAGCGTGCAGCAACTAGGCCTTCATTGGGAAGCTGCAAAAACAACGCCAACGCGCGAGTTCATAAGAAGTGCAATTGTCAACCCACATCAAGATCGTCCCGATTTAACCGATTTGGCGAGGAGCCCACATGCAGCGTCTTTTGTCCGACAAGAAATTCGCCTGGTGCCGAGGCATCCGACCAGTCCGGGTTAATCCGCCTGCAGCGCGCAGCCTGCGCGTCTGGCCCAACCTTTGCTGTAGTGATGGACCCACTGTAGATCTGCATGAAGCTGACCACCGACTTTCAGGGGCGCGGTCCGGCACGGTCTCACTGTGCGGTCGACCGCGCTTTCGATCTGGGAGGAGAGCTGCTCTAACGTTGGGATATGATGACGAAGAGGCCGTCGATGCAGAGTTCTCGAGTCGTCGCGCCGGAGACGAGTTGCAGATTGATAGTAGTGGGCATTCGCCGCGCATTTAAGCGGCGCGATCCCAGATAGGAGAGGTATGGATCGGATCGCTTGGGGTAAAGGCTTGCCAGAGCCCAACACGCAATTGTCTCATCTCGGTCGCGCGCCGGCTGAACACGCCGGGATGGTCAATGTTCCTGTCTATCGAGGTTCCACGATCGTTTCGGAAACCCTCGAAGAGTGGGATAGGCGCAAGCAGAATCCAGTGACGAACTACGGACGATTCGGCTCACCGCTGTCTCGCGCTCTCGAGGCTGCCATTTGTGAACTGGAAGGCGGGTATCGTTCGATCTTGTTCCCTTCGGGTCTCTCTGCGTGCTCCCACGCGCTTCTCGGGATCCTGAGGGCCGGGGATCATGTTTTGATCTGCGATAACGTCTATGAACCGGTGAGGATGTTCGCGAACCAGGTTCTAACTAGATTTAAGGTCAAGGTGGAGTACTTCCATCCCACACAACCTTCGGATCTACTCGCGAAGATTGGGACAAAAACGCGAGCTGTGTACCTGGAGTCCCCGGGGTCCATGACGTTTGAGGTACAGGATCTGCCCGCGCTGTGCGCGATCGCACATCAATCGGGTGCGCTCGTGCTCATGGACAATACTTGGGCGACGCCGCTCTATTTCAAACCCTTTCTCCATGGCGTCGACATCTCGATCCATGCCGCGACCAAGTATATCGTTGGTCATTCCGACGCCCTTCTGGGCATTGCTACCGCTAACAAGGAAGCGTGGCCGCTCCTGCAGCCAAGCGCTCATCATTTCGGGGAGATTGCTGGGCCAGATGACATCTATTTAGCTCTTCGTGGACTGCGCACACTAGCCGTTCGCATGAGGCAGCATTACGAAAATGGCATCAAGCTGGCTCAAAGCCTGGAAGACCACCCGGCAGTGGGCCGGGTTCTACACCCTGCGCTCCCGAACGATCCCGGCTACAATATTTGGAAGCGGGATTTCTTGGGTGCAAGTGGCCTGTTCGGCGTCGTTCTGAGGCCTATGTCCAAGGCCCAGCTTTCGGTTTTCTTCCAGAAACTGCGCCTTTTTGGAATCGGATTGTCGTGGGGTGGGTACGAAAGCCTTGTGCTGCCTGTCGATGATCCTCCACGAACGGAAGCAATGGTTTCATTTGATGGACCGTTGATTCGTATTCACGCCGGCATCGAGGGGCCGAGTGATCTCATTGCGGACATGCATCAGGCGCTGCAAGCCGCCTGCGAACACTCCGTGAGCGACGCTGCTTACCAGGATGAGAGCAGAGACGGGTGATTTCAAGGGCAGTATTGATGGCGCGGAGGAGGCCGATAAAAGCGACGCTTGGGGGCGCTATCGAGCAGAGATCAGTAGCGCAGACAGTCGCGAGTTCTGGGCATGTTGGCCGACACGGCCGATGATCTACCATTTGTAAAGCGGTTTTATGGCCGTGCATCTCCGAGGTGGAGCACCAGCCCCGTGCAGGAAGACCATGCGCACGGCTTCTGTCTGTCAATGTGCGTGAGCACAACGCCCATGACGTGCGGTCAGTTGGATGTCATTTAAGCCGCAGGTGCCATTGCCGTATTCGGATGATTCGCTCGCCCAAACATGTCCGGGTGCTTTTGAACACGAGCGCTTGGCAATACGCGATCGCGCAACCGGGGATCTCCGGCGTTCCGTTCGGTACGGCGCGACCGCCATGGCAAACGGGTATCGCAACGGATGCATGCCATTTCTGCGTCTAATTGCCTCTGCGCCCTATGACGCGGGCGCTGGGTCTACGCTAGCTCGGCTGGCCCCCGGAGCAAAGGCGGGAGGCTGACCAACGCGTAAACGATCGTTCGCGTACTTGCCGATGCAACATATATTCTTCAGCTACCGCCAACAAGGTTGTCTCTCTTGCGACGAATGTCCGAATTCTAGCAGTGAACGTTGCGTCCCCAGTTCTCCAGCACTCGTGCTTTTGCGGCACTGCTCCTTGCGCCTCAGCTGGTACGACATTTGCTGGACGCTTCAGGTCCGCCTCCTCCCGAAGAAGCGCATGCACAATGTTCTCTATCGAGCAACTATCTGATCTGAGGCAACTCGATTGCAGCTCATGATGAGAAGTATGATTGTCGCGTTCGGTCGAGCACTTCGCAAGCAAGAGAAGGCTGAAGTGGCGCAGGGCCCCTACCCAAATCGATCCACTCAAAAGACGCAGCACCGGTTTGCCTAAGTCGGTGGCGGGAGGCACCAAATGGACCTATTTTGCTTCATCGAATGCGCAAAACAGAGTCGATCTCCCGAGGTGTTGTTCGATCTGCTTGTGAGCTGTTCGAGCGAACAGGGCTTCAGTCAAGTCGCTTACGGGGCGCTGACGGACGCGGAGCCGACCCGCCGGCCAGAGTATCTGCCAGCCGCGGTGACAGTGAACTTTCCTTCCGCGTGGTGCGAGCGCTATGCTGAACGCCGATACAATGCCATCGATCCCGTGGTTCGGCGTACGACGATGCAGTCGGCGCCGTTTCTATGGGATCAACTCGCTCACAAATATCAATTGCAGCCCGGCGAAATGCGTGTGTTGAACGAGGCCAAAGAGGCCGGTCTGAAGCATGGCGTAACCGTACCACTGTTCGGACCATTTGGACAGCTATCTGTCGCATCCTTTGCATCCAGGTTCGACGATGTCGACCCTGAGTATCGCCTCAGTCGTCTCAACGCATTGGCCTGGCAGTTTCATCATGCATTTGCAGAGATCGCGCCGTCATCGGAGGGCAGATGCCATATGCAAGTGGCCCTATCCGAACGAGAAAAGGATTGCCTCCGCTGGGTGGAAGAGGGGAAATCATCCTGGGAAATCGGAGTCATCCTGAGAGTCAGCGAGAATACGGTGAACTTTCACCTGAAGAACGCGATGCGAAAGCTAGAGACGAACAGCCGTACCCATTGCGTTGCCAAGGCGATTCGCCTCGGTCTTATCTGACGTTTCGGCGCCGCTGCCGCGTATTGACCTATGCCGAACTCACGAGCGAGCGATCTGACCAGCGTGACAATATGACAATAGCAGCGAGGACGCGTTCAGCCCAAGGTGCAGAAGATGCTGTTGCCGCGAATAGCTGACAAGCCTGTCATCTCGATCGTCTTCGGGAGCATAGATGCGCATCCCGCCGAGGGGTGGTCGTGTTTTCGATGCGGGAGAGATTCGCACGATTGCCTAAATCCGACGTGGACTGGCCATGACGGGAGACCATTTGCCGCATCGATGACGCGCGTGCGATGACAGTGATCTTCGCAAGCGTGGTTGGTTGTGGATGCCGCCACTCGTCCAATATGGGAGCGGTTTTTGGGCTTGGATTGCGACAACCTAGTGCTTCATCACAGTGATTTTGACGTTTTGATACCGAGCCATTCGAGGATCGGCAAGCTTTCCGGCGGCACGAGGATTTCGATGCTTCTGGGGACGCCAGGTTGACGGCGAATGAAACCGTTTCGTTCGAGGGTGACGATCATCTGGTGGACCGAAGGCGGGCTGACGCGGAAATGGCGCTGCATGTCGGTTTCGGCGGGTGGGCGTCCGAACATGTGCGCGTAGGTGTAGATAAAGGCCAGGTAGTGTCCCTGCTTCTCCGTGAAGTGCGTGCCTGATTTTTGACTCATCGCTGGATTCGTCCCGGCCTCCGACAAGGAGGCGAAGCATGAATGTACGTTATCGGGTCGAATTGAGCCAAATCGAGCGGGACGAACTGACGGCGATGCTGGGCGGCGGGAAGCATGCTGCCCGCAAGCTCAAGCGGGCGCAGATTTTGCTGGCGGCCGATGCCGGCAGTTGCGACGCGGAGATTGCCCGGTCTGTCCGGGTCAGCCTGTCCAGCATCGGCCGGACCAAGCGCCGCTTCGTGGAAGGCAATCTGGAGCGGGCCTTGAGCGAGGAACCGCGTCCGGGCGCAGAGCGCAAATTGACCGGCAAGGAGGAGGCCCTGCTGGTGGCGACGGCGTGCGCCAAGCCGCCCGCCGGCCGCAAACGTTGGACGCTGACGCTGCTGGCGGACACGATGGTCAAGCTCACCGATCATGACAGCCTGTCGGGCGAGACCGTGCGTCGCCGGCTGGCCGAGAACGACCTCAAGCCATGGCGCAGGGACATGTGGTGCATCCCCTATGTCGACGGCGAATACGTCGCCCGCATGGAGGACGTGCTCGACCTCTACGCCGAGGCGCCGGATCCCGTCCGGCCGCTGGTCTGCTTCGACGAGACCCCCGTCCAGCTCATCGGCGAGGTCCGTCAGCCGATTCCAGCCGAGCCGGGACAGCGCGAGCGTTACGATTACGAGTACCGCCGCAACGGCACCGTCAATCTCTTCGTTACCTTCGACCCGCATCGTGGCTGGCGCAACGTCAAGGTCACCGAGCACCGCGCCGCCGTGGACTACGCCTACTGCATGCGCGAACTCGTCGACGTCCATTATCCCGACGCCGACTGCATCCGCCTCGTGTAGGACAATCTGTCGATCCATACCGCCGGCGCGTTGTATCAAGCATTTGCGCCTGCCGAGGCCCGTCGCATCCTGCGCCGCCTCGAATTCCACTTCACCCCGAAACACGCCAGTTGGCTCAATATGGTCGAGTGCGAGATCAGCGTGCTCCAGCGCCAGTGCCTCGGCCGCCGCATCGACGACCCAAAAAGGCTCCGAAACGAGATCGCAGCATGGCAAAAGCGGCGGAATAAAACCCGAGCCCGCATCAAATGGATGTTCACAACCGACAAGGCCCGCGCCAAACTCGGCCGCGCCTATCCAGCCACCGCCAAAGAGTCAAAATCACTGTGATGAGCCACTAGTCGCCTGGGATAACGGTATTGCTTGATGCAGCAAGCCCGCCCTCGCAAAAACAAGCCCCGGCCATGGGCCGGGGCTTTCGATCCGCCGTTCGTACTGCTGATCAATATTTCAGAAGAAACGGGCCGCCGAACTTATAGTTGAGCCGTGCAGTCACAAGATCGAAATCCTGGCGGATGCGATCGGTTCCGCCTGCGGGCGCCGGGAAGTGCACCGCTCCGGGCTGCATGAATAGGTGGTCGTACTCGAGGCTGACCGACCAGCTCGGCGCGAAACCGTACTCAATCCCAGCTCCCAATGCACCACCCCAAAGAATGTGGTCGCTCTTCCCAAGCTGCGCGCCCGTGAGGGTCGAGCTAATCTGATAGGTATTGCTCGTCACTGCGGCACCACCTTTGGCGTAAAATAATACGTTGTCCACGGCATAACCGATCTGCCCCGTTACCACGCCGAACGCATCAATCTTGGTCTGGTTAATATCCGCAAACGCGACGCTGTCATTCGAGCCAGTCAAATCAGCCCAGTTCCCCTGGCCTTCAACACCAAGGACGATCTGGCCCATCTGCCTTCGATAGCCGATCTGGCCACCCACAGTACCGCCGGTCGCATCATGGCAGCCCTCAGGCGTGCCGCCATTGAAGTCCCAGCAATTCGAGCTTGAGCCCAAGCCGCCGTTCATACCGACGTAGTAGCCGCTCCAGTCGTAGATCGCAGCCGCAACAGGCTGCGGAGCTTTGGTATAGAGAGGCTGGACGGGCTGTGCAGCCAGATCCGCGCCGAATGCGGGCGCCACCGCGCCAAGCGCCACAATGCTTACAGTCGCAAGCAACAAGTTCTTCATTTCTAATCTCATGTCTTGAGTGCCCCGAGCCTCGCGCGTCTTAACAACATCGGCGCGAATAGCTGTAACTGCATCGCAACATTTGCGCCGAAAGGAATGCTTGAACCGAACCCTGCGTCAGGTTGCGGCGTTGCGGATCATCTTCAACTGCCTCGCAATGCTCCTTCGCGTGCGAACGTAGATTGCGTAGGCGTGGGCGAAAAGCGGGCTGCTGATCTCAGCGGATGAAGCGCACCGCAAGCCACATGATGCCCAGCCACACCGCAACCGAAAAGAGCAAAGCGCTTTGCAACGTCCTTGCTCTTATCCTGTGACGCCATCGAAGGAGCTGCGATGAGCAACCGGTGAAGCGCCGACCCCGTACAACAGCTATCACTTCATCGTAATCTGCGAACCGGAAGTGAGAGCGATGCTTGCGAATATACGCCAGTCGCTCAGTGGGTGAGAGGCACTGTGCCCACACCTCCCATGCCTCATCATCAAAACACGCGCTATTCTCAAGGACCTCGGCGAGGCGCTCGTCAGGTTTCATGATGCATCCGCTGTACTGACTATCGCGGATCGAGTTCTAGGAGGGAAGCCTCACCTTCGAAACCTCTCAGTTTAGGTAGGCGAGTTCAGCGAATCGAACTCGGCCAGGAAGCATTGGTCACGGTCAATGCGGCGCTGATCCTGCGCGAGATGAAATTCGAAGTCGTGCGATGGCTCTGGATCTCTCTTCTCGCCCAGTGCAGATCGCCACGGGCATAGAAGCGGTGTAGATGCCGCAGGAGAGTGAAAGGTGCTCCTTTGTCGATGCTGTCGCAATCGTGCTCGCCGTCGCATTCGTTCAAGCGCTAGCTCGCGTGCCAGACATATCTTCTCCGCGGTGTGCACCAGCGCTGATTGGAATTCGGTCCGGCAATGGCTTCCGCGCATGCTAAGGTCACAAATGTACGTTGCAAGGTCCAGGGCCGGTTGCGAATACACCGCCGCCGACCCGATCATCCGTGAACGGCCGACTCGCAGTCTTCACCGTCAGTGTCTCGGGTCAAATCGGCCATCAGTCACACGTTACACCGCGCTGTTGGGACTGACTCCACGCGAGCACGCGCGTGCCCTCCACGCCGCCTTGCGATTCTGTGCTCGACGAGCTGACGGCGGTCGGCGTTCGCCCTCGTGTGGCACGATCGGCAATTTCCTTGCTTGAGCAAGGCCGAATGCAACGTTAGGAACCACGGCGTGCGGGAACTCGGAGCGGCGGCGGAGCAGAAGTGCCGGAATGAAAGTAAGCGCCATAGAGCCGGGCGTGCTCACGTCGCTTGCGGGAACGCCAGCTGCGCATAGCGTATCCTAATCCAAAGCCGCCGAAGAAGATCATAGTGAGAAAAAGCAGCGGTGTCGTCATCTGGATGTCTAAACCGGAGAATTGCTTTGATGTGTTACGTCACACTCCCGCCATCGGTCGTTGACTAGTTGGTCGGCGCGAGGCGGCGGATGCCTGGTTCCTACAACGTGACGCTACGTACGATTCAAGTCCCTTCGGCTACTATAGCGCGACAATCTGGATGGGACGCACTTCTATCCTGATTGCCGCGCCGCAAGCTACTCCCAGCCAAAATGTATTCTAACTTGAGGTGGCCTGCAGCAGCAGTGCGTGGAGCCAGGCATAGTATGCAGATCCGCGGAGTGGCCCACGCCGTGATCGTTGCAGGAAAACGACATTCGTGATGGTTGATACCTGTGGTTTGGTCAGAGTGCTGCGCTTCTCTGGGCGGCATTGCCCCACGCGCCGGGGGCAACGGAGAAGACTTTCGGTCGCAGCTGAAACGTGGACGAGACTAGCCGTCTCGCGGCGCACTCGGAGTGCCGTTAGGACCTGGACTATTTGCGCGCCGCGGCGGCCGGCAGGCGGTCGCATTGCAGTGCAAGGGGTACCGTACTCATCCTCTGAGACCGAGGGCTTGAATACACGGTTCTTGCCTTGACGATGCCGGAGAAGTGGTCCTGCCACCTGTCCCGCGGCATGCCTGCTGACGAGACGAAACTGTTAGGGAAAAGCAGGCTGCCTGTATACCCATCGCTGGGCGATCTCGAAAGGACCGCCGGCTCTCAAAACCAGGACGATGTCTTATTACCCGATCGAGTGATCTAACCTACGCCTTATGCAGAATTCCGCCAGGTGCTAGGCGCAACCTCGATTTGATTAGACGAGTAAGAGTTGAACGTCCGATCGAGCAAATCGCCAAGAACGCAGGCGCCATGAGTCGGGTCGGACTTGGCTTCACGTGTCGTTCCCCGAGCTAGAACAAGTTTGGCGATTTGCGTACGATTGGCGATAGTACGGCGATCTGGCGGTAAAGCTGCGACTGCCTGGTCGAAAATGTTAGCTAGGATGCGGAGGTCTTCTGGATAGAAGAGGTCACCGTATTGTTTCGCCGGGACTGTTCGCCTGCTGGGTCTGCTGGCGCTCGCCTCGCCTATTGCGCCGAGTTCCAGCTTCGCCGCGACCAGTTCGCTTGTGAGTTCGTCGAGCAGCTTGACCGCTCGGAGCGCGAATTTGTCCTGGCAGATCAGTTGAGCAACGACCTCCAATTGTAGAGCAATGCGGTGCTCAAGGTGCTGAATGCGCGACGTGCAAACAATCTCCTTCGGCTTGTCGGTTGTCGGGCCCGGGCACAAAAACTTGCCATGCGTTCCATTTCCGTCGGGCAAATCGGCTGGTCTGCGCGAGAGCCAGTCGCTGTTGCTCAAGGTACAGAGCGCATAGGCTTTCATCGGGAGCAGGAGGAAGATGTTGATCGGGGTGTGCAGCGAGAAGCCGATAAATCGAAGCTCGCCGGCACGAAGGGCCGCCACGCTGCATCGAATCATGGTCATCGCGACGATGGTCAGACCGGTCCACCAGGGCACGGTGCCGGTGAGCGCGAGCTGAGCGAGCGCGGCAATCGATGAGATGGCGAGCAGCAGCGGCCCGAGGTTCTGTCCGAGCACGTCGAGCGTAAGGTACCGGTCCAGGCCGGGCAACAGGTGCAAACCCAGCAGCGTGTCGCGGTAAGTGCTGCGCGCCCAGCGGAGCTGTTGCCGCAGATACGGCAAGAGCCTGTCCGGGACCACCGTGGCGGCGATGGCGTCCGGAACGTATTCGGTTCGAAACCCTGCCTTGAGCATGAGGATCGTCAGATGGCGGTCCTCACCGAAGTCGCTCGGCTTTCCCCGGAAGAACTGCGTCTCGTACTGGTCCAGCAGCAACAGCAGCGCGGAGCGGCGGTACATGGCACACGGCCCGCAGCAGCACATGACGGCGCCAAAGCGCGTCTGCGCCGCGCGCTCCTCGTTGCAAGCCAACCAGTACTCCATGTCGATCAATCGGGTCAGCCAGCTGTCGTTCCGGTTGCTGGCCGTCAATTGCCCCATGGCCGCGCCGACGGCTGGATCCTGCATCTTGCGTACGAGCTTGCTGACCACGTCGCTGGCGATTTCCGTGTCGGAATCGACGTTGAGCACGAGATCGCCGAACGACCGGCGTATCGCTGTGATCTGCGCCTTACGCTTTCCAACGTTGCTTGGCAGCAGAATGACGTTGAACCTCGGGTCATGTGCGTAGCTCCCATGGACCGGGGCCACTGCACCGACATTTGCAGAGCCGTCATCGACCACATAGACCTGCAATCGCCCTGGGTAGTCCTGGCTTGCGAGAGACTTCAGGCAGGCCGCCAGCGTGCGCGGGTCCTCGTTGAAGCAGGGCACGATGACATCCACGCTGGGCAGAGCACCGGTGTCGACCGGGTCGTACGGCGGCAGTGAGGCGTCGGTTCGCCGCGCATAAAGCGCCTGCGCGCTCTTATGGACGCTGGAGAGCAACGCGTAGGAGGCAACAGCAACGGTGCTGACGGTGGCAAGCAGGCTCATGGGAATTGATCTATTCAGTGAGTTTGAGGAAGCGACCGGATTGCAAATCCACGGTCATGCAGTGCTGAAATGAGCTGGGTGAGCGCCGTCACAGTCTGGTCGCGTCGACCAGAGTGAGGGCAGCGTTCCAACTCGTCGGGAGGGCACCCGTCGTGCAGGAGCACGATTGCCCCCGGCCGGACCGAGGCCAGCACCGCGGCAACAATCGCCTCGCCGCCAGGACGAGACCAGTCTTGCGGGTCGACTGACCAGTGCAGGGCTGCCAGTTCGGCCTTCGCCGACGCGGCGAGGGCCTCCTTGGTCCATATCCCATACGGCGCACGCATGTGCCGCGGCCACGAGCCGCATCGAAAACACTCCAGATCCTTGTTGACTCGCAAAGGGCTCACCGCGCACCACCGGACAGATGCGCGTCAAGCGCGGCCATCCGGGATCAGCCTGCCAGAGCGCTGCACCCAGCGACGCTAGATCGCCCTTGTCGCTATTGGCTTGGGCTGCGCCGTTCTCGCTAAGGCTGGCCAGAGATCTGAGGGCGAGCTGCCCATGCTGCCTCATGGCTGATGTTCGGGCCAGATCGATGCATCCAAGCAGCTCCCGCGCGCCAGTGGCTCGCTGATGCAATAGAACACGTTGCACTGCGCCCTAGTCCGATAGCGCGACCAAGACGGGCCTCGATCTGGGCGCAAGAGGTGATCACGTGCTGGCGCTTGCACGTCATCCGCCAATTGCATTGAAAATAGCGAATACGTCATGACGCGCCTTTTCCTCAATCATCCTTGATAGCCGGCGGTTAGCTATGTGGATTTGGAGAATATTGGTAAAATCTATTGTTTTGATGGGAGGTATCCATGCTGCGGATGGGCCAAGAGGGATCCATCAACATTGAGTGCGTGAGCCGATCCTCTTGATTCAATTGATCAGGCGCATGCCGAAGAATGGCTCAGCATGCGACCGTCCATTCGGTGAAGGTCCTAGTCAGGCATCGAAGCCATCTCGGGAACGCGAATCACGACGCTTGAGCTGGATCAACTCAAGCGCTGCTTCCCCCGAGCAGAGTCGAGCCTACGCCGCTGCCTAATGACGACACCTGGCCGGTCCTTTCGATGATCAAGTTACAGAGCTGAGGGGGACTCGCACATTGGCTCGACGCAGCGGACCGCTAAAGACGGCCAGAGAAGCCTGGTTCGGGATGCTCGAGAAAAACAGAGCCTGCAGCATTTCGGCAGGTGCCCACCCAAGCCTGCGGGCCGCCAGGACAGATTAGATTGATCAACTAGCGAGGTGCTGTCGCTCCATTCCCATCAGCTTCATAGTTGCTCAGGAGCTCAATCGAAGCCCCTCGGCTAACATCAACCCTGCACAGCCAAGTGTCCGGGCAAGCGATCAATCGCTGGAGCGGGGCATGGATCAATGCATCTTGGGATGAGCGCTGCAGGTACCGACTTCGTTAAAAAGGATCCTGAGGGCGGCGCGGTTCGCTGGTCATGAACATTTTCATTGCAAAGTCGAGCGACCTGTATGCTCGATCGCGGACCGCCTGCGGCAAATCAGGAGTTGCGTCAATCGCAGCGCGCGCGTCGCTCATAATCTTATCTTTTGCGGAAAGAAGCTTTGCATCTAACATTACATGAAGCGTCTCTCGAACTTCAGGTGAGATCGCGCTATCGCCATCGATCAATTCTCGAAGTTTCCAAAACATACGCTCGACTGCTACCATCGACCCGAGGACTGACATCAGTCTTGGTGACATCATTGGCCACCTCCTTCTCCAGCCAGAATCTGGCGACCATCCCAGCAAAATCAGACCTGTCCCCGTTTGACACCGGCGCGCGAGGCGGCCCTGAACAGGCGAATGACTGGGATACATGTCCGCTGCTACGCCTCATCGGGCGTTTGAGACGGACGTTCAAGATATGCTCAGGGGAACTCGCAAAGTGTGCGATTTGCGAGCAAGGCATTTATCTTTCCTGTGCTCCAGGCCGTAACCCGGTAGCGTGCGGTGGCTCACGTGCAAAACTGACATGGAGGGTGTGCGCCGCTTTCCATTTGCCACAATACATGCAGCGGCATAGGAATTGGACTTCTGCCACGCGTCCGTGCTCTTCCGCTTTCTCGCTCGGATCGCTCTGTTGACGAGGCCGAATCGACTGAGTGATCCCGGTCACGCAAAGGTGGTCCATCCGATATCCCGGTGCTCCGGGCGCCAACCGTTTTGTGATTGCGTGGGTGGATCGACATCGAGTCTCCCGATCTGGCGATGGTGTGTTGGTCGTGCGCCACGTCGACCTCGATCGATCTCTTGATTCTCCATTGGCCGTCCGGTCGAGCTCAGAAAAGCTAGCAACTTAAACGCGCAGATCATTTCCATGTGCTGGATTTCGTATCTCGGATTGGTTCATTTCGTCTGTCTTACTGTCCTCGCCACTGCACGGCTATGCTGTGCAAACCGTGCATTTCACCCACCAGCGGCCACCGCGCTTCTCCGCGCGCAACTTGCCGCGGCGGATCCGAGAGAGCACGCCTTCGGGGCTTATGTGGTTCATCGCTGCGAATCGCTGAACAGTGAGGTAGTCCTCATGCAGAGGTGGAGGGGTGCTAATTCCGTGCGCAGCCAGCAGAATGCGCAGCGAAGCCAACTCCGCCAGCACGATCTCGAGCTTACGCGCGATCTCCTCCGTCTGGTCGGAGCGCTGCCGGGACCGCGTCACGACAGGCCCGCCCGTGCGATAAACCACATCTTGGATTCGTGTGGAATGCGATCGACGAACTGGCGCGCCAAAGCGGGATGAGCGTGAGCCAACTCACCTGTCCAAGCAAACCACTGCTCGGGCAATGTCAACGCACGCAAAATGGGAGACAGGGCATTTATTGCCGTTGAGACTACTGTTTGGTGATGTAGTCGAAAGGGTCTCATGCGCGTAAGAGCCATTTGAACCATAAGAGCGGCCTGACAAATGCATCCGGCTGCGGTGCTCATGGGCCTCGGTGTTGCCATTTATTGCCTGGTCAAGGGTGAACTTATTGGAATCGCTGTTGGCTCACCGTCAGTGCTCTGCCGCTATGAGCTCGGAGTGAATCGCAGTTGCTGTGTTGAGGCAGGCATCCAGTGACAGAGATCCAAAGGCGAGCTGACAAAGGAGATAGTTGGCGCCTGCCTCTTCCACGTGATCGAGAAGAGTTTGGCGCACCGAAGCGCGCGTTCCGACAACGCACAGTTCACTCTCAATTGCGGCATCCAAGGTTAGGGGCAAGTTGGATGGAGGCGGGATGTCATTGAGCTCGTACAGGAACTTAAAGCTCTTGAGCCATGTTTCGTAGGCTGGCGCGGCGAGGGAGCGCGCGGCTGCTTCAGAGCTGGCAATTACGACCATGCGGAGTAATGCGAGAAATGGTGCTGAACCGTTGGCGTCATGCTTGGCGTTTCGATGAGCGCGATAGCGATCTGTTACCTTGCGAACGGCAGGAGAGGGCCCCATGCACGCCAGATTAGCGCCATTCGCCGCCGCCCAATGCGCGGACTCTGGCCGATTTGTAGCAATCCATGTCGGGGGACAAGGACGCTGGTGAGGTGAAAGCGTCAAAGGAACGTCGCTCAGCGCAAAATGTTTCCCTTGGTACGAGAGGGGGCCGCCATTCATCGCGTTAACGAAGATTTGGGAAGCTTCCTCGTAACGGCTTGAGGCAACATCGGCTCCAACCCCAAAATAACTCAGTTCGATCGGTAGGGAGCCGCGACCAAGACCGACCTCGACCCTGCCGCTGCTCAGGTGATCCAACATGCAGATCTCCTCGAATGCCCGCAACGGGTGGTAGAGGTTGAGCAGCATGACCAATGGACCAACGCGAAGTCGCCGTGTGCGTTGTATGACGCTTGACAGAAACAAGTTCGGCGATGGACCGCGTCCATGCGGGGTGCAATGATGCTCCGCCAGATGATAGGCATAGAAACCGAGCCGGTCGTAGGCCTCCGCCAGCGCGAGGCGGTCCGCGTATTGCCGGGCGATATCGGGGCCGTCCTCGTCAAGATGATCAAAGATGCCGCAGGTGAGGTTTGAGGGAAGAACGTTTCTCACTCAGTTATCTCCTATAGAGAGGACCGGAGTCCGCCGGGTTTTGGGGGGCAAGAGGCTCTCGCTGGCACTGCGGTGCATATGCTGCGAAGCCGTTCTTAACAGCTCGTAATGCGCCGACCGGACAAAAACTGACTCCGGCTGCGTCGCGAAGCTGCATCATGTGTGGGTCCGGATCGATTGCGAACGGGGATCTGTGACCTGAGTGGAAGGGGTCACTAGCCACGGCATCCCACTTTTTTGAGAATGCTGCCGACAGCCGCAAGAAACGCATCCATCTGGCGCTTTGTACCGATGCTAACCCGAATGCACTCTTGCAGGCCGGCATCCGGAAAGAAGGCAACAAGGACGCTCTGGTCTTGCAACGCCGCCTGCCACCATCTGCCACCCTGGCCTACCGGCACACGGGCGAGGAGGAAGTTCGCGTGGGAAGGCGTTACGGAGAACCCAAATTCCGAGAGGGCGGCCGCTACGCGCTGACGCTCAAGCCTGACGTGGCGATGGTTCTCCTCGTAGGCGTCGCGATGCGCAAGGACGCTCATGCCCACGGCATGAGCGACCACATTCATGTTGAAAACATTCTGGATGTTGCGAAGCCGCCCAATCAGCTCGGGATGGCCGAAACCGAAGCCGACGCGAATGCCAGCGGCGGCATAACTCTTGGAAAACGTGCGCAGGACCAGAAGATTCGAATGGCGCTCAACGAGGCGTAGGCCGTCCTCAGGTGCGAAATCGACATAAGCTTCGTCCAATACGATCAATCGGTCAGATCGTATAACGAGGCGCTCGATCTCAGCGAGCGGAACAAAGGTTCCGGTCGGATTGTTCGGATTGGCCAGCAGAATGAACTTGGCATGTTTAGCCGGACCGAAAAGCAGCTCGTCCATCGGCAAGCAGTCGGGTTCAGACCAGGGAATTTCAATGAACCGGGCCCCTTGCAACATGGCAAGCTTGCGATTGAATGAGAAGCCGGGCGACATCATTGCGATGCCGTCGCCCGGGGCAAGAAAGGCTCTGTAAATGAGACTGAGGAGTTCAGACGATCCATTGCCAGCCATCACGCGATCAGTGGCAATCCCATAGGCCGCTGCGGCCGCTTGTCTCAAGCTGACATTGTCGTCTTCTGGATAGCGGTATTGCACCTCAAGAGCTGCAATTGCGCTTCGCATCACGATGGCTGGCAAAGGAAATGGGTTCTCATTCGTGTTCAGTTTCACGCAAGTATTGTCCGGGGTGGGCCGCCCGGACGGCAGAGCATCCAATTCGCGAGCCACCGGCGAGAGCGAGGAAAGCATAGTTTGCAGTTTTGCATCCAATTGGTGTTCTCCCTTTTGTCGACGAGAGCAGTTGACGGCCTTCATCGAGCCTACGTGATGCGCGCGCTGTGTTCGGAGCCGGGAAGCGCAAGGCGTGCATGAATGTGAGGGGTGGGGTGCCATAGGCGGGCTCAGATCTAAGCGCCGCACCGGATCAGAGCCCGTCTCAAAGTCCGGCAGCGATCAGCACGGATCAGGCGGCGCACGGCGTTATCCCAGCGAATACCTGTTTCACGAGGGGAGGGAACGCCACGTCCACTCGGCCGAACAGCGCTGCTAACGCTTGGCTTGAACTCGCGTAATCCGCAGACAGACGGCGCACGACTGACATCTTGCCACAAGCTACGTTCCTTCTAAAGAGGTCCTGGCAGCTCACTCCCGAGAGCGAGGTGCGCATCAGTTTCACTAGCTGGAAGAAGCCACCGATGTTCGTCGGCCTTACGAATGTGGAAGTGATGCTCACTCGAGTGGCACCAGGCGAATGGGAACGTACTCTTCGGGCGGCCGTTCGGGCGTGCACGACAGCTGTGATAGTATTGCCGCGAGCGCGAGAAATGCTGCGACTGCGGCGACTGCGACGCACGTGAGCAGCGCGTAATCGCTAGGTCGAGGATGGTTCATCATTCGAACGCTCCGTGCGGTGTTGGTGCGGGCGGTCAGGTCTGCGCGACCGCTTCGACGGTATTGTCGCGCCAGCGGTAAACGATGAACCCAGGAGCGGCATTGTCTCCCTTGGAGTCGAATCGAACCGTGGCAATGGCCGTTTCGATTGAGCCCGAGGTAGGGCCACAGCGACCCGCGTGGCATGGAAGGTGCCCGCCCGTTTGACCAAGCCTGCCCATGCTTGAACTGCGGCATAAGCGTAGAGCGTACAACCTGCGGCAGATAGGCTCGAACCCTTGAGCTTGGCGACAGCGGCTGCCCCTGCAGCATTCGTCGTCGAGTCCGGCATAAAGGTAAAGAGCGTGCCGTTTGCGGAGTCGCCGGCAATGGCCAAAGACGATCATCCACCGACTTGTTCTCGCCCAGCGCTCTCACCGGGAATTTCCGAAAGTGATGCCGATCATTGGAGTCTCCGTCGGCCTAGCCGGCGCTCTGTCCGTCGCCCCGCCGCTGCGTCGATGCTTTTAGAAGGTACAATTTGACGCTACGTACGAATCAAGTACTTCGAAGCGTGCTCGTCGAGGTTGATTGCCAAGATCCACAGAGCGAAGGACCCCAAAGAGTGCCGACAACGCAGATTCGGAGGCGAATTGCTACGGGCCAACGATCCTCAGTCAGACAAGGATCAGCATCAGCTCATTGGGTTTAGAGACATTCCAGTAACCGAGTCGCGGGCAACCGGGTGCGTCAACTCTTTCCCAGCTGGTCCTCCAGCGCGGCGAGGGCGAGATCCAGGTATCGCATGAGGCTCGCATCCCAGCCGGCGAGATTGTGTGGTTCGGTCAATCGCGTCAGCACCTTAAGTATCATCGAGACAGTCGAGTCAACTCCTGCGATCTCAGTCAGCAGCGAACGGGCCTGACGCGCGACCGCATTTGCCCGCTCACTGCTTGGAGGCTCGCCCCGATCCATGCAGCTTCGTAGCTCGTCTCGAATCTTCCGCCACCGATCTTCGCGGCTAGCGTTAGAGGCGCACGTGCAGATGGCCGAGGGGGTACGCTCCTCAATCCGCGACATTGCATCTAACGTGGCCGGCAGCTCGTCGACACTAACTTCTGTCTCACCTTGCGTCGTCATATTGCGCAATCGATCCCGTAATAATGTCGCCCGCGCGACTTGAACTTCAATTCGCTCCAGATGGTTGCGCAATAGGTCCGTGAGAGACGTCCGTCCCTCGATGGCTTTGCGGATCTCAGGAAGCGAGAAGCCGAGCTCACGTAGCGCCCGAATCTGAGAGACGCGTTGTAGGCTTTCACGATCGTACATGCGGTGACCGCCATCGGTACGTTCCGCGACCGTCAACAACCCGGTATGTTCGTAGTGATGCAGAGTGCGTACCGTTACGCCGGTCGCCTCTGCAAGTTCTCCAATGCGCCATCGGCGCCGTCGTGGTGTGGCGTTTGTCATGGTCCTCAATTTGCAAGCCTACAACCTGACGTCACGTGAGAATCAAGTTATTTCAATGATCTAGATGATGGTCTCTTGCTGCGAACCCCCAGGAGGACTGAGCGCCTGCTGTTGATCAAGCGGCCGAGACAAGTGCAAGCATCAAGTTCGCCAGCGACGCCAATTCGTCCCTCGCTGCGCGTTGCATCACAAGTCTGGCGATCGCCACGCGATTCTCGTTGGTTCGCATGCATGTCGGTAAAGACGCGATTGCTCGATCAAAAAGGTTTCCCAAGCTCGCGAGATCCTCCGGATCGTAGACTCCGCTCGGCTTCTCCAAGAGTAAGCTCCTTTGATTGTCGCACCCGCGCCGCACGTGACGAAGCCGTTTGGCTGTGGTGGGGCAAAAAGGAGACGGAGCGGCGACGTGCGCGAAAGAATGTGACAGGTGCGTTCGTGTGGTGCCGTTGTGCAACACGGCGTTTGCTTCCCCTTTTGTCCAACACTGCCCTAACCGAAACTGTGCAATTTCTGCTGGATGCTGCCGCCGCAGTGGCCATCTGCTGTCTGATCGCCACGCGAAGCGAAAGCAGGTACATGCAGCCCCGCTTGATCTTGAGACACAGCTTCACGAACGGCGGCCCAGACACAGTACTGATCTGATCAGATGAGCCTCTTTCGGTCGCAATCCTTGCTGTGATGTCTATCGTCGAGCCGGGCGTTGATTGGTCAATCATCGCAGATTAGTCCTACCACCACATCGTGGCGTGGCCGCCCGCTCGGCGCCTAACAGCGTTTTCGACACGCTGCTAGTCCTGTTGAGATGGCTTTGTGGGCGCGAAGGCGTTGTTCGCGCATGGCAACATCGGGTTTTGGAATGCCACAAGATGATGGCTGCTCTTCAACGGCGCAAGTCTGCGACGCAAAGCGTCGGTAGAATGAGAGAAGGCGGGCCGCAAAACCATTCCCGGCATGTATCTCAACGCAAGCGCACCTCGCGCGGCTGGCGAAACGTTACTCGCGATTGAGGACCGAGCCTCGAAGGATCGCTCCAGTATCCGTTGGACGTGGAGGCGCTCAAAACGGGTCAACGGGCCCCCGGCGCCGCGCGGCCACGCCCGGGAAAACAACGACGTGCCATAGCTCCCAGCAATAACTCGCATATCCAGACGTGAGCCGGATCAGTGTTGCGCAGCGCAGTCCAGCTGTCGCGGGTAATGGCTTGCTCGTCCAGAAGCTCACTCACTTTCATCCTCGAACAGTGTCGCTTTGGTGTGCGAGCGCTGGACATAGATGCTTTGGGTAAGATAGGCAAATCATGTTACCGCACCGAAGTAGCTCTTCGGGGTCAGCGGTAAGGGGTCGTAACTCGGGACTGACGACGGCGGCATCCCGTGCGCCCCCGCCACGACACTTTTGAAAATAACACGACTGTCGCGAGATCCGAAAGGATGTCCCACGATCCGATGTGGCTGGATTGACCATGTCGCCCGAAATGATCAAAAGCTGGAGGTGGAGCAGGGCTTGGCGAATGGGAGCGGCGAGCCCTTCCGTGCGCCGGACATTGGCACAGTTGCCGTCCTCTCATCATAAACACTCATCACCTAAGCGCGCGCGCAGCGGGACAATGCCGCAAGCTCATGGCGGGTGGATCCAGGTTGATCCTGCGGTCAGCGAGTTTGCGGTTGCGCTCCGTCATGCGGGATCGAGTACAATAAGAGTAAGACAAGCGCCGTTGAGATGACGTGTCCCAACCTCCATGCCAGCCTTGCGCAGACCTTTCACTTGCAGGTTCCGCTCTCCCGAGTTACGTCAGCTCGCGTTGCGCTTTCCGGGCGCGACGTGGACAGCGTTGGCGTTCGGCAGAACAAGTTGGTTCGACGCGAACGAGCCGGCATCGACCTGTGGGTCGGCCCGCCAAGAGACGTCTAGCTACTGGCTTCGGCATTACTGCAATCGCCGGGACAGTAGACGGCAAGGAGAATGCCCACCGGCAGGCGAAGAGCGGTGCGGGTGCGCTACCAGTGTCCACGTTTGCAGCCTCGATCGCAGGTCTTGGTCTACAACCTGACGCGGTGTACGATTCAAGGGATTTTAGTGCCGAGGCCGGATATCGTTCACCTGACTGGCCGGATCATTTCGCGTGCTCTGAGCTCAGCTCATGTAGAACAGTGCGATGCAGCCCGTCGGATCAGCGGAAAGTCATTGCGGAGCGCCGCCGAACGAGCTGTATGACGCGCAAGATCGTCACGCCAGCGCGAGATCAATAGCGCCGCCGACGCGATCAAACTACGCTCAAGCGCGCCAATGTCGACAGGCCGAACACCAGCGAGGACCGGAGCTTCGAGCCTGGCGTAGATCTGGTCAACGAAGAGTAGGTCGCAAACGGCCGAACAATCCTAGAACGGGCCGTGACATTGGTTGGTATCGGACGGAGAGACCATCATGGATGCCTGTTGCAAGAACATGTTGCGCATCCAAATGCTTGCAGGATCAGTATTATGAATGGCCGGCCATTGGACGGCCTCGGTGAATGTGAGAAGTCGCAGCGGAGGTTCGATGACCCGCAGGGGCGTCGTGTTTGCGAAATGGCTGACCAGTCTTGAGGGCATGCTCGCTATACGGTTGGTGCCCAATAACATAGGCGGAATCATACCAAAACCCTGCACAGCGACCTCGGTGCGTATCTTGAAACCATGCTCGAGCAAGAGCCATTCGTGGAAGGAGGGCCTCAGGGAGCGCCCGAACTGGGCTTCCACGTGCCCGATCGACGTGTACATCTCGAACGTAAGTCGCGGCGCCAGCTGCTTGTTCATGGGGCAGCCCACGCAAACGAAAGTGTCCTCGAACAGCGCCGCCTTGGGATGCGCACTCGACATGAACATCTCCGGATACATGAGAAAATCGACTTCACCGCGCCGGAGAAGTTCATCGGGTTCCTCTACGGGCGGCAACAACTCGAAATTGATTGTCGGAGCTTCCCGCGCGACGCGGTCCACGATTCGTCGAAGAAACACGACAGTCATGAAGTCGGACAGGATGATCCTGAATCGCCGATTCGATTGAGACGGAGTGAAGCCGTCCGGAGAAATGATGGAAAGCTGAATGTGAGCGAGAGCCTCGCGAATCGGGACTGCGAGCGCTTGAGCCCGCGGCGTTGGGACAAGCTTCCGGCCCCTCATCGTGAATAGCTCATCGCGAAAGTAAGTGCGAAGCCGCGCGACGGCAGCACTCATGGCAGGTTGACTGAGGTTGATGCTTCTTGCCGCCGCAGTGAGATTGCCTTGCGTCACCAGGGCGTCGAACGCGACGAGGAGATTCAGATCGAGGCCCTTGAAACGCATAATCTTGAGTGATCCACGGTATGAATGTGTTCTATCGATACAATCGATTTTACCATTTGTACCGAATGAGGATAGCAAAGGATAGTTTAGCGAGATGTCAGATCTATCAGAATGGTTACAAATCGTAGCGCGTCTCAGCCCAGCGCCAAGGATCGATCAAGACATCTGGACCGTGCGGTCGCAGTTTCGCGCGTGTTGCGCAAGTCATATCTCGGCGAGCTAGCACGGCGGGGATCCGCAAATGTGCGTGGGCGTATAGGACGAGCAAACCATCGTATGGCTTCGCCAACCCATTCTATACCGGCCGTGTACCGCCGTAGAATTGAGCGAACGCTCAACCTGGCCGTAGATTTCCCTCCAGTTGGACCCCTTCGGTTGCGGGTACCAAATGTGTTTTGGTCGCATCCGATTGCGTCCTTGCTGCGGAGAAATCGTGCGGAACATGCAAGCGAAGGCGTCCTTGGCGAATCTGATGCGAGTTGCGCACACGCTCGACGTCGTATCCATTGTGAATGCACATCGGTCAGTGCGTGAAGCTCTGACAGATATGGTGTTTTCCGCGGGTTACGTACCCGAACCCTTCGAGAGCGCAGACGAGTTCTTGAAATCGGGCCGCCGTTTGATCACGTCGTGCTTGATCGCGGACATGCAATCGAGCGTGATGAGTGGCTTTGAGCTTTTCCATCATCTGGCTGCATCCGGAGGCGCGATTCCCACCGTTCTGCTCACAGACAACTCCGAAGACGATATGAGTCGAGTCCTGCAAGCTGGACTCCAGTTCTTGAGCAAGCCTTTCGAGCGTAGCGAACTGCTGGCCTGCGTCAGGAGCCAGATAATGAATAGGAATTACTCTCTATGAAAATGATCGCGCCCGGATCCACACGAGGTGTTTCGGCGCGCCCTCCAGTTCGTTGGAGGCTGTGCTGGGAGAATGAGCTTCAACTTGCTGACCATATTGAATTGTCCGACTTCTTCCGGAAGACCTATGGTCCGACCGGGGCATTCAATGCAAAGCCCTTTGAAGGTCATCGAAGCTGGGCCGGCGCAAGGCCTGAGATTCGGGCAATCGGCTACGATGATCGTGGCGTCGCGATTCACATCGGCGCACTGCGCCGCTTCATAAAAGTGGGTGAGGTCGATCTGCTTGTGGCTGAACTCGGATTGTACGGGGTACGCCCGGATCTCGAGGGGCTCGGCATCAGCCACTCCATCCGCGTGATGTATCCCGTGTTGCGAGATCTTGGGGTGCCGTTCGGCTTTGGCACGGTCCGATCCGCCCTGCAGAAACATATTACCAGGCTGCTCGGGCGACAGGGATTGGCGACTGTTCTGCCAGGGCTCCGTGTCCGGTCCGCTCGCCCGGATATCTATCTCACTGTGCCTCCGACGCGCGTGGAGGACGTGGTCGTCCTCGTTCTGCCGATTGCGAGACCAATGAGCGAATGGCCGGACGGTGAGATGATTGAACGGAACGGGCCAGAACTGTGACGTCCGCAGACGACGAGACTGAAGCGCGGAGCGACTACGCCGACGCCGGCGGAGAGCACTCCGTCTATCTGACATTTGATGATGGTCCCAATCCGCATTGCACGCCGGCTATCCTGGATGTGCTGGCGCAGCATCGGGCCCCCGCCACCTTCTGCGTGATCGGTGCATATGCAGCGGGTCAGCCGGAGCTGATCCAGCGCATCATTGCAGAAGGGCACGAAATCGCAAACCACACAATGACGCACCCGGATTTATCCAAATGCATGCCGGATGAGGTGGAATACGAGATCCTCACAACGAACAAGGTCATCGGAATGGCCTGCCCGCGAGCCTCTGTGCGGCACATGCGTGCGCCGTATGGGATATGGACCAAGGAGGCCCTCGCCGCGTCGGCGAAGGCCGAACTGGCAGCCCTGCACTGGTCAGTCGACCCGCAAGACTGGTCTCGTCCTGGCGGCGAGGCGATTGTTGCCGCGGTGCTGGCCTCGGTCCGGCCGGGGGCAATCGTGCTCCTGCACGACGGGTGCCCTCCCGACGAGTTGGAACGCTGCCCTCACTCTGGTCGGCGCGACCAGACTGTGACGGCGCTCACCCAGCTCATTCCAGCACTGCATGACCGTGGATTTGCAATCCGGTCGCTTCCTCAAACTCACTGAATAGATCAATCCCATGAGCCTGCTTGCCACCGTCAGCACCGTTGCTGTTGCCTCCTACGCGTTGCTCTCCAGCGTCCATAAGAGCGCGCAGGCGCTTTATGCGCGGCGAACCGACGCCTCACTGCCGCCGTACGACCCGGTCGACACCGGTGCTCTGCCCAGCGTGGATGTCATCGTGCCCTGCTTCAACGAGGACCCGCGCACGCTGGCGGCCTGCCTGAAGTCTCTCGCAAGCCAGGACTACCCAGGGCGATTGCAGGTCTATGTGGTCGATGACGGCTCTGCAAATGTCGGTGCAGTGGCCCCGGTCCATGGGAGCTACGCACATGACCCGAGGTTCAACGTCATTCTGCTGCCAAGCAACGTTGGAAAGCGTAAGGCGCAGATCACAGCGATACGCCGGTCGTTCGGCGATCTCGTGCTCAACGTCGATTCCGACACGGAAATCGCCAGCGACGTGGTCAGCAAGCTCGTACGCAAGATGCAGGATCCAGCCGTCGGCGCGGCCATGGGGCAATTGACGGCCAGCAACCGGAACGACAGCTGGCTGACCCGATTGATCGACATGGAGTACTGGTTGGCTTGCAACGAGGAGCGCGCGGCGCAGACGCGCTTTGGCGCCGTCATGTGCTGCTGCGGGCCGTGTGCCATGTACCGCCGCTCCGCGCTGCTGTTGCTGCTGGACCAGTACGAGACGCAGTTCTTCCGGGGAAAGCCGAGCGACTTCGGTGAGGACCGCCATCTGACGATCCTCATGCTCAAGGCAGGGTTTCGAACCGAATACGTTCCGGACGCCATCGCCGCCACGGTGGTCCCGGACAGGCTCTTGCCGTATCTGCGGCAACAGCTCCGCTGGGCGCGCAGCACTTACCGCGACACGCTGCTGGGTTTGCACCTGTTGCCCGGCCTGGACCGGTACCTTACGCTCGACGTGCTCGGACAGAACCTCGGGCCGCTGCTGCTCGCCATCTCATCGATTGCCGCGCTCGCTCAGCTCGCGCTCACCGGCACCGTGCCCTGGTGGACCGGTCTGACCATCGTCGCGATGACCATGATTCGATGCAGCGTGGCGGCCCTTCGTGCCGGCGAGCTTCGATTTATCGGCTTCTCGCTGCACACCCCGATCAACATCTTCCTCCTGCTCCCGATGAAAGCCTATGCGCTCTGTACCTTGAGCAACAGCGACTGGCTCTCGCGCAAAGTAGCGAAATCATCAGACGTCGATGAATCGAAGGCCTCGATCGAAGACGCGACAACTGGACCAAGCCTTAACCCGGCATCGGAAACGCCTGGCTCAATTCTCGGGGCAGGTCTTTCGCGCGCTCCCTCGCAGCTGATCGCGTCTGATGGCATTGCGGCCGCGACTGACTGACAGCTTTGTAGGGGATTTAGTGGTGAGCGTGGACAAGACATATCAATCGTTGCAACGGGAGCTGACTAACGATGACCCGTGGCGGCTTGACGACAATCCGTTCGAACGTGAGCGTCACACCCAATTGCTGCGGCTATCGCTGTCGAACGGCGCCGTCTCAACCGGCCTCGAGATCGGGTGCGCGGCCGGTGCATTCACAGAGAAGCTTGCTCCTCACTGCAAACGGCTCACGGTCATCGATGTTATGCCGCGAGCGATCGGTCGAGCGGTCCAGCGGACCAAGAGGTGGTCGCATATCAGCTGGGCGGCGACCGATATTCTGCAGTTCTCGACCGAAGAGCTGTTCGATCTGATCGTGGTCGCCGAAGTTCTCTACTATCTCGAAGACATGACACGGATGCGTACCGCAATCGACAAAATGGTGAAGATGCTTGCTCCACGTGGGCATCTGGTCTTCGGATCTGCACGTGATGCCACCTGCAGGCGATGGGGGCATGTCGCTGGCGCCGAGACAGTCATCACGATTTTGACTGAAGCGCTTATTGAGGTCGAACGCGTGCAGTGCCAGGGGCAGTCGGCTGACGAAGACTGCTTGTTGGTCCGCTTTCGCAATCCGGAGCGATCTTCGATCCGTCCTAACGGCCGAGCTTGAAAGGAGCCAATATGCGTATCTGCGGTATCAAATTGACGCATGACGGGGCAGTCGCTCTGATCGAGGACGGCCGGGTGGTGTTTTGTGTCGAACAGGAGAAGCTGAACAACAATCCGCGTTATCAAACCATCGACAACCTGGATGCCGTTGTTAGCGCCTTGGCGGAGCACGGGCTGGATCCGAGCGATGTTGATCAGTTCGTCATTGATGGCTGGGATGGAGAGTTCGAGTCGCAGTTTGAAGTCCTTAGTGGGACGACGACCATCAAGCTCAAGGGCGCGCCGTATGTCGAACGGCAAGGCGATAGCCCCCTGACGTCCCGCGATCGGATCGGCCTCATGCTTGATGGGAAGCTATATCCCTATCAAAGCTATCCCCATGTCACCGGGCACGTAGCATCCGCATACTGCGCCAGCTCGTTTGCCAAATCCGCACAATCTGCTTTCTGCTTGGTGTGGGACGGCTGCATGTTTCCACGCCTCTACTATGTCGAGCCCCACGGCATCCGGTTCATCGAGTGCCTGTTTCCGATGATAGGTCACGCCTATGCGACGGCAGGACATCACTTTGGACCTTACAGGCGCGCAGACCGGACCAGCTGGGATCTCGGTATTGCCGGCAAGCTGATGGCCTATATCGCGCTGGGATCGCCCGACGAGGACTGTATTAAGACGTTTCATGAACTTTATGAGGCGCACTTTGCCACGGATGCTGAGGGCGCTTGTCCTGAGCTTGAAGAGATCAACAGCTCACAATCGCCACTTGAAGCTCTGCACGACTTCTTCGATGCGTGCGCAATGCGATTGAAGGAAAAGCAAGCCGAAGACGTCCTTGCGTCATTTCACGTCTTTCTAGACCGTCTGCTGGTTCGCACCATTGCTGATGTGGTGGAGCGGCATTCGGATCTTGCGGGGGCGCGTAACCTCTGCATAGCCGGTGGCTGTGGCCTGAATATTAAGTGGAATAGTGCATTTCGTGCGACCGGCCTGTTCGATGTCGTGTGGGTGCCGCCCTTTCCGAACGACAGCGGCTCAGCCATTGGTGCTGCTTGCTCTGCACTGGCGGCACAGCAAGGCTTTAGAGCTCTGGAATGGTCGGTCTACAGTGGACCGGCCGTTCGTCCTGGCGAAGTCCCGCCCGAATGGGAGGGCGCGCCCTGCACTATGGGCGAACTTGCGGCAATCCTCGCTTGCGACAAGCCCGTGGTCTTCCTTGCCGGGCGTGCCGAGCTCGGACCACGAGCCTTGGGTGGCAGAAGCATTCTCGCGGCTGCGAGCTGGGAAGGAATGAAAGATCATCTCAACGACATCAAACTTCGTGAGCATTTCAGGCCGGTAGCGCCGATATGCCTGGAGGATCGTGCGGCGGAGATTTTTAACCCTGGAATACCCGATCCGTACATGCTGTTCGATCACCAGACGCGACCGGAATGGCGGGACAAAATTCCCGCCGTCGTGCATCTCGATGGATCTGCTCGTCTACAGACCGTTTCCAGAACCTCTCAGCATAAAGTGGCCGAGCTTCTCGTCGAGTACGAGAAGCTCACAGCCATTCCGCTGCTTTGCAATACCAGCGCCAATCTGCATGGACGCGGCTTTTTCCCGGATGCTGCCGCCGCGTGCCAGTGGGGACGCGTCGATCACGTATGGTGTGACGGCCTGCTTTGGACAAAAAAGCGCGCGAGCGAGGAAGCGGCGCGAACAACGTCCGTCGCGATGGCGTAAGCAAATGTCAACCGCGGCAGTCGACCTTTTCCAGGTGAGCAAGTTCTACGACGACAGGGTCGTCGTGGACGCTCTTTCGTTTACGGTCTCGCCGGGAGAGTGCTTCGGTCTGCTGGGACCAAACGGCGCGGGTAAAAGCACGCTCGCGCGTTTGATCCTGGGTGTTGCATCGCCCGACGCAGGTAAGATATGCGTGCTCGGCGAGTCAGTGCCGGCACGGGCGCGCTTGGCGCGGCGGGGGATCGGGGTTGTCCCACAGTTCGATAACCTTGATCTTCAGCTCACGGTGCGCGAAAACTTGCTCGTTTTCGGGCGCTACTTCGCCATGAGCGCGGCTGAGGTGAAAGCGGTCACGCCGTCACTGCTCGAATTCGCGCGCCTGGAGAACAAGGCGGACGCCCGCGTTGCCGAACTGTCCGGAGGCATGAAGCGACGCCTGACGTTGGCACGGGCCCTCATTAACGACCCGCAGCTTTTGGTGCTTGATGAGCCGACGACCGGCCTCGATCCGCACGGCCGTCACCTGATCTGGGAACGCTTGCGCTCGCTATTAGCGCGCGGCAAAACGATCCTTCTCACCACCCACTTCATGGAAGAGGCGGAGCGACTGTGCGACCGCCTGTGCGTGCTTGAGCACGGCCGTAAGATCGCCGAAGGTCAGCCTCACGCGCTGATCGAGCAGCAGATCGGCTGCCAAGTGATCGAGATTTACGGCGGTAATCCGCATGAACTGCTGCCGCTGGTCAGACCCCAAGTGCAGCGCGCTGAGGTGAGCGGGGAGACGCTGTTCTGCTATGTCACGGATCCAGAGCAGGTGCGCCTCCGACTTGCCAACCGCACGGATCTGCGCTTTCTGCAGCGTCCTCCAAATCTGGAGGATGTGTTCTTGCGGCTAACCGGGCGAGAGATGAAGGACTGAACGATGTGGCAACGTTTTGCGCCGGCGCTCCCCGCTAATCCATGGAACTGGATCGCGGTATGGCGCCGCAATTTTCTGGTCTGGCGGAAAGTCGCTCTGGCATCGATTCTTGGGAATCTGGCCGAGCCGATGAGCTCTCTGTTCGGTCTCGGTTTTGGCCTTGGAATGATCATAGGTGGTGTTGAGGGGACCTCATACATCTCGTTTCTGGCGGCTGGCATGGTCGCCACAAGCGCGATGGTCTCCGCAACCTTCGAAACGATCTATGCGGCTTACGCTCGCATGCAGACAAATTGCACGTGGGAGGCAGTGCTCTGTACGCCCCTTACGCTCGGCGACATTGTTCTCGGTGAAGTGGCATGGGCAGCGAGCAAGGCCTTGCTCGCTGGGACGGCGATCACGATTGTCGCCGTCGCGCTGGGTTACGCAGAGTGGTCATCCATCCCCTATGCGTTACCAGCCATCGCCCTTACTGGCGTTACTTTCGCGAGCCTCGCAATGGTCGTTTCAGCACTTGCACCGAGCCACGACTATTTCATCTTCTACCAGTCGCTCATTCTCACGCCCATGATGTATTTGAGCGGGACGATCTTCCCAATGAGCCAGTTGCCCGGTTCATTTCAACGCATCGCGGCCTTATTGCCGCTGACTCATTCGGTCGATCTCATTCGTCCAGCAATGCTCGGTCGGCCGGTCGACAGCGTCGGATTGCATGTGGGCGCACTTTGCATCTACGCAGCATTTCCCTTCCTCGTCTCGGCCGTGTTGCTTCGGCAGCGCCTGATGCGGTGAGAGGAACAAGACCTAAAGCGAAGCATCGCGTGTGCGAGATGAGATATCGGGCGTAACGAACTTCCGATCGCGTGCGACGCTTATGTGAGCCTCGTCACGCTAGCGATGCCTGATCGGCCCCGCGGCGACGTGCGGCCTACTCCCAAAGCAAGCGATACGAAATAGGCCAACAGGCCTCTCAGGATTAACGGAGAACAAGATGCTGTGTCTAGGATTGAGCGGCGGCCTCGACAGGGTCTATGAAAACCCCCTTGGACTACCGAACACGTTTCTGCACGACGGCGCCGCGGTACTTGTCAAGGACGGGCGCGTGATCGCTGCCGTGGAAGAGGAGCGCCTCAACCGGATCAAACATTCAAACAAGCTCCCGAGCAGTGCGATTGAATACTGTCTTGCAGCCGCGGGTGTGGAGCTTCGCGACGTCGATCGTATTGCGTTCTACGCTACTGAAGCCTATTGCAATGCGATGCTCGAACGGTTGTTCATCTCACAACCGGAAATCTCAATTCCGCTAGATGCGAATCTGCTGTTACGGCACCTTCTAGCGACGGAGTTCGGTACCCAAGTTGATCCTTCGCGGGTGTCATTCGTAGGCCACCATCAGGCCCATGCCGTGAGCGCTCTGGCGATGTCGGGTTTTGAAGAAAGCCTGGTCCTCGCGATCGACGGTTGTGGCGACTTCCTGTCGGGTCTCTTGGCTGTCGGGTCGGGCACCGAAATGACCGAGCTTATGACGTTTCCAGAGAATAACTCTCTCGGACTGTTCTATCTGGAGACGATCCGATATCTCGGCTACGGCCTGTTCGACGAGTATAAGGTTATGGGACTGGCTCCTTACGGAGATCCCGCACGCTATCGCGAGCTCTTTTCCCAATTCTATGAGCTCTCCGCAAACGGTGGCTACCGCGTTCACCTCGAACGTATCGGCCCGGCATTGCTGCGCAATATCGAGGTCCGGCGAAAGGGAATGCCGTTCACGCAACAGCATCGAGATGTGAGCGCATCGTTGCAGGAGGCGCTGGAGCGGATCGTGTTTCACATTCTGCGGCATTACCGTGAGTCGACCGGAATGAAACGGTTGTGCCTGGCTGGCGGGGTGGCCCACAACTGCACGCTGAACGGAAAACTCTTGTATTCAGGCCTGTTCGAAGACATCTTCGTGCAGCCGGCTGCGCATGACGCCGGATGCGCATTGGGCGCGGCACTGATGGTGTCGAGCGAGGCCGGGCAGCCTGCGCCCCGCGAGCGACTACAGGCGGTTTATTGGGGGCCAGATATCGGCAGCGACGACAGCATCGAACAGGAACTGAAGGGATGGGCCGGACACCTCGAGATTGAGCGGACCGCTGACGTCGCAACCAGAGCAGCCGAGTGGATCGCTGATGGCGCCGTGATCGGGTGGGTACAGGGCCGATCGGAGTTCGGCCCTCGTGCGCTCGGCAACCGTAGTATTCTTGCGGACCCGAGGCCCGCGGCGAACAAGGACCGGATCAATGCGATGGTCAAGAAGCGCGAGAGTTATCGACCATTTGCGCCATCGGTTCTGGAGGAGGATGCGGGCGCGTTCTTTGAGTTGCCGGATGGTCGCGCAGAATATCCCTTCATGAATTTCGTCGTTCGCGTGCGTGAATCCAAGCGTGCTTTGCTGGGCGCGATCACGCATATCGATGGTACGGCTCGGCTGCAAACGGTTTCCCGCACGAACAATGCCGCCTATTGGGAACTCATCAATGCGTTCAAGAGCCGGACAGGCGTCCCGATTCTGCTTAATACATCGTTCAACAACAATGCCGAACCGATCGTAGATTCCGTTGCCGATGCGATTACGGCGTTTTTGTCGACCGAGCTGGATGGCCTTGTGGTCGGTTCATTCCTCGTCAAAAAGCGGGCAACAACGCTCGAAAGCTGGACTGCACTCGCTGTATCACTGCCGCCCCATGTATCTCTTTACCGAGTTCGCGCTCATGCGGGCCGAGAACGCCAGGAGACAGTCTGCGAGATCCGCATGGGTCACTCCAGCCAGGACAGCGTGCGCGTCTCGCATGACCTGTTCGACATGCTGATGCAAATTGAGAAGGAAGCTGTTCTTGCCGATCTTCTCGCCAGGGTCACCTCTGACAGGACTAGGCGAGAAGCTCTCGTGAACGAACTGCGCGGGCTCTGGGATCTGCGCCGTATTCGGCTGCATCCGTCACAGACTGCGCGATCGTAAAAGGTGAGTAATGCGGAAGAGGGCTCTTTGGACGCCTCTTGCATGACCTGCCAATCGCGGTGCCGTGGAGGAGGGCTTGCGGGTTGATCGCCTTGCGTCCAGGTGACCAGCCGTCCATTGGCGTGGATCGGAATCGCAGATGAGTAGGTGCGCCACACAAAACTGATCTTACGCAACGAGAAGGGTTTGATAACTTGACCAAGGAACGCTTTGTTATTTCTCGGAGGCGTACCGGCTTTGGTGATTGCCTCTGGTCGCTGGCGTCAGCTTGGTCGTACGCGCAGCGGACCGGGCGGACGCTCGTCGTTGACTGGCGCGGTTCCTGCTACATCGACCAACCGTTCAGCAACGCCTTTCCGGTGTTCTTCGAGCCGGTTGAGGACATCGCTGGAGTGCCGGTGATTTGCGATGACCGAGTCAACCAGCTCTCGTTTCCCGGACCGTTCTTCCCGCGGTGGTGGAATAGGCCATCGATCGACTGCATCAATCGTCCGGATGAGCAGATCTTCCGTGAACGTGACGAACTGACCGAGCTGTTCCAGGCAAGAGAAGATAACGAAGCCAACACCATTGTCTGTGACGCTTGCCTGATGTGGCGTTGTGGCGAGGAAGCCGAACGACTGATCTTTCGGAACATCAAGCTCAGGCCTGAGATTCAAGCGCGGATCGACGCCTTGTATGAGGAACACTTTAGCGGCCATAGCATCATTGGCGTTCATGTTCGGCACGGCAATGGCGAAGATATCATGGAGCATGCGCCGTACTGGGCCGATTCGGAGCTCGCCCTTCGTCAGGTCTGCATGGCAATCCGTAAAGCCAAGGCTTTGCCATATCCAAAGCCTGTAAAGGTCTTCCTGTGCACGGACAGTGCACAGGTTCTCGATCGCCTATCGGGTCTGTTTCCCGATGTCTTCGCCGTACCAAAACGTTTCCAGGCCGATCGGGCAGGGCCGTTGCATAGTGCGGAAATGGGAATTGAAGGTGGAGCTTCCGCTCTCATCGACATGTATCTTCTTGCGCGATGCGCTACCGTGATCCGCTTTCCCCCCACCAGCGCCTTCACGCGCTATGCCCGTCTGCTCGTGCCACGGATCATTGAATTCGACCAGCGCAATCCGGAGCAATTGACCATGATCGATAACCCATACGAGCATTTCGCGGCTTCATGAAGCGCCAGAATCTGAGCCTGAGCAATGGCGGGCTAGATCATCAGCTTGATACTGCTGGCTTCGACACCATCGAGTTTCGCAACGTCTCGCAGGAACGGTGGATGGCGACTTCCGTCCGCAAGCGACGGCTGAGCGGCGCACTACCACGGATGCGGTGCTGGTGGGAGGGCGAACGCCTGCGAAGCGTAGGCCAATGCCGGCGGGCGCCGGCGGCCTTGCCCCGCAATGCTTCGGGCCCTCATGTGTAAGTCGAGTCGCGCGGAAAGGTTATGGTTCCGTCATCCTCCGGCCAAATCCGCCATCGCTGGCCAGACGGTGAAAAGCACGGCAATGGCGGTCCGGGTCGCCGAGGAAATCTGACGTAACAGACAGTCACGTCAGAATGTCCCAGCAGCAAGGAGGCGCGTCCGGTAGATGGATCGCCTTTGGGCAACCCTTTTTGCGGTCAGCTCGTTTTCTGGACGACGGCCTTGTTCATGCTCCGCTCGCAGAGTCCTTTCGGACGGAGATGTGATGAACCGCGCGGCCGGCGGCCCATCGATATTACTCAAGAGCCGCATGTGCGGCCGCGCATACCACGGCTGAGAGCAACTTGGACGAACTGGCCATTAAATCCTGATCTCCGCCAAAGGCAGCTAACCTATCTCGTCTAGCGCGCATGACCCACAGACCACTCGTGGAGGGCGACGCGGTCAACTCGCCATGGAAACACCAGCCTCTCGGCTCGAAGGCGTAGCGCACGCAGTGGGCAGCACCCGGGAGCTCGACGACAGCCATTGCTGCGGCGTTGCTGGTGTCGAAAAGCAAACAGGCCAGATGTTCGGAACCTGCCATTTGCGTCGTAAAAGCGCGCCACCTGTGCCCTGCATCGCTCTGGCCCGGATCCTGCACCAGGTGCACAGGCGAGGGGAGCGGAAGGGAGTCGCGTGTGAATCTAGGTCTACCAGATGACAATGCGGTCGCAGCTCAATCGTCGGAAACGGACCCTCGCGGTCCAATTCACGCCGATGGAGCGGGCCGTCCGCTGCGTGAGCGGAAGACGCTGGTATTGACCGGGGCATCGCGCGGTATCGGTCGCGCCACCGGAAGATTGTTTTCGGAAGCCGGTTGGCGCATCATTTCTTGCGCGCGCCAACCATTCGACGCGGTGCGCTGCCCATGGGACTCAGAGGGGGATAGCTATATCGAAGTCGACCTGAGCGATCATCGGACGCTGCCGCGCGTGATTGCCCAGATAAAGGAGCGCCTTGCCGGCGCACCGCTGCAGGGACTGATAAACAATGCCGGAAACTCACCAAAAACGCCAAACGGTACCCGGCTGACGTCGCTGGCGACCTCAGTCGATACCTGGATGAGCGTGTTCCACCTCAATCTGGTGGCGCCGATCCTGCTCGCTCAAGGTCTGTTCGATGAGCTAAAAGCGGCTTCAGGCTCGATCGTCAATGTGACTTCGATCGCCGGCGCGCGGGTGCATCCATTTGCAGGCACGGCATATGCGACGTCGAAAGCTGCGCTCGCTTGTCTCACGCGCGAAATGGCGCACGATTACGCCTCACATGGCATTCGCGTCAATGCGATCGCGCCCGGCGAAATCAAGACGGACATTTTGTCGCCTGACACGGAAGCGCATCTTGTGCCAAAGATCCCACTTCGCCGGGTGGGTACACCCGAAGAGGTCGCCAAGGTCATTTTCTTCCTATGTTCAGATGCGGCAAGTTATGTCACTGGCGCCGAAGTGCCGATCAATGGCGGGCAACACTTGTGAGTGAATCCGTCTCTGGCGAACCCGGCTAATCGGAGCTTCATCGATGGAAGCCATGTTGGCCGGGGCGAATCCGCGCAGCGAGTTGGAAAGAATAAAGCGGCAAATCTAGTCACTGTAAGTACTGCCGACGTGCCATGAAGAGGCGTCATCTCTCGCCCCGCCCTGAGAACTGGATGTCAGATCGAGGCAGGCATGCAACACGAGTCCAACAAGTCCGATCGAGGTGATGGGGAGGATCAAGAAAGGAACGGAGAAGTCATTATGCTGGACAGCGTTTCCCTGCGCGAAAAACCAAACTCAACCTCCGACGCGGATCCTTCCGCTTGTATTCTGCGGTCGCAAGAGAAATCGCTAAGCACGATCTTCGAAATAGCGCACACGCTCACCGGCCTATGCCGGCTCGAAGCCAAGCTGGCGAGCGTCATCGAGCGTCTGCCATCGCTCGTGCAGATGCGGCGCGGCATCGTATGTCTGTTCGATCATGACGGGGTGCCCGAGATCATCGTAGACGACGGCCCGAGTGAAGGGCGCGACGCGCGTTGCGGGGTGCGCTTGCCGCAAGGAGCAATTGATCAAATTGTGGCGACGGGGCGGCCGCTCATCGTCGAGAACGTAGCGCTGCATTCGATCTTCAATTCTTCGGACGTCGAGATGCTAGATGCCGCCGGTAATACGCGTGTTGCGTTCATCGGCATTCCCATAGACATTGACGAGAAAGTTGTCGGTACGCTGAGCATCGACCGCATCGCAGACAACGGGACGCATGCGCAGCTCGAGGACGACATCCGCCTGCTGACGATGGTCGCAAGCCTTCTGGGACAGACGGCGAAGCTGCATTGCGTTTTTGCGCGCGATCGCGGGCGGCTTATGGACGAGGAGTTCCGGCCGCAGAAGCAGCTGTCCGAGCTCAAGCCTCATGGGCGGGAGCGTAAGAAGGTCCAAGTCGAGGGTATTATCGGCGACAGCCCGGCGCTGCGCGCGTTGCTTGAGAAGATCGAGCTGATCGCTAAATCGAATAGCACCGTTCTGTTGCGCGGCGAATCGGGTACCGGCAAAGAGCTGGTCGCGAAGGCTATTCACGAGCGTTCAGCGCGCGCCAAACGCCCCTTTATCAAGCTGAATTGCGCAGCCCTCACCGAGACGGTGCTGGAATCTGAATTGTTCGGTCACGAGAAGGGGGCGTTTACGGGCGCATTCAATGCGCGCAAGGGTCGCTTCGAGCTCGCCGACAAGGGAACGTTGTTTCTGGACGAGATTGGAGAGATCTCGGCGTCGTTCCAGGCGAAGCTCCTGCGCGTGCTTCAGGAGCAGGAGTTCGAGCGGGTCGGCGGCAATCAGACGATCAAAGTCGACGTCCGCGTGATTGCAGCCACGAATAAGAATCTTGAAGAGGCGGTGGCAAAGAAGGAGTTTCGTGCCGATCTCTATTATCGCATCAGCGTGGTTCCTCTGCTACTGCCGCCGCTGCGCGAAAGACGCACTGATATTCCGCTTCTCGCCGCTCGATTCTTGAAGAACTTCAACAATGAGAACGGCCGTGCTCTGGTCTTCGATTCAAGTGCGATTGACGTTCTTATGAATTGCGGATTTCCCGGTAATGTCCGCGAGCTGGAGAACTGTGTGCAGCGGACCGCGACCCTGGCGCACGGATCGTCGATCGTAAGAGACGATTTTGCCTGCTGCCACGGGCAATGCCTGTCGGCCGCGCTATGGAAGTGCGGGCCGGAGCAAGTGGCGCGACAGCTGAGCCCGATAATCTCACTCCCCGCGAGGCTGAGCATGCCGCCAACACAAGCTGTGGCACACGTTCAGCCGGTCGGTAGCGAACTGACGCCGCTAGAGCCACCCGGCCGACCTGTCATAGGTGCCGCCAAGGTCACAGATCGCGAGCGCGTAATCGCGGCGATGGAAAGGTCCGGGTGGGTACAGGCCAAGGCGGCACGCCTGCTTGGACTGACGCCGCGCCAGATTGGCTATGCCTTGAGAAGGCACGGTATCGAGATCAAGCGCTTCTGAATAAAAAGTCGGGCTCGCGTCTCTCTCGCTCGCCCGGGCGCGGTAGGAGAGCGTGCGCAAGAGGCGGTACTCTGGTCCATGAAGCGGATACGAAACCGATGTGCTCTGCTTGGGGGTGGCCATGCCGGGAAGCGTAAGCCCTCTTCGCGTCCTGGTCATCGTCTGCTTGCAATGTATTCGCCCTATGAGAAATGATTAGGTGTCGAACTAGCGCAAGATCGCGGCCGCGCCGTTTATGGCGCGACTCAGATCAGACAGAGATCACGTCCGCTTTGCGCAGCCCGTCGCAGTCCCGACAACGGTCTCACCGTCAGTCGCCAGCCATTGCATTCGTCCCTCATCGGCGAAATGCCTGGGGTGGTATGACAGTTGCTATTCGTGGGGAGCCTGCTCAACATCTTAGGAGAAGCATATGCACAGCATCGTCTGCATCAAACAGGTCCCCGACTCCGCACAAATCCGCGTGCATCCTGTCACGAATACGATCATGCGTCAGGGCGTGCCGACAATCATCAACCCATATGATCTGTTCGCACTGGAAGCTGCGCTCGAGCTACGAGACAAGTTCGGCGGCGAAATCACTGTTCTGACAATGGGGCCGCCGTCGGCCGAAGAATCTCTCCGAAAGGCGCTGACATTTGGTGCCGATCGTGCTGTCCTGCTCACTGATCGTAGTTTCGCGGGCTCCGATACGCTGGCGACGAGTTACGCGCTGGCGTGCGCGATTCGCAATATCGGGAAGGAATATGGCCCACCAGACGTCATATTCACTGGCAAGCAGACTATCGACGGCGATACGGCGCAGGTGGGACCTGGCATTGCGAAGAGGCTCGGGGTCCAGCAGCTTACTTATGTTTCCACAATCAAAGCGTTGGACTTCAAAGTACGCACGATCGATGCGGAACGGCGCTGCGAAGGAGGAGTCCAGGTGCTGCGTTCCAAGCTTCCTTGTCTCGTCAGCATGTTAGAGGCAAGCAATCAAATTCGCCGCGGTGCAATGATCGATGCCTTGCGTGCGGCCCGTGCCTCAATCGTAAAATGGAGCGCTCAAACTGCCGGCGTGGATGACATGGCCAAATGCGGTCTGAGGGGGTCGCCGACCGTCGTCAAGCGTGTCTTCGCGCCCTCCGCACGAGCGGAGAAGGCGACGTGGGTGGAAGCGGCCGAGCAGCCGGCGCAAGCGTTGATCGACGCCATGTTCAAACGCAACCCTACGCTCGAGACGGAGCTCGCACAGCTTGCGCGCGGTACCTCATCCGCGCAAACTAGCAGTGCGTGAAGTCGCGGCTGATCGAGCGGAGCCAGCGATGGCCTGGGTCGTGGTCATGCATTGGCCCGTCGCTCGGTGCACCAGGCACGATTCAAGCTTTTCGACCGCTCGCTAAGGTTTGGCGAGCTGCGATACACCGGTCCACTGGGGAATTCATGCAGCCTCAAGACGTGCCCGTTAAGTTTGCTTGGCAGCGCACGTGGAGCTCGCGCGAGGGATGTATCTCCCTCGCGCGAGCTCTGCCGTGTTTCAAGTAAGCGCAAAGTGCGAGCATTATCATCGCGCCGCTCGACCACAGAACGAATCGAGCGTGGCGGTAGTGCTCAGCCATTCCCGGTCAACATCAGCGACGGCTCGTCCCGATACTGCTCGATATTGCATAGGAAGAGCCGCGACCCGCAGAGTGGCACGCGGACCACCGTGAGATCACCGCAAGGACCGCCACGCACCCCGTTCAGTTCAGTCTTGGACGTGAAGGTCCCCGTGGGCGCGCTGCTAATGCGTGGTAAATTGCGCGCTTACGGCCCGGTTAGACCGCTCGGGTCGCGACAGCTTCGCAACTCTCTTGGTGTTTCCTGGATAAATCGTGAGTGCGGCGATAATGCCGAGCAAAGCTGCAAACATCAACCAGAAACCCGGTGAAGCCTTGTCGTCGGTTCGATCAATCAGCCAAGTCGATGCGAGCGGCGTAAAGGTGCCAAAGAGAGCTGCGGCGAGTGCGAAGGCCAAAGAAAAGCAGGTTGTGCGAACGTGCTTCGGCACGATTTCGACCAGAGCGCCCAACATGGCGCCGCTATAGGTGCCAAAGTAGAACGAGAACATCATCTCCACTACCAGCATCTTGCCAAAGCTTGGGTCGGTCACAAGCCAAGACAACGCCGGATATACAGTCACCAAGGCAAGGCCGGCAATGGTCAGCAAGACCGGCTTCCGACCGATTCTGTCAGAAATCGCGCCGCCAATTGGGTTCCAGATGAAGTTCGTCACGGCGACCAAAAGCGTCACCAAGAGCGTGTTCTGCGAGGACAGCTGCAATACGTGCTTGCCGAACGTAGGCGTGTACACTGTGACGAAATAGAAGGTCGTGGTCGTCAGCATCGCGATCATCATGCCGAGAATGACAATGCGCCAGTTCGCAACTGTGGAGGCAAAGACTTCGCGGGCCGTTGGGTGGGTCTTCATGACCAGAAACTCCGGAGTTTCCTCCAGCGTCCGGCGCAGGAAGAAGATAAGCGGAACGATCAAGCAGCCAAGGAAGAATGGGATCCGCCAGCCCCAGGCGGCAACCATTTCGGCCGGAAGTGCTTCGCTCAAAAAATATCCGATAAGAGCCGCGACAAAGATCGCAACCTGCTGGCTCGAGGACTGAAACGATGTGTAAAAGCCGCGGTTGCCCGGAGTGGCAATCTCGGAGAGGTAGACGGAAACGCCGCCAACCTCAACGCCGGCAGAAAAGCCTTGCAACAGCCGTCCGAACAGCACGATGGCGGGTGCGGCAATGCCGATTGTTGCATAGCCGGGACAAAAGGCGATGATGACGGTGCCAATAGCCATGATCGAAAGCGTGATGATCAGGCCTTGCCGACGGCCAATCTGGTCAATATAGGCTCCAAGCACAATCGCGCCAACAGGTCGCATCAAGGCCCCCAGCCAGAACACACCGAAGGTGTTAAGCAGTGAAGCGGTTTCGCTTCCTGATGGAAAGAACGCGTTTCCGATGGCACTGGCGTAGAACCCGAACAAGAAGAAGTCGAACTGCTCGAGGAAGTTGCCGCTCGTCGCACGTAAGATGGCGCCAATGCGCGATTTGGCATTTGACGCATGCGCGATGGACGCTGGTGACATGGCGAGTTTCCTCTCGGTTTGAAATGGCCGGTTCCGGAGAAAATCTCACGCCAGCCGAGTGCAGTTTCATGGCCGCGAATCTGCCATCAGGGCGCTATCGACCAACCCGTAAGCGCCTGACGTTTCCGGCATATTTTCGGCAATTGCCGCAAACTCGCACAGTTTTTCGGGCGTTATTCCGCTCGCGCCGCTGGAGTGACTGTCAAGCTACTGAAACCTCGGGCAATTCTCGGTGACAAGGTTGTTGTCTGTGGCGTGGCCGAATTTCTCATTGAGCGCACCGACATGCAATGAAAAGGAAGGGCGAGATGCATGGCATACGAGCGGCAGGGAAGAGCTCCGTGAGATTGTCGTGCTAGAACAGCTCGCGAGCCTGCGATTGGGGCCGAGGTGCGTTAGCATCTCACACGATGTCCAGCGATTTGGCCTCGATATTGCTCAAGTTAACCTGAGGTTTGACGGAAAAGATTTGGTAAGCGTGCTGGCGATCGAGCCCGTCCGATAGCGCCGATCGCCATGCTCGGCAAGTGCCACGTTGTCCTTCGAAGCGAGGCGCGCCTCGTACTTCAGGGGCGCTGCGGTCCGAATGCGGTCCAAAACCCGCGCTGAGGGGGAGGAACATAGCGGGCCTCCTCAGCGATAACGGGCATTCGTTTGGATCAATCGAACAGGTTCATCTGGCTTCCACGCCGTATGAAAAACCTGGATGTTCGTCACGAATTATGACCAGGTCCAAGCAATCGGAATGCCGTGATAAGCCATACGCGACTCCTTGCTTGCCGGAGGCAACGCCATGCCAGCCTCGCAACCTGATTGGCCGTAGATTTTGCACATGAGTTTCAGCCTCCGTAAGGGCTATGAACCGGCACAAACCATGCGGTGGCATCGGGCCAGGAGCCGGGCGGCACATCGTAATTCGATCTGACCGAGGCTTGTGCGCATTCGGAATCTGACCACGACAATTCCAGGTCGCGTCACCTTGCCTTATTCGACGGTTACCGATTTCGCGAGATTTCGGGGTTGGTCGACGTCCGTGCCCATCAGGATGGCCGTGTGGTAGGCCAGAAGCTGCACCGGAATCGCATAGACAATCGACGTAAATGTCGTGCCCATCTCCGGCAGCACAATCGTCGCGAGTGAATCCATGGATACCTCTGCGGCTCCCCGAGCGTCCGTTATCAAGATAATCTTGCCGCCGCGTGCGGCGACCTCCTGCATGTTCGAGATGGTCTTTTCGAACACCCGGTCGCAGGGAGCAATGACGATTACGGGAACGCTCTCGTCGATCAAGGCGATCGGGCCGTGCTTGAGCTCTCCGGCCGCATAGCCCTCGGCGTGAATATAGGAGATCTCCTTCAGCTTCAGTGCCCCCTCCAGGGCCAGTGGAAACGACGTGCCGCGACCAAGATATAGCACGTCACGCGATTTGGCGATGTCGCGTGCGAGTTTCTCGATCTGCAGCTCGCTGGCAAGCGCCGCTGTAACTAGCCGCGGAATTTCGATCAGCGCTCGCACGAGATCGACCTCGTCGCTCTCCGGCAATTCACCGCGCGCCTTGCCAGCAGCGACCGCAAGCGCCGCCAGGACGACCAGCTGGCATGTGAACGCCTTGGTCGAGGCAACGCCGATTTCAGGTCCGGCGAGTGTCTGCAACACTGTCCGGCTTTCGCGCGCAATGGTCGAACTCAGTACGTTCACGATCGAGAGGGTATGCAGGCCTTGCGATTTGGCATAGCGGAGCGCGGCCAGCGTATCGGCCGTCTCGCCGGACTGCGAGATGAAGATAGCAAGATCTCCCTTGCGCATCGGCGCCTCACGATAGCGAAATTCGGAGGCGACATCGAGCTCGACCGGAATACGAGCCAGCCGCTCGAACCAGTATTTGGCGATATGGCCGGCGTAACCTGCCGTACCGCAAGCCGTGATCGAGATATGTCCGATCTCGTTGAAGTCGAACGGAAGCTCCTGCGGCAGTGCCACGCTCTCGGTGGCGATATCGACGTAATGCGCCAGCGTCTGCCCGATCACCTCTGGCTGTTCGTGGATTTCCTTCGCCATGAAGTGGCGGTAGTTTGCTTTCTCGACGAGAACCGACGACGCGCCAGATTTCATCACCTCCCGGCGGACAATTGTGCCTTGTGCGTCGTAGACCACGCTGAAGTTGCGGTTGAGCACAGCCCAATCGCCGTCCTCAAGGTAGGTGATCAAGCCGGTAAGGGGCGCGAGCGCGATAGCATCCGATCCGAGATACATTTCGCCTTCGCCATGCCCGATCGCGAGCGGTGAGCCCTTGCGCGCACCGATCATGAGGTCGTGTTGACCCTTGAACAGGATTGCAAGCGCAAACGCGCCGACTAGCCGCGGCAGCGACGCTTTTACTGCCTCCTGCGGCGAGCAGCCATCTTTCAGATAAAAGTCGATGAGATGCGTCACCACCTCGGTGTCTGTTTCAGAGGCGAAACAGGCGCCATGCTGTTTTAGCTCCGCTCGCAGCTCGCGGAAATTCTCGATTATGCCGTTATGGACGACTGCAACATTGTCCGTTGCATGCGGATGAGCATTGTGCTCCGTCGGCTTGCCATGAGTAGCCCAGCGCGTGTGCCCAATCCCGACATGGCCTGAGAGCGGATGGCAGCGAACGCGTGTCTCAAGGTTCCTCAGCTTGCCCTCGGCGCGTCGAAGCTCGATATGGTTTCCTTTGAGCGTTCCAATGCCCGCTGAGTCATAGCCGCGATATTCCAGTCGCTTCAGTGAATCGATGAGACGATCCGCGACCGGACCGCGCCCCAAGATGCCGACAATTCCGCACATTTAATCAGTTTACCTCAAGTTCAAAACAGAGCGTCCCGCAAGGCGCGCCTGACCAATTCGCTCGCTATAGTTATCGGCCAGTCTAGCCGTGCCTGCCCTCCATCGGGCACGCGGCACCCGGAGGTGCGCGAGCTCCAAGCAACACGTGGAGTCCTGTCGAATTCGTTGGAAGATCCTAAAGCAACTTTCTGGCAATCGCACAATGAGCGCCCTCAGCAGTTAGCAGCTGCATGAGTCTCTCGTTTTGTCCGATGTACCCGATACCGCCAAGAAGGCCTGGTAGGTCTGCCGCATTCCATCTACAAGCCATGTCCTCGCGCGCCAGCCGAGGCTTGCGAGATGGCTGACGTCGAGCAGCTTGCGCGGCGTGCCGTCGGGGCGCGAGGTGTCGAAGGCGATCTCGCCGCTGTAGCCGACGACCTCGGCGACGACTCGGGCGAACTCGGCGATGGTGATGTCCTCGCCTGTGCCGATATTGATCAGCTCCGGTCCCGAATAGCTCTTCATCAGGTGCACGCAGGCATCCGCCATGTCGTCAACATAAAGGAACTCGCGCCGTGGCGTGCCGGTGCCCCACACGGCGACACTCCTTGCGCCCGCGACCTTCGCCTCGTGGAAGCGGCGATCAGCGCGGCAACGACATGGCTCAGTTCGGGATGATAATTGTCGCCGCGGCCATAGAGATTGGTCGGCATCACGCTGATGAAGTCGCTGCCATACTGGCTGCGATAGGCTTCCGCCATCTTGATGCCGGCGATCTTGGCGATCGCATAGGGCTCGTTGGTCGGCTCGAGCGGGCCTGATAGCACCGAATCCTCGCGCAGCGGCTGTGCGGCCAGCTTCGGATAGATGCAGGACGAGCCCAAAAACATCAGCTTTTCGGCACCGTTTTGATGCCGCGGCCTGGATCACGTTCACGGCAATCGCGATGTTGTCGTAGATGAACTCGGCGCGCAGCGTGTTGTTGGCAACGATGCCGCCGACTTTTGCGGCGGCGAGGAAGATCACTTGCGGCCGCGTTTTCGCGAACCAGTCGAACACGGCTGCCTGGTTGCAGAGATCGATCTCGCGCCGGTCGACCGTGACGAGCTGCACGTCTTCCCGCGCGAGCCGGCGCACCAGCGCGCTGCCGACCATGCCGCGATGACCTGCGACGTAGACGCTTTTGCCCTTCAGCTCAAACGGTGCGTTTGCCATGGGCCGCCTCCCGTTTTGCTTCCGCCAGATCGCTTGCCATCATCTCCTCGACGAGCTGGGCAAAGCTGCGCTTCGGCTTCCAGCCGAGCAGCTGTTGCGCCTTGCTGGCGTCGCCGACGAGGAGATCGACTTCAGTCGGACGGAAATAGGTCGGGTCGATCTTCACCACCGTCTTGCCGCTCTTGGCATCGATGCCGGTCTCGGCGACGCCGGCGCCGCGCCATTCGATGCGGCGGCCAATCTGCGCAAAGGACAGCTCGACCATCTCGCGCACCGAGCGCATCTCACCGGTCGCCAGCACGAAATCGTCGGGCTTGTCGGCCTGGAGGATCATGTGCATGCCCTCGACATAATCCCTGGCATGGCCCCAGTCGCGCTTGGCCGAGAGATTGCCGAGATAGAGCGTCTGTTCGAGCCCGACCTCGATACGCGCAACGCCGCGCGTGACCTTGCGGGTGACGAAGGTCTCGCCGCGGATCGGGCTCTCATGGTTGAACAGGATGCCGTTACTGGCGAACATGCCGTAGGCTTCGCGGTAGTTCACCGTGATCCAGTAGCCGTAGAGCTTCGCCACGCCGTAGGGTGAACGCGGATAGAACGGCGTGGTCTCCTTCTGCGGGATCTCCTGGACGAGGCCGTAGAGCTCGGAGGTCGAGGCCTGGTAGAACCGGGTCTCCTTCTCCATGCCGAGGATGCGGATCGCCTCGAGCAGCCGCAGTACGCCGATCCCATCGGCATTGGCGGTGTATTCCGGGCTCTCGAAACTGACGGCGACGTGGCTCTGGGCTGCGAGATTGTAGATCTCGGTCGGCCGGATCTGCTGCACCAGGCGGATCAGATTGGTCGAATCCGTCATGTCGCCGTAATGCATCAGGAACGGCACGTCGCCGACATGCGGGTCCTGGTAGAGATGGTCCACGCGTGCGGTGTTGAACGAGGACGAGCGCCGCTTGATGCCGTGCACGACATAGCCGAGCGCCAGCAGGTGCTCGGCGAGGTAGGCGCCGTCCTGGCCCGTCACGCCGGTGATCAGAGCGACCCGCCGCTTGCTCTCTTGGTTTGACAAATCGTTGCTCTGCGCAGGCTAATGTCGGTCCCCGATCGACGACGTCAATCGCGTCTGGCCTCTTCGAATGCGGAAGCGTCACGCTCTCGAACTGCCGAGTTCTGGACTCTGTATAGGCATTGCATCAATCGCTCAACTGTACGGAGGTAACCTTCCACATCGAAAGGGTTTTGAAGGACTATACGAAAGTTTGTAGTCCGGAAGATTTCGTTCAGCCTTCGTCAGGCGTTTCTCTATTGGGTGGGTGCGACTAATGAAATTGCGGCGCAGATGGGAGGTAAGCAGACCCGTTTGGCCGAGAAGCGTTCCACAGTCCCTGCGTGGTCAACTCGCGCGTTGAGCCAGCGAGTTTCCCTCATTTCGTGTCCTTGCCTAAGAGTTTTCCAGTCTTGCTGTTCATCCAGTGCAACCGCGAGCAAGCCGGGCAAACAAAGCATTGAAATTCGTTCTCTGTCGCGCAGTACTTATCATCCCTGGACAATCATGTTGGTGATCTGGCAAGCAAAAGTGAAGGCGCGCATATTGACTCTGTGCTGTTTGAGTTCACAGAAAAACGCTGCATGAATGAGGCCGGTGCTATATGGGACCTCAAGGGGATTATCGCGACGATCAGTGTCGCCATGTGCTCCGGACGACGAATTCAGTAGCGAAAAGCATCTGGCGGTTCATTGCTCGCGAGTGGCCACGGAATCAACAACAATGGTGCGTCTAGAGCATTTTCCACTTAATGCGAAGCATATCCGGAATTGCGGAAGTAGTTGGCGCATTCGCCTGGCGGAAAAATGTTGAGCAGAATGGCAATTCTGTTCCAGAGGCGCTCCACAGATCGTTCTGCGGCCTTTCGTAGCGCGGCTTTGAGTTTGGCAAAAAGCTGTTCGATCGGATTGAAGTCCGGCGAATAGGGCGGCAGATAGAGCAGGCTTGCGCCGGCGGCCTCGATCGCTTTGCGTATCGCGGGCAGCTTGTGGGAGCTTAGATTGTCCATCACGACAATGTCGCCTGGTTTGAGGGTCGGCACCAGGATTTGCTCGACATAGGCGAGGAAAGCATCGCCGTTCATTGGGCCGTCGATGACGCACGGGGCGGTGAGCGCGTTTGTGCGCAGCCCCGCGACAAAGGTCGTGGTTTTCCAGTGGCCATGTGGGACTTTACTGACCAGCCGCTCGCCGCGCGGCGCCCGACCGCGCAGTCGCACCATGTTGGTTGAGGTGCCGGTTTCGTCGATGAAGACCAGGCGATCGGGATCAAGCTTGGGTTGATTTTCAGCCCATGCCGTCCGCGCTGCGGCGACGTCAGGCCGATCCTGCTCCGCCGCGCGCAGGCGTTTTTTTGAAGCTGATTCCGTGGCGGTCGAAGAACCGCCAGACCGAACCAAGCCCAGCCTTATGTTGATGCTCCGCCAGTAGACGGCGCTGGATCTCCTCCAGTGTCAGGTCGGGTTCCTGCTTCACCAACCCAAGTAACCACTCCTCGTGCTTCCTCAGCGGAGAACGGCTCTGGCCCTTGTTGGTTTTGGCTTCAAAGCTTCCGGTCTCCCGCCAGCGTTTGGCCCAGCGGATCGCCGTCGAATCTCCAATAACAAATTGGCGGGCAGCAGCCCGCGCCGCCGCACCGCCCTCAACTACCTGGATCACTCGAACTCGCAGATCGTTCGAATATCCCATCGCAGCCTCCTCAGCTTGGGAAGGCTATCGAATCTTATTCGCAGCCCGAGGGGAATCCCCTCGATTCACAGAATGTGGAAAACGCTCTAGCGCGCGGACGATATGGCTCAGAAGGTCAGTGCTCGGTTCGGCGACCATTCCGCCGGGGGTTTTTCCGCGCTCGCAAGCATGTCTTTGGACCGGCGGTACTATGACCAGGCAAAGCCCGCACGTGCGTGAACAAGCCGCCTGGAGCACATGCCGGTACCATTGAAACTGGCGGTTTGCTGGTCCCGAGCGCCCCTTCTCTTATCGATGCCCGCGGCAAAGTCCCGATTCTTGAGCAAGCTTTCTGGGGACCAGCCTGAGCTGACGGATCAACTGTGTTCTACCTCAATTATCACATTTGATTTGCAGCGCCTCGGCAGAAAGAAGTCGGATGAGCTTCTCGTGGAGCGGTCGACCCGGGCCTTTAAACCACGTGCCCCCCGCTCGAATGCGCCGCAAGCAGCGTAAGCTTTAGAGGCGCGTCCTCGAAATGGATCGCCGGCTTATCGGGTTCGAACGCGGCGTTGCGCTCAATCAAGGTGCCGAGATCAATCTTCAGTCGCTCGCGGGTCTAAACTTCCACATCATTTCTGTTCCAACGCGCTCACATGAGCTTCTCAATACTCGTTCGTCAGGTCTTGATGGGCCTCATTGCATGGATAGGCGTTCGGCCCTGGGGCAATCGTCAGGCCTGAACGTCGAGCAGATCCAGCTCGCGGATCTATCGGCAGCTCTCTTGCCGCCGCGTTGACCGCTGCCCATGCCTAGCAATTGCGCGCGCTCGTCTCGGATTACTGTTGGTCATCTAGTCTGCTTTCCGTCAACGACGCTGCGTCCGTCCGACCATGGCATGACGTGCATTCGGGAATGGTGATAAGCGCACCATGATGACAGCTTTTGGCAAGGTCCGGTCACAACGGGTTCGCCGCACATATACGCGGTTCCAGGATCGCCATTCTTAAAGCCAACAATGGCCCGGCATTGGCCCTCACAGTGATCGACGAGCAAGACCCTGTTGGATCCATCGGGTCCTCTCACATGACCGCTCCGGGATACCGCATCAATCTCGCGGCGGCTGGTTTTGCCCGCAAACGTATTTCGAAGCCTCCAAAGTTGGATTGGTCCTTCTTACATGCGGGCGATCTTGTCTTCATACGGCTCGGCGATCTGCGTGGACAGGACAGAAACAGCGTTCTTCGCAGTGAGCGCGATCCTCAGCCGCTTTGGCAGAAGACCTCTCATCGCAAGCGATCGTCCTGCTCCGCTTTAGCACAGGAATTCTGAAGCGACCGAACATTGGTGCTCCCTAGCTGGGCACTCTACAATCTGACGCAACGTACGGTTCAATCCCCCCTGCGGGCTTATCGCGTGAATATGTCGAACTCGTATTCGTTCGCCAGGAGCCAGCCGCAAGGCGAGGAGGGCGGGAGGCGCTTCACCAAGGCAGTTGGCTTTCGGTATTCGTCGTCTGCGGAACGCGCAGCTCGAGTGCGCGCATAGCTACGCCCAGCTGTGAGGCTGCTCGTCGCTGGCCACGAGTGACCAAGCGAATCCCTCAAGTTTACTTGAAATGTGTGGATAGGAGCTGCCTCGGCGCCTGAATCAATCGTCCATGGCTAGAATGCTCTCTCGAATCTGCGCGAATTGGCTTTGGCTATCCAGCCGAGCTCTCCCGCTGTCACCATCATAATGGGGCTGCTTCCCGGGACTTGTCGGTGCCGCGGCGGCTGAGCAGAATAGGAAACGAGATCAATCGGCAGCGCGTTAGTCTGGTCAATGAGCCAAACTCCCGTCAAGGCACCCAACAGTGACTTCGCCGTTCTAGATAACTTTGAACTATGGACCTCGAAAGGCGCCGTCAGGTGCAGGCCACACCGGGTTGATCATCGCGGGTTCGATACTTGTGGGAAGATTTGCCGGGCTTCATACGTTGGAAGCCCGCGCCTAAGCGGTACTCAGTCCTGGTCCCGTTGAGAGCATCGCACTTGGGTCCAGATTGGCGCGTTTGCTACAATCGTTGTTGGTATCAAAGAGTTGCTATGGCGACTGCAATTCCAGATCGGCCGGGGGAAAGACGGCGGTTTTGCAGGCAATCAAATGGCTGTTGGAACGAGCGGCGCAGTTGGTCATGCTCTCTGATGGGCGGGCGGGGCCTCGTAGCGGCGCCGATCGACGTTCCTCCCATTCATCTTGAGGCGCGAGCGATTGTTAGGCCGGCATTCTCCAGCGCATCCAAAATCCTGTCAGCAACCGCCCGCGGATCGCGCTCGTCCTCTATGCTAACGTTACAGGCCAAGGTAGCTGCGATGATCGCGTGCGCTGTTTTGCGCTGGAGGCAATCGTACTCGGCATACTCACCGCAAGTATTGCAGTTGATCACTGGTCGGCCGCTCCAGGGATCGTGCATTGCAACCTCGCACCAGTTATCTGTGTGACATTTCGGGCAGAGCATAGATCGAGATTTCCTTGTGGTCTGACCTCGCGCGCTCCATGGCCTTCAGTTGAACGACTGCTTGGTAGCCAAAGCTGCAGAAGTCATTGCTACTCCGGAGGCCGTGTTGCCGGTCTTTGGATACGAAAAACATGATGGAGGCGGCGACGGAGGCAATCCGGGCACCCGAAGGGGGCTCCGGCATGAGCGACCACGCATCTCTGGCGAGAATGCTGGCAACCGTGTATGCCTACAGCTACCTGTTTCGGCGTGAGCAAGCTATTGCAGGTTCGCCGCGGCCGCATCACGGCTACGTAAGATGAGTATGGCCTCCAACTTCCATTCCACTCTGAGCTGCGAGGCCCCGATCTCCGGACGGCGACCTCTGCGTGAGCAATCTATCAAATCGGGCAATCGCCACGCGACGATGCTGCTCCGATCTTAGCATCCGGTTCTCCTGCAGCCTGGCTTCATCGCGACACGTTGCAATGATTCGCCGAGGCGGCCTCACTGCGGCGTCCGGGACAGCGCGGGCGTTCTGCAATCTGGGCGCCAAATGACACACTCAAAATTGTGTCGCCCGGAAGCTGTTGTACGGCCAAGCACGCTCGCCAGCTGTAAGAAGACCCTACAATCTGACGCTACGTACGATTCAAGCCCAAATGTCGAGAGTCGCGCATTTCGCGCGCCTCGCCGCGCTTGCTGCGAGCGGCTTGTCGCATCTCAGACATTAACAGAGCGGTCGGCAGATAACGGGGCAAATGAGGTGCTTTTGCGAAAGCCAGCCTACGGGATCTTACGTAGGGCATGTGTCGCATTTTCTTGATCTAAAAATTGCATCGTCTTCCGCATGACGCAAAAAAAGCTGTTCTCAGACGCCAAACATTGGCGAGGCCGTGCTGAAGCGACGCGAAGAAAAGCGGAGTCGCTCGAGGACGACACATCCAGATGCAGGCTCCTCAAGGTCGCTGAGGAATATGATAAACTGGCTCGCCTCGCGGAGGGGCGGCAAAGAAATGAGATTGACGGGCAGTTCTGATCGCCACCGGAGCGGACGGTTGCACCGATCGTCACGCGTTGTGACCGCGGCGCGGGTGTGTCTCCGTTGGAGCTCACAGCCCGCTAGGGCTGAACTGCGAAACTGTGTCATGCGGTAAGCCCAATGAGCGAGGCTGCTGAACGAGTGCGGTCCGCGCGTCCGAGCCTCTGACCATGAATCCATTTTGAGTCACAGTGGCCGGCCACATAGATGACGCATTGACGGTGTCTCAGGCGGCAAGCCGGCTAACCGCTAGACATGAGAAGGAATGAGATGAAGGCCCATCGTCAGATCGTCGAATTAAAAGCCTCTCGCTCGATGAACTGGCGAGGCATTGGCGTCGCTTTGCATCATGTGCTGAAGCCAGCGACGTTTGTTTGGGTGACAAAGTAGCCGGTTCGCCGGATCATGCCACGCGAATTGGCTTCCGCCGCCATTTTGGCTGTGAGGCGTTTCAGTCGAATTCTGGCATCTTGCACCAAGCACGGTTAGCTCAACGTCATACGTTGCGGACCTGTTTAGGCGAAGAGGCGAGCAGAAGCTCCTGCTGGGCACGGCTTGCCAAGACAAGCCATCGTAGATGTCTGCACAGATTGTCTGCATGAGGCCAAGTTCGCAACGAAGGCGCGAATGACGAGAAAATTGAAGAGATCAGATGTCGAAAGACAAACCCAAGAGAACTCCCCGGTGAACGATGCGGACAGAACCGATATTCTTCATCCAAGTGAGTTCGGTGCAGATGATCAGCAGTAGTTGGGGCTGCCCATGCCGGGGTACCAGCCGTTCGATGTACGAGTCGGACAACACGAGTGGTTCCGGATGCAACTCTATCGGCCAAAAGAAGGAGGACGCATGAGGAAGCAAACTGTAGAAAGACTCGAAGCGGGGCGCGTCCGCGAGGGCCGATACGCCACCGCACCGGGGTCTGGTCCTTCCGGTCTCTTCTTCGTGCAAGGGCCTTGTGGCTGCCAACTCAAGATCATCGGCCTCGTCCGTCCGGGATGGGAGCATGTCTCTGTGTCGACGCCACGGCGATCTCCAAACTGGGAGGAGATGTGCCTCGCCAAAGATATGTTTTGGGATGAAGAGGAATGCGTGATGCAGCTTCATCCTCCTCATTCGCAGTATGTGAACAATAGTCGCTATTGCCTGCATCTCTGGAGGCCGACCCGTCAGGTCATTCCGACGCCTCCGGCAGCCTTCGTGGGCATCGTCGGGCTCGGGCCATCTGAAGCGGCAATTCTGTTTGCACAGATGAGTGCGACGTCTTAGCGGATCTCGCCGCGTATATGCCAAGTCGGGCGGCGGCGACGTAATCGAGAGTCCAGTGGAGTTGCTCACCACAATCAGGGGCGACGAGCGCAGCGGCGAGCGAGCCTAGGTGGCCACAGGCCCGCCAAGGGCGCGCGGGCCACCACTCTGCGCCCCAGAGCCCAACCCGCTGCGCTTCTGAAGGCGGCGGGAGGCAACACTCGCAGAGTCGGCTGGTCCGGACTACCGTTTATTTTGCGGAATGTGACGCGCATAACCACACCATCGAGGAATCGGCCAGGTGAGCAGATCCGTCGATCCGTTATACACGGCCCGCGGCCAAATACATTTGTATCAGGAGAGGCTCCAACGGGGCGCAACTACCGTACGCATCGGCTAGTTGCCTGAGTGAGGCGCGTCGAGGAGCGTTGTTGCGCTTGCCTCGATCCTGCGAGGAAATCCTGCATGAGGGGCGGCTATTAGCCTGATATGAGCGCCATGCCCGCGCAACTCGGCGATATTTCTCGTCAATACCGGGCAAGAGTGTTGCTTTGCGGAGCTACGCACGACGGTGTCGTCTGTATGATCGAGCGAAAATCTTGGGGGGGCTGTGGAAGTCGAAGGCAATAGCGGCCGCAACGGCGCGTCGGTCCGCCGCGACTGGGAACGTGCCGAGGCGGAAGGGGTTTACGCGCAGCCGTTTGCCGAGCTCCTATTTCAGGCCCAGACCGTTCATCGCGGCAATTTCGACCCAAACCACGTCGAAACCGCAAGCCTGCTCAGCATCAAGACCGGCGGCTGTCCTGAAGACTGCGCCTACTGTGCACAGAGCGTGCATTACGACACTGGCCTGAAGCCGACCCGCTTGATGGATCGCGCTGATGTGGTCGCCGCCGCGCAGCGCGCCAAGGCGGCCGGGGCGAGTCGCTTCTGCATGGCCGCGGCGTGGCGCAGTCCAAAGGACCGCGACCTCGGTCAGGTCTGCGACATGATTGCCGCCGTTAAACGTGTTGGCATGGAGACGTGCGTAACGCTCGGCATGCTCACGCCAAAGCAAGCCGCACGGCTCGCCGACGCCGGCCTCGACTTCTACAATCATAACGTGGACACTTCGCCGGAGTTCTACCGCAGCATCATCACTACCCGGACCTTGCAAGATCGGATCGACACTCTTACACGCGTGCGCGAGGTGGGGGTCAAAGTCTGCTGCGGCGGCATTATTGGCATGGGTGAGCACGTCGATGACCGTCTCGGCATGCTGGTACTGCTCGCCAATCTTCCCAACCATCCGGAAAGTGTACCGATCAACCTGTGGAACGAGGTGAATGGCGTGCCGGTGAAGGTCACGGCGGAGCGTCCCGATCCGATTGCACTGGTGCGCCTGGTGGCGACCGCGCGGATCATGATGCCCAAGAGCGTCGTACGGTTGGCCGCCGGGCGCCAGTACATGACTGATGAACTCCAAGCCCTATGCTTCTTGGCGGGTGCGAATTCCATCTTTGTCGGCGATGTGTTGCTGACTACCAAAAACCCGCGACTTGACCGTGATGCAAGTTTGCTAGCCCGGCTCGGCATTACGTCTGGACTCGCTTAAGCCATCAGAACAATAGGCGTGCTGCGCGCAAGCCATCAGCGTAGGTAAGAAATGCAGATTGTCTTGATGAAGGGAAAGATTCATTGCGCCTCGGTAACTGAATCCGACCTTCACTATGAAGGCTCGATCTCGATTGATCGCGCACTGCTGGACGCGGCCGGTATCCTGATCAACGAACGCGTCGAACTCTACAACCTCGAGACGGGGGCACGCTTTGCAACGTTTGTGACAGAAGCGCCACAAGGGTCCGGCACGGTAGACGTGAACGGTGCGGCGGCGCGACTGGCGATGCCCGGAGATAAGATAAGTATCGTTGCATACGCCTCACTTGACGAGGCGGATGCAAGAATCTTCAGGCCGCGCATTGTGCTGGTTGATCGAGAAAATCGCATCGTGCCGGTTTGAATCCAACAAGCTAACCGCCGTAAGACCCTGTCCTTGGCGGCCAGTTGGGAGTTTTGCGGCGCCCATCCTTGCTCAGCGAGTGAAGAATGAATTCCATCATTGCGGGTAAAGTTGCCAGCTATGCGGCAGGCTTAGATGCGCTTAAAGACGACGACCGCCTGCGGAGTCTCAGGCCGCGCACCGGGATTGACTTTTCATCCAACGATTATCTGGCCCTGGCGAGCGCGCCGCGCATGAAAAAAGCCATCGTCACCGCGCTCGAAGCCGGTACTCCGATCGGAGCCGGCGGATCACGGCTTCTGCGCGGCAACTGCGAGGAGCACGAATGCCTCGAAGCAGCAGCGGCGCGGTTCTTCGGCGCGCAGACCGCGCTCTTCTTCGGCGGTGGTTATGTCGCAAATTTTGCGGTGCTGACAACGTTGCCGCAACGGGACGACCTGCTCGTCCTTGATTCCCTGGTTCACGCCAGCATTCACGAAGGAGCACGAGCTGGCCGAGCCGCGTTTCGAATCAGCGCCCATAACGACCCGCAGGTTATCGAAAGCGCAATTTGCGACTGGCGTGCCGCGGGCGGAGCGGGGCAGGTCTGGATCGTAGTCGAGAGCCTCTACAGCATGGACGGCGATTTCGCACCGCTTGAAGACCTGCTCGCGATCGCGGACCGGCACGATGCGTTCTTGGTTGTGGACGAAGCTCATTCCACCGGCGTTTACGGCGAGCAGGGGCGAGGGCTCACAGCGCCCTATGAAGGACGCGAAAATCTCCTGGTTATTCATACCTGCGGCAAGGCGCTGGGAGCTGCCGGCGCGCTTGTCACCGCCTCTGGCGTGCTGCGCGACTTCATAATCAATCGCTGTCGCCCGTTTATCTTCGCGACCGCCCCTTCGCCGTTAATGGCGGTGGCCGTACGGGAGGCTCTGTTGATCCTGCAGGAGGAGCCGGAGCGCCAACAGCGGCTGGCGAAGCTTGTCGCGTTCACGCATCGGGAGATGGTTGCGCGAGGCGAGAGAAGTCCTTCGAACTCGCAGATCCTGCCCTATATCGTTGGCGAGAATGCCCGCGCCATGAGGCTAGCGTCCGCGCTACAGGCTCGCGGATTTGACATCCGAGGAATCAGACCGCCAACGGTGCCGGCCGGCACGGCCCGTTTACGAATTTCACTGACGCTCAACGTGGGAGAGGATGAGGTGCGTGCGATGCTCGATGCCCTCGCTGAGGAGACGAGGGGCGGATCTCGATGAGTCAGCGGATCGTGGTGACCGGCACAGATACAGGAATCGGCAAAACTGTCTTTTCGGCAGGCCTTGCCCATCTTCTCAGCGCGAATTATTGGAAACCAATTCAGGCCGGTGTTGAAGGAGAGACCGATAGCCAGCAGGTCGTACGACTGAGCGGTCTTCCGGCCGATCGGATCGTTCCGGAGCGTTACCGCCTTAAAACGCCCGCTTCCCCGCATCATGCCGCCGAAATAGACGGAATTCGCATCGACCCCGATTCGCTCGTCCTGCCGCATACCGGGGAGCGACCGCTCGTCATCGAAGGCGCTGGCGGGCTGATGGTGCCGCTGAATTCTAGTGCACTCTACATCGACATCTTCGAGCGGTGGCGACTTCCCGTCGTGCTTTGCGCGCGCACGCTACTCGGGACCATCAATCACTCCCTGCTCTCAATAGAGGCCTTGCGAAAGCGCCAGATCGACATTCTTGGGATCGCATTCATCGGGGAAAGAAATTCTGAGACTGAGAGCGCAATTTGTGACATCGCGCGGGTGCGTTGGTTAGGACGGCTGCCCTGGATTTCTCCTTTGACGCCAGAGAGCCTACAGGCTGTCTTCAAAGGCTCGTTTATTCCCGGCGATTTCACGCCATGAAGCCAAACAAGACGTGGCCAATTTGGCATCCATTCACGCAGCATGCTCTTCACAACGAGATGACCAAGGTTGTGCGTGGCGATGGTGCTTATCTCTACACTGCGGATGATCATCGAATCATAGATGCAATCTCATCCTGGTGGGTCGTCACTCACGGCCATTGCCATCCGCAGATCGTGAGCGCGATTCAGGAACAGGCCGGCAAGCTGAACCAAATCATTTTCGCCGGCTACACGCATGATCCGGCCGAGGAGGTCGCTCGGCTCCTTTTGAAACTCACACCCCGAGGCTTGGACCACGTGTTCTACTCGGACAGTGGCTCAGCCAGCGTGGAAGTCGCCTTGAAGATGGCACTCGGTTATTGGCACAATATAGGCGAACAGCGAACACGCATCGTTGTCATGCAGCACTCCTATCACGGGGACACGTTCGGCGCGATGTCAGTTGGTGCCCGCGGTGTCTTCAACGCGGCGTACGGACCTCTCCTGTTCGACGTGACCTCAATCCCGTTCCCTGCGTGCGGTCGTGAGCGGGCGACGCTCGATGCGCTTGAGTCAGCATGTCGGAACGAAAATCCCGCAGCCTTTATTGTCGAACCTCTGGTGTTAGGGGCAGGCGGAATGCTGATGTACCCAGCTTGGGTGCTAAGAGAGATGAAGCGGATCTGCGAGGCGTCGGACGTTCTGTTCATTGCCGATGAGGTCATGACGGGCTGGGGCCGCACCGGAACAATCTTCGCCTGTGAGCAGGCCAATGTTGTGCCAGATATAGCGTGCTATTCGAAGGGTCTCACGGGAGGGGCGCTGCCGCTCGCGGTGACACTCTGCCGGGCAGAGATTTTCGATGCCCATTATTCAAAAGACCGTACGCGCACATTCTTTCACTCGAGTTCGTATACGGCAAATCCGGTGGCCTGTGCCGCCGCCAAAGCTAACCTGGATCTGTGGAAAGACCAGGAATGTCACCGGCGCATCGCTGCGGTCGCAACCATGCAAGAGCAGGCAATTGAAGGATTCCGCGCCGATCCGCGCTTTGCAAACGTTCGCCGTAGCGGCACCATCACAGCACTCGATCTGAAGACGAGAGATACCGGCTATCTCGCAGGCGTCGGCCCGAGGCTTCACGCCTTCTTTAAAGACCGCAATCTCTTGCTGCGTCCACTCGGTAATACGATTTATGTGATGCCGCCATATTGTGTTACAGCAGGAGACCTGGACGAAATATATGCCGGCATCTGTGACGCTGCCGATGCGCTGGCTTGAAGACGCGCGCGGCAGCGCAAGATCAAGGATTCTGAGCTGTCGTCGGCTTCCCGAACGACTTGAGAGAGCCTTGCCATAGACGCCTACGAAATGGATGATTGTTACCTCGCATCTGCAATGTGGGTGCTGCCGGCCGGGCACCGGTCCACAGTGTCATTGCGCGTCCGGTTTGAGTCCGATCGCGTCATCGCCATTGGTTGCGTGTTCACTGTGTGGATGCCTGCGCGAATTTGGTACAAAGTCATGAAGTTATGCGTCCATTGGTGACGGCCTGTTGCGGAAGTTCCGCCGTTATTTCGATTAGAAGAGATTGCCTGGACGGCAGGTCTTATCAAGCGTCTACGGACGCGAAGATGCTGGACACGTCATCCGCATTCCGGAGTTTGCGGCAGCCGTGCGAGCGCTGGTACATCTTTCCTATCTCCCTCGCCTGGATCGCGGTCGTTTGCGGAGCCTGCAGTCCGCCGAAGCCGCGGCTCTAAGCGCCATAGCCCATCCTTGTCAGCAGCGAGAGGTAATAGACATTCCGCCTTAAGGAGCCGACAGCGGCTTTGACACGTAGATCGGAGCCTCAGAAGCACATCCACTGTCGCCGCTCGCGTGCGTCGTCTCCAGGCCGCCGTTTTGACGCGCAGAATGTTTGGATGGCCAGTCCCAGAACCACCGCGCAGAGGACATCTTGAAAGATCTTGTTTGCTGACCGCGCAATCATTGGAAACTTCGTGCTTTCCAAGTTCTCGGTGACGCGCCTTTTCGGCCTCCCGATTGACAGATGCCTTTTGCTCTTCCAAGGGGAAGGCCATTTCCAGAGACATACGGGGGCCGGATCAGATCGAACATGAGCCACATTTCGCAGCTGTCAGTTGAACGCGTCACGATTCCAGTTCTGCAACGATGCAAGGAGGAAAGGCGCACCATTGTCATGACCACGGCTTATGATGCGGTAACGGCACGTATCGCCGATCCTGTCGTCGACGTCATTCTTGTCGGCGATAGCGTCGGCAACGTATGCCTTGGGTTTGATGACACTTTACCCGTCAGCATGGCGATGATGAATCACCACCTGGAGGCGGTCGCGCGAACAAGGCCTCGCGCCCTGCTTGTAGCTGACATGCCGTTTCTCAGCTTTCATGTCAGTCCCGAGGACACGATACGCAACGCTGGAGGCTTCCTGCAGCGTGGCGCAGACGCCGTCAAACTTGAGGGAGGGGGTAAGCGTGTCGAGATGATTCGAGCCTTGGTGAATTGCGAAATTCCCGTGATGGGTCATCTTGGTCTCACGCCACAAAGCGTCAACGCGATGGGTGGCTTCAAGCTACAAGGTCGAACCGCGGACGATGCCCTACGTCTGCTTGACGATGCGCACCAGCTACAGCAGGCCGGATGCTTTGCTCTTGTCCTCGAGGGCATCCCGGCCGAGCTCGCTGCGCGGGCGACTGAATCTCTGAGCATACCAACGATTGGCATCGGAGCGGGTCCAAGTTGCTCAGGTCAAGTTCTAGTGTTCCACGACGTGTTGGGGCTCGCAGGAAGTCATCATCCCAAATTCGTGCGTGTCTATGTAGAGGGCCGTCAGCTGCTGCAGGAGGGCCTCTCGCGCTGGGCAGCTGATGTCCGTAGCGCAGCATTCCCTGCGCCGCAGGAGTCATATCGCCTTCCGGACGGCTTGCGCGACTTGATCGTAAACTGGACGCCTTCCAAGTCAAGGTAGTGCATGGGCAACTGCGGGCCGAGACGGAGATTCGAAAGACTGGGACGTCTCGGATTCAGTACGGCACTCGAAGAAACATTTCGCCGAGTGTGATTGGATTACGTTCGATCGCCAGATCTGGGTCGAAACCCGGCGGCTAGACGACTGGTACAGCGAAGCTCATCTCACGACAGTCGATTGGATGGACGCAATGGGCTGAGTTCGCCGGTGCCATACAAACCCTGAGCAATACACGCTTCGATGGGGTTGCTCTTATGCCGATCACCGGCTCGACCGGCGGCACGCCGTCGCCGCCGGATCTGGGTTCGAACGCTATTCCGGCCACGTCACAAGTCGATGCTATCGCAATACCCTGCCGTACTCAAACAATCAAATGCATACAGCTAGTTCATTGCAGGTTTGGCTTGCGGGAGACCTGAGCGTGGCGGCATTCCAAGGACGAGCTGAGACAGATATGGAACGCCGCGAACAATCGAGCGCACCGTTAGCGCGATCGCAATAATCGAGGCACCGAGCATACCCGCGATGATCAACCGGGTCGTGAGATCCCAAAGTTCTCCGAACTGTACGAAATCCATGAGACGGAACACGGTACCCTGGACCAGGTAGAGCAGCAGCGTGGTCTGGCCCAACTCCACAGCGATAAAGCGGGCCATCCGATTTGAGTGGCCAACGCTCCAGCATTGCAGCAGGATTTCGATAGCGATTGCTGAGGCAGCTGCAGAGCCAACAAACATCAGAAGCACGTCTTTAGCCGACCGAAAATCGTGAATTACTCCAAGATTATTGTAGACATAGGTGTCCTTGCCCCAAGCTAGAAAGCATACGCAAGTCACTATCGAGAGAAATAAAATCAGGAGCGGCTTGTGATGTCGCGATGTACTCGTCCATCGTTCTCTCGATTGAGCAAGCAAGAAGCCGAAGCAGAAGAATGGGTAAGTGAATCTGATCAGGGGTGATATGGAGAATGTCAGAGGCGCGAGTGCGACCAGTATGGCTAAGCCAGATATGACCCACGATCGCTGGTTGAGCCTGGTAGAAATCTTGATGAGAAGGTAGGAAACAAACGTGGCCCAGATGAACCAGTATGTGCCAGCGAAATCGTCTACAAATTCCAAAAGTCCGCTCGTTAGGCTGGTCGCGCGCCACAATGCCGCCAGCTTAACTGTCTCCATGAACGTCCACCAAAACAGCATCGGCAGCAAGAGCTGCTTCGCACGGTCGCTGGCGGCTCGAGTGAACGACTTTTGCAGCAGCGATCGAGAAGAAAGATATCCGCTTATCGCCATAAAGAGTGGCATGTGAAACATATAGATCGATTTGTAGTACGGCGAATACCAAAACCCGTCGTCTCGGTAGATGACATACTGGATCAGGTGCCCAACGATCACCAAAACAATGAGCGCACCTTTCGCGAAGTCTAAGCTTAGATCTCGATCGTTTGCCTCTGTCGTGCGCGAGCTCGGGGCAATCGTTCCAGTCACGCGTAGCAATGTATCAAACATCTAGATATCTGTTGTTGATGAGCCGGCGGCCCGTTGTCGGCTTCTTCTGCCTCATTTTTGATCCAAACGAAAGGTGATGGCGGGACTTTTTGGAAGGGGAATAAGCTCAGCTTGTTAGGCCTTGAAGAACGAGCTGTGGGCCGAGCGTCTCTGAATGCCTCGCGGAACTTCGCGGCAGAGCAGATATCTAATTTGAGGTATTGGTGTAGCAGTACGGGCGCGGCATACTATTTGCAGACGCGGTTCTGGGAGGAAGACTGTCGCGCTCAGTCTCCCACTCAGCCCGACGCATCTCAGACCCGGCAGATGCGTCGGGCTTCTTCCGTTGGCCCAGCATAGTTGACATTTGGTCCGTCACCTTCGCTTGCCGCCGAGGCGCTCACGCCAATAGGGGCTTCTGATAGCTGAACTCGGGCACGCCAACATTGGGGTTGCGGCAGTGTGCTACGCGCGCACACGGATAGCGGTGCTCTGCAGTTCTGGGCAAAAGCCGAGGATCGACCCTTTCTGATTGAGATGCTCGCTCGGTTTGGTGTAACTGACGCCGTGAACCGCGCCGGGGATGTTCCGATCGCGGTTGAACCGGGCCGACGCTGCCGGAATGAATGCTACGCGGCCCTCGTGACGTGGGCAACGGGCTTGATCGTCCTGCGATCGTGGTGAGCTTGAAGGGCCGCACGCAGAACCGATAATTGCTTATGCGCCTTCAATCGTCGGACGCGCTTGTTGACCTCGAGCCAGCCGTGACCCATCGCAAGGCCATTCCGGCATCCCGCCAGCGTTTGACGTTGCGCGTGACACGGCGAATGGTGCCCATCATGTTCTCGGTGATGTTGGTACAGGCGAGCGATGGACGAAGCTCCTTCGGCAACTTCAACCGGACGACAGTCAGGATTTCGTCGAGGCCTGCGAGGATGCTCACCGCTACGCCGAGCCATTGCCGGTCGACTCGACGCGCGAGATTGCGGATCAATTTTTCAGCCTTTTCGGCGTCATCGAGCTCCCAGGTTGGCGCAGCACCCGATGGGTGGCCGCATGATGCTCTTTCGGCAGGCGTTCCATGATGTTGCGCGCCTTGTAGATCTGGCAGCGCTGGATCGCGGCGGCCGAACCGAAGGTGCGGCGGATCACCTTCGACAACGCTCAACAGTCTTGGCACCGTCGGATCGAGCCCGCGCGAGACCAGATTGTCCAGCAGGGCCTGAACCGTTGCGGCATTCTCGGTCGCCCCTTCCACCAGCGGCAGCGGATGCTTGTTGACTTCGCCGTCGACCCCGATCGCGGCGACCAGCACGAGATCGTCGCCGAGATGCAGCCCGTCGATTTGGACCACCAGAAGGTCGAGCGCCGACAGATCGGCCGCCATGAAGTCGGCCAGCCGCCCCGCCGATAGCGCGACGAACCTCCGCGAGGCCGCCGATTTCGAAACCCCCATCCGGCCGATGCCTGCACGTCACCCTCGGGCAGCCGGATAGCGCGGGCGAACCGGCGCGTCGATACGTTGATCAGCATCAAGTCCATCGCCCAGCGAGCGAGCCAGTGCTCCTGCGCCGCCATTTTCCCAGCTCGGAATCGTGACCTCGCGGCCGTCCACGCCCCGAACCCGTTCGCAGGCCGCCGTCACATCCGCCTCCGTCATCGTGCCGAGCGCCTCGATCCCTGCCGCAAGGCAGAACCGATCGAAGCTCGCCCGCACTTTCGCAAACGCTTCGTCCACAGCCCGGTCGCCGGCCAACCAGCCGGTGTGATATCTCTCGTCATGGCGTTGCTCTCCTTTGTGGAATCAGCACGCCGAGCCTACCGGCTCAAGGGCAACGCCGACCTCTTCAGAAATTCAACAGAACCCGGGACATCCCCACCGCGCGTTCCTTGACGGCTTTCGTCGCAAAACCGGCCGCCGGAGTGATTGCTGCTGCACCTATGCTGTAAACGGCTCGGGCTGGATCGCTGCTGCACAATCTACGGTCCTAACAAAGTCCGCACCCGTGCGGCTGGGGCACGTGGCCACCAAGAAGCCATACTACACCATTCGACTCCATTCCGCGGCAAGGAGCTCACCTTCGGCAGACCTCAGACTGGAAACTTAGATAAGCCAGCTCGACCAGAGTCGCTCGCGAATGCGAGGTTCTATGGTCAAAGGTGCTGTTCGCACTCACGTATTGTGGACCGAGGAGGGCAGCAGGCGTTCTCCGCGCATAAGCCGACTCGGCGGATCTCAGATAGCGTTGGCCTTCAGACGTCCCCTTCATGATCATGGCTTCAAAACTCCTGACCATTTCGGCGGCAAGCAAGGACTCACGCCAGTGACTTGTGCGGCGATGCTGTCGCTAGCAACAGTTTCTCTCGTGTGCCTACAAGTTTAGCTTGCTCGGGCTGAATTCAACGTTTCGGTCAATGACTCCTCAAATATGTCTAGGCCTTGTCCCAACGTTTCTTGGTCGATCGTAAGTGCAGGCAAGAACTTCACAACCTGATCGATCGGTCCGCATCGCTCGATAATCAGTCCCTTCTCAAACGCTCTATGTGACGTCGCCTCTGCGATTTCGGTCGTTTTGCAATCGAATCCGCATACCATGCCCCGTCCACGAACAGCAAACTTGTTTCCGTGCTGGTGCCCGATGGCATCGAGTCGACGCCGCATAAATGCGCCCAAGCGTCGGACCTGTTGCGAGAACGTCTGGTTGCGCCAATACAGATTCAAAGCCGCTTTGCCAGAAACGAGTGCAAGGTTGTTTCCTCGAAACGTCCCCGTGTGCTCGCCTGGTTCCCATGCGTCAATCGCTTCTTTGATCAAGAGCATCGATAGTGGCAAACCGTACCCACTCAGCGATTTTGACATTACAACAATGTCTGGCGACAACGCAGCGAACTCGAAACTGAAGAACTCGCCTGTACGGCCACAGCCCATTTGGATATCGTCAACTATGAAAATAGCTCCGACCTCTTTTGCCAAAGCCTGAATTGACTGCAACCATTCCTTACCGGCGACGTTAATGCCTCCCTCTCCTTGCACGGTTTCGACGAGAATGGCGGCTGGAACATCAGTGCCACTGCTCTCGTCCATTAATACCTTTCGCACGTAATCCGCCGGACTGTGAGCGGAGCCAAGATACCCATCATAGGGCATGAACGTTGTGCCGGATAAGGGAATGCTGCTGGCTTTGCGGTAAAACCGGTTACCGCTCGCGGCTATGGCTCCCAAGCTTTGGCCGTGATATCCATTCGTGAAGGAAATGACGTTGTGACGTCCTGTGATCTTACGCGAGAGCTTTAGAGCTGCTTCAACAGCGTTAGCTCCCGTAGGCCCCGTAAATTGAAAGCGGTAGGAAAGATTCCGTTCACGAAGGATGACAGAGCTAAAGGTCTCCATGAATTCGACCTTTGCTGGAGTGGCCATGTCCAAGCCGTGGACGACCCCGTCCGACTCCAGATACTCGCTGATTGCCGCTTTGATCTCCTGATTGTTGTGGCCATAGTTTAGCGCTCCAGCGCCGGACAGAAAGTCAATGACCTTTCGGCCACCCTCTGCGAACATAATCGAGCCGCGCGCCCTGCTGAAGACAGCAGGAAAGGAACGTGAGTACGAGCGCACGTTGGACTCTAGCATTTCGACTGTCTTCATTTTGCGCGCCCCGTGTGCTCCAACCATGTGGTCGTCTCCTCGACAAGAAAATCTGCCCGACGAACAAGCGCGCGGCCAACATCGTACAGGATTGGCAGACCATGAGCGCACGGTTCCGGCGCACTCTCGGCGTCCTTTGGGCTATGCGTAGCGCGTCTGAAAATCACCTCCAACGGCTTACCTGAGAACCAGGCGCAACAAAGCTACTATGTCTAGTAGTTTCGTCCCCATCCAGCGACGGCCCCCGGCTAAGTCGTCTTTCGCGGGCAGGTTTGCTTAGCCGCGCGCGATCGAACAATTTGCGCATACTGCGCGGTTAGCTTGGAAACGGGGAAGTATGTGGGCCGAAAAAGTTCATCGCGACCAGAGGGGCCGATGCGCTCCCCGCGACGGCGGAGTCCGTCAGCCGGAAGCGTGTGTTGCTTCCCCACGCTCACTCGCGGCGAGTAGAAGTGACACGGCCGCCGCGGATCTGGCCCGGCACGCGGGCTTATCGCGCGTCCAGAGCCGCCGCTTTGGGCCATGCGTTTGGGCCGTGACCGGCGCCGGAAAGTGGTCGGCGTGGATGCGTTCGGCAGCAAAGGCGTGGCTTGAGATCGCTTCGACCAGTGGCATTTGTGTTGCCCTTGCAACGGATGCGTAGGTTTCGGGTGCTTCGGCCCGCCGAAGGTTGGCGAGTTTGGCATACACCACTCGATCCTTCGAAAGCCCAACATCCAAAATGCAGTCGTTGCGGTTTCTGTGAATTCCGAAGCGATCGTCCGTACAGACTGCGGGATTTTGGCCGCGATCGTCGCGTCCTTCTCCCACAAACTCCGGTGCCCGACCTATCTGGAGCGGTCGCACAAGTTTCAGGTGAATTCTTTGTTCTAACGAGATCCTGCCGGCAAGCCGCTGCCGTGGCACTTTCGCGCTAAGCTCAGCAAGGATCTTAGCAGTGAAGGTAGGGCGCTCCTTCGTTAAAGCGATGAGGGCCTCGCCTCGTCTGATTGCGCGATCATACCAAAGGCGCCTTGTCAGGAGCCCGACGTTGCAAGTGCTTCAACCAGATGCCGAAAGTGCAACAACAACGACAGGAATGCGGCAAGAAAGGCGATGGTCGCCACTGGCACGCGGTAAGCACGGGCAATCGCGCATTGATCGACATCGTAAGCGCCGCGCGGGTGCGGCTTGGTCCAGACTGCTTCCCCATCTTTCACGCGTTCGTTCCACCCCGATGCTCGCGAAGCGCTACATCGAGGCAGGCGCTCAACTCCAGGTCGGCAAAGGGTTTGGCAAAAAAACCGGTTACGCCCGCGCTCAACGCGCGGGCTCGCGTGCGATCATCTGCGAAGGCAGTCATCAAGATGAATGGTGCAGCGTGGCCCTGGGCTCGCATCTGTTCCAAAAGTTCAAAGCCGCTCATCATGGGCATCTGCACGTCTGCAATGACACAGGACGTGTCGTTCAATTGAGACGACCGCAAGAATTCCTCAGCCGATGCAAACGTATGAACGATGTGGCCCTGCGATTTCAAAAGGTTGTTCAGTGCGGCACGAATCGAAGGATCGTCGTCAACAACGGAAACAGTTGAATACCTAGACAAGACGACCTGTTCTTAGTTGGGCGAAGGCGCTGGCCGAAGCATGACGGCCAGCAGAAGGGTGCGCGTGTACGACGAAATTGTAAAATCATACTTAGGTTTGTACCCTGAAACGGTCGGTCCCAATTCCCAGCCTCTCAGCCATCCTGATCAAATCGGCTAGCGATCGAGCTCCCATCTTCTTCATCACGTGGCCGCGATAGATTTTGACTGTAATCTCGGCGAGCCCGAGTTCCGCGGCTACCTGTTTGTTCAATAGGCCGGCGGCGACCAGTTTCAACACATCCTGCTCTCGTGGACTTAGGGCCTCAAACAAGGACTGCAGCCTGCTGACCACCTTGTCTACACCTCGTCTCTTCCGATCCTGTTCGATAGCTGCGACTACGCCATCGAGTAGTTCCTGATCGCGAAACGGCTTGCTGAGAAAATCGATTGCTCCACTCTTCATGGCTTTGACGGTCATCGGAATATCGCCATGAGCGGTGATAAAAATGATGGGAATGTGAATCTTCAGTTTGGCTAACTCATTCTGGAGCTCAAGGCCGCTCAATCCCGGCAGCCTGATGTCAAGCACAAGGCAGCTAGGAACATCAGGGAGCTCGCTCTGGAGCATTTCCCGGGCCGATCCGTAAGCAACGACATCTAGACCGATCGAACGAAATAGGTTGACCAGCGATTCGCGCATTGAGAGGTCATCGTCGACGACGCAGACGCTCGGCCTCACCTCAGGCCCGACGACGTTTGGGGCTTCCTTACGGGGTTCAGAGCGCTTGGTCACGATAAGAGCCTCACTTGTACGATTTACAGTAGACTTATTGCCTCACTACGACCTTTGATTGATCGCATAGGCTTTCGAGGACTTTTCGCGCAGTGCAAATCTTTGAAATTTTCCAGGTATGTGACTGGTCAGCCATTCGCGCCAGCGTGACGCATTACAGGAAAGTCTAGCAAAAACCGCCCGACTGGTCGAGAACTGCCTTTCGCGTCTGTCCGCCGTCGCGTTGGATCGGCCCCGCGGCATCGATCAAATCGATCAGTAGCCGATCGAGAAGCACCGAATCCAGAACTTGAGGCGCTCGCTTTAGCGGCGGCGCGTGTCGCCTGGCCTTCGCGAGTGAGGCTGCAGCGGACGGCTCATTATGCGGCTGAAGGATCAGAATGCCCGTCGCTTTGGTAGTTGAATGCGGGGGCGCGAGCTGAGCGAATTGGCGCGATTGTGCCTGTGCATGCGCCGATCCCGCCGGCGTTGAGATCGGCAAGCGGCGTAGACTATCGCACCCGTACTAAGGAAAATAGACATTAAAACGAGTAGCAGCGGCATCAGCCCACGAACTCTTCTTTTTGCGTCGTCAGAGCGCCTGTGAGTTGCTCTTTGCGAGGTTGGGGAAAGCACCTTGCACCGACTTCGTACAACCTGACGCAAGGTGCGATTCAAGTCCTTTCCGTCATGTTTGTAGGAAAGATGCTCGAATTCGAGCTGCTGCAGGGGCGCTCACGTGCGTTCGTGTCGTTGCTTCCTTCACGAGGCTCGCACCCCAACATGAGGCGGCGTAATCTGAATGGAGAGGCGTGACACACTCCATTTCGGTGTCCAGCTGCGAACCAGTTCGCCAAAAGGCAGTTGTATTTGCTCTCCTGCATCAGCCAAACAACCGCTGATCCAGCGAAAGAATCACTCTCCTACCAGAATTGGCGGACGTCATAGGTCCGTGCCGGGCACCTTGAAGGTTCGCACTTTGACCTACATAGGAACGACAAAATGCGCCCCGAGCGGTCAACCTGAAGCTGTGGTCAGACCTGCCGTAGCTCATCGATTTGCTCAGGGCCTACGGCCCTGGCAGGGTCATTACGGGCGGCCCGACGCACTCCGTCGAGAAGAAAGTGCGTCGGGTTCGCCCACATCGCCAGTACATCCGTGGTGATGCTGCCTCCAATGAAGCAACCAGCGTGGCAAAACTGAGGCTCGCTCAGCAAGGCAGAGTAGGTCGTGACTCCCTGCTACTTCGTGCCGGCCAGGAAGGGCTTGAATCGTTCGTAGCGTCAGGTTGTACGATGCCGGCGTGGATCTATCGAATTGGCAAAGAAGGCGTTCCGCTGTACTTCATTTTAATTGCAATTCTCTTCACCGGTTTTGGGGTAGCCTACGCCTTGCTTGAACAGCGGTTCAAGCAGCGAGAACTCTCTCGGATCTATCGGCTTCGCACGGCCGGCAATCGCCCTCCTGCGAACCGCAGCGAGCGGCATTCCGATCAGCGAGGGCCTATACGGCGCTCGGTGAGCATCAGGGGTGCCTTTTGTCGCGGGTCAGTTGCTCCATCAATGGGAGCAGGAATGAAGAGAATAGTTATGGGCGCGGTTTCGCTCACAATGGCTTGCAGATCTGCTCTTGATGCTGTGGTTCAGAGTCGATGACTGCATGGCGCCTTCCAAACAATGGAGCCAGGAGTGAACGTCGATCTCGAAGACAGCAACGCTCGTGTCGGCGGGATTTCTAGCCTGAGCGCCCTTGCGGCGTTTATGTTCAGCGACTCGAGCGAGCATCTTGCTTCTCCTCGGGTCTTAGAAGCACCCTTCCGGGCCGATTGTGGAGCAAACTTCTTTGGCGGCCGTGCTGTTAAGCGTGGGCGAATTCTCGGGACCGGCTTCTGTGAGAAAGGGTCGTTCGACATGCCAGATATCAGCGAGGCGATCGCCGAGCTCACTGATCGTCTGATCGCATTCAGAGCGGTTCGCACGATAGTCAACCAGGGAAGCGACATTTCCGCCGGTCAGCGTAAAGAGGCATCGTGCCCTGCCGTCCGGTATTCCTCGGCCGGCATCGACCTCAGATCTAGGGACCGCCCGGAGATCGACAGCTTGGTGCAGGCCTCGAGGGGAACAGGCTGAGCTGATACTGCGCCAGTGCGGTTTCAGCTCGAAAAAGCAATATCGGCCGGCGCTTATGTCCACGGGGGTAGCCATCGAAGCGGCGGAAAGGTCCAGCTGTTCGATTTGCTGCAATGGACCGAGCGCTCCGAGCCTTAGTACATCCGATTTCGAGGGGCTCATGCTTACCAAGAAGCTGCTTCAGCTCTTTGGCTCAAGTCGCTCGATCAGGCGTTGTGGTTTATTGATCATTCAATGTCCAAACGCGCCTCCGCATCATTGGATTCGTCTCGTTCGAGCTAAGTCTCTGCTGCGATCGTAAATCAGGCTCGTGACTAGCGTCTGAGAGGCGTTGTCGAAGGGCCGGCCTTCCTCAAGTGCAAAATTTTGTACGGCGAGGTCCTTCAATATCGTGTCGGATACACGGATACACAGGCTCTGTGCTTCCTTAGCTCGGTACGGCGATCTCAGTGTCGCCGCGCTGCTCGCTTCACGGGGACAGCATAATCAACATTTCACAGATAATACCGGCCAGGCGGCCGGCGCGCAGGATTGGGCTGGATCGACACGATCGGGCTGTCCCTTCCAACCAAGCCGCGCGACGCGCGCCACAAATAGCGCCGTAGCTAGCGCGGCTTGGTTGGAAGGCAAGTCGCACCTTGGCGTGCCGCGGTCCACTCTTTGGCGGCCTTGATCGGTACTCGCGCCGTTTTGCGAATTCCCTTCACAAGCTCGCCCCATATGTGTCAGGTTTTGGCTCAGTCCTTATTGACCGGGCGGGCAAATGCCGCGGGACCCCCTCAGCCGAACTTTGTTCGGCTCGAATCTCGACAGTGACATCAAGCCCCTGTGGGAGGATGGTGATCGCGCGTTCTGCCGTGCGTGGCGCCGGCAAATCCACGGCAGCAGGGCTGTCGTGCTTGTCGTGCGGCCCATCGCGGAACACCCAGCGACGCTCGACCGCCTCGCCCATGAGTATGAGCTGAGGGAGGAGCTAGACGAGGCATGGGCGGTGCGGCCGTTGGAACTCATCCGGGAAGCTGGTCGGACTATGCTGATCCTGGAGGATCCATGCGGCGAGCCACTGCTAAATTTACTCGGGCTCCGTATGGAGCCCAAGCGCTTCCTGCGCCTCGCTGTTGGCATCGCGAGGGCCGCGGGCAAGCTTCACCGGCACGGCTTGGTCCACAAGGACCTGAAACCCGCTCACATTCTGGTCAATTGTCCTGACGAACAGGCGCGACTCACTGGGTTTGGTCTGGCTTCCCGTCTTTCCCGCGAGCGCGTGCCGCCTGAGCCTGCCGAGTTCATCGCCGGCTCGCTGCCCTACATGGCGCCCGAACAGACCGGACGAATGAATCGCTCGGTCGATTGTCGCAGTGATCTCTATTCACTTGGCGTGACATTCTATCAGATGCTGACCGGCGCGCTGCCGTTCACGGGCTCAGATCCCTTGGAGTGGATCCATTGTCATATTGCAAGAAAAGCAATACCGCCCGTCGAGAAATCGCAAAACCTCCCGGAGCCGATATCTCAGATTGTGATGAAACTCCTCGCGAAAACCGCCGAGGAACGCTACCAGACTGCCGCTGGCCTTGAGCACGATCTGCAACACTGTCTCGCAGCATGGGCCAACCACGGTCGCATCGACCCATTTGAGCTCGGCACAGACGACACACCTGATCGGTTGCTCATCCCCGAGAAGCTCTATGGCAGAGCCCTTCAGATCGAGGCTTTGCTTGCCTCTTTCGATCGCGCGGTGAAGAGCGGCGCGCCGAGGTTGGTGCTCGTCGCCGGTTACTCCGGTGTCGGTAAGTCTTCGCTCGTCCAGGAGCTACACAAAGCACTGGTGCCCTCGCGCGGGCAGTTGGTGTCAGGCAAATTCGACCAACTGAAACGCGACGTTCCCTATGTGACGCTAGTGCAGACGTTTCAGAGTCTTGTCCGTCCTCTTCTCAGCAAAAGTGAGGGCGAACTCGCCACCTGGCGGCAAGCGCTCCGGGAGGCGCTCGGCGCGAATGGACGACTGATGGTCGAATTGATCCCCGATCTGAGCCTGATCATTGGCGAGCAGCCCGCGGTTGCTGAGCTTCCAGCCCGGCAAGCGCAAATTCGTTTCCAGCTGGTGCTTCGCCGCTTTATTGGCGTGTTCGCCCGGCGAACCCATCCTTTGGTGCTCTTCCTCGACGATTTGCAGTGGCATGATGCCGCAACGCTCGACTTGATCGAGGATCTCCTGACCCAGTCGGATCTGCACCTGCTGCTCATTGGAGCTTACCGCAGCAACGAACTTGATGCAGGCCATCCACTCAAACGCAAGCTCGACTCCATCAGGAGAGCCGACGTAAATTTCGAGGAGATCACGCTCTCGCCGCTCACTGCAGACGATGTCGCGCAGTTAGTCGCGGATACCCTTCGCTGCGGACCAAAACGCGCTGCCCCGCTTGCAAAGTTGGTGCATCAGAAGACGATGGGTAATCCGTTCTTCGCCATTCAATTCCTTTCTGAACTGGCCGAAGAGCAGCTGTTGACGTTCGATCACGAGTCGGCGCGCTGGCGATGGGATCTCGAGCGTATTCACGCAAAAGCGTACACCGAGAACGTCGTAGATCTGATGCTCGGCAAGCTCATCCGCCTGCCCGAGGAAACGCAGGACGCGCTGCAACAGCTGGCCTGTTTCGGCAACATCGCCGGGACGGCGGAGCTTGCGATCGTGCTCGAAATTTCGCAGGAGCAGGTGCATGCGACCCTGTGGCCGGCGATCCGGCAGGAACTGATCGCGCGCCACGGAACAGCCTACCGCTTCCTCCACGATCGCCTTCAAGAGGCGGCCTACTTGCTGGTGCCGGAATCCTCGCGCGCTCCTGCCCATCTGCGGATCGGTCGGATGCTGGCGGCACACGTCCCTGCGCACAAACGCGAAGTGGCTATCTTCGACATCGTCAGCCAACTCAATCGAGGTGTCGCGCTAATTGCCTCCGGTCAGGAGCGTGAGCAGCTCGCAGAGCTGAATTTGGTCGCAGGGCAGCGTGCCAGGGCGTCGGCGGCCTACGCCTCGGCACTCACATATTTCACCGTCGGTGCTGCGCTGCTCGCGGAGCACTCTTGGCGAAGGCGCCACGAACTCGCGTTTGCACTGGAGACAAGCCGGGCTGAATGCGAATTCTTGGTAGGCCAGCTGGACATTGCAGAGAGCCTCCTGTCCGTACTGTCGAAGCGCGCTTTGAACGCGCCCCAGCGAGCAACGGTCGCATGTTTGCGGGTCGATCTTTACTTGACGCTCGGTCAGCACGGGCGGGCAGTGCTCACAGGGCTCGAATATCTTCACGACGTCGGGATCGAGTGGTCGCAGCATCCGACGGACCAGGAAACATTGGCCGAATATCAGCGGATGTGGTCACAGCTGCCCGACGCAATCGAGGATCTTGCTAGTTTGCCTGCAATGACAGATCAGACCACGCTTGCCACGCTTGCCGTCTTGACGCGCATTCTTCCGCCCGCAGGTTTCACGGACGCCAATTTATCCGCTTTGGTCATCTGCAGAGCTGTCACCATCAGCCTCGAATACGGCAACACTGATGCTTCTTGCGCCCATTACGCATGGCTAGGCCGAATCTTGGCCGGGCGCTTCGGTGACTACCAAGCAGCTGACAAATTTGGTCGTCTTGCTTGCGACCTGGTTGATCGCGGTGAGTTCTCCCGCTTTCGGGCTCCCGTCTATTTGGCCTTCGGGTGCAACGTGATCCCGTGGACGAAGCCCCTAAGAGGTGGCCGAGTTTTGATTCGGCGAGCGCTCGCAGCTGCGGTCAGCAGCGGCGATGTCATCTATGAGGCGTACAGCTTGCTTCATCTAACCTCAAATATGATGATGGCCGGAGATCCCCTGAAAGAGGTACAGAACGAGATAGAGAAAAGCTTTGCTACGATACGGAATAGAAAGGTTCAGTTTGCTGCTGATACCGTAGCCGCTCAGCTCGCAATCATTAGAAGCATGCGCGGCCTCACGCGCTCATTCGGTTGCTTGGATGACCAACAATTTGACGAGCTAGAGGTCGAGCGATCGTTGGCACGGAGTCCGGAGCTGTCACCTAGCGAAACCGTCTACTGGATCCGCAAACTTCAGGCACGATTTCTAGCCGGCGATTATGCTGCGGCTGTTGATGCTCGCTCCAAGGCGGAGCCCAAATTATGGACCATGCCGACAGAGCCCTTGATCGCGGAGTTTCACTTCTATGGTGCGCTGTCTCACTCATGTTATTGCGACAAGCCAGGCGAAAGCGAACAACAGCAACATCGGGATATCATTGATGCCCATTACAGACAGCTGCAGATATGGGCGACGAATTGCCCCGAAAATTTCGAGAATCGGGCTGCCTTGGTCGGCGCTGAAATTGCAAGGCTCGAATACCGCGATGCAGACGCAATGCGACTGTATGAACACTCAATCCAGACCGCAGCACGTAACGGTTTCGCCCACCACGAGGGAATCGCTTGCGAGCTTGCAGCGCGCTTTTATGCTGCGCGCGGTTTTGACAGAATCTCCCGGGTTTACCTGCAGGACGCGCGGCGCGGCTACCTTCGTTGGGGAGCTGATGGCAAAGTGCGTCAGCTCGACGAGCTGAATCCCCATCTCAGCCATGAGGAGACCACTCCAGCCGTGAATGGCATGAGGATCGGAGCTCCGGTTGAGCATCTTGATCTCGCGACGGTGACAAAAGTGTCGCAGGCGATTTCCGGCGAGATTGTTCTTCAAAAACTAATCGACACGCTTATGCGGACTGCCATTGAGCAGGCCGGCGCCGAACGAGGTTTGTTGATTCTGCTGCATGGAGGCGAGCCACGGATCGAGGCGGAAGCCGCAACGGTAGCGGATGCGCTGCTTGTAAAGGTGAATGAACAGCCCGTAACTCCGATGGCGCTTCCCGAGTCCGTGCTGCATTTCGTCCTACGTGTCCGCGAAAACGTCATTCTCGAAGATGCTGCCGCCGAGCCTTCATTTGCGGAAGATCCGTATATCCGCGAGCGCAAAGCGCGTTCTATTCTTTGCCTGCCACTGATCACGCAGGGCAAGCTGATCGGCGTACTTTATCTGGAGAATAATCTCGCCGCGCGCATATTCTCGCCTGCCCGCAACTCCGTGCTGAAAATGCTTGCCTCGCAAGCTGCAACAGCGCTGGAAAACAGCCGGTTGTACAGCGAAGTGCAGCAACGGGAGTCGAAAATCCGGCGCTTACTCGACGCTAACATCATCGGAATATTTATCATTCGCGAAGGAGGCGAGATCATCGAGGCAAATCAAACCTTCCTCACGATGGTTGGATACGACCGAGAGGATCTCGTCGCGGGGCGAGTGAACGGTCTCGACCTGACACCGCCAGAATGGCACGAGCGCACACTGAATGCTGGAACAGAAGCAAGAAGGACCGGAGCTGTCCAGCAGTTCGAGAAAGAGTATGTCCGCAAGGATGGCAGCCGCGTGCCGGTGCTAATTGGCCTCGCCGTATTCGATGCGCGAGACGACCAAGGTGTTGGCTTCGTCCTCGACCTGACAGAGCGAAAGAGAGCGGAAGCGGAAGCCCGTGAAAGCGAACGACGGTATCGCGAGACTCTGATGGGGCTGGCACACGCCAATCGGATCACGACAATGGGACAGCTGGCCGCCTCAATCGCCCATGAGGTCAACCAGCCGATTGCCGCGATCAGCAGTAATGCGGGGGCGGGGCTAAATTGGCTCGGTGCTCAACCGCCAAATCTGGAAGAAGTTCGGCAGACCTTCGGTTTGATTGTGCGTGACAGTATGCGTGCAGGGAACGTGATCCGTCGGATCCGCGCTCTTATGAATAAGGCTCCTATGCAAACGGAGCTTCTCGCAATTGACGAATTGATCTTAGAGGTGCTGGCCCTAGTTCGCGCGGAACTTGCGAAAAATGATGTATGGGTGCAAACGCGACGGACTGAGGCGTTGCCGCTTGTCCGGGCAGATCGCGTCCAGGTCCGGCAGGTGATTCTCAATTTGATCACGAACGCCATCGAGGCGATGAGGGAGATCAACGAAGGTGACCGCGAGTTACTGATCAGTGCGCGGACAGATGACTCGAATAACGTAGTGGTCACTTTTCGGGATACGGGTCCAGGCCTCGATCCGAACAGCGCTGACCGCGTGTTCGAGGCGTTTTACACCACCAAGTCCGAAGGCATGGGCATGGGGCTGGCCATTTGCCATTCTATTATTGAGGCGCACGGAGGCCGGATGTGGGCGGGCGCCAATGATCCTCGCGGGGCCGTCTTTCAGTTCAGCATGCCGGTTGCGCCGGAGGGCGTGGATCGGTCGGAACAGGTCTCTTCAACGTCTTAGGCTCGAGTTCGATATCGAGCAGGGCGCTCCGGGAGCCCCGATCATCGTGACAGAAGCGAGCGGCGGGACCTTGAGGATTTGAGACATTCGCGTTTCTTACTGCCCATCGGGGAGTGTTGGAGCGAGCGCAGATTGTCGCGAATTGTCAGAAGATCTGCAATCTGACCCTAACGTCGGATTCAAGACGCTTTGAGGGCTTCCTGCAAGTCTCTTGAGACTTGCAGGGCGTCAAGCGGAATCAGACGAAAGCTGCACACGCAGTGTTCGAGAGAATGACGGCAATCGCCCTCCAAAGCATCTTTGTTTGAGTCGGGAGGGCGACATGATTTACTTTAATGCATGCAACCGTCGCCTGTGGCTGTGCAGAAGTTTCAGTGTGGCTGATCAGTTAGCGCCAATCGCAAGATTCCGTGCTAAACTGGTTTAGGAACCGGTTGCTTCGATAACCGTGGAGCCGGCGCAGCCCCCTTGAATCCGATCTCAATGCAGAGCATCCTGTCATGCGCCCCGAAGCGGGCCCCGGATTGCAACCGGTGTACCGCTCTTCTTCTCCGGAATTGGCCTTGGGGCCTCGCGCCACTGCTGCCGCTCGCAATAGGTGACGCGCAAGCGATGGCGTCGTGTATGGTTTTCTGTGCTCTGTGAAAAGCACCTGACGCGAGCAGGAACCGACCGCCGCCGGCGCATCGCTGTGCAGAAGGAGAGCAGTCGAGGATATGGAGAAATGCAGGTGGTACCGCGTCGTTCACAATACGTCGTTCGGGTTCGTCATCCTTTCGCAATGAGGTGAGCCACACGACGGTCTTCGTCACGGTCGCTCTTCGATAATCCCTCGATGACGCCGGCGCGATCCGCCGCGTTGCGGTTCTGGCTCATCTTCCGCGTGCCATCGAACCGTGTAATTTGCAATCGCAGACCGACAATCCCCTTAAGCTCCGTTTTGATGAAATCGGCAGGGGCGTCAGACACCGCCCAGCGGTCTTTGCCCGAGCGCTCATGCACATCGGTCAGTCGCGTGACCACCTTTCGCAGCCGATCGGCATCATCGAAGAATTCGACGGGCCCGTAGGCATGCACAGCGACATAGTTCCACGTCGGTACGGCCTCGCCTCTCTCGTGCTTGGTCACGTACCAGGAGGGGCTGACATAGGCCTCCGCTCCAGCGAAAATGGCCATCGCCTCGCCAGTCGGTGTCAGCTTCCACTGCGGATTCGCACGCGCCACGTGGGCGTAAATCGTGCCCATGGAGCCTTCGCTCTCGTCGAGTACTACGGGCAGCATCGTTCCAACAAGCCCTTCCTGAGTAGCGGTGATCAGTGTCGCCGAGCGTGCCTCGCGCATCGTCCGATGAACGTCGGTGATATCGATAACTTGGAAGGAGGGCGGCGTGTACATCGGCAAAGCTCCCCGGCAGCCCAACGGAAAGCCGGGCGACTCATGATTCGGACTGGGGTACGCCTCATGCTGGATCACAAAAACAATCAGTCTTGGTGGGTAGTTTCATTCCTCCGCGCGCGCTAGGCCCCTGGGGGCGGTAAACCTATGATGCGTCGAAGGTGCAGATCGGAGGGTGCGTTTGCACGCTGGCCAGCCGTTGCCTTCCACGCGCCGCCTGCAGACGAATTCGGCTCTTCGTGGCGATGACTGCAGCACATGAGTAGCTTCACCTTAGGGCTATGAGTGGGACGACCAGAATTGCGGCTGAGCCGTTGCCGCATCAGCTCGCCGCGCCGCGAGTCGCAGGTTGGCGGTGACTGGCTGTGCTAGATCCGCCCCTGGCACTGGACGGACAAATCAAAAACAAGGAAATCGTAGCCATTCCGGCGGCGTGACATTGCCGGTCATGAAGCGTAGCGTAGGAGGCGTCCGTCCGTGTGATGTGTCTGGCACGCGACATACGGGGCCAATCTGGCCCATCTATATCGCAGAAGAAGAGGCCTAACATCCGACGTGCAATCCAGGAAGACGTGGATCCCAGCCGCGCCGCCTATCTGTTTCCCGCGGGATGCGAATTATCATGCACCACGCGTTCTGGTGCTGGTCGAAAATGCCGAAGAGCTCAAGCGCCTCCCGCCGGTCCAGCAAAACGTCAGGAGCGACGGCCCATCCTCCCAGGCCAGGCGTGTTGCACCCTACAGTATTCCTCTGACGGGGCTCTCGAAGCATCGACCGCTGCTTTCATCGGCCGTGATTGGCTCAATGGCTACCCAGATCCATCACAGCTGGTGCGGAGCCTGCGGCTGCACACTTCGGCTGTTGCGTAGCATGGTTCCGATATTCCGATCCTGCCTTATTGAGGACGATCTGATGGCGTTAACGCCGCATATTCCAGTTCAGCATTTGAGCTCGAGAATTCAAGGCCTCGTGCGGATTTTCCGGGTAAGAGACAGCACATGCCTATGAAGGACACGATGAAGCACATCAAGCGGTCGTTGCGCGTGCTCGGTGGACTTGCTGTCGTCGTCGGCGTCTCTTCCGTGCTCGGATCGAACAATGTGCGATCGGAAGCCCTCAAGGGCTTTGGCTCTGCAGCGACGGGCGGCCTTGGAGGCGAGGTAGTTCAGGTCAGATCAACCAAAGCTCTGAAGTATGAGTTGTGTCGTTCGTACAGCTTGAGATCCAGGTAGCTGGAACCATAGACTTTACCGGTACGGAAGGGCAAGGCGAGGGGCAGGGTTGCCAATACGGCCGTGCTTGTTCGGCACCTTACAAGAGTGAGTCCCTTCTCCTTATGGATGGCAACGATGCGCATTGCGATGGCAAGGAGAAGACATTGGTCGGCTTCGACAGGGCCGGCAAGCGCCCGCTGGAGATTGGCTCAAACAAGACGGTGATCGGCGTTGGCCCGAGCGCTACAATCAAAGGGAAGGGGCTGCGCCTAAATGGGGTCAGCAACGTCGTTATTCGCAACCTGACCATCAGTGATATCAATCAAGGCGTGATATTTGCCGGCGATGCTATTGCAATTGCACGAGCCGACCTGGTTTGGATCGATCACAACCGATTTCATAATATCGGGCGGCAGATGATTGCCGGCGGCTTTGGCCCTACGACGAATATTACGATTTCCTGGAACGACTTCGATGGCAGCGATACCTATTCCTCCTATTGTAACGGGGAGCACTATTGGAATCTCCTGTTTCTTGGTGTCCCGCAAACGATCACCATCGCAAATAACTATTTCCATGAGATCTCAGGGCGGGCGCCGCACATTGACGGTGCGCAGGCTATTATTCATCTCCTTAACAATTACTTCCACAACACGAATGCGCAACAGAGCGGCGGATTCTTCCATGCAGTGGATGCTGGACCATCTGTGCAAGCACTGATCGAGGGCAACTACTTTGACAACATTGAAACACCTATAAAGACTGGTAGTGGACATATCTTTGGCTTGTTGGGCAAACCCAGCCGGACCGTGCAGAACATCTGCCTCACCGTGCTCGGACGTCGGTGCATCGAGAACATCGCGATCCCAGTGCCGCGGATCAATGGTTTTTGCCTGGATGAAGCCGTAGTTCAATCGTTTGGAGCTCTTCCAAGGTCATCTATTCCTCTTCCATTTCCAGCCGATGATGTTTCGGCAGTGATCACGGCCAGGGCAGGTCCCGGACACCTTGAGAGCCGGTGATGGCCCGTTCGCAGAGGCGGCTCGAGACTGGCCGATTGCCGCAAACTGTTAAGCGGAGGGCGCATACTGGACGAGAACAGCACGCACAGCTGGCTGCCCGACGTTGCACGAGGACCGTATGGCCTTTCTCTTCGGGTGCCGAGCGGTACATTTCCTGTCGATTATGCGCCCTATGCCTTTCGCCGCCGACCCGGGTGGCGTTGGAAAGAGGGTGGGAGGTGGCATCGAGTTCCTGGCAAACTGTTCGACTCAAATCCGATCCGGTACCTGACGGACGTTCACAGCTCCGTTTTCCGACTGGCATGGTGCTTGCTCGAGAGTACCCGTAGCGCGAGGCTCGCCTTCGAAACCGAGTGACACGCGCCCTTGTCCGCTTGAAGAATCCGCAAAGCTTGGAAAAATTCGCAATGAAACAAACGGCTTCGACCGAGAGTGTCATTCCACTGACCGACGTCGTCAAGCGCGCAGCGCGCATCGGTGTTGAAATCAGAAATATCAAGCTCTCGGGTGATTTACCGAGCCAAACCATCGCTGGGATCAACAGCTTGCTGCTCGAACACAAGGTGATCTTCTTCCGCGATCAGGGGCATCTTGATGACGCGGAGCAGGAGCGCTTTGCTGCTTGTTTGGGAAGGCTGGTGCCGCATCCGACACTCGGTACGATCAATGGAACGACCTCGATCATCGAGCTTGATTCCGCACGCGGAGGTAGCCGGGCTGATGTATGGCACACCGATGGAACCTTTCTCGCGGCGTATCCTAAACTTGCGGTGCTGCGAGCCATTGTGGTCCCATCGTCCGGTGGCGATACGATTTGGTCGAACGCTGTGGCCGCCTATCTGGATCTGCCGCGGCCGCTCCAACGGCTTGCCGACGAACTCTGGACTGTTCATAGCAACGGCTTCGACTACGCCGGGACCTGCCGTGTTCGCGAAATCGACCAGAAGCATTTTGATGAGGTCTTTACCAAAACGATCTATGAGACGGAGCACCCGGTGGTCCGTGTACATCCCGAGACCAGCGAGCGCGCGCTGGTGCTCGGCGATCTGGTGCAAAGGTTTATTGATATCCCAAAACGCGACGGTCAGAAGCTGTTTGATCTATTCCAGTCTCATATCACGGCACCCGAAAACACCGTACGCTGGGGCTGGAAAGAAGGCGATGTCGCGATCTGGGATAACCGCGCAACGCAGCATTATGCGGTCAACGATTACGGTGACCAGCACCGCGTCGTTCATCGTGCCACAATCGATGGTGACGCGCCCGTCAGCGTCGACGGTCGATGCAGTGTAACGCGCCTCAAGACGACGAAGCACCCGTCCACGAAGGTTGCCTAGCAAGGCTCGGCAAATTCACCGCTAATGCACTGCTCTTATCGCATGTTCGCGCGAATAGATGTTTGCGAAGAGAAGTTAACCGAGCAGACCGCCACGCGCAATTGGATTGGAGGGGCTAACGCGCCGCAGACTCCGGAGGCGACCTCCTTGCTGAAGTAAGATGCTAAAGCTCGTCTCGACCCGGCGAAAATGAGTCATCATTCGAGTGGCGCAAGTCATCCGGCCGCGTCCGGTCGATTTGCCGCGGAAGGGGGGCACGTGTCCGCCGACCTTGCGCATCGCCTTTCGGCCAGCGCCACGACCGTCGGACAGATATAGCGATTGCCGTAGTTGGCTAGCTTTGGCATCTGTGTCGCGGTTCCGCTTACCGCACCTCTTCGGGGTGAACTAAGCTCCGAGGGCACGATTTCGGCTTGTCATGGCAGAGTACGAGCTCGGACGCGAGTCTGACGAGCAGCACGAGCGACCATCCAAAAGCAATGTCGCTGCCGCAAGCTCAGCACTCGATTGAACAAATGAGCGTCGGAGATCATTCCGCGGCCGGAGGGTATAGCTCTTGAGCAAGTACGACGTCGGCCTATCGCTCGTAGACCGAAGCAGCAAAGGCTCTAACCTACCATTCCCAACAGCATGCTACGTTGGATATCACGGCTCAATTTACGCGGTACCCGGCTTCGCGTCAGGAGCACAGCGGATACCAAAATCGCCGTGATGCGTGGCCCAAGCCGTTGAAAAGGGCGATTGTGATATCGACTACATGACCGTGAATTCACGCGCAGTCCTGAGAGCCTAGAAGAATACCGACGTAGATACCAATATATTCAGGGCGTGTCCTGTTTGCGGCGTGTAGGTAATGCTTGTCGGGTGATTGATGTACGTCAGTCCTACGGTTGTATATATCCCGGGCGCCACATGCGCCGTATACAGTCCCGAAATTGCTGTGCTGTCCCGGTGCGCCAGCTGCTCTTTCGCCAGTGCCGCGTCCACCGCGAAATGGCTCCAGATGGTGTTGTTGACAACAAGACTCATCTGATCAGTGGGCCGGCTGTCAAACAGGCCCTTCGCATACAGGCGAAGCTCGTAGTACTGACTAGCCCTATTTAGGTCAGGCGGAGCGTACATCGCAGAGAACCCGCCATAGATTCCGCGAGATGCCGAGCCGTGGACGGCAGATTGCCAGAATTGCCTATCCGCAGCTACATAGTAGACGCTGTTCGCCTTGGCTGTCGGTTGCGTCGGATGCTGTAGGTCCGTGTAGCTGCTGTTGTTAAAGCCCGCGCCAGCCCGCAGCCAAGTCTCGGGTACCCCGGGAGTAGGCTTGTTCCTATAGCAAACTTCATCAAGTAAAAGAATGCCCGCGTCGCGCGTGCTCCAGTTCAAGCCAGTGGGATTTTCGCTTACATGCGTATATTGACCGGCTGGACTGAGCGAGCGCTGGATTGAGAGCTTGTTATATAAGCGATCGTCAAAATTGTACTTCAGATTAAGAGCCGGCGTTGGCGCCCAATTGTTGCTCACGCCTGCTTGGAACAGCATCTTCGACGAGGGTCCAAAAACTTTTTCTCCGGCACCCGCAAACTCATGTTGGTTCCTGAGGTAACCCACTTTGAGTTCGATCTTCCTTTCGAAGAACGTTTGATAGTAGGACACTGCATTGATTCCCAGTCGGTCTGGCCCGGCGCTCTTCCATGTCCAATATTGATGCTCGGCTCCCACGACGATCTGACCGTCGGGAATTCCAAACCGAGCGAGGTCATAGGTCACGATCATAGAGTTGACCGTACTAAATGTCGGATTCTGGCCGACATATTGTTGATTGGCGATGGTGCTTCTGGCGGCATTACCGAGTTGATTGTTGACAAACGTGTTTAGGGTCCAGCCAGCGAATCCAATCCCGAGATCCGAAAGCTCGGATCTGACAGAAGCTGTATCCTGATCTATCGTGTCCGCAGGACCAGGCCCAGTGAACGCCGCACCTTTTTCGCGGAGCTTCTCGAATTTTGCGAATGGGTCAATCTGCTTTTGACTTCTGCTCTTGGCGGTGTCCTCCGCACTGTCGCGCGTTGTGGTAGACCTAGCTGCTTTTGGCAGCAAGTTCCCAGAAAGGCGCGCTGCTCCTTTGGGCCGGCCGCTTCGGAAGGTTACAGCCGGATTCGAGATTGTTTGGCTTCTTGCCTCGGCGAGCTCATCGGGACTGTGACTTCTAGGGCCAGAGATATCACCAGGTTCTGCCGCCGCCGAACTGCCGGCGAGACTAGCTATCACGGAAAGGAGAATACGCCCTCTTGGCTTCGCACTTGGTCGAGAGATGAAAGCAACTACGCCAGCCGAGTATACCCGCATGGATACTGGCGCTATTCCGCAACGATGCATAGTGATTTCCACGTCCATCGATTTGAATAAAGTGCAACTTCCACCTGACGGCCTAGAGCGGTTCTCGATCCTCGGGCTCAAGGCGATCTAGGTGACGCTTGAGGCCAGGTGGCATCTCTATGCCAACGAGACCCGCTCAGCCTTCCGCGCTATCACCACTGCTGGCGCAGCTTGGCCAACGTGGTGGGTACCCAGCGCGACACAACCCAGCCGCTCGATCGCTAATCGAGTGCAAGCATCTGCTGCACCGTATCGACACGGAGAGTGGCCTGCTCGATGTGAGCGTTCCCTAGCAAGAGAGATTGGCGGCCGACGCACGGAGCCGAGGGATTCTCACGACAAATCCGCTGCCACGAGGAAAGGCAATGTTCTTCAACAGAGAGCCGCGCCAGTAGCTGAGCTCGCATAACAACCCGCCGGACCCGAGAAACGCCGCCCGCAGCTCGCTCCATGGGATGAAGCACAGGCGGGCAGAAGGGGCTAACATCTTTTGACGCCCGTAAGCTCGCTGAGGCCGGCACAAGGCCTTGATTGGCTCTCATGGGAAGATGGAGAGCGCGATTGGAGGCGTTTTGGTAGCTGCGGGACGAGACAGAACATCCATCAGCTCCATTGGATTTACCGGATCTATATCGCATCGCGACTTCTTCCTTGATGTGGCCCGAGCGAGTTTCACCGGCACTGACTGACATGTGTCCGTCATCTCCATCAATTGCTAGGTTTGGTAGTTGACCGGGCGCGGGACGTCGGCCGTCGTTGTGCGAATCGTAGGTACGTGCCGCTCGGCGCGAGACCGTCCCGGCGTCAGGGACGAACTCCGGTATGGCAGCATCGAGGGGGGCAATTCGGGAAGGTCGCTTCGATCCCGGTTGCGCGAGGCTCTTACAGGAAACGATTGTTTCGATCCCGCGGGATCCGGTTCTAACTGTGGTGCTCGATTATCGTTGGCGCCGTGTCGCGCCGGCGCTGGTCCTTTTGTGCTCTTTGGTCTAGCTCATCGCGTCGACCAGTTGCTTCTCTGGATTGCGCGCGGCGGTCCGTAGCGATCCCGGTCGAGCGGCGACCATGCACATCAATAGTATCCGTCGTGTCATCACCACGAAGCGCTCCGCCTTGCTGGGAGTTCGTGTCCAGCGTAGACCGCAGGCTGATTGCGGTATCCCGGGCTGCCAGCGCTTGAGCCAGGTCGAAATATCTTCGTACATCTGGACGAGCTCGATCAGGTTTTCGATACCGAAGTCGCTGAACGCCTAGATCTCATCTTCTCCGACGCGGTAGACCCAGATGAAGCCGTCCTCGATCGCCATTTTGTTGGCGACGTCCCGCAGCCAGTCGTCGTCCTGGTCGAGGTCCGCGGCCACACGGGCAATGGTGGCGATGTGATGAACTTTGTCGGTCACGCCGCTTGAGCGGACAGCGTTGCAGTCGGGGGCGTCCAATTCCCGGCAGCAACTCGCCCAGCTGTCTTCGCGGCTAGGGCCGGGGCGGCTCTCGTCGCGCAGCTGCGCACGGCGTCCCTTACGAATTTGGCGCTGTACGTGAGTGCACCAGGTGAGCGAAACTCGTTACCCGGGCTTCTGGGCGCGTAACGGAAGGTAATGCTTTCATACGATCACCGCTCCTTGGCTGGTCTTAACAGAGCGGCGTGCCAAGATAAGCATCGAATGCGGCCGCCACAGCGCGAGTTAGAAAACGATGCTCCTGCCTCACGCGGATGAATCCCTTTTCCACCTCCACGATCCCATCCTCGGCGAGCATTGCCAAGCGTTCGGGTGAACCGAGGAAAGGGACCGGGTCAAATCCATGAGTAATGCAAATTGCCGGCACGTCGACCTCGAAATCGCACATCAGCCGCTCGATGATTGCGGCCCGGACGCGGTCTTCGAGGCTGAGACAGTAGCCCTTTGATGTCGCCAGACGGCCGGCTTTGATTTGGTCGCTGTAAGAACCCGCTGCAACTTCGTTCTGGACGTAACCGTCGCCAAGGCGGCCGATGGCCGACGGGCCGAAGCCGATTACTTTATGGCGGGTGTCGGCCGAGTAACCCAGTGAGTTCCGCCGCAGGCGACCGGCTTTCTGCGCCAGCGCGAGCTCATCGTCCGGCAAGGCGAAATGGTCGAGTCCGATTTGGCGGTAGCCCGCAGCAATCAGTGTATTGGCCATCGCCGCGGCCTGTTCTGCACGGGCAGGGCTGTCTGGCAGCGCTGCCTCGTCGATCAGGCGCTGATTCTTCTTAAAGGAAGGAACGTGCGCATAGCCGAATACCGCAAGCCGGTCTGGTCGCATGGCCACCGCCGTAGTCGCGGTCTGAACGCAGGACTGCACCGTCTGATTTGGCAGACCGTAGATGAGGTCGAAGTTGATGCGGATTATTCCATGCTGCCGCAGCGTTTCGACAGCGCGCTCTGTTTGTGCCTCACTCTGGACCCGGTTAATGGCCTTTTGAACAATTGGATCGAAGCTCTGGACGCCGAGGCTCGCGCGGTTCACGCCGGCAGCCGCTAACCCTTCGGATGTGGCGAGCGTGAACGTGCGCGGGTCGATCTCAACAGCGATGGCGGCCGTTTTCGAAACTGCAAAGCGGCGGCGCAGAAGTTCCATCAGTGCTCCGAATTGCGCGGGCTCGATGAGGGTCGGCGTTCCACCGCCGAAGTGCACGTCGCTCACAGGCAGCCGTTGCGGCACCTGCGCCGCGACCAACTCGATCTCCCTGCGAAGAACCGCCAAATATTCTAGGATGGGTGAATCCCGGCGAGTGATGCTTCGAGCGAAGCCGCAATACCAGCAAATCGATCGACAGAACGGAACGTGGAAATAGAGCGACACGGACTCATTAACCGGCAGGTGCTGCAGCCATTTCTCAGAGGCTTCGGCGCCGACCACCGTGGAGAACTGGGTTACAGTTGGATAGATGGTGTACCAAGGAAGGCGAGCATCGCAATACTTTTCCAGGACCGAGGTCTGCAATGATTGTTATCCTATGTTTACGAAGTTTGTGGTCGCAAGCGAAGTCTTTTGCATTTCTTTTTGCCGACAGTAATCCGGAATGTCGCTAGACAATTGGAAGCTTGCGTGACGGCCGATCTGCTGACGAAACACGGTGTGGGATAGCAAGCCGTTCCTCTCGAAGACAGAGAACAACTGCTACAGGCGAGATACTCGAATCAACGCGGCCACGACGGGGCCCCAGATTCAACTCCGCTTCGCTAATCTCCGACGTTCGCCAACGAGACATCCACCAGGGCCGTTGACGCTGCTAGAGCTCGAACTGCTCCACGACCTGACTCGTGCGAGGTTCATCGATCAAAATTGATACGTCCCCTCGCAATCTCCATCAACTGACAAGGTTTGGTAGTTGACTTCTGCCTGGCGTATTCCCCAGCGACCCAGGGATCCTGCGCCGGCTCTGGGACGTCCCGGTACGTAGTCGAACTTCACCAATTGCGAGGATCGTCGGTAGGCCTCGTTCATGGTCCCCGGGAGCGACAAACCCCTTCATGCGCCCATTGCTCGGCGGAAAGGTCGCTAGGAGCGAAACGTTGCTTATCGGTGACTCTCACGCTAGCAGTCTGAAGGTAGGGTCAGGGAGACGTGGTCGAGTTCGCGATTTGGGCGACAGTGTTCCCTTCATGCAATGGCATCGACACAGTTGGTCTTCTTCGCATCAACTGCGGAGATCAAGGTACGATCCAAGAAATTGAAGCTGGCTCGCATTCGGGCAGGGGCGAATAAATGCTTATGGGAATGATCGTCGTAAACGGTGCCAAAACGCCTCGTCGTCGATCAACGACAACAGTGCTTGGTGCGCGCGCTATGATGTAGGAGCGGCCCGCGTGCAACGAGTCTCGCGTCGCGCTAAGCCGCATAGGAGCTAACGCCAAACCATCGGAATAGTCGCGGACAGTGTATTGTCGATCGTCGCGCGGCACCACGGCTGTTGGCGTGAGTGTGTTCTCGAGTTGGTATGGAAAAACTAATGAGCCGGGTAGGCGAGCGAGAAGTGATCGATGCAATTGAACAGCCGGCCGCTTCAGACTTGCCACCGTTTTTGCACAGATCGTCAAGGCACCTATGGTAGGTGGTGGTCGTCTTCGTGTGTCTGTGCACTGCAGGAGTCTATTTTTTGACCGACGTCAGACGATATCTCGAGAGCTCGGCGGCCCGTGAAGTCGCTCCAAGGCTGAGCTTGTCACCCGACGCCAGGGCGGTCCTATCGGAAATTCTATCGGGACAACAGAAGGCGAGCGATGAGATAGCGGAGCTCAATCACAGCATCACTGCATAGCAGGCCGAGTTAAAACGAATTTCCGATCAAATTGCAGCGCTGACCTCACGAATCGACTCGTTGCCGAATCTGTTACTCACCGCCTCACCTCCTTCCGTTCCCTCTCCGCCGTCAACTCAAGCCGATCCGAAGCCGGCGAGGAAACTCGCGCCTCCGTCTAAACCACAAGGGCCGATCTCCGTCGGAGGGGCGGCCACTGGTCTCATCCCCGGGCACGGACGAACCTCGATCATTTCCCGCGTGCTCAGTCCCAGTCCAGCTCTCCACACGTCGGTAGCAGATATTGGAGTTCACCCGAGCTCGTGTACTTCGTCGGGCACGGCGTGTGCAGAATCTTACAAACACCGGCGCAAACCAGAACGCCGGGCGCTTCTCCGAAAACGCATAGCCGAAAACGAGGTGCAAGAACCAGAACGCTTTCTTCTTCAGTGCATCCAGCCTCTTGAGATTGGATGACTTGACCTACGATCGAGCCCTCCGCCGCGAACGTTCTACTCGACGCCACTGTTCGTCGGATAGCCACAAAGCGCGCAAACCAACAAGCAAATCGTCCGGATGGACCAACTACGGCGCATAGCCCGGGAGATCGCGGCGCGCCTGATAGTTCTACGCGGTATTCCTGACTGCCGCAGCTAGCATCGCGTAAAGCTGCCGCTTGCTCATTTCCTGAGGCTGGCTATCTAGCGCCTTTTGCGACAGCTTCTTTCCGACGCAATCGCGACCGGCCGCCATCACCGTCGGCCCTCGCTTCGGGGCGGGTCTAATCTTCGGTTTTGCTGTTGGTGGCTTGTGACCTCGAGTCAGGCCCAACCGAGCTAGCCTGCCGCAAACTGCGTTGCGACTGCACTCGAGATGACGCGCGATCTGCGCGGCACTCTGTCCCGCGGCCCAGAGCTTTTCCAGCTGTGCCAATTCTCTTCTATTCCAGCGCATGGAAGATACTTTAGTGCCAGTTGTGACGTCAGGTTAGTTTACTCCTCGTCCGGCTCGCGCACGACCGCCGGTTCGGTCTCCTGTTCATTCATTCTACGAAAGCCCGCATCGCGAGTGAAGGAAAAACGAGTCTCCCTGGCGCACCGCGCTCTCTTCTTAGTCCCTACCGTGATTAGGGTCCCATCTGCTCGCGCAATATAAGTAGTCGAGTGGCAACCGGGCGTGCCGCTGGGTGCCATCGCGGCGAGTGCTTGCGTCCTGATGTTGACTACCACAAAAGCGAGTTCGCGCGCCTCCCAATCTTGATAGGGGAGCTTCGCTCGCCTTTCCACTATTCTACATCGACCGGGGCCGAACCAAATTCCCAAGTAACTTCGGCCGTAAGACAATTTCAGAGTTCTGACGATTGTGCGAGCTCTCGCGAAGCCGAGCCATGGACATGCGTCATACATTGTTACTGTAGGGCCCAGCTCGTTGTGTTTCGACCGAGCTTCCATGCGAGCGCAAATAGCGCATGAGCCGAGCTTTCAAAATTGCACGCCAATGTCCGCGAGACAATCATGACAGCCTTATCGGCAGAGAACGCTTGCGAGGAGGCTGACATCCCGCTGAGCCGCCTTGATGTAAGCGAGCCCAAGCGCTTTGAAGATGATACCGTTTGGCCTTTTTTCGAGCGGCTGCGAAGGGAAGATCCCGTCCATTATTGCGAAGACAGCCCGTACGGTCCATATTGGTCGATCACAAAATACCGCGACATCGTAGCCGTGGATTCAAATCACACAATATTCTCGTCAGAGCGAAGCGTCACAATTGTGGACCCGCCGCAGAAGTATTGGACCCCCAGTTTTATTAAGATGAGTCCTCCTGTCCATGCTCAGCAGCGTAAGACTGTCAGTCCGATCGCGGCATCGGAGAACCTGGCGAAGCTTGAGGGCCTGATCCGCTCGCGGGTTCAGAAGATCTTGGACGGTTTGCCGCGCAATGATACCTTCAACTGGGTCGATAGAGTCTCGATCGAGTTGACGACCCAAATGCTGGCCACGCTGTTCGACTTTCCATTTCAAGATCGACGGCTGCTGACCTACTGGTCGGACGTAGCCGCCTTGAGCCCACAAATGGGCAACCAGATCGACAGCTGGGAAAAGCGAAAGGCGGTGCTGTCCGAGTGCTTGGACTATTTCACACGGCTTTGGAGCGAACGGGCAAAATCCGAGCCGCGCGCTGACCTAATCTCTATGATGGCGCATTCACCGGCGACCCGAAACATGGAGCCGTGTGAGTTCCTGGGCAACCTCATTCTGCTGATTGTTGGAGGTAACGATACTACGCGCAACTCAATTACCGGTGGCGTCTTGTTCATGAGTCAAAATCCGTCCGAACTGCGAAAAGTCCGCGATGATGCTTCGCTAGTGCCCGGGGCGGTATCCGAGATTATACGATACCAAACGCCTATCGCGCATATGCGCCGGACCGCTGTGGACGATTTCACGATAGGGCACAAGCAAATCAGGCGAGGCGATAAAGTTGTGATGTGGTACATCTCTGGCAACCGAGACGACGAGGTTATTGCTAGCCCCAAGCTTCATCATCGATCGAGAAAATGTACGGCAACATCTCTCTTTTGGCTTTGGGAGTCATCGTTGCGTGGGTAGGCATCTTGCAGAGCTGCAGCTGAAAATCCTGTGGCAGGAGATGCTGAAGCGATCTCTGGAGGTAAAGGTGGTCGGCGAACCGGAGCGAGTTCAATCCAATTTTGTGCACGGTTATTCCGCATTGCCGGTGCAGATTCCAGGTTAGTCTCGGTTGCGAGCGACATTCAACACTGGTCATATCGTGCAGAACCGGTTAGGACCTCGTGGAGACTAGTTGTCTCGGTAAGTTCACCGGGGTTGCGTTACGGGCTTCTGGGTGTTTTGAAGATTGCCGGCAGGGCCACAGCGTCCTATCCCGCCGAAGACCTTGGCCGGGCGGTTGCGATACTCATCGCGCCGCCCGCTGGTACCACCGCCGACGGCCCTCGCTTTCTGTGTCCTGGTTGTGCTCCGCCGAGCGGCCCTCTCGCCTCGTTCTGGGCGAAACGCTCGCTCGCGTTCACCTTTGGAGGGATGGTGAGCGGATCGGCTCTCTCCGCGAAGCCCCAAGTGGCGGAGCCGATCCGTAATGGCTTTGTTTCCATGGGCGATCGCCTGCCGGAACTTTCCGCCCCGGTCGCTTGGCTTCAAAAAGCGCGTAAAGCGCCAGCCCTGGCGTCCCACCCGACAGTTCTGTCATGCGATATCCCCTCGACATGCGCGATCCGACGGTCCCGGCAAGGCCATTTTGGCGGTAGGCTGATCGCGCTTAAGCGGCGCGAGCGGCGCTCTGAGGCTGTTCGATTGCCCAGATCGACGACCGGGTGCTGATGGAGGCTTGCCGTGAGGCCGCGTCGTGGAACCGACTCTTGAGGATCGCCGTCAACGTCTCGGCCGCGCAATTCCGCAGGGAGAACCTCGATGCGCAAGTCCGCAAGGCGCTGCGAAGCGGGCTGTCGCTGGCCCGCCTCGAGCTCGAGATCACCGAAGGCGTGCTGATCGAGGATGTCTCGCGCGCGAAGAAGACGATGCAATCGCTCAAGAGCCTCGGCATCCTGATCGCGCTGGACGACTTCGGGACCCGGTATTCCTCGTTGTCCTACATCGAGGCCTTCCCTCTCGACCGGATCAAGATCTATCGGGCATTCGTTGCCTCGCTTGGTCAGAACGAGCGATCGTTGGCCATCGTTCGCGCTGTCATCGGGCTCGCTCAGGGTCTTGGCGTGCCGGTGCTTGCTGAAGGGATCGAAACGAAGGTCCAAATGTCGCTCCTTGTCCAGGAGGCTGCGATGAGATGCAAGGCTACTTGATCGGACGCCCGCAGCGTCTTGCGGCGGAAAGTCGGTCCAAGCCGAGGGTCCTATCTCTCGTCCAGTCGGCCTCATAGGGGAGATTGCGGCGGGCTCGACAAAGCTGTCTTCAGCATTCGGCATTGAAGGAGCCGGACTGAGATCCAGACCAGCGTCACTGTTGCGAGAGCTGCCAGCAGGCCAGTACCGCGAAAATCAGGATGATCTACAGGACGTCAACATCCAGCGCCGCATTCGCCTGCGCGCACGGTAACGTCAGGCCGGCTGCTAGGCCACAACCTGATGGGAGAGGTCGAACCGGTTTGGTCGTTTTGGGCTTCAACTCCGCCGCAGCAGTTGGCACACGTTTTGGCAACTCTGATCCTCTTGGCCGGAAACGCAGCCCGCGGCTTGATTGCGGCAAGAAAGGCCCGCCGAAATGCGTTCGGCGGGCCAAGTCGGGGAGGAGAAACGCGGCCGGGTGAAAGCGATCAGGCATCGAGATTGTGCAGGCGCTGGCGGTTGCGCAGTACGATCTGGCGGGCGCCGGAGAAGCCGAGTATGCGCTTTGCGTGAAGCTGCGAGAGCGCGCGCGACACGGTCTCGAGCGTGAGGCCGAGATAGTCGCCGATATCGCGCCGACACATCGGCAGTGCCATCATGCCGGCGACGGCGAGGCGGCGATCCATTTCGAGCAGGAAGGTTGCAACACGCTCCATCGCCGTCTTGCGCCCCAGCAGCAACATGTGATCTTCGGCGTGACGCAGCTCGCCCGCCGTCATGGCCCAGAGCTTGCGCGCGACCTGTACGTCGGTGCTGGCGGACCTTTCGAGGCTGGCTCGCTCCACGAGGCGCACGCTGGTGGCGATAATCGCTTCGGCCGCAAGGCGATGCGTCTGGCCGGGTTCGAGGCCGAACACGTCACCGGGAAGATGGAACGCGCCGATCTGACGGCGGCCGTCGGAGAGCAGCTTGTAGCTGCGCACCGCGCCGGAGACGACCTGATAGACATATTCGGCGGGCTCGTCCTCGCCGTAGATCTCCTCGTCCTTGCGATAGGAGAACTCGGTGGCAACGAGGCCGGCATGTCCGGCGATCGCGCCGAACTGTTCGGAAACGGAACGCGCGGGAGCGATCTTACCGCCGATTTGGGTCTTAATCGCTTGGGTCTTGAGCGTCTGGGTCAGCATCAGCGCCATCTCCGTTGTGATGGTGCATTGGTACGCGGGATCGCGCGATCCGGAAATTTCGAGCGATATCTTAAGGAGGTTTACCTACGGAGAATCACGTAGGTCAGTGGCCGCGCCTGTCCTGGATGGCGTGACGGATGCATTTCGCCAGGTTTTCATCGAGGAGCGGCTTCAAAATCACGTCCTTGATCCCTGCCGCCGCTGCCTTTACCGAGATATTTCCGTCGGGATAGCCGGTGATCAGGATCACGGGCCTGTCGGCGTCGGATTGGCGCAGCCGCCAGGCCAACTCGATGCCATTGATGTCAGGCATCTTGTAGTCGATCACGTAGCAGTCCGCGCCGGGTGGGGTCGTCGCATTGAGCAGCGCCGTGGCGCTCCTGAAGGTCCGCACGGCAAAGCCGTCGGTTTCCAGCAGGAAGCGCAGGGATCCCAGCACAGCGGCGTCATCGTCGACCACGTAGACGGTGGGCTTTGCCGATGCGCCTGGGGGCCGCTGATGGGGCGAGCCGATCTCGATCATGCCTGCGTGGCTACCACAGGCCCGCACAAGTGCCTTGACCTGCCTCAATCCTTCAGCATGCCGGCGCGCATCGCCAGCCGCACGAGTTCCGACAGGCTGCTCGCCTGCGTCTTGGTCATCACATTGGCCCGGTAGACCTCGATGGTGCGCGGGCTGATGTTGTATTCGCGGGCGATCAGCTTGTTGGAGAGGCCCGCGATCAGCCCCTCCATGACCTGGCGCTCCCTGGGACTCAAGGAGGCGACGCGCGCGGCGACGTCCTGCGAGATGGCCTCGTTCTTGGCGACCGGTTCATCCCGGCGTATCGCGGCTTCGATCATGGTGACGAGGCGGTCGTCCTCGAACGGCTTCTCAAGAAAGTCGACCGCACCAAGCTTCATCGCTTCGACTGCGAGCGGCACGTCGCCATGGCCGGTCATGATCAGGATCGGGAACGGGCTTTGCTGTGCCTTCATCCGCTTCAATAGCTCGATCCCGTCGAGGCCCGGCATGCGCACGTCGGAGACGACGCAGCCGAAGGCGAGGCCAGGCAGGGCGCCGAGGAACTCTTGCGCATTGCCGAATAGGGTGACGCCGAAGCCGCAGGAATCCAGCAGGAAGTTCAGCGAGTCCCGCATCGCCTCGTCGTCGTCGATGACGTAGACATGTCCCTTGGTTGTCATGAATCAGTTCTCGTCGGCTGCCGGGAGGGTGAACCGGAATGTTGCGCCACCCGATGCGTTGCTCTCGGCCCACATGCGGCCGCCGTGAGCCTCGATGATGGAGCGGCTGATGGACAGTCCCACGCCCATGCCGGTCTCCTTGGTGGTGAAGAAGGTCTGAAACAGGTTTGAAATGACATCACCCTGGAAGCCGGATCCGGTGTCGGACACCTCCACTTCGATCACATCATCGGCGATGCGGCTGTTGGCGACCACGAGCTCGCGCCGCGGCGACTGCGCCATCGCTTCCAGCGCATTGCGGAACAGATTGACCAGGACTTGCTGGGTCTGCACCCGGTCGGCGAGCACGAGATCGGCGTCCGGATCGAGATTGAAGCGGAGCTGCACGTTCTGCTCGCGGGCGCCGGCAAGCCCAAGCGCGCCCGCTTCCTCGATCAACTTGGACAGGCTCTCGACCCGCTTCTCGGACTCGCCGCGAGACACGAAGTCGCGTAAGCGCCGGATGATCTGGCCGGCGCGCAAGGCCTGCTCCGCGGCGCGATCCATCGCACTTTCGATCTTCGGCGTGTTGGGGTCGGTGCAGCCGGCGAGCAGCCGTCGCGAGCCCTTCATGTAATTGCTGATCGCCGCCAGCGGCTGGTTGAGCTCGTGGGCGAGCGCAGAGGCCATCTCGCCCATCGCGGTCAGCCGCGAGACGTGAACCAGCTCGGACTGCAGCTCCTGGAGCCGCGCCTGGGTCTGTTGATGCTCGGTGAGGTCGCGGATGAATCCGGTGAAATAAGGCTCGGCGCCCGACTGCATCTCCCCGATCGCCAGATGCATCGGAAAGGTGGTTCCGTCGCGGCGCTTGCCTGTCACGATACGCCCGATGCCGATGATATGCGGATCTCCGGTGGTGCGGTAGCGCGCGATGTAGTTGTCATGGCGCGAGCGGTCCGGCTCCGGCATCAGGATGCTGACGTTCTGGCCGATGGCCTCATGCTCGGGCCAGCCGAACAGGCGCTCGGCCGCCGTGCTGAAGAGCTGGATGATGCCGTGGCCGTCGATGACGATCATTGCATCGGGAATGGTCTGGAGGATCGAGCGGAGGTGAGTCTCGCGGGTGCGCAGTTCCTCCTCGACCCGTTTCTCCTCGTTGACGTCGAGAAAGATGCCGCTGAGATGGCGGGCGGCACCGGCGTCGTCCCGGATGAGACCTGCCCGGGCGCGAATCCAGCGCCCCAGGCCTGAGGCATTGGCAACTCTAAAGGATACGTCGAAGCCGCCGCCGTGGTCGACGACATGCTCGATCGCGCTCTCCATGCGCGCGCGGTCCGCGGGACCGAGGCGCGAGAGAAGGAGCTCATAGCTCGCCGGTTGATTCCGTTCGGTGCCGAGCAGCATTCTGGCGGTTTCCGACCACTCCAGCTCGCGCGTCCTGAGATCGAGATCCCAGCTGCCGACGCCAAAGCCTTCGATCCGGACGCCGAAATGCTCGCCGCGAGCGTCGTCTGGCGGATGCGTTACGCGGCTCGGCGACAAGCTATTGCTCCCATTCTCCCGCGGCGGGGTCCCGTGGCGGCAATTTCGCCCAAGGCCGGACCGGAGGCAAGTTCGGATGTCTGATTGGCGGATTTCTCCCAACTGGGCGCCGAAAATTGATCTACCTCATCCTGCCTTGCGTCGGCGCGGCTAGATTTCCACAGCAACGTCCTGCCCGGAGGCTCCCGATGACATATGCGACCGTGATGGTCAGCCTGGCGCTCGATCAGCCCAACGAGGCGCGTCTTCAGGTCGCGGGCGAACTCGCCGAGCGGTTCGAGGCGACCATTGTCGGCGTTGCCGCGGCGCAGTTCGCTCCGCCGCTCTATTTCGCAGATGGCGCCGAGGCCCTAGGGCTGGTCGATCGGGAGCAGGCTTCCGTCAGGAACGCCTTGCCGAGCTGGAGGCGCAATTCCGCGCTGCGACGAGGAATCGTGGCGGACATGCGGAGTGGCGCAGCGCGATGGAATTTCCGAGCCGATTCGTCCTGGCGCAGGCGCGCTGCGCCGACCTCATCGTCAGCGGCGGGCACAGCCCGGCCTTCTCCGATGCCTTCGCGCTCGCAAGCCCCAAGGATCTGGTGATGCAGGCCGGCCGGCCGCTTTTGGTTGTGCCAGACGGGATCAACTGGCTCGATCTGCGCAGCGTGCTCGTGGCCTGGAAGGATACGCCGGAGGCGCGGCGGGCGGTGGCCGACGCGCTGCCGATGCTGCGCAAGGCCGGGGAGGTCACCGTCGTCGAAATTCCGGAGGACGATGACGACCGTTCGACCATGATGGCGGGTGTCACCGATGTTGCCGCATGGCTCGCCCGACACGGCATCACCGCGACCGCGCGCGTCTCGGACGGCGCACGGAACGAAACCGCTGTCGCACAATTAGAGACGGTCGCCGGCGACGTCGGAGCCGGCCTGATCGTTGCGGGCGCTTACGGTCATTCGCGGTTTCGCGAGCTGATCCTGGGTGGCGTCACGCAGTATCTGGTCACTCAATCCGTCCGCTGCGTGCTGTTGTCGCACTGACCGGCCGGTCGGAAGCGAATCGAGGAGGACCGCCGTGTACAAGTTTCTTGAAGAAGTCGTCGACGGCTACATGACGCGCACCGTCCGGACGGTGAAGCGCGATCTCGACCTGCTCGAACTCAGCGAGATGTTCGAGCGCGACGATTTCAACTCCTATCCAGTCGAGGATGACGGGCAGGTGGTCGGCATCGTCACCAAATTCGACATCCTGAAGTGCTTCGCCTTTACGCCGAGCCAGATGCTGCCGCGCTATCCCGACCTGATCAGCCGCAAGATCGGCGACGTCATGACACCCGAGTTCATCTATGTCAGTCCCGACACAAGACTGACCCGCGTGCTCCAGATCATGGTCGAGCATCGCATCAGGAGCATCATCGTACTCGACGGCGCACAGAAGCTAGTCGGCATCATCGCCCGCGAGGACGTTATCGCGGCGCTCAAGGTCACCGCGCGCGACTGACGAGTCTGCCTTGATTCCCGCGATTTCAAGCTCCGTGATTTCAACGGAGGCAATGCTTCGCCGTGTGCGCCGTGCTGTGCGCAAGCAGTTGATACTAATCCCTGATCCGCATCGGTCTCACGTCAACGGAAATCCACTTCTGTTGATTTCAATCAAGTCCCCGCGAGGGTGAATGTGGTTTCTGGCGCTGAGTTCTTTCGAGAGAGAATCCGCATGAGCCAGCCCTCCATCTCCAAATCCATGACTATCGGTGAAAGCGGCCTGGCTGTCGTGTTCGCAGTCACCGCCTTCTTCTGCTTGATCGCCTCGGCCAAGGCGCTCGACGCGCCCTTCGCCCTCCACGCCGCGCTCAGCGCGGCGGCGAGCCTGGCGGCGGTGTTCTGCATCATCAACCGCTACTACGACCGCCCGGCGGCGCTGCCGCCGGCGGAGATCAACGGCCGTCCCAACTACAACATGGGCCCGATCAAGTTCTCCTCCTTCATGGCGATGTTCTGGGGCATCGCCGGCTTCCTCGTCGGCCTGATCATCGCCTCGCAACTGGCCTGGCCGGCGCTGAACTTCGATCTGCCCTGGACCAGCTTCGGCCGTCTGCGTCCGCTGCACACCTCGGCGGTGATCTTCGCCTTTGGCGGCAACGTGCTGATCGCCACGTCCTTCTACGTCGTACAGAAGAGCTGCCGCGTACGCCTTGCCGGCGATCTCGCGCCCTGGTTCGTGGTCGTCGGCTACAATTTCTTCATCCTGATCGCCGGCACCGGCTATCTGCTCGGCGTCACCCAGTCGAAGGAATATGCCGAGCCGGAATGGTACGCCGATCTCTGGCTGACGATTGTGTGGGTAGCCTATCTGCTCGTCTTCCTTGCCACCATCATCAAGCGCAAGGAACCGCACATCTTCGTCGCAAACTGGTTCTATCTCGCCTTCATCGTGACGATCGCGGTCCTGCATCTCGGCAACAATCCGGCCCTCCCGGTCTCGGTGTTCGGCTCAAAATCCTACGTCGCCTGGGGCGGCATCCAGGACGCCATGTTCCAGTGGTGGTACGGCCATAACGCGGTCGGCTTCTTCCTGACCGCCGGTTTCCTCGCCATCATGTACTACTTCATCCCGAAGCGCGCCGAGCGGCCGATCTATTCCTACCGTCTCTCGATCATCCACTTCTGGGCGCTGATCTTCCTCTATATCTGGGCCGGTCCGCATCACCTGCACTACACGGCGCTGCCGGATTGGACGCAGACGCTCGGCATGACCTTCTCGATCATGCTGTGGATGCCCTCCTGGGGCGGCATGATCAACGGCCTGATGACGCTGTCGGGCGCCTGGGACAAGCTGCGCACCGACCCCGTGCTGCGCATGCTCGTCGTCTCCGTCGCCTTCTACGGCATGTCGACCTTCGAAGGCCCGATGATGTCGATCAAGGTCGTCAACTCGCTCAGCCATTACACCGACTGGACCATCGGTCACGTGCATTCCGGCGCGCTCGGCTGGGTCGGCTTCGTCTCCTTCGGCGCGCTCTACTGCCTGGTGCCGTGGGTCTGGAATCGCAAGGGGCTCTACAGCCTGAAGCTCGTCAACTGGCACTTCTGGATCGCAACCCTCGGCATCGTTCTCTACATCTCGGCGATGTGGGTGTCCGGCATCCTCCAGGGCCTGATGTGGCGCGCCTACACCTCGCTCGGCTTCCTTGAATATTCCTTCATCGAGACCGTCGAGGCGATGCATCCCTTCTACATCATCCGCGCCGCCGGCGGCGGGCTGTTCCTGATCGGCGCGCTGATCATGGCTTACAATCTCTGGATGACGGTTTGCGAAGCGGAAGAAGAGATGCCCGTCGCTCTTCAGCCGGCGGAATGAGGAGTTTTCCATGTCGTTCTGGACACGCCATCAAGTCTTCGAAAAGAACTCGATCATCCTGATCATCGGCATCCTGCTGGTGATCGCGATCGGCGGTCTGGTCGAGATCACCCCGCTGTTCTACCTCAAGAGCACGATCGAGGCGGTTGACGGGGTGCGGCCCTATACGCCGCTGGAGGTCGCCGGGCGCAACGTCTATGTCCGCGAGGGCTGCTATCTCTGCCATTCGCAGATGATCCGCCCGTTGCGCGACGAGGTCGAGCGCTACGGCCACTTCTCGCTCGCCGCCGAGAGCATGTTCGATCACCCGTTCCAGTGGGGCTCGAAGCGCACCGGTCCGGACCTTGCCCGCGTCGGCGCCAAATATTCCGACGACTGGCACGTCACCCATCTGACCAATCCGCGCGCGATCGTGCCGCAGTCGGTGATGCCGGGCTATCCGTTCCTGGCTGAGACCGAGGTCGATCCGGACACGATCGCCGATCACATGCGCACGCTGAGGACCGTCGGCGTGCCCTACACGGATGACCAGATCGCCAACGCCGGCGCCGACATGAAGGCTCAGGCCGATCCGGACAACGCCGGCAGCGATGCCTTCGGCAAGCGCTACGCCAAGGCCGTGGTGCGCAATTTCGACGGCAGGACCGGAACGCCGACCGAGATGGACGCGCTGATCGCGTACTTGCAGATGCTCGGCACGCTGGTCGACTTCAAGCTCTACAACGAGAAAGCCAATCTTCGCTGAGAAGGCATGAACGATGAAAGCCATCCTGACACTCGACAATCTTGCGTCCGGTCTTGTGACCACGCTCTGGACGCCGGTCTTCGTCGCGATCTTCCTCGCGATCATCGCCTACGCATTTTGGCCCCGCAACAAGGCCGCGTTCGACGAAGCAGCACACCTGCCGTTGCGGGAGGAGTGAGAGACCATGACCGATCATCATAGCGACATCGATCCTGTCTCCGGCAGGTCCACGACCGGACACGAGTGGGACGGCATCAAGGAGCTCAACACGCCGCTGCCGCGCTGGTGGGTGATCACCTTCTACCTCACCATCGTCTGGGCGATCAGTTACTGGATTGTCTATCCGGCCTGGCCGCTGATCTCCAGCAATACCACAGGACTGTTCGGTTACTCGACACGGGCCGACGTCGCGGTCGAGCTCGCCAACCTCGAGAAGATCCGCGGAGCCAAGATGGTGGCGCTGGGCGCGGCCTCGCTCGCCGACATCGAGAAGGATCCGGCGCTGCTGGCGCTCGCCCGCGCCAAGGGCAAGACCGTGTTCGGCGACAATTGCGCACCGTGTCACGGCAGTGGCGGCGCCGGCGCGAAAGGCTATCCGAACCTGAACGACGACGACTGGCTGTGGGGCGGCACGCTCGGCCAGATCATGCAGACCATCCAGTTCGGCGCGCGTTCCGGTCACGCCAAGGCGCATGAGGGCCAAATGCTCGCCTTCGGCAAGGACGGCGTGCTGAAGGGCGACGAGATCGTCACGGTCGCCAATTACGTCCGGTCGCTATCGGGCTTGTCGACCCGCAAGGGCTACGACGCGGCGAAGGGCGAAAAGATCTTCGCCGAGAATTGCGTCGCCTGCCATGGCGACGGCGGAAAGGGCAACCCCGAGATGGGCGCGGCGAATCTCACCGACAAGATCTGGCTCTATGGCTCGGACGAGGCGAGCCTGATCGAAACGATCAGCCTGGGCCGCGCCGGCGTCATGCCGGCCTGGGAGGGGCGGCTCGATCCGGCCACCATCAAGGCCATGGCGGTCTATGTCCACTCGCTGGGCGGTGGAAAATAGCCCATTGACGGAAGACGGGGGCGAACAAAACGCCCCCGTTTGCGCTGGATCAATGGACGCCGCAGCGTCGGGTCTAGGTTTAATCGCACCTGTCAAAAAGTACCAGGCGATGAACAAGATCGTGAACCCGAACGAACTCACATCGGACGACGATTACGGGCCGCTCTACGCTGCCCGGAAGAAGGTCTATCCCCAGAGCGTCTCCGGCACCTTCCGCCGGATCAAATGGGGCCTGATGGCGTTCTGCCTCGGCTTCTACTACTTGCTGCCCTTCGTGCGCTGGAACCGCGGTCTCGGCGCCCCCAGCCAGGCGGTGCTGATCGATCTGCCCAACAGCCGCTTCTACTTCTTCTTCATCGAGCTGTGGCCGCAGGAGGTCTACTACTTCACCGGCCTGTTGATCGTCGCCGCGGTGGCGCTGTTCCTGATGAACTCGGTCGGCGGCCGCATCTGGTGCGGCTATCTCTGTCCGCAGACGGTCTGGACCGACCTGTTCTACGCCGTCGAGCGCCTGATCGAAGGCGATCGGCGCGAGCGGATGAAGAAGGACAAATCGTCCGATCCGATGAGACTCGAGCGCATCTCCGAGATCGTGCTCAAGCATGCGATCTGGCTCCTGATCGCCTGGTGGACCGGCGGCGCCTGGGTGCTCTATTTCAACGACGCGCCGACGCTGGTGAAGCAGCTCGTCACCTTCCAGGCGCCGATGATCGCCTACGCCTGGATCGGCATCCTCACCGCGACGACCAATGTGCTCGCCGGATTCATGCGCGAGCAGGTCTGCGTCTATATGTGTCCCTGGCCGCGGATCCAGGCGGCGCTCACCGACGAATGGGCGCTCAACGTCACCTACCGCTACGACCGCGGCGAGAAGCGCACCTCGGTCAAGAAGGCGATCGAGCTGCGCGCCATCGGTGAGCACGCCGGCGACTGCGTCGACTGCTATCAATGCGTCGCGGTCTGCCCGACCGGCATCGATATCCGCAACGGGCCGCAGCTCGAATGCATCCAGTGCGGCCTCTGCATCGACGCCTGCGACAACGTGATGACCAAGATCGGCCGTCCGAAGCGGCTGATCGGCTACGACAACGACATCAATATCCATCGCCGCCAGGAAGGCAAGGCGCCGGTCTACCGCATCGTCCGGCCCCGCACGGTCGCCTACAGCGCGATCATCGCGGCCGTCGGCGGCATCATGATCTACACCCTCGCGACCCGCAGCCTGCTCGACGTCAACGTGCTGCACGACCGCAATCCGGTCGCGGTCAGGCTCAGCGACGGCTCGATCCGCAACGCCTACACGGTGCGGCTGCTGAACAAGAGCGGCTATGACCGCGTCATCGCAATCGACGCGAACGGTCCGGCCAACGCGACCATTCACGTCATCGGCGTTGATTCCGTGACGCCGGACCGGCCGATGATCGTGATCCCCCGCGACTCCACCAGCGAATTGCGGCTGCTCGTCACCGCGCCGGCGGAGAGCAAGCCGGAGAAGTCGATTCCCGTCCGCTTCCACGTCACCGATATCGGGCTCGGCGAGGCCGCGTCCGCCACCGACAATTTCGTCTCGCCGTAAGTCCAGGAGACACCCATGGCATCCAAGCCGCTGACCGGGACCAAGGTGTTCCTGATGCTGGTCGCCTTCTTCGGCGTCGTGATCGGCGTCAACGTCACCATGATGAAGCTTGCGATCGCGACGCTTCCCGGCACCGATGTCGACAGCCCCTATGCCGCGGGCCTCGCCTATGACCGCGAGATTTCGGCGGCGCAGGACCAGGCCGCGCGCAAATGGCAGGTCAACGCTCATATCGAGCGGCGCGCCGATGGCAATGCCGTGCTCCAGGTCGAAGCGCGCGACGCTGCCGGGCAGCCGGTGAGCGGGTTGAAGTTCGGCGGCCGCCTGGAGCGGCCGACCGACAAGCGCGCTGATCTCGCGGTCGAGCTCTCGGAGGCCGGCATCGGCATCTATCGCGGCAATGCCGCCTCCGTCGCGCCCGGGCAATGGGACATGGTGATCGAGGGCGAATTGCGTGGCGCGCGCGTCTTCCTGTCCCGCAACCGCGTGATTCTGAACTGAAGGATTTCGCCATGCAGATCACGCGGGACTTTTCGCACTACGTCCGGACCGCGGGCGAAGGCGTCCAGCACATCGATCTCGCCGTCGAGGGCGTTCACTGCGCCGGATGCATGGCCAGGATCGAGCGCGGACTGTCGGCGATTCCCGACGTCACGCTGGCGCGGGTGAATCTCACCGACCGGCGCGTCGCGCTGGAATGGAAGCAGGGCACGCTCGACCCAAGCCGTCTCATCGATCGGCTGGAAGAGCTCGGCTACAAGGCCTACCCTTACGAGACCGAGAGCGCGGAGGCGACTGAAGTTGCCGAATCGCGCTTCCTGCTGCGCTGTCTCGGCGTCGCCGCGTTCGCCACCATGAACGTGATGATGCTGTCGATCCCGGTGTGGTCCGGCAATGTCTCGGACATGTTGCCGGAGCAGCGCGACTTCTTCCACTGGCTGTCGGCGCTGATCGCGCTGCCGGCGGCAGCCTATGCCGGCCAGCCGTTCTTCCGTTCGGCCTGGCGCGCGCTGTCGAACAAGACCACCAACATGGACGTGCCGATCTCGATCGGCGTGTGCCTCGCGCTCGGCATGTCCGTGGTCGAGACCATCCACCACGCCGAGCACGCCTATTTCGACGCGGCGATCATGCTGCTCACGTTTCTTTTGGTCGGCCGCTTCCTCGACCAGAACATGCGGCGGCGGACCCGCGCGGTCGCGGGCAATCTCGCCGCGCTGAAGGCGGAGACCGCGGCGAAGTTCGTCGGCCCCGATGAAATTTCGCAGGTGCCGGTGGCGGCGATTCATCCCGGCGATATCGTGCTGTTGCGGCCCGGCGAGCGCTGCGCGGTCGACGGCACCGTGATCGAGGGGCGCTCCGAGATCGACCAGAGCCTGATCACCGGCGAGACGCTCTATGTCACCGCCGAGCAGGGCACGCCGGTCTATGCGGGATCGATGAACATCTCGGGCACGTTGCGGGTGCGGGTCTCGGCGGCCTCAGAGGCGACGCTGCTCGCGGAGATCACGCGGCTGCTCGACAATGCGCTCCAGGCCCGCTCGCGCTACATGCGGCTCGCCGACCGCGCCTCGCGGCTCTACGCGCCGGTGGTGCATGCAACTGCGCTGATCACCATCCTCGGCTGGATCATCGCAGGCGCGGGCTGGCATGATGCGATCGTGACAGGCGTTGCCGTCTTGATCATCACCTGTCCCTGCGCGCTCGGCCTTGCAATTCCCACGGTGCAGACTGTCGCTTCCGGCGCCATGTTCAAATCCGGCGTGCTGCTCAATTCCGGCGACGCCATCGAGCGGCTGGCCGAAGCCGATCATGTCATCTTCGACAAGACCGGCACGCTCACCCTGCCGGATCTAGAGGTGACGAATGCGGCCGACATCCCCGCGGACATGTTCGACCTCGCCGGTCGACTTGCACTGTCGAGCCATCATCCGGTGGCCGCCGCGGTCGCGCAGGCCGCCGTCGCCAAATCGCCGATCGTGGGTGCAATCGAGGAGGCCGGGCAGGGCGTGCGGGCAACGGTCGACGGCGTCGAGATTCGTCTCGGCCGTCCGTCGTTCTGCGGCGCCGATGCCTTGGTCGGCGACGGTGCCGATCTAGATCCCGAAGCCTCCAGCGTGGCTTTCTGCAAGGGGGCCGAAAAATTCATCCTTTCGGTGCGTCAGGGCCTCCGCCCGGATGCGCAAGCCGTGATCGCGGCGCTGAAGGCGCGCAACATCGGCGTCGAAATTCTATCCGGTGATCGCGAGCCGGCGGTGAGGACGGCGGCCCATGCTCTCGGCGTTCCCGAGTGGCGCGCCGGCGTCACGCCCGCCGACAAGATCGCGCGGATCGAGGAATTGAAGCGGCGCGGCGCCAAGGTGCTGATGGTCGGCGACGGCATGAACGATGCGCCGTCGCTAGCGGCCGCTCATGTCTCGATGTCGCCGATCTCGGCCGCGCATCTCAGCCAGGCGACCGCCGATCTCATCTTCCTCGGCCGGCCGCTGGCGCCGGTCGTCGCGGCCATCGATTCCGCGCGCAAGGCGCTGCGCCTGATGCGGCAAAACCTCTGGCTCGCGATCGCTTATAATGTCCTGGCGGTGCCGATCGCGATCAGCGGCGTCGTGACGCCCCTGATCGCAGCAGCCGCGATGAGCGGCTCGTCGATCCTGGTCATGCTGAATTCGCTGCGGGGGCGTAGCGCGTCGCGGGAGATTGCGTGATGGAAATCCTGGTGATCCTAGTCCCGCTGGCGCTGGCACTCGGAGGTGCAGGCCTCGTCGCCTTCCTCTGGTCGCTTCGGAGCGGTCAGTATGACGACTTCGACGGCGCAGCGTGGCGGGCGATTGCCGACGACGAGCCGCCGCAAGAGGCGCCGGCTAAGCGGTAAAGCGGTAGCCTTCCGCACGAGGTGCGGCGGACTTCCAGTGAATGGAAGAGCATCCCTGTCGTCGTTGATAGAGGGTTGACCAGGTTTGTTATGACGGCAGGTTGTGTCACTGCATGGGGGGCGTTGTTCCCAATCGAAGGCGGCGCAACTGAACGGACCGGCGGCATGGCGGGAGTCCGACCTCCATGTCCGGCAAATGCTGGCGATTGCGCAGCACGATCTGGCGCGCTCCGGAGAAGCCGAGAAGGCCTTGGGCGTGAAGCTCTGACAGGGCTCGCGAGACCGTCTCCAGGATGAGGCCGAGATAGTCGCCGATGTCACGGCGGCACTCGGACGGCCATCAGGCCGGCGGCCGCGGTGCGGGGTGTCCGTCTCGAGCAGGAAGGTCGCGACCCTCGATGGCGTTCTTGCGGCCGAGCAGCAGCATGTGGTCCTCCGCGTGCTTCAGCTCGCCGGCCGTCAGGGTCCAGAGCTTGCGCGCGACCTGAATGTCTGTATTGGCCGCCTTGTCCGGGCTCGCCCGGTTTACCAGGCGCACCGTGGTCTCGAGGATCGCTTCGGCCGCGATGCGGTGGGCCCTCGCCGAAGATCTCCTCGTCCTTGCCGCTTGCGAATTCGCTGGCCACGAGCGCCGGCTGGCCGACCAGCCGCCGAACGCAGCGGACGGCGAGGGCGCGGAGTGCGTCGTGGAAGGCTGGGTGGTGTAGAGTGCGGGCGGAAGCATCGGCGATCTCCTTGCTGATGGCCGGAGGATGCGAGAGACCGCGACACGGTGAAATTCGGTGTCATCTCTTAGCGGGACTTACGCGCGGTAGATCTACGGGCGAGATGCCGCTCGTTCAGGACCGGTGGCCGTCCAGGCTGCTGCCGAGCGCTTGCATCGTTGGAGCGTTGAGGCAGTAGTCTTCGTAATCTCTGGTAGCCACCCTGATCTCGACATCGTTGTTGCACTCAACCTTCCGGTCGCATTGGGTGCAGACCCGCTCGTCGCGCAGCACTGCCGGCTTCGATCGCGAGACATCCTCGTGGTCGATGCCGAGAACCTTCAGTAACCGGGGCAATTCGTCAGCCGCAAGCGTCCTTGACCACGCATCGAGGTCTGCAGGCGTGACGCGCAGATCGGGCGCGATTTCGTGCCGCAGTAGAGTTGATGCAACTCACGGATTTCACGGCGCGCCTCAGCCAGTTACCGAAAACATCCAGGAGGCCTTCAAGGATGGGATAAGTCTTCTCTGTTGTCTTCATGCCCAATGCGCTCCCAATTCTGGTGTGATGCTTTCTTATTGAAGCCGGCCGGGGCCGCCGTTGCGCCAGCGCAATGTCCTTTGCGCGGACGTAGCTGGTCCGCCGCAATTGCAGTATTTCTCCCCCTGGCGTCCGGCCGTAGAGCGCATCCAATCCAAAATCTCGGCCAGCGCCGTTGCCAGACCTTACCTCGATCCCCTACCCGGAGGCCCATCCTTCCTCTTGATCGGCGACGTACGCAAGCTCCTGCCGCAACGGCCCGCTCGCCCGGCCGCATCTCGAGGAAGCGAAAGCCGGCAGCCCGAGCACGAAAGACCTGGAGGCCTTGTCGAACGCTTCGTCGTAGGAATCGATCCCACGACCGTATGCATGAGTTCGTTCAGCACGTAGGCGCGAACGAGACTCCTCAACATAGTGAGGGCGTTCTCGGCGGCTTCGCCGAACAGCCCGTAATTCGGCTAGGACGCCGATTATCAGCGTATGCAGGTTTTCACGAGCGTCGCGCCACTCGGAACAATCACGGCCGCGCTCCGGAAAGGCGCGGCGGATAGAGCCGGCCTCTCGAGCGCGTAGGAGCGTATCGCGTGAGCGACCAAGTTCAGCGCGTCTTCGACGATTTTTTACGCGAGCCTTCTGCGGCCGGCAGAAATTCCCGGTAGCCCTTGACGGCAAGGAAGCGGCGCATCTCCGCGAACGTTTCGCGCGGTCGCCTGTGCAGATCTCGATTTCCTGGGCAAGATCTTTCGCCAGCTCCCGGTCCCAGGTGCTCGAGAGCATTTCTTTCACGGAATGGTCGCGAGAGTTTTATGGCAGTCATCGTCCTCAACCTCCGAATTGTTATGCGTCGTGAACAGCATCACCGCGATGCCGACCACAGCACGGTCGCGGATATCGTCGCGACGATGGACAGGAACGCTCATTGCCCTGAGAGCGCCCGTTAGGCCCTCCTAGACCAATGGATAAACGCCACTGCAAAAAGGATCCTCCAATTCAAAGTAGACCAGCATTCGGGAGGTTCGTACTCCAACTGGTGGATCCAGTCCGGCCCTGAACCGCCGGGCAGAGCTCGCCATACACATAACATTCGACTAGGCGTCGGGCCGCGATTATGCGAGTCTTGCAGCATTTCGAGGCGTGTCGGAACCGGAGGGACCCGATGTGCAGATCGTATAACTGCGTGTCTCTTTCGGCGTGGTTGGAATTGGGACGGGTAAAGTCCTGGGACACTCAAAGTGGCATGCGCCAGTGAAAGTACGCTCCACGACTGGACCGTGGGTGAGCGTGTAGTCGTTTGCGAAGCGGCTGGACCGCGTCTGAGCGGCAAGCAAGGAGTCGTTCTCGGGTTCGGTGCTACGCGCAGCAGGCTTCGCGTGTTGCTCGACGGTTCCAGAGGGCCGATCACGTTGCACATCACCTTCGTGGACCCGGTCGTGCAGCAGGATCGCGCTTGAGAATGGTGCTGCCTACAAGGGGAAAGTCCGCGCGGCGCAGCACAATCGCAGCGCGGAAGCGGAAATGCGCGCCATTCTGGAGGCCGCCGTGCGTCCCGAGGGCCGGCTGCGGCTCGGCACCGCCCTTTCGGAGATGAGCCGGAAGATCGGCCTCACCAATGCCGATGTCGAGGCACTTGAACATGGCCGCGAGGCGCGTCCCGCTGAGCCGATGCGCTTCGAATGGTCCTGCTCGATACCAATGTGGTCTCCGAGGCGATGAAGCCCGAACCGCATCCATCGGTCCGTGACTGGCTCGACGCCCAGGCGGCCGAGACGCTGTTTTTCTCCAGCGTCACCATCGCCGAACTGTTGTTCGGCATCCGCGCGCTGCCGCGCGAGTCGGGAGAAAGAAAGCCCTTGGTCAGCACCTCGACCTTGCAGCCGAGAACGGCCTCCCACCGTCCGTTCTGAGGCTGACGGAGGAATGGCGTGCTGCTGCTGCTGCTGGACATCGGCATGCTGATGCCGCCGAGGATGATGATCGGGATCACGCCGATCGCGATCGGTGCTGGTCAGCTTGATCGCTGATCATCATCATGCTGGTCATCCCGATCATGATCGCGCGCGCTCCGAGGTTATCCCACGGGCGCCGGTCACGTCGGCATCTCGCCGTGCGATGGCTCGCAACGTGCGCGCGCGATTTGGTGACACTGGGCTTTTTGCCGGGCCCTAGTCCGGCGCGATCCTCAACCGAGGTCCGCCAGTGCTTGGACTTCTCCCGGAAGGCTCTGCCGGGGCGGAGGCGGTTCACGACGACAACAGTCTGCCAGGAATGCGGCGAAGGGACCGACATCACCTTGTACGCTCGCGCTCTCGAGTGCCCGCATGTATTCGTCGCATCTGCCGACAGGAATGATTGTCCAAGGCAGTCCTCCCGATGCCATCATGACATTCATGAGGAAGCGGCCCGTTCGGCCGTTGCCGTCTGGAAGAGGGTGTATGAATGTGAATATGAAGTGTCCGAGCACGGCTCTCACGCGCGGATCCTTCTCCTCCTTCAGGCAATCAAGAAAAGCCTCCATGGCGTCAGGTACCGATTCCCAAGCGACCGGTGTGTGTCCCGAGTTCCTGATGAAAACGAAGTGAGTTCGATAACCGGCGAGGTTTTCGGGCTTGATGATGCCGGCTTGAACTGAGGGCTGAAAGAGGGCCCGGTACCAGTCGAGGTGCTCCCGATCGGCGATCTCGGCGGCGTCCTCGCCGTTGAGCACGCGGGCCACCGCGCCACGGACCAGCTGGAACGCACCCCAGTAGCCCTTCGCGGCCATTGCATCCCTTTGTTTGCGATCTCCATCGCTGACGTTGGGATCCCATTTCCCGGTCTTGACCTTCTCGATCAGTTCCTCCGTGACCGAGTAGCCTTCGATAGAAAGCGAGTGGTACGCGTCCGAGGCGTACCGTTCGTCGATCGCGGCCAGATAACCGTCATGATCGTTGATACGCCGCGGCTCAAGCTTGAAATTTGCTAACACCTTTTCGCGCATCTCCGCCCACATGAGACGGATTCGCGTCATGATTGGTGGCGTGGCCCGGCTTGGAAGCTGCATCGGTACCGGCGCCTTGAATGGATCGGCATCTTCCCTGACATCGTGCCCGCCCGCCGTCATCGCGGTGACGATATCGTCGGCGGCCCGCGTGTTACCCAGCAGTCGGTACGCCCCGGCGATGCGCCCCGCCACGGCCGCATGTCCACCTTCCAGGAGGACTTTTAGGATTGCGCTGGCATTCCTCTGCGAACCGAGCAGGGCGATGACGTCGTTCTTCTGCGTCTGCCAGAAAGCTGGCGCGGCAGCGCAGATCGCCTGCGGCGCCGGAAAGGTCTGGATCCCGGCGGTCTCGACCGGGGTCACCGGCAGTTTGGTCGCCTTGTACAGATAGAGGGAGGTGCCATGGAGGAGGGGCTGGGTTTGGTTATTGGCGGTCGGTGCCGCGATCACGACCTGCTTCGGAACGTTAAGATTTTCTGCAAGTAGCGGGATTGAACTTTCTGCCGAGAGGACCCAGTCACTCTTGAAGCGCTCGTTGCAGTAGGCGCGGCAAAACTCCCAGAACGACGAGTACCAGGACGTGCTGTCGCCCGACCGCTCCTCGGGTCGCGTCATCAGCACCCATCCTTTGATGATCTCCTTCAGGAACCCGGCCTCCACCAGCCGTTCGCGGTGGGTGCGCGAAAGTTCGTCGCTCCGGAAGATTCGTCGCTTTCCGCCGTTGCTGAGGGTCTTCAGCTCAGTGAGGGACTGGGCGAGTTTTTCGTGGAGGGAGGGCATATTCCCAGCTCGCGATGTTTCGATAGTTTGATGTCGTGCGAATACAATAATTGAATGCTGTTCTACATCAATAGTATTATGCTGAGCGTTCTCAATAAATCTACGTTGCGTAATTACAATAATTTATTGCAACGGCGCATTTAGACCGAGAAGCCGAGCTGGACCTAGCTAGCGCGCCTTCCGGTGGAAGGCCGACGATAGGCGCTTGTCCGGCTGAGAATGTGGCCGCCGATCGGCAAGGAACCCGGTTATGCCTACGCTTGCCGAGGGCCTCCGAGATATGCCCTGAGGATCGAGCTCTCCCACAGCTTTCATCGACGAGTCGGTTGCCGAAAATCCGACCAAATTCTTGGTGCCTGGAGAACCCAATTATCACTACCTAAATACCTCAAAGTAATATAATTTGGCCCGCAGTTGGCGCGAACCGGCCGGAAAAGGGTTTAAGAGAGGATGAGGGGGCCCAAATTGGCCTAAAACGGCATGAAAACGGGTTAAAACCCCCGATTTTCCCGATCAGTTGACAAAGTTACTGATTTGGCAAAAATCATGAAGCTTAGTGATAACAATAGGTTATGCAGAAATTCTCGCCCGTTTGGGCCCCAGTTGGCGGAAAACCGAACGTGACCAAGCGCAACCGAACGATATCAACCTCGAACGCGGTGGCTTCGCCGGCCGGCATTCCCGCTTCAAAATCGAAATGAGGCGCTAGGAAGACAGGCTTCCACTCGGTAAACGAGTCCTTGAAATCGACGGGCACGGCCAAACCGACAGGGAGAGGCCGTCGGGGAAGATCGGGGATGAAGGAGCCTTCTAAGGGGGACACGGACCGACCCAACCGTCAGTCTGCACGCTGCCTGAAAGGCGGCCGGCTTCAAGTCCAGCCGGGAGGCCGCGGTCAGGTTTGGGTGGCATCAAGGCACCTATCGCGCCCACGAGATCGCGGCTCGCTATTTCGATGCTGAAACTGGCCGCATCTACGCAGATGCATTCGGTGTGGCGCGATCATGGCTGATGGACGGCCGCGGACGTGGTCCGTTGATCGACCCAGTTCGCGCGGCTAGGTTTGAAATCCGCAAATCCGCCGCAACGCAGCCGTCCTAGGATGCTGCGGGTCGCTTAAGGGTCGCGCGGCGGCTCACGACGGCGATAATCTTGGATTCATCGGCGGCGATGAGGCCAGCACAAGGATCCCCTTGCGTGCCTTCGACGATGAGAAGGTCGGCCGCCTTGTCGCGTTCGATGGATCCGACATAGGGATCCCAGCCGATCATCGAGGCAGGAACGCGGGTAACCGCATCGATGAGCTCTTGATCGGTGAAAAGGCCGCCTTCATGATCGCACCAACTTTGCGATCTTGAGCTCGCCTAGCAGGTTCTTTGTCCCACTCGGCGCCCAGTCGCAACCGATTGCCACGGGCAATCCGGCCTGGCGGGCCAAGGCGACCTTGGTGGTTGCTCCGTAAAGCAGAAAATTGCTGAGCGGGGACCAGACCACGCCGGCTCCTCGATTGGTTGCGAGCGTCTGGAATTGAGGACCGTCGAGCGCGACACAGTTAATCGTGACGAGTGGCGGACCAATCAACCAGGAGCCGTCGGCCTTCTTCAGGTTGTCGAAATAGTCTCTCGTCCCAATGTCGGTGCCTTCACAGAGATGGATGATGTAGGGCGTACCGGCAGAAAGAGCCGGGCCGACGTTTTTCTCTGCGTCCGCTGGCGATGTAAAATCGTTGATGTAGCGAAGCCACCCGACCCCACGCCGAGCTCTTGGGCGGCGTTTCGGCAAGCCAAGAGACTGGGTGTCGCGGTTCGCCTCGGTTCAAAGCATGCCAGAATTTTCTTCGAGCGCGGCTTGAGAGCTCGTCGATCCGCGCTCTCTATGAACTCTACCAGGCTTGGCGCACCCATCCGGAAGCGATTGAAAGGCATTGCGCCGCGCGCGAGAGCTTTACCGATGCGCAGGCGCGTGAGCTGGTTCGAAAGGTTCGCGCCGATTCCGACCGGACCGATGCTCAGACTGAACCCCCTGCCGGATCCGTGCCGTCGGAAAGGAGTGACCTTGCGACGAGATCATCGCTGTGTGGTGCGGCAGCCAAGCCTGCAGCGCTTCGTCACGATATTCTCAACCTTCCGTAATCTCTTCGTCCCAGCCAGCTCAAGACGCTCCTCAGATAAGGTGACAGCGCCCGACCGCAGGCCCAGGCGGCCTGACCTGCGGCCTTCGCCGGCCGGTGTAGGCCGCAGCCCGATTCATTAACGCTTGAGCCAGGTCGGATTTTCTTTATCTGTCCGGGAGAACGCCTTCGTCAGCTAATCGTCAGCCAGGCGGTCTATCTAGGCCTGCCGCGCCTCACCAGGTTGAACCCAATGCAAACGCAGGAGTGCGAATCATCATGTATGGTCGAATTGGTGCCTCGTTCGATGTCCACTTCAGTGGCGAAGCTGACGAAGCGAATCAGTCGGGAGCCACCGGGCAAACGGATGCAGGAAGCCAAAGATTCGCGAACATGTTTGCCCGGATGCATTTAGCCGGAGTGGTTCTACCGGCAGTTCATCTTCGCGTAAGTGGACGAAGAACGGTGCCGGTGAAAGGCAGTGTGCAATCAAACCTCCACTCTGTCTCTGCAAAACTGAGGACAGCGAGTGCGGCGGCTGGCGTGTACTTTGGCTAGGATGTAGGCCACGCCGTCGTGGGTCCGGGCTGACCATGACGGTTGACGAAAACATGCCGCAGGTTCCTCAGACCTCATGCCATGCGCCATCTGGGCGATTGCACTTATGGGCCAAAGCCTTGATACATCATGGCTGAGCGACATCAGCCCGCAACATCATAAGCAGCGATTCTCGCCTTTATCAGAGATGGAATATGACGGGCATTGGCCGATCTGGCAGATCGCGCATTGGGGATGCTGGAGCCGGATCGAGCAGTTCACGCTCGCACTCAAGTCTAGCCCCTGGGGAAGGCAGTCAATCGTTCGATTCCGTCGTGGAGCGGATGCGCTCTGGGCCCCAAGATAGAGGGACGCCCTCCGCTAGCATGGCGCGCGGTGCCGACGATGCCCTTGGCGACAGGTCTTCCGGTCCCTCCGTTGGCCCAGATCGAATCCTAGGCGCCGCGCCACGTGCAGCCGCTGCGCCACGTGCAGTCACTGCGCGGCGGCGCGGCTTTCCCTCAGTGTCGGAGGGTGGAGACACGACGCCGGTCGCCAGCCAGCCGCCAACTTCGGGTGTGGCAGTCTCCATTTCCTCATCAGAGGAAGAAATCAACGCAACAAAGCGACACATGGATCGCCTGGTTGAGGAACTTGACGCTTGCCGTAATGCGGCCATGCAAGCCCAGAACTCGGAGGAGGCGCAAGAGCTGACCGATCGGTTCGTCAAAGCAGGCTCAGCAGTTCTGGACTACTACGCGAGCCTGCGCCCGGCCGTGGCGCGGAGCATTCTGTCCGACGCTGAGGCCCGTCGATACCGCTATGCCGTGCTCGATGCGGCCCACCAATGCAACGCACTGGCCTCACCGACTATCCCCGCCTTGCAAGAGCGCAGAAAGAATTCGGCAGCCCTGTTCCAGCGGATTTTGGAATCCAACGCTACCCCCGACCAGCTGAGCCGAGTGGCTTCCAGTATGGTGAAGGACCATGTGCCTGTCATCGAGTGGTGGGGAAAGAAGCTGTTGCGCTCGGAACGGATGGTGTCCGTCTGCGAGGCCACCGCCAACTTGCCAAGCACGACGCCCGAGATGCGGAAGCCCGAAGAGGCCGCACTACGCCTGAATACCGGCTTGGTACTTCATGCGGGGTACATGTGTCTGCAATCGCGGATTGCGCTCGCGCAACTTATGATTGAGTCTCAGGCGAGCACGTTTGAACCAGCCGTGAGGGACGCCCTCATGGGTGAGAACGGGGGGGTGCATCTGCTCGGGACCTTTGTCGAGGATGTTTTTCCGGCATTCCTCTCGACGGAGGAAGCCGTTCTGCACAAGGACGGAGCGGCACTCGACGCAGAGCACTGCACCGTTCTGGAAGGAGTCATGGAACGGCTTTCGGAATTTGCGTTGGCGTTGCACGACGACATCCTTGCCAAGCTAAGCGATAACCGAACAGGTGCCAGCCTCCCATTGGAACTGTTGGGCCAGATCGTGGACGACGCACGGATCACTGCGCACGAGGTCATGCACTTCCTGGCACTGCAGCTGAAAACGTCAGCCATCATTGCACCGCCGGCCGACGCTGGCGCTACGATACCGGCCGACACTGCCGGCAAGGCAGCGGTGGCCAAAGGCACCGCAGCGCGCAGGGAGGGGAAAGGCAACCGCAAGCCGGCTGCTGACGCCGCGAGTTCGGCCGGGCGGCCCGAGCCGCAAGTCGCCGCGGGCGACAGCGACACGGCGCCAGCGGACAAGGTTCTCGTGCGCTCGGATCTAGGTACGAAGAAGCTTGTGAGCGCCAAGGAGCCGCATGCAAGTGCGTCGTCGGCGGCGGCACACTCGGCGGTCTGGCAGTCCCCGGCGTCGACGGAGGCGTTGGCGCCACTGGTCAAGCGGTTGGACGAACTTTTGCAGTTCGATCTGGCTGGTCAGCAAAGGACCGTCTCGCAAGCGCGCCAGATGAAGCCCGAGGACGCCGATCACGTAGTGGGCATCGTGGTCGAGCGCCTGCAGACGCAGGCCGCCGAGATGCAGGCCTGTCTGGACGCGCTGGAAGAGCCTCGTCGACGCGGCCTGCTCACGCTTGCGCATGTGCACGAAGTGCACGAGAAAACAGTCCGGCTCAAGATGATGTTGTCCGAGGCGCAGGGACTGGCGAAGGCGGCGAACTCGGAATCAAGTCTTGCCCCTGGGGAAGGCAGCCAATCGTTCGATTCCGTCCTGGAGCGGATGCACTCTGGGCCTCAAGATAGAAGGACGTCCTTCGCTCGCATTGCGCGCGGTGCCGATGATGCCCTTGGCGACAGATCTTCCGGACCCTCCGTTGGCGCACATCGGATCTTGGGCGCTGCGCCACGTGAAGCCACTGCGCGACGGTGCGGTTTTCCCCCAGTGCCGGAGGGTGGAGCGCCAGGTCGAGAAGAAACCTCTTTAGGTTCTGATGACAAACCCTGGCTCGGCAATCAAGGATCCAGAAGCTCGCAACCAGACACGGTGCCACCCCATAGGCAAACGGAGTCCGACCCGGGTGCAGGACCGGGAAGGCGGCGTTTCGTCCATGTAGCCGAACAGAGCTTCAAGCGTGGATACTCGGAAAACCTACTTAATAACGCTTTACATGACATTTCTTTCGCTGGCGACATCACTAAATTCTCATGCGCTGTGGTGGAGTATGACAGGAAGCTGCAGGGTCGAGCGGACCACGCAACATTCCTGCAAAAGGCCGCTTCCGAGTTCAAACGCGAATTTGTCCCAAGATGGGAACAAGATATCCGCGCCCGGAATACATGGGGGTACGCCACCTCATGCAACACGATGAGCCGGGAGGCTGGAGGTCAGGCAGGCGTGGAAGCTTGCAGGGCCATGGCAGCTCAGGTGTCGAGCCTCGGCAATGCGCTAAACGACGTCGAAAGCAAAACGCTTTCCCTATTCGTATTGTCGTTCAGTCGATATCCCCGGGTGGCGGAATGTCGCAATGGAATGATCCGAATCGCCAGGTTTTTTCGTGAGCAACGCGGAGCGCTTTCGGAGCTCAACGCTCAAAGTCTCGCCCTGCTGGTCAACGGCTTCAGCAAGTGGCCGGAACAGGAGAACTCTCGTGAGGCCACAATAGCAGTTGCCGCTGAGATTCGCCGCCGCGCTCCCGGGCTCTCTGATTTTGGTCCGCAGAGCCTGGCCATCGTGGTGAACGGTTTGAGCAAGTGGCCGGAAGAGGCGGAGTGTCGCGGTGCTATAAGGGCAATCGCCAGCGAGGTCCGTCACCGCGCGGGCCGCCGCGATGTCTGGCTCTCTGACTTTGGTCCGCAGAACCTGGCTACCGTGGTGAACGGTTTGAGCAAGTGGCCGGAAGAGGCGGAGTGTCGCGGTGCGATGAGGGCAATCGCCGTCGAGGTCCGTCGCCGCGCGGGTCGCCGCGATGTCTGCCTCGCTGATTTTGATCCACAGGCGTTGGCGAACCTGGTGAACGGCTTCAGCAAGTGGCCGCAGGACTGCCGAGACGCTATAGTTCAAATCGCCGTCGAGGTGCGTTACCGCGCGGGCCGCCGCGATGTCGGGCTCTCTGATTTTGATCCACAGGCGTTGGCGAACTTGGTAAACGGCTTCAGCAAGTGGCCGCAGGACTGCCGAGACGCTATAGTTCAAATCGCCGACGAGGTCCATCACCGCGGCGACCGGCTCTCCAATTTTACTCCCCAGCACTTGTCGAACCTCGTGAACGGCTTCAGCAGGTGGCCCGAGGGGGCGAAGTGCAACGACGCTATACTTGCAATCGCCGACGAGGTTCGTCGCCGCGCTGGCCGAGCGGACCGGCTCTCCAGTTTTACTCCCCAGCACTTGTCGAGCTTGGTGAACGGCTTCAGCAGGTGGCCGGAAAGGACAGACTGCCGCAGCGCTATAGTTGAAATAGCCGACGAGGTCCGTCGCCGCGCCGACCGGCTGTCTGGGTTTGATCCGCAGGGTCTGGCGAACCTGGTGAACGGTTTCAGCAAGTGGCCTGACGAGACGGGCTGTGGCGACGCCACGCTGACGATCGCCGGTGAGGTCTGTCGCCGCGCCGACCGGCTTTCTGGGTTTGATCCGCAGGGTCTGGCGAACCTGGTGAACGGTTTCAGCAAGTGGCCTGACGAGACGGGCTGTGGCGACGCCACGCTGGCGATCGCCGGTGAGGTCTGTCGCCGCGCCGACCGGCTTTCTGGGTTTGATCCGCAGGGTCTGGCGAACCTGGTGAACGGTTTCAGCAAGTGGCCACAAGAGGAGAACTCACGTCACGCCATCGCTGTGATCGCCGGTGAGGTGCTTCGCCGCGCCGACCGGCTCTCCGATTTTACCTCTCAGCACCTAGCGAATCTGGTGAACGGCTTTAGCAAGTGCCCACAAGAGGAGAACTCACGTCAGGCCACCGTTGTAATCGCCGATGAGGTCCTTCGCGCCGACCGGCTGTCTGATTTCACTCCGCAGGGTCTAGCGAACCTGGTGAACGGTTTCAGCAAGTGGCTGCAAGAGCAGGACACTCGCCAAGCCACAGTCGCGATTGCCAACGAGGTCTCTCGCCGTGACAACCGGCTCTCTGAGTTTACTCCGCGGGAACTGGCGATCCTGGTGAACGGCTTTAGCAAGTGGCCGGAAGAGGCGGTGTGCCATGGGGCGATAATCGACATAGCGGGCAAACTCGGCTCGGGAGACCTCCGATTCGGAGCGTTCACCACAACTCAGCTCAGCATGATAGCCAATGCTCTGGGGCGAGGTGTCACGAGGGGAGAGGGCACTGGAGAGATCATAGAGACCGCTCTGCTGAAGAATCGGCTGCACGATCTGGCCCACTACCTTCACTATGCCAGTGATCGCCTGGAGCAGGCCCAGGTTCTGAACATCGCCATGATTTTCAAAGCGCTGGCTAAGGCTCAATTGTTTGACGATCTCGGTTTGCTCGCACGCACGGGGTTAGACCGGCTGACGGAACTGCATCGAGCCCCTGGTTTTGCCGCTGAGAACGACCTCGAAATCATGGGTACTCTCTGCATCGCTCTGCTGCCGCTGGCGCGCAGCCCGCACCTGCGCTGGCACCGGAGGCGGGCTTTAAACTTGCTGAACGACATTCAACCGATCGTCGAGCACAAGATCGAGGGGCATCTCAAAGCAAGCGATGCCGAGCGAGCCCGAGGGCCGTACTCGAGCCGTGGCCCCGCCTTGTCGATCTATCAAACGCTCAAGGCCCGTGCGGTTTTGGCGGCATTGTTCCGCCGGCCCTATGTCGAAGGCAAGAAGTCCGATTTGCGGGTGAGGCAGGAAGAGCTGCAGCGCAAGACTAAGGAGATTTTGGACAAAACGGGCGGCCTCGTCGAAGGCGATCTTTCCAACATGAGCTGGAACCTGATGGCGGAGATCGCGGCGGAGAGTCCGGTCGATGCGCTGGACACGTTCTTGGCGCAGAATGCGGCGACGGTCCAGGCCCAACATCCAGCGTCCGTGTTCGACGTCCATCAAGTGTTGCGAACTATGGCCCACGAGCCCAGACCTCCGCAGGGTGACGCGGGACTTATGCAGTTGTCAGTGGTGGACATGCAGGGCCGGCCAGTGGCCACGGAGCCCGAGACACGCTATTCGATTTTTCATCGCCTGACCTCGGGGGTTTTGCCCGTCGTCGCGGTCCAGCTGCCAGGAAAGCCGAGCGCGTTCATGCTGGCGCGTACGGTCACCGTCGAGGGTGTGCCATACCGCATGGACCTGTTCGGCGGAAGCAAGTTAAAGCCGCCCAAAAAGCCCGTGTCGCAGATCGCCGCCCGCCTTCCAGGTGGGGCGAGGGCAGAGTCTTCCGGGGGAAAGCTGCTGGCGATTCCGTATGCCGAAACGGCGCCGGGCACAGCGTTCGAGCAGCTGTCGCGTGCCTGGGCCCCTTTCAAAGAGGCATACTATTACACTCAACGCAGGGGTTTTGCCGCGCCGCCGGCAATCAAGGACCTAGGTCCTCGGGACTACGCGCTGGAGGGCGCCTTCAAACTGTCGCTGCTGCCGGACCGTCCTGCCGGCGAGGAGCATCCCTTCAAGCTGGCTGGGCCAGAAGGCCCGATCGCCTTGCGGCCGCATGATGGTTGCGGTTTCATCAAGGCCTCGCTGGCCAACCGTATGCCAGCTGTAAATCGCGCCCGCCGACAGGAAGGTCCTGATCGGGTGCCTGCCTTTGGTGAGGGAAGAAGAATGTCCGTTCCCGCATCGGCGCTGCAACACTATCCCCGAAGCGAGCCGGTGACCGATGAGGCGCGGGAGAAGGCCAAAACCTGGCTCGAGAGCAGACAAGGGCGAGAGTTGACGTCTGAAGAGTTGTTTCGCACCGTGACGGCCGGACACATCGACGGTCCCGGCGCGGTTGCCGTACCGTCCAGCGATGACTGTCTCCATGTGCCGACGCTCAAGAGCGAGACGTTGATGGGGGCGAGCGGCGTGCTGATCGGGCGCTCGCCCTACGACAAGCCCAATCTGCGCCCGTTTGCCGCCGAGCGAGTCAAGTCGGCCGTTAAGGGGGACCCGACCGCTGTGTTCCTCGAAAACTGCACAGCCATCCAATACAGCTTCAATGTCGCCCAGAAGTCGGGGAAGGAACTGGCGGGCGACGATCCGACTTTTTTTGCCAAAGGCATTCTGATGGTTGTGCCGGATAACATGTGGCCGGCCGACTACGCCGACCGTGGGCTGGTGATGTCTGCCGAGGACGTCAAATGCCATTCGAGCTGGACCTCGAGCAAGGACCGCGCCAAGGTGGACACGCCGCTCGAGTGCGTCGGCATCCTGCAGGCTACCGAGGTGTTCGCTCCGGGCTCGTTGGTTGCCGTCCCGATCGGTGAACAGAAAAAACTTGACGGGGACTTCGACGGGGACACCGTCGTCATCGTCGGCGACCGGCCGCAGCTTTATGAGCATGTGCGCCAGTTCGATCGCAAGGAGCAAGCTCTCGGACTTCCGTCGCTGAAGCCGCCAAAGTCGCATACCCCGGCGCTTGAGGGCGACAATTACCAGTTCGGTCGCGCCCGCCAGATCCTCGCCGCCACGCAGGATGTCCTGGAAACCTATAGCTGCCTGCAGCGAAACTTTCTGGCTCAATCCCATGAAGCACAACGCTGGTTTGCCGAGCGTGCTGTCTTTGGCACCTATGAGGGCGTTCACCACGAGCTCAGGCGAGAGATCCGTCAGCTGTTGGGCCAGGAAGAGGTGAGTAGCCAGGATATCCAGAACACGTTTGCGAGAGCGAGGAGCGAGATTGAGGTCGCCAAACATCTGGTTGCTCGCGAAATGGCCGAGTTGCTCGTCGACGACCTAGCGGCATGGGCAGTGAAGCCGAATGAGCAACCCCTGCCCGAAACAATCGAAAGCTCGAACGCCGCAAACCCGAGCCTCAGCGCAAGGCTCTGCAATCTTTTCCCGGATCTGGCGGAGACCTATCCGGCAACGCCTCAGCCACGAGACCGCATCCAGCTTTTACTCGACCACTATCCTCCCCGCATCGATCCCCGCCCGGATGGTTACAATGCGGACGACCTCGTAAAAAGCGCAAACAACTTGCTGAGCCTCGGCATCAAGGTCGGCACTGATGCCTATAAATCCGATACTGGCGCCAACCTCTTTTTCCAGAAGAGCAGTCACCTTCAGCGGCTCCTCTACGAGACGCCGGGCTTGAAGTCCGTGCCCTACGTCAAGGGCGTGGCGGCGACCCTCGCCCACGGAAGGTTTGATGTCGATGCGACCTTGGAGGATCTGAGGGACAACCCCACTCTGGCGGCTTCAATCATGGAGACCTCGATCAAACTCGCTGCGGAGCAGGGCATTTTGCGCAAACCCTCCGGCCTCCGGCCCGCCGCCGACGATGCTGACATGATCACGCTGACCCGCGAGGAGGCCTCAGAACGCGCCCAAAATGAGGCTGACCGAGCTATAGCCGAAGAGAGGAAAATCACCGCAGCGGCATGCGAGATTGCCGGAATCCTTGCGGAAGCCGGCATCGAAGTGAAGATGCCCCATCTGGAGCGCCGCTTGAAATCGCATGCCTCCATGACAGATCAGCTCACCGGCATGAGCATCCCGCCCGGCAGCGCCCCACAGCTCTTCAGCAACGCCGTACGCCACGTCTTAGAAATTCCTGACAAGGATTTTACACGTGCCTTCAAGAAAGCCATGCTGGCCTTTGAGGAGCGGGACTACACCGAACGCCAGACAACCAACTGGTTCAGAATGCGCAGTCCGACTTTCGTCGGCATTAAGACAGTCCTCACCACGGCGGAAGCTTATCGCTTCGAAGTGGAATTCCACACGCCAGGCAGCTATCAAGCCAAGCTTGCCAATCACGACACCTATAAAATTCTCGGCAGGCTGCGGCGGCAATCAAGCGAGGATGCTTTGGAGCAAGCTAAGGCCGAGAAACTGGTGCAGCGGACGAGAGAGGTCTGCACACAGATTGCGATCCCCGACGGCGCCCTGGGCATACACCACTGGGGAGCCGAAGGAGATCGTAAGGGCGGCGCCGCTGCGGCATTTGGATTGCGAGCTTTCGAACAATCAAGAATGCCCGAGATCGCCAGGTCAACGGAGGCAAGCGAGATTATCGCGGCCCTCGGCGTGCGGCCGATCGTGCTTGTCGGCATGCCGAGCGCCGGAAAATCCACCATTGGCCCGGCCATCGCCGAGCGACTGCGGCTGCCCTTCATCGATACCGACCAAAAGATCCAAAAAGAGGCCGGTAAAGAGATACCGCGGATTTTCGATACCCATGGCGAGGAGTGGTTCAGGGAGCTCGAAGCGAGGGTAATCGCGCGTGTGCTCAATGAAGGGCCCGCGGTGATCGCGACTGGTGGCGGCTCGATCATGCATGAGCCGACCCGGCGTCTCGTCGGGGAGAAAGCCGTCTCGATCTGGCTCAACACCGACTTCGACGTGATCCAACATCGCCTTAGGAAAGGTATCAACCGCCCGCTGCTGCAAGGCCCCGACCGGGATCAGACAATCAGCCGACTGATGCGCGAGCGCACGCCGCTTTATGCACAAGCCGATATCACGTTCGTGCCGCCCCGCAAACAAGACAAAAAGAATGCGGATCCCTGCGTGAAGGCGCTGCACGCCTATCTTCGCGGCGAGGCGGCCGCCACTCAGCCAGCCTCCAATACCAACGAGCTTGTTGGCTGACTCACTTGAGATTCCCAAAGCGGAAAAGGTCTAATTCGCTGCCCTGATAGGTGGTGGTTTGAGCGAGCTCCGGCTTATCCGCAGCAGGTTATGCCAACCAACCTCGCGCTCGGGTACCTCGAGCGCATCCTATGTGCTCGACGAGATCGTCCAACTGCCCGCAAGGCCAAGGCTGCCAAGCGCCTGCCGACCCCGGTTGCTGAAGAAGCGGGGCTGCGGGCCCAGGCGCATGACCACCGACAAATTGCGGGCGCGGCAAAGACCCAGATGCCGCAAGTCGAGCATCGCTGGCACAAGGGGCTGACGATCGCGTTGAGCATTCGCATGTGCCGCTGCGAAAACGGGAACGAATCGCGCAGGGCTTCCGATCCACCGGTTTGCAACGGTTCGTGTCGCACTTCCCAGCCTCGCGAATCGAAGCATATCGCGGCCGTCGCCACTGCGCGCAAGCCGAGAAGGCGGAAGCTGCATACACAGCAGCGACTTCCCGATGGCGGACTCGGCCCGGCAAGACGAAGGTTGTGGAAAAGGCGGCATTCTGAGCCGATAGGGCTATTCTACAACATCCGTCTGCATCGGCTTGCCTGGCGCGATGTAGTGCCATTCGATCCCGTGATCCTTTTCGACCATGCAAGGATGGCGTTCGAGGTGAACTCGGTGCGTGGTCGGAGACGATCATGCCTGGCTTGCCGCGCTGGGCGATCAGTTCCGTCAGCTCGCGAGCAACCCGATGGCCGGAGATCGAGGTGTCCGGGATCGCGGCATTCGCGCGTCACGTCGTCGACGATGTTGAGCACACGGAAGCGCCAGCCGCCGGCAAACTGGTCATGCACGAAATCCAACCAGCGCGCATTCGGCTTTGCCTCGACAGGATCGGCGCCCGCGTGCCGACGGCTCGTCGTCGCGCCCGACGCTTGCGAACCGTCAGACCTTCCTCGCGATAGAGACGGTAGATACGGTTGACCCGGATGCCTCGCCCTCGCGCCTGAGCAGGATGAACCAGCCGCCGATAGCCGAAGCGTCGGCGCTCGTTGGCGAGGTCACGCAACCTGCCGTGCAACTCCGTCTCTGGCGGTCGGCGAGACTGCTTTGCGATCGGCGCAGTCGAAGGAACAGGCCCGACGCTCCGATAGGCCCATGACGGCCTGCAGATGCGCGACGGCTTCGCGCCTGGCGGCGGGTCCTACTATTTTTTTGACAGAAGCTCGCGTAGTGCCGAGGCTTCGAGCATCTGGTCGGCGAGCAGCTTCTTCAGCTTGGCGTTCTCGTCTTCCAAGGCCTTCAGGCGCTTGGCGTCGGAGACGTCCATCCTGCCATACTTGGCCTTCCAGTTATACAATCGGTAACACTCGGCGCATTAATTCGTTAGGGCGGAGCGCCTGCACTGTTCTGCCGGCACGTGTTCCAGACGAACCGCCTGCTGAGGACGCATCCGACGGCTGAAACGCTGAGACCAGAGGCCCGCCGGTTCACGCTGGCGGGCCTCTGGCTAGAGGAAATCGCTCGCAATCCGAAGTCGGCTTGCAGAAGTCGGTTTGGAATAGGCTCTCCAAGCCACGCGCATATTTACGCGGCGGTTTTGGATAAGCATAGTAGGAGCAGCAAATGTCAGTCCTAAGAGCTATTGCCCCACTTCGCAATCGTCGCATTCGGGCGGCGTCGTAATCGCCGCGGGATTTCTGGCGGGTCCCGGCCTGCGCCAATAAAATGGGTGGCAAGCCAAGCGGAAGAAATACGGCGCGATGGCTCCCCGAAAAGCGGAACGCCGAAGCCGCCGACTTCGATGACAAAAAAGCCCCAGCTCAGTGAGACCCGTTGCTCCTCAAGGCTCGCCGATTCACGCTGCGCGTTTCGGTGCTTGGGTCTGTTTGAGCTAGCCGTCTCGGCAGGCAATGCCGAAGCTGTCGCAGGTTAGCGCGAACGCCGCTTTGGCCTTATCCTCAACAAAACAAAACCGCGTGCCTATCTCGAGGCGATCGCTCCACCAATCAGCACTGCTTTCTTTTGCGACGCGAGAGGCTTCGCCCCGTACAAATCCAATTGTCTTCCGGCAGCAAGAACGATCAGGCAATTTTCCTTTGGCATAATGGCCGTCCTCGTTAGGACGCCGCGATAGGGAACGAAGAAAGGGCCGCCTGTCGGCGACCCTGAAGTCTGCACAAGGCGGATAAAAACCAGATGATCAAATTTACCCCCTGTGCCGGCCCGAGGATAGAAGCAGCGGGTTTCAGGAATATTTCGTATAGGTGGTGATGAAAAATCCACTAGCCGCGGTTGTCCGCGCGACCACCATCCGATGTGCCGGTCTGCTTCCGCCGTCCGTTCCTTCACCCGTTAAAGCAGCGGGCAAGCCTCCCTGGCTTTCGAAAGGGAGGAGAAGGTTGAAGCGAAGGCTGAAACGCGGAGCCAGGGAGAAGGCGCGCGAGCGGCGCCAACAGGCAGTCGTGAAGGCGCAAGCAGCACTCGAGAAATCCGAGCGGGAGCATGATCAAGTGGCGAGCACCATCGAAGCCGAACGCGCGGTGGTCGAAAATCGCTCTCAAGCCGAAGAGGCTCGTTGAGAGAAGCAGAAGGAGAAGCTGGAGGGGCTGTACGCCGGGCTCGGGAATAGGAACGAGTCTTCAGGTCCGACGGGAAACCGGGGCCCCAAATCCGCGGAGGAACGATTCAACAAAGCGTGAGTTCGCTTTCAAACAAGAACGATAGGCGGTTACGGCCATGCCACGATCGGTTGAGGAGTTAAGGCGCGAGTCCGAGCGGAGCCGGGCGCAGCTTGCAGCGACCGTCGATCGGTTGAGGGCGCAGATCACCGACACCACAGAAGACCTCCGCTACAGGGTGTCGCCCCAAGCCATCAAGTCGGAAGTCTCCGAGTTCGTCGGCCGCAAAACCCAGGGCTGGCTCGACACGCTCAAGCAGCGAGCCATGGAAAATCCGATGCAGGCGATCGCGGCTGGGACTGCGGTTGCGGTGCCCGCCCTGCGGCTGGCACGGGGCTTCCCACTTCCCCTCTTAATGATCGGCGCAGGCCTCGCTCTAACTTCGAAGACCGTGCGGGCCCGCACAGCGGAGGCAGCGGCTCCGACGGTCGAAACGGTCAAGGAAGTGGCGGCTGATGCTGCCGAGCGTGTCCAGTTCCTTGGCGAGCAGACAGGGCGCAGGACCACCGACATGGCGGGCGAGGCTCAAGCCGGAGCGGCCGGAATGGCCGACGACCTGAAGGATCGGGCGGCGCGGACCACGGACAAAGTGAAGGCCGGCATAGATGCCGCCGCGGAAACCGCCAAAGACAAGATCGAGCAAATTGGCTCGACCGTTCGCGACAAGGCTACCGCGGCCCCGGAAACCGCCCGGCAGACGATCCGGGACAACGCCGCCCTGATCGCTGGCCTCGGAGTTGCGATCGGCGCAATCATCGCAGCGTCCCTTCCTGACACCAAGGCGGAAGCTGCCGCAGTCGGTAAGGCAAGCGATAGTGCCAAGCGCGCTGCCGGTAAGGCCGCCCAGTCCGGATTCGAGACAGCCAAGGATGCCGCGCTGTCGGCGGCCGATGCTGCCGCAAAGAGCGTGTCCCAGGCGGATCTCGGCAAACACGCCAGTCGCATGACCCAGGATATGTCCGAAACATTGAAGGAAGCGGCCGACGACATCGTAACGGCGGCGTTCAATCCTTCTCGAACCGAAGAGAAATCCTCATGAGCGAATTTGATACCCAAATCGGGCAAGCCGCTTCTCAGGGGCAGGACGAGACTTCCTCGCAAACGCTGAAGGACCAAGTCGCCGATGCAGGCGCCGATGTCAGGCAACGCGCGGGCGATGCGCTGCAGGTGTCAACGGACGCCGCGCGCGAAAAATTCAAGGAGGCAGCCGACGCTGCCTCGGACGTGGCCGAGGGAGCCGTGGATCGTTTCCAGGACAAGGCCGAGGAGCAGCAGCGCTCCGGAGCGGATTTCGTAAGCCGGCTCGCGGGAAATCTCCGGCAAGCCGCCCATGCATTTGACAACGATGCGCCCTTTGCCGCGCGTGGCATCAATTCCGCCGCCGGCTACGTCGAAGACGCCGCCGAGAAGATTCGCAACGGAACCTTCCGCGATCTCGTCGATGGGACCTCCGATTTTGCGAAGCGCCAGCCCGCCGCTTTCCTTGGACTGTCGCTCCTGGCCGGCTTCGCAGCCGTACGTTTCTTTCGAGCCTCTGGCAAACAGACCTCATCCTCACAAGACGAGGATGCGTCATGAACACCCAATCCGATCTTCGGACCATCTCAGCCCTCCTGGGTGATGTGCTTTCCCAGTTTGCAAAGCTATTCCAGAACGAGGTCGATCTCGCGAAGGCCGAGCTCGGCGAGAAGGTTCAGCAGGTTGGTTGGGCGGTCGGCTTCTTCGGAGCCGGAGCGGTCCTGGTTGTTCCTGCGCTCGTCATGGCCCTATTCGCGCTGTCGGCCGCCTTGGTTGCCGGTGGCTGGTCGCAACCGATCTCCTACCTTGTCTCAGCGGTGGTTGCCGCGGTGTTGGCGGGCGTCCTGTTTGCGGTCGGCATAAACCGCCTTGACGCCCGGAGGCTGGCGCCCCGCGAAACGATGCGCCAGCTCGAAAAGGACAAGGATACCGTGAAGGAAATGGTCCGATGAGCGCCACCGAAGTCAGTTTTATGCAAAACCTCAGGGAAGCGGTTCGCGAGAATCCGCTCGCTGCCGCCCTGATCGGCGGCGGTGCGCTGTGGCTGTTGCTCGGCAACGAGAGGCTGAAGAGCGCGGCAACTTCGGTCAGTGCGGCGACTGCACCGCTCGCCGACATCAGCGCCAATCTGCGGTCGAACGCACCCAAATTCACGAACAGTCCGCCAACCGCTCCTGAGATGGATCACGGATTGTCACAGCACGTCGGCGACACCCTGCGCGAGACCGCGAGCACCGCTTCCGACGCTGTATCGGGCGCTGCAGACACGATCAAGGACCGGTTCGGCGAAGGCGTCGCTTACGCGCGGGAGAATTTCAGCAAGGTGAGTGAGGCGCTGCCTCGGAAGGAGACCATTGCACAAGTACAATCGTCTTTTTCCGACCTGCTCGAGAGACAACCATTGGTGCTCGGCGCCATAGGTTTAGCCGTCGGTGCAGCCGTCGCTGGCGCATTCGCCAGGTCGGATATCGAAGGCGAATGGGTCGGCGAAGTCAGCGACAAAGTGAAAGAGGATCTCAACGCGCGCGCCGGAGCGGTCTCACAAAGCATCCGCGAGGCTTCCGACACGCTTAAAGCTGAGCTCGATGATATCGGATCCGAAGCCGTAGAGCGTCTGCGGGAAACCGGCAGCAACGCGATGGATGCAGCACGCGGAAAGGTGAACGCGTAGCAGCGTAGAACCATGCCGAGGGGCTCACCAAGGTGCGACAGCGCTCCTCGCAGAGCTGACCACCATTGAAGTCTGCGCCCTTGAAGGGAGCAAGCCATGAGCCGAGGAATGCCATCCCTGACCGCTCTGCTCGGATTGATCGCGATTGCGGGCTATCAGAATCGGGACAAACTGGTCGAAATGCTCGGCGGAATCGGATCCGGCAACCAGACCGGTGGACAGCCGCAAACCCGCCAGGGTGGCCTTCTCGGCAACCTAACGGGCATGATAGGCGGATCTGGCGTGGGCGGGCTTCTGAGCAGCGGGCTCGGAGAGCTCCTCGAACGATTCAAGCAGAACGGCCAAGCGGATGCCGCCCAATCTTGGATCAACGACGGGCCGAACAAGGACATCTCGCCGCCTCAGCTCAAGCAAGCGATTGGGACGGACATCTTGGCTGCGCTGGAGCAGCAGACCGGCCTTCCGCAGGAAGAGCTGCTGGCGAGGCTATCGCGTGAGCTTCCGGCGGCCGTGGACAAGTATACGCCCGGCGGCCGCCTGCCGGACCGGAATGCGTAACCTTTTAAGAATCGCGAGGAGCCCAAGGATGAGTGTGATATGGACGATAATTATCGGCTTTGTCGCGGGGGTCGTTGCCAAGTTCATCATGCCTGGCGACAACGAGCCGTCGGGATTTATCCTCACCACCGTCCTGGGCATCGTCGGGGCATTCGTTGCAACTTTTCTTGGGCAGTCGCTCGGATGGTACCGCCCTGGGGAGGGAGTCGGTCTCGTCGGCGCGATCGTCGGGGCTATCATCGTGTTGCTGATTTACGGGTTCGTCGCCGGAAGGCGTAGGACGATTTGAGCAACTCTGCCGCACGTTTCGGCATCCAAACGATTGTTCCGCATGCATGGGAAAGTGGACGCGTTGATTGTAGGTGCGGGCCCGGGCGGGCTCATGGCAGCAATCTACCTTGCGAGGTTCAAACGAAAGGTCGTGATCATCGACGCGAACGCCAGCCGCGCGGCCTTGATTCCCGAGAGCCATAACTTGCCTGCATTCACACACGGAATTTCGGGTGTCGAACTGCTCGCGCGCATGAAGGAGCAGGTGGCGGCGCTCGGCGTTCAACTGGTCGAGGGCACAGTAGACACCCTCTCGGGAGAGACGGGCAGCTTCGTTGCCTCTGTGCGTGGCACAAACATCTGGGCATCCAAAGTCGTGCTTGCGACCGGGATCGTCGATCGGCATCCCCCCATGAAGGACTGGGTGAGTGCCGTCGCGCAGAGCCTGCTCCGCTACTGTCCGATATGTGACGGCTTCGAGGCGTGTGGCAAGAGGATTGGAGTTGTCGGGCCGCTGGATCACGCCATCGGCAAGGCGCGGTTTCTTCGCGGTTTCACGGCGGATGTCGTGCTCATTCCAATCGACGACTTACAGGAGGGCTCGATGGTGGCGAAGACGGACGAGGCAGAGGTGCAAACCACCGCAGCCTTGGCGCGCCTTGAAAAGCGTGACCGCCAAATCGTTGCGCGGTTGGTCGACGGTTCTTCGGCTGAGTTCGACGCGATCTACGCCGCGATGGGGAGCGAGGTTCGTTCCGAGCTTTCGCTCGCGTTGGGAGCGGATCATACGGCTGAAGGTTTTTTGAAGGTAGATCAGAAGCAGCAAAGCACGATCAGCGGTCTCTACGGGGTCGGCGACGTCGTCAGCGACTTGCACCAGATATCCGTCGCCTTCGGGCACGCCGCTGTCGCGGCCTGCCACATCCACAATGAGCTGCCGCTGAACTATGCGTAGAGGTGCGCGCACCCCATCCGGTTGCCAGCCGTTCTGCAGCGAAACGGCGCCTACGTGCGGCGCCGTCTAGCCCGCAGCCGGCAAATACTATTCCGCCTGTTCGAGTGCGGTCGGCATTCTTGCCACCGACATCAGCGATCGGGAGACCTGGTTGAGTAGCTGATCCGAATTCTCTTCTTCAGCCAGCGACTTCGACAACAGTGCGACGACAGCGCTGTGACGAAGTTGTTGGGCGAGGTTCTTCGCCGTCGTGTAAGCCGAGATCTCATAATGCTCCACACGCTGCGCCGCTCCAATCAGCGCGAGGTCGGCGGCCGCGTCCTCCTTTTTTTCGCCTTCGGTGATGATCTGTTGGCCTTCCTCGACAAGCCCCATCATGCCCTTGCAAGGTTTCGCGCGCGCGGTCTTGCCGAGCAACTCGAAGCACTGATTGATGCGCTCCACCTGGTGTTCGGTCTCGACGAGATGCTGCTCAAACAGCTCACGCAACTGATCGAAGCGAGCTGCCTCGGCCATCTTCGGAAGTGCTTTTGTGAGTTGCTTTTCCGCGTGCAGGATGTCGCGGAGCTCATCCATCAACAGGTCCCCCAGGCCGGCCTGGTCGTCCGGGGGCGAGCTTTCCGTGACGATCGCGGACGATGCGCCGGGCTCGGCCTGAATGGCGGGCGATTCCGTAAAGACCCAACCATTGCCCTCATTCCATGGCCCGCGGGTGTCGATCTCGCCATGATCACCGGTTCCGGTGGAGTCATTGAAGAACTGGTCGACCAGTCCCGGCGTCGGCGCGATGCGGCCGATACTGAAGGCCGGCTTGCCCATGCTCTCGAGCGCCAGTGCGAACGCCTTCATGTGGGTAATTTCCCGGGTCATCAGGAACTGCAGAGCATCCTTGCTGCCGGCGTCGTCGCAGAAATTGATCAGCCGCTCATAAACGATCTTCGCCCGCGCCTCGGCGGCGATGTTGCTCCGAAGGTCGACGTCGAGCTCGCCAGTGATCTTAAGGTAATTGGCAGTCCAGGCATTGCCCTGGGAATTGAACAGGTTCACGCCGCCGCCGCCCGCAATTGCAACCAGCGGATCGGCTTCGGCCGCCTGGCGATCGAACTTCGTCGGCTGGAGGTGCATGCGGGCGAGGGTGCCCACGATTTCGAGATGGCTGAGTTCTTCGGTGCCGATGTCCATCAGCAGGTCTTTGCGATCCGGATCCTCGCAGTTCAGACCCTGGATCGAATATTGCATCGCGGCCGCGAGCTCACCGTTGGCCCCGCCGAATTGTTCAAGAAGCATGTTGCCGAAACGAGGGTCCGGCTCGTCGACGCGAACGGTGAACATCAGCTTCTTGACGTGGTGATACATAGAAGGCCTCGGGAGTGGAGAGGGGATATCAACCCCGAACGGTAGCCGGTGTGGTTTGTTCCTGTCAGCGAACGATTCCTCGCCGTGGGCGCTATCGCGAGTTGGAGATGGGCCGGTTGGGCGCGAATAAACAGCGCACCCCCGGCTTCGGTAGGAACATTGGGCGCCGTCTGCTGTTTCCGCCGATCTTGGCCAATGGCGGGAATGGAGAGGCAAGTGACCCAGACGGCTCGCGACATATTTGTGGTCGGCTTGAGAAACGCGCATTCGATGGAAATCCAGGCGCGCGAACTGATGGAACGACAATCCGAAAGGTTGGATGAGTATCCGGAGGTGAAGGCGAAGGTCGCCGCCCATCTTCAGGAGACCAACCAGCAATTGAAGCGGCTCGAGCAGTGCCTGGAGGCGTGCGGTGAGAGCACCTCAAGTGTCAAGGACACGGTCCAATCGGTCGCGGCGAATACCATGGCAATGGCGCATTCCATGGCGGGCGACGAGATTTTGAAGAACACCTTTGCGAACAACGCGTTCGAGCACTTCGAGATCGCCGCCTATAAGTCGCTATTGACGCTATGTCCGGCGGCCGGCATGGACTCGGCTCGCGCTCCGCTCGAAACCTCGCTGAAGGAGGAAGAACGCATGGCCGCCTGGATCGATGCCAATGTCGCAAAGGTCACGATGGAGTACGTGCGCCACGAACAGCAGGCCGCGTAAGCACGTCCCAACGTTTGGTCGGATCGCGCCGAGGGCAAGTCCGTCGGCGGCCCGGTCCAAGCAAGCGGCAGAACTACCAGCCGTGGGCGGGCGCAGCATCCGGCCGAGGACTAGCGTCCGCCTATCCTGCGGAAAGCTTGAAACACGTCAGCCGCTGCGTGCTTGTCCAACCGTATCGGCCATTCTGGGACCCCGCTTCCCCATCGGCTTCGGCGAGCCAGTCGTGGTGTCGCGCATGGTCTGATGTTCCATCTCGGCGTCTAGTTCGGCGCCGATCAGAATGACGATGGCGGAGATCCAGAGCCAGGTCACGAAGCCGATCACCGCGCCGAGCGAGCCGTAGGTTTCGTTGAACTTTCCGAAGCTGGCCGCGTACCAGGAGAACAGGCCGGAGGCGGCAATCCAGAGAAGCGCTGCGAGCGCGCTGCCCCAGGTGACCCAGCGCCAGCGCGGCGTCTGCCGGCTCGGTCTGTAGCGGTAGATGGCCGCCAAGGCCAGCGTGACCGCGACGAACATCGCCGGCCATCTGGCGATGCGCAGCATCAGGTCGGCGAAATTCGACAGCCCGATGAAGTTGAGCGCGACCGGAATGACCACGACGGCGCCCAGCGCCGCCAGCTGGCGCGGCACGCCGGCGTCAAGATGTTCCGCCGCTTCGCATTCGCGCCACACGCCAACAGAGATCCAAATTGCCTCGTACAGCGTGCGCGGATTACCCAGGCGGCGCAAGGCAGGTTTCCCCACTTCTTCTTCGGCCTCGTCGAGATCGGCACGGCCTGCATGCCGCAAAGCATGCCTCGATCGGCGACGAGCATTCCCTCCACCGCAGATGAGCGACCGCGTCGCGCGGCCGACGGAGCTGCGGCCTGCTTGAGAGCGGATGGACAGCGGCCGCACGGGAGACAAGGCGGATTGTCTGATCCCGCGGCAGCTCCTCTCCGAACTTGGACGAAGCCCCGAATTCGATCCCCAGTCGCTAGCTGAGCAACCACGCCTCGAAGCGGCAAGAGCCATTGACTCAGTGCTCGTCGCTGCGTGCTGGATTTCCTCACTAACCCCAAGTACGACGGCGGCAGCTCGTTTGCCCGAGAAGACTGCAACCTCCGCCGTGACAAGGTATTTGTTTGATGTAATCGCCTGCAGGGGCTCTCTGGGAATCGCTGTCCTTTGCTCCGATCGCAGCGCCTCAGTCCCGGGCGAGAGCGAGTAGAAGTCGTCGGGCCGTGTGATTACCCGCCAATCGCGAATGATGCCGTCGAACTCGATGCCGACCGCACGCGCTTCCGAGCAGATTTCTGCAAGAATTTGGTCGGGCCGTGTGGCGAGGCGCTTTTCCGGTTCAGACAATATGATGGAGACGCGCCCGGGACATGCCTGAACGTCGTCCGGGACTGCTCCGAGAAGGTGGTCATCGAGGTGCCGGGCGCGAACGTCATGCGGTCGACGGGCGCGCCTCCAGATCCATCTGAAGCGTTGCTGCCGGCATTGTCGGCAGTGTTAGCATCCGCTCGTTCCACTTCTGCGGCCCAAAAGCGTCATTGAGCAGCTTCTGCGCCGGCGCCAATGAGCTGCAAGTATGACATGCGCCGAGCGAATCTCCTCTGAACCAACCCGAACGCCGCATACACCGCCCTCTTGAAGAATCAAAGAGGTGACGGCCGCGCTCCGATCGACAACTCCGCCCCGCACGCGAATGCTTTCGGCGATCGGATTAGCCATGACCTCCGTCATTCCGCCCGAGAATGCAGCAAGACCGGAACTTGCGCGTGCACTGTTCGCCGCTGGGCACGTCGAGGTTATGGTCAGGGCTCTCCAAAAGAGGCTCAATCTTGACTAGCGCGAACCGGCTTCGGGAGCACAAAAGGCCCAACTGTCCTCGCTGGCGGGCTCCTCGCACGAGGGGGTGATGAGGATTGAGGAAACGTGTGATGTAGTTCACAAGCGGCAGGTATCACCCAGGATAGCGTGCGCGCCTCAACTGGAGGGAAGCGCCATGCAATTTAATTGGACAACCTCTCGAATGCTCGCTCTGACGGCCGTTGTTCTGGTGGCGGCTGGCACCACTATGGCAATCGGTACTCCTCGCGCACTCTTTGAGCCGACTTTGGGACAAGATTGGCAATGCAGCCGAACCATGCTGCTCGTGACCACTTGTTCACACAGCGCAAAACCAGGGTGAGCCGGCCGCTCCCCTGTGCCGTTCCTGATCGGAACGGTATCGCCGATGTGCGGAAGCGAACAGAACAGCCGTTTGACCTGTGAGTAAGCTCGCGCTCGCCTGGCCTTCTAAGGTTCAAGCGTCTCCAGCGGCCCCGGCCTCCACGACCCCAAAAGCCCCCATGGCCGGGGCCTTCTTTAAGGCTACCGATGGCCCCATGGCGCCGATGGACCCTTCGACATTCAAATGGAAAGTTCCGAACCTCGGCGCCGAGCCGGCCACAAACGCCTCAAACGAACCGCGGCTCGATGTCCGACAGCCGCATGTCGTCGGGCCAGCGATCGACCGGAAGCGCCACGCTATGGCTGCACCAGTCCTCTACGGCCGCCTTAAGAAAGCTCTGCAAGCCGAAGGAAGTTTGCGAACAGTACGTCCCCTTGTGGGGTGAGTATCGACTCCGGATGGAACTGCACGCCATATGTTGGTTGATCGCGATGGGCGAGGGCCATGAGTTCCCCATCATCCGAGAGTGCTGTCACCGTGAGGTGACGGGCAGATGACGGATCCAATTCGACGATAAGCGAATGGTAGCGGCCCACACAAAGTGGAGACGGTAGTTCTTTGAACAGCCCGCCGCCTTCATGTGTGACATACGAGGGCCGACCGTGCATAGGATGACGTGCGCGCGTTACGCGTGCGCCGAACACGGTCCCAATGCACTGGTGTCCGAGACAAATGCCGAGAATTGGCACCTGACCCGAAAGTTCACGAACGACGGCTGTCGATATTCCAGCCTCAATTGGAGTGCACGGACCGGGGGAGATGACAACCGCGCGGGGCCTGAGGTCAGCAAATTCGCTCACATCCATCGCGTCGTTCCGGACGACACGTGTTGCTGCACCAAGCTTGCGAAAATATCGCGCAATGTTGAAGACGAAAGAGTCGTAGTTGTCGATAATGACAATCAAGATGCACCGGAGTCTTCAGCAATGAATGCGCGAAAAATGCGCTCTGCTTTTGCAAGGCTCTCCTCATATTCGGCGGCCGGATCGGACATTGCCGTTATCCCGGCGCCTGCATGGAAGACGGCCTGGCCGTCGTCGATCGTTACGGTGCGAATGGCAATATTTACATCCATATGTCCATTGAATCCTATGTAGCCTATGGCCCCGCAATACACCTCTCGCGCCACACGCTCGATATCCAAGATAATTTCCATCGAGCGTACCTTGGGAGCTCCGGTAACTGAGCCGCCGGGAAAGCAGGCCCTAAGTAGGCCCACGGCATCCTCTCCGTGTGCTAGCTCACCCGTAACGACAGACACGAGATGGTGCAGCGAGGCATAAGACTCGAGATTGCATAAGGACGGGACGTGGACTGATTCGGGCGTGCAAACGCGCGAGAGATCATTGCGCAGGAGGTCGACGATCATGGTGTTCTCGGCGCGGTCTTTCTCCGAATCTACCAGCGTCTCAGCGCGACGCCGGTCTTCCTCGCAATCAGCAGAACGCGCCACCGTCCCCTTGATAGGTCGCGTTTCGACCTGTCGCCCGTCAAGCTTTAGGAAACGCTCGGGCGAGCTCGATGCAATAGTGAGCTTGCCAAACCGAAGAAGGGCGGCAAAGGGAGCCGGATTCATTTTCCGCAGCTGACAATAGAAGGCTATCGGATCGAACGAGTTTGCCAGGCGAGCGCTGAAGCGCTGCGCAATGTTGACCTGGAAGGCGTCACCCGACAGAATGAGATCAATCACGCGCTGTACCGCCGCGATGTATCCCTGGCGACTGAAGTTTGAATGCCATGAGCCGGCCTCGCCTGGTGTAAAATCAGGAGGAGGGGCTGAGACTGTAAGCAGCCCAACAAATTCTTCGGCTCTTTGGCGAGCTCTCTCACGCCGGCGAACTGGATCCTGCTCCGGCCACCCGGTAGAAAGGATCCAGCATCTATCATGGCGGTGATCGAAGCTAATCACGACGTCGTAAAGATGTAGGAGTGCCTGAGGCAAGCGATGCCCCCCGATGGTTGGCACCGGCAATCGCTCCAGCGTCCTGTTCAGCTCGTATCCAAAAAAGCCGGCGGCGCCCCCCTGGAATGCCGGGAGATCGGCGCGATGTATTTGCGGATAGTTGGCTAGCAGACCGCGAAGTGCCGCCCACGGATCGCCCACAATGGACTCTCCGTTGCAAATACCTCTCCCGTCCGCGATTATATAAGTGCTGAAGGGATCGCACGTCACATACGAGTACTGCCCGAGCACCGCGTGTCTCGATGCGCTATCCAGGAACGTGAGGTGCCTCCGATGCGAGAGGCGTCGCATGGCTGTGACGGGCTCAATCCACTGCAGTTCCAATACATGCATTAGTCTGTCGCTCAGCGATACATGGCCGATTGTAATCCCGTCCGGCGAAGGCGAGCCTCATGGGCACCCAAACCCCTACGTGCCTGCCAGGTTAATTACGCCCGCGGGTAGGGCCTGCCAAATGGCTCCGCATCTGTTGACATGCTGTAATCGGCCGCGAGACGTAGCTCTCGGAGCGGTCTTACCTGCCGGATCGACTCCTGGTAAAGCTCGTGCGCTTTATAGGCTTCGAGTTCGACTTCGTCGTCGAATTCACCGTAGACGATCACGTCAATTTCGTTGCCAAGCCGGTCACTCTTGCGGTTGCGAGCGACCTCAAGCCGGCGTGCGTGCGGGATTTTGGCGAGTACGGAAAGGCCGTCGACTATTTTGTCGACATGCGCCTTATCTTTTGCGGTGAAGAATACGATGTGTCGAATCATAGATGACCGTCGGTAATCGCGAACATTGCGGTTTGACTCGCCCAAAGCGACAGAAGCCTCATCGCAAAGTCTGCAAGCCTCGGGCAGCCGTTCAGATGCCACTGCACGGCAGGCGCCCTGCACGATCGCGGTGGCGGGTGTTTAGCTCGATGTTCTTCCTCCGCTATTGCGCAAGGGAGCCAGAACGACCATCCCAGAGATAAGGCCGGCAATTCTAGACAATCTCTGAGACGAAATTCTGCATCGAAGTAAGGAACCGCCTGATCATCAGTCGCTAGGACAACTTCAGTAGATGCTTCCGTCGACGGTCATTAGCTTCGCGCGGATCTCGTGCATGAAACGGTCTCACTTGCAGGATCGGCGCATAAGAACTGCAGCAAAATGCGCTCCTTCGTTGAATACAGGCTGGTCATAAAACAGAAGGGGGAAGGCCGCCGCCAGCCCCTGAAGCGTTGACATCGACGCGTGACTTCAAGGTTGAATCCGCTCTTCGGCTGATCACCGCAGAGAGATTGATCGTGAAACTACTTTCAATCGCGGAACGTGGCGATAGTCTTAGCCATACATGGTCGCCTGGGAGGAGCTTATCGTTTCGGCGCTGCTCGTCGCGAAGCAACGAAGAAAGGTAGTACCTGGTGCACATGCTTGCCTGGAGGCGCTTCCAGCGCGCAGCTGCATCGCGCCGGAAGGCTGCGCTCCCTTCCGGAAAGTCGCTGAAATGCTGCTCCGCCTTTGCCGAAGTTTTCGGAAAATGGCCGCCCCAGGTGCCGCGGTTCTGATCGAGCACTCCGAGCACTCTTAGACTGCCTTCACTTGAATCGCGTTGCTTGCGTGCGCGTGAGAGCCCAACGCGCTAGTACATCGGTGGATGCGATCGCCCAGGGAAGCGCGGCTGCCATTGCTTGATCAACATCAATAGATGCAATTCGATGGTCTATCCTTAAGCAAAAGCCTAGCGGAGGCAAGACATGCGCAATCTGCTGTTTGTCGCTGCTAGCACTTCCCATGCTAGTTGGCTTTGTCTCGCCTTCGAGTGTACGTCCTACGACCCGCTTGGCAGGACGCTCATTGTCTGCAAGGACGTATCTGGGGGTATCCTGGCAACTGCCAGTTCTCGTTCGGGGACGGACGCCTATTGCGGTATCGACCCGACATACGCATTAGCGCGGCGGGTAGAACGATCGCGCTGACAACCAGTACAAGACGCCACGAAAAGACGCACAAGGGGAATGCGGGGTGTTGTTACGAAATCGTGTCTTCGACGAATAGTAGTGGTCTGAACGTGTGCAGCAGAAGCTGCTGACCCCGCAATGGCGGCCGCCGCTTAGATTGCGACCGCACTACTGCGCCTTAACCCGCTTAGCCCCTTTTTGCATCGCATGACTTGGCTGGCCGTGTCGAACCGTCGACTCTTCGATGGCCTGACGCTTGGGTTGCCATGGCTGCTGCGAATTGAGCAGCAAGCGGACGGCAAGCGCACCGGCGCCAAGTGTGTAGCTCGGGTTATCCACACGCCATCGAATTAGCGGCGGCAGACGCGCGTCTGCATAGCTTTCACGATCTGCTGCGCTGGAAAGCACTCCCATGCTTGCATTTGACGAAGGCGGGGGCGGTCACTCCAAACTCGTTTGAAGGATTTCATCGCGGAATTACGCCCAAACGCAATTTTCGGCCGACAGGCAGGGGTTCATCGAACTAATCGATCGCGATATGCCGCTACAACAGAGGGTGAGCGCGAGGCCTGTTTCGGGAGCTGGAAAATGCCAAGTATCCTGGAGAATGGATTGGAGCAGGGCATGGTACGCAATTTCTATCAGCTCCGTATGGGGAAGTATGCCGGAGCGTTGATTCAGCGCAGCAGGTGTGAGCGGCAACAAATCCTCTGGCTGCAGTTGAACTTGATGAGGCTCGGAAACGAACTCGCTCGGGTCGAGTATTGCCTCCGGGGCAGAGCCAGCCAGTCCGACATGCAAGAGATGCGGTTAAGACAACGCCGCACGCAAATTGCGTCAGAATGATCGCATCGGCGCGCCCTGAGGCCCAGCGTGACGCAAGGCGCTTCCAAATGACAATTTGAATCTGGGGAGTTCTTGCTTGATGGTCGCGCGACCATTGGATTTTTTATGCACGCGCCTGCTACTTTGGAGGCGTATGTTTCCCTTTCATGGTTGACAGTTTTCACTCGTCCGCCATAGAAAAAGGGTGGTCCCCCGGGGATGCGCGCAATACTCAACGGCTTCTGTCGCAAGAATCAGATTACCGTTCGCCTAGCTTATTCGGTGACGCGGGAACCTCGGGAGGGCGGTGGCTTCAAAATCGTAGGCGACACAGGTGAGATCAAATCAGTATCGCTTCGAGCTGCGAAATCGACCTGAGGCCATCTGACGGAACGGATCGAAAATGAGCCACGCTTCGGAAGTGTCAGTTGAGCGGATCACGATTCCAATCCTGCAGCGGTGGAAGCAGGAGCGGCGGCTTGTCGCCATGACCACCGCCTACGATGCGGTTACGGCAGGCATCGCCGACCCCATCGTCGACATCATTCTTGTCGGCGACAGTGTTGGCAATGTCTGCCTCGGATTCGACAACACGTTGCCAGTCAGCATGGCGATGATGAATCATCATCTCGAAGCTGTTGCGCGCACAAGGCCCCATGCCCTGCTCGTGGCCGATATGCCGTTTCTTAGCTTCCACCTCAGTCCGGAGGAGACGATACGCAACGCCGGAGGGTTCCTGCAGCGAGGCGCAGATGCAGTGAAACTCGAGGGCGGGGCCAAGCGCGTGGAAATGGTGCGTGCCCTGGTCGATTGCGAAATTCCCGTCATAGGCCATCTCGGCCTCACCCCGCAGAGCGTCAATATCATGGGCGGATTCAAGGTGCAGGGCCGGAAAGCCGATGACGCTTTGCGGCTGCTTGATGACGCTCACCGTCTGCAGGAGGCCGGATGCTTCGCGTTGGTGCTTGAAGGCATTCCGGCCGAGCTAGCCCAGCGAGCGACCGAATCGCTGTCGATACCAACTATTGGAATCGGCGCGGGTCCCGGGTGCTCGGGCCAAGTGCTCGTATTCCATGACGTGCTGGGGCTGACCGAAGGTCATCGGCCCAAATTCGTTCGCGCCTATGCTGATGGTTTTCAGCTGTTGCAGGAGGCGCTGTCGCGCTGGGCTACCGATGTCCGCAGTGGAGCGTTCCCGGCGCCGCAAGAGTCCTATCGGCTTCCTGAAAGCCTGGGTAACATCATCGCAAACTGGGCTCCTCCCAACCCAACCTGATGTAAGGTGCTACGATGCAGACGATTACGACGGTCGCTGAGCTTCGTCGTGAGCTCGCGAAGGCTTGCAGCGCGGGCAAACGCGTCGGGCTCGTGCCGACAATGGGCTATTTGCACGATGGCCATCTGGCCCTGGTCAAGGCGAGCCGAGCGCAATGCGACGTCACCGTCGTTAGCATCTTCGTCAATCCGACTCAGTTCGGACCAAACGAGGATCTCAGCAGCTATCCTCGCGATTTCCTGCGCGATGAAAAATTGTGCCGCGATGCCGGTGTTGCGATTGTCTTCGCGCCGGGTGCACAGGAAGTCTACCCGGCTCAATTCGAGACCTTCGTCGAACCGGGCGAATTGGCGAAGCCACTATGCGGGGCTTTCAGGCGTGGGCATTTTCGCGGCGTCGCAACCGTCGTATGCAAGCTGTTCAACATCGTGCATCCGGACGTCGTGTTTTTCGGGCAAAAGGATTTTCAGCAATGCGCGGTCGTGCGTCGCATGGCAACTGATCTCAATCTTCCCATCGAGATCGTCACCGTGCCAACCGTTCGGGAACTGGACGGGCTCGCGATGAGCAGTCGCAATCGGTATCTCAGCGAGGAAGAACGTCGGCGAGCCGTTGCCATCAGTCGTGGGCTGTTCGCCGCGGCGGATGAGTTCCGCTCAGGAGTGCGCGAGGTGGACAAGCTGATTGCGGTCGCCGAGCGGCATCTTGAGACAGTTGATCGGCTGCAATACCTTGAACTTGTCGATCGTGATACGCTCAAGCGCGCCGCGAGTCCGCTGCGGCTTCCGGCGGCGCTCTGTGCCGCAGCCTACGTCGGTTCGACCCGGCTGATCGACAACGTACTGCTCGCGTTGCCAACTCTGTAGCGCAATTCAGAACCAAATCGATAAACTGTTTTCTTTTTATCCGTTTCGCCGGCGTCGTCGGTGTGACGCTGGGAGTTCCGACGCAGCCGCCCCTCGCGCTTCGCCGCGGCAAGATTTGTCGCCGGGTAGGGCGAAGTGGTCGAAACTAATGCGCACGTAGCCCGCGTCGACCAGGGCTTCCGCAATCAATTCCGACTGGAAATGACGCACGACTTCTGGGGCAGGGCGTATTCGCCGATCTTGCACTGATGCTTCTTGAAGGAGGGAATATGCGCGTAACCGAACACCGGACAAGCGATCCGGACGGAGTTCGATGCATTTGGCCACCGTGTCTAGCACTACAGTTGCAATTTTCGGGGTGGTTCTGACTCTATGGGCGACCATGATTCGGGATTTGATGATTGGTGGAGCGTCGGTCGAAGATACGCAACGCTGTGGGCTTCTTTGTTGCGACAGGCCAAGCAACGGATTCGTCCGCTGTTTACGCAGGAGCGGGTCGCGATCTCGGCGGGGCAGTTTCTCGATGGACGTTGGGGCAACGAGCCGCGTATCCCTCCCGCACACGGAGAAGCATCAATGCCGGTCCATGTGCACGGCCAATTCGATGAAGAAGTCGTCAATCGCGAGCCGTGGCGGGGGCGTTGACAAAGACCATGAGTCTAGCAGGCACATAAGCCTCTGCGTGCCTTCCATGATCAAAGTGTTTATGTCGGCGTCTACAGCGCGATGTCGGTTGCCACAAGCTTTGGCAGGCTACGCAAGCCTAGAGTAACCGGGTTGCAAGCCCATCGCCTCGCATTGAGACCGATTGCGATCGGCAGATGGAATTTCATCTCGTTGTCAGCTTTGCGACTGAGCCATATTGATTTGTCGCGGATATGACTACAGAAGGCGAGGCCGCGTTGGCGCGCTGAAGGGCGCCACGGAATCGTAATACGCGGTCTCGAGGCGCACTCAGGTGCTTCGTGCTCCTTCAGTGCGCGACCGCGCTCATCAATCAGCAAGTAACAAGCTTGTTGAGAACCCCCAACGCTCCATGCCTAGCCGGCACACTTGCCCGATCGTATCGAGTTCGGATCGAGACGTCACGTGCGTTTTCGCGGTGGCATCGTATTTGCAATCAAAGATGTCGTCGCGGATCGAACTAGAAGAGTGACGATCGACGCGATCCGATATCACGCGCTGAACCGTCCGGCATGGCGGATTGCGCCAACAAACGATGTCCTCTCGACCGCCGAACCTGCGCACTCTCTGTCGCTCGGGAGTCCGTCGCTGGTACAGCGCCCGCGGGTCGTCTATCAATAAGGTCCCTGTCATGGCGTCTGCTGGTCAACCATCCTCTCGGTTAGCAACGCGTCTTGCATTCTTCGTTCCCGGGTTTGGCTTCGGGGCCTGGGCCCCGCTCGTACCATTTGCGAAAGACCGGCTGGCGGCCGATGACGGCGTGCTTGGCCTACTACTGCTCTGCCTGGGTGCTGGATCCATCATCGCGATGCTTCTGACAAGTGTTTTGAGCGCCCGCTACGGCGTCAGGCTGATCATTCTTGTGGGTGGGCTTAGTCTCGCGATCATCCTGCCGTGCCTCACGACAGCTAGCAAGTTGGCGCTCGGCGTCGCGCTATTCGCCTTAGGCGCCTCGATAGGCTCGATTAGCGTAGCCGCGAACATTCATGCGATCGAGGTGGAGCGCACGGCGGAGTGCCCGCTGATGTCCAGCTTCCACGCTCAATTCAGCATCGGGGGACTTGTGGGGTCTGCAGCCATGACCGCTTTTCTCTCGCTGCAGATTGACGCATTTGTTTCAACTGTGGTCTGCTCGGGATTGATAGTGATCGCGATCATGCTGGCGTGGCCGCGATTGGTACCAACGGCGCAGGCGGACCAGGGACCGTCGTTCGTTCTGCCGCGTTCCATCGTGCTCCTTCTAGCCGCGATTGCGGCGATCGCCTTCCTTATCGAAGGCGCGATGCTCGATTGGGCTGCCTTGTTGGTCGTCGGCGCTGGTCTTGCTCCAAAGACGCAGGGCGGCTTAGCGTATGTACTGTTCTCCATAGCCATGACGGTGGGACGCCTTGCTGGCGACGCCGTCGTCGAACGCGCGGGGGACCGCGCGACACTTATGTTCGGAAGTCTACTGGCCATGGCAGGTTTCGGAGCTCTGCTGGCCGCACCGGTAGCCGTCATCGCCATGGCCGGCTTGCTGCTCATTGGTCTTGGCCTATCGAATGTCGCCCCGATTCTGTTCCGGCGCGCCGGCACGCAGGAGGCGATGCCCGTTGGTCCGGCGATTGCCGCGATCATGACGGTTGGTTATGCCGGAATTCTCATTGGACCGGCTGGTATCGGGTTACTGGCCAAGTACGTGGGACTGCCGGCCGCATTTGGGGTCCTAGCCGGGCTCATGTGCCTCGTCGTGCTCTTGGCGCCCATCGTGACGGCGAACACACGGTGAATGCGTTTGAAACGTGACAGAGCGGCACCTGGCGCGCAAGAGAAGCTTCGATCGTGGCTTGTCTCTGATCGAGCAGACGGCAATGAGTTGGCTAGCTGATATCTGCCTGGCGCCGATGACCGGCTACTTTTTGCTGGTCCCGAAGCGGTGCGTTTCTCCGGAAGTGCTTCAGGCCCGGCGGCTGGTGGTCCGCGCTCTTCCAGAGATCTGCCTTCATGCCTACGATGGGTTGCTTGATGCGCTTGCTGTTCGCCCAATCATTGCTTCATCCCAGGCTTCTATACCTGTGTGAATCCGCGCTTTCGGCTGTTCGCAAGCTCGAGTTTTCAACCCGATTGCGCAAAGCGGACGTTCGCCGAGCAGGCGTTGATACCTTACGGACTTGGAAATACCGGTATCTGGTATCTCGCGCAGGCGCAGCCCATGGACAGGTTTGTGCGGTGGCCTTAACCAATCGAATTCTGCAAGCCTAGTCGATTTGATATGCATTTTTTCTCGTGACTAGCCCGACGTTCGAAGCCGAGACAACGCCGCGGGTGCGGGCGGTGCTCGATAAGGTCTGCGAGAGTGAGAAGGACCACGAGATCGGCCTTAGTACGGATATCGCTTGGAAGAGTCTCGAAGTCGGCACCAGAAGAGAAAGCTCGATTGACGCGTACACGATGTGGAGATGTTGCAGTTCTCAGTCCGCACGCTTTCTCATGGGCATGGGGTCACTTCGTTCCCTTAGGATGGTGCCGCGCTTATCGCAAACCCTGCAGATGAACCGCTCCTTACAAGGCGGACGTGTGTCTGGCCATTCGTCGAGCCTAGACCGTGACGAGGTACTGCCGGACATTGGCGGCGACGATTGTCGGGTTTGAGATCAATTTCGACCACCGACGCTCCCGCATTTATCACGAAGCGCCTGCACCCTTTGGTTTTCAGAGTTGGTACGCGGCTTCGTCCGTTCGGGGCAACATTATGGCGCGAGAATCAGGATGAGAGCGCGTATTGCCTCATGAAGTGTTCCCGAAGACGCGATCGTTGCCTCATTTATTTTGCTCCCGAGAAGACGGACGGTCGGTACGGGAGAGGCCGGTCGTGGAGCTGGCCGGGGTTGCGCAACGACAGGCTTCCCCTGTACCGGAAGCGGGCGCTGTCACGGCACAACCGGTGCCTCGTCGAACCGCTCCGCATGATCTGCCGATCCAATCAGTAGCGCGCTTGCCTGCTCGCTGCGTCAGGATTTGATGCGGCGCTGCAGCTTTTGCAGCAGCTTATCCGGCCAAAGTGACGATGTTTACGTTGGCATAGGCCATGCGCTTGAACACGCTAGCGATGTCTTCCTGAACTTCAACCAGCTGCACGCGCTATTCAGTTGAAGCCGAAATCACCCACTTAGCCGGTTTCGCAGTGCCTGCCGATCGACGACCAGGTTGAGGAGGCTCAGATCTGCCTGCCGTCTTCCCGCGAGCCGTCTGACCAGCGCCCGGGTACCGTCGACCACAAAGACACCGCAATCATAGCCGTTCCTCTGCTCGCGTATGAGGGCATCTCGCAAATCGGCTCCCACCCGCTCTGCGAGCGTTGCTGCACGTCCGGCATTGTATGGCTCTAAGGAGTCGTAGTGATAGGCAACCGGCCTGTCGCGATCGCGGCGATCTACCAGCAGAAACGACCAATGGGAGCCGCGGTCAAGGAGGTCCGTAGCGCTCGCATCACTCACCGGCAAGAACAGGAAGTCGGCCGTATCGTTGCCATTCAGATCGTTGACAATGCGATGGAATGCGTTCAGGGCGTCGCCGTCCGTACCATGGCCCACCTGAAAGGCGATGAGAGGATCGACGAACCGGGTCCGGGCGGCGAGGTTTGGATTGCTTTGCCGCAACTCCTGCGACAGGAGCTCGTAGTCCCGCTGGATATGCGCGTCACCCAGCCATTCCCTGGCTCCGAGCACCCGTCCGCTGCGGTCGCCGGCAGAGGCACTCGCCGTCGAAGCGCCGATCCGGGCATCAGGAACTGAGGATGGGCCAGGGTGATGGATCAGTTGGGCGTCGCGGCGTCCTCGCGGCCCCAATGCGATGGAGTAGGTCTCGCCGTTGATAGAGACCGGCTGGGGAGCCATTCGCGAACTCGGCAAGAGCATTCTATTGTCCAGTACATCGAGCAGGAAGTCCGGCACCGGCTGTGAGCCATGCTGCCAATCCTCGCCGACGAGATATCCGATATCCTCGAGCTCTTGCGGCTTGCCTGATGGACCCATGAAGAACGGCGGTCTGCCGGCAGGGCTGAGCACGGGCCTTGACTGGGCATCGTCACGCATTTCCTGGGGTGTGGACGGCAGATCAGCGAAAGAAGTCAAATCGCGGTAGATGTCTGAGGACCGAGCTGGCGCGCCCTCCGGAGTTGGCCACTCGAAGTCGGACGGCACCCGTGGAGACCAGGTAAAGCTCGACCCGGCCGGGTCCTGCCAACCGGCCGGTCCAACCGGGCCTTGCGGCGCCGGCCACTCACTTGGATCGAAGTCGGACGGCACGCGCGGGGACCAGGTCGAGCTCGACCTAGCCGGTTCCTGCAAGCCGGCCTGCCCAAACGGACCTAGCAGCGGCGGCCACTCACTTTCGGACGGCGGAGTCGGCAAATCTCGCGCCCAGGTTGAGGTTGAGTTCGAGCTAGCCCTCTGCTGAGGGACGGTCACACCCAGCGCTCGGTTTGCCTCAACGAGTTGCAGATATTGCCTGAGCTTCTTGAGACTCAGGCCAAGTTTTCCTTTGGCTTCGGTGAAAGCCCGGTGGTCTGCGTCCAGCGAGCGTCGCTGCTCACTATTGCCGTTGATTCGGCTCGCGATGCTCTCCCTACCCTCTGTGCGGAGCCAATCACTGAACTTGCGTTGGGCCGAAGCAGTATTACGAATTGTTTTTCTTCTCTGTTCGGAAGCTGGGTCGAGGTTTCTCAGCTCTTCCTTGGCCAGCCTCTCGATCAGGCTGGCGTCATCGTCATAAGCACGAAGTCCTTGTTGGGGCTCGAGACCCAGGTATTGTCGAAGGAGATCGAGTGGGGCGGTCCGCTTTGTGGCTATGCTGAACGCCGCATAATCTGCGCTCAATGACGACTGCTGCTCAGCATTGCCCTTGATACGGTCCATGATGCTCGGCCTGCCCTCTCTTTGAAGCCAATCACTAAAGGAGCGTAGCCTGGAAACCATCGCCGAAGCGCCGCCTTTCTCCTTGCGAGTCGCGTCGGAGCCAAGCTTGGATAGAGCGTCCGTCAAAAAGTCATTGATGATGGAGACGTCCCCCGGATGAGCGGACAATGTTTCGCGCCCCATTAGGCGGGGCCCGGCACCGACAGCTTGGAGCCCGTCAGCCCCGATCCTGCGGAGATGAGACAATGCCGCGCTGAGGCGGTCACGATCATCGCCGCCAGCTACGAAGTACTGGTCGATGTCGTCGGCGAGCGACCTTGGCTCGTTGAATGCCCGAGGAGCCAGGGGCTCCTTGTTCTGCGCTCGGAGCCAACGAGCAAACGCGTTGAGCGCCTGCACATTTCCCTTGATCGTAGCAAGCGGGACCTTACCAGTCCCGCGGCCTCTGGTACCATCGGGAGCAACTCTGTAGTCTTTGACGTTTTCCACGAACTGGCGGATCATCCGCTCGTCTTGGGGGTGCATCGGTTGCTCTCGCGTACCCACCCCAGCTGGAGCGGATATGGGATTTCCAGCCTGGAAATTCTGGAGTGTCTCCAAGGCTCCACCCACATAGTTCCTGCTATTGGCGCTCGCCACCTTCTTAAATTCATCTTTATAGGCTGTCAGCAGATCAGCATTGCCAAGCAGGTCGTTCAGAGTGACGCCTTTGGGTTGGAGGAATTCGCTGAACATTCGAAGAGCCATCACATAATTCTCGATCGACTTCGTCTTACGGTTCGCGCTGCCCAATGCCGTCTTGAACTCTTCAATCAGCTCCAGGTCTGCTTCGGACGGGCGACTGCGCTTTGCAAAGTCGATGCGAAGCTCCGAGTAGACGTCATCAGACGCTGGGCCGCCGGACCACTTCTCACGGTGGTTTCCTCCAAAGACTTTGCTTAACCCTGATTTGACCCGAGAGAACAGTCCACGCGGCTTGTTGTCCTTCGTCCGCGCCGTAGGTTGTTCCTCCGAGGGCGCTGCGTAACGCATGCTGCTGAATGGCCTGTCCCGCAAGTCAGACGCGTAATTATTTGCAGCCGAGCCAAGATGAGCGTGCGGAACATCGACACTGTGACGCGTGCTGCTGAACGAATTGTCCCGCAGGTTGGACTTTGGCCGCATTCGCATCGAACCACCAACGTCCGTACGCTGCATGTTTTCATGCGGCCGTGCGGCTGGAGTGTCGGGGGAACTAACCCCGGAACTCTCCTCAGGAGAGCGGAGTTGCAGCTCGCCCAATTGCTGCTCGAAGCCAGCTTGATCCGCAGGGTCGACGTCGGCCTCTTGCCCCGCACGCTGCAACTCCTGCTGCTCGGCGTACCAGCGCATCCAATCGTCCGGATTGTTATAGATGGGTTCCACACGACTCTCCCTAGATGAGGTGACTCTTCATAGCTGCTCCGCAGCCACACTCCGGTGCACTGACCACAGAGACTCCGGATTCAAAAAGCCGGACGTCAAGATTCGCCAAATTGAACAAAAAGGGACCGTTAGCGCCGCTCCGAGCTCGTGCATTACTCACGCCTGCCCAGCCTTGGCTGCTGCAGAAAAGCGCCCCGGCTCCTGGGCAACAGGTGACCGCTCGCCAAACCTCAAAACAATCCAGGAGAAACGAAACCCAAATACTCGCACGATCCAAAAAGCCACGGTGTTGCCGCCCTCCTTCCGGGCAAGATCGCATGCGGCACATCGCGATCGAAATTGGGCCGCCCCATTGCTGTTGGAAGGCGTCCGGGTTTCGATACTTGCACTGCAAGCTCTGCTTCCTCATCAGTTCTTCAGTTCAACGGCCTCACATTCGCTACAACCAACCGAGCCTCTCCGAGTGATCATGAAGCTTCAGAGAAGGCGGCATGTATGATTCAGACTGTACAACCTGACGCTACGTAGACTTCAAGCCCCCATCGCTGTCGCGTCGAGCCTGGTTGGCTTTCATACCCGTTTCACGATGCGGCAAATCCTCGCAGCTTGGTGATCTACCCCCGCTTTCAAGCACCTTAATTGCGCGAGGCGCCGCGGCCGATGAATACCAAAGACGTGTTGGCAGCGGCGTAAGCGCGAAGCTTTGGCCATTCAGGCTTGGAAGTTCCAGGGCATGAGAGTATCGATCTGAGAGATCGGCCAGCGCCGCGCGATCCGTTCGAGAGTTTGCGTGAGCCAGGAGTGCGGGTCGACGTCGTTCATCTTCGTTGGTCTGCAGCAGCGTGGCGATGGTGGCCCAGGTCCGGCCACCATGGCTGCCCGGAAGAGCGCGTTTTTTCTCGTGATGGTTGGTGGCCGGATTGCGCGCTCGACGGTGTTGGAGTCGAGCTTGATGCGACCGTCGCTTAGGAAGCGCTCGAGAGCGGTGCGCCTGGATGTGGCACACGGATCGGCCTCAAGCGTGCAGGGCATCATGGCCGATCGTCCCGGTCGGAAGCCATACGAGGATGGCAAGAAGTTCGTTGAAATGTTCCTGAATGCTGTGCTGTGCCTGCCTCACGTAATTTACTCCCCAGTGGGATGGGACTGCGGGCGCGATAATGAGTGAGGCAACTGAGCATGGCGATTCGGAGAGAGCTGACGGCCGCTGTGGGGCAGCGCTACAGAGAGGCGAGCCGCGCGGAGAAGGCGCGAATTCTGGACCAGTTTGTGCTTGGGACGGGCTTGCATCGAAAGCATGCGATGCGCCTGCTCCGAGGCGAGATGAGGCAATCCTCGGTTCGGCGCACCGGTCGCCGGATTTACGAGGAAGCTGAACGAAATGCGCTGGTAGTTCTTTGTGAGGCGTCCGATCGGATCTGCGGCAAGAGGCTGAAAGCGCTGCTGCCGCTCCTGATCGAGTCGATGGAACGGAACGGTCACATGGGCCTGGCGCCTGAAATCCGTGCGAAGCTGCTGGCGGGGAGCGCGTCAACGATCGATGGGGCGCTGGGCAAGATCCGAGAGGAAGGTGGACGCCAGCGGCGCCGCCCGGTGGCGAGCACATTGCGACGGAATCCCGGTACGGACGTCCGCCGGCTGGAAGGATCCGGCGCCGGGCTTAGTCGAAGCCGATCTGGTCACTCACAGTGGGCCCTCGGCGCGCGCCAGTTTTATGCAGACGCTGGTGCTCACGGATATTGCGACCTGTTGGACGGAGTGTGCGCCGTTGCTGGTGCGCGAGCAAACGCTCCTGAGCACCGTGATGACAGAAGTTCGCCGACAGCTGCCGCTCTCGCTGCAGGGCATGTGAGCAGACGAACATCGAGTTCACGCGTTGCCGACCCTACCGCAAGAACGACCAGGCGTTTATCGAACAGAAGAACGGAGCCGTGGTCCGACGCATCGTCGGTTATCGGCGGTTTGAAGGACTTGAGGCGGCTGCGTTGCTCGCAGAACTCTATCGCTCAGTGCGCCTGTTCGTGAACTTCTTGCAGCCGTCGTTCAAGCTGATAGCGCGATGGCGCACGCGTCCGTAAATCTTATAGTGCACCGACGACGCCGCATCAGCGACTGGCAGCTGACCCACATACCTCCGATGCGGTTCTCGCCCGACTGCAGGAAATCTGCTTCAGCTTGGACCCCGTCGCGTTGCTGCGTAACATTCGGTCTGCGCAGCAACATCTGGCCGACCTTGCCGACGTGAAGTCGTCGGGCGATTCGATTACTGCGGCCCTTCTTCCTCGCCAGCTTGCGAACGGCTTGGAAAGAGGGCGCATCTCGACGGACGGACCGTCCGATCCTCAAAGCGAAGCGAGGTCGTCGTCCTCCTGATCCGCTCGTTCAGGCGACCCCACAGCTGCAGGAGTGGTTCAAGGCCGAGCCGTGGCGAAACGGCGCCGAGCTCCTGACAAGGCTACAGGCGGAATATCCGGGCGCGTATCCGGATAAGTTGCTGCGAACGCTTCAGCGCCGCCTCAAATCCTGGCGCAGCGAGCAGGCAAGCGCGCTGCTGTTTGGATCGGCAGATCATGCAGAGCGGTTCGACGAGGCACCCGTTGCACGGAGACAGCACCCGCTTCCGACACGGGGGAGGCCGGTCGTTGCGCAGGCCTCCCAGGTACCGACCGTCCGTCTTCTCGGGAGCAAAATAAATGAGGCAACGATCGCGTCTCCGGGAACATTCCTCCATGAGGCATACGGCAGTACCGCTTGATTGTCGCGCAGCGTCAATCAGCGCTTGCCAAGCCGGAGGCCAGCGTCAATTATCTCCTAACTCGGCCGCCTTGTCTCATGTTGATTGACGCGCCATAAAGTCCGGACATCGGGCCTGGAGCGTTGTTAACGCCGATGCTCCGCGCGGGCTTTCCATGTGGACACCAACGGGATCTCTCAGGCTTCCTGGTGACCCACCCCGCACCTTTCCCCTGATCCGAGACCCCGGCGAAGTCGATGAGCCTGGCCATCGCGGCTTTCCCGGTGCTGCCCCCAGACCCAACACGGCGAAGGCTTCAGCACGACCATTGATTTCGAGGCGTCCGGTCGAAAATCCGGGCCAGACCGTGGATCGCATGGCGGCCGAGCTGCAGATAGAGGCGTTCCGTTGAGCCGCACCGGGCCAGGCTTCGGCCTCGCCCGATTTTTCGATTCGCCATTCAGGGCCCATCCCTCAGAGGACCGGCCTCTCGCGGTCGCGGCGAGCATCGTGTCGATCACAGGCGAGCATGGCCGCGCGCCGCTTTACCCCGCCGGCAATCCATCCCCAACTCCGAACAATGTCGTCATCGAGCGACAGGACGCGCTTGCCGAAGCGCTCCGCTAGCTTTGGTTCCTCAGGAGGTTGTCCATCTGGTCTGAACCGAGGAGGCTGAGGTTGCGAAGCTTCAGTATTCCAAGGAGAGACCAGATGAACGTCCACAAGAATGCGCCTTTGACGCCCAAAGGTCGAGAGGCGAGGGTGCGAAGCGTGGTCGAGGGCGGAGCAAGGCCGACGCAGCCTACCGGTTCAATATACGAGGCCCAAAACGATCGCCAAGTGCCCCCGTCCCGCTGTTGGTGTTGCGGGGCCGGTGGCCGGCGCAGCGGCTTGGCCGCCCTTCATTTCGTTTCGGCCTAAGGATGCGCCGGCCCCCCTGAATTCCCCGGCGTCGGAACCCGTGACGGGCCGCGGCGGCCTCTCAAACGGAGGTTCAGAAAATGAGCAGGAAGAAAGAACGATGCCGTACTGACGTTGATGCGCGGATCGCAACAGCAGCGGCAGCGCAGGAAACTCTATTCCTTCCATGCGCTCCAGGTCGAGTACACCCGCAAAGGCAAGGCGGCAGCGCCTTACGAGTTCAGCGTCAAGGCCTCGATCGTCACCACCAACGACCGCGCGCCGGGCGGCCAGTTCGTGCTGCACGCTCGCGCACTGCCCGGCAATCGCTATGACGGAAACTCGCTCGGCACCATCATCGAGGCGACGGAAACGCTAACCGGCTGCGCGGTCGAGCGCGCCTATGTCGACAAGGGCTATCGCGGCCGCAACACCGATAGACCGCGCCGCGTCTTCATCTCCGGGCAGAAACGGGGCGTCTTCGGCGTCATCGAGCGCGAGCTCCGGCGCCGTTCAGCCATCGAGCCCATCATTGGCCACATGAAGAGCGACGGCCACCTCGGCCGCTGCCATCCCAAGGGGCGTGAGAGCGACGCCAGCAACGTCATCCTCACCGCCGTCGGCCACAACCTCCGCCGCGTGATCGCCTGGCTGAGGGATTTGCTGACATCAATCCTGATCATCCTCTGGCAAGCAGGTGTCCGGTCGCAGGCGCTCAAACCGCCTTCTTAGCGGCGACGATTCCACGATGCTTGGCGGCAGCGAGTCAGTCCGAGCCTGATGAGATTTCCGCCGATCAAGCTAGCTTGGCTCCGAAGCCGCCGCACACAAGCTTGTCGAGATCGCATCTGGCATTAAGCCGGTTCAGGACGGGCCACATCGCGCCGGTCAACACGTCCGTCCTTAAGGTCGGCGGCAGCGGCGCAGAGCTTAGCGCCAGGATCAGAGCGCATGGCTGCTGTGGCTCAATTCGCTCGACATCTCTCCTGATTTGGTGTCTTCGACCGAATTGGCCGAGACACCCTATCTCCCTCAGATTGGCGCATCAAACGGCGAAACCACCTCGGACCGGCCTGATGGTGAACATTGGTGCCTTGTTACAAAGCACCTCGCGGATCCAGTCGAATTGTCGGTTTCGCTCGGCTAAGGCTTGACCTTTGCCGCAGCTGTCGGTTTGCCTGCGCTCCTTGCTCCACCGCCTGCCCAAACATGAATGCCTGCGGATCTGGCATTACATAAAGTCACCATCCTCTTCGGAATCTGCTGCAACCTCAGTATCGCTATCGACCTTGGAGAGATAAAGCTGAGATTTAGTTGCGCGCTGCCATTCACCGAGGCTGTTTTTTGTCCACTGGGCGGACTGAGTGGGGTCAAGTACCATGTCGTCCTCGTCCACTTCAACGAAGCCCATTGTCTCTGCGCGGGCCTTCGCTTCTGCATTAGCAGGACGCCAGTTCACCAATGGTCGTTCGCCGTCTTGCCGAAGTTGATGTTCGAGCAGAATATCGCCGGCGTTCGCGACAAGCGGATGAGCAACCTGAAAATCCACAATTGAGGTGACTTCACTTCGTCCAGGGAACTGTTCTCGCCACTTATCGCTTTCGAACTCAGTCATGTTGAATCCGGCCTCCGTTCTTTGGAGGCCGACGCTCACATTTCCTAATTGGTAGCTGTAATATCGGGCGTCTTCTGAATCTCTTCTGATACCGTATTCCTTAGCGACCTCTGCTGTGCGCTTAGCTCTTGCGGATACAAATTCCGAGTACTCGTGTGGATTGTTGGCGATGCGGTTGATTGCGTCGCCATGAAAGGTCCTCACTTCTGTCCTGAAGGTAGCTCTGTCGATCTCGACCACAGGAGGTTTTCGAACGAGGGAATAACTCGGTTGCGAAGGTGAGCTGCCAGCAGACTCCTGCAATCGCGTTCTAGCGAACGCATCGGCGAAGCCCTGGCTTTCGGCACCCGCTTCCTCAGCGTTGGCTGCCCGATGATATCTTTCTTCGGCCGGAATATCGGGCCAATTGTTAACGCGACCGTACATGACGACTGCACCTGGATCATACGTCTTGCATTGCTTCAGGTCGTTAGACCTTACCCGCTTGATAGACAGCTTAGCTGTCCGTAAGCTGACGCCAGCGCATAAAGGGAAAATCCGACCACGCCTTTGGGCAGCTCGACCGCGTATCGTCGAGGCGTTGCGCGATGCAGGCTTCCACGTTATCCACCCAGCACGAGGCGAGGAGGTGCCGGACTGGTGCAAGCGGCACGTCGCAAGGGGAACATGATGCGGGGCACTCGGACCCGCCGAGGCGTCGAGCTCGCCGCGAGGAAAGCGACTTCCACCGCCGCCCGAGCGTCTCGTGCGCTGGATGGCTTGCTCGACCTGGTGGCACTCCCAGTCCGAGGCAGCGAACTGCACGCAGTGTCGACCGGATATTCGGGTGGGCGCGTGGCGCGCAACGCGATCGCGAGAGTGACTCCGGATGACGTCACCTACTACGTGGCACTGCCGTTCGACGAGCGCCTGAACGGCGGTTGGCGTAGGAAGGGGCGCGCCGTGCTCGAACTCATGGAAGCTCCGCCTTCCGAAGCCGAGTCGGGAAGACAGGCAGCCGGAGCTGAGCCATCGACTACCATGCCCGCGGCTCGTCTTCCGGTCTCGAGCCAGCTCTGCTGGATCATTGGCGGACGACGGTCTGGCCGCCGGCGAAGTGGTAGATTACCTGAGCGCAAACGCAGCTCTTGTGCTCGCCGAAGCGCTCTCGCGGAAGCCGCGCATGCTCGTGGCGATCGCCTTCGCGACCAAGATGGCTCGGACGATTTGGGCCATGGCCACCCGGAAGGTGGATTATCGGAACCCAGCGCAGGCAGTGACGGCATCATGACGAATGCAGCACGAAATAGCCTGACGTTGGTGAAGGGTGTGAGAAGGCGACGACCCTAATGGGCGGAACGATCGAACAGATCTGGATCAGGAAAACCAGTTAGAGCCGAAGAGCCGAGGTGCTCGGAGATGAGAATTGGACTTGATCCGCGGATCACCATACCGGCCAGCGGCTTCTGAGGACGCCGTAAAGGAAGGCCTGACAGAAGACCGCATCGTCCACACGCCGAACGGGTCAGAAACTTCTTGCATCACGGGCGGCAACGACAGAAGGCTCTACACGAAGTACCGTCAGCCCGCCAGTGGCCGCCGCCAAGGCGTCGTTTAGTCCGTCAACCGCGTATCGGACCCAGAACAACCCCGCCTACCATCGCAGAAGAAGGGTGGGCGCGGCCGTCGCCGGCCGGACCGGTTGGCCGATGTGTTTTGAGTCAGAAGTGGTGCCGATGCTCGAGGCAGCCCGATATCACCGATGCGCAGTGGCTGCAGCGGCTCCATTCGTTTGGGCTGTCGCGAGCCAGCTTTCGGCCCAAAGGACAGATTGCGGAGCTGCGATCCTACGTGCGCCAGCGCGAGCGTCTGATTGGGTACGCGGCCTCCCACATCAAGCATATGCACAAGGCCTTGACGGAGATAAATCTTCAACTCCACCAGGTCTCGCCGACATCACCGGCGCCACCGGCTGCGCCTCATCCGCGCGATCCTTGCCGGCGAGCGCGATCCTGAGGCGCTGGCGTGCGTGCGCCATTACAGTTGCCACGCTAGTGCGGAGACGATCGTGAAGGCGCTCACCGGAAGCTATCGCGCCGAGCGTCTGTTTGCGCTCGAGCAGGCACTTGCGCTTTAGGACGCCTACCACGAGAAAGCATCTGTCTGCGACGCCCCGGATCGAAGCCGTGTTGAAGGCGCGTCGGAATCGAACCGATCAGGCGAACGCTCTAGCTTACGAACGTCCGCGTGGCGCTGTTCCGTTGGTCGGAAAGGACATCACCACGCTCGACGGCCTCGGTCCTTACCTCTCGCTGAAGCTGATCGCTGAATGGGGCGACGACCTCTCCTCGTGGCGAAGTGCAAAGCATTTTACCTCCTGGCTGGGACTGGCGCCGAACAACAAGGTCTCCGGCGGCAGAATGCTCTCGTCCCGAACGCGCGGATCCGGCGGTAGGGCGGCGGCACTTCTGCGCCTTGCTGCCGTAACCGTGGGCCGTACAGACACCGCGCTCGGCGGCTTTTACAGGCGACTTTCATCGCGCGTGGGGTGCGCCTCGAGTGCAGCGCGCGTTCTTCCGCCGCCGCTTGCCGAGCGGCGGCTTCGCCCTGATGACGTGGCACATACCGAGTTTCTCGAGGCCGTACTGTCGAGCGGCGCAGAAGTTGCAAGCGTCCGTCCCTGAAAAGGTAGATACGAATCCGCACCTTACCCGCAACTGGCCTTTCAGGCCACCTTCTGAGACGACGGCGGCGTAGCGACCTGACTCGGAACGCCTGCGGCCTGCATGGGCTCGGTAAGGCGTGCCTTCAGGTCGTCCAAATGGTCCTCGGCATAGGACTGCACTTTCGAGATCGCCGTATCGAGGCCGAACTGCACGGTCTGTTCGAGCATCTCCTTTGCGAGGCCCTCGCGCAGCGCGAATTTGACCTCGGGCCCAGCGACAAAGCTAATGGCCTGCCCCGCAAGATTAAGGCCAGCCTCTTTCAGAGCCTGTTTCATATCACCTCCGCTAATGCCCGTATGCAGAAGGCTCAATGCTTGCGACTCGAGCTCGAGCACCATCGATATGCCATCGGCCAACTCGCCCAGTCCCGGAATGACGCCGAGCAGGCCTACTGCCGTGGCCTCCCAGTCGAGCACCTTCGAGCCCACCTTGGCTACGTCATCGACCGCATGCATGAGGACCCCGCCATTCTTCTTCGGAGACGCGACATCGGGTTGGTCGGATACCCCCATCACCATGTCTGTGACTGCATTTTGTTCAGCGGCGGTCTTGGGGACATGGGTCTTGATCTGCTGAACGGTATGGTTCGCAGGTGACATGTTGCTATAGAAGTGCCTGAAGTCGTTGTTGCTGATATTACCGGAGTCGACCGTATGCCCGCCGCCTAAATCGAAGAACTCCTGATGGGTCTTGTAGCCCGTAATCGAATTGTTTAGCAAACGGAACAAGAGCGGGTCCGAGAGCAGTTGCGATGCCGCTTCTCGTATCTTCGGGTCGAGAGTCTTGTCCTCGACCATACTCGCCAACTTGTGTCGTGTCAGGTCACCGTCCCCGAAGAAGGCGTTCTGATTCTTGTTGATCGTGTCGAGCGTGTTCAGCTCGCTTTGCGTGGAATTCATCGACGAGGAGGCGACTTGCAAGAAGTCTTCCTTGTGGATTTTATCAGTCGCACCACCGCACAACTGCTTCCAGGCGTCCGGGTGCTCGAGGAAGTGTTGAGCCGCCGCGATCAGCTGAGGCGGACACTTACCGATGTCGGCTTTGCCGTCGACGATCCGCTTGAAATCGTCCAGGCTCAAATTCTTGGGCAGGTAGTCAGAATACTTGTAAAGCTCGCGCAATGCATCATTCAAGGTCATGACCGATGCTTGTCCATTCGAGGTGCCGTCGGATGGAATATAGTTCTGCTCGTAGCTTTGCGCTTGCTGCTCCTGGAATGTAGCAACCTGCGAATGGCTGGCGGAAAACTCTGACAGATCCTTGGCCTTGATCTTGCCGCCGCAGCGGCCGTCCCCTTGGGAGCCAATCGCATAGAAGAGCTCTGGATCGCGTCGCAATCCTTCGATCGCCTCCTTCAGATCCGGGGGCGTCGACGGATCGCTGGCCTTGGCTGCCAGCGAGTCCCAGCTGAGTGGGCATTGGTCCTTGTGCCGGTTCAGCACTGCCACGATCTGCAACTCGGCATTGGTGAGCGTGCCGCCGTTCCACGTGATCCTAGAGCTTGGCACCGGAGTGCTCGGTACGTCAGGCGATGGAGCAGCCGTCGACGATGCGTCTGCACCAGGGGTGTCGACCGAAGAGGAATCGACCGAGGAGGAATCGACCGAGGAAGAAAAAACCGGATCCTTCATCACCGCCTCGATCGCCGCCTTCGCGTGCGCTGACAACTGGTCCAGCGAATCCTGCGGGATCTGTCGCTCTGATTGCAGCAGATCCGGTGGCGTGGAGGGAACGTCGGATTTCTCTTCCCGCGAGCAGATGGACACCATCGCCTCGAACATCGAAGGTTCGCCTTGCCGAATCTGGCCGGGGGTCTGCGCGGATGATCCCAAGGCCGACGAAGCCCCCGGAACAAGCCCGAACAGAGCTGGATCTGCACTGGCGGGCAGCGAAACGCTGTTGAGCTGCATTAGGTTCATTTCCATTCCATTGCGGTAAATACTTGGCATCGACGTCGTAAGATCGAGGCTTTCACGTTAAGGGGGCGAGCTTTCGAGAAGCTGACGACTTTTAGACGGAGCAGGACGAGCCAATGTCGGTCGTCTTAACATCCCGGAGAGGCGTCATCGTGCTCATGAAACTCATCTCCGGCTCAGAGCATGTGCAGGCACGACGCTGCTCTGACGCTTTCGCAAAGCAGGTGCCTGCGGTCGTCAGTCCCGAGTGACGATCGCTGTGGAGCCACGAAACAACATCACCACCGATTCCCGCGGTAGCATTTCCAACTGCGCGCGGTTTTGCCTCTGACTTGGCATCACACCATTGAGCGCCTGATCGAGGAATGTGATGAGGTGCGTTGGGCCGGCGCCGCGATCTGGCGCTCGTCGGCATAATGTAGAGATTGAAAGTGGGGCCGAGAAATTCGCGCGGTGGCAGTCGCGGCATGTACCTGCGAATGCGCGCTCTCAGCTTGGGTTGACGCTGACGATATTGAGGTTGTTCTCCTTCTCGTCAGCTTCTCGACAGCTAATCCCAGTAGCGTAAGCAATGTGAATCGCTCGGTGGTGATACCACCGTTTTGGCGGAACTGAAGTGAGAGGCACCAGATGGCCGGGGCAATCGAAGGCGTGATCCATACCAATTCTGACAGTGGCAGCTCGCAGTCGGTAGCTGATCGTCAGAAATTCGAATCGGCTTTCGGTTCGGTTCTTGCCAACGTCGCGATGCAGGCGATGGAGCGAAACATGTCAAATCTTCGCGAAGCTATAGCTGAAACAGAAGAGGATACCTGACGCCGGTTCTTCGACGTCAGTGGAGTGTTGCCATTGATGGCAGCAAAAAAACGGAAGGTGAAGCGATATGACCAAAGCAAGTTCTACTAGCTCTTCTACTGGTGGTGTCCACGACTCCCATGATAGCAAGGCAAATAGCAAGACTGATAGCAAGACTGATAGCAAGTCCTCGAGTTCCAGCGTCGGTAGCTCGGCGGCCGATGACGTTGGTGGGACGGGTACTTTCGAGAAACTGATCGACGAATTGAAGGCGGTTAACCAGCAGGCCATGGTGCAGGACATACGGTTGCGTGCACTGACGACCGAGCTCTCGAGTGAGAGGAAGGCGGCCAGCGAGCGCGTCAACGGATAACGGTGAAAGGCGGGGCGAATCGTCGCTCCGCCTTTCCCGTCATAGTGGTGCGGCCTAGGAATGAGTCGTGCGACCAATCGCCCTGCCGTGCTCCTCATAGTTCGGAGAATTGTCCGTGAATGAGGCCGCCTCCTTACATTTCGAGGTACTGTCGGGACCTTATGCCGGGCTAAGCGGGAAGGCTGCTGTCGGAACGAGCCTTATCGGTAGCGGCCTCGACGCGGATATGGTTTTCGTCGAACAAGGGCTTGAGCCGCATCACCTACGTATCACCCTCGTTGGCAATTCAATCGAGCTTGAGGCTCTTGCAGCCGTAAGCACCCCAGAGGGCGAAGGGGATATTGCCGCAGGTGAACGTGTTGTTCTTTTTCTTCCCGCCGTCATTCGTGCGGGCGCCATGTCTATTCGCTGGTCGATGCAGAATGCTGTTGAGGCTCGGTCGATCAGCCTCTCGCGCGTTTGGATCTCAGCTCTCGCCCTCGTGCTCCTCAGCTTTCTTGGCGTAGGCAGTCTCTCGACGATTTTCTTCAAAGCCAGCGGAAGTGCACCGACCGGCATTGCGCCGCCTGCCGCAGAGCTTGTACCCAAGCTGGGCATGAACCGGCCTGACGATCGGCGAGCTCAGGCTGCAGCCGAAGTCCTGAAACAGGAAATTGATAAGGCGGGCCTGCTCGATATCAGGGTTGGTTCGGGGCCGGGTTTTGTTAGCGCTGAGGGAAAAGTCACGCCTGCGACCGTTGCGAAATGGCAGGAGCTCCAGCAATGGTTCGATGGTCGTACATACGGTGCGGTCACACTGGTGAACGGAGTGATCGTCAAGGAGGAAAAGCAGCCATCCTCAATCGCGATCGAAGCTGTTTCGCGCGGACCCCAGCCCTATCTGCTTGTCGGTGGGCAGAAGTATTTCGTCGGCGCTCTCTTGGCCGACGGATGGGCGGTCACTCGAATCGAGGATGGGCGTGTGCTGCTAAGCCGCAATGGCCGCTTTGCTGCCATTGCGTATTAGGCTTTCCGGGCCCGAAGGAAGGATAAGGAGATCGTCATGTCAAAGCTGTCCCGCTACGATGTCGGGTCTGGCACTGCTTCGCAGAGACTCAGCGAGGACCATTATGCATCAGTCATAGGGCCGACCATCCAACCCAATAAAGGTGAGGCGGACGGTGCTCGTGCAAATGGCGAGAAGGAGCGGGCGTCGATCTGGGGCGAGCTGAACACGCCTTATATGCCGCTGGATGTAGCGATCGAAGCCGCATCGGAGACCAAAGATATTGATGCAGTCGGGTGTGCCAGTCTCAACGAGATGCGCACTCGCATTTATGAGATCGAGCAACCCGCTGGGGTGGCATCGCTCTACGGGCGCGATATCGCGCACGATCTGCTCTCCTTCGTCACGCCAAGGCTACGTCATCCGGACATGCTGCAGGCAGAGCGGTATAGCATTGTTCTGGAGCGTCTCGTCCACAAGCTGGCGGCCGCGCCTGCGGATTCGATGGCGCGGGACGGTATCGTCGTCCTACAGCAGGGACTGCACTGGCTAGCGCTGCTCCGCCAGAATCGGAATAGCTTGATCGAAGCCTAGCAATGTTCAACTCCGATGGAGCGCAACGGACGACCAACGTTTCCGAATCCGATAACGTCTCACTGAGTTCCGGGCAGGAGCGCGATTTGCTCTGTACATTTTCCTATCTTCACCTTGCATGTGGGCAGAGCGCAGAATGCGTGGCTCTCTTGCGACTCATCGTCGGCAACTACTCGCGAGATGTCGATCTATTACGGATTCTCGCCTATGCCCTCATCTCGGAAGGCCTCGGAGGTGAGGCGTTGCAGGTCCTAGATAGACTAGACACACTTGATGACGAACCCTCGGCGCGTATCTCTTTGACGCTGTTGCGTAGCCACGCCCTGCGGCGGGCCGGCCTCATAGACGAGGCGCTCGCCGCTTTCCAACGCTATGTCTCGTTGCGTGACACTGGCCTGATCAATCAACGATCGGAAGGTCCCCATGACCAGCGTCCTGCGTAAGATCTTTGCGCGCGCGTCGGCCAGCTCCGATTTGATGGTCGCGTTGATGCTGCTTCTGACGGTCGGCATGATGATCATGCCGATCCCGATAGTGGCGATCGATACGCTCGTCGGCTTCAATCTGGGCTTCGCCATATTGCTGCTAATGGTCGCTCTCTATATTAGCACTCCACTTGATTTCTCGTCCTTGCCAGGCGTCATTCTGATTTCCACGGTATTCCGTCTGGCGCTCACCGTCTCAACGACGCGGCTGATCTTGGCTGAGGGGGATGCGGGCAGCATCATTCGCACGTTCGGTGATTTCGTCATATCGGGAAATATCGTCGTCGGCATTGTCATATTCTTAGTCGTGACCATGGTGCAGTTCATCGTCGTCGCCAAGGGGGCTGAACGCGTGGCGGAGGTGGCAGCGCGGTTCACGCTCGATGCTCTGCCAGGCAAGCAGATGGGAATCGATGCTGAATTGCGCAATGGCCATATCGATCAGAACGAAGCCCGCAGCCGGCGCGCTACATTAGAGAAAGAAAGCCAGCTTTACGGGGCTATGGATGGCGCCATGAAATTCGTGAAGGGCGACGCCATCGCAGGATTGGTGGTTATCTGCGTCAACATGCTGGGCGGGATCACCATCGGCCTGCTCTCCAAGGGCATGTCTTTCCAGGCGGCGCTGCAGCAATATACCCTGCTGACCATAGGTGACGCGTTAATCTCACAAATTCCCTCGCTGCTGCTCTCGATTACAGCTGCGACGATCATCACTCGTGTAAATGGGGTTGTAAGGCTCAATCTTGGTACCGACATCGTTAACCAGCTCACAGCAAATTCGCACGCATTGCGGCTGTCTGCCTGCGTCCTGGTTGTAATGGGGGCTATTCCGGGTTTTCCGCTCCCTGTCTTTCTCGTCTTGGCTGCAGTCTTTGCGGCAGCGAGCTTTGCCGACGGTGGGGTCCAAAGCGGCAAGAAAAGCGCCGATGTCTCTCGCCCGGCTCCCACACAGTCTAACAAGGAAATCGTGCCTGCGGAGGCGCTACCCGTCGCGTTGTTCCTTGCGTCAAGTCTGACACGGGCGATCGACAAAGAAGAATTGCAACAGCACATTGCACGCGTTTCGGGACTGATCTCGTCTGATCTCGGCATCACAATTCCGCGCATCCCCATCGAGGTCGACGAGCGCTTGCCAGACTTGCAGTACAGGGTGGATGTCGAGGGCGTGCCCGTCGAGCAGGAGTTAATTGATCCAACGCAGCTCGCACTCCACGACGATCCGGCCAACATTGAATTGAGTGGCATCCCGTTTCGGCATGACCGGGAGACGGATCAAATCTGGATTGAACAGAGCAATGCAGCGGCTCTCAAAGCAGCCGGCATCGGGCACTACCGTCCCATTGAAATCCTGGCCTTGCGCGTCCATTCGGTGTTGACCCGCTATGCACAGTGCTTGGTGGGTATCCAGGAGACGCGCCAGTTGCTGGCCCGCATGGAGACGGAATATTCCGATCTGGTCAAGGAGGTGTTGCGTACGACGCCGATCCCTAAAGTAGCCGACGTCTTGCGGCGCCTCCTGGAGGAGGGTATTCCGATCCGGAACACACGGCTGGTCTTGGAAGCATTGGCCGAATGGAGCGGACGTGAACAAAACGTCGTCTTGCTCACGGAACATGTTCGCTCCGGTCTGAGACGGCAAATCTGCCACCGGTATGCCAACGCACACCGCGTCGTGCCGGTCTTTATCATCGAACGTCAAACCGAGGATATCGTGCGCAGCGCGGTTCGAGAGACTGCCAAAGGACCCTACCTGGTTTTGAGCGACGGGCAAAGCGAGGCGCTGCTCTCAAAAATGCGTCAGATCCATTCGAACGTAGTTCGGGGGCAGATCAAGCCCGTTATCCTTGCTTCGATGGATATACGACGCTTTGTCCGCGGCTTTCTCACCCGTAATGGGATCGATCTTGCTGTTCTATCCTATCAGGACCTTGCCTCGGACTTCACAATCCAGCCTGTTGGATCCATTACACTCGCAGCCGCAAAGGACGACGACGTTCCGTCCGAGGAACTCCGCAACACGCTCCTTGCAGCCGATTCACAGTCGCAGCAGTCAATCTAAGAAGGACCGCATGAATTCACTTCGTAAGGCAGTGCGGTGGCGCTTGGGTTCATTTTGTCTGCTTTCGTGCTCGGCGCTCTTCGCCACTCTGGGGCTCTGCAGTTGCGCTAGCTGGGATAGACCAGCTCTTCAAATGCAAGCGACGCCGGCGCCAAAGTTGCTCGGCGCCAAAGATATCGATCCAGCTATGCGCGAACGCATTGAGTGCGCGATCGGCCGGACTCCTGACCAGGAGCTTTGCGCGATGCGCTGAAGCAAAAAAGCGCGGAAGATCAATGCAGGATCGGTCTTGCGTGTCGATGCGAAAGCGCCTCGCATTGAGTGCTCGCCAACGTCTGCCTGGACCTGCGATTTATATGCGCTCAAGACCAAATGCGTTAACTCGACAACGTGGGACGCTTGGTGAGCCACAACCGCAATACAAGCAATCGCGACAGCGCAGCGTATTCCGATTTCGCGTAACCAAATCACGTTGTCCGCAACGATCGGTGCACGATATGGCGCAATGCAAGCACCCGCCCGCTGCGCTGGCGCTGCCGCCCTACAGAAGTGGCCCGGGCATAGCTAATAGTAGCGGACGTAGTAGTTCTGTTGTCTCGATTACCAACTAGGTGAGCAGGGCCTTTTTGGGAAACACGCCTCGTGCGCATTAAGTGCGGCAGGGAACTGCTGCCGGCATAAGAGAAATTTGATACAGTTTGATTTTGCGACGCGCCTCTCTTGCGCTAGTCCCGTTACGTGCGGCAAGCGTGGTGTTTGGGCTGGTGCGGACTCCCGGCAAAGCGGTGTCGAAACCCGCTCGTAAGATCCCTGTGTTCGTCTCCTGGCTTGCTCGTGGGCAGGAAGTCTCACGTCACGCTTTACCCGGCATAGCACCCAGCGTGAACTCGAAATTGATCGGCTGATTGGGCTTTTCCTGCATACGCCATGGCCGATACCAGGTGTGATGCAGGGATTTGCTGCATCGTTATGCCGCCGACTTGCGACTCGGCACCCGCTGGAGCTCGTCAGGATGTACAAAGAAAATTCCGAACGCCTATGCGATGAGCCAGTCAATCAGTCCTCGTCCACTCCGGATGGAATAGGCTGATTGCCTGGCGGCAGATTACGTAAACAATAGCGGCAGTCGGTTGGTGTTGCGAAGGTGATGAATTGCACCTGCGCCGCTGCCGGGTGCGCCCGCCGCGGCAATCGTTCGAAAAGATCGAGCGCCGCCGTGCGGTTAGATCCTGCCGGCCGAGCACTACATTTTCACAGATGGTCCCTCGGCGCGCGGGCGTCCGAAGCCGACCATGACGCGCCGACGGCTGAGTGAAAACAGGATTGACAGCTCCTTGCAACGGGATGGCCGCTTCACAGCTCAAGGTCCGCGAGCACCTGACGCGTCAGCGCGCCCTTGATCTCGCGGACGATCTCATCGCGGATCTGCGCTCCGAACTGCCGCTCGGCATCGCTGTTCCCGATTAGCTCATGACCGGCAAGCCGTTGCTGGAGGCGGCTGTCGAACTCCTCCCCCATCGCCTCGAGGAGTCGATGCTGCATCTGTGCATGGGGTTCGGGTGCGATCCGGCTCAGCACCGTCTCCCAGGGTTGCCACCGAGTTGCCAGATAGTCGGCCAACCCCGTCTCCTCCTCGTCGCGCACCCGCATCTCAGCCGTGCTGAGGTCGTACTCAGTGACCCAGGAGACGCCGAAGAAGCGCATGTCCGGGGCGATGTGCCGTAACTCAAGCCGCTCGCGCAGCTTGACCTGATAGGCCAGATAGACTTCGATCTCGTCGACAAAGCGGAGCGAGTTGACCTTCTCCCTGGCGATCTGCTCGAGCGCGTCCAGGCGGAACAGGACGCGGCCCTGCTGGACGAGATCGTCAAGCCGATTGTCATAGGCGCCATCCTCGACTTCAGCGTTTAAGCGTGCGGTCTGCATGCCGTTCCAGGTTAAAGTGATGCGATCCTCGCAGCTCTCGCTCGCTTCGAAAGCCAGCTGAAAGTACTGCTGGCGCAATTGCGGCCTGGTCGCCGCCTGCCGCAGATCCTCAATCACGGCCTGCCGGAACTGGGGATTGCCAGAATTTACGGTGTCCCGCAGCCTGTCGAGGAAGCGCGCGTATTCCGGCGCACCCGCCTCGTCGGCGAAGTTCTGCCAGGCGGCCAGAACCTCCGGCTCCCCCTCGACCCAGTCGGCCACAGCCTGCGCCAGCGGCCGCTCATGATTCACCGCCGGTTCCCGGCCCATTGAGAAGAAGACCCGAGGGCCGGTATAGCCTCGCGCATTCAGGGCCATCGCCAGATTCGTCTGCACCCGCTCGGGCAGCGGATTATCCTCCAGATAGACCATACACCCAGAATCTAGCTGCGTTAGCAGGGTCTCCGGCAGGCTGGCTAACCGGTTGTCTCGCACCTCGAGCACCTGGAGCTCGGCCGGGAGGGTCTCGGGCAAGCTGGTCAGCCTGTTGCCGCCGGCATGAAACCTCTGGAGCTCAGGCGGGAGCGTCTCGGGCAGGCTAGTCAGCCGGTTGTCACGGACGAAGAGCAACTGGAGCTCGGCGGGGAGGCTCTCGGGCAGGCGGGTCAGCCGGTTGCCGTCGGCTTCGAGCTCTTGGAGTTCGGGCGGTAGGGTATCGGGCAGGCTGGTCAGCCGGTTGCCGCCGACCTCAAGTAACTGAAGTCCAGTCGGAAGGGTCTCCGGCAGGCTGGTCAGCCGGTTACCGCGAACATCGAGCTGCTGGAGCTCGGCCGGCAGGGTTTCAGGCAGGCTGGTCAGCCGGTTGCTGGCGACGGCGAGTGTCTGAAGGCCATCCGGAAGTGTTACGGGCAGGCTGGTTAGCTCATTGCCGCCGATGGCGAGTAACTGAAGTGCCGCCGGCAAGGTGTCAGGCAGGCTTGTCATGCGATTGCCGCGGACGTCGAGCGTCCGGAGTTCGGCCGGTAGGTTGTCGGGCAGGTGCATCAACTCGTTTTCGCTGACGTCGAGCGTCCGGAGATCGGGCGGAAAGGCGGGGGGCAAGGTCGTCAGGCACAGGTATGGTAGCTCCAGCCGTGCATAGACGTCGCCGGCCTCTCCCCAGGCTTTGATTCGTCTTACCGCCTCTTGCCGGTCCTCGTCTTCTGTCTGCTCCTCCTCGCCAGCCCAACTGTTCAGGATTTCGTCAAGCTGCGATTGCTGGAGGACGGGGCCTTCAACGTTCGTCGGACCGCCAGCAGGGCCGGCGGGGGAGACCCGCCCGTCGCTCAAGGCTTGGACCCACTGCGCCCCTGCCGGGGCTAACCAGTGCCCTTCTTCTGAAGTATTGCCATCGCCGGGCCATGGCCGTGGGTCGAGGAACGATCCCCCGTGATTATGCTCCCAAGGAACAGTGGAGGTCGTTGGCCAATCATCATCGGCGTTCGCCCACGAATACTCCTGCTGGTCGACACTATGCGTCGGCAAGTGGACCGCTGAGTCCAGGCCGTGCCAGTAGTCGGTTGAAGTATTGCCATCGCCAGGCCATGCTCGTCGGTCGAGGAGCGATCCCCCGTGATTATGCTCCCAAGGAACGCTGGGGGGCGTTGGCCAATCATCATCGGCGTTCGCCCACGAATACTCCTGCTGGTCGACACTATGCGTCGGCAAGTGGACCGCTGAATCCCGGCCGTGCCAAGAGTCCGTCGGACTGAAACTGCCGGCTGGCAACTGGCCACCGCGACTTGCGGCCGCAAAAAGCACATGCTGATTGCTCCCCTGTTCAGATTCGGTGGGCGGATTCCACGTCGACCGCGAGGTGCCTTCCCCGTGGTCCAACCCGTCCGCATCCCTGTTCGACACATTATAAGGGTCGCCGCGACGATTTGCATTGCGGGGCGGGCGCTCGCGCAGGTGCAACTCGTTCAGGTGCTGCTGAAACCCCGCTTGGTCAACTGGGAGCTGTTGCAGCTCGTCGTAGTCCGTCCGGGCGAAATCCGGGGGCTCGAATTGGTCGAGATTGTGGAACGGATCCATCGGATTCTCCTTTGGCAGATCCAACAGCTAACGCCGGGCCCAGATCGACACCTTCTCCCTAGGAGGCTTAGCTTTCGAGAAGCTGACGGTGCGCAGCTACGCGAACCTCCTCCGAATGAGTGGACACCTTTAGTAGGCCCAGAGAGCCAGGACGCGTCGAATGGAAGTACGTCAACGTCGATTGTTTACCGAGGAGTACAAGCGGCAGGCGGCTGAGCTTCTGGTGTCGAGTGGCCGATCGATCAGAGCCGTTGGCAAGGAACTCGGTCTGCGCGGTTCGGTGCTGCGGCGCTGCGTTGAGAAGCTCCGGCAGGAGCCGGCATCGGCGACGCGGCGCCCCAGCACGCAGGCGGCGCCGATGTCGGCGGACCAGGCTCCCGAGATCGCCCGTTTGCGCGAGGAGAACGAGCGGATGCCCATCGAGCGGGACATTCTAAAAAGTCGATCGCGATCTTTGCCGGAACGCGGACACGAGCTTCCGCTTCATCAAGGACCATCGTGATACCTACCCGGCGGCTGATGTGCGCCGTGCTCGAGGTCTCGCCGGCCGGCTATTACGCCTGGCGCGAGCGTCCGGACAGAGCACGCACGACCATCAATGCTGCGCTCTTGACTGATATTCGACAGGTTCACCAGGACAGCGGCGCGCGGGGACGGCAACCCACGGGTCCATGCCGCGCTGCGGGCACGGGGACTTGGCGCCAGCCGTGGCCGGATCGAATGCCTAATGCATCGGCACCGCATCGGCGCCATCATGGCCCGGCCGCACCGCGTTGCCGACAGCCGTCATGGCCTGCCGATCGCGCCAAACCTCATCGATCGCAACTTTAGGGCCGCAGCAGCGAACCGGATCTGGCTCGCCGACATCACTTACGTTTCGACTGCAGATGGCTGCTGTACCTGGCGGCGATCATGGACCTCTGTCAACGGGCAGCGAACTTTCCGTGAGAATGTCCAGATTTCCCTGGGTGAACGGCGATTGTGGGTCGGGGATCAGCCGCTATCGGAATCGTCATTGTTCCTTCCAGACGGGCCGCCGCGGCGCTTGGGCTGCGGCGGGTTTGTGAGCGGGCGCGAGCGGACGTTTTCCGGGACGAGAGCGGCGTGCTGGCGGAGCCGATAGCTCGATCCCTCGATTTGGATAACAATTGCGTGGTGAAGCAGTCGACCAAGCAATGCTGTGGCCGGTTCGAAGTGAGGATCATCGCGCCCTTGTCATAGCGGGCGTTGACCAACTGGAAGAACAGATTGCCGCCGCCAGGCACGACCGGGAGGTAACCGATCTCGTCGACGACAAGGAGGGAGGCGCGGGCGAGGAACCGCAGGCGCTCGCGCAAAGTGGTGGTGACGATGTCCGCGAGCGTGGCGAACGCGACGCTCTTTCCCGCCTTCACGGCCTCGACCGCGAGTGCCGTCGCGAGATGGCTCTTTGCCGGTGTCGCAAGCAGATGAATTTCAATTCGGCAAGCGCCAGAATGCGATTGCGATCGAGCGAGGGCTGGAATGCGAAGTCGAAGCCAGCGAGCATTTTGACGGTGGTCAGGCGAGACATTCTCAGCGCGGTGCTGACACGGCGACTGTCGCGCACCGTCAGCTCCTCGATAAGCGTGATCGAGCGCCTCAATCCAGGTGACCTCACCCTCTTTCAATTCGCCGCACCGTGGTGTCCAGCATTCTGAGCGCACGTGGCATCTTGAGTGCGACTAGGCCTTTCTTGACGCTGTCGATCGCTGCCGGCTGCGTGTGGATGGTTATGGCCGGCCTTCCGATTGGGGGAGCCGTTTGCGACACCTTGGTAAAACCCCAGCGACCGCCTTGGCATGTGATCGCCGGCCCGATCGACGAGGGCTTTGGATACGCCAGGTCGCGACCTGGACCGGTTGACCGCCTCTCGATGCTCGGGTGCGACGCGAGTTCGCCGGCGGCCTTCTCCAGAACGGGATGGACGGCAACGATTTCGCCTTGATCGAGAATGGGATTAGAGCAATTGCTGCACCTCGACAATGCGCCGCGTATGGTCGGGTATGCTGTAATAGTTGCCGCCGATCCACACGAGCCCGTCGTGGCTGACACGGCGCGAGTTTGAGCAGCGTGTCAATCGGCATTGGACTGGGACCCCCGATCGGCATCCAAAAGGGGCTCTGACTCATATGTGGAACGGCCCGGGCTGCAAGATCTTTCTCTGGTTGAACAAGGGATGACGGTGCGGTCATATGTTCGGCCTGTAAACGCGGCGCCCGGCCGCTGGCCACGATGATATCCGCGGAAGCAATCGCCCAATCAATTTCTCGCGCTCGAAGCGCAGTGAGTCAGGCGGTCTGATCGCTACCGGGAATGTCGTCATTCGGGGTTCATCCAGATTTGCACCTTGCCTCCTCGGCAGCTTTCTTCTTCCGCCGGAGAGTTCTTAAGATTAGGTTTTCAGCATTGCAGGCGGCGCATGATAGATGCCGCCTCTGACCAGCAAGACGCAGATGGTGCGCGCAATCTTATTGGCGAACGTCACCGCTATGAGCTTGACGGCCGTCTTTGCAGCATGGTCCGAATCCAGAGCGGGACTTTCAAGCCTCGCTTGCCAAGCTTGATGATTGAGGTCGCACCAACGATCAAGAGCGTCCGTATGCCGATTTCCACGCTTTGATACCGCCCCGAGCCTTTCTTTCCCGCCGCTCGACTGTGCCCTCGGCGTTAACCCCGTCCAAGCTGCAAAATCTCGTGCAGCCGCAAAACCGCGAGCATCCAAGACCGATGTCCGAACGCCAGCGCCGCTACCAGTGCCTTCTCCGAGCGCTGATAGCGTTGAACAGCTCGGTCGAGAACCGCCCCTGGCGGTCCTGCGGCACCTTCAACTCGATCTTGCCCACCCGGGTGATCAGCGAGCGGGTGTAGTAGCCGGAGCGATAGCCCAGCCGCGTCTCGCCGCGCCCAGCGCCTCCGCCATCGCGGCTTCGAGAGCTTCCTGCACCGCACCCTGGATCAGCGGTTTCAGGATCCCTGTCCGACGCTAAAAGCTGTTTGACGGCAGAGCCATCCGTCCTAGTCTTCGTCACGGTCGTGGTGGTCCTTGCTCCGCTATGGCGGTGATCTTCGCAAGCACCGGATTTACCGCTTCAGCCGCTCAGCTTTTGCAGAACCTCCCGCACACTACCACCGGCCATCCCGATACTGGTGGACAAGGTGGCGCAGCGGCAATTCTAGTGTTCTGGAGCCGATTTACGACACGTACGTCTCGCCGTGCTTGTGCAGCGTCTGACCGGACGGTCGGTCCAGGCTCCTTGCACAACCCGCGTAACGGCTCATTGAGGAATCCGGCTAGCCGTATCATCTTCGGCCCGGCCCTTGCGCAGGCAAGGCACCCTCCTGGCGCGGCATGTCTGAAGAGTACGGGCCTTCAGTTCGCCCATCCCGAACGATCGTCGCGGAGGCCCCACGATATAACATCAGCACAGATTCACGGGACGGCATCTCGACGGAGCGAGGTCGCGCCTGCGCCTCCGCCACAAGACCATTGAGCGTCTGATCCACGAGTGCGATGAAGCGTGGTGGACCGGACGCAAGGACTAGGCCATTTCCCGGTGCCGGTCTCATGATGTAGCGTTCGTCGGAAATGGCGAGCGCATCGAGGGTTGCCTTGAGCGCGTCGCAGCTGATTGAAGTTAGGAGAAGCAGACGAGTTTGCGCTTCCTTTGCGGTAGACACGTAAAGCACGAGCCCATCGTAGTACCATTGAAGATTGTAGAGCTGAGTCAGATGGTCAAGGAACTCGCGCGGTGGCAGGTCCGGCATGTGCCCGCGAATCCGACCCTTCACCTCGGCGCTGATGGTGACTTTAATATTGAGGTTGTTGCCGAATTCCTGCAGCGCGGCAGAAAGCTCCTGATCCAGAACCGTATACCGATAAGGTGTCGAGGGCAGCGACAGGGGAGCGCCGCGCGCCATCTGTATTCCGCCGGAAACGAAAACGGCGACACACAGGACTCCGTTCAAAACGTGCGGGATTATGGATCGGATGAGCATTCATGGTTCTCTTTGACTTAAAGCAACAGGAGTACGTTTGGTACGTGAACGCGAAACGTGATCTTTAGATGACGATGTGCGGGCGAACTCGTCAGCTTGTCGTCAGCTGGCCTGTCTAGGACATTGAGCCGCTAATGGGCATGAACGGCTGGTCGTATCACATCTCGATGAGAGCGGGTCTTTCCATGATGATGTTGGGCGCTGCGCCGATTTCTCACAATCTAGAAGGCCTGTCCAAGGCCTGTTCGGCAACAGTGGTCGACGAGCAGGTCCAATTTCAGCAGAGTCTCTTGCAAGCGGCTTCGGTTCAAGACCTTGCGCCTCCAGTAACGGAAGCGGCGGCCGTTCCGCCGACATCCGAGGTGTCGCGTGCAACAACACAGGCGAGCCCGCTGGGCGATCGCATCCTCCAGAATCTTTCTGCGATGTATCCGGTCAATGCAGTTCCAAAAGGTGCGGAGACCGGGTCGGCGTCGGAGCCCCTTTTGCTGCAACCGGGCAAAGCGGAAGCAGGTGTGCCGGGCGCCCCCAGTGGCGCAGCTGACTTCGAGGCGATGTTGGCGAATCTGAAGGATGTTTCTGATAGCGTCATCCAGGTAACACTCATTTCAAATGGCATCGGTAGCCTCGGTTCATCTCTGAACAAGCTGATATCGGCGGGCTGAGTGGGGCGAATGATTGGTTTAATCGATCGCGAAAGCGGTCAGGCGCGCCCATTCCGCAAGCGGCTTCAACTTCTGGCTCTGCTGCCGCTCCTGCTTGCCCTGGTTGGTTGCAAAGCCGATCTCTACACGAAAGTGCAGGAGCGTGAGGCCAATGAGATGCTTGCTGTCCTCCTCAAGAACGGGGTCGATGCGCTCCGCGTTGCTGCTAAGGACGGGACTATCACGATCCAGGTCGAGCAGACTCAGATTGCTTCCGCAATCGACCTGCTGAATGGCGAAGGGTTGCCGCGCCACGCTTTCAAGAGTCTAGGCGAAGTGTTCAGCGCGGCGGGTCTGATTGCTTCGCCGATCGAGGAGCGCGCCCGTTACGTCTATGCGCTGAGCGAGGAATTATCTCGCACGATCAGTGATATCGATGGTGTCCTCTCGGCGCGCGTCCACGTTGTTCTGCCAAAGAACGACCTGTTGCGACGTGACACCACGCCATCTTCGGCGTCGGTTTTCATCCGGCATGACTCGAGGGCAAATCTCTCAATCTTGCTGCCGCAGATTAAAATGCTCGTCGCCAACAGCATCGAGGGCTTATCCTATGACAAGGTGGCTGTTGTTTTCGTCTCAGTCGAGCGGCCCGCACTAGAGCCGCGACCGGCGGCTGCGGCTGGTTTCGCCCAAGCATCTGGAGTCATTTCAACGCCATTGGTTGCGGTTGGCATGGGTCTCGGCGGGTCTGTATTCGGCGTGCTATCCTGCGTCTTGCTGAGCGCTCGTGGGCGTCAGCGCAGGCAATCATCTCAGAAAGTTAGCGCGGTTGGTGGGCGCTCGGGTGTCTCTGCTATCGAGATGATTCGCAAAGCGACTAAGCCTAATGCGGCGTAGTGTGGTATCCGACATGACGAGACCGAATCCGTCTGCCGAGCGGCATGATCCGCTGAAATTAGCCTCTGTAGGTATTCGTAAGCTTGCTGCCACGATTCATCCGACCCGCCTTGCCGCGCGTCTTGACGCGAACCTCTCGGCCGCGACGTTGGTGCGACTGCAGAAGAGTCCTAGGCTGCAGATAAGACTGCAAGCGTTGCTGCTTGAAGATGAAATGGGCTTGAACGGAAGTGACTTCGGGCCAGACCTTCTCCTCGGGCATGATCCGAGCAGGGCTGCCCTGCTCGCCGGCGGCATTTGGCATGCCCGTTCGCTGACAAGGCTGATTTCAAAGCACGATGTCGCCGTTCTGGTCGAGCGCGTCGGCACCGAGGTGCAGGCTTTCGGGATCCGACATGCAGCGCATGCGGTTTCGACCAGATTAATTGCTGATCCTCAACAACTCGCGCTAGGGATTGAAGACGATGGACATGCCTGCCTCGGCGCTTGGCTCGATGAAGCGTCAACGCTTGATTGCCGCCGCGTGCTTCTACGCCTAGCTGTCGGAACGGCCGCCGACAATCCTGCGACTGAACACCGCGATGCTGCGGGCCAATTGTTTTCGCCGGTGTTGGCCCAATTGGCGAGGGAGGTCCCAGCGGGATGACAGCCGACGAAACTGCGCCGCCCGTCGCTCCGCACATCCGCCCGCTTGGGCCACTCATAGCGGCGAGGGATCTCGAGATTTGGCAGAGCGCCCTCGAGGCACGCGCCGTGGCCGAGCGCAATCTGAAGCGGGTTCGCGGCTGGGCGCGCAGAGCTTATCAGAAGGAGCGTGCGCGCGGCCATGCCGAGGGGGTGAGGGCCGGCGCCGAGGAAATGGCACAGCTGGTCGCGCAGGCTGCCTCGGAAGTGGCACGACGAAAGGCCGTTTTGGAGCAGGAACTGTCAGCGCTCGTGATGGACATCGTAACTGATCTACTGGGCGATTTCGATCCCGGCGAGATGTTGGTGAGGACGGTTCGTCACACGATTTCGCACAGATATGGCGGGGCGAAACTGTCCCTTCATGCGTCCCCCATGGATGCTGATGCGCTTACGCGCGAATTTGCTGCCTGCGACGGACGGGAGGACCGGCCGGCGGTCCGAATTATTCCGGATCCGGCGCTGTCAGCGAACGAATGCGTGCTGTGGAGCGAATTTGGCAATATCCATCTCGGACTTGACGCGCAGCTCCGCGCACTGCGTTTGGGCTTTGGGTTAGATCATGAGGCAGGCGAATAGTGACGGCGCCGAGACCAGACCATAGCTGTCCTGATGGAGATGGGACTCTGCACGCGGCACTGGCTCGTCTGCGAACTACGGCAAGGCATGTGGACACGCGTGTCGTACGCGGGCGGATCACGCGGGCGATCGGCACGTTGATCCATGCAGTTTTGCCGGATGCTCGTATTGGAGAAGTTTGTGTGCTCAAGGATCCGCGCACCGGATGGTCGCTTGAGGCCGAGGTGATCGGTCTGTTGCAGGACGGCGTGTTGCTGACGCCGATCGGTGATCTGCAAGGCATGTCCGGCCGCGCAGAAGTCGTTGCCACTGGCCGAATGCACGAAGTGCCGGTCGGCCCCAATTTGCTTGGCCGGGTGATCGACAGCTTCGGCCGTCCCCTCGATGGCAAGGGCGCAGTCAAAGCCGTGGAGACGCGTCCGCTGCGCGGCAAAGCGCCAAATCCAATGACGAGGTGCATCATCGATCGCCCTCTACCACTCGGTGTTCGCGCCTTGGATGGTCTTCTGACATGCGGCGAGGGCCAGCGCATCGGCATTTATGGAGAGCCTGGTGGCGGCAAGTCGACGTTATTGTCGCAGATCGTAAAAGGCGCGGTCGCTGACGTGACCGTGGTTGCGCTGATAGGCGAGCGCGGACGCGAAGTGCGTGAATTCATCGAGCGGCATCTTGGGGAGACTGCCCTCCGCCGCACGGTCGTCGTCGTTGAGACCTCCGATCGCTCAGCGACGGAGCGGGCGCAATGTGCTTATACGGCAACCGCGCTCGCCGAATATTTTCGCGAACAAGGCCTGCGCGTCGTTCTGATGATGGATTCATTGACGCGATTTAGCCGCGCTATGCGCGAGATCGGGCTTGCTGCCGGTGAGCCACCGACCCGCCGGGGCTTTCCTCCCTCTGTCTTTGCAATGTTGCCAGGTTTGCTGGAGCGCGCTGGTATGAGTGAGCGTGGCTCAATCACGGCCTTCTATACCGTGCTTGTGGAAGGTGACGGCACGGGCGATCCAATCGCCGAGGAAACGCGTGGCATTCTCGATGGTCATATCGTTCTTTCACGCTCTCTCGCGGCGCGGGCGCATTTCCCCGCCATCGATGTACTGTCGAGCCGCAGCCGCGTCATGGATGCCGTCGTATCTGCACCGCATCGCAAGGCAGCATCCCTCTTCCGTGATCTTATCTCCCGTCATGCAGAGGCCGAATTTTTGATCAAGGTTGGCGAATACAAGCAAGGCAGCGATCCGCTGACGGACCGAGCTGTCGCTTCGATCGATGATCTGCGCGAGTTTTTACGCCAGGGTGAAAACGATGCGTCCACTTTTGAGGAAACCGTCACATGGATGTGCCGTCTGACCGCATGAGTTGCATACACGTTTCGTGCTTGCGGCAAGTGAAGGATATGCGCGAGCGTAGTGCTCGTAGTGAGTTGTCCAATATGGAAGCCAAGCGTCATATCGCGACCTCGGCCGCGGAGCACGCATGGCAGGAACTTGCAATTGCTGAAAAGCATCATACAGAGGCGCAGGCGGAGGTTTACCAACAGTTGATGTCGGTCGGTACCTTGTCCGTCGTTGAACTCGATCATTGCCAGCTCACCCTTGAGAGGCTCGCGATTGAGATCACCTCGAAACGCCGCACACTTGAGGAGGCGCGTATCGCTCAAAAGCAGGCCGAGACAGCGGCATCCGAGAGGCGTGCGCACTGGGCGAAGCGTTCCGCAGCGACTCATAAATGGCGACAAATCGAGACCGACGTCCGGCGTGCGGCCGATACCCATTCGGAAGTAACAGCCGAGCTAGAGGCTGATGATGAAGTCTTGCTTCGCCATGGGAGGGGTTTGTCCACGCCGGCGGCGGGCGGTGCAATTTGATGACCGCTAGTCCAGTTGGGAAGCAAATGCGCTGCCCTGTACAGCCGCCTCCTGCAACTCGCGCGGACGCATACGCGAAGTACGAGCCGACCCAGCGTCTAACGCAGAGTCTCGTCTCGTGGCTCAACAGAAACGTGCGGCCCTCCGCCTCTTTGCGGAGTAACCTTTGCGACAAGCCGCTATCGGTGCGACTGGAACGACTTGTGTGGCAGGAGGAACCTCCGGCTCTGTCGATGCTCGATTGCGTTTGGGGCCTCGGCGATGATGCGCTCGTGTTGTCGATACCGCATGCGCTTGCCGAGGCCTTGATCTCGACAGTACAGAGTGGCCTAGCTTTACTTTCCGAGCCAAGTCGTTCGCTGGTTCTCGAACTTGCACTTGAACCGTTGCTCGCGCGCCTGGAGACTGAGACAGAGCAGCAACTGCGACTCCTTCATGTTGGAAAGGCCGAGAAGAACGGGCCTTATATCGAACTCGACATCATCTACGGTCCGGTCAGGGGCAAAGGTCGCCTATTTCTTTTCTCGCCTCTTGATGGACCGATACCGCCGGCGTTCCGCGCCTTAGGCGGGCTGCTCGGCCAATTGCCGCGACATTTGTGTGAGGTCTCCGCACAGTTACCCGTTACGGTTGCAGGAGAGATCGGCTCCCTCCGGGCGTCAGCCTCGCTTCTTCGCAAAACGCGTAAGGGCGACGCTTTGTTGCCGGATGTAACGCCATTCGCCCGCGGTCAGATCATCCTCACTGCGGGCCGGTTATGGACCGCGGCAGATGTCACTGGCAACCGCCTGATCCTGCACGGACCGTTTCGCTTGCGGCCGCGCCCTCTGGAGTATGCGCATATGACGACACTACCCGGTTCACAGCAGCCGCCTTCGGAAGCCGATCTTGACGATATTGAGATTTCGCTTGTCTTTGAATGCGGCCGCTGGCCCATCACGCTGGGAGCCTTGAGAAGCATCAGCAAAGGATATGTATTCGAACTTGGCCGGCCGGTCGACGGCCCGGTCGATATCCTCGCAAACGGCGTACGTATCGGGAGTGGCGACATAGTACGTATTGGGGACGAGCTCGGCGTTAGACTGCGTGGCGGGTTAGCGGGTAATGACTAACATTGAACCAGCAATACTGCCGCTTCTTGCGGTCACGGCCGCGCTCGGCTTGTTGGTCTTCGCTGTCGTCACGACCACGGCGTTCGTAAAGGTATCTGTCGTTCTCTTCCTCGTTCGCAATGCGCTTGGGACCCAGTCGATTCCACCGAACATCGTTCTATACGGCGCAGCATTGATGCTCACCGCCTTCACGAGCGCCCCCGTCTTTGAGCAGAGCTACAATCGAGTCGCCGATTTGCAGCTCCGCTATCAAACGCTCGAGGATTGGGTAGCCGCTGCGAAAGTTGGGCAGGAGCCGCTGCGAGGCTATCTCAAGAACTTCACCAATGAAGAACAGCGAGACTTCTTCCTGTCCTCGACCGAACGTGTCTGGCCGGAAGAGATGCGCGGCAGAGCCACAGCCGATGATTTTGTCATTCTCGTCCCATCTTTTCTAATCTCAGAACTCAAGCGTGCCTTCGAAATCGGGTTTTTACTATACCTTCCGTTTATCACTATCGATCTGATCGTAACGACCATTCTGATGGCCATGGGCATGTCAATGGTGTCTCCGACAGTGATCTCAGTTCCTTTCAAGCTGTTTCTATTCGTGGCAATTGACGGCTGGTCGCGGCTTATGCACGGGCTAGTGCTGAGCTATACAACACCTGGAGGGTGAGCATGGATGAGGCCACTATTCTCCCTTATATGAGCCGATCACTGGTGCTTTTCATGACCTGGGTTCTGCCTCCGCTCATTGCAGCGGCGGTCGCCGAAACCGTCATCGGCATCATCCAGGCGGCAACGCAGATCCAGGATCAGACATTGCCACTGACTGTGAAGCTTTTGGTCATTGTTGGGATTATAGCTTTGTTTTCTCCGGTGCTGAGCGCCCCGCTCATCGAACAAGCCAAGCAGATCTTCACTGATTTTCCCGCGCTCACGACGGGCTACTAGCAGCCGCCGTCATGTATGATCTGTCAACCACCGACACGCAAAGTCTGATCCAGGCGACCATCGAACTCGTCGTTGCTGCCGGCCTTGGTGCGGCCCGCCCCGTGGGCATTATGCTGGTGCTTCCGGTATTTACGCGTCCGCAGATCGGCGGCCTGATCCGCGGTTGCCTGGCCGTTGCGCTCGAACTACCATACTTGGCGCACATCGCCGATGGCCTGAAGGAGCTAGATCCGGACACCCGTCTGCTCAAGATCCCGCTACTCGGTCTTAAGGAGACGTGTGTCGGCCTGCTGATCGGCGCCCTGCTCAGTATTCCCCTCTGGAGTCTTCAGGCCGTCGGCGAGTTCATCGACGCGCAACGGGGCATCAGCAGCGTGGTCACTCCCGCCGATCCCGCGACACGCAGTCAGGCTTCGGCGACGGGACTGCTTATCGGTACCACCGCGATCACGATCTTCGTCGTATCGGGGGGCCTGCAAACCATGATCAGCGGGCTTTACGGCAGCTATCTGGTTTGGCCGGCTTATCAGCTTGGACCCACGCTGAGCATGCAAGGGACACTGGAGTTGTGGGGCGTGCTCGACAGCATCATACGTACCGCCGTCCTGGTCTCTGGACCGGTGGTAGCTTTCCTCTTGCTGGCCGACATATCAGCGCTCCTGCTCGGGCGCTTTGCGCCGCAATTCAACCCGCGGGACCTATCTTTGACGATCAAGAATATAGGCTTTGCGATCGTCATGGTCACTTATACGATCTATCTCATCGAATACATGCAGTCGGAAATCATGCAGTCGAGCCGAGAGCTGGAGAGGCTTGAAAGGAATCTGAAGTGAGCGACACGAGCGAAGAGAAAACGCTCGCCCCCACTGAAAAGAAGCTAAGCGATTCGCGCAAGAAAGGCATGGTTCCGCATAGCACGGATCTAGTCAGGGCCGTCAGCGCTTGCGCCGGTCTCGGCTATCTCTGGTTAGAAGCGAGTTCCATCTACGACAAATGTCGTGAAGCGCTCATGCTGACTGACAAGCTGCTTGATAAGCCGTTCAATATTGCGGTCGATCTTGCGCTCGGCGTCTTGCCCGAACTTGCACTGAGAATTGTTGGCCCGCTTCTTGGGAGTATGGTCACCTGCGCAATTCTGACGACGGTCCTGGCCAATGGTGGATTAGTGTTCTCCTCGGAGCCGATGACGCCGAAATTCGAGAACATTGATCCCATCAGCGGACTGAAGCGCATCGCTTCTTTGCGTTCCCTCATCGAGCTTGGCAAGACCTTGTTCAAGGTCTTCTGCCTCGGCGCGATCTTTCTCCTCGTCGTTGTCGGCGCGTGGAAGACACTGGTCTATCTGCCGGTTTGCGGCACGGGCTGCTTCGAGTTCGTGTTCATTCAAGTGAAACTGTTGATCGGGATTGCAAGTGGTGCATTTCTGATCGGCGGATTGGTCGATCTCCTCGTCCAGCGCTGGTTGTTTTTGCGCGGCATGCGCATGACTAAGAGCGATATGAAGCGCGAGGACAAGGAGCAGCAAGGCAGTCCGGAGGTGAAACGCGAACACCGACGCCTTCGGCGGGAGCAGGCGAGCGAGTCTCCACTCGGCGTGCGTCGCGCGACATTGATCTTGACTGGGCGCGAGCTGCTGGTCGGGGTACGCTACATCCGTGGCGAAACGGGCGTCCCGGTCCTGGTTTGCCGCGGCGATGGGGAGGCGGCTTCACGGCTCATTGATGAAGCGAGGCGCCTTCGTCTCAGTATCGTCGATGATCACGTCCTGGTCCGTGAGCTAATCTGCAACACTAGCCTTGGCAATTCCATTCCTGTCCAGTATTTCGAGGCTGTCGCAAAAGCACTCTTTGCCGCCGGCCAAGTCTAGTTCGTGTTGTGAATGAGGTCGCATCGAATGACTGATGTTCTCGCTATCGAGACGGCTGCACGGTCTGGGTGCCGGCAGACGTGGGATCTGATAGCAGCTTGTTGTTAGCTATACCCAAGTTGCTGTTATTGCCGGTCGCGAAGGCTTTGTATGTGGCAACGGGAATGGCCGCACGATTGCCATCACTCGGCACAACGGCCTGATTGTCAATCAAGTCGCGCGGATCGTTGACCATGCCGGCCAAGTTGCTGCGGATCGAGCAGCCAAGCGTCGGATCGAAAGAATTGTCGTTCACTGAAGGGCCGACGATCGCAATCGACGGACAAACGGGAGGGTGCGCCTCGTACGTAATCGCCTCGATTCGGGCGGCAGAGCCATCACGCCTATCGATGAATGGACCGTACAGGCGGATGTTGTGAGCGTCGACGCCCACTGCGCGGGCCTCAGCTGCTATCTGCGCCCCGAGCCGACGTGAGCCGACGATATCAAGATGGAGCGCGTCATACCGACCGCGACTGGTACTCGCTATGAAATAACGCAGACGCTGCCGTTCGGGCCCTCCGAGGGTCTGTAACAGTAAGACGTTCTTCTCCTGTTCAACTAGGATCGCTTGCGCGGTCGGCTCGAGGTAAGTCGGCGCGGTGCTTGCGCAGCCACCTAGACTGGCCGTCAGACCGATGAGGGGGCGCACGAATCGTAATCTCATTGGTCGATCCTCATTCGATGATGTGGCCGGTGCCCCTTGTCGCGCCTGGTTCGCTTATCGGGGGAGCACTGCGAACAGGCGAGCGCGTTGCCAATGTGTTCGTCAGACTGCGCGCGAGGTCTGAGGGCGGAGCGATGCGGTCGGTGGGCGCACTCATCTGCTTCGAGTTCGATCTTGGCCGCACGACGTAAGGCGTGACGATGATCACGAGTTCCGTCTCCTCCTGTTGAAATGACGATGAGCGAAATAGCGCACCAAGAATCGGAACGTCGCCGAGCCAAGGGAAAGTCGTGATCTCAGTGCTGAAGTTGCGCCGGATAAGCCCACCAATTGCAAAGCTCTGGCCGCTGGCGAGCTCGACGACCGTGTTGGCACGCCGGGTGGAGAGAGCCGGCACGGAGATGCCGTTGATGTTGACAGCACCTTGTGACGATAGTTCGCTGACTTCAGGCTTCACGCGGATATTGATCTGATTGTTACTGAGAACGGTCGGCACAAACTCCAGGCTGACGCCGAAGTGACGGAACTCGACAGAGACCTGCCGATTGTCCTGCAACACCGGAATGGGAAATTCGCCGCCGGCGAGGAAGCTGGCGGATTCGCCGGACATTGCGGTGAGGTTCGGTTCAGCAAGTACGGAAGCGAGGCGCTCGTGAGCCAGTGCATCGAGCATAGCGCTGACGTTCACATGGCCAGTGTTGACTCCCATCTTCGCCGTACCGCCGCCCTGCGCCGCGCCGTATCCACCACCACTGCCACTGACCAAGCCGAGAGTGAAAGGGCCAGCTTGACCGGAAGCGGAGAGGTTGACGCCGAGCTCCTTCATGGCGCTCCGGGAGACCTCCGCCACCCGCACGCTCAGATTCACCTGCAATGACCCAGCCACCTGAATCTTGTTGACGACGAGCGCACCAGACCCAAGAAACTGCTCGGTCACTTTCATCGCTATATCGACGATCTCCGCATTGGGCGCCGTACCGCTAAGGATGGCCCCGCGCGGGGTGTAGCTTACCTGGATGGGATAGTCGCCGACCTGGGCTTTCAGCGTGGCGCGCAGATCCTCGATCGGCTGCGTGACGACAACACGCATCTCCGCGAGAGCCTCCCCGCCCTCGTTCAGTGCGAACAAGGTGGTCCGCCCGGATTTTTTGCCGAAAACGAAGATGGTCTTGTTCGAAGGTGCCTGATAGTCCGCGACCGTAGGATCTGCGACAAAGATGCTCGCAGCTGGCGCTGGCAGATGAATCGTCTTACCGAACGAAGAGGAAAGGGTCAGCGTTCCGCTAATGCCGTCAGGAGCCGTACGCTGCGGCCCGCCTACATCATCCCGCTTGATCTGAGCTACGGCAGCAGCCGGGAATAGCAGGACGACCACGCACAAAAGCTGCGAAAGACAAGGAAGAAAGGTGGACGAAAGGCCGTTGGCGGCGATCGATCCTCGAGTGACGCCAGCATGCTTGTCAAGAATGATGCTCAAGATGGTCTTTTCTTTCAAGTTCAATTAACTACGCGGTCGATGCCGCGCCTTTCAATTCGAGGACGTAGCCGATCCCGCGCGCGGTTTTGATCCGTAGCGTCGCACCGGACTGACTCAAATGACCGCGCAAACGATAGATTCCGACCTCAAGCGCATTGGTTGAGACCTCGTCGTCAAATGCATAGAGGCTATCCTCCAATGACGCGCGAGCCACGGTGCGGCCGGCGCGGCTGAGCAGATGTTCGAGAATGCACACCTCGCGGCGCGCAATCTTCAGCGGTCGACCATTAACCGACGCCTGCCGACCGATCGGATCGAATCGTAGATTGCCAAAGGTAACGATGGGGGCCGTCATTTGCGTTGATCGGCGCAGAGTAGCGCGCATCCGTGCGATGAGTTCATCAGTAGATACGGGCTTGGGCAGGAAGTCGTCCGCACCGCCATTAAATAGCGCTATCCGCCTACCGAGCTCGTTGAAGTTACTCATCATCACGGCAGGCATCGAATGTCCGTCACGTCTCAACTGCTTCAGCCAATCCAAGCCGTCTCCATCCGGTAGAACCAACTCGAGCAAGAGAATGTCATAGCTGGCGCAACAAAAAGCGGCGGCCGCCTCGTCCAGGGTGCACGCTACATCAACGGCAAAACCGCAATGGGAGAGCGCCTCTTGTACAACGCGCGCTGGGTCCGTCTCATGATCAACGAGTAGCGTTCGCATTCCACCTCCTATCACGTCACGCCAAGACACCCACCACGTCTCGTTCAAGCATGACCGCCCCGAGCGGAATTGAACAGTCCGGCCTCCGCGTAAGCGTTGGAAGCCGGAATAGACGAAGAGCAGCGGTATTGGCGAATCGCATACCGGATCGGGATTCCATTGTAAGCTCGACTGACATTGTTCACTGTCTCACGTGGCCCGCATGCATCTTGGTGACGTCGAATGTGCTCTTGCCACCGGGACATAGGCGGCAATCAATCAAATGCATCGATAGGCTGGCAGCACCCCGCTCATCGCCGGAACAATCCCGGCAGTTGTCGCCGACATCGTGAGGTCGAGATGATTGCCGAGAACACATTGATTGGTGAAATCGATGGTTTGGATCGAATGCATTCGCATGGCGGATCAGTGACAATGCCGTTCCATGGTCTGGATCTAAATCTCCTCATCCCGATCGATGCTTCCGATGGCGAGCGCAGCCGCACGGCCGCAGGTTTGATGGGGAGCAGCGATGATAAGCGATTTGCATCGCGACGCCCTCAATTTGCAAAGCCTCACACGCCGGCAGACGTTCCGTGCTGGAGCAACGAACTTCCTCATTCGGCCTGGAAGGTGAGCCTCCATCGTGCTCCGATCACCGGAGCGACTGTGATGGCCAAGCGCGGCTACGCTCAGCTGGAAAACGGCATAACCGAGGCCGTGCTGCCGCGCCTTCCTTCTTTGAACTTTTATAAAGCCACCGAGACGCTGTGGAATGAACTGCTCAACGGCCGCACAAATCCAAAGACGGGGGGTGACATGAAGTTGACCGCACCGGGCAAAACCGTACCTACAACCCGATCGCGGCGTCCATGATCACGTACTCCTCGCAGCTTTGCCGACAGCAAACCTACCATGTTGCGTGATGCACGGCGCTTTCCCTACCTGGCAGCACATGAAGTGTGAAATCAATTCTTTGGATGGATTGCATTCACAGCCTGGATAGTAACAACACGTCTGAGGTCTGTGTCTCAGTCTCCTAGTCGCACCTGATGCTCTGATGACCGAACGCAGTCTGTCGGTGGCAGCTCTGGTGGGGCGAGCGATGATTTTGGTGATTTGCATGGCGGCGTCTTCCTGCAAGGCTCACATTGGCGCCGACTCTTCTGGACTAGCAAACCAGGTGATGGTCACTCGCCCAGCAATGTCGGTTCTGCTCCATCCGGACGTGGGAAAAAAATGTTGTTGTGATCGACATTCTACGTCTGATCAGAACGGTGCATCATCTCGGAATCGGTGGGCGACTTGCTTCGGAATTCGCATGGTGCATGACCGCGCGTCTGCAAGTTGTTCCGTCTGAGCCGAAGCGCCCCGATCCTAGAGAGCTTGACGGCCAATGAGTCTTCCGCAGAGTGCTTGGCAGTCGCATCGGAGTGCGGACAGATGCTTTGGTCAGGTTGTGGTCAGCTAGGTTGTATATCCTCCTCGGCAAAGCTTGCGCGGCACGAGCTCAATCGCGTGCATTTTGCCGATGCGGGAGCGATCTGATGTATGGCAGAATCGGTGGCTCATCCAGCCAGTTCACAAGCGCTAACCAGGCTGATGAATCGGGAGAGGCGGGAGATAGCCCCCGTTTTGCGGAAGCGGTTGCCGGCATGGAGCGAGGTGGGTCGTCGTCGGCGGGCGCGACGCCATACTCCCTGCGTTCCAATCCGCCCATTATCAAGATCGTCGACCGAGAATCTTTCATGCGCAAAGTGAAGAAATTCTTGTCCAGTGACATCATGCACATCGCCAGTAACCCGCAAGAGTACTCCGATTTTGTTTCGGAGAAAGCCGAGCGGGCTGCAACTGTCGCTGGAGGCTATTCCAGTACTTACGATGATCCGGATAAGCCCGCGCGATTTTTCAGCTATCAGTTGGGTGACGAAACTGTAGGGCTTCTAAGAGCCGGAGGCTCGGTCCGGATCAAAGGAGACCATTTTCGCCAACAGTTCGGGCGTAACGATATCACGTCCGTGGTAGATCTACGCGTTACTCATCCGCTCGTCGAGAACGCGGGCGATATCCTGCTGGAGCATCAACTGCGAATGGACGGCGATCATCCGTTGGTCTTATCACGTCCTGGCGTAGGAGGTATGGAACCCCGTCTAGCGGAAATGGGTTTTGTTCACGTGGGTCGCAATAACTGGGTGCTTGATCCTCAACAGCATCCCGAAGTGTGGACGAAGAACGAGAACGACCGGTGGCAGCGAGTAGACAGGCCTACAAAGTATCTTTCCAAAGTCGAGGATAGCGATAGTCAAGAGAGCTGCGAGACGGATTCGTCTGACGATGATCCCTCGTATTACCTGGAGCGCGCTGTTCGAAGATTGGCTCTGGGACAAGACGATTCGGAATGATGAGAGCGGGCTGGGACCGACTGGCTATTGCACGGGCCGGTTCAGAAGTGAACTTGAAGGAAGCGCTCGCGCCGGATCGTGCTCCTCGCGCGTGACAGATGCCCGGTTTCGAACGTCAAGTTTGACTTCCTCGGCTACTGCTTCCGGCCGCGACGGGCAAAGAACTCACAAAACGCCTCGGTGTTTGCAGTTTTCTGCCTGGGGTCAGCGCTTCGGCGCTGAAGTTTATGCGGGCGACAATCCGGGATTTGAACCTCCGAAGACGGACCATGTGTCAATGGCTGATATCGCTCGGCAGCTCAATCCACTCCTGCGGGAGTGGATTGCGTATTACGTTCGATTCACGCGGGCGCCTCTGGGGCAAACCTTCGATACGTCAATCAGACAATCGAGGCTTGGATGATGCGGAAGTTCAAACGCTTTATGGGTCGCAAGGCCAAGACCGGCCGCGTTCTCGAACGACTATCTCGCGAACGTCCCGGGTTGTTCGCACACTGGAAGATCGGCATACGCGGCTCGTTCGCCTGATGGGAGCCCAGTGAGGCGAGAGTCTCACGCTGGGATCCATGAGAGGCCGGCGGTGAGATTCCGCCGGCCTACTCGCCAAAGCCGTCTGCCCGGATCTGTGAGGGCAAAGCCAAATGGCCGAGCTACTCGACCACGATCCACGGCGATCCGGGTTTCCTGTGCAACCCGGAAAAACGCCCTTCGTCAGCTACTCGTCAGCCAGCCTGTCTATCCAGACAGGCTGCGCATTCTCGACTTGATTGGAGATGGAATATGACGGGCATTGGCCGATCTGGCAGATCACGCATTGGGGATGCTGGAGCCGGATCGAGCAGTTCACGCTCGCACTCAAGTCTAGCCGCTGGGGAAGGCAGTCAATCGTTCGATTCCGTCGTGGAGCGGATGCGCTCTGGGCCCCAAGATAGAGGGACGCCCTCCGCTAGCATGGCGCGCGGTGCCGACGATGCCCTTGGCGACAGGTCTTCCGGTCCCTCCGTTGGCCCAGATCGAATCCTAGGCGCCGCGCCACGTGCAGCCGCTGCGCCACGTGCAGTCACTGCGCGGCGGCGCGGCTTTCCCTCAGTGTCGGAGGGTGGAGACACGGCGCCGGTCGCCAGCCAGCCGCCAACTTCGGGTGTGGCAGTCCCCATTTCCTCGTCAGAGGAAGAAATCAACGCAACAAAGCGACGCATGGACCGCCTGGTTGAGGAATTTGACGCTTGCCGTAATGCGGCCATGCAAGCCCAGAACTCGGAGGAGGCGCAAGAGCTGACCGATCGGTTCGTCAAAGCAGGCTCAGCAGTTCTGGACTACTACGCGAGCCTGCGCCCGGCCGTGGCGCGGAGCACTCTGTCCGACGCTGAGGCCCGTCAATACCGCTATGCCGTGCTCGATGCGGCCCACCAATGCAACGCACTGGCCTCATCGACTATCGTCCCCTTGGAAGAGCGCAGAAAGCGTACGGCAGCCCTGCTCAAGCGGACGCTCCAATCCAACGCTACCCCCGACCAACTGAGCCGAGTGGCTTCCAGTGTGGCGAAGGAGCATGTGGCTTGCATGGAGTGGTGGGGAAAGAAGGTGTTGCGCTCGGAACGGATGGTGTCCGTCTGCGAGGCCACCGCCAACTTGCCAAGCACGACGCCCGAGATGCGGAAGCCTGAAGAGGCAGCACTACGCCTGAATACCGGCTCGGTACTTTATGCGGGGTGCATGTATCTGCACTCGCGGATTGCGCTCGCGCAGCTTCTGATTGAGTCTCAGGCGAGCACGTTTGAACCACCCGTGAGGGACGCCCTCATGGGTGAGAACGGGCGGGTGCGTCTGCTCGGGACCTTTGTCGAGGATGTTTTTCCGGCATTCCTCTCGACGGCCGGAGCCGTTCTGCACAACAACGGAGCGGCACTCGACGCAGAGCACTGCACCGTTCTGGAAGGAGTCATGGAACGGCTTTCGGAATTTGCCCCAGGGGTGCAAGGCATCGTTGCCAGGCTAAGGGATACCGGAACTGATGCCGACCTTCCATTGGAACAGTTGGACCAGATCGTGGAAGGTGCATGGGTCACCGCGCACCAAGTCACGCGACTTTTGGCAGCGCAGCCAAAGAGGCAAGTGGAGCCGCCTGCCCAGACTGCGATATCGGAAAAGACCGACTTAGCGGCTGAGAGCCACGCGGCGCGCAGGAAGGGGAAAGGCAAGCGCGCACCGGCCGCAGGCGAGGGGAGTTCAACTCCCGGGCTGCGCGAGCCGCAGCTCGCCAGGCCCGACGCTGCCACGGTTATCGTACTCTCGGATCTGGGTACGAAGAAACTCGCGAGTGCAGAGGAGGCACGCGCGAGGGCGTCATCATCGGCGACCGAGCACCTGGCGATGTGGCAGGCTCCGCCCTCCAGGAACGCACTGACGGGATTACTCAAGCGATTGGACGAGCTGCTGCAGTTCGATCTGCCGGCTCAGCAAAGCGCCGTCTCGCAAGCGCGCCAGATGAAGCCCGAGGACGCCGACCACGTCGTGGATCTCGTCCTTAAGCGCCTGCAGACGCAGGCCGTCGAGATTGAGGCCTGTGTAGCCGCGCTGGAGGAGCCCCTCCGCCATGGCCTCCTCACGCCTGCGCAAATGACCGAAGTGCACAAAAAAGTAGTCCGGCTTAAGGCGATGTTGTCCGAGGTTCGTGGACAGGAAAACTCATTGAACGCGCGAAAGGCGGCGATCACGATCGATTGCATGAAGACCTATGCGTTTCCGTCGCAGAAGTACCTTGAACAGTTGCGGGCGGCCGAAGAACTTGCGTCTGTGTATCCACCCCGCGCCTTGAAGAGCGAGCCAGCGACGCTGTTCGAGATCAAGCTGCAGCCCAAGGCGCTGCGCAGTGGTAGGATGCCAAATCCGATGTGGGTGCACATCCATACCAAGCTGCCGGTACATGCCTGGCAGTTGGCCACGCTGGGCGGCGCCGACTTCGCCGCTTGCCACGTGAAGTCCAATGAACAGCGCGGCTACAATCGGCAATGGCAGAGCGCTCGAGCCGCCACGGGGCACGAGAACGTCGTGATCCACCGCGGCAAGCTCACGCCTGCGTTCTGTAAGTCGTTGTTGAGCATCGTCCCATGCTACTCCCTTCCCGAGGCGGAGCACGCGTCGATGCAGTTCGCGCGCCTCAGGATGTAGTTACCTGAGTGTCTCGCGCCAGAGCGTCGCTGTGGTGACACCATCAAGCAGACCGTTATCACCGAGAGGAAATCCTCGATGAACTCGAAGCCGGCGCGGGCTCCTCGAACAGATCGACAACGGGGTCCGACTGAAATTCGATCGGGAGCGTCGAGACCCCGACTTCCTTTCGCTTGAAAAACAGCATTGCTGCGCTTTGTCGCCGAGCTTGCGATGGCCGGGTCCGAATAGCCTAGGACCCGGCTATGCTTCAGATCGTGAATGAAGCAGTTTTGCGCATTTGTGTTCGAGATCCCGTCGCCGATCGCTTCGGTAAGTGTCTGCGGCGCCGTGCTTAGCGCCCCACAATGATTGGGCTTCCCGGCCTGGAGCACCAGAATGCGGTGTAAAGGGCCAAACGCGTGCGGGCCAGCCGCACCGGGCTCTCGTGCTGGGGTGGACGGCCCTTTCCGCTACTCCGGGGGCAAGATGAGGAGGCGTCGCTGACCTCAAAGAAAGAAGACGCCCGCGAAAACAATTGTTCGCATCGGTTTGGATACGTGAAGAGTGTAGTGTTTCAGCTGCATGGCGTTGACAGGACGGAGCAGCCGAGGGTTGAGGGTGCGGAAGGCACGGTCAAGTTAACGAATTGGAGCGGCCGAGCGGGCAGACGAGCGGCATGCCAACCGCCCGGGGTTCTTCTCGCCGTCATGGTTTCCCACCGGAAGTGATCTGCTATGCCGTTTGGATGTATTTCCCGTTTCCTTAAGCTTGCGCATGGTCGAGGAAATGCTGGCGGCGCGCGGCATTGTCGTGACCTATTAAACCGTGCGCCAGTGGGGAACCAAATTCGGCAAGGCGTTCTCCTTTTGGATCCGCCAGCGCGCTCCGCGCGCGGCGACAAATGGCATCTGAACGAAATCGCTATCTCGACGCGGCCGAACAACATTGGCTCTGGCGCGCTGTCGACCAGAATGGCCTCGTTCTCGAGGTCTTAATCCAGCGCCGAAGAGACACGCGCGCTGCGCAGCGGCTTGTCAAGAAGCCCTTGAAATTCGGCGGCACGCCGCCGCGCGTCATGATCACGTACAAACCCCGTTCGTACGGCGCTGCAAGGGCGAAGATGGGCTTTCACACCGACCGACCATCGCCACCACAAAGCTCTCAACCACCGCGCTGAGAATTCTCACCCGCCGACCCGGCGACGCGAGCGGATCATAAAGCGGCTTAAATCGTCCCGTCAGACTCAGCGGTTTCTGTCAGTTCACGATCAGGTCGCAAACCTTTTCCACGTCCCCTATTCCGGAGCCGTCACTGCCGACTTCCGTCGTGCTTCGCGCGAGCCAGCCTTTGCGATTTCCTGCGAGATCTCCGCGACAGGCGCTATCGCCGATTCTCAAACCTCTGAGAAGTGCCTTCTTCGGCTCAGTGCCAGATCGCGCATTCTTGCTCAATCGAAAAAGGAACCAGCTCACCTTCCGGGAGCGGGCTTCTCCTGCCCATGCGTATCGCGCCCCGTCTGTTAATGAGCGCTACAACTAGTCATCTGGAACTCAAGTTCGGTGCATTATAAAATAGCGCTCGAAACCTTAGGGGGAGAGCGCTTGTGGCGAATCCAGGTGTGAGAGGTCGACCAATCGAGCCGTTGGTGCTGAGTGCGCAGGAGCGGGCGTACTTGGAGAGGCAAGTCCGTCGTCACCGTGTAGCGCGGTCGCTATCTGAGCGATGCCGCGCGATCCTGCGATGCGCGGATGGATTGCCAAGCAAGTCTGTGGCTGCCGAACTCGGCCTCCACGAACACACCGTTGGCAAGTGGCGTCGCCGGTTTCTGAAGGATCGCTGTGATGGCGTGCTCGATGAGGCCCGTCCTAGCCGCCCTCGAACCATCAACGACGATCAGGTTGCTGCCGTGATTGAGCGGACGTTGCGTACGACGCCGGCCGATGCGACGCACTGGTCGATCCGCTCGATGGCTGCGGAAACCGGCTTTTCCCACACCACGATCCGCCGAATGTGGGCGGCGTTCGGCTTGCAGCCGTACCGTAGCCAGACATTCAAGCTATCGAGCGATCCGCTGTTCGTCGACAAGGTACGCGACATCGTCGGCCTTTACCTGTCCCCGCCGAACCGAGCCCTTGTCCTCAGCATCGATGAGAAAAGCCAGATCCAGGCACTCGATCGCGAGCAGCCGGTCTTGCCGATGATGCCCGGCATACCGGAGCGTCGTACGCACAGCTATGTGCGGCATGGTACGACCACGCTATTTGCCGCGCTCGATGTCGCCTCGGGGTTCGTTATCGGCAAATGCTACAAGCGCCACCGGGCAGTCGAGTTCTTGAAGTTTTTAAAAGAGATCGATGCTCAAGTTCCTGAAGGCCTCGATGTCCATATCGTCATGGACAACTACGCCACCCACAAGACACCCAGGATCAAAGCGTGGCTCGCCCGTCGGCCGCATTATCACGTCCACTTCACGCCGACTTCCGCGTCATGGATCAATCAGGTCGAACGCTGGTTCGCTGAGCTCACCCGAAAGCAGATCCAGCGAGGTGTTCACACTTCCGTCAGGCAGCTCGAGGCCGACATCCGTACCTTCATCGACCTGCACAACAAAAATCCCAAGCCCTTCAAATGGACCAAGTCTGCTGACCAGATTCTAGCTTCCGTCAAACGCTTCTGCCACAAAGCCCAGCAAACCTTATGTGGCGAACTTTAGATTCACGTGACTAGCGTAGTTCGGATTGGTTTCCGCCCGGTTACTACTCGCAGTCAAGCGAGCGAGGTACCGCGGCGGCGGGCTTTCTTGCTAGCTCCACTCGTTTTCGGGCAGCGAGCCGGGCGGCGGCTTGACTTGTTCGAGACCGGCTTCAATAAGCGCAAGTTCCTCTTGGATCGCTTTGAGCGCGTTCTGAGGATTGATGCCCGACACGGCTTGCAGTTGGGCGAGCACCTTGCGGCGATGCGCTAGCAAATCTGCCAATGCACGTCGGTCCCGCACCTTCACGTAGCCGGTGACGATCATTTCCATGGCTGTTGACACTGCGTTGCCTCCTCTCGGCGCTTGAGTTATCGCGGCCGGCTAAGCTCCAACAGACCGGCTTCTGTCATACGATATTCGACACCTTCGCCCGTTGAGCGTCGCTCCTGCCACCCGTTTCGTAAAAGAGCGAGCGCTGTTCCGGGGCTGTCGTGAAGCTTTGGGGAAGACACCCAATCGCGGTCGCGAAGACGATCGAGAAATTCCCGGTGATACTGATTAAAGCGACCTGCGCTTTTCTTGCCGGCGAAGGTCCTGCAACGTTGTCTCAAGCTAGCGTCTTGTTCCCATGATCTTCATAGTCTCGCATCGCACTATTGACGATGGGTTACGGCCGGGAAACGGCGGCAACCTTTTCTAAATGGTTTAGAGGCATTCTTTCGCGGCATGGAGAACGAGGATGCATCGGCTTGGTTCGTGCCGGCTCTCAGGCGAAGCTACGCTCGTCTAGCAGCATGGATGACGCGCGGTAATCGCGAGCCTGAGCCCAGCCGTTTGTCGGCCTCGCCACGAGTGGAGCGGCCAGCTCGCATTCCAGACCCGCCGCGGCGGGCATCGCCGCCGCGCCTTTGAGGACTTGGAGGCCCGACGAATGGCGAATAGTCGTACCTCGACGCGTCCGTGGTTGCCGGACGAAGAGGCGGAATTGCTCTCGCTCTTTGGCGCAGGTGCCACAGCTGAGGAGGCCGGCGAACGGCTACGCCGCACCCGCCAAGCGGTTTACGCTCGCTTGCAGCGCTTTCAAAAACAGCGGGGGCGAGCGAGTAGGATGAGCGGGAAGTTCTTTGCTCAGTTACCAGAGTGATCGAGCGACTGCGATCGATCTCTAAGAGTCTGTCCGGGATCATGCTGTTTTTTGGCAGAGCTTTCGCAGCATGAGGCGGATTGAGGCGAGGCGCAAGAACGCCAATGCCTTTCGGTTGAGGCACTCCCAATCCTTGGCCAAATGGCGGCAGCGGTTGAGCCAGGCGATGGTGCGTTCGACGATCCATCGCTTGGGCAAGATCGCAAAACTCTTTGCTGTATCGGAGCGCTTGACGATCTCGACGTCGATTTGCCGGAGGATTTTGCGAACGGCGGACTGAAAGATCGGCCCCTGATAGCCGTCGTCAGCATAGAGCTTCAGCAGGAATGGATGCAGGCCAAACAGCGTGGCCATCACCAGCACCCCACCGTCACGATCCTGGATGTCCGCCGAATGCACGAGGGCGTGGAGCAGCAAGCCTTGAGTATCGACTAGGATGTGGCGCTTCTTGCCCTTGATCTTCTTGCCCGCATCGTAGCCATGCGGGTCGATCCACGCCCCCCTTTTTCCGCGCTCTTGACGCTTTGACTGTCGATGATGGCGGCGCTCGGGCTGGGTTCTCGGTTAGCCAATTCTCGACATTGTACATAGAGCGCGTGATGGATGCGATCGAGCGTGCCGTTCCAAGCCCACAAGTCAAAATAGTCGTGCACCGTGCTGCGTGGCGGCAGGTCCTTCGGGATCGCTCGCCATTGGCAACCGGTGCTCAGCACATACATCAGGCCATTGATCACCTCGCGCACATCGACCGTGCGCTTGTTGCCGCCTCGCTTGGCTGGCGCAATCAGCGGCTCCACCAACGCCCATTCCTCATCAGTCAAATCGCTTGGATAGCGTAGCCGGCTTCGGTCGTAACGACCGCGGTTCTCCTTCGTCCACATGGGCGCCCCTTCGAATCGGACCGCCACCCTTGAATCACAAATGATTCCGATGATTCAAGATGTTCCCGGACAGACACTAACATTACAGTTGCTTTGTTTGCGGGCTTCTGAATCCATGGGCAACCATGATTCGAATGTCGTGGACGCGGGCCGCGTCGGTTGAGGAGACGCTTGCGTTGTGGGCGGCGTCGCTTCGAGAGGTCAAGCAGCGGATACGTCCGTTGTTCACGCAAGAGCGTGTGGCGACGAATGCAGGCCTGTTCCTGGAAGGTCTGCTCGGAGATGAGCAGCGCAAGACCGGTTGGATGCGCGCGGAGGCGGCTGGCGATCCCGGCCCATGGCGGCAGCAGGCGATCCTGGGTCGCGGGGATTGGGACGCTGATGCCCTGCGCGACATCGTCCGCGACTATGTCATCGAGCACTTGGCGGATGACGATGCGGTGCTGGTGATCGACGAGACCGGCTTTCTCAAGCAGGGTAAGGCCTCGTGCGGAGTGGCGCGGCAATACACTGGTTCGGCAGGGAAGATCACGAACTGCCAGATCGGCGTCTTCGCTACCTACGTTTCGCGTCATGGTCATGCGTTCATCGATCGCGCGTTGTATCTTCCGAAGGAATGGACTGACGATCCAGATCGTCTGGAAGCCGCATACGTGCCTGCCGATGTCGGCTTTGCGACCAAACCAAAGCTTGCGACGAGAATGATCGCACGTGCGATAGCCGCGTCTGTACCATTCAAGTGGGTTGCCGGTGACACGGTCTACGGTGTTGGCGATATCGAACAGCAGCTACGGCGGGCAGGCAAAGGCTATGTGCTCGGGGTCAGCAGCTCTCATGTCTTCCGATCCTGGGGCAAGCGACAGCCGGTCGCCGGCAAGGCCGAAGACATCGCCCGGACGCGGCGCCCGTCCGACTGGAAGCGCTTGTCGGCGGGAGCCGGAACCAAAGGACCGAGGCTGCATGACTGGTGTTATCTCGAACTGGCCGATCTCGAGGTCGAGCAGTTCAACAGCGCAAATGATGGTTTATGGACGCGCGGTCTGCTGATCCGTCGCCATATCGCCGATGGCGATCTCGCCTTCTTCACCACCTGGTGCCCAGCGGGAACATCAATTGAAACGCTGGTCGCGGTCGAAGGCCATCGATGGGCGATCGAGGACAGCTTTGAAACCGCGAAAAACGAGTTCGGGCTCGATCACAACGAGAGCAGGTCCTGGCATGGCTGGCATCGCCACGTGTCCCTGGTGATGCTCGCCTTCGCCATGATGGCGGCGATCCGCCATCGCGCCAATCCGCCACCGCCCAAAAAAACCAAACGCCGCCCCCCGGCAAAAGCCAAAGCACACCCACGCCGCCGCTGATCCGTTGGTCAATCCAGGAAATCCGCCGCATTGCCATCAGGCTTGCTCGAAAGCGGATCCAACCCGCGCATGTCATCGCATGGTCATTCTGGCGCAGAGCTCACCAGGCTGCCGCTCAGCGCGCGCATCTCAAAGCAAAACGGCAACTGTAATGCTAAGGCCGCAAGATCACGTCCGCCGCGGATATATAGGGTAGGAAGCCGATCTAATCGCATCGTCGGTTCGCCCGCGCTGAAGCAACTCCTCAACCGGTACATCGAAGGTTGAATTGCATCCGCTTCTAAGGGCGCCAAGCGGTAGGCGATCGCATTGGGGTCGACCGATGACCAGCCCGACTGATGACGAATTGCGCGCCGCTGTCTCCGCCGCCATTGAGCAGCGGAAGAGTTCGCGCCAGCTTCCCCGCCTGTGGCCGAACGATTGTGAGACGTTGAACAAGTTGATCATCACCGGACTTCAAACCGTGCTGTTCCAGCGTGCTAAGACCTTCGACAAGCGCTAGACCGTACAGCTCGATCAAACCCTGCGGAATTCGACGACGCGGTCTTTGATCGAAGCATGCGCACGAAAGCCCGCGACCATCCAAGCCCTCGCTTGAGTGTGCCCGGCCTTCATGGAGCTTTCGTTGCTCCACCACGCTGTGAACTTGTGAGCCGATGCCGGGAGCTTACGTCCCAAAATCTCTTCGATCTCGACGAACGTGAGCCGAACGCTATGCGCGGCCTCGGTCAACAATCGTTGATGCAGCGGAGTGTAGATCGATTTTCGGGCCGTCATCGTCTGGCTGGGGCCGCCGATATGTCGCACCATCGTAGAGCGGTAAACGCCGCGCTGCACCCGTTTATTAGCGGTCGCCATCATCCGCCGCGGCGAGCCGGCAGCGATTGACTGACCGGCCTTATGCGGGTCCTGGCGCCGAGAAGCCTGTGTTGAATGGCCTTTCGTTCATGCGGCCGTGTAAAGGGCCGATAGCTCCCGCTCATAGATAGTACCTACCGGCGTCATGCCGCTCCCGAACGCCCTGTGGCGTGCGCGGCGGTCCCCCCTGGAATATCGCCGTGCGGGCCTAGCTTGGTTCCTGTGTCCACAACAAAGTCCGCCTGCGGAACATTCCTATCCCAACAACGCGGGGGTATGGGGAGACGAGCAGTGCAAGGCGCAGTGGTGGTGATCTTGATCGTGGAGGACGATCAACTAGTCCGAGACTTGGTGGCAGAGGCATTGTCCGAAGGTGGCTTTGAAGTCGAGGCCACGACCACGGGAGAAGAGGCGGTAACCCGTCTGAAGGGCGACACAAACAAGTATCGAGCCCTCATCACGGACATAAATCTGCTCGGCATGCTCAACGGATGGGAAGTTGGGCACCGCGCCAGAGAGCTAAATCCCGACATCCCGGTCATTTACATGACCGGCGCCGCGGCCGATCAATGGTCCGCCAACGGCGTGCCGAACAGCATCCTATTAAACAAGCCATTTGCGCCTGCGCAGATCGTGGCCGCCGTCGCTCAGCTTCTGAACGCTAGTGCGCCGCCTACGTAAGGACGCCTCAGCTGGCGGCCTGTTGCATTTCTGTACGCAATCCCCCATGTCGCCCGCAGGCGCCATGCATCAACACCGGCTCAACCTCGACGCCGGAACAAAATCCGACTTCGCGAATTTGCGGAGGTAGGCCTTAGCTTGTTGGCAGTTCCTCGCGCAACAACAGCAGCTTCACATAGGTGCCGCTCTCGTGGAGGTCGAGCCAACCCTTCTCGATCGCGTATTTGATGCCGGCGCCGAATTCGGGACCGCTGCCCTTACAGCCCTCTTTAGACACGAAGGGATAATTGATCTTTTCGATGTGAATGCGACCGTTGATCGGCTCGACGCTCTTCGCGAGTTCGACGAGCTTTCGCGCCGCAGCTTCAGGCGTTGCATAGGGGCGTTCGTTATTCGGTTTCATGGGGAAGTCCGGCGGTGAGTGGCGCGAACGTGGGCTTCGACAGTGCAGGTGCTAACTACCTCGCCACGGAAGCAGCGCGCAACCCCTTGGCCGCTCTCTGGTCAGGGCAGCGCCAGATCGTGCATCCGGCCGAGGCCCGCTGGCGGTTTGGTCTCGCCTTCACATGAACAATGGCCGGCGGGATCACTCCCGCCGGCCATCACTTGCGCTACCTTGGGCTGGGGGTTAATCGGCAGCGCTGACCGGAAGGCTGCCGAATTCCAATTAACAACTCGCTACCCAATTCGGGCGAGCTCTGGATATTTCGCGGGCAAGAACGCGGCGGCCTGCGTCGCCGCTCGGTGAGGTTTTTGAGGGGCGGAAAGTGCATACTTTCAACTTGTCTGCCGTCGCCATCGGTCTTACCACCGTTGTCTAGGGCGCGACGACGTCGAACGAAGCCGCTAACGTCGTGAGCGGTAATCCAACGTCAACCGTTATGGCTGCACGATGTGCCATCGCGGATGGGTGACGAGTACCGCGGATACGCATGGGCAAACGAGAACCCGTCAGTCCTACGTGGCTGGTGGGTTTTTCTTTTGGGTGCGCAGCCGAAGTCCTGCTGCTCGGCAGAGTGATCGCTCACCGCCTGAGAAGGACTAAAGGCAGAGAGAAACAGTGCAGGAACGTCGCAGACAAGAGCACATCGAGACAAATGAGGTCGCCTACATCTTCGGCGACGGATTGAGGACCTGTTGCCGCGTCTTCGACATCACCGATCACGGAGCATCAATCGAGCTGCCCGCATCAGCTGGGCATAGTATGAAAGACCGGTTCAAACTCATGATTGAGAAGGATCGCGTCTACAGAAATTGCCGCCCGATCTGGCGTTCAGGCAGCCGTATCGGTGTTGAATTTACGGCCTGAAGTGTAGTCACAACGGGCGAGAGTTACATGGCCATTTCTGCGGGCGATCCACGGCTCTCAACCGATCTAGAAGGTTGGCGTCAGGCGATTACCGGTGGACGCTTGCGAAAGCTTCGCCTTGAGACGATCGCGGCGGCCTTCCAAGATTTGGGTGAGACAGAGCTGAGACTTCGTGAGGACTTACCGAAACACGTTTCCGGTGCGATCATCGGAATGCTTCGCAAGCGGGTCGATATAAAGAAGCCGAACGGTGGCGAAGACATCATCGTTCAAGTTCACGAAGTCATCTTTGTCGCGTTGCTGAACCCGGGTACCGCCGATGGCAAACAGCTTCGAAAGGGCTTCGGCAGGATCGTCAACTTTCGCCTTAAGGATGCCCTCGCCCAGTCCCACAGTGATCAAATCGTTCCCGCGCCAAAGCCCAGCAAGTCGTTTAAATCGCAGGTGAAGTACGCCGGACGCGCAGAAGCCAAACCGGTAAAGAAAACAGCCGAAGAAATTGCTGCGGAGGGCGACGAGGTCGCGAACGCCCTGAAGCAGGAAACAACTGACGCACCAGACGATAAGCCCGATGAAGAAAAGCCGTCCGAAGCAGATCATGTGGACGATCGTCCACCGCCTTACGCCATGGATGACGCTGAGGACGACGCCATCGGACCGGCAAGAGAAATTACGATCCGACTCTCATGGCCGTTGGCCGAGATGTACGTGCAGGGCGTGTCGACGCGGCAGGTGAAACAGGTCACCGAGGAACTGGTGGGCCCTTCTCGGCCTCGGCGATCAGCGCCATCAACAAGCGCCTCGATGCCTCGCTGAAAGCGTTCTGCGAACGCAAGCTGAGGGAACCCTCCCTATCTGATCCTGGACGCGCGCTACGAGCGGGTGCGCGAGGACGGGATCATTGCCAGTCAAGCGGTGCTGATCGCGATTGGTGTCGACTGGGAAGGCCGGCGCCAGATGCTTGCTGTCGAGCTCGCCAACCGGGAGAGCCGATCGAGCTGAAAAGAGTTTTTGGAAGCGTAGAAAACGCGCGGCCTGCACGTCCTCGAGTTCGTCGTCTCCGATGATCAAGCCGGGCTGAAGAAGGCGATTCCCGAACTCCTCGCCGGCGTGTTGTGGCAACGCTGCTATGTGCATTTCCTCAGGAATGCGCTCGATTATGTGCCGCGGAAAGTCGACGACGATTCCCTGCTCGAGCTGCGCTGGATGTACGACCGGCGTGATCTTGGCAAGGTGCGGCGCGATCTGGCGTGGCAAATGGGCCGGCAAATACCCCAAGCTTGGTGGAGGAGAACATCAAACGGTCGCACGGCAGCCGAGCCGCTCCGTAGACCTCGCACCATCATTGCTCGCTTCAGACCCCCTTCGTCCACCCCGGCGGGGTTTGCTTTGCCCCATGCCATTGGCCAAGGGGTGGAAAGCATAAATTTTTCGCTGGGAAGTAGACTCGGCCGTAACGCGAGCGACTTTGCTTAAGCAAGAATCAACGTGCCCTTGTTGTGCCCCAGCTTTTTTGGGGCACAACCTTGGAGAACTGCATCGCTAAATGGCTGATTCAAGGGGCTTAATGGTGGGCGCACAAGGGATCGAACCTTGGACCTCTCCCGTGTGAAGGGAACGCTCTCCCGCTGAGCTATGCGCCCGGGACCATCATGCAAGCGGCCGGACTTTTTCGGCCGGCCGGCATATCGGAGCCCGCGATTTAGAAGTGCGGGCCGAAGGTGTCAAGTTTCCAGGCGCTCTGAGGCCTGAAAACCTTCCGTAGACCACGCAATTCGCAAAGGAAACCGCGCTTTCGCCCGCTCACACGCCCTGCTGGCGGGCGCGGGAGGCATGGGCCTGGAGGGCGCGGATGCGCTCAGCCAGCGTTCCGCCGCCTTCGGGCAGGCTCGCCGTGACCGCGCCATTTGTCGTGGCGCCATTGGCCGGGCGCGGCGCCGGCTTCGGAGGCTGGCCCGCCTCGGCCGCAAGCAGCGCCTCGATCGGCGAGTTCGGGCCTTCGAGTTGCATCGCGAGTTTTGCCACTTCGGCGGCGATGTCGTTGATGCGTTCGCGCAGCAGCGCGTTTTCCATGCGCTCGGTCGCCCAGGAGCTCTCCGCCTGCTGCTGGATCGCATTGATGTCGCGCTGGAGTTTGGCGCGCTCGTCGCGTGCGGTCTTGAGCTGCTCCTCCAGCGCGGTCTTTTCCGCGCGGAGCGCTTCGACTGCGGCCGACGACTTGCCGCCGCTCAGCGCGGCGATCTCGACGCGCAATTCCTTGATGATGCGTTCATTGCTCTCACTGGCCTGGCGGAGCTGGTTGTTCTCGTAGTCGCGCTCGGCGAGCAGCTTGCCCTGCGTGGCGAGGCGCCCTTCGAGGTCGGCGACGCGGCCAGACAGCATCTCGGCCTCCTTGACCTGGACGATGAGCTGGCGATCGAGCTCGGTGACGCGCTGGCTCAAATTCTCGACACGGCCGCGCGCATCCAAAAGCTCGCGCGAGACGGTCTCCGATTCCGAGCGCTCCTGCGTCAATCTCGCTTGCGTGGCGGCAAACTCCTTCTCGGCATCGCCGACGCGATACTTCAATTCCTCGATCTGCGCGCGCATCGCGACGAGCTCGACCTGGCGGCTCTCCGCCATCATCGAACGGTCGGACAGCTCGGAATTGATCTTGGCGAGCTCGCCCTGCTTGTTGGCGAGCGCGTGCTCGGCGGAACGCAGGCCTTCGGTCTTGGCGTTGAACTCCTCTTCGGTGGCGCGGAGCTGCTCCTTCACCGCCTTCTCGCGCGCCTCGAGTGCGAAGATCGTGGCGTTCTTCTCGCCGAGCTCGATCTTCATGCGGTTGATGGCGTCGCTCTTCTTGCCGAGCTCGGCGAGCTGGCTCGTGGTCTTGTTCTTGAGCTGGTCGACGCTCATCTCGAGCCGTCGCGCCGACATGGCGAATCCGGCGCGGAGCTGGTCCTTGTCGGCCTGGATCTCCGCCATCGACAGAGGGGTGGCGGCCTCGAGCCGTCGCGTGGTCAGGCGTACCGCGCGGTTATGCACCAGCGGCACGATCGCGAGCCCGCACAGCATCGAGAGCAGGAAACCGATCGCCAGGTACATGATCGGTTCGACCATCGGCCAGAACTCCCAAAAACAACGAAAAATTTACCAATGACAATGCATGGCGGGCCGGCAAAAAGCCAGCCCCGCCCTGTTGTTAACGTGAATCCGGAACTGGACCGGAGGAGGGAGCCTTAGAACGGGTTCCAGGTCGCGCGCGGGGTATATTTCAGGTAGCCGATATTGGCTCCCAGCCGCAGGCCGAGCCCCGAGCGGATCGGCACCAGCACGATGTTGTTGGCGGTGAGCGCCGTCATGCCGAAGCCGCCGATGATGTAGGCCGAGCCGTCGAGGCCCGCGAAGCGCTGGTAGATCGCGTTGGTGGCGGGCAGGTTATAGACCAGCGTCATGGTGCGCGCGCCGTCGCCGCCCCAGTCGAACCCCAGCGAGGGACCCTGCCAGAAGACGCGCAGGTCCCCGGCGTTCTTGGTGTAGAGCGTGCCTTCGCCATAGCGCAGGCCGGCAACGAAGGCGCCGGACCCTTCCTCACCCAGGATATAGCCGTTCGGCAGACCCCATTGGCTGACTGCCTTCTCGATGATCGAGGCGAGCCCGCGCGAGACGTTGCCGAAGAAGCGGTGGCCGGCGTTCACGAGCTCGTCCGGCCCATAGGTGCTGGGCGTCGGGGTCCGCTGCGGCGGCGGCAGATTGGGCGGCGGCGCCTGCTGGGCGGAGGCCGGCACGATCCAGCCGACCAGCGCGGCAAGCGCGACCGCAGCGAGACGTGATGCGAAAGTCATAAAAGAACCCCTGGTATCGAATCCGGTCGCTTCCTTAACCTGACGCCAACAGGCACGGCTCTAGGTTGCGCCGAATGTCCCCTCGACTCGGATGTTATCCGCAGCAACTATGACGGCACAACGGCAGGAAGATAGCCCTTTGCGCCCCGGAATTGCCTTGATCGGCCGTCTGGTCTGCCTGCTGGCGGGCATTTGGATCGCGTTCTCCGGGGTGTCGGCACAGGCGGCCACCACCGAGCGGATTGTCGTCAACCGTTTCAGCGGCGTGGCCATCGAGGGCTTCGACCCCGTGGCCTATTTCGTCGACGGCGGCGCCGAGCCGGGCACCGCCGAGTTCGAAACGAATCTCTGGGGCGCGGTCTGGCGCTTCCGGAACGAGGGCAACCGGGCGTCTTTCCTGGCTCATCCCGAGATCTACGGGCCGCAGTTCGGCGGCTATGATCCGGCTGACATCGCCCGCGGCGTGACCATCGCCGGCAATCCGCGCTTCTTCGTGATCTCGGCGCAGCGGCTTTATCTGTTCAGCCGGGAAGCCAATCGTGACGCCTTCGCTGCCGATCCGGAGCGTTTCCTCTATGAGGTGGGCAAGCGCTGGCCGGCGCTCCAGGAAAAGCTCAGTCAGTGAGTCCCTACCGCCTGCGGGTCGCCCCAGGCGATGAACTCCGGGATGATGAAGCCGGTGTCGCGCCGTTCGCCGAACCGGAGCTCGCCACCCTGGCCGTCGGTCACCCTGCCGCCGGCGGCGGTCACGACGGCGCAGCCGGCGCCGACGTCCCATTCACACGTTGGCCCGAACCGGGGATAGATGTCGGCGCTGCCCTCCGCGATCCGGCCGAATTTCACGGCCGAGCCGACCATTCTGCGCACGGCATTGGGCCGGCTCTCGATGAACGCCTCGCTCTTCGGATCGCCATGCGAGCGGCTCACCGCCGCGATCCAGGGCTCGCCCGGTTTCGGCAGCTTGCGGGTATGGATCGGTTTGGCAGCCCCCATGGTAGCGCCGTCAAATGTCACGCACTCGGCGCCCTGGCCAACGATGCCGCGCCACAGCAGCCCGAGCGCGGGTGCGCTGACAATGCCGAGCAGCGGCACGCCGCAGGTCACGATCGCGAGGTTGACGGTGAACTCGTCGCGGCCGGCGACAAACTCCTTGGTGCCGTCGAGGGGATCGATCAGGAAGAAGCTGTCGCGAAACGGCGGGCAGGCGAGCTCGGTCCGCTCCTCGGAGAGCGAAGGCACGTCGCCCGCAAGCTGCACCAGGCCCTCCGCGATGATGCGGTCGGCGGCAAGATCGGCCTCGGTGACCGGCGAGCCGTCCTGCTTGCCGTCGACCCGCATCGCCGCGCGGTTGACCGCGAGGATGACTTCGCCCGCCTTCACCACCAGCGCCGTGAGCGGCTCCATCAAAGTGGATGCGGCTGTGCCGTCGATGATCCTCACCTGCATGCCTCATTCATCGGCAAGTCTCGCCTCTCTCGGTTGATTCGCCGTTAGCTCGCCTTGGGCTTATGGCCGCTTCGAACCTATCGCAAGCTAGCTGCGACCGGCTTGCGAATGTTAGAACCGCCGCCATTCGTCAAGCATGCGTGATTCGCCGCGTCCGCGCCTTGCAATTCCAGGAACCCTTTATGTCTGACGCTTCGTCACCCGGTACCGCCACCGCTCCCGACATGCTCGAACTCGCGGCGCTCCTGTGCTCGCGGGTTTGCCATGATCTCATCAGCCCTGTCGGCGCCATCGTCAACGGGCTCGAAGTGCTCGACGACGATCCCAAGCCCGAGGACCGCGAGTTCGCGCTCGACCTGATTCGCAAGAGCGCCAAGACCGCTTCCGCCCGCCTCCAGTTCTGCCGTCTCGCCTTCGGCGCGGCCGGCTCCTCCGGTGCGCAGATCGACGTCGGTGATGCCCAGACCATGGCGCGCGGCCACATCGAGGATGGCAAATGCAGGATCACGTGGAATTTGCCGCGGCTGCTGCTGCCTAAGAACCGCGTCAAGCTGTTGCTCAATATGCTGGTCGTCGCCCAGCACACGATCCCGCGCGGTGGCATGCTGACGATCGATCCGATCGGCGAGGGCGAGACCATGAGCTTCCGAATCACTGCGACAGGCCACAATGCGCGCCTGCCGCAAAATATTGCCGAGCTCCTGAGCGGCGAGCGTGGTCCCGCAGCGGATGCGCACGCGATCCAGCCCTATTATACGCGGCTGCTGGCGCAGGCTTGCGGACTCACCGTGACGCTCAGGCCTGAAGGCGAAGCCATCATCGTTACCGCTTCGTAAACGCGCGGTCGATTCTCAGGCAGTTAATCGAATCTTTACGAGGCGCTTCGGCTTGTCCGGAGCGCCTTATCTCTTTGTTGGTTCCGTTCTTTTCCACATACTCAACCAATATTAAACGCTTTGCGGTGAAGCTGGCCCCATTCTGAAATGGCACATCACAATTGTGCGTGCCCTCCCTGTATGAAGGCCTGTTTTCATGGATGATCTGTTGCGGGAGTTTTTGACGGAGACCAGCGAGAGCCTGGACACCGTCGACAATCAGCTGGTGAAGTTCGAGCAGGAGCCGAACAACGCCAAGATCCTGGATAACATCTTCCGCCTGGTCCACACCATCAAGGGCACTTGCGGCTTCCTCGGGTTGCCGCGTCTGGAAGCGCTGGCGCATGCCGGCGAGACCTTGATGAGCAAATTCCGTGACGGCATGCCGGTGACGGGGCAGGCGGTGACGGTGATCCTGTCCTCGATCGACCGCATCAAGGAAATTCTGGCCGGTCTCGAAGCCACCGAAGCCGAGCCGGAGGGCACCGACCGCGACCTCATCGACAAGCTGGAAGCGATGGTCGAGCAGGGCATGGCCGCCATGGCGGCCGGAGCGGCGGCTCCTGTCGCCGACGCGCCGCCGCTGGTGCCGGACGCCCCGGCTGCCGAGGCCGCGCCCGCAAAGGACATGAGCCAGGGCGCGCTGATCGACCAGACCCTGGAGCGCCCGCTGCGTCCGGGCGAAGTGTCGCTGGACGAGCTCGAGCGCGCCTTCCGCGAGACCGCGATCGAAGCGCCCGCGCCCGTTGCCAAGGTTGACGTTGCCCCCGAGCCGGCGCCGGCCCCCGCTGCCGCCAAGGAACCAGCCAAGGCAACCGCCAAGCCAACGGCCAAGGAAGCCGCCAAGCCCGGCAAGGACAAGGCCGCACCGAAGAAGTCGATGGCGGACGAGGTTGCCGGCGAGGGCGACCGCATCGCCAACCAGTCGATCCGCGTCAACGTGGATACGCTGGAGCATTTGATGACCATGGTCTCCGAGCTGGTCCTGACCCGCAACCAGCTGCTCGAGATCTCCCGCCGCAACGAGGACACCGAGTTCAAGGTGCCGTTGCAGCGGCTCTCCAACGTCACCGCCGAGCTGCAGGAGGGCGTCATGAAGACGCGCATGCAGCCGATCGGCAACGCCTGGCAGAAACTGCCGCGCATCGTCCGCGACCTCTCGAGCGAACTCGGCAAGCAGATCGATCTGGAGATGCACGGCGCCGACACCGAGCTCGACCGCCAGGTGCTCGACCTGATCAAGGACCCGCTCACCCACATGGTGCGCAACTCCGCCGATCATGGCCTGGAGACCCCGGCCGAGCGCACCGCGAGCGGCAAGGGCGAGCAGGGCACCATCCGGCTGTCCGCCTATCACGAGGGCGGCCACATCATCATCTGCATCGCCGACAACGGCCGCGGCCTCAACACCGACAGGATCAAGGCCAAGGCGATCTCCTCGGGCCTCGTCACCGAGGCCGAGCTGGAGAAGATGTCGGAAGCCCAGATCCACAAGTTCATCTTCGCGCCGGGCTTCTCGACCGCGGCCGCCATCACCTCGGTCTCCGGCCGCGGCGTCGGCATGGACGTGGTGCGCACCAATATCGACCAGATCGGCGGCACCATCGACATCAAGAGCGTCGCCGGTGAAGGCTCGTCCGTCACCATCAAGATCCCGCTGACGCTCGCCATCGTCTCGGCGCTGATCGTGGAGGCCGCCGGCGACCGCTTCGCGATCCCGCAGCTCGCGGTCGTCGAGCTGGTGCGGGCCCGGGCCAACTCCGAGCACCGCATCGAGCGCATCAAGGACACGGCCGTCCTCAGGTTGCGCAACAAGCTGTTGCCGCTGATCCACCTCAAGAAGCTGCTCAAGATCGACGACGGCGCCGCCTCCGATCCCGAGAACGGCTTTATCGTGGTGACCCAGGTCGGCAGCCAGACCTTTGGCATCGTGGTCGACGGCGTGTTCCACACCGAAGAAATCGTGGTCAAGCCGATGTCGACGAAGCTGCGCCACATCGACATGTTCTCCGGCAACACCATTTTGGGCGATGGCGCCGTCATCATGATCATCGACCCCAACGGCATTGCCAAAGCCCTGGGCGCCTCCGGCTCCTCGGCCCATGACATGGCCGACGAGGCCGCCGGCCATCATTCCTCCTCGGCCGAGCAGACCACCTCGCTGCTGGTGTTCCGCGCCGGCTCCAGCCAGCCCAAGGCGGTCCCGCTCGGGCTCGTCACCCGCCTGGAAGAGCTGCCGGCCGACAAGATCGAGTTCTCCAACGGCCGCTACATGGTGCAGTACCGCGAGCAGCTGATGCCGCTGGTCGCCATGGAGAGCGTCACCATCGCGTCGCAGGGCGCCCAGCCGATCCTGGTGTTCTCCGATGACGGCCGCTCCATGGGCCTGGTCGTCGACGAGATCATCGACATCGTCGAGGAACGGCTCAACATCGAGGTCGGCGGCTCCTCCAGCGGCATCCTGGGCTCGGCCGTGATCAAGGGCCAGGCCACCGAGGTGATCGACGTCGGCCACTTCCTGCCGATGGCGTTTGCCGACTGGTTCACCCGCAAGGAGATGAAGCCGTCGATGCACTCGCAGTCGGTGCTCTTGGTCGACGACAGCGCCTTCTTCCGCAACATGCTGGCCCCGGTGCTCAAGGCCGCCGGCTACCGCGTCCGCACCGCGCCGACCGCGCAGGAGGGCCTGGCCGCGCTGCGCGCGCAAACCTTCGACGTGGTCCTGACCGACATCGAGATGCCCGACATGAACGGGTTCGAGTTCGCCGAAGTGATCCGCTCCGACAACAATCTGGGTTCGATGCCGATCATCGGCCTCTCCGCGCTGGTGTCGCCGGCGGCGATCGAGCGCGGCCGGCAGGCCGGCTTCCACGACTATGTCGCCAAGTTCGACCGTCCCGGCCTGATCGCGGCGCTGAAGGAACAGACCGCGGGCGCCGCCGGCGCCTCCGAGCTGAGCCGGGCGGCGGCGTAAGGACGGCAAGGAGATACATCAATGAGCAACAAGACCCAGTCCGGCGAAGGCGCCATGGTCGAATACGTCACCGCGATGATCGGCGGCCAGCTGTTCGGCCTGCCGATCTCCCGGGTCCAGGACGTGTTCATGCCCGAGCGCGTCACCCGCGTGCCGTTGGCCTCGCGCGAGATCGCGGGCGTGCTGAACCTGCGCGGCCGCATCGTCACCGTGGTCGACATGCGCGCCCGGCTCGGCCTGCCCAAGCCCGAGGACGGCAAGCTGCCGATGGCGGTCGGTGTCGACCTGCGCGGTGAATCCTACGGCCTGCTGATCGACCAGATCGGCGAGGTGCTGCGGCTTGCCGAGGACAACAAGGAAGAAAACCCCGTCAACCTCGATCCCCGCATGGCCAAGCTCGCCGGCGGCGTCCACCGCCTCGACGGCCAGCTCATGGTCGTCCTCGACGTCGATCGCGTCCTCGAACTCGCGCCCGAGATGATGGCGGCCTGATACGGCGGCATAGCTGCCGACGGACTTGCAATTGGAAGTGCCCCGCAAAGGGGACAGGAAGCGGAGGTTCACATGCGAACTTGTCTCGTCGTTGATGATTCCAGCGTCATCCGCAAGGTTGCGCGCCGGATCCTGGAAGGCCTCGACTTCCAGATTCTCGAAGCCGAGGACGGTGAGAAGGCGTTGGAGGCCTGCAAGCGCGGTCTGCCCGACGCGGTGCTGCTCGACTGGAACATGCCGGTCATGGACGGCTATGAGTTCCTCGGCCATCTCAGACGCATGCCGGGAGGCGACCAGCCCAAGGTCGTGTTCTGCACCACCGAGAATGACGTTGCGCATATCGCGCGTGCGCTGCACGCCGGCGCCAACGAATACATCATGAAGCCGTTCGACAAGGACATCGTGACGGCGAAATTCCAGGAAGTCGGACTTATCTGAGCGACCGTCCGGAGGCTGAACGGACCCTTCGGCGTTTGTTTTCAACTGTACCGTTTCAGTCTGAGTTGGTGAGTAATGAGTGTTGCGTTCGCAGGTAATTCGACCACGAGCCCGTCGCGCGAAGCGGGACCTCTGCGGGTGATGATCGTCGACGACTCCGTCGTCATTCGCGGTCTGATCTCGCGGTGGGTCGGCGCCGAGCACGACATGGAGGTCGCAGCCTCGCTGCGCACCGGGCTCGAGGCGGTCAACCAGATCGAACGCATCAACCCCGACGTGGCCGTGCTCGACATCGAAATGCCGGAGCTCGACGGCATCTCGGCGCTGCCGCAACTGCTGGCGAAGAAGCGCGATCTCGTCATCATCATGGCCTCGACCCTGACCCGCCGCAACGCGGAGATCAGCTTCAAGGCGCTGTCGCTCGGCGCGGCCGACTACATTCCGAAGCCGGAGTCCACGCGCGAAGCGTCCGCCGCGGACATCTTCCATCACGACCTCATTCAGAAGATCCGCCATCTCGGCGCGCGGCTGCGCCGGAAGCCTGCGGTCGCGAGCCCGCCGCTGGCACCCGCGAGCCCGGCTCCGGCCGCGCGCGGACCCGTTGCGCGGCCTGCCGCGCCCGCACCGACCCCCGCCGTGCATGCTCCGTCGTCGCTGTCGCTGGTGACGCGTCCGTTCTCGGCGCAGGCGCCAAAGGTGCTGCTGATCGGCTCCTCGACCGGCGGTCCGCAGGCGCTGATGGCGCTGGTCACCGAGCTCGGCCCGGTGATCGACCGCTTCCCGGTTTTGATCACCCAGCACATGCCGCCGACCTTCACCACCATTCTTGCCGAGCATCTGGCGCGCTCGAGCCGCAAGCCGGCGAGTGAGGCGGTCGACGGCGAGCCGGTGAAGCCAGGCCGCATCTATCTCGCGCCGGGCGGTAAGCACATGCGCGTCGTGCGTAGCGGTGCGGACGCCGCGATCGCGCTCGACGACGGCCCCGCCGTCAATTTCTGCAAGCCCGCGGTCGATCCGCTCTTCACCTCCGCCATCGACATCTGGCATGGCAGCATCCTCTCCGTCATCCTGACGGGCATGGGCTCGGACGGCATGCGCGGCGGTAAGGACATCGTCGCCGCCGGCGGCAGCGTCATCGCGCAGGACGAAGCCTCCAGCGTGGTCTGGGGCATGCCGGGCGCCGCTGCCAATGCCGGCATCTGCGCGGCGATCCTGCCGCTCAATCAGATCGGCGCCAAGGTCAACCGCCTGTTCGCGGGAGACCGCTCGTGACGCCGGTTGACTACGAATACCTGCGCAAGTTCCTGAAAGAGCGCTCCGGTCTCGATCTCTCCGCCGAAAAGCAGTATCTGGTCGAGAGCCGGTTGCTGCCGCTTGCCCGCAAGGCGAGCCTTCCCGGCATTCCGGATCTCGTCCTCAAGATCAGGAACGGTGACGGCCGGCTTGCGACCGACGTGGTCGAGGCGATGACCACCAACGAAACCTTCTTCTACCGCGACAAGATCCCGTTCGATCATCTGCGCGACACCATCCTGCCCGGACTGATCCAGGCGCGCGCGGCGCGCAAGTCGCTTCGCATCTGGTCGGCGGCATCCTCGACGGGGCAGGAGCCCTATTCGATCGCGATGTGTCTGAAGGAGAAGGGCGCCGCGCTTGCGGGCTGGTGCATCGAGATCGTCGCCACCGATCTGTCGCAGGAGGTGCTGGAGAAATCCAAGGCCGGCGTCTACAGCCAGTTCGAGGTGCAGCGCGGCCTGCCGATCGGGCTCCTGGTCAAATACTTCACGCAGTTGGGCGATGTCTGGCAGCTCAATGCCGACATTCGCTCGATGGTGCAGTTCCGTCAGCTCAATCTGTTGCAGGACTTTTCCCATCTCGGCACGTTCGACGTGATCTTCTGCCGCAACGTGCTGATCTATTTCGACCAGGACACCAAGGCCGTGATCTTCGAGCGCATGGCGAAGGGTTTGGAATCCGACGGCACGTTGCTGCTCGGCGCGGCCGAATCTGTCGTCGGCATCACCGATGCCTTCCGTCCCGTCACCGACCGCCGCGGGCTTTATCAGCTCAACCCGGCGCGTTCCGGCCGCCCCATGGGCGGGTTGATGCCGCAGCCGCTGAAGGTCGCCGCGGCGAGGTGATCTACAAAATCGCGTGCGGCAGGAAGCGCGAGCCGTTGCCGGTAATCGGGCTCTCGTCCTCGCGAATTGATAGCCCGCACGGCTCGTGGTTCACCAGCCAGCTTCCGATCACCGGATAGAAGCCTGAAAAGTTCGGCAGCGGCGCGAGCGCCTGGCGCACAAAGCCTTCGGCACCGTAGGGGCCCGCGTGCGCGTCGAGCGGCACGTCGCCGAAGACCAGCGTAACATTGGCGCCCTCGCGCGACAGCAATGGCTTGCGCACATAGGAGCTGCCGAGCTCGGCGACGCGCGAATCGTCCTCGAAGAAGGCCGGCAGCAGATTGGGATGGTTCGGAAACAACTCCCATAACAGCGGCAGGATGCCCTTGTTGGAGAGCACCGCCTTCCACGGCGGCTCGATCCAGCGCGTCGGTGCGCCGGTTAGCTTGGCACCGAAGGCGTCGTGGAACATCCATTCCCAGGGGTAGAGCTTGAAGGCGAGCGCGATGGCGCGGTCGTCGAGATCGACGAAGCCGCCGGCCACATCGCGCCAGCCGATCTGCTCGATGTCGAGCAGCGTGGTCGATAGTCCGGCCTGGCGCGCGGTGTCATCGAGATAGGTCAGCGTACCGGCGTCCTCGTCATTGCCGGTGGTGCCTGTGAGATGCAGATGGCGTCCCGCGCCGATCGTCTTCCACGCTTCGATCAGCCGCTCGTGGATGCAGTTGAACTGGTCGGCCCGCGCCGGGATGATGCGACGTTCGATGGCCTGCTCCAGCCAGGTCCATTGAAACACCGCAGCCTCGAAGATCGAGGTCGGCGTATCCGCGTTGTATTCGAGCAGCTTCGCCGGTCCTTTTCCGTCGAACTTCAGGTCGAGCCGACCATAGAGGCTGCGGTCGTCGCGCGCCCAGCTCGCCGCGATCAGATCCCAGAACGCCTCAGGGATATTCAATCGCCGCAGACGGTGCTCGTCGCCGATCACCCGGCCGGCGAGCTCCAGGCACATCGCGTCGATCTCGCCGGTCGGCGTCTCGATCCCGCGCTCGATCTCGTCGAGCGTGAAGGCGTAGTAGGCGCGCTCGTCCCAATAGCGCTTGCCGTCGATAGTGTGGAAATTGAAGCCGCATAGTTCGGCGGTCTGCCGCCAGTCGTTGCGTTCGGGACAGACGATGCGCTGCATGTCTCAGCCGCCGCCCGAGAAGCCGTGCCCGAAGGAGCCGAAGCCGCCGCGCGTCACGCCGCCCGAGCCAGAATCGGACGATGTCCCCGACGACGAATGGGTCGCGGAGTCGCTGCTGAAGAAGCTCGATCGTGACGACCATCGCGAGCCGCCGCTGCCACCCGACGAGCTGCGGCTGCTGCTGCACGCGGTGCTCGTCTGCGCCGGCGCCGTTCCGGGGGGAGGGGGCTCGCAATTCTGCCGCGGCATCAGCGTGTAGGCGGTGGTGCCGACCGCGATCGTGCCCATCACCAGCAGCGCGACGTGGCTGGAGCGCTTCACCGGCTCCCGCGGTGCCGGCGGCGGTGGGGCCGGCCGGCGCTTGCCGAACTCTTTGCCGGGGGGCTTTGCTGCCATGTCAGTAGATCATGCAGGCGGCGTTCAAGAGGCCCGCGGCGAGCGAGGACAGCCCGAGCCAGATCGCCGGTGCAAGCTCGCCCGCGGCGATCCGCGCGGAGAGGTTCGGCACCGGGACCTTCACGAGATAGAACACGACGACCTGGACGATCAGCGCGACGAGGGCCCAGATCAGGCAGTCCAGCACGTTGGCCGAATGCGCGATCGCACTGACCAGCGGCGCCACGAAGCCGAGCAGGCTGAGGCCGAGCGCAATCGCCGCGGCCGGGTCGTCGTCGCGGATGAGCTGGAACTCGTTGTGCGGGGTGATGCGGGTATAGACGAACAGATACGCCACGATCGCGATCAGCCCGGTGCAGAAATAGACCAGGAAAGCGGGAAGGCCGGCGAGTGATTGCAGGATCATCGTTCCCCCATCGTGCAGCGACCATTCGTCGGCGGGAGGAGGATAGCGGTTCAACGCCAGGAGGGCGACGACGTCCTGTTCGCGCCCCAAAAAACAAAACCCCGCCATTTGCGGCGGGGTCCAGGCTGGGAGGAGCAAGCCCCGAAGGGCTCGCGGCAGAAACGTGATCAGGCGGGAATGCGCTCTTCCTGCTCGTGCGGCTCGCGCAGCACGTAGCCGCGACCCCACACGGTTTCGATGAAGTTGCGGCCTTCGGAAGCGTTGGCGAGCTTCTTGCGGAGCTTGCAGATGAAGACGTCGATGATCTTCAGCTCGGGCTCGTCCATGCCGCCATAGAGGTGGTTGAGGAACATTTCCTTGGTGAGCGTCGTGCCCTTGCGGAGCGAGAGCAGCTCCAGCATCTGGTATTCCTTGCCGGTCAGATGCACGCGCTGGCCGCCGACTTCGACCGTCTTGGTGTCGAGGTTGACGACGAGGTCGCCGGTCTGGATGACCGACTGGGCATGGCCCTTGGAGCGGCGCACGATCGCGTGGATGCGGGCAACCAGCTCGTCCTTGTGGAAGGGCTTGGTCATGTAGTCGTCGGCACCGACGCCGAGACCCTTGACCTTGTCCTCGATGCCGGCGAGGCCGGAGAGGATCAGAATCGGTGTCTTGATCTTGGAGACCCGGAGCTGCTTGAGCACGTCGTAGCCGGACATGTCGGGCAGGTTGAGGTCGAGAAGAATAATGTCGTAATCGTATAATTTACCGAGATCGACGCCTTCTTCCCCCAAATCGGTCGTGTAGACATTGAAGCTCTCAGACTTCAGCATCAGCTCGATCGACTGCGCGACGGCGCTGTCATCTTCAATCAGCAAAACGCGCATGCCAGTTCCCCATAGTCGCCGCTCCTGGGCGTCAGGTCGGCCGCATTCGCGGCACTCAACAAAACGCCTTTGAACAACTGATTCGGATCCTGACGACAGATGGTTAACAAACTCTGATTCTGGAACGCAAGTCCCCCCAGTGCAATTTTTCCCGAATCGCCCTAAGGTATTGCGCGTGAAGCAGCTTTCGTTACCCGATTCCGTTCAAGTTCCACTTTAAGAGACGGGTCTAACCGACTCCCGCGACTCAGCCTTCTTCTGAAGGGGAGTCACGTTCAGTCACAAAGACAGTGACGCAATGATTAACGATGCGGGTAAACACGAAGTTAAGCGGCGTTCAGAAATATGGCGAAACTTAAGGTTTTCGCCATGAAGCTCCAATTCATGAAGGCCCCACCCTTATGAAGGCCCTCTTATGAAGGCTCTTGCCGAACAGATCGGCGACATCGACGGCGTCAACATCTATGGCCGCGTGGTCGGCGTTCGCGGGCTGATGGTCGAGGTGGCCGGCCCGATTCACGCCATGTCGGTCGGGGCGCGGCTCGTGATCGAGACCGGCGCCAACCGTTCCATCCCCTGCGAGGTGATCGGCTTCTCCGGCAACAATGCCGTCGTGATGCCGTTCGCCGGCCTCGACGGCGTGCGCCGCGGCTGCAAGGCGGTCATCGCCAATGCCGCCAACCAGGTGCGGCCGTCGGCGGCCTGGCTCGGACGCGTCGTCAACGCGTTGGGCGAGCCGATCGACGGCAAGGGGCCGCTGCCGCAAGGCGCCTCGCCGATGCCGTTCCGCAACGCGCCGCCGCCGGCGCATTCGCGCAAGCGCGTCGGCGCCCCGCTCGATCTCGGCGTGCGCGCCATGAACACGTTCCTCACCTGCTGCCGCGGCCAGCGCATGGGCATCTTCGCAGGCTCCGGCGTCGGCAAGTCGGTGCTGCTCTCGATGCTCGCGCGCAACGTCGATGCCGATATCAGCGTCATCGGGCTGATCGGCGAACGCGGCCGCGAGGTGCAGGAATTCTTGCAGGACGACCTCGGCGAAGAGGGTTTGGCGCGCTCCGTCGTGGTGGTCGCAACCTCCGACGAGCCGGCCCTGATGCGGCGGCAGGCCGCGTATCTGACGCTTGCGGTCGCCGAATATTTCCGCGACGAAGACCAGGACGTCCTCTGCCTGATGGACTCGGTGACGCGCTTTGCAATGGCCCAGCGCGAGATCGGCCTCTCCGCCGGCGAGCCGCCCACCGCCAAGGGCTACACGCCCACCGTCTTCACCGAGCTGCCGAAGCTTCTGGAGCGTGCGGGCCCCGGCCTCGGCATCGGCGCCATCACCGCGATCTTCACGGTGCTGGTCGACGGCGACGATCATAACGAGCCGATCGCGGACGCCGTTCGCGGCATCCTCGATGGCCACATCGTGATGCAGCGCTCGATCGCCGAGCGCGGCCGCTACCCCGCCATCAACATCCTCAAATCCGTCTCCCGCACCATGCCGAAATCGGCGGATCCGCAGTTCTGGCCGACCATCCAGCGGGCGCGCCAGGTGATGGCGACCTATGCCGACATGGAGGAGTTGATCCGGTTGGGGGCCTACCGGGCCGGCTCCAGCCCGGAGGTCGACGAGGCGATCCGCCTGCACGAGCCGCTGGAGGCCTTCCTGCGCCAGCGCAAGGACGAAAGCGCCTCGCTTGCCGACGGCTACCGCCAGTTGGCGCAAATCCTCGGTAATTTGGAAACGGAACGCTAACTTTGTCCGGTCATCATCCGATCCACAGAGTAGCCAAGCCGGTCTGGGCCCAAATCGGCCCTTTTGGGGAGACCGGTGTTGTCCCACGCGCAGCTAGGGGACTTCTGGGGAGTACGAGTCGATGAAGTCACGTGATACCCTCATCCGCCTGAAGAAATTTCAGGTCGACGAGAAGCGCCGCAGGGTCGCCCAGATCGAGTCCATGATTGCCGACTTCCAGCGGATGTCGGTCGATCTCGAACGGGAGATCCAGACCGAGCAGGACCGCGCTGGGATCAACGATCCCTCGCATTTCGCCTATCCAACCTATGCCAAGGCCGCGATCCAGCGCCGCGAGAATCTGACCCGCTCGGCCGACGAGCTGAAGGGCCAGCTCGAGGAAGCCAAGGCCGCGCTTGGCGAGGCCTTCGAGGAGCTCAAGAAGGTCGAGCTCCTGGACGAGCGCGACCAGGCCCGCGAACGGGCCGAGGAAAGCGCCCGTGAACAGGCCGATCTCGACAGCATCGGCCTGATGCGCGCCCGCATGGGCGCCATCGCCTGAGGCGCAGCTAGCGAACAAATCGCCAAGAACTTGCCGAAGAATTTGCGAGCCCGGACCCGCAAGGTCCGGGCTTTCGTCTTTGCTGTCCACAGTGTGGCGCCCCGCCCCTTGGTGGTGGGCTTTGCCGCGCGCTATGGTAGCAGAGTGCCAGGGTCCGCGCGGGATGCGACGGGGCCGCGCGTTGGGGGGCTGAATGCTGACGCCAGCAGAGCTGGTCGGGCTGATAGAGGCGGTGGCGAAGGGCGATCAGTCCGCGTTCGAGCGGCTCTACGTCGCCACGCGGGCGAAACTCTATGGCGTCGTGCTCCGTATCTTGCGCCGACAGGATGTCGCAGAGGAGGTCATTCAGGAGGCCTACGTCAAGATATGGAACAGCGCCGGCCTGTTCAATCCGGCGCTGTCGTCGCCGATCACGTGGATGGCATCCATCGCACGCAACCGCGCCATCGACATCGTGCGCAAGAAGACGGAAGTCTCCATCGAGGAAGAGCCCCAGGCGATGGAAGTCGCCGCCGACAGTCCCGATCCGCTGGCGCGCCGGGAAATGTCCGAGGAGTTGAAGCGGCTGCTGGAATGCATCGGGCGGCTCGAGCCGGACCGTCAGAGGCTCGTGCTTCTCGCCTATTACAACGGCTGGAGTCGCGAGCAACTGGCCGAGAAATTCGCCGCGCCCGTCAACACGGTGAAGACGTGGCTACGGCGCAGCATGTTGGATATCCGGGAATGCCTCGGACTATGAAGGTGGTTTTGGACTGCAGCTGATGGCCTACACGGACGACCATATCGCGCTCGCCGCGGAATATGCGCTCGGCACACTTGATGCCGATGAGCGCGGGCAGGTCGCGACCATGATGGCGGTGGACGCGGAGTTCGCCGCAATCGTGCGGGCCTGGGAATTCCGGCTCGGCGTCCTTAACCAGATGGTCGGCACGATCGAGCCGCGGCCGATCGTGTGGGAGAACATCAAGTCCGAGCTCGCGCGAAGGGCCTTTGCCCAGGAGTCGCCGGCGCTGCCGGAAGCCTCACCGTCGCCACCTCCGCCTGTGCCGGAGTCATTCTCGCCGGAGCCTCCGTCGCAGGAATCTTCATCATCAGAAGATTCATCGTCAGAAGAGGTGTCGCAACCGGAGCCGCATCGGCCCCAACCGGATGCCATTCCGGATGTCGTGCCGATATTCATTCCGCAGGTCCACGCGCCGGATCTTCAGGTCGCGCGCGCGCCGCAGGCGCCGGTCGTCGACAACAGCAACGTGATCCGCCTCGAGGGCCGCGTGAAGCGCTGGCGCACTATTGCCTCCGCCGTCGGCGCGCTTGCGGCCGTGCTGCTGGTGACGCTGTCGCTTCAGATCTTCCAGCCCGGCGCCCTGCCGGGCGTGCTGCGTCCGGTGCCGCGCATCCAGACGGTCGAGGTGAAGACGCCACCCGCGCCGCTCACCACGTCCGCGCAATATGTCGCGCTGTTGCAGGGCCAGGGCGGTGGCCCCGCCTTCATCCTCACCATCGACGGAGCGACGCGGAATTTCACGGTGCGCAAGGTCGGCGCGACACCAGAGCCCGGCAAGAGCTTCGAGCTCTGGCTGATCTCCGACAAGCTGCCGCGCCCGCGCTCGCTCGGCGTGATCAACGGTGGAGATTTCACCGCGCGCCCGCTGCTCGCCTCCTACGATGCCGACGTCGTCAACGGCGCGACCTATGCTGTCACCGTCGAGCAGTCCGGCGGCTCGCCCAACGGCCAGCCGACCTCGGCGCCGGTGTTTTCCGGCAAGCTGATCGAGACGGTGCCGCCGTCACAGCCTCAGGCGCCTGCGAAGAAGTAAGCCGAAAACTCCATCGTCGTCCTGGCGAAGGCCAGTACGACCTTGAGGAGACATTGCCGGCTCCCGCTGTCGCCACGGTCCATCCCGCCGTCGCATTTCGACAAGCCCGGCCGAATCCGGCCCCGATTTGAACCTTCCCCCAATTCGCGGCGTCAAATGCCCGGACTTTGAAGTCGGCGCCGCTCGTTGCGGTGCTGAAGAGGGGCGAGAAATCAGATGGATGCAGCGAAGACGCCGGGCATCTTCATTCACCAATATGCGGGGCTGCCGCACGGCCCGGCCTTTGAACATTGGCGCGACAGGGCCTGCGGTCCCTGCGGTCTCGATATCGGTCCGAGCCACGGCGACAGCATCGATTGCAGGCTACAGATCAGCGTGGTCGGCAATATCGTGCTCGCCGTTCCCGAAGGCGCCTCCGCGCAATATTCACGCACTCAGAGCAGCCTCGCCGACGGCAGCGACGATCTCGTTCTGATCACTGCCCATGCGGGCCTCGTCCGCGTCGGGCAGAACGGTCATACCGTCGAGCTTGCGCCCGCGCAGATGGTGCTCGTCGATATGGGTGTCACCGGCACGGTCGGCCACACCGACGAAGACCGCTTCACCACCATCCGCATGCCGCGCCGCGCGCTGCTCGACATCAATCCGCGCGCCGAGGAAAAGCTCTCGCAGGCGCTCTCCGACGGTGCGGTTGCCGAGACCATCTTCCGCTATCACGCGCTCGCCGCCAATCACGCGCCGCATCTCGACGCCGTCGGCCAGCGCCTGACCTCGCAGCACATGGTCGATCTCGTCGGTCTTCTGCTCGGCACCGATGCCGAGCATGCAAGCCTGGCGCGCGGCCGCGGACACGCGGCGGCGCGTCTCGATCTCATGCGCGCCGACGTGATGGCGGCGCTCGGCCGCAACGATCTCTGCTTGTCCGAGATCGCCACGCGCTCGGGCTTGAGCCCGCGGCAGGCGCAGCGCCTGTTCGAGCAAGCCGGCACCACCTTCACCGAATTCGTGCTGGAGCAGCGTCTGCTGCTCGCGCGTAAGCTGCTCGGCGATCCCCGCGCCAGGGCGCGCAAGATCAGCGACATCGCGCATTCATCGGGCTTCTCCGATCTGTCCTATTTCAACCGCGCCTTCCGCAAGCGCTTTGGCGCGACGCCGTCGGAGCTGCGCGAGGCATGATCCGGCTTGCGCGCACTTGCGCACTGGGGCGGACGATCCAGTATTCGAGAGATCTGGATGCAAACGGAGAAGCCGCAGCGCAGTGGATTGCTCGCCTTATGCTCGCGCTGCACCCACAGTGCAAACAGGATTCCAGACATGAGAAAGCGCCCGTGGGGGGCGGGCGCTTTCTGTAGTCGACTTGGGGTTGGGGTCGTCTACATATCCACGTGGCGACTTTGGGGGGCTGGTAAAGAGCCGCGTGAATTCACAAAACTCGTCAAATCTCCTTAGCGAACGAGCGAAGCGTTCGAGCTGGTGACAACGACCGGCTTGCCGGCCTTGATGACGCGGGCAGTCTGGGTCAGGTCTTCATCCGAGCCGGAACGTGCCGTGATGCCGAAGCCTGCCACCGCGATCCCTGCGACGAGGGCCACGACCACAATCTTCAGATGGGTCGAGCGGTCTGCGCTGTAGATCGAGTGGTTCATGGAAGGCTCCTGCCGCCATTCTACCCGAAATAGTCGCCGGCCGCTTCAGGCAGGTTCATGCTTCCGGTGCCCAACAACCTAGTATTGGGCGGATTCGTTCCCAAGGGGAGATCACAAGAGCGTGAAAGGGTGTGAAAAGCCGCGATCAAAGCAGCCGCTGGTCGTGTGATTTTATAATTATTTCAATGCTATAATGGATATGTAGGCGCCCTATCGGCTTTTAGTCGACAGAGCGCCAGAAACTGAAAAACCATTTGCCTGTGGCCAAAAAACACACGGCTTCTTAAGGCAAATCAGATGCTTCCGACCGTTTTCAACCGCGCCCTCGGGTGAATTTCAGCCTGCGACAGCACCGTGGTCTGGGCGCGGAACCGCTCAACCAGCGAGCGCACGAAGGGACGAATTGCGGCAGACGTGACCAGCACAGGCGCCTCGCCCTCGCGGGCAGCGCGCTCGAAAGCCTCGCGCACGGCGTTCATGAACTCCGACAGTTTCGATGGCTGCATGGCGAGACTGCGCTCCTCGCCCTGGCCGACGATGGATTCGGCAAAGGCCTGCTCCCACCGCGCCGACAGCGCGATCAGCGGCAGATAGCCGTTGTAGGAGGTGTTTTGCGCGCAGATCTGCCGCGCCAGCCGGGCACGGACGTGCTCGACCATGGTCGCCGGATTGCGCGAGAAGGCCAGCGAGTCCGCGATGCCTTCGAGAATGGTGGAGAGGTCGCGGATCGAGATGCGCTCGGCGAGCAAAAGCTGCAGCACGCGCTGGATGCCGGAGACCGTGACCTGCCCCGGCACGATGTCCTTGACCAGCTCGCCCTGCTCCTTCGGCAGCTCCTTGAGCAGCTTCTGCACTTCGCCATAGGACAACAGGTCCGACATGTTGGCCTTGAGCAGCTCGGTGAGGTGGGTCGAGAGCACCGTCGCGGCGTCGACGACGGTGTAGCCCTTGAGCGAGGCCTCTTCCTTGAGGCTGGCGTCGACCCAGGTCGCGGGCAGGCCGAAGGTCGGCTCGGTGGTGTGGATGCCGGGCACCTGCACCTGGCTGCCGCCGGGGTCCATGACCATGAACTGGTTCGGCCAGATCTTGCCGGTGCCGGCGTCGACCTCCTTGATCTTGATGATGTAGGTGTTGGCTTCGAGCTGGACGTTGTCGAGAATGCGCACCGAGGGCATCACGAAGCCCATCTCGATCGCGAGCGAGCGGCGCAGCGCCTTGATCTGCTCGGTGAGGCGGTCGGTGCCGTCGGGGCCGTTGACCAGCGGCAAGAGCGCATAGCCGAGCTCGATCTTGAGGTCGTCGATCTTGAGCGCAGCCGAGATCGGCTCATCGGTTGCGGCGGCTCCCGGCGCGCCGGGCGTACCGACAGCGGGCGCGGCCTTGGCCGCTTCCTCGGCCTTGACGGCGATTTTCTTGCGGTTATGGGCCTGCCAGGCGAGCGCGCCGGCGCCGGCGCCGAGTGCGAGGAAGGGAATGGCCGGAATGCCCGGCAGCACAGCCAGCACCAGCATGACCGCCGAGGACATCGCGAGCGCCTGCGGATAGCCGGAGAACTGCTTCATCAGCGCCTTGTCGGCCGCACCCGACACGCCCGCCTTGGAGACAAGCAGGCCGGCCGCGGTCGAGACGATCAGCGCCGGCACCTGGGTGACGAGGCCGTCACCGACGGTCAGCAGCGTGTAGCTGCGACCGGCATCGGCAAAGGACAGGCCCTGCTGCGCCACGCCGATGATCATGCCGCCAATGACGTTGATGAAGACGATCAGGAGGCCGGCGATGGCGTCGCCGCGGACGAACTTGGAAGCGCCGTCCATGGCGCCGAAGAAACCGCTCTCGTCCTCCAGCGCCTTGCGCCGCTCCTTGGCGACCTTCTCGTCGATCAGGCCGGCGGAGAGATCGGCGTCGATCGCCATCTGCTTGCCCGGCATGGCGTCGAGGTGGAAGCGCGCGGCGACTTCGGCGATACGGCCCGAACCCTTGGTGATGACGACGAAATTGACGATGACCAGGATGGCAAAGACGATGATGCCGATGACGAAATTGCCGCCCATCACGAAGCTGCCGAAGGCTTCGATGACATGGCCGGCGGCGTCCGTGCCCTCGTGCCCGTGCGACAGGATCAGGCGGGTCGAGGCCATGTTGAGCGATAGCCGCAGCATGGTCGAGATCAGCAGGATAGTCGGGAAAGCGGAGAATTCCAGCGGCGCCTGGATGAACAGCGACGTCATCAGGATTAGGATCGAGAGCGTGATCGAGATCGCCAGGAACAGGTCCAGCACGATCGCCGGCAGCGGCAGGATCAGCACCACCAGGATGGTGAGGATGCCGAGCGCGAGCGCGATGTCGCCGCGCTTGAGAATGTTGACGATCTCGGTGAGGGAGGGGAGGCCGGGCTTCGCCCCGCCTACGCCTTGTCCCGCGGTGACGTCGACCATGGTAGCTGCCTCCCCGCGCGACTTCCGTCCGCGCGCCCCAAACGTCTGCGCGGCGGCCGATGGGCCGCCGTTCCGAAAGTGAGGCACCGCACTGGCGTCCACGGGAGCTCCCGTTCTACGCGGCTGACGACACTCGACTCCACTGGGCAATTTTTGCCCGGTGTATGGTTAGCAAAGGGTTAACGGGAGTGGGGAGAAGGGCCGAAACGGGTGTTTCAGCCCGTCATTCCGGGGCGCGCGTAGCGCGAGCCCGGAATCCATCGTGCTGCAAACGATGTGGAGAAATGGATTCCGGGCTCGCGCCAAGAGGCGCGCCCCGGAATGACGATGGTGGGATGCCGGCGGCCCTACTTCGCCTTCTCGATCTTCGTCAGGGTGTACCCGGCCGCCGTCTCCTCGGCCTCGAAGGTCACCTTGTCGCCGACCTTCACCTGTGTGAGCACCGCGGGGTCCTTGACCCGGTAGACCATGGTCATGGGCTCATCCATGCCGAGGTTCTTGGCGGGCCCGTGCTTGAGCGTGATTTTTCCCGCGCCCTCGTCGATCTTCTTGACCTCGCCGCCGATTGAAGCGCTCTGGGCCGTGACCGTACTGAGGGTCAGGCTGGCGCCCAGCGTGAGTGCGGCGGCGATGCCAACGATCTTGTTCATGGCTCTCTCCATTGGTTCATTTCACCGTGACGTGGCCGACCATGCCGTAGTCGCGATGGTCCGGGATCAGGCAGGAAAATTCGAACGTGCCGGCCTTGGTGAACTTCCAGAGGATCTCGGCCGTCTTGCTCGGAGCGAGCCGCACCCCGTTGGGATCGTCGTGCTCCATGTGCGGATGCTTCTTCATCACCTCCGCATGCGCGAGATTTTCTTTCGTGGTGGCAAGCAGGAATTCATGGTCCTCCTTGCCGACATTGCGCAGTACGAAACGGATCTGCTCGCCGCGCTTGACCGCAATTCTCGAGGGCTCGTAGTCCATCTCGCTCATCGTGATCTCGATGGTGCGCGCGGGCTTTTTGGGATCGCCGGGCTCGCCGGCCGAGAAGGACGCGTGGCCGTGATTTTCGTGCGCGAGGGTGGGCGCGATCGAGAGCGCGGCTAGCGCGAGGACGAACTTGGTGGTCTGCTTCATCGTGGTCTCCAGTTGGGGGTGGATCGAAACGCTCAATTACATTTTCATTTTCTGCATCGGCATGCCGGGCTGCCGCGCGGGCTCCGCCGCCGGTGATGCGACCTCATAGGCCACGGTGCCTTGCGGGAATTGGTACGGCCCGGGATCGCGATAATCGCCGCGCGCCATCCCCTCGCGGATCTTCATCACCGTGAACATGCCGCCCATCTCGATCGGTCCGAACTGGCCGGTGCCGGTCATCATCGGCAGCGTATTGTCGGGTGCCGGCATCTCCATGTTGCCCATCGCCATGCCGGTCGACCCCATCGCCATGGAATCGGGTGCGAGCTTGCCGACGGCCTTCGCGAGATCCTTGCGCGACACGCCGATCAGGTTGCGCATGTCATGGCCCATCGCATTCATGGTGTGATGCGACTTGTGGCAGTGGAACGCCCAGTCGCCGGGATTGTCGGCGAGCACGTCGAACACGCGCACCGCGCCGACCGGCACGTCCGTGGTCGTCTCCGGATATTGCGCGCTCTCCGGAATCCAGCCGCCGTCGGTGCAGGTCACCGCAAAGCTGTGGCCGTGCAGATGGATCGGATGGTTGGTCATGCTGAGATTGCCGATGCGCACGCGCACCTTGTCGCCGAGCCGCACAGGGAGCGGTTCGATGCCGGGAAACACCCGCGCATTCCAGGTCCACATGTTGAAGTCGGTCATTTCGTTGACCCTCGGCAGGTAGGTGCCGGGATCGACGCGGTAGGTGCTCATCACGAAGACGAAGTCGCGGTCGACGGGACGAAAATTTTGATCGCGCGGATGCACGACGACCATGCCCATCATGCCCATCGCCATCTGCACCATCTCGCCGGAATGCGGGTGGTACATGAAGGTCCCGCTCTTCCTCATCTCGAACTCGTAGACGAAGGTTTTGCCGGGCTGGATGTGGGGCTGGGTCAGCCCGCCGACGCCGTCCATGCCGCTTGGAATGATCATGCCGTGCCAGTGCACGGTGGTATATTCGGGCAGTCTGTTGGTGACGAAGATGCGGACCTTGTCGCCTTCGACCGCTTCAATCGTCGGGCCCGGCGACTGGCCGTTATAGCCCCACAGATTCACCTTCATGCCTTCGGCGAATTCGCGCACCACGGGCTCGGCGACGAGGTGGAATTCCTTCCAGTCGCCATTCATGCGGAACGGCAGCGTCCAACCGTTGAGCGTGACGACGGGGCGGTAATCCGGGCCGCTGGCCGGATGCAACGGCGGCTGCATCACCGCCTTGTCCATGTGCGCAGCTTCCGGAATCGACGCGGCTTGCACGCGACCTTGAATCGCGCTTGCGCTCACGAGCGCGGCGGTGCCCAAAAACCCTCGACGGGAAAACATGTTGGCCTCCATCTCAGTGGCCGCCGTCGGCAGGCGTTGCCGTGGCGGTGGTGGTAGTCGGATTGTCGCTGCCCGCGGGTGCGCCGCCGCCATTGACGGCGGTCTGCAAGTCGGACTGGGCGAGGAAGTAGCTTTGCTTCGCATCGATCGCCCCACGCAGCGACGCCAGGCGCTGCCGCGCTTCGGTGAGCAGCGCGAAAATGTCGACCTGCATGCTGGAGAAGCGCAGCTGCATCTCCTCGGTGATGATCTTGCGCAGGGGCAGGATCTCGCGCTGGTAATGGCTCGCGATATCGTAAGTGGACCGGTACGTGCGGTACGCGTCACGCGCTTCCGAGCGGATATTGACGGCACGCTCGGTCAGGCGATTGAAGGCGAGATTGTAGATCTCCGTCGCCTGCCGCACCCGCACCTCGCCGCCGTCGAAGATCGGGATCTGGAACTGCAGGTCGAACCCGCGTTCGCGGAACGGCGCGCCTTCCGGATCCTGGGTGCGGCGGGAGATGCCGGCGAGATCGAGCAGCGTGACGAAGCGCGTTGCCTCGGTGAGGTTCAGCGACTTCGCCAACGCCGTCAGCTCCAGCCGCGCGATCTGCAAATCGACGCGATGGGCCACTGCGTCGGCCTCGATCGACCGCAGCGCCAGTGGCCGGCGAGGCAGCGGCGGCAACTGGTTGGGCAGGCGGAAGTCGAGGCCGTCGTCCCACAGTCCCATCAGGCGCGCGAGCTTTTCGCGCGCGCTTGTTGCCGTTTGGCGCGCGGTGGCGAGATCGGCGGTGGTCTCGGCGTAAAACACCTGCTCGCGGGCCTGGTCGAGCTTGTTGATCGAGCCGGTTTCGCCGAGCTTGACCGCGAGCTGCGCGGTCGATTCCGCCGTCGACTTCGCGTCCGTCAGCAGCACCACCATCTCGTTCGCGGCGACGCTGCGGACATAGGCGCGGCGCACATCGGCGGCGAGCCGCAGCGTCGCAAGCGCCGCGCGCAATTGCGCCTGGCGAAAACGGTCGCGCGCGATCTCGGAGCGGAACGGCAGCGTCGCAAGTGCCAGGATGTCGCCGACGACCTGACGCTCGATTTCACTGGCGCCATTGCCGCTGATGCGCGAGACCGAGAACACGGGATTGGGCGGCAGGCTCTGCTCGACGAGATCGGTCTCGGCGAGTGCCAGCTCATTATAGGTGGCTTGCAGCCCCTTGTTGTTGAGCAGCGCGATCTGCGCGGCCGCCTCAGCGTTCAGCGTGCGCGACAGCAGCCGGCGGATTGTTGCGTTGACCGTCGCCCCGCCTTCGGCTGAGCGGACAAAGGCGACGTCCTTGTTGATGGCCTGGCTCGTCAGCTCCGCGACCGCGGTCATGCCGCTGTCGGGCGAGAAGGCAGCGCAGCCGGAGAGGCCAAACGCAGCGACGACGAGCAGGCCGCGCGCAAGATGGTGTGCCATGCCGCGCTCCTACTGGTCTTGCTTGGGCTGCGGTGCGACGCCGTCATTGCGCTCGCGCCATGGTGCCGGTGTCGCTGGCCGCAGGCTGGTGTAGGGGGCGATCGTCGGGCGATAACCGACACGCGCGACCCTGGCCGCCGGATCGGCGGGATCGGCGCTGGCGAGCGGCGCTGTTGCCGGCATGCAGCCGGACAGCGCCAGTCCAACCGCGGCCAGCAGCGGCCAATTGAATCGAAAGTGTCGTCCACGCGCCGGGAATGCGGCGGTGGCACTCGCGCCGAGAAGCGTAAGCATGAATCATCCCCGATCTGTCTGAGGACCACGGGCGTGTGCGCGCAGACGCGCGACGCCTCAAGTCGTGATGTTCAGGTCAGACGATGGGAGGGCGGTAGAGCAGGGGCGGCGCCTCGCTGTGCACGCGAACGGCGATCTCCGGGGCGCAAGTGGAGATCGGCTGGACCGGTTTTGCGATGCTCGGCAGATCGGCGGGCAGCGCCGTCAGGCACATCATCGCGCAGCACGGGCCCGGCTTGCCCTTGCCGTCGTGATGATGTTCCGCGGGTGCATCCTGCGTAGCGGCTTGGTGATGACCATGGGACTTGGCATGATCATGCGCCGCGTTGTCGGCGTGCATATGGCTTGTCTGATGATGCGCCGGCACAAGGTCGGCCAGCACGGCGTCATCGGTCAGGCACGGCGCCGCCGTGCCCCAGGCAAGCGCCGCGGCCGGTGTGACGACGCAGAACAGATAGGCGAGGGCAACGAGCCATCCCGCCTTCATCCGTACCGATCGCGTCAACCGAAGAAACATGCGTCCGAAACACCTGTCGCGCGCCATGATGCACACGCAGATTGCAAACTAATGGCAAAGCGCGATTTCGCAAGCACTTCTTACCGCAGTGCACCGCGCATGCCCAATATCGCGGCACGATGCTTGACCGTTAGACGATCACCGAACATGGTCCGCCCGTGCACGCACCAAATCCAGGACAAAGACCGGCTTCTTTCACCCCCGACTCCCGTCAGGCCTGGGTGCGGCTCGTGATCGCGCTTGTGATCGGCTCGATCGGCGCCGTCGGCATGTGGGCGGTGGTGGTCGTGATTCCCGTCGTGCAGGCCGAGTTCGGCGCCACCCGCGGCGCGGTGTCGCTGGCCTTTACGCTCATGATGTTCGGCTTCGGGCTCGGTGGCGTCATCGCCGGCAAGATCACCGACCGTTTCGGCATCGTGCCGGCGATGGCGATCAGCATCGCCTTCCTCGGTGTCGCCAATGTGCTGGCGGGGCTGTCGACCATGCTCTGGCAGTTCGTGGCGGCCTACTTCCTCATTGGCCTCGGCACCTCGGCGACCTTCGCGCCGCTGATGGCAGAGGCCTCGCACTGGTTCGAGCGCTATCGCGGACTGGCCGTGACCATCGTCGCGAGCGGCAATTACGTCGCCGGCACGATCTGGCCGCCGATCGTGAGCTTTGGCATGCAGACCGTCGGCTGGCGGATGACCCATATCGGGATCGGCATCGTCTGCGCGAGCCTGATGACGATACTCGTGCTGGTCCTGCGTACGCAGATCGGCGACGACAAGGTCCGCAATCACGCCAACGCGGCGCCGCCGCGGGTCGATCTCAAGCTTTCGACCAACACACTGACGGTGCTGCTCTCGATCGCCTCTGTCGCCTGCTGCGTGGCGATGGCGATGCCGCAGGTCCACATCGTGGCCTATTGCGGCGATCTAGGCTTTGGTGTGGCGCGCGGCGCGGAGATGCTGTCCTTGATGATGGCCTGCGGCATCGTCAGCCGGATCGGCTCGGGATATCTCGCCGACAAGATCGGCGGCATCCCCACGCTGCTGATCGGATCGGTGGCCCAGGGCTTCGCGCTGGTGTTCTACCTGTTCTTCGACAGCCTCAGTTCGCTCTATTTGATCTCCGCGATGTTCGGCCTGTTCCAGGGCGGCATCGTGCCGAGCTACGCCATCATCGTGCGCGAGGCGATGCCGGCAAGCGAGGCGGCAACGCGTGTCGGCATCGTGATCTTCGCCTCCGTGTTCGGCATGTCCTTTGGCGGCTGGGTCTCCGGCGTCATCTTCGATGCCACCGGCTCCTACGCCGTAGCCTTCGCCAACGGCGTGGCTTGGGATGCGCTCAATATCGGTATCGTCGTGTTGTTGCTGATCCGCTCGCGCATGAATTCGGTCAGGACCGGGCCGGGGTTTGCAACCTAAACCGCCTGTCCCATCTTCAACAGCGAGCAGCCGGTGATCTTGTAGCTGCCATCCGGCTGCTGCTCGAGCGTGTAGAGCGCTTCCCAGGCTTCGCCATTGGCATCGATGATGTGGACGCGCTGGCCAATCCAGCCACCCTCGACCTTGGTCTCGCCGAACTCAAAGCTCTTGTGCCGGTAGACCGGCGCGTAGCCGTTTTGCACCATGGACATGAAGATGTCGGGCGCGGGGAAGATTTCCCTGATCGCCGGCGCGGCGTAGGTATAGGCGGCTGCCGCATCGTCGCGGCCAAACGCCTGCTCCTGGGAGCGGATGACGCCTTGCGCCGCCGTGACGTCGTCAGCGGCGGGCGCGAGTGCGCCGCCCAGCAACATCCAGATCAGGACAAGGAGAGCACGCATGGCAAGGCTCCGCCTGGCTCATTCCGGCCTTGCGAGATTATCGCCATGCGGTCGCTCTGGCAAATCGCCTAATGCGACAGCAGGTCAAGAAACGGCGTATCGACCGCGCTGACATAGAAGATGACGACCTTGGTCTCGGCATCGGTCCGGTTGTAGCCGGTCATAGCCACGTTGGGCGGCTCTACCAGCGCTTCGCCCGCCTTGACCGTCAGCGGCGGTTTGCCGTCGAGCTCTAGCGTAAAGGCGCCTTCGAGCACGTAGACGGTCACCGGAAAACGGTGGGTGTGATAGACGGTCTTGTCGCCCCGCTTGAACGACGCGGTCATCACCCGCACCGACTGCTTTTCGTCCTTCGGCAGCCCCTCAACCATTTGCTGAAGCACGAGATTTGGCTTGGTGATGTCGTGCGCGCCATGATCTTGCGCTGCTGCTGCGGCCGAAAGACCCAGGACGAGGGCAGCGCTGAGGACGTGTTGAGCGCGCATCTGAAGTCTCCATCGCATGAAATCGTGTTGCGCCCCAAGCTAGGGGACGCCGCTGACGCTCGGGAGCCGCAACATTGCGGGAGGGGGCCGCAGAAGTGCATAGTCCCTGCATGTTCGATTGGAACGACCTCAAATATTTCCTGGCGGTCGCGCATCACGGCAGCACGATTGCCGCGGGCAAGGCGCTCGGTATCAGCCAGTCGACCGTACACCGACGGCTCGAGAAGCTGGAGCGCGGGTTGGGCCGTGCGCTGGTGATGCGGCTGCCCTCAGGCTACCAGCTCACCGAGTTCGGCCACGCGATGCTGCCCTATGCCGAGCGCATCGAAGCCACCGTCGCCGACTTCATGCGGCGTACGACCGAGGTCGAGCAGGATCTGAAGGGCGCGATCCGCGTCACTTGTCCGGAGCCGATCGTCGCCCGGCTCATTCAGTCCGGCCTGATCGATAGCTTTCACGCGATGCATGCTTCGCTCCGCGTCGAATTCGTGATGAGCGACCGCTACCTCGATCTGTCGAAAGGGGAGGTCGATGTTGCCTTCCGGTCCGGCGACACCGACGACGAGCTGGTCGGACGCAAGATCGCCGAGTCGATCTGGGCCGTCTACGCCAGCCGCGGCTATCTCGAACGGCACGGCAGGCCGGAGCGCGTCGAGGATCTCTCGCATCATCTGCTGGTGGGGCTCGATGAATCCCTTGCCAATCACCGGGCCGTCAAATGGCTCAAAGAGGTCGCGCCGGATGCGAAGATGGCCGCCCGGATCAACAGCGTGCTCGGCCTGGTTTCAGCCGTGAGGTCCGGTGTCGGGATCGGGCCGCTTCCTATCGCGCTCGGCGAGGCCGAATCCGATCTCGTTCGCGTGCTCGGTCCGATCGCCGAATTGACCCGGAGCTGGCGTATCCTCACGCATCCCGATCTCAGGCGGGTGCCGCGGATCGCCGCGTTTTTCGACTTCATCGTCCTCCAGCGAGAGGCGCTGAAGCCGATCCTGACTGGATGAAGCTATAGCTTCCGCTTCGCGACCGGCCTTGTCGGCTTGGCGGCGCGCTTTGGGCGCGATTTGGCTTTGGGCTGCACGCGCAGCCCGTCGACGAACACGTCGAGCATCCGCAACACCGAGGATTGCCAGCCGGGCTGGTCGTGCATGTAGCACATGCCGACCAGGGCCCTGAGCAGGTCTTCCGGGCTGATATCGGCGCGCATCTCGCCGGCCGCGACGGCGCGATCGAGCAGCGAGCCGATCGCCTTGGTCAGCCGGTCCATCGAGAAGGCGGCGAGTTCCGACGAGCTCTGGAACGTCAGCGCCAGCGCGGCCGACATGCCCTTTTTCGTGGCAACGAATTCGACAGCGGAGCCCAGCCAGCGCCGCAGCGCATCGACCGGATCCTTTGCGCTCTTTAATTGCTCGGCGAGCTCGCTGAGCTGCTCGACCTCGCGCCGGTACACCGCCTCGAACAGGTCCTCGCGCGTCGGGAAATGCCGGTAGAGCGTGCCGATGCCGACGCCGGCGCGCTTGGCGACGGCCTCGAGGCTCGCCTCCGGACCTCCCGCGTTGAATACGGCCTTGGCCGCCTCGAGCACGCGTTCGCGATTGCGCACGGCATCGGCGCGAGGCTTCCGGACCTGGTCGGCGTGATCGTCCATGCCGACAATGTAGATCACGAATTGGTTAGATTGAACCCTTGCAGGGCTGCATCGCTTTGTCTGCGCACGGGCTTTTGACGAATTCCAGATTTTTTCCACCAGCCCTTGTTAAGCGGAGGGTACCTCCGTATCTTCCTTGAGACGTTGGCCCGGAGCATATCCGGGTGGCGCAGAATCGACGGCGGCCACGGCGGTGGCGCGCCGCGCGATCATCCATGTCCATATCTGATCGGAGCCTTGTATGAACCACTCCATCAGCCTCACCGTGAACGGTGCGCGGCGCGAATTCGTCCTCGACGATCCGCGCATCACGTTGCTCGATCTCTTGCGTGAGCGCCTCCATCTGACCGGAACCAAGAAGGGATGCGACCGCGGACAATGCGGCGCGTGCACCATTCTCGTCGACGGCAAGCGCATCAATTCCTGCCTCGCGCTCGCGATCAGCCATGACGGCGCCGACATCCTCACCGTCGAAGGTGTCGCGCGGGGCGACCAGCTTCACCCCGTGCAGGCTGCCTTTATCGCCCATGACGGCTTTCAGTGCGGCTTCTGCACGCCCGGCCAGATCATGAGCGCGATCGGCATGATGAGCGAAGGCCAGGCCGGCGACGATCCCGAACGTATCCGCGAATGCATGAGCGGCAATCTCTGCCGCTGCGGCGCCTATGCCGGCATCGTCGATGCCGTGCTCGAGGCGCAGGCCGGTGCAGACGAAGCCAACCAGAGGCGCTCCGCATGAAGCAGTTCGATTATGTCAGGCCCGCCACGGTCGCCGAGGCTGTTGCCGCCGCTGCCCAGCCGGGCGCTACCTATCTCGCTGCCGGCACCAATCTGCTCGATCTGATGAAGGGCGGCGTCAGCCGTCCGGATCGCCTGGTCGACGTCACGCATCTCGAAGGGCTCGACCGGATCGAGCACCTCGCCGACGGGGCGTTGCGCATCGGCGCGCTCGTGAGCAACGCCGATCTGGCGCATGATGTCGGATTCGCAAGCTCCTATCCCGCCGTGGCGGAAGCGCTGCTCTCCGGCGCGTCCGCGCAACTTCGCAACGCCGCGACCGTTGGCGGCAACCTTTTGCAACGGACGCGTTGCGCGTACTTCTATGATACGGCCAGTCACTGCAACAAGCGCGAAGCTGGCAGCGGCTGCGACGCCCGCGATGGTGAGAACCGGACCCATGCCGTGCTCGGCTGGAGCGAAAGCTGCATTGCCACGCATCCCTCCGACTTCTGCGTGCCTCTGGTCGCGCTGGATGCGGTCGTCGAAATCGAGGGCAAAGGTGGCCGACGCGAAGTCGCGCTCAATGAGCTGCATCGACTGCCAGGCAATACACCCGAACGCGACTCCGCACTCGAGCCCGGTGACCTCATCGTCGCGCTACGCCTGCCGCCTGCGGCACGCGGCTTTGCCGCGCACGCGCGCTACCTCAAGGTTCGCGAACGCACGTCTTATGCCTTTGCCGTCGTCTCAGCTGCGGCCGCTTTGCAGATCGAGAACGGCAAGATCAAGCAGGCGCGGCTTGCGCTCGGCGGCGTCGCCTCAAAGCCTTGGCGCCCCCGCGCCGCGGAAGATGTGCTCAAGGGCGTCGCGGCTACAGCGGACGCCTTCCAGGAAGCCGCCTGGCGCGCGCTCACGGACGCAAAGCCGTCCGGCGATAACGCCTTCAAGATCGAGCTCGCGCGCCGCATCATCGTGCGCGCGCTGACACTTGCCGCCGCCGGTACGCCCGCGCGCATGCCGGCGTTGCCGGCCTCTCCCTTTGCCTCGACTTCCGGAGCCATCCATGCCTGAGCTTAATCTCACCAGCGCTCCCGCCCATTTGCGGCACGGCTCGAACATCGGCCAGCCGCTGACCCGCCGCGACGGCGTTCTCAAGGTCAGGGGACAGGCGACCTACGCCGCCGATAACCATCCGCCCGGCATGCTGTTTGCGGTGATGGCTGTGGCCAGCATCGCGCGCGGTCGCGTGGCTTCGCTCGATGTCGCCGCGGCCAAGCGCCATCCCGGCGTCGTCGATGTCATGACCACGAGCCACAAGCCGCCGCTCGCAATCGATCCCGAGATCAAGACCAATCCATTCGTATTCCGGATGGAGGTGTTGCAGAGCGACGAGGTCCGCTACGCCAACCAGCCCATCGCCGTCGTTATCGCCGAAACGCTGGAGGCGGCGACGGAAGGCGCGGTGCTGCTGGCGCCACGCTATGAGACGCTGCCCGCGCGTGTCGGGCTCGATGCCGGCGAGAGTTTCGTGCCGCCCGTCGTCGGCGTCGGCAATCCGACGGAAAATCACCGCGGCGATATCGAGGCCGGCCTTGCCTCGGCCGAGAAGCGGATCGAGGCGACCTATGAGACGCCGCCACAATATCACAATGCGATGGAGCCGCACGCGATTGTCGCGGTGTGGGACGGCGACAATCTCTCGGTCGACATGCCGACCCAGGGCCTGATGTTGTCGCTTGCGCGCATCGCCGAATTGTTCGGCATTGCGCCGGATAAGATCCATATCCGCAGCCCGTTCCTCGGCGGCGGCTTCGGCTCCAAGGGACTGATGGCCGGCCCGCAAGTGCTCGGCGTCATGGCCGCAAAGCTCGTCGGCAAGCCGGTCAAGCTCGTGCTGCGCCGTGAGCAGATGTATGGCCCGGTCGGCCATCGCGCACCGACGCGCCAGCGGCTGCGCATCGGCACCGACGGTGAAGGGTGCCTGACCGCGCTCGATCACCATGCGAGAACCGTGTCGAGCACGTTCGACGACTTCTACGAGCCCGCGGCCGATGCCTCGCACACGCTCTATGCCGCACCTGCGATCCGCACCTCGCACGATGCGGTGCGCGTCAACACCGGCACGCCGCTGTTCATGCGCGCGCCGGGCGAGGCGACGGGCTCGATTGCGCTTGAGAGCGCGATCGACGAGATGGCCTGGGCCTGCGGCATCGACCCGCTCGCCTTCCGCCTGAAGAACTACGCCGAGGTCGAGCCGATCACGGGAAAACCGTTTTCCTCGAAGGCGCTGCGCGCCTGCTATGAGCAGGGTTCGGCGCGCTTCGGCTGGGCGAAGCGGCCGTTGCCGCCGCGGCAGACGCGCGACGATGCCGGGCTTCTGGTCGGCTGGGGCATGGGCACTGCGACCTTCCCGGCGCTGATGTTCCAGGCCGAAGCGCGGGCGGCGATCCGCCGCGACGGCTCCGGCGTCATGGAGATCGGCGCGCATGACATGGGGCAGGGCGCCTGGACGGCGCTGGCGCAGATCGCGGCCGACGGCCTCGGGCTCGCTATCGACCGCGTCGCGTTCAAGGCCGGCACATCCGATCTGCCCGATGCCGGCATCGCCGGCGGCTCGGCGCACACCGCGACCGCCGGTGCGGCGATCCACAGCGCCGGCGCGGCCGTCATCGCCAAGCTCGCCGATCTCGCCACAGGTGACGAGCGCTCGCCACTGTTCGGCGCCGGCAATGCCGGCGTCACCGCACGCGACGGAAAGCTGTTCCGGCGCGACGATGAGAGCCGCGGCGAGAGCTACGCCGAGATTCTCGCGCGCGCGGGCCTCGCCGAGGTCGAAGCCCGCGGCACGGGCGCGCCGAACCCTGCGGCGATGGAAGAATACGCGATGCATGCCCACGGCGCGGTGTTCGCGGAGGTGAAGGTCGATCCCGAGCTCGGCCAGATCCGCGTCACGCGTATGGTCGGCGCCTTCGCGGCCGGGCGCATCGTCAATCCGCATCTGGTCAAGAGCCAGCTGTTCGGCGGCATGATCTGGGGCGTGTCCTTCGCGCTACACGAGGAGGCCATCACCGACCGGCGCAGCGGCCGGATCATGAATGCCAATCTCGGCGAGTACCACATCCCGGTGAATGCCGACGTGCCGCCGCTCGACGTGATCACGGTCGAGGAGCACGATCCGCATCTGAATGCGCTCGGCATCAAGGGCGTCGGCGAGATCGGCATTACCGGCAGCGCCGGCGCGGTGGCCAACGCCGTCTGGCACGCAACCGGCGTACGCGTCCGCCGCTTTCCGATCCGGATCGAGGAGTTGTTGACACAGCTTTGAGGCAGCGGGCGGGACGACGCTCTGTCGTCCCGCCAAAGCGATGAGTATGTCGCAGGGCTCGGGGCCGCTGATCGGGGCCGGGATGTCCAGACCAGAAATAACTAGGAGCTGAGCGCATCAATCCATGGCGGGTTTTTGGTAAGCGGTATCGACTCCCCCAGCCTTGAAAAGCCATCTTCGGATTGTTCAGCCCTCTCGACCGACATGGCGATCTGATCGCCAAGGGCCATGTCGGCGTCGTCCAGACGTTTGCTTCCTGTTGTCGCGCTACGCCACGTATCCCAGACCGACACGTGCCGGTTTGCGAGGGCCAGGAGATCGCGATGGAGATTTACATTCATGAACCAAAGGCCTCGGGCATCGCCGTGTCCGAAATCATCCGGATCGGCGCCGCCGCTCCTCACCAGTTTCCAGGCCTGAGCCGCCGTCAGATAGGCATCATTCGGCAGGTCAGTCAGGTCGAATGCGATGCCGAGGTCCCTTTGCTGCATCTCATCGATCTGTGCGTCAACACGACGCCAACGCTGCCCTGTCGTTGACCAGTACTCGCAAACCCAGTGATCCTGAAAGGGCGTTGAGCTGAAGTAAGTCGCAAACCCGCACCTGACGCGCGCAGGAATCGCGCGATGTCTCAGAATGCTGCACAGTAACAGCGAGTAGTCACGGCATGTACCGAATGTTCGTTTGTGCGGAGGGCGAAGGGCCTCGAGCGGCCCGTCGAAGGACCTCTGGATGAGTTGCAATCGGGCGGAAATCGATTGCGTCTCGCGAGGGCGAGACATGCCGGCCGGAATTCCGTACTGGTCTGCGCATGACACATGTACGATGAGCCGCGATACGATATCGCGCAGCAAAGACACATCGACAGGCAGGCGCTCGTAGAGGCTTCCGAACGGGCCCGGTTGGGTCATGCTATCGTGCGTGGTGAAGTGCTCTCTGATCTTCGACATTACGCTTGGAGCTAGCCCCATCGATTTGGTGCGATCCTAAGCATTTTCGAGGAGCGCGTCCATCATAGGTTGTCAGGCCGCTTTGTTTCTATTGTGTGCGGTGCCTCAAAACGTCGGCGGCGTGCAGGCCGAGATCACCTCGCACGGCTTGCCGCCGACGCAGCGGAAGCGATGCGGCCGGCGGCTTTCGAAATAATAGGCGTCGCCAGGATTGAGGATGCGTCGCTCGTCGTCGACGGTGACCTCGAGCTTGCCGGAGATGACGACGCCGCCTTCCTCGCCGTCGTGGACCAGGGGGACGCGTCCGGTGTCGCTGCCGGGCTCGTACCGCTCCTTCAGGATCTGAAGGCTGCGTCCGAACAGATTGTCGCCGACCTGGCGGTAGGAGATCGGCTTCTTGCCGACCTCGGTCAGCTCTTCGGCGCGGTAGAAGATCTTGCGCCGCGTCTCCGGCTCCAGCGCGAAGAACTCGGCGAGGCCCATCGGGATGCCGTCGAGGATGCGCTTGAGCGCGCCGACGCTGGGGTTCATCTGGTTGGATTCGATCAGCGAGATCGTCGAATTGGTGACGCCGGCGCGCTTGGCGAGCTCCCGCTGCGACAGCTTCTGGCGCGTCCGGATGAATCGCAGCCGTCCACCGATGTCGACGCTCATGCCCAAGTCCCTGTTGCAGGTGTTGCGGATCGCGCAATTATGGACCGGCAGCCCCAATCAAATCAATGGCTTGCCGGTACACAGAAAAGGACTTGTTGCCCTTCTGAAGCCGTGGCTCTGCTGTCAGGTCAGCAAAGGAGCGTGGCCCGTGACCCTTCATCAGATTCCGAACACCATCAAGACCGATTCGTTCTGGATGCCGTTCACGGCCAACCGGCAGTTCAAGAAGGCGCCGCGGCTGTTTTCCTCGGCCGAGGGCATGCACTACACCACGGTCGACGGTCGCAAGGTGATCGACGGCTCCGCCGGCCTGTGGTGCGTCAACGCCGGCCACGGCCGCAAGCAGATCGCCGCCGCGGTCGAGCGGCAGCTGATGACGCTGGACTTCGCCCCGTCATTCCAGATGGGCCATCCGCTGGCGTTCGACTTCGCCGAGCGGCTCGCCGAGATCGCGCCGAAGGGGCTCGATCGCATCTTCTTCACCAATTCCGGCTCCGAGTCGGTCGACACCGCGCTCAAGATCGCGCTGGCCTATCAGCGCTCGATCGGACAAGCGTCCCGCACCCGCCTGATCGGCCGCGAGCGCGGCTATCACGGCGTCGGCTTCGGCGGCACTTCGGTCGGCGGCATGGTCGCCAACCGCCGCGCGTTCGCGACCCTCCTGCCGGGCGTCGACCACATCCGCCACACCCATGATCTCAGCCGCAACGCCTTCGCCAAGGATCAGCCGGAGCATGGCGCCGAGCTCGCCGACGATCTCGAACGCCTCGTCGCTCTGCATGGCGCCGAGACGATCGCTGCCGTCATCGTCGAGCCGGTGCCGGGCTCGACCGCGGTGCTGCCGCCGCCGAAGAACTATCTCCAGCGGCTGCGTCAGATCTGCGACAAGCACGGCATCCTCCTGATCTTCGACGAGGTCATCACCGGCTTCGGCCGTCTCGGCACGCCGTTCGCCGCCGACTTCTTCGGCGTCACGCCGGACCTGATGACGACCGCCAAGGGCATCACCAACGGCACCGTTCCCTGCGGCGCGGTGTTCGCGAGCCGCAAGGTGCATGATGGCCTGATGGTCGGCCCGGAGAACCAGATGGAGCTGTTTCACGGCTACACCTATTCGGCGCATCCGGTGGCTTGCGCCGCCGGCATCGCGACGCTCGATATCTACAAGGACGAAGGCCTGCTCACGCGCGGTGCGTCGATCGCCGATTACTGGCGCGATGCGCTGCATTCGCTGAAGGGCCTGCCCAACGTCGTCGATATCCGCAATTGCGGCCTGATGGGCGCGGTCGAGCTCTCGCCGCGCGACGGCGCGGTCGGTGCGCGTGGCTATGACGTCATGGTCGACTGCTTCAATCGCGGGCTGTACTTCCGTATGAGCGGCGACTCCTTCGCGCTGTCGCCGCCCCTCATCGTCGAGAAGAGCCACATCGACGAGATGATGTCGATCCTCGGCGACGCCATCAAACGGGTGGCCTGATAATTGCTCTCGCCGTTGCGGAGTTCTTCTTGCAGCGGCGAGCGTGATGCCGCGGGAGTTTGACGAAGCGTGAAAGTTCTGATCCTCGGCAGCGGTGTCATCGGTGTCACCTCTGCCTACTACCTCGCGCGTGCCGGTCATGAGGTGACGGTCGTCGACCGTCAGCCGCAGCCAGCGCTGGAGACCTCTTTCGCCAATGCCGGCGAGGTCTCGCCCGGCTATTCATCGCCCTGGGCCGGCCCCGGCGTGCCTGTGAAGGCAATCAAGTGGCTTCTGATGAAGCACGGCCCGCTGGTGATCCGGCCGAAGCTCGATCCCGTGATGTGGGTCTGGCTGCTGAAAATGCTGCGCAACTGCACGAGCGAGCGCTACGCGGTCAACAAGAGTCGGATGATCCCGATCGCGGAGTACAGCCGCGACTGCCTGCGCGATCTGCGCCGCGACATCGGCATCCAGTATGACGAGCGCTCGCAGGGCACGCTCCAACTATTCCGCTACCAGGCGCAGCTCGACGGCACGGGTGAGGACATCGCCGTGCTCAAGCAATATGGCGTGCCTTACGAGGTGCTGAGCCGCGAGGGCTGCATCGCGGTCGAACCCGCGCTCGCAGGCGTCAAGGAGAAGTTCGCCGGCGGAATGCGGCTGCCGCAGGACGAGACCGGCGACTGCCACATGTTCACGCAGGCACTAGCCAAGCACGCCGAAGCGCTCGGCGTGCCCTTCATGTTCAACACCGGCATCGACCGCATCGTGACGGACGGCACGCGTGTCACCGGTGTAGCGACCAGCGCCGGCATGTTGCAGGCCGATGCTTATGTTCTCGCGCTCGGAAGCTGGTCGTCGCGCCTCGTTGCGCCGCTCGGCATTTCGCTGCCGGTCTATCCGGTGAAGGGCTATTCGATCACGGTGCCGATCAAGGACGCCTCCGGCGCGCCGGAATCGACCGTGATGGACGAGAGCTACAAGGTTGCGATCACCCGATTGGGCGATCGCATCCGCGTCGGCGGCACCGCCGAAATCTCCGGCTATTCGAGCCAGCTCTACGACGCGCGCCGCGCCACGCTCGATCACTCGCTGACCGATCTGTTTCCGCGCGGCGGCGATCTCTCCAAGGCGACGTTCTGGAGCGGCCTGCGCCCGATGACGCCGGACGGCCCGCCCGTGATCGGCCCGACGCAGTACGCCAATCTCCATCTCAACACCGGCCACGGCACGCTCGGCTGGACCATGTCCTGCGGCTCCGGCCGCGCGCTCGCGGACATGCTGTCCGGCAAGAAGCCGGACATCGACGTCAGTGCGCTGACGGTGGATCGGTACAATCACCGGTTTGGGTGAACGTCCTTCCACACCGCAAAACCTATCACCGTCATCCTGAGGCGCGAGCTGCGCGGCGCAATAGCGCCGTGCGGTGAGCCTCGAAGGGCGACGGCCCGGCTGCATCGAGGCCGTCGATCCTTCGAGGCTCCCCACGTGGCGCGTTGCGCCCCATGGCCCGCGCCTCAGGATGACGGAATGGAGATGGGCTTGCGCAGCGAGGAAAAGGGAAGAAGACTTACCCCGCCCCCGTCACGCAATTCACCCACAGCACCACTGCCTTCGCATCCTGCGCCGGATTTGAAAACCGGTGCGGCCGGCGGCTCGCGAAGCGAAAGCTGTCGCCCGTCTTCAGCGACCACGTCTCGCTGTCCACCGTCAGCATCATCTCGCCTTCGAGCACGAGGCCGGCTTCCTCGCCGTCATGGGTGTAGAGCTCGTCGCCGGTCGAGCCGCCGGGCTCGAGATGCACCAGGAACAAATTGAGCCGGTTGTCGGCGCTCGCCGGACTCAGCAGTTGCTTCGAGACACCGGTGCGCCAGAGTTTTAGCTCGGGCCGCTGCAATCCGCGGGTCACCACTTGATCGGATACGCCGTCACCACCCGGGCCGGCGCCGAACAGCGCGGCGATGCCGACGCCGAGCACGTCGGCGAGCGTTGCCAGCACGCGCAGCGACGGCGACGACAGGCCGCGTTCGATCTGGCTGAGAAAGCCGATCGAAAGCTCCGTGCGCGCTGCGACCGTTTCGAGCGAGAACTGCCTGACCCGCCTGAGATCGCGGATGCGGCGGCCGACCGCGACATCCATCGCAGGCTCGACGGATTTCGCCTTGGCCTTTTTCACCGCTTTTGCGGCGGCCGGTCTGCGCATTCTTTTGCCACCGCTCACGTCAAACCGCTTCCTTCATGTGCATGAAAACTGCTTGCATCGCCCGTGAAAGTGTGACCAAATTTTCATATTGGTGAAAATAGGCCGAAACGGCTTGGCCCGCAATGTCTGCGATCACGTGCGAGCGCCGCCATCGGCCGGACCCGAAGGGGGATGCGATGCCGTCGAAGCGTTTTGTTCAGGCCGCGGTCGCGGCGCTCGCTCTATTCGCCGTGGTGCCTGCCTCGGCGCAGCAGGTGCTGAAGGTCGGCTCGACGCCGACCGGTATTCCCTTCACCTTCCTCGACACCAAGACCAACACCATCCAGGGCATCATGGTCGATCTCATCACCGAGATCGGCAAGGACGCCGGTCTCAACCTGCAGATCGAGCCGATGCAGTTCTCGGCGCTGATCCCGTCGCTGACCTCGAGCAAGATCGACATCATTGCGGCCGCGATGTTCATCACGCCGCCGCGGAAAGAAGTCGTCGACTTCTCCGATCCGATCTACACCTATGGCGAAGGCCTCGTGGTGCCGAAGGGCGACACCAAAGCCTATGCCTCGCAGGAAGACTTGAAGGGCGAGACGGTCGGCGCCCAGGTCGGCACCGCCTTCGTCGACGCGCTGAAGAAGTCCGGCCTGTTCGCCGACGTCAAGGCCTACGACACCATCCCCGACATCCTGCGCGACGTGAACACGGGCCGTCTCAAGGCCGGCTACGCCGACTATCCGATCGTCGCCTACAATCTCAAGCAGGGCGGTTTCCCTGAGGTGCGCCTGGTCGATGGCTACAAGCCCGTCACCGTGGGCTCGGTCGGCATCGGCGTGCGTAAGGGCGAGAGCGCGTTGCTCGGCAAGATCAACGCCTCGCTTGCCAAGCTGAAGGCCAACGGCACCATCGACAAGATCCTCGATAAATGGGGCCTGAAGGCGCAAGGCTAGTCGATGAAAACGGCTAGTCGATGAAAGGCTTCTGGCACGACGCCGTCGAGTTTTTCCCGATCCTGATGAGCGGCGTCGCGCTGACGATCGTCGTCACCATCGGCTCCCTGCTGCTCTCGACGGTGCTCGGCCTCGTCTGGGCGATGATGCGGGTCTCCGGCATCGGCGCCCTGTCGGCGATCAGCGCCAGCCTGATCAACGTGATCCGCGGCATCCCGATCATCGTGCTTCTGTTCTATCTCTACTTCGTGATGCCCGATCTTGGCGTCACGCTGTCGGCCTTGCAGGCCGCCATCCTCGGGCTCGGCATTGCGTACTCGGCCTATCAGGCCGAAAACTTCCGCGCCGGCATCGAGGCGATCGACAAGGGACAGATCGAGGCGGCGCAGTCGATCGGCATGGGCTGGTGGCTGACCATGCGCCGCGTGGTGCTGCCGCAGGCGGTGCGCATTGTGCTGCCGCCCTACGGCAACGTCATGATCATGATGCTGAAAGACTCTTCGCAGGCATCGACCATCACGGTCGCCGAGCTCGCGCTCCAGGGCAAGCTGATCGCCTCCTCGACCTTCAAGAACACCAACGTGTTCACGCTGGTGGCGCTGATGTATCTCACCATGAGCATTCCGCTGATCCTGCTAGTCCGTCACTTCGAGAAGCGGGCGGGCAAGAAATGATCGAGCTTATCGACGTCCACAAGAGCTTTAGCGAGAACGAGGTACTCAAGGGCATCACGGCCTCCGTGCAGAAGGGCGAGGTGGTCTGCATCATCGGCCCCTCAGGCTCCGGCAAATCCACGATCCTGCGCTGTATCAACGGCCTCGAAACCTACGACCGCGGCGAGATCAGCGTCGAGGGATTGAAGGTCGACCGCGATGCGCCCTCGATCGTGAAAATCCGCACCCAGGTCTCGATGGTGTTCCAGCGCTTCAACCTGTTCCCGCATCGCACCGCGCTTGAGAACGTCGTCGAAGGCCCGCTCTACGTGAAGAAGCAATCACGCGCGCAGGCGCTCGAGCGCGGCCGTGCGCTGCTCGCGCAGGTCGGGCTTGCCGAGAAGGCCGACGCCCATCCGCCGCAGCTCTCCGGTGGCCAGCAGCAGCGCGTCGCGATCGCGCGCGCGTTGGCGATGCAGCCCAAGGCTATCCTGTTCGACGAGCCGACCTCGGCGCTCGATCCCGAACTCGTCGGCGATGTCCTCGGCGTGATGCGTAAGCTCGCCGACGATGGCATGACCATGGTCGTCGTCACCCACGAAATTGGCTTTGCCCGCGACGTCGCCGATCGCGTGCTGTTCATCGACGGCGGCGTCATCGTCGAGCAGGGGCCGGCCAAGGCCGTCCTCAATCAACCTGAGCATCCGCGCACGCAGGATTTTTTGCGCCGCGTGCTGCATCCGCTCTAATCGGTCTTTACCATGAACGCGCCTGTCCGCCTTCCCCTGCCGCCCTCGCTCTATGCCGACACCGCCGTCGCGCCGACCGCGACGCCGCCGCTCGATGTGGACAAGAGCGTCTCTGTGGCCATCATCGGCGGCGGCTTCACCGGCCTCTCGACCGCGCTGCATCTGGCCGAGCAGGGCGTCGAGGCCCTGGTGCTGGAGGCGCAAGAACCTGGCTGGGGTGCCTCGGGCAACAATGGCGGCCAGACCAATCCCGGGCTGAAGCACGATCCCGACCAGATCGAGGCCGATTTCGGCACTGATCTTGGCCGCCGCATGATCGAATTTTCCTACGGCACGACGAACTTCACCCACGATTTGATCCGCCGCTACCAGATTCCCTGCGAGGCGCGGCATAACGGTACGCTGCGGGCCGCCTATAATGAGGCGAGCGCGGCTGCGATCGACAAGACCGCACAGCAATGTATCCACCGCGGCATGCCGGTGACGCTGCTGAACCGCGAGCAACTGCGCGAGCTGACCGGCACAGACCGCTATCTCTGCGCCATGCTGGATGCGCGCGGCGGCGACCTGCATCCCCTCAGCTACGCCCGCGGTCTCACGCGCGCCGCGATCTCCGCGGGCGCGACGGTTCATGGCGAAACGCCGGCGCTGGCGCTGCGCCGCGACGGCAGCCGGTGGCGCATCGAGACGCCGCGCGCAGTGGTGCATGCGGAGAAGGTGCTGCTTGCGACCAACGGCTTCACCGACGATCTCTGGCCGGCGCTCCGCCGCACCATCGTGCCGGTGTTTTCCTCGATCGCCGCCACGGCGCCGCTCTCCGACGAGGTCGCCCGCTCGATCATGCCGACGCGCCCGGTCCTCTACGAGAGCGGCCATATCACGGTCTATTACCGCATCGACCAGCGCAACCGCCTCTTGATGGGCGGCCGCGGCCCGATGCACTGGATCAGCTCGCCGTCCGACGTCGCCTATCTCATCCGCTACGCCGAGCGGCTCTGGCCGCAGCTGAAGGGCGTCGCCTGGACCCATGGCTGGAACAGCCGGCTTGCGATCACCAAGGATCACTATCCGCATGTGCACGAACCCGCGGAAAACGTCCTGATTTCGCTCGGCTGCAACGGCCGCGGCGTCGCGCTGTCGACCGCGATGGGCGCACAGCTCGCGCGCCGCCTGACCGGCGGTGCCAAGGCCGAGCTCGACATGCCCATCACCGGCATCAAGCCGATCCCGATGCACGCGTTCTGGCCGGTAGGGGTGACCAGCGCGGTGATCGCGGGCCGGGTGCGGGACCGGCTCGGGATCTAAAAGCATTGCGCCGCCCCTTTTGAGGGACGGCGCCAGGTGATACCGAGATTTTTAGCAGCGGCCTTGCTTCCACAGGCCGGGCGGGCAGCCCATGCCGCGCCAGCCGACCTTGCGCCCGTGGTGCCATCCCGGCGGCGTGCCATGGTGATGATGGCCCATCGCGTGGCCATGACCGTGTCCATGACCGCCGTGGCCACCTTTGGCAATAGCTGGGCTGGTTAGCGTGAAGCCGGCCGCAATGATCAGCGACGCGGCGAGCGCAAGTTTCTTCATCATGTCCTCCACCAGGGCGAGCGCACTTGTCCGGTCAATGAACGGACTGTGCCCAGGTAAGTTCCCTGCAAATGTGGAGGAGTCGTGACGCTCAGCCCTCCGCCACCGCATCGGCCCAGGGCTGGAAAATCTCGACCGCGCCGGAGTTGACGTCGCCCTCGCGCATCACCACACTCGGGCAGGCGAACTTCATCGGCAGCGCCTGCACCTGCGTCTCCTCATAATCGAAGCGCGCCGCGAGCGCCTTGCGCGCGTCCGCGGGCAGGCGGGCGTCGCCAATCACGATCGCACCTTCGCTGGCATCGATGCGCGGCTGGTGGATGGCGGTGTCGAGGTCCATATCGAAATCCATCGCAAAGGACACCAGCTGCATCACCGCCGGCAGGATGCGGCGGCCGCCGGAGGCGCCGACTGCGAGGCGCTTGCCGTCCTTCGTCTCGGCGATGACCGGCGTGTAGTTGGTGAGACAACGCTTGCCAGGGGCCAGCGCGTTGGTCGTGCCCGGCGTCGGATCGAACCACATGATGCCGTTGTTCATGGCGATGCCGGTGTGCGGCGTTACGTATTTCGAGCCGAAGGATGAGAGCAGCGTCTGCGTCACCGCGGCTATGTTGCCGTGGCGGTCGACGACGGAGAAATGTGTGGTGCAGGCGGGCGCCAGGTATTCAGCACCGAGCGAGCGCTTGCCGTCGGCATCGCCCATGTCATTGAGCCGCTCGCGATAGGCCGATTGCAGGGCAGCGGCATATTCGGCATAGGCGGCCGCATCGGGCGTGCCTGCCGGCTTCAGATTTTGCTGCAACAGGCGCAGTGCATGCGCCAGCGTCGGTCCAGCCGTGAGCTCGGGCGTCGCAAGCACCTTGCCGCCGCGATAGGGGATCGCCAGCGGCTCACGCAGATGGGCGCGGAACGCGGCGAGATCCTCCACCGACAGCGAGCCGCCATCGGCCTTGATGTCGGACGCGACGCTTTTGGCGAGATCGCCCTGGTAAAAGTCGCGCGGTCCGGCTTCGGCGAGCCGCGACAGCGTTGCCTTCAACGTGTCCTGCGGCAGCCGCGTATCCGACTTGATGCCCCATGGTGCGTTCGGCGGCAGGCTGTCCTTCAGGAACGCTGCCGCGCTCGCGGGATAGCGCCGTAGATCGGCCGCCGAACTCGCGATCGTCAGCGTGGTCCACCAATCGACCAGCAGGCCTTCGCCGGCGAGTGCGGCTGCCGGCGCGACCAGGTCTTTCCACGGCAGCTTGGCATGGCGGCGATGCGCCTCTTCCATGCCGGCGACGACGCCGGGCACGGCGATCGAGCCGGGGCCGTGGATGTTGCGGTCGTCCTTCACCCGCGGCCAGGGAAAAAGATCGGAGGCCGCCCCTTCGCCGCTAAGCGGATAGTCGGCGACGCGCAGGCTCTGCGGTGCGCACATGCCGTAGTCGATCACCTCGAAGCGGTTCTCGCTGGCGCGATAGAGCACCATCGCGCCGCCGCCACCGATACCGCTGTTCCAGGGCTCCAGCACGTTCAGCGCAAAGGTGGTGGCGACGATCGCGTCCACGCAGTCGCCACCCGCCGCCAGCACCTGCGCGCCGACCTCGGCTGCCCGGCGCGACTGTGCGGCGACGATGCCGCCCTTGGCTTTGACGGCAGGTTTACGAATGGTTTGGGCGCGGCTGAACTGGTGAGGCATGATGTCGTCTTGATGTTTGTGGTGGCTTCGTTGCGCTGACTTTGACGCTCCGCATTGGCGAAGCGTGCCGACCATGGCACATTGCGGCTAACGAGAACATCCAGAGGGAGGAGCAACATGGCTGGTGTGAAACAGGCGCGGGATGGGGCAGTCGGGATTTTGACCCTCGACGAACCGGCAAGCCTGAACGCGATGACGCCGGACCTGCTCGGTGCGCTCGCCGACGCTGTCGCCGAGATGACGCAAGACGACGGGGTGCGCGCCCTGGTCCTGACCGGCGCGGGACGCGGCTTCTGCTCGGGCCAGAACCTGAAGGCGTCGGAAGCACTCGGCGAGGACCTCGCGGCCGGCGTCATGCGCTTCTACTGGCCGGCGTTCAAGGCGCTGCGGGAGTGTCGCGTGCCGGTTGTCGTCGCCGTCAACGGCGTCGCGGCCGGCGGCGGCTTCAGCCTCGCGATGGCCGGCGACATCATCGTCGCGGCGCGCTCGGCGACTTTTATCCAGGTGTTCAGTCGCATTGCGCTGGTGCCCGATCTCGGCTCGACCTGGCTGTTGCCGCGGCTGATCGGCCGGCAGCGCGCGCTTGAGTTGATGCTGTTGAACGAGCCGCTGACGGCCGAGCGCGCCCAGGAGATCGGCCTGGTACGGCAGGTTGTGGACGACGCGAAGCTGATGGAGGAAGCGTTGACCCTGGCGCGCCGTCTGGCCGACGGCCCGACGCGCGCTTTGGTCGCGACGCGCGCGCTGATCGAGGAAAGCGAGCATGCGAGCTACGAGGCGCAGTTCCGCCGCGAGATCGAGCTTCAGGCTTCTATCCGCAAGAACGCCGATGCGATCGAAGGCCGCACCGCCTTCGTCGAAAAGCGCAAGGCGAAATTCACCGGCAAGTAGGGGAGGAGAAGCAGGTAGCGCTCAGAGCGCGCGATCCAGCCGGCTGGCCTGATACTTGGCGCGCCATTTCGGGCCAGGCCCGCGCATGTAGTGGAGTTCGGGACGGTAGGGATTGCCTGCGATCCTCACCAGCCTCTGCCATTTGGCGGCGACGAAGTTCAGGGGCTGGCGGAGCAGGCTCAGTGAAGCAACCAGCATGGCATCACCTCAATGCGGCTTGCCGAGCATGGCGGTGAAGGGGAGGTCGAAGATCTCCTCGCCGTCAGAGCCGCTGACGTGGAGAATCCAATCGCGCCAGTCCTCGTTGCTGGGCGTCAGGATCATGGAGCGCATGATCTGGTCGGCGCGATCGCGCGCCTCGGTCAGATTGGCGACCGCGGTGCCGTAACGATCGACCAGCGTGCCTTCGGTATTGGAGCAGTGGAAATACATCTGGACCACACACGCCTCCTGTAGAAAGCGATTTGGACGGCAAATCGATACCACCCGAAACGGTCGAAAAACATTCGGGCCGAGCCCGGTAAGGGAATCTACGGAGATTGGTCGGAACGAAGACCCCCGGGGGTTTCATCACAGGGGGGTGATGATCAACTGGACGGCGTCCTTGCAGCATGGAATTCTCGACTTTCGACGGGAAAGTCCTGGAGACCGCCGTGAATCGCCTCATGTTCTGGTGCGAAAGCCCAAGCCTGCGCGCTTGTGTCGCCGCCTGGATTGGAGCCCTGCTCGGCCTCGCTTCGGTTGCGTCTTCGGAACCGGTCCGCAAGAGCGGCTATGCGATCGGTACCGAAAACTGCGGCAGTGGCGATCTCGCCTTTCCCAAAATCCAGATCGACATGAAGCCGGGCTTTTGCGCCGGCCTCGTCGCCAGCGAAGATGACCACCTCAAGTTTCCCCGTTCGATCATCCAGGTGCCCGGCCATGATCTCTTCGTGGTCGCCGATATGGGCGGCTGGGGTCATACCGATGGCCGGCTGCTGCTGCTCGATCCGCATGCCCCCGAAGGCAACCGCTTCAAGGAGCTGTTGACCGACGTCGAATATCCGTTCGGCCTCGTGATCGGCCCCGACAGGAAGCTCTATGCCTCGACGGCGGAGACGATCTTCCGGTTCGATCCTCTCGCCGACAATCCGTGCGCCACGGTCGAGACCATCGCTCGTCACATGCCGGGCCGCCGGATCACGCTGCCGGACGGCACCAGGGTCGACGAGAGCGCGCATCCGCTCAAGCAGTTCGTGTTCGACAAGAACGGGCGGCTGTTCGTCAATGTCGGTTCGCACAGCGACGATTGCATCACGCCGGCACCGATCACACGGCCCTGCGCGGCGGCTGAAGGCGCCTCCGCGATGGCTGCGATCTGGCTGTTCACGCCACCTGCAGGCGGGGTCTTCCCGGCCTTGAAGTCGAACGATCCGGATCCGCCGCACGTGGTCTACGCGCGCGGCCTGCGCAATTCGCTGGCGATGGCGCTGCACCCGAATTTTCCCGATGCCGGCTACGCCTTCTTGCAAGGCGAGAATGGTCGCGACCTGCCCGACATCTTCAAGCCGAACGAGGAGATCAACGCGATCGAGCAGGGCAGGCACTACGGCTGGCCCTATTGCTACGACCTGTCGACGCCAAGTCCCGAATTCAAGCTCGTGCTGCAATCCGGGGCCTACAAGTCGCTCTGCACGGCCAATGCGCTCTACAAGCAGCCGTTCTCGCTGATGCCGCCGCACGGCGCGCCGCTCGCGATGCTCTACTATCACGGCGCCAAATTCCCGGAGCTCGAAGGCAAGCTCCTGATCGGCCTGCACGGCTATCGCCCGACCGGCAACCGCGTTCTCGTCTACGACGTCGACGATCACGGCTTTCCCAAGCCGAGCCCGGCGCCGGTGCACTACCACGTCAGTTGCGCGGCCGAGCCGACCCGCAGCTTTCAGGCCGACGCCGGTGCGGTAGCCGCCGCACCGTTCGAGGAGCTGATCGCCGGCTGGCACCGCGTCAATGGCGCGCGGCCGCAGGGCGCGCCTGTCGGCATGACGGTCGCGGAGGACGGCGCGATCTGGCTGGTCGAGGACAAGAACCAGACGGTGATCCGCATCGATCGCGCCGCGGGCGATCCGCCGCAGCCGCTGCCCTGCGACATGCGCAGCCAGGCGCAGATCGACCAGCTCGCCGGCTTCGTCGCCAAGGACGCGCAGAACCGGATCCGGCTCACCACGCTGCGCAACGGCCTCGTCGAAAAGCACTGCATCGGCTGCCACTCCGATTTCGGCCTGAAGCCGGGGCAATCGGACGCTGAGAAGGATATCACCGTGCTACGCTTCATGCTGTCGCAGGACGGCTGGATCTATCCGGGCGATCCCGACTCCGGCAAGTTGCGCACCCGCCTTCGCGGTCTCGGCGCGGAGAAGCTGATGCCACCGGGTGGCGAAAAATTGCCGAAGACCGAGCCCGGCTATGCGCGCCTGCTTGATACCGCGGACTTGCTCGTTGCGAAAGTGGTTCCGGGCGCGCGGATGCGCATCAAGTCTGGCCCGCTCCAGCGCAAGTTCTTCGGCAAGACCAACAAGGAATGCGGCGAAATACCGGCCGCCAAGGTCGTCGTCGTGACACAAAGGAACGCTGTAGACAAACTAGGCTTCAGCCGATTCTTCCGGCCGGCCGATCCCTATCTGAACGGCGAGTGCAGCGACGACGATGGCTATGACATCCGGCAGGAATTTCTGGTGCCTGTGCAGTAGCATCCTTCTCGTCGTCGCGGGATCGTGGGCCCAAGCCGAAACCAAGCTGTTCGAAAGCGCGCAGGTGACGCCTGCCGGCGAATACAGTTTCGGCATCGAGGGGCCCGCCGCCGATCTCGACGGAAATCTCTTCGTCGTCAATTTCGGCAAGCCCGGCACCATCGGCAGGCTGCCGGCGGGCGGCACGGCTTCCGAGCAGTTCATCGTGCTTCCCGAAGGCAGCGTCGGCAACGCGATCCGCTTCGACCGAAGCGGCACCATGTTCATTGCCGACTACAAGAAGCACAACATCTTCGCGATCCCGAAGGGTCAGACCCAGCCGACCGTCTGGTTTCACTCCGACGAGATGAACCAGCCCAACGACATCGCGGTCGCTCGCGACGGTACGATCTATGCCAGCGATCCGAACTGGAAGGGCCGGGAAGGACACATCTGGCGCATTGCGAAGGGATCAGATGGCTCGGTACAGGGGCAGGTCATGTCGGCGCCGCGCGCGATGGGCACCACCAACGGCATCGATCTCAGCCTCGACGGCAAGACGCTCTATGTCGGCGAGTCCGGCAGCGGCCAGATCTGGTCCTACGGTGTCAGCGGCAACACACTCACCGACGCAAAGCTCGTGAAGTCGTTCCAGCCTGACACCATTGATGGCCTGCGCACAGATGTCGCCGGTCGCCTCTACATCGCGCGCATTCTCAAGGGTACGATCGCGCTGATGAAGCCCAATGGCGCGGTCGAGCGGGAGATCGTGCTGAAGGGCAAGGAGCCGACCAATCTCGCTTTCGGCGGCAGCGACGGCAAGACCGTCTTCGTCACCCAGCGCCAGGGCGGCTTCATCGAGTCGTTCCGGACCGATCAGCCGGGCCGCGAGCACTGCCTTCAGCGCGGACGTTGCTGAGCGCGTCAGAGGCGATCTGCTCCCGGCGCAGAGCAGCTGGACAGGAACGGCACTCTTCTTGCTTGCATCTGGCCGCCGCGGGGATCGAGACATCCGTGGCCCATCAAAGAGCATGCGACCACGGAGTGTTTGAGTGAAAGCCGTCCATACCGAACTGCATCGCAGCCACGATCCGCAATTCTTCCTGGTTCGCGGTGTCGTCAAACGCACCACCGAGCAGCCCGAGCGCGCCGACCGGTTGCTGAAGGGACTGAAGGACGGCAAGCATCAGTTGGTCGCGCCGACGACGTTCGGGCAGGGCCCGCGCGCACGCATTCACAGCCCGGAATATCTTTCGTTCCTGAGCGAAGCCTGGGACGCCTGGACCGCGCTTGGCGATTCCGGCCCGGAGATGATCGGCAACATCCATCCCGTGCGCCATGCCGCGACCTATCCCACCCACATCGTCGGCAAGCTCGGCTGGCACACCGCCGACACCGCGGCGCCGATCGGACCGGGCACATGGGCCGCGGCCTGTGCAGCGACGGACGTCGCGGTCACGGCGGCGCAAATGGTGCTGGACGGGGAGGACGCGACCTACGCGCTCTGCCGTCCGCCCGGCCATCACGCCTATCGCGACATGGCCGGCGGCTTCTGCTTCCTCAACAACAGCGCGATCGCTGCCGCCCATCTGCGGCTCAAGCACGAGCGCGTCGTGATCCTCGACGTCGACGTCCATCACGGCAACGGCACGCAGGGAATTTTCTACGCGCGACCTGATGTCTACACGGTGTCGATCCACGCCGATCCTGTCGCGTATTATCCTTACGTGTGGGGCTATGCGCATGAGCGCGGCGAAGGCGAGGGGCTCGGCACCAATCTCAATATCCCCTTGGGCATCGGCACCGGAGACGACGGCTACATCCAGGCGATGGATGTGGCGCGCAAGGCGATCGAGTCCTTTGCCCCCGGCGCGCTCGTCATCGCGCTCGGCCTCGACGCCTCCGAACACGATCCGCTCAAGGGCCTTGCCGTTACCACGCCGGGCTTCCGCCGTATCGGCCAGGCCATCGCGAAGATGGGCCTGCCGACCGTGTTCGTGCAGGAGGGCGGCTATCTCTCGGATATCCTCGGCGCCAACCTCACTTCGGTGCTGGCCGGATTTGAGGAAGCGCGCTGATATCCGTTTCTAGGGTGAAGCAGACTTACGCAGGCAATTCCGCATTTCGCCTTTTGACCCAAGCGGGCCACTTGGAATTAAAGACCATTTGGTCTATATATCAGCAATGCGCTACCAAACCCCAGTGCAGTTGCCCCGTGGCCGTCCCCGTAGTTTCGACACGGAAGCCGCTGTCGAACGCGCGATGGGTGTATTCTGGTCGCGCGGCTATCACGCCACCGCGCTACCGGACCTTCTTCGTGCGACGAAGCTCTCGCGTGGCAGCCTTTACGCCGCGTTCGGCGACAAGCACTCGCTCTTCTTGCGTGCGCTCGATCGCTACGCTGCCGATGCACTGACCCGGATGGATATCGAGTTCGATCCCCGCAGAGAGCCGGTCGACGGCCTGCGGGCCTACCTTGCCGGCTACGTTTACCGCACAAGCGGTGCCAATGGTCGGCGCGGATGCCTGCTGGTGGCCACAGCCATGGAACTGGCTGGCCGTGATGCTGAAGTTGATCGCCGCATCGGGAGCTTTTTCAAGGCCATGGAGGCCAAGGTGGCGGATGCACTTTCCCGTGCGAAGACGGCGGGCAAGCTGGCCGACGGCGTTGAGCCTTTAGGCGCCGCCCGAATTCTCGTCTGTTTCGTCGAGGGGCTGCGGGTGGTCGGTAAGACGGCACCGACACGGATCACGTCACAAGCCACCGTTGACGCTCTTCTCGACCGCTTCATCAGGTAAACAACCATGGACGCTTCCGATGTTGGCGCGCCTATATCTGGATCAAACGGTCTTGAAAGGAAGGATGCCATGTCTGCCATTCAGATCGCCTGCGCGGTGGCCGTCCCCTTGCTCTGGGGCTATCAATTCGTGGCCATCAAAGTGGGCGTTACGGAGTTTCCGCCTCTCTTCTTCCTCGCACTGCGCTTCCTGGCCATCGCGTTGCTGCTTGTTCCGTTCGTCAAAAGGCCCACGCGTCAAGAGCTCGGCCCTATCGCAGCTATTTCGATCTTCCTTGGTGGGCTGAACTTCGGGCTGTTCTATGTTGGCCTTGGGCTCGGCTCGGGAAGCATGTCGGCCGTCGCATATCAACTCGCCACGCCCTTCACCGTCCTGTTAGCCTGGCCGCTGCTCGCGGAGAGGCCGTCTCTCACCACGTCCGCCGGAGTGGTGATTGCATTCGTCGGCGTGGTCGTGTTGGCGGCGGGGCCTGGCCTGTCGGCAAACGCACTTCCGCTGCTGCTTGTGGTCGGGGCAGCCTTCGCGTTCGCGGTGTCCAACGTCTTGACGAAACGCTACGGCCCTTTTGATCCCCTGATGTTGATGGGGTGGTCGTCGCTGCTCACGGTGCCGCAGGTCATGTTGATGTCGTTGCTCCTTGAATATGGACAAGCGGCGAGCCTTGTCACGGCGGATGAACGTGGTTGGCTGGCCCTCGCCTACACAATTTTCATCGGAGGAATTGTCGGGTTCGGACTTTGGTTCTGGCTGATCGCCCGATGCTCGATGGGCCGCGTCGCACCCTTCGGTCTGCTGCTTCCGGTGTTCGCCTTGATTTCGAGCGTGTTGTTCCTTGGCGACCGCATGACCCCAAAGTTGATTGTCGGTGGGCTGCTCGCGATCTCCGGCGTCGCAATTACGCAAGTAAGACCGAGCGCTCGACCGATTTATGAGGGCACGCCCTAGCCTAGGGCAAGATCCAGAAAAGTGCGAAGCGGTTTTCCGACAAGATCATGCTCAAACAACAACCTGAAGCGCGATGATGATTCATCCTCATCTCATCGCGCTTTAGTCCTTGAACAGGATCTGCTCCAACAGGTCGATCCGCCTGATCCGGATGCTGCTGCCGTCGATGGCGATGATGCGGCGGTTCTGGAAGCGCTTCAGCATCATCGTGACCCATTGACGGGTCGAGCCGACCATGGCCGCGATCTGGTCATGCGTGATCTTGCGGTTGATGATGATGGTGTCGCCGTCGGCGACGCCATGAAGCTCCGACAGGGTGAGCAGGAACTGCGCCAGCCGTTCGATCACCGACCGCGTGCCGAGGATCTGCGCCATCGAGGAGTAGCATTTGCCCTTGGCGATGAGGCCGTCGATCAGCGCCAGCGCGAAGGCCGGCATGCCGGTCAGCAGCTTCTCGAGCGCCGGGCCGGACAGCGCCGAGATCTCGCAGGCCTCGATGGCCGTGCCGGACCACATGTGAATGCCGCCGCCGGAAATCTCCGGGCCTCCGATGAAATGCCCTGGCGTCCAATAGGCAAGCGTTATCTCGCGCCCTGACGGCGCCGTATAGTAGACCCGCACCTGACCGCGCCGGATGATGAAGATGCCGCCGTGGCCGTCGCCCTGGCTGAACACCATCTCGCCTTGCGGCACCGTGATGGTGCGGCCGGCCGCGTGTACGCGAGCCTGCTCCGACGCCGACAGGCGGTCGAGGAAATGCGCGCCGGCGTTCAGCCCGTCGATCGTCTCGCTCATGAACAGCGCCGAACGTCCGGTCTTCGTGCATGGGCTGCGCGCCGGCCGTGCCTGCTCGCGATCGGGCCAGTCGAATTGAACGGCAGCGTGACGCCGGTCAGAGAAAGCGGCAGGCTCGGTCGCGGCAGCTTCCTTGAGTATTGTCATCGCAATTCGTCGGCTCTTTCGATGTTTCGCCAATAGGTAAGAGCGGCGGAGGGCCGATGTCCATCTCCTTGCGATCGTTCCAAAGCACTTAGCAAAGCTTCATACGTGGCGCGGTCGACATCGAAACGATTCCTCTGCCGATCGCTCGGTCCTGAGAAAATCCTTTGCTACGTCGCGCGCCGATTGCCGACGGAATCGCGAAGTGAGCGGTCGCGCAAGGCAATGCAAGTAATTGCTTCAACCGGTGCGCCACGCCTTCGATAGTGCCGGCCAGCGCTCCAGCCGGCATGAATACGGCCCGCGACAGCCGAGGACAGTTTGATGATCGAATTCAGCTCTCTTAAAATGGGTGTGGCGGTCGCCGCTATCACCGTGACAATGCTCGGACCGTCGCAGGCGGAGACGATCAGGGTCGCGGTCGGGACGCAGGATACGACCATCAACTGCGCGACCGGCGGGCTGCTCATTCGCGAGCTCAAACTGCTGGAGAAATTCCTGCCCCATGACGGCAAATACAAGGATGTGACCTACGACATCCAGTGGAAGAATTTTACGAGCGGCGCGCCGCTGACCAACGAGATGGTCGCGGGCAAGCTCGATTTCGGCGCGATGGCGGACTTCCCGGGTTCGCTCAACGGCGTGGCGTTCCAGAAGGCGGGACGCCGCAGCCTCTTCATCAGTGTGCTGTCCGGCAGTACCAAGGGCAGCGGCAACGGCATCGTTGTGCCGTCGAATTCGCCGGTGCAGTCGCTCGACGAGCTCAAGGGCAAGACCATCTCCGTTCCCTTTGCCTCGACCTCGCACGGCATGCTGCTCCGTGCCATCGAATCCAAGGGCTGGAATCCCGAGACCGACGTCAACATCATCACGCAGGCGCCGGAGGTTGCGGGGCCGGCCTTGCAGGCCGACAAGATCGCGGCGCATGCCGACTTCGTTCCGTTCGCCGAATTGTTCCCGTGGCGCGGCTTTGCGCGCAAGATTTTTGACGGCGCGCAGGCGAACGCGCCGACATTTCACGGCGGACTGGTCGACGCCGACTATGCCGAAAAATATCCGGAGATCGTCGTCGCCTATTTGCGCGCTGCGCTCGAGGCGGATCGCCTGATCGCGGAGGAGCCTGAGAAATACAGCGAGCTGATCGCAAAGGTGACCGGCATCGAGGCCGAGGTCGACTATCTCTTCCACGGCCCGCTCGGACTTCAGACCCGCGACGTCACCTGGAAGCCCGAATACCGCCAGGCGGTCGCAACCTCGATCAAGACGCTGAAGCTGCTCAAGCGCGCGGACAGCGATCTCGATGTCAACCAGTTCGTCACGGACAAGTTCATCCGCGTTGCCACTGCGCAGGTGGGACGGGACTATGACGCCGAGTTGAAGAACTACGCGCAGCTTCCGTTGAAAGCCAAGGATGCGGCGACGGGCGCCGATATCCTCGACTTTACCCGTGTCGCGCAGATCTGGGTCAAGGACGAGCCCCGCGTGCGTCACTACGCTTCGCCTGAGAACGCGCTGAAGGCGCTCGCCGGACTGGAGAAGGAAGGCAAAGCCATCCGCGTCGTCTACGCGCAGGATCGCGAGAGCGGCATCAAGCTGTTCGCGAACCAGGCCTGGTTCGTGCGGTCGTCCAAGGGCGAGTTGAGCGCGTTCCTGCTCAAGCAGACGGCCGAGCAATGGTCGAAGCACAACGGCGGCGAGGTCCTCGACTTCAATGCCGCGCGCGAGTCCCTCGTCGCGAGCCGGTGAGGCGATGGCGAGCGCACTTCGGACCAGGCGACCTGCGGGCATGCGGTGGGTGATCCGCGGCCTTTCGATCCTCGCCTGCGTCGGGCTGTGGCAGGTTGCTTCGACGACGCATGTCAATCTGGGGATCGTCACCTTCCGCAACGTGCCCCCGCCGGTCGAGGTCGTCCAGTCCGCCATCGTCCTGTTCCGATCACCGAAGCTCGCGGCGCACATCAACAGCAGCCTCTGGCGGGTGTTCGCGGGCTACGGAGCCGCGGTCGTGATCGGCGTCATCCTCGGCTTCGCGATCGGCCGCTCGCGCGCTGCGAGCGACCTGCTGCTGCCGCCGCTCGAATTGCTGCGGCCGATTCCTGCCGTGGCGTGGATACCGCTCTCGATCCTGATGTTCCCATCGTCCGAGCTGTCGATGATCTACATCACCTTCATCGGAGCCTTGTTTCCGATCGTGCTGAACACGGTCCATGGTGTTGCGAATGTCGATCGCCGGCTGGTGGCCTCCGCGCGCAGCCTCGGCGCCGGCGGTCTCGCGATTCTCAGGGAAGTGGTGCTGCCGGATGCCACGCCGAGCATCGTCACGGGCCTGGCCATCGGCATGGGCACCTCGTGGTTCTGCCTCGTCACCGCGGAGATGATCTCCGGCCAGTTCGGCATCGGCTATTACACCTGGGAGGCGTACACGCTCCAGAACTATGCCGACATCATCGTCGGCATGCTGATCATCGGCCTGCTCGGCATGGGCTCCAGCTGGCTGCTCACGACCGCCGGGCGGCTTCTGATGCCCTGGCGCAGCCCACGGGTGGCAAGATGAACATCCGGGTCGCGGACATCGGCACGAAGAGCATCGGTCGTATCGAGATCGCCGGTGTCTCGATCTCGCTCGGTGGGGGCGCCGATGCGTTCGAGGCGGTGAGTGGCCTGGATTTCTCCATCGCGCCGGGCGAGCTGATCTGCATCCTCGGCCCCTCCGGATGCGGCAAGTCGACCTTGCTCGGCGCACTGGCCGGGCATTTGCCGATCACGGCCGGCGAACTAACCATTGATGGGCAATCGATCCGGGGTCCGAGCCCGGACCGGGGCATGGTGTTTCAGCAGCACACGCTGTTTCCCTGGAAGCGGGTGCGGGACAATGTGGCCTTCGGCCCCAAGATGCGCGGTCTTGTCAGGAGGGAGCGCGACCGCGCCGCCGACGCCATTCTGAACCTGGTCGGACTTTCCGGATTCGAGACGTTTTATCCCGCGCAGCTGTCGGGCGGAATGCAGCAGCGCGTCGAGATCGCGCGGGTTCTGATCAACCAGCCGCGGGTGCTGCTGATGGACGAGCCCTTCAGCGCGCTCGATGCGCAGACGCGCGGCATGATGCAGGAGGTGCTGCTCGACATCTGGAGCAAGATTCCGACCACGACGGTCTTCGTCACCCACGATATCGACGAGGCGCTGTTCCTCGCCGACCGCATCGTCGTCATGAGTGCCAGGCCGGGTCGGGTGATCGAGGATATCGTGCTGCCGTTCGTCCGCCCGCGAAGCCACGACCTCGTGACCGAACCCGAGTTCGTGCGCCTGAAACGGCATGTCATGCAGCTTTTGCGGCGGCCGGAAGGCAGCGAGCCGCTGGCGCGGCTCAGTCCGCTCGGAGCGTAGTCTCAAAACATCCCGCTGGCCGCGAGTGCCTTGCAGACGTGCTGCATCTCGGCCTCGTCGGCGACCATGTCGAGCATGATCGTGCTCAGTCCCTTCGCCGCAAAATCCTTCAGCTTCGCGCCGACCTCACTGTAACTGCCGACGAGATAGGGGCAGTCGGCCTGGAAGGTCAGGAACGGCAACAGCCAGTAGCCATTGTCCTGAAGCTCGCCGCTCTGGCCGTCGTAGAGATGCCGCTTCCATACGGAGTCGGTGTTCTCCATGGTGAGCGCGAGCAGCTCGCGATCGTCGGGATTGTCGCGGAAACGCGTCTTCGCTGCCTGTCGCGCCTCGTCGCGTCCTTCGCGCGCAAAAATTCCAAAATTCATTCCGGGCGCATCGAGGCCGCGATCGAGATCGGGCGGCAACATCTGCATCTTGATGCAGCCGGTCTCCTTCGCTACGCGCTGCGCCGCCTCCGACTGTCCCGCGATCAGGAATTCCGGCATCAGCTCGGCCGGCAGCCGGGGACGCAGTTGCAGATTGCTCGCACGATAGAACCGGCCTTCGAAATTGACCGGCCGCGGGCTTGCCAGCAGCTGGCGCATCAGCGCGACGAATTCGCCAAGCCGGACATAGCGGTCGGCATGCGACTGGTCATCGCCCAGCCCCTGCAGGTCACTGACCGCGGTCCCCGTAATCATGTTGAGATAGACCTTGCGGCCGTAGAGCTGCGCGAAGGACGAGACGAGCTTCGCTGCCGTGAACGGATGCATGTAGACCGGATTGACGGCGATCAGGGGCGAGCATCGCGTCGTCTCAGCCATGATGTGCTGGGCCATCGCCCATGGCTCGACGAACACGTCATTGCCTTCGAACAGCAGGATGCCTTCAAAGCCGTTGCGGTCGGCAAACTGTGCGACCCGCATCAATTCGCCGACGTACTTTTGCGGATCGCGGTTGCGCGAGATGGCGGGAAAGACGCGAAGCCTCGACGGCGTCATTCAGCCGCTTCCTGGAGCGGCCAGGCATGACTGCTGATGGGGAGGCCACCGGCCGCACGGGAGCCGTCGGCGATCGCGAGGCGATGCGAGGGCGACGGCGAGCTTAGCGCAAAGCGCCACCCTTGCGGATCGTCAGCGATATCGGGCTTGAAGCTGATTTCGATCGCCTCTTGCGACACCTGCATTGCGAACGCGTCGAGCGGCAGATTGAGCCCAAAGCCCCTGGCCTTCAAATAGGCCTCCTTGAGCGTCCAATAGTCGAAGAATCGCTCGATCGCAGCCGGCTCCGGCAGTCCGCGCAGCGTTTCGATCTCTTCCGGCGCAAAGAAGCGCAGCGCGGTGGACAGCGGGGCCGCCCGCCGCGACACGGTCTCGACATCGACGCCGACGGCCTCGTGCCTGGATACGACGCAGGCGACGCAGCCGTCGGCGTGGGACAGGCTGAAATGCAGTGCGGTCGAGGTCGCAGGGGCTGCGACAAAGGGCCGCCCGTAGCGGCCGATGGCGAAGGACCAGTCGGTGGGGGCGACGTTCGGCGCGGCCTGCGAGAGCGCGAGGCGCAACAAGGCGTGCGCGAAAATATACTGCCGCCGATGCCGCTCGAACATGAAAAGTTCGGCCCGCACCCGTTCCTCGATCGAGAGCAAGCGCCGGCACGCATCGACTGCGCCCGGCGCGTCAATGGTCTCGATCAGTCCGACAAACAGTTCAATTCTGTCGTCTGCCATCAATTGGGCCCATGGCGTCAGGCGGAGGCTAAACTCCGGCTCTGACGGAAGAATCAACTGAACAGGAATCAACTGAGCGGACCGCTTCTAGCCGTCCATTCGGGCAAATTCTTGTCGATTGCTGGATGGTTTACGGACACAAGCTTGTGCGAGCCCCCCAGCTCGACAGGCGTGCGGCCGTTGTCCGAAGATTCGTGCGGCGTCCCGGCCGACGAGTCTTACTTTTTCTTCTTGGCCTTCTTCGACTTGACCAGCACCGAAAGGCTGGCGTCGACGTCCTTCAGCGCGGACTGAAGCTTCTTCTTCTCGGCGCCCAACAGCTTCTGAAGCGCCTTGCGGTCCTTGTCGCTCAGCGAGGTACCCTTGGTAAATTTGATGAAACCCATAACAAACTCCCCGGTTGAAAATAATCGTCCAAATCAAAACACGGGAATAATCTTGCGCGGTAGCGCCAAATAATCAAGATGCAACTTGATCATACACAGCTCTCGCGAGTGAACCCGTATTCGCCCGGTGCGAACACAGGCCGCTCAGGCCGCCCTGCGATCGAGTAACCGGCCGAGCGGTGTATTGGGCCGGGCGATGGCCGCCGCCAGCAGCGCGACGAGATCCTCCATCCATTCGCCGACCATCCGGCCGTCGAGCAGCTCGCCCTTGTAGTTGCACGAACCGGTGATTCCGGTCGGGCGCTCCTTGAGCATCAGCGACAGCCAGGTCGGGTCGATCGGAAGCACCGGCTGGCCCTCGCGCGCGACGTTTCCGATGGATCGCACCGCGACGTCAGGCAGGTCGAGCGGCCGGCGCAGCGGATTTTGCAGCGTGAAATAGACTTGGAGCAGCGAGGCCGGATCGATTCCCTCCTGCTCCAGATGGTCGGCCAGGATGTTGAACGGCAGCTCCTGCCGCGCATGCGCCTCGAGCACGCTCTGGCGCACCCCCGCCAATGCCAGCGCGAACGACAGCTCCGGCGTGATTCGGGTGCGGACGATTACCGTATTCTCGAACGGGCCGACGATCCGGTCGGTGTCCGGCTGGCCCCGATTGGCCATGGCGGTGGCGACCGAGATATCCGTGCGGCCGGTCCGTGCCAGCAGCAGGGCCTTCAATCCGGTGAGGAGACACATGAACAGCGTGCTGTTGTGCTGGCCGGCGAAGGCCGTGAGCCGCGCGATCAGATCGGGCTCCAAGCTGATCGGATGATGTCCGCTGGACGCGCCCGGGCTCGCTTGGCCGTCGAAGACGGGGGCTGCGCCGCGCAAATTCTCCGTCCAATCGGCAGTCTGGCGACGGGCTGCATCGGTACTGCACCACCAGCGTTGCCAGCGCGCGACGTCCGAGAAGGCCAGCGGCAGTTTCGGCAGCGGCATCGACGGATGTCCGGCCAGCGCCGCATAGCGGTTGGACAACTCCTCGAACAGTACGCCGATCGACCAGCCGTCGGCGATGGCGTGATGCAGCGTCAGCAGCAGCACATGATCGGTGGGATCCAGCCGCAGCAGGCTCGCCCGCAGCAGCGGCGCGCGCGTGATGTTGATCGGGGTGACGGCTTGCTGTTCGGCGAGGAGCTTGATCTTCCTCAACTGGAGCGCCTTGAGGCGCTTGTCGCTCGGTCGCCCGCCATTGCCGAGGACCTCGACGGTCAAGATCGGACCGAGCGTGCGGGGTGTGGCGATGCGGCTGATCGGCTGTTCGCCGTTCCAGCCGAATGCCGTCCGCAGCGATTCGTGCCGGCGCGCGACGTCGTCGAATGCCTGCGCCAGCGCGGCCGCATCGATCGGGCCATGGAGGCGGAAAGCGAAGGGAAGGTTGAACAGCGGCAGGCCCGGCAGGTTCTGCTCGATGCGAATCATCTGGTCCTGCGCGATCGAGAGCGTGGGAGGGCCACCTTCGGCCGGCCGCGGCGCATTCGCCGGCGGCTTGAGCGGCTTCGCCGCCACGGCCTCGTCGACCCGCCGGGCAAGCTGTTCGATCGTCGGTGCCTCGAAGATGGTCTTGATCGGCAGCGATACGCCCAGCGCTCGGGCGACGCGCGCCATCGCCTGGCCCGCCAGCAGCGAATGGCCGCCGAGGTCGAAGAAATTATCGGTGACGCCGAGGCTCTCGACCTTCAGCAGGTCGATCCAGATGTCGGACAGCACCTTTTCGGTGAAGCGACGCGCCGGCACGGCGCCATCCGCGGCGGAGGCTTCCTGTGGGGAGAGGGCCAGCAGCGCGGACCGGTCGATCTTGCCGTGGGCATTGAGCGGCACCTGCTCCAGGAACAGGAATGCGGACGGGATGGCATGGCCCGGCAGCCTGCGTTTGAGGAAATCGCGGAGTTCGCTGGCGCTGGTCTGGCCGCCTGCCCTGGGGACGATATGGGCGATCAGCCTGACATCGCCGCTCGTCTCGCGGCGCGGCTCGACGATTCCGGCGCGCACGCTCGCGTGGTCGGCGAGCGCTGCTTCGATCTCCTTGAGCTCGATGCGGTAGCCGCGGACCTTGACCTGGTGATCGGCACGGCCGAGGCATTCGATCGTCCCGTCGGCGCGGCGGCGGGCGAGGTCGCCGGTCCGGTACAGAAGCGCACCGGCCTGGCGCGCGAACGGATCGGGGATGAAGCGCTGCCGGCTTTGCGCGGGATCGTTGATGTAGCCGCGGCCGACGCCGGCGCCGGCGATGCAGAGCTCGCCGACTACGCCGACGGGCTGCGGCTCCAGATCCGAATCGAGCACGTAGAGCCGGGTGTTGGGCAGCGCCGCACCGACCGGGACATTGGTGGTCGCCGCCGCCGGCGCCCTGGTCAGGCGATGCAAGGAGACGTCGTCGGAACATTCCGATGCGCCATAGGCGTTGATCAGCGGCACTTTTGGACAGCGGACGAACCAGGCGCGGCAGAGGTCGACCGGCAGCGGCTCGCCGGTCGAGATCAGCAGCCGCAGTTTCGCGAAGGCGCGCTGGATCGGCACCTCGTCGATTCGTTCGAGGATGGCGCGCAACAGCGAGGGCACGATCTCGAGCACGGTCACGCCCTCGCGCTCGATCTCCCGCGCGAGCAGGATCGGGTCCTGCACGATTTCGTTGCCACAGACATGGACGCGCGCGCCGACCATGGGTCCCGTCAGGAACTGCCAGACCGATATGACAAAACTCTGCGGCGCGGTCTGCGCGATCACGTCCCTGGCCGAGAGGTCGAGCCCAGAAATGAGCGACACCAGATGGTTCGACAGCCCGCGCTGCTCGATCATGACGCCTTTCGGCGCGCCGGATGAGCCGGAGGTATAGATGAGATAGGCAAGGCTTGATGCTGCGCGCCGCGACGCGCGCGCCGGCTTGGTCGATCCCGGCGCGATGGCGTCTTCGAACTCGGCCACCTGGATACGTGCGACCAGCGGCTCGAGCAGTGATTCGACCATGGCGGACTGCGCGCGCCCGGTCAGCAGCATGCGGGCACAGCTCGAGCCGAGGATGGTCGCGAGCCGCGCCGGCGGCTGCTCGGGATCGAGATTCAGGAAGGCGGCGCCTACGCGCTGCACCGCGATCATCGCCGCGAGCAGGTCGGGCCCGCGATCCGCAAGCAAGGCGACCACCGTCTCGGCGCCGACGCCTTCGCGTGCCAGCCAGCGCGCGATCGCCTGGCTGCGGCGGGCCAGCTCGCGATAACTCTGGGATGCGCGTCCGTCCGACACCGCCACCGCGTTCGGTGTCCGCCTCGCCTGACGGTCGAAGCGTTCGCACAAATTGCCGCGCGTGGTGAAATTGGCGGGAACGCCGTGGCCAAGAGTCAGCAGCTGCCGGCGCTCGGCCGCGGTCAAGAGCGGTAGGCGCGAGATGCGCTGCTCCGGGTTGGCGATGACGGCCTTGAGCAGGGTCTTGAACTGAGTCGCCATGTCCTCGATCGTCACTGCGTCGAACAAATCGGTGGCGTATTCGAAGAAGCCGGTGAAGCGGCCGTCGGCCTCGACCAGTTCGAGCGTGATGTCGAACCGTGCGACCTTGGGGTCAACCTCCAGCCGTCGCGTCGACAGGCCAGGGAAACGTGCGGCCTCGATCGATGCGTTCTGGAGGATGAACATGATCCGGAACAGCGGATTGCCGTCGCTCCGGCGCGCGATCTGCAACGCGCGCAACACCTCCTCGATCGGCAGGTCCTGGTTGCGGTAGGCATCGAGCGTGACCTGGCGCACCCGACGCAACAACTCGCCGAAGCTCGGGTCGCCGCCAAAATCGTTGCGCAGGATCAGTGTGTTGGCGAACAGCCCGATCAGGCGCTCGCTCTCGATCTGGTTACGGTTCGCGATCAGCGATCCCGTCGCCACGTCCTCATGCCCGGTGTGGCGGAACAGGAGGCACTGGAACACCGCGAGCAGCGTCATGAAGGGCGTGACACCCTGGTCCTGGCTCAGCGATCTCAGGTCGGTCGATAAGGCCTTCGAGAATTCGAGATAGTGACGGGCGCCGTGGCCGCTCCAGACCTCCGGCCTTGCCCGGTCGGTCCGCAGCGGTAGCGTGGTCACGCCATTGAGCTGTGCCCGCCAGTAATCGAGCTGCTCCTTGGCCGCCGGCGTCTGCGCCCAGCTCTGCTGCCAGAGTGCAAAATCACGATACTGGAAAGTGGGCGCGGGCAGTGCCGCGGCGCTTCCCTTGCGCGCGGCGGAATAATGCGCCGCGAGCTCTTCCCAGAACAGCCGTTGTGACCAGCCATCGGTGACGAGATGATGTACATTCACCACCAGCGCATGGCTGTTCCTGTCGAACGAGAGCAGTGTGACCTTCAGCGGCGGCTCGCGCGCCAGATCGAACGGGTATTGCGCGAGCTCGAGCGCCTTGCGCCGGATAGCCGCGGCCTGCTTGTCCGCAGGGCAAGGCTTGAGCTTGAGCCGTTCGAAGCGCGGCGCGGCTCGAAGCAGCCGCTGCATTGGCTCGCCATGGCGTTCGACGAAGGCCGAGCGCAGCACGTCGTGGCGTTCGCAGATAGCCACGAGGCTCGCTTCAAGCGCGGCGGCGTCGATCTGGCCCTTGAGCATTGCGACTTCGACAACATTATAGTTGTAGCGCGTCGGATCGAGCCGCGAGAGCACATACATCCGCTGCTGCTGGAACGACAGCGGCGCGTCTGCTTCCGCGGCTGCGGCCTGGCGCCAGGCCGGCAGCATCGTTTCGCGATGGGCTGCGGCGGTCTCCAGCCGTGCCGCGAGCGCGGCGACCGTGGCGCAATCGAAGATATCCTCGAACGAGAAATCGACGTTGAAGCGTTCGCGCAGGCGCGAGCGCATCTGCGTCGCCGCGAGCGAGTCCGCGCCGAGCGCAAAGACGTCCTGATCGACGCCGACCTGCGGCAGCTCCAGCAAATTGGCCCAGATCTCGGCGAGCTGGGTCTCCAGCGCGTTGCGCGGCAGTCGTATCTCGTCACCGTCCTTGGTCGTCGCGATCAGCTCTGCCAGCGCGTTGCGCTTGACCTTGCCGCTCGCGCCCTTCGGCAGTGCCGCCACGCTGCGAATCAGGCTCGGCAGCTTGTAGGCCGCGAGCCGCTTTCGCGCGAATTGGCGCAACTGGTCCGAGGTCGCCTCCGAATTCGGCCGCAGCACCACAACGGCGGCGACGTTCTCGCCGAGCTTTGGGTGCGGGATGGGGAAGACGCCGGCCTCGAGCACCGCCGGATGGCTCAACAGGACCTCTTCCACTTCCAGCGGCGAGACCTTCTGTCCGCCGCGGTTGATGACGTCCTTGATGCGGCCGACGATGAAGAGATAACCGTCGGCATCGAGATAGCCGAGATCGCCGGTCCGGAACCAGCCGCTGCGGAAGGCGGCCTCTGTTGCCGCATCGTCATTGTAGTAACGGCGGCTCATGTTCGGTCCGCGCAGCACGATCTCGCCGTGCTCGCCCCTCGCAAGCGCGCGGCCCACTTCGTCCATGATCGAGATCTCGGGGCCTGCGGCGCGGCCGACCGATCCGACCTTGCGCAGATCGAACGGATTGGCCGCGATCTGCGACGCCGCTTCCGTCATGCCGTAGGTCTCGAGCACGGGAACGCCGAACCTCGCCTCCAGCCCGTGGAGGATCGCAGGTGCGAGCGAGGCCGAGGCCGAGCGGATCACGCGCAGCGACGATGAGCGGACGCGGTCTGGGTCCGCTTCCGCCGCCGTCAGCAGCGCGCGATGAATGGTCGGCACCGCCGTGTACCAGCTCGGCTGCAGCTCCCGCATCCAGCCGAAAAAGGACGGCGCGTCGAAGCCGTTGGTGCAGACCACGCTCGAGCCTGCGGCGAGCGCGGTCAGAAGCCCGGAGATCAGGCCATGGGCGTGGAACAGCGGCAGCACGTTGAGGAGGCGATCGTGGGACGTGAGCGACAGCACGCGGCCGGCATTGTAGGCGGACAGGCAAACGTTGCGATGCGTGAGCGGCACCATTTTCGGCCGGGCCGCCGTGCCTGAGGTCAGGAGGATGAAGGCGTCGTCGTCGCCGCGCGAGGCACCGCTGGCATTCGCGGGACGGATTGTCGGACCGACGAATTCGCAGCCGCCGAGATCGTGTTCAGGCCCCGGCACGAAATCGATCACTGCGATATCCAGCGTCTTGGCGACGTCGCGGCTCGGCGAGTTCATATCGGCCCGGGTGACGAGCGCCGTCAGCTTCAGTTCGCTGAAATAGCGTTGCAGCTCGTCCGCAGTCAGATCCGGATTGACGGGAATGCAGGCGCAGGCCGACGCGACCGCGATCAGTGCCAGTGCGCTGTCGGCCCCGCGCGGCAGCGCAACCGCGATGCGATCTGCGGGACCGATGCCGAGCCCGCGCAGCGTGCGGACCAGATGTTGGGTCCGATCGCCCAACTCACGGTAGTTGAGGGGCGGCCGGCCGGGTGCGAGGAGGGCGGCCGCCGCCGGCGTCTTCCGCGCATAGAAGTCGAGAAGGCCGCCGACATGGGCAAAGACCCTCGTTTCCGGTGATCCTTCTCCCGCTCCGGATGCAATGTCCGACAAGTCCATTCCCTTTTGATCTGATTGAGCTATTCTTCCAAGAACTTAGGGAACGCGTCCAGTCTGAGGTGAAGTTTGGGCCCCAAAATCTGTGGTTGAGGGGCCTTAAGCCCTTCGACGGAGTGAGGGTCGGGCGGAAATCACCATGCTGGAGACAGAGCCTGGGACGGAAGGCGGGTTGAAGCGCTGGCTCGAAGGCATCGGTCTTGGTCATTACGCCGATCTCTTTGCCGAGCATCGCGTCGATCTGGACGTCATGGCTGACCTGACCGAATCCGATCTGGTCGAGCTCGGACTGCCGCTCGGCGATCGCAAGCGGCTCCAGCGGGCGATGGCGGCGCTGTTCCAGGCTGAAACGGCGGAAGCGCCGCTTGCGGCGGCGCGTCCGCAAGCCCGAACGGAGGTCGGCGCCGAGCGGCGTCAGCTCACCACCATGTTCTGTGACATGGTCGATTCCACCTCGCTCTCGGTCCAGTTCGATCCGGAAGACGTGCGCGACATGATCGCGAGCTTCCGCGAGACCTGCGTCCGCGTGGTGAAGCACTACGAAGGCTTTGCCGCCCGTTTCGTCGGCGACGGTATTTTGGTCTATTTCGGCTATCCGACCGCGCATGAGGACGATGCCGAGCGCGCGGTGCGCGCCGGGCTCGAGATCGTCCGGGTGCTGTCGACCGCGCGCGCGATCGAGCCGCGCGGCGCGCTCAGCCACGCACCCGCCGTCCGCATCGGAATCGCGACCGGGCTCGTCGTGGTCGGCGACCTCGTGGGACAGGGTACCGAGGAGCGCGACTCCGCGGTCGGAGAGACCGTCAACCTTGCCGCGCGCCTGCAAGGCCTGGCACCGCCCAATGGCGTCGTGATCTCCTCCTCGACGCAGTCGCTGCTGAAGGGGAAGTTCGACTACCGCAATCTCGGCGTCCACGCGCTGAAGGGCATCTCGGAGAAAGCGCAGGCCTGGCACGTGATGCGAGCCTCGCGGGTAGAGACTCGCTTCGCCGCCGCGATGGGCACGCGGCTGACGCCGCTCGTCAATCGCGAGGAGGAGATTGCGCTACTGATGGGGCGCTGGCAGCAGGCCAGGGACGGCGACGGCCAGGTCGTCGTCAAGTTCGGCGAGCCCGGCATCGGCAAGTCGCGCATCATCCAGGAAATCTTCGAGCGGATCGCGGGCGACCGGCATGGACAGGTCTCGTTCCAGTGCTCGCCCTACTACACCTCCACGGCATTCTATCCGTTCGCCGAGCAGCTCAAATTCTCCCTCGGTCTCGACCGGGAGGATGCGTCCGCGGTGTCGCTGGCGAGCCTGGAGACCGCGATCGCCGCCGCCCATGGCGATATCGAGCAGGTCACGCCGCTGTTTGCCGCGCTGTTGTCGATCCCGACCGGGGATCGCTATCCGCCGCTCGACCTGTCGCCGCAGCAGCAGAAGGATGCGACGGTATCGGCGCTGGTCAATCATTTCCTCGGCCTCGCGCGCGAGATGCCGCTGGTGATCGCATTCGAGGATCTGCACTGGATCGATCCGACCTCCCGCGAGGTCATCGATCTCCTCGTCGACAGGGTGCAGAACCGGGCGATCCTCGCCATCATCACCGCGCGGACCGAATTCCAGCCGAGCTGGAACGCGCATTCGCACATCACCACCCTGGTGCTGAACCGGCTGAGCCGGCAATTGCGCGCAACGCTGGTCGAGCGTGTTGCCGGGAGAGAGCTTCCCAAGGAGGTCGTCGAGGAGATCATCGTCAAGACCGACGGCGTGCCGCTGTTTCTGGAGGAGCTGACCAAGACCGTTCTCGAGTCGAACCTCCTGACCGAGCGGCATGGGCGCTACGTGCTGTCGGGCCCGTGGCGGCAGCTCGCGATCCCGGCAACGCTGACGGACTCGTTGATGGCGCGGCTGGACCGGATGGGACCGTTCAAGCGGATCGCGCAGATCGGCGGCACTATCGGCCGCGAGTTCTCCTACGAGACGCTTCACGCGGTCGCCAATACGCCGGCGGAGCAGATCGAGGCGGCGCTCAATCATCTGGAGGAGGCGGGACTGATCATGCGCCGCGGTCATCCGCCGGACGCGCTCTATTCCTTCAAGCACGTGATGATCCAGAACGCGGCGCATGCCAGCCTGCTGCACAGCGAGCGGCGCAAGCTGCATTCCCGGATCGCCCAGGTGCTCGCCGAGATGTATCCGGAGAAGACCGAGCGCGAGCCGGAGCTGCTCGCCCATCATCTGACCGAATCGGGTCAGAGCGAGGGCGCCGCCAGCTTCTGGCTCAAGGCGGGCAAGCAGGCGGCCAAGAGCGGCGCCAATCTGGAAGCGATCGGCCATCTTCGTCGCGGCTTGAGCGTCGTGCAGGCCAATGCACGCATGCAAGGCGCCGACGAGATGGAGCTCGAGCTGCGCATCGCGCTCGGCAACGCGCTGATCGCCGCCAAGGGCTATGCCGTTCAGGAGGTCGAGGAGAACTACATCCGCGCGCTCGAACTCGGCCAGCAGCTCGACGACGAGGAGAAGGCCTTTGCCGCCACGCGCGGGCTCTGGGTGTGCCACTTCATCCGCGCGGATCTGAGCCGCGCGCACGATCTCAGCGTCGAGCTTTTGAAGTTCGCCAAGCGCGAGCGGCTGAACGAGCGCGCGCAGCCGGCGCAGCAGACCGGCTATCTGATCGAGGCGCATCGTGCGATCGCGATGACCATGCTCTATCGCGGGCGCTTTGCCGCCTCGCAGCATCACCTGCACCGCTGCATCAACCTCTACAGTCCCGACCTGCATTCCGACCTGATGGAGCGTCACGGCACCGATCCCGGCGTCGTCTCGCTGTCCTATCTCGGTTACCTCTTGTGGTTCCTCGGCCGGCCCGACGCGGCGCGCCAGCACAGCGAGCAGGCGATCGCGAACGCGGAGAAGATCCGCCATCCCTTCACGCTCGCCTTCGCGCTCGTGTTCGGCGCGTATCTCTGCCAGCACCTTCGCGACGTCGAGGGCACGCGCGACCACGCCAACCGAGCCATGATCATCGCCACCGAGCACAATTTTCTGCACTGGAAGCAGCAGGCGGCGATCCTGCGCGGCTGGGCGCTGGCCCAGCTCGGCGAGGCCGACGAAGGCCTGAGCCAGATGCGCTTGGGCCTCGACGAATACGAGGCGATGGATTCCTGGCTGGCCGGCTGCTGGTTCCGCTGCCTGCTCGCGGAGGCCTACGCCAAGGTCGGCATGCGCGATGCCGCCTTGCGCGCGCTGGACGGTGCGCTCGCAACCGCGAGGCGGACCGGCGATCACTCCTACCTCGCCGAGGTCTATCGGCTGCAAGGCGAGATCACGCTGTCGGGCGGCGATCCGGCCTCGATGGAGGAAGCGGAGGATCTGTTCGGCCTCTCACTGGAGACCGCACGCAAGCAGGGCGCGCTGTCCTGGGAGCTCAGAACCGCCGTGAGCCTTGCGCGGTTGTCCCGGGATACCGGCAAGCGCGAGCACGCAAGGCTCCTGCTCGTGCCGATCGTCGGCAAGTTCAGCGAGGGTTTCTACACCCCGGACCTGAAGCAGGCGATGCAACTGATCAACGAGATCGGCGCGGACGCGCCTGTTCGAGAACGGGCCGATTCGGCGAAATGAGCGATCTTGTTGCCGCGCGTGCGCGTTATGTGGAGCTGATCGCGAAGCGCGAGCGGATCTCTTCGCCGCGCCTGCTCGAAGCGCTTGCCGCCGTCCCACGTGAGAATTTTCTGGCAAGGGGACCCTGGCGTATCAAGAGTGAGGCGGCGCGCAGCTATCGCCTGACGCCCGACGCCGATCCCGTTCATCTCTATAACAATATGCTGGTCGCGATCGACGCGCGCCGCAAGCTCGACACCGGATTGCCGAGCTTGTGGGCGCATTTCATCGACGTGCTCGGCGTCGAGGAAAAGGACCGCGTCGTCCAGGTCGGCTGCGGGCATGGCTACTTTTCGGCGGTGCTATCGAAGATCGTGGGCCCAAAGGGCAGGGTGCTGGCGATCGAATGCGACCAGCGGCTCGCCGAGTGCGCCGCGAACTACCTTCGCTCCTATCGCAATGTCGACGTCATCCATGGCGACGGGTGCCGGGACATTGGCGAACCGGCCGACGTGATCATCGTACACGCGGGCTTCTCGCACCCGGATCCACTCTGGCTGGCGGCGCTCCGTCCGCGCGGGCGCCTGCTGGTGCCGCTGACGCAGCGGGACCGCGAAGGTGCCGTCATCAAGATCACGCGCAAAGGCAAGCGCAAGGGCTTCGAGGCCGAGGCAGTCCAGCAGATCCGGATTTTTCCCGGCCGGGGCCGCGGCACGACCGCACTCGACGACCGCGTCGCCGACTGGTGGCAGCGGGCATCAGCCCTGGCACCGCTGCGCTTTCGCGGGATCGAGCAGGGGCTTCCGGCGGACGGCTAGTCCTTGTTTCGCTTTACCTTGATTCGGAAAGTGAGTTCCCAGTCCTCCGCGTCGCAGGTATGGGTAGGACTCGATCGCCATTCGAGCACGCCTTATGCATTCCGTTGCACTGCTGACTGCCAGCTATGCCAAGGATATCGAACGCTTTTCGCTGCTCAGCGAGAGCATCGACACCTGGTTGACGGGATACACGCGGCATTATGTTCTCGTTAACGATGAGGACGTGCCGCTGTTCGAGCGGTTCCGCTCCGACAAGCGCGTCATCGTTCCGGCTTCGCGCTATCTGCCGAAATGGCTCTGGGCGCTGCCGCCGGCTCTCCAGTTCAGCAACCGTCGCGTCTGGCTCTCTCTTCTGTCGTCGCCGGTCCACGGCTGGCACATCCAGCAGATCCTGAAGATCGTCGGCGTCCTCAACGCGCCCGAGCTGCGCGTCTGCATCCTGGATTCGGACAATCTGTTCTTCCGCGAGTTCGACGTCGGCCAATATGCCGGCGCCGAGAAGACGCCGCTGTTCGTCACCCGCCAGGCCATCAGCGCCGATGCGCCGCTGCACGGCCTTTGGCTGCGCACGATCGACCAATTGCTCGGCGTGAAGGAACGGTCCTTCCCCGCCGACGACTATGTCGGCAACGCGCTGGTCTGGGACAAGGATACCGCGCGCGCGATGACCGACGCGATCACGTCGGCGACGGGCGTGAACTGGGTTCTGGCGCTGTGCCGGAAGAAGAAGTTTTCCGAGTATCTGCTCTACGGCCACTTCGTCGCCAATTCGCTGGAGCATCTGGCCACCCACCGGGTCACGGAAGACAGCATCGCCGTCTCGCACTGGGAGGACACCCGCCTCGACCGTCCGGCGATTGAGGCGTTGATGCGTGCCGCCTCGCCCGAGCAGGTTGCGCTCTGCATCCAGTCCTATTCGTCGACTTCGATCGACGACATCCGCGATGTGTTCCGGCTGAATTCGCGCGACCGGCGCGGTCCGAGCCTGTCTCCCGATCACATCGGAGGCGCGGCCGAATTCGAAGCGCCCAAGACCCTCTAGACTGCTGCCTCAAACGTCCTTCGTGAACTTGGTGAGGACGTCCATGAAGGGCTTCGGCTTGAACTCGCCGTCGAGCGGCAAGGGACGGTTCGGCTGCTTGTCCTTGCGGGCGAAGGTGCCGTTGATCCAGCTATAGCGATCCGAAAGGCCCCAGGTCAGGATCGAACGCACCGGGCCGCTGGTCGAGATCGCCGTCAACAGGTCGTCGACGCGCTTGGCGACGACGGCGTCGCGCTCAGCCGGATTGCCCGTCAGTTTCTGATCGTCGACGTCGAGCTCGGTGACGAGAACCTCGAGACCCCATGACCGCAGCTCGGTGACGAATTCGGCCAGCCCGTGCGTGTCGATCTCGAGCTCGGCATGTAGATGCGACTGGAGGCCCACGGCGTGAAGCGGAATGCCCTGGTCGAGCAGGTCCATGATGAGGTTACGGTAAGCCGCGCGCTTGGCGATGAACGAGTCCTTGGCCGACTCGATGTCGTATTCGTTGATCGCGAGCTTCACGTAAGGATCGGCTGCGGCCGCGGTGCGGAAGGCCAGCGGAATCCAGCGGTCGCCCAGGTGCTGCGTCCAGAACGTATCGCGCCGGTCTTTTGGACTGCGCGGATTGTCCGGGATCGGCTCGTTGACGACGTCCCACGACGTCAGCTTGTCCTTGTAGTAGGAGACGACGGTTGCGATGTGGTCGACGAAGGCGCGCTCGACGCCCTTCGTATCCTTGATCTGCTTGGTCCAGTCTGGAATGTCGTGATACCAGGCGAGCGCGTGGCCGCGCATCGTCAAATCGTTCTGCCGTGCAAAATCGAATATGGCGTCCGCGCGTTCGAAGGCGAAGGTGTGCGCGTCCGGCCGCAGCATCGGCCATTTCAGCTCGAGCACCGGCACGACCTGCGTGCAATAGGTGCTGATGGCTTCGCCGAGCCGCGGATCGGCTTGCAGGTCCCAGAGCGTGGCGGCAGCACCAAAGCCCGGGCGACGTTGGGCAAGTTTCGACGCCGGCACTGCGGACGCCGATGCGCCCGCCGCAAGCGTTGCGGCGCTACCGAGGAGAAATTCGCGTCTGTCGAGCTTGCGGGTCATTCGGCGGCATTTCTTTCGGAACCAACGCGCCATCGTACCAATCGGCGCCTTGTGACGCCGGGGTTTCCTCTTGTTGGGTTAACTTTTGCCGGACGGCACGCGTCTCAGCGCGTGTGACGCTGCATCACCGCTTCAGCGATCTCGTAGTAGTGAAGCGCGCCCGTCTCGAGCGTCAGATTGTCCATCACATAGTCGCGAGGTGCGAAGTCGCCTGCGCCGACATGCGACCAGAAGTCGTTCCAGTCGGACACGAAGCCATTCGCATCGGTGAAAGTCATGCCGCAGCGTGCGTCGAAATAGGGTACCGAGGACACGCCGCCCTCGTATCTCACCTTGTGCGGAAAATACTCCGGGTCCTGCCATGGTCCGCTACGGTCCCAGGCGAACACGGGAACGCCGCTCGACAGCGCCTGCTGGCAGGCGATGCCCTGGCTTTCATGCTCGCAAAGGAAGATCATGCTGCGGCAGTGCGCCAGCGCCGTCTTGTAGTCGTCTTCCTTGTAGTGGCCGTAGCGGATCACTTTGACCGTGCGGCCGCTCGTTTCGAGATGCCGGCGGATCGGTTCGATCAGCTCCGTCTCGTAGCGGTCGTGTTCCCAGCGCACCTTGTCGTAGAGCAGTACGTCGACGTTCTTCTGTTCGGCAGGCGCCGGCGTCCACAGGTCGGTCTCGATCCCAACCGGCCAGACCTCGACATGCGGCCAAAATGGCCGGCACATGTCGGCGTACCAGGTGCAGGGCACCAGGATGGTCCTCGTTTGCAGGTCGTTTAGGCGTTCCGGTGCTTCCGCCGGATGGTTGTACATGGCGACGCCCAGCAGGAGCGGGTTCTTCCACGCGAACCAGTCGAGCACGAATGGCCGCCCGATGATGCAGGCGAGCTCCTCCGGGTGCTTCCGGATATAGCCGTAGTCGTTGACCCGGTAGCGGATACCCACCCTGTCCAGCCCGGCGCAGAGATTGAGGAACACGCGCCGTTGGCCGCTGATCCATGACTTGCCGAGCAGCATGCGCCGCAGCAACGGCCGGATGCGGCGGTCGCCCGGAAACCAGCGGTCGTCCCGCTCCTCGAAGAACAGGTTGAGCACCATCCGTTCGCGGCCAGTCGCGGGGGCCGCCGGAACCAGGGGAGCATCGGCCCCGCCGTGCGGCAGGGAGGCTGAATCCGCCCGTGTACGTTCGGCAACGTCCATGTCAGTCACGTCCACGCATTTCTGAAAGTCGGGCGACGTTTTGAAATCATGGTTTCTTTTCGGTGATCGCGCCGGCCGGTTCAAGGACAGGGCAAACTTAACGCTAACGCGCGAAATCGGCGGGCTCGCCCCAATCGGGGGCCGATTTGCAGACTTATGTGACTATCTTGAGGGATGCTGCGGCGCAGTCCGATCGCCACGCCAAGGTCCAACTGATTAACGGCCGCTCAATCGCAGGGCCGCCGCCGGTCCCATGCTCGCATGCTGAATCGCCATTTCTCTATTTATCTCGTGGCCTACATCCTGCCTGCGGTGGTGGGCTTCTTCGCGGTGACGGCCTACACAAGGCTGCTGACCCCGGCGGAGTACGGCGTCTATGTGGTCGGCATCAGCATTGCCGGCATTTTGGGTGCGATCTTCTTTGCCTGGATCAAGCTGTCGGTATCGCGCTATCAGGCGATGTCGGCGGAAGTGGATTTTCGCGGCACGGCAATGGTCGCGTTCGCGCTCACGGCCGCCGTGCTCTGCGCCGCGACCCCGCTGGTGTTCCTGTTCCGTAGCGACGTCAGCGTGGAGCTGCTGCTTGCCAGCATGTTCGTCGCGATCATGGCGAATGCGGTTGATGTCGGCCAGGAATTCGAACGCGCCAAGCTGCGGCCCTACCGCTTCGCCGCCATTTCGATCGTGCGTAGCGTGTCGAGCGTCGGCTTCGGCCTGCTCGGCATCTGGCTCGGCTGGGGCGGCATGGGCCTGCTCGCGGCATTCGGCCTGGGCTCGCTCACCGGCATCATCCTGAACCTCGTCGGCGACCGCACGAAGATTGCGCGCTTCCAGTACGGCCAGTTCACGCAGCTGGCACGCTATGGCCTGCCGCTGACGCTGGCCGGCCTTTCGGTCGCGCTGTACTCGACCTGCGACCGGCTCATCGTCGCCTGGCTGCTCGGCAAGGATGCTGCCGGCATCTTCGGCGTGGCCGCCGATCTGCCGCGCCAGTTCATGGTCATGATCGCCTCGAGCGTCGCCGCGGCGACCGTGCCGCTGGTGTTCCGGACGCTGTCGGAGAAGAACGATGAGACGACGCGGGAGCGGCTGAGCGAGAGCCTCGAGCTGCTGCTCGTCGTCGTCGCGCCCGTTGCCGTCTGGCTTGCGCTTGCGGCGGATCAGGTTGCGGGTACCCTCGTCGGCATCGATTTTCGCGCTGGCGTCTCGGCGCTGCTGCCGACCCTGGTGCTTGCCCGCTTCTTCGGCATCGCCAATCAATTCTATGTGCAGATCAGTTTTCAGCTCGCCGAGCGGCCCTTCATGCTGGCGGCGCAGTCGTTCGTCACGCTGGTGCTGAGCGTGGCCCTGATGTTCGCGCTGGTCGCAGGCTACGGCCTCTACGGTGCGGCGCTGGCGACGCTTGCGACCGAGGCGATCGGCCTCCTTGTCGCCGTCGTCCTGATGCACCGCGCCCATCCGGTCCCGTTCGACTTCAACCGGCTCGCCGGCGTCGCCGCCTCCGCTGCCGCGATGGCGGCTGCGATCCTCATTGCGCGATCGCAGGCCAACGGCACCGGCCTGGTCCCGCTCATCATCGTGAGCCTCGCCGGCGGGCTCGCTTATGCCGCCGCGGCGTGGCTGCTGAACGTCGCGAATGTGCGGACGCTGTCGCTGCGTTTCCTGCGGACATTCAACCGGAAGGCGCTTGGCGTTTAGCGCGTTTCTTTGAACGTGGCCTCGCCGCCTGACGTCAGGCCGGGCCACCTGCGCAAGCGGCGAACCCGGACATTCCGCCGCAGCGACCACCAGCTTCAGGCCAGCCTCGCCGCAGGCCACCCTTCCGCCTGCGCGCGCCGTCGTATATGACGGGTTTGTCGCCGGAACGGGCTGAATATCGCCACACAGGGAACGTATGGCGGCTGCGATTTCTTAATCCAGAGATCGCAATCTGACACATGATCGATACGAGCGCGCTGGCATTTCGACCGAGGATGGCATGAAAAACCGACTGACGACGGCGCAAACCACCGTGGCGATGCGGCGTTGGGGGCCTCCCGGAATTGTGACGCTGGCGGCGATGGTCGCCTTTGCGGCGCTGAGCTCGGCCGCCGCGGCGAAGCAGGCACGGCAGCCCGCCGAGACGGTGGCGCCGCGTGAGGCCGGCGAGCCGATCATGGCGATCGTGTCGATCAAGAGCCAGCAGGTCACCTTCTACGACGCCGACGGCTGGATTCTGCGCGCGCCGGTGTCGACCGGCACGACCGGGCGCGAGACCCCCGCCGGCGTCTTCGCCGTCATCGAGAAGGACAAGGACCACCACTCGACCATGTATGATGATGCCTGGATGCCGAACATGCAGCGCATCACCTGGAACGGCATCGCGCTGCACGGCGGGCCGCTGCCCGGCTATGCCGCCTCGCATGGCTGCGTGCGGATGCCCTTCGGCTTTGCCGAGGGCCTGTTCGAGAGGACGCAGATCGGGATGCGGGTGATCATCTCGCCGAACGATGCGGCCCCGGTCGATTTCTCTCATCCCGCGCTGTTCATGCCGAAGCGAGAGGCCATTGAGGCGGCGCCGAACCATGTCGACAAGCTCTCCGGCGAGGCCGAGGAGGCCACCCGCGCGGCCGACGAGACCAAGAAGGCCGCTGCGGCGGCAGCGAAGGAGGCCGCGGGGCTCCCTGTGTCGCTGCGCAAGCTGGAACAGCAAAAGGCCCGCGCCGACGCCGAGCTCGTCTTCGCCGACAAGTCGCTGGCCGCCGCAAAGACCGACCAGGCTATGGCAAAGGCTGAGGAGTTCAAGCAGAAGGCGGCTGCCAAGGCGGCGGATGCAGCGACGCAGCTCGACGCCGCCAAGGCGGCCGCGCAGCCGAAGCGCGACGCCGTCGCTGCCACAAAGGACGCCGCCAAGGCCGCGGCGACCAAGAAGGCCGATGCCGTCAAGGCGGCGACCGACGCAAAACTCGCGCTCGAGCCGGTCTCCGTCTACATCAGCCGCGCGACGCAGAAGCTTTACGTGCGGCGGAACACGCATAAGCCGGCGCCGGATGGCGGCGGCGAGGTGTTCGATACCAGCATCGAGGTTCCCATCACGATCCGCAATCCCGACCAGCCGCTCGGCACGCATATCTTCACGGCGATGGCGAAGAACGGCACCGGCCTGCGCTGGAGCGTGGTCACGATCGAAAACGCCGACGACGCCAAAAACGCGCTCGACCGGATCACCATCCCGCAGGAGGTGCTCGATAGGATCGCGCCGACCGCATTGCCGCGGTCGTCGATCATCATCTCGGACGAGCCGCTGAGCAGCGAGACCAACTACCGTACCGAGTTCGTTGCGGTACTGAGCAACCATCCCCAGGGCGGCTTCATCACGCGCAAGCCGACCGCGCCTCCGATGGCGATTGCGAGCGATGACAGCTGGGATAATGGCGGCAACGGCTTCGGCTTCTTCTTCCAGCAGCGCAATCCCGAACCGCAGCCCGTCAACCCGCGCCGGCGCGGCGGCCAGTACCAGTACTATCAACCGGCGCAGCCGATGCAGCGGAGCTTTTGGTAGGACGCGGACCGGTGGTCCTCCGGCCGGGCCAAAGCCGCAACTACCGTCGAGCCGTGATCACCAGGGCCTGAATCTTTGCTTCGACCGGCCCGGATCCATGACGCGTCCGGATCGCCTCGGCTACCGCATCGGTCGCTGCCTGAAGGTCGCCCGCGCTTCTGGCCTCGATCTCGCTGCGGAGCGGCGTGCCCTGGCAGTAGGCGAACGCCACAAGGTCGGGCGTCGGCGCGCGGCTGAGCGCCGACCGCGTTTCGATCGACATGTTGCCAAAACCCGCGCGTTCGAGATCGGCCCTGATGATCGCGTGGTCGAAGTAGCCGTGTGGTGTCCGGGCCATGAAACGGGGCGGGTCATCGGGAAACAGCTCGCCGAGGGCCATCGTGACATCGTGCGCGAATACGTTCTCCTCGATGCGGTCCCAGACGTTGAACAGGAACGTGCCGTTCGGCTTGAGGACGCGCCTTGTCTCCGCATACGCCTTGACGCGGTCCGGAAAGAACATGGCGCCGAACTGGCAGCATACCGCGTCGAACTCGGCATCATCGAACGGCAAAGCCGATGCATCGGCCTGACGCCAGGAGACGCGCGGATCCTCCCCCTGGCGCTGCGCCGCGATTGCGAGCATCGGCTCGTTGAGATCGGTTGCGACGTAGCGGAAGTCGTGAGGCAGTGCGGCGGCTACGGCGCGCGTCACCGCGCCAGTGCCCGCGGCCGTCTCCAGCAGCGCCGAGGGAGAGAGCGCCGCCACGCGCCTCGCGATATCGTCGGCGAAATCGGAGAAGATCAGCGGCACGAAATAGGTGTCGTAGATCCCCGGGATCGAGCCGGCGAAGACCTTATCAACATTGGACATGGTCGCCTCGCTGAACGTTGAGATGTGAAGCATACCACAGTGCTGGCGGTGCTTGTGCTTCAGCGCGCCAGCAGTGACGTGAATCCCGCAGGCTCCTGCATCGCCTTGCGCGCCTCCAGCGACATCGGCTCGTAGCGGCTGCCGTTGAAGATGCTGAGCCGACTTTCGACACCGCTCGATCCGGCGTAGCAGCCTTCCGGCGTGAAGCTGACATAGCCGTCATCGCCGAACCCGATGGCCGTCAGCAGCTGGCTCGGGCGAGAGCCTTCGGCCGATCAGATGGTCGAGCGAGACGCGCCCCGGCCCGTAGGCCATGATGCCGAGCGCCATCGCCGCCCAGGTGATGTGGATCGGCCAGCCGTCAGGCACAGTCAACTCGACGATGACAGTCATGAACAGCAGTCCGAGCGCGGCAAACCGCGTGCCGAAGCCGAGGACGAGGAGGATCGGGAACATGATTTCTCCGCATCCCGAGAGGAAGGCCATCACCGCCGGCGCCGGATAGTGATAGGGCCCGCCCGGCAGATGCAGCATGAACTCGTCGCTGAACAGCGTCACCGCGGTGTCGTTGAGTCTGAGGAAGCCGGCCCATTTGAGCATGCCGGAGCGCCAGAACGGCACCGCCAGCGCGACGCGCAGCACCAGCTGAACGACCGACGGCAAGGCGATGGTCTGCACGAGATGATTGGCCTTGTCGATGAGAACACCGAGTGACGGGAGGCTGCCACCCGCCTGCATGCGTTGATCCGTGATCATCAGACGTCTCCGAAAGCGATTGACGTGAATGCGCCCGCCTCGATCAGGCCGGTGATGTTCGAAGCGATGTCGAAGTCGGCCGCGGCGTCCAGCGCGAGCGCAGCGGCCTCGCCGAGCGACCGACCCGACGTCAGGCTGGTCGCGAAGACCGCCCCGCCGGGCGGCAGGTGCCGGACCACGACATCGAATTCGGCACGCGTGATCAGCGCGTCCTCCGGTGTCGCAGCGTCGATGCGCTCGATGGGCGACGTATCGCGGTTGGCGGCGAATATCGTCACCGCCGAGAATTGCGACCGCACGATCCGCGCCGCCGGGTGCGGTGTGAAAACGAGATCGCCCAGCCGCTCCGGCGCAACTGCGGCAAGCTGCGCCGGCGACAGCGGTGCTGCGTCGGCGGCGTGATAGGCATCGAGCCAGGCCCGCTCGATGCGTGCGACATCGGCGAGCCATGGCATCGTCTGCGCATGTTCATATTGCGCGATGAAGGCCGGGAAGTCGCGGCCATAGTCGAACAGCGACGGCGAGGTCGGCGGTGTGCCGCGGACATGGAAGCGCGCCATGGCGCGGAAGAAGCCGGTGCCGGTGATGCGCTGCACCGCTGGGTAGATCGCAGCGAGCGCGTCGATCAGGCTGACCGTGACGTTGTTGCGGTAGACATCGTAGCGCTTGCCGGGCCCCTTGCCGTTCGGACCGGTCACGATCGGCGGCGCGAGGCGCACTGGATCCAGCAGCGCCGGTGCAAAGGCTGCGGCAAAGCAAGGGTCCTGCTCAGGCGACATCACGATCTCCTGTCAGCGCGGCCGGGCGGCAACGATCGAGGATCGCCTGCGCGGCGGCCGCCTCCGCTTGCAGGACTTGCCAATTCGGGATCTTGCTGTCCCACTCGATCAGCGTCGGCACCGGACCGCGGCGCTGGACAACGATCTCGTAGAGTTTCCACACGGCGTCCGCGACCGGGCCGTCATGGCTGTCGATCAGCAACAGATCGCCTTCGTCGTCGCTCTGCTCCGCATGACCGGCGAGGTGAATCTCGCCAACGCGCGACAGCGGGAAATCGGCGAGATAGTCGAGCGCCGAAAATCCGTGATTGGTCGCGGATACGAATACATTGTTGATGTCGAGCAGCAGCCCGCATCCGGTGCGATCGGCGACGCTGCGGATGAAATCGGTCTCGGCTATCGTCGACTCGACGAAGGCGAGATAGGTCGAAGGGTTTTCCAGCAGGATCGGGCGCCGGATCGCCTCCTGCATCTGGTCGATGTGATCGCAGACGTGGCGCAGCATCGCCTCGGTGTAGGGCAGCGGCAACAGGTCGTTGAAGAAGCTGGTCTCATGCGTCGACCAGGCGAGATGCTCGGATACCAGCGCCGGTTGGTAGCGCGCCACCAGGCAGCGAAAGCGAGCCAGATGCGCCTTGTCGAGCGGCTGTGGACCGCCGATCGACATGCACACGCCATGCAGCGACAGCGGGTGATCGCGGCGGATCGCTTCCAGCGCGCGATGCGGCGGCCCGCCTGCGCCCATGTAGTTCTCGGCATGGACCTCGAAGAAGCCGCGTTGCGGTCCGTCGGCGAGGATCGCCTTGAGGTGCTCGTGCTTGAAGCTGGTGCCGGCGACGCGGCCGAGTGGGATCGGAAAGCGGAGGGGCATGGGTGTGGACGGGACAGGCCCGATCGCTGCATTCATGTCGCTCCTCCGCTTTCTCTGTTTCGAGAGGTGCTTGTTCGCAAGCTCAGACCGGCTTGAGCGAGCCCTTCTTGCCGCCCGGCAGGTCGATGCTGGTGCAGGTGCCGCCTTGCACGAACTTCCATGCATTGCCCTGGAAGTCGGTGGTCGAGGTGCCCTGGCAGGTTGTGCCCGGTCCGGCGGCGCAATCGTTCTGGCCCTTCAGCGCGACGCCGAAGCATTTTTCCTTCTTGGCGGCGACGGCGGCGTCGGCCTCGGCCTTGGTCAGCGGAGCGGCGGTGGCCAGTGTCGCGAGCGCGGTCGACATGGCGCCGGCGAGAACGAGCGTGGTCACGGCAAGTTTGGCAGACATGGAATTCTCCTTTCGAGATGGCATCGCTTGGCAAGCGAAGAGCGCATTCTCTCCTTCGTCTCGCACCCAGCCCGCGTTACCGATCGAGCAGATCACGAGTCCGTGAGACGGTTGGATGGGCGCACAGGCTGTGCGCTTGGGCCGGGATTAGCGAGCAACGGGCCGGTCAAATCCAATGCCTGGGCTCTATCGAGACGTTAGCCGGAGAGCATTGGCGGCGGCGCGCGGTGCCTGCCACAGGTAACGAACGCACGCGCGCCACGTAGAGCGATAGCAGGAGATGTGGCCAGTCGCCGCTTTGCCGGAGAACGGAAACAGCGATGAATGTTGATCCCGGACGGCACCTTCGCGCAATCGCGAAGCTGACGGTCAGCATCCGCCTCGCCGTCTCGGCGCTGGTCCTGACCGCGATCCTTTTGACCGCCGCCCTCTCCAGCCTGTTGTGGTGGCGCACGGCGGAGGCGGCGAGCCGGCAGCTCGCCTCGACCATCAACTTGCAGATCGTGGCTGCCGTCCGCAAGGAGGTCGCCGCTATCGTGGACGAGGCGCGTGCCGCCCACACCGCCATTCGCACGCTGTTTTTGCAGAACGTGCTCGACACCCCGCGAGGCCGACAAGCGCGAATTCGTGTTCCTGTCGCAACTGCAATCGCAGGCGACGATCTCCTGGGTCGCCTTCGGCTGGCCCGACGGGTCCTTCTTCGCGGCGCACAAGCTCGGCGACCGCCGCCTGGAGATGATGGAGATATCGCTGACCGATCATGCCGGCCAGCGCCGCATCGACGAATATGACGTGGTTCCCGGCGATATCGAATTCGCCAATCGTCGTTTCGAGCCGACCGGATTCCACGTCGCCGATCAGGCCTGGTTCAAGACGGGGCTCACCGCGGACGACCCGCAATGGTTCAGGGTCATGGACCTTCCGACCGGCGAACGGCCATCAATCGCCTTTGCAGGGCCGATCGACGTCTACCAGGAGCGCCAGGGCGTGCTTGCCGTCATCATCGAATATACCCGGCTCGCGCGTTTTCTCTCGCAACTCGAGGTCGGACGTACGGGAACGGCTTTCATCTTCGACAGCAATCGCGATCTCGTCGCGGCACCGGACAAGGACGCTGATGAGCTGCATGCTGCGGGCGGCGACCGGACGCTGCTGCCGCTGGCCCTGGCGGCGCTCGCGGACGCGGGCGGCGATGGCCGCACCGAAGCCTGGCGGAGCCGGCTGGTGTCGGGCGGCGCAGCCTTCGAGGTCGCGATCGCGCCTCTGCCGTTTCCCGGATGGCGGTTGGCAACCGTCATCCCCGAAGCGGAGTTTTTGGGGCCCGTCGAGACAACGCTGCGGCGTCTGATCGTCGGTCTCGCCGTCGGCGCGGTGCTTGCTGCGCTGGCGTCGGCCATGCTGGCGCGTTCGGTGATCGCCGCGCCGCTTTCCCGCGTCGTCGGCGAGCTCCGCCATGTCGAGAGCTTCGCCTTGGAGCGGGTGCGGCGTCACCCGTCGCGTCTCCGGGAGATCGCAAGCCTGTCCGGCGCGATCGCCGAAATGGCGGCCGGCCTTTCCGCATTTCGCAAGTTCATCCCGGCCGATCTGGTCCGCTCGCTGTTGCGGCAGGGCGTCGACGCAAAGCCCGGCGGCAGCATCCAGGAACTCAGCGTGATGTTCATCGACATCGCCGGCTTCACCGGACTATCCGAACGGCTGGGCGACCGCGTCGTGCCGCTGCTGTCGCGCTATCTGGACATCGCCTCGGAAGTCATCGTCGCCGATGGCGGGACCATCGACAAGTTCATCGGCGACGCCGTCATGGCGTTCTGGGGCGCGCCGCAGCCGCAGGCCGATCACGCGCTGCGCTGCTGCCGCGCGGCGCTAGGCTGTTGCAGGGCGATGCGGGAGTCCGGTCTTGCCGACGATCTCGGCCAGCGGCTCCAGATCCGGATCGGCATCAATTCGGGACGCATGCTGGTCGGCAATATCGGCTCGGAGTTGCGCCTGAACTACACCGTGATCGGCGATGCCGTGAACGTCGCAAGCCGCCTCGAGGGCGCCAACAAGTCCTATGGCACCCAAATCCTGATCGGGGAGGCGACCGAACGCCTGGCACGCGGCGCCATCGTCACGCGCGAGATCGACAGCATCGCCGTGTATGGACGCGAGGAGGGCTTCTCGGTCTACGAATTGATCGGACTCGTCGGGGAGGACGGCGGCCACGAGACAGCCGACTGGATCGGGCGCTACGAACGGGGTCTGGCCAGCTATCGCGGGCGCCGGTTTGCCGCTGCGCTCGCCGATTTCGAAGCCGTGCTGAACATGCGCGGCCACGATCGCCCGGCTGAACTGATGCGCGACCGCTGCCGGCATTTGGTTGAGACCGCGCATGATGTCGCGTGGCGCCCGGTCGCGGCACTGACGACGAAATAGCCGCGACGTGAGCACGCGCGATCGCAACGACGCGCGCCACCGTGATCGCGGCTCTCCGGCCCGTTCAGGCCCTTGCCGGCGCGAGATTCGCATTGCGCACGATGGCCATTCCGCCTAATAGTCTTGGACAAACGACCAAATGAAATGGTCGAGCGCCGAAAGGCGGGTTGAGGAGGAAGCAGCCGGCGTCGGCACAGGTCGCGCGCGCCGGATGCGGTCGAAGATGGAAGCGCAGCATGTCGCAGGCGGACGGATTTGGGTTCGCGGGTATCATTGGACTCCCGGTCGCGCATTCGCGCTCGCCGGTCATTCATAATTTCTGGCTGAAGGCGCACGGCATCCGCGGCACTTATGTGCCGCTCGCCGTCAAGCCTGAACGGCTGGAGGATGCGCTCCGCGGACTTGTCGCGCTCGGCTTTCGCGGCTGCAACGTCACCATGCCGCACAAGCAGACGGCGATGTCGCTGCTGACCCGCGTCAACGAGACCGCGAAGCGCATCGGCGCCGTCAACACCATCGTCGTCGAAGCGGACGGCACGCTCTCGGGCTTCAACAATGACGGCAACGGCTTTGTGCAGAGCCTGCGCGACGCCAGGGCCGACTGGCGCGGCGATGCGGGACCGATCCTGCTGCTCGGCGCCGGCGGCGCGTCGCGGGCGGTCGTCGTGGCGCTGCTTGAAAACGGCGCGCGCGAGATCCGCATCGCCAACCGCACCACTGAGAAGGCGCAGGCGCTCGCAAAGGAATTCGGCTCCGCCGTCAGCACCGTTGCGTGGGACGATCGCGCTGCGGCGCTTGCGGACGTGGCTCTGCTCGTCAACTGCACCGATCGCGGCATGGTCGGCAAGAGTGCGCTCGAGATCGACCTGTCGCGGCTGAAGCCTGCGACGCTCACCGCCGATCTCATCTACACGCCGCTCGAGACGCCGTTCCTGGCCGAGGCCCGCGCGCGCGGCTGCGTCACCGTGAACGGGCTCGGCCTGCTGCTCAACCAGGCGCGGCTCGCCTTCAAGGCCTGGTTCGGAATCATGCCGGACGTGACGCCCGAGCTGATCAAGGCCATCGAGGCGACGTTCTGACGGGCGAGGGGAGTTTTTCGCCATGACCTTGCCGGCGTGCCCCAAGATCGACTGCCACATCCACGCCATCGATCCCGTCCGCTTTCCTTATGGTCCCGACACGCCATACCGGCCGGGCGGCCAGGAAATCGCGACGGCGGCGCAGCTGATCCGTGTGTTCGACGTCTTCGATGTCAGACACGCGCTCGTGGTCGCGACCAACACCGGCTACGGCAGCGACAGCCGCATCCTGCTCGACACGCTGAAGCAGGGCGGCGACCGCTTCAGGGGCGTCGCCGTCGTCGAGAATGACATCGATATCGCCCAGCTCGAACGATTGAAGGCGGCCGGGGTGATCGGCGTAGCCTTCAATGTGCCGTTTCACGGCACCGACTATTATCGAAATACGACGCCTCTGCTTGAGAAACTGGCCAGCCTCGACCTGTTCCTCCAGATCCAGGTCGAGCAGGATCAACTGCTCGACCTGCTGCCGCTGATCGAGACATCGCCCGTGCGCCTGGTGATCGATCATTGCGGACGGCCGTCGGTCGCGCAGGGATTGCAAGGCAAGGCGTTCCAGACCCTGCTGGCGATCGGCCGCGAGCGCGATGCTCACGTCAAGCTCTCGGGCTACTACAAATTCTCTGAGCAGCCGCATCCGTATGAAGACACCTGGCCGTTCATTGCCGCGCTCGTCGACGCCTTCACGCTCGATCGCTGCGTCTGGGGATCGGACTATCCGTTCCTTCGTGCAGCCGAACGGCTCGACTACGGGCCGCTGCTCGCGGTGCTGACCCGGCTGTTTCCGGACCCCGGCGATCAGCATCGCCTGTTGTGGCAAACGCCGGCAAAGCTGCTCGGCTTCGGCCGCGCGGCGGAACAATCATAACAAGAAAGCAAAAGGGAGGAGGACATCATGAGGCATCTTGCAGGGACGGTCGGCATTGCCATCGCGGCATCGCTGTCGGCGGGCCACGCCCAGGCTCAGAGCACCGTCTACATTCCCGACGTCGTCGAGCTGTCCGGGCCCGGCGCGGTGTCCGGCACCAACTGGCGGGATGGCGTCGCGCTCGCCATTGACGAGATCAACAATTCCGGCGGCATCTTGGGCCGCAAGATCGCGACCGAGCATCTCGACACCCAGAGCAATCCAGGCGTCTCGCGCGCGCAGGTGCAGAAGATCCTGGACAAGGACCCCTACGTCGTGCTCGGGCCGATCTATTCCGGCTCGGTCAAGGTCAACATGGCGCTGACCCAAGCGGCCGAGATCCCGCAGATCGTCGGCGCCGAGGCCGCCGACATCACCACGCAGGGCAACCCCTGGGTGTTCCGCACCGCGTTTGGCCAGCAGTTCTCCATGCCGAAGATCGCCAACTATCTGCACGATCGGCTCAAGGTGAAGTCGGTCGCGGTGGTCTGGGTCAACAACGACTTCGGCAAGGGCGGTCGCGACAACTTTGTGAAGGAAATGAAGGCGCGTAGCATCGAGGTCGCCGCCGATATCTCCACCGAGCAAGGCCAGGTCGATTTCGGCTCCGATGTGATCAAGCTCAAGGGCGCCAAAGCCGATGCGGTCTTCGTCTACACCAACGAGGAGGAGAGTGCCCGCTTCCTGATCGAGGCGAAGCGGCAGGGTCTGTCGACGCCGCTGTTCGGCGAGACTACGCTTTTGAGCCAGAAGGTGGTCGAGCTTGCCGGCCCCGCCGCGAACGGCGCGCGCGGCCATGTCGGCCTCTCTGCCGATGCGCCGGTGCCGGCGATCCAGGAGTTCGCGAAGAAGTTCAACGCGCGCTACAAATACTTGCCCGATCACAACGGCATCAAGGGCTACACCGCCGTCTATCTCGTCAAATACGTCACCGAGACGATCGGCAAGTTCGACAGCAAGGCCTTTGGCGCAACGATGAAGGGCCTGACGCTCACACCCGACAAGGCGCCCGGCATGCTGATGGAAGCAAGCTGGGACCAGAACGGCGACATCGACCGCGCCAGCTTCCTCGCGGAGATCGTCGACGGCAAGCAGAAGATCGTCGAGACGCTGCCGAAGCTGAAGGGCGGCAAGGGCGAGTGAGCACCGTAGCCCGGATGGAGCGTAAGCGTAATCCGGGATTCGTTCATACTGAAAGACTGTCCCGGATTGCGCTCCGCTCCATCCGGGCTACGATCCCGCCTGTATGGTTCGCGCGGCGTTCGTCAAATCGGTTGGCAAGGCCGATGCGACACGCGCATGATGCGCGAGTGACATCCACCCTCTTGCGCTCCCGGACGACTTGAAGCCATGAAAACCACGCTGCTGAAACCTGAAAACTACACCCGCTCGCCGTGGAAGAACGGCGGCGGCGTCTTCACCGATATCGCGGATGCCCATTGCGCCGATGCGCCGGTGAAGGATTGGGACAGCCTGCTCTGGCGCTTCGCCTCGACGCCGATCGTGGCGCCCGGTCCGTTCTCCTATATGCCGGGCATCGACCGCTTGCAGATGGTCGTCGGCGGGCGCGGGCTGATGCTTAAAGCGCGCGGCCAGGAATTCGACGAGCGCGAGCCGTTCAAAACCGTGCGCTTCACCGGCGAGCTCGAGATCGTGACCGAGCTCGAAGCCGGCCCGGTCGAGGTCGTCAACCTGATGGCGCGGCGCGGTGCGGTGGCGATCGAACTCGCGGCCCTCAGGGAGCCCGGCGATCGGCATTTGTTCGCCGGCACGCATCTCGTTTACGCGGCTTGCGGCGATTGCGGCATCCGTCTCGATGGAGCGGATTTTGCGATTCCCGACGGCAGCACGTTGCGGGTCGAACCGTCCGAGGCGTCAAAGCTCGCGCTCATTTCAGGCTTGGCGGTGCTGGGGTCGATTCAGGTCGTCGGCTAGGCCGCAATCCTGCCTGCCGTGCCGACAGGGCGATGCGCACAATCAGTGCAGCGGACCAGGTTGACGCCGTCGCGCCGGAACACGATATCTCCTCCGATGCAGACCGCCGCTGAGAGGCAGGATATGAACGCGCCGCCGAACACCGATTCCGTCACCCCGCAGTCCGGCGGCGACGTCGTCGACTGGCTGACCAACGGCACGCGCGACGAGCGCTTCATCGACAATATCTTCGCCGAGATGTGCGTCCGGCTCCAGCAGGCCGGCATTCCTCTCAAGCGGTCGACGCTTCACGTCCTGATCCAGCATCCGCAGTGGCTCGGCGCCCGCTTCATGTGGTCCGACGGCATGCGCGAGGCGGAGATCGCGCGGGTCGACTACGACGTCAGGGAGCGATCGGAATACATCGGCAGTCCCGCCAACGAGATCCACGACGGTGCAACCGAGCTGCGCGAAGACCTCGAACAGGATTCGTCACTCGGCCGCAAGCACGCCATCTATGACGAGATGCGGGCGAAGGGCCTCACCGACTATGTGGCCTGGCCGCTCTACCATACGCTCGGCAAGCGGCACATCGTCACCTTCGCGACCGACCGTCCCGGCGGCTTTGACGATGCGCATATCGCGGGCTTGAAGCGAGTGTTGCCGGTGCTTGCGCTGGTCAGCGAGATCCGCATCAAGAATCGGCTGGCCCGAACCCTGTTGGAGACCTATGTCGGCTCCCATGCCGGCGAGCTGATCCTGGCCGGCGCCACCAGGCGCGGCACCGGCACCACCGTGCGTGCCGCGATCATGATCTGCGATCTGCGCGATTTCACCAAGATCTCCGACAACTGGCCGCGCGACGACGTCATCGATCTCCTCAACGATTATTTCGACGCGATGTCCGAGCCGATCGCGCGCCACGGCGGCGAAATCCTGAAATTCATCGGCGACGGCCTGCTCGCCATCTTCCCGCTCAGCCAGCCCAACGCGTGCGCAAACCTGCTGCATGCCGTGGCCGAGGCCCGTCAGGCCATGGTCGTCCTCAACGAAAGAAACAGTGCGACCAGCCGCGCGCCGCTGAACTACGGCATCGGAGTCCACGTCGGCGACGTCATGTACGGCAATATCGGCTCGAGCACCCGGCTCGACTTCACCGTGATCGGCCCCGCCGTCAACATGGCGTCGCGCCTCGAAGCCCTCACCAAGCAGCTGGGACGAACGGTTCTGTTGTCTCGTGCATTTGCGGAGCTGGTGGAGCGGGAGTTCGAGCTCGAACGCGTCGGCGAATATGAGGTGCGGGGCTTTAGCGATCCGATCGAGCTGTTTGCGTTTCACGGGTGAGGCGTGCTCCCCGTCGAGTCTTGAGCCCCTCGATCGGTTCGGATGCAGGCGCGTGCCGGTCGCGCAAAACGCGGGACAAGAGCCCGGCGCGGCAGAAATATTCCATAGCGATCACCGACGCTCTCTCGCATTCCCGTGCGTCGCTTCATGCCGTTCCAGGTCGCCTGGCGCATACCTCCGGCGGGAAGGAGTGGCTTCTGGACTACAGCCAAATTGCGCGGAGCCCACTAAGCCTAAGCTCGATTTGAACGAAGACTTAGGGAAACAGAAATCATGAAGAAGCTTTTTGCGACACTGGCCGCGACGACAGCGCTGGTCTCCGCTGCGTCGGCAGCCGACCTGGCGGCGCACTATACCAAGGCGCCCGTGGCCGCACCGATCACCGACTGGACCGGCGTTTATCTCGGTGTTTCGGCTGGCGGCGTTTGGGGCACCAACGAGTGGTCCTCCGACGAGACGTCTCCTTATCGGCCGGGCTCCTACAACACCTCTGGCTGGACCGCCGGCGGCATCGTCGGCGCCAATATTCAGGTCCGCAATGCGGTCATCGGCGTGGAGTTCGATGGCAACTGGGCGGACGTGACCGGTTCAAGGGCGATCGGAACGCCCTTCAATGGCCTTGGCAACAATCTCGCGTCTATCGACAATAAGATCGATTGGACGGCTCATGCTCGCGCTCGTTTGGGCTATTCGTTCGGCAACTGGCTGCCGTTCGTCGCAGGCGGCGCAGCAATCGCCGGCGTGCACGACAAGCTGAACTTCATTTTTCCCACCGCGTTCAACGGCGTCGTCTATCCCGGCTATAGCAACAGCGCCACGCGCGTGGGCTTCACGGTTGGCGGCGGCATCGATTTCAAGGTCACGCCGAATTGGATCGTCCGTGGCGAATATCTCTATGACAACTTCGGAACGACGACCGGCCGGTTGAGCCCGGCCACCTTCAACACCGAAGTGTTCACGCTCGATACGCACACGGTCCGCGCGGCGATCATGTACAAGTTCGACTGACGCTTACGACCCGTAGTCAACTGAGCCCGGTCTCCCTTGAGGCCGGGCTTTTTTCATTACCGGCAGGAGGCAATTGCGAACACGCGACGCGCGTAATGACGTGGGGCATCCATGCCGTTCACTGGCGCGAGAGCCGCCGGCAAATCTGCGATTGGGGAGTCCTGTTGCCAACGCAGGATTGTACGACTACGCTTTACCCCAGGTCCGCCCAGACGGTCTTTCGATTGGCCGCAAATTCATGCCCAAATTCCTTCGCATCGGAATCCATCAGTCGAACGTTTCCGGATACACGTCAAAGGCGTGGTGTGTTCGACGGGTCGGCTCGGCGATTTTGCTGAAGTGGGGCGCCGTAGAGGTCCATGGCGCCGGAGATGGACGAAAAGTCTACTGGACGCGTCTGCCGCAGGAGAAGACAGTTCGTTGCGGCACGGCGCAGCGCGCCCAGGACTATGCAAAAGCCGCGATCGCGCGGCGCCGCAACCATCGCTATGAACCGCTGGCTGGACCGATTGCGATCCGGCGCCGATCCGCGCCCCGAGGCGCCGAGCTCGAACAGGCGCTCGCCACGATCCTGTTTGTCGATATCGTCCGCTCCACCGAGAAAGCAGCAAAGCTCGGCGACGCCCGCTGGACGCAGGTGATGGGGCACTATTACGCCGCCGTCCGCAAGGAGCTGAAGACCTTGCGCGGAAAGGAAGTCGTGACGACGGGGGACGGATTGCTGGCGACGTTCAAGGCGCCGGCCGCCGGGGTCATTTGCGCGACCGCGATCCGCGAGGCCGTGCGTACGCTGGGGCTCGAGATCAGGGTGGGCCTGCATGCGGGCGAATACAAGGTGAGCGGGGGCGAGGTGGTCGGCCTCGCGTTTCACATCGGCGCGCGCGTCGCCGCGAAAGCGCGTGCCGGCGAAGTCCTGGTCTCGAGCGCGGTCAAGGACCAGATGTCGCAGTCCAAAATCCGCTTCAGGGATCACGGCGTTCACCAGCTCAAAGGCGTGCCGGAGCGATGGCGGCTGTACCGGGTGGAGCATTGAGGGGGCCCGACAGGACTCGAACCTGCAACCAGTCGCCCTACCTCGACTTATCAATGGTCTCCCTGGGCGGCAACGGCTGCGGATTGAGCATCACCTTGGATCCCCGAGACCCGATCCATTGTCTCCGGGACTGTTTGCCGGAGACAATGATGATGGCTTTTTCAGCGCCAGGTTGGCTGGTCCTCACCTTCGAGGCTTCCGCGACGACTATCGCCGAAGTGGGCCCAGCAATGGACATTTCGGAAGCTTGTTGATGGTGCTCTGCGTCAGCAGCGAAGGCAAAATCGGTCGCGAGAACAGCTGACGACAAGATGACTACGAAAGAGAAGGGTGACATCGGAATCTCCGATTGTTGACTGACGGGCACAGAATACAACGTTCGAAACATCCGCGAATGCGATCTTGGTCACATTCGGCGAGAGACGTCCCTGACGCGCTTCGGGCTTTCGCGTCGTCTGAATCTCATAAACGCGAGTTGCATCCTGGCTCCATAAACTTACCTAGCAAGGGTCGATCCGCCGCGCCTCTTGCGTGTGTGAAACGCTTGGCCCAGGAGCATGAGTGGAGTGCTCAAGAACATGAACACGATACCCATCATGATCAATTGGTTGCGGAAAGTTGGGCTTGCAGACTCCGCGACCAGGAAGACAGCGGTGCAGATGAAACCTGCACCGGCAACTGAATAGAGCACGCTGAGGACTTTTGCGGTGAGGCCCAGGCGCCTCCATTCGATTTCACGAGACTGGTCCCGATCAAGAATCTGTTTGAGCTCCAGGCTCAGCGTGTGGAGTTTGCCTTCGATTTCTGCCTGCGTCATCGATTACCTGCCCTGTAAAGACGGGGCGCGCGTCCTTCGCCAGCCGTTCTGAAACTTGCAGGCGCACGGACAACCTGTCGGCCACCTCCTCCGAAGTCCGGACACGACGAGGCAAGGACGGCGATGGCGCTCGGTGAAGCGGCTATTCAGTAGGTTCGGCGACCTGACCGACCTTCCGCCGCGCACTTCATGTATCGACTGCTATACCAATTCGCGTGGGTTTCCCGGTGGTTCTTGTCGAATGTCGTTCCCGTTATTCGGCCCGCAGGCGATATCGTTTTCCCGTGTATTCACCAACTGAAGAAGCGCTCCAGAACACGGTGAATTTGATTGTCGAACCGGTCAATGTTCCCTCAAAGGTCGCCCTGCCGTGCAGAAGGTCGTTTGGGTAAGCGTTGCCGGCAATTTGACTTCCGTTTTGGGTAACGACGACGAAAGTTGGTTGCGCGCCGCCGTTGCTCTGAAGAGCGTTCCATTTGCCCATTACGTTCCACTCCAGGCACTCAGCTCGCAGATCTGCGGGCAGGAGCATCGTGAGCGCGGCGCCGAGCGTGACTTCGCCGATCAATCTCATTGCAAGCGCCCCGAGGTTTGTCGTTCGGCCGTCGGCGCGCGGTGCTGTGGCAATTGTCAGGTTCATATTGGTTCTCTTTGATGATGAGCTGGTCTTGAAATGGTGCGGGTGGCAGAGCAGGCCCTTCAGCATGACGGAAGCGCGTGCGGATGAGCACAAAGCGTGCAGTCCGCGGCAAAAAAGCATCTTCTGTATCGAGTGCTCCTGAACGAGTAGCCAGCATTGTCGGCCGATGGCACGTCCATAAACTTTCCGGACACCGGCGGGTTTACCGGACGCGAAGTTTTTCGCGCCGGCGGAGCCGCCCTCGGACTTCACCACGCGAAACGGTCGATACATAGAGCAACGGCCCAAGGCCGCACGGTAACAGGGATATTGCAGCAAACATCAGCCGTTCGGCCGATACTTTGTTTCTTCGCGCACGCGCTGTCGCGCCAGTCCAACAACTCCGGATTGTTGAGAGCACGAGCAGCTATCGTATTCGTTGTGCGATCCGAAAGCCGACGAACGCCCAGTGATGGATCGTGAAAGAACGAGCGCAGATCCGGCTCCGGCTTGCTTTGCCTTCGTATCAGGTTAATCTGACCGACTTGGCGGAGCGCGTTCGGATGATGGTTGACGAGACTGTCGTTGCTACTCTTCTAGGCGCGATCTATGAGGCAGCTGCCGATCCAAGCAATTGGCCCAAAGCGCTCACATTGCTTGCAAACTCTCTTGGTGCGCCATCAGCCGGGATTGCGAGGCAAGGCAGGACTCCGTCCGAATGCTGGAGTTTCAGCACCCAAGATCCGAGCTTTGCTGAAAAATGCATGCTGCACGACCATCAGGTGAATCCGATCCGGCAGCGGGCTGGGTCGACGCCTGCCGGAACGGTGCAGACCGATGCCGTGGTCATGGCCCGAAGCGGATTTCCTTGCACTGAATTCTCTAACGATTTTCTTTGCCCAGCAGGTGTTCACGCCATGCTCAATTGCGTCGCGCTGGTTGAGGAAGGACGCCAGCCTGTGGTCACGGCCCAAGGCAGCCGCGAATTCGGTCCCGAGCACGTTAGACTTCAACAGTTTTTAGCTCCTCATTTGCAGCGTGCGGTGCAGCTTAACATCAAGCTTGCCAAGCTGGAGACCAATCATGCAGCCTCAGTGGAGGCGCTGAATCGACTCGATCAAGGTGCCTTGCTGGCTGACGCGGGCGGGCGCGTCCTGTTTGCCAACCGTGTGGCCGAGGACTTGTTCGGAGCTGGCCGCGATCTTCGGCTTGACAATGGAGTCATTCACTCAAGGTCCGCTGCGGATACGTCGCGGCTGCGCGGTCTTATAGAAGCGTGTGCGAGGAAGGGTATCAATGCCGGTAAGGGCGGTAACCTCTCTCTTTCGCGAGGACGGGGTAAAGCACCGCTTTCATTTCTCGTGGTGCCCCTGCACTACGAGATGCCGTTCCTGATGGCCGATGGTCCCGCGGCACTGATACTCGTGACCGACCCGGACCGGGAAGCCAAACCTTTAGCGGCACAGATCAGAGCCAAATTTGGCCTGACGACCCGCGAAGCAATGTTCGCAGCCGAGATAATTTCGGGTGACAGCATCCAGGCCGCAGCTGATAGGCTCAAGATAACGCGTTCTACTGCTCGAACTCATCTTTCCCGTATCTTCGACAAGACGGGGACGCGCAAGCAAGCCGAACTCGTGCGTCTTCTGATGCAAACCGCGAGGAGCGCTTAATCCGTACCGAGATGGCGGCCCAAGCCGCCTCGCGCAAGCCGCGCGGTGTTCATTCACCGGCCTGACGTGCGAGGAGCTTGTCTGCTTCGCAATCGACGTCATCGTGTCCGTCTGCCTTCCGGTGATGCGCGAGAAAACTTTGCGTGTTGAGGACGAGCCGCTGAGGCCAATCGGCTGCCATTTCGCCCGCGCGATCAGGTTCCGGCGCTCTGGAGCTTCTTCCGAAGTCCCATGAGATACACACAATATCCCGTCAATAATCCGCCAAAAGCGAACAGCGGCAGGAAAGCCACTAACAGGTTGCGTGACAAATGGCCTTCGAGATGTGCGTCTATCAGCCAGAGAATGGCTGAGCACATTAGAGCGACACCGCCTATGAGGCCCAGCACGAGAACCTTGCCGGATACAGATCCGGCGATCTTCGGAAGCTGCTCGGCCATCGTGATCCGCTCGCTCGTGCGAGGCGCGTGCGCCAAGGGAGTCCGGAGCGCGCGGTGCAAATAAATCTGCGGGATCGCAATCAAAGGCGCGATCAACAGGATCAGGAGCACGAACAACAGTGCCGAGGACGTCCCGACACCGAGCTGGAAAGCGGGTCCAGCCAGCCAAATAACAGTTGCCGGAAACAGGGCCATGAACGCCATGAACGACCCGAAGAGCACAAAAATGATGAGGACGAATGTCATCCACAGAAGGCGCCACCGCCCAAGCAGCGCGACAATCTCTGCCTTCTGCGCTCCGTTCACCACATAGTAGCGGGGCCGAGCAAATATCCATGGATTGGGCGATTGGAAGACATAGCCTTCAGCAATGGGCTTAAACGACGCCTCGTTAGCCGCTTCGTACCATCGGGCCATATCAACCTTCCTATCGGGCATCTGCCCTGAATTGTGTCGCTTGTACCGGTGTCCAGGTTCGAGCGAAGCAGCATGGTACCCTCCAACATAGGTATAACCAGTTTGACCCGATGCGGACCAATCTGTGATCCGGATCACGATCAACGAAGGCTTGCTCCTTTCGTTTTTCAGACGGCCTGCTTTTGCAGGCTTTGACTCGCGATATTTCTCGCGCGGGTTGGCGTGCCGGAGCGATGGCGCCTGTACCGGGTCGAACATTAGGTTGGCGTTCTCACTTAAATGAAAGTTTGCGCAGCCTAGCGGCCTTTACCTTGGTATTGGAGAGGTCATCAACTCAACATCACCGCACCCCCGTGCCTTTGCAGCGCTGGCACTTCACCACCTTGTCGCCCTTCTTGAGCAAACCTTTGCCTTCACAATTTTTGCATTTCTGTTTCTTCTTTATGTTCGGGCCTTTTTCACTAACCATGAAATTCTCCTGCCGCTAGAGAGCGGTCAACTGGCGCATTGTATGGGGTGGGCTCGGCGAGGGCGATAATCCAAACGGACGCCAACTACGTTGCCATCAAGGCCTTCGCCAAGGTGATGCCATGCTCAACGCCTTTTCTCGCGACTTCCGATCCGTCCGTGCTCAAGAGAATGTTGGTGTACATTCGGTGGCTCCCTTGCTCGTCGAACAAAGTGATCCTTGCTTATATGGTCCGATACTCGCCGTGGGTCCATGCGCTTTTTTCGGCCTCGGTCTCACTGTCATAGCCTCGAAAAGCTGGCCTCGCACTACGAGTTTCACAAGGTAGATCGCCTTTCAAAGCCAAATTTCGTTTGCGGGCCACTGAGCGGGCCTTGAGCGTGTTTGAGATCGCGGCTTGGGAAAGCGAGGACTATTACGGCTGACGCATGACCACCTCGGCCTGCTCCAGCCAATATGTCATGCCCATGTCCTGGTACATCATCGTAGCGGAGGGCTATGTCGCTGCGTGCGTCATCCCGGTCCTCGCGCTTCCTCCAATTACCAAGCTTTGTCTCAGGCTACCTTCCTTCAGCCGCTTCCTCCCGCAGAGCTGATGACCCGAGATGGACGTGCCGGGCGGCGGCTTGCATTTCAATACATTAGGCGAGGCGCGGCCGGTTTGGTTGCGACGTGTCGGACGATTCCATCATCCGGCATTGCCGTGGGTTGGATTTGAATCATTCAGTGGTGCTGGGTTGCATCGGACCAACGGGTCTGGGCGCTGCGATCGAGTTGCATCCCCTAACTGCCTCAGGAGGTTTTTCATGCAAATTTACAGAAATAAACTTGGTCACGCCGAGGCGAGGACGGAGTTGAGGGTGCAAGCAGCAGCATCCGACAGGCAAGTGGCCATGGCGGGCTCAACGTTCGAGTCGGGCGACCATGATCTGCGCGTCCGGGCGATCTTGGGACTGCCGGCGATATGGTGGCAGCGAGCCTGATTCAGGGCAAGGTTGCGCGAGGATCTCGAGGAACGCTGTGATTTTCTCCGCGATATCGGCATCGATCTGCACGAGGCGCAAGCCGAGGTGTGGCGCTTTTTCCGGGAGCCGATCACCTTGAATCGCTGATGATCGAAGGTCAGCAACCGGCTCGATCAATCAGCTGTCAAAACGTCTCGGTGATCTTGCTCAGGCGAGGAGGGCGATCCGGGTCAAATCCGCAGGCGCGCGCCGTCTGCTCGATCATCCGATAGGCCGGAACGAGCATGGTGATCGGGTCGGTGGCGGGGTCATCCTCGGCCAACCAGGGCAACGAGCCACGCGGTCCGCCGCATAGATGCAGCGCGATCTTTTGCTCGCGCAATTCTTCTGCCAGCGCGTCCACCGTGGCCGCTGTTTCATCCATGAGGCGCATCATGATAACCGGCGTGCGCGACGATAACGCGGCGCGTGGCCCATGCTGCAGCTCGGCGGCGCTCAGACCAATGGAAGGCAGGCGCAGGATTTCCGAAAGTTTGAGCGCGATCTCCCGCGCCGAGCCTAGGCCCAGGCCCCGCGCAGCCACAAACACAGCTGACGCCTTGGCGAGATCATCGGCAATCTCTGACCAGTCGAGCGCCGGCGCGCGGTGCAGGCGCTCGGGCAGCCTGTCGAGGGCTGACCGCAGCGCACGATCTTCCGCCAGTTCGGCAACAAGTCCGGCGCTAGCGGCCATCGAGCCGATCACGGTCTTGGTCGCCGCTACGGAGTGCTCTGTGCCGGCTTCGATCGGAACGACGAACTCCGCTTCGTCAGCCACCGGCGACGACGTCGCATTGATGATGGCGATGGTGCGGGCGCCTGCGGCGCGCGCCGACCTGGTCGCTGCGATAAGATCCGGGCTGCGCCCGGATTGCGAGATCACGATAAACAGCGCGTGGCGCAGCATCAAGGGCGTGCGAAATGCCGTGATCACCGAAGGGGCGCTGGCCGAAACGGGGAGGCGAAGCCGCGTCTCGACAAGATATCTTAAGAAAACCCCGGCATGCCCGGAGCTTCCCCGGCCGCACACGACGCACAGGGGGGCGGAGCCAATCCCAATTCGCTGTGCGATGTCGCGCGTGGCGGGGCGGCTACGAACGATTTTGGCGACAACGTCCGCGCTTTCCCCGATTTCGCTCGCCATCGCCGATGTCGTCACGGCTCAACCGCTCCGCCTTGCTTGCGCGCCGCTCCCTTGGGATGCCGGTCACGATTCCTGGCAAGCTCGGCAAACACGCGCCGAAGGTTGCCGTCACAGTTTTTTAGAATGGTCTCGGCATCAACCCTGTTGACACCCAACGCCAGAAGGCCTGCCGTCTTGACGTCTCCGTCGGCCTGCTCAAGCCAGCGTGCCGCGTGCGACGGATCACAATGCGCGATTTGCGCCACCATGGCCTCGGCGCGCCGCTTCAGCTTGGCATTGGTCGGCTGCATGTTCACCATCATGCCGCGGTACACCCGGCCAAGACGCAGCATGATTCCTGAGGAGATCAGGTTGAGCACAACCTTCTGCGCGGTGCCCGCCTTCATCCGCGTGGAGCCGGCGATCAGCTCGCAGCCGGTCTCGATCAAGATCGGAAACTTTGCCGACGCCAGCAGTACGGTGTCGGGATTGTTGGCAACACCGATCGTCACTGCACCGAAAGAGCCTGCCTGCTGCAGCGCCGCGACCGTGAACGGCGTTGTCCCGCTGGCGGCAACGGCGATCACTACGTCGTGCGGTGTGAGCCGCGCGGCATTGATCTGCGCGACCGCATCATCGACATCATCCTCCGCGCCCTCGATGCTGGTGACGAACGCGCTGTCGCCGCCGGCGACGATGAAGCGGACGCGCTCGCTGGACCAGGCGAAGGTCGGCATCAGCTCGGCGCCGTCCTGGACCGCCACGCGGCCCGAGGTGCCGGCGCCGACATACACAATGCGTCCGTGATCACCCAGCGCCGCTTTGGCAGCTTCGGTCGCCGCAGTGATCGCGGGAAGGGCATGGCCGATCGCCGCGACTGCCGCAAGCTGGCCCTCCCACATCGCTTCCATCGCTGACGTCAGCGGCCATGCATCAAGATCGGCAAAGCGGGGATCGACCTCTTCTGTGGTCATATGGTTGATCCATGCGCCATCAAATGGTTGGTCCATGCGCCATCAAGCGCGGAACTTTGAAGCCTGTTCATGGTCAGTTTCTTTCTTGGGCAGGTCAAGCCGCCCTCGCGCTACCAGTAACGCGCCGCCCGCCGCGTCGGCGTCAGGACACCTCAGGCGGGCGCGCAGGTCAGGCGTCAGCCAGGGTGCAATGGCATCCGCGAGCCCGCCCACCAGCGAGAGCCGGTCAATTCCTCTCGCCAGGAACAGATCGAGCAGATCGCCGATCGCATCGGCCGCGCGTTCGACAATGCGACGGCCGACCGGATCGCCCTGATTGGCGTGCCGCATCACGATCGGCGCGAACGCTGCGTAGTCTGTGGCCCTGGCTTCTTCAGACCAGGCCACCGCCTGATAAGGATCATGATCGAATGCGCCCAGCACCTCTGAAAGCAACGGGGTCACCTCGCTGCGGCGATCCGCGGCCCGTAGCGCCAGTCGAACAACCTGCAGGCCGATGTCCGCACCGCTGCCTTCGTCCGACACGGGGAAGCCGTAACCGGCCAGACGGATTTCGCGGCCGTCGATCAGGCCAACACCCACCGAGCCTGTGCCGGCTACCACGATGGCCCCGTCCGCGCCGCTATGGGCGCCGAGACACGCCGCCAAGCCGTCGCTGATGAAGATGACGGACGCAAAGGGATGCGCGATCTTGTTGAGGGCCGCTTCCGCGCCCCGGCGACCAAGACCGGCAAGGCCAATTCCGGCGTGCATCCGCGCGAAATCCTCGCGCGTCAGTCCGGCCTGCGCCGCTGCCGCTTCAGTGGCCTCCATCATGGATCGCCAGGCCTTCTCGAAGCCAATCCGCGTCGTGGCAGGCCCGGAGCTCGCTGCACCGAGTATCCCGCCGTTTTCGTCCTCGATCCGGGCGCGGCAGCGGGTTCCGCCGCCATCGATGCCGAGATATGTGGTACCTTTTGTTCCCATGGAAAGTTAACGCGAAGGTTTTGCTCCGGGTCCTTCCAAAGCTCCTTGGTATGCATTTGAAAGTCTCGGGGACCCGCCTCACGAGTCCGTGACTGCCATTTTCGGGTCAATGCTGATGGGCCACGCTGGTTCTTCCTCTCTCACGATTGCCGCGCAGCACATCTTTGATGGTGCCGACATGCGCGGGCCAGGGTCGGTCAGGATCTCGCAGGGGCGGATTGAAAGCATCACCTTCGGCGAGGTGGAGGCGCGCGACTTGATCCACCCTCCCGCAGACGCGATCCTTGCACCCGGATTCATCGACATCCAGGTGAACGGAGGCGGGGGCGTTCTTCTCAACGACCAGCCAACGGAGGCCGGCGTTCGACGCATCGTTGAGGCGCACCGCAAGGAGGGGACCACAGGCTGCTTGCCGACCCTCATCACCGATCGCAGCGAGGTCATCGAGCGATTGGCTGCAGTCGCCCAGGATTGTCTGAAGATTCCCGGCGTTCTCGGCTTTCATCTGGAAGGACCGGCCCTCAACAGGTCTCGCAAGGGCATTCATCCGGAAGCCGAGATACGCGTGCCTGATCGGCGCGATCTCGCCGCGATCAAGAGTTTTGGGGGCCGCGGCCGCTCCATTGTGACCTTGGCCCCGGAATGCGTGCCCGCGTCCATGATCGATGAATTGATCGGCGCCGGATTGCGTATCGCGGCCGGCCATAGCGACGCCACCGCAGCCGAAATCGGGCAGGCGGTCGATCGCGGTATCTCGGGGGTGACCCATCTGTTCAATGCCATGTCGCAGTTGAACGCCCGCGAGCCGGGCTTGGTAGGCGCCGCGCTTGAGGATGACCGGCTGTTTGCAGGGATCATCTGCGACGGCATTCATGTTGACCGCACCGGTTTGCATGTTGCCTTCCGCTGCAAGGGACGCGATCGATTGATGCTGGTCACGGATGCCATGCCATTGGCGGGCACGAACGACCGGCAATTCATGCTGCAGGGAAGGCCGATCATGTTGCACGAAAATCGCCTGACTGGCCCAGATGGCACACTCGCGGGCGCTCATCTCACCATGATCGAGGCGGTGCGCAACGCTGTTGCGCTGCTCGGAATTTCCCTTGTCGATGCCCTCATCATGGCCTCTCGGACGCCCGCGGCATTTCTGGGCCTTGAGTCCGAGCTTGGACGGATCGCGCCCGGATACCGCGCGGATCTTGTCGCCTTCAATCCGAACTTTGAAATCGTCGGCACATGGATAGGCGGTGTCGGTTCGATGGGCGAGGCGAGCGAGGCTTCTCACCGAGGTTAGATGCGCAACCATCCCATCATCGTGCAAAAATATGGCGGTGTCTGTCTTGAAACACCGGCGAAAATTCGCGCGGTTGCGCGCAGTCTCGCCGACCTGCATGGCCGTGGTCATCGTGTCGTGGCGATCGTCTCCGCCATGGGCAAGACCACGGATCAATTGATCGAGATGGCTTATCAGGTAAGCCCGACTCCCAATCGCCGTGAACTCGACATGCTGCTAACGACCGGTGAGCGCATCAGCATGTCCCTGATGAGCATGGCGCTTGCCGATCTCGGCGTGCCCGCGATCAGCTTCACCGGCAGTCAGGCCGGCGTGATGACCGACGACTCCCATTCCTCCGCACGCATTGTGGATGTACGGCCCATTCGCGTGCGTGAGGAGCTTGATCGTGGGCGCGTTGTGGTGCTGGCAGGATTTCAGGGCGTGAATCCGGCGACCAGGGAAATCACCACGCTCGGCCGGGGCGGCAGCGACACCACGGCAGTTGCGATGGCCGCGGCGCTGAAGGCCGAACGCTGTGAGATCATCAAAGATGTCGACGGAATTTGTTCGGCCGATCCGCGCATCGTGCCGGATGCAAAACCCCTGCGGCAAGTGGACTTCGCATCCCTGTCCGAAATGTGCTTCTGGGGTGCAAAGATCCTGCATTTTCGCAGCCTGGAGCTGGCGCAAAGTCAGGATGTGCCTCTGGTTCTCAAGCGGTGGGATGGCGTTGAACACAGCACGCAAGTGATGAGAGAGGTTGCAGGCATGGAAAACGGAAAGGTTCTGGCCGTCAACTCGATGGCTCGCATTGAGCATGTGGAAATCGATTCCAACGATCTCAATCACGGTTTCGAGAAATTCGCGCAGCATCTCAAGCAAAACAGCCTGTCCTGGCCGCAGCTCCTCGCCTCACACTTCACCGCGGGAAAAACCAGCATGATCGTGGCCTGTGATTCAGAGTGGCTCGACGCCCTGTTGCGCACGCTGGAGCGAAGCAAGGATCTGCGCAAGCAGCGCGAGGCTTCAAGCTCGGTGAGTCTCACCTGCTTCGGCGGCGTTTCGTCGGAATTGCCGTTCAGGGCGTTGCAGGTTCTCGGACATCACGGGATTGTCCCCGACAAGTACGTGTTGTCGTCGCATTCGGTCAGTCTGTTTGTCCCTGTGGAGAACCGGGAGGCCGCGGTTAGGGCGTTGCATTCGCTCGTCCAGCAAACATAGGTTCGAGAAGCGGCAGGGATCGCTTCGGCTTACCGGTAATTTCTGTGACAGGCTCATTTCGAGTATGCCCTGTGTCGTGAGCCCCGCGGCATCATCGAAGGTGCACCACAATGCCGAGATGGCTTCGAAGCTGCGGGCCAGATAAGCGCCGCCCGCTTTCGGATCCAGCGCGTTATCGCTTCGCATGACGACCACCGCGTTTCGCAAGACAAACCACGCGTCTTGCAAAGCTCGACATCGAAGGCGCGCAATTCGGCGTCACACCAGATCCAGCCGGAGCGACCGGCCAACGATCTTTGCGGCGCGCTGCAATGTATTGAGGGTGACGTTGCCGTCCTTGGGATCAAGCAGGCGGCCGATCTGGCTCCGGCTGGTTTTCATCCGGGTCGCCAGACCGCTGCGTGAAATGTTGTTCGCCTTCATGGCCTCGGCGATCTGCCAGGCTAGGACTTCCTTAATGGCGGTGGCCTGAAACTCCTGGAGAGTCCCGTCTTCCTTCAGAAAAGCGTCAAGCGTGCTGAGCTTGGCCGCGGAGCGCGGCGATTTCCTTTTCCTGGCCTTGGTCATCGAAAACTCCTTGTCACGCATCGAATTCTTTCTTGCGCTTGCGGGCAAGGGCCAATTCGTCATCGGGCGTCTTCTGCGTCTTCTTGATGAAGCCGTGAAGAACCACGACCCGGTTGCGCACCACGCAGAACAACACCCGCGCGATACGGTTGCTCGGCAGGGACCGGAGCCAATCCCGGACAAGCTCGGCCCCGCCGCGCGTTCGGTAGAACACGACCGGAATCTTGCGCGGGGGATTCATCGATCATGCTGCACTATATATGGTGCATGTACCATATAATGTCCGGATTGTGCAATTCGTTTCGCCACACAGGGCAAGCGTGGTGGGCCCGGCAGGACTCGAACCTGCAACCAGACCGTTATGAGCGGTGGAAACTCGCAGTATTCCCACTAGAAGTGCCCATTTTCATTGAATTTTGACGACGTTCGTTTTCTTCCTTTCGGTTCGTTTCTGAGGCGAAGCTGAGGCGGTACGCATCCTGGCGACGGCGCAGGCGGTCCGGGTGATGGTGCCGTACACGCTTCATTGCTCATTCACGGTAACCGGGTTGGGCGTCATGACATCTTTCACCTTGTGCCCCCCTCATGGACGAATTCGTTAGCCAATTTGCCGGCGCCAGCGAAGAACTGGAGAAGAGCTGATCGTTTGCGCTCCCGTACCGATTTCGCTCCGTCGAAGAAAGTCGCTCTCGGAGACAATTCCTACAAGCGAGCCATCATCATTCACGACGGGGACACCACTGACATGGCAGCGCAGCATGATGTTTGCAGCGTCCTGGATCGAGTTGTGAGGAGCTACCGTTGTGACGTACTTCGTCATGATCTGATGGCCCGCATTTGTCGATCTCCTGTCACTGGTTGGTAAATCGCTGGGCGCTGAGGCAGCGCCCAGCGATGGTTCCGTTAAGCAGCGGTCTTGATCTCGATTTGCTTGACCTCCTTCGGCGCCGGCTTTTGCACCGTAACTTTCAGCACGCCATAGGCGATCTCGGCGGTGATGTCCTCGGCCCTGATACCGGAAGGGAGCTCGACCGAACGTGAGAACGAGCCAAAGCTGCGCTCGACGAGGTGATAATCCTTGTTCTTTTCCTCGCGCTCGTTCTTCTTCTCGTCGCCGATGGTCGGAAGATTGTCGGTTTGCGCTCAGCGACGACCGCTATCCCCCGTTGACGAAAGCCGCAGCCAGATTGCTTACTCACACAAATTCAGACGGAGAACAGATCCGTCCATAGCGTACGCATCATTCTCAACCGGAGGAAATTGGCGCACCCGACACGATTCGAACGTGTGACCTTTGCCTTCGGAGGCCAGCTCTTAAGGCAGATCCGATTTGAACGATGGCATCGAGCCTACCCTGTGAACATCCAGAGTTGCTCGCTGGCCATGTAACCCGCCAGCAGCAGAATACCAAACGCGACGATAAGCGCTGCGGAGCCGACCTCAATCGCTCGCATCGTGAGCATGCCGAGCCCCGCCCGCGTCCGGGCGATGCGACTTGCTAGTCCACGCGCGCTGACCGCGACGGTTGCTATTGCCGCGACCGTCACAGCCGTGCCCAATCCCATGAACAGCGTCGCACCAACTCCAGTCCAGAACAGGTCCTGGGCCAGCGCGAAAATCAAGACGATGATCGCGCCGGAGCAGGGCCGCAATCCGACCGCGACCACCGCGGCCAGCCCCCGCCGCCAGCCGCCGGCGCCGGCGAGCATGGTCGGCTCGGGCCCATGCGCGTGACCCCAGGCCGATTCATGGTGGTCATGATCGTCATGGCAATGGAAGCTGTGCGCGTGAGCTGGGCATCCGTCGATCTGGCATTGTCCGCCACGCATGGCCATCGCGCCGAACCGCCGGTCCGGCAACTGAAAGGGCTTGGTACTCAAAGTTGCGGCACCTGGAGCCGAAGCAAAAGCAAAGTCAGGCGCCTGACGCCAGGTCAGTTCGCGGCAAGCGATCCGAAAGCCGCGGCCTTTGACATAGAGAAGCCGCAGGCCGATCAGAATGACGAGAGCATAGCTTGTGGTCTCGATCAGATGGACGGTCAGTCCGATCGCCTTGGCGGTTGCACCAAGCAGAACCGCGGCGATGGCCACAACGATAATGGCAACGACGGATTGGATGCCCGCGGACGCAAATGACAGGACCACGCCACGGCGCCAGGTCTCTTCATTGGCGACGACGTAGGACGAGATCACGGCTTTGCCATGCCCCGGTCCGACGGCGTGGAAAATGCCGTAGACAAAGGAGATACCGAACAATTCCCACATCGCGGCCCCATCCTCTTTGCTCGCCCGGATGAAGCCCGACAGCGAACGGTAGAAGGCGGCCTGTTCGGCAAAAATCCAGCCCGTGAGCCCCGATGCGGACATGTCGGCTGCGGGATGGGGCGCACCAAACGGCGCGCTCCACGCCGACACGACACCCGTTACACAGGCGAAGACGATCGCCACGAGGACCAAGGTGACAGCACGCGATCTGGTCATGGGCACTTCACCAGGATCTTGTTCGCGAACATTTCTCCATAGGTGCTGGAGGGATCGAGCGGCACGGCGTCGAGCTGGCTAAGCCGCGCCTGCTCGGCCGGCGTCGGCTGGTGCGGCAGATCGTAGGTCGGGAGACATTGCGGCGCGCCGCTCAGGGAAACCGGCTTGTCCTTGGCGAATTCGAAATCGACGAAGATCGAGGGGTCGTATATCTCGATCTGCATGGACTTGGCAGCGGCGGCGGATTTCAACGGCAGGGTGAAACGCAAGGTGAGGGCGGCGTTCTTGTATTCGAGCCAATAGTCGACCGCCTCTGCAAATTTCAGCTTCTTGCCGTCGGCGCGCGCATAGGTGAAGTAGTCATACTCCTTCAGGGAATCCACGTTGGTCTGGGCGAGCGGGGCCAGTTCCTCCCGCGTGTACTGGCCCTTTTTGGCGTGGGAGATGCCTTGAAGCGCATAGGCTGAAAACATGTCGTCGAAAGTCCAGGCGTGGCGGACGCCCGTCATGGTGCCATCGGCGGCGTAGAGCACTTCGCTGTGGAATGTGACCCAGACATGGGGATGCGCCTCCGCGCGGTTCGTAAATAGCCAGAGCAAGAGGATCGCGCAGGAGAAATACGTCGGTTTCATCATGAACTGTCCGCCGAATCGGGAGATGTGAGCACCCACAAGAAGCGGGGACGGTGGTCTTGAAAGCGCTCGGAACGTGATAGCGCGCCAGGTGACGCATGCGTCTTGTGTCGAGCTACGCAAGACATGTCCTGCAGCAAGCAGGGAAGGGCGGTAAGGCGTCAGGTGGCCGGGGGTGCCCGTGACAGGAATGCCGCGTGATGCGGTTGAAACACCCGATCGGAAACTGGATTGAACGTAAGGTCAATCTCGGGGAATTGTAGCGAATGCGGATGTGCCGGCGCATCCGGCAGCGAAGAGTTCGACAGCAGGAAACCCGAGAAGCAGATCGGGCAGTGATCACCGTCATCGGCCAGCCGTGCCGGAAGCTGCTCCGCGACTTGCAGTTCTGGCCGATCGTGCGCGACGCTCACGACATCGGTGCGGTCGAACCCTGAAAAGACGAGATCATGCTTGTGGACATGCGCGAATGACAGCGCGAGCTGCAGCGTCAGAGCCACCAGCGCGAGATAGGCTCCGCATCTCCGTGCGAAGGCCCGTGCCAACATCATTTTCGCACCTGCCAAGGAGCCGTTCCCCTTCTGACGTCTGGAGCTCCGACACTACCGCCACCCGCCGAACGCGCGCATGGCGGCCTTGCATTGGCGATCACCCTCCAATGGACAAGGAAAATATGGCGATCGAGGGGCTATGAGCACCCCGCCATCCGGACGTTTCCTTTCGAGGGAGCGGGCCCTTTCAGCCAGGTTGCGTCACTTTTGCCGGGTCGATCATCCGGCCGCTCGCCGACCGCATCGGTCGGAGGAAAGATGCTGTCATATATAGCGCGCGCTTCGCGAATTAAGCGAACCCGCTCGATCTCGGATTTCGGAACAAATTTTGCGATCTCGCCCATCTTATTTCCCTCAGGCGCAACAAGCCTCAAACCCCTGCCTTAGCAGGTCCTTTGGCAGGTCGCGCCCGATGAAGACAAGCCGTGTCTGGCGCGCCTCGTGCTCCTTCCAGGGACGCTGACTTCCGCCCTCAATGAGCATGTGAACGCTCTGAACGACAAACTGCCGATCGTCATCCTCTATCGATGCGATACCCTTCATGCGCAGGATGTCGGTCCCGTGGCGTTGGGTGACATCTTGAATCCATGACACGAACCTGCTGGGTTTCATCGGTCGATCTGCGACCAGGGACAGGCTGCCGATCCTGTCGTCGTGTTCGTGGTCGTGTTCTTCCGTGAGGAATCCCGGCTCGACTTCGAGGATGCGCTCGAGATTAAAGGCGTCTCGCCCCAATACCTTGGCGAGGTCGATACCACAGCGCTCCGTTCTGTGTATCGTCGCATATGGATTGATGTTTCGGATACGACGTTCGACCGTTGCGAGGCTGCCCTCATCGACAAGATCGACCTTGTTGACGAGAACGACATCGGCGAACGCGAGTTGTTCCTGCGCTTCCGGGGCCCGGTTGATTTGTTCGAGGAGATGCTTGGCATCCGTGACGGTGATGATGGCGTCGAGCTTCGTCTTGCGGCGGACGTCCTCATCTACAAAGAACGTCTGCGCCACCGGCGCGGGATCTGCGAGTCCGGTAGTCTCGACGACAATGCCGTCGAAACCGTGGCTGCGCTGCATCAACCCCGCGACAATGCGAATGAGGTCGCCGCGAACCGTGCAACAGATGCAGCCGTTGTTCATCTCGAAAACCTCTTCGTCCGCGTCGACGATGAGATCGTTGTCGATACCGATTTCTCCGAATTCGTTGACGATCACGGCAAACCGCTTGCCATGCGTCTCGGAGAGAATGCGGTTTAGCAACGTCGTCTTCCCAGACCCGAGATAACCGGTCAGAACCGTGACGGGAATCTGTGTCGCAGCATCGGGCATGGCATTATTTCCTCTTCGCACTTCGTGGGCAGCGGCGCTTTTGCGCCATAGCGTCGGGAACCGCCCATCGGCGGATGGCTGGTTTTCATCCCGCTATCCAGCCCATGTTGCAATGTTATAACATTACATTTGATCTTGAGAGATGCAAGGAAAGAAGCGGTGAGCTACCGCCAGATGCAGGAAAAGCGGTGAGCTACCGCCAGATGCAGGAAAAGCGGCCAGTTCACGGAGCCCGGGCACCAGAGACTGCACGCCGAGAGGCAAAGGTGCAACTCGGTCGGGTCACCCTCCAGCGGACGGCTGGTTACGGACCAGGGAAGAAGATTGCTTGGGTAGGCGGGCAGCAGCGCGACGGCGCCGGTCGACGCGATCATGGACACAGCATGGGTAATGTTGTCCACTTCGTGACCCGGAATGATATCTAGGCCGGACCGCTTCAGGTAGTCCTCGATCACCACGCGCGAGGTCGGGGCCGTCTTCGATGGTATGATGAACGTTTCGCCCACGATCTCTCGCAGTTCGACGGCATCGCGCACGGCAAGGCGGTGGTCGCTGGGGAATATGACGACGAACGGCTCCGTAATCACACGCCTGTAAACCAACTCGTCCGCCGACTCTTTGACCCAAACCTGACGTCGCGTAGTCCGCCAGCTCACGGTTTATTCAGCCCGTGTTCCGAAAAACCTTGCCGAAATGCAGAGACAGATACGCACCCATAGCCAAGGCTCCGGCAACCAGCGCGAAGCAGGTAGGATTCGGGCCAATCACCACCGGATATATTGAAAGCAGGTAGATGCCGATGAAGAGATTGAAACTCCCCCAAAGGAAGTTGAGGAAGGGTGGCGAATTGCCGACGCCTCTGGGTTTGGCGAACGGGGTAGGGAACGGCGCCCCCCGCAATCCTGAGCTCAGATGCGGGATACAATTGCATAGAAAGGCGCCGGCAAAGAGAGTCAGTACGTAATTCATCTGATCACCTGTTAGAGGCGAGGGATTCTCCTCGTTGAAGTTTCGCTAGTTAGGTGCGCCCCGCAGTCCGCTTGATTGTGTTCGAGGCCCGCGCGACACACCGATCCGGAATTTGAGAGGCGCTGAATGCCGATCATGCAGGACGCCTCGCTACTCGCTCTCGGTTCGCATTATCAAAGCAAACACAACAGCGCGAGCTTACGCAGGTCGGCAGCTCGGAGAGCGTTCTGAATCTTGGTGGAAAAAAGGGCGATGTTGCCGGAGGTCAGGGAGCAATTCGCAAAGATTGCAGTCGAGCCGGTCGGCGGGAGCGTCGCAGAAACGACGAGATTTGTCGCCGATGAGCGCGAAAAATGGCGTGGTGTTATCACTAGCGCGAACATCACGGTGGAGTAATCCTTGAAAGCCGACGCGGCGTTGAACTCGATCATCATTAACCACGGCGAGCCGACGGGACGGCCAGAGGTCCCTCTCCATGGTTCAGAGTGGCCGTGACCGACGGAACTGAAACAACCGCTATTCCGCGCTGCTTCGCGCGGACCGGCTCAACAGATACATCGCGCAAAATTGCAGTGCGGCAATGACAAGAGGCCCGATGGATTTTCCGAGATCATGCTGCAACAGTCCCACGCCGCCATCCAGCAATTGTATGAAACCTGCCAGGGTACCCAATATCAGGACCGCCGGCTCCCAATTTTTGTAGATCGCAATCAGCGTAATAAAGGCAAGAGGAATGGTGCGGGCCGCGGCGTACATTGCAAAAATGAATGAGGCTTCCGTCGGAACGTAGCTCACCGGCAGTATCGACTTTGGGCTTACAAGTCCTGCGATCGAAAATCCGGCTGCGACCAAAACATTCATCCCAGTCACCAGCGAGGCAAGGCACCCGGCGCGATCGCATTCACCGTAATGTTGTAGCGCGCGAGTTCCAGCGCCATTTGACGAACAAGGTGGGCCGCGCCGGCCTTCGCAGCCATATAAGGCGTCCCCACCCAAGTTTGATTGCGAAAGGAAGCAACCGAAGTCGTGATGATTATGCGCCCACCTGTTCCCTTTTTCATGTGAAAAGCCGCACTCTGAATCGTTGCGAAAACGGAACTCAAGTTCACGGCGAGCACTTTGTCCCAAAGCTCGTCAGTCACAGATCCGATTTCGCCGCCCGCATTGGCGCTTCCATCAAGACCGAGGAAGCCGGCGCCTCCTCCAATACCGGCATTTCCGAACACGATATCCAGACACCCGAAGCGATCGACCACGCGGTCGATCGCACGACGCATGACCAGTCTCGATATGGAAATCAACGTCTATTTGCCGGGCATCAAGATAAGAACCAGTTCCACCGACTATTCTCCCATCGATCAGCTTCAGCTGGTGAAATTCAACGGCCAGCGCTTCGAGCCGTTTGGATCGGTCTTAGACAGTAAATGACACGATTGACCTCTTCAAATGATCGCTCTTTCGACGGCAAATTGAACTGTCCTTCTCTTCGTTTATGCCTCGCCTGCCACCGGCGGCCAACGCCTTCTTCCGAGTTACTGTTAGGAGAGATCGAATGTCATCGCTTGATGGGCGGATAGCCCTCGTGACTGGCGCTGGCGGAGGAATCGGCGCGGCGACGTGCTGCAGACTGGCTGAGCAGTCCGAGGTTCGAGTCAGTGGCCCGCTACATCGCGACCACTACCGTGCGGGTCCTGTTTTCTTTTCGGCGGGCAGCGCAACCCAACTCGCTACGCGGCATCTTCAAAGTTTCCAAGAACCGCCGTTCGTACGCTACCAGCGTACGTTTGAGCTGTCCGCTGAGTAGGTTTAAATCCCGGACATGCAACCATCTCAGATTGCTATTTCAGGCAGTCGCTTAGCGTTGCCCTCCGAAGGCAAAGGTCACACGTTCGAATCGTGTCGGGTGCGCCAGTTTTTCCTTATCTTCCAGCGCGCTATGTGCGCGCGGACTTGAGCTCGGGCTCTGCTTGATTCCAGCGAATACGGCGCGGCGAAGGCCTTCGTCCAGGTACTCAGACAGTGCGGTGACAACCTCACGCGCGACAACGTTATGAAGCAGATTGCGATTGCGTTTCGGCGGAATATTGGCCCACGCACCTTGGTGGCGGGCAAGCTCCCTGATCCAATCCGCGTCGTATCCACGATCCGCGAGTAACATCGTTTGGGGAAGCAAGGCGTTGAGGAGAACCGAACACAGTCGATTGTCGTGCGCCTCACCCGGCGTGAGCGCGAGATGGACCGGCAGGCCATTGGTGTCCACCACCGCATGAATCTTGCTCGTCAGGCCGCCTCGTGAGCGACCCATATCTTGATGACTATTGTCGGCGATGCAGGCTCCGTGCTGGTGCACGCGGACGACCGAAGTATCGATCATTTGCACCGCCGCGTTACAACCGGCGGCCAGTGCATCCATGATCCGGTCCCAGACGCCAGCCCGACGCCACCGAACGAAACGGTTGTAACAAGTGGTGCAGGGACCATAGTTCTCCGGCAAGTCGCGCCATGGCGCGCCTGAACGCAAGACCCAAAAGATGCCATTGAGCACGCGACGGTCATTTACGCGCCGAACGCCGCGCGGCTTGTTCGGCAGCATCGGCTTGATGGCTGTCCATTCGTAATCGCTGAGTTCGTAGCGCATGATTCGCCTCCGGTTTCGGAGCTTGAATCACGTCTAGGGCCGCGCCATCAACCGACAACGCTTTGCGGCCGTGCTGCTAATGCTCTGAATTTGCTTCCGCTTTCGGTGGCATAGCGGACTTGGTCGAAACGGTTGATTGCCGGCTCGATCAATCGTCATCGGCACCTCACGCTTATGTGTCCGGCGAGGCCCCCGCGCCGCGAGAAAGGCTATTGAATTACGATCGTAATTTTATATTATGATCGTCATGGCATTGAGCTGCGGAGGCCGTTTGCAGCGCCGAAAATGCCGCGTCACAGCTCTTTGCGAGGATTTCATGAACGACACCACCGCCATTTCGCGTCACATCGCATCGCGAGAAATCACGAATCTCTCCTCGCTGGGGCTCGCAGCCGCTGCAGCAGCGGTTCGTAACGGCGATATCACGTCGGAAGCCTACACTACGGCGCTTCTGCAGCGCGCCCGAACGCTTGCCGAGCTTAACGCCTTCATCACCATCGACGAGGCCGCTGTGCTCGAGGCCGCGAGGGACGCGGACAAGGCGCATGCGGCCGGCTCGGCGGCTCCGCTCCTTGGCGTGCCCCTCGGGGTGAAGGACAGCTATTTGACGAAAGGGCTGCCTACCAGCCTAGGTCTCGACGGTCTCGCTCACTTCGTGCCGCGCGAAGACGCGGACGCTGTCCGCGCAATCAAGGATGCAGGAGCCCTCGTCTTCGGCAAGAACAATCTGGTGGAGATGTCCTACGGGCTGACTGGCCACAACGAGCGCTACGGCCAGGTGAAGAATCCGCACGCTCGCGATCACGTGTCGGGCGGCTCCTCAAGCGGCTCTGCCGCATCCGTGGCTGCCGGGATCGTACCCGCCTCCTTGGGTGGGGATACGGTCGGCTCGATCCGGGTGCCAGCATCGTTCTGCGGCGTCGTGGGATTCAAGCCAACTACCGGACGTTGGCCGCGCAACGGCGTTGCTCCGATCTCCCATACGCTCGACACGCCGGGTGCATTCGCCCGAAGCGTGGAGGACTGCATTTTGGTGGATCAGGTCGTGACTGGTGAACAGGCTGCGGAGCTTTTCGACCGCGGATACGACCTGAAGGGAGCCCGACTGGCCTTCGCGCCGCGACAATTCCTGGATCTGGTGGACGCGGAAGTCGAGACCCACTTCCGCGAGGTGGTTCGGCGGCTGCAGGACGCCGGCGCTGAGGTCGTTGAGGTAGACCTTGGCGACGATTTCAATGCCCTCATCCAAACCGCGACATGGGGCATTTTCGCTCATGAGACGATGGGCGCAATTTCGGAATTCCTTCGCCGCCACGACATTCCGACCACGTTCGACGCGATTTACGAGGACCTCAAGCCCCAGCTTCGCCAGGCTTGGGGGCACATCGTACTGCCGGGCGGTGCAGGCGCGACCTCGGCAGATACCTATCAGACGGCGCTCAACGTGAGCCGGCCGGAAATCCAGCGCCGCCTCAACACGGCGTTCGTCTCTCATGGGGCGCAGGTCATTCTGCAACCGACCACGCCCTGCACGGCGCCTTTGCTCAAGGAGCAGGCGACCGTCCATATCGCCGGGCAGGAAGTCAGCTACCTCGCTTTGGCGAACCACACCGTGTCAGCAAGCAGCGTGGGGCTGCCGGGTATCAGCATTCCTGTTGGCTTGTCTCGCGTTGGGCTGCCGATTGGCCTTGAGCTGGACGCCCCCTTAGGGAGCGACCGGGCGCTTCTTGACCTTGCCCGCCGGATCGAGGGCGTCTTGAGCACCCCGTCGACTACGATTTGACGTCTGGCCCCCTTCAGTTGGGAAAGGGGTCAATTCCGTACAACGACAACCGATTGGAGGATCAACAGATGGCCAATGCACTGTACTCAACGCGTGCCATTACGGTCGAGCACGTGACCATCAGCTCAACAAAGCCTTTAGCTTCAAGCCAAGCTCGCGACCTTGGCCCCCCGCATCGACGACGGGATCTTCGCTCTCCTGCGATACGGTGAAAGCACGCGCGCGCTTCGAGAGTTGGAGGCCTGTCCGCCGCTCACCATTTTCGGCCAGCGCGACCATGGGGCGCTGCTAGCTATTGCGCGGCTGACGCGCCGATCCATCCAGTACGATATCGGAAATCCGCTCACCGCCTCTAAGATGACGCGCCATCATCTTTCGGCGGGGCTCTATGCGCCCATCCGCGTCCTTCTGCGCGAGGATGACGATGGCGGTGTCGCGTTTGAATATGATCGACCAGCATCCGTTTTCGGCCAGTTTGGCAGCGATAATGTCGATACAGTAGCCAAGCAGCTTGATCGCGACCTCCGAGCCTTGTTGGAAGCGGCTGCAGCCTAACGGCTGCGGGATATTAGTGGAGTGGAGAGAAGATGCGTTTCGAGAAAGGTCATAAGGCAGCGACGCGACGGCACATCATCGATGTGGCGTCGAAGTGCGTGCGTCGAGACGGCATCTCCGCCGCCGGGATCGCCGGGATCATGGGCGAGGCCGGCCTGACCAAAGGGGCATTCTCTCCGCACTTCGAGTCCAAGGACGCGCTCGTTCGCGAGGCGCTGGCGAGCGCGCTCGGCGACCAGCAACATCGCCTCGATGAAGATCAGCGGAGGGGCCTGGACCTTGAAGGCGCGATCCGGAGATACCTGAACCACGCACATCTCGAAGACCCGGCGGGCGGGTGCCCCTCGGCGGCGTTGCTCCCCGAAATCGCCCGCCAGCCCCTGTCCACTCGGCAGGGTTACGAGAAAGCGCTGCGAAGCTACGTTTCGTCTCTGGCCGCACTACTTCCGGATGCCGATTCCGCAGCGAGCCGCCGCCGCGCGACCGCCATCTTCGGCCTCATGGTGGGCACCCTCCAGTTCGCGCGGGCCGTGCCCGACGCTGCCCAGGCAGAGCAGATCCTGGAAGGCGGCGTTGAGGCCGCGTTGCACTTGGCACGAGCTCCATCTTTCTAGATTAGGAAGGCCGGAGACGCTCAGCTTGGACATCCCTATGGACTCGAATCACCGAGGTGGGCCTCTGGCCCATCGCGTCATTTAGCTGCGCAGAACATGGTCTCTATCGGTGCATAGCGGACTCTGACCAGCCGTCCACCCGGCATATTTATGGGTTCACGTCCTAGCTAGCCTATCGCGTCAGTCGCTCCGTTTGGCCGTCGCGATTCGGGTTGGCCGCCGCGATTCGGGTAATGTTAAATATGGAAAGTCCGCTCTCGAGGGGTAAAGCGGACTTATCCCGGATCGCGGCGGATGTCAGCTTTTGACAGATATTGTTGCAAAAGTCTTTTTGGGGTGGCGAACGAAAATTCTTAGAGCCGCTGATGCGTTTTACGCGCGGCGACGCGAGGGACCATATCGTTTCATCCAAAATTGATCACGGACCTCCGTCGTGGCTTAGAAAAGCGATGCAGCGGCAGAGAGGTCCAAAGATCGACCTTCGCGAGATTTTTAGGGTTGTTCGATTTTCGACTTTTGCAACAATATCGACCCAAAGCGGACGTAGCCCAGCGGCCAGCCAAGCATTCGTAGTGACTATCCGACGATTGACAGCCGGAAGCGCTTGGCCACGCTCTCATCGAACCGATCCGCTGTTATAGTTTTGGCCCGTCGGTTTTTTCTGTCGTTTGTCCTTCAACCAAGGATTGATCGGTACAAGGCCAAATATCTATCGGCCATGCGATCTACCGTGAAGCGTGCCGATACCGCAGCGCGGCAAGACGCGCGATCGATTTCTTCGATGCGGCCGATCGCATCGACCGCCGCGTCGAGGCTGTCGACCAGAAACCCGGTCACGCCATCATCGATCAGCTCGGGCATCGATCCCCGGTTGCAGGCAATGACGGGTGTTCCGCAGGCAAGCGCTTCCACCACCGACAGGCCGAACGGCTCGTCGAAATTAATGAGGTGGAGCAGCGCGCGTGCGGAGCCCAAAGTCTTCGCGCGCTCCACTCCGCCAACCGGGCCGAGATAGACCACGGATCCACCGCCGAGCGCGGGTGCCACTTGCTCGTTATGGTAGTTCTGGTCCTGGACGATGCCGGCCATGATCAATCTCCGTCGTGATCGATGTGCCGCCGTGATCGCTTCAGCGGCCCCCTTGTCCGGGTGAATGCGGCCGAAGAAGAGCAGATCCTCGCTGCCTTGCGGATCGAACGGAAAGTCCTCGAGCGGAATGCCATGGTGGATCGTTGCGGCATAGCGCAAGTCCGGATGGCGATCGGCCGCGCTGATCGCGACGTAGTGGACGCGATCTTCGTATGCCTTGTAGGCGGGCAGAATGCGCATCGACGAGAAGCCGTGGATCGTCGTCACGACAGGAGTTCCGACCAGACGCGAGAAGGCGAGTGGTACGAAATCGGCCTGGTTATGAATGAGGTCAAACTCACCGGCCTGTTCAAAGACATGAGCTACATGTAGCATCTCCCACACTTTTGCGTCGATCGTGGGATCCTCGGAATAGGGCGCCGGGCAGACGGCATCCAGCCTGCCTGCCGTCTTGCTGTCCTTGGTGGCAAACAGCGTGACATCGGCACCGCGCGCGACCAGCGCCTCGGTCAAGAGACTCGTCACCTGCTCCCAGGGGCCGTAATGGCGCGGCGGTGTACGCCAGGAGATCGGCGCTAGCATGGCGATACGCACGTGATCATCCTTCTCTGCTGCGTGCTATCCGGCCTCGAGCACGACAGCTTCATTCGAGCCTAGCAGGAGGGTGCCACCTTCGACCAGCGCCGCATCCTCGAGCGTGGACAACAGCGCTCGGCTCCCGCGCGCCCAATCCGGCAATTGAAGCCGATGCTGCCGTTCCCCGAGATTAAGCGCCACAATCAGACGCTCCGCCCCGTGTCGGCGTTCGTAAACCAGCATCTCGTATTCGACATTCAACAGAACGAAGTCGCCGATCGATAAAGCCGGGGAAGTGCGTCTGAGCGCCAGCAAGCGACGATAAAGCGCCAGGATGGATTGAGGATCATCCGCCATCCGCGCCACATTGCACGTCCGCCAATCGGCATGGAGCGGCAGCCACGGCTTGGCCGTGCTGAAACCGGCATTTTCGCTGTCGTCCCATGGCATCGGCGTGCGCACGGGATCGCGGCCCAACGCCAGACCGGGCTCGCGCAACTCGCGCGGATCCTGCACTTGCGATGATTCGATCATGACATCGCTCAAACCCAGTTCGTCGCCATAATAGAGCGTGGGCGTGCCGCGAAGCGTCAGCAACAGCACCGCTGCGACGCGGGCCTGGGCCTGTCCGCGCCTGGCCGCAACGCGTGGCCGGTCATGGTTGCCGAGCACCCAGTTTGGCCAGCCATCCGGCGGTAGTGCCGCCTCATAGTTGGTGATCGCCGACGCAAGGGAGCGCGCATCCCACGGGGTATCGATGAGTTGGAAATTGAACGGCAGATGCATCTCCGGCCGTTCAGCGCCGTAATAATGCATCAGCCGATCGACCGGCAGGTAGATCTCACCAATCAGAACCCGATCGCCTTGTCCCCTGGCGCCATAGCCGTCGGCGATTTCGCGCATCGCGGCCGCGATCCGGTGTACCTCCAGCTGGTCCGTCGAATGGAGTTGAAGGAGGCGGTGCATTTCGCCCATCTGGGGCTGATAGGCCGGGTTAGGTGGATTGTCCGGGAAGTCTGCCGCCTTGATCATGTGCCACAGCACGTCGATGCGGAAGCCATCGACGCCGCGATCGAACCAGAAACGCATTACATCGTACATCGCCGCCTGCACGGCGGGATGACGCCAGTTGAGATCCGGCTGCTCCTTGAGGAAGGCGTGGTAATAATATTGTCCGGTGATCTCGTCCCATTGCCAGGCTGAGCCGCCGAAATCGCTGATCCAGTTATTGGGCGGTCCGCCGCCAGGCGCGGGATCGCGCCAGATGTACCAGTCTCTTTTCGGATTTCCTCGGCAAGCGCGGCTCTCGACGAACCATGGATGCTGGTCGGAGCTGTGGTTGGGCACGAAGTCGAGCAGAACCTTGAGCCGCCGCCGATGGGCGTGCATCAGCAGATCGTCGAAGTCTGGCAGGTCACCGAAGCGCGGATCGACGGTGCAATATTCGGCAACGTCATAACCGAAATCAACCATCGGCGACGGATAGATGGGAGAGATCCAGATCGCATCGACGCCAAGGCTGACGAGATAATCAAGCCGCCGCGCGATCCCTTCGAGGTCGCCGATGCCGTCGTCGTTCGTGTCCTGGAAAGAGCGCGCGTAGATTTGATAGATGACACACGTCTGCCACCAGGATGTGGTCATGCAAAAGCCAATCCGAGCCGTGATGGAGTGACTCTCTACCTGTTATGATCGGGAGTCGACGGCTTTATGCGACCGCCGCGTGCCGACTGAGCTGAACGGTTCGTCTGGAAGGGCATTGCTTCGATCACAGTGGTTTGCGAAAGAGTTGCGAGTGGCTGACTTGAAGGTCAAAAACATATCAGACAGCATTTTCGACTATGTGCATCGGATGTGCCTGAATACTAGGTCCTCTAACCGCCAGGCGCATTCCCATCTCTGGGCAGAATGACCAATATAACTGATTGTCAGGGCATCAAACTCCCCCGACTTATCGTGATTGGTGTGGACGAAGCCGTCGCCCCTCCATTTGACACTCCAATCCGCGCCGTCCCAACCTTCGTAAGCCAGAAGCTCGACAGTGACGACGTTGAATTCGCTACGAACCTTCCAGTTCGTACCGAAACGTCGAGCGGTCAGCAGCTTGCCTTGAAACCGGTAATCCAAATGATCGGAAATGACGGTGTCACCAATCGGCATACGATGTCGGTATCACGTGCCGACCGGCAAGGCGTCGATATTTCACGGAGGAGCGGTATCCTGTCAGAAGACGATTAATTTACGAAGTTGCTCGCCGCTATTGCGAAGCGATGGTGATCAGCCATCGAACCGGAACACAGGAACTGTCTTCCTTGACCGATCGAACCATGCCTCTCACGGTCGCGCGGCCAAAGGTCAGAGTAGCGACCTGTCCTCGATATTGGGCGTAGCGGCAGCGTCGGGCCTCGGTTGGGTCATTGGTTTCGATCTGCTGCATGTATCCCGCCAATCCGTTCATGAAACACAAATCGTGACCATGTGCGCAACCAGTAAGCGGACGCGGTTAACGAACTATCCGACAGTACGGCGGGATCGCCTGAGGTGTCTTCCAGATAGATCCAGAAATAAGTCCGTTGGCATCTCGCTATTCGGCCAGAAGTGGTTATAGTTCGGAAATCACCGCGCGCGAATTCAAAATAGGGCGCGAGAAACCCCTGATCATTGCCGTTCGGTCGCATCGCGGGCTTTTTTCAGCCCTCAGCGGAATCTGCCAATGATGTTTGGCATGTCGCGGGATGTGTAGGTGCCGCAAGGTCGGCAGCGCGGATACCCTCGCGTATCGAGCGACACGCCAAGCTTCGCGGCTTCACACCCGTCGCACCTGGGGTTCGCTTCAACGCCTTAGCGATCTTTTAAACGCCGATTTTCTGCTTTGCTTGTGGATTGACTCTAACGCTTCCTTCTCTCGCTTGAAAGCGGCCAGCACGCGTGTTGGATTGCGCGCCCCCACCAGGACCAGCGCCGCTCGGCAGGTTGGGCAATGAGGTTAAGATAGCTCACCCCTACTCGAAAGCTGGTGAATGACGACTCTTCGCCGCCATGCAGGACCTCAAACCCCAGCGAGCGGTAGAATAGGACAGCTCGTGGCATTTCGTGGGCGCCTAGTGTGACCGCGCTGATCCCCTCGATCATGGACTGAACTCTCCTGTTTCATTTCCCCGCGCCGAGAGCGTCGCGGCCCTACCAGTAAGCCTGTTCAGCGTCAAACCACTTACGTTTTTCCGTCGGAAGGTCGTGCAAGCTGGCAACCTCAAGGGCATCTGCGGTCTTTCGTGATGCCCTGTCCCTCGCGGCAGTTCTGGCAGGTATTGGCTTTGCAGGACGCGCGGTCGGCTCGATATTGAGCTACTCGGGCGTCGCACTGATCGCGCTTTGGCTCATTTGGATCAAAGGACCAATGGCGATCGAGCGGTTCGATCTCGCGACTGCTTTGCCGTCTATGGCGCGTTCTGTATTACGATGTTCGCTCGGCCCTCGTTCGGAGGCAGTCTCTACGACCAGAATGGCTACTTGTCATTTAAGCCGCCCTTGGTCCAGAGAAGTGGCGTGGGGACGTCAATGTGACTGCATCCACAGTGCTGGAGGTCATATTGCTGGCGGGGTTGGTTACGATTTGAGGCACTCCACAGAGGAACTTCCAAGCGGCGTTTGATTCAAGGTCGCTTCTGGAGAGGAGACGGTTTTGAATCAGACACCAGTTGATTTGGGAATCCCTTTTGTCCACGAAACCGAGCATCCGGCCTTCTATAGGTACCGAGAATCCCATCCCAGAAGAAATGGATCACCGCGAAATTGCAGTTCGCGTGCCGGTGATGAACGAAGTGCAGTTCCTGTTTGCGTCTGAACCATGCAAACCGCTGAAGCCGCGATCCCTCTACGTGGTATTCCTTGTCGAAAAAGACGTGCGCGTAGAACGACGCCGCACATGCAACTACCTGAACCACGAAGAGATCAATGGGCAATACGAGGTATGTACAAGCTCCTACCAGAAACACAGGAATGAAGAAGAAGGGTGTATTGTTGCCTTCGTCACCGCGGTACGTCCGTGAGACGAGATGATCTTTGGAATAGTAGGTGTGATGGAAGTTGATATGGTTGCGAAAGAACTTACCGCCCATTGGATGGTGGCCGAGCTTGTAATGCATCAGCGTCTGCGCAAATGACATGACCAAATGCGTAGCGACGGCAGTCATGAGAAATAGCGGAAGCTCCGGAAGGAGCCGCGATACCGTCTGGAGCATGACCGCTTCCTCCAGCATAAGGAGTCAATTCAGCATATATTGTGATCTACTCCCCTAAAACACCCCCGGTTTTGAGTAGAGTCCGTTCTCGCTGGAAACCCTACCACGGATGTTGTCGAATCGACACCAAGGACCAAATTGGAAATGAGCAGGATGAGTCCTCCACCAAGAGGGCAGCCCTGCCGGGGCAGCCGGGATAATCGTCAGAGTGCGACCGTTTCCTCGACTACATGTTTCAGCGGCGTCCCCTCAGCGGAAAGGGTCATTCGCATTTTGAGCTTGCCACCCTTCACCTCTCCGCTACGCACCAGGTTCTCAATTTCACGCTGCGATGTAACTCCGACATGCTTTAGAAATTTACGGATTAAAGCGGTCTTCATCCAACTCGGCTATCATGGCTGTTCTCCCTGATCAGGCAGGGAAAGACTAACATGAGGCAAGCAAAAATTGCGTGTTTCTTCCCGTCGCGATGGTGCCAGGCGACATGGTGGCGCTCGCCCGGCTCGGCGCAGATGGACCGGCTAGCCGTGATGTTTTGCGCAATGAAGGGGCCCCAATTATCTTCCGCGCCTCAATGACGCACGCAAGAAATACGAAACGCAATGACTTCGTCGTCAAGACGAGCCTAAGCTGTCGCGGAAAACGCATCTCCTAGGAGGTGACAATGAAAAACCTGGTAGAGTGCCGCAAGTTAGAAGCGAAGTTTCGCCAGCTCGCAGTGAGCGATCCGGCCAGACGTTTCCTTTGGCTCGCCGAGGCGGAAAAATGGGAACGCGAGGCCGAAGCGGAAATCGCTTCTTACTTCGAAGCACGTAATGCCGTGCGAACGACCGGTGCAATCGAGCCAATCACCACAAAATCTAGTGCACGCTCCTGAGGGCGGCTCTCTCATTGCGAGCGGATTCACCGCGAGGGTGGGAAGAGCAGGCGGTGCTCGCACTAGCGGCCTCGCCAGCAGTGGTCGAACCCTAGTCGAGTGCCGGAGCGTCGCGTTAGGAAATCATTAACCAAATCCTTGTCCTCTGAATGAGGCCGAGGGGAAGTGTTTGTGCAAATGGAGTACGCCCTGTCCCCGCGGTCTCAAATCTCAGGCGCGTCGTGACGTCGTCTCGCACGGTGGCTCGTTGGCTCGCCCATCAAAGACATCGAGCGCGATCTGGTCCTAGAAACGCTTGCGAAAACAGGCGGCAACCGCACCGCTTCAGCGCGCCTGCTTGGGTTCTCCATCAGAACGCTGCGTAATAAGATTACGGAATATTCAGCGGACGGCGTTGATGTCCGCCACCCGGCGGCCTGACGTAGACTGAGTTCGCGCGGCCAAGCAGGATTTTCATCTATTCAAGGGGAGGGCTAGGCCCCACCTAAGACCAACGAAGTGCGCGAATTGACCCCTTGCCGAATGCTGGCAGATTATGTGCAAATCCTGCCGATCAGCGTCATCACGGCAGACAACACGCCGGCTCACTCCGCAGCACGGTCGTTTGCAAGTTTCTTAATCGACAGCAGGCATTTCTCCACCGTCGCCGGTCCCAACTCACACCGCGACAAGATGTTACGCAGAGCCCGCCGAAGTGATTCGGCGTGCAACTCCAGGGCAAGATCAAGCTGCTGATGCCGGTGTGCTTCCGTGCTCCTCAGCTTTTGTGGTGCGCTCCGATATCTGCTGGACAACTGGCAATTGCAGCACAGTCGCTCGCTGGCCTTCGACGAGCAGCGTCACCAGGACATTGCTTCCATCGGGAAATTCGATCGCGTCGTGGTGGCGATGCGGCACAATTGGTTCGACCACACCAAACTTGGCAACGCGGAAGCTCGTTGTTCTCGTCCAGATCCATCCCTGGTCGTACTTAACGTTTTGCTCGAAGGCTAACTCGGTTCCGGGAAGCAGGCAGACCGCCATCCCGGGTTCGCTTTCTGCAGCAAAGCCACGGGTCGAGGTCCTGGGGAACGTTGTGGTGACGAGCGTCTCTCCAACTTTGGCGGGACGCGATGCCATGGCATGCAGACTATAGTCACACATGAGATTTGCTCCTCTTTCGAGATAGCGCACCCGCACCCGCGGTGGCGCGGGCGTCTATCAGTGTGGTCCAGTGGTGAATATTACCCAGCTTGTGGGCATTTCTACGGCGCGCCTCATTTCAAGGAATTTACACAATCCGCCGGTTCACGCCGGCGCGCCTTACTTCGGTGGGTGCAAATCGCCTTGAAGCCAACGTCCAAGACCCTTGGACTTCATAGGGTCTTCATACGCGGCCAGGGTCTTAAGTACGTGATTGCAGATACCACATTCAAACGTATGCAAGTCGACGCCCGGGCGTGCTAGCTCGATACTGACGAGCATCATCGGGGCCTTGCACTTCGGACAAGCGGGGCGCTCAATTGCAACGAATGGAATGACGGACGACAGGCGTTGAGACTGGGGCATGATGCTTCCCTCGAATAGGCGGGAGCGCAACACTCTCTGTCACCGGTAATGCCCAGGAGGCGGAGCGGTGATTGTCTGGTTATGCGCCTCCAGGGATCTCAAACGCGAGTTAATTCGCGGATATTGGAAGGAAGGTAAGCGCCTCGCGGAAATTGCGAAGGCGAATGTTGCGGTGCGGGCGCTGTTCGCCTCAATCACCCGCGGCGGGATTTGGTGAGAAGTATGGAAGTTTGTCCGGCTTCCCCTCCCACTCCTTGGAGTCGGGCGGGGGGCGCTTTTTGACCGTAATATTTGGCCAGATTTTCGCGTATTCCGCATTCAGCGACAGCCATTTCTCAAGCCCCGGCTCGGTGTCAGGCTTGATCGCGTCTACCGGGCATTCCGGCAGGCAGACCCCGCAATCGATGCATTCGTCCGGGTGGATGACGAGCATGTTTTCGCCCTCGTAGAAGCAGTCCACGGGGCACACGTCGACGCAGTCCATGATTTTGCAGCGAATTCAGCTCTCGTTGACGACGAAGGTCAATTAAGCGTCCTTTCAGCAGATCGCAGCGGCGAACTCATTCATGGCGTCGGTCCGTCCTCGCGGTGCTCCTTTATTGGTTGAAAATGGACGCACAGAAGACCTACGTCCTCTGGCCGAATCGGAACACCGAGGAGCAGGCATTCAGCGGCCGAGGGACCCGTGCTCGGCAGGTTGCCGGACATCTCTCCGCCGAAGTGCGTGCAGTCCTGGCAACCACCGAAGCGCCGATGCGCATCACTCGTCGCTAGAGTGGACAGCACTTGGTGCAGCGCGCGACGCATCGCAGTTCGCTCTGTCGCGTCGAGCGAATCCACGGCGCGCACCAGAACTTCGAACGGATCGCGTGCAAGCGCTTTTTTGCCCTTGCTCGTCAGTCGCAGACTTACGCTTCGCCCGTCCGTCTTGAATGGCTGTCGGACCAAGTACCCACCCGCTTCAAGCGCCTTAATGGTTTGTGTCGCGGTGCCGCGGGTTGTCGCTTGAAATTCCGCGAATGCCGACGGGGTCCGCGAGAACGGGTTGGCACGGGCGAAGAAGCGGAGCGCCATCCATTGGGCCGGACTGAGTTCGCCGTCATAGCCCTCAGCTTGTACGAGCCGTCCCACTTGCAGCAGGAGCTCTGCCGTTTCGCGCGCTGACATGATTGCCTCTTCAGAATATAATAGTGTTTCGAAATTAACTTGACAATCGATAATCGGATGCAGATAATTTTGTTTCGAAACTAGTTGGAGGGCTTGATCATGGCCCGCAACGCGGCCCTGCCGATCCTTACGGCCGAACCCGGCCTCACCCAATATCTTGAGGAAATCCGGCGGTTCCCGATGTTGGAGCGCCAGGAAGAATACATGCTAGCCAAGCGCTGGCGCGAGCACGGCGATCGCGACGCGGCACACAAGCTGGTCACCAGCCATCTGCGGCTCGTGACCAAGATCGCCAGGGACTATCGCGGCCACGGCCTGCCGATCGCCGAGGCGATCTCCGAGGGCAATGTCGGCCTGATGCAGGCGGTCGAGCGCTTCGAGCCGGAGAAGGGCTTCCGGTTCACCACCTACGCCGTGTGGTGGATCAAAGCGGCGATCCGGGAATACATCCTGCGCTCGCGGTCGCTGGTGAAGATGGGCACCACGACCAACCAGAAGAAGGTGTTCTTCAACCTCCGCAAGGCCCAGAGCAAAATCTCCATTCTCGACGATGGCGATATGCGGCTGGACCACGTGAAGGTCATCGCCCGGCGGATCGGCGTCACCGAAACGGACTTGATTTACATGAACCGGCGGCTTGGCGGCGACGCCTCGCTCAACGCCGCGATCCGCGAGGACGGCCAGTGGCAGGACTGGCTGGTAGACGAATCCCCGGACCAGGAGACGACGCTCGCCGCGCGCGAGGAGTTTGATAACCGCAGCAAGACACTGTCCGATGCGCTCACCGTGCTTAACAAGCGCGAGCGGCGCATCTTCGAGACGCGCCGGCTCGCCGAGGAACAGATCACGCTCGTGGAACTGGCCGAGGAATTCGGCGTCTCGCGCGAGCGCGTACGCCAGATCGAGGTCAGCGCCTTCGAGAAGGTGCAGAACGCAGTGAAGCGCCGCGTCGCGGCGATGGCGACGCCGGCGCCTCTGCAAATGCGTTAGCTTCCAACCCTCTCCCGTGGTGGGAGAAACTAACGATGGGCGTGTCGCTATGGGTACGTTTTACGGCAACCGAACGACGCGAGAGGGGCGCCGCTCACCGGGTGCTGATCCAGTCCTCGCTCGACGAACCATGCACGGCACTTTGAATTATCGATCGGGCGCCTAAGCCGCGCGCTGCAGATGGAAGGTTATCCGAAGTTTCATAATGAAGTCGGGGTGCCGATCGTGCGCATTGGCAGCCGCGAGTTCAAGTGCATTGGGGATAAACCGCCGCAAGATCACCCACACATCTACCTCAAGATGGGCGATGCCGGTGAGATCGTCTGCCCCTATTGCTCTACGCTATTCCGCTTCGATCCGAGCTTGGGCGCACAGGAAGCTGATCCGGCAGATTGTGCTTACGGTGATAAGGACTGAGTTGAAAAGCAGCAACACTGCTTCCTTCGTCATACCTGCCGGGGCGGTTCACGATAGCCACGAACGATCCGAATTCGGCAGGATGCAAGCGTCACGACGGCCGAACCAGCGATAGCGGTTGCGCGCGACCAAGTCATAGATCGCGTCGCGGATCACCCGTGGGATGAATTGGAAGACCCATGTCCACTGCCAACGCGGAAGCTCGCGCGCAATGCGCAGCACGGCTTCGGATTTTACATAGGCCTGGCCGTTCGCCAAGAAGGCGAAGGAATCCGGGTGATCAGGATCGATGCCGAGTTGCTCAGCGAGCGGACGTCCCTCGGCCAACTGGATCGGAACGAAGCGAAAATAGCCGCGGCGATCACGTTTGTTCACGAAGCGGCAGCCGCGCGAGCATAGGACGCATACGCCGTCGAACAAGATCAGGCCGTGCGGCGAGTTGATGCCGCCAGGACTTCTTGGGTCAACGACGATTGACTGCTCCGCCTGCATGGAACATGCAAACACCCGCGGGACGGCCGGCGCAACAGGGGTGGTCGTCCCTTAGAGCCTTTCTCGAAATGGCTGCCGACATCACTGATGACCGAGCACTGGGCGGCAACCTCCGCCTCATTCGATCACCTCGCCGACGCTGCGCTCGCCCACGCCAACGCGGTGATCGAATGACCGGGTCCCTGCTTGAGCTTGAGCGGTAACAGCACCACCTCCGAGAGGTCGATATCCCGAAGCCGGAGAACCTTGATGGAGGAGATGCCGCGTAAATCCGCAGCCGAACTTGAGGCCGAGTGCCTTCGGCTTCTGGCGATGGATCCGCACACGCGAGGCATTAAGCGCGTCGAGATAATTCGCATGTACCCTAAAGGCACGGGGCCGAATTGGAGCTACGGCGCGCTTGATCCGATGCCGACGCGCGCGGGCGTGGCCATTGCCCAAACGCTTATCGCGTCGGTCTATGGAAGATGGGCGCTGGCAGATTAATGCGCTCATGCAGCCCTCGCTTGTAGGGGGCCGGATAAACCACCATATGTTAGTCTCACCCCCGTCTGAGGACCATTCTCATGGTTGTTGCTGGCGGCGATTACGTCCATTTCGTTGTGGAGTACGGCGGCAAAATCGAAAAGTGCCGGGTAACGGAGACTGCCCTTCTGAACAGAGAGCGCATGAGCAGAAAGGACGCAGGCTATGCACAGCTCATCGCTATCTTTGTAAGGCACCGAGCCGAGATCGAACATCTCGCTCTCGCGAAGTTGCAGCGGGAGGGGCACTCTGACCGCGGTGTTGTAGTGACCACTGAGGATCTGAACCCTTGATGCAGCTGGCTGTTCGAGGCGCGGGGAAATGAAACAGGAGAGTTCTGTCCATGATCGAGGGAATCAGCGCGGTCACACTGGGCACCCACGAAATGCCACGATCTGTCGGATTCTACCGCGCGCTGGGGTTTGAGGTCCTGCATGGCGGCGAAGAGTCGTCATTCACCAGCTTTCGTTCAGGGACGAGCTATCTTAACCTCATCGCCCAGCCTGCCGAGCGGCGCTGGTCCTGGTGGGGGCGGGTAATCTTCTACGTTGCCGATGTTGACGCACTTTACGACCGTGCGCTCGCAGCGGGATACCGGCCAGCTACCGCGCCCCACGATGCCGAATGGGGTGAGCGCTTCTTCCACCTAATCGACCCCGACGGCCACGAACTCAGTTTCGCTCGGCCTTTGCTCCCGGTTTCCGTCCAATAGCAGCTGGAAGCGGCCTGCCATTCCAAGAGGCGCTCGGAGAGCGTATGGTGCTCCGATGATCCGCTGAACCTGGGAGGCAATCATGCAGTTCAGGACAACCGGACTACTGTTGCTCGGCGCGATGGCACTTCCCGCCTCCGGGGCCGCACAAACCACCGCCGCTCCACCGGCAATTACACGAACAGTGATCGCCGCTTCCAAACTGCCGACCGTTACAGACGTGCCGCTCCATTTCAAAGCGGTGAGCATCACTCTTCAGCCGGACGAGAAGAGCGGCGTCTCGGCGGCCAACGGCATCCTCTACCAGATGTCAGGATCGACCGAGATCGCGCTCGATGGCGAGGCCAAAATGCTCAACGCCGGAGAGGGGCTGTTCATCGCCGGCGGAAAGACCGCGACGCTAACGGCGGGCAGTGGAGGGCCGTCAACTTTTCTCCACTTCTTCCTTGTCCGCGCTGTGGACTTGGGTCGGCCTGTCGAGACGGCACCTGCCGCCGTGAGAGAGCTATATCGCACTGCGACTCCAATCCCCGACCTGAAGCCAGGCGGTTATGATCTCAATCTCACACGAGTCACGTTTCCGGCGCAGATGCCCTCCAACCCGCCACACCATCGGTCAGGAGCGGCTCTGTACTATATTATTTCTGGCACCGGAGCGAACACGGTCGACGGTAAGACGGAAGCAAGGGGACCAGGTTCCCTGATCTATGAACCGTACGCTCTCGTGCACCAATGGGGAAACCCAGGCAACGAGCCGTTGATATTCTTGGCCTTCAACATCAATCCGGAAGGTGTGGCAGCCGTGCTTCCGGGCGCACCAGCAAAGGAGCAATAGCCAACGGCGGGCGGCCCACCGCATCGAGAGGACCGTTCGATTCGACAGTTTCCGGGAAGCGCTCGGCGTTATTCAGAAAGTCGGTGAGCTTGCCGAGACAGAAGGCCATCACCCAGACATCAGCTTCGGTTGGGGTTATGCGACTGTCTCTCTGAACACCAAGAAGATCAAAGGACTGCATGAGAACGACTTCATCATGGCGAGCAAGATTGATCGGTTGCTCGATCGCCCGGATGGGTTCCTCGACCACAAGCAGTGAGAAGCTCCGACATAAACTGGCGATTTGAGTCATGGTGGCAACGAACGGTCGCACCGTCACCGTGTTCGGCGATAGGAGTTCGCGCTCCTTACCCTGCGGCAGAGTTTTGGCTCGCTCTTTGACGCGGTGCGCTTCCTGCGCCAAGCGTTGCTCAAACGTGGGTTTGGGTTGGCAGAATGAGTCGTGCGGCCTGATCCGGCAGTTACCCTGACCTAATGGGAACATACATTTGGTAATTTGAAGTAATTGTCTGGAAGAGTTGTTAGGCGTAGTTTTCGTACCAGCCAGCCGCAGGCGGCGACGAGACACTGACGGCTCGCCTATGAAGTCCCGTCGCGGCACGGGCCGACCCTGTTCAAAATCGTTGGCCGCAGAGCCGGCAAGGCCGACGGTTACCACTATTCGCCGAATTTCGCGTCGGCCGATTTCGTCTGGGACGACCACACGCTCGATGCATGGCTGGTGAACGCGCAAGCGGCCATCGCGGGCGCCACTATGGCGTATCGGCAGGCGAAGCCTGCCGCTCGTGCGGCTATCGTCTCGTATCTCAAGGAACTGCATTGAATGGCCAAACCTGTCCACTCCATGATCCGCGTTTTCGATGAAGCAAAGTCGCTCGACTTCTATTCGCGCGCTTTCGGACTGAAGATCGCCGATCGCTTTGTCTTCCCCGATTTCGCGCTTGTGTATCTGCGGCACCCCTCTTCGCCGTTCGAGGTCGAACTGACGGTGAATTTCGACCGCAAGGAGACTTACGCGCTCGGCGATGGATACGGCCATCTCGCCGTGGTGGTGGACAATCTTGAGGACGAGCACGCCAGGTTCGAGCAGGAGAAGCTGTCACCCGGGCCGATGCGCGATTTCAAGCACGATGGCGTCACGCTTGCGCGCTTCTTCTTTGTCGCCGATCCCGATGGCTACAAGATCGAAGTGATCGAGAAAGGCGGTCGCTTTCAGTAACGCCGCATAAAAACAATCAAACGGAGGAACAACCATGAGAGAAGTTGATCGCAGGACCAAGTACAGTCGCCGCATTTTCCTGCGCGGGGCCGCGACTGCCGTGCCAACCGTCGCCATTGCCGCAAGCGTGGGCCTCAGCATCGAAGACGCGTGGGCGGAAGAATCGACCGCGCTTGCCCCGTCCACCATGAAGACGCTTGTGAAAGTCGCTCGCGATATCTATCCGCACGATTTTCTCGGCGACGTCTATTATATCAACGCCATCAAACCTTGGGACGGCAAGGCTGCAAAGGATCCCGCCGTAAAGACGCTGCTGGAGGAGGGCGTTGGCCGCCTCGACCAGGATGCGCAGGGCCGGCACAACGTCGCCTATATCAACGTGCCCTGGGAGGCCGACCGCATCGTGCTTCTGCAGGGAATCGAGCAGAGCGACTTCTTCAAGAAGATCCGGTCCGATCTCGTCGTCTCTCTTTATAACCAGCAAGAGCTCTGGCCGAAGTTCGGTTACGAAGGCTCGTCGGCCGAATACGGCGGCTACGTCAAGCGCGGCTTCAGCGATATCGACTGGCTGCCGAAGGTCTTCTGACGGCCCATAAACGGTTGAGAGGAACGTCACATGGAAAAATTCAATCTGAACGACGACAGTGTGGTCGTCATTATCGGTTCCGGCGCGGGCGGCGGAACGCTTGGCAACGAACTCGCGCAAAAGGGTGTCAAGGCTGTGATCCTTGAGGCCGGTCCGCGCACCGAACTCCAGGATTTCATCAACAACGAATGGGAAAGTTTCACGCAGCTCGCGTGGACGGATATGCGGACGACGTCAGGCGACTGGCGCGTCGCCAGAGACTTTCCCAATCTGCCTGCATGGATCGTGAAGTCGGTCGGCGGTTCGACCGTCCACTGGGCGGGTGCATCGCTGCGCTTTGAGGAACACGAATTTCGTGCGCAAAGCGCTTACGGCAACGTGCAGAGAGCCAGTCTTCTTGACTGGCCTATCACGCTGGCAGACATGGAGCCGTGGTACGCCAAGGCAGAAGACAAATTGGGCGTGACCCGGACCAACAACATTCCGGGACTCCCCGGCAACAACAACTTCAAGGTGATGGAGGCGGGCGCCAGGAAGGTGGGCTACAAGGAAGTCCACACCGGACGGATGGCGATCAACAGCGAACCGCGCGACGGCCGCGGCGCCTGCCAGCAGATCGGCTTCTGCTTCCAAGGCTGCAAGACCGGCGCGAAGTGGTCGACGCTCGATAGCGAAATCCCGAAGGGCGAGGCGACCGGCAACCTCGAAGTGCGTCCGAACAGCATGGCTGTGAAGATCGAGCACGATGCATCGGGCAAGGTAACTGGCGTCATCTATGCCGACGAAGCCGGAAACATGCAGCGCCAGAAAGCGCGGGTCGTCGCGGTCGCCGGCAACTCGATCGAAAGCCCGCGTCTGCTGCTCAACAGCGCATCCAACTTGTATCCGGACGGCCTTGCCAACAGCTCCGGGCAGGTCGGCCGCAACTACATGCGTCACGTGACCGGCAGCGTCTATGCCGCGTTCGAAAAGTCGGTGCACATGTATCGCGGAACCACGATGGCCGGGATCATTCGCGACGAATCGCGTCATGATCCGTCGCGCGGATTCATGGGCGGCTACGAGATGGAAACGCTGTCACTCGGTCTGCCCTTCATGGCGGCGTTCCTCAATCCTGGCGCATGGGGCCGTCCGTTCACGAGCGCCATGGAGCAATATCCGCGCATGGCCGGAATGTGGATCGTCGGCGAGGACATGCCGCAGGAGACTAACCGCATCACGCTCGATCCGAAGGCCAAGGACAAGTTCGGTCTGCCGGTCGCAAATGTTCACTACGATGATCACCCCAACGACATCGCCATGCGCACACACGCCTACAAGCAGGGCGCTGCGGTCTATGAGGCGGTCGGTGCGACGGTGACCTATCCGACGACGCCCTATCCAAGCACTCACAATCTCGGCACCAACCGGATGAGCGCAAAGGCGAAGGATGGCGTGGTCAATAAATTCGGGCAGACCCACGACATCAAGAACATATTCATCTCCGACGGTAGCCAGTTCACCACTGGTGCCGCCTGCAACCCGACACTCACGATTGTCGCGCTTGCCATTCGACAGGCCGACCACATCGCAAGTGCGATGCAGCGAAAGGAGATCTGAGTTCGGAGGCAGGGCTCGCATCAGTATGTGCGATGCGAGTTTCCACGCCGTTGCATAGCCGGATGGGGAGCGCAGTGCAGTGCCTCCGGCAGAACGCGGCCAATCAGCGGCGTGCCATGCCCAATCCTAAAAGCATCATGCTCTAGTCTTCGTCCGGCTCGCGCACGACCGGCGGTTCGTCGGCGCGGTCCTCCTCTTCGTCCTCTTCGTCCTCGTCCTCTTCGTCTTCATCTTCATCAGGATCTCGGGGCGGCATCGTGTTGCCCATGATCACGAAGGGACTCCAGTCGATCAACCTGGTGGAAAATTTCTCGGGGAGGTGTGGGGTCATGTTGTTGCTCCTCGGGTGTGGACCCTAGGAGATTTTACCCCTTCTGCTGTCATTCGGCCTGCGAATTTGCCCCCCCTTAGCCGGGGGATCGGTCGATCGAAGTGATTAGTTTCGGACCGGAAGCGCGCGATGGCGCACTATCTTGGATTTCCCGCGACATCACGGGTGTAACGGGCGGTTACCCCCCGAAGCACTTGAGCTTGAGATCACTGAAAATATCGCGCTTGGTCGTGAAGATGGAACGCTGTCTCCATTAAAAGCACTCCGAGCAAAAGGCGTCGGGATTGCGTTCGATGACTTTGGAACGGGGTATGCATCTCTTAGCTATTTGACGCGCTATCCACTTACGCGAATCAAAATCGATCGCAGCTTCGTGCAGAAGATCGATTTGCAATCCGCCTCGGAGGATACGGCAATCGTGCGTTCAATCATCGTGATGGGACGCAACTTGGGACTTGAGGTCATTGCCGAGGGCGTCGAAACCACGGCGCAGGCGGATTTTCTAAGATCAGAAGGTTGTCACGAGATGCAAGGGTTCTTGTTTTCAAAGCCGCTTCCCAAGGAAATGTTCGAGAAATTTCTTGTGTCGAGTTCAAGAGAGAAAACTAAGACAGCCATCGAGGCATCCCGATTAGCTGGATAAGTAAGAGCACAGGGACGTGGCCAGGACATAGGCGACAAAATGGCTTAACCGATCTCGCTCAAATTCGTTGTCGATAACGCTGCAATGTGCTCCGGCGTAATCTCGATCGTGTCAATTCGGCGATCGGGCTGCGTCTTGACCATGTTTGGCCTACTCCTAACAACCCACGTCCGGAAGGTCCGGCTTCGTCGCGTACAGGCCACGACCCGACATCTCAGGGCCTTGTTCGACGGCGTTTACCCAATGATCCTATATCGGCAACTCGGACAAGGACGCCTCCGCGCGACGCTCGAAGATGACTGCACCCTGGCGCTTAGCGATACCGGAAGCGGATGCGAAGGCTGATTGTGCCTCAGTCTTGTTGCCGCGGTCGAGCGCCAGCAGGCACGCGCCGCGCAAGCGATAGATCTCGGGCAGGTAGATACCGACGCCGGCCTCGTCGATGCCTGCGATCGCGCGGTCGAGATGACCGAGCGCGTCCGCGGGCCGCCCCGCGGCAAGCAGAACTTCGGCAGCGAGGCCGAGATAATATTGCGGCAGCGGACCGGCCGCGGTCGCATTGGCGATCTCGGTATCGATCAGCCGCACGGCGTCCGCAGCGGCGGCGCCTGTTGCCGTCGCCCATCCGACCAGAAACAGGCTGCTGGCGCGCCACGGTGGCAGGCCGAACCTGTCAGCCAGCGCGGCCGCGCGATGGGCCGCCTTGTAGACCGCCTCGCGGTCGCCTCCAAGCTGGTGGCCCATGCCAGTGCTGTGCAGCCCCTGCGCGAGACTGTTTGGATGATCGATCATTTCGGCCAGCGCGATGGCCTGCGTGAAATGCTGCCGTGCCTGTTGTCCTTCGCCCGAGAGTTGCCACGCATTGCCACATTGGGCATGAGCGCAGACGCAAGGATCGTGGCCGCCAAACGCGTGCGCAAGGTGACGGTGCTGCGTCACATCGTAAAGCGAGATAGCGTGCCGGCTGCCCTCCAGCACGCCGCGGACATCGCCACGATAATGCGCCGTTGAGAGCTGGCAATGATAGGCTTCGAGCAACAACTCGCGATCACTGGACTGTCGTGCGAGCGACACCAGTTCGTTGGCGCGGTCGCGCGCCGACGCCGTCTTGCGGCGCAGATTGGCGTTGATCCAAAGGCCCCACTTGGCCTGAAAGGACGCGGGGCCGTCGCCGAGCTCTTCGCCGATCTCGGCGGCTCTGGTGTAGGCCGTTTCGGCCTCAATACTTTGCAGGCCCTGCGCGACAAACAACGCCGAACCAAGCTTCAGCCAGAACTCCAGTTGCCGGCGCAGGCCGCTTTGGGGCGGCATGGTTTCGGCGAGCTTGAGACCCGCCGTGAAATGCGCGATCGCTTCCACATAGGTCGAGCGGCTCACGGCCTGGTTGCCGGCGCGCATGCGGTAATCGCAAGCGAGAGAGAGCTGCCCCGCTTTGCCGAAATGATAGGCCAGCAGCTCCGGTTCCTTCGCGGCGATGTCGCCAAAGCGCTGCTCGAGCGCAAGACCGACGCGCCCGTGCCATTCTCGGCTGCGCATCAGCAACAGGCTTTCATAGGCGGCGTCACGCACCAGCGCGTGCTTGAAGTTGAAGCTCCGCTCGAAGCCACGCGCCTCGGGAAACACAATTCCTGCGGCAACCAGCTTTTGCCAGCATGTCTTCCAGTTCGTCGTTGTCCTTGCCGGCCACCGCTTCCAGCAAGGCAAAGGTGAATTGCCGGCCGATCACCGCGGCAATCTGGGCCACCTCGCGCGCGCCGCCGAGACGATCAAGGCGGGCCATCAGTGAGTCCTTCAGTGTCGCCGGCACCGAATCCTCGCCCGCCGATTCCATCACACTTCGGGTCAGCTCTTCGACGAACAGCGGCACACCATCGGTCTTGGCGATGATCGCGGCGATCGTGTTCGCCGCCAGTCCATGCGCGGCAGCGACGCTCGCGACAACCTGCATGGATTCGGGACGGCCGAGGCGTCCGAGCGTAATCAGCGTGGCGTGTGGCCTTGACAGCCACGGCGGCGTGAAATCCGGTCGCGCCGACACCACGACAAGGAGCCGCGCGCGGGTGATGCTGTCGGCCAATCGCGTCATCATTTCGAGCGTGGTCGCATCGATCCAGTGTGCGTCTTCCAGCACGATCAGCACCGAATCGCTGTCGCTGGTCCGCGTCATGATCTCGACGATCAGCGCGAGCGTCGCGGCCTTGCGCTGCGCTGGCGACGTGGCAGGAGCCGCCTCAGTCAGCGGGATCGACAACAGTTCGGCCAACAGCGGCAGCGCAGCAGGATTGGCGATGTACCGCGCGCCAAGAAGGCCGCGGAGTTTCTCGGTGCGCACATCCGGTGGATCGGCAGGCGCAAAGCCGGCGGCGCGGTTGAGATACTGGATCACCGGGTAGAGCGCGCTGTCGCTGTGATAGGGAGAGCATTGCAGATTGATGCGCGCATGAGCTTCGGCTGCAAGCTCTTGCTGCAGCGCCTCGATCACGCGCGATTTGCCGATGCCGGCTTCGCCGGTCACAGTCAATATCTGGCCTTCGCCTTGCCGCGCCAGATGCCAGCGTTCGCGCATCAAGCATAAAATTTAGATTGTGGCGGCAGTCTACCAGAACGGAGCAGCAAGTTATGGCCCCAGGTTCAAATTGTTTTTTCGTAAGGTTTCTGCCGCTTACCGAAGATGAGCAAATGAAGGGCCGGAATGCCACCGCATCAATTGCCTATCTTTGGAACTCTGTTGCAAAAGCGTGGTCGTGTATGGAGATGGAGCGTTTGTACGGCCGAAGGGCGAGTCGTTATGCTAGGTTGCGAAAGTCGCCGAGCCTCTGCCAGATACAAAGCTAACAGAGCACTCTTCCTGATGTTACTCTGCGCTCCTTAGAGCGGACAGCCATTCTGGTCGCTCACATTCCAGCATTTAGCCCACGTGTGCGAGTATCTCAGGCCGACTAGGATGTCTGATGGTGGCCCCTTTGAGACATGCCCGCCTATCCTGAGAATGTCCGTTCACCGGGGTAGACCGGAAGTCGCCGTAGTCCGGCCAAACCGACGCGAATGACCCAACTCGGAAGTCCGCCCCGACAGACTTCTCGGGGAGGGGAGGCGCTAAAACAATGTCTCGCACGACGTTCTCTGAAAGCAACACCACATGCTGGAGGAACGCGCCAAACGCCGCTTACTGCCATTCTGACCGCCGATGCGGTCGGCCGGCTCATGGAACAAGATTAGGTGGATGGCTGCGCGTGAAGCGCAGCGCCTAACCAACACATAAAGAATTTCAGGGTTGCGACGGGACCACTGCGGCATTGCCTCGTCGCAAGCGGTTCTCATCAGCTTCCTCCCGCAACCCTGCGAGCCGAAGTGCCCTTACCATCCTGTCCCTAAAGTCAGCATCGAAGCACCACATGGTATAATAGCGATCAGCTTCGCGCACGCTGATATCCGGCTTGAGCTTCATCAAGCTCGGCACTTGAGCTCGGGCTTCGTCAACCCTTCCAAGATGTGGGAGCGTGTAGACGAGGTGCAGGTGGTCTAGCCAGTTCTGCTCGGCGTAGGATCTTTGGAAAACCTCAAGAGCCTTGGCGTACTCCCCCTTCCGATAGTAGTCCTTTGCGATCACCCACCACCACCAGGACGGCGCCGCCGGCCCTGCAAGTGCGAGGGCCTTTTCCGCAAGCTGGCGCCCGTAATCCCAGTCTCCGGCATAAGCCAGAAGGTTTCCTATTAGGCCGAGGGCGCTTGCATCATTCGGATTGATAGCCAGCACTCGGTCAGCTTCAACCCGCATTCTCTTGGTCTGGCAGGTGGCGGCGTAGGCCGAGAAAAGTGCGAAATGCGCCGCGGCGTTTTCAGGCGCAAGTTCTACAGCACGATTGCCTGCCTCCAGGAGGCGGGGAACGAGATCAACACGCTTGTCAACGTCGTCGAGCCCAGTACCCCAACTGCGCTGTATGTACAGAATGCGCGTAAGGATCGCCCACGCTTCGGCATAGGTGGGGTCGCGTGTTACAGTGGCCTCCAAACACGCACGAGCCCGTCGCATTGGCCCTGCAGCACTCTGCGCCGCACTTGCCTGATAGCCTTGAAGGACGCACTCGTAGGATGAAAGCTCAGTGGCTGGCTTCGAACGCGCCCGCTCCAGCACTGCTTTTGCGATCGCACCGGTCCGAATGTCGCCGATTGCAGCGCCGATATGATGTGCGATGTCATTCTGTAAGCTAAGAAGGCTAGCAGATGCCGTCGACCGCTCGTAGGTCTGCGCCCAAAGGTGGGTCCCGGTGCGGGCGTCGATGAGCTGCGCAGTGACGCTGATCTGATCGGGGATACGCCTGAAGCTGCCTTCGATGACATATTGCGCCTGGAGCTGACGGCTCAGCTCTTGCATTTCGATGGCCTTCTTGTAGGCGAAGGTGGTGTTGCGAGCCAGCACCCGCAGGTGATCGAAGCGGCTGAGACGAGTGATGAGCTCTTCGCTGATGCCGTCTGAGAAAAATTCCTGGCTTGGATCGCCAGACAGATTGTCGAATGGCAGCACCGCGATGGTGGGGCCCCTCGACTGGTTCGCCGCCTCTAACCGGGGAGGTGCCTGCGAACGCTTGGTCACTTGCCAAGCGCCAATGCCAGCGAGCGCAACCACAACCGGCAGCAGCACGAGCCAGCGGAGCGATTTCGTTGGCAAGGTCGGGGTGAGGAGCTGTCCCAACCACAGCGCGAGCCCGTTGTTGCGCGAGTCCTCTGACGCTACATCCGGCGTGGCCGGCAATCCGGCAATTGCTTTTGGTCCGAGCGCGTAGATGCGGACCGGACGCGCGATGTTTTTGAGTTGCTGCTCGCCGCGGTCCTCGAATGGAAGCTCTAACCGACCGGCCATGTCCTCATAAACACGAGCCGAGATGCAGAATCCTCCCGGCGCGCTGAGGGGCTCAAGCCGAGCCGCCACATTGACGCCGTCGCCGAAGATGTCTTGATCGTCAACGACAATGTCGCCCTGGTGCACGCCCACCCGGAATTCGATCCGCTGGTCCACCGGAATGTCGGCATTGCGCTCGGCCATCGCGCGCTGTACAGCCACCGCGCAGCCGACAGCCTCCACAGCGCTGGGGTACTCGATGAGCATGCCGTCACCGGTCGTCTTGACGATGCGGCCATGATACGCAGCGATGTTGGGGTCAACGACTTCACGGCGAATGGCTTTAATTCTGCGAAGCGTGCCACGCTCATCCTGGCCCATCAGCCGGCTGTAGCCGACCACATCTGCCACCAGGATCGCCGCAAGCCGGCGTTGGGGCTGCATTTGATGCACAGTCGTTCTCCCCTGTCCGCGCGGGAGGGCCGACTGCGCTCTTTACCGCGAGGGGTACCGTCACCGCAGCCAACTTAGCACCATTGGGACATGGCAGGTTGGGGAAAGTTGGGGCTCCCTGAGCCCCCTACCAGTCGGTTAAGTGGCGAGATATGGCATTGTAAACCGACCGCGACATCCGACCGTCTGCCCCCTATCGCGCTCGTTCCAGCTCTATCTCAAATCCTGAAAACCATGTGCCTGGAGCCGATCGAATGCGACCCTGGAGTTCGCGTGCGTGGCCCGATGTCGCTTCATGGCACCTTTGAGACATGCCCGCCTATCCTGAGAATGTCCGTTCACCGGGGTAGACCGGAAGTCGTCGTGGTCCGGTCAAACCGACGCGAATGACCCATCTGCGACATTGGGCAGCACTCAAGAAAGTGCACGATCTCACTTGATTGGCGGAATGGTTCGCCCAGCGGCGATGTCCTGAGCCTACGCGCTTATGTTCAACTGCCGCAGCACGTCAGCGATGAGTTGCTTCACGTCCTGATGGCCACCGTTGTTGAAAGTGATGCGCGTGCCTTGTCCGTCGGGCAGTGGTGTGGCGGTCACGATCCTATCCGTGTTGATGACGATGGGCTGATCGTCCGGTTGCGTGAACTGCACGAATGCCATGAAAGATCGATCCTGCCTGTTGGGCGCGCGAGCCGCGCGCGGCGCCCCCAAACCTGCGACGCGCGGGCGTCAAGGTCAAGCCTGTGTACCGAAACGTAAAGGCGAGGCGCTTCAAATGGCTTGCGGCGTTTGTGCCCGCTCCACCCGACGCGCCGCCTCGCTTCCCGGTGAGGGCAGCGCTCATCTACGCGGTTGCGGAATGACCGCTGTTGGCGCGAAGCGGCCGTTCGCAGGAATGTCCGCTCTTGGGGGTAAAGCCGACTTCCCGGTCGCACTCCCGGACTTCTGGGTGTGACCCTGGCTGTGTGAAAACGCTGCGCTTGATGTGATTCGCGCGATATGATTCCCGCATGATTTGTGGGGGGCTCGGATGAAGCGCTTCATTGATGGTGCGGATCGTGGGCAGAGCACGCTGTTTCCTGAATGCGTGGAAGACTGGATCGGCGAGGACAATCCGGTTCGCGTCATCGACGTCCTCGTCGACGGCCTCGATCTGGCCGAGCTTGGGTTCGGCGGGATCGATCCCGAGGCAACGGGCCGGCCATCGTACCATCCCTCGGTTCTCCTGAAGCTGTATATCTACGGTTATTTGAACCGAGTGCAGTCGAGCCGGCGGCTCGAACGAGAAGCCGGACGCAACGTTGAGGTCATGTGGCTATTGGGCCGGCTCGCTCCTGATCACAAGACGATCGCGGACTTCCGCAAAGACAATGGTCTGGCGCTGCGCAAGGTATGTGCTCGCTTCGTCGAACTCTGCCGTGAGATGGGCCTTCTGGCGACGGCGAGCGTCGCGATCGATGGCAGCAAGTTCAAGGCCGTGAACAACCGGGACAAGAACTTCACACGAGCGAAGGTGGAGCGGCGGCGTGCCCAACTGGAGGAGAGCGTCGCGCGCTATTTGAGCCAACTTGATACCGCCGATCGACAGGAACCGACGGAGGCGCTGGCGGCGAAGGTAACAAGGCTCACCGAGAAACTGACGAAGCTGAAGGCGGAAATGGGCAAGCTTGCCGTCTACGAGAAGCAGATGCTTGCTTCGCCTGATCAGCAAATCTCACTGACTGATCCCGATAGCCGGTCGATGGCGACGAGCGGGCGTGGTTCCGGCACCGTCGGCTACAACGTGCAAGTCGCCGTGGATACCGAGCACCATCTGATTGTGACGCATGAGGTTACGAACAGCGGCTCAGATCGGGCTCAACTGGCCAATATGGCCAAGCAGGCCAAGGCTGTTCTCAAGACCGAGACGCTCGATGCCGTGGCCGATCGCGGCTACTTCAGCAGCCTGGAGATCCTCGGGTGTCACGAGGCAGGCATCACAGTGACTCTGCCCAAGCCGATGACGTCGGGTGCCAAATCGGAGGGGCGCTTCGGTAAGCAGGATTTTGCCTATTTGCCAGAGGAGGATGCCTATCGCTGTCCAGCCGGGGAGCAACTGCCATATCGCTTTACGAGCGAGGAGGACGGCAAGCGGCTACGGCGCTACTGGACCACAGCTTGTCAAGATTGTTCGCTCAAATCGCAGTGCACGACAGGGCCAGAGCGGCGGATTCCGCGATGGGAGCATGAGCATCTGCTCGAAGCTGTGCAGCAGCGCCTTGATGCAAACCCACAAGCCATGCGCCTGCGTCGCGAGACGGTCGAGCATCCGTTCGGCACGATGAAGGCCCGCATGGGAGCGACACACTTCCTCACCAAAACGCTTCCAAAAGTAGCCGCCGAGATGGCTCTCTCGGTCCTCGCCTATAACCTGACACGAGTGATGAACATCGTCGGGACCAAGCCACTAATAGCTGCAATTGTGGCCTGAGACCGAACTGGTCTTGGCTTCTCACCGACTCCCTGGAAAAGGTGTTTTTACACGGCCAAGACCCACAGCGGACTTCAGGGCCGTGGCAAGTACCGAATGCGTTCGGCCTTTGCATGGGAGCCTTAGATCGAATGATCGCGCCGCGCCTCACGGGAGGTGATGCATCGCAGCATGCACACCTTAGCAAGCGCGAGATGTTGCTGCGGCCATCATGCCATCTCCTAACAGCCTCGAAATCCGTATATGGTCTGTCTTCGGTGAGGTCGCCATGACATTCGCCATTCACGCATCGAAGAACGGCCAGAGCGTCGTGACTGTTCGTATCAACCCCGCTGTTGCTGTCGACAAAGCGCGCGTGCTGGAAAGCTTGGGCTGGCAAGTTCACGTTACCGATTCCGCTGGGCACCAGTTCGACCCTTCTGACTTCGATAGGCTTCGAAGAGCTCAGAGCCAAGCTGCGTCTACTGAAGTCCGGCGACGTCCCTATATGCGGCGACAACGCGCTTCTGGATGTGCGGCTCGCCCGGCCCGATGAAGCAGCATTTTATAGGCAAGCAGCTGACGCGTCACAGTCGAACGACGATCTCTTGCTGGTCTACCTAGTTGAGTTGGATGGGCCGGAGGACCAGCACACATAGTGACAACATTTGCCAAGCAGTGGCATTAGGTGGTGCCAGAAACCAATGTCCGCTATCATGGGCAACCCAGAAAACATATGCTTGTACTGAGTTCTTCTCAGTTTGACCTGGAACGGACAAGTCGGCTGGTAGCAACGGTAGCAACCTCGCCCGTAACTGAATCAAACCATTCCGATGCGCCTGGCCCCCTCTCGAAAGAACGCTGTACCTTCCGCTGCAAACTGGAAGGCAGCAAAAAAATCGTCGAGCCCGTAGCGCGGTAGCGTCTTGTGAATGGAGGCGATGTAGGCGCGCCCCTCGTCGAGCCGATCGGCGAGCGCCAAGGAAAAGGCGGCTATCGCCAGGATATGCGAGTGTGCATTCGGGCGGGCGGCGGCCTTGACGGCCCAGTTTGCGGCTTCCTCGAATCTGGCGAGACGCACGAGTGCTATTGTACGTGCGCCTAGCATGCCGAAGAGCAGTGGATCGAATGGACTTAGATCCCGCGAATGGTCGGAGGACACGATTGCCGCAAGGGGATCGCCGGTCTGAGCCTGGACGAATGCGAGCGAGTAATGACCTTGGGCAAAATTTGGACTGAGCTCGATCGACCGCTCCAATTCGACAACGGACTGGTCATGGCTGCCGCGCAGCCAGAGCACTCGGCCCATCGCCCAGTGCGCCGCCGGATCGCGATCATCAGCCATAAGGCTTTGTCCGGCGGCCTTGTAAGCCAGATCCACTTCCTGTTCCCGCTTCGCCCAGCTCTGAAATGCTTTCTGCCAATGCGTGAAGGACAAGCCCGCATAGGCGCGGGAGAAGGTTGGATCGAGGCGGACCGCTGTCTCGAAGAAATGCTGCGCGCGCTCGTTGTCGGACTTGTTGAACCGGTACATGTGCCACAGGCCGCGGTGATGAGCCTCCCACGCATCGAGCGAATTTGGGGCCCTCAGGATCGCGCGGTTACGTTCAATCGTCTCGATCTCGCTGGCGATGGACGCGACGATCCGATCCCCAATTTCGTCGAGAACGAGAAATGCGTCGTCCTTGCTACGATTGAAGACCTCCGCCCAGACGATACGGGCGCTGCGGGTCTCAGCGAGTTCGACCGTCACGGTGAGCCGCTTGCCGTGACGCCGCAACGATCCACTGGCGACATAGTCGACGTTGAGCATCCGGCCAGCTTCTTCCGGTGCGATTTGCCGCTCGCGTAGTGCGAAGACGCTGGCTTGGGCGATGACGAAAAGGCTCCGCAGTTTGGCGAGCCGGGTGATGACGTCGTGGGCGAGGCCGTCCGCCGGTCCGCCGGGTACGTTGGCCGCGGCAGATTGATCAGCAAATGGCATCACCGCGATGGAGGCGCGGCGGGAGGCAGCGATAACGATATCGGCGGGCCTGCCCGGCGCGACCACCACAACGGAATCAACAACCGCGGCACGCGGCGTCTCCTCCGCGTTTGCTATGGCTGAACGCCACCCTTTGCGAATCGATGTGGCATCGATACCTTCGGCTTCAAACTGTCGCGCTGTCGCTGCCAAATGCTCTTCGCCCTCGCGAATACGTCCGCGGCGGGCGAGCGCGATTAGCATCGCCTCGTGAGCACGCCGATCGAAGGGAGCGAGCTGCAGCCACGTTTCCAGATAGCCAAAGGCCTCATCACCGGGAATGCTGCGGACGAGGTGCTCGAGCAGGGCGGCTTGGCAGCCGCGGAAGCGGCGTCGGGTCGCAATCAGCCAACTGGTAAAGGCCGGGCTGCGATCGATCTCGAGGCCTTCGACAAAGTCTCCACAAAACAGCGTCGCGAGCGCTCGCAGCCGGTGCGGTGCAATCGTCTCGAAGCCACCCTGGACCGCTCGGCTGATCTCGGCAGCATCGACGAAGCAGTCCGACAGGTCGAGCCTGATGGTGTCGGCCTGGGTATCGATCCTGCGCCGGCCAGGCTCGTCGAGAATGCTCCTGGCCTTGCTGAGGCTCCAGCGCAGTTCGCCGCGTGGATCGTTCGGGAGATCCCACAGCAACTCGCAAAGCTGGCTGCGAGGGACCGCGTGCGGGGCAAGCGACAAATAGGCGATAAGCGCGCGCACCTTGCGTGATGCCGGCAGCGCCAGCGCGGCGCCATCGCGGCTGATCGCCAGAGGCCCGAGCAGGCGCACTTGCAGCGAGGGCATACCTGCTAGAGCCGGTCGGTCCGATTCCACGGACATTTCCACGGGGGCTCCCACGCTCGCCTCCACGGGTGGCCGCTACAGTGACATCGAGGTCAAGGCGCGTATCGCGTCAGACCCGGCCATCGCCAGGGAACGGCGACAGCCCAGCAGTATCAATGGACCGAATGGAGCGCAATGATGGCCATCTCCGGCGCCGTAACAAGTCAAAGTGCCGCACCGGCACTGATCGATCTCACTGCGGTCAAGGCCCGCCAGCAGGACGCATGGTCCTCCGGCGACTACGCCGTCGTCGGCACCACCCTCCAAATCGTCGGCGAGGACCTGTGCGAGGCGCTCGATATCCGCGCAGGACAGACGGTGCTCGACGTCGCCGCCGGCAACGGCAACGTCGCGCTAGCCGCTGCGCGGCGCTGGTGCGACGTGACCGCCACCGATTATGTTCCGGCGCTGCTTGATCGCGCCCGCGAACGCGCGGCTGCCGAGCGGCTGGACATCAAGTTCCGCGAGGCCGACGCCGAGATGCTGCCTTTCACCGATTGCAGCTTCGACGTCGTCGTCTCGACCTTCGGGGTGATGTTCACGCCCGATCAGGATCGTGCCGCCGCGGAACTGGTCCGCGTCTGCAAGCGCGGCGGTAAAATCGGGCTCGCCAACTGGACGCCGGAAGGCTTCATCGGCCAGCTCTTCAAGACCATCGGCACGCATGTTCCACCGCCTCCCGAAGCCAGGTCGCCGGCGCTTTGGGGCACGCGGGGTCGTCTCGCCGAGATGTTCGACCCGTGCGCGGCATCCATCAAATCGGCGCAACGCAACTTTGTATTCCGCTATCGCTCGCCGGAGCACTGGCTGCACGTCTTCAAGGCCTATTACGGCCCGATCCTCAAGGCGTTCGCCGCGCTCCCGCCCGCGGGGCAATCGGCCCTGGAACATGATCTCAAGGCACTGATCGGCAGGTTCAACCGTTCGGGGGACGGCACCTTGGTCGTGCCGAGCGAATATCTCGAAGTCGTCGTCACGGTGCTTTGAAGGTCCGCAGTATCCAACCCACCTCAAGAGGAGAACCAAGATGCGCATTTCGAAAGAAAACGTCGATGTAAGAATGCAGATTCCAGGTGCCGTGATCCGTCAACAGATGGGCTTCGGTGACGTCAGCGGTTTTGGCAAGATCAGTGCCGAGTACTTCACGCTCTCGGCCGGTGTCGATACCACTCCGCTGTTCCAAGGTCTGGAAGGCAATCTCTGCCAGTGCCCTCACTGGGGATTCGTCTTGAGCGGTCAGCTAACCACAACCGACCGGGACGGCGCGCGGGAGACGGTCAACGCGAACGACCTTTTTTACTGGCCGCCTGGACACAATGTGAAGGTGGATGCCGACGCGGATATCGTCATGTTCAGCCCGCAGCACGAGCACAGCCTAGTTATCAACCACATGATCGAGAAGGTGAAGGGCTAACTTCGATGACGCAGGCGCAACACGCACTGACTCCGTTCGAGTGCACCTTCCATACCCGCAACGAAAGAACCATTCATGAAGAGCCGCCCGTGAACAACGAACGACAGATTGCCCGACACTATTCAAACGTTTTACCCAGAGAGGTTGCCATGGGCAAATCCATCACGCCATTGCTCGCCGCCACGTTCCTGACAGCAGCAGTTGCTGCATTGTCCGCGCCTGCGGCCGCCATGGAAGCCAGGGAGGCCATGAAGCGATGTGACGCAAGCCCGGGATGTACATATAACGTACTTGACAATGGGAGCGTGGTTATTCGGGGACCAAAAGGGGGAAGCGTAGATTGTGGGCTCAGAGGGGCATGCGTAGCTGTTCCCATAAAGGGAGACAAGCCCAAGCCCGGCGCGGCCGGCAACGTGACCGGGGTGCTGTCAGGCTCAACCGGCGGCGCGTCGAGACCGGATACCCCGACAAGGAAGAACGCGGTCTCGGTGGTCGGTGGCAGCGGCGCAGCCGGACCTGCTGGCGACAACAAGGTCACTACGCAGCAGGCCAGGGATCGGCAGCCGAGCGCCGGCGCCAATACCAGCGACTCGAAAAAGCATTGACCGCGAATTGAAGTTGCGAAGCTATCCGAGGGAGAAAGCCATGATCATCCGTTGAAGCTTCACAAACTTCAGCTGCGTCACCGCGGTGATGGCCGTGGCCGCGATGACATTGCTCGCCGCAATACAAAGCGCCGATGCCGGCAATGCCGTGCGCGACCATCGAGGCGCGAATGGTGCGCCCCAACGCGGCGCCACGGTCAATGGGGCCAGGGCAAAGATGTTCTGGTTCCGAAGCCCATCAAACCTAGAGGCAGCTGCGAGAAGGGCCCTTGCGCCGGACCCAACTTGCGCGATCACCGCTGACCAGGTGCGCTGCAAGGCGTGAAGCAAGTCCGCGCACCGGTCTTCCCGATAGCGGGAGGTTGGTTCAGGGCATTCGAACCGACGGGGTGATTGACTGAGTGCGTTCATGTCCGCGTTTGGCGCAAAGCGGCCATCCAGTAGAGCCTCGCGCCCAACCGAGGCAAAATTAAAAACCAACGCATGTGTTCTTCGCCGGGTAGTCGCGGCGGGCGGCAAAAGGGGCACGGGCCTCATGCGCATGTCATTCAGTCGGCGAGTGCCGGTCGCGGAACTGCTCGGCCATCCAGTCTATGAACACTCGCAGGCGCGGCGACAGTTGCCGCGTATGGGAGTAGAGGACGTGGATAGGCAGCGGCGACGGTGGAAAGCCGGCGAGCACTTCGACCAGCGCGCCGCTGGCAAGCTCGGAGCTGACGCGATATCGCGGCACCTGAATCAGTCCGAGGCCCATGCACGCGCACGCAACGTTGGTCTCTGGACCGGTCACCGTCACCATCGCTGGCAACGCGACTTGACGCGTCTTGCCGCCGCCGCCGAAGACGAGCGAAACGACTTCGCCGGAGTCCGGCGAAAGCAATCCGACCATCTCATGACCTGCGAGGTCGTCAGGCGTTCGCGGCATGCCGAAACGGCTGAGATAATCCGGGCTGGCGAAGGTCCCCCTGTCGAGCAGCGCCAGGCGCCGCTTGATCAGCGGACTGTCGCTCAGCTCGCCGGCCCGAAGGATGCAGTCGAGTCCCTCCCGGATCATGTCCAGCGGTTGGTGCGCTTCGCTGAAGTGCAGCCGGATATCGGGATATTGCTGCCGGAATCGAGGCAGGCCCGGTAACAGGAAATACCGCGCCTGGGTGCCGTGAACGTCGACACGAACCAGGCCCGAAGGTTTGGTTCCGACGAAGGCGCCCTCCGCGTCCTCTATGTCCGCGATCAGGTTCACACAGCGCCGATAGTAGGCCTCGCCATCCAGGGTCGGACTGACCTGCCGCGTCGTGCGCCGCAATAGCCGTACCCCCAACCGCGCCTCCAGTCCCTTCACGGCATCAGTCACCGAGGAGCGTGGCAAACCAAGATCGTCAGCGGCTTGGGTGAAACTGCGCCGTTCCACAATGCGGGTGAAGACGCGCATGGCGTCGAAACGATCCATTATTCGGCAGCTCGAATTATGATGTCGAAATATGCATGATTATCCGCCGAATGGGAAGGAGCATCTTGCTTTCATCGAGCGCCGATGACCGGTGCCCAACTCCAAGGAGACGGATCATGACCACCGAAACTAACAGAATAGCCATCGTCACCGGCGCGTCCGGCGGCATTGGTGCTGCGGTCGCCGAGCGCCTGGCCAAAGATGGCTTCACCGTGGTGGTGAACTATGCCGGCAACGTCGCCTCGGCTGCGGCAATCGTAGCTAGGATCGAAGCGGCCGGCGGCCACGCCGTGGCGGCCCAGGCCGACATCTCGGATGTCGCCGCCGTGGCACGCATGTTCTACTCGGCTGAAACCGCGTTCGGCGGCGTCGACGTCGTCATCAACTGCGCCGGTATCATGAAACTCGCCAAAATTGCGGAGGTCGACGATCAGACCTTCGACCAGATCATCGCGGTCAATCTCAAGGGCACGTTCAATCTGTGCCGTGAGGCGGCGAAGCGCGTGCGCGATGGAGGACGCATCGTCAACTTCTCCTCCAGCGTTATCGGGGTCCGTCTGCCGACCTACGGCGTCTACATCGCCAGCAAGGCCGCCGTTGAAGGCCTGACGCAGGTTCTGGCACAAGAGATGCGCGGCAGACGGATCAGTGTCAACGCCATTGCTCCTGGCCCGGTCGCGACCGAGCTGTTCCTTCATGGCAAAAGCGAGCAACTGATCGAGCACATGGCGAAAATGAATCCGCTCGAACGTCTTGGGCAGACTGAAGACATTGCTCGCGTGGTCGCCTTCCTCGTCGGCCCGGAGGGCGGCTGGATTAATGGCCAGACGATCCGTGCCAACGGCGGCGTGTGCTGAGGGCGTAGATCTACGGCCGGACCGCACATCAACGGGGGCGTCATCCGACTGTACGCGGCCACCAACGGTAACAACACCTTGTCATTGAGGAGATTTCGTCGTGAGTAAGAAGGTCATTCTCATCATTGGCGCTTCCAGCGGCTTCGGCCGCCTGACCGTCGAAGCGCTCGCCAAAGCCGGACACACCGTTTATGCCTCCATGCGCGACGTCGCTGGCCGCAACGCCAAGAACGCGGCCGAGATGGCCAAGGCCTCGAAGCGCGATGGCGTCGACCTGCGCGCGATCGAGCTCGACGTTCAGTCCGAACCGTCGATCGATGTGGCGGTCAAGAAGATCATGGCCGAGAGCGGCAAGATCGACGTGCTGGCCCACAATGCGGGTCACATGATGTTTGGCCCTGCGGAGGTGTTCCTGCCCGAGCAATTCGCGGTGCAGTGCGACGTCAACGTGCTCGGCACGCAACGCGTCAACCGGGCCGTCCTGCCGCACATGCGCGCGGCGAAACAGGGTCTGCTTCTCTGGATCTCGAGCAGCAGCTCCGCTGGCGGAACGCCGCCCTATCTCGCGCCCTATTTCGCGGCCAAATCGGCGATGGACTCGCTGGCCGTCCTCTATGCGCGCGAGCTGTCGCGCTGGGGCATCGAGACGACGATCGTCGTGCCGGGCGCGTTCACCAAGGGCACGAACCACTTCGCGCATTCCGGGCGTCCGGCTGACGAGGCGCGGGTCGCGGAATATGAAGCTGGCCCCTACAAGCGCTTCGGCGAAGAGGTGTTGAAGGCGTTCGCCGCGATCGTCCCCGACGACGCCGAGCCCAGCGGCGTGGCCGACGAGATCGTCAAGGTCGTCGACATGCCCTTCGGCAAGCGCCCGTTCCGGATCCACTACGATCCGACCGAAGACGGCGCCAATGTCGGCTTCACCGTGCGCGACCGCCTGCGCGCGGAGATGCTTCATCGGGTCGGCCTCTCCGACCTGCTGAAGCCCAGTGTCCTCGTCTAGTCATCCCTGCGGCCGGGCCGGCTCGCACGAAGATCCTTCGTGGACCGGCCCATTGGCAGCAGTGACGGTCGCGCTCGCCGCAATAAAAGGACGGCAACGTGACTAACGTGGATGCCGTCGAACTTCGTGACCTGAAATGGGCTGTCGTACATGTTGCTAGATCTAGAGACACCAGGCTGCTGTCCATATTGAGGGCAATATCCATGACCAAAGATCGAATTGATGACCGCGACCCAGTCGAGATTGCGGATGATTTTATCGACGACGTAGATCGCACGCTCAACCCGCTTGGCCGCTTCTACAGGCACAACCACATGCACGGAGACCTGACTTGGAGACGATAATTTCTAGCCTCGATGCGCACAAGCACTTGCGCGCCACAATGACGGCCTGCAGCTGGCGAGCCGGTTGGCGCTCGCTGCTGATCCGGGCCTACGAGGATCCGGCAGAGGCCGAAGAATTCGTAACTCCCGCTACTCGCGATCATTTGATCGTTCTCGTCACCGGTGGCTCCTGCGACGTGGAGGTCCGGTATCGCAACGGTTGGCAGCATGCTCATTCCGAGCCGGGTCACATTGGTATGACGGCTCCGGGACAAGCCGCTACACTGCGATGGCGGGGTAATACGACACACAGCAACCTGCAACTCCATCTTCCGGCCGCGACCATCGAACGCGTCGCACGAGAACTCAGGCGTAAAGGTCCCGCGGCCCCGATCTTGCCGAGCGGCATCGGAAGCAGCGATCCCTTGGTTAGCCGGCTGATGCTGAGCCTGAGCGCTGCGTTTCAAGAATCCGCGCCAGACCTTTATGCTCAGACTGCGGGAGAGATGTTGGCCGCCCATCTCTTGGTCAGACACGGCGGCTACGGGGAGCTACACTACCGCAATACGAGCGACAGCCGGCTGCGCGACGTCGAAGACTTCATGCGCGAGAATCTCGCGTCCGCAGTGAGTCTGGAGGATCTGGCGCGCGAGGCAGGAGTCAGTCGGTTCCACCTGCTGAGATTGTACAAGAAGCTGTATGGGCAGACTCCCCTGCAGCGTCTGACCTTCCTTCGCATGGAAAAGGCGAAGAGCCTCTTGAAGGGCCGGAACGAAACGATTCCGACCGTTGCCGCCAGATGTGGATATGAGAATCCATCGCATTTTGCGACGGCCTTTCGGCGGGTGGTGGGGGTGACGCCGAGCTCCTATCGCCGATAGATCCATAGCAGGAAGACGAAACTGGGGGCAATAACGCGGGCATCAAAGCAATCCCGCGAGCGACGGTCCCTTCGGGCTGCAATATAGATCTCGTTCCTCAACACGCTATGGTGCCGGATGACATACGTTCTCAAGATAAATGGGAAGTCGCATAAGGTGGACGTGAACGGCGAGACGCCCCTGCTATGGGTGCTGCGGGACGTTCTCAAGATGACAGGAACGAAGTTTGGATGCGGTATGGCGCTTTGCGGCGCTTGTACGGTTCACATAGACGGCGCGGCGACACGATCTTGCATCACCACGGTCGACAGTGTCGGGGAGGCCGCAGTGACTACTATCGAAGCCATCGGCGAGACTCCTGCTGGCCGGAAGGTGCAGCGGGCTTGGCTCGATCAAGACGTCGTTCAGTGCGGATATTGTCAGTCGGGGCAGATCATGGCGGCAGCTGCGCTGCTGGCGAGCAATCCACGCCCGACGGACTCGGAGATAAACGACGCGATGTCCGGCAATATATGCCGATGCGGCACCTACAATCGCATTCGAGCTGCCATAAAATACGCGAGCGAGGGAGGGCGTTAACAATGCGGCAAACCACCGACACGCTCACGCGGACAGTATCGGGCGCAGACGAAGCAAGAGTCTCTCGCAGAGCGCTCCTGAAGGTCAGTGCGACCGCGGCAGGGGGGCTCGCCCTGGCGGTTGTCCTGCCGTCCTGGTCCATGGCTGATGGAAGCGATAACGGCGCGGTCTTGAATGCGTTCGTGAGAATTGAGCCCGACGGCCGCGTACGCCTGACCATACCGTGTGTCGAGATGGGGCAGGGGGTCTATACCTCGCTCTCTATGCTCTTGGCGGAGGAGCTCGAAGTCAAGCTCGACCAGATCGAGGTCGAACACGCGCCTCCGAATGACGCCCTCTACGCCAATCCGTTCCTACATTTACAGGCGACAGGATTGTCAGCCTCGATCCGGGGTTTCTGGCTACCCCTTCGGCGAGCTGGCGCCGCGGCGCGCCTCATGTTGATCGCGGCGGCGGCCGGGCGTTGGAAAGTCGACCCGGCGGCCTGCACCGTCAAGGATGGAGTGGTTTTGCATCCGTCGGGCGCTAGGTCGCTGCCCTATCGGGACTTGCTGCGATCCGCGGCCGAATCGGGACCTCCCGCTCTCGATCGCATCAAGCTGAAGGAGCAAGGACAGTTCACTCTCATTGGAACATCCCCGAAGAGACTTGAGGCTCCCGACAAGATCAGTGGACGAACGCAGTTCGGAATCGACGTGATGCTGCCGGGCCTGAAGGTCGCGGCGATAGCAATATCTCCGGTGCTTGGAGGAAGACCTACGGCCGTGAACCAGAGCGCGGCACTCGCGATCAAGGGTGTGCATCAGGTGGTCGCGGTCGATGAGGCGGTAGCCGTCGTTGCTGACCATATGGGCGCTGCTAAGAAGGGTTTGGAAGCCGCCGCGATACAGTGGGACGACGGTCCTAATGCCTCGATAGATAGTAAGAAGCTCGTCGAGCAGCTCAAGAAGGCATCCGAAAGCCCGGGGGTCGTGGCGAGAAACGAGGGCCACTTCGAGCAGGCGTTCTCCGGCGCGGCTCGGCGTTTGGACGCGGTCTATGAGTTGCCGTTTCTGGCTCACGCAGCCATGGAGCCGATGAATTGCACGGTGCACTATCGGAAGGACATCTGCGAAATCTGGGTCGGCACGCAGCAGCCCACCGTCACGCAGGCGGCGGTCGCGACGCTCACTGGAATGCCGAAGGAAGCCATTGTGATTCACAATCAGTATTTGGGTGGAGGCTTCGGCCGTCGGCTTGAGCCAGATGGTACCCTTCTCGCGGTCAAAATTGCCAAGCAGATCGACGGTCCCGTCAAGGTGATCTGGAGCCGCGAGGAGGACATCCAGCACGATGTATACCGACCCTACTACTACGATCGGATATCGGCGGGTCTCGACGAGGCGGGAAGACCTATCGCGTGGCACCATCGGGTATGCGGCTCTTCGGTCGTGGCCCGGTTTTCTCCGCCCCTGTTCAAAAACGGTTTGGATTTCGATGCGATCGAAGGGGCTGCCGAGCCGCCCTACGCAATTCCCAACATTCTCGTCGAGTACGTTCGGGCCGATCCGCCCGGCATTACGACCGGGTTTTGGCGTGGTGTAGGACCGGTACACAACGTCTTCATCGTCGAGAGCTTCATGGATGAGCTGGCCTCCGCGGCCGGGCAGGATTCCGTGGAATTTCGTAGGAATCTTCTAGCTCACAATCCCCGAGCTTTGGCGGTCCTGAATCTTGCCGTGCAGAAGGCCGGCTGGGGTCAGCCGATGCCTCCCGGAAAGGGCAGGGGCGTCTCGCTTCAGTTCGCCTTTGGAAGCTATCTTTCGCAAGTAGCGGAGGTGGCCGTCGACGAGAAAGGAAATGTGAGGGTGGAACGTATCATCTGCGCGGTGGATTGTGGATTGCCGGTCAATCCTAAGATGATCGACGCGCAAATACAGAGCGGAACGATCTTCGGACTCACGGCTGCGCTACGCGGCGCGATAACGATTAAGGACGGCAGAGTCGAACAAGGCAACTTTGACTCTTATCCGCCGCTGCGCATTGATGAAACGCCACCAATCGAGACCCATATAGTGGCGAGCACGGCTGATCCTGGCGGCTTGGGCGAAGCGGCTACAGCCGCTGTGGCCCCCGCGGTCACGAATGCCATTTTCGCGGCGACGGGGCGCCGCATCAGAAGGCTGCCGATACAGCCGGCCTGAGAGCAAGGGCTAGGCGGGTGGAGGCATGAGCGCTCTCGATGTCGCAATGCTCGCCGGCTACTTCTGATCTGTTGAGAAGAGTATTGCCGTGGACAAGCTTGTGAATGAAGGGAAACGCCGGCGGCAGCGTGGGTATCTCCGGCGCGACCGGCATCATCCACGGTATACGTGCGCTCCAGATGCTTCGCGAACTCGGCATCGAGACTCATTTCGTTATATCGCGTGCAGGCGAGATGACGAGGGACCTGCGTTAGGGCGAAGTTGCTGTCATCGCTCTGAACCGTAGTTACCTCGATGGTAAATGTTGGCTTGTGCGCCCAAAAAGTTCTACGAAATGGTGCGGATATCGCAAGAGCCGAGTACCAATTACGCGCAGACAGCAATCTCCTGGATGAAATCCAGAAGCGCTCGGACCTTCGCCGGCGGGAGGTGGCGCGAGGGATGATAGGCATAGAGCGGATAGAGTTCTTCCGACCATTCCGGCAGGATCTGGACAAGTTCGCCTCGCGACAGGAAAGGCGCCAAGCCGATCGCGAGGCTTTGAAAAATGCCTTGACCGGCCACACAAGCGGCCACCGCCACTGAAGGGTCGTCCATTACCAGGCGACTGGAAACCTTGACTTCGCTCACCTCCCCGCCGCGCTGGAACTCCCAGGGAAAGGGCAGGCCGGTCTGCGGATCTCGGAAGAGGAGTGCTTCATGATGGACGAGGTCATGGGGCGATCGCGGCTCGCCGTGTTTTTCGAGATAGGCCGGCGCGGCGACCGTCAGGATACGGGTCTCCAGCAGCTTGCGCACGATGAGGGATGACTGATCGGGTGGGCCGAAGCGCACCGCCACGTCGACCCCGGTCATCATCTCCTCGCGGTAGTTGCTGGTGGATAAATCGACCGACAGCAGAGGGTAGCGGACCAGAAACTGCTGGAGCTTCGACGCAAGCACCATACGAGCGAACCACGGGTCCACCGATACGCGCAGCCGGCCGCGCACGACCGCCGCCGCGCCTGCGGCCTCGGCCGCCGCCTCATCCAGGCCCGCGAGAAGCGGCATGACCTGCGTGTGGAAGCGGCGTCCTTCCTCGGTGAGGCTGACTTCGCGTGGATTGCGATCGAAGAGCCGCACGCCGACCCGCGCCTCCAGACGCGCGACGGCGCGGCTCACTGCCGACGGCGTCAGGCCGAGCAATTCCGCGGCGCGGGCAAAATTCCCAGCCTCCGTAACCGCTGCCAGGACACCGACGCCGGTCAGAAGCCGCGTGTCGAAAGCCATGCGATCTCCCTTCGCCTCTGCGGTTCTCCGCCGGAGCCTGTCCCGGGCAAAGAGCAGTGAATCCAAGTCACTATAGCATTGATTTTAATGCGCGTGAATCACGTCTTGGCACGGCCTACAAGGCCGAGGTCACAGCGACGTCGGAGGCGAACGGCCGACAAGATCGGACCTCCTTCGATTCAGAAAGGAGTTAGCCATGAACCACCTCACACGCAGAACGGTGCTTCAGAGCGGGGGAATGCTGGGGGCCGTCCTGGCTCTCGACGCGGTCAGCCCCGCTTTGGCCGAGACAACACCAGCCGGCTCGTCAGCGCGATTCAAGGCGATCGACGCCGCCTTGCGGGGAGGCGTTTCGAGAAACGACGTGGCCGGCGTTATCGCCGTTGCGGCCACGCCGAAAGGCGTGGTTTACGAGGGCGCCTTCGGCAAGGCGAACGTCGTAACGGGCGCAGCGATGACGCGCGACACCGTGTTCTGGCTGCTGTCGATGACCAAGGCCTTCACCGCGACGGCCTGCATGCAGTTGATTGAGCAGGACCGCCTGCATCTGGACGACGACGCGGCAAAATACCTGCCCGAGTTGGCCTCGCCGCAGGTCCTTGAGGGCTTTGCCGAGGATGGAACGCCGCGAATGCGGCCGGCCAGGCGCGCGATCAAGGTGCGCCATCTGCTGACACATACGTCCGGCTACACCTACTCGATCTGGAGCGAGGCTCTGACCCGCTACGAGAAGGTGACGGGCATGCCCGACATCGCGACCTGCAAGAACGCCGCCTTCACGGCTCCGCTTGAGTTCGAGCCTGGCGAGCGGTGGGAATACGGCATCAGCATGGACTGGGTCGGCAAGCTGGTTGAGGCGGTGTCGGATCAGTCGCTTGAGATCTACTTCCGCGAGAACATCTTCGCGCCGCTCGGCATGAAGGATTCAGGGTTTCTGATCGGGACCGAGCAGAAGCGGCGCGTCGCCACCTTCCACAACCGCCTCGCCGACGGCGGGCTGGAGTCGGCGCCCTTCGAGATGCCGCAACGGCCGGAGTTCTTCATGGGTGGCGGCGGCGCCTTCAGCACGCCGCGGGACTACATGGCGTTCCTGCAGGCGCTGCTGAACGGCGGCACGCTGCATGGCGTCCGAATCCTGCGTCCGGAGACGGTCGCCATGATGATGCAGAACCAGATCGGCGAACTGAACGTCCAGGAGATGCGCTCGGCACAGCCGCCATATTCCCGCAGCTTCGACCAGTTCCCGGGACAGCCGCATAAATGGGGCCTGTCTTTCGACATCAACATGCAGCCGGGACCGAACGGGCGCTCCGCCGGCAGCATCTCCTGGGCAGGTCTGCTCAACTGCTACTTCTGGCTCGACCCGGTGAAGCACGTCACCGGCGCGCTCTTCACTCAGGTCCTGCCCTTCTACGACGACCGCGTCGTCGCCCTCTACGGCGAGTTCGAGCGCGGCCTCTATGCCGGGCTCGCCTGAGCCTGCGCGATCGACATCAACCTTCTGGAGAACCATCATGTACGCAATCACCGGAATCACTGGCAACGTCGGCGGCGCGCTTGCGCGCACCCTTCTCGCCGAAAGACAGCCCGTCCGCGCCGTTCTGCGCGACGAGGCCAAGGCGGCGGAGTGGAGAACTCGGGGCGGCGACATCGCCCTGGCCGAGATGGACGATGCGGCAAGCCTGACTTCTGCCTTCAGGGGCGCCGCGGGCATCTTCATCCTGCCGCCCTCCGAGTTCGATCCGGAGCCCGGCTTTCCCGAGGCCAAGCGCGTCATCGCGGCCGTGACGGCGGCTTTGGCCGAGTCCCGTCCCGGCAAGGTGGTCTGCTTGTCGACCATCGGCGCGGATGCGCCGCACGAGAACCTGCTGACCCAGCGCACGTTGATGGAACAGTCGCTGGAGCAGATCGGCCTGTCGGTCACCTTCCTGAGGCCCGGCTGGTTCATGGAGAATGCGCTTTGGGACGTTCCTTCGGCGCGCGACGAAGGCGTGCTGCGCAGCTTCCTGCAGCCGGCCGACAAGCCGTTCCCGATGGTCGCGACGCAGGACGTCGGGGACCTGGCCGCCGCGCTTCTCCGGGAGAACGGGAGCGGGACGCGGGTCGTCGAGTTGGAGGGGCCCGCACGCATATCGCCAAACGATCTCGCCCGCGCCTTCGCCACGGTGCTGAAGCGCACCGTCCGGGTCGAGACGGTGCCGCGCGAGAGCTGGGAGCAGATTTTCCGCTCTCAGGGAACGCGAAATCCATTGCCTCGGATCCGGATGCTCGATGGCTTCAACGAGGGATGGATCGATTTCAGCGAGCACGGCCGGTCGGCCATGAAGGGCACTACGGCACTCGAAAGCGTCATCGCCGAACTCGTCAGGGCGAGCCAGGCCAAAGCATCCGTCTGACGCCGCCGCCCTTGTGATGGCTTGCGCCTGCCGGCAGCGCAAAGGGTGACCGCACCGACCCGCCGGCAGGAAATCCGAGAAAGGAAAACATCATGGAGACGATCACGACACGGGGTGTTGCGATGCCTCGCCTCGGCCTCGGCACCTTCCGGATGCCGGGAGCCGACGCCCAGCCGGTCGTCGAGAGTGCGATCGCGCTCGGCTACCGACATATCGACACCGCCGCGATGTACGACAACGAAACCGCCGTCGGCGCGGCCATCGCGGCGTCCGGCGTGAACCGGAACGAGCTCTTCATCACCACGAAGGTCTGGCATGATCAGCTTGCGCCGGATGCGCTCTACCGCGCCTTCGACACCAGTCTGCGGAAGCTGGGGCTCGACCATGTCGATCTCTATATGATCCATTGGCCGTCACGAGACATGGACATGGCAGCGACGCTGGAAGCGTTGATGTCGCTGCGGGAGCGCGGCCTGACGCGCGCGATCGGCGTGTGCAACTTCAACCTGCCGATGCTCCGTCGCGCGGTGGAGGAGATCGGCGCGCCGATTGCCAGCCTCCAGGTCGAATACCACCCGTTCCTGTCGCAGGCGCCGATGCTCGCCTATCTGCGCGGCAAGGGGATTCCGCTGACAGCCTATGCGCCCCTCGCGCAAGGGCGGGCGGCAAGTGATCCCACGCTCGCCTTCCTCGGCCACAAGCACGGTTGTAGTGCCGCTCAGATGGCGGTCGCCTGGCTCCTCGATCAGGAGGGCGTCATCGTGATTCCGAAAGCCGCCCGTCCCGAAAGCCAGAAGGCCAATCTTGATGCGCTCGGCACCCGGCTCGATGACGAGGATCGCGCCGCTATCACCGCTCTGCCGAAAGACCAGCGCTTCGTCCGGCCGCCGTTCGCGCCGGAGTGGGACGCTCTCGGATGAAATTCATCGGCGCAGCGGCCTTGGCAACGCGACAGCGGCGAGAAAGAAGGCACGGGCCATTCGACAGGTTCGCCTCCTGGTTCAACCGCGGTTTTCTCGAACTGCGGCGGATCGACTGGCAGTCCCCGGCGGCGGTGCTGGAGAAGCTGATCGCCTATGAGGCGGTGCATGAGATCAAGGGCTGGGACGATCTGCGGCGGCGCCTCGCGCTCGACCGCCGCTGCTTCGCATTCTTCCATCCCGCGCTTCCCGGCGAGCCGCTGATCTTCGTCGAAGTCGCGCTGGTGCAGGGGTTGGCCACAGCCATGCCTCCGCTGCTCGCACGAGAGACGGATGAAGAGGCCGCACGGGCGCAAGCTGCGCGCGCCGACACCGCGATTTTTTATTCGATCTCCAACTGCCAGGACGGCCTGCGCGGCATATCGTTCGGCAATTTTCTGATCAAGCAGGTGGTCGAGGAGCTGCAGGCGGAGTTTCCGCAACTAGAGCGCTTCTCCACCCTGTCGCCGGTGCCGGGCTTCCGGCGCTGGCTCATGCAGCGGCTTGCGGAACGAAGTGATCCCGACACCGCGTTGTTGCCCGAACTCGAGCGCGACGGCTGGTGGCATGACTTAGCGCAGAGCGAGAAGTTGCGCCCCGCCCTGATGCGGCTGTGCGCGCTGTATTTGACGCGGCAGCCGTCACCCGGAAGCCGCGTCGACCCGGTAGCGCGCTTTCACCTCGGCAACGGCGCGCGGCTCGAACGGATCAATTGGCTCGGCAACGCCGCACGCCGTGCGATCCAGGAATCCTTCGGCATCATGGTCAACTATCTCTACGACCATGACAGCATCGAGGACAACCATGAGGCGTTCGTGCGTGGCGGGACCATCGTGCGTTCACCCGATGTCGATGCACTGCTCGAAGCTTGAGCCCATGCGGGGCGCTCGCACCAGGGCGACAGAAAGGCGGTGAACGGCGACACGACATCGAAATCTCAGGCGTCCGGCGCCGCGCTGCGCTGCCCACGCCATGCAACCAGACATTCCCATCCATCCTTGAAGGAAGAGATATCATGATGATGAACAGACGCGCTTTTTCCGCCGCCCTCGTGACCGGTGCCGCAGCTTCGCTGATCTCCACACGTGGCATGGCCGCAAATTCAACTCCGGCGAAGGCGAGCAACGTCGTGCTTGTGCACGGGCTGTTCGCCGACGGCTCGTGCTGGTCCGAAGTGATAGCGCGATTGCAGGCGGCGGGGCTCAACGCCACGGCCGTGCAAAATCCGCTGACGACGCTGCCTGAGGCGGTGGCATCAGCCCAGCGGGTGCTGGCGCGGCAGGATGGCCCGACGGTGCTGGTGGGTCACTCCTTCTCCGGGATGATCGTCACGGAAGCCGGTGTGCATCCGAATGTCTCCGCGCTCGTCTATGTGGCGGCGCGCGCGCCGGATGCGGGCGAGGATTACACGGCCTTGGCCAAAACCTATCCGACGCCGCCGGCGACAGCCGGCATCGTCTTCGACGGCGACGAAGGACGTCTCAGCGAAGAAGCATTTTTGCGCGATTTCGCGGGCGACCTGCCGGAAGCAAAAGCAAAAGTGCTCTACGCGGTGCAGGAGCCGTTCCACAAGGCTCTGCTCACGGGCAAGACCACGCATGCGGCCTGGCGATCGAAGCCGAGCTACTACGCGGTTTCGACGGAAGACCGCACGATCAATCCGGACCTTGAGCGCTTCATGGCCAAGCGGATGGGCGCCAAGACCATCGAGGTGAAGGCCAGTCATCTCTCTCTGATCTCCCATCCCGACGAAATCACACGGCTGATCCTCGACGCCGCGGGACAGCAAGCCTGACGAACCCGACACATGCACGGCACGAAAGGAGCAAGCAGCGATGAAACGTTTTGGATCTGCCCCCTGGAACGGCGGCCTGCGTGAAGGCAAGGACTCGGTCTCGACCGAGAGCCGCGTGCTGGAAAGCTATCCCTACACGTTCTTCAGCCGCTACGGTGAAAAGCCGGGCACCAATCCGGAGGAGCTGCTTGGGGCGGCTCACGCCGCCTGTTTCACTATGTCGTTCGTCCGGCTGCTCGGCATGGCGAACTTCGTGCCGGAGCAAGTCGACAGCAAATCAGAAGTCGTCATCGAAAAGGACGGCGATGGCTTTTCCATCACCTCGGTTGATCTCACCGTCACCGCGAAGGTACCCGGCATCGACCAGGCCACGTTTCAGTCAATCGCCGCAAAAGCAAAGGCCGGTTGCCCTGTCTCCAAGCTGATGAAGGTCGAGATTGGCTTCGGGGCCACCCTCCTCTCGTGAGTCTGCGCTGAAGGGGCGCGCAGGGTGGATCGGCCGCGCTGCGCGCCTCTTATTAGAGCGGGATGAGATTAAGCTTGGTCAAATCCGGCATTGGTGAAGTAGTTTGCGCACTCAGCTCAATGTGACTGTGTCGAGGATCGGAGCGATAGCATTTTGGGCCCCACCCGATCACGGACTTAGCCACATCGGCCGGCCACTTTCTATTTGGCATACCAGTAGCTCAAATTGCTGATGGCGGCTAAGGCGTGCGCGCACTCAGCGCATCAACGCAATTGGTATATCCTGAACCGTGGAGACTGGAGATGCCGTTTGTAACCTTCACCGTCCGGCGCGGCCTCAGCGCCGCCGACAAGTCCCGCTTATCGGAGGCAATGTTAGAAGCCCAGGTAGCTGCCGGCTATCACCGAGTCGACCGCTTTCACCGCTTTCTCGAGGTCGACCGGGATGACCTTCTGGTAGATCCCCGCTTCCCCGACTACGCAACGCAAAGCGGTCGTTGAGGTGTGGAAGTTAGATCTCGCAAGCTTCCGCTGCCTGTCCAAACTTCCTCTTGATGCTGGGGCCGACCATCATTGTCATGCCTCGCACCCCCTGCTGAGGAGCCGTACCCCTCTATGCCGAGATGGTGGCATCGGCCGCACTTGGGGAACTCAACCGCTCCGATTTGTGCAAAGGCACTAGATCATGCTCGATCATTTCGGTTCCGAGATCAGCCGTGACCAAACGTGCAAGTGGGGTATCGAGTGGGATACTTGTGCACCACGATTATTGTGTGTGTGGCTTCCGAACAAAGCTCTCTGCATTCGGCGACGATTTTCCAACGAAGTCGCTTACTTACTCGAACGAGGCAGAGTTGGAGTTTCAGTCCGCGCGCGCATATCGCGTTGTAAAATAAAGAAAAATCTGGCGCACCCGACACGATTCGAACGTGTGACCTTTGCCTTCGGAGGGCAACGGCCCGCGCCCAATTTCGCGGGGGCAGGCTGAGATGTGCCCGCGTTGGCTCAAAAAGTTGGAAATTTCGATCGCCCGGCGTCGCATTGCGCGGTGTCCTGTGCCGGACGCGCTCGTGATCCAATGCGCTCACGGACCGATCTAGCAGTGCGATCCAGTTTCATCATGTTGCTCACGTTCTATTGAGGTATTTCCTGAACTACGCCCGACGTCGCGGCACCTATGATTACCTCGCGCTGGCTTTGATCAATGCCGCCCTCACTGCCAAAGCTGATTTTTATTTCGCTTGAACGTGCATCGTTCTTGGCGTTTTCATTGCGAGGTGGATGGAGAAATGAGTGATTCCGGCCAGTTTCCGGAATGCAAGGAGTGAAGTTCGTCGTACGTGTGCAGTCGGTTTTTGGCGTGCACTATCCATGCAGTGAGAGTGCAGAAGTAACGATTTCGCTGCCAATTGGAGCGGATGTGATCCTAGAACGATCAACATGCGAATGGGAGGGCAAGATAAAAGCACTGACGCCCAGGACCTTCCGTCGAAAGGGTACTTCACTGCAAGCCGGGCGCCTTTAATGGCTATAGATTGATCCACGGACGAAAGTGACACGAGCAAATTAGCATCGTATCTGAGGCGGTTGGTAAAAGGTCCACTTCCAACCGTGCAAGAAATGCCCGATTTTATTGGTGGGCCCGGCAGGACTCGAACCTGCAACCAGACCGTTATGAGCGGCCGGCTCTAACCATTGAGCTACAGGCCCCGCCGCGAGGCGGCCGCGGGAGGCGCGGCCGGCAACGGTGCGCGGTCCGTTTACAGGGCCTGAGGCGAGGGTGCAATGCCGGCGCTAGCCGATCGAAACGCCGGCACCGCACCGACGGTAATTTCCGAATTACCGAAACGGGCGATGATGCGCTTATGCGCCTGTTTTGCCCGACGAGTCAAATGCCCCTGCGGTGCTCATTTTCGCTCGGGGTAACTCGCTGTGATCGCCCGCCTTTTCTACTGTGCATGGGGTTGTTTTCGCGTTTTTTGATTCGAGGGGGCCGCCGGTCACCCTATGTCTTGCCGGCGAGCTACAGGCGCCGCGGCGGGCCAACCCTAGTCCACCGAAACCCCCGCGAACTCCACCACCTTGCGCCACTTCTCCGTCTCATCCGTGACCAGCTTGCCGAACTCGGCCGGCGTCATCGGCTTCGGGATGCCGCCGGTCTCGGCGAGCCGTGCGACCAGCTTCGGGTCCTTCAGCGCTTCGCCGACGGCCTTGTTGAGGATCTCGACCACCTCGGGCGGCGTGCCCTTCGGGGCGGAGATGCCGTAGAAGCCGACCGACTCGAATCCCGGCACGGTCTCGGCGATCGCGGGCACATCGGGCACGATCGGCCAGCGCTGCGGCGAGGTCACCCCGAGCGCACGGACGTTGCCGCCCTTGGCCTGCTCCAGCGCCGACGGCAGGTTGTCGAAGATCAGCTGCACCTTGTTCGAGATGATGTCGGGGAAGGCGATCGCCGAGCCGCGATAGGGCACGTGCACCATGTCGCACTTGGTCATCACCTTGAACAGCTCCGCGGACATGTGCACCGAGGTGCCGTTGCCGGACGAGGCAAAGGAGATTTGTCCGGGATTGGCCTTGCAGTAGTCGATGAACTCCTGGACGGTCTTCACCGGCATCGCGTTGGCGACCACCAGCATGTTGGTGAGCTGCATGATGCTCGCGACAGGGGTGGTGTCGCGCAGGAAGTCGAACGGCAGCTTCTTGTAGAGCGAGGTCGAGATCGCGTTGTTGGGTGCGACGAACAAGAGCGTATAGCCGTCGGCCGGCGCGTTGATCGCGGCGGCGGCGGCGATGTTGCCGCCGGAGCCCGCGCGGTTCTCGACGATGAATTGCTGGCCGAGGCGGTCCGACAGCCACTGCGCCATGATCCGCGACACGATGTCGACCGGGCCGCCGGCGGCGAAGCCGATGATCCAGTGCACGGGGCGGTTGGGGTAGTCGGCGGCGGAGGCGGGAGGCGCGGCGCTGAACAGGCCTGAAATGATCGCGAGCCCGAAAACAGCGCTCCGCAGAATTCGCAACATGACGTCTCCCATTGCATTATTGTCGTTGGGCCGCATGCTTTCACAAAAACCGCCCGCTGCCTACATCGTCTCAAGTCGATGTTGACGCGGAGCGGCCGGGAATCATCATGAAATTCGCATCGATCACACTTCTCGCCGCGGCGCTGCTCGTGAGCCCCGCGGCCGCTCAAACCGGAGACAAGGCCATTTCGACCACAACGATCAGCCTTACGATCAGTCTTGGCACCGCGACGCCCGGCGGCGGCTTTCCGCTCTATGGCAATACCTTTGCGGAGGTGATGAACGCGGCCGATCCGTCGTTGACGATTGCCCCGCGCAACACCAAGGGCAGCAACGAGAACATTCCGCTGCTGGAGAAGGGCGAGCTCGATCTCGCGCTGGTCGCGGGCGAGCCGGCCTACGAGGCTTTTGCGGGCATCGGCCGCGCGCCGGTGCGGCTGAAGATCCTCACCGCGATCTATTCCAATCCCGGCATGTTCGTGGTGCGCGCGGACAGTCCCTACAAGACCATCCGCGATCTCGTCGGGCAGCCCGTCGCGTTCGGCGCCAAGGGCTCCGGCCTGCCGATCCTGGCGCGCTATGTGCTGGACGGGCTCGGCCTGAAGCAGGACGAGGACTTCAAGGCGATCTATCTCGATCGCGCCGGCGATGGCCCCGCGATGGTCGAGGACGGACGCGCCGTGGCGCTATGGGGCGCCGGCATCGGCTGGCCCGGTTTCGCAGCCGTGGCGTCGAGCGCATCAGGCGCGCGCTTCATCGCGCCGAGCGCCGAGGAGATCGCGCGCATCCGCGCCAAACATTCCTTCCTGAAGCCGCTGACCGTTCCGGCCGGCAGCTATCCAAAACAGTCCGAGCCGATCGCCTCGCTCGGCTCCTGGAGCTTTGTGCTGACGCGCGAGGACCTGCCGGACGAAGTCGCCTATCGGCTGGCGAAGACGCTGCATGGCGTCGAGGCGACGTTCTGCAACAAGCTCGCGCAGGCCTGCGAGACCACGGCCGCGAACACGCTCGCCGCCGCGCCGAAGCCGAAACTGATTCATCCGGGCGTGATGAAGTACTTTCGCGAGGTCGGCGTGGTGAAATAGCGAATGGCGAATGGCGAGTAGCGAGTAGCGCGGCCCGCTCCCATTCGCCACTCGCTACTCGCCATTCGCCCGTCTCACTTCTTCACCATCGCGCACGCCGGGTCCGGCGGCCCAAAGGCCTTGTCGCCCGAAATGGTCGTGAGGATCTTGTAATAGTCCCATGGGTACTTGCTCTCTTCCGGCGTCTTCACCTGCACCAGCCAGAGATCGTGCACCATCAGATTGTCCTCGCGCAGCCTGCCGTTGCGGGCGAAGAAATCCTCGATCGGCTTTTCCCGCATCTTCGCTGCCACTTTGAGCGGATCGTCACTGCCGGTCTCCTTGATGGCGTTGAGATAGTGCATCACGCTCGAATAGACGCCGGCCTGCCACATCGACGGCATCTTGTTCATCTTGGCGAAATAGCGCTTCGACCATTCGCGGGTCTTGTCGTCCATGTCCCAATAGAACGACGTGGTCAGCAACAGGCCCTGCGCGGCCTGGAGGCCGAGGCCGTGGATGTCGGTGATCAGCGCCAGCAGCGCCGCCATCTGCTGGCCGCCCTTGAACACGCCGAACTCGGAGCCGGTCTTGATCTCGTTCATGTTGTTGGGAGGACCGGCGGCAATGCCGATGATCTTGGCCTTGGAGGCCTGTGCCTGGAGCACGAAGGAGGAGAGGTCGGGCGTTGCCAGCGGCGGCCGCACCGAGCCCAGCACCTTGCCGCCATTGGCGGTCACGACGCTGGAGGCGTCGCGCTCCAGCGAATGGCCGAAAGCGTAGTCGTCGGTGATGAAGAACCAGCTGTCGCCGCCGCGCTTCACCACCGCATCCGCCGTGCCGACCGCGAGCGCGCGGGTATCGAACACCCACTGGATCGCGTAGGGCGAGCAGAATTTGCCGTGGAAATCGGCGGTGCCGGTGGAGTGGGTGATGAACAGCCGCTTTTTCTCGTTGGCGATGTTCTGCACCGCGAGCCCTACCGCCGAGACCGGCACGTCGACGATCAAATCGACCTGGTCGACGTCGTACCAGCGCCGCGCGATGGCGCCGCCGATGTCGGCCTTGAGCTGGTGGTCGCCGATCACGATCCTGATCGGCTTGCCGAGGACCGTGCCGCCGAAATCGTCGATCGCCATCTGCGCCGCAGTCACCGAACCCTGGCCGGTCGGCGCGGAGGCCGGGCCGTTCATGTCGGTGAGCACGCCGATCTTCACGACGTCGTCGGAAACCTGTGCCGACGCCGCGCCCGACATCAGCGTCGCCGCCAAGACGGCAGCGACCGGCAGTCCAAATCTGGCTGGATTCACGCTTGTCCTCCCTCATCCGGCTCGTTGGCCGGTGTTGCCCCGGGTATGGCCCGGCTGAATTGGTTTCTTTTGCAACTATTTGGGGGCGGGCGTCAACGTCAGGCCGCGAAGCGGATCTGCCCCGCCGGCGAGGGATCGTAGCCGGTCAGCTCCTCGGCGCGATGCCGCAGCCGTCTTTCGCAGAGAAACCGGATCAACGCCTGCATCGGCGGCCGGAAATAGCTGCGCTGCCGCAGCGCGAGATCGAAGTTTTCCCAGACCAGCGGCACGAAATCGAGGCCGGCGGAGCGCGCCGCCGCGCGCGTCGCCATCCCGCAATCGGCTTGGCCGGCGCGGATCACCTCGGCGAGATCCGGACCGGTCAGGCTCGGCGTCTCCACCCGGCGCAAATCCCGGGGCGAGGCGCCGGCACGCTTCAAGAGCACCTCGAGCAGCATCTGCGCGCCTGCGCCCTGTTGCCGCATCGCCATTCTGGCGCCGAGCGCGAGCACGTCGGACAGGCTGCGCAGCCGCTTCGGATTGCCATGCGGCAGCACGAGGCCCTGCTCGCGGCGCACGAGGCCCACCAGCACCGCATCATGCAGGTCCGGCGCGCCGCGCAGCGCCGCAACATTGGCGTCGTTGGCGAGATTGTCGGAAGCATCGAAACTGTGAAAATGCACCGCCGCGGCCATCACCTCGTCGCGCTGCAAGCGCTCGAACCCGCGCGCGGTCCCCTCGCTCAGCGAGGCGAGGCCGGAGCCGGATTGGCGCAAACTCCAATCCAAGAGGTCGTCCTGGCTGCCGCCAACGACAGGCGGCGGCTCGGCGGTCAGCATGCCAGCGGGCCGCGCCAGTCCCGACAACACCCAGAGGTCGAGCTCGTGCCGCGGAAACAGCCATTTTCCGGTCACCTTGGTGCAGGGGATCGCGCCGTTGGTGACGAGTTCGTACAGCTTGCGTTCGCCGAGCCGGAGATAGTCGGCGGCTTCGCTGGTCGTCAGGAATTCCATCCTGCATTCCTATGCAATTTCTTGCTTCCTTTTTGACGTCCGACGCAGGTGGAATTCTGCAGTTCATTTTCGTTCGCGGGAACCATGCCTGATGATCTCGCTGCTTTGCAACATATCCCGACTGCCGAATCGAATTCTCGCGCGTTCGCTTGGTGTGGGCCTTGCGCGCGTCGCAACGTGCTGCGTATCGCGACGACCATCTGCCAGAGGTAGTGGTTCGTATCTTGATCTATCTATTGTTGTCACGATCCGCGCAGTTCGGCGCGGAATCGCGTCACGAGCGCGGCGCAATCCGCCATCAGGATCATCCCGATTTCGCACCTCACGGGAACCAGCCCATGGCCCTTCGCCGCCTATCCGTTGCATTTGCGGTTCTCTGCGGCCTTGCCGTAGGCATTGCGGCGTCATTCGCGGAGGACCGCGCGATCGTCCTGGCCTCGACGACATCGACGCAGGATTCAGGCCTGCTCGATTATCTGCTGCCGATCTTCACCGCCAAAACCGGCATCGACGTGATAGTGATCGCACGCCGCGCCGACGAGGTGCTCGACGGAGCGCGAAGGGGTGAGGTCGATGTCGTGTTGATGCATGCGCGGCCGCAGGAAGAGAAATTCGTCGCCGACGGTTTTGGCGCAAAACGCTTCGACGTGATGTACAACGACTATGTGCTGATCGGGCCGAAGAGCGATCCTGCCGGGGTGAAGGGCAAGGACATCGCGACCGCGCTGAAAGCGATCGAGGCCAAGGGCGCGCCGTTCGTAACGCGCGGCGATCGCTCCGGCACCCATGCCGCGGAGCTTGCGCTCTGGATCGTCGCCGGCATCGATATCGCCAGCGTCAAGGGCGCCTGGTACCGCGAGGCAGGGCAGGGCATGGTCGCCGCCCTCGACGCAGCGCGTGCGTCGAATGCGTACGTACTGTCCGATCGCGGCTCCTGGATTTCTTTCAAGGAGCGCGGCGATCTCGACATCGTCGTCGAAGGCGACAAGCGGCTGCTCAACCAATACGGCGTGATGCTGGTGAACCCGGAGAAGCATCCGAACGTCAAGAAGGAGCTTGGGCAGATCTTCGTCGACTGGCTGATCTCGCCGGAGGGGCAGATGGCGATCGCCGGCTACAAGGTCGACGGGCAGCAGCTGTTCTTTCCCAATGCGGCCAAGTCGGGCGGCTGATGTCCGCATCACGAGCGATTGCCAAACCGCACGATGCATGGTCCATCATGGCGCATGATCCAGCGCCTGCCGCCCTCGCTCACATCGCTCGACACCGCGCTCGCTGCGTTGCTGCGCGGCGTTGATCCGATCGCGCCGATCGAGTTGCCGTTGGCGGAGGCCGCCGGCTGCATCGCGGCGGGGACGCCATTGCTGGCGTCCTATCCGCCCTATGACGCCGCCGCCGCGGACGGCTGGGCGTTGCGCGCAAATGATCTCGTCGGCGCGTCCTCCTATTCGCCGCTGCCTCTGACAAAAGCGCCGGCATGGGTCGAGGCTGGCGAGCCCATGCCCTATGGATGCGATTGTGTGCTCGATGCCGATGCGGTCGACATCTCGGGTCCGCTTGCGCAGGTGCTGGCAGAGGGGGTGCCGGGGCAGGGCGTCAGGCGCGGGGGAAGCGACATCGCCGAACACACGCCCGCCGGCGCGGAGGGATATCCGGTCAGCGCGACCGCTCTGCTGCTCGCGCGCGTCGCCGGGGGTAACGGACTGAGCGTGCGCCGGCCGCGGCTGCGCATCGTCAATGTCCCCGATGCGACGGCGACGACGCATATGATCGCCGACATCGCGTGCGCAGTGGGACTGGACGTGGAGACGCACCAAGCCGGCACGCGCGATGCGGCATCGATTGCGGAGGCTCTTGACGCTTCCGCCTGCGATCTCCTGCTGACGATCGGCGGCAGCGGCGTCGGTCGCCAGGATGCTGCCGTGAAGGCGCTGGCTCAACGTGGTGACGTGATCGCCCATGGGCTTGCGCTCCAGCCCGGACGCACCGCCGCGGTCGGGCGGCTCGGAAAAGTTCCGGTGGTGGCGTTGCCCGGCTCACCCGATCACGCGCTCGCCGTCTGGTTCGCGCTTGCGCTTCCGCTCATCGATCGATTGTCGGCGCGGCGACCGCGGCGGTCGGCGACCTTGCGGCTTGCGCGCAAGATCGCCTCCAATGTGGGGATCGCCGAAATCGTGCTGCTGGCTGAGGAACATGATGCGTGGATGCCGCTTGCGGTCGGCGAATGGCCGCTACAGGCAATTGCCGGTGCGGATGCATGGCTGCTCATTCCCGGCAGCAGCGAGGGCTTTGCGGCGGGCACATCGGTCGATGCCTATCTGATGCGGGAGTGATATGGGTTCCGGCATGACGACGATCCCACGACCGCGAGACCGCAGCGCACACGAGCAGGAGCAGTTCCTCAAGATCCTCTCGCGCGAGGATGCGCTGGCGCGCTTTGAGGCGGCACTCTTCCCGCGCGCGATCCCGAGCGAACCAAGCAATCTGGCCGATGCGCTCGGCGCGGCGCTCGCCGAAGACGTCACTGCGCCGATCGACGTGCCACCCTTCGACCGTTCCAATGTCGACGGGTTTGCCGTGCGCTCGGCGGATCTCGCCGCGGCGGGCGAGGGCGCACCTGTTCGTCTCGTGTTGAACGGCGAGACCATCCACTGTGGCACCGCGCCGACGCTGCAAGTGGCGACGGGAACCGCGACGCCGATCGCCACCGGCGGCCCGCTGCCGCGCGGCGCCGACGCCGTCGTCATGGTCGAGCACACCCAGCCGGCTGGATCGGATGCAATTGATGTCCGCCGTGCCGCATCTCCGGGGCAATTCGTCTCCTATGCAGGATCCGACATCGCGCGCGGCGAGGCGCTGTTGCGCGCCGGCACGATCATCGGCTCGCGTGAGATCGGCATGCTGGCTGCTTGCGGGATTGCCAAGGTGATTGTCGCGCGCAAGCCGCGGGTCGCCGTGATCTCCACCGGCGACGAACTGGTCCAGCCCGGCGAGGTGCTCGCGCCCGCCGCGATCTACGACACCAATGGCGCGATCGTCGCCGCCGCGATCGACGAGAACGGCGGCGAGGCGATCTTCCTCGGTGCCATTCCCGACGACGAAGCGAAACTCGAATCCGCCATGCGTCGCGCGCTGATTGATGCCGACATGCTGGTGCTGTCCGGCGGCACGTCCAAAGGTGCGGGCGACCTGTCCCATCGCATCATCGACCGGCTCGGCAAGCCCGGCATCATCGCGCATGGCGTTGCGCTCAAGCCCGGCAAGCCGCTGTGCCTCGCGGTATGCGACGGCAAGCCGGTGGTGATCCTGCCGGGCTTCCCGACTTCGGCGATGTTCACCTTCCACGACATGATCGTGCCGGTGCTGCGCAAAATGGCCGGCCTGCCGCCGCGCTCCGACGCCAAGGTGAGCGCGACCGTGCCGGTGCGCATTGCCTCCGAACTCGGCCGCACCGAATTCGTCATGGTCTCGCTGGTCGAGGGCAAGGAGGGCTTGATCGCCTATCCCTCCGGCAAAGGCTCGGGTGCGATCACGTCCTTTGCGCAGGCCGACGGCTTTCTGCGCATCGATGCGCTCGCCGACCAGATGCCGGCCGGCACCGAGGCCGAGGTGACGCTGTTCACGCCACATGTGCGCGTTCCGGATCTCGTCATCGTCGGCAGCCACTGCACCGGGCTCGATCTCGTCACCGCGCCGCTTGCGCATGCCGGCCTGACCGTGCGCTCGATCGCAGTCGGCAGCCTCGGCGGGCTTGCTGCAGCACGGCGCGGCGAATGCGATCTCGCGCCGATCCACCTGTTCGACGACAAGAGCGAGACCTATAACACGCCCTATCTCGTCGATGGGCTCGAGCTTGTGCCGGGCTGGCGGAGAATGCAGGGCATCGTGTTCCGCAAAGGCGACGAACGCTTCGAAGGGCTTGGCGCGAAGCAGGCCGTCGCGGCTGCGCTCTCTGACCCCGCCTGCATCATGGTCAACCGCAACCAGGGCGCCGGCACGCGCATCCTGATCGACCGGCTGCTCGGCGGTGCGCGCCCGGAAGGATACTGGAACCAGCCGCGCTCGCATAATGCGGTGGCCGCTGCGGTCGCGCAGCATCGCGCCGACTGGGGCATGACCATTGCGCCGGTCGCCCATGCCTCCAAACTCGGTTTCATTCCGCTCGCAGAAGAGCATTATGATTTCGCGCTGGTCACGGCGCGCAAGCAACGCCCGGCGGTGCAGGCCTTTCTCGACGCACTCGGCTCGGACGAAGCCCGCGTCGCCCTGGAGCAGGCCGGATTTCGGCCGGCGTAGACGTACGACCGCGCGGCGTTCAAGCCGGGCGCGCCGCATCCAGCGCCGCCAGCCGTTCGGCTTCGGCGATATCCTCGACGGTGTTGGCATTGAAAAAAGGATCGAGCGGCTCGGTCGGCCATATCACCGTCGCGAGCGGGTAGCGCGCGGTCCAGCGGTCGATCTTGCGCAGATCCTCGACCACCAGCGCATGGCGCAGCTCCTCGCGCAGGCCCACGCGCCACAGCCCGATCACCGGATGCGACTGGTCGCCTGATGCCGCGACCGCGAGCTGGGTGTTCTCCCGCTCTCGCGCTTCATGCAGGCGCTCGACCAGATCGCGCGGCAGGAACGGGCAATCGCCGGCGGCGCTGAGCACCCACTCCACCTCCGGGCGGTTCGCAGCGATCCAGTCCAGCGCCGCAAGGATGCCGGCGAGCGGCCCGGGAAATCCGGGAACGTCATCGGCAATGACCTGCAATCCGAACGCAGCGAAGCGAGCCGGATCGCCATTGGCATTGAGGATCAATCCGTCGCACTGAGGCTTCAGGCGCGCGATCACGCGCTCCAGAATGGTGCGGCCGCCGATGGTGCGCATCGGCTTGTCGCCGCCGCCCATGCGTCGCGCCAGGCCGCCGGCGAGCAGCACGCCAAGAGTCGCTGGAATGCTCGTCGACGGAATGCTCGTCGCCGGAATTCTAGTCGTCACCAGCTTCACCCTTGCGCTTGTGCTTCGCGGACTCCTCGTCGACGTAAGCGAGGTTCTGGTCGTAGACGATGCGCTCTTCACCCGCCAATGCGATGAACCGCTTGCCTCGCGCGCGGCCGACCAGCGTCAAGCCCACCTGCCGGGCGAGATCGACGCCCCAGGCGGTGAAGCCGGAGCGCGACACCAGGATCGGAATTCCCATCCGCACCGTCTTGATCACCATCTCCGAGGTGAGGCGTCCCGTGGTGTAGAGGATCTTGTCGGAGGCGTCGACGCCGTGGCGGTACATCCAGCCCGCGATCTTGTCGACGGCGTTGTGACGGCCGACATCCTCGGTGTAGCACAACGGGGTGCCTTCCTTGCACAGCACGCAGCCGTGGATCGCGCCGGCTTCGAGATAGAGCGAGGGCATGGTGTTGATGGTCTGCGTCATCTGGTAGAGCCAGGAGGTGCGCAACTCGGCCTTCGGCAGCGCAACGCTCTCGACCGCTTCGAGCAGATCACCGAAGGCCGTGCCCTGCGCGCAGCCTGAGGTCTGCGTGCGCTTCTTCAGTTTCGCCTCGAAATTGGTGTGGTGCTCGGTGCGCACCACCACGACCTGGAGGTCGTCGTCATATTCGACCTCGGTGACCGCGTCACTATATTTCAGCATGTTCTGGTTGAGCAGGTAGCCCAGTGCCAGATATTCGGGATAGTCGCCGATCGTCATCATGGTGACGATCTCCTGGGCGTTCAGGTAGAGCGTCAGGGGCCGCTCCACTGGTACCTTGATCTCGACTTTTGCGCCGCTCTGGTCGATCCCGGTCACGCTCTCGGTCAGGCGCGGGTCGTCCGGGTTCGGGACGATCAGGGGGACCGGGGCTTTGTCGATCTTCATCATGGCCGCGACGTTAGCATGACATTCGGATCAAGCCGATATAAGCATGGCGAAGGAAAGCGAAATGCCTCCCCTCGTCATTGCGAGCGCAGCGAAGCAATCCAGAAATTATCCGCGGAGGCACTCTGGATTGCTACGCCGCGCTCGCAATGACGGAACGGGCGGTTCCAGCCGGGTGATACGGCTGGCGGAGATCACGCTGTGATGAAAGTCATCGGCCTTGCAGGCTGGAGCGGTGCGGGCAAGACCACGCTGTTGACGCGGCTGATTCCGCATTTCAACGCGCAAGGCCTGCGTGTCTCCGTGATCAAGCACGCCCATCACCAGTTCGACGTCGACGTGCCCGGCAAGGATTCCTGGCTCCATCGCGAGGCGGGCGCGGCCGAGGTGCTGGTCGCTTCGTCAAACCGCTGGGCCTTGATGCATGAGTTGCGCGGCGCGGCGGAGCCTCGGCTGCCGGAACTATTAGGCAAGCTGTCCGCCGTCGATCTCGTCGTGGTCGAGGGCTTCAAGCGCGAGCCGCATCGCAAGATCGAGGTGTATCGCGCCGCCAACGACAAGCCGCTGCTGTTCCCCGACGATCCCGGGATTGCCGGGATTGCGAGCGACATCGCAGTTGAAACCCGGCTGCCGACCGTCCATCTGGATGATATCCCGGCTGCGGCAGCGTTGCTGCTGCACGCGGCGATGCCGGTCGAGGAAGCGGTCGCTAGAAGCGCTGCGATGCGCTGACGAGGCACCATGGCGCAACTGTCCGACGATTGCTTTGCCTTCGGTGGACCGATGATGTCGGTCGACGATGCCGTGAGCCTGATCACGACCCGCGTCAACGCGGTCACCGATCTCGAGACGGTGGCACTCGTCGATGCGGACGGACGCGTGCTGGCGCACGACATCGCGGCGCCCCTGCCGTTGCCGCCTTTCACCAATTCCGCCGTCGACGGCTATGCTGTGCGCAACGCGGACCTTCCGCAGGGCGAGGCGCAGGCGGTCCCGCTCGACGGCCGCATCCAGGCCGGCGGCCTCGCGCAAGTGCCGATCAAGCCCGGCCACACCGCGCGCATTTTCACCGGCGCGCCGATGCCGGCGGGCGCCGGAACCGTCTTCATGCAGGAAGATGTCCGCATCGACGAGGCCGGCAAGATCGTGCTGCCGCCGGGGCTGAAGCCCGGTGCCAATGTTCGTCCCGCGGGCGAGGACATTCCCGAGGGGCATATCGCGCTGCGTGCCGGCCAGCGGCTGCGGCCGCAGCACGTCGCGCTTGCCGCGGCGTTCGGGCTGACGCGCCTCGATGTCGTCCGGCGTATCCGCGTCGCGGTGTTCTCGACCGGCGATGAGCTGGCTTCGCCGGGCGAGCCGCGAGCGGCGTCGCAGCTTTTCGATTCCAACCGCTTCATGCTGATGGCGATGCTGCGCCGGCTCGGCTGCGAGGTCAGCGATCTCGGCATTCTGCGCGACGAGCGAACGTCGCTCGCGAATGGCCTGAAGCAGGTCGCGGGCGCGCACGATCTGATCCTCACCACCGGCGGCGTCTCGACCGGCGAGGAGGATCACGTCAAGGCGGCAGTCGAGAGCATCGGCTCGCTGGTGCTGTGGCGAATGGCGATCAAGCCCGGCCGGCCCGTGGCGATGGGCATCATCGATGGCACGCCGCTGATCGGGTTGCCCGGCAATCCCGTCGCAAGCTTCGTTACCTTCGTGCATGTGGTGCGGCCGACCGTGCTGGCACTCGCCGGTAGCTTGCCGGAGCCGCTGACGCCGATCCCGTTGCGAGCCGCTTTCACCTACAAGAAGAAGGAAGGCCGCCGCGAATATGTGCGCGCCTCCTTGCGGCGCGGAGACGACGGCACGTTGGAGGCGGTCAAGTTCCCGCGTGAGGGCGCCGGGCTCTTATCCTCGTTGGTCGATACCGACGGTCTCATTGAACTCGGTGAGGACATCAAGCGTGTCGAGCCGGGCCAGAGCGTAGGTTTCCTCTCCTATGCCGATCTGATCTGAGCGGCTGCGTTGACGCCATCGACTCGCCCCGCCATGTTGCGCCCATGACCAGAACCACACTTGATCTCACCGGGTTGAAATGCCCGTTGCCTGCCTTGAAAACTCGGAAGGCGCTAAAACCATTGCAGCCGGGGGACCAACTTGAAGTGCACTGCACCGATCCGTTGTCGGTAATTGATATTCCGAACCTGATCCGCGAGACCGGCGACAAGGTTGAGATCACCGAGCGCAACGACGCGGGCATCGTGTTCCTGATAGAAAAAGCAAATGACCCATTAGAGGACGTCAATGGTGCGTCGCGCTCCTGAGCGTTACCTCGCGGGTACCGACCTTTTATCTATCGACATCGCTGACGGCTTCTGACCCAATTGACTTTCTCCGTTGAGGCACGGAGGTTGAGTCTCGTCTGCCACACATGGATCAAACGGGCCGCTCACGACGCCCGCACGCCGTGTCGGGCATAGACCCCTGGCTCAAGGGGTTAGTGTCTCGTACGCGCGTGATGATCCTGACGCGCGTTCAACGATTGTGCGGAGCAGCAGGGACGCAGGCTGCACTGCATCGGGCTGAGGATGGGATCATAGCGGCAGATTTGCTCAGAAGGGCGGCTGCAGGGGAGGGACGTATGTCTACCATTGAAAGCGCTGGCAGAATTTCGAACGCTGGCGCGGGAATTCTCGATCGCGAGCATACGGTCGCAAAGGCCGGCTTCAATCGCTGGCTGGTGCCGCCGGCTGCACTGTGCATCCATCTCTGCATCGGCATGGCCTACGGCTTCTCGGTGTTCTGGCTGCCGCTGTCGCGCGCCATCGGGATCACCCAGAGCAAGGCGTGCGCCGACATTTCGTTGTGGCAGGAGCTCTTCACCGCGTCTTGCGACTGGAAGGTCGCGAGCCTGGGCTGGATGTACACGCTGTTCTTCGTCCTGCTCGGCGTCTCCGCCGCGATCTGGGGCGGCTGGCTCGAGCGCTCCGGGCCGCGCAAGGCGGGCGTCGTTGCGGCCTGCTGTTGGGGTGGCGGCCTGCTGATCGGCGCCTTCGGCGTCTATGTCCACCAGCTCTGGATCATGTGGCTGGGGTGTGGCGTGATCGGCGGCGTCGGCCTCGGTCTCGGCTACATCTCGCCGGTCTCGACGTTGATCAAATGGTTTCCGGATCGTCGCGGCATGGCGACCGGCATGGCGATCATGGGCTTCGGCGGTGGCGCGATGATCGGCGCACCATTGGCGAATCTGTTGATCAACTATTTCAAGACGTCGACCTCGGTCGGGGTCTGGGAGACGTTCGTCACCATGGGCGTCGTCTACTTTGTCTTCATGTTGATCGGCGCCTTCGCTTACCGCGTCACGTCCGCCGGCTGGCAGCCCGATGGATGGACGCCGCCGAGCGAAAAGAAGTCGATGATCTCCGAGCATCACGTCCACCTCAACAATGCGCACAAGACGCCGCAGTTCTGGCTGATCTGGTGGGTGCTCTGCCTCAACGTGTCGGCAGGTATCGGCGTGATCGGCATGGCGTCGCCGATGCTCCAGGAGATCTTCGCGGGCAAGCTGATCGGGCTGCCCGAATTGACCTTCAGCCAGCTCTCGGTCGAGCAGAAGACCGCGATCGCGGCGATCGCTGCCGGCTTCGCCGGCCTGCTGTCGCTGTTCAACATCGGCGGTCGGTTCTTCTGGGCCTCGCTGTCGGATCACATCGGCCGCAAGAACACCTATTACACGTTCTTCCTGCTCGGCATCGCGCTCTATGCGCTGGCGCCGACCTTCGCGGCAATGGGCTCGAAACTGCTGTTCGTGCTCGGCTTCGGCATCATCCTGTCGATGTATGGCGGCGGGTTCGCGACGGTGCCGGCCTATCTCGCCGACATGTTCGGAACCCAGTTCGTCGGCGCCATCCATGGCCGGCTGCTGACGGCGTGGTCAACCGCCGGCATCATCGGCCCCGTCGTGGTGAACTACATCCGCGAATTCCAGCTCGCAGCGGGTGTACCGCGTGACCAGCTCTACAACACCACGATGTACATCCTGTGCGCGATGCTGATCGCGGGCCTGATCTGCAACTACCTGATCAAGCCGGTCGATCCGAAATGGAACATGAGCGAGAAGGAGGTCGCCGGGCTCCAGGCGGCGAGCGCCAAGAGCGAGGCGTCGATCCAGCACGGCTCGTTCGGCATCGGCAAGGGCGGGCTCGACGGCAGGGCCGCGCTGTTCTGGGCCTTCGTCGGCATCCCGCTCGCTTGGGGCGTTTGGAAGACGCTGGAGAGCGCGCTCAAGATCTTCTGAGCGCACTGTGATTGCCGTGGCGCGCGTCGCGCGCGCCACGGGCGCCTCACCATGAAAAAGAACATCTGGGGGATTTCGATGGTTCGTAATTTCGTTTGTGTCGCCGCCATGCTGCTCGTTGCCGGCGCACTCCACTCCGCCTCCGCGCAGACTGCGACTGCGCCCGCGACGCCGGCGCCTGCGGCGACGACCGATGCCAAGCCGCCGGGCAAGATCAAGCTCACGATGCAGAAGCTGAAGGATATGAAGGCGAAGTGGTCCGCCAACAAGCCGAAGCTCAAGGCCTGTCGCGCCGATGTGAAATCCAAGGGTCTCGCCGGCGACGACCGCTGGTTCTACATCGAAGAGTGCATGAGCAAGACGTGAGGCCACGCCAGATCGAGCGTCGATGAGGGGCATGGAGCCTGGCGGCTGCATGCCCTTAAATGCTTATCGGAACGCATGAATTCTCTTGGCATCTGGTATGCCAGGGGCTAGACTTGGACTTGTTCTAAGGAAGAGTGACGAGACGCATCGATGAGCCACGACGTGCAACAAGTCCGCTCGTTCGAACATCCGGGCGAGGGACGGAAGCGAGCCAAGGCCACGCCCAAGGGCCGGCAGGTCGATCCCACCGCCGCGCATGAGATCGAGCAGCTCATCGGCGATCGCCCGCGGCGGCGCGATCTGCTGATCGAATGTCTGCACCTGATCCAGGACAAATATCACCAGATCTCGGCCGCGCATCTCGCGGCGCTGGCCGACGAAATGAATCTCGCCTTCGCCGAGGTGTTCGAGACCGCGACCTTCTATGCGCATTTCGACATAGTGAAGGAGGGCGAGCCCGATGTTGCGCCGCTCACCATCCGCGTCTGCGACTCCCTCACCTGCGCGATGATGGGCGGCGAGAAGCTGCTGGAAGATCTGCAGAGCGCGAGCGGCCCCGGCATTCGCGTGGTCCGCGCGCCCTGCGTCGGCCGCTGCGATACGGCGCCCGTCGCGGAAGTGGGACACAACTTCGTCGATCATGCCACCGTCGGCAACGTGCTTGCGGCTGCGAAGGCCGGCGACACCCACGCGCATCTGCCGAAATATGTCGACTACGAGGCCTATGTCGCCGGCGGCGGCTACAAGTTGCTCAACCGACTGCGCTCCGGTGAACTGTCGACCGATGATCTCCTGAAGGCGCTCGATGACGCCTCGTTGCGCGGCCTCGGCGGCGCCGGCTTCCCGACCGGACGCAAATGGCGCGCGGTGTTAGGGGAGCCCGGCCCGCGGCTGATGGCGATCAACGGCGACGAGGGCGAGCCCGGCACGTTCAAGGACCGCGTCTATCTCGAAAGCGATCCGCACCGCTTCATCGAGGGCATGCTGATCGGCGCGCATGTGGTTCAGGCCTCCGACGTCTACATCTACATCCGCGACGAATATCCGGCGGCGCGCGAAATCCTCGAACGCGAGCTTGCAAGGCTGCCTGCGGGCGGACCGACGCTGCACATGCGGCGCGGCGCCGGGGCTTACATCTGCGGCGAGGAATCCTCGCTGCTCGAAAGCCTCGAGGGCAAGCGTGGTCTGCCGCGGCACAAGCCGCCTTATCCGTTCCAGGTCGGCCTGTTCGGCCTGCCGACGCTGATCAACAACATCGAGACGCTGTGGTGGGTGCGCGACATCGTCGAGAAGGGCGCCGACTGGTGGAAGGGCCACGGCCGCCACGAGCGGCACGGCCTGCGCAGCTTCTCGGTCTCAGGGCGCGTCAAGAACCCCGGCATGAAGCTCGCGCCCGCCGGCATCACCGTTCGCGAGCTGATCGACGAATATTGCGGCGGCATGGCCGACGGCCATCAGTTCTACGCCTACCTTCCGGGCGGCGCGTCCGGCGGCATTCTGCCGGCGTCGATGGACGACATCCCGCTCGATTTCGGCACGCTGGAGAAATACGGCTGCTTCATCGGATCGGCCGCGATCGTGATCCTGTCGACGCAGGACAGCGTGAAAGCGGCGGCGTTGAACCTGATGAAGTTCTTCGAGGACGAGAGCTGCGGCCAGTGCACGCCGTGCCGCGTCGGAACCGAGAAGGCGGCGCTGTTGATGCAGAAGCCGGTCTGGAACCGCGCATTGCTGGAAGAATTGAGCCAGGTGATGCGCGATGCCTCGATCTGCGGGCTCGGACAGGCGGCGTCGAACCCGCTCTCAACCGTGATCAAATATTTCCCTGACGAGTTCAAGGAAGCGGCCGAATGACCAGGATTACGTTCGAGCTCGATGGCAAGCAGGTCGAGGCCAATCCCGGCGAGACGATCTGGCAGGTGGCCAAGCGCCAGGGCCGCGAGATTCCGCACCTCTGCTATTCACCGGAGCCCGACTACCGCCCCGACGGCAATTGCCGCGCCTGCATGGTCGAGATCGAGGGCGAGCGCGTGCTGGCGGCCTCCTGTAAGCGGACGCCGTCGGTCGGCATGAAGGTGAAGTCGGAGAGCCACCGCGCGGTCGCCGCGCAAAAAATGGTGATGGAGCTGCTGGTCGCCGATCAGCCGGCGCGCGCGACCTCGCACGACCCGGAGTCCAAATTCTGGCACTGGGCCGAGACCACCGGCGTTACCGAGAGCCGCTTCCCCGCCGCCGAGCGCTGGGAAACCGATGCCAGCCATCCGGCGATGCGCGTCAATCTCGACGCCTGCATCCAGTGCGGCCTGTGCGTGCGCGCCTGCCGCGAGGTTCAGGTCAACGACGTCATAGGCATGGCCTATCGCAATCACGATTCCAAAATCGTGTTCGACTTCGACGATCCCATGGGTGAATCCACCTGCGTCGCGTGCGGCGAATGCGTGCAGGCCTGCCCGACCGGCGCCCTGATGCCGGCCGTGATGCTCGACGACAAGCAGACCCGCGTCACCTACGCCGACAAGAAGGTCGACTCGCTCTGCCCGTTCTGCGGCGTCGGCTGCCAGGTGACCTACCAGGTCAAGGACGAGAAGGTGATCTATGCGGAAGGCCGTGACGGCCCCGCCAATCACAACCGCCTCTGCGTCAAGGGCCGCTTCGGCTTCGATTACATCCACCATCCGCATCGGCTGACAAAACCGCTGGTGCGGCTGCCCAATGCGAAGAAGGATTCCAACGACCAGGTCGATCCGGCCAATCCCTTCACGCATTTCCGGGAGGCGAGCTGGGACGAGGCGCTCGACATCGCAGCCAAGGGTCTGGTCAAGATCCGTGACGAGAACGGCGTCAAGGCGCTCGCAGGCTTCGGTTCGGCCAAGGGCTCGAACGAGGAAGCCTATCTGTTCCAGAAGCTGGTGCGCACCGGCTTCGGCTCCAACAATGTCGATCACTGCACCCGTCTGTGTCATGCCTCGTCGGTGGCTGCGCTGTTCGAAGGCTTGAGCTCGGGCGCGGTGTCGGCGCCGTTCGCCGCCGCGATGGACGCCGAGGTCATCATCGTGATCGGCGCCAACCCGACCGTGAACCACCCGGTCGCCGCGACCTACATCAAGAACGCGGTCAAGGAGAATGGCGCAAAGCTCTTCGTCATTGATCCGCGCCGGCAGTCGCTGTCGCGTCACGCGACCAAGCACTTGCAGTTCAAGCCCGGCTCCGACGTCGCCATGCTGAACGCGATGATCAACACGATCATCACCGAAGGCTTGACCGACGACCAGTACATCGCGGGCTACACCGAGGGCTTTGACGACCTCAAGGAGAAGATCAAGGAGTTCACGCCGGAGAAGATGGAGCCGATCTGCGGCGTCCCGGCGCAAACCCTGCGCGAGGTGGCGCGAACCTATGCGCGGGCGAAATCCTCGATCATCTTCTGGGGCATGGGCATCAGCCAGCATGTCCACGGCACCGACAATGCGCGCTGCCTGATTGCGCTAGCGCTGATCACCGGCCAGGTCGGCCGTCCCGGCACGGGTCTGCATCCGCTGCGCGGCCAGAACAACGTGCAGGGCGCCTCCGATGCCGGCCTGATCCCGATGTTCCTGCCGGATTATCAGCCGGTCGGGCGCGACGACATGCGCGGCAGTTTCGAGAAGCTGTGGGGACAAGACCTCGATCCCGTGCGCGGCCTGACCGTGGTCGAGATCATGAACGCGATCCATGCCGGCGAGATCAAGGGCATGTATATCGAGGGCGAGAACCCCGCGATGTCCGACCCCGATCTCCAGCATGCGCGCCACGCGCTTGCCATGCTCGATCATCTCGTGGTGCAGGATCTCTTCGTCACCGAAACCGCGTTCCACGCCGACGTCATCCTGCCGGCCTCGGCGTTCGCGGAAAAGGACGGCTCCTTCACCAACACCGATCGCCGCGTCCAGCTTGCGCGCCAGGTGATCAAGCCGCCGGGCGATGCGCGGCAAGATCTCTGGATCATCCAGGAGATCGGCAAGCGCATGGGCTTGCCGTGGAATTATTCCGGCCCCGGCGAGGTCTTCACCGAGATGGCGCAGTTGATGCCGTCGCTGAAGAACATCACCTGGGAGCGGCTGGTGCGCGAAGGCGCGGTCACCTATCCCGTCGACGGTCCCGACGAGCCCGGCAACGAGATCATCTTCACCACAGGCTTCCCGACTGAGAGCGGCCGCGGCAAGATCGTGCCGGCCAAGGTCATCCCGCCGGATGAGCTGCCCGACGCCGAATATCCGATGGTGCTCTCGACCGGCCGCGTGCTCGAGCACTGGCACACCGGTTCGATGACGCGCCGCGCGCAGGTGCTCGACCAGATCGAGCCCGAGGCGGTCGCCTTCATGTCGCCGAAGGACATGCGCAAGAAGCAGCTCGCGCCCGGCGATTTCATCCGGCTGGAGACCCGCCGCGGCGCGGTCGAGGTCAAGGTTCGTTCCGACCGCGACGTGCCGGAAAACATGGTGTTCATGCCGTTCTGCTACGCGGAAGCGGCCGCGAATTTGTTGACCAACCCGGCGCTCGATCCGTTCGGCAAGATCCCGGAGTTCAAGTTCTGCGCGGCCAGGGCGGAGCGCGCGGAGATGAGGGACGCTGCGGAGTAGGGCGCGCGGCAGTCTTTTGGCGACACCGTGCCACCAAATCCTCAGTGTCGTCCCGGCGAAGGCCGGGACCTATACCGCGTGATCTCTCGGTCATGGACAGTGGAAGTCCCGAACGACGACTCTTCGCCAAACTTATCCCTGTGGTTGATGGGGTGGACGGCCCCCTACGGCATCAGTGTGCCAGAATGAGGTTGTCAGAAACTCATTCGCAGGAGCCGCCCGTGAACCAGATTATCCGTATTGGGATGGATACGTCGAAGTATATTTTCGTGCTGCATGGGGTTGATGCGGCGGAGCAGCCGGTCTTGCGCAAGAAGCTGTCGCGCAAGCAGGTGGCGGAGTTCTTCGCCAAGTTGCCGCCGACCGTGATCGGGATGGAGGCCTGCGGGGCTTCGCAATATTGGGCGCGAGAGCTTCGCCAGCTCGGCCACGAGGTGAAGCTGATGGCGCCGCAACTGGTGAAGCCCTACGTGTCGCGGAACAAGAACGACGGGCGGGACGCGGAAGGGCTTTGCGAGGCGATGAGCCGACCGACCATGCGGTTCGTGCCGGTGAAGAGCGCCGAGCAGCAAGCCGCATTGATGCTGACGGGCGTCCGCGACGGGCTGATCGCCCGGCGCACTCAGTTGACCAATACGATCCGCGGCCATGCGGCGGAGTTTGGCCTGATTGCGCCCAAGGGGCTGGACAAGATCGAGCCGTTGCTGGCGCAGATCGCACTCAACAGGCCGGACATATGGATGCAAGCGATCCGATCTCACCAAAAAGCTCTTGTGCCACGGGGGCCGTCCACATATGGGTCCCGGCCTTCGCCGGGACGACAGCTGAGGGTGGGCGTGTATGTGTACCCACACCGTCATTGCTAGCGCAGCGAAGCAATCCAGATTGCCTCCACGGGGAGACTCTGGATCGCTTCGCCGCGGGCAATGACGGTGCTAGACGTAACGCATGTCCAAAGCCACCCCAGCCACCCGCGCGCTTGCAGCCGCCTCGATCTCCTTCACCGTCCACGCTTACGACTACGATCCCGACGCGGAAAGCATCGGCCTTCAGGCCGCATCAGCGTTGGCTGAGGACCCGGCGCGCGTGCTGAAGACGCTGATGGCGCTGGTCGACGGCAAGCCGGTCTGCGTCATCGTTCCGTCCGACCAGGAAGTCTCGATGAAGAAGCTCGCCGCGGCCGCCGGCGGCAAGTCGGCGCAGATGATGAAGCCGCCTGAAGCCGAACGCATCACCGGCTTCAAGGTTGGCGGCATCAGCCCGTTCGGGCAGCGGAGACCCGTGCGCACCGTGATCGAGCAAAGCGCAATGGCGCACGATCAGGTCTACGTCAATGGGGGCCAGCGCGGACTGCAGGTGCGGCTGAATCCGCGCGATCTGTGCGACGCAATGAAGGCGATAGCAGCGGATGTGATCGCCTGAGCGTCTCGCTGCTATTGCTTCTGCAACAGCTTCAGCCGGCAACGCAGCGCTTCGCGGATATGCGTGCGTGCGAGTTGCTCGGCCCTGTCGCCATCGCGTGCGGCAATGGCATCGATGATCGCCTGATGCTCCCCATGGCTGGTCAAGGGCCGGCCCGTCACCGTGAAGGTGGTCGGGCCCAGCAGCGCGATCCAGTCCTGCAACTCGCGGGAGGCATTGTCGAGATAGCGGTTGCGCGCGGCGCGGCAGATCGCCTCGTGAAAGCTGCGGTTGAGCCTCGCCATCCCGGCTGCGTCAGTCTCGGAGGCCTCGGTGAAGGCCTGCTCGATATCCCTCAGCGCATCGATCTCGGGCGCTGAGGCGTGCTCGGCGGCGAGGCGGGCGGCTGCGCCTTCCATGATCTCGCGCATCGCATAGAGCTCGAGCACCTCGGAAATGTCGAGGTTGCGCACGATCAGCCCGCGGCCGGCCGCCGGCTCGACGAAGCCGCGCGCGGCGAGCCGGCCGAGAGCTTCGCGGACCGGCGTGCGGCTGACCTTCAGCCGCTGCGCAACCTCTTCCTCGCGCAGGCGGTCGCCGGCGCGGTAGCTACCCGCCTGGAGCGCTTCGCAGAGCGAGCGGAACACGGCTTCGCCCAGCGCGAGGCTTCCGCCGCGCGCGATTGATCCGCCTGCCTTTGCCGGGCGCCTGGCCATGTGTCCTCGGGCTCGCGAACGCATCCTGCCCATGCAGAGATGCGGCTTGCAGCATCTCTGTATATCTTTGTATACAAAAGTACGCAATGCCGCGCCGAGTTGACCGAGGCCGCCGGCGAGCAGAATATCTCTAACTTCGTCGCATCGGGCAGACGGCATGAGCAGCAAATACGACGTGCTGGTGATCGGCGGCGGCAATGCGGCGCTGTGCGCCGCCATCAGCGCGCGGCGCGGCGGGGCGTCGGTGCTGGTTCTCGAGGGCGCGCCAAAATTCTATCGCGGCGGCAACACCCGCCATACCCGCAACATGCGCTGCGCCCATGACGCCGCCACCGACATCCTGACCGGCCCCTATACCGAGGAGGAGTTCTGGGAGGATCTTCTGCGCGTGACTGGCGGGCAGACCGACGAGGTGCTCGCCCGCCACATGATCCGGGAGTCCAAGGACATCCTGGACTGGATCGTGGAGCAGGGCGTGCGCTGGCAGCCCTCGCTCGGCGGCACGCTGAGCCTCGGCCGCACCAACTCCTTCTTTCTCGGCGGCGGCCGCGCAATGCTGAACGCACTCTATCTCACCGCCGAACGGCTCGGCGTCGAGGTTGAGTACGACGCCGAGGTCACCGACCTCGTGATCGAGGACGGTATGTTCCTCGCCGCCCGCGTCAAGCGGCCGATCAAGGGCGAGACCGAGATCCGTGCGACGTCGTTGGTCGCCGCGGCCGGCGGGTTCGAGGCCAACATCGAGTGGTTGAAGCAATATTGGGGCGAGGCCGCCGACAATTTCCTGATCCGCGGCACGCCCTATAACCGCGGCTCGATCCTGAAGATGCTGCTTGCCAAGGGCGTGCAGGAGGTCGGCGATCCCACCCAGTGCCATGCGGTCGCGATCGACGCCCGCGCGCCGAAATTCGACGGCGGCATCATCACGCGCCATGACTCCGTGGTGTTCGGCATCGTCGTCAACAAGCACGCCCAGCGCTTCTACGACGAGGGCGAAGACATCTGGCCGAAGCGCTATGCGATCTGGGGCCGGCTGGTCGCCGCGCAGCCCGACCAGATCGCCTACATCATCTTCGATTCGACCGTCGTCACCTCGTTCATGCCGACGCTGTTCCCGCCGATCGCCGGGCAGACGATTGTCGAGCTTGCCGGCAAGCTCGAGCTCGATCCGGCCGCGCTGGAAAAGACCATCACCGAATTTAACGCCGCGGTGCAGCCCGGCACCTTCGACCACACCATCCTGGACGACTGCCGCACCGAGGGCATCACGCCGCAGAAGACCCATTGGGCGCGGCGTATCGAGACGCCACCCTATCTCGCCTATCCGGTGCGGCCCGGCATCACCTTCACCTATCTCGGCACGCGCGTAACGAAGGAGGCGCGCATGCTGATGGCTGACGGCAAGCCGTCGGCCAACATGTTCGCGGCCGGCGAGATCATGGCGGGCAACGTGCTCGGCAAGGGCTATGCCGCCGGCATGGGCATGACCATCGGCAGCGTGTTCGGGCGGATCGCAGGACAGGAAGCGGCGAAACATGCACGGAACTAGGATTTTGGACGAAGCCGACCGTCTGATGACGGTCTGCAATTCCTGCCGCTACTGCGAGGGCCTCTGCGCCGTGTTCCCCGCCATGGAGATGCGACGCGCCTTCTCCGACGGCGACCTCAATTATCTCGCCAATCTCTGCCATGGCTGCGGTGCCTGCTATGTCGACTGCCAGTTCTCGCCGCCGCATGAATTCAACGTCAATGTTCCGCAGACGCTCGCGGTCGCGCGCGCCGAGTCCTATGCGGCCTATGCCTGGCCGCGGGCGCTGTCCGGCGCCTTTGCGCGCAACGGGCTCGTCATCAGCATCGTGGCGGCGCTCAGCATGGCGGCCTTTATTTTCGGCTTCGCCGCCATGAACGACCGCAGCGTGCTGCTCGGCGTTCACACCGGCCCGGGCGCCTTCTACAGACTGATGCCGCACAATGCGATGGCTGCGCTGTTCAGCGCCGCGTTCCTTTACGCAATCCTCGCGCTGGTCATGAGCGTGCGCGCGTTCTGGCGCGACATCGGCACGCCGATCGGCGGCCGAGCGGAGGGTGGCTCAATCTTGCAGGCCATCCGAGATGCCGGCGAGCTGCGCTATCTCGATGGCGGTGGCGTCGGTTGCTACAACGAGGACGACAAGCCGACCGACCGACGCAAGCTGTATCATCACCTGACCTTCTACGGCTTCATGCTGTGCTTCGCCGCGACGTCGGTGGCCACGCTCTATCATTATCTTTGGGGACGCGAGGCGCCCTATCCATGGTGGGATCTGCCTGTCGTGCTGGGCACGTTGGGCGGGATCGGCCTCGTGGTCGGCCCGATCGGGCTGTTCGCGGCCAAGATGCGGCGCGATCCCGCGTTGCTGGACGAGCAGCGCTACGGCATGGATGTCGGCTTCATCGCCATGCTGTTCCTGACCGGTTTCACCGGCATGGCGCTGCTGATTCTGCGCGAGACCGCCGCCATGGGGCCGCTGCTGGCGCTGCATCTCGGTGCCGTGTTCGCGCTGTTCATCACCATGCCCTACGGCAAGTTCGTGCACGGCATCTATCGCTTCGCCGCACTGGTGCGCTACGCGCAGGAGCGGCGGGCCGAGGCCTCCTGATCGGACGAGGGCGCGCCAGCGCTGACGGCCATCAGCCTCGCGCTGCGGCAATTTCGCGCTGCCGCGACGCGACCAGCACGACGTCCGGTCGCGCAGTGTCGACCTGAACCCGGTTGCGGCCCTTCTCCTTGGCGTGATAACAGGCGGCGTCGGCGCGCCGCAACGCGTCCTCGAGCGTGGTAGTTGCCGTCGGCGATGCAGGCAACGCCGATGCTGGCCGTCACCGCAAAGCAGCGGCCGTCCCAGGCGAAGCTGAACAGCTCGAGCGAGGTGCGTAATCGCTCGGCGATATTGACGGCATCGTAGGGCGAGCACTGCGGCAGGATCAGGCCGAATTCGTCGCCGCCAAGCCGGGCCACGAGATCCTGCGGCCGCCGGTTCTGCTGCAACAGGCGTGCGATCTGGCACAGCAGGCGATCGCCGGCGAGATGGCCGCAGGTGTCGTTGACGCTCTTGAACTGATCGAGGTCGAGCAGGATCAGACCCAGTGAAGCGCCACCCACGCCGTCGAGCTCGCTTTGCAGGCGCGCCGGTTGGCGAGGCCGGTCAGCCAGTCATGCGAGGCCTGCCAGGCGAGGCGGTCCTTCTCGGCATGCAAAGCGTCCTCGAAAGCCTGCCGTTGCAGCACCAATCGTCGCGTGTGCCAGATCAGGAGCAGGATCAGCGCTGCGGCGGTGACGACGTTGACGAACGTCAACGTCACCTTGATGGCGCGGGAACCCTCGCCGAGGACGGTGGAGAACCGCTTGGCATGTCCTGTGAACTGGCTGTTCAGCTCCGAGAGTCGCGACGACAGATATTGCAGGCGGTCGCTGTCGCGACTGGGCCCGTTCGTCCACTCAGACCGGATGACCTCGCCGAAAACGCTCAGCTCCAGCAGCACGGGATCGGTGGCGGCCCACTCCCGGATCGCGTCCCGCAGGAAGCTCACCTGGTTGAAATGGCGGAACAGCCACATCAAGCCGGGGACGTCGTCAGGATGGTTGCCGCCTTGCAGTAAGCCGATGCGGGCGGCCTCGACGTCGACCGGATCGCGCTCGAGCGCCCACCGCGCGAACTCGTCGCCGATCGGGACGGCAAGCGAGGCCTGATATTGCGCGAACTGGCTGGCGTCGCCCGAATGCAGATAGAGGTTGAGGAAATAGACGGCGTTCTTCTGTGAGCGCGACCACATCGCCTCGCCCGCGACATAGGCGCGGACCGACGACATCACCTCCAGGCTGAAGCCGGCGATCGCCGCCTGGAGCACGACGACCATGACGAAAGGCGAGACAAGTTTGATGACGTGAAGGATGCTGCGTCCCTTCGTCGACGTCGCTGTTCTGCGAAGCACTTTGCGTTCCCCAAGTCGCTCAACGACCCCAGCGGAGCGTCCGCTCATAACGCGGATTACGCGCAAACGGTGCTTAACTCGACCTGAAAATGTGGGGAGACTGCGTCGCAGGGTGAAGGCGTTGTGAAGTGGATGCGCGCAGATCGTTGCAAATGCCGCCAAACCGGAACTGGCGCGGCATCTGCGAGCCGATGTCTCGAATTCGTCCTGCGCGGTTTACTCGATCGAGAGCAATTGGCTTGCCGCTACACCAGCACCGGCTTGCGCACGCGGCCAGCGTCGCCGAACACGCGCAGGTAGCGCTCGATCTCCGAGGCCATGCCGGTCGCCTTCTCCGGGTTGTCCGAGAGCTTGACGGCCGGGCGGCCGTCGACCGACGACACCTTGCAGACGATCGAGATCGGATCGAGATTGATCGAGGCGTCCGGCGGACAGCCGACGAAATCATTGGTGAGGTTGGTGCCCCAGCCGAACGAGAGCCGCACGCGGCCGCCGAAGTGATGATAGGTCTCCTCGATCGAGCCGACGTCCATCGCGTCGGAGAACACGAGCAGCTTGTCCTTGGGATTACGGCCCTTCTGCTCCCACCATTTGATGATTTCCTCGCCCGCCTGGATCGGCGGCGCGCTGTCGGGGCGGAAGCCGGTCCAGTCGGCGACCCATTCCGGCGCATCGCGCAGGAAGGCTTTCGTGCCGAACGCGTCGGGCAGCGCGATCAGCAGATTGCCGCCATAGGTCTGGCGCCACTGGTCGAGGATGCGATAGGGCGCCCAGCGCAATTCCTCGTCGTCCTTGGCCAGCGCAGCCGCGACCATCGGCAGCTCATGCGCGTTGGTGCCGATCGCTTCGAGATCGTTGTCCATTGCGAGCAGCACGTTGGAGGTGCCGATGAAGGACGGCCCCAAGCCTTCTTTCACCGCCTCCACGCACCAGCGCTGCCAAAGGAAACCGTGGCGGCGGCGGGTGCCGAAGTCGGACAGGCGCAAATTCTCGAGCGTCCGGAGCCGCTCCACCTTGGTCCACAGCTTGGCCTTGGCGCGGGCAAACAGCACGTCGAGCTCGAACCGGCCGCGGCCCTTCATCGCCGAGCGCGAGCGCAGTTCGTTGAGGATGGCGAGCGCCGGAATCTCCCACATCGTGGTGTGGCTCCACGGCCCGTGGAAGTGCAGTTCGTACTGGCCTTCCACCTTGCGCAGCTCGTATTCGGGCAAACGGAATTCGGCGAGCCAGCGGATGAAGTCCGCCGAGAACATGTGGGTCTTGCCGTAGAAGGTGTTACCGGCAAGCCAGATCAGCTCTTTCTTGGTGAAGCGGATGGTGCGGGCATGGTCGAGCTGGGCCCGCAACTCGCCCTCGTCGATGATCTCGGCAAGGCGCACATGGCGCGAGCGGTTGATGACCGAGAAGGTCACCTTCTGACTCGGGTAGTATTCCCGAATCATCTGTAACATCAACAGCTTGTAGAAATCGGTATCGAGCAGGCTGCGGATGACGGGATCCAGCCGCCAGCTGTGATTGTAGGTCCTGCTCGCAATATCGGTCACGGTCATGGGGGAATTCTAGCGTGGCTGCGGCGGCGCAACCAGTGGGTTTGGCGAGGATCAGGTTTTCGCGGGGCCGGGGCCCATCGCTCAGGCCTCGGCCATCGCCGCCACGGTCTCGAGCTGGCTCCTGATCCAGCGATGGGCCGGGTCCTTCTGATAACGCTGGTGCCAGACCATGAACATCGGCAGCTCGGCCAGAGTCCTGGTGCGGGACGCCAGTGGAATGCGCGCATGCGCGAAGTCGTGCATCACGCCGGACGCCAGCAGGCTCGGCATGCTTGCCAGCATCCGCGAGCCGCGCAGGAACGACGGCACGCCGGAAAAGCTCGGCACGGAGATCGCAATGTCGCGGTGGAAGCCGCTCGCCGCGAGCCGGCGATCGAAGTCGAGCCGTTCATTGTCGGTGTAGACTACTGTGATGTGGCGCGCCGCGAGATAGGCGCCGCGGCTCGCCGGCGCGGTGCGTGCCCCGGGATCGTAGTAGCAGACGTAGTGATCCCTGAGCAGGCGCTTCTGTACAATGTCGACGCCGGACGGCGGCAGCGGCGTGATCAGCAGGTCGCAGCGGTTTTCGCGCAACATCGCAGGCGAGGGTGACTGCGAGGGGATCACGCGCAAATTCAGGCTCGTCACCTGCGCCATGACATGGCCGAAGAACCGCGGCAGCAGCAGGTCGCGCTGGAAATCGTTGGCGGCGACCGTGAGCGAAAGCTGCGCGCTTGCCGGATCGAACGTGACGCCGCCGGCAAAGCTCCGCATCTCGTCGATCAGTGCGCGCGCCTTCGCCGCGAGCGCCTGGGCGTGCGCGGTCGCGACGATGCTGCGGCCGGACTTGACGAACAGCGGATCGCCGGCGATCCGCCGCAGCTTGTTCAGGGCGTGGCTGACCGCGGATTGCGTCAGCCCCAGCCGCGTCGCCGCCGCCGTCACCGAGCCTTCCTCCAGCACGGCCAGGAACAGTTCGAGCGCGTGGCCGTCCAGCGCCAAATGATCGATTTCCTTCATGGAATTCATTATAATCGATCTATTTATCTTGAGAATAGCCGAGCCCATGATCGCCCGATAAGCCGTGCGCCCAGACGGGGCGACAGAGGGAGAGACAACGCCGATGAATGCCCAGGCGCCAGCCTTGCAGGATCCCCGCCTCAACCGTCCCGAACCGTTCACGGCTCGCGACGGCGGCTTCTTCCAGCGCGACCGCTCCATGCATCCGCCGGCGCATGCGCCCGGCTACAAATCCTCGGTGCTGCGCTCGCCGCGCCAGGCGCTGTTGTCGCTGGAGAACTCGGTCTCGGAGATCACCGGGCCGGTGTTCGGCCACAACGATCTCGGGCCGCTCGACAACGATTTGATCCGCAACTACGCCAAGGACGGCGATCCCGTCGGTGAGCGCATCATCGTCCACGGCCGCGTGCTCGACGAGACCGGCCGCGGCGTGCCGAACACGCTGGTCGAGTTCTGGCAGGCCAATGCCGGCGGCCGCTACCGGCACAAGAAGGACACCTATCTGGCGCCGATCGATCCGAATTTCGGCGGTTGCGGCCGCGCGCTGAGCGACGACACCGGCTACTACTATTTCCGCACCGTGAAGCCGGGGCCCTATCCCTGGCGCAACTACGTCAACAGCTGGCGCCCCGCCCACATCCACTTCTCGGTGTTCGGCTCGGGCTTCGCGCAACGCCTGATCACCCAGATGTATTTCGAGGGCGATCCCCTGATCCCGGTCTGCCCGATCCTGACGACGATCCCGGACAAGGATGCGCTCGACCGCCTCGTGGCGCCGCTCGACCTCAACGCCTCGACGCCGTTCGACTCGCTGGCCTACCGCTTCGACATCGTGCTGCGCGGGGCCCGCTCCACTTATTTCGAGAATCGCACCGAGGGAAACTGAGCCATGCCGCAGCCGCTCAACTATCTCAAGGAAACCGCCTCGCAGACCGCCGGGCCCTACGTCCATATCGGCCTGATCCCGGCCATGGCCGGCTTCGACATTTTTGAGAAGAATTTTTCCAACGTGCTGGTGACGCCGAATACCAAGGGCGAACGCATCACACTGGAAGGCAAGGTGCACGACGGCAGCGGCACGCCGTTGCGCGACGTGCTCCTCGAAGTCTGGCAAGCCAACGCGGCCGGCCGCTACAACCATCCGGCCGATCGCTCCGCTGGCCGGCTGGAGGAGGATTTTCGCGGCTGGGGCCGCGCCGGCTCGGATTTCGAGAGTGGGCTGGTGACGTTCGACACCATCAAGCCCGGCGCCATCACAGATAAAGCGGGCCGCAAATGCGCGCCGCATGTCAGCCTCTGGATCGTCGCGCGCGGCCTCAATATCGGGCTCAACACGCGGCTCTATTTCTCGGATCAGGAGGCCGCGAATGTCGCTGATCCCGTGCTCAACCTGGTCGAGCCGCCGGTCCGCCGCAAGACGCTGATCGCCACCCGCAGCGAGCGTGCCGGCAAGGTCGTGTATTCCTTCACGATCAATTTGCAGGGGCCGGAGGAGACTGTTTTCTTCGACGTCTGACGATCCGACGTGGTCCTATGCGATCATTCCACCCGGTCGCCTCGATTGATCGCTCCGCGCGCGGTGAATTGCGGTGGTTGTTGACGCATCTCGCGCGATCCCGGCCGTTCCGCCGGATCGCGCCCCACTCTTGGCTTCAGTTCCGCCAAGTCAATGAAGATGTCCGCTTGCCGGCGCAGTTCGTCGGCGACCATGGGCGGCTGGGTGGCCAGCGTAGAGACGACTGTCACGCGGACGCCACAGCGTTGCACGGCTTCCACCAGCGAACGAAAATCCCCATCGCCCGAGAACAACACGATCTGATCGATGTGCTCGGCGAGCTCCATCGCTTTCACCGCGAGTTCCACATCCATGCTGCCCTACACCTTGCGGCGGCCGGTGGTGGCGTCGACGAACTCCTTGGTGAGCTTGGTGACGACGGTATACCCGTTATAGGCGAGCCAATCGATCAACGGGCGGATTGACGAGTATTCCTGATCCTCGATGACGGTCGTGTAGTAGAAGGCCCGCAGCAACACACCTCGGCCGTGAAATTCGCTGAGCAGACGCCTGTAATCGATATCGAAACCGAGCGCCTTGGAGGTGGCATGGAGATTGGAGCCATCGATGAAGAGTGCGATCTTCTCAAACGAAGACATTATGCACAAATCTCCAGTTTCGCATGGAAGCCGGCAGTTTCGACCGCGAGGGCCCGATGTGTCGGCCGGAAAACTCGAAGGTCGCTGAGGGCTTGCTGAAAAAGTAGCGCAGACGACCGGCCAGGGATGTGGCCGTCTTGCGCCAAGTACGGGAGGTCGATGCCACCAGCGCCAGGGCGCCGAATGCAGCCACGTTAAGGCGTGGGCATTCCGGGCTCAATCGTACGGAGGTAAACGAATCTTATCCAAAGGGTTGGACGATCTATACGAAGGTAAGTAGATGCGCCGGAAATGGCGGCGAGCCCGGTCCAAATTGGCTGATCCCGGCTATGGCCGCCTTCTTTTTCGAACGATGAGCGCGCCGGCAAGGTCGTGTACTCCTTCGCGATCAATTTTAGGAGCCGGAAGAAACAGTCTTCTTCGACGTTTGCTTCATTTGGTCCGGAGTTGATCGGCCCCATTCCAAGATGGGGCCGATCCTGCCGTCACTAAAATCCCGTCGGTCCCACCGCTCCGATCCAGTGCTTGACCTTGCTGGGATCCTTTTCGTCCATATAGAAGAAATGGGCCATCGTCGGTCTCACCGGCGCGATGCCGGGGTCGTCGAAGCGCATCGAGACCTTGCCGTGAAATATCTTGAGCAGGGGGCTGTCCCAGTACTCGACGACGTCGTGGAGCGCGGTAAAGCCGCGGTCGATGAACTGCCGCAGATTGTTGCGGATCGTCTCGCGCCCATGCCAATCGGTGACGCCGAGATTGCAGATCGCGTCCTCAGCAAAGCAGTCAAAACCCTCGCCGAATGTCTTGTCGTCGATCTCCTTCCACATGGCGAGAAGCCATTCCGGCGGCGCGGTTTTCGTGAAGGTCGTCGTGCTCATGGTGTCTCCTGAAGTTGGTCGAACGTAAGGTCCTGCAACTGCGTGGCGCGCGGCTTTCAATTGGCGATCACTGGTGGCCTTCAATCCGGTGCATCGTTCACTGCGCCTATCCAGGGCAGCGGTCTGTGGCGAAGCTGCCAAACAGCCCTCAATTCGAGGGTGGACAAGTCCAGCCTAACGACGCAGGGTATGGCCGAAATGCCAAAGTCCCCTCGTTTTCCGCCAACGCCAGTTCTGCGCACCACTCGCGCGCCAGTTCGGGGCAACGTCGCTCGCGTCATCGAGGTGCTGGCTTTCCCGTCGGTGCAGTTGCTCGACGTCACGGGACCGCTACAGGTGTTCGCATCCGCCAACGAGCACATCGAGCAAAGCGGAGGAACGTCGCCCTATATCCTTCGGGTGGTGGCGAAAAAGTGCTCGCGCGTGACAGCCTCGTCCGGACTGGAGATCGCAACGAGCCCGCTGCCACGTAGTGCAAGCGCCCTCGATACTTTGCTGGTCGCGGGCGGCCCGGGTGTCGATCTGGCCACCGCCGATCCGGCGCTGCTCGATTGGCTGCGGCAGCGCGTGACGAAGGCGCGTCGCGTCGCGTCGGTTTGCACCGGAGCATTCCTGCTCGGTGCATCGGGCGCCCTCGACGGAAGGCGTGCGGTGACCCATTGGTCATACTGCGCCGAGCTCGCGCGCCGCTTCCCGGCCGTGCGCGTCGAGTCAGATCCGATCTTCGTGCGGGATGGCGCGATCTGGACGTCCGCAGGCGTGACCGCCGGCATCGACCTGGCGCTGGCCCTGGTCGAGGAGGATCTGGGCCGCGCCACGGCGCTGGCGGTGGCGCGCTATCTCGTCGTCTTTCTCAAGCGGCCGGGCGGGCAGGCGCAGTTCAGCGAGGCGCTGTCGCTGCAATCGGCCGAGGACGAATTCGGCGTGCTGCACCAATGGATCGACAAGCATCTCTCCGGCGACCTGTCGTTGCCCAGGCTGGCCAGCCAGGCCGGGATGAGCGAACGCAGTTTCAGTCGGCACTATACGAGAGCGACCGGACTGACGCCGGCGCGAGCCATCGAGCGATTGAGGGTGGAGGCCGCCCGGCGCATGCTGGCGGAAACGCGCCTGCCGGTGAAGAGCGTATCGCGACGCTGCGGCTTTGGATCGGAAGAGACCATGCGCCGCAGCTTCCTGCGCCTGCTGGCCGCGACGCCACAGGATTACCGCAGCCGGTTCGGCTCCTAGTTCAATTTAATGCGGCTACTCCACACCATGGAGCTGCGCGCGAAAAGCGCGCGGCGAAAGACCGGTGGCGGCGGCGTAGACCCGGCTGAAATAGGCGGGATCCTCGAAGCCGAGCGCATAGGCGATCGTCGAGACCGGCAGGTTGGTGTAGACGAGGTTGCGCCGTGCCTCGCGGATCAGGCGGTTGAGGATCAGATGCGAAGCGGTGTCGCCGGTCGCCGCCCGCGTCACCCTGTTGAGATGGGTGGGCGTGATCGACAGCGCTCTGGCGTAGTCCGCAACGCTCCAGCGCTCCAGATGATGCTGCTCCAGCAGTGCCTCGAAGCGACGGAACAGGCCGGATTCGGCCGTTCCATTGCCGCCGCTTTCGACTGCGAGCGCGCGTGCGACGAGTCCGATCATGGCCGCCGACAATGCGCGCAGCACATGCGCACGGCCGAAATTGCGCGCGGCGTGCTCGGCGAAGATCTGCTTCATGGTGGCGCGGATCTGTGGCGTGCCGCGCACGACGGCCGACCGCGACAGGGCGCCGCGCAGGCCTTCTGAAGCCAGCAACGCCTCGTCCAGGATTTCCGCGGCGATGGTCAGCACCCAGCCTTGTGTTCCCGGCAAGAAGCGAAAGCCATGGACATGGCCGACCGGCACATTGACGATCTGCATTGGCTTCAGCGTCGCGACGCGCCCGTCGAGCGTCGCCTCGCCGCCGCCGCGCTCGATCAGCAGCACCTGGTGCAGCCGGGCATGCCGGTGCACGGCCAGCGTCCAGTCGTGCAGCACCGAGCGGGACGCGATCGTCTCGCAGTGGACGACATCGGGCAGGTCGCCGGACTCGCCGAAGAGGTTGTAGACCCGGATCGCCGGGGCGGGGGCTGCGGTTCTCATGTTCGAATTGTACAAGACAAAGGCAAAACCCTCCATCGGTCCGTAGCAAAGAATCTGCAAAAAACGCGCGGACGGAGGACATAAAAATGAAAGTTCAGGTCTGCATCATCGGCGGCGGGCCGTCCGGGCTGCTATTGTCCCAGCTGCTGCACCTGAAGGGCATCGACACGGTCGTGCTGGAGAAATACAGCCGCGACCACGTGCTCGCTCGCATTCGTGCCGGCGTGCTCGAGCACGGCTTTGCCAAGCTGATGCGCGAGGCACAATGCGGCGAGCGGATGGACCGCGAAGGCGAGATCCACAAGGGGTTCGAGATCGCCCATGACGGGGTGCTCTCCCATGTCGACCTGCACAAGCATTCCGGCGGCAATTCGGTGCTGGTCTATGGCCAGACCGAGCTGACGCGCGACCTCTACGAGGCCCGCGACCGTCTCGGCGGCAAGATCGTGCACAATGCCGAGGACGTCACGCCGCACGATCTGACATCCGACCGGCCGTACGTGACGTACCGCTCGAACGGCGACAGCGTCCGCGTCGATTGCGACTACATCGTCGGCGCCGACGGCTTTCACGGCGTCAGCCGCAAGTCGATCCCGAAGGACGTGCTGCGCGAATATGAAAAGGTCTATCCATTCGGCTGGCTCGGCGTGCTGTCGCGCACCAAACCGGTATCGCCGGAGCTGATCTATGCGAAGCATGAGCGCGGCTTTGCGTTGTGCTCGCTGCGCTCCCAAGTGCTCAGCCGCTACTACATCCAGGTGCCGCTCACCGACAAAGTAGAGGATTGGCCGGACGATGCGTTCTGGGACGAGCTGAAGCGCCGTTTGCCGGACGAGGTCGCCGCGCGGCTGATCACCGGGCCTTCGATCGAGAAGAGCATTGCCCCCTTGCGCAGCTTCGTCGCCGAGCCGATGAGCTATGGCCGCCTGTTCCTCGCCGGCGATGCCGCCCATATCGTGCCGCCGACCGGCGCGCGCGGGCTGAACAGCGCCGCTTCCGACATCTACTATCTCTACCACGCCATGCTCGCGCATTATCAGAACGGCGACGATTCCGGGCTCAAGGGCTATTCGGCCAAGGCGCTCGCGCGGATCTGGAAGGCGCAGCGTTTCTCCTGGTGGATGACGATGCTGCTGCATCGCTTCCCCGACCGGCTCGACTACGAAGACAGGCTTCAGCAGACGGAGCTGGAGTATCTGTTCTCCTCCGAGACGGCGCAGCGGCTGCTGGCGGAGAACTATGTGGGGTTGCCGTTTTAGAGCGTGGTGATTGGTTGGCAAACTCGACGCACGAACCGACGCATTTCCTTCTCCCCTTGTGGGAGAAGGTGGCGCGAAGCGCCGGATGAGGGGTCTGCCTTCAGCAAGTCCAAACGCGAGAGGTTCGCTAGCGGAGAGAACCCCTCACCCGGCTTCGCTACGCGAAGCCACCCTCTCCCACAAGGGGCGAGGGTGCGCCGGCGTGTGTGGCCGCGCCGTTACTTCCCTTCCAGCGTATTGACCGGCGTCCAGTCTGGCGGCGGCGGATTTACGGCGAGGGCTCTGGCGCGTTTCCCGAATAGCGCTGACGCCGGATCGATCGTTGCCATACTCTCGAACGCTTCAACCGACTTGGCAAACTCCCGCGCCCGCCAGCTTGTCAGCCCTTCTGCGTACGCCACTGTCACCTTCTTCTGTTCGGCGCTCTCCGCGCCCTTCTCCGCTAGCGGCTCGAACACCTTGATCGCCTCACCGCGTCCGAGCACCTTGATCGCATCGAGCTCGCGCCAGGCGAAAGCGTCCCCGGTCTGCGCCATCGTCGTCTGCGAGGCCATGATCGCGGTGCCGTAATATTTGTTGGCGCCTTCGAGCCGCGAGGCGACATTCACGGTGTCGCTCATCACGGTGTAGTTGAAGCGGCGCCGCGAGCCGATATTGCCGACCACGGCCTCGCCGCTGTTGAGCCCGATGCGGTGCGACAGGCCGCGGCCGGCGAAGGCTGCGCTGCCGGCATTGAGCTCCGCGAGTCTTTCGTGGCACTTCAGGGCCGCTCGGACAGCGCTGCGCGCATGTTCGGGATCGTCGGCCGGGGCACCGAACATGGCGACGATGGAATCGCCGATATATTTGTCGACATAACCGCCATGGCTTTCGATGATGTCGGTCATCGCCGACAGATATTCGTTCATCAATGTCACCAGCTCGCCCGGCGTCATCGTCTCGGCAATCGATGAAAAGCCGCTGAGGTCGGAGAAGAACATGGTGACGTTGCGCATCTCGCCGCCGAGTGCCGGCATCTTGCCGGAGGCAACCATGGTGTCGATCACCTCGGGTGCGAGATAGAACGCGAAGCTCTTGCGCAGAAAACGCTCCTCGCGGTCGGCGACGACAAAGCGGTAGCCGATCATCATCGCCAGCGCGGTAAGGCCTGCGAGCGCAGGCTCGGTCAAGGGCAGCGCCAGTGCACGATTGAACAGAGCCAGGGCGAAGCCTGCATAGACGGAGGTGAGGCCGAGCCAGGTGATCACCGCGCCACCCGGCGCCAGCAAGCAAGCCGCCAGTGCGACGATCATCGCAAACACGATCGTGAGAACAGCCCGCATGGCGAAGCCGAGCTCGGTCACACCATCGCGCTCGATCAGATTTCGCACGACCGTGGCGTGCACGAACACGCCGGCGATGTCGCTGCGGGCCTTTGGAACCGCGCGCGCCGGGGCGGGCAGGGCGCATCGTGCGCCGGGCGTCCCGTCATATCCACCGGACAGGCGCACCGAGGTGAGCTTGCGGTCCTCGAAATTGAGGACAGTGCCGAGCAGCACGACCTTGCCCTCGAAGGCGCGGCGGAAGAAATCGCGATCGCCGTTCTCGACGCATGCGCGCAGGTCGGCAAAGGAGTATGTCGGAACGTCGCGGCCGAGCCCTCGGAAATTGAGCGTCAGCGTGTTGCTCACCGTGCTCGGGATGGCATAGCCGGCCAAGCCCGTCATGCCGGACGACGAGGTCTCCGGTTTTGCACCGAGCGCGCGGGAGGCCAGCTCGACAGCCATAGCGGGGACCGGCCTGCCTTGGATGGGAAAGCTCAGCGGCATCCGCCGGATCACGTGGTCGGTGTCGGTATGGACATTGAGCGCGCGGACGTTGTTGCGCACCGCCAGTTGCTGTGCACGATAAGGCACTTCCGGATGATCGTTGCTCAGGATATCGCCGAGCACGAGTTTGCCGCTGTCGGAGATCTGTCGCAGGGCGATCAAGTAGTCGCGATCGAATCCCTTCATGCGGTCACCGAGCGGCGCGTCGCCAAAGGGAATCTCCGACTGCTCGATCGAGCTCGGAAAGATGACGTCGAAGCCGATCACCTTGGCGCCGCCATCGGTGATGCTTCCCAGCACCCGGCCGATCTCGCGCGTCCAGGTCTGCGTCGGTGAACCCTTGAAGGGCGGCGTGTCGTAGGTCTCCCCGTCGATCGCCACGACGACAACCGGAGACGTGGCGGGATCGCGGCGGTCGCCGATGAGCTTGCCTCGCATTGCCGTAAGGATGTCGAGCGAGAGGCCTTGCAGCATCTGGAGCGGCGGGGACGTGAAGATCACGCCCGCAAGGAGCGCGATCAGGATCGCCGCTACGATGTCCCGCCTGCCGATCCCTCGCATCGCGCCGTCGCGGGCTGTCTATTCGAGCCGCAACAGGCGGCCGACGATCGGTGTCGGCGACGAGGTGGCGCTGGCGTCGACCTGGAAGGTGTAACGCTTGGCGCCGAGGGTCGCGAGATAGGTGCCGCCCGGGGTCAGCGACTTCCCGGCTTTGGCAAAGTCATAGAATTTGCCGCGGACCATGACGTCACTCTTGAGCGGCACGCTGATCGTCGGCTCCTTGCCGTCGGTGCGCTCGATGACGAGCGTGCTGCCGCTCTTGGCCTGGACCAGCGGCGCGACGCCGTAGATCGTCGGCAGCTTCGGCGGAGCGACCTTGGTGTCGGACCGCATGGTCCGGAACGTTGTCGCGGCGCTCTGGTTCGCCTCGCGCTCTGAGAGTTGCGCCGCGTTGGCATCGCAAGGCACCTTGACGCGCTGCACGTTGCCGAGCTGCACGGTGCTCTGCTCGGCGCCGACCAGGACGACGCCCTCTGTGATCGTTTCACGCCAGCAGGACTTGAGATAGCCGAGCGTGATGCTCGCCTTGGGTCCGAGCTTGATGATCTTGCCGGGCGCCACATAGTCCATGAACTCGACGCCGTCGACCTTTCCTTGCACGTCCTCGACAATCGCGGCCGGGATCTCCGCGAAGGCGGGGGCCGCCAGACAGAACGCGCCGACAGCGGCGCCGATCAGGCTTTTCATGGGTATTCTCATCCAATTCGACCGATGCTTTGCCGGTCCCCGTCCTGGTCCGATGCTTAGCAGCGCAGCGCCCAGGCAAGTGTGACCAGAATCACTCTTTAATATTGGTGCACTCTAGCAGGAAGAGGTTCAAACCCGTGATGGCAGAAAGCGGAGCTGTTGCAAACCGTTGCCGAACGGGCGACGTCAGGCCGCCGGGGCGGCCTGGGGTGAACGGTCTTCGACCGGACGGCTCTCGGCCGTTCTCTCCATCATGGGCACCAGTGCAGCCTCCGCTTTCTGAAATGGCGTGGCCTGCTGCCCGGCGGCGATCTCCATGACCTCGTCCCAGCGCGACAGAAAGGCCTCGACGCATTCGGGATCGAATTGTCGTCCTTTGTTCTCGACCAGGTAGTCGCGTGCGACCTCGAGCGGCATCGGCTCCTTATATGGACGCCGCGTCGTCAGGGCGTCGAAGACGTCGGCGACCGCGACCACGCGCGCGGCAACCGGTATCGCGTCCGCCTCGAGGCCGTTCGGATAGCCCGTGCCGTCCCAGCGCTCGTGATGGCCTGCGGCAATTTGCGCGCCGAGCTGGATCAGCTCGCAACCGGAGTTCGCCAAAATCCGTTCACCGATCGTCGCATGGGTCCGGATCACCGCCATCTCCTCGTCGGTCAGCCGGCCAGGCTTGAGGAGAATATTGTCGGGAATGGCGACCTTGCCGACGTCGTGCAGCGGCGCGGCGAGATAGATGTCGCGGCAGAGCCGGGCCGGCAGGCCGAGCTGCTCGGCGATGATGCGGCTGTACCTGGCGACGCGCAGCGTGTGTTCTCCGGTGTCGTTGTCGCGGTATTCGACCGCGAGCGCGAGCCGCAGGATGATCTCCTCCTCGCGCTCGCCGAGCTTCTGGGTCGCAGCCGCGACCGCACTCGCCAGATCCGCGGCGCGATCGTTCTGCTTGCGCACGGCTGCGCCGAGCCGGACCAGGTTGCGCAGGCGCACCGTCATCTCGACGCTCTGCGGTTGCTTGGGCAGGAAATCGCTTGCACCCGCCTGCAGCGCTTCCATCTTGATGTCATCGGTCTGACGCGAGGTGATCATCGCAATCGGGATATCGGCGCAGCCGGGCAGGGTGCGGAAGGCGCGGATGAAGCTGATGCCGTCCATATGCGGCATCTCGTAGTCGACCAGCACGAGGTCGAAGACGCGCTCCCGCGCGCAGGCCAGCGCCTCGACGGGATCGAGAAAGGAGGTGGCTTCGACCAGCCCTTCGGCCTCGATATGACGTTTCAGGAAGTTGAGGACGGAGCGGCTGTCGTCCACCAGAAGCGCTTGGGTCAGCATTGGGGCCGGGGCTCTCTTCGCTGGCAAAGGCACGAGCCCAAGGCATAACCCGATGGAATTTAACGAGGAGCAAATGCGTGGGCTGGGCAACGGTGCCGCGGATATGCGCGCCCCGCATCAGATTTCTACACGCTATGCATGTTTGCATGCAACTGCGCGAAGTTCCAGGTAATGTGACCCGTAGTTGTACGGACCGCTGCGTTAGGGGTTTGCTCATTCGGTTCGCGTTAAACGTGTAATCGGAATTCAGCAAAGGCGGGGCAGCGATGGCGCTCAATCCCACGGAGCCGAAGTGGTCGTTGCGGTTACCGGCCGATTGCAGCATCGCGGCCATTCGCGGAGTCTACGAGCTCATTCGCGAGGCCTTCGGTCGGCAGGACCGGCTCGAGATCGACTGCTCCCACGTCGACAAGGCTGACGTGACCTCGATCCAGCTGCTGCTGTCGACCGCCAGAACCGGCGAGGCCCAGGGGCGGCCGGTGGTCCTGACCTCTTTCTCCCAATCTCTGCGCAACACTCTTCGCCGCGCCGGCTTTGCCAGCGAGGCGATGATCGATCAGCATTTCCCGCAAAAGAAAGATGGCACCTAATGGCCACGATTCTGACCGTCGACGATTCCCCAAGCATTCGGCAGATGATCAAGGTCGTGCTCGAGCCGGCCGGTCATAGCGTGATCGAGGCCGGCGACGGCGCGCAGGGGCTGGCCAAGGCGCAGGCCGGCAAGCTCGACCTCGTGATCACCGACCTTAATATGCCCGTCATGAACGGGCTGGAGCTGATCCGGGCGCTGCGCAAGCTGCCGGGCGCGGTCGGCATGCCCATCGTGTTCCTGACCACCGAATCCAACGACACGGTCAAGCAGGAAGCCAAAAGCGCCGGCGCCACCGGCTGGATCACCAAGCCGTTCAAGCCCGAGCAGTTGCTCGCCGTCGTCGCCAAGCTGGTGCGTGCATGAGCGCGATGGACCCGACCGAGGTCTTTCGCCAGGAAGCCAGCGAGCTGTTCGAGGTCCTGGAAGGGGCCCTGCTCGACCTCGGCCTGCGTCCCGACGACCGCGAGCTGGTCGATTCCGCCTTCCGCGCCCTGCACACCATCAAGGGTTCGGGCGCGATGTTCGGCTTCGACAAGGTCGCCTCCTTCACCCACGAATTCGAGACCGCGTTCGACCGCGTCCGCAAGGGCGAGATCAAGCCGACCCAGGAGCTGATCTCGGTCGCGCTGGCCGCAAAAGACTATATCCGCGCGCTGATCGAAGATCCGCAATCGACCGACGACATCATCGGTGAAGGCATCCTCGACGACCTCAAGCGCTTCGTGTCGTTCGACCGGCCTGACGCTCCGGTCGCCGAGCTCACCGAGGCGCCGCCGCTGGCGCCGGCCGATAGCAAGCAGGCTGGCTGGCACCTGCATCTGGAATTCGAATCCCACATCCTGCGCAACGGCTCGAACCCGCTCGATCTGCTGGAAGATCTCTGCAAGCTCGGCCCCTGCTTCGTCGTGCCGATCACCGACGGCATCCCGTTCCTCGACGAGCTGGAGCCGGACGACTGCTATCTGAAGTGGGACGTCAAGCTGCACGCAGCCTGCGACAAGGACGCGATCGACGACGTCTTCATGTTCGTTCAGGACGAGATGAAGCTGACGCTCTCGCCGCTGGAACATGTCGAGGCGCCCGCGCCGCTGCCGTTGTTCCAGTTGCTCGACGAGGAGCCGGAGCCTGTAGCCGAAATGCCTGCGCCGGCGATCGAGGTTGTTGCGGAGCAGCCCGTCGCAAAGTCGGAACCAAAGTCCGAGATCAAGCGTGACGCGCCGCCCGCGCGCCGCGAGGAAGCCAAGCGCGACATCGCCACCGTTCGCGTCCAGGCCGAGCGCCTCGACGAGTTGATGGACCGGGTCGGCGAACTCGTCATCGCGCAGGCGCGGCTGACGCAGCTCGCCGCCTCAGGCTCCGACCTCTCGATCAAGATGATCGCCGAGGAAATCGAGCGCCTCGCTTCCAGCCTGCGCGACACCACGATGGGCGTGCGCATGGTGCCGATCGGCTCGCTGTTCGGGCGCTTCCGCCGCCTGATCCACGATCTGTCGCGCGATCTGTCGAAGCCGGTTGAATTCGTCACCACGGGCGAGGACACCGAACTCGACAAGACCATGATCGAGTGCCTGGCTGATCCGCTGGTGCACCTGATCCGCAACGCCATCGACCATGGCATCGAGGATACCGCGTCCCGCGCGGCCGCCGGCAAGAGCGAGCAAGGCCGGATCGAGCTCGCCGCCGTTCATTCCGGCGCGCAGGTGCTCGTTACCGTGAAGGACAATGGCAGCGGTCTTAACACCGCGCGCATTCGTGCCAAGGCCGAAGAGCAAGGGCTGATCGCAGCCGGCGCCGTGCTCTCGGACCACGAGATCCACCAGTTCCTGTTCCATCCGGGCTTCTCCACGGCGCAGACCATCTCGGCGCTGTCCGGCCGGGGCGTCGGCATGGACGTGGTCAAGCGCACCATCGAGAACATGCGCGGCTCGATCGATCTGTCGACCAGGCCGGGCCAGGGCACCACGGTGACGCTGCGCCTGCCGCTGACGCTCGCGATCATCGAGGGCCTCCTGATCCGCGTCGGCGAGGGTCGCTACATCATCCCGCTGTCGGCGGTGGAGGAATGCGTCGAGCTGACTGCCGAGGACGAGCGCTCGCGCGGCCGCAACTTCCTCAACGTGCGCGGCAATCTCGTGCCATTCCTGCGCTTGCGCGAGATCATGACCGCATCGGGCGCGCCCGACCGTCACCAGAAGGCGATCATCATCTCGACCGGCGAGACCCGGGTGGGTCTCGTCGTCGACCAGATCATCGGCAACCACCAGACCGTGATCAAGTCGCTCTCCAAGCTCCATTCGGACGTCACGATCTTCTCCGGTGCGACCATTCTGGGCGACGGCACGGCCGCGTTGATCCTTGATGTCGCGCAGCTCGTCGCGCTGGCGCAGTCGAAGATCGAGAAACAGCACATCAGCGAGGCGGCGTGATGAACGAGATGCAGGCTGGCGAGCATCAGGCCGGCGCGATGCAGGTCGTGATGATCGGTCTCGGCGAGGAGAAGTTCGCGCTCGATGCGGGCCTGGTGCGCGAGATCATCGACCCTGTTCCGGTGACCAGGGTCGCCGGCGCCCGATCCTTCGTTCCGAGCGTGATCAACGTGCGCGGCAACGTGATTCCGCTCGCGGACCTGCGCATCCGCTTCGGCATGCCGCAACTCGAGGATTCGGCCGACACGCGCATCGTCGTCATCGAGATCGAGATCGACGGCGAGCCGGTGCTGGTCGGCATGACTGCCGACAAGGTCTACGAGGTCACGGAAATTTCGCAAAGCGACGTGCAGCAGACGCCGCGCGTCGGCATGCACTGGAAGCCGGAGTTCATCCGCTTCATCGCCAAATGGCGCGAAGAGTTCGTCATCGTTCCCAACATGGAACGTATTTTGAATTGAAATGAAGTCCCGCGGGCGGGGCTTGAGGTTGGACTTGGGACTTAGGGGCTGGAAATGAGATTTACGGTCAAAGCGAAGCTTGCCAGCGCGTTCGGCGTGATTCTCCTGCTGTCGATGGCCGCGGGCGGCGTCGCCTACATGAAGCTCAGCGATATGATCGCCACCACCGAAAGCCTGGTGGCTCGCGCCGGACGGATGGAGCGTGCAGCCGAACTTGAGAAGGGCATTCTCCTGCAGGTTCGCGCTGAGAAGAACTCGATCGTGGCGCCCGACACCGAGTACGACAGATTTTCCTCGGAGATTGCGAAGCTGCGCGAGGGCTTGATGAAGTCGAAGGATGAGATCCATTCGGCAGCAACACCCGAGGGCAAGAAGCTGCTGGAGAGCTTCTCGGTGGCCTATACCCGCATGAACGCCGTCCAGGACGAGGCGCTCAAGCTTGCGAAGGTCGATAAAGCCAAGGCGGCCGAGCGCTCGATGACCGACGTCCGCAAGGCTGTCGGGGAGGCGATGGAAGCCGCGAACACCTACGTCGCCTATGTCAAGAAGACGATGGACGAGCAGTCGGCGCAAGCCCACGAAGACGGCAACCGGGCTCAGTTCTTGCTGATTACCTTCGTTCTGTCGTCGCTGGCGATAGGCATCGTCGCCGCGATCTGGATTTCGATCAGCATCGCTCGCGGCCTTGGCCGTGCGGTCGGCCTGGCCGGCGCGGTTGCCGATGGCGACCTCAGCCAGATGATCAAGGTTTCCAGCAATGACGAGATCGGCGACCTCACCAAGTCGCTGAACGTCATGGTCGAAAAGCTGCGGCAGATCGTGTCGGAAGCCCTGACCGCCGCGCAGAACGTCTCGGCCGGAAGCCAGGAGCTGTCCGCCAGCGCCGAGCAGCTCTCGCAGGGCGCGACCGAGCAGGCCTCGTCGGCGGAGGAAGCCTCCTCCTCGATGGAGGAGATGGCGTCCAACGTGAAGCAGAACGCCGACAACGCCAACCAGACCGAGAAGATCGCGGCGCAATCGGCCAAGGATGCGGAGGCCAGCGGCGCCGCGGTCGGCCGCGCGGTCAACGCGATGCAGACCATCGCCGAGAAGATCACCATCGTGCAGGAGATCGCGCGGCAGACCGACCTGTTGGCCCTGAACGCTGCGGTCGAGGCCGCGCGCGCCGGGGAGCACGGCAAGGGCTTTGCGGTGGTCGCTTCCGAAGTGCGCAAGCTTGCCGAGCGCAGCCAGGCTGCAGCGGCTGAGATCGGCACACTATCGACGGAAACCGTCAAGGTCGCCCAGGAAGCCGGCGGCATGCTGTCCAGGCTCGTGCCCGACATCAAGAAGACCGCCGAACTGGTCCAGGAGATCACCGCGGCCTGCCGCGAGCAGGATGTCGGTTCGGCCCAGATCAATCAGGCCATCCAGCAGCTCGACAAGGTCGGGCAGCAGAACGCCAGCGCGTCCGAGCAGGTGTCCTCGACCTCGGAAGAGCTGGCCTCGCAGGCTGAGCAGCTCCAATCGACCATCTCGTTCTTCCGCATCGAGCACGCGACGCGCAAGGAGAAGGCCGCAGCCGCGCCGATCGACCGCGCCGTCAGCCAGCTCCGCACCAAGGCCGCGCACATGGCGGCGGCCGATCGCGGCGCGAAGAAGCCGGCACCCGTTCGCCAGCCCGCGCGTGCGGTGAAGGTCGCCAATGGCGGCGGCTTCGCCTTCGACATGCATGACGGCGAAGACGACCGCGACGCCGAGTTTCAACGCTGACCAGCGGGGTCCGGCCCCGCGCCGGACCGCCGCTTCGGAACTCATCACCACCTGGAACGCATCATGGCCGCAACCTCGCAATATCTGACCCTCGGGCTCGCCGGCGAGACCTTCGGCATCAGCATCCGCAATGTCCGCGAAATTCTCGACATGCGGACGATCTCGCGATTGCCGCACGCGCCGCATTTCCTGCTCGGCATGATCGACGTGCGGGGCAGCGGTTATCCGATCGTGGATCTCAGGACCAAGCTGGGCTTGCCGAACGTGGCGGCGACCGAGGCCACCCGCATCATCATCCTGGACGTGCCGATGAAGGATCGCCTGGTCGGGGTCGGGTTCGTCGCCGATTGCGTCTTCGAGGTCACCGACATTGACGAGCAGGCGATCGAGCCCGTGCCCGAGGTTGGCGGCAAATGGCAATCCGACTATGCGGCCGGCATCGGGCGCAAGGGCGAGAAGTTCGTCGTCATTTTCGATCTCGCCAAGCTGATGGCGAACGACGAAATTCCGGAAGGGCGTGGCGCGGCTGCGGATGCATCTCGCGCCGCCTGAGTTTGCAAGCATGAAGCGTTGTCAAGCGTAAGCACCCCAATTCGAACCAACGAGACCAACATGAGATTCACCGTCAAAGCCAAGCTTGCGAGCGCCTTCGGCGTCGTCATCCTGCTCTCCATGATCGCCGGCGGGGTCGCCTATCTCAAATTGAGCGACATGGTGGGCACGGCTGAGCACCTGTCCGCACGGGCTGGCCGCTTGGCGAAGGTGGCGGAGCTTCAGGAAAGTGTCCTGCTTCAGGTCCGGGCCGAAAAGAACGCGATTCTTGCCGCTGAAGCCGACCAGGACAAGTTCATCAGCCAGATCGCCCAGTTGCGCGAACGCGCGACGAAGGTCAAGGAAGAGGCCTACAAGGGAGCCAGCGAGACCGGCAGGAAGATGATCGATGCGTTCTCGACCGCCTATGCCAGTTGGAGCGTGGTGCAGGACCAGACGCTCAAGGCGTTGAAGCAGGACAGGGCCAAAGCTGCCGAACGTTCGATGACCGAAGGCGTGAAGGCCTCGACGCCGGCACTCGAAGCTGCCAGCGAGTACATCAACTATGTCAAGAAGCAGATGGCCGAAGAGAGCGAGGCGGCCGGGATCGAGGGGACCCGGGCGAAAATCGTGCTGCTGAGCCTCATTCTGGTGTCCCTGATCATTGCGGTTGCAGCCGCTTCCTGGATCGCGCTGAGCATAAGCCGTGCTCTGTCGCGCGCCGTTGACCTTGCCGACGCCGTCGCGATTGGCGACCTCAGCGGGAAGATCGACGTCGTCAGCAATGACGAGCTCGGCGATCTGATCAAGTCCCTCAACAAGATGACGGTCAACCTCAACGGCACGGCCGCGGTCGCCAACGAGATCGCGCAAGGCAATCTCATGGTCGAAGCCAAGCCGCTGTCGGACAAGGACATGCTGGGCCTTGCGCTCGAGCGGATGGTGGAAAAGCTCCGCCAGATCGTGTCGGAGGCCCTGACCGCGGCGCAGAACGTCTCCGCCGGGAGCCAGGAGCTCTCCGCCAGCGCCGAGCAGCTTTCGCAGGGCGCGACCGAGCAGGCCTCGTCAGCGGAAGAGGCGTCCTCCTCGATGGAGGAGATGGCGTCGAACGTGAAGCAGAACGCCGACAACGCCAACCAGACCGAGAAGATCGCCGCGCGATCGGCCCAGGACGCCGAAGCCAGCGGCGCTGCCGTCGGCCGTGCCGTCAATGCGATGCAGACCATCGCCGAGAAGATCACCATCGTGCAGGAGATCGCACGGCAGACCGACCTGCTTGCCCTGAACGCCGCGGTCGAGGCCGCGCGCGCCGGCGAGCACGGCAAGGGCTTTGCGGTGGTCGCTTCCGAAGTGCGCAAGCTTGCCGAGCGCAGCCAGGCTGCAGCGACTGAGATCGGCACACTATCGACGGAAACGGTCAAGGCCGCGCAGGAAGCCGGCAATATGCTCGCCAAGCTTGTGCCGGACATCAAGAAGACCGCCGAGCTGGTCGAGGAGATCACCGCGGCCTGTCGCGAGCAGGACGTCGGCTCGGCCCAGATCAACCAGGCGATCCAGCAGCTCGACAAGGTCGGCCAGCAGAACGCCAGCGCTTCCGAGCAGGTCTCCTCGACCTCGGAAGAGCTCGCTTCGCAGGCCGAGCAGCTCCAGTCGACGATCGCCTACTTCCGCATCGAGCAAGGCGGGAAGAGCCAGGCGGCGGCGCCGATCGATCGCGCCATCAATCAGTTGCGTGCCAAGGCCGTGCACATGGCGGCGGCCGATCGTCCGGCCAGGAAGCCCCAGGCCAAGCCGGCGCGCGCCGTGAAGGCTGCCGGCGGTGGCGGCTTCGCCTTCGACATGAATGACGGCGAGGACGATCGCGACGCCGACTTCCAGCGCTAAGACCTTTGAGGCATCGGCCCGCCCTTCACAGGCGGGCCGATCCGTCTTCAGCGGTTTTAGTAAAAGTGTAGGAATCAAGATGGCCCGTATGGCCCGATATGCGATGCAGGCGGCCATCCCGGGCTCGGGCAGGCAACCATGATGCCTGCCGTGCATGATACCGCCGTGCATCTGTCGGACCGTCACTTTCGGACCATTGCCGAGCTGATCGAGGGCCAGGTCGGCATCAAGTTGCCGCAGGGCAAGCGGCTGATGCTCGAGGGACGGTTGCACAAGCGCGTGCGCGCGCTGAATTTTTCCGATCTCAACGAGTATGTCGACAACCTGTTCGTGGCGGATCATTTCGACACCGAGCTCACCCATCTCATCGACGTGGTGACCACCAACAAGACCGACTTCTTCCGCGAGCCGCAGCATTTCACCTTCATGCGGGACGTCGCGATCCCGGCTCTGCTCAAATCGCACGGACGCAGGACCGCGAACCTGAAGATCTGGAGCTCGGCCAGCTCCACCGGCATGGAGGCCTACACGACGGCCATGGTGCTCGACGACATGACGCGGGCCGGATCACGGTTTCAGTATCGTATCCTCGGGACCGACATCTCGACCGCTGTGCTGCGCCTCGCCAAGACCGCGATCTACACCCGCGACGTGCTGGCGCCCGTGCCCGAGGATTTCCTGAAGAGATATTTCCTGTCGTCACGCGATAAGTCGCGCGGCGAGCTCCGGGTGGCGCCGGAATTGCGGCGCATGACGCATTTCATGCGGATGAACCTCATGGATAAGTCCTATCCCGTCGACCGGGATGTCGACATCATCTTCTGCCGCAACGTCCTGATCTATTTCGACAAGCCGACGCAGCGCAAGGTCGTCGAGCAGCTCTGCAGCCATTTGCGGCCCGGCGGCTATCTGCTGGTCGGACATTCGGAATCGATGATTCACAGTGCGGTCCCGGGTCTGAAGCAGGTTCAGCCCACCATTTTCCAGGTCTGATTGGAGCGCCGCGCAAAATGCCGAAGGGGAAAGTTCGCGTACTGATCGTGGACGATTCGGCGTCGGTGCGCCAAATCCTTCAGACGATCCTCAACGAAGATCCCGACATCGAGGTGATGGGGACGGCCTCGGATCCGTTCGCGGCGGCGCGCCGCCTCCAGAGCGAAATCCCGGACGTCATCATTCTCGACATCGAGATGCCGCGCATGGACGGCATGACCTTCCTGCGCAAGATCATGGCGCAGCGACCGATCCCGGTGATCATCTGCTCCTCCCTCACGGAGGAGGGCTCGAATGTGATGTTCGAGGCGTTCGAGGCCGGCGCCGTCGACATCGTGCCGAAGCCGAAGATCGACACCCGGCAGGCGCTGCTCGAGTGTTCCACGCGGCTGCGCGAATCCGTGAAGTCGGCGGCGCGCGCGCGCGTGCGTCCGCGCGCGGAGCGGCGGGCGATCGAGAGGAAGCTGACGGCCGACGCAATCATCCCGCCGCCGGTGCAGGGCCGGTCGCGACCGACGACAGAAGGCATCGTCTGCATCGGCGCCTCCACCGGAGGCACGGAAGCGCTGAACGACGTGCTGGAGATGCTGCCGGCAAGCTGCCCGGGCATCCTCATCGTGCAGCACATGCCGGCGGGCTTTACCGCTGCGTTTGCCAGGCGTCTGGACGGTGTCTGCCAGATGCGGGTGAAGGAAGCCGAGGACGGCGAGCCGGTTTTGCCGGGCTGCGCCTATATCGCGCCGGGCGCCCGTCACATGCTGCTCCAGCGCATCGGCCTGCGCTACCAGATCGCGATCAAGGACGGTCCGCCGGTGTCGCGACATCGCCCGTCGGTCGACGTGCTGTTCCGCTCGGCGGCCCAGCATGCCGGCGCTAATGCGCTCGGCGTCATCATGACCGGGATGGGCGACGACGGCGCGCGCGGGATGCTGGAGATGCGCAAGCTCGGCGCTTCCACGCGAGCGCAGGATGAAGAAAGCTGCGTGGTGTTCGGCATGCCGAAGGAAGCCATTGCCCATGGCGGCGTCGAGAAGGTCGTGTCGCTGCACCACATCCCGCGCGAGATCATGCACTGGTATCAGGCCGGGCACGCAGCGGTGGCGGGTTGATCGCAATGTCCGCCGTTCCTGCCAGCATGCTCACGGAGGCGATTGCCGCGATCGAGGACGTCTCGTCGCGTATCGAGGATGTTTTCGCGCGCGTTGGTCACCAGCTCGGTCGCGGCCACATCATCTTCAAGGAACTGAACCAGGGTCTTGCGACGCTCTCCGAGGAACTATCGGGCGCCGAGATCGAGGGGGCCGCGACCGCGTTGCAGGAGATCGCCGCGCAGCTGAGCGAGCTGGCGCAGGCGCTGCCGGCCGAGAGCGCCCTGCTCGCGGCGATCGGCAAGAGCACAGCGGAGGCGTCCTCGCTGCTCAAGCCGCTGTTTAAGCACATCCAGATGATCACCATCATCGCGCGCTCCGCCCGGATCGAGGCCGCTTCGCTCGACGTCGATCGCGAGGGCTTTCTCGCCTTCACGCAGGAGGCCTACGATCTCGGCAAGGCCGTGCAGCGGTCGATCGAAGGGTGCGCACGGGATCAGCAACGGCTGTCGGAGGCGGTCGCCACCGCGTCCGGCCGGCAGAAGGAATTCGAGAGCCGTTACCGGGATCAACTGGTGTCGGAGAGCGCCGAACTCGGCGCGGCCTATTCCGGATTGCGTGACCAGCGCAGCAAGAGCAGCCATCTCGCCGACCTCGCGAGCTCCAGCACCAGGAAGATCGCCGAAGCGGTGGGCAGCGCGATCATCTCCTTGCAGGCCGGCGACAGCACGCGCCAACGCCTCGAGCATGTCTGTCACGGCCTTGGCCTCGCGTCCGGATCCGGCCCTGGCCTCGTTCCGGAACCGGTCGCGAGCGACGACGGCGCGCGCGCGGTCTGCCAGTTGCAGGCAACCCAGCTCAGGGACGCCCAGCGCGAGTTTGGCGGCGACATCGGCCAGATCGTTCGCACTCTGACGGCGATCCTGAATGATGCGGGCAATGTCGTCAGTCACGGCCGCTCGCTGTTCGGCGCCGAGGATGGCGGCTCGTCGTCGTTCCTGGCGCGCATCAAGCATACGCTGGCGCAGGCCTCGATCTTGATCGCCACCTGCGAGGGCGCAGGCCGCTCGGTCGACGATGCGCTCGCGATCGTCGAGGAGACGCTGGCGAAGTTCCGCGAGGCGATCGCCGGGCTCGCCGAGGCCACGGTCGACATCACCCTGATCGGGATGAATGCCGGCCTCAAGGCCAGCCATCTCGGCAGCCGTGGCAGCGCCTTCGTGGTCATCGCCAACGAGCTCAAGGCGACCGCCGACCATGTCTCGGCGGGCGCAGGGCGCTTGAGGCCCGTGCTTGACGGCATCGAACGGTCGGCCAACGAGCTGAAGGAGCTCCGCGTGCAGGGCGATCCCACGCAGCTCGCCAAGCTCGAGCCGCAGATACTCCAGGCGCTGCGCGAGGTCGAGGCCGGCAACGAACGGCTCGGCAGGCTGATGAGCCGGCTGATCGACGAGGGCGCGGAATTCGAAGGCTTGATGAATTCGGCGCAAGGCCTGATGACCACGCTCGGCGAGGGCTCCGCGGCATTGCCTGCGGTCGCCGCGCGCCTCGAGACCGCGAGCGCGGGCGTGCAGCGGCTGCAACCGCACGACGAGGCGATGCTCGACGATCTCTTCGCGCACTACACGATGGCGCGCGAGCGGGACGTCCACCGGGAATTTTTGCAAACGCTTGGGCTTGCGTCGATCGCCGCTACGCGCCGGGTCGAGGCGGTCGAGACCGCCGATGACGGCATAGAATTGTTTTGACGCCGGCCGCCGGCGTCGCCTGGCGCGTCGGGCAGCAATTTGACGGGTTGGCTTTGCGGGGCGTTAACCGTAGCGGAATGCTCACTGCATCGGTCATTGTCGCGCCCTAGAGTTCGTCGCAAATACGGATGAATTTCACGACGGATGTTTTTCATGCTGAGAGACGGCAAATACGCTGCCTGGTTCAGGACCCCGCATGGTCAGGGCACCGGCCTCGTGTATCTGACCGAGGGCCGGATCTCGGGCAGCGACAGCTTCTTCACCTATGGCGGTTCCTATCGTGTCGATGAGCTGCACTTCTCGGCCGTCCTGACCGTGTACCGGCATGCCGACGGCCCGCCGAGCGTGTTCGGGCCGGACGAGGTCGAGGTCAATCTTTCAGGTGTGTGCAACGGCTCGGTTGCGACGTGCGCGGGGACGGCCAAGGAAGTGCCCGATGTGAAGTTCGAGGCGACGCTGATCTACAGCCGGGAAGACGTGCCGGCCGCCGACGCCGGAGGCGCGGTCGTGAAGCTCAACGCCGACAAGCTGCCCAAGGGCCTCGACAGCCGTTCGCGGCCGCGCCATCCGTTCGTGCCGGGAACGCTTGGGTCAGAACGGAATCGACCATAGGACACTCGTCACGCGCTCTGATTGACGTCGATGACGTTGTCAGGCCCGCTTGAGCGGATGCGCCTTCTGGTGCCAGGCCCAGGCGGTGCGGATCACGCTCGGCAGGTCGGAATGGCGCGGCACGAAGTTCAGCACCTTTCGCGCAGCGGAGGGGTCGGCGACCAGATAGGTGGGGTCGCCGGCGCGGCGCGGCTTGATGGTGTGGGGTACCTCGCGCCCGGTCTCCTGCCTGATGGCGGTCAGAATCTCGCGCACCGAAAAGCCGGAGCCGGTGCCGAGATTGAAGCTGCCGCCGGCATGTCCCTGTTCCAGCAGTTTCAGCGCCGCGACATGCGCCGCGGCGAGATCGGTGACATGGATGTAGTCGCGGATCGCGGTGCCGTCGGGCGTGTCGTAGTCGTCGCCGAACACGGCAAAGTCGACGTGACCCTGCAAGGCCATCATGGCGCGCGGAATGAGATGGGTTTCGTTGTCACGCAACTCGCCGATGCCGCCGGCCGGATCGGCACCGCTGGCGTTGAAATAGCGCAGGCAGAAAGCGCCGAAGCCGTAGGCGGCGCGGTAATCGGCCAGCATGCGCTCGATCATCCACTTCGATGCGCCATAGGGGTTGATCGGCGCGCAGGGAAAATCCTCCGGCAGTTCCTTGGAATCGGCGTTGCCGTAGACGGCGCCGGTCGAGGAGAACACGATACGCTGGCAACCTGCGTTGCGCATCGCCTGCAACAGCGACAGCGTGCCCTGCAGATTGTTGATGTAGTATTTCTGCGGGTCGGTCATGGACTCGCCGACGAGGCTCGCCGCCGCGAAATGCATCACCGCCGTGACCTTGTAATCGGCGAAGGCGCGCGCCAGCGTCGCGCCGTCGAGCAGATCGCCGGTCACCAGTGGGCCGGCAACGAAGCTGCGATGACCTGTCGAGAGATTGTCATAGACGACGGGCTGGTAGCCGGCGGCGGACAGCGCGCGGCAGGCATGCGAGCCGATATAGCCCGCGCCCCCTGTGACGAGGATAGTTGGTCCGTTGGTCATGCCTGCTTACCTCAAAGCGAAATCAACAATCATCCAGGCAACCGCCGCCAGCAACAAATCGGCACAAAGCACCAGGAGTGCAATCGTGAGCCATTCGGGGCCTTTGCGGCGAAGCCGGGCCATACGTCGGCCAAGCGCCGTGGAGAAGGTCAGAGAATGCCGAGCGGCTGTCCCGGAGATGACATGACTCAAAGGGAAGGCTGTCGGAGTGACCTGTTCCAATGTGATTGCCCCTAAACTACCAGTGGATCGATCTGGGTAGCATAGAGCGATCTTCGCTGTACGCAACCTGGTAGTGTCTTAGTACGCTTGTCGTTCTGGCCGCCCGAGGTCTTCAGCTCACAAAATCAAGATTTAGCGGTGCGCCGGGTGCGCTCATGCCGATGCGGAAATGGCGGGATTACCCGCGGTTCGATTTGACGTCGATCCTACCGTACTGAGATGCGCTCGCGACGGGACCCAGACGTGCAGCCGTGAAAGGCAATTCCGAAAAGCCCTGACCTCTCGGTCTCGTAATCCGCTCGTGTCAAAGGTCTTTGTCTTAGCCTTGCGTTGACCCTGTTGGTACGAAAACGGTTTGCGACTGCGTCGCAGCAACCGTACCTTTAGGCACGAGAATTAGGTTGATGTTCGTGTAAAGGACGGACTGGAACATGCCACAGATCTGGATGACGTATGACGAACTGGCGGCACTTAGTGAGTGCACGCCCGCAGAAGCCAGAATGCGGGCCATCCATTTGTCGCTTGACCGTCGCAAAAGCCGCGATGGGGCAACCCGCGTTAAACTCGATCTGGCGCTAACGGCCAAATTCTTCGCGTCTGTCCGCGAGGCCGATTTTGATCTGGATAGCACCATCGAGGCGCTCCAGGCCACGCATCGGCAGATGGCAGAGCTCCTGACGCCGAACGAGTTCCTTGGCAGGCGCGGATCGGCTTGATCCGCCGCCCGCTGGCTTCAGGATGGGGGTCTGGGTATGAAGGCCAGAATCGTCTGGGCGAGGATCACACCGACGGTGCCGCCTGCCGCTTTCTGCAGCACATCCAAAAAGCCCGGATCACGATCGGGTGTGAGCGCCTGCAGGAGCTCCAGCCCCATTGCGACGGCGACGACAAGCGAGCAGGCCAAAGCGAGCCGTCCGGGCAGCAGGAAGGACAGAAGAAAGCCCAACAGGCCATAGGCGCTGAAGCGCTCGATCACAACGACCCAATAGGCCTCGTGATGACCCATGAGCGCCGGCCTCCCCGCAAGCCTCGCCAAGGTGGCGTAGGCGATGAGGGCGAGGCAGATTCCCGCGGCTACGAACAGGTGATTTCGGCGCATTGCCCAGCATAGCCGGTCGAGGGGCGGTTCGCTTCGAAAGACGAGAATATCGTTAAAGTGCTCGCTCCCAGCAGGGCGCTGGAGCGGAGGCCTTTGGCGGATGGGCGGCTGTCGCGGTGAACGCTCGAATTCGGTCAGGCGACACAACACCGCTCCCGCGGCCTCACGCCTGAAACGTCACACGGTCTGTAAGCAGCGTCCAACGAAGGAGACTTGTCTGGATGGTCCGGGAAGTGCCGAAAATCCTGAAGGCTGAGCGTACGATGGTCTCACCCTGGCTCGAGGTCATCGCTCGGGATGTGAGACTCTCTGCGGAGTCTTCCGTTGAGACCTATTATGCGATTGCGCAGCCGGACTATGTGGCCGTCCTGGCCATTACGCCGGACTCGCGTGTGCTCCTGGTGCGTCAATATCGTCCGGCGATCGAGCGCTTCTCCCTGGAACTACCCGCCGGCATGGTCGATCCAAACGAAGATCCGCTCGAGACCGCCAAGCGCGAGCTCCTGGAAGAGACCGGCTATCCCACGATGAGCATCGAACTCATCGGCAAAGGCGCGACCTGCTCCAGTCGGATCAGCAATACGACTCTTTCGTTCGTCGTCAGGACTGGCGATCGCGCGCCCGGATTTGTCGAAGAGCCAGGTGTCCAGGTCAGCTCTGTCTCAACGGATGAACTTCATAGCCTCGTCTTGTCAGGCGAGTTCGGCGAGCAGACCCATTTGGGTGTGCTGGCTCAGGCATCTGCGAGGGGGCTTCTGATCCTCTAGCGTGCATGAGGACCTGTTCGCCGTCATCACGAGATCGTTCGCAGATCACCGCAGCACGGGATCGCGGGCTGCGCCCGAGCGCAGGCGGAATGCTGCCGTTCTCGACGCATCGCTTCCGATTCTAGGCCTTCTTACCCGTCCTCGGTTTCAACGAAAGACCAAGCCGCAAGGCCATGCGCTTGATCGCATCGGGCGAGCGCCCGAGCTGTTTCGCCGCCTCTTCCAGCGAAGTCGAAGACTTGGCCAACTCCATCAGCCGGCGGTCTTCCTTGAACGACCAGGGCCTGCGCGCCATAACTGAAATCATCCTCTCGTCGACACAAAGACAAAGCCGCCAAGCGGACCCATGTTCGCTCGACGGCTTTGCTTGGGTGGGGCCGGGCCTGGGGGAGCCCGGTGAGGCGATGGATAAGCGATCGGTGAGACTTCGCAACAAACAACGCGGATTAAGCTAACCGCTCAACCTTACCGGGGCAGGATCGCGAGTCTGCATCCGTATAATCACGGAGATCTCCGCTCACCGAGTCCAGTTTGGGCGTGTTGATGGCCGCAGTCGAGAATGTCCCGTTGTGATTTCCGGACGTCGCAGCACCAACGCGTCGCCGCTCCCAAGATTCGCGCGGGCGTGCGCCTGCCGAGCTCGCGTTCGAGCTTGCGCACGTCCGAGGAACAAGCGCGGATCGAAGCCCGCGATCGATCTTGATCTGGTCACGAACAGAGGGTTCGGCACCAGGTCGAGCGGTAGAATGGTCGAAACGCGCGCTTCGACCCGAATGCCTCGCCGATGTCACTCTTTCAACAAATCAATTGCGGCATGACGGCCGGATCAGCCTGCTGCTTTTTGCGGGCGACTAATCTTCATGCAACCGGCTGCACAAGCTTCATCTTGATCTGACAAAACTTTCAGCGACACTGGACCTTGAAGTCGCCACAACTAGACGATGAAATGCCCCGGGAGGAACGTTCCGCAAATGTGGACACATTCCGATGTTGCCAGTTCTGGTCTTATCTTCGATCTTCGTGGCAGGCTTTTGTTGCGGCTATGGCGTGAGGGCCTGGCGCTCCCACAAGCGATCGGTGAAATACCGCCTCTACGCGCCCTATACGCCAGCTTCAGCTGGACAGAGTCAGACGCAGCGCCCATCGTGATGACGGCTGAGTGACGCGTCGCTGGATTAATCATGGTCGAGGTGTGGTCTCAGCGGAAGTAACCATGCGCGGTTAGGTTAACCCCGCGCTTTCCTTGTGGATTTTGGGAGTGGCGGCCTAGACGGGATCACTTTAATTGCACCGGTGGTTGTCCCGAATTGCGCGGGGCAGAGAAGCGCGGATGGCGTATTTGGTCGTGATGCTTGCCGTAACGGTTGGCGTTGTCGCTTTTGTGCGGGCGTACGGGCGTCGTCTTGAGGCTCTCTCCGGTCCTTGGATCGCGAAGGAGAATCTCCAACATGATTGACCAGAACAACAATGCGCCTCGCAGGTATTTCGTCGACGGAGCTGGGCGCCGCGTCTTGATTGGTCTCTCGTTGGAGGAGACGGTCGAGTTCGAGAGGTTGGAGGAGCGGGCCGCTTCTGGATCAGACGGCTTGCGAACTCACCAGAGTGGGGAGCCCGCCAAAATGCAGGAAGCGCGATGGCTCGAGCTCTATGCCAAACATAGCGAGGCATGGAAGGCCTGGATGGCGCAAAGTCGCGCGGAGCGGGTCGTTGATTTAAGCTTTGTTAACTATAGTTGACCGAAGCTGCAGGCTTCATTCGAATGGGGATGGCCCAAATGTTCCAGCTATTCCTGAGGGCGCGTGCATACAACCTGCTGAACCTTCGGCGGGACGACGAGCGCTTCAAGGCGCGGTCCGCCGAGCGCGACGCCAAGACCGACCGTGCTCGCATTGGCTCGGTGATGGCGGTGATCGACTCCGCCTTGAAGGAAGCCGAGAGGGAGCAGGCGGGACTGACCCGGCGTGTTGACGACGCGTTGGCGCGTGCTTCCGTGACATTCGGCAATGGCACCGACGAATATCTGGAGCGGGAGCCGCTAGATAACTACCACCAGGATTTGTTTGCCGCCGACATCTCCAACGGCCAGCGCCGGCTCAAGGAGCTGGCAAGCACAATCGCGCATCTTAAATTCGTCAAAACCACGATGCTGACCCGTTTCCCCGATTTCAAGCCGCCGCAGCTCAACAGCTAACTGTAGGCACGAGCCGCCGCCGTTCGACGCCTTCTCTCACGCCGATTGCCGGTAGCGGCCCTCCCGCCGAATGCGGCTGCCGAGCAGGCCGTGGCAAGCGATGACATCAGTGGTTGAGACTAGTCGTTGTTGCCGGTGCCCGTCCCCGGTGCGCCGATCGGGTTGCCGTTCGGAGCGTGGCCGGCCCCTGCATTGCGCCGGGCCTGCGCCTGCGCGGGCGTCTCTGTTGTCATCCCGGTGGTTTGCCCGGGCTGAGCATTCGGGGACCGCTGAGCATTCGGGGACTGTTGCGTGCCGGTTCCTGCCTGGGACGATGCTGTGCCCATCGTTCCGGTCGGTTGATCGGCTACCCCGGTGCCCGGGGTCGACATCTGCGAATTGCCGCCGGCGGTAGAGGTGCCTGTGTTTCCGCCGGTATTGGACGATGTCCCTGTTCCCGCCGAACTTGATGCGCTTCCCGTCCCCGACCCAGCGCTGGCGCCCCCTCCGCCCTGCGCTATCGCAGCGGTCGGAGCGGATATAACGGCGGCTGCCAGCAACAATGCGAGCTTGCGTGATGTCATCATTACGTCCTCCAGGCTTACCCCCAAGACCAATCAGCCCTATTAATCCGCCTGCAGCAGCAGCCGTTCCTCGGGCGGCAAGCTTTGCGGTCAGGTCGAGAGGCGGGCGCCTCCGGGTCTCGCTCAAGCAACAAATCAGACCAGGCAATCGACGGGCCGCGCCGCTTTCGCCTTTGGCCTGTGGAAGCTTTTTGATATGGTTCTGCGGGTGAATGCGGAAATGGATTGGGGAACGGGCCAAGTGTCAGTCAGAAACATGCGAAAGACGATCGGGTTTGCCGTTGTCCTGGCGTTGGCCGTGCCCGCGACGGCTTCGGCCATAACGGCAGATGTGGCCCGCACATGTGACGCGGCAGTTGCGAAGGCATTTCCGCCAAAGCAGATTGGCAATCCCGCCGCCGGTAGCACCAAGGGATCTGCCAAGGAAAAGCGCGATTATTTCAACAAATGCGTTGCGAACAACGGCAAGGTCGACGATCCGCCAGCGGATACGCCGAAGGACAGCAAGGCCAGCAAATAGCTACCTTCGCGGCGGGCAGGGCGAGTAAAATGCGCCGTTCGCCGCGTTGATGCGCTCGACGCATTGGCTGGGATCGGTCACCGCGCCCGCCACAGTGAAGTCGTAGCCCATGCCTTTGACGACCACGACGTAACGGCCGGGCGACAGCGCGAAGCCATCGGTTTCGGGCTGCAGCAACAACATCCTGGGTTGATCCTCCACCGGGCCCACCTTGTAGGGGAAGGACATGCTGCGAATGACCCAGGAATCGCCGGCGCTGACCATGGCGGCTTTGCCGGTGGCATCGACGCCCATCGCCCGGGAGACCTTCGCGACCACCCGAACCTCGGTCCCGCCTGCATCGACACCCCCGTCGGGCCGGAACACAATGAATCTGACGTCTCCACTCGTCAGCGTCGTCGCGCTCGGCGTGTTGATTGCTGCTGAGATCGCGACACGGCGATCCGGAATCTTTCCCGGGACCGGCTTGAGTTCCTGGAGCTGGCCCTCACTCAGGGCGTAGACACCGAACGTTGTCGGCAAAGGCATCGAGGGTTGCGCAGCTGGCGCCGGCTCCTTTGGATGATCCGGTGTCCGTTCGACTGTCTCACTGCTCGATGGAATCGGGGTGGCAGTCGGTTGCGGCTCGGCGCTTCTCAACGCGCGCTCGGTTAATGTCGCGGACTGCCACAGTGCGACGGATTGTGTCCTCAACCGCGGCCAATACGTAACCGCCGCACTGGCGCCGACAATGACCATGAGGATGGCGGTGAGGCGAACAAGAGAGTTGATGGTGCCGCTGCGCCGGGGGTGGTCAAGCGGTCTTGGCGGTGCGACAGGACGGCTTGGGGTTTCCGCAACCTTCGCAACGGCCGACACAGTCGGAAGGGACGGGGGAGCAGGGGTATTGGCCGCAGGAGGATCTGAAACGACGGCGGGCGTTAGATTGGGCGGTGCGGACACAGCATTGCGCTCAGCAGTGCTGCGCTCAAATGCAAGTTCAACCTCCCGAATGGCGCGTTCGAGCACTTGCTCGAGCTCGCGGGATTCCCGCGTGTCGGCGTGGGTGAATTGTTCCAGAAGCTTGATGCGGGCCAGCTCGTAAACGATCTCGCGGATCTGCCGCGGGTCGTCGGATAGGTCGCGGATCCGGCCGGACAGAAGACGGACAAACCCGGCCTTGATCTCATGCGTCTTTGAAGCGCTGGCCGCAGTGTCGCTGGGGTCGGTCATCAAGGCCGATCAAGTAACCCGGAAAAGGCCGTTTCGCTAGGCTTTTCCGCTTCGAACCCCTCCGCGTGGCAGGTCCGCGTCCATTGTAAGGTCCGCAAAGGCCCGGTCTTGGCCGACCAAGGTGCTTGCTTTTGGGCAAAAACCTGTGACATTTCGCCGAGCTCCTCTTTCCTTTCCGGTGGTTGACCATGCGCGGCGTTTTGACAGCACTCACGTTTTTGTCCTTCATGGTTCAGTCCGCCGTTGCGCAAGGGGTCAAGGATCAGGCCAATGTGACCAGCAACAGCATCCTGACGACACCCACAAAGAAGACGCAGACGACCCAGACCGCCTCACGGCCGACCGCTGTCCGGAACCTTGCCGGCAGCCTGCCCGCCGGAAAGGCGGCCCAGGGGGTCTGGCGGGATGGCAAGCTGATTGCTGTGCCGCGGTGAGCTCCCAAGCAACCGTGAAGGAACGGTGATCGCCTCCCTGACGTTCTCGCTCGGGAGATATCGTAATGAAACGATTAGTTTTGATCGCAGCGACGCTTCTTGTGCCCGCCAGCACCTCGGCCCAGGGAGTCAATGATCCGTCGACGCCCAACCGCAACGTGATTATCGTCAATCCGTCGCAGCCCTCGCCGAGCACGGCGACGCCGAATATCCCGAGCCAGATTCAGGCGCCACTGACTCGCGGAGGGCGCGCTCGTCCCTATTACGGAAGCAGAACCCGCGGTAGTGGATCGAGCTGGCGATAGTCGAAGCATAAGGCAGACTATTGAGGATTCACCTCGACCTCTAAGTGTCTGTCCGGGAACATCTTGAATCATCGGAATCATTTGTGATTCAAGGGTGGCGGTCCGATTCGAAGGGGCGCCCATGTGGACGAAGGAGAACCGCGGTCGTTACGACCGAAGCCGGCTACGCTATCCAAGCGATTTGACTGATGAGGAATGGGCGTTGGTGGAGCCGCTGATTGCGCCAGCCAAGCGAGGCGGCAACAAGCGCACGGTCGATGTGCGCGAGGTGATCAATGGCCTGATGTATGTGCTGAGCACCGGTTGCCAATGGCGAGCGATCCCGAAGGACCTGCCGCCACGCAGCACGGTGCACGACTATTTTGACTTGTGGGCTTGGAACGGCACGCTCGATCGCATCCATCACGCGCTCTATGTACAATGTCGAGAATTGGCTAACCGAGAACCCAGCCCGAGCGCCGCCATCATCGACAGTCAAAGCGTCAAGAGCGCGGAAAAAGGGGGGCGTGGATCGACCCGCATGGCTACGATGCGGGCAAGAAGATCAAGGGCAAGAAGCGCCACATCCTAGTCGATACTCAAGGCTTGCTGCTCCACGCCCTCGTGCATTCGGCGGACATCCAGGATCGTGACGGTGGGGTGCTGGTGATGGCCACGCTGTTTGGCCTGCATCCATTCCTGCTGAAGCTCTATGCTGACGGCGGCTATCAGGGGCCGATCTTTCAGTCCGCCGTTCGCAAAATCCTCCGGCAAATCGACGTCGAGATCGTCAAGCGCTCCGATACAGCAAAGAGTTTTGCGATCTTGCCCAAGCGATGGATCGTCGAACGCACCATCGCCTGGCTCAACCGCTGCCGCCGTTTGGCCAAGGATTGGGAGTGCCTCAACCGAAAGGCATTGGCGTTCTTGCGCCTCGCCTCAATCCGCCTCATGCTGCGAAAGCTCTGCCAAAAAACAGCATGATCCCGGACAGACTCTAACATTACAGTTGCTTTGTTTGCGGGTTTCTGAATCCATGGGCAACCATGATTCGAATGTCGTGGACGCGGGCCGCGTCGGTTGAGGAGACGCTTGCGTTGTGGGCGGCGTCGCTTCGAGAGATCAAGCAACGGATACGTCCGTTGTTCACGCAAGAGCGTGTGGCGACGAATGCAGGCTTGTTCCTGGAAGGTCTGCTCGGAGATGAGCAGCGCAAGACCGGCTGGATGCGCGCGGAGGCGGCTGGCGATCCTGGCCCATGGCGTCAGCAGGCAATTCTGGGTCGTGGAGATTGGGACGCTGATGCCCTGCGCGATATCGTCCGCGACTATGTCATCGAGCATTTGGCGGATGACGATGCGGTGCTGGTGATCGACGAGACCGGCTTTCTCAAGCAGGGTAAGGCCTCATGCGGAGTGGCACGGCAATACACTGGTTCGGCAGGGAAGATTACGAACTGCCAGATCGGCGTCTTCGCTACCTACGTTTCGCGTCATGGTCATGCGTTCATCGATCGCGCGTTGTATCTTCCGAAGGAATGGACTGACGATCCAGATCGTCTGGAAGCCGCATATGTGCCTGCCGATGTCGGCTTTGCGACCAAACCAAAGCTTGCGACGAGAATGATCGCACGTGCGATAGCCGCGTCTGTACCATTCAAGTGGGTTGCCGGTGACACGGTCTACGGTGTTGGCGATATCGAACAGCAGCTACGGCGGGCAGGCAAAGGCTATGTGCTCGGGGTCAGCAGCTCTCATGTCTTCCGATCCTGGGGCAAGCGACAGCCGGTCGCCGGCAAGGCCGAAGACATCGCCCGGACGCGGCGCCCGTCCGACTGGAAGCGCTTGTCGGCGGGAGCCGGAACCAAAGGACCGAGGCTGCATGACTGGTGTTATCTCGAACTGGCCGATCTCGAGGTCGAGCAGTTCAACAGCGCAAATGATGGTTTATGGACGCGCGGTCTGCTGATCCGTCGCCATATCGCCGATGGCGATCTCGCCTTCTTCACCACCTGGTGCCCAGCGGGAACATCAATTGAAACGCTGGTCGCGGTCGAAGGCCATCGATGGGCGATCGAGGACAGCTTTGAAACCGCGAAAAACGAGTTCGGGCTCGATCACAACGAGAGCAGGTCCTGGCATGGCTGGCATCGCCACGTGTCCCTGGTGATGCTCGCCTTCGCCATGATGGCGGCGATCCGCCATCGCGCCAATCCGCCACCGCCCAAAAAAACCAAACGCCGCCCCCCGGCAAAAGCCAAAGCACACCCACGCCGCCACTGATCCGTTGGTCAATCCAGGAAATCCGCCGCATCGCCATCAGGCTTGCTCGAAAGCGGATCCAACCCGCGCATGTCATCGCATGGTCATTCTGGCGCAGAGCTCACCAGGCTGCCGCTCAGCGCGCGCATCTCAAAGCAAAACGGCAACTGTAATGCTAAGGTCGATATGCCGGCATCATGACGGTTTCTGCCCGAGATCAGAAGGGTGAACCTATCGGTGCCTGGCTTTTCGGCTTCTGCCGAATAACGGAAGCCGGATCCAACCAGCGCCAGCTGTCCTCTTGATGGTCCGCTCACGACCGATACGTTGAAGATTTGCATATACGACCAACGCAGTCCTTGGATGCAGTCGGCCCCGGGCTGGATCGGCATCATCCACTTCACCGTGTCCTCTGACAGAGCAAACGGCGTCCGCTCCTTGACGCAGAGGGGGCTCGCTTGAGCCGCCATGCTGAACATCACGGAGGCTGCGATGCAGACAGCTAGCAGCAATATTGGCCTTTGACACATTCTCGGCAACCCCATGAGTGGAGTGTCCGAGACTAACAGCGAGGACCTAACGAGGTCTTAGACGCACGATCTTGCCAGATCGGCCGTCAACCTCGCGCCGGCCGACCGCGGCGATCAGCTGTAGGGGATGGCAGGCTCGACGCGGCGGGCTGGCTACTGTCCGTTCGGCGTCATCCCGCCGCCGGTGGGGAAGTTGCTGGACTTGAGGGTCATTCCGCTGACGCGGAAGCGGACATTGCCCGCCAGGTACAAATAGTCCGAGGCCGTACTGCTGACCGTCCGCACCTCGACATAGGTCAGTGTGATCGACCCCACGCTCGGGGTAATCTGGGTGATGTCGACAAACCGGGCTCCCGGGAAAAGCTTTTGGTCGAGGCCATAGAAGATCTTTTCCCGCTCTGACCACAGCACGAAGTGACCGCCGGCCTTCTGATCAACGGCTTCGTATTGCGTATGGATGACTTGCGGGTATTCGATCTGGCCTGCCGTTGCAGATTGAGTCCCAAACCAGATCACCAGAGCCAAGAAAGCAATGCTGCGAACCACGGGCTAAAATCCTCGCGAGCTAAAGCACGAAGCTTGCCCGCGAATTGGCTTTCTTGCAATCGGCAAAGGTATAGGCTGAAGAGGAAGAGATAAGGAGGGCTAGCCAATGATCGTCCTTATGACCCGTCTTTGGAGTTATCGGAGTGCGACCCGTTCGGCGTGACCACTCGCTAGCCGATGCAAGGCGGTTTGCGGCGCTGTCTCGAGCGGTCACCATCGCTGGTGGACTCGCCCTTGGTCTGGCCTGTTCGCACCCCTGTCTTGCTCAAACAGAGCCGGAGCCCTCGCTCAATGACTACCTTCCGCCAAGCGAGCCCGAACTGACGCGTGACGAATGGCGGCAGCGAATCGAAGATGCAAGGCGACGGGGCAAGGAGGTCGCGCGCGAGCGGCGCGAACACCCCGAACTCTATGTGCCGGTCCCGGAAGATCCAGAGATCGTCGCAACCGAGCGCGTGCTCAACGACGAAAGCCTGCAGCGAGGCGACATCATCTCGACCAAGAAGGGGATGTTCATCTACCAAGGGCGATCGGATCAACCCCGTCGCGAGCAGGACTTTGTGCCGATCGCCCCGAAATCGGCGCGTTGAAAATTCACCGCAAGCCGCAAGCTAAATCGCGATTGAACGTCAGTACCGCCGCAAAATCTGGTTGAACTTGGGATCGGTCCCCTGGGTGGCCTCCAGAAGCAGCGACTTGCCTTGCGGCGTCGCCTGCACGTAGGCCGCGATCAGAAGCTGCTCGTAGCGAGCGCGGTTGGCAAGCGCCGAGCGAATGTCCGATTGCGCCAGGAGCTTGATCTCTTCGTCGGCTGCCGCCGCGCTCGAGGTCACAGTCTGGATCCGCGCGAAGGCAACGGCGATCGGCACGGCGCCGGCCAAGTAAGACATTTTCACCGCAGGCGTCACCGGCTCGCCCGCCTGCGCCTTCAGCGTGCCGAGCGTGAGCCATAGCGCGGGCCGGATCGGCGATACTTTCAGGGCCGCAACCACGGCATCTTGGGCCGCCTTGTTCTCGGTAGCCCTGCTGTTCGCATCGGCTGCGGGATGGTGAAGAAAGTCCGCGGCTTTCGCTGCCGCGTAGTTCGCAAGCAAGTCGCCATCGAATGAAAAGGGCGCCAGAACGCCCGATGAGGCTACATTGACCTTCTCGGGCGGAAACTCGCCCAAGAACAAATCGCTCGCCCGAAAGTTCGATCGCGTGAGATCGCCATAAAATTCCAATCCGGCATAAAGCAGCAATATCACTGCGATGCAGACGCCAACGATGCGAAGCAAGATCATGCGGCTCATAATGAATTCGAGAGGCTCGGGAGGCGGAGCGCGGGAGTTGGCCAGCAACTCTGCAAAAGCCCTAAATTGCGAGCAGACTATCGCCCTGGATCGTGAGCAAGGTCAAGTTGCCGGTCGCGTAAGCGCCGGTGTCGATATTGATCCGGTTTGGCCGGATATCCGGAGCGCTGACCGGGGTATGGCCGTGGACGACATATTTGCCGAAGCGTCTTTCGGACTCGAGGAATTCCTCGCGGATCCAGAGCAGATCCTCCTCCTTTTGACGTTCGAGGGCTACGCCGGGCTTGACCCCGGCGTGAACAAAAAAGAAGTCGCCACACGCGAAGGACGAGCGGAGCTGCTGAAGAAAGGAAAGATGCTCCGGCGGAAGCGCGCGCCTCAAGCCCTCGATCAGCTCAATCTGCTCCTCCGGCGTCGGATTCATCGTCGGGTTAATGCCGTAGGAGACAAGTGTCAGCAGGCCTCCGTAGTGGCGCCATTCCTGCAACCGTGCCGGATCCTTGAGGACCTCGAGCAGGAAAACCTCGTGGTTGCCCTTGAGACAGACCGTCTCATGCGACTTCGAGCGTGCGATCAGGATATCAAGCACGGCGCGTGAGTCCGGACCCCGGTCGACATAGTCGCCAAGAAACACCTGGATCGCTCGTTCGGGAGCTGAGCGAGCAAGGTCGGCGTCGATGACGGTTAAGAGCGACTGAAGCAAGTCGGCGCGTCCATGCACATCGCCCATGGCATAGATCCTCACGCCGTCGGGAAGCCGAGGCTTGACGTTCTTACGAAAGCGCTTGGAAAGGCCCATCAGCTGGTCGAATCGCGTCTGGCGTCATGAATGGACGTCATGATCGCTCATAGCAGAACAAATTACGCATCGGTATTCTTAATTGTTTCTGACGGAGTCGCGGCCGTTTTGATTAAAGGATGGCTCGGCCTTTGAGCCGGATTTCAAGACGTCTCGCGTAGCGTTGCCCCAACAAAAACGGGGAGCGCGACATGCGCAAAGTTGTAAAGTTCCTGGCGGTGGCCGCCGCTCTATTGGCTGGGGGCCAGCACAAGGCCGAGGCCGCCTTTGTTGGTGCGCCGTTGGCGTTGCGCGGCGCCATCCAGTACATCAAGTTCGACCAGCCGACCTTGGCGCCGATGGCGTTCACGATCTTTTGCCTGAAGTACGAGGGCGAGTGTAAGCCGCGACCGCAGCAAATCGTGTTCAGGGGCGGTCGTCTAAAGCTCACGGCCGAACGCATGGCTCTGCTTCAGGAGGTCAATCACCGGGTCAACAGCGCGATCCGACCCGAGCCCAATTTGGACGGGCTGCGTGGCGAGAAGTGGCTGCTGCATCCTGCGAGCGGCGACTGCAACGATTACGCTGTGACAAAACGCCACGATCTGATCGCCAAGGGCTTCCCGGCGCGTTCGGTGTTGCTCAGCGAGGTCGTGACGACCTGGGGTGAGCATCATCTCGTGGTCGTGGTGCGCACGTTCTCCGGCGATCTCGTGCTGGACAACCTCACCGGGCATATCCTGCCCTGGTCGAAGAAGTCCTATCGCTGGGTCCGCATCCAGATGCCCAAGAATCCGAACTACTGGGCCTCACTTGGCGGCGATCGCAACGCCTGATGACCGGCGCGTCTATCGTGAGGACTGGCTGACGCTCTGCGACAATCCCAGTCCCACGATCACCGCGAGGCAAAGGATTGCTGCCGGGTGCAGCAGTCCCGGACCGGCGAAGCCCTGAACGAGCACGAAGACAACGCAGGCCGCCGCCGCCGCAGGGAAGAACGAGTCGCGGCCGCGCTGCAAAGCGCCGAAGAACAAGCGTCCCAGAGCCATCATGCCCGCCAGCAGCGCGGCAGAAAGACCGATCCATCCCAAATCCGCGAAGATGGCAAAAGCCGTTGAGGGTGCCATCAAAGCCGCGCCGGAATCGCTTAGATAGATCCTGGCCACGGCCGAAAATGTCCCTGCGCCCGCACCGAACCATCGCGTGTCGGCCAACATGCGTTCAAGCGCGGCTCTGGTTTCGGCCCCCACATCGGGGACAAGCCGCAAAAGAATCGGCCCGGCATTCTTTTCGAAGAGGAAGCTCAGGACGATAACCGTTCCGATCAGCGCGGCCAGCGACAGCGCGCCTGCGGCCAACGGCGATAAGTCGATCCTTCGAATGACGAGGATCAGCAGAATTAGCACGAAGCCGAAGGCTACGGCGATCGCGCTGTTCGTGCCGGACAAGCCAAAGATCGCAAGGGCGCTTGCCAGAGCGCCCAGAAGGCCGCAAAGGCCGATCGCAATCGAGCGAACGAGCGAGTGACGCGTTTCGGCCCGCTCAGCGGCCAGCTGCATGACGGCTAAATTCAGCATGGTCCCGAGGCCGGCAAAGCTTGTCGCCAGGTCGGAGGGGGCGGCGCCCATAAGTCCCGGCGAGAGCCAATGCAGATCCAAGGCCAGGGCGCCGGCCGTTGCTATGCCGCTCAGGACAAAAAGAACCAATTCGGCGCGGCCGCGGTCGCGGACCACCACGATGGTAACGCCGAGAAGAGCGAGAGCGACAAGCGCCAAGAACAGCGCGTTCAACGTCAAGCCGAGGTCGGCCGTGATTGGCCCAAAGGCCAGCCCGCCCAAGGCATCGTGTACACTCGCCCAGATCGGATGGGCCCAGCTCAGCCAGAGCGGCGCGAGTTGGGCTGCGATACAAAGAGGAATGGCGATCAGAACCCAGCGGCCCCAAGCGGTGGCACGGAGATAGTGCTCGTAGTCAGCCTTTCGTGCGCTGAAGGCGGCTGCCAATACGCTTAAGGCCGCAGCCATCATCCCGGGCTGTGCGCCGAATTTGGCGCCGGCAATTTCGAGAGCTGAAGCGGAAACAATAGCGACGATGAGGGCAAAATAAGCGAGGGACAAACGGGCGCCTGATGAGGAATCCTGAACCGGTCAGGTCACCATACTAGCCGTCGATCGATTTTCAAACAGAGCTGGGCTCGCAATGAACGCAGAATCGCAGACCCAACGAAGCTTTGCCCGGCGGACTCTCAGGCGGGCTCTCGATCGTCCCGCTGAAGAGGTCAGCGAACGGTGTTGACCGGCCGAGCAAACACCCGGGCGGCACGAGCGCTGGCAAGGGCAAAGCGCGCTGCCGAGCCGAACAGATAACCGGCCTGGAGAGCAACGGCCGCGAGCACCAGGTTCTTCAGGCTTTCAAGGAAGGTGACATTGGCCATCCATCCAACCGGGATGGCGACGAGCACCATGACAAAGGTTAGCGGCAGGAGCACCAAGACCCGAAAGCGTTGGCCCAGCACCGCACCTACAAGAAAGCAAAAAATCAAAAGCTCGGTCATCCGAAACACTCCGTGCTCCGGACCTTAGGTTCCGCCCCCTGAAAAGACCCTTAAGTCGTATGGCTAAATTTTGTCTACTGGCCGCAATTTGCCAGCAACGAGTTATAAGCCTCGCGGAGCCCGTTCAACGCCACCACGCCTTTGATTTCGCTATCGGTTTCTTTGACCAGGACCGTTAGGGAAGGCGTTGTCTGCCACTTCCCACCGGCAAAGGCGGAGACCTCGTCAGGCAAAAGGACGGCGGCACCAGCCGCGGCCATGCTGGCCTCGAACGTCAAGGTGCCTCCTGCCGCGGAGGAAAGCGTGACCTTGGGGTGGCTTCTGGGCGGGAACGGCCGGATCAAGGCCACCAACACGTCGATCTTGCCATGAGGCGCGCAGCGGACGATCAGGCCGGCGAAGTCCAGGTCGGATTTCGGCGGTCTTCATGATGGAGGCGAAGGTCTCACCTTCCTTTGTCCCTTGGGTGCGGGTGAACTTCCAGCTCGAGGCGGGCGCCGCTACGGGAATTAGAGGCTGGCCGAGGCAAGCCAGGTCGGCGCCACAGGATCGGCCGCCTGGGGGCTCCAGGCAATAAACAATGCTGCGACTGCGAAAAGCGCCACGTCAGAAATCCATTCAATCGGCCCGAATTTCTCCCAGAGACGCAGGCGAGCGGGAGTAGCCGGATTGCCTGATTAAGCAGCACACAGATTATAACAAAGGGTCACAAAGGCTTAATGCGGGTTCCCGAAAGTTGCGGAAGCGCAACACTCCCAACCAGATCGCACCGTTAACCACGCATTTGGGCTGCGAAGCCTTGTCGCAGTTCGCGGCGCACCGTACCAATTGACTCAATAGGGGAACCACCGGGCGCCTTCATGCATGCATTTGTGACGACTCGTGTTTTGACGCTGGCGCTTTTGAGCGTCGGCTTGGCGCTTGGGGGCTGTTCGACCAATCCCGGCTCGGGACCGTTAACCGACGACGTCAACAACCACATTCAGACGGAAAGCGCGCCGGCCTACGAGCTCGTGCCGATCAATCCGGCGACGGTCAACATCCTGCACACCCATGAACCCAAGGGGCTTGCGGGTGCGTTCACGGACAAACGGCCGCCGGCCAGCATCGTGTTCGGCATCGGCGACGTCGTCAGCGTCACCATCTTCGAAGCCGCGGCGGGTGGTCTGTTCATCCCGGCCGAAGCCGGCGTCCGTCCGGGCAACTTCGTGACGATCCCCGATCAGTCGGTCGACAATGACGGCTTCATCACCGTGCCCTACGCCGGGCAGGTCAAGGCCAACGGCCTCACGGCGGTCCAAATCCAGCGCTCCATCGTTGAAAAAATCGCCAACCGCGCCATCGAGCCGCAGGTCGTCGTTGCGATGTCCTCGCAGCGCACCCAGCTCATCAGCGTGCTCGGCGAGGTCAATACGCCGGCCCGTTATCCGGCGAGCGCCGCAGGCGCAAAGGACAAGGTGCTCGACGCGATCACCCGCGCCGGCGGCATCAAGGGCCAGGGCTTCGAGACCTGGGTCATGCTGGAACGTGCCGGCAAGCGCGCGACCGTGCCGTTCGAGAATCTCGTGATGGCGCCGGAGAACAACATCTTTGTTCGTCCGGACGACAGCGTCTATGTCTATCGCGAACAGCAGAAGTTCCTGGCGTTTGGCGCCAGCGGTCAGAGCGGCGAGTTCAACTTCGATGCCTGGCGCATCAACCTCGGCGAAGCCGTGGGCAAGGCCGGCGGCCTTCTGGACGGCCAAGCGGATCCGGCATCGGTGTACCTGTATCGCCGCGAGCCGCGTGAGGTCGCAGCTCAGCTCGGCATCGACGTCAGCAAGTACACAACCGAGACGATCCCGGTCATCTTCAACGTGAACTTCCGCGATCCGGGTGGCTTCTTCCTCGCCACCAAGGTCATGATGAAGAACCAGGACATCATCTACGTCTCGAACTCGCGCAACGTCGAGGTCACGAAGTTCCTGACCTTCCTCCGGGTGATCATGGCGACCGGCAGCGACGCGGTGAACCTGTCGAACGACGCGCTGATCTTCCGCAACAACATCAAGTTGGCGCCGTAAGGCGGAGCCAACCTGATCTAGCAAAACCGATGGCACCGGGGCTTTGTCCCGGTGCCATTTTCGTTTAAGGATCCAATCGGTACTGTCGGGCTATGGATCAAGGCACCACCGAACAAGGCGCGCCGGTCATCGGTCACCCCCGCAGTGTCGCGAGGCCTCATGCGCTTTCGACGACGAGCATTCTGGTGTTTTCTAACCCTCGTCCTCGTGGGCCCTGTTCTGCTCGAAGACGCTGTCGCCGCGGCGGGGGAGTTCGGAGTACGCCACCGGATCGATGTGGTGGTCTCAGCCGAGCCCGAGGCGCCGATCTTCCAGCGCCTCCGGGGCGCCAAGGGCGAAGTTTCATTCACCGTCCGATTGTCGGCGAACGCCAACGAGAGCCGCTTCTTCGGGATGCTGCATCCGTCCTTCCCGGATATCGTTGTCCCTGACAGACCAGACAAGTCGCTGGTCCAGCAGACCAAGCTATGGGAGGAGGAGGCCTGCCATCAGCGGCGCGGCTTGCCCAAGGTGACAGTCACCCGGGTTGGCGGCCACTTTGGCGAGGGGGAGGGGCGGGTCGAGATAAGCGGCATCAACCGCCATATCGGCCTTTTGGTCCCGCCCGATGAATTAACGCCTGGAATAAAACTCGATCCGGGCAGTGATAGCTTGGGGACATTCTATGCATTTCGGGCGCAGACCCGGAACAGCCGCCTTAACGTGGATCTAAAGATCTATCCGATCGACTGCTTCCTCTAGAAGCTAGAGCAAAGGCCGGCTTGAACGACGATGCGCCTTCGGCTTCCCAACATAAGCTGGTCGTGGAGCCTGCCCGCCACGTTCATCCTGTTCTTCGTGGTGGCCGGCGCGCCGTTTCCGTTCGGCTCGACCAACGACCTCTCGATCGCGTTCTGGTGCCTGTGCCTCGGCGCGGCATTGATCTTCGCGCCGACGCGAGACTTGCGAAGACCGCACTTGTGGATCATCGCTGGCATTGGCGTCATTGTTGCCGGCTACGCGTTCGTCTTGCACGAGCAGTTGTCCGACCACCCCTGGGTCGCGCCGTTCCAGCCGATCTGGAAGCAGGCGTCGGTTCTGTTGGGCGTGCCGATCGCCCCCTCGGCGTCCATCGTCAAGAACGAGGCATTCTTCGCGCTAGGCGCGCCGCTCGCCAACATTCTGGCGATCCTCCTCGGGATCACTGTTGGCGCGGACCGCGAGCGCGCCCGACGCATGTTGTGGGTCATTGCCGTCTCCGGAGCGCTCTACGCGCTGTATGGCGTCTTGTCCTTCCTGATCGAGCCCACTCTGATCCTGTGGCGGGACAAGACCGCCTATGTCGGCAGCGTCACCGGCACGTTCATCAACCGCAACACGGCGGCGGCTTATTTTGGCTCCTGCGCGGTGATCTGGATGCTGCTGATTCTGGAAGACGTCCGACGGCGTATTCCCGAACGGCACCTCGAATGGAAGCGACTGTCGCTTGATTTGCGGGCGATTCCGCCACGGAAAATCCTGCCACAGCTTCTTTCGCTACTGATCTGCCTGATGGCGATGTTCATGACCGGCTCGCGCGCGGGCGTCAGCCTGTCGCTGCTCGCTATGATCGTCTCGTTCATCGTGCTCCTGCGCAAGGATCTGCCACCCAAAACAGGCATCTGGATATCGCTCGGCTCGGGCCTGGTGGTCGCGCTCGGCCTCATGCAACTGCTGGGCGGGCGCGTCTCCAGCCGCTTCGATAGCCAGGGGCTGGTCGATGAGGGGCGGGTGGAAGCCTGGAAATCCACTCTCAAGATCATCGCCGACAACCCTTGGTTCGGCACCGGCATGGGCACCTTCCAGTGGGCATTCCCGCCGTACCGCAGCCCCAACATCTCGATTCGCGGCATCTGGGACATCGCACATTCGACGCCCCTGGAGCTTGCCTCCGACGTCGGCATTCCCCTGGCGCTTTTGGTGGCGCTCGCCTGGGCGATCATGCTGGTGATCCTTGCGCGCGGCGTGTTCGGCCGGCGGCGCGATGTGATCATTCCGCTCGGGGCGGCCGCGACCGCGACCTTGTCGCTGATGCACTCCTGCCTGGACTTCACGCTGCAAATTCCTGGCTACAGCATTCCGTTCTTTGCGCTTTTCGGTACTGGACTGTCGCAATCGTTCCGCTCTGACAAAGCTTCGCCAACGCTCGACGCGAGGCGGCAGGAGGATGGACGCGGAGACAGGGCCGAAAGGACGTCCTCGCGCGTCGCCGAGCTTCACAAAACTGTCTAGTTTTGAAGCAGTTGCGCTGTTTACGAAGTTTTTAGGATATGTGGACAGTCGCTTCTACTTGCGATAGCTTCCGCGCCGTAAAGCCATTTGCCCGCGGCAGGGGGCAGCAGATATTTTGGAGAGATATATGAGCGTAATTAGTGTTGCGCTGCGGTTGGCTGCGGCTGCGGCGGTGGCCGCAGCGATTTCAACGGCTGCCAGCGCGGCCGTCTATCCTCCGCAGCGGCAGCTACCCGTCCAGGTGACTTCGGATTTCAAGAGTTCACCGAACAGCCTCTTGCAGCAATATCCGACCGGTGGTGCGCAGATGGTCTCGCGTGTGCGCGACCTCGGTGCTTCCGATCCCGCGACGCTGCCGGGCCTTATCGCGCTCTTAAAGGATCCTGCGACGACGACAGACCAAATGCGCGCGATTGTGGCCGGGCTTGCGCAGGTCGCTCGCATGGCCGCACAGAGCGACGCCGCGTTCGCCAACGAAATCCAGACCGCGATTGCCAGCATCGGCAACGCAGACGTCATCGCTGCTTATCAAGCCGCGATCGGCGATGTTGCGATTGCTGCCACTGGCGGCGGCGGCACAGGCGGTGGCGGTGCGACGGGTGGCGGTGGCTCGACTGGTGGCGCCAACACCAGTTCAACGACGTTAGGCAACAACGGGACCCCCAACACGGCTCCGAATTTCAGCGGTTCGGTCGCTGCCGCGACGAGCAGCGTCAGCCCGCGCTGAAACACCCGGACGGTTATTAATAAGGCGTTGTCGCAGGCTTGCCGAGCGACAAAGGATCTTGTGAGGCGGCGCCTTCATGGCGCCGTTCGGCGCCTTTGATTGTTAAGCTTCATTCGATTTCTATGGTGTCGGCCGCGTTTGCACAGCGGCAATTCAGTTTCATGTTCGACGTCGGCCATGTTATTCCCTCTGTTCGCGTAAGTTCTTTTTTGAGGCGCATACCCTCCGGCTCGATCGTCCGTCCGGGGCGATCTCAAGACCAGTAAATGGGTTGATGACCGGACGGTTTCAGGAATTGCGATATGCTGCAGGTGAACAAGCCGAAGTCGGAAATCAACCGGGAGCTGATCGAATTCGAAGGTCCCGCCTCGCAGACGCTCACTTCTTATCTTGACATCGTGCGTCGCCAGTTTCCGACGATGATTGCCATCATCTCGGCCTGCCTCATCCTCGCGTTGCTCTATCTCTTCACCGCCGCGCCGCAATTCACCTCGACCGCGACGATGGTAATCGATACCCGCAAGGTGCAGCTATTCCAGCAGCAATCGGTGCTCGGCGACATTGCGATCGATTCTGCGACCGTCGAAACTCAAGTGGAAATCCTGAAATCCGAAAATATCAGCCTCGCCGTCGTTCGGGATTTGCATCTGATCGATGACCCCGAATTTACGGGGAGCGGAGGCGGCGTGCTTGGTGCGATGATCGGCTCGTTCACCGGGCTATTTTCGAGTGGATATGCCATCTCAGAATTCGAGCTGACACGGAAAGCGTTGCAGCGCTTTGAGCGCAGCCGGACGGTCAAGCGGTTGGGCCTCACCTATGTCATGGAGATCGGCTTCACCTCGCGCGATCCAGCCAAAGCTGCACGCATCGCCAATGCGATCGCGGACGCCTATATCGTCGATCAACTTGAGGCGAAATATCAGGCAACGCGGCGCGCCAGCGTCTGGCTACAGGACCGCATCAAGGAGCTGCGCACCCAGGCCTCCGCCGCGCAGAGGGCGGTGGTCGATTTCAAGACCGCCAACAACATCGTCGACACCGGCGGCCGATTGATGAACGAGCAGCAACTCGCCGAGGTGAACAGCCAGCTCATCATGGCGCATGCCGCCACCGCCGAGGCCAAGGCGCGGCTCGACCGCATGAACGAGATCCTCAAGCAGGAGGTCCCAGACGCCAACGTGGCCGACGCGCTGAAGAACGACACCATCGTCAAGCTGCGGGCGCAATATGTCGACATGGCCTCCAAGGAGTCGATCTGGGCGATGAAATACGGCTCGGATCACTTGGCCGCGGTCAACCTCCGCCGCCAGATGGCGGAAATCAAGAAGAACATCACGGATGAGCTGAAACGCATCCAGGAATCCTACAAGAGCGACCACGACATCGCGGTGACGCGCGAGGAGAGCATCAAGTCGAGCCTCGCCAACGTCGTCTCGGAATCCCAGCTCACCAACCAGGCGCAGGTGCAGCTCCGCGAGCTCGAGAGCAACGCGCAGTCCTACCAGGCGATGTATGACAATTTCCTGCAGCGCTACATGGAGAGCGTGCAGCAGCAGTCCTTCCCGATCACCGAGGCGCGCGTGATCAGCGCGGCGACCACGCCGCTAGGGAAGAGTTCTCCTAGGAGCATGGTGATTCTTGGTGCGGCACTGCTAGGCGGGCTCATGCTGAGCTTTGGCGCGGCGATGGCGCGCGAGCTTACCGATAAGGTATTCCGGACGACGGGGCAGGTGGAAGAGGTGCTCGGTACGAACTGCATCGCGATTCTGCCGGCGCTGGACGGGGCGGCGGCGCCATCCTTCCTTCCCGGTAAGCTGGGCAAGAAGACCGACGACCCTCAGCGCAATCTCCTGCGTTACGTGGTCGACACTCCACTCTCGCGCTTTGCGGAGGCCGTGCGATCGCTGAAAGTGGCGGTGGACCTCAATTCTATTGTGCGGGAGAACCGGACGCTAGCGGTCACTTCGACCCTGCCGAGCGAGGGCAAGAGCACGCTCTCGAGCAACCTCGCGCAACTGATGGCGCATAGCGGCGCCCGCGTCATCCTCGTCGACGCCGATCTGCGCAATCCCTCGCTGTCCCGCGCACTCTTACCAAACGCTGAGATTGGCCTGGTTGATGTCATCGCGCAGAAGGCCAATTTGGAAGATGCGCTCACGGTGGACCCCGAAACCAAACTGGCAATCCTGCCTGCTGGCAAAACCTCGAAGCTCCTGCACACCAACGAGATCCTCGCATCGAAGGCAATGCATGCCCTCATTACGCAACTGCGGTCCAAATTCGACTATGTAGTGCTAGACATGCCGCCGATGGCGCCGGTGGTGGACGTGCGAGTTACCTCTTCCTTGGTCGATTCCTATATCTTTGTGGTCGAGTGGGGCAAGACCAAGATGGATGTCGTTAAGCATAACCTGCGCAGCGCGCCTGAGATCCAGGACAAGTTGCTCGGCGTTGTGCTGAACAAGGCAGATACCAAGCTGCTCTCGCGCTACGAATCCTACCACGGTCGCTACTACTACCAGAAGTATTACGCCCGTTATGGGTATGTGGAATAGCCGCCGGATGGTGCGGCAGGCGTGGGTGCGAGCGTCGATCCTGCTGCTTGGCTTTGCTGGCGTGCTCTGGTCGTTGGTCGCGTTGCCATCGTTCTGGCGCGTGAATCCGGCCCGCGAGCTGTCGACGCGGATTCTGATGGATGATCGATTCAAGCCAGGTGTGCTGAGCGAAGTGCTGGTGCGGATCGAAGCTCAACCTGCGCCGATCCTCTTGCCCCATGAGCTCGCTCGAGCCGAAGCCCTAGTGCGCTTGCGTATTGCCGAGGCGGCGATCGAACGGAAGAGTTCGGAGGACGCTGATCGCGAAGCGGTGTCCACCATGGAGAAGGTGAAATCCTCTCTTTCGCTGAACCCCGCTGATTCCTTTATTTGGCTGACGCTCTATTCAGTGGAGACCGCCCGCAGCGGCTTCGATCGCAACAACATTAGCTACCTCGACCAATCCTACGCGATAGCTCCGCGGGAGGGCTGGATTGCGCTCCGCCGCAACAAGCTGGCGCTCGCGATCTTTCCGATGTTAAGCGAGGCGATGCGGGTAAAGGCAGTTTCAGAATTTGCTGAGATGGTTGAGGGCGGATTCATTGAAAATGTGGCGATCAATCTAACGACTGTTGGTTGGCCTCATCGGGACCGCCTCCTGGCGAGCGTGGAGCCCGTGGATATCATCCAGCGCAAGTTGCTTGCGAAAAGACTGGTTGCTGATGGCATGAAGGTCAGGGTTCCCGGCGTCGAGAGCGATGAGAGGTTATGGCGGTGATCATCAAATTCTCTTCCCGATCAGTTCCTGCAGCCGCCATTTGTTTCGCTTTTTTGCCCGTTTCGGCCGCCCAAGCGCAAAGCCTATCCCCGGCTGACGATGCAGCGTTCAGCAGAACAGTCTGACAAGCCTGTGGTCCGCGACGCACTCGGCCGACCCTGTCTCGACGTTGAAGCCGCTGCTCGCGTTCACGTCGTCAATCCGGCCGTAGTCGATCATGTTGTCAGCCTAAAGAATAGCTGCCCGCGTTGGATAAGCGTCAAAGTTTGCTACTTGAACTCTGACAAATGCAATTCATTGGATGTGGCCCCACTACAAGCGAACAGACGCGATTCTTGGAACGATGAGCGGAACAAAAAGCTTCAGATATGTCGTTCTGCAAAAGTAGAGGGGCGCGACGTCCAATGGCCTGCAAAATTATGATCAGAGAAGCGGCCTATTTCGCTGTCGTTGCATCGCGTACGTTGCCCAATACGCAATGGATGCGCACCCCAGGAATCTCCAAGTGGCTCCGACATCGTCACGGCGAAGCGTGAGAGGCGGATACGGGCGGCTCGCGCTGCTCGCTCTGCTTGCCATGGCCTTCGGCGTGGCGATCTTGGCGCTCGTGCCAGAGCCTCTGCCGACGAGGACGCGGATTGATACGACCGCGCAACCAAGCTTGCTGCTCGATGGTCCATTCGGCGCGCGGTTCGCGGGGGAAATGATCGCGCACAAGCAAGGATATTTCGCTCCAAGCATGACGCTGCGAGCCGACCCCGGCGATCCCGATTTTGTCGCGACAGTCGCACGCCAGCATGCCATCGGCGTGACGAGCGGCCAGAAGTTTCTCCTCGCGGCTTGGCGCGGCGTCCCGGTGACCGCCTTCGCAGCAAGCTTGCAAGATACCTCCACCGTCATCTTCACCCTGGAGCGCTCCGGGCTGCGGCGCCCGGCGGATCTTGTTGGAAAACGGATTGGCTACCGGAGGGCGAGCGAGGGGGATGTGGTTTTCGACGCAATGATGGCGCAACTCGGCCTTCCACGCAGTCAGTTGACCAAAGTGGCAGACCGCGACACGTTTGACGCCCTTCGTACCGGTCAGGTGGACGCGATCATCGCTGCGATTGGCCAGGAGCCGGGACCGTCCGAGCCGGGCTCTCTCCGACTGAATGCCATCAAGCCACAAGATTACGGGATTCACGTCCCGGGAATGGTGTATTTTGCGAGTTCGGATCTGGTTCATGATCGCCCCTCGGCTATTGCGGAGGTACTCAAGGGCCTCATTAAGGGCTGGCAATTCGTCTACAGCGACTACGCACGCAGCGTGCCGGTTCTCGTCGGCTTTGACCCGGAGAGGCTGAACCGTGACCGCATGAGTTTCGAGCTACAGCAACAGCGCGGGCTAATCCTGCTGACGGGCGGGCGGATCGCGGATTATGACGAAAGCCGCTGGAGAACCCTCCGCGACATTCTGGTCTTTGCGAAGCTTGGGCAGGAAGAGGTGCCTCTTGCCCAATCGGTCAGCTACCAGCTGTTGCGCGACGTCTACCGTCGCTCACCGGATCTTGCCGCACCCGGAGCGTGGGGCAGCGAGAAGTAGGTCGGACATGTCACAGTTCCGGGCTATTTCGTCCCCGGACAAGATTTCGTCAGATGCTACGGTTGCCTTGTTACCTAGCGGGTTGGTAATCTGTCTTGGCTATTTGAGCCCAATGTCTGGGTGGGCAAGGCGCTCGATCACCGTTGGGCCCATTTTCGGTTGGGAATCAGCTAGGCCATCAGCGTCGGTTGGGGCAAAGGGAGCTTTACGTATGTTGAGGACGTTCACGCGGGTTGGTCTTCTGGGGTTGGTCGCATCCTTTTGTGCAGCGAATGGCGCAAGCGCTGCGATGCAGCTTCCCGCGAGCGCGGTGATATTGACAGGCCAAGGCCAGGCAACGCCGGTCACCTTCTGGGCGCAGCCGTATCCCTACCGCTTCGTGCCACGGCATCGCTGCCCAGTGGTCCGCGTCGAAACGCCGTATGGTTGGTACTTGGATCGCGTCTGCGCGGCGCCTGGAGGCCCTGTCCTCCGCCGCGCCTATTGACTGCCGAGGCCATAAGAGACTGCGCGCCTGGTCGAACGAGCAATCGCTTTCGCGCGCTGCGCTGAACTGATTCCCTGAGGCAAGCAGGGCATCCGCACGCCCTGAGTGGGTTGGGTAAGGCCGGACTTCCGGCGCCCACCGCCGTGGAGCATCGCCACCGCCCCCGCTTATTTTCAACCGGAAACGGCGGACCTCGAATCCAGAGGTTGCAATCCGCTAAAACGGACTTGCAAGTGCCCCTCAGGCCCCTCTCAAACCGTTGGGCGCAATAATTTAAATAACTCAGATCTTGCTTTAATTATATAATGTGATTTAAATATAATAGAGTCGAAATTATATAATTACTACAGTAATAATAGGTAGGTTCCGTCGTGAACCGAACGACACCACAAAGATGCCACCTCAATGATGCCATCTGCTGGCGATCCGGCATGGGGGCAGGCAACAAGCGAAGGGGCCTGCATTGAGTGATATAGCCAATGTTACAGCCCTGGCGTTGTTGAACCTCGTCCGACTGCTGGCTGCCGAGCTGGTTGCCGGGGAGCATCGCGATGACTGCGCCAAGTTGATCGAGGCGATGGACAGAAAACTGACCGAGACGCCGTTGCCGCGAGGTACCGACGTCAACGACGCTCGTGCCGGCATAGAAGAGGCGCGAAAGCTTCTGCGCCCTTACGTCCTGCATCTTCGAGATCAGGCCCAAGCCGCGCGAGCCCGCGATCAGGCCGAGGCGGCGCTGGCCGAAGGCGTGGAGATCCCGACGACCCTGCCGAGGTCGAAATACCTCCAATAGGGCGGCCTCCAGCGGCATTCTGTTCCTCGAATAAGCGAGGCTCGATCGGACTGCCCAGGCTTTCGAGGTCATTCGCGCCTGTTAGCCCGAGTTGGATGTTGGCGCGCTCGATTGTAATTTGTCGACGAGCGATAAGGGGCGGGCTCTGAGCATCCGAGGCAATATTTTCTCTCTATGCTTTGACGCGCGACATTATTGTTACGACCACAACGGGGTGTTTATCCTTATCGGTAGGATAATCAGATCGCCGGAAAACGGGCCTGCGTCATTAGCTGGATCGCCTCAAGCACGGGCTCGCTCAGTCCCGCAAGTTCAGTCGAGATTGCGTAGCCCCGGGGCAGTATACCGGCCGAGAAGGCACGGACGTAAGCGAGCCGCGAAGCAATCGGGCCGCAGACCATCTCTCCCATTTCGCCGAGCGCCCCTACGATTTGCTGGCCTTCCAGCGTTCGGGAATCGACCCGATTTGGGACGAGAAAGGTCGGGACGTCGGCGTCCCGTTTGCTGCGCGCGAAGGCGATGGCTGAAATCGTTTCCTCTGTGGCGCTCAGATCGAGCCCCGAAGCTGTACAGGGCAGAACGACAATGTCAGCCACGGCAACCGCAGCGCCAACCGCGTATTCGTGCGGCGGGGTGTCGATAATGGTGACGCTCCCTGGCGATGAGCCGACGAGCCTCGCCCAGCGGGCTGCCTCACCATAATGCAGCGGCACCTCCGAGACGCGAAAGGGAAGCCGTCCAGGCGCAGCCCATTCCGCGGCGGATCGCTGTGGATCGGCATCAATCACATCCACCAAGATGCCGCGGTGGTGCAAATCGCCCGCCAAGCTTATCGCAATGGTCGTCTTGCCCGCCCCGCCTTTCCGCTGCACGACTGAAATCACCGAGCGCATATGCCTGTTCTCTATTCGAGCATTGCGCCCTTTCCGCCGATCGTCTCCCATCAATCCAACGAATGATTTTCTCATTCAAGTCTCGGTGAGTTGCGCCGGCTTTTTGGCCAAGGAGTGTTGCATTCTTGCCTGTCGAGCCTTCGTCCGTCCGGGGCGAGTCGGAGACGGGGAGTGATACCGCATCGCGGCAAATGACTCGCCAAACGTTGAAGATGGCCCTATAAGACGAGCTTAATTTTTCCTTAATTCGGTTACAGCTGAGTCAATATTGTGGCTGACATTACCGACTATCGGCTGTCCCGAGAAGTAGGGGGCGTGGCCAGGGTCTCGGGCCTCCGGCTTGGCATTCCCGGCTATTTGGTTGGTCCCGCAGTATTTTTCGCCGACCTTTGCCTGTTGATCCTAGCGAGTGTGGCCTCTGCTGTCGGCTATCACCGCATCATGCTGCAGGAGGTCGGAGATCTCACGACCTTCATTGGTCTGGCCTGCGCCGTATCCTTCTATCTCTCGATCTTTCTGACCTACCGCGGCACCTATTCCGTGAGACGGCTGATGCAGCCCGTTCTCCAGTGCCGCGAGGTCACGATGGCATGGATCGCGGTCTTCCTCATGCTCGTCACGCTGGCCTTCCTGCTGAAGGTCGGTCCCAATCTCTCCCGTGGTGCGACCGTCGCGTTCTTCCTGATCGGCTGGAGTGCGCTGGTCGGCTGGCGCGCGCTGCTCAGCGCGCAGCTGCACCAGGCGCGCGCCAGGCGCGTCATCGCGCCGCGGCAGGTGGTGGTCGTCAGCGATCGGCGCATCGAAGAGGCGCGCACCTACCTGCAGGATCTCGCCTTTCACGATTACGATGTTGCGCAGTTTCTGGTTCTCCCGGCGTCAGACGACCTTGACGAAATCGGTCGCGAAATGATCGAACTCGCTGGCCCAGAGCATCGCATCGACAGCATCTTTCTGCTGATGGACTGGGGCAGGCCCGATCGTATCGATCGGCTTGCGGATATCCTGCGTGCGGTGCCGCTATCGGTGCGGCTCTTTCCGGATCCCAAGGTTTCGCGCTTTCTTGGAGCGCATGAATTGTCTGTCGGGGGCGTTTGGGCGACGGAGATCCAGCGCGTGCCGCTCGGCCTCGAGGAGCGCCTGGCGAAGCGCACGCTCGACATCGCGGTCTCGGCCGTGCTGCTTATTTTCACGTCACTCTTGATGCTGACATCTGCGCTCCTCATCAAGCTCAGCTCAAAAGGACCTGTGTTCTTTACGCAGGCTCGGACCGGCTTCAGCGGAGTGCCGTTCAGAATTTTCAAGTTTCGCACGCTCACCACGATGGATGATGGTCCTGTGGTGAAGCAGGTATCGCGCAATGACAATCGCCTGACGGGCGTGGGCCGCTGGTTGCGACGGACGAGCATCGACGAGCTGCCGCAGCTGATCAATATTCTGCGCGGCGAGATGTCGTTGGTGGGGCCGCGGCCCCATGCTGCGGCGCATACAGACTACTACGGACAACTCATTGCCAACTATGCCTATCGGCATCACGTCAAGCCTGGCTTGACTGGATGGGCGCAGGTCAACGGTTTCCGCGGCGAGACCACGCTCTCGCAGATGAAAGCCCGTGTCGATCACGACCTCTGGTACATCGACAATTGGAATTTGTGGCTCGACGTCAAAATCCTGCTCAAGACCTGCATCGTCCTGCTCAGATCCCCCGCTTATTGAATGCGGCGAATCATTGGTATTTCCAAGGATTTCAACCGAGAGATGTGTGCCCATTGCATACCGAGGAATGAAAGTTCCGTAAATCTCTGTGTTCACCATCTCATCAAAAGCGTGCTCGCAAATTGGGCGTTATTGCGCGCAGGAGCGGCTGGTCGAGTTCCCGTGCGGTCCATGCTTTTGATCATAAAAGGAAATTTTCTAGATCGCGGTGCACAATTCTAATGATTGACTCATATACCTCTGGCCGGCTATCTAACCAATAGTTAAGCATACCTCGTGTTCCACCTGTCTTTATGGGCAAGTGGGCGTCCGTGGGTGCAAAAGGCGAATTTGTGGAATGAACCGAGGGTTGTTGCAACCTTCGGGCAAAAGGGGCAGTCAATGTCTACTTATGACTATACCGAAGCTCAATTTAACACGCTCATTGGCCCCCACGTCGATCCAACGACGCTTACCGAGATCGATAATTATCTGATTTCAAAGGGTTTCTTCCCGACGGCAGGTGATACGATCCGAGTTGAGGGCCTGAACGGCTATCAACCGATCGATCCGACGGCGAACGTCCTGATTGAAGGCGACTCGCCGGCTGCCATTACGACAGACGCCAACGACGCGCTGATTGTTGTCGAGCCTGGTGGCAACCTTACGGTTCGCGGCACGCAGGACGTCGGCATCGTGATCGCCGATGGTGGTCCCGCTAAGGTCACGCTACTCGATAGCGGCAACGACATCGTGTGGGGGGCTACGGGTGACGATACCATCACCGCAGGCGGCGGTAATGACACGATCTACGCCGGCAATGGCAACAACGTCTTGATCGCTGGCACCGGCAATAGCTCAATCTACGGCGGCACCGGCAACGATGTGTTCGTTGACGTGAACGGTGGCAGCAACCACTTCTTCGGAGGCGGCGGCGACGACACGATGTATGGCGGCTCGGGCAATGACACGCTTGAGGCGTCGGGAACCGGCCACAATTACCTCCAGGCTGGCAGTGGCAACCAGACGCTCATCGCCGGCAATGGCGGTGACACCCTGTATGGTGGCGCCGGCAGCGACTCGCTGGTCGGCGGCGCCGGCAATGATCAGATCGTTTCGCTTGGCTCTGGCAACAACACGCTGATTTCCGGCGGTGGTGACGACAAGCTCCAGGCTACCGGCGGCAACAACTCGCTGCAGGGCGGTTCGGGCAACAGCACGCTGATCGCGGGTACGGGCAACGACACGCTCACCGGCGGCACCGGCAACGAGCATTTTGTGTCGGAGCAGGGTGGCAATACCACCATGACCGGCGGTGGCGGCAACGACACGTTCGAGGCTTACGGCACCAGCAACGTGTCGATGACCGGTGGCAGCGGCAACGATACGATGTACGCCAATGGCAGCGGCAACGACACGCTGATTGCCGGTTCCGGTGCAACCTTGATGTACGCGGGCGGCAGCTCGGGAACCGACACCTTCGCGCTCAATGGCAACGACACGCTGTTCGGCGGTTCTGGCATCGACGTCATCAACATCAGCGGATCGGGCAACCAGGCGCATCTCGATGGTGCCTCGGTCGCGGTCGCCACCGTCACCGGCAGCGGTGCCAACACGGTCTGGGCCGGCTCGGGCAGCGACACCATCAATGGCAGTGCCTCCACGGGCAGCAACCTCTACATCACCGGCTCGGGCAGTGCCTCAATCGCCGGCGGCTCGGGCAACGATCAGTTCGAGATCACCTCGCTCACGAACAGCACGATCGATGGTGGCGCGGGCTCGAACGTGGCCTTCATGGACGGCCTCAACTCGACGGACGTCACGATCAACACGACGGCGGGTGTCACGACCGTCACTTCTGGCGGCAACACGATGACCTTCACAAATGTGCAGGACATCATCTTCAACGACACCGACTACAAGCCGTCTTAAGCCCAATAGCGAGAGATGCTGCAACGAGCGCCCCCGGTTTCGGGGGCGTTTTGTTTTTGCCAATGATCGCTCTCGGCGGCTCCGCCAAACCATTAAACAATGGCGGGTGCCAGCCGAACTCCGGCGCATGTGTCGCTTGGACCTATTCGGTGAAGTCGAGGCCGCCGTTGCGCAATTCCGTCAGGATCTGCGGCTTGTCGGCCTGTGGCATCAGCGCCAGCGCATAGAAGTCGTAACAATTGCCCTTGATCAACAGCACTTCATCGAAGCGGGCCTCCAACAGCAAACGCGCCATCCGCTCGTCGGTGAAGCCGGTGTTGTGGGCCATGAAGTAATTGCCCCTCTCGATGGACGCCGCGTGCCCGTAGATCATGTCGAGTGCGGTAATGGGGCCGAGCGGGGATTCGTAGGCGATCTCCTCGCCGCGGCCCTGGGCGACGAGTGCGGCGATTGGTTCGAGATCCGGTGAGGTGATGAGCGCGAAGCCATCTGGCTTCAGCACGCGGACGATTCCCCGCAGCGCAGAGCGGACGTCGTGGGGATGCAGGTGCTCCAGGCTGTGCGAACAGAAGACCGCGTCAAAGCTCCTGTCGGCAACCGGACTGAGATCCTCGAGTGACCCCACGATGTCCGGGGACACGCGCGGATCGACGTCCATGCGCACTTCTTGCCAGCCGCCGTTGCGGAAGGTGCGCTGTAGTCGTTCGGGATTGACGGGCCCGCTTCCAGCATTGAGGACCTTCTTCACCATTGCACAAAACCCAAGAAATGCATGACTTTCACGGCCAGCGGTTGATTTACAAACACGTGCACCTACTCACTATTCCCAACATCCGCCGCCTCCCAGCTCGTGGCTTAGCCGGCCGCATTTCGGCGCGCTTGGCGCTGCTAGAGGAGGTCGTGTTGAATTTCAACGACATTGATCAAAATCCGGGTGGGAGCTCGACGGATGAGGGAGGCAGATTGACGCGGGCTATCCGCCCCCGGGGAGGCCACGCCAGGGCGGAAAACGGCACCGCATCGAGCGAAAGATTGGGATTGTAGTAGGGATCCTCGAGAAGATGCTCGCCCCATTTGTTGCGGAGGTTCCGGAGCTCGCGCTCAAAGCGCGCGGCTTTGTCGCCAGCCTGGTCACGGCCGCGGCTAGCCGATTCGTGGTGATAAAGCCGGGCCGACGGGGTCCAGACGATGCGTTTCCCCTGGCTACGAAGCTTCAGGCAATAGTCGACGTCGTTGAAGTTCACGGGAAAGCGTACCTCGTCAAGCCCGCCCACGGCCAGATAGTCGCTGCGACGGGTCAATAGACAGGCCGCGGTGACCGACCCGCATTCGCGCGCAACCTTCAACATGTCGCCATATCCTGGATCACTGGCGAGCCGATCAGTACCGATGTGTTGGGCTCCAAAACTCGGACCGAGAGCAACGCCGGCATGCTGGACCATGCCGCTCGGCCACAACAGCAGTGCACCGACGGCGCCGACGTCTGGCTCGGCAAGCCGGCCCTGCATCTCGGCGAGCCAGGCGGCGTCCATCGCCCTGATGTCGTTGTTGAGCAGTAGAACGTCGTCACTGTCGCAAGCCTCGACGGCGAGATTGTTGAGCCGCGCGAAATTGAAAGCTCCGGGGACGGCGAGCACCCCCGTGCCGCCGCGTTTGAGTGCTTCGAGATAGTCGAGCATGTCGGCATCGCTGGAGTCGTTGTCGACGACCAGCACCCGCGCTCGCGCATGGCTGAGCGCCGGCGCAATGCTCGAAAGACAGGTTTGCAGCAACTCCTTGCGATTGCGAACCGGAATGATCACCGTGAGTGTGCGGGACTTCGGCTTTCGAACCACGCGGGCCACGGGCAACAGCGCACCGCGTTGAGCGGTTGCCTCTGCCGTAATCCCGCGTACGGACAGATGGGCGAGGCTTGCTTTGGCCAACAGACGGCTCTGCGCGACCAGATCCGGCAGCGTCATGCGCCCGAGCGGGATCGGTACATGCGCGACCTGCTGCTGGCGCAAGGCGTCATCGTCGTCGAACTGGCTGTTGAACAGGCGGTAGAGGTTGGTTGGACGGGTTTCGAGCGCAGCCTCCACGGAGGCGCGGTCCATCGCAAATAGCTGCGCGCAATAGCCCTGTTCCAGCATCCGTTCATAGTCGAAGGCTGGCAGAGCCAGTGGCCAGGGACGCCGATCCTCGCCATCGATCTCCAGATCGCAATAGATCATGCGAGCGTGCGGTACGGTGGCAAAGCCTGCAACGAGTTTTGATAGTGCAGACCTGTCGAAATCCGTCCCGGCCTGTGCGAACACCACGATTTCAGCGTCGCGTCCGTCGTAAGCCAGGAATTCGCGCAGCTCATCCGGATCAAACGTTCCCGGCCCGTCCAGTGGCGGGAGGGCGGCCGCGACCCAATTGTTGTGCTGTTGCTCCTCCAGGCTCTCCAGTGAGGTGTCCTCGTTGTCTCCCGCAACAAGCACCACGGCAGTGGCGCGGTCGGTGGAAGAGCCCGCACCGGGAGAAGGCGATTGCCCTGTTTCCAAGTCCCAGCGCTTGCGCCAGTCTTCATAAGCCGTGAACGGCGCAGAGGCGGGCAATAGACGATCGAGCATCCGACCGCGCAGACGTTCGGATTCCGTTTCGCCGAAGTCGGCAAAGAACCGCTCCACGGCATCCGGAAAGGCTACAAACGTCAAAGGCGCCGCGGTCAACTGCAACTCATCTTCCGTGATGAAGTGAACCCGCCTCACCCGTCCGTCCGCATAGTCGGTCGGCAGATGGAGATCGAAAGCCTTGACCAGGTTGGCATTGTCGATGCCGCCAACATGGCTGAAGCCGCTGGCGCGCGCTTCCGCGACAGGCTCGCCGTCGACGACGGCGCGAACCATCGGCGACTCCGCCGGTGGGCAGCGCACCCATCCCTGAAACCGCAAGCCGCCCATCCAATCGACAGCGCCCAAGCCGCGGCTATCGGTGGCTTTCTCCAAGGCTTCATCCAGCTGAATTGAAGAACCGATCGCGTCCGCGCCATTGGCGAGGCGGACCTCGACAATCCGGCTGTCGGCCAGCATGTCAGGCGTCAATGCAAAGGAGAAACCGTAGCAGGCATCGCCAATCCCTTCCGAGGCGAGCTCAGGCACATAAGCCTCGGCACGTGCAAGCCGCAGAGGCACACCATCGAGCAGGAGCTCGACCACCAGCCGGCGTGAAAGATCGTTCGGGTCGTAGATGAAGCCGGAGAAATTGGCCTCATCAGTCCGCCCGAATTCATGGCGAAGCTGGTCTATGGCCGAATGCGGCACTGGAGCCGCGCTGGCGCGCGATGGACGGCGGAGCTTCACCATTGTCTGGCGCTCCAGCCGAGTAGGTCTTGCGCGGTTGCGGCCACATTGCTTGAGGGCGTCATCGGCAAATCGGCACCGTGCGTGACGACACTGCCGAACGACCAGTCAAAGAAAGCGAGCGGCACGTCGACCTCGCTGAAGGCCGCCGTCATCAATGGGTGGCCGAACAATGGAGCACGCCGGGCAATCAGAACTCCGCCAAGGCCATGAAGTGCTGCCGTACCGGGCAAGTCCTTGGCGGAGACGGCGCCGGTGACCATCACGTCGCCAAGCGCCATCAGTGCCAGATCGTCGAGGGTTTCACCCAGCACGACGATTCCGGTTTCAGGTCGCTCATGTCGGATGCGTCGAATGAGATCCCGCATGAAGGCAAAATCGAGTGCTGCCAGGCCAACGGGAAGCACGCCGAGTGCCTCGCCACGCGGTATCACTGCGCCCGGCCGCTCGATGCTGTGGAAGACCTCGGAACTATTGACGAGCCTTACCCGCTTCGCGGCGTTCGGTGGCAGCCGTCGTCTCAAGAAGGTCTCCGCCACCGTATCGGGCGCGAGGATACAGCTGTCGCGGGTTAAGAGCTTGAGCCAGCTCTCGGACGTATCGCGGCCGCAGTTGCATTCCTTGTCATCAAGGAGGGCAGGGCAGAGACGGCCCTTTTGATCGAGACCTCCGCGAGAACACCACAGTCCGCCGTCGGCGACCAGGAGATCGACCACCGCGCCTCGGTCAACCAGGGGGCGCACAAGAGCGGTGGGTATATTGGCCGGATCAGCGACGACCACGCGCGGGGGCGCGATTGCGGTCAGGGTCTCGACCAGCGTCGGCTCGTCGGCAGGAAGCCGGAAGTCGAGGGATTGCGGAAAGTCGGAGCCGGCATCACGCATGGCAAGTGTGGTGTTGCCCCGGTTGAGAGACGCGAGAAGCGCTGGCTTGCCGGATTGGGCAGCGAACCGCTTTGCGACCTCCATCACCGCACCTACGCCGGACAAGACGATCGTCGTTCCCTTGCGTTCGGCGATGAGCTCGCGCTCAATCGCGCCACGGCTTGGCTTCAGCGGATCCAATGCCTTGAAGGTTGCGCTTTCATTGCGATAGTCCGGGAAGCGCAAACGAAGCCGTCCGAGATTGAGGACCACCAGGGCACGTTTTTCGGTCTTGAACGAGGCCGAGCCGGAGTGGCCCACATACACCGATGGGGCGCAAACATTGCGAAAGCCGCTCTGTCGCGCGCGAAGGCAGAGATCAACATCCTCGAGATAGCCGCGATGATAATGGTCGGATAGTCCACCGACCGCGTCGAGACAGGCGCGGGTGATGTAAAGGCAAAAGCCGATGCCGTCCGGCATATCGACCAGGCGACCGGCGTTGACGCGCGCGGCAATTGCGTCCAGGTGCGCGACGTGCTGGATCGAAGGCAAGGGATTGGCGCTAAAGGCGAGCGGCAGGCTGGTGGCTTCGCCATTGTTCGACAGCGGCGTGACTGTGCCGATATCGGGAGCAGCGTGGGCTACGTTGCTCAGTCGCTTCACGAAGCCGTCTGGCACCACGGTGTCAGAGTTGAGCAGGATCACATCGCCGGATGGAACGGCATCGAGCGCGCGATTGACGGCACCGATGAAACCAAGATTATCGACGTTGCGGATCAATCGCACGTTCGAGGCCGTTGCAACCGAGTCCAGCAGCATCGCGATGCGCTTGTCGGGCGTTGCATCGTCGACCAAGACTACCTTGATCCCTTTGTCATCCGTGATCGCGCTCATCAGGCTTTCGAGGCAGCGTTCGGTCGCTTCAAAATCGTCATAAACAGGGACGACCACCGTCACTTCGATGGTGCGATCCTTGCTGCGGCCAACCGATTTCGTCGTGACCGACGTGCCATGCTTTACGGCGCAGGCGGCAAGCGGCGCCGGAAAGGCGCTTTCTATCATGACGCGTCGGCCAAGCCGCAGGCTCACTACGCGACGGGTCTTAGAGGCAGGAAACAGCACGCTGAAGCTTGCCGCATGCTCGATTTTACTTGCCAGGGCGTGCTGCGGGTCGCTTTCGATCGCATGAGAGATGCGGGTCTTGTCAGTCTCGATCCATAGGCTCATTTGCTCGTGGCCCTGCCAGGCTGCCCAACCCGTGATGCTGTCCCCGATGCGGTGGATGGCACCCAACGTCGTTTCACCCTTGGCCTTCAGCCGTGCGACGGCTTCGCCCAACGCAGCCATGTCGCGGTCGAGCTCGATCAACCGGCGGGCAGCAGACGCACGTTGCTCGTCGTCGCCCCATTGCATCAGGCGCCGATTGGCGGCGAGGTCGTCTGGTGCGAGTTCGAGTGCTTTGGTGATGTCTGCAAGTGCTGCGGCTGCAAAGCCGGATTGACGGGCTATTTCGGCGCGGAGTGTGTAGTGGCGTGCCTGGGCAACGGGAAGGATGCGGCAGCGACGGTCGGCGAGGCGAAACGCCTCGGCCAGTTCGCCGCGGGCGAGATTTGCGATAGCTGCTCGTTCCAGCGCAGCAGGGTGTTGCTCCGGATCGAGCAGAGCTGCAACTCTGTCTAGCATCGCACCCATCGGCCCTAGCGCTTGCGGCTGGCCGCGGCCCGTTTCGGCCGTGCGGCGCGGCCTGTGGCAGCGATCCTGTAGAAATCCATCAGGCGCGGCAGGCAGACGGTCTCGAGATCGTAACGGCTGACCACGGTCTCGCGGGCGGCGCGGCGCAGGCCAGCAAAGCGGCGCGGATTGGCCAGCGCCTCGATCACGCGTCCGGACAACTGTTCGATATCGAAAAACGGCACCAGGAGGCCATTGGAGCCGTCAATGATCTCGCGCAAGGGGGCGGTATCGGAGCCGATCACGAGGCAGCCCGCGCTCATGGCTTCCAACAGCGACCAGGACAAGACGAATGGATAGGTGAAGTAGACGTGGGCGCTTGAGATCTGGAATGCCTTGAGGAAATCCTCGCGGCTCAAGTCTTCAGTGAAGTGAATGCGGCTGGTGTCGACCTTGCCTTCAATCTCGCGGAAGAAAAAAGAGCGCCAGCTATGGCCTTCCGGCGGTGACAGTCCGTATGGAATGCCGGAGCCGCCGACGATCAGAATCTGGGCCTTCGGTCGGGCCGCCATGATCGCTGGCAATGCGCGCAGGAAGCAATGGAAGCCGCGCAATGGTTCGTGGCTGCGGGTCGCAAAGGTGACGACCTCGTCGGCCTTGGTCAGAACCTTGCCCGAAGGTAGCGTCAATGCAGCGTTGTCTCGGGGACGAATGGCCTCGGTGTCCACGCCTTCGTGGATCACCTCGATTTTGCTCTGGAATTCGGCGGGATAGGTGGAGCGCTGCCACAATGTCGGCGAAAGGCCGGCGTCCGCATCGTCGAGCGCCAGCAGAGTCGCCGCGTTCTTCAAATGAATGCGGACGTGGCCATCCACGCCCATGTCGGGGAATTCGGCATCAAAGCCGACGTCCTGCCCGTTGGCGCGATAGTAGAATTCGCAATAGGCGATGATCCGCGCCTTGGGAAACAGCGGGCGCAAGGGCAGCATCTCGCCCCAGCCGGGATGGGCGACGACCAGATCGGGTATGAAGCCCTGCTGCTTCAAGTTGGAGGCTGAATAGAGCACCTGCTCGGCACGGCGGCATTCCGCCTCAAAACGCCGTGCAAAGGGGTGGGCGGCGGCGAGCTCGCCATCGGGGATCATGTACTTCTTTAAGGAGACGCCAGCAATCGAGCGCGCGTTCGGAGCTCCGATCGCCGCCATCTGGACGTCGTCGCGGCCGGAAAGGGCCTTACACAGTGGTAGAAACTGCGCGGGGAAATTATTATGAACAAAAAGAATTTTCTGCATGAGTCCTTCGCAGCGGCCTGCGTCCCAGTCTTAGCACTGGAATCGCGCACCTTGCAGAGCCGACACAATTTAACGCTAAAAAAGCTTTTGCTAAGCGGGCGCTGGCCTGCATATTGCTTAAGAAGTAGCGGGTTCGCTAAGATAGGGCATCTGGGGGTTCCTAAATGAAGTCACCAACGCTGCAGAAGTCGCTCGATCTGCAGAAGGGCCTGTTTTTGATCCGCTACGACTCGGCGGAGGACGCGGCGCAGCCGCCGAAGGTCAGCCTTTCTATCGATTCCCGAGCTGCTGGCTCGGTGGAATTCCTGCTGCCACCCGACGTTGAGGAGCCGGTCCTGTGGTCGCCGGGGGCCAATGTGGTCGTTCGGTTGTCTGCTCCAACTCGCATTCAGGTTGAGGTGAGTGCGCGGTCGGCCGGCGGTTCACTTGGCGCGCGTATCCAGTCGGCGTCGCTTTCGACGGACCCGCTTGGCTTGGCAGCGTTGGACGAGCCGCCGATTGATCTTTCCGGTCTCCGTCTGCTTGGTCACTTGGCCGGCCGCGGCGACACGTTCGCGGGGCTGGGCGAATGGCTCGGCGGCCCGATGGCCCCAACCCGCATCGAGGGGGTCGGTCTCGATTGGGCGGGGCGGCCGCAAAAATTCGGACTGCGTCATTCGGTTCGGGTGGGTGGACCGGGTGAGCCGAGGGCGACTGAGTTCGTCGAGGCTGGAGGATATTCGGGCACCCGGGGACGGGCGCTGCCGCTGGTCGGGGCTACGTTCGAAGTGTTCGGCGCTGCGGCCCAGCATTACGAGATCACGGCTGACGCCATTTTCCTGGGTTCGCCGCAGATGAAGGTGACAGGACAGCGGGTTGTGGTCTCGGGTCCAACCGGTCGAGAGCCCTTGGTCGGATTGCGACTGCAGATTGCCTCGACAAGGGTTGCGGCGCCGCCTGCCCGATCGGCGCCCGCGACGGCGAGGCAAGATATGCCCGTTGCGCCGGCCATAGCTGAGTCGGCGCCCACTGGTCCCGTTCGTAGTGGCAGCGGACGCGTTCGCGTGTTCCGCAGTCGGGCGGTAAAGGGTTAAAATTAAACGGAAATTTCTTGCAGTGCGGGATGACCGGCCTTGGGTATCGGCGACGGGTCGAGACAGTGTTTGTCAGGAGTTCAAAATCGCAAAATGTGCTCATGATTCAGGCATTTATGATGTTTTAATTCCGCCATGAACGAGCTTTGCCCGCGCAATGAAAGATTGGTTTTCGGCTTTCAAAACGCTAAAGTTGATTGAATGCTTCGCAGGTGCACAATGAAGCGAAGCGGATGCGTCGTCCGGTAGGACCGCTTCAGGAATAGAGGTTTGCATGGCCGTCGATGTTTCATCCGACACTGCTCCGGATGTCTCTCTTGCTGCGGTTGAGAACACTGAGCCTACTGGCCTTGCGGCGCTCGTCATCGTGGCGCGGCAGCATGGACTGCATCTAACCGTCTCGCAGCTCATCCACGAAAACGTGCTGGGCGGCGGCGAGGTTGCGACCTCCGAGATCGTCAAGTGCGCCAATAATTCCGGCATGAGGGCCAAGGTCGTCCATCTCGACTGGGACGGGCTCAGTCACTTGAAGAAGGCGCTGCCGGCGATCCTTGGTCTCAAGGATGGCAGCAAGATGGTGCTGCTGCGCCTGGAGGGCGATGAGAACAACCCGCGTGTCGTGCTGCGGGATCCCAACGTCGGCGAGGACGCGCTGTTGATCATCGACCGCATCCGGCTTGAGGATATCTGGACGGGTGAGGTCGTGCTCGCCAAGCGCGACTATGAAATCTCGGACGAGACCCAGCCGTTCAGCTTTGGATTTATCACGGCGTTGATCTTCCGTGAGCGCCGCATCGTGCGCGACGTCGCCGTCGCCGCGCTCGTGCTCGGACTTCTGGCACTGGCGCCGATCATGTTCTGGCGGCTGCTGACCGATAAAGTGATGTTCTATAGGGCGTTCAATACCTTCTATGTGCTGTGTCTTGCAATGGCCGTTATCATAGCCTTTGAGACGGCGTTCTTCGTGCTGCGCCAATATCTGGTTCACAGTCTGACCGCGCGGCTGGATGTCAAGCTTTCGACCTACGTATTCGAGAAGGTGCTCAATCTTCCGATCGACTACTTCGAACGCAACCAAATTGGCTTGATCGCGCGCGACATGCGCGAAATCTTCAGGGTGCGCACGTTCCTGGTAGGACAGGTCTTCGGGACGATTCTGGATTCGACTACACTGATCTTCTTCCTGCCCGTGATGTTCTTCTTCAGCCCGCTGCTGACATTCGTTGTACTTGGCTTTTCGGGACTGATCGTGGGGTGGCTGATCCTGATGCTGCCCTTCTATCGCAAGAAGTCGGCCGCCGTCATCGCGGCCGAGGGTGCGCAGGGCGCCTTCATGGTGCAGAACCTGAATGGCATTCGGACCGTGAAGTCGCTGGCGCTCGATGCGCGCCAGAAGCACACGTGGGATGTTCATGTCGCCCGTGTCGCCAAGGCGCGGCTGGCCGAGGGTATCGCGGGCGTGACGATCCAGGCGGTCGTGAAACCGCTGGAGCGGCTAACGGTGAGCGCACCTTTTGCGATCGGTGTCTATCTGGCGATCAGCACGGCCGACCCTGTTTATGTGGGAGCACTGTTTGCCTTCTTGCTGTTGTCCCAACGCGTAGCTGCGCCGCTGATGCAGATGGCGCAACTCGTCAACCAGCTCGATGAAGCACGAATGGCCGTCGCTATCGTGGGCAACCTCGTCAACCAGGAGCCGGAGGAGGGACGCTCCGGACACGGCGTGCAGAGCCTGCTGCAGGGCCACGTCGAGTTCGCCAATGTGACGTTCAAGTACAAGGGCGCGGTGTCGCCGGCGCTCAATGGTGTTTCGTTTGAGATTCCGACCGGCACCACGTTGGGCGTCATGGGCAAGAGCGGCTCCGGCAAGACCACGATCACGCGTCTTTTGCAGCGGCTGCATTCTGACTATGGCGGGCTGATCAAGATCGACGGGATCGACGTGCGCGAATACGACGTCGATCACCTTCGCCGCAACATCGGGGTCGTGCTGCAGGAAAACTTCCTGTTCAGCGGCTCGATCCGCGAGAACATCGCGGCGGCCAAGCCGGACGCGACGTTCGACGAGGTGGTGCAGGCGGCCCGTATGGCCGGCGCCGAAGAATTCATCGACAAGCTGCCGCGCGGCTACGAGACCTATATCTACGAAGGTTCGCCCAATCTGTCGGGTGGCCAGCGGCAGCGTCTTGCGATTGCGCGCGCCCTGATCGTCAACCCGCCGATCCTGATCCTGGACGAGGCGACCAGCGCGCTCGATGCCGAGAGCGAGGCGATCGTCAATGCCAACATCTCGCGGATCGCGCATGGCCGGACGCTGATCATCATCTCGCACCGCCTGTCATCGCTGGTCGATTGCGACGCGATCCTCGTGCTCAATCGCGGCGCGGTGGACGACATCGGCAAGCACGAGGAACTGCTAGCGCGCAATGAGATCTACAGCAGCCTCTGGCACCAGCAGAACAGCCACACCCTGCCGGCGCGTCGGCCGCGCGCGAAAGTCGGAGGGCCGACCCTTGTCTCGTAATTCCACGGCGCTCACCACCGTTCGGCAGTTCCAGTCCGAGACCGACGCAATCCGCGAGGCCGCGGAGCCGCTTGCCGCTCGTGCGACCCTGTGGGTTCTGGTCGCCTTTCTGGCCTCGCTCGTCGCGATCATGTTTCTGACGCGACTTGACCGCGTCGTCTCCAGCGTCGGCGGCAAGGTCGTGCCGCTGGACCAGATCAACGTGCTGCAGGCGCTCGATCCGTCGATCATCAAGACCATCGACGTGCGCGAAGGCGAACAGGTTCAGGCCGGCCAGTTGCTCGCGACACTGGATTCGACCTTCGCCTCGGCCGACGTCACCCAGTTCAGGCAACAGGTTGCAAGCCTCGAGGCGCAGGTCGTGCGCGACAAGGCGGAGCTCAGCAATTCACCGCTGGTTTTTCCCGACCGGCCGAATGCTGAATTCAAGAACTACGCCGCCCTGCAAAAGGCATTGTACGACCAAAGGAGGGCGCAATACGCTGCCCAGGTCACGAGCTTCGATTCCAAGATCAGCCAGACCGAGGCGACGATCCAGAAGCTGCAAAAGGATGACGAGCGCTATGGTCAGCGCGACGACGTCTTGCAGAAGATCGAATCGATGCGCTCCTCGCTGGCTGAAAGCGGCAGCGGGTCGAAGCTCAACCTCTATATCTCGCAGGATGCTCGTCTGGAGCTGTTGCGGCAGATGGACTCGACGCACAACAGCCTGGTCGAAGCACAGCACCAGCTCGACTCGCTGAAGGCCGATCGCAGGGCGTTTACCGAGCAGTGGAATGCGCAGCTCAGCCAGGATCTAGTGACGACGCAGAATACATTGGACGCGGCAAAGGCATCCTATGGCAAGGCTTTGAAGCATCAGGACCTTGTTCGCTTGACGGCTGACGAGCCGTCCGTGGTCTTGACCATGGCGAAGCTGTCGGTGGGCTCGGTGCTGAAGCAGGGCGATCCCTTTATTACGCTGATGCCGGTGAAGACGCGCCTCGAAGCCGAGATCAAGCTCGCCTCGCGTGACGTGGGTTTCGTCAGGGCCGGCGATCGATGCACGCTGAAGATCGACGCCTTCAATTTTGCCGAGCACGGCACCGCTGAAGGCAAGATCCGCTGGATCAGCGAGGGGGCCTTCACGACGGACGACAACGGCCAGCCGGTGGACGCCTACTACAAGGGGCGTTGTTCGGTGGACAAGGCGGATTTCCGCGACGTGCCGGCGAATTTCCGCCTGATCCCCGGCATGACGCTGACCGGCGATGTCCATGTCGGCACACGGTCGGTCGCGATGTATGTGATCGGCGACATGCTCAAAGGGCTCGGCCAGGCCATGCGCGAAGCTCAATGAGCATGGCCGCGAGCATGCGCAGGCCCGGACTGCTGAGCCGGCTGAAGCCATGGGCCGCGCTTGGCCCCGATGCGCTGGTCCAGCGCGGCGCAGCCGCCTATGACCGCGGCGCCTTCATGGAGGCCTTCGAGACATGGCGGCGTGCCGCGGAGGGCGGCGCCTCCGAGGCGGCGTTCCGGATCGGCCAGCTCTACGCGCGCAGTCAGGGCGTCGTGCGCTCGTTTCCAGATGCGGTGGCCTGGTACGAGAAAGCCGCCGAAGCGAGACACGTCGATGCGCAGCTTCAGCTCGGCATGATCCTGCTCGACGGCGTGGTGGCGGGTCTCGGCGGCTCGCCGGAAGCCTGGCGCCAGGCAGTCGAGACCAGGACCAGCGGCCAGGCGTCGATCGCAAACATGATGTTTCCGCGCGGGCTGTCGGTCGAGAAGGACCCCGAGCGCGGCTTCGCCTGGATTGCCAAGGCGGCCGCGTCCGGACGGGCCGAAGCGCAGGCGCTGCTTGCGGATCTTCATCGGCACGGGCGCGGCTGCGAGATGGACAAGACGGCGGCGCGGGAATGGTACGAGAAGGCCGCCGGGCAGAATTTGGCGGCCGGCGAATTCGGCCTCGGCGATGTCTACTATCAAGGCCTCGGCGTGCCCAAGGATCCCGAGACCGCCGCCGGCTGGTATCGCAAGGCCGCCGAGAGGGGACACGTCCGTGCCCAGGTCGCGCTCGCTTTCCTGCATTTGAATGGCTCCGGCGTCGCGCAGGACCGCACTGAGGCAGCGCGTCTGTTCAGTGAGGCCGCCCGGCACGAGGATGTGACTGCGCTCTACAATATCGCGCTGATGCGGCTTGGCGGCGACGGCCTGCCCAAATCCGCCGATAAGGCCGAAACCGCGCTGCGCAAAGCCGGCCGGCGCGGGCATCTGCCGTCGATCCTGGCGCTTGGCGAGTTCTATTCGCTCGGCGCCGCCGCCGAGCCCGACCTGCGCGAGGCCGCCTATTGGTACCTCCAGGCCGCCGAGCGCGGCGATGTCCAGTCGCAGTTCTTCACCGGCCGCTTCTACGCCACCGGCCAGGGCGTCGCGCCGAGCGTTCGCGAGGCTGCCAAATGGTTCTTGCGCGCCGCCGAGAATGGCCACCCGACCGCGGCCTATAACGTCGCCGTGTTCTATCTGAAGGGCACCGGCATCGCCCAGGATGTCACTGCGGCGATCAAATGGTTCGAGTTCGCCGCCAATGCCGGCATCTCGGCCGCGCAGGTGCAGCTCGGCCAGCTCTATTCCACCGGCCAGGGCGTCGATCGCGACCACGGCATCGCCGAGCAATGGCTGAAGACCGCCGCAGGTGGCGGCGATCCGGACGCCAGGCTCGCCTATGCGATGTTCCTGCTGCAATCGGACAAGAGCCTTGAGGCGATCGCGCGCTCGGCGGATCTGTTGGGTCTGGCGGCCGAGGCCGGCCACGCCGCGGCCAGCTTTCAGCTCGGCAATCTCCATGCCGGGCGCTTCGGCGGGACGCCCGACTGGGCGCAAGCCGCGAAGGCCTATGCCCGCGCGGCCGATGCCGGCCTGGCCGATGCGATGCTGGCGCTCGGCCAGCTTTATCTCGATCCGGCGCGCGGCATGGCCGATCCGAAAGTCGCTGCCGGCTGGTTCGCGAAGGCCGCGCAGGCGAGCCAACCGCTCGCGCAATTCCAACTCGGGGTGATGTACTGCACCGGCGCCGGCGTCGAGATGGATCTCGAGAAGGGCGTGTTCTGGTACGAGGCCGCCGCCAAGCAGGGCCACCTGCTCGGGCAGTTCAACCTGGCCGTGATGCTCTCCAAGGGCCAGGGCTGCGAGCGCAATCCGGAGAAGGCGTTCGAATGGTTCGCGCAGGCCGCCGAGCGGGGCATGGCGGCAGCGCAGCTGTCGGTGGGGGATGCGCTCTATGCGGGGAATGGCGTGGCGCAGGATATTGAGGCGGCGCGGGCGTGGTACGAGAAGGCGGCAGGGCAGGGGAATGAGGTGGCGCGGCAGCGGTTACACGCGATTTCAGGGCGCACTTAGTATCCGCATGTTGGCCGTTGGAGCAGCCGAGGCTCCGTTAAGCAAGCAGACTTTATTTCAGGCAGTCGAGGGCTGCGCTGTAGGCAGATTCGGTCAGAGTCTTCATGGCCTCGTAGTGGCACCACGCTATTATGTAACGGGACGTGTAGATGTGAGAGCTACGCCACGAAGCACTAACTGACGCGCTGTATGTGGATTGAAAATGAATCAGATGACCAAGTTCGAGTCGAGCATCAGCAAGCTCCAAATTCGAATTTCAGAGCTAAGGCCGCGGCTGCAGGACGTTGCCGCGCAGTTGAGCACAGATCCCGTCGCCGATCCCAAGCTCGTTGCGAGGATCGAGGCGATGCTTGCGTCCATTCGACGCGAGTGCTCCGACGTACTTGTTTCACTGAAGTCGCTATTTGAGCTTGTCGCATCGGCCAAGCCGAAACCCAGTCCGGCGTTGATCAGCAGGCTGCAGGAACTAAAACGCGATCACGAGAGAGTTGTGGATGGGCTTGCTGCTTGCATGGCGATTGGGAAGGGATCATCGACCGCAAGTACAACAGACGCGACCGCGCCAGTTGATATCAAGAAAGTAAGCATTCAAAAAGATGCTGGTGGGCTTGGCACGGATGGAAGTGCTCGATCCAGTTACTCGCAATTGTCGATCGAGAGCATTCTGGACCGCGAAGCGTCGATGCTAGCTCAATACGATCTCATCTTGTTGAGATTCGAGCGGTTGCAGAACGAACAGAGGCAATCCGCCGCCCGCGCAGCCAATTTGGAGCGAGAGTTCGCGACTAAGGAGCTTGCTTTCAATGAAAAGCTCGCCAAGCTAACTCGTGAGCTTGAGCAGGAACGTGAGCATCGCAGTCAGCAGATTGATGCCGCTTCGAAGTTCATCGGCTTTCTTTCAGAGAAGAGCCGGTGGCTGGAGGCAAAGGTGCAAAGGGGTCTTCCAGTACTCCAGTACGCGCTGAGGGATGAGCTGGAGCTATATCGAGAGGAAGAGCGATTCCTGAACCCGGATCTGATCAAAGCTGGTGATCCATCCAAGAGGAAAATATCGAAACAGATAGGATTGATCGCCGAAAGCGGCCTCTTTGATCCTGTATTCTATGCTTTACAATTTGAATCTCCTTTTCCTGCTCGCACGAATCTTGTCGCGCATTACGTGACGGAAGGCTGGCGGCAGGGTAAAAGCCCACAGCCGCTGTTCTCTGTTCCGTTTTACCTGATGCGCAACCAGCGGCTCGCGATGGACGGTGTTGAACCGTTGAGCCATTACATTGAAGTAGGATCAAGCGAGCGAAAGGATCCTCATCCTCTTTTTTCGACGGAGCACTATTCGAAACTGGTCCCCGAGCCCGATGACGGGCAGACTTGGTTGGGGCAATTTCTGCAAGTTGGGCCATCGCCGCCTAGCCCGCATCCTTTATTCGATCCCATCAAATACTCACGCACAGCAAGCGTCCCAGATGGCCACACCGCGCTGGCGCTGCTACATTACGTCACGAAGGGATGGCGGGAGGGAAAGTTCGCGTTTTCTCCGCTCTTCGACGTGGATCATTATAGGTCGCATTTCGGCGAGTCGGTTGAAATCGAGCCCTATCTGCATTTTGCAATCTTTGGTGCTGCGCATGGCATCAGCCCGCATCCCCTGTTCGACATCCAGTATTATCTTGACCAGTCACCAGATCTGGATCCCGCGGATGTTGATCTACTGCTTCATTATTTATTCAAGGGAGAGCAATCGGGGACCCGGCCTTCGCTCTTCTTTGATCCCGGGTTCTATCGCGAGAAATATCTGGAAGGGCACGGTGATACATCCGCGCTGCTCCATTATCTGCACGAGGGATCCGAGAAGTCGCATGACCCTCATCCCTGCTTCAGCGCGGTGCTCTACTCGGATTTGACGAAGGTAGGGAATTCAAGCCCGCAGCCGAGTTCAGGTGTGATCGATGCCCTAAATGGCGGCTTTCGGCAGCTATCTTCGGAAGCAATCGTCGCCTATTTCAAGGAGCTAAAAGTCCCGAAGGATGCTCCCCCAGCGTCCAAGGGCAAGTCGATAGCAACGTCATCTGAAAAGCCGCTCATTTCACGTCAATACCCGGGAAAAGTGGCGTATCGCGATGGGTGCCCCAACGTTCTTTTGGTGGCACACGTTGCCGGCGAGCACTTATTCGGAAGTGAGCGCAGCTTCCTCGACATGGTGGATGCAATCGGCCAGATTCCAGCCAACCTCTTCGTGGTGCTCCCGAGGAATGTTCCCGATTACACGAACGCGATCCGGCCCCTCTGCCACCGTGCGTACATCGTGGATTACCAGTGGTGGAGAAAAGGACAGGCGGCATCGGATCGGTCGACCCAGGCGTTCGAGCATCTCATCAAGACCGACAAAATCGATGTCGTCCACGTGAATACGATAATGCTCCGAGAGGCCTTACAGGCCGCCAGGAAATGTGGTGTTCCAGGGATCGTGCACGTGAGGGAACTCATCCAGCATGATCAAGCGCTTCAAGAGTTGATTGGCGAATCATCCGAGGAGATCATCAATCAGACCAAGAACAGAGCAGACTGGGTGATCGGAAACTCCGAGGTGACAGCGGAGGCATTTGCGAAGGACCGGCGGACCTTTACGATCCCGAACACGATCGACGTCGATGCGATGGACATTCCGAACTCGCCAAAGGACGAGATCAAGTTTGGTCTAATCAGCAGCAACGTGCCAAAGAAGGGAATTTCGGACGTTATCGAATTAGCTCGATTGGCGTCCGGACGCGTCAAGAATGCAAAGTTTGTCATCATCGGCCCAGATACGGATTTGGTCAAACAGCTCAAGGAAGAGCAGAAGGTTGGGGGTGTACCTGACAATGTTGTGTTTGCCGGTTATGCAGCGAGCCCAAGGCAGGCAGTTGAGCAGGTCAACGTTGTTCTAAACTTCTCGCATTTTGCTGAATCGTTCGGCCGGACTGTGTTGGAAGCAATGGCCGCAAGGCGGCCCGTCATCGCTTACCGATGGGGAGCGCTTCCGGAACTGGTGGAGCACAAGAAGAGCGGTTATCTCGTGCCCTTCAAGAAGGTGGAGGATGCGCTACCGTTTATTGAACATCTCTGCGATCAGCCAGAAGCGATAAAGCAGTTCGGAGAGCGTGGCAGAAGAATAGCCGTTTCCAGATTTGGCCTTCCAAGCTACCGGAAGCGAGTTGCTGAAGCCTACTCCCATATCCTCCCGCCCAAGGACGTACGGATCAGTTCGGCCAGTCCTGTCGTACGACCGGCACGCAATCCAACACTCAAAGTGCGGGAGGATCGACCGCGGATTGCGTACTTCTGTTGGCATTTTCCTGTGCCATCCGAAACGTTTGTTTTGAACGAATTGGAGGCGCTCGTCGCCTCCGGAGCGGATGTTCTTGTCTTTTGCCGTCAAATACCCTGGAAGGACTTCAAGCCATCCTTTCCCATTACGTTTGAACGAGTCGATTCACCCAAACAACTCGCGAAGCGGCTGAAGGAAACAGGGCGGACAATTGTTCATGCCCACTTCGTCTATCCCGTTGTGACGGACATGGTTTGGCCGGCGTGTGAAGAGGCGGAAATCCCGTTCACGTTCATTGCGCATGCCCAGGACATATTCCGTCACGACAATGATAAGAAAAATCGTCTCGCGGAGATTGGGGCATCCAGGTGGTGTCGTGCGCTGTTCACGCTGTCCAGGTTCCATCTGAACTACGTGGTCGAGCGGGGATTCCCGCGTGGAAAGGTCATCATCAACCCGAATGCCGTCGACACGAGGCGCTTCTCAGCCGCCTACGATGAAGAGAGGCAGAACAGGACAACAAAGAAGATTGTCGCAGTCCATCGGTTCGTGAAAAAGAAGGGGCTCGATCTTCTCATCCGCGCGGCGCCATTGGTTGCGGATCTTGGGGTGAAGGTGGAGCTCTATGGCTACGGAGATATGGAGGATGAGTACCGCCGCCTCATTGCAGAGACGGGCGCCACCAATGTCGAGATCAAAGGCCAGTTGACGCAGGACCAGGTCATCGAGACGATGAAGACCGCGGATCTGTTTGCGGCACCGTCGGTGCGAACCGAGAACGGTGACATGGACGGGATTCCGACCTCGGTAGTCGAGAGCATGGCGGCAGGCGTGCCGGTGCTCACGACCAACGTCGCCGGGATACCGGATCTAGTTGTTGATGAGGTCACAGGAATAGTGGCCGAGCCGACGCCGGAGGCGCTGGCCGAAGCTATTCGCCGATTCTACGGTATGCCCACCTTGAAGGTGCGCGCGATCATCAGGGCGGCCGCCGCCCGCGCGCGGGAGCGACACGATGTTGCCCGGCTCACACGAGTGCTGATGCGAGTTTGGCGGAATCAGACCGTCGATCTAGTGATCGTGGCTTGGAACAACCTTGACGAATTGAAAATGGTCGTTCGGAGGATAGTGGAAAACACTTCGCTCCCGTATCACTTGATCGTCTGTGACAACCAAAGCAGGCGCGAGCCTGTTGCGGAGTATCTGGATAGCCTCTGGCGAGAGCACGACCGCGTCACTGTCATCCACAATAACGTCAATGCCATGGTTGGCCCCGGCACAAATGCTGCTCTGGCGCAAGGCGACGGCGATTATGCCGTTTATGTCTGCGGCAGGGAAGGCGTTAGCTTTACGCGCGGGTGGGAGATCCCAATCGTGCATGCCTTGGAAGAGCAGCCGGATGTCGGCCTGGTCGGTACGATTGGTTATTCGCCGACCTATCTGTACGGTTCACAATATCCGACCGGCATCGAACTGTTTGACAAGTTCCGGAACAAGGACTTCGCGACCAAGAACCCCGCGCGGATTTTCGGTCACGTCCAAGGCGGTTTGTTCGGCATGAGGCGCAAGATGGTTGCCGAGATTGGAGGATTCAGCGCCGACGTGCCGCACAGCTATACGGATGTAGAATACAGCTATTATGCCGAGAGCAAGGGCTGGAAACTTGCAAATGTGCCAGGCATGCTCGCGCTCTTTAACAAGAGCCGTCCCACACTTTCGCAGAGGTTCGACGAGTCGTTGGTGGTGGCTCATCCGGTGCTTCCTGACGAGCTCGAGCGGTATGATGCAGTAGCCAACGGAAAGTTGAAGCATTGCAATCTCTGTGACTGGCATGGGCCTGCCTTCGCAGAAGGGGCGAAGTGTCCGTCCTGCGAGGCCTTGCCCGAAGATCGCTCGGTTTACAGATGGTTGAGTGATGGCATCCTGATGTATCGGCGCCTACCGGCTCTCGCCGCTGGATTGACTGGCGGACTTGAGAAAGAGTGGGCGCGGCAATTTCAGGGACCGCGCCTGACGATCGAAAGTTTGATCTCCGAGCTCCGGTCTAAAGGCCGTCTTCCCAATCGGCCGGGAACATTCCACTTATCACTTGTCCGATTGGGGCAATCAGACCGAGACCAGCTGTCACTGATTGTAAAGGAGCTGAATCGTTTGATGGTGAAAGGAGGAACGGCTCTCGTTCAAATTGCGGAAACGGATTCCCAATTGTTCAAGGAATGGAAGTACCTCTTACTCGAAAAGATGGAGAAGTCGGGCTTCAAGGCGTTACCTGACATCCAATTTTCTAGTAAGGCAGTTGAGTACTCGTTTGCCCCGGTTATCGCATTCGAGAAAATCTAACTTCGAACTCCTCGTAGGAGGTTGCGTTCGCGATGTGCTCGATCGAGGAAAAAATGGAGGCTGCCAAGGCTCGGCGCCAAGCGGAATTCGACCGGATCAAGGGATCTCCGCTTGAGCTCATCCATACCGAAGCATGCCGCGTGGTACCCACGAGGGAAGACATGCTCGACACTCTGCCGAAAGGTGGCGTTGCGGTCGAAGTCGGAGTCGCTTCTGGCGATTTCAGCGAAGAGATATTGAAGCGTCTTAAGCCAAGTAAATTGTACCTCATTGACGCATGGCAAGACCAGCGCTTTGCGGACGGTCTGCGGTTAGTCGAGCAGAAGTTTGCGCAGCAGATTAGAGAGGGGGCTATAGAGCTTCGCCGCGGGTTTTCGTCAGACGTCCTAGCTTCTTTTCCCGATGGCTGTTTTGACTTCATCTATCTCGATACAACGCACGCTTATGATCTCACCGTTCGGGAGCTGGACATATCCGCCCTGAAGTCGAGTGAACATGGAGTAATCGCGGGACACGATTTCAGTGCGGGCAATGTAGTTGTGCCTCACGTCTACGGTGTAATCCAAGCCACAGCAGCTTTTTGTAGGGAGAGGAGGTGGCGCTACAGGCATATCTCGATCGATCCCGACACCTACTTCAGCTTTTGCCTTGAACGAATTCCTGCCTAATGACAATTCATCCTTTTCGGGCGAGTTCGTCAATTTGGCGAACTCGCATTAGGAACGGGATTCTCCCTGGCAAGATCTCGAGCGCCTTGACTATATATGCGCGAGCCAACTCAAACTCTTGGGAAAGCGCACAAGCTTCGGCCATAACGTCGAAATAGATTGCCCGCTGTTTTTGATCAAACCGATCTTGGTACTTGTCGAATATCTTACCAGCTAACTTTCGGTTGCGCAAAGCCAGTGCGGTCGCAACCCCCGAATAGCGCGCTGGTGAGCGAGCCCTTAACGTCCGCATCAAGCTATGGATCTCGTCGTCTCTTGCTTCGAGGCAAAATTTGAGTAGCTTTATTGTGTTCGGTGCATTGCCCAAAACCTTGATCACTTCGTGACCAACGTTTCGTATCCGGACTAACCTAGTACCCGGCGCAACTTTCGATATGTATTCAGCGTTGCCTCTATCGAAGTCATCAGTCTGATCGTAAAAAATGTAGCAGTTTGCGCTAACGTCTTGGCCCCTGATCGCCATTCCGTCATGGAGCTCTGGCCGAAAATAGCTAGTGTAGCTACTTCGAGTGATTCCGTCCGCAGGGTCGATTGAAAATTGCGGACTGAAAGCAGCACATGCCGTCGCACCGAGTACCTTGCTATACTTCACTGCGCCATAAGCTCCCATGGAAGATCCATAGGTGATGCGCCTCGGCATATGTCGGATTCTTGGCATCACGGACTTCAGTCCTTCCTCGACGAAGCGTCGTGGATACCAATTGTTTTTTTTTGCAACAAAGCCTAGCGCAGAAATTCCGTTCTTTTCTGCAAAATACCTTCCCCAGAAAGCGTCCGTCTTTGTGCTGAAATCTAACGCAGAAAACGTCACTAATAGAAAGTCGCTTGCTCCGGGAAGAAAGGAAACATCTAGCTCCTCAGAGCTAAATAACAGCTCCACCATGCCAACCTCGTGGGACATCGTAACCGAAGCAGCTCGGTCATCCCGCCTATCACATACCCCAGATGAAAATAGGGCTCAAGCTTATTGCAGGTTGCAGAGACCCCCCTCAAAGTGAGCTCAGAGATGGCTAGGTTTCGCCATTGCCCCCACTTTTGTGCTATCTTTGACAACCCTACCAGCGACGATCGGACGTCGATATGAGTGGCTGCAACGACGTCGGCTCCATCTTCGGAGCCGGCCGCGCCACTAACTCTCAGGTCTACTGCTTTCTAGCCGCATCCTCTCGTTCGCGAGCCGCCAACATTTGCTTTGCATAAGCGCGCTGGACGCTGATTGCATAACGCTGCAGTTCTTCGCCCTTCAGTTCGCTCTTAGCGACCACTGCGGCTGCCAGTACTGCGCTCGGCATTTCGAAGTCGGATGGGCTTGCCATAATGGTCTGTTCCTTTCTTGGCGGCTCAATCGGCGGCGCAAAACTTGGTCGCCGCTTTCCTTTCTTGAAGAATGACATGCATTGTTCCTAGATCACTTACGGAAGTAACTAGCTTGAAACGGAGCTGATGAACAACTCCTCAGGCGAGGTAACCTTAATTGAACTCGGTGCAGCGAAGGTTTCTCTCGGTTAGAACGGACTCAGTTGAACCGCTGCCTATTCTGTCGGCAAGAGATCCATACCAAGAGATCCCTACTAGGCATGCGACTCCTATTTCTCCTGTCTTCCTTCACGGACTTTCTTCATGGACGTAAATTGACTAGTTTGTGCCACGGCATTTCGGGCTTTGCGTGAAACAGTCATGATATCTACTCCACATCTAATCGCACCGCTGCAAGTCATCATGCGGGGCTTCTTTTCAGTTCTTCTGCTTGGCGTATCGTTCGTCGCGGCAAATGGGCAAGACGCAGATGCACAGCGTTCAGGCTTGATTTCGTCCCTGCGTTTCTCGTTTGCCAATCAAATTGATACCTCGAAATTCTCAACCCGAGATATGTCTAAGCCGTTCTATTTCAGGATAGGTGGGTCTCATAACTTCGGATCTTACCCGTTCACAGTTGATATAGGATCGAGATTCAACGTATGGTTAGATGAGCGGGTACCTCCGGGAAAACGCGCGTCTATCGGCGATAGGTCTCTCGCAATCTCGCTAACCTCAGACCTCGATCAGAATGTAAAGGATAAGATTTTCCTCGACGCAGTACCTCACCAATCCGAACAGCGGACGACTGTGGACGGGTTGGACAATGAGCGGTTCATCAGTTTCGACATGATGCTCGATAGAAACTATCAGAAGCCGCTCTATTGGGTGATCCACTTTCAGGCATTCCAGTGTTGTGCAGGCCATCCGCCCTTTGTCATTCGAGTTGTTCCTGAGCAGACCAACGATCAGTTCGTGACGATGGAATTTGCGATTGCGAACAACGAGACCGAGGCTCGCGCCTTCGGTAAGCACTTGCGAATCGGCATCATCCAACTCGTTCGCGAGCAATGGGTTCACTTCACGTTGAATCTAAAGCCTTCCCCGTGTGGAGATGGAGCGTCTGGCAAGATTGCCGCTTGGGTGGACGGGGCCCAAGCCGTTAACTGGAGTGGATGTTGGGGATTTGTACCTGATCCAGCTTCAGTGACGGAGCGCGGTGAGGTCAGACCGAGCATAGGTTTCGACATAGGAGTCTATCGACGTCGACAACCGACTACCCAAACAATCTACATCGATAACATACTTTACGGCCGAACATTGGATAGCGTTGGGCGCTGATGCACTCCTGTCACTCTATCTCGTGCAATTGTTCTGGGTTAGCGAATCAAGTTAGACGAGCTGCGGTCGTTGGTGAAACGTGTTTACCTCGGCAATTTCGATGTGGGCTCGATCTTTCATTTGAAGGCATTAACTCTTAGCGTCCAGCCAGGAGTTCCTTCCTTCTCTCTAGGTAAATCTGAGACCTTGAGCGCCTAGCGCGTCGAGCATCGCAAAAGACGCGATTGTCAAAGTTGCCGTAGAGTAGTCTCAGCGTGAATTCGGTAAGTAATTCGGCCTCCCGCAAAAACGGCCCGACGGGATGGGAAGCAAAAGGTAGAGGAACTACCGTCGTCCTGGGAAAGGTGCGTCGAAGAAGCTTGGTGTGTCTGGCGTCGGGGTGCGTCGGATCGCTAAGGATGAAAACGTGCACTTCTGGCGTGCCATCCATTTCATCATCGATAAACGCTGTCCGACTCGCGTCAACCTTCCATCGCTGCTCATATGGAGGCTTAGAAGGATCGGGCGTAAACAGCGGCGACACCGCGACCGCTCGTTTTGCGCCAAGCGCACCAGCAAACTTGATCGCGGCGTAAGCTCCCATGCTACATCCATAGGTGACGAGGTGTTGGCTTCCGGCCGCTTCCCGAATTGCTGCCATAGCTCCTTTCATTTCGGGATATTGATACCAGTGATTTCCAGCGGACTTGATATAGAACCCGTCTATTCTATGAAAAGACGCGAAATCTTGGCCCCAGCCCTTTTCGGCGAGATCGGCCGTGTGCGTCTTTCGCTCAGCGAAAGATACCAAGACAATTTCTGAGCCGTAGCTATCGACCCGGTCAACGCGAATGTTGGGCGTTTCGAGAAACGGCATCAATTGGCTAAATCCCAGGGCCAGCTGAGGAGAGGCGAACAGGACGCCCCTGTTGCTGGATAGCAGCTGCTATTCAAAGATCGCAACAAGCTCCTTCGTCGTCAGGACCTCATTATCGTACAGACGTGCCAATCTTGGAGGCGGCGATAAATCTGTTTTTGTTAGATGATGTCTCAATCGCTTCAAGCCGGCTCCCGATGCTCTGCCCATGATGTCCTGAGCCGTCAATCTGTTCAGTTGGAGAAATTGCTGCCACTCCCTAGTCTCCGATGCCAAAAGGTCGCCCGAGACGACGCCTTCCCGGAGTTCATCCAACGTCAACAGAAGATGGTGCCATGGCGATTTGAAGTACTTGTATAGATGGGATCCGTGAGGAGAGAAGTAGAGGGGATTGCAGCAAACGAATAGTATTCCTCTCTCCGCAAGATGGCTCTTCAGCGTGGAAAAGATCTTGATCATCTTGTCTTCTTTGACGTGCTCAAACACGGACCAAGCATATATCAGATCGAACTTCTCATCTGATAGAGCCGTCAAGGACAGGGTGCGATAGCTCACATTGGAAGGAATGCCGCAGCCAATCTGCTTGTTGAGAAGGTTGCTCAGTTGTTGCTCCGGTACAGGCTCGATATCGACTCCAAGTACGCGAGCTTTCGGGTGTCGGAGAGCGAACGAAGCTGCCGGCACGCCTTGACCGCATCCGAAATCAAGAATGCGCGCTTCGTCGAGGTTAACGCGGCTCCCCACCCATTTTCGGACCTGCTGATACTCAAATGTGGCGCGCGCCTTAAAGGCCTGGTCCGTGGCCTTTTCGAGGGATGCCTCAAGAGAAGGCGTTTCGGCTGCATTTGGAAGTTTTTCCAACATTCGATTTCCTATTCTATGGCGATTGGCCCCAGCCGAACGCCTTGGCAGTCGATTAGCTAAAGTGTTTTAAGCAGAAGCCGAGCGCGCTATCACTACTTGCGCCACTTACTCAGCCCCACCCGCTTCGCCTGATACCCCCGCGCCAGGATCGCCTGCCACCACGGCTTCTGGTCGATATACCAGCGCGCCGTCTTCTCGATGCCGCTCTCGAAATTCTCCTCGGCGCACCAGCCGAGCTCGCGCTCCAGCTTTTGGGCGTCGCTATGCGACGTGAAAGCCGATGAAGCCGGCCGCGCCGGTGATCAGAATTGGGTCTCGTTGCATTGCTTCATCCCGGCGTAGCGCGGATTTTAGCTCATCGTCGCCCGATGCTCTCATATTTAAACCCAAGCCCCCGCACATCTTCCGGCCGATAGATATTTCGTAAATCAACGATCACAGGCGTAGCCATGCTGTTCTTAATCCGCTCGAGATCAAGCGCCCGGAACTGGCGCCACTCCGTCACGATGACCAATGCATCCGCGCCACGCGCGCACGTATAGGGGTCCTCGCAATATTCGATACCCGCTAATTCCTTCTTGGCCTGCTCCATGCCGACGGGATCATGCGCCTTTACCTTTGCGCCGAAGTCGAGCAGGCCCGTGATCAGGGGAATAGAGGCGGCTTCGCGCATGTCGTCGGTGTCGGGCTTGAAGGTCAGGCCGAGCACGGCGATCGTCTTGCCGTGGAGGTCGCCCCCGAGCGCGTTGGCCACCTTGCGCGCCATGGCGCGCTTGCGGTTGTCGTTCGCGGTCAGCGTGGCCTCCACGATTCGAAGCTGGATGCCATGATCGAGCGCGGTCTTGGCCAGCGCGCGCGTGTCCTTCGGAAAGCAGGAGCCGCCGTAGCCCGCGCCGGCGTGCAGGAATTTGGTGCCGATGCGATTGTCGAGCCCGATGCCGCGGGCGATCTCCTGCACATTGGCGCCGACCTGTTCGGCGAGGTCGGCCATCTCGTTGATGAAGGTGATCTTGGTCGCCAGGAAAGCGTTGGCGGCATATTTGATCAGTTCGGAGGTGCGCCGGCTCGTGAACATGATCGGCGCCTGGTTGAGGTAAAGCGGGCGATAAACGTCGCCCATCACCTTCTGCGCGCGCTCGTCCTCGGTGCCGACGACGATGCGATCCGGGTGCTGGAAGTCGCGGATCGCCGCACCCTCGCGCAGGAATTCGGGGTTCGACGCGACGGCAAAGTCGGCCGCCGGGTTGGTCTCCCGGATGATCCGCTCGACCTCGTCGCCGGTGCCGACCGGCACGGTTGACTTGGTCACGATCACGGTAAAGCCCTGGAGATGGGCGGCGATCTCGCGCGAGGCGGCGTGCACATAGCTCAGGTCGGCGTGGCCATCGCCGCGACGTGAGGGCGTCCCCACTGCGATGAACACGGCGTCGGCTTCGGCGATGTCGTCGAGGCCGGTCGAGAACTTGAGCCGGCCGCCGTCCATGCCCGTGCGTACGAGCTGGTCGAGATCGGGCTCGAAGATCGGAATTTCACAGCGCTTCAGCGCGGCGATCTTGTCGGCGTCCTTGTCCACGCACGTGACGAAATGGCCGAAATCCGCAAAGCAGGCGCCGGACACCAAACCGACGTAGCCGGAGCCGATCATTACAATTCGCATTGAAAGTCCAATCCACCAATCCTACACGCGAGCGGCCCCCCGGCCGGGGAATCAGCGCCGCGCCTATTGCTTCAATCCCACCCACGTGTCCGGATTCCCGGCCCATCACTGCGATTTGCGCGGATCGCGCCGCGATTGCTCCTTGGGGCTATTTTTGCCCGATGCATCAACCGCATCGCGGAGTTCACCGGGCACCATTCGCAAGATCGTCGTCTACTGTGCATGGGGTTGTTTTCACGATTTTTGATGGGCATGTCGCGACGCGCCGGCCAGCGGGCGCGTTTTAGACCGGTTATTTGCTCAACCCCACCCGCGTGACCTGATACCCCCGCTCCACGATGGCCTGCCACCACGGCTTCTGCTCGGTATACCAGCGCACCGTCTTCTCGATCCCGGTCTCGAAGTTCTCCTCCGCCCGCCAGCCAAGCTCGCGCTCGAGCTTTGAGGCGTCGATGGCGTAGCGGCGGTCGTGGCCGGGGCGATCGGTGACGAAGGAGATCAGGCCGCGGTGCGGACCGTCCGCGGTCGGGGCGAGGTCATCCAGCAGGTCGCAGATCGTCTCCACCACATGCAGGTTGCTGCGCTCGTTGCGGCCGCCGACATTGTAGGTCTCCCCTAGCTGCCCGTGCTCCAGCACCAGGCTCAAGGCGCGGGCGTGGTCCTCGACGAACAGCCAGTCGCGGATGTTCTTGCCGTCGCCATAGACGGGCAGCTTCTCGCCGGCGAGGCCCTTGATGATCATGTGCGGGATCAGCTTCTCCGGGAAGTGATACGGCCCGTAATTGTTGGAGCAGTTGGTCACCAGGGTCGGCAGCTCATAGGTCTCCCGCCAGGCGCGCACCAGGTGGTCGGACGAAGCCTTGCTCGCCGAATAGGGCGAGTTCGGCGCGTAAGGGCTGGTCTCCGTGAACAGGCCGTCGTCGCTGAGCGAGCCGAACACCTCGTCGGTCGAGATGTGCAGGAAGCGGAAGCGCTCGCGCTTCTCGCCGGCGAGCGAGCGCCAGTGGCGCAGCGCCTCCTGGAGGATGGTGAAGGTGCCGACGATGTTGGTCTGGATGAACTCGCCGGGGCCGTCGATCGAGCGGTCGACATGGCTCTCGGCGGCCAGATTCATCACCGCGTCGGGCTGGTACTTCTCGAACAGCTTTCGCAGGCCTGCCCCCTCGCAGATGCACTGCTGCTCGAAGGTGTAGTGCGGGTTGCCTGTCGCGCCCGGCAGCGAGTCGAGATTGGCGGCGTAGGTCAGCTTGTCGATGTTGACGACCCGCGCGTGGGTATCGCGGAGCAGGTGCCGCACCACGGCCGAGCCGATGAAGCCGGCGCCGCCGGTGACGAAGATCGTGGAACCCTTGAAGCGCATGCGTGCCCCCGCCAATGAATCAGCGCGCGAAGGAGCGCGCCACCGATTTCAGATATTCGCCATAGCTGCTCTTGGCAGACTTTTCGGCGACAATCTCGAATTGCTGCAGCGAAATATAACCTTGCCGAAGCGCAATCTCCTCGGGGCAGGCGATGCGCAGGCCCTGGCGCTGCTCCAGGATCTGCACGAAGTGGCTGGCCTCCACCAATGAGGCGTGGGTGCCGGTGTCGAGCCATGCAAAACCGCGGCCAAGCACCTCGACAAAAAGGTCGCCGCGCTCGAGATAGGCGTTGTTGACGGATGTGATCTCGATCTCGCCGCGCGCCGACGGCTTTACGTTGGCGGCGATGTCCAGCACGTCGTTGTCGTAGAAATAGAGCCCGGTCACCGCAACGTTGGATTTCGGCTGCTTCGGCTTCTCCTCGATCGACAGCGCGCGGCCGGTCGCGTCCAGCTCGACAACACCATATTGCTCGGGTTCGTTGACGACATAGCCAAACACCGTCGCGCCTTTCTTGCGGAACGAGGCGCTCGACAGCATGCTCGGCAGGCCGTGGCCGTAGAAGATGTTGTCGCCCAGGATCAGCGCGACCGAATCGGTGCCGACAAACTCCCGCCCGACGATGAAGGCGTCCGCGAGCCCACGCGGGGTCTCCTGGGTCGCATACTCAAATCGCAGGCCGATGCCCGAGCCGTCGCCAAGCAACCGCTGGAATAGCGGCTTGTCCTGCGGAGTCGAGATGATGAGGATGTCCCGGATTCCCGCCAACATCAGCGTCGACAGCGGGTAGTAGATCATCGGCTTGTCGAACACCGGCAGCAGCTGCTTCGATACCACCGTGGTCACCGGATAAAGGCGCGAGCCCGTACCGCCGGCGAGAATGATCCCCTTCATAGCCCCTCACAAAATTTACTATTCGGAAAGTAGCAGATAGCGTGCACTGCACAAGTTTGTTATCAATCTAGGGTAAACCGTAGAACGCCAGGAATATTTAGGCGCTGAATATGAATGTTATTGCGACCGAGCTTCCGGAAGTCCTGATTATCGAGCCAAAATTATTCGGGGACCAGCGGGGTTTCTTTTTGGAAACCTACCAGTTTCAACGTTACGTAGAAGCGGGCATACATCGTCCTTTCGTTCAGGACAACATGTCCCGCTCGGCCCGCGGCGTGCTGCGTGGGCTGCATCTGCAAAATCCGGGCACCCAGGGCAAGCTGGTCAGTGCGCTGCGCGGCAGCGTGCTCGACGTCGCGGTCGACGTCCGGGTCGGCAGCCCGAATTTTGGGCGGCATGTTGCCGTTGAATTGAGCGAAGAGAACCGCCAGCTGTGGGTGCCCCGCGGCTTCGCCCATGGCTTTGTCGTCCTCTCCGAAACGGCCGATTTCTTCTACAAATGCGATGACATCTACAGCCCGAAGGACGAGGTCTCCATCCGCTGGAATGACCCCGCAATCGGGATCAAATGGGGCGTCGAAAGCCCATCGCTTTCGGCAAAGGACGCGGCTGCTCCGCTGCTCGCCGACGTCAAGAACCTTCCGATTTACGGGCAAGTCTGATGCGGATCCTCTTGACCGGAACTGCAGGCCAGGTGGGTGGTGCACTGCTGCCCCTGCTGCGAGACCAGCATACCGTCCTTGCGCCGCCGCTTGAGGAGTTCGACTTGTCGAAGCCAGACACTCTGGCCAGCAAGCTCGATGCGTTCAAGCCCGATCTCATCATCAACCCCGCGGCCTATACCGCCGTCGACAAGGCCGAAGACGAGGCTGCACTCGCCTTCGTGATCAACGGTGACGCGCCGGCCGCTCTCGCCCGTTGGGCCGCAGCACACGGTGTGCCGATGGTCCATTTCTCGACGGATTATGTGTTCGACGGCAGCGACGGTCGCTTGTGGCGCGAGGACGATCCAACGGGCCCGCTCTCGGTCTACGGCCGCAGCAAGCTTGCAGGCGAGACCGCGGTTCGCAGCGCAGGTGGAGCGCATCTGGTGGTGCGAACCGCCTGGGTCTACGCCGCGCAAGGCGCGAATTTCATGCGCACCATTATCCGTCTCGCCAAGGAGCGCGAGTCGCTGCGGGTGGTCTCGGATCAGCTCGGAACGCCGACCACCGCGCACACGATTGCGTCTACGCTTGTTCAGATCTTGCGGAAAGGCGAGGCAGACTTGGACGCGGTCTTCGCCCAGGCAAAGGGGCTCATCCACCTGACCAATTCCGGTTCGACCAGTTGGCACGGCTTTGCCAGCGCGATTGTGGAGGGTCTGCGGTCCCGGGGCGCGGCCCTGAAGGCAGCCGAGGTGGTCCCGATCGTCACTAAGGACTACCCAACCAAGGCTACTCGTCCAGCCAACTCCCACCTGGACCTGACTCGACTTAAGGTTGCTTACGGCATAGTGCCATCTGCCTGGGAGGACGCGCTCGCTGCGGAACTCGACGCATTTTTGGAGCTCGAGCCAACGACTGGGTGAGTGTGTGAACTGGGTGGAGGGTGAGCTGTCGCGCCGCCTAACCCATCCTCGCTATTGATGCCGCGGATAGGACTTGCCCTCCACAATTCGTTGGCGATGGGCAAAGGTGCAATTTGCACGTTGGCCCACCAAGCCCTTTCATTGCCATGGCGATGCAACTCCTGATGATGCGGGCGGCAAAGAGGAACAGTGAACTCGTCGCTCACCTTCCGGCCTAAAGCCCTCGCTTGGGCAAATTTCAGGTGGTGCGCGTCGGTGGGGCTTTGCTTGCAAACAAGACAGGGCTGGCTCCGGACGAATAACAGGTGCTCCTTGCTTCTCTTCCGAGGAAGCTCTTTGGGAAAGGCAACGCCGCCGGTCTCTATGCCCGTGTTGAAGGGATGTTCGTGCTCCGCCTGGCCATCGGCGCGAGCCGCCAAGTGAGGCGTGCTGACTACCTTCTGCTCCAGATCAGCAGCCACCGCTTCCGCGACAGCATCGGTTTGCGAGGAGGCGACCGCGTCGAGTCTCTTCTGGTAGGCGACTTCGATGATTCTTGCGTCCGCCTCCACGAGGGTATTCTTCAGAGGTAGACTGACCCTCGCCCAGCCCAACAGGCCCTCGCTGCCCATCAGGCTCTCCAATTCTTGAAGGAGCCGTGCTCGAAGTTCGGCAGATGCTTCGGGCTGCAGCATCGAGACGCGGTTCAGGATGACCCTATTGGGCTTTCCTTTCGCGACAGGGACCGGTTGGGGTTCGCGGCTCGGTGCAGATCCGGCCACTACATCCGGCGCGTCCAGGTCGTCCTCTCCGGTAATCCCAACAAGGGCAAAGAGGGCGTAGCGTCGAGCATAGGTCAGTGCCGCCCCCATTCGATGCGGCGCCTCGACATCCTTACTGGCGCAGACCGGTAGGTCAGATGAGATCCATTCCCCCGACGAATGAGCAAGGAGGGTCGTAAGGTGGATCTGCCCCGTGTTGACCTCAGTGCGGGTCGTCTGCACCGTAGCAATCTCCTGCTGGCTTAGCGTCTTGCGGACGATATCCAGCCCACTGGCAAGCGAAGCGTACCGGAAGGTCCGGTCCTCCTCCCTGGGAAAGGGCGAGCGGATCGTGGCGGTAAGGGTTTTCTCAGGATTGGTCAGCTCTGCCTGCGCCTTGGCCAGGGCTGCGGCAATTGCTCCAATGCGCTCACTGGACCGGTGCATGAACGACCTCCATGGAAAGGGCTTCGAAGCTAATGGCGCCCGATTTTGAGCGCTTGGCCTTGAGGCCGTGGCCGGTTGCTTCCTTCGCGTCCTCAGGCACGAGCTTCTTCAGTTCAGCCTTTGCGAGTTCGTGATCTCCGTGTGCAGCCCGGGTGCGGAGGTACGTCGCCGCAAGGTCAGCCCAGGAGTTGGATGAGCCCATATCGACGACCTTGTTGGCTTCGAGCCGCGGACGGGGCGTCTCGATACCAAACAGGTGAGGTGGCTCGCCGGTCTGGACGCACCGCCAGAACTTCTTCTCGGCAGTCAAAAGCAGATGCTGATAGAGCGGGTCGGCATGGACCGTGATCTCAACCCACTTGCCGCCGCCTGTGATGATGGAGAGCACAGCCGAGCGCGCCGCGATCACCCACATGTTGTGTTGAAGCTGGGCCATATGTTTGCCGGCCGCTGCCTCCTCGGAAAAATTCCAGGGCAGCATGAACTTGGCTTCGAATACAGCTCCGGTCTGCTCAACGCGGCCGTCAAGTGTTGCGCCCATCCATTTGTGAATGGGGTGCCGGACCTTTCGCTGGACGTCTTCGACCCTGTGGCCGCTGTTGCGCTCGTACCAGGTCCGGTTGAGGTCCTCGGTGATGCTGCCGAGCTGGACGATCAGTTCTTGGCTTAGGTCCTGAGGTGCGAGCTCGCCGCGCTTCTCGCGCCATAGCCGGATGAGCCTGTCCTGGTCGTCTCCCATGATGATCCGGGCGTCGGATCCGCCGATAAAGGACTTTCGCTCCGAAGCAAAATTCTGGGGCTTTTGGTTAAGAATCACGGCACTTTCCTTTCTTGAATGTCATCAACATAAAATGTTGATTAAGCCACCCGAAAAGGACTGTCAACATAAAATGTTGAAACCCATGTCTCCCTCTCAATGCCGCGCTGCCCGGGCCCTGTTGGACATGACGCAACCCCAGTTGGCGGCTTCCGCGAAAGTCGGTCTCTCAACTGTGGTCGATTTCGAGCGAGACCGTCGTGCCGTTTCGGAGGAGGCTGTGAGCAAGATGCAGCAAGCGCTGGAACTGGCTGGGATTGTGCTGATTCCTGAAAACGGTGGAGGAGCTGGGGTTCGCATTCGAAACCAAGAAGGGCGTTCATAAATCGTACTTGGACGCTATGCGGGTGATCAGGACACTTTGAGAAGCACTCAGTGCGTAGCGAGGAGCAGGGTATCGCGTTCATTGATGCCAACGGAGGCCGCCCTGAGGAGAGTTTTCGCCTGCGGCGTCGTCGATGAAGCGCTTGAGCCCCTGACAGGGCGAGAGCGCATAGCGAATGGCATCGTCGAGTTTGATCCACTGGCTGATGAAGGCCTGCTTGGTAAAACCTAGCCAAGTCTCGAGGCCATGGGCCAGCAGCCGGCTTTTCTACTGCCGCACGACACGAAGCGGCGTACCTCAGGGCTCGGGCCGCAGATATTCTTCCCGATCGCGCAGAACGGGGCGATGTGCTTCAGCGGGGTTCGTAAATGTTGCGCCATGTGCACCCAGCAGAATGCGAGCTCGACCTCGCCTCGCCAACTTTGGATTGCTGTTCTGGAAAATTTGATCGCTAACAGAACTGGAAGCAGGTCGTCCTGAACCTCCATCGCCGCTACGCCTTGGAAAAAGCACTCAGGGAGACCAACAAGCAGTACTCGGCCTTGGCATCTCGGTGTTCATCGTCCATTGCCGCTGAAGCAAGGTCGATACTGTCCGCCTCAAGAACGGACGGCAAGCCAGCTTGCAAAGCTTGGGGCGCCCGCGCCCGATCCCACGCGGCCTGATCGGACCCCGCAGCCCGATAGCGCTCTGGCCCCCGCCATTGCGCTGGACTTCACGGCTGACGGTTGATGGAGATCGTCCCAGGTGGCGCGCGATCGACCGCAACGAGCAGCGCATGCTGAGCCATCGAGAGATCTCCTCTCGTTCAGTCAGGCTGAGCGCCTGTTTGGCACGGTGCCTATCTGGAGGACGAATTCCGCCGGTCGGCGAGATCACGGAGAAGACCGACGAGGACTGCCGGTCAAATCGGCGTCCGATCGAGCTCATCGGCTCGCCGGCCTGCCAGCGATCCCAGATTTCGGATCGCTGGGCTGCCGAGTAATAAATGCGACTTCGCCGTTTCATGTCCACACTCCATCTTTGCTAAAAGATTAGAGTGTTGCGCTGACCAATTGAGCCCGCCGCCAATAGGCGAGATCGCGCGTGCACCCCTCTGGACAGTTTTCTGAGTGAAGACCTTGCGTTCACGCGCAAAGGTCAAAGTGAACACGACTTTTCTTGTTGGCGAACGCTACGGCCGCCGCTCGACGCCGTGCTTGTGCTCGTAGCGGATGAGTACCCTTTTTTGCAAACAATTACGCATCAGATTCTATATTCATATCAACCAAAACTTCCCCGGCGATGATTTCGGGGTCTCCAAGATTAAGGTCAAGCAGGCTTGCTTGAACAAACTTCAGTACTTTATCGTTCGCGGCAATGGCGCTTTCGCGGTCCTCGAATATCATCACAGCGACACCGACGCCTTCGCCCCCGTCCAGTACATAATAAGATCTGAAACCGTGCGATTCCCTTAGGATCTGACCGATGCCGCTTTTGGCGCGACGGGCAGCATCCGCAACCGAACGAACCTTGGTGTACTTTCGAATGACTATGTACATGAGGCCACCCATGCGTCTCAGTTCCAGCCCCACGCATCAAAGCATATCGGGCCGCTGCTGGACTAGACTAGGGCCTACTTCCGAGAATGGGTCAAAAGCGACGCTTTGGCAGTTGTCCGGTCACCGGTCTACCCCGATAAGCAGACGATTTCAGATCCCGCCGTACTTCGCCTTAGGGCCCAGGCCGTGTGAAAATCGCGCAACTTGGGGCGCCACGGCGCATTTCGCGGCCGTCGAGCTTCTAATTCGGTGGAATCGACCTCCGGTCATCTCCCTGGCAACCAGGAGCTCCGTGTAGGCGCTGATTTGGTCGCGCAGCGGCCGGCCTCACGCCTGCATCGCCTCCAGCAATCCACCTACGCCCACGATCATCATCACGCGCTTCATGTTGTAGGCGAGCACGTTGAGCGCCATCTCGGTGGCCACCTTTGGTAGCTTTTTCGTGAGAAAGTGCGTTGCTCCCATCCAACACTTCATCGTGCCGAACGGATGCTCCGCTGTCTGACGGCGGACACCCATTGCATTGGGGTTGTGATGGAGCCGATCCTGAACTTTCTCCAGAACGGCCTCGTGCTCCCAGCGTGAGATGCGGCGCTCGGGGGCTGTCGTGCACTGAGCTTTGAGCGCGCAGGTTTTGCAGGTGCTCGTCCAATAGCGGCGCAGTGTCTTTCCATCCTCTACGTTCGTATAGTGATAGGTTAGCCGCTCGCCGGCGGGACAGCGATAAACATCGTCGGCGGCGACATAGACGAAGTCCTGTTTGCCGAAGCGGCCAGCAGCTTTGGCGCCCGAAGTCATCGGCTTCGGCAACGTCACCGTGATGTCGGCTTCCTCGCAGGCCCTGATCTCCTCTCCATCGTAATAGCCGCGGTCTGCCACGACTTCTAGTGTCTCGACAGCCATCTCGTCGCGAGCCTGCCTAGCCATGTTGGCGAGTTGGTGGCGATCGGTGCCCACGTTGGTCACCTCGTGAGCCACGATGAGATGATGCTGCGTATCAACTGCGATCTGCACGTTATAGCCAACGATCCCGGTGTCCTTGCCACTCGTCGCCATCGAGCGCGCGTCAGGATCGGTCAGCGAGATCTGCTTGTCCTCGCTCTTCATCATCTCCGCATTGATCGCGTTGAGCCGGACGATCTCCTCCTTGAGCTTCTCGATCTTGCCCTTCAACCTCGCAACTTTCGCCTCTGGCACTGCATCGCCATGCCGATCGGCGGTCTCGAGCTGCGAGAGATACCGGGCGATGCTCTCGTCGATCCGCTCCAGCCGTCGCTTCATCTTCGCCTCAGTGAAGTTCTTGTCCCGCGCATTGACGGCCTTGAACTTCGACCCATCGATGGCGACGCTCGCTGCAACAAGCAGGTCAAGCTTGCGGCACAGCGCGACGAACTCGCGGCAGACCTCACGAATGGCCTTGCCATTCTCCTTGCGGAAATCCGCGATGGTCTTGAAGTCCGGCGCCAACTGCCCGGTTAGACGATGGCCTGGCGGGACAGATGGCTGGCCGTGATCTTGGCGCGTTCATTCATCGCTTGCCTCCCTCGTCGACCTGGCCGAGATCATGCGGGCGATGAGACGTGCGAGGATCTCGAGCGCTGCGACGCGCGAGGCTTCGTCGAGCTGCTCCCACGCCGTCGCCGACGGGGCTGCTGGAAAGGGGTTCGGTGGAAGATCGGGGCGGTCGAGAAAGGCCAGGTTCAGTTGCATGGTTGCTCTCCTTGCACTGCACCGACTCGACGGGTCGGTCGTAGAGAGCGTCAATGATCTTGCGCAGGTGGAGCAAATCGCCAAGCCGGCCGAGATCGTGGGCACCACCAGCATCGTTCGCCGGCGTTCGCCTTGCCTGCTCGGCGTTCCAATCGGTCCAGTTGGCCGGAATCAGCGAGCGGCTACCGTCTGGCAAGACCACGAGAACGAGGAGGACGCCGCGCCGCCGGATGCTGCTGATCACGGCCAGCGACTGGCCTTCGAAGGCGTGGCGCTCGCGGGTGATGGTCAGCGAATCTGGAATATCACGGTGATGGGTAGTCTGTGGCCGCTTCCTTTGATCGAGTCAATCACGACAAACTGATGGGCCAGATCGCCAAGCGCGTCGGGGACAAGCGGCTGTTGAAGCTCATCCGGGCATTCCTGAATGCCGGGGTGATGGAGAACGGACTGGTCAGCCCCAGCGTGGAAGGAACTCCGCAAGGAGGACCGCTTTCGCCACTGCTAAGTAACCTCGTACTCGACGAACTCGACCGCGAACTGGAGCACCGGGGACACCGCTTTGTCCGTTATGCGGACGACTGCAACATCTACGTTCGCAGCGAACGCGCGGGTCAGCGGGTGATGGAGAGCATCTCGCGCTTCATCACACAAAAGCTCAAGCTCAAGGTGAATGAGGCGAAGAGTGCGGTGGCACGACCGCAGGAACGAAAGTTCCTCGGGTTCAGCTTCACGGCTGGTCCATGCATCAAGCGCACGATCGCGCCGAAATCGCTGGAACGGTTCAAGCAGCGAATCCGAGATACTACGCGAAGGGCCAAGGGCGTCAGCATCAAGACGACAATGGAGGAACTGGCCAAGTATATGCGGGGCTGGCGTGGCTATTTCGGCTTCTGCGAAACGCCCGAGGTGTTGATCGCCCTCACTCGTTGGGTCCGCTTGCGATTGCGGGCCGCTCTTTGGCGCCAATGGAAAACACCAGGACGTCGTCGAGCAGCACTCATCGCGCTGGGAGTCTCGGGGGAATTGCGCAACATGGCCGGTAGCGGCCGTGGACCCTGGCACCTCGCCCGGAGCAAAGCCCTCTCTGTTGGACTCTCCAATGCCCACTTCAAATCGCTCGGGTTCCTGTCCTTGATCGAAGCGCGTCAGCGTAACTTCTCGAACCGCCGTATACGGACCCGTACGTACGGTGGTGTGGGAGGGGTGGAGCCGCAAGGCTCCCCCCTATCCCGATCGTTGGCCCATCACGTCACTTAGCGCGGTGCAGCGAGATGTCCGGAGCTGGGGGCAAACCGGAGGTGGTTAGCCCACGGCCAAAATGACGCGATTGACCCATTAACGGAAGTCGGCTGGCCAGGTTTTCTCAAGCGCGCGCCCGCCACAGCGTAACCGCAAGCAGTATATAGGCAGCACAAGTCCACAGCGACTGCCAATTGTCCGGCCCTTCGCTAAGCGCCGCATAGATGGCTGCCACCAAGAATACGCCGGCAAATATCGCTTCCGCCATGGGGCGGATTCCTTTCTTGGGGCGATTGAGCTGCGTCATAGCCGCAAAAGGGACCGCCGCCATAGTGAGGGCCGCAAAAGGAAAATCCTTTTCGCGCGGGTCAAACATAAAGCCCAGCGCGGTCTCCGTGCCGATCACGATGGTTACGATCAAGATCAATCCGTGCATGATCGCCAGCCCCGATGGGGTCCGGTAGTCCTTCGGACCCAGCAATTCCAGAAATGTGGGCGGTGCGCGCCCGGACATCAGGGCGTTGGCGCCGAACAGCGGCGAGGCAGTTGCCGCCACCAGAAGTGCGCCCCACAGAAGCCAGCTGCCCGCGTCGTAGCTTTCATAGAACATCTTTTGAGCGGCCACCCCAAACAGGACTCCGGCGGTGGTTGCCGATATTCCGACCGCAAACCATGAGACGAGCCGGGGCTGCGAGGGCTTCCGGCGCGAGGTCAGCCATGCAGCGCCGAACACCAGGATCGCCAGCGCCATTCCGCTGCTCATTTGCAGTTTCCAGAGCGGATAATTGCTGACGGGGATGCCGGGCGGATATTTCAGCGTGCGCTGCGCGGAATCGAATAAGCCCCACGATCCGCCGACGGTGCCCTCGAACTCATGCTTCCACAATTCATCATACGCCTCGAACAGGTTGACGCGGAAATTCTCGCGCCGGGCAACATCGAGGACCTCCGAGATCACCCGCGCCTGATTGGTGCGCGACGGTAGCGCCGAATCGCGCATCCGCCCTTCGCTCGGCCAACCAGTTTCTCCAATCAGGATTTCCTTGCCCGGAAACGCCGACGCCACCTGCTTTCGGACGGCGTCGACGTGAGCAGCGGCAGATTTCGCCGGGACCGGGACATTTTCCCAATATGGCAGGATATGAACGGTGACGAAATCGACGGCGTCATCGAGTTCCCGATAGCGCAGCCAGTACTCCCAGACGTCGGAATAGGTGACGGGGACCGGCACTTGTGCCTTGACCGAGCGGATTAAGGCAGCAAGGTCGGAAGGCGTCATCTTCCGATGCAACAGAACCTCATTGCCGACCACGAGTGCGGTGATGGTTTCCGGATATTGCTGGGCGAGGCGTATGCCCGTGGATATCTGCGTCGCGTTCTTCTGTCGGTCCCTATCGAGCCAAATTCCCTGAATGACTTTCAGCCCCACCTTGGACGCAAGTTCGGGGATCTGATCGAGACCAAGATCAGTCGCATAGGTACGGATACAGTCGGTTATTTTGGCAAGCTGGGCGAGATCTTCCGCGATCTGGTCCCGCGGCACTGGTGTCGGCGACTCTGACGTTTGGTTGTTGCGGAAGGGCGCGTAGGATATGCATTGCAGTTTGGCATTCGGATCGATCGGTGCGCGCGCCAAGTTGATCGGTATGGCCAGCCACCACCACACCGCGGCGATCGCACCTAGGGATATGATGAGAAGCGCCAGAGGCGTGCGAAGCGAAATAGTTCGACCCTCCAACGTAGAGATCGTAGGTCAACCGGCATGCTGTCGTGACCCGACAACAACAGAAATCATTGTCCGCCGGTACCTACTTGACCTGTGAAAGCTGCTGCCAGATCGTCCGTGCCGCAAGAGGCGAGTCAATATCCAACGAAGGCCTTAAGGCTACCGCAGGGCAGGTAGAAATAATCTTCGCCATCTCCCGAGATGGCCTTCGGGGACCGGCAGCAGAGTGGCCTTTCTCTGACGGTCGCCGTGCCGGCTAACGAACGTCGCCTGTTGGCCCGTGGCTGACCTCTGCTCAGAGGGCTGCAATTTCTTGCTTTCAGGAGATAAGCGAACCAGGTCATGCAGGTTGTCGAAGTCAGCCTGTGACCCAAATGTATGGTCCGGCCGCGCGTTGCAAGAGGTTTCGTCAACCTGGCAGATGCGGTCTTGCATCAATGTATCCGGCCTCTGATTGGAGCGTGTTGTGCTCCGGGCCATCATGGATATCGGCGCGCATTCGAGCTAATTAGCGGACAGGCCTCGAAGGGGCCATTCGGGTCACCCGTGTTCGCATGCGCCGGGAAGACCGATTCTCCATCGTCGTCTCATCCTCTCGCAGACCTCGGCGGGTAAGGGATGTTGGTTACGTCATCGATAGCTCCTCACTTCGCACTGTTCCTTTGTTCGTGCCTGGCGGTCGTTCCTTCGTCCCGGCCTGCGCGCGCAGACGCGCCGCGCGCAAGGGCCGTCAAGGCCGGCCGTCGTGCTGTCCTGACGGCTTGCTCGACCGCTGCCAGGCTGCGCCTTGACGGCCCCGAGCACGGCGCGAGGATCAAGCAGGTCGGGACGCCATCTCATCTGTCTTGACGCACTCGAAGGCGCGCCCCTTGTTGAGAACCGCCCAGGCGATGCGGGCGAGCTTGTTGGCGAGCGCAATCGCCAGCACGTTGTGGTGCAATCGTTTCTTGGCGGCTTCGATCCAAGATTTGAGGCCATAGCGCTCCCAACACTTTACCTTGACCAGCACAACCCACGCGGCTTGCACGAACAGAACGCGCAGGTAGCGATTGCCGCGCCTTGATATCTTGCCGAGGATCGTGCGGTCGCCTGTCGATATCTGCTTCGGCACCAGTCCAAGCCAGGCGCCGAAGTCGCGGCCTTTCGAGAACACGTCTCCAGTGCCGATCGCGGCTACCATCGCGCTCGAGATGATCGGGCCGATGCCCGGGACCGTCATCAGTCGCTCGCAGCCTTTGTCTTGACGAGCCAATGCTTCGATCTCGCTGGAGAGGTCCTCAATGCGCGCGTCCAGTCGGCGCCAGTCTCCTGCCAGGTCCTCGATGATGCGCAACATGCGAGGCGCGAGGACATCGGTGCGCGTCGCGAGAATACCCGGCAACTCGGACCGCAGCGAACGCAGGCCTTGCCGCACGGCGATGCCCCGCTCCAGCAGGAACGCACGGATCTGATTGATGACGCCGGTACGCTGACCGACCAATCGCTCGCGCACGCGGTGCAGCGCCTGCAGGTCGAGCTGGTCGGCGGTCTTGGTCGCGACGAACTTCATGGTCGGGCGTTGGACAGCCTCGGCGATGGCTTCCGCATCACGGAAGTCATTCTTCTGTCCCTTCGAATAGGGGCGCACGTATTTCGCGGGCATCAGTCGGGCGTCGTGGCCGAGCATTTGGAGCTTGCGACTGAGATGATGCGCGCCGACGCAGGCCTCCATACCGATTAAGCACGCTGGCAGGTTGGCGAGCCGTGCTTCTACCTGGCCGCGTGACCACTTCTGCCGCAGCACGATTGCGCCGCGCTGATCGTGGCCCACGATGTGGAACGAGTTCTTGCCGATATCGATGCCTATCACGGCGATCGCTGAGCTGAGTTTCTGAGACATGGCGTGCTCCTGTCTTGGGCGCCCCTTGCCAGCTTGTCGTGCTGGCAGGGCCGGAGCACGGCCGGACCATCTCATTAACGGACATTGGGTCGCAGCGTCTGGGTGCCTTTTCTCAATCGCCGCCCCGTCGCAAAATGCTTGGCTACAGCTTGACTGGGCGGGTCAGGAGGGACGTCGTCAACACTCCTTCTCACCTTGTCGTTTAAAGCCTTATCGTGCGGCGCTCTTGTCGAGCTCGCCCAGCGTTTTTGTTATATCGCTATAGACATGGCTGAGACGTCTTTGTGCGAGGGTTGCGTCGCCCATACTGCCCATGTTCAGCACGTCCATGCGCTTGATCAGCGTTCTCGAAATCTCGATGTTCTCGATCATTGACTGCTTGAGAGCAAGCCGAAGGCTTTCGATGCTCTCGGCGAGCTTCACGGAGGGTGGCCGGCCCGGGTTTTTGGTGAGATCGACAAGAAGCGACTTATGCTGCCTTTGCAGCGAGCTCCGTTGCTGATCCAGGCGCAGCGCAGCCTTTTTTGTGTAATACATTTGAACTTTCTTAACGAATTGGCCTCTGGCTTCGTCTCTACGTTGAGCTAAGGTCAACCTCGCTGTGGATGTTCATTTGATTCGTCTTCCGCGCAAGTCCTCGAAAGCGTATTCCTCAAAGTGTCCTGCCCCGTCACGAGGCACGGCTTGGGATCGATGCGGGCGGCCAACGAAGTTTGAGCCTAACGCTCATGCCAACGCATCGGCTTGCGCTCTGGGTCTGCCGAGCGTTGCCGCTATGCGTGTCGTCGCGAGGTCAGTGGCGACCGACTATCCGCGCGTGCTCGCACAATTTGTGTAATTTCGTGCAAGAGTGAAGTTAACCGTGTTCAGCGAGTAGAGTGCTAAAGGACGTCCCTCGTGCCGAAGCATTACCGTCCAGAATCCTACCGGCCGGCGCCGAGCTGGCTGTCGATCTGGGACTCGATCTATTCGGCTCTGGCGCCCCACGCCGTCTCCATTTTGCAGCCGACGGGCTTCTACGAGATATACGACATCGACATTCCGCGAGTGGACGGACCGCGGCAACTCGCGGGAGAAGAGAAAGCCGCGATTGAGAGAATCGCAACGGCGTTGACCGTTGCAGCGCATTGCTCGCACGATACCTCGGCCGGCATCGTCCGGGCCTGGCTCGAGCGGATCGCAAAACAGCCGGCGCTGTTTCGCTCCAAGGGCCTTCCCCCAGGGGTGCACTGGGCCATCGTGTCCAACTACTGCCGTGACGCCGAAAAGCCCGGTACGCATCTGCAGGACCTGTTTGGGCGTCGTCGGGTGCATTTCGAGGCAACAGCCAGAAGGGCGACAGCCTCGAACATTGCAAAGGCTGCCCGCAGGGCACTTGAAGATCAACGGCGGCTGCGTGGTCGTCCCCGCAATGTCGCCAATCGCTCGCTTGCCGAAAGCCTGGCTGTGAGCTTCAAGGCCTTCGGCGGCCGCATCGTGCGGCGGCAGACCCCGATCGATGTGCAAGGCGGTGGCGTGCTCTATGTGGACAGCGGGCCATTCTTCTCCTTCCTTGAAAAGGTGATTGGTCCGTTGCAAGCACACCTTGATGAGCGTGGTTTGCCCGGCGTAACCCTCGAAACAATCGAGCGAATTGCTGCCGAACAGTTCGCTTAGTTTGCCGATTGCGCTGCCCCTTTTCACCCACAAGAAACGAGCTCCCCGGCCGCCGGCAATTCTGGTTTTGCTCTCCTGGACGGCATGCGTTGGTTGCGTGCCGGAAAATCAGGAGCCCCAGACATGGCCGAGAACGTAAAGCAATCTTCGCAAGCGATCCCGCGGTCGCAGCCCATTCCGCGCTTCATCCAGAGCCAGCTCGACCAGCCGCCGATTGGTCCGAATGAAAGTGTTGCCGAATTCAGGTCGCTCTTCCGCGAATTGGCGGAGGCCGTTCAGGGCGGTCACCGTTCGGCAGCGGAGTTCATCATGCTGCTGCAGGCGACAATTCTGACGTTTCGCATTATGGGATTGGAGCGCATTCGCAGCGCCATCATCGGGCACATGCGCCCTGAGGCGGTCGTGGCCTTGATCCGCCTGGCGAACGGTACAGTCGAGCCCAATTCCGTCACGGATTTCGGGGTCAACGACCGCAGGAAGGAATACTTCGCAAACAAGGACGGTAAGGCAAAGATCGAGGCGAGTTTCGCTCGCGTTGGCTATGCAGCGGACGCGGTCGATATCGAGGCATTCCAACTCGCGCTGCCCTCGCTGGCCCCGATCGATCGCCAGATCAATGCCTCCCAGAAGCAACTGATGGCGTTTTTAAAGGAGGTCGATCGCCGCGATGCCAAACGCGCCGAAGACCTGCGCAAGGCCACGCTCAACGCGGTCGTTCGCGCGCGCTCGGAAGTGGCCGATAAGCGCGAGGCGAACTAATGGCCACCGAGAAGCAGATCGCCGCCAATAGGAAAAACGCTGCCCGGAGCACCGGGCCGCGGACGACGTCGGGCAAGGCGCGCTCCAAGATGAACGCGCTCCGCCACGGCTTGGCAGCAGCCCTTGGGAATCAAGGTGAGGGTACGATGTCCGACACTGGCCTCGACCTGGAAGCGCTATCCGAGCGGATCGCGCGAATTGAGGCGGAGCGGGGCAAGCTCACCTTCGAGATCGAAACGCAACTGTGGGAGGGGAATCGCAAAGGCGTCGATGACCTCGTACGCCAGTTGGACGCTCTCGAGCGCTATGCCAAGCGCAGCGCCTCGGCGCTCCGCAAGAAATAGGCGATAAACTTCAAAACTTCAGTTTTGACAGAACGAACCCAATTTTGGGGAGCGAAAGAGGTATTTCAGACGACTTTGCCCACTGGCACTGCCAATTGGCAGTTCGCGGCCTGCCGCGCATTCCAGATTGCTGCGTTGCTCTACAAACGCCTCGAACCAACTGTGATCTACATCACTGCGTTGGTCGAGCCGACGTGTCAGGCTGCGACTCGTAGGCGGCGCGGGGGTAGGCGTGGTGGCGCCCCGTGCCGGCTGACGAACTCCTGATTTAACCAGTTGAACTTCGCGAAAAGTCGTAGAGACTTATCGGACGGACGAGGGGATTATTGGAAGGCGTTCGGGGGCCGTTTCTCGCAAGAGACTTTTGGAGCCGTGCATCCTCGTCGTGTGGCTGAATTTTTCGAACACGAAATGCTTTTCCGAAACATCTGGGGTCTTCGCGGCAATCGGGTCAATTTATCGAGATGACAGCGCGTGTGCATCATGCGTGTCACAACCATGTTGCTGCCATTAAGTTAATGAGGATTTGGCGTGAGCCTTGCTGAGTCGAGCAACGCCGGCTTGAAGTTATTGGGGGCGTCCTGATGAGTGGCAGAACTGTGCCAGAACGGATCAATGAATTCCTCGTCCGCTGTGCCGGGCGGGCCTATTGTGATCACTGCATCCAGGAACGCCTTGGGCTGCGCTGGCGCCAGCAAGTGCAGCTCGTGACCGCCACCCTTGGCGTTACCTCCAGCTATTGCCGCAGCATGTCGGAATGTTGCACCTGTCACGACACCAAGCAGGTTATAAGTTTTGTCGCTCCGGGTTCGCCTTCGCGTCCGAGCGCCACATTGTCCTTGCATGGAACGGCGCGCAGAAATGGGAATCTTCCAGTCGAGCCATCTCGCTCGCAGCAGCCGCCTGGTGACAGACCTGTCGAGATCTAATCAGTCGTCGTGGTTTTCAGGTCGACACCGGCGAGCCGGTTGAGCGCACCCGAAGGCGCGATATCTGATCTGGAGGACGCTCAAAAACCTAGCGTGCGATGGCCCTCTCCTCTCGCCCGTTTCAAGCGCCGCCTTTGTTGACAACAGGCACTCGCCCCCAAAACGTCCGCTCGATGAAATAGGCGAGCACCAGCGGGCCGATACAGAACAAGAGGAAATCGAGGATCTTGTAGCCGCCGTCACGGGCCCACTGCAGCAAAAGTCCGACTATCCAAAAATACGCACAGTAAAAATAGATCGAAATCTGCGGCTGGCAGAAGCGCCGAAACATCTTTCCAAAGAACCATCCGCACAAGCTCAACGTAGTTACCACGCCCAGGTAACCCAAGCTGATCCAACCATCTCCAACGAGTGAGGTGGTGCGAGAGGCGAAGTGACCATAGGCGTCGAGATTGACCCACGATACAGGCGATCCCACTGGCTTGTCCGGCCACAGTATCCGCGGAATGGGCTGGGTGAACATGCCGAGATACTGAGTGAAGTAGGAGTAGGTTCCGCTAACGGCGGGTACCTTGGCGATCACATAGGTGAGGAAATCAAAATTGGCGAAATCTGGATGGGCGCCGAACGAGGACTTTGCAAGGTCGAAGTCGAATTCGATCTCGCCAGTGGTCAGAAATTTGACCATACTGTCTCGATTCTGACCGATCATGACGAACAGCGCAAGAACGACCACCATCCCAGAGTAGTGGACCCAGGTAAATGCGCGCCGTTTGTGGATGTAGAGAGTCATCATGCTGGCGATCAGCCCCGAGATGACAATCTCCCACCTTTCGCCGAGCTGTAGTGCGATCAGCGCGCAAAAGGACATCGCAAGATAGGACCACCACCGCGCACGCGTCATATGGATCAGTAGTGCCGCGAACGGAAAGGCGAAATTGCGTGCATTGACGACATAGGCGGTGGTATCGGCAAACAGCTTTTGACCTGTCGCGGGGTCAACTGTCATGTTGATCTGGCCAAGTTCCAAAAGCACCCCCACGCCGTAGGTCTGGCGCATCGTGAGGGCGAGGAGAAACGAATAGAGGATCAGCGGGACGAGCAGGAGGAAGGCGATCAGGAAGGAGCGCGCTTCCGATTGGGTGGGGCGGATGTAATTGAATGTCGGTTCTACCGGCTTGAAACCCAGCGCTGCAAGGTAGGCCAGGACAAAACTCAACAAGCCCAGGTCGGTTACGAAGAGAGTTTGCAGAAAGACCTCGTCTGAGGGCATGTACCTCATGAACTCAAATTCGGACCGCAGATCGAACAGGTAGACGATCAAGGGCCGTTGCACGAAGACCATGAAATGAAAAGCCAGGTACAAGAAGAGTCCTGAATAGATGTTCAGGAAACCTCTCGCGTTTAATCCCGCGACCAGGGCGACAAAAAAAGCTATGTGAACTGCAAGACCGATTTCGATCATCTGATTGTCATGAATCGCACGAGGAGGTCGCCCAAAGCCGCAACTAGCCTCAGGGTAGTGCAATCTCGCCTGCGAAGTAATTAAAGTTGCCCATTTGTCCAAGTTTTGTGATTGGGAATTCCAGTTGCTTTTCCGCGATCGGCCGACCCTGATCCATGACCTTGATGATCACGGGACCTTCGAACATCTCGAAGCTATAGTGCTGGACGCCCGCCGGCATGGTTGTTGATTGTCGATGGCCTCCCACAGTCACATCGACCGTCAGAGGCCTCGGCAAAAAGGTGGACACGCAAATGCAGTCCACGAGGTTTTCCCATCCTTTCGGGCGTCCTTGTTCGCCGGTCTCGGGAGAGGCGATTCCGTAGGCCGACTTGGGATGGGGGCGATAGAAATAGTAGATTGATGGATGGTCGATGCTCGGGCGCCGCGATGACTTGAACCAGTCGATATAATAACGGCTCGCCTTCAGAAATGCCTCGTGGCTCAGGAGTGAGCCCCAGTGATAGTTCCAAAGATCCTGACGTCTGATGTCTCCATAAGGTGCGACGTAGGTGGATTCGCCCCAATCATTCCATGTCACGATTTCGATCCAGTTCGCCCCCGATTCGATGGCGGCCGTCCATTGTGCCGCCATGCCCTGGAAGCCTCCGCTCTCGAAGACGCGGAAATTGCCGCGTAGGCCCCGATAATATGGGCTAATGCCGATCATCGAGAGTTTGTCGGCCAATTTACTCCGCGCAGCCACCAGCGGACCATCTGTCGGTGGTTTTGCGTAACCGAGATCTGGACCGAACACGAAGTAGCCGTCGATATCAGGATGCTCGCGAAACAGGTCGTCGAGGAATTGCGCCGTCGGGCGGCTGTAGTTCCGCGACCAGAATTTGTCCGTGGGATACTGGTAGTTGGGCACTAGGAATGGCTTTACTCCCGAGGACGACAGCCGCTTCCTCAGAGACCCGCCCCATTCCGGCGTGCCCGAATAGGTGCTTACCACCGGACGGCCTTCAACCCGGAGATAGGCGGAGCTGGCCGAAAGCTCAAGCAACATCGTCGCGCTGTCATCGACGGGGGCATCGTCGAAGGACAGAAAAAGCCTGAACGACGGGGCAGACCGTTCTGCGGCTGCAAATATCCGCCGACTGATAGCCAGATAGTGAGGCTCTCGTGACCAACCCGGCACATTCAGGGCAAACCCATCGAGTCCATAAGATCTCGCGGTGGCGATTTCGCGCTCAAAGTCCTCGACAGTCGCGCCGAGCCCATTCGCAGGGCAGCAAACCATGTAGTGGGCGAAGACCATTTTGGGCGGCGAAATCCGATCCCCCGCACAACTTGTCTGGCCTAACGCTATCCAGGCAGAGATCGTCGCGAGGAGCATCCGGCCGACTGTGCTCAGCATGATCGTTGCCCGGGGTATGGGTGTTAATTGTCGACGATCCGCGTAGATTTCGCGCGGGGTTAACGGTTTGAGAGCTTGATACGAATCTCCTAGTCTTTAGGCAAGCAGGGACGCCGCAACGGCGAATCGGACGTGGGCTTCAGAAAGCGCAATATCGTAATCGCGGCCGCCTTCCCACCGCCGCTCCACGGCTTGTCAAAGATTTCCGATTCGATTGCCTCCGATCTCGCCAAACTGGCGATTGTTCATCGCTTTGACCTGTCGTCGCGTTCGCTTGCGCGGTCACCCGTCTACCATTTGCGAAGACTATTGTCCGTTCTCGTTGCAACCGGGGGTGTCCTGCGCAACAGCTTGCGTCCAAATCCCTGCCTTTATATTCCAGCGGACGGTGGGTTGGGCCTGGTCTATACGCTTTTCCTGACCGCACTTGCGCGGATTTCCGGCCAGACCATCTTCATTCATCACCACAGCTTTTCGGCAATCGACAGGCGGCAGCTAGCGATGTCGATGCTCGTTTCGGTCGCCGGCAGGCGTGCGACCCACATTTTCCTTTGCCAGTTGATGCTGCGCCGATTTCGCGACAACTATTCTGGCCAATGGAAGGGGCTGATTTCGTCGAACGTGGTTCATGTCCCTGGCACCCCAGAAATGCCGTCCCGCGTTACCGACAGGATCACGGTCGGCCTGCTGAGCAATCTGACGCAGGAAAAGGGACTTCATCTGTTTCTCGACCTGGTGCGGGCTTGCGTGAGCCGCGGTATGCCGGTCATGGGCCTGCTCGCAGGGCCGATAAAGGACGCCGCAGACGCAGCCATGGTCGAAGCTGCGCGGTCCGAAATCGGCGAGCATCTGGCTTACCTCGGCCCCCTCTACGGAGCCGACAAGGACCGTTTTCTTTGCGAGCTCGACATATTCATGTTTCCGACGAGGTATCGTAACGAGGCGCAACCCAACGCCGTTTTCGAGGCGATGTCTGCGGGAGCAGCCGTCGTGGTCTTTGCCAGGGGCTGTCTCGGGGAGGATGTGAGCTGCAACTGCGGACTTCTCGTCGAGCCATCAGCTGATTTCGTATCGGCTGCCTGCGAGCAGTTGGCGCGATGGAACGAGGATCGAGCCGCCCTCGCAGCCGCCAAGGCGGCTGCGCGCCAGCGATTTGCCGAACGCAAGGCTGCTGCCGTCGAGGGCTATCAGCAATTGCTCCGCGCAATTGCCGATTGCGAACCGGCTGTTCGGATTTAGATCTTCACGCTCACTTCGCGAATCTGGCAGTGTTCCTTGCCGTGTATGTTTGATGATAGGCAGCAGCTATCAGCTGCGCTGTTGTCGCCATGTCCGGGAAGGTATCGCGGCTTGCGATTGCACCTTGCCGAAGGCTTTGCTGGAGGGATCGCGAAGAGTAAACGTTCAAGATTGCCTCGGCAATTGCCTCCGCCGATCGCGTCGGAACGACAAATCCGTTCACGCCGGGCTTGATCACGTCGCGCGCTCCCACGTGTTCAGTTACGATCGCCGGAAGGCCGCAGGCAAGGGCCTCGGTTACTACGAAGCCGAAACCATCCTGAACCGACGGCAAGACCAAGAGCGAGCTTTCCTGATAGAGACGAACGAGATCGCCGCGTCCCAGCGGGCCAAGATAGGTGAATTGTCCTTCATAGCGTTTGAGAACAGTCTTCATCTCCCGCCTCATGGTACCGACGAAGATCAACTCAGCGTTCGCAAGCTTGAGCGTCTTCCAGGCCTCCAGCAGATAGATGTGTCCCTTGATCGGATTGAGTTCTGCAACGCAAAGCACCCGAAAGGGTAAGTCCTTTGCAGAAGCCCGCGCAGGAACGAAAGTATCAAGATCTGTAGGCAACTGGATTACGTCGATGGCGTCCGCCGAAAAGCCTGCGGCAACGAAACTGTCGCGAACTAGCCCCGAGAGGCAGAAGATCCTATCGCAAAGCTCGATCTCGGCGACACTATTGACGCTATCGGCGAGATAAGGGCCAGGCGCGATCGATAATCGTTCAAGTTCGATCCGCATTTCGCGTTCAAAGAACGCAGGATGGCATACGATGGGATGCCCAAGGATGGCGGCGCCCTGCCGCTTGGCCCTTTGCAAGAGGCTGAATGCCTTCCCTTGGATCACGGCATGCAGCACCTCACAGGGTTGCCAAGCGGCATGCGCGGCCGCAAGCCATATCGAGTCGTAGAGAGGATAGATCGTATCCGCAAAAGCGTGGTTCAGGTATCGCGCATGAAACTGAAGAAGATACTCCTTTAAGAAGATATTCCGCGCCTGGGATCGATCGATTTGAAGTCGTGCCGCATTGTTCGATCGCCGCGAGGCATAGTAGACGCGGCCCAAATGCGCTGCTTTGTTCAATTCGGGGATAAGCTGAAGCTGCTTGAAATCACCGCAGACCGCAATATTGACCGTCGGTCCGGCGGCGTCAGTCATCCTTGCGCCCGCGGCCAGCGACTTCGATAAGTCTTGCTTCGAACTCGTTCAGAATGGTTTCTTTGCGCCACCGCGCGCATGCCAACGCGCGTGCTTGCTCACCCATACGCATTCGCAAGCCGGGATCTCTAGCAAGCTTCGATATCGCTTCGGATAGTGCGTGCCGGTCAGACGGAGGCACCGCAATCCCGGCGCCTTCAATTTCGGTCGCAAGCTGAGTGCCTGGGTACGCCATCGCGACCGCTGGTCTTCCGGAGGCCAGAATTGGAGCAAGCTTGGAGGGCAGCATGAGATCGGAGACCTCGGCGCGTTGTGGAATCAAGTGGATATCCGCGGTCGCAAGCAATTCCCGCATTCGCTCGTCTGGTTGCAAGTCAAGGAATCTCACATTGCATAGGGGAGCCGTGATCTTGACAAGATGTTTCAACGACGCTCCGCCACCGCAAAAGACGAACACGACCTCAGGCACCTTGGCTTGCAACTCCGCTGCGGCCTCTGCAAGACTCTCGATGCCCTGTTTGGCTGCAATGCTTCCTGCATAGAGAGCAACGATGTGGCGATCCGACAAGCCGAGTTGCTCCCGGAATCGGGTCCTTCGATCGGCTGGGCTGATTGCATCCGTGTCGACCCAGTTTCTGAATTTTACAGTGCTTTTGGGCGGAGCGCCCTTCGCGTGCAGCCGATCCATCATGCGGGGCGAGATTGTCGACACCCGATCAAATTGGCGCAAGATGGCAGATTCGACGGACATCGCCGCACGGCGAAGATGGTTGCCCTCGAGCATGCCAAGTTCAAAGGCGGCATCTAGCTCGAAGTCCTGAATGTGGAGCCAGCTTGGAGTCCCAAACATTCGCGAAACTGCCAGAGCTGCAGGCGCGATTAGGAACGAGGGTGTTACGGCCAGCAGGATGTCCGGCCGCAGTTGGCGTACCGAGGCCATTAGCTTGGGGATGCTGGAAATTGCGAACGAGGCATGGCTCATGATCCGACCGCGCTTGCCGGTGGGTACAATCCGGGGCAAGAAGAGCGGGCAACGGCGGACCTTAACCTGGTTCCTTATTTCATGCTGGTAGGACCGGTTATCGTATCCCTCGGCAAGCACCCAAGTGGGGTAATAGGGATGAGCCGTCACGACCTCGACCGTGTGGCCGCGTCCTGCCAACCACTCGCACAGCTCGCTGGAATATTTCCCGATTCCGGTCAGCTCGGGAGCGTAATTGAGGCCGTAGGTCAGAATTTTCATAAAGTCAGAATTTTCATAAAGAAAGTCAGGTTGGGCAGCGCCACCTGCAGAGACACCCCTCAGCTTTAGGCTGTGCGGTCGGGACCACGCAGTTAATATATCGATAATGGCCCCAACCGCCGAGCAACCAAAGGGTCGGCGTAAAGCTCATCTTTAGATGGTATGTTCTATTAACGAAATACCCATTCTGGAACATTCCGGACGATTTCGATGGGTGGTTACCAGCCAAGAGCATTGCCACGATGCCAGATGCAGACAGCGTTCGCGTTCAAGATCTTTCCAGGTATGCGAATCCCAAAGGGCTCCGCGGTCGCTCGGCTCTGTTTGTCCAATTGTGGTGGGTCGTCGAGGCGCTTCTGGTCCGGCCGACGCCGCAGGTCTTCTTTGCTTGGCGAAGACTTATTCTGCGGCTTTTCGGCGCCAAGATCGGTCCAGGTGTACTGATCCGGCCATCGGTGCGCATAGTTTATCCTTGGAAAGTGTCAATTGGAGCGAATTCCTGGATCGGGGACGACGTGCATCTCTATAGTCTTGGCGAAATCGAGATCGGCCAAGACGTCGTCGTGTCGCAAGGGACCTATGTGTGTACCGGTTCGCACGATCACCGGAGTCCTGACTTTCCCATCTTCGTCCGTCCCATCGTCATTGAACCCGAGGCCTGGGTGGCAGCACAATGCTTCATCGCTCCAGGGGTCAGGATTGGTCGTGGCGCCGTCGTGCAGGCCCGCGCTGTCGTGATGGGGGACGTTTCAGCCGGAACAATCGTGGGTGGTCACCCCGCCGCCGTGATTGGCTCGCGGCTTCCGGACGGGCGCCCGTAAACCCCGGTCCCCATCGGTCTCATTTCGATCCAAGCTGCCGCGCCATCCGGCCAAGTATCCGATGACCAGAGAGCGCGCCGCCGATTTCGGGCAGAAGCAAACAGATCCCAATTGTCACCAGGCGACCGGTCCATGGCAGCAGGATCGCGGCGCCTACGATGCCAAGGAGAAGTCCCGTCGCGTAGCCGAACGAGATCAGCCCGACCTGATTGAGAGCGCTTGCTGCAAGCAGTGTCCCGTCGAAATAGCACCCCAGTAGTGCGACAAGCGCAAGTGCGATCATGAGCTCCCAATCCAGCGGAATATGTCCTCCGGTCCACCGCGGAATAATCCAGGGGGCCAGAACCAACTCTGCAACCAGCAATACCGCAGCGAGCAAAATCGCATTGCGGAGCATTCCCCGAACCAGCTGACGAGCACTCTTCGCTTCGCCGTTTGCCCACAATCGACCGATTTCGACCTGGGTGGCTTGCGAGGTCATGGTGGCAAGATTCCTGGCCGTCTTCGTATACGTGGCTAGAACGCTGAACGTTGCCAGCGCGACCGGGCCAAGGCTGTGCGATACCAACAGGCGCGGCATGTAGACGCCCAGAATGTTGACACAGACGAAGATCAGGAAAAAACCCGCAGCCGATCGCCAGATACCGGTGAGGAATTCAAGGTCGAAGTTCGCAAGCGAGAGTGAAAGCCATGCCACCCGGCGAAGCGCCCAGACCAAGTGAAGCGTGACGTTAAGCGTGGCTCCTGCGAGCATGATTCCGGCGACGGCGAGAGGACCTGCTCCAACACGAAGCGCGAAGCCGATGCAGACGAGCTCGATCGCTTTGGAGACTGCTGCAATTGCATTCGGCAAAGCGGCGCCCTGCGCCGCCGAAAGGCTACCGGCGAGGGGCTCGCTCAGGAATGTGATGAGTGTAGCCCCTGCAAGTATGATGACCAGAAGCACTGGGGTAGGCATATTATCGAGCCCTATCCCTGCGAGCGCTCGCAGGTCGGCAAGGGCAAGGATCACTCCTAGAACGACTAGGCCTGCTGCAATGCTCGCCACAATGGTGACGAGCGATGTGACGACGACGCGCGATGCCTTGCTAAACTCGTTCCGCGTCGATTGCAGTATGACTTCGGCGGCGGCTGCTTGTCCAACTCCGAGATTTGCCAGTGCGGCAAAGCCGGCCAGGGCCGCGAGTGCGAGCCATTCGCCGTACGATTGGGCCCCCCAGCTAGACAGAAGCAAAGGGACGAGAATGAGCTGTTCGGCGACCCGAACGGTTCGCGCGAACAAATAGGCAGCAAAGGCGCTGCGAATCCGTCGCCGGACCGCGGAGAAGTTAAGAACGGCGGTTGTCACTGCGGTTGGTCCTCAAAACTTTTAGGACATTAATCCAAAATCGGCAAAATTCAGAGAAACCTAAGCTGCAGTTTGATAGGCTAGCCACATTGTCGCTCGTTGGCATGTCTCGAACAGATCGCATTGGTGATCGAGAAATCGCAATTCGATGGTTAATTTGGCTCCGACCCGTCTCCTTTCGCTTGTTAAGAACTCGATGGTCCCCCCGGGCCGGTGCCCGCGACGCGTCAGATTGGGTCTGTACAAGGATATTGTACTCGATCTCAACCTTCGTTCGCAGAGCCAGATGATGCTAGGACTTTGGGAGAGGGAGACTTACGCCTTCGTGCAAACTGCCGGGACCGACATCCAATGGTTAATCGATATCGGAGCAGGTAGTGGAGAAATGACGCTGTACTTCCTGCGCCAGCCCGCTTCGATCAGAGCGATCGCAGCTGAGCCGGATCCGGCGGAGGTGGATGCGCTCCGACGCCACCTGAAGCTTAATGGATTTTCGGAGGATTCCTGCCAAATCATTAATGGCCGAATCGGCAGCGGTGAAGGAATGACCCCTTTGGCTGATCTGGTTCGTCCTCTGCGGGGGCGAGGCTTCATCAAGATCGATGTGGATGGTGCCGAGATGGAGGTTCTCGACAGTGCAGGAGACTGTCTCGACGAGATCAATGTTGCCATTTTGATCGAGACCCACTCGGAGCAGCTGGAAGCCGATTGCATCGCGTGGCTGCTGAAGCGCAACTACAAGACGTCGACCATCAAGAATGCTTGGTGGCGACGCATTCTGCCAGACGGGCGAACTATTGCACATAATCGCTGGTTATCGGCCATCCGGTAGAATAGGCATCATCCAAATCCCATCTGTTTTGAAAGCGCCGAGCAGCCTTTGGCGGAACCGTAATAAATGGCTCGGTGCTTGCGTCGCCAGCTTGGTGAGGTCAGGCGCCCGAAATGCGTGACGCTGGAGCAGAACAGTCCGGGGAGAAGCACTCTGCGAACATCGTGGATGATCCGGTATTTCAGGCTCGAGCTGCGGGTAGCGGTCTCGCGCTTTGGATCGTTCGGACGGCTAGATCTCAGGCAACCACGCCCGCTGTAGAGGGCTGACCTGGGCGGCCGATATGGCCAAGAAGAACAGAGTTCTAGGTAATTTTCATAAAGGAAACAACGCTCAGGGTTATTTGCCGGACGTGTTTGATAGGAGCAAGGCTTGGGATGAGAAATCGGATCGCTCTGATCACCGGCGTCACCGGACAGGACGGCGCCTATCTCGCCGAATATCTGCTGTCGCTCGGCTATGTCGTGCACGGCATCAAGCGGCGCTCGTCCTCGTTCAACACCGCGCGTGTCGATCATCTCTACCAGGACCCGCATGTCGGCAACGTGCCGTTCCTGATGCATTACGGCGACATGACGGATTCGACCAATTTGATCCGCCTGGTGCAGCAGATCCGGCCGACCGAGATCTACAATCTCGCGTCCCAGAGCCACGTGGCCGTCAGCTTCGAGAGCCCGGAATACACCGCCAATGCCGACGCCATCGGCGTGCTGCAGCTCTTGGAGGCGATCCGCATCCTCGGCATGGAGAAGGAGACGCGGTTCTACCAGGCCTCGACCTCCGAGCTCTATGGCCTGGTGCAGGAGATCCCGCAGAAGGAGACGACGCCGTTCTATCCGCGCTCGCCCTATGGCGTCGCCAAGCTCTACGGCTACTGGATCACGGTGAACTACCGCGAGGCCTATGGCATGTTCGCTAGCAACGGCATCCTGTTCAATCACGAGAGCCCGATCCGCGGCGAGACCTTCGTCACCCGCAAGATCACGCGTGGTGTGGCTCGCATCGAGGTTGGGCTGGAACAGACGCTCTATCTCGGCAATCTCGAAGCCAAGCGTGACTGGGACCATGCCAAGGACTACGTCGAAGGCATGCACAAGATCCTACAGGCCGACAAGCCGGACGACTTCGTGCTCGCCACCGGCGAGATGCGCTCGGTGCGCGAGATGGTCGAGCTGTCCTTTGCAGAGGTCGGCCGCCGCATCGCATGGCGCGGGGCGGGCGTCGAGGAGACCGGAATCGATGAGAACAGCGGCAAGACGGTGGTGAAGGTCGATCCGACCTATTTCCGCCCGACCGAGGTCGATCTCCTCGTCGGCGACGCCAGCAAGGCGCGCGCGGTGCTCGGCTGGAAACCGAAGCGGAGCTTTGCCGAGCTCGTCGCGGAGATGATGGCGAGCGATCTGGCGGACGCCAAACGGGACGCGGCCGGTGGCAAACGCACCGTTTGAGCTGACAGGCGCTGGCGGCGGTGGGATCGCGCCGCCAGCTCAAGGCATTTTGCAGCGTATAGTACTCGGCCTCATCCTCGAACTCGGGCGCGATGCCGACCAGATCGATGCGGCGCAGGGCCGCTGCGATCGCCTGCTGACGCTGGGTCTCCAGCAGCTGGTGGCGCAAACATCGGTAGCGCTGGATCTCCCAGGATAGCTCGGCGATATCGATCGCGAGCAGCCTTTCGATCGTGGATCGCGGCGCGAGATCGGCAAAGATCGCTTGCCGCAGCGCCTGGTGGTGCTCGCGGCTCTCACCGGAGGCGGCACCAGCACTTCCAGCTCAACCGGCATGGCGTTGACCGTGGGCTGCTGTGCGGTCTGGAAGGGGCCATTCATCGCCGTCGCGCCTCTGCGACGACGTGTGCGGACATGCTGCTGTCGACGATCGTTGCCGCGCTGGCAATTCCGTGGACGGGGCTTGCCGCCCACAAGTCCTGCGCGACCGGCAATGGCGCGATCTGCATATCGGACCACCACGCCCGCTCGTTGCCGTGCCGGTGCAGGTCCTGGTGATGGGTGCGGCACAGCGGCACGATGAACTCGTCGCTGACCTTGCGGCCCAGGGATCGAGGTTGCGCGAACTTCAGGTGATGCGGATCGGACGGAGTCTGCTGGCAGACCAGGCAGGGCTGTCCGCGCACAAACAGCCGGTGGACCTTGCTGCGCTTGCGGGGCTCCTTGGGAAAGGCAAGCCCCGCCTGTTCGAGGTTGCGCTCAACGTCTGATGCGGATGGCGGCGAGGCTTTCTCGACGCGTGTCTGGTAGGCAGCTTCGACCAGCCGGGCGTCCACCTCCAACAACGTGTTCTTGAGGGGCAGGCTGGTCTTGGCCCACCCCAACAGGTCCGCGTTGTCTCGCAAGCCGTCCAGTTGCTCCAGCAGACGCTGGCGCAGATCTGCCGAGGGCCTGTGGCCGAGCATCGGTGCGCGGTTGAGGATGCTCTTGGCGGATTTAGCTTTCGAGTTCGTTGGCGGCGCGGCGGGCGGTGGCGCGGTGATCAGATCTGGCGCATCGAGATCGTCTTCGCCAGCAATGCCGACCAGTGTGAACAGCGCGTAGCGGCGAGCATATGTCAACGCTGCGCCCATCCGCTGCGGGGCCGCCATGTCGGCGACGGGACATATCGGCCAGTCCGAGGCGATCCATTCCCCGGAGCTGTGCAGCAGGGTGGTTGTGAGCTTGATCAGTGCTGTCGCCGGCTCGACGGCGGTGGCCTGAATGATGGCGATCTCATGCTTGCTCAGGCACTTGCGCACGATCTCGAGCCCGCTCGCCAATGACGCGTAGCGGAAGCTGTAGCTTTCCTCCCGGGGGAAGGGAGAGACGATGGTGGCCGTGAGTGACTTCTCGGGATTTTCCAGTTCAGCCTGCGCGCGGGCTAACGCGCCGGCGATTTGGCTGATGGATTGACTGAAGGGCTGCATCATCGCTGGCTCCGTGAGGTGGCCAAAAGGCAAAACTACCGCCGGCAGACACGTTCAAGCTGCACCCCCAGCACGACGCCGGCGGCAACGATTTCGGCTTCCAGGTGGGCAATCAGCTCGGCGAGAAATGGATCGTCATGGCAAAGCGATCGGAAGCTGCGCACGCGACCCCAGAGTTCTGCCAGCAGCTCAAAGGCTGCCTGGTAGCGCTCCGGCGGATTGCAGGCGGGATCGAGTGGGGCAAAGTCGAAGAACGACGCCATGACTGGACCCCGGACGCTTGGGAAACAGGCGCGGTCGCCGGCTAGGCCATCGCGCGCGCGAGGCTACTCGAGTGCCGTCAGCTCGAAACTGACCGCACCAGACTTTGAGCGTTTCGCCCGCAGCCCATGGCCGGTTGCCTCTTTGGCATCTTCGGGCACCAGCACCTTCAGTTCGCCCTTGGCCCGCTCATGCTCCAGCGCCGCCGCGCGCGTCCGGCGATAGATCCCGGCGAACTCCGCCCACGAGTTTGAGGCGCTCATGTCCACCATGCGCACCGCCTCAAGACGCGGCCGCGGCGGCTCGATGCGGAACAGCTGCGGTGGCTCCCCGCTCTGCACGCAACGCCAAAACTTCTTTTCCGCGGTCAGCAGCAGATGCTGGTAGAGCGGGTCGGCATGGATCTGGATTTCGACCCATTTGCCGCCGCCGGTGATGATCGAGAGCACCGCCGACCGCGCCGCGACCACCCACATGTTGTGCTGCAGCTGCGCCGCGTGCTTTCCGCAGAAGGCGGAGGCCGCCGATCTGGTGTTGCCCTCGAAACTTGGCGCGATCTTCGCGTCCGCTCGGCCGGTCATTGCGATGGCCGAAGAGGGCGCGGGGCTGGCGGCGGAAGTGACCGGCGCAGGCATCGTAATCCCGCCCGGAGATTCGTCCGCTCTGAAAGTTGCAATATGCCAGCTCAGTGAGGCGCCCGCGCTTCGCCAGCATTACGGCGATGAAGGACGAAAGCGCGCGCTGGATCGATGGGATCGGCGGACCATCGTTCGGCGGTGGGCGGAAGTCATGGCTGGCGAGTCCAACTCAACTGAGAACGAGGAAAGCGGCTCGGCAGGCGCTAACGACAACGTTGCACTGCCGGTGGAGGATGCGGTTCGTGCGCCCTGAGGTGCCTGGTCTCGACCAGCTGCGCCGCGGCTAGCTTTGTCAACCGAGATTAGCCGGAAGTAAGCACCGCGATGAGCGCTCACACCCGAGTCTCGCTCGCTGCGGTGCTTGACCGATACGATCTTCCTCAGAGGGCAGCTTTTAGTTCTGCAGCGAGACGATCCATAAGGACTAGCGTGAAATCGACTGTGAGATGGTTTGCGTCTCTATAGACAACGACGCCGTCACGAATAGCTGGACATATCAAGTCTGTGCAAATCGACGATGTTAGGTCGATCATGCGTGCGTTGTTGATGGACGAGACGGCACGTTGCTCTGCTTCGAACACTTCGTTGCTTGTAGTGAGCGAAAGAGTACGGCTGCACGTGCTGAATGGTAGACCGCGCCATTCCGCCCGAGCGAGACAATTTCCGACCGGGTGGTAAGGAGTGGGATTGTCGCGGATCACAATGAGCTTGGCCTTGGCCGGCTCGAGCTTCTTGAGGGCTCCAGATAATCCACGCTCCCACGTCTCAATGCTCACCGCGTGAGGGCCAAGATTGGTAAATGGTCCCTTGACGTTTCCGCTCGAAAACTGCGCCAACAATATTGCGTCAGGGCCATCTTGAGTTTTTATCATAGCGATTGCCTGCTCGCGCCAGCTTGCGCACTGGGGCGAAAGCCGCCGAAGTCGCAAACTGTAGACTTTGGAAACCGGGATGTCGGCGACAGGACAGGAGGCCTTTAGGTAAGTGATAAGCCGCCATCCTCTCTGTTCAGCAATAGTCGCAAGCGCGGTCGTCCATTGATCGGCGTGAGAATCTCCCAACAGCACAATTGTCTTTGTATAGCTCGATGGGCCGAACACGCAGCGGATGGGACTTTTTGTCGTGAACCCGGCCAGGCAACCACTCTCGCTCGAAAGTGAATATTTCGAAGTCGAGGCGACTATCTTCGCCTGCGCGGCATTCGTGACGTGCTGCGCAATCGCGAACGAGAGGACGCCGGCAACTGTGGCGGTTAGCGTAAGTGCGCCACCCATGACAATTGATCGGACAGATCGTTGTGCCAGCCAGTGACTAGCTCTGATCGGGTATTCGAGCCAGGCGAGGCTGAGCGAGGAGAGAACGACTGTCATGACAAAGAAAAGGCAATTAGCGAGTGCCGTGCTGCCGACAAGCACCGTACCGAGAACTGCAATCGGCCAATGCCAGAGGTAAATGGCGTAGGACCGGGCACCGAAGAACTGAAACGGCTGCGTCCTGAGCAAAGCTGACGGTCCAGCAGGATTGTCCCCCGTGAGCAGCAGCAGTGCCGTAGCTATCACTGGAACAACGGCAACTACTCCCGGGAACGCCATGAAGCCGTCGATAGCAAAGAATGACAGGATGAGAATCGCAAATGACAACCATCCAACGATTGAACTCGCGCCAGGCTGCTTTGCCCACTGCTCGAAGGGTCTTGTTGCGATCAAAGCTCCTGCTCCAAACTCCCACGCTCGAGGGGGCGCGAGATAGAACGCCCAAGCTTGCTTGCCGTAAGTCAGGTGGATGCAGCCAGCGAACGATCCGAACACTACGATCAGTAAAGCTAGCAGGAGGACCTTTTGGCTGAAGCGACCGACAATGAGGAGAAACGCGGGCCAGACTAAGTAAAATTGTTCCTCGACTGAAAGTGACCACGTGTGAAGGAAGGGATTGAGCGAACTTTCGGGGGCGAAATAGTTCATGGACTGGTGGAGGAGCCAAACATTGGCCGCATACAGCGCAGAAGCTGCGCCCGACTTGGCCATCTCCTTCTGTTCAAAGGGCGCCAGCACGAAGTATCCGATGATCAAGGTCGCCAGCGTGACGGCGAGGGCGGCGGGCAAGAGTCTCTTAGCCCTGCGACCATAGAAGCCAAGAAAATCGAGCTGTCCGGTTGCGGCTATCTCCCGAAGCAGAAGTTGCGTGATCAGGAAACCGGATATGGCGAAGAAAACGTCTACGCCGACAAATCCGCCGGTTAAGCCTGGAACTCCGTAGTGAAAGGCGACGACGGATAGAACTGCGATCGCCCTTAGCCCCTCGACATCAGCTCTGAAATGGGTCGCCGCTCGCGATACGGGTTGCATATCTATTGCTGCACACGTTGCATCAAAACGCGGGAACATTCAGTACTGCGCATTTCGTTCGGGGAGTTTGGCCGTTTTCGGTTGTTCGTAGGGCGGCGCCGAGGCAAAGGCAACTGTCGCCGGGTACGCGAGGGAGAACGGGCGCGGCCCACCAGGAGCCGAGAGTAATCAGCAGACCAGATCCGCCTTCGGACCAAAGCCGACAGGTTCGCGTCATTGGGTGACTTCAGCCTTAGACGCGTTCGAACAAGATGTCGAAATAGGCGCCACCAGACGCACGCTTCGCAAACCGGTCCTCGCGTCTCACTTGAAAGCCAAAAGGTTTCAGATACGAGCATAATTGGTCAACGGTCGCACAATTCCGATATGACTCGAAGTCCGCCGCTTCGGTCTTGATAAATCTGAATTGCCCCAAGATTTCTTCCGCGCCCCGCAGAACCAGCAACTCCGAGCCCTGAGTGTCCAACACAAGGGCATTGTATTGACCGGGGTCGACCTCCCATGTTTCAAGAGCCGTTTTCAACGTCGAAGAATGAATCGCTATGTCGCGGACGTAGTGCACATCCGGCCAAAGGTCCTTGTGACCGTGCAACTCCAGAATGGACGATGACAGGCCATCATTATTTGAGACATGGAAAGTATAGGGCTTGCCATCAGTATCCGCGATCAGCGCATTGATTGCCCGCTGGTCAGGCAGCGAACGGATGTTTTGTCGAAGCTTTTCAAATTGCTCCGGTACAGGTTCTATCCACGCCACTTTGAGTTTGTGTCGGGCATAGAGGTCTCGTTCTTGACCAGCATTTGCCCCGACATGAATCACGCCGGAACATAGTTCCAGATAGTAGTCGGGATCGCCGTAAAGGCGCCGAGAAATGTAGCGGCGCAATCGGCCGGCAAAGCGTAGCGGCGCTGTAAGCATAATGAGTTCGCCTGTTCTGTCGCCTGAACAGCCCATCCGGCAATTAGACCTCCGCATGAAGGCAGGTCAACCCGCTCGATGCATAGACGCGCCAATGTTCCCGATCGTCGGACATAATGACGGCAACGCGGCGACGCATTCAATGAAGTACGCAATACGGCCCAGGCGCTTCAAAGTCGGTGAGAGGTCTATTGAAAAAGGCCTTTGCCGAAAGCACGAGAACGTATTGCCGCGATAGAGCGCGCGTTATTGGAGCGCCCGAAGTTGAGAGTGCGATCCGCGAGCCCGAGGTCGCGTGTCATAAATGTGGCAGCGCGGAACTTGACCGCACAGGTCAAATCTTTGCTGCCAACTCCAATGAGTGACGGGCTTGACGTTATGCGCCGGCATGGCGCAGCCTTGGTTGTCCGGAGGTGTCGATAGCTGGTTGTCTGGAGGTGTCGATATGGAGAATTCTTTCGCTGAGCATTACGGTGCGCAGTTCTTCAAGGAGCAGTCAGTCGGGTCTTTCGAATCTGCGTCGGTGATCGTCCCGCTGGTGCTTCGACTTTTCAAAGTGAATTCGGTCGTTGACGTCGGCTGCGGTGTCGGCGCCTGGCTGCACGAATTCGCTAGGAACGGTGTGAGCGATTATCTCGGAATTGACGGCGACTACGTGCCTCGCGATCAGCTCAGAATTCCGTCGGAATGGTTCAAATCCATGGATCTTCGATCCATCACCGATATCGGCCGCAAATTCGATTTGGCGTGTTCGTTAGAGGTCGCCGAGCATTTGCCCGAGAGTAGCGCAAATGATTTCGTCTCCGCGCTCGTAGACGCTGCGCCAATCGTACTGTTCTCTGCTGCCGTCAAGGGTCAAGGCGGTAGAAACCACCTGAACGAGCAGTGGCCATCCTACTGGGCAGAACGGTTCAGCGGCCATGGTTACAGCGCCTTCGATTGCGTCCGACCGCAGATATATGACGACAGCCGAATTCGGCCCTGGTATCGACAGAACCTTCTCGTCTTTTGTCGCGGCGATTGTTGTCCCGAAGGTTTTTCCCCTCTAACCAGCCCCTTCGATCTGGATCGCGTCTTGCCCGACTACTTTGAGTACAAGCTCCAGGAAGTCACCGAAGGCAAGAGTGCGGCGATAGCGGCAAGGCATCTGCTCGGAAACCTTGGGATCTTGGCGAGAGCAGCGAGACGTCGGTCCGGTCTCTAGTCTAACGCCTCGTTCCCCACTGCCGGTGGAAAATGCGGTTCGCTTGCCCTGAAGAGGGATGACACCGCGGTGACTTCGCTTGGCAAGAGCAAAGCGCCGCGAGAGCGCTTACCTCCTTATTAATCGCGATGACGACCTGCCGACAGGCTATTCGTGTCGCGCGAAGTAGCGGAAGCCGTGCTGCTTGATCAACTCGTCCCGCTTCGCCGATTCAACATCTTCCTTCATCATCTCGCGAACCAGGCTCTCGAATGAAGTTTTGGGTTCCCAGCCGAGCTTCTCTTTCGCCTTGGTAGGGTCACCTAGAAGGGTGGCGACTTCGGTCGGTCGGAAATACCGGGGATCCACAGAGACAATGCACTTTCCAGTCTTTGCATCGTATCCCTTTTCGTCCACTCCCGTGCCTTCCCAGCGGATACGCATTCCAACTTCGCTGGCCGCCACATCGACGAATTCTCTCACCGAGTGGCGATGACGAAATCGTCCGGCGTCTCCTGCTGCAGCATCAGCCATTGCATCTCGACATAGTCGCGGGCGTGGCCCCAATCGCGCAGTGCATCCAGATTGCCCAAGTATAGGCGTTCCTGCAGTCCCAAATGGATCCGCGCCATGGCGCGAGTAATTTTGCGGGTGACAAAGGTCTCGCCGCGCACCGGAGACTCGTGATTGAACAGAATGCCGTTGCAGGCGTACATGCCGTAGGGGCAGCAACTTTAGGAAGATGGGCGCCGCTGTCGTCAAGACGATCTCAAAGAGGATAATGAAATGTGGGCAACGAGCGCGACTAACGCTGATCCTGCTCGCTTTGCCTCAAAATGTTGCTCACCGCAGGCACGCTTCTCAATCTAGCTTGCCAAGAGTTGAGCGCAACGCGAGCCAGCATAATGCCAGAAGCAGCCCCGGCAACCTTGGTCATTGCATCTACCAGGCGACCGTGTCGGTCGGGCGTCAGGAGTTGCAGACCCTCAAGGAGGATGGCGCCGCCAACCGCGATTGTGATTGCATGGATCGACCGGTTTGGATAGGCCAGTGAGAATACCAAGCCCAACACCAGAAACGCTGCGAAATGTTCCAGATGAGGCGGCGCAACTTGGGGTCTGTCATGGACGGGACCAAGCGTCACGAACGCTATGGCCCCCAGCGCTAGCCATCCCGCAATGAGATAAAATCTTGTCATGCTTCCTCAATAGCGGGAACGCCACGAGCCCGCAACACATAGGGCTGGCAGCTGGAGCGACTCTCCGCAATCGATGATCAGGCAAAGGAGCTACTGCGCTCGCAATCAGGTCTTCTTTTAGGCAGAAGGATCGAGAATCAGCCTGCAACTGTGCCTGCAAATTGGGGGGCGGACTGCCGCCACGTGAAGGACGGTTAACACGTCTGATTGCCAGGTCTTGATCTGCGTTCAGCGCCAGAAAGCTTGATAGGCCTGGGGCCAGCGGACTGCGATTTTTGGAGACCGCCATCGGATCAAGCTGCTCAAAGAATTGCCTGTCGAGCTGTGGCTCGCCCTCTGGCGATACATCTAGCGAATATCGAAGGCAGGATTGTCCGGCTCAATCCGCGATGTCGACATCCTGCTCTGGAGCGAGATGGTTGATGTCGACCGGAGCGGCCGCAATATCGGTGTTTCGCCGGTGGGTGAGCGCATCCATCCCGTTGCGGTGCAGCCAAAGAAGGCCCCGTGCAAGTTGCCGAAGATCGTTCCGATTGGGACCGACTGGAAGTCGCCGCGCTCGCCTCAGTGCGTCCGCAGCTTGCTTTTCCAATGGCGAAAGCTCTCGTGTCATCCGCCCGACCTCGAAGACCAGAACGCTTGCCGGGCACCCTACTCGATCCTTTAAACAGTTCTGTGAATTAACCCACATCCGAGCACATCACCGCGATTAAATGCATCTGCTTCGCGGATCAGGTCTCCTTTGCAACCCGAGCGCTAGAAAACGGTCTATTTCCATTTTTCATTTTGAGCTGGCCCACCCTACGGACGTCATAACCGGGTCTCTCAACGCCAGCTCTAATCTCTTCGATCACGCTGACAATTTTCCCGGTTTAGGACAGGGGGTTCGCCACTCTGGACGCAGCGCCAGAACTTCTCTCGGCTGTCAGAAGAACGTGCTGATAGAGCGGATCAGCATGAATCTTGATGTCGACCCATTTGCCGCCTCCGGTGATGATTGAGAACGGCGCTGCGGGTAGTTGTGACCCACATGTTGTGCTGAAACTTGGCCAAGTGCTTGTCGGTCGCAGCCACCTCCGTGAATGCCAAGGGCAGCATGAACTTGGCTTCGAACACAGCACCGGTTTGCTCGACGACACCGTCCGGTGTTGCCGCCATCTATTTGTGGGCGGGTGGCGAATACGCTTCTGGATGTCATAGAGGGCAAGCTCCGCCGCTATGGTTGCAAGCCATGACGCGATCAGAGATTTCGTTCATGGAACAGACATCATCGACGCTTCGGCGATCTCTGGAGTGACGACTGTTCAGAGCTTAATAGGCGGGAGCGCCCAAATAGCTGCGCACAGCCTCGCGCGGCTTCAGAACACAATTCTCTACTGCACAGTTCTGCGGTCGGAGAGAAGCAACGTTCGGCGGACACGAAAATTGTTTTGACCAGCGCAATTGCGAATAGTTTGAGGACTTTTTCCACGTCTAACGGTGTGTATCCTGCTACCACAGAAGGCTAATCGATACCGCCATTTGGCTTTCGCCCTGCATTGTGGCGGTCGAAAGAGCAATGGCTAACAGGAACCGCGTTCCCTCGTCATAGTTAATGGCTCGGCCAAGGAGATTGTCCGATGTCCCATGCCATCCCTTTGGTTCTCGCCGCGATCGTCGCGAGCTCATCTCTGTTGGTCCTGGCGCAAGCAGGCGGCGCAAATGCGGGGTCCGCGGGTGCGGGTACGGGGACGGGGGCGAGCAGCGCCAACGCTGGCCCGTCGGCGCCTGCTGGGATGGGGACGCGTGCAGGCAATGCTGGTCCGTCAGCGCCCCCAGGAATGGGGACGAAAGACACCGCCACGGGCGCAAATCTGGGCACCAACGGCCAACCGAGAAATCCGAACGTTCAGCCCGCCACGCCGGTGAAGTCGCGGGCGGCAGCCCAGGCCGCAAGAAATGCCGGGGTTGGTCACGCTCAAAATGGTCTGCCGATCGGCGCGCTTGGGACGGGCACGAGCAATGAGGACCAGCTGATCATTGGCCCGTCGTCCACCCGAAACACATCAGCCCCTGCAGCACAGGCCAAAGCAAACATCAGTGTTGGTCACGCAACAAATGGTCGTCCGGTCGGAACGTTTGGGAAGGGCACCAGTCTTTCGGACGAGGTGAACCGCCCGCGCGCCGCGCGAGCTGGCGATAAAGTGCTGGACGCCAAAGCGCAAGTCGAGCGACGAACAACCGTTTCGGCCAAACGCGTTCTCGGTCGGATCAGGAACGGTTTGTAGTCTGCGAGCGCAGCGGCGAGCAGATTTATCAATATCGGTGCGACGGTCCGGCGGTGGAGGCGGACAGGCGTCTGTGTCCGCTTTACCGTGGACGGTCGCGGCATTTTCAAAGATCGACATTCCCCGCCTGCGCGAACCCATTCCAAGATCGCCGCAAACCTCAGAGGCTACAAATCGAAGCCAATCCGACAGGCCGCAACGCATATCCAACAAACAGGCCTGCTTCATCGACTGCTTAGAGCCTCAAGCTCAATCACAGTGTGTGGGCATGGCATCTGAAGCGATCTATCCAGCACCTGAATTAGGCGGGCATCGAAGGCAGGATTGTCCGGCTCAATCCGCGAGGTCGACATCCTGCTCTGGAGCGAGATGGTTGATGTCGACCGGGGCGGCCGCAATATCGGTGTTTCGCCGGTGGGTGAGCGCATCCATCCCGTTGCGGTGCAGCCAAGAAGGCCCCATGCAAGTTGCCGAAGATCGTTCCGATCGGGACCGACTGGAAGTCGCCGCGCTCGCCTCAGTGCGTCCGCAGCTTGCTTTTCCAATGGCGAAAGCTCTCGTGTCATCCGCCCGACCTCGAAGACCAGAACGCTTGCCGGGCACCCTACTCGATCCTTTAAACAGTTCTGTGAATTAACCCACATCCGAGCACATCACCGCGATTAAATGCATCTGCTTCGCGGATCAGGTCTCCTTTCCAACCCGAGCGCTAGAAAACGGTCTATTTCCATTTTTCATTTTGAGCTCGCCCACCCTACGGACGTCATAACTGGGTCTTCAATGCCAGCTCTAATCTCTTCGATCACGCTGACAATTTTCCCGGTTTTGTGCCTTTTTACGGATTACGGACGTGTGAGTCAGCGCCCGAGCGCGGTGCCCGGGTTGCCAAAAGGCGACAGTGCAGAATTCAGGATCGCAACCAAGTGCGCGAATTAAATGCGCCCACGGTTTTTTCGCGCTCGTCACGGTATTACCGCTCTCTCGCCATTATACCGCTGGTTGCCGAAATTAAATGTGGATTGTGGGACCGTTTTGTAAGCCGTGCCTTGCCCGCTGTTTGGGCTTGATTGATTAATGCTCTTAGAACCGGGGATGGAGCTATGAACATCGATCATCTGAAGTTGCTATCGCTTGACGAGCTTTTGAAAATTCACGACGAGGTGACCGCCAAACTTGGCGACACAATGTTGGCGGAAAAAGCCAGATTGGAGGAACGGCTGCGACGGATCGGAATGGCTCACGAGGTCACTCGGTTTGAGCGCAAGCGCCGCCAATACCCGCCCGTTCGTCCAAAGTATCGGAATCCGAAGAATCCGACGGAGACCTGGTCGGGGCGGGGCAGGGTGCCGCGATGGCTCAAGCCGCAACTTCGAGGTGGCCGGAAGCTGGATCATTTCCTCATTGTCTCAGCTTTTGATTAGACGCGGCAGATGACCTAATCAACGCGGGCAGCTGCACTCAGCCGGCCGAAGGAATATCATAGCTTGGGGTGTGCGGGGCTAGGCGGCGCACCGAGGAATGCCGTGGCCGCAGCGAGCTGATGCGGTTTGAAGGGAGCCCCCGCGGGATGCCCAAGGTCCGGCCATCTGTCGAAAGTCAGGCCGCGCGGCCACAGATCGTGAGCCAAGGCGCAAGCCCGCGCTCGGATGTCGGTCTCGCTCTCTCGCCCGCGGCGCACGGGTTTCTCTCTCAGAGAGCAAACTCGGCCGCTAGGCGTCTGAACAATGAACGCTTTGCGACTTGCATAGCTGCGCGAAGGTGGCCTTAGCCTCGTTACTGCCAAAGCAAAAATGCGTTCCTTTGTCTTGCTTCTCGACCCACCAGTCTGCCTCGCCTTGACGAGCGATGCGGGAGGCCTCAGCTCTCAGCCGGTCTATCTCGCGCGGAGCAGCGCTTACGATTAGACAGTGCACGATTTTGTCCTTCTTCACGAGATCCAACTAAACGACAAGTGACGTCCGGAGATTCAGGAGCGCATCGCGTCGATAGCGTGTGCGATTAAAATGCCCACGCTCAAAACAATTAGAAAAATGAGCAACCAGGTACTCACGTCCACCTCCTGGCTTGGAAGTGAACCTTCCGGTTTATGCATAGTCAAAGGCATCGCGCAGGGAACCGCGATTTCGGGGGCGGCTGAGGATTCATTGCCACACGGGCGGGCTATCGTCGGAACGCAAGGAAAAGGAGTGTGCCGACGACGGCGGTCGCGAGAAGTGGAAACCAAATGTCCGGCACTTCAAGGACTCCGACTCACTGCGTCGGATTAAATGCGCTCTGCGCTCTCAATTCTTCTATTTTTCACTATTCTCCACAGCTCAAAAGAAGTGGATGCAACTCGCAATGATTATTTGCGGTATTATGTTCGTGGTCGAGCGCCGTCAGCATTCAAAGCTTCTTCGATCTGGTGTGTTCGTTTAGCTAGCCGGCCCTCGCGTGCAGATTCATTCCTGTCGGCAGTTCCAGGTTTAACGCTTCTCGCGAGCATCAAGCTTAACGAGTGACATTAGTTGCCAAGTTGCCGAGACGGAATATCGTCGCGTCGATCGGGTATTTTCCCGAACCACCAGTTAGTGGGGGTTGCCTGAAAACAGGCATCGATTTCCATGATTCGATATTCGTCGTATGGAAGTTCGAACTATCGTGCACCAGCCGCGCAGTTCTCCTATCGCGACCCGCTGGAAGCCGAGTACCGTCAGCTCATCGAGCTGCGAGAGCGGGTCAGAAAGGCCGAAGCCGGGGCCTCAAAACGGCCTACGGTCGCGGCAATGAAAAAGAACTCGCCGCAACGAAGATGAATCCGCTAGCAGGGATCTGTTCGGTTGCGCGCGGCCGAGCTTGTGGCGCACGGCGCCAAGATTGTAACCACCAAAGTAAGGTCGTCTAGAGTGGTCGAGATGGCCTTGGCGGCAGGCTTGGGCGAGACCCGGCCCTGAAGGGTGGGCACAGCCAGTCTAATTATCGGAAGTCACGCCGAGCGCGGGGGTAGGAGCGCCGAGTGGAACGTGATCGGCAGAACCTACTTTTCGAGCTCGACGTACTGACGAAGCCTGAAGACGATATCCGGCAAAGCGTGGCGCAGGCGTGCAGCGTCTTGGGAAGTGGTCGAGAACGGTGCGAACCTGATCATGGCATTCCAAGGTCGACTTCCATAGACGGTGATCGAGACTCCGGATTTCGAAAAGCCATCAACTTTGCGAAGCTCACCAAGGACGAGGTCGGCGATCGCCACAGCGGGCAGTCGCGCTAGTTTTTCATCGGGGCCGCCGGCGGACAAGGGAGCGACTGGCTTCGCAGGTGGCGCTGCCGCGGTCACGGGCTCCTCTTGGAGCGTTGGCGGCATCGCCGGCGCCGGAGGCGCGGTGGCGGGCGACGCGGACGGAGCAAAAATGCCGCTGATTAGCGCCGCAAAGCCTGCATCTTTCGCGTCATCGCTCATCGCTCTCTCGCAGTTGAGCGTAGCCTAGCAGCTTTCGGAAAGGATACCACCACGCCCTGAGCAAGCGCAGGGCGGTTCCTGTGTTCGAACATTCAGGCGTGCAAAGTTTCGCTAAGCTCCTCCTCAGCGAGATACCTGATTCACGAAGGGGGCGTCGAAGGTGTTGGGCGGTCTGGTGATGCGCTGGCGTATGCGCAATTTGTTGTTGATTTGTCCATCTTGCAAAAATGCCGCTTCCGCGATCCGCGGGCGCTACATGCTCGGCCAGGAGCGATTGACGTGCGATCGCTGCGGAGCGACTGACTCTGTGACTTTCTGGCGTTTTGAAGGGATAGCTCACCGCGCGTGCGCGATGAGCAGTCGGAAGGACTCTTGCGTTCAGGGCTCGTTAGAACAGCGCTTTTTTTGGGGGGATAAGAGAATGACAAATTGTGTGATCGTTCGGGCCCATGGAAGGCAATTGGATCAGTTGCGCGGAGAGGCATCCCGCATTTCGCGGGCAAACAAAATCGACTGGTGGATCGAGCGCGGAGTCCTAGGCACACGATTTTGCTTTGAGGACGCTGAGGCGAAGAGGGCGTTCGTCTCAATCTGCGAAAACGTCGGTGTTTCGCATATTGATGGCGCCCCGCCAGCGTGAACAGGCGGGAGCGACTGGTTTGGTCGAGGCGTTCTCCGAATGCCTTGATGGCGGCAGCAGCCAACCGGAGCGTGAGCATCGACACTAATTCCATGAGGTTCGGAGCGACCCAGGCTCAAGGCTGGGGGAAAGTTGAGCCCGGCCTTACATCGGAATCCAGGCAACAATAAAAGAGCGAAGAATCGGCTTGGTTCCTATGCGGCCAGCACGTCCTCGCGCGACTTCAGCAGGCGTTTGGCCAGCCGATGGCGTATCCGAGCGCGTCGTCGGACGTCATCGAAGCGAGTGCGCCTTGCATGTCACGCGAATGATCCGGACTGCGCGAGCCGAATCAGCATCGTGAGAAGTCGATCCTGGCCAGCGCTTCACCCGGGTTGTCGCCTTTGCCACAGTCGTCGGGCGGCTTGGGGTTGCAGTCTTTCCGCGGCTGGCAGCAGTCCTTCTGTGAATGGCAGTCGTCGTCCTTGGCGTCTTTCCAGTCACTATCGCGCTTCGAGCAATCGCCCGTGGCGTCACCGGGGCAGTCATCGTGGCCGGTCTCGGCCGATTTCGCACCTTCGGCGGCAAACCCGGTGACAGCGACGTCTTGCGCAGGCCCCGCTTCTCGTCTGAGGCTCGTCATTCCGACCCGAAACGGTCTGGCCGCCGCGGCAAGATGGATGATGATATCCGCTCCGTGGGTGATTTCGGGACGGTGTGCTACGCTCACGCGCGTCATACTAAGGTGCCGGAGATTCGCATTGATTTCCTTCTCCTTCTCGGTGTCGAGATGTGCCGTGCCCTCGTCCAGAAACAGGATCTTTGGTCGGCGATAGAGCGCGCGCGCAAGCAATACTCGCTGTTTCTGCCCGCTGGATAACGAGCTTCCCATGTCGCCGATGAGGCTGTTGTAGCTCATCGGCATTGCCATGATGTCGTCGTGGATGCCGGCAATCCGCGCGCAATCGATCATCGCTTGCAGATCGAATGTTGTGTCAAAAAAGCAAATATTGTCGGCAATCGATCCCGACAGCAATTGATCCTCCTGCATCACCGCGCCAATTTGCTCGCGATAAGCGCGCGGTCCGATCTGGCCCAGCGGAAGGCCGTCGATCAGAACCTCTCCGCTCGTTGGCTCCAGCAGCCCAAGCATAATCTTGACAAGGGTTGACTTGCCACAGCCCGATGGTCCCATGATCGTTACGAATTGTCCGGGAGCAACGCACAGATTGACGTTGTTCAGAATCAGAGACTCTCCTTCTGCATACCGGAAGCACACGTTGCGCAGTTCGATCTCGCCGCGAATCTGGCGGATATAGGACAGGTCTCGGTCGTGCCCGCGCTCGAGCGGGGTGAGCGCAATGTCGGCGAGACGTTCCAGGTGCAGTCCGAGAATGCGGACATCCACCAGCTTCTCGATCAGCAGCGCTGTCCGCTCAGCGAACTGCAGCTTGTAGCTGACGAACGCGAATATCATGCCAACCGTGATGAGGTTGTCCAGTGCGAGGCGAGCGGCGAGGTAGATTGTGATTACGTTCTCCAAGCCGAATATCGTGTCGTTAATCGCTTTGAAGCTGATCCTCGCCCGACCTAGCCGCACGTTGGCAGTTATATACGCAGCATAGCGGTTCAGCCATTGGCTCTCCCGTTCGTTTTCTCGGTTGAGCAACTTTAGGCTTTGCACCGCTCGCACGGTTTCGATGAAAGTGGAGTTCTCGTCTGCCTTACTGTGAATGGCCGCTTCGCTCCGTTGCCGGAACATGCTGAAAAGAGCGAGCCGCAGGCTGGCATACAACGCGAACGCCAGCAGGACGACAAGTCCGAGCTGGACGCTGTAGCTGAACATCAACGCCAGCATCAACACCGACATGAGACCGTCGATCAACCCCGTGATCAGTCCCTCCGCGAGCACGTTGCGGATGGGCTCGATCGAGTTGAAGCGAGACAGGATATCGCCGATGTGCCGCTTTTCGAAGAATGAGAGTGGCAAACGCACCAAATGATGAAACAGCCGGGCGCCGATTTGAAAGCTCAACGTGTTCTGCAGAACAAGAATAATGAACGAGCGGGTCGTGGTCGATGCGACCCGTATCAGAAGAAGCAGAGCGAAACCCAGCCCGAGGACGACCAGAAGATCGACATCGCCTCTGGCGATGACCTCGTCAACGGTGAGCTGCATGTAGAAAGGGGCGGCGAGGAGAAGAATTTCGATGACCACCGACAGAACCAATAATTGGGCGAGGGCACAAGTGTTTCCGTTCATTCCGCTCCAGAATACCGAGAACGGCAATCGCGCTCTCTCGTCTGTGCGGCAGAACTCTTCAGTAGGCGAGAGCTCGAGCGCGACCCCGGTGAGATGTCTAGATGCTTCAGTGAGGGGAAACCATTTCTCGCCGGCTGCCGGATCGTGCACCACGATCCCCTTTTTCCTATATGCTTTCAGAACAACGAAATGAGCCATGTCCCAGTGCAGAATAGCCGGCAGACGCAATTGGCAGAGATGGCCGATCTCGATTCGCAGCGGCCGACACGCCAGCCCCAGGCGAGCTGCTATTTCCATGAGGTCGCGGAGAGTGACGCCTTTTAGGGACACTGGATGCCGGCGCCGCAGGCTGTTCAAGTCAGTTCGATGACCATGATAAGACGCTATCATGGCAAGGCACGCGAGCCCGCATTCCGTCGCCTCCGTCTGCCGAATGACCGGGAGGAATCTGCGTCCGCTGAAATTCAATAGTCCCTGCATGCGCTACATCCTTGCGCTTAACACCGGATCAAGCAGCCACCTCATCAGGGAGCGCTGCTCAAGGATAACGTCGGCCCTGAGCAGCATGTCCGGCTGAAGCGGCATCTTACGGCCATAGGCGTCGATGTCGGGCCGCTCGAGAGCCGCAGTCACACGGTAAGCCGGTTCCTTGAGGGCGATCGGCCCGGTCGTTTCGTTGCCGGTCAGAATCGTGTGAGAGACTTTTGTCACGCTGCCGCGGTAGGTGCCGAATTTCTGATAAGGAAATGCATCGTAAAGTATCCTAACCTGCTGGCCGGGGCGCACAAAACCAAACGCGCGCGTCGGAAAGAACAGCTCCGCCTGCAAGCGCGCATCAAGGGGAATGATTTCGAGCTGCATATGCCGTGGATCAGCGATCTGGCCGACAGTCGCCTGCAGCGTGGACACGCGCCCACTCGTGGGCGCCTTGATAACGTAAGCCTGCCGCCCGTTCACCTCGGCCACGCGCTGTTCGATCGAGGAGAGTTCATTACGCAGTCCTCGGATCCTCTCTGCGGCGATGGTTGGGAGTTGCTCGAGTGTATGCCGAGCGTCTGTCAACTGGGTGCGTCGCGCGGTGATCTGCTGATCGAGCGACACCACGCTCTGCTTTTGCTCAAGTGCGGCCTGCTCGCGGCGCTTGAGCTCAATCGTTGGCAATGCGCCGCTCGCGGTTAGCTTAGCGCCCGTTGATACGAAGCTCTCGGAAAGCTTCAGTCGCTCGTTTTGGATGTTCCGCTGATCCTCGAGTTGGGCAATCTCTCCTTCAATCCCCTTGATCGTGGAACCGAGGCGATCCTGTTCCGAGGCGGTTCGGCGATCTTCCGCATCGATCTGTCGCTCGACCACATTGCGTTGCTGCGTCAGCACCGCAAGTACGGTGGCATTGACGTCCTCGCCATTGGCTGTGATTTGGGAAGTGACTACGGTCAGGAGCGGGTCACCCTCCGCAACCTCCTGCCCCTCCTTCACGTGTATCGCTTTGATGAAACCCTGTTGTGATACGAAAATCTTAGCCGTGCCGGAGGTCGGCGTGAGATACCCGGAGACGGTCTCCTTGCGCGCGTATTGCGCGATGGAGAGAAAACACAAAATGAGTACGACGAGCGCCGCAAGACTCCAGCTAAGAAGCGTGCTCGATAGCGGCTGCAGCAATACGACCTCACCCCAGCTGTGGCGCTGACGCAAAAAGTCGACAGCTTCGTGGCGAAATAGAGCTGGCCGTGTCGCCATGGACGCACCTTATTGCTACGTTGCTTCGCTCTCATTCGTCGATTTGAGGCTGCGCGTAGTAGTCTCTCCGCCGCGCCACGGCTGCGGACGGGTATCGCCTGGTGCGGTGGAGAACCGCTCCCCCGCTATGGAGAAGCGGTTCGCCCGCGCATCTCGCCTTTACGTCTTTTGCACCTGGATCCCGAGGACGTTGACTCCGATGTTTGTGTCGTTGACGTTGACCAAGCCGACTTGTGTGGTTTCGTCGCCACCGCCACACTTGTCGTGGCCGCCGCCGGCGGCTACGAGGTCGAGCTCTTCGTCGCGCAGTTCAACAGGGTACGTAAATTCATGCATGTTACTCTCCTTTGTTGTGTACTATCTTGGGTGTTGATGGCGCCGCACTGACGGCGACCACTTATCCTCTAGTCGGAAGCCGCCAATCTGGATGCACCGTTGCGCAAATTTTTGTACGGCATGTGCTACGTGCTCGTTTTCATTGTGAACCGACAACGTTGTAAGCATGGCGCTTTGAAGTTGGGATCAGTGCGGTTTCGTCAGAGTGTGTTGGACGTTCTGATCTAACTGGCATCTTCGACGGCGGCAGGAATACGACATCGGGCCTTCCGAAGGAAAATGCGTTGCGACGCCATGGGCGGGTTCGCCCCCCAAGAAGCCGCTCAGCCTGTATCGATGGCACCGCACTCATCGCAATGGCTGCGCAAGTCGCCGCTCCGAGGGCAGCGCAAAGGCTTGGAGCCGTCGCAGCCTGATCGCGTTGCGGGCAGGTTTGCATAGAGGGTCGAATGTGAGGGTAGCGATATCGATCTTTTGAAGGGCTGCGAACGACCCTCGAAGGCATTACGGTACATCGGGGAAGTTGGATCTGATGCCTGCTCCGAAGTTATAAATGTGACTTAGCAGACTGTGCCACCCGGCGGCCGTTGGGCTCTCTTCGACAAAGCTGCCGAGCTAAATGACAAGGTCGAAGACGTTTCGCTCGAGAACGTGGCCTCGGTCCGCAAGCGGCCGACGTGGAGCGGCAAATGTGATCTGCGACGGCTTCGCCGGGCCTGAAAAAGACAACACGAATGCCGGGCCGCCTCCGCTCTCTCCGAACAACAGAAATCGACGGAATTCACATTGCACGGCTCACCTGGCCGGCGAGCACGACGTGCTATGGTCCGCCTGCACACTGACGACCACGTCGCCCTTTGGCGATTGGGGAAAAAAATTTTGAAAACTTCCGGGAACGAAGTCGATGCTTGCTGACTTGAGTTCGCCGACAGCCGATTTCGTATTTTTTTAAAATCGATCATTTAAATAAAATTAAATGCGTGGCATTAAATGCCGCAGATGGCCCTGTGCGTGAAAGTAGTCACGCATCTGCTCTGCCTTATGAGGGGTGACTTCGACCATGCCCCATCAGTGCCTCGATTTAACGAAGGCAAAGTCTCGCTCCGGCGCAGCGCGCCATGACAGCTATCTCACTGGCGAGACGGCTCTTAATTACGAAACAGCTCTGCTTGAGTGCGCCTCCGGATCGCAGTCCGCCGTCGGCAAGATCTACGCGCGGGAGAAGGAGCAGTTGCGCGCGATGGCGCACCGTATCGTGCACGACAGATCGCGTTCCGAAGACGTCATCCACGACGCATTCGCGCAGATTCTCCGATATGCGAAGAACTTCGATCCTGCACGCGGATCCGCCCGGGGCTGGATCTACACGATCGTCCGCAACACGGCGCTCAAGATGCGGCAGAACGCCAGGCGCGAACTCGCGCTCGAGGACGATGCATTGAATGCCATCTGTGCGCGGGAGCAGACCGCTCCGAACCCTGCGTGCTGTATCCCGGACAGCATGACGCTGCGAACCATGCTCGATCAACTCGAGCCACAGCGCCGCGCGAGCCTACTTCTGGCGATCGTCGACGGGCGCACGCACGAGGAGATTTCCGAATACCTCCGGGTTCCCGTCGGAACCGTCAAGGCGTGGATCCGGAGAGAGCTCGTGGCCATGCGCCGGCAGCTCGAATGAGGCGTGAATTTATTTTTTCGCCGCTGCATCCATAGGCGTGCTTCGGCGACAGTAGGGGTGACGGCGTGGTGATCCGGGCAGGGCAAGCGCGCGTGACGCACGTGCCTGTGACCGTCGCAAAGCTGAAGCGAGGAGCGAAGCCATGTCTATCCTGAGCAGTGTTACGAGCATTCTCGGGCTGATAAAGCTCGCGGGAACCGGCGTCCCACCCGAGCAATGCACGTCAACCAAGCCCGACGACTGTGGCGACGGCAAGCAGTCAAAGTGGAATGACGATCACAGCGGTAACGACGAGTATTCGAACGGCGACGGCAAAGACAATTATTCCAAGCTTAGCGGCATGGGCGCCTACCCGAAAGACGGCAACTACCCAGAGCACGATGGGGGCTGGAAGGACGCCAAGGACGGCGAATACCAGCCCAACGACCATTGCGATCTCGAGCCGGCTGACGATGGCAGCAGGGGCGACACCGATCGCAGTCCGGGTGACGCGCTGGCCAAGTTCGACTTCTCCCATGGTGAGTTCGCGGGTGATTTCAGCTCGCACGGTCCAGATCATTCGGGTGACATACACGGCGCGCTCGCTTCGATGTCTTCCGACGATGCGCTCGAATACGCCATCGGTTTGATGGGCCCAATGGATCACTTCGACGTAGGGCATTTCGACACGGCGACGGATACGTCGCACGACACGGACGCCTGACATGCCGAAGAGACTCGTCTGGCGGTGAATGCTGCCGGGCGAGGGTGGTTTTTGAATAAGAAAGGCGCCGGTCATGCAGGTAGAAAAGCGCGAATTGTTCGAACAAGAGCGGAAGATATTCGAAGCCGGAGTGCAGCGTGCCGACAAGCGATCCGGCTCTTTCAGTTTCTTGACCCGGTCGTTCTTTATTGCCCAGCTAGTTGCCTGCGAGGAGTTTCTTGCCGCCCCGTTCAAATCTGCGCTGGCCAAGCAAGAAGACGCGACAGCCGCTCAGGCAGGTGCGGGGCCGCAAGGGACAAACGACGAGCTGCCTGCGAGCGATCCCGCGAAACCGGGCGCGGAGGATGAGAGGCCCAAAGGGCCGGCCGCCTCGTCGGACACGCATGTGGCTCAGCTCGATCCGACCTGGGTCCTGGCGGAGCCGCATGAAGACGCGCCCAGACCAAGCACCGCTCGTGGCGAAGCAGTGGCTACTGCGAGCTCTGGGGGTGGGGGTGGGAGTGGCGACGATGTCGATTTTTGCAAGCACCATGCTCACCCCTCAGCCGACGTTAGTTGCGTCAACTCGCTGTCAGCGGATTCCGACCTCGGAAGCACTCAATTGCCCGGTGAGTCACCGCTCGAATCCGTTCGGTCTAATGTGTTTTGCGACTCGTTTAGCCCGTCGATCGTCAGCTCCTTTCCCCCGCTTGGAATGCTCGGCGATCTGAGCAATGACGTGGTGGTAGGGATTGCGCCGGTCGAGGCGGCGGTGCCGCCGACGCTAGCGACGGCGAGCGACACCGTCATCACGGTGCCCAACGACGTGGCCGGCACGATTGCGTCGGTCGCGGCGATGGTGCCGCCGGCGCTCGCGAAGACGAGCGACTCCGTCAGCACGCTATCCGATGACGAGGCCGGCGCGATCGCGCCGCTCGAGGCAACGGCGCAGCCGACGCTCACGACCCTGGCCGACACCGCGGGCACGCTGCCCAACGACGTGGTTGGCGCGATCGCGCCGGTCGAGACGACGGTGCCGGCGCTCGCGACGACGACTGACACCGTCAGCATGTTGAGCCATGGCGTGACCGGCACGATTGCGCCTGTCGAGGCGGCGGTGAAGCCGGCATTCGCCACGGCGACCGACACCGTCAGCACACTATCCAACGACGTGGTTGGCGCAATTGCGCCGGTTGAGGCGGCAGTGCCGCCGGCACTCGCGACGGCGAACGACACCGTCAGCATGCTGCCCAACGACGTGGCTGGCGCGATCGCGCCGCTCGAGGCGGCGGCGCAGCCGACGCTATCGACTCTGGCCGACACCGTGAGCACGCTATCCAACGACGTGGTTGGTGCAATTGCGCCGCTCGAGGCGGCGGCGCAGCCGACGCTATCGACTCTGGCCGACACTGCGGGCACGCTACCCAACGACGTGGTTGGCGTAATTGCGCCGGTCGAGGCGGCTGTAATGCCGGCACTCGCCACGGCGACCGACATCGTCAGCACGCTATCCAACGACGTGGTTGGTGCAATTGCGCCGGTCGAGACGGCGGTGCCGCCGGCACTCGCGACAGCGAGCGACACCGTCAGCACGCTGCCCAACGAAGTCGCCGGCGCGATCGCGCCGCTCGAGGCGGCGGTGCCCCCGGCACTCGCGACGGCGAGCGACACCGTCAGCACGCTACCCAACGAAGTCGCCGGCGCAATTGCGCCGGTCGAGGCGGCGGTGCCGCCGGCACTCGCGACGGCAACCGAAACCGTCAGCGCGCTGCCCAACGACGTGGTTGGCGCGATTGCGCCGCTCGAGGCGGCGGTGATGCCGGCACTCACCACGGCGAACGACACCGTCAGCGCGCTACCCAACGACGTGGTTGGCGCGATTGCGCCGGTCGAGGCGGCGGCGCAGCCGACGCTATCGACTCTGGCCGACACCGCGGGCACGCTGCCCAACGATGTGGTTGGTACGATTGCGCCAGTCGAGGCGGCCGTGATGCCGGCACTCACCACGGCGACCGATACCGTGAGCACGCTACCCAACGACGTGGTTGGCGCAATTGCGCCGGTCGAGGCGGCGCAGCCGACGCTCACGACCTTGGACGATACCGCGGGCACGCTGCCCGACGACGTGGTTGGAACAATTGCGCCGGTCGCGGCGGCGGTGCCGCCAGTACTCGCGACGGCGACCGACACCGTCAGCCCACTAGCTAACGACGCGGTTGGTGCGATTGCGCCGGTCGAGGCGACGGTGCCGCCGGCGCTCGCGACGGCTACCGACACCGTGAGCACGGTGAGCAACGAGGTGGTTGGCCAGACGACGGGTCCAGACACTCAGTCGACCGCGTTGTCGCAAACGGTTGCATCGGACAGCACGGGAACTCACACCTTTGATAGTTCAGCACCCCCCCTTGAGATCGCGGAGTCGGCACTGACCACGGGTAACGGTGCGCCTGGTGATGTATCACAGCCCACCGATGTTGCTGGCAATGCTCTTGCGAGTGGCGCGCCGGTCCTTGAGACGAGCGAGCCTGTGCTCACCACAACAGCTGCCGCTTCGACCAATCCGCCGAGCGAGCTGTCGCATCCGGCCAACACGGCGAGTGTGACTGGCGACGCTCTGGCGAGTGCGACGCCGGTTGCTGACATGACCGAGCCGGTGCTCACCACAACAGCTGCGGCTCCGACCGATCCGCCGAGCCAGCTGTCGCATCCGGCCAACACGGCGAGTGTGGCTGGCGACGCTCTGGCGAGTGCGGCGCCGGTTGCTGACATGACCCAGCCGGTGCTCACCACGACAGCTGCGGCTCCGACCGATCCACCGAGCGAGTTGTCGGATCCGGCCGACACGGCGAGTGTGGCTGGCGATGCTTTGGCGAGTCCGGCGCCAGTCGCTGACATGACCCAGCCGGTGCTCACCACAACAGCTGCGGCTCCGATCGATCCGCCGAGCGACGTGTCACATCCGGCCGACACGGGCAGTGTGGCTGGCGATGCTCTTGCGAGTGCCGCGTCGGTCCTGGACACAAGGGAGCCGGTGGTCAGCACAACAGCTGCCGCTCTGACCAATCCGACCAGCGACGTGTCGCATCCGGCCGACACTGAGAATGTCGCAAGCGACACTCTGGCGAGTGCGGCACCGGTCCTGGACACGAGCGAGCCGGTGCTCACCACAACAGCTGCGGCTCCAACCGATGCGCCGAGCGAGGTGTCGCAAGCGGCCGACACGGGCAGTGTGGCTGGCGATGCTTTGGCGAGTGCGGCGCCGGTTGCTGACATGACCGAGCCGGTGCTCACCACAACAGCTGCGGCTCCGACCGATGCGCCGAGCGAGGTGTCGCAAGCGGCCGACACGGGCAGTGTGGCTGGCGATGCTTTGGCGGGTGCGGCACCGGTCCTGGACACGAGCGAGCCGGTGCTCACCACAACAGCTGCGGCTCCGACCGATGCGCCGAGCGAGGTGTCGCAACCGGCCGACACGGGCAGCGTGGCTGGCGATGCTTTGGCGGGTGCGGCGCCGGTCCTGGACACGAGCGAGCCGGTGCTCACCACAACAGCTGCCGCGCTGACCGATGCGCCGAGCGACGTGTCGCAACCGGCGGACACGGGCAGCGTGGCTGGCGATGCTTTGGCGAGTGCGGCACCCGTCGCTGACACGACCGAGCCGGTGCTCACCAGCGCCGGAGACTCGCTCAGCAACCCCGCGACCGAACCGGTAGAGCCGGCCGTGCCGGACACCAGCAGCGCTCAAACTCCTGGATCGGCCGACACGCTTCTTGCGCTCGCCACTACCGCTGACGCACCGATCGAGAGTTCGGGATCCGCCACCACTGCGCCGGAGAACGTCGTGACGGACACATCAAATGCCGCGGCGACCACCGCCGTCGCGAGCGATGTGATCGCGTTGAACGATGCGCCACCGCCTCCGGCAGATTCGCTGTTCAACGGAACCCAGTATACAGACTATGGCGTCACGCTCAGCAGCGACATCGCGCCCTCCCAGACTGCCGTGTCTCAGGCGGACGCCGCATCGGCTCAAGACGTTTCGGCGCCGGTGGCTGCCGACGTCCAAAAACCCGCGCCGCCGCCTCCCGACATCGTGGATAATACTCCGATCGATCATGTTGGAACTCATGATGCCATCCTCTAGTGGGAGGCAAACATGGCAGCTGTCGAGACACTGGACGATCCGCCGCGCAACCACTCCGGAGCTCAACTTCGCGTCGCACCCGGCGGCGAGGCCCGCGACTATGTCGGACCTGTCAACGCGCTGGCCGCCTGGCGTTCGGTCGCGCGCACCAACCTGATAGCGGTCGCAGCATTTTCGGTCGTTGTGAATCTGCTGATGCTCACGTTGCCGATCTACCTCTTTCAAATATCCGATCGCGTGCTGACGAGCCGTAGTCTCGAGACACTGCTGATGCTCTCGGCTCTCGCGCTGGCGTTCATCGGTATCCTCTCGATCGTGGACATTCTGCGTCGGCAGGTGCTAGGGCGTCTTGCGACCAAGATGGAAGCGGTGCTTGGCGGCGCAGTGCTGGCGAGCAGCATCAACAACGCCAGGGCCGGCGAGGGAGGAACCATCCAGGCGATCCGCAGCCTTCACCAGGTGCGGGGCTTCATCTCGAGCCCTATCATGCTTCTACTGATGGACGCGCCACTCTCGCCCCTCTACTTCGCAGTCATATTCCTCGTTCACCGACATCTGGGCTGGATCGCAGTCGTATCGGGCTTGGTCCTCGCACTGATTGCGCTGATCAACCAGAAAGCGACCTCGGAGCGTCTGAGCGAGGCAGGCCTGCATGCCGCCGAGGCCGATGCGGCGGCCGAGTCGCTGGCGCGAAATTCGCAGGTGATCAATGCGATGGGAATGCTGAGCGAAAGCATTCTCCACTGGGGGCGCCGGCAGGCGCCGGCGCTGACGGTGCAGAGCCAGGCCCTTGACCGGAATTTCTGGATCATCGGTGCGTCGAAGTTCGTCCGGCTCGCGGCCCAGATCACGATCCTCGGCACCGGGGCCTATCTGGCCCTCCACGCCGAAATCACGGGGGGCATGATGATCGCGGCTTCGATCATTGCCGGCCGCGCCCTGCAGCCGCTCGAGGGCTTGATTGAGGGATGGCGCAGCTGCGTTCAGGCGCGATCGGCCTATGCCCGCGTCAAGCAGGCGGTCGAGTCATTCCAGCGCGAGGCGCCTAAGCTGCGCTTGCCCAGACCGCAAGGGCGCCTGAGCGTTGATCGGGTCTTGTATCTGCCGCCCGGCTCGAAGGAGCCGGTGCTCAATGGTGTGTCGCTCGAGCTCGCGCCCGGAGAGTCTTTGGCCATTGTCGGACCGTCCGGATCGGGCAAGTCGACTCTCGCGCGCGTTCTGGTGGGTTGTCTGGTGCCGACAGCCGGCAAGGTCAGGCTGGACGGAACGGAGCTGCGCAACTGGGATCGCCGCCAGTTCGGGGAATATAGCGGTTACCTGCCCCAGGAGGTCGAGCTATTTCCCGGGACCATCAAGCAGAACATCTGCCGCATGCGCGACGACTTGCCCGACGAGAGCATCTATGAGGCGGCGATGTTGTCGGGAATTCACGACATGGTCTGCCAGTTGAAGCAAGGATACGAGACCGTGCTCGACCGCAGTGGCGGGCCGCTCTCGGGAGGACAGAAGCAGCGCATCGCGCTCGCCCGGGCTTTCTTCGGTAATCCGTCCCTTGTCGTGCTCGACGAGCCCAACTCGAATCTCGACGCGGCGGGGGAGCAGGCTCTGACCGAGACCCTGCAGCGCGCCAAGAGGCGGGGGGTCACGGCGGTGGTCGTAACCCTGCGCCCGGCGCTACTGAACAGTGTTGACAAAGTGCTCATACTGCGGGCCGGACGCGCGGAAGCATTCGGCTCTCCGAGCGAGGTGTTGCATCGCCTGGTTCGGTCGCCCGGCAGGGCCGGCGGTGATGAGCCGGAGCAGCCGCAACGCATCGAATCCTCGGGCGGGTGACCAGCGCGGGAGGACAGCATGAGAGCGGTAAAGGACGACATCGGCGAGTGGTACCGCGGTGTTCCGCTGAGCGCCAAATGGCCCATCTTCACCGGCCTCGCCATCCTGGTTGTTTGGCTCGGGTGTTTCGGCGTTTGGGCCGCAGTCGCTCCACTCAACAGTGCGGTCGTCGCCTCGGGCACGTTCGTGGCTACCGGGCAGAACAAGTTAGTCCAGCACTTCGAGGGCGGCATCATCCGCGAGATTGCGGTCAAGGACGGAGATGTCGTCGAGGCCAACCAGGTCCTCGTTCGCATGGACGATACCGCTGCCAACGCCAAGCTGAAACGGCTGGTTTTGAAGAAGTATCGACTGCTCGCCATGAAGGCGCGTCTAGAAGCTGAACTGAGCTCTTCGGATGCAATCGAAACTCCGGCCGAATTCAGCGAGAAGGCTCGTGATCCAGAAATCAAAGCGATTCTTGAGCGGCAACGTGCCGAGCTTCAGGCGCGCCGGGCTAGTCTGGTGAGCGAGGAAAGCGTACTCGTAAAGCAAATCGCTGGGCTAGAGGAAAGCATCCGCGGATATCAGGCGCAAGTTCAGTCGACCAAAGAACGTATTGCCTTGTTCGCCGAAGAGCTGAAGGACAAGAATTCGCTTCTTGGCCAGCAGTTGGTCCGCAAGTCGGATGTGCTAGCGTTGCGACGCTCAGAGGCGAGTCTCGGGGGCGACCTCGGCGAGTATCTCGGCCGCATCGCCGATTCGAAGGAGCGGATCGCTCAGGCGAACGAAAGAATAGCGCAGCTGCACGCGACGGCGCTCCGGGACGCGATCAAGGAGCTGCGCGAGACCGAGGCGGAGCTGGACGACGTCGAGGAGCAGATTCGCGCCGCTCAGGATGTGGTTGACCGGGTCGATGTCCGTTCGCCGGTCCGAGGTATTGTGGTGAAGAACAACTTCCATACGCCGGGCGGCGTCGTCTCCCCTGGTGCCGTGATCCTTGAGCTCCTGCCAATCGGCGACGAGCGCATCATCGAGGCACATGTGAATCCCAAGGACATTTCGCATGTGAGCGTAGGCCAGCAGGCGCTGGTGCGGCTGTCGGCACTCAACCAGCGCATCACGCCCATGGTCGGGGCGAGCGTCATCTACGTGTCAGCGGACACTGTAGCGGAACAGGAGGTAAGGACGGAAACACGCCCTGACAATGACACGCGCCGAGGATACTATGTCGTTCGGGTGCGCCTCGACCAAGATGATGTTGTCAGGCGAATGCCTGAATTCATCCCGACGCCCGGGATGCCCGCGGACGTTTACATCAAGACCGGAGAGCGTACGTTTTTCGAGTACATCATGAAGCCTATCCTCGACAGCTTCTCCCGCGCGTTCCGTGAAACCTGAAGGGAGCGAGCATTTTGGACGTCAATGCTGAGCTCTCGCGAGTACGGTGAGCTCAAGCCTTTCGGTCTAGGCTTGCTAAAGCGGCGCCACTTCGCTCAGCCCTTCTCGCGTTCGTTTTTCATGGCGGCAGGACAGCCCCGAACTCCGTCCTGCTCGTTCCGGCCTCAGGTCCTGAACAGCGACTGCGCGACATACTGCGTCGCTTCCGTGCGGTATCGGCGCGCCATGATCGCGCTAATAAGTTACGCCTAGCGGCCGCAATCGTTGCTTTTGCGGTCTCCGTGCCATCGTTTGGGGTCTGGCGTCGAGCCGTTGGCCCGCGACGACAACGCTCAAACATATGGCGCCAAGATGCATTCCGATGGTAAAGCCTGCATGACATGCCTCCGTTGTTTGACTTTGGAGGCCCGATCGTCCGTGCAGTTCCCGGCCCCTGGCTCGAGCCGGTTGGTGAAGCAACCAAGCCCGGTGCCGTCCCCATAGACCATCTTGATGAGGTTGGCCCTGCGGGCCACGGAACACGAACAGGTGGCCCGCGAACACCGGCGCGGTTCACGGAGCAGCAGACGCGCCGCGATGCCGTCGTGGCGGGCGACCTCCGACAAGGCTGGCGCCGCATCACCTCCGTGACGATCCGTCGTTTGTCATCTTCGCTGAATCCCCGCCGGTGTCCCTCGCGTGGCGGCGGGGCGATCGAGCCGGCGGCTCGTTAGTCATATGACCAAGGCTATGACTTAGCCTATGACTAAGGGTGTGACTCAGGCCTCCGCGCCCGGTACAGAAGCTTTGGCGCCGCCGGTTGTGGTTCGGCCGTGAACTTGGCCGAACGCCTTCAGCGGAATCCCGTGCGCCTCGCAATACCTTCGTTGATTCCACGCGGTCCGCTGCCACGCCTCATGGTGCGCACGCCAAAGCGCCTCGCCATATCGCACACGCAGCTGGCTCTCGTTCGCCATCCTGGTCTCCTTTCATCGGCACATCGAGGAGGAGAACAGATCGCGTCCACGCGCCGCGAAACACGCGTGTGAGAAATGGATGCTTACCCGCCGGAGACTTTTTCCGTTGCTCAGGGCAACGCGAGTCCCTGTTCGCCGGCGAAAAATTCCCTGTTCCGATCCGGGTCGCGGCGCGCCGCGACGCTGGGGATTTCTGGGGATTTTCAGGTACTTCTCGCCAACTCTCGTTGCCAAGGCGGCGCCTTGCGGTGGGCGTTTTCCCTGCAAAAGTCCCTGTTGCCAGGGAATTAATGGCAAACAGGAACCGCGTTCCCCCGTCATGGTTAATGGCTCGGCCAAGGAGATTGTTCGATGTCCCATGCCATCCCTTTGGTTCTCGCCGCGATCGTCGCGAGCTCATCTCTGTTGGTCCTGGCGCAAGCAGGCGGCGCAAATGCGGGGTCCGCGGGTGCGGGCACGGGGACGGGGGCGAGCAGCGCCAACGCTGGCCCGTCGGCGCCTGCCGGGATGGGGACGCGTGCAGGCAGCGCTGGTCCGTCGGCGCCCCCAGGAATGGGGACGAAAGACACCGCCACGGGCGCAAATCTGGGCACCAACGGCCAACCGAGAAATCCGAACGTTCAGCCCGCCACGCCGGCGAAGTCGCGGGCGGCAGTCCAGGCCGCAAGAAATGCCGGGGTTGGTCACGCTCAAAATGGTCTGCCGATCGGCGCGCTTGGGACGGGCACGAGCAATGAGGACCAGCTAATCATTGGCCCGTCGTCCACCCGAAACACATCAGCCCCTGCAGCACAGGCCAAAGCAAACATCAGTGTTGGTCATGCAACAAATGGTCTTCCGGTCGGAACGTTTGGGAAGGGCACCAGTCTTTCGGACGAGGTGAACCGCCCGCGCGCCGCGCGAGCTGGCGATAAAGTGCTGGACGCCCAAGCGCGGGTCGAGCGACGAACAACTGTTTCGTCCAAGCGCATTCCCGGCCGGGTAAAATTAGGTTTGTAGTCTGCGAAGGAAGCAGCGTGCAGAGATACAATATCGTGGAGCGCGGTCGAGGCGGTCCTCGCACCAAGAGCGCTGTCGCGTTCAGCGCGCCCACGCCATCCTAGCCCGACTTCGCGGATTCGCGCTCGAAATCGCGGATTTTGAGATTTTTTGCTCGGCTAAGTGATTGATTTGCAAGGAGCGAGGTCGTCGGATTCGGCCGAAAATGGCTGTAGTGAAGACCTACCCGATTCCCAAGGGCGGGATGATGCGGATAGATTCTGCGCGTCATGTTCCTGCGACGCACCGAGCGAAAGAAGAACGGCAAGGCGCACCATTACTGGAACGTCGTCGAGAGCAAGCGGCTCGACGACGGACGCGTGGTACAGCGGCATGTGCTGTATCTCGGCGAGATCAACTCTTCGCAGGCGGCGGCCTGGCGCAAGGCGATCGAGGTGTTCGACGAGGATGCCGGCCGCCCGCGGACACTGGCGCTATTCCCGGAGGATCGATGCGATGCGGTCGCAGGCGATGCGTCTGTCGTTCAGCTTCGCCTGTCCGAGATGCAGCTTCGTCGCCCACGCCAATGGGGCGCGTGCTGGCTGGCCGGGCAGTTGTGGCAGGAACTTCAGCTTGATCGGTTCTGGGCCGATCGGTTGCCCCCGAGCCGCAAGAAGACGAGGTGGGATCAAATCCTGCAAGTGCTCGCGACCTATCGGCTGATCGCGCCGGGCAGCGAATGGCGGCTACATCGGCAATGGTTCGGCAACAGCGCGATGGCCGATCTCTTGGGGACTGACTTCGGCCTGGCTGAAGAGCACAAGCTCTATGCCTGCCATGACCTGTTGCTCGAGCATAAGGAGGCGCTGTTCTCGCATCTGGTCGGGCGTTGGCGCGATCTGTTCAACGCCGACTTCGACGTGCTGCTGTACGATCTGACCAGCACCTACTTCGAGGTCAACGCCTCGGACTTGCCGCAAGGCAGCAAGCGCCGCCACGGCTACAGCCGCGACAAGCGGCCGGACTGCCCGCAAGTCGTGATCGCGCTGGTGGTGACGCCGGACGGCTTGCCGCTGGCTTACGAGGTGCTGCCCGGCAACACCGCCGACAGCAAGACGCTGCGGATGTTCCTGGGCAAGATCGAACTGCAATATGGCAAGGCGCGGCGGGTCTGGGTGATGGATCGCGGCGTGCCGACCGAGGCGGTGCTGGCCGAGATGCGCAACAGCGATCCGCCGGTGCAGTATCTGGTGGGAACGCCGAAGGGACGCCTGAACCGGCTGGAGAAGCACCTGCTGCAAAAGCCATGGCAGGAGGCGCGGGAGGGCGTGAAGGTGAAGCTGTTGGCCGAGGACGGCGAGCTTTATGTCTTCGCGCAAAGCGCCGATCGGGTCACCAAGGAACGCGCGATGCGGCGGCGGCAGTTGAAGTGGCTGTGGAGGCGGCTCCGGCAAATCGACGCGATGGAGGTCACGCGCGAAGAGCTGCTGATGAAACTCGGCGGCGCGCGTTCGAAGGCGCCGGCCGCCTGGCGTCTGGTTGATATCGAGATCGACAAGGAGCGCCCGAGCTTCACCTTCGCGCTCAATCGCAAGAAGCTGCGAACGACACGGCGGCGCGAAGGCCGCTACCTGCTGCGCACCAATCTCAGCGACAACGATCCCGCCCAACTATGGCAATACTACACCCAGCTCGTCGCCGTCGAAGAGGCCTTCCGCAATCTCAAAGGCGACCTGGCGATCCGTCCGGTCTTCCATCAGGACGAGAAGCGGATCGAAGCCCACATCTTCATCGCCTTCCTGGCCTACTGCATGCAGATCACGCTGACCCGTCGCCTTCATGCGCTGGCGCCCGGGCTGACCGCGCGCAGCGCGCTCGAAAAGTTCGCCGCCGTCCAGATGATCGACGTCCATCTGCCGACCACCGACGGGCGCGAGATCCTGCTCACTCGCTATACCCACCCAGAACCCGAACTGCAGCTCTTGATCGACCGGCTGAAACTCCGCCTGCCACCGCAGCCGCCGCCCAGGATCACCACAGCCGCCGTCACCCAAGCCAACCGCCGTAGTGAAGACCTTTTGACATAAGCCTTTGATTTACAACGACCGGGTATCTTCAAAACCCGCCAATCCGCGAAGACGGGCTAGTCCTGGTGCCCTCTGAAGCGCCGCCCAACTGCCTCCCACACTTGAACGAATGGAAGGACGAAGACGGAAAGAACTCTGATCGCAACCGGAATAATAACACGCCGCAGTGATGGTGGCTCATCATCCAATCGACAGGCCATCTTATTGATCGGTGCCGGGGATGGAGTTTCCTCCGAGGGTCTTGGAGGGGGAACAGGCCTGCGTGAGGGCACGACGACCATAACAAACAGGACGTTGATCAGTAGCCATATTCCCAAAATGAGAAGGATAGTACTCACGAGGAACGACCATGGTTTGATTTAGAATCTGCCGAGCTTACCTCCTGCCTCATACCTAGGATGCAGTCGGCACCACAGCGCGTTGCGAAGGAGCTGCTTAGCGAGTCCGGGCAAAAACGGCCTCGACATCCACCCTACCAAGATGCCGAGGCCGTCAGGCCCGGAGCGCGTTGGCGAGCGCCCGGGATTGGTCGCAGCCTAGTCCGGCGCAAAACTCGGGTCTGTGCGCTTTCGAACATTCACGCACCTTCCTGGCGCCGTGTTCCAACTCATCCGGCGAGGGCCAGACAGGGATGGCTCAGCCTGGGTGGCCCGTAGTCAGCCGCTGGGTAACCGGATGGATCGGCGGCGGCTGGGACGGGATGACAGGGCCCGCCGCGAAACGCCACTCGACATCCTCAGCCCGCAACGTCCGAATTGGGTCCAGAGTCTCGGATTTGGCTAAGCCGCCACGTGGCTCCATATCGCACGGTGAAAAGCGGCTAATTTGCAGCTAAGAAAGAACCAATATCCTGTTCCGGGAGTTGACTCATGCGCCATTCGAACAAGCAAGGTTGTTGTTTGCGCCGAAGATGAGTTTAGAACCTGAGCCGGAACAACATGAAGGACCTCAGGCCACGATTGGAGAAGGTCCGCGCCGAAGCGAGAGGCTTTGCCCATATGAGTCAGCTGGCGACGGACGTAGAAAAGCGCGCGCTGTTTAAGCGCTTGGCGGATGAACTCGCCATCGAAGCTCTTGAGCTTGAGCAAATCGTGAAACAACAGGAGCAATTAGATCCCAGCGACCAGCACGAGGTCGTGGAATTTAAGCCGTCCTCCCAGAAGAAGCGCGGCTGACGCGGGAGAGAAGCTAAGCGGCCGGCTTATCTCCTTATCCGCCCGCGCGTAACGACCTTTGAGCATAGCTTCGTCAACGGCCGCTGCGCCGCCGTCGCCTCATCCCCGCGCACGGATCCGGACATCGCGCTCTTTGATCGATCCTCAAGATCACGGTTCGGCGCGGTCACCGCATTCGGTGCCGTTGTCAGGCGTAGACGAGATGCGGAGCGGGAATCGGTTTGGATTTGCTGCCGCGGGCCGCCGCTAAACTGCATTCACGCTTGGGCCTTGGAGCCTGTCGTCGCCGCGGTGGGCCCTGAAATCCGCCGGGCCGCCGTCATTAACTTTCGGCTAAAGCGACAAACGATTCACATAAGTAAGTGCGGGAACGACCTCGTCGCACTTCATTCACGAGGGCATCATTTTCCGATTCGTCCAGCGGCGGCCATGGTCCAAGCTTTCAAGCGTGGAGTGGAGGCTTCTGCAACATACGTGAACACCGAGTTCGAGCGGTCGACGCCACTGCGCTGCTGTATGAGCACCTAGAATGGCTCACTTCTCAGCGCTACGAATTGGAGAACCTTCGCGTCAGGGTGCGCGAGGCAGAGCGGAAAACGACAGCGACATACCCAAAGCGGAAGAGGGCAGCTGCTGCGGCGGTTAGCACGGCGAAAGCGAAAGCCTCCGCGCATCAAGCGACACGGACTGCGCGCAGTAGCGTCATCAGCCAAATCACAGGCTAGAGCAGGCCGGTCGACGAAGCCTAATGTTGGGTTTGATCCAACGCTTTGAGCAAGGCGTGGAGAAACGCGCTGGCATGGTCATAATTTGCATCGTCGTCCGCCACCGCGCGAGCGCGTGGACCGATCACGCTGCCGTCAATTTCCGGTTCAGGTGCCTCAACGCGCTCTGGCCACTGATCGAGGAGGTCATCGGAGGTAGTTCGGCCCGACGTAAATAGCTTCAGCAGCCGAGATGCACGATCGTGCTGCTTGTCATGTCGGGCCGCGAATACAAAGAGGGCGAATAAGCTTCGCGAATCATCGCGGGATACTGCTCGCATGAACATTCTCCGACGTGAAAACAACGGTCAGCAAATCACACTGACAATATGCGCGTTTTCCAGCCGACAGATATATAACGAAAGTGTTAAGTTGCCCGGCGATCAAGATGCAAGTTAGACCCGGCGGTCGCAAGCTAAACGACCGCCGGGTTTCACCGCGCTGGCATTGGGGTACGCTCTCAGTTTTTCTGCTTTGGCGGCACGCGTCGGTTCGGTTTACGACTCTCATTGCATCCAACAGCCAAATGTTGCGCGAGCGCAACGCAGCTCGGCCGCAACGCCGTCCGGTACATTAGACATCCCGGCCAGGGTTTGATCCGACGGGGCCCGCGGGACTACCCCGGACCATGCGTGCCCGGCTCCGTGGACAAGCCCGACGGCGACGCGATCTCGTGTGGCGAGCAGCTCCGCGCCTCGGCGTTCAAACCGCCGACCGGTCGATCCATTTTATCGAAGTTGCGAGAGGCCGTGCAAATCGGTCGTGCGATTTAATTGAGGCGGAAGAGAAAATCGCCATAGATTATTTCCTGTTTCTGGAATTGCTCCCTGCTCGACGGTGAAAATCCCGTATATTTGCGGAGTTGCGCCCAGTGTGGCGACAAATCAGTTTACTGAAGCTATTAATAATTAAATATCTTTGTGCGGGTGACATATAGACAGTGGATTAAAATTAGAGCATCTTATATTTAATTTAGAATAAAGGGCTTGGGAATCCGCGGCACTCCGGGCAGCGGAGATACGGCATCAAGGCCGGTCGGCCTGCGCGGGAGTGCATTGCCGAATATAAAACAGGGCAGGGATGAGGGCGTTCGGAATCTTTTCACATTAGGTCGCTGCGCAAATAGAAGACAGGCAATTGCCTGTTGACCACGCCTGCTCCGTTTGGGTGTAGGCGCCGGCACTTTGTGAATTCGCTTTCGACTGCAGTCACACCTGCTCTGCGTCAGCAGAGTTGAGGGAGTGCATATTGAGTGGCGTAAATGTTTTCCGCAGTCCCGAATTGTCAGCCGCTTGGTCGCTCATCGAATGGCGCCTGCAAGGGAAATCGAACTCCGCTCTTCTTTCTTCGTCGTTCGATCGGTCGGTCGATGTCGCGGTACGCGCGGCGAACAATGCGCCCGCTCTGATCAATCAGGCGGCGTTGAAGCTGCCATCTCATTGTGGCGACCGGTCGATAGTGACCGAACGCGCTCCGGTTGCGGAGATGTCATCCATCTTAACATCCATTCGATCCCGGCAGAATGAAGCTGTTTCATGTGATTTTCTGATTGTGAGGACGTAAGCCATGGCGACGCAGACGACCGGTGGGGGCAGCACGATTTCGTTCGGAAATGCCCCGCAAGCCAACAATGACAGCTTTGCGTTCACAGAAGACGCCAACAACATTCTTGTTTTGAATGTCATGGCGAATGATCTGGGTGGCGCAGCGAAGACGCTGTTCTCCGTAGATGATGGAACGAGCGCCTCGGCATCGACCAAGACCTATGCACCGGCGGATCTGCTGGTCAAAGATGTCGTCTACAGCAGCGACACAGCCGGAATGACCGGAACGAGCGACCATAGCGCGCTCGGTGCGCGCATCTGGATCGAATCGGACGGCTCCATCCATTACGACAAGGGCGACATCAACGCCCAGCTACAGGCGCTTGCGGTCGGCAACACGCTGACCGACACATTTACCTACGCGATCCAGCTGGGCAACGGGACGCTTAGCTGGGCGACGGTGACACTCCAGTTCAATGGCGCAAACGACTCCGTCTCTATCACATCGAGTCCGCAGAATGGCTCGGTGGTAGAAGACGCGAATGCCACGCCAGATCTCTCGGATTCGCAGGGCGCGGCCGGCACCATCAGCTTCAACGACGCGGATCTCAGCGACACGCATTCAGCCTCGTTCGCGGCGGCCTCCTCCAACACCACTACGCTCGGCACCTTCTCGCTTGATCCTGTTAACGAGGCGCCCAATGCCGCCAACGGCTCTGTGCAATGGCACTACAGCTTGAACAACTCGGCCGCGCAGTACCTCGCCGCGGGGCAGAGCGTGGTCGAGCAGTATACCGTAACAGTGAGCGACGGTCACGGCTCGACGACCAGCCAGCTCGTCACCGTCACCATCCACGGCACCAACGACACCGCCGTGATCGGCGGCGTCGCCACCGGCGACGTCACCGAAGATGTGGCCGTCACCGCCGGCAACCTGACCACCAGCGGCGCGCTGACCATCGCCGACGCCGATCAGGGCCAGGCCAATTTCACCACCCAAGCCGCCACCGCCGGCAGCAACGGCTACGGCACCTTCACGCTCGCCGCAGACGGCAGCTGGACCTACACCGCTGACGACTCGCAGACCGCGATCCAGCAGCTCGGCGCCGGCCAGTCGATCACCGACAGCTTCACCGCCGTCTCCTCCGACGGCTCCGCCAGCCAGCTCGTCACCGTCACCATCCACGGCACCAACGACACCGCCGTGATCGGCGGCGTCGCCACCGGCGACGTCACCGAAGATGTGGCCGTCACCGCCGGCAACCTGACCACCAGCGGCGCGCTGACCATCGCCGACGCCGATCAGGGCCAGGCCAATTTCACCACCCAAGCCGCCACCGCCGGCAGCAACGGCTACGGCACCTTCACGCTCGCCGCAGACGGCAGCTGGACCTACACCGCTGACGACTCGCAGACCGCGATCCAGCAGCTCGGCGCCGGCCAGTCGATCACCGACAGCTTCACCGCCGTCTCCTCCGACGGCTCCGCCAGCCAGCTCGTCACCGTCACCATCCACGGCACCAACGACACCGCCGTGATCGGCGGCGTCGCCACCGGCGACGTCACCGAAGATGTGGCCGTCACCGCCGGCAACCTGACCACCAGCGGCGCGCTGACCATCGCCGACGCCGATCAGGGCCAGGCCAATTTCACCACCCAAGCCGCCACCGCCGGCAGCAACGGCTACGGCACCTTCACGCTCGCCGCAGACGGCAGCTGGACCTACACCGCTGACGACTCGCAGACCGCGATCCAGCAGCTCGGCGCCGGCCAGTCGATCACCGACAGCTTCACCGCCGTCTCCTCCGACGGCTCCGCCAGCCAGCTCGTCACCGTCACCATCCACGGCACCAACGACACCGCCGTGATCGGCGGCGTCGCCACCGGCGACGTCACCGAAGATGTGGCCGTCACCGCCGGCAACCTGACCACCAGCGGCGCGCTGACCATCGCCGACGCCGATCAGGGCCAGGCCAATTTCACCACCCAAGCCGCCACCGCCGGCAGCAACGGCTACGGCACCTTCACGCTCGCCGCAGACGGCAGCTGGACCTACACCGCTGACGACTCGCAGACCGCGATCCAGCAGCTCGGCGCCGGCCAGTCGATCACCGACAGCTTCACCGCCGTCTCCTCCGACGGCTCCGCCAGCCAGCTCGTCACCGTCACCATCCACGGCACCAACGACACCGCCGTGATCGGCGGCGTCGCCACCGGCGACGTCACCGAAGATGTGGCCGTCACCGCCGGCAACCTGACCACCAGCGGCGCGCTGACCATCGCCGACGCCGATCAGGGCCAGGCCAATTTCACCACCCAAGCCGCCACCGCCGGCAGCAACGGCTACGGCACCTTCACGCTCGCCGCAGACGGCAGCTGGACCTACACCGCTGACGACTCGCAGACCGCGATCCAGCAGCTCGGCGCCGGCCAGTCGATCACCGACAGCTTCACCGCCGTCTCCTCCGACGGCTCCGCCAGCCAGCTCGTCACCGTCACCATCCACGGCACCAACGACACCGCCGTGATCGGCGGCGTCGCCACCGGCGACGTCACCGAAGATGTGGCCGTCACCGCCGGCAACCTGACCACCAGCGGCGCGCTGACCATCGCCGACGCCGATCAGGGCCAGGCCAATTTCACCACCCAAGCCGCCACCGCCGGCAGCAACGGCTACGGCACCTTCACGCTCGCCGCAGACGGCAGCTGGACCTACACCGCTGACGACTCGCAGACCGCGATCCAGCAGCTCGGCGCCGGCCAGTCGATCACCGACAGCTTCACCGCCGTCTCCTCCGACGGCTCCGCCAGCCAGCTCGTCACCGTCACCATCCACGGCACCAACGACACCGCCGTGATCGGCGGCGTCGCCACCGGCGACGTCACCGAAGATGTGGCCGTCACCGCCGGCAACCTGACCACCAGCGGCGCGCTGACCATCGCCGACGCCGATCAGGGCCAGGCCAATTTCACCACCCAAGCCGCCACCGCCGGCAGCAACGGCTACGGCACCTTCACGCTCGCCGCAGACGGCAGCTGGACCTACACCGCTGACGACTCGCAGACCGCGATCCAGCAGCTCGGCGCCGGCCAGTCGATCACCGACAGCTTCACCGCCGTCTCCTCCGACGGCTCCGCCAGCCAGCTCGTCACCGTCACCATCCACGGCACCAACGACACCGCCGTGATCGGCGGCGTCGCCACCGGCGACGTCACCGAAGATGTGGCCGTCACCGCCGGCAACCTGACCACCAGCGGCGCGCTGACCATCGCCGACGCCGATCAGGGCCAGGCCAATTTCACCACCCAAGCCGCCACCGCCGGCAGCAACGGCTACGGCACCTTCACGCTCGCCGCAGACGGCAGCTGGACCTACACCGCTGACGACTCGCAGACCGCGATCCAGCAGCTCGGCGCCGGCCAGTCGATCACCGACAGCTTCACCGCCGTCTCCTCCGACGGCTCCGCCAGCCAGCTCGTCACCGTCACCATCCACGGCACCAACGACACCGCCGTGATCGGCGGCGTCGCCACCGGCGACGTCACCGAAGATGTGGCCGTCACCGCCGGCAACCTGACCACCAGCGGCGCGCTGACCATCGCCGACGCCGATCAGGGCCAGGCCAATTTCACCACCCAAGCCGCCACCGCCGGCAGCAACGGCTACGGCACCTTCACGCTCGCCGCAGACGGCAGCTGGACCTACACCGCTGACGACTCGCAGACCGCGATCCAGCAGCTCGGCGCCGGCCAGTCGATCACCGACAGCTTCACCGCCGTCTCCTCCGACGGCTCCGCCAGCCAGCTCGTCACCGTCACCATCCACGGCACCAACGACACCGCCGTGATCGGCGGCGTCGCCACCGGCGACGTCACCGAAGATGTGGCCGTCACCGCCGGCAACCTGACCACCAGCGGCGCGCTGACCATCGCCGACGCCGATCAGGGCCAGGCCAATTTCACCACCCAAGCCGCCACCGCCGGCAGCAACGGCTACGGCACCTTCACGCTCGCCGCAGACGGCAGCTGGACCTACACCGCTGACGACTCGCAGACCGCGATCCAGCAGCTCGGCGCCGGCCAGTCGATCACCGACAGCTTCACCGCCGTCTCCTCCGACGGCTCCGCCAGCCAGCTCGTCACCGTCACCATCCACGGCACCAACGACACCGCCGTGATCGGCGGCGTCGCCACCGGCGACGTCACCGAAGATGTGGCCGTCACCGCCGGCAACCTGACCACCAGCGGCGCGCTGACCATCGCCGACGCCGATCAGGGCCAGGCCAATTTCACCACCCAAGCCGCCACCGCCGGCAGCAACGGCTACGGCACCTTCACGCTCGCCGCAGACGGCAGCTGGACCTACACCGCTGACGACTCGCAGACCGCGATCCAGCAGCTCGGCGCCGGCCAGTCGATCACCGACAGCTTCACCGCCGTCTCCTCCGACGGCTCCGCCAGCCAGCTCGTCACCGTCACCATCCACGGCACCAACGACACCGCCGTGATCGGCGGCGTCGCCACCGGCGACGTCACCGAAGATGTGGCCGTCACCGCCGGCAACCTGACCACCAGCGGCGCGCTGACCATCGCCGACGCCGATCAGGGCCAGGCCAATTTCACCACCCAAGCCGCCACCGCCGGCAGCAACGGCTACGGCACCTTCACGCTCGCCGCAGACGGCAGCTGGACCTACACCGCTGACGACTCGCAGACCGCGATCCAGCAGCTCGGCGCCGGCCAGTCGATCACCGACAGCTTCACCGCCGTCTCCTCCGACGGCTCCGCCAGCCAGCTCGTCACCGTCACCATCCACGGCACCAACGACACCGCCGTGATCGGCGGCGTCGCCACCGGCGACGTCACCGAAGATGTGGCCGTCACCGCCGGCAACCTGACCACCAGCGGCGCGCTGACCATCGCCGACGCCGATCAGGGCCAGGCCAATTTCACCACCCAAGCCGCCACCGCCGGCAGCAACGGCTACGGCACCTTCACGCTCGCCGCAGACGGCAGCTGGACCTACACCGCTGACGACTCGCAGACCGCGATCCAGCAGCTCGGCGCCGGCCAGTCGATCACCGACAGCTTCACCGCCGTCTCCTCCGACGGCTCCGCCAGCCAGCTCGTCACCGTCACCATCCACGGCACCAACGACACCGCCGTGATCGGCGGCGTCGCCACCGGCGACGTCACCGAAGATGTGGCCGTCACCGCCGGCAACCTGACCACCAGCGGCGCGCTGACCATCGCCGACGCCGATCAGGGCCAGGCCAATTTCACCACCCAAGCCGCCACCGCCGGCAGCAACGGCTACGGCACCTTCACGCTCGCCGCAGACGGCAGCTGGACCTACACCGCTGACGACTCGCAGACCGCGATCCAGCAGCTCGGCGCCGGCCAGTCGATCACCGACAGCTTCACCGCCGTCTCCTCCGACGGCTCCGCCAGCCAGCTCGTCACCGTCACCATCCACGGCACCAACGACACCGCCGTGATCGGCGGCGTCGCCACCGGCGACGTCACCGAAGATGTGGCCGTCACCGCCGGCAACCTGACCACCAGCGGCGCGCTGACCATCGCCGACGCCGATCAGGGCCAGGCCAATTTCACCACCCAAGCCGCCACCGCCGGCAGCAACGGCTACGGCACCTTCACGCTCGCCGCAGACGGCAGCTGGACCTACACCGCTGACGACTCGCAGACCGCGATCCAGCAGCTCGGCGCCGGCCAGTCGATCACCGACAGCTTCACCGCCGTCTCCTCCGACGGCTCCGCCAGCCAGCTCGTCACCGTCACCATCCACGGCACCAACGACACCGCCGTGATCGGCGGCGTCGCCACCGGCGACGTCACCGAAGATGTGGCCGTCACCGCCGGCAACCTGACCACCAGCGGCGCGCTGACCATCGCCGACGCCGATCAGGGCCAGGCCAATTTCACCACCCAAGCCGCCACCGCCGGCAGCAACGGCTACGGCACCTTCACGCTCGCCGCAGACGGCAGCTGGACCTACACCGCTGACGACTCGCAGACCGCGATCCAGCAGCTCGGCGCCGGCCAGTCGATCACCGACAGCTTCACCGCCGTCTCCTCCGACGGCTCCGCCAGCCAGCTCGTCACCGTCACCATCCACGGCACCAACGACACCGCCGTGATCGGCGGCGTCGCCACCGGCGACGTCACCGAAGATGTGGCCGTCACCGCCGGCAACCTGACCACCAGCGGCGCGCTGACCATCGCCGACGCCGATCAGGGCCAGGCCAATTTCACCACCCAAGCCGCCACCGCCGGCAGCAACGGCTACGGCACCTTCACGCTCGCCGCAGACGGCAGCTGGACCTACACCGCTGACGACTCGCAGACCGCGATCCAGCAGCTCGGCGCCGGCCAGTCGATCACCGACAGCTTCACCGCCGTCTCCTCCGACGGCTCCGCCAGCCAGCTCGTCACCGTCACCATCCACGGCACCAACGACACCGCCGTGATCGGCGGCGTCGCCACCGGCGACGTCACCGAAGATGTGGCCGTCACCGCCGGCAACCTGACCACCAGCGGCGCGCTGACCATCGCCGACGCCGATCAGGGCCAGGCCAATTTCACCACCCAAGCCGCCACCGCCGGCAGCAACGGCTACGGCACCTTCACGCTCGCCGCAGACGGCAGCTGGACCTACACCGCTGACGACTCGCAGACCGCGATCCAGCAGCTCGGCGCCGGCCAGTCGATCACCGACAGCTTCACCGCCGTCTCCTCCGACGGCTCCGCCAGCCAGCTCGTCACCGTCACCATCCACGGCACCAACGACACCGCCGTGATCGGCGGCGTCGCCACCGGCGACGTCACCGAAGATGTGGCCGTCACCGCCGGCAACCTGACCACCAGCGGCGCGCTGACCATCGCCGACGCCGATCAGGGCCAGGCCAATTTCACCACCCAAGCCGCCACCGCCGGCAGCAACGGCTACGGCACCTTCACGCTCGCCGCAGACGGCAGCTGGACCTACACCGCTGACGACTCGCAGACCGCGATCCAGCAGCTCGGCGCCGGCCAGTCGATCACCGACAGCTTCACCGCCGTCTCCTCCGACGGCTCCGCCAGCCAGCTCGTCACCGTCACCATCCACGGCACCAACGACACCGCCGTGATCGGCGGCGTCGCCACCGGCGACGTCACCGAAGATGTGGCCGTCACCGCCGGCAACCTGACCACCAGCGGCGCGCTGACCATCGCCGACGCCGATCAGGGCCAGGCCAATTTCACCACCCAAGCCGCCACCGCCGGCAGCAACGGCTACGGCACCTTCACGCTCGCCGCAGACGGCAGCTGGACCTACACCGCTGACGACTCGCAGACCGCGATCCAGCAGCTCGGCGCCGGCCAGTCGATCACCGACAGCTTCACCGCCGTCTCCTCCGACGGCTCCGCCAGCCAGCTCGTCACCGTCACCATCCACGGCACCAACGACACCGCCGTGATCGGCGGCGTCGCCACCGGCGACGTCACCGAAGATGTGGCCGTCACCGCCGGCAACCTGACCACCAGCGGCGCGCTGACCATCGCCGACGCCGATCAGGGCCAGGCCAATTTCACCACCCAAGCCGCCACCGCCGGCAGCAACGGCTACGGCACCTTCACGCTCGCCGCAGACGGCAGCTGGACCTACACCGCTGACGACTCGCAGACCGCGATCCAGCAGCTCGGCGCCGGCCAGTCGATCACCGACAGCTTCACCGCCGTCTCCTCCGACGGCTCCGCCAGCCAGCTCGTCACCGTCACCATCCACGGCACCAACGACACCGCCGTGATCGGCGGCGTCGCCACCGGCGACGTCACCGAAGATGTGGCCGTCACCGCCGGCAACCTGACCACCAGCGGCGCGCTGACCATCGCCGACGCCGATCAGGGCCAGGCCAATTTCACCACCCAAGCCGCCACCGCCGGCAGCAACGGCTACGGCACCTTCACGCTCGCCGCAGACGGCAGCTGGACCTACACCGCTGACGACTCGCAGACCGCGATCCAGCAGCTCGGCGCCGGCCAGTCGATCACCGACAGCTTCACCGCCGTCTCCTCCGACGGCTCCGCCAGCCAGCTCGTCACCGTCACCATCCACGGCACCAACGACACCGCCGTGATCGGCGGCGTCGCCACCGGCGACGTCACCGAAGATGTGGCCGTCACCGCCGGCAACCTGACCACCAGCGGCGCGCTGACCATCGCCGACGCCGATCAGGGCCAGGCCAATTTCACCACCCAAGCCGCCACCGCCGGCAGCAACGGCTACGGCACCTTCACGCTCGCCGCAGACGGCAGCTGGACCTACACCGCTGACGACTCGCAGACCGCGATCCAGCAGCTCGGCGCCGGCCAGTCGATCACCGACAGCTTCACCGCCGTCTCCTCCGACGGCTCCGCCAGCCAGCTCGTCACCGTCACCATCCACGGCACCAACGACACCGCCGTGATCGGCGGCGTCGCCACCGGCGACGTCACCGAAGATGTGGCCGTCACCGCCGGCAACCTGACCACCAGCGGCGCGCTGACCATCGCCGACGCCGATCAGGGCCAGGCCAATTTCACCACCCAAGCCGCCACCGCCGGCAGCAACGGCTACGGCACCTTCACGCTCGCCGCAGACGGCAGCTGGACCTACACCGCTGACGACTCGCAGACCGCGATCCAGCAGCTCGGCGCCGGCCAGTCGATCACCGACAGCTTCACCGCCGTCTCCTCCGACGGCTCCGCCAGCCAGCTCGTCACCGTCACCATCCACGGCACCAACGACACCGCCGTGATCGGCGGCGTCGCCACCGGCGACGTCACCGAAGATGTGGCCGTCACCGCCGGCAACCTGACCACCAGCGGCGCGCTGACCATCGCCGACGCCGATCAGGGCCAGGCCAATTTCACCACCCAAGCCGCCACCGCCGGCAGCAACGGCTACGGCACCTTCACGCTCGCCGCAGACGGCAGCTGGACCTACACCGCTGACGACTCGCAGACCGCGATCCAGCAGCTCGGCGCCGGCCAGTCGATCACCGACAGCTTCACCGCCGTCTCCTCCGACGGCTCCGCCAGCCAGCTCGTCACCGTCACCATCCACGGCACCAACGACACCGCCGTGATCGGCGGCGTCGCCACCGGCGACGTCACCGAAGATGTGGCCGTCACCGCCGGCAACCTGACCACCAGCGGCGCGCTGACCATCGCCGACGCCGATCAGGGCCAGGCCAATTTCACCACCCAAGCCGCCACCGCCGGCAGCAACGGCTACGGCACCTTCACGCTCGCCGCAGACGGCAGCTGGACCTACACCGCTGACGACTCGCAGACCGCGATCCAGCAGCTCGGCGCCGGCCAGTCGATCACCGACAGCTTCACCGCCGTCTCCTCCGACGGCTCCGCCAGCCAGCTCGTCACCGTCACCATCCACGGCACCAACGACACCGCCGTGATCGGCGGCGTCGCCACCGGCGACGTCACCGAAGATGTGGCCGTCACCGCCGGCAACCTGACCACCAGCGGCGCGCTGACCATCGCCGACGCCGATCAGGGCCAGGCCAATTTCACCACCCAAGCCGCCACCGCCGGCAGCAACGGCTACGGCACCTTCACGCTCGCCGCAGACGGCAGCTGGACCTACACCGCTGACGACTCGCAGACCGCGATCCAGCAGCTCGGCGCCGGCCAGTCGATCACCGACAGCTTCACCGCCGTCTCCTCCGACGGCTCCGCCAGCCAGCTCGTCACCGTCACCATCCACGGCACCAACGACACCGCCGTGATCGGCGGCGTCGCCACCGGCGACGTCACCGAAGATGTGGCCGTCACCGCCGGCAACCTGACCACCAGCGGCGCGCTGACCATCGCCGACGCCGATCAGGGCCAGGCCAATTTCACCACCCAAGCCGCCACCGCCGGCAGCAACGGCTACGGCACCTTCACGCTCGCCGCAGACGGCAGCTGGACCTACACCGCTGACGACTCGCAGACCGCGATCCAGCAGCTCGGCGCCGGCCAGTCGATCACCGACAGCTTCACCGCCGTCTCCTCCGACGGCTCCGCCAGCCAGCTCGTCACCGTCACCATCCACGGCACCAACGACACCGCCGTGATCGGCGGCGTCGCCACCGGCGACGTCACCGAAGATGTGGCCGTCACCGCCGGCAACCTGACCACCAGCGGCGCGCTGACCATCGCCGACGCCGATCAGGGCCAGGCCAATTTCACCACCCAAGCCGCCACCGCCGGCAGCAACGGCTACGGCACCTTCACGCTCGCCGCAGACGGCAGCTGGACCTACACCGCTGACGACTCGCAGACCGCGATCCAGCAGCTCGGCGCCGGCCAGTCGATCACCGACAGCTTCACCGCCGTCTCCTCCGACGGCTCCGCCAGCCAGCTCGTCACCGTCACCATCCACGGCACCAACGACACCGCCGTGATCGGCGGCGTCGCCACCGGCGACGTCACCGAAGATGTGGCCGTCACCGCCGGCAACCTGACCACCAGCGGCGCGCTGACCATCGCCGACGCCGATCAGGGCCAGGCCAATTTCACCACCCAAGCCGCCACCGCCGGCAGCAACGGCTACGGCACCTTCACGCTCGCCGCAGACGGCAGCTGGACCTACACCGCTGACGACTCGCAGACCGCGATCCAGCAGCTCGGCGCCGGCCAGTCGATCACCGACAGCTTCACCGCCGTCTCCTCCGACGGCTCCGCCAGCCAGCTCGTCACCGTCACCATCCACGGCACCAACGACACGCCCGTTGTGGACCTCAATGGTCCGACGCCGGGAAATGATACGACCGCTTCGTTCACCGAGCAGACGCCCCTGGTGGTTGCGCCTTCGGCGACGATCATTGACATCGACTCGGCCAACTTGACTTCATTGACAGCTACCTTGACGACGCGGCCCGACGGCAACACGGTCGAATCGCTGTCCTTGAATGCGGCGGCAACGGCAGCCGCGGCAGGTCTAACCGTGAGCTATACCCAGACCACAGGGGTACTGTCGGTTACCGGCTCGGCTTCAAAGGCTACCTACCAGACCATCCTGGACGGCATCGTTTACAACGATACCAGCGATACGCCGACCACGACATTGCGGACGGTGAACGTGGTAGTCAGTGACGGCACCGACTCGAGCGTCTCGCACAGCGTCAGCATCAGCGTCGCCGCCGCAAATGACGTCCCGGTCGTGGACCTCAACGGTGCAGGAGCTGGCAACGACGCCACGGCCGCGTTCACGGAACAGACGCCTGTCGTGATTGCACCGTCGGCGACCATCACCGATGTCGACTCGGCCAATCTGACCTCAATGACGGCCACCTTGACGACACGGCCCGACGGCAACACGGTCGAATCGCTGTCCTTGACTGCGGCGGCGGCGGCAGCCGCGGCAGGTCTGACCGTGAGCTATACCCAGACCACCGGGGTATTGTCGGTTACCGGCGCGGCTTCAAAGGCCACTTACCAGACGATCCTGGATGGCGTCGTCTACAGCAACACCAGCGACGCGCCAACCACGACGGGCCGCACGGTGAACGTGGTGGTCAATGACGGCGCCGGCTCCAGCGTCTCGCACAGTGTCGTCATCAGCGTCGCCGCCGTAAACGACGCTCCCGTGGCGGTGAACGACAACTACATCTTGGATACCAGCGTCGGTAATACGTTGACTGTGTCCGCGGCAGGTGTCCTTGCCAATGACAGCGATCCCGACAGTGCGATCACGGCGGTGAAAGACACAAACCCCACCCACGGAACAGTGACGTTGACTGCAAATGGCTCGTTTACATATACGCGAACTGACACCTCCTTCTTGGGCACGGACAGTTTCACTTACCACGCGACGGACGGTTCCCTTTCCAGCAGTCTGGTGACTGTAACAATCACTCTTGCAGGCAGCGTTAGTGGGCACACGATCAATTTCGGAAACGGTGCCGACGATGCGAACTTCGCCGACACGACTTTCGACTTTAACGCGCCATCGGCGCCCGGCAATTGGTCGATATTGATGGGCAATGGCGCTGATACTCTGGTGACAGCGTGGAATCACATCAATGGGACGACCACCTATAACGGTGGAAATGGTACAGACGACATCACGCTGGTTTTCTCCTCCGCCCAGCTCGAACAAATCCTCTCGAATGCAACGTTCGAAAGCGCGTTGCAAAACTACTTTGACGGTTCTCCAACAGGAACTCTCGATCTCCTGGCTTCGAGCTGGCAGGCTAGCGCCACTGCTTTCGAAAACGGAAATCTCGCGATCGCACTCAATGGAGGCGGCACCGCGACCTATTCCGCGATCACCGATAATTTGCCTGATCTGCTGGCGGGGTTAACCGGCAATTCGTCGGATAATACTCTGGTCGGAACCGCCAGCGGTGAGACAATCTCGGGCAGCGACGGCAACGATATCGTGGTGGGCCTCGGTGGCGACGATACCTTGAATGGCGGAAATGGCTCCGATCTGCTTCTCGGAGGTTCTGGGAACGATACGCTGACCGGCGGAGCGGGCATTGACATTCTCTCGGGCGGCACTGGCAACGACACGTTCAGGTATACCGTCGCCAGCGACTCAAACCACGCCGGCTTTGACAGGATCACCGATTTTGCGTCGGGGTCCGATAAAATTGCGGCCACCTCGGGCTTTGCAATCACGTCGGTTGGCACGTCATTGGCCACGGCGACGAGCTCGGTTGCGGCGCATACGTTTGCCTGGTTCGTCGATACCGCCAACAACCAGACGATCGTCTACGGTAACGCCGCGAATGGCGCTCTCAACGGCGGCAACGCCAGCCTGCTGGAAATACGCCTCGCAGGGGTGACATCATTGACTGCCGCCGACTTTGCGACGGGAGTAGCTCCGGCCGGGATCACCGGCGAGCAGATCAACCTTGGCCTGGCCGATCCCTCGTCGGACCTGAACGACCTGATAACGGTCACAGTCAGCGGTGTTCCGTTGGGTTGGAGTTTGAACGCGGGGACGAACAACGGCAACGGTACCTGGACGGTGCAAACGAGTGATGTCCGGTCGCTGGCGGTTACCACACTCGCCGACTTCGCGGGTGCGGTTGTCCTGAACGTCGCCGAAACATGGACGGAGGCCGACGGCACTACGGGAGCCAAATTTGTTTTCGACAATGTTGAAGCCTACGCGGCCGGTTCCCCAATCTTCGCCATTTCGGGGGACGACAACCTGACCGCTTCCAGCGGCAACGACTTGATCGTTTTCGCTCAACCGATTGGCCACGATACGATCTACAATTTTAACACCGCGCACGACCAGATCGACCTGATCGGCTATGCGGAGTTCACCGGCTTTGGCGACATTCAGGCGCACACGGCCAATGACGGTGACGGCAACGCGGTGATCTCAGTGGGAGAAGGTCAGTCGATCACGCTGCACGGCGTCGATGCGAATTCGCTCACCTCGAGCGACTTTGTATTCGATCAAACACCAGTCACGGAAAATTCCGGCAGGCTGGTGATAGGCGATGGTGCGATGCTTCCGTTGAGCGGCATCATCGACAACACCGGCACAATCGAGTTGAACTCGACCGGAAACGGGACAGACCTCGAGCTGATCGAGCACGGTATCACGCTCCAAGGTCATGGGCAGGTCGTGCTGTCCGATAGCAGTCAGAACCTGATCACCGGAACGGCCTCCGACGTCATGCTGACGAATGTGGACAACACGATGTCCGGCGCGGGTCACCTCGGGGATGGGATGATGGGGCTGATCAACGAAGGCACGATCATCGCCACCGGCAGCAATGCACTCGACATCGATACCGGAGCTAACGCCGTAACTAACACGGGCACCATCGAGGCAATCGGAACCGGTGGGTTGGTCATCCATAGCGATGTCGTTAACAACGCCGTCGTCAACAGCGATGGCATAAGTTCGGCGGGGCTTCTCTGGGCGAACGGCGGAAATATAACTATCGACGGCAATGTCAGCGGTAACGGAACGGCTCAGATTAGCGGTTCGGCTACACTCGAATTCGGAGCGGCCTCATCTGCGCATGTAGCGCTTGATGCCCAAGCGGCCGGAACCATCGTGCTGCATGACTCCTTCGACTTTAGCGGGGTCGTGTCCGGATTTAACGGGGACGACCACCTGGATCTCCTCGATGTGGCATTCGGGGCCGGCACGACCGCGAGCTATGTCGCAAATCAGGCCGGTACTGGAGGAACCCTGTCGGTGACCGACGGAGTCCATACCGCCAATGTTACCCTGTTGGGCCAGTACGACCCCGCGGGCTTCCAGACAGAGGCAGACAAGACCACGGGAACGCTTATCAGCTACCACGACCATCTGGCCTGATGCGCTGCGAGGAAATGGGTCGGGGCGAATGTTGCGGCCCGACTTTGGACGACGATGCCCGGCGTTCGGCATTAATTTTGAAGAGGGGCGGATGTTCCGCTGAGCTGTGTGAGTACTCCGTTCAAAAGACCCGACGAACTCCGGCGTTTGCTGCAAAGCTGCCAGGGCTATTTCGTCACCGCCGCGTTCTTCAGCTTGGCGATCAATCTGCTTTACCTGGCAGGGCCGCTCTACATGCTTCAGGTCTATGACCGGGTGATCGCAAGCGCCAGCGGGATCACGCTGCTGATGCTCACGATCGCGCTCTTGACGGCGTTCCTGGCGCTGGCAGGGCTGGACGCCATTCGGGCCCGCGTGTTGACCCGCGCCAGCATTCGCCTTGACCAGACGATCGCGCCCCGCGTCATGACCGCCATCATCGATCGTGCCGCCGGTGGTGCGCGAAGCTACCTGCTGCGCGATTTCGACACCTTCCGCCAGTTCATCACCGGCACCGGGGTTCACGCCATCCTCGATCTGCCCTGGACGCCGATCTATATCGCGGTGATCTTTGGTCTGCATCCCGCGCTGGGCATGTTTGCGCTGGGAAGTTCAATCATTCTGATCCTGATGGCCGTCCTCAACGAATGGATCGTCAAGCCGCCGTTGTCGGAGGCCAATGAAGCGGCGAGCAAGAACTATAATTTTACCGAGATGAGCCTGCGCAACACCGAAGTGGTGCGCGCGATGGGGATGACGGCGGGACTTTTGAAGCGCTGGAGCCGGGATCGCAACCGGATGCTCGAGCGCCAAGTGGTCGCAAGCGACCGCGCCGCCACCATGCAGAGCCTGATCCGTTTTCTGCGGCTGTCGATGCAATCCTTGATTCTCGGTCTCGGCGCCTATCTGGTGATCGAGCGGCTCACGACGGCCGGCGCGATGTTCGCCGCCAGCATCCTGCTTGGCCGCGCCTTGCAGCCGGTCGAGCAGATCGTTGGATCATGGCGCGGCCTCGTCTCGGCGCGCGTCGCCTTCTTGCGCCTGCGCGAGCTGCTGGCTGGCGCTCAAGCCCAGGAGCCCCGGCTCACACTCCCGCGACCCGAGGGCGGCCTTTCGGTCGAAGCACTGTCCTACGCCGCACCTGGCATGCCGAAACCGATTCTCCGTGGCGTCAGCTTTCAGATCGAGCCGGGTGAGGTGCTGGGAATCATCGGCCCGTCCGGCGCCGGCAAATCCACGCTGGCGCGCCACATCGTCGGTGTACAGGCCCCATCGGCAGGCGCCGTTCGTATCGACGGAGCCGATGTGTCCAGCTGGATCAAAACCTCGCTCGGCCAGCACCTCGGATATCTTCCGCAGGACGTCGAATTGTTCGCCGATAGCGTTGCCGCAAATATCTGCCGGTTCAATGACGGCGAGGATAGCGAGGTTATCCTGGCGGCACGCATGGCCGGGGTGCACGAGATGATCCTGCGACTTTCCGCGGGTTATGACAGCCAGGTCGGAGAGGCGGGCGCGATCCTCTCGGGAGGTTACCGCCAGCGCATCGGGCTGGCGCGCGCGGTCTATGGCAATCCAAGTCTGGTGGTGCTGGACGAGCCGAGTTCGAATCTCGATTCGGATGGTGACGCTGCTCTCGCCGCCTGCATCATGCAGCTGAAGAAGCGCGGAACGACGGTGATAATCATTTCGCATCGGCCCACCACCATTGGCGTGGTCGATAAGATATTGGTGCTCCGTGAAGGCGTCGTCGAGATGTTCGGCCCACGCGCCGAAATCCTGGCGCGTTTGACCCGGCCCGTGCCGATCCATGCAGTCCGGGAAACGACGGGTTAGGACACGGCAGATGGCGCTGTTGGAGCTTGCAGACCGATCGAAACGACCCGCAGCGGCCCCGAGCTGGACCAAAGGCGGGCAGGACGGTGTGCCGAGTGATTCCATCCGCCATGTGGCGCTGGCCGGATGGCTGATCATCGCCGTCTTTTTCGGCGGCATCGGCACCTGGGCGCTGACCGCGCCGCTCAACGGTGCCGTGGTCGCCAATGCGGTCGTCAAGGTTGACGGCAATCGCAAAAGCGTCCAGCACCTCGACGGTGGCATCGTCAAGGAACTGCATGTCCGGGAAGGCGAGCGGGTGCTCGCGGGAGATCTCCTGATCGTTCTCGACGAAACCCAGACGCGTGCTGAGTATGAGGTGCTCACGCAGCAATATGCGGTGCTTCGGGCGACGGAAGTACGGCTTCTGACTGAGCTTGATCACAGATCCGATCTCGTGTTGCCAGCGGATCTGAAGGCGCGCACTGAGGATCCCTATTTCACAAGCGTCTGGAACGGTCAGCGCAGCCAGTTCGAAAGTCGACGGGCCTCGCTGGAAGGACAAGGAAGCGTGATCCGCGAGAAGATCAACCAGCTGCGGTCGCAGATCGTTGGTGCGGAGGCGCAGGTCAAGTCGTTTAGCGATCAGATCAGCTCGGTTCGCAACGAGGCAAAAGATATTGCGCCGCTGGTCGAGCGAGGACTGATCGCGCGGCCCCGGATTCTGCAATTGGAGCGGACGGCTTACGGTCTGGAAGGCCAGATTGCTGACACGAACGCCAATATCGCCAAGTTGCGTCAGGCGATCGCCGAACAGGAGCAACAGATCTCGCAACTGGACAATGATCGAATGACCGAGGTCAGCAAGGACCTCCGCGATACGCAGGCCAGACTCCTCGAGGTGATTCCGAAGGCGCTGAGTGCCAAGGCAATAATGGGCCGAATGGAAATTCGCGCACCCTATACCGGCCGGGTCGTGGGACTGAATGTCTTCTCGGTGGGAGGCGTCATTCAGCGCGGCGATAAGATCCTGGATATCGTACCTGACGAGGAGTCGCTCACGATTGAAGCCCAGGTTGCCGTCGAGGACATCAGTGACGTGCATCCGAATACGCGGGCCGAGGTTCACCTCACGGCCTACAAGCAGCGCATCGTGCCGATCATCCACGGCGACGTCATTCAAGTGTCCGCCGATCGCCTGACTGATCCCAAGACCAACAATCCGTACTACACGGCTTTCGTCCGCATCGATCGCGACGAGCTGGCGACCATGCCGAACATACAGCTCTACCCAGGGATGCCGGCAACCGTCATGATCCCGACGGTTCAGCGCACCGCATTTGAATACATCGTTGGGCCGCTGGTCATGTCGTTCAACCAGTCATTCCGGCAGAAGTAACAACATCATCAGTTCGGCGAAAGAGGTGCCGTAGCGCTGGGAGCCTCCGAGGCTCTCGCAAAGGCGGCCGCACCAATGCCTCAACCTCGCCCGGCAGTGCAGCCGCCGTGAGCGGTAGGGAACGGCCGGTGCTGGGCGGCTGCGACCAGCGCCCAGCCGGACACCACCCGGCGTTTGGCATCAACGACAATGGGGAGAACGAATCCGAACTCCTGCAGGCTCGCCGCGAGCTTGCCGATCTGGCTCTTCGCGTGTCGGCGCGTCTGCTGGCCAAGCGGTTTGAGCTCCTCGATCCGCACATGGACGGTAAGCGTTGCGCCGAGGCCCTTCAGATTGTTTGTGCGCAGTCTTGGGAGCACCGCTAGAAGAGTCATCTTCGGCAAGGGTGCTCACAATGGACGACCATTCGGACGACATAAGACGACCGTTGTCGCCGCGTATCGAAGTGTATGCTGGCGTAGGTCGAAAGCATTGGCCGGATGATTTGAAGGCACAGATTGTCGCGGAAAGCCTCGAGCCAGGCGCGGTTGTAACAGATATCGCACGCCGCCATGGCTGCCGGCCACAGCAGGTGCATGATTGGCGGCGCCGGGCGCGTTTAGGTCAATTGGTGCTGCCAGCTTCGACGGATACATTATCGTTCGTGCCTTTGGTGTCGGATTCTTCGGAACCGGCGGCTGCGGAGCCATCCGTATCACCGGAAGCAGCCACTGTTACGGTTGAGCTCCTGGGTGCGCGGGTAGAGGTGCGCGGAACGCCTGGGCTTGCCGTGCTGAGTGATGTGTTTATGGCGTTACGCCGGACACGTTCATGCTGACGGCTCCCGCTGGCCTCGTGATTTACGTTGCGACCCGACCTGTAGACTTCAGGAAGGGCGCGGATGGCCTGGCGCTCTTAGCGAAGGAGGCGCTGGGCCACGATCCGATGAAGGGCGTGGCGGTGGTCTTCCGTGCGAAGCGCGCCGATCGGGTGAAGATTGTCGTCTGGGATGGCAGTGGCCTTGTGCTGTATTGGAAGCGGCTTGAGGGCGGCGGCTTCAAGTGGCCACCTGTTGTTGACGGCGTGATGCGGATGAACGCCGCGCAGTTGTCGGCGCTTCTGGCCGGCATGGATTGGACACGCATGCACACGCACCTCGAATCCCGCAGCCGAAAGCGCTTGCGTAAGGATATAAAATCTTCGCTGCATCGGGGCGCGAAGCATGGCAGGCCAATGAGTGATTTGCCTGATGAGCTGCCGAGCGATCCAGCCGAGCTGCGTGTCTTTGCCGCGGCTCTGCTGGATCGCTGTGCCAGGCTCGAGCGGTTGCTCAAGCTTGCAAAAGATGCGCAGTTCGGTCGATCGTCGGAAAAGCTTGACGCTGATCAGCTACAGCTTGTTCTGGAGGATATCGATGAGGCCGTCGCGGTTCTCGAAGCAGCCGAGGATCGCGCCGATCCCAAAAAATGCGAGAGCAGAACTGCCGAGCGCAGGGCCAATCGTGGCAAGCTGCCGGAGCATTTGCCACGTATCGTCGAAACCCTGATGCCCGCTGAAACCTGTTGCCCGTCCTGCGAAAGCGTCCTTTTTGAGATTGGGAGCGATGAGAGCCAGAGGCTGGACGTGGTACCGGCGCAGTATCGCGTAATCGTCACCCGCCGACCCAAGCTGGCCTGCCGCGCCTGTCATGGCGTCGTTCTCCAGCGCGCCGCGCCGGAACGCTTGATTAGGGGTGGGCTGCCTACAGAGCGGCTCGTCGCGCATGTGATCGATGCCAAGTATCATTGGCATTTGCCGCTCTATCGTCAGGCGCAGATGCTGGCGACCCACGGTATCGCGCTCGACCGCTCCACGCTCGCCTTCTGGGTCGGCTACGCCGCCCAGGAGCTGAAACCCTTGTGGCATCGTCTTCGCGAGATGTTGCTCGCCTCCTCGAAGATTTGTGTCGATGAGACGCCAGCACCGGTATTGGATCCGGGGCGCGGCAGGACCAAGACCGGTTACTTCTGGGCGCTGTCGCGCGATGACAGGCCTTGGGAACCACCTGGGGTGGTCTATGCCTATGCACCGGGCCGTGGCGCCATTCATGGCTTGAGGCTGCTCGAAGGCTACCGCGGCATCATCCACTGCGATGGCTATGAGGCCTACAAGACCATGACCCGGACGACGCGTGCGGACGCACTGTCCGGCACGCTCGCCTTCTGTTGGTCGCATCTACGGCGCCAGTTTGTGAAGATCGAGCGCGAGGCTGCTCCGGCGCCGGCGCCGGTTGCCCGCGAGGCTCTCGAGCGCATCGCCCAGCTCTACGCGATAGAGAAAGCCCTCCGCGGCCGATCTGATGCCGAGCGCCGAGCGGGCCGGCAGGCGCATGCCCAGCCTCTGGCCGCAGCCTTGAAGCAGTGGTTTGAGGCAAAGCTTGGTCACCTCGCGCAGAAGGGTGAGACGGCGAAGGCTTTGCGCTATGCGCTGCGTCATTGGGACGGTCTGACGCTCTACCTTGATGACGGGCGCATCGAAATGGACACCAACGCGGTCGAGCGTGCGATGCGGCCGATCAAGCTCAATGCCAAGAACGCCCTGTTCGCGGGGTGCGACGAGGGTGCCGAGAATTGGGCATTGCTGGCTTCGCTGATTGAGACGTGCAAGCTAAATGGCGTCAGTGCCGAGCACTGGCTTACTGACGTCCTCGCGAAGCTCGTCAATGGTTGGCCTGCGGCACGACTGGATGAGCTGCTCCCCTGGGCATCGACTTACACGATGCATGCTCACGATCCGGGGCTGGCAGCATGAGCCTCAACACGACCGCTGTCCGGATCAAGGTGACCCTCAAGGACGTGAAACCGGCGGTGATGCGGTGCCTCGTCGTACCCATCACCCTGCGTCTTGATCGGCTGCATCTGACGCTTCAGGCGGCCTTTGGCTGGACGGATAGCCACCTCTTCGAGTTCCTCGCTGGCGAAGGGTGGCATTGGGGCATTCCTGATCCCGATAACGATTTTGGCCACCAGCCCATCGATGCCCGCAAGGCGCGCCTCTCCGATATCGTTCACGAGACCGGCGCCAAGACGATCCATTATCTCTATGACTTCGGCGACAGTTGGGATCATGTGATCAAGCTCGAAAAATGGTTCGAGAACACGTCGACGGACGGTCTTCCCCTCTTGCTCGATGCCGTCGGCCGCTGCCCTCCGGAAGATGTTGGCGGGCCGCCCGGCTATGCCGACTACCTCGAAGCCATTGGCGATCCTGCCCACCAGAGCATGAACATATGCGTACCTGGGGCCCAGACCGGTTCGATCCCAACGTCGTCGATCGGGCTGCGCTCGAGGCCGCCGTCAGCGCATTACCGGAAAAGTGGAAGCCGTCGGTACACGACGCGATCAAAATAGACGTCAAGCGTCAATCAAAAGGGCCGCTGAGCTAGGTGTAAGGTCATGTCGCAGCGGATAACCAAACCGTTGGTCCGGGCCCCATCGGTTCGTTAAGGATTCATCGCAGTGCGCGGAGGCCGAGCTTGCATCAGCGGTTGCTTGAGTACACACGCGCTAGCCGTTGCTGATCCGTTGCGCGCGCATCTCTCTGTTTGCCCGGCTGTTTTGCGTGCAAATTCTCTGTTCACGAGGGAAAATTTCCCTGTTCCGATTTGGCGCAACGCAGGCACGACGGCCGGGATCGCTTTGCGATTCCAAGGCGTTGCCGCAGTTTGGGAATGCGCTGGCGGCCCGCGGCAGGCGCGCCTTTCCCTGCAGAATTCCCTGTTCGCAGGGAAAGGAACTTCCTGCGTCTGTGGTGGATTGCGGGCTTCAAACCAAAGGGAGATCGTCCATGATCAGAAAATCCGGTGGTGGCGGAGCAGGCCGGCAAGGCACCACTACGGGCGCGAACCACCGCAATGCTTCGCAGAACAATCCGAACGTCCAGCCCCCTACAACGGAACGTCTCCATCCGCCGCCCAGGCGGATACTGCGAATGGCTTGCCAATCGGCAGTCCAAGCACCGGCACCAGCCACTCATCTCGGTCGACCAATAGATCGGACAGCCCGTGGCCACTGTGTTAAAGCCGGGGATGAAAAGATTCATTTTGGCGACGCTGCTCGTCACGACGCCGGCGGCTGCGCAGAACGAACCGCTACCTCCGAAGGCATCCGTAACCGATCGCGAACGGGTTCAGGCCGATCGCGCGCGGGCGGCCGCGGACGAGAAGGACGCCCCTACAGCGCGCCCCTGGGATAGGGGAGCGGATGGCAAGCGGCCTTGGGAGCGGAGCGCGGCACCGAAATAGCGGCCTCTAAGTAGCAGCCTCAAATTAGCGGCATTGCAGGTAATCGGCTGTCTTGTCCTGAGCAAACGAAGGTTCACTCGCCCAATCGGCTTGAAGGAGCGCCACACCATCGGGCGGCCCAGTGTAACAATAGGGCTATGGTCCGGTTATCGGAGCCCCCCTCTAAGCGACACGACTTTATCGGACAGTCACTTCCACAATGATGACCGATGATCCGCGCTGCCTGCGGTTTTCGCCCGACACCGAAATTCGAAACTGGTCAGGTCCTGGGCTCGGAGGGGCTTGGTAGCGAAACGACGGTCCGGCGATCGTCACGATACCGGTACTCGGCGCCTCGACCAGTTTAACTTCGTCCAAAAGCTGTGTTTTGCCGCGCAGGCCTTGCAGGCATTCCGTCCCGGATGGGATCGAAACAGTCCAATACACGGTGTCAGAAAGCAGTACGAAGCGCTCGGGCCGGGAGACGCATTCACCCGCGGTCGCAGCACGCGCTTGCAACCAGTATTCAGCGAAAAAGCATAGGCTCGCAGCCGCTGTTTTGATTTTCATGCAGCCGCCCATTCAATCGTCATGGTTGGATCGGCTCAAGCAGACCTCAAACAAAACCGCCGCCACCGGCTCCCCGGTGTTGCGGCGGTTCATGGTTGAATGCAGCTACTGACTAAAAGATTCGCCGTTCACCGAGCGTACCAATACCCCCACCAGCGTTGGGACACGGGTCGCGCTTCCGCCTTGAGCGCCGCTACTTCCTCAACAGAGCGAAGATTGGGGCCATAGACCGCAGGCGGGTAAACATCATCCCAAAATACGTAACCAGTTCGGACGTCGGCCGCTCGATGATGCGCCGGAGCCAGCGCGAGCTCCGCGGCTGGAGCTGCGGTCGTTATCAAAGCGAGGCCAAGAACAGAAAGAGCAATGGATGGAGTAAGGGTGCAGAAGTTCATTGGATTGTTCCCTCTCGAAATGGGCGAGAAATAATGCGACGGCCTCTGAAAGGTTGCAAGCGCGACATTCCGCAGAATGGCTGCGAAATCCGTTTTTCCGGTGCGCGCAATCCGCCCCGGACGGAACAGACTTGAGAGCAACCTGCTCAGGTTAGGATCAGGCGTTGAGCAATCTTTCGGCGCCAAGATTCACCAAGAATCATGATGTCGACACACTACTCACTCTTGATGAGCAACCGCACTATTCAGGACGGGCTCCTATGGCTTCTGCATTTGTGTTCGCCTTGATCTTCTGCATCTTCTGCGCTGGTGTCATTTTACGCTATGCGCTGCGCACCTGGCGCCTCCAACGAACGACGACGATCGGGCCCTGCGGCACCTCAGGCCGCCCGGCCCGACCGATTCCCAACTCAACGTTCGGCCACGCCCGACGCGCCTTTTAGGCCTCGTCCAGCGTGCGAGCGGCACCTCGGTTCTCACGACAAGAGATGGTACAGGACATGACCGAGCCGAAGAAGGACGCTCCGCGACGGTATATCGTGGATGGCGCCGGACAGCGCGTCCTTGTCGGTCTGACGATTGCGGAGACGATCGAGTTCGAGACGTTGGACAATCCCGACGGCCGTCCCGGCGCTGACCATCGTATCGATCAGAACAAGCCTGGGCAGCGATGGCTGGAGCTTTACGCCAAGCATGAGCAAGCCTGGAGCAATTGGATGGCCGAAACGGCAGCACTGCGGGAAAAGCCGCTCGCGCTCAACTAGGTGACGCCGTTAGCTCGTGACCTCCGAACTCCACCCGTTCGTTTCGGGGGAACGATCTGCCTCACGAATCAGCGGACATTTCCTGGCTGTTCACACCGCGAGCATCCGGCTGCCTTGTATACTCATGAGGGTCAGATTGCCCGTCGCGTAGGCGCCGGTGTCGATGTTAACGCGGTTTGCCAGGATTTCGGCGGTACGGACCGGAGTGTGACCATGGACAATATACTTGCCGAACTGCTCTTGGCTCCGAAGGAACTCTTCGCGAATCCAGAGTAGATCGCTTTCTCTTTGCTCGGCTAAAGCTACGCCCGGACGAACGCCGGCGTGGACAAAGAAGAAGTCTCCACAGGTATAGCTAAGCCGCAGATCGTCGAGGAACTCCAGATGCTCGCCCGGCATTGCGCGGATCAAATCGCGCAGTATCGACACCGGGTCGTCGCGCTTCAGATCTGGCGGCGCGAGTCCATAGGACATGAGTGTCTGGGCGCCGCCGATGCGAATCCAGTCTTCGAACAAGGATGGCTCTTCGAACACTCTCACCAGAAATGCCTCGTGGTTTCCCTTGAGGAAAACTGCATTCCCCCGACGGCTCCGTTCGACCAAAATGTCGAGGGTGGAGCGCGTGTCCGGGCCGCGATCGATATAGTCGCCCATGAACACCTCTATCGCATAGCCCGGCCGGCTATTGGCGATGTCTGCATCGATGACCCGTAGCATTTGCTCGAGCAAGTGCGCGCAGCCGTGGATATCGGACATCGCGAAAATCCGAACCCCCTCCGGTAGCATCGGCTTATTCTTGGGCGGACGAGATCGGAAAAGAGAAAACATGAGGAGCCTAGGTCCAAAAAGCAGTTGACCGAGTTTTGGTGAGGAGGAGTGGGTTCGAGACCGGTCAAGATGTTACGCTGAAAAGTTCCCAGTGCGAGGTGCGCCTTCTATGAGATGCGCCTTCTATAGGGTCATCGTGAGGCGAACACGAGCACCGACTCCATGGCAGGCGATGCGGAAGTCCAGAGTTTCGGGAACCGAGTTTGTTCCCGCGGTGGCATCTTTTCTAGATCATTTTGTGGGCTCCGTTCGTCCCGGACAGGACCGCCAATTGAGAATTGCACAGAATACAATTGTAAGTTGCTCATGAATTTTGCACATACGTTGGAACTGAGCAAAGGAGCTACGCATACGCTTGTGCGATTGCTAACTAATATGGCACGGCATCAGTGCGTGAAAATATGGCCTACGATAAGTTTGCAATGATACCGCCGCGAGTACAGGCGCAGCGATGAGTCTTGAGGCTTACGATGCAAATCGCAGCGTATAACGCATCAAATAAATCGGCGTCGTCACACAACACATCCCTGCATCGCAAAAATCACGCGTGCAATGCCACAATATCGCTGCGATCAGTTAACACGATCTGCCGCGAAGGTCACAATCTTCAGGGTCGCGACGAGTATCCTGCGCTTCAGGGATTGCGTCTGCTCTTGGAAGCAATCTCAATCGACATGTAGAGGTTAAATGGCTGTAGCAACGTACGGTTCCGATGATGTCCAGCCAGTCGCGTCAGCGCGTGGCGCCGTTCTGCATCGCCCGTTTCAGGTCTTCATCATTGCGGGCGACTTCCTGCTGATCCTGCTTTGCTATGCCGCGGCTTCCCTGTTCTATAGCGGCATTGTCGCTTCCAGTGCTGACGGTGCGTCGATTGGTGCAGGACTAATCGTAGGCGTAGTGTTTGTTGCGATCGCCTATTTCCATGGAGTGTACGCGACACATCGATTGCTGAATCTCGTCTGGCAGTTGCGCAAAGCTGTCATCATTTGGCTCGCGTCACTGACGATTCTTGCCGTTGCGGCGTTTCTACTGAAGTCGACGGACAATCTCTCCCGCGGCACCATCATCGTCTTTGCCGCTGTCGGCGGCCTCGGATTGGTCAGTCTCCGCTTCGCTTGGCAGCTTGCACTCGGCACGAGCTTTGCGAAGGGGCGATTGGTGGATCGCAAGGTTGTGCTGCTTAGCTTAAAGCCGCTTGATTTCACCGCAACCCGGTTCAAGGACCTGCGCAGGAACGGGTTCGATGTCGTGCGCCACTTCGTGCTTGGCAGCGATAACGGCGACAGCGCGTGGGAGAAGCAGATTCGCGACGTCATCCGGCAGTCCGGCACGGCTGACGTCGACGAGTACCTTCTTGCAGTCGACTGGAATGAGCTCCCGATGTTGCCCAAACTTGGGCAACATCTACGCGCGGTACCCCAGCCGATTCGCGTGCTACCAGATAATTCGATCGCCGATCTCGTCTCGCGTCCGTTCTTGCCGGTCAGCGGCACGGTGGCGATCGAAATCCAGCGACCTCCGCTTACCGTGTTCGAGCGCCTGCAAAAGCGCTGTCTCGATGTAGGGGTAGCCTTGTTGGCGCTCGTCATACTTACACCACTGCTGCTGACAGTCGCCGTTCTGATCAAGCTCGGCTCGCCGGGAACTGCCATCTTCCGCCAGTCGCGCCGAGGGTTCAACGGCAAGCCCTTCGAGATCTGGAAATTTCGGACTATGACGGTCTGCGAAAACGGGCGGACGATTACCCAGGCCACCAAGCGGGATGCTCGGGTCACCAAGATCGGGCGTTTCCTTCGAATGACAAGCATCGATGAATTGCCACAGCTTTGGAACGTCTTGCGCGGCGACATGTCCTTGGTCGGGCCGCGCCCGCATGCGCTCGCCCATGACAATTACTATGACGAGATCATCAGCAACTACGTATACCGCCATCACATGAAGCCTGGCCTCACAGGCTGGGCTCAGGTCAATGGCTTCCGTGGCGAAACGCCGACCATCGACCTGATGGAAAAGCGAGTGGAATATGACGTCTGGTATGTGAGGAACTGGAGCATTTGGCTCGACCTTAAAATAATGGCGCGGACCGCATCCACTGTGCTGTTCCAGAAGGAGGCCTATTAGCGCCTGCATGAAGCCTATGGAGAAGCAACCACGATCGTCCGCAGTCTAACCTCGCATTAGGTCATTGCCCCGCGGTCCTAAGTCTCATGTCCCCGCGCCCTCTTCCAAAGTCGCACGATTGCATCACGTAGTGCGATCAGCGGAGAGGCGAGGACAAAAAAGGCTGCCATTGCAAGTGATACGAAGGCATGGCGAAGGGAGGATGGTTCGTCGTGATCGAACCGGTCTTGATGCTTGTCGATCGGCACCGGCGCAAGAGACTTTCCCGACGCGTCGAGTCGAGAGCGTGACTTGCAGGCAGGAACCACAATCAGCACGAACAGAACGTTGAGCAGCAGCCACACGCTCAATATGATAAGTATCTTCAGCATCAGTCTTACCGAAAAAGCAGGATTGAGAGAGGGTCAAGAATTCCTCGGAGCCTCGGAAGGAAAGGGGGCATCGCCGATTAGGGGGTCGGCCGGCTCGTTCCGGCGCTCTGGAACGAAGAGGTCACGAGAACTTTTATGTGAGTTGCGCCACGGCTACCTTTATCAATTCGGGCAAAAGTCGGCTACGGCAACAATCGTCGTTTGTGGATTCCGGGCAACTACGGCCTGCGATTGACGCGACGAGTCACGCCTTCGGGCGGAAGCGCTTGGCCGCACGGAGCCGCTCGCTTGGGGCGCTCAGGCCTCAAGGCGGAGCACAATATCGTCAGAAACAGCCGACGAACGATGTCGGCGCAACAGCTCTAGGGCCCTCAACACGCACGCATTCAGGCCCGCATGGCCACGGTGGGAGCATTCGCTCGATACGAATTGATTGATTGCGCCTGCGATCGAACCAGCGGCTCATAATTGCAGTGCAAGGAACGAGTCAATTTTGTTGGTGCGGCGCCACAATGTCGCTGTTTTTGGCAAGCAACTTCCGTTTGCAGCCCGCGCGAATCCAAGCTTGGATCGCATCAGTTTGATGCAGGCCATTTCGCGTTGTTCTCGCCCTTTTCGCCCCAAATTCGTTGTGTTTATTCGCTTTTGGGTTCGTGCGGCTATCGCCGTTGAAGTGAAGGGATTCGAGATGCCTGCAACCACGTACGGCTCAGATAATCTCCGCGTATCGACGTCGAACCGCGGCAGCCCACTGCAGAGACCGTTTCAGCTTTTCATCATCGCGGGTGACTTCCTGCTCATCCTGCTGAGCTGCAGGGCTGCGAGCGCGCTCTATCGCCAGTTCATGAACTTGCCGATCGATCCGGATGCTTGGATCGGTGCTGGAGTCATAGTCGGCATTGTGTTCATCATGGCCGCTTATTTTCAGAGCGCCTATGATAGCCACAGATTGTCGAATACGCTCTGGCAAACTCGCAAGCTCCTCGGCGCCTGGCTGTTCGCGCTCGCGACGCTCGCCGTCCTCGCCTTCCTGCTGAAGTCGGCGTCCGACCTATCCCGCGGGACAATCATCCTGTTCGCAGTGTTGGGAGCGGTCGCGCTCATCACGCACCGCGTGATCTGGCGCTACTGCCTGTCGTCGGCCTTCGCCAAGGAGCGGTTGCTCGACCGCAAGGTCATCCTGCTCAGCCTAGCGCCGCTGGATTTCACCTCCAACCGCTTCAAGGATCTTCGCAAGCACGGTTTTGATGTCGTGCGTCACTTCGTGCTCAACGCGGAAATGGACCAGGACGACAAGGTCTGGAATCAGCAGATCTCGGATGTGATCCGGCAATCGCGCGCCGCCAACGTTGACGAGTACCTGGTGGCAATCGACTGGAACGAGCTGCCAATGCTGCGGAAGCTCAGCCAGCATCTGCGGATGGTTCCGCAGCCGATTCGCCTTTTGCCCGATTTAACGATCGCGGATCTAGTTTCGCGGCCGTTTCTGCCGGTCAGCGGAACCATTGCTATTGAGTTTCAGAGGCCACCCCTGACGCTCCTCGAACGGCTTCAGAAGCGCTGTCTCGACGTTGGCTTTGCGTCCTTCGCCCTTCTGATGCTGGCGCCGCTCATCATCACGGCCGCGATCCTGATAAAATTGGATACGCCGGGTCCGATCGTCCTTCGGCAGTCGCGTCGCGGCTTCAAAGGCAAGCCGTTCGAGATATGGAAGTTCCGCAGCGTGCGCGTGACCGAGAACGGCTTCGCGATCACGCAGGCCACGAGGCACGACTCGCGGGTCACTCGAGTCGGACGCTTCTTGCGCAAGACCAGCATTGACGAGCTGCCCCAGCTCTGGAACGTGCTGCGAGGCGAGATGTCCCTGGTCGGACCGCGCCCGCACGCGCTGGCCCACGACAGCTACTACGACCAGCTAATCAGCAAATACGTCTGCCGCCATCACATGAAACCCGGCCTGACCGGCTGGGCCCAGGTCAACGGCTTGCGGGGCGAGACGCCCACTGTCGATCTGATGGAGAAGCGCGTCGAGTGCGACGTCTGGTATGCGAGCAACTGGAGCATGTGGCTCGACATCCGGATTATTTTTCGGACCGCAGCAGCGCTGATGTATCAGGAAGCCTAGGTCCAGATAGGATTGCGACGGGCATTTATTGCAGGTTACCCGGCTTGGGCTGCGGTTGCGAGGGTGAACAGCTTCAGGAGGTTGTGGGCGGTGCAGACCACGGCCCACTCACCACACTGCTCACTGCACTCAACCGCGCAGCGTCGCAAGGAACGAGGCATCGATCGATTCAATAGCGTCTTCCAGGAAAGCCTTGCCAAGGTTTGATGCCCGCCGATAAGCCGACACGAGTGCCCATTTCGACTCAGGCCGGCGGTTCAAGATAAGCCGAACGTCGTTGCGTACCAGCTCCTTGACGTCTGGAATAGCAAGCGCATCGAAGCGGCTCGCGATGTCGATCCGCACTGGCATCAACCGCATGTCGTTTGGCGCAATAAAGTACGCCATCTTTAACGCCTCAACCACGACTGGGTCGTACGGGTCGCGCTGGGCTCGAAGCAGCGCCAGCGCCAACCAGAGTTCAGGATTGTAAGGCGAGATTGATAGTGTCCGGCTGACTCTGTCGACGGCATCGGCGTGCCCTGTCGATCGTACGGTCGCCGGCTTTTGCTGGCCTGACTGGATCGCCTGCAGCGCGGCGATCAACGCATGATTGCTCTCCAGCTCCGATCTGAAAGGAGAGAGTGTTATCAGCAGCGAGGGCACGTCACCAGTCCAGCGCGAGCTGATCCTGGATGCATCGGCAGGAAATGTCGCGCGCTCCAACGCCGTCACCTCCGCTATAGCCGAGACGATCGCGTGGGATCCGATGATCAGCGCCAACGCAGTCAGAAGAATGCGAAATCTGCTCGAGGAGGTCATTTCTGATCGACTAACTTGTTGTAAAGACAAACTTATGGCGCGGGCATGCTCCCCTACTGGTTGGCGCCGCTGGTCCGACCCGCAGATTGTGCAAGTCCAAGTCCGACCATCACCAACAGGAGGGTCTGGATCGTGCGGCTTGATAGGCTTGAATCGAGGAAGCTCTCGCAAAGTGCAACCAGAACGCCGGCGGCGGCCGCGGCCGCGAAGAAAAAATCGCGCCCTCGCCGAACGGCGCCGCGAAAGGTAACGAAGAAGAGGTGGGCGGCGAAGCTTGCCAGAATCACGATCGCAAATCGTCCCGACTCAATAGCGACCAAGATCGCGGTGGAAGGAGGTACCGCCGACGCTGTGGCGCCAAACTCCTGATAGGCTACCGAAGTCAGCCCAAATGTTCCGACGCCGTTTCCCAACATCGGTGCATCAAAGAGCAGGTGTTCTGCCGGTGCAACTGCTTCCGGAGGGAGGCTTACGAAACCGAGGAGACCCAAACCAGCGGATCGCGAGTGCGGCACCGCCATGAGCCAGGCGACAGTTGCAACGACTGAAAACAAAATTGCCGATGGCCAGGAGCGAAATCCCAAACGGCGGACAGCGGCGATGAAAACGAGGACAGTGAGCCCCCAGCCAGTGACGGCCAACAAAGCGCCCCGTTCCAGGGCCGACATTGCGGCAAATGCCACGGCCATTCCGAATAGTCCGGAAAGAACCCCGACCCACAACTGGGTCGATGCCAGATTGCGGATGTCCTGTTGGTGCAGGTGGCGTTCGAGTGCCCTGGCAACGAGCGCGCCGTTTGCCAAAATTGCCAAAGCGGCTGCTGCGGGAAACGGGCTCGTAGCCGTGCCTGTTGCGGGAATCGTGCCGGCGAACAAATCAAGTCGGCCGAGCAGGACTTCGACCGACATGAAAGTCGTTACCACGCATAATACGATCAGGATGGTTTCGGCCCTTTGGCGATCCTTGGCGATGATGACGGTCGACACCAGCAGGGCCACGTCGACCAGATAATGAAACAGGCTTTGCAACGTCGCGCCGGGATCCACGCTGATGCGACCCGGTAGCGATGGCTGGTTCAATGCGATCGAAGTCGCCGACCAGATGGGGTTTGCGAGCAAAAAAGTGGGCATCGGAGAAAGTTGCAAAGCCATCCAAATGGCCGGAAGCAGGAAAACCGGCAAAAATTGCTTCAGCGACTGCGCGGCAGATGCGTCAGCTTCCGATCCTCTTACCGCAATGATCAACATCGCGGCAGTAATAAGCGCAACCACGTGCTGTGCAAAGATGCCGTTTGCATTTGCCAAGATCGGAGTCGCAGCCAACAATGCGATTAGAAGGCAATGAGCAATCGATAAACCGTGAGACTTTGAAGCCGGAAGTGAGTTCATTGTGACTAAGGGCGGGCGTTGCTGGCTATCGCATAGCCGAACATGCGACGCCAACGCCGTCTTGCTGACCGCGATGATTGTTGACAGTGTGATTCATCACCAGTCCGCGGCACGCAAATCTGGTCGAACGCAGTCAGTTTGCGGGGATTGACCGGCATGAAAGTTCTGGTCGTCGGCTGAATCATCGAGCGTGGCAGTTGTGCTGCAAGTAACCCAGAGCCGTAGCCAGCCCTGCGATCGGCACCGCTCCACGGATAGCAGTCGGCGTGGCCCCGATTTCGACCGAAAGTTCGTTTGCGTTCTGCCAGTCAATGGTAGCAAGATTCGCGGCGTCTGCGGGCAGTAGCAGTGCCAAGCCGCCCTGGATCACGGATGCTTGGAACTCTGTACGCCTTTCTCCTGCGATCAGCGCCACGTTCGGTCGCGTCGAGCGGGACAGTGGTTCGAGAACGATGAGCAGAACTTCGATACCGTCCTGCCCGCATTGCAGGTTCAAGCCTGCAAGGCGCGTATCCGACTTGGCGCTATCGACGACATGCATCACTGAGATGGCATCGGCGCCGCCGTCAGGATTTTTACTTTTCACCAATCGCCATCCGCCCTCCAGTTGGGTCGATTGGCTACCGGACTGGACCTGCCTGAAGGCCTCTTCGTCACAACGTCGACGCTGTTCGGCGCTGACGCCCGATGCGCAATTCAGAATGCCCGGACGCGGCGGCTCGGCTCGGCTGGAACCATCGATTAGGACCAAGAGACCAGCGCAGAACACGATGACCCGCATGGTCATAAACGCAGACGTAAGCCCCGCTAGAGCCAAATTCTTCATGTCGTACTCGACGGCCAGATCAAAAACATGGTTCATTGCACCGTATAACTTTGTCGCCGCTGGGGCGGAATTGCCAGACAGGGCATTCGGCTCCATGCCGTGAACGGTCACCTGCGGACCAATGGGGTTCGCAAACCCGCCCGCGCATTGGCTGATTTAAGACGGGCTCGACGCCGTGGTCGCGCCCGCTCTATTGCGAGGACGAACAAATCCACATCGAAGCCCTCTTCTTGATTAGGTTTGCTGCTCAAGCCCGGCGGGGCCGATCCGATCTGGTCAGTCCACATCCGATCCGGCCGCCGTGGAACCACCCTCCACGTCCAGATGAACCCTTTATGTCAATCGACGTAACCATACCTCTTGTAGTATCGATTACGATAGTAGGCTCCGCCGTACGTATCGTAGCGGCTCATCACCGACACGTTCACTTTGTTAAGAACCGCACCGAGCATGCGCTCGCGCACAATCGGCGTTTCACTTAGCACCCGCTCGACGATATCCACTTTCGACTTCGCCCATTCGATGACGAGTATATAGGAATTGGCCAGCCCTCCAGTCGCCCGAACGTCGACGACCGGCGCCAGCGGGCTAAGATCGAGAACGATTCGATCATAGTGTTGGCGCAGCTGTTGGAACAGATGTTCCATCTGCTGGGACGCCAGCAGGTCGCTCGAATTCGAGAAGCGCGATGTAACGGCACAAGGAAGAAAATGCAGATTTGTCTGCGGGTCGATCCAGACCACATCCTTCCAGTCGGCTTGGCCGACGACGACGTGGATCAAGCCAAGCTGCGCAGCCGGCGTAAGTCTCGCGGTGAGGCTTGGATTGCGAATATCGCCGTCGATCAGCAGTGTGCGGCAGCCGCTTTGGGCAAGCGTCTGTGCCAGCGCTTCGCTGATGGTCGACTTGCCCTCGTTGGGAAGGGCGGAGGTAATTCCCAGGACCTTGTTGGACGCTGAGCCGTAATTTGCAAGATCGCTGGCCAGCTTGATTGATCGAAAACCCTCTGCGAAGCGCGAAAATGGGGCGTTGATCACGTAACGCCCGACGCTCTCCTCGGTCGAAAGCAAACGCTCGCGATGGGGTTGCGGGTGGCTAGGGCCCGGCTCCGCCCCCTGGAGTGGCAACGTCGTGCCGCGACCGCCGTATCTCGGTGGCGGCGCCTGCTGCGGTTTTGGCTTGCCGCGTTTGCCGAACCGCCAGGCCGCTTTGCTAGGCTGCGTAGAGGTAGCGTTGACGGCACCTTGCTCTATGACCGGAATTGAAGCGAGACAGCTTGTGTGCACGAACTGTTCGACTTGAGAAGCGGTTCGGAAGACGCGATCCATCATGTCGAGCAGGACTGCGACGACACCCGCAAGAATCGATCCGCCCACGAACGCTGCAAGCAGGATGAGTGTCGTCTTCGGCGACGTCTTGTTTGGAAGATTCGACGCGGCCTGGGTGATCACCCTCGCTTCGGTAATGGGAAACGACTGCTGCTGAACCGAGACCATGTACAACTGGAGGAAGTTGTCAGACAACGCGCGGGCGCTCTGCGCGTTGCTTTCCAGATCCCTCAGGACGATTTGCGCTTGGCCGGTATTGTTCGACACCGCGATGGTATCATTCAAGCTCTTCTGGCTTGACTCTTCGCGTGACTTGGCGATTTCAAGGTCGCTCTTGTACACCTCGGCCGTACGTCGCAGTTCGTCAATGATCGAGCGTCGGATTTCGCGCATCTGGTTGCGCAGATTGACGACGGCCAGATGGGTTGATCCATACCGGTTCGACCAATCCGCCTGCTTGGCCGCGTACTCGAGATAGGTCTGGCGCAATTTGGTGATCACCGGGTTGGCCATCGTCTCGCTCACGGTCGCCAAGTCGTTCAGAATGACCTTTGAATCCTCGTTGTCCGCATTCAATATCGCTGTGATGCGTTCGAGCTTGGCCTGTGCCTCGGCACGCTGGCTACGAGCAGTTGTCAGCGAAGTGTTGATTTCGGCGAGTTGCTGCTCGGTGAGCAGTCGCCCGCCTGCGTCGATGATATTGTTTTTGGCCTTGAAGTCGGCGACGGTCCGTTCGGCGGTGGACGCCTGCGACCGCAGTTCCTTCAATCGGTCCTGCAGCCAGACCGCCGCGCGCCTAGAGGCCTGATATTTCGACTCTAGCGAGTCCACGATATAGTCGTCGGCGACCGCGTTGGCGATCTGCGCGGCCTGCTCCTGCGATAACGCCTGAAAGGAGATCTCAATAACATAGCTCACGCCGACCCGCTTGATGCTGAGGCCGTTTGCAAAGCGAGCGAGAGCTCCGCGCAGCAGTTGTTCTTGCGTCGGAGGCTTCGATTCGGAAAATAATCCGGAAATCGTGTTGCTGATGGTGCTGAGCACTCCGGCGCCGTCGCTCATAAACTCTGACGACTCCACAAGCTTCAGGTCCTTGATGACCTTGGAAGCGATCGCTTCGGACTTGAGGAGTTCGACCTGACTATCGACCATCGCCGAGTCGATAGGGTTGTCGGTGCCGGTTGTCTGCGCCTGCGTCTGCAGGCCCTGCATTTTGCGGCTATCGATCATCAGGATAGCGGTTCCGGTATATCGTTTTGGTGCCGTGAACACGTAGACTCCGGCAAGACAGATGCACAGGAGCAGCGTGAAAATCATCACGGGATACTGCCGGCTGACCAGCGCAAGCGCAGAAGAGATCGTCTGCTCCAGCGACGGGGCCTCGGGCGCAGTGGATTCGATCTCACGAGATGTGATTTTGGTTTGAAGCATCCGCCTCGCCTACGTGAACGTGTTGTAGATTGCAACGCGTGGCAGCAGGCTCGCCTTGCCGCCGCACTGAATCCGTGAACGTGTAAAGTGCCGCTTCCAACGGCCTAACGTCAGCAAGAGTTCGACACGGCGGATACAGTGGTCGAGGTCGCAGCGGTCGAGAGTTGACCGACGCCGCCGACACTATCGGTGGAACAGCCAGACAGATTGTTTGAGTAATTGAGGGCTAAGGAATTTTCGGCAACGCCGCCGGGTGCCATTGCCGGTTCCGCTCGCCGCAAAATCGTCATAATGCGCATCTCCGCCAACCCGCCTAGGACCGCGACTTTCAGGATGAAGACAATTTGCACCGCTTTAGAAGGTCATCTTTCGCTGATCTGCTGGATAGGGATCGACCTGATCCCGTACCGAGCAGATGGAACAACGCGGACGAACCAATAAATTCTGCAATGCAATATCGGCCTGAGTGTGGCCGATGGCGAGCAGGTGGATCGAAAACCGCAATGGAAACGCATCCTGTCTCAGCCTTCCGATCGAGCGCGAACGGCACGACTGCGGGGGGAGCCCGTTTTCGGTGCATCCGCTGCGATGGCGAGCATCGGTTGCGAAGCTCCACTGGTGAATTGAATTTGCCCGGATGCTGGAAAAGTCAAGCGGTCGAGTTCTCAATCAAAATCCTTGATGGAGGATTCCTGTTTCCATTCCGCAAGCGAGCTTGCCAGGTCGTAATCGAATCTGAACCCGCTTGCGACCAGCCGCTTCGGCAATATGTTAGTAGAAAACCACAACTTCCTGATCCGGTCGCGATTTATGCCGGTCTTGATGCCGACAGCGTGCAGTATCTCGAATGGAAGTACCGCCAGATTCATCAGCCATATCGGAATGGTTATCGTTGGCTTGGCGTAATCGGCGGCTTGAGAGAAGGCAGAGCAAATCTCGCCGATGGTGTAACGGTGCTCGTAGCAGAAATTGTAGATCGAGAGGCTGTCGTTGCGGAGCGCCATGAACAACATAGACGAGACCAGATCCTTCACGTAGCCGCACGACTTGATCGTGTCGGTTCGGCCGGGATAGATGAAGGCCCGCCTCTCGAGAAGCCTCGACAATCGCGTGAAATTGCCCCGCTCGTAGCGTCCGTAGATCACGGCGGGGCGAACGATCGTGAGCCGCCTGTCCGGGGCCTCCGACTGCCACAGGCGATGGATCGCTTCGGCCGAGAATTTGGAGCGTCCATAGGCGCTGACCGGCGCCGGCGTCGCGTCCTCGTCGAGCGGGGCTTCGGTCGGGCCGTAGATTGATATCGAGCTGGTGAAGATGACATTCCGGCTGCCCGTCTCCTTCGCAAATCGGCAGACGTTCAACGCGCCGAGCACGTTTGTATAGTAATAGTCACCCTCCGGGTGACCCGGAGTGACGTGGATCGCAGCCAGGTTGAAGATGTCGGCAGGCATTCCGCCCCCGAGCTTCGGATCGATCGGCTCACGGACGTCATGATGGACATATTCGACGCCATCGACCTGCGCCCTCGGCTTGCCGATATCGACCGAGACGATCCGGTTATAGCTCCTGGAAACGACCAAACGCGTCATCAGATGTGTACCGATGAAGCCTGCGCCTCCGAATACGATAGCCTGGGTAGGATTGGACATGAGCTCGAGGGTCAACGTGAGTGAGGATACTGAATCAAGTGCGAAGAATTTCGGTCCGGGCGTAATCGACTGAGCGAAGGAGATCGATGAGTTGCACTACGTTCCGCTGCAAGAGCTGTGCCTGCAAAGAGCACGATCGCTTTGACGTGCAGAGCGTTTGCTGGGTGCCGAAAGGTTCCCGCTGCTGCACATAAGCGGACAATCGGGACAGCAGTTGGTTGGTCATCCGTTGATCATGCGGCGATAACATGATTGTGACCCGTAGTGCGTGTGATATTCTCGAGATCATCGTTCCGCCAGAGTCATCGACAAATGCCGCGATGGCTGGCAGCATGAGGTGGACAAAAGGGCGCGTCCGCGAGTTGCTCGCATATTGCTCGTAAGAGTTTGATTGCAATCCAGCTACGGCCGCTCGTCTGCATCGGCGAGCTCAATAGAGCTCGCGATACTCAAATTGAAAGCTGGTTGACCCAGCCGCGACGCCCAGCGCCCTCTGCAGCTTCTGGTAGCCTGCGAGCGGAACGACGATGCAATCGGAGCTGCCAGCATAGCAAACCTGAACCCGGATCGATTCGCCGCAAATGTTTTGAACCAGAACTATTTGGTCGATGATCTTAGGATTCATAGCTTGCGGGTGCGTCAACGGATTGACCGATATGCAAAGCTTCCCGTCCGGCGTCTTGTGATTTGGAGCGTAAGTGCCTTCCATGGGCCGGATTGAACTCGAAGGCCGAGTCGAAATGCCGGAGCCGCCATACATCGGTGGAGATGTGCGGCCGTAGCCGGAAAGTTGTGCATCGGCCGTCGTTGTGAGCAGCGATGAAACGACCGCCACGCATATCGCCACGAAACCATCTGAGCTCGTCGATCGGTCGTCACACATCGTCACTACATATCTCCACTGCTCGTTCTGCATGGATAGCGTTGCAGTTGCGGCAACAGAATGACGAACAAATTGTTCCATCGATCGCAAGCGATCGAAACCTGCCTCTTCCTTTGCGATGGAAAACCCGTGCTAGAGAGTGCACCATTCGTAGATGGAGTGTCTGGTCATTGAACATCTGTCGAATATGATACTGTGTCGGCAGTCATATGATGAGTATCCTCAACGCGAGTATTCCCGGCGTCCAATGCTGAAGCAGACACCAAGTCACACTGTGGTGCGGGGCGCTGAATTGGCGAGCGTTTCCGTCATCATTCCGAATCACAACTACGCCGCTTACGTGGGATCTGCGATCCGCAGCGCGCTGGATATTCGATGGCCGAAAGTGGAAGTGATCGTCGTTGATGACGGTTCGACGGACAATTCGCTTGACGTCATCAACGAATTTGCAGACGAGGTCGCGATCATCAGTCAGGCGAACGCTGGGCAGATGCCGTCTTGTGTGAACGGCTTTCGCAGATCCTCTGGCGACGTCATCATATTTCTCGACTCGGACGATGCCCTGCATCCCGATGTGATGACGGAGATTGCATCCGTCTGGTCGAAGGCCGCGAGCAAATATCAGTTTCAGATGCGCGTTATCGACGCAAGGGGGCAGCCGACTGGAAATGTCCTGCCGCAGTTCTTCTCCCGTCCAGCCTCGGAGGACATCCGCAAGTGGATGACGACGACCGGTGCCTATCCGACGCCGCCCGGGTCGGGAAATGCCTATCCGAGATGGTTTGTCCAGCGTGTTTTCGGCTTTGAATCCGACTTTGTCGACCGGGCGCCGGACAGTTATCTTCTGGCGGCCGCCCCCGCGTGTGGCCATATCGTGACGATTACCAAGCCCTTGGCAGATTATCGCGTGCATGGCCTCAATCACGGGGCCTTCCTTCAACTGGACGATACCCGTTTTGCGAGAGAGATCGACCTCACGCGGCGGCGCTACAAATTCTTTGCCGAGATCGCGAGCACCGAAAAACTACCGGTGGCGCCCGATGCGCTCAACAGAAATGTCATATTTCTTTGTTTGCGGACGGCGTCGTTCAAGCTGCGGCCAGATCTCCATCCAATCGCCCAGGACAGCTCATTGCGCGTCGCTGTCGACGCGCTTCGGGCCGTTGCGACTCCGCAAGGGTTCTCGATATCCCAGCGCATATCGTTGCTGGGCTGGATTTTGTGCGTACTGATCAGTCCGCGGTACTTTCGACGTGCCCTGGTGAGTTTGCGATACGTACCTGCCCAGCGGCCGAAATGGTTGCGCGCTTTGCTCGGTCTATTCCGCGTCATTCGATGATCGGGGCAGCGCTGGACTGCATCCGTTGGACGGAAGCTGGACGGCGGATCGACCTCAGGCGGGCGCTTGGCGGCTGCGACCATACGCACAGCATTGCCATCATGATCAGAAATGGAGCCATGGCGAGGTTGCCGCCGCCGAGCTGATAGCAAGCCAGCATCGTCAATGCGAGCATAGAGTTGTCTTTCCGGAATATCGAGAAGACGAGATAAAACAGGAAAATTATAAGCCCGATAATTCCGTAATCTGCGACGAGTTTGAGAACGGGATTCCCGCTGCCGCCAAAGTAGGCAGGCGACCGCTCCAATCCGCCAGGCCCGGAGCCGATAAGCACTCTGTCGGTCTGAAAGAGATAGTTCCAGGTCTGTAGTTGTGCGACGTAGCGTGCATAGCCGCTCGACTTGGTTGAACTGAATTCATCCAACCTATTGACGATTGGATCGAAGGGTTCCGGCGCAACGAGGTAGGCAGTTCCGATCATCAAGACAGCGATCGCTCCAATGGCGATAACGCGCAGCGATTTGAGCGGAGCAATCAGGGGATAGACGCCGAGGGACACGGCGAGCACCAAGAGGCCCGATCCGGATCGGGTCAGGACGTATGAGATGGCGTACAGCGGAAGATAGCTAAATCGCCGCAAAAGGAAGACATCGACGATTACACCTATAGCGAGCAATTGGGATAGCGCTCCGGGCTCCATCGGGAAAAACCCGTTCGCGCGTCGATTCAAGGACCCATAAAATTCCACCGCATTTTGATTGTACGCAGACTCAACGAGGACCGGATCAAGCGCCGGGATTGCATCCTTGAACGAGAAGATGCGTATGCCGCCGAACTGGAGGACAATCTGAACGATTGCCAGAACGGCGCACAAGCGAACATAGAACAAGAAAGTGGGAAGGACAGCCTCGTTCGAGAATCTTGTTGAGGGTCCGAATAGGAAGATCGAATTCGTGACAAGAACCATCGCAAGCGACGCCGGGCTGGTCTCCACACCGCGATCAGGAGATTCGGCCGCGGCGACTGCGCTGACGAGAAACCAGACGACGACAAGTCCGAACGCGAGAGTCTGTGGCAGGCGAAGGCGCACAAGGCCAACCCACCATCCCCACGTGACGAGCGCAAAGAATCCGAACAGCGAAAAGAAGATCTGTCCGGTTCCTACGAGGAGTCCGAAGCGCTGCATGCAAATGCACAGAATGAAGGCGATATGCGCGAAAATGACGCTGTTGCTCTCGTCACTTGACGCTGCTGCAGCGCGCTTGTTAGACGAGCTTCTGGCTGGGAATGTATCGAGGCTCACCATGTTCGGACTCGTCGATTCCTGTTTCTTGGCGCCTCGGTTGGTAGTGTCCGCTTGGGCGGCGCGGGACAACAATCGCGATCGACCTTGGTCTCGCTCGTGAGGCTGTTAAACCCTCTATACTGGAGCCGGTAGCAACTTCCACATGGAACACGACACGAGCGCAAAATTTAACCCTTACGTTCATGGTGGCAGAGGTTTGTTTTGCCTCATGGTATTCGTCTATCACGTTGTTCATTCCGGACTCCCGACGTTCGAATGGTTTGCCAGGGGGGTGTTGGGAGAAGCGCTGCAGACCGGAAAGTTCGGTGTCGAGTTTTTTTTCGGCATCAGCGGAATCGTCATTCTGCCAAGCCTGTATCGGGCATCCTCGGTCGTGACCTTTATCCTTGACCGCTATGCGAGGATTCTACCGGTCCTCTGGGCGACGGTGATCGCGATTGCGATTTTCGGCTGGCTTTCAGGAAAGGGTCAAAGTCTGCTGCTGGTGGGCGCAAATCTGTTGGCTCCGCCTCCATTTATTGACGTCATTCAAATCAATCCTGCTGCGTGGTCGCTCGGATACGAATTCCTGTTCTATGGCGTATGCGCCGTCGTCTTCCTGATCAGCGGCTTCAGTCGGCCGCTGGCGTTGGCACTGGCCGCCGGTTCTCTGATCTTCGTCGTGTACTACCCCCGCGCGCTCCTAATGATCGGCGGCGTGCTTGTTGCGGAGAAGTATCTATCGTCGACGTTATTGCAATCCTTGGCGAAATACCCGGCTATCTTCTTCGTGCTGTTCTTGACTGTCTGGAGAGGCCTCGAGCTTGCCAGCGCAACGGATTACGTGGGCTTTGTCACGCCGGCGCATCTCTCATTCCATGACTGGATCTCTGCTTTTCCATTTGTCGTTCTTGGTGGCGTCTTTGGGACCATTTTCCTGCTGGGCATGTCCCGCGGAAACGGTCCGTTCGGAAGAACGCTCCGTTGGCCGGTCATGCAGTGGTTGGGGACGATCAGCTTCAGTTTTTATCTCTGGCCGCCGCTCGTCATGGCCGGGGTCAAGCTAATCATGTATCGAACTGGTGTGGTCGATGCGTTGGGCCACGGGTCGCAACTGGTGTTCTTCCTGGTCTCGCTTCCGCCGTCGCTTATCGTTGCAACGATCAGCCATCGGTTCCTTGAAGTAAAGGCGACGGGAAAGATACGAAAACGGATTGATAGGGTCTCGAAGGTGAAGCCGGCAGTCCGGCCGATCATGGAGGACGCGACAGCGCTCAAGGAGGGAACCTGATCGGGGGAGCAGTCAAATGTTCTTGAGTGGTCGACAAGTCATCGCCTCAAAACGATCGCAAGTTGAACATCTGCTCGGGAAAAAGCAGCAGGGCCGTGTGCTTGAGCGTGCCGGCTCGCGACGTGGCAGCGTCACCGTTGCCATAGTCTTTGCGCATTGGACCGGCACAGCGTCCCCGCCGGAGCCAACAGCCGAACCGAAAGGATCTCGATGATGATCGCAGTCGCGCGCAGGCAAGCCCTTTGTGTTGCCTCGATAGTTCTTGCGCTCGGATCGGCAACGCCGGTGTGGTGCGCCGGCTGGGAGCTGGTGTTTTCGGATGAGTTCAATGGCGACAAGCTTGATCGAACCAAATGGGCGACCCGGTACATCTACAACAACGAAACGATGGACCGGTTCAACGACGAAAAGCAGCGCTACCGCGACAACCACGTGGTGTCCGGAGGTGTCCTGAGTCTGACTGCAAAAAAGAATGAGGCGTCGGACACGTTCGATTCCGCGATGATCCGAAGCCACCAGACATTCTATTACGGCTACTATGAGGCGCGGGTCTTTCTTCCGAATGCGCGGGGATCGTGGCCGGCATTCTGGCTCGAAGCCGATTACGACATCGATGGAAAATTTTGGCATCCACCGGAGATCGACATTTTCGAGTACGTCATCAACGGCGTGGAAGACAAGCCGAACATGCTGCACTCGAACGCCATGAGCAAGGACAAGTGGACGCCGCAGTCCTACACCTATTTGGACAACTCGTTCGTGCTCAGGTTTCAGGACATGGTCAGCAAGGAGGACCTGAACAAGGATTGGCATATTGCCGGTTTCGTTTGGGCGCCTGACCGCATTTCGTTCTTCTGGGACGGCCGCCTCATCTACACGCGCACGTACCAGTGGCTCAGGAAGGACGACCAACTGGGGCCGCCGGCGCATATCGATTTTAATTTCGCTGTCGGCGGAGCGGCTTGGGCAGGCCGGCACGGGGTCGATGACGCGGCTTTCCCGCAGACGTTCAAGATCGACTACGTTCGTGTGTGCCAGTTCACAACGTCCGAGCGGGGAGGCCGGAAATGTGGTCCGAGCGACGTGACACCCGATCCGAATGATTTTGGATATACGGCAGCGCTCAACGATATGCCGAAGCCGACATTCCTCAACGTCACGAAGGCGGTAGCGGACAAGAAGCCGAATGCAGGGGTATTGTCGCTGAACACGACCGATCCGCTCAAGATCGAAGTTCCGATCAAGATTCCGGATGACTATCCAACAAATCGAACGCTTCACGTATACGTCTTCGATGAAACGACCGGCGCCATCATCGCATCGGCGAAGAAGCCGCTGCAACCGGTCTCTCGCAAGGAAGGGGAAGATGGCGCCAGTCTAGTCGAATTTGCGCTGCCGGCCGTGCCGCGCGAGGGAAACTACCTGCTGGGCAGCAAACTGACGGCTGACGTTGCGGGCGAGGTTGGCCCCAAAGAAGTCCCCGTTGCCTGCGACACTACGCTGATCCAACCAAAAAAAGCCCGATCTTGCCGTCTATTGTCGCTGCATGTGGGACGCTGATCGGGAAGGGTGGTTCTGGCCCAAGTACAACTCGTCGTGATCTGGATCAGGCCGAGTAGCGCTGGTTCCGATCGGCACGCTGTCCGATGTCGGTCTGAGTTTTGCTTTGGCTGTGGCAGGTGAGCCCCCGTCGTGCGGGCTTACCTGCCACAGTCGGTGTCTTGCAAAGGTAATCGTCCATGAACTCCAAGGTTCGGGCCGTCAGGCAAATCCTCCGTGGTGCATTGCGCGGCAGCCCGAGCCGGCTCTGCGATCATCGCACGTGGCGAAGCGAACATCCGCACACCTGGCTGACTGCAGTCGAAGAAGAGGTGCTTGCGCGGAGGGCGCCGATTCGATTCGGCAGCCGCGACGCAGGGTTCGGTGAAAGCGTTGACAATAGAATGCCTGAGCTGGGCGTTCTCAGCCTGAACAATGCCCGCATCCTCGGTCCGGACGGTTGGCTCGTGACGGAGGATGGATCGCTGCTCTACGAGAGCACCTGGTACGGATCGTCTTTCTCGCGCCATCCAAGATCAATTGCCTACGGGACACCGCTGCCGCTGAGCGGCACCTGTCTCTCGCTGGCGAGCGATTTCGCCGGAGGGAACTATGGGCACTTCCTCCTCGATTGCCTGGGACGCCTGGCGCTTTTCCAGAACAGTGGCCTGTCGCTCGATGATGTGGATTATATCTATTTGCCCAAACCGACGTCCGAAACAGCAGCCAAACTCGTTCGCCGGCTTGGAATTCCAATGCACAAGTGCGTGTGGGCAGGCCAGGACGATATCCAGGCCGATCTCGTGATCGGCACTTCGTTTCCGGGCTTGCGGCGGAACTATGCGCCGTGGCTCACTGAGTTCTTCCGCTCGCAGGTAGCCAAGTCGCCGCTTCGTCACGACGGGCGCGTATACGTTCCGCGCAAAGGGCAAAGGAAGGTCGCCAACGAAGAAGAGCTGATGCCTGCGCTGAAAAAGTTCGGGTTCCAGATCTACGACTTTGATGATGTCGAGGATGAAGCGACGTTTTTCTCGGAATGCTCGATTGTCGTTGGCCCACATGGTGCAGGCCTGACAAATCTCGTATTCTGCCCACCGGGAACAAAGGTCCTTGAGCTGATACCCTCAGACCACGTGCATCCCTACTACTACACGATCGCAACATCCGCCGGCGCGGAATATTCTTACATTGTGGGGCCCAGCAAGGGAACGCGCCCGCAGGGCGCGTTTGGACCAAGTCCATTCGATTTCGAGGTTGCGCCTGACGTCTTCGAGCGCGCACTGGAAACCATCTGTCAATGAACGAGCATTGAAAATGGTCGCTGCTGGTGCGCATGCGGGGCTTCCTTTGTCGAAAAATTCAATCGCCATCGGAGCTGCCTGGATCGGCGTGAGCCGGCTGGTAGTCGCCAGTCTCGGCTTCCTGAACACGCTCATATTGGCGAGAATGCTCACGCCGGAAGATTTCGGCCTGGTTGCCGTCGCGACGGCCATCATTGCTATCCTGACGTCGATGACCGAACTGTCCCTGACATCGGCGCTCATTCACCACAAGGATCCAACTGAAGACCAATTCCACGCCGCGTGGACGTTGAGCTTGGCTCGCGCTTGCTTGCTCGCACTCTTGCTGTCGTTGCTCGCTTATCCGGTGTCGTTGTCCTACGGCGATGGCCGTTTGGTTCCGATCCTGTTGGTCCTGAGCTGCTCGATTGCGATATCCGGTCTTCGAAATCCGATGCTCGCAATGATGCAGCGGCAACTCGTCTTCTGGCAGGAATTCGTGACGAGCATCAGCCGGGCGCTCGCAACCATTCTGGTCTCCTCCGGGATCGCCATTTGCTTCAAGAGCTATTGGGCGCTGATCGCCGGGGCCGTCGCCGCCAATCTCGTCGACGTCGTCGCCTCCTATTTGATCCGGCCGTTCCGGCCAAAATTCCGGATAAAGGGCAGTCGCTCCCTGTGGTCGTTCTCTGTGTGGCTATCACTCGGACAGGCCGTCAGCACGCTGAATTGGCGTTTCGACCAGATCATCATCGGATATTTTCTCGGGAAATCCGCCCTGGGCGGATATGTGCTGGGCAGCGACCTGGCCGCCACACCGACAAGAGAAGCCACAAACCCGCTTGCAGGAACGCTGTTTCCCGCGTTCGTCAAGCTGAGGGACGACAAAGCCGCCCTGCAGCGAGCTTATCTGTCGGCGCAATCAATGCTGTGTGCGATCGCCTTTCCGGCGGGGTTCGGCTTCGCGCTGATCGCCGACCAGTTCGTGCCGCTTGCTCTGGGTAAGGCCTGGGCAGGCGCGACGATCGTGATCCAGCTTCTCGGTGGCGCAATTGCGTTGCACACACTCAGCGCGACCGTCCAGCCCCTTGGTCTGGCTCTTGGGCAGACCCGCAGATTATTTCATCGCGACGTTGCGATCCTGATCGTGAGGCTGCCTATCATCGTTGCCGGCTTGTGGGTAGGAGGGATACTTGGCCTGCTTGTCGCTCGCGTGGCGGTTACGCTCGGCGGTATCGTATACAACATGGTCCTCGTCCGCGAACTGATCGACACTTCGGTCTCCCGGCAATTTCTCGTGAATCTGAGGACCGTTCTGTCCACCTGCACGATGATCATTGCCGGTCTTCTGACCAATTGGGCTTTCGTCACATTTTTTGGCCATGAGTCTCACGTCTATGCTCGATTGATCGCTGTAGTTCTCGTGAGCGCTCTTGCCTATGTCGGGTCACTGTTTGGAGTCTGGCGAGCGGCAGGCTCGCCGACTGGGCCCGAGCTTGAGATCCTGCGAATCCTCGTCGCAATCGCCAACAGGTTTGGGAAACTGGGAAAATCGTCAATGACAACCGCGCAGCCGGGTGAGCAATTATGAATGAAAGGTCGAAGCGCCGCGTCGCGCTGATTACGGGTATCACTGGTCAGGACGGTGCCTATCTCGCCGAGTATCTGCTCGGCCTGGGCTACACCGTCCACGGCATCAAGCGGCGATCGTCGTCATTCAACACCGCCCGTGTCGATCATCTCTATCAGGATCCGCATGCTGGCAACGTGCCGTTCCTGATGCATTACGGCGACATGACGGATTCAACGAATCTGATCCGCCTGATGCAGCAGATCCGGCCGACCGAGGTCTACAATCTGGCCGCGCAGAGCCACGTCGCGGTCAGTTTCGAGAGCCCGGAATACACCGCGAACGCGGATGCGATCGGAACGCTGCGGTTGTTGGAAGCGATCCGGATTCTCGGCATGGAGATGGAGACGCGGTTTTACCAGGCGTCCACCTCCGAGCTCTACGGCCTCGTGCAGGAAGTGCCGCAGAAGGAGACGACGCCATTCTATCCGCGTTCGCCTTACGGCGTCGCAAAATTGTACGGCTACTGGATTACGGTGAACTACCGTGAGGCCTACGGCATGTATGCTTGCAACGGCATCCTGTTCAACCACGAGAGCCCGATCCGCGGCGAAACCTTCGTCACCCGCAAGATCACGCGCGGCGTCGCCCGCATCGAGACGGGCCTCGAAGAAATGCTCTATCTCGGCAATATCGAGGCCAAGCGCGACTGGGGCCATGCCAGGGATTATGTCGAAGGCATGCACATGATCTTGCAGGCCGACGGGCCCGACGATTTCGTGCTGGCAACCGGGGAGACCCGCTCGGTGCGCGAGTTCGTGGAGCTCGCCTTTGCCGAAGTCGGCCGCAGTGTCGAATGGCGGGGCAAGGGCGTCGAGGAAACCGGCATCGACAAGAAGTCAGGCAAGATCGTGGTGCGGATCGACCCGACCTATTTCCGTCCCACCGAGGTCGATCTCTTGATCGGCGATCCCAGCAAGGCGCGCGAGAAGCTCGGCTGGAAACCCAGGACCCCGTTCGCGCAACTGGTCAAGGAAATGATGGCGGGCGATTTGCTCGAGGCCAGGCGAGAGGTTGCCAATGGTAAGCACTCCGTTTGAACTGGCCGGTAAGACCGTCTTCGTTGCCGGCCATCGCGGCATGGTTGGCGCCGCGCTGGTGCGGCGGCTGGCAGTGGAAAATGTCGAGCTGCTGACGGTGTCGCGGAGCGAGGTCGACCTGCGCGACCAGACCGCTGTCGACAAATGGTTCGCTGCAAAGCGTCCGCAGGCAGTGTTCCTTGCTGCCGCCAAAGTCGGTGGCATCGTCGCCAACAACACGCTGCGCGCCGAGTTCCTCTACGATAATCTGGCGATCGCAACCAACGTCATTCACGCAGCGCACGTCAATCGATGCGAGAAGCTGATGTTCTTCGGCTCATCCTGTATCTATCCCAAACTCGCAGCCCAGCCGCTGCGCGAAGAGTCGATGCTGACCGGCCCGCTGGAGCCGACCAACGAGCCTTACGCGATCGCCAAGATCGCGGGCATCAAGATGATCGAGGCGTATCGCAGCCAGTACGGATCAAACTTCATTAGCGTGATGCCGACCAATCTTTACGGTCGCGGCGACAATTATCATCCCGAATACAGCCACGTCGTCGCGGCGTTGATCTGCCGCTTCCACGAGGCCAAGATGTCGGGGGCGAAGAACGTCGAGGTGTGGGGCACCGGCACGCCGCGGCGCGAATTTCTCTTCGTCGGCGATCTGGCGGACGCCTGCATCCACCTGATGAAGACCTATTCGAGCGGCGAGCTCGTCAATATCGGCACCGGCGAGGACATCACGATCGCCGAATTCGCTCGCGTGGTCGCGGCGATCGTCGGCTATTCTGGCGAGATCAGCTATGACACCTCGCGCCCCGACGGCACCCCGCGCAAATTGCTCGACGTCAGCCGGTTGGCGAAACTGGGTTGGCGGGCCAAGACCTCACTCGGGGATGGGCTCAAGCTGGCCTATCAGGCGTATCTCAGCGAAAACGCGCAGGCGGCGGAGTAGGGAGCGCTACCGCTTTGTTGTGCGGGCCAACGGTCGCTTGAACGCGCGCCCGTTGTCGGCGGTTGGCGCGATTGCATCGGAGCGATCACTCCGGGGCGAACCAGCAGTTCGGCAGCGCGACGTCGTCTCTGTCTGTGACGTTTCTCCTGTCGAGGTCGTGAGGAAACCTTTTCGCAGGCGTCCGACGAGAAACGCGATCCTTGCGCAAGAACGAGAATTCCATGATCGGCGGGACCTTGAAGTCCCTGTATTCGATCGGTTTGAAGTAATTATTCGGATGGATGTGTACGACGTCGAAGTGCTTGGTGATCTTCTTGAAAACGGCTCCGATGAGTTTGAGACCGATGGGATTGAGAAGTCTGTCCAAGGAATGGAACTCGATAATCATGATCCTGAAGCGGTTCAGGTAGTCTGAGCTCGTTTCGATGAGAACCTCGTATTCGCCGCCCTCAATATCCATCTGGAGAATGAGGTCGCCGGTCTGAGGGCCCTTTCTCGACATCCAATTCTCTAAAGTCATGAACTTGGCGTTGTTTTCGTTCCCGAGGAATTTCTTTTCGAAATCCAGCAGGTCATTCTGGATCGCGGGTGCATCCACTGAGAAGTCGGCTAGGAAACATGGTATGCCGCGTTTGGATAGCCCGAGCTCGAAATCAGAGACGTTGTAAACGCCCGGGGAAAAGCAACCGACGCATCCATCTAGGTCGTCCGGAACCAAATAGCCACCGTCAGCCAGTCCGCCCAGTCGAATCAAGTTCTTGTCCGTTGCCACAGGGAAGAGGTCCCGGAAGTACTCCCTGAGCTCCTCCTCCTTTGAGGTGCCGGATATCATAAGGTCGTTATCGAGCAGGCGTGACTTCACATAGTCCTTCAACAAACCAATCATGCGGTTGACTCCGAGCTCGCTAACGCGTCCGGGTGCCGCTTGCTGCAAGAAGCGGCACTCCGGGTAGGTACGTTGCCTATGTTCGCTGCGATGGACACATTTGCCTGCCTTAAGACTTCAATAGATTCGATTTTTGTCATGAATATGTGCGGTGCTATCGGTAGTCGGCAGCGTTGCCGACACTGCCTTTGGCTGCTAAGCGGATCTATCCGTTCCCTGGAATCTGATCTGTTCCGCGCCGGCGAGGGACACCAGGGGACGCGAGAGCGTGATTGAGGCAGACGCCGGCTGAGCGCGAAAGATCGAATCTGATGCCTGACGCAGGAAGCCCGGCACCGCAAACTGTCCGGCACTCTCGCTGGCAGCACGCAGATGCGTCCTTACCCAGCTGTAGCAAGTACCTCGCGGAACGCGGAAGTGGATTTGTCGAATGCGGATTTTGGGTAATGCATCAGAAGCCGTTCGATGCTGTGATGCGACCGGCGGCACCGAAGAGTTCAGGACGATGGCCGAAAATCCCATGAAGGGTTCTCATACCCTCATCACGGAATTGCAGAGTGAGATCGACAGGGTCATCGGGCCCTATCTGGAAGGCGTCGACGACTTTGCGCTGGTTGACTTCCCCAACCATCCAAATGTGGGAGACAGCGCGATATGGTTGGGTGAAGAGACCTATCTGCAAAAGAAGCTGGGAAGAGCGCCGTCCTACGTGTGCACGTACGACACCTGGGCAAAGGAGGATTTTGAAAGAGCGGTTCCTGCCGGACCTATCCTCATCCATGGCGGCGGCAATTTCGGTGACCTTTGGCCAAGTCATCAGGAGTTTCGTCTCAGGCTTCTATCGGAGTTTCCCGACCGCCAGATCATCCAGTTGCCGCAAACCATACACTTCTCCTCGAAGGCAAGCCTCCAGCGCGCCGCGGGCATCATCAACGCTCACAAAAAGTTCCTGATTCTGGTTCGCGACGTGCAAAGTTTGAAGGTCGCGAGAGAGGAATTCACGGCGCCCGTCGATCTCTGTCCAGACATGGCATTTTGCCTGGGGCCGCAGAGCTCACGAGCGGCAATAGCGAGGAATTTGTTGCTGCTGCTTCGAACCGATCACGAGAAGGTAGAGCGGGCGCGTTCTCGTCCGCTTCCGAGCTTTGCAGTCGTCGAGGACTGGTTGACGGAACAGCGCGGCTTGGGAAAGTGGTTGTTTCTCAAGGCGCTGCTTGAGACGTCCCTTCTCGTGTTCAAAGGCAGGATGCCATCCGAGCTCGACGTGCGCATTCGATGGTTTCACCTTTTGGCGTCGAACCGTGTAGCGCGTGGAATGAAGCAGGTTGGATCGTCGGCCTATGTGATCACGGACCGGCTTCACACGCACATATTTTGCGTGTTGTTGAATGTTCCGCACTCGGTCCTTGACAACAATTATGGAAAGATCAGCACTTTTGTCGATGCCTGGAGCAAGCCCTTCGAGAAGTTGGGCCGACCATTGAGCACGAGTGTGGACGAGGCGGTCGCAACCTTTCTGGATATATGCAAAGGCGCTCCGGCGTCGCCGGATCAAGGATGACGGTCTAGCATCATCTTCCGTCCAAGCGGCCCGCCGGATTGTGCGCATCGACGGTGAATGTGGTCGCCCTCGTTGTTGTCTGGCCCGCGTTGTTTGTGCAGGAGATTGTCGGGGTGCTGACCCCTGTTGCCGTTGGTGCGCCGGTGATGAGTCCAGTGGAAGCGTCAAAGGAGAGACCCTGCGGTAGTCCTTTAACGGACAGGATCTTCGGCGTCATGACGCCGGCGTCGCACTCCCCATAGATATCGTGGCGGTAGCGGTCGCCCGCGGCGGCCGAAAGGGGGCCGGTCGTCATTCGTGGGCCGCGATTGATGGAAAATCGCAGGGGTTCCATCGTCGAGCCATCGGGCTTGTAGCCATAGACGACCACGTGAGACCGCCCGGCATTGCCCGTGCCGGCGGTGAAGTCCGCCCTGACCGTGCGCGAGGCCGCGTCGTACGAAATTCCTGCCGGGAACTGCGTAAACGTCGTCTGCTCCGCCATGCCCGGTTCGGAGCTGTCGTAGGGTACGACCTGGACGAATTCGGTGACGCTTGCATCACCCCACAGGGCCTTGGCGCTCGGGAGCACGACCTTGCCGCTGCCGTCATAATCGACATTAAGGTCTTCGACCGAAACCAGCGGCTTCCAATGCGCGACGCCTGCCATCCGCCAGCCGCGGATCCAGTCCACATCGAGATAGACCGCGGTCGCCGAGCCGGCCCACGCCGCGGCGTCATACGCCTCGCCCGCGAACGTATTGTTGAATATGTGTGACGTCAGCAGCACAAATGACGGCATATTCTTGGTATTGGAGTCCACGCCAATAAACTGGGATCGAAGGGCACCATCGACGTAAAGCTGGGTGCTTCCGCCGTTTCGAAAGACGAAGCTGAAGACGTGGAACGTATCGTCCATATAGTCGAACGGTCCGGCGCTGTTGTCGGTCGAGATTGCCCTCGACGTGTGGACGATATTGCTGAAGTGCATCCCTTGAGAGTTGCACTCCAGATCCCACTCGTTGCCGGTTGGATTGAGCACGGGTGTGACGGAATAGGTCCAGAATGCTGGATGAAAGCCAGCCGGATTTGTAAGCCTGGAGCTGAACCGAGCACGTATCTCGATGATGACGGCATTGGTGGTCGGGTAGTATGCAAATGCCCCGGCCGTATGGATCATCGCGGAGAGGTGCGGGCGGACGCCTCCGTTGATGGACCGGTCGGTCGGTGTAAGGAATGCCTGCTCGCGCACTGTTGCCTTGCGCGCCCCGAGCCGCAGCACCGAACTGGAAACCCACATGTTGTCGAAGTCGACCGCGACGCCGCGGTTACGGTCTTTGTAACCTGTCGTTAGCGGGTCGGCATCAAAGGCTGTCCCTAGCGACGTGGTATTGCCGCGGATGCCTGGATGATAGGCGCCAGTCGGGAAGAACTTGCCGCGAGGGTTTGCCGGACCAACGATATCGAGGGTGTCGAAATCGTCACCCCAGGACAGCGTATAGCCCGCATACAACCCGCTGCCATTCTGGCCGACGACGGCGCCACCGACGATCTGGCTGCTTCGCTTGAAGGGCGTGATGGATCGCAGGCGCTGTCGCACACCATCGTTGCTCAGGCCTAGATAAAGTGCTGAGCCAGCAACAACCAACGATGCGACGAATAGTGCTGCCATGGTGCCGTTGATTCGACGCTTTGATGGCATCCACGCCTCTCTTGCCTGACCGTCATGATCTTCGCGGCGTACACATTCACTCGCAAGTGTGGAACCTTCGGTTCGCACCAAGGCGTCCGAATGCGGACCATTTCAGCGTATAGCCGCAGATTTCGTGGTGACGGGGATAACAATGTGAAACATCGTCGCGAGCATGGCAGCCTGGGCGCTTGCCTCCTCCTTGTCAGCAGAGACAAGTTCGCGCTAATTCTTTCGAGATCATGTGCAATGCGGTTCCAAGTTGACAGCGCAGGACTGACTAATCAATGGGCAGCAATCTCAGAGTTGTGGCGATTAGTTTGGCCGGTTCCCAGCGCCGCGAGCGCGCGAGTGCAAATCTGGATTCGCTTGGTATTCCGTGGACCTTCTTTGATGCCTTGCGTGTGCCAGCCACGGGGCTCCCGCAATATGATGAAGCGCTGGCCATTCGCTTTTGGGGCAGGGGCCTTTCACGAGCCGAGATCGGCTGCGCAGCGAGCCATATGAGCGTCATGGCGCAACTGGGGGCATCGGACACCGACGATTCATGGACACTTGTGGTGGAAGACGACGTCGTTCTCGATACCGGATTCAGCTTTCGATCGCTTCCGGATATCTGCAAGGCTGCCGAGATCGGTTATCTCCGGCTGTATGGGCGACACATGGCGCCGTGCAAGCACGTGGCCTGGCTGGATCAGCGGGAATTGGTGCGGTTTGAGCGCGCGCCAATGGGAACGCAGGCCTATTTGATCTCCAGCCGCGCAGCACGTCGATTCATCGACAGCGTGACGACGATCCATCGGCCAGTCGACTGGGAGATGGATCGCTTCTGGACAAATGGGCTGTACAACTATGGCTTGTTTCCATTTCCGTGCCTTGAGCTGACGCTGCCATCGTCGATTGCAAAAGCGGCGGAGTCGCTCCGCGAGCCTACTGCGCTTGACAGGGCGGCGTGGTTTGCGTGGAAATCGAAGGAATACGTTCTGCGCTTGTCGGAAAATATTCGCCTTCGCCAGTCCGACAGGCGGATTCGCGCCCGCCTTGCCGGCGTAACCAGTCTTTACGGGCCAATGCCGGGGACAATTCGCAGGATCGAAAGCCTGTGATTGATGCCTGAAGGGCGTGCGACGAGGATCTGACGAGCCGGGTTGCCTTTGCGCCATCGCGCATTCAGGCGTGCTTGCGTCGGATAACGCTGCCGAACCTCAGGAGCGGCCTCAGGAGTTCTGCCCTATTGAACCGGAGCATGATCAGCCGGTATGCAAACCAGGAAGGACTCAAGAATAACGCAGTGAACCAGACGATATGAGAGGCGGCGGTCCGCCATTGTGTCGTCTCGGTCAGAGCCAGCCATATGCCGCGACGCAGAAGCGAACTCGATGTGTCCGTCTCCTGGGCGACATATCTCAGTCCCAATTTTCGGGACGCTAGGCGATAGTTGATAAAGACGATCTCGTTATCGATTGGCCTTGCCGATTGCACATGTACCGACTTCCTGTCGCAATGCGCCTTCAGGATATCGAACTCGGCGACGCGAAACCCGATTTGCCTAGGGAAATCGGGAAAGCGCTGCGCGCGGCCCTTCGCGTCGTTCCGGCTGATATTTCGACCATGGAGCCGATATTGCCCCAAGGTCGCCTGCACCGTGACGACGTCCCCGTAAAGAGGCGCAATCGAGTTGAGAGCGCCATCGTATCCGACGGGCGGATTGAGAGGGATGACCTGACGAAGAAACTCTCTGGAATACGCATTTCCCGACATGACCGGCCAGATGTACGTTCCTGACCGGATAAATTCTGCATGCACGTCCTGTGACGTATACGACGTCGGAAACGCACAAAATGGGCGTCCAAGAGGCGTGCCAGCGCCGTCGATGAGTTCCAGATTGAATTGAACTTTCGAGAGACCCTCGCGCCAGTGTGCGACGACATTTTCCACTGCTGTCGGCATCAGGATATCGTCCGCATCGAGGAACAGCAGCACATCGCCTGTCGCTTCGCGATACCCAACTTCGAATGCTGCGATGTTGCCTTGATTTGCCTGAAATATGGCTCGAATCCTGTCACCATACCCGGCGATGATCTGACGGGAACCGTCGATCGAGCCATCGTCGACGACAACGATTTCATCCGCTGGGCGCGTCTGATTCAACGCGCTGTCGATTGCCAATCCGACATACCGTTCGTAATTGTAGACTGTTATGACGATGCTAATCTTCAACGTGTGTCGCTCAGGAAATCCGCCAGTGTCATCGAAGGCTATCAATCCATGCGTTGATGAGCCAGAAGTAATTTCACGGTCCGCAAGCATGGTTGGTGAGACAATCGCATGAAAATCGCTCTGATCGATCCGTCACTGTTTACCTGGCCGTATGATCTTAAATTAGCCAAAGGATTGACCGATATTGGGCATGCAGCCAGCATTGTCGGGCGCCAGCTTGGGCAGAAGCCGTCCGTCGACGAAGTGCGGTTTCTTGACCGGCATTTTTATCCTGGGATGCAGTCGCGCTTTTTCAAGAAACTTCCGCGCAACGTGCAGCTGGGACTGAAGGGTCTCAGTCACGCTGAATCAATGGCTCGGCTGATCAGGCGCTTCAGGAGAGCGCCGCCCGATGTGATCCATTTCCAGTGGGCGCCTCTGGCGATCGTTGACAGCCAGTTCGTTCCCAAGTTCAGAAAGGTCGCGCCAACTGTGCTGACCGTTCATGACTCGAATCCGTTCAACAACAATCCGAGCTCGCGGATACAGCGGATTGGCGCGCTCAAGATTCTGCATTGCTTCGACCATCTTATCGTTCATACGACCGTTGCACGCGATCGCCTATTGGGCGTCGGTATCCCGAACGAGAAGATATCCGTTATCGCGCACGGATTGCTGACGGATCATATCGCCCGACCGGCCGACGAGCCTTCGGCCGGGGGCGGGCGCGTTCAAATACTCCTGTTCGGCAAGATAAAGCCCTACAAGGGCGTAGACGTCATGCTTCGCGCGCTTGCGCTGCTTCCTCGAGAGGTCAGGAGGCGTGGCGTGGTGAAGGTCGTGGGCTGGCCGGAAATGCCGATGGAGCCGCTGTTTGCGATGGTGAAGGATCTGCAGCTCGAAGAGCATGTCGAATTCGACTTGCGTTTCGTTCCGGAAGATGAAGTCACTTCGCTGGTCGCGCGCGCGGACATCCTGGCTTTTCCGTACCGGGATATCGACGCGTCGGGTGTGCTGATGCTGGCGATCGCAGCGGGACGTCCGATTGTCGCGTCGAACCTTGGAACGTTTTCGGAATGGCTGAGCGATCAGGCAGAAGGGACGCTCGTTCCTCCAGATGATCCCGTCGCATTGTGCCGGTCGCTCGAGCGCTTGATCAGCGATCCTGATTATCGAAACTCCAAGAGTCAAGGAATGCTGGATCTGCGCGACTCCGTGCCGACGTGGACCTCGATTGCACGCCTGACCGAGTCCGCCTATGCGAAGGCGGGCCAGCGTGTGGGCGCAGATGCCAGCGCCCAGGTTCTTGAGGCTTCACGAAACTGAAGGGGTCATCTGCCAGGTGGTCTGGCGGATCGACAGGATGCCCCAGAAAAAGCCCAGCGCCCAGGCGAAATGCATCACGACAGCGGCAGGCAGGGCAAGCAGTCCGCAGATTGAGCGATGCTTTCCTGCAATCATCATTGCGGTCAGTGCCAGGATCGCCAGATAGGCCGCCGGCAATGCCAACAGCGCTGGCGCCACTGGAGACAGCAGGATGGCGCAAACCGTCAGCGCAACATGAGTGGGCACCAGGAACTGACGAAGTCGCAACGATCCGGGATGCCGCCTCACGGTTCTCGACCGACCGCGGCCGTAGTTGAAGTATTGCTTCGCCAGGCTCAGAAAACCCGACCGGGGTCGATATGAAAGGCGGATGTCCGAATCCAGAAATATCCGGCCGCCGATTGCACGCAGCCTGCAGTCAAACTCTGCATCTTCATTGTGAGTGAAGGTTTCATCGTAACCACCGGCCCTGCGGAAAGCATCGATAGTCATCGCTGCATGATGTCCGTGATCGACAAAGCCGCTTTGCTTTCCGCCGCGATGTGCCGATCCGCCCGAGCCAACCTTTGTATCCGAGACCCAGGCGACGGCCTTTTGCAGACAGCCGTCACCACGCGAGTCCATGGGGACCACGACCGAATCGGCTTTGCGCTCGTCCAGAGTCTTGAGGAGGCTCGAAACATAATGTGCCGGATATTCGCAATGGGCGTCACACCGCACCAGGGCCTGCGCGTCCGCACCGTAGACCTGGACGGCCAGATTGACGCCGGCGCTCTGTAGCCGCTTGGGATTATGCAGCAAATTGACGCCGTCAATCTCTCTGGCGAGAGCGCGGACAATGTCAGGCGTCCCATCCGTGCTGCCACCATCTGCAACCACTATTGTGCGGTCTTCGAGGAGACTGTCCCGGGCCAGGTTACGGACAACCGTCTCGATGTGGGACGCCTCGTTCAAGACCGGTATGACGATCAGGACTTTTCTAGACACGGTTTAGCTGCCACTTGCGTCTTTTGTTCAATCCGTTGGCAGGCGCGGGAACGCGATTTGTTGATGCACGCCAAGGGACACGCAATAGTCGGCCAAAACAATGGCCAACTCGTGACCTCTTGACTTGGTCTCTTGGTGCCTTCGGCAAAATGAGCGGGTATCAAAATGAGCGAGTATGACGACTGAGGTGCCTTAAAACCGGCGATCTATTTTGCGTATCTGCTGTGTAGCCGATCGCCTGAAGATCGGAAGCGAACTCGAATGGGAGCTATAAGTGAGAGTTGCCGTTGCCGTCTTCGCCTCATTGCTTGCCGTATCTCATCCTGCATCGGCTGATCCGATGACGCTGGACTTTTCATGGCACGGGGCGCAGGGCTGCGTCACGCTCTTCCCAAATCCCGAGATCCGTCTGCGCAACGTTCCTGCGGGTGCCACGTTGATGTCACTCACGCTGGCGCAAGGCGCTCGGGAAATGGGAGGCCAGGACGTCCCGGTTCCCGCTAATGGCATTTTGCCATCTGGGAGGATCCGGACATACGGTCCTTGCAAGCCCGGTCTATATGAATGGACTGCCCTGGCGAAATCGTCGACTGGGCAGGTTCTGTCAGAAGCGCATCAAGCACAGTTCTATCCCGCGGGCGAACCCACAACGGGACAATAGTTCGCAGCAACGTCGCCGTGCCGTGACCGCTGCAGCCTGCATCTGCACAACACCCTTGTTACTCATCATCTCGAGTCCGAACGCGATGCAGCCGAATGCTTTGGAACCGCCACCGAGTTCCGGCTCCCTATCTGGTTCCGGGAGAGGATCTCGCGCATTGGAACGACGCGGCGGCTCGTCTGGTTGAAGTCTCTTTGCTGCGGAACGCGCTGACCTCAAACGATGCCCCGTATTCTTACGATGCCCTTGAGCGATGCGCGGTCTTGAAGCTGTCACTGAATTCCTCTTCATGCTTCAAATTGTTTCGAATCCGTAAGGCCGTTTTGAACGCGGTTGTCGTTGGCTGACGTACAAAGGGAGCAAGCAATCACCATGACCGTAATCAGCGGCACCGCCGGTGCAGACATCCTGTTTGGCGGCACCGGAAACGATGTTCTGACCGGAGGAGCAGGGGCGGACACGTTCGTCATCTCGAAAGGGTATGGCTCCGACACTGTCACTGACTTTCAGGCGGGGGCAGGCGGCGATGTGTTGCGGGTGCAGAATTACGGCTTTGCGACGTTCGCCAAATTCCTGGCCGCAGCCACGCAAGTGGGCTCCGATATAGTCGTAACTCTGTCCTCGACCGAAACCCTTACACTGCAGAATGTCGCGCTTTCGGCTTTGGTCGCAGACAATGTCGCGCTGGACAATCCGTTGCCGGCAAGCGGTACGGCGTGGAACTGGGCGGGCACTGTCCCCGCAGGTGGCACGCTGACGACCGGAGCAACAAATGACGGCATAGAGGCCGGCGGCACGGGCGTTATCCTTATCGGCGGAGCCGGGGATGACACCTACTACGTCTACGACCACAACACCAAGGTCGTCGAGCAGCCCGGAGAGGGTATCGATACGATCCGTGTCTGGAACATCAATGGATACAGCCTCGTCAATGCGCCGAACGTCGAGAACCTGATCCTGACGGATAGCGTTCCGTCTCCGGCCACCGGCAACGATCTCAACAACATCATTATCGGCAACGCCGGCGACAACATGATCGACGGCGGTCGGGGCAATGATGTGCTGACCGGTGGAGCCGGTCGCGACACCTTTGTCGTAGCCGCGGGCAACGGAAACGACATCGTCACCGACTTTCAGGCGGGCGCCGGCGGGGACATCCTGCAACTCAACAACACGGGCTTCAAGACCTTCGCCGATGTCACGGCGGCCATGAAGCAGGTCGGCACCGACCTTGTGCTGACGATCGCCGGCGGCGAAACCATTAGGCTCGAGAACACCAGCCTCCAGGATCTCACGCCCGCAAATGTAAACATCGTCAGTCCCCCGACCGGACTGGTCCAGACCTTCAACGACGACTTCAACGCGCTCTCCGCGGGGCAGGATCCCAGCCTGACGTGGCGCACAAGCTATGCCTGGAGCGGAGCAGCAGGCTACGGGCTAGCCGGCGAACAGGAGGTGTATGTCGATCCCAGCTTTTCAGGGCTGCCGACAACTCAGGCATCAACGTCGCTTGGGCTTAATCCGTTCTCGATTCAGGACGGCCATCTTGTCATCACGGCGCAGCCCTTGCCTGCGAGCGCCACGCCTTATACAGGCAATGCCATTTTCTCGTCGGGCATGATCTCGAGCCAGAACAGCTTTACCCAGACCTACGGCTATTTCGAGATGACGGCCACGCTACCCAGCACAACCGGCGCGTGGCCGGCGTTTTGGCTGTTGCCCAGCACTGCCAATAATCTCAATACCGAGATCGATGTTCTCGAAGCCTTTGGTCAGGATCCTAGCCAGGCCCACTGGGCCATTCACTCACCGTACGCGCCCGCGACGAATGGCGGTTGGGCAAATACAGCCAACCTGACCACCGGAGAACACACATTTGCGCTCAAATGGACGCCTTACGACCTGACGTTTTTCGTGGACGGGAAGGAGGTCGCACAGCAGGCCACACCCGCCGACATGAATACGGCGATGTACATGATCGCCAATCTCGCGATGGGCGGGAGCTGGCCGGGCAACGCCGCTCCAGGATCGACGGCGACGATGACCATCGATTCGATCAAGGCCTATCAGTTGCCGGAGTACACGCTTGCCAACTACGCTCTTCTCACGAGCGGCACCCCGACCAACACGATCGCGGGAAGCGCGGCTGCGGATACGCTGACCGGCACTTCCGGCAATGATCTGATCGGTGGCGCCGGAGGCGCCGATACCATGACCGGCGGCGCCGGCGACGATACCTACGTGGTGACCGATTCGACTGCGAAGGTTGTCGAGGCCTATGGCGGAGGCGTCGATACGGTGCGCTCCTCGGTGACGTACGCGCTTTCCAGCTACGTCGAGAATTTGACGCTCACCGGCTCGGTGGCAATCAACGCCACCGGCAATATCCAGTCCAACATCATCATCGGAAATTCCGCGGCGAACGTTATCACCGGCGGACTCGGTAATGATATTCTGACCGGCGGCGGCGGCGCGGATACCTTCGTAGTCAACTCTGGCGACGGTTCTGACATCATCACCGACTTCTCGCCGGGATCGGGCGCCGGACACGACGTTGTGCAGTTGAACGGCTTTGCCTTCACCTCATTCGCCGACGTGCAGGCGGCGATGAGCCAGGTCGGGGGCGACGTATATCTGAAGCTGACGAGCCAGGATACGCTGGTGTTCCGCAACACGACGATCTCGGCGTTCAGCAGCGACGATTTCCAGTTGCCCGCAACGCTCCCTGTCGGCGGGACAATTACGTCCTGGATCAGCGGAAAAGCGAGCAGCCGCATGGTCTACGGCACCGCGGCGAACGACAAGCTCACGGCGGTGAATATTGACGACACGCTCGTAGGCTGGAAAGGCGACGATACCTATGTCATCGGCAGCGCGAACCAGAAGATAGTCGAGAATGCGGGCGGCGGTATCGACAGCGTGGAGGCATGGACATCGTACACGCTGCCGGCCAATGTCGAAAATCTGACGCTGTTGATGGGCGGGCTCACCGGCGTCGGCAACCAAATGGCAAACCGCATGGTGGGCTCGAGCGGTGACGACATCCTCGATGGCGCCGGCGGGAATGACTGGCTCTCCGGAGGAGCCGGGAACGATACGTTCATTTACAATGCAGGCAGCGGCAACGATACGATCGCGGATTTCCACGTCTTCACGGGCGCGACTGCCGAACACGACAAGCTGATCCTGAAAGGCTATGACAGCGGCGCCTATTTGACCCATGTGAACGACGTGTGGACCGTTCACTACGCGGGTGGAGCAGATACGCTGCGCATTGCAAGCATCACCAGCTTGACATCGGCCGACTATTCATTCGTGTCCGCGACGAATGTGCCGATTGCCACGACGCCTATCAACGTGCCGACGATCTCGGTCACCAATGACAACGGTTCGATCGCGTCCGGCCTTACCAACTCAAATCACCTGATCCTGACAGGCCACGCGCAGGCAGGTCTGACCGTCGAGGTGTTCGACGGAGAAAATCAGATCGGCACGGCGATCGCCGACAACAATGGCACGTGGAGCTATGCTACGGGAACACTGATCGATGGGAGCCATGCGTTCGCGGCTGCCGCAACGGACGGCGCGGGCAATATCACTGCGCGCTCAGCCAGTGTAGACATCACGATCGACACGGTTGCCCCGACCGTCCCCACTGTCACGTCGTTCTCGCCCGACAGCAATATTGCTGACGACGGTGTCACCAACGTCAATCATGTAAATCTGGGCGGGACTGCTGAGGCAGGAGGCACGGTGCAGATCTTCGACGGTGCGACGCTGATCGGAACCACAGGCGCCGATGCCAATGGAGCCTGGTCATTTGCGACGGGAACCCTGGCGGACGGCAGCCACGTCTTTACGGCCAAGGCCGCGGATGCCGCCGGCAATCTGAGCGCGCCCTCGGCTGCTTTGAACGTAACGACGGATACGGTTGCACCAATTGCGCCGACCATCGTATCGGGCGCACCCGCGGCTTCGAACAGCATGATCATTTCCGGTACCGCGGAAGCCGGAAGCTCGGTGAAATTGTACGAAGGTTCGAGCTTGCTCGGCACAGGCGTGTCGGGGACCAATGGCGCCTGGAACATCACGACCGGGTCGCTTGCGCAAGGTCTACATAAGTTCACCGCGACCACAACTGATGTGGCTGGCAATTTGAGTGCGCTCTCGAACGCCTTCAGCCCGACAGTCGGTACGGTGATTGAAGCGGCCGGTATGACAACGCTCACCCAAGTGGGAAGCTACTTCTATCTGTCGACTGGCGGTTCATCGGTTCTGCTAAAGAATGGCGGAGCGGCGGTTGTCGCGGGGCAGCAGGGCTCATGGGTGCCGGTGGGTGCGGAAGCATCATCGAGCGGCTACCTTGTCGCCTGGAAGATTCCTTCCACCGGCCAATTTGCGATATGGAATGCCGACAGCAACGGCAACTACCTATCCAATTACCTGAACAAGGTATCCGGCACCGACTCGGCTCTTGAATCAAGCGAAACGCTCTTCCACCAGGATCTCAACGGGGATGGTGTGATTGGTCTTCCACCAGCGTCCCAGCCGGTTTCAGGCACGACGATCGAGGCGTCCGGCTCGACTAGCCTGGTTCTGGTCGGCAAGAATTATTTGCTCGACTCGATGGCCAGCGGCACTGGGCCGAGCTTGAAATCTGGTGGTGTCGCGGTTGTGTCCGGACAATTCGGCGTATGGACGCCGGTAGGCGTGGAGCAGACGTCCAGCGGTTATGACGTGGCCTGGAAGATTCCGGCCACCGGCGAACTCTGTGTGTGGACCACGGACGCCAATGGCAACTATTTATCGAACCTTCTGAACAAGGTGTCCCCGACCGACCCGACTCTTAAGGCGGTCGAGACGACTTTTTATCAGGACCTCAACGGCGATGGCGTCATCAATACGTCATCGACCACTCTCAAGATTTCCGGAAATGTCGTATTGAACCTGGACAAGATGACGCAGGCCGCAACGATCGACGCCGGCGCTACACTTGAATTGTCCGGTGCGGCTTCCGGGTCGATCACTTTCAAAGCGTCGACAGGCAATCTGGTGCTGGACCATGCGGCGCAATTTACGGGAACGCTGATCGGTCTGGCGGGTGACGGCACCGCTGCCAATTCCAACCATATCGATCTGAAGGACATCGCTTACGGATCGGGAACGTCGGCATCGTTTTCCGGCAACACGGCCGGTGGCGTGTTGACCGTGGTCGATGCTCAAAATCACACCGCACAGATTTCGTTGGTCGGTGACTACACGAAATCGACGTTCAATATCTCAAACGACGGAAAAGGCGGCACGCTGGTGATCGATCCTCCGAAAGCCAGCTTTGATTTCGCGCCGGTTCCGGCGTCGCAGCCTCCTGCGGCCGCTCCGGCCGTAACCGCGGCGCGCGTGGGAAACGAAGGATTTGTTTTCGAGCAATCTGCCACCTCGAAGGGCGCCTATGAATTCGTCAACGAGACGTCCCATGAATTGCTCAGGTCAGCGCCCCTCGTGGAGACCAGTCGCCCAGATGCCGACCTCGGCCTTCATCAGGTCGACCTCGTTCACGCGGCGGCCCCGATCGATGCCCATCTGGCGGAGTTGCACAACTTCATCCTTCGCTGAAGGTCTTTGCCTTCCGATAAGCGTTGCGCAACACGCGTTTCGCGAGTCTCCTTTTTTGCGCGAAGAAGGTGATGGCCATGAGATATGACGCATAGGCAAGCGCCAGCAGTGCAGCCAGCTCAGCCGGAGAATTTCCATCCAGCAACGAGATGGTCGAAATTCTGGTGATGGCCGCTGCGACGAGACAACCGATCCAATGCGGGCCAGTCGTTTCGATCAAGCTCCACGCTGTCACGGGGCCGGTGCGACCGATCGATATCGCGTAAAGCGGCAACACGATGGCGCAGTTCACCAGTGTATACGCCATGGCAATCCCGAGGGCGCCCCAGGGGAGGCCGATAACGAATGAGGTCACGTTGATCAGGGCGGTCCAAATGCCAAGCCTGAAGTACTCCTGGCCACGGCCTTGACTGAGAAACAGCCAGGCTGCCGTCGCGGTCGCGACCTGGATTAAGCCCGCGAGGCCAAGCCACGAAAAAATCGGGGCTGCACCCACCCAATGCTCTCCAAGGACAAATCTGAAGAGCGGCTTCGAGAGCAGGATGGCGAAGACAACGCCCGGCTGACATGCAAGCATGACCATGGAAAGGGCATCATCGTAGGTGCTCAGATATTCCTCCTTGTCGAAACGAAGCCGCGAAAGAAGAGGGACAATCACCTGGCCGATGGGGTTGTGCAGTTGAATGATCGGAAACAACAACAGCTTATAGGCGCGATCATATAGGCCGAGCTCTTCGCCGCCCCGGAATTTTCCGATGAGAATATTGTCCGCGTTTCTCGAGAAATAGTTGACCAGATTGAACCCGGATACGTGCAGGCCAAATCGCGCCATATGGCGAGCCTCTTTGTCCAAGTGGGGATATCCAGGACGATAGCCCGAACAGGCCCAGATCCCGACTGTCGAAAAGAGCGTCAGAACGAGTGTGGACAGGTAAAGCGCCCAATAATCTCTCAAGATGATCACGGCGATGATCCCTGACGCTACGGAAGCGGTTGTCGCTATGACATCCAGGATGGCCAAGGCCTTGAACCGGCTCTCTCTGGCAAGCAGCGCGGCGGGAACTGCTGGAAGGCCCGCAATGAAGCTGAGCCCGGCAATTGCGAGGGTGAGTTGCTCGAGCCTGGGCTCATTGTAGAGCAGAGCAATAGGATATGCGCTCAACGCAAGAACGAGAGCAGATGCCGCTGAGGCGAGCACCGACAGCCAGAACAGCGCATCGAGCTGGCCTTTGGCGATGTCCGGGCGCTGAACGATGGCCTGTCCAACTCCGAGGTCCTTGAAGAGCCCGAGGAACGTTGCTGTTGTCGCAGACATCGCAAGCAGGCCGAAGTCGGACGCTGCGAGATTTCGCGTCGCGACGATGGTCAAGAGAAAGCCGGCGCAGAGTTTCCAGGCTTGCGACCCGCCTGTTATCAGGATGTTCGTTGCGACCCGTGACTTGCTATCTCTGTCCAAACGAGCTCACCCGGCGATATCGAACGGCTCTTGCTCGGCCTTGCATCTGGCGGCAGCAAAAGCCGTCGGCCGGTCAATGACGATGGATTAAACCGTCGCAGGTTTTTAGCTTGGCTCTGGTACGAACGGAAGACACGATCGAGCCGTGCGGGGTGAGCAGGCTCTGAAAGCGTTTGTCGTTTGCGTATTTTAAGGATGCCCAAATCTGATCATGAACAACTGCTTTAAGTGCGCCGCTGGCAACGAAAGAGACGCGCGGTCACATCAATGCCCGCAGTTCGTCACATTTCAATTCGCGGTGCTCAGGTTCCCGCGCGATGATTTTGTGAGCACTGCCACCCGCGGAAGGCCAAGCCTGCCCGCGCGATGTTTGCGCGGCGGAAGTGATCCGATAAGCTTCGATCGATTGCAATTGCGCAGGTTCCGGGTTCCGAGACAAAGGATGGCATTCTATACCGTCGCATCACAGCAAGGAACCCGGTCTGGTGTTTCCTCACTCGCGGGACCTCTCCTCCTCCTTGCAATAGCCGTCATTCTCTCCGCGGTTTCGCGGCGCGCCGTCACGCATCTCGCGCGCTGGTCCGATATTTACGCGCTAGTGCTGGTTTGCGCGGCTTTCGCCGGCGCGATCGCCTTCAGTTCGGTTCGTTACCGGGACATCTCGCCGCCATTGCGGATCACCGCCTTCGCGATCGGAATGGCGATCTTCGTGCAGTTGCTGTTCGATTCATTGGGGCCCTTCGCCGGTCCCGCCAATATCCTGTTCGGCTCCGGCGAGAAGATTATGTTCTTCCGCTACGGCGCGGTGCTTGCGGTTGTGGCAGGCGGGGCTGCGATTTGGCGTCCCTCATTTCTACTGCCGCTGCTCTACTACTACCATGCGTGGCGCGAAATGGTGAGCGTCGTGTCCGGCATCTTCGTGACCGAGACCGATTATCTCGGCATGCTCGATATCGGTAACTTCGCCGTCCTTGGCGTGCTCGGCACGATCGTCCTCACCAACGCCTGGGCGATGGATCGCGTGCCGTGGCTGCGAACTCTGTTCGCTTCCGCAGATAATGTGAAGCAGCTTCGCGATCGCACTTATGGCTTGATCTGGGCGTGCGCCGTCGGGGCGCATCTCGGCAGCTATTTCTGGTCGGGAATCACAAAGCTGCAGGCTGGTTGCGAGAAGCCATGGACCTGGCTGCTCGCAAATCCCACACAGACCTCGATCCTGATGGGGCTCGAACGTGGCGACGCCCCGCTCGGCCTGTGGCCGGGCGCTTTGCAGACGATCTGGGACGCGATCGTCAGTAATCAGCTGCTCTTCAACGTCTTTGTGCTGGGCGCGCAGCTCCTGTCGCCGCTGGCTGCCGTCTCGACGCGCGCGTTGTCGTTCTTCTGCCTGCTATTCGACGTCTTTCACGTCGGCGTGTACTTCACGCTCGGGGCGCTGTTCTTCTTCTGGATTGCGGTCAACCTGTTCATCGTTGCCGCGGTACGCACGCTGCCGCGCGATGGATTCACCCCGGCGATGAAGGTGGTGATGGTCGTGACCGTCATATGCGGCCGATTCTTCTTCTACACCAACTTCCTCGGATGGCTGGATGGGCCGAAGCTGGCAAGCCCGCGGTTCTTTGTCGAGACCCGGGATGGTCGCCAGATTCTCGCACCATCGACCTATTTCGGCATCTATTCGTACATGATCGGAACCGGAACCATGTACATCCCCGAGAACCACTTTCGGGCTCGCATTGGCGGCAACAACCACGATCTTGCGACTTGGCACGACGCGACCACCTGCGGCCCAGAGATCCTTCCGCGTCAGGACACAGGGGTAGCCATGGAGGCCGTGGAAAAATTGGTCCGCGAGACGGATCGTTTTTTCCATGTCTATCCCTGGGTCAAGGACAACAACAGCTTCTATGCCTATCCGCACCACATGCTCGCTAATCCATGGCTGTACGGCGAATTCAACAAGCTGACCATGGACGATATTGTCGCCTATCACTATGTGGTGGATTCAGTATGCCTCGGCCTGGCGGAGGGCAAACTTGTGCGCGATGTTCGGAAGCGAACGGACTATCGAATTGACCCATGGCGATGACGAGATCTGGGTGGTCTACGACGGCGAATGCCCGCTATGCAGCCGCTATGTTCTGCTGTACCAGTTGCGGGAGCGTGGGCAGCGCGTTCACCTGATTGACGCGCGTTCGGAGCATCCAATCGTAGGCGATATTCGCGCGCGCAACCTCGATCTAAATGAGGGCATGGTGGTTCGCTGGCGTGGGCAGCATTACTATGGGGCCCAGGCAATGCATCTGCTGGCAACCCTTGCCGGTGAGGCGACTTTCTTCAACCGCCTTAATCGGCTCGTGTTCTCCCGGCCGCGCTTCGCAAGGGCACTTTATCCGGCGCTGGTGCGCGGAAGGAAGCTTCTCCTTCGGCTTCTCGGCCGCAAGCTGATCGGTGAGATCAATGTTCCAGAACAGCGGGTACCGATCGGTCTTTCCGAGGAAAACATCAAGCACAACGATGGAGCCCGGTGACGATTGGAGGAAGGCCTCAAGCGTGCCTCCTATGTACAGGAAGGGGTGGGTTAGGGTTGTCGCGTCGCGGCCTCGTACGCCGGGGAGAGGCGCATCAGACCGCAACTGACGAGATCGTCCGACGATTGGTAGATCCGGCTTTTCGGATAGATGAGCTCGAATGACCGATTCTGTGCGAGCCGCTCCGCGTAGCGTTGATACTCGACCGATCCGAGGTAGTAATTCCCCTCGCGGACCGCGATGGCGACCTTCTCGGTGAAGTCGTGGAGAAATTTGAAATGGAGCAGGACCCCTGTGACGTCGCCTGGCTTGCCGGGTGGGGCCATCAGGTGACCGGCGGCGATATAGCGGCGGCCGGGCAACCAGCGCGCGAGCGGCACTTTAGTCAGCAGCGGTGGTTGCCAGCGCGTGATGTTAACTACAGGCAGCAGCCGCGCCAGCCCGTATGGCTCAAGCAACTGTACGAGCGCGTCGTAAAGCGCAATCTTTGGCGGCATCGGCTCGTCATAGAACAGCCTCGCTCGCGCACCACCAACCAGGTAGTTGGTCGGAAAGCCGCGCCGACGGCGCTTCACATAGGTATCTGAATCGAAGTTGGGGCAGAACGCGACGAGGCTCTCACCGGCATGATAGCGCTCCGGGCCGCCGAGCCAGCGTGGATACATATCGACCATCTCCGCAGTCATGCAATCCGCGCCGGTGCTCTCCAGGTAGCGGCACAGCCGTCGAACGTCAAAAGTTTCGTAGCCGGGATAGACAAAGAGCTCGTCGGCGTCGAGCATCAGCACCCACCGTCCCGGCGCGAATTGGTCGAGCACAGCGCTGGTCCAACGCGCGCCACCACTTGATTCTGCAAACGGCTCGCGGACCTCGAACACGTGAATATCCGGCTGATCGAGCAGGAATTCTCGCGTGCCATCTTCCGAACGATCATCGATTGCGAGGAAACGTTCGATCCCTAGCCGACGATGGTGGCGCAGGAAATCGGGTAGTCGCAGCATCTCGTTGCGGAATTTGCCGACCGCCACGATCTCATCGGCACCGATATCGAGCGGCCGGGTATCAATCCGGTGAACAACCGGATCGGGCCGCTTCGGCCGCAATGGTGTTGGCATCGAGAGAGTTACAGCCGTTTGGTCTGTGCCCGTCGACTCTTGCAGTGTGTCCCGTGCGCTACTGCGGCGTGCCGCTGCTCTCGCCAGCAGTTCCATCTTGGATCCTCCAGTCAACCAAACACACATTGGCGCAATCTTAAGACAGGACACGACAAAGACGGCGAAGATAGGTGCCATCGACGGCAGTCATATCTTCAGCGAATTGATCTGCATTTCATAAGCCCATTGGCAAGGCCATCTGTGCGCTTCTTCTGCACAATAGAGAAATATCGGCCGGGGATTTCACAGGCGCCGGTTCCAGATCCGCCTCGCCGTTGTCATCAATCCCCGACAGCGTGAGTCACTGCTGATATAATGCTATTAGTTCATTGAGGAAATCGAGCCCAGGTGGCGTTCAGTGTGGAATGCGGCGTGCGCTGAGGTGGCGCGGGACAGACTTTCCGCTGACGGTTTCGAAGTGTTCGCAAGCCGGACTATGACCGGCGGTGCACCGACTGGGAAATCCCGACGGGACCACAATGGAACCGGTCGACGGGCAGACCGACGGCTCTATCGACGTGGAAAATATCATCCGTGGCACGCGCGACTAAACGAGCTTGAGGCTTATCCGGGGGCACGTCGCAATGCGACGAAATCCCCGGCATGCATGCCCACTGTCGCGCCAGTGATTGATTAGAGTGCGACTCGTGATTCAGGCAACGGCGGGGATGCCTCCGACTGTACTTGATCGAGCAGCGAGAGGTTCTGGCGAAGCAGATTGGTTAGCAGGCTCGCGAAATACGCCACCTGCATGACCACGGCGCTGACGACAAATGATAGCGCACCAGTCACCAAACCCTGCTCAGTGCCCAAATACCACGCTGGAACCAGGATTAGCATCGTTGCGGGAATGAGGACGAACGCGCGAAAGGTGCGTCCCAAAAGAAAACCCACCACGCCGCTTGCTATCAACAGGCTTGCTATCAACAGCAAGATCAAAATCCACCCTCCTGCATGTGCGCCAAGGATGTCCTGGACACGGGGCATCGTCGCATTTCAACCACAGAACTGCTGAAAAGATACCACTTTCTAACTGCGCCTGCTAGTCAATTTGTGAGTGTGCCACTTTCGCCGAAAATGGGCAGCGGCTTCACCTTCCAGGAACATCCTCAGCATCCCTAAAGCCGTCGGCACTACCACGCTGCAAAACGCAGACACGGCGAAAGACTTCTGATCAAACCGACTCGGGAGTAAAGGGCCTAGACGTCCTGCCTGCGGCGCTGCAGGATTGCGACCAACTCCTCGAGGCTCTGTTCGAAGTTCGCGGGCTGCAAAGATCCAGCGTCCGGCTCAGGCCGATGAGCCTGGACCAGATGCAAGTTTCCGCCGGCAGGGCTCGCCGGGTTTTCTGGCTTGCGGTCGTGAATGGATATGTCTTGAAACGAGCGCGTGATGTCGTAGTTCGTCCGTCGCCTTTCAGCCATTGGCGGTTCAGACGCGGCATGTCGCGTCCTGGTGCGTTCATCAGAAGATGATTGCTTGGGTCTGAGCGCGGGCGAAATGTACGGCTGTAATTGCAGGTACTCCGCGTGTCGCTTGCGCGAGATTAGCTCGCGCGTGCCATAGCCGGCAGCGAAGCCAATCGCGAGCAGAACAAATATGATAAGGAGCCCTGCCATCAAGCTATACGTGCGCTCTCACAATTACGCCCCAAAGCAAGCCTGCTGCCTCTATATCCCGTAATTGACTATTTGAAGGCACGTTGTTCGCGTGTCCGTCCTGGCCGCGCTCGTTCAGTATCTGTCCTGATGAATGATGTGGTAGCGCTGTCGATTGACAGGCGGTTCAATCTGGCCAGTATCGCAAGTAGCAAACCACGAAATGTTGAGATAGCCTATCTTGTTATTACAATCTCCAGGTTCCGCCGCCATGGCAGAAAGCGGCGCACAGAAGATCGGGGCCGTCAACGGCCTTCGTGGACTCGCCATTATGATGGTGATCGTCTTTCATCTGTTTGTTCCGTTCACATCCAGTACGCCATCGTTTCCCGGCGAGCTCGATCCCAATGGTCTCCTTGCCGTTATCGCGAAGCGCGGCTTCTTGGGCGTAAATATCTTTTTTGTGCTCTCTGGATTCGTTCTGTACCTTCCCTATCGCACGAAAAAGAAATCTATCAATCGGCTGGCGGACTTCCCGGATTTCTATTGGCATCGCGCTGCCCGGTTGCTTCCGCTTTACTATATCGTCGTCCTCGTGACGGTTGCACTCCATGCCAAGTCTCCCGCTGGATCGCACGGCTGGTATATGGAGCTTGGCGGACTCCTATCGACACTTTTCATTTTTGCGCCGCACGGGTTTATGCCCCCGTCCAATCCCGTGTTGTGGTCCGTCGGTGTTGAAATCTGGTTTAGCCTTTTGTTTCCGCTGCTGATGCTTCTGATCGCGCGGTGGAGCCTCGAAAGGCTGGCGCTGTTGAGCGTGGTCGTCTGCTCAGCCTTCGTGGTGGCCGGAAATCTTATCGCGGTCGATCGGATCGGTATATTTCGCCCGTTTGTGGGCGGCATCTTCGGGTCGTGCTACCAATTCATTTTCGGAATGTTGGTTTGCGATCTTTATGTCAAGTCCAGGGACAGCGCCTCGCTCAGGCAATTCCATTCGCGTGGGCTGCTGCCCGGGGGGCTGCTGATGATTGCCGCCATATTTCTCAAGGATCACGGCCCCTGGGCCGTGAGCATTCTCTATACGGCGATATTTTGCGCCGGGTTTTCCATGGTGTTGCTTGCGGTGCTGTGCGGGGCATGGTCGGCAAATCGTGTATTCGAAGCATGGGCAATTCAAGTCGTCGGATGCATGTGTTACAGCATCTATGCATGGCATTCGATCATCATGGTCGAAATGATCCCGCCGGATACTTCTTCGTTGAAAGACACGCTTCGATTGTCATTGCCGTATCTCGCAATAGTGATCGCGCTGAGCGCTTTGAGCTATCGCTATATTGAGTTTGGCCACCGGTGCGATTGGAGAGCTCTGTTCTTGTTGCGCAACTCCAAGTCTAACGAGCGCGCGGGCGAACAGGCGTCCGTTCGTGATCACGCCGACGCTAAGGCCGTTTCATCGTCCTGAAAGACCTTTGCTCTTGGGACACGTGGCGATCCGAGCGGCATATCGGGTCAGGGACGCGCCCTTGTTCACGCTGCGCGCTTTTGGCGCCATTTCGAGCTATCGCGACGCGTTTGCTATTCGGGTCCGATCCGCGGCGGAGCGCGCGGCGGATCAGCCTTCGCTCGCGCAGCTTGATGCTCGTCAGCAGGTAGGGTGACTATGGCGAGCGAAAGCCAGATGGCAGCCAATCGGCGGAATGCACGCAAGAGAACCGGGCCGCCCTCGCGCGGCGGCAAGAGACGCGTCAGCAAAAACGCTCTGAGGCATGGGCTATCCGTACCGTTCCGAGCGAACGCCGCGGAGGCCGGGCTGATCGAGGAGCTCGCCGAACAAATCGCTGGCCCGCGGCACGACCGCATCGCCCTTGAGTTGGCTCGCGCCGCGCGATCGCCGCCTTTGATCTCGCCCGTGTGTCCGCCAGGTCAAAACACAACTGATAAAGCACGCATCGGCGCTGGGATCGGCCGACCCGCCGCCGATCTTCACCTCAAGGAAAGAAGAATTGGGCTATGTCAAGTTCGCCCTTCGAACCAAATCTTTGCCCCCGCGACCGACACCACCAGATCCGTTGGCGAGGATGTCCTCTGACGAGGCCGAAGGCTCGGCCGAGGCTGTACGCCGAGCGCTGCCCGAGCTCGCTAGGCTGGACCGTTATGAAGCTCGCGCCATGGCCCGCCGCGATCGTGCAATTCGCGCGATGATCAACTCAAGCCCGATGATGCAGCTAGATTGAGAGGGAGTATTAAAATGATATACATCTTTAAGTAGATCTACTCACATTCGTGTGCAGAATGAAGCCAATTTTTCCGTGACCGCCTTACCGCGCCGAATATACGATCTATGACGTGTAGCACATGTGACGCTATGGTCCGAGCGTGCTGGCAGCCGGATAGCATGCGCCAAAGCATGGCGCCATCATGTTTCCTACACATTTCGATGCGCTTAGATGTACCCGCTTGGTTTGATGATTGTCGTGATCGTCGCGACCTTGCCTCTCCTGTCCTGGTCGGGCATTGCTTGGCGGAATGAACGAGATGACAACTTTACGGCCAGTGATCGTTACCGGTGCCGCCGGCTTTATCGGAATGCACGTTTGTGAACGGCTGTTGGCGCGTGGCGAACAGGTCGTCGGTATCGACTCATTCACGCCATATTACGATCCGGCCTTGAAACGTGCGCGGCTCGAAACGCTGAAGCACCGTCCTGGCTTCAGCTTCTCCGAGATCGACCTCGCAGACTTTGCCGCGGTGGCGCGCGTTTTCGACGAGGTCTCGCCCGATCGCGTTGTTCACCTTGCGGCTCAACCGGGGGTGCGTGCGTCGATCGACGATCCCATCACCAGCATCCGCGCCAATTGTGACGGCTTTGTCACTGTGCTCGAAGCCGGGCGGCGCCACGGTGTGGCGCATCTTGTCTACGCCTCGTCGAGTTCGGTGTATGGCGCCAACCGCACCTTGCCGTACTCGACCGAGCACTCGGTGAACCATCCGGTCAGCCTTTATGCGGCGAGCAAGCAGGCCAACGAGCTCATGGCCCATGCGTTTGCCCATGTTCATGGGCTTCCGGTGACCGGTCTTCGTTTCTTCACCGTCTACGGACCATGGGGCCGCCCGGACATGGCCGCCTATCTGTTCACGCGCGCGATCTTCGCGAATGAGCCGATCAATATTTTCAATAATGGCAATATGTGGCGCGACTTCACCTATGTCGACGACATCGTCGAAGGGGTGATCCGCACGCTCGACCGGCCTGCGGCGCCGAATCCCGAATGGGACGCCGAGCGGCCCGAGTGCTCGACGAGTTACGCGCCATATCGCGTCTACAACATCGGCAACAACAGGTCGGTCAATCTGATCGAATTCGTCGAGACGCTGGAGCAGATCATCGGCAAGCCGGCGATCCGCAAGCTTCTGCCGATGCAGGCCGGTGAGGTCCTGGAGACGCGCGCCGACATTCTCGCCCTCCAGCGCGACGTCGGCTTCGCGCCATCGATGCCGCTCGCGGACGGTCTAGGCCGCTTCGTCGAATGGTATCGACGGTATCACCATGTATAACCCCTCACATGAGTAGCTCGCACGTGTCTCAAAAGATAATCCCCCTGATCATGTGCGGCGGTGCCGGCACACGGCTGTGGCCGGCCTCGCGCGAGGTGCGGCCCAAGCAATTCCTGCCGCTGTTCGGCACCCGCTCGACCTTCCAGGACACGCTGCTGCGCGTCTCGGATAGCGCGCTGTTCGATCGTCCGATCGTCATCACCAATGCATCCTACCGTTTCATGGTGCTGGAGCAGCTGGCCGAGATCGGCATCGAGGCCGACGTGATCCTCGAACCGATGCGGCGCGACTCCGGGCCCGCGATCGCTGCGGGCGCGGTGTTCGCGCAGAACCGCGCCGCCGACGCGATCGTGCTCGCGCTCGCCGCCGACCATGTGGTGCAGGACAATGCCGCCTTCGTCGCCGCCTGCCGCGAAGGCCTCACGGCCGCGAGTGCCGGGCGCATCGTCACCTTCGGCGTCAAGCCGGAGCGGCCGGCAACCGAATACGGCTATATCAGCCCGGGCGAGGTGATCACCGGCGAGGTGCATGCGGTCGCGCGCTTCGTCGAGAAGCCTGACGCCGTGAAGGCTGCCGACTACGTCAACTCCGGCTATCTCTGGAACAGCGGCAACTTCATGTTCCCGGCCGCATTGCTGCTCGACGAATACCGCAGGGTCGACGCTGCGAGCGTGGAGGCGATCTCCGATGCGGTCGCCAATGCCGGCCGCGATCTCGGCTTCGTGACGCTGGAGCCGCAGGCGTTCGGCTCGGCCAAGGCGATTTCGATCGACTATGCGGTGATGGAGAAGACATCGCGCGCCGCGGTGGTGCCGGTGGCTTGCGGCTGGTCCGATGTCGGCTCCTGGCTTGCAGTGTGGGAGCTGTCGGAGAAGGACGCGCAAGGCAACGCCGCACACGGCGCCGCGGTGTTCGAAGATTCGCGCAACTGCAACGTCACCACCGATTCCGCGCTGGTCGCGCTCGAAGGCGTCGACGATCTCGTCGTGGTCGCGACCGCCGATGCGGTGCTGGTCTCGCGCCAGAAGGATGCCAACGGCCTGAAGCGCCTCGTAACCAAGCTCAAGGCGGTTGCCCCGAAAGTCACCGAGGAGCATCTCAAGGTGCATCGGCCCTGGGGCAGTTACCAATCGGTCGACAATGGCGAGCGTCATCAGGTCAAGCGCATCGTGGTCAAGCCCGGCGGGCGACTGTCGCTCCAGAAGCACCATCATCGGGCCGAGCACTGGATCGTGGTCCGCGGCGCTGCCCGGGTCACCGTCAACGAGACCGTGAAGACGGTGCACGAGAACGAGTCGATCTACATCCCGATGGGCGCGGTGCACCGGATGGAGAACCCCGGCAAGATCATGCTGGAGCTGATCGAGGTCCAGACCGGCAGCTATCTCGGGGAAGACGACATCATCCGGATTGAAGACGACTATCAGCGCTCCTGAAAGGCTTTCGAGCCGTATCTGGAACGCGCGGTGAAGGTTCATTCGGCCCGCGCAGCAACCTGCCCTAATGTTGGGCGTGCGGCCGGATAGAGAAATGGTCTAGGATGTTCAGCGGGACATCCGTCGTCAACGGAAAGAGTTTTTCATGCGAATCGCAATGATCGGCACGGGCTATGTGGGACTGGTGTCCGGAGCCTGCTTTGCGGATTTCGGTCACGACGTCACCTGCGTCGACAAGGACGAGAAGAAGATCGCGGCACTCCATCGCGGCGAGATCCCGATCTACGAGCCGGGGCTCGACGAGCTTGTCGCGACCAACGTCAAGGCCAAGCGGCTGGACTTCACCACGGATCTGTCGAAGCCGGTGGCGGACGCCGACGCCGTCTTCATCGCGGTCGGTACGCCGTCGCGTCGCGGCGACGGTCACACCGATCTTTTCCTACGTCTACGCCGCCGCGCGCGAGATCGCGCAATCGCTGTCCGGCTTCACTGTCGTGGTGACGAAATCGACCGTTCCGGTCGGCACCGGCGACGAGGTTGAGCGCATCATTCGCGAGACCAATCCCAAGGCCGACGTCGTGGTCGCCTCCAATCCCGAATTCCTGCGCGAGGGCGCCGCGATCCGCGACTTCAAATATCCCGATCGTGTCGTGGTCGGCACCTCCGACGAGCGCGGCCGCAAGGTGATGGGCGACGTCTATCGGCCGCTGTCGCTGAACCAGGCGCCACTGATGTTCACGGAGCGTCGCACCGCCGAGATGATCAAATACGCCGCGAACGCATTCCTCGCCACCAAGATCACCTTCATCAATGAGATCGCCGACCTTGCCGAGAAAGTCGGCGCCAACGTCCAGGAGGTCGCGCGCGGCATTGGCCTGGACAACCGCATCGGCACAAAATTCCTGCATGCCGCCCGGGCTTCGGCGGCTCGTGCTTCCCGAAGGACACCAAGGCGCTGATCAAGATCGCGCAGGACTATGATGTCAGCCTGCGCATCGTCGAATCCGTGCTGGCCGTCAACGAGAACCGCAAGCGCGCGATGGCGCGGAAAGTGAGTCGGGCGCTGGGCGGCTCGCTGCGCGGCAAGACTATCGCGGTGCTCGGCCTCACCTTCAAGCCCGACACCGACGACATGCGCGATGCGCCGTCGATCCCGCTCGTCACCGGCCGGCTTGACATGGGCGCCAAGGTACGAGCCTTCGATCCCGTCGGCATGGAGCAGGCCAAGCAGGAGCTGCCCAGCATCACCTATTGCGAGGATGCTTATTCCTGCGCGCAAGGCGCCGATGCGCTGGTCATCGTTACCGAATGGGTGCAGTTTCGTGCACTCGATCTCGACCGCTTGAAAGCGGAGATGGCGCAGCCGATCATCGTCGACCTCCGTAACATCTATCGCCCCGAAGAGATGGCCGCCGCCGGTTTCGTCTATGAGAGCATCGGGCGGTCGTCTCAGGCCTAAGGGTAGGCTGAGCTCCGCAACTTCGCGCTCGCCCTGTCCCGAGGCGAGCGCAGCATTCTTCAATGTGCGCTATGGTCCGCTCAAACAGGGCTGCTGCTGCCGCCATGGGGATGGTCATGACCGACGACACGCACACGATCCGCAGCGGCCGCCTCACCGCGACCATCAAGGCGCAAGGCGCCGAGCTGTGCTCGCTCAAGCATGATGCCGGCCTCGAATTCATCTGGCAGACGGGGCCGGCCTGGCCACGCCATGCGCCGCTGTTGTTTCCGATCGTGGGGCGCCTCGCCAACGACGAGCTGCGGCACCGCGGCAAGACGTACCGGCTGACCCAGCACGGCTTTGCGCGCGACAACCGCTTTGTGTGGGCGGAGCGCGGCGAAAGCCGCTGCGCGCTGATGCTAGGCGAGAGTGAGGCGACGCGCGCGCTCTATCCGTTCACGTTCCGGGTGACCGCAACCTATACGCTCGATGACGCCGGTCTCGACCTGGCGCTCACGATCGCCAACACCGGCGGGGAGACCTTGCCGGCGTCGCTCGGCGGTCACCCTGCCTTCAACTGGCCGCTCCAGCCGGAACTGCCGAAGGAAAGCTACGCGCTGACCTTCGCGAATGCGGAGTCATTTCCCGTTCGCCGTCTCGACGGCGGGTTGCTGCGCGCGGCAACGGAGCAGAGTCCGGTCAGGGGCACGGTGCTGCCCTTGTCCGAGTCCCTGTTCACCGATGACGCCATCATCTTCGACCGCATCAACAGCAGCTCGGTTCGGTACGCGGCCGGGCACAGCGCACCCACCGGGCCTTGGCTCAAAATGTCATGGCGCGGCTTTCGCGAACTCGGTATCTGGTCAAAGCCGTCGGGCGCGCCGTTCCTCTGCATCGAGCCCTGGCGTGGTTATGCAAGCCCCGCCGGCTTCGATGGCGAGTTCAGCGACAAGCCGGGCCTGATGCACATCGCGCCCGGTGCGGAAGAGCAATTGTCTTACCGGATCGAGGTCGGATCGTCCTGACGCCAAACGGCCTCAGCGGACGATTCAAGCGCCGGCGCTGCGGCCGTTCAGGACGACACTTGCCGCGGTCACGGCGTCTGTGCGCGCCGCGGTCTTGGTCGCTGAAGAGGACAGGCGGTGCGCGAGATCCTGTGCGCGCCGCTCGATGAGGTGCCAGGACGCAAGTGATACGAGATAGCTGAGAGCCGCGGTCAGCGCATAGGCCAGCAGCAGCGAGTTCAGCCCATCCGCCAGCGGCCAAATCGTGCGCAAGCCCCAGATCACGGCGAAATGCGAGAGATACATGGAGTACGAGTTGCGGCCCAGCGCCTCGAGCGGCCGCCAGTGGGCCGAGAAGCGGATGCAGCCGACGACGAGGGCGCCGATCACGAGGTTGATCATGAGATAGTTGAACTCGTGCGCTCCGGTCACCCGGTTGGTGACGAAGGAGAGCGCGATGAAGCCCGCGAACATCGCGGAATCGGATTTCGTGAAGCCGTCGCGGAGCGAAAAGAACAACGCGCAGCCGGTCAGGAAGACCGGGAGCTGATTCAGGAAGCTCAGATGAAGAGTGCCCCAGACGAACACTTCGTTGCCGGGCCCGTAATAGCCCAGGAAGGCCTCGTAAGCCCACGGCTTGAAGATGCAGACATTGATGAGATGCAGGACCATCGCGAGCGCGAGATAGAGGTTCCGGCGCGATCCGAAGGATATGATCACGAATGGGAAGATGAGATAAAACGTCATCTCCGCGGCGATCGACCAGTCGCCCGGCACGACGCTGTTGATGCTGTCCGGCCAGAAGCCGTGCAGGAACGTGGCGGTCAGGAACACCTGCAAGGGCCCGATTCCGTTGGGCGCGTCGTAGCTCGGGCCGGTGCCCTTGACGAGCAGGTAGAACGGGATCGCGAGCCAGAACAGCGGCGCAATGCGCAGGAACCGCCGGATGTAGAATTTGCGCGTCGGGTTCGTTTCCGTCGCGCGCTGCGTCCACATCAGGCACATCGTCATTGCGCTGACGAAGTAGAACACGTTGACGCCGACCCAGCCGCACATGAAGCTGAAATCGATCGCCCGGATGCCCGACGGAAACGACTGCGAGACGTGGATCGCCATCACGCCGGCGATGGCAAGACCGCGCAGGAAATCGAGGGTGTGCGAACGGCCGAAGGGCGTGGTTGCGCCGCTATCGGTTCGACCGGCAGCCAACCGGGCCTGCCCCTGCATCACATTGCTCCGTGCTTTCGCAATCGTCTCGCCTTGCGAAGCAGGACCATAAGGGTGCAAGCGCGGATCCCGAAGCCGAAGACTTTGTTTACGTTAACCAGCGGTTGAATCCGCGCCGCGATGTGCGGTTCTCGACGCCTTCGGGGCCCGTTTCCGGGATGTCGATATGCTAGATGAGAAGTGTGGGGCAATTCATACTTAATACGTCAATAACGTGACCATTATTGTTTGGGCATCACAACGCGCCTAGTATTCCAGCAGGCTATTCGGGGGGTCGAACAAGTCGTGAATGTTCGTTCACATGACGGCGCATCGCTCGGCGACCTGAATTTCCAGGTCGGATCACAAGCACACAGGACATCCAAGATCGTGGCTGATTCCGCATTTCAGGAAGTGCGTCCCGTCGGCCGCGAGCGGCTGATGGTCGTCGAAGACGATCCGGTGACGCGGACGATGCTGGTCGGCTATTTCAGCGAGAACAATTTCGACGTGGTTGGCGCCGGCTCCTGCGCGGAGTGCCGCCAGGCGCTGCGCGCACGCACCGATCTCGTCTTCCTCGACGTGCAATTGCCCGACGGCGACGGTTTCGAGCTCGCCAAGGAAATCCAGGCGACCAGCAACGCGGGCATCATCTTCGTGACCCGCCGCGACACCGACGTCGATCGCATCCTCGGCCTCGAGATCGCCGGCGACCACTATGTCACCAAGCCGATCAATCTGCGCGACCTGCTCGCGCGTGCGCGCAGCGTATTGCGGCGGCGCTCGCTCGACCGCAAGGTGGCACGCCACCACAATTCAATCGCCTTCGGCGACTGGATCATCGACCTGACGCGGCGCGAATTGCTCGGCAGCGACGGCAAGCCCGTGGCATTGACGCGCGCCGAGTTCGATCTGCTCGCCGCCCTCGTCGGCGCCGACGGCCGTCCGCTCAGCCGCGACTATCTGATCGAGGTCGTCAGCAACCGTCAGGCCGAGGTCGACATCCGCACCGTCGATGCGCTGGTGGCGCGGCTGCGCCGCAAGCTGGTCGGCAGCGGTTCGCCGGTGATCGCGACCGTCACCGGCGTCGGCTACAAGCTCGCACTCAGCGAGCGGCTTTAGGCGCGTGTACCTGAGCTGACGCAGTTCGCCGCGCAAGCGATGCTCCCTTGCACCGTTTGGTTCAGCCGTTGAAACCGACGACGAACCGAATGGCGAGGAACGCCGACAGGGCCAAGGCGGCGGTTGCGGAGATTGCGAACAAGACTCTCAAACTATTGTGCATGATCTCTATTCCGGTTCGGGCTCAAAAATAGCTATTCGTCCAATGGATATGTCCGAGAACAAGGAGGGGGCGGCGAGCACCTTTCGATCGACGCTGACGGGTTCGTCAGGCGTTAATCGGCTTGCTTGCGGCCAACGATGGTTCAACGTGATGCAACTCGTCTCCACTTCGCTTCGATGCGCGCCTTGATGAGGCCGATCCGGGCCTCATGCGCAGCCCAGTATGCTCGGCTTGCTGCTGTCGTACCTTGACGGTAGCGCGCATAAACCTCCTTAGGCTTAGTCTCCGCTTTCTGATTGCGGGCTGATTTCGTCGCCGGCGCAACCGCTAACGCCGTTGGGGCCGATGCTGAGGCTGGGATAGCCGCAGCTTCAGTTCGCCCGGCTGCCGAGTTCATGGCGAGAAGACGGTTGCGGGCGCGATTGCAATAGACTTGCGAACGCGGAGTCATCGACTCCTCGCCATGGCCTGCCCGATACTTCATCAGAGCGCGACAGAGGTCCCCGCCTGCGAGGCGCCATGCGCGGCTGAGATAAAGCACACCATAGTGGATATTGGTGGCCGGTTCCACGAGTTCTGCGCCATTTCCTCGAAAGCCGAGCATCGCAGCCGTTTCGGGCCGCACCTGCATGAGGCCGACTTCGCCGGCGCTGCCGATGATGGTCGGGTTGTATCCGCTTTCGACAAAGACGACGGCCTCTGCAATGTCCGCAGGCAGATCGGCCTTGGCAGTTTCACTTTCGATGATGTCTCGGATCGCGGCTCGGGATGTCGGCGTCTCTCCGGCGCCGAAGTCTGTATCGTGACCGGCAATTGCCGAGGTCGTCTCGGCTTCGTTTGCAGGGTTGTCTCGTGCATGCACGCACATCGATGCCAACCAAAGCGCGACGACCGCAACGTGCCTCCACGTCGCGTTGAGGTTAAGGCGTGCCGGATCCCACAACATGAGGTACGTCATATATCTTGCGAGTTAACAACCGATTTGCCGAGCGGTGGTTGCGGGCGGCCGAGGTCGGGAGGTGAGCCGTCTACCGCGCGCGGGCACTCTGATCAGTCGAGCTCTGTTGCGCAGCCCCGGTCAGCCGGTCGTCGAGCGCATAGAGCGTGCAGGCGGGCGACCATTTCATGCAGGCCGCGAGCGAATCGCGCTGGGCGTCGTCGACCGTTGTGCGCCCCGAACGCCAGCCGTAACCGCCATTGGGCGACACCGCAAAGGCCTTGTGCGGCATCGTGCTGGCGAGATAGCGCATGAACTCGCCTCTCGCGGCCTCATTGAGCTGGCTTGGCGGTGGCAGCGGATCGGGCGGGCTCAGGATGTCGCGGCCGCCGAGGGAGCGCTCGCGCAGGAACGCGTCGACGAACGGCGTCCATTGCGGCCGGCCCACCACTGAATAGAGATAATGGCCGTCCTCGCCGTAAGGCGGTGCCGCGATGAATTTCGCGCTGCCGCCGCCCGCGCGAAACCCGTCATAGAAGCGGCGCGCCAAATCAGGGCCGAAGAACAAATCGTTGGTCGCGTAGACCCAGAGCATCGGCACCCGCGAGGTCCTGCCGAAGCTGGCGAAGGCCTGCGCCAGCCCATCCGGATTGCAGACATCGTCATCGTCCCGCGAGCCGCGACCGCCGGCAAAGTTGATCGCGGCGACGAGTCCTGGCAGCGCCTGCGCGCTCAGCGCGACGGTGGCGAGCCCGCCGGCGGAATGGCCGGCCGCGATCATGCCTGTCGTCGTGACGTCGCTTCGCCGTGCCATCGCATCGATCGCGGCGCGCAAATCCGCGACCGCGACCGCCGCCGCCGGCAGGTAAGCGGCAGTTGCGCAAGCACCGACGCTGTCGACGCGACCGCCGGGTGAAGTGCCGTAACCGCGCCGCATCACGATCAGCGCGGCAAAGCCGCGCCGGGCGTATTCGAGCGCGATGCCGTAATATTTGTGCGCGGACATCGTCGCCCGGTCGTCGAAGCTGCGCGGCGAGCCGTGGCTGAGCAGCGCGAGCGGATAGCGCTTCGGCGCAGCCGGGCGGACCAGAAACGCCTCCAGCCCCTGCGGCCCGGCCTCCGCCATCGGGCTGCGAAGATCCTCGGTGTAAAATTCCGCGGCCAAGGCAAGCGACGACGTGCCGGCGAAGGCAAGCCAGGCGATCAGCAGAAGCAGCAGCTTGCGCGGAAGAACCATGAGACGATTCGAAGGGCTTCGATGCCGCCGACTATAGCATGGCCGCTTGGGGAACGGCTTGCCCATCGCGCGTGTTGTGGGTTGGCGGCGGCCCGGCCGATGCTATGGTAATCCGCAATCTCTGCGACAGGACGAGGATATTTCCAGTGGCTGATGTTCATCCCGCGGCGGGCAAGCAGGTCTCGCCGGACGCACTCACCAACATTCCGCGGCTCGTGACGGCCTATTTCGCCAACAGGCCGGATGCGGTGGTCCCCGCGCAACGGGTGGCGTTCGGCACCTCCGGCCACCGCGGCACCTCGCTGAAGAACAGCTTCAACGAGGGCCACATTCTCGCGACCACGCAGGCAATTTGTGACTACAGAAGGGAAAAGGGGCTGACCGGCCCGCTGTTCATCGGCATCGACACCCACGCGCTGGCCGAACCGGCGCTGGTCAGCGCCGTCGAGGTCTTTGCGGCCAACGGCGTCGACATCATGATCGACCGCGACGGCGGCTACACGCCGACGCCGGTGATCTCGCACGCCATCCTCACCTACAACAAAGGCCGCACATCGGGCCTCGCCGACGGCGTCGTGGTCACGCCCTCGCACAATCCGCCGGAGGATGGCGGCTACAAATACAATCCGCCGCATGGCGGGCCGGCCGATACCGATGTGACCGGCGTCGTCGAGAAGTGGGCCAACGCCTATCTCGCCGATGGGCTGAAAGGCGTCGTACGCATGGACTATGCCAAGGCGCGCAAGTCGGCGACCGTCCATGCCTATGACTTCATCACGCCCTATGTCGCCGATCTCGGCAACGTGGTCGATCTCGATCTCGTCAAGTCCGCCGGCATCAATATCGGCATCGATCCGCTCGGCGGCGCCGCCGTGCATTACTGGCATCCGATCATCGAACGCTACGGTCTGAAGGCCACGGTGGTGAACGAGGCGATCGATCCGACCTTCCGCTTCATGACGGTCGACTGGGATGGCAAGATCCGCATGGACTGCTCCTCGCCCTACGCGATGGCGAGCCTGATCGGCATGCGCGACCGCTTCGACGTCGCGTTCGCCAACGACACCGACGCCGACCGCCATGGCATCGTGACGCGCACGAACGGATTGATGAATCCGAACCACTATCTCGCGACCGCGATTGCGTACCTGTTCGCGCATCGTCCGAACTGGGGCAAGGACGCCGCGATCGGCAAGACGGTGGTGTCGAGCTCCATCATCGACCGCGTCGCCAAGAAGCTCGGCCGCAAGCTGGTCGAGACGCCGGTCGGCTTCAAATGGTTCGTCGATGGCCTCGTTGGCGGCGGCTTCGGCTTCGGCGGCGAGGAGAGTGCAGGGGCCTCGTTCCTGCGCCGCGACGGCACGGTGTGGACCACCGACAAGGACGGCATCATCCTCGGCTTGCTCGCCGCGGAGATCATGGCCAAGACTGGCCGCGATCCGAGCCAGCTGTTCGGCGACCTCACCGCCGAACTCGGCGTGCCCCATTACGCACGTATCGACGTCGCCGCGACCGTGCCCCAGAAGAACATCCTCAAGTCCGTCACGCCCGAGCAGCTCGGCCTCAAGGATCTCGCCGGCGACCCCGTCCGTGCAACACTCAGCAAGGCGCCCGGCAACGGCCAGCCCTTCGGCGGCATCAAGGTCGAGACCGACTTCGGCTGGTTCGCCGCGCGCCCCTCCGGAACGGAGGACGTCTACAAGATCTACGCCGAGAGTTTCCGCAGCACCGAGCACCTGAAGCGGATTCAGCGGGAAGCCCAGGTGGGGCTGGCGAAGGTGTTCGGGGCGTAACTGCCGAGGCGGGTGGCGCTTACCCCGGGAGCGCGCTGTCGCGCGGACGTTGCCGCACCGTCATGGCCGGGCTTGTCCCGGCCATCCACGTCTTTGGTGCTGCACGAAGAGCGTGGGATGCCCGGGACAAGCCCCGGGCATGACGAGTTTGCGGGGCGTCGTTCCCGAAATACGCATCCTGTATACCTAATCATGGCTAATGGTAATTAGGTAAGCATATTTCCGCCTTGAATCATTCGGCCTCCCAGTTATTGTATACATAACGTATTCATAAACCTTGGGAGTGAGACCGGTGACAAAACCCTTCCCCATGAACGCCTGGTACGCCGCCGCTTGGGACGCCGACGTCAAGCCGGCGCTGATGCCGCGGACGATCTGCGGCAAGCACGTCGTGATGTACCGCAAGGCCGATGGCAGCGTGACCGCGCTTGAGGACGCCTGCTGGCACCGCCTGGTGCCGCTGTCCAAGGGCCGGCTCGAAGGCGACACGGTCGTCTGCGGCTATCACGGCCTGAAGTACAATTCGCAAGGACGCTGTACCTTCATGCCCTCGCAGGAGACCATCAACCCGTCGGCCTGCGTCCGCGCCTATCCCGTGGTCGAGCGTCACCGCTACATCTGGCTCTGGATGGGCGACCCCGCGCTCGCCGATCCTGCGCTGGTGCCCGACATGCACTGGAATCACGATCCCGCCTGGGCCGGCGACGGCAAGACCATCCGCGTCAATTGCGACTACCGCCTCGTGCTCGACAATCTCATGGACCTGACCCACGAGACCTTCGTGCACGGCTCCTCCATCGGCAATGATGCGGTCGCCGAAGCGCCCTTCGACGTCACCCATGGCGAGAAGACAGTGACGGTGGCGCGCTGGATGCGCGGCATCGAGGCGCCGCCGTTCTGGGCCAAGCAGCTCGGCAAGCCCGGCCTGGTCGACCGCTGGCAGATCATCCGCTTCGAGGCGCCGTGTACGATCGCGATCGATGTCGGCGTGGCGCCGACCGGCACCGGCGCGCCGGAAGGCGACCGCTCGCAGGGTGTCAACGGCTTCGTGCTCAACACCATCACGCCCGAGACCGAAAAGACCTGCCGCTATTTCTGGGCTTTCGTCCGTAATTACCGCCTTGGTGAGCAGCGCATCACCACCGAGATCCGCGAAGGCGTCTCCGGCATCTTCCACGAGGACGAACTGATCCTCGAGGCGCAGCAGCGCGCGATGGACGAGAATCCCGATCGCGTCTTCTACAACCTCAACATCGACGCCGGCGCGATGTGGACGCGCAAGCTGATCGACAAGATGGTGGCCAAGGAAAACCCGCCGCAGCACCTCCAGGCCGCGGAGTAGTTGATATGGCCGAGCGCGAGGTCGACCGCTCCGTCTCGCAGACCGTGAAGGCGCAGCTTGCGCTGCGCGATCAGATTCTGTCCGGCTCGTTGCGTCCGGGCGAGCGCATCTCCGAGCTGCAGGCGGTGGAGACGACCGGCGCCTCGCGCACGCCGGTGCGCATGGCGCTGGTGCGGCTGGAGGAGGAAGGCCTGCTGGAGGCGATCCCCTCCGGAGGCTTCATGGTGAAAGCGTTCTCCGAGCGCGACATCTCCGATTCCATCGAGCTGCGCGGCACGCTGGAAGGCCTCGCCGCGCGCTTCGCCGCCGAGCGCGGTGTCTCCGCACGCGAGCTCGAGCCGTTGAAGGAGTGTCTGGCCGCGATCGACGAGTTGCTGCGCCAGGTGCCGATCTCGGTCGATGCGTTCTCGTCCTATGTCACGCTGAACGCGCGTTTCCATGCGCTGCTCACGGAATTGTCGCGCAGCCCGCCCTTGATCCGGCAGATCGACCGCGCCTCGGCGCTGCCGTTCGCCTCGCCAAGCGGCTTCGTGATGGCGCAATCCGCGCTGCCCGAGGCGCAGCAGATTTTGATCATCGGACAGGAACACCATCGTGTCGTGATCGACGCGATCGAGAACCGCGAAGGCGCCCGTGCCGAGGCCGTGATGCGCGAGCATGCGCGGCTCGCCGTGCGCAATTTGCGGCTCGCGCTGCGCAACCGCACCCATCTCGACCTGCTGCCGGCGCTGGCGCGGATCAGCTTCGCGGCAACCGAATAGGGGAGTGCCATGCGATTCATCGAAACCTGGACTCCGGCTACGCTGCTTGAAACGCGCGATCTCGCGCCCGGCATCCGTGAGTTCCTGATCAAGCCGGATCAGTTCGATGGCGCTGCTTATGCGCTCGGCAGTCATATCAACGTGACCGTGACCATCAACGGCCAGCCCGAGACGCGGTCCTATTCGCTGGTCGGCGAGGTCTCGTCGCGTGGCTTGCGGATCGCGGTGCGCCGCGCCGAGGATTCCCGCGGTGGCTCGCGCTACATGTGGCAGCTCGCGCCAGGTGCGCGGCTCGATATCACGCAACCGTCGTCGTTGCTCGCGGTCGACTGGACGCGTGAAAACTATTGCCTGATCGCCGGCGGCATCGGCATCACGCCGATCCTCGGCGCCGCGCAAGCGCTGGCGCGACGCGGCGCTGATGTCACGCTGCATTATGCCGTGCGCTCGCGCGGCGAGGCCGCCTATCTCGACGAGCTCGCTGCCATGCTCGGCCAACGCCTGGTCGTTCATGCTGGCGACGAAGGCCGCCGGCTCGACCTCGACGCGCTGTTCGCGTCATTGCCGCGGGGCGCACTGACGCTGTTCTGCGGCCCGATGCGGATGCTGGATGCCGCGCGCCACGCCTGGATCGGTGCCGGCCATCCGCTCACCGACCTCCGCTACGAGACCTTTGGTTCGAGCGGATCGCTGCCCACCGAAATGTTTCGCGTGCGCTTGAAGGACTCCGGCGTCGAGATCGAAATCCCCCGCGAGCGCTCGATGCTGGACGTGCTCAACGCCGCCGGCCATGAGGTGATGTTCGACTGCAAGCGCGGCGAGTGCGGCCTGTGCGCCATCGATGTGGTCGAGGTCGAGGGCGAGATCGACCATCGCGACGTCTTCTTCAGCGACCATCAGAAGGAGAGCAACCAGAAGATCTGCGCCTGCGTCTCGCGCGCCCGTGGCATCATCACCGTGGACACGCTGCTGCGGGTGGACGCGGTCTGACCAAACGAGGCGTGGACTCATAAATTCGGCATGTCCGCTCTTAAAGGCAACCTTAAAGCCGACGTGGCCGCATGTCGGCCTTGGGCCTCCAACGGAAGTCGCCAACCCATCTGCGATCAAACGACACTTGGTCGACTGATCCCGATTCACTGGTCCAAGCCTACCTAAGTATGGTCACTTCATACCTGCGCGCGATGGCGGCGACCAAGGGCTGGTGTTACCAATACATCCAGAGTGAAAAAGCAACGGAACCGGCCCTGCGAGCCGGCAGTTGCGGGACAAGGCCGGCGGCGTAACGCCCGCCGGCCCTTCTCCCGATCTAGCGGCGCTTTGCCGCTCAACTGATGCTTACTGCCACAGTTGGTGCAGAGAGTACGCCATGAGAAACATCGCCGATCTCCTAATGCGGTTCTGGCAGGGCAGCCAACCCGCGTCCAATACTCAGGTTGCGGCTATGGCTGAAAACCGAGATCGATCCAGCATGGCTGATTTTGTCCGGATCCTGCAGGCCTACGATCAAGCCCAGTAGGGCAGGAGTTAGGGGCGACCGCGCAATCAGGGTCATAAGCCGTCGATGACGACCAAGCGGGGCGACTTCCGCTTTACCCTCCGAAGCCGTGTTTATGAGTACAGGCCCTACGCCGCGTAGGTCGCCCGACGTTTCTTCGGGTCGAGCAGCGCCAGAACCTGCTCGGCCGGCACCGGCCGGCCGATGAGATAGCCCTGCACTTCGTCGCACTGGGTCTGGCGCAGATATTCGAGCTGGTCGGCGGTCTCGACGCCTTCCGCGACCACGCCGATGCGCAGGTCTCGCGCGAGCGAGATCACCGACTTCACGATCGCGGCGCAGTCCGGCTGCACCAGCATGTCGCGGATGAAGGACTGGTCGATCTTGATACGGCTGAACGGCAGCTTGCGCAGGTAAGTCAGCGACGAGAAGCCCGTCCCGAAATCGTCGAGCGCCACCGTGACGCCGAGCTGCAGCAGTGCATTCAGGACCGACGCGGCCGAGCCGTATTTCGACAGCAGCATCGATTCCGTGATCTCGATCTCGAGCCGGTGTGGGGCGATCTTCGCGTCTGCAAGCGCCTGCACGATGATCTGAAGGATGCCGTTGTTGTGAAACTGCGCGGCGGAGAAATTCACGGCGACGCGGATTTCCTCCGGCCAGTCCGCCAGCGTCGCGCAGGCGCGCCGGATCACCCATTCGCCGATCTCGTGGATCAGCCCGGTCTCCTCCGCAATCGGAATGAATTCGCTGGGCGGAATCAATCCGCGTTGCGGGTGCTGCCAGCGCAGCAGCGCCTCGAAGCCGGTGATCCGGTTGTCGCCGAGATCGAGGAACGGCTGGAACACCAGGAACAGCTCGTCACGCGCGATGGCACCCGCCAGGTCCGATTGCAGCGCCTTGCGATCGCGGGACGAGCGGTCGTCGGCTTCCTCGAAGAAGCAGACCGTGCCCGGCCCAGCCTTCTTGGCGCGATAGAGTGCGGCGTCGGCATTCTTCATGACGTCGAGCGGCGTGTTGCCGTCCCGCGGCGCCAGCACGATGCCGACGCTGGTCGCGCCGGCGATCTGGCGGCCCTCGATCGGGAACGGCTCGGCAAAAGCCGCGACGAAGCGCTCGGCGATTTCGAGCGCATCCTCCGGCCGCGCCAGATTGGCCATCACCAGCGCGAACTCGTCGCCGCCGATGCGCGCGACGTGCTCGGCCGCGCGGGTGCAGCGTTGCAGCCGGCTTGCGACCTGGACCAGGAATTCGTCGCCGGCCGGGTGGCCGAACTTGTCGTTGACCTCCTTGAAACGATCGAGGTCGAGCAGAAGCACCGCGAATTCCTCGCCGGATAGAGCCAGTCGCTTCAGCGCGGAATCGAGCGTCTCGTTGAAGGCGAAGCGGTTGGGCAGTTGCGTCAGCGGGTCTTGCCGGACCGTGCGCTCGGCCTCGATCTGCCGGATCACGCGCCGCGCGAACGAGAACGAATTGACGAACACGGCACGCAGCAGCACGGTCCCGTAGACCACCACCAGGATGGCCATCAGCACATAGGCCGGATCGCCGTCCCGGCCGAGGCAGATGGCGATGCCGACGAAAAGGGGGGCCGTGAAGGCGATGGCCGCGATCGGGATCGTGGCGAACGCGAGCGCGCCGCCGGCCAGCATGCCCGAGCAGAGGCAGGTGATGACGAGCTGGCCGCCGGTCGAAGCATTCGCGAAGAAGGCGACCGGAACGATGCTCCAGACGGCACCGAGAATGAAGGCATTGCGCGCCAGCCGATGCATCGCCCGCCGCGAGACGAATTGCGGTTTTGTGATGCGGCGCGAGGCGTGGGATTGCAGGCCAAATGCGATCGCAGCGCTCGCCACGATGACTGCCCAGATCAACGCCAGCTTCCAGTCCGGCGAATGCCACAGCGCGATGGCGAGCACGGCGGCGTTGCAGGCATTGGCGAGCATGATGCCGACGGAATAGCCGAGCACGAGCGACATCTGTTCGGCGCGGATATGGCCGGCGACGGCTTCGTCGGTTGCGGGTCCGCCAAAGGCGGACAGATCGCCGGCGAACAGCCGCGCGAGATAGGAGGTTAGTTGGGTCCGCATTCCAGAGCCCGCAGCAGCATCGGCCGTTCGTCCGGCTCGGAACGGAGAATTCGCCGCAAACCTTTGACGAAATATGAATTATCCCTGCCGGCCAGCGTCTCCGCGACCACTTCTGCGTGTCCGAGCCGTACTATCGATAACAAATCGATACAAATGCGCGCCGCCGGCGTTACCGTGGTCGCGGCAGGCCTATCGCATATGGCTGAAGAGCTTGAGGTGCTGAAGCTTCCACAGCGTCATGGCCGGGCTTGTTCCGGCCATCCACGCCTTGCCCCGCGACACCGTGGATGCCCGGGACAAGCCAGGACAAGCCCGGGCATGACGACCACTTGTGAAATGTTCAAATGCGATTGCCGCGGGTGATCGCGGCACGGTCACCGTCCCAGCTGCTTCGGGTCGTAATAGAATCGTTCTTCGATCAGCTTGTCGCCGTGCCAGGTCTGCCACGCAATCTCTTCCAGCGTGCGGATAGTTCCTTCGGCGTTGGTGAAGCTGAAGGTCCAGCGCGTGGCGACAGTGTCGCCTTCGATCAGGCTCGGTCCGATGCGAACGGCTCTGACCTCCTTGGACGCCGCGAGCACGCCGCGCTCCTTGGCGACGAGCTTGTCACGCCCGACCGTCGGCGCGGCGCTGTTCTCAAAGGTGGCGGCGTCGGGCGTATAGAACTGCTCGATCGCGCCGACGAAATCTCCAGCCTCCAGCCGCTGTGCAAAGGCTTCGACGATATCACGGCTCGGCATGGCGCACCTCTCGATAAAACCGACTGATAGTCGGTAAATACCGACCGATAGTCGAAAAGTCAACTGGCCGCCCTCATCCGTTTCGACTAGAGCAGACACATGGCGAAACAGGCGGAGCGGCGGGCTGCGACCTCGGAGGCGATCCTGACGGCGGCGCGCCGCCTGTTCGGGACGCAAGGATTTGCCGCGACGACGATGGATGAGATCGCCGAGGCCGCCGGCGTCGCCAAGGGCGCGGTCTACCATCACTTCAAGACCAAGGAAGCGGTGTTCGAAGCGGTGTTCGACCAGGTCTCGCACGACCTCGTTGCCGAGATCGACAGCACCGCGCGGGCCGAGAAGGACGTGCTGGCCGCAATGGTCGCCGGCACCCAGCATTATTTTGCCGCGACTGCCAAAGGCCCGACCGGCCAGATCATCCTGCGCGACGGCCCGGCCGTGCTCGGCTGGGAGCGCTGGCGCGAGATCGACGCGCAGCATTTCGGCGGCAAGCTGCCGCGCGCGATTGCTGCCGCAATGGACGCGGGCCTGATCGCACGGCAGCCGGTCGAGCCGCTGGCGCGGCTGCTGCTCGGCGCGGTGACGGAGGCCGCGGTTGCCTGCGCCGGACGCGCGGATATCGCAAGGGCGGGAACGGAATATGCCCGTGCGTTCAAGTCGCTGGTCGAGGCGCTGCGCCTGCGCGAATGATTATGCGCAGTCCACCGGTCTTCCGCCACGGCCTCCGGCTCATCATTCCGGCATTCCGGCCTTGCGCAGCCCGCTCTTAAACCGCAGGTGAAATTTCAGGAACGCGGCGTTACCGTCGGGCAGGTAGTCCCATTGCGCGATCGTCCGGGTGCGGGTGCTTTCCAGGGCGAGGTACTGGGCCAGCGTCGCGCGTGCTTCTGCGTCGTGGCCCGTCAAAGCAAGCTCTGAGGTCAGTCCGGCAAGAATAGTCGGCATTTGGGGCGACGCGGCTGCCGCGCGACGCAGCCACATCAAGGCCTCTTCATCCTGCTCCAGCATGAAGTAAGCCCACCCCTTCATCAGCAGGAAAACCGATGTCTGGGGGTCGCGCGGGCTCAAGCGAATCCCGCGGTTGGCATATTCGAGCATCTTCTCGGGATGGGCGAGAAAGAAGTGCTGCAGGGCCAAAATACGGTATGCGCCGGCATAGGTGGGGTTCAGCGCCAAACAACGTTCCGCGGCGGCAACGCCGTCCGGGACGCGGTGTTGACCCTCCAGCACCGTGGCCTTCGCGCAATGGGCCGCGTAGTAGTCGGGATCGATCTCCATAGCGCGGCCGAGCAAGCCATTCGCGCGCTCGAGATCGGCTTGAGGGTTGGAGCTTTGAACCCGGGACACGCGCATGCCGTAAAACGTCGCAAGCTGGACCAGCGCGCGAAGGTTGCGGGGATCGATTGTCAGCGCCCGCTCACACCATTGGTAGCCTGGCATCCCGGCGGCAGCCGGACGATACGAGGCCGCCTCGCACTGCATCGCCAAATCTTCCGCGTCGAGGTTCGACGCACCTGCAGTTGTCGAGCGCCGGGTTTCTGCCTGAACCAGTTCGCCATGAAGCGTGCTCGCCAGGCGCGTGACGATTTCGTCCTGCGTCCGCAGAATATCGGCGCGATGGACATCGAAGCGGTCCGACCAAAGCGTTTTCAGGGTCTGCGTGTCTTTCAGACTGGCGCTGATGCGTACCAATTCCTCGCTTCGCTGCACGCTGCCTTCCAGCGCGTATCGGACGTCCAAGTCGACACCCAACTGCTTGATGTCGGCCGGGTTGCCCCTGAGCGTAAGTGCGCTACTTGCAGCGACGACGGTCGCACCGCGCAGTCGCGATAGCGCGGTGGTCAATTCGCTGGTAATGATGTCACCGAGATAATCCTGCGCCGGGTCGGCGTTCAAATTGGCAAACGGAAGCACGATCAGCGACAGGCGCGGGAGCTCGGCAGTGTGACGCGACCAGCTCGCGGCGTAGTACAGGCCCGCCGCGGCCAGCGCGAGGAGGCCAGTCAGCAGCGCCATTCGCCATCGTCTCTGAAAGATGTTTCCCTTCACCAGGGTCAAGTCGGGCGCCGGTTGTACCGCTGGATCGTCGCGCTCCGGTGTCACGGGTCCGGTAAAGACGTAGCCGCGCTTCGACACGGTCTTGATGGCCGTCTGTTCGGTATCCCCCAGCGCCGTACGGGCTTCGCTGATGCAGCGCGTCAGCGAATCCTCGGTCACGATCACGTTGGGCCAGATCTTGGACAATAGCTCGTCCTTGGTGACGAGGCGGCCGGCGTGGGTGATCAGGTGCTGCAGCAAGGCAAAGCTCTTCGGCCGCAAGGCTATCTCGACATCGCCGCGGCGCAGGCATCCCTGCGAAACATCGAGCGTGAATTCGCCGATCTTGTACCGCTCCCTCGACATTCGGACTTCCAGTCCTTCCGGCTGACAGGGGCCAGCAGCGCGCAATCCCATTTCGGCATTGCTTCGGCAATTTTTCAGCGTTTCTTCGGGACGCACAAGCCCTCCCGAGCGTCAAATGACTCGGGTCGGCGCGCTGCCGGCAATTATCCCATCGGGAGAACGCATGAACCGATCGCATGTCACAAGGCAGAAATCCCGCCTGATCGCCGGGGCCGGCATGGCGTTCGTATTGCTCCTGACCTCGGGCGCGATCGCCGCTCCTCAGCTGGTCCTGGTCAATGCCAAGGTCTTCACGGCGGACCCGGCTTTCCCATACGCGCAGGCTCTCGCGATCGAGGACGGTCGCGTTCTCGCCGTGGGAAGCAATGAGCAGGTTCGCGGGCTAATCGGGCCCAAGACCCGGATAATTGATGTTGGCGGCCGCCTTGTCACGCCGGGTTTGGTCGAGGCGCACGTTCATCTTGGCAACGAACTGCCCACGCCGCCACTGGCAGTGCCGAACCTGCCATTCCCCGGTCCGACCGGAGAGCAGGCCCTGGCCGCAGTTGAACAGGCAGCCAGAACGCGTACCGACTGGATCTGTGCCTATGTCGGTCCGCTGGTCGCTCGGGACCCGCGCAACTGGCGCAAGGCGCTTGACATGGTGGCGCCCAACACGCCCGTGTTCCTCAAGGGTTTCTGGGGACACACCAGCATCGTCAACAGCGAGGGGCTGCGCAGGCTGGGCATCACCGAAAGCATCACGGATCCGCTGGGCGGCTGGTGGGGGCGGGACGAAAACGGTCGCCTCGACGGGCGGGCCTACGAGGCCGCAGAGACGATCACGCCGCGCATACGACCGCTGACGCCGGAATACCTGGCCACGGTCTTCGGCGCCGCGCAGCAGCGTTATGCGCGCTGGGGCGTCACCTCGATCCATCTGATGAACAACGACAAGTCGCTGGATGCGACACTGGCCGGACTTGCGGCGGCGAAACCAGCTCAGAAATGGACAGTCTATTCCTGGGGCGCCTGGCAAACGCCGGCGGAGCATATTCCGGACGCATGGGCCGTGATCGACGCAGCCGTAAAACAGGCGCCCGACAAGGTGCGTGTGGAAGGACCGAAATGGATGCTGGACGGCACCCCGATCGAACAGAACTCGCATCAGCGCAACGCCTACGGCAATCGGCCAGACTGGCGTGGCCGATCGAACTTCACCGATGCGCAGCTACGCGAAATTCTGAAGCTTGCCCTGGAACGGCCGACGCAAATTGCATTGCACGTAGTCGGCGACGCCGAGACCGACCGGATGCTGAAGATGATGGAACAGCTTGCGCCGGCTTCCGTCTGGCGGGCGAAGCGCGTCCGTATCGAGCATGGCGACGGCATTCAGCCCGACATGATCGAGAAAGTGGTGCAGTTCGGCCTCGTCGTGATCCAGAACCCGACCCACCTCGCACTGCCGATGCCCGGCGAAACGCTGGCGAGCGAGCATATGTTACTGAAGAGCTTTATTGCCGCTGGCATTCCCCTGGCGCTCGGGTCCGACGGCGGTCCGAAGGAACAAAACCCCTTTCTCAATCTGATGCTGGCGACATTGCACTCGGGCGAACCCGCCGAGGCGTTGACGCGCGAAGCCGCGCTGACGGCCTACACCGCTGGCGGAGCCTATATTGAAGGCCAGGATCAGCGCAAAGGACGGATCGCGCCGGGGCTCGCCGCAGACATCGCGGTGCTATCCCAGGATGTACTGACCGTTCCAACACTGCAACTACCCGCAACGACCAGTTTGTTGACGATCGTCGATGGCGAGGTAATTTTGGCGGATGCATTGTTCACGTCGTCAAACTAGCCCGCCTTGCTTTCTGTCAGCAGCTCGACCTCTTCAACACAGTCGGCCACTTGCGTTGATTTCGTGAGGTTCGCCTTGTCTGCTAATGGGATGGTCCGGCCGTGCTCCGGCCCTGCCAGCACGACAAGCTGGCAAGGGGCGCCCAAGACAGGAGCACGCCATGTCTCAGAAACTCAGCTCAGCGATCGCCGTGATAGGCATCGATATCGGCAAGAACTCGTTCCACATCGTGGGCCACGATCAGCGCGGCGCAATCGTGCTGCGGCAGAAGTGGTCACGCGGCCAGGTAGAAGCACGGCTCGCCAACCTGCCTCCATGCTTAATCGGTATGGAGGCCTGCGTCGGCGCGCATCATCTCAGTCGCAAGCTCCAAATGCTCGGCCACGACGCCCGTCTGATGCCCGCGAAATACGTGCGCCCCTATTCGAAGGGACAGAAGAATGACTTCCGTGATGCGGAAGCCATCGCCGAGGCTGTCCAACGCCCGACCATGAAGTTCGTCGCGACCAAGACCGCCGACCAGCTCGACCTGCAGGGGCTGCACCGCGTGCGCGAGCGATTGGTCGGCCAGCGTACCGGCGTCATCAATCAGATCCGTGCGTTCCTGCTGGAGCGGGGCATCGCCGTGCGGCAAGGCCTGCGTTCGCTGCGGTCCGAGTTGCCGGGTATCCTCGCGACGCGCACCGATGTCCTCGCGCCTCGCATGTTGCGCATCATCGAGGACCTGGCAGGAGACTGGCGCCGACTGGACGCGCGCATTGAGGACCTCTCCAGCGAGATCGAAGCATTGGCTCGTCAAGACAAAGGCTGCGAGCGACTGATGACGGTCCCGGGCATCGGCCCGATCATCTCGAGCGCGATGGTAGCCGCGATCGGCACTGGAGACGTGTTCTCGAAAGGCCGCGACTTCGGCGCCTGGCTTGGACTGGTGCCGAAGCAGATATCGACAGGCGACCGCACGATCCTCGGCAAGATATCAAGGCGCGGCAATCGCTACCTGCGCGTTCTGTTCGTGCAAGCCGCGTGGGTTGTGCTGGTCAAGGTCAAGTGTTGGGAGCGCTATGGCCTCAAATCTTGGATCGAAGCCGCCAAGAAACGATTGCACCACAACGTGCTGGCGATTGCGCTCGCCAACAAGCTCGCCCGCATCGCCTGGGCGGTTCTCAACAAGGGGCGCGCCTTCGAGTGCGTCAAGACAGATGAGGTGGCGTCCCGACCTGCTTGATCCTCGCGCCGTGCTCGGGGCCGTCAAGGCGCAGCCTGGCAGCGGTCGAGCAAGCCGTCAGGACAGCACGACGGCCGGCCTTGACGGCCCTTGCGCGCGGCGCGTCTGCGCGCGCAGGCCGGGACGAAGGAACGACCGCCAGGCACGAACAAAGGAACAGTGCGAAGTGAGGAGCTATCGATGACGTAACCAACATCCCTTACCCGCCGAGGTCTGCGAGAGGATGAGACGACGATGGAGAATCGGTCTTCCCGGCGCATGCGAACACTGGTGACCCGAATGGCCCCTTCGAGGCCTGTCCGCTAATTAGCTCGAATGCGCGCTGATATCCATGATGGCCCGGAGCACAACACGCTCCAATCAGAGGCCGGATACATTGATGCAAGACCGCATCTGCCAGGTTGACGAAACCTCTTGCAACGCGCGGCCGGGAGTGCCGGTTTGGCGCAAGCCTTGTCACGTCCGTTTGCCCCGATCAGCAGACCATTCAGGAGCCAAGCCGAACTTCACCGTCGCGCCACTAGGAGAAACGCACGCTCAAGTCGACCGAAGCTCCTTGACGAGCTTCGGGCGACCGATGTCTCTTTTGGGTCGAAAAGCGAAATGGCTGGAATAGTCCGCTTAAGTCTGCTTCACCCTTGGAAGCAGACATGTCACGTTTATGAGTACAGGCCCTGGCAAACTATGACCGCAAACCCCTCCCTCGTGCCGTCCGATCCCGAATTCGACTACATCATCGTCGGCGCCGGCTCCGCCGGCTGCGTGCTCGCTAACCGGCTGTCCGCGAACGGCAAGCACAGCGTCCTGTTGCTCGAGGCCGGCCCGAAGGATTCCAACATCTGGATCCACGTGCCGCTCGGCTACGGAAAACTGTTCAAGGAGAAGACCGTCAACTGGATGTACCAGACCGAGCCGGAGCCCGAGCTCAAGGGACGTCAGGTGTTCCAGCCGCGCGGCAAGACGCTGGGCGGATCGAGCTCGATCAACGGCCTGCTCTATGTCCGCGGACAGCACGAGGACTATGACCGCTGGCGCCAGCTCGGCAACACCGGCTGGGGCTATGACGACGTGCTGCCCTATTTCAAGAAGGCGGAGAACCAGTCGCGCGGCGCCGACCAGTACCACGGCAGCGACGGCCCGCTGCCGGTATCCAACATGGTCGTGACCGACCCGCTGTCGAAGGCCTTCATCGATGCCGCGGTCGAGACCGGCTTGCCCTACAATCCCGACTTCAACGGCGCCACGCAGGAAGGCGTCGGCCTGTTCCAGACCACGACGCGCAACGGCCGCCGCGCCTCGACATCGGTGGCCTATCTCGGTCCGGCGAAGACCCGCGGTAATCTCAAGATCGAAACCTCCGCGCTTGGTCAGCGCGTCCTCTTCGAGGGCCGCCGCGCGGTCGGCGTCGAATACCGGCAAGGCGCTACCGTGCGCCGCGCCCGCGCGCGCAGGGAAGTCGTGTTGTCGAGCGGCGCCTACAACTCGCCGCAGCTTCTTCAGCTCTCCGGCGTCGGCCCCGCCGATCTCTTGCGCAAACATGGCATCGATGTCGTGCTGGACGCGAAAGGTGTCGGCCACGATCTGCAGGACCATATGCAGGTCCGCATCGTGATGCGCTGCTCGCAGAAGATCACGCTGAATGACACCATCAATCACCCGCTCCGCCGCACGATGGCAGGCGCACGCTATGCGCTGTTCCGGAAAGGTTGGCTGACCATCGCGGCCGGCACAGCCGGCGCGTTCTTCAAGACCAGCCCGCGGCTCGCCTCGCCGGACATCCAGGTCCACTTCCTGCCGTTCTCGACCGACAAGATGGGCGAGAAGCTGCATGATTTTTCCGGCTTCACCGCCTCGGTGTGCCAGCTCCGTCCCGAGAGCCGCGGCAGCCTGCGCATCAAGAGCGCAGACCCGACGGTGCCGCCGGAAATCCGCATCAACTACATGTCCACCGAGACCGATCGCACCACCAATGTCGAAGGCCTCAAGATCCTGCGCAAGTTCCTGAACGCGCCGGCGATGAAGCCGTTCGTGGTCGACGAGGTCGATCCCGGTGCGAAGGTTTCCACGGATGCGGAGCTGCTGGATTACTGCCGTGAGCGCGGCAGCACCATCTACCATCCGACCTCGACCTGCCGTATGGGCAACGACGCGCTCGCGGTCGTCGACCAGCGGCTGAAGGTGAGGGGGCTCGAGGGCCTGCGCGTCGTCGACGGCTCGATCATGCCCGATCTCGTGTCGGGGAACACCAACGCGCCGATCATCATGATCGCCGAAAAGGCCTCCGACATGATATTGGAGGATGCGCGGTAGAGCATGATCCGGACCCGAACGGCCGCGTTGGCGCAAAGTGGGAACCGGTTTTCCGATAGGATCATGCTCAAAGAGAACAACGCGCTTCGAAAGGATAAGGGCTTGGCTATTCGACTACGGATCGGCACGCGCAAGAGCGCGATGGCGCTGGCACAGACGGAAGAGATCGCGCGCCGCCTGACCGCCGCCGTGCCCGATATCGAGGTCGAGATCGTCAAGTTCGACACCACGGGCGATCTCGACCAGACCAGCAAGCTCCTGCCGCATGGCGGCAAGGGCGGCGCTTTCGTGGCGCAGATCCGCGCCGCCGTGCTGTCGGGCGAGCTACAGGCGGCGATGCATTCGCTGAAGGACATGCCGGGCAACGAGGACACGCCGGGTCTCGTCATCGGCGCTACGCTGTCGCGCGATCCGGCGAGCGATGCGCTGGTGCTGCGCGACGGCGTAACGCTGGAAGCGCTGCGCCAGTCGCGCGGCAAGGGTTTCAAGATCGGCACCAATGCCGTGCGGCGCGCGGCCTATGCGCGGCGATTGTTTCCGGATGTCGAGGTCATCCATTTCCGCGGTGCCGCCGACACGCGCGTCCGAAAGCTCGACAATGGCGAGAAACAGCGCCTGCCGGACGGCGGCGCCGTCGGACCGGCGGACGCGTTGATCATGGCGCGTTCGGGTCTCGATCGCGTCGGCCTTTCGCATCGCGTCGCCTACGAGTTCACCGCTGCGGAGATGCTGCCCGCGGCAGGGCAGGGCATCGTCGCGGTTGAATGCGCGGCGCAGGATTGGCAGACCCGAAGCATCCTCGCATCGATCGACGACCCCGCCGCGCATGCCTCTGCCGACGCCGAGCGCGAGGTGCTGTGGGTGCTCAACGGCCACTGCAATTCGCCGATCGCAGGGTTCTCGACCATCGCAGGCGATCAGATGTCGCTTAGCGCATCCGTGCTCGACCTCTCCGGCAACACCATCATCGAGGCCTCAGGCGCCGGTCCCGCGAACCGCCCGCGCGAGCTTGGCCGTGCCGTCGGGCTCGAGCTGCTGGCGAAAGGTGCGGCGGAGATCATCGAGCGCAGCCGGCCAGGGTAAGCCCGCCGCGAGGGCACATCGGCGCGATCATGGAATCGTGCGCCTGTTTTGCCCGACATGTCAAACGTCCTGCGCTGCACGGCTCGCGCCATGCCAGACGAAATTCCTCAATGATTTCTACTTTGCATGGGGTTGTTTTCGCGTTTTTTGTTTTTCCACCCCCTGAAGGTCGTCATGCCCGGGCTTGTCCCGGGCACCCACGTTCTTCGTACCGCGTAGTGAGGCGTGGATGGCCGGGACAAGCCCGGCCATGACGATGTGGAGGCTTCCGCGCCCCAAGCGCCCGCCTTCACCCTCGCACGCGCTTCAGCATTTGATCGACATGGGCGATCGGCGTTTCCGGCTGGATGCCGTGGCCGAGATTGAAGATCAGGCGGCCTTGGGCGAAGTTCGCCAGCACGTTGTCGACCGCGCGGTCGAGCGCGGCGCCGCCGGTGATCAGCACCAGCGGATCCAGATTGCCCTGCACCGCGACGCGCGTCTGTACGCGCTCGCGGATGAAGGACGGCTCCGCGGTCCAGTCGATGCTGACCGCGTTCACGCCGGTCGCCTCGACATAATCAGGCAATTGCGCGCCGGCGCCGCGGGGAAACCCGATGATTTTTGCGTCCGGTACCTTCGCGCGCACACCCTCGACGATGCGCCGCGTCGGCTCGACCGACCAGCGTGCGAACTCGGCCGGCGGCAGCACGCCGGCCCAAGTGTCGAAGATCTGCAAGGCGTCGGCGCCGGCCGCGAGTTGCGCCAGCAGATACTGAATCGAATTCTCGACCAGCACGTCGATGATTTTCGCGAACGCTTCCGGGTGCCGATAGGCCATCATCCGCGCCGGCGCCTGATCCGGCGTGCCCTGGCCTGCGACCATGTAGGTCGCCACCGTCCACGGCGCGCCGCAGAAGCCGATCAGCGCGATCTTGGGATCGAGCGTGCCCCGCACGATCCGCAGCGCCTCGAACACCGGTTCGAGCTTGCCGAAATCGGCGTGGGGCGCCAGCGTGGCGACCTTGCCGGGATCATCCAGCGGCTCAAGCCGCGGACCTTCGCCGACCTCGAAGCGCACGGAGCGGCCGAGCGCGTAGGGGATCACGAGGATGTCCGAGAAGATGATCGCCGCATCAAAGCCGAACCGTCGGATCGGTTGCAGCGTCACTTCGGCCGCGAGTTCCGGTGTGAAGCAGAGATCGAGGAAGCCCCCGGCCTTGGCGCGCAACTCGCGATATTCGGGCAGATAGCGGCCGGCTTGCCGCATCATCCATACTGGCGGGGTGGTTTGCCGCCGGCCGGAGAGCACGTCGATGAAAGGTTTCGTCGCAGACTGGGGCACGAACTGTCCTGATGCAGATTGAGGTTCCTGATACACCGCCGAAGGCCCGAGCGGAACAGGGGAACCAGCGCAATTGCCCCGCGTTGACCAGCCAGCGGAGGAGGATTCCATGGCTAAGACGTTCAATCCCGCTCCTCATGACAAGCACGCCGATGATCCGCGCAAGGCGCACGCCGCCGACCGCGAGGCCCACGCCAAGCTCGATGCTGGCTTGATCGATACATTTCCTGCGTCCGATCCCGTCAGCGCCGTCCAGCCGACGCCGTCGAAGGCCGACGCGGAAGCGGACAGCCCGTCCCTGTGGGACAAGGTTAAGGGCGTCTTCAGCTAGGGCCAGGCGCGCCGATTCCCGATAGGTTTGATAACGCATCGTTAGCGATCTGCGGACGCTCTCCTCCGTAGGAGTACGGGAAATCCCGCTTATGCTTGCGAATCTCCGCAGGCGTTTCAAGGTTGAATAACAGAAGCGGCGGAAGTTCCGGCGATCGGAGATTCCTGTCGCATGAACGTCGCCTCTCAGAGAGCCAGTTGGAGCCGCCTGCCGTTACGTGCGGCGGCGTTCGTCGTGCTGACCTGCGCGACGATCCTCGGCGTCAGTGGTTGGCGTGAGTGGGCGGCGCGCGACGCGGTCCTCAAGGGCGCCGAGACGGAGATGGCGAACGTCGCCCGGTCGCTGACGCAGCACGCCGAGGACAGCCTCGACCTCTTGGATTCCGGTGTCGTCGGCGTTGTCAGCCGGCTGGAGATGGACGGTGCCGACCCCACCACGATCGCGAAGCTCAGAAACCTCCTGGAGGTACGCAAGAAGTCGATGGATCGCGTCCACAGCCTTGCCATCATCGACGATCAGGGCAATTGGCTGACCTCGCCGGGGACGATCGGATCGACGTTCAGCGACGACGCGTTTTTCCGTCATCACCAGCTCGCGCCGAAGCGCGAGGCCTATATCGGTCGCCCCGTGAAGAGCCTGCTGGACGGTCAGTGGGTCGTCACCCTGTCGCGCCGCTTTAACAAGCAGGACGGCAGTTTCGGCGGCGTCGTGCTCGCGACCATCAGCGCCAGCTATCTCTCCCATTTCTATGAGCAGTTCGAGATCGGCCGCAACAGCTCGCTGGCGCTCGTGCACGGCGACGGCATGATCATCGCCCGCAACCCGAGCAACGACAAATTCGTCGGGCGCAGCGTCGCCGACACGCCGCTATTCCGCGATGCGAGCCTGCAACGTGCCGGCGGAGCCTATCATTTCAAGTCGCTGCTGGATGGCGCCGAGCGCGTCAGCTTTTTCAAGCGCAGCGTCCGCTACCCGCTGCTCCTGCTTGCCACCGTCGACAAGGAAGAACTGCTCGCGCCCTGGCGCGCGGCGGCGATCTCCCGCATGCTCTACGTGCTCGCGCTGGTCATTCTGATCGCAATCATCGGGTCCGTGCTGGTGCATCAGTTGCAGCGGGGCCAGCGCATGGCGGCCGCGCTGGTCGAGAAGGAAGCCCATTTCCGCCTGCTTGCCGAGGGCTCCAGCGACATGGTGACCCGCATCGGGCTCGACGAACGGCTGCGCTATGTCTCGCCCTCGTCGGTCCGCGTCGTCGGCTGGCGCGCCAATCAAATGATCGGGACGCTCGCGCTCGCAGGCGTCAACCCGGATGATCTGCCGCACGTCCAGTCGATCGTCGACGCCATGAAGCGCGGCGACACGGAGGAGGCGCGCGTCACCTACCGTAACGCGCACCGGCAGAATGGCGAAGTCTGGCTCGAATCGACCATGCGCGTGACGCGCAAGGACAATGGCAACGTCGACGGCGTGGTCGCAATCTCGCGCGACATCACCGAGCAGAAGAAGCTGGAGACCAGGCTCGAGACGCTCGCGATCGAAGACAGCCTCACCGGGCTTGCCAATCGCCGCCGCCTCGACGAGCGCCTGAAGGAGGAATGGGCGCGCGCCTATCGCGACCGCTCGAGCCTCGCTTTGCTGATGATCGACGTCGATCACTTCAAGGCCTACAACGACGAATACGGCCATCCCGCGGGCGACGCCTGCCTGCGCGTGATCGCCAAGATCATCGCAGCCGAGATGCAGCGCGGCGGCGATCTGGCTGCGCGCTACGGCGGCGAGGAATTCGCCATGCTGCTGCCGAACACCGATGCCGCGGGTTGCGCGAGCATTGGCGAGCGGATCCGCCGGGCGATCCGCGAGGCCGGCCTCGTCCACACCTCAAATCACGCGGCGGGCTATGTCACGGCTTCGCTTGGCGGCGCGGCCTGCCGGCCGGCGCTGGAACGCACGGCAGGAGTCGGGTCGCTCATCGAGGCTGCCGATCAGGCGCTCTACATCGCGAAGCAGGCCGGGCGCGACCGCCTGATGATGTCGGGCGAGGTGACCAGCCTGCTGCCGAAGGCGTCAGGATTTTAGCGTATCGCTTCAATAGTGCGGCGGGCGCTCGTTGGCGGCGCCGGGCGCATTCGCCTCGGCCTCCTGAAGCCGTTCACCGAGTTGCACGAGCTGCCGCGTCAGCGCGTCGATCTGCTTCCATTGCGCGGTGATGGTCTGGTTCAGCGTCTCGATGGTATCGTCCTGATAGGCCAGCCGCGCCTCCAGCGTGTCGATGCGCTCGCTGAGCGTCTTGATCTCATTCGTCACGTGTTGCGTCCTTGTCCCGTTCGCGCAAGCCATGTTCGCGCAGGCCATGTTCGAGCAAGCCATGGCCGAGCGCCACGCGCTCGTCGAACACGAAGCATTCGCCGCGCCAACGGCTTTGCGCCTCCGGCACCTGCTCCAGATATCTGAGAATGCCGCCCTTGAGGTGATAGACCTCTGCAAAGCCGCGCGCGAGCAGATGCGCGCTCGCTTTTTCGCAGCGGATACCGCCGGTGCAGAACATCGCGATCCTGCGGTGCCTGGCGGGATCGAGCCGTTGTGCCGCAAAGTCCTTGAACTGGCCAAAGCTCCTGAGGCCGGGATCGACCGCGCCCTCGAACGTGCCCATGGTCACTTCGAAGGCGTTGCGGGTGTCGAGCAGCAGCGTATCGGGCGCCGCGATCAGCGCGTTCCATTCGGCGGCATCGACATAGGTGCCGACCCGGCGCGTCGGATCGGCGGCCTCGTCCCCAAGCGTGACGATCTCCTTCTTCAGCCGCACCTTGAGCCGGCCGAACGGCATCGCCTCACTGGTCGAGAACTTCATTTCGAGATTGTCGAGCCTGCCGCCGAATAGGTCGCCGTGCGCGAGCTCGTGGGCGAACGCGTCGATCGTGTCGGGTGCGCCTGCGATCGTGCCGTTGATCCCCTCCCGGGCCAGCAGCACGCTCCCCTTGAGCTCAAGGCGAGCGCAGAACGCGCGCAGCGGCTCGCGCAGCTCGCGGTAATCGGGCAGGGCGGCGAATTGATAGAAGGCGGCGACCTTGTAGACCATGGCGCCCGTTTAGCAGGCGGCCAGCGCTCAGAAAACCCGCATGGTCCTTCGGCTCTATACGCCCAGCGGATGGCAGCCATTTCCCTGGTATGCCAGCATTGCCCCAGCGGGCCGGAATGTGCCATCTAGGCCCGGTTCCGAGACGGCGATACGCGCGCCCAAAGACTTAGCCTACGAGCCCAAGAGAGCAAGAATTCGCATGAGAAACTTCCATTTTCCCGGCAGGTCCACGGTCCACGCCACCAACGCGATGGTCGCGACCTCGCATCCGCAGGCAAGCTTCGCCGCGATCGAGGTGCTGCGCGAGGGCGGCACGGCGGTGGATGCGGCGGTGGCGGGCTCGGCGTTGCTCGGCGTGATCGAGCCGCAATCGACCGGCATCGGCGGTGACTGCTTTGCGCTGATCCAGCCCCGCGGCGAGGGCAAGATCGTTGCCTATAACGGCTCCGGCCGCGCCCCGAAGGCCGCGAACGCCGACTGGTATCTGGAGCGCAAGATCAATTCCGTGCCGCTGACCTCGGCGCACGCGGTCTCGATCCCCGGCGTGATCGACGCCTTTGCGACCGTTTTGCGCGATCACGGCAAGTTCGGCTTCGACCGGCTGCTTCAGCCCGCGATCAAGGCAGCTGAGGAAGGCTATGTCGTCGCGCCCCGCATCGCCTTCGACTGGAAGAACCAGTTCGAGAAGCTGAAGAACGGCACCAACACCGAGCGTTACCTCCTGCCGCACGGCAAGCCACCGGTGGCCGGCGACGTCATCCGCCAGGCTGAGCTCGGCAAGACGCTGCGGGCGATCGCCAAGGACGGCCGCGACGCCTTCTACAAGGGTGCGATCGCGGAGGACATGGTCGAGACCCTGCGTGGAATCGGCGGCCTGCATACGCTCGACGATTTCGCCGCGCACACCACCGAGGTGACCACGCCGATCGGCACCATGTACAAGGGCCATGACGTTTGGCAATGCCCGCCGAACGGACCCGGCCTCACCATGCTGTTGATGCTCAACATCCTGTCGCGGTTCGACCTGACGAAGTATGCGCCCCTCAGTGTCGAGCGCTTCCATCTCGAGGCCGAGGCCGCGCGCATCGCCTACATGCATCGCGAGCTGCATGTCGCCGATCCCGAGCACATGAAGATCGAGGTCGCCAGGATCCTCGCCAAGGAGTTCTGCGACGAGCACATCGCGAAGATCCGCATGGATGGCATGCTCGACCTGCCGAACGTCGCGCCGCCGATGAACCCCTCGACCATCTACATCACGGTCGTGGACAAGGATCGCAACGTCTGCTCGTTCATCAATTCGATCGCGCATTCCTTCGGCTCGGCGATCGTCTCGAACAAGACCGGCGTGCTGCTCCAGAACCGCGCCGGCGGTTTCCGCATCCAGCCGGGCCACCCGAACAGCATCGCCGGCGGCAAGCGCCCCCTGCACACGATCATGCCGAGCCTTCTCACCAAGGGCGGCCGCTCCGTGATGCCGTTCGCGGTGATGGGCGGCCAGTATCAGCCGGTCGGCCAGGCCCATGTCGTGACCAACATCCTCGACTATGGCTGCGACGTGCAGGAGGCGATCGACATGCCGCGCGGCCTGCACTACGAGGGCCAGTATCAGCTCGAGGACAGCGTGCCGGCTGATATTGTCGAGGGCCTGAAGAAGCTCGGCCACAAGACCACCAGCGTGGTCGGCCCGCTCGGCGGCGCCCAGGCGATCTGGATCGACTGGGACAAGGGTACGCTGACCGGCGGTTCCGACCCGCGCAAGGACGGCTGCGCGCTCGGCTATTGAGCCCGGGGATGCGCGAGCAAAGCAGTCTCGCATGATCAGAAAAAATTGACGGCGAATGAAGCGTCGTTTCTGGCGCCGCTTCATTTCATTCGGAACGGAGCTCATGGTCCCAAGTTAAGGGGGCGATGAGCGGTGCAGGCGTGCGCTGCTCTCCCGAAAGCGGCGGAGGCCGTCATGCACGACAATCCGAGTTCCAAAGATTCCGGCTTCGACCGGCGCGCCTTCATTGCCGGCGCGGCCGGTAGCGCGCTCGTTCCGCTCACCGCCCGCGCGGCCACGGAAGGCGTGAGCTCGGCGGCCGTGCCGGATCCGGCGCTGCCCGTCGATGTCACGCTGCGGGTGAACGGCAAGGACAAGCGCCTTCGGCTCGACGCGCGCACGACCGTGCTCGATGCGCTGCGCGAGCATATGGGCCTCATCGGCAGCAAGAAGGGCTGCGATCACGGCCAGTGCGGCGCCTGCACCGTGTTGATCGACGACCGGCGCGTGGTGTCGTGCCTGACGCTGGCACTGGCGGCGGAAGGCCAGGACATCACCACCATCGAGGGGCTCGCCACCGACGACCGTCTTCACCCGATGCAGCAGGCCTTCATTGACAACGATGCATTCCAGTGCGGCTACTGCACGCCCGGACAGATCATGTCAGCGGTAGCCTGCGTGAAGGAGGGCCACGCGGGCAGCGATGCCGACATCCGCGAATATATGAGCGGAAATATCTGCCGCTGCGCGGCCTATCCCAATATCGTCTCGGCCGTGAAGCAGGCCGCGCCCGAGATCATGAAAGGCTAGGCGCATGCGATCCTTCCTGTATCAGAGGGCGACAGACCCGGGCATGGCCGTGCAGGCGCTCAGCGCAGCCGCCGCGGCCAACAATCCAATGACCCAGGCCGCCGCACAGCCGCTCGCCGGCGGCACCACGCTCATCGATCTGATGAAGCTGGATGTGATGCGGCCCGCAGCGATCGTCGATATCAATCCATTGGCGCAGGGTTGGTCCGGTATTGAGCCGGGTGGTGAAAATTTGCGGCTCGGTGCGCTCGCAAAAATGTCCGATGTTGCTGCGCATGCTGACATTCAGCGCCAATATCCGGTGATCGCCAATTCATTGAAGCTTGCCGCCAGCGCCCAGTTGCGCAACATGGCGACCCTCGGCGGCAATGTGATGCAGAGGACGCGCTGCAGCTATTTTCGCGATATCTCCTATGAGAACTGCAACAAGCGCAATCCCGGCTCCGGCTGCGCCGCGATGGAGGGGTTCAACCGCATGCATGCGGTGCTCGGCACCTCCGATCAGTGCATTGCGACCTATCCCGGCGACTTTGCCCAGGCCCTGATTGCGCTGGACGCGATGGTCGAGATCACCGGGAAAGCCGGCACCCGCAGCATGCCGTTCGCGCAGTTGCACAAGGCGCCCGCCAGTTCGCCCGAAATCGAGACGACGCTTCGGCCTGGCGAGCTCATCTCGGGATTTACCGTCTCGGGCCGCTGGCCTCGGTCGGTCTATCTCAAGGTGCGCGACCGGCAGTCTTATGAGTTCGCGCTGTCGTCGGCGGCGATCGCGCTGGACGTGCGGAATGGCGTGATCGATGACGCGCGCGTGGCACTTGGCGGTGTTGCCACCGTGCCTTGGCGCGCGCGTGAGGCGGAGGCGCTGTTGAAGGGGCAGAGATTCGACGATGACCTGGCCCGGCGTGTCGCGGATGCTGCTTTCGCAGGCGCCAGCGGGCGGCAGCATAACAGCTTCAAGATCGCACTCGGCAAGCGCGTGGTGGCGCGCGCGCTGCAACAGGCCGTAACGATGGAGATCTGATCATGACCGCTGCCGCTCCCGAGCCGAAGGCGAACATGGGCCGGCCCGTGCCGCGCTATGATGCAGTCTCAAAAGTCACGGGGCGTGCGACCTATGCCTCCGATATGCCGCTGGCCAATCCGGCCTATGCGTTCCTGGTCACGAGCGCCATCGCCAAGGGGCGCGTCGACAGCTTTGATCTTGATGACGCCAGCCGTGTCCGCGGCCTGATCGACGTCGTCACGCATGAAAATGCGCCGAAGCTGAAGGACTCGAAGCTCTTCAGCAATGGCGGCTATGCGGCGACCACGATTCAACCGATGAAGTCAGCCGACATCGCGCATGATGGTCAGATCGTTGCGGTGGTCATCGCCGAGAGCTACGAGGCCGCGCGCGAAGCCGCAAACCGCGTCAAGGTGAATTACACGGCGGTGATGCCCAGTGCGACGTTCGACTCGCCGGGAACAACGACGGCCGCTGCCAAGGGCCAGAATGCGCAGTTCAAGGAGGACCCGAAGGTCGGCGACTTCGCCCGGGCGTTCGATGCGGCCGAGGTCAAGCTCACGGCCTCCTACGACACGCCAACGCAGCACCACAATCCGATGGAGCTGTTTGCGACGAGCTGCGCCTGGATGGGCGACAATCTCGTGATCTACGAGCCGAGCCAGTACGTCTACGGCCTGAAGAACGGCGTCGCCGAGCAGCTCGGCATCGACGCCGACAAGGTGCGTGTGGTCAATCCCTATGTCGGCGGCGGCTTCGGTTCGCGCGGCTCGATGACGCCGCGGACCGCCATCATCGCCGGGATTGCGAAGCGCCTGAACCGGCCGATCAAGCTGGTGCCGACGCGCGACCAGGGCTTCACGATCACGACCCATCGCGCCGAGACGCGGCATCAGATCAAGCTAGGCGCCGGCCGCGATGGCAAACTCATTGCGCTGAGGCACGAGGGCGCCGAGGTGTCCTCGCGTCCCGATGCATACTGCGTGGGCGGCACCAAGACCACCACGCGGCTCTATGCCTGCCCGAATGTCGACAGCTTGGTGTCGATCGTGCGCGCCGACCGCAACACGCCGGGCTTCATGCGTTCGCCGCCGGAGGTGCCGTATCTGTTCGCGCTGGAAAGCGCGATGGACGAGCTCGCTGTCAAGCTGGACATGGATCCGGTCGAGCTCCGCCGTATCAACGACACCACCAACGAGCCGATCGGCGGCAAGCCCTACACCTCGCGGTCGCTGATGGCCTGCTTCGATGAAGCCGCCAGGGCGTTCGGCTGGGCGCAGCGCTCGAGGGCGCCGAAGTCGATGGCGGAAGGCGATTGGCTGATCGGCTATGGCTGCGCCGCCACCTGCTATCCGACGCAGATGGGACCGTCTGCGGCGCGCGTGCGCCTGCAGCGCGACGGCCGCACCCGCGTCGAGATCGCGGGCCACGAGATCGGCACCGGCGCTTACACCATCATCGCACAGACCGCAGCAGAACGACTTGGCGTACCGCTGGAGAAGGTCGCGGTCTTCATCGGCGACAGCGATCTGCCGCCGGCGCCGGTCGCGGGCGGCTCGAACTCGACGGCCAGCACCTGTTCGGTGGTGATGATGGTCTGCGACAAGGTCCGCCAGCGGCTGTTCAGGGCGGTGATGCCGAACGAAAGCCTGACCGACAAGGCCAAGGAGACCGTAGGCATCGGTCAAACTCCGGCGACGCGGGCAGCGAAAAGCGATCAGCCGTTGAATCTGGAAAAGGCGTTCGATGCGCTTGGCGTCGGCATCGTCGAGGAATATGGCGAGTGGAAGCCGGAAGGGGCACCGCTCGATTCCTTCCAGGCGATGCACAGCGGTCACGTGCGGCTGGTCGGCGGCAGCAGCATGGAGGACAAGATCGCCTACGCCTTCGGCGCCGAATTCGTGGAGGTCAGGGTCAACCGTTTCACGCACGAGATCCGCGCGCCGCGCCTGGTCGGCGCTTTCGCGTGCGGGCGCATCATGAATCCGCGTACGGCCCGCAGCCAGCTCATGGGCGGCCTGATCTGGGGCATGTCCTCGGCGCTGCTGGAGGCCACCGAGATCGACGAGCGCACCGCGCGCTACGTTAACGACAATTTTGCCGATTATCTCGTGCCCGTGAACGCGGACGTCCCAGGCGTCGAGGTCATCCTGCTCTCCGAACAGGATGATCACATCAACCCGGCGGGCGCGAAGGGTCTTGGCGAACTCGCCAATGTCGGCACCAACGCCGCGATCTGCAACGCCATCTATCACGCCACGGGACAACGCATCCGCAAGCTACCGGTCCGGCTCGAAAATATCGAGGTCTGAGGGGTGGAAACGGCTACTGCGTTGCGCTAGACACCTCCCGCCTCAAACGGAAGGTGTCTTATGCAGCGTTTCCAGCGCGCGCTCCTCGCCCTGATGTCGGCACTCGCGATCACCATGATCGGCAGCGTGTCGCATTTCGTTTCCACCACGGCCTCGGCCCAGACCGCAGGAAAGACCATGACCACAACTTCAGGCTTGCAGATCATCGACAGCGTCGCCGGCACTGGTGCCTCGCCAAAGCCCGGCCAGATCTGCGTGATGCACTACACCGGCTGGCTCTACGAGAACGGCCAGAAGGGCAAGAAATTCGACTCGTCCGTCGATCGCAATGAGCCGTTCGAGTTTCCGATTGGCAAGGGTCGCGTCATCGCGGGCTGGGACGAGGGCGTTGCTTCCATGAAGGTCGGCGGCAAGCGTACGCTGATCATTCCGGCGCAGCTCGGCTACGGCGCTCGCGGCGCCGGCGGCGTGATCCCGCCGAACGCGACGCTGATGTTCGACGTGGAATTGCTCGCGGTGAAGTGATCGCGCAAACAAAAAGACCGGCCTCACGGCCGGTCTTTTCGCATTCAGTACTTACCGCGTTATTCGGCCGCGCGCTTCGCGGCGGCTGCGGCGCGATCCGTCGCATCCTTCGCGGCGTCCTTGGCGTCACCCATCGCCTGCTGGCCCCTTGCCCTTCAACGTCTGATGGTTACGAGAGTTCCGATTTTGGTATGGCTTGATGCCGCGGCTTTGGTTAGCTTGCCGCGCACGGAACCAACAGAAAGCAAGACCAATGGCCGGCCATGACCATACGCATTCGCACCATGCACACGATCACGACGATCGCTGGAAACATGACGGTGTGCGCGTTGTTCCCGGCAACCAGCTCGATCCCAACGTGCCGTCGACGGCGGGCATGGACCGCAAGGCCGCGATCAATTTCGCGCGCGTCGGTGCGCAGAAATTGTGGGCGGGCACCGTGAGCATCAAGCCCGACGCCAAGACCGGCGCGCATCACCATGGCCATCTCGAAAGCATCATCTATGTGGTGAAGGGCAAGGCGCGCATGCGCTGGGGCGAAAACCTCCAGTTCACTGCGGAAGCCGGCCCCGGCGATTTCATCTACGTGCCGCCTTATGTGCCGCATCAGGAGATCAACGCCAGCCCCGATGAAGTGCTGGAATGCGTGCTGGTGCGCAGCGACGGCGAGGCGGTGGCGATCAATCTCGACATCGAGCCGGTCGAGAAGCCCGAGACGGTGCTGTGGATCGATCCCATCCACCGGGATCCGAACGAAAAGGCATGAAAAAATAGTTCGCCGGGCCTGTCGGATCGCGGCGGGCCTGTTCGTCCTCGGACCGGACCCCATTCCAAGAGGAGCATTTGTCCATGTCCAAGGTCGTACCCTGCCTGTGGTTCAATGGCGACGCCGAGGAAGCCGCGAATTTCTACGTCTCGCTCGTGCCGAATTCGGAGATCACGCACGTTCAGCGCAACGTCACCGACAGCCCGTCCGGCAAGGAGGGCTCCGTACTCGTCGTCGAGTTCACGGTGGCCGGGCAGCCCCTGGTCGCGCTCAATGGCGGGATGAAGATGGAGTACACCCACGCGCTCTCGCTGATGATCCATTGCGACGATCAGGCCCAGCTCGACAGCGTCTGGAACGCTTTCCTCGCCCATGGCGGCAAGGAGCAGCAGTGCGGCTGGCTCAATGACCGCTACGGCGTGTCCTGGCAGGTCGTGCCGAAAGTGATGTTCGAATTTCTCTCGAGCCCGGACAGGGCTGCGGCCGGTCGTGCGATGCAGGCCATGATGAAGATGGTGAAGCTCGATGTCGAAAGCTTGCGCCGCGCCTTCGAGGGCAGGTCGGCGGCGTGAGACCATGAGCTCGCACCACACACTCGCTGTCATCGCCCGGCCTCGACCGGGCGATCCAGTATCCCAGAGACGGCGCCGTGATACGAAAGAAGCCGCGGCGTACTGGATGCCCGCCTGCGCGGGCATGACATCGGTGGCTCCGCCTTAGTCTAATAATTGATCCGCAACCCCACGCCGCCGTGGATGGTGTTGCCCACCGGCTGCGGGCCGAGCGTGCCGTTGGCGAAGAGGTCGACGATCCATCCCTTGGACACGCGGAAGCCGAGGCGGCCGCCATATTCGAACCAGCCCTGGTTACCCATCGTCGGCACCACCATGCCGTCGCCGGTCACGGTGGCGACGATGCCGCTGTGGCCGGCGAACGACTGCACCCAGCCGCCATTGACGTTGGCCTCGATGTTGCTGCCGTAGAGATGGGTCCACTGGCCGCCGATCTTGACCAGGCTGGTGCGGTCGGTGCCGGTCGCAAGGGTGGCGTCGAACGGATTGAACGCGACCGCGCTGTCGGCATAGCCGGACACGCGCTGCCAGAGTTGCCAGACCTCGATCGAGGCCGCGACCTCGTCACGCGGTGACACGCGGCTCATCCAGCCGGCGCGGCCATACACGGCATAGTTAGAGGCGTTGGTCGAACTCGTCACGTTCACCGGGCCGAGACTGGTGTTGTAGCTGCGGGTGTAGCGTGCCTTTTCCCAAGGCGTCAGGATCGTGCCGATATCGAAGAACGGGCGCGACGAGCCCCAATCGGTGAAGTCATAGCGCAGCGCGAAGGCGCCGATCGGCGCGCTGGTGATGTTGTAGCCGCCCTCGCTGTATTGCGTGTAGGCGATGCCGGCGAGCAGCGACAGATTGTTGGTCAGCTCCTTGCGGCCGTGGATGCCGGCCGAGAACGAGCCGGCCGAGCCGAACGCGCTGATGCAGTCGCTGCAATTGACCTGCTCGTTGACGCCGAGCAGCACTGTGCCGAGCACCCGGTTGGTGATCATCTGGTTGAAGCGTTGATTGGCGAGGCCGCCGATCGAATTGCCGCTGGAATCGGCGCCGGTCGGCGTCGGACTCGGCGACGGATACGGGCTCGGCGACGACGAAGGATAGGGACTTGGCGTCGGCGGCGGGCTGTAGGTCGGCGCCGGTGTCGGCGAATATGTCGGTGACGGGTTAGGCGTCGGCTCGCCGCACTCGGATTCGCAAGTCGCCTGGGCTGCGGCCGGCCGAACCCCGAGCGCGGCAAGCGCAAGAATAGCAGTGGCGATGAGCGCGCCGGCGAGGATGACGCGCCTGAAGTGGAGTTTCGCCATCATCAGCGCCCGCACAGCATGCCGTCATCTTGGACGGCGGGCGCGATGGTCGGCGAGGCGTCTGCGTATTGGTTGACCGAGCACAGCCCGGCACTCGCGGCGCAGGTCGCGGCGAACGTCCACGGCGGCGTGTTGGTCTTGGTGATGCTGACCTTGCCGCCGGTCGAGGTGATGACCGCGGTGTCGCCGGGCTGGGTGAGTTGCACGCACTGGAAGCTCAATGTGCAGACGCTGGCCGCGCCGTCCTGAAGCACGACGACGGAGCGGCCGCGCTGGGAGAGGATGTCGAGGGTGGTGCCGCGCACGCCGATGGTCGCGAGCGGCGTCGTGATCTTGTAGGCGGTCTTCTCCGAATGTCCGGTGACGAAACGGAATGCGCCGGTGGTCATGCGGATAGCGACGTCGCGATAGCTATGCTCGTCGTTGAAGACGGTACGATCGAGCTTCAGCGTCGCGCTCGGGCCGAGCGACAAATTGGTGCTGTCCGCCATCACGAAGCGTGCCGCGCTGTCGGCGCCGGTGCGCACGGTCTCGTCGCGCAGCATGCTGTCGCCGACATTGATCGGCGTCGCGGACGCGGCCACGCGCACCACTTCGTTCTGGATCACGACGGCTTCGCCGACGCGCGTCTGCGCCTGGGCGCCAAACGCCGCGCACAATACGGCCGAGAGCAGTGTGGAGAAAAGCCAGAAACGAAAATTCATGTCGCAACCGATCGATGTGTCCCTGATCGTACCGGATCACGCGTGCTTGCGATGTGGCGAAATTATCACAAGCGGCGCGGGACGTGCGCTATGCTTAGTGACAGTTGCGGCGGAATGCGTTCAATGAAAAGTACCGTCTTTATTTTTCTCCGCGGTGAAGCAGATTTGACACGCAAAACATCTCCACAAAAGCCGCTTGAATTGCCTGCGGTTCCAAAAGTGTCGCGGAGCGCAGTGATTGCTGTCGCGATTTTCCTGGTCGCGCATCTCGCGCTGCTGATCGGTCTCACCACGCCGGAAAAATTCGTCTTCGACGAGGTGCATTATGTGCCGGCCGCGCGGCAGATGCTTGGCCCCGCGGCGTCGCAGCCGGTGCTCAATCCGATGCATCCGCCGCTGGCGAAAGAGCTGATCGCGGCATCGATCGCGGCCTTCGGCGACAACGCGCTCGGCTGGCGCTATCCGGCGACGCTGTTCGGTGCGCTCGCGATCGTGGCGATCTATCTGTGCGGCCTCGCGCTGTTCGCCGCGCAGGGGCCTGCAATCGCCGCAGCGCTGATCGCGGCCTTCAACCAGATGATCTACGTGCAGGCGCGCATCGCGATGCTCGACATTTTTGCGCTCGGCTTCGGCCTGCTCGCGACGGCGGCCTTCATGCACGGCTCTCGAAGGGAACGGCCGCATGCGCTGTTTGCGCTCGCAGGCGCGTTGTTCGGTTTCGCCGCCGCCTGCAAGTGGAGCGGATTGTTTCCGCTCGGCGTCTGCATCGTCATCGTCGCGGTGATCCGCCTGATGCAGGGCTGGCACACACTGTTTGCCGACGCGAAGCCGGGTGACTGGTATCGGCCCGACCTCTGGCCTGATCTCAGGACGCATCATGTCGCGCTCTGCTTCGCCGTCCTGCCGGCGGCGACATATCTTGCGGCCTTCGTCCCGCTCTATGGATTGTCGCTGTCGGACCTGATCGAGGCGCAGCGCCGGATATTTGCCGACAACACCACCACCGCGATCGCCGGCCATACCTATATGAGCTCTTGGCCGTCCTGGCCGCTCCTCATGCGCCCGGTGTGGTTCCTGTTCGACAAGACCGCGGAGGACCACGTCTCTGCGATCGTCTTGCTCGGCAACCCCGTGGTACTGTGGCCGGCGTTGCTCGCGCTCGCCGTGGTGCTGCGCGACTTCATCGTGACGCGGCGGTGGGATGCGTTCCTGATCGCGGCGTTCTATTTCGGCCCCTGGCTCGCCTGGGCGCTGCTGCCGCGCACGCTCGGCTTCATCTATTACTATCTGCCGGCCGCAACCGCAGCCTCGCTTGCGCTCGTCTATGTCCTGCGCAGGGACGGCCTGCCGCGCTGGCTGCTATGGGCCTATGTCGGCGTCGCGGCCATTGGCTTCGTGGTCATGCTGCCGGTCTCGGCCGCCTTCATTGGGACCTCGATGCAGACCTTCAACCGGCTGATGTTGTTCCAGAATTGGATCTAGTGCCCGCTGGCGTGCATAGCAGCCGCAGAATCCTGTTGCCTGAATCAATCAGGGCGTGTGGACTGGGCACGTATCGTCTGAATCGGAGAGCCATCAGGTGGAGGAGCGCATCGTCAGGCCGGACCATTCCAATGCGGACTGGCTACGCGCCGTCGTCGACACCGCGGTCGACGGCGTGATCCTGATCGACGCGAAGGGCTGCGTCCTGATGTTCAATCCGGCCTGCGAAGACCTGTTCGGCTATCCCGCGAGCGAGGTCATCGGCCGGAATGTCAAGGTTCTGATGCCGTCGTCCTATAGCAATGCCCATGATGGTTTCCTGCAAAACTATCACAGTAGCGGCGAGCGGAAGATCATCGGCATTGGCCGCGAGGTCGTGGGGCAGCGCAAGGACGGTACGACATTCCTGATGCATCTTTCGGTCGGCGAGGCCAAGCAGGCCACGGGCGAGTCGATCTTCGTCGGCATCGTTCATGACCTCACCGAGCGCGAAAGGGTCGAGCGCGAGCTGCGCGAAAGTGCGGCACGGCTGCGTGCGGTGGTCGATACGGCGGTCGACGGCGTGATCCTGATCGATTCCGACGGCATCATCCTGAAATTCAATCCGGCCTGCGAAAAGCTGTTCAAATATGAGGCCGACGAGGTTCTTGGAGAAAACGTCCGGATGCTGATGCCGGAGCCCTACCGTTCCGAGCACGACGGGTATGTCCGCAATTTCATCACCACCGGCGAGAAGAAGATCATCGGCATCGGCCGCGAGGTGACAGGGCAGCGCAAGGACGGCACGACCTTCCCGATGGATCTTTCGGTCGGCGAGGCCGGGCAGGACGGCTCGTCCATCTTCGTCGGCATGATCCACGACCTGACCGAGCGCAAGCGCACCGAGGCGCAGCTCATGCAGGCGCAGAAGATGGAGGCGGTCGGGCAGCTCTCCGGCGGCATCTCGCACGATTTCAACAATCTTCTCACCGTGATCGTCGGCAACGCCGAATATCTCAGCGAACAGTTGGTGTCGCGAGCGGATTTGAAGCGGCTCGCCGACGATATCTGTAGCGCCGGCGAACGCGGCGCGGAGCTGACGCAACGCCTGCTCGCCTTCAGCCGCAAGCAGTTGCTGCGGCCGGTCGAGACCGAATGCAACAAGCTCGTCGAATCCATGCACAAGCTGCTGCGGCGGACTCTTCGCGAGGATATCGATATCTCCACGCATTCCGATTCCGAACTCCGGTACGCCTTCGCCGATCCGGTGCAGATCGAATCGGCAATCCTCAACCTCGCGCTCAACGCCCAGGACGCGATGGTGTCCGGTGGACACCTGACCCTCTCGACGGCGAACGCCTCGATCGATGCCGGCGATCACAATGCGCATCCGGAGGTCGGGCCCGGCGAGTACGTCGTGATCGCCGTGACCGACGACGGCACGGGCATGCTGAAGCGGGTGCGGGAACGGGCGTTCGAGCCCTTCTTCACCACCAAGGAGGTCGGCAAGGGCAGCGGGCTGGGGCTCAGCATGGTCTACGGCTTCGCCAAGCAATCCAACGGCCATGTCACCATCTACAGCGAGCCGGGTCTGGGAACGACGGTGCGGATCTATCTTCCGGCCGCGGCGGCGAAGACGCAGGGCGTGCCGCTGGCGGTCGACAAAAAGGTGGCGCTGAGCGGTTCCGAAACGGTGCTGATCGTCGAGGATGATCCGTTCGTCCGGTCCTATGCGGTCATGAGTCTCGAGAGCCTGGGCTACAAGGTCATCTCCGCCGTCGACGGCAAGGAGGCCTTGCAGAAGCTCGAGGCTGCGCCGCACGTCGATCTCCTGTTCACCGATGTCGTCATGCCGGGGGGCATCAGCGGCTGGGAGTTGGCGGGCCTCGCGCGCAAGGTCAGGCCCGAGCTACACGTGCTGCTGACGTCCGGCTATGCCCTGGAAACGCTGGCGGCGAACGGCCACGTCCGGCAGGGTGCTCTGATCCTGGAAAAACCCTATCGCAAGGCGGAGCTTGCGTGTCTGTTGCGGGAGGCTCTCTCCGCGCCGGTGCCGGTCTGAACGGCGCTCACCGCCTGCCGCACGAGCGGCAAGCGGGAGGTGGTCGTCAGATCACTTTGATGCCGTCTTGGTGTCCATGTTCACGACCTGGACGCGGCGGTTGATCGGATCGGCGCCGTTGGCGGTGTCCTTCAGCTTGGTCTTGCCATAGCCGACGGTGACCAAATCGGTGCCGGTGAGGCCGTAGTTCTGCACCAGATACTTCTTGATGGTGTCGGCGCGACGTTCGGAGAGCCCTTGATTGTACTCTTCGGTGCCTATCGCATCGGTGTGGCCGGCGACCACGAAGGTCGAGCCCTTGAGAGACGGATCGGATAGCGCCTTGCCGAGCGCCTGCACCGACGGCACCGACGTCTTGGCGATGTCAGCCGAGTTGTAGTCGAACTGGATCTCCAGATCGATCTTCGGCTTGGTCGCCGCGAGCTCGGCGATCTGCTCGCGCTCGCCCGTCGACAGCGACCGGGTCGAGCGGTTGCGCACGGTGTTCAGAAACGTCGATTCCTTGGCCTGCACCGCCGGATCGGCCTGCGGACCAGCGGAGAGGCCACGGGTCACCGGCTTCGGCTTCAACGCGTCCAGGATCTGGTTGGCGGAGACGTTGTTGTCGCCGGCCAATGCCAGCCCTGCCGTCATCGACAGCGCTACCGAGAGAGCAATCGCCCTCAGTCCAAAAAACTTATCAAAACGGGTCATTGTCGTATCCTCGCTGTTACGCCTGATGGCGATTTGATGCTGCGAGCATAGGGAAGGTTCAAAAGCCCTGATGTGATCCTCGTCACGGTGGAAACAATAAGTTCCGGGCGTGATCTTAATGCCGGGCGGGACGGCCGCCAAGGCATCTCGGCCGACCATGCCGTTAGGCGAGGCGTGGATCCGGAGCATGAGTTCCGGGCTACGCCGCCCGCCACCCTCGGGGAAGGGGCCACGGAACGGCACACCTGGTTGTGCAGTTCATCTCCGTGGCTTGCAGAAAGCCGTGGACATTGATCGTCGCAAAGCCGTCGCGTGACGGCCCGTCTACGAACAAGTTTTCGGCCAGATGCGCGCCTAGCAGAATCCATCGTTCGACCACAGCAAGCGAACAGGAGCCAGTTCCATCCAGTGCCGAGGCCAAGTGACTACCAGTTCTATCGCAGTGGCCCGCCGGATCGGACAGTGTCCCTGAGCTCCATGCCCATCTATGTCGGCGCGGCCATGATCGCGATGGCGATCCTGCTGTCGACGCTGATCACGGGTCTCACCTCCCGTTATGTCGGGCTCGAGGGTCCGGCCGACGAGAATATGTGGCTGGTCGACCGCCTCACCGGCAGCGTCTATCGCTGCCAGGCGGAGGGGCGGGGCAAGGCCTCGTGCGAGCCGGACGTCGCGACCGGCAGCGTCGGCGACCGGTCCAAAGCCCCGAAGGATGGCCGTTAGAGCCCTTCGCCTTCGCACCGCAGCAAGAAAATTGTCTTCTCCACGAAACGTCTTCGCTAGAGAATACGTAGTTGCGAAGGCCGGCATGACGCCGGTTTCGTTTTACGGAGGAGACTTTTCGATGAAGATTTTGCTCACAGCCGCAGCCTTTGTCGCGTTCGCCGTTTCCCCAGCATCCGCCGCGATGATGGCGTGCACCAGTGATAACATGATGAAGAGCGCCGCCATGATGGGCGGAACAGCCGATACGCCGGCCAAGACGGCCATGAACAAGGAAATGGCCATGGCCAACACCGACATGAGCAACGGCAAGATGAAGAGCGCCTGCATGCATTACATGAAGGCGCAGAAGGCGATGTCGATGAAGTAGGCGCGAGGCGCGCCCCATTCGACCGCGCTGTCAGCAGATGGCAGCGCGGTTTTTCTTTGTCTGCTCGCTGGCCGGCTTCCTTGCCTTCTTCTTTTTCTTGGCGCGAATCTCGCTACATTGCATTCCGCAATGTCCCGCGCACCCAAGCCGCTTCCGCTCACCACGACACAGGCCCGGCAGGTCTGGCTGCATGCCCAGCGGCTGGACGCGCGAGCGCCGTTCGGGGAGGGTGCGCAGGCCGTCGCAGACGCGATCGCCCATCTCGGCTATGTGCAGATCGACACCATCAATGTGATCGAGCGCTCCCACCACCATATCCTGTTCAGCCGCATCCCGTCCTACCGCCGCGCCGATCTGCGTCATGCCCAGACCAACGATAGAAGCGTGTTCGAGTACTGGACCCATGCGCTGTCTTACGTGCCTGCGAGCGACTTCCGCTTCTTTCTGCCAGCGATGCGCGAGCACCGCCGCGAGGGGCACAAATGGTTTGCGTCGGTGACGCCGGCCGACATGCGCAAGGTGATGCGGCTGGTGCGCGCCGGCCCGCTGACGATCCGCGACATCGAGGACGACGTGCTCACCGAGAAGGAGCATCTGTGGCAGAGCCGCAAGCCGTCGAAGCGGGCGTTGCAGCTCGCCTTCTATACCGGCGTCGTGACCGTCAGCGAGCGTCAAGGCATGCTCAAGACCTACGAGCTGATGATGCGCCATTTCGGCTGGGACACGCTGCCTAAGCCGGCGCCGGCGAAGGAGATCACGACCTATCTGCTCGATCGCGCGCTGCGGTCGCAAGGCGTGGTGAGCCTTGACTCGATCTGCCATCTCGACGCGCCGAGCAAGAAGCCGGTCGCGGGCCTGATCGCCGCGCGCGTCCGCCGCGGCGAGCTCGTGCCTGTGACGATCGACGGCGCCGGCAAGCAGGAGCATTGGGCGCGGCCGTCGGCGCTGGAGCTGGGCGAGGTGTCGCCGGATCTCGTCCACATCCTCTCGCCGTTCGATCCCCTGATCATCCAGCGCAAGCGCACCAACCTCATCTTGGGTTACAACCATTTGTTCGAAGCCTACGTGCCGAAGGCCAAGCGCAAGCTCGGCTACTTTGCGCTTCCCGTGCTGGTCGGCGACGAGATCGTCGCCGCGCTCGACCTCAAGACCGACCGGCAGAGCAAGAAACTGTTGATGCAGAAATGGACCTGGGTCGGGCAGGGGAAGAAGACGGCGGGGCGCAAGGAGCTCAAGCAGAAAATCGAGGGTGAGCTCGACCGCTTCGAGCGGTTTCAACTGGCGGAGTGATCGTGGATCGCAATCGCTCCTGAACTTGTAGGGTGGGCAAAGCGGAGAGGCTGGGCAAGTATTCATTGCGGCGGCCGCGTCGTAGAACATCGTTCTTATCGCGTGGGCCCAAGGCGACTTTGATGGAATTTCCTGACTGCCTCCTCGTACAACAACGGATAATTTTCTACAGCATTGAAGATGCATTGGATACTTGCCCAGCCTCGGAGCGTGCCCACCACCTCGTCGGTGGAGGAATTTGGTGGGCACGGCGCTAAGGCGCCTTTGCCCACCCTACCAGACCATCGACCCAAACGCCGAACACAATCCCCACCGCATAGGCCACCAAATTCCACAGCGAGAAGATGCGCGCTAAAAGCAGTGCGCCCGCGGTGGTGAGCCGGAACGCGTCGAGTCAGGGCGAATGCACCAGCCGGGAGAATTCGACGACGATCGCAATCGCCGCCGCGATAGAAGCCAGCTGGCTTCGCGGCAGGCGCGGCAGCAAAGCGCCGACCAGCAGCAACACCATCGTCGCCCACAGCAGCGAGCCGCCATACTTCACGACGAAGGCGGGAAGGCCGAGGAGAAAACCGTACCGGCGCAGGGATAGCCCGCAGGCGATCACGACAAGGGCGAGCGCGGCGCGGATCAGGGATGTCCGTAGCGGCGCAACAGGTTTATCCGGCTGCGCCCCGCGCATTGCTCGCTCCATTGACTCTTTCGCGGCGATGCTCAAAACCGACCCCAGCCCATAAAAGCAATAACCCCGGGGGGAAAGCCATGAGCCAGACCACGACCTTTGCCGGTTCTGCCGGCGGCGCCAAGAACACCGATAAAACTGCAATCGAGACCTCCACCGTCCGCGCCATCTCCTGGCGCCTGATTCCGTTCCTGGTGCTGGCCTACTTTTTCTCCTATCTCGACCGCGTCAATCTCGGCTTTGCCGCGCTGACCATGAATGCGGAGCTGAAGTTCACGCCGCTGATCTTCTCCTGGGGCGCGGGCATTTTCTTCATCGGCTATTTCATCTTCGAGGTGCCGAGCAATCTGGCGCTGGAAAAGTTCGGCGCCAGCCGCTGGATCGCGCGCATCATGGTGACCTGGGGCATCATCTCGGCGCTGATGGCGACGGTTTCGGGCGAATGGAGCTTCTACATCCTGCGCTTCCTGCTCGGCGTGGCCGAGGCCGGCTTCTTTCCCGGCATCATCCTCTATCTCACCTATTGGTACCCGGCCGAATATCGCGCCCGCTTCCTTGCCGCCTTCGCCATCGCCGTGCCGGTCTCGACCGTGATCGGCGCGCCGGTCTCGGGCCTGTTGCTCGGGCTGGACGGCGTGATGGGCCTGAAGGGCTGGCAGTGGCTCTTCATCATCGAGGGCATTCCCTCGGTGCTGCTCGGCATCGTCACCTGGTTCTACCTCACCGACAGGCCGGAGAAGGCGGACTGGCTCTCGGCCGAGCAGAAGGCCTGGCTTAAGACGAGGCTCGATTCCGAGATCGCCGCCAAGCAGGCGGTGAAGCACCTTACTCTCGGCGAGGCGCTGTCCTCACCGAAGGTGATCACGCTAAGCTTGGTTTATTTCGGCTTCGTCGGCGCGCTCTACGGCATGCAGTTCTGGCTGCCGCAGATCGTCAAAGCCTTCGGCCTCACCAACGCCCAGACCGGCTTTGTCACCGCGATCCCTTACCTGTTCGGCACCATCGCCATGATCCTGTGGGCGCGGCATTCGGACGCCACGCGCGAGCGCGTGATGCATGTCGGCGCACCGCTGCTGCTCACCGCCGTCGCACTTGGCGCCTCCAGCTACCTCACCGATCCCATCATGACGATGGCGGTGCTGACGGTCGCCGCGATCGGCGTGTTCTGCTGCTTCGGCGTGTTCTGGACCTTGCCGACCGCCTGGCTCTCGGGCACGGCCGCCGCCGGCGCCATCGCGCTGATCAACTCCATCGGCAACCTCGCGGGCTTCGGCGGCCCTTACCTGATCGGCTGGGTCAAGGAAGCCACGGGCCAGACCTCGACGGGGTTGCTGGTACTCGCGGTCCTGCCGCTGATCGCCGGCATCCTCGTGTTTGCGGGCGGTCACGAGAGCAAGCACGAGTTCGCCGAACAGGGGCGGTGAGCCTACGTAGCCCTGGCGAAAGCCAGGGCCGGTATCCTGCGGCTTTTGTTAGGACACGCGGGCAGACGGCTTAGCCGTCGGCAGCTGTTCTTTGCGAACCGGCCAGCCCGAGAAAGACGAGCATGGCGCGGTTAAGACGTACTACGTCCTCATCATCAAGGCGCCCAATACACGTTGCGACCTTGGATTTCGGGACCGTCGTGATCTTGTCCACCATGAGCCGTGAAGGAGCTCGAAGGCCGTTGCCGTCGTTCGGCTCAACCTGCAGCCGGAATAGAGGCGCTTCGATTCTATCGGTCGTGAAGGCACAAATGGTGATTGAGTCCGTGGCGTCAAAGCTGTCGTCCTGCACGATGACGACGGGGCGCGGCTTGCCCGCGTAGTCCTTGCCGCCAGCCACTGTCCAGATATCGCCCCGCTTCATTCGTCCGCCCAATCGGAAACGGCATCAATGAAGGCTTGATCCTCGGGTTCATGAGCGCTGGTTGCGACCGCAAGAGATTGGCGATGGGCTTCAGATCGGAAGGATGCCGAGCGGACATCCGGTACCCAAATCTGGATCGGCCGCAGCCCTTGTGCGCGCAGCCGATCGCGGTGCGCTCGCACTTTCACACGGGACGACTTGGCCTTTGAGGAAGTGGGCATCTGGACTCCATCGGTTACATGTAACCTTAACATTGGAGCCCGGCGCCTCGCCAGCGGGACCCGCCCTACCTTTCCTAGTACCCCAACGATCACGCATTCCTGATGACTGACGATTATTGACTTTTATCAGTGATTAGTCGACATTCCTCACAACGCAGCCGCAGGGGTGTCCTCCGATGTTCGTCCGGTCAGTTTTGTCGAGCTATTCCAAGCTTTTGGCAGGTGTATCGTTGGCCTTGATGGCCGCTGCGCTGGCCGGATGCAACGATACCGTGGCCCAGAAGGCCGAGCCGCCGCGGCCGGTTCTGGTCGCCACCGCCCATTACGACGCCGAAACGCCGGAGCGCAGCTTCGTCGGCACCGTCAGGCCCCGGATCGAGAGCGATCTCGGCTTCCGTGTCGCCGGCAAGGTCGCAAAGCGCCTGGTCGAAGTCGGCCAGACCGTCGAAATCGGCCAGCCGCTCGCGACCCTCGATGAGGTCGATCTGAAGCTCCAGGCCGAGCAGTCCGTGGCCGAGCAGACCGCTGCGACCGGCGTGCTGGCCCAGGCCGCCGCCGCCGAGCAGCGTGCCAAGGATCTGAAGGCCAAGGGCTGGACCACCGACGCGCAGATGGATTCGAGCCGCGCTTCCGCCGACGAGGCCCGTGCGCGCCTGAACCGGGCCGAGCGCTCGGTCGAACTGACCAACAATTCGCTTTCCTACGCGACGCTCAACGCCGACGCCCGTGGCGTCGTCACCGCAACGCTGATCGAGCCCGGCCAGGTGGTCACCGCGGGCCAGGCTTCGATCCGCGTCGCCCGCTTTGCCGAGAAGGAAGCGGTCGTCGCGATCCCTGAGACGCTGGTCGGACGTGCCAAATCGGGCGCCGCCAGCGTCACCCTTTGGTCGGAGCCGGGCAGGAAATATGCGGCGAAGCTGCGCGAGATCGCGCCCACCGCGGATTCCGCCACGCGCACCTATCTCGCAAAATTCTCGCTGCCCGAAGCCGACGACAACGTCGCGCTCGGCATGACCGCGACGTTGACGCTGTCGGATGCTGCGACCGAACGCGTCGCGCGGCTGCCGCTGTCGGCGCTGTTCAATGAAGGCGGCAAGCCCTCCTTCTACGTCGTCGACGACAACGGTGCGGTCACGCTGAAGCCGGTGACGGTGAAGTCCTACGAGAGCAACGACGTCGTCATCACCAGCGGTGTGGAAGAGGGCGCCAAAATCGTCGCCCTCGGCGTGCAGAAACTTGATCCGAGCCAGAAGGTGCGGATCGTGTCGTCGCTGTCTTTCTAATTAGCGGAGCATGATCCGGAAAAGTGTGCAGCGATTTTCCGATCGAGAACATGCTCAAACAATAAAGAGTTTCGTCGTTGCGAGGTGAGTTTCGGCCCTAGCGCAAATGCGAAAGGCTGAAGCGGCGAAGCGATCCAGAATCTGCCCAGCCCCCTGGATTGCTTCGCTGCCTCGCATTGACGGGTTGAACAGAGCGGCTGTCGTTTTTTTGGCAATTGGATCGTCTTACGGAGAGTGCGATGAAGCGCTTCAATCTTTCGGCCTGGGCCGTCAGCCATCCGACGCTGGTCCTGTTCCTGATGATCGTGCTCGGCGCCGCCGGCTTCTTCTCCTATCAGAAGCTCGGGCGTGCCGAGGATCCGTTCTTCACGGTGAAGGTGGTCAACATCTCGGTGATCTGGCCGGGCGCGACCGCGCAGGAGATGCAGACCCAGGTCGCCGATCCCATCGAGAAGAAGATCCAGGAGCTGCCTTACTTCGAGAAGGTGCAGACCTATTCCAAGCCCGCTTTCGCCGCGCTCCAGGTGACCTTCCGTGACTCGACGCCGCCGAAGGACGTGCCGTATCTCTTCTATCTGCTGCGCAAGAAGCTCGCCGACGTGCAGGGCCAGCTGCCATCGGGCGTTCTGGGGCCTGTCGTCAACGACGAGTTCTCCGACGTCGATTCCATCCTCTACATGATGACCGGCGACGGCGCCGACTACGCCCAGCTCAAGAAGGTCTCGGAGGGTTTTCGTCAGCGCCTCCTGAAGGTGCCCGGCGTGACCAAAGTCGACGTCTACGGCAACCAGGACGAACGCATCTTCGTCGAATTCTCGCACGCCAAGCTCGCCACGCTCGGCATCACCCCGCAGGCGCTGTTCGATTCGCTTGCCAAGCAGAACAACGTGACCCCTGCCGGCACGGTCGAGACCTCGTCGCAGCGCGTGCCGCTGCGCGTCACCGGCGCGCTCGACGGCGCCAAGGCGGTGGCCGAGACCCCGGTCGAGAGCAACGGCCGCGTGTTCCGCTTGGGTGATATCGCCACCGTCACCCACGGATATGTCGATCCGCCGAGCTTCATCGTGCGCCAGGAAGGCAAGTCCGCGATTGGTATCGGCGTCGTCACCGCCAAGGGCGCCAACATTCTCGACCTCGGCAAGGAGGTCGAGAAGGCGACGGCTGAATTCATGAAGGCGGTGCCGCAGGGGGTCGACGTTCGCCTCATCGCCGACCAGCCCAAGGTGGTCGAGCATGCCGTCGGCGAGTTCGTGCACTCCTTCATGGAAGCGCTGGTGATCGTGCTGTTCGTGTCGTTCCTGGCGCTCGGCTGGCGCACCGGCATCGTGGTCGCGCTGTCGGTGCCGCTGGTGCTCGGCATCGTCTTCATCGTCATGAACACGATGTCGCTCGACCTGCACCGCATCACGCTCGGCGCGTTGATCATCGCGCTCGGCCTGCTCGTCGACGACGCCATCATCGCGGTCGAGATGATGGTGGTGAAGATGGAGCAGGGCTGGGACCGGTATCGTGCGGCGTCGTTTGCCTGGGAATCCACTGCGTTTCCGATGCTCACGGGAACGCTGGTCACGGCCGCTGGCTTCCTCCCCATCGGCTTTGCCAATTCCGCGGTCGGCGAATATGCCGGCAGCATCTTCTGGATCGTGGCGATCGCGCTGGTCGCCTCCTGGTTCGTGGCGGTGATTTTCACGCCCTATATCGGCGTCAAGCTGCTGCCTGATATCAAGGTGCATCACAATCACGATCCGCACGCGGTCTACGAGACCCGCATGTACCGCGGCCTGCGCGCCATCGTGCAATGGTGCGTCAATCACCGCATCACCGTGGTGGTCGCGACCGTCGGCATCTTCGTGGTCTCGATCGTCGGCTTCGGCCATGTCCAGCAGCAGTTCTTCCCGCTGTCGGAGCGGCCCGAGCTGTTCCTCCAGCTCCGCCTGCCCGAGGGCACCGCCTTCAACGTTACCGAGAAGGCGGTGAAGAAGGCCGAGACGCTTTTGAAGGACGACAAGGACATCGAGACCTATACGGCCTATGTCGGTCAGGGTTCGCCGCGCTTCTGGCTCGGCCTCAGTCCTCAGCTACCGAACGAGGCCTTCGCCGAGATCGTCATCGTCGCCAAGGGCGTCGAGGAGCGCGAGCGCGTCAAGGCCAAGATCGAGAACGCGGTCGCCGACGGCATGCTGACCGAGGCGCGCGTGCGCGTCGACCGCTTCAACTTCGGTCCGCCGGTCGGCTTCCCCGTGCAGTTCCGCGTAATCGGCCCCGACGCCAACAAGGTGCGCGAGATCGCCTATCAGGTCCGTGACGTCATGCGGGAGAACAAGAGTGTCAAGGACGTCCAACTCGACTGGAACGAGCAGTCGCCGTACCTCAAGCTCGTCGTCGACCAGGACCGCGCCCGCGCCATGGGCCTGACCCCGCAGGACGTCTCGCAGGCACTATCCATGCTGATCTCGGGCGCACAGGTCACGACCGTCCGCGACGGCATCGAGAAGGTCAGCGTGGTCGCGCGTGCGATCCCGTCCGAACGCCTCGACCTCGGCGGCGTCGGCGATCTCACCATCACCTCGCGCAACGGTGTCGCGGTGCCGCTCCAGCAGATCGCCAAGATCGAATACGCCCACGAGGAGCCGATCATGTGGCGGCGCAACCGCGACATGGCGATCACCGTGCGCTCCGACGTCGTCGACGGCGTGCAGGCGCCCGACGTCACCAATCAGATCACCCCGAAGCTCCAGGCCATCAAGAACTATCTCGAGCCAGCCTACCGGATCGAGCCGGGCGGTGCGTTCGAGGAATCCGCCAAGGGCAATGCCTCGATCTTCATCCTCTTCCCGCTGATGGTCATGGTGATGCTCACGCTGTTGATGTTCCAGCTTCAGAGCTTCTCCCGCCTGATCCTGGTGTTTTTGACCGCGCCGCTCGGCATCGTCGGCGCCTCCTTGGGGCTCAACGTCGCCAACGCCCCGTTCGGCTTCGTGGCGCTGCTCGGCCTGATCGCGCTCGCCGGCATGATTATGCGCAACGCGGTCATCCTGGTCGATCAGATCGAGACCGACGTCTCCCACGGCCTGACCCGGCGCGAGGCGATCGTGGAGGCCACCGTCCGCCGTGCGCGTCCGGTGGTGCTGACGGCGCTCGCCGCCATCCTCGCCATGATCCCGCTGTCGCGCTCGGCCTTCTGGGGCCCGATGGCGATCACCATCATGGGCGGTTTGTTCGTTGCGACCTTCCTCACACTCTTGTATCTGCCGGGTCTCTATGCCTTGTGGTTCCGCAAGAGCCTGGATGAGGCCGGTTCTGCCGAGCGACCTACCGCGCTGCAGCATGGGAGTGATGACCAGCCGGCAATACCGCTTGCTGAAGCGGCTGAATAAATGAAAAGTGCTGACTGACGAGTCCTGACAAATGACACTGGTTGCGGAGCATATCGAAGGCGACACCCGGGATCGTATCCTCGAGGTGGCCGAACGGCTGTTCCGCCAGATCGGCTATCAGAAGACTACGGTCGGAGACATTGCCAAGGAGCTCAGGATGAGCCCCGCGAACGTGTATCGCTTCTTCGAATCGAAGAAGGCGATCCATCAGGCGGTGGCCCGCTCGCTGATGGGCGAGGTCGAGCTGGAAGCGCAGCGGATCGTCGCCAGGCCCGGTCCGGTGCTGGACCGCTTCCGCGAGCTGCTCACCACCATCCATCGCATGAACACCGAACGCTATGTCGGCGACAACAAGCTGCACGAGATGGTCGAGATCGCGATGCAGGAGGACTGGGAGGTCTGCGTCGCCCACATGGAGCTCATCACCACGGCGATCGGGCAGATGATCGCTCAAGGCGCCGCCTCCGGCGAGTTCGAGGCGCCGGACCTGGAGCTTGCCTCAATGTGCGCCTGCACCGCCATGATGCGTTTCTTCCATCCCCAGATGATCGCCCAGTGCGCCACCAAGCCGGGTCCGACCATCGACCAGATGATCGATTTCGTCATTGCGGGATTGTCGCCGCGTCACTGACGGGCGCCGGAATTCTCCTATAAGCAGGCCGACGTAGCCCGGATGGAGCGAAGCGCAATCCGGGATGGTTCAGCCTTGCGCGGCGGTCCCGGATTACGCTTCGCTCCATCCGGGCTACCAGGACCAGGAAAAACCAGCGTGACCGACAAAGACCTGTACTTCTACGAGCCCTCCAAGGGCCACGGCCTCAAGCACGATCCCTTCAACGCCATCATCGCGCCGCGGCCGATCGGCTGGATTTCGTCGCGCAACACCAACGGTCACGTCAACCTCGCGCCCTACAGCTTCTTCAACGCCTTCTGCTACGTGCCGCCGATCATCGGCTTCTCCTCCACCAACTGGAAGGACACGGTCGAGAACATCCAGCAGTCCGGGGAGTTCGTCTGGAATCTCGCCACGATGGATTTGGCCAAGCACATGAATGCGACGGCGGCGCATGTCGCGCCCGAGGTCGACGAGTTCGAGGTCGCCGGCCTGACCGCCGTTTCGGGCAAGCTCGTCAACGTGCCGCGGGTCGGCGAAAGCCCGGTCGCCTTCGAGTGCAAGGTGTCCGACATCGTCCGCCTCAAGGGCGCCGACGGCAAGGAAGCCGACGCCTGGCTGACGCTCGGCGAGGTCGTCGCCGTCCACATCGACAAGGCCATGATCAAGGACGGCGTCTACCAGACCGCCGCCGCCCGCCCGATTGTGCGCGCCGGCCGCCGTGGCGACTATTTCGAGATCAGGCCGGAGAACATGTTCGAGATGGTCCGGCCGGATTAAGCCCCGCCTTTCTGCACATTGCGTAGCCCGGATGAAGCGCAGCGAAATCCGGGTCTTTCTCGCCCGCAACGTTTCCCGGATTACGCTGCGCTCCAGCCGGGCTACGGCACTATGCCGCTCGCTCGATTTCGTCATTCCGGGTCCACGCTTCGCGTGCCCCGGAATGACGGTGTGAGGCATTCGGTCCGCTCGTCCCCCCCGGAACTGCCACCGCACCCCGGCCGTTATGACCTGGGGCCGCGCGGCCGCGTCAATTCGCTTCTTTTTGCGGGCGAAGTGTTCGCCAGTCTCCGCCACTTTCCGCTAAAATGCCTGATATCCGCGCCGATGCATGAGGTCAGCCATGAGCTTCCGCCGCGACACTATCACCAAGCCGATCTTCTCCTGGGCGCGCGGCGTGTTGCCGGCGATGTCCGGCACCGAGCGCGAGGCGCTGGAGGCCGGTGACGTCTGGTGGGACGCCGATCTCTTCACCGGCAATCCCGACTGGTCGAAATTGCTGGGCATCGCGCCAGCGACTTTGACCGATGAGGAGCGGGCCTTCCTCAACGGTCCCGTCGACGAGCTCTGCGCCATGCTGGACGAGTGGAAGATTTTCTGGGAATGGCGCGACCTGCCGCAGGACGTCTGGGCCTTCGTCAAGCGCGAGAAATTCTTCGGCATGATCATTCCGAAGGAATTTGGCGGCCTCGGCTTCTCGCCCTATGCGCATTCGGAAGTCGTGCGCAAGATCTCGACCCGCTCGATCGCCGCCGCGGTCACGGTGATGGTGCCGAACTCGCTCGGGCCCGGCGAGCTTCTGATGCGCTTCGGCACGAGGGAGCAGCAGGAGCGGTGGCTGCCGCGCCTGGCCGACGGCCGCGATATCCCCTGCTTTGGTCTCACCAGCCCGGAAGCCGGCTCGGATGCCGCCTCGATGGTTGACACCGGCATCATCTGCAAGGGCATCCTCGAGGGCCGCGAGGTGCTGGGCTTAAGACTCAACTGGCACAAGCGCTATATCACGCTCGGTCCCGTCGCGACGCTGCTCGGCCTCGCCTTCAAGGCCTATGATCCCGATCATCTCGTGGGCAACGAGGAGGAGCTCGGCATCAGCGTGGCGCTGATCCCGACCAGCTTGCCCGGCGTCGAGATCGGCCAGCGCCATCTGCCGTCGATGCAGGTGTTTCAAAACGGTCCGAACCGGGGTCGCGACGTCTTCATTCCGCTCGACTACGTCATCGGCGGTCAAGAGCGGCTGGGGCAGGGCTGGAAGATGCTGATGACGGCGCTCGCCGCCGGTCGCGGCATTTCGCTGCCGTCGTTGTCGGCCGCAGGAGCCGCCTATGCCGCCCGCACCACCGGCGCCTATGCCCGCATTCGCGAGCAGTTCGGCATCTCGATCTCCAAGTTCGAAGGTGTCGAGGAGCCGCTCGCACGCATCGTTGCAACCGCCTATCAGCTCGACGCGGCGCGGCGGCTGACCTGCGCGGCACTGAACGCCGGCGTTCATCCCGCTGTCATCTCCGGCATCATGAAGCTGCACGCGACCGAGCGGATGCGGACCGCCGTGGACGATGCCATGGACATCCATGGCGGCAAGGCCGTGATCGACGGGCCGCAAAACTATCTCGGCAATCTGCACCGCGCCGGTCCGGTCGGCATCACGGTCGAAGGCGCCAACATCCTGACCCGCAACCTCATCGTGTTCGGGCAGGGCGCCATTCGCGCGCACCCCTATTTGCTCCAGGAGATGAATGCGCTCGCCGACGCCGACCGCGAGCGTGGGCTCACCGCCTTCGACAAGACGTTCTGGAAACATGTCGGCCATAGCTTCCGGACGCTGTTCCGGGCGTTCGGCCGAAGCTGGACCTTTGGCGTGTTCGCGCCGGCGCCAGCCGCGGGCGAGGCGACGCCATTCTATCGCCAGCTCTCGCGCTATTCGGCAGCGTTTGCACTCTGCGCCGACATGGCGCTGCTCACGCTCGGCGGCGCGCTCAAGCGCAAGGAGATGCTGTCGGCGCGCTTCGGCGATATCCTCTCCGAGCTCTATCTGCTCTCGGCGGCGCTGAAGCGCTGGCAGGACGAGGGCCGGCAGAAGGAGGACTTTGCCGCGCTGGAATGGTGCATGGCGAAGGGCTTCAGGACCATCGAGAACCGGCTGGCCGAGATCCTCGCCAACCTGCCGAACCGCTTCGTCGCCGGTTTCCTCAAGCTCGTGGTCCAGCCCTTCGGCGCCCGCGTGCTCGGCCCAAGCGATCGCGTCGTGCACCAATGTGCAAGCCTCGTGCTCGAGCCATCAGCCGCGCGCGACCGCCTCGCGCCCGATCTCGCTTATGTCGACGATGACGGCGGCTTTGCCCGGCTGGAGCGTGCGTTCAAGCTGGTCGCAGGCACCGATGCCATCGCCAAGCGCATGCGCGCGGCGCACATAAGTGACTGGAAGGACGCGGTGGCCAAGGGCATGATCACCCAGGCCGAAGGCGAGCAACTTGCGGAGGCTCGCGAAGCTGTCACAAAAGTAATCGAGGTCGACGATTTTGCGCCGGAGGCGCTGTCGCCGATTTACAAGAAAACCGCCGGCGTGCATCAGTTCTTCCAGGAACTCGGTGAACAGAGGGCGGCGAGCTGATGGCACGACCGGTTTTCATCGTCGATGGCAGCCGGACGCCGTTTCTGAAGGCGCGCTCGGGGCCCGGCCCGTTCACACCGGTCGATCTCGCCGTGCAATGCGGCCGGCCTCTGCTGGCGCGCCAGCCGTTTGCGCCTGCCGCCTTCGACCAGGTCATCCTCGGCTGCGTCAACGTGATCGCGGACGAGATGAACCCGGCCCGCGTCGCCGCGCTCAGGCTCGGAATGGGCGAGGACATGGTCGCCTTCACGGTGCAAATCAATTGCGGCTCCGGTATGCAATCGATCGATACCGCCTACCGCTACATCCGCGAAGGCCATGCCGACATGATCCTCGCCGGCGGCACCGAGGCTTTGAGCCACGCGCCGCTGGTCTGGCCGAATTCCGGCGTGCGCTGGTTCGCTGGCCTTGCCACCGCCAAGGGCATGGCGGCGAAGTTAGCGGCTGCCTTCAAATTGCGGCCGGGCTATCTCAAGCCGATCATCGGGCTGGAGCGCGGGCTGACCGACCCCATCACGGACTTGAACATGGGCCAGACCGCGGAGCTTGTCGGCCATCTCTTCGGCATCACCCGCGCGCAGTCTGATGCCTACGCTGCCGAGAGCCATCGTCGCCTTGCGCACGCGCAGGCGGAAGGATATCTCAAGGGCGAGGTCGAAACCGCGTTCTCCCGCGACGGCAAGTTCTTCGACCATGATGACGGCGTGCGGCCGGACTCTTCGTCCGAGACGCTCGCGAAACTGAAGCCGGTGTTCGAGCGCCCCTGGGGCCAGGTCACCGCCGGCAATTCCTCGCAGATCACCGATGGTGCCTCTTGGGTGATCCTCGCTTCCGACGAAGCGGTCGCCAAGCACAGATTGACACCGAAGGCTGCTATCGTCGACAGCAACTGGGCTGCGCTCGATCCGAGCATCATGGGGCTCGGCCCGGTGATGTCCGCAACGCCACTGCTCAAGCGCAACAACCTCACCATCAAGGACGTCGAGACCTGGGAACTGAACGAAGCCTTCGCCACGCAAGTGCTCGGCTGCCTTGCAGTCTGGAATGACGACAAATTCTGCCGCGAGATACTCGGACTCGACGGTGCCGCAGGCGAGATCGATCGTGACAGGCTCAACGTTGACGGCGGCGCGATCTCGCTCGGCCATCCCGTCGGCACCTCCGGCAATCGCATCGTGCTGCATCTCGTCAATGCGATGAAGCGGCTCGGCACGCGGCGCGGGGTTGCGACCGAATGCATCGGGGGCGGACTCGGCGGCGCCATGCTGATCGAGGCGGTGTGACTATGGATTCGAAGATCATGACAGCGCTTGGCGACCGCGTGCTGGCGCTTGGGCCTCAGCCCGCGGCTGACAGTCCTTACCACCACTTCAAGTTGACGCGCGACGCCGATGGCGTCGCCTGGCTGTTGTTTGACCGCGCCGATGCCAGCGCCAACACCCTGTCTTCGGACGTGATGGAAGAGTTCGATGCGGTGCTCGCCGCGATCGAGACCGAGCGCTCCGCCGGCCTCGTGATCCGCTCGGCAAAACCGTCGGGCTTCATTGCCGGGGCCGACGTCAATGAATTCCGCGGCGTCAGCGATCCCGCGATGGTGGAAACACGCATCCGCGCCGCGCATGCCGTAGTCGATCATCTGGAGGCGTTGCGACTGCCGACGGTCGCGGTTATTCACGGGTTTTGTCTCGGCGGCGGCCTTGAGGTCGCGCTCGCCTGTCAGTCGCGCATCGCCATCGACGGCGCGCGTTTCGGCTTCCCGGAGGTGATGCTGGGCCTGCATCCCGGTCTCGGCGGCACCGCGCGCTTTACTGCACTGGTCAATCCGACCCAGTCGATGGCGCTGATGCTGACCGGCCGCACCATCGATGCGCGCCGCGCCAAATCGCTCGGCCTTGTCGATACCGTGACGCAGGAGCGGCACGTCCAGAACGCGGTGAAGGATGCGCTGTTCGGCCGGCTGAAGCGGGCTCGGCCGGGGTTTCTTACCCGCGCAGCCTACTTCGGACCGGTGCGGGGGCTCCTCGCCAAGCGCATGCGCTCGGAGGCGGCGAAAGCCGCATCGCGCGAGCATTATCCCGCGCCTTACGCGCTGATCGATCTCTGGGAGACCCATGGCGGCAGCAAGGCCGCGATGCTCAGGGCCGAGCAGGCGTCGTTCGCAAAACTGATGGTGACGCCGACCGCGCAGAACTTGATCCGCGTGTTCTTCCTGCGCGAGCAGATGAAGAAGGCCGCGGGCAGCGGCAACACGGTCAAGCAGGTTCACGTCATCGGCGCCGGCGCCATGGGCGGCGACATCGCGGCGTGGTGCGCAGGGCAGGGGCTGCGCGTCTCGCTCGCCGACATGAAGCCGGAGCCGATCGCGGGTGCAGTGAAACGCGCGGCTGAGCTCTACGGCAAGATCATCCGAAAACCTACCGATGTCCGTGACGCACTCGATCGCCTCATCCCCGACATGGACGGCGAAGGCGTTGGCAATGCCGATCTCATCATCGAGGCGGTGCCGGAAAAGCTCGAGCTGAAGCAGAAGGTCTATGCCGGTCTCGAGCCGAAGATGAAACCGGGCGCGATTCTGGCGACCAACACCTCGAGCATTCCGCTCCAGGATTTGCGCACGACGCTGGCGCGGCCGGAGCGGCTGGTCGGCCTGCACTTCTTCAATCCGGTGTCGCGGCTGCAACTGGTCGAGGTCGTCAACCATGACGGAAACGATCCGCAGGTGCTGAAGGAGGCGCTCGCCTTCGTCGGCGCGATCGACCGCCTGCCGCTGTCCGTGAAGAGTTCGCCCGGCTTCCTCGTCAACCGCGCGCTGACGCCCTACATGCTGGAGGCGATGGTGATGCTGGACGAGAAGACGGACCAGCGGTTGATCGACGCGGCGGCCGAACAGTTCGGCATGCCGATGGGGCCGATCGAGCTTGCCGATCAGGTCGGGCTCGATATTTGCCTCGACGTCGGGGACATGCTGCGCACCAGGTTCGGCGATCTGCTGCCGCCGACGCCGGCCTGGCTGCGCGACAAAGTCGCCAAGGGTGAGCTCGGTCGCAAGACCGGCAAAGGCTTTTATGTCTGGAAGGATGGCAAGGCGGAGAAGGCGCCACTGCCGGAAACCGGACCGCGCGTTACCGATCAGATGATCGACCGGCTGATCTTGCCGATGTCCAACGTCTGCGTCGCGGCTCTTCGGGAAGGCATCGTTGACGATCCCGATGCGGTCGACGGCGCCATGATTTTCGGCACCGGCTACGCGCCGTTCCGTGGCGGCCCGCTGAACTATGCGCGCACACGTGGGGTGGAGAACACCGTCGCTGCCCTGCGCACACTGGCCGAACGATTCGGCGGCCGGTTCGCGCCCGATCCAGGCTGGAATAATTTCAAGTGAGAGGCAAATGACTGAAAAGGGCGACACCGGGCCAAGCGGCGATCTCTGCATCCGCACGCTGGCGATGCCGGCCGATACCAATGCGAACGGCGACATCTTCGGCGGCTGGCTGCTCAGCCAGATGGATGTCGGCGGCGGCGTGTTCGCCTCGAAGGTCGCGAAGTCGCGCACCGTGACGGTCGCGATCGAGGCGATGAATTTTCGCAAGGCCGTCTATGTCGGCGATCTCGTCTCGGTCTACGCCAACCTCGTGCGTGTGGGGCGCACCTCGCTCACCGTGCATCTCGAAGCCTGGGCATTGCGGCGCAGGGAAGCGCATCCGTTCCTCGTCACCGACGGCAATTTCACCTACGTCTCGATCGACGACCACGGCCGTCCGCAGGCGATCAGCCAGACCGATACGCGGATCGCGACCTAATTGCGCGCGGCGCATGACCGCGCGGCGTTGCGTCCGCAGCCGTCGCGTCTTCGCCAAGATCAAGTCATAAAACGGATGAGGTCCCGGCGTACTCAATTGCCCGTCGATTCGGGGTGGAAACCGGCTGATTTATCCAAGGAACCTTTGGGTAGGGATGCCGTTATTTGCCCGCACTGAGGAATCCACGGACCATGCCGGACAGCTACATCATCGAAGTCAATTCGCAGACCGCAGGTATTGTCGTTCGTTCCCAGGGAGGCTACTACTGCTTCTTCGCCTCGTCCCGCCGCTTCAACCGCCTCGAAGGCCAGCTCTTCCGCAACGCCCGCGAAGCCGAGCGCGCCGCGCGCAAGCTGGTTAACGGTGATGTGACGGAAGCGGCGTAGTCGGCTCACCTGCCATTCCGGAGCGCGCGTAGCGCGGTTCGGAATCTCTCGTCACGAACACAGCTGCCCTCCCTTCTCCCCTTGTGGGAGAAGGTGGCGCGAAGCGCCGGATGAGGGGTTGCCCCCGCAAACTCAAGGGAAGAGATTCACGCGCGGAGAGAGACCCCTCACCCGCCTCGCTTCGCGAGGCACCCTCTCCCACAAGGGGCCCACAAGGGGAGAGGGGAAGAGCCGTGATCACAACTTCGTCGCCGCGCGCGAGAGCAGCTTCCAGTCGTCGCCCTGCTTCTGCCAGTTCATCAGGATGTGAAGGTTGGTCGGCACTTTTTTCCCATCGGCTGCCATTTCCTGTTCCGCGACCCAGTGGAAACGCACGATCGCGGCGGGGCCGACGACCTTGATGGTCGGGTCCTGATATTCGATCGACAAGAATTTCGATTTGCCGTCGGTGGCGTTGGTGATGAAGGTCGCCTTGTCCTCGACCTTGCCGCTGGAATGGCTGTAGCTCACCTCGTCGGCGCAGAGCGCGCCGAGCGCCTTGGGATCGGCCGCGATCTGAGCCAGGCGGAAGGCCTCGACTTTTTTCGCCACGGCCTGTTCGTCCGCAGAGGCTGCCAGTGCCGGGGCCGTCAAAGCAAGCGCCGAGACGGCAAGAGTCGAGAGAGCCAGGCTTGAGAGAGCCAGGTCGCGTCGGTTGATCATCGTTTCCTCCTTTTTGATCTTGCGCCGAGTGTTGCAGCCGCGCGCGACTTTGTCGAGCGTCACGTCATCGGCATGTGCATGCGTTATTGCGCGATCGATGCCGTATTGATACGTCTCGCGCATTGATGCAGCACGCATTTGGGAAAGTACGGAAATGATCGAAGCCAAGGGCAGGGCGATGGGCAAGGCATTGCTGTTCGACATCGACGGCACGCTGGCCGATACCGATGCTCTTCACCGCGAGGCTTTCAACCGGGTGTTTGGACCGCGCGGTCATGTGGTCGATGATGCGCGTTTCAAGAGGGAGATACAGGGCTTTTCCAATGCGTCGATCGGGGCGCGATTTCTGCCGGCGGAATCGCCGGAATCCCGCGCGGCCGTCATGGACGAGAAGGAAGAGACTTTTCGCAATTTGGTCGCTGGCCGGATCGAGCCGCTGCCGGGCTTGCTGGCGCTGCTCGACCGCGCGGATGCGGCCGGCATTCCCATGGCCGCGGTCACCAACGCGCCGCGTTTGAACGCCGAGCTGCTGCTGTCGGGCCTCGGCATCACGCATCGTTTCAAGGCGATCGTGATCGGCGACGAGCTGCCGCACGGCAAGCCGCACCCGCTGCCCTATCAGGAAGGGCTGCGCTTCGTCGGCGCCAGCGCGGCAGCCTCGATTGCCTTCGAGGACTCGCGCTCCGGCGTGCAATCAGCCGCGGCGGCCGGCATTCCGACTATTGGCATGCGCACGACCCTTGCCCACGCCGATCTTGTTGGTGCCGGCGCGATCGCTTCCGCGAGCGCTTATGACGATCCGGACCTGCTCGCGCGCCTCGCCACCGCCATGGCGTGGTGAGGACCTGGTCCATTAACCGTGATCGGCTCTTGCATTGACCGATGGCGCGAACCGCCGCACCATGCGTCTTCCTGATTTGAGGCACTCGCCGTGACCGGACTGACCCATCGCCAAGCCGAAATCCTCAACATCGCGCGCGCCTCCGGCCGGGTGATGGTCGAAGAGCTCGCGCGCCGGTTCGAGGTCTCGGCCCAGACCATCCGCAAGGATCTCAACGATCTCTGCGAGCGCCGCTCGCTGACCCGCATCCATGGCGGCGCCATCATCGCCTCCGGCGTGGAAAACCTCGCCTATGAGGCGCGGCGCTTCGTCGCCGCCGACGAGAAGAAGGCGATCGGCGCCGCCGCTGCCTCGCTGATCCCGAACGGCTGCTCGCTGTTCATCAATATCGGCACCACGACGGAGGAGGTCGCGAGCGCGCTCACCTCGCACGAGGACCTCCTCGTCATCACCAACAATCTCAACGTGGCCATGCTGCTCTACCGCCATCCCCGCATCGAGGTGGTGGTCGCCGGCGGCACGGTGCGGCGCGCCGACGGCGCCGTGGTCGGCTCGACCGCGACGCAGCTGATCGGCCAGTTCAAGGTCGACTACGCCATCATCGGCGCCTCCGCGATCGACGAGGAGGGCGCGCTGCTCGACTTCGACTATCGCGAGGTGCAGGTAGCCCAGGCCATCATCGCCAACGCCCGCAGCGTCATGCTGGTCGCGGACTCGACCAAGCTTCGGCGCAGCGCACCGGTGCGGATCGCCCATATCAGCCAGATCCAGACCTTCGTGACCGACCAGGAGCTGCCCGAGCGCCTGGCCACCATCTGCCACAGCAAGGGCATCGAGGTGATGGCGGCAATGCCGAAGGCGGCGGGGGATGTCGACGACGCTCAGGCCGATGCGCAAGATGCGGCGCCTGAGGCCGCGCCGGTGGTGCGGCTGCGGTAGAGCATGATCTGGAAAAGTGCGAAGCGGTTTTCCGAAAAGATCATGCTCAAACAACAACCTAAAGCGCGATGATGATTCATCCTCATCTCATCGCGCTTTTGGATTTTATGCGTCGTCCCACGGGTTGAGCAGCGGGACGCCGAATGCCGCTAAATCCTTCACATTGCGCGTGACGAGCGTGAGGTTGTTTGCGAGCGCGGTCGCGGCAAAGAAGCCGTCCATGACGGACAGCGCGACGCCGCTTCTGCGGCTCTGCGCCATCAGGTCGCCCCAGCGTTCGGCCACCGCGTGATCGATCGGCAGGATGCGGCCGGCAAACCGTGTTGGCAGATTGTGGGCGAGCCAGGCGGCCAACGCCGTGCGCCGGCGGCCGTCTTCCATCAGCGCGATGCCGCGCCGAAGCTCGGCGATCGAGGCGACGCTGATGAACGCGCGGTCCTCGTCGACGGTGTCCAACCAGGCCAGAACTTTCGAATCGGGCGCCGGCCGCTGAACTTCCGACAACACGTTGGTGTCGAGCAGTAGGTTCACGGCATCTCGTCGCGCGGCGCGTCGTGCACGCGCTCAAGCTCAAGGTCGGCACCGCGCAACGGCGACGCCAACAGGAATTCGGCCAAAGTGCCTTTGCGCGCGGTCTTGCGCGCCCATTCCTCGGCGGAAACGACCACCGCATTGGGCTTGCCGTGTCGGGTGATGATTTGGGGACCGGCTTGCGCACGGTCGATCACCTCGGACAGGCGTGCCTTGGCGTTGGCAAGCGTCCACGAGTCAGTTGCTGGCGAGCGGGGTGCAGTGCTGTGTTCTGTCATGCAAGGTAGGACCAATATGACTATTATGACTATATTGACCGCTGATGACTATTCAAGGGCAATATTGCCTTCCGGAATTGCTTATTGAGCTGCCTATTTCTACCGCCATTGCCCACAAGGAAAGTTCCGCTTTCACTTCCTTCCGCCTCTCTTTCATCTTGCTTTCGTTTTTCGGTGTGATCTAATCAAAAACGAAAGTAACCGCTCGATGGAACGGGCGGCCGCCGGGAGATGCGTCTGTTGGACCGTATTTTCGACCTCGCCATCATTGGAGGCGGTGTTAACGGCTGCGGCATCGCGCGTGACGCGGTGGGCCGCGGCAACACGGTTTTCCTGTGCGAAATGAACGATCTGGCGAGCGGGACGTCGTCCTGGTCGACCAAGCTCGTGCATGGCGGCCTGCGCTATCTCGAATATTACGAGTTTCGGCTGGTCCGCGAGGCGCTGATCGAGCGCGAGATTCTCTGGGGCATCGCGCCCCACATCATCCGGCCCCTGCGTTTCGTTTTGCCGCATCATGCGGGCCTGCGCCCGGCCTGGCTGCTGCGCCTTGGCCTCTTTCTCTACGATCACATCGGTGGCCGCCATCTGTTACCGGCGACCCGTTCGGTCGATCTCAGGCGCGACGAGGTTGGCCGTCCGCTGATCCCTAATCGCTATACCCGCGCGTTCGAGTATTCCGACTGCTTCGTCGATGACGCCCGCCTCGTCGTGCTGAATGCGCGCGATGCCGCCGACAAAGGCGCCGAGATCCGCACCCGCACTCGCGCCACCGACATCCGCCAGGCCGACGGCGTCTGGACCGTCAGCATGATCGACACGCTGACCGGCGCGCGCTCGTCGATCCAGGCCCGCGCGCTGGTCAATGCCGGCGGCCCCTGGGTTGAGGACGTGCTCGGCCGCGGCGCCGGCGTCAATGCCAAGGCCAAGGTGCGCCTGGTGCAGGGCTCGCACATCGTGGTGAAAAAGCTCTACGACCACGACCGCGCCTACATGTTCCAGAACGCCGACGGCCGCATCATCTTCGTCATTCCCTACCAGGACGACTTCACGCTGATCGGCACAACCGACCGCGACTATGACGGCGATCCGTCCAAGGTGAAGGCGACGGCCGAGGAGATCCAGTATCTCTGCACCGCCGCAAGCGAATATCTGGCCAAGCCTGTCACGCCCGACGACGTGGTCTGGACCTATTCCGGCGTGCGCCCGCTCTATGACGACGGAGCCAGCGAAGCCAAGGCCGCGACCCGCGACTACGTGTTCGAGCTCGACATGCCCGGTGGCGTGCCGCTGCTGTCGATCTATGGCGGCAAGATCACGACCTATCGCCGCCTCGCCGAAGAGGCGTTGGAGCGGCTCGCGCCCCATCTTCGCAGCGCGAAAGCGCGTGAGGGCTGGACCGGCAAGTGGCCGCTGCCCGGCGGCGACATGGATGTGTCAGCGGTTGACGGCCTGATCGCGGAACTTCAGCGCGGCTATCCCTTCCTCAGCCACGAGCATGCGCGGCGCCTGGCGCGCGCTTATGGCACCCGCGCGATCAAGCTGCTGGGTGATGCGAAATCGGCCGCCGATCTCGGCCAGTCCTTCGGCGCCACGCTCACCGAGCGCGAGGTCCGCTACCTCATGGCCAATGAATGGGCCGTGACTGCGCAGGACATCGTCTGGCGCCGTTCCAAGCTCGGCCTGCGACTATCTGCCGACGAGGTCGCAGCCCTGGACGACTGGATTGCAACCCACGGTGTGCCGCAAAGTCCCCTGTTGGAAGCAGGAGGACGCTCATGAGCGTGACGCTCGATCACGTGACCCGAACCGTCGACGGGGTCCCGCACATCCGCGACGTCTCGCTGACGCTCGAGAGCGGCACGCTGAACGTGCTGCTCGGGCCGACGCTGTCCGGCAAGACCTCGATCATGCGACTGCTCGCCGGCCTCGACAAGCCGACCACGGGGAAGGTGCTGGTCAACGGCAAGGACGTCACCGGCGCGGACGTGCGCCAGCGTTCGGTCGCGATGGTCTACCAGCAGTTCATCAACTACCCCTCGCTCACGGTCTATGAGAACATTGCCTCGCCGCTGCGCGTGCAGGGCAAGCCGCGTGAGGAGATCGAGAGGCGCGTGGCGGAAGCCGCGAGGCTGCTCAGACTCGAGCCGTTCCTGAAGCGCACGCCGCTCCAGCTCTCCGGCGGCCAGCAGCAGCGCACCGCGATAGCGCGCGCGCTGGTGAAGGGCGCCGATCTCGTGCTGCTCGACGAGCCGCTCGCCAATCTCGATTACAAGCTGCGCGAGGAGCTGCGTACCGAGCTGCCGCGCATCTTCGAGGCCTCGGGCGCGATCTTCGTCTATGCCACCACCGAGCCGACCGAGGCGCTGCTGCTCGGCGGCAACACGGTGTGCATGTGGAAGGGCCAGGCGCTCCAGATCGGCGAGACCGCCAACGTCTACCGCCGGCCGCAGACGCTGCGCGTCGCGCAGGTGTTCTCCGATCCGCCGCTCAATCTTGTCGGCATCGAGAAGAAGAACGGGCAGGTCGCCTATGCCGGCGGCACGGCCTCGCCCGCCTCGGGCCTCTATTCGTCGCTCGCCGACGGCGCCTATCGCGTCGGCTTTCGCGCGCACCAGCTCGCGCTCGCCAACGGTCAGGCCGATCGCCACGCCTTCCATGCCACAGTGACGGTGACCGAGATCACCGGTTCGGAGAGTTTCGTGCATTTGACCCGCGACGGTTCGAACTGGGTTGCGGTGCTGCACGGCGTGCACGAGTTCGAGCCCGGCCAGACCATCGACGCCGTGCTCGACCCCAACGACGTCTTCGTGTTCGACGCGGCCGACCGCCTGGTCGCCGCGCCCGACCCCCTAGCGAAAAATATGTGAGGGGATGCGCCATGGCCCGCATTGACCTCGTCGATCTCGCGCACTCCTACGGCGGCAATGACGCGCCGCCGGACAGCTTTGCCCTCAAGCCGGTGACCATGACTTGGCGGCAGGGCGGCGCCTATGCGCTGCTCGGGCCGTCCGGCTGCGGCAAGACCACGCTGCTCAATGTTATCTCCGGCATCATCACGCCCTCGCGGGGGGAAATCCTGTTCGACGGCGAGGACATCACACCGCTGTCAACCCAGAAGCGCAACATCGCCCAGGTGTTTCAGTTTCCGGTGATCTACGACACCATGACGGTAGGACAGAACCTGGCGTTTCCGCTGAAGAACCGCGGCGTGCCGAAGGCCGAGATCGACAGGCGCGTCGCCGAAATCGGCCGCCTGCTCGATCTTGAACCCTATCTGAACCGCAAGGCGACGCGGCTCACGGCTGATGCCAAGCAGAAGATCTCGCTCGGCCGCGGCCTCGTCCGCTCAGACGTCGCGGCTGTCTTGTTCGACGAGCCGTTGACCGTGATCGATCCCGAGCTGAAATGGCAGCTTCGCTCGAAGCTGAAGGCGCTGCATCGCGAGCTCGACCTTACGATGATCTACGTCACCCACGACCAGACCGAGGCGCTGACCTTCGCCGACACCGTGGTCGTCATGCATGACGGCCGCGTGGTACAGAGCGGCACGCCGGCCGAACTGTTCGACAAGCCGGCGCACACCTTTGTCGGCTATTTCATTGGCTCGCCTGGCATGAACATCATTCCGGCCGAGGTGAGCGGCCGCGAGGCGCGGATCGACGGCCATGTCATCGCGCTCAACCGCAGCTACGACAAATTGCCGGCGGGCGCCAAGATCGAGATCGGCGTGCGTCCGGAATTCGTCGAAGCCGTGGCGCCGGCGCCCGACCTGCTCACCGCGAAGATCGAGCGCATCGACGATCTCGGCCGCATCCGTTTTGCGCGTGCGCGCCTCGGTGACGCAAAACTCGCGGCGCGCGCGCCGGCTGGCTTCACCAGCTCGGACGGCACGGCCGGGCTGAAATTCGATCCGTCGCATGTCCACGTCTATGCCGACAGCCTTCTGGTGGAGGGAACCACCTGATGGACAAGACCGTCAACCAAAAAGCCTGGTTCCTGGTGCTGCCGGTGTTCCTGGTCGTCGCTTTCTCGGCGGTGCTGCCGCTGATGACGGTAGTGAACTATTCGATGCAGGACACCTTCGGCAACAACCAGTTCTTCTGGAACGGTGTCGGCTGGTTCAAGGAGTTGCTCGATCCCTCGACCGATCTCGGCGGCCGCTTCCTGGCGTCGCTCGGGCGCAACCTGTTCTTCTCGCTGGTGATCCTCGCCATCGAGGTGCCGCTCGGCATCGTCGTCGCGCTGTCGATGCCGCGCCAGGGCTGGACGGTGGCGGCCTGCCTCGTCATCCTCGCGCTGCCGTTGCTGATTCCGTGGAACGTGGTCGGCACGATCTGGCAGATTTTCGGCCGGCCCGACATCGGCCTGCTCGGCTACGTGCTCAATGCGATCGGCATCGACTACAACTACGTCTCCAACGCCGTCGATGCCTGGGTCACCGTCATCGTGATGGACGTCTGGCACTGGACCAGCCTGGTCGCGCTGCTCTGCTATGCCGGCCTGAAGTCGATCCCCGAGGCCTATTACCAGGCAGCGCAGATCGACGGCGCCTCGCGCTGGGCGGTGTTCAAGGCGATCCAGCTGCCGAAGATGAACCGCGTGCTCCTGATTGCGGTGCTGCTACGCTTCATGGATTCGTTCATGATCTACACCGAGCCGTTCGTGGTGACGGGTGGCGGACCCGGCAACTCGACGACCTTCGTGTCGATCGAGCTCGTCAAGATCGCCCTCGGCCAGTTCGACCTCGGCAAGGCCGCCGCACTGTCGCTCGTCTACAATCTGATCATCCTGATCGTCTGCTGGATCTTCTATACGGTCATGACCAATGCGGGCGCGGAGCGTAAGCCGCAGGAAGGAGCCGTGTGATGCACTCGATCCCCGGCCGCCGCGTCATCATGGCGCTGTTTTTGATCTTCCTACTGTTGCCGATCTACTGGCTCGTCAACATGAGCTTCAAGACCAACGCCGAGATCGTCTCGACGATGACGCTGTGGCCGCACGCACCGACGCTCCAGCACTACAAGCGCATCTTCACCGACGAGAGCTGGTATTCCGGCTACATCAACTCGCTGGAATATGTCGTCCTCAACACCATCATCTCGATCTCGGTGGCCCTGCCTGCGGCCTACGCCTTCTCGCGCTACCGCTTCCTCGGCGACAAGCATCTGTTCTTCTGGCTGCTGTCGAACCGCATGGCGCCGGCCGCGGTCTACGCGCTGCCGTTCTTCAATCTCTATTCGGCAATCGGGTTGTTCGATACGCCCTGGGCGGTCGCGCTCGCGCACTGCATCTTCAACGTGCCGCTGGCGGTGTGGATCCTCGAAGGCTTCGTCTCGGGCGTGCCACGCGAGATCGACGAGACCGCCTTCCTCGACGGCTATTCCTTCCCGCGCTTCTTCATCAAGATCCTGGTCCCGCTGATCGCGAGCGGCATCGGCGTCGCCGCGTTCTTCTGCTTCATGTTCTCCTGGGTCGAGCTGCTGCTCGCGCGCACGCTGACCTCGGTGCAGACCAAGCCGATCGCGGCGATCATGACGCGCACCGTATCGGCGGCCGGCATGGACTGGGGGCTGTTGGCTGCCGCCGGCGTGCTCACCATCATTCCGGGCGCGCTCGTGATCTGGTTCGTCCGCAACTACATCGCGCGCGGTTTCGCGCTTGGCCGGGTCTAGGAGGCGACAATGGAATCCATCGCATGGATGGCCTGGACGTTGCCCACAGCGATCTTCTTTATCGCGCTCGCCTGCACGCTTGCGGTGATGACCTGGCTTGCCGCAATCTATCCCGAGGCCGAACGCGTCGGCGTGCTGCGCATCCCGACCACGCGCGGCGACCGGCTATTCGTTTCGCTGATCACGGCCGCGGTCATCCACCTCTTGTGGATCGCCTTCATCGGCACCGACGCGCTTGCCACGCTGCCGATCGGCGAGGAGGGCTTGGAGATTTCGCGCCTGTGGCTCGCATCAGGAATTTCGCTTGTCACGGCCGTGCTCATTTTTCGCACGGTCTAGCTCGCGAAGGGACGGCCAGATCCGGGACCAACCCGGGCCTGTATAAAGTTTGTCGCTGCAACGGAGGAACAACATGCGACGTTCAAGGAGAAGGAAAGGTCCATTGACCAAGAGCAGTTTTCTGACCATGTCGAGCACGGCCGCGCTCCTGGCGGTGTCGTTCGCCGTCTCGGCGCCGGTCCGCGCCGCTGACGATGCCGCGATCCAGAAGTGGATCGCCGAATTCCAGCCTTCGACGCTGTCGAAGGACGAGCAGAAGAAGGAGCTGGAGTGGTTCGCCAAGGCCGCCGAACCTTTCAAGGGCATGGAGATCAACGTCGTCTCCGAGACCATCGCGACCCACGAATACGAGTCGCAGACACTCGCCAAGGCGTTCACCGAGCTGACCGGCATCAAGCTCAAGCACGACATCATTCAGGAAGGTGACGTCGTCGAGAAGCTTCAGACCCAGATGCAGTCCGGCAAGAACGTCTATGACGGCTGGATCAACGATAGCGACCTGATCGGCACGCACTTCCGCTACGGCCAGACCATCGCGCTGTCGGATTACATGACCGGCGAGGGCAAGGATGTCACCGACCCCAAGCTCGACGTCAACGACTTCATCGGCAAGTCGTTCGGCACGGCGCCGGATGGCAAGCTCTACCAGCTGCCCGACCAGCAGTTCGCCAACCTCTATTGGTTCCGCTACGACTGGTTCACCAACCCCGACTACAAGGCGAAGTTCAAGGCCAAGTATGGCTACGAGCTCGGCGTTCCCGTGAACTGGTCGGCCTATGAAGACATCGCCGAGTTCTTCACGAACGACATCAAGGAGATCAACGGCGTCAAGGTCTACGGCCATATGGACTATGGCAAGAAGGACCCTTCGCTCGGATGGCGTTTCACCGACGCCTGGCTGTCGATGGCCGGCAACGGTGACAAGGGCATTCCGAACGGTCTGCCGGTCGACGAGTGGGGCATCCGCATGGAAGGCTGCCGTCCGGTCGGCTCCTCGGTCGAACGTGGTGGCGACACCAACGGTCCGGCCGCAGTCTACTCGATCACGAAGTATCTGGAGTGGATGAAGAAGTATGCTCCGCCGCAGGCCCAGGGCATGACCTTCTCCGAGTCTGGTCCGGTGCCGGCACAGGGTAACATCGCCCAGCAGATGTTCTGGTACACCGCCTTCACCGCCGACATGGTGAAGCCCGGCATTGCCGTGATGAACGCGGACGGTACGCCGAAGTGGCGTATGGCTCCGTCGCCGCACGGTTCGTACTGGAAGGAAGGCATGAAGCTCGGCTATCAGGACGCGGGCTCGCTCACGCTTCTGAAGTCGACCCCGGCGGACCGCCGCAAGGCGGCCTGGCTCTATCTCCAGTTCATCGTCTCCAAGACGGTGTCGCTGAAGAAGAGCCATGTCGGTCTCACCTTCGTCCGTGAATCCGACATCTGGGACAAGTCGTTCACCGAGCGTGCGCCGAAGCTCGGCGGCCTGATCGAGTTCTACCGCTCGCCCGCGCGCGTGCAGTGGACCCCGACCGGCAACAACGTGCCCGACTATCCGAAGCTCGCGCAGCTGTGGTGGCAGAACATCGGCGATGCGTCGTCCGGTTCGAAGACGCCGCAAGCTGCGATGGATGCACTTGCAGCCGCCCAGGACTCCGTCATGGAGCGTCTGGAGAAGTCGGGCGTGCAGGGCGCCTGCGGTCCGAAGCTGCACAAGAAGGAGTCGGCCGAGTTCTGGTTCGCCAGGGCCCAGAAGGACGGCACCATCGCGCCGCAGCGCAAGCTCGCCAACGAGAAGCCGAAGGGCGAAACAGTCGACTACGACACGCTGATCAAGTCGTGGCCGGCAACGCCCCCGAAGCGCGCCTCGCTGCAGTAGGGTACGACTCATAAGGACGACGAAAGGCCGGGAGCAATCCCGGCCTTTTTCCTTTTGTTGGACTGCACGCTCATCCACACCGTCATTGCGAGCGCAGCGCTCCCGCTTGACTCCCTGTCACGTGGAATTCATAGTTGGCATAATGCGATTGAATTAATCGTATTGCGATTGTTTTCGCAGAAGCCGCTTGGGCCAGCGTCGGCCCTTCCCGGAGGCTGTTGATGGCATTGATCGAGGCGTTCAAGCAGTTGCTGGGCGACAAGGCCGTGCTGACTCGCGAGGAGGATCTCGCGGGCCTCACCGAGGATTGGCGTGGCCGCTATCGCGCGCCCGCGCTCTGTGCGGTCCTGCCATCCAGCACGGAGCAGGTTGCGGCCATCGTCCGTCTCTGCGTCGCGCACCAAACGCCGGTGCTGCCACAGGGCGGTAACACCAGCCTGTGCGGTGGCGCGACCCCGTCCGGGCAAGGCAAGCGGCCGGTCGTCGTCGCGCTGACGCGCATGCGGCGAATCCGCTCGATCGATCCGGTCAACAACACGATGGTGGTCGATGCGGGCTGCGTGCTTGCCGCGATCCAGGAAGCCGCCGCCTCGGCAGGCCGGTTGTACCCCGTCAGCCTGGGCGCCGAGGGCTCGTGCCAGATCGGCGGCAACATCGGCACCAATGCCGGCGGCACCGGCGTGCTCCGCTATGGCAATACGCGGGACAACGTGCTCGGCCTCGAAGTCGTGCTTCCGGACGGCGCGATCTGGGACGGCCTCTACGCGTTGCGCAAGAACAACACCGGCTACGACCTCAAGCATCTCTTCATCGGCTCCGAGGGCACCCTCGGCATCATCACCGGCGCGGTGCTGAAGCTGCATCCGCTGCCGACGGCGGAGGCCGTCGCCTGGCTTGCGGTCGACAGTCCGCAGCAGGCGCTCGACGTGCTCGGCCTGTTTCAGGCCGCCTGCAATTCACGGCTCTCCGCCTTCGAGCTGATGAATGCGAAGCAGATCCAGCTCGTGCTCGAGCAGGTGCCGGGCCGGCGCTGTCCGGTCGCGGAGATCGACAGCTGGCACGTCCTCGTCGAATTGTCCGACACCGGCGATGCCGCGGCGCTCGCGGCAACGATGCAAATGGTGCTCGAACAGGCGCTCGAGGCCGGGCTGGTCAGCGACGGTGTCGTCGCCGCGAGCGAGGCGCAGCGCAAGGCGATGTGGCTGGTGCGTCACAGCGTTTCGGAAGCCAACAAGAAAGCCGGCGTGGGCCTGACGTCGGACACCGCGGTCCCGGTGTCGACCGTGCCGGCCTTCATCGATCAGGCGATGGCGGCCGTGCGCGCGATCGTGCCGGATCTGCCGTTCGTGATCGTCGGCCACATGGGCGACGGCAACATTCATCTCATTCCCTTCTTCAGCTTTGCCGAATGGGACGCCGTGCTGGAGCGCGACGCCGTTGCGCTGCGAATCCGCCGGGCCATGAACGATGTCGCAAGCTCCCTGCGCGGCACCTTCAGCGCCGAGCACGGCGTCGGGCGCACGCTGACCGACGAGATGTCCCGCTACAAGCCGCCGGTCGAGCTCACACTGATGCGGGCGGTGAAACAGGCGTTCGATCCATCCGGTCTTTTCAATCCCGGCCGCGTTCTGCCGCAGACATCCGCGGCCGATGCGGCCGCAGCTTCGCCGCCCATCGCAACATCGTAGAGAGGGGACTGACATGACCAACGCACCGAAGATCATCACTTCGCGACGTCGCCTGCTGCTCGGTGCGGGAGCCGGCGCCGTCGCGCTCGCCGCGCCCTCGGTCTGGTCGCCGTCCCGCGCCGCGGGCAAGCGCATCGTCGTGCGCGACGACGGCGGCATCTACACCAAGGCCTATGGCGCGGTGTACTACCGGCCCTTCACCGAGGCGACGGGGATCGAGGTCGTCGGCGTGCAGGCCAACGCCGAGCCGGTCGCTCAGATCAAGACCATGGTCGACACCAAGAGCTACACTTGGGACATGGCCAAGATCAGCTGGCCCGCGATCCAGCTCTTGACCACCGGCGGCAAGCAATATCTCGAGAAGCACGGCCTCGAATCCGAGCCTGTCATCAAGTCGATTCCCGCCGAATACGCCTCGCCCTATGGCGTTGCGACCAACGTCTACACCACGGTGCTCGCCTATCGTTCCGACGCCTTCAAGGGCCGCAAGGCGCCGCAATCCTGGGCCGACTTCTGGAACGTGAAGGACTTTCCCGGCCGCCGCTCGGTGCGCAAGCATCCGTTCGACACGATCGAGGAGGCGCTGATGGGCGCGGGCGTGCCGACCGCGCAGGTCTACCCTTGCGATCTCGACAAGGCGTTCGCATCCCTCGACAAGATCAAGTCGTCGGTCGCGGTGTGGTGGACCAGCGGCGCGCAGGTCGAGCAGATGCTGACCTCCGGCGAGGTCGATATGCTTCCGACCTGGGTGTCGCGTGCCCAGTCCGCGCAGGCGGCGGGCGCACCGGTCGAGATCATCTGGAACCAGGGAGTCTGGGGCGCCGACAACTGGTCGATCCTCGCCGGCACGCCGAATGCGGATGCCTGCCGCGAATTCATCAAGTTCGCGTCCGATCCGAAGCGCCAGGCCGCGCTGGTCGAGTATTTTCCGGCCGGCCTCACCCAGCCGGAGGCCTTCAACTACGTCAAGCCGGACGTCGCCAGGAACTGTCCGACCTATCCCGACAACATCAAGGCCGGGCTGAAGATCGACGCGAAATACTGGTACGACAACCAGGCCGCTGTGATCGAGCGCTTCAACAGCTGGATACTGGCTTGACCGGATCGAAGGGATCGGAGCGGCCCATGGTCTCGTCGAGCCTGCGGATTCACGAGCTGTGCAAACGCTATGGCGACTTCGTCGCGCTGGCGCCGACCAGCCTCGAGGTCGCCAGGGGCGAATTCCTCACTTTGCTCGGTCCGTCGGGATCGGGCAAGACGACGCTGCTCAGCCTGATCGCGGGGCTCGCCCATCCCGACGAGGGGCGTATCCTGATCGACGATGCCGACATCACGCACAGTCCGGCCTACGCGCGCGACATCGGCGTTGTGTTCCAGAACTACGCGCTGTTTCCGCACATGACGGTCGAGGACAACATCGCGTTTCCGCTGAAGATGCGGAAGGTGGCCGACGCGGAAGCGCGTCGGCGCGCGGCCGAGGCGCTGGAGACGGTACGTCTGCCGCACGTGGCCAAGCGCTATCCGCGCGAGCTGTCCGGCGGCCAGCAGCAGCGCATCGCGCTGGCGCGCTGCATCGTCTATCGCCCCGCGATCATCCTGATGGACGAGCCTCTCGGCGCGCTCGACAAGAAGCTGCGCGACCAGATGCAACTCGAGATCAAACGCATCCATCGCGCGCTCGGCACCACGATCGTCTACGTCACCCACGACCAGGAAGAGGCGATGACGATGTCGGATCGCATCTGCCTTATGAATGCAGGCGCGATCGAGCAGCTCGGCACGCCGGAAGATCTCTATTTCCGTCCGCGCTCGGTGTTCGTCGCCGACTTCCTCGGCGAGTCCAACCTGTTCAGCGCCACCGTGCGCGGCGTCGACGGCGATGGGCTCGACATCGTCCTGGCCGAGCAGGCCGCGCCGTCGCGCGCGGTCGGCAACGGCAGCAGTTTCGCCGCGGGCGAACCAATCAAGGTCATGGTCCGGCCGCAGAATCTGGTGGTCGGCGAGGCGGGCGGCGGAGGCCGGCTCGCCGGCCGGCTCGTGGACGTGATGATCAGCGGCAGCCTGACGCGGCTCTACATCGCGCCCGAGACGGCCGGCATGCCGCAACTCGTTGTCGCGCATCCGACCCGCAGCGGTTCGACGCCCTACGAGATCGGACAGCGGCTCTTGCTCGGATGGAATGCGGCGGATGCCGTCGCCATCCGCGACGGGATGGGGATCTGAGCTTGGCCGGGCTGCGTGCGAAATCGCGGAGGTTAGACTGGACGCGGGCTGCGATGGGTGCGCCGCTCGTCGTGCTGCTCGTGCTCTTCCTGGTCTATCCCGTCGGCCAGTTGCTGCTGCTCAGCGTCTACGGCGACAGCGGCTTCACGCTGGCGCAATACCGCCAGCTCTTCGCCTCGTCGGTCTATGTCGATGTCCTGCTCATCACCTTGAAGATTTCGCTGGTCACGACGCTGGTCTGTGTCGTGACGGGGTATCCGATCGCCTATCTGATCTCGATGGTGGACAAGGAGCGCAAGGCGACGCTGCTGTTCTGGGTGCTGCTGTCGTTCTGGACCAGCTTCCTGGTCCGGGCCTTCGCCTGGATCGTGCTGCTCGGGCGCAACGGCGTCATCAACAAGCTCCTGATCTCGCTCGGCATCATCTCGAGCCCTGCGAGCCTGCTCTACAATTTCGGCAGCGTCCTCGTCGGCATGGTGAATGCGCTGCTGCCGCTCGCCGTACTGACGATGCTCTCGGTGATGGAGAACATCGACCGCAACCTGCCGCGTGCGGCGGCCACGCTCGGGGCGCGTCCGGGCATGGCGTTCTGGAAGATCTATTTTCCGCTGTCGCTGCCAGGCGTCGCCGCCGCAGGGATCATGGTGTTCGTTACCGCGATCGGCTTCTTCATCGTGCCCGCGCTGCTCGGCGGACGCCGCGAGACCATGATTACGCAGCTCATCATCGACCAGATCCAGCAGACCATGAACTGGGGCTTTGCCGGCGCGATCTCGGTGCTGCTCCTGATTGTCGTGCTCGTGGTCTTTGCCGCCTACGACCGGCTGCTCGGCCTGTCGACGATGACGGGCGCGACCGCCGCGCGCAATGCTGTGCCCTCGCGTCTCTCGGGCCCGATTCAGAAGGCCGGCGACGCCATCCTGACCCTGCTGGGCGAGGGCTCCGATTTCGTCCTGCGCCTGCTGCCGTCGCGCCGTCGCGGCCGCGGGTCGGATCAGCCGGGCCTGGGCTTGCAGGCTTTCGCCTGGACCATGCTCCTGATCATCAGCGCGCCGACTATCCTGATGATTCCGCTGTCGTTCGGCAGCGGCGGCCTCAACTGGCCACCCCAGGGCTTTACCCTGCACTGGTACGAGACCGTGCTGCACTCGCCGGTGTGGACCCAGGCGTTGCTGCGTTCGCTGCTGGTCGGTGTCGGGACGGGACTGCTCGCGATGCTGATCGGAACGCCGGCGGCGTTCCTGCTGGTGCGCAGCGACATTCCCGGCAAGGCGGCGTGGCTCGCCTTCATCCTGTCGCCGATCGTCGTGCCGCGCATGATCATCGCGGTCGGCCTGTTCTATCTCTTCGCCCGCATCGGCCTGATCGGCAGCACCGTCGGCCTCATTCTCGGACATACCGTCGTCGCGGTGCCCTACGTGGTGATGACCATGATGGCCGTGCTGCGCAACTACGACACCCGGCTCGACCACGCCGCGCAAAGTCTCGGCGCGGGTCCGGCCGCGACGCTGCGTTACGTCACCTTTCCGATTCTGGGTGCGGGGATGATGTCCTCGTTCCTGTTCGCCTTCGCGACCTCATTCGACGAGCTCACCATCGCGCTGTTCGCGACCGGCGGCCTGAATGCCACGCTGCCAAAGCAGTTCTGGGACGAGGTGACGCTTCAGGTTTCGCCCGCGATCGCCGCCGTCTCCACCTGCCTGTTCGTCTTCATGGGGCTCTTGATCTTCGTCGCCGAACGCCTGCGCCGCCGCGCTGCCGCAAGGTAGTCGTCCCGCGCTCCAACAGAGGTTCTTGCCATGCTCACTGCCAATCGTCTCCGCGGCCTGTTTCCGGCCATCCCGACCCCGGTCAAGGCCGACGACACCATCGACGCCGCTGCGGTCTCGGCGCTGTTCGCCTGGCTCAACAAGCAGGGCATCGACGGCGTGGTGCCGCTCGGCGGCACCGGCGAGTACGGCGCGCTGGCGCGGGCCGAGCGGATCCGGATGGCGGGGCTGTCGGTGCAGGCCATGGCGGGGAAGGGCCCGGTCATCGCCGGTGTCCTGGATACCGGCTTCCACGATGCGCTCCAGGCAGGCCGTGAATTTGCCGCCGAAGGCGTGGACGGCCTCCTGGTTCTTACGCCATATTATACCAACCCGACTCAGGCTGGCATCCGCGACTATTTCCTGCGCTATGCCGATGCGTCGCCCGTGCCCATCCTGATCTATGAAATCCCTTACCGCACCCGGATCGCGATCGAGCCCAAGATCCTGCATGAGCTCTCCGGGCATCCCAACATTATCGGCATGAAGGCCTGCAACCTCGACATGTATCATTTCCTCCAGGTCGTGGCCGGCGTCGACGAGAGTTTTGCAGTGCTGAGCGGCGAAGACAGCCTGTTTCCGCTTCATCTCGCGGCCGGCGCGAAGGGAGGCATCATCGTGACCGCGTGCCTGCTGCCGCGCGCCTGGCGCCAGGTTTTCGAGACGGCCACGGCGGGCAAGACAGCGGAGGCATTGAGCATCCATCGCCGCCTGATCCCGCTGATGAACATGGCGTTCGCCGAAACCAATCCGGGCCCGATGAAGGCGGTGATGGATCTGGTCGGCGTCGACGCGCCGCGCATGCTGGCGCCGCTGGTCCAGCCGGCGCCGGCGCTGGTCGCTGCGCTCCGCGCCGAACTCGGCCGGCAACTGGCGATCTCGGAGGGCATCGCGTGAGAGGAAGGTCGCATGGTGCGTAGCAGCCGCGACGGCACCGGCCGCGCCGCGAAGACAAAGGCCGCCAAAACCGGCGAGAAGAATGCGGAGAAGGGCGCCGAGCCGCGCTCGTCCCTGTTCGTCGGCTCGACCGAGAAGGCGTTCCAGGTCCTGCATGCCTTCGACGGGCCGCAGCGCTACATGACGCTCGCCGACATCGCGCGCGCCGCCGGTCTCGACCGCAGCGCCGCCCAGCGCCTCGTCTACACGCTCGAGACGCTCGGCTATCTCAAGCGGATCGAGGGCACGCGCAACTACGGCCTCACCTCGAAGGTGCTCCAGTTTTCGCACAGCTATCTCAAGGCCAACGATCTGATCGACCGGGCTTCGCCCTATCTGCTCGACATCAGCCGCAATCTCGGCGAGACCTGCAATCTGCACGAGCTCGACGGCCACGAGATCGTGTTCGTGGCGCGCTTTCCGGGCCAGCACCTCATCAACATCGATATCGTGATCGGCAGCCGGCTGCCGACCTTTTTCACGGCCTCCGGCACCGCGATCCTGTCGGCGCTGCCCGAGGAAGAGCGCCTCGATCTGCTCAAGCGGACGCCGCTCGCGCCGTTGACGCCGTTCACGGTGATCGATCCGAAAGCGCTGCTGGAGCGCGTTCGCGTCGCGGCCCGGCGCGGCTATGCTGTGATCATGAACGAGACCGTCATGGGCGACATTTCGGTCGCGGCCCCCATCATCGACGAGCACGGCCGTGCGGTCGCCGCGATCAACATCTCGGTGCCGACGACGCGCTGGACCCGGGAGCGTGCCGAGGCCGAGCTGGCGCAGCACGTCCATGTCGCCGCAACCTCGATCTCCAAGTCGAAGTTCAACCGCTACGCAGCCTGATACGATAGAGACGCGCATAGAAAAAAGGCCGGGAGCGATCCCGGCCTTTTTCTTCTTCGTCTCTCCCCGCAAGCGGGGGCAGGGAGAAGAAATTACTCCGCCGCTTCAGCCGCCTCCCGCGTCGGATAGTCCGTATATCCCTTGGCGCCGCCGCCGTAGAACGTGTTCTTGTCCCACTCGTTCAGCGCCGCGCCATTCTTCAGCCGCTCGACCAGGTCGGGGTTGGAGATGAACGGCTTGCCGAACGCGATCAGATCGGCCGCGCCGGCGTCGAGCACCTTGGTCGCGAGGTCGAAATCGTAGCCGTTGTTGGCGACATAGGCGCCGGAGAAGCGCTTGCGCAGGCCCGCATAGTCGAACGGCGCGATGTCGCGCGGGCCACCGGTGGCGCCCTCGACGACATGGAGATAGACGAGCTTCAGGGCGCTGAGCCCGTCGACGATATGATCGTACAAGGCTTGCGGGTTGGAGTCCGAGATGTCGTTGGCCGGCGTCACCGGCGAGATGCGGATGCCGGTGCGGTCGGCGCCGGCCTCGGCCACCACGGCCTTGGAGACCTCCAGCATCAGCCGCGCGCGATTCTCGATGGAGCCGCCATAGGCGTCGGTGCGCTTGTTGGTGCCGTCCTTGGCGAACTGCTCGAGCAGATAGCCGTTGGCACCGTGGATCTCGACGCCGTCGAAGCCGGCCTCCAGCGCATTGCGCGTCGCGCGCTTGAAGTCATCGATGATGCCTGGAATTTCGGAGAGTGCGAGCGCGCGGGGCTCGGAGACGTCGGCGAAAGTGCCGTTGACGAAGGTCTTGCCCTTGGCGCGGATCGCGCTCGGTGCCACCGGGGCTGCGCCATCGGCCTGAAGCGCGACGTGCGAGATGCGGCCGACATGCCAGAGCTGGATGAAGATTTTTCCGCCGCGCTCGTGGACGCGGTCGGTGACCTTGCGCCAGCCGGCGACCTGCTCCTTCGTGTAGATGCCTGGCGTGTCCTGGTAGCCCTGGCCCTGCTGCGAGACCTGGCTCGCTTCGGTGATCAGCAGGCCGGCGGAGGCACGCTGGCCATAATAGTCGGCGGCAAGTGGGCTCGGTACGAACGTGCCTGGCGCGGCCCGGTTGCGCGTCAGCGGCGCCATCACGAAACGGTTCGCAAGCGTGATCGGGCCGAGCTTGCAGGTCTCAAACAATTTCGTCGGACGGCTCATGGGATTGCTTCCAGGCGGTGAGAGGTCCGGAACACTTGTGCATCGCGGCAATTAGCGCAAGGGAGGAGCCATACGGAAAGTGCAGGCGAGCTGCGCGCAGCGTCCCGCCTAGCATAATTCATATGCAATTTGGGCCGTGGCACCGGATTTCCGCTGCCACGGCCCCGCATCTCAGTTCGCGCCGAGGAAGTCGCGCTTTCCGATCTCGACGCCATTGTGACGCAAAATGCCATGGGCGGTCGTGGCGTGGAAATAGAAGTTCGGCAGCGAGAACGCGCTCAAGAATTGCTGGCCCTTCATGGTGATGGATTTGTCGGGGCCGGCCGGGAAGGTAACGTCCTTGGTATCGGCGCCCTCGAATTGCTCCGGCTTGAACGATTTCACGTAGTCGATCGTCTTGGCCAGCCGCTGCTTCAATTCCGCAAAGCTCGTCTCGGTATCGGCGGTCGAGGGCACCTCGCTATGCGTCAGCCGCGCACAGCCCTTGGTGGCGAAATCGCTGACGAGCTGGATCTGCTTTCCCAGCGGCAGCATGTCCGGGAAGAGGCGGGAGCCGAGCAGGACGCCGGGGTCGACCTTTTTGGCCGCGCAATGCGCTTCTGCCTTGGTGAGCAGTCCGGTGAGGCTGTTCAGCATTTGCAAATAGGCGGGGACGACGGCGTCGTGGAAGGACATGTGATGCTCGCTCTCATGATGGGAAATCTCAGGAGAAACCTGAGCCCCAGACATGGGCGCGCCACGGAAAAATACAATTGCCGAAGCTGCTTATGCAGGCAAAAAATTCTACCGGATCGTCGCTGCCGGCTGCGCCTGTGCCGTGGCGCCGCGCATGCGCGCGAGCAACTCGGCGGTCGGCCAGGAATCGGCGGGCAGGCCGTATTTGACCTGCATCGCCTTCACGGCTGCCCGGCTCTGCTGGCCCAGCACGCCGTCGACCTTGCCGACATTGAAGCCTGCCCGGACCAGGAGCTGCTGCAACTCCTTGAGCTCGTTGAACGGCAGTTGCGCCACCGGTTGGGCCGGCTTGCGCATCGGGGCCGCGCCCGCGATGCGCGAGGCGAGATAGCCCGCGGTGGTCGAATAGATCAGCGAGTTATTCCACTCGGTGTAAGCCGCGAAATTCGGATAGGCCATGAATGCAGGTCCCGTCCGTCCCATCGGCAGCAGCACGGAGGCCGCGAGATTGTCGTTCGGCAGCGGCCGTCCGTCCGGATAGGTGACACCGAGCTGCGCCCATTTCGAGCGCGGCTGCTGCACCGTGAGATCGGTCTGATCCCACGGCAGGTTTTGCGGCACCTTGATCTCTTCCAGCCACGGCTCGCCGCGCCGCCACTTCAAGCCGTTGGCGATGTAGTTCGCGGTCGAGCCGATCACGTCCGGTTCGCTACGCAACAGGTCGCGCCGTCCATCGCCGTCATAGTCGACGGCATAGTTGACATAGTGCACCGGCAAAAACTGTGTCTGGCCGAGCTCGCCGGCCCAGGAGCCGATCATCTCGTCGGGTGCAAGATCGCCGCGGTCGATGACCTTCAGCGCGGCGATGGTCTCGTTCACGAACATCTCCGAGCGGCGGCAGTCATAGGCGAGCGACACCAGCGATTTCAGTGTCGGCAAATTGCCCATGTTGGCGCCGAAATCGCTCTCGAGGCCCCAGAACGCCGCGATCACCGCCGGCGGCACGCCATATTCCTTTTCGGCGCGCGCGAACGCCGCCGCATGGGTCTTGATGTGCTGCTGGCCGTTCTGCATGCGATAGGGCGCGGCCATGCGGCCGGCAAATTCGGTGAAGAGCTGGCCGAACACGCGCTGGCCGCGGTCGCGGTTGACGATGCCCTGGTCGTAGACGAGGTAGGGCGAGGTCTCCGCGATCGTGTGCTGCGACACACCGGCGGCAACCGCCTGGCTTTTCACGTCTGCCACGAAGCGATCGAAGCTCGCCCCATTGTGGCACGACGCCGCGCGCGGCGAGGGCGCGGCCGGCCTAGGTGCGGCCTGCGGTTTGACGGGCGGTGGCTGGAATTGAGCGGAAGCGGTTGCGGAGAATGCGAGCAGAGTGGCGGCCGCGATTGCAAATCGGGTCTGGAGCATGAGCTTTCCGGCAGAGGGATGACCAGCGTGAAATCTCCCGCAGTTTAGGTGAAGTGCTGGCCTCAAGCCATCCTTTCGACGTCCTTCAGGCCTGCTCATCCCGTCCGTAATCGTCCATTGCCCACCGGCGGCGCGGGCCGTGCCGGCCGACGGCGGGTACTCATTAACCCGCAGATGTCCAGACTCAAGGGCCAAGCGGAAATGTGCCGCTCGATCAGAGCATCACTGTTCTTGACCCAGAACAGACATTGCGGGAACGCACGGATGTGCAGCCCGATGGCGGGTTGCTATTCCATCCAACGTGGGGTGGGCAGATTTTTCTTACGTAGGAAGTCCGGGTTGAACAGCTTGGATTGATAGCGCTGCCCGCCATCCGCGAGGATGGTCACGATGGTCTTGCCCGGACCGAGGTCGCGCGCAAGTTGCATGGCTCCAACGATGTTGATGGCGCTCGACCCACCAAGCACAAGTCCTTCATGCTCGATCAGGTCGAATAGAACGGGCAACGCTTCCTCGTCCGTGATCTGATACGCCGCGTCAATTGGCGTGCCTTCCAGGTTCCTTGTCACACGCACTTGTCCTATGCCTTCGGTGATCGAGTCTCCTTCGGTCGTCAGCTCGCCCTTGGTGAACCAGTCATAGAGCGCGGCCCCCATGGGGTCGCTGAGCGCAATCCTGACGGCTGGATTTCGCTCCTTGAGAGCTCGCGCGACCCCACCCAAAGTCCCGCCACTGCCGACGGCACAGGTAAAGCCATCGATTTTTCCGCCCGTTTGCTCCCAAATCTCAGGTCCTGTCGTGCGGTAGTGGCCCTCGCGATTGGCAACGTTGTCGAACTGGTTGGCCCAGAACGCACCGAGTTCTTCGGCGAGCTGGCCGGAATAGCGAGCGTAATGACCGGGATTTGAATAGGGAACCGCGGGGACCAGTCGCAGGTCCGCACCACATAACCGCAACATATCCTTCTTTTCCTGACTTTGCGTGTCGGGCATCACGATCACGCTTCGATAACCGCGTGCATTAGCCACGAGCGCAATGCCGATGCCGACATTTCCGGCCGTGCCTTCGACAATGACACCGCCCGGTCCGAGCTTGCCGCTCTGCTCAGCATCATTGATCATGGCGAGGGCCGCACGATCCTTGATCGAGCCACCAGGATTAAGAAATTCAGCCTTGCCGTAGATCTCGCAGCTTGTGGCCTCCGACGCCATTCGCAACCTGATCAATGGCGTATTGCCGATGGAGTCTAAAAATCCCGTTCGCACGCCGTTCATAGCCTGCCCACCTTCGCGATTCCGCAACTTTAGGCTGTTCAGTGGGCAATTCCGTTCTCTAGTTCGGGCGATTTAGGCAACGACTTTGGCGTCCAGACCGCCTAATCGGCAATTGTATTCCCGAGCGGTGTTTCGTTTCCGCTTGTGTGCCCACTTCGGACCCAGACGCTTCCTACGCGGTCATGGAAATGTGGCGTAGTGCAACTCAAGGAACGGAGGCTAAGATGAAGTGCCTGCGCGTTTACTCGACAGCCGACGGCGAGTCCCACTTCGATGAGGTCGAAATCCCGACAACATCTCGACAGGTTCACCCCAATGCCGCTGCATTTCGAAGTGTCGGCGAAGTACGTGGCGTCAGGCATCCGTTTCACGCACATTCCGGCGGGTGCGCGACAGGTAGATTGGCATACGGTCCCGGAGCGCGTACTGACAGTGAGGCTTGATGGATCGGCAGAATACCAAACAAGTGATGGAGATGAGCGGCTCGTACCGGCCGGTAGCTTCGTCTTGTTTGAGGACGTTGATGGCAAGGGACACAAATCGCTACATTCGCCGGAAGAACAGACAGTTCTCTGGATTAGTCTGCCGCAGGGTCTCGAAAACACTTGACGCCGAGTGGCAAAATCAGCGGTCCGGTTTAGCTTACTCTATGACCGTTCTTGACCCAACTCGGACCTTCGGTGAGGTCCGCGATTGCGCTGCTATCGGGGGCGCAGCGGGCCTCATACGCGCCCTGACCGCAGCGCGGTTGTTTCCCGGAATGGCGCAAGGGCAGGCTGCGGCGCCGACAATTCCTGGCAATACATCCGATCGATCTTGCGCTGCATGAGCGCATAACAACCGCATGCAACGCTCTCGAGCCGCGCCCGGTCGATCTCTACAAACCCGCGCCGGTCGGACGGAACGGCGCCGGCCGCGCGCAGCTTGCTCATCGTCAGGGTCACTGTTGTCCGCCGCACCCCAAGCAACTGCGCAAGCGCCTCCTGCGTCACCGGAAGGAGATCATCGGGAACGCGGTCGTGGAGCTGCAGAAGCCACCGCGCCATGCGGCCATCCACCAGGTGCAGCGCGTTGCAGGCGGCAACGTGCTGGAGCTGCAACATCAGCGCGCGGACGTGAACCTGCACGACATTCCTGATGGCCGCGCTTTGCGCATAGGCAGCCCGAAACTTGGCGGCGGAGATCTGCGATGCCGTGCCGGCCACGCGAGCAACCGCGGTCACGGATGAAAGCGATGGGCCGAGCACGGAAAACGAGGCCAAAGCGCCTTCCCGCCCCATCAATGTGGTTGCGACCGTTTGCCCGTCTGGCATATCGAGCATAAAGGCGATTGCGCCGCTATGGGGAAAGTAAACCGGGTCGAGCTCATCGCCCGACCGCACCAAGACGGCATCGGGTTCGAACGAGACCGTCCGGAAGTGGGGCGTGAGCAAGCCGAGATCCGCCGGTGGCAACGCCGCCAGCAGCCGATTGCCGATGCTAGTGCCGTGGACGGTCGCGATGCTTTCTGGTGAACGAGCGGTCAATGAACGACGGTCTCCATCTATCTTTCTTTAACGACTATCCGAAATACGAATTGCCGAACGAAAACTATCCAAACAGAGCCCTTAGGAGAGATCAAGTACGGACAATTGCGGGATCGAACCGGCATCTGTTCGCCGCGCAAACAGGATCTTGAATGCGGTTAATGATTCTTTGCACTCAGCGGGTGCTGACGAGTTGATCGACCAGTGATGGTTGCGATAGCGCGTGAGGGATGTCGTCTGTGGAAACGGCGCGAGAGCGATCCATCATGGCGGTAGCCCCGCCGATGACTGCCGGCGACGAATTTGTCTCGTGCCGGAGCAGCGTGCGCCCCACGGACTGGATAAGAGAAGCTCGCGCTTTCGAATCCGCTAAACGCTAACGTGTGTTTTGTACAACAACGCGGTAAGGTTTAGCGGTACCAGGCGCGTCGCGGCGCGGTTCCAGTTCGATCAAGGTCGAGCAAAAATCCGGGCGCGTCGCCTCGACGCAGTCTTTGGCCCCTTGCCGCGTCGAGGGGGACATCACTACCTGCACCGCGGCAGGGACTCGTCCTTGGGACAATAGGGCATCGCCATGAACTATCTTCGTACCGCAATGCTTCTCGCAGGCCTCACCGCCCTGTTCATGGGTGTGGGCTATCTGATCGGCGGTGCCTCCGGTGCCATGATCGCGCTGGTCATTGCGGCGGCGACCAATCTCCTCACCTATTGGAACTCCGACCGCATGGTGCTCTCGATGTACGGCGCCCGTGAGGTCGACCGCGCCAGCGCGCCGGAACTGGTCGGCCTCGTCGCCGAGCTTGCGGGCCGCGCCGGCCTGCCGATGCCGCGCGTGTTCCTGATGGACGAGCCGCAGCCCAACGCGTTCGCGACCGGCCGCAATCCCGACAATGCCGCGGTCGCCGTCACCACCGGCTTGATGCACCAGCTCAGCCGCGAGGAGCTCGCCGGCGTCATCGCCCACGAGCTTGCGCATATCAAGCATCACGACACGCTCCTGATGACGATCACCGCGACCATCGCCGGCGCGATCTCCATGCTCGCCCAGTTCGGCATGTTCTTCGGGGGCAACCGCGACAACAACAGCGGCCCCGGCATCGTCGGGTCGATCCTGATGATGATCCTGGCACCGCTTGGCGCCTTGCTGGTGCAGATGGCGATCAGTCGGACCCGCGAATACGCCGCCGACAATTTCGGCGCGCGCATCGCCGGCCAGCCGATGTGGCTGGCATCGGCGCTGGTCAAGATCGAGAGGGCCGCGCATCAGGTGCCGAATGTCGAGGCCGAGCGAAATCCTGCGACCGCGCACATGTTCATCATCAACCCGCTGTCTGGCCATGGCGTGGACAATCTCTTCGCCACCCATCCCTCGACGCAGAACCGCATCGCGGCGCTTCAGCAACTCGCGGCCGAACTCGGCGCGCATGCCGCGCCATCAGTCGGCGCCAATGAAAACTATCCGCCGCAAAGCCCGTGGGGCCGCTCGTCCTGGCGCGGGCCTTCTTCACGTGGTCCTTGGGGTTGATGCAGAACCTGCCGGAATTTGAACGCTTTGTGACCTGGTGCACACAGGTTGGTCGCCGCCGGTGTTAACACCCCTGCGAAACCATTCCTTCGAAAGGGGATGCGTGGCCGGTCCGTCGCCGGCCGCCGTCGAAGATGACCAAAGCTGCCGTGCCATTGCTGATCGTCCTGGGCGTGCTCATCGGCCTGTCCACGCACATGGTCGTCAATTGCGGCGACGAGGACGACCCCGACATCTGCTCGGCCGTGATCGGCTTCTCGCCGTTGCGCGGTTCGCTGATCGCTTTCGCCTATGAGGGGCGCGGACGGATCGCGCTGCGTCATGGCGACTGGCGGCGGGCGATCGCCGATTTCGACGAGGCCATCCACCTCAATCCCAACCGCGCCTCGCTCTATCGCGACCGCGCTCTCGCGCGCCGGGAGCATGGCGAACTGGAGCTCGCCATCGAGGACTATGACGAAGCGATCGCGCATGATCCCAAGCTTGCCGCGCCCTACCACCAGCGCGGTCTTGCGCTCGCCGCCAAGGGCGATCTCGACCGCGCCATCCTGAGCTACAACACGGCGATCCGTCTCGGCCCATCGGATGCGCAGGCCCGTCTCGACCGCGGCCTCGCGTTCCTCGCCCGCGGCCAGGCCGATGACGCGCGCGCCGATTTCGAAGCAGCTCTAGCGCTGCCGGCCGGCAAGGACGGCCGCACCCGTGACGCGGCCCGCGCGAAGCTCGCCGAGCTCACGAGCGCCGAGCCGACCCCGGTCTCCGCGCCGCGGCGGTGAAGATCTTACCCTCTCCCCTTGTGGGAGAGGGTGGCTCGCCGCGTAGCGGCGAGACGGGTGAGGGGTATCTCTCCGCGTGTGAAGCTCGTGCAGTAGAGCTTGCGGAAATAACCCCTCATCCGGCGCTTCGCGCCACCTTCTCCTTCAAGGGGAGAAGGAAGAAAGCGCCGCGACTACTTCGCCTTCTTTGCTTTCGCCGGCTTGGCCTTCGCAGCCTTCTTCACCGGCTTCTCCTTCGCCGGCTTCGCTACGACGGGCGTGCTCGCCGCGATTCGCATCGAGCGGGCATAGCTGTCGGCGACGTTGTCGGCGGACATCTGGAGGCGCTTGGCGGCCGCGGTAGCCTGTTCGATGGTGGCCTTGGCCATCGTCTTGAAGCGGGCGCTCGTGTCCTTGCCCTTGGCCTTGGCCGCCAGCGCGTTGAAGCGATCCCGCCGCTCCTTGGCGCGGGTCATCAGGCTCGTATGCGCTTGTCTGGCCAGTTGCCGGATCACGACATCCAGGTCGGCGTCCGCCATGTTCTTCCATCCTCTTCGAAACAGTCACCAAATCGATGCGCGGGACTATGCAGATCAGGCCCCACCTTGGCAATTCCCGGCCGGGCGCCATCCGCATCTTCCGGTTTACAACATCAAAAGGGCCGCGCTGGTTGCGCGGCCCTGGACATGCTTTGGCGCAGGAGCGCTCTTTGTTTTACTTCAACGAGGCGACCGGTCCGCTCGAAGCAGCCTGCGGGTCGGGGTCGAAGCCGAAGACGCCGACCAGATATTTGTAGTAGTCCGGCATCTTCTCCTTGAGCGTTTCGCGGGACTTGGGGTCGTGGAATTCGCTCTTTCCGGCCAGGAAGATGCTGGCGGTGACGGCAAAGAACTCCATGTGATTCTTCAGCGCATAGGCCTCCTTGGGCAGGAGGTCCTTGGATTTGGCATAGGCGTAGTAGGCCCTGACGCCCTTGTTGTCGTAGCCATCGGGCAGCAGCCGGGCGTGATAGGCGTGCAACAGCTCGTGCAGCAGCACAGCCTCCTTCTCGTAACGCATCATGTCCGGCCGCAGCATGATGACGCCAAGCCCCGAATCGACCGCGAGATCGACGGCATTCGGATTGGTCCATTGCTGCTTGTTATGGTCCCACACCGTCAGCATCCGCGGGACGCGGCGCTCCACGTTCGGGGCAACCCGGCCGTAACACGCGGTTGCGGCGCCTTCGTCGAGGCAGGCCAGTTCGCTGGCGACGATCGGGACGGTATGGAAGAAGCGCAGCACGCGCGGCGAGAGGCCGGCCGCTTCGACCACGTCGATCTGGCGCTTCAGATTGTCGGTGAGCTTGTCGACATCCTTGCGGTCGCTGTTCTCCGACAGGTCGAACATGTAGCCGCGGTAGCTCTGGAACCCCGGCGGCAACGGCGGCGCCGTTGCGTCGGCTTCGAGCGGCCCGGCATTGGATGGATTGGCGCAGAGCGCGCCGATAATCGTCGCGGTCAGCAGCAGCGCAACGCGCATGATGAACCCCCTGATGTCACTTCGCCCGGCAGAATAGGCCGCCGTTGTTTGCGAAAAGTGAGTGGGGCGAGACTAAGGCGCCGATGTTGAGGCGTGCTTAATTGTTCGCTGCAGACCGCAGGGCGCGGATTAGGCGCGGGTTAACCAAGGAAGGCGTGGATCGGCCCTGCGCTCCGGCGTAACATCAGGGACGGGCACGATGCCCCACATCAGCAGCCGGAGGAGGATGCCATGTATGCCGCCATCCGTCAGGCCAAGGCAAAAAGCGGGAGCGCGGAAGAGCTGGCGCGCCGCATCAAAGACGGCGCCGTTCCAATCATCAGCGACGTCGACGGCTTCAGGGCCTATTACGTGGTCTATGCCGGCGACGACACGGTGACCGCGATCTCCATCTTCGACAAGTTCGAGCAGGCGGAGGAGGCGAACCGGCGCGCGATCGCCTGGATCGAGAAGGATCTGGGCCCGCTGCTCGCCGGACACGCGAGCGCCGCCGCGGGCCCGGTGATCGTGCATACGCTGGCGTAGCGGTCGGTCGCCACACATTCAGCTGTCATCGCCCGGCTTGACCGGGCGATCCAGTACTCCGAGACGGCCGTGATGGAGCCGAGACGCTGCGGCGTACTGGATACCCCGCCTTCGCGGGGGATGACGGCTGAGAGTGGGGCGCACCCGTCCGCACGCCTGCAGCCGTTCTCACAACTCCCGTGCATTCGAGAACGCGAACGAGCTCACCCGCCTTGTCGTCTCGTCCAGGATCAGCGTGCGGGTGATCGGCGGCTCGGCGCGCTGGGCGCAGTTTTCGCGTTCGCAGAGGCGGCAGTTGACGCCGATCGGCGTGCCCTCGGTCTTCTCCAGGTCCATGCCGGAGGCGTAGACGAGGCGCGCGGCGTGACGCATCTCGCATCCGAGGCCGATGGCGAAGCGCGGCTGCGGCAGCGGGTGCGGTGCCACCGGCCGGCGCACCATCTGCGCGATCGAGAAATAGCGCGTGCCGTCGGGCAGCTCGATCACCTGCTTCAGCAGGCGATCCGGCGTGTCGAAGGTCGAATGCACGTTCCATAACGGGCAAGTGCCGCCGAACTTGGAGAACGGGAAGGTGCCGGACGAAAAGCGCTTCGACACGTTGCCGGCATTGTCGACGCGCAGCAGGAAGAACGGAATGCCGCGCGCGTTCGGCCGCTGCAAGGTGGTGAGCCGATGGCAGACCTGCTCGAAGCCGGAATTGAAGCGCTGCGCCAGCAGGTGGATGTCGTAGTTCAGCGCTTCGGCAGCGGCCAGGAACGCCGGGTAGGGCATCATCACCGCGGCGGCAAAGTAGTTGCCGAGCGTGATGCGGAACAGGCGCCGCGGTGTGTCGTCGAGCGGACCGGCGCGGCCGATGATGGTCTCCAGATGCTGTGCGCATTCGCCAAGCCCGAGCTGGAAGGCGAGCTGGAACGCGCGGCCGGGCGGATCGACCAGCTCGGAGATCAGCAGCTGGCGACGGTGGCGATCGAAGCGCCGCAAGGTCTCCCGCATCACGTCGACCGGCATGATGCGGGTCTGGATCGAATGCTTTTCGCGCAATCGCGCCGCGAGCGCGGCATAGAGCCCTTCGGCCGGCACGTTCAATTCGTCGCGCAAGGTTTCGGCGGCCTGCTCGAGCTCCGGAAAATAGTTGCGGTTGGCCTCGATCAACTCGCGCACGCGTTCGACCGGATTGGCCTCATAGCGCGTGCCGACGTCGCGGTCGGCCATCTGCGCCGCCGCCAGCGTCTCGCCCTGGCGCGCCTCGGCATAGGCGGCGTAGAGCCGTTGCAGCGCGTGGGTGACGCCGGGGCAGAGCTCGGCGAGGTCGCGCAGCTCCTGCTTCGGCACGTCGATCTGGCGGAACAGGGGATCGGAAAAGATCTCATTCAGCTCGGCGAAGAAGCGGTCCTCGTCGGCGGTCGCGAGGTCGCGCAGATCGAGGTCATAGGTCTCGGCGAGTCGCAGCAGGATCTGGGCCGTCACCGGGCGCTGGTTGCGCTCGATCAGGTTGACGTAGCTCGGCGAGATCCCAAGCCCTTCGGCGATCTGGGTCTGCGACAGCCCCAATTGCTGCCGGATCCGCCGGAAGCGCGGCCCGACAAACAGTTTTTTCCCGGATTCGGCGGGCATCAGCGGCTCTCCCCTTTGCCTCTCCCCGCGCGCGGAGAGAGCCCCTCACCCCGACCCTCTCCCCGTAAGAACGGGGAGAGGGAGAAAACAGCGGAATCGGCGGGCATTTTCACGTCTCCGGAACCGTTAAGGGCAGTCTCCCTGCCCTATAAATTTACAAAATTTACAAAATAACATCTATTACATGTACTGATGTTACATGACATCACCATTCGAATACAAGCCCTCTGTACGAACTTCGCTTTCTCGCGTTTAGCTCTCACCACGCATTTTGCAATGCACTGTCAAGATTGTCGAAGAAAAGCAGCTCGTACTGAAGGGATCACGGACATGAACTTCCAACCGCGCGGGATCAGCGACCCAGCCATTCAGGGATCGGGGTCGTATCAGAGCGGGGTTGAGGCGGCCGAAGCGCTCCTCAAGACCCAGCCGACCTGGAACGGCGTCACCGCCGAAGCCGTGGCGCGCATGCGTCTGCAGAACCGCTTCAAGACCGGCCTGGACGTCGCCCGGTACACCGCGGCGCTGATGCGCGCCGACATGGCCGCCTATGACGCCGATCCGACCAAGTACACCCAGTCGCTCGGTTGCTGGCATGGCTTCATCGCGCAGCAGAAGCTGATTTCGGTCAAGAAGCATTTCGGCTCGACCGATCGCCGCTACCTCTATCTCTCCGGCTGGATGATCGCAGCCCTTCGCTCCGAGTTCGGACCGCTTCCCGATCAGTCGATGCACGAGAAGACCTCGGTGCCGGCGCTGATCGAAGAGCTCTACACCTTCCTCCGTCAGGCGGACTCCCGTGAGCTCAACGACGTCTTCCGCGCCCTCGACGCCGCTCGCAAGGCGGGCGACCAGGCCAAGGAAAAGGCGTTGATCGAAAAGATCGACAACTTCCAGACCCATGTCGTGCCCGTCATCGCCGACATCGATGCCGGCTTCGGCAATGCCGAGGCGACCTACCTGCTCGCCAAGAAGATGATCGAGGCAGGTGCGTGCGCCCTGCAGATCGAAAATCAGGTTTCCGACGAAAAGCAGTGCGGCCACCAGGACGGCAAGGTGACTGTGCCGCACGAGGTGTTCCTGGCGAAGATCCGGGCCTGCCGCCATGCCTTCCTCGAACTGGGCGTCGAAGACGGCATCATCGTGACCCGCACCGACTCGCTGGGTGCCGGTCTCACGCAGCAGATCGCTGTCAGCCACAAGCCCGGCGACCTCGGCGATCTCTACAACAGCTTCCTGGATTGCGAGGAAGTGACGGCCGCCAACGCCAGGAATGGCGATGTCATCATCAACCGCAACGGCAAGATGATGCGTCCGAAGCGGCTTGCCAGCAATCTCTACCAGTTCCGTCCCGGCACCGGCGAAGATCGCTGCGTGCTCGACAGCATCACCTCGCTGCAGAACGGTGCCGACCTGTTGTGGATCGAGACCGAGAAGCCGCATATCGAGCAAATCGCCAAGATGGTCGACCGCATTCGCGAGGTCGTTCCGAACGCGAAGCTGGCCTACAACAACTCGCCCTCGTTCAACTGGACGCTCAACTTCCGTTGGCAGGTCTACGACGCGATGAAGGAAGCCGGCGAGGATGTCAGCAGGTACAATCGGGCCGACCTGATGAAGCCGGAATACGACGATACGCCGCTGGCCATTGAAGCCGACGAGCGCATCCGCACCTTCCAGGCCGATTCAGCCAAGCGTGCTGGCATCTTCCACCATCTGATCACGTTGCCGACCTATCACACGGCAGCTCTGTCGACTGATAATCTCGCCAGGGAGTATTTCGGCGAGCAGGGCATGCTGGGCTATGTGAAGAATGTTCAGCGCCAGGAGATCCGCCAGGGCATCGCCTGCGCCAAGCATCAGAACATGGCGGGCTCCGATATCGGCGACGAGCACAAGGAATATTTCGCCGGCGAGGCTGCCCTGAAGGCGGGCGGCGCCGACAATACGATGAACCAGTTCGGCTAACCGGGCCACAGGAGACTGATAATGACCAAAGGCAGCAATTTCTGGGTGATCGGCGGCGAGTTCGGCTCGATGAACTTCCACAAGCTCGTGGAAGGCTCGGCCCAGGTGCAGGGTCCGTTCAAGACCCGCAAGGAAGCCGAGGATGCCTGGCGCTCGGTCTCGGAAGAGAACCGCCACAAGGCCGGCGTCCGCTTTTCGATCGTGGAAGAGCCGTCGCGGGTCTCGGCCTGACGGCTGCCTCACTTATCAAGAAACGTCCAAGGACGGATGGTCCCATCCGGCGCAAGCCGGGTGGGATCGTCTGTTTTTGGCACAGGTAAACCGCCTGTGGGCGCCGTAAGTATCTGGAATTATGGGCCCTTTGCGGACGTTGTGGTTGCTGATAGGTTAATGGAGGTGAGTGAGGACGAGGCCGACAATGTCAGAGCCCGAGACCAGCGGGACCCATCCCAGCCAGCCGCGCCCGGTGCGGCTGCGCGACGCGCTGCTGCGCGCGCGGATCGAGGCCGCCGACCGCACCGGCGTGGTTGTCGACCTGCGCGATGCCGAGGTGGCGCGGCTGGAAATACTGAACGACGCGCTCGATCCTCTGTTCGCTCAGGTGCCCGACCAGATCGACCTGTTCGACCGCGGCATCAGCCAGGGCGATACGCCACGGCTGTGGATCGACGTCGTCGCCCACATCGTGATGGGTCGCGACAAACGGATGTACCGATTCGTCCAGGACACGCGTTTCGGCCGCATCGTGCTTGCCGAATCGCACGACACCTCCGTGATCGTCGAGGCCGTCACCGACTTTGTCGCGCGCCGCATGATCGAGCGCGAGCACGCGATGGTGGTCCTGCCCGAGCCGAAACCTGCGATAGCGCAGCCGCCGCGCCGTTCGCGCGTCTGGCCGTTCGTGCTCGGCTTCATCCTCGGCGCCGCCGCCTTGTTTGGCGTCGCCGTGCTCGCGGTCCTGCGGAGCTGGTGATTATACGCACCGTCATTCCGGGACGTGCGGAGCACGAACCCGGAATCTCGAGATTCCGGGTTCGGCTCTTTGAGCCGCCCCGGAATAACAGCGTGGCATCAAATCAGCCGCGTCCGCTTGATCTGCCGGATATGCAATCCATGATCCAGGCTCCGCACGATCTGCTCGCAGCGCCAGCCGGCATTGTCCTTCTCGATCGCGAACAGATTATACGCCGCCTCCGGATAGCGTCCGTGCGCGATCGCGGAGGCCGACGGGACGCCGATCGCGGGAATGTTGCCGTTGGGGCCTTCGAACCACATCGTGGAATGAACGTGGTCGTGCCCGTGCAGGATCAGCTCGACGCCGTGGCGCTTGATCAGTGCCAGCAGATCGGCCGAATCCGTCATCCGCTTCTGGCGCGCGTCGGACTTCAGGGGGTGATGCACCAGCAGCACGCGAAAGACGTCCTCGGCCGCGAACTGCGCGAGCACCTGTTCGAAGGCAGCAAGCTGTTCGCGCCCGAGCGTGCCCGTCGCCATCAACGGCAGGGTCGGCACGGCGGTGGACAGGCTGATCAACGCCAAGGGGCCGCGTCGGCGAACAGCGGGGAAAGCCGCGGCACCCGGCGCGTCGCCGGCGATGTAATGCAGGAACGTCTCGCCGAAGCGGTGCGACGTCGCGCTGACATAGGCGTCGTGATTGCCGGGGATGGCGGTGACGCGGTCGGGTGGACCGACGCCTTCGAGCCAGGCCAGCGCCGGCGCGAACTCGGCCTCCAGCGCCAGATTGACGAGATCGCCGGTCACGGCGATGTGGTCGGGCGCTTGCGCCTTTATGTCAGCGACCAGCACGTCGAGCACGTCGCGGCGCTGGTACTTGTGACGGTTGCGCGTCCAGTTGATGTAGCCGAGCGCGCGCTTGCCCGCGAGCTCCAACAGCCGCGGCCGCGGCAATGGCGGCAAATGCGGGTCGGACAGATGGGCGAGCGTGAAGGGGGCCATGGCGCGCGATTGCCTCGCTATTCGACCGCTGTAATGGCAAGGTCGCTGGCAACGCGCAAGGGAAGCCTGGAAGGAGGCGTCAAGGCAGGGTGATGTCGAAGCGTCTGGACCGCATACGGCGGAAATTCGAGCCGCTGCTGCGGCGAATCTTCCACGCCTATTTCCTGCTCGTCCGGGGCATGACCCTCGGCGTCCGCGCCGTGGTGCTGGATGCCGACAACAGGGTGTTCCTGGTCAAGCACAGCTATATCACCGGCTGGTATCTGCCGGGCGGCGGCGTCGACCTCGGCGAGACCATGGAACAGGCGATGCGGCGCGAGCTCAAGGAGGAGGGCGATATCGATCTCACTGGGGAAGCCGTGCTGCACGGCATCTTCCTCAACAGCCACGTCTCCCGCCGCGACCATGTTGCAGTCTACGTGGTGAGGCATTTCCGGCAGGATCGCCTGCCGCACCCCAACCGCGAAATCATCGCATGCGGATTCTTCGCGGTTGACGCGCTGCCCGAGGGGACCACACCCGGCACGCGGCTGCGGCTCGCCGAAGTGCTCGATGCCACGCCGCCGATTGCCACGTGGCGGTGAGGACGGCCTGTGCTAGGCATGATCCGGAAAAGTGCGAAGCGGTTTTCCCTCGCGACAAACGCGGAACGCGTTTGCGCGGAGATCATGCTCAAACAGCAACCTGAAGCGCGATGAGATTCATCCTCATCTCATCGCGCTTTAGTAACCGCCCGAACGGGTGCCACGGAAACCGGATGAAGATTGCCAAGCTCGCCTTCGGCCTGATCTGCCTCGCGATCCTCGCCAGCAACATCGCCACGATGTCGCGCTGGAGCGAGGCGCGCGGGGTCTATGACGACATCTGCTATCTCCGGCAGGCGCATCTGTTCCAGCGCCTTGGCATCGGTGGGCTCAACACGAATGCCGCGTTGGATTACGATCATTATTTCGAAGGCAAGATGAAGGAGATCGCGTTCGCCGAGTGGAAGGATCCGATCCGCTGGCCGTGCCACAATCCGATGCCGGGCGGCAAGGTCGTGATGCAATATCCGCCGGGCACCGGATTGCTGCTGGCGTTGTTCCCGCAGGGCCAGCAGGTGGTGCCGCTCTACATTGCCGCGAGCCTGATCGTCTGCGGCCTCGCATTGCTTGGCATCTTCATGGCCCGGACGCTGCCTTCGATCGCCGGAGCGGGCGTATTCGGTGCGCTTGCTGTCTATCTCATGATCAATCCGGCGAAGGCGAGCTATTCGGTCGCGCCGACCATGGCAGTCTGCGCACTTGCGGGATTTCTGACCGCGCTATGGCTGACCAGGGACAAGCGCAGCGTCTTGCTGATCGCGCTGATCGGTGTTTTGCTCGGCGCGTCCGTCAATTTCAGATTGCCGAACGCGCTGCTCGTGGCCGGCTATTGTCTGTTCCTGGCCGTTGCATTCCTGCGGTCGCGTACGCTCGCTACGTTCTTGCAGGGCCTCGGCTTCGGCGCCGGCGTGCTCATCGGCATGACCCCGACACTGATCGCCCAGGCCGTCAACGCCGGCAGCCCGCTCGCGACGACTTACGGCAGCGTCGACGTGGTCGCGCCGGCCTTCGATCTTGCCGTGCTCGGCCAATATCTGCGCGATATGCAGTTCGTGCTGATCGTGCTGGCAATCGGTTCGACGGCGTGGCTGCTGCGGGCGGGTGAGGGGCGCATGCGGCAGGTCGCACTCGTTGTCGCCGGCAACCTCCTCGCCAATCTCGTCTTCTTCCTGAGCCATCCGATCTTCACGCCCTATTACGTCGTGCCGATTGCGATGCTGTCGCTGTGGAGCGTATCGTTCGCCTGGCTGATGCAGCCGGAAGAAGCGGGTGAGGCAGCAGTGCTCCGACGCGGGCCGGCAAGCCTGGAGGCGCTGCTGCGATGACGCCCGCCCCCCTTCGGATCGCCGTGCTGGTGCCCTGCTACAACGAAGAAGCGGCGGTCGCGAGCGTCGTCACCGACTTCCGCACGGCACTGCCGTCGGCGGAGATCTACGTCTACGACAACAATTCGCGCGACCGCACGGCGACTGTTGCGCGCGAAGCCGGTGCCATCGTGCGCGGCGAGCGCCGGCAGGGCAAGGGCCACGTCGTGCGCCGCATGTTCGCGGACGTCGATGCCGACGTCTACGTCCTGGTCGACGGCGATGCGACCTACGACGCGCCGAGCGCCCCGCGCATGATCGACAAGCTGCTCGACGAGCATCTCGACATGGTGGTCGGGCTTCGCATCGACCAGTCGCAGGCCGCCTACCGTCTCGGTCACCGGACCGGCAACCGCATGCTGACCGGCTTCCTGGCCTGGACTTTCGGCCGCGACTTCCAGGACATCCTCTCCGGCTACCGCGTGTTCTCCCGCCGTTTCGTCAAATCCTTGCCGGTGCTGTCGGACGGCTTCGAAATCGAAACCGAGCTCGCGGTCCACGCGCTGGAATTGTCGCTTCCGGTCGCCGAGGTCGAGACGCCCTATTACGCGCGGCCCGAAGGCTCGTTCTCGAAGCTCAACACCTGGCGCGACGGCTTTCGTATCCTCGGCACCATGCTGAGGCTTTATCGCGCGGAAAAGCCGCTGCGCTTTTTCAGCGCGATCGGAATCCTGCTTGCCGTGATGTCGATCCTGCTCTCGATCCCGGTCGCGATTACCTTCATCGAGACCGGTCTCGTGCCGCGGCTGCCGACCGCCGTCCTGTCGATGGGCCTGATGATCATGGCGCTGTTGTCGGTGTCGTCCGGGCTCGTGCTCGACACCGTGACGCGGGGACGGCGGGAAATGAAGATACTGGCCTATTTGTCCCAGCCGGCGCTGAAAAGGAACTGAGGGTCAGCGCAGCTTCGATGGACCTTGGCGCGCCCAGATGCTATCCCGCCTGCCGTATTGACGCGTTTTCTGAACGCGAACCGGGTCCACTTCGCTCGAAAACGCCGTGATGCCATGACCGATCTCTCACTCACCATCCTTCCCGAAGCCGCCGGCGACGCCCAGGCCATCGAGCGGCTGCATGAGCGCACCTTCGGCCCCGGCCGCTTCGTGCTCAGCGCCTACCGCATCCGCGAGCACGTCGACCATCTGCTCGATCTGTCCTACACCGCGCGCATCGGCACGCTGCTGGTCGGCTCTGTCAGGCAATTACCGGTGCTGGTCGGCGAGACGCCGGCCCTGCTGCTGGGGCCGCTCACCGTCGAGCCGCCGTTCCGCGGCCGCGGCGTCGGTCGTCTGTTGATGGAGCGCGCGCTGAAGGACGCCGGCGAAAGAGGCCATCGGTTGGTGCTGCTGGTCGGCGACGAGCCCTATTACAGCCGCGTCGGATTCAAACTGGTGCCGAAGGGCCGTGTCACCATGCCCGGCCCGGTCGACGCCAGCCGCATCCTGGTGTTCGAGCTCGTCGATGGCGCCTTCGAGGGCGTGTCAGGGCCGGTGGGTCCCGACTGGTGCAAGGCGCGAAGGTAGAAGGGCCGTGCTCATCATGCCGCGGCTGTTGAAACGCAAGCCGAAATCCCGTGCTTGATCAACCGTTGCCGCTTCTGACGCGCATCCCAAACGGGGAGAGCTGAATGAAGTTTGCTGCAATCGCGGATATTCACGGGAATCGTCCGGCACTTGAGGCCGTGCTGGCGGATATAGCCGCCCTCGGTATTGGCAAGGTCGTGAACCTCGGTGATCACGTGAGCGGCCCGCTCGAGGCGGCCCGAACTGCCGATCTGCTGATTGAACGCGGCTTTCCATCTGTGCGGGGCGACCAGGATCGAATTCTCATCGAACTCTGGCAGGCGGGCAGCTCCAATCGGAGCGATTTTCGCCAGCTCGAGCGTAAGCACTTCGACTGGATGGCCAGCATGCCGCCCACGCTCATGTATCGAGAAGAGGTCTTCCTTTGCCATGGATCTCCGATGGATGATGCTGCTTTTTGGCTCGATTATGTGACGACGGAAGGCGACGTCCGAGCGAGCCCGATCGGGGTGATCGAGGCCGGGGCCGAAGGCATCAACGCCGGGGTCATCCTCTGTGGACACACTCATGTTCCGAGAGTGGTCCATTTGAGGGATGGGCGAATGATCGTGAATCCCGGCAGTGTCGGGCTGCCGGTTACGACGGGAAAGCGCCTGTTCCTTACGTGGTCGAGGTCGGCACGCCACATGCGTGCTACGCAATTCTGGAGCATACACGCGGAGGCTGGTCCGCAACTATCCGCTACGTTCCCTACGACAATGCGGCCATGGCTGCATTGGCCCGCAGCAAAGGTATGCTGACCTGGGCGAGCGCGATCGCTACCGGTTGGGTTGAACGGACGAAGTAAGTCTGCTTTTGGGCCCAAAGCGCAATAGCGGTATCCGCTCCTGCTTGGCCGTGAGAGCGATAGTGCACATCAAGCCTGCTTGATTTGCGCACACCCCAGCGTGTGTCGAGGCCCGTAGGCCCCGACTGGAGCAATGCGCGGGGCTAGAGCGGGGCGTTTGCTGATCAAGCCGAAGATGTCGGTCGTTGGGGCCACTTGACCAGGCACTGCGGTTCTGGCGCAAAGCGGAAGTGTGTGGCGGTTCAATTGCTCCGAACGCGCTGCGGCGAAGATCCGAGCTCCTTTAGACGGCTGTCGATCAAATCGAGAAATCTGGTCGCGATCAGCGATGGCCGGCGTTCGGCGGAGTGGAAGACCCCGACTTCATATTGAATGGTCGGCGCGAACGGGCGCACGGTTATGCTCTGACCAAATGACTCGGCCGTCCATGGATCAATCACGGATACAGCGCCTCCGGCAGCGACCACGGCGCAAATCGATGCGAAAAGTTCGGCCTCCCCGACGAGATTGAAGTCGGCGCCAGCCTCTGAAAACGCGCGAGCGATAGCGTGGTGAGTTGGTCGGTCTCGGCTGACGGCAAAGAACGGCAGCCCCGACAGGAGCTTCGGCGTGACCACTTCATGGGCTTCCAGTGCGTGCCCCTTGGGCAGCGCCACCACGCATGGGGCGCGATATTTGACTGCCTTGATGCCCTGATAGTCGATCGGAAGCTCGGCCAAGCCGATGTCGTAGAGCTGCGACGGAAACAGGCTTCGAACAATGTCAGAATTTCTCGTTATGAGTTTGACCGAGACGTCTTGGTGCTCCTTCACGAAGCGCGCGACAAGCGGGGGCAGCAGCGAAATTCCCGCGCTCGGATGAGATGCGATCGTCAGTCGGCCCAAGCTGCCTTTGCGAATGTTTTCAGCGGCTTGTTCGAGGTGTTCGAAGTTTCCGAGCGCCTTTGCCACATCCTCATAAAACGACAGGCCTTCATTGGTCGGTTTGAGCCGTCCGCCGCTGCGGTCAAACAGGCGAAAGCCGATAGCGTCTTCCAGTCGTCCGAGTTGGGCGCTGACGGCCGGTTGGGTCACCCCGAGCATCGCTGCCGCCTGGGTTACCGACCGGGTGTCCACCACCGCCTTGAAGGTCTCAAGAAGCTTGATATCCATTTGCATAAATTTTGGTTATTGCCATTTTGGAAGGTTTCAACGATCATTTTGACCATAGGCGTATCGCTATGGTGCCACTGAAGCAAATCCATAGCGACCGCTTTTTGCTCGACCATCAAGGGAGCCGCCGTGTCAGCCTTGCTGGAAGCCCGGGATCTGAGGAAGCGCTTTGGTGCGGCCGAGGTGCTGAGCGGTATCAGCCTGTCGCTGGCGCCTAGGGAAGTCGTCTCGGTGATCGGCCCCAGCGGCTCCGGCAAGACAACCCTGTTGCGATGTCTTGCGATGCTGGAAGCTCCATCGGACGGGGAAATCAGATTCCATGGATGCACCGTATCAAGCGCCGCGATGACGTCCGAGACCCGTCGCAACGCGCGATCGGCTCGCGCGGACATCGGCATGGTGTTTCAACATTTCAATCTATGGCCGCACAAGACGGTTCTCGGCAACATCATCGAAGCGCCGATGCTCGTCAAAGGCGTTGCCCGCGCCAAAGCAATTGGGGATGCCGAGGCCCTGCTGGGCAAGGTCGGGTTGCTCGACAAGCGCGATTCCTATCCGGCGAGGTTGTCAGGCGGACAGCAACAGCGTGTGGCGATCGCCCGTGCTTTGGCCATGACGCCCGAAATCCTCTTGTTCGACGAGCCCACGTCCGCGCTCGATCCCGAATTGCGTGGCGAGGTACTCGCCGTGATGCGGTCGCTCGCCGAAGAGGGGATGACAATGCTCGTCGTCACTCACGAGATGGGGTTCGCGCGAGATATCGGTACGCGTCTGATCTTCATGGACCGCGGCGCCGTTGTGGAAGATCGAGCACCGAAGGAATTCTTCGCTGCGCCATCGACTGATCGCGCCCGCAAGTTTCTCGACATCATCGACATGTGAACAGGGAACTTCGCCATGCTCAAATCCGGCCCAACCAACGCTCTAGCTGCCGCATTCGTGACCCTTGCGATCGGGACGGCGACCGTTCCTGCAGGCGCTCAGCAAACGCAGTCGCGGCTCTTCGAAGTCACGAAAAACAAGAAGCTGCGCGTCTGTATGTATCCGCTCTACTACGCGATCTCGTTCCGTAATCCGCAGACCAATGAATTGACGGGCCTCGACGTCGATCTTGCCAAGGAGTTGGCGGGTGACCTTGGTGCTGAGCTCCAATTCGTGGAATCGAGCTTCGGCACGTTTGTCGCCGATCTACAGGCCTCGAAATGCGAAATCGGCATGTTCGCTCTCGGCGCCACGATGAAGCGCGCCCAGGCGGTCGAATTCTCCAAGCCTTACATGCTGGCCAGCGTCTATGCCGTCGCCAAGAATGGTGGAAAGGTCAAGGCATGGGCGGATCTCGATCAGCCAGGCGTCAAGGTTGCCACCTTGCTCGGGAGCTATATCGAAGCCGTCGCGAAAGGCTATTTCAAGAACGCGGCCATCGTTTCGGTGCAGCCGCCGACGACCCGTGAAGCGGAGCTGACGGCTGGTCGGGTCGATGCCATCCTTGTCGATTACCCGACGGTGCTGCGCGCCAAGGAAGAATTCGACTGGGCCATCAGCATCGAACCACCGGAGAAGCTCGCGCCGACGTTGGTCGCCTATGCCATCTCGCCGGGCGACCAGATTTGGCTGAACTACGTCAACCTCTTCATCGACACCATCAAGCTCGATGGTCGTCTCGCGACCATCGCGAAAAAGCATAAGCTCGACCGCAGCATCGCTCCCTAAACCCAGGCAGCACCGAAATGGTCTACCAGTTCCGTTGGGATGTGATCCCGGCAAATATCGCCTTCCTGATGTCAGGCATGGAACTCACGCTTCTGCTCTCGGCCGTCACGCTGGTGCTCTCCATGATCGGCGGTCTGTTGATCGCCGGTCTGGACCTGTCGAAATACCGCGTCCTGCGTTTCATCGGTCTGGGCTTTGGGGAGATCATCCGCAACACGCCGATCCTGGTGCAGTTGCTCTGGGTCTATTATGTGCTTCCAATCGTCTTCAACTTTCAGATCGAAGCCATGACAGCCGCGATCATCGGCCTCTCGGTCTATTCATCGGCGTTCATATCCGAAGCCTATCGCGCCGGAATCCAGGCTGTTCCCAATGGACATCGCGAAGCCGCGCAGGTTCTGGGGCTGTCGCCGGCGCAGTCGTTCATACGCATCGTCCTGCCGCAGGCGATACGGATGACGTTGCCGCCGCTGGCCGCGAATTTCGTGCAGTTGATCAAATATTCGTCGCTCGCGTCCGTCATTTCCGTGAGCGAGATCACGCGCCGCGGCATGGAGTTATCAGCTACGGCATTCCGCCCACTTGAGATCTTTACGTTCATTGCCATCGTCTATTTCGCGATCTGCTGGCCGCTGGCGATGGCTATCCGCCTCTGGGAGCGCCGCCTTGCCAATCGCTGACGAACCGAAGATCCTAGTTGAGTCGCGCATTGTCGATGCGATATCGGCTGCTCGCGACCAACTCATCGAGATGTCGCGCAGTCTCATACAGGCGCCGTCGCCCAATCCACCGGGTGATGTGACTGAAGCGGCGGAGGCCGCGGAAGCATTGCTGCGAACCATTCCCGGCGTGACCATTCAGCGGATTGAGACGGCACCCGGCATCGTCAATCTGATCGGACGCTTGCCTTCCGGCAGGCCCGGTCGGCGGCTGGTTTTCAACGGGCATCTCGATACGTTTCCCATCGGGGAGAATCTGGGCTGGACGGTCTCGCCGCTTGACGGCGTCGTGAAGGATAGCAAGCTGTTCGGACGCGGCGTGTCCGACATGAAGGGTGGCATCGCCGCATCCTTGCTTGCGACGCAGATACTCGCCGCGCATCGCGACGCCTGGCGGGGAGAGATCGTCGTTACGCTCGCGGGAGACGAGGAGACGATGGGGAAGCTGGGCTCCTATCATCTGCTCGAACATTTTCCTGAAGCGGGTGGCGACGCGATGATTTCGGGTGATGTCGGCTCGCCGATGGTCGTACGTTTCGGCGAAAAGGGACTGCTTTGGGTGGAGGTAGAGGCCGAAGGCTCTCCGGCACACGGCGCGCACGTGCATAAGGGCGTAAATGCGATCGATCGATTGCGCCACGCGCTTGACGTTCTCAAGCAGTTGGAAACCTGGATACCTGACGAGCCGCCGGAACTGGTTGCTGCGATCGAGGCCGCGAAGCTGATTTCGGAGCCGCTGTCCGGGGCAGGCGAGGCCGAAACTCTGCGCCGGTTGACGGTCAATATCGGCGTCATCGAGGGGGGCGTGTCGCCGAATCTGGTGCCAACCCGTGCGATCGCAAAGGCGGATATCCGATTGCCCGTCGGGTTGCGGATCGCCGATGTCGAAGCGCATCTGACCGCGGAGATGGCGAAGCTCAACGGCGTCAAGCTGCGAATCATCCAGCGCTACGAGCCGAACTTCACGTCTCCGTCCCACGAGATTGTTCAAGCCGTTGCAAATGCGGCCGAGCAGATTCTGAATCGTAAGCCGGCGACCAACATGCGCGTCGGCGCTTCAGACGCACGGGTCTATCGCATGTTCGGCGTGCCGTCGGTGGTATTCGGTCCGACCCCTTACAACATGGGCGGTCCCGACGAGTATGTCGAACTCGACGAACTGCTCCAGGTCGCCAAGGTGCATGCCCTTGCGGCTTTGCGCTTCCTGTCGGCGTAGCCTGCTTGAATTGATCAAGAGAATGTCCGCTTGGCAGACGGTGTCACTCGAAGCTCCGCTCTGCAAGAGTCGCGGTGTAGAGCGAAAGAATGGGTGCCATGGACTGCCTCGCGCGCAGCGCGAGATGTTTTCGACATTTTTGTTGAGGATCCCAATTGGGCGAGCTGTGTCGGGGCCCGCAAGCCCCGACTGCCGCACGGCTAGAACTTGAAGTTCGCAAACGCCCGCACGCCGATGCCGGGCATCAAGACCTCGTCCTTGGTGTAGGACACCGAGTTGCGAATGCTCTCGTTGAGCAGATTGTTGCCGACGATGCCGGCAATCATCTCGCGCGCGCCGAACCAGTTCCGGTCGAGCTTGGTCTTGTAGCTCACCTCGGCCTTCAGCAGGTTGTAGCCCGGCGTCGGCGTCTCCGCGATCACGGCAACGTTGTTCTGCGCGAAGGCGTGCAACAGGTTGACGCGCATCAGCCAGTTGTCGTCGCGCCAGAACACGCCGCCACCCATCCGCAGGGGCGGAATGCGCGGCACGTTGGTGCCATCGGTGAAGGTGGCGCGCACCACGTCGAGCTGGTTCTCGATGCCCCAGATGCCGCCCTGGAATGCGCCGACGTCGAGCTGCGACTGGAATTCGCCGCCGCGGAAGTTCGCGTCCCGCTGCGAATAGACCGCCTGGTTGACCTCGGCGCCGGGTGTGCCGCACGAGGCAAAGTCGTCTTCGCACATCACACCGGTGAGACGGCGATAGATGAAGTTGTTGAAGTGCGTGTAGTAGACGGTCGCCTCGAACCGGAACGGCCCCGTCGCCTTGCGCAGGCCGACCTCGACGGACTTCGCGGTCTCGATCGTCAGGTTCGGATTGCCGATGTCGAACGTCGCGGTCGCATCATGCGCGCCGCGCGAGAACAGCTCGGCCGCTTTCGGCGCGCGCTCGACATATTGCGCGGTGATGCTGCCGACCATGCCGCCCGGCAGGTCCTGCAACAGGCCGATGCTACCGCTCTTCGGCGTGAAGGACGGATTGCGCGAAATGCCTGCCTGCGGCGTACCGTCGGGCAGGAAGTCCGCGGGAAAATCCGGCGTCGTGCCGTGCAGCTCGACATGCTCGATGCGGCCGGCGATCTGGGCTCGCGTCGCGTCCGTAAACTTGAACTCGTTGAAGGCGTAGCCGGCGACGCGGGTGCTGTTGTTGGGGTCCCACAGGCCATTGAACAGCGTGCCGGGATTGTCCGGGCTCGGCGCGCTCAATTCCTGATGGCCGACCTGGAAGCCCAGTGCCGTCGTGACCTCCGCGAAGCGCGCGTTGAACGGCATCAGCTGCACCTCGGTGCGGATCTCTTGCTCCTTGTTGGTGAAGGTCTGCCGCACGCCGTCGGTGTTCGGATCGGCGGGATCGGCGAGCCCGATCTCGTTGTGCCGATAGTCGGTCGCGCCGGCCCAGAAGCGGATGGCGTCGATCGCGGTGGCATCAGGATGGTATTCGCCCTTGACGTTGATCTTGGTCTGGTGACCGTCGATCCGCGTGTTGTGGTCGGCGCCGTCGATGCCGGGGATGTGGTAGAGCGAGTCGTTCTGCGTGATCGCCGCGCCGATATAGCCGCCCTGGAAGAAGTAAGAGCCGCCGATCGAGGCGCCGTCCGAGCGCGTTGCCGAATTGGGCTGGCGGCCGTTTGCGACGGACCGCGTCTGGTCAGCCAGGTACGGGTAGCTCGGGATGCTGTAATCCGTCGTGTTGCGGCCATAGACGTCGGCATGGAACGCAAAATTGCCGCCGCCGGTGTCGAGCAGCACGCCGCTCTCGACGCCGCGATCGACCGAGCTGAACGCGCTGCGCGTTTCAGCCGTGACGCAGGGCGACGTCGCGGCGTTCGCGAGCGGCGCCTTGACCGGCATGCCGAAACTCTGGAACGGCTGGGCCCCGCAGCTCGGCAGCGCATCCGGAATCCGATTGTTGGTGGCGCTGACGACGCCGCCGATCGAGGTCGAGCCGTAGCGCAACGCGGCCGGTCCGCGCACCACTTCGATCTGGTTGGTCGCAAGCGGATCGATCGGGACGAAATGATCCTCGCCGAGATCGGACGCGCCGCCCGAATTGGTGCCGTTCTCGACGATGCCGACGCGGTTGACGTCGAGCCCCCGGATGATCGGCCGGCTGGAGGCGCCCGGCGCGAAGCTCGAGCCGGTGATGCCGGGTTTTGAGAACAGGAGATCGCCGAGCTGACCGCCGCCCTCGCGGCGGATCTCCTCGTTCGGCACCACGGTGACGGTGGCGAACTGGTTGGTCACGATCGGCAGCACGCCCTGCTGAGGTGCGGCCGGCGGCGGAGGTGTCGGCGTGGATTCGGCGGTGCGTTCGCGGTTGCGCGCGGGCGCTGCGCGCGCGACACGGCTGGTCGTGCGGGATGGTACGACCGCTCTTCGCACGATGGGGCTGGGGGCCGTCACGGTGACGGCGGGAAGCTCGGTGGCTGCCGGCTTGTCCTGGGCCAGCACCGGAGTGGCGGCGGCGCCGAGCAGGAGCAGGCTTGCTCCGCTAAGGCGCTGCGCGCGTCGCAATTTGAGATTCATGGTCCTGATTCCAGTTAGGCGCCATCCGAAAGATTATCTGTTGATCGGAGGCGGCCTGCCATCGCGGTGCGACGGAATTCGACTTCAACGGCTCCCGGGCGATAGCCGACATGCGGCGAGCCCAGGCATGATCAAGCGTTGGGGGTCAGGACGCGGGAGGGGCGCGAGGCTGGAACGCCGTGCCGGCCGATTTCAGATGGGCGAATTCGGTGTCGGTGGTGCGGTAGAGCAGCTCGACGGCTTGTGGCAGCAGGAACAGTGGCGGCGTCGCGAACACGACGGTGCCGGCCATCGCGACCACGGCACAGATCGCGCAATTGTCGTCGCCCGGTTGCTCCCGGTCGGGGCTTCCTGGCGACTGCTTCTGGACCGCTGCGCGGTCGATCGAAGCGATCCCCTTGGTGCTGTCCGTTTGCTGGGAGTGGGCGAGAGGCGTGGCCTGCGCGAACCAGTGGCTGTGGCCGAACGTCAGCGCGAACTGCACCAGCAGCGCAAAAAGCGCGAGCCGGGCGCCGTGCCTGATATTCGACCGGAACCACTTCATCCAAACGCCCCCACATCGCGAGGCGCCAATCCCCTGACGCCGCGATGTTACAATATAACATCGCAGCAACGATGAACGGATGTCAACCGTAGGCCGATCGTCCGGCGCAGGCTGCCGGACGATGTGTCGTTCGTGCAACTAAGAGATCAGCGTCCCTCGCGAACCCAGGTCGCGGCGAATGCACCGAGCAACAGCAGGAGCCCGATCAGGCCGGCGAAGATCGGCAGCACGCCGACGCCCTTCACGACGCTGGCGTCGCGCATCCTGACGCCCATCCAGCCGTCGCCGTGGAAGACGCTCGCCGAGCGCACCGGCACGATCCGGGGCAATTCGACGCTCGCGCCGTCGACCACGCGCACGGCGTTGCCGCCGGTCGCCTGCGTCAGCGGCCTCAGGGTGTCGGTGGTGGAGGTGACTTCCGAAAACTCCTTCGGATTGGTCGGGCCGACATTGATCAGCGCCTTCAGCGTGCCGTCGGTGGCCTGCCACAGGCCGAGCTCGTTGGCCGGTAGCCTGGCGCGCCACTCGCCGGGGTCGCCGGCGCTGAGCGTCAGGTCGCGCGACACGCCGGAGGGGGAGGTCACGCTCACCGGCTGGACGCTGTCAGACATTGTCTGGCGCACCACCACGAGATCCTTGCCCTGCACCTGGAGGCGCAACGCTTCCTCGTCGAGATCGGGCTGCTTCATCAGCCAGTGCGACATCCGCCGCAGCAGATCGAGATGCGGTCCGCCGCCTTCATAGCCGCGCGCCCACAGCCAGATGTGGTCGGAGAGCAACAGCGCGACGCGCCCCTCGCCGAAGCGCGACAGGAACAAGAGCGGCTTGCCATCCACGCCCGTCATCACCGGCGGGTTGACGGAATTGCGGGTGTCGACGGTGCGAAAGAAGCGGCTCCAGCGCGGCGGCTCGCTCGCGGAGCCTTCCAGCCCGCGGGTCACGGGATGGCGTTTGCCGACGTCGGACAGATGCGCATAGAACGGCTTCTCGGTGACGCCAACCGGCTCGGCCGGCAGCACCGAATCCAGCGGCGTGCGCCAAATGCTGGTGTTGGAGGCGTAGTCGGGGCCGGCCGAGACCAGCACCGCGCCGCCGCCGCGCACATAGCGCGCGATATTGTCGAAATAGGCGATCGGCAGCACGCCCTGGCGGGCATAGCGGTCGAAGATGATCAGCTGGAATTCGTTGATCTTCTGCTGGAATAGCTCGCGGGTCGGAAACGCGATCAGCGATAATTCGTTGATCGGCGTGCCGTCCTGCTTCTCCGGCGGGCGGAGAATGGTGAAGTGCACGAGGTCGACGCTGGCGTCGGACTTGAGCAGGTTGCGCCAGGTGCGCTCGCCGGAATGCGGCTCGCCCGAGACCAGCAGCACGCGCAGCTTGTCGCGCACGCCGTCGATGGCGACGACGGCGCGGTTGTTCACCGGCGTCAGCTCCCGCTCGAGCGGCGAGGCCTCGATCTCGACGATGTTCGGCCCGGCATGCTTGATGTCGACGTCGACACTCGCGGTCTGGCCGCTCGTCAGCGTGCGCTCGTTGATGACCTCGCCGTCGCGGCGGACCGTGACCTTGGCGCGCTCGCCGCTGACGCCCTGGTCGTCGAGGCGGTAGGTGATGGTCTGGATCTGCCCGACGATGCCGAAGCGCGGCGCCGCCGTGATCGCGATGCGGCGGTCGCGCTCGTCCTTCTGTCCGGTGATCAGCGCGTGCACCGGCGCCTGGAAGCCGAGCCCAGCGGGGTTTGCCGGGATATCGTGGACGCGGCCGTCGGTGATCAGGAAGGCCCCGGCGACGCGGTCGACCGGCACATCCGACAACGCGGAGGCGAGGGCGCCGAACAATCGGGTGCCGTCGGTTTCGCCATCGGCCTGTCCGGCATCGACGACGCGGACCTCGAGGCCCTTGATCTTCTTCAGGCTGTCGACCAGCGCCTCCTGCGCCTGCGCCGCCTCGCGGTTGCGGTTGCCGAAATTCTGGCTCGGGCTCTTGTCGACGACGACGGCGGCGATCGAGGTGAGGGGATCACGATCTTCACGCGTGAAGGACGGATTGGCGAGCGCCAGCAGGAACAGCGCCAGCGCAGCCACGCGCACGGCCGCACCACGCGCACGCGCAAGCAACAGTACAACAGCAATGACGACGATCGCGGCGAGTGCGAGCCACAGGACGATCGTCGGAACCAGTGGCGTGAATGCGATGCCGTAATTCATATCGATGCTCTCTCGGCATCGTCATGCCCGGGCTTGTCCCGGGCATCCACGTTCTTCGTGCCGCGTGGCAAGGCGTGGATGGCCGGGACATAGGCGAGCGAAGCGACGCCGTCCTTTGGACGGCTAAGCCCGGCCATGACGGCTTTGTTCTGGTGGGCCTTGAGTTTCAAAACCCGCATCATTGCCCCAGCCGTTCGATCAGGGCGGGTGCGTGCACCTGGTCGGCCTTGTAGTTGCCGGTCAGCGTGTACATCACGATGTTGACGCCGGCGCGGTAGGCGAATTCGCGCTGGCGCGGCTCGCCGGGGGTAAGCGGCAGCATCGGCTGGCCGTCGGGACGGATCGCCCAAGCACCGGCAAGATCGTTCGAGGTGATGATGATCGGCGAGACGCCGTCGCCGCCGCGCGCCGGCCGCTGCGCGCTCTCGTCGTCGTCCTCGCGCGGCAGGGTTTCGACCCAGGTCTGGCCGGAGTTGAAGCGACCGGGGAAGTCGCGCAGCAGATAGAAGGTCTTGGTCAGCACGTGCTCGCGCGGCACCGGCTCGAGCTCGGGCACGTCGAGCGAGGACAGGATCTCGCGCAGCGTCCGCATCCCCGGCGTCTGTGAGGCGCCGTTGTCGCCGGGCGGCGCTTCGATCGCGTCGCGGGTGTCGAAGATGACGGTGCCGCCCTGCTTCATGTAGGCGTCGATCTTGTTGATCGCGTCCTGCGGCGGTTTTGGCGCGCCCGGCACGATCGGCCAGTAGATCAGCGGGAAGAAGGCGAGCTCGTCGCGCGCGGGATCGATGCCGACGGGATCGCCGGCCTCGAGCGCGGTGCGCTGCGCAAGGAACAGCGTCAGTCCGGACAGGCCGGCCTTGACGATGGAATCGACGTCGGCATTGCCGGTGACGACATAGGCGAGGCGGGTCTGCGACACCGCCTTCATCGCGAACTCATCCGCGGCGCTGTCGGCGCGCGACGGCGTCGGCGAGAACGACAACAGGCCCGCAAGCACCAGCCCGAGCACGATCATTGCGGGCGCGGCGCGGCGGCGCAGCAGCGCGGCGAGGCCGCCGCCCAGCACCGCGATGATGATGGCGTCGATCAGGAACAGCGCCAGCGATGTCGACAGCAGCCAGCCGCGCAAATCGCGTGGCTCGGCGTTGGTGTAGGTGGCGTGCCGGGCGCGGAGGCTCGCGGTGTTGAGCTGCGCGATGCGGTCGGCGGCGGCAAGCGTGTTCACGGCGAGCGGTCCTTCTGCCGGACCATAGAAGCCCGGCGGATGATCGGGTGTGGCGCGGTCGCGATAATCCGCGGGCAACGGCTTTGCGGTGGCAGGCGGCGGGCCGAAGGCGCCGAAGCCGTCGAGAATGTGCAGCGGCGCCACCGTCTCGGTGGTCGCTTCGCCGGCAACCCCGGCGCCGGGCTTGGCGGTGTAGCCGGACATATCGACGATCCGCCGCAGCATTTCGACGAAGGTGCCCGACATCGGCAGATCCGACCAGCGCATATCGGCGCTGACATGGAACAGGCTGACCAGGCCCTTGCCGCGATGCTCACCGGTCACCAGCGGCGTCCCGTCTTCCAGCGACGCCCAGCTCTTGGTGGCGAGCACGGCGTCGGGCTCGGCGAGAACCTGCCGGCTCACGGTGACGTCCTTCGGGACGACCTCGCCTGCAAAAGGCCCATCGGCGGCGAAGTTGGCGAGATGCTGCGGCTTCTCCCAGGTCAGGCTGCCGCCGAGCGTGCGGCCGCCCTTGCGCAGCTTGACGGGGACGAGGTCGTCTTCGGCTTGCGCGAGCCTTGGACCTGCGAACCGCACCAGCACGCCGCCCTGGTCGATCCAGGCGTTGAGGCGCTCGCGCAGCTCGGGCGCGACGGTGCCGACATCGGCCAGGATGATCATCGGCAGCTTCTGGTCGAGGAACTGCGTGATGCCCTGCTGCGGCGAGCCCTTGTCGGCCAGCCGGACGTCGGCGAACGGCGCCAGCGCCCGGGTAAGATAGAAGGTCGGCGCCAGCAGCGGCTGCGCGGTCTCGCTGGTCGCACCGGAGACGATGCCGATGGCGCGGCGACGCCAGCGCTTGTCCAGCAGTTGCACTGCGCCGGCCGAGCGCTCGCCTGAGATCTCGAGCCGCGTGATGTCGTTGCGCAGCTCGACCGGCAGATCGAACGCCGCTTCGGTTTCCTTGTCCTGCGGCCCGAACGTGTAGCGCGCCTCGCCGATCGGCGAGGCCTTCTGGTCCAGCGCGCGCACGGTGCCGGCCGTGATGCCGCTGTCGGTGCGCAGCACCTTCACCGTCATTTTCGCCGCCGCATTCTCTGCCGCGACCAGCGCCAGCGGGGAGGAGGTGCCACCTTCGAACACCGTCAAGCTGCGATCTCCGATGGTCTTGCCGAGGCCCTGCACAAATTCCTCGCCGCGGCCGGTGTCGACGCTATCCGACAGCCAGGCGATCTCGCAGTCGCCGGTGGCCTTCAGGAAACGATCGATCGTGGTGAGGGTTTCAACGCGCTCGATCGAATAGGGTTTTGGCGCGAGCTGCCGCAGCGCCACGCGCGCCGCGCCGGCCGGCATCAGCGTGATGTCGCGGTTCGGCTCGGACAAAGGCACCAGCGCGATGGCGCGGCGGTCGTTTTCGGCATTGGCGATCAACTCGTCGGCGGCCCGGATCCGGATGTCCCAGTTCGAGGCGGCGCTCCAGCCGTCGTCGAGCATGATCATCAGCGGCGCCTTGCTGCCGGCAAGCCCGGTTTGCGGATTCCAGATCGGGCCGGCGGCGGCGAAAATCACTAGCGCCGCAGCGAGCAGGCGCAGCGCGGTCAGCCACCACGGCGTCCGCGACGGCGTCTCTTCCCGCTGCGCGATGTCGAACAACAGGCGTGTCGGCGGAAACTCGATGCGGCGCGGTCGCGGCGGCATCACGCGCAGCAGCCACCACAGCACGGGCAGGCTGACGAGGCCGATCAGGAGCAGCGGTTCGGTGAAGGCGAGCGGAAATCCCATCATGCGGCCGGCCCCGCCTTGATCGTCGTCGTGCGTGCACCCGACTTGCTCACCTGCATGCCGGCATGGAGGAACAGCAGCAGTTCGGCGGCCGAACGGTCGGTCGTATGCGTCGTAAACAGCCAGTCGAGCTTGTTGGTCTCGGCGCGGATCTGGTCGCGGTGCAGCGCAAGCCGCGCGGTGTAATCCTGCGCCCAGCTCTCGGCGCGGCCGGCGGTGATCACGCCGAACCCTTCAGGCTCGACGAATTCGACGCGGCCGGAATAAGGAAATGACTCCTCGGCGGGATCGACGATCTGCACCAGCGTGCCATGGGAGCCGGAGCCGGACAGGCCTGCAAGCGTGGCCCTGATCTCCGCGATCGGCGACCAGAAATCCGACAGCACGATCGTCTCGGCCAGCGCCGAGGGCACGAAAGACGGCGGCAGGCTCAGCCGCTCGGCACTGTCATGCAGCATCGCCTGCGCCATCTTGTCGATGACGCTGCGGCTTGCTGTCGGCGCCATCAGCCCGGGAATGCCGACGCGCTCGCCGCCGGAGACGAGCAGCTCGGCCAGCGCGAAGGCGACGATCAGCGTGCGTTCGAGCTTGGATTCGCGGGCCTGTTTCGACGCGAACGTCATCGAGGGCGAACGGTCGGGCCAGATCCAGACCGTGTGCGAGGCTTCCCATTCCCGCTCGCGGACATAGAGATGGTCGTCACGGGCCGAGCGGCGCCAGTCGACGTTCTGCGACGGCTCGCCGGAGACGAAGCGTCGGTACTGCCAAAAGTTCTCGCCCGCGCCGGCGCGGCGCCGGCCGTGCAGACCGTGGAGGACGTTGGCGGCGATACGGCGGGCCTCGAGCACCAGGCGCGGCAGCGAAGCGGCGAGCGTGCGGCTTTCGCCATCGGCACGTCGGATCGCGATGATCTCCTTCGCCGTGTGCCCGTTCTCCGCTGCCATCAACCAATCCGTGTCTTCAACTGCCGGATCACCTCCGGAATCGTGCGGCCTTCGGCGCGCGCCTGGAAGGTCAGCGCCATGCGGTGCTTCAGCACGGGTTCGGCCAGGTCGAGCACGTCGTCGATCGAGGGCGCGAGCCGTCCGTCGATCAGCGCACGGGCGCGCACCGCGAGCATCAGGGATTGGCTGGCGCGCGGGCCTGGTCCCCAGGCGATGAACTTGCCGGTCTCGCCGCTGTCCGGACCCGGACGGGCCGCGCGCACCAGCGACAGGATCGCTTCCACCACGGAATCACCGACCGGCAGGCGGCGGATTAGCCGTTGCGCGGTGATTAGAGCGTCCGCGGTCATCGAGCCCCTCGCCAGCGTCGCTTCGGCGCCGGTGGTCTCGAACAGGATGCGGCGCTCGGCGTCGCGATCGGGATAGTCGACGTCGATCTCCATCAGGAAGCGGTCGAGCTGCGCTTCGGGCAGCGGATAGGTGCCTTCCTGCTCCAGCGGATTTTGTGTCGCGAGCACATGGAACGGCTTCGGCAGGTCGTGGCGCGCGCCGGCAACGGTGATGTGCTGCTCCTGCATCGCCTGCAAGAGCGCCGATTGCGTGCGCGGGCTGGCACGGTTGATTTCGTCGGCCATCAGCAGCTGCGCGAACACGGGGCCGGCGATGAAACGGAACGAGCGTTTGCCCGCGTTGCTCTCGTCGAGCACTTCGGCGCCGAGAATGTCCGAGGGCATCAGGTCGGGCGTGAACTGAACGCGCTTGGCATCGAGGCCGAGCGTGACGCCGAGCGTCTCGACCAGCTTGGTCTTGGCGAGGCCGGGCACGCCGATCAGCAGCGCATGGCCGCCGGAGAGGATGGTGACCAGCGTGTTCTCGATCACGCGATCCTGGCCGAAGATCACGGTCGCGATCGCGTCCTTCGCCGCGCGAATTTGACTCGACACCTGCTCGGCAGAACGGACGATCCCGTCCTCGAGTTTCTCGACACTTTCCGCCATCCGTCAGCTCCTTAAGTCCGCCACGCGGTTCGCATGCGTCGTCAAATCATCTCATGGCCCTATCCTAAACTTGCAGGAAGGCCATGTATTCGTTGAATTAACCTATCCCCACCTTATCGGCTTAGGGGTATGTAGGGCATCACGAAGTGGCGACCTCCACACCGGACCAATCCGGGGGTGGAACCGCGCACCGACCTACAACGTAGACCTGCACCTATTGTGCCAAATGACAAAGTCAGGGCAAACCATGGCGAACCAAGGGCAGAGCGCCGACCGTGCACTTGAGGGGCTGACTGCCGCCGCCAAAAGTGCCGGCAATTCCGAAGGCGCCAAAAAAGGTCTGCCTCCGGTGCATCTGTGGAATCCGCCGTTTTGCGGCGATCTCGACATCCGAATCGCCTCGGATGGTACATGGTTCTACCTGGGCACGCCAATCGGCCGGCCTGCGCTGGTCCGCCTGTTCTCGACGATCCTGAAGCGCGAAGGCGACAAGCATTTTCTCGTGACGCCGGTGGAGAAGGTGGGCATTCGCGTCGACGACGCGCCGTTCATGGCAGTCGAGATGCAGAAGGATGGCGAGGACAACCATCGCGTGCTCCACTTCCGCACCAATGTCGACGACTGGGTCACCTGCGATGGCTCGCACCGGCTGCGCTTCGAGCAGGTGAAGGACGGCGGGCTGACGCCCTATCTGCACGTGCGCGCCGATCTCTGGGCCAAGGTCACCCGCGCGCTCTATTACGATCTGGTTGACATGGGCGAGGAGCGGATGGTCGATGGCCAGCCGATGTTCGGCGTCGAATCGGCTGGCGAATTCTTTGCCATGGCCGATGCTGAGCAGGTGAGGACCGCGCTTTGAACAAGCCTATCCTGAGGAACGAGCCCGTCACGCTCGGAGCGGCCGATTTCTTCGCCCGCTCCACGGCGCGATTGGGCTTCGACGTTCCGCCCGGGCTCTACGATCCGAACATCATTCCGGCCTCGGGCGATCCCGGCACCGACAAGATGCTCGAGATCATCGCGCGCGAGCAGCCGGTGCGGCCGGCGGCAGTCCTGATCGCGGTGGTCGACCATCCCGAGCCCACCATCCTCCTGACCCAGCGCTCGGCGCATCTGAACGATCACGCCGGCCAGATCGCCTTTCCCGGCGGCAAGATCGACGCGACCGACACGTCCCCGCTCGATGCGGCGCTGCGCGAGGCCGAGGAAGAGATCGGGCTGTCGCGCGACTTCGTCGAGCCGATCGGCTATCTCGATCTCTACGGCACTGCGTTCGGCTTCCGCATCCTGCCCACCGTGGCCAGGGTGCGGCCGGGCTTTGAGCTCACGATCAACCATTCCGAGGTTGATGATGCGTTCGAAGTACCGCTATCCTTCCTGATGGACCCGGCGAACCACCAGGTGCACCGCAAGGAATTCCGCGGCATGGAGCGGTCCTACTACGCGATGCCGTTTGCGGAACGCTACATCTGGGGCGCGACCGCCGGAATGCTGCGTGTGCTTTATGAACGGATCTATTCGTCATGATCCGGCCGGTGCTGACCGAGATCGGAATTTTCCTCATCCCCTTTGCCGTCTATGCGCTGTTCCTGGCTGCCACCCGTTCCGGGCTGTTCGTGCAATCGTCCTGGCCGGTCACCATCGTCGCCCGCCTTGCGCTCGCGGCGCTCGTTCTGGTGATCGCAGGGCTGATCGGGTTTGCGCATTTCTCCGGTGCCGCGCCGGATTCGACCTACATTCCCGCCCATATCGAGAACGGCAAGCTCGTGCCGGGCGTGGAAAGATAGGGACCGACGGATGAGCGCAGAGCCCATACTAGCCGATGCGCCCTGGCTGACCGCAGGCGGGACGGCGCGCGTCCTGCAATTGCTCAACGCGAACGGCGAGGAGGCGCGCGTGGTCGGCGGCACCGTCCGCAACGCACTTCTGGATTTGCCGCCGGGCGACATCGACATCGCCACCACGGCGCTGCCGGAGGAAGTGGTGCGGCGCGCCAAGAGCGCCGGCATCAAGAGCGTGCCGACCGGCATCGATCATGGCACGATCACACTCGTCATCGACGGGCAGCCCTACGAAGTCACGACGCTGCGCGAGGACACCGAGACGTTCGGCCGCAAGGCCAAGGTCGCCTTCGGCCGCGACTGGGTGAAGGATGCCGAGCGTCGCGACTTCACCATGAACGGTCTCTCGGTCGATGCAGCCGGCGTCGTCTACGACTATGTCGGCGGGATCGCGGACACAGCCGCGCGGCGCGTGCGCTTCATCGGCGATCCCGACCAGCGCATCGCCGAGGATTATTTGCGCATCCTACGCTTCTTCCGCATCCACGCTGCCTTCGGCGCCGGCGAGCCCGACCGCGACGGCTATCTCGCCTGCATCCGCGGACGCGCGGGCCTTGCGGGCCTGTCGGCCGAGCGGGTGCGCATGGAAATGCTGAAATTGCTGGTCGCGGCCGGCGCGTCCGCCGCGGCGCTGGCAATGGCCGAGGCCGGATTGCTGCAAGCGCTGATCGGCGGCGTCACCTATACCGGACCGCTGTCGGCGATGATCGCGATCGAACGCGCGCTCGACGTGCCGGCGAGCGTGACCCGGCGCCTGGCCGCGCTGACGGTGGCCGTGACCGAGGATGCCAAACGCGTCGCCGCGCGGCTCCGGCTTTCCAACGTCGAAGCGAAGGCGCTGGACTCGATGGGCCATCGCTGGTGGCGCTTCGCCACCAAGGACGAGGCCAATGCGCGGCGGCTGTTGTACCGGCTGGGTGCCGAGCGCTATCACGATCGCGTGTTGCTGGGCTGGGCGCGAGGCGGCGGCGACGTGACGTCGTCGCGCTGGCGCGAGTTCGCCGAATTGCCGCAGCGCTGGGCCGCGCCGAAATTTCCGCTGAAAGCTGCCGATTTCATCGCGCGCGGCATGGCGGAAGGGCCTGCGCTCGGGCATGTGTTGACACTCGCCGAGGACGCTTGGCTTGCGGCTGATTTTCCACTAGACGAAGCCGCACTCGCTTCCATCGCAGATCAAGCTGCGGCACGCGTCAGCCGCGATCAGAGAACGTGACCATCGTCTCAGGCTTCGCCGACATCTCGATCTCCGGGCTTCTGCTGGTCGCGTTGATGGCGTTGTTTGCTTCGATCATCGGTGGTCTGGCCGGCTACGGCACCGGCGCGCTGATGCCGCTGGTCCTGGTGCCGCTTGTCGGCGCCGAGCCCGTGGTGCCGATCATCGCGATCTCCGCGATCTTCACCAATTCCAGCCGTGCACTCGCCTATGTCCGTTATGCCGACCGCCGCCGCGCGCTGATCGTGCTCGCCTGCGCGGCGCTGACGACGGCGCTTGGCGCCTACGGCTATACGCGGCTCACCAATGCAGGCGCAGCGCTCGTGATCGGTTCCATGCTGATCCTGAGCGTGCCGCTGCGCCGCGTGCTCCGCCGCCGCCAGGTCAAGATCGGCGACACCGGCCTTGCTGCCGGCTCCGTCGGTTATGGCGTGCTCGTTGGCGGCACCTCCGGCTCCGGCGTGATCCTGCTCTCGCTGCTGATGGCCGCCGGCCTCGAAGGCGCCGCCGTGATCGCGACCGATGCGATGATCTCGCTCGGCACCGGCCTTATCAAGATCTCGGTGTTCGGCTTGGCCGGCGCCGTGACCGCGCAGGTGCTCGCCTTCGCACTGCTGATCGGCGGGATAGCGATACCCGGCGCATTCCTCGCAAAGGCTTTCGTCGAGCGGATGCCGGTGCATATCCACACAGCGATCCTCGACGTCGCCGTGATCACGGGCGGGCTGGTGATGATCTCGGCTGCGGCGAAGCAACTCATCGCGTAGATGCCCCCGGCCCAATTGGCATTCGCGCCTCGACCGCGGATCGAACCTCGCACAGGGCGTGTACTTATAGACGTCGGCTGCCGTGCCCAAACCGAAAATCGCCCGGCTTAGCCGTCATCGGCGGCTTTAACCCGGAACGGACATCGCGCGCTATTGCGGTTTCACACGGCCATGTCGATAATGAGCAACCGAAATGTTATCCGGCAATGAGGCAGGACCACCATCTGCAAGTTGAATGTCTGAACCTCTGACCGAACGTACGGTGGTTATTGGAAACTGCGGCTCCGGCAAGAGCACGTTGGCCGAAGCCATTGCCAATCTCGCCGACTTCCCCGCGATCGATCTTGATCTGCTGCACTGGGAAGAGGACGGTTTTGGCTCAAAGCGAAATGAAGCCGTCGCGCGAAAGATGGTTCTCGATATTTCAGATCAGCCGCGCTGGATCATCGAAGGTGCATTCGGATGGCTTGCGGAAGTCGCCCTTCCCAAAGCAACCGCTCTCATTTGGTTAGATTTTCCCTGGAGCCTTTGCCGCGCTGGTCTACTGGCTCGCGGTCTGCGGCGAGGAGCAACAAATCATGACGCCGCCGAACTGATGAAATGGGCGGAGGCTTACTGGACTCGGCAGACACCGTCCTCGTTTGCTGGCCATTCTAAGCTGTTCAACGATTTCTCCGGTACCAAGTTGCGGCTGGAGAGCCGAGAACAAGTTGCCCAATTGCTCGAAAACTTGCGCGCCAACACGACCAATATTGACCCAAGTTTTTAGGCCTTAGGCTGCGAAGCAGACGATACCGTACTACGACCGCTAACCGAAGCGGTCCTAGCCTTCAGAAACTGAAACGGTTGCTCACGGGCTGATCGCCGCGGTAGTAATCTGAACAGGATTCTCGCGAGCCCCGAGGTTGGGGACTATCGAATGTCGACCTTGGAAGCCGCGTTGCGGGGAGGGGCGGTTGTCCTGCTCCTGCTACGCATCGTGCGCCTCGCCCAAAACGCGCGAAGCGATCAGCTCAGCCGCTACTCGGCACTGATGCTCATGGGCATCGCGGCCTACATCGTCGAGTCGGCTCCCGGCTTCGGCGCGCGAGGGCTGGGCTGGAGGATCCCAATCCACGTCGTCAACTCCGGCGCGGCGGCGGCAGCCGCCAGGAACGAACGCGCGACGATAGTTGGGCATGGTGGGTACGATAGCGCAGGCGCTGGCGATGTTGTAGTTTGTCATGGCGGATTACGCTGACGCTAATCCGCCCTACGCGCTACGCAAAAACTCCAGCATTTCGCCTTCTGACCCACTTCGGACCCAGACGCTTCCTATGCGGTCATGGAAATGTGGCGTAGTGCAACAAGGAACGGAGGCCAAGATGAAGTGCCTGCGCGTTTACTCGACAGCCGACGGCGAGTCCCACTTCGATGAGGTCGAAATCCCGACAACCTCTCGACAGGTTCAACCCAATGCCGCTGCATTCGAAGTGTCGGCGAAGTACGTGGCGTCAGGCATCCGTTTCACGCACATTCCGGCGGGTGCGCGACAGGTAGATTGGCATACGGTCCCGGAGCGCGTACTGACAGTGAGGCTTGATGGATCGGCAGAATACCAAACGAGTGATGGAGATGAGCGGCTCGTACCGGCCGGTAGCTTCGTCTTGTTTGAGGACGTTGATGGCAAGGGACACAAATCGCTACATTCGCCGGAAGAACAGACAGTTCTCTGGATTAGTCTGCCGCAGGGTCTCGAGAACACCTGACGCCGAGTGGCAAAATCAGCGGTCCGGTTTAGCTTACTTTATGATCGTTCATGGCCCGTTCGAGACATGACGGTCCGATCTGACGATGTCCGCTTATCCGGTCAGACCGGAAGTCCTCGCCTCGTGGGCAAACCGACGCGATTGACCCATAACCGTCCTGCGCCGCATGTCGCGCTTGCGATGCACCATCCGCACCTGCAGTGGGTGAGACTGCCATTCCCCCACTGCCGCCTTGCCTCGCCGAAGACGCGGTATTCGGACTTCCCTTTACTGATGTGGCCTCCGAATCGTGGGGCCGTCCTTTCCTGCGATATAAGCCTCGGGGCTAACGGGGCGCTTCTCGGCTGATATGTCGATCGACTGCACCCAGCGGCTTGCAATGATCACGATGGCGCAGACCGCATAAGAGCACACCCCCAGCGCATAGGTCTTGGCGATGCCGAACTGGATCGACAACGCCACACCCAGCACCGACGCGAACATCGACGTAATTCCGTTGGTGCTCCAGAAGAACGGCAGCAGTTGATGATGACGGTGCCAGACACCGAGGCCGAGCGGAAACATCATCCCCATGCAGAATGCAGGAGGAGCCAGCAGCAGGACAGACACCAGAATACGCATGTCGGTTGACAGCGACTGCGCCCAGGTGGTGACCAGCGGCGTCAGCAGCCCTGCCACCACGAGTGTGGTGAGGAGGGCGGCAATCCTGAAGGCGGTGACGCGTGATCGGGAGGAGGTATCCGCACCGACCGTGGCGCTGCCAATCCCGCTAAAGAGAAGAATTGTGAATAGCACGACGCTCAGCCCGTAAACGGGATGTCCGAGAAAGACCATCAGGCGCTGCATCTGCGATATCTCGATTAGCATGAAGCCCATCCCGATCGCACTGAAATAGGTCAGGGGCGGCGTCAGTGTCGCCATTGGCATCTGCGTTGCAAGACGGAGGAAGGGCAGCACGATGTAATATCCGCAAGCGCAGAGCGCTACGATGATGAGCAAGCCGGTGATGCCGATCGCGACATTGTTGCTCATGATGTCCCAACTATGGATGCTCACGAAGTCGCTGAAGCGCGACGTATAGAAGAAGAACGGATTGTCGTCCGTCGAAGCAGCGATGTTTTCCGGCAGCGAATCGAAGAAAGCCTGGTCTGCCTTGTCGGACAGCAATGTCGAGGTGACGGCATCGAAGGTGACGTCCGGCCCCAACAATATCTTGAAGCCCTGCGCCTGAAGTCTCTCGCGCGCGCCTTGCCATTCTGCGTCGCTGAACGCGTCAGGCCGGGTAATCACCGTCACGATGTTGCCGACGTTGACCGCGACGACGTGATGCCGCAGTTCCCCGGCCGAGACTCCCTTGCGCTGCAGCGCGCTCGCGGCAATCGCAATCAGCCGGTATAGCTCGCCACGGCGCTTCTCGGCACCGTACCAGCGTGATACCGACAACAGCCCGCCAGGCTTGAGCGCCCGGTAAAAATCATCCCACGCCTCCACGGTATAGAGACGATTTTCGGTGAGCGTCAGGCCACCGGCCACCGTCGCCGCCCAGGTGTCAATGAGCGAAATCTGCACCAGATCGTACCGCTCGGACGAGTGGTTGATGTAGCTTCGCGCTTCGGCATTGACCAAGGATACGCCGGGCTGGCGATCGAGATGGCCGGAGAAGTCGGCGAATTTCTCGGTGAGCACTTCGAAGATCACCGGGTTGATCTCAATTGCGCGGAGCCGGCTGGCGCCGAAGAGCAGACCGGAAAGGATGTCACGACCGCCTCCGACGCCAACGACAGCGACGTCGGCCGCCGGCTGCACGAGGTAGGCTGCATTGATGACATCGTCCTTCAGGTAGGCGAGCTTTCGGATGTCGCCATCATACCTGGTGATGACCGTGCCTGCATCGGCATCGATGTCGAGGTGGTGTTGGTCGACCCGGGCATCAGGAGTGCGGACCAAACCCCAGCCAATCGGGACCTTCTCGGCCAATTCGCGCACCCTTACCCGCGAATAGGTATTCCAGCGTTCAAACAGCGTGCCGGTCTGCTCAGCGCCCTTGGCCCAGAACACACCGAGATGGCTTCGACCGGTCAGGTCAAGGCCGGAGTGCACGGTGGCCGCGACGGCCAGCGTTAGCGCGACAGCCCCGCTCAAACGCACACTACGGACGTCATCGCTGGTTCGCACGACGATACAGCCGACGCCGGCAGCAGAGGCTCCAATCCATAGCGTGGCGCTTACGGGGTCAATCACCAACAGTATGAAGATCACCCCGAGACATCCAACTGCGGCGCCCAGGAGATCGGCTGCATAGAGCCACCCGCCGCGATAGGGCAAGCGTGTGAGCAACAGCGTGATGCAAACCCCGCCTTCCGTGAACGGAGACACGAAGGCGATGGTCGCCAGCGCCAGAGCGAGGGGCACATTTTCTGCAGATACGACGAGCGGCACGCACAGGAAGACGATCATTGCGCCAACGCTGCTGAGTGCGAACCATGACGCGTGGCGGGCGAATTCGATTCCGCCCCGCTCGGCGGCATAACGGGCGGGCTTGCCGTAGACTTTCATCGCTCCGCGGGTGAGCCCCAGCATGGCAAGTGAAATGGCCGCGAATGCGAAATGATAATGGAGCATAACGCTGAAGAAGCGCGTTATCAGGATCTGGTAGGAAAGCGTCGCGAACGCCAGCACAAAGATTGCCAGATAATAGCGACCGGGAATCTTGGATATCGATTGCAATACGCTGCCCTCTTGGTGGGGCCCTGATGGGCTCTATTGGGTGCGCTTTGACCAACTCGCGCTACACGCGATCGCCGGATAACTTCCTAATAACTCGTTGATACGCCCGCACAGACTAAGTTCATATTCAGGCTCCGATTGTAGCGGGCGGCTACGCGAGCCTGCGAGAGTGGGTTCTACCGTCAGACGTAACACCATCTGTCACATGAGCATTATACCGTCAGAGGAGCTTGAGCGCATCAAGCAAACCATGCGAGATTGGTGGATCGTGGCTATGTGATTGCCGCCTCGACTTCCTTATAAGCCTATCTGCGCGACTCTCGGTCAGCCACGCGGATATTTCGGCCGGCTTATGGCACGTTTGACGTGCCGACGTACCCTGCGAATGCCCGCTGATTAGGGTGGTCCGGAAGTGGCTGGCCGACCGTCAAAACGACGCGATTGACCGAAGCGAATTCGATCCGAAAAATCTGTGGTGGACACGCAGCGTGAAACTGGGTCGTTGCTCAAGCATGCCATCGCGAGTATTTGTAGCGATCAACCAATCCAAATTCTACGTGCAAACAAGGCGGTGTTCATGAACAAGGACGCGCCGAAGAGTCCTATCACTCCTGCCAAAAGCCACTTCGCTCGCAATCCTAAACCAGCCAACGTCACAAACAGGGGAAATGAAACGAGATTAAATCGACTCATTGAGACGAAGCCTGCTGGCCCACCGCTGAGTGTTAGATATGGCAGCAACAGGACTGCCATTGCGAACAGTGTCCAGCTTGCGCGCAGTCGAGACCAGCCCAAAACAATCAAGGCTATGAACCATAATGTAAACCAGCTAGCTTGTCCCCATGGATTCCAATCATTGAGCATCATTCGTGTGAACGGCTCAAGCTTTAGTGCCGGAATTAATCTTGTCGCTAGCGTCGTTCCTTGATGGAATGCCGCCTGCCCATCCGCAAAAGCAAACGGAGTTCCGAAAGCGCTCCAGAGGTAGATCATGAATAGCCAGATGCCCGACGTCGCAAGAAGGACGCATGGCACGAGGGCAAGAAGGAACTTCGTCTGATCGCGATTGGCCCACATCTCCCAAAGAAGGACAGGCAATAGGACAACGCCCGTCGATCGGGTAGAGACTGCCAAGCCTGCAAGCAGTGCTGCCGACAAGTAGTATTTTCGTTTCAAAGCAAGAAAAACCGAGACGATTATCAGCAGTGCCAAGGGTTCGGTATACCCGGCCGATAGCAAGACCGAAGAGGGAAAAAAACTGAGCAGCGCGGTTGTGGCGAGAGCCAGTTGATCACCAAATTCCTCGCGAACCAGCTTGAAAAGGACGACAATCGCGAGCAATCCCGCGACGTTCGATACCAACAGCAATGCATCCGCAGGCGTGAGACCGCTAATCGTCGCCAGGCCCCATGCAAGCATCGGATACAGCGGGTAAAATACGATGTTCTGTTGAACAGTCGGATCGCCATTATACTGATAGCCATCTGTGACGATCTTGAAATACCATTCCGAATCCCATTGCAGCAATTGGTGGTACCAGATCGGTCCCGCAGACCAGACGTCGGGCCCGGAGGGCAGATATTTTTGAGAGAATACCAGTCCGAGTGCGACCACCCCCCGCGAACAAAAAAATATCAAGATGGCCAAACAATAGGGAAGCCAAGAAGGATAATTCCAGATCGGATAGCGTATCTCCATGTCCATACTGTCGCTCGGTAAGAGCCCAAGATCAATCGCCTCAGGTGTGCCGCTTTGACATTTGGCGGGCATGACGCGGCAGACTTCCGAACGTCCAGCGTTGAGATGGATCTCGGCCAGCCTGAAGATCTGCATCGACTCTTGGAGGACGCGGGCTGTGGCAACTGTGATGTCTGCTTCTAGGGGAAAAGCGAACCTGTTAGGCCGTCTGAATGCCGCCTTGTGGCCTTCAGTGACTCGCTGAGGCGAACTGGCCATGTCCGGTCTCAAAGACATAGCGGACACGGCCTACTTTTGCCGGCTGATCGGATTATGAGTACACGCCCTAGACGCGCTTACTCGTCATCTTCCTCGTCTTCGTCTTCATCGTCCTCTTCCTCTTCCACCTGCTCGAGCACGGCGAGCGGCAGCGTCTCGCGGAACAGATCGCCTTCCATGCCCATCCAGAGGCAGAGCACGTCGTCGCCTTTCACCGCCGCGACGGTCAGCGGGTGGCCGCCGGATTTCAGCATTACGATATCGCCGGCTTTCAATTCCATGGATGGTCCTTTCGGGTTGATCAACTAGAGGGGAGGCTAGCAAGCCGTCATGACACGCCGATCACGGAGTGCGGGGCCCGTGAATTCGCTCCGGCTTGCGTATCGGCCTGCACAGACTGCTGGAAAGCCGATGGCAGAGGTTCGAGTCGGAGATCGCTCGACGGTGCGATGAGTAACGCAGGAACTCTTCCATCCCACGCGCCGCGATGATGGTATCATGCCCCTGTTTTGCCCGACGCGTCAAAAGGATTTCGCTAAATCCGTAAGTCGTTGATTTTGCAGCAGCCGGCTACTGTGCATGGGGTTGTTTTCGATATTTTTGGTCTGACGCTCACGAAGCTTCGGGCTGAATCCGATCTCTGCTTCGGTTACGGCTCGCCCGGCAAGAGTTCGCCGAGCGAGCGGATGATGCGGTCGGGCTTGACGGTCGAGCCTTCAGGCAGACCGTCGCCATGCACGTCAATCCAGATCCCGTAGATGCCGAGGCGCTGCGGCGTCACGACTTCCCACTCCAGATTGTCGCCGATCATCCAGGTATCTTTTGCGGTGACGCCGAGCGCGTCCATCGCGTGCAGATAGGCGCGCTCCTCGGGCTTGCCGAAACCGTGCTCGCCCTCGATCTGGATGTGGTGAAAACGGTGCGCCAGCTCGAAGCGCTCGACCTTGGCGCGCTGGGTGTCGGCGGCGCCGTTGGTCACCAGCGCGAGCTTGATGCCGAGCGCCTTGAGCCCGTCGATGGCATCATGCGCGCCGGGGAAGACGAACATCTCCTCCTCGCGATAGGTGGTGAAACGGTCGGCTATGCGAATTGCCAGATCGTCGGGCAGGGCGCGGTGGCCGGCTGCTGCGAGCGCGGCAAAACCGCCCTTGACGGTCAGATGCCGGGCCTCGGCGAGCTTGAGCCGCCACGCGGCTTCCGCATTCGCCCAGAAATTTCGCGCGAAGGACAGTACGGTGGTCGCGACCAGTTGCGGCGGCAGCGGCGCAAGCTCCGCGGCGAACTCCGCTGTAATCGTATTCCAGGCGATCTCGGGCCGGCCATAGGCCGAGAGAATGGTGTCGTCCATGTCGATCAGCATGGCGCGCGGCAGTGGCCTCGATGCGGGCTTCATCGTAGTCATGGCCATTTCACCTCGGGCGGCAGCGACGACAGGATGGAATCCACGTTGCCGCCGGTCTTGAGCCCGAAAATGGTGCCGCGGTCGTAGAGCAGGTTGAATTCGACATAGCGGCCGCGCCGGACCAGCTGCTCCTCGCGATCGTCAGCCGTCCACGCGGTCGCGAAATTGCGCCGCACGATGTCAGGGTAGATTTTCAGGAAGGCGCGGCCGACATCCCGGGTGAAGGCGAGGTCGGCGTCCCAATCGCCGCTGTCGTGCCAGTCGTAGAAGATGCCGCCGATGCCGCGCGCCTCTTTGCGGTGCGGCAGATGGAAATACTCGTCGCACCATTTCTTGTACTTGTCGTAGTCGGCGACACCGTTCGGCTGCGTGCAGGCTTGCTTCATCGCGGCGTGGAAGGCGATGCTGTCCGCATCTTCCTGCGTGCGCCGGCGATCGAGCACCGGCGTGAGATCGGCGCCGCCGCCGAACCACGCCTTGGTGGTGACGACGAAGCGCGTGTTCATATGCACGGCGGGCACGTGCGGATTGCGCATGTGCGCGATCAGCGAGATGCCGGATGCCCAGAACTGTGGATCCTCCGCCGCGCCCGGGATCTGCGCGCGAAACTCAGGAGCGAATTCGCCGTGCACGGTCGAGCAATGCACGCCGACCTTCTCGAACAGGCGGCCGTACATCATCGACATCACCCCGCCACCGCCGGGCGCGCCGGTGTGGTCGGTGCGCCGCCAGGGCGTGCGCACGAAGCGCCCGGCTTCGCCGGGGTAGAGGCTTTGCGGCGCGTCGTCTTCCAGCCGCTCGAAGCTCGCGCAGATGTCGTCACGCAAGGCTTCGAACCAGGCGCGGGCGCGGGCCTTGCGATCTTCAATCAAGCTCGGGTCCATCGTCGATGTCATTCCGTCAGCCCTGCGGACCGTAATAGGTGCAGCTCTCGTTGCAACTGTCGCGGTGGATGCTGACGCGGGTGAGCTTGCCGACATGGGCCAGCCGCTCCCAGACGAAGCGCGACAGGTTTTCCAGCGTCGGCACGCCGAGCCCCTCGACCTTGTTGAGGAACTTGTGGTCCAGCATCACGCGCACGTCCTCGATCGCGCGCTGGAGGAGGCCGAGATCGACCACCATGCCGGTGTTGGGATCCGGCGTGCCGCGCACCGTCACCTCGGCGCGGAAGGAGTGGCCGTGAATCTCTTCGCTGGCCGCGCCGAACGTCGTTCCCGACAGTGAATGCGCCGCCTCGAAGCGGAACGATTTCGTCAATTCCCACATCTGTTCGAAAACCAATCCTATCTGATGCCGAGCGATTTGTGCGTCTGCACGCTGAGCCGCCATTGCGGATGGCGCAGGCAGTAATCGATGGCGCGCACGGTATTCTCGGCAACCTCGGGCCCGTCCATCGGCTGAAGCGAGAAGCGCTCGAAGGCGAGGCCCTCGAAGGCCTCCGGCGCGGCGAGCGCCTGCGGATAGACCAGCTTCAGCTCATGGCCACGGCGCAGCACCAGATCGCTTCCGCCCTTGGGGCTGACGCAGATCCAGTCGAGCCCCTCGGGTGCAGCGATCGTCCCGTTGGTCTCGACGCCGATCTCGAAGCCGCAGGCATGGAGCGCATCGATCAGCGGCGCGTTCACCTGCAACAGCGGCTCGCCGCCGGTCAGCACCACGTAACGGTTGGCGGCGGATCCCGCCCATTGTCCGGCAATGGTATCGGCGAGTTCCGCGGCCGAGGCATAGCGCCCGCCGAGCGTGCCGTCCATGCCGACGAAATCCGTGTCGCAGAATTTGCAAGTCGCATCGGCGCGATCGGCCTCGCGCCCGCTCCAGAGATTGCAGCCGGCAAAACGGCAGAACACGGCGGCGCGCCCGGCATGGGCGCCTTCGCCTTGCAAGGTCAGGAAGATCTCCTTGACCGCGTAACTCAAACTTCTCTCCTCAACTTGTCAAACCTGCTGGTTCCGGACCTGCCGCAGTGCTTCGCCTGCGGCCATCGCCACGCTCATCGCCACATTGAGCGAGCGCAGCCCCGGCGTGATCGGGATCACCAGCCGCGCATCCGCGGCCTCGACCACTGCGTCGGCGACGCCGGCGCTCTCGCGCCCGAATAGCAGGATGTCCGACGTCTGGTAACGGAAATCGAGATAGTCGGTGCCACCCTTGGTGGTGAACAGCACCAGGCGGTAGCTCTGTGCCGCGCGCCATTCCTCGAATTTCGACCAGGAATCGTGGCGGGTCACGCTGACGTGGTCGAGATAGTCCATTCCCGCCCGGCGGAACAGGCGGTCCGAGAAGGGGAAGCCGGCAGGCTCGATGATATGAGCCGTCAGTCCGAGACAGGCACAGAGCCTGAGAATCGTGCCGGTGTTCTGGGCGATGTCGGGCTGGAAAAGCGCTATGTGCATGGGGTGACGACCGGGGTTGGTGCGGGCCGAAATGTCTCATTAAAACATCGTTGGCGCGGGAATTCGTGCATTGCACGCTCCCGCGCCGATAGCGGGCTTGCGCTCGTCCGGCAAGGGTGCCAATAGAACGATTCTGGACTGCTGTTTTCGCCCTGTTTTGGTGGGGACTAGCGAGGTTCTGCCGCCGCGGGGGGCCGCGGGCGCCGGCAGACTGTTCTGGGGACGTTTGGGCGCCCCCTGGAGCGGTTCCGCCGGCTGAATAAGAAGAAAGGGTTGGAATCGTGACGACAGCGTCTTCGGCGGACCATCCGACACGCCGTGATTTCTTATTCGTTGCAACCGGGGCAGCCGCAACGGTAGGGGGCGCGGCAGCGCTCTGGCCCTTCATTTCCCAGATGAATCCGGACGCCTCGACCATCGCCGCCGGTGCACCGATCGAGGTTGATCTCACCCCGGTCGCCGAGGGCCAGGACATCAAGGTGTTCTGGCGCGGCAAGCCGATCTACATCAGCCACCGTACCAAGAAGCAGATCGACGAGGCGCGCGCTGTCAATGTGGCGAGCCTACCCGATCCGCAGTCAGACGAGGCCCGGGTCAAGTCCGGCCATGAGCAGTGGTTGGTCGTGATCGGCATCTGCACGCATCTCGGCTGCATTCCGATCGCTCATGAGGGCAATTACGACGGGTTCTTCTGCCCCTGCCATGGTTCGCAGTACGATTCGTCCGGCCGTATCCGCCAGGGGCCCGCGCCCGCGAACCTGCCGGTGCCGCCGTACCAGTTCGTTTCCGACACCAAAATCCAGATCGGCTGAGCTTCGGATCCTAGTCCCAAGCCTCGCGCCATCTCGTCGTCTTATTTCCTCAGGATCGCATCATGAGCGGACCATCCGACTACCAGCCGAGCAATCCGGCCCTGCAATGGATCGAGCGCCGTCTGCCGATCATGGGTCTCATCCACTCTTCCTTCGTCGTCTACCCCACCCCGCGCAACCTGAACTACTGGTGGACCTTCGGCGCCATCCTCTCCTTCATGCTCGGGATCCAGATCCTGACCGGTGTGATCCTGGCGATGCATTACACGCCGCATGCCGATCTCGCCTTCAAGTCGGTCGAGCTGATCGTGCGCGACGTCAACTACGGCTGGCTGTTGCGCAACATGCATGCCGTCGGCGCCTCGATGTTCTTCGTTGCCGTCTACGTCCACATGTTCCGCGGCCTCTATTACGGGTCGTACAAGGAGCCGCGCGAGGTGCTGTGGATCCTCGGCGTCATCATCTACCTCCTGATGATGGCGACCGGCTTCATGGGCTACGTGCTGCCGTGGGGCCAGATGAGCTTCTGGGGCGCCACCGTCATCACCAATCTGTTCTCCGCCATTCCCTATGTCGGCGAGAGCATCGTGACGCTGCTGTGGGGCGGCTACTCGGTCGGCAACCCGACGCTGAACCGCTTCTTCTCGCTGCACTATCTGCTGCCGTTCCTGATCGCGGGCGTCGTCGTGCTTCACGTCTGGGCGCTGCATGTCGCCGGCCAGAACAATCCTGACGGCGTCGAGCCGAAGACGGAAAAGGACACGGTTCCGTTCACGCCGCACGCCACCATCAAGGATGGGTTCGGCGTCGCCTGCTTCCTGCTCCTCTACGCCTGGTTCATCTTCTACATGCCGAACTATCTCGGCGACGCCGACAACTACATCCCGGCGAACCCCGGCGTGACGCCGCCGCACATCGTGCCGGAGTGGTACTACCTGCCGTTCTACGCGATCCTGCGCTCGATCCCGAACAAGCTCGCAGGCGTCATCGGGATGTTCTCGGCGATCATCATCCTGTGCTTCCTGCCCTGGCTCGACAACGCCAAGACCAGGTCGTCGAAGTACCGTCCGCTGGCCAAGCAGTTCTTCTGGATTTTCGTCGCGGTCTGCATCCTGCTCGGCTATCTCGGCGCACAGCCGCCGGAGGGCATCTACGTGATCGCCGGCCGGATCCTGACGTTCTGCTACTTCGCGTACTTCCTGATCGTGCTGCCGCTGCTCTCGCGCATCGAGACGCCGCGGCCGGTGCCGAACTCGATCGCCGACGCGGTGCTTGCCAAGACCGGCAGCAAGTCGACGCCGATGGTGTCGACCGCGATCGTGCTTGCGCTGGGCGGTGCCCTGTTCGCCAGCTCGATCGACAGCGCCCGCGCCTCTGAAGGCAACGACAAGCCGCCGGGCAACAAGTGGTCCTTCGCGGGCCCGGTCGGTAAGTACGACCGCGGTGCGCTCCAGCGCGGCCTGAAGGTCTACAAGGAGGTCTGCGCCAACTGCCACGGCCTGTCCTACATCGCCTTCCGCAACCTCGCGGAGGCCGGCGGTCCCGGCTATTCGGTGGCGCAGGCGGCGGCGTTCGCCTCCGACTACAAGATCAAGGACGGTCCGAACGATACGGGCGACATGTTCGAGCGTCCCGGCCGGCCGGCGGACTATTTCCCCTCGCCATTCCCGAACGAGCAGGCAGCCCGTGCGGCGAACGGCGGCGCGGCGCCGCCCGACCTGTCGCTGATCACCAAGGCGCGCTCCTACGGCCGCGGCTTCCCCTGGTTCATCGTCGACTTCTTCACCCAGTACCAGGAGCAGGGCCCGGACTATGTCGCGGCGGTGCTTCAGGGTTTTGAGGACAAGGCACCGGAAGGCGTGACCATCCCGGAGGGCTCCTACTACAACAAGTACTTCCCCGGCCACGCCATCAAGATGCCGAAGCCGCTCAGCGACGGCCAGGTGACCTATGACGACGGCTCGCCGGCCACCGTCGCGCAGTATTCCAAGGACGTCACCACGTTCCTGATGTGGACCGCCGAGCCGCACATGGAAGCGCGCAAGCGCCTCGGCCTCCAGGTTTTCATTTTTCTGATCATCTTCGCGGGCCTGATGTACTTCACCAAGAGGAAAGTCTGGGCCGACGCGCACTGAGCGGCCGACGCGAGACGAGAATGAAAAGGCCCCCGCGAGGGGGCTTTTTTGTTGAATGGTCATTCCGGGGCGGTGCGCAGCATCGAGCCCGGAATCCATTTGTCCACCGACTCTGTCGCCCGATGGATTCCGGGCTCGCGCTACCGCGCGCCCCGGAATGACGAGAGTGTGGATTGCGCCGCGCGCCCGCACCCGCCAAAATGCCCGCAACCACTCCCCAGAAACCCGTCGGAGGATACCATGGGAACCGTCATTACCTTCAAGCGACCGGACGGCAAGGATGCCTCGGGGTATCTCGCCAATGCCGCACGCGGCAACGCGCCGGGCCTTGTCGTGATCCAGGAATGGTGGGGGCTGTCGGACCAGATCAAGGGCCTGTGCGATCGCTTCGCGCTGGCCGGCTTCGATGCGCTCGCGCCCGACCTCTACAAGGGCAAGGTGGTGCCCTATCACGACACCGACGCCGCCGGTAAGGAAATGAACTCGCTCGATTTCATGGACGCCACCACGCAGACGGTCCGCGGCGCCACGCAATATCTCTCACGGAACGGTGCCAAGGTCGGCCTGACCGGCTTCTGCCTCGGCGGTGCCGTCACCATCATCGGCGCCACAAAAATCCCGGAGCTCGCGGCCGGCGTCGTGTTCTACGGCATCCCGCCGGAGCAGGCGGCCAAGCCCGCCGACGTCAAGATTCCGCTCCAGGCTCACTTCGCCAACAAGGACGATTGGTGCACGCCGCAAGTGGTCGATGCCTTCGAAAAGGGCATGAAGGCCGCCGGCAAGTCGCTGGAGCTGTTCCGCTATGACGCCGAGCACGCCTTCGTCAACGAGCAGCGCCAGGCCGTGCACGACCGCGAAGCCGCCGAGCTCGCCTGGGGCCGCGCCACGGAGTTTTTCCGGAAGCATCTGGGGTAGACGTGCAGCTAGCAGCGCGCGGGACAGCTAACGCTTTCCGCTACGTCACGATTGCAATTGCCTTTTGCAATCATAAGGCGTAGTTGCGTGCCGTTTCGCCATGCCGAACCCGGGGGAGCGATGATCGAAGGTGGCCGGTTAGCAACTGTTGTTGTCGCTCGCGACGCGCTGGAGGCTGCTCAGAAGCCTGAGAAAGCCCACTATCTCACCGAAGCCGTGGTGGACTACGTCAACGAAATTCAACGCGTCGGCGTCTACACTGGACGTGAACTACCCGCGGTCGCCATGCAGGCCTATCACGCCGACTACTATCTCGCTCAGGTCAACAACAGCGGTCACAGTCAGTTCATCGGTAACACGGGCATCGAGATGCTTCCGACGACAGCCGGCGACGCGCTAGCTGGACTGAAGGCCATGGGAGCCAGCGCGCAACAGCAGATATTGCAAGAGATGATGGCCTGGGTGGAGGCTCACCCTGGCGAGGCTGCACTGCAGAACGGTCACTCCCAGCGCGCCGCGACTCTCCGTGGGCTTGACCGCCGCTTCTATGAGGCAGAGCAACAGCAACCGATGACGCCACTCGCGGCCCAATGGATCGCGAACTGGCCTGAATTGCGCGCCGTAGCGCAGGAGCAATACGCCTCCGAAATCCAGCGGCTTGCACAACTTCACCCACATTTGTCGCAGCGCCGTATCTGGCGAAGCGTTCGCCAGATCAGCTTCCAGATGACCGACCGCTTGCAAATCACGGTCGCCGCGGCATGCGGGGCCGTGGTGCCCGAGCCGGAACTCAAGCTGCTGGTGCTTCCAGGATTCGATATGAACGTGGAGGGGAAGCAATGCATGGCCTTTGGCGTTAAGACCGACGCGGGCTCGCGGGTATGCGTCTTTGAAGAAGCAGGTGGACGACTTTATGAATACGGCCTGCCCAGCCCGATCCCGAAGCCTGGGGAAGTGAAGCAGGAAAGTTCGAGCAACCGCCACCTGCCAGTTGTGGGGGCGCGGCTTTCGACTGTGAGCGCCGACACGATTTTGAACTTCTCGAGAATTGCCGAGCAAAATCTGGCGGCCGAAGCTATCGACCTGTTGCTGCGAAAGTCGGATATGGATCCAGCGGCGACGATCACGGCGCTGAGAGTGAGCGATGACCGGGCGACCTGGTTGGCGGTGAGCGGGCGGACCTGCGTTATGGCTACGACTCTCGGCGACCGCGCCGATCTTGTCGGGTCTGACGGCAAAGCTGAGCTCACGGTAACGAGAGCCGAAACCGAGCGTCATGCTGCCGAGGCGGCTGCCGGCCGCGAAAGCATGCGGCTCCAGGCATGATCAGCGATGTGATCCACACCATTTCGACGATCGAGGAGGCCACGCCCGCTCTTGACGCGGCCGCCGCGCCATGATGTGTATCCGCCCATGAGCACCGCCGTCCGCCCAGCCCGTTTTTGGTGGCGCACCTCCTAAAGAGGTGGCCGGTGCGATTTTCCTTTCCCAAATCGTCTGAGGTCGCCACGCAGTGCGGCGGCCTGATCGTTTGTCCTGTGTGGCGTTCCCTCGGCAAGTTTCGTAAGAGGACCACATGAACAGGACCGTCTTTGCCCTCCCGGCCAGAAGCGACTATGTGACCCGCGCCGGTCTCGCGATCACGCGCGTGGCGGAGCAGTTTTCCGGCGGCGCCAACCGCCTCGACGATCTCATCAGCCTGCTGGACCGTCGCCGCGGTGTGGTGCTGTCCTCGGGCACGACCGTGCCCGGCCGTTACGAGAGTTTTGACCTCGGCTTCTCCGATCCGCCGCTCAAGCTCGAGACAACAGGCGTCAATTTCAAGCTGGAAGCTTTGAACCAGCGCGGGCAGGTGCTGATCGCCTTCCTCGCTGACGTCCTGCGCGAACCCTGCGTCGTGATCTCCGAGAAGACCACCTCGCGCCTTGCCGGCCACATCATCCGCGGCGATGCCCCGGTCGACGAGGACCAGCGCACGCGTCGCGCCAGCGTGATGTCGCTGGTGCGCGATCTCGTCGCCGCCTTCTCGGCCAATGACGACGGGCTGCTCGGCCTGTTCGGCGCCTTCGCCTACGATCTCGTCTTCCAGATCGAGGACCTCGTCCAGAAGCGCGCGCGCGAGAGCGACCAGCGCGACATCGTGCTCTATGTCCCCGATCGCTTGCTCGCCTATGACCGCGCCACCGGCCGCGGCGTGGTGCTGAGTTACGATTTCGCCTGGAAAGGCAAATCCACCGAGGGCCTGCCGCGCGAGACGGCCGACAGCCCGTATCTGAAGACGCCGCGCCAAGGTTTTGCCGATCACGCGCCCGGCGAATATCAAGCCACAGTCGAGACCGCGCGCGCGGCCTTCGCACGCGGCGATCTCTTTGAAGCCGTGCCGGGACAGCTCTTCGCCGAGCCCTGTGACCGCTCGCCGGCCGAAGTGTTCCAGCGCCTCTGCGTCATCAACCCGTCGCCTTATGGCGCCCTGATGAATCTTGGCGACGGCGAATTCCTGGTGTCGGCCTCGCCGGAAATGTTCGTGCGTTCCGACGGGCGCCGTGTCGAGACCTGCCCGATTTCCGGCACCATCGCGCGCGGCACCGATGCGATCGGCGACGCCGAGCAGATCCGCCAGCTCCTCAACTCGGAGAAGGACGAGTTCGAGCTCAACATGTGCACCGACGTCGACCGCAACGACAAGGCGCGCGTCTGCGTCCCCGGCACGATCAAGGTGCTGGCGCGGCGGCAGATCGAGACCTATTCAAAGCTGTTCCACACCGTCGATCACGTCGAAGGCATGCTGCGCCCCGGCTTCGATGCGCTCGACGCCTTTCTCACCCACGCCTGGGCGGTCACGGTGACCGGCGCGCCAAAACTCTGGGCGATGCAGTTCGTCGAGGACCACGAGCGCTCGCCGCGGCGCTGGTATGCCGGCGCGATTGGCGTGGTGAATTTCGACGGCAGCATCAACACCGGCCTCACCATCCGCACCATCCGCATGAAGGATGGTCTCGCCGAAGTGCGTGTCGGCGCCACCTGTCTGTTCGATTCAGACCCCGCCGCGGAGGACCGCGAATGCCAGGTCAAGGCTGCGGCCCTGTTCCAGGCGCTGCGCGGCGATCCGCCAAAGCCGCTGTCGGCCTTTGCGCCCGACGCCACGGGGTCGGGCAAACGGGTGCTGCTGATCGATCACGACGACAGTTTTGTGCACATGCTCGCCGACTATTTCCGCCAGGTCGGCGCGAGCGTCACCGTGGTCCGCTATGTGCACGCGCTCAATATGCTCGAGCAGAAGCGGTGGGACCTGCTCGTGCTGTCGCCCGGCCCCGGGCGCCCTGAGGATTTCGGGATCAAGAAGACCATCGACGCGGCGCTGGAGAACAAGCTGCCGGTGTTCGGCGTCTGCCTCGGCGTGCAGGCAATCGGCGAATATTTCGGCGGTGAGCTCGGGCAGCTCACGCATCCCGCCCATGGCCGGCCCTCGCGGGTGCAGGTGCGTGGCGGGCGGTTGATGCGCAATCTGCCGAACGAGATCGTGATCGGCCGCTATCATTCGCTCTATGTCGAGCGTGACAGCATGCCGGAGGTGCTTGATGTCACCGCCAGCACCGAGGACGGCGTCGCCATGGCGCTCGAGCACAGGACCCTGCCGGTCGCCGGCGTGCAGTTCCACCCGGAATCGCTGATGTCGCTCAGCGGCGAGGTGGGTTTACGAATTGTCGAGAACGCATTCCGGCTGGATGCGAGCGTCGATTGAGAGGCACCAATGATCTTTGACCACGATCTGAAGGCGAGCGTTCGCACCATCCCGGACTATCCAAAGCCGGGGATCATGTTCCGCGACATCACGACCTTGCTCGCCGATGCGCGCGCCTTCCGCCGTGCGGTCGACGAGCTCGTCAATCCCTGGGCCGGCAACAAGATCGACAAGGTCGCCGGCATGGAGGCGCGCGGCTTCATCATCGGCGGCGCGGTGGCGCACCAGGTCTCGGCCGGCTTCGTGCCGATCCGGAAAAAAGGCAAGCTGCCGCACACGACCGTGCGCATCGCCTATTCGCTGGAATACGGCATCGACGAGATGGAGATGCATGTCGATGCGATCCAGCCGGGCGAGCGCGTGATCCTGGTCGACGATCTCATCGCCACCGGTGGCACTGCGGAGGGCGCGGTGAAGCTGCTGCGGCAGATCGGCGCCAATGTCGTGGCGGCCTGCTTCATCATCGACCTGCCCGAGCTCGGCGGCGCCGCCAAGCTGCGCGCAATGGACGTGCCGGTGCGCACGCTGATGACATTCGAGGGGCATTGAGTAAAATATTGCCCGGGTAAATTTATGCCTAGGACCGTTGCAGGATCAGGCTGAGCTCAAGCTCGCGGAAGGCGAGGTAGTTGCGCCGGGTCCACTGGTGCAGCTCGGTCGAGGTGTCCTTCTCCTGGCGCAGATAGCCGGTGAAGGAGAAGTTCAGCCGGTCGATATAGGTCTTCAGGAAGCCGGGCAGCGCCGGCAGGCGCAACAGCCGGCCGCCGGCCATCGCAGGCGGCAGCTCGCCGCGGATGATGAACTCATTGTCGACTGTGATCAGGTTCATCCGCGGGATCTGCCCGCGCAGCGTTTCATGGGCGCGGGCCGAGACGCGGTCGGTATCGGCGACGAACAGGATCATCGGCGCGACATGGCGGCGCGCCGCCTCCTTCAAGAGGCCGATCTCGTCGGCCATCTTGAAGAACTCGTTGAAGGCGTGGAAGCCGAGGTCGATGACCTTGGCCATGCCGTCGTCGACGATGACCCGGTCCATCAGTTGCATCTTGCCGAACGTATCGATCACGTCTGCCGTCTCGGTGATCTTCGGCAGATAGTCGAGCAGCGACGGTTCCTTCAGGTTGACGTCAAAGGCCGCGACGTCGCCGTTCTTGAGCAGCAAAAATTCGCTCAAAAGCCGCGCCAGCAGCGTCTTGCCGACCTGCGGGCGGGGCGAACAGATGATGTAGAGGGGCGTCGCGGGCATCGACAGCTATATCAGGCGAACTCACCGCCTAATCCAGCCGCATCCGCCCGACTTGCGCAACTATTTTTCGCTGTTGCGGGCGGCGGGCTTGGAGCCGACGATGTCGGTCAGCCGGATCCGGTCAAACTCGCTCCAGACGTTCGCTAGCCAGTGCCGGACATAGCCGCGCAGCACGAAGGAGTAATTGGCGGCATCGTCGTTAATGCCCTTGTTGGCGACGAATTTCAGGAACGGAACGGACGAGACCTCGACCTGCTCATAGGCCATTTCGTTGAGCTTGGGGATGGTCAGCTCGGTCGCATCCTTGATGCGATGGAAGTAGGAATTATAGGTCGCCTGGTCCCACTGGAAGAACTGGGTGTCGTTGATGAAGTTCTTCACCAGGAAGTACTTGGCGCCGGTCATGAAGCCCGCGGTCTCGGCGATCTCGTCCAGAGATGCGATCGAGGGTCCGAGGATGTGGAACACGGCAAAGGTGATCTGGCCGGCCTTGGCGGCGTCGAGGAAACCGATGTCGCGCAAGGAGGCGAGCGCCGGGGACAGCAGGCCGGCGCGGACGTCGATCACGGTTACCGACGGGCTCGTCGCATTGAGCGTATCGAAGATCTTCATCTGATCGGAGGTCGTCGTCATGTCGACGATCTCGGTGATGTCAGGGTGGAAGCGCTTCAGCGTTCCGCGCGGCGACTCCGTGTCGAAGGCGCGCGTCGGTACGTTGTTGGCGGAAAAATAATCGAGCAAGGTACGTGACACCGTGGTCTTGCCGACCCCGCCCTTATCCGCGCCCACCACAACCACTGCCGGCTTTGCCATTGCTGTCCCCTAACGCGCGCCCCCGATCGCGAGGTCGCAATCGGCCGGGCCCCAAATCGATGTCCCGAGTCTGCTGTTGGGCGCGAACATGGCAGAAACAAGGGAGAATTCAATTCCTCGGCGTATCGTTGCGGCAATTCCCGGGGTTTTTCCCGATCGCCGTGAAATCAGCCGAAGTCGCGGTGGATCACGCGCTCAATGGCGGTCCCAGGGACCTCGGGGATTGCTCATCGGATTGCCGGCTGCGGTTCCGGAGGGCCTTGGCGCCGGTACGGGCGGCGGACTTGCCTCGCCTGCGTCGTTCCACGGCCCCCGGGGTAGTGGCGGCGGAGCATGCTGCTGGTCGGCCTGTGCGTCGGGCTCTTCGGTCTCATCAGCGGGCGGCGGCAGCGGGCCGGGATCATGGCCGCCGGCGAACTTGACCAGCGCATCGACCCGGGATTGCACCGACGGGTGGGTCGCGAACAAATCCGCAAAGCCCTCGCGCGGATTGTCGACGCAGAGCTCCATCACCGCCGAGGTCGCGCCCGGCAGCTCGCCGCGGTTCTCGATCTTGCGCAGCGCCGAGATCATGGCGTCGGGATTTTTGGTGAGCTCGACCGAGCCGGCGTCGGCGAGATATTCGCGCGAGCGCGACAGCGCGAGCTTCACCACCTGCGACAACAGCCAGGCTACCACGATCAGCACAACCGCGATGATGATGACCACGATAGCGCCGCCGCCGGAGCTCTTGCTGTCGCTCGATGACGAGGACGATCGCGACGACGAGGAAGAGCCCGACGACCACGAGCCGCCGGAGCCGGAACTCCAGTTCAAGCTCGTGAACAGGCGGAAGAACAATTCGCCGAAGAAGCCGACCACGCCGGCGATGATGACGGCGACCACCATGAGCTGCACGTCGCCGTTCTTGATGTGGGTCAGCTCGTGGCCCAGCACCGCCTCGATCTCCCGGTCGTTCAGCGCTTTCAGAAGACCCGTGGTGACGGTGATCGCATATTGCCGCGGGTTGAGGCCGGTCGCGAATGCGTTCAGCGCCGGGCTCTCCATGATCTTCAGCTTCGGCATGGTGATGCCGCGCGAGATGCAGATATTCTCGAGGAGATTGTAGAGCCGCGGCTCCTCCTGCCGCGTCACGTCATGGCCACCGGTCACCGCGTCGATCATCGACTGGTGGAAGAAATAGGCAATCACGATCCAGGCCGCGGCGGCGATCGTCGCAAATGGCGAGGCTTTGAGCAGGTCGGCGAAAGCACGCGACAGGTAGAAGCCGATGGACTGATCGCTGTCGATGACGACTTCGGCGATCAGTGCACCGGCATAGACCAGCACATAGAGCAGCAGGAAAAGACCGGCGAGCAGCAGCACCGAACGAAACTTGTTCGAGGCGATGTGCGTGTAGAGACCATACGCGGCCATGACGCGCTGCCCTGCCGGCCTATCGGCTTAAATCAGAATTTCACCTGCGGCGTCGCCTCGACCTCGGTGCGGCTTGTGCCGAGATCGAAGAACTCCTTCCTGGTGAAGCCGAACATGCCGGCGAACAGCGCGGCCGGCATCTGCTGGATGCCGGTGTTGTACTCCTGGACCGCGTTGTTGAAGAAGCGGCGGCTGGCCGCGATCTTGTTCTCGAGGTCGGAGAGCTCGCTGGCGAGCTGCTGGAAATTGGCGTTGGCCTTGAGGTCCGGATAGGCCTCCGACAGCGCAATCAGCCGGCCCAGGGCGCCGGAGAGCTGGTTCTCGGCGGCGGACACCTGCGCCGGCCCCTGCGCCGACATCGCCGAATTGCGCGCCTTGACGACGTCGTCGAGCGTTCCGCGCTCATGCGACGCATAGCCCTTCACCGTCTCGACCAGGTTCGGGATCAGATCGTGACGTTGCTTGAGCTGCACGTCGATGTCGGCAAAGGCCTGGCCGACGCGCTGGCTCAGTGCCACCAGCCGGTTGTAGGCGCTGAAGGCGAACAGCACGAGGACGACGATAACGCCGAGAACGATCCAGCCGGTCGACATGGAGAACTCCTGAAGGGGAAAGAAGGCGGGGAGCGTAAACCAAAACTGCGCCGGGGGAGAGCCCGGCACGGAAGGAAGGTAAGACTTGGTCGAATGGGGAACCATCCGAGTTCAAGGCAAAAGCGCCGAAGGAGGTTAACTTTCGGACATGACGGCATCGCCCCAGCGCCAACGCCGGGCGCTTGCATAAGCGGCCTTGTCGCGGCGCGGCACCTTCGCCAGCGCGACACCTTCCTCGGTGCAGAGCTTTGCCGCGATCTCGGCCTTGCCGACATCCGGCGGCGCCAGCACGCGCGAGGCGCGCGCTGCGGGCGGCTTGCGGGTCAGGGCGACGTAGATGAAACGCTCGTCCTCGAACGGCACCTCGGCGCCCTTGATCTGCCGGTGCGCTTGCGAGCGCGGCAGGCGCTGGGAGAAATGGCACCAGTCCGGCGCAATCAGCGGACAGGACTTTTCGTGCGGGCAGGGGGCGGCGACATAGGCGCCGGCCGCGATCAGTTGCTGGCGCAGCGCGAGAATGCGTGCGTAGCCGGCGGGTGTCCCGGGCTCGATCACGACCAGCGCGTGGCGCGCTTTGGCCCACATTGCGTCTGTCAGCGCGCGCTGATTGCTCTCGCCAAGCTCGCCGATGATGTAGCTTGCAACGACGAGATCGGCTTGCGGGACCTCGGCGAGGTTCGCGCCGGCGTCTCCCGGCAGAAAGCGGCAATCCGCCAGCCGCGTGCTGTCTTGCGCGAGTTCGAGCGCCAGCCGGCTCAGGGTCGCGTTGGCATCGAGCAGGGTGAAGGATTGCAGCGACGGAAAGGCTTCCGCGGCGGCCCAGCTCGCGGTGCCCGGACCTGCGCCGACATCGAGCAATGTGTCCGGAGCAAAGTCCGGGGTGATCTCGGTCATCGCATTCAGGCTCGCAGCCACGGCCGCGTAGGTCGCCGGCATCCGCGCGAGTGCATAGGCCAGCGCATCGGCGTCCGACTTGATCGTGCCCGAGCCGCCGCCGGCGCGATAGGTATTCGAGATTTTCTGCGACCGCTGCGCGGCGTCGATGCGCGAAAAGCCCTGGAGCTTGGCGTCGAGCGCGGCTTTGAGTTCGGCGGGGAGGGTGGGAGAGATCATCGATAACCTCACGTCATTCCGGGGCGCGCGAAGCGCGAACCCGGAATCCAGAGATTGGAGCGCGAGATTCCGGATTCGATGCTACGCATCGCCCCGGAATGACGCCAAAAATCTCACGCCACGTTCTGGTCGAGAATATCCACCGCCTCTTGCAGGTTCACCGACACCAGCTGCGAGACGCCACGCTCGGCCATGGTGACGCCGAACAGCCGGTTCATCCGCGCCATCGTGATCGGGTTGTGCGTGATGATGACGAAGCGGGTGTCGGTCGAGGCGGTCATCTCGTGCAGCAAGTTGCAGTAGCGCTCGACGTTGTGGTCGTCGAGCGGCGCGTCGACTTCGTCCAGCACGCAGATCGGCGAGGGGTTGGTGAGGAACACCGCGAAGATCAGCGCCATCGCGGTCAGCGCCTGCTCGCCGCCGGAGAGCAGCGACAGCGTCTGCGGCTTCTTGCCCGGCGGCTTGGCGATGATCTCGAGGCCGGCTTCGAGCGGATCGTCGCTCTCGATCAGGTGCAGCGCCGCCTCGCCGCCGCCGAACAGCTCGACGAACAGCCGCTTGAAGTGGTTGTTGACGACCTCGAACGAAGTCAGGAGGCGCTCGCGGGCCTCCTTGTTGAGGCTCTGGATGCCTTGGCGCAGCCGCTTGATGGCTTCGACGAGATCGTCGCGCTCGGTGGTCAGGCCGGTGTGCTGGGCCTCGACCTCGTGTAGCTCTTCCTCGGCGCGCAGGTTCACGGCGCCCAGGCGCTCGCGGTCGCGGCGGAGCTTCTCCAGCTCCTCCTCGGTCTCGCCGAGCGGCGGCAGCTCGGCGCCGGGCTCGATCTCGGCAAGGCCGGCGACGGCCTGTGGCTCGACTTCGAGCATGTCGCGGATTTCGCGCTCGATGTCCTCGAGCCGGCGCCGCGCGCCTTCCATGCGCTCTTCGGCGCGCGCGGTCGCCTCGCGCGCGCTCGACAGCGCTTCGAGGGTCAACTTTGCCGCGCGGTCGGTCTCCGCCATTGCGGTCTCCGCGGAAGCGAGCGCGTCGGCGGCGACGCGGCGGTCGTTCTCGGCATATTCGATCTCGGTGATCAGCGCGCTGCGCTTCTCGGCGAACGCGGCGGGCGCGTTTTCAAGGTCGCTGCGCTCGATCGAGACTTCGGTGATGCGGGCCTGGATGGTGTCGATATGAGAGGCCGCGCTGCCCTTGCGGTTCTGCCACTCGGTGCGCTCGGCGAGGATCGCCTGCACGCGGCGGTCGGCGAGCTCGGCCTCGCGTGCGAGGGCCTGCGCCTCGGCGCGGACCTGGGCCGCCATGCGGCGATGGCCTTCGATGTCGCTGCGGACCGCGGCGAGACGGGTCTCGGTGTCTTCGCTCGACGGCAGCTCGGAGATCGCGGCGGCTGCGTATTCGTGCGCGGCCTCGGCCTCGGCTCGGTCGGCGGCAAGACGGCTATGGGCTTCCGACAGCGCCGATTTGCGCGCGGCGTGGCGGTTGATCTCGCGCTCGGCCGTGGCGTGGCGCTCGCGTGCGGCGTTGAGCTCGCGCTGTGCGGCGCGCCAGGCTTCGCGTGAGGCACCCTCGGTGCTGGCGGCCATCTGCAATTCGGCTTCGGCGTTCTCAAGCGCCTGACGCTTGATCTGCGCGTCGATGCGGGCCTGCTCCAGCTCGTTCTCGATGTCGACGAGACGAGCGCGCTCAGCGAGACGCCGCGCGGCGCCGGTTGGCGCGTGAGCTGCGGCGACAAAGCCGTCCCAGCGCCAGACGTCGCCTTCCGGCGAGACCAGCCGCTGACCGGTCTGGAGCTGCGAGACCAGCTCAGCGCCGCGCTCGCGCGGCACCACGCCGATCTGCGCCAGGCGGCGCGCCAATTCAGCGGGCGCCTGCACATGGTTGGCGAGCGAGACGACGCCCTCGGGCAGCGCCGGATCGCCATCGGTGACGCCGGCATTGGTCCAGCGCATCGGCGCCGACGGATCGACGGGCGCATCGAGATCGTCGCCGAGCGCGGCGCCGATCGCCTTTTCAAAACCCTTGTCGACGGTGATGCCGTCGATGATCGGCGGCCACAGATTTTTGGTCTCGCCATTGACGATCTTGGAGATGGTGCGCGCTTCGGTATCGAGCCGCTGCACACGCTTGTCGGCCTCGTTCAGCGGCGAGCGTGAAGATTCCAGCGTCTGGCGCGCGGCGACGTGTGCCGCTTCGCTCGCCTGGGCCGCGGCTTCGGACGCCGCAAGCGTCTGTTCCGCATTCTCGACGGTTGCGGTCAGCTCGTCGAGATCGCCGAAGCCGCCGGTCTCCTGCGCAAGCTTCTGCTCTTCCGCGGCGACATTCGCGATCTCATGGTCGAGCCGGGCGAGCTTGTCGCGGTGGGTGCGGACATTGGCTTCTAGCTGATTGCGCTTGGCGGTGAGGTCGGCGAGCTCCGTGGTAAGCTGGGAGAACTGCTGCTCGACTTCGGCGAGCGTCGCCTCGGCCTCGGCCACGCGCTCGTCGACGCCGGAGCGTTTTTCCACGCGCGACTTGATCTCTTCCTTCAGCTCGGCATCTTCGGTGTCGAGCCGCTCGAGCGCGACGTCCGCATCCATGGTCTGTTGCTGGGCGCGGGCGATGTCGCCCTCGAACTGCGCCAGGCGGCGCTCGAGCTCGGCGACGCGCTCCTTGGCGCGCTCTTCCTCGCGGTCGAGCAGTTCGCGGGCGTTGGTCAGCCGTTGCAGGCCCGCGGCTGCGCGCGCTTCCGCATCGCGCAGCGCCGGCATTTCGGCGGCGCGGATCGCCTGGATGCGCGCGGCTTCCGCCTGGTGCTGGGTCCGCTCGGCCATCTCGCGGACGGCGAGATCATGGGTCTGGCCGGAATCGCTGACCTCGGCATGGGCGCCGATCCAGCGCAGATGGAACAACGTCGCTTCAGCCTTGCGGACCTTGGACGCGACCTCGCGATAGCGCACGGCCTGGCGGGCCTGCTTCTTCAGGCCTTCGACTTGGCCGGAGAGCTGGCGGATCACGTCCTCGACGCGGGTAAGATTGGTTTCGGCGGCCTTGAGCCGCAGCTCGGCTTCGTGGCGGCGGGCGTGCAGGCCGGCGACACCGGCGGCATCTTCCAGCACGCGGCGGCGTTGCTCGGGCTTGGCCTGGATGATCTCGCCGATCTTGCCCTGGTGGACGAGAGCCGGCGAGCGTGCGCCGGTGGCGGCGTCCGCAAACAGGATCTGCACGTCGCGGGCGCGCACGTCGCGGCCGTTGATGCGATAGACCGAGCCCGCCTCGCGCTCGATGCGGCGGGAGATTTCCAGAAGCTGGCTGTCGTTCATCGCCGCCGGCGCGGTGCGATCGGCGTTGTCGATCGTCATCGTCACTTCGGCGTGGTTGCGCGCGGGGCGGTTGCCGGAGCCGGCGAAGATCACCGCATCCATGTCGGCGGCGCGCAGCGATTTGTACGAGGTCTCGCCCATCGCCCAGCGCAGCGCCTCGACGAGATTCGACTTGCCGCAGCCGTTGGGTCCGACCACGCCGGTCAGGCCGGGCTCGATGACGAAGTCGGTCGGCTCAACGAAGGACTTGAAGCCGTGAAGGCGCAGGCGGGTGATCTTCATAAGCACGCATCTCTTTTGGCAGGCGCGAATCCTCCTGCCGGGACAATACCATGGAAGGCAATGTCGCTCTCTGGGTGAGTCGCGCGAGGCGGCTCATGCGGCTGGACAATGGCCGTGGTGCGCCGCGAGGGCAACCGGCGAAAGCCGCTTTTCCCAAGGGATTTATGACGGGAAAGATACGGCTTTGACGGCGCGAATCAGGCGTTGAGCGCGAGGATCAGCTCTTCAGCAGCGGATTGATCTTCTTCGCGAATTCCTCGAACGAGGTCTCGCCCTTGATCTTCTCGCCGTTGATGAAGAAGGTCGGCGTGGAATCGACCTTCAAGACGTCGCTGGCATATTTCTGGTCGGCGGCGATCTTGTCGAGCAGCGCCTGGTCCTTCAGGCAGGTCTCGACCTGCGGCTGGGTGAGGCCGGCCTGCTTGCCGATCCGCGTCAGCGTCTCCGTGGTGTTCTTCGTCACCCAGTCGTTCTGCTGGCGGAACAGCATGTCGGTGACGGCAAAGTATTTCGGCGCGTCGCCATTGGCGATGCAGCGCGACAGCATCGAGCCGGCGGCGGCTTTGATGTCCAGCGGGAACTCGCGGAAGATGTAACGCACCTTGCCGGTGTCGATGTATTCCGACTTGATCTTGGGGAACACCTGCTCGTTGAAGGCCGCGCAATGCGGGCAGGTCATCGAGGCGTATTCGGTGATGGTGACGGCGGCGTCCTTCGGGCCCAGAGCCATGTCAGGCAGCGACACCGGCTTGGCGACATCGGCGGTCGCCTGCGCCATTGCTTCAGGGATCATGGCTTCGCTGATGAACCGCAGCGGCGAGAGCCCGGCGAGCGCGGTAAGCCCGGTCAGCGACAGCATCGTGGTGAAGGCGCGGCGGGTGATGATCAAGGTCGGCTCCCGGATTGGTGTGGTCTCGCCCCAAGGATCTAATCAAGGTTCCCGTTTGGGCGGCCTGTCGCTAGCTTGAAACGTCGCTTGAGGCAATGGCGAGCCGCAAGGACGGGTCCAGATTGAGGGCGGAATGAGGCTCAATTTCGCTTGATTGCGGCCCCAAGGCGCGCCAGCGCGGTCTTCAATTGTTCATCTTCGATGTCCGCCAAGCTCTCCGCCACCTCGGCGACCGCCTTCGGGTCCGGCGGGCCGGGCCGCACCGGGCGCCGCGCCCGTGACAGGGGGGCCTGGCGGAAGGCGAGCTTGCCGACTGCGCTCCAGCCGAAGAAGCGGTTCACCCGTTCCAGGATGACATGGGCAGAATGCTGGATCTCCAGTGCCATCGGGCCCTCGACCCGCAGCACCAGCGTCGCCGGTTCCTGCGGCTGGCCCTCGACCGGCCGTGGCCATTGCATCTTCAGCGGTTCGGCATGGGCCGCGATCTCCGGCCCGGCAATCTGCGCCCACCGCGTCACCAGCTCGCGCGCGGCAAAGCCCTGCTTGGCATAGGCCTCGGCAAAGACGTCATTGAGCAGCAGCGAGAGCGGCTTTGCGCTGATGGGGCCGGGTTTGGCGGGGAATTTGGACATGGACTCTTATAGCACTCCGGGGCGCGGGCCACAGGCTCCTCGCCGCGAAGAAAGACGTGGATGCCCGCGATGAGCGCGGGCATGACGTGGAGAGATCGGCACGACGCCGTTACAGTAGCCGCATGAGCCCCAAATCCGCCCTCAAGGCCAAGTCGGAACCAGTGCTGTCGGAGGCCCCGTCGCGCCCATTGGTGCTCCTCCAATGGTACGACCGCCACCGCCGCAGGCTGCCGTGGCGGGCGGCGCCGGGCGAGACGTCGGACCCCTATCGCGTCTGGCTGTCGGAGATCATGCTCCAGCAGACCACGGTGAAAGCGGTCGGACCCTATTTCGAAAAATTTGTCGCGCGCTGGCCCGATGTCACGGCGCTCGGCCGGGCCTCGCTGGATGACGTGCTGCGGATGTGGGCCGGGCTCGGCTATTATTCCCGCGCGCGCAACCTCTACGCCTGCGCGGTCGCGGTGACGCGCGACCATGGCGGCGCGTTTCCCGACACCGAGGAAGGCCTGCGCACGCTGCCGGGGATCGGGCCCTACACGGCAGCCGCAATTGCGGCGATCGCCTTCGATCGCCGCACCATGCCGGTCGACGGCAATATCGAACGGGTGATGTCGCGCCTGTTCGCTGTCGAGGAGGAGCTGCCGCAGGCGAAGGCGCTGATCCAGCAACTGGCGGCGACGCTGCTCGCGGATTCTCGCGCCGGCGACGAGACGTGTCGCGCCGGCGATAGCGCGCAGGCACTGATGGATTTGGGCGCCTCGATCTGCACGCCGAAAAAACCGGCCTGCTCGCTGTGCCCGCTCAACGATGATTGCACAGCACGCGCGCAAGGCACGCAGGAGAGTTTTCCGCGCAAGGCGCCGAAGAAGAGCGGAACGTTGCGGCGCGGCGCCGCCTTTGTCGTCACGCGGGGCGACGAACTCCTGGTGCGCTCGCGGCCGGAAAAGGGCCTGCTCGGCGGCATGACTGAGGTGCCGGGCTCGGATTGGCTCGCCGGACAGGATGACACGACTGCGAAGCGTCAAGCGCCCGAGCTGAAGGGGCTCTCGCGCTGGCAGCGCAAGCTCGGCGTGGTCACCCACGTCTTCACGCATTTTCCGCTGGAGCTGGTGGTCTACACGGCGAAGGCCGAAGCCCGCACACGCGCACCGGAAGGCATGCGCTGGGTACCGATCGCCACCCTTGCCGACGAAGCGCTGCCCAACGTCATGCGCAAGGCGATCGCCCACGCGCTGGACTGAAACCTCATTCGCACATCTTTCCGTATTTCCCAGGAGTGTTGCGCTGCGGCGTATCGACTGCTGACACGATGTTGTCAGCAGGCTTACGCTATCTGCTGACGGCAACGGAGGTTCGCATGGTCAAGACCGCGCTCGACAACTTTCGAAGGCCGCCCTGCGCCGAGCTTTTGGGATGGCGCCTGCTCGATGCCCGTCCCGAGGACGGCTGGATCAAGCTCGCCTTCGAGGGCAAGCCTGAATTCTGCAACCCGGCGGGCTTCATCCAGGGCGGCATGCTCTCGGCCATGCTCGACGACACCATGGGCCCGGCCGTCCTCGTGATGAGCGAGGGCCGGCTCTACACCACCACCATCAGCATGACCGTGAATTTTCTGGCGCCCGCAAAGCCCGGTCCGATCATCGCCGAGGCGACGGTGACGCAACTCGGCAAGACCATCGCCTTCGTCGAAGCCAAGCTGATGACTGAAGACGGTACGGTGCTGGCCACCGCAACCGCGAGCGAGCGGCTGCTGGAGGCGGCGAGGGTGGTGCGGTGAGGCGTGAGGCGAACGCCTATTTCTCTCTCCCTCTCCCCGTTCTTACGGGGAGAGGGAGGGGTGAGGGGCGTTTCCGCGGTCACGGTGACAGACGAACCGCGGAGGCTCCCCCTCACCCGGATTGCATCTTCGATGCAATCCGACCTCTCCCCGCAAGCGGGGCGAGGTGAAGCGGAGCTTACGGCTCGATGATCAGCTAACTCTCAAGCGCTGGCGCGCTTCGCATCCGCGCTCACGATCGCAGGCTTCGCGTTCAGCGCCTCGACCTGGAACCCCGCAACGCGCTTGTAGTTGGCAGCGACGTCCTCCAGCTCCTTTTGCGACAACACGTCGGTGACGACCTTGTAGCCGTCGGGCGCGCGCTCCTCGACGAGCTGCATCACCTGCTCGGGGCCGTTCTTGCGGTTAAGCAGGACGAGATCGGTGGTCGCCGGCCTCCGCTCGGCCTCATAGGCCGTCAGCGCCACGCTCGTCGGACCATGCGCCTGAATCTCGCAGGCAATGACGCGGGCATCGAGGATTGCCTGCGAGGCGCCGTTCGAACCGATCGGGTACATCGGATGCGCGGCATCGCCCATCAGCGTGACGCGGCCAAAGGTCCATTGCGACACCGGATCGCGGTCGACCAGCGGGTATTCGTAGGCGTGTGGACAGTTCCTGATCAGCCCGGGCACGTCGAGCCAGTCGAACTGCCAGCTCTCGAACCAGGGCAGAAACTCCTCGAGCCGCGCGGTGCGGTTATAGTCTTCGCGGCGCCACTGATAGGTCGGCGGCATGTGGCGCTCGGCGACCCAGTTGATCAGGTGGTTGCCCGCCGCATCCGGCTGTTTCGAGATCGGGTAGCAGACAAATTTCAAGATCTCGTGGCCGGCCATGATCATGGTGCGACCGCTGAGGAAGGACTTTGACGGCGTGACACCGCGCCACAGAATGCGGCCGTTCCAGATCGGCGGTCCCTCCTGCGGATAGAGCTTTTCTCGCACGGCGGAATGGATGCCGTCGGCGGCGATTAGGATCGCGCCTTCATAAGACCCGGCGGCCTTGCCGGTCGCCTTGTCGACGAAGTCGGCACGCACGCCGTCGGCCGTCTCATTCCAGCCGGTCAGATGATGGCTGGTGAGGATGTTCTCGCGTCCCAGCCGCTCGATCACGGTGTCGAGCAGGAGGTGCTGGAGCGTGCCGCGATGGATCGAGAATTGTGGCCATTTATAGCCAGCCTCCAGCCCGCGCGGCTCGCTCCAGATCGGCTTGCCGTGCTTGGAGAAATAGGCGAGCTCGCAGGTCCGCACGCCGTTGGCATCGAGCTTGTCCATCAGGCCAAGCTCGATCAGCTCGCGCACCGCATGCGGCAGCACGTTGATGCCGACGCCGAGCGGTCTTAGCTCGGAGACGCTCTCGAACACCTTTGCAGGGATGCCGATCTGGTGCAGGCTGAGCGCAAGCGTCAGCCCGCCGATGCCGCCACCGGCGATGAGTACCGTCATGACAAATCCCCTCCGATTGGCGGCGTCTTCGCACGGCGGGGCGGCCGTGGGCAACTGCGAAGAGAGCCCTATGGACGCGGCGGCGGCCGGCCGCTAATTTCCGCTTTTCCCATGAGGTCCGCCATGTTCAAGCTCTACACCGCCCCCGGCACCTGCGCGCTCGCCACCCATATCACCCTGGAAGAGGTCGGCGCCGACTACACGGCCGAACAGCTTAACTTCAAAGCCAATCAGCAGAACAGCCCGGAATATCTCGAGATTAACCCGAAGGCGCGCGTGCCGTCGCTGGTGACCGATCGTGGCGTCCTGACCGAGACGCCGGCGATGCTGGCCTACATCGCGCAGACCTTCCCCAAGGCGAAGCTCGCGCCGTTCGACGATCCCTTTGCCTTCGCGCAGGTACAGTCGTTCAACTCCTATCTCTGCTCGACCGTGCACATCGCCCATGCGCACAAGATGCGCGGCGCGCGCTGGGCGACGGAAGAGAGCTCGTTCGCCGACATGAAGCAAATGATCCCGAAGACCGTGGGCGGCTGCTTCGCGCTGATCGAGCAGAAGATGTTCAGGGGGCCTTGGGTGATGGGCGAGCAGTACACGATCTGCGATCCCTATCTCTTCACCATCTCGCAATGGCTCGAAGGCGACAGCGTTGATATCAACGCCACCCCGAAGGTCGCCGACCATTTCAAGCGGATGTCCGACCGCCCCGCCGTGCGCAAGGTGATGGACGCGCAGAAGGCGTGAGTAAGTAACTCTCCGCCGTCGTCCCGGCCTAGTGCGCAATTGCGCACGGGGGCCGGGACCCATACCGCGGAATCTATCGATTGCGATCGATAGGAGTACCGAACGACCAGTCTTCGCCAAACTCCTCCCTAGCGTTATGGGTCCCGGCCTTCGCCGGGACGACACTGAATTTTTTGAAACTGCGTTCTACACGGCACGCCGCTTTTCTCTGTCCAGCTCCCGTCCCGTCTCCAGCATCAACCGTCTCAGCCAGATCGACCCAGGATCCATCTGCGCGCGGGTCGGATAGAACATGAACTGCTCGTCGATGCCGGGGTCGAGCGGCGGTATCACCGTGGCGAGGCTGAGTTGCCGCGACAACGCTGCAATCAGCCGGCGCGGCACGAAGGCGACGAGGTCGGTGCGGGCGGCGACGTGAAGCGCTTCGAGATAGCCCGGCACGACCAGCGCGATGTGCCGCTCGATACCCTTGGCGTGCAGCCAGGTGTCGATCAGGTCCTCTGGCTGGCCGCGGATGATCACGCCGACATGGCGCGCGGCGAGGAAGGTCTCGCGCCGCTTCAGCTTCGCGCCCTGAGGGTGGCCGCGCCGCACTGCCAGCGCATCGCTGTCGGCGTAGAGCAACTGGCGGTGAAAGCCCTTGAACGCGTTGCCGATCGAGATCACGAGGTCGATGGTGCGGGCGAACTCGGCGTGGAAGATCGCGGGTCCCCGCCACGGCACGACGTCGATGCGGACGTTGGGGCAAGCCGCGTGACCTTCTCCATCAACGGCGGCATCAGCAGCTCGACCGCGAGATCGGGCATCATCAGCCGGAATTGCCGCTCGCTGCGCGCGGCGTCGAATTCCTCGGGAACGAACAGCCCGCGCACCTGGTCGAGCGCCTGCGCCAACGGCGCGCGCAGGGCTAGCGCCCGCGGCGTGAGCTCCATCCGCGCACCGGTGCGCACCAGAAGCGGATCGCCGAAAATGTTGCGCAGGCGCTGGAGCGCGTGGCTCGCAGTCGGCTGCGACAGCCCGATCCGCAAGGCGGCGCGGCTGACATTGGCCTCGCGCAGCAGCGCGTCCAGTGCAGTGAGCAGATTGAGGTCGAGCGAGTTCAAATTCATGGGGTGAATAGATATCATACCGGCTATCGATTTGAAGAATTCTAATCCAGCAGTGATGATCTCCGTGATGTCACCAAACGGAGATGACGCCATGAGCGCCGCAGCCAACAAGAAACTGATGCAGGATATTTTTGCCGCCGCCGCCAATCCGGATCCCGCCGCGCGCGACCGCGCGCTGTTCACCGCAAGCCTTGCCGACGACGCCAAATGGATCGTGACCGGGCAATATTCCTGGTCGCGGACGTTCTCGGGCAAGCAGTCCATCGTCAACGACCTGCACGGCTATGTGCGCACCCGCCTGGCCGACCGGACGCGAACGGTCGCCCACCGCTTTATCGCCGATGGCGACATCGTCGTGGTGGAAGCCAAGGGTGACAACGTCACGCCCGAAGGCGTGCGCTACGACAATGACTATTGCCTGGTGTTTCGCCTGGAGGACGGCAAGATCAAGGAGATCAGGGAATATTGCGACTCGATCCTCACAGAGAAGGCGCTGGGGCCGTTTCCGCAAGCGGCCCTCCGCGCCACGAGCTAACCGCTCTGAAGAGCAACGCGGTGGCCGCCCGGCACGCGCGGCCTGTCGTCGCGATGCCGCGAGAGTCTGCGCATCTGCTTACATAATCAGCAGATTTCGTCTGCTTTCCAGAAGCTCGTGCGAAAAAAAGAAGGATACGATTAAGGAGTGTCGACCATTGTGTGCTCTGCAGCATGAGTGATCCAAGGCGCGATCCTCATGGCTGCGTGGGCGGCTGATGGCGAATACCGGGAGGCATTCGGCTGCCCTAATTTTCTTGCTTCTGGGTGGACACTGGAAATGCCGAAGTTTCGTTTGCGGATCAGGGGACGTCTTTACGCCGGGTTTACGGCTCTCGTAGTGGTTGGATTCGCCATGGCCATGACGGCGGTCTGGAATCTGTGGGCTGTCCAGGATCAGGTCGCAAGACAATCCGCACTTTCGGACAGCACCGCGCGGGTCCTGGAGATATCGACCCATCTGCAGGCGATCCAGCGGGCAAACCTGCGATACATTTACGACGGCAGCGAACCTGCGATGAGGGAGGCCGCGGAACGGGAGACCGCAGTGACCGAGCTGTTGCAGGTCGGGGCCAAGGGGACGCTCTCGGAGGAGCGGCGAAAGCTCTACGACGGTCTCATCGGCGACATAGCAAAGATGCGGACCCTGCGTGACAATCTGGGGGATGCCGTCAATGAGGCGAGAACGGGTAAGGCGACGCTGCTGCCCAGCGGCGACGAGCTGACCGTCAAGATGGGCAAGCTGGTCGATGCGGCGCGCGCATCCGCCGATGAAGACACCACGGCCCTTGTCGCGGACCTCGAATCCAGGGTCCTTCTTGTTCAAATCGCAAACTGGCGTTTCCTGGCCATGCGCGACACCAAGGGACCTGCGAATTTCAGGACGAATGCCGACAGGGCAGCGCAACGGCTCGCAGCGATCGAAAAGGGCTCCCCGCCGGCGGAGCTGCGAGCTGCGATCGTGCCGGTGAAGACCTCGCTCGGAATCTACAAGTCCGCATTCGAGACGACATCCGCCGCGATGCTCCAGGCCGACGAGATCTACCACAAGAACCTTGCGCCCCTCATCGCCGACAGCATCGGCAGGCTCAAGGTCGCCGAAACTACCCTGAAGAAAGACTACCGCGATTCGCGCACCACCGCCGAAGCGGTGATCGCCGGCACGACGTCGGTTCAGGAGATCGCCGGGGGTCTTGCCATCCTGTTCGGCTTGATCGTCGCGTTCCTGATCGCCCGCAGCATTGTCGGACCGCTGACCTCGATGACGCGCGCGATGGGCGCCCTTGCCGGCGGCGATCTCGCGGTCGAGATTCCCGGACGCGGCAAGGCTGACGAGATCGGCGACATGGCGAAGGCGATCCAGGTGTTCAAGGAGAGCATGGTCGAGACCGAACGCCTGCGCGACGAGCAGGTGGAGGTCGAGGCGCGGCAGGCGGAGAGCCGGAAGGCCGACATGGTCAAGCTCGCCGATCAGTTCGAGCAGGCGGTGGGCGAGATCGTCGATACCGTGTCATCGGCATCGAGCGAGCTCGAAGCTTCCGCGGGCACGCTGACCCAGACTGCCGCCCGCGCTCAGGATCTCTCGACCGAGGTGGCGTCCGCATCTCAGGAAGCCACCGCCAACGTGCAGGCGGTCGCGTCCGCGACCGAAGAGCTCTCCTCCTCGGTCAGCGAGATTGCTCGCCAGGTGCAGGAATCGGCGCGTATCGCCAACGAGGCCGTGTCTCAGGCAAGCCGGACCAACGAACGGGTCGGCGAGCTCTCCAAGGCCGCCGCCCGGATCGGCGACGTGGTCGAGCTGATCAGCACGATTGCAGGCCAGACCAACCTGTTGGCGCTGAACGCCACCATCGAGGCGGCGCGCGCGGGCGAGGCCGGCCGCGGTTTTGCCGTGGTCGCCTCGGAGGTCAAGGCGCTTGCCGAGCAGACCGCCAAGGCCACGGGCGAGATCGCCCAGCAGGTCTCCGGCATCCAGGCCGCGACGGAGGAGTCGGTCGGCTCGATCAGGGAGATCAGCGGCACCATCGAGCGTCTGTCGGAAATCTCGTCGACGGTCGCCGCCGCCGTGGAAGAGCAGGGCGCCGCCACGCAGGAAATCTCCCGCAACGTCCAGCAAGCGGCCCACGGCACCCAGCGGGTCTCGACCAACATCGGCGACGTGCAGCGCGGCGCTTCGGAAACCGGCTCGGCCTCCTCGCAGGTGCTGTCGGCGGCGCGCTCGCTGTCGGCCGACAGCAACCGCCTCAAGCTCGAGGTCAGCAAATTCCTGAACTCGGTCCACGCCGCCTGACGGCGCGGACGTCCTAAAAGCAAAGGTCCACGCGCATGCGCGTGGACCTGAAACAGTGGTGCGGCGGGATCAGGCCACCTTCGTCGTCATGTGTTTGAACATGTTGCCGCGGGCCTCGTCGTCCATCTCGGCCTTGAAGGTGAACTTGTCCTTCAGTGCGATCGCGCGTGCCGCCGCCGGCCGTGCCGAGATCTCGTCGACCAGTCGTTTCACATTCGGATATTTCGCCGGCGCGTCCTCGCCGAGCACGAAGGCGGCCATGCGCGCCCAGCCCCACAACGCCATGTCGACGATCGAGTAGCTGTCGCCGACCATGTAGCGCTTCCCAGCGAGGTGGTCGTCGAGGATCTGGTAGTGGCGGTGGCCTTCGAACTGGTAGCGGTTATGCGCGTAGTCCTGGTCCTTGGGCGAGAAGTGCTTGAAGTGCACGGCCTGGCCCGAATAGGGGCCGAGGCCGGTGGCGATGAACATCAGCCATGACAGCGTCTCGCCGCGCACAGTGGCGGCCGGCAGGAATTTTCCGGTCTTCTCGGCGAGATAGAGCAGGATGGCGTTCGAGTCGAAAACGATCGTGCCGCTGTCGTCGATCGCCGGCACCTTGGCGTTTGGATTGATCTTCAAATAGGCCGGCGTGAACTGTTCGCCCTTGCGGGTGTCGACGGCCACCGGCTCGAAGGGCAGGCCGGACTCTTCAAGATAAAGTGCGACCTTGGTCGGGTTGGGCGATCCGTTGAAATAGAATTTGAGCATGTTTGTCTCCCCAATTCCTCTTGTCGAGAGCGAACGCCGCATCATTGCCGCAGGCGACCTTCTCTTGCCTGAACCTGGTCCGGGGGCGCAACCGGCGACTTTGCCGGGCGGCACCTGCGCGCCGCGCAGATCAGCCGGCGTAGACGAGGCCGATCGCCGCCGCGATGATCATGGCAGCGCCGACAGCCTCGAGCCGCAAGGCCAGTCGCGTCGCCGTGTGCATGTTGGACGCTTGCGTGGCGCGTTCCGATCCTCGCCCATAGCCGTGAACGATGACGTCGTGATTAAAGCTGTCGTGGGCCTCGTTGCTGCTGGCGAGGCCGACGCAGACGACGAGCACGCCGAAGATGGCGAGGCCGAAAAATCCCAATAGCCCGATCAGGAACATCGGAAACATGCCGACCAGGAAGATCGGCAGGAGCGGCACGAGGAGAAATGTCTCGGGATGTCGTCGCATGGGAGCCGGCCGATCCAGACGAGAACCAACGGGTGAAATCTAATCCCCAGAGTGGTCTCATTCAAGCGGCCGTAGGGTGGCAAAGCAAAGCGTGCCCACCACGTCTGTTTGAGGCGTGGCGAGAGGTGGGCACAGCGCTTTGCGCCTTTGCCCACCCTAAAAGACCGGCAATATCGGAAGCGGTTACCCCGCCGCCATGCCGGCGCGGATTTCGGCGCGGAGCTCGTCGATCAGCTTGAGACCCTTCTTGGTCTCGATGTGCCAGAAGGTCCAGCCGTTGCAGGCGGCCGAACCCTGCGCCACCGCACCCATGCGGTGGATCGAGCCGACCTTGTCCCCTAACATGATGGCGCCGTCGGCACGCACGAGCGCACCGAGCTTCTTCTTGGCGTCGAACAGTTTCGTGCCGGGCATGATCATGCCGCGCTCGATCAGTTCGGAGAACGCGACCCGCGGCGCTTCGCGCGCGGTCATGAACGGGGCGAGGCTTTCGTCCGGCAGCGGCTCGACCGCGGCGATGCGGGCCTCGGCGGCCTTGGCATAGATCTTATCGCGCTCGAAGCCGATATAGGAGCGGCCGAGGCGTTTTGCGACCGCGCCGGTGGTGCCGGTGCCGTTGAAGGGATCGATCACGAGATCGCCGGGCTTTGACGACGACAGCAGCACGCGCGCGAGCAGGCCTTCCGGCTTCTGCGTCGGGTGCACCTTCTTGCCGTCGGCGCCCTTGAGGCGCTCGTCGCCGGTGCAGAGCGGGATCAGCCAGTCGGAACGTGCCTGCACGTCCTCGTTCGCCGCCTTCAGTGCTTCGTAGTTGAACGTGTAGCCCTTGGCCTTCTCGTCGCGCGCGGCCCAGATCATGGTCTCGTGCGCATTGGTAAAACGGCGTCCGCGGAAATTCGGCATCGGGTTGGTCTTGCGCCAGACGATGTCGTTCAGGAGCCAGAAGCCGAGGTCCTGCATGATCGCGCCGACGCGGAAGATGTTGTGATAGGAGCCGATCACCCAGATCGTCGCCGACGGCTTCATCGCGCGACGGCAGGCGAGCAGCCAGGCGCGGGTGAAATCGTCATAGGCCGAGAACGAATCGAACTTGTCCCAGTCGTCATCGACGGCATCGACATGGGATTCGTCGGGGCGCTTGAGATCGCCCTTGAGCTGGAGATTGTAGGGCGGATCGGCGAACACGAGGTCGACCGAACCGGCCTGAAGCTTCGACATCTCGGCGACGCAATCGCCGAGAATGATGCGATGCGCGGGAGACTCGAAATTTGTGCGGGGCGCCCTTGCAGACGCCCCGCGACGCGACTCTACCATGACTCAAGAACTCTGACTCAGGCGACGCTGTCGGCGACGCGGGACCAAACAACCGACTGGCCGTTACATTGAAGCGGCAAAGTAAAAATCGACTTAACCCGCTACTTTTGTGAGCAGGCGCCGCGTTGCGCGTTGCGCGTGGCTCGTTGCGCGCATTCGTCGTGTTTTACAGTGCATTTCGCGCTTCTTCGCGTCGCGGGAGCAGCCAGAGCTCCAAAAAGACTCCAAATTTCTCTCGGAAAAAACTGCACGACCCCGGAAAAAATTGCTGGCACCGGCACGCTGTCGCACTAGGCAATTTTTGCCGAGCGGGATATTGATTAACGCAATGGAAATTTTATGTGTGTGGCGCGTCGAGCTTTCGCGCCCTTGTGCCCAAAACGCCCAAGTGATGCCATCAAGGACCGAGGGAAGCCGCCATGCGCTACGATGATTTCCGCCGCAGCGACGACGTCGAGGATCGTCGCGACGATGGTGGTGGCGGCGGCGGTGGAGGGGCGGGTTCGGCCTGCCCATGGGGGGCGGCGGGCTCGGCATCGGCACCGTCATCGTGCTCGGCCTGATCGGCTACGCCTTCGGCATCGATCCGCGCATCCTGATCGGTGGCGCCGAGATCCTCACCGGCGGCAACCAGGCGCCGACCTACCAGACCGACCGCCAGTCGTCCTCCAACGCCAAGCGCGGAGCGCCGACCGACGAGATGGGCAGCATGATCGCTGGCGTGCTCGGCGAGATCGACGATCGCTGGAGCGATATATTCCAGGCCAGCGGCCAGAACTACACCGGGCCGAAGATCGTGCTGTTCCGCAACGCCACCAATGGCGGCCGCTGCGGCATGGCGCAGTCGGCGATGGGACCGTTCTATTGTCCGCCGGACCGCACCATCTTCCTCGACACCGGCTTCTTCCGCGAGGTCGAGACGCGTTTTCGCGGCTGCTCCGGCAATGCCTGCAAGTTCACCGCGGCCTATATCATCGCGCATGAGGCGGGCCATCACATCCAGAACCTGCTCGGCATCATTCCGCGGGTGACGCGGCTCCAGCAGCAGGCCGGCAGCAAGGCCGAGGCCAATGCGTTGCAGGTGAAGGTGGAACTCCAGGCCGACTGCCTGTCCGGCGTCTGGGTCAACCGCGAGGAGAAGAAGCGTCCGGGCTTTCTCGAAGCCGGCGACATCGACGCCGCGCTGACCACGGCGACCGCGATCGGCGACGACACGCTGCAGCGTCAGGCCACGGGACGCGTCGTGCCTGATTCCTTCACCCATGGCTCGGCTGCGCAGCGCAAGCAATGGTTCATGACCGGCTACAAGCAGGGCACGGTGCAGGCCTGCAACACGTTCGGCGGCGGGGCGTTGTAGACTGGTTGTAGGCGTCATCCTGAGGCGCTCGCCTCATTTGGCGAGCCTCGAAGGATGGCGAGCCCCCCGGCCCATCCTTCGAGGCGCGCAAGGGCGCGCACCTCAGGATGACGGCGGTGGTTGGGGAAGCAGGAGTGAAGTCATGGCATCCATCGACGAAGCAAAACAATTCATCCCGCTCAACATCGCGGTGCTCACGGTCTCCGACACGCGCGCGCTCGCCGACGACAAGTCTGGCCAGACGCTCGCCGACCGCATCACGGCGGCAGGCCACCATCTCGCTGGGCGCGAGATCGTCACCGACGACGTCGAGGCGATCCGCGCCGTCATTCGCCGCTGGATCGCGGACGCCGGCATCGATGTCGTCGTCACCACCGGCGGCACCGGCTTCACCGGGCGCGACGTCACGCCGGAGGCGATCGAGCCGCTGTTCGAGAAGCGCATGGACGGCTTCTCGATCGCATTCCACATGTTGAGCCACGCCAAGATCGGCACCTCGACGATCCAGAGCCGCGCCACCGCCGGCGTCGCCGGCGCGACCTACATCTTCTGCCTGCCCGGCTCCCCCGGCGCCTGCCGCGACGGCTGGGACGGCATCCTCGCAAGCCAGCTCGACTACCGCACGCGCCCCTGCAATTTCGTCGAGATCATGCCGCGGCTGGACGAGCATCTGCGGCGCACGAAGGCGCAGGGCGCGACGGTTTAAGCGCGCTTTCTTCCCTTCTCCCCTTGTGGGCGAAGGTGGCGCGAAGCGCCGGATGAGGGGTCTCGCTCGGCACGGAAGATGTGGAGACAACCCCTCACCCCAGAGAGCTTGTGTCTACCTGCGTCGCTGCCCTCTCCCACAAGGGGCGAGGGCACAGCAATGAGCATCTCAGCGTTCGTTCTCGATTAGATTTTCCGCCGCAGCGAACTCCACACTGCCCGCCACAAATTCCGGCAAGCCTCCGCGTGCAGCCGCCGCGCCCGGCGCTGGTAGAGTTCGACGAGCTCTCCAGTGACACGGCGCGCAGGCTGGTGCCGCTGACGCATCAGAGATCGCGCTCCCAGGTTTCGCCGATCAGGTTCTGGCCAAAGCTGCGGTGCGGTTCGGTCGCGACCAGCTTGAAGCCGGCATCCTGGTAGATTTTTCGCGCGGCGATCAGGTTGCTCTGCGTCCACAGCGTCATCCGGCGATAGCCGCAGGCGCGCGCGAAGGTGACGCATTCGGCGACCAGCCGCTGGCCGAGGCCCTGGCCGCGCGCCGCCGGATCGAGCAGCAGCAGGCGCAGCTTGGCGACGTCGTCGCTCGCCTTGACCAGGAACACCGAGCCGGCCGGGCGGCCGTCGATGTCGGCGATCCAGCAGCGCTCGCGCGAGGGATCGTAGGATGTCATGTATTTCGCGACGATCTCGGCCACCAGCGCCTCGAAGCCGGAGTCGAAGCCGTATTCGCCGGCATAGAGCGCGCCGTGGCTCTGCACCACCCAGCCCATGTCGCCGGGGCGGGGATCGCGCAAGATCGCGCGCGGGGCTGGCGTGCGCGGCAGGCCGAGCAGCCGCTCGATCGTCTCCATCGCGCCGGTCAGCCGCCTGCGGTCCTCGCCGGGCAGGGCTCGCAGCATCGCAGCGACGCCCTCCTGCGTCACGCGCTCGAGCTTGGCGAAGGCCCGGCGGCCCTTCGCGGTCAGGCTGAGCTGGTACTGCCGGCGGTCGGTTGCGAGCGGCTTGCGTACGATCAGCCCGCTCTCGTCGAAGCTTTGCACGATGCGGCTGAGATAGCCGGGATCGAGCCCGAGCGCGATGCCGATCTCCTTGGCCGACTGCTCGCCGCCTTGCGCGAGCTCGTACAGCACGCGCGCCTCGCTCAGCGAGAACGGACTTTTTAGGAGTTGCTGGTCGAGCACGCCGAGCTTGTAGAAGCGGTTGAAGGCGCGAACCGCCTGAACCTGGTTATCGGAGACCTGGTCGGACGAAGGGCTTGCCGCCATGGGACACCTCAATACTTGCCATTGTCAATGAGTTATTTGACTTTGGCAAGTATCAGGTGGCTCACCCCACCATGACAATCCGGCTGCGCAGCATGGTCCGGGAGGAGCGGCCGAGCCGCCGCAGCAGGCGCGCCTCGGAACGGCGGGCCTGGGGCGGGTAGCCGCCGATCCGGTCATAATGATCACGCGCGATCAAAAGTCCCTGATCGCCGAGCGGGCCGATGAGCTTGCGCGCCACGGCGCGGAGAACGTGGCGCCATCCGGTCTCGGCATAAGGCGAGCGCGCATAGCGGAACACGGCCGCGCGATCCCGGCCGCTGGCCGAAACACTCTGGATGAACTGGGTGGTCTCCTCGATCCAGCCGGTTTCGAGCACGGCACCCGCGGGGAGGAACATCAGCCAGGACGAGCGGGCCTGGAGCGCGCCGGCGGCGAGCGCGGCGCCTTGCGACGATCCGTCGAAGCCGATGAAGCGGCAGCCTGCGACGTCGGCAACGCGCTCCATGACGCCGTTGCGGGTGCCATCGACCAGGAGAACTTCCCGGATGATCCCCGCAGCGGCGCCGGGCACCAGCGCGGCCAGAGTTGCGACCGCCGTCTGCTCGACGCCTTCGGTCGGTATGATGACGCTCAGCATGATTGAGGCTTCAGGGTCTCAATTTCGGGAGAAGCGTAGCAAATTATGATGTTGTCATAAACACGCGGCGCTGCCGAGCGCAAACTTTTCGGCGGCGGTTCAGCGTACGATGGTAAACCACCGAGCCATCACAGCCAAATGTGTCGCGTGCGGGGTGGCCATGTTGCCGAATGTTTCCGCGCCCGCGCAAAAGCCCGTAGGAAACCGGATATCGCCGCCGCGATTGTCGAGCATCGGCCGGTTACACGATCGCAAGCATCGACGTCTCGATCGGCGGCCTGGACAGGAAAAACCTGCAATGACGGACAGAGGCCCTATCAAACAGGATATTCGTGTGAACGCCGATCAACTTTCCGTTGGCACGACGCCAACGTCGCCGAAACAGGACGCCGCGCCGACCTTGCGGATACGCGCCTTGATGCTGGGTGACCGCATCAATGCCTCCGGCCTCGAGATCGGCGCGATCGTCTCGTCGACGCCGGCCGCCTTCCGCGTCCATGCCGGTCTTGCCGTGATCTTTCGCTACGGCGTCGTGGTGCTGATCGGACTGCTGCCGTCGGAGGAGAAGGTCCTCATCGACAACCTGAAGCCGCGGGTGATCGGCGAGTTCAGCCCCTACGAGGAAGAGACCGCGCAGGCGCAGCTCTGCCACGACGAAAGCGCCGAGGCGATCCAGCCGGGCGGGCCGATCTGCCTGGCAAAATTCTCCGACGACCGGCTGCTACTGGTTGCGGACGCGCTCGCCAAGAGCACGTCGCTGGCTCGCGACGAGCGACGTGTCGCCGCGGTCTTCGACGTCATCGAGCCGTTCGCGCGGGAGCTCGCCGAACGCGGCCGCACCCCGCGCCGGCGCAACGGCATTTTGCGACTGATCGGCAATGCGCTGCTTGTCCAGCAACGCGTGGCCGGTCGCGTTGCCGTTGCCGAGAAACCCGACGTGCTCTGGGAGAAGCCGGAGCTCGACCGGCTCTATGCGCGTCTCGAAGACGAGTATGAATTGAAGGAGCGTCTCGACACGCTCGAGCGCAAGCTCACCGCCGTGTCGGCGACGGCGAACGCGCTGACCGACATCATCGACACCCAGCGCTCGCTGCGCCTTGAAGTGGCCGTGGTCGTGCTGATCGTGATCGAGGTCGTGATCGGCTGCGTCCAGATCCTGTCAGGCACTCACTGAGGCCTTCGCAGCACCGCCGCGCAATGCCGCGCGATCGTCAGCTCTTCATCGGTCGGAATGACGAAGATGTCGACGGCACTGTCGCTGTTGCCGATGCGCTCGCGCGTGTCATCGTTCGCAACGGCATCGATGTGCACGCCAAGCCAGGCGAGACGTTCGCCGATCCCTGCCCGGACTTCCTTGCTGTGTTCGCCGATGCCGCCGGTGAACACCAGGCAATCCAATCCGCCCAGCGTGTTTGCCATCACCGCGACCTGCTGCGCCGCACGGAAGGTGAAGAGGTCGACGGCCTCCCGCGCCGCGGCCTCGCCGCTCGCAAGCAGCTCGCGCATGTCCGAAGAGATGCCGGAGACACCGAGCAGGCCTGACTCCTGATAGAGCAGGTGCTCGACGGCCTCGACGGACATCTTCTCGTGCTGTTGCAGATAGAGCAGGACACCGGGATCGATCGAGCCGCAGCGCGTGCCCATCACCAGCCCGTCGAGCGGGGTGAGCCCCATCGTGGTGTCCACGCTGCGGCTGTTGCGCAGCGCGCACAGGCTCGCGCCATTGCCGAGATGCGCGATGACGGTACGGTTCGTGACAAGCTCGGGTGCGATCTCGGCGAGACGGCCCGCGACGTACTCGAAGGAGAGGCCGTGAAAGCCGTAGCGTCGGATGCCCCGCTGCTCATAGCGCGTTGGGATGGCGAAGCGGCTCGCTGGCGGCGTCAGGCCGTGGTGAAAGGCGGTATCGAAACAGGCGATCTGCGTCAGGTCGGGCCGGATCGCGTTGATGGTGCGGACCGGCTCGAGACAACGCGGCTGGTGCAGCGGCGCAAGCGGTGTCAGCGCCTCCAGCCCCGCGTAGACATCATCCGTCAGCTCGACCGGGCCGGAGTGGTCCGAGCCGCCATGAACGATGCGGTGGCCTACGGCGCGCAAGCGGTGCTGGCCGAAATGTTTCTCGATGAAGGTGAGCACGTCGGCGAACAGATGACTGCTGTCGGTATCCGATCCCGTCTGTTGCTTTTCGAACAGAGTCTCGCCTGCCGGATTCTTCACGACGAGCCGCGGCCTCGCCTCGTGCTCGTCGAGCAGGCCCTTGCAGAGCAGAGCGGGGTCGACCGCTGACAGCCCGAACAGGCCGAACTTGATGCTCGACGATCCGGAGTTGAGGACGAGAACCGTATCTGACATTGCTTGGCTTCAGTCGCCTGCTTCCGCCCGGGTCTTGCCACCCGCGCTGTTGGGCCAGACCCAGTCGCGGATCTCGGGCATGTCCTCACCGTGCTCGCGCACATAGTGTGAATGCTCGATCAGCTTGTCACGGAATAGCTGCTTCACATGCGCGGCCTTGGTCGCGAGACCAGGCACGCGCTCGATCGCCTCGATCGCGAGATGGTAGCGGTCGAGCTCGTTGAGCACGACCATGTCGAACGGTGTCGTCGTGGTGCCTTCCTCGGCAAAGCCGCGCACATGCATGCCGGCATGGTTGGTGCGGTTATAGGTCAGCCGATGGATCAGATAGGGATAGCCGTGATAGGCGAAGATCACCGGCTTGTCGCGCGTGAACAGGCTGTCGAAGTCGCGGTCGCTGAGGCCATGCGGATGCTGCTCCTTCGGTTGCAGCGTCATCAGGTCGACGACGTTGACGACGCGGATCTTCAGGTCGGGCAGCGCCTTGCGCAGCAAGTCGACGGCCGCAAGTGTCTCCAATGTCGGCACGTCGCCGGCGCAGGCCATTACCACGTCGGGCTCGCCCTTCGGGTCTTCCGTGCCGGCCCAGGTCCAGATGCCGATGCCGGCGTCACAATGGGTGGCCGCTTCCTGCATCGAGAGCCATTGCGGTGCCGGCTGCTTGCCGGCGACGATCACGTTGATGCGGTCATAGGTGCGCAGGCAGTGATCGGCGATCCACAGCAGTGTGTTGGCGTCCGGCGGGAAATAGATGCGGACGATGTCGGCCTTCTTGTTGGCGACGAGATCGACGAAGCCGGGATCCTGATGGCTGAAGCCGTTATGGTCCTGGCGCCAGACATGCGAGGTCAGGAGATAGTTGAGCGAGGCGATCGAGCGCCGCCACGGCAGATGCCGCGTGACCTTCAGCCATTTGGCATGCTGGTTGAACATGGAATCCACGATGTGGATGAAGGCCTCGTAGCAGGAGAAGAAGCCGTGCCGTCCGGTGAGCAGATAGCCTTCGAGCCAGCCCTGGCAGAGATGCTCGCTCAGCACCTCCATCACGCGGCCGTCCTGCGCGAGATGGACGTCGTAAGGTTCGGTTGCCTCCATCCACACCCGTTCAGTCGCCTCGAACACCGCGTCGAGCCGGTTTGATGCGGTCTCGTCCGGACCCATGATGCGGAAATTGCGCTCGTCGGCGTTGAGACGAATGACATCGCGCAGGAATTTGCCAAGCTCGCGCGTCGCTTCCCCCACGACACCGCCGGGCTGTGGCACCTCGACCGCGAAGCCGCGGAAGTCCGGCAGCTTCAACTCCTTCTTCAACAGCCCGCCATTGGCATGCGGATTGGCGCCCATGCGGCGCTCGCCTGTGGGTGCTAGCGCCTGGAGCTCGCCGACCAGCGCGCCGCTCGCATCGAACAGCTTTTCCGGCTCGTAGCTGTGCATCCAGTCTTCGAGCACTTTCAGATGCGCCGGATTCTCGCGGCAACCGGAGACGGGCACCTGGTGGGCGCGCCAAAATCCCTCGACCTTGAGGCCGTCTACCTCCTTGGGGCCGGTCCAACCCTTGGGGCTGCGCAGCACGATCATCGGCCAGCGTGGCCGCTCGACCGCCTTGCGGCCGTCGCGGGCGTGCTGCTGGATCGAGCGGATGCTGGCCAGCGCGACGTCGAGCGCATCCGCCATGGTCCGGTGCATCAGCTTGGGATCGTCGCCCTCGACGAACAGCGGCTCGTGGCCAAGCCCGCGGAAGAGATCGCGGATCTCCGCATCGCGCATCCGCCCGAGCACGGTCGGGTTGGCGATCTTGTAGCCGTTGAGATGCAGGATCGGCAGCACCGCGCCGTCATGCGCCGGGTTCAAAAACTTGTTCGAGTGCCAGGAGGCCGCGAGCGGGCCGGTCTCGGCCTCGCCGTCGCCGACCACACAGGCGACGATCAGGTCGGGATTGTCCAACGCCGCGCCATAGGCATGCACCAGGGCGTAGCCGAGCTCGCTGCCTTCGTGGATCGAGCCCGGCGTCTCCGGCGCGGCATGGCTTGGAATCCCGCCGGGGAAGGAGAACTGCCGGAACAGCTTGTGCAATCCGTCCGCGTCGCGCCCGATATCGGGATAGATCTCGCTGTAGCTGCCTTCGAGATAGGTGTTTGCGACCATGCCCGGGCCGCCATGGCCGGGACCGCAGACATAGATCATGTCGAGGTCCAGCGTGCGGATGACGCGGTTGAGATGGGCATAGATGAAGTTCAGCCCCGGCGTCGTGCCCCAATGGCCGAGCAGACGCGGCTTGATGTGCTCGGGCCGCAAGGGCTCGCGCAGCAGCGGATTGTCTAAGAGATAGATTTGCCCGACGGAGAGGTAGTTGGCGGCACGCCAGTAGCGATCGAGGAGATCGAGTTCGCTGCCCGCGGCGGCGGATTGTTGTTGATTTGTCATGTTCCTGCTGACCTTCACCCAGCGATCGTCACCAACCGTGTTCCGGGACGATCGATCCTTCGGCGCCATCAAATGGGATCGCCGGACACGGGCGTTGCGCGAGGTCAAAAGAGCGCGCCCGAAGTTTGGGCAGCTCTACTGTGCATGGGGTTGTTTTGCGCTTTTTCGTTCTTGTTCTTGATTTGTTCCGTTCGCGTGCTATCTTGGCTTCATGAGTCGAGCATCCTCTCGTGCGCTCAAGCACCCGCCGGTCACGGCGCCCTCCGAGCCGGCGGGTGCGCCTTCCGCTTTCCCTGAACTCGCGGTCGCCATCGACCGCGAGCGCAGGCGAGGGCGGGGCGCCCAGTCCAACGCCAGCGGCCGCTTTGAAGCCGAGGCGCGCGTCGCCTTCGACGACGGCTGGCAGAGCCTGGAGGAGCTGCCGCCGTTCAAGACCACCGTCGGGGTCGACACCTCGCGCAAGGTGATCACCCGCAACGAGTCGCCCGATATCGGCTTCGACCGCTCGATCAATCCCTATCGGGGCTGCGAGCACGGCTGCGTCTACTGCTTCGCGCGGCCGACGCATGCCTATCTCGGCCTGTCGCCGGGGCTCGACTTCGAGTCAAAACTGTTTGCAAAGCCCGAGGCGCCGTCGCTGCTGGAGAAGGAGCTTGCCGCGCCCGGCTACGAGCCGCGGATGATCGCGATCGGCACCAACACCGATCCCTATCAGCCGATCGAGCGCGAGCGCAAAATCATGCGCGGCATTCTGGAGGTGCTTGAGCGCGCCGGCCATCCCGTCGGCATCGTCACCAAGTCGGCGCTGGTGACCCGCGATATCGACATTCTCTCGCGGATGGCCAAGCGCAACCTCGCCAAGGTCGGGATCTCGGTCACCTCGCTCGATCCGAAGCTGGCGCGCACCATGGAGCCGCGGGCGTCGACGCCGCCGAAGCGGCTGGAGGCGCTGAAGCAGCTCTCCGACGCCGGCATTCCGACCACGGTCATGGTTGCGCCCGTCATCCCGGCGCTGAACGATTCCGAGATCGAGCGCATTCTGGATGCGGCTGCCCATGCCGGCGTCAAGGAAGCGTCCTACGTGCTGCTGCGGCTGCCGCTCGAGGTGCGCGATCTCTTCCGTGAATGGCTGATGGCGAACTATCCGGACCGCTACCGCCACGTCTTCACGCTGATCCGCGACATGCGCGGCGGGCGCGACTACGACGCGAAATGGGGCGAGCGGATGAAGGGCACGGGCCCGATGGCCTGGACCATCGGGCGCCGCTTCGAGATCGCCTGCGACAGGCTCGGGCTCAACAAGCGGCGCTCGAAGCTGACGACGGATCACTTTGCCAGGCCGAAGCGGAACGGCGAGCAGCTGAGCCTGTTTTGAGGGCGAAAGTGAACGGGGCGTAGCGTGAGTAAGGAACTACCGGCGCCGGTGCCGCGGCTGACTGTGATCACGCTGGGTGTAAGTGACATCCGCGCCAGCATCGCCTTCTACGATGCGCTCGGCTTTGCCCGCAGGCTGAAGGCGACCGGCGAGGCGGTTGCGTTCTTCGACACCGGCGGTCCGGTGCTCGCGCTGTTTCCCTGGGATCAGCTCGCGGCCGACGCGACTTTGCCTGACAAGCCGAGGCCATCGAGCTTCCGCGGCATCACGCTCGCCTGGAACTGCCGGACGCGCGAGGAGGTCGACGCAGTGCTGGCCTTCGCCGTCGAGAAAGGGGCGGCATTGCTGAAGGCTGCGCACGAAACTGACTATGGCGGCTATTCCGGCTATTTTGCCGATCCCGACGGTCATCCCTGGGAGGTCGTCGTCGCGCCCGGCATCGATGTCGGCGACGACCGACGGGTGCATCTGGCGGAGTAAGTGGCGATAACTTGAATAACGGGCATTGTTCGGGGTTCCCGGTTGCGCAACCGGGACCGCTTGCGCACGATCCCGGCCATGATTCGGGACAAGTCCGCCAACAAGCCGACCAGGAAGGCCGCGCCTCAAGAGCCTGCGAAAGCCACGGCTGGTAATGCCGAGGCTGACAAGGCCGAAGCCGGCAAGACTGAAGCCGGCAAGACTGAGAGCGGCAAGAGCGCTGCCAAGAGGGGCATTATCGCCGTCGCTGCGCCGAGCTTCCGCCGCGAGCGTGCGCTGATCAAGCGCGGCGTCTGGCCAGTCGCAGGTTGCGACGAGGCGGGTCGCGGGCCGCTCGCCGGCCCCGTGGTGGCGGCTGCCGTGATTCTCGATCCCGACCGTATTCCTCGCGGCATCGACGATTCCAAGCGGCTGACGGCGGAAGAGCGCGAAAGACTGTTCGACAAGATCTGCGCGACCGCGCAGGTCTCGGTCGTCGTCGCCTCGCGCGCGCGGATCGACCGTGACAATATTCTGCGCGCCTCGCTATGGGCCTTGAAGCGCGCGGTGGTGGCGCTGCCCGAAGTCCCCCGGCATGTCTTCGTCGACGGCCGCGACCGGCTCGACACGTCTTGCGACTGCGAGGCCGTGATCGGCGGCGACGGCATCGTCCTGTCGATTGCCGCGGCCTCGATCATTGCAAAGGTGACGCGCGACCGCCTGATGTGCGCGCTGGCGCAGGACTGCCCGGGCTACGGCTTCGAGCAGCACAAGGGCTACGCCGTCCCGGACCATCTCGACGCGCTCGACCGCCTCGGCCCCACCGTCCACCACCGCACCTTCTTCGCCCCCGTCGTCGCCGCCCGCGCCAAGCACATGCCATGGACGGTCGAGCCGGCACGAGACCTGTTTGCTGTCACCGAGGTCGAAGTGCAGGTGGAAGCGGCCGTCGAAATCGATGCTTCAGCGAGCCTCTAGAGTAGACTGTCGTTGCCACGACGCGTGCCGCCCTCTATCAAAACACTCGTGAGCGAATAGGGCCGGCTGGACGGGTTGGCTGCATCTTTCGGACGTTGCATGCGGTTTACCTCCCTGGTCATCGAGCTCATTCGCGCACGGCCGCGGCTGATCGTGTGGATCGCCGTGCTGTTGCAGGCCGCGATGTGGCTGTTCGTGGCGCTGGTGTTCTACCGCAGTCCGCCCGGCAGCCTTGCGACACTCCTCGCCTTCGGCCGCGAATACCAGGTCGGGACCGATCTCGGCCCGCCCCTGCCGGTCTGGCTCGCCGACATCGCCTATCGCGCCGCCGGCGGCCACATGTTCGGCGTCTACGTGCTGGCCGAGCTCTGCGAGATCGCGACCTTCATCACGCTCTATCATCTGGCCCGCGCCGTGGTCGGCACCCAGCAGGCGGTGCTCGCCGTGCTGCTCACCATGACGGCGCTGGCCTTCTCCTCGCCCGCGCTCGACTTCGGTCCCCTGGTGCTAGCGCGGCCGCTGTGGGCGCTGCTTCTCTTGCATTCCTGGCAGATCATCGGAGAGCGCCGCGGCAATGCCTGGTTCGCCTGGTCGATCGAGGCCGGCTTGCTGCTGCTGACCACGCCCGCGGCGATCTTTCTCCTCTCGCTCCTCGTCGTCTTCGCGGTTGCGACCGAAGGCGGTCGCCGCACGTTGCGCGCATTCGATCCGCTGTATGCGCTGGTGGTCGTCGCCGTGCTGGCGCTGCCCTATGCCGTCTGGCTGATGCGTGCCGAGACGCTTGTCCTGCCGGCCCTGCCGCAAGTCGCCGAGCTGAATGCGCGCGCCCTGAACGCGGCCTGGTTGCTCGGAGGGCTCGTGCTCGGCGCGGCGGCGATGCCGGCGCTGACCTTTCTCAACACCGGCTGGTTTGCCGGCAAGACCGAGGAGGCGCCGATCATCTACCGGCCGCCGGTCGAGCCGCTCGCGCGCAACTTCGTCTATTTCTTCGCGCTCGCTCCAGTGCTCGGCGCGATCCTGATCTCCGGCTTGTTCGGGCTCGACGGCGTCGTCGGCGGTGCCGGCGCCGTGCTGGTGATGTCCGGGCTTGCCGTGGTCGTGGCGGCCGGCGATCTCATCGCGATGCGCCGCGCGCGGATGCTACGGATGGTGTGGGCCGCCGCCGTCGTGGCGCCGGCGGCCGGCGTCGTGCTGGCAACCCTGCTGCTGCCCTGGACGGGCACCGGCGAAATCGCGACCTCGATGCCGGCGCGCGGGATCTCGGACTTCTTCGACGAGAGCTTTGCCCGCCGTACCAACCATCGCCTGCGCGCGGTCGCCGGCGAGACCCAGCTTGCGAGCCTGATCACGCTGCACTCCGGCCGGCCGCACCTCTTCATCGATGCCGAGCCGGCGCGCACGCCGTGGATGACGCCCGCCGGATTCAGCGAGACCGGTGGCGTCGTGGTCTGGCGCGCCTCCGATACCGCCGGCACCCCGCCGCCCGAAATCCTCAAGCGCTTTCCCGGCATCGTGCCGGAAGTGCCGCGCGCCTTCGAATGGCTGGTGACCGGCCGCCAGCAACTGCTGCGCATCGGCTGGGCCATCGTGCGGCCGAAGGGGACGTAGCCACGGCCGTCATTCCGGGGCGCGGCAAAGCCGCGAACCCGGAATCCATTTCTCCACCAACTCTGCCGCCCGATAGATTCCGGGTTCTCGCTTCGCGAGCCCCGGAATGACGGCGAGTGCGTGGTTACTGCGGGCTTTGCCCCAGCACCTTCGCGATCGCCCGCAGATCCTGCCAGGCCAGCCGCTTGTACGACGGCGAGCGCAGCAGATAGGCCGGGTGGAAGGTCGGCAGCGCGCGGATGGTGCGCGCACCGCTAACGTAGTCGAACCAGCGTCCGCGCGTGCGCATGATGCCCTCGCGCGTCGACAGCAGCGTCTGCGTCGAGGGATTGCCGAGCGTCACCAGCACATCCGGATTCACCAGCTCGATCTGGCGCTGGATGAAAGGCAGGCAGATCTGCGTTTCCTGCGGCGTCGGCGTGCGGTTGCCGGGCGGCCGCCAAGGAATCACGTTGGCGATGTAGGCGGTGGTGCGGTTAAGCCCGATCGCGCCGATCATGAGGTCGAGCAGCTTTCCGCTGCGTCCGACGAAGGGCAACCCTTCGATGTCTTCGTCGCGGCCCGGCGCCTCGCCCACGAACATGATGCGCGCCTGCGGATTGCCGTCGGCGAACACCAGCCGCGTCGCGGTGTGTTTCAGTGCGCAGCCCTCGAAGCTTTGCATCAGTTCGCGCAGTGCCTCCAGCGTCGGGGCGGTGCGCGCGGCCTCGCGGGCCGAGGCAATGGCAATGTCGGGCGCGGGTGCGACCTCGCCGCGCATGACCGCGGGCGCGGCAACCGGCCGCGGCGCCTCGATCGGCGGCGCCGGGCGCGGGGCCGGGGGCGGGGCGCCGGCCTCGGCCAGCCGGTCGATCGGTTCCTCCGCAAGCGCGCAATCGACTCCCGCCTCCAGATAGAAGGCAAGAAGCTCGCGGACGGTGGGGGCGGGTTCGGGGATCATTTGGGAAGTCAGACCTTTATATCAGTTTGGGCCGCCTTGCATCCCAGTGGAACGCATTTCCGAGGTTGTCCTACCCGGAAAAATCGGAAACAAGAGGACGCAAACGACCGAGGAACCGTCTCAAGGGCTGAGATCAGATGAGCACCGAAGAACTTCCCCCGCGCGAATCCATGGAATTCGACGTCGTCATCGTCGGCGCCGGCCCCTCGGGCCTGGCGGCCGCGATCCGGCTGAAGCAGCTCAACGCCGATCTCAATGTCGTCGTGGTGGAGAAGGGCTCCGAGGTCGGCGCGCATATTCTCTCCGGCGCCGTGATCGATCCGGCCGGGCTCGACAGATTGATCCCGGACTGGCGCGAGGATTCCGACTGCCCGCTGAAGACGCAGGTGAAGGACGACCGCTTCTACTGGATGACGGGCGCCGGCGCGATCAAACTGCCGAACTTCATCATGCCGCCGCTGATGAACAACCATAACTGCTATATCGGTTCGCTCGGCAATGTCTGCCGCTGGCTGGCGCGTAAGGCCGAAGCGCTCGGCGTCGAGATCTATCCGGGCTTTGCCGCCGCCGAGGTGCTCTATGACGAGCAGGGCGCGGTGAAGGGCATCGCCACCGGCGACATGGGCATCGGCAGGGACGGCAAGCCGAAGGACTCCTTTACCCGCGGCATGGAATTGCTCGGCAAGTACACGCTGTTCGCCGAAGGCGCCCGCGGCAGTCTGACCAAACAGCTCATCGCGAAGTTCGCGCTCGACTCAAACCGCGAGCCGTCGAAATTCGGCATCGGCCTCAAGGAAGTCTGGCAGATCGATCCCGCCAAGCATCAGAAGGGCATGATCCAGCATTCCTTCGGCTGGCCGCTCGACCTGAAGACCGGCGGCGGCTCGTTCCTCTACCATTACGACGACAATCTCGTCGCCGTCGGCTTCGTCGTGCATCTCAACTACAACGATCCGTATCTGTCGCCGTTCGACGAGTTCCAGCGGTTCAAGACCCATCCCTCGATCCGCGGCACCTTCGAAGGCGCCAAGCGTCTTGCCTATGGCGCGCGCGCCATCACCGAAGGCGGCTACCAGTCGGTGCCGAAGCTCAGCTTCCCCGGCGGCGCGCTGATCGGCTGCGCGGCCGGCTTCGTCAACGTCCCCCGCATCAAGGGCGTGCACAATGCGATGGGCACCGGCATGCTCGCCGCCGAGCATGTCGCGGCCGCCATCGCTGCCGATCGCGCCAATGACGAGATCGTCGACTATGAGAACGCCTGGCGCTCGTCGTCGGTCGGCAAGGACCTGTTCCTGGTTCGTAACGTCAAGCCGCTGTGGTCGAAGTTCGGCACCGTGATCGGCGTCGCGCTCGGCGGCTTCGACATGTGGTGCAACACGCTGTTCGGTGGCTCGCTGTTCGGCACCCAGTCGCACGCAAAGCCCGACCGCGCGACGCTCGATCCGGCCAAGAGCCACACGCCGAAGAGCTATCCAAAGCCGGACGGCAAGATCTCCTTCGACAAGCTGTCGTCAGTGTTCCTGTCCAACACCAATCATGAGGAGGACCAGCCGGTCCATCTCAAGGTGATCGACATGAATCTCCAGAAGACGTCCGAGCACGACGTCTTCGCAGGTCCCTCGAATCGTTATTGCCCGGCCGGCGTCTACGAGTGGGTGGAGGAGGGCGCGAGCCCGCGTTTCCAAATCAACGCCCAGAACTGCGTCCACTGCAAAACCTGCGACGTGAAGGACCCCAACGGCAATATCACCTGGGTTCCTCCAGAGGGCGGCGGCGGCCCCAACTACGAGGCCATGTGAGCCAAGGCAATTAAGCCAAGGCAATTAAGCTAAGACAATTGAACCAAGGCAATGTGACGCACGTTCGCGTGAGGGCCGGGCCGTGGACGGCTGTCGCGGCCACGATAAGGCCATACTAGGAGTGTCTTGGGGCACACTTGGCGATTTGGGGCGTGCGGGCGGGATCGCCCGGCCCGAATCCTTGCGGTGAAGCGCCAAAAGCGGCATTGTCCGGCCTGTCGGTTCCGGGTCCCGATGCCACCGGCCGCGTTCGCATGCGAGACGGCCTTTTTGCTCGAAGCCCAGGCACTACCAACTCAAGGCGAGCCCTGATGTTCTCAAATCGTTTCAACCGCTGGACTGTTGCCGCCATCGCCCTCATGGGCACAGCGATCGCGACGGTCCCCGGCGCGGTCCTGGCGCAGACGCCGGATCACCCGGCCGACACGGCGGCGCAGTTTCCGACTCGAACCGATCTGAAGTCGCTCACCACCGCCGGCAGCTATCTCGCCGCCCGCCACGCCAGCGTCGAGCGCGACGCGGCATCCGCCGCCGCCTTCTACCGCTCGGCGCTCCGCACCGATCCCAAGAACAACGAGCTGCTTGACCGCGCCTTCATCTCCTCGGTCGCCGACGGCGACATCGACGAAGCGGTCAAGCTCGCCGAGCGCATTCTCACCATCGACAAGACCAACCGCGTCGCCCGTCTCGTCGTCGGCGTGCACGATCTCAAGTTCAAGAAATACGCGACCGCGCAGACCAACATCAACCAGTCGATCCGCGGACCGATCACCGATCTCGTCGCCACGCTGCTGTCGGGCTGGGCTGCCTATGGCGCCGGTGATTCCAAGGGCGCGGTTGCCACGATCGACAAGCTCGCCGGTCCCGAATGGTATCCGCTGTTCAAGGATCTTCATGCCGGCATGATCCTCGAGCTTGCCGGCAAGGAGAAGGATGCGGGCACCCGCTTCGAACGCGCCTACAAGCTCGACGATTCCATGCTGCGCGTCACCGAGGCCTATGCGCGCTGGCTGTCGCGCAACAAGGATTCCGCCGCCGCGACCACCGTCTACCAGGCCTTCGACAAGAAGCTCGCCCGCCATCCGCTGATCGTGGAAGGCCTGCGCGAGACCAAGGCCGGCAAGAAGATGCCGCCGCTGGCCGATTCCGCGCAAGCCGGTGCGGCCGAAGCTCTGTACGGCATCGGCGCCACGCTGACTCGCCGCGGCGGCGAGGACCTCGCGCTGGTCTATCTCCAACTCGCGCTCTATCTCCAGCCCACCCATCCACTGGCGCTGCTCTCGCTCGCCGATCTCTATGAATCGGTGAAGCGGCCGCAGATGGCCATCAAGGTCTATGAGCGCGTGCCGTCATCCTCGCCGCTCAAGCGCAATGCGCAGATCCAGCTCGCCGTCGATCTCGACTCCGCCGACCGTACCGAGGAGGCGATCAAGATCCTCAAGGGCGTGGTGAGCGAGGAATCCAAGGACCTCGAAGCCATCATGGCGCTCGGCAATCTCGAGCGCGGCCGCAAGAAGTTCGGCGACTGCGGCGCGACCTATTCGCAAGGCATCGACGTGCTGTCGGCCGGCAACGACAAGGCCAACAGCGTCTGGTACTATTATCGCGGTATCTGCGAGGAGCGCTCCAAGCAGTGGGGCAAGGCCGAAGCCGACATGAAGAAGGCGCTCGAGCTCCAGCCCGACCAGCCGCATGTCCTCAACTATCTCGGCTATTCCTGGATCGACCAGGGCGTGAACCTCGACGAAGGCATGAAGATGATCAAGCGGGCCGTCGAGCAGCGCCCCGACGACGGCTACATCGTCGACTCCCTAGGCTGGGCCCATTATCGCATCGGCAATTACGAGGAGGCGGTGAAGAACCTCGAGCGCGCGATCGACCTCAAGCCCGAGGATCCCACTATCAACGATCACCTTGGGGACGCCTATTGGCGCGTCGGCCGCACGCTGGAAGCCAAGTTCCAGTGGGCCCACGCCCGCGATCTCAAGCCCGAGCCGGACGAACTGCCGAAGATCGAGGCCAAGATCGCGAACGGCATGACGGACGACAATTCGAACTCTTCGGCGGCGCAGGCTGAGAAGAAAAAGGATGACGGCAAGGGCGGCTGATCTGAGCAAGTTCTGGGGGCGTGTCGCCAATGCCGGCGTTGGTTGAAGAAGGACGGGCGAAGGTCAATTTGAGCCTTCGCGTCGTCGGCCGTCGCGCCGACGGCTATCATGATCTCGAAAGCGTGGTCGCGTTCGCCGATTGCGCCGATCGGCTCACCTTGGAGCCGGGCGGCGAGCTCAAACTCAACACCACGGGACCGCTGGCTGCCGCATGCGGCGATACCGCGGACAATCTCGTCTTCAAGGCGGCCAAGCTTTTGGCCGAGGCCGTGCCGAACCTGAAGCTCGGTGCCTTCGCGCTCGACAAGGTGTTGCCCGTCGCTGCCGGCATCGGCGGCGGCTCTGCCGATGCAGCCGCGGCGCTGCGGCTGCTAGCGCGTCTCAACAATTTGGCGCTCGATGATCCCCGCTTGCAAAAGGTCGCGCTCGCGACCGGCGCCGACGTGCCGGTGTGCCTGGCCTCGCGCGCCTGCGACATGACCGGCGTCGGCGAGCAATTGCTGCCGCTCGCGTTGCCGAGCATGCCCTGCGTCATGGTCAATCCGCGCGTGCCGGTCGCGACCAAGGACGTGTTCCAGGCGCTGGGCCTGCGCAATGGCGAGCTCCTGGTCGGCGCCACCTCCGTCCTCGACGCCCCGGCCTGGCCGGAAGAGGGCGCGTCGATTGCCGACTGGGTCGATGTTCTCGAAACCGTCGCCAACGACCTCGAAGCCCCCGCCATGCGCATCGAGCCTGTGATCGGCGATGTGCTCAAAGCGCTACGCGATTCCGCCGGCGTCAAGCTCGCCCGCATGTCCGGCTCCGGCGCGACGTGCTTTGCGATCTTCGGTGCGCCCGCCGAGACGCATGCCGCCGCCGAAAAGATCCGCAGGGATCACCCCGGCTGGTGGGTGCATGCAGGAACGTTGAGCTAGGGTGCGCGCGTCACGCCGGGGTCGGCTCGAAAACCATCTGCCATCCTCGTCGGGTGTCCATGTATTCACGGACTTGCTGGATGCGGTCTCCCGACACGACGAACACGAAACAATAATCATTGTCGTACGGCGTGTTTCCGGGAAGCGTCGCCCGCATCCGCTCCTCGACGATCACCGTGTCTCCGTCGGCGTAGATGCCGCGGAACGAGATCTCGATGTTCGAAAACAGTTGATGCATTTCCGTAGCGACGAAGCGGGCGATCTGGTCGGCCCCGATCATGTGATCGGTGTGCTTGAGAGCGACCGCCGTGGCATTGCCGGCGGGCGCGATCCATTCCGCAGTCGACGTAAACAATTGTGCGATCAGGTCGGCGTCGCGCGTCGCAAAGGTCTTCCAGGCGGTCATGACCACCTCTTTGGCTGTGGGGCCGCTCATGTTGTCGTCTCCGAATGTTCGTCGAACCGTTCGGATCCTCTGTAAGACGACTGCCACGACATCGCTGGCCGGAATCGGACCTGATCATCCAGGGCCCCTTTCGCGAGCGGCACCGTGCGCTAAAATCGAGTCATGCTGACCTTCGAAAGCTGCAACGCCGCGCGATTGCGGCGCGACCCCCGGTACGACGGCCGCTTCTTCACGGCGGTCAAAACCACGCGAATCTATTGTCGTCCGGTGTGCCCGGTGAAGCATCCATTGACGCGGAACGTGACGTATTACTCGACCGCAGCCGCGGCCGAAGCCGCGGGGTACCGACCTTGCCTCCGCTGCCGTCCCGAGACGGCGCCGTTCTGCCCGGCCTGGAACGGCACCCGGTCGACCGTCGCACGCGCCTTGAAACTGATCGATCGCGGCGCGCTGGACCGCGGTTCCGTGGATGCGCTTGCCGGCCGGCTCGGAATCAGTGTTCGCCACCTCGCGCGCCTATTCGAGCAACACGTTGGGGCGAGCCCACAGCAGGTCGCGAAAACCCGACGTGTGCAGCGGGCAAAGCGTCTGCTCGATGAGACGGACGAGGCGTTGACCCAGATTGCCTATCAGGCCGGCTTCGGCAGTGTGCGCCGATTCAACGCCACCTTCCGCGAGCTTTATGGCCGCTCGCCGTCAAGCATCCGCCGGAGAAAGGCGAGCTAGAAGGTGACCTCTTTGACGGGGACGTTTGCACTAACCCTGTGCCGGCCGGCGCGCCAGCGCGAGCGAGAGGCCGAGGCCGGCGATGAAGAGGCCGGAGCCTTGCGTGAGGCGCCGCATCAGGTGCGGCCTTCCGATCAGTTGCGTGCGTGTTGCGGACGCGATCAGCACCACGACGACATCGGCGAGCGTATTCAGCGTCACCGAGATCGCGCCGAGCACGATGAATTGCAGCGTGGGATTTGATGACGCCGGATCGAGGAACTGCGGAATGAAGGCGAGGAAGAACGCCGCCGTCTTCGGGTTCAGCGCCTCGACCAGCACGCCATCACGGAACGCGCGCTTGTCGCCGACGGGTTCGTTCTTGAGTTGCAGCGTGCGGCCGGCGCTGCGAAAGGTGCGGATGCCGAGCCAGACCAGATAGAGCGCGCCGACGAACTTCACGGCCGCGAACAGCTCGGCGCTCGCGAGGATGATCGCGGAGATGCCGAGGCTGCCCGCCACCACATGAACCAGCCCGCCGAGCGCCGTGCCTGCAGTTGACGCAAATCCGCTTGCGCGCCCTTCCGACAAGGTCCGCGCCGCGACGTAGAAGATGCCGGGGCCGGGAATGGCTGCGATGACGAGTGCAGCCGCCAGAAACAGCCAGAAATTGGTTTCGGTCATCCTGCTTTCGTAGCGCTGCCTGGCGTGATTGCAAGTCCTCTCGCCTAGCCGAACCGGCGGAAGATCACGCTGGCATTCACCCCGCCGAAGCCAAAACCGTTCGAGATGGCGTGCTGCATCGGCATCGGCCGGGCCGCGCCGGAGACGATGTCGATGCCCTCAGTGCCGGGATCGGGGTTTTCGAGGTTGAGCGTCGGCGGGGCGATCTGGTCGCGCAGGGCGAGGACGGTGAAGATCGCCTCCAGGCCACCGGCGGCGCCGAGCAGATGACCGGTGGCCGATTTCGTCGCGCTCACCGCAATGCTGCGGTCGCGGCCGAACAGCGCGGCGATGGCGCCAAGCTCGCCTTCGTCGCCGGCCGGCGTCGAGGTTGCATGAGCATTCAGGTGCTGCAAGTCACCGGGCGCAAGCCGCGCCTGTTGGAGCGCAATCTCCATGGCACGGCGGGCGCCGTCGCCATCCGGCGGACCCGACGTCATGTGATAGGCGTCCGCCGTCGTGCCGTATCCTACGATTTCGGCGATCGGTGAGGCGCCGCGGGCGAGCGCGTGTTCGAGCTCCTCGATCACCACAATGCCCGCGCCTTCCCCCATGACAAAGCCGTCGCGGTCGCGATCGAACGGGCGCGATGCGCGCGTGGGCTCGTCGTTGCACCCGCTCGACAGCGCGCGCGCCGCCGCGAAACCGCCGAGACTGACGAGATCGATGCAGGCCTCGGCGCCGCCGCAGATCGCAACATCGATTTCGCCGGCGCGGATCATGCGCGCGGCGTCGCCGATCGCCTGGACGCCGGCGGCGCAGGCCGTGACCGGCGTTCCCAGCGGTCCCTTGTAGCCGTATTTGATCGAGACGTGACCGGCGGCGAGATTGGCGAGGAACGAGGGGATGGTGAATGGCGACAGCCGCCGCACGCCGCGCTGGTCGGTGGTGCGCACCGCTTCCACCATCGCCGGGAAGCCGCCGACGCCGGAGGCGATGATCGTCGCGGTCCGTTCCAGCGCTTCCGTATCCTGCGGCGCCCACTTGGCCTGTGCGATCGCCTCGGCGGCGGCGAGCAGCGCAAACAGGATGAAGCGGTCCATCTTGCGCTGATCTTTTGGCGCGGCTGCCTGCGCCGCGTCAAAGCCGCCTTCGATGTCATCGGCCTTGTCGGGCACGAGACCGGCAATGCGTGCCGGCAACGCCTGCGACCATTCGGGCAGGGCCCGCAGCCCGCTCTGGCCGGCGAGCAGCCGGCGCCAGGCGAGTTCGACACCGCAGCCGAGCGGCGACACCGCGCCCATTCCCGTCACGACGATACGACGCATGTCATTCTCCAGCCGGCGCAACGGCCGGGTTCATGGCCTTGAGCGAAGCGAGCCGCCGGCGCATGCCGCGGCTTGCGCGCGGACCGGGAATGACGACTGCGTTGGCGAGCGTGATCGGATGCATGTCGATGGCGTCGACCACGACCGGATCGAGCGGACGACTATCGTCCCGGTTCGCCAGCACGATGGCTTCGCCCTTTGGCGCGAGATGCCTGTTGCCCCAGGCGAGCAGCGTCGCGATCACGGGGAAGAAATCTCGTGCTTTCGGCGTCAGCACATATTCGTGGCGCGGCGGCCGCTCGCTGTAGCGGCGGCGAACGAACATGCCGGTCTCGGTGAGATGGGCGAGGCGCCGCGACAGGATGTTCGGCGCGATCCCGAGGCTTTGCTCGAACTCATCAAAGTGCGTCGCACCCTGAAACGCATCCCGCAGGATCAGGATGCTCCACCATTCGCCGACCGTTTCCACAGCGCGGCCGACCGGGCATTCCATGATGGAGGCGGATTTGGGCTGCATGAGGTCAAGCTAGTCATGTTACTTGCAAAATGCAAGTCACTCGAACTGACAGCTCCGGGCGCTTGCGGAGATATGCCGCAAGCATGCGAAACTGCGGCTCCGAGTTGGAATGTAAGTGGAGGCGCTCGTGCACATCGCGCCGTCATTGCGAGCGCAGCGAAGCAATCCAGTCTGCCGCCGCGGAAAGTTTCTGGATTGCTCACATGGGGAATGTGTATGTCAAGGATGAGCAGTCACCTTTTTGTTCGACTGCAGCCACCTCTTCGTCCCGACCGCGGGTTCTGCAGGATGGCGCGCGCAGATCAAGTCAAGGCCGGCCTGTTAGGGCCGCCGCGAAGCGGCTTGGCCTTGAGTTGAGCGAGCACGCCATCATGCTTGGTGCGTTGGGCCGATAGGAGCTCCTCGCGTTGGCGGTTCTGTCAGGGCATCTGCCATCCTCGCATTTGCGATCCAAGGGTCGAGCCGGTTCGACGATCTGGGTTGCTTGCCAGATCAAACTCACATTCGGTCGTCGCACAAGGCGACTGCACCACGATTCCGCTTGCGGCGGGCAGGCTCGAGAGGACGAGGCCATTCTTCGTTGCGGCGTTTGAAGCCATGCAATCCATCGGTTCGTCCACCCGGATCTTCCGAGACTGATCGGGCCTCGGCAGATGGGTTATGGTTCTTTCGTTGCGCGCGGGCGGCGAAGCACGCCGCTTGGTGCGGTCCGGATCAGGCGGCGGGCTTCATCACGGCCCCCTCGATGGTCTCGCCCGCGGTGACATACTTCCACAAGGTCACGAGAAGCTTGCGCGCCAGCGCCACGATCGCGCGCTTGCGGCCTTGCGGGCTTCGCTCCTTGAACCAGCGCGTCAGGGCCGACTGCGGCTGGTGACGTATCCACAGCCAGGCGAGCTGGATCATTGTGGTCCGCAGCCTGGGATTGCCGGCCTTCGACACGCCCTGCTCGTGCCGGATGCCTCCGCTTTGCCACGGCGTCGCCGCAAGCCCCGCATAGGCGGCGACCTGGCGGCGGTTGGAGAACTGCCGGTAGAACGCCTCCGACCAGAGCACGGCCGCAAAGTTGGCGCCGAGCCCTTTCAAGGCCAGCAGCATCGCCACCGGATCCGGCGCGACCTTGTCTGCAGCGTTCTTGTCTGCAGGCTTCCGGGCTGCGGCCAGCAGAGCATCTCGCGCGGCCTCGACCGCCTTGATCTGTTCCAGAAGCAGTTCGACCCGATCGAGCTCGCGGCCGATCTGCGCCTTCAAATGCGAAGGCAGCTCCCGCCCGTCGCCCGTGCGCAAGGCCTCAAGCCGCGCCCGCCGATTGCGCCGCAGCGGCACGTAGTCGGATATCCCCTGCGCGAACAGAAGACCCTTGATCCGGTTCACATGCGTGATGCGCTCGGCGATCAGCGTCGCTCGTTCGCGACACAGCCTGCGCCGGTCCTCCTCTTCAGGCGAGGGCGCAACCACCATCGCACAGACCCGCGGCTCGCCGCGCTTGTAGGCCAGAAGCGCCCGCAACAGCGCCTCGCCATCGAGCCTGTCAGTCTTGGCCCGCCGCCGCCGTCGCGACGTCGCAATCGAGGCGGGATCGACCACGTGGCTCTCAATGCCGTTCTGTTGCAGAACACGGTGCAGCCAGAACCCGTCCAGCCCAGCTTCCTGGATCGTGATGATCGGATAGCTCTCGCGGGTCCTGGCCTCCGCCTTGCGCCTGAGTTCCGCAAACAGCTTCATCAGCTCAGCCGTATCGCCGGCCGTGACGCTGTGCCTGGACATCTTCTCGCCCGTACCAGGCGAAAGTGACGTAATCACCCACGTCGAACGGCTCAGTTCCAAAGACACAAAAATTGCGCCAAACTGCGTGCGGATAGCGGTCGGTCCGTCGGAAGGATGATCGAGCAACATCGTCGTCTCCAGGTTGAGGGGGTCAGCAACCTCAGTCTGGCCTCAGACCTGGTCGCTATCCACTCCCCATGGAATCTTCGCTGCGCAATGACGGTGTTGATGCAGTGGGGTGCTATCTCAACAACGTCGTCCGCCTTCGCCGGGACGACGCGGATGTGCAGGCAGTGTACCGAAGTAACGCGAAGACCTAATGCGACCGCGCCAGGCAGAACGCCACGACCTGCTCCAGCGCGCTCTTCATCGGCGAGGACGGGAACAGCGCGAGCGCGTCGACCGCCATGGCGCCGTAGTGCTGGGCGCGGCTGAGCGTGTCCTCGAGGGTGCGGTGCTTGTTCATCAGCCCGATGGCGTGATCGAGATCGCCGTCGCCGATCTCGCCGCGTTCGAGCGCCCGGATCCAGAAGGCGCGCTCGGTGTCATTGCCGCGGCGGAAGGCGAGCACCACCGGCAGTGTGATTTTGCCTTCGCGGAAATCGTCGCCGGTGTTCTTGCCGAGCTTTGCGCTCTTGCCGCCATAGTCGAGCACGTCGTCGACGAGCTGGAAGGCGATGCCGAGATTCATGCCGACCGAGCGGCAGGCGGTCTGCTCCGCCTTCGGGCGGTTGCCGATCACGGGCCCGACCTCGCAGGCGGCCGCGAACAGCTCGGCGGTCTTGCCGCGGATCACGGCGAGATATTCGTCCTCGGTGGTCGCGGTGTTCTTGGCGGCGGCAAGCTGCATCACCTCGCCCTCGGCGATGGTCGCGGCGGCCGCGGAGAGGATGTCGAGCGCCCGGAGCGAGCCGACCTCGACCATCATGCGAAAGGCCTGGCCGAGCAGGAAGTCGCCGACCAGCACGCTCGCCTCGTTGCCCCAGAGCATGCGCGCCGAGAGCTTGCCCCGGCGCATCTCGCTCTCGTCGACGACGTCGTCGTGCAGGAGCGTTGCGGTGTGCATGAATTCGACGGAGGCGGCCAGCTTGATGTGGCCGTCGCCGGTGTAGCCGGCGAGGTTCGCCATGGCGAGCGTCAGCATCGGCCGCAGGCGTTTTCCCCCGGAGGAGATCAAATGGTTGGCCACATCCGGGATCATGGTCACCTCGGACCCGGTCCGCGACAAAATCGTCGCGTTGACGCGCTCCATGTCGGGAGCGACAAGGGCAACCAGCTCTTCGATCGACGCGCCGGGAGTTTCGAAAGGTACGATGACGGCCACGCCGGTCTCCAATATTTGCCCCGGAAGGGCTATTCTGATGCAAAGACAATAGAAACTGGACGGGGATGCGGCAAGGGCTGCGGAACCATTGACTTTGCCTTAACCCCCGTCAGGCAGGAGGCCGGTGTTTTGCGAGAACTGGTTCGGACCAACGATATTGTGCTGGTGTCGGCGATCGGCGCGCTGCTCGATGGCGCCAACATCCATCATCTGGTGCTGGACCAGAACATGAGCATCATCGAGGGCTCGCTCGGCATTTTGCCGCGGCGGATCCTGGTCCATGAGGACGACGCCCTCGAGGCCCGGCAGCTCCTGACTGAGGCCGGGCTCAGCCACGAATTGCGCGGCGATGACTGAGGCCGCAGCAGATATCACCGAGGACGCCTTCCTCGGCGGTCAGCTGCGGCTGAAGCAGAAGCGGTCCGGCCACCGCGCCGGGCACGATGCCATTTTGCTTGCGGCGGCGACGGAGGCCCGGGCGGGTGACCGCGTGGTCGATCTCGGCGCCGGCATCGGCGCGGCGGGGCTGGCGCTGGCCCGGCGCGTGGCCGGCATCCACCTCAGCCTGGTCGAGATCGATCCGGAGCTGGCGGAGCTTGCTTGCGCCAATGCGACAGCGAATGCGATCGCTGCGGAGGCGATCGTGCTCGACGTCACAGCCGATGCGCAAGCCTTTGCGGCAAGTGGGCTCGTGCCCGACAGTGTCGACATTGTGCTGACCAACCCCCCCTTCAACGATCCGGCGCGGCATCGCGGTTCTCCGGATCAGGCGCGGCACGTCGCACATGTCGCAACGGACGAGACGCTGGATGCATGGGTGCATGCGGCGCGGCGCATCCTCCGATCGAACGGTGTGCTGACCTTGATCTGGCGTGCAGATGGGATAGCAGAGGTTTTGGCAGCGCTGTCACGCGGCTTCGGCAGCGTCTCGGTCCTGCCGGTCCATGGTGAGGCAGGGCGACCCGCGATCCGCGTGCTGGTGCGCGCGATCAAAGGCGGCAGGGCGCCGACACGATTGCTGCCGGGCCTCATGCTTAACGAAGAGTCACGCGTGCCTAACAAAAAGGTGACGGATATTCTGGAAGGGAGGGCGGCGTTGCCGTTGTCGTGACGGCTTACTGCGGAAGCGATTCCGACTGCTGCCTCTCGGGGGACGTAAAGCGAATCGCCGTGAAAAGCGCGCCGATCAGCAGTATCAGCAGATAGATTTTCATGTCGTTCTCCGCTGCCGCATTGCATCCTCCCAACGGGAAATCTGCAAAACACGTTCCAGGCACTTCCAATGACAGTCACGTGATAAGAAATGGTAAATCAGAGGTAATGGCATGGCCGAACAATTGAACGATCGCGAAGGTTCCGGCCTGGCCGATAAACTCATGCAATATCTGCCGGCGCGCTTGCGCCCGGGCGCGGCGGTGGTGCCGGTGGTGCGGTTGTCGGGCGTGATCGGCGCGGTGACGCCGCTGCGCCCGGGCATGACGCTCGCCGGCCTCGCGCGGGTGCTGGAGCGCGCTTTCGCTGTCCGCAATGCCAAGGCTGTGGCGCTGGTCATCAACTCGCCCGGTGGCTCGCCGGTGCAGTCGCGCCAGATCTATCTGCGCATCAAGCAGCTCGCCGCGGAGAAGAAGCTGCCGGTGCTGGTGTTCGTCGAGGACGTCGCGGCGTCCGGCGGCTACATGATCGCCTGCGCAGGCGACGAGATTATTTGCGATCCGTCCTCGATCCTCGGCTCGATCGGCGTGGTCGGCGGCAGCTTCGGCCTCCAGGAGGCGATCAAACGGCTCGGCATCGAGCGGCGCCTTTACACGGCTGGCTCGCACAAGGCGATGCTCGATCCGTTCCTCCCCGAAAACCCTGATGACGTGGCGAAGCTGAAGGCGATCCAGCGCGAGATCCACCAGATCTTCATTGCGCTGGTAAAGGAGAGTCGCGGCGCGCGGCTGAAGGGCGACGACGACACCCTGTTCACCGGCGAATATTGGGCCGGCGAGAGTTCGATCGCGCTGGGGCTCGCTGACGGGATCGGCGATCTCCGCTCAACTCTTCGTGCCCGCTACGGCGAGAAGGTTCTCACCCCTGTGATTGCACAGCCGAGCGGTCTGCTCTCCGGCCTTCTGGGGCGGAAATCGCCCGGCGCCGGCCAGCTTTCGGCCCTGGAATCGGTCGCCGGGCTGCCGGACGAGCTGATTTCGGCGGTCGAAACCCGGGCGATTTGGGCGAAATTCGGGTTCTAGGGCGCGCGCTGCCGCGCCATTTGGTCCAAGGGGAATTCAAGCCGAGCCAATTGCGGCGCGGCCCGGTCTGCGCAACAATGTGCGTGGGGGCTGAGCATTGAACAAGGATCGACCGATGCCGCCGTTCGTCGCATTCGCGGGCGTCCTGGGCGGACTTGCCGTGGTCCGGTGGGCCTACAAGACCGCTATCAGGATCAACCAGGAGCTGGAGGAGATGCGCCTGTCGCGCGTCGCCGAAGCCGCCCATATGGGGGACATCCAGACACTGAAGCAGGACCCCGTAACCGGAGCTTACCGGCCGGGGTAGTTGCCACACCCGTCATGCCCGGGCGTCCACGTTCTTCGAGAGGCAACAAGACCGTGGATGGCCGGGACGTAGGCGAGCGGAAGCGACGCCGTCCTTCGGACGGCTATCCCCGGCCATGACGGAAGCTGGGGGCCCCTTCAAGACCCCTTTGCCTTGATTCCCATCTCCGCCGCCGATACGGTCCCGCGCGATTCAAAACCCCCGCGAGAGCCCGATCTGACGATGGACGCCTCATTGCCCGCCCATATGCGCCCGGAACACTCGTTCCAGGGTTTTATCCTCGCGCTCCAGCGGTTCTGGGCCGAGCAGGGCTGCGTCATCCTGCAGCCCTACGACATGGAGATGGGCGCAGGCACCTTTCATCCGGCCACCACCCTGCGGGCGCTCGGACCAAAGCCCTGGAACGCGGCCTATGTGCAGCCCTCGCGCCGGCCGAAGGACGGCCGCTACGGCGAGAACCCGAACCGGATGCAGCACTACTACCAGTTCCAGGTGATCATGAAGCCGTCGCCGCCGAACCTTCAGGAGCTGTACCTGAAGTCGCTCGCCGCGATCGGCATCGATTCCGCCGTGCACGACATCCGCTTCGTCGAGGACGACTGGGAGAGCCCGACGCTGGGCGCCTGGGGCTTGGGGTGGGAATGCTGGTGCGACGGCATGGAAGTGAGCCAGTTCACCTACTTCCAGCAGGTCGCGGGCTTCGAATGCGCGCCGGTCGCGGGCGAGCTCACCTACGGGCTCGAGCGCCTCGCGATGTATGTGCAGGGCGTCGACCGCGTCTACGACCTCAACTTCAACGGCCGCGACGGTGACGCCAAGGTCACCTATGGCGACGTGTTCCTGCAAGCCGAGCGGGAGTATTCGCGGCACAATTTCGAAGTCGCCGACACCGCGATGCTGTTCGAGCAGTTCAAGATGGCGGAAGCGGCCTGCAAGAAATATCTCGACGCAGGCTGGAAGGACGGCAAGCGCGAGGCGCATTTGATGGCGCTGCCGGCCTATGACCAGTGCATCAAGGCGAGCCATGTTTTTAACCTGCTCGACGCCCGCGGCGTGATCTCGGTGACGGAGCGGCAGAGCTACATCTTCCGCGTCCGCGAATTGGCAAAGGCCTGCGGAGAAGCCTGGATGCACACCGAAGCCGGTGGAGCGGCCTGATGCCTGATCTTTTGCTGGAACTGTTTTCGGAAGAAATCCCCGCGCGCATGCAGGCGAAGGCGGCGGATGATCTGCGCCGCATGGTCACCGACAAGCTGGTCGCCGAAGGTCTCGTCTACGAAGGTGCAAAGGCGTTCGCGACGCCGCGCCGCCTTGCGCTGACTGTGCATGGCATTCCCGCGCGCCAGCCTGATCTGAAGGAAGAGCGCCGCGGCCCGCGCGTCGGCGGCGCCGAGCCCGCGATCCAGGGTTTCTTGAAGGCGACCGGCCTTGCCTCGCTCGACGAAGCAAAAATCCAGAGCGACAAGAAGGGCGACTTCTACATCGCGCTGATCGAAAAGCCCGGCCGTCCCGCGATCGACGTGCTCGCGGAAATCCTGCCGGTGATCATCCGCACCTTCCCGTGGCCGAAATCGATGCGTTGGGGCGCGCGCTCGGGCAAGCCCGGCTCGCTCAATTGGGTGCGCCCGCTGCACGCGATCACCGCGACATTCGGCATCGAGACCGAAGAGCCTGATGTCGTAAAATTCTCGGTGGACGGCATCGAGACCGGCCAGACCACTTATGGTCATCGCTTCCTCGCGCCCGCCGCGATCCAGGTGCGCCGGTTCGAGGATTACGAGGCGAAGCTGAAGGCCGCCAAGGTCATCCTCGATCCGCAGGCGCGCAAGGACATCATCCTCGCCGACGCCAAGGAGCTGACGTTTGCACAGCGACTTGAACTGGTCGAGGATCAGGTGCTGCTGGACGAGGTTTCGGGTCTCGTCGAATGGCCGGTTGTCATGATGGGATCGTTCGAAAAGGAATACCTCGCGATCCCCGATGAGGTGATCCGCGCCACCATCCGCAACAACCAGAAGTGTTTCGTCGTCAAGGATCCCAAGACGGACAAACTGACCAACAAGTTTGTCCTCACCGCCAATATCGAGGCGGCCGACGGCGGCAAGACTATCGTTGCCGGCAACGAGCGCGTGATCCGTCCGCGGTTGTCGGATGCGAAGTTCTTCTACGAGACCGATCTGAAGAAGAAGCTGGAAGACCGTCTGCCGAAGTTCGAGCAGATCGTGTTCCACGAGAAGCTCGGCACGCAAGCGGAGCGCATCAAGCGCATTGAGCGCCTGGCTGCCGAGATCGCACCGCTTGTCGGCGCCGACGTCGCCAAGACGACCCGCGCAGCGCATTTGGCAAAGGCGGATTTGCTGACCGAAGTCGTCGGCGAATTTCCCGAGCTGCAGGGCCTGATGGGCAAATACTACGCGCTGGCCCAGGGCGAGGACGCTTCCGTCGCCGCGGCCTGCGAGGAGCACTACAAGCCGCAAGGCCCCGCCGATCGCGTACCGACCGATCCGGTCAGCGTCGCGGTCGCGCTCGCCGACAAGATCGACACGCTCGTTGGATTCTGGGCAATCGACGAGAAGCCGACTGGCAGCAAGGATCCATATGCGTTGCGTCGCGCCGCGCTTGGTGTGATCAGAGTCATTGCTGACAATGGTTTGCGGATTTCGCTTTGGAAGCTGTTGAGCGAGCACGCAGTTCAAATGGCGGTGGTGCTCTACAAAGATGACTTCGATCTAATCGTTGAGTTGTCGGATTGGATTGGCGAAGCCAGATATGACGAGATTCCCCGCGATTCATTCTCGAACCAGGCTGCGGAGTCAGCCTACAAGCTGCTGAAGCCTCGCGTTGAGGATCTCCTTATCTTTTTTGCCGATCGCCTAAAGGTTCAGCTCCGCGAGCAGGGCGCGCGTCACGATCTCGTCGACGCCGTGTTCGCGCTCGGCGGCCAGGACGACCTCTTGATGATCGTCCGGCGCGTCGAGGCGCTGGGCAAATTCCTTGACAGCGAGGACGGCAGGAACCTGCTCGCGGGGACGAAACGCGCTAGCAACATTCTCTCGATCGAGGAGAAAAAGGACAAGCGCACGTTCGACGGCGCGCCGGATGCTGCGCTTTACAGCCTCGATGAGGAGAAGGCGCTGGCCAACGCAATCGGCGAGGTGAAGGCGGAAGCCAGCGCCGCCGTCGCGAAGGAAGATTTTGCCGGTGCGATGAGCGCGCTGGCAAAGCTGCGCCCGCCGGTCGACGCGTTCTTCGACAAGGTCCGTGTCAACGACGACGACCCGAAGGTGCGCGAGAACAGGCTGAAGCTGCTCAACGAAATCCGCAGCGCGACGCGGGCGGTGGCGGATTTCTCGAAGATCCAGGATTGAACGCGGTCAAGCCCAAAAGCCCGTCATTCCGGGGTGCGCGAAGCGCGAACCCGGAATCTCGCGCCACAACTTCAGGATTCCGGTTCGGTCCTGCGGACCGCCCCGGAATGACGCGTAGGTCGATATGCAAAAAAGCCCCGCCCGGCGGGGGGAAGACCGGGCAGGGCCTGATGTCCGCACTACGCGATGCGCGCCAAGCCTGAGTCGGCACGCCGGACATCGAGTTGAACGGGGTTAGTCGATCACCTCGACGACGCGCCGCGAGCGCGGCTCGACCAGCACGGTCTCGCCGTTCACGACGGTGTAGCGATAGGTCGTGGCGCCGAAACGTTGCGGCACGTCATAATAAGTGATGCCGGCGTCGGGTAGGGTGCCGCCGACCACCACGCGATCGGGTACGCTGAAGGCCGGCACGCGCTGCTCGACGACGTAGTCGCGGAATGCCGGGCGCTGCTCGACCGCGATGGTCGGGCCGCCATCGACCACGACGGGAGCGCGTCCCACCGTGACCTCGCTTTGCGCCTGCGCCGCGACGGGCGAGCCGATCGCAACACAGAGCGCTGCAAGGGCAAGAATCCTGTTCCGCATGGACAACTCCTTCGATGTCATATTTTCGGAAGCGCCAGTGACGCGACCGATTGCCAATGCTTGCGTCTCGCCGATGTTCCGAGAAATGGCCCGCCGCATTCGCGGCAATTTCGGGCAGTTTTCGCGAAGCCGGGAACTCGGGCGGCCCCCCGCGCGTCTCTACCCGCGGAACCGGGTCCGATATGATCCGGCCGCGATTCGCCTCACGCTCCAAGCCTGGAAAGACAGTTCATGCACATCACCGTCGCCCACATTTCGCCAATCCTGTCGCTGATTGCGGGCGTGCTCATCCTGATCATGCCGCGGCTCCTCAATCTGATCGTCGCGATCTTTCTCATCATAAATGGTGCGATCGGGCTCGGATTGTTGAGGTGGCTCCATCTCTAGGCCTTCATTTTCCGGAACTCTTCGACTTGCGCGTGCCTGCCCAAAGTGGTGTAAGCGCGCGATTTCCCATTCCTCTCGCAGGTTGTGTGCAAGCTATGGCCAAAGCCGCCTCGAAGCCTAAGAAAATGCCAGCGAAATCAAAGCCCTCCGCTAGGGCGAAGGCCGCGCCGCCGGCCCGCAAGGCGCTTCCCAAGAGCGCCCCGAAGCCGGTCGCCAAACCGGCTGCCAAGCCGGCTACCAAGCCCGCCGCGAAGGCTGCGACCAAGCCGCCTGCGCCGAAGGTTGCCGCCAAAACCGCGCCGAGCAAGACCGCACCAAGCAAGGCAGCGCCGAGCAAGGCGGCGCCGGCCGCGATCAAGGCCGGCAAGTGGGTCTATACGTTCGGCGACGGCAAGGCCGAGGGCAAGGCCGAGATGCGCGATCTGCTGGGCGGCAAGGGCGCCAACCTCGCCGAGATGGCCAATCTAGGCCTGCCGGTGCCTCCGGGCTTCACGATCCCGACCTCGGTCTGCACGTACTTCTACGCACACGACAAGTCCTACCCGAAGGAGTTGCAGTCGCAGGTTGAGAAGGCGCTGGACTATGTCGGCAAGTTGACCGGCAAGGTGTTTGGCGACGGCAAGAACCCGCTGCTCGTCTCGGTGCGCTCCGGCGGCCGCGCCTCGATGCCGGGCATGATGGACACCGTCCTCAACCTCGGCCTCAACGACGAGACCGTGGAAGCGCTGTCGGAACTGTCGGGCGATCGTCGCTTTGCCTATGACAGCTATCGCCGCTTCATCACCATGTATTCCGACGTGGTGCTCGGCTTCGAGCATCATCACTTCGAGGAAATCCTCGACACCTTCAAGGACGGCCAGGGCTATACGCTCGACACCGACCTCACGGCGGATGATTGGGTCGATCTGGTCGGCAAGTACAAGGACGCGGTGGCGCGCGAAACGGGGAAGGATTTTCCGCAGGATCCGCACGACCAGCTCTGGGGCGCGATCGGTGCGGTGTTTTCATCCTGGATGAACGCGCGCGCGGTGACCTACCGCAAGCTGCACGACATTCCGGAATCCTGGGGCACCGCGGTCAACGTGCAGGCCATGGTGTTCGGTAACATGGGCGAGACGTCGGCGACCGGTGTTGCCTTCACCCGCAACCCGTCGACCGGTGAGAGCAAGCTCTACGGCGAGTTCCTGATCAACGCGCAAGGCGAGGACGTGGTGGCGGGCATCCGCACGCCGCAGGACATCACCGAGTATGCGCGCAAGGACTCCGGCTCCGACAAGGCGTCGATGGAAGCGGCGATGCCGGATGCCTTCAAGGAGCTGACGCGCATCTACACGCTGCTCGAGAAGCACTACCGCGACATGCAGGACATGGAGTTCACGGTCGAGCAGGGCAAGCTCTGGATGCTCCAGACCCGCGGCGGCAAGCGTACCGCCAAGGCGGCGCTACGCATCGCGATCGAGCTCGCCAATGAGGGCCTGATCACCAAGAAGGAAGCGGTGACGCGGATCGATCCGGCCTCGCTCGACCAGCTCCTGCATCCGACCATCGATCCCAACGCCAAGCGCGATGTGATCGCGACCGGCCTGCCGGCTTCGCCCGGTGCTGCCTCCGGGGAGATCGTGTTCTCCTCGGATGAAGCGGCCAAGCTTCAGGGCGACGGGCGCAAGGTCATTCTGGTTCGCATCGAGACCAGCCCGGAAGACATCCACGGCATGCACGCCGCCGAAGGCATTTTGACCACGCGCGGCGGCATGACCTCGCACGCCGCCGTGGTCGCGCGCGGCATGGGCAAGCCCTGCGTTTCCGGCTGCGGCACGATCCGCGTCGATTACGGCCGCGGCACCATGAGCATCGGCTCGCGCACCTTCAAGACCGGCGACGTCATCACCATCGACGGCTCGCTTGGCCAGGTGCTCGCCGGCCGCATGCCGATGATCGAGCCGGAGCTCTCCGGCGAGTTCGGCACGCTGATGAACTGGGCCGACCAGGTCCGCAAGATCGGCGTGCGCGTCAATGCCGACACGCCGGAAGACGCGCGCACCGCGATCAAGTTCGGCGCGGAAGGCATCGGTCTGTGCCGCACCGAGCACATGTTCTTCGAGGAGACGCGCATCCGCACGGTGCGCGAGATGATCCTCTCCGAGGACGAACAGTCGCGCCGGGCCGCGCTTGCAAAACTGCTGCCGATGCAGCGGGCCGACTTCGTCGAGCTGTTCGAGATCATGAAGGGCCTGCCCGTCACGATCCGCCTGCTTGATCCGCCGCTGCACGAGTTCCTGCCGCACACCCATGCCGAAGTCGAGGAAGTGGCGCGCGCCATGAACACCGATCCGCGGCGTCTCGCCGACCGCGCGCGCGAGCTGTCGGAGTTCAATCCGATGCTCGGCTTCCGCGGCTGTCGCATCGCGATCGCCTATCCGGAGATCGCCGAGATGCAGGCGCGTGCGATTTTCGAAGCCGCGGTCGAGGCCGAGAAGCGCACCGGCAAGGCCGTTGGCCTCGAGGTGATGGTGCCGCTGATCGCGACCAAGATGGAGCTCGACCTTGTCAAGGCGCGCATCGACGCCACCGCGAAAGAGGTGATGCGCGACACCAACACCAAGCTCACCTATCAGGTCGGCACCATGATCGAGCTGCCGCGCGCCTGTTTGCTTGCGGCCGAGATAGCGGAGTCCGCGGAGTTCTTCTCCTTCGGCACTAACGATCTGACGCAGACCACCTACGGCATCAGCCGCGACGATGCCGCGAGCTTCCTCGGTCCCTACGTGACGAAGGGCATCCTTTCGGTCGATCCTTTTGTCTCGCTCGACCAGGAAGGCGTCGGCGAGCTCGTCAAGATCGGCGTCGCGCGCGGCCGCAAGACGCGTGCTTCGCTCAAGATGGGCATCTGCGGCGAGCATGGCGGCGATCCCGCCTCCGTCGCCTTCTGCCACACGATCGGTCTCGATTACGTCTCCTGCTCGCCCTACCGCGTGCCGATCGCCCGCCTCGCCGCCGCGCAAGCCGCGCTCGGCAAAGCCGTCGCGAGCCAGGCGTAAGCCGAAGACTGAATACGAGATGCGAGAGAGGCGGGGCAAAACCCCGCCTCTTTTCATTTTGCGCGACGTTCTCGCCACACACTCAGTGTCATCGCGCGCGAAAGCGGGCGATCCAGTATTCCAGAGGCGGTGATGTCATACGGAGGAGCCGCGGCGTACTGGATGGACGGAACCGCGACGTCCCGTAATGATACGTGCGCGCAAGAGTTCCTTCACCATTCGCGTTGACCGAATGTTTACCGCTTCACGTCACCCGGCATTTACCAATGCAACGATTACCCCGTGAAAATACCTGCGATTGCTTGAGTGTGCTCCGCGCGCAAACGTCGATTAACGCCCCAGCAACCTAAATTAGATACTCACGAGAAAGATCGAATTGTACGGATGTACTGCGGTTCGATTTTCTAGCGTAAGCGTAGCGTGAGCGTATCGATGTTTTTGTTGCGTACCTATCCGAAGGGCGCGCGGTTCGCGTCCTTCGGTATCGGTCTCTGCATCTTCGCATTGATGCCGAGAGAGACCGGCTATCAGGACATTGCTTCGCTGCTGGCGCGTCAGCCCGGCGTCGCCGAGCGTTGGCAGAAGCAGGTGTTTTCTGCGGCGTCCTCGATTCAGCTCGCCACCTACAGTTTTTCTCGCCCGATCGGAACCTCGGTTCCGCAGAGCCCGATGTATCGCCTCGCGAGCCTCGACGGCCGCGACGTCACCGGCACCATCACGCGCAATCCGACGCTTCAGGCGCCGACGCGCTACCAGGCCTCCGATTTTCCCAAGGTGGATCGCTCCATGAAGGGTGACCGCCTTGCAATCGTTGCGCCCGGGACAGCTCCCGAGACGGCCGTGCCGTCCGCTGCTCCTGCGCAGCAGGATCCCGCGACGTCGAACAGCTCGGTGTTTGGCGCCAAGACTGCCGCGTTGCCGCAGGCGATGTCGCCGGAGTCCGCCGCCGCGCTCGATCCCGAGCTCGCGGAGGCGCTTCGCGCGCCGCCCTTGCCGCAATATTCCATTTCGCCACAGGCCAGTGACGCCGCGCGCTCGCTCGCGGTTCAGCCGCTGGAGGCGCTGAAGCAGGCCACCGCGCCGGTCGCGCCGCCGCGCGATCCCTTTAGTGTGAAAACGTCGAACCTGTTCTTTGGCAGCTCCTCGCTCGGGGGCTCTCTCGAAAGCATCGAGAGCTGGCAGCCCGGCGCCGAACCGCTCATCGTGATGGCCGATCCCGATATGAAGGTGATGGCCTCGCTGCCGTCGTCGTCTGAGGACGTGGCGAAGGTGACCGATAGCGGCGAGAGCGTCGCGCCCAAGGGCGAGGTCAATGCCGACAACCAGCGCGCCAAATCGCCGGCGGAGCGACTGGCGTTGGATGAAAAGTCACGCACGAAATCGGAAAAATGTCTCGCCGAAGCCGTCTACTTCGAATCCCGTGGCGAGGCCGTGCGCGGGCAGATGGCGGTCGCGCAGGTCGTGATGAACCGCGTATTCTCCGGCAAATATCCGGACACCGTGTGCGGCGTGGTCTACCAGAACAAGTACCGCCACCTCGCCTGCCAGTTCACCTTCGCCTGCGACAACAATGCCGACGTGATCCGCGAACCCGAGATGTGGGAGCGCGCCAAGAAGATCTCGAAGGCGATGCTCGACGGTCAGATCTGGCTGCCCGAGGTCGGCAAGTCCACTCACTACCACGCCTATTGGGTGCGCCCGTCCTGGGTCGCCGAGATGAAGAAGATGTACAAGTTCGGCGTTCACACCTTCTACCGGCCGCGCGCCTGGGGCGACGGCAACGAGGAGCCGAGCTGGGGCACGCAGGCGCAGACCGCCGCGCTCTCCGCCGAGCTCGCCCAAGCAGCCAAGAGTTCTGCCGAGATGGGTGTCAGCGAACGGCGGTGAGCTGATCACTTGCAGCCGCAGTGAAGGTGCGCTCCCTCTCCCGCTTGCGGGGGAGGGCTGGGGTGGGGGTGTTTCCACAATGGACACTCCCGACGGGGAGAGAGCCCTCACCCGGCGCTACGCGCCGACCTCTCCCGCAAGCGGGAGAGGTGAAGCCCGCCTGTGGCTAAGGGCACTAGCCCCTCACGCCTCGATATCCAACGCACAGTCGAAATTCGCCGCGGAGTGCGTGAGCGCACCTGCCGACGCGTAGTCCACACCTGTCGCCGCAATCGCCGCAATCGAGTCCAGCGTGACGCCGCCGGACGCCTCCAGTGCGACGCGGCTGGCCGCAAGCTTCACCGCCTCGCGCAACGCCGCAAGGTCCATGTTGTCGAGCAGCACGGCGTCGGCCAATCCGGTGTCGAGCACCTCGTGCAGTTGCGCAAGCGTGTCGACCTCGATCTCGATCTTCACGAGGTGGCCGGCATGGGCGCGGGCGCGCTCCAGCACGGGACGGATGCCGCCGGCGACCGCGATGTGGTTGTCCTTGATCAGGATCGCATCGTCGAGGCCGAATCGGTGATTGAAGCCGCCGCCGCAGCGCACCGCGTACTTCTCCAGCGCCCGCAATCCCGGCGTGGTCTTTCGGGTGCAGCAGATGCGCATCTTGGTACCTTCGGTTCGCGCCACGTAGTCGGCCGTCAGCGTCGCGACGCCAGACAGGCGGCCAACGAAATTCAGCGCGTTCCGCTCGGCCGTGAGGATGGCGCGCGCCGGGCCCGAAATCGTCAGCACGTGCTGCCCGCGGGCGACATGCGCGGCGTCGCGCACATGCGCGCGCACCTCGATGTCGGGCGACAGCTTTTGCAGTGTCGCCAGCGCCAGGGGCAGTCCGGCGATCACGCCGGCCTGGCGCGCGACCAGGATCGCCTGCGCCTTCGTTGCTTCGGGAATCGTCGCAAGCGAGGTGACGTCGCCGGCGCGGCCGAGATCCTCGTCGAGCGCGCGATGCACGGCCTCGTCGATCGCCAGCGGGGACAGGAAGGCGTCGGGATAGAGCAGCGAGACTGGGGTGATCATGGAAGGCTCCATCAGGCGATCATGGGTTGCGCGGTGCGCGGGAGTAGGTGGTCGGCGAGGCTTTCCGCGACCTCGCGTGCTGCCGAGAGAGTGGTCATGGTTCGTTGTGCGAGCGAGGGGGCGTCTGTCGGTCGGTCGATGCGGAAATGTGCACCGCGGCTTTCTCGCCGCGTCCATGCTGCGGTGGCGACGAGCAGGGCCGTCGTCGCCATGTTGCGCAGCGCGATACTCGTGGCCGCGCCTTCGAGCGCAGCAAAGCTGCGCACCGCTTCCGCAAGTCCATCACCGTCGCGAACCACGCCGACTTGTGAACTCATCATCGCTCGCAGCCGTTTCATAGTCACCGCGTCCGGTGCTCCGCTACGCGGCGTCACTAGCACATCGGGGAGGCGGGCAGGCGAGGGGATGGCGCGGCCGGCGATGTCGTCGGCGATGCGTGCGGCATAGACCACGGCCTCCAGCAGCGAATTCGACGCGAGCCGGTTGGCGCCGTGTGCGCCCGTGGACGAAACCTCGCCGCCGGCCCAGAGCCCGTCGACCGAGCTGCGGCCGCGCGCGTCGACCGCGACGCCGCCCATGTGGTAGTGCGCGGCCGGCGCGATCGGGATTGTTTGCGTGGCAGGATCGATACCGGCGGCGATGCAGCTTGCATGCACCGTCGGGAATTTTTCGGCGAAACGCGCACCCAATGCCTCCCGCGCATCGAGGAAGGCGCCGCGCCCGGCCGCGATCTCCGCGAACACGCCGCGCGCCACGATGTCGCGCGGGGCAAGCTCGGCGAGCGGGTGGCGTGCCGTCATGAAGCGGTCGCCGCCGGCGTTGATCAGTATCGCGCCTTCGCCGCGCAGCGCCTCGGTCGCAAGCGGCGCCGGGTCACGGCCGACCATGATCGCGGTCGGGTGGAACTGTACGAATTCCGGATCGGCAATCACCGCGCCGGCCCGAGCCGCGATCGCAAGGCCCGATCCGGCAGCCTCGGTCGGGTTGGTGGTGACGGCATAGAGATGGCCGATGCCGCCGGTAGCAAACACCACCGCGCGGGAGGCGATCATCGTCGGTCTCGCTGAAAAGTTGCCGGCCTCGCGCAATTGAACGCCGGTGACGGCGCCGTCCTCCGTCAACAGTGCTTCGGCGACAAAGCCTTCGATCAGGCGGATCGACGGCGTGCGGCGCACGACCTCGCTCAGCGCCGCGATGATCGCCGCGCCAGCCCCGTCGCCGCGCACATGCACGATTCGCCGCGCCGAATGCGCCGCCTCGCGACCGACGGCAAGCTTGCCTTCGAGATCGTGATCGAACGGCACGCCATAGGCCAGCAGGTCGTGAATCCGCGGCACGGCCTCGCGCGCGATCCCCAGCGCGACCGCTTCGTCAACGATGCCGCCGCCGACTGCGATGGTGTCGGCGGAATGTGCTTCCGGGCTGTCGCCTTCGGCTACCGCGGCGGCGATGCCGCCTTGCGCCCACGCCGACGATGCGCCCAGTCCGAGCGGCGCTGCCGCAATCAGCGTCACCGGCCGCGGCGCGAGTTTCAGCGCGCAGAACAATCCGGCAAGCCCGCCGCCGACGATGACGACGTCGTCGGTGCTGCGGGTGAGATTGTGGATGTTGCTTGTCATTTCTGTCTCCAGTTTTCTCTACTGTCGTCCCGGCGAAGGCCGGGACCCATACCCCGCGGCAGTAGTTGTTTTGCAAAGCTCTTCGACGTCGTTCTTCGCAACGACTTCTCCCTGTGGTTACGGGTCCCGGCCTTCGCCGGGACGACACTGGGTGTGTTGCGGCGTTCCCTTCTCAATTCTTCAGATTGATCATCCGCTCGACCGATCGCCGGGCACGCTCCGCAAGCGCCGGATCGATCGTCACCTCCTCGCCAAGCGTCAGCAGGCTGCTCAAGATGTTCGCGAGCGTGATGCGCTTCATGTGCGGGCAGAGATTGCAGGGGCGCAGCATCTCCACATCCGGCAGCTCGGCGCGCACATTGTCGGCCATCGAGCATTCGGTGATCATGACGAGCCGCCGCGGCCGCCGTTCACGCACCCAGTTGATCATGTGCGCGGTCGAGCCGGTGAAATCGGCCTCCGCCAGCACGTCCGGCGGGCATTCGGGATGCGCGATGATCTGCACGGACGGATCGGCCTCACGAAGCCCGCGCAGCTCCGCGCCGGTGAAGCGCTCGTGCACCTCGCAGGCGCCTTTCCAGGCGATGATATTTACGTTGGTCTTCGAGGCCACATAGGTCGCGAGATAGCGGTCGGGCAGGAAGATCACGCTTGGCGCGTTGAGGCTCTCGACCACCTGCACCGCGTTCGAGGAGGTGCAGCAGATGTCGACCTCGGCCTTCACCTCCGCCGACGTGTTGACATAGGCAACCACCGGCACACCCGGAAATTTTTCGCGGAGCAGACGAACGTCGGCGCCCGTGATGCTGGCGGCGAGCGAGCAGCCGGCGCGCGAGTCCGGGATCAGCACCATCTTGTCCGGATTGAGCAGCTTCGAGGTCTCGGCCATGAAGTGCACGCCACACTGCACGATGATCTCGGCCTTCACCTTGGTGGCTTCCACGGCAAGCTGGAGCGAGTCGCCGCCGATATCGGCGACGCAGTGAAAGATCTCCGGCGCCTGGTAGTTGTGCGCGAGGATCACCGCGTTGCGCGTCTTCTTCAGCTCGTTGATCGCCTTGATGGTCGGCGCCATCAGCGGCCACTCGATCGGTGGGATCACGTGCTTCACGCGATCGTAGAGAGGCGCGGTGGCCCGCTCGACCTCCGCCGTCCATTCCAGCGACGGCATCGGCAGGGCGGGTCCCATTCGCGCCGGCGCGACGCGGGTGGTGGTGATGTGGCCCTGCGGCCGATTGGCAAAGTCGTCGGGGCCGTAAATTCCAGTGATCGGCATCGAAGCCTCCCGTGCATGCCTTATATGCTCAATATGAGTATATCGAGAGCCCGAGAAATCCGGCCGCGAGGCCGGGACGAATTTCTTGGTAGCTCACATATACTCAGTCTGAGTAAAAGAAAGATAACACGCCGACCCGAGAGCCGCTAGCTCCTGCCGCACACATTCTCGTCAAGTCGCGTCTCACGCGTCAGGCGGGGCCTCCTTGAAACGCAATGCTCCGTCGGCAGCCCTTCATAGAACGCAATCATTTTTGACTTGGGGTTTTCATGCATCTGCATTAAATGCCTGAGTCGCGGCTGCCTGTTCCGGATCCGCCAACGACACATGAGGAAGTGCATGTCGACACAAGTGGGCGAGCTCGGTCCGGCCTCACGTTCCACCTGGCGCACGCCGGCCATCATCATCCTCTGCGGCTGCGCGATCGGCATGCTGGGCTTCGGTCCGCGCTCGGCGCTCGGCTTCTTCGTGCAGCCGATGAGCCATGAGTTTGCCTGGGGCCGCGATGTATTCGGCCTCGCGATAGCCTTCCAGAATCTGTTGTGGGGCTTGGGTCAGCCGATCGCCGGCGCGGTCGCCGATCGCTTCGGCCTGTTCCGGGTGATGTGCGTCGGCGCCGTGCTTTATGCCGGCGGTCTGTTGCTGATGCGCTATTCGTCGACGCCGCTGTCGCTCAATATCGGCGCGGGCGTGATGGTCGGCTTCGGCCTCGCCGGCTGCTCGTTCAATCTGGTGCTGTCGGCGTTCAGCAAGCTCTTGCCGGCCGAGAAGCGCGGCCTTGCGCTCGGCGCCGGCACCGCAGCCGGATCGTTCGGACAGTTCCTGTTCGCGCCCATCGGCGTCGCGCTGATCGACAATTTCGGCTGGCAGCAGGCACTGACCGTGTTCGGCTTCCTGATGCTCCTGATCATCCCGCTGTCGCTGGCGCTCTCGACGCCGCCGGTTGAAAGCTCCGCGAGCAAGGCGCCTGCCGATGAGCAGACCTTCACCAAGGCGCTAGCAGAGGCCTTCGGCCATCGCTCCTACGTGCTGCTGGTGCTCGGCTTCTTCACCTGCGGCTTCCAGCTGGCGTTCATCACCGTGCATTTGCCGGCCTTCCTGGTCGACAACGGCATCTCGGCGCAAACCGGCGGCTGGGTCATTGCGGCGATCGGCCTGTTCAACATCATCGGATCGCTGAGCGTCGGCTATCTCCAGAACTACCTGCCCAAGCGCTTCATCCTCTCGACGATCTATTTGGCGCGCGCGCTCGCGACGCTCGCCTTCATCTCGTTCCCGATCACACCGTTCTCGGCGATTGCGTTCGGCGCGATCTCGGGCCTGACCTGGCTGTCGACGGTGCCGCCGACCTCGGCGCTGGTGGCGCTGATGTTCGGCACGCGCTGGCTCGCCACTCTCTATGGCTTCGCCTTCGTCAGCCATCAGGTGGGCGGCTTTCTCGGTGTCTGGCTCGGGGGCATCGTGTTCGAGCGCTTTGGTTCCTACACGCCGATCTGGTGGCTCTCGATCCTGTTCGGCGTGCTGTCGGCGCTGATCAATCTTCCGATCGTGGAGAAACCGGTCGAGCGAGCGGTTGCGCAGCCTGCCTGATCGGCTAAACATCCCCTGAAACAAAGTCAGGGAGTTCAGCCGTGGCCACATTCAAGGCGATCCGGATCGACAAGGCGGACAAGGGCACCACCGCCGCGCTCACGCAGTTCGACGAAGCCGAGCTGATGGACGGCGACGTCACCGTACGCGGGGAATGGTCGACCCTGAACTACAAGGACGGTCTCGCGCTCACCGGCAAGGCGCCGGTGGTGCGCCGTTTCCCGATGATCGCCGGCATCGATTTCGCCGGGACGATCGAGCAATCCTCGCACCCCCAATGGAAGGCGGGCGACAAGGTCGTCTGCACCGGCTGGGGCATGGGCGAGACCCATCTCGGCGCCTATGCCGAGAAGGCGCGGGTGAAGGGCGACTGGCTGGTCGCCTTGCCACAGGGCCTGTCGGCGCGCGACGCCATGGCGATCGGCACCGCCGGCTTCACCGCGATGCTCTCGGTGCTGGCGCTGGAGAAGCACGGACTTTCGCCGAAGAGCGGCCCTGTGGTGGTCACGGGCGCGGCCGGCGGCGTCGGCTCGGTCGCCACCGCGGTGCTGTCGAAGCTCGGCTATCACGTCATCGCCTCGACCGGCCGCGCGTCGGAAGCGGACTATCTGAAACAGATCGGCGCTGCCGAAGTGATCGACCGCAACGAACTCTCAGCGGCGGCCAAGCCGATCGCAAAGGAGCGCTGGGCGGGCGGCGTTGACAGCGTCGGCTCGACCACGCTCGCCAACCTCCTGTCGATGACGAAGTATGGCGGGGCGATTGCCGCCTGCGGTCTTGCGGCCGGCATGGACCTGCCGTCCTCGGTCGCGCCATTTATTTTGCGCGGGGTGTGCCTTCTCGGCATCGATTCCGTGATGTGTCCGATCGATCCTCGGAAAGCCGCCTGGCAGCGCCTGGCGTCCGATTTGGATCGGACAAAACTATCTGAAATCACTAAGGAAATTTCGCTCGGTGAGGTTTCCGAATGGGGCGCCAAAATCCTTGCCGGCCAGGTCCGCGGCCGCATCGTGGTAAAAATTGTCTAACGGCGTTCAGACTTTACCAACCAAGCTGCTTCAATGTCGCCATGGTTAGTATGGTAAGCAGCGGGTAAAGACATCAGGCTCGCCCGCTGCATGGGGTTCGTCGGAGTAAGAGCATGCTTGCGCGTTTTGTGTTGGGGGCTGTCACGGCGGCCGTAACGTTTGCGCCGGCCATTGCCGGAGGCATGAACGCCGATGAGGCGCGCCGCTTCGTTGCCGGCAAGGTGTTTGCCTTTACCTGTTTCGACGGCACCCGCGGCGCAGGCCGCATTCTCGACGATCTCGGCGCGGCAGGCGCGGTGCAGTTCTCCGGTGCCGGCCCCACGCGCCATCTCCGGCTTCCCGGCAACACGCTCCAGATCCGTGGCCAGAACGTCTGCGCCTCGATCAAGGGCATCCCGTTCGAGCCCTGCTTCAACCTGGAGAAGACCGACGACCGCAGCTTCCGCGGCTCGGTGTCGGGCATGGGCTTCGCCTATTGCGATTTCCACCACCAGGGCGGCAACCAGATGCTGATGGCGCGCGCCGTTGCGCGGCCACGCTCGCTGCGTACGTCGGAACACACCGGTTCGGTCGGCGCATCGAACACCGAAGTTGCCGCACGCGTCGAGACGCCGCGCGTTGAGAGCAGCCGGCTCGAAGCGGTCAAATCCGAAACCAAGCCGGAGCCTGCCAAGAACGAAGGCCCGCTCGAGTTGCGCCGTTCGACCGATTGAATTTTTGCCCGCGCGTCCACGACCGCGCCAACACCCTGTTGACCATTTCCAGCAGCCATCAAGCCGCCGCGCCGTAGTCATACGGACGGCGGGTTTCATGCGTTGGTAGCGACTCGCGCCCCAGTTTGCGTACGGCCGGGGGGCGCGGCCCGATAAAAGGGTTCAACAATGTCGCTGTATTTCTTCCGCATCAGCACCGGCCGCTATTCCGGCGCCGCCGATCAGCCATATGAGTTCGAGGATCGCGCCGCTGCGTGGACCGAGATGACCGAGGTCTGCGCCAACCTGCTCGGCGGCATCGCGCGCAATCTGAATTCGAATGCCAAATGGAGCATGGAGCTGCTCGACGAGAACAAGGAGCCGGTGTTCCGCATCAGCCTCGTCGGCGAGACCGTGAATTGACGCGACGGCAAACGGCGGGCAGGCATTAACGAATACGACATCTGCAAATCCGCGAAGCCGTGTTTTGCTGCACGCGAAAAGTGTGCAAGTCCCGGTAATTTAAGCAGCAGTTCCGGTATTTGTACCTAGACCGCGCGGCTCGCACTTAACGTTAGTGAGGAACCTCGCGGTTAGTCTTTCCGGGTTTGCTTCCGCGCGTCGCCGCGGCAAATGCATATCCTGGGATACTTTCAATGACGCTGCTTCAGAACCTGCGAATTGGTACCAAGCTGGCGATCACCTCGGCCCTGACGATCGCTCTCGTTGCCTTGATGATCTTTCTTCAAATGACCGGCAACGCCGCCGTTCGAGGGTTCAGCGATGCCGCCTCCGAGCAGCAGTCGCTTGCGCAAATCGCCGCGGAGGCAAAGGCCTCGGTGCGGGGCATGCAAATCGGCATACGCGACACGCTGCTCTCCACATCGCCGGACGACCTGCAAAAGGCAGGTCGATACTTCACCGAACGGAAGGCGGCGGCGCTCAAATTTGCGGACGATATGGCAAAGCTCTCGCGCTCGCCCGAAAACGGGCAGCGGATTGCGCGATTGGCGACGTTGGTCGATGACCTCCACAAGGGCCAGGAGCAGTTCGAAACGCTGCGCAAGCAGGCGATTGAAATCGAAACGAAGCGCGCCGGCGGCGATCCAGGCGCGGAGGCCACTGCGCAGCTCTCGAAACTGGCCGCCGAGATCGCCCGCACTCGCAAGGAGATTACGCTGCCGATCAACGAGGAGATCGCGCAGGTCACGGACCAGATCGTCGGCTTCTCGAAGCAGCAGGGTGCCAAGGCCCGCATGGCGGCGGACGCAGAGGCGTCCTCGGTCGAGCGGACGTCGCTCATCACCGGCGGCGCGGTGGCCCTCATCCTGATCGGTGCGTGCATCTTTTCCGTGTTCACCATCGCGAGTCCCATGCGCGCGTTGACGGTGGCGATGGAGAAGCTCGCCAGCGGCGATTTTTCGGTGTTGTTGCCCGGGCTCGGCCGCAAGGATGAGGTCGGTGAAGTCGCCGGCGCGGTCGAGAAGTTCAAGATACTGTCCGAGCAGAAGGCGCGCGAGGAGGCCGAAGCCAAGATCCGGCAGGATCAGGTCGCGGCCGAGCAGCGCAAGGCCGAGATGCACAGGCTCGCCGACGGCTTCGAAGGGGCGATCGGCGAGATCGTCCACACCGTGTCGTCGGCGTCCACCGAGCTTGAGGCTTCCGCCACCACGCTGACCTCGACAGCGGAACGGGCGCAGCAACTGACCACGATGGTTGCGGTAGCCTCCGAAGAGGCGTCAACCAACGTGCAATCGGTCGCATCGGCGACGGAGGAATTGTCGTCCTCGATCACGGAGATCAGCCGGCAAGTGCAGGAATCCGCCCGCGTGGCGAGCGAGGCCGTCGGCCAGGCCCGCACCACAACCGAGCGCGTCAGCGAGTTGTCTAAGTGTCTGTCCGGGAACATCTTGAATCATCGGAATCATTTGTGATTCAAGGGTGGCGGTCCGATTCGAAGGGGCGCCCATGTGGACGAAGGAGAACCGCGGTCGTTACGACCGAAGCCGGCTACGCTATCCAAGCGATTTGACTGATGAGGAATGGGCGTTGGTGGAGCCGCTGATTGCGCCAGCCAAGCGAGGCGGCAACAAGCGCACGGTCGATGTGCGCGAGGTGATCAATGGCCTGATGTATGTGCTGAGCACCGGTTGCCAATGGCGAGCGATCCCGAAGGACCTGCCGCCACGCAGCACGGTGCACGACTATTTTGACTTGTGGGCTTGGAACGGCACGCTCGATCGCATCCATCACGCGCTCTATGTACAATGTCGAGAATTGGCTAACCGAGAACCCAGCCCGAGCGCCGCCATCATCGACAGTCAAAGCGTCAAGAGCGCGGAAAAAGGGGGGCGTGGATCGACCCGCATGGCTACGATGCGGGCAAGAAGATCAAGGGCAAGAAGCGCCACATCCTAGTCGATACTCAAGGCTTGCTGCTCCACGCCCTCGTGCATTCGGCGGACATCCAGGATCGTGACGGTGGGGTGCTGGTGATGGCCACGCTGTTTGGCCTGCATCCATTCCTGCTGAAGCTCTATGCTGACGGCGGCTATCAGGGGCCGATCTTTCAGTCCGCCGTTCGCAAAATCCTCCGGCAAATCGACGTCGAGATCGTCAAGCGCTCCGATACAGCAAAGAGTTTTGCGATCTTGCCCAAGCGATGGATCGTCGAACGCACCATCGCCTGGCTCAACCGCTGCCGCCGTTTGGCCAAGGATTGGGAGTGCCTCAACCGAAAGGCATTGGCGTTCTTGCGCCTCGCCTCAATCCGCCTCATGCTGCGAAAGCTCTGCCAAAAAACAGCATGATCCCGGACAGACTCTAACATTACAGTTGCCGTTTTGCTTTGAGATGCGCGCGCTGAGCGGCAGCCTGGTGAGCTCTGCGCCAGAATGACCATGCGATGACATGCGCGGGTTGGATCCGCTTTCGAGCAAGCCTGATGGCGATGCGGCGGATTTCCTGGATTGACCAACGGATCAGCGGCGGCGTGGGTGTGCTTTGGCTTTTGCCGGGGGGCGGCGTTTGGTTTTTTTGGGCGGTGGCGGATTGGCGCGATGGCGGATCGCCGCCATCATGGCGAAGGCGAGCATCACCAGGGACACGTGGCGATGCCAGCCATGCCAGGACCTGCTCTCGTTGTGATCGAGCCCGAACTCGTTTTTCGCGGTTTCAAAGCTGTCCTCGATCGCCCATCGATGGCCTTCGACCGCGACCAGCGTTTCAATTGATGTTCCCGCTGGGCACCAGGTGGTGAAGAAGGCGAGATCGCCATCGGCGATATGGCGACGGATCAGCAGACCGCGCGTCCATAAACCATCATTTGCGCTGTTGAACTGCTCGACCTCGAGATCGGCCAGTTCGAGATAACACCAGTCATGCAGCCTCGGTCCTTTGGTTCCGGCTCCCGCCGACAAGCGCTTCCAGTCGGACGGGCGCCGCGTCCGGGCGATGTCTTCGGCCTTGCCGGCGACCGGCTGTCGCTTGCCCCAGGATCGGAAGACATGAGAGCTGCTGACCCCGAGCACATAGCCTTTGCCTGCCCGCCGTAGCTGCTGTTCGATATCGCCAACACCGTAGACCGTGTCACCGGCAACCCACTTGAATGGTACAGACGCGGCTATCGCACGTGCGATCATTCTCGTCGCAAGCTTTGGTTTGGTCGCAAAGCCGACATCGGCAGGCACATATGCGGCTTCCAGACGATCTGGATCGTCAGTCCATTCCTTCGGAAGATACAACGCGCGATCGATGAACGCATGACCATGACGCGAAACGTAGGTAGCGAAGACGCCGATCTGGCAGTTCGTAATCTTCCCTGCCGAACCAGTGTATTGCCGTGCCACTCCGCATGAGGCCTTACCCTGCTTGAGAAAGCCGGTCTCGTCGATCACCAGCACCGCATCGTCATCCGCCAAGTGCTCGATGACATAGTCCCGGACGATGTCGCGCAGGGCATCAGCGTCCCAATCTCCACGACCCAGGATCGCCTGCTGACGCCATGGGCCAGGATCGCCAGCCGCCTCCGCGCGCATCCAGCCGGTCTTGCGCTGCTCATCTCCGAGCAGACCTTCCAGGAACAAGCCTGCATTCGTCGCCACACGCTCTTGCGTGAACAACGGACGTATCCGTTGCTTGATCTCTCGAAGCGACGCCGCCCACAACGCAAGCGTCTCCTCAACCGACGCGGCCCGCGTCCACGACATTCGAATCATGGTTGCCCATGGATTCAGAAACCCGCAAACAAAGCAACTGTAATGCTAAGGCGGCGACGCGCATCGGCGACGTTGTCGAGCTGATCAACACCATCGCCGGCCAGACCAACCTGCTGGCGCTCAATGCCACGATCGAGGCGGCGCGCGCCGGCGAGGCCGGCCGCGGCTTTGCCGTCGTCGCTTCCGAGGTGAAGGCGCTCGCCGAGCAGACCGCGAAGGCGACCGGCGAGATCGGGCAGCAGATTGCAAGCATCCAGATCGCGACCGAGCATTCGGTCGGCGCCATCAAGGACATCAGCGACACCATCGAAAAACTGTCTGAGATTTCCTCGACCATTGCCGCGGCTGTGGAAGAGCAGGGTGCGGCGACGCAGGAAATCTCCCGCAACGTGGCTCAGGCGGCCCAGGGCACCGAGCAGGTCTCGTCAAACATCGCCGACGTGCAGCGCGGGGCGGGCGAGACCGGATCGGCCTCCTCGCAAGTGCTGTCCGCCGCGCAGATGTTGTCCGGCGACAGCAATCGCCTCAAGCTCGAGGTCGGCAAATTCCTCGATACCGTACGCGCGGCCTGACGCAGGCTGCACCGAAAGAGATTCTATCCGGCGATCGCCACGCGTGGATGCGCGGCGGTCGTATGCACTTATGTTGCGGTGCCGCGACGAATGGCGCACAGGGTTAACTTTCCAGAGAATCGAAGCAGGCATCTTCTGCCCAATTGCTTGGCACCCAACCGTGCCTTCCGGTCATTGCATCTCAAGCGCTTTGGAGCACATTCATGAGCATGGGCCGAGACCGCGCAGCGGAGCGCCGCCTATGACGCCAGCATGATGAAGACCTTTCGTGAGGTCGAACCGCTGATGCTCGAAGTGCGGACCGCGGTCGAAGGCTTGTACAAGCAGGCCGACGCCGCGGAAGCTGCGACCCGCGATGCCGTGCGCATGTGGATGATGGTCGTCTTCGCCGTCGCCGTCATCGTGCTCGCCGTGGTCGGATTCCTCCTGGGACGCTCGATCTCGAAGGCGCTGTCAGCGATGATCAATGCGATGACGCGGCTTACGCGCGGCGAGCTGTCGATTTCCGTTCCTGGAGTCGGACGAAACGACGAGATCGGTGAGATGGCCGGCGCGGTCGAGGTGTTCAGGAACAACATGGCGGAGGCGGAGCGGCTGCGCGCCGAACAGTCGGAAGCCGATGCGCGCCGCCGCACGCAGCGCAAGGCGGACATGCAGCGGCTCGCCGACACATTCGAAGGCGCCGTCGGTGAGATCATCGAGACCGTCTCGTCGGCGGCAACCGAGCTCGAAGCGTCCTCTAACACGCTGACGCGGGCTGCCGAGCGCGGAAGCGACCTCGCCAGTGCTGTCGCGGCGGCCTCGGAAGAGGCGTCCGCGAACGTGCAGTCGGTGTCCTCCGCGAGCGAGGAGATGACGTCGTCGATTTCCGAGATCAGCCGCCAGGTGCAGGAATCGGCGCGAGTGGCCGACGTCGCGGAGGAGCAGGCGCAACGCACCAATGGGCGTGTCGCCGAACTGACGAAGGCCGCGTCCCGCATCGGCGACGTGGTCGAGCTGATCAACACCATCGCCAGCCAGACTAACCTGCTGGCGCTGAACGCCACGATCGAGGCGGCGCGCGCCGGCGAGGCCGGCAAGGGCTTTGCCGTGGTCGCGACCGAAGTGAAGGCGCTGGCTGAGCAGACTGCGAAAGCGACGGGTGAGATCAGTCAGCACATCGGAGCGATTCAGACCGCAGGAAAGCAACCGGCTGAAGAGCGAGGTCGCGCGCTTCCTGGAGTCGGTGCGGGGCAGCGTGAGGATGTCGGCCGTCCCGTTCGAACGGCGCAGTGAGCGAAATGCGGTACGCAGATGCGGCGCTGCGGGATATCCTCGCGGCTGCAATATATGGTTGCAGAGAAAATAACGTCGAATATGGCCCCGTGCGTAGTTTTACTAAGGTCCCTGTTAACGCCTGTTTGCAACTATGGGCGCAATCTTACCGGATAAGAACCAGCCAGCATTGTTGAACTGACTTCCGTCCTGTCGTCCGTCGTGACGATTGCGGCGCAGGTGACTTGCGCGTTGCTAGGTATCATCGGGATTGGGTGTGATGTCGAAGTTGTCGATCGTTTTCAAGCTTCTGACCGTGCTGTCGGTCCTCGTGCTCTCGCTTGCCGGCGTCGGCGTGACGGCGATCGGCACCATGCAGAACATCAACGCGCACACCGTCGAGATCGCGGAGAGCTGGCTGCCGAGCGTGCGCGCCCTCGGCTCGCTCCGCGCCGACATCAACGAGCTGCGCGTCGCGCTGCGCCTGCATCTGATGCAGGACACCACTGAAGGCAAGGAGGCGGCCGAAAAACGTCTCGCCTCGTTGCGCGAGCGTATCGACCGGACACGCAAGGTCTACGAGCCGCTGATCACCACCTCCGAGGAGCGCTCTCTCTATGAGCAATGGACCAAGGCGTGGGCCGAGTATCTGAACGGTGTGCAGGACGTGATGGCGCTGTCGCGCAAGAGCGTCGGCCGTTTCCCGACCGACGCCAACGAGCTGTTGCAGACCAAGGTCGCGAAGATGGCCCAGGCTGCCGACCCATTGCTCCAGAAGGGCATCGAACTCAACAACCGGGGCGCCGAGCTGGAGACGAAGCAGGCGGCCGACAGCTACGCCACCATCTTCCGCGTGCTGGTCGGCATCATCGTGGTCTCGGTCGTGATCGCGAACGGCGCCGCCTATTATCTCGTGCGCGACGTTTCTCGTGGTATTGCTTCAATCATCCGTCCGATGCAGGCGCTCGGCGAGGGCGATCTCACGGCCGACGTGCCGCATCGCGGCGAAAGAACCGAGATCGGCTCGATGGCGAATGCGCTCCAGATCTTCAAGGAGGCGCTGATCGCCAAGAAGGCCGCCGACGAGGCCGCTGCGCTCGACGCCGAAGCCAAGATCGAGCGCGCCCGCCGCGTCGACGCCATCACCCGCAATTTCGAGGCCATGATCGGCGAGGTCGTCGAGACCGTCTCGTCGGCCTCGACCGAGCTCGAAGCGTCCGCAGCCACGCTCAGCGGCACCGCGCAGCGCGGGCAGGAGCTCGCGACCGTTGTCGCCACGGCGTCCGAGGAGGCCTCCACCAACGTCCAGGCGGTGGCGTCCGCCTCGGAAGAACTGTCGTCCTCCATCACCGAGATCAGCCGCCGGGTGCAGGATTCGGCGCGGATGGCCGCCGAAGCCGTCGAGCAGGCGGGCCGGACCAACGAGCGCGTCAACGCGCTGTCGCTGGCGGCTTCCCGCATCGGCGACGTCGTCGAGCTCATCAACACGATCGCAGGCCAGACCAACCTGCTTGCGCTCAATGCGACCATCGAGGCCGCGCGCGCCGGCGAAGCCGGCCGCGGCTTCGCGGTCGTCGCCTCCGAGGTCAAGGCGCTGGCGGAGCAGACCGCGAAGGCGACCGGCGAGATCGGGGCGCAGGTTTCGGGCATCCAGGCCGCGACCGAGGAATCCGTCAGCGCCATCCAGGAGATTGGCGGCACCATCGAGCGGCTGTCCGAGGTGTCCGCGGCCATCGCTGCTGCCGTCGAAGAGCAGGGCGCGGCCACGCAGGAGATCTCGCGCAACGTGCAGCAGGCCTCGCTCGGCACGCAGGAAGTCTCGTCGAACATCACCAACGTGCAGCGCGGCGCGATCGAGACCGGCTCGGCCTCGACCGAGGTGTTGTCGGCCGCGAAATCGCTCGCGGGCGACAGCACGCGCCTCAAGGTCGAGGTCGCGCAGTTCCTCGAATCGGTCCGCGCCGCCTGACCTCTACGCGCTTGTCTGCGGAGCCGGCGGAGCCTGCCGCCGGAACAGGATGCGTTGGTAGAGCCAGCCGATCGCGACCAGCACGATTCCGAGACACATGAAGGACAGCGCGCGGTAGACGCCGGTCAGCGTCGACATGTCGATGACGAAGGCCTTGAGGATCGTCAGCGCGATCACGGCCGCAGACGCCAGCCGTGCGCGCTCGGAGTTGACGAGAATGCCGATGCCGAGCAGCGTCACGCCGAAGGCGAGCCAGCCGATCGAATAGGTGTACTGCTCGGCGCCCGTGGTCTCACCGTCCAACAGGATCGGTCCGTGATAGGTGCGGCGGATCTCCAGCGTGACGTAGGCGAGCGCGAACACGAGGGCCCCGCCTGCGATCGTGTTGGCGTAGGTCCTGCCGCGTTCGCCGACAACCGCATAGGAGAGCAGCAGCATCAGCACCGCGGGCAGCGCGTAGCCGAGCAGCAGCAGGTTGAACACGAGGCCGCCGACATCGGTCTTGGTCCACAGCCACGGGTTCTCCAGGATCAGCAGGCCGAACACGCTGATGAGGCCGGCGATCACCGTGAGGACGACCGCGCCGACATTGTGCACAATGCTACGGCTCCTCAGCCGTAGCCGCTCGAGTCCGATCGCCATGGCCAGCGTCACACAGGCCTGGAGCGCGAATTCGAGCAGCGACGGCGGCGATGTCATGCGGCCGCCGGTGGCGAGGTGACGGATCTCCATGAAGGCCAGCAGTGCAGTGAACAGGATCGCGGCGGCCTCGACCATGCGCACCGGCGCGTCGTCGCCGCGGCGGTGCAGGAAGTGGCTCGCCGCCCAGAACGACAGCGCAGGCAGGCCATAGCCCCACAGCAGCCAGTTGAAGATCGGCGTGGTGCCGACGGCCTCGCCGACGATGCGGGGATCATAGCCGATGCGCGCGGTGACGATCACGGCAGACGCGGCAGCGAGCCAGCGCAGGAACGGGATCGGCCGCTGCATCGAGATCCAGGCGGTGCCGAGCGACGTCAGCGCCAGCGCGATGGTGAGCCAGCCCTTCTCCAGCGCGAAGGTCAGCGCCAGCGCCAGCGCGCCGAGCGTGCCGGTCGCGAACAGCGCAGTGGAGATCGCGACGCCCGGCCGGGTCTCGCGTCGCGTGAGGGCTTCGGTCGCGGCGCCGAAGGCGGCGGCGAGCAAGACGGCGAGGATCGCGAAAGGGATCGAGCGGTCGAGATGGGCGATGCGCGCATAGAGCGCAACAAGGATTGCGATCGGCGTGGCGACCGCGGTCGCGGACCACACCACCGGGATGATCGCCGAGTTCGAACGGCCCTGCGCGAGGAACCCTGCGATGCCGAAGCCCGCGGCGAAGATCGCGGCCATCACGAGATGCAGCGTCACCGCGCTGTCGGTCGCGACCGGTCCGACGCCGGGCAGCGGTCCGCCCGGCAGCACCAGCATGTCGGGATTGGCGCGCACCGCCCATTCGGCGAATACGATGAAGGCGGCCGCCGCGGCTGCTCCCAGCGCGCCGGTGGCCGCCGGCGCGCGCCAGGCGACGAACAGCGTCGTTGCCACGAGGAGGGTGAAGGCGATCAGCGCCAGATCGGCATGCGCGCTCGACAGCACGATCAGCATTGCGCCGAACAGATAGGCGCCGAGCGAGCTCGAAGAGACCGGCTCGATCTCGCCAGCCTCGATCGTGGGACCGAACATGAAGCCGCAGACGACGAGCAGGGCGGCCAGCACGAATCCGGCGATGACGTGGAAGGCATGAGGTGCCACTTGCAATTCGCCGACGTCGAGGCCCGGGAAGATCCAAAGCACGGCGAAGACAATGGTGGTCACTGCAAGCCAGCGCCACAGGCGGATACGGGCTAGGCCAAAGCTGGCGGCGGTGACGACGGCGAGATAAACGTAGAGCGCCCAATAATCCGCCTTGCCGCTGGAGACGAGGATGGGCGTCACGAACGCGCCGACCACACCGAGGCCGGCGAGCGCAGGCCCATGGAGGAGAGCAGCGGCGAGCGTGCCGAGCGCGACCAGTCCGAGCAGCACGAAGGCGGTGGCGGGGACGAGGAAGCTGTAGAGCGCATAGGCGGCGTAGATCGTAGCAAACGCCACCGCCGTTCCGGCCGCAGTGAGGATCGCGGGGATGTTGGCGATCGGCAACGCCTCGATGCTGGAGATGGTCTCCTTGCGCCGCGTCCATTCGCCGGCGCCGAGCAGCGCCAGCGCGAACAGGCCGCCGAGAAATACGCGCACGCCCGGGCCGATGAGGCCGGCCTCGATCGAGTAGCGCACCATGAAGAAGCCGCCGAGCGCGAGCGCAAGGCCGCCGATCCACACCACCCAACGCGTGCCGAGCCGCTCCTCGAAGCCGGGCTCTGCGGCAGGCACGGCAGGCGGCGCGACGTCATCCGTGCTCGTTTCGATCGGGGGCGGCGTGACATGATCGGTCACGAGCGTTGGGGACGGAGCCGGTTCGGCTTCGGGCGCAAGCGGCGGTGGTGCAGCCGCGGCAGTCGCTGGCGTGGGCACCTGTTCCGGTAGTGGCATCGGCGGCGGCTGGATCAGCCGCGGCGCTTGCAGCATTGCCTCCAGCGAACCCAGCCGGCGGCGCAGCTCGGCCGCCTGGTTGGACGCCTTCAGCGCGATCAGGAAGGCGGCGATCGCAAGCATCACCGCAAGGACGTCAAACGGAGCGTCGAACATAAAGCCTCCAGGCGGCTGGCCTACGGGCCTGCCACACAATCTCTTCTAGCGCCGGGAGCGAACGCGCAAGCCCGGCGCCGGGCGCTCCTGGAGCACATCGCGGCGAAAGCGGTAGAGCGCTGCCGGCCTCCCGCCGGTCTGTGTCGACATCACGCCGGTCGGTTCGACCAGCGCTTCCGTTTCGACCAGGCGGCGGAAATTCTGCTTGTGCAGGTGCCGGCCGGATATCGCCTCCACCGTGTACTGCAGTTCGGTAAGTGTGAACTCGGCAGGCAAAAGTTCAAAGACGACAGGGCGATACTTCAGTTTTGCACGCAGCCGCGCGATTGCTGTCGCAAGGATCCGGCGGTGGTCAAACCGCATCGAGGTGCCGAGTGCGGGAAGGGACTTGCGCGCTAATGCCGCAGGGCGGCCGTCCCGCCGCGCCTCCTCGATCAGCCCGGCCTCGTACAAGAGTTCGTAGCGGTCGAGCACGCGCTCCTCGTCCCAGGGCACGCCATCGAGACCGAAATAGAACCGAACGCGATCCCTGCGCGGCAGCGCGCGCGTCGTCTCCGGCGGTTCTTCCTCGACCCACCTGGCCAGCTCCGGGATGATGTCCCGGGCGATGATCGTGGGCGGCTCCTCGCGCCAGTCTTCCCAGGGAAAGAAGCGATACCAGGGCTCGAAGCTCGCTCCCGTCGCAGCGAGTTCGCCGCCGATCGCGCGCGTAAGTGCGAGATAGCCGATCGATACCATATGCGCGCCGGTGTCGAAGGCCTCCGCATGACGGCCGCGATCGCCGAACGTGTAGAGCTGCTCGACATAGCCGAGCCGCAAGCCCGCCTGCGCCTCGACCCAGGCGCGGAGGCCGATCTCGAAGGTGCGGTGGCTCGGCGCATCGAACGGCCCGAACGGCAGGCCGGCGAGCCCGTCACTGCTGCGCGCGGTGAGAATCAGCGGCTCATGATCCCCGATCGCGACGATCGCAGCGGTCAGGCCGATCTCGATCGGCGTCAGTCTGTCGCTCATGCGGCCAATGTCGCGAAGCTCACGAATGCAGTTTGCCGATTGGTCGGAACGGCCTCTCCACGAACTCGCTGCACCTCTCCCGCCTGCGGGGGAGGTCGGATCGCATCGTAAGATGCGATCCGGATGGGAGCTCTCTCCATTCGGGGAGCGTTCATTGGGGAAGCACCCCCACCCCAACCCTCCCCCGCAAGCGGGAGAGGGAGCGCACCTGCGATGTGGCGTTCAGTGGTCATTCGAGCTCGATCACGAAGGGGCGGCCTTCGACCATCATGGCGCCCGGACCCATCTCGTCGAGCGCGCGCAGCATGCGGCCGTTACGCCCCAACGCGCGATCGGCGAGGCCGACGATGCGCCGGTTCGGCGAGGCGATCGGCGAGGCCGTGCGGATCTTTCTCGCGATCTCGATCTCGTCGCGATTCGGATTGAGCGCGCATGCCGCAGCAAACGCGCTCGCGGTGGAGCGGCTGATGCCGGCATAGCAATGCACCACCAGCGGCGCGCCGCGGTCCCAGCCGCGCACGAAATTCAGCACCTGCTCGATATGCGTTTCCGACGGCGCGACAAAACCGTCCATCTCCTCGGTAATGTCGTCCATCGACACCTTGAGATGGTTGGCCGGCAGCACCGACACCGGCCGCGCCACCTGCTCGACATTGGCCATTACCGTCAGCACGTGGCTGGCCCCGGTGAGGCGGACAGTCTCGGGAAGTGCGGCAAGGGAACAAACGTGAATCATGGGGGACCTTTCGCCGGTGATTATAGCGAGCGCCGTAGGGTGGGCAAAGGCGCTAAGCGCCGTGCCCACCATCGCGCACCTCGCTCGAACTGGTGGGCACTTTACGCTTTGCCCACCCTGCAGAATCTACGCAAACAACGCGCTGAACCGCTCCAAAAACTGCTTCTCGGCCCGCGCCGCCGTCCAGGGCGTGAGATAATCGCGCCGGACGCTGTCGGAGAGGCCGGGATCGCGGCCGAACAGGCGCTTGGCCTCGGCATCGCTGAAGCCGGCAAGCTCGGTCGCCTCCAGATAGGCGGCGCCGCGATCGGCGGCCTTGATGGCCAGCGTGATCTCGTCGGCCAGCACCGGCGGCAGGCCGAAGCGGATATGGATCGCGCCGAGCAGCCGCTTCTCGACCGCCTTGTAGTGGCCGTCGAGCACGGCCTTGAACGGCGAGATCATGTCGCCGATCACATATTCGGGCGCGTCATGCAGCAGGGCTGCGAGCCGCATGCGCTGATCAACGCGCGGCGTCTCGTGCCGCATCACGGTTTCCACCAGTAGCGTGTGCTGCGCGACCGAGAAAATGTGGGCGCCAATGGTCTGGCCGTTCCAGCGCGCCACCCGCGCCAGGCCATGCGCGATGTCGGCAATCTCAATATCGAGAGGGGAGGGATCGAGCAGGTCGAGCCGCCGGCCCGACAGCATCCGCTGCCAGGCGCGGGACTGTACGTCGCGCGCGGCGGGCTTCTTCGCCGTCATTTGACTTTGAGGCGCGGCTTGCGCTGCGTCTTGCCGCAGCTCGCGTGACAGTGGCAATCGACGAGGTGGTCGTTGACCATGCCGGTCGCCTGCATGAAGGCATAGACGATCGTCGGGCCGACGAACTTGAAGCCGCGTGAGGACAATTCCTTGGACATCTGCACCGACAACGGCGTCGAGGCCGGCACGCTCGCCGTGGTCTTGAAATGGTTGACCTGCGGCCGGCCGCCGAGGAAGTCCCACAACAGCTTTGAGAAGCCCGGCCCCTTCTCCATGATCTCCAGATAGGACTTTGCGCTGAGAATCGTGCCGTCGATCTTGGCGCGGTTGCGAACGATGCCGGCATCGTTCATCAGCGCATGAACCTTCTTGGCGTCGTAGCGCGCGATCTTCTCCGGCTGGAAATTGTCGAAGGCTTTGCGGAAATTGTCGCGCTTGCGCAGAATCGTGATCCAGGAAAGGCCGGCCTGAAAGCCGTCGAGAATGAGCTTTTCGTAGAGTGCGCGATCGTCATATTCCGGCACGCCCCATTCGGTGTCGTGGTAGGCGACGTAAACCGGATCTTCGCCGGGCCAGGGGCAGCGCGTCAGGCCGTCGGTATGCACGCGGGGAGCGCGGCTCATGCGATGGGCTGCTTCGTTGGGATACGCACGACGTCAGGTTCCGCGAGCCTCACAGCGAGGCCACCAGCGGTGAGTGGCTGGCCGGCATCGAGTGCGTCGGCGACACGGTCGATCCGCACCAGCGCGATACCCTTGCCATCGGCCGTCGAGCCGATGGTGCCGACCGGCTTGTCGCCGGCAAGAACGGTGGTGCCGGCCTCGGGCGAGGGGCCGTCGAGTAGCACCTTGACACTGCGGGTGCGTGCGGTGCCGCGATGCTGCATGCGCGAGACGACCTCCTGGCCGACATAGCAGCCCTTGTCGAAATCGACGCCGGCAAGACGATCCATGTTGGTCTCGTGCGGGAACGCATCGCTGTACATGAAGTCGAGCCCGCCGCGCGGCACGCCGAGGGCGATGCGGTGGGACTCGTATGCGGCGGCATCGACGAGCCCGGCGCCGATGAGATCGGAGAGCTTCTGCTTGAGCTGCTCGGGGATCAGGATGCGGTAGCCGAGTTCTTCATTGCGCGGATCGGCGAAGGCGAGGTCAGGCTGAACCGCAAGCCGGCCGTCCCAGGCCGCGAGCACGCCGAGATCATCGGAGAGGTTTTCCACAGTGACTTTGGCGCGGAGCTTGTAGAATTTCAGCTTGGTGGCGAGGCCGTCGGCCAGCACCTTCGGGCAGTCGATCAGGAACCCGCCGCCATGGCCGGAGGGCGCCTCCGTGATCAGGAAATCGACGGTGATCTTGCCCTGCGGTGTCAGCAGCGCGCCGAATCGGCCGAAGCCTAGCTTCAGCCTGTCGACGTCGGTCGTGATGAGGCCGTTGAGGAAGTTGCGTGCATCCTCGCCCGCGACCTTGACCACGCCCCGGTCGGGAAGAAACGCTGATTTCATGCGAAAATCTCTTGCGACATGTTGCTCCGGAACGTAAGCCCGCAGCGAATAAACGACAAGACCTCGAGCCCCGCGCTTGGGGATGAGAGAGGCCTTTAGCCATGACCCAGCGTTTTGACGTCATCCTCAAGGGCGGCATTGTGGTCAACCAGGACGGCGAGGGTGTCCGCGACATCGGCATCGCCAATGGCCGCATTGCCGGGATCGGCGCCCTGTCGCAAGCCTCCGCCGGCGAAATGATCGACTGCAAGGGCCTGCATATCCTGCCCGGCGTGATGGACACGCAGGTGCATTTTCGCGAGCCCGGCCTGACGCATAAGGAAGACCTCGAAACCGGCTCGCGCAGCGCCGTGATGGGCGGCGTCACCGCCGTGTTCGAGATGCCGAACACGTCTCCATTGACCGTGACGGAGGCCGAGTTCACCGACAAGGTGAAACGCGCCCATCACCGCATGCATTGTGATTTCGCCTTCTTCATCGGCGGCACCCGCGAGAACGTGCAGGACCTGCCGGTGCTCGAGCGCGCGCCGGGTTGCGCGGGCGTAAAAGTGTTCATCGGCTCCTCGACCGGCGCGCTGTTGGTGGAAGACGACGAAAGCCTGCGCCGGATTTTTCAGGTGATCCGCCGTCGCGCGGCGTTCCACGCCGAGGACGAGTACCGCCTCAACGACCGCAAGCCGCTGCGCATCGAGGGCGATACGCGCTCGCACCCGGTCTGGCGCGACGAGACGGCGGCGCTGATGGCGACCGAGCGGCTGGTGAAGCTCGCGCATGAGACCGGCAAGCGCATCCACGTGCTGCACATCTCGACCAAGGAAGAGATCGAGTTCTTGCGCGACCACAAGGACGTCGCCTCCTGCGAGGCGACGCCGCACCATCTCACGCTGGCGGCGCCCGAATGCTACGAGCGGCTCGGCACGCTCGCTCAGATGAACCCGCCGGTGCGCTCGGCCGATCACCGCGCCGGCATCTGGCGCGGCATCGAACAAGGCATCATCGACGTGCTCGGTTCCGACCACGCGCCGCATACGCTGGAAGAGAAGCAAAAGACTTATCCGGCCTCGCCCTCGGGCATGACCGGCGTGCAGACGCTGGTGCCGTTGATGCTCGATCACGTCAATGCGGGCCGGCTGTCGTTGGCGCGGTTCGTCGATCTCACCAGCGCCGGCCCCGCGCGCCTCTACAACATGGCCTGCAAGGGCCGCATCGCGGCGGGCTACGACGCCGACCTCACCGTCGTCGACCTCAAGCGCAGCGAGACCATCACCAACAAATGGGTCGCGTCCAAAGCCGGCTGGACCCCCTATGACGGCGTGCGCGTCACCGGCTGGCCCGTCGGCACCTTCATCCGCGGCCGCCGCGTGATGTGGCAGGGCGAACTGGTGTCGGCGTCGCAGGGCGAGCCGGTGCGGTTTTTGGAGACGTTGAAGGCGTAGGGGTTTTGCTGCGCCGTTCACACTGTTGTCATGCCCCGGCTTGACCGGGGCATCCAGTACGCCGCGGCATCTCGATTCAAATTTTGCCGCCTCTGGAATACTGGATTGCCCGCCTTCGCGGGCAATGACAGTGTCATGGGGGGACGACAACCTGAACGTGGGGAAGCAACGATGACCACGCGGACATCTCTTGTCTCCACCGAACAGCTCGCCGCCATGCTCGGCGATCCGCTTTTGCGCCTCTACGATTGCACGACGTATACCGAGCCGGTGCTCGACCTGCAAGGCGAGTTCTCCGACACCTCCGCGCGACAGCTCTTCATGATGCCTGGTGTCGCCCAGCTCGAAGCCGCCTTCGGCCGCTACGGCCTCGATGCGTCGAGGACCATCGTGCTCTACAGCATCGGCACGATGATGTGGGCGACGCGGTTCTGGTGGATGCTACGCTCGCTCGGCCTCGATGCGCAGGTGCTCGACGGCGGTTTCGACAAATGGAAGTCCGAGGGACGGCCGGTCGAAACGGGCGCACCGAAGGGATATCCGGCCACGACCTTCAACGCCGCGCAGCGTGCGGGTTTCTTCGTCGACAAGAACACGGTCATGGCGCGGATCGGCGATCCCGCGACCGTGATCGTCAACGCGCTCGGGCCGCAGTTTCATCGCGGCCTCGAGCCGAGCCGCTACGGACGGCCCGGCCGCATTCCCGGCAGCGTCAACGTTCCCGCCGCAACGCTCGTCGATGGCGCCGACAAGACGCTGACATCGCTTGCCGATGCGGAAGCGAAATTCGCCGCCCAGGGCATCACGCGCGACAAGAACGTGATCTGCTATTGCGGCGGCGGCATCTCGGCGACGATCGATTTGTTCCTGTTGACGCAGCTCGGATTCGACAAGCTCACGCTCTACGACGCCTCGATGGGCGAATGGGCCAGGGAGACGGCTCTGCCGATCGAGACCGACTAGGGTATAATCCGGCCCCGAAGGGCCGCGTTAGCGCAAAGTGTGCAGCGGATTTCATGCTCAAGTAACAGGCGTGCATTCCTGATCGCGTCGGGAACATCGCCCGGTCACCGCTAGGCTAATGCTCGTCTACGGCCAACGCCTTCCGTGCGATAAAGGCGGCAGACTTTGCGACCTGGTCGCCGAGTCATTCATCCGTTGACTGGCCCCGCCCGCGTGGCAGGGTCATTTTCCGGGGCGGCTACTGCCTGGAGACGCCGACCGAGAATTCGCCGTTACGGATGCGGCCGGGAAAACCCTCGACGAACTTCGCCACTGCGTCCTCGCCGTAAGTGCCGACGAGTTCGGCGAGCGCCGCGAACAGGCTTGCCTGTGCCAGGCAATCGCCGTCGACGCCGTCATGGCGCGCCTCGGCCCAGGCCTCGTTGAGATAGCTCAGCGCGGCCTGTTTCTGCTCGTGGTCGGGCAGCGGCGCACGTGCGGGGGCAAAGGATACTGGATGGCTCATGAAACTCGACAGGGCTGGGGCGCAATCCACGGCGATGCGCTGTGCGAGAGGTGTAGCACGCGTATTAACGCCGCCTAGGCCACATCTTTAGGAACGGTTAATGGCGGTGGACAAAGACGATGACGGAGTTCCAGCCGGGCGTTCGAACGTTCCATCCTGATTGGCGAGGAGACGCGCCGACCCCTCTCTCGTCATTCCGGGACGCGCCATCAGGCGCGGACCCGGAATCCATCGCACGACGGTTTCTGCGGCCAGATGGATTCCGGGCTCGCGACTTCGTCGCGCCCCGGAATGACGGAGGAATCAGTTCGCGTAGCGCGCTGTGAGGTCGCGTGAGATCTTGGAGCCTTCCTCGATGTAGCGACGGATCGCGACGGTCGCCGCCGGCGTGCAGCTCCGGTAGGTCTGCTGAAAGCCGTTATAGCCGCGGTTGAAGCCGGCGATCATGCGGGTGCGGCGCTCGCCGGCGGGGGTTTCGGCGTCGATCAGCGCCTGCATCTCGCTGCGCCATTTGTTGCCTTCATTGGCCCCGCAGATGCCGCGCAAATAATGCAGCCCGCCGAGGATCTCGGCCAGCCGCTGAAGATCGCCGTCAAACGGCGCCGCCACGTCCTGGGCCCGGGCGGGCACGGAGGCGCAGGCGAGAATCAGGGCAAAAATGGCCAGAAATCGCGTGGACATCGGCCGGTGTATGCCTCCTCAGGGCTGGAGAAGCAAGGCAAGCCGCGCGGGCGGTGCGCTCCCTCTCCCGCTTGCGGGGGAGGGCTGGGGAGGGGGTGTCTCCGCGGGCGATAGCCCCCAAGAGGGAAAAGCCCTCACCCGCGCCTTCGGCGCGACCTCTCCCGCAAGCGGGAGAGGTGCAGCGGAGCTCGCGGTGCCAGCTAGGCTTCGATCAGCCGAGCTGCCGATTCAATGACCTCCTCCAGGCCTCCGGTCAGCTTGAGGCCACCGAGGCTCGCCAGCGCGTCCGGGGCGACCCACCGGTAATCGTCGAGCTCATCGTTGAGGACCGGCTCCCGGGCCACCCAGCGGGCGGCAAAGGACATGATCAGGTAGTGGCCGGCTCCGCCCGTGGCCGGCAGCACCTCGCGCCAGCCGGCGAGGCCGATGATCTCGATATCGAGCCCGGTTTCCTCCTCGACTTCCCGCGCCAGGGCCTGGTGGAGCGATTCGCCGAACTCGACCCGTCCGCCCGGCAGCGAATAGAACCCCTTTGCGGGCGAGCGGGCGCGGCGGACCAGCAGCACCTTGCGGTCGCGGAAAATTGCGGCGCTGACCGCGAGCTGAGGGTGGGTGGGCTGGACGACCGAGGCCAATTTCTTCACCTACTCGGGCTCAGTTCGCCATGATGGTGTCGACGTCGGCTTCCGCCCCGCCATTGATGATGCCGCCGCAGGCCGCGATGAGCGGCTTGACCCAGAGGGTGGCCTGTTCGGCGAGGCGGACGCGGGTCGTGTCCTTCTCAACCTCGCGCATGGCCGAGCCGACCGCGGTCAGGATCGAGGTCATGGTGTCGGTGATGTGGTCGAACTGAGCGCGCACCGACGGGGCTGCCTTCTCATAAGCCTCGATCGCGAGATCGCGCGCCTTGAAATTCGAGGCGGTGAAATGCTCGGCATAGGACAGCGGCGACCAGGTCAAAAAGTCTTCCGCGCATTCCGGCATGTCCGGGACCATTTCGAGCAGCATCACGGCTTCATTGAAATGGTTCAGATAGTCGGTGGCAAGCCCGGTCCGCGGGTTGATGTTGGCCACGCGCAGCCGCTCGGCCCAGGCCGCGGCCTCGGGCCCCGTCAGTGCATGCGTTCGCGCGGCTTGGGAGACCGTTGAGCTCATCTGCCGCAGTGTTAACGTTCGGGGTTAAAAGGACCTGAACGGACCCTATATAGGCCCCAAGGATGTGCGGACGCTTCGTCATAACTTCGGCCCCCGCGGCTTTGCGGCAACTGTTCGGCTATATCGAGCAGCCGAACTTCCCGCCGCGGTACAATGTGGCGCCGACGCAACCGATTCCGGTCGTGCTGGTCGAGAACGGCGCGCGGCATTTTCGCCTGATGCGCTGGGGCCTGCTGCCGACCTGGGTCAAGGATCCCCGCGGGTTTACATTGCTGATCAACGCCCGCTCGGAGACGGTGCTGGAGAAGCCCGCATTCAAGAAGGCGATTCGCCGCCGTCGCGGCCTGATCCCGGCCGACGGCTATTACGAATGGAAGGCGGTCGACGGCCGCAAGCAGCCCTTCTTCATCCATTGCGCCGACGGCGAGCCGCTTGGTTTCGCCGCATTGTTCGAGACCTGGGTCGGACCGAACGGCGAGGAGCTCGACACGGTCGCAATCGTCACGGCGGCGGCGGGCGAGGATCTCGCTGCGCTGCATGACCGCGTGCCCGTCACCATCAGCCCGCGCGATTTCGAGCGCTGGCTCGATTCCCGCGGCAACGAGGTCGATGCCGTGCTGCCGCTGATGGCCGCCCCGCGCATCGGCGAGTTCGCCTGGCACCCGGTCTCCACCCGCGTCAACCGCGTCGTCAATGACGATGAGCAGCTGTTGCTGCCGATCAGCGCGGAGGAAATGGAGGCGGAGGTGCCGAAGAAGAAGATGGTGCGGAAGGCGGCGGCTGGATCGGCGGATGACGGGCAGGGGTCGTTGTTTTAGGTGTGATTACACGTCCGGAATTTGCGGCCTCTCAAACAATCTTCCGGTCTCGCAACTCCGCGATCTCCGCCGCATCGAACCCCAACTCACCCAGCACTGCATCGGTGTCCGCGCCCAGCTCCGGCGCCATCCGATCCAGCCTGCCGCCGCCATGCGCGAGCTTGAACCCGCTGCCGGCGAAGCGCAGGCGGCCGTAGGGGGTGTCCAGCGCCTGGATCGCGCCACGCGCCGCGATCTGCGGATGATCGATCACCTCCTCGATTGTCCAGATGCTGGAACAGGGCGCGCCGGCGTCTTCCAGAATTCTCTCCCATTCGCGCGCCGGCTTTGCCGCGAGTGCCTCTTCGAGAATGGCGCGCAGTGCCGGCTCGTTCTCGTTGCGAGAAAACCAGTCGGCGAAGCGGGGATCTGACAGCGTATCCTCGCGGCCGAGCGCAGACATCAGCGCGCGGTACTGCTTCTCGTTGTTGACGGCGAGCAGGATGTGGCCGTCCCCGCATTTGAACAGGTTGGCCGTGGTCCTGCGGCTCACGGCCTGGTTGCCCGAAAGCTGCTGGCGATGGCCGGCGACCGACCAGTCCGCGATTTGCCCTGAGAGAAACGCCAGTGTTGCCTCCAGCATGGAGACATCGACGAATTGGCCCTCGTCGGTGCGGTCGCGTTGATACAGCGCGCTCGATACGCCGAACGCGGCGGTCGCGCCCGACAGCACGTCGCACACCGCAAAGCCCGCGCGCGTCGGCCCGGTCTCGGGATGGCCGGTGATCGCCATGATGCCTGACAGCGCCTGCATCTTGCCGTCATAGCCGGGGCGCAGGCGGTCCGGGCCGGTCTGGCCGAAGCCGGACACCGCGCAATAGATCAGCTTCGGGTTGATCGCGGACAGCGCCTCATAGCCGATGCCGAGCTTGTCCATCACGCCCGGGCGAAAATTCTCCATGACGACGTCGACCTGGCTTGCGAGCTTCTTCACGATGGCGACGGCATCGGGCTTTTGCAGATCGAGCGTCAGGCTGCGCTTGTTGCCGTTGATGGCCTGGAACGCCGGGGCGAGTCCGCGCTCGGCCCATTCGCGCGACAGCGGCGTGCGGCGCATGTCCTCGCCCTCGCGCCGCTCGACCTTGATGATTTCGGCCCCGAGCAGCGCGAGCTGGTAGCTCGCATAGGGGCCGGCCAGCACTTGCGTAAAGTCCAAAATCTTTACGCCCTCGAACGGTCGCGTCACGTCTCTCTCCCCGTCAATTTTTGTTCTTGGAGGACGTCAGGCAGCGCGATTGCCGCGCGCGATCTCCTTCTGCTTGTCGAATTCGGCGCGGCGGCGCGCCAGCTCTTCAGGCGAGAGCTGCGCGACGTTGTTGTAGTCGAGCTTCCAGGACGCGTCCTCGCTCCAGCGCAGCGGCGACTGCATGGTCGTTTGCGGGCCGCTCGCCGTCTCCAGCAGTTTCAGCGCCAGCTCGAGCGTCTGCGCCTGGGAGGCGACGTCATGCGGCTTGCCGGCGGAATTGCCGAGCGGGAAGTCGCTGAACAAAAAGCGCGGCACGGCGGCGTGCTCGATGATGTCCTTGGCGCAGCCCATCACCACGGTCGGAATGCCGCCTGCCTCCAGATGCCGCGCCACCAGCGCCGTGGTCTGATGGCAGACCGGGCAGTTCGGTACCAGCACGGCGACATCGACCTTGTCGGCGAGGCAGCGTGCCAGAATCTCCGGTGCATCGGTGTCGAGGGTGACGCGATGGCTGCGGTTGGTGGGCGCGCCGAAGAAGCGCGGAGCAACCTCGCCGATGCGCCCCGCGGCGCCTGCCTTCAGAAGCTGCGGCAACGGAAACCAGGTGCCGTTGTCGGTGGCGCTGGTGTGCTTGCGGTCGTAGCCGATATGCGAGATGCGAAGGTCGTGCTGGCTCGACGTGTCGCCGTCATAGACCTGGTAGAACTTCGCGCTGCCATTATACGCCGCACCCGGTCCCTGGTCGCCCTTGGTCGGATCGTACGGCGCGGCCGTGGTGATGATGGTCACGCGGGACTGCGAAAGCTTCTTCTTCAGCGGCTGGAACGGCGCTTCGAGGTAGTGCGCCCACCGATACGCCGTGGTGTAGCCGATCGCCGAGTAATAGTCGCGCGTGCGCTGCATATAGGGGATGGGGGCGTCGTAGTCGGGCGCAAAGCCGAATTCGTCGTCGCGCAGAGCGGACATGGGGCGCGTCTCCTTGGTTCTTATTGCAGCCAGACTAGAGATAGTCGGCGGGCAGCTCAACAGGCCCCATGGCCGCGCAGGCCAGAATTGCGGACCGGGTGGGGGCTACCGAAACACATGCAGCGCCGCATATTGCAGCAGCATGATCGTCTTGGCATCGATGATGCGCCCATCCATGATCATCGCCAGCGCCTCGTCGATCCCGAGCTCCAGCACCTCGATGTCCTCGCCCTCATGGGCAAGGCCCCCGCCGTCGCTGATGCGCATCTCCGGCTCGTACTCGGCGACGAAGAAGTGCAGCTTCTCGGTCACGGCGCCGGGGCTCATGAACGCCTCAAACACCTTGTGGACGTGGTGCAGGCGATAACCGGTCTCCTCCTCGGCCTCGGCGCGGATGCGCACCTCCGGTGCGGCATCGTCCAGCACGCCAGCGGCGGCTTCGATCAAGAGATCGTCGTAGCCGCGGATATAGGCCGGCAGACGGAACTGGCGCACCAGGATCACCGTGCGCCGTGCGCGATTGTAGGGCAGCACGGCTGCGGCGTTGTCGCGCTCATAGGTTTCGCGGTGCTGCGTCTGCCACTCGCCATCGGCCCGCCGGTATTCGAACGTCGTCTCTTTCAGGACGGTCCAGTTGTCCGAGAGCACGCGGACGTCCTTGATGCGGACGCGGTCGGAAATGGTCATGGCTATCTTCCAGATAAGGGCTAAGGCGTAGGATCCCGGCCGTCGAGCCACTTCTGGAACATCACCGAGGTGGATTCCCCGAAGCCGAGCGACTGGTAGAACGCATTGGCCTGCGCATTCTCGCGGCGGACCAGGAGCTGCAGTTTCAAAATGCCGGCCCGACGCAGCCAGTCTTCGACGGACGCCATGATGACGCGGCCAAAACCGCGCTTGCGGCAGTCGGGATCGACCGCGACGTAATAGACCCAGCCGCGATGGCCGTCATGGCCGACCATGACGGTCGCGACGATCGCGCCGCCGTCGCGGCCGATCAGGATCGTCGAATTGTCGCGCCGCCGCGCCAGCGCGATGTCGGCGTGCGGATCGTTCCAGGGGCGCGTCAGGCCGCAGCGCTGCCACAGCGCAACGACAGGCTCGACGTCGGCATCCGTGATCACTGCGACCGCGAGCGGGGAGACAGCTTCGTTCACAGCACCTTTCCCGGATTCATGATTCCAAGCGGATCGAGCATCGCCTTGATCGATCGCATCAGCTCGATCGCGGTCTTGTCCTTCACGTCTGGCAGTTCGTCACGCTTGAGCACGCCGATGCCGTGCTCAGCCGAGATCGAGCCGCCCATGCGCAGCACGATCTCGAACACCACCGCGTTCATCTCGTGCCAGCGCGCGAGGTAATCCGCGGTGTTGGCGCCGACGGGCTGGCTGACATTGTAGTGCAGATTGCCGTCGCCGAGATGGCCGAACGGCACCGGTCGTGCACCGGGGATCAGCTTCACCACGGCGGCATTGGCCTCCGTGATGAAGGCAGGCACGGCGGCGACGGGCACGGAGATGTCGTGCTTGATCGAGCCGCCCTCGGGCTTCTGCGCCGAAGACATCTCGTCGCGCAGCTTCCAGAAGCCCGCGCGCTGGGTGAGATTGGCCGCGATCACGGCGTCGTCGACGATGTCCTCCTCCATGGCGCGGCCGAGGATCGATTCCAGCGGCGCACGTGCATCATCGCTAGGTGAGGACAATTCCATCAGCACGTACCAGGGATGCTTCTGTTCGAGCGGATCGCGCACGTCGATGCCGTGACGGATCGAGAAGTCGACCGCCGTTTCCGACAGCAGCTCAAAGCTCGTCAGCGCATTGGCGGCCTCGCCCTGCGCCATCGTGAGCAGTTTCAGCGCCGCCGTAGGCGACTTCAGCCCGACGAAGGCGGTCTCGATCGCTCGCGGCTTCGGAAACAGCTTGAGCGTCGCCGCCGTGATGATGCCGAGCGTGCCTTCCGCGCCGATGAAGAGGTTGTGCAGATTGTAGCCGGTATTGTCCTTCTTCAGCTTCGACAGCACGTTGAGCACGCGCCCGTCGGCCAGTACCACCTCGAGCCCCAGCGCCATCTCGCGCGCCACGCCATAGGCGAGCGCCGCCGTGCCGCCGGCATTAGTCGAGAGATTGCCGCCGATGGTGCAGCTTCCTTCCGCGCCCAGCGACAGCGGAAACAGCCGGTCGACATCGGCCGCCTTCTGTTGCGCGATTTGCAGCACCACGCCGGCCTCGCAGGTCATGGTGTTGGAGGCGGTGTCGACCTCGCGGATCTCATCGAGCCGGCGCAGCGACACCACGACTTCGCCATTGTGCGGCGTCTGGCCGCCGACAAGTCCGGTGTTGCCGCCCTGCGGCACCAGCGCGATTCTGTGCGCGGAGGCGAGCTTGCAGATTTCAGAGACTTCCGTGGTCGAGCCCGGGCGCAGCACCAGCGGCGAGCGGCCGTGGAACAGATTGCGCTCTTCGGTGACGTAGGCCTCGATGTCGGCCGCATCGGTGATCGCGTGCCGGTCGCCGACGATCTTGCGGAATTGTTCGATCAGCTCGGGCGCAAGCGGAGGGGTGGTTGGCTTATTGACGTTCATGTCCTCTCGACTCTTGCTTTACCGCGCAACGGCGGCCCGGCGCAGCCGGTCGTTGATCGCTTCGCCTAAACCTTCTTCGGGGATCGCCATCACCGTGATTGTCCGCGGCCCCTTCGCATCGAGGGCGCGAAGATAGCCGAACAGATTGGCGGCGGCTTCATCGAGATCACCGGTGGGCGACAAATTCATGACGTTCGACGCGGCGTCAAGGCCGGGTAACCGCTCAGGGCCGAACGCCAGCAGCGCTTCGCCCGGAGCGACGTCGCGCGCATTAAGCCGCACGCCGGCCCGTGGCGCGTAGTGCGAGGCCAGCATGCCGGGCGCCAGCGGCTGGCTGTCGTCGCTCTCGGCCTCCGCGGGCGGGCGCGCCAGCGGTGCGCTGAGCACGGCCTCGATCCGGTCGCGCGACAGCCCGCCGGGACGCAGCAGCATCGGCGCCTCGAAGCAGCCGACAATGGTCGATTCGACGCCCACTTCGACCGGCCCGCCGTCGACGATCAGGTCAATGCGTCCCGCAAGGTCGCTCTCGACATGGGCGGCCAGCGTCGGCGAGACATGGCCCGAGATGTTGGCAGACGGCGCGACCACCGCCCCGCCGAAGGCGCGCAGGATCGCCTGCGCCACCGGGTGGGCGGGGATGCGGATCGCGACGGTATCGAGGCCCGCGGTGGCGAGATCGGCCACCGGGCAGCCTTCGGTCTTGGGCACCACCAGCGTCAGCGGCCCCGGCCAGAACGCCTCCGCGAGCCGCAAGGCGCACACGTCGAACCGGCCGATCCGGCGGGCCGCGGCGAGGTCCGCGACATGTGCGATCAGCGGATTGAAGGCCGGCCGCCCCTTGGCGGCATAGAGATGGGCGATCGCGGTGGCATTGGCGGCGTCCGCCCCGAGCCCGTAGACCGTCTCGGTTGGGAACGCGACCAGCCCGCCCGCGGCCAGCCGCCGGGCGGCGGTTTCGGCGGCGGCCTGGCCGGCCGGCAAAATCAGCGTTTCAAGACCCGTTTTCACTGGGACGAAATTCCTCAAATCGGCCGCTTGCGGTGCGCCAAGCCCGACGCTATAAGCCGGCCTCTTGTCGGAGTGTGGCTCAGCCCGGTAGAGCACTGCGTTCGGGACGCAGGGGTCGCAGGTTCGAATCCTGCCACTCCGACCATTCTTCCAAAAGTCGACGTTTTCCTAAAGGCTTGGCGGACCGGCCGCCGGCGCCTCGGGAGCGCCTTTTTGCAACGAATTTCAGGGCGGGTCCACGGCCGATTTGGATCGGGCAGCGGGACTGTCCGCGCGGCATGGCTGATCGGGCTCTCGGCCTCGCCAAACCATGCCGGAAGCCTCCGACAAGCTCGGACGGGCAATCCCGATCCGGCTTGGCGAAGGCGACAGGCTCAGGCGGTCAGAGACTGTGGACGTTGCAGCAAGCTGATTGCGCGCTCGAACCCGTCTACGCCCGCGGCGGCAGCGAGGCGGGGCGAAGTGCCGTCAAGCGCAGGATGCTGCTGATCGAGCCAGACTGGCGCCGCGCCACCCAACCGAGCCTGGGCCGCCGTTTGCAGCGCGCGCACGCGTTCTTTGCTTTCCTCGACCAGCGGATCGTCGCGGAGTGCGGCCGCGGCTTGCGGGATGTACCAGGCAAGTGCGAACCCCACTGCGGCATTGATCAGGGTGGTGAGGATAATTCTGTCCATTGCCGCACCTGCGGTGCCCAGAATGATCTGCCATGTGGCGCAGGCGGCGATGAGCCCGCAGAGCCCCGTGAGGACAGTCTCGGAGCCAAGCTCCCACGCACGAGACGGGCGCTGACCGGCCTCCGCATTGTCAAGGTGAAAGACGTAGAACCCTCCCGTAACCATGGCGAGCAGGGCACTGGGAACCTCAATTCTGAAGCTGTCTTGCGTTGGGGGGCCCTGGGTAAGTCCCCAGACAATGAGAGCAAGATAACCTGCGATGCCGCAAATCACAGCCACCCGGACATAGTTGGCTCCGCTTGCGTGTTGGCGCTGGCCCGAGGTGACAAACCATCGTCCCTTGTCGATCGCGCGTCTGCGCACGAGATCGGCCACGATGATCGCAGTTGCGTACGGCACGAACGTCGCTGCGGCATCCCAGAAAGGCTGCATCACTGTTTGTGGAAAGACGGGCGACGTCGTCCACAGGCCGAGCTGGCCAAGCCCGTCAGCGGCGAGGCCCAGCAAGATGACGCTCATTGCGATAGCCGTCAGACTGACGAGCTGTAAGTCGCCTGTGCCCGGGGGGCGCAGCGTGCGTTTGAGCATGACGCCAAACGGGCGTAGTGCCAGGTCGATATCGTCGTTGGGCTGCGTCTTCAGCCGTACCGCACATCCGAGCAGGATGTAGAGCTTGCGCAAATTATCCACGACGCAGCGGCGAAGCTCTTCGTTCGTGTAATATGGATCGCTTTCCCGCGCGCTCCGATAGTCCGCCACCTGGGCTTCCATGGATTTTTTTTGGCTCTCGATGAGATCCAGATCGCTCCGGTAATCCTGCAAGAGGCTCGCATCGAGGGCGCCGGTGAAGCCTTCCATTCGATAGGATTTCAGGGCGAAGACGAGGCAGCAAAGCCGCGCCCAGTTATGCTCGAGCGTGTGGCGTGATCGCGTGAAGTCTTCAAGCAGGATGCCGCGCATTTCTGGCGATCGAAGCGCCTCTCCCGCGTAGGAGGTGAAATCGAAGTCCGCGGTGGCGATCCGCTCTGCTGTGGCGCGTGCGGCATCCGGAATGTAGGCGCGCTCATGCGCATACTGGCGCATATATGTCTCGATCCGCATGAGGCCCGGGACGTTCGGCAGCGCCCCCATCAGCACGAACGCGAGGGCGAGCGGAACTCCCAAGTAGCTGAGATGCTTCGGGAGCGTGACGCCCAGCTGCTCGAGGTTGTTTGCCCCCAGCAGCGACAGCATCACCAGAATTGTAGCCATCGATCCGAAATAGATCAGGAAGCCGTGCGAATATTCCTCACGCGTTGCCAGTTGACGCGGCAACATCTGATAGATGAAATCACCGCTTCCGGTGACGCTGCGTTCGGCGAATTTGCGCTGGCAGAACACGTAGATGAGCCAAACCGCGAGAGCGAGGGACGCAAAGAAAACCACGCTCATTTGGTCCAGCGGCACTCCAAGCTTCATGGGAAGCGTAGGCATGGCCATTCTCCATCACGCACGCACAACGGTCCGGATAAGTTATCAGTTCGGCCAATTAGTAGCACCTGCCGTTGAAGCAGCGCCCTTGCGCGACCACTATCGGCGCGGGTGGGGGTTGATTGGTTCTCGCCTGATTTGAAGCCGCCGTGTCAGCGGTCTGATTGCTGGCGATGGAACCGCTGGTCTGCGAAACAATGGCGGCCACCACGAGCGTATGCATTAAAAATGCTGCTGATTTCAGAGTCATGGCAATCTCCTCTGGAGATCGGTTGGCGGTTGCTCAGGCCCTCGCTGTCAGATTTTGCTGCCAGGTCGTCCTGCGACCCAGACCCGGCCTGTACCAAACAAGCGGAGCCGCACCTACGCTAGGACTATGTGGAACGTGCAGATGTGAACCAGTTCACATGCAACCGGAGCATGTCTTCACAAGCGTGAGATTGTTTGAGGCTGACAAGCACGGGGTGATGACGAACCCTACGTAAATTTCCAGCGCACCGGCTCGGGATTTTGCGCTGCGAGGCCGATCAGCGCCGCGCCACCAGCACGCCCACCAAAAACGCCACCATCAGCGATGGCAGCGGCGCCTCGCGCACCATGCCGCGAACGATGTCAGGCCAATGCTGGTCCGGGACCAGTTTTGGCGACCTGATTTCAGCCATCGGCGCCATGCCCCAATCCGAGGCGAGTTCGGCGATCTCGTTTGAGGCGAGTCGTGAGCCATCGCGGACGCGGAAGATGGCGGCGTCGGATCGGTCGCGCGGTGCGAGTGCCATCAGCGTCGCGATCGCCGTGCGCAACATCATCTCGCCATAGCCTTGCAGCCTCACCGCCTCCTCGGGGTCGGACGTCATGCAAACCTATCCCTCACAACGCGAAGTGGCGCGCGATGGTGAATGCCGCCGTCGCGCACAGGATCAGCATAGAAACCGCGCCGGCAACGCCGCGCGCGAGATGGGCTCGCGTCAGATGCCTGCTCATGATTCAGCTCCATGCTTCCATGCAAATGGCGGCGGCGGACGTTGGTTCCCCGAGGCCGCTCCGAATCGTCGAGCCCCGACGACTTCCGCACTACTTCCGCAGCAACTCGCTCAATGCCGCCGTCGCCTCGGCGCAGCGGATGTCGTCGATCTCACGCGAGAGGCCGAGCGCACTCGATTTCAGCTCCTCCATTTTCCAGCTTTCAGGATGCTGGTTTTCGAGCTGATTGAGCCGCTTGTTCAGGTCATCCAGTCTGGTTTGAAGCTGCCCGATGCTGGCGGCCCCATTCACTTTCCAAACGCGCTGTGCACGCATCGTAGTTCCCCTGCTAGTCTCACGGCGTTGTGAGCGGGGTTCGTGGCCGCAATGGGAATTTCTTTTGTCAGGCTTCTGACGGAGGGGAACCGTTGCAGATTGGCAACGCGGATCCAGGCGCGTTTGCCGTCGCAGACGATAGAGCTATCGTGCCATCGCCCGGGCTCGCCCGCGGGTATCGTCGCGTTGCGAGCTCGGGCCCGGCACCATTCGCATCAGGCGGCGCGTGGCCACTCGGTCGATCGTTTCTCGAGGCGGTTTTCCAGGATCGTGATGCTCACCTGGATATTGTCGCGCCGAGCCCTCAAGTTCAACGCGAGCATCGGGTAGGCAGGGTTTTTCAGGTCTGAGATGCCGGCCTTCCGCTCTTCCTCCAGAATGTCGGCGTCGAGCATCTGCGTGCGCCAACGCAGATCGGAAATCAGCGCGTGGAGCTGTGTCGGGATAGTCGCTTCGAAACGGGACGTCGGCTGCATGCGATCGCCTCACTATGAGACAGACCCACCGTGGGTCTGAGGGATTGACCGTGGTGCAGCAAGGAGAATGCCAGCGCGCCGGCTGAGTGAGCAGGCCTGCCAGGCCGTTTGGCGTTGCGCGTCGCGGTTCGTCACCTCTGCGCCACCAGCATCGGCTGTGTCGGCCGCGTGTCAATCCCGATGGCTAAGAATATTCCGCTTTACCGAAATTCGGAAATGGCGTATGTGTCTCCTATCCCGGCTCACCAGGAGGGGCGATCGTACGTCGTCACGATATGCGAGCCGGGTTGCGGTGGACGCGGCAGCGTCGGCACGAGAGGTGCGGGCAGGGCGGGTAGTCCCTGTGAGCCCGCGGCCACGTGCGGACGAGCGGCGCTGACGGTTCGTCTCGCCAACATTTTTCCGGCTAATTCGACAACGCCGGAGAACCCTGTGGCGATAGGTGGACTCGCGTACGGCAAAACCGTGTGGTCCTGGCCGTCGTTGCTACGGTCAAGCTCTAGCGGAGGTGTGGAGCGCCCAACCGGGTCAACCACGCCGTCAATTCGCGGGGCGAGGGAGGCCAGAAGGAATTCGGCTCCCGGGAGAGCGCGGCATAAGCCGTCAACCCACTGCGCAGGGAAGGCCGAGTGTTTCGGCTACACCTGTTGACCGCTGTGCAGTTTTTCTGCGTGTGCTTTCGCACAGCGGATGAGTGGGTGCCAGCCGGCACCCGGCCTTCCCTGCGCCCTCTTGGTTCAAGGGCGTGAACGAAACAGCCAAAACTCGGGCGAAATGCGCCGCGAGAATGCGAAGGCGTGTCCCGGGCCTCCACAGCCGATTCAGTGGCAGAGTGGCCTGTGCCCGTGGCGCATCTCGCGATAGGCTCGGCCTCGAAGCGATCCTAGAGCACGATCCGGAAAAGTGCGAAGCGGTTTTCCGAAAAGATCATGCTCAAACAACGACCTAAAGCGCGATGATGATTCATTCTCATCTCATCGCGCTTTAGAACCGAAATAAGGAACGAGGCGTGGCGAGATTTGTGAATGTCGCAGCCGGCCAGCTTGGCCCGGTTGCGAGAGCCGAGACGAGGACCGAGGTCGTGGCGCGGCTGATGGCGCTGATGCGCCAGGCGCGCGCCAACGGCTGCGACCTGATCGTCTATCCCGAGCTGGCGCTGACCACGTTCTTTCCGCGGTGGTACTTCGAGGACCAGGCCGAGATCGACAGTTTTTTCGAGCGCGACATGCCGGGAGCGGAGACGCTGGCCCTGTTCGACCTCGCCCGCGAGATTGGAATCGGCTTCTACCTCGGCTATGCCGAGCTGACGGTCGAGGCCGGCGTCAGCCGCCGCTACAACACGTCCATTCTGGTCGACAAGAGCGGCGTGATCGTCTCGAGATATCGCAAGGTTCATCTGCCCGGCCATGCCGAACCCGAGCCGTGGCGCAAGTTTCAGCATCTGGAAAAGCGCTATTTCGAACCCGGCAGCGGTTTTGATGTGGCCGACGCCTTCGGTGGCGTAGTGGGGATGGCGATCTGCAATGACCGCCGCTGGAGCGAGACCTATCGTGTGATGGGGCTCCAGGGTGTCGAGATGGTGCTGATCGGCTACAACACGCCGGTGCACAACCCGCCCGCGCCTGAGCATGACGACCTCTCGCTGTTCCATAATCATCTGGTCATGCAGGCCGGCGCCTACCAGAACGGCACGTTTGTGGTCGGCGTCGCCAAGGCCGGCATCGAGGAGGGCGTCGACCACATCGGCGGAAGCTGCATCATCGCGCCCTCGGGCGAGATCGTCGCGGCGTGCACGACGAAGGGCGACGAGATCGCGCTGGCCCGCTGCGATCTCGATCTCTGCAATTCCTACAAGCGCACGACGTTCAACTTCGACGTTCATCGTCAGCCCCGGGCCTACGGGCTGATCGTCGAACGGAAGGGACGGACCACCATGGCGGACGGGACGCCGGTGCCGCCCAAGGCGTGATTTGCGCTTGCGCGTTGCGTGGCGACGCCATCTCCCCAACCTCGTCCTGTCGAAAGCCAGGACCCATTACCCCAGGGAGGATTTTGGCGAAGATAAGCCGTGCGGTATTTATACCACCCATAATCGACAGACCTCGCGGTATGGGTCCTGCCTTCGCCAGGACGACACCGAATCCGTGGCTGATCGCGTCGTTCCCAACAATCACAACCACGTGCCTTGATTCGGGAACAATCATTCCCTATTATCCGGCCATGCGAAAAGCCTCCCGCCGATCACAGCCTGCCCCCCGTCCGCTTGGCCGGCCCCGGGAGTTCGACATGAACACCGCCCTCGACAGGGCGGTGCGGGTATTTTGCGAGCGCGGCTATCATGCGACTTCGATCGGCGACCTGACCGCAGCGATGGGGCTTGCCACCGGCAGCATCTACAAGGCGTTTCGCGACAAGCATGCGGTGTTCCTCGCCGCCTTCGAGCGCTACACCGCGATCCGCCAGGCGCAGACCCGCAGCGCCGCGGCGCGCGGCACCAACGGCCGGGAGCGGGTGCGTAACGTGCTGCTCTCCTATGTCGAACATTCCCAGGGCAGCGAAGGGCGACGCGGCTGTCTCGTGGTCGGCAGCGCGGTCGAATTGTCGACGGTCGATTCCGGGATCGCGGCACGCGTCACGGCGCAGCTCAGGACCAATGAAAATTTCATCGCCGGCCTCATTCGCGAGGGGCTGGCCGATGGCTCGATCCCGGACCATGTCGATGCGGACGATACCGCGCGGCTGATGATCTGCATGACGCAGGGCCTGCGCGTCGTCGGCAAGGCGCGGCTGCCGCTCGACGGCGAGCGCCTGATCGGCGTCGCGATGAAGCTGCTGGCCTGATTGTTTTGACCAATTAGGAAATAACCTATTCTCTATATCTGGAGACCGTGAATGACGATGAATGCCACGATCGAGACCGCACCCGAGCCGGATGCGGTGTCGCAGCGACTGACCTTCGTGCTTGCCGCGGCTTGTGGCATGGTCGCCGCCAATATCTACTATGCCCAGCCGCTGATCGGCCCGATCAGCGGCGCGCTCGGCCTGTCGCATGCCGCCGCGGGACTGATCGTGACCATGACGCAGATCGGCTACGGTACTGGGCTGCTCCTGATCGTGCCGCTCGGCGATCTCGTCGAGAACCGCACGCTGATCTGCTCCGTCATCATGCTCGGTGCCGCGGCGTTGCTCGCCGCCGCATTCGCCACCCATGCGCTGCCGTTCCTGATCGCCGCGCTCTTCATCGGCTTCGGCTCGGTCGCGGTCCAGATCATCATTCCCTATGCGGCGCATCTGACGCCGGAGGCCATTCGCGGCCGCGTCGTCGGCAACGTCTCGACCGGATTGATGCTCGGCATCATGCTGGCGCGGCCGGTGTCGAGCTTCGTCACGGCGGCCCTGTCGTGGCATGCGGTGTTCTTCGCCTCCGCCGCGCTCATGATCGTGCTCGCAACGGTGCTCTGGATGACGCTGCCGAAGCGCAAGCCGGTTGCGCGCATGCATTATGGTACGCTGCTGCTGTCGATGCCGTATCTGGTGCGAACCACGCCGCTGCTCCGGCGTCGGGCGCTCTACCAGGCGTGCCTGTTCGGCGCCTTCAGCCTGTTCTGGACGGTAACGCCGCTCCTGCTCGCCAGCGAGTTCGGCTTCTCCCAGCGCGGCATCGCGCTGTTCGCACTGGCCGGCGTTGCAGGCGTGTTTGCGGCTCCGATTGCGGGACGGCTCGCCGATCGCGGCCATAGTCGCGCCGCGACCCTGGTGGCGATGCTGCTCGTGGCCGTGGGCTTCCTGATCACGCATCTCGGCGCGGCCGGATCGGCGCTCAATCTCGCCTGCCTGGTGGCCGCCGCCATCGCCATCGATTTCGGCGTGCAGGGCAACGTCGTGCTGGGCTTCCGCGCCATCTTCGTGCTCGGGCATGAGCACCGCAGCCGACTCAACGGCCTCTACATGGCGACATTCTTCGCGGCCGGCGCCGCCGGCTCCGCGCTCGGCGCCTGGGCATTCGCGCAGGGCGGCTGGACGCTCGCATCGGCGATCGGCCTCGCCTTGCCCGTCGCGGGCCTGCTGTATGCGGCCACGGAGTAGCTCCCGAAGCGGTACGATTGTGCCCTGCGGCCGTTTACCAAGCGCACGACCATGCGATTTGCGCCTCGCGGTTTCAGCGCCGCTGTAGTACTTTGGTCGCAAGCGGGCCTGATCAACAGGCGGCAGGGGGAGGCTTATGGTTCGTGCGGGGCTGTTTGGCGTACCGCGGGTACGGCCATGGTCGTGGCAGGCGTTTGTGCTCGGATTTGCGATCGTGGCAGTGTCGGCCATGGTTCAGGGCATTTGCGTCGTGCTCGGCGCAAAACTGTATTTTGCCACGTTCCTGCCCAGCATTTTCCTGGTGGGGGTTCTCGCAGGTGCGCCGGCCGCGGCGTTCGCCGCACTGCTCACTATCCCAGTGGTGTGGTGGGCGTTCATGCCGCCCTTCTTCGAGTTCAGCCCGTTGACCAGTGCCTATGCGGATTCCATCAAGCTGTTCTTCCTGCTTGCCGTGCTCCTGATCGGCCTTGCCGATCTCTGCCGCGAGACGATGGCGATCATCAGCCGTGGCGGGTTGAGGGCTTCAGGCGAAAGCGCGGCAACGAATTCGCAATAAACGGGCGCGGCGCGTTGCTTCCCTGCAACAGTCCGGCAACCATCCGCCAGCTTCGCCTGCGCCGCTAACTTTTCGAAAAAGATTTGGCCGCAATTTCTCCCCCGGGAATGACGAGGGAGTTTTCGGACATGAACGGCCAGGCCATCTTGGAGAACGTGCGCCGCTATCGCGGGATCGCATCGCTCTATCGCCAGACCGCTGTCTTCCGGCCGAACCAGAGCTGGTCGCTGCTGGAGCAGGCCGGGGAATGGGAAGCGCGGGCGCTGACGGAGCTGGAAGCCTATTTCGCCAGCCGTGCGGATCACGCCGCTGTCCAGCTCGCAGCCTGATCGTTAACCATCACGCAGGGCGCGATCGTCAGATCGGGCGCGGAGCAGAGCTGGTTCCGGCCCGACCCATGGCGACTACGGTGTTGTCCCGGTGCTTGCGTGTGCTAGCAACGTCCCGATCGAGATCTCTTTCACGTCGGCCGGGGGCGAGCGATGACCACTTTCAACCGCATCTTCACGACTGAGCGCCTGCTCCAGATCATCGTCATTCTGGCCGCAACCGTCGCCATGAAGCTGATGGGCTAAAGCCTATCGTTCGCCGAGTTCGGGCAGGTCGGGCAGATAGTTCGATCCCTCCGAGCCCAGAAAATCGAACATCGCCTGCGCGGGCGGCAGCAGCACCTTGTCGCTGCGGCGGATCACGTACCATTGCCGGACGATGGGCAGCCCCGCAACGTCGAGCACGATGAGCCGGCCCTCGGTGAGCTCATGCGCCACGGTGTGGGCCGAGATGAAGGCGATGCCGAGCCCGGCGATCACCGCCTGTTTGATGGTTTCGTTGCTGCTCATCTCCATGCCGATGATCGGCTCGAGATCGGACTTCTGGAACATGCCTTCCATCAGCGTGCGTGTGCCCGATCCCGGCTCGCGGGTGAGGAAGGTTTCGTGCACGAGATCGGTCAGGCTGAGGCCTGAGTCCTTCTCCAGCCAGTGCCCCTTGCGCGCGACGATGACGTGCGGATTACGCCCGAGCTGACGGACGTCGACGCTGACGTCGGCCGGTGGCCGACCCATCACGGCGAAATCGAGGTCGTAGCCGTGCATGGCTTCGCGGATCTCCTCGCGATTGCCGATGGTGAGCTTGATCTCGATCTTCGGATACCGCTTCGAGAATGCCGCGATCGCGTGCGGCACGAAATATTTTGCGGTCGAGACCGCGCCGAGACGCACCGTGCCGCCGGTCCGGCCGGCGAGCAGGTCGAGCGCGCCCTGGCAGTCGGCGATTGCGGCCTCGACGCGCTCGGCGAGCGCCAGCACCTCCTTGCCCGCTTCCGTCAACAGCATGCCGTCGCCGGTCCGCTGCACCAGCGGCAGGCCTGCCAGATCCTGAAGCTGGCGCAGCTGTTGGGTGACGGCCGGCTGCGTCAGCCCGAGGTGGCCGGAGGCCGCCGTGACGCTGCCCTTGGCCGCGAGCGTCGCGAGCGAGCGGAGCTGCCGGATCGTCAGATGCCGAAGCTGTGCCGCCGGATGGGCATTATAAGATAATTCTTTGGCTCTCATTATGAATAGAAATTTTCCTTATTAAGTTCGTCCTGTCAATCTCCCTGTGCTGGACCGACCGCACCGATCTCCGCCGGAGAGAACTGGATGCGGCGCCAGCAAAGGGATGGACGCAGATGACCGGGCAACTCAAGCTGGACGACCACCTTCAACGGTATTCCGAGACCGCATCCCACGCGCTGGCGGTCGCAGCCGCAGTCGACGCCATTGCCGCGGCCGCGATCGAGATCGCCGACCTCATCGGCACCGGAGATCTCGCGGACGCATCGGGCCTGACGACCGGGCGCAATAGCGACGGCGACCTCCAGCGTGACCTCGATGTGCGGGCGGATGCGATCCTGCGCCGCTGCCTCAGCAAGCTGCCGATTGCGGCGCTGGCGTCGGAGGAAATGCGCGAGCCGCAGCTCGGCGACCGCGAGGCAAAGATCTGCATTGCGATCGATCCGCTGGACGGCTCCTCCAACATCGACATCAACATGACCGTCGGCACGATCTTCTCGATCCTGCCGGCGCCGGACGACCTCGCTCTCGCCTTCCACCAGCGCGGCTCGGCACAGCTTGCCGCCGGCTTCGTTACCTACGGTCCGCAGACCTCGCTGGTGCTGACGCTTGGCGACGGCGTCGACATCTTCACCCTCGACCGCAGGTCCGGGTGCTTCCGTCTCGCACGCAGCGCCGTGCAGATTTCCGAGGCCTGCGACGAGTTCGCGATCAACGCCTCCAACCGCCGGCATTGGGAACAGCCGGTGCGTGCCTTCGTCGATGAGTGCCTCGCCGGCGTCGAGGGGCCGGCCAACCACGACTTCAACATGCGCTGGATCGGCTCGCTGGTCGCGGAGACCTACCGCATTCTCACCCGCGGCGGTGTCTTCCTCTATCCGTCCGATGCGCGCCCCGGCTATGGCGACGGCCGCTTGCGCCTCACTTACGAGGCGCACCCGATGGCCTTGATCATGGAGCAGGCCGGCGGCTCCGCCTCGACCGGGCGCGAGCGCATCCTCGACCTCGCGGCGGATAATCTGCACCAGCGCGTGCCCCTGATCATGGGTTCGAGCAATGAGGTGCGGCGCGTCGCGGAACTGCATTGCGATCCGCTGCTGGTCGCAAGCATCTCCGCGCCGCTGTTCGCGCGGCGCGGCTTCTTCCGGCTGTAAGAGAGGTGACGCATGTCTAGGAAACACCCGATCATCTCGATCACAGGCTCCTCCGGCGCGGGCACTACCTCGGTCAAGAAGACCTTCGAGCAGATATTCTTCCGCGAGCGCGTCAATGCCGTCTACATCGAAGGCGACGCGTTCCACCGCTACGATCGCGCCGAGATGCGCTCGCAGATGGCGAGGGAGGCCGAGTGCGGCAACAGGCATTTCAGCCATTTCAGCCCCGAGACCAATCTGTTCGAGGAGCTGGAGCGCGCGTTCCGCGATTATGGCGAGACCGGCGCGGCCGTGACGCGGCATTATGTGCACGATGCCGAGGAAGCCGCGCTACACGGCGCGGCGCCGGGCACATTCACCGAATGGGAGCGGCTGCCCGAAAATTCGGACCTGCTGTTCTATGAGGGCCTGCACGGCGCCGTCGTCACCGAGAAGGTCAATGTCGCGCGCTATGCCGATTTGAAGATCGGCGTCGTGCCCGTCATCAATCTCGAATGGATCCAGAAGCTGCACCGCGACCGCAGTGCGCGCGGTTATTCGACGGAAGCCGTCACTGACACCATCCTGCGGCGGATGCCTGATTACATCCACTACATCTGTCCGCAATTCAGCGAGACGGACATCAATTTCCAGCGCGTGCCGACGGTGGATACGTCCAATCCGTTCATCGCGCGCTGGATCCCGACGCCGGACGAATCGATGGTGGTGATCCGCTTCAAGAACCCGCGCGGCATCGACTTCCCCTATCTGCTTTCGATGCTGCCGCACAGCTTCATGTCGCGCGCGAATTCCATCGTGTGCCCCGGCGCGAAGCTCGACCTGGCGATGCAGCTCATCCTGACGCCGCTGATCATGCAGCTCATCGAGCGCAAGCGAAATCTGAAGTGAACAAGGGAGGATCCGATGAACATCTCTGTCCACGCCGAAGCCGACCTCACGGCGGTCACGCATAGTGATCTCGCCAATGCCGTCCGCTTCCTCGCGGTCGACGCCATCGAGAACTCGCAGTCCGGCCATCCCGGCTTGCCCATGGGCATGGCCGACGTCGCGACCGTGCTGTTCTCGCGATTCCTCAAGTTCGACTCGGCGCATCCGAACTGGCCGGACCGCGACCGTTTTGTCCTCTCGGCTGGCCACGGCTCGATGCTGCTCTATGCGCTGCTCCATCTCACCGGCGGCGATCTCGGCCTCGACGACATCAAGGCGTTCCGGCAGTGGGGCTCGAAGACGCCGGGCCATCCGGAATATGGCCACACACCGGGCGTCGAGACCACGACGGGGCCGCTGGGGCAGGGGATCGCGACCGCGGTCGGCATGGCACTCGCGGAGCGCATGGCCAATGCGCGGCACGGCGACGGTCTCGTCGATCACTTCACCTATGTGATCGCCGGCGATGGCTGCCTGATGGAAGGCCTCAGCCAGGAGGCGATCTCGCTCGCGGGCCATCTGCAATTGTCACGGCTGATCGTGCTGTTCGACGACAACGGCATCTCCATCGACGGGCCGACCTCGCTCGCGACGTCGGACGATCAGCTCGCGCGGTTCGCGGCGTCGGGCTGGTCGGTGCGCCGCGTCGACGGGCATGACGCCGAGGCGATCGCGCAGGCCATTGCCGAGGAGCGTGAAACCACAAGGCCGTCGCTGATCGCGTGCCGCACCATCATCGGCTTTGGTGCGCCGGACCGCCAGGGCACCGAGAAGGCGCATGGCGCTCCGCTCGGCGCCGAGCAGACCGCGGCGGCGCGCCGGACGCTCGGCTGGGACTACCAGCCCTTCGTCGTGCCGATCCCGATCCTGAAGGCTTGGCGGATGATCGGACAGCGCGGGCAGGTGGCCCGCCTTGCATGGCTCGACCGCTATGAGCTTGCGGAGCCGGCGCAGCGTGAGCTTTTCATCGAGGGCAAGGCTGTTGCCCTGCCGGGCGCCTATGCCCAGGCCTCGGCAAAATTGCGCGAGCGCTTTGCCACCGAGCGGCCGAAGCTCGCGACGCGGCAGGCCTCGCAGCAGGTGCTTGACGGCATTGCCGGGACGATCCCCGGCCTGGTCGGCGGCTCCGCGGACCTGACGCACTCGAATCTGACACACGCCAAGGCCCAGCAGCCGGTCACCCACGGCGCATTCGCAGGCGACTATATCCACTATGGCATTCGCGAACACGGCATGGCCGCTGCGATGAACGGCCTCGCGCTGCATGGCGGCTTCATTCCCTACGGCGGCACGTTCCTCGCGTTTTCCGACTACAGCCGGCCGGCGATCCGCCTTGCGGCCTTGATGCGGCTCCGCGTCATCCATGTGATGACCCATGACTCCATTGGCCTCGGCGAAGACGGCCCGACACATCAGCCGGTCGAGCATCTCGCAGCGCTGCGGGTGATTCCGAATCTGCTGGTGTTCCGCCCGGCGGACGCGGTGGAGACGCTGGAAGCCTGGGACTGCGCGCTCGAGGCGGAGGATCGTCCCTCCGTGCTCTGCCTGTCGCGCCAGGCGCTCCCGACATTCCGCAGCGATGCCCGTGGCAGAAACCGCGTGGCGCACGGTGCCTATCTCGTGGTCACGCCGGATGGCGGCCGCGACGTGACGCTGATCGCAACAGGCTCGGAAGTTTCGATCGCGCTGGAAGCCGCCCGCCTGCTCGCGACCGAGCACATCCGCGCGGCCGTTGTCTCCGCGCCGTGTTTCGCGCTGTTCGAGGAGCAGCCGGACGACTACCGCGCCCAGGTGCTCGGCACCGCGCCGCGCATCGGAATTGAGGCGGCTGTGCTCGGCGACTGGTCGCGCTGGATCGGTGCCGATGGTGAGTTCGTCGGCATGCGCGGCTTCGGCGCCTCGGCGCCGGCGCCCGTGCTCTATCACGAATTCGGAATCACATCCCAAAGCATCGCGGATGCCGCCCGGCGGGCAATCGCGCGCGCAGGCAAAAGATAACAGGAGGATATCCCGTGGCACGTATCACCCTTCGGCAATTGCTCGATCACGCAGCTCACCACGGCTACGCGGTGCCGGCGTTCAACATCAACAACATGGAGCAGGGGATTGCCATCATGCAGGCAGCGGCCGAGGTCGATGCGCCCGTGATCATCCAGGCCTCGCGCGGCGCGCGCAGCTACGCCGGCGATCTCATGCTCTCGCATATGATCGATGCGCTGGAGCGCACGTACCCGGATATCCCGCTCTGCATGCACCAGGACCACGGCAATGACGAGGCGACCTGCGCATCCGCCATCGCCCATGGCTTCACTTCAGTGATGATGGACGGCTCGCTGAAGTCGGACGCCAAGACCGCAGCCGACTACGACTACAACGTGGCGATCACCCGCCGCGTCGTCGATCTCGCGCATTGGGTCGGTGCGTCGGTGGAGGGCGAGCTCGGCGTGCTCGGTTCGCTCGAGCATGGCGGCGGTGAGCAGGAGGATGGTCACGGCGTCGAGGGCAAGGTCAGCCACGACCAGTTGCTCACCGATCCCGACCAAGCGGTCGACTTCGTTCGTGCCACCAAGGTCGATGCGCTCGCCATCGCGATGGGCACGTCGCATGGCGCCTACAAGTTCAGCCGCAAACCCGACGGCGACATCCTGGCGATGCGGGTGGTCGAGGAGATCCATCGCCGGCTGCCGAATACGCATCTTGTGATGCACGGCTCGTCCTCGGTGCCGCAGCCGCTCCAGGACATGTTCAACCAGTTCGGCGGCGAGATGCCGCAGACCTGGGGCGTGCCGGTGGAGGAGATCGTCCGCGGCATCAAGAGCGGTGTGCGCAAGGTCAATATAGACACCGACTGCCGGCTGGCGATGACCGCGGTGTTCCGCAAGGTGGCTGCGCAGGCGCGCTCCGAGTTCGACCCGCGGAAATTCTTGAAGCCAGCGATGGATGCGATGCGCGATCTGTGCCGCGAACGGTTCGAGCAATTCGGCACCGCCGGACACGCAAGCAAGATCAAGGTCGTTCCGATGAGCGAGATGGCGCGGCGGTACCGCGCCGGCGAACTCGATCCGCGCATTGACGCCCGCGAGCCCGTCGCGGCCTGAGCCATTCAGAGAGCAGAAGACGAGGAGAAAGTCATGAACGCACATACCGGCACCGTCCGCGGCAAGGAGCGCTATCGCTCGGGCGTCATGGAATACAAGCGCATGGGCTATTGGGAGCCCGACTACGTGCCGAAGGAAACGGATGTCATCGCGCTGTTCCGGGTGACGCCGCAGGATGGCGTTGACCCGATCGAAGCCTCGGCCGCGGTCGCCGGCGAATCCTCGACCGCGACCTGGACGGTGGTTTGGACCGACCGGCTGACCGCGGCGGAGAAATATCGCGCAAAGTGTTATCGCGTCGATCCGGTGCCGGGCTCGCCAGGCCAGTACTTTGCCTACATCGCTTACGATCTCGACCTGTTCGAATCCGGCTCGATCGCCAACCTGTCAGCCTCGATCATCGGCAACGTGTTCGGCTTCAAGCCGCTGAAGGCGCTGCGGCTGGAAGACATGCGGCTGCCGGTGGCTTACGTGAAGACGTTTCAGGGGCCCGCGACCGGAATCGTGGTCGAGCGCGAGCGGCTCAACAAGTTCGGCCGGCCGCTGCTGGGAGCGACCATCAAGCCCAAGCTCGGCCTCTCGGGCCGCAACTACGGCCGTGTCGTCTACGAAGCGCTCAAAGGCGGGCTCGACTTCACCAAGGACGACGAGAACATCAACTCGCAGCCCTTCATGCATTGGCGCGACCGCTTCCTCTATTGCATGGAGGGCGTCAACCGCGCGCAGGCGGCCTCCGGCGAGACGAAGGGTACCTATCTCAACATCACCGGCGCCACCATGGAGGACATGTATGAGCGCGCGGAGTTCGCCAAGGAGCTCGGCTCGGTCGTCGTGATGATCGATCTCGTGATCGGCTACACCGCGATCCAGTCGATGGCGAAATGGGCGCGCCGCAATGACATGATCCTGCATCTGCACCGCGCCGGTCACTCGACCTATACGCGGCAGAAGAACCACGGCGTGTCGTTCCGCGTCATTGCCAAATGGATGCGGCTCGCCGGTGTCGACCACATCCACGCCGGCACGGTGGTCGGCAAGCTCGAAGGCGATCCCAACACCACGCGCGGCTACTACGACGTCTGCCGCGAGGACTTCAATCCGATGATGCTCGAGCACGGCCTGTTCTTCGACCAGTCCTGGGCGAGCCTGAACAAGATGATGCCGGTCGCCTCGGGCGGTATCCACGCTGGCCAGATGCACCAGTTGCTCGACCTGTTGGGGGAGGACGTCGTGCTGCAATTCGGCGGGGGCACCATCGGCCATCCCATGGGGATCGCGGCCGGTGCGATTGCAAACCGCGTGGCGCTGGAAGCGATGATCCTCGCCCGCAACGAAGGCCGCGACTACGTCCATGAAGGGCCCGAGATCCTGGCGAAGGCGGCCGAGACCTGCACGCCGCTCAAGGCCGCGCTCGAGGTCTGGAAGGATGTCAGCTTCAACTATCAATCCACCGACACGCCGGACTTCGTGCCGACCGCGTTGGAAACCGTTTGAGGAGACATGAGATGAAGCTGACGCAAGGGTGTTTTTCCTTCCTGCCCGACCTCACTGACGAACAGATCACCAAGCAGGTGCAGTACTGCCTGGCCAATGGCTGGGCGGTGAACATCGAGTTCACCGACGATCCGCATCCCCGCAACACCTATTGGGAGATGTGGGGCCTGCCGATGTTCGATCTCCAGGACGCCGCCGGCGTGATGATGGAGCTCGCCGAGTGCCGCCGGGTGTACGGCGACCGCTACATCCGCATCAGCGGCTTCGACTCCAGTCCTGGCTGGGAATCGGTGCGGATCTCCTTCCTGGTCAACCGGCCGCTGCAGGAGGCCGAGTTCGAACTGGTGCGACAGGAGATTGGCGGGCGTGCAATCCGGTACACCACTGTACGAAAGCCGGCCGCGCACGTCTCGCAATAACCATTCTTCTCCGCGCGGAGCACTCCCTGCTCCGTATCCTTGGCGGACCACTGCTTCGCCGCTCCCCCGCGGCGAAGCTCTTTTTCTTCGAGGAGCCGATGCTCGATGTTCCCCACGCGACAACTACCGAAGGTGGCGAAACCACGTTCGATCTTCGCAAGGAAGCCGAAGCGGTCGGGATTACCGATACGCTGCAACAACTCGAGCAGGAGCTGATCGGGCTCAAGCCGGTTAAGAACCGCGTGCGTCAGATCGCTTCGCTTTTGCTGATCGAGCGCATCCGGCAGCGCGCGGGACTGGCCTCCGCGCCGCCGACGCTGCACATGTCGTTCACCGGCAATCCCGGCACCGGCAAGACCACCGTGGCGCTGCGCATGGCGAAAATCCTGCACGGCCTCGGCTTCGTGCGGCGCGGGCAGGTGATCTCGGTGACGCGCGACGATCTCGTCGGCCAGTATATCGGCCACACCGCGCCGAAAACCAAGGAGATCCTCAAGAAGGCGATGGGCGGCGTGCTTTTCATCGACGAGGCCTATTACCTGCACCGGCCCGACAATGAGCGCGACTACGGCCAGGAGGCGATCGAGATCTTGCTTCAGGTCATGGAGAACCAGCGCGAGGACCTGGTCGTGATCCTTGCCGGCTATGGCGAACGGATGACGAGATTCTTCGCCTCTAATCCCGGCTTCCGATCGCGCATCGCGCACCACATCGACTTTCCCGACTATGCGGAAGCCGAGCTTCTCGTCATCGCCGAGCTGATGCTCAGGGAGCGCGGCTACCGCTTCTCGGCGGCGGCGCGCGAGGCCTTCGAAAAATACATCGCGCTGCGCCGGACCCAGCCGCTCTTCTCCAACGCGCGCTCGATCCGCAACGCGGTCGACCGCATCCGGTTGCGGCAGGCCGATCGCCTCGTCTCCGATCTCGACCGCATGCTTGACATCGCCGAGCTCGAAACGATCGATCCGGCCGACGTCCTGGCGAGCCGCGTCTTCAGCGACGGTTCCGCGGCGGGGAGGAGTGCCAAGCCATGAGCAGAGAGATCCTTATTGCGCCGTCGATCCTGGCGGCAAACTTCGCCAGGCTCGGCGAGGAGATCGCGGCGATCGACGCGGCCGGCGCCGACTGGATCCATTGCGACGTCATGGACGGGCATTTCGTGCCGAACATCAGTTTTGGCGCTGACATCATCAAGGCGATCCGGCCGCTGACGAAGCGGATCTTCGACGTCCATCTCATGATTGCGCCGGTCGATCCTTACATTGAGGCGTTCGCGAAGGCTGGCGCCGACGTCGTCACAGTGCATGCCGAAGCCGGTGTCCATCTCGACCGCTCGCTACAGGCCATCCGCGGGCTCGGCAAGAAGGCCGGTGTCAGCCTGTGCCCGGCAACGCCGGAACAAGCGATTGAATATGTGCTCGACCGGATCGATCTCGTGCTGGTGATGACGGTCAATCCAGGCTTTGGCGGTCAGTCCTTCCTCGAATCCCAGCTCGAGAAGATCAGGCGCATTCGAGGCATGATCGGCGACCGGCCGATCCGGCTCGAGGCTGATGGCGGCATCACGCGCGACAATGCCGCCGCCGTCGCCGCCGCGGGCGCCGATACGCTGGTGGCGGGTTCCGCCGTGTTTCGCGGCAACAGCGGCGCCGACTATGCCAGCAACATCGCAGCCATTCGCATCGCCGCCGAGGCTGGCCGGGTTCCGAAGCTGCAAGATATTTCCGTGCAGCCGATGCGGGCCGGAGAGGACGCGCTCGTCCGGTAGACTACGGGAGCCGTGCACCGCAGTGTCGGTTGTACCAAGGCATGCCACCTTCCTCCGGATTCTACGGAAGTTGGCGCACAAGGCGATGGGATTCCTTCAGGCCGGGGTAACCAACGGGTCTGAGGCGAAAGTTCGATTAACCCGACTTCGCGGATTCGCGCTCGAAATCGCGGATTTTGAGATTTTTTGCTCGGCTAAGTGATTGATTTGCAAGGAGCGAGGTCGTCGGATTCGGCCGAAAATGGCTGTAGTGAAGACCTACCCGATTCCCAAGGGCGGGATGATGCGGATAGATTCTGCGCGTCATGTTCCTGCGACGCACCGAGCGAAAGAAGAACGGCAAGGCGCACCATTACTGGAACGTCGTCGAGAGCAAGCGGCTCGACGACGGACGCGTGGTACAGCGGCATGTGCTGTATCTCGGCGAGATCAACTCTTCGCAGGCGGCGGCCTGGCGCAAGGCGATCGAGGTGTTCGACGAGGATGCCGGCCGCCCGCGGACACTGGCGCTATTCCCGGAGGATCGATGCGATGCGGTCGCAGGCGATGCGTCTGTCGTTCAGCTTCGCCTGTCCGAGATGCAGCTTCGTCGCCCACGCCAATGGGGCGCGTGCTGGCTGGCCGGGCAGTTGTGGCAGGAACTTCAGCTTGATCGGTTCTGGGCCGATCGGTTGCCCCCGAGCCGCAAGAAGACGAGGTGGGATCAAATCCTGCAAGTGCTCGCGACCTATCGGCTGATCGCGCCGGGCAGCGAATGGCGGCTACATCGGCAATGGTTCGGCAACAGCGCGATGGCCGATCTCTTGGGGACTGACTTCGGCCTGGCTGAAGAGCACAAGCTCTATGCCTGCCATGACCTGTTGCTCGAGCATAAGGAGGCGCTGTTCTCGCATCTGGTCGGGCGTTGGCGCGATCTGTTCAACGCCGACTTCGACGTGCTGCTGTACGATCTGACCAGCACCTACTTCGAGGTCAACGCCTCGGACTTGCCGCAAGGCAGCAAGCGCCGCCACGGCTACAGCCGCGACAAGCGGCCGGACTGCCCGCAAGTCGTGATCGCGCTGGTGGTGACGCCGGACGGCTTGCCGCTGGCTTACGAGGTGCTGCCCGGCAACACCGCCGACAGCAAGACGCTGCGGATGTTCCTGGGCAAGATCGAACTGCAATATGGCAAGGCGCGGCGGGTCTGGGTGATGGATCGCGGCGTGCCGACCGAGGCGGTGCTGGCCGAGATGCGCAACAGCGATCCGCCGGTGCAGTATCTGGTGGGAACGCCGAAGGGACGCCTGAACCGGCTGGAGAAGCACCTGCTGCAAAAGCCATGGCAGGAGGCGCGGGAGGGCGTGAAGGTGAAGCTGTTGGCCGAGGACGGCGAGCTTTATGTCTTCGCGCAAAGCGCCGATCGGGTCACCAAGGAACGCGCGATGCGGCGGCGGCAGTTGAAGTGGCTGTGGAGGCGGCTCCGGCAAATCGACGCGATGGAGGTCACGCGCGAAGAGCTGCTGATGAAACTCGGCGGCGCGCGTTCGAAGGCGCCGGCCGCCTGGCGTCTGGTTGATATCGAGATCGACAAGGAGCGCCCGAGCTTCACCTTCGCGCTCAATCGCAAGAAGCTGCGAACGACACGGCGGCGCGAAGGCCGCTACCTGCTGCGCACCAATCTCAGCGACAACGATCCCGCCCAACTATGGCAATACTACACCCAGCTCGTCGCCGTCGAAGAGGCCTTCCGCAATCTCAAAGGCGACCTGGCGATCCGTCCGGTCTTCCATCAGGACGAGAAGCGGATCGAAGCCCACATCTTCATCGCCTTCCTGGCCTACTGCATGCAGATCACGCTGACCCGTCGCCTTCATGCGCTGGCGCCCGGGCTGACCGCGCGCAGCGCGCTCGAAAAGTTCGCCGCCGTCCAGATGATCGACGTCCATCTGCCGACCACCGACGGGCGCGAGATCCTGCTCACTCGCTATACCCACCCAGAACCCGAACTGCAGCTCTTGATCGACCGGCTGAAACTCCGCCTGCCACCGCAGCCGCCGCCCAGGATCACCACAGCCGCCGTCACCCAAGCCAACCGCCGTAGTGAAGACCTTTTGACATAAGCCTTTGATTTACAACGACCGGGTATCTTCAAAACCCGCCAATCCGCGAAGACGGGTTAACGCTCGCGCAATGCTATGCGTCTCAATCTGCGGTTTACGAACGCGAGAGAGCGCGGGGATGCGGATCGAGGACCTTTGCGGGCATGAGCCTGCGCGCGGCGAGGAGCGGTAGCATGAGCATGCATCGTTTGTTCGCCGAGCAGCTTCGCTGCGCTACCGACGCCGACGGCCAAGTCGATCTCGCCAGGCTGGGCGAACTCGTCAGTGCGGCCTACGAGGCAAGCGACCGCGATCGCCGGCGCATGACCGACGCGCGCGCTCAGACGCATGATCAGGTGGAAGAGGATCTGCTCCGGACCCGCGAGTTCCTCGACACCATCGTCGAGAACATCCCGATCGCCGTCTTCGCAAAATGCGCGAAGGATTCCCGCTACATTCTGCTCAACCGCGCCGGCGAGGACTATTACGGCCTGCCACGCCAACAGATGTTGGGCAGGACGGCCGAGGAGATTTTTCCGGCGGACGTCGCCCGCATGGTCAACGAGCAGGACCGCAGGATCGTCGCCAGCGGCATGCCGATGTTCCTCGAGGAGCATCTGATCGAAGTCGGCGTCAAGGGCCGCGACCGCGTGATCAATTCGCGCAAGATGCTAATCACGGACGGCGCCGGCGACCCGCAATATCTGGTCGGTGTGATCGAGGACGTCACCGAGCGCGTCACGACCCTGGAACGGATCGGCCATCTTGCGCATCACGATGCCTTGACCGATCTGCCGAACCGCAGCGCTTTCAACGCGGCGCTGAGCGAGCGGCTGGAGCGTGCGCAGGAAGCGTTGACGAGTTTTGCGGTGCTGAGCCTCGATCTCGACCGCTTCAAGGAAGTCAACGACGTGTTCGGCCATCCCGTCGGCGACATGCTGATGCGGGCGGCGGCCGTCCGTCTCGCCGCGGAGGCGGACGGCGCCTTCGTCGCCCGCATCGGCGGCGACGAGTTCATGATTCTGATGCCGGACGAGGTCTGCCGCGAAGAGGCGCTGGCGCTTGCCGAACGCCTGGTCGAAGTGATCGGCAACGAGCTCGAGGTAGACGACTATCTCTCCCATGTCGGCTTGAGCGTCGGCATCGCGGTCTATCCGGATGACGGCGTGGACGCGGCCACGCTGCTCGCGAATGCCGATTCTGCGCTCTATCGTGCCAAGCGCGAAGGCAGGGGCAGGGTTCGCTTCTTCGAATCCGAGATGGACCTGGAGCTGCGCGACCGCAGGCTGTTGCAGCACGACCTGCGGCAGGCGCTCGAGCAGAACCAGCTCCTCGTCTACTTCCAGCCGCAAGCGCGGATGGACGGCGAGGTCATCGGCTTCGAGGCGCTGCTGCGCTGGAATCATCCGACGCGGGGTTTCGTGCCGCCCGACCAGTTCATTCCACTCGCCGAGGAGAACGGGCTGATCATCGAGATCGGCGAATGGGTGTTGCGCGAGGCGTGTCGCGAGGCGGCGTCCTGGCCGCGGCCGTTGCAGGTTGCAGTCAACCTGTCGCCGGTCCAGTTCCTGGCCGGCGACCTCGAACGTTCGATCCACCAGATCCTGCTGGAGACGGGACTTGCGCCCACGCGGCTCGAGGTCGAGATCACCGAGGGCGTGCTGATCGGCGATTTCACCCGCGCGCTCAATCTGCTGCGGCGGCTGAAGGCGCTCGGCATCCGGATCGCGATGGACGATTTCGGCACCGGCTATTCTTCGCTGTCATATCTCCAGTCGTTCCCGTTCGACAAGATCAAGATCGACCGCAGCTTCATCTCCAACCTGGAGGCAACACCGCAATCGGCCGAGATCGTCCGCGCGGTCCTGAGCCTCGCGCATGCCTTGAAGATTCCGGTCGTCGCGGAAGGGGTGGAGACCGAAGCGCAGCGCGATTTCTTGGCCCGCGAGGCCTGTGAGGAGATGCAGGGCTATCTCGTCGGCCGTCCCGAACTGATCGAGCGTTATCTCGATCTGATCGGTGTGGGCGTCGAACGCCGCTTTTACGCCTAGCCCGCCACCAGAAACGAAATGAGCCGCCGGTTCCATGCCCGCGCGGCTCCAAAGTCGCAGGCTCGCTGATGGCGTAGCCCCGGTGTACCGCCGTTACCTTGTTTGCGGCCATACGCCAAAATTTATACGAGCGATAGCGGCGTCCGGCTGTGCTTTGCCTCACACATGCCGCAACTTTGTGGCTCGGTCCGCATTGAGCTGTCGGCTGCCGAGAGCAAACCGCCGAACATTTGTAAAGTTTGCGCCAAAGCAAAGCAGCCGCGTTGCAGCGCAGGTTAACGTTCCCAGGACCTACCGGCTTTGCGCAGAAAATATTTCGCAGAAGTGCAATGTCCCTGACGCAAACCGGAGGAATAAGCCGGATGTGACCGAGAGGGAGATTCTCATGGAGAACGTACGTCGCTACCGGGCGCTGGCGTCCCTCTGTCGTCAGCAGGCGGCCTACCGGCCGCTTCAGAGCTGGCAACTCCTTGGCCAGGCCGAACATTTTGAGCATCTCGCCGAGATTGCGCTGACGGCGCATTTCGACGTGTGCAATGCGCAGCGCGAAGAGGACGCCATCGCGGCGACGGCGTGGGAAACCCCGGTCGCGGCGTGAGGCGCTAGTCTCGTACGCGATCAAAGCGGGCCGCGGCTCTCGGCGCTTTCGAGTTCACCCATGAGCCCCTTGTTCTCGTAGCGCGCCAGCGAGAGAGCGCCGGCAAAGGACGGAACCGGCGCGCCGACCGCGGCGCGGGCGCAGAGGTCGCCCGCCGCGCAAGCCGACAGCGTGCCATAGCCGGACAGTGCAGCTGTCAGGAATACGCCCGGTGTCTTCGCAGCCCCGATCAGCGGCCAGTTCTCCTTCGTCATCGGATAGGAGCCGCCGTAGTGCACCCGGTCGCGGGGCAGAGCGCCCAGACAGGTTCGCTCGGCGCCGCATTGAAGGCCCAGCCAAGCTTGCTCCATTGGTCGTGAATTCACAAAGCCCGTCCCGCCCAAGAACGTGAACCTGAACTTCCCGATGCCGGCGCCCCTGAAGGGACGCGATTGCGAATCCGAACGACAAGGGCGGCTGATCGGCGCGCTTCTTGTTTAATGCGACATCAGCGTCGGAACCGTCATCGCTTCCAGCATGGCGCGGGTGACGCCGCCGAGGATGCGTTCCTGGAATCGCGAATGGCCGTAGCCGCCCATCACCAGAAGGTCGAGGCTTTCGTCGGCTGCCAACGACAGGATGGCCGGCTGAATGTTGGAGCGCGTGGCTGGCAAGCCGACCGTGCGGGTCGAGAGCCCGCGCCGCCCGAGATGCTTGGCCAAATTGTGCGCCGAGACTTCACCGGGGACCGTGTCGGCCTCGTTGATCGTGATGATCACGATCTCCTCGGCACGCGCGAGGAACGGTGCTGCGTCGCGCAACGCGCGCGCGGCGACGCGGCTGCCGTCCCAACAAATGCCGACCCGGTTCGCCCTGAACGCGCCCCGAAAAGTGTGCGGCAGGAACAGCACCGGCCCGCCTGACTGGAACAGGATTTCGCCGGGCAGGTCGTTGTCGAACGATACCTGCTCCTGATCCGGCTGGAGCACGACACTGAGATCATGGAGTCGAGCCATCGCACCAACCGAACCCGCAGCGTCTGCGGGGATCGCGCCAAGAGGGTGGCAGGCATAGGAGATGCTGGCGTTCTTTGCTTCGCTCTCGAACACCGCGAGTGTCGTTTCGGCCCGCTCGACCGCGCGTTCGCGCTCCGTCTCGAACACCGCCGCCCCCGCGGCGCCGCCGTCCATCACATAGGCCGTTCCGGTTGCGGCATAGCCGACCGCGACGGCGTCGAGATGGGCGTGGAGGTTTGAGGCCAGCGAAATCGAGCCGTCGATTACTCCCCGCATCGGCCGCTCGGTCGGAACGTGGACGAGAATGTCTTTGAACATGGCGAGCCTCCGACGGTTGTCATCTTGTGGCCGTTAATATTCCACGGATACTGCGCCGCGCGTTGAGCTGTATCAAGCGCGCATGATTTGGCCCGCGGCCCTCCGGTCGCACATTCTTTGCCAAGATTTAATCGCGTGGACGGGACGCCGTAAGGTGGCAACGCCCATGTTGCGTGTAAGGCGACACCTTACCCAACATGGACAGTTTGACATGAACGACCGCGTCAACTCCGACACCACCACGTCCCGCAAGATTCTGAGGCCGCGCCGGCTCGCGCTGCTCGGCACCGTGGCCGCGCTTGGCGTGGCGGTGCTGGCTAGCTCTCCCGGTTCTTCGCGGCTCGGTGTGACCTCCTTCATCGCGCCGGCTCAGGCCGCGGAAACGGTCGCGACGCCGCCGGGCTTCGGCGATCTCGTTGCCAAGGTCAAACCCGCCGTCATCTCGGTGCGGGTGAAGATCGACCAGGACAACGACAAGAGTGCGATGCTGCAACAGAACCGGATGGACTCCGACGAGGACTTGCCGTTCGACCAGTTCTCACGGCAGTTCGGTTCTCGCTCTCCCAACGGCATGAACGGCATGCCGCGCCAGCGTCACCAGGTGATCACGGGCGAGGGCTCCGGCTTCTTTATCTCCGCTGACGGTTACGCCGTGACCAACAACCATGTCGTCGACCACGCGCAGTCCGTGCAGGTCACGATGGATGACGGCGCGGTCTACACCGCGAAGGTGGTCGGGGCCGATCCGAAGACCGATCTCGCGCTGATCAAGGTCGAGGGCAAGAAGGACTTCCCGTTCGTCAAATTCTCCGACCAGAAGCCGCGGATCGGCGACTGGGTGGTCGCTGTCGGCAATCCCTTCGGCCTCGGCGGCACCGTCACTGCCGGCATCGTCTCGGCCAGCGGCCGCGACATCGGCAACGGTCCCTATGACGACTTCATCCAGATCGACGCACCGATCAACAAGGGTAATTCCGGCGGTCCGGCTTTCGACATGACCGGCAACGTGATTGGCGTGAACACCGCGATCTTCTCGCCCTCCGGCGGCTCGGTCGGCATCGGCTTCGACATCCCGGCCTCGACCGCAAAGCTCGTCATCGCGCAGTTGAAGGACAAGGGTGCGGTAACCCGCGGCTGGCTCGGTGTTCAAGTGCAGCCCGTAACGGCGGAGATCGCCGATAGCCTCGGCCTGAAGGAGGCGCGGGGCGCGATCGTCGACAATCCGCAGGACGGCAGCCCGGCGACGAAGGCCGGCATTGAGGCCGGCGACGTCATCACCGCCGTCAACGGTACCGCGGTCAAGGATTCCCGCGATCTCGCCCGCACCATCGCCACGTTGGCGCCGGGCAGCTCGGTGAAGCTCGACGTCTTCCACAAGGGCGAGAGCAAGACGGTGACGCTCGCGCTCGGCGAGCTGCCGAACGAGCGGCAGGCTCAAGGAAACGGTAAGGGCGATGACGGGAAGGCGCAGCAGAGCGCCGATACGCCGCGCCTCGGGCTCAGCTTGGCGCCGGCCGGTGATGTGCAGGGTGCCGGCCAGAAGGGCGTCGTGGTCACCGAGGTCGATCCGCAGGGACCGGCCGCACAGCGCGGCATCCAGACCGGCGACGTCATCCTCAATGTCGGCGGCAAGGCCGTCGCCAATGTCGGCGACGTCCGCTCCGAGCTGGCGCAGGCCAGATCGTCCGGCAAGAACAGCGTGCTGCTGCAGGTGAAGAGCGCGGAGGCGATCCGGTTCGTCGCAGTGCCGCTCGCGTAAGTCGTAAGTCTGCCAGCGCAAATCCAAAAAGGCGGCCTTCGGGGCCGCCTTTTCCTATTGGCATGCGAGATTCCCACAGGCTGCCGATAACATTCTCGTTAACGGCAGGATTGATGACAGGTTCGTCCGAAAAAGCCGCGTTCGCTCATCACACTTTGGACTCGCATGTACTCGGCGGCAATGACGGCGCCGCGACGGGTTGCAAGAGTGGAACTTCGAACGTCCGGCCGCTTTGTGGAACTGGCCGACGGTTCGCATTTGATCGGTGCCGACGATGGGTCGATTGAAGCTCTCTCTGAGGAGTGCGCTGCTCGTCGCGCCCTTCGTGCTGTCGACCGGAAGTCTGCTATCGACCGGAAGCGCCTTGGGTCGCGACGACGGCCGCTACGCTGATTCCCCGCTCAAGCCGTGGTTCGACAGCCTGCGCAGCCATCTCGGTCCGTGCTGCTCGGACGCGGACGGTTTTGCCGTAGCCGATCCCGACTGGGAGTCGCGCAACGGGCACTATCGCGTATGGCTCGATGGGCAGTGGGTCGAGGTGCCCGACGAAGCTGTCATCACCGAGCCGAACCGGGCCGGCCGCACCATGGTTTGGCCCGTCAAGACAGCGTTCGGAATCTCGATCCGCTGCTTCATGCCGGGCAGCATGATCTGACACCGGTCAGCGCGACCGCTTGGCGGATTTGCGCTTCGACGTTTTCTTCGATGTTTTTTTGGATGTCTTTTTGGACGTCTTTTTCTTGGCCGTCTTCCGCTTCGACGCCTTCTTCGGGACCTTCTTGCCCTTCTTGCGCGCCTCCGACAGGCCGATCGCGATCGCCTGCTTGCGGTTCTTCACGCGTCCGCCACGACCGCCACGTCCGCTCTTCGCGGTCCCCTTTTTGTAGCGCCGCATCTCGCTTTCGACATCGCTGCCGGAGCTGCGCGAGTAGCGGCGCTTCTTTGCCTTGCGTGCCATGAATGTCCTCCCTTGGCGGAGGAAGAACCGTTCATCGCAGGCATGGTTCCGACAGCGCGCGCAACGTTCCGGACGCGCGAGCCCCGCCCCTTAAAGCATGATCCGGAAAAGTGCGAAGCGGTTTTCCGAAAAGATCATGCTCAAACAAAAACCTAAAGCGCGATGATGACTCATCCTCATCTCATCGCGCTTTAGAACGAATTCGCCAGCTCGATCTCCGCCTCCAGCACCTGGATGCGCCGGGCCGCTTCGGTGAACGAGAGATCCCGCGCGAATTGTGCAGGCTGGTAAGCCTCGTCGCTCAGCCGCTTCAGCTTGAGCCCCTGCGCCCGTGTCATCTGCTCCGCGAGCAAAACTCGGGCGTCGTATCTAGCCTTAACCTGCATCTCGCCTCTCCATCCTGAAATCGTGACTTGACTATATGTTCTTATTTTGTTCTAACAAGCCATGGACACAGAATTAATGAAATCCGGCAGAAAATCAGTGCCTTGAGGCTGGAAATGGCCGATGTCGAGGTGTCCGTGCGTGACCGGATCAATCATGATAGCGACTGCACCGAGCAGGCGCTTTCGCAGATGAGCTTGCGGCGGAAGCTCAACCTGCTGATCGCCGAATGGAAGGCGGCCGGCGGCGGCGATGTCCTGCCGGATGGCCGCGACTGTGTGAGTCTTCGTCCCGAGAAGAAAGTCGGCAATCGACGCAGCTAAAGCCGCGCGCATCTTGCGCAGCTTCGGGTGTGACGGCGCGCACCCCAGCGGACCGCTGAACGGAAAAGCCCCGCGTTACCGCGGGGCTTTGTGATCGACTTGTCTGCGGCACTCACTTGGTATTGGTCGTGCCCTTGTTCGTCATGGTACCGCCCTGATCGGAGCCGGGACCAGAACCGCCTTGGCCGGAGGGGTCACTGCCCTTGGACTTGGTGTTGGCACCCGTCGTCTGCGACGACGAAGTTGACGATTCATGTTTGGCCTTATGCGACTTGGCCTGCGCAGCGAACGGGGCGGCTGCGAGGCCGGTTGCCAACATCACGGCGAGGGCGAGCTTGGTCGTCTTCATATACGGGAACTCCCTGAGTTGAATTGACGCAGGCAGCCAACGGCCGTTCACGGCGGGAGTTCCACCCAAAAGCGCGCGCCGCCTTCACGCGCGCTTCAAAATTCCTTGTCCTCAGCGAGCATGAACACGACTCCGGTGAGCGTCGCCCCGATCGCGAATGTCGTCACCAGCGTGCTGACGAAGACGACCACGGCCTGATTTCCGCCATTGTGGATCAGCGCAGCGACGGCAGGGTTGGTGACTGCGAGGGCCAAGCTGAAGATGAGGCCCAGTGCCGCGCCCATCATCGCATGTGTCATCACTCGGATGGCGCCTGCCCGAGACATAAGGCCGGACGGCTTCTTCGTACGCATGGGAACCACCCCACGATTTGCAGGGAAACGCGGCTGATGATCGCGGGTTCCGCGTGCAAGAACGAATTTTCACGGCAGGCTTCATCCGGCGTTCATGCCGGGCTTGCGAGGATGAAGACCACCAACACGGGAACATTCGATATGGGAAAGGTCGTCTTTCTTTACCGCTCGCTGGCCTACCGCAACGCGGCCGCGGATATGTTGCGCAAGGCGCGCAAACTGCCGCGCGGCGCGGAGCGGAGTGCGGCTCGTCGTTACGCGAGGGCGCTACGCGATCTCGCTCAAACGGAAGCCTGGCTCGAAGGACGCGTCGCCGAGGAATCACGATCGCTGCGGCGAATGAGGATAGCGGCATCCGGCTAGCCCGACGCGCGCTGCAACTCGGCTGAGGTGGCGGCGTCAAATTTGCCGGGTGCGGAGGGCGCCGCAATCTTACGTGTCAACGGCACCTCCAGGCGGCACAACAGGCCCTCGGCTCGCCAATCGAACTGCGCCTGTCCGCCGAGCTGGGATTCGACGCTCGCCAGCAGGCTACGTGTGCCGAAGCCGCGCGACTTCGGAGGCCTTACCAGCGGGCCGCCGGACTCCTCCCACGTCACCGCAAGCGTGTCGTTCTCGACCTGCCAGCCGATCGTGAGGCGGCCCGATCGCGTCGAGAGTGCGCCATACTTCGCCGAGTTGGTGAAGAGCTCGTGCAGCGCCAGCGCCAGCGTCTGGGCGGTTGCAGGCACGAGCTGCACCTCGGGACCCGCGAGCCTGATCTGGCCGCCGAGCGAGTAGGGCGCAAGCTCTTCCTCGATCAGCTTCGACAATTCGGCGCCCTGCCAGCTCGACAGCGACAGGATGGTGTGAACCCGCGCCAGCGCGTTGATGCGCCCCTCGACGGCGTTGACATAAGCCTTGACCTCGTCGGCGCGGGTGAGGCGAACAATCGATTGCGCCAGTGCGAGCGCATTCTTGGCGCGGTGATCGACTTCCCGCGCCAACAGGTTCTGACGCTCCTCGGCGCGCTTGCGTTCGGTGATGTCGACGGTGACGCCGCTCACCCGTACCACGCGGCCGCTCTCGTCCACCGTTGCCGCCGCGGTCCCGACGCACCAGCGCACTTCGCCGTCGGGCCGGCTGACGCGGAACTCTCCCTCATAGGCGCGCGCGCCTGTATTGAACGCGGCGATCGCCTTGCGGAACTGGTCGACGTCATCGGGGTGCAGCAAAGCCTGGATGTTTGCCGAGCCGACGTTGAAGGTCTCCGGCGTCACGCCGAAGATGCGGTACTGGCCTTCGTCCCACATCCAATCGCCGTTGATCCAGTCCCAGTCCCATGATCCCATCTTGCCGGCGGCGATCGCCATACTGCGCCGTTGTTCGCTCTCGCGTAGCTTTGCAGTGGAGTTCTCCAACTCGGCGGTGCGCGCGCGAACGCGATCCTCAAGCTCCTGGTTCAGCCGTTCGAGCTCGCGCGTCTTGCGGTAGAGCTCGGAAAACACCTTGATCTTGGCGCGCAGGACCTCCGGCACGACCGGCACCGGAACGTAGTCGACCGCGCCCATCTCGTAGCCGCGGAGGCGATCGATATCACTCACCTGAATGGCCGAGATGAAGATCATCGCGGTCTTCTGGAAACGCGGATGCTCCCGGATCATCGCGGCGAGCTCGAAACCATCGAGGTCGGGCATGCAGACGTCGACCAGGATCACGGCGATCTCGGTCTTCAGCAGCACTTCCAGCGCCTCGCGGCCCGACGAGGCGATCACGAGGTTCTCGCCGAGTTCTTTCAAGATCACCTCATAGGCGAGCAGCTTGGCCGGCTGGTCGTCGACGAGGAGGATGTTGACCTTTTCGTGGTCCATTCGGGGGTCCCGCTCAGCGATGCAGCCACATGCGGATTGCAAGCAGCAATTGGTCGGTGTTGACGGGTTTGGCGAGGTAGTCGGACGCGCCGGCTTCCAGGCATTTTTCGCGGTCGCCCTTCATCGCCTTTGCGGTCAGCGCGATGATCGGCAGGCGCAAGTAGGCCGGATTCTCCCGGATGACGCCGATGGTCTGATACCCATCCATCTGCGGCATCATGATATCCATCAGCACGATGGCGATGTCCGGATTGGATTCCACCAGCGTCACCGCTTCCCTGCCGGTGGTCGCCGTCAACACCTTCATGCCGCGCCGCTCCAGCACGCTCGAGAGCGCGAAGATGTTGCGGGCGTCGTCGTCGACGAGCAGCGCGGTCTTGCCGATCAGGTCCTCGTCAGAACTGTTCAGCTTCTCCAGCATGCGCTGCTTCTCGACCGGCAGTTCCGTGATCACGCGGTGCAGGAACAATGCGGTCTCATCGAGCAGACGCTCTGGCGATTCCACGCCCTTGACCACGATGCTGCGCGCCATGGTGTGGAGCTCCGCATCCTCCTCTGCCGAAAGCTCGCGGCCGGTGAACACCACCACCGGAATGTTGGAGAGTGCATCGTCGTTGCGGATCTGGTCCAGTACCTCGAAGCCGCTCATGTCGGGCAGGCGCAGGTCGAGCACCACGCAGTCGCAGGGCGCCTCACGCAGCGTCGAGAGCGCGCCGGCGCCGGTGTCGGTCGTCACGATCTCGATGTCGTCGTGATGCAGCAGTTCGCGGATCGAGAGCTGCTCGGCTTCGTTGTCCTCGACGATCAGGAGCCGCTTGCGCCGCGGACGCGCATATTCCTTGATCTGCGTCAGCGCGGCGGAGACGCCTTCGGTCGTCGTCGGTTTGTTGACGAAGGAGAAGGCGCCACGGGCGAGCGCATGCTGGCGGTCCTCGTCGAGCGTGATGATCTGCACGGGAATGTGGCGAGTCAGCGGATTGTGCTTGAGCTGGCTCAGCACCGTCCAGCCGAGCATGTCCGGCAGGAACACGTCGAGCGAGACGGCTCTCGGCTGGTACTGTTTGGCAAGCTCGAGCGCTTCCGCGCCGCGCGCGGCGACCAGGACCTTGAAACCCTTGTCGCGGGCGAGATCGACCAGCACACGCGCATAATGCGGGTCGTCCTCGACGATCAGCAGGATGCTGTCGCCGGGCTCGAGGTTGAGCCGGTCGTCGGGAAGCTGCTCGATGACACGCTCGGGCGCCGCGGCCGGCTGAAGTGCCGGCGGCTGGCTGTATTGTTGCGACGGCGCGGCGCGCGGCGCGAGCGTCGGGCCGGAATATTTCAGCGGCAGATAGAGCGTGAAGATCGAGCCCTTGCCGGGCGCGCTGCGCAGGTGGATCTCGCCGCCGAGCAGGCTCGCGAGCTCGCGGCTGATGGCAAGGCCAAGGCCGGTGCCGCCGTATTTGCGGCTGGTGCCGGCATCCGCCTGCTGAAACGCCTCGAAGATCAGCTTCTGTTTCTCCAGCGGAATTCCGATCCCGCTGTCGGTCACCTCGAAGGCGATCACGGCCGGTGCGGAATTCAGCACCGCGTGATCCGTACTCCAGCCGCCGAGTGCACCGGCGACCTTCAACCGTACCTCGCCTTCGGCGGTGAACTTGAAGGCGTTGGAGAGCAGGTTCTTCAAGACCTGCTGCAGGCGCTTGGAGTCGGTGACGAGGCTGCGCGCGAGGTTCGGATCGACGTCGATCTTGAACGACAGGTTGCGATTCTCGGCCTCGTGCCGGAACGGCCGCCCGACGGTATCGAGCAGGTTCGCGGTCAGGATCTCCTCGGCGTCGACCGTCACGGTGCCGGACTCGATCTTGGAGAGATCGAGAATGTCGCTGATGAGGTTGAGGAGGTCGGTGCCGGCGCCGTGGATGGTGCGGGCAAATTCGACCTGCTTGCCCGTGAGGTTGCCGTCAGGATTGTCGGTGAGTTGCTGGCCGAGGATCAGGATGGAGTTCAGCGGCGTGCGCAGCTCGTGGCTCATATTGGCCAGGAATTCGGACTTGTACTTCGAGGTCAGCGCAAGCTCGGTCGCCTTTTCCTCCAGCGCGCGGCGGGCCTGCTCGATCTCCTGGTTCTTGCGCTCGACCTCGACGTTGCGCTCCGCGAGCTGCTGCGCCTTCTGCTCGAGCTGGTCGTTGGTCTGCTGGAGCTCGCGCTGCTGGGTCTGGAGCTCGCCGGCGAGCTGCTGCGACTGCTTGAGCAGGCCTTCGGTCTGCATCGTCGCCTCGATCGAGTTGAGCACGATGCCGATGGAATCGGTGAGCTGCTCGAGGAAGGTCATCTGCGAGGTCGTGAACGAGGTGAGCGATGCCAGCTCGATCACGGCCTTGACCTGGCCTTCGAACAGCACCGGCAGCACCACTAGGTTTTTCGGCGCGACGCGGAGCAGCGCCGAATTGATCGGCACCACGTCGGCAGGAATGTCCGCGACCACGCGCGGGCGCCTGTCGAGCGCGCATTGGCCGATCAGGCCGTCGCCGAACGGAAGCACGCGTTGATAGGGGTAGACGCCGTCGCCGGCATAGGAGGCGAGCAGCAGGAGCCGCGGACTGTCCTCGCTCTCGACCTGATAGATCACGCCGGTATGCGCGTTCACCAGCGGCGACAATTCGGTGAGCAGCAGCCGGCCGACGGTGGTGAGGTCGCGCTGGCCCTGAAGCATGTTTGTGAATTTGGCGAGGTTGGTCTTCAGCCAGTCCTGCTCGGTGTTCACGTCCGTCGTGAGACGGAGGTTGGTGATCATCGTATTGATGTTGTCTTTCAGCTCCGAGACCTCCCCGCGGGCGTCGACCTGGATCGATCGCGTCAGGTCGCCCTTGGTCACCGCGGTCGCCACCTCCGCGATCGCGCGAACCTGCGAGGTGAGGTTGGCGGCCAGCAGGTTGACGTTGCCGGTGAGGTCCTTCCAGGTGCCGGCCGCGCCGGGCACGTTGGCCTGGCCGCCGAGCCGGCCCTCGACACCGACCTCGCGTGCCACCGACGTCACCTGATCGGCGAATGTCGCGAGCGTTTCGGTCATGTTGTTGATGGTGTCGGCGAGCGCTGCGACCTCGCCCTTCGATTTGACCGTGAGGTTCTGCTTCAGATCGCCGTTGGCAACCGCGGTAACCACCTTGACGATGCCGCGCACCTGCTCCGTCAGGTTCGCCGCCATGAAGTTCACGGTGTCGGTAAGGTCCTTCCAGGTGCCGGCGACGCCCGGGACCTGCGCCTGGCCGCCGAGCTTGCCCTCGGTGCCGACTTCGCGCGCGACGCGGGTCACCTCACCGGCGAAGGCGTTGAGCTGGTCCACCATCGTATTGATGGTGTTTTTGAGCTCGAGGATTTCGCCCTTCACGTCGACGGTGATCTTGCGGGAGAGGTCGCCGCGCGCCACGGCGGTGGTGACTTCGGCGATGTTGCGCACCTGCGTGGTGAGGTTCGCAGCCAGCAGGTTGACGTTGTCGGTGAGGTCCTTCCAGGTGCCGCCGACGCCGGGCACCACGGCCTGACCGCCGAGCCGTCCTTCGGTGCCGACCTCGCGCGCGACGCGCGTCACTTCGGCGGCGAATGAGCGCAGCTGCTCGACCATGGTGTTCAGCGTGTCCTTCAGCAGAAGGATTTCGCCGCGCACGTCCACCGTGATCTTCTTCGACAGGTCGCCGCCGGCGATCGCGGTCGCGACCTCGGCGATGTTGCGGACCTGGGCCGTCAGGTTCGAGGCCATGAAGTTGACGTTGTCGGTGAGGTCCTTCCAGGTGCCGGCGACGCCGGGCACTTCGGCCTGGCCGCCGAGCTTGCCTTCGGTGCCGACCTCTCGCGCCACCCGCGTCACTTCGCCGGCAAAACCGTTGAGCTGGTCCACCATGGTGTTGATGGTGTTCTTCAGCTCGAGGATTTCGCCGCGCACGTCGACGGTGATCTTGCGCGATAGGTCGCCGCGCGCCACGGCGGTGGTCACTTCGGCGATGTTGCGAACCTGGGCGGTGAGGTTGCCCGCCATCGAGTTGACGCTGTCGGTGAGGTCCTTCCAGGTGCCGGCGACGCCGGGCACGTTGGCCTGGCCGCCCAAGCGGCCTTCGGTGCCGACCTCGCGCGCCACGCGCGTCACCTCGCCCGCGAAGCGGTTGAGCTGGTCGACCATCGTGTTCAGGGTGTCCTTGAGCTGAAGGATTTCGCCGCGCACGTCGACGGTAATTTTCCGCGACAAGTCGCCGCCGGCGATCGCGGTTGCGACCTCGGCGATGTTGCGGACCTGGGCGGTGAGGTTGCCCGCCATCGAGTTGACGCTGTCGGTGAGGTCCTTCCAGGTGCCGGCGACGCCGGGCACTTCGGCCTGACCACCGAGCTTGCCTTCGGTGCCGACCTCGCGCGCCACGCGCGTCACTTCGCCGGCGAAGGCGTTGAGCTGGTCGACCATGGTGTTGAGCGTTTCCTTCAGCTGAAGAATTTCGCCCGACACGTTCACCGTGATCTTCTTCGACAGGTCGCCTTTCGCGACGGCGGTGGCGACCTCGGCGATGTTGCGGACCTGGCCGGTCAGGTTGGAGGCCATCGAGTTGACCGAGTCGGTCAAGTCCTTCCAGGTACCGGCGACGCCACGCACCTGGGCCTGGCCGCCGAGCTTGCCTTCGGTGCCGACCTCGCGCGCGACGCGCGTCACTTCGCCGGCAAAGGCATTGAGCTGGTCGACCATGGTGTTGATGGTATCCTTCAGCTCCAGAATCTCGCCGCGCACGTCTACGGTGATCTTCTTGGAGAGGTCGCCGCCTGCGACAGCCGTCGTCACCTCGGCGATGTTGCGGACCTGCGCGGTCAGGTTCGACGCCATCGAGTTGACGCTCTCGGTCAGGTCCTTCCAGGTGCCGGCGACGCCGAGCACGTTGGCCTGTCCGCCGAGCCGCCCCTCGGTGCCGACCTCGCGCGCGACGCGCGTCACTTCGCCGGCAAAGGCATTGAGCTGGTCGACCATGGTGTTGAGCGTTTCCTTCAGCTGAAGGATTTCACCCGATACGTTCACCGTGATTTTCTTCGAGAGATCGCCACCGGCGATGGCGGTCGCGACGTCGGCGATGTTGCGGACCTGCGCGGTCAGGTTCGACGCCATGAAGTTGACGTTGTCGGTGAGATCCTTCCAGGTGCCGGCCACACCGGGCACCTGGGCCTGGCCGCCGAGCTTGCCTTCGGTGCCGACCTCGCGCGCCACGCGGGTCACCTCGGAGGCGAACGAGTTGAGCTGGTCCACCATGGTGTTGATGGTGTCCTTCAGCTCGAGGATTTCGCCGCGCACGTCCACGGTGATCTTGCGGGACAAGTCGCCGCGCGCCACGGCGGTAGTGACGTTGGCGATGTTGCGCACCTGCGCGGTGAGGTTGCCGCACATCGCGTTAACGGAGTCGGTGAGGTCCTTCCAGGTGCCGGCGACGCCGGGCACGATCGCCTGGCCGCCGAGCTTGCCGTCGGTGCCGACCTCGCGGGCGACGCGCGTCACTTCGGAGGCAAAGGACCGGAGCTGGTCCACCATCGTGTTGATGGCTTCCTTGAGCTGGAGGATCTCGCCGCGGACGTCGACGGTGATCTTCTTGGACAGGTCGCCGTTGGCGACCGCGATCGTCACCTCGGCGATGTTGCGAACCTGGTTGGTCAGGTTGTTCGCCATCGAGTTGACGCTCTCGGTCAGGTCCTTCCAGACGCCGGTCACTTCCGGCACCTGGGCCTGGCCGCCGAGCTTGCCTTCGGTGCCGACCTCGCGCGCGACGCGCGTCACCTCGGAGGTGAACACGCCGAGCTGCTTGATCATGGTGTTGACGATGGTCGCCGATTGCAAAAATTCGCCGCGAAGGGGACGGCCGTCGACGTCGAGCTTGACGGTCTGGAGCAGGTTGCCTTGCGCAACGGCTGCGACCGCGCGCGTCACCTCGCGGGTCGGCCACAACAGATCGTCGATCAGCGTGTTGACCGAGCCTTCCATGTCGGCCCAGGAGCCCGAGGCCAGCCCGAACTTCACGCGCTGCCGCGTCTTGCCTTCGCGCCCCACGACCTGGCCGACCAGCTCGAGTTGCTGCGCCATGCGCTGATTGGCGGCGATGATTTCGTTGAAAGTGTCGGCGATCTTGCCGTCGATGCCGAGATAATCGCCGCTCATGCGCACGGAGAAGTCGCCGCTGCGCATCGCCTGCAACGCGAGCAGCAATTCCGGCCGGGAATCCGGGTCCGACGTACCGTTGATTCTGGGCTTTGGGACGCGACGACCGGAGCGTGATGCAGTTCCGGGATCGAGGTCGCTCATATGATTCCCCCCAGGCGTCGCCCGAATCCAAGGGCATGACGCGGCAGTCGAAATAGAGCGTCAAGCCGAATCCCAAATCAAGCGCCAACCTTGCGGCGAGAGAAAATGGAACCTGCCTTGCTCAGCCCGATGGAAACAACGACGTTGAGGGAAGTTGGTTCCGCTCAGTTACAGGAATTTCGGGCGGCATTTCTTCCGTCTCGCGCCTCGGTCATGTCCCTTCAGGAACGGATCATTCCGCCTGCCGTTAGCCCGCAAACGACAGGGGATGGCCCATGAAGGCCGGATTTGCCACCATCGTGGTCACACTGTTCATCGCTGGAGCAGTCCATGCGCAGCAGGGTGGCGAGCCGAGCGGGCGAGGCGCCATCACCGGCGATCCCGCAGCAAGCTCCGCGGCCCCTCAGGCGGAGCAGCCGACCACCGGCGCGGCGACCAGGCCGAGCCGCAGCGGCAGCGGCACCTCCACCTCCGGCGGCAAGGACGACAATGGCGATCAGGGACGTGACAAGATGCCTGACAGCGATCGCACGGTGCGGCCGGAGAGCCAGCAGCAGCATCATCCGGAAGGCAAATGAGCGCGGCTACTTGTCCGCCATGGTGCGTTCCACGTTCTTCAACTGCGAACGCAGCACCGGCAATTGCTCGCGTGCAAAGGCGCCGAGCGCGGGATTGTCGGGCGTGTGTAGGTAGCGCTCGATCAGGCTGATGGCAGACTCATATTCCGGGATCTGCGCAGCATAGAAGCTTCTGACGTAAGTTGGTCCATCTGAGGCTACGGGCTCGGCAAGGCTGGCGCTGGTCTTGCCGACGCGTGGTTCGGCGCCGATCGCCTGCTGAATCTCCTTCAGCGCCTTATCGCGCTTGGCTGCCTCTTCGGCACGCAAGGCGGCGAGATTCTGGACCTCCGCATTGCCCTTCAGGTCGGTGCTCTCCAGCAGACCCTGCTGAAAGCGGCTGAAAGCGTAGAGGCCGCTGATGACGTCGGTCGCGGTCGGCGCGCGCTCGCCGCGGCTTCGCTCGCCAACGCTGTCGGCAAACGCTGCCGTGCCGGCGAATGCCAGGACTATCGCGACAAGAATTCTCATGACGATCCAATGACCGATGGCGTGCGAAGTTCCGCGAAGATTAAGATCCGGTAAGCGCGGTTGCGATGCGGGGGTTCCGTGCCCACGTCTTGTCCATGAAGCAATCTGACATTTTCAGGGACAATGCCGAGAACTGCCTGCAACTCGCCGAGCGCGCGGAAGGGCAACCCAGCTACAAGCGCTATTCGCGCATGGCGGAGGCTTGGATGGCACTCGCGAACGAACAGGATTGGCTCGATGGCGAAATCCCGCCGATCGCGGTCCGCGGCCGCCAAAAGCAGGATGCCTGACCCCTCTCGTTTTCGTGAATCCGCGTGTGAGACCGCTCACGGAATGATGGCGACCAATCCAGGATCATTCGGGACAGTGGATCGCGTCGATTTTCGATTCAGAAGGAGGGTTTTACAATGGCTCCACGTCTGGCTCTTCTCTCGCTCATCCTTGCCTTCGGCGTCTCGGTTGCGTTCGCGACGGTGACGACGGTCCGGCAGGTGCATCAGGAAAATGCGTCGGCTGCGGTGCACGCGGCGCATAGCTAACGCTGCGGTCGCTCTCGCCGGAACCTTCGGCGCTTCGGCGCGTAAGCGCCTTGATGCAATCAACATGAGCGAGAGCACATCATGGCCCATTCCGACCACGGCATCGTCAGGGACAAGCGGGCCGAGCTGCAGCCGCGCGACAAGCAGCGTGCGCAGACCGTGCACAAGTCAGATCCCAAGGGCTCGCCCTCTCGTGAGGCGACGCGCGATCCCAAGCTGAACGACAACAGCAAGACGCCGGGCTCCGGCATGACGCCGGATGATTCCGGCGACGCGCCGAGCGGCTAGTTCTTACGAGGAACGAATCCGCGGACGAAGAGTCGAAAGATTGCTTCCGGCTGTCATGCCCCCGGTGCGCCGGAAGCATCTCCAAGACGGCCTCGGCACTCCCGTGCCGGGGCCGTTTGCTTGGGACAAATTCGGATCAGTCTTCAGCCTCGCCTTCAGGCTTTATCGGCGCGTGCCCGTCGGAGCCACGGCCAAACACCCCGAAATCGCTCGACTTGAGGCCGGCCAATGCGTCGCTGCCCGCAGCGGCGAGACCGAGCTGGAGAAGCTCCCGGACCGCGGCCGCGCGCGTCGGCATGCGGTGCTTGAACCGGAAATCGTCCACTGCGGCCAGTTCTTCCGGCGAGAGCATGACCTGAAGCCGCTCGATGCGAGGATCCTTCATCATCAATCACCCATTTTGAGCGAATTGAGTGGCCTACTCAACGAACCAATCCAACTGGAGTTCCACAGTTTGCGCAAAAGGTGCCAAATTAGTAAAAAAATGAAGTAAAATCAGTATCTTAGGTTATTGTAAGCATATCAAAGGAGGTGCATTTTCGAGTTCATGTGGAGAGATGTCATGACGGAAAAAAGAGAAGTCAGGTTACCTCGCAAGCTTTCCGAAGAACCCAAGGCACCCAAGCCGGTGCGTCCGAGCCATCAGAAGGTCATCGACCAACTGGATCGCTGGGCCAACAGCCCCGGCCTCCAACCCCCAAAGCGCCAATCGTCGGGGACGCGAAATGCGTAAGCGATCTGAGCCACACACATTCATGGAGCGCATCGAGGCAGAGAAGCGTCGCCTTGAGCGCGAACTGGCGAACCTGCCCCTCGGCAAGCAGCGTGAGGTCGTTGCTGCGCGGCTCGAACAGCTTCGCGCCGCGGCCGAGATGCACGAATTCCTGTCGTTACCGGAAGAGGCGGGGGTTCTTCGCTGATGGTGGCCAGTGCCCGGATCGTCGCGCGTGATGGGACACGATGCGGAGCTTCCGTCGGAGCCACCACGCCGACACCGCGACGACAACCCATGCCGTCAGGGCGGCAGCGAAAGCGCCAGCGACACTTGCCGCGACGGTGAGATGGAAGACGGTGGCGAATGCCACAAGACCGATACTTCCCCAGGCCGCGCCGGCCGCGTCGAGTGCGGCGGCCTCTCGCCCGCGTCGTCGACCGCTGAGGCCGGCCTTCTCCTTGGTGCGGCGCTGATGGCTTTCGACCAGCGTGGCGCTGGCGCAGAAGATTGCGGGGAGCGCGAGGAACAGCCCTCCGACAGACACACCGAAGCGCGCACCCAGGATCCCCGCGAGCACGGTCGCCAGGCCGCCCAGCATGAAGCGCACGCCATACTCGTACCAGTGAGTCTGCTTCAGCGCGGAGAGTGACAGCTCGATCGGCATCAGGCCGCGCCTCCAAAGCCAGCAAGGAGTCCGAAGGCGACGGCAAGCCACACGGCCAAAGCGAGGATGGTGGCCGGCAACGCGGTCAGACGGTATCTGATCAACAGATGACAAACGACGACGCTGTAGCAGCCGAGGGCGATGGCGCCATAGATCATGGTCCAGCTTTCGGCTGCGGCATAATGAGGTCCGTGCTGGACGACGGCGATGCCAAGCGTTGCCAGCGCGACCGAAGGGGCTGCGCCCAGGAGGCCTGCAAAGCTCTTGGGCCTGAGCATGTCGCCGAGGATCGCGAATGCGGAGACGATCACGCCGCCGGCGATGAAGCGCACGACATATTCAGTCATGGCCGTATCCGCCAATTGTCTTGCTTGCGGCGTGATTTTGCCAGCGTCAATGGCCGCAAGAGCCTCTCGACGGCTGCGCCGAGCGCGAAGCCTGCGGCCACGTCGCTCGCCCAATGCGCGAGTAGCGTAATTCGCGTTAGCGAAAGCGCGACAGCAACCGAGCGTACCAGGCGACGCGGCGTTGGCGGCAACAGGCCCGCCGCCGAGGCAAGTGCGCCCATATGAACGGCGTGACCGGAGGGGAAGGCGTCGCGCGCTTGTCCGGAGACAGGCACGCCATTTCGATGTCCCCGCACCGTCAATCGGTCCGGCCTGGTTTGATCGAACACGGATTTCAGGGCATGTGGCAGCAAGGCAGTCGCCAGCGAAACAATTAGAGCGTGGTTGGCGATGGCGCGCTGCCGCGGCTGCACAAGGTGGGCATAGAGCCACCCGGCCGCAGCCAGCGCCAGCAGCACGTGCTCGTCGGCGGCCCAGGTCAGGGTCTGCGCGGTGTGCTCGATACCTGAGTTGGTGCGGGCAGCGATCTCGTTCGCGATCGCCGTGTCGATCCGGGTGGGTTTGACTGCTACGAGGGCCATCGGTCTGCGGGTGAGATGTCGTTCATGATGCTTTGTAAAGCTTCAGTGACAGTGAACGTTCCTCGCGGCGCGCTGCCCCTCTCCTCCAGCCTTACCCCGACTACGGCTGCCCCGATCCACCGGCGGCGCCGTACACCTGGCCCGTCGCATAGCTCGCGTCGGACGCAGCAAGTTGGACGTAGATCGATGCGAGTTCTACGGGCTGGCCGGGACGGCCGAGCGGGGTCATACCGCCGAACTTCTCGAGCTTCTCCATCGTCGCCCCGCCAGACACCTGGAGCGGAGTCCAGATCGGTCCCGGCGCGACGCCGTTGACGCGGATACCCTTCGAGGCGAGTTGCTTCGCCAGCGACTTCACATAATTCATCGTTGCGGCCTTGGTCTGCGCATAATCGTAGAGATCCGGCGAGGGATCGTAAGCCTGTTCGGAGGTCGTGCCGATGATGCAGGAGCCCGGCTTCAGATGCGGCAGCGCCGCCCTGATGGTCCAGAACGGTGCATAGATGTTCGTCTTCATGGTCGCGTCGAAATCTTCGGACGATACGTCGAGAATGGAGGCCCGCGCTTGCTGTCGCGCCGCGTTGTTGACGAGGATGTCGAGGCCGCCGAGGCCCTGCACGGCCTGCTCGACCAGCTTCTTGCAGAACGCCTCGTCGCGGAGATCGCCTGGGATCGCGAGACCCGTGCGGCCCTCCTTCTTGATCAGCGCGATCACCTCTTGTGCGTCAGGCTCTTCGGCCGGCAGGTAATTGATGGCGACGTCGGCGCCTTCGCGCGCGTATGCAATGGCGGCCGCACGCCCCATGCCGGAATCGCCGCCGGTGATCAGCGCCTTGCGGCCGGCCAGACGGCCGGAGCCCTTGTAGCTGGTTTCGCCGTGGTCCGGCCGTGGCCCCATCCTGCCGGCAAGGCCCGGCCAGGGCTGCGACTGCTTCTTGAACGGGGGCTTCGGATAGCGGCTAATCGGATCGACCAGGCTCTGCTCTGCCATGGATGCGTTTCCTTTCGCTGTTGAAGAGGCCAGCGAAGCCACGGCAAGCGTTGCGCTCGCCGCGTGGCGACGTGCCGGCGGGATATCGAAGTTTTGGTTTGATGCGCCATGATGGTTTCCGCGACTTTGCGTTTCAAAACGCGGAGCAAGGTCATCGTTGCCTAGACGACAAAGGACGCCGGCAGGGCCGGCGTCCTCAGAAGATACTTACTTGGATTGCCCGACACTCGGCGCCTTGCCGAGTTCCTTGGCCATGCCGAGGTGGTGCTTCAGCGCCGGCAGCGTCTTGCCGGCCCAGTTCTTCAGCTCGGCATTGTCGCCGCCCTTGGCATAGCGCTCGAACAACGAGACTGCATCTTCATGAGCGCTGACCTGGTAGGAGTTGTAGTCCGAGCTGAAGTCCTTGCCGGTCGCGCTCTTGAGCTTCTCGAGTTTGCTCTGGTGCGAACTGTCGAGCGTCGTCGGCACGGTCGCTTGAATCTTGCCGTTGCCGACCAGGCCTTTCAGTTCGCTGCTGGTCTTGGTGTGATCGGTCACCATCTGCTGCGCAAGGATTTTTCCTGCGCGTTGCCCTTCTGCTCGGCGAGCTTGCTCGATTCGATCTCGAACATGTCGCTGATGGCGACTTCCTTAACGAAATCGGCGGTGGCCGGCGCGACGCCGAGCGCCGAATTGACGCCGGTCTTCTCGCCGAGCGATTGGGCGAGCGCGGGGCCTGCGAGAAGCACGCAAGCAAAGGCGATGATGGTTCGTTTCATGATCCGGACCCTCCGAGGTGACGGTGCAGCCGACAATGCCGCGCGGCGTTTGCGCGACCAACCCGCAGCAGGGGCCGATGTTCCAAACCGCTAGTCCGTGGGATTCCTGCCGGTGCGTGGATTGATGGGATCGGTCGGCTTGCGCCGGAGCCTCTCCGGCAGGAACGGCTCAGCAGGCGAGGCCGAGGCCTCCGCGCGCACGTCGGCATAGCGTTGCGCCCGCTCATGCTGAGTCCGGTTGTCGTTGAACTGCCGCTTGACGTCGACGCCGTCGACGGGATCGTTGACGCCGTGCTGGATATCGCGGAAATCGCTCATGACTCACCTCATTCGTTTCCTGGCAGGATAGACTCGAGCACCTGCCGCGCCGCGCCCTTGATCACGCTGCTTTCGTTTGGATCGCCCTTCATCAGCGCCAACGAAAAGTTCTTCGCCTGTTGCAACGTGATATGCGGCGGCAGCGGCGGCACTTCGGGGTCGGTCTTTACCTCCAGCACCACGGGCATCTCGCTCGCCAGCGCCTGCTCCCAGGCCGAGCCCAGCAGTTGCGGGCTATCGACATAGATGCCGCGCAGGCCGATCAACTCGGCAAAGCGCGAATAGGACACGTTTGGAATGCGCTGCGAGGCCTCGAACTTGGGATCGCCGTTGATGATGCGTTGCTCCCAGGTCACTTGGTTGAGATCCTCATTGTTGAAGACGCAGACGATGAAGCGCCGGTCCCGCCAGTCGCGCCAATATCTTGCGACGGTGATCAGCTCGGCCATGTTGTTCATCTGCATGGCGCCGTCGCCGACCAGCGCGATCACCGGCCGGTCCGGACGGGCGTATTTGGCGGCGAGCGCATAAGGGACTGCCGCGCCCATCGAGGCGAGGCCGCCGGAGAGCGAGGCCGTCATGCCGCGGCGCATCTTCAAGTCGCGCGCGAACCAGTTGGCGCAGGAGCCGGAATCGCTGGTGATGATGGCGCGGTCGGGTAGGCGCGGGGACAATTCCCAAGCCACGAGCTGCGGATTGACGGGGGAGGCCGACTGATGTGCGCGGCTGTCGAGCGTCTTCCACCACGTCGCGACGCTGTCCTCGATGTCCTTGCGCCATGATCCGTCGGTCTTGGGCGCAAGCCGCGGCAGCAGCGCCCGGAGCGTCTCGGCCGCATCGCCGACGAGACCCACCTCCATGGGAAAGCGGATCGACATCATGCCGGCGTCGATGTCGATCTGGACGCCGCGCGCGCTGCCTTCCTTGGGCAGGAACTCGGAGTATGGAAACCCGGAGCCGACCATCAGCAGCGTATCGCACTCCATCATCATTTTGTAGCTGGGCTCGGTGCCGAGCAAGCCGATCGAGCCGGTCACCCAAGGCAGATCGTCGGGCAGCGCGGCCTTGCCGAGTAGCGCCTTGGCGCAGCCGGCGGACAGCCGGTCGGCAACGGCGATCACCTCCTCGGGGGCATGAAGCGCGCCGGCGCCGATGAGCATCGCGACCTTCTTGCCGGCGTTGAGCACCTCGGCGGCGCGATCGAGGTCGGCCTCCCGCGGCACGATTGTTGGTGCGCTGTAACCGATACCGGAACGCAACGTGCCGTGCGCGCGCGGCGGATCCTCGTAAGGCTCCTCCTGGAGGTCGTTGGGCAGAATGATTACGGTTGGGGTCCGCCGGGCCAGCGCGATCCGCACCGATCGATCAATCAAATGCCGTACTTGCGCAGGCGAGGAGGCTTGTACGACGTAGGTACCTGCCACGTCCTTGAACATCGAGACGAGGTCGAGTTCCTGCTGATAGTGCCCGCCCAGCGCGCTCCGCGCCTGCTGGCCGACGATCGCGAGCACCGGCTGATGATCCAGCAGCGCGTCGTAGAGGCCGGTGATGAGATGGGAGGCACCGGGGCCGGAAGTTGCGATGCAGACGCCGAGTTCTCCCGAGAACTTCGCATAGGCGGTGGCCATGAACGCCGCCATCTCCTCGTGCCGGGCCTGGACGAACCCGATTTTGCCATCGGCACGGTTCAGTGCGCCGAACACGCCGTTGATGCCGTCTCCGGGATAGCCGAACAGGTGGCGCACGCCCCATTGATGCAGGCGCTGAACGATGAAGTCGGAGACGGTCTGCGGCATCGCGGGCGGCTCCCGGTTTCCTGGGGACTTAAAACTCAGAGAACCACTCGTTTGCGGCGATGTTCCTGACGGTGCTGCGGAACACGCGCCGGAACGATCGCTTGCCTATCCGGTTGGTTTGCACACAGGCTGAGCGGAGAATTGAGATGTTGAATCAAGGCGAGCTGGACCAAAACGAGATGGGCCGGTTGATCGGCAGCGACAAGGTCGAGGGAACATCGGTCTATGGCGCCGATCGCAACAGGATCGGTTCGATCGAGCGCGTGATGATCGATAAGGTCAGCGGCAAGGTATCCTATGCGGTGCTCGGCTTCGGCGGGTTTCTGGGTCTCGGCAACGACCACTATCCCTTGCCCTGGCAGTCGCTGAAATACGACACCGAGCTCGGCGGCTACGTCACGGGGATCACGACCAAGGAGCTGAGCGGCGCGCCGAAATATGCCGAGCAGAACGAGTGGAACTGGGGTGACGACGCCACAGTACGCGGCATCAACGCCTACTACGGCGTTCCGTTTGTATAGGCGTTCGCGCTCGCCGAAGGAGGTCCCATGAGCAAGGAACGGCCAACCGATGATCCCCGCGATCGGAACGACTGGGGATCGCATTCCCAGACCGACAAGCCTTGGAAGGCCAAGCCGGAGAAGGAACAGAGGTCGGGCGAGGTGAAGAAGCCCGATCTCGAGAAGTGGCACGAGACGAAGACGCATTGATGGTTCGTGCCGACAGCCGGGCCTGTTGAGAAGAGCGCGGCATGCTGGTGCGCGCCGTTTTTTGAGCAGGACAATCACGAATGCCAGTCGTGCTTGCAAAGACCGGAACTATGCTCCGGCGCTGCGGTTAAGGCCACCGGTCCGCGAGCGTGGCCCAGCCCGTTTGCCGCCAGGTTGATCCTGACTGAGGTGTTCACCGTGGATGCTCGAACCCGGGAGCGCGGGGCGTCCGCGGAGCAGCCGCTGCCGCAGAGGACGAACGAAGCTCCAAAAAGCGCGCCCGACAAAGCCCGCGAGATTGTCGACCAACCGCGAGAGCCGAGGAATGCGCCATCGCTGCGCGACCGGCTTCGCGAGCACTGGCTGCTTGCTGCAGTCGGTGCCATTGTTCTACTGGCCGCATGCGTCGGTGGTCTCATCTATTGGCTTCTCTATTGGCTTCAGGTTCGCCACTACGAGTCGACTGACGACGCCTTCGTTGCCGCGCGCAGCTTTTCCGTGGCCTCGAAAGTCGGCGGCTACGTCATCGATATCCCGGTCACGGACAACCAGCATGTCAATGCGGGCGATCTGCTCGCGAAGATCGACGAGCGCGACTATCGGATCGCCGTCGATCAGGCCACCGCGCAGGTCGCGGTCTCCAAGGCCAACATCGCAAACGTCGAGGCGCAGATCGATTCGCAGCAGGAGCAGATCAAGCAGGCCCAGGCACAGCTCGAACAGGCGCAGGCGCAGCTTCAGTTCTCGCAGGAGGAGTTTGCGCGCGCCCAGGACCTCGTGGAGAAGGGTGCCGGCACCGTGCAGCGTCAGCAGCAGACCCGGTCCGATCTCCAGGCGCAGCAGGCCAACACTGAGCGCGCCAAGACAGCGGTGACGGCGGCCCAAGTCGGCATCAAGACGCTGCAAGCCCAGCTCGAAAGTGCCAAGGCGCAGCTCGAGCAGTCGCAGGCGCAGCTCGATCAGGCGAAGTTGAATTTGCAATACACCAGCGTGGTCGCGGCGCAGTCCGGCCGCGTCTTCAAGCTGAGCGGCGCCAAGGGGACCTTCGTCACGGCGGGGCAGAGCTTGATGATGTTCGTGCCCGATGAGGTCTGGATCGTCGCCAACTACAAGGAAACCCAGCTCAACGAGATGCGGCCGGGCCAACCGGTCGAGATCCGCATCGATGCCTATCCCGGACACAAGCTGACCGGGCATGTCGATTCCGTGCAGCCGGGCTCCGGCACTGCCTTTAGCCTGCTGCGTCGGCTTCCTGCTTGTCGCGATCGGGCTCGGCTCGCTCGAATTCGTTCTCGATGAGGGCCAGCGCAACGACTGGTTCGGATCCAGCATGATCGTGACCTTTGCGGTGCTCGCGGCCGCGTCACTGCTTGCACTGATTCCGTGGGAGCTGACCCGCGACGATCCGATCGTCGACATCCGGCTGCTCGGCCGGCGGCAGTTCGGCGCCTGCTTCCTGGTCATGCTCGGCACCGGCGCGGTTTTGATCTCGACCACTCAGCTCCTGCCGCAATTGCTTCAGACCGAGCTGAACTACACGGCCATGCTGGCGGGCCTCGCTCTGTCTCCCGGCGGCATTGCGACACTGGTGCTGATGCCGGTGGTTGGCTGCCTCATCGGCACGGTGCAGCCGAAATATCTCATCATGTTCGGCGCTACGGTCGTCGCGTTCTCGATGTGGCATCTCACGGGGCTAAATGGCGACATCACCTACGGCTATGCGGCGCTGTCGCGCATCTTCCTTGCGATTGGCCTCCCCTTCCTGTTCCTGCCGGTGACGACGGCGTCCTATGACGGCTTGCCGCCGGACAAGACCAACCAGGCCTTTGCGCTGATCAATATCGCCCGCAACATCGGCGGCTCGATGGGCGTGGCGCTGGCGCAGACGATTTTGGCGCGCAGCGCCAGCAATTCCATCAGAGCCGGCTGATCGAGCATGCCGCGCCGTCCGACCTCGGCTACCAGCAGACCATCGACACCATGACGCGATTTTTCCAGGCCCAGGGCTCGAACGCGAGCGATGCAGCATCGCAGGCGGTCGCCTGGGTCGGCCGCACCTTGCAGCAGCAGGTCGACTTCCTCGCCTATATCGACGTGTTCTGGACGCTCGCAATTGTCGCCGTGCTGATGATTCCCACCGCCGCGGTGCTGCGCAAGATCGACCTGGGCGCGCCGGCGCGGGGGCATTGAGGCCGCCAACGTCGTCCTGGCTTCCGCCAGGAGATGGAGATCCGCCCGTTCGGAGAGAAGTGGTGACCGCGGCGCAAAAGTCCGGCTAGACTGGTCCCAACACCAAGCAAACTCCGGGAGGTAACTTTAGTGAAGACCGCGATCACCGAACTGTTCGGCATCGATTACCCCATCATCCAGGGCGGCATGCATTTCGTCGGCTTTGCCGAGCTCGCCGCCGCCGTCTCCAATGCCGGCGGACTCGGCATCATCACCGGCCTCACTCAGAAGACGCCGGAGCTGCTTGCGAAAGAGATCGCGCGCTGCCGCGATATGACCGACAAGCCATTCGGCGTGAACCTCACGTTTCTGCCGACTTTCGCGGCGCCGCCTTATCCGGAATACATCGCCTCGATCGTCGAGGGTGGCGTCAAATCCGTGGAGACCGCGGGCCGCAGCCCGGAAGCCTATCTGCCGGCGCTGAAGGCGGCCGGCATCAAGGTGATCCACAAATGCACCTCGGTGCGCCACTCGCTGAAGGCCGAGCGGATCGGCTGCGACGCCGTCAGCGTCGACGGTTTTGAGTGCAGCGGTCATCCCGGCGAGGACGATATTCCCAATATGATCCTGTTGCCGCGCGCGGCGGAGGAACTGAAGATCCCGTTCGTCGCCTCCGGCGGCATGGCCGACGGGCGCAGTCTCGTCGCGGCGCTGTCGCTTGGCGCGGCCGGCATGAACATGGGCACGCGCTTCATTGCGACGAAGGAAGCGCCGGTGCATCAGAACGTGAAGAACGCGCTGGTCGCGGCAACCGAGCTCGACACCCGCCTGATCATGCGGAGCTTGCGCAACACCGAGCGCGTGCTGAAGAACGCCAATGTCGATCAACTGCTCGAGATCGAGCGCGACAAGGGCGCCAAGCTCACGATCGACGACATCCACGACCAGGTCGCGGGCATCTATCCAAAGGTCATGTTGGAAGGGCAGATGGATGCCGGCGCCTGGAGCTGCGGCATGGTCGCCGGCCTGATCCACGACATCCCCTCCTGCAAGGAACTCGTCGATCGCATCATGAGCGAGGCGGAACAGATCATCCGCAGCCGCCTGATGGGGTTCCTGGACGGGACGGGTGCGGCGCGAAAGGTCGCCTGACACCGCCAAACTTCTTAACCACGGCGGCAATTGACGGCTGGAAATGCGCGCGACGCCTCCTAAATAAGGGCAAATTACCTCTTTAATAAACAATTTCAGGAGGCGTCCGTGGTCCTGAAGAGCGTTCCTTTTGTTGTTGCCGTTGCCCTCGTGCTCGCATGGGGCGGCTTCGCGCGTGCTGACGACTACAAGCCCAACGAATATTTTGGTCTTGATCTGTCCAAGGCGGTGCTGTCACCGAAGCGGCTCGGGCCCGAGACGCGATTTGCGCCGATCGCGTTCGAAGCCCGCGGCGGCAACGACGCGCAGGCGCGTATCGAACCGATGGACGTGCCGAAGAAGGTTGCCGCCGAACGCGTGCATGTGTCGGAGCCCAAGGTCGCGCATGCCAAGAGTACGCAGCCGCGCGGCGCGGCCCGCGCGAAGCTCGCCCATCGCCGCGGCAATCCGCTGGACGCGCAGGCGATGGACACCCGCATCCAGACCTGGCCGTGCCGCACAGGCGGCATCTGTAGCTGGAAGCGGTAGCCCGACCTGAGCGCGTCATCCCCGCGTCGTAAAACCGTAGGCGCGGAGTCAAGAAACCGTAAGGGTAGGAGTCAAGGAGCGCAGGCACCTTTCGTCGCGATTCGACGAAAGTTTCCTGAATGGCTACGCTCCGCGCTTCGCGCGCATGGACCCGGCGGCAGTTCCTGGTCCGCTCCATGTCCTCTCTCGCCATCGCCGGACTAGGCACGCTCGCAAAGCCCTCTATCAGCCGCGCCGCAGACCGCCCGCGGATCGCTGGTGGTATCCAGTCCGGCGATGTCTCGGACGGCTCCGCCGTGATCTGGGTGCGCGCCGACCGGCCGGCGCGGATGCAGGTGGAATGCTCGACCGTCGAAAGCTTCAAGACCATCATTGCATCAGCGTCGGGTGATGCGACGCCAAATGCCGACTTCACCTCGAAGCTGTTGCTGAACGATCTGCCGTCCGGGCAGGACATCTTCTATCGCGTGCGTTTCGACGACATCGCGACCGGCATCGCCGGTGAGAGTCGCGTCGGCCATTTCCGCACTGCGCCGGCCACGGCGGAATCGATCTCCTTTGTCTGGTCCGGCGACACCGCGGGGCAGGGCTGGGGCATCGACATTTCGCGCGGCGGCTATCGCAGTTATCGCACCATGCTCGACAACCGCCCGGACTTCTTCATCCACTCCGGCGATCACATCTACGCCGACTGCACCATCCCGTCCGAGCAGAAGCTGCCGAACGGCGAGACCTGGCGCAACGTCGTGACCGAGGAAAAATCGGAGGTCGCGCACACGTTGGCGCAGTTCCGCGGCAACTACAAATACAACCATCTCGACGAGAATTTTCGCGCCTTCCACGCCGAGGTGCCGATGTTCGCGCAATGGGACGATCACGAGGTCACCAACGACTGGTCGCCGACGGGCAGCTATGACGAGGCCGGCTTTGATGCCGACGGCACCCCGCGGCTGGTCGCGCGCGCCCGCCGCGCCTTCTTCGACTTCATGCCGATCCGCGACTTCGGTGCGCGACAGGGCCGGGTCTATCGCAAGATCGCATACGGCCCGCTGCTCGACGTCTTCATGATCGACATGCGCAGTTTTCGCGATGACAGCTGGAACAAGGGCGACGACCATGGCGGCTGGCTTCTGGGCGCCGAGCAGCTCGCTTGGTTGAAACGGGAGCTCACCGCCTCGCGCGCGACCTGGAAGGTGATCGCGGCCGACCTGCCGATCGGCCTGATCAGTCTCGACGCCGTCGCGCTCGGCGACGGCCCGCCTGACAGACGCGAGCACGAGATCGCCGATCTCCTTGCCACCATCAAACGCGCCGGGATTCGCAACATCGTCTGGCTCACCGCCGACATGCATTATACCGCCGCGCACTATTACGATCCGAACAAGGCGCAATTCCGGGACTTCGAGCCGTTCTGGGAGTTCGTCTCCGGCCCGCTGCATGCCGGCACCTGGGGGCCGGGCGAGCTCGACAACACCTTTGGTCCGGTCGCGATGTACCAGAACGGGTGCAGCGAGGCGCAGGGCGAAAACCTCGCGCCGTGTTTCGGATTGCAGTACTTCGGCAAGGTCGACATCGACGGCGCGAGCCATGTCATGACCGTGACCCTGAAGGACGTCGACAACCGCGACCTCTGGTCCGTCGACATCGTGCCGCAGCTGCAGGTCCGGCCGTCCGTGGTGGCGCAGCATTCGTAAGGGACGGGTAACTCTTCCCGCGTCGTCATGCCCGGGCTTGTCCCGGGCATCCACGTTCTTCGTGCCGTGCGGCAAGGCGTGGATGGCCGGGACAAGCCCGGCCATGACGTTGGGGAGGCGTCGCGGATCCCGACGCTAACCCGATCTTGATTGGCCACTGCGCGGCTCCCGCGCTATAGTGCCTCTTCCCGCCACCTCTTTTCCATCACCGAAGAGTCTGCCCACGCGGCCTCGCCGCGCGCATCCGGCGGGGCTGAAATACGTCAGGAGCATGTTCATGGACAATCTGAAGACACAGGGCATCAGCATGCCCAAGCTCGGCCTCGGCACCTTCCGCATGCAGGGAGATGCCTGCCGCGCCGCGGTCGAGAGCGCGCTGTCGATCGGCTATCGCCACATCGACACGGCTGAGATGTACGCCAATGAGGAGCCGATCGGAGCCGCGCTTGCCGCCGCCCGCGTGCCGCGTGGCGAGTTGCATGTCACGACAAAAGTCTGGCATGAGAATTTGGCGCCGGACGCGATCCGCCGTGCCTTCGATGCGAGTCTGGACAAGCTCAGACTCGACCATGTCGACCTCTATCTCGTGCACTGGCCGTCGAAGGCCGCGAACTGGGGCCCGGTGTTCGAGACCCTGATGAAGCTGAAGGAGGAGGGCCGCACACGGGCGATTGGCGTCGCCAACTTCACCACCGCGCTGCTCAAGACCGTGGTCGAGGACATCAGGGCGCCGATTGCCTGCAACCAGATCGAGTATCACGCGATGCTCGATCAATCGAAGGTGTTGGCCTATCTCGCCGCCAAGTCGATTCCGCTGGTCGCCTATTGCCCGCTCGCGCAAGGGCGCATTGCCGAGGATCCGGTGCTGGGCGAGATCGGCGTCAAGCATAATGCGACTGCGGCGCAGGTGGCGCTGAAATGGCTGCTCGACCAGGATGGTGTCGCCGCGATCCCGAAGGCGTCGCGGCGCGAGAGCCAGCAGGCCAATCTGGATGCGCTGAAGATCACGCTCGATGATGCCGACCGCAACAAGATCGCCGCGCTGTCGAAGGACAGGCGCTGCGTCAATCCGGGCTTCGCGCCGGCGTGGGACTAACCAAAAAAAGTTTGCGAGCGCAGAGAAATGGCCCCGTGAGGGGCCATTTCCATGGTGCGTTGTGCATTAGTCCGAACTTCCCCTCGGGATTTTTGTTAGAGCGTTGAGAGGATTTGAGAAGTTTGGATCGGGCTGATTTTGTAGGCATGTAAATGATGATTTTTGGCTTGCGAATGGCAGGTTTCCGTGATTCGATTCCGGCATGTTCGTCGCCCGCATTCCCAACCGCAACTCACCGCCCGCGATCCTGTTGCGCGAGAGCTATCGCGAGGGCGACAAGATCAAGTCGCGCACGCTGGCCAACCTGTCGCATTGGCCGGATGAGAAGATCGATGCGCTGCGCCGCGTCCTGAAAGGCGAGGAGCTGGTCTCGCCGGCCGAGCAACTGCGGATCGAGCGCTCGCTGCCGCACGGCCACGTGGCCGCGGTGCTCGGCATGGCGCGCCAGCTCGGACTGCATCGCCTTGTCCCGGACAAGCCCAGACGGTTGGCCAGGCTGGCTTTGGCCTTGATCGTGGCACGGGTGATCGAACCGGCCGCCAAGCTGGCCACGGCGCGCCAGCTCAGCGAGGCGACGGCGGCGCATTCGCTGGGCGAACTGCTCGATCTCAGCGCCGTCGACGAGGACGAGCTTTACGAAGCGCTCGACCTGCTCGGCACGGCCCAACCGGGGATCGAGGCGACGCTCGCCAAGCGCCATCTGCATGACGGCTCGCTGGTGCTCTACGATCTCACCTCCAGCTATCTGGAGGGGCGACATTGCGAATTGGCGCGGCATGGTTACAGCCGCGACGGTCGTTCCGACAAGCTGCAGATCGTGTTCGGCTTGCTGTGCGCCGCCGACGGCTGCCCGGTGGCGGTGGAGGTGTTCGAAGGTAACACCGCCGACCCGAGCACGCTGGCCGCGCAAGTCGACAAACTGAAGGCCCGCTTCAAGCTGTCGCGTGTGGTACTGGTCGGCGATCGCGGCATGATCACCAGCGCCCGTATCGAAGCCGATCTGATGCCGGCCGGGCTCGATTGGATCACCGCTCTGCGGGCGCCGGCGATCCGCAAGCTCGCCGAGGACGGCGGCCCGCTGCAATTGTCGCTGTTCGACGATCGCGATATGGCCGAGATCACGTCCCCCGACTTCCCCGGCGAGCGCCTGATCGTGTGCCGCAACCCGGATCTGGCCGACGAGCGTCGGCGCAAGCGCGGCGAGTTGCTGGCGGCGACCGAGAAGGATCTCGCCCGCGTCAAGGCCGCCGTGCAGCGTCAGCGCAACCCCTTGCGCGGCGAGGATGAGATCGGTCTGAAGGTCGGCGCCGTGCTGGGCAAGCGTAAGATGGCCAAGCACTTCCACCTCGCCATCACCGACACTTCGTTCGACTTCAGTCGGATCGAGGATGCCATCGCCAACGAAGCGTCGCTCGACGGCTTCTATGTGCTACGGACCAACGTGCCGGCCGAGAACCTCGACACCGCCGCCACGGTGCGTGCCTACAAGAGCCTGGCCCAGGTCGAACGCGCCTTCCGCACCATCAAGACCGTCGAACTGGAGGTGCGCCCGATCCACCATCGCCTCGCTGGCCGCGTGCGCGCCCACGTCTTCCTCTGCATGCTCGCTTATTACATCGTCTGGCACATGCGCCGCGCGCTGGCCCCGATCCTGTTCGACGATCACGACCGCGAGGCCGCCGACGCCGCGCGCGTCTCGCCCGTCGCCAAGGCCAGAGTCTCGGCCGCGGCCAGAACCAAGGCTAATCGCAAGCACACCCACGATGGCCGGCCCGTGCACAGCTTTCGAACGCTGTTGCAGGATCTCGCCACGCTCACACGCAACATCGTTCGCATCGGTCAGGACGCCCCGGCCGCTATGCTCACAAGTCCAACCCCACTACAACAAGACGTCTTCAATCGGCTCGGCATTCCTATCGCCCCATAATGTAGGCAGACGCGCCGTCACGCCCGCTGGAATTACACGCCAGCTCAAATGCTTACGTCGCTACTCAAGGGGAAGTTCGGATTAGTCCCAGTGGTGACGGTGGCCGCGCTTGATCACGACCACGTTCCGGAGGAACTGCGAGAGAATTCTGAATGGATGTTCAGGTGATTAATTGCAGCGTTGTTGCGAAGGCGTCGGTGCGCCGTTTGCGACGTATTTGCCGTCTCGGATTTGTACTCACCGCGCTCGCTGCGATTGTAGATTGCGCGCAGGCTGTCGTCCTTCTGCAACAGCAATCCGAATTCGCGCGTCTGATGCAACGACGGGAAGTACACCATCACATTGAGCAGGCCTTCGGTGTTGTCCGTGGCGGAGACGACCTCGTTCTCGTCCTTGGCCTCGCCGAAATTGCGCCGGTACATCACGCGGCCGTCCTTCCTGATCTCGTAAGCCAGCAGCGCGCCCTTGTCGCGGTCGGGCGGCAGCGAGCAATCGACGGCCCATGAGCCGAGCAGGCCCCATCGTTCGACTGTCGCGGCGAGGGTCTCAGCAGGAGACACGGAGGTGAACGCAACCCATAGCAGCGCGGCCGTGATCCAGCGGCTCAAACAACGCGTCATGTTTTGGCAAGCCCCACCCTCGAAGAATTCCAAACTCTAGCATCCCAATCCCGGTCGTCCACCAACGCGCGCCAATTTGATCCGCGTCAATGAGGCCGGCCGTTTCCCCGGTAGGATGGGGCTTCCGGAAGGCGAACGTGTGGATAGACCGATGCTGAATCAAGTGATGGACTTCGCGGGCGAGGTGCTGCCGGGGAGCTGCGCCGTGCCGCCTTACTCCGAGACCGTGTTCCTGGCCGAGCTCGGCGAGCGGCTGCGGTCCTCGCGCATGCGCTGCGACCTGTCGCGCCGGGAGCTTGCCCGCCGCTCCGGGATTTCGGAGCGCTATATCGCGCAGATCGAGGCCGGCAAGGGTAACGTCTCGATCGTCCTGCTGCTGCGGCTGGCCTCCGCGATCCACGGCAGCCAGCCGCAAGTGGCCTGATATCAGGCCCGCGCCTTCTCGACATTGGCGCTACGCGCTGGCACGCCGAACTCCCTGCGGCAGACCTCGGCCAACACAGCGACACCCTCGCGGATCTGCTGATGCGTGGGACTGGCGAAGCACAGCCTGAGCCGCGCGCTTGAATGGCCCTTGTTGGTCGACCATTCCGGCCCCGGATTGATCGAGACGCCGGCGGCGAGTGCGGCCTGATACAGTTTTAACGTATCGACCTGGTCGGGCAGCTTTACCCAGAGGAAGATGCCGCCCTTCGGTTCTTCGAACTCGGCCGCGGTCCCGAACTGTTCGTTCAGCGTCTCCATCAGCGTATCGAGCTTGGTGCGCAGCGCCTTCGTCAGCGCCGGCACGTGGGTTGCGAAATGCGCCTTGCAATATTCGGCGAGCACCATCTGCTCCAGCGCACCGGAGCCGGCGTCCGTCTTCAGGGACAGCATCCGCGACATCACATCCCACGGCGCGACGATGAAGCCGACGCGCAGCGCCGGCGCGATAGATTTGGAGAACGAGCCGATATGGATCACCCCGCCGTTCGGGCTCATCGCGTGGATCGCGGGCGGACGTTGCCCCGACCATACGAGGTCGGCATAGCAATCGTCCTCGAAGATCGGCACGCCATATTCAGCTGACAGCCGCAGCAATTCGGCGCGCCGGCTCTCCGGCATGATGCTGCCGGTCGGGTTCTGCACCGTCGGAATGGTGTAGATGTATTTTGGCTGGATGCCGCGGCTCTTCAGGTTAGCCAGCGTCGCGGCCAGCACGTCCATGCGCATGCCGTCCTCGTCGAGGGGAATGCCGACCACGTTGACTCCGAGCCGCGTCAGGCGGTTCAGCGAGCCCTGATAGCTTTCCTGCTCGAAAATCACGGTATCGCCGCGCGCCAGCAGCGTATTGTTGACGAGGTCGAGTGCCTGCAACGAGCCGGAGACGATCAGGAGATCGTCGACCGTGCAGTTGATGCCGGCGTCGCGCTTGAGTTTGGTGACGAGAAATTCGCGCAGCGGCAGGTAGCCCTGCGGACCATGCGCCAGCCCGTAAGTCGCGAGTGTCCGACCCTCCCGCCGCAGCACGGTATTGGCAGCCTTGACCAGGTCGTCGAGCGGAACCTGCTCGGAGTCGTTATTGCCACCGACGAAGCTGTATTTGGCAAGGCCAGTCCAGCGCGCAGTCGGGGCCGGCAGCCCTGCGGGAAACACGGGCGCGAAATCGAAGCTGGACGTCATAGGGCGTTCCTTGTGTCTCTTCTTGTTGAGCGGCCGGTGTTGCGCCGGCCTGCCTGATTTTCTTGCCGACCGTGCGGGTCGGGCGGTCTTACTTCTTACCGGCCGTCCGGGTCGGACGTCCCTGGCTGATGAAAGCGTAATGCGCGTTGGCGACGCCGCCAACCATCAAGGCCTCGACCGCCGGTTCGGCGATCTCGCCCGTGGCGGCCCAGTCGACGATGAAATTTGCCCCGGTCCCGCCGCGCACGTCGTCGGTCGGAATGAAGATCGAGACGGTGGCGAGTGGTTTTAGCGCAACCGGCGCCTTCAGATAGCTCTCGACCTGCTTGCCCGCGGTGTCGAAATAGGCGATGCGTTTGACGACCAGTGGCCGGGTCTCGGAGGCGTTGTGAACGCTCAGCGTCACCGAGAAGTCGACGCGCAGCTTCCCTTGGCTCATCGCGACGCTCGAATAGGCGGGCACATAGAACCCCCCGGAGACGCCGAGTTCCTCCTTCGGCAGCGCAGTGAGTGAATCGGCAAAGCTTTGTTCGATATTGACCTTGGATTGAGCGACTGCGGATTGAGCGACTGCGGGCAAAGTAAAGGCGACCGGGCATAACAGCATTGCAGCGGCAAGCCCCATTCGCATGTGACGAATTGCTCGCTTGCCGCGCCGCAACCTGTCTCTAGGGTGCGGCAAAACGGACCAATTTGGTATGCACGAGCTCATTCGCGACATCACTCTCTGTATTCTGTTTGCCTGGATGCTGGGCCTGCTCGCCCATTTCTCCCGGCAGCCGCTGATTTTGGCCTACCTTATCGCCGGCCTCTGCATAGGTCCATTCGGCGCCGGCTGGGTCAAGTCGCAGGAATCGATCAGCGTTATCTCCGAGCTTGGCCTGATCTTCATGCTGTTCATGATCGGTCTGGAGATCGACCTGAAGAAGATCGTGCGGGCGGGAAAGGTGATCCTGTTCGCGGCCGGCGGCCAGCTCCTGGGCGGCTGTCTGCTCGGCATCCTGTTCTTCGCCGGCATAGGCCTGTCGCTCGGTGGCGGGCATTTCGATGCGCTCTATCTCTGCGTCGCCTGCGCGCTCTCAAGCACCGTCATCATCGTCAAGGTGCTCTACGAGAAGCGCGAGCTCGACACGCTGCCCGGCCGCGTTACGCTTGGCGTCCTTGTGCTCCAGGATATCTTCGCCATCCTGTTTCTGGCGGTGCAGCCGAGCCTTGCCAATCTGCAAGTCAGCGTCATCCTGCTTTCAATCGGCCGTGTCGCGGTGCTGGTCGCGGCCGCGCTGCTGGTCAGCCGCTACGTCCTGCCGCGCCTGTTCCACCAGATCGCCCGCCGCCCCGAGCTGATCCTGCTCGGCGCGCTCGCGTGGTGCTTCCTGGTCGCCGAGACCGCCGAGCAGCTCTCGCTGTCGCGCGAGATGGGCGCTCTGATCGCCGGCGTTTCGCTTTCGACCTTCCCTTATGCCCTCGACGTCACGGCCAAGGTCACCACGCTCCGCGACTTCTTCATCACGCTGTTTTTCGTGGCACTCGGCATGACCATTCCGGTGCCGGGCCTCTCCGTCATCAGCCTCGCTTTGATGATCGCGGCCTTCACGGTGGTGAGTCGTCTTCTCACCACCTTCACCCCGCTCTATCTGTTGAAGCAGGGCCTGCGCGCCAGCCTGTTGCCGGCGATCAACCTGGCGCAGATCTCCGAGTTCTCGCTGGTGGTGATCCAGACCGGCGTCGCCGACCACCATATCGCACCGGAGACGGCGAATGCGGCCTCCTTCGCCTTCGTGGTGCTGGCCGTGCTCTCGACCTTCGTGATGACCCGCAGCGACGAGATCACCCGCTGGGCGATCGGTCCCCTGAAGAGGATCGGCCTGCGCGATCTCGACGACGGCCATGCCGAGGAGGGGCATGAGGGCGGCCATGGCGAGGCCCGGCGCATCGTCATCCTCGGCTTTTTCCGTGCGGCGAGCGCGCTGCTCGCCGAACTCGAGCGGCAGAACCCACTGCTGCTGGAGCAGATCACGGTGGTCGATTTCAACCCCAATGTGTACCAGACCCTGCTTTCACGCGGCCTGCACGTCATCTACGGCGACATCAGCAACGTCGATACGCTCCTCCATGCCGGAATCGGCAAGTCCGAGATGATCATCCTCAGCGTGCCGGATGCGCTGTTGAAAGGCGCCAGCAACGAGAAGCTGGTCCGCCATGTCCGCACCCTCAATCCGAACGCGCTGATCGTGACAACCGCCGATCTTCTTTCCGATGTCGGCGAGCTCTATGAGGCCGGAGCCAGCTACGTCACCGTGACCCGGCTCAGCGACGCCCATGAGCTGTTCACGGTGATCGAAGCCGCCCAGGCCGGCCTCCTGGAGGACAAGCGCACGGAGCTCGATCAGCGGCTGAGCGAGCGGCGCGAAGTGCTACCTTAGGGGCTTCGGCTGCCTTCCATCCGCGCCATCCGCGCCTATATCGCTGGTATCTTCGGTGCAAGCCCGAATGCCTGCCCGGAGGCTGCCTCCGGGCATATGTGATTGCGTCCAGGACACTAGCGCGGCGCCCCAAGTCCGGCTAAGCCTCCGGCCATAACCGATAGAGATTGCGAAATGCCCGATACCGTTCAGGAAGTCTTGCAGGCGTTCGCCAGGGGCGAGCTCGTGGTCGTGACAGACGACGAGGACCGCGAGGGCGAGGGCGATCTGATCGTCGCAGCCTCGCTCTGCACCGCCGAGAAGATGGCATTCATCATCCGCCATACCTCCGGCATCGTCTGCGCGCCGATCACCACCGAGGACGCGCGCCGCCTGCGGCTCGACCCGATGGTGGCCCATAACGACTCCGCCCATACCACCGCGTTCACGGTCTCGATCGACTACAAGCCCGACGGCGGCACCGGCATCTCGGCCGAGGAGCGCGCCTCGTGCTGCCGTGCGCTGTCCAATCCCAACGCCGGCGCCAACGACTTCGCCCGGCCCGGCCACATCTTCCCGCTGATCGCCAAGGACGGCGGCGTACTGCTGCGCTCCGGCCACACCGAGGCCGCGGTCGATCTCTGCAAGCTTTCAGGGCTCCCGCCGGTCGGCGTCATCAGCGAATTGATGAACGACGACGGCAGCGTGATGAAGGGCGAGCAGGTTGCGCGCTTCGCCGCCCAGCACAAGCTCAAGCACGTCACGATTGCCGACATGATCGCCTATCGCCAGGCGCGCGAGAAGCTGATCGAGCGGGTCTCGACCTTCGTCACCGAAAGCCCGATCGGGCCCTTGCAGGGTTATGCCTACCGCTCGCCGTTCGATTCGATCGCCCACGTCGCCTTCGTCTACAACGGCGTCGGCGACGGCAAGAATGTGCTGACGCGCTTCCACAAGCCGAACATCGTCAAGGACACCTTCACCGGCCACAAGCGCATAGCGGCCGTGCTCGAGCACTTCAAGAAGTCCGGCCGTGGCGTGCTGGTTTACTTGCGTGACGGCGCGGCCGGTGTGCCCGTGGCGCCGCTGCCTGACGAGTCCTCGACGGAGGCCGACCGCAACCGCCAGTGGCGCGAGGTCGGCGTCGGCGCGCAGATCCTGCGCGATCTCGGCGTCACCTCGATTCGCCATCTCACCTCCTCGGTGCACGACTACAAGGGATTGTCGGGCTTCGGCATCGAGATTGTCGCCAACGAACAGCTCGAAATCTGATGGGTACTGTCGTTCCGGTTTCGCGCTGACGCGCCCCCGGAATGACCGAAACCAGGATGCAATTGCACTTGTTGCCGCGGCGCTCTAATTTGTCGGGCAAAGTTTAGCGGAACCAGACGCGAAAGGACGTTTCATGAGCGTGCGCCCCCAGGCCAAGGACAAGCCGGCTGCGGCTTCTTTCCAGTGGGATGATCCGTTCCTGCTCGACGAGCAGCTCACCGAAGACGAGCGCATGGTACGCGACACCGCGCGCGCCTACGCTCAGGACAAGCTGCTGCCGCGCGTCGCCAAGGCCTATCTCGAAGAGAAGACCGACCGCGAGATCTTCAACGAGATGGGTGAGCTCGGCCTGATCGGCATTACGCTGCCCGAGGAATATGGCTGCGCCAACGCGGGCTATGTCGCCTACGGGCTCGTCGCGCGCGAGATCGAGCGGGTCGATTCCGGTTATCGCTCGATGAACTCGGTGCAGTCCTCGCTGGTGATGTACCCGATCTACGCCTATGGCGACGAGAACCAGCGCAAGAAGTACCTGCCGAAGCTCGCCAGCGGCGAGTGGGTCGGCTGTTTCGGCCTGACCGAGCCCGACGCCGGCTCCGATCCGGCCGGCATGAAGACCCGCGCCGAGAAGGTCTCGGACGGCTATCGCCTGACCGGCACCAAGATGTGGATCTCGAACGCGCCGATCGCCGACGTGTTCGTGGTCTGGGCCAAGTCGGCCGAGCACGACAACCAGATCCGCGGCTTCGTGCTGGAGAAGGGCATGAAGGGCCTCTCCGCGCCGAAGATCGGCGGCAAGCTGTCGCTTCGCGCGTCGATCACCGGCGAGGTCGTGATGGATGGCGTCGTGGTGCCCGAAAGCGCGCTGCTGCCCAACGTCTCCGGCCTCAAGGGCCCGTTCGGCTGTCTCAACCGCGCCCGCTACGGCATCTCCTGGGGCGCGCTTGGCGCTGCCGAGGACTGCATGCACCGCGCCCGCCAATACACCCTCGACCGCAAGCAGTTCGGCAAGCCGCTGGCCGCGACCCAACTCGTGCAGAAGAAGCTTGCGGACATGGAGACCGAGATCGCGCTAGGCCTTCAGGCCTCTCTGCGTGTCGGTCGCCTGATGGACGAGGGCAAGTTCGCCCCGGAGATGATCTCGATCGTCAAGCGCAACAATTGCGGCAAGGCCCTCGACATCGCCCGTGTCGCGCGCGACATGCACGGCGGCAACGGCATCTCGATCGAGTATCACGTGATGCGCCACGTCCATAACCTCGAGACCGTCAACACCTACGAGGGCACTCACGACGTCCACGCCCTGATCCTGGGGCGCGCTATCACCGGCATCCAGGCGTTTTTCTAGAGGCCACGGCTTTCTAGAGGCCACGGCGTTCGGTGGTGGCTGATTTGCTCCGCTGTCATCGTCCGCGAATGCGGACGATCCAGTATCCCAGAGACCTCGCCTTCGCCTCGGGCGCCGCGGCGTACTGGATACCCCGCCTTCGCGGGGTATGACGAAGAGTGTGGCGGTATGTACAGGAAGTGCCATGTCCGATAACGACGACGTCCCGTTCAACCGCAACTTTCCACTCAAACCGGGCGTCGTCGAGGAAGTCCGCCCCGGCGTACGGCGCGTGCTCTGTAGCAATCCGAGCCCGTTCACCTTCACCGGCACGGTCAGCTACATCGTTGGGCAGGGCAAGGTCGCCCTCATCGATCCCGGTCCGGACGATGCGGCGCATGCGGCCGCGCTGCTCGATGCTGTCAGCGGCGAGACCGTGACCCACATCCTGGTCACCCACACCCACCGCGACCACTCGCCCAACACGGCGCGGATCAAGCAGGCGACCGGCGCCACTGTTTACGCCGAGGGCCCGCATCGCGCCTCGCGCCCGCGCTTTGAGAGCGAGAAGCACAATCCGGAGTCCGGCGCCGACCGCGACTTTGCGCCCGATGTCAGGATCGCCCATGGCGACGTCATTGAAGGCGCGGGTTGGCGGCTGGAAGCCGTCGCGACGCCCGGCCACACCGCCAACCACCTTGCGTTCGCATGGCCCGAGCGAAAGTTCAACTTCGTCGGCGATCACGTGATGGGCTGGTCGACCTCGATCGTGGCGCCGCCCGACGGCTCGATGATCGACTACATGGAGTCGCTCGACCGGTTGGCGGCGCGCGAGGAGGATCTCTATTTCTCCGGCCATGGCCCCGAGATCCCGGACGGCCCGCGCTTCGTGCGCTTCCTGATCCGTCACCGCAAGGCGCGCGAGGCCTCCATCCTGCACCGCCTCGCCAAGGGCGAAGCCGACATTCCGACCATGGTGCGCGCGATCTATATCGGCATCGATCCGAGGCTGACGACCGCCGCCGGCTATTCCGTGCTGGCGCATCTGGAAGACCTCGTCGCCCGCGGCGTGGTGTCGACGGATGGCGATCCCGTGATTGGCGGGACGTACCGGATGGTTTGAGGCGAATGGCGAATGGGGAGTAGCGAATAGGGAAGGAAGCGGCGTCTCATTCGCTATTCGCCATTCGCTACTTTTTTACTGTCTTCGGCGGCGCCACCGGCGTCTTCTTCACCGGCTTCAGCGCGTCGGCATCGGCGGCGGTGTTGAGGTCGTCAATGAACTTGGTGACGCGCGCGGCGTTGCTGCCGAGATCGCTCTCGAAATAGCGCGAGGCGGAGCGGATATCGACGCGGGAATCCTCGTCGTCGGGCACGACCCGGATCGAGATGTCCTCGCGGAAACCCATGATCGGCGAGCGCGCCACCGCTTCGATGCGGCCGATGCGGCGCGGCGGCTGCGGCGCGCGCTCGTCGATGACGAGCCATTTGCGCTTGTTGACGAGCTGGAGCGCGATCGCGTAGGCGCGGTCGACGGAGATCTCGAGCTCGATCGGCTCGATGTCGGGATAGAACTGACGTTGCTGCTCGGCCGAATAGAGGCCGGCATAGACGGCCGGATTGGCGCCGTCGCCGGTGCGCAAGCGCGCCAGCGCGTCGAAGCGCGGCGGGTCGATCGGATCGGTGGTGATGTCGTGGATCGCCGGCAGCTTGCGGTATTGCAGGCCGAGATAGGCGGGATAGGCGAGAATCGCACCGTCGATCAGGAAGGCGAGCAGAATGCGCGCCATGCCGCGCGAGCCGTTCTGCCAGATCGCGGCAAAGCCGGCGAGCCCGAACAGGATCGAGAGCGCGGCGATCGCAAGGCCGCCGAGGAAGGTCGCGAGCGCCGGCTTCATCTCCAGGAAGCCGAAGCGGACGATGATGATCGACACCACCACCGCAACCACCGCGAACACGGCCAGATTGCGCGCCCAGCTTGCGAGGCTGGACACGGGCTCCGACTGATAGGGAGCGGAAAACCTGCGGGCCATCGGGTGAGCTCTGCCGGGGTTTTGGTGCGGTGCCGGCCGATCTGGCGCGACGATGAAGGCGTTGAGACCACGGCCCGGGGGCAAATTCAAGGGTTCCGCCACCCGTCTCGCCGTCATGGCCGGGCTTGACCTGGCTTGACCCGGCCATCCACGCCTATCTTTCTTGAGGTCAGAACGAGGATGCCCGGGACATCTAGCGCGAAGACGCGCTTCGCGCTTCTGCCCGGGCATGACGTCCGTGGTGGCCCTACGCCGCCGCGTTCGGGAAGCGATAGTCTTTGAACTGGTCGCGCAACGCCGTCTTCAGGATCTTGCCGGTCGCCGTATGCGGGATGCCCTCGACGAAAGCGACGTCGTCGGGCATCCACCATTTGGCGATCTTGCCGTCCATGAACTTGAGGATGTCCTCGCGCGTGGCTTGCTGGCCCTGCTTGAGCTGCACGATCAGCAGCGGCCGCTCGTCCCATTTGGGGTGGAAGACGCCGATCACAGCGGCCTCGGCCACAGCGGGGTGGGCGACCGCGAGGTTCTCCAGGTCGATCGAGGATATCCACTCGCCGCCGGACTTGATCACGTCCTTGGAACGGTCGGTGATCCGCATATAGCCGGCCTCGTCGATGGTCGAGACGTCGCCGGTGTCGAAGAAGCCGTCCTCGTCGAGGATGTCAGCGTCGATACGGTAATAGGCCTTGGCGACGGCGGGACCGGCGACCTTGAGGCGGCCGAAGGTCTTGCCGTCCCAAGGCAGTTCCTTGCCGGCATCGTCGGTGATTTTCATCTCGACGGCGAACGGCGCGTAGCCCTGCATCTGGAGCACGTCGAGCCGCGCCTCGCCGGTCGCATCGCTGAACGGCGGCTTCAGCGCCGCGACGCTGCCGATCGGGCTCATCTCGGTCATGCCCCAGGCGTGGCGGACGTTCGAGCCCATGTCGAGGAAGGCCTTGATCATCGAGCGCGGCATCGCCGAGCCGCCGCAGATCACCATCTTCAGATCCGGCAACTTCAGATTGTTGGCGGTCATGTGCTGGAGCAGCATCAGCCACACCGTCGGCACGCCCGCGGTGTGCGTCACCTTCTCGGTCGAGAGCAGCTCGTAGACCGAGGCGCCGTCGAGCTTGGCGCCGGGCATCACCAGCTTGGTGCCCTGCGAGGGTGCGGAGAAGGCGATTCCCCAGCTATTGGCGTGGAACAGCGGCACCACCGGCAGCATCGTCTCGGAGGCGCTGGTGCCGAGCGCATCGACATTGTTGGCCATCAGCGCGTGCAACACGTTGGAGCGGTGCGAATACAGCACGCCCTTGGGGTCGCCCGTGGTGCCGGACGTGTAGCACATCGCGGCCGCCGTGTTCTCGTCAAAATCCTTCCATTTGAATTGGCCGTCGGCCTCCGCGATCCAGTCCTCGTAGGCGACCACGTTCTTCAGCGTGGTCTGTGGCATATGCGCCTTGTCGGTGAGCACGACATAGCGCTCCACGCTCGGAAGCTTGTCGGCGAGCTTCTCCAGCACCGGCACGAAGGTGATGTCGGTCATCACGATGCGGTCCTGCGCATGGTTGATGATCCAGGCGATCTGCTCGGGGAAAAGGCGGGGATTGACGGTATGGCAGATGGCGCCGATGCCCATGATGCCGTACCAGACCTCGAGATGGCGCCAGGTGTTCCAGGCGATCGTCGCGACGCGGTCGCCAAGCTTGATGCCGTCGCGCTCCAGCATCTGCGAGACCTTGAGCGCACGCTTGTGGATTTCGGCATAGTTGGTGCGATGGATCGGTCCCTCGATCGACCGCGTGACGACCTCCTGCTTGCCATGAATCCTGGCGGCGTGTTCGATGATCCGGTGGCAGAGCAGGGGCCAGTCTTGCATCAAACCAAGCATTCCGTCGTTCCTCCGAATAGGGCTGGACTTGTTATAGTTCTCAGCGCTGGGCCAAAGAATTGTCATGAGTTTTAGCCTGCCGGACTTTCGCCGCAAATGGTCTTGTCGCGGCTATATGTCCGCCGGCGCGGCACTGGTTACCGCCGCGCTTGGGTTATCGCTCGTGCTGCCCGAGCCCGCGGCTGCGCGAAAATATGCTGCGCCGCTCGATATCTTTGGCATTGGTGCACCACGGCCGCGTGGGCCGGTTCATTCAGCCAAAATCCCCTTGCCGAAGCCGCGCCCGGAGGAGGCGCCCAAAGCATCGGACAAGCCTGCATCGGACGCTCCGGCCGCGGAGGGCAAGCCTTCCCCCGAAAAGCCAGGCTCCGACAAGCCTGCCGAGGCGCCGCCGCCCGAGAAACAGGCCTCGGCCTGCCGCCTCGCGTTGACCGAGGAGATCGCGATCGCGCCATCGATCCCGGATATCCGCGGGCCCGGCGGCTGCGGCGGCGAGGATCTGGTGCGGCTGGAAGCCATCGTGCTGCCGGACAGGCGCAAGGTGGCGGTCAAGCCGGCGGCGATCCTCCGCTGCGCCATGGCGTCCGCGATCGCCGATTGGGTGCGGACGGACATGGTGCCGCTGGCCACAAGCCTCGGCTCGAGCATCGCCGATCTCGACAATTTCGACTCCTTCGAGTGCCGCGGCCGTAACCGTATCGTGGGCGCGATGCTGTCCGAGCACGGCAAGGCCAACGCGCTCGACGTCCGCGCGATCAAGCTCGCCAATGGCCAGTCGATCGGCCTGACCGACCGCACCATGTCGCGCGACGTGCGCGAGCGCGTGCTGCATTCGGTCTGCTCCCGCTTCACCACCGTGCTTGGCCCCGGCTCGGACTGGTACCACGAGGACCACATCCATCTCGATCTGGCGCCGCGCCGCAACGATTACCGGATCTGCCAGTGGAACATCTGGGATCCGCTGCCGCAGGTCGCCCCGCTGCTGCCGGCGGAACGGCCCGAAGAGGCTCCGCCGCGCGAGGTCGCGGCCAAGCCGGAGACGAAGGAGGGGGCTGACGACGAGGGGGCGGCGAAGCCTGCCGCACCTGCCGACAAGCCGGCGGCGGATGCCGGCCAGAGCCAGTCGGCGCGTAAGCCGGCAACAAAAAAGCGCCGGTGAAACCGGCGCTTTTGAAAAGCCTCAGGCAAGGCTTGTTGAGTAAGTACTGGCCCGTTTAGTAAGAACCGGAACTGCCGCCCTGAAGCGCGAGACGCGAGTTATAGGGCGAATCGCCGTGCTTCGGCTCGAGCACCACGACGATGGTGCCGACCTTGACGCGGTTGTAGAGGTCGATCGCATCTTCATTGGTCATACGAATGCAGCCCGAGGAGATCGAGGCGCCGATATATTCCGGCTGGTTGGTGCCGTGAATGCGGAACAGCGTGTCCTTGCCGCCCGAGTAGAGGTACATCGCGCGCGAGCCCATCGGATTGTCCGGGCCGGGAGCGACAAAGGTCGGCACGCCCAGACGCGAAATCTCGCCCGGGGTCGGGTGCCAAGCGGGCCACTCGGTCATGCTGCCAACCTTGGCGATGCCGGACCAGGCCATTGCCTCTTCGCCGACGGTGATGCCGTAGCGGATCGCCTTGCCGCCATCCATCACCCAGTAGAGGTAGTGGTTGTCGGAATCGACCACGATCGAGCCGGGCGACTCCTTGCGATGGTAGTCGACGATTGCGCGGCGGAACGGCTCCGCGACCGGGGTGTTTTCGTACCGGACCTTGGCGAGCAGTTCCTTGTCCTTCGGCTTGAAGGCCTTGGTGTCGGTCGCTTCAAAATGCGTGGCCTGCATGCAGCCCGACAGCATCAGGCCGGCAGCCAAAATAACCAACTTAACTTTCAGCGACGACATGGTTTGGTTCCAATCAAAACAATACCGCGCGGGAACCTTGAGCTTACCGCCCAAGTTCCTCGACTCCGTTAATCCCATTATCGTTGAAATCTGCCACAATTCCAGCGCTTAACGGCTTTTCCCGCGCTGCGAGACCCAAGCTGTGGCTTTTTTGCCGCAAGTTTTGCGGTCTTGGGGCGGTTTTCGGGCAAAGCGTGGCCGGATGTGCCTCCTTGCCGCGATTGAGCCGCGGGGCAGCCACAAATGCAAACGCTCCGTTAATGTGGTTGTCATCATGAACTTGTCAGAATCGCGCTAAGGGGCCGCTGGTCGGCCGCAGGTCTCGCTGGAGTTGTCATGTTTTCGGTATTTGTTCCCTCCGAGGCCTCCCTGAAGAAGGCTGTTGTCGACGATCTCACCGTGTTGCCGGACAGCGCCGTCTGGATCGATCTGTTCACTCCGACCGCGGCCGAGGACAAAGCGGTGGAGCGGTTGGCGGGCATCGCGATCCCGACCCGGGAAGACATGCAGGAGATCGAGATCTCCAGCCGCCTCTACATCGAGAATGGCGCGCGCTACATGACTGCGACGCTGATGTGCCACTCTGATACGGACATGCCCCGGACCACGGCGGTGACCTTCATCCTGGGCGACCACCGCCTGGTGACGGTGCGTTACGACCTGCCGAAGCCCTTTGCGCTGGTCGAGGCCAAGCTGGCCCGCTCCTGTACGCCAGGGCTCACGGGCGAGATGGTGCTGATGGAACTGCTCGACGCGGTGATCGACCGCTGCGCCGACATTCTGGAGCGATGTGGCGCCGAGATCGACCAGGTCTCGCATGACATCTTCGAGCCCGAGAGCGAACGCCACGGTCACGCCAAGCAATACTCCCAGATCCTGATCTCGATCGGCCGCAAGGGCGATTTGACCTCCAAGGTTCGCGAGAGCCTGGTCTCGATCGGCCGCGTCGTCGCCTTCCTCTCGGCGGTGGTGGAAGGCGTGAAATGGTCGAAGGACATGCGCGAGCAGCTCAAGACCATGCAGCGCGACGTCGTCTCGCTGACCGACCACGCCTCCTACCTCTCCAGCAAGATCACCTTCGTGCTCGACGCCATGCTCGGCGTTGTTAATCTCGAGCAGAACAACATCATCAAGCTGTTTTCGGTCATGGCCGTTGTCCTGATGCCGCCGACGCTGATCGCCTCGATCTACGGCATGAACTTCAAGGCGATGCCGGAACTCGAATGGGCGCACGGTTATCCGCTGGCGCTGGTGCTGATGCTGATCGCAGCCATCGTTCCGTACTGGATCTTCAAGTGGAAGAAGTGGCTCTAATAGCTACCGAGACCTTACGGCGGTCGTAGAGAGACGGCGGATGGTGTCGCAGAATAGATCGGGATTGAGGCCGCGCGGTGATGCGTGCGCTCCGCCCCAATTCCTCCGGTAAAATTTGAGCGGTGGGCTGAACGTTTACGCGAAACTTGTCTGCGATAAACAGCGTGTAGCCGCGAGGAACAGCCATGGTTGAAAAACACATAACGTCGCCCCGCAACGTCATCGATCTGGCGAACTATCGTCAGATCCTGGCGAGCGGCAAGGCGTCGTCGATGTCGGCACGCATGTGCCGGCACTGTGGTGCTCCGCTGCTCGACGGTGAGAACGACGACGATTGCTCGACTGCATCCAACGCCGCTCCGCGGCTGCGCGAACAGTCGCGTCGGTTTCGCGCCGATTGAGAACGGAAGGGTCAAGGCGATCCAGGTCTTGCGGCGGCTTTGTCTGGATCGCCTTGCTCTCGTGCCCTTAGTGCTTCCCTGATATTCAGACGCAGTGTCTGATTTGGGTGGTGGCGCGCGTTCCAGCCCCTCTTATCTCTATTGGCGTTCACGGCGGAGCCGATTAGGCTGTCGCCCTGCGACGTCGGAGACGCCGATGGGTGTTGGAATCAAGGAACCCACCAGGGCCGGGCGTATGTCCGGTGAGCGCTTCCGTGCGTTCCAGGAAGGTCGCCCGGACCATGAACGCTGGGAGCTCGTTGCAGGTGTCCCGATGATGATGACCCCGCCGACGATCGCGCACAACCGTATCGCAGGAAATCTCGAGCGTCTGCTCAATGATGCACTCGCGGATCACGACCAGAGTCGGATCGCAATGCAGCGTCCGGGCATCGAACTCGGATCGGGCGAATTTCGGCCGGAGCCGGATGTCGCGGTCATCGATGCCGACTATGAGCCGGACCAGAGGTTCGTCGAGCGAGCTTACCTGCTGGCGGAAATCGTCTCTGCCACCGACGGGGCACGGGTGCCGGACACGGAGACGAGGTGGATCGATGTAAAGCGAACCATCTATCTCGCTCATGCGGCCTGCGAAGCGGTGCTCATCATAGAGCAGGACCGCATGGAAGTTCGTCTCGACACCAGGACGCCGAGTGGTTGGAGTTCGCAAACGCTCGGCGCGGCCGATGATCTGAAGCTGCCCGCATTCGGGCTGCAATGCGCGGTTGCCGATCTCTATGAGGGGACGCCGTTGCAGCCTCGCCGCACCCGAAGGCGCCCCGCCTGAGGCGCTGTCAGACTCTCTGCTCGCAATGGCGCTTACACGTGCTGGCCGCCATTGATATGGATCTCGGCGCCGTTCACGTAGGACGATGTTTCCGTGCACAGCACGTAGATGATCTTGGCGACCTCGTCGGGCGTGCCGAGCCGGTGCATCGGGATCTGCTGCTCCACGATCTTCTCGGTGCCCGGCGACAGGATCGAGGTGTCGATCTCGCCCGGCGCGATCGCGTTGACGCGCACGCCGACGCGGCCGAAGTCCGAGGCCATCTCGCGCGTCAGGGATGCGAGTGCGGCCTTGGAGGTGGCGTAGGCGGCGCCCGCGAAGGGATGCACCCGCGAGCCCGCGATCGACGTGACGTTTACCACCGAGCCCTTGGCCGTCTTCAACTCCTCGATCAGTCCGCGCGCGATCATGATCGGCGCGAAGAAGTTGACGTGGAACACATGCGTCCAGGTGTCGAGATCGGTGTCGACCGAGCCGAGCCGGCTACCGCCCGGTCCCTTCGGCGAGATCGCGGCGTTGTTGACCAGCGCATGCAGCATGCCGCCTTCGAGGCGGTTGCGGATGTCGGAGATCGCGCGTGCGGTGTCCGTGGGATTGCCGAGATCGACCTGGATGTGATCCTCGGGGCCCGCGTCCCACGGGCAGTCCTCGGGGAACGGGTGCCGCGAGCAGGTGATGACGCGCCAGCCCGCCGAGGAGAATCGGATCACGGTGGCGTGGCCGATGCCGCGGCTGGCTCCGGTCAGGAGCAGCGTGCGGCGCGGCGCATTGGAGGGCTGCGGCATGAAGGTCTTTCAGGTCAGGGGTACATTCGCGTCTTGGACCACGGCTGGCCGGCCGCGTCACGGCGAAATTCGATGCGGTCGTGCAGGCGGAATGGGCGGTCGTGCCAGAACTCGATGCGCGACGGCGTGATACGCCAGCCGCTCCAGCCCGGCGGCCGCGGCACCTCGCCGATGACGTGCTTGGCCGCGACCTTGGCGATCGCCTGCTCGAAGGCGAAGCGGCTTTCCAGCGGCTGCGACTGCTTGCTCGCCCAGGCGCCGATCTGCGCCTGCTTGGGGCGGGTGGCGAAATAGGCGTCGGCCTCGGCGTCGGTCACCGGCGTCACGTTGCCGCGGATGCGGACCTGACGGCGCAGCGACTTCCAGTGAAAAAGTAACGCCGCCTTAGGATTTGCGGCGAGTTCGCGGCCCTTCTGGCTCGCGATGTGGCTGTAGAAGACGAAACCCTCGGTATCGAAGCCTTTCATCAGCACCATGCGCACGTCCGGCAGCCCGTCCGCGTCGACGGTTGCGAGCGCCATGGCGTTCGGATCGTTCGGCTCGCTCTTGATCGCCTCGTTCAGCCAGGCCTCGAACAGCGCAAAAGGTTCGTCGGCGGCGGTGAAATCACCGGATGTTAAGGGTGTCTGGTGTTTCATCGAGGTCGTGTCGCTCATGTCTGGAGTCCGAGTTGCGTCCCGCGGCCCAAAACGCGTTGTTGTCCGCTACCGCCCTATATAGGGCATGGGGGCGCGTTGGCCTATCGGCGATCGGGCCGTCCGGCTTTGTCATGACGCTGATTCTGATCGGGCTCGGCGCCGGCGGCTGCAGCTTTTCCCGCAGTGACAGCAGTGCCTACGCCAAGGCCGACGACAGCGACCTCACCGGCTCGATCGCGCGGCCGGCAAAGGAGGCAGCACCGACCGAGACCGATCTCGCCTTCGCCCGTAATGCGGCTTCCGACGTCCTGAGCAAGGGCGACAAGGATTCCAGCCAGCACTGGGAGAATCCGGAGACCGGGGCGCGCGGCTCGGTGACGCCGATTGCGCAGTCATATGCCGCGGAGGACGGCCGCAAGTGCCGGGATTTCTTGGCGAGCTTCGTCAACCGCAATACCGAAAGCTGGCTTCAGGGCGCCGGCTGCCAAAGCAGCCGTGGCCGTTGGGAGATTCATACGCTAAAGCCGTGGCGGAGTTAGGAATCGGCTCCGCGGGCTAGTTGCAAAAATGCCACTCGTCCCCCACATGAAACGCAGGTGGGGCGGGGAGCCCTTTGAACACATCGATTTCCCAAGAGGAGACGTGACGGATGCGCGACCCCTATGAGGTCTTGGGGGTGCCGCGGAGCGCCAACGCTGCCGCGATCAAGAGCGCCTATCGCAAGCTTGCCAAGAAGCATCATCCAGACAGCAACAAGAACGACCCGAAGGCCGCCGAGCGCTTCGCTGAGCTCAATTCGGCCAACGAGATCCTCGGCGACGAGGACAAGCGCAAGCAGTTCGACCGCGGCGAGATCGACGCCGACGGCAAGCCGCGCTTCCAGGGCTTTCCGGGCGGTGGCGCGCGCGGGCGGGCGGGTCCCGGCGGGTTCGAGAGCTACACGTTCCGCGGCGGTGGCGCAGGCCCTGGCCAGGGCGGTGGTGCGTTCGAGGACATCCTCAACAGCATGTTCGGCGGCGGGCAGCGTGCGCGGCCCGGGGCCGGCGGCGCCGGGCAGTTCGAATTCGACACCGGCGGGATTGGAGTCGATCTCGACCTGAACGTCGCCATGACCGTCTCGCTGGAAGAGTCGGTGCAGGGCGGGGAGAAGCGCGTCCGGCTGCCGACAGGCAAGGAGCTCAACGTCAAGATTCCGGTCGGCGTCGTCAGCGGCCAGCAGATCCGGCTGAAGGGACAGGGCGAGACCGCGCACGGCCATCCGCCCGGCGATCTCCTGATCACCATCACCGTCGCACCGCACGCCTTCTTCAAGGTCGAGGGCGCCGATTTGCGGATCGACCTGCCGGTCACGCTCTACGAAGCGGTGCTCGGCGGCAAGGTTCGCGTGCCCACGCTCGGCAATGCCGTGGAGCTCTCGGTTCCCAAGAATACCTCCAGCGGCCGGACCTTCCGTCTCAAGGGCAAGGGCCTGCCGAAAGCTGGCGGAACCGGGGATCTCTTCGTCACCATCAGGATTATGCTACCGGACGGGAACGACGCCGAGCTTGAGGCATTGATGGAGAAGTGGCGGGACCAACACCCCTACAATCCACGTAGCGGGCTTGGTTAGGGCGAGATCGCAAGCTGAAGGGGTTCTCCTAAAGGCTGAGAGCATTCTGCCAACGGATGATGCTCATCATATGCCCGAGGCGTGGTAGCGCTCGACGCTCACGTGCTCGACGTGTCGGCTGTCCGGCGGGGCAGCCGATAAAAAGGTGCGGCCTCGAGAGGGGGACCAGCGCGGTACCAAAAACCCCAATCGAGGCCGCCCGCGTCGATCGGCGGATCGAACGCTGCTCAGTTTCGCGTGAGCATGCGGTGCGATAATGAGACGCGCCGATGTCTTGATTCCAAATTTTCAATGTCGGAATCGAGGCACCGCGCTCTGGCGGTTGTCTAGGTGCCGTTTTTCTCGGCTTGGTCGTAAATGGCCTGCGCCACCTTGGTCAGCCGGTCGCGGTCATTGCCGCCGCTGACGACGTAGCCGACGCCGCGGTCGGCCCAGAACAGCGCGCCGTCCTTGTCCGTCCTGGCGTAGCGCATCTGCGTCGCGCCGCTTTCGGTCTTGGCGGTGTAGATCGTGTACCGCTCGCCCGAGGCGCCCTCATACATCAGGAACGACGCCGGCCCGCTCGGCCCCGGCAGCAGCCGGCCGCCGACGAGTTTCAACCCGCTCGCCTCCAGATTCGGTGCGAACACGGTCCAGCCGCAGCGCCTGGTCAGCCAGGCCTGAAGATGGTCGCGCTCGTTACCGCCGACCTCGACGGGGTGGCGGACCTCGACGACATAGAGCCGGTGGGCGTCGAGTGCATCGGTCGTGAAACTCTGGAAGGTCGAGGGCGCGTTGGCGGCGCCGTGCGCCACCCACCCGGCCGTGCCGCCGGCAATGAAGGCAACCAGCACGGCCGCGGCGGCGCCATAGAGCCATTGCCGGGGACGGCGTTCCAGCCGCTCCAGCTCCAGCCGCGCCGGCACCGGCTCCTGCGCGACGGCGTCGTAGCGGGCGTGCAGCATCTCGGCCATGGCGCGCCAGGATTGCACCCGCTCCGCGTCCTCGGGGTGGGCGGCGAGCCAGGCCTCGACGTCGACGCAGCGCTCGGCCGGCAGCTCGCCGTCGACATAGGCGTGCAGCTCGTCCTCGGTCACTGAAATCCTGTGGTCGTTCATATCGGTCGTCTCTGGCTCTGCGGCCCAAAATATCGTTCGCGGCTTACCTGCGTTTTGTCCCTCTGCGCGCAGAGGACGCGACATGCGCGATGCATTAACCCTGCCATCATTTCACCCGCCTGAGCGACGGGCGCTCACCCTCCAGCGACGCTTTAACGTGGGCGCGCGCCCGCGCCAGGCGCGACATCACGGTTCCGATCGGCACGCCCTGGATGTCGGCGACCTCGCGGTAGCTCATGCCCTCCAGCATCACCAGCAGCAGCACCGAGCGCTGCTCCTCGACGAGGGTGGCCAGCGCTCTCTCGATGTCGCGCCCTTCGGCTTCGGTCCCGCTGGCATCCGGGTTGTTATCCGTCAGTTGCATGAATTGCGGTCGCCTTGCCAGCGAGCGCCGTCGGTTCTTGTTGAGGTTGGTCAGGATCGTGTAGAGCCAGCTCCTGATGTCGCCTCCGAGAAACAATCGCTCCGAACGCAACGCACGCACCAAGGTGTCCTGCACCAGATCGTCGGCCGCATCCGCGTCGCGCGTCAGCGCGCGGGCGTAGCGGCGTAACGCCGGGATCATGGCTTCCACGCTCTGACGAAATGCAATCATTGCCGTCTTGACGTCCTGACATTCGGCGCGAGCGCCTCAACGATCATAACACCCGAACGGAACGGCTATTCCGGCGCTCGGAACAGCGTTAACGCCGCGTATTAGGACTGTACCGCGCAGGAGGGCTGGTGTACCTCCAGACCTCAACCCCGCTCGATGGGACATCAAGAAAATGGCGCAGAATTCAGGTCTGATGCAGGGCAAGCGGGGGGTGATCCTCGGCGTTGCCAACAACCGCTCGATCGCCTGGGGCATCGCCAAGGCATGCCACGCCGCCGGCGCCGAGCTCGCGTTCACCTACCAGGGCGATGCGCTGAAGAAGCGCGTCGAGCCGCTCGCCGCTGAGATCGGCGGGCTCGTACTCGGCCATTGCGACGTCACCGACGCCGCGACCATCGACGCCGCGTTCGCGGTGCTGCAGGAGAAGTGGGGCAAGATCGACTTCCTGGTGCACGCGATCGCCTATGGCGAGCAGCTCGACGGGCGCTACGTCGACACCACGCAGGAGAATTTCACCAAGTCGATGCTGATCTCCTGCTACTCGCTGACCGCGGTCACGCAGCGCGCCGAGAAGCTGATGACCGACGGCGGTTCGATCATCACGCTCAGCTATTACGGCGCCGAGAAGTGGATGCCGCATTACAACGTGATGGGCGTGGCAAAAGCTGCGCTGGAAGCCAGCGTGCGTTATCTCGCGGCCGACCTCGGCGAGAAGAATATCCGCGTCAACGCGATCTCGGCAGGGCCCATCAAGACGCTCGCCGCCTCCGGCATCGGCGATTTCCGCTATATCCTGAAGTGGAACGAGCACAACGCGCCGATGCGGCGCAACGTGTCGACCGAGGATGTCGGTGGCAGCGCGCTGTATTTCCTCTCCGACCTGTCGCGCGGCGTCACCGGCGAGGTGCATCACGTCGATTCCGGCTACCACGTGCTCGGCATGAAGCGGCCTGACGCCCCGGACATCTCGTTCGGCAAGGACTAATCTTCACCAGCAATGCCCGCGCCCACGATCTACTTCCTTCGCCACGGCGAGACCGAGTGGAATGCGCTCGGGCGGCTCCAGGGCACCAGGGACATTCCGCTGAACGCACGCGGCCGCGGCCAGGCCGTCCACGCCGCGGGTATCCTGGCCGATCTCTTCAAACGCGATGGACAGGACAGGGCGGCGCTGCCTTACGTGTCGAGCCCGCTCGGCCGCGCGCGCATGACCATAGAGCTCGCGCGGGCCAAGCTCGAATTGCCGCCTGCCGACTATTCGCTCGACGATCGCCTGCGCGAGATCGGCTACGGCGTCTGGGAGGGACTGACGCTGGCCGAGAGCGAGGCATCCGATCCCGAGGTCTATGCAAGGCGCCTTGCCGACAAATGGACGGTGGGCCCAAGCGGCGGCGAGACCTATGCCGACGTGCAGGCCCGCATGCTCGACTGGCACGAGTCGCTGCTGGTCGACACGGTCGCGGTCGCCCATGGCGGCACCTGCCGGGCCCTGATGGTCGCCCTCGGCATCGAAACCCCGGCCAGCGCCGCCGAGCTCTATATCGAGCAGGGCGCCGTCTACGTGTTCCGCGACGGCCGGCTGGAGAAGCATAGTTAACCGCGGAGCTGCTTCCTCCGCCGTCATGCCCGGGCTTGTCCAGGCTTGTCCCGGGCATCCACGCACTTTCTCGCGGGGCTAAGATCGTAGATGGCCGGGACAAGCCCGGCCACGACGTGGCGGCATTTGACCCTCATATCAGGGCGCGTTACGACAAGTCAGAACTGACTTACGAGCGAGCCGCGATGTCCTTCAACACCTTCGGCCACATGTTCCGCGTCACCACCTTTGGCGAGAGCCACGGGGTGGCGATCGGCTGCGTGGTCGACGGCTGTCCTCCCCTGATCCCGCTCACCGAGGCCGACATCCAGCGTGACCTCGATCGGCGCCGGCCCGGCCAGTCGCGCTTCACCACACAGCGTCAGGAGCCGGACCAGGTCAAGATCCTCTCCGGCGTGATGGCGCATCCGGAAACCGGCGTGCAGGTGACGACGGGCACGCCGATCGGGCTTCTGATCGAGAACACCGACCAGCGCTCGAAGGACTATTCCGAGATCAAGGACAAGTTTCGCCCCGGCCACGCCGATTTCACCTACGAGGCCAAATACGGCCTGCGCGATTATCGCGGCGGCGGCCGTTCCTCGGCGCGCGAGACCGCGATGCGGGTCGCCGCCGGTGCCATCGCGCGAAAGGTGCTGCCCGACGTCAAGGTGCGCGGCGCGCTGGTGCAGATGGGCGCGCATAAGATCGACCGCGACAAGTGGGACTGGGACGAGATCGCCAACAATCCGTTCTTCTGTCCCGACAAGGACAAGGCGGCATTCTTCGAGACCTATCTCGACGGCATCCGCAAGAGCGGCTCCTCGATCGGCGCAGTGCTCGAGATCGTCGCCGAAGGCGTGCCGGCAGGATTGGGCGCGCCGATCTACGCCAAGCTCGATGCCGAACTCGCCTCCGCGATGATGAGCATCAACGCGGTGAAGGGCGTCGAGATCGGCGCCGGCTTTGGCGCCGCCGAATTGACCGGCGAAGAGAACGCCGACGAGATGCGCACCGGCAATGACGCCACGCGCTTTCTGTCCAACCATGCCGGTGGCGTTCTGGGTGGCATCTCCACGGGACAGCCGGTGGTGGTGCGCTTCGCGGTGAAGCCGACCTCGTCGATCCTGCAACCGCGCTTGACGGTCGATCGCAACGGCGCCGACACCGAGATCATGACCAAGGGCCGCCACGACCCCTGCGTCGGCATCCGCGCCGTCCCTGTCGGCGAAGCCATGATGGCATGCGTGCTGGCGGATCATTTCCTGCGCGACCGCGGTCAAGTCGGGCGCTGACAAAGGTCGTTTCGGAAACGTTCGCGCCGCGGCTTATTTGCGGCGCGCCTCCGCAGCATCGATCCGCGCTTGGTTCACCAGCGCCTGCGCCGCCCACGCGGCGGCGGCGAGCGCCTCGTCGACGCTGGCGCCACCGATGTCGCGGATCGCCAGTGCGGCCTCGCTGCCCATCACCATCGACAGCGCGTGCGCGAGGCGCTTGCGCGCCGAGGGCGCGAGCTCCCCTTTCAGCGACTCGACGATCGGCTCGATGTATTTCATTCGCCGGCCGGGCCGCGGCGGCCGCCCGCTCGGATCGTTGTCGAGCCATACGGCCATGAACGAGCGCTCCATCACGTGCAGGCCGACTTCGTCATCAAGTAACAGTTTCATCATTTCGCGCGCGGCACGCGAGATGCCGTCCGCCGCGTCGTCGCCAGAGTGCCAGAAGTGCTCCAACGGCAGCAATCCACGTTCGGTCGCTGTCTCGCTGATCAGAGCCTCGACCGACGAGAAGTAGCGATAGGCCGTGGCGCGTGACACCAGCGCACGCTCGGCCACTTCGGCAAACGTGGGGTTGCGCCCCTCGTCGCGAAACGCCATCGCGGCGTCGATCAGGGCTTGGCGCGTGCGGCGCTTCTGGTTTGCGCGGCCATCAGTCTCGACCGCATCGGCGCGGCGGCTTGACTTCTTGTCGGACATATGAGACATGCGTCTTATTAAGAGAAAAGTGTCTCCTTATAGACCATTATCCAGCCAAAGGAAACCCATGAACGCCGAATTGCAGCAGACCTTCGATCGCATGATCGATCGCCACTTCCGTTTCGAGGCCGAAGACAACGTCGATGGCGTTTTGAGCACGATAGTGGATGACGTCGAGCACGACGTCGTCGGCAATCCAACCGGCCCGGTGCGCGGCAAAACCGCCGCTCGCGGCTTCTACGACGCCTTATTCGCCGACCTATCCCGTCTTCGCGGATTGGCGGGTTTTGAAGATACCCGGTCGTTGTAAATCAAAGGCTTATGTCAAAAGGTCTTCACTACGGCGGTTGGCTTGGGTGACGGCGGCTGTGGTGATCCTGGGCGGCGGCTGCGGTGGCAGGCGGAGTTTCAGCCGGTCGATCAGGAGCTGCAGTTCGGGTTCTGGGTGGGTATAGCGAGTGAGCAGGATCTCGCGCCCGTCGGTGGTCGGCAGATGGACGTCGATCATCTGGACGGCGGCGAACTTTTCGAGCGCGCTGCGCGCGGTCAGCCCGGGCGCCAGCGCATGAAGGCGACGGGTCAGCGTGATCTGCATGCAGTAGGCCAGGAAGGCGATGAAGATGTGGGCTTCGATCCGCTTCTCGTCCTGATGGAAGACCGGACGGATCGCCAGGTCGCCTTTGAGATTGCGGAAGGCCTCTTCGACGGCGACGAGCTGGGTGTAGTATTGCCATAGTTGGGCGGGATCGTTGTCGCTGAGATTGGTGCGCAGCAGGTAGCGGCCTTCGCGCCGCCGTGTCGTTCGCAGCTTCTTGCGATTGAGCGCGAAGGTGAAGCTCGGGCGCTCCTTGTCGATCTCGATATCAACCAGACGCCAGGCGGCCGGCGCCTTCGAACGCGCGCCGCCGAGTTTCATCAGCAGCTCTTCGCGCGTGACCTCCATCGCGTCGATTTGCCGGAGCCGCCTCCACAGCCACTTCAACTGCCGCCGCCGCATCGCGCGTTCCTTGGTGACCCGATCGGCGCTTTGCGCGAAGACATAAAGCTCGCCGTCCTCGGCCAACAGCTTCACCTTCACGCCCTCCCGCGCCTCCTGCCATGGCTTTTGCAGCAGGTGCTTCTCCAGCCGGTTCAGGCGTCCCTTCGGCGTTCCCACCAGATACTGCACCGGCGGATCGCTGTTGCGCATCTCGGCCAGCACCGCCTCGGTCGGCACGCCGCGATCCATCACCCAGACCCGCCGCGCCTTGCCATATTGCAGTTCGATCTTGCCCAGGAACATCCGCAGCGTCTTGCTGTCGGCGGTGTTGCCGGGCAGCACCTCGTAAGCCAGCGGCAAGCCGTCCGGCGTCACCACCAGCGCGATCACGACTTGCGGGCAGTCCGGCCGCTTGTCGCGGCTGTAGCCGTGGCGGCGCTTGCTGCCTTGCGGCAAGTCCGAGGCGTTGACCTCGAAGTAGGTGCTGGTCAGATCGTACAGCAGCACGTCGAAGTCGGCGTTGAACAGATCGCGCCAACGCCCGACCAGATGCGAGAACAGCGCCTCCTTATGCTCGAGCAACAGGTCATGGCAGGCATAGAGCTTGTGCTCTTCAGCCAGGCCGAAGTCAGTCCCCAAGAGATCGGCCATCGCGCTGTTGCCGAACCATTGCCGATGTAGCCGCCATTCGCTGCCCGGCGCGATCAGCCGATAGGTCGCGAGCACTTGCAGGATTTGATCCCACCTCGTCTTCTTGCGGCTCGGGGGCAACCGATCGGCCCAGAACCGATCAAGCTGAAGTTCCTGCCACAACTGCCCGGCCAGCCAGCACGCGCCCCATTGGCGTGGGCGACGAAGCTGCATCTCGGACAGGCGAAGCTGAACGACAGACGCATCGCCTGCGACCGCATCGCATCGATCCTCCGGGAATAGCGCCAGTGTCCGCGGGCGGCCGGCATCCTCGTCGAACACCTCGATCGCCTTGCGCCAGGCCGCCGCCTGCGAAGAGTTGATCTCGCCGAGATACAGCACATGCCGCTGTACCACGCGTCCGTCGTCGAGCCGCTTGCTCTCGACGACGTTCCAGTAATGGTGCGCCTTGCCGTTCTTCTTTCGCTCGGTGCGTCGCAGGAACATGACGCGCAGAATCTATCCGCATCATCCCGCCCTTGGGAATCGGGTAGGTCTTCACTACAGCCATTTTCGGCCGAATCCGACGACCTCGCTCCTTGCAAATCAATCACTTAGCCGAGCAAAAAATCTCAAAATCCGCGATTTCGAGCGCGAATCCGCGAAGTCGGGCTATCGGGCGAGAAGGTGACCACGCTGCGGCGCTACTACGGGCCGGACTTCGTAGTCGATGAGAGTCTGTGGGAAGGCACCGCACCCGGTGCGCCGTTCGGTATTCGCGGCCACGGGCGCAAACTGAGTTTCCGCCTGCTGCACGTATTCGACATGGCGCCCGACGGGCAGATCAAGCGCGAGAATGTATGGCTCGATTTCGCGTCGATCCTGCAGCAGCTCAACGCGCCACAAGCCGCTTGAGACCGGCACAGGTCGTCGAGGACCAACCGCATGAACGACAACCCGCGGCGTCCCGGTTGAAATGGCCGGGGCGCCGACGATGACGGCCGAGAGATCCATGTCACTGTTTCCTCACGGGGCATCATTAGTCCTCCGTGCAGCTTGACGGCTCCACAACTTCGTCCGCAAATGCGGGCATGGAAAGCTCCGAGCTTCAACGGATCATCAACTGGCTGATCGACGGCGCCAGGTCGTCAGGAGGGCCGGCCAAGATGATCGCGGATGTCTGCGAACATCTGGTCGAAGCCGGCCTGCCGCTGTGGCGGTTCGGAATCTTCATCCGCACGCTGCACCCCGAGATCTTCGGCCGCAACTTCATCTGGCGCGAGGGCCAGGAGGTCGAGATCGGTACGGTCGATTTCGAGATCCTGGACACGCCGGAATTTGCCAAGAGCCCGCTCCGGATCGTGTTCGAGGAGGGGCTGGAGGTCAGGGGACGCATGGACGATCCCGACAGCAAACGCTTTCCGTTCCTCGACGACATGCGTGCCGAATGCGTGACCGACTACGTCGCGACGCCGATGCGGTTTCTCGACGGCTCGGTTCACGCCTGTAGCTGGACCACGCGGCGTCCCGGCGGCTTCAGCGACAACCACATCGCGGCGATCCACTCCATCATGACGCCGCTCGCGCGCGTCAGCGAGATCATCAGCCTGCGCCGCACCGCCGCGATGCTGCTCGACACCTATGTCGGCAACCGCGCCGGCGCGCGCATCCTCGGCGGCCAGATCCGCCGCGGCCATAACGACACCATGCAGGCTGCGATCTGGCTCTCGGATTTGCGCGGCTTCACCGCGCTGTCGGACCGGCTGCCGGCCGAGACGGTGGTCGAGATCCTCAACCACTACTTCGACTGCCAGGTGACCGCGATCCGCGGCCATGGCGGCGAGGTATTGAAATTCATGGGCGACGGCCTGCTCGCGGTTTTTCCGATCGACGAATATGTCGGCGACGCCGCGCATGTCTGTTCGCGCGTGCTGGAAGCGGCGCGCGAATCCCGCGCCAGCGTCGGGGCGCTCGCTTATCCCGTCGGCGACGTCATCGAGCGCTTCCGCTTCGGCGTCGCGCTGCATGTCGGCAACATCCTCTACGGCAATATCGGCGGTGGCAACCGGCTCGACTTCACCTGCATCGGCCCCGCGGTCAATCTCGCGGCAAGGTTGGAGAAGATCGCGGGCCGGACAGGGCGGACCGTCGTGGCGTCCGAAGGTTTTGCCAGTGTCTGCAACGACGGCTGGCGCGAGCTCGGCGAATTTCCGATCGCGGGATTCTCCAAGGCGCAGCGCGTGTACGGGCTCGCCGAAGAGACGTCGGTGGTGATGGCCTGAAGCGTGATCAATCAGGCTGATTCATCGTCGCGTCCCGACCCATGCCCTATTCCTCCGGCTCCGTCGTGAACAGCAGCGGATAGCCCTTGGTGCGGGCGGCATCCGTTGCGCGTGTGGCCTTGGTCTCGGCGACGTCCTTGGTAAAGACCGCGACGACGCAGGCGCCGAGCTTGTGCGCGGTGATCATGACCTTGTAGGCCTGATCCTCGGTCATGCGGAATTCGGCCTTCAGGATCATGGTGACGAACTCGCGCGGCGTGAAGTCGTCGTTGATCAGGATGACCTTGTGCAGCTTCGGACGCTCGACCTTGGTCTTCGTCCTGGTTTTCGGCTTGGTAACGGTGTCGTTCATTCCGCCTCCCGGAAACGGCGGGCTCGGTTCAGCCGCGGTGCTCAGCGTGCGGTCCTCTCACCATATTGCAGAACCTGGACCTTCTCCAAGGTGATCAGCCCGCTCGACATCATGCCATCCAGGATGGGCAGGAATGCGTTGATGTTGTGCTCGCTGTCGACGATCTCGATCAGCAGCGGCAGATCCTCCGACAGCCGCAGGATCTTCGAGGTGTGCAGCCGACTCGACTTGCCAAAACCCATCGGGCCGCGCAGCACCGTGGCGCCGGCGAGGTGCAGCTCGCGCGCCCTGATCACGATCGCTTCATAAAGCGGCTTACCGTCGAAATGGTCGCTCTCGCCGATGAAGATCCGGAGCGAGACTGCCTGACTGGGAATTTGCATGATCAGCTCCTTTTCAAGCGGTTGTAGCGGCTCGCCATCATATGCCCGAGCGATACCGACACCAGCCAGCAGACGACGGATGCCGCGACATAGGCGAGCGCCGTCGATTTCATGCCGCCATGGAACAGGCGGAAGGTCTCCAGGCTGAAGGCCGAGAAGGTGGTGTAGCCGCCGCAGAACCCGGTCATGACGAACTGCCGGTGCTCCGGCCGCGCCAGCATACGCCCGTCGGGGCCGGTCAGCGTCGCGTAGAAGCCGATGATCAGCGATCCCGTGGCATTGATGAAGAGTGTCGCAAACGGAAAGCCGGGACCTGTGTCGAGTGCGAGCCCGACCAGATAGCGCGTCAGCCCGCCGACGATGCTGCCGGCGGAAACCCAGGCATAGAGCATCGCGCTGCGCCAACGGTCGGTCGAGGAGGAGACGGTCATGTGTGACTAGCCTCCGAGAGTGTCTGCGAGGAGGAAACCGCAACTGACGGCGAAGAGGCACAGCCCGACCGAGAACGCAACATTCCCGAGCGCGGCGAGCGGCTCGCCGTTGCGCGCGAGCGTCAGCGTTTGCAGGCTGAACGACGAGACGGTGGTGTAGCAGCCGAGGAACCCAGTGACCGCGAACAGCCATGGGTTGGGCGAGGCGAAGACCGAGCCGGGATGGGTGGCCAGCGCCCCGAAGATGCCGATCAGGAAGGCGCCGGTGACGTTGATGGTCATGGTGCCCCAGGGGAAGGTTTCGCCCAGCCGTCGCGCGATCGCGCCGGAGACGAAATAGCGCGTGCAGCCGCCGAACACGCTGCCGATCACGATCGCGATCACTCCGCTCAGCACGACGAATAGTCTCCCCTCATCATTCGCGCTCCGTTGCCAGTCCATCGCCGATCACGAACAACCCCGCAAGCGCGACCAGTGCGAAGCCGAGCCCGGCGAGGAACGTGCCGACCGGGCCGTAGGCGTCCCACAGCGCGCCGGCGATCACGCTCGCGGCCAGCAGTGCGAGCCCCGTGAACAGGTTGAAATAGCCGAATGCGGTGCCGCGCAGGTTTGGTGGCGCGGTGTCGGCGACGAGGGCCGAGAGCAGGCCCTGCGTCAGCCCCATATGCAGGCCCCAGAGCATGACGCCGAGCGCCAGGCCCGCAAGGCTCGGCAGCAGGGCGAGCGCAAGATCGGCCCCGGCGAGGAAGACGAGGCCGATCGCGAGCAGGCCGGTCCGGTTGATGCGGTCCGACAATACGCCGGCCGGATAGGCCGACAGCGCGTAAGTGATGTTCATCAGCACCAGCACCGCAGGCACCCACATCGGATTGAGCCCGATGTTCTGCGCCCGCAGGATCAGAAAGGCCTCGCTGAAGCGCGCCAGCGTGAAGACGACGCCGACCGCCACGACACGCCAGTACATCGCCCCGAGCTGCCGCATCGCTGCCGTGTTGAGCGGATTCTTCGCAGGCTCCTGCCCCGCGTCCGGCTCCGGCTCGCTCACCGCAAACGTGATCAGTCCGAAGGACAGGAACGCCGGCAGCACCGCAACCCAGAACACGGCGGTAAAATTGTCCGCGGTCCACCACATCAGGCCGATCGCCGCGAGCGGCCCGATGAAGGCGCCGATGGTGTCGAGCGATTGCCGCAGGCCGAAGCTTGCGCCACGCAGGCCTACTGGCGCGATGTCGGCGATCAGCGCATCGCGCGGCGCGCCGCGGATGCCTTTACCGACGCGGTCGACGAAGCGGGCGGCGACCAGCCACCCGACGCTGGGAGCGAGCGGGAACAGCGGCTTGGTAAGGGCGGCGAGACCGTAGCCGAGCGCGGCGAGCAGCTTGCGCCGGCCGAGCCAGTCCGACAGCGCGCCGGAAAAGATCTTCGTGATCGAGGCGGTCGCTTCCGCGATGCCCTCGATGAAGCCGACGGTGAGCGTGGAGGCGCCGAGCACGGTGACGAGATAGACCGGCAGCAGCGCGTGGATCATCTCCGAGGAGATGTCCATCAGCATCGAGACGAAGCCGAGCACCCAGATTCCTCTGGGAAGCCCGGCACGCGCAGCATTCGGTCTGATCGTCGTCACGTTCCGGCCTTCGTCATCAGGCAACAAAAAACCCGCCATTGGCGGGTTCGTCCATGCTCCCGCCAAAGGCAGAGGCTGAAAAGATTGCCTCACCTCGAGCAGGAATCATCAGCCCACTACGATCATCGACCGCCGAGCGGTTGCCGGGGGACTCCATCCCCATCTGTGCGGCCAGCCTAGCATGGAAACCGCGCGGGACAATAGGGTGGGAGGATGCTGTCCCAGGATGCTGTTCAGGACTCGTCATTCCGGTTCGGCTCATTTGAGCCGTCCCCGGAATGACGCGCGTAGAGATCGATGCGCAGCGGCGCGAGCGTGGCGACATGGCGGCAGCTTTGCGCAACGACGAAATTCCTAACTCGAATGTGAAGCGCAAGCGATCTTCGTACTTTGCGGCAAGGCGATTGCATGTCACCATCGCGTCATACGACGGGAGACTGCGATGCGATTGCTGTTCTCGATCGGGGCTGTGCTGGTGGCCGGCGTGCTTGCCGGAGGGGATGTCGCGGGCATCGCTGCACCAGGATCTAAATTTGAACCGCCGAAGTTTGAGCCGCCTAAAAATCAGCCGCAGCGGCAGGCCGCCGACAAGGACGCGCAGACGGTCGACGTCGAGCTGGTCCTCGCGGTCGACGTCTCCTACTCCATGGACATGGACGAGCTCGCGATCCAGCGCGAAGGCTATGCGCAGGCGATCCAGTCGAAGGAATTCTTGCAGGCGTTGAAGCTGGGGCCGAACGGCAGGATCGCGGTGACCTATTTCGAGTGGGCCGCCTCGACCGACCAGAAGATCATCATCCCCTGGCGGCTGATCGACGGACCGGAGACCGCGGATGCTGTCGCGGCCGAAATCATGAAGACGCCAATCCGCCGCGCCTCGCGCACCTCGATTTCCGGCGCGATCAGCTTTGCGATGCCGCTGCTCGACGAGGATCCCTATCACGGGATTCGCCGCGTGATCGACATCTCCGGCGACGGCCCCAACAACAATGGCGGTCCGGTCACGGTGGCCCGCGACGCCGCGGTCGAGAAAGGCATCGTCATCAACGGCCTGCCGATCATGGTCAAGGAGCCGTCCTATTCGACCATGGATATCGACAATCTCGATTACTACTACGAGGACTGCGTCATCGGCGGCCCCGGCTCCTTCGTGATCACGATCAAGGACCGCGACAAGTTCAAGGAAGCGATCCGCACGAAACTCTTGATGGAGGTTGCGGGCCGCACGCCGGAGCGCCCGGTGGTGCCGGTGGCGGACAAGGAGCCGCGCGTCAGCTGCATGATCGGCGAGAAGATCTGGTCGGACCGCTGGGGACGCTGAGATGCTACCCCGATGAGGCCATTTGCCTCATTTCGACCGCCGGTTGAATTTAACCGTTCGTTAATCGGTGGGTGGCCCTAATCCGGTTGTTTCCAGTTGTTTCCGTCAATGTCCTGACATTGCTGACCGGCGCGCGCACAAACGCGGGTTTGTCAAACTGGTCCGCCGAGCAATCCAATGGCCATCGTCACGCAGAGCACCAGCCAGATTTCTCCAGCCAACGAGCGCGTCTATCACCAGAGCGCTCTGCTCGGTGAATGGAAGGGCAATTGGGCGGGCAACAACCAGGCCGTCGGCTTCAAGGTGGTGAACATCCGCGGTGCCCGGGCGCAGGTCGAGTACACCCATAACGGGCACACCGAGCGCGGTTTTGGCCAGGTCAGTGGCGCGCTTATCACCTTCGGCACGGTCACGGTCGGCACCAAGGACGGCAAGAACTTGGTGCTCTTGTCCTCAGCGGGCGCTGGCAAGCAGACCGCGTCCCTCGAGAAGCAGGCGCCGCCGGCCTCTGACAGCCGCCTGATCGGAAGCTGGGGCGGCTATTCGAGCGACAATGGCAAGAGCGCGAGCTTTCGCATTCTGTCCGTCAACGGCAACGAAGCCCAGGTCAGCGTCACCACCGATGGCATCACCCGCCAGGGCACCGGCATCGTCTACAAGAACGTCATCATGTTCGGACAGGCGCAGATCGCCACGGACGATGGCCAGAACGGCAAGATCATCTACCAGGTCGGCACCAAATCCTTCATGGTGCCCGTGACGAAGTATCCGCCGTCCGATACATCGTCCTCGGTGGACAAGACGGCCTGAACTCGAGCGGCGCTATTTGGCGGCAAGCGGTGGCAGCGGCGGCACGCTGTCGTTCGGCGCCTCCGCCTGCATCGTGATCAGCGTCATCGAGACCAGGTCGTAATAGCCGATCAGACCGATGATATCCATGATGCCGTGCTCGCCGAACTTTTGCTGCGCCGCCCGGTAGACCTCGTCAGACACCTTCTTGTCGTGATAGAGCGCCATCGCGAGGTCGTAGAGGGCGGCTTCGTTGTCCTTCATCGCCTGTGGCCGCACGCCGTTCGCGATGTCCTTGGCGACCTGCGGATCGAGCCCGGCCTTCATGGCGAGCGGATAATGCGCAAACCATTCATAGTGTGCCGTCCACAGCCGCGCGGTGATGAGGATGGCGAATTCGCTGAGCCGCGCCGGGAGCGACGAGAGTTCCAGCGCAGATAGTCCGACATCGCCGAGAGTTTTGGCGCCAGCTCCGGATTGCGGATGTAGGCGCGGTAGGGCGGGTTGGTGATTTTGGCATTGCGCGGAGGCGTCGCGATCGCGTCGGCCCATTCTTTCTGCGGCGGGGAGAGGTCGTCAGGTTTCAAAGGCGCGAAGCGGATTGGCTCGCTGGCACGGCCGGCTCCCGAGGTCGTCACCGTGAGCAGTACAACCAGCGCCAGGCCCAGATATTTCATCGTCATCCTCCCATCCCGGCGGACTCGCGTCGCCTTGATCAACGCCAGCTTACGTTGCGGCGCGAACGAGGCAAGGAGATCGGCGCCGGGCGAGGCTGCGGCATCGGCATGGCCGTGCAGCAAGTGTGCGCAGGTCATCGCCGACCGCGATGGGAATCAGGTTACATTCGTCGACACGACACCGCCGCCAGATTGTGAGCGACCGGTCAAATGCAGGATCGCAATATGCGAAACGCCAGACGGGCTCGAGAGTCCGATCTTCTCGCGCTGCTCGATCTGTTTCGCGTCTCGGAGGTCAGTGCGGCCGCCGAGCCGCTGGAGCGAGCGGCGGATATCTGGCGACAGATACTGTCCCGCGGCGATCTCGCCGTCTTGGTCTCGGAAGAGGCGGACAGAATCGTCGCTACCTGTATGCTCATCACCGCGCCGAACCTGTTGCGTGCCGGCCGGGGCCACGGTTTCCTCGAAAATGTCGTGACCCATCCCGAATATCAGGGGCGCGGCCATGGACGGGCTGTGGTCGCGGCGGCGCTGGCTGAAGCCTGGCGCAAGGACTGCCACCACGTCCTGATGCAAAGCGGCCGCAAGGATCCGCGCGTGCATCGCTTCTATGAGGGATGCGGATTCGTGCCGGGGCTCAGGACGGGCTACGTCGCCCGCGCGCCCGGCTGAGGGCGGCGCCACTCACTGGCATTCCTGCTGTCCGGAGGGTATAATCCAAGGACTTTTTGACGGTAGCCGGAATGTTCAGACTCGCAGGTTCATGTGGTTTTGCAACTCTGTTCGCGGTGCTTTGCCTGGGCGGAGCGCCGGTTCATGCGCAAGTTTCGCCCCTGAGGTATTGGATACCGGGCGGGCCTTTCGCCCTCAGTGGCAGTGCCGGCCAGAGCTCCGAAACTTACGGTAACTTTCCAAGCTTCACTGCCGACGGCCGCCAAAATTTTCAGAGCGGTTTCTTTGTCGGAAGCGAACGCGGCAACGCGGGTTCGAACGGCATCAGCCAAGGCGGAGCGTCGGGCAATTTCAGTGCGCTCTCGTATGAGAGCACGCAGCTCGGTTACAACTACAAGACTGCGGGCGGCCTGCCGGTCACGTTCTTCGCCGGCTTCGACACGCTGAAATACGTCAACGGTATTGGCAGTTCGCTTGCGCCGCTCACTTCCGGCACCTCGCCGGGCTATGGCGCGTTTGCGGGGGTCGAATTCAAGCCGACCTCCAACCTCAGCCTGTCGTTCGGGGTCGGTTACACCCAACAGCAGTCGGGGCGCATGGACAGCGATATCAACTCGTCCATGTTGCCGGGCGAGTCGCCGGTTTTTGGCGGTCTTCGCCGCTAAGGCATGACCCGGGAAAGTGTGTAGCGGTTTCCCCTCGCGACAAACGCGGAACGCGTTTGCGCGGAGGTCATGCTCAAACAATAAAACTACCGCGTAAACCGCGCGACCAGCTCGACATGCGGCGTGTACTGGAACTGGTCAACTGGCACCACGGTCTCGATCCAAGCCGCGCGTCGCGGGCGAATGTCCCGGCATTGCAGGACACCGCGACGCTTCGACAGTGCGGCGGAGATCGCCGCTCGCTGTTCATGCGCTTCCAGATGCAATCGCTGCACACGGACGGTCGCACCGGCGCGCCGATCGATTGGCGTTGCGCGGCGCCATCACAACCGGCCGCCCGCGGTAGCCTCGCGCGCAATCCAGTCGGCGAACTGCTTGACGCGCCTGTCGCCGCACAGCGATGCAGGCCATCGGATGACGTGAGTCTTGCTCGATGGCATGTCCCATTCCGGGGACAGGACCCGGCAGAGGCGGCGGTCGCCGATGGCGTCGGTTACGAGCAGTGATCGTGCGAGTACGACACCGCCGCCCTGGAGCGCGGCGGCAAGCGCCGTGCCGATCGTGTCGAATCTCAGTCCACCGGGAACCGCAGTTGCGATACCCAACCGCTCGAACCACACGGACCAGGACCACTCCGCTCCGTCGTTTCGCCCGGCCGGCCCCTTGTGAATGATGGGAAGAGCTGTAAGTCCGGCCGCGTTGCGCAGCGGCCGGCCGCCCGGAAGCAGGGATCGGGTCGCCACGGGAAAGACACTCTCGTTGAACAGCAGCCGCTGCGTCGAGCTTGCCCGCGCCTGCAAGCGCGGGAGCCAGAGAATTTGCACATCGACGTCTGCGGCGCGCGCCTGCGCGTCGCTTGCGACCGCGACAAGTTCCAGCGCCAGGCCGGAATGCGCGGACGCGAAGCGCGGAAGCCGCCGTACCAGCCAATAATCCGCGAGCGCGGATCCGACGCCTACCTTGAGCATCGTCGGGCGTGCCGAGGCGCGCGAACGAGCGCGCAATCCGGCCATGTCGTCGAGAAGCTTGCTCAGGCCGTCAGCCAATGTGCCACCCGCCTCGGTTGGGGACAGTCCGGCTCCGCTCCGACGGAGCAGCTCCGCGCCGATGAATACCTCGAGCTTCTTCAGCCGGTGACTGACGGCGCTCTGCGTCAGACCGAGCTCCTTGGCCGCGAGCGTCATGCTTCGATGCCGAAGGGCGGCATCGAAAGCGACCAGACCATCGAAGGGCGGCAGCGCACGCATCATGCCAGTATGAACGAGATTCATGATGACGTGAATAGGTGACATCGTCTTGATCGGGCCGCCGGCGTGAAATCGCGAAACAGGGATCGATCCGAAATCTCCATGACGAATGCATCCATGACCGCAGAGGGTAGCGCCGTGAGCGCTCCACCGTCGCTATTGCCCGTGCTGGCTCTGGGCCTTGCGGCCTTCCTCACCAATTTCGACATCACGGCGGTGGTCATGGCCTTGCCTGCCATCGCCCAGGAGATTGACCTCGGCATCTCCGGTTACGCTTGGACGATGGACGCCTACAGCCTCGCCTTCACCGGTTCGTTGCTGGTCGCAGGTGCGCTGGCGGATCGTTATGGCCGGCGCCGGTCGATGCTGGGCGGAAACGTCGTGTTCGCAATCGCATCGTTGGGCTGTGGCGTCGCGTCGAATGGCCCAAGCCTATGGGCCGCGCGCGCGGTGCAGGGCATCGGAGCAGCGTTCCTCGTGACTGCCGCCATCGCATTGATCGCAAGTGCGTACTCCGGTCCCGCAGCGCGTACGCGGGCATTCGCGTGGCTGGGCGTGATGTCGGGAAATCGCGATGGCCTTGGGCCCGACCATCGGCGGGCTGGTCTCTGCGTGGGTCGGCTGGCGTTGGATCTTCCTGATCAACCTGCCGGCCTGTGCCATGGTCGCCTGGGGTGTTCCCCGGTTGGTCGGCGAAGAACGGGCGGTTTCGCCGCGAAAGCTGGATTTTGCAGGCATGGTCCTTCTGACGGCGGCGCTCTGTGCCGTGATCGAGGCGCTACTCCTGGCGCGATCGTCAACGACCACACTTGCAGGCGGATTGGCGGCCGGCCTCCTGCTGATGGCGCTGTTTGTCGCGCAGCAAAGGCGGCGCGAACAGGCGATCTTCGACCCGGTCGTGTTCGCGCAGCCTGCCGTGGTCGGCGTCGGCGTGCTGCTTTTCGCGGTGTCGATCGGGTTTTGGGCGATCCTGGTTTACTTGCCGCTGTTTCTGACAGGGGTCTTTGGCTGGTCGTCCCGGACAATCGGCGTGGCGCTGCTGTGCGCGACATTGCCCATGCTGGTCGTGCCACCTCTGGGCGGGCGCCTCGTCAATCGCGTGGGATGGCGATGGTGCTTCGCGATGGCCCTTGTCCTCGTCGCGATGGGCAATGCGAGCCTCATGGTCGCCGCCGCCGGCTCCGCTCATCAATTCGCTCAAATCGTGTTCGGCATGGTCGCAATCGGCGTCGGCGCCGCGCTCGCCCATCCGCAGCTTTCCGGAGCGGTCGTTGCCCTGGTGCCGGCGGAGATGGCGAGCATGGCATCGGCCGTCACGATCGTGGCGAGACAGGCCGGATTTGCCCTCGGCATCGCCGTGCTCGGGGTGCTGCTCGACCCCGCAAATCCGACGGGCGGCTTCAGCTGGTTGTTTGCGGCGGCGACCGTTGCCTCGCTCGGAGGCGTAGCAGGAGGGCTCTTGCTCCTGCCTCGGCAGGCCACGGGCCAGTCGATTGGTCGGTGATCGGCGGGTCTCTGCCCTACACAAGCGCAGGCCCGGCAATTTCTGGGGCGAGCGAAGTTAACCCACTACCGCGTAAATCGCGCGACCAGTTCGACATGCGGCGTGTGCCGGAACTGGTCGACCGGCACCACGGTCTCGATCCTGTAGCCGCCGTCGATCAGCAGCCGTGCATCGCGGGCGAATGTCGCGGCATTGCAGGATACCGCGACGACGACCGGTACCTTGCTCGCGGCGAGTTTTAGCGCCTGCGCCTGCGCGCCCTGGCGCGGAGGGTCGAACACGACGGCGTCGAAGTCGCGCAGCTCCTGCGGCACCAGCGGGCGGCGGAACAGGTCGCGCGGCTCGGCCTTGATCGGCTTCAAGCCGGGTGTGTGCGCCGCTTTTGCCAGCGCAGCGATCGCGCCTGCATCGTTGTCACAGGCGGTGATGCGGGCCTTCTCCGCAAGCCGAAGCGCGAACGGGCCGACGCCGCAGAAGAGGTCGAGAACCTCCTTGGCCTTGCCGACACGCTCGACGACGAGCGCGGCCAGCGTCTGTTCGCCAGCGGCGGTTGCTTGCAGGAACGAGCCGGGCGGCAGCGTCACTTCGGCGCGGCCCATCTGCAGGGTCGGTGGCAAACGTTGCAGCACCAGTTCGCCGTGTCGCGTCAGCCGCGCCAGCCGATGCTGCTCGGCGACCCGGGAGAGCGCCGTGATGATCGCCGTCGGCAGCGGGCCGGAGCCGCGCACATCGACATCGAGGCCGTTGGCGGTGGCGGTGACCTGGATGTCGAGCGGTTTTGTCACCGGCATCTTCGAGGTCAGCGGCTCGGCCAGTGCCCAGGCGGCATCGAGCGCACCGTCGAGCGCGGGATCGAGGATGGGACAGCGATGGATTGGGATAACGTCGTGCGAGTTCGCCGCCGCAAAACCCACCTTGAGGATGTCATGCGTGCCGAACCGGCCGTGCAGCGTGACACGCCTGCGCCCCCTCCCATGGGCATCGACCAGCGGCGCGACCTCGCAATCGATGCCGGCCTGCGCCAGTGTCTCAACCACGATGCTGCGCTTCCAGGCATGGTACGGCTCGGCTGCCCAATGCTGGATGGCACAGCCGCCGCAGACGCCGAAATGCGGACAGAACGGTACGATGCGCGCGGGGCTTGCGACATCGACTGCGAGCAGCTTGCGGCGATCGGGATGGTGGCCCACGACATGATCGACCTCGACGGTCTCGCCGCCGAGCGTATAGGGCACATAGATCGCATCGCCCGCAGCGAGCGAGACGCCGTCGCCGCGATGGCCGACGTGATCGATCTTGAGGCGCTCAACCACGGCGCGCGCCCAGGAAGAATTCGATGTTGCCGTCCCCGCCCGTGATCGGCGAGGGAAACACCTCGATGTCGGTGCAGCCGAGCGAGGCCGCGAACGCCGCGACGTCGTCGCAGATCTCCTGGTGCACGGCAGCGTCCCGGATGATCCCCTTCTTGTTGTGCTTCCGCTCGGCCTCGAACTGCGGCTTGATCAGCGCGAGCAGGCTCATGGGCGCTGCGGCAAGCGACAGCGCCACAGGCAGCACTGTCTTCAGCGAGATGAAGCTGACGTCGATGACCACGACATCGGGCCGCGCCGGCAGCCGCTTACCTTCATAGGTGCGGATGTCGGTCTCCTCCATCGAGACGATTTTCGAATGCCCACGCAACGAGGGATGTAATTGGTCGCGGCCGACATCGACCGCGAACACGAGGCTCGCGCCGTTAGCGAGCAGCACTTCGGTGAAGCCTCCGGTGGAGGCGCCGACGTCGAGGCAGACATGGTCCTCGATCTCGATCGGATAGCGCTCCAGCGCGCCGGCGAGCTTGACGCCGCCGCGCGAGACATAGGGATGCGCGGGCTCGGCCTGGATCACGGCGTCCTCGGCGATGGTCTCCGATGGCTTTGCGACCGGCTTGGCATCCGCGGTGACGAGCCCGGCCTCGATCGCCGCGCGCGCCCGCGCCCGGCTTTCGAACAGGCCGCGTTCGACCAGCAGAACATCCGCGCGCTTGCGGGAAGGGGACATCACGCTCTCCGGAGACGATTGAAGCGTCTATGTAGTGATAAGTCGCGCGGCCGCGATCCGGACGCAAGTCTCGAACGCGGCAAGATCATGCCAGACGTCGATGGGCATCTCTGCCGGGCTCACCAGCGGGCAGCCATGCAGTTCCAGCGCATGGATCATCATGAGATTGTCGGCGAGGCCAAAGTCCTCGACTGTCAGCCCCTGCGCATCGACCAGCCGTCCGTCTTCACGCACGACATCGACGAGGCGCCCGACGCGGTCGGCATAGACGGCGCCATCGTTGGAATAGGCCAGGCAAAGCTTGCGGCGACCGGCCATGTAGCCGAGCTCATAGACGGTACCGGGATCGGCCCCGGCGCCGCGGAACGGGGTGAGATTGGCGATGATGGCATCGGCCCGATCCATCATCGCCTCGTTGCCGGTAAAGATCTGCCGCGAGGCGTCGGGGGCGGTGAGATCGATGGCGTTGTCGAGGGGATAGAGGCCGGCGAGCCCGTGAACCGCACGATCGCGACCTTCTGTCGGCCAATTTCGACTGCGTCCGGCAGGAACACGTCTGGGCCTGCCAGATAGACTTTCATGGGGTGACTGCTCTGAAGAAATCAGACGAGCTATAAGCCGCGACGAAAACTGCGCTCCCTCCCCCGCTTGCGGGGGAGGGTTGGGGAGAGGGTGTTTCCGCAAGCGAGAACCCCCAAGAGGAGAAAGCCCTCACCCGCGCCTTCGGCGCGACCTCTCCCGCAAGCGGGAGAGGTGAAGGAAGCAAGCTCAGGCGAGCATGACCGTCTCGGTCTTCACATCCTTGCCGAGCGCCTCGAACACCTTTGCGACGATGCCCTTGGCGTCGAGACCGGCGCGGCCGTACATCGCGGCCGGCGTGTCGTGGTCCTGGAACACGTCGGGCAGCACCATGGAGCGGAAGCGCACCATGCCGCTGTCGAGCGCACCCTGGTCGGTCAGGAACTGGGCGACATGCGAGCCGAAGCCGCCGACCGCGCCTTCCTCGACCGTGATCAGGATCTCGTGGTCGCGGGCGAGCTTGAGCACCAGCTCGGTATCCAGCGGCTTCATGAAGCGCGCATCGGCGATCGTGGTGGACAGGCCGTGGGCGGCGAGCTCGTCGGCCGCCTTCTCGCATTCGGCCAGACGCGTGCCGAAGGAGAGCAGGGCGATCTTGCTGCCCTGGCGGATCACGCGGCCTTTGCCGACTTCGAGGGGAACGCCGACCTCGGGCATCTCGATGCCCCGGCCTTCGCCGCGCGGATAGCGCAGCGCGCTGGGGCGGTCGTTGATCGCGACCTGGGTTGCAACCATGTGCACCATGTCGGCTTCGTCGGCCGCCGCCATGATCACCATGTTCGGCAGGCAGCCGAGATAGGCATTGTCGAACGAGCCGGCATGCGTCGCGCCGTCGGCGCCGACAAGGCCGGCCCGGTCGATGGCGAAGCGGACGGGCAAATTCTGGATCGCGACGTCATGCACGATCTGGTCGTAGCCACGCTGGAGGAAGGTCGAGTAGATCGCGCAGAACGGCTTGTAGCCTTCGCTCGCAAGACCCGCGGCAAACGTCACCGCGTGCTGCTCGGCAATGCCGACGTCGAAGGTGCGGTCCGGAAACGCCTTGTTGAAGATGTCGACGCCGGTGCCGGACGGCATCGCCGCGGTGATGGCGACGATCTTGTCGTCCTTCTCGGCTTCCTTCACGAGGCTCTGGCCGAACACGTTCTGATAGGCCGGCGCGTTCGGCTTGGCCTTGGCCTGGGTGCCGGTCGCGACGTCGAACTTGACGACAGCGTGGTACTTGTCGGCGGAGGCTTCCGCCGGACCGTAGCCCTTGCCCTTCTGCGTCACGACGTGGACCAGGATCGGGCCGGTCTCCATGTCGCGGACGTTCTTCAGCACGGGCAGCAGATGGTCGAGGTTATGGCCGTCGATCGGGCCGACGTAATAGAAGCCGAGCTCCTCGAACAGAGTGCCGCCATCCATCATGAAGCCGCGGGAATATTCTTCGACGCGGTTGGCGCGGTTGGCGAGGATCTTGGGCAGCCGCTTGTTGATCTGCTTGGCGGCCTCGCGCAGCGTGCGATAGGTCTTGCCGGAATAGAGCCGCGACAGATAGGCGCTCATGGCGCCGACCGGAGGCGCGATCGACATGTCGTTGTCGTTGAGGATGACGATCAGGCGGGAGTTCATCGCGCCGGCATTGTTCATGGCCTCATAGGCCATGCCGGCCGACATCGCGCCGTCACCGATCACGGCGATAACGTTGTTCTTGCCGCCCGAGAGGTCGCGCGCCACCGCCATGCCGAGGCCGGCGGAGATCGAGGTCGAGGAATGCGCGGCGCCGAACGGATCGTAGTCGCTCTCGCTGCGCTTGGTGAAGCCGGACAGGCCGCCGCCGGTGCGCAGCGTGCGGATGCGGTCGCGCCGGCCGGTGAGGATCTTGTGCGGATAGGCCTGGTGGCCGACGTCCCAGATCAGCCGGTCGCGCGGCGTGTCGAAGACGTAATGGATCGCGGTGGTGAGCTCAACCACGCCGAGGCCCGCGCCGAAGTGACCGCCGGTCACCGAGACGGCATCGATGGTCTCCTGGCGCAGCTCGTCGGCGACCTGCCGAACCTGCTCGATCTTGAGCTTGCGCAGGTCGTCCGGCGTCTGGATGGTGTCGAGAAGCGGCGTTTTACTGTATGCGTTCACGGCGATTTCCAATTTGTCAGCGCCGGAAGGTCATTCCGGTGCGCGATGGGTTTGCACAATATCGGCGCAGCGCGAGTCCTCAACCGTCGGAGCCACCTGCATGGGGCCGAGCCCCTTCTTCAAGCTTAGGTGAGCTTAGGTGCGCTCCGGTTCAGTCTCTGTGATCCCTGTCACTTAGATCGGCTTCGTCCGTCCCAACCAATTTCATCAGCAGTTTGAAGCGCTTGTCGTTGGTAATCGGTGCCCACGCAAGGCTTACAAAAAGCCACACTCCGCGCAGCTTTACACCAAACCTTGGGCCAAAGCCAACCCGCGGGGCCGATTACGGCTATGCAGGTGCAACCCACGGGCCAGTTTGGTTAATCGTGGCGCCGCAGGAGGGGTTCCGATCTTGCCCGGTTCCTCGGCAGGTTTTTGGGCGAGAGCGAGGCCATTTTGGGTGGATTCACGGAGCTGCAATGCTCTCCGGCGCGAATCGCGATCGCGTCAATCGCGCGCGGTCACGTAGCTCGCGAGCCGAACCTCACATGATCATGAAAAATTGCAAGCGGCCACCGCAGGAAATGGGCGGCTCCGACGCGCGGCCCTTACTGCACGTCGAGCGGTGCGGTGCCGGTGGCCTGGCCACTGGCATCGGTGGTGATCTTGTCGACGCGCGCCTCGGCTTGGCGCAGGAGTTCCTCGCAGCGGCGCTTCAGGGCTTCGCCGCGCTCGTAGATCGTCACGGATTCCTCGAGCGGCACCTTGCCGTCCTCGAGCCGTTTCACGATCGTCTCCAGCTCCTCAATGGCGCGTTCGAAGGTGAGCCTGGAGACGTCGATTTGGGTGTTTTCGGCCATATCCGTTTCCGATTGCCCGATTCGCTTCACATGCAGTGAAAGCAGAGTTTTGCGGGCGTAATGTGGCGGGTGACTTCAAGCGCCCATCAGGGCGCCGACATGCGCCGTAACAGATTCTTTCAATCCTTGCAGATCATAGCCGCCCTCGAGCACCGAAACAATTCGGCCTTCCGCGGTCTTGTCGGCGAGGTCCATCAGCTTGCGCGTGACCCAGGTGTAGTCCTCCGCGCGCAAATTCAGCGAAGCCAAGGGATCGCGGTAATGCGCATCGAAGCCCGCGGAGATGATGAGCAGCTCGGGGCTGAACTTTGCGAGTTGCGGCAGGATCAAATTCTCGAACGCGATGCGGAATTCCGGGCCGCCATCTTCGGAGGCGAGCGGCGCATTGACGATGGTATCGTGCTCGCCGCGCTCGCCCCGCGCGCCGGTGCCCGGAAACAGCGGCATCTGGTGCGTCGAGCAGTACATCACGGTCGGATCCGACCAGAAGATGTCCTGCGTGCCGTTGCCGTGATGCACGTCGAAATCGACGATGGCCGCACGCTTGATGCCGTATTTGCGCTGCGCGTGGCGCGCCGCGATCGCGACATTGTCGAAGAAGCAGAAGCCCATCGGCTTGCCGATCTCGGCGTGATGTCCGGGCGGGCGCACCGCGACGAAGGCGTTGCGGTGCTCGCCCGCCATCACCGCTTCGGTCGCGGCGACCGCGCCGCCGACGCCGCGCATCACCGCTTCCCAGGTGCCCGGCGACATCGAGGTGTCACCGTCGACGTAAACCTGGCCGCTGGTCGGCGCGATGTGGCGCAGCTCGGTGACATAATGCTCGTTGTGGCACAACGTGACGAGATCGAGATCGCCCTCCGGCGCCTGGTCGCGCACCAGGAACTGGAAACGCTCATGCGACAGCGCTTCCTCCACCGCGCGCAGGCGGTCCGGCCGCTCGGGATGTCCCGGCGGCGTGACGTGGTCGAGGCAGGCCTTGTGGGAGAGGAGAAGCGTGCTCATCAGGTCGGGCTCACTGGGAACGGGCTCTTGACGTCGCTTGGCGCATCCGGCGCCAAAACGCAATGCAAAACCCAATCTATGCGTTTGGCGCAAAATGGCAAAGGGTGGTCCCGTTCCGGCCCGTTTGCGTCAGATCAATTGACGCGAAGGATGCGGGTCGGCGGCAACGGACCGATGGGCCCGTATGCTTTGAAGAAGGCAAACAGCGCGTCCGCGTCGTAACCGCCATATTGTGGCGAGGTGCCCTGCTTGGCGACCGTAAAGCCGTCGCCGCCGACGGCGAGGTAATCGTTGAGAGTGATGCGATAACCGCTCGCCGGCTCGATCGGCTTGCCGTTGAGCGTCATCTTCTCAATCATGACGCGCTCGCCGAGCGGTTTCGACGCGTCCCAGGTATAGCTGAACCCGTTCGAGACCTGGAGGATCCGCGGCCGCTTCGGATCGAGCCATTGCTGCTCCAGCATGTCCCTGAGCTGGCTACCGGTGAGCGTCATGGCGACGAGGCGGTTGCGGAACGGCTGGCTTGCAAAGAGTTCGCCAAAGGACACCTTGCCGTTCTCCTTCGGGACGATATCGGTGCGGATGCCGCCGGGATTGGTGAGCGCGATGACTGCGCTGCCGTCCTTGGCGTCCTTCGTCGCGGCGAGCTGCGCGTCCGCGATGACGTCGCCGAGCGCGCTTTCGCCGGCCTCGTTCGGAATGCGCGACAGCGTCTGCGTCACCGATCCGGCCGGACGATTAGCGATCGGAGCGGCAAGCTTGTCATAAGCCTCGATCAACGCGGTCTGCTCGGGGTCCCTGGCGAGCGAGGCATTGGCGACGATGACGTTCTCGGCCTTGGCGCTGATGATGTCGCGCGTTGCCGGATCGAGCTTGAGATCGATCGCGGTGACCAGCGTGCCGTATTTGTCGCCGCTCGTCACCAGCCGGCCGTCGATGTCGCAGACATAGGCGCGGTGGGTGTGGCCGCTGACGACGACGTCGACGGCGTGGTCGAACTTCTTCACGATGTCGACGATCGGCCCCGAGATGCCGGGACATTCATTGTAGTCGCCGGCGGGCTCGCCGCCTTCGTGGATCAGCACGACGATCGCTTCCACGCCGCGCGCCTTCAGTTGTGGCACGAGCGCATTCACCGTCTCGGCCTCGTCGCGGAATTCGAGGCCGGCAATGCCGGCGGGCGAGACGATGCCGCCCGTGCCCTTCAAGGTCAGCCCGATGAAGGCGACGGGGATGCCGTCGAACTCCCGGATCTCGTAGGGCGGCAGCACGCTCTTGCCGGTCGCGGTCTCGATGGTGGAGGCCGCGAGATAGTGGAATTTCGCGCCCGTGAAGGGATGCGGGCCCTGGCACCCGTCGACCGGATGGCAGCCGCCGTTTTGCATCCTGAGCAGCTCCGCCTTGCCCTCGTCGAATTCGTGATTGCCGACCGAGGTGATCGCAAGCCCCATCATCGAGAGCGATTCGATCGAGGGCTCGTCGTGAAACATCGCCGACAGGAACGGGCTCGCCCCGATCAGGTCACCGGCAGCGACGAAAACCGTGTTGCTGTGCCCCTCGCGTAACTGCTTCACCAGCGTCGCCATGTATTCGGCTCCGCCGGCCGCCACCATCACCTTCTTGGCTTTGTCCTCGGGATCGCCGATGCGAATGCCGCCCGGTGGCGGCCGGAGATTGCCGTGGAAATCGTTGATCGCGAGGATCCGCAGCTCGACCGGTGCGGCGGTTTGGGCCGACGCGGGCAGGGTGGCGGCGAGCGCGAGGGCGAAGGTCGTCAGGCGGAGAATATGTCGCATGGAACGAGACTAGTCGTTCCACGCGAAGATTTCACGAAGGTTTCTTCCTTCTCCCCTTGTGGGAGAAAGCGGCGAAGCGCCGGATGAGGGGTTGTATCCGCGGATAACAATGCGAGAGTGAGTTCGCGGAGCGAACCCCTCACCCGTCTCGCCGCTACGCGGCGAGCCACCCTCTCCCACAAGGGGAGAGGGGAAGAGAGCGTGCCCGCTCTCACCGCCTCTTCCTGTTCGCGAACGCATTGAATGCGGCGATGGCCTCGTCCGACTTCAGGCGCTCGCCGAACAGGTGGCTTTCCTGGTCGATGCGGCGGGTGAGCTCTTCCGGCGCGGCGCGCAGCAATTTGCGCGAGGTTGCAACCGCCTCGGCCGGCAGCCGGCAGATCTCGCGCGCCACCTTGCGGGCCTCGACTTCGGTATGTCCCGGCGAGACCACCGCGTTGACGAATCCTGCGGCGTGCGCCTCCGCGGCGGTGAAGGTCCGCCCCATCACCAGCATCGCAAAGGCGCGCTGGTACCCCATGGTGTTCGGCATCAGCAGGCTGGAAGCCCCGACCGGCACGAGCCCGAGATGGATGTAGGGCGCGGAAAAGGTCGCGGCGTTGGAAGCGAGCACATAGTCGCAGTGGAACAGCATCACGGTGCCCATGCCGATCGATGCGCCATCCACGGCCGCGATGATCGGCTTGACGTTGAGGGCGAGCGAATAGAGAAACCTCGCGCCATCCGACAGCGTCTCAGGGCGCGACGTGTCGGCCTTCATGAAATCGTCGATGTCGTCGCCGGCGGTGAACACGCCGGAGCCGCCGGTGATGATCATGCAGCGGATGTCGGGATTGTTCTGCACGGTGTCGATCGCGTGGCTCATCTCCCGATACATGTCCTGCGTGATCGCGTTCTTCTTGCTCGGCCGGCGCAGGGTGATCACGCGCGTTGCGCGCTCTTCGGTGACGACGATGTTGCCATTCGGCATGGTGCCCCCCTGCGGTCGCCGCGGCGCTTGCCATTGGCGAGTCTCGCTGGCTTCAGCCTACATCATCCCGCAGGCGTGCCAATCCGGTCGCTCAAGCTTTTCGCCGGCGATCCCCGTACCGCATTGCAATGGATTGTGCGAACACATCACTTCACGTGGTGTTGCGCATTGCAACAATCGGCTACAATGTTTCAATTGAAAAACCGGTAGTTGTGCGCCACGATGGCCCGTCTCGTACCATTGGCCGCTTGATCGATGACTGCTGCAACGGGCGTTGACGAATCCTCGCTGCACTATCGCGGCTGGCGCGTGGTGCTGGCCTGTTTCCTGATGGCCTTCTTCATGTTCGGCTTCGGCCTCTACGGTCAGGGCGTCTATCTGGCGGAGCTCCAGCGCGCGCATGGCTGGCCGGGCACGCTGGTCTCCGCCGCCAGCACCTTCTCGTTTTTGCTGACCTCCGTCCTCGTCATCTTCACCGACGATCTGCTGGCCCGCATCGGGCTGCGATCGCTGATCCTGTGCGGCTTGTCGGCGCTCGGCGCATCGACGGCGCTGCTGGCGCTGATGCAGACGCCCTGGCAGCTTTATCTCGCCTACGCGCTGATGTCGGTCGGCTGGACCGGCATGGGCACCGTGGTGATCGCGACCGTGCTGAACTCCTGGTTCGAACGGCGCCGCGGGCTCGCGCTCAGCCTCGCATTCAACGGCGCGACCTGCGGCGGCATCGTCCTCGTACCGCTGCTGCTGACGCTGACCGGCAGCATCGGCTTTCGTTCCGCCATGCTGGCGGCCACCATGGCGATGGTGGTGCTGGTGTTGCCGGTGGTCGTGGTCTTCATCGGCTGGCCGGCCGAGACGTCGTTGGCATCGGGCGGACGTCCGTCCGGCGGCGGCGCGGCCAACCCGGCGCATTCCCGCAAGGCGCTGCTCGCCAATGCAGCGTTCTGGACCATGGTGCTGCCGATCGCGATCGCGCTGTTGGCCCAGATGGGCTTCATCATCCACCAGGTGACGTTCCTCGAGCCGCTCATCGGCCGCTCCGCCGCGGGCCTTGCAGTTACCATCATGGCCGCGATGGCCGTGGTCGGGAGGCTCTCGCTCGGCCTGTTCGTCGACCGGCTCGATCCGCGGCTCGCCTGCGCGGCGTCGATGACGAGCCAGGCGGCGGCGCTGTTCGTTCTCGTGCAGAGCACGAGCCCGACGGTGCTGCTGGTGTGCTGCGCCGTCTACGGCTTCTCGATCGGCAACATGATCACGTTCCCGCCCTTGATCATCCAGCGCGAGATCGGCGCTAGCGCCTTCGCCGCCGCGATGGGATTGGGGACATCGATCAGCGGCATCGTCAGCGCGTTCGGTCCCGGCATCGTCGGCCTCGTGCGCAGCCTGACCGGCGACTACACGGTGGCATTCGCGTTCTGCGTGGTGCTCGATCTCGTTGCGGCAGGAATCGTGCTGTGGCGGCCCGGGCAAGCTGCGCGAGCTGCGATCTGAATCGGTTGCGTCGATCGCAATGATGCGTGCAGCCTACCCCAACAACACCGCATCCGCCGCCGCGACCGACGCCGCGCTCTCCGTCACGGTGCGCTCCAGCGCTCCCGCCTGCACCGTGATGTTTTCGGCGAAGAAGCGCGCGAGCGAGACGTAGCGTGACGCGTCCGTATTTCCGTCGGCCTTCGCCGCGAGCGCCTCCGATGCCAGCATGCAGCCGCCGAGCGTCGCACCGAATTGCTGCAAATAGGGCGTCGCCCCTGCAAGCGCCTCGTTCGGCGCGGATGAAACCCGCTCCAAAAGCCACTTGCTGGTGCGGGTTAGCGCCTCCAGCGCCTCGCGCAGCTTTGCGGGCGTGGTGCCGAAGGCGGGATCGTTGGAGGCTTCGACCTGTGTGATGATGGCCGAGAGCTCCGACAGCAGCGCCCATACCGATGCGCCGCCATTGGCCGCGAGTTTTCGCGTCACGAGGTCGATCGCCTGGATGCCGTTGGTGCCCTCGTAGATCGCGGTGATGCGCGCATCGCGATAATGCTGGGCTGCGCCGGTTTCCTCGATAAAACCCATGCCGCCATGCACCTGCACGCCGAGATAGGCGACTTCATTGCCGACGTCGGTGGAATAGGCCTTTGCCATCGGCGTCAGCAGCGCCGCGCGCGCGGCGGCGTCGGCCCGCACCTTGGGATCCCTGGCGCGCGTGGAGACGTCGAGCGCAACCGCTGTGGCATAGCAGATGGTGCGCGCCGCCGCGGTCTGCGCCCGCATTCGCATCAGCATGCGCTTGACGTCGGGGTGCACGAAGATCGCATCGGAACCATCGCCCATCTTGCCGACGGCGCGCCCCTGCCTGCGTTCCTGCGCATAGCCGAGGGCCAGCTGATAGGCGCGATCGGCGACGCCGACGCCTTCGAGGCCGACGCCGAGGCGGGCCTGGTTCATCATCGTGAACATGCAGCGCATGCCCTGGTTCTCTTCGCCGACCAGGAAGCCGATCGCGCCGCCATGATCGCCCATGGTCATGGTGCAGGTGGGCGAAGCATGCATGCCGAGCTTGTGCTCGACGCCGCTCGCGAAGATGTCGTTGCGTGCGCCGAGCGAGCCGTCCGCGTTGACCATGAACTTGGGCACGAGGAACAGCGAAATTCCCTTGGTGCCGGCGGGCGCGTCGGGCAGGCGCGCCAGCACGAAATGCACGATATTGTCGGTCATGTCGTGCTCGCCATAGGTGATGAAGATCTTCGTCCCCTTGATGCGATAGGTGCCGTCGGCCTGCCGCTCGGCGCGGGTGCGCAGCGCGCCGACGTCGGAGCCGGCCTGCGGCTCGGTGAGCTGCATGGTGCCGGTCCATTCGCCCGAGACGAGCTTTTCGAGATAGATTTTCTTCAGCTCGTCGCTGCCATGCGCATCCAGCGCCTCCATCGCGGACGCCGTCAGCAGCGGGCAGAGGCCGAAGGCGACGTTGGAGGCGCTCCAGATCTCGGTGCAGGCCGCGTTGATTGCGATCGGCAGGCCCTGGCCACCGAAATCTTCGGGGCCGGACACCGCATTCCAGCCGCCCTCGGTCCAGCGCTTGTAGGCATCGGGCCAGCCCGGCGCAGTCGTGACCTTGCCATCGTCGAGCTTGATGCCGTGCTCGTCGCCGACCTGGTTGAGCGGCGCCAGCACGTCGGTCGCGAACTTGCCGGCTTCCTCCAGCACGGCCGCCGCAATGTCGGCATCGAAATCGCCGTAGTGACCGGCCTCCACGGCGGCCTTCAGGCCCGCGCCATGGTTGAGCGACAACAGCATGTCAGAGATCGGCGCGCGATAGGTCATGGCTCACTCCCGTGGACAAGGTTGGCGCCGTATTCCCACGAAACGCAGGAGGTCTCAACTGCCGACCCGGCCGGGACAGGTCCTGCCGGGGACGGGCCATGATCCGGCCCATGTAAAGTGTCGCACGGTGAGCCCCTGAGCTGTGGTATTTGCCTCTCCAGGCGGTTGAAATGCCGCGCCTCTCCCTATAGACCGGCAGCGACTGGAGGGAATCTGCGGTAGCCTGTTCTTCCGCCGTTCCTTCCTGTTGGGGCGTAGCCAAGTGGTAAGGCAGCGGATTTTGATTCCGCCATTCGGAGGTTCGATCCCTCCCGCCCCAGCCAGCCATTCCAGTATTCGCCCGACCTCCCCAAGAAGCGCGGGAATAGGCCGGAAATCCGGGCTTTCGCGTATCCGATTCCGTCTCCAGGGTGCCAGTTCGCCGATCCTGACGTGGAAATCGCCGATAATCTCCGGCCTTGTCCGCGAATATTCCCGTTTTGCGGAGACTATCGGTGGAGACTGGCTTGATCGCGACTGCCGCCCGACCGTACCAGCAGTTCGAATCTTCCTCGCTCCGCCAGCCCAACAAAACCATCTCGTACTTCAAGCTGGCGACAGGCCAGAAATGCGGCCATTTTCCTGCTTTTTTGCCGACGTAGAACTCCGATCATCGCTCCAATTAGGTGTTGAATAGATCTGGAGAACCGAATTTTCTCCAAATCTTTAGGACGCGCAAATTTGGTCTAGTGGCTTTGCACAGTGATTATGACTCTTTGGAAGTGGCGGGATAGGCGCGGCCCATTTTGGCGCGGGCCTTGTCGGTTGTGAACATCCATCTGATGCGTGAGCGGGCGGCGTTTCGCTTGCGTTCCCAGGCGGCGACTTCGCGGCGCAGTCGCTTGGGATCGTCGATCCTGCGATCCAGGCACTGGCCGCGCATGACGCCGATCTCGATCTCAACCATGTTGAGCCAGCTTGCGTGCTTGGGGGTGTAGTGGAACTCGAGCCGTCGCAAAATCCGTCTAGCTTCGGCGGGCGGGAACGCCTGATAGAGGGCGCCGGCAGAGTGGGTCGATAAATTATCCTGGACGAGCCGGATGATCTCGGCATCGGGATAATGGATGTCGACGAGATCACGCATGCAGTGGGCATAATCTTCTGCCGCGCGCCGCTCGGTGACTTTGACCTTGCGCCAGGGACGATGACCATCGCACCTGCCAGCAGCTCAAGCGTCCAGCGGGCACGGCCCTTTGGCGGGTTGGCGCAGGCCGTCGCCACCAGCAAGGCTTCTTCCTTGACCGTGAGTTTGCGTTCCGCCCCGGGGCGCGGCTCGTCGCTCAGCGCCCGTTCCAGATTGCCTTCCACGAAGCGGCGCTTGGTTCGGTACACGGTCGAGCCGCCCACGCCGACGCTCCTCGCGATCTCCTCGTCGCCGGCACCGGCATCGGCGGCCAGCAAGATCTGCGCTCGCTTGAGCTTGCGGGATGCCTGCTTGCCGCCGCGCAGCAGCGCCCTGAGCTCGGTGCGCTCGATTTGGCTGAGGTCGACCCGATAGCGTACATTCATGGCGTGCCTCCGTGTTCGAGGCACGCAAGAACAACTGAATCGGATGGCCGGCGTGAGTCCTTCGGCAAAACCCTTCACGCCCAAGCAGGGGCAGTATCTGGCCTTTATCCACCTCTACACGCGGCTGCACCGCAGAGCCCCGGCCGAAACCGACATGCAGGAATATTTCCGCGTCAGCCCGCCTTCGGTGCACCAGATGGTGCTGACGCTGGAACGAGCCGGCTTCATCAGACGGCAGCCAAGGACGCCTCGCAGCATCGAGGTTCTCGTTGATCCGAAACACCTGCCGGAGCTCATCTGACCGCCAGACGCAACCCGTCAAGATCACTGTGCAGAGCAACTAGTACGGGATTTTCCGGATCATCAAGGGCTCATCAGGGCGGCGGTTTGGATCTCTCTCGCTCAAGCGATGGGACCTGAGGACCTTTCGGCTCGCTGCGGTATGGCGTTTCCTGGACGCCGGTCGCCTGCCTCCGCGACTTCTCCGCGAAACTTCTGTTTGCGGCGACGAATGATGGAAGCCGCCCAAGATTAGCCATTGCCGCCGAGGGGACGATGGTCGCACTGATAAGCTTCCTAACAAAAGCTTATTTGTTTTCAGGCCTGAGTAGGGGCCTTGCCGAAAGCGCACCGACAGGCTCCCCCAAGATCGAAGACCAGTTCGAACCGGGCCCTTGGCGATGGGGTGGCTCTCTCGAACCTTGGTTTCCCCATTTTGGCGGAATCCAAGAGGCCTTGAAGCTTCGCAGCATAAGGCGTGTTCCCCATGCCCGGCGGCTGCACAATGCTGAACGTCGCTGCGGGTGTAGGCCTCATCCTAATGATTGCGGGTTTGGCCGTCCGCACTAAGTGTTCGACGCTTGATCTGAGATCGCTCTGATGAATGGCGCCGCTGCTCAAAGAGCAAGCGCGATGGTTACGTCGCCGATATCCCGGCGATCATGGGCGGCGTCATGCTCTATTGAGGCGAGCAAGCCTTGCTTCGTCTCGAATATGCTTTGGCCGGATAAGGGGCAGGTCTTAGCTTTCCGTCCCAACTGAATTCTGGGGGTCTCATTCGTTCCTTCGACTGACATTCTTAGTATCGTGCAAAGTTGACCCAGTGAAGGGGGCCGGCCAGGGCAGCCAGGAAGCCGTGGGCACGCAGTCCAGTCAGTGCTATGCGCTTAGTGTGTGCGATTCTCGACAGGTCAATGCTGGCGTAACCGAAGTGTTATTCTGGCTGGCCGCTCGTGCGAGTGCTTAGGCGGCGATTAATGTGATCGCTCAAGTTGGAATTGGTAAGGCCCAGCCTCCAGCTACCATTCCCATGCATGCGCAGTTACTCAAGTAGTAGTTGTTGCTCTCGCCAAGACAAGGGTAGCAGCTTCGGGACCTGCTTCACGAGAGGTGTGGTATGGCCGTGCAAGGCGGCGGTCATCACCTCAGGAGCGAGAAAGGCAAACCTGAGGCTTTGGCGAACGACTTTCGGATTATAACCGGCAGAAGTGGCGAGTTGCTCGATAGTGATCTGTCGATCGCGGGTAAGGGCGTTTAGCCAAGCATGAGCCCTGACAATTGCTTTCAGGAGCTTCGGATCGGAATTGATTTCTGGTGGTGCGTGCCGGATCTCTACCTTGTATTCGGGCTTGGCGGTCCAAGGGATCTCAATCGGAGCTCTATCAATCCAAATACCGCCGAGCGTCATGTGGAGTTTGTCCCACGATACCGTCAAACGGTCGATACGCGCGAAGAGCTCTTCATTCGCGATCTCGTGGGCGGCCAGTTTGAGTCGGAGCTCTGCCTCCACGAGACGCTCGATCTCTGGAGCAGAGACACGAGCTACTGAGCCGGCTTTGTGCTGCCGGCCGCGCAATGCGGTGCTGGCATAGAAGCGATATCGGACGCCATTCTTACTCGAGAATGTCGGCCCCATCCGATTGCCCTGGTCGTCAAACAACTTGCCCATGAGCACGGCGCCGCTCTCCGAGAACTTGGTGCCGCGACTGACGCTGTTCTCCTTGAGAAGCTGCTGTACTTTGTCAAAGGTCTCCCGATCTAGAATTGCGGCATTCTCTCCCTTGAACCATTTGCCCCCGTGATGGATCTCTCCCAGATAGATACGATTTTTCAGGAAGTAGGCGAGGGGACCATAAGTGAAGGGGATGCCGCCCTGATATTTCGTGAACTTGGTGGTGCGGCGTTTTGTGACGATGCCCCTGCGGTCGAGCTCCGCAACCAGCTTGCCGAAAGAGCGGAGCTGGAGGTACAGCAAGAAAATGGTCCTCACCGTCTGTGCCTCGCTTTTGTTGATGACAAGCTTCTTGTCCCTGGCATCGTAGCCCAACGGAACGGTGCCCCCGGTCCACATTCCCCTCTTGCGTGAGGCCGCAATTTTGTCCCTGACCCGCTCTGAGGCAAGCTCCCGCTCAAATTGAGCGAACGATAAGAGGATATTGAGGGTCAGCCGTCCCATCGACGTCGTGGTGTTAAACTGCTGGGTCACCGCGACGAAAGAGACGGACCGCGCATCGAAGGTTTCGACCAGCTTTGCGAAGTCGGCCAGCGAACGCGTCAGGCGATCGATTTTGTAGACCACGACGACGTCGACCTTGCCGAGCTGGATCTCGCCAAGGAGCCGCTTCAGCGCCGGCCGCTCAAGGTTGCCGCCCGAATAGGCCGGGTCGTCATAATGTGCCGGGACAAGCTTCCAGCCCTGCGAGGCCTGACTTTTGATGTAAGCCTCGCAGGCTTCGCGCTGGGCATGGAGAGAATTGAACTCCTGGTCCAGGCCATGCTCGGTCGATTTGCGGGTATAGATGGCGCAGCGCAGCGTTCGGGGTGAGTCAGCCGGCATTGGCGTCGCTTTTGCTGTCGGACTTGACCGATCTCAGGCCAAAGAACCGTGGTCCGTTCCACTTCGTGCCCGTGATCAGTGTGGCGATCTCGGATAGGCTGGCGAAAGTCTTGCCGCCATAAGCAAATCCGGTTTCCATCACGATGACCCGGTAGGTTCGCCGGTTCCAAGTCCGCACAAGCTCGGACCCCGGCTTGATCCGGCGGGGTAATTCCAAACGGGCGCCTGGTTTGGCAGCCGCCGCCTTCACTAACTGGTCGAGGAGTCGTCGAGCTTCGGCGGGGAGGCCGCCGTAAGCCCTTTCCTGGATACGGTGAGCGATACTTCGCCGGAGCAGATCAGGCCCGAACGCCTTTGGCGGTTCGGCCTTGAAGAGATCGCGGTAGCGCTTGCGAAGTTCGACGATGGGGGTGGCCGGCAGGCGTTCCAACTCAGCTTCGACGTCGCGGTTCGGTTCGGTGCCAGCCGGCCAGGGTTGTTTCACGCGGCGGCTCCGGCTTTGGCGATACGGTAGTATCGCTGATCACCGATCTTCTGGGAGATAAGCGCCAGCTTGAGCTTTTTCTTCACGACCCCGGCAAAGAAGCCCCGCACCGAGTGAGGTTGCCAACGCGTCGCCTTGACGACCGCGTCGATCGTCGTGCCCTTGGGCTGCCTGAGCAGAACAAGGACCTTTTCCTGCTTGGAGATTGATTTGCGGGCAGCAGGCGCGGTTGATTTCGCTGCTGCAGATTTGGCCTTGGCCATTCTGTCCTCCTGTCGTCAACGACAGCATCATGTGCTGCCACTGAGACAAGCCCCGCAAAGCGCGAGGCGAGAACCGGAACAGGCCCGATCAGTCCTTCGAAATCCTGTTCATCAGGCAGACGGCATCGTGGAGCCGATTGGCGTCGTACAGCAGTTGCTCGATTTCCATCGAAACTTCGACCGCCTCGGTAACGCTGCCGGCGGCGACGCAAGCTGCGGCTGCCCGCGCGATGCGCGAAGCCTCGGTCAGGTTTGTGTTGATCTGCGCGATGCAGACCCCGATGGCTTCATGCAGGGATGCGGTGTTGGCCATGGGCCCCTCCTTGTGGGCGACAGTACCGCTCCAGACGACAAGGAAGTCGACCAGATTGCGAGCAATCATGTGGCTCATTTGCGGCCCAGTCCGGCACAAGATGCTCGGCCAAGGCATCGCAACGATCGGGTCGAAAGTGCGCAGCCTTACACAAGATTAGGCGCGTGCCCGGCGCCTCGGCGGCTTGGTCGGCTCCTCGGCCAAGAACTCCCTAAACAGCCTGACCGGATCAGCATCCATCGCTCGGACGATAGCAACGAATTCCACGAGATCGATGCGGCGCTCGCCGCCCTCGTATTTGGCGACAAACGACTGCGGCTTGCCGAGTTTCTTCGCCAATCCGTGCTGGCGAATGCCAGCTTTTTGTCGCACCGCGACAAGAAGGGCAATCAGGCGGGTATATTCCGCGGATTTGAGGGATTTTTCCATGGCCGCCGGATGGAGGAATCGGCGGCAAGCAATCTGATCCCGGAAACGGATTATCCCAAAATCGGATTATATTAACTCTGACTTGCGACAATCATCTCCCGGCGCAGCCATTCCGTGGACTTCCCGCGCAAAGGAAGCGAACTCACCGGGCGGAGGTATCGCTGATGACCATGCATCTGACCGAGAGTCTCGACGAAGCAAAGACGGCCTGGCACTCGCAGGACTCAAGCCTGCGGGAGCAGGCACTCGGCCACCTTTTCCTCGGAGAGCTGCTCGCCGCAATGTGGCGCAGTGACCGGCGCGACATAGAGGTCTTGAAAGGGGAGGTCGATCGAGGTGGCTACGATCTCGTTCTGGAATCCAACGGGCTAGTTCGCCACGTGCAGTTGAAATCCAGCTTCATCGGCTCCAAGGTGCGGCATGTTAGCGTGGGCACCAAATTGATGGCGAAGCCGGGCGGCTGTGTGATCTGGCTCGAGTTCGACGCCGACAGCTTGAAACTCGAGCGGTACCTTTGGCTCGGCGGCGACCCGGGGCAGGCGCTGCCTGATATTGGATCCCGGGTCGCTCGGCATTCTAAGTCGAACAGTGCGGGACAAAAGACCGAACGTCCGATGCACCGCCAGGTCGCGAAGTCGAAGTTTCAAGCGGTTGCGAGTATCAATCAACTCAAGGATCGCTTGTTCGGTGGCTAGACGGGCGATGGACGACTTCGATGCCCTCGAAGGCGATCATCTCTTCCATGGACATCTTCTCGGGCATGAATATCGGCTTCCCAACCAGTTCCGGGTTGGTCCAGTCCAAAAACTCTCCAGTGGCTTCCATAAGCCTGAAGATGTTGCCCATAGCTATCTGATCTTGGTTGAGCGCGGCCTTCATATTCTGGAGGATAACAGCTTGCGCCATCGGCATCGTCTTTGTCACGCCGTTGATGCTGACTTTGACCAGCCGGCTCGCAAGACGCTTGAAGACCATGACCAGATTCTCTTCGGATCTTTTGCGCCCCCGCGGATTGCCTGACTGTCCCTTCCTAAACTGTGTTGTCTTGGGGGGCTTTCCGTAACCGACGTTATAAGTCGGGCTTTGGGTCGATCGCATTTGCTTCCTCATGTCTTCCCTGCTTTCTTAGCCATACTGCGTACGTCCTGGGCGAAGGCGAACTCTTTGGATCAGTTGGCAAGCGGATAACCCCACCCCCCGTCTGCGGGGGTGCTTCCTTTAGAAGCAACGCAGAGCGCTGCATCAGATCGATAAACCGGCTGAATGCCTTTTGCTTGCCACTCATCGCGTCGTTCAGAATCCGAATAACGAGCGCCTCGCGAGTCTGAATCGTGCTGCCATTCTTCCCGCGCTGGGTTGTGTCGAGTAGTTCCTGTATGCTCACGCCTTCAGGCCGCTTGGGACGTCCCTTGGGGTTACCTGATCGCCCTTTGGGGAACTGATGCACCTTGGGCGGCTTCTTGTAACCAACGTCATAATCTTCCGGGTCCGGTATGCTCATTTGACAGCGCCTAAAATGGGGGGAGAAGTTTGGGACGACGGACCTTGACTAATGTCCCAGAGTGCCAACTTCACCCATTTAAAGTCGGGCTCGATTTTTAGAGTGCCGCGATGAGGACTCCGATGCGGGTAGCTACCGATGGTTAGGCCATCCTGGCCTCAATCACAGCCTCGAAGGTCTCGCCAAGAGGAGCGAGGCGCGCGACCTTTCCGGTGTAAGTCTGCCAGCGGCGGATTGCGACATCGACATATCCCGGATCGATTTCGATGGCGCGTGCGCGACGACCCGTCTTCTCCGCGGCGATCAGAATCGTCCCGCTACCGCAAAAGGGGTCCAGAACGAGATTGCCGCGCTTTGAACAGTCTCGGATGGCGTCAGCGACAAGGGCGACAGGCTTGACCGTCGGATACATAGCGAGCTCATCAAGCCGACCGGGCCTCATAGAATTGACGCCGTCATAATCCCAGACATTGGTGCGATGCCTCCCATGCTGACCGAGTTCAAAAGTATTGGTGTGAGGTTCGCTGCCATTCTTCCAGATGAACACCAGTTCGTGCTTTGATCGATAGAACGTACCCATGCCTGCGTTAGTCTTGTTCCAAACACAGAGGTTCTTGAGTTCTGAATAATGGACGTCGCCAGCCGTGAGCATCTCGCGCATGTGCCGCCAGTCCATGCAAATCTGGTGAATCGATCCATCCACAGAGTAGCGGCAGAGCAATTCATAGACGCTTGCGAGGAACCTGACGAACTGATCCTCTGTCATTTCGCCCGAGGCCATCGCGAACTCGCGATGCCGAACACTGCCTAGGCCCGAGACATGACCATCGATCCGGACATTGTAGGGAGGATCGGTGAACACGAACTCGGCCTGTTCGTCTCCCATAAGGAGTTCATACGCTTCCGGACTCGTTGAATCTCCGCAAACTAGATAGTGCTTACCCAGCTGCCAGAGATCACCCGGCCGACTAACTGGAGGCCTCTCTGAGACTTCGGGGATATGGTTTTCGGGCTGATCGCTTTCCTCGCCAAACCCTTCAATGATCAAATCGGTCTCTGCCGCTTCAAATCCGGTCAGAGCGACGTCAAAGCCGACGTCAACGAGATGCTGCAGCTCAATGGCGAGGACCTCATTGTCCCATCCGGACTTTTCCGCCAGGCGATTGTCAGCAAGCACATAGGCCCGCTTGTCGGAATCGCTGAGATGCGACAACCGCACGCAGGGTACAGTCTTCAGCTTGAGCAGCTTGGCAGCCTCGACCCGTCCATGACCCGCGATGATCTGATTGTCGTCGTCGATCAGGATCGGGTTGTTGAAGCCAAAGCGCTCGATACTCCGCGCGATCTCCTTGATCTGCTTGGGCGAATGCGTTCGGGCGTTGTTCGAGTACGGCCTAAGAGCGAGTGTGGGGCGATGTTCGAAGTTCATAAAGAGTCTCCTTGAAAGCGCGGCTTTGCCGCGTTTCAGGGAGCCACATCGAGCTGCGGAAATAACTCATTAGAACTCTCCCTTCTTATTATGTGCAGGAAACTGCTGATCGATCTCTGCGTCGAAGTCCTCCGAATCGACCGTCTCCGCAGAAGCGTGCAATCCTCCTGTGCGCCAGGCGGAACGCTTGTTCTGCAGAGCCCGCCAGTCGATATTGCCGAAGTCCTTTTTCATTTCGCGCACCAGCTGCTCGTATGCGCGCTCGCTCGGAGGTCGTCCATCTGGAGAAGGCCCACCAGCCTCGAATTCCAAACGGAGAAGTTGATACCGGGGCTCGAGCTTCTTCATCGCAAACTCCTCCCGCGCACGGACCGAAGGCTCGCGCGCCGGTCGCCCGAGACTTTTGAATGGGTCGATGAGACGCTCGATTTGCTGCTGCAGGATTGAAGGCAGGGGAACGCCCAGCGCCCGCTCAAGTGCGGCACGGACGTCGTAACCGCTCAGGTGCCCTTGGACACGCAGCGCGGTGTTCAGAATTTCGAGCGGCTCTCGCTGTAGCTGCTGCTGTTCAATGGGGATTTTCATGGGCTGTTTCCCTGTGAAAAATTCACAGGGAAACAATATCTTACGGGCCATTTGGGTCAACGAGCGCGCAAATTGCGGTAAACGCTCATGGTGCGAGATATGGGATTCCGCCCGCCATCCCCCTAGCGGCGACCTCGCAAAAACGAATGTAGAGCCTTCCTATCGGGTCGACGATTTTAACCATCGATTCAAGTCAATTTGGTTGAGGGCACCGCGCGCGTAATGATCGATATGGAATGCCCGCTGTTGGGGGTACAGCGGACTCGGCCCGGGAGATCCGACATGTCCGCTTTTGACCCGACCCCTTGCGGACATTTGAGGCCGCCGCAGTTGGCGGCCTCTTTCATGACAGCCTTGCCCCACGCGGCGCGCCGCCTTCCTCGCCTGCCAAATGATCTTCGATGTTATCGGCGATCTCCTCGCAGACCGACGCCAACGCAAGCAGTTCGGCTTTAACGAGAGGATCGTCGGCCCGCTCGACAAGTTTCCGACACGTGGCCGCTTGATCCCATAGATAGATAAGCCAATCATGTATGCCGAACACGGTACCGTTAAGCTTGGAGTGGTGACAAGGTGGAGCTTTCACTAGAACTTCCCGCTTTAGGCCGTCTTGGCGAACATCGTGAGCACACCGTCGGCGATGTTGATGGCAACAACGTGCGACGAGCTCAAGCCCTTCGCTTTAAGCGCAGATACTGCCGCCGGTGCCGCGTCAATGGACTTCCGAAGTGATTGCAAATCTTCTTCGCTTGTCTGCGCGACGATTTCATCGACCTTTGAGCGGACCGCAGGTTGCAATTGCTTGATGTCGACTACCTGTATGCTTCGAATGACCGTGTCGGACTGAGCAGGCGGTTCCTGCGCTCTGGGTTGCGGGGACGCTCCTTGAGCCTGCACGAAAGCGGTCATCCCAAGCGAGAGTGCTGCAATAATGACGGATGCAGTAACGATGCGCATGGTCATTCCTTTCCTCAGTTTGGGAACCAAACGCACTATCCACGAACTTTGGTTAGCGTTGGATTCTCTCGTGGCCATTCGGTGAAACCAATGCGGCAGTAACAGTTCCCCGGCCCACAATGATGTGCGTGCGGGCGGAAAAGTTTGGGGCGAGCGACTTCCGCTGCGGCCTAAGTAGAAGAACGTAACAACCACTCATGTCGGCTATTGAGGGCGGAAGCTGGCGAACATCGCGCCAGGCTGCGTCGACCGCTTCTGGCCCTAAGCCAAAGAGCGCTTGAGCCGCCGTGATGTCCGCTGTCGCTGGTAAATCGGACGCCGAGCTGCACTTGCCTCGACCGCCCGCATTTGACCCAAAGGCTGGAAATCAACAGGATTGAATGCTCCACCAAGAGGGCGGCAATGCCGGGGCAGCCGGGACATCGTCAGAGTGCGATTGTTTCCTCGACTACATGTTTCAGCGGCGTCCCCTCAGCGGACAGTGTCATTCGCAGTTTGAGCTTGCCACCTTTCACCGCCCCGCTACGCACCAGGTTCTCAATTTCACGCTGCGATGTAACTCCGACATGCTTCAGAAATTTACGGATAGCCATATTGAAGCGGTCTTCATCGAACTCGGCGGTCATGGCTGTTCTCCCTGGTCGGGCAGGCGAAGTCTAACACGAGGCGAGCAAAGACCAAACATCGAGGCCCAACTCGCGTCGCCGCCGACTTCCTCCTCAACCTGATTGCCTACAACGTCGGCCCGGAGCTGAAGACTACACCTGAGGCTGCAAGGTCGGCCGTTTGAGGTGGACCGGACACGGCTGGCGCTGTCCCCGACCGCCGCTTGTGACCCATTAGCGGGCCTTGCCTTAGGCCGCCTCGGATGTCCGCCCCGCTCGCATCTCGCGCCGTCTGCGTTTGGAACTGAAACATTTTCTAGCCTGAATGATTTGCTCCCGGGGCTTCGCAAGATGCGAGGCATTCATGAACCCTCTTTCGGCGAGCGACGTGTTCCTTACGGTCGCGGTTATGAGCACGACGTTCCTGATTGAGATCGGGTTTTTCATCCTGATCGGAATGTTCTGAAATAGCGCGCTATGGGTGGTGCGCAGCGGGTGCGAGGGTCTAGTTCTCCTCGAACTTGATGGTTGAGACCGGCCATCTTCCGTCATGACCTTTGATTGAAATCCGAAGCCCGTGCAATTCATCCAGCCAAACGTTCTCGACCGTGCCTGCCTTTCCGTCGGTAAGGACGACGGTTTTGCCGATCAATTCGGATTGCGCCTTACCGTACTCATTCAAGATCGTCGATGCACGAAGCTTCACCGGCGGCATCGTTCATCCATGTTCCGCCGAGCCGACTGCGGCTCAACCGCGCGACTTGTTCCAGTGCTCGGCCGCTTCGAATTCGCGGAGCCGATCGATTTGCGCTCTCAGGCCCGCCGGTAGTTCCGGCTCTGGTTTCAGCGACGCACGTAGTCTCTCGCCGATCTCTCGAACGATGGCCCGACTGTGTATGTGGTCAATGTCAATTCGGTTGCGCATGACGGAGCCTTCGGTTCCGCCAGCACGCCGTGCACTCTCCCCGCAACCGATCGGGGCACTGCTGGCGATTTTGAATAGAACCGGAGACCGTCGCTTTTGGCTATCTGCGCGAGCGCTTGTATTGAGAACAGCGGGTCGTTCGCCACGACCTTTGGCTATCCGCGACATGCGCCGTGTTACTACCGGCGAGCGACGGCCTCAGTTTTTCTAAAGCCTGGCGGACGCTTTCGTTCCTTGATTTTCTGATCGCGACCGCGATGTTCCATTCCGAAGGAGGAACCTGCCCCAGCGGCTAGTCGCTGGCGCCATGGAAGCAACTTCCGCTGCGGCCGAAAACATTGGGCCGCAGCGTTCGGGAACCATTTCTGAGAGTGCCCGGTTAGTTCATGGGGCGATCCGGTTAGTTCATGGGGCGATCCGGTTAGTTCATGGGGCCATCCGGTTAGTTCATGGGGCGATAAAGGGGACCATCGTCATGAGGACCAAATATCTCGCTGCGATTGCGATAGCTGTTCTTGCTTGTAGTGGGCTGGTCGTGAATTCCGTCGGCTCGCTTCATCGCGAAAAGCAGTCCACGCCGGCCGCCATACAAGTGACGGACCGATTAGCTGGGTCCGTGGATCCGTATTTGATACGCTCTGGTGGCTAAAACGGCCGGTGTAACTCAGAAATGCATTGGCGACGCTGCCTTAAGTCATGGGGCATCGCGCCCGTTCGGCAAGCAAGGCTGTAACGCCTTTGCCTCACATCCCATCGCGCTCGCATCCATACGTCGCATTCCTCGTCTGTCGGATTGAACGCTGCCTCTGCCTACGCCGCAACTTCGTGTCCGTTACTTCCGATATTGGCACGAACCGGACCAACCGGACCGTCTGACGATGTCCGTCGATCGGGGTAGACCGGAAGTCACGTTTTAAGGCCGCGAGGACCATTTCTACCCAGTACGCAAGTCGGCATTTACGCAAACCTTGAAAATTGCCCCACGGCCGCCAGCGTCGCAACGTCCAAGTGTCAACGGGAAATAACTTTCGTGCTAGGTTTCTAGTCACGCTACGCGAACAGTGTGGCCCGCCGGCTCGAACCTACGTCGAAACTCAGTGCGAGCATTTCATGACCAATCAGGGTCGACGCATTGCTGGTTGCCACTTGGTGCTGCGAGGTAACCGCTGGATGCCCATAAGCGCGAATAAAGCGCTTGGAGCCAAAGATCGTTGTTCACCGGGCGGTAAGGTGATTTCCGCATACCTCTCTGCAGTTGTTGAAGGGGACACAATTGTTGGCTGGACAAAAAACTCGGCGTTCTCGGTTCAAGAGGTGCTGCCCGATGGCGAACTAGCCCCGCTCGATTTAACTCCCGCGAAACTGGCGTTGCAAGCTGATAGCGCCGACATGAAAGCGAGCAAGGCGGGAATAGTTGGCATCAGTTCGCTGATCGCGGGGCGTCGCATTCAGGAACAAAATACTGGAAACCTTCCTTCGACGTTGCGTGAATCTGCATTCGAACGCGCTACGGTACAGATACTGGACAAAATTCAGGGCCATTCCGTTGTCGGCGTGCGTCTGTACGATTGCTGAAACACGAAATTTCAGCTTTTCATCGTGTCAGGTAAGGAGCTCTCGGTTATCACTCCCGTGCTGGCACCCAGAGGAGAAAATTTCTGCGTGGTTGCCTGTCAATATTGCCGACCGGTCACCTCCAGATGGGACGTGGGACGTTACCCGCTGATACAGGGACGGGCAGAGCATGTCCGCTCTGCCCGGGTATTTCAGACATCAACTTGTTCCGCTATTGCGAGGGCATCGTCTACTTCGATGCCGAGATATCTGACCGTGCTTTCGATCTTTGTATGCCCCAGTAGTCACGATTCATAATGCACCTCGGCTAACTCATTGAAAGTCAAAGACCTGCTGCGTGGCATTTTGTGTTAGCGGAGGCTTCCGACGCTTTCCCTTGGCGAAACCTGCCAAGTCCTCGGCCCTGATCACCCAAGGCGCGCCCACGCAAGCTTGTCGGCCTTTGATGTCGCCGCGGCGGAGCATACGCAACGCCGTCATGTTGCAGACGCCGATGAGTTTTGCTGCCGTTTCGAGCGTAATCTCGCCGCGCTCCGCCCACTCGCCGTCGCGGAAGACGGCGATGTCGTGGTGATTGCGGAAGCCGCACACGCGCTCTTGCGTCCAGGCATTGCCGTGCCCGGTCTCCACGCCAGCGCGATTGAGCAGGCGCGCGATCTGCCGATCGGGCATCAGCCGCGCCAGCTCACGCACGAGTGCGATCGTGTCGTCGGGGATGCGTGGATTGTGCCGGCCGGCCGCATTCAGTCGCTGTTTGACTTGCAGTTGGGTATGATCGCCGCCTTGCCAGTGCAGGACCGCATGGATGATTGCGCCGTCCCTGCGCACGACGATCTCCGTGAGTGCCGCGCGAAGGATACGCTTGCGCGTTGCGGCGGTTGCAGCGGGATGCAACCAGGCGCGCTCCAGATCAGCACCGAGCGCCACCAATTGCTGGCGCTCCGGCTCACCGAACGGCGGCGGACGGCGCGCAATCAGGGCGGCGATCTCTCCTTCAAGCTTTGCGACAGCCTGCAATGCCTCGTTCCAGCGGCGCTCCAGCTCGCCGGCGACCAGCCGGTTTGCCGGGTCGACGGCGTCGTACTGTCGGCGCGCGTGCGCGGCTTCGTAGCGCGCCTGCTGCAGCGACAGCTCCAGCTGGCGCTCGGCCGCGGTCGTCGTGCTCGATTGCGCCTTGATCGCTTTGAGTGCTGCCTCGGCGCCGAGCGGCTTCAGCACGCGCAGGACCTCGTTACTGATCGCTGCGTCGATGCTCAAGCCGCTGATCGAAATGCAGCGCGCGGCACCGTGGTTCGTACGCGCACCGTAGCAATTGTAGCGGCCGATCTTGCCGCTGTAGTGCACATGGAGCTTGCGGCCGCAGTGGCCGCATCGCAGCAGTCCGGGCAGCAGCAACTCGCCTTTACGAGCTGCTCCGCGAGCGAGTGCGCTGCTCATGCCGGTCGCATTGTTGGCGATCACCTCGAGGTTGTGCTCGAACTCGTCCCAGGTGATGTAGGCCGCGTGGTGATCCTTGATCAAGACATCCCATTCCGCCATGGGCTTTTGCACACCACGCCGGACATGCTTGCGTCCACCTTTGACACTCACACGGCTCGTCGTGCGCCCGAACGCGTAGGCACCTGCATAGATCGGATTGGTCAGGATGTTGTGCACGATGTTGTAGGCCGGCAGTCGCCACACGACGCCGTGCGCCTCTCCTTGGCGCGACTTGACCGGCAGCTCGATGCCCTCCTCTCTCAGCCAGATGTGCACCTGTCTAGCACTTTGCAGCTCGGCGAACTTGGTGAAGACCAGCTGCAGGGCGTCCTGCACGCGTTTGTCCGGATTCTTCTCTATGCGATCGCGACCGATCTTCACATAGCCGGCGGCGACACCGAGGACCAGCGCGCCGCGGCGCGCCTTCTGCTTCAGCGCTTCCTGCGAGCGGTGGCGGAACATCGAGAGTTCAAGCTCGCTCATCGTGCCCTTCATGCCAAGCAGCAGCCGATCGTTGGGATGGCGAGGATCGTAGATTCCGTCCTCGTCGACGATGAGCGTGCCGACCAATCCACAGAACTCGATCAGCGTATGCCAGTCGCGGCCATTACGGGCAAGACGCGACGCCTCGATCGCGAGCACAGCGCCGACACGGCCGTCGCAGATCGTTGCAAGCAGCCGCTCGAAGCCGGGACGCGCGATGCCGCCGCCGGACCGGCCGAGGTCGTCGTCGATGACTTCGACGTTGCTCCAGCCAAGCTGCTTGGCGCGATCGACGAGGCCGTATTGGCGCCGTCGGCTCTCATGATTATGCGCGAGCTGGTCTGCTGTCGATTGCCGGATGTAGACGCAGGCGTTGCGGGCGAGATGCTCAGTCGTGATTTTGGTCATCGCCGCTCCCCCCGCTTGCCGCCTTTGCCAGCGCCGCCGCGATCTCGCGCAGCAGCACCTCGATGACCATCGCGAGCTCGCTCTTTTGAGCTGCACGCAGTTCGACGCACGGTCGCTCGGCCTCGAACAGGCTTGGCTGGAAATTCTCGGATCGCTGCGTCATTCTCTAGTCGCTCCGTTTTTGATTCGGACGCCAGAAAGCCTAGAAGCGCATCGACCTCGTTGCGTAGGGAGCGAAGAACATTCAGGGGAAAATGCGGCTCAACGCTGATCTCGAATCGGGACGCAGCCTCGTCAGTCATCCACGCCGGAAGGCAGGCAAAGGTGCCGTCAAGTTGGTGAACAACGAGAAACGCGGCGCCACCTCGCTCAAGCCGCCGCCTAACACCTACCGTCTCCCCGAAGCGAGGATGAAATCGGTAAGTGATGCGTGCTTCAGCCTGTTGTTCGCGGGCAGTATGTCGCCCTTCCGAGCAGCGCCTGGATGACGCGAATATCGGTGCCACGTTCAAGGAGATGGGTGGCAAAGGAGTGTCGAAGCGCATGGAGCGTTACGCCCTTGCGGATTCCGGCCGCATCGGCCGCCTCATGGAACAGGCGGTTGAGTTGGCGGGTTGTCACCGGCTTACCGGGCTTGCGGCCGGGAAACAGCCAGCGTTCCGCCACGGGCGTTGTGGAATCGTAACTCGGCGGGCGCGTCTTCCACCATTGGCGCAGCAGGTCGAGCGTGTCGGGCGACAGCATGACATTGCGGTCCTTGCGGCTCTTGGACTGCTCGACCCGAATGATCCTCTGCGCGCTATCGATGTGCTTGACCTTCAGCCTGACCACCTCGCCGGCGCGCAGGCCGCAGCCATAGCCGAGACTGAGCAGCACGCGCACCTTGAGGCTACTCGCGACCGCGAGCAGGCGCCGGGTCTCGTCCTGGCTCATCACCAGCGGAATCTTCTGCGGCTCACGGAGGTGATAAATCTCGGCCGCAAGATCCAGTCGCCGCAACGTCACGCGAAACAAGAACCGCAACCCGGTCATGATGCGGTTGCGATTGCAGATGCTCGCGCCCGTCTCGGAAAGATGCAGTTGAAACCGGCGGATATCCTCCGCCGTGGCCGTGTCCGGGGACTGCTTGAGAAACCTAGCAAACCGCTTGCAGCTGTGAATATGACCCCTCTGCGTCCCCGCGCAGAGCTTGCGTGCATTCATGTCCTCGATCATGCGCTGGCGCAACGGGCTGACCGTAACCGTACTCATGGGCAACTCCTGTCTTGGATGAGGTTGACGACACCCTCGATCTTCAAGACAGGCCGACCGGCCGGCTACCGATGATCTCTCATAGGTTACCGCACCCTCGGCTAAGCCCCCCGCTTCAGCGGGCTATCGCGCAGCGATTTCGTGCCATGGCCCATCGCTTCCGTTGACGCGGTGCAGCTACATGCCGGTTCATAGGGGCAGACCGGAAGTTTGCAGCCGAGCGCGAAACCAACGCGATTAACCCTTAGCGGACCTTGATCAGCCTGTCCGTGCGCTGCCGCAGCTCAGGAAGGCGGTCGGGATTGCTTAGCGCGCATCTCGGTCGCCCACTCCGTCAGGCACCGTTCGGTATAGCGCAGGCCTTTGTTGGTCTGCTCCAAGCGGTCTCGTCCAGCATCGCTTTCGGGGCCAAGCGCAACGGCTTCAACGATGTATTGCCCCGCCGTCAGCACGCCCTGACTTATTTCGTCAAGTGCAAGTATGCACTCACGCTGCCGAGCTTGAGCTTCTTCGGTTGCGGGCTTCGCCTTTTTTGCGATGGCCAGTTGAGCCGCTGTTCGAAGAGTTAGGCGGCCGGAGAGGCTGCTCAACTGTCGCACGTGCTCTGGCGCGGTGTGGAGGTCGAAGCTGTTGAATATCTCCAAGATCTGGGCATTCCAGGAGACGAGCTCAGCAAGCGCCTTCGTCACGGCGCGGGCACCGGTTTCGGTGAGCGTGTAGGCGCTTGTCACGCTCGGTATGGACAGAGCATCGGTTGTGATCTGCTGCGTCCAACCCGCGTACTCCATCTGCGACCACAATGCCTCGTTGGCACTGCCTACCCCGGTTACCATCGTGCTCCCGGGACGCGCTGCAGCGCCCTCATTGACGGACAGATCGCCGAGCGAAAGCGTCGCAAGCCAGAGACGAAGCTGACGTGCGTCGAAGGGCGCCGAGTTGGAACTGTCGCTCAAGTGTGTCTTGTTTGTTGCATGAGAGGGCGAGCACGATTTTAGCGAAGCAAGCTTGAAGCGATGGTAAAGGCCAAACGTAGATTTGTGCATTTCTCTGCTGACGTCGCCTTCTGGCACAAATGCGAAGAGCTGACCGGCTCTGCAATTGTCTGCTGATGGACGTAGACCGGAAGTGGCTGACGCACGGTCAGAATGACGCGTTTGACCCCCAAACCGGACGTCGCGCATGGCGGCGTGCAGAACGAAGTCGGACCGTTTCGGATCAATCCTTAAATGCCTTTCGAAGCCCCTCGATCAGTCGTTGCGGCTCCGCCCCTTTGGAAGAAAGGTTCGTCAACCGCTCGATCATGTTGCTGTTGGCCGATGGGCCGGGCGTCCCCTGCTCAAACATCGCTGGAGTTCGCCTCAGCTCGCGCTGGTTGACACCTCTGTGGCAAGGGAGGTCGCGCTGCGATTTACAAGGTTCCTGCAGCTCGTAAGGAATCATCTGAGGCTCAGTGCTGCGGCTTCTGCTTCCGGGACGACGTCATGGTCGTAAAGCCGCCGTCGAAAAGCGGCGTGAGCGGCGATCTGAGCGTCTCTGACGCCGAGATCAGAACTGGAGGAGTCGTATCTGAGGCCGTTTTCTCGCGCGCCACGCTGAATTGAATTAACCCGCTCACGGCGGAGACCTTCATAAGCCAGCAGAGCCGGCGCGACTGTCTTCCGGTTCGCGCGCGCCAAGATCGTCGCAAGAGCCATTCCGTCCTCAATTGACTGGTTCGCTCCCTGTCCGAGGTGAGGCAACATCGGATGTGCCGCATCGCCCAGCAGTGTCAGACGTCCCCGGCTCCAGGTCGGCAGTGGCTCGCGGTCATAAAGAGCCCATCGGAACGTCGCTTGAACCTGACTCAGCAATGACCCGATCCGCGGGTCCCAGCCAGCGAACTCGCGGCGAAGCACATCGGGATCACCGGGCGCTGACCAGGATTCCTTCATCTCTTCGTCAGCCGGCACGAAACCGACGTAGTTGATCAGTTGCGCGGCACGCAAGGGAAAGGTCAGAAAGTGCTTGCCCTTGCCGAGCCACATTAACCAGGAGCCAGTTGGCCAATCCGGAACACGATCGTGCGAGATAACGCCCCGGTAAGCTACGGACCCTGAGAAGACTGGATGAGAGGGAGGAGTTACCTTCCGCCGAAGCTCCGAGTGGATGCCATCGGCGGCGATGACAAGATCGCCCTCGGCGAAGGCACCGTTCGAGAACGATACCCGAGCCACGTCACCGCTCTGCTCACAGCCGGTGCAGCGGTGGTCAGTGTGCACCACGTCTCGCGGTAGGGCGGTGCCTAAGATTTCGACAAGGTCGGCGCGGTGCATTCCGAATGTCGCGTTCCAACCCACGGAGTCCGTTACCTGCACCGGCGCGATGGGTACTCCGTTGTGACGAAAGTATTGAGAGCCGGATCCGACCCTGGCTCCCAACTTTTCTACTGCCTGTCCTAGGCCTACCCTTTGAAGTTGACGCACGCTGTTCGGCGTCAGGAAAACTCCCGCACCGACCTCGCCTAGACTCGGGGCTTGCTCATATACTGAGACCTGAAACCCATGGGCAATCAGCGCGTTCGCAGCGAACAAGCCACCGATCCCGCCACCAATGACCACAACCCTCAGCCCCTTATCGGTCATGGAAGACTCCTCAACGCAACTGGGCTCATCGGACCGAATGCCGTGTTGTATCCTTACACAGAGTGAAGCAGTATCGCCATCGCAATGCGCAAGCGCGCCGGAGATATCAAGGGAGTTCGCATGTGCGAGGCGTTCAGGCGAATCCGAACCTTTAGCCGAACTGCGATCGGGCTCGCACTTTGCCTCGCAGCAATCGATTCATTTGAGAGCCCGGTGTGGGCCGATGGCTACCCCGACCGAACCGTAAGAATTATTGTGCCATTCCCGGCCGGAGGAACAGCCGACCTGCTGCCAAGGGTGGTTGCTGACTGGCTGTCACGCAAATGGGGCCAGCCAGTCATCATCGAGAACCGCACCGGGGCCGCCGGCAACATCGGCGCAGAACAGGCCTATCGTTCAGCCGCCGACGGCTACACATTGCTCTCATCACCGCCACCGCCGCTCGTGATCAACCAAAATCTTTATCCCAACTTGGCATTTGACCCCCTAAAGTTCGAACCAATTATTGTGATGGCCCAGGTGCCGAACGCACTGATGCGTCAATCCAAACAATGTAAAGTCATCGAACTTGAGCGAGTTGATTGAACACCTGAAGAGAAATCCCGACAAGATCACCGCCGCTACGCAAGGGAACGGAACTACCTCGCATCTTACGTCCGAGCTCTTCCAGCTAATGGCAAATGTAAAGCTACGCCACATTCCCTATCGCGGCTCGGCTCCGGCGCTGCAGGGGCTGATTGCTGGGGATGTCGATCTGATGTTCGATAATCTTGGTGTCTCGCTGCCGCTAGTTGCTTCCGGCAAGATCAAGTTGCTGGCGGTTGCCTCGGCCCAACGGCTTCCAGCCCTCCCTGACGTACCAACCATAGCTGAAATGCTGCCCGGCTTTGAAGCGGTCGCCTGGTATGCCATCGTGGCGCCTCCGAAGACCCCTCAGGACATTGTCGACAAATCAATGCCGATGTGAACGAAGCTCTGCACCAGCCCGAGTTGCAAGATCACCTCAAGAAGCTATCTGCCGAGATTTTCGGCGGCTCGATCGCGAAGACGTCCAAATACATGCACGACGAGGTCGATCGATGGCGCGCCGTGATCAAAGCGGCAAATGTTAAGATCCAGTGACGAGAGCTACCACCCGTGCAGATCACTGTTCGGAAAGTGAATTGCTCTGGGAGCAAACCAGCCCCCTGGTCAATGTGCACGAGAGCAAGATCGCCGCCGGAACGAGACCCATGTCCGCTATTGGCAGATTTTGTTCTCTAATTCCGGGTCTGGGTGTCAAGCTCTCCAACGATCATCCTTGCCGGGCCCACTGTTCTCTCCGCGGTAGGGGTGAACCCTCCGCATGATGGCGTAAGGTGACGCTGGCGGTTCAATGTTGCAATCGCGGTCGGCCTTTCGGACGCTCGCACAAAATCGGTCGAACTCACCATCGCCATCGTCCCGGCAGGGACGTCGTTTCCCGCCTGTTTGGCAGGGTCTCGGTATTCTCCTCGCTAGGCAGCAATCTCCTGCTTCGACCAGTTGAACTCGGTTCCATCGATCCACATGCGATGCAGAATGACCGCAAGCTTGCGTGCGACCGCTACCTTGGCCTTGCGGAGCCCGTTGCGCTTGGCGAGCCTAACCCCCCAAGCCTTCACGGCGGACCACCTCGGGACGCGCGTCAGCAGAACCCCGGCTGCTTCAAACAGGTAACTTCGTAGCATGGCGTCGCCGCACTTCGAGATGCGACCTGTCCAATCGACCTCTCCGGACGCATGGCGTCTACTGGTTAGCCCGACGTAGGCACCTACGCTTCTCGACCGCGCAAATCGTGCCGGATCGTCAATCGTTGCCTTGAAGGCGAGCGCGGTGATCGGACCGATCCCAGGCACGGTCATGAACCGGCGGACCTGCGCATCATGGCGAGCCAGTTTCATAACCTTGCGGTCAAGCTCGCTGACCTGCTGCCCGACGGGATTGCGCGCTTCGAGGAGCGGTCTGATCGCAGCTATCAGCTCAGGACGGCCCTCGATCAACTCCTCGGCTCGCACGGCAAAGACATTGAACTTGGCACGGCCGATGACGAGACCGAGGTTCTTCAGAAGGCCGCGAACATGGTTCTCGAGATCGCGCTAGATCGGGCACAACTGGCCAATATGGCCAAGCAGGCCAAGGCTGTTCTCCAGACCGAGACGCTCGAGACCGTTGCCGATCGCGGCTACTTCAGCAGCCTGGAGATCCTCGCGTGTCACGAGGCCGGCATCACGGTAACTCTGCCCAAGCCGCAGACGTCGGGTGCCAAGTCAGATGGCCGCTTCGGCAAGCAGGACTTTGTCTATTTGCCAGAGGAGGACGCCTATCGCTGTCCAGCCGGGGAGCAACTGCCATATCGCTTTACGAGCGAGGAGGACGGCAAGCGGCTACGGCGCTACTGGACCACAGCTTGTCAAGATTGTTCGCTCAAATCGCAGTGCACGACAGGGCCAGAGCGGCGGATTCCGCGATGGGAGCATGAGCATCTGCTCGAAGCTGTGCAGCAGCGCCTTGATGCAAACCCACAAGCCATGCGCCAGCGTCGCGAGACGGTCGAGCATCCGTTCGGCACGATGAAGGCCCGCATGGGAGCGACACACTTCCTCACCAAAACGCTTCCAAAAGTAGCCGCCGAGATGGCTCTTTCGGTCCTCGCCTATAACCTGACACGAGTGATGAACATCGTCGGGACCAAGCCGCTAATAGCTGCAATCATGGCCTGAGACCGAACCGGTCTTGGCTTCTCACCGACTCCCTGGAAAAGGTGTTTTTACACGCCCAAGACCCAGAAGCGACATCGGCTCGCCTATTCAATCGCCGCGCCGGTCACGTCAGCATTTACCCCATCTTACACAATTCCCCCTAGTGTTTTCCGCAATCGCGGTATCTCCGCCCTTGCGGTATTGTCGAATGTTGAAGGTCTACAATTGCATTGCCACGGCCCACGATTTGAAGCTTGTCGGTCTCGCGGCCCTTATTTGCGTCATGGCGTCATTTGCCGCGATTAATCTGCTTCACCACGCGCGCAAATCGAGCAGCCACATGCGAGGCGTGTGGCTGGCCGTATCCGCCATATCCACCGGCTTCGGCATCTGGGCAACGCACTTCGTCGCGATGCTTGCGTTCACGCCGGGAGTCCCGAGCGGCTATAATATTATATTAACCATCCTGTCGCTGGTCGCGGCCATCCTGCTGACTGCCGCAGGGCTTGCGGTATCGCTCACTCCGAACTGGCGCCACGGGCCAGGGGTGGGTGGCGCCATCGTTGCCGGCGGCATCGCGGCGATGCACTACACCGGGATGGCTGCATTTGAAATCGCGGGCATCATCCTGTGGGATCCCGTTCTTGTCGTCGCATCGATCGTACTCGGCGCGGTCATTGGTGCAGTTGCGCTTCCCGTTGGTCTCCATGGCAAGGAAGAAAAATGGAAGATCGGCGGTGCCGTGCTGTTGACGCTCGCGATCTGCAGCCATCACTTCACAGCGATGGGCGCAGTGTCGATCATGCCCGATCCCACCATCGAGGTTTCGCAATCCGCGCTGCGAGCCGGATGGCTTGCGGTGGGGGTGGCGATCGCGAGCTTCGCCATTATTGGGTTGGCGCTGGCGGGAGTCGTGCTCGATATCCGCGATCATCGCCGTTCGGAACTTGAAGTCGACCGGATGCGCGATCTCGCGGATGCCTCGGTTGAGGGGCTTCTGGTTTGCGACGGAGAGGTGATCGTCTCCGTCAACTCAAGTTTTGCCCTTCTGACCGGTTTCTCGACAGCCAATCTCGTCGGCGCAAGACTCAAGCGCTGCTTTCCGGATCAGGTTGCACGCACCAAACTGCTGTCCCGATCGAACCAAACGGTTGAGACGGATTTGCGCCATCTCGACGGCTCGATGACTCCTGTTGAGTTGATCCTGCGGCCGATCGTTTTTGCCGGGCGGCCGCACCACGTCGTCGCCGTTCGCGACCTGAAGGCGCGCAAAGACGCCGAGCAGCACATCTATTTTCTGGCGCATCACGATGCACTTACTTCGCTTCCCAATCGCAGCCATTTCAATGCGCGGATCGACCAGGAGATCGCAGCATTGCCCCCCGGCAACAGCCTCGCTGTGCTCTGTCTTGATCTCGACAGGTTCAAGGAAGTCAATGACCTCTTCGGGCACACAGCCGGCGACAAGGTGTTGCAGACAGTTGCTTCACGCGTCACCGCGGTACTTGGAGAACGGCAGATGATGGCGCGTCTGGGCGGCGACGAGTTTGCTGTTCTGATACCGGACGTTGCAAATCCCGACGCGGCAAGCCGGCTTGCCGAAACCATTCTGGAAGCGCTGAGCACGTCAGGCGATACGCCGGAGACCCACGTCTCGACCAGCATTGGCATCGCGCTCTGTCCTGACGACGCGACAGATCGTCAGTCACTTCTCACCCACGCCGATACGGCCCTCTACCGCGCCAAGAGCGAAGGCCGCAACACCTATCGTTTCTTCGAGGCAAGGATGGGCGCTGAGGTCCGCGAACGTCGAATTCTTGAGCATGATTTGCGCCTTGCGATTGCACGCGACGAGTTGCGACTGGTGTATCAGCCCCAGCAGCATATCCAGAGTAGGAAAACTATCGGCTTCGAGGCACTGCTACGCTGGAAGCATCCGACACGCGGCGAGATTTCACCGACCGCTTTCATCCCGATTGCCGAAGAGACCGGAGCTATCCTGGAGATCGGAGACTGGGTGTTAAAGACAGCCTGCCGCGAAGCCGCAACGTGGACGCAACCGTTGATGATCGCCGTCAACGTCTCGGCGGCGCAACTCTACAACGCCAGCTTCGTCCGGGAGCTGCACCAGATCCTGCTCGAAACCGGCCTGCCGCCACACCGTCTTGAGATTGAGATTACCGAGACGGCGCTGGTCCGCGACTTCACTCGGGCACTCACCATGCTGCGGCAGATCAAGACGCTCGGTGTCCGCATCGCCATGGACGATTTTGGGACCGGCTATTCCTCCCTGTCCAATTTGCGCGCGTTTCCGTTCGACAAGATCAAGGTCGATGGTTCTTTCGTCAAGTCGGTAAATTCCAACAGTCAGGCCGCTACCATCGTCCGTGCAGTGCTGGGTCTTGGACGTGGCCTTGGTTTGCCCGTGCTCGCGGAAGGCGTTGAGACCGACGCTGAACTGCAATTCCTGCAGGACGAACTGTGTGACGAGATGCAGGGCTATTTGCTCGGACGTCCGGCCGCAATCGGTAGCTTCCGCAACTTCACGCATGCGGATGTTGTATTGAACGCGATCGACGATCTTCCTCCTCTGCGGCCAGCTCAGAGCGCTTGAAACGGAAGCAGGGTGCAGTGGATGGGCAGATTTGGCCTCAACTCTAACCGGTACAGATGGTGATTGAGGTGGGATTTAGCGAGGGAAACGCAAATTGACTCCAACGTCCGCGGTCAAACGTTTGTGGTGTCGAAGACGTTCCCAGAATTTTCGTTACGGGTCATTTGCGTCGATTTTGGCATGTCCGCAGCATGTCCAGTTAGTGGGTAATCTCGGAAACGCCTTTTGGCCGGTTTTGGCGTCGATGTCGTCGCTCCGGACGTGATTCAAGCGCCATGCCGCTCGATCGCCACAATTTTGCCGACGCCGTGCTGCGGGTAGACGACGTATTCGTCCACCTTGAAACCCTGGCTCTCTAGGATGGCTCGTTGGGGTCGTCCGCCTCTTCATCGTCGAGATTTTCGAGTTCTTCGTCGGTGTAGACCCGCGGCTTCCGCGACACCAGGTCACCTAAGTCGGCCATGACATTTTCGAAAATCACATTGTAATTTCGACGACACAAGAGCTCTCCGCTTTGCCCCGAGTGTGGCCCAAAAACTTCACCACCCGGAAAAATTCTGACTGACGAGCAATATGTCTTCCCGGCTAGAGACGATCATGGGTAGCTGGCGTGCCAGCAAGCATCAAGCTCTGGGCATATCAGCAAGCCATTTGGGGAATAGCTTGTAATTTCGTTCTACTCTATTTTGGTGAGTTGGAAATTTTATTTTGCTCAGTTGGAATTTTTCCCTGGAGACTGCAAGCGAGAGGCTTTGAAATTGATCCAGCTCGAGGGCGACCTCGGAGCAACTGATACACTTCGCTTCTTTGAAGAGAAGCTTGGTGCCGGGATTTGGCGTCTAGATGTTTTAACCGGGCAAATGCAATGGTCCCGCGGCTTCCATGAATTACAGGGACTGAATCCCGGCACGGTTGCTCCGTCAATTGAGGAATTCAATCAAAGAGTTCATCCTGACGATCGCCCTTTGAAGCGTGACGTCGGCGACATGCTGCTCGATGGCCTGCCGCTCGAGCGTGAATTTCGCATCATCAGGCCAAATGGCCGGCTGCGCTGGGTCCACGACCAGGCCGAGATATTGTTCAACGAGGCCGGCGAGCCCGCCAAGCTATTAGGCGTTGCGCTCGACATTACCAAGAACTACGAATCGTTGCAGCCACTCAGGGCTGGCATCGAACGCCACGACGCGCTGATTAGGGCGGTAGAAGGTCTGGTGTGGACCGCCAGCTCCGACGGCCGCATCACCTCGCTGCCGAATTGGAAAGCTGCAGGGCAAGACGGTCCGCGGCTGGTTCATGGGCATGGCTGGGTGGACCTGTTGCATGAAGAAGAGCGCGATGCCGCGCTGAAAAGCTGGTCGGTCGCGGTCGAGACCGGACGGCCTTACAAGGTTGAGCATCGCTTGCTGCAACCCGACGGTGCTTACCGGTGGTTCAGGTGCAGTGCTGCGCCGATCCTGACCCTGGACGGCAGCATTCAAGAGTGGATGGGCACGTCCATCGATGTACACGACCAGAAACAGTTGGAATTCTCTGCCCCGCCGTCCAGACTCACCGGCGCTCAAATGCGCGCAGCCAGGGGAATTTTGAACTGGTCCGTCAGGCGGCTTGCCGAGCAGGCGGGCGTGTCGTCGGGCGTGGTGCGGCGGCTTGAAGAATATGACGGCGCTTTGCCGGTGTCCGACGAATCGCTGGAAGTATTCCGCAAAGTACTTTCGGATTCAGGGGTCGAACTGCTGTTTCCGCAAATCGGCAAGCCCGGCGTCCGGCCGCGATAATTGCAGCAGGTCTGCGCGAGCATATTCGCCTGCCTTCGTCGGCATGCAATTGCGGCCACAATTATTTCCATTCGTCGATGACGAGAGTGAACCCATTCCCTTGCGCGAAATTGCGCCGACCGTGTTTGGACGTGAGGTTTGTTCGGAACCGGTGTTCCGATTCTCGGGATCGTGCCGATATTTCACTTCGCTGCCACATAATTGAGAGTCGCTTCTCTTTCCGTATCGCCAGGCGTCGTGCAAAATTTGTAGTTGTGCGGCGCTCACCAACCGCTCGATTGCAATTTTTGTATTTGCTATCGCGATTGAGAGGCATTTTTTGCAGCGTGCCTGCAAGAATTGGTAAAATTTTGCTTAACGTCGTTCTAATTATCTTCGTTAATGATGCGTCCTGCACGCTGACGCGTCCGAGAACGGACGTGCAGAGGGCGACGGAATGTTCCCCGCGAATAAGGAACGCATGATTTCGAGCCTCAACATCGTCGGATTTAAGCATAAATTTGGAGATCCCTTATGCCATTCATTTCAGGACTACGTATCCGCGGCCGGCTCATCGCTGGCTTTGCTGCCGTGTGCGCGATCATCGCGATGGCGGTCGGATACACGGTATTTGCCGTCGGCGGAGTCTCCACGACCGTTGATCGCATGGTGAACCTGCGCACGCCGGTGGCGCTGGCGAGCACCGAGATGGTCGGCAATCTCTATTCGACGCTGGCGACGTTGCGCGGCTACTTGTTGACCGGCAACCCACAGGGCAAGCTTGATCGTGCGGCGATGTGGAAGGAATTGGACACCACCGTGGCCGCCTTCGACGACAGGGCCGTGCACTTCACCAACACTGAGAACAAGCGCAAATGGTCCGAGACCAAGGCAATACTCGCGGAGTTCCGCGCTGCGCAGGACGAGGCCGAGGCGACCGCCTTCACCGCCGACGCGCTGCCGGCAACCAAGGTCCTGCTGACCGAAGCTGGTCCTCGCGCCGAGCAAATATTTTCGGAGATCACCAACATGATCAACGAAGAGGCCTCCCTGGAGGCGACATCCGAGCGCAAGAAATTGCTCAAGGCGATGGCTGATACGCGTGGCAATTTCGCCGCCGCTACGGCTCAGCTTCGCATGTATCTGTTGTCGGGTGAGAAAAGCGACAAGGAGAAATTTTTCCGGCCCTGGGAATTCTTCGAAAAGGGCTTTGCCGCCGTGAGTGCCCAAAAAGGCCTTTTGACCGCCGGTCAGCAGGCATCGTTCGACAAAATCAGCAAGGCGCGAGGGGAGTTTGTGCCGCTTTACGAAAAGATCTTCGGTATCCGGGAGTCCGCGCATTGGAACGTACCCGTCGCAATTCTCGTCACGGAGGCGGCACCCCGCGCGCTCAAGATTCTCGATTTGCTTGATGGACCCAAGGGCGCCGACGGTACCCGTTCCGGGGGTATCAAGACCAACCAGAAGAAGATGCTCGCCGAAGAGGCGCTCGCGGTGCAGACGAGCATGTCGTTCCTGACGACGGTGCTGTGGGTGCTGCTTGCGGCGGGGCTCGGCGCTGGCGGGATCATTGCACTTTTCACCGCACGCTCGATCGCTACGCCGATCCAGGTCATTACAGCAACGATGGGCAAGCTCGCAACCGGCGACACTTCGGTGATCGTGGCGGGAGTTGAACGCACCGACGAGATCGGCCAAATGGCCGGCGCAGTGCAGGTCTTCAAGGACAATATGATCGAGGCCGACCGGCTGCGCTCCGAGCAGGCGGAAACGGAGAAGCGAGCTGTCGAGCAGCGCAAGGCCGACATGCACAAGCTCGCCGATCAGTTCGAGAACGCAGTCGGCGAAATCATCGAGACGGTGTCGTCGTCGTCGACCGAACTGGAAGCTGCGGCCAATACGCTGACCAGGACCGCGGAGCATACCCAGGAGCTTTCGACCATCGTCGCCGCCGCTTCGGAGGAAGCATCGGCGAATGTTCAGTCAGTGGCGTCCGCCAGCGAAGAGATGGCCTCCTCAGTCAACGAGATCAGCCGTCAGGTGCAGGAAGCCGCCAGGATTGCCGGCGACGCCGTGGAACAGGCGCAAAAGACCAACGATCGCGTCCATGCGTTGTCCGAGGCGGCAACCCGGATCGGCGATGTCGTCGAACTGATCAATACCATTGCCGGACAGACCAATTTGCTGGCCCTGAACGCAACCATCGAAGCGGCGCGGGCCGGAGAAGCGGGACGTGGCTTTGCGGTGGTCGCATCCGAGGTCAAGGCGCTCGCCGAGCAAACCGCGAAAGCGACCAACGAGATCAGTCACCAGGTTGCGGACATCCAGACGGCGACGCAGGACTCGGTGGCCGCGATCAAGGAGATCAGTGGAACCATCGGCCGGATTTCGGAAATCTCATCGACCATTGCATCCGCGGTCGAAGAGCAGGGAGCGGCGACCCAGGAGATCTCCCGCAACGTTCAGCAGGCGGCGCAGGGCACCACGCAGGTTGCCTCGAATATCACCGACGTGCAACGCGGCGCCAGCGAAACCGGGACGGCCTCATCGCAGGTGCTTGGGTCGGCGCAATCGCTTTCCCTCGAAAGCAACCGCCTCAAGCTGGAGGTCGGAAATTTCCTGACTACGGTGCGGGCGGCCTGATGGCGGCGACGGCTGGCCTCCAACCCGGGGGCCAGACGCCTGGCACATTTGCTGAATAGAAATAAAAGGGAAGACGATGGGGACCGTAGTTCAACTGTTGGAAAGACCGACCAAGCCCACCCATCCATCTGCCGACGCCATTCAAATCGATGTTGTTCAAATGCCTCCGCGAGCAACGGCGGATCAAATTGTCGCGGCCGCAAGCAGGTGCGAAACATTGAGTCACAGCATCGATGTACTGCAGAGAAGTCTCAAGACGCTTTATGGCATTGTTGGTTTGATCGACGATCCGGAAACACGTGAAAAAATCCAGCATCAAATGAAATCAATAGACGCGTCACTGTTGTTCGAATCGGCAAGGCTATCGCGCATAAAGCGCGCGATACAGAAGAAAGTGGATATTTGAAAGATTTACTTAACAATACGTCTTGCACACAGACGTATCAGAGACGGGCGCTTCCATAAGGCAACCACCAAGCGAATCTCCGAGTGAGATTTTTTCAATTTTGTATCGGGCGGTCATTCCCAATCTCATCATCATGATCGAGCATGCCCGCAGCATGATCAAGCTGTTTCAATTGAAAGAACATGCGCCGGAGGACGGATGCGGAAATATTGTCGTTATCGACGATGCCGCCCCGCAGCAGGCGCTGAGAAACGCATTGTTCAATGATTGTGATTTACGGCTGCGCGAGGCGCTTGCAATTGCTGCTGGAGGCGATGAAATACGAAAATATTGGTCGCGGACAACAGCTGTTCACGGAAGCCTCCTTAACTCTCCGTCGCAACATAGGAAATATCTAAGTGTCTGTCCGGGAACATCTTGAATCATCGGAATCATTTGTGATTCAAGGGTGGCGGTCCGATTCGAAGGGGCGCCCATGTGGACGAAGGAGAACCGCGGTCGTTACGACCGAAGCCGGCTACGCTATCCAAGCGATTTGACTGATGAGGAATGGGCGTTGGTGGAGCCGCTGATTGCGCCAGCCAAGCGAGGCGGCAACAAGCGCACGGTCGATGTGCGCGAGGTGATCAATGGCCTGATGTATGTGCTGAGCACCGGTTGCCAATGGCGAGCGATCCCGAAGGACCTGCCGCCACGCAGCACGGTGCACGACTATTTTGACTTGTGGGCTTGGAACGGCACGCTCGATCGCATCCATCACGCGCTCTATGTACAATGTCGAGAATTGGCTAACCGAGAACCCAGCCCGAGCGCCGCCATCATCGACAGTCAAAGCGTCAAGAGCGCGGAAAAAGGGGGGCGTGGATCGACCCGCATGGCTACGATGCGGGCAAGAAGATCAAGGGCAAGAAGCGCCACATCCTAGTCGATACTCAAGGCTTGCTGCTCCACGCCCTCGTGCATTCGGCGGACATCCAGGATCGTGACGGTGGGGTGCTGGTGATGGCCACGCTGTTTGGCCTGCATCCATTCCTGCTGAAGCTCTATGCTGACGGCGGCTATCAGGGGCCGATCTTTCAGTCCGCCGTTCGCAAAATCCTCCGGCAAATCGACGTCGAGATCGTCAAGCGCTCCGATACAGCAAAGAGTTTTGCGATCTTGCCCAAGCGATGGATCGTCGAACGCACCATCGCCTGGCTCAACCGCTGCCGCCGTTTGGCCAAGGATTGGGAGTGCCTCAACCGAAAGGCATTGGCGTTCTTGCGCCTCGCCTCAATCCGCCTCATGCTGCGAAAGCTCTGCCAAAAAACAGCATGATCCCGGACAGACTCTAACATTACAGTTGCTTTGTTTGCGGGTTTCTGAATCCATGGGCAACCATGATTCGAATGTCGTGGACGCGGGCCGCGTCGGTTGAGGAGACGCTTGCGTTGTGGGCGGCGTCGCTTCGAGAGATCAAGCAACGGATACGTCCGTTGTTCACGCAAGAGCGTGTGGCGACGAATGCAGGCTTGTTCCTGGAAGGTCTGCTCGGAGATGAGCAGCGCAAGACCGGCTGGATGCGCGCGGAGGCGGCTGGCGATCCTGGCCCATGGCGTCAGCAGGCAATTCTGGGTCGTGGAGATTGGGACGCTGATGCCCTGCGCGATATCGTCCGCGACTATGTCATCGAGCATTTGGCGGATGACGATGCGGTGCTGGTGATCGACGAGACCGGCTTTCTCAAGCAGGGTAAGGCCTCATGCGGAGTGGCACGGCAATACACTGGTTCGGCAGGGAAGATTACGAACTGCCAGATCGGCGTCTTCGCTACCTACGTTTCGCGTCATGGTCATGCGTTCATCGATCGCGCGTTGTATCTTCCGAAGGAATGGACTGACGATCCAGATCGTCTGGAAGCCGCATACGTGCCTGCCGATGTCGGCTTTGCGACCAAACCAAAGCTTGCGACGAGAATGATCGCACGTGCGATAGCCGCGTCTGTACCATTCAAGTGGGTTGCCGGTGACACGGTCTACGGTGTTGGCGATATCGAACAGCAGCTACGGCGGGCAGGCAAAGGCTATGTGCTCGGGGTCAGCAGCTCTCATGTCTTCCGATCCTGGGGCAAGCGACAGCCGGTCGCCGGCAAGGCCGAAGACATCGCCCGGACGCGGCGCCCGTCCGACTGGAAGCGCTTGTCGGCGGGAGCCGGAACCAAAGGACCGAGGCTGCATGACTGGTGTTATCTCGAACTGGCCGATCTCGAGGTCGAGCAGTTCAACAGCGCAAATGATGGTTTATGGACGCGCGGTCTGCTGATCCGTCGCCATATCGCCGATGGCGATCTCGCCTTCTTCACCACCTGGTGCCCAGCGGGAACATCAATTGAAACGCTGGTCGCGGTCGAAGGCCATCGATGGGCGATCGAGGACAGCTTTGAAACCGCGAAAAACGAGTTCGGGCTCGATCATAACGAGAGCAGGTCCTGGCATGGCTGGCATCGCCACGTGTCCCTGGTGATGCTCGCCTTCGCCATGATGGCGGCGATCCGCCATCGCGCCAATCCGCCACCGCCAAAAAAACCAAACGCCGCCCCCCGGCAAAAGCCAAAGCACACCCACGCCGCCGCTGATCCGTTGGTCAATCCAGGAAATCCGCCGCATCGCCATCAGGCTTGCTCGAAAGCGGATCCAACCCGCGCATGTCATCGCATGGTCATTCTGGCGCAGAGCTCATCAGGCTGCCGCTCAACGCGCTCACGTCAAATCAAAAAGACAACTGTAATGCTAAGGCCGGCCCTGACATGAGCTCACGCTTGATAGCGCCGAAGACGCTGCGCTTCCGGTCGGAGATGAAGACCTGGCGCGGATGCGGGGCATCGTGGCCCCGATATCCCTTATCGACATAGGCGCGCTCGATCTCACGGCCGGTGAGCTTCTGGGTATCTTCGATGATGGTGCGCAGGGTGTGTCCATCATAGGGATTGCCCGGCAGCGCCCTGGCGTGCAGCACGAACCGGCCGCCGGGAGCGCGGGCGTTGGTGGTGACGATCGAGACCTTGACGCCGAACTCGTACGGCGCCGAGGCCTTGCCCTTGCCGATGCACTCGGTCTCCGGGGCATGGAAAGAATAGAGCTTGTAGCCGCGCTGGCGCTGCTGCTGCGAGCGGATCTGGCTGGCGCGCGCCAGAGCGATCTCGAAGGCCGCCTCAAGCTCGGTGTTGCCCTCGATCTTGCGGCGGATGTCGCGGACGATCCAGCCAAGCCGGGCGCGCAGCAGGCGCAATTGCTTGCGATGGTGGTTGAACTGTTTGGCGTGGGCATAGCGTCCGGCCATCATCGCGGCACGCTTGGCGACGCCCAGATAGGATTGCCGCAGCCGAACCCCGTGCCTCGTGGCCAGCCAGTTCAGGCCCCGGATCGCCGCATGCAGCAGCTTGGCGTCGGTCAGGAAGTTGATGGCTTTGGGCTGCACCGTGTTATCGACCGTGACCCGGGCCAGGTCCTGCTGCGCAATGCGCCGCTGCCGTGCGCCACCCGAAGGCTCTCGGCCAGCAGCAGTTCCAGCTTGTCGCAGAACCGCTTGCGCCAATGGCTCAAGTCGGAGCGCTCGTGCGGGAACGTGTGCTGGAAGAACTCTAATGCCTCTCGTTGCCGCGTCGGCAAAGTCGACGGTCGGCGTATACCCGGAATGGGGACGCGCCGGCCTTCTGATGTCCTATTCAAGTGACCTCGCGGACGGCTTTCGCCATGCGGGCAGCTATGTCGCGAAAATACTTCGCGGTATCAAGCCCGGCGATCTCCCGATCGAGCAGGCGAGCAAGTTTACCTTCGTGATCAACCTCAAGATCGCCAAAGCGCTCGGCATTGCCGTGCCCCCGACATTGCTGTCGTTCGCCGACGAGGTGATCGAATGAGTGCGTTCACTTCCGAAATTGGCACTTTTGAGACATGCCGACCGGGCATGACGATGTCCGCTTCCGGAGGAAGATCGGAAGTAGTCTGTCGACGGCCAAAGTGACGCGATTGACCCAACCCGGACATACCGAATGACGCAACAGCTTCAGCCTATGCTCCTCTTGGCTAGCCTGGGATGACGATCGTTGGACGACGCAGTCCGCCGATCGGCCAGCGCAGCGCGTACCCGTGTCTGCCATCGGCTCCAAGCAAACCAACCCGAGAAAGCTCGAACGTCGGCGGGCGTCCCGTCCAGCCGGACCGGCTGCCTATGCAAGGCTTCGGAGAAGCTTACGCGCCCCAGCCAAACTCTATAAAACGCCACGATGTCCGTCGAGACGATCACATCGATATCGAAGCCGGGGTTCTTGAGACAGACCGAAACGTCCGCGCGCTCGATCAAGAGCCAATAGCGCTGCCTCGGCCCGCCACCGAAGTCGAACTGGATCACCACGCGGCGTTTCCCTATGGCCTCGATGCGCACGCGGCGCCGCATCCACCACAGCAGGACGACGGGATCGAGTTCGTTCGGCCGCGGATCACCGAAAGCCCAGCGCGCTCCCCATCCGCCGAGTTGGTCGATAATCGATTGCAGGTCGCGCCCGGCGGAGGTATTCAGTCTGCTTGCCCCGTGAGGCACCGCGCCGTTCCAGCACGCCGGCTTGCTGCAACCGCCGCAGCCGTCCCGCAAGCAGCGTGCGGGACATGTGAGGAAGACCGCGCTCAAGTTCGTTGAAGTGATTAACGTCGGCAAGCAGCTCGCGGACGATGAGCACGGTCCAACGGTCGGCAAGGATTTCCGCCGCTCGCGCCACGGGACAATATTGGCCGTAACGGTGCATGATTGAGCGTATCACGCCGCGCGGGGGTGCGGAAGTAGTCCGGTCTTCGCACTAGTTTAGGGCTCGGCGAGCGGTTTACGCTGCAGCTTCGATTGCCATTGGCTTCGACTAGCGGCAACAGGAGATTTATCATGCCAAACGATAAACCCATCAGACGCGATTTTCTTCTGGCTCTCGCAACGGCACCGTTCGTGGCATTGCTTGGACAGGCGGGCGAGGCGCGCGCGCAAGTAGGCGTAAGCCCAGTCAAAGTCGATACCAACGGCTTGGTCGCCAAAATCAAGTTCGAGGCGCCGCTTGAAGGGTTCCTTAAGGAGATCAATGGAAAGTACAAGCTCAGAGTCACCGAGTTGACGCTTGCCCCCGGCGGACATGTGGGCGAGCACAATCACGAGGGCCCCGGCATCCGCCAAGTCACCTCCGGCTACATGACTTACGTCTTGCCGGATAAGACTGTAGTTTACGGCCCGGGCGATTTCTTCTTTGAATCTGGCGATATAAACCACACCGTTTTTAACAAGACGGATGCACCCATGGTGCACGTGCTCTTCGAAATACTGCCGGTTAACCTGAACGGTCCTTCGCTGATTCCGGTCAGGCATCATTAAAAGGTCGTTCGCCTGTGACGTGGGTGAGCTTGGCCCAGCGAGCGGGACTGTCCATTGGACTGTTTATGGCACAACCTCACGACACAGTGTCTGCATTCACTGGCAGGGTAAACTGAAACGTGGCACCGTGGGGTAGGTTTGCCACGGACCACAGCCGGCCCTCGTGGGCTTCCATGATCGATCGGCAGATCGAGAGTCCCATACCCATGCCGCTGGATTTGGTTGTGAAGAAGGCGGTAAACAGCCGGTCCGCATTCTCTGCGGAGATCCCGGGGCCGCAATCCGTCACACTTACGAGCACTTTTTGTTTCTCGTCCTGGCGGGATCGGATCACCAATTCGCGCGGTCGATCCGTGACCGTTTGCATCGCTTCAATGCCATTCATCACCAGGTTGAGAATCACCTGCTGCAGTTGCACCCGATCACCCAGGATAGAGGGTAAAGCGGGTGCTAACCCCGTTCGCAATGATACCTGGTGGCCGACTAGCTGACGCTGCACCAGCGCGATGACCTCTCTGATGACGTCATTGATGTCGAGTGGCCCCTTCTCAATGTTAGTCTTTTTCGCGAGCGCCCGGATGCGCTTGATCACCTCACTCGCCCGATTGCCGTCGTCGATTATCCACTCCACCGAGCGGCGCGCTCCGTCTAGGTCGGGAGTTCCGCGGTCGAGCCAGCGCAGACAGGCCTCGGCGTTGGCGACCAAGGCTGCGAGCGGTTGGTTTATTTCGTGGGCGATCGAGGCTGTCATCTCCCCCAGTGTCGTCACGCGCGTTACATGTGCGAGCTCCATCTGGGCATCGAAGAGGCGCTGTTCGCTAGCGCGCAGCTTCTCTTCCGCCCGCTTGAGCTCGGTGATATCGCGGCACACGTTCCCGACGTTCACAGGCTGACCGGTCTCCGGATCGTCGATCCGAAAGGCCGAATAGAGGATCGGGATTGGATCTCCGGTCTTGAAATGGCGGAAGCTCATCTCTCCCGACCAGGAGCCCTTTTCCAGCACGGTCGGCCAAAGGACCTCATTCACAAACTGACGGTCCCCGGGGAAAATGTAGTGAATTCCGCGCCTCCTACTGGCTTCTTCCCAGCTGTCGAATCCGACCATTCTCAGCCCAGCTTTGTTCAGGTAGATCGGCGTCCCACCGCTGAGGTCGGTAATCGCCATAAGATCGGCGGCCTGCTCAACCAATGACGCCAAGCGTCGACGCTCGAGCTCAGCGCGTTTGCGTTCTGTCACATCTACAGCAGTACCAACAAACTCGATGAACTCGCCGTTCTCATCGAGAACCGGATGGCTTGAGGAATTGATGTGCCTAACTGTTTCGTCTGGCAGAAGAACCCTAAACTCATCGAAGATATCTACTCTTTCGCGAAGCGACTCCTCAAATCTCTTGGCTACCCAATCGCGATCCTCGGGGTGGATTCGCTGCCAAAAATTGTTGCGAGCCGGTAAACTCTCCCCCGGATCCAATCCGAAAATTCGGAACATTTCTTCGGAGCAGTAGAGCACCTTTTGGGTGCGGGGATCCCAAGCCCAACTGCCGGTGTGCGTCAGCTTCTCCGCTTCGGCCAGATACGCCTCGCTTCGCTCTAGCTTCTCCTCTGCCAATTTCTTTTGGATCGCGACACCAGTGAGGTGCGTGATCTGGTCAATGATCTCTTGATCCCGCTGGGTCGGTCGGCGCGGCTCGCGATAATACATTGCGAACGTCGCAATCACTTTGCCTTGCGACGAGAAAACCGGTGTGGACCAACAGGCGCGCAGAGAATGGGGCAAAGCCAAGTCACGATAGTCCGCCCACAACGGGTCGGTCGCGATGTCCTCTACAATTACCGGTTCGCCGCGGTATGCGGCTGTCCCGCAGGAGCCGGCTGATCGTCCAATCACAGCGCCATTGATCGCATCGGTGTAGGCCTTTGGAAGGCTAGGGGCGCCTCCATGTCGCAGACGGTCGCCATCCAACAACAAGATCGACGCGAGGACACCCTTGGCTGGTTCCTCCACCAGTCGGCACAGGCTATCAAGAATTTCGATGAGAGAATCCCCTTTAGCGACCATCTCGAGGATCCGTTTCTCCGCGGCGAGCAGGGCTTCTGCGCGCTTGCGGTCGTCGATATCAATCGCGGTTCCATACCACTTCGCGATGTTTCCCGTTTCATCGTGCAGCGGCACGTTGCGGAAGAACCACCAGCGAAATTCCCCGTCCGCCCGCCGCACCCGCATTTCACCTTCGGTCGATCGTCCGTTCTTCAGTGCTGCGCGTCGCTCGGCGACGACCCTCGACCTGTCATCGGGATGAACCGCGGCTTCCCAGTTCCAACCCAACGCATCCTGCGGCGACAAACCCGTGAACTCGAGCCAACGGTCATTGACGAAATCCACGGCGCCGTCGGGAAGCGTGCTCCAGACAAACGCCGGAACCGCGTTGACGACGTCGCGAAGCTCTTTTTCGCTCCTGCGGGCAACCTCTTCGGCGCGCTTGCGTTTGGTGATGTCGTTGTTGATGACCAGGATCGCAACCGGCGCGCTGCGCTCGTCACGTTGCAAAGACCACCGGCTGGCCACGACAACCTGGCTGCCGTCCTTCTTGGTCTGTACGAGCTCGCCTTCCCAGCGGCCTGCACCGATAACTTCTTCCTCGATCTGCTCGAGGGGGACCTGGAAGATGGTCTTGAGCAACTCCTGAATGACTCTGCCAACCGCTTTCTCCGCCGGCCATCCGTATAAATCCTCTGCGCCGCGGTTCCAGTACTTCACGGTTCCATTCATGTCGCGGACGAAGATGGCGTCATGCGTGAGGTTCAGCAGGTTCGCCTGCTCGCGCAGGGCAGCTTCGGCTTGCTGCTCGGCACGCAGCCGCACGGCGCGAATACTTTCAGCGTTCTGAAGGGCAACCGAACGCAGTAACTTATCCTCGTTATCCCGTGTCATGATGATCACCTCCGATCAAATTCTCGGCCAGTGCTGTACCCAATACTCGGGCGCGAATCTTTGCGAAGGCGGTATCGCGGCTCGTCGAGGTGTCGTCGCTGAAAGGCGCGAAACCGCAGTCGTCAGTAGTACCGAGTTGCTCGATCGGTATGTACTCTAACGCCTCCAGTACACGGTCGCGCACCTCTTCCGCGGACTCAATGCCTGCACGGTTGGGCGAAATGACGCCGACAAAGATCCGCTGCCTCGGTTTCAGGTATTTCCGGATGATCTTTAGCACTCGTCGACGGTCCTGCTCACAGGCAAGCGCAACATAGAAATTGTCTGCCTTTAGCTCAAAGAACCTGGGCAGCAAATCTGCGTAATCGACGTCCGCGCTGTGCGTCGCATGGAAATCGCCCCCGGGACACGTATGAACCCCGATGCGCCTGCGCTCTTCTGGTGAGAAACGCGACAGCGCGAGATTGTTGAGGTCAATGAAACTGTCAAGGAGCTGCCCGGAGGGGTCGATCTTCGTGGCGAGACGCGCTTCGGTAAAGTCTATCTGAACTTTATGCGCTCCTTTTTGTAGGCAACGTCGTATCTCGGTTTCATGCTCGCGCAGCAGATCTTCGATGAATTGTTCTCGCGGATAGTCCGGAATGCCTTCGGCTGGGTACATCAGGCTCAAGGCTGACGGCGATATCACGGCCTGCTTGACGGGCACGTGCGCATAGCGCATGGCCACATCCAGATACGAATCTGCGTAGCGCAAATAACGAAACGGGCCGCGCGTTAGCCGCAACATACGCCGCGTGTGACCGTCCGAGAATGGGATTTTGAACCCGTCCGCGGACGTGTTCGGAAGCCCATGTACGCAGTATGTCAAGAAATTGTGATACTTCCTCTGTTCGCCGTCCGTGACGACTAGAGATCCCGTGGCTTCAAACCGTTCGATGGTGTCTCGAACTGCCTCTTCGTAACGAGCGGCAAGGGCGGGGTCCTCGCTGTCGACTTGGGCGAGTTTCTGGATGAGATCAGGAGGCCTCGGAATGCTGCCAATGGGCTCCGTGGGTATGGCGATCGGGGCAGGCTTAGCGTAGGTCATGCATGCACCTCCCGCTTCGCTGGAGGAGAGTAAAACCGAAAGTTGCGCCGACGGTTGTTGCCTGGTGACCCTCTCCCGATATAGCCGCCCAGCTCATTGGGTGGTTGGATTATATATGCGGAGCCTCGCGTGGTCCTCCCGTTTTTGCGCCGTTTTTGCGAGCTGCCACACTTTGTGCAAGCCGGTATCGCTTCCGACCGCAAGATTGATAAGCCTCGGCTCCATGCATGGGGGCGGCAACCGTCGGATCGTCTTGCTGCTGCTACTCGTGATCGGCCCGCGTCTCGCCTACTTAGTGTGATCCTGCCGGCGACTGGGATCAAGTGTGCATCGCGATTTGATCGCCAGACTGGTGGGCCCAGCACATGCTGCCGACGGCCGCATGTCGGCGTAGTTGAGGAACTTGTTCCCTGATACTGGTATAAATTTCCCTGATCTCCTAAATATTTTTCGTTGCTAATCCTCGTAGGGAATTACGCGAGAAGTCGCTGCGGCACAGCAGATTCTTGCTCCCCAGCCGGCCTCTGACGCGTCGAAATCGCAAAATTCCCTGTAAAATTCTCTGTTAGCAGGGAAATCGCACGGAGACTGACGCGATCAGCACTGCGTCGCCAGCCAGAGGCGTCGTGATCCTCCTTCGGCATCCCGTCCCTGCTGCCTATCGAAACGCCGAGCGACGATCGGGTCATCGCATGCGCGCTGCCGCGATCAGCGCGGGTGCACAGCCGGTCGATCCAACAGGAACGGAACGGCGGCCGGCGGAATTCTATCGCAGCCCCGCAGCGCGGGACTGCGCAAGCATCCGACGGTGGAGGATCATGAGGGACAGCAAGTCGGAGGTCGGCGGCATCAGGAATGCCGTTCACCTCTGCATCGACATGCAGAATATCTTCGCTCGCGGCGGTCTCTGGGAGACGCCCTGGATGGAGAGGGTCCTGCCGACGATCGCCTCGATCGTCTCGCGCCATCAGGCCAGAACAATCTTCACGCGCTTCATCACGCCGCAGGATCCGGAAGATCGTCCCGGCCAGTGGCAGAGCTATTTTCGCCGCTGGAAGCAGGCAACGCGCAGCTACCTGCCGCCGTCCGGTCTCGAACTCGTGCCGGCGCTGGCCCGGTTCAATCCGCCGGCCCTCGTCGTCGACAAGCCGGCCTATTCGGCGTTCAGCAGCTCCAGCCTGGCAAGCCTGCTGATCGAGAAGGGGATCGGCACGGTGGTGATCACCGGTGCCGAGACGGACGTCTGCGTGCTGTCGACGGTCCTGAGCGCGGTCGATCTCGGCTTTCGGGTCGTGATCGTGGAGGACGCGCTATGCAGTTCGTCCGACGTCGGCCACGACGCGCTCATGACGATGTACCGCACCCGCTTCCACGGCCAGGTCGACCTGGTGACCGCCGAGGAGCTGGCGGCGTTGTGGCGAGAATAGACACGCGGGACCACCGGCTGCGATCGGCCAGCCGCCCCGAGGAACGGGCGCGCGCGGCGTTTCGCGCATATGCGCACCGAAGACGTGCAGGATCTGATGGCCCATCCGCGGACACTTCCGGGCTGCACGATTGGCACGGCAACGTGACTGACCGATTCACATGGCCTAATGCGGAAAGCCTCCCGAACCGTCAAAGTCACCTTGGCAAGGGGCTACGACGGCGATGGACCGCGTCGAACGGGTTTTCATTGCCACGGCGATGACGGGCTTTCTGGTCATGCTTGGGGCAATCATATGGATGACGCTGAGCTAACGGGCAGGGTGGCTTCGGCCTGGCGCCTCGGCCTGCCTTACCTGGCCATCACCTTGTGTCTCGTCGTCGCGGCGTGGCTGACCTGGAGCAGGCTGCTATAGGTGCTATAGGACGGCTGATTGCACGTGCGTCAAGCTGGCCGATCGCCCATCAATTCGATCAATCCGCGGACCATCGCCGTCAGGTCGATCGGTTTTTCCCAGAGCATCACGTCCCGGAATTCCGGGGCAATGCTGACCTTGTCGTAGCCGGTCGTGAACACGAACGGCACATGGCGTGTCCTGAGCGCGTGCGCAATGGGGAAAATCATTTCGCTGCGAATGTTCACGTCGAGTACCGCGCCATCGAGAACGCCGCCTCCGTTCAGGACGGGAAGCGCATCGTCGAGCTCACCGACCGGTCCCGCAACTTCGGCGCCGTGCAGCCGCAGCGCACGGCTGATGTCGTCGGCGAGAAAATACTCGTCCTCGACGACGAGGATACGGCGTCCCGACAATGGAGCCCCGCTACGCGACGAGTTTGCCGACACCGCCATTTTTCCTCCGGCATCCCGCGAATGGTAGGAACATACGCGCCAACGACGCCTTGGTGCAAACGAAGCATCGCGTGATGGGTTCCATGAGCAACCGCGATATCATTGTCATCGGCGGTTCGGCAGGCGCTACCGCGCCGCTGAAGCAGATCCTGGGGGGACTGCCGCCGGATGTGCCGGCAGCCATCTTCATCGTTCTGCACATTCCGGCGCAGGGGATCGGCATTCTTTCGACGGTCGCGGCTGCCGCCGGCAAGCTACCGGTGCATCAGGCCATGGACGGCATGACGTTCGAGCGCGGCCACGTGTATCTGGCAGCCCCCGATCACCATCTGCTGCTGTCGGCAGATCGCCTCCGGCTCGGGCGCGGTCCGCGGGAAAACATGGTGCGGCCAGCGATCGACGCGCTGTTCCGCTCCGCCGCACTGCATCACGGCCCCCGCGTGATCGGAGTCGTGCTCAGCGGATCGCTGTCGGACGGTGCCGCCGGTCTCCAAGCGATCAAGCGCTGCGGCGGGATGGCGCTGGTCCAGGATCCCGCGGATGCCATCTCGGCGGAAATGCCGCAGCGCGCGCTGGAGGCAACCGTTGCCGATCTCTGCATTCCCGCTGCGCGGCTCGGCGACGTTCTTTCCGGATTGACCCAGGAAGCGCCGGGCGCGGTGCTTCCTGTTGCTCCCGACATCCGCCTCGAGGTTGAAATCGCGGCCGGCGAAAGGATCGGCTCCATAAGCCTGGCCGGGATCGCGGATCCCTCGGCGCTGACATGTCCGCGCTGTGGCGGGGTCCTTTCGGGGGTGAAAGAGGCTCATCCCATGCGGTTTCGCTGTCAGGTCGGCCACGCCTACACCGCTGATGCCCTCGCCAAGGAGCAGGAGGGACAGGTCGACGAGGCCTTGCGCGTCGCGCTCCGGATCATCGAGGAGCGCGCCGAGCTAGTCCACCGCATGGCGGAGAATGGCCGGCGCACCGGCAGGCCCGCAGTGGCCGAAATGTACGCGCTGCGTGCCGTCGAATATCGCGAATATGCCGACATGATCCGGCGCGTCGTGCTACAGTCGCTCGATCCCGTGCTGCGTCAGCGTCAGCGAGAGGGAGAGCCGTCGTGATGGGCATGTCCCCGACCGAACGTACCGCGCAGCTTCGCCAGGAGCGGCGCCACCTGAGCAAGGCTGATACCGACATCGAGGAAGGCTTGCTGCGGATCCGATACCAGGAGATCCGGGTGCAGGAGCTCCAATCCGGGGGATATGACTCGCGGCAGGCGGAAAGACTGGTGGAACTGCTCAAGCAGACCCTGGTGGAGTGGGAGCGGCATCGCACACTGATCCTCCAGCGGTTGAATCACCTCGAGAACGTGGCTTAGCCGGCCCCGTTCCGGTCGGATCGACGTACGATCGTGTGAATTCGGCGCGGCCCGCCGCGATCGTCGCTCTGCGGTGCGCTTTCCCCCCGGGCCCCGGGGTCTGCCGAGCCCGCGGAAACCGTTCTCTCCTTTTGTATCTTGGGATAACGTCGATTTCTGCCAACTGCAGAAAGCTGGCTGTTGATCGCCGGATAGCGAGAGTAGCGTCAATCATGAGCGAAGTCGGCAAGGTGCCGGAGGACAGGGAGCGTCAGGCCATGGCCCCGTTGATCATCGGCGTGGGCGCATCGGCGGGGACGCTCGACAGTATCGACCACTTCTTCGCCAAGCTGACGCTTAGCGAAGACCAGGCGGTCGTCCTCGTGCTTCAAAATCGCGAGGCGCTCGCTGACGAGCGGCTGCGCGGGCTCATCGGCCGCGCCAAGGAGGCGAGGCTTTCCGAAATCAGCGATGGAGCGCCGGTCGAAGGTCGGACGATCTATATCAGTCCGGCTGCAATGATCACCACCATTCAGGGCGGCCGCTTCGCGGTGCGGAAGGCGGAGCAGAGGCCGGGCGAGCGGGCCACCATCGACAGCTTCCTGGTATCGCTCGCGGAAGAGCGCGCCGAGCAAGCCGTCGGCGTGCTCTTGAACGGGACCGGCGAAGACGGCACGCTCGGTGCCGCCACGCTGAAGGACCATGGCGGCCTGGCGATTGCGGAGCGGACTCCCAGCGATGAATCCGATCATCTGGCCGACAGCAGCAGGCCCACGGCCATTGCAGACTATGTGCTGCCCCCCGAGGACATTCCCGAACGCATCCAGGTCTATACGCGTCATCTGCGGCGCCTGGACGAGAAGCAGGGTTTCGATGAGGTTTTGACGGCGGCAGAGACCTCGCTGTCGCGCATCGCAGACATCCTGCGCAACAAGACCGGCAATGACTTCCATGGCTACAAGCAGAACACCTTCCTGCGCCGCGTGCAGCGGCGCATGCAGGTGGTGCAGATCGAGGAGATCGTCTTCTATGTCGACTTCCTGAGAAACGACAGGGACGAGGCTCAGAATCTCTTCAATGACCTGCTTATCGGTGTCACCGAATTCTTCCGCGACAAACGCGAGTTCGAAGTGCTCGAGACCCAGATCGTCCCGGCGATTTTCGAGGGCAAGAGTGCTGGGCAGCAGGTGCGCGTCTGGGTCCTGGGCTGCGCGACCGGCGAGGAGGCCTATTCCATCGGCATTCTCCTGCGCGAGCACATGGCCATGCTCGACTCCGTTCCCCAGGTCCAGATCTTCGCGACCGACATCGACGGCCGGGCACTCGCAACCGCCCGCGTCGGGCGCTATCGCACCAGCATCGAGCAGGACATGTCGCCCGAGCGGCTGGCGCGCTGGTTCGTGCGCGAGGGCGATACCTATTGCGTGGTGAAGGAATTGCGGGAGATGTGCATCTTCTCCCAGCACAATTTGATCAAGGATGCTCCTTTCTCCAAGCTCGACCTGGTCTCCTGCCGCAACCTGCTGATCTATCTCAACGCGGAGCTTCAGAACCGCGTGATTCCGCTGTTCCACTTCGCGCTGCTGCCCGAGCGCTTCCTGTTCCTCGGCAATTCCGAGAACGTGACCAGGCACCCGAAATTGTTCGCACCCGTCGACCGCCGCGCCCGCATCTTCAAGAAGCTCGCGACCGGTACACGACTGCCCCCCGAATTTCCGATCTCGACGGCGGCCCGGCGGGTGCCGGTCGAATCGCCGCCGATTCGCTCGTTCGGTCCCGACGTCGGGCTGGAGCGCCGCGCCCAGCGGATCGCCGAGCGCTATGCGCCGGCCTACGTCATCACGGACGACAATTTCCAGATCCTGCATTTTTCCGGGCGCACAGGTCGCTACATCGAGCCGACCGCCGGCGCGGCGTCGCTCGATCTGCTTCAGTTCGTGCATCGCGATCTCAGGCTGGAACTGCGCACCGCGCTCGGCCGCGCGTCGGAAACCAACGAATCTGTCCATGTCGAGCAGGTCCAGCTTGGCGTCGCCGGCCATCACGTCCCCGTCGACATCACGGTTGAGCCGATCCAGGACGGCGCCGGCGGCCATCGCAATTTCGTCGTGCTGTTCAAGGATGGCCCGGCGCGCTCCGTCGGCGTCGCCGAGAGCAATTCCGGCGCCCTGGTCCGTACCGAGCATGTCGAGCGTCTCGAGAGCGAGTTGCGAGCGAGCCGCGAACGGCTTCAGGCGACTATCGAGGAGCTCGAAAGCACCAACGAAGAGCTGAAATCCTCCAACGAGGAGTACCAGTCGCTCAACGAAGAAATGCAATCCGCCAACGAGGAGCTGGAAACCTCGCGCGAGGAATTGCAGTCGGTCAACGAGGAGCTCACGACCGTCAATGGCGAATTGGCGCACCGGGTCCAGGAGCTGACCCGCGCCACCAGCGACCTCAAGAACTTCCTTGAAAGCACGCAGATCGCGACCGTCATCCTGGACAACAATCTCAGGGTGATGACGTTCACGCCCGCGATCACGCAGATCCTGCATCTGGTCGAGACCGACGTCGGTCGTCCGATAGCGCACATCAAGGCGCGCATCCCGATCGAGGACCTCTATGACGACGTGCCCCGCGTGCTGCGCACGCTCGCCAGCGCGGAGCGCGAGCTGACCGCGCCGGATAGCGGCACGCGGTATATCGTCCGTATCCTGCCGTACCGAAGCATCGACAATTTCATCGCGGGCGTCGTCATCACCTTCGTCGACGTCACCGCGATCACCCGCGCGGAGGAGCGGCAGCGCCTGCTGCTCGCCGAGCTTCAGCACCGCGTGCGCAACACGCTCGGGGTCGTGCGGTCGATCGCGCGCCGCTCTGCGGAGACGAGCACGACGGTCGAGGAGTATGCAGCCCATCTCGACGGCCGGCTCAATGCCTTCGCGCGGACGCAGGCGCTGGCCACGCGCGATCCGGAAGGCGGCCTCGATCTGGAATATCTCGTGATCGAGGAGCTCTTGGCCTATAATGCCCGCGAAGGCGAGCAGGTGCGCGTGTCTGGGGCCGCGGCGCGTTTCCAGCCCAAGGCGGCCGAGACCTTTGCGCTCGCGATCCATGAGCTTGCGACCAACGCGCTGAAATACGGGGCGCTCAGCCAGCCCGCGGGCCGGCTCGAAATTTCCTGGCGTTTCGACGAAGCCGCTGAGCCGCCGCGATTGCTGTTCGAGTGGCGCGAGCGGGGCGGTCCTCCGGTGACGCCACGGCCGCGCAAGGGGTTTGGCACGGAGCTTCTGGAGCGCACGGTGGCATTCGAGCTGAAGGGGCAGACGACCATGTCGTTCAATCCGTCCGGATTCACCTGCGTGATCGCAATTCCGCTGACCAAGCGCACGTTTCACACGCCTTCGCCGGAGGGCTGATGCGCTCGCAAAGCACCGAGGGGGGTCTTGCGCAAGCGGTCATTCGCCGTTTCAACACCTTGAGGCCGTTATCCCAGGAAGCCGTTGCCGCGTTCGAGCAGGCCATTCTCGAAGGCTTGTTCCGGGCGGGCCCGGGCGAGGACCTGATCGCCGAGGGCGACCCCCTCGGCGGCGTGCGGGTCGTGCTTTCAGGCTGGTTGTTCCGGCACAAGACGCTCGAAGATGGCAGGCGGCAGATCGTCAATTTCATTCTGCCTGGAGAGACCTGCGACGCGCATGCCTATCTGCTGTCCACCATCGACCATTCGATCTCGACGGTGACGGCCGTCACCTACGCCGAGATCAAGCGGGCGCGTTTCGAAAAACTGCTGGCGGGCGACCGCACATTGTCTGAAGCGTTCATGTGCGAGACCCTCCTGAACAACGCGATCCAACGCGAATGGGCGATCAATCTTGGACGGCGCGTCGCTTTGGAGCGCGTAGCGCATTTGTTCTGCGAGATCTACGAGCGGCTCCGCCCCGTCGGCCTTGTCGATGGAAATTCCTGTGCTCTCCCGGTGACCCAGATGGACCTCGCCGACGCGACCGGCCTCTCCGTGGTTCACCTTAATCGCACGATCCAGGAGTTGCGCGGATCCGGCCTGATCATGCTGCGGGAGCGGATCCTGACCATTCCGGATCTCGACACGCTCAAGAACGCCGCGCTGTATTCGCCCGGCTATCTGGAACTCTATCGGCGCGCTTGACCCGGGATCGCCGCCTCCGTCGACGGGTTCGCCTTGCGGGGCCCCGTCTTGCCGATCGGCGAGCCCGGCCGTTTCCATGCTGCTTTGGCCATGATGATCCTCCGTTGAATCCGTCATGAACACAGGAATCAGCAATTCGGTTCCGGCAGAATCGCTTCCCTTTCGGCAGTACGGCGCGAGCGGCTCCGATGCCTGCGAAATCTTGCGGCCTTAACCTATTGAAATGCCGGAACTCGCCCCACCGCCCGAAGCTACAAACCATGCCGGGGCTGGGCCGCCCCCCAACCGGCATGCATTAGGCCGAACTTCCCCTCGGGATTTTTGTTAGAGCGTTGAGAGGATTTGAGAAGTTTGGATCGGGCTGATTTTGTAGGCATGTAAATGATGATTTTTGGCTTGCGAATGGCAGGTTTCCGTGATTCGATTCCGGCATGTTCGTCGCCCGCATTCCCAACCGCAACTCACCGCCCGCGATCCTGTTGCGCGAGAGCTATCGCGAGGGCGACAAGATCAAGTCGCGCACGCTGGCCAACCTGTCGCATTGACCGGATGAGAAGATCGATGCGCTGCGCCGCGTCCTGAAAGGCGAGGAGCTGGTCTCGCCGGCCGAGCAACTGCGGATCGAGCGCTCGCTGCCGCACGGCCACGTGGCCGCGGTGCTCGGCATGGCGCGCCAGCTCGGACTGCATCGCCTTGTCCCGGACAAGCCCAGACGGTTGGCCAGGCTGGCTTTGGCCTTGATCGTGGCACGGGTGATCGAACCGGCCGCCAAGCTGGCCACGGCGCGCCAGCTCAGCGAGGCGACGGCGGCGCATTCGCTGGGCGAACTGCTCGATCTCAGCGCCGTCGACGAGGACGAGCTTTACGAAGCGCTCGACCTGCTCGGCACGGCCCAACCGGGGATCGAGGCGACGCTCGCCAAGCGCCATCTGCATGACGGCTCGCTGGTGCTCTACGATCTCACCTCCAGCTATCTGGAGGGGCGACATTGCGAATTGGCGCGGCATGGTTACAGCCGCGACGGTCGTTCCGACAAGCTGCAGATCGTGTTCGGCTTGCTGTGCGCCGCCGACGGCTGCCCGGTGGCGGTGGAGGTGTTCGAAGGTAACACCGCCGACCCGAGCACGCTGGCCGCGCAAGTCGACAAACTGAAGGCCCGCTTCAAGCTGTCGCGTGTGGTACTGGTCGGCGATCGCGGCATGATCACCAGCGCCCGTATCGAAGCCGATCTGATGCCGGCCGGGCTCGATTGGATCACCGCTCTGCGGGCGCCGGCGATCCGCAAGCTCGCCGAGGACGGCGGCCCGCTGCAATTGTCGCTGTTCGACGATCGCGATATGGCCGAGATCACGTCCCCCGACTTCCCCGGCGAGCGCCTGATCGTGTGCCGCAACCCGGATCTGGCCGACGAGCGTCGGCGCAAGCGCGGCGAGTTGCTGGCGGCGACCGAGAAGGATCTCGCCCGCGTCAAGGCCGCCGTGCAGCGTCAGCGCAACCCCTTGCGCGGCGAGGATGAGATCGGTCTGAAGGTCGGCGCCGTGCTGGGCAAGCGTAAGATGGCCAAGCACTTCCACCTCGCCATCACCGACACTTCGTTCGACTTCAGTCGGATCGAGGATGCCATCGCCAACGAAGCGTCGCTCGACGGCTTCTATGTGCTACGGACCAACGTGCCGGCCGAGAACCTCGACACCGCCGCCACGGTGCGTGCCTACAAGAGCCTGGCCCAGGTCGAACGCGCCTTCCGCACCATCAAGACCGTCGAACTGGAGGTGCGCCCGATCCACCATCGCCTCGCTGGCCGCGTGCGCGCCCACGTCTTCCTCTGCATGCTCGCTTATTACATCGTCTGGCACATGCGCCGCGCGCTGGCCCCGATCCTGTTCGACGATCACGACCGCGAGGCCGCCGACGCCGCGCGCGTCTCGCCCGTCGCCAAGGCCAGAGTCTCGGCCGCGGCCAGAACCAAGGCTAATCGCAAGCACACCCACGATGGCCGGCCCGTGCACAGCTTTCGAACGCTGTTGCAGGATCTCGCCACGCTCACACGCAACATCGTTCGCATCGGTCAGGACGCCCCGGCCGCTATGCTCACAAGTCCAACCCCACTACAACAAGACGTCTTCAATCGGCTCGGCATTCCTATCGCCCCATAATGTAGGCAGACGCGCCGTCACGCCCGCTGGAATTACACGCCAGCTCAAATGCTTACGTCGCTACTCAAGGGGAAGTTCGGATTAGGCCCCGGCGCCACGCCTCCCCGCCGGGGCCAATTTCCTCTTTTCAAAGTCCGTGAAAGTGCCATGACCGCGAAACGCAATCGTACGAAACATACGCACTCGCTGCAGGAGCGCCTGCAACTGGCGGCTGACCAGGCGCGCGAGCTCGCGGGCCGGATGCCTCCGGGCAGGGATCGCGAAATGTTGTTGCGGCGCGCCAACCAGAACGAAGTGACCTCGAACTTGACGGATTGGCTGAGTGCTCCCGGCTTCCAGAAACGTGGAAGATGAGCATGCAGAATTTCAAGCACTACCGCGCCTTCCAGATCGACCCGGACGGCCATGTTTTCGGCTGCATCAATCTCGTCTGTAGCGACGATGAGCAAGCCAAGCGCGAGGCTGCGGCGCTCGCGCTGGTCAATCGCATCGAGCTGTGGCGACTGGACAAGCAGCTCGCGCAGTTCGATTTGCCTCCTGAGGTCGTCCGTCAATAGGATGCCCCCGACGACGCGCGGGAACCGCGCGTGCCGGTCGGGTTGGTCGGAAGACCGATCTCTTCGAGGACCCAGCATGCCGGAACCGGACGTTCGCAAGGGGATGCCACCCGTCAAGCTGTCGCGTGAGGCGTTCGAAAGCCGCTACAAGAGCCAGTTCGTCGATCCCGCCTTTGCTCCGCTCCAGCGCGAGCTCGATGCGATGACCGGCGCCGCTTGGGACGCCTACAGCCATTCGCGCAAGGCGCCGTTGACCCGGCAAGCCGGACCGGGCTTCGCCGATCCCAGCTATGAGATTGCTCTCGACTGGCTCGATGCGCGCGCCGCGATCCTTCAAGCGCAGCGGCGGCACGACGACGCCAGCGAGGCGCCGCGCATCCTCGTCATCAACGGCTCGGCGCGCAGCGAGCACACCTGTCCCGGCGAGATGTCCAAGACCTGGCGCATAGTGAAGCTGGCCGAGCCCGTCTTCGTCGAGATGGGATTTGCCGTCGATATTCTCGATCTCTCCCGCCTCACCTCGGAGTTCGGCAAGAATATCCATCCCTGCAAATCCTGCGTCTCCACCGCCATGCCGCTCTGCCACTGGCCGTGCAGTTGTTATCCCAACTACGCGCTGGGGCAAACCAGCGACTGGATGAACGAGATCTATCCGCTCTGGGTCGCGGCTCACGGCATCCTGATCGCGGCGCCCGTAAACTGGTATCACGTGCCCGCCGGGCTCAAGGCGATGATGGACCGCCTGGTCTGTGCGGACGGCGGCAATCCAGATCCGACGTCGACGCATGGCAAGAAAGCCGCTGAAGCGAAGGCGATGGAGCTGAAGGGCTGGCCCTATCCGCGTCATCTCGCCGGCCGCCATTTCGGCCTCGTCGTTCACGGTGACAGTGTCGGCGCCGAGGGTGTGCGCAGGGGTCTCTCCGACTGGCTGACCGACATGCACCTGATCTCGGCGGGGCGCTTCGGTGAGCTCGACGGCTACGTCGGCTACATGGAGCAGTATGCCACCTCGCATCGGGATCTGGATGAAGACCGCGAATTTGAGCAGGAGGTTCTGAACGTGGCGCGGGCCCTCGGCAACGCAGTCCGGCTCGCGCGCAGCGGACGGCTGCACCACCCCGGTGCAGGCTTGGAGGATCCGAACCCGAAATGATGGAGGGGACCGGCGTCAGGAACGAACTGCGCGGCCCTGCTTTGGTTGAGCGGAGCGGGAAGGGCACGCGAATTGGAGAGAATAATGGCCCAATCGGAAGACATGACCCGTTGCATCGGGCTTTGCATGAGCTGCTACCAGAGCTGTCTCGGCACGGCGATGAACCACTGCCTCGAGACCGGTGGCAAGCATGTCGAGCCGAAGCACTTTCGGCTGATGATGGCGTGCGCCGAAATGTGCCGGACCTCGGCGCATTTCATGCTGATCAACACGCCGCATCACAGGCATACCTGCGGCGAGTGTGCCGAGATTTGCACCGAATGCGCCGAGGATTGCGAGCGGATCGGCGGCATGGACGAATGCGTCGCGATGTGCAGGTCGTGCGCCGAATCCTGCCGCGCCATGGCGGCTTGAAGGGAAAACGGCAGCCTGAAAGGTAAGTTCATGCTGGAAGAGAAACTCAAGGAAGCCATCATCGGCGAACTCAAGCGGCAGGCGGCCAACCGGCCGCAATCGCTCAAGGTCGAAGGCTCTGACGAACTGATCGTCAACGGCAAGATCGACCTTGCCGATCTGGTCATGGTGATCGCCGGCTCGGTCGCCGGCGGGCCCTAGCCCGGTCGCGACAGCAGTTTTTTCAGCGCCCGCGCATCGGCCGGCGCCGCGCTCTTCTGGTCGTTGTCGAAGTAGACATAGACATCGCAGCCCTGCCGCTTCCATGATCTGATGCGGCGCGCCCACTCCGCCAATGCCGGCCGCGAATAGTGGCCGTGATAGCGGCCGCCGGGGCCATGGCCGCGGACATAGACGAAGTCCGCCGTACGTTTCCACGGCGCCGGAGCATCATGATGGTCCGACAGGCAGAGCGAGATGTTCTGATCAGCCAGCATCCGCAAAATGCGCGGCTGATACCAGCTCGGATGACGGAATTCGAAACTGTAGCGGCGCTTTTTCGACAGCAGCTTGAAGAAGGCGGCGAGGCGGTCGGCATCCATCTCGAATTGCGGCGGCAGTTGAAACAGGATCGGGCCCGCCTTGCCGCGCAGCAGCGAAATGCGATCCTCCAGAAGCTCGATACTGTTGATAGAGCGGTCGGACAGGCGCTTCCAATGGGTAATGAATTTGGACGCCTTCCAGGCGAAGACGAAGTCGCCGCCGGTCTGCTCCCGCCACGCTTTGACGGCCTCCTGCGTCGGCGTGCGATAGAACACGCCGTTCAGCTCGGTGGTATCGAATTGACCGGCGTAATAGCGAAGCTGCTGCTTCAGCGGTAAGCCCTCGGGAAAGAACGGGCCTCGCCAGGATGCATAGTGCCAGCCGGAGGTGCCGATCAGAACGCGCGCCATTTTTCACGTGTCATCCCGTTGCCGTCATCGGACGCGGCACTCGATAGGCCACGCTTTCCGGAGGGGAACGTCCGGGCGGCGGATACGTTGCTTGTCGGCAGGGTCCAAGCAGGACTGGTACCGATGTACGCGCTGTTCGAAGGCAACAAGCAGATCGGCGATCCATTTCCCACCGAGAAAGAGGTGTGGGAAGCCGCGCTGATCGAGGGTCTGGTGACCGACGTTCCCGTTGCGGACGAGGAGGGCGGCCGGCTCCTCCCGGCCGGATATCACGTCGAGCGTGTCGACGAAGTTTGCGAGCCGCGGCCGGACTGGAAGCTGCCTCGCGAGATATCGTGAGCGAGGCTGCGCAACCTTGCCGCTACCTATCCGTCGTAATGGTCCGGCCCCATCGCCCAGGACGATTGATCGTGGCCGAACGCGTAATTGCGGTTGGTGACCGCCGGATTGCGATTGACCATCGGCCGCATGAACATCGGGTGGGTTGCGCTGCGCACCTCGTGCTCGACCGTGAAGAGCGGCTTGCCGTTGTCGAGATCGACGATGTCGCAAAACCGGTACTGGTATTGATTGTCCTCGCGCGAGATCAGGTTGCGCGCCGCGAGCCTGCGGTAAGGACCGGAGAAGTCGGTGATGTACATCTGCACGTGGTGCCCGTCATAGTCGGGCTGGGGCCGATCGGTCTCGCGGAACAAGAGGTGCTGGTCGCGGCCTGTCTTCACCGCTGCAACCGTGCCGTCGCCGTTCCAGAGCTCGGCGGGCATGCCCATGATCTCCGGATAGAAGCCGCAAATCGCCTTCGCGGTCCCGGCCGGCACCTCGAATTCGACATAGGGAATGCCGAGCGCGATGCGCCCGAAGCGCGCCGCGTCCGGCTCATGGCAGCGCACGCGATTGCCCCACGGACAGGTCGCCTCGACATAGCCATTGTGCTCGGCGAATGCGAACGCCGTGTCCTCGAGCTTCCTGGCGACCGACGCCAGCCGTTGCAGCAGCGCCTCACGGCCCTCGATGACCAGCCCGACATGACCGCGCAGCACCTGCGGTCTGCCGCTCGGCAAGTGAAACTGGCTTCGTCCGGCATTGATCCACATGTTGGTGTCTGACACCATCAGATAGGGATCGCGGGTGAGCCCAAGTCCCGTGACGTAGAATAAGCTCGCCAGTCGCTGATCCGGGACCTGGATGTTGACGTGCTCGAAATGAATCGCGTTTCCGAGATCTTCAGTGGACCGATCAAATTGCTGAGGCATAGATGCGGCTCTGGCTAGGGATGAGGGACAGATCATATTAGAGCGTTTTCGAGCGAAGTGGATACCGGTTCGCGTGAAGAAAACGCGTCAAAACAAAAGTCTAGAACAGGTCATCGACTAATCGAAGCATTGGGCGATCACTTCTTCTCGCAGAGGCTGGCGGTTGCCGCCTTGCCGTGGCAACCATTCCCTGTCATCTGACAAAAGACACATAAGGAAAGAGATCCATGGGGGGAGTGTTGGAGGGCGTGCGCGTCCTCGATTTCGGGCGCTACATCGCGGGGCCTTATTGCGCGACATTGCTGGCCGAATTCGGCGCCGAGGTCATTCGCGTGGAAAAGCGCGACGGCAGCGAGGATCGCTTCGTGGCGCCGGTCGGCGAAGGCGGTGAAGGCGCACTGTTTCTCCAGATCAACCGCAACAAGAAGTGCATCACGCTCGATCCGATGAAGCCGGAGGGCCAGGAGGTGATGCGCCGGCTGGTTAAGACCGCCGACGTGGTCGTCGCCAATCTGCCGCCGCAGACCCTGCGCGCGATGAAGCTCGATTACGACTCGTTGAAGGCGATCAAGCCCGACATCATCCTGACGACGGCAACCGCATTCGGCGGGCCGGGGCCCTGGTCCGACCGCGTCGGCTTCGACGGCGTCGGCCAGGTCATGTCGGGTTCGGTGTACATGACCGGCGCCGGCGATCCGCCTTACCGGGCAGCGGTGAACTGGGTTGATTTCGGAACTGCGCTACACTGCGCGTTCGGGACACTCGCCGCGCTGATCGAGCGCGGCAAATCCGGGCGCGGGCAGATCGTCGAGGGCGCATTGCTTGCAACCGCGTTGTCCTTCACCAACGCCACGCTGATCGAGCAGGCGGTGATATCAGTCAATCGCGTTCCGACCGGCAATCTCGGCCAGACCGCCGCACCAGCCGACATCTATCGCACCAAAGACGGCTGGGTGCTGTGCCAGGTCACGGGGCATCCGCTGTTCATTCGCTGGGCCAGATTGATGGGTGAGGAGGAGCAGTGGCTGAACGATCCGCGCTTTGCGGACGATCTCAAGCGCGGCGACAACGGCCCCGTGATCAGCGAGCGGATGGCGCGCTGGTGCGCCGAGCGCACCACGCTGGAGGCTGTCGACACGCTGGGACGTGCGATGATTCCGGCCGGACCGGTCTTAAGCCCGCAGCAGGCGCTCGATCATCCCCACATTCGCGCCACAGGCTTCATGCAGGATGTCGATTATCCGGGCTTGCCGAAGCCCGCACCGGTCGCACGCGCCGCCGTCCGGCTGTCGGAAACGCCGGGTGAAATCGCGACGCGTCCGCCGCTGCTCGGCGAGCATACGGATATTATCCTGGCCGAGCTCGGCTATGACCCGGCCGCGATTGCGGCGCTTCGGCAAGGCGACATCATTTAGCACAGATGCACCACGACCCCGGCGGGCGGGCTTTGTTCCGGCATTCCACTTGTCCCCGCGCAATTTCGTGAATTTGCCGGCAACCTTCACGTCGCGCGAGACTTGATGGGAGGCGTGCGTTCGCACGGCAAATCCCATATGCATGACGATGGACCGCCGAATCGAAATGAGGTCGGTCCGCGTGCGACTGTTTACGACCAGAACCGGATTTAACGTGCGGCATTCCAAGAAAGCGCAACTCGTCAAGAATTCGCGAATCAGCTCGCGAACCAAGAGCTCGCCAAAGAAGGGCTCGCCAAAGAAGAGTTCACCGAAGAAGAGCAAAGGGTCGCAACGCGCGGCGATCTCGTCTTCGTCGCCCCTTGGTATGATGGCTCTTCATCTGCTTGCACAATGGAAGCAGTCTGGCCAAAGCGGCCTGGTTTTCCTCGCCGAGAGTGAGAACAGAGCGGAGCGGCTCGGCAGCGTCATTCATGCGCTCGACCCGTCCTGCGAAGTCCTGGTGTTTCCGCGATTGAACACCTTGCCGTTCGACCAATTGGAACCATCTCGCGAAATCGCAGGGCGTCGAGCCTCGGTCCTGAGGCGTCTCGCGAAATCCAGGAGGCCGATCTTCCTCGTCTCGACGGCGGAAGCCGTGATGGAGCGCCTGCCAGCGCCGGCGAGCCTGTCGCGCCTGAATATAAGTTTGAAGGTAGGAGGCACGTTCTCCGAGCAGGACCTTCGCGGGCGTCTCGAAGCCCTCGGATACGATCTGGACGACGAGCCGGATTATCCGGGCGGCGGCCTGTTTCATGGGCAGACATTCGAGCTATTTCCCGCGGGCGCGCTAGGTCCGTTCCGGATAGAGCATTCAGGTCGCGCGATACGCCGCATCGTGGCCTTCGACCCGAAACAGCATGACATCATTTTTGAGACGAGGGAGCTTCTCGTCGATCCCATGTCGGAGCGGCTCGCCTTTGCCGGCAAGCGCGGCAAGCGCGCGACGCTTTTCGAATATTGCGGACGAGCCAAGTGGGTCGCGGATGCAGGCGTTTCGTTGCACGCCGACGGCTGGCTGAGCACGATCGAGGAGGCGGCGGGGCGTGCGGACAGGGAGCGCGAATATCTGGGACGGCGCGAATGGAAGCAGGCGACCAAGAGCATGAAGCTGTTGCCGCTCGCTACTCCCTTCCAACCCACGCCGGAGTTTTCGAAGCTTACATCCTCCAGAAAAGCGCTTCGTGCCTTCGTCGAGGAGACGCGGCGAGCCGGTTCGCGTCTGATCTTCGTCGCAGCGCAGGAGGAGGATCTGCGTGCGATGGAGCGGATGAGCGGCGTCAGGGCGGAGCGTCTCGCGGATTGGAACGAGGTGACGAGCGGACGTGATCGCGAAGCGGCTCTGCTGGCCGATTTCGACGCGGGCTTCGTCGTCGCCGGAAAAAAGGCTCTTGTCGTCGTGACGGCTGCCGACGTGCTCGGCAGCAGGGCTCATCATCCGCAGCCGATGGCCAGGAGCTGGATCGCGGCCTTCGATCATGCCGATGTGCCGGAACAGGGCACTGTCGTCGTTCATCTCCAGCGTGGCCTCGCCGTGCTCGATGGCTTGCAGACCGTGAACACGGGCGGCGGCGCGTTGCGGGAGATGGTCAGGCTTGGGTTCGCGGGAGACAATGCGGCGCTCGTCCCGCCGCCCGATTTGGCCTTGATGTGGCCCTATGCGGCAGAGCGCGGCAAAGTGGCTCTCGACAAGGCGGATGGGAGCACGTGGTGGGCCCGCCGTACCGAGGCCGAGCGGGAAATCCAGATCGCCGGCAAGGTGCTCGCCAAGCACATCAGCCAGCGACGTCGGCGGCGGGCTGCGAAACTGGTTCCGCCCGGATCGGTCTACGAGAAATTCGTGGCGCGCTTCCCGTATTTCACGACGAGCGGCCAGGCGACAGCCATCCGGGATGTCTTGGATGATCTTGCGTCCGGTCACCCGATGGACCGGGTGATATGCGGCGACGTGGGATTCGGGAAGACCGAGGTGGCGCTGCGGGCGGCGGCGGCCGTGGTGCTATCGGGAAAGCAGGTGGCGATCGCGGTGCCGACGACCGTCCTGGCACGGCAGCACGTCGCCACGTTCCGCAAGCGCTTCGCCCCGTTCGACATCGAGGTGGGCAGCCTGTCGCGGGCCGCGTCAGGCGCGGAGATGCGGGAGACCAAGGAGGGCTTGCGAAGCGGCCGGACGAAAATCGTGGTCGGAACGCAAGCGCTCGCTTCAAAGGACGTCAAGTTTGCCGATCTCGGCCTCGTCATCATCGACGAGGAGCAGCATTTTGGTGCAGCGGAGAAAGCGAAGCTCTCCGGTTTAGCCAAGAGTGTCCATACGCTTTGGATGAGCGCCACGCCGATCCCGCGGACTCTCGCCGCAGGTCTTGCCGGCTTCAGGGATCTGAGCATCATCGCCTCGCCTCCGGTTCATCGGCTTCCGGTCGCAACGAAAATTGCTCCGTTGTCGGATGCCGCCATCGCCTCGGCATTGCTGCGGGAGCAGAGGCGCCACGGGCAGAGTTTCCTGATCTGTCCACGCATCCAGGATCTTGATCCTATGCTGGCACGCGTGCAGGCGGTGGCGCCTGATCTTCGCATCGTCTGTCTCCATGGCAAATTGCCTGCCGACGAGATTGACGACCGGATGATGAGCTTCGTCGAAGGCGGGGCCGACGTTCTGCTTGCGACCAACATCGTGGAGAGCGGCCTCGATATCCCGCGTGCGAATACCATCGTGGTCTGCTGGCCTGAAAAATTCGGTCTCGCTCAACTTCACCAGCTGCGCGGGCGGGTGGGCCGTAGCGGGATACGCGCCTTCGCATATTTGCTGACCGAGTCGGACTCCGGGCAGTCCGAGAAGCGGCTCGCCGTGCTCGAGGAGTTCAGCCGGCCCGGCGCGGGTTTTGCCATCAGCGAGCGCGATCTGGATCTAAGAGGTGCGGGGGATCTGTTTTCGGAGCAGCAATCCGGCCACGTCCAGGTCTTCGGGCCCGTGCTCTACAGTCACCTCTTGAAAATGGCTTCCGAGAAGGTCGATGACGGAAGGGCCGAGGTTTGGGTGCCCGACCTGAATCTGCCGGTCGCGGACATGCTTCCGGAAACCTATGTGCAGTCGGAGGCCGTGCGGCTCGAACTCTATGCCCGTGCCGCAAGGTGCCGCAGCGAGGACGATCTCGACGATCTGGAGGAGGAAACCTCCCGCCGTTTCGGACGACTGCCGCCGATGACCCGGGACTTCTTCGCCGCGGCGAGGCTGAGACTCGATTGCAAGCGGAGAGGCATCATCCGTCTTGACGTCGGGCCCGAGGCGGTGGCTGCGACATTCCTGCCGGGTCGATTGCGGAAATCCAGGGGACGATCGCTGCAACGCGATGGCGATCGTGTCGTCTACCACAGTCAACTGCGGGATGCCCCGTTCGACAGGGTCGACGAATTCTTCGATCTTCTGGACGATTCGTGATGGCGGCGGCCGGATAGGCGGATCGCATCCGCTAGTTCGACGCCAGCGCCGTCTTGGCGATTTCGGCCATCCAGCGCGACGCAACCGGCAGGATCGCATCGTTGAAATCGTAGCGCGGGCCGTGCAGCTCGGCGCCGTCGCGCAATTCCCCGTTGCCGATCCAGACGAAGGCGCCGGGCCGGTGCTGGAGATAGAACGCAAAATCCTCGCCGGCCATGCTGGGCGCGAGATCGCGCCGCACCCGGGCCTGCACTTTCTCCGCAGCCATCCGGGCGAGGCCCGCCTCGGCCGGCGTATTGATCACGACGCCGACGCCCATGACGATCTCGGGCGTGACCTTGACGCCAAAACTCGTCGCGATGCCGGCGCAGATCGCTTCGATCCGCGCCAGGATAATATCTTTCACCGCGTCGCGATGATACCGCAGCGTGCCGCCGATCATGACGCGCCCCGCGATCTGGTTGCGCGCCGTGCCGCCTTCGATCGTGCACAGCGAGAGCACGGCGGTGTCGAGCGGATCGACGCTGCGCGAAACGATCGATTGCAGCGCCACGATCAAATGGCCTGCGGCCATCACCGGGTCGCGCGTCAGGTGCGGCATGCCGGCATGTCCGGCATGGCCGTCGATGGTGATGCTGACGCGCCCGCCGGAGGCCATGACGACGCCGTCATGGATCGCGATCGTACCGGCTTCGAGCCCGGGCCAATTGTGAAAGCCGAACACCCGATCTATCGGGAAGCGTTCGAACAGCCCCGCCGCCACCATCGCGCGCGAGCCGCCAAAGCCTTCCTCGGCGGGCTGGAAGATGAAGTCGACCGTCCCGCTCCAGTCCGTATCCGCCACCAGCAGTGCCGCCGCGCCGAGCAGCGAAGCCGTATGCCCGTCATGTCCGCAGGCATGCATCACGCCGGGGGTGTTCGAGGCATAAGGCAGCCCGGTATCCTCGGTGATCGGCAGTGCATCCATGTCGGCGCGCAGGCCGACGCGGCCTTGCGCAGACCCGCGCGTCAGCGTCGCGACGACGCCGTGCCCGCCGATGCCGGCCTCGAAGGGAATGCCGAGTTCGGTGAGCTTTTCCTGCACGAAGGCGGCGGTGGCCTTTTCCTGGAGGGAGAGTTCGGGATGCGCATGCAAATGCCGGCGCCACGCGGTCAGTTTCTGGTGCAGCTCGGGTGTCAAGGCGGGCATCTTTCGCATGGTGTCGACGGCCGCCACCATAGCCGATTATCCGCCCGCCGCATCAAGCGCCTTGGAATGCCTCGCGTGCAGCAAAGTGGTTTGTTGATGCTTTGGGGCCAAATGTCCCCACATCGCCATGGCCGGGCTTGACCCGGCCATCCACGTCTTGCCTCGCAGCACGAAGAATGTGGATGCCCGGGACAAGCCCGGGCATGACGGATTGCCCTACGGCGAAAGCTTCGCCAGCCCCTTCCAGTCAAAGCCGATGCCATGGCCCGGCCGCGCCGGCGCGAGCGCCAGGCCGTCTTCGAGCACCAGCGGGTGCTCGATATAGGTGTCGAGCCCAAAACCATGGGCTTCGAGATAGGAGCGGTTCGGGCACGCCGCGAGCAGATGCACGGTGATGTCGTGCGCGCCGTGGCTGGTGACGGGCAGGTTGAACGCCTCCGCCAGCCGCGCGATCTTCATGAACGCACTCACGCCGCCGCAATTGGTGACGTCGGGCTCGGGATAGGACACCGCGCCGGCGACGATGTAATTCTTGGACTCCCACAGCGAGCGCAAATTCTCGCCGGCCGCGATCGGCACGCCGCCGGCTTGCATGATGCGGGTGTGGCCGGCGACGTCGTCCGGGATGATCGGCTCCTCGAGCCAGGTGAGGTCGTAGGGAACAAACGCGCGGGCGGCGCGGATCGCTTCCTCGACCGTCCACTTCATGTTGGCGTCCGCCATCAGCGGAAAGCCGTCGCCGAGATGCTTGCGCATGGCGGCGACGCGCGCGACGTCGGATTTGAGATCGGGCCGGCCGGCCTTCATCTTGATGGCGCGAAAGCCCTTTGCAAGATTGCCGTCGGTCTGCTTCAGCAGTGCCTCAATCGAAAGATCGAGGTCGATGCCGCCGGCATAACACGGCACGCGCGCGTCGTACCCGCCGAGCAGCCGGAACAGCGGCAGCTCGGCGCGCCGCGCCTTCAAATCCCACAGCGCGATATCGAGCGCCGACAGCGCCAGCACCGCTGGGCCGCCGCGGCCGCCATAATGCAGGCCCCACCAGACGTGATGCCAGATCGCTTCGGTGTCGTCGGCCTCGCGTCCCTCGACGAGCGGCGGGATCTCACGCTTGAGGATATCGGCGACAGCACCGCCATTGCGTCCCACCGTGTAGGTGTAGCCCACACCGTCCGCGCCATCGGCATCGCGAATGCGGCAAGTGATCAGCTCGAATGCGGCGATCTCGCCATGCGTGCTGTCGGAGAGCGTGACGGGGAGGGGGATCCGGTAGAATCCGGTCTCGATCGCTGCGATGCGTGCCATTGGGCGTTCATCCCTGCTTTTTCTTGCAGGCTAGGCCGATGAGCGCCCTCGGGCAAGCGTGCGTAGCGCAACGCAGCTCACCGCATCGTTGCAAGCTGGAGCGCCAGCGCACAGCCCCGGTCGTATTCGTCGAGATTGATCCATTCGTCGATGGTGTGCGCCTCGTTCTGGCCTGCGCCGAACGTCACGGTCGGAACGCCGTGGCGGACCATCCAGTTCGCGTCAAGGCCGCCATTGGCGGCGCGGACGTTCGGTGTTCCGCCGACCGCGGACACGGCCTCGATCGCGCGTTTGACCACCGGCAAATTGTCCTTCATGCGGAACGGATGATAGTCGGTCTCGGCCTTGAACTTGACGCGGCCGGACTTGCCTTGGGCGTTCGTGACCTTCTTGGCCGCCTTCTCGAACGCGGCCTTGTAGGCCTTGGTGATCTCCTTGAAGAACTTTCCGTCGTGGCTGCGGCTTTCGCCGCGCACATGCACGTAGTCGGTGACGACGTTGGTGGCATCGCCTGCGGGGCGGCCATCGCCGCCGGTGACGGGACCGACATTGCTGGTGCCCTGCCGCTTGCCCTTGGCCACCTTGCCGAACCAGCCGCCGGCCTTCACCTCCGCAAGCGCAAGCGCGAGGATCATCGTCGAAGAGATGCCGCGCTCCGGCGCGACGCCGGCATGCGAGGCGCGGCCGAAGATCTCGACGTTCCAGCGATCCGCGCCGACGGCGCCGATGATGACATTGGAGGCGGAGCCGCCGTCATAGTTGAAGGCCATCACCGGCGAGCCGAGCTCATCCAGCTTGACGTGGCGCGCGCCATAGAGCCCGCTCTCCTCGCGCACGCAGAACAAGAGCGTGATCGGCGGATGATCGAGCTTCTGCTTGGCAAGCTCGGCGGCAAGCGTCACCAGCACGCCACAGCCGCAGCGGTTGTCGCCGCCGAGCGCGGTTTTCGCCTGGTTGACGATCTTGCGCCCCGAAAGCTTCGGCTGTGCGCCGGCGCAGAGCGGCACCGTGTCCATGTGGGTCATGAACATGATCCGCGGCTGGTTGTGCAGCGTGCCGCGGCCGGGCAGGTCTACGATGAGGTTGCCGGTCTCGGTCGGCACGGGAATGCGGATGTTGGCGTCGTCGAGCCGGATCGCGCCCGCCGGCACGCCGCTCTCCTGCAGCGCGGCCGTGAGCTCACGCCCGATCGCCGCCTCCTGTCCGGTGACGCCCTCGATGGCGAGAAAGCGCATGAGGCGGTCGGTGGCGGCTTTGGTGTCGACAGGCATGAGTCATTCCTTGGATGCACGGTACGTGTCAACATCTCCTGCTGTGCGTTGTTTCGCAAGGCCGACTCAACGCATGAACGGCGGCGTTGCGTTGCTGTCCGCGCATGGTCGCGGAGCCGACGCAATCGCCGCTCGCGGCGTCTGTCTAAGGGCGGATGCTGAAGGCGGTGTTGATGGACGAAGGCGGCGAGTGGGTCCTGGGCAAGCATCTCCTGCAGGGGCTCGAGTCTCTTAACGCGAGCGGATCAAACGATCGTCCTGCCGCATCAGACCGGATAGCGACCTCAAACCGCTCTGTGATCTCCGTCACCGACCCAATTCGCGAGTTGATGCATGGTGTCTCCACGCTGCAATTGGGCAGCCGGAAAAGGGACATCACCATGTCGCTCTATCGCACCACTCTTCTCGCCTCCGTCCTCGTCGTTGGGCTCGGCTCCGTCGTCGGCACGAGGCCGGCTGCGGCGATCGACTTGAGCTTCCTCAATCACATGAACCCCGAGTATACAAAGTGCATCCGCAATGTGCACTCGCAGCTGCTGCCGCAGTATCGCAATGATCCCAAGATAAACGACGCGGCGGTCAATGCGTGCAACAACGCGCATCCGATGTTCGGGAAGGGCTAATCCTGCGCCATGCCGGCGCTCAGCATCGACCCCGAGAGCTCGCCAGTTGCAGCGGGCTCTCGCGGGTGATCTCGGTCAACTTGATGGCTTTGATTGGCACCTTCACCACGATCCTTTCTTACATATCGGGCCCTGACAATCCGACCGTCAGGATGCAGTGGTCCTGCTGGCCCTGACCCCGCTTGCGATTTATGGCGCGCTCGTGCTTTCGATCGGCGCGACGGCATGGCGGACGACAGGATCGCCGCTGGGTTGATCTGCATTGGCCCTCCGCCGCCGCAATGCTGGAGGCCGGGCTGATGGATGAGGAGGACGACTGGATTCCCGGCAAAGACCTCGTGCAGGGTTTCGAAGCCTATCGCGATCGGATCAAGAGCCAGCCGCGCGGGATGGGTGGCGCGTAGGGCAGATCACGCGTCGCTCATCCGCGTGCAAGCTTCGCCGGCCACATCTGCCGGGCCGCGCCGGACACCCGGATGCTCGCGCCGGGTTCGGGGCTGATCTCGGCGCGCAGCCGCGAGGGCATACCCATGTCCTCGCCCTGCACAATATCGATCATGCCGCCATGAGGCCAACCAAGGTCCCGCAGATACCCGGCGAAGGCTGCGGCCGCAGCCCCCGTCGCGGCGTCCTCGTAGACGCCGCCGGCTGCGAACGGATTACGAGCATTGAACAGCGTGGCGGTTTCCGCATGGACGAGGCTGATCGTGACGAGGCCGACCGCCGTCATCAACCGCCGCCCTTGCTCAAGGTCATAGTGCATAGCGGCCAGCTTCTGCCGGCTCGCCAAGGCGAGGACGAGATGCTGCGCGCCGGCCTCGGCAATCGCGGGAGGCAGGCGCGGGTCGAGATCGGCAATGACAGTCCGAGCGCGGCCGCGACCAGCGCCTCAGGTGCCTGCGCGCTGCGCGTGCGCGGTGATTGCAGCGCCGCCATCAGCCCGGACTCCTTCCGCCAGCCCGTGACCGTGATCCTGGTGTCGTTGAGCTGGAGCGTGAAGGTGCCGTCGCCATGGGCAAGGGCAAGCGCGGCGCCGAGCGCGATCGTTGCGTGGCCGCAGAACGGCACCTCGATCTCGGGCGCGAAGTAGCGCACCCGCCAGCCATCCGCATTCGGCGCGGCGAAAACCGTCTCCGAATACCCGACCTCCGCCGCGATCGCCAGCATCCGGTCGGCCGGAGGCAACGCGTCGCAGAGCACGACCCCGGCAGGGTTGCCGCCGCTTGCGCCTTGCGAAAATGCGGCGATCCGCTGTACGTGCATTCGTCCCTCCGGAGTGAAGATCAGGAACTCCGAGCTTATCGGTTTTGGACTGTCCGCGTATACGCCAGAAAGATCAGCACCCCGACGACAAGCGCCGCTGCCATGAACAGCAGCACCGCCGGCAGCCCCGCGAGCGCTGCCACCGCGCCGGTGATCGACTGCATCAGGGCCGCGCCGAGGAAGAAAGCCAGATTGACCGCGGCGAGCGCCTTGCCCGCGGTTTGCGCGTCGACCAGTTGCCGGGACATGGCGAACAGCAGCGGCTGCGCGGAGGCCGCAAGCCCAATCAGCACGAACAGCACCAGATCGTAGTGCGGCGGCATCACGGAAACGCCGAACAGCGCCGAGACCGCGTAGTGCGGCGCGCCGAGCGCCATCAGCCCGACCAGAAGCGCCGCGACGAGGTGCGTGCCGGCCACCAGCTCGCGGCGGCGACTGAGCCTGCGGTCGATCATGCCGATGCAGAGCGGACCGATGATCATCGCGAGCGTGAACGCGCCGAGCTGGTTGCCGGCCTCGACCCGTGACAATCCCTTGACCTGCATCAGCCACGGCCCGCCCCACAATCCGCGCAGCACCAGCGAAGTCGCAAGCGACACCAGCGCCAGTGCGATCAGGCCGCGCAGCGGGCGCGACAGGCCGAGCCGCAGCACCGCGATCATCTGCGACAGTGGCGAAGACTCGTCCTTGTGCTCGGCCGGCTGGTTCGGCACCAGCGCGAACACCGCGAGTGCCACCAGAACGCCGCCGAGCCCAGAGATCCAGAACCCGGCGCGCCAGCCGTAATGATCGACCACGAAGGCGAGCGGGCTCGACGACAGCAGCATACCGACATTGCCGATCGAGAGGATCGCGCCCGACCACAGCCCGAAGCGCGCCGTTGACAATTGCTTGGCGGCGAGCGTCATCGGACACATCAGCATGCCCGAGGTCGCGATACCCAGCAGCAGCTGCCCGAATGCAAAACTCTCGGGCCCCGTCGCAAAGCCCGAAGCGATTGCGCCAATGACGGTCCCGCCGAGCAGGCTGAGCGATACCGGGCGCACGCCAAAACGATCCATCGCCGCGCCGACCGGGATCTGCGCCGCGGCAAAGGCGAAATGATAGACCGAGGTGAGGCTCGCCAGCGCCTGCGGCTCGATATGAAAGTCCGTCGCCATCAGATCGAGGCTGACCGCCGGAATCGTGCGCAGCAATGTCGACAGCATGTGCCCGCAGGCCAGCGCGACCAGCGCAAAGATCAGCGCGCGGGTGGCATCGCCCGCGTCGTTCGTGGCAGCGGTCCCCATCAGCGTCCCGTCCCGAGAAGGTTTTGGGTGGCGTTACACGATCGGGGAGGCCGTGCCAATGGCGGAGGAGGCCGCGACAGGGCACGCAGGCCGGCCTTGCAGATTTGAGGCGATGGCGGCAAATTTATGCAGCGCAAATTTATGCAGCGATGGTGCGGGCTGTCTGCCCCATGGGGCCGGCGCGCAAGGCAAGTGACATCATGTATCTCGGCATCGATCTCGGCACGTCTGCCGTCAAAATCGTTCTCGTCGATGACGCGCAGCGGGTGGTGGCGAGCCGCAGCCGGTCGCTGACAGTCAAGGCGCCACGTCCCGGCCATTGCGAACAGGACCCGGCGCAGTGGATAGAGGCCACGTTCGCGGCGCTGGACGCGCTGAAGGCTGATCACGCGCGCGAATTGGCCGACGTCGAGGGCATCGGCCTGTCGGGCCAGATGCACGGCGCAACGCTGCTCGATGCCGGTCTCACGCCGTTGCGGCCCTGCATTCTCTGGAATGACGGACGGTCCGCTGCGGAATGCGCCGAGCTGGAGCAGCGCTGGCCCGCATTGCGGGCGACGACAGGCAACAAGGCCATGCCTGGATTCACGGCGCCAAAGTTGTTGTGGGTCGCCAGGCACGAACCGGAGATCTTCGCCGCCACCAGGCTCGTGCTGCAACCCAAGGCCTATCTGCGCCTGGTGCTGACCGGTGAGGCGATCGAGGATGTCTCGGACGCCTCGGGATCGCTGTGGCTCGATGTGGCGCGCCGCGATTGGTCGGATGAGGGGCTCGCCGCGACCGGCCTGTCGCGCCGGCAGATGCCCCGTTTGGTCGAGGGCTGCGCACCGGCGGCACGGCTGCGGAGCGAGATGGCGCAGCGCTGGGGCATGATCAGGCGACCGATGATCGCCGGCGGCGCCGGCGACAATCCGGCGGGAGCTATCGGCATCGGCGCCATCGGCCCGGGCGCAGCCTTCATTTCGCTCGGAACCTCCGGCGCACTGCTGGTGCCGACCGAGACAATCGCGGCCAATCCGGAGCGGGTCGTGCACACGTTCTGTCACGCCGTCCCCGGCAGATGGATCCAGGCCGGCGCGATCCTCTCGGCCGCATCCTGCCTTGCCTGGATCGCGCGACTGTTGGGGGCGTCCGAGGCTGACCTGCTGGCGCCGCTCGGGTTGCGCCCGAAGGCTCCGTCGCCTGTCAGCTTCCTGCCCTATCTCTCCGGCGAGCGCACCCCGCACGATGATCCGGACGTGCGCGGCATGCTCGATGGGCTCAGTCACGCCACCGATCGTGACGCGATCGTGCAAGGCGGGCTCGAAGGCGTTGCCTTCGCGCTTGCGGACTGCCGGGACGTGCTTGCCGATACCGGACTGGTGATCGCGGAGGCGGATGTCATCGGCGGTGGCTCGCGGTCGCGGTTCTGGCTTTCGGTGCTGGCCAATGTCCTGAACATCCCCGTGCATCGATTTGCCGATGGCGAAACCGGCGCTGCGTTTGGCGCAGCGCGTCTCGGGCGCCTCGCGGTCACCGGGGAGGCGATCGACGCCGTCTGCACCGCGCCGCAGCGCGTCGAGACGTTCCAGCCTGAGCCCGCACTTGCGCAAGCCTATGCCGAGCGGCTTCCGGAATGGCGGCGCCTGTATCGGCCGCGGCGCTGACATCCCTCGCGACACGGTCGCGACCGAGGCGAGGGATGGTGCGCGACGATGTGGCGAAGAAAAGGCATCACGTCCGAACATCGGTTCCGTCTGGAAAAGATAAATCCGCTCCCGACCGTTCGTGAGCTCGCGGGAGCTATTGCCCTGCGCCGCAGCCTTTTGTTTAATGCGCCCACGCGCGCCAGGGACCAAACGAGACGCGGGTGAGATGCGATGCCGCCGTCGGCACGTCGGGGAGGTGTGATGAGCGAGCCCATCCTCGAGATGCGCCGGGTCTCCAAGTCTTTCTTCAGCATCAAGGCGTTGCGCGACGTCGACCTCACCGTCTATCCGGGTGAGATCCACGCCTTGATGGGCGAGAACGGCGCCGGCAAATCCACCCTGATGAAGATCCTGTCGGGCGCCTACCGGCCAGATCCGGGCAGCGAAATCCGCATCGACGGCCAGCCGGTGCAGATCAACGGCCCGCTCGGCGGCCGCGCGGCCGGCATCGCGATCATCTATCAGGAACTTTCGCTCGCCCCCAATCTGAGCGTCGCCGAGAATATCTATCTCGGCCGCGAGGTCTCCCGCGGCGGCTTGCTGGCGCGCGAGGCGATGCAGGCCGGCGTCGGTCCGATCCTGGCGCGGCTCGGCGCCGATTTCACGCCGCAGACGCTGGTGGCCAATCTGTCGATGGGCCAGCGTCAACTGGTCGAGATCGCCCGCGCGCTGCACGCCCGCTCCAGGATCCTGATCATGGACGAACCGACCACGGCGCTGTCGGCCGGCGAGAGCGAAAGGCTGTTCGCCCTGATCCGCCAGCTGCGCGCCGAAGGTCTTGCCATCATCTACATCTCGCATCGCATGGACGAGGTCTATGCGCTCGGCGACCGCGTCACGGTGCTGCGCGACGGCACGCTGGTCGGTTCGCTCGACAAGCCCGAGATCCGCGCCGACGCCATCGTGCGGATGATGGTGGGGCGCGACGTCTCGTCCTTTTACAAGAAGGACCACGATCCGCAGGCGAGGCCGGGCGCGCCCGTGCTTGCGGCCGTCGACATCGCCGACGGACGGCGCGTCAAGGGGTGTTCGTTGACGGTGCATGCGGGCGAGGTCGTCGGCCTCGCCGGCCTGGTCGGCGCCGGCCGCACCGAGCTTGCGCATCTCATCATCGGCGCCGCGCCCATGATCTCGGGCCATGTCGAGATCGAGGGCCGCGCGGTCAGCATCCGCACGCCCGGCGAGGCGCTGGACGCCGGCATTGCCTACCTGACCGAGGACAGGAAGGCGCTCGGCCTGTTCCTCGACATGTCCTGCCTCGACAACATCAATCTCGCCGTGCTGGGCCGGGATGCGAAGTTCGGCGGCATCCTCAACCGCGACAAGGCCCGCGACCGCGCCAAACGAGCCTTCACGGCGCTCGGCATCCGCGCCGCGAATGTCGGTGTCCCCGCCGGCGGGCTCTCCGGCGGCAACCAGCAGAAGGTGCTGCTGTCGCGGCTGCTCGCGATCGGCCCAAAGATCCTGATCCTCGACGAGCCGACGCGCGGCGTCGACGTCGGCGCCAAGTCCGAGATCTATTCGATCATCGACAACCTTGCGAAGTCGGGCACCGCGGTTCTCGTCATCTCGTCCGACCTGCCCGAGATCATCGGCATCTGCGACCGCGTCATCGTGATGCGCGCAGGGCACATCGCCGGCCAGATGCGGCGGGGTGCGACCTCGCCGCTCAGCCAGGAGGAGATCATGGCGCTTGCCACCGGAACGGAGCAGCTCGATGCCTGACAATGGCGCTTTGGCCAAGACCGCCCCCACCGCGCCCGGCCTTGCCGCAGCGCAAGAGACGAAGCGGCAGCGCACGCGGATGATCATTCGCGCGGTCGGCATGCTGCCGGTGCTGCTGCTGCTGTGCATCGGCTTTCATGTCCTGTCGGACGGCCGCTTCTTCACCGGCCAGAACATCGGCATCGTGGTGCAGCAGTCCGCGGTCAATACCGTGCTGGCCGCGGGCATGACCTTCGTCATCCTCACCGGCGGCATCGACCTCTCGGTCGGCTCCATCCTCGCGGCGTCGGCGATGGCCGGCTTGATCATCTCCAAATTCCCCGATCTCGGGCTGCTGTGGTTGCCGGCCGCGGTGCTCACCGGCGCCGTCTTCGGCATCCTCAATGGCGCCTTGATCGCCCTGTTGCGGCTACCGCCTTTCATCGTCACGCTGGGCTCGTTGACCGCCGTGCGCGGCGCCGCGCGCCTGCTCGGCGCCGACACCACGGTGTTCAATCCGTCTATACCCTATGCCTTCATCGGCAACGGCGCCCTCACGCTTATTCCCGGCGTCGTGTCGATTCCCTGGCTCTGGGTGATCGCGTTGCTGGTCATCCTGGTGTCGTGGCTGGTGCTCAAGCGCACCGTGCTCGGGGTGCACATCTATGCGGTCGGCGGCAACGAGAGCGCGGCGCGGCTCGCCGGCATCAAGGTCTGGGCCGTGCTGATCTTCGTCTATGGCGTGTCCGGCCTGCTCGCCGGCCTCGGCGGCGCGATGCAGGCGGCTCGTCTCTACGCGGCCAATGGCCTCCAGCTCGGCCAGTCCTACGAGCTCGACGCCATCACCGCCGTGATCCTGGGCGGCACCTCCTTTGTCGGTGGCATCGGCTCGATCTGGGGGACGCTGGTCGGCGCGCTGATCATTGCGGTGTTGTCGAACGGCCTGATCCTGATCGGCGTGTCCGATGTCTGGCAATATGTGATCAAGGGCCTGGTGATCATCGGCGCGGTGGCGCTGGACCGCTATCGACTGCAGGGCTCGGCCCGGACTTGAGCACGAGAGAAATGCGGCGGGCGCCGCGCCGTCATGTTGATTCTGTCACGGCAACTGGTCGTCGTGACGGAGATTCAAACAGACCAGGGAGGAAGCCAATGTTGAAGACGATCTCGTTTGCCGGCGCCGCTATGGCGCTTGTCCTGAGCTCCGCGCCGATTTCGGCCAAGGAGCTCAAGTCGATCGGCGTTTCGCTGGGCTCGCTCGGCAATCCGTTCTTCGTCGCGTTGTCGAAGGGCGCCGAGTTCGAGGCCAAAAAGACCAACCCCAACGTGAAGATCACCGCTGTCGGCTTCGAATACGATCTCGGCAAGCAGGTCACCCAGATCGACAATTTCATCGCTGCGGGCGTCGACCTGATCCTGCTCAATCCCGGCGATCCCAAGGCGGTCGGACCGGCGATCAAGAAGGCGCAGGCGGCCGGCATCGTCGTCGTTGCCGTCGACACCGCCGCCGAAGGCGCCGACGCCACGGTGACCACCAACAACGTCCAGGCCGGCGAGATCTCCTGCCAGTACATCGTCGACAAGCTGGGGGGCAAAGGCGATGTGATCATCGAGAACGGCCCGCAGGTCTCCGCAGTGATCGACCGCGTCGTCGGGTGCAAGAACGTGCTCGGCAAGAACCCCGGCATCAAGGTCCTGTCCAACGACCAGGACGGCAAGGGCTCGCGCGAAGGCGGCCTGACGGTGGCGCAGGGCTATCTGACCCGCTTTGCCAAGATCGACGCCGTCTTTGCCATCAACGATCCGCAGGCGATCGGCACTGACCTCGCGGCGCGCCAGCAGCAGCGCACGGGCATCATCATCACCGCGGTCGACGGCGCGCCCGACATCGAAGCAGCCCTCAAGGACCCGCAGTCGCCGCAGATCCAGGCCTCCGCCTCGCAGGACCCGTTCTTCATGGCCCGCCGCGCCGTGCAGGTCGGCGTCGGCATCCTCAACGGCCAGAAGCCTGCGGCCACCGTCGAGCTGCTGCCGTCGAAACTCGTGACGCGCGACAACATCGGCGAGTACAAGGGCTGGACCTCGGACCGCTCGCAGTAGGTGGCAAGACACGGCCGGCGCCGTACGCGGCGCCGACCGGCTTGCGTGGTGCGAGCTGTTGGCACGGCATTGAGCGGTTGACCGGGGCTGGGTTGGCCCGCTCGCTCGTCAGGCTCATGATCTTGAGGTCATAGGTTCAAATCCCGTCTCCGCAACCAAAAGCCCTTGAAAACATGATGTTTTCAAGGGCTTTTTGCTGTCGACCGTCAATCCTGGAAAATTGTTCGGTGACGTTATCGATGTTTACGCTCGACGCGATAGCGAAATGTGGTCTTGCCGATTCCGCCCGGCCGACGACGGTGACGAAACGTTGGTTCGTTAACTTGTCAGATATTTCATCAATAGTTTGAAGAGCGGCTCTGTTTCGGAAGATGCTTCGAGTCAACGTTATGAAGATTACTCGGGTAACGCCCAGTTGATGAATTCATGACGGGAGTTGCCATTCGCGTCCTCCGATCGGGGGACGCAGGGCGCCCAAGGCGAGGTCACTGTTGTTGCCGGGGAAGAGATCGGCAACCCAGTCGCAGCCCATTTGGAATCTGCGACCGAACACAGCAGGTGAACCATGAAAGAATTCAAATGCCTCGTTAGATCGACCGGCTCCATCGCAACGCTTGCGGCTGGGATCCTTCTGCTTGCGGGCGCGCCAGGCAATGCCGGGCATCATGGCGGCAACAATTCTGGTCAAGGTAGAGGCGATAACGCCAGGCTCACCACTGCCAATCCCGGTCGGAACGACATTCGTCCCATCCTCGCGGAGCGTCATGGCGGCGACAAGCCCAACTCTGATCATGCGAAGTTCGATCGCTCCAACAAGCATGGCAACGAGCAGGACCACAAGCATGAAAAGTGGAGCCGTGACGGAGAGCGGCTTGGTGACGGCAGGCACAAGATGCCTTCTGGCGGCAAGCCGGTCGAGGCGGCCAGCGGAAAGCCACCGCAGACCGTTGCAAGCAATCCCGTCGCTTCCGGTTCCGGAAGCCCGACCGGCGTCACTTCGGCCGTAAACACGATCCACCCCATCGTCAGTCCGCCGGCCGGCAACGTGACCGTGTCCAACGGCGTGACCAAGTATGAAATCCCCAATGGTGCGGGAGGGGTTTCGGCGTATTCCAGCGGTCCAGGCAAGATCACGGTGACCAACGGTAAGGATTCGGTGACCTTGAACGGGAGCTCGGTGACCGTGTCCAACGCGCTCGGTGTCGGAGCCGCGCAGAACAACGTTCAAGTTGGCGCCAAAAACGGGGAAGGCAAGACGGTCGTCAGCGTTGCGCCGACGCCGGAGGCGCCGACCACTCGAGGCACTGTCACCGGTTTTGATTCACCAGGTATTAAGATTGGGATGACTGCCGACAAGGCCGCGTTAGGAGTTGGAGTCCTCACCTTTGTCCCTCCCGTTGCTGCTGGGTACGGCCTCGCCAAAGGTGGCATTAAGGGCGCCGCTCACGAAGTGGAAGAGTCGGCGAAGGATATCTATGACCTCTTTACTGCTTGGTGACCTCTGCAATCGATCGCGCGGGCGGCGGGTTCATACCCGTCGCCCACGTGTTGGCGGGACGCTCCCGCCCTCGAAGCCTTTCGCATTCGCCCTTCGCCCCACGAAGCCTGGCCGCGGAAACCGGACTTCGATCATGACCATAACTGTTCGACCGCGAATTGCTCGCGTCCTCCAGGCATCCCCCATCATCTATGAGAATAGCCATGAATGCTTGTTGGAAACTGCCGCTATTCGTCTTCGCACTGAGCGTCGGATCGTTTAACGCGGCTACTGCGTCCCATCCCTCGGTCGAGGTCTCCGCAGCAATTGCAACGCCCGGCCTGGCAGTTGCTGCTGTCCTTCATGCCGAAGGAGCCCAGGTCTACGAGTGCAGGGCCGCGTCCGACGGCAATCTCGCTTGGCGGGCCCGTGAGCCGACTGCCACGCTTATTTTCGACGGCAGCACGGTTGGGCGCCACTACGCGGGCCCGCGTTGGGAGTACGTCGATGGCAGCGTGATACAGGCAAAATCGGCCAGCAGCGCGCCTGGCGCGACCGAGGACGATATCCCATGGCTCCAGCTCGATGTTGTGGATCAACGCGGCAAGGGCAAATTTTCCGGTGTGACCCACGTGCAGCGTGTCAACACTCGAGGCGGCTTAGCACGCGGACCATGCGACGAAGCGGGTGCCTTCCGCAGCGTGCCCTATTCGGCAGACTATATATTCTTGCGAAATGACTGAAGGCGGCGAGCCTTCGGTGAAATCGTGCGCTCACGTAACGATGAACGGGAAACACCGGCGTCGAAAATGACGAGGATGTGGCGCCCGTGACGCCAAATACCGACAAATGCAGGCAACATTTTAAAGGGAGTCGTCCATGGCCTTGAAGGCACCGAGAGAAACGAAACCTGCCCAGGCTTCGGCGAGCCCCTTAAGCTGGTTACCGCCAAACTCGCCGTTCACATTGCCAAGTGAGTATCGGCTGCTCGACGCATCCCTTCTTGTGCGGAAATCCGGATCGTTCCTCGATAAAGACCCGGAAAAGTAAAGCCGCTCTCTCGATGATGCGTCCTCATCGAATCTACTACGCGAGTCTGCATGAGTTAGGCGACGTTAGCAGTCTTGTCGAATTCCACTTTACACCGTCGGAAAGTCGAATGCTCCGCAGGATGCTCGCAAGGAAGAGGAGCGCGGGATTAGGTCATGCAAGTGCGCGTGGCCCGTAACTCATCCCTTACGCAGATACATACGATATTGTACCTGCCAAATCGGTACCGTCGATTAGTTGGAAGCGGCTTTCACTACCGGCTTTGCGAGCCGCGATGTAAGAGTCGTACGCGGGGTCGGCAACGAAGGACTCTGCAAGTTTTGTCGATGGAAACGCCAAGGGCAGGTTCGCCGGACCGAGGCGATCTCGACCCTGGAAAGTGCAGTTGTGCAGGACGGTCGAACCATCCCCATTCTGGGGCATCCTTGGCTGGATAGTGCCTGCGACCGCAACAAATGGCCAGGCGACCGAAATTGCTCAGGTCAGTTCCGCCCACGCCCGATTCATTTCCTGAACTAGTCGTACATGCCGAGGACTGCTAGTTGGCAGTTCGCGAGCACGGGGCTACCTGGAGTCATGCACTGCCTTGTTGCCGAGCGGCGCCGGGCCGCATCTTCGTTTTTCGCGAGGCCGCCGTTGCAATTATTCAATCTGGGGCCACCACGGGTTGCCGTGCCGTGCTGCCATTCATATCGCAAGTTTTGTGTATTCATTTTGACGGGAGAGCGTTCTTGACAAGTGTGATTCGAGAAATCCAGAAAATTCGAGCGGCCGGTCGCGTCTCCAAGCCCGCGTTGCGGATGAGCGACACGTCCGAAGCTGAAAAAAACAGCAGTCTTGTTGGCGAAATCTACGATGCTGCGCTCGATCCTGCAATGTGGACCGGCGTGCTCGCGAAGATTGCCGACTTTGCCGGAGCTCGAGCTGGCGCGCTTGCCGTGATTGATTCAACGAGCGCAGTTGTCGAGGCCCGCCATCAGTACGGGGTCGATCCCAGCGAGATGCAGGCTTATTCGAAGACTTATGCGCAATTGGATCCGCTGGCAGGCGTGCCGCTCTTTGGTGTGGGAGAGATCGTGAGCCTTCCGGATCTCGTACCCTATGAGGAATATCGCCAGGGGCGCTTTTATCAGGAATGGGCGCGGCCGCAGGGGTGGACCGACGTTGCAAGCGCGGTGCTCGAGAAGTCGCTGACGAGTTGCGCGTTTCTCGGAATCGTCCGGGACAAGTTGGGCGGTATGGTCGACGGCGAAATGCGTCGGCGTATCGCCGGTATCGTGCCTCATGTCCGCCGCGCGATCCTCATCGGCAAGGCGATCGATTTCAGGCGCGCCGAAACAGCTGCGCTCGCCGAAACCCTCGATGGCCTTAGCGCCGGCATGTTTCTCGTGGATGGCCGCGGGCAGATCGCCCACGCCAATGTGGCTGGACGTGCAATTCTCGGGGCCGGTGATTTCCTGCGTTCGATCAGAGGTCAGCTTGTGGCAGGTGATGCGCAGGTCAACCAGACCTTGCGGGAAGTATTTGCATTTGCTGCGCAGGGTAATGCGGCGCTCGGCATCAAGGGCATTGCATTGCCGTTGACGGCGCATGATGGCGAGCGTTACGTCGCGCACGTGCTGCCGTTGACCTCGGGTGCGCGCCGTGACGCCGGAATTAACCACACCGCGATCGCGGCGGTATTCGTCCGCAAGGCGGCGTTGGAAACTCCATCACGTCCGGAAGTTATAGGCAGAGCTTTCAAATTGACCCCAATGGAGTTGCGCGTGCTGATTGCCGTCGTTGAGGTTGGCGGGGTCCCCGAGGTGGCGACCGCCCTCGGCGTCGCGGAAACCACCATCAAGACGCATGTCGGGCGGCTGTTTGAAAAGACCGGCGCCGGCCGTCAGGCCGATCTGGTCAAACTGGTCGCCGGTTTTTCGACGCCGCTGGCGGTCTGATCCGGATACCGCGCAGACCCAAAAAGATCGCCATGTCGCTTTCTCGGCCCGCGTCCTCCGATCGCAGGACGCGGGCCTTTCAGCACCGCCCTAGGGTCCGGCCGAATCTTGTTCTGAATGAGTTCAGGATTTTTTTAGCAGGCAGCACGTCGCGCCCGCCAAATCAGCGAGAGGATAGTTGATGAAGACACCTAAAAGTTTTGCCATGTCGATCCGGCTTCTTCCGGTGCTCATGGTCGGTATCGCCCTGGCCGTGGCGACGGGTGATGCGTCTGCAGGAAATGGTGCCCGACCCGGCACCGGCAACACCGGAGCCAAGATCCAGTCGGGAGGTGGCGGCACCGCTCTCCTCGTTGAAAAACCCGCTCCCGGCGGTCCGATCGGCAAGCCTCTTCCTCCCGTTCCCATTCCCGGAAAAGGTGACGGTCGTGTGGGCCATGACGGCAGCTCAAGTCACAAACATGGCGACCGGTATCGCTACGAGCGCCGGCACAGGCATAGCCGCTATGAAAGCCCGCCCATTATCGGAAAGCATCCGGGGCGGACGTCGCAACAATCAGATCTATTTCGACGCGGTGTAGTCGGGCCGCAGCCGGGCGGCTAGCCGGGCGAGTGGTTCGGCCAATTCCACGGGCAGGACAGCATGTGGAGCACCGGCCGCAAGCCCGCAACAAATCGAACAAGTTGAAACGGAAACGCAGCGCGAAAATTTCGCGCTGCGTTTCTGCTTGTGCTTATCGTCGAAAACGGCGGCGACTGCCGGCTACGGCTTGAAGCGGCGCCGACAGTCGCGAGCTGACGTCAGTTAATCACGCGGAGGGAAGGGGTGATGGAACCGCGGCGGCTTGGGGACAACTGCACCGCTGCTGCCGCCCATGGCAACGCCGCCATCTGCGCCGACGCCTTTGCCGACACCGGCATTGATGCCAAAAGCTTTGCCGGCGCTGGTGCTAATCGGGCGGGTGCCGGTGTTGACCCGGGCGAGCGCACCTTCCGTCGCTGCCATCAGAATGAATCCCGCCGCAAGCGTGGCAAGGATACGGGGTGTTGTTACGTGGTTCTTCAGCATAGTCGTTTCCTGTTTGCTCGATCACTTGCGGCGTTTCGACGAATGCCGTTGATCGATCGTTGAATGCAACTCCGGGAAAATCCCGCGAGTTTCACCGCGATCCTGATGGAAAACGGTCAGTGCCAAATCCTCCGATCGAGGGATGGACGGCCGCATAATTTGATCGAAAACATGAATGTAGGCGAAGCGGGCCTAGCGACGACGATCCATCGGTTCGCGCGAGTATCCCCCGATCGCAGGACGCGGCGCGATCGGCAAACGGCCATGATGCGGGCAGCGCTGATGGGGTGGGTAATTCTAACAATTCCACAGTCAGGACAGACTGTGAACCAACCGGAGACTCAGAATGCGCAAGTTTTCACACCAAGCCACACTCGCCATCGCGCTCACGCTGATCAGCTTCGGGGCCTTCACCCAGTTGGCCTTTGCCGAGCCCGAAAACTGCTCGGCAAGATTCAACCATTGCATTCGCGACGGCGAAAAATTGGCTTCGTTCGGGGCCTGCAACATAGCAGAGAAAGCGTGCGAAAACAGGAATAGAAAGAGGGGATATGAAGGCGAAGACGTGAGAGGCCGCGGGGCAGGAGGCAAGGAGACTAACAAGGGAGGAACGGGTGGAGGCAAGGGCAACGGCAAGGGTGTCATCGACGACGACCCGAACCGGGGCTGGAACGGCCAGTACACCACGGTCGTCGTTACAGATGGGGCGGGCACCAGCACCTATACAGTCAAGCAGGGCGTTCCGACCGAAAACGGACAGATGATTTTGGCGCCGAACGGGGCCCGTTATCACGTCTGGGATCCTGAATTAGCCCGACAACTTAAGGCCGCGGGCGTCAATGCCGCATACGCCAATCCGGCAACTGCGAAAAACGAGTACGCTCTGAGGCGCGACAAGGTCGTCCGCGACAGAGCGGTCGCAGCGGGCCAACCGGTGCCCCAACCGACCGGCCATCGCAACAGCGACGCGTTGGGTAACGCCGCTCCCGTCGTCAACGATCATCGCCAAGGTACCGCTACTGCCCCAACGCCCGGCGGTCCGCCGCCCGCAGCTCCCATTGGAACGGTCAGCACGAATGCTCCACCCAGCAACGGGGCAGAGCCGGCTATCCGCGATCATCGAAAGGCATCGGGTGGCGGAGGTGGCGTGACCATGACCCAGACACAAAAAACGGCGGGTGGGTCGGGTTCAGCACGGTCCACGAATGGCGGCAACGACCGCAAGCCGCACTAAATCGAAACAAGCGTGAACCGAAGCAGGATCGCAGCGCGAATTTTCGCGCTGCGATTTTTTGCTTATCTCGGAGGGCAGGTCCACCGATCGGAGGACGCGTGCTCACTCGTCCCATGCAATTCTTGATCGGGGATTAATGGAAGCCGGACGGAGAGCTACGACAACCATGACAAAGACCAGAAGATTTTCGATCGCATGCGCGGTCGCCACCGTTGCCAGCGCAACATTTGTCGCCATCGTACACCCAGTGTCCGCGATGGCGGCACCTCTCCTCCCGATTGCGTCGGAGTCGAGCATTGTGCTGGCCTCGAACGTCGTCCGGCGCCCCGTCTATGACAGCGCGGGCCATCCCGTTAACCGCCTTCCTGGGCGGTCCACGGGGCTCGGCAAACCGCGCAAAATGCAGTGCTTAAACTACAACGGCAGGAACAGGTGCAGGCCCGTCTGACAGCGCGCGTGGATCTTTGGAAGGGGCGCGTATCGCAGTGGTCGCGCCCCTTCTTGATGTTAGCGGCTTGGGCGAGCACCTCGATGCACGCTGGTATCCATAGAACTGACGCACCGATGCTCGGCGGGAACGGGGGACGCTCGCCTTATTTCAACTCCCGCAACAGCTTCCGCGCCTCATCAAGCATCAGCCGGACCTGTCTTCGCTCGGCGCTCGCATCCCTCGTGAACAGCCCATGCTTGCACGCATTCCGGTTTCCCCGAGGTGCGCCGGATCTCGGCGTGCCGCCGTGCATGCGGCATCGCGCCTTGTCGTGCGCGGCCGGCGAACGACACGTGCCGCCGCTGCGGGTCCGGGCGCCGCAGCGCGGGCTTGCCAGCATCGGGACGGTGTTGCGGGCGTGGCCGCCGGTCATGCGGTGGCGCCTTGCCTTGCGTCGCCCCGCTTCGGCTCCGACACGAGCACGCTCGCATGCTGGGTGACATTCCCCACGATCGCCTTCCCACCATCCTGCACCGACAGGTTCTGCACGGTGATGCCGCGTTCGCCATTGTTGCGGTAGCGGCTGAGCGCCTCGACCTGGGCCGGAAAAATGCGCATGAGCCGGCCGAGTGCGCGCGTGGCGCTCTCCTGCTGCTGGATGTCGATAGTGCAGGCGAGGCGACAGGCGCATCGCATCGCGGCGACGTGAACGCACACCATCTGGGCCGCCAGCATGGCCTCGATGGAATCCCGCGGGCCGATGCTCTTCATCATCGAGATCATGAAGGCGAGATTGGCTTCATCCGGTTTTTGGCCGATCACGCTGGCCTTCACCAATTGCTTGAGCAGGCGATCCAACGTCGCGGTCGACGGCACCCAGCGCATCGGCCAGCAGTCGTTCGCCGGCGCGCGGGTCCGGATGGTCGATCGAAATTCGCCTCCGGGAGAGTTTGACCCGCGGGCTTGAGGCGAACCCGGCGTGATTGTTTGTGGCGATCGATGCCGTCGTGTTGCGTTTCGGGGATGTCGTCATGTCCTGTGTCCTTCGTTGGCGCAGACGCGCGGGCGCGTTCCGTGCGGATCAAGCCGCTCGCTGTGGCGCGCTGTACGATTTTGAGATGTCGGGTTTTTCGCGCAGTGCTGTCGAAGCGCCCGGGGCCGGGTGGGGCAGGCGCTGACGGCTCTCGCGATGATGCCATCCTGCCGGTGTTTTGCCCGACGTGTCAAAGGCCTTTGCGGGACGCGCAAATCCTTCCCCCGTGCAAGTCTGCCCTGCAAGTCCTTGCCCCGCGCAAGTCCTTGTTCTGGCTAGCGTCGGCTACTGTGCATGGGGTTGTTTTAGCATTTTTTGTTTGGCGGCGGCCTTCGCTTGCCGTGCGGCGGAATTGTCGAGCATGTCGCGTGCGTGGAAACACGATTGCGAAAATCAGTACGGCCGCTCATCATGATCGCCGAACGCGTCGCACCAACAACATGCACAGGCGGCGTCGACGTCTGGGGAGAGAACGAATGCAACGAAGGCTTCGCCTGCTGGCGGTCATCGGCGGACTGTGCGTTTCGACGCTGGCGGCGCAGGCCGATGCGCAAAAATATCCGACGCGCCCGGTCAAGATCATGGTTGGCTTCAGCGCGGGCGGTCCGGTCGACGTGGTCGCGCGCATCATCGCCGACCGGCTCGGCAACAAGCTCGGGCAGCCCTTCGTAGTCGAGAACCGCGCCGGCGCCAACGGCATGATCGCGGCCGAGGGCGTGGCGCATGCGGAAGCGGACGGCTACACGATGCTGGCCTGCAACTCATCCACGATCACCCTCAACAAGACGCTGTTCAAGGACATTCGTTACAACCCGCAAGCGGACTTCGCCCCGCTGACCACTGTCGTCTCGGCGCCGCTCGTTCTCGTGGTCAATCCGGAGATTCCCAAGACCGCCGACATCAGGACCGTGGCCGATCTCGTCGCCGCCGCGAAGGCCAAGCCGGGCGAACTCGCTTACGGCTCTGGCGGCAACGGCAACCTCGCCCATCTCGCGATGGAGCTGCTCGGCCAGCGCGCCGGCATCAAGATGATCCACGTGCCCTATCGCGGCGGTGCGGCGTCCGAGGTCGGCATCCTCGCGCAGGAGGTTTTGGCGGTGTTCGATCCGCTCTCCGCCGTGCCGCTGGTCAGGGATGGAAAGCTGCGCGCGCTCGCGGTGTCGTCAGTCGAGCGGCTGTCGTCGTTGCCCGACGTGCCGACCGTTGCGGAAGCCGGCTATCCCGGCTTCGATCTCTCATTCTGGGTCGGCTTCTTCATGCCCAAGGCGACACCCGTGCCGATCCTCGAGATGCTGCATCGGGAGATCATCGCGGCCGCCAATGATCCGGTGTTGCGGGAACGGTTGGAGACGCAAGGCGTGGTCTCCGTGCTCAGCCCGGCCGAGTACGCTGCGAAGATCACGAAGGAGACGAAGGAGCTTGCCGAGGTGGTGGCGGCGGCGAACATCAAATCCGATTGAGGCGTCCGGCCTGATCAATCAGTGCTCGCGCGACGCGACGCGGATGGCGCGGGCCTTCGCACTCTTTCCGGCCGCGCGTGCCGCGATCATGCTGCGCGCCTTGCCATGGGCCGAGACATTCTTCCGGAGCATGGATGCGAACTGCTTGCGCGCACGGTTCGCCGTGAATCGCGCCGCCAGTTGCTCGGCTTTGCGAATGATGGTGGTGACCGTAGGTGCCAGGTTCACGGGAACCCAGGCGACATCCTTGGTCTTGGAAAGGCTGCCGATGCCTTCGCATGGGGCTTCGCGCGGCAGGTCGATCCGGATCGCAAGGGCCTCGGAGCGCTCGATCCAGTCCTCCGCTTTCGTGCCGGTGATGATCCGGACATAGTCGCGCGTCTCGCGCGGCAGCCCACTTTCCTTGGCAAGCCATTTCTGGATGCGACCCGGGCCTGCGTTGTAAGCGGCTGCGGCGAGGCCGAGATTGCCGAAATCGTCGCGGAGCTTACGCAAGAACTTTGCCGATGCGGGCAAGGCCTTCATGGGATCGAAGGGGTCATCGAGCCCGACCTCCGCGGCCGTTCCCGGCATGAACTGCGCGACACCTTGTGCGCCGGCGCCGCTGACCTCGTTGGAGCGAAAGCGGCTCTCCTGCCAGAGCAGGCGCGCAAAGAACGGCACCGGAATGCCGCTGGCCTCAGCCGCTTCCGTGAGCGCGTGGCAGAACCGTTCGGTCGGTGAAACCGGCGCCGGCGCGACGGATTCGACCGGGCGCGGCGGCTCGACCGTCTCCTCATAAGCCGCGCGTGCATTGGTGAGCTCGATGGCTTGCACGCTCGCGAGGAACAGTTCGACGACCGGAACGAGTGGGGAGGCTCGATTGTTCTGAAGAACGGAGTTGTTGAAAGTTGATGCTTGCCGGGACGCCGACGGATCGAGGTCGCACATCAGAACCATAAACGCGGCGCAAGCCGCGACGACAAATCGCATTGCTGGGGCAACCTCGAACTGTGGGTGAACGGCCGGCGATGCGCCGACGATAAGGACGTCTTAACCCTGCGATTGCGGCAAAGCTGCGATCTCGTCGGTTCCGCCGGTGTTACTACGGTGTTCCCGAAGAGAAACTCTCCGGGCGTTTGCGGATCATTTGCGATTGGGATGCGCAAGATGATGCGGTGGATGATCGGCGCGATGATTTTGCTGTGGCTTGCCATCCCGGCGCTCGCAGGCAACCTTGATGCAACAGCGGTGATGCCGACAAAGCCGGGGAGACGATCGCCGTTGCGAATGTTTCGGCACGGCGAGAGTTGCCGCGCATTGCCCGGCTTGAGATCGATAAGAAGAGCGGGACGTTGAAGGCGTTTGATGGGTCCGATCGCCAGGTCGCGTTCTATCCGGCGTCAATCGGCAGCCCGGATCGTCCGACGCCGAGCGGGACGGTCAAGGTCGCCTCGACCAACGACAAACCGACCTATCACTACAATCCCGACTACAAGTTCGACAGCGTCAAATCCAGGAAACCGTTCGACGTCAAGCCGGGGCCGAACAATCCGGTGGGAGCGTACTGGATCGGCCTGTCGGCTCAGAGCTACGGCATCCACGGAACGGCGGAGCCCGACAGGATCACCAAGTCGGCGTCCCATGGCTGCATCAGGTTGACGAATTGGGACGTCCGCACGTTAGGCGAAAACGTCAAGCGCGGCACGCCGGTTGTCTTCCTCGATGCGCCGACGGAGTCCTCGTCGAAGCGGCAGGGAAAGCCTGCCGCAAAGCGCGCCTCGAACTAATCTTTTGGAAAGTCCTTTGCGCATCGCGATCTCGGCGGCGTCGCCGGGCGACAGAACGGTCTGCTCGAACGCCGGCTGCGGCCTCGTCATGATGTCGTAGAGCGAGATGCCCTTGATCGGCTTTCCCATCAGCTCACGGACGCAATCCGCGAGCGTGCCGTTATAGACCATATAGGGCGGACCTCTGTCCTTCTGCCTCTCGCCTTTCAGCGACGGCCACTTCTTCAGTTCGGCCGGCGCGTCATAGGCGATCGGCGAGCTTTCTCGAAACATGCGGTTAGCCCCAGGCGGCTTGGACTGCCGGGAATTCTAGGGCCGCCGGGTAAACACACGTTAAAGAATTGGTTCAAATCAGCCTGCAATGAAGGCGAGCAGGGTGCCGTTGGCCTTGGCTGGTGGCACGCAGATGGCCGCTCCGCTACGCGCGCCGGCCGAACCCAGCGCCTTCTCGGTCGTTGCGAGATCGCCGCTCACCAGCACCAGCGCCGCGCCGCCGCGCTCGGAGAGGCCCGCCAGCGGCACGCCGGGATAGCGTTTGCCGAGCTGGTCCAGTGTCAGATAAACGAAATCGGCACGGTCGCCGCCAGAGGGCACGGTGACCGCGCCGTCGGCTTCGAGCTTCGGCTCGCGGTCGATCAAGTGTGCAAGATGTGCCGCCTCCTTCGCCGGCTCGGGCGTTGCGATCAGCGTTTGCTTGATCCGCTTCGCCGCATTGGCGTGCTTCATCAGTTCGGGAATCCAGACCGTCTCACGCGTCTTGTGCTGGCAGGCGAAGATGCGTACGCCGCCCGGCGCTTCCGAGGTCGGCCACATGAAGGTGCGGAATTTTGCCGCCGACACCGTGCCGTTTGGCAGCGTCACCGGCCGCTCGAAATCGGTCGGTCCGATCGGCACCAGGCCGCGCGCGCGGATCTCCTCCGCACCGGCGGCGGAATCGACCGCGGTGAAGGCGATGCGTTCGATGCCCTCACCCCGCTCGTCGAGGAAGGCGCGCGCCGGCGCATTGTGTTCGGTCGGCGCGAGCACACCGAGCAGCTCCATATAGTCCGGGTCGAACATGATGGTGTAGTTGCCGGAGCCCATATGCGCGCTGTGGGTGCCGCGCGGCGATATGGTGAAGCCGAGCTGCTTGTAATTCTCGGCAGCCTTGTTGAGGTCCTTCACCATGACTACGGCGTGGTCGATACCGATGACGTTCTTGAGGGCCACTGTGATTTCCCCGGCATGTCTTCAAGCTGAGCTGACGATCGCAAAAACGACCGTACCATGTCCTGTCTACGATGGATGGACGCTCAAGTCATTTTGAAATCGCCGGCAAAAGCGGAATTTCATTTCGCGAAACGCTGCGTCGACGCGCAACGGTCGATGGCGTCAGCGATCCTGCTCGCTGATATAGGCGGCGAGGATGGCGCGCTCCTCGCTCGTCATTTCCGTGATGTTGCCCGGCGGCATCGCGTTGGACCATGCGGCCACGCGGCCGATCAGGCGGATATTGCGGTGGATGTTCTCGGGACCGTCAAGCAGGATGCCTTTCGGCGCGGTCACGATGCCGGCCCAGACCGGCTCGGCCGCGTGGCACATGCTACAGCGGGACATCACGATCTCCTCGACATTGGCGAGCGTGGGCTGTGCCGACAGCGCGCCCGTCTTCACCTCGCGCGGGCCGGCCGCGGAGAGGAAGAAGATCGCGATCGCGCCCGCCGCCGCGACACCCCACACCCACCATGGCGATTTGCGGCCGGCATGCCGCTCGTTGAAGAAGTGACGGATCACCGGCCCCAGCGCCAGCACGATCGCGACGATGATCCAGTTGAAGCGGGTGGCATAGAGCAGGGGATAGTGGTTGCTAATCATCAGCACGACCACAGGGAGCGTCAGATAGTTGTTGTGGACCGAGCGCTCCTTGCTGGTCTTGCCGAGTTTCGAATCGGGCGCCCGGCCCGCGATCAGGGCGGCCACGATCTTCTTCTGGTTCGGGATAATCACCGCGAAGACATTGGCGACCATGATGGTGCCGATGATCGCCCCGATCTGGTTGAAGGCGCCGCGTCCGCTGAGGACATGCGTGAAGGCGAAGGTGAGTGCGACCAGGAACAGATAGCCGCCGATGGCAAAGCCGAGCTCGCGCTGGGCCAGCCCGGTGCGGCAGGCGGCCTCATAGAGCAGCCATGCCAGCGCGAGGCTCGAGAGGCTGAACAGCCCGGCCTGGAACGGCGTGAGGTCGAGGATCGATTTGTCGACCAGGAACAGGTCGGCATCGAGATAGTACACCACCACCATCAGCGCGAAGCCGGAGAGCCAGGTGGTGTAGGCCTCCCATTTGAACCAGGTCAGCTCCTCCGGCATCTGGCTTGGCGCCACCAGATATTTCATGATCCGGTAGAAGCCGCCGCCATGGACCTGCCAGGCTTCTCCCTGCACGCCGTCCGGCAGGTCAGCCCCGGGTTTCAGGCTGAGATCGAGATGGATGAAGTAAAAGGAACTGCCGATCCAGCCGATCGCCGCCACGACATGCAGCCAGCGCAGCAGCAGGCTGGCCCATTCCGATACGATCGATCCCCACATGATCACCCCATCAATCGCGACATCGATGCCGCGGCTTTGATGACCGCGACTGGCGGTCGCCCTTCCAATGTGTCGCACCGATCCGCGTTATTTTCCAGTACGATGCCCGCGCGCTCTTGCACATCGTGCGGGCATGAGCTGACGTGGGATTTGGCAGATAAGACCGGGAGGAGGACGCCGTGAAGATGCATGTGTCGCACATGACGCTCGCTGCATGGATGCTATCGGTCTGCGCCGGCGCGCAGGCCGAGTCCGTGCTGCAAGGCAAGGATGCGTTCGGCAGTTGGCAGGCCGACAAGCCCGGTGTCGTCAGGCTGATCCGGCCCGAGGATCTGCCGAAGCCCGGCGCCTCGCCGTCGGTCGCCAATCCGACGCGCTTGACGGCAAGGTCCGGCGCGATGCCGATGGTGCCGCCGGGATTCAAGGTCGAGTTGTTGGCCGAAGGCCTGTCTGACCCGCGTGTTCTTCGTATCGCGCCGAACGGCGATATCTTTGTCGCGGAAACGCGGGCCGGGCGCATCCGCGTGCTGCGCGCGGGCGAAGGCGGCGCGAAGGTCGCAACCAACGAAGTCTATGCGACCGGACTGAGCCGACCCTTCGGCATCGCGTTCTTTCCGAGCGGTGACAATCCGCAATGGCTCTATGTCGCCAACACCGGCAGCGTCGTTCGCTTTCCTTATCGTGTCGGCGACCTCAAGGCGTCCGCCAAGGCGGAGACGGTGGTTGCGAGCCTGCCGTCTGGATCGGGCCACTCCACCCGCGACATCGTGTTCACGCCGGATGGCAGGCGCATGCTGGTCTCGGTCGGCTCGGCCGGCAATGTCGGCGACGGCATGGGCAATCCGCCCGGCGGGCTCGAGGCGTGGTCGAAGGCGCAGCCGCTCGGCGCATCCTGGGGCTATGAGGCCGAGCGCGCCGCCGTGCTTGCCTTCACGCCCGATGGCAAGGACCGCAAGCTCTACGCCACCGGCATCCGCAACTGCGTCGGCCTTGCGATCCAGCCGCAAACCGGCGTGCCCTGGTGCTCGACCAACGAGCGCGATGGCCTCGGCGATAATCTCGTGCCTGATTACGTGACCAGCGTGCAGGAAGGCGCCTTCTACGGCTGGCCGTGGTTCTATATCGGCGGCAACGAAGACCCGCGCCATGCCGGTGCGCGGCCGGACCTCAAGGACAAGGTGACGGTGCCGGACGTGCTGGTGCAGCCGCATTCCGCTTCGCTCGGCATGACGTTCTACCAGGGCACGCAGTTTCCGTCCGAGTATCAGGGCGACGCCTTCGCCGCCGAGCACGGCTCCTGGAACCGTTCGAAGCGCACCGGCTACAAGGTGATCCGCATCAGGATGAAGGACGGCAAGCCGACGGGCGAGTATGAGGATTTTGTCACGGGGTTCGTCGTGAACGACACGGAGGTGTGGGGAAGACCGGTCGGGATCGCCGTTGCCAAGGACGGCGCGTTGCTGATCTCGGAAGACGGCAGCGGCACGATATGGCGGGTGACGCATTAGACTCGCGCCGCGGTGAAGGTGCACCCTCGCCCCTTGTGGGAGAGGGTGGCTTCGCGGAACGCGAAGCCGGGTGAGGGGTCTCTATCCGCGAATGACCTGTGAGTTCGTGGATGCGACCCCTCATCCGGCGCTTCGCGCCACCTTCTCCCACAAGGGGAGAAGGAAGGGGCAGTACTTGCATCGCTATCCTCTTCTCACACTCGCCCCTCCATCCACCGGCAGCGTCACACCCGTAATGAAATTCGCTTCATCCGACGCCAGAAACAGCGCGGCATTCGCCACGTCCCATCCCGTGCCCATCTTCTTGCGCAGCGGCACCTTGCTGTCGCGTTCGGCTTCGACCTCGGCGCGGGTCTTGTGCCATTCGCGGGCGCGGGTGTCGACGGCCATCGGCGTGTTCATCAGGCCCGGCAAGATGACGTTGGCGCGGATGCCGTACTCGGCGTTCTGGTAGGCGAGCTGTTCGGTGAAGGCGATCATCGCCGATTTCGTTGCCTTGTAGGCGACGTAAGGATAGGTCGTGATCGCTGCCATCGAGGAGATGTTGATGATCGCGCCGCTCGTCTGCGCGCGCATGATCGGGATCACCTCCTTGGCGGCGAGAATGCAGCTCTTCAAATTGATGGCGACGACGCGGTCGAACGCCTCTTCGGTCAATTGAAGCAGCTCGGCGTCGCCGCCGGACAGGCTGACGCCGACATTGTTGTGCAGCACGTCGATCCGGCCCCAGCGCGCCTGCGCGTCGGCCACCATCGCCTTGATATCGGCCGAACTGGTGACGTCGGCCTTGAAGGCCGCGGCGGTGCCTTGCTTCGCGGCGATCAAGGCGACGGTTTCCTGCGCCGATTCCAGGTGATGATCGACGCAGAGCACCTTGGCGCCTTCGCGCGCGAAGGTTAGCGCGGTGGCGCGGCCATTGCCCATGCCTTCGCCGGGGCTCTGGCCGGCGCCCACGACGATCGCAATCTTGTCCTTCAAGCGCATGTCAGTTCACTCCCGAAATCGGGTACTGCTGCAGTACCTCTTTGTAAGTCGGCTCGTTGTCGATCTTCATGGTGGCGAGCACGCGCACCACGGCGCAGTAGAAGGCGATGGTCAGCACGAGGTCGACCATGTGCTCGTCGGAGAGATGCTGCTTGATCTCGGCAAAGGCGCATCCGACATCGCGAGTTCGCGTACCATCTCGCGCGCGCCTTCCGACTTCTCTATCCAGCCGACCTGGAGGATCGCAAGCTCCCGCAAGCGCGGATCGGGCTTGCTCTTGAAGCGGATGTAGCCGCCGCCGCTGACCAGAGCCACCTTGCCGGCGAGACCGGCATCGTCCTCGGGGCCCTGCATGTCGTTTCATCCCATCTATTTTCGTGCAGATTAGCAATCGCCCCGACAGGAGAGAAGGGCGTGGCTCATGCGTTCATGTCATTGACATCACATGGAATTGCATGTTGCGCCTGGCTCATTGCGCGTGGCTGGTCCTTGCGGCTCAGGAACCGTTTTCATGCGACTGCGTTTGCTGCCGGGGCGTGTTTCGCGTTAGGCTCTCCCTCGGGGCTTCCCAATCGACAGTGGCTTGCCGATGAATCTGCTCGATCCACAGGGGCCGGTCGCTGCGGCCAACAGCACCATCCTGGTCGATTCCGTCTTCATCATGCTTGCGATCGTGGTGCCGACCATCATCGCGATCCTGGCGTTTGCGTTCTGGTTTCGCGCGTCCAATCCGAAGGCGCGCTATCAGCCGGACTTCGTCTATTCCGGCCGGATCGAAATGGTGGTGTGGGCGATCCCCGCGCTCACCGTCATCCTGCTCGGCGGCGTCGCCTGGATCGGCTCGCACCAGCTCGATCCAGCGGCACCCGTGCCGGGGACCGGCAGCCCGGTCCGCATCCAGGCCGTCTCGCTCGACTGGAAATGGCTCTTCATCTATCCGGACCAGCGTATCGCCACCGTCAACACATTGACCGTGCCGACCGGCGTCGAGCTGAATTTCCAGCTGACGTCGTCGAGCGTGATGAACGTGTTCTTCATCCCGCAGCTCGGCAGCATGATCTACACCATGAACGGCATGGTGACGAAGCTGAACCTGCGCGCCGACAATGAGGGCAAGCTTCAGGGCCTGTCGGCGCATTTCTCCGGCGATGGTTTTCCCGACATGATGTTCGACGTCAACGTGGTCTCGCCGCTCGCGTTTCCGGATTGGGTGGCGACCACGGCGAAGTCCGATGCCGTTCTCAATGAGGAGAGCTACACGAAGCTGATGCAGCAGGGCATCGAGACAGGCAGGCCGACGTATCGGCTCGACGATCCCCGGCTGTTCGACCTGATTTCGACCCAGCACATTCCGCCAGGGCCCGGACCCGAGCTGATCTCCGATGCCGGCCGGCCGCACAGTGGAGGCCATGATGCTCGGTAAGCTCGATTGGTCGGCCATCCCGTTCGACCAGCCGATCCCACTGCTTGCGGGTGCTGTGGTACTGGTCGCGATCCTCGCGGTGCTGATCTGGGTCGTGGTGAAGGGGCATCTGCCTTATCTCTGGCATGAATGGATCACCAGCGTCGATCACAAGCGCATCGGCGTCATGTATATCCTGCTGGCTTCGGTGATGCTGCTGCGCGGCGGCAGCGACGCCATCATGATGCGGATCCAGCAAGCGGTCGCCTACCAGTCGCAGGGCTATCTTCCGCCGGAGCACTACAACCAGATCTTTTCGGCCCACGGCACCATCATGATCTTCTTCGTGGCGATGCCGTTCGTGATCGGGCTGATGAACCTGATCGTGCCGCTTCAGTTGGGCGTGCGCGATGTCGCTTTTCCGACGCTCAATTCGGTGGGTTTCTGGCTGGCCGCGACCGGCGCGCTGCTGGTCAATCTCTCGCTCGTGATCGGCGAGTTCGCCCGCACCGGCTGGCTCGCCTTTCCGCCGCTGTCGGAACTGTCCTACTCGCCCGGCGTCGGTGTCGACTATTACGCCTGGTCGCTCCAGATCTCGGGCGTCGGCACGCTGGTCGCCGGCATCAACCTCGTCACCACCGTGCTGAAGCTGCGCACCAGGGGCATGAACTATCTGCGCATGCCGATGTTCTGCTGGACGACACTGGCCTCAAACCTTCTGATCGTCGCGGCCTTCCCGATCCTCACCGCCACGCTCGCGATGCTCCTGCTCGACCGCTATCTCGGCTTCCACTTCTTCACCAATGAAGCCGGTGGCAATGTCATGATGTTCATGAACCTGATCTGGGCCTGGGGGCATCCGGAGGTCTACATCCTCGTGCTGCCGGCCTTCGGCATCTTCTCCGAGGTGGTCTCGACCTTCTCCGGCAAGGCGCTGTTCGGCTATCGCTCGATGGTGCTCGCGACCATGGCGATCTGCGTCATCTCCTTCATGGTCTGGCTGCACCATTTCTTCACGATGGGCGCGGGCCCCGACGTCAACGCCATCTTCGGCATCGCCAGCATGATCATCGCGATACCGACCGGGGTAAAGATCTACAACTGGCTGTTCACGATGTATGGCGGACGCATCAGATTTGAGACGCCGATGCTGTGGGCGGTCGGCTTCATGGTCACCTTCATCATCGGCGGATTGACCGGCGTGCTGGTCGCCGTGCCGCCGGCCGACTTCATGCTCCACAACAGCATGTTTCTGGTGGCGCACTTTCATAATGTCATCATCGGCGGCGTTCTGTTCGGCGCGTTCGCCGGCTTCGAATACTGGTTTCCGAAGGCGTTCGGGTTTCGCCTCGACGAGCGCTGGGGCAAGGCCGCGTTCTGGTTCACCTTCCTCGGTTTCTATGTCACCTTCGTTCCGCTCTATATCGCCGGCATGCTCGGCATGACGCGGCGCATGCAACACTATGATGTCGCGGCGTGGCGGCCCTGGATGATCGTGGCGGCGATTGGCATGGTCGTGCTGACGGTCGGCGTGATCTGCCAGGTCATGCAGATCGTGGTCAGCATCCGCAATCGCGAGGCGTTACGCGACCGCACCGGCGATCCCTGGGATGGCCGTTCGCTGGAATGGGCGACGTCGTCGCCGCCACCGGTGTTCAATTTCGCCTTCTCTCCCGATGTGCGCGGCGAGGACGCCTATTGGGACATGAAGATCCATGCCCAGCAGCAATCGCTCGAGCATGAAGGACCGGAATACCAGGACATCGAGATGCCCCGGAATTCGCCGACCGGTTTCGTCTGCGCGTTCTTCGCCACCATCATGGGCTTTGCGCTGATCTGGCACATGTGGTGGATGGTGATCCTGGGCGGCATCGGCGCGTTCGCGACCTTCGTCGTGTTCGCCTGGCGCGACCATGACGAATACGTCATTCCGGCCGAGGAGGTCGCGCGCATTGACCGCGTCAATCTCGAGGAACGGCGCAGCCTCGTCAGCATGGCAGGGGCGATCTGATGTCGATGACCGCGACCGTCGGCCGCGCCCATGCCGATCCCCATCACATCGGAATCGTCATTGAGCATCCCGGCCCCGCGTCGAAGCGCATTGTGACCGCCTACGGCTTCTGGGTCTTCCTGCTCTCCGACATCGTGATGTTCTCCTGCTTCTTCGCGGCCTATGCGGTGCTGGTCGGCCAGACTGCGGGCGGCCCGAAGGGCTCCGAGATTTTCGAACAGCGAAATGTTGCGATCGAGACGGTCTGCCTGCTGCTGTCGAGCTTCACCTGCGGCATGGCAAGCATCGCGGCCGATGTGCGCAACCGGTTCTGGTTCTACTTTGGCATGGCCGTGACCTGCGTGCTGGGGCTCGTGTTCCTCGCCATGGAGTTTCGCGAGTTCGCCGATCTGGTCTCCCGCGGCTATGGTCCGTCGCGTAGCGCGTTCCTGACAGCGTTCTTCTCGCTGGTCGGATGTCACGGCCTGCACGTCTCGGCCGGCGTGCTCTGGCTCCTGACCATGATGGCGCAGGTGTTCGCAAAAGGCTTTCGCGCCGACATCCTGCGCCGCATGATGTGCTTTGCGCTGTTCTGGCACGCGCTCGACATCATTTGGGTCGCAGTGTTTTCCGTCGTTTACCTGCTTGGGAGTGGCGTATGAGCGATCAGATCCACGCGCGGACCGAACACGACCTCGCACCAGGCGAGGAAGAGGAACACAGTGTCGGTGCGCGGATCCTCGGCTACACGGTCGGCCTCGGTCTCGCGCTGCTGCTTACGGCAACGTCGTTCTTCATCGCCGGCACCAATCTGGTCTGGCAGCCCTCCATCCCGGTCGCGCTGATCGTGCTCGCGATCGCGCAGATGGGCGTGCATCTGGTGTTCTTCCTGCACATCACGACGGGACCTGACAACACCAACAACGTGCTGGCGCTCGCCTTCGGGTTGCTGGTCGTCTTCCTGGTGGTCGGTGGAACCGTCTGGATCATGGCGCATCTCAATCAGAACATGCCGCCGATGGACCAGATCATGCAGATGCGCAGATAGAGTGGGCGCTTGGTCCGTTGAAGCTTCCACGTCGTCATGGCCGGGCTTGTCCCGGCCATCCACGCCTTACCCACGGCGCGAAGAACGTGGATGCCCGGGACAAGCCCACGGCTGTCCGGTTCAGGCAAAACGGTTGCAACGAGACGCACCGACTCGTAATGAGCGCAAAATTCATTGATATGACTCACGATTTTTGCGCTCTCGTTTTAGCCGAGCGACCCGCAGCGGAGTATGCTGAGGTCCGCAATGAAGAAAATTTGCGGTGTTCTCGCGAACAACAAGTATTCGCAGCTATGCCCCGACGCCATTAATTGACTCTAGCGACTCGCTTTTTGACGCCGAAGCCTGAACCGGACAGCCGTGGGACAAGCCCGGGCATGACGACCTTCCGTAGATGATGCTCCAGGAGGGCGCACAAAAAGAAGAGCCGCTTGTTGTGACAAGCGGCCCAAGTCTAGGGAGGAAACGCCCGAGCAAGGACAATCGGGCCGAAGCCGGATTGCTGCCAAGGAGGCGCTAGCCCAAGGCGCTAACGCACGTTCTCAAAATGCAGCAACTGCGGATAGAGTTCAATTCCGGATCAATACTGTCTCGAATTGGCGCAGCTGAGCGCTTGGCGCGCCTTCCTCATTTCGGCCGGCGGCAATTATAGGCCTTGCGGAAGCCGGCGGCCTGTGCGTCGTCCTCCGAGCAGAACCAGCGGTCCGGCTTCGTGGTTGCGGGGTAGCTCGGGCAGCCCCGCAAATGATAGATGCCGATATTGCCGGTGACCCGCGCCCGCACCGCGAGCTTGCCCTTGATGCTGCAACTCGGCGGCATCGTCAGCTCTTCCGGAAATAGCGCCGCACGAATCTCCTTGTCGCGGTCGGCGCGGCAGGCGGCGCCCAGGAGCGCACCGTCCTTCTTGCCGGTGCGGAATTCTTGCGGTGCAACAAAGCAGCCCTTCCAGATGCCGGCTGACGCGGTCTTGGCTTCGCCCGCGGCCGGCTTGACGTTCGCTTTGACTGGCTCGCGCGCGATGGCAAAGCCGAGTTTGACCAGTTGCTCGTTCAACGAGACCTTGTCGCCCTCGGCTGTGCAGATCGCCCGGTGTCGCTTGCCAAAGCTCTTCTCCGGCCCGACATCGTCGCAGCGCACCGGGCGTCCGCCGATCAGCTTCGTCAGCCGATCGCGCGCGTCCAGGCCGCAGGTCCAGGGATCGGCGTGATCGTCGATGCAGACCTGGTCGAGCTCCGGCGCATCCACCCCGTCGAGCCGGTAGGTGACGTCCCCAAGCTGGATGGAATTGGCGTCCCGGACGGTCGCTGTCGCGGTCAGTGCGAAGCCGGGCCCTGAGGAGGCCAGGAATCCGGGCAGAGCGAGAAAGAAAACAAGCGCGAAAGCGCGGGCAGCGGCAAAGGAATTTGTGAAGGACATACGGTCTCGCTATCGATTGCTCTTTCCACTCGTTCCTAGCATCCGGATGTGGCGATACCAATGGTCTGCGCTCTGTGAAGTGCGACATTCCAGGGCCGCGGCTTTACTCGCCGGTCGCTCTGATCCTATCGTCTGCGTCAGCCTGCGCGCCGTGATGGCCGAATCGCCCAGGAAGCGGCGAGGGCGGGAGGAAAATGTCGCGATGAACGATCCTGTGGACGTCCTGATCATCGGCGCCGGCGCTTCGGGCGCCGCGGTCGCGTGGTCGCTGGCCGAGACCAAGATGCACATTCTCTGCCTGGAGCAGGGCGGCTGGATGAATCCGGCGGAATACCCGAGCACGGGCCGGGACTGGGAAGCCAAGTTTTACGGCGAGTGGTCGTCGAGCCCGAACATCCGCGGCCGCCCAGAGGACTACCCGATCAACGACGACAATTCGCCGATCAAGGTCGTCAATTACAATGCGGTCGGCGGCTCGACGGTGATGTACACCGCGCACTGGCCCCGGCTGCATCCCTCCGATTTCAAGGTCAAGACGCTCGACGGCGTCGCCGACGATTGGCCGATCGACTACGACGCGCTGACCCCGTTCTTCGAAGAGAACGACCGCATGATGGGCACCTCCGGCCTGTCGGGCGATCCGCTGTCGCCGCTGACGCATCCACCGATGCCGCCGCAGCCGCTCGGATTATCCGGGCCGCTGATCGGCAAGGCCATGAACAAGCTCGGCTGGCACTGGTGGCCGTCGGACACGACGGTCGCGACGATGGACTATGAGGGCCGGGCGCGCTGCATCAATCTCGGTCATTGCACGCCGGCTTGCGCGCAAGGTGCAAAATCCTCGACCGACATCACCTATTGGCCGCATGCGATCCGTGCCGGCGTCGAGCTGCGTACCCATTGCCGGGTGCGCGAGATCACGACCGACGAGAACGGCATGGCCTCGGGCGTGGTCTATTACGACAAGGACGGCGTCGAGCAGTTTCAGCCCGCGCATGTCGTCATCATCGCCTGCAACGGCGTCGGCACGCCGCGCCTGCTGCTGAACTCCGCGTCCGGCCGCTTTCAGAACGGCCTTGCCAATTCGTCGGGTCTCGTCGGCAAGAACCTGATGTTTCATCCCTACGCGCAGATCTACGGCTACGTGAAGGAGCCGACTGATTCCAACCGCGCGCCGCCGACCTGCCTGTGGAGCAAGGAGTTCTACGACACCGACCTGTCGCGCGGCTTCGTGCGGGGCTACGGCGTTCAGTTCGTGCGCGGCGCCGGGCCGGTGTTCGAAGCCATCGTCAGCGAGCAGAGGGGGATTCTGCCGTGGGGTGCGGATCATCACCGCGTGTTCCGCAAGCTCAACGGCCACCGGCTCGGATTTTCCGCGATCTGCGAGGACCTTCCCGAGCAGCACAATTGCGTCACGCTCGATCCGGTCCTGAAGGACAGCCACGGCATTCCGGCGCCGAGGATCGACTACACCATCAGCGAGAACAGCCGGAAGATGATGGAGCATGCGCTGGCGCGCGGCCGGGAGGTTCTCGAAACTGCGGGTGCGACCGACATCTGCATCAATTCGCCAATCCCGTGGGGCGGCTGGCATCTGCTCGGCACTGCGCGGATGGGCACCGACCCTGAAAGCTCCGTGGTCAACGAATGGGGCCGCTCGCACGACGTGAAGAATCTCTTCATCGTCGACGGCAGCGTCTTCGTCACCTCGGGCGGGGTCAACCCGACCTCGACCATCCAGGCCATCGCGCTCTACGTCGCCGACCAGATGAAGCAGCGCCTCGCCAATTTGTTCGATTGAGGCAGCCATGTCCGCAGACAATCAACTGACACGCAACCAGCGCGACGATCTCCGCACCATCGCTGCGATGATCGTTCCCGCCAGCGACGAGTACAAGGTGCCCGGCGCCGACGACCCGGCAATCCAGGCCGACATCCTCGCGACGCTCGGCCGCGACACCAAGCCGGTGACGGCGGCGCTGGATCACTTGGCGCGGCTTGCCGGACAGCCGCTTGGCGAACTCGATACCGCCAAGCGCGATGCGGTGGCGCAGGAGTTTCGCACCTCCGGCGGGGCGCCCGCCGTAACGCTCGTTCGCGTCGTGCTGCAATGCTACTACCGCGACGACCGTGTGCTGCGCTCCCTCGGGCTCGAGCTTCGCGCCCCGTTCCCCAAGGGCTATGTGCTCGAAGACGGCGATTGGTCCCTGCTCGATCCCGTCAGGGCAAGGCCTACGAGCCTGAGAAAGGCGCCCTAGCACCCCAGCCTTAGCAGCCCAGCTTTGCATCCCAAGCGGGCTACTTGCGCGAGAGGGAACAGGTCACCATCTGTGTGAGCCTCAAGGACTCCTGCCATGTTGGATTTTACCTCAGAAATCGCCGATGACGGATCGTCATCGCGAGCGACAGCGGCTGTCCCGGACAACGACCGGGCTTTGCTGGACGCTTATTCCAATGCCGTAATCGACGTGACCGACCGCGTCGGCGCTGCCGTCGTGCGCGTCGAGACCGGGCCGAAGGTGCCGAACGGCCGCGAGCGCGGTGGGCTCGGCTCGGGCATCGTGATCTCGCCGGACGGCCTCGTTCTCACCAACAGCCATGTGGTCGGCTCCTCCAAGGAGATCCGGCTGCGCGACGTCGAGGGCCATGTCGGCGACGCCCGGGTGCTCGGCGTCGACCCGGATACGGACCTGGCGCTGCTGCGCGCCAATGGCGTCCGCGACTTGCCCTATGCCGCGCTAGGCAATTCCAAGAACCTGCGGCGCGGCCAGCTCGTGATCGCGATCGGCAATCCGCTCGGCTTTGAATCGACCGTGACGGCCGGCGTGGTCTCGGCGCTCGGGCGCTCGATCCGCTCGGTCAGCGGACGCACGATCGAGGACGTCATCCAGACCGATGCCGCGCTCAATCCCGGCAATTCCGGCGGGCCGCTGGTGTCGTCGAATGCCGAGGTGATCGGCATCAACACCGCCATCATCAGCGGCGCGCAAGGCATCTGTTTTGCGGTCGCCAGCAACACCGCGCAATTCGTGCTGTCGGAGATCATCCGCCACGGCTATGTCCGCCGCGCCTATATCGGCGTCGCCGGGCAGACCGCGCCGATCCCGCGGCGGCACGCGGTGCTGGCCGGCGTCGAGAACAAGATGGGCGCGCTGCTCGCCCAGATCGAGCCGGACGGGCCGGCGGCGAAGGCGGGGCTGCTGCCGGGCGACGTGGTCATCAAGCTCGATGGCGTCGAGATCAACGGCGTCGACGATCTGATCCGCGTGCTCGACCGCGACCGGATCGGCCGGCGGCTGGGCATGGACGTGCTGCGGCTCGGCCGCCTGCGGGCGATCGACATCGACCCGATCGAGCGCAAGCCGGCGCGCTAGCGCACCGGCGGCGGGGCGGGGTATGACGGGTCATGCTTCGTCCCGGGAATCCTGCCGCATGATGCCGGCGCATGAGACTTACGACGTCATCGTCATCGGCGCCGGTGCCGGCGGCATGACGGCGGCGGCCGTCGCCGCCGCCGAAGGCCTGCGCGTGCTGGTGATCGAGAAGACCGCCTTCGTCGGCGGCACTACCGCGTGGTCGGACGGCATGATCTGGATCCCCGCCAATCCGAAGATGAGGGAGGCGGGGCTTTCGGATAGCGTCGCCGATGCCGTCCAGTATCTGTTGAGCACGGTGCCCGAGGCCGCCAATGCCGGCTTGCGCGCGGCCTTCCTGGCGCGCGGCCCGGAGGCGATCGCCTATCTCGAAGCCAACACCGAGGTTCGCCTTCAGGCCGTGAAGGCCTATCCGGACTACTATCCGGAACGATTGGGCGCAACCTCCGGCGGGCGCGTGCTCGAGCCCGTCGCTTTCGACGGCACGCGGCTGGGTAAAAGTTTTGCCCGGCTGCGGCCGCCGCTGCCGGAGTTCACGCTATTCGGCGGGATGATGGTCAACCGTCTCGACATCCCGCATCTGCGCCGGGTCGGAAAATCGCTGCGCTCGACCATGCGCGCGGCACGGCTCGTCTCTGAATATGCGTGGCAACGGCTTCGCAGCCCGCGCGGCACGACGCTGCATCTCGGCAACGCGCTCGCCGCACGGCTTTACGCCTCGCTGCTGGCGCGGCAGGTCGACATCCTCTTCAGCGCCGACGTCGAGGACTTGTCGATGCAGGGGGATCGCGTCGGTGGCGTGGTGATCCGCCACGGCTCCCGCGATCGCCTGGTCGCGGCGCGCCGCGGTGTAGTGCTGGCAACCGGCGGCTTTTCGCACGATGCAAGCTTGCGCAAGCGCTTCTTCCCGGCTGCGGCCGGGTTTGTCTCGGCGACCAGCACGTCCGGCACAGGCGACGGGCTTCGCCTCGCGACCGCGACCGGCGCCGCGCTGGATACGGAGGCCACCAGCCCGGCCTACTGGGGGCCGGCCTCGCTGTTCCGCCGGAGCGACGGCAGCCGTGGCGTCTTCCCGCACACAGTGACGGATCGCGCCAAGCCGGGCGTGATCGCCGTCAATGCCGCCGGCCGGCGCTTCGTCAACGAGGCGCTGTCCCACCATGAATTCGTGCTCGCCATGCTGCGCGACGGCAATGGCGAGCCGGATCGTCCCTTCTATCTGATCTGCGACCGGCAATTCCTCTGGAGCTACGGCCTCGGCCGCATCAAGCCGTTGACGCGCAACGTCCGGCGCTATGTGGCGAGCGGAGAGCTGATCGAGGCTCCGGACATCGAGCAGCTTGCCGCGAGGATCGGCCTCAAGCCGTCCGCGCTCGCCGCGACGGTTGCGAACTACAACGGCGACGCAAGGGACGGCCGCGATCCGGAATTCGGCCGCGGCAGCACCATCTACCAGCGCCATCTTGGCGATGCCACTCACAAACCAAATCCTTGCGTCGCGCCGATTGTCCGCGCGCCATTCTTCGCGATGCGCATCCATCCGGCCGATCTCGGCACGGCGATCGGCATGAAGGTCGACGCACAGGCGCGCGTGCTGCGCGAGGACGGCACGCCGATCGCGGGCCTCTATGCCTGCGGCAACGACATGGCCTCGATCATGAACGGCAATTGTCCGGCCCCCGGCATCACGCTCGGGCCGGCGCTGATGTTCGGGTACATCGCAGGGCGGCATCTGGCGGAGGGGGCGGCTGTCGAGCGGGTTGCTGCGACAGCTTCAGTCTAGCGATCCCTCCGCTGTCATGCTCCGCGAAAGCGGGGCATCCAGTATTCCAGAGGCCGCGCGATTTATAACAATCGCTGCGGCGTACTGGCTCGCCCGGTCAAGCCGGGCGATGACAGTGAGAGTGTGGCGGGCTCGTCCCACAATCTCGTCATTGCGAGCGCAGCGAAGCAATCTAGAATCTTTCCGCGGTGACAGTCTGGATTGCTTCGTCGCAAGGGCTCCTCGCAATGACGGGCGGAGGGAGTTCGCTCTCCTAACCGCTACTCCGCGGCAGCCGCAAAGCGGCTGTTTTCCAGCTCCGCCTCGAGCCGCGCCTTCTCGGCGGCTGCCTGCTTGATGTTAGTTTCCTTGACGTGCCCGAAGCCGCGGATCGTCTCGGGCACGCGCGCGAGCCTCACCAGCAGGGGAATCTGCGCTGCCTTCAGCCCGGCGATCCGCAGATCCATTGTCGCAAGATAATCCTCGACCAGCCTCCGCTCGGTCCTGCGCTCCTCGGTGCGGCCGAACAGGTCAAGCGCAGTGCCGCGCAAGAATTTCAGCTTCGCCAGCATGCGGAAGGCATGGATCATCCAGCCGCCGAATTCCTTCTTCTGAAGATGGCCCGTCACCTTGTCACGTTGCGCGAAGATCGGCGGTGCCAGGTATAACTTCAGTGAAAAATCGCCGTCGAACTTTTCCGATACCTTCTTGGCGAAGCTGCCGTCAGTGTAGAGCCGCGCGACCTCGTACTCGTCCTTGTAGGACATCAGCTTGAACAGGTTCTTTGCCACCGCTTCCGTGAGTTCCGTCGAGGTAGGCGAGGCCGCGTTCTCCGCCTTCCGCACCTTGGCAACGGCCGCGAGGTAGCGGTCCGCATAGGCCTTGTCCTGATAGCCGGTCAAAAACTCCGCGCGGATCGCGATGATGTCGTCGAGCGACTTGGTCGGTGCGGAAGCCCGGCTCTTGAACTGGAGCACGCTGCGCACCCGCGACATGTCGTGGGCGGCGACGCGCCCCCAGGTGAAGGCGAGCTTGTTCATCTCGATCGCGGCACCGTTGATCTCGATGGCGCGCAGGAGTGCTTCCAGCGACAGCGGGATCGCGCCCTTCTGGAAGGCAAAGCCGAGCATGAAGGGATTGGTCGCGATCGAGTCGCCCATCAGCGCCGCGGCCATGCCGGTGGCGTCAATGATGTCGAGATTGTTGTCGCCGATCGCGTCGCGCAACACCGTCTGCATCGTGCCCATCTCGAAATCGAGGTCAGGGTTTTGTACGAAGCTCGCGGTCGGCTGCAGGTCGGCGTTGATGTAGGCTTTCGTCACGCCGCGCTCGGCGCGGCTGAGCGCGGAGGGACCTGCCGAGACGATCATGTCGCAGCCGAGGATGACGTCAGCGCCGCCCGTGGTGATGCGGACCGCGGAAATATCCTCCGGCTTGGGCGCGATACGCACGTGGCTCATCACCGCGCCGTTTTTCTGCGACAGGCCGGTGAAATCCAGCGCCGAGCAGCCGCGGCCGTCGACATGGGCGGCCATGCCGAGCAGTGCGCCGATGGTGATGACGCCGGTGCCGCCGATGCCGGTGACGAGAATGTTGTAGGGGGCTTCCAGCTCGCGTGCAGGCGGCAGCGGCAGGTCGGCGAACAATTGTCCGGAATCGACCGCCGAGGTCTTGATCCGCTTCAGCGTGCCGCCATGCACCGTGACAAAGCTCGGGCAAAAGCCCTCGACGCAGGAAAAGTCCTTGTTGCAGTTCGACTGGTCGATCTGGCGCTTGCGCCCGAACTCGGTTTCCAGCGGTTGTACCGAAACGCAATTCGAGGCCTGCGAGCAGTCGCCGCAGCCTTCGCAGACGAGCTCGTTGATGAAGGCGCGCTTGGCTGGATCGGGATAGAGCCTGCGTTTGCGGCGGCGCCGTTTCTCGGCCGCGCAGGTCTGGTCGTAGATGATGACCGTGAGGCCGTTGATGTCGCGCAGCTCGCGCTGCACGGCATCGAGCTCGCGGCGGTGATGGATGGTCGCGCCCTGCGGGAAGTAGTTGCCGTCAGGATATTTGCCCGGATCATCCGAGACGATCGCCAGCCGCTTGACGCCTTCCGCCCAGACCTGGTGCGCGATCTGCGCGACATTGAAGCCGCCCTCGGCCGGCTGGCCGCCGGTCATGGCGACGGCATCGTTGTAGAGGATCTTGTAGGTGATGTTGATGCCGGCCGCGGAAGCAGCGCGGAGCGCGAGCAGGCCGGAATGCGTATAGGTGCCGTCGCCGAGGTTCTGGAAAATGTGCTGCTCGGTGGTGAACGGCGATTGCCCGATCCAGTTCACGCCCTCGGCGCCCATGTGCGACAGCAAATCGGTACGACGCGTCGGCATGCTCAACGCCATGCCATGGCAGCCGATGCCAGCCATGGCGCGGCTCCCGTCCGGCACCTTCGTCGAACTGTTATGCGGACAGCCCGAGCAGAAGAACGGCGTGCGCGCGAGCTTGATCGGCGTGCTGGTGGTGACGGGGTTGTCGAACGCTTCGAGCCGTGCGAGGCGCTGCTCCAGCACCGGGCTGTGATGGCCGAGCTTGCGCAGCCGTGCCACCAGCGCGGCCGCAACGATCGTCGGGGTCAACTCGCCCTCGCTCGGCAGCAGCGGTGCGCCGCGCTCGTCACGCTTGCCGGTGACCGTCGGGCGCCTTGAGGCATCGATATTGTAGAGGATGCGCATGAGCTGGTCTTCGATGAAGCCGCGCTTCTCCTCGACCACCAGCACGTCCTGAAGGCCCTCGGCGAAGCGGCGTGCGCCGCTCTCTTCCAGCGGCCAGGTCAGCGCGACCTTGTAAATGCGAAGGCCGAGATCCTGCGCGTCCTTGTCGCTGATGCCGAGATCGGCAAGCGCCTGGCGCAAATCGAGATAGGCCTTGCCGGTCGCGACAATGCCCAGCCGCGCGGGTTTTGAATCGAGCACGATGCGGTCGAGCTGGTTGGCGCGGGCAAAGGCCTGCACCGCAGCCATCTTCGGGCCGAACAGGCGCCTCTCCGCCTCCAGCGGCGGATCGGGCCAGCGGATGTTGAGGCCGCCGGGCGGCATCTCGAAATCATCGGGCAGCTTGATCTGGATGCGCTCGGGATCGCTGTAGATCGAGGCCGAGCTTTCCACGGTCTCGCTGATCGCCTTGAAGCCGACCCAGCAGCCGGAGAAGCGCGACAGGGCGAAGCCATAGAGACCGAGGTCGAGATAGTCCTGGAGCGTCGCTGGATTGATCACCGGGATCAGTGCTGCCGCGAACACCTGCTCGCTCTGATGCGCCAGCGTCGAGGACTGACAGCCGTGGTCGTCGCCGGCAAGCGCGAGCACACCGCCGTTCAGCGAGGTGCCGGCAGCGTTGGCGTGCTTCAGCGCATCGACCGAGCGGTCGACGCCGGGGCCCTTGCCGTACCAGATGCCGAACACGCCATCGACCTTGGCGCCGGGAAACAGGCCGACCTGCTGGCTGCCCCAGACGGCGGTCGCCGCCAAATCCTCGTTCAGGCCGGGCACGAAGGCGATGTCGTGCTGCGCGAGGTGCGACTTCGCGCGCCACAGCGCGTGGTCGTACATGCCGAGCGGGGAACCGCGATAGCCCGAGATGAAGCCGCCAGTATTAAGCCTCTGAAGCCGGTCCCGTTCGCGCTGCAACATGGGCAATCGAACCAGGGCCTGCGTGCCGGACAGGAAGATCCGCTTCGATTCGAGCCGGTATTTATCCTCCAGCTCGACCTGCATCAGCGTCATTTCGAGAGTCCTTGTGGCTAGGTCCGGCGAGGGGGTGTGCGGTCGCGGAGCAGCTGGTCGCAGTCAAGAGCATGGGCCGGCGAAGTCAATATCGCTGGCCGCATCCGTGGCGCTCCCGCTCGTCATGGCTTGTGGCAGCCGCCGTACCGAAGCCCCGGGTGAAGACGCGCGTTCGACAAGGCGAGTACGGTCTTCGCGACGATGTTGCTCAACATGGCAGCGCTGAAGCAGTCATACGCGCCCGCATGAGGAAGAGCATCGGCATGTGTATGGGTGGAACGATAGGCGCCATACTCTCCGTTCGTCATTCCGGGGCGACGCGACTTGTCCGCCGAACCTCGGAGAGCGAAGGCGGAAGCGGCGAGCCCGGAATCCATTTCACCTCCTGTATTGCGGCCTGATGGATTCCGGGCTCGCGACTACGTCGCGTCCCGGAATGACGGCTAGTGAGCGCGTCGCGTCCCGCCTAAGCCTTAAGCAAATGCACGCCGCAAAGCCGTCGCACAGCGAATGAGCAAACGCGCGCTCGCCGGATAACATTTTGACAGCGCAGCAGATTTCTAAGAACTGCGCGCTCCACCTCAATTGTACACAATGGCATGGCGCTTGCAGAACTCCTGGCAAAGAGAGTTCTCGCGGGGCCTGCGTCATGTTGAGCTCAACCAAGCCGACACAGGGTGTCATCAGCGCCGAGCCTGAGCCGATCAAGCTCGACTGGGCCAGCACCGCGCTTCTCATCATCGACATGCAGCGCGATTTCATGGAGCCGGGCGGCTTCGGCGAGACGCTCGGCAACGACGTCAGCCAGCTCGCGCGAGCGGTGAAGCCGATCGGCGCCTTACTGAAGGCGGCGCGCGACACCGGCATGCTGGTCATCCACACGCGCGAAGGCCACTTGCCCGATCTTTCCGACGCCCCGCCGGCGAAAGTCGAGCGCGGCGCGCCAAGCCTTCGCATCGGCGACCCCGGCCCGATGGGGCGCATTCTCATTCGCGGCGAAGCCGGACACGACATCATTCCAGAACTCTATCCACTCGACAGCGAGGTCGTGATCGACAAGCCCGGCAAGGGCGCGTTCTACGCCACCGAGCTCACCGACGTGCTGGAGAAATACGGCATCGAGAATCTGCTGGTGTGCGGCGTCACGACAGAGGTCTGCGTCAACACCACCGTGCGCGAGGCCAATGACCGCGGCTATCGCTGCGTCGTCATCTCGGACGGCTGTGCGTCCTACTTCCCGGAATTTCACGAGATGGGCCTGAAGATGATCAAGGCCCAGGGCGGCATCTTCGGCTGGGTCGCGAGCTCAGCCGCGGTACTGGAGGCGATGAAGATTTCCACATTAGCTTAGGGGCATCACCATGAGCACAAGTATGACGGGGACGGCCGGCAAATCTGATCTGAGCAAGTCCGAGTTCAAGCCGGCACTATGGACACCGGGCGACTGGAACGCGTTTTTCGGCTTCGGCACCAACATCCTCGTCAACATGCTGGTGCTCACGGGCCTGTTGCGCTTCGTGCTGAAGATGCCGGACAGTCTCGTGTTCGGCCGCATCCTGCCGGCGCTCGGGCTGATGATGTGCCTGTCGACCTTCTACTACGCATACCTCGCCTATCGTCTGGCGCAGAAGACCGGCCGCAACGACGTCTGCGCGCTGCCTTCGGGCGTCAGCGTGCCGCACATGTTCATCGTCACCTTCGTGATCATGCTGCCGATCACGATCAAGACCGGCGATCCGCTCAAGGGCTGGTCGGCCGGCCTGGTCTGGGTGTTCTTCCAGAGCTTCATCCTGATGATCGGCGGCTTCATCGCGCCTTTCATTCGAAAAATCACGCCGCGCGCGGCACTGCTCGGCACGCTCGCCGGCGTTTCCGTCACCTTCATCTCGATGCGGCCGGCGCTCGAAATGTACATGACGCCGCAGATCGGTCTGGTCTGCTTCGCCGTCATCCTGGTGAGCTGGTTCGGTGGCGTGAAATATTGGCGCGGCATTCCTGCCGGTCTCGTTGCGATCGCGGTCGGCATGATCATCGCCTGGGGCTCGAACCTGTTCGGCCTCGGTCTCGGTGGACTGAGCGTCAAGGGCGTCGGCGATGCCTTCGCCAATTTCGGCTTCTCGGTGCCGATCCCGGCAGTGGGCTACGTCTTCTCCGGCTTCGAATTCCTCGGAATCATCCTGGTCACCGCGATTCCGTTCGGCATCTACGACCTCGTCGAGGCCATGGACAATGTCGAGAGCGCGGAAGCCGCCGGCGACGAATATCCGACCACGCGGGTGCTCACGGCCGATGGCATCGTCAGCCTGATCGGCTGCCTGATGGGCAATCCCTTCATCAACGCCGTCTATATCGGCCATCCCGGCTGGAAGGCGATGGGCGGCCGCATCGGCTACTCGGCCGCGACCGGCATCATGGTGGTGGTGCTGGCGTGGTTCGGCATCATCTCGGTGCTGCTGGCGCTCGTGCCGGTCGTCGCGATCTCGCCGATCCTGCTCTATATCGGCATGCTGATCGGCGCGCAGGCGTTCCAGACCACGCCGGTCAAGCACGCCCCTGCCATCGTGCTGGCGCTGACGCCGCATCTCGCGGCCTGGGCCAAGCTCCAGATCGACACCATGCTGGGCTCGACCATGATGGCAGCGACCTCTGTCGGTGGGCTTGCCGCCGACAAGGCCGACGCGGTCAAGGCCGCCGCGATCGCAGCACTTCCGCAGCAGGGCGTTTTCTATCACGGGCTCGAAGTGATGGGCGGCGGCTCCATCCTCGGCGGCCTGATCCTTGGTGCGATCGGCGTCTTCATCATCGAGCGCGATTTCGAGAAGGCCTCGGCCTTTGCGCTGGTCGGGGCCGTGCTGACTTACTTCGGCTTCACGCACGGTGAGGCCGTGGGTATCGGCGGAGGGTTCGGCGTCACGCCACCCGTCGCTTTCGCCTACGCCGTGATGGCCGCCGGATTGTACGTTCTCAGCCGGCGCACCAGCGAACGCTACATGCCGCATGCGGAGATGCACGCCGCACCGGCGGAATAGCTACCCTCCCTTGACGGCACCAGCGGTTAGCCCGGCGACGATCTGTCGCTGGGCTAATACTGTCAGCAGCAGCACCGGGAGCGTGACGATCAGCGCTGCGGCCGCCAGCGGCCCCCAGCTCAACTGGTCGAACGAGATCATGTTGTAGACGGCAACGGGCAAGGTGCGTGTCTCGCGTCCCGCCAGAACGATGCCGAAGACGAAATTGTTCCAGGAGAAGATCACGGCGAGAATGAAGGCGACCGCAATTCCGGGCCGAGCGATCGGCAGCGCGACGTGGCGGAACACCTGCCAGCGCGTGGCACCGTCGATCAGCGCGGCTTCTTCCAGTTCCATTGGAGTCGTCTCGAAATAGCCGATCATGATCCAGATCACGATCGGCACCGTCACCACCAGATGGATGATGATCTGCGGCACCAGCGTGCCGAGCAGACCAAGCCACTGGAACATGAGAAACAACGGGATCAGATACGACAATCCCGGCGTGATACGGGCGATCAGGATCACGATTGCGGATTTGTGCGCGGCCATCCGCGCAATCCCATAGCCGGCGGGAACGCCGACGACGAGCGCAAGCAAGGTCGCGCTGCCGGTCACGATCAGGCTGTTGATGAAATAAGTCAGGAAGCGGTTGGAGGCGAGCACGTCGGTATAGTTCTTCCAGGCGAAATGCTCGGGGATGAACACCGGCGGGTAGGCGGCATTATCGACTTCGAATTTGAGCGACAGCGAAGCCATCCAGAGGAAGAACAGGATCGCCGGAGACACGATGACGAATACCGCGAGCCACAGGCCGATCTTGCCGATGATCTGCCTTGGGTTGATTTGACTTGGGTTCATGCGTCGCTCGTGATTTCGGTCCACAGCATGCGCTGGCGCATGTAAAGCATCACGGCTGCGAGTGCGACGATGAGGAGGAAGAACACTACCGCGATCGCCGAGCCGTAGCCGAGATCGTAATAGGTGAAGGCGACGCTGTAGAGATAGATGTTGATCGTCTCCGACGCCGAGCCCGGTCCGCCTTGCGTGATCGCGAAGATGATGTCGAAGCTCTTCACCGCGTCGATCATGCGGATCATGCCGGCGATGAACAGGAACGGCATGATCAGCGGCAGGGTGATGAAACGGAATACCTGCCAGAAACTGGCGCCGTCGATCTGGGCGCTCTCATACGGCTCGGTCGGTATTGCGGCGAGACCGCCAAGCACGATCAGCATGACGAGCGGCGTCCACTGCCAGGTCTCGACCAGCACCAGCGAGGGAATGACGGTTGCGGGATGAAATACCCAGAGCTGCGGTGGGATCCCGACCAGCGACAGCAGGTAATTGAGAATGCCGAGCTGCGGATGGAACATCATGGTCCAGACCAGCGCGATCGCTACTGGCGTCGCCATCATCGGCATGATGAAGACGCCGCGCAGGAAGCCGCGGCCGGCGAATTTCTGGTGAAACACCACGGCTGAGAGCGTGCCGAGCGCCAGCGGCAGCAGCACCGAGAGCGCGGTGTAGACCATCGTGTGGCCCACCGCCTCAAGGAATCGGGGATCGCTCGTCAGCCGCAGATAGTTGGAAAGTCCGACGAAGGTGGTCGGCGAGCCGACCTTCCACTCGTTCAGGCTCATCCAGATCGTGAACGCCCACGGGAAGATGATGATGGCGAGCACGACGACCAGCGCCGGCACCACGAACGGCCAGTAGGACCGCGGCCGCAACTCCTTCTCCGGCGCGGCATCTGACGGTGCCGCGGCCGGTTCAACTTGTGTGATTGCACTCACGCCTTTTCGCTGCGCTCCAGGATCGGCCGGAACTGCTCGTGGGCCTTTTTCAGCTCTGCGGCAGGGTCGGCGCCTGCAAGGGTCGAGGTGATCGCGGCGCCGACAAGATCGCGGAATTCGGCGACAGGGATGATCACCGGCAGGCCCAGCTTGCTGATCTTGGCGGAATCGATCACCGATTGCAGCCATTCCTTAGGCATCTTCACGCCCTTCTGGACCTCGGCATCGTTCAGAATCGAGTTGCGGAACGGCACGCCGCCGCCGGCTTGCAACAGCCGGGCGCCTTGCTGCTTCGAGACAACCCACTGGCAGAGCAGATAGGCGGCTTCCTTGTTCTTGCTGGCTGCGGCAATGCCGATGCCGTCGCCATAGGTCGCGGAGTACTGCCCCTTCGGTCCGGCAGGCACGACGGTGTAGCCGACCTTGCCGACCACGCGCGAGGCGGCTGGATCTTCCAGCGGTGGCGCCCAGCCGACGCCGTCGATCCACATCGCCGATCTCCCTTGCGTGAACGAGGCCATCGACTCCATCCAGTTGAAGCCGGCGACGCCGGGCGGAGCGACCTTCGTCAACAGCGTCTGGTAGAGCTTTGTCGCCGCGATCGCCTCCGGGCCGTCGGTCAGGATGTTGCCTTTGGCGTCGAGGAATTCGCCGCCGCAATTGAGGAAGAAATTCGTCCACAACGTCATGTTGGCGTTGCGCAGGCCGCGTCCGACGAAGCCGTAGGTCCCTTCCTTGGGATCAGTGAGCTTCTCGGCGGCCGCGACCATCTCGTCGAGGGTCTTGGGCACCGCGACGCCCTTCTTCTGGAACAGCTCTTTGTTGTAGTAGAGGATGAAATAGTCGACCGACCACGGCAGCGACAGCATCTGGCCCTTGTCGTTTCTGGCGTATTGCAGGCCGGCGGCCGAGAAATCGCTCTCCACGAGGTCGGGCGCGGTCAGCGCCGGATCCTTCATGAAGGGCGTCATGTCGGCAAGCCAGCCGCCTTTCTCGAATTGCCGTTTCTGCACGTGATAGCTGAGGTGGACGACGTCGAAGCTCGGCCGGCCCGAGGTGAGCTCGATCACGACCTTCTGGCGCTGCTGCTGCTCGGGAATCTGCTCGGATTCGACCTGGATGCCGGTGAGGTCGGTGAACTCCTTGATGTATTTTTGCAGGTTGTCGCCACGGGGACCCTTGGCGAGGATCACCTCCAGCTTGGTCCCGGAGTACTTCTTCCAGTTGACTTCGGCGCGCGCTGGTAATCCGGTCAGGCTGAGCGCGCCAGCCGCGGCGGTGCCCGTTAAAAGTGTACGGCGCGAGATTCCATGGTCGGCCACGTTAGTCCCTCCCTGTGACTCATTGTGTTTGGGAGGGATACTAGCGGCCGTGCCACGCCTGCCTAGTCCTAATCTACCGATCAGGGCCGTACCGCTGGCGTCTCCATCGGCAGACCGCGCGCCCGCGACATCAGATAGAGCTCGAGCGCGACCAGCTCGGGCGCGCCATAATCATAGGCCTGGGCGCGGACGCCGGTCATGCAACTGCGCAGCCGCCGCTCCAGCGATCCCAGCGTCTGCCATTCCAGCCGGTAGAGCGGGTAGCCGGTCGGCTGCGCTTGCGTGATCGGCGCGCCCGCGAGGCGCTTGTCAAAGTTGTCGTCGTGGCAATTGGTACATGCAAGGTTGAGCTGGCCCTCGCGCTGCATGAAGAGGTTGCGGCCCTGTTCGACGAAGGGTTTTAGTTGCGGATCGTCGCCCGCTGTGATCGCGACGCCGCGCGACTGGTGAGCGACGAAAGCGGACAGCGCCAGCAGGTCGCGGCTCTCGTAGGATAGCGGCGTCGCCTGCTGGTGATCGGCGCGACAGAGATTGATGCGCTGGTCGAGCGTCACGGGGCGGCTGAGCACCTTGTCGAAAGCAGGATAGCGCGCCGCGACGCCCTTCATGCTGCTGCGCGCATCGCCATGGCAGTCCGCACAGGCCTTGTCGGCGTTGCCGGTCTTCTTCGTCCAGAGCGCCTCGCCGTCGAGCACGAACAGCATGCCCGGATTGGACGTGTCATCATCCTGCATGGCGCGCGTCTCGGGGCCCATGAACGAATAGCCCGAGCGGCGCGCATCGGACGGAATTTCGCCGGCGAGCAGGGCAGGGGCCGCGCCGACCAGCGCCGCCACCGCTATCGCGCGCCAAAAACTCATTCGACCGTGATCGATGCCGACGCCGAGGACGAGAATCCGTTGTCGCCGATCCATTCGAACTCGAACTTGCCGCTCTCCTTCGCGACCGTGAAGAACGAGAGATAAGGGTTGGCGGCGATTGCCGGAAACAGGTCGGCGCGAAAAATCTCGGTGCCGTTGTAGCGGCAGGTGAAGCTCGTGATGATGTCGCGCGGCACGAGCTCGCCGGCCGCGGTGCGGCGAAAGCCGGTTTCCATGATGTGCGAGGTCAGCGTGCGGATCTCGATGATGTCGCCGCGTTTGGCCTTCGTGGGAACGTTGATGAGCGCGGCCATCAGTTCACCTCTTCGGTGCAGGCCGCCAGCGTCACGACGACATCGGCGGCGACCTGCCAGAACGTGTCGTCGGACAGGCGGGCGATCGCAACCACCTTCTGGGTGTCGGCAAGCCGGATCCGGGTCGAGATTTGGGCGCGGCCGGCCCAGGGACCGAGATGGAAATTGCCGATGTTCGGCTGCGGGTTCTTTTCGTTGAAGACATGGATGCTTTTGACGTAGTCGTTCGCCGTCATCGGGCTCGCGACACTGACGGTCATCGGCACCGTGTTGCCGTTCTCGACCAGCGGCAGGATGTCGAGCTTGACCTTGCCCGTTCGTATCGGAGCTTCGCCGACGACGTTGCGGATCGCCGTGTTGAGCATCACGGGCGTCGCGTTAAGCGGCCGCAGCGTGACGATCAGAATCGTCCCGGCGGCGGTGATGCCTCCGGCGAGGCTCAAAAATTGTCGTCGCGTGGTTGGCATGAACAGTACTAGTCTCGAAGCGTTGCAAGAAAGGCGACGATATCCTCGATCTCTGTGGCCGATAATATCGGCTTGCCGGCAAAATTGCGTCCGACGCGCACGAGCCCATCGTCGCGATAATAGGACGGCATGATGGTCTCCGGGTTGAAGCGCGACGCTTCGACCAGTCGAAGCCGCAACTGGCCCACCGACCAACGGTTCCCGGCGCCTGTAAGGTCAGGCGCGAGATCGCCCTGGAACCGTGTTTCCGGGAAGGGACCGGAATGGCAGAGAATGCAGGTCGTCGCGCGGGTCAGAACCAGCGCGCGTCCGCGCGCTGCATCGCCGGGCGTGGCGGTGAGTGACTGCGGAATTCCGTCGCCGACGATATTGTAAGGCGCGAGCTCTTCCGCTGTCGCGCCGGCGACGCATCCGAGACTGGCGGCGATCAACGCGGCGATATGGACGATCGATCTAGCCAAAGGTGTCCGCCGTGATGGTTTGAAACCAGCGCTCGGCCTCGGCCGCCTCGCGGGCGCGCAGCTCGCGTGGCGCATCGACCGGGCTGGTGGCGCCACCCTCGACCTCCGCGAAGATGTCGCCCTTGGGCTGATAGTTGCCGGCGAGCGAGAAGCCGTAAGCGGGCGCGGCGGTGTTGTAGCAGACGCCGGTCAGACGCGGTGTTTCCGGTGCACGGCCTGCGAGCAGGCTGACGATGGCGGCGGCGCACGCTTTGCCCTGCGCGCTCGCTGCGGATGCCGATTTGGGAATGCCGCCGCCAAGGCAGGCGTCGCCGATGACGTGGATGTTCGGGGCGAGCTTTGATTCGAACGTTACGGGATTGATCGGGCACCAGCCGGTCGCGTCCGTTGCGCCGGCGATTTCGGCAATGCGCCCCGCACGCTGCGGCGGGATGACGTTGGCGACATCAGGGGTGTAGTTGCCGAACTCGGTGATGATGGTCCTGGTTGATGGATCGACCGAGGTCACGCGTCCGCCCTGCGACAGCGCCACCCGCTCGATCATGTCGCCGTAAAGCTCCTTCCACGCCTTCTCGAACAGCCGCTGCTGGGAGAAATTGTCCTTGGCATCGAGGACCAGGACTTTCGAGCGCGGCTTCTTCGCCTTCAGGTAATGCGCGATCAGGCTGGCGCGCTCGTAAGGAGCCGGCGGACAGCGCGAAGGATTGGCCGGGATCGCGATCGCGACGAGGCCGCCATCCGCCATCGTCTCCAGCTGCCTGCGCAGCAGCATCGTCTGCGCCCCGGCCTTCCAGGCGTGCGGCATCTTTTCCGACGCGGCTTCGTCGTAACCGGGCAGAGCTTCGAAATGGAAGTCGATGCCGGGGGAGAGCACAAGACGGTCGTAGCCAAGGGTGGTGCCGTCATCGACCGTCACGTTTCGTGTCTGCGCATCGATCTTGGTCGCCGCCTGGTTGACGACGGTGACGCCCTCGGAGGCGAGCTTGTCATAGCCGAACTGTTGCGCCTCGATGTCGCGAAGGCCGGCGATTACCTCGTTGCTGAACGGGCACGAGGTAAAGACCGTGTTGGGCTCGATCAAGACGACCTGCAAGCTTGCCTGCGCACGCTTCAGCGCGCGGGCGCAGGCCGCACCGCCAAAGCCGCCGCCGACCACGTTGATACGGCCCGCAGATTGCGCGCGCGAGATCGAAGGCCGCGCCAACGTTGCGGCCGCCGCAGTGATGCCGAGCACGGCACTCCGCCGTGTCACCGGGCGCGTGGTCATCAGGATCATCCGGACAAAAGGCTGCGGCGGCCCTCTTGGGCCGCCGCAGCCGTTTTTTCAAGCGAAGGTGATGTTCTGGTCGCGCAGCGGCACCGATCGGATGCGCTTGCCCGTCGCCGCGAAATAGGCGTTGAGCACCGCCGGTGCCGCGACGCCGATAGTCGGCTCGCCAACACCGCCCCAGAATCCGCCGCTCGGCACCATCACCGCTTCCACCTTCGGCATCTCGTTGATGCGCATCGAATTGTAAGTGTCGAAGTTGGTTTGCTCGATGCGGCCGTCCTTGACGGTGCAGCCGCCGTAGAACAGCGCGCTCAGGCCATAGACAAAGGAGCCGGCGATCTGCCGCTCCACCTGCGCCGGATTGACGACGTAGCCGGGATCGGTGGAGGCGACGATGCGATGCACCTTGATCTTGCTGCCGTCGGTCACCGAGATTTCGGCGGCGCCGGCAACATAGCTGCCATAGCCCATGACCTGCGCGATGCCGCGATAGACGCCCTGCGGCGCCGGCTGGCTCCAGCCGATCTTCTCGGCCACGGCATTGAGCACCGCCAGATGCTTGGGGTGACTGCCCATCAACTGGCGGCGGAATTCGAGCGGGTCCTGCCCTGCGGCCTGGGCCAGCTCGTCCATGAAGCACTCCATGTAGATCGCGTTGTGATTGACGTTGACGCCGCGCCAGAAGCCGGGCGGAACGTGCGGGTTGCGCATCGAATGCTCGATCAAAAGGTTCGGCACCGAGTAGCCGAACGCGGCTTCGCCGGATTGGGCGACGCCCTGGAATGCGGCCGGATCCATGCCGTTCTGCAGCGCTTCGGGGCGAAGCGAGAACAGGATCGACTGCCCGGACAGGCGGTAGTGCAGCCCGACGAGATTGTTGTTGGCATCGAACGCGCCGGTCATCTTGCACTGGGTGATCGGGTGATACCGGCCGTGCGCCATGTCCTCTTCGCGTGACCACAACAGCTTGATCGGCGTGCCGGGCATCTGCTTGGCGATCGCGACCGCCTGGCGGACATAGTCCGTCATGCCGCGCCGGCCGAAGCCGCCGCCGGGCATCACCTTGTGCACGTCGCACTTCTCCGCCGGCAGGCCAGAGGCCTCCAGCACCGCCGCGAAGGCAGCCTCGCCATTCTGCGTACCGCACCAGACCTCGCATTTGTCCGCCGTGTAGAGCGCGGTGGCGTTCATCGGCTCCATCGTGGCGTGGTTCTGGTACGGATAGTTGTAGACGGCCTCGATCTTCTTTGCGGCGCCGGCAATTGCCGCCTTCGCGTCGCCGTTTCGGTTGCCGACATAGGCCGGTTGCTCGTTGTCGAGGCCCTCAGTCAGCCACTTTGCAATCGACTCGCTTGAGACTTTGGCGTTGTCGCCCTCGTCCCAGACGATCGGCAGCGCTTCCAGCGCGGTCTTGGCGTGCCACCAGGTGTCGGCAACGACCGCGACCGCGGTATCGCCGACTTTGACGACCTTCTTGACGCCTTTCATGCCGGCGATCTTGGCTTCGTCAAAGCTCTTCACCTTGCCACCGAAGACCGGGCAGTCCTTGATCGCGGCGTTGAGCATGCCGGGCAGCTTGACGTCGATGCCGTACACGGTTGTGCCGGTGACCTTGTCCGGTGTGTCCAGCCGCTTCACGCCCTTGCCGACCAGCTTCCAGTCCTTCGGGTCCTTCAGCTTGACGTCCGCCGGTGGCGTCAGCTTGGCCGCGGCTTCGGAGACCTTGCCGTAGGTCGTGGTCTTGCCCGACGGGGTATGGGTGATGACGCTGTTGGCGGCCGTGCATTCGGACGCCGGCACCTTCCATTCATTGGCCGCGGCCTCGATCAGCATTATGCGCGCGGTGGCACCGCCCTTGCGGACATAGTCGTGCGAGGAGCGGATGCCGCGGCTGCCGCCGGTCGAGAAATCGCCCCAAACGCGCTTGCGGGCGACGCTCTGGCCGGGTGTCGGATATTCGGTCGTGACCTTGGTCCAGTCGCATTCGAGCTCCTCGGCGACGAGCTGGGCGAGGCCGGTCAGCGAGCCCTGGCCCATCTCCGAGCGGGCGATGCGGATCACGACAGTGTCGTCGGGCCGGACCACGACCCAGGCAGTGATCTCAGGCGAACCGTCGGCTGCGCGCACCACGGCGGGGCCGCCGAAGGGGATATCGAGGCCGATTGCGAGACCGGCGCCTAGCGCGGCGGTGCCGATGACGAAGGCACGGCGATTCATTCGGGGCGAAACATGCTTGTTCATGTGGCGGCTCCTTACGCGCTTGCGATCGTGTGGATCGCCTCGCGCACCTGCTGGAAGGTGCCGCAGCGGCAGATATTGGTGATGGCCTCGTCGATATCGGCGTCGGTCGGCTTCGGGTTCTCGTTCAGGAGCGCCGCCACCGCCATGATCATGCCGCTCTGGCAATAGCCGCATTGCGGAACGTCCTGGGCGATCCAGGCCTCCTGCACCTTGTGCAGCGAGTCGCGGGATGCGAGCCCCTCGATCGTGGTGATCTTCTTGCCTTCGGCCTCGGCGACAGAGATCCCGCAGGAGCGGGTGGCGACACCGTCCATGTGAACGGTGCAGGCGCCGCATTGTGCGATGCCGCAGCCATATTTGGTGCCGGTCAGGCCGGCATTCTCGCGAATCGCCCACAGCAGCGGGGTATCCGGCTCGACCTCGAGCGTGAGGGTTTTTCCGTTGATTGTTAGATTTGCCATCGCAAGTCCCCTGATTGGCCCAATCCACCGATTGGACTCAGGGGCGCAATGTGTCCGGCAAATTGGAACTGTTCAAATCAACAGTCCGCGGGGTGGCTCTCAAAGATTCCCCTCCCTGGACGCCCGCGACACAGCTTGGGGCGACATCTATCGGCTTCCGCGCGCAGACAGCCCTGGAACATTGAGCGACAGTTTGTCCCTTTTGCTGGGGTGCAAGACGAGAACGCTCTGCTACACTGGACCAAGCCAAAAGGGGTTCCATGAACGTACCGCAGCCTTGCAACGTCCTGATGCTCTATCCGCTCTTCACCGCGGAGTCCTTCTGGAGTTTTGGCGAATCCTGCAAACTGATGGGCGTGAAGCGCCCTGCTGCCCCCCTCGGCCTGATCACCGTTGCCGCGATGCTGCCCGAGAGCTGGACGGTGCGCCTGATCGACTGCAATACGGCGCCGCTTGGGGACGAGGATCTCGCCTGGGCCGACGTCGTCTTCACCGGCGGAATGCTGCCGCAACAGGCCGACACGTTGCGTCTGATCGAATTGTGCCGCGCTGCGGGCAAGCCGGTGGTTGTCGGCGGCCCCGATCCCACGTCGAGCCCGCACATTTACGAAACGGCCGACTTCCGGGTGCTCGGCGAGGCCGAAAGCGTCATCGATGAATTCATCGCGGCCTGGGACGGCGGCGCCCGCTCCGGCGTCTTCACCGCGCCGAAATTCCAGGCCGACGTCACCAAAACGCCGGTGCCGCGTTTCGACCTTCTGAAATTCGAGGACTATCTCTATCTCGGTGTGCAGTATTCGCGCGGCTGCCCGTTCACCTGCGAGTTCTGCGACATCATCGAGCTCTACGGACGGGTGCCACGGACCAAGACCAACGCGCAAATGCTGGTCGAGCTCGATAGGCTCTACCAGATGGGTTACCGCGGTCATCTCGACTTCGTCGATGACAACTTTATCGGCAACAAGAAGTCGCTCAGGCTGTTCCTGCCCCAGCTCGCGGAGTGGCAGCGCACCCACGGCTTTCCCTTCGAATTCTCGACCGAGGCCTCGGTCAATCTGGCCGACGATCCCGAGCTGTTGGAGATGATGGGGGCGGCCAATTTCTTCGGCATTTTCGTCGGCATCGAAAGTCCGGATCCGGCGACGCTGGTCGCGATGCGGAAGAAGCAGAACACGCGGCGCAACATCGCCGAAAGCATCCACAAGATCTACGCCGCCGGCATGCTCGTGACCGCGGGCTTCATCGTCGGCTTCGACAATGAGAAGGTCTCGATGGCGGAGGCCATGATCGACTTCATCGAGGAAGCCGCGATTCCCGTAAGCATGGTCGGCCTGCTCTATGCCTTGCCGAACACGCAGCTCACGCGCCGCCTGGAGCGCGAAGGCCGACTGCATCCGGGCCACGATCTGGCGCCGACCATCGGCGCCGATCAGTGCACGAGCGGGATCAACTTCGATCCGGTCCGCCCGTTGCGCGACATCCTGACGGACTACAAAAAGGTGCTGGAGCACGTCTACAGCCCGGGGGCCTATGCGAGGCGCGTCGACCGCCTGATGACCCTGCTCGACCGTTCAAGGCAGCGCCCCGAGCTGGCCGAGGGCGACATCCGCGCCAGGGTCGGCGCGATGGAGACAGTGCACCGCGTCGTCACCGCCATTCCCGAGGCGCGCGGACCGCTCTGGCAGACCTTCATGAATTGCGCCAAGCGCGACACGTCATCGGCGCGGATCGCCGTGCAGATGATCGCTGCCTACGCGCATCTCGGGCCGTTCTCGCGCAAGGTCATCGAAGCCATCGATACGCGGCTGGCTGCGCTGGACGACGAGACGGTCATTCCGGCGGTGACTGCTGACGCGACGGCGGCTCGACACCTGGCTTGACCTGACGGGCCTACTTCACCGCCAGCCGCAGGAAGCTCATGACACTGCCGAGCGCGGCAAAGCCCGCGCCGAGCGCCAGCGCGAGTGTTGCACCGCTGTGGCCCGCAAGAGCAAAGCAGAGCGCCGCGAGTGCTGCGCCGGTTGTCTGTCCCGTCAGACGCGCGGTCGCAACGATGCCCGAGGCGCTGCCGCTGCGGTGCGGCGGCGCGCTTGACATCACCGCCTTCATGTTCGGCGCCTGGAAGAAGCCGAAGCCCATGCCGCAGATCGCCATCCGCCAGATGATGTCGGGAATGCTGGGGTTGCTCGGAAGCAAGGCCAACAGCGCCATGCCGAGGCCGAGCAGCACGAGCCCGATGCCGCCCAAAAGGCCGACCGCATGGCGGTCGGACAGGCGGCCGGCGATCGGCGCCATGATGCCGACCACCAGCGGCCACGGCGTCATGAAGAAGCCGGTCTCGACCTGAGAGCGTCCGAGCACGTCCTCGAAATAGAAGGGCAGCGATACGAAGGCGAGGCCTTGCACGGCGAAGGAGCACACCGCGGTCGCCGCGGACAGCGCGAACATCGGCCGGCTGAACAGGTCGATCGGCAGCATCGGCGCGGGATGGTCGGCGTGACGGCGCATCAGGACGAAGCCGAGCACGAGGGCCGTGACCAGTTCGATGGCCACGACAGTCGGCGACAGATTATGCGCCGCGCTGCCGATGCCTGTGATGAACAGGCCGAGGCAGGCGGAGGCGAGGAGGGCGCCGAGAAAGTCAAAACCGTGATCCGCCCGCGGCGTCTTCGGCAGCATGACAAAGCCGATGCCGATCGCGACCAGGCCGAACGGGATGTTGACGGCAAACAGCCACGGCCACGGTCCGAATGCGAGGATGGCGGAAGCGATCGACGGCCCGAAGGTGAAGGCGGTCGCGACCACGAGCGCGTTGTGGCCGAAGCCGCGCCCCTGCATCCGGCCGGGATAGACGAAGCGCACCAGCGCGGTGTTGACGCTCATGATGCCGCTTGCGCCGAGGCCCTGCAGCGTCCGCGCGACGAGCAGGCTCTCCAGCGACCACGCGACCGCGCAGAGCAGCGAGGCGACGGTGAACAGGATGAGCCCGCCGAGATAGATGCGCTGGTGGCCGACGATCTCGCCGAGCGCGCCAAGCGGCAGCAGCGTCGCGACCAGTGCGATCTGGTAGACATTGACCACCCAGACCGACTGCTCCGGGCTGACATGCAGATCGGCGGCAATCGCAGGCAGCGCGATGTTGGCGATCGCGGTGTCGAGCGAGGCCATCGCCAGCGCGGTGAAGATCGCGGCGATCGCCCAACGGCGGCGCTCGGCGGGCAGGCCATCGGCAACGGCGTGATCGGGCTCGCGCGCAGCGGCAGGTAACGTGATTGTCATTGCCTGCGCTTTTCTCCGGCGGCGTGTGTACAGGGCCTACAGGCATGTACTACGACCAGGCGGTTTGCCACAGGCGCAAGCTTGCATGCTGTGTATGCGCGAGGATCGGATGGAAGCAGGAGGCGAGCCGCTTCTTCGCCTTCGCCCGGTCACGACGACCAAAACAAAAAATCGAAAAACAACCCCATGCACAGTAGAACACCCCTTGATCGACAAGGAGTTTTCGAGACGCGCCGCGAGGGCATTCCCTGCCGCGATCACGTTGACGCGTCGGGCAAAACACCAGCAAGATGCGATCGTGGCACCGGTCGGCAAAAGACCAGGGGGTGTGCTCTCCTGAATGCGCGATGTCCGCTTTTTGTGGTGAAGCAGTTATATGCGGGCAGCTCCGGTATTTCGCCTTCTGACCCATTTCGGACATTCCGGTCGAGAGTTTACCCGGTGAGTGCCGATCAGGGCTGCCTTTGATGCGCCTTCATCCCGGTTTGAGGTTCGCTCGCAAAGCGCCTGTGGAGAGAATAAGCTCCTCAATCAAAAAAGCGAAGCGAACGAAACCTCGCAGCCTCAAAGTTTTTCGGCTAGTGGCTCATCACAGTGATTTTGACTCTTTGGCGGTGGCTGGATAGGCGCGGCCGAGTTTGGCGCGGGCCTTGTCGGTTGTGAACATCCATTTGATGCGGGCTCGGGTTTTATTCCGCCGCTTTTGCCATGCTGCGATCTCGTTTCGGAGCCTTTTGGGGTCGTCGATGCGGCGGCCGAGGCACTGGCGCTGGAGCACGCTGATCTCGCACTCGACCATATTGAGCCAACTGGCGTGTTTCGGGGTGAAGTGGAATTCGAGGCGGCGCAGGATGCGACGGGCCTCAGCAGGCGCAAATGCTTGATACAACGCGCCGGCGGTATGGATCGACAGATTGTCCTGCACGAGGCGGATGCAGTCGGCGTCGGGATAATGGACGTCGACGAGTTCGCGCATGCAGTAGGCGTAGTCCACGGCGGCGCGGTGCTCGGTGACCTTGACGTTGCGCCAGCCACGATGCGGGTCGAAGGTAACGAAGAGATTGACGGTGCCGTTGCGGCGGTACTCGTAATCGTAACGCTCGCGCTGTCCCGGCTCGGCTGGAATCGGCTGACGGACCTCGCCGATGAGCTGGACGGGGGTCTCGTCGAAGCAGACCAGCGGCCGGACGGGATCCGGCGCCTCGGCGTAGAGGTCGAGCACGTCCTCCATGCGGGCGACGTATTCGCCGTCGACATAGGGGATGCACCACATGTCCCTGCGCCATGGCTTGAGGTCGTTCTCGGCCAGCCGGCGACGCACGGTCTCGCCCGACAGGCTGTCATGATCGGTGAGCTTGACCATCGTGTCCGCCAGCAGCGTCAGCGTCCAACGTTTGCGGCCGGCGGGCGGCTTGGCGCACGCCGTCGCCACCAGCAGGGCCTCCTCCTTGCCGGTCAATTTGCGCTCTGCGCCCGGACGCGGTTCCTCGCTCAAGGCCCGCTCCAGATTGCCTTCCACGAAGCGGCGCTTGGTCCGGCCGATGCTGGACAGGCTGACCCGGACAGACCGGGCAATCTCCGCGTCGCAACTGCCGGCATCGGCCGCCAGCAAAATCTGCGCCCGCTTGAGCTTGCGGGCAGCATGCTTCCCGCCGCCCAGCATCGCCGTCAGTTCGTCCCGCTCGATTTGGCTCAATTCGACCCGATAACGTACATTCATGCTTCGCCTCCTTGTCGGAGGCCGGGACGAATCCAGCGATGAGTCAAAAATCAGGCACGCACTTCACGGAGAAGCAGGGACACTACCTGGCCTTTATCTACACCTACGCGCACATGTTCGGACGCCCACCCGCCGAAACCGACATGCAGCGCCATTTCCGCGTCAGCCCGCCTTCGGTCCACCAGATGATCGTCACCCTCGAACGAAACGGTTTCATTCGCCGTCAACCTGGCGTCCCCAGAAGCATCGAAATCCTCGTGCCGCCGGAAAGCTTGCCGATCCTCGAATGGCTCGGTATCAAAACGTCAAAATCACTGTGATGAACCACTAGTCCGAACTTCCCCTCGGGATTTTTGTTAGAGCGTTGAGAGGATTTGAGAAGTTTGGATCGGGCTGATTTTGTAGGCATGTAAATGATGATTTTTGGCTTGCGAATGGCAGGTTTCCGTGATTCGATTCCGGCATGTTCGTCGCCCGCATTCCCAACCGCAACTCACCGCCCGCGATCCTGTTGCGCGAGAGCTATCGCGAGGGCGACAAGATCAAGTCGCGCACGCTGGCCAACCTGTCGCATTGGCCGGATGAGAAGATCGATGCGCTGCGCCGCGTCCTGAAAGGCGAGGAGCTGGTCTCGCCGGCCGAGCAACTGCGGATCGAGCGCTCGCTGCCGCACGGCCACGTGGCCGCGGTGCTCGGCATGGCGCGCCAGCTCGGACTGCATCGCCTTGTCCCGGACAAGCCCAGACGGTTGGCCAGGCTGGCTTTGGCCTTGATCGTGGCACGGGTGATCGAACCGGCCGCCAAGCTGGCCACGGCGCGCCAGCTCAGCGAGGCGACGGCGGCGCATTCGCTGGGCGAACTGCTCGATCTCAGCGCCGTCGACGAGGACGAGCTTTACGAAGCGCTCGACCTGCTCGGCACGGCCCAACCGGGGATCGAGGCGACGCTCGCCAAGCGCCATCTGCATGACGGCTCGCTGGTGCTCTACGATCTCACCTCCAGCTATCTGGAGGGGCGACATTGCGAATTGGCGCGGCATGGTTACAGCCGCGACGGTCGTTCCGACAAGCTGCAGATCGTGTTCGGCTTGCTGTGCGCCGCCGACGGCTGCCCGGTGGCGGTGGAGGTGTTCGAAGGTAACACCGCCGACCCGAGCACGCTGGCCGCGCAAGTCGACAAACTGAAGGCCCGCTTCAAGCTGTCGCGTGTGGTACTGGTCGGCGATCGCGGCATGATCACCAGCGCCCGTATCGAAGCCGATCTGATGCCGGCCGGGCTCGATTGGATCACCGCTCTGCGGGCGCCGGCGATCCGCAAGCTCGCCGAGGACGGCGGCCCGCTGCAATTGTCGCTGTTCGACGATCGCGATATGGCCGAGATCACGTCCCCCGACTTCCCCGGCGAGCGCCTGATCGTGTGCCGCAACCCGGATCTGGCCGACGAGCGTCGGCGCAAGCGCGGCGAGTTGCTGGCGGCGACCGAGAAGGATCTCGCCCGCGTCAAGGCCGCCGTGCAGCGTCAGCGCAACCCCTTGCGCGGCGAGGATGAGATCGGTCTGAAGGTCGGCGCCGTGCTGGGCAAGCGTAAGATGGCCAAGCACTTCCACCTCGCCATCACCGACACTTCGTTCGACTTCAGTCGGATCGAGGATGCCATCGCCAACGAAGCGTCGCTCGACGGCTTCTATGTGCTACGGACCAACGTGCCGGCCGAGAACCTCGACACCGCCGCCACGGTGCGTGCCTACAAGAGCCTGGCCCAGGTCGAACGCGCCTTCCGCACCATCAAGACCGTCGAACTGGAGGTGCGCCCGATCCACCATCGCCTCGCTGGCCGCGTGCGCGCCCACGTCTTCCTCTGCATGCTCGCTTATTACATCGTCTGGCACATGCGCCGCGCGCTGGCCCCGATCCTGTTCGACGATCACGACCGCGAGGCCGCCGACGCCGCGCGCGTCTCGCCCGTCGCCAAGGCCAGAGTCTCGGCCGCGGCCAGAACCAAGGCTAATCGCAAGCACACCCACGATGGCCGGCCCGTGCACAGCTTTCGAACGCTGTTGCAGGATCTCGCCACGCTCACACGCAACATCGTTCGCATCGGTCAGGACGCCCCGGCCGCTATGCTCACAAGTCCAACCCCACTACAACAAGACGTCTTCAATCGGCTCGGCATTCCTATCGCCCCATAATGTAGGCAGACGCGCCGTCACGCCCGCTGGAATTACACGCCAGCTCAAATGCTTACGTCGCTACTCAAGGGGAAGTTCGGACTAGTCGGCAGAGATCTGTAACCAAATCCGCCAGACTAGCGAACTAACGAGATAGCAGGCATGACGACACTCGAAGTCGAGCTCAAGGCCCTCATGATTGCGAGCCTGAACGGCGATGCGGCATCGCACCGCTCGCTGCTCGATCGGTTGAGCCGTCGCCTGCGTGCCTATTACAAAGCCAAGTTCTTCACACTCGGCAGAGGGACGGTGGAGGCCGAAGATTTGGTCCAGGAAGTCATATTGGCGATCCACCTCAAGCGGCATACCTATGATCCGCGGGAGCCACTCACGCCTTGGGTGTACGCCATCGCACGTTACAAATTGATCGATTTTCTGCGTCGGAATCGCGCATCGCTCGCCGAGGTGCCTATCGGCGGAGCGGATGAGATCATGGCACATGACGACAACGCCGATGCCGAAAGCTCGTATGATATCCGGCGGCTCATGCAGCGGCTGCCCGAAGGCATGCAATGCGCGATTGAAGCGGTGAAACTCGACGGGCTGAGTGTCGCCGAAGCTGCGAGACGATGCGGCCAATCCGAGTCCGGAGTGAAAACAAGTATTCACCGCGGGCTCAAGGCACTGGCCGCGTTTATTGCCGGGGAAACGCGAACATGAAGACCAATGATCTCGTTGCGCTCCTGAGTGCGAATCTTGAACCCGTCGATCGCAAAGCGGTCGTTCGCACACTTTACGTGGCAATTGCTGCAGGATCGATCGTGGCCCTCGGCATCGCCGTCATCGGCTTGGGCGTCCGCGCCGACCTTGTGACAGCCCGCGCACTGATGTTTCTCGCAATAAAGCTCGGTTTCGCAATTGGGATAGTCGGCCTCGCGCTGCTCTACCTAACGAGGCTGGCACGGCCGGGCGGGGAGCGGAAAGTCTCCTACCCCTTGCTTGTCGCTGTGCCTTTTCTCGTCGTTGGGGTTCTAGCCGCTGTCAGCCTTGGATCCGTACCGCAGTCGCATTGGGAGAGCATGATCGTCGGCGATGAATGGTTGGAATGCCTTCTCTCTATTCCGATCATTGCAATCGTTCCCTTTGCCATTTCAATTTGGGCCGTACGCAGGGCGGCGCCAACGAACCTCGCACGTGCGGGTGCCTGCGCTGGCCTTGTCGCGGGAGGCGTGAGCGCGCTGGCCTATGCCCTACATTGCACAGATGATTCGCTCCCGTTTATCGCAGTCTGGTACGGCGGAACGATTGTGCTTTGCACCCTCGCGGGCGCAGCATTGGGGCCGCGGCTATTGCACTGGTGAATGACGCAATGTCACGTCGGCGTGAGCCTGTAACCGGCTGAGACTTCGCTCCGAACTCATGGTTAGAGACGCACATTGTGGCGCGTCCATAATCATGGAGCCGGAACATGTCGACCAAACACCTTCTCACGATCTCCCTCTTGCTGCCGCTCGTGGCGATCTCTGCGGCGGCACAGGCGGGCTCGACCATTACCGACAAAAGCTATTGGCCGAACGACGCCAGGCAGAGCGCGCCGATCAGGGCTGTCTCGCAAACCGATCCGTATTCCGCGTTTGCCTACGATCGAACAGCACCACGTGTGGCGCCTGCGACCGCCGGCCGCGGATCGGAGTTTCGCTACCAAGGAGGTCCGAAGGGTCGTTGATACCCACGGCCGCTATATCCGTACGAAGGTCGCCGGCCGAAGTTTGGCGCGATCTGAAGCAAAGGGGTTGCGGTTGATCTTCTACTTCCCGCACCCCATTTCCTTTCATCGCAGCAAGAGGCGTTCCAATGACCTTAAGTCAGGACAACGACACACCTATGGGCGGGACCTCACTGATCACCACTTGGGGCAGTTATCTCGCTCGCTATCGGATGGCGCTGTATCTTGTCTTTACAACGGCGGTTTCCCTGAGTGTCGCCTGGAACTGGAATTGGCTGACAGGCGCCGAGATATTTCGCATCATGGCGTCTCTCCCGTGTACCTTCCTGATGCTCATGTGCATGAAACGAGTGAGCTGCAGGCAGCCTCAAGAGGCGGTTGCTCCGCGAGATGACGGGGTGAGCCGATGATGGACAATATGATGCCTGGAATGATGTGGGGCATGGGATTCATCTGGTTGCTTGTCGTGATCGTCTTGATTCTCGCGGCAGCGGCGTTGATAAAATACCTCCGCACTGGCAGTAGGGTTGATCGGCAATGAACAAGCTCGTTGTCATTTGGCTTTCGACGATCGCTGTGTCATCGCCGTCGTTTGCTCAGCACGGCGACGCATCACGAGGCCAGCGGGATTTTCGCATGTGCGCGCCGTGCCATTCGCTCGAAGCTGACCGAAACATGACGGGGCCGAGCCTTGCTGGTCTCTGGGGGCGCAGGGCCGGATCGCTACCGAGCTTCGAGCGCTATTCCGATGCGCTCAAATCATCTGGCATCATCTGGGACGATCGTTCGCTCGACGGCTGGCTGAGCGATCCCGACGGCATGGTGCCGGCCAATGAGATGCCGTTCAACGGCATCAAGAAACCGCAGGACCGGGCCGACCTTCTTGCTTTCCTGAAAGAAGCAACCAAACCGGGAGCCGCGTCGGAGTTATACACCCAAGGGCAAATGGGAGGCATGGGCGGAATGATGGGCGGTGGTCGCGATCAGAACCTGAAGAGCCTGGAGCCAGCGCAACAGGTCAAGACCATCACCTACTGTCATGATACCTATCGCGTGACGACAGCGGACGGAAAGACGCGCGCGTTCTGGGAACGTAATCTTCGCTTCAGGACCGATTCCAGTAAGGACGGTCCCGAGAGAGAAGCGCCTGCACTCGTGCCGGCCGGAATGATGGGCGACCGGGCCGGCGTCATTTTCTCAGGGCCAGAGGAAATCACCAAGATCATCGAACAGCGATGCTGAGCGACGGCACTTCCCTTCTGACCCATTTCGGACTTCGCGGCCAACGCAGCAAGTGGGTCGGTGCCATTTCTCGCTGGCCACTCCACCGCAAAGTGCTAGGCTGCAGGCGTCTGATGACGTGTCCTTAAACACATGCGACGATGCCAATTCATTGCCAGCCTTGTCACAGCCAAGGCGTTTAGGTTTGAGCCGCGCCGGGACGACATTCGCTGTCGCGGCGACGTTGACACGTCGGGCAAAACACCGGCACGATGCTATCGTGGCACCAATCCGGGAAAAGCCCAGGGTGCGTGCTCATGAATGCGCGATGCCCGCTTCTGGCCGTGGGATCACGAGCAACAGGAGGCAGCACCCGGTTCGCCGGAGCGCACTGCCTGAATTGGCGGGCACGGCGCCGAGCCGTAGGAGCAGAACACACAGCAATCGCCCGCCTTGGGCTTTAGCTTTACGCCACAGCCTGAGCACACATAGAAAAACTGACAGGCGTCGGTCGGCATTGTCTCCGCTTTCGCAACGGCGCAGTGCGGACAGGTGATGTTCGATTGAAGAAGCATCGGATCAGCTCTTGGGCGCAGACGGATAGCCTGCCTTGATGGTCGCCGATGTCAGTTGGTTCACATCGGCTTTGGCGTCGTCATAGGTGACTGTTGCCGACTTGTCCTTGAAGGACACTGCAACCTTGGCGACACCGGGGACGGCTTCCAGGCTGCCCTTGACGATGGAGGGGCAGGCTGCGCAATCCATGTTTTTTACGGCCAGCGTGAGGGTTTTCTCTGCTGCCATCACCGATGACGAAGCGATGATGCCGACGGCAAGAGCCGCGACGGACAGAAGCTGCTTGTTCATGAGGAATTCTCCGGTCACGAGTTGAGAAAGAACGGCGCGATGAAGTCGAGGCCGAGTGCGGCGACGACGAGGATCGTTGCGAGGATGAGGCTTGTATTGACAATGCGGCTCGACAGCGGGCGCGCGCACGCCTCACCGTCGGTGCAGGCTCGCATTGAGGAACGGTAAACCAGCCAATAGCCGTAACCGAGGAACCCAAGCGTCGCGGTGATGAAGTACGGCTGGAAGGCCGCAAGCTGCGTGAAGTTCCCAATCCATGCCCCACTGACCCCGAGGATGAACAGGACGAGGGGCAAGATGCAACAAGACGAGGCCGCAAGCGCCCCAAGCAGGCCACCCGCCGCCATCAGACCTTGTCGCTGCCGGCTGTCGTCAATGTGATCAAGTTGATTGATTGCCATGGGCTAAACCATGCATCCTGTAGCGACTACAGGATCAAGGACTATTTCATTCATGCGCACCATCACGTCTTCGGGAGCGGAAAATATCTCAATCGGTGAGCTATCCAAGCATAGCGGCGTGAACATCGAGACCATCCGCTACTACGAGCGCATCAAAATGCTGCCGCCGCCACCGCGCACGGCAAGCGGGCGGCGGGTCTATGGGCCAGCCGAAAAACGGACACTGGCTTTCATCCGGCGTTCCCGTGACCTCGGGTTCACGCTTGAGGAAATTCGAGCCTTGCTGGCCTTGGGAGGGCCGGAACGTGCCTCGTGCGCCGATGTGCATAAGATAGCGAGCGCCCATCTGGCGAGCGTTCGTAGCAAGCTCGCCGACCTCGTTAAGCTCGAAACTATCTTGGCGGAAACGGTCGCTCAATGCTCGGAGGGCGCGACCCCCGACTGCCCGGTGCTCGATATTCTGGATGCCGGTCGGCAAGGCTAGACCACATCTCCAATGCATGTCTGTTGTTGTCCCGAAGCCGACTCGTAGAGCGACCTGGCGACAACATCACCTCGAAGCCAGAGAGGCGCTGTACCCGTTACGATCAGCAGCAAAACTGCGAGCCCAATCTTTGCCCAGGATGTCGAGCGTGGATCTCGAATTGCAAAATGAAAGGCTCCCCATACCCCGATGAGGGCAAGCAGTCCCCAAAGGACAGTAACCGCGATCATGGATCGATATCCCTTGGCGCTACCTAGCGAGCACGGTCTCATAGGCAGCTCAACTTGCTTGTACGGCCTTCCTGATAATTAGAACGTGTGACGTCCCAACAATGACGGAGAAGAGCACCAGGCCGATCTCGGCGCCATGTACTTTAGAAGGAGCATACGTTGACAGCACCCAGATCAGAGATCGAACTGCGAGCGCGAACGCAACCATGCCCCAAAGCCCAACGGCCTTCGATGCATACCATGTCGGCCTGCCATCCAATCCCCATTGCATAGCGATCTGATCGCTGCTGATGCGCGGGCCAAAGTAGAGGTTGCAGGCGGCTAAGAGGCCAACTATGGGCCAAAAGATAAGGTCAGCACTCAACATGAGCGTACTTTCCAGCGGGGCTCCTCAGCCGTTTTGTCTAGCTCAAGCTCCCTATGGATGTCTCAACGAACTCTATCAACGTTGAGTATTTTGGGGCGACTTCAGCTTCTGTGCCCAAGGCGGACATTCGGCCTGTCCACGCGGCAATAGGAGAGCCCGAAGTTCAACACCGATTTCTGTGGCTGAAGTCAGATATTGACTTTCTCTGTCAGGCGTTCGACTGCTCATCCTCTTGCCAAACGTTATTTGCCTTCGCACGTCGACATTGGAGCCGGAGCGTTGCCAACGACCGACGCCGACGTGCAGGCTGCCGCGCGGCCGGCGCCTCGTCAAGGACGCCATCCGCGGCCTGCAATCGGTCTCTTACGAAGAAACGAGCCTTACGCCTTCAGGTCCGTAATCCTCATGATCGCGACCACATTTCCGTCATTGTACGACTGCTCTTTTGTGTCCTTGTCGCAGGTCCAGACATAGTTCTTCTTCGCCGTAAAGGTTTTTCCCTCCTGATCGACCCGAAGCTCCCCTTCGGTGATATGGCAAACCATCGCATTCATCATCGGGGGTCCCATCGTCTTCGATCCCGGCTGCATGATGATATCGCGCATTGAAACGGTCTTGAACCCGGGGATGATCGATGGTGTCCCGCCATCATATTCACGTATCACGACACCTGGCCAGGGCGTCGTATCCTTGTAGCCCGCCGTCTGAGCGGCGGTGGGCTTCACCATGGCCGCCGATGCCGCTGCCAACCCGATTCCCAATGCTGCCCTTCGATCGATCTTGTTCATCGCTTTTCTCCTGAAGCTACAGCAACGAGCCGCCGCAGAAGCGGCGCTCGCATTTCATGGAATGTGAATGGTAGTTCGGACCGAAAAAAAGCGTCGGTCTCTTAAGAGAGCGTGCCTGCCGATGGCGTACTGCTCGTTTGCCCGGACGGCGATTTCGGCTGTCCCGTTTCAAGGGCAACCAGATTATACGCGACCTGGCGCACCTGAGAAACAGAATCAATGCACAATGCAATTTGCAACTGAAGGCTGAAGGCCCGGCGGGTTCACTTCGGAGAGCAAGTCATCATGGCTGACCGGCCCCGCGGCCATGAAGCATGTTGAAATGCCAGCCGCGCTGACCGGCTTCCGCGCCTGAGGAAATGCGAAGAGTTCGAAGACGCGCCGCCAAGTCACCTAATATCGATGTCAGCCGCATGACCACATTTCACCGACAAAATAGCTACCCGGTGATAGACTGTGGGAGCCTGACATCTCGCTCATCCGCAGGGAAAAGCACGGAGGAGTTCGTCATGAAACGCCTGATGTTCATTCCGCTTTTGATCCTGTGGATGCAAGCCGCCGTGGCTGCGTCTCCCACTATTGTCGATGGCGACTATGTCGCCGCGGCCATTGCGCGAAATGCGGTTGTTTGGGACGTGCGACCTGCGACTGCCTACGCCAAAGGACACATTGCAGGCGCCATCAGCATTGGCGATGCGGCGAAAGTCCTGCGCGACGAAAATACCGAGAATTTCATCGCGACGGACCGCATCGAGAAGATCCTCGGCGCGGCGGGTCTGGATCTGCATCGCGAAATCATCGTCTACGGCAGCCGCGGCACGTGGAATCCCTATTTCGGTCTTTATACGTTACAGTATTTCGGCGGCAGCAATGTCCGCGTCTATCATGACGGCATCGAGGATTGGGCCGCCGCGGGCCGGGCGATCAGTCTTGATACCGCGCAGCTTCCGCCCGTTGCGCTCAAGCTGGAAGTCAATCCGGCTGTAGCGGTCACGACCAAAGAAGTGGTGGCGCGGTTGAACGATCCGAATGTGCAGATCCTTGATGCGCGCACTCCGCAGGAATTCATCGGCGAAGATATCCGCGCAATACGCGGTGGGCACATTCCGGGCGCAATCAACATCCCGTACGAACTGAACTGGATAGATCCCGAGACCCCTGCCAAGCTCGCGCGCAAACAGACCACCAATAGCGGCGGCATGTCGCTCAAGGCGGCGGCGGATCTGAAACAATTGTATTCAGGGCTCGAGCCTAGCAGGGAAACCATTGTGTACTGCCAGAGTGGCGCCCGTGCGTCGGAGACGGCGGGCGTACTACAGCAGCTGGGCTTCACAAACGTGAAGGTCTACGACTCGTCATGGCTGGGTTACGGCAATACTCTTGATGCTCCCGCAAACAACGTGACGTTTTTCAATGTGGGGTTATTCAACTCGCGTTTGTCGGCATTGCAGGACAGGGTCAGCCAGCTTGAAAAGGAACTCGCCGAAGCGAGAGCGCAGAAATGATATGCCGAGCACGCAAAAGAGGACGCATCAGCGTCCTCTTTTCTGTGTTGTCAAAAGCTCGATGGGCCAAGGCTTTCGTGTGGGCCAAGGCTTTCGTGTGGGCCAAGGCTTTCGTGTGGGCCAAGGCTTTCGTGTGGGCCAAGGCTTTCGTGTGGGCCAAGGCTTTCGTGTGGGCCAAGGCTTTCGTGTGGGCCAAGGCTTTCGTGTGGGCCAAGGCTTTCATGTGGGCCAAGGCTTTCATGATACGAGCAGCCCCGCCACAGCATCGACCGCCTCACACTGACCCGGGACTGGTCGACCAGTTCTTTAATGATTCAACTGGCAACTGAGATTGAGAATTTTCAGATGCGCTGCCTGGCCTTACAGGCCGCGCGCCTCCCAGTACATGGGCGTCCCGTAATACCGGTGGGTGCGCGTTTCCCAGTCTCTATCCTGCCACGAGTCATCACTGAACTCAGGCGCATCCTTCAGCTGTTGCTCGGTGATACTCGTTCGAAAACCACCAAGCGACGTATCGAATGTCAGAGCGCCCCACGGGACGGGATAATGGCTGTGGCCCAACCCTACAAATCCGCCAAAGCTCATGACGGCATAAGCCACGCGACCTGACACCTTGTCGATGATGAGGTGGTCAACCTCACCGATGTTCTTTCCATCTGCCCCATAAACCTCGGTTCCCTGAATGTCTTCGCTTGAGATGCATTGATGATTCGGATGGGCTGTCGCGCGGGCCATGGCTTCCTCCCTCACAAGTGGGTTTTGGCGACTTAACTCTGACCGCTACAGAGTCGTTCCTGGCGCTCCGGACAACATTTCACAACGAAAGCGCCGCCACAGCGCTAATCACCATCTATCGTCGCCGACATTGGCTCTAACAACCTCCAGTCCCGATGACCTTGCAGAAGACCTGAGACTCCCCGTGACGCAGCCCTGACCTCGAAACCGTAGTCCAAAAGGTGTTGAACGACGCGCCGGTCCAAAAAGCCGGTACCGCCGGAGGCAGTCACTTTTCGGCTGGTCATCCTGCTTCAACCTGACCGCAAACTCGACGCGATGGCTCCCCACCGCCTCGGTCTATACCCGCCGTGAAGGTTTCTACGTGCTTCACAAACGATCGCGAAGATTGGTGTCACACCTTCTTTTTGAACGCAGCGGTCGCAGCAATAATAGATGCCATCCGGCGGCAATTGTTGAGCAGGGTTGATTGCTGCAACGATTGAGGTGCGCTCCCTCTCCCGCCTGCGGGGGAGGGCTGGGGGTGTCTCCGCAATCGAGAACTCCTGTGTGGAGAGAACCCTCGCCCGGCGCTTTGCCATAGCCGAAGCTTTGCCTCGGCGTCCTTACGAGGACGGCCGCCGAAGGCGACCTATGCCTCTCTCGCAAGCGGGAGAGGTCGAACGAGCCCGCGGCCAATCGATTCAACCTAAAAAGCCATTCCGCTTCAGAACTGATACCGCCGCAACCCGCCATCCACCGGAATCACCGTGCCCGTGATGTACCGCGCCACCGGCGAGGCCAAAAACACCGCGAGCGCCGCGAGGTCCTCCGGCTCACCCCAATAGCCGACCGGAATCTCTTCCTCCGCGAACCGCTCGCGATACTCCGGCGCATAGTTGCGGCGGATCTGCTCGCTCATGATGCGGCCGGGCGGAATGCAGTTGATGGTGATGCCGTGCTCGCCGATCTCGCGCGACAGGCCCTTGGCCCAGGCGTGCACGGCGGCCTTGGCCGCGAACGCGGCGTTGAGCCCTTCCGGCTCGGACTTGCCGGTGATGTTGATGATGCGGCCCCATTTGCGCGCGACCATCTGCGGCAGCAGCGCATGCGCGATACGGCGGTAGCTGGTGAAGTTCAGCGCGATCGCTTCGTCCCATTTGCTGTCGGGCGCATCGACCGGCAGCGGTCGGCTGCCGCCGGCATTGTTGACGAGGATGTCGGCATGACCGAGCTCCTTCAACGCAAAGGCCGCGATCTTCTCGGCTGCGTCCTTTGCCATTACGTCCTGTTCGAACGGGATGATCGCGCCGCTGCCGACCTCCTGCACCAGCTGGGCGAGCAGGTCGGTCCGCCGCGCCACCGCCACGATGCGCACGCCTTCGGCTGCAAGTCCCTTGGCGATGGCGCGGCCGATGCCGATGCTCGCTCCGGTGACAACAGCGGTTTTCGATTTGAGCCCGAGATCCATGGTCAACGCTCTCTTGGTTGCTTCTTGCTTGTTGCGATTCGTTTCCAGCCCTGTCCCGCAGGGCATGAATTGCCTGAGCGGGACGAGCAGTGGTAACCAAGAGGGACAGTGAAGGAAACACGAAAAAGAAAAGGCGTGAGCAATGGTCTGGGATCCGCAGCAATATCTGAAGTTCTCCGGCCACCGGCTGCGGCCCGCGGTCGACCTGTTGATGCGGATTCCCGATTTGGCCCCGCGCGAGATCGCCGATCTCGGTGCCGGTGCCGGCAACGTCACCAAGCTGATCAAGCAGCGCTGGCCGGGCGCGACCGTGACCGGCGTCGAAGGCTCGGCCGAAATGGTCGCCGCGGGTCGGAAAGCCGCGCCGGACGTGGAGTGGTCACATCAGGATCTCGGACACTGGCATCCTGCCAAGCAATACGACTTGATCTATTCCAATGCCGCACTGCACTGGCTGCCCAATCATGCGGCACTCTTCCCCTCGGTGATGGAGAAGGTGACGCCGGGCGGCATGCTCGCGGTGCAGATGCCGCGCAACTTTACCGCGCCCTCGCATGTGCTGATCGGGGAGACCGCCCTCAACGGGCCGTGGCGCGCCAAGGTCGAATATCTCGTCACCCCGCCTCCGGTCGAAGGGCCGGCCTTCTATCACGATCTTCTTGCGCCCTTGTCCGAGAACATCGACATCTGGGAGACCGAATATCTCCAGGTGCTCGAAGGCGAGAACCCCGTGAAGGAGTGGACCAAGGGCACCTGGCTGACACGTTATCTCGACGTGTTGCAGGGCGACGAGAAAGCGGGCTTCGAGGCCGCCTATGGCGAGCGGGTGGCGAAAGCCTATCCGAAGAATGCGATGGGACAGACGCTGTTTCCGTTCCGGCGCCTGTTCATGGTCGCCCAGCGCAAGGGCTGATTGCGCTTCGCAATGCGACATAAGCGCTCGCTCCCCTGGATTGGAGCGGGTGCCGGGTTGCGTATGCAACGGCCGTCAAGTTAGCTTGGCTGCGGCAAATTGGGCTTAGGTCTAGTTGTTCGGGTGGTGGATTGCTGCCACTACTGAAACCGGAAAACAAAAAAGAACCCGGTTTTAGAGGTTGTTGGGAGGTTACTTCATGCGCAAGCTGCTTCTTGCGGTCGCCGCTGCCGCTATTCTTGTGGTCCCTGCTGTCGCCGAGGCCCAGAGCCCGATCGTCATCAAGTTCAGTCACGTCGTCGCCAACGATACTCCGAAGGGCAAGGGCGCGCTCAAGTTCAAGGAGCTCGCCGAGAAATACACCGACGGCAAGGTCAAGATCGAGGTCTACCCGAACTCCACGCTCTACAAGGACAAGGAGGAGATCGAAGCCCTTCAGCTCGGCTCCGTGCACATCCTCGCGCCCTCGACCGCGAAATTCGCTCCGCTCGGCATTAAGGAGTTCGAGGCGCTCGATTTGCCCTGGTTGTTCAAGGACGGCGACACCTACGCCAACGCGATGAAGGGCACGATCGGCAAGTGGCTGTTCCAAAAGCTCGAAGCCAAGGGCATCACAGGGCTCGCTTACTGGGACAACGGCTTCCACATGGTCTCGGCCAACCGTCCGCTGGTGAAGCCGACTGATTTCCAGGGACTGAAGTTCCGCATCTCCGGATCGAAGGTCGCCGACCAGTATTTCCGTCTGGTCGGCACGATCCCGCAGATCATGGCATTCTCGGAAGTCTACCAGGCGCTCCAGACCGGCGTGGTCGACGGCTGCGAGAACACGGCGTCGAACTACCTCACGCAGAAATTCTTCGAGGTGCAGAAGGACATCACCGTGTCCTATCACGCGCATCTGCAATATGCCGTGATCGTCAACTCGAAATTCTGGTCCGGCCTGCCGCCTGATATCCGTACCCAGCTCGAGAAGGCGATGACCGACGCGACCGACTACACCAACTCGATCGCCCGCCAGGAGAACGAGGACGCGCTCGCCGAGATCAAGAAGTTGGGCAAGACCACGCTGCATTATCTCACCGACGCCGATCGCAAGGCGTGGCAGGAGGCGATGCAGCCGACGTATAAATGGGCAAAGGGCCGGGTCGGGCAGGAGGTGCTCGATCTCCTCGCCAAGGAACTCGACGTCAAGATGAACTGACGGCCGCGCCCTTATAACAACAACATGAACGGTCGGGGGTCATGCTCCCGGCCGTTTCGCTCTTGAACGACGAGCCGATCCTGGGGGGACCAAGTTGCTGCGTGTGCTGAATCGTGTGCTCGATCATCTCGAGGAATGGCTGATCGCGACGCTCATTGCGGCCGCGACATCGCTCATCTTCGTTGCCGTGCTGCATCGCTACGGGGCGGGGCTGTCGATCGATATTGCCAAATGGGCCGAAGCCCGCAGTTTGACCTTCCTCGCCGTGCCCGCGCGAGCGGCATTCGTCTGGCTTGCCGCGCTGGACCTGTCCTGGGCGCAAGAGCTCTGCATCTACATGTTCATCTGGATGGCGAAGTTCGGCGCGGCCTACGGCGTGCGCACCGGCATCCATGTCGGCGTCGACGTGCTGGTCAATGTCCTGCCCGGTGGATCGCGCCGCCGCGTCATCACGTTCGGCCTGATGTGCGGCGCCCTTTTCACTGCCATCGTGTGCTATTTCGGAGCCGCGTTCGTCGGCCAGATGTGGCAGACCGGCCAGCAATCGAACGATCTCGAAGCGCCGATGTGGTTGGTGTATCTCACCATCCCGCTCGGCTCCGGGCTGATGTGCTTCCGCTTCCTGCAAGTCGCCTGGTCGTTCTATCACACCGGCGAGCTGCCGCATCACGACATGGCCGGAGTCGAGGGCGTCGAGGCAGACCCGGTTCACCCGGCGCCGGTCACGCGCAGTCAGGTCGCCCGCGACGAACGCAGTCCGCTCGGCTGGGTTCTGATGTTGTTGCCGGTCCTGATCGTCGCCCTGTGCTTCGCCCATTCGGCTCACGTCATCACGCTGCCGCATGGCCTGCGCGTCGCCGTGGTTTTCGCCCTTCTGCTGTCGTTGATGCTCACGGGCATGCCGATCTCGATCGCGCTTGGTCTGACCGTGCTCAGCTTCATGTTCACGCTGACCGACGTGCGAACCGAATCGGTGGCGCTGAAGCTGTTCACGGGCATCGAGAGCTTCGAGATCATGGCGATTCCGTTCTTCATCCTCGCCGGTAACTTCCTGACCCATGGCGGTGTGGCGCGCCGGATGATCGCCTTCGCAACCGCGCTGGTCGGCCATTGGTACGGCGGTCTCGCGCTCTCGGGCGTGGTCGCCTGCGCGCTGTTTGCCGCGATTTCCGGCTCGTCGCCGGCGACCGTAGTGGCGATTGGCTCGGTGATCCTGCCCGCGATGATCGCCCAGGGATTCCCGAAGCGGTTCGGCGCAGGCGTGATTACGACCTCCGGCTCGCTCGGGATTCTCATCCCACCCTCGATTCCGATGGTGCTTTTTGCCGTCTCCACCAACAGCTCCGTCGGCAAGCTGTTCATCGCCGGGATCGTGCCGGGGCTTGTGCTGGCCACGCTGCTCGGCGCGACGACCTTCTATCGCGCCTGGCGCAACGATTATCCGCGGATGCCGAAGGCGACCTTCATGCAGCGCTTCGACGCGTTCCGCAAGTCGATCTGGGGAATCCTGCTGATCGTGATCGTGATCGGCGGCATCTACAGCGGTCTGTTCACGCCGACCGAAGCTGCCGCCGTCAGTGCGGTCTACGCCTTCGTCGTCGCGGTGTTCATCTACAAGGACCTCAAGCTGAGGGACGTGCCGCGGGTGCTGCTGTCATCGGCGAATCTTTCGGCGATGTTGCTCTACATCATCACCAACGCCGTCCTGTTCTCGTTCCTGATGACCTACGAGAACATTCCGCATGCACTTGCGCAGTGGATGATCGATCAGGGCCTCGGCTGGATAGGCTTCCTCCTCGTCGTCAATCTCCTGCTGCTGCTGGCGGGCAACGTGATGGAGCCGTCCTCGATCATCTTGATCATGGCGCCGATCCTGTTTCCGGTCGCGATCAAGCTCGGCATCGATCCGATCCATTTCGGCATCCTGATGACGGTCAACATGGAGGTCGGGTTGTGCCATCCGCCTGTCGGGCTCAACCTCTATGTCGCCTCCGGCATCGCCAAGATGGGTATCACCGAGCTCACGGTCGCGGTGTGGCCATGGCTTTTGACGATGCTTGGGTTCCTTGTGGTCGTGACCTACTGGCCGGGTCTGTCGCTGTGGCTGCCCAATCTGCTGGGAATGTAGCTGCGCGAGGGGCGATGGACGAACTGGAGAGCGCGCGCTGAGACCTCGCGCTCCGATGGCGCTGTGCGGATGGCAATCCGCAGCCGGATGCGGTTAGATCATCGTCAGCCAATCAGCCGGGAGGACGAGCAATGACCGAGACCAGCAGCCGCGGGACGGCGGAGACGCCGAAGGAAGCGTCGCCGTCCGTCATCGCGCAGCATGACGCAATGCTGAACGCGCTGCCGTTTTCCGACACGCGCGACTTCGACGACGCCGCGCGCGGCTTCCTCGGCACCATCGAGAACGCGAAGATCACAGGTCCGCAAGGGCGGACGGTCTGGAGCCTCGAACCCTACGGCTTCCTGTCCACTGTTGAGGCGCCGCCGACGGTCAATCCGAGCCTGTGGCGCCAGTCGCGCCTCAACATGCATCACGGCCTGTTCGAGGTCGTGCCCGGCGTCTACCAGGTGCGCGGGCTCGACATCGCCAACATGACGCTGATCGAGGGCGACAGCGGCGTCATCGTCGTCGACACCCTGACCTCGATCGAAGGCGCGCGCGCCGCACTCGATCTCTACTACAGGCATCGCGGCACGCGGCCGGTCGCGGCCGTGATCTTTACCCATACGCACACCGACCATTGGGGCGGCGCGCGCGGCGTGCTGGAGGAGGATGCGCTCGCCGCCGGCCGCGTGCCGATCATCGCGCCGAACCTGTTCATGGAGCATGCCGTCTCCGAGAACATCATCGCGGGTCCCGCGATGCTGCGTCGGGCGCAATATCAGTTCGGCCCGTTCCTCGCCAAGGGAGTGCGCGGTCAGGTCGATTGCGGCCTCGGCAAGTCGATGGCGGTAGGCTCGGTCGCACTGCTGCGTCCGACTGATTTGATCATGGCGACCGGCGACAAGCGCGTGATCGACGGCGTCGCGTTCGAATTCCAGATGGCGCCGAACAGCGAAGCGCCGGCGGAGATGCACTTCTTCATCCCGCGCTACAAGCTGTTGAACCTCGCCGAGAACTGCACCCACAATTTCCACAATCTGCTGCCGTTCCGCGGCGCCGACGTGCGCGATGCGCTGGCCTGGTCAAAGTACCTCAATGAGGCACTGCAGCTGTGGGACGGCAAGGCAGAGGTGATGTGCGGACAGCATCACTGGCCGGTGTGGGGGCGCGAGCGCATCGGCACGATGATCCGGCAGCAGCGCGACCTCTACAAATTCGCGCATGACCAGACCATCCGCCTGATGAACCACGGTCTTAACGCGGCCGAGATCGCCGAGACCATTCAATTGCCGAAGAGTCTCGAAGGAGCCTGGCACGGCCGCGGCTATTACGGTCACATCCGGCACAATGTGAAGGCGATCTACCAGAAATATCTCGGCTGGTACGACGCCAATCCGGTCAATCTCGATCCGCTGCCGCCTGCGGAGTCCGGCAAGAAGTATGTCGAGTACATGGGCGGTGCGGATGCAATCCTCGCACGCGCGCGCAAGGATTTTGACAAGAGCGAGTTCCGCTTCGTGGCGCAGGCGCTCGGCCATCTCGTGTTCGCCGAGCCGGACAACGCGGCGGCGCGCACGCTGTTTGCGGACACGCTGGAGCAGCTCGGTTACGCCGCCGAAAGCGCGACCTGGCGCAACGCCTATCTGTTCGGTGCGCAGGAGTTGCGACAGGGCATGCCGAAAGCGCCGCCCCGTCCGCCGATGCCCCGCGAGACGCTGGCGGCGCTGCGTACGGAGCAGCTGTGGGACGTGCTCGGCATCCGCCTCAACGGGCCCAAGGCCGAGGGCAGGCATATCGTGCTGAACTGGAGTTTTTCGGACACCGGCGAGACCTTTGTGCTCAACCTGGAAAACTGCGCGCTCACCTATACCGAGGGCGTGCGGGCGGAAAGTGCGGATGCCAGCTTCACGCTCGCCCGCTCAACGCTTGATGAGGTGATCGCGAAACTGACAAGCTTCCCGGAAGCCGTGGCCGCCGGCAAGGTCAAGCTTGCCGGCAACCCGATGCGGCTTGCCGAACTGATGGGCCTGATGGACGAATTCCCGCGCATGTTCGAGATTGTCGAGCCGAAGCGGGCGGTGGTGACGTAGCGTCACAGTCGCAACAGACTCAGTGTCGTCCCCGCGAAAGCGGGGACCCATAACCCCAGGGAGAAGTTGTAGCGCGAAAGTGGCAACCACGAATCTTCGCCAAACAACGCCCTGTGGTTATGGGTCCCGGATCGGCGCTCGCTCCGCTCGCTTGTCCGGGACGACAGCTGAGATTTTAGTCGGCTACTCCGCGCTGCTCACCAGCTTGATCCGCGGCGCCTCTGCCTCGGTCAGGTTGCGGTAGGCCGCGAGATAGTCCAGCGCCATTCGTCGCGCCGTGAATCGCGTTTCGAACTGTTTGCGGATCGCGGCGCGGTTCAACTGCGGGAGGCGTTTGACGACACCGGCCGCGCTGATGACGTCCTCGACCACGAAACCGGTCAGGCCCTCGTCGATGATCTCCGGCACCGAGCCGCGGTTGAACGCGACGACCGGCGTTCCGCAGGCCATGGCTTCGATCATCACCAGGCCGAATGGCTCCGGCCAGTCGATCGGCAGCAGCAGCCCGAGCGCGCCGCTCAAAAATTCCGACTTCTCGTGATCGCTGATCTCGCCGATGTATTCGACCAGCGGATTATTCTCGATCATGGGGCGGATCAGCTCGTCATAATAATCCTGATCGGCGCGATCGACTTTGGCGGCGATCTTCAGCGGGATACCGCAATGGGTGGCGATCTTGATGGCGCGGTCGACGCCCTTTTCCGGCGCTATGCGTCCAAGCACGGCGAGATATTCCTGCTTCGCCGGCTTCGGCGTCAACAGGTTTTCCGGCAGGCCGTGGTGAATGGTCCTTACCCAGTTGGCCTGCGGCACCGGCCGGCGCTGCGCGTTCGAGATCGAGATGACCGGGACCTTCGAAAACGTATTGAACACCGGCTGGTGCTCGGGAAGATCGAGCCGGCCATGCAGCGTGGTCACGAACGGCGTCGGCTGCCGGTAGAACAGCGACCACGGATAGTAGTCGAGATGGAAGTGGAGGAAGTCGAACTCCTCGTCGTCACATTTCTGCCGCACACGCTCCAGCATCACCATGTGCAGTGCATTGGGATCGCGCACGGAACCATCGAGCCGGAGCGCCCGGGGCCAGAGTGCATCCAGCTTCGCCGACGTCTGCGAATCGCCGCTGGCGAACAGCGTCACGTCGTGTCCCAAGGCAACCAACTCCTCCGTCAACCAATGCACCACCCGCTCGGTGCCGCCATAAAGCTTGGGTGGAACAGCCTCCGTCAACGGAGCTACCTGCGCGATGCGCATCTCACCATCTCCTCTGCAGCCATGATCTTGAAACCCCCAGCATTACGGCACCGGCAAATGCCAGCCAAGGGAACGTTCCCGCAGTTGCGAAGTTCCTTCCCCGAACGTTACATATTCGACACGTCCGCACGTGGTCTCGATGCTGCCATCACCTCATCTCAGATCGTCCGCATCCGCATGTCGTGATGGCTTCGCCCGGGAACCGAGGCGAAGCGGTCGATGTTCAATCGACCAGTAACAAAATTGGCATCAATACGACGGGGTCGCAATCAAATGGATCATGTTTCTGGATACGCGCGCAGGCCATTTGCCTTTGTCTTGCGCTATCTGCGGCGTCGTATCGTGTCGCATCTGGTGATCCTGACTGCCGTCGTCGCAGCGGTTGCCTGCTCCGTAGGCACGCAGTACGGCGTCAAGTCGCTGGTCGACAGTTTGTCAGCCGGACCCTCGCATGGTGGCAGCGTATGGCTGGCATTCATTTTCCTCATGTCGCTGATCACCGCCGACAATTTCTTGTGGCGGATCGCGAGCTGGACCGCGAGTTTCACCTTTGTCCGCGTCACCGGCGATTTGCGCCGTGACATTTTTCGTCATCTGACCGGGCACGCGCCCAGCTATTTCTCGGACCGGATGCCGGGCATGTTGACGAGCCGCATCACCGCCACGTCGAACGCGGTGTTTACAGTCGAAAACATGTTCGTGTGGAATGTGTTGCCGCCGTGCATCGCCACAGTTGCCGCAATCGCGCTGATTGGAACCGTCAGTCCCTATATGGCGCTCGGCTTGATGGTAATCGCCGGCGGCATGGTGCTGGCAATGTTCCGTCTCGCCGCTGCCGGCAAGCCGCTGCACGACGACTTCGCTGACAAGGCGGCCGTCGTCGACGGCGAGATGATCGACGTCATCAGCAACATGCCGCTGGTCCGCGCCTTCTGCGGCATCAGCCACGAGCACGAGCGGTTCGACGCCACCGTCAATCGGGAACTCACCGCGCGCGGCCGCAGCCTGCGCTATCTCGAAAAGCTGCGGCTCACTCACGCCGGCGTGACCGTCGTGCTCACCATTGCGCTGATGGCCTGGGCGATCACTCTCTGGCAGCAGGGCGAGGCGACCACTGGCGACGTGGTGCTGGTCTGCACCCTCGGCCTCTCCATCCTCAATGCGACGCGCGATCTCGCCGTGGCACTGGTCGACGTCACGCAGCACGTCGCGCGGCTGACCGAGGCGATTGCCACACTGCTGGTGCCGCACGAATTGCGCGATCACCCCGAGGCGGAGCCGCTGGTCAAGAGCGGCGCCGCGATTGCGTTCAACAATGTCACCTTCGGCTATCCCGGTGGCGCAAAGATCTTCGAGCGCTTCAGCCTGCGACTCCAGCCCGGTCAGCGGGTCGGCCTGGTCGGCCAGTCCGGCGGCGGCAAGTCGACACTGTTCACGCTGCTTCAGCGGTTCTATGATGCCGACGAGGGCAGCGTGACCGTCGACGGCCAGGATATTTCCATGGTGACACAGCAAAGCCTGCGCGAGTCGATCTCCGTCGTGCCGCAGGACATCTCGCTGTTCCATCGCTCCATCCGCGAGAACATCCGTTACGGCCGTCCCAATGCGACCGACGACGAAGTTCTGCGCGCGGCGATCGCGGCGCGTTGCGATTTCGTCGAGAACCTGCCGGAAGGCCTCGACACCATGGTCGGCGACCGCGGCGTGAAAATGTCCGGCGGCCAGCGCCAGCGCATCGCGATCGCGCGCGCCTTCCTGAAGGACGCGCCGATCCTGCTGCTCGACGAGGCGACCGCGGCGCTCGACAGCGAATCCGAGGAGGCGATCCGCGAAGCGTTGTCGCGCCTGATGCGCGGCCGCACCGTGATTGCAATTGCGCATCGACTCGCGACGCTGCGCAATTTCGACCGCGTGGTGGTGCTGAAGGCCGGCAAGATCATCGAGGACGGCGCGCCCGACCGCCTGATGCAGAGCCACGGTCCCTACCGCGAGCTCGTGACGCAGGAGATGAGCCGGCTTGCGAAGTTCGCCGCGTAAGCCCAACAGTCGCATTGGCGTTGGTTGGTTGCGTTTCGAAACAAGGCGCAGGGGAAGAGCTCATGTCAGCCGAAGTCGTAACCCAGTTCATATCCGTCGCGCGGACCGTGGAACAGGTGGCCGAGCAGCCCTTCTACATTCCGATGACCGGACCCTCGGCCCGGCCGCGGCGTTCGCTCAAGCACGACGACACCTTCATCGTGCTCGACAGCCATGGCGATATTGGTGCCTCGGCTGGCGGGCCGGACGGCCTGTTCCATTGCGATACGCGCTATCTTGCCCGGCTCGAACTGGTGCTCGACGATCTGCAGCCGCTGCTGCTCGGCTCGAATTTGCGCGACGACAATTCGGCGCTGACCGTCGATCTCACCAATCCGGACATCTACCGGCAGGGCAGCCTCGTTCTGCAAAAAGACCTGCTGCACATTGTGCGCACGATCTTCCTGTGGCGCGGCACGGCCTATCAGCGCATCGGCGTGCAGAACCATGGCGACCGGCGCGCCAGCTTCGCGTTAACGCTGCTGTTCGACAACGACTTCGCCGATTTGTTCGAGGTCCGCGGCGAGCGGCGGCCGCGCCGCGGGCTCGGAACGAGCCGGCTGCTCGGACCGACCGACGTGCTGTTCGACTATCGCGGCCTCGACGACGTCGAGCGCAGGACCGGCCTGCATTTCGACCCGCGTCCGACGCGGCTCTCGGTCAATGCCGCGATCTGGGAGCTCGATTTGGAGCCGCATCAGACGAAATCGCTGTTCGTGGCCGTGTCCTGCAACCGGCCGCTGGCGCAAAAGCCGGCGCGGTTTTTCCAAGGCCTGCTTGCCCATCGGCGCGAGATGCGCCATTCGACCATGGGCGCGGCCAGCATCGAAACCTCCAACAACATTTTCAACGAGGTGCTGTGCCAGGCCATGGCCGACCTCAACATGCTGATGACGGAGACGCCGCAGGGGCGTTATCCCTATGCCGGCATTCCCTGGTACTCGACGACATTCGGCCGCGACGGACTGATCACCGCGCTCCAGATGCTGTGGGTCGACCCCCGTGTCGCCAAGGGCGTGCTGCGGCGGCTCGCACATTTCCAGGCGAAGGCGGTCGATCCGCTCGCGGACGCCGCGCCAGGAAAGATCCTGCACGAGATGCGCGGCGGCGAAATGGCGGCGCTGCGGGAGGTGCCGTTCGCGCAATATTACGGCAGCGTGGATTCAACTGCATTGTTCGTGATGCTGGCCGGGCGCTATTTCGAACGTACCGGCGACGAGAAGACGTTGGTCGAATTGTGGCCTGCGATCGAGGCGGGGCTCGCCTGGATCGACGGACCCGGCGATCCCGATCAGGACGGCTTTGTCGAGTACCAGCGGGCCACCGAAAAGGGCCTCGCCAACCAGGGCTGGAAGGACTCTTACGACGCGATCTTCCATGCCGACGGCCAGCTTGCGGAAGGCAATATCGCGCTGGCCGAAGTCCAGGGCTACGTCTACGCGGCAAAGCAGCTCGCCGCGCGTTGCGCCTTGCGGCTCGGCAAGCCGGACCGTGTGAGGAAGCTCGAGGCCGAAGCGCAGGCGCTGGCCGAGCGCTTCGAGAAGGCGTTCTGGTGCGAGGAGCTTGGCACCTACGCGCTCGCGCTCGACGGCAGGAAGCGGCCTTGCAAGGTCCGCACATCGAATGCCGGGCAAGTCCTGTTTAGCGGCATGATCCGGGAAGATCGCGCCCGCTTGGTCGCCGCCGACCTGATGGGGCCGCACTTCTTCTCGGGCTGGGGTATCCGCACCGTCGCGCGAGGCGAGGTCCGCTACAACCCGATGTCCTATCATGACGGTTCTGTCTGGCCGCACGACAACGCATTGATTGCGCTGGGGCTCGCACGCTATGGGCTCAAGCATTCGGTCGCGCACGTGTTCAAGGGCCTGTTCGACGCCGCGACCTATATGGACCTGCGGCGGTTGCCGGAACTGTTCTGCGGCTTCCGGCGGGAGAAGCGTCGCGGCCCGACGCTCTATCCGGTGGCTTGCGCGCCGCAGGCCTGGGCCAGCGCGACGCCATTCACGCTGCTGGAGGCGGCGCTGGGCATCGAGTTCGACGTGGCGCGTGGCGAGATCCGGCTGCGCAATCCGCGTCTGCCGGCGTTCTTGAACGAGGTGTTCGTGCACGATCTGCGACTGGGCGAGTCCAGCGTCGATCTGCGCGTCAGCCGTCACGGCGACGACGTGGCGCTGGAGGTGCTGCGCACGCGCGGCCAGATCCAGGTGTCGATTGTGCTGGCGCGCTAGCAGGGCGCGCCGCAAGGAGGATGTATGCGCGCCGTTGGATCGTTGGTTTTCAGCGTTGCGATCGTCGCGGGCTTGGCGGTCGCGGTGTCACGCGCCGCGGAGGAGCAGCCTGCGGCCCAGAGCGAGCCGAATGCGCCACCGGCAGCACAGCCGCCGGCCTCGACCGTGCCGGTCACGCCGAAGGACGCCGCGCCGCCGCCGTCGGTCACCATCATCGGCGCGAGCGACGCCCATGGAGTGCTCGGCCGCGACGTGCGCAGCGCAGCCGACGAGGACATGGGCCGCATCGTCGACATCATCGTCGATCGCAGCGGTCATGTGCGCGCCGCTGCCATCGATTTCGGCGGCTTCCTCGGCGTCGGCAGCCGCAAGATCGTGGTCGACTGGAATGCGCTGCGCTTCGGCAAGATCGTCAACAAGAAGGACAGCATCACGCTCGAACTGACTAAGGCGCAGGTCGCGGCCGCGCCGGAATACAAGGAAGATGCACCGATCGTCGTGCTCGGCGCGTCCGGCAGCCTGCAGCCGCTGCAAGCGATTCAGTGAGGCGCGGGGAGGGATGGCCGCCTGTGTTGTCGTCGAGGAAGCCGAACCATGCAGTCGACGATCGCGGTGAACCGGATCTCTTGGCCACCGCGCCGGCAGCCGCGGGCATTCCGGCACCGTCGCGCCAGAGCCTGCGCGGTCTCGACTGGTTCATCTTCTTCCTTGCCGACGTGCAGACCGGATTTGGCCCCTTCATCGCGGTCTATCTGACGACGCAGAAATGGACCCAGGTCGAGATCGGCCTCGTGCTGTCGATCGGCGGCATCGTCGCCCTGATCGGGCAGATGCCGGGCGGTGCGATTATCGACGCCGCGAAATCCGAGCGGCTCGTCGCAGCCCTTGCGATCGCGACCATCGGCTGCTGCGCGCTCGCCTATGCCGCCATGCCGATCTTCCCTGTGGTGGTAGCTGCGGCCACGCTGCACGCGGCGGCGAGCTGCGTGCTCGGGCCGGCGATCGCGGCGATCAGCCTTGGTCTGGTTGGCCCGCTCGCGATCGGCGAGCGGCTCGGCCGCAATGCGCGCTTTGCGTCCCTCGGCAACGGCGTTGCGGCAGCGGTGATGGGTACCGCCGGCTACCTGCTGTCGAGCCGGTCGGTGTTCCTGGTCACCTTCCTGCTCGCGATCCCGACCCTGATTGCGCTCTCGCGCATCCGCGAGCATGAGGTCGACATTGCGCGCTGCCACGGCGAAATGCCGCGCGAGGCCGAGGATCGTGGCGACACCAATCTTTGGCATCTGGTGCGGCAGCGTCCGCTCATTGTCTTCGCCCTCAGCGTGCTGCTGTTGCAGCTCGCGAACGCCGCGATGATGCCGCTGATGGCGAGCGCGGTGACGGCGCGATCGAGCCAGTGGGCGACGGTCCTTGTCGCCGGCTGCATCATCGTGCCGCAGGCGATCGTGGCGCTGCTGTCGCCCTCGGTCGGGCGCAAGGCGCAGCTCTGGGGCCGTCGGCCACTGCTGTTGATCGGATTCGGCGCGCTGATGGTTCGCGGCCTGCTGTTCGCAACTGTGCGCGATCCCTATCTGCTGGTGCTGGTGCAGGTGTTCGACGGCTTCACCGCGGCGGTGTTCGCGGTGATGATCCCGCTGATCGTGGCCGATGTCGCGTTCGGCAGCGGCCATTTCAATCTGGCGCAGGGCATTGTCGGCACCGCGACCGGCATCGGCGCGTCGCTCAGCACCGCGCTCGGCGGCTACGTCAGCGACAAGTTCGGCAGTGCCACCGCCTTCATCGGGCTCTCCGGCGTTGCCGCGACAGGATTTCTACTGATCCTCCTGGTGATGCCGGAAACCCGGCGCAGGGCATGATCGCGGCAAATAAAAAGGCCGGCCGAAAAGAATTCGGCCGGCCAAGTGGGTCGGGAGGAAAAGATCAGGCGTCGAGATTGTGCAGGCGCGCCCGGTTGCGCAGTACGATCTGACGGGCGCCGGAGAAGCCCAAAATGCCCTGGGCTTGAAGCTGCGACAGCGCGCGCGACACGGTCTCGAGCGTGAGACCGAGATAGTCGCCGATGTCGCGCCGGCACATCGGCAGTGCCATCATGCCGGCGACGGCCAGGCGGCGGTCCATTTCGAGCAGGAAGGTCGCAACGCGCTCCATCGCGGTTTTGCGTCCCAGCAGCAACATGTGATCCTCGGCGTGGCGCAGCTCGGACGCCGTCATGGCCCAGAGCTTGCGGGCGACCAGCACGTCGGTGCCGGCGGCCTTCTCGAGGCTCGCACGCTTCACCAGGCGCACGGTGGTGTCGATGATGGCTTCGGCCGCAAGGCGGTGAGCAGGGCCGGATTCGAGGCCGAACACATCGCCGCGAAGATGGAAGGCGCCGATCTGGCGGCGGCCGTCGGAGAGCAGCTTGTAGCTGCGCACGGCGCCGGAGACGACTTGGTAGACGTACTCCGCCGGCTCGTCCTCGCCGTAGATCTCCTCTTCCTTGCGGTACGAGAACTCGGTGGCGACGAGGCCGATATGGCCGGCGATCGCGCCGAACTGGTCGGAGACGGGATGGGCAGGGGCAATCTTGCCACCGATCTGGGTGTTGATCGCCTGGGTGGTGAGTGTCTGGGTCAGCATCTGCGCCATCTCCGTTGTGATGGAGCATTGCTACGCAGGATCATGCAATCCGGAAATTGAGAGCGATATCTTAAGGGAGATTACCTACGTAAAACCCCTTAGGGTCAGTCGCTGGGCCGGTCCTGGATGGCATGGCGGATGCGCTTGACCAGGGTTTCATCGAGAAGCGGCTTCAAAATCACGTCTTTGACGCCTGCCGCTGCCGCCCGGGTCGGTGCGATTGAGAAAGCCGGGCAGGGCGTGCGGGCCGTGGTCGCCGGCGTCACGCCGGCCGACAAGATCGCGCGGATCGAGGGGTTGAAGCGGCGCGGCGCCAAGGTGCTGATGGTTGGCGACGGCATGAACGACGCGCCCTCGCTTGCGGCGGCTCACGTCTCGATGTCGCCGATCTCGGCCGCGCATCTCAGCCAGGCGACCGCCGATCTCGTCTTCCTCGGCCGGCCGCTGGCGCCGGTCGTCGCGGCCATCGATTCTGCGCGCAAGGCGCTGCACCTGATGCGGCAAAACCTCTGGCTTGCGATCGCTTATAATGTCCTGGCGGTGCCGATCGCGATCAGCGGCGTCGTGACGCCCCTGATCGCAGCAGCGGCGATGAGTGGCTCGTCGATCCTGGTCATGCTGAATTCGCTGCGGGCGCGTAGCGCGTCGCGGGAGATTGCGTGATGGAAATCCTGGTCATCCTGGTGCCGCTGGCGCTCATGCTCGGTCTTGCAGGTCTCGTCGCCTTCCTCTGGTCGCTCCGAAGCGGCCAGTATGACGATCTCGACGGCGCCGCCTGGCGTGCGATCGCCGATGACGATCCGCCGCAGGAGGCGCAAGGAGATGCGGCGCGGGCCAAGCGCTAAGCCGAACTTCCCCTCGGGATTTTTGTTAGAGCGTTGAGAGGATTTGAGAAGTTTGGATCGGGCTGATTTTGTAGGCATGTAAATGATGATTTTTGGCTTGCGAATGGCAGGTTTCCGTGATTCGATTCCGGCATGTTCGTCGCCCGCATTCCCAACCGCAACTCACCGCCCGCGATCCTGTTGCGCGAGAGCTATCGCGAGGGCGACAAGATCAAGTCGCGCACGCTGGCCAACCTGTCGCATTGGCCGGATGAGAAGATCGATGCGCTGCGCCGCGTCCTGAAAGGCGAGGAGCTGGTCTCGCCGGCCGAGCAACTGCGGATCGAGCGCTCGCTGCCGCACGGCCACGTGGCCGCGGTGCTCGGCATGGCGCGCCAGCTCGGACTGCATCGCCTTGTCCCGGACAAGCCCAGACGGTTGGCCAGGCTGGCTTTGGCCTTGATCGTGGCACGGGTGATCGAACCGGCCGCCAAGCTGGCCACGGCGCGCCAGCTCAGCGAGGCGACGGCGGCGCATTCGCTGGGCGAACTGCTCGATCTCAGCGCCGTCGACGAGGACGAGCTTTACGAAGCGCTCGACCTGCTCGGCACGGCCCAACCGGGGATCGAGGCGACGCTCGCCAAGCGCCATCTGCATGACGGCTCGCTGGTGCTCTACGATCTCACCTCCAGCTATCTGGAGGGGCGACATTGCGAATTGGCGCGGCATGGTTACAGCCGCGACGGTCGTTCCGACAAGCTGCAGATCGTGTTCGGCTTGCTGTGCGCCGCCGACGGCTGCCCGGTGGCGGTGGAGGTGTTCGAAGGTAACACCGCCGACCCGAGCACGCTGGCCGCGCAAGTCGACAAACTGAAGGCCCGCTTCAAGCTGTCGCGTGTGGTACTGGTCGGCGATCGCGGCATGATCACCAGCGCCCGTATCGAAGCCGATCTGATGCCGGCCGGGCTCGATTGGATCACCGCTCTGCGGGCGCCGGCGATCCGCAAGCTCGCCGAGGACGGCGGCCCGCTGCAATTGTCGCTGTTCGACGATCGCGATATGGCCGAGATCACGTCCCCCGACTTCCCCGGCGAGCGCCTGATCGTGTGCCGCAACCCGGATCTGGCCGACGAGCGTCGGCGCAAGCGCGGCGAGTTGCTGGCGGCGACCGAGAAGGATCTCGCCCGCGTCAAGGCCGCCGTGCAGCGTCAGCGCAACCCCTTGCGCGGCGAGGATGAGATCGGTCTGAAGGTCGGCGCCGTGCTGGGCAAGCGTAAGATGGCCAAGCACTTCCACCTCGCCATCACCGACACTTCGTTCGACTTCAGTCGGATCGAGGATGCCATCGCCAACGAAGCGTCGCTCGACGGCTTCTATGTGCTACGGACCAACGTGCCGGCCGAGAACCTCGACACCGCCGCCACGGTGCGTGCCTACAAGAGCCTGGCCCAGGTCGAACGCGCCTTCCGCACCATCAAGACCGTCGAACTGGAGGTGCGCCCGATCCACCATCGCCTCGCTGGCCGCGTGCGCGCCCACGTCTTCCTCTGCATGCTCGCTTATTACATCGTCTGGCACATGCGCCGCGCGCTGGCCCCGATCCTGTTCGACGATCACGACCGCGAGGCCGCCGACGCCGCGCGCGTCTCGCCCGTCGCCAAGGCCAGAGTCTCGGCCGCGGCCAGAACCAAGGCTAATCGCAAGCACACCCACGATGGCCGGCCCGTGCACAGCTTTCGAACGCTGTTGCAGGATCTCGCCACGCTCACACGCAACATCGTTCGCATCGGTCAGGACGCCCCGGCCGCTATGCTCACAAGTCCAACCCCACTACAACAAGACGTCTTCAATCGGCTCGGCATTCCTATCGCCCCATAATGTAGGCAGACGCGCCGTCACGCCCGCTGGAATTACACGCCAGCTCAAATGCTTACGTCGCTACTCAAGGGGAAGTTCGGGCTAAGGCAGGCGCCTGAGGCCGATCGTGAGCAGCGCCGCGACCGCGAGCGCCGCGCCGACGCCAGTCACGCAGGCGGTCCATCCGAGCGAATCGAAGAGCCGGCCGAGCACGGCCGTGCCGACGAGTCCTCCGCAAAAGTAACAGGCGAGATAGCTACCGCTGGCGACGCCCCTGTTCTCTCCCGCCGCCTGACCGACAAAGCCGGTCACCGCAGCCTGAGCGAAGAAAGTGCCGACGCCGACCAGCACCATTCCGATCAGAACCTCCGCAAGATGCCTGCTCAGCATCAAGGGTAGGCCGATCGCGGCAACGCCGAGCGCCGCCCAGATCGTCGGCCGTGTTCCGATGCGCGTCGCCATCTTGCCGGCAAACAGCGTCGTGACGACCGATGGCAGGAAGACGAAATAGACGAGGCCCAGGTCCATCATACCGAGCGACAGCGGCGGCCGTACCAGCACGAAATTGACGAATGTGAACGTGCCGATGAAGGCGAACAGAATGCAAAAGCCGATGCCGAAGGCCGAGCGCAGCCGCGGATTGCGCCAATGGGCGATGATGGCGGCGAGTGGAGATTCGGTCAGCGTCACGACATGCATCGGCCGGACGCGCTGAATGGTGACATAGACCAGGAGAGCGCCGGCAAGATTGAGCGCGGCGAACAGGTAGAAGTTCCAGGATAATCCAAAAGTGTCGGCGACCGCCGCCGAGATCATCCGGCCGATCAGATTGCTCGCGACATTGCCGGTGATGTAGGCGGCGAACGCGCCGCCGGCGTCCATCGCGCTGCACTGCTCGCCGAGATAGGCGAGCGTCAGCGCGAAGGCGGACGCCATGAAGAGGCCCTGGCCGACGCGCAGGATCGCGAACACCGCGAGATTGGGCGCAGCGGCCAGCAGGCTGGTCGGGATCGCGAGCAGCGTCAGGCTCAAAAGGATGCCCAGCCGTCGATCAATGCGCGGACTGAAGAAGCCGACGACGAGACCGGCGACCGCCATCCCGAATGTGGAGGCATTGACTGCGAAACCCATCGCCGCCGGCGTCACGCCGTAGTGCCGTGTCAGCGAGGGCAGGATCGCCTGCGTGGCGAACAGATCGACCACGGTCAGGAATGCGGTCAGCCCGATCACGAATGAGCGGAGCACGACGCTCGGCGAATGCGCGGGCATTTCCATTGCGGCCGGCTCCACGCGGGCGGACAGATCAGTCATGGCACGATGTCTCCAGTGCAGGACGGTGTCATTCCGGGATGGTCCCAAGGACCAGACCCGGAATCTCGAGATTCCGGGTTCGCTTCGCGCCCCGGAATGACGGAGCGATGATCGCGATTGCGCCCGTTACATGTTGTGGTCGTGCGGATCCTTGCGGACGTCGCCGACATAGAGAATGACCGTCTCCTTGCCGAGGTTTTTCCACCAGTGCGAGGTGCCGAAAACCTCCGGCCTCAGGTCGCCGGCCTTGTGCAGAATCGGATCGATGCAGTTGGAGGCGTATTCGACGATCTCGCCTTGCTGCACGAAGATCAGGGCGGGGCGGTCGTCGTGGCTGTGCCAGGGCACGATGCCGCCGGGTTCGATGGTCAGCTTGCGGAAGCGTAGCTCGCGGCCCTCGATATGGGCCGGTTGCTTGCCGAGGTCGATCGCGCCGAGCGTGACGTCGGTGACGCCGACCGGCTTGGTGTCGACCATCTGATGCGCATTCGGCTTGATCTTGTCGGCCGGGCATTCGCCGGCGAGCGCAGACTGGGCCGAGAACACGAGCGCGCCGGCAAGCACGAGGCCGGGGCAGACCATGCGTGACACGATGGGACGTTTGAACACGGGGAAGTCTCCTCTGTTGGCCGCGACCTCGCTGGCCGCCGGCTATGGCACCAGCTTCGTCGATGCCGCGCTCGGGCTGAAATGCCCTTTCGCTCTCGATGCGATAGCCCGGCGCTATCGCGCCGCGATAGGCGCCAGCTATCGAACCGATTGGGGATCGGCATTTCCGCCTGTGCGGGATCCGGCGTTCGATGGCAGGGCGCCCGATTGGCGGGCGTTCACGTCAATCAGAAGGAGCATCCCATGACGAAACTGTCCAAGACCCTGATCGCCGCCGGCCGCCCCTTGCGCGCGGCCTCAACACGAACCTAGAATTCGACCTGCAACGCCGGAGCGGAAGATGACGTCCCTTTCACCAGCCGATGCCGAACGGCTCAAGTTCGCCTTCCAACGCTGCCGCGACATGGAGGGCACGCTGAACGAGCAGCTCCGCGCCTATGCCGAGGCCGGACGCGAGATCTTTCCGGCCTATGGCCAGGCGGTCGACCGGCTGGTGGCAAGGCTCAACGAGAACGGCGGCGGCGAGAGCGCGCCACGTCCGGGCGCGGCGATGCCGCCCTTCATGCTGCCCGATGAGAACGGCCGGCTGGTTTCACTGCCAGCGCTGCTTGAACGGGGCCCCGTCGCGGTGATGTTCTTTCGCGGCCATTGGTGTCCCTATTGCCGGCTCAACATGCGCGCGGTGATCCAGGCCGAAGCGCGGATCGAAGCGATGGGGGCTCAGGTCGTCGCGATCATGCCGGAGACGCAGGAGTTCACCGAAACATTCAAGGCCGATTCGGGCGCCCCGTTCCCGGTGCTGACCGATCTCGATAACGGCTATGCGCTCTCACTCAACCTGGCGATCTGGCTTGGCGCCGAGATCCAGGGCCTGCTGTCCTACCAGGACATGGCGAAGTTTCACGGCAATGACGGCTGGATGCTGCCGATCCCGGCGGTGTTCGTCGTCGGCCGCGACGGCATCGTGAAGGCACGCTTCGTCGATCCCGATTTCCGCAAGCGCATGGAGATCGACGACCTGCTCGATGCGCTGGCCAGCGCGAGCCGGGAGCACTGACGTCGAGCAAAGTCAGCGCGCGGCTCGCTGCCCGTCCATGGCATCTCGCGCCGCATCCCGTTTCATCCTGAAATCTCCCGCCAGTCGGCACCGCGCAGCATGCGCATCACGGCCGAAGCGACCGCCGTGCGTTGGCGGCCGGCGACGCCGTAGAGATTGACGGTGCGGCGGGCGTCCAGTCCCGCCACCGTCGCGCGCTCGAGGCTCGCCGGTACGGGCGAGGTATGCGGCACCATGGCGACGCCGATATCGGCCTCGACCAGCTCGATCAGATCGCGCTCCGAGGAAATTTCGTGGCTCTGGTCGACATCAATGCCGTGCTCGCGCAGGCTCGCCGAGATGCGTTTGGAATGCTCGCAATAATTCCGGCTCAGCAATTGTTCCGACCGAAGATCGTCGAACTCGATATTGGCGCGCCCGGCCAGCCGGTGGCCTTTGCCGACGACGAGCTCGAAATCTTCGGTGAAGAGCGGCCAGACATCGAGCCGTTCCCAGGCCTCGTCGATCTCGGCGGCGATGCCGAGCTCGGCTTCACCCTTCTTGAGGTATTCGCCAACCTCGCGGCTCGAGCCGCGCAGGAAGCGGAATTCGAGCCGGTTGAATTGTCGCTTGATCTCGTTGAGATGGGGAATCAGCAGTGCGAGATCGATCGAATGCGTCAGCGCCACGCGTAACGCGCCGATCTCGCCGCTCTTGAACGAGGAGGCGAGCGAGCGCGCACCGGTCGCGGCGTCGTAGCACTGCTTCAGGAGCGGGTGCATGCGCTGGCCGAGCTCGGTGAGTTGCGCGGCCGGGCGCTCGCGGCGAAACAGGTCGCCGCCGAGCTCGGCTTCGAGCTGCTTGATCGCGCGCGTCAAGGAGGGCTGCGTCACGTTGCACTCCTCGGCGGCGCGGGTGAAATTGAGCAACTGCGCCACCGCGAGGAAATAGCGGACCTGGTGCATCTCCATGGATCGGCTCCCGGCAAGATCGGCCGGGAATGTAGCCGATCAGCGCGCCGAATGACATCTCGACGGCGATAGCGTGCGGGCATGGTTTCGGAAGCCAACGGGCATTTCCGTCAAACCGGGTGATGCTTCAGAGTCCGCTCAACACCAGTTATCGTGATCGGAGGGTTTAGGTCGTGAATATTCCCGTCAAACCGCAGACGTCCGCCGCCCCAAGGGCGCTCGTCGGCAAGGTCGCGCTGGTCACGGGCTCGACCAGCGGTATTGGGCTCGGCATTGCGCGGGCGCTCGCGGCCTCCGGCGCCGATGTGGTGCTGAACGGCCTCGGCGTCGCCAGCGAGATCAGCCGGACGCGCGAGCAGATCGTCACGGAGTTCGGCGTCAAGGCAAGCTTTTCGCCGGCCGACATGACCAGGCCGAATTCGATCGCCGAGATGATCGCGGTGACGGTTGCGCAGGCCGGCCGGCTCGACATCCTGGTCAACAATGCCGGCATCCAGCACGTCGCGCCGCTCGACCAGTTTCCGGTCGAGAAGTGGGACCAGATCCTCGCGATCAATCTGTCGTCGGCCTTCCACACCACGCGGCTCGCGCTGCCCGCGATGCGTCAGAACGGGTTCGGCCGGATCATCAACATCGCCTCCGCCCACGGCCTGGTCGCCTCGCCCTTCAAGGCGGCCTACGTCGCCGCCAAGCACGGCATCGTCGGGCTCACCAAGGTGACTGCGCTGGAGACGGCGGAAGAGGGCATCACCTGCAACGCGATCTGCCCCGGCTATGTCTATACGCCGCTAGGAGCCTGTCCCGGTAATGGACTTGGGATCAAGCGAATCGAGTTCTGAGCGTTTTTTTGGAGACAAGTTTCTCCTTAGCGTGCTGCTGCGAGTTTTGTGAGGTTGTGGGCGGTGCAGATCATGGCCCATTCGGCTTTGACCTTGTCGATGCCGCGCAGGAGGAACTGGCGGAAGCCTCTTGCCTGCTTGATCTGGCCGAAGACGGGCTCGACGATCTGTTTTCGCAATCGATACCGGCTTCGATAGCCTGCGCGCTTGAGCTTTGTGCTCATTCTGGCGATCAGCGTGCCGGATTTGAGCTTCCTTTTTGCCGTGGCCGCCTTGGTGCCGTGCTTTTGCCGTCCAGTGGCGACGTAGCCCTCGATCCGGCGTCGAACGAGCGTGCGAAGATTGGCTTGCGAGCAATAGCCCGCATCGGCCGATGCTTCATCCGGGTTCGTCCCGAGATTGGCTTTGATGGCATCGAGCAAGGGTGCGAGCTGCGCCTGATCGCTCGGCGAGTTGGTCAGCGTGTGCGCCACGATGATCTGATGGGCGCCATCGACGGCGGCCTGTGCGTTGTAGCCCTGGATGAAGCCGTTTTTGGTCGGCATCACGCGGCTGTCGGGATCGGTGAAGTTGCGTTGCGCCTTGTCGCTCGGCTCTGCCGTGACAGGCTTGGACTTGCGTCCCGGCCGGCCCCTGCCGCCGTCGCCGGAGCCGTCGTCGTCCGGCTTCGAGGCGGCTTTGGTTTCGGCAGCAGCCTTGGCTTCGGCTTCCAGCGCGGCCTTGGCGGCCCGGATCTTCTCGAGCCGCTTCTCTTTATTGGCCATCCAGTCCGGCATCTCGTCGCCGCGCTTCAAGGCTCCGAACTGGCGGTCCTCGGCCTTGTCGGTCTGAGCGGCTTCGGCGAACCAGCGTTGGACTTCGGCAGCAAGCCTCGGTTCGGCCTCTTTCATCCGGCCATAGCTCATCGCCTTGTTGATCCCGGCATTGGCCTTGATCTTGGTGCCATCGAGCGCCACATGGCCAAGCTTCACAAGGCCGGCCTCGCGGCACAGCTTCAAGACCTGCCGGAACAGGCCCGATAGCGCGGCCAGATGGCGCTTGCGGAACTCGCTGATCGTGCGGAAGTCCGGACGCTGCATCCCCGTTACTGCCGCAAAATCCAGCCGCTCCTCGCAGCCCCGAGCGATCCTGCGCGACGAGTAGATCCCCTGGCTGTAAGCATAAAGCAGCAGCGCCACCATCATGCCAGGATGATAGGGCGGAAAGCCGCGCTCCTCGTCGTAGGCATCCATGATCGCCGACAGGTCCAAACCCGTGCGAACCGTGTCGCGAACAAAGTGGGCCACGTGCCCGGGAGGCACCAAATCCTGGACCGACGGCGGCAGCAGCCAAACCTGATCAACGTCCCAAGGACGAAATGTCTTGCTCATCCGCCGTTTGAATCACGACGCTTGTGCTTCGTCGAGAAAAATCCGATTACTCGGACAGGCTCCTAGTCGAGGCGCAGATCGACGGGCAGGCCAAGGCGCACGGAATCTCGCGCGACCAGGTGATCCGCGACGTCCTGCTCGCGCAGCAGCCCAACAAGCGCTTCTCGACCGTCGAGGAGCTCGGTGCGCTCACCGTGTTTCTGTCCACCGACGCGGCGGCCACGATCACCGGTATTGCGTTGCCTGTCGACGGCGGCTGGACCGCGCATTGAAGGTGAACAGGTAACAAACGGTTGCGAGTGACGAATATGGCAAGGATACGGGCTCTCAGGGAGCGGGATATGAACGGTATGCAGCGCGATATCGGCGTGTCGTCAAAGAACTTGCCAGGCCAGGTCGTGCTGGTGCTTCAGGGTGGGGGTGCGCTCGGCTCCTACCAGGCCGGCGTCTACCAGGCCCTGCACGAGGCCGGCATTGAGCCGGACTGGATCATCGGCACCTCGATCGGCGCCATCAATGCCAGCCTGATCGCCGGCAACGCGCCGGCGGACAGGCTTGCACGCTTGAGGGAATTCTGGAAGCGGATGGAGCAGAATCCGGTCTGGAATCTGCGCACGGCATTTCCCGACTTCAACGAGAAGCTTGCCTATTGGTCGACCGTCACCAACGGCATTCCCGGCTTCTTCCGGCCCAACCCGTTGGCGCATGCAGGCGATTCCTATCCGCTCGGTGCCGATCATGCCGGGTTCTATTCCACCGCACCGCTGGAAAAGACGCTGCGCGAACTGGTCGACTTCAACCTGGTCAACCGCTGCACGCCGCGGCTCACAGTCGGCGCCGCCCATGTCCGCACCAGCCAGATGCGCTATTTCGACAGCCGCGATGGCGAACTGACGGTGAAGCACGTGATGGCCTCGGGCGCGTTGCCGCCGGCCTTTCCTGCGGTGCGGATCGACGGCGAGCTCTATTGGGACGGCGGCATCCTGTCGAATACGCCGACCGAAGCCGTGTTCGACGACAATCCGCGCAAGGACTCGCTGATCTTCGCCGTGCACCTCTGGAATCCCCTGGGCGCCGAGCCGACCACGATGGCGGAGGTGCTGAACCGGCACAAGGATGTGCAGTATTCCAGCCGGATCGCGAGCCAGATCGCGCGCCAGCAGCAGGCTCACCGGTTGCGCCACGTCATCAACCAGCTTGCCGCGCGTTTGCCCGAGAGCGAGCGCAACGAGCCCGCCGTCAGGGAGCTGACGAGCTATGGTTGCCCGACGCGCATGCACGTGGTCCGTCTGCTTGCGCCGCAGCTCGACCGCGAGACCCACACCAAGGACATCGACTTCAGCCCGCCCGGCATCATGAGGCGCTGGGATGCCGGCTATGCCCACACCAGATCCGTGCTTGCGCGCGCGCCCTGGGTTGGCGAGTTCGATCCGCTGTCCGGCGTGGTGCTGCACGAGCACATGGAGGAGATGCCGATGGCGGCGGAGTAGGGCGCGTCCGCCATTGTTTTGCGCGCAGACGATTTAACGAATGAACGGTGTGGGTTATTGTCGCGGCATCTTGGTCGCGAGGGCTTGCAATTGGTGACCGAAAAGGATCTGGAATCTGCTCTCGATCTTGTCCGCGCTGACGCGGCGGAACCCGTTGCCGGCGTATTCGGTCCGTCCTCTGTCACCTGGCAGATCGACCGCGAGGCCGTCATCTTTCTCGGCGCCGGCCGCGCGCTGTTGCTGCAACTGGCGCATCCCTGGGTCGCTGCCGCCATCGCCGAGCACTCGCAAACGTTCGCCGATCCGATCGGCCGCTTCCATCGCACCTTCGGCATCGTCTTTGCCATGGTGTACGGCTCGCTCGACCGGGCGCTTCTGTCGTCCCAGCAATTGCATCGGCGCCATAGCATGATCGTCGGACACATGCCCGAGGCGGTCGGTCCGTTCGCATCGGGCTCACGCTACCGTGCCAACGACATACCGTCGCTGCGCTGGGTTCACGCGACGCTGGTCGAGACCGCGTTGATGGCCCATGACCTGGTCCTGCCGCCGCTCTCGGCCGAGGAGCGCGAACGCTACTGGACCGAGAGCCGGCTGTTCGGCGCCTTGTTCGGACTGACGGCCGATGATCTGCCGGCGGACTGGTCCGGCTTCGCAGCCTACACCGCAGCGATGGCGCAGTCGGAGACATTGACCGTCAGCGCGGCCGCGCGCGAGGTCGCCACGCAAATCTTCACCGGCGCACGTCCGTGGTTGCGGCCACCGCGATGGTACCGCGCGCTCACGGCAAGCCTGCTGCCGGAGCGATTGCGCGCGGGCTTCGGACTTGAACTCGATGAGCGCGATACCAGGGCCGCCGACAATGCGCTGAGATGGATACGACGCGTCTATCCGAAACTGCCCGACCGGCTGCGCTATGTCGGTCCCTACCAGGAAGCGCAAGCGCGGCTGCGAGGCGAGCCGCAGCCCGACTGGATGATCCGGTGCCTCAACAGGGCGTGGATTGGGCGGCCACAGATGGACCAGCGCGGCAGGGGTTGAAGTTCTCCGCCGGCACTACAAACACCGTCATTGCGAGGAGCCCTTGCGACGAAGATTCCATGGGGAGTGGATAGCGACCAGGTCTGAGGCCAGACTGAGGTTGCTGACCCCCTCAACCTGGAGACGACGATGTTGCTCGATCATCCTTCCGACGGACCGACCGCTATCCGGACGCAGTTTGGCGCAATTTTTGTGTCTTTGGAACTGAGCCGTTCGACGTGGGTGATTACGTCACTTTCGCCTGGTACGGGCGAGAAGATGTCCAGGCACAGCGTCACGGCCGGCGATACGGCTGAGCTGATGAAGCTGTTTGCGGAACTCAGGCGCAAGGCGGAGGCCAGGACCCGCGAGAGCTATCCGATCATCACGATCCAGGAAGCTGGGCTGGACGGGTTCTGGCTGCACCGTGTTCTGCAACAGAACGGCATTGAGAGCCACGTGGTCGATCCCGCCTCGATTGCGACGTCGCGACGGCGGCGGCGGGCCAAGACTGACAGGCTCGATGGCGAGGCGCTGTTGCGGGCGCTTCTGGCCTACAAGCGCGGCGAGCCGCGGGTCTGTGCGATGGTGGTTGCGCCCTCGCCTGAAGAGGAGGACCGGCGCAGGCTGTGTCGCGAACGAGCGACGCTGATCGCCGAGCGCATCACGCATGTGAACCGGATCAAGGGTCTTCTGTTCGCGCAGGGGATATCCGACTACGTGCCGCTGCGGCGCAATCGGCGGGCGCGGCTTGAGGCCTTGCGCACGGGCGACGGGCGGGAGCTGCCTTCGCATTTGAAGGCGCAGATCGGCCGCGAGCTCGATCGGGTCGAACTGCTTCTGGAACAGATCAAGGCGGTCGAGGCCGCGCGAGATGCTCTGCTGGCCGCAGCCCGGAAGCCTGCAGACAAGAACGCTGCAGACAAGGTCGCGCCGGATCCGGTGGCGATGCTGCTGGCCTTGAAAGGGCTCGGCGCCAACTTTGCGGCCGTGCTCTGGTCGGAGGCGTTCTACCGGCAGTTCTCCAACCGCCGCCAGGTCGCCGCCTATGCGGGGCTTGCGGCGACGCCGTGGCAAAGCGGAGGCATCCGGCACGAGCAGGGCGTGTCGAAGGCCGGCAATCCCAGGCTGCGGACCACAATGATCCAGCTCGCCTGGCTGTGGATACGTCACCAGCCGCAGTCGGCCCTGACGCGCTGGTTCAAGGAGCGAAGCCCGCAAGGCCGCAAGCGCGCGATCGTGGCGCTGGCGCGCAAGCTTCTCGTGACCTTGTGGAAGTATGTCACCGCGGGCGAGACCATCGAGGGGGCCGTGATGAAGCCCGCCGCCTGATCCGGACCGCACCAAGCGGCGTGCTTCGCCGCCCGCGCGCAACGAAAGAACCATAACCCATCTGCCGAGGCCCGATCAGTCTCGGAAGATCCGGGTGGACGAACCGATGGATTGCATGGCTTCAAACGCCGCAACGAAGAATGGCCTCGTCCTCTCGAGCCTGCCCGCCGCAAGCGGAATCGTGGTGCAGTCGCCTTGTGCGACGACCGAATGTGAGTTTGATCTGGCAAGCAACCCAGATCGTCGAACCGGCTCGACCCTTGGATCGCAAATGCGAGGATGGCAGATGCCCTGACAGAACCGCCAACGCGAGGAGCTCCTATCGGCCCAACGCACCAAGCATGATGGCGTGCTCGCTCAACTCAAGGCCAAGCCGCTTCGCGGCGGCCCTAACAGGCCGGCCTTGACTTGATCTGCGCGCGCCATCCTGCAGAACCCGCGGTCGGGACGAAGAGGTGGCTGCAGTCGAACAAAAAGGTGACTGCTCATCCTTGACACACACATTCCCCATGTGAGCAATCCAGACTGTCACTGCGGAGGGATTCTGGATTGCTTCGCTGCGCTCGCAATGACGGAGAAGCGCCGTCGCGTCCTACACCGGCGCCAGCTTCCGGTACAGCGCGCTGTAGGTGCCGGCCGCGATGTTCCAGGAGAACGACCGCCCCATGGCGCTGCGGCGCATGGAGTCGAGTTGGTCCTGCGCCATGAAGGTCGAGAACGCCCGGCGGACCCCGCCGAGAAAGGACTCGTGCGAGGGTTTTGAGAACAGGAAGCCGGTCTCACCGTCGGTGATGGTCTCGGCCAGCCCGCCGGTCTGGTGCCCGATCGGCAGCGAGCCGAAGCGCTGGGCGTACATCTGGCTGAGCCCGCACGGCTCGAAGCGCGACGGCATCAAGGTGAAATCGCTGCCGGCAAAGATGCGGCGGGCCTGGGCGTCGTTGAAGCCGATCACGACCCCGATGGCATCGGGGCGGCGGCGGTGCGCGTCGATCAGGGCCTGCTCAAGCGCCGGCTCGCCGGAGCCGGTGACCACGATCTGCCCGCCGGCATCGACGATCTCGTCGGCCGCCGACAGCACGAGGTCGATGCCCTTCTGGTGCACGAGGCGCGCGACGATGCCGAACATCGGGCCGCGCGACACCGCAAGCCCGAACTGCTTGCGCACATAGTCCGCATTGGCTTTCTTGCCGACCCAGTCGCCGGCGCCGAATTGCTGGGCGAGCTGGGCGCAGGAGCGCGGGTCCCAGCTCTCGTCGATGCCGTTGAGGATGCCTGTAAGCTCGGCCGCGTCGGAGCGCAGCCGCAACAGGCCTTCCAGGCCGCAGCCGCATTCGGAGGTGGTGATCTCCCGCGCATAGGTGCCGCTGACTGTCGTGAGGTGCGAGGCATAGACCAGCCCCGCCTTGAGGAAGGAGACCTGATCGTAGAACTCGACGCCGTCGATGTGGAAGGAGCTCTCCGGTGCGCCGATCCGTCGCAACGAATCCCTTGGAAAAAGTCCCTGATAGGCGAGGTTGTGGATGGTCAGGATCGACGGCAGCTTGCTGCCGCGCCAGGCGAGGTAAGCCGGCACGAGCGAGGCCTGCCAGTCGTTGGCATGGATCAGGTCTGCTGCCCAATTCTTGTCCAGGTTGCCCGCGGCCAGCTCAGCGGCTGCCGAGGCGAAGCGCGCGAAGCGGATGTCGTTGTCCGGCCAGTCGCGCCCGGACTCATCGCCATAGGGATTGCCGGGACGGTCGTAGAGTTGGGAGCATAACAGCACATAGACCGGCAGGCCGTCCTTGGTTGCGGCCCGGCCGAGCGAGCAGGCCGGCATCTCCGCGAATGCCGGGCAGCGGCCAACGACCTGAATATGCGTGAGTTGCTCGATGATGTCGCGATAGCCGGGCAGCATGATCCGGATATCGGCGAAGGGGCGAAGGGCTCTCGGGAGGGCAGCAGAAACGGCACCAAGTCCGCCGACGCGGACGAAGTCGTCCATCTCTGTCGTAACAAACAAGACCCTCAAGAACAGTTGCCCCTCTGCCCGAGCCCATTTGCTGCTATGCAAGAACGGGTCCAAATTCCAAGGCCCGCCTGCGAGACGCGTCCGTTCGGTAAAGACTTTCCTACTCAGCCGCCGCCCTCTAGGGTCGGCGCATCAACAATAGAGAACATCGATTGTTCCCAAGGGACCCGAGGACGTAAGCAGGCATGCAGCTAGCAGATAAGCATGAGGAGACGACGACCAAGGCCTTCGCCGGCCTGCGGGTGCTGGATTTTTCGACCACCATCGCCGGTCCCCACTGCGCGCGGATGCTCGCCGACATGGGCGCCGAGGTCATCAAGATCGAGACCGACGGCGGCGAGACAATGCGGACCCGGCCGCCGCTGCGCAAGGGGTGCAGCACCGTGTTCGGCCAGCTCAATGTCGGCAAGAAGAGCGTCGTGCTCGACCTCAAATCCGAGGACGGCAAGGAGGCGGTCCGCCGGCTGGTCGCGACCGCCGATATCCTGGTCGAGAATTTTCGCCCAGGCGTGATGCGCCGCCTGCGGCTCGACTACGACAGCCTGCGCCCGGTCAATCCCAAGCTGATCTACTGCTCGATCTCGGGCTACGGCCAGAGCGGCCCGTCAGCGGAGCTGCCGGCCTATGCGCCGGTGATCCATGCCGCCTCCGGCTACGACATGGCGCATCTCGCCTACCAGCCCGGGCGCAACCGTCCCGACTATTGCGGCATCTACCATGCCGACGTCGTCACCGGCACTTACGGTTTCGGTGCGATCGCCGCGGCGCTCTATCAGCGCACCGTGACCGGGCGCGGCCAGCATGTCGACGTCTCCATGCTGGAGTCGATGCTGACGCTGACGGTGATCGAGTTGCAGAGCTCGCAATTCGCGGTGAAGCCGCCGCCGCGCCCGATGTTCGGTCCGACCGAGACGGCGAATGGCTACGTCATGATCACGGTTGCGAGCGAGAAGACGTTTCAGGGGTTGATGGGCGTGATCGGTCGGCCCGAATGGATTTCCGACCCGCGCTTCTCCACCTATGCCGCGCGCCGCGAGAGCTGGGCCGACTTGATGGACGGCGTCGAAGCATGGTCGCGGCGGCTTTCGACCGATGAATGTCTTGTCGGCTTGAGCGCGGCCGGCGTGCCGGCGTCGGCCTACCGCACAGTGGCGGAAGCGCTGGCCGATCCGCAGCTCGCGCACCGGCAGGCGCTCTCCGAGGTGAAGGACGAGGGCGGCTCTTTCCAGGTGCTCAACCTGCCGTTCCGGATGACCGGTGCCGACACGACGCCCGGCAAGACCATGGCCGTGCTGGGCGAGCACACGCGCGAATTGTGCGAGGAGATCCGCCTCACCAGTGACACGTCAATTCCGTCAGGCAAAACTGTCGTGCAAGCTTGAAGGAAGGCTTCGTGCGGCAAGCAATGCGGCTCTGCGCGCGGCCGGCTTGCCACCTTCCGCTGGCCTCAACTAAGACAGGTCCGAGTTTGTCCCATCCTGCCGCCCATGGCATGGTGGCGGCGACAAACAAGAAGCATGCGGGAGGACGCCGATGAAGAGTTTCAAGGTCGCCGATTTCAAGGCGCCGCTGAAGGAGTTCGACGAGGCAACGCCGCAGCCGTCCGGCACGCAGGTGCTGATCAAGGTGAAGGCGGCCGGCGTCTGCCATAGCGATCTCCACATCTGGGAAGGTGGCTACGATCTCGGTCACGGCCGCAAGCCGCTGTCGCTGAAGGACCGCGGCATCAACCTGCCGCTGACCATGGGCCACGAGACGGTCGGCGAGATCGCCGCCTTCGGCCCGGACGTGAAGCCGACCGACCAGGGCGATCTCAAGCTCGGCGATGTCGGCCTGGTCTATCCCTGGATCGGCTGCGGCAAATGCGCTGTCTGTCTTGCCGGCGACGAGAATATGTGTGCGACGCCGCGCTCGCTCGGCGTCTATTGCGACGGCGGCTATGCCGATCACATGCTGGTGCCGCATCCGCGCTATCTGCTCAACCTCAAAGGGCTCGATCCCGCCACGACCGCGCCCTATGCCTGCTCGGGTGTCACCACCTACAGCGCGCTGAAGAAGGTCGAGCAGCATTTCGATACCCCGATCGTGATGTTCGGCGCCGGCGGCCTCGGCCTGATGGCGCTGTCACTGCTGAAAGCGATGGGCGGCAAGGGCGCGATCATGCTGGATATCGACGCGAAAAAGCGCGAGGCGGCGGAGAAGGCCGGCGCGCTCGCCACCGTCGATCCCAAGGCGCCGGATGCGCTCGAGCAACTCGCCAAGAAAGCGGGCGGGCCGATCCGCGCCGTGATCGACCTCGTCGGCAATGCCGCCACCACACAGCTCGGCTTCGACTGCCTCGCCAAGGGCGGCAAGCTCGTCCTCGTCGGCCTGTTCGGCGGCGGTGCGACCTGGGCGCTGCCGCTGATTCCGATCAAGGCGGTGACGATCCAGGGCAGCTACGTCGGAAACCTGCGCGAGACGCAGGAGCTGCTCGATCTCGTCCGCATCAAGAAGGTGCCGCCGATCCCGGTGACGCGGCAGCCGCTCAGCAAGGCCAACGACGCGCTGGTGCAATTGCAGCAGGGCGCGGTGGTCGGGCGCACGGTGCTGACGCCGTAAGCCTCGGTCTCTCCGCCGTCGTTCCGGGATGGTCCGAAAGGACCAGACCCGGAATCTCGAGATTCCGGGTTCGGTCCTTTCGGACCGCCCCGGAATGACACCTCTTCCAGGGAACCCCAATGTCCGCAAACAACGCCTTCCACATTGCCGTGCTCGCCGGTGACGGCATCGGTCCCGAAGTCATGGCGCCGGCGATCGAGGTGCTGCGCAAGATCGAGGCGAAGTCGGGCCTGAGCTTCCGCTTCACCGAGGCTCCGGCCGGCGCCAACAATTATCTCGCGACCGGCAAGTCGATGCCGGATACCACCATCAAGCTGTGCGAAGAGGCGGACGCCATCCTGCTCGGCGCCTGCGGGCTGCCGGCGGTGCGCTACCCCGACAACACCGAGATCGCGCCGCAGATCGAGCTGCGCGTCATCTTCGATCTCTATGCCGGCGTGCGGCCAGCGCGGCTGATTCCGGGCGTGCCGAGCCCGATCGTCGGCGCGGATCAGCGCGGCATCGATCTGGTCGTGATCCGGGAATCGACCGAAGGCCTGTTCGCCTCGATGGGCAAGGGTGTCGTGACGCACGAGGAGGCGCGCGAGACGATGGTGATCACGCGCAGGACTTCCGAGCGCCTGTTCGAGTTCTCGTTCCGGCTGGCCGAGCGGCGCAAGGCGCGCGGCCAGCCGGGCGCGCTGACCTGCGTCGACAAGGCGAATGTGTTCAAGGCCTTTGCCTTCTTCCGCGGCATCTTCGACGAGATCGAGAAGCGTCATCCCGAGGTGAAGACCGATCGCCTCTACGTCGATGCCTGCTCGGCGATGCTGGTCAAGCGGCCCTGGGATTTCGACGTGATGGTGATGGAGAACATGTTCGGCGACATCGTCTCCGACATCACCGCGAGCCTGATCGGCGGCCTCGGCATGGCGCCGTCGGCGGATATCGGCGATCGCTACGCCGTATTCCAGCCCTGCCACGGCACCGCGCCCGACATCATGGGGCAGGGCAAGGCCAATCCCACCGGCATGATCCTGTCGGCGGCGATGATGCTGGACTGGCTCGCCGACAAGCACGGCGTCGAGAGCGCGGCCGAGGCCGGCGAGAAGATCGAGCGTGCGGTGGACCAGATCTATGCCGGCGGCATCAAGCCGATGGAGTTCGGCGGCAGCAACGGCACCGCGGATATTACGAGAGCGGTGCTCGCCGCGCTGTAGCGGTCAGGCACAGCAAAAGGGGGGCCTCGCGGCCCCCTTCGCAATTTACCAGCGGTGCCAGTGGCGGTGGCCACCCCAGCCCCACGGACGCGGACCGTAGAACCGTCGAGGGCCGCCATAATAGCCATAGGCGCCATAATAGTTCGGACGCCAGAAGCAGCGGCCCCAGGGGTTACAGACCCAGCGGACCTGATCGACATTCGCGGCCGGTCCGCTCGCAATTCGATCGGCCTGCGGAATGCCGTTCGGCATCGCTGCGAGCGCCGGCCCCGAGGCGAGCGCCACACCGCCCATGGCAGCCAAACCAACAACAGCAAACTTTGATTTCATCGCCATCTCCCTCATTGATGGCGGAAGAACCTCCGGAAGATCAATTGGTTGCTCCCGCAGCGCAGGGCGCGCCTGGAATTTAATCTTCCTGAATACCGGTTCAGACTCACTTCCCCTGGAATCGCGGCTTGCGCTTCTCCATGAAGGCCTGCCGTCCCTCGCGAAAATCCGCACTGTCCATGCAGGCCGTGCCGATCGCCTTGATCGCGTCCATGTCGCGCCGGCTTTCGTCCTTCAAGACTTGCGCGATGGTGATCTTGGCGGCCTTGATCGCGAGGGGTGCGTTCTCGGAAATGCCTTGCGCGATCGCCATGGTCTCGCCCCAGAGCTGATCGTCCGGGATCACGCGCTCCACCAGCCCGATGCGCAGCGCCTCCGCCGCATCGATGCGCATGCCCGTGTACATCAGAAGTCGCGCCCAGGATGGACCGACCAGCGACACCAGATGCCGCAATCCGTCATAGCCATAGGCGATGCCGAGCCTTGCCGCGGGAATGCCGAACTGGCTGCCGTGCGAGGCGATGCGGATGTCGGCGAGCATCGCGACCTGCATGCCGCCGCCGAGGCAAAAGCCCTGGATGCAGGCGATCGTCGGCTTGGGATAGTCGGCGAGCAGTGCGCGCTGGGCGGCGCTGCGCCTGGCGTACTCTTCGGAAGCCGCCGCGTTGTGGCGGGTCTTCTCGAACTGGCTGATGTCGGCGCCTGACACGAACGCCTTGCCGCCGGCGCCGCGCAGGATCACGACGCGCACCGCCCCGTCGTCGCGCAAGCTCGTCAGCGCCTCGCCAAATCCCTCCCACATCTCCAGCGACATCGCGTTGCGCTTGTCGGGATTGTTGAAGGTGATCGCGCCGACGCCGTCGGCGGCGTGCTTGAGGATCTTGCCGTCGGCGTAGGAGGTTTCGGTCGTGTCGGAGGTCTCAGGCATCGCGCGCTCGCTTGTCATTGGCGAGGCGTAATGTGCGGCCGCGGCGAGACCGGGGTCAACCGCGGCAGGGCGGGGGCCTTTGCATCCGCCTGTGCCACGATTGCATGGCCGACCGCGTGGGCTACTGCACCATATGCGCGGTGAGCGGGTGATTGGCGGCATTGCTGAAGAACGCCGCTTCTTCGGCGGTGGCCTCCAGCAATTGCTCGTCCTGGTTATAGACGTCGTTGCGGAACTGGACGGTCTGGTCCTTGGTCATCCACGCCGTGAGGTAGATCCAGGCCACCGGCACCTTCCTGGCCATGGCAACCTCCAGATGCTGCCCGGTGGCGATTTCGGCGTCGATCGCGGCGCGGCTCCACTTCGGCTGGTCCTTTAGCAGCCAGGCGGCGAGATCGCGCACGTTATCGACGCGCGAGCAGCCATGGGAATCGAAGCGGTAGTCGTCGCTGAACAGATTGCGCTGATTGGTATCGTGCATGTAGACCGAATAGGGGTTCGGCATGTCGATCTTGACCGCGCCAAGCGCGTTGAAGGCGCCGTTCTGCTGCCGCACGGTGAAATTCGGCGCGTGCGTGCCTGACCAGTCGACCGAATGCGGATCGATCGGATTGTCGTGGCCGTCGAGCACATCCATGTGCATCCGCGACAGGTAGGTCGGATCCTTGCGCATATGTGCCGAGATTTCGGTCTTGGCGATCGAGGACGGCACTGTCCAGGTCGGGTTGAGGACGACGCTGCTGATCTGCGTCGTCAGGGTCGGCGAAGGTTTTTCCGTTTTGCCGACGATCACGCGATAGCGCCGCACCACCAAATCGTTCTCGATCGCCTCGGCAAAGGCCGCGGGGATGTTGACCACGACATAGCGCTGGCCGAAGCCGAAATTCATGTTGGCGAGCCGCTCGAGCGAAGCTTCGAGCTGTCGGATACGTTTCTGCACCGACACGTTCATCGCCGTGATCGTGCGCGGCGTCATCGTTCCCGTCGGTGCCAGTCCATGACGGGCCTGGAAGCGCTTCACCGCGTCCGCCAGGTCCTGGTCGAAGGCGCCGCTCGTCTTGTCGGCGGCAAGATCGCCGGAGACGATCAGCCGCTTGCGCAGCAATTCGTCGCTCGCGCCCTGAACGCCGAGCGCGAATTTGGCGTCGGCCGGGATCGTCGGCCAGCCGCCGCGCACTGCCAGGTCGGAATAGCTGAACGCCGCGTCCTTGATCCGCTGTGCGCTGCCTTCGTCATAGGTCGGCTCGTGCGTTAGCGCGAGCGCCGCGGCCGAGCGGCCCTCCGCCGTCGAAGCGGGCGCTGAGGTGGCCGCTTTCGGCGCGGCCGCATGGGCCGGGTTGGCGTTTGCCGGCACCGTGCCGGCCGCCGTCGCCGGCTTGGGACCGGCCTGTCCCGTGGTCTCGGTCTGCGCAAGCGCGGAGGCGCTCGCGAACAGACCGACGGCAACGATCATGGCATGGCGCTTCATCTGTCTTATCTTCCCCCTGAAGACGAGGCCCGGACGGGCGCTCGTATTGGCAATTCCCCGGCCGCAGCGCCGATTCGCGAAAATTGGCGGGAGGTTAGCGCCTCAGGATTGCGGCCCCCTTAAGCACGACGCATCGAGAGCCCGGCGCGTCCGATGCGGGCGTCTCTCGATTGGGTCGCGACAGGGCCGGGATGGGTTCGCGAAAACCGCGACCAATGGCGGGCAAAATGCCAACAAAAAGGGGCGGTCAGACCGCCCCGAGACACAAAGGCCGCGCGCGGATAGCGCGCACGCCCAGATCTGATCCAGTAGGTCTCGTTCAATCCGGCCGCGCCCCCGTGACGCGGCGGATTGAACATCGGCCGTAGGCCAGACCGTCGATCGATCTCAGGCTTCGTTCGCCGCGATCGATTCCATCAGCGAGACGAGCTGACGCTGCACCGTCTGGTCCTTGATCTTGCTGTAGGCGCGCAGCAGGCGGAGACTGAAGGCGCTGTCGAGGAAGAGCAGGCTCTCGACTTCGCGCGCCTTGTTGTCGCCGTCGTAGAAGAAGGTCACGGGCACATCGAGGGCGGTGGCGATCTGCTGAAGCCGAGCCGCGCCGACGCGATTGACGCCCTTCTCGTATTTCTGGACCTGCTGGAAGCTGACGCCGAGCTTGTCGCCCAGCTCGGCCTGCGAGATCTTCATCTCGACGCGCCGCAGACGGATCCGTTTGCCCAGCTCAATGTCGGGCTTGCCGGCACTGCGCTGCTTCATTCTTTTCGCCGCTGTTTTCATGCTTTTTCTCATCGTTCTTCGGTTGAAAATCCCCCGAAGAGCTGGGTCAGGGGTTCGCCCATATACTCGTCCTTGAATTCATGCGGATGCACGAACTCTTCCTTAAACCACGGGAATCGCGCCGGATTGAAAGCCTCGATCAGCCAGTCAATCATGTGCCGCACTCTCGGTATCCGGCCACTACCAGGGTGGTAGGACAGCCAGATATCCAGCGGTCTGTTCAGCTCGACCTCCAGTGGAATCAACTTCCCGCCAAGCGCAATGGCGTAGCTAGGGAATACGCCGATTCCGGCGCCATTCGCGACAGCCCAGTAGTTGGCGCTTGAGACGTTGGTCTTCATGACCAGAAGGTCACGTTCCGAAACGCCCGGGAAGAAGCTTTCGAACGATTCCTTGGCGGCGAGCTGGTCGGCGAATTGCAGCACCAGGCGGTGCTTGATCAATTCCGCCGCGGTCCGCGGCGCGCCGTGTTTCGCGATGTATTTCTCGGCGGCCCAGAACATCAGATGCATGCGGCCGAGCCGCACCAGCTTGATGTCGAGCGCCGAAGGCCGCGACAGGTGGATGGCGACATCGGCCTCGTGGCGGGAGACATCGGCCGAGCGCATCGCGCAATGCAAATCGACCAGGATCTTCGGGTAGGCCTGCTGGAATTCGACCAGCCGCGGGGCGAGCCAGAACGTCCCGAGGCCCTCGGTGATGGCGACGCGGACTTCGCCGGACAGGGCGTTGGCCATCGAATCGCTGGCACGCAGGACGTCGAAGGTGGCCGCTTCCATCCGCTCGACGGCGGAGACGACCAGCGCGCCGTCGTCGGTGAGGTGGGTGCCGTGGACGTCCCGGGTGAACAGGGTGGTGCCGGTCTGGCGTTCGAAATCATCGATCCGCCGGCGGACAGCGTTGATCGACAGCGACAGGCGTTCGGCCGCCGAGCGGAAACTGCCGCATCGGACGACTTCCAGGAATATCCGAGCCGCATCCCAATCAGAGAGGCCGCTGAGATTTGCCTTTGTCTTTGGGCGTTCTTCCAGTGGAACGCCCCTTTCCGCCAAGGAGTGCATACAAGTCCCTTTGGGTTGCTAAACTGGCAGAATCTTGCGCAAACCACAACCACGGCGGGTTGGGGAGCGGCGAGTTTTGAACGTCATCCTTACTGCGATCGCAGTGGTATTTGAGTGCTGCCAAGGGCTGGGAATCGGGCAGAAGATCGCCCGCATGAGGGGTATCGCGTGAGTTCCGTTGCGAGCCTTGAAATGGCTACGGGATTGTCGGTGCTGTCGGCAATGGATGGCCTCACGCGAGTGCCAGCGCCGCCTTGCGGGATGGATCAATCACAGCGCGCAGAGCGTTCTATTGCTGAACGCTTCGTGCTTCGCCGGCCGCGCAGCGGGGCGATGTTCGCTGGAACTGCGGTTTCATGGCGGAAACATACTGAAATCATGTTCGGAGGCGCAGAGGCCTCGTGTTATCCTCGTCGCCTGATGGGGGCCCAGGGGATCGTCACAAGCACATCTCGCAGGCCGAATTAACGGAAAGAACGCCGTGTCGCATTCAGACGAACAGTTGCAGTCGGTGCTGGAAACGCTCGAGGGGTGCCGCAAGGTCCTCAACGAGATCAACAATCGTGAGTCGGCCGAGCTGCTGTCCATCGTCATCCTCGACGTGCGGATGAAACTCAAAGGAATTGCCAGTGCCGACCTTCAGGCACTGTGCGACGAAATGCTGCGGAGCGCTGCCAGCGAACCGCCGCCGCCTTCCAAGCAGACGCAGGACCAGCCCCGGCGTCCGCTGCTCCGCGTGGTGAAGTAGCCGCGCCGCCGAATCTCGCTTTTTGGCGAGATTTGTGCGCGTCCCGATGCCGCATCTGTGATCGCAGACGGCATCGGGAGGAGCCCTGGTTTGACAGCGCCTCGGTTGCGCATTCTCCGGCATCGGTTACACCAGAGCCGGTTCTGCTCTGATCCGGTGCGCATTCTCGCGCGCGGCCCCGGAGCATGAGATGGCTCCGACTTCATCATGCAAAATGTTTCGATCCCGGCGGCGCTGATTGCCGGCCTCGTCAGCTTCCTCTCTCCCTGCGTCCTGCCCCTGGTTCCGCCCTATTTGATCTATCTCACGGGCGCCACGATCGAGCATGTCGAGAGCAACGAGCCGGCGTCGGCCTCGAAGCGCGCCATCATGATGTCGGCGCTCCTGTTCGTGCTCGGCTTCTCCACGGTCTTCGTGGCGCTCGGCGCCAGCGCCTCGCTGATCGGCGGGCTGATCCGGGCCTGGTCGGCCGAGCTGTCGATCCTCGCCGGGATCGTCATCATCGTGATGGGTTTGCATTTCCTGGGACTGACGCGGATCGGCCTGTTGATGCGCGAGGGACGGATGCCGATCCCCAGACCCGTCGGGCTCTGGGGTGCCTACATCATGGGGCTCGCCTTCGCCTTCGGCTGGACCCCCTGCATCGGCCCGATCCTGGCTGCGATCCTCTCGATCGCGGCAGCCGAAGCGACGGTGACCAAGGGCGCGGGCCTGCTCGCGGTCTATTCGGCGGGCCTCGGCATTCCCTTCCTGATCGCCGCCCTGATGATCGAACAGTTTTCCACGCTGTTCGCGCGCATAAAGGGCCAGCTCGTCAATGTCGAGCGCGCCATGGGCGTGTTGATGGTGATCACCGGCATCGGCTTTCTCACCGGCGCGGTTTCGAATGTGAGCATCTGGCTGCTCGAGACGTTCCCAGGGTTGCAGACGATCGGCTAGAGCCCTTTTCGTTCCTTGAATCGGATCGAGGCTCTAGATTCTTGTTTTGAGCGTTTTCTCTTCACGCCAACCGATGCGATTCCGTGTGGTCAACTCCAGGAGGCGGCCGCTTCACGGCGGCCGCTCGGCTCCATCACATCTCGATCAATCGATTTCCTGAACGACCGTCCGCGTGCCCGGATCCACGAGCATGACGCGATCGTTCGAGTAGACGTAGCGATATTTCGTGAGCGAGGGACCCCAATCCGTCGGAACCACCTCGAGCTCAATGTCGCTCGGCACCGCGGCGCCGACGATGATCTTTTCCTTTGTCGTCACCGGACGGACGCGATGCTCGGTGATGTAGGATTTGATCGTGGTTCGGTATTGCGGCTCGATCTGAACTGTCGCCGCGTGACCGGTTCCGGTCGTGGTCACCGTGGTGGACTGCGCGAAGGCGCCGGTCGAAATCAGGACCGCCGCGGCGGAAAGCAGGAATAGCTTCTTCATCTTGTTCTCCTCACAGGAACTAATCATCCCAACAACATCCCATCGCAGACGACGTTCCGCGGAATACGGCGTTCCGTGGAATAGGAACAAATTGCCGTTTTTTCCCCGTTCATAATTCGGCCGGGTTGCAACGCCCGGCAACTGGAGGAGGAGAAGATGAAGCTGAAGATAGCGACCGCAGCCTTGATGGTTGCGGCGTTTTCCCTGCCGGCGTTCGCGGCCGACGAGTTCTACGTCGTCCAGGACGTCAAGACCAAGAAGTGCACCATCGTCGACAAGAAGCCGACCGATACGTCCATGACCATCGTCAGCCCTTCGGGCATGATCTACAAATCGCGCACCGAAGCTGAAAGCGGCATGAAGACCGTCAAGGTCTGCACATCCAACTGAGGAGGCGAGCGGGTCTCTGCGTGCAGCGCACAGGTCCGCAAGTCTTCCGTCTCCTACGAGAGCGGGAGGCCGCCCATGCGGCCTGCCGCGCGCCAGCAGGAGCGCGAGTTGCAGTGCAACAGGTCGTGCAGGAGTAGCCCTGCGACGAAGAGTGCCTCCAGCCCACGCGAAATGACTTCCGTCCCGCCGACGTTTTTCATACGCTTCCCTCTCGCAAGCCGCATACCGGCTGCGCTCACGGCCCGGCTACAGGGCCGGAGCATCAAAGGGAGGGAAGACGATGAAGCGAAGGTCATTTCTCGCTGGTATCGGTGCGACCACTGCGGCGGCCACGATTGGCATGCCGTCGATCCTCAGAGCGCAAGCGCCGATCACGCTGAACGGCGCGGTCCAGTTTAACGACGACCATGCCTTCAACCGGGCACTGATCCGGTTCGAAGAGCTGGTAAATAAGTATTACGGCAAGCCCGTCAACTTCACGTTGCACAAGAACTCATCGCTCGGCCTCGAAAAGCAGTATTTCGAGTACATGTCCCAAGGCAAGGCGGTCGATTACGGCATTGTCTCGCCGGCCCACATGTCGACCTTCGCCAAGGCGGCGCCGTTCATCGATGCACCCTTTGTGTTCAAGGGCATCGAGCATATGAACAAAGTCGTCGAAGCGAACATCCTGGCTCCGATCGCCGACGAAGTCGCGGCCAAGGCCGAGGTCGTTCTGATCGGCTATTCGGGCGGCGGCATCCGCAATATCTTCGCCAACAAGCCGCTCAAGAACCTCGCCGATCTCAAGGGTCTCAAGGTTCGCGTGCAGGGTGCGCCGATCTGGTCGAAGACGTTTGCAGCCGTTGGCATGAGCCCGACCGTGATCGCCTACAATGAAGTTTACAACGCCATCCAGAACGGCGTGATCTCGGCAGGCGAGAACGAGGCGGCCGGCGTCGAGGCGATGAAGTTCTACGAAGTCGCACCCCACCTCAGCCTGACGCAGCACGCGGTGTCGATCCGGCCGATCTGCTTCTCGGTGAAAACGCTGAAGACCTTGCCGAAGGATTTGCAGGACGCGATCATGAAGGCCGGCAAGGAGGCCGGCGACTACGGCCGTCAGCTGGAGTCGAGCGAGGAAGTCGTCAAGCTCGACACGCTGGAGAAGGCCGGCAAGCTCAAGCGCGTTCCGTTCGAGGAGCGCGACGCCATGAAGAAGCTCGCCGATCCCGTGATGGCCACCTACGCCAAGGAAATCGGCGCCGAAGGCATCTTCGAGAAGATCAACGTCGCCTGATAATTGTCGCTGTCCACGCGACAGGAAGTCGGGGCAAGCCAGACGGCTTGCCCCATTCCGTGATCGTGATCCCCCGGAGCCATGATGACTGAAATATCGATGCCGCCGAACCCGTCGCTATGGCGCCGAGCGACGGCAGCCTATGCAAAATTGCTGGAAATTCTGCTCGCCGCCTGCGTCGGCATTCTGGTCATTCCGGTCACGTTGCAGATCATCTCGCGCTACACGCCGTTCATTCCGTCCTACATCTGGACCGAGGAGATGGCGCGCTTCCTCTTCGTCTGGACGATCATGATCGGCGCCATGGTCGGCATCAGAGAGTCGCAGCATTTCGAGGTCGACGTCTGGCCCGACCTGTCGCGCCGTAGCGAAGCCGCGGTGCGGATTCTCGCGCGGCTGGGCACATTGGCGATGGCTGTGGTGTTCGTGTGGGCCGGGCTCGAATTCACGCGGTTCGCTTGGAACCGAACGTCTGAATTGGCGGATCTGCCGCTCTGGATGATCCATGTCGCCTGGCCGGTGGCCGGCGTGACGTGGATCGTATTTGCGGGTGAACAGATTGTCGACGAGATGCGGATTCTGGTTGGGGCAAATCGATGAGCGGCAATATTCTTTCTGCCGGACAGGCCGCGATGGTCCTGTTCGGGACTTTTGTTGGCCTGCTCATCATACGCGTGCCGGTCGCCTTTGCGCTCGGCCTTGCCTGTGTGCCGATCCTTTTGACCGAACCGCGCCTGTCGATCATGACGCTCGCGCAGGAGACCTTCAACGCCTACAATTCGTTCATCCTGCTGGCGGTGCCGTTCTTCCTGCTGACCGCCAACCTGATGAGCATCGGCGGCATCACCGACCGCCTGGTCGCGTTGTCGCGCTCGATGGTCGGGCATTGGCCGGGATCGCTGGCGCAGATCAACGTGGTGCTGTCGGTGTTCTTTGCCGGCATCTCCGGCTCCTCCACCGCGGACGCGGCGAGCCAGTCCAAGATCTTCATCGATGCCCAGACCAAGGAGGGTTACGACCTGTCGTTCTCCATCGCCATCACCGCGGTCTCGGCCGTGCTCGCGGTCATCATCCCGCCCTCGATCCTGATGATCGTGTGGGGCGGACTGATCTCGACCTCGATCGCCGCGATGTATCTCGCGGGCATCGTACCCGGCCTGCTGATCGCGGGAGCACAGATGGCGACCGTGCATGTCTACGCGACGCGTCGCGGTTATCCGACCTATCCGAAAGCAAGCTGGGTGGAGATGCGCTGCGCCATCTGGCGGTCGATACCGGCGCTGATGACGCCGTTCATCATCGTTGGCGGCATTCTGCTCGGATGGTTCACCGCGACCGAATCCGCCTGCGTCGCAGTGCTTTATTCCGTGGCGCTGTCGACGTTCTTCTACCGTGAAACCGGCGCGCGCGAACTCTACAAGGCTTTGCTCGACACCGGGCGTCTAGCCGGGGTCGCGCTGTTCTGCGTGGGCACCGCAAGCGCGTTCGGCTGGCTACTAGCCTACTACAAGATTCCGCAGGAACTGCTGGCCAACGTCTCGACCTGGGGCATGGGCGCGATCGGGGCCGGCTTCTTCATCGCGTTCTGCTTTCTGGTGGTGGGCTGCTTCCTCGACGCCATTCCGGCGATCATCATCGTCGGTACCGTTCTCGAACCGCTGGCGAAATCGGTCGACCTTCATCCGGTGCAGTTTGCGATCATCTCGATCGTCTCGCTGGCCTTCGGGTTGGTGACGCCGCCCTATGGCCTGTGCCTGATGATCGCCTGCTCGATCGCAGGGGTGCGGTTGCGCTTCGCGCTCAAGGACACGGCCATCATGCTGATCCCGATGCTGCTGGTGCTGGCGGCGCTGATCATCTGGCCCGAGGTCTCGCTGTTCCTGCCGCGCCTGATCGTGCCGGAGATGTTGAAATGAGCGGGGCGTGATCCCGCGGCTCTGATGCCGCGGGATCGGTCCATTTTGCCTAGAGATTGCTTTCGGTGATGGCGGCGTAGACCATGCTGCGCAGCTCGCGCCGGAGCGGATAGGCGCTCGACGGCAGCAGCTGCGTCATGAAGATCGCGATCAGCTCCTCGGCGGGGTCGATCCAGAACGAGGTCGTGGCCGCGCCGCCCCAATTGTATTCGCCGGTGCTGCCGGCGATCAGCGTCTCGGCCGGACGCATGGTCACCGCAAAGCCGAGGCCGAAGCCGATGCCGTTATAGGTGGCCTCCGAGAACAGCGAGCGCGACACCTCCGGCAGCGTGCGTCCGTCCGGAATGTGGTTGGTCGTCATCAAGGCCAGCGTCTTCGGCCCGATCAGCCTGACGCCGCCGAGCTCGCCGCCATTGAGCAGCGCGCGGCAGAAGGTGAGATAGTCGGCAACGGTCGAGCACAGTCCGCCGCCGCCGGAGATGAAGGAGGGCGGCGACAGGAACGAGCTCGTCGTCGGGTCGTCCTGCAATGTGAGGCCCTCGCGGCGCTGCCCGGCATGGAAGGTCATGCCGCCACCCGGATCGGCCGAATAGCAGGCCGCGAAGCGATGCGCTTTCGAGGCCGGCACGTGGAAGTCGGTGTCGGTCATGCCGAGCGGATCGAAGATCCGTGCCTTGAGGAACTTCTCGAAGGGCATGCCGGAGATCTTGCCCACGAGGTAGCCGAGAACGTCGGTCGCGACCGAGTAGTTCCAGGCCTCGCCCGGCGAGAACTCCAGCGGGATTTTTGAGAGGCTCTCGATCATGGTCTGGAGCGTGCCGGATTTCTCGACCTCGCCGATCTTCTCGGCGCGATACGCGGCATCGACATTGGAGCGCTGCTGGAAGCCGTAAGTCAGACCGGCGGTGTGGCGCAGGAGGTCGACGATCAGCATCGGCCGGGACGGCGGCCGGGTCAGGAAGGCCGGCGCGGTGCCGGCGACGAACACGCCGAGATCCTTCCATTCAGGGATGTATTTGGCGACGGGCTCGTCGATCGCGACGAGGCCTTCCTCGACCAGCATCATGAAGGCGACGCTGGTGATCGGCTTGGTCATGGAATAGATGCGGTAGATGGTGTCGTCCTTGACCGGCGCCTTGCGCTCGACGTCGGCAAAGCCCTGGACCGAGCTGTGCGCGACCTTGCCGCGGCGATAGACGAGGAGATGCGTGCCCGGGAAGCGTCCGGCATCAATGTACCGGTTCTTCAGGTGTGTATCGACGCGGTCGAGCGCGGCCTTGGACATGCCGACGGATTCGGGCGAGGCGGGGGTAGGAGCGAGCATTGGTTCCTCCGGGCAGTTTTGTAGGCCAGTTGATAGCCGATATGGGGGCTCCATTCCAAGCCGGTCGCGCTTAACGCGGCCCCGCCGACTGGTGTAGGCTCCGCCTTGGAACGACTCCAGGGTGCCCGCCCGGGCCAACGAGAAAAACGCAGGCAAACGCATCATGACCCAGTTCAACGAGACCGAACTCACCGAAGCCGTCGTCGAGAGCTTCGACAATACGCCTAACCCGCGCGCGAAATTCCTGCTCCAGGAGCTCGTGAAGTCGCTGCACGACTACGTGAGCAAGACCGGTCTCACCTTCGAGGAATGGGACTACGCCATCGATTTCCTGACCCGGACCGGCCAGAAATGCACCGACACCCGCCAGGAGTTCATCCTGCTGTCCGACGTGCTCGGCGTCTCCATGCTGGTCGATGCCGTCAACCACCGCGACCGCGAGGGCGCCACCGAGACCACGGTGCTCGGCCCGTTCTATGTCGGCGAGCACAAGGTGACCGCGCACGGCACCGATATCTCCCCGAACAATCTGACCGGCGAGCGGATGTTCGTGCAGAGCCGTGTCACCGACCTCGAGGGCAAGCCCCTTGCAAACGTCCCCGTTGACGTCTGGCACGCCGATGATGACGGCTTCTACGATTCACAGAAGCCCAACTACGACGAGGTCGGCGCCTCGGCGCGGGCGCGCTTCATCACGGATAGCGACGGCCGCTTCTTCTTCCGCACCATCTTGCCGTGCAGCTATCCGATCCCGACCGACGGTCCCGTCGGCGAGATGATCACGCAGACCAAGCGTCATCCGATGCGCCCCGCGCATGTGCACTTCCTGGTCAACGCGAAGGGCTACGAGCCGCTGATCACGCATGTCTTCATGGGCGGCGATAAATATCTCGATTCCGACGTGGTGTTCGGGGTCAAGGACGATCTCGTCGCCAAGGTCGAGCCGCGCAACGATCCGGCGATGCCCGACGGCTCCAAGGCAAGCGGGCAGTGGCATTTGATGAGTTACGAATTCCGCCTCAAGCCCGGCGGCGGCATGGCGCCGAAGCCGCTGGGGGTGAAGACGGAGGAGCCGGCCTGACGGCTCTCCGTCGGAGTGTACATTCAGCGTCCGATAAAGGCTGCCAGCTCGTCAGGCGTCCCCATAGGAAAGGCTTCCTTCATAAACTCGAGGAAGGCGGATACGCGCGCGCTCAAGAGCCGACGGGATGGATAGAGCGTCCACAGTGCGATCTCTGGTCCGTCGATGTCGCCCCAATGCACCAGCGTGCCGGCAGCCCATTACCGGAGTGATCCCCATGACCATCCTCGTTACCGGCGCAACCGGCACAGTCGGCCGCCAGATCGTCGAACAACTCGTCAGGCGCGGCGCCGATGTGCGCGCGCTCGTCCGCGATCCCGCCAAGGCCAAGTTTCCTGCGGGCGTCAATGTCGTGCAGGGCGACCTGCTCGACGTCGACTCGCTGCGCGGCGCGTTCTCAGGTGTCTCCACCCTGTTCCTGCTCAACGCAGTGGTATCCGATGAATTCACACAGGCGCTGATTGCGCTGAATCTCGCCCGCGAGGCAGGCGTCGAGCGGATCGTCTACCTGTCGGTGATCCACAGCGATCTCTACGTGAACGTGCCGCACTTCGCGGGCAAGTTCGGCGTCGAGCGGATGATCGAGCGGATGGGCTTCAACGCCACCATCCTGCGCCCCGCCTACTTCATGAACAACGATCTCACGATCAAGGATGTCGTGCTCGGACACGGCGTCTACCCGATGCCGATCGGCAGCAAGGGTCTCGCCATGATCGACGCACGCGACATCGGCGAGATCGCGGCGATCGAGCTCATCCGGCGCGAGCAGGCCACCGGGCCGCTCCCGCTCGAGCGGATCAATCTCGTCGGCCCGGCTACGCTGACCGGTTCGGACGTCGCCGCGATCTGGACGGCGGTGCTGGGTCGCACGATTGCCTATGGCGGTGACGACACCGGCAGGTTCGAGCAGAACCTCAGGCAGTTCATGCCGAGCTGGATGGCTTACGACATGCGCCTGATGAGCGAGCGCTTCCTCACCGAGGGCATGATCCCCGAGGCTGGCGACGTCGCGCGCCTGGCTGCGCTGCTCGGCCGTCCGTTGCGCTCCTATCGCGATTTCGCCGCAGAGATCGCCGCCTCGGCTTGACGGCACAGGAGGAGCAGACCGAGCAGGAACGGATGAACCGCGACAACCATGGCGTTGCTCATGGTGTGTCTCTCTTGTTGTTATTTTGCTCCGTCGTTCCGGGGCGCGACAACGTCGCGAGCCCGGAAATTTCTCAATAGTCACTGCGGCCCAATGGATCCCACAATGCGCAATTGCGCATTGGGTTCGCTTCGCGCCCCCGGATGACGCCCTGATACGCCCTAACGTGCGTGCAGCAGTGCGAGCAGGACGACGACTGCGCAGGCGAGCGCCGCCGTGGTCAGCTTCCAGAACATCAGCGGACTGCGCTCCAGCAGCGGCGTGATCCGCGTGTCGAGATAGGCCGGATTGGGCGTGCGAAGCTCGAAGACGAATTCGGACAGATCCTCATGCCGCTTGTAGGGATCCGGATGGAGCGCGCGCCTGAGCGCGCCATCGACCCACGCAGGCACGTTGCGGTCGTCGCCGGCCGGGCGATACCGAAGCTTCCGCACGTCCGACTTTCGCCGGATCCTGGCGACCTGCGTGCCGTAGGGAAGCTTTCCCGTGAGCATCTGGTAGCAAATCACGGCCAGCGAAAACATGTCGGAGCGCGGCGAGCCGCCCTCGCCGAGAAAATATTCCGGCGCGGTATATTGGACTGTTCCCAGGATTTCGTCGGCCTCGTCCTGCGGCGCGGCCTCGGTGACGCCTGCCACCCTGACCGATCCGAAGTCGATGATTTTCGCGGTACCCGTCTTGTCGATCAGGATGTTGTCGGGCCTGAGATCCTGATGCAGCATCTCCATGCGGTGGAAGGCGCGCAAGCCTATTGCGATCTGCTCGACCAGTCCGCGGACGGTTTCGAGATCGGGGCGCGGATTGTCGGTCATCCACTGCCTCAGGGTCTGCCCGTCGATGAATTCGGTCGCGACGTAGAGATAGCTGCGCCGTCTCGACTGTGACAGCGGCTTCAGCACGTGCGGGCTGTCGATCCGGCGCGCGATCCATTCCTCCATCAGGAAGCGCTTGAGATAGGCGGCATTGTCGCGCAGGTCGATCGACGGCAGCTTGAGTGCGACCGGCTCGTCGGTCTCCGCATCGACGGCAAGATAGATATGACTGCGGCTGCTGCCGTGAATTTCCCGGACGATCCTGTAGCCGTCGAAGATCGCCCGCGGCTCCGGCAGCGGAGGAAGCGGAAGTTGGGAGGTCTGATTGAAGATGCCGGTCGGCTCGCGCTGCGGCACCGCATCGATGCGGAGGATCTGGACGGTGATGTTGTCGTCGCTGCCGCGCCAATATGCTTCGTCGACGATCGCCTTCGCCGCCGCGTCGAGCTCGCCTGCATGTTCGCTGAGCGCGCTCGTGATGAAACGATGATCGACGAATTCGTAGGCGCCGTCGGTTGCCAGCAGGAAGGTGTCGCCGGCCTCGATCTCGAACGCCTGGTAGTCGATCTCGAGCTGCGGATTGATGCCGAGCGCGCGGCCGAGATAGGTCTGCTCCGACGACACGATGATCCGATGGTCGTCGGTCAACTGCTCGAGCGCCTTGCCGGCCACGCGATAGACGCGACAGTCGCCGACGTGGAAGATGTGCGCGGTGGTTGCCTTGATGACCATGGCGCTGAGGGTGCAGACGTAGCCCTTGTCGCGGTCATAGGCATATTGGCTCTTCCGCGTCTGCGCGTGGAGCCAGGAATTGGTCGCATCCAGCACGCGGCGGGCGGACGTCTTCACCGTCCAGGATTCCGACGTGCAGTAATAGTCCATCAGGAAGCTTTTGACCGCCGACTCGCTGGCGATCTGGCTCACCGTGCTGCTCGAGATGCCGTCGGCCAGAACGGCCGCAATGCCCTTCAGGCTGAGCTGCGGCTCCTCCGGAATCAGGACGCCGTGAAAATCCTGGTTGATGGGCTTGCGACCCTTGTCGGAATGTTGGCCGACCGAGATCAGGAGTCCGCGGGTCATCGTCATCACCAAGGAAGGGGGGCCTCACCCTGGCCGGGCGAGGCTCCCCTGTCGAGACATGTTCGATCAGGCCGCAACGCGGGGCGGCGCAGCCTTGCCCGCCTGGCGCTTCGGCAGGGTCATGACATGCGTGGCGTAGAGGGTCATGCCGGTGAAAGCGAGACCGCCCACGAGGTTGCCGAGCACGGTCGGGATCTCGTTCCAGATCAAATAATCCATGATCGAGAACTTCGCGTGGAGCATCAGGCCCGACGGGAACAGGAACATGTTCACGACGGAATGCTCGAACACCATGTAGAAGAACACCAGGATCGGCATCCACATCGCGATGACCTTGCCGGAGACCGAGGACGAGATCATGGCGCCGACGACGCCGGTCGAGACCATCCAGTTGCAGAGCATCCCGCGCAGGAACAGTGTCGCCATGCCGGCGGCGCCATGCGCGGCATAGCCGAGCGTCCGGCCTTCGCCGATGTTTCCGATAGCTGCGCCGACCTTGTCGGGATCTTGCGTGAAGCCGAACGTCGTGACGAAGGCCATCATGAAGGCCACGGTGAAGGCGCCAGCGAAGTTGCCGACGAAGACGAGGCCCCAGTTGCGCAGCACGCCGCGAAGCGTGACGCCGGGACGCTTGTCGATCAGGGCGAGCGGCGAGAGAACGAACACGCCCGTCAAGAGATCAAAGCCCAGCAGGTACAGCATGACGAACCCAACCGGAAACAACAGCGCCCCGACCAGCGGCTGGCCCGTGTTTACGTTGATCGTGACGGCGAACCATGCCGCCAGCGCGAGGATGGCGCCGGCCATGTAGGCCCGGATGATGGTATCCCGGGTGGACATGAAGATCTTGGATTCGCCTGCATCCACCATCTTGGTGACGAATTCCGAAGGCGCGAGATACGACATCAATGGTTCCTTTTGCTTCGTAAGCGCGGTCGACACTCCCTTCTGAGAGAGCGCGGCCGCATGTGATTGGCCATGCGGGCAGCCTGCCGCGCACGGGGGCCTGGAGAGGTTTGGAAGCCTTGGGAATCGCGTCACGACGACCGAGCCGGGGAGGGCCGCGAAGCAGTTGAGCTTCCGGGTCGCAGCCGCCAGAGGCTGCAACAATGCGGCAAGCCGCAGTCTTCGTTGACGTCGACCGAAATGCAAGTTGCGTGCCGCGCGAGCAAGTTAAGAAACTATAGCAACATCAAACAGATGATGCGTTCGTCGGTCCGGCTTTTGCGCGCGCTGCGGCCCTTTGCTTAAGCGATTGCATAAGATTTGTGCGACGCACACGGAATGAGCAGATCGCAAGCTTCGCGTGCGGAACGGGCCCTGCGACAGTCTGGCACGGCGTCTGTAACCCACTAATAATTCAAGGTTTTCCGCCGGGGCGGGCTTGGCATGAAGCTTGAATAGTTCCAGGCCGACGCCATTGAAGCCGTCCCGCGAGACTTCTCATCCGATTGCTGACGCCACCAAGGCGGGGGTTCCCCGTCGTGCGTTCGCATGGGCCGCTTCAGGCATCACCGGACGACGGGCTGCTCGTGTGCACTGACGCAATCATTCTGCAACGACGCAAAGGACGACATCAACCATGACCAAGCGCATCCGCCGGCCCTCGGATAATGGCCTTAGCCGCCGTCAATTGTTGAAGGCCGCCGGCAGCACCGCCGCCCTTCTCGCCGCCGCCAAGCTGAATTTCCCCGCCGGCGCGTTCGCGCAGGACGCAGGCCCCGAGGTCAAGGGCGCCAAGCTCGGCTTCATCGCGCTGAGCGACGCCGGCCCGCTGTTCGTGGCCAAGGACAAGGGGCTGTTCGCCAAATACGGCATGCCCGACGTCGACGTGCAGAAGCAGGCCTCCTGGGGCACCACCCGCGACAATCTGGTGCTCGGCTCCGAAGGCAACGGCATCGACGGTGCGCACATCCTCACCCCCATGCCTTACCTGATCTCCTCCGGCAAGGTGACGCAGAACAACCAGCCGACGCCGATGTACATTTTGGCGCGGCTTAATCTCGACAGCCAGTGCATCTCGGTCGCCAACGAGTATGCCGATCTCAAGCTCGGCGTCGACGCGTCTCCGTTTAAAGCGGCGCTGGAGAAGAAGAAGGCGTCCGGCAAGTCCGTGAAGGCCGCCATGACCTTCCCCGGCGGTACGCATGACCTCTGGATCCGCTACTGGCTCGCGGCCGGCGGTATCGATCCCGACAAGGACATTGAAACCATTGTGGTGCCGCCGCCGCAGATGGTGGCCAACATGAAGGTCGGCACCATGGACTGCTTCTGCGTCGGTGAGCCCTGGAATTTGCAATTGATCCACCAGGGCATTGGCTACACCGCGATCAACACCGGGGAGCTCTGGAATAAGCATCCCGAAAAATCCTTCGGCATGCGCGCAGCCTTCGTCGACAAATATCCGAAGGCTGCCAAGGCGATGCTGATGGCCGTGATGGAAGCCCAGCAATGGTCCGACAAGGCCGAGAACAAGCCCGAGCTCGCCGCCATCATGGGCAAGCGGCAATGGATGAACTGTCCGGTCGAAGACGTGCTCGACCGTACCGCCGGCAAGTTCGACTACGGCCTCCCCGGCAAGGTGGTCGAGAACTCGCCGCACATCATGAAGTATTGGCGCGACTTCGCCTCCTATCCGTTCCAGAGCCACGATCTCTGGTTCATGACGGAGGACATCCGCTGGGGCAAATACGAAGCCGGCTTCGACAGTAAGGCGCTGATCGCAAAGGTCAATCGCGAGGACATGTGGCGCGATGCGGCCAAGACGCTCGGCGTAGCGGCTTCCGACATCCCGACCTCTACCTCACGCGGCAAGGAGACCTTCTTCGACGGCAAGGTGTTCGATCCCGAAAATCCGGCAGCCTATCTGAAGTCGCTCGCGATCAAGCGCGTCGAAGTCTGATGGAGCCAGCGGCCGCCCATGGGCGGCCGCATCTTCCTTGAGCCGGAGAGAGATTGCGATGAACATGCCTGCCACGAAGATGGACCTGGAGACTGCGACGCCTGCGGGCACTGCCGCGCCGGTCGTCGCGATGACGCCGAAGCGTCCGCCACGGTCCGAGACTTACGCGCGGATGGCGAGGGAGACCGCCGTGCGCGTCATCCCGCCGCTGGTCGTGATCGCGCTTTTGACACTGGTGTGGGAGCTCGTCTGCCGCCGCGCCGGCTCGGCGCTGCCGCCGCCATCGCGGGTGTTCAAGGACACCAAGGAGCTGATCCTCGATCCGTTCTTCGATCATGGCGGCATCGACAAGGGCCTGTTCTGGCATCTCTCCGCCAGTCTGCAGCGCGTCGCGCTCGGCTATTCGCTCTCCGCAATCGCCGGCATCGCGCTCGGCGTGCTGGTCGGGCAATCGGTCTGGGCGATGCGCGGGCTCGATCCGCTGTTTCAGGTCCTGCGCACCATCCCGCCGCTGGCCTGGCTGCCGCTCTCGCTCGCCGCCTTCCGCGACGGCCAGCCGTCGGCGATCTTCGTCATCTTCATCACCTCGATCTGGCCGATCATCATCAACACCGCGGTCGGCATCCGCAACATCCCGCAGGATTACCGCAACGTCGCGGCGGTGGTGCAACTCAATCCGCTCGAGTTCTTCTCCAAGATCATGATCCCTGCGGCGGCGCCCTACATCTTCACCGGCCTGCGCATCGGCATCGGCCTGTCCTGGCTTGCGATCGTCGCGGCCGAAATGCTGATCGGCGGCGTCGGCATCGGCTTCTTCATCTGGGACGCCTGGAATTCCTCGCACATCAGCGAGATCATCCTGGCGCTGTTCTATGTCGGCATCATCGGCTTCGTGCTCGATCGCCTGATCGCAGGCCTCGGCAAGATCGTCACCCGCGGCACCGCGCTGAACTGAGGGGGAAAGCACATGGGCGCCTATCTGAAGCTCGATCACATCGACAAGATTTTTACCCGCGGCGCCGCCTCCACGGAGGTGCTGAAGGATATCAATCTCACCATTGAGAAAGGCGAATACGTCTCGATCATTGGCCATTCCGGCTGCGGCAAGTCGACCCTGCTCAACATCATTGCAGGCCTGACCGGCGCCACCATGGGCGGCGTGCTGCTGGAGAACCGCGAGGTCAACTCGCCGGGGCCCGACCGCGCGGTGGTGTTCCAGAACCACAGCCTGCTGCCCTGGCTGACGGTCTACGAGAACGTCAGGCTCGGCGTCGACAAGGTCTTCGCCAGGACCAAGTCCCGCGCCGAACGCGACGCCTGGGTCATGCACAATCTCAACCTCGTGCAGATGGCCCACGCCAAGGACAAGCGGCCCTCGGAGGTCTCCGGCGGCATGAAGCAGCGCGTCGGCATTGCCCGCGCGCTTGCGATGGAACCGAAGGTGCTGCTGCTCGACGAGCCCTTTGGCGCGCTCGACGCGCTGACCCGCGCGCATTTGCAGGATTCGGTGATGGCGCTGCATCAGAAGCTCGGCAACACCATTCTGATGATCACCCACGACGTCGACGAGGCCGTGCTGCTGTCCGACCGCATCGTGATGATGACCAACGGTCCTTCCGCGCGCATCGGCGAGGTGCTGGAGGTGCCGCTCGCGCGCCCGCGCAAGCGGCTCGAGCTCGCGACCAACACCACCTATCTGAAGTGCCGGCAGCGCGTGCTCGAATTCCTCTACGAGCGTCATCGCTTCGTCGAAGCCGCGTAAACGTGTCGTTAACGTCGTGATACGACGCAAGCTCAATTCTTGTGCGGCGCACAAGGATTGAGCGAATCGCAAAATATGCATGCGAAAATGGCCTGCAAAAACTTCGGGCAATTCGAATAAGCCTCTGAATTCCCTGTATTTCCCGATGGCGGGCAACTGGCACGGAAATTGAAGTACCGATTTCCGACGCCAACGACGACGTCCCTCAACATCATCAATCAGCATCGTGAACTCGCCACCGGGGCTTGGCCTCGGCGCGCGCCTCCTTGCCTGGAGGCTGAGCCTGCAACGACGCAGCGGTGAGCCTAGAAGGGATACTCAATGACGAAGAATCCAACTTGGATTTCAGACTGGCGCCCCGAAGATGAGGCGTTCTGGAATGCGACTGGCAAGACCATCGCGCGACGCAACCTGATCTGGTCGATCGTGGCCGAACATATCGGCTTCTCGGTGTGGCTGATCTGGAGCATCGTCACCACCAAGCTGCCGCAGGCGGGATTTCACTACACGACCGACGAGCTGTTCCAGCTCGTGGCCGTTCCCGGCCTGATCGGCGCCTTGATGCGCTTCCCATATACGTTCGCGGTCACGACCTTTGGCGGCCGCAACTGGACCATCTTTAGCGCGGCGATCCTATTCATCCCGACGCTGTCGCTCGCCTATTTCGTCAGCCAGCCGGACACGCCGTTCTGGCTGATGCTGCTGATCGCCTCGACCGCGGGGCTTGGCGGCGGCAACTTTGCCTCCAGCATGACCAACATTTCGTTCTTCTTCCCGGATCGGATGAAGGGATGGGCGTTGGGCCTGAACGCCGCCGGCGGCAATATCGGTGTCTCCAGCGTGCAGCTCCTGACGCCGATCCTGATGACACTCGGCATCATCAACCTTTTCCAGGCAAGCCCCGTCGGCGGCGTGTTCCTGCAAAACGCCGGGCTGATGTGGGTGCTGCCGATCGCGATCGCGGTGCTTGGCGCCGTGTTCTTCATGAACAACCTGACCTCGGCCAAGTCGTCGATCAAGAACCAGCTTGCGGTCGTCAAGCGCAAGCACACCTGGATCATGGCGTACCTCTATATCGGCACGTTCGGCTCCTTCATCGGCTACTCCGCGGCATTTCCGCTGCTGATCAAGACGCAATTTCCCTCGATCTCGATCTCGATCGCATTCCTCGGCCCGCTGGTCGGTTCGCTGGCGCGCCCATTCGGCGGCTGGCTCGCCGACAAGGTCGGCGGCTCCATCATCACCTTCTGGAACTTCATCGCGATGGCGGCGGCCACGGTCGGCGTGCTTTATTTTGTCGGGCAAAAGGATTTCATCGGCTTCCTGTCGATGTTCCTGGTCCTGTTCGTCACGACGGGCATCGGCAACGGCTCGACCTACCGCATGATCCCCTCGATCTTCCGCGAGCAGAACCTGTTCAGGGTGCGCGGCCAGGGCGATGCGGCGCGCGCGCTCGCCATGAAGACGGCGAGCATCGAGAGCGGTGCCGCTGTCGGCTTCATCGGGGCGGTCGGCGCCGTCGGCGGCTATCTGATCCCGAGCGGTTTCGGCAAGTCGATCGCCCTGACCGGCGGTCCGCAGCTGGCGCTCGCGATCTATCTCGCCTTCTACGCCTCCTGCCTCGCCCTGACTTGGTGGTTCTACCTGCGTCGCAGCCCGCAGGGTGAAGGCGCGCCAAGCCTCGCCGAAGCACGCGTGTGACACTTGGCACGAATGTCGCTTCTCCCCGTACGCGGGGAGAAGTCTCGCTGATGACGTTTGAACCATGAACTTTCTCCGCAACGGCGCGGACAAAGGCAAACCGAAACAGGCAGGAGAACATCATGACGCCAGAGCAGATCACCCTCGTCCAGCAGAGCTTTTCCAAGGTCGCGCCGATTTCCGCGCAGGCCGCGGTGCTGTTCTACGATCGCCTGTTCGAGGTGGCGCCGTCCGTGCGTGCGATGTTTCCCGAAGACATGACCGAGCAGCGCAAGAAGCTGATGGGCATGCTCGCCGCCGTCGTCGGCGGCCTGTCGAACCTCGAATCTATCCTTCCCGCGGCCTCGGCGCTGGCCAAGCGTCACGTCGCCTATGGCGCCAAGGCCGAGCACTACCCGGTGGTCGGCGCGACCTTGCTGTGGACCCTGGAGAAGGGGCTCGGCGAGGCCTGGACGCCCGAACTGGCAAAAGCCTGGACCGACGCCTACGGCGTGCTGTCCGGCTTCATGATTTCCGAGGCCTACGGCGCGCAGTCGCAGGCTGCTGAATAGGAGATGTCTTGTGAGTGAACCGCTCGTCATCGTCGGTAACGGTATGGCGGCCGCGCGCCTGGTCGACGAGCTCGCCAAGACCGCGCTCGGCCGCTACGCGGTCGCAGTGATCGGCGACGAGCCGCGACTCGCTTACAACCGCGTGCTGCTCTCATCCGTGCTTGCCGGCGAAACCGGCTCGCACGAGATCGAGCTCCGGCCAGCCGACTGGTGGCGCCATCGCGGCGTCACGGTGCGCTACGGCTATCGCGTCACCGAGATCGACACCGGCCGCCGCGAGCTCAAGATCGAGGGCGAAGAGAGCGTGGAATATTCCAAGCTCGTGCTCGCCACCGGCTCGACGCCGTTGCGGCTGAACGTGCCCGGCGCCGATCTCGCCGGTGTGCACACCTTTCGCGACACCCGCGACGTCGACCTGTTGCTGACGCTTGCGGCCGGCAAGAAGCGCGTCGTCGTGGTCGGCGGCGGCCTGCTCGGGCTCGAAGCGGCTTACGGTCTTGCCAAGGCCGGCGCGCCGGTGACGTTGCTGCATCTGATGGACCGGCTGATGGAGCGCCAGCTCGACGCGTCCGCGGCCGACCTGCTGAAGACGCTGGTCGAGCGCAAGGGCATCCGCATCCTGCTCAACGCCTCGACCGCCCGCATCCATGGCGAGGGCCACGTCGAAGCCGTCGAACTCGCCGACGGCCCCCGCATCGAGGCCGATGCCGTGATCTTCGCCGCCGGGATCAGGCCCAACATCGCGCTGGCCAAGGACGCAGGCATCGCAGTCAATCGCGGCATCGTCGTCAACGACGTGATGCAGACCGCGTCTCCCGACACCTACGCGCTCGGCGAATGCGCCGAGCACCGCGGCACCTGCTATGGCCTCGTCGAGCCGGCTTACGAGCAGGCCCGCGTTCTTGCGCGGCATCTCGCGGGCCGGCCTGCTTCCTACCAGGGCAGCGTGGTCTCGACCAATCTGAAGGTCTCGGGCGTGAGCGTATTCTCCGCCGGCGACTTCATGGGCGGGGAGGGCAGCGAGAGCCTCGTGCTCACCGACCGCAGGCGCGGCACCTACAAGAAGCTCGTCATCGCCGACGGCCGGCTCACCGGCGCGGTGCTGATCGGCGATACCGTCGATGCGCTCTGGTATCTTGAGCTGATCCGCAATCGCGAAAAGGTTGTCGCGATCCGCACCGACATGATGTTTGGCCGCGCGCTCGCGCGTCCTTCCAAGGCAGCTTGATAGGGCGGCTTGATATGACGGCGATCGATCCAACGCTCCGCACCACCAAGACGACCTGCCCCTATTGCGGCGTCGGCTGCGGCGTGCTGGCGACGCCCGACGTCAAGGGCGGTGCGGCGATCGCGGGTGATCCCGATCATCCCGCCAATTTCGGCCGGCTGTGCTCGAAGGGTTCGGCACTCGGCGAGACCGTCGGGCTGGAAAGCCGTCTGCTCTATCCGATGATCCGCTGCAAGGGCGTGCTGGAGCGCGTCGCTTGGAGCGACGCGCTCGACCACGTTGCCCACCGCATGCAGCACATCGTCGCGCGCGACGGCGCCGACGCGGTCGCGTTCTATCTCTCGGGTCAACTGCTGACCGAGGACTATTACGTCGCCAACAAGCTGATGAAAGGCTTTGTCGGCACCGCCAATGTCGACACCAATTCGCGGCTCTGCATGTCGTCTTCGGTCGCCGGCCATCGCCGCGCCTTCGGTGCCGACACCGTGCCCGGCTGCTACGAGGATCTCGATCAGGCCGATCTCCTGGTGTTCGTCGGCTCGAACGCCGCCTGGTGCCACCCCGTGCTGTTCCAGCGCATGCTCAGGAACCGGCAGGAGCGCGGTGCCCGCATGATCGTGATCGATCCGCGCCGCACCGATACCGCCGGCGACGTCGATCTGTTCCTGGGCCTCAAGCCCGGCACCGACACGGCGCTGTTCTCGGGGCTCTTCGCCCATCTCGCCGACAATGGCGCACTGGACCAGGACTACATCGCGCAGAACACCTCGGGCTTTGACGACGCGCTCGCGCGCGCGCGCAGCATCGCCGGCAGCGTGACTGCGACGGCGCTTGCCACCGGCCTCACCGAGCAGGACGTCGCGACCTTCTTCAAGATGTTCCGCGACACGCCGCGCGTCGTCACGCTGTACTCGCAGGGCGTCAACCAGTCGGCGCAGGGCACCGACAAGGTCAACGCGATCCTGAACTGCCATCTTGCCACCGGCCGTATCGGCAAGCCGGGCGCTTCGCCGTTCTCGCTCACCGGCCAGCCCAACGCGATGGGCGGCCGCGAGGTCGGCGGCCTTGCCAACCAGCTCGCCGCGCATATGAACTTCACGCCGCCGGACATCGATCGCGTGCGGCGGTTCTGGAAGGCGCCGCGCATCGCTACCCATGAGGGGCTGAAGGCGGTGCAGTTGTTCGAGGCGATCAACCGCGGCGAGGTCAAGGCGCTGTGGGTGATGGGCACCAACCCCGCGGTGTCGCTGCCCGATGCCGACTTCGTGCGCGAGGCGCTGAAGAAGCTCGAGCTGTTCGTGGTCTCCGAGAACGTGCTCTCCAACGACACAGTCGACGCCGGCCCGCACGTGCTCCTGCCCGCGCTCGCGTGGGGCGAGAAGTCGGGCACCGTGACCAATTCCGAGCGCCGCATCTCGCGCCAGCGCTCGTTCCTGCCGGCGCCGGGCGAGGCGCGGCCGGACTGGTGGATTCTCAGCGAGACCGCCAAGCGCCTCGGCTTTGGCGACAGCTTCAACTACAAATCGGCCGCCGACATTTTCCGTGAGCATGCCGCGCTCTCGGCGTTCGAGAACGATGGCAGCCGCGACTTCGACATCGGCGCGCTTACCTCGCTGTCCGACGAAGCTTTCGATGCGCTGAAGCCGGTGCAGTGGCCCGCCCGCGAAGGCGAGATGCCCGGCGAGCGCTTCTTTGCGCAAGGCGGCTTCTTCACCAATGACGGCAAGGGCCGTTTTGTTGCGCCGGAGATGCCGGCGCTGCGTAGCGAGACCAGCGCCTCGCGCCCGCTGCGGCTCAACACCGGGCGAATCCGCGACCAGTGGCACACCATGACGCGCACAGGTCTCAGCCAGCGGCTGGGCGCGCATCTGCCCGAGCCGTTTGTCGAGATCCATCCCGACGACGCCAACAAATACGGCATCGCCCATGACGGCTTTGCCCGCATCACCACCGACTACGGCCAGTGCATCCTGAAGGCCGTCGTCAGCGAGCGCCAGCAGCGCGGCACGCTGTTTGCGCCGATCCACTGGAGCGCGATGAACGCCTCGCACGGCCGCGTCGGCGCGCTGGTCGCACCGTTCACCGATCCGTTCTCGGGCCAGCCGGAGTCGAAGGCGACGCCCGCTGCGATCGCGCCGTATGAATATGTCTTCCGCGGCTTCGCGCTCTCGCGAAAGCAGCTCGATCTGCCGTCGAACCTGTTGTGGACCCGCGTCACGGTCGCGGGCGGCTTTGGCTATCTCTTCGCCGACAATGCCGATCTCGCGCGCTGGCCGGCCTGGCTCGATGGCGTTGCCGGCGAGGACGTCGCCGACTATCGCGATTTCGGCGGCGGCGTGTACCGTGCGGCGTCGTTCGCGGGTGACCGCATCGAGACCTGCCTGTTCGTCGGCCCCGCGCATGATGCCGGTGACTGGGAGGTGGTGAAGAGCCTGTTCGTGGCCGATCACGTCACCGACGAGCAGCGCCGCATGCTGCTGTCCGGCAAGTCCAGCGAAGGCGCCGCCTCGACCGGCCCGATCGTCTGCGCCTGCTTCGGCGTCGGCCGCGGCACCATCTGCGACACCATCGCCACCGGCGCGCGCACCGCGGCCGAGATCGGCGCAAAACTCAAGGCCGGCACCAATTGCGGCTCCTGCATTCCTGAATTGAAGCGTCTCATCGCGACGACTGAGGCAGCTCCCGCAAAGCAAGGCAAGCTCGCGGGCGCGGCGAGTTAGGCTACGGCTCTCTCCACCGTCATTTTGATGAGGCGGAGTGCACGGCATCTCCCCAACGTCGTCCTGGCTTTCGCCAGGACGACGCGGAGGGTGTTGCACCGTCGCACCCCAATGAGGCCATGTCATCCGCGCCGATCGACGGGCTCGCCATTGTGCCCTATGCTGCCGCGCATTCCGCCAGCCCGAGAAACATAACAACCATGATGTACCTGGAAACGCCGCCGCGCCTGATCGAAACCAAAGTCTTCTCAGCGATGCCCGACAAATTCCGCCGCAAGGGTGTGCGAACCGATTGGGCCGACGCCAACCGGCCGGGTGTGCCGACGGATAGCTTCATCGAGGGGCCGTCGTTCGACAAGGACGGCAATCTCTACATCGTCGACATCCCCTTCGGCCGCATCTTCCGCATCGCGCCTGATGGCGAATGGTCGCTGGTGATCGAATATGAGGGCTGGCCGAACGGATTGAAGATCGCGGCCGACGGCCGCGTCCTGGTCGCCGACTACATGCACGGTATCATGGAGCTCGACGCCAGGGCTGGGCGCATGAAGCCGGTGCTGACCGCGCGCAATTCAGAATCGTTCCGCGGCTGCAACGATCTACATCTCGCCTCCAACGGCGACATCTATTTCACCGATCAGGGCCAGACCGGCCTGCACGATCCGAGCGGCCGTGTTTATCGGCTGACATCGACTGGTCGCCTCGATTGCCTGATCCACACCGGCATCAGCCCGAACGGCCTGGTGCTCGATCCCAGCGAAACCGTGCTGTTCGTCGCAATGACGCGCGACAATGCGGTGTGGCGGCTGCCGTTCATGCAGGACGGCTGCGTGTCGAAGGTCGGGCGCTTCTGCTCGCTGTTCGGCACCAGCGGCCCCGACGGCATGACCATGGACGCGGCCGGCCGCCTGTTCGTCGGCCACGCCTCGCTCGGCCACGTCTTCGTGTTCGCGCCCAACGGCGAATTGATCGCGCGGATCAAGTCGTGCGCGGGGCCGAACTGTACGAATGTCGCGATCGGTGGTGCGAACAAGAATCGTCTCTACATTACTGAATCCGGGACCGGCAGCGTTCTCGTCGCGGATATCGGTGAACTGAACTCTTGAGCCCGCCGCTCCTTCGCCTCTCCCCGCTTGCGGGGCCCCGTAAGGACGGCGAGAGGGAGAACAGACATCGGAGATCGTAACGAACATGAACACAAATCCCTTCGGCCAGACCGGCGCAAACGTGTCCGTCATCGGGCAGGGCACCTGGTATCTCGACCATGGCGACCGCAAGCGCGCGATCGCGGCGCTTCAGCGCGGGCTCGATCTCGGCATGACCCATATCGACACCGCCGAGATGTACGGTGACGCCGAGCTCGTCATTGCAGATGCGATCGCCGGTCGCCGCGACGAAGTGTTCCTGGTTTCAAAAGTGCTGCCGAGCAACGCTTCACGCGGTGGCACCATCGCGGCCTGCGAGCGGTCGTTGAAACGGCTGAAGACGGACCGGCTCGATTGCTATCTGCTGCACTGGCGCGGTTCCTATCCGCTGGAGGACACCGTCGCCGCCTTTGAGGAGCTAGTGAAGGCGGGCAAGATCAGATCCTGGGGCGTCTCCAATTTCGACGCTGACGATCTCGACGAAATTCTCGACGTTGCAGGCGAGGGCAGGATCGCCTGCAATCAGGTGCTCTATCATCTCAAGGAGCGTGCGATCGAGCATGCGGTGATCCCGTGGTGCGAACGGCATGGCGTCGCTGTCGTGGCCTATTCGCCGTTCGGGCATGACGATTTTCCTGCAAGCAGCAGCAAGGGCGGCGCGGTGCTCGCGCGCATCGCAGAAGCGCGGCGTGCAACGCCGCGTCAGGTCGCGTTGAGCTTTCTCACCCGTGCGATTACGGTGTTCGCGATCCCGAAGGCGTCGTCCGCGGAACATGCCGGCGAAAATGCTGCGGCCGGCGATCTCGTGCTGACGAAAGACGAGATTGCGGCGCTGGATGCGGCGTTTCCGCGCGGTCCGAAGCCGCGCGGCCTGCCGATGCTGTAGTGCACAATCGCGCACTGTTAACGGAGCGTTGACGCGCGCTGACCTCAGCGCATATCGGCATCCTGTTTTCGGAAGTTGTGAACCCGGCGCAATTGTCGTTTTTTGCAGCCGCTCCCGATTCGCCATTTTCCAGAGTTCCAGCCGTGACTCCGCCGCCCGCCGCAGCCGCAAGGCTCGACAGTATTTCCATGCCCGTGCCCGCGAAGAAGAACGTCGGCCGCCGCGCACCCGCGCGCGTCGACCATCCCTTCAAAGGCATTGCGCTGGTGCTGTTGTCGACAGTGTTCCTCGGCTGCTCCGACGTCACTGCGAAATATCTGTCGACGAGCCTACCCTCGATCGAGATCACCTGGATCCGCTTTCTGACCTTCGCGCTGATGTTCACGCCGGTGATGCTGCCGCGCTCGCCGCTCTATGCGATGCATACCGAGCGGCTCGGTCTGCAACTGATGCGCGGTGTGGCGCTGCTCGGCTCCTCGCTGTTCTTCATCACCGGCCTCGGCTTCCTGCCGATTGCGGAAGCATCCGCCACCGGCTTCGTTGCGCCGCTGTTCGTCACCGCGTTGTCGATCGTCTTCCTCAGCGAGAAGGTCGGCATGCGCCGCTGGATCGCGACGGCGATCGGGTTGACGGGCGTGATGATCATCCTGCGACCGGGCTCGAGCGCGTTCCACGTCGCCGCGGTCTTCCCAATCATCTCGGCGTTCTGCTGGGCCGCCGCACTGATCCTGACGCGCATGATCAGCGGACGGGAAGCCGTCGTCACCACGATGGCCTATTCTGCGCTCACGGGCGTTGCGATCCTGACTGCAATGGTGCCGTTCGTCTGGGTGACGCCGAGCTGGACCGCGATCGGGCTTGGCATCGTGATTGGCGTCGCGTCCACTGTCGGCCAGTGGATCATCGTGCTGGCCTATCGCTATGGCGATGCCTCGGTGCTGGCGCCGTTCTCCTACACGCAGCTGCTCTGGGTCAGCATTTTAGGCTTCTTCATCTTCGGCGAGCTGCCCGATATCTGGACCATCATTGGTGCGGCCTTCATCGTCGCCAGCGGCCTCTACATCGCCCATCGCGAGCGCATCCGCCGCGCCCAGCTGCTGGTGCTGGAAGAGCGTTCCCCGAACCCCTGACGCAATATCGCGCGTCCCGCTTCGTGCTATCAACGGCTCCGACAACAAGGGAGGAGCCGGATGCGCGCTGCGATTTTCAGGAACGGTGAGATTGTCGTCGACCGGATGGCGGAGCCGAAGCCAAGCCCCGGCCAGGTCTTGGTCAAGACGCTCGCCTGCGGCATCTGCGGCTCCGATCTGCACGCGCGCCAGCACGCCCAACGCATGGTGGAGATGGCGAGGAAGGTCGGGCGCAAGCCGATGGACCTCGCCCGCGATGTCGTGTTCGGCCATGAGTTCTGCTGTGAGATCGTCGACTACGGCCCGGGCACGGCGCGGAAGCTCAAGCCCGGCACCCGCGTCTGCTCGCTGCCGGCGCTCGTGACGCCGCAGGGCATCGAGGGTATCGGTTATTCCAACGACAATATCGGCGGCTACGCCGAGGCGATGCTGTTGAGCGAGCCGCTGCTGCTCGAAGTGCCCAACGGCCTTGCGCCGGAACACGCCGCGCTGACCGAGCCGCTGGCCGTCGGCGTTCATGCGGTGGCCAAGGCCAATATTCGCGGCGGCGAGGTGCCGCTTGTGATCGGCTGCGGGCCGGTCGGGCTCGCGGTCATCGCCGCGCTCAGGATCAAGGGCTTGCATCCGATCGTTGCCGCCGACTATTCGCCGTCGCGGCGCGCGCTCGCCGCAAGGCTCGGCGCCGACATCGTCGTCGATCCCAGGGTGTCACAGCCCTACGCGACCTGGGCCGAGCACGCGCAGATGTCGGACGCGGAGAAGGCGGCTCGGCCGCCGTTGCAAGCCATGCTGCCGGCGCTCAAGCCCGCGATCATCTTCGAATGCGTCGGCGTGCCCGGCCTGTTGCAGCAGGTGTTCGAAGGCGCCCCGCGCGATGCGAGGATTGTCGTAGTCGGCGTCTGCATGGAGACCGACAGAAGCGAGCCCATGCTCGGCATCATGAAGGAGCTCAATGTCCAATACGTGCTCGGCTACACGCCGGACGAGTTCGCAGCTTCACTGCGCCTGATCGCGGAAGGGCAGGTGGATGCCGCGGCGATGGTGACCGCCGAAGTCGGCATCGACGGCGTCGCAAAAGCCTTTGCCGACCTCGCCAATCCCGAGGCGCACACCAAGATCATCGTGCAGCCGTGGCGCTGACGCCCTAGACCGGCAGCGCGATCGAATATTTGACCTGGCTCAGCGCGAAGCTCGACTCGATCGAGGCGATGCCGTCGAGCCGGGTCAGCTTGTTCTTCAGGAACGCCTCATAGGAGGAAAGGTCGGCCGCGACGACGCGGAGCAGATAGTCGCGGTTGCCGGTCATCAGATAGCATTCCAAGACCTCATCCCATTTCGAGATCGCGCGCGCAAAGCGGTTGAGGTCCTCCTCCTTCTGCCGCGCCAGCTTGATCGAGATGAAGACGCTGACATGCAAGCCCAGCGCCTTCTGATCGACGGTCGCGATATAGCGGCTGATGACGCCGCGCTCCTCCAGCAGCTTGACGCGGCGATGGCAGGGCGAGGCTGAGAGCCCGACCTTTTCGGCAAGTTCCTGCATGGTCAGCCTGCTGTCGTTCTGGAGCAGCGCGAGGATTTTTCGGTCGATGGCGTCGAGCTCGGGCATTGGGATGAAACCTGTATTCCATGGGTGTCCGCTGGTAAAATATCCCAATATCGGCGGGGTATGGCGCGAAAAATTGAGAAGTTTGGCGCGACCCTCAGGCGTATTATCGGGCCTTATTTCCGGAGCACCGCCATGCCCGTTGATCCCGCTCGTCTCGAAACCCTGACCGCGCTCTCCCGCAAGGCGCTGTGGCTGTCGTCATGGACCATCCATCACGCCAACCACATCCGCACCAGCTCGGACGGCCTGAAGGTCGGCGGCCACCAGGCCTCGTCGGCCTCGCTCGCGACCATCATGTCGGCGCTGTATTTCCACGTGCTGCGGCCGGAGGATCGCGTCGCGGTGAAGCCGCATGCGAGCCCGGTGTTCCACGCCATCCAGTATCTGTTCGGCCGGCAGACGCGCGAGAAGCTCGAGAATTTCCGCGGCTTCAAGGGTGCACAATCCTATCCCTCGCGCACCAAGGATGCCGACGACGTCGATTTCTCGACCGGCTCGGTGGGCCTCGGCGTCGCGCAGACGCTGTTCGCCTCGCTGGTGCAGGACTACGTCAAGGCGCATGGCTGGATGAAGGATCGCCGCGAAGGACGGATGATCGCGCTCGTCGGCGACGCCGAAATGGACGAAGGCAACATCTTCGAGGCGCTCGCCGAGGGCTGGAAGCACGGCCTGCGCAACACCTGGTGGGTGGTCGACTATAATCGCCAGTCGCTCGATGCCGTCGTGCGCGAAGGTCTCTGGGAAAAATTCGAGACCATGTTCCGCAATTTCGGCTGGGACGTGGTGATCGTGAAATACGGCCGCCTGATGCGTGAGGCCTTCGCCGAGCCTGGTGGCGAAGCGCTGAAGCGCTGGATCGACAATTGCCCCAACGCACTCTATGCGGCGCTATGCTTCCAGGGCGGCGCGGCCTTCCGCAAGCACCTGCACGACGAGATCGGCGACCAGGGACCGATCACGAAACTGATCGACCGTCGCAGCGACGACGAGCTGCTGGCGCTGATGTCGAATCTCGGCGGCCACGATATGGCGAGCATGCTGGACGCCTTCGAATCCGTCGATCACGATCGCCCGGTGTGCTTCATCGCCTACACCATCAAGGGCGTCGGCCTGCCGTTCCAGGGCCACAAGGACAATCATGCCGGCCTGATGACGGTTGCGCAGATGGAGAAATATCGCACGAGCCAGAACATTCGCCCGGGCAACGAATGGGACAAGTACGAGGGCCTCGCGCAGGACGCTGCCGAGCTCGACGCCTTCCTCGCGCGCGTGCCGTTCAACCAGGACGGCCGCCGGCTGACTGCGCCCGTCGTCGAGGTGCCGTCGCAACTCGCGTTCAAGCCGTCGCCGCAGATGTCGACCCAGCAGGGTTTTGGCCTCGTGCTGAACGAGATCGCGCGCGGCGACAGCGAGCTTGCCAAGCGCATCGTGACGACGTCGCCGGACGTGACGGTCTCCACCAACCTCGGACCGTGGGTGAACCGGCGCGGCCTGTTCGCGCGTGCCGAGAAGGCGGATTTATTCCGCAGCGAGAAAATTCCTTCGACCTTCAACTGGGACGCCTCGCCGAAAGGCCAGCATCTCGAGCTCGGCATCGCCGAGATGAACCTGTTCATCATGCTCTCGGCGCTCGGCCTGTCGCACCAGATCAACGGCGAACGGCTGCTGCCGGTCGGCACGCTCTACGATCCCTTCATCGAGCGCGGCCTCGATGCGCTGAACTACGCTTGCTACCAGGATGCGCGCTTCATGGTGGCGGCGACGCCCTCCGGCATCACGCTCGCGCCGGAAGGCGGGGCGCATCAATCGATCGCGACGCCGCTGATCGGCATGGCGCAGGACGGGCTCGCCTCGTTCGAGCCGGCCTTCGTCGACGAGCTCGCCGTGATCATGGGCTGGGGTTTCAACCACATGCAGCGCGATCCGGGCGAGGGCGGATCGGTCTATCTGCGGCTCTCGACGCGCAGCATCGAGCAGGCGCAGCGCATCATGACGCCGGAGCTGGAGCAGGGCATCACCGACGGCGCCTATTGGCTGCGCAAGCCGGGCCCCAATGCCGAACTCGTGATCGCCTATACCGGCGCGGTCGCGCCGGAAGCGATCGAGGCGACCGGCTTCATCGGCGAGAGCCGGCGCGACATCGGCCTGCTTGCGATCACCTCGGCGGATCGTCTCCACGCCGGCTGGACTGCGGCGCGAAAGTTGCGGCGCGATCGCCGCGGCGTGCAGCACCTCAGCCACATCGAGAAGCTCTTGGCGCCGCTGCCGCGCGACTGCGGCATCGTGACCGTGATCGACGGCTATCCGGCGGCGCTCGGCTGGCTCGGCAGTGTTCGCGGCCACCGCGTCGAGGCGCTCGGCGTCGAGCAGTTCGGCCAGACCGGCACGATCGCCGACCTCTACCGCCACTACGGCATCGACGCCAATGCCATCATCGATGCGGCCGAAAGCCTCACCACCGGCGCGCCGGTGCTCCATCGCAAGATGGCGGTGTAATTCGTCGCCCCGGCGAAAGCCGGGGCCCATACTCCGCAGCGATTGTTGTAGGTCGCCGGCGGTAGACACCTGAGCAAACCAACTGGATCCTGTGGCTATGGGTCCCGGCCTTCGCCGGGACGACACCGTCAATGGGGTGAGAGCCTTGCCTCGCTCCCTCTCTCCGCTCATATACTCCCCGTCCGCCGCAACGCTGGCCCCGCACATGGCGGGTTCAATTGCCGGCGCTTTCGTGCAAGGATGCCTGCCGAAACGCCCCCTCCATACCCAAGAAGAGGTTAACGATGGTCAATCGCATGCAATTCTACATCGACGGCGCCTGGGTCGATCCCGCCGTCAAGAAGTCCACCGCCGTGGTCAATCCGGCGACCGAAGAGGCGATGTACGAGATTGCGCTGGGCTCCAAGGCCGACGTGGACAAGGCCGTCGCCGCCGCCAAGCGCGCCTTTGCAACCTTCTCCCAGACCAGCCGCGAGGAGCGCGTCGCGCTGCTCTCGAAAGTCATCGAGGTCTACAAGGGCCGCCTCAAGGAGATCGGCGCCGCCGTCTCCGACGAGATGGGCGCGCCGCTGCCGATGGCGGAGAAGCTCCAGGCCGGCGCCGGCCTCGGCCATCTCATGACCACGCTCGACGTGCTCAAGAACTATCACTTCGAGGAACCGGTCGGCACTGCTATGGTACTGCGCGAGCCGGTCGGCGTGGTCGGCATGATCACGCCCTGGAACTGGCCGCTCAATCAGATCGCCTGCAAGGTCGCGCCTGCGCTCGCCGCCGGCTGCACCATGATCCTGAAGCCGTCGGAGTTCACGCCGACCTCGGCGCTGATCTTCGCGGAAATCCTCCACGAAGCCGGCGTGCCGAAGGGCGTGTTCAATCTCGTCAACGGCCTCGGCCCCGAGGTCGGCGCCGCCATGAGCGAGCATCCCGACATCGACATGATCTCCTTCACCGGCTCGACCCGCGCCGGCATCGACGTTGCCAAGCGCGCGGCCCCGACCGTGAAGCGCGTCAGCCAGGAGCTCGGCGGCAAGTCGCCGAACGTGATCCTCGAAGGCGCTGACCTGCAGAAGGCGGTGACCGGCGGCGTGATGCACATGTTCAACAACTCCGGCCAGTCCTGCAACGCGCCCTCGCGCATGATCGTGCCGCTGTCGAAGATGAAGGAAGTCGCTGCGATCGCGAAGGCTGTCGCCGACAAGACCAAGGCGGGCGATCCGCGTGCGGAAGGCACCACCATCGGTCCGGTCGTCAACCGCGGCCAGTGGGACAAGATCCAGGCGCTGATCAAGAAGGGCATCGACGAGGGCGCAACGCTCGTCGCCGGCGGCACGGGCCTGCCTGAGGGCGTCAACAAGGGCTTCTATGTCCGCCCGACCATCTTCGCCGACGTCACCCCTGACATGACGATCGCCCGCGAGGAAATCTTCGGGCCGGTGCTGACCATCATCGGCGCCAAGGACGAAGCCGAGGCCGTGCACATCGCCAACGACACGCCCTATGGGCTTGCCGGTTACGTCACGGCCGACACGGTCGAGAACGCCAAGCGGGTCGGCCGCCAGATCCGCGCCGGCAACGTCAACCTCCAGGGCGTGCCCAACGACCGCAGCGCGCCGTTCGGCGGCTACAAGCAGTCGGGCAACGGCCGCGAGTGGGGCAAGTACGGCCTCGAGGACTTCCTCGAAGTGAAGGCCGTCGCCGGCTTCAACGCGGCGTAAGCCTCATCGTCTGAACCAAAACGACGCCGGAGCGGGAAACCGCTCCGGCGTTGTTTTATCCATCGTCATTGCGAGGAGCTCTTGCGACGAAGCAATCCAGGCTGCTCCCGCGGAAAGATTCTGGATTGCTTCGCTTCGCTCGCAATGACGGAAGGTAATGACGGAGGAAAGACTATCCCCCGACCGCGCCCTGCGTGTTCACATACAGCGCGTAGATCGACTGGCTCGCCGCCATGAACAGGCGGTTGCGCTTGACGCCGCCGAAGCAGAGATTGGCGCAGCGCTCGGGCAGCGCGATGCGGCCGATCATGACGCCGTCGGGCGCGAACACCACAACGCCGTCGAGCTCGGGATCGCCCATGCCCCAGCCGCACCAGAGATTGCCGTCGATGTCGCAGCGCATGCCGTCCGGCGTGCCCGGACCGGCATCGATGATGACGCGCTTGTTGGCAATCGTGGTGCCGTCCGCCGAGACGTCATAGGCCAGGATCTTGCGGTTCGGCACACCGCGCGATTCCACGACGTAGAGGATTGCCTCGTCGGGCGAGAAGCACAGCCCGTTGGGTCCAAGCACGCCTTCAGCGACGATGGTCGCCTTGCCGGTTGCGGGATCGAGGCGATAGACGTTCGGGTCGATCTCGGGCTCCGCCTTGTAGCCCTCGTAATTGCCGAGCAGGCCGAAGGTCGGATCGGTGAACCAGATCGAACCGTCGGACTTCACGACTACGTCGTTCGGCGAGTTCAGCCGCTTGCCGCCAAAGGAGTCCATCAGCACCGTGATCGAGCCGTCATATTCGGTGCGGGTCACGCGGCGGCCGCCATGCTCGCAGGTGATCAGCCGGCCCTGGCGATCGCGGGTGTTGCCGTTGGCGAAATTGGAGGGCTTGCGGAAGACGCTGACGGCGCCGGTTTCCTCTTCCCATTTGATGATGCGCTGGTTCGGGATATCGCTGCACAGCAGATACCGCCCGTCGCCGAACCACACCGGACCTTCGGCCCAGCGCAGGCCGGTCGCCAGCCGCTCCACGGCCGAAAGCTTCAACCAGTATTTTTCGAAGCGCGGGTCCAGTGTACTTATCGCCGGATCGGGGTAATAAGTCGCCGACCGCCAGCCTTGCGGCCTTTCTTGGAATTGGGACGATGCATCGTTCATGTGCAATTCTCGTCGTTGCGTTCCCTCTGTCCAAGTCTGCTACCATCAGTGACCTATGACCGCAAATCGGTCGTCAAATACGAGGGAAGACATGCCGCGCATCTTGATGACGGGAGCTTCGGGCGGGATCGGAACGCGCCTGCGAAAACTGCTGCCGCCGATCTATCCGGACCTCCTGCTCAGCGACATCCGCGCACCGGCCGATCTCGGCCCGAACGAGAAGTTCAAGGCGGCGGACCTGTCCGACATGGCGCAGGTCGAGGCGATCTGCGAGGGCGTCGACGGCATCATCCATTTCGGCGGCTATTCGGTCGAAGGCCCCTGGGACGATATCCTCCAGGCCAACATCATCGGCGGCTACAATCTGTTCGAGGCCGCGTACCGAAAGGGTGTCAAGCGCGTGGTGTTCGCCTCGTCCAACCATACGGTCGGCTTTTATCCGCGCCACCGCAGGATCGACACCGACGTCACCGTGCGTCCGGACGGCCGTTACGGCGTGAGCAAGGTGTTCGGTGAAGCAGTGGGGTCGCTCTATGCCGACAAGCACGGGCTGAAGGTCACCTGCATCCGGATCGGCAATTGCGACGAGAGGCCGCTCGATCATCGCCGCATCTCGATGTGGCTCAAGCCGGAAGACCTGGTGCAGCTCTGCCAGATCGGGCTCGAGCATCCCGATATTCATTTCGAGATCTTCTACGGAGTGTCTCTGAACGAGCGCGCCTGGTGGGACAACCACCGCGCCTACGAGTTCGGCTACCGCCCGACCGGCCGCTCTGAGGATCATGTGCAGCACGCGATGGCCGAGCAGGCCAAGCTGAAGCCGGATCCGATTGCCGATCACTACCAAGGCGGCTCATTCGCCAGCGTGGAGTTCGACGGCGATGCGAGCCGGATCATCGACTGGACCAAGCGCTAGCGTTTGACGCGAACGCCGGTGTGCTCCCTCGCCCCGCTTGCGGGGAGAGGGTTGGGGTGAGGGGGAGTTTCCGCGAGGGAGGTGAGAGTTGGACTCGCGGAGAGTCCCCTCACCCGGAATCCGCGCTTCGCGCGAATTCCGGCCTCTCCCCGCAAGCGGGGAGAGGCGAAAGAAACGCCGCTCTTCCAGGCGTCGCAACCGACGTCTTAAACGACGCGTTTGCCAGCCTGGGCCGCGATTGGCCTCTGCACAAAATACATCAGGATCAGGGAAACCACCGCCGTCGTCACGACGACGTATCCCAGCCGGTCGAAATGGCGGAGCGCACCGTCGGCATCTTGTGCAATCAGCGCGGCGGCGAGCACGGAGCCGAGCCCGCCGGAGAGTTGTTGCAGGGAAGCGCCGACCGCGCTGAAGGAGCCGCGTTGTGCCGGCTCGGGGATTGCGGAAATCAACGCTTGCGACGGGATCATGCGTGAAAAGATGCCGACGAACATCAGGACGTTGACCAGGATCGCGACCGTCAGGCTGACCTGACCGAGATGGGTGTAGATGAGCACCATGACGATGGACATGGCGGTGCCGAAGACAAAGGTGGGGTATTTGCCGAAAGCATCGCTCGCGCGTCCCACCAACGGTCCAATGAGAATGCTGAACAGGCCGGAGACGAGATAGATCGTCGGCAGATGAACGATGTCGATGCCGAGATTGTGCACGGTGTAGGCAATGCCGAACGGCATCAGCATGTAGCCGCCGGTCGCCAGCAGCGTCGTCACCGAAAATGCCATCCAATGGCGTGGCTGTGCGACCGTTGCAATCAGATGTCGGAACGCGTTTTTATCCTGCTTCAGCAGGAGATGGCCGTTCACCGGTTTCATCAAGAGCAGCACGGCGGCCATCCCGATGACCGACAGACCGACCAATGCGCCGAACGCGACGTGCCAGTTCCAACGGTTGGAGAGGAAAAGACCGGCCGGGATGCCAAGCACCTGGCTTGCAGCGAAGGCGGTTTGCACGAAGCCCATGACGCGGCCGCGCAATTGCAGCGCAAAGAGATCGGTCACGATGGCGAGCACGACGGAGCCGATCACACCGCCGAACAAGCCGGTCACGATCCGCCCAAGCAGCAGCACATGATAGTTGGGCGCAATCGCGCAAAGCGCCGTTCCAAGGGTAAAGCCGGCATAAAAAAACAAGAGCAGCCACTTGCGATCGAACCGATCGGCAAAGCCGGCCGCCAGGATGCCGGAAATTCCCGCGCTGAATGCATAGGCCGAGACGGCCACCCCGAACTGCGCGGCCGAAATATCGAGCGCCGGCATCATGATGGCGCCGAGCGGCGACATGATCATGAAATCGATGATGATCGTGAACTGGACAACCGCCAGCAACGCAACGAGGATTGACTGGTAGCGCGAAAAGCTGCGGGACAACTCTTGCCGCTGATTGATCGGCTCCGTGACGGCCCTTGCGCGCGGCGCGTCTGCGCGCGCAGGCCGGGACGAAGGAACGACCGCCAGGCACGAACAAAGGAACAGTGCGAAGTGAGGAGCTATCGATGACGTAACCAACATCCCTTACCCGCCGAGGTCTGCGAGAGGATGAGACGACGATGGAGAATCGGTCTTCCCGGCGCATGCGAACACTGGTGACCCGAATGGCCCCTTCGAGGCCTGTCCGCTAATTAGCTCGAATGCGCGCTGATATCCATGATGGCCCGGAGCACAACACGCTCCAATCAGAGGCCGGATACATTGATGCAAGACCGCATCTGCCAGGTTGACGAAACCTCTTGCAACGCGCGGCCGGACCATACATTCGGGTCAAAAGGCAATGCCGGAGTGCCTGCACAAGTCTGCCTCACCACCCGAAGCCGCCGTCTCACATTTATGAGTCCGCGCCTTGGCGCTCAGCTTCCTCGCCCGCAATCCGCGCCAGATAATCCTTCTTGCTGAACTGCATGTGATCGACGCAGAGCTGAGCCAGCGCCCAGCTGTCGCGGCCCTTCAGAAGCTCGATCATCAGCTCGTGCTGGCGCCGCGACTGCGCCAGTCCCTCGCGGTCGGCGAGATTCTTCGCGCGCATCGGCAAGGTCAGGTTCATGTAGTGCTGGAGTGAGCGCACCAGATAGGGATTGCCGCAGGCCGCGAACAGCGCGACGTGGAGGGCATCGTTGGCCTCGTGAATGCCGCGCAGATCCTGCAAATCGGCCTTCGCGCAGTATTGCCGTTGCAGCCCGGTCAACTCGTCGATCAGGCTTGGCGGTGCGGGCAGGGGGATCATCAGCGCCGCCTGCCGCGTCAGCATCTCCCGGACCTCGTAGATCTGCCGGACTTCCTCCGCCGAATAGGACCGCACGGTGGCGCCGACGTTCTTCTCGCGGCGGACGATGCCGCGCCGCTCCGCCTCCACAAGCGCCTGCCGCACGAAGTGCCGCGAGGTGCCGTAGGCCGACATCAGCGCGTCTTCGGTGAGGCGCGCGCCCGGTGCGAGGCGGCCGAAGATGATGTCCTCCTCCAGCCGCGCGACGACGTCGTCCGGATCGTCGCGCCGGATGGTCATTGCGTCAGCGGTGCGAATGTCGGACATCCTCGGCCTCCCGGCTCCGGCCGGTCCTGCCTGTGGAGCAGGGAGAGCTCGGATTGTCAATAATATCGTCTATTTTGCGCTGCAGGTGCCCTAAAATCGCCGATGAGCACCTATCTTATTGACAATCAAGGGACAGCCTGTACGACAATGGCAAGGCGATTGGAGTGGCATGATGAGCAGTGGCTTGCGCAAGGGTCTGACGAGCTATGGCGATGCCGGCTTCTCGCTGTTCCTGCGCAAGGCGTTCATCAAGGCGATGGGCTATTCTGACGACGCGCTGGAGCGCCCGATCGTCGGCATCACCAACACCTACAGCGACTACAACCCCTGTCACGGCAACGTGCCGCAGATTATCGAGGCGGCGAAGCGCGGCGTGATGCTGTCGGGCGCAATGCCGTTCGTGTTCCCGACCATCTCGATCGCCGAGAGCTTTGCGCATCCGACCTCGATGTATCTGCGCAATCTGATGGCGATGGACACCGAAGAGATGATCCGCGCCCAGCCGATGGATTCGGTGATCGTGATCGGCGGCTGCGACAAGACGCTTCCGGCGCAGGTGATGGCCGCGATCAGCGCCGATCTGCCGACCGTGGTCATTCCCGTGGGCCCCATGGTGGTCGGCCATCACAAGGGCGAGGTGCTTGGCGCCTGCACCGACTGCCGCAGGCTGTGGGCCAAGTACCGCGCCGGCGATATCGACGACGCCGAGATCGAGGCGGTGAACGGCCGCCTGGCGCCGTCTGTCGGCACCTGCATGGTGATGGGCACGGCCTCCACCATGGCCTGCATGATTGAAGCCATGGGCCTCTCGCTGCCGATGAGCGCGACCATCCCGGCGCCGCATGCGGAGCGCTTCCGGCTAGCCGAGGCGAGCGGCAGGGTTGCCACAGAGATGGCCAAGTCCAAGGGGCCGAAGCCGAGCGAGCTGCTGACGCCGGCCTCGTTCAGGAATGCGCAAGTCGTGCTGCAATCGATCGGCGGCTCGACCAATGGCCTGATCCATCTGACCGCGATGGCGCATCGCTCGCCGCACCGGCTCGATCTCGGCGCCTTCGACCAACTGGGCCGCGAGGTGCCGGTGCTGGTCGATCTGAAACCGTCCGGCGAGCATTACATGGAGCATTTTCATCACGCCGGCGGTATGCCGAAATTGCTGGCGCAGCTCGGTGATCTCATCGATCTCGATGCGAAGACGATCACGGGCCAGACGCTGCGCGACGTCGTCGCGAATGCGGAAGACGTGCCCGGCCAGGACGCCATTCGTCCGCGTGACAATCCGATCAAGAAGGAAGGTGGCCTCGCCGTGCTGCACGGCAACCTCGCGCCCCGCGGCGCAGTCATCAAGCAATCGGCCGCGAGCCAAAAACTGTTGCAGCACACCGGGCGTGCGGTGGTGTTTGAATCCGTCGAGGACATGACCTTGCGGGTCGATGATCCCGATCTCGACGTGACCGCCGATGACGTGCTGGTGCTGCGCAATGCCGGCCCCAAAGGCGCGCCTGGCATGCCCGAGGCGGGTTATCTGCCGATCCCGAAGAAGCTCGCACGCGGTGGCACCAAGGACATGGTGCGGATTTCGGACGCGCGCATGAGCGGCACGGCGTTCGGCACCATCGTGCTGCACATCACGCCGGAATCTGCCGTCGGCGGGCCGCTGGCGCTGGTGAAGAACGGCGATATGATCCGGCTTGATGTTGCCAAACGCAGCATCGAGCTGCTGGTCAATGCCGCCGAGCTGGAGCGCCGACGCGCCGCATTGAAGCCAGCCGTTGCGCCGGATGAGACGCGGCGAGGCTACGCCTGGCTGTTCAACGAGACCATCATGCAGGCCGACGAAGGCTGCGACTTCGATTTCATGCAGAGGACTGGGAAGCAGACTGAGAAGGGGTGATTGACCACCCGAACGAACGCCCAGACCGCTGAAGCGGCGGGCGATAAAACAGGGGGAAACGATGATTGCACGATCCATGCGTGGGTTGGTGACCATGGCCGCCATGCTGTTGGTCACCGGGGCCGGAGCGCAGGAGGCGAAGCACTATCGCTTCGCCTATGACCAGCCGCGCAACACCGGCTATTCCATCGCGGGCGACCTCTTTGCCGACAAGCTCAAGGAATTGAGCAAGGGCACCATGATCATCGACCAATACCCCGGCGCGCAGCTCGGCCAGGAGCCGCAGGTGCTCCAGCTCGTGAAAGCCGGCGATGTCGAATTCGCGATCATCTCCTCGGCCAATACCGCGACGATCTCGCCGCAGGCCGGCGTGATGTCGCTGCACTTCCTGTTCCGCGACGAGAACCACGTGGTCAAGGGGTTGGCCGATCCCCGCGTGTTCGAAGCGCTCAAGACCATGATCGACGAGACCACGCAGGGCCTGCACGTGATCGCAACGGGCTCGCAGGGCGTGCGCCACATGTACAGCAAGCGAGAAATCCACAACGTCGGCGACGTCAAGGGCCTGAAGATCCGCGTGCAGGCGACCGCGACCGAGGACACCATGTTCCCGGCCTATGGCGCCCAGACCGTGCACATGCCGTTCGGCAGCGTCTACACCTCGCTGCAGACCGGCGTGGTCGACGTCGCCGAGAACAGCATCAACGTCTACCTCGTCAACAAGCACTACGAGGTGGCGCCCGTGCTGAACATCACCGAGCACGAGGCCAACAACGCGCTGATATTCGTCTCCGACAAGCTCTGGCAGAGCCTCTCGGCGGAGCAGAAGCAGTGGGTGCAGACCGCGGCCAACGAGATCAGCACGAAGGAGCCGCAGAAGGCGTTCGATCTCGAGCGCACCGCGGCCGACAAGCTGAAGAAGATGGGCGTCAAGATTGTCGACAACGTCGACAAGAAGAGTTTTACGGCGATCGCCGATCCCTATCTCGACAAGCTCGCCAAGGAGCTCGGCCCGCATGCCGAGAAGATCAAGAACCTGATCCGGTCGATCAACTAACGTGATCGGGAAGACGGTGCCCACCCTCTCCCGCTTGCGGGAGAGGGTGGGGAGAGGGTGCCTCCACGGAGGGATTCCCAATGAGGAGAGAGCCCTCACCCGGCGCTCCGCGCCGACCTCTCCCGCAAGCGGGAGAGGTTTGGCCAACCCGCAGTCGCCGATTCAACCTGACATCATTCGTACTAGGCCGGGACGACGGGGACATTGAATGGTCATCGCGGACAAACTGCTCGTTCAGCGCCAGCGTCACCTCAAATGGCGATCGCTCGACTGGCTTGAGCTCGCGCTGATGATCCTCTGCGGCGTGCTCTGCTTCGGCTTCTCGCTGTCGGTGACCGCCGACATCGTCACCCGCACCATCGGTCATCCCTGGCTGTGGCTCCAGGAGGTGACCTCGACACTGTTCATCTATGCGATCTTCGTCGGAACTGCGGCCGCAACCCGGCGCAACGATCATCTCTATCTCACGGCCATCTCTGAGGCGATGCACGACACACCGCGCCTCATCGTCGAAGTGATCATTCGCCTCGTCGTGCTCGGCGTCGCCTTCTGCCTGATCTGGTACGGCTATCAGAATTATCTGCGCGGATTTGGCAGTTTTCGCCTGCCGTCGGGCACACCGATCGCCTCGCTCTATGCGATCATTCCGTTGTCGGGTGTGCTGATCGGCCTGTTCACGATCGAGCAGCTCGTCAACGGCTTGCGCAACGGCTTTGACCATCCCGAGCCGCCGGATGAGGATGCTCCGCCCGGCCTCACAGAGACGCAGATGAGGGCGCAGCCATGAGCGCACCAATCGTCCTGACGCCGATGACGATCTGCTTCCTGTCGTTCGGCTATCTCGGCGTGCCCGTGCCGTTCTCGCTGATGGCCGGCGTGTTCATCGGCGCTATCCTGTCGGACGTGTCGCTCGCGGCGATCATCCAGAAGATCTTTGACGGCGTCGATTCCGAAGCGCTGCTGGCGATCCCGTTCTTCCTGCTGGTCGGCGAGCTCATGAGCTCGGCCAACGTCGTGGTGCGGATCGCGAACCTGTCGGTGTCGCTGGTCGGCCATATCAGGGGCGGGCTGTCGCAGGTCGTGGTCGTCTTCAGCATGTTCTTCTCGGAGATGTCGGGCTCGACCACGGCCGACGTCGCCGTGATGAGCCGCGCGCTCGGCGGCCCGATGAAGCGCGAGGGTTATGAGCCCGCCTTCATCGCCGCCATCATCGCCTCCGCCTCGACGATCGCGGCGCTGGTGCCGCCGAGCATCACAGCGGTGGTCTATGGCGCCGTCGGCAACGTCTCGATCGCCGGACTGTTCATGGCGGGCGTCGTGCCCGGCCTAATGATCGGCTTCGGCCTGATGATCTATTGCTATTTCTTCGGCCCCTCAGGCCTGCGCAAGCCGCGCGCGCCGCTGCGGCAGGTCGTGTTTGCCGCAGGCGACGCGGCGTTACCGCTGATGATTCCGGTCATCCTGCTCGGCGGCATTTTGACCGGCTGGTTCACACCGACGGAGGCCGGCGTCGTCGCCGTGGTCTGGATTATCGCCGTCGTGATCCCCGCGCTCAACCGCGGGCACTTCAGCAAGATCCCGTATGATTTCTGCCTCGCGGGCCTGATCTTCTCGCTGCCGCTGATCACAATCGGCGCCGCCAACGCCTTCGGCTGGATGCTCGCTTACCTGCGCGGCGCGAGCTACATCGCCGAAATGATCACCTCGATCGCAGGCAACGATCCGCACCTGATCATGCTGCTGATGGTGCTGCTGTTCACCGTCGTCGGCGACTTCATCGAGCCGGTGCCGACCATCATCATCTTCATGCCGCTGGTCAACACGCTGACGGAGGCCGGCGACATCAACGGCGTCCATATGGGCGTGGTGCTGATCGCCACGCTCGCCTTCGGCCTGATCACGCCGCCTTACGGGTTGGTGCTGCTGATGGCGTCCAAGTTTGTCGGAGTCAGCTTTGCGAAAGCGCTGCGCGCCGCACTGCCGATCTATGTTGTGTTCTTCGCCACCATCGCGTTTGCGATCTACTTCCCGAGTGTCGTGCTGTGGCTGCCGCAGCAGGTGCTGCCGGAGTCGGTCGGCTGCTTCAAGTCGCCGGCGGGGACGGGTTACATCTGTCCGAAATGAGGCTTGCGGCTACTTTCCCTTGCTCGTGAATTTCTTCACGGCGACACGAAACTCCTTCGTGTTCATCGCCATGATGATCTTGTGCTCCTCGGCGTCGAGCTGCTGCTTCACCGGCGTGGTGGCGGCCTGGTAGACCAGCGATTTGGTGCCGGCGATCGCGGCCGGCGAATTTTGCGCCAGCCGCTCGGCGAGCTGCCGCGTTGCCGCTTTCAGCTCGGCCGCAGGCACGATCTTGGCGACCAGGCCCCATTCATGGGCTTGCTGAGCGGTAAAATTGTCCTCCGACAGGAAGATCTGGAGCGCGCGGCGGGTTCCGACCGTGCCGACGATGCCGACGGTGCTGCCACCATCCGGCGAGACGCCGATCTTGGCATAGGCCGGCGTGAATTTGGCATCTTCCGCGGCGATGCAGAGATCGGTGACGAAGGCGAGACCCATGCCGGCACCGGCGGCCGAGCCGTGGACGCTGGACAGGGAAAGTTTCGGCATCCGCCGGATGGTCTCGATGAAGGCGTGGTAGTGCTTCAGCAGTTCGCCGACGACCGGCGTCACCGTGTTGGCTTCGGCGGCAGCGCCGATCGTCTGCAAATCGCCGCCGGCGGAGAAGGCGCGGCCTTCGCCCTCGAGGACGACGACCCTGATGTCGTCGGCGCCTTCGATGTAGGCCGCGAGCTGTTCGAGCTTCTGCGCGATTGCGAGGTTGATCGAGTTGAACGCGGTGGGACGGTTCAGCGTGATGGTCGCGATCGGGCCCTCGATCCGCAGCAAAGCGGGATCATCGGGTTGGGAGATGGGAGCAGACATCGGAAATCCCCGGCATGAGGTCGTTCGTGCAACTAGATCGCAGAAGACGAGGGGTGACAATCCCTGACCGCAGCGTCCGCACGGCCGCGCCGGTGCCCTTGCGCAAACCGGAACGATAGGCTCAAATGGAGCCGCCTTCGTTTAGGGACGGACACGAGCGCCGGCTCCTTCGGGCGAGGTAAGCCAAGCAAAATCAGTGAGAGAGGAGACGACATGGGTAACGCTCGTGTCTCCGGAACAGGGCTGTTCCAATGACGGACGGACCGGTGATCATTGTCGGTGCCGGCCATGCTGGCTACCAGGTCGCGGCATCGCTGCGCCAGGCCGGCTTCTCCGAGCGCGTCCGCCTGATCAATGACGAGGCGCATCTGCCCTATCAGCGGCCGCCTCTGTCAAAAGCCTACATCAAGGGTTCGGCCGGGCCGGAGAGCCTGATGTTCCGGCCGGAGAAATTCTACCACGACCAGAAGATCGAGCTGATCGCGGGCCGCGTGGCGTCGATCGACCGCGCCGGGCGCAAGGTCCTTCTCGCGTCGGGCGAGACGCTTCCCTACGGTCACCTCGTGCTGGCGACCGGCGCGCGCAATCGCTTGCTCGATCTGCCCAACGCCAATCTGCCCGACGTGAAATATCTGCGCGTCGTCGACGAGAGCGAGGCGCTGCGAACGATCATTCCGTCGAAGACGCGGGTGGTGGTGATCGGCGCGGGCTTCATCGGTCTGGAGTTTGCGTCGACCGCGCGGATCAAGGGGCTGGAGGTCGACGTGCTCGAGCTCGCTCCACGCGTGATGGCGCGAGCGGTGACGGCGGAGGTCTCGGAGTATTTTCAGGCGCGGCATCGCGAAGCCGGCATCCGCGTTCACCTCGGTGTGCAGGCAACCTCCATCGAAGCCGAGGGTGGCAAGGTCACCGGCGTCAGCCTCAGCGACGGCCGCCATCTGCCGGCCGATCTGGTCGTGGTCGGCGTCGGCGTGCTGCCGAATATCGAGCTCGCGGCCGAGGCGGGGCTGCCGGTGGCGGCCGGCATCATCGTCGACGAGTATCTTTCGACGGCCGATCCCGACATCTCCGCGATCGGCGACTGCGCACTGTTCGCAAGCCCACGCTTCGGCGGATCGTTGCGGCTGGAGTCGGTGCAGAACGCCACCGACCATGCCCGCTGCGTCGCAGCGCGGCTGACCGGTGACAGGAAAGTCTATGACGGTCATCCCTGGTTCTGGAGCGACCAGGGCGACGACAAGCTCCAGATGGCGGGGCTCACCACCGGCTACGACCGCGTCGTGCTGCGCGGCGATCCCGCCAAGAAGGCGTTCTCGGCGTTCTGCTACAAGGGCGACAGGCTGCTCGGCATCGAGTCGGTCAACCGCGCCGGCGATCACATGTTCGGCCGCCGCCTGCTCGGCATGGACCGATCGCTCGCGCCGGAGCACGCCGCGGATGAGGGCTTTGACCTGAAGAGCGCGCTGGCGTGATCATCCTGCCTTGATGACGGCGGCGACTTCCGCTGCCGTAGGCATCGACGGCCCGGCGCCCATCCGCTGCACGGAGATCGAGGCGGCGGCGTTGGCGAAGACGAGCGCCGTGCGCAGCGGCACTTCGTCGGCCAGTTGCGCCGCGAGCGCGCCGACGAAGCAGTCGCCGGCGCCGGTGGTGTCGACCGCCGTCACCATGCGGCCGGGCACGAAAATCTCCTGCTGGCCGGCGAGCGCAAGCACGCCGCGCTTGCCGAGCGTGACGCAGATGGTCTGATCCTTGCTGGCCTGAAGCCGCCGCGCCGCATCGATGATCTGCGCCGGATCATCGTCTTCGGACAGCTCGACACCGGCGAGGAAGCCGAGCTCGGTCTCGTTCAGCACGAGCACGTCGACGAGCGCGAGCAGCTCGCTGGACATTTTCTGCGCCGGCGCAGGGTTGAGCAGCGTTATCGCTTGAGCAGATCGCGCCCGCCGAAAGAACGCGGCAATCGTCGGCAGCGGGATCTCGAACTGGCTGACGGCAACATCGCCTTTCACCAGCGGCACAACGCTGACATCATCGGCGTCGACCAGCGCATTGGTGCCGGGAATGACGACGATGGTGTTGTCCGCCTCGGCGACTGTGATGATAGCGGTGCCGGTATGGGCTTCGACGTTCTCCTGGAGATAGCCGAGATCGATGCCCTGATCGCCGAGAAATGCCTTCAGCTCAGCCCCGAAGGAATCCTTGCCGAGCCGTCCGATCAGCGTGGTCCTGGCGCCGAGCCGCGATGCGGCCACGGCTTGGTTTGCGCCCTTGCCGCCGGGGAAATACAGCACCTCGCGGCCGGCGACGGTCTCACCGACTTTTGGATGGCGATCGGCAGTTGCCACCACATCCATATTGATGCTGCCGGCGACGAAGACGCGCCCCATGCGACACTCCAGGAAGAGCTAGGCTCTGACTTCGAACTCGTGCCGGACCTTGGCGATGTCGACAAGGGTCGGCAAGCCGGCCTCGTTGCCGAGGCGCTGGATCTTGAAGGTCGAGGCGGCGCGGGCGAAGTCGAAATGCTCGCGCCAGCTTTTGCCGGGATGAGCCAAATAGGAATAGATGTAGGCGCCGTGGAAGACGTCGCCGGCGCCGTTGGTGTCGATCACGCGCTCGCGCGGGATCGGCATTGCCGGCATGATCTCGACCGCGCCGGTCTCGTTGTACCAGAGCAGGCCCTTCTCACCCATGGTGATGCCGCCGATCTTGCAGCCGCGGCCCTTGAGGTAATCGAGCATTTTTTCCGGCGTCAGATCCATCTGCTCGCACAGCCGCTCGGCAACGATCGCCACATCGATGAATTCCAGCAGCTCATGCGTGTTGGTGCGCAGGCCGCCGCCATCGAGCGAGGTCAAAATGCCGGCCTCGCGGCAGATTTTTGCATAGTGGATCGCGGCATCGGGCTGATGGCCGTCGATGTGTAGCGCCCGGCAGCCGCCGAGATTGAGCATCGGAAAGGGATGGATGTGCTCGTCGTCGCGGCAGCGGACGATGGCGCGCTTGCCGTCCTTGGGCATGATGAAGGACAGCGAGGACTGGTTCACCTTCCGCCCGTGCAGCGAGATCGCGTATTTCGCGCACATGTCCTGGAACATGCGTCCGAGCCAGTCATTGGCCGCCGTGGCGATCAGATCGGGCACGATGCCGAGCTTGGCGCAGCAGAAAGCCGCCGTGACCGCGTTGCCGCCGAAAGAGACCGCGTAGTCCGAGGCCACGTGCTTCTCGTCGCCGGTCGGCATGTGGTCGGTGATGAAGACGACGTCGATATAGGTCTGTCCGATAAAGAGAGCCTGCATTGCTTGTCCGTGATGCGCTTTGTGGTCCCGGCCGGCGGGCTTACTCTAGCATCGGTTCCGTTGATGGGACGCTGAAATTATTCGCAAAACCGCCGCCTGAAGCGCTTGAGGTCAGCATGGAGCCGGAATACGACCATCATCGGACAATGCCAAGCCCGGAAAAATGCCGATTTTCGCCCGGTTGTTCCAGGTCGATAGGGGGAGAATATGATCACCGGCCTCGATCACGTCGTCGCTCTGGTCAAGGATATCGGTGCGGCCAAGGCGGCCTATCAGACGCTGCTGGGGCGTGCGCCGGCCTGGCAGAATTCCGGCGAGGGCGCCGACCGGGTACTGTTCACGCTTGCGAACATGACGATCGAGCTGATGGCGCCGAGCGGCTTCAGCGTGCCGGCGGACCGGATGCGCGCGCTGCTGGAGGACCGCGAGGGCGTGCTTGCCAGCCTGTGCTTTCGTGTCGCAGACATGGGCAAGATGCACCGGCGGCTGGACCGGGTGGCCCTGAGGCCGGAGCCCGTCGCCGAGGTCGAAAGCAGCGACGCGCAAACCGACACCGTCCTGCATTGGAAGCGCACGCGTGCCGCCACCGAGCTGACGCGCGGCGTGCGCATGTTCTTCCTTGAGCTTGCCGAGGAACGCCCGCTCTCGGTAACGACCGACATCGCGCCGATCGATGCACTCGACCACGTCGTGATCACGACCGAGGACTCAGAGCGTGCCGCCGCGCTCTACGGCGCGCGGCTCGGGCTCGACCTGGCACTCGACCGCTCGCATCAGGATTGGGGCCAGCTGATGTTCTTCCGCTGTGGCGACCTCGTCGTCGAGGTGGTGCGCCGCCCCGTCGCGGGCGGCGATTCCATGCATGACCGGCTGTGGGGCCTGAGCTGGCGGGTGGCCGATATCGACGCCACGCGCGCCCGGCTGATCGCCGCCGGCCTCGACGTCACCGAAGTGCGCAACGGTCGCAAGCCCGGCACGCGGATCATGACGGTACGGAACGGCACTTGCGGCATCCAAACGGTCCTGCTGGAGCGTTCGCCGAAGCCGGCCGATTGAAGGACGGTTAGGGCCACACCCGTCATTGCGAGCGAAGCGAAGCAATCCAGAATCCCTCCGCAGTGACAGTCTGGATTGCTCACATGGGGAATGTGTGTGTCAAGGATGAGCAGTCACCTTTTTGTTCGACTGCAGCCACCTCTTCGTCCCGACCGCGGGTTCTGCAGGATGGCGCGCGCAGATCAAGTCAAGGCCGGCCTGTTAGGGCCGCCGCGAAGCGGCTTGGCCTTGAGTTGAGCGAGCACGCCATCATGCTTGGTGCGTTGGGCCGATAGGAGCTCCTCGCGTTGGCGGTTCTGTCAGGGCATCTGCCATCCTCGCATTTGCGATCCAAGGGTCGAGCCGGTTCGACGATCTGGGTTGCTTGCCAGATCAAACTCACATTCGGTCGTCGCACAAGGCGACTGCACCACGATTCCGCTTGCGGCGGGCAGGCTCGAGAGGACGAGGCCATTCTTCGTTGCGGCGTTTGAAGCCATGCAATCCATCGGTTCGTCCACCCGGATCTTCCGAGACTGATCGGGCCTCGGCAGATGGGTTATGGTTCTTTCGTTGCGCGCGGGCGGCGAAGCACGCCGCTTGGTGCGGTCCGGATCAGGCGGCGGGCTTCATCACGGCCCCCTCGATGGTCTCGCCCGCGGTGACATACTTCCACAAGGTCACGAGAAGCTTGCGCGCCAGCGCCACGATCGCGCGCTTGCGGCCTTGCGGGCTTCGCTCCTTGAACCAGCGCGTCAGGGCCGACTGCGGCTGGTGACGTATCCACAGCCAGGCGAGCTGGATCATTGTGGTCCGCAGCCTGGGATTGCCGGCCTTCGACACGCCCTGCTCGTGCCGGATGCCTCCGCTTTGCCACGGCGTCGCCGCAAGCCCCGCATAGGCGGCGACCTGGCGGCGGTTGGAGAACTGCCGGTAGAACGCCTCCGACCAGAGCACGGCCGCAAAGTTGGCGCCGAGCCCTTTCAAGGCCAGCAGCATCGCCACCGGATCCGGCGCGACCTTGTCTGCAGCGTTCTTGTCTGCAGGCTTCCGGGCTGCGGCCAGCAGAGCATCTCGCGCGGCCTCGACCGCCTTGATCTGTTCCAGAAGCAGTTCGACCCGATCGAGCTCGCGGCCGATCTGCGCCTTCAAATGCGAAGGCAGCTCCCGCCCGTCGCCCGTGCGCAAGGCCTCAAGCCGCGCCCGCCGATTGCGCCGCAGCGGCACGTAGTCGGATATCCCCTGCGCGAACAGAAGACCCTTGATCCGGTTCACATGCGTGATGCGCTCGGCGATCAGCGTCGCTCGTTCGCGACACAGCCTGCGCCGGTCCTCCTCTTCAGGCGAGGGCGCAACCACCATCGCACAGACCCGCGGCTCGCCGCGCTTGTAGGCCAGAAGCGCCCGCAACAGCGCCTCGCCATCGAGCCTGTCAGTCTTGGCCCGCCGCCGCCGTCGCGACGTCGCAATCGAGGCGGGATCGACCACGTGGCTCTCAATGCCGTTCTGTTGCAGAACACGGTGCAGCCAGAACCCGTCCAGCCCAGCTTCCTGGATCGTGATGATCGGATAGCTCTCGCGGGTCCTGGCCTCCGCCTTGCGCCTGAGTTCCGCAAACAGCTTCATCAGCTCAGCCGTATCGCCGGCCGTGACGCTGTGCCTGGACATCTTCTCGCCCGTACCAGGCGAAAGTGACGTAATCACCCACGTCGAACGGCTCAGTTCCAAAGACACAAAAATTGCGCCAAACTGCGTCCGGATAGCGGTCGGTCCGTCGGAAGGATGATCGAGCAACATCGTCGTCTCCAGGTTGAGGGGGTCAGCAACCTCAGTCTGGCCTCAGACCTGGTCGCTATCCACTCCCCATGGAATCTTCGTCGCTTCGCTCCTCGCAATGACGGCGCGCGCGTGTTACATGCGTGTTAAGAGCACAGCGAGCAACGAGTTTGGCGAAGGCAAAGCGAAATCTGAGATGGCAGCGCGATCCCGAGGGGATGCGGCTGCGCATCCTCGAAGCCGCCAAGCAGGAGTTCTCGGCCCACGGCCTTGCCGGTGCGCGCGTCGACCGCATCGCCGCCCAGGCCGGCGCCAACAAGCGCATGCTCTACTATCACGTCGGCAACAAGGACGATCTCTACCTCGCGGTGCTCGAAGGCGCCTATGACAAGATCCGCAGCGAGGAGCGGGGGCTCGATCTCGAACACCTCGACCCGCCAGAGGCGATCAGGCGGCTGATCGAATTCACCTGGAGCTATTTCCTGCGTAACCCAGAATTCCTGTCGCTGCTCCAGACCGAAAACCTCGTGCGCGCAAAACACCTGAAGCGCTCAGCGAAGGTCAAATCGATGCACTCGCCCTTCGTCGAGATGATCCGCACCGTGGTGCGGCGCGGCGTCGACAGTGGCGACTTCAAGGTCGCGGTCGATCCGGTGCAGCTCTACATCTCGATCGCGGCGCTCAGTTTCTTCTATCTCTCAAACTCGGCCACGCTGAGCGTGATCTTCGGCCGCGACCTGCTCGCCAAGGACGCCAAGGACGAGCGGCTGGCGCATATGGCCGGCCTCGTGCTAGCGGCGCTGACGGGCCGGTCGGAGGAGCTGCTGAAGATCGTCAAAGCGCCGAAGTCGCGCGCTGCTGTGGCGCAGACGGTGTAGCGGCGTAACTCGCTACAGGTCGATGGATCATCGGCGTTTCCCCGACTTCCGCCGTCGTCGCCCGGCTTGACCGGGCGATACAGTACTCCGAGACGGTTGTGGTTGAACCGAGGGGCCGCGGCGTACTGGATTCCCCGCCTTCGCGGGGAATGACACCGAGGATGTGGCGCCGCCAATGCATCCCTCCAAACAGCCCGGAACCGCCGCGCAAAAACGTCACAGGGGAAACCGCTGGACAGTATTTATCCAACGGGTTAATTTCTCCCCCGAACGAACAAGAATACCGGGAGTGAGACGTGGCTGAGTTGAAGCCGCAAAGTGCGGTGTCCAAGATGCTGAATGCGGCCTGGATTCGGCCGTTTTTGTTCCTGGTCTTCATTGTCGTCGCCTGGGATCTCGCGATCCGGCTGTTCAGGATTCCCGCCTATCAGATCCCGTCGCCGGGCGATGTCATTGCAGTGCTGCGCACCGACTGGCCGGAACTGCTGCGCCAGTCCTGGCCGACGACCTATGCGACGGTCTGCGGCTTCCTGCTGTCGGCGCTGTTCGGCATTCCCGTGGCGATGCTGATCGCGGGGTCGAAGACGGTGGAGAGCTATGTCTATCCGCTGCTGGTGTTCTCGCAATCCGTGCCGAAGATCGCGATCGCGCCGCTATTCGTAGTCTGGTTCGGCTTCGGCATTATTCCAAAGGTGATATCGGCTTTCCTGCTCGGCTTCTTCCCCGTGGTGGTCTCGGCCGTGCAGGGCTTCAAATCGGTCGACCCCGACATGGTCGATCTCGCCCGCGCGATGCAGGGCAGCCGGTTCCAGGTGTTTTGCGCGGTGAATTTGCCGCACGCGCTGCCTGCGATCTTCTCGGGTCTGAAGGTGTCGGTGACGCTCGCCGTGGTCGGCGCCGTCGTCGGCGAGTTCGTCGGCTCCAATTCCGGCATCGGCTACGTGATGCAGCGCTCGATCGGAACCTTCGACCTGCCGACGATGTTCGCGGCCCTCGTGATCCTGGCGCTGCTTGGCGTGGTGCTGTTCTGGATCGTGGACCGGATCGAGAAGTTGATCATTCCCTGGCATGTGAGCCAGCGTGAGGACGTGATTTTCGCCTCTTAAAGCGAAGCAACAACGGCCACGAACGGCCGAAGCAACAACGACAAGGGAGAGTAGCGATGAAGCGGTGGATAGGAGCCGTCTCGGCGGCGCTGATGGTGTTCGCGATCGCGCCGGCGCAGGCGGCCGACAAGGTCGTGCTGATGCTCAACTGGTACGTCTACGGCGAGCATGCGCCGTTCTATTATGGCAAGGCCAAGGGCATCTACGCGGCCGAGGGCATCGACCTCGAGATCCAGGAAGGCCGCGGCTCCGCTGCGACCACGCAGGCCGTTGCCGCCAAGACCGCCGCCTTCGGCTATGTCGACGTTCCCACCATGATGCGCGCTGCGATCAAGGGCGCGCCTGTGATTGCGACCGGCGTGCTGCTCCAGACCAGCCCGATGTCAGCCATGGGTTTTGCCGACAAGAACATCAGGAAGCCCGAGGACATCAAGGGCAAGACGGTGGCGATCACGCCTGCGGACTCCATGACCCAGATCTGGCCGCTGTTCCTGAAGAAGACCGGCCTGAAGGAGAGCGAGTTCCAGACCGTGGCCGGCGATGGCCAGACCAAGCTCAACGCCGTCATCAACGGCCAGGCTGATCTGTTGCTCGGCTACGTCATGGACCAGTCGATGAAGATCAAGGACGCCACCGGCAAGGACGTCTATCCGATCAAGTTCGCCGACTACGGCATTAACATGGTCTCCTCGGGCATTATCGCCAACTCCGATTATGTGAAGGCCAACGCCGACCTCGTCCGCCGCTTCATGTCGGCGACGACGAAGGCCGTCGAGGCGGCCGAGAAGGAGCCGAAGGCGGCGGCGCAGTCGATCCTCGATGCCAACCCGAAGGGCGGCAAGATCGATACCCTGACGCAGGGCTTTGAGCTGACCATTCCGCTCTACCGGACCGCGGATACCAAAAGCAAGCGGCCGTTCCAGGTCACCGACCAGAACATGACCGACAGCGTCAATCTGATGGTCGAATATGGCGGGCTCGACGCCAAGGCCAAGGACAAACCGAAAGCCTTCTACACCAACGACTACCTGCCGAAGAGCGGCTCGTGAAACCAGCCGCGATATCGAGTGACGCCATGCAGCCGGCCGCGCATCTGAGACTGGTGAGCGACCGGGCCGCTGGCGATGCGTCGGGCATCACACTGTCCGGCGTGTCGAAGACCTATCGGACGCGCGACGGCGACGTGCCGTCGCTGCGGCCGCTCGACTTCCACATCAACGACGGCGAGTTCTTCGTCGTGGTCGGCCCGTCCGGCTGCGGCAAGTCCACGCTGCTCAAGCTGATCTCCGGACTGTTGCCGCCGACGGCCGGCGAGATCCTGGTCGAGGGCGAGAAGGTGACGAAGCCGCACGGCAATGTCGGCATCGTCTTCCAGAGCGCGCTGCTGCTGCCATGGCGCAACATTCTCGCCAACGTGATGCTGCCGATCGACATGAAGCGGCTGCCGCGGCAAGAATATCTCGACCGAGCCAAGGCGCTTTTGAAGCTGGTGGGGCTGGAAGGCTTTGAGAAGAAGCTGCCCTGGCAGCTTTCCGGCGGCATGCAGCAGCGCGCCTCGATCTGCCGCGCGCTGGTTCATGATCCCAGGATCATGCTGATGGACGAGCCGTTCGGCGCACTCGACGCGCTGACGCGCGAGCGCATGAATGTCGAGCTGATGCGGATCCAGCGTGAGACGAAGAAGACCGTGCTGTTGATCACGCACTCGATCCCCGAGGCGGTGTTCCTTGCCGACCGCGTGCTGGTCATGACCGAACGGCCCGGTGCGATTGCCGCGATCTACGACGTGCCGCTGCCGCGCCCGCGCTCGCTCGACGTGATGGCCGACCCGGTCTTCACCGAGCTCGTGCAGCGCATCCGCAAGCACTTCTTCTCGCAGGGTTCATTGGACTAGATGGAGATGGTGTTCTCTGAACGGACCACACGCACGGTGCGCTCCCTCCCCCGCTTGCGGGGGAGGGGTGGGGAGAGGGTGTTTCCGCGTCGGGATTGTCCCGTTGAGGAGAGAACCCTCACCCGGCGCTCCGCGCCGACCTCTCCCGCAAGCGGGAGAGGTGCACCGCCGCCGCGGCCAAATCAATTTCACAAAGCTCCTCATTCCGTAGACCCATGCCTGTGCGCCTGAAGCTGCGAGACATCGCATTCTTTGAACGACCCGTGCATTTCGCGCGGCCGTTCCGCTTCGGCGCGATCACGATCAACGCGACGCCGCAGCTGTTCGTGCGCGTGGAGATCGAGGTCGAGGGCAGGGGGAGCTCGGTCGGCGCCAGCGCCGAGCTGCTGGTGCCAAAATGGTTCGACAAGCGGCCGGAGCTTTCGCCGGCGCAGACGGTAGACGGTTTGCGCCGCTCGCTGCAGATCGCGCGCGGGCTTTATCTGGCACAGACCGGATTCCAGACGGCGTTCGAGCTGCATGCCTCGTGCATCGGGGCCCAGGTCGTGGCTTGCACGAAAGAAAATATTCCGCCGTTGGCCGCCGCTTATGGCCCGGCGGAAATGGATAAAGCGATCCTAGATGCGGTGTTGCGCGCCGCCGAGACGAATTTCTTCGACGGGATGGCCGGCAATATCGCCGGCATCGATGCGCGGCTCTCGTCCGATCTGAAGGCGGCGGACATCGCGCGGTTTCTCGCGGATCGAAAGCCGCTGCAGAGCGTCGCTATCAGGCATACCGTCGGCCTTGATGACACAGTTGAAGGTGGGGGCGGCGTCGCCGACGCGCGCGAAAACGCCGGTGCACGCTATTTCAAGCTCAAGCTGGCTGGATATCCCGCGGCCGATGCGGAGCGGCTGGCGCGTATTGGCAAGGAACTCGACACGCTCGGTCATGACTACAAGGTGACTCTCGACGCGAATGAGCAATATGCCGATCTCGCCGCGTTGCATGCGCTGATCGACCGGCTCGACCATGAGCCCGCACTGCGATCGATCTCATCAAGCCTGCTCTATGTCGAGCAGCCGATGCCGCGCGACATCACCCGGCAGTCGCCGCTCGGCTCGCTCGCGGCGCGCGGCTTCATCATCGACGAGGCCGATGATTCTTATGAAGCCTTCCCGGCGGCACGGGCGCTCGGCTATCGCGGCATCTCCTCGAAATCCTGCAAGGGGCTTTACAAGTCGATCGTCAACGCCACGCGCGCTGCGAAATGGAGCGGTGGCGGCGAGAAGTTCTTCGTGACAGGCGAGGACCTGACCTGCCAGGCGGGCCTTGCCGTGCAGCAGGACCTTGCACTCGGTGCCTTCATCGGAATCGCGCACGCCGAGCGCAACGGTCATCATTACGTCGACGGCTTTGGCGATGCGCCCGCCGCGGAAGCCCAGGCCTTCGCCGCCGCGCACCCCGATCTCTATGCCGACGCCGGCCAAGGCGTCCGGCTCAACATTCACAACGGCGATCTCCTGACGGGGTCGCTCACCGCAACGGGCTTTGCGACGTCGGTCCATCCGGACTGGTCGGCGCTGGCCCCGCTTGAACAGCCAAAATCACTTCAGGAGCAATTGGCATGACCACCCAACGCCTCGGCCTCATCATGAACGGAATCACCGGCCGCATGGGGCTCAACCAGCATCTGATCCGCTCGATCGTCGCGATCCGCGACCAGGGCGGGGTCCGGCTGAAGAACGGCGACCGCGTAATGCCCGATCCGATCCTGGTCGGCCGCAGCGCCGACAAGGTCGAAGGGCTCGCGAAGCAGTTCAACATCGCGCGCTGGACCACCAATCTCGATGCGGCGCTCGCCGACAAGAACGACACTATGTTCTTCGACGCCGCGACCACCCAGGCGCGGCCCGGCTTGCTGACCCAGGCCATCAATGCCGGCAAGCATGTCTATTGCGAGAAGCCGATCGCGACGAATTTTGAAGAAGCGCTCGAGGTGGTCAAGCTTGCCAACGCCAAGGGCGTCAAGCACGGCACGGTGCAGGACAAGCTGTTCCTGCCCGGCCTGAAGAAGATCGCCTTCCTGCGCGATTCCGGCTTCTTCGGCCGGATCCTCTCGGTACGTGGCGAGTTCGGCTATTGGGTGTTCGAAGGCGGCTGGCAGGAGGCGCAGCGACCGTCCTGGAACTACCGCGATGAAGACGGAGGCGGCATCATTCTCGACATGGTCTGCCACTGGCGCTACGTGCTCGACAACCTCTTTGGCGAAGTCGAGAGCGTTATGTGCATCGGCAACACCGACATCCCCGAGCGCTATGACGAGCAGGGCCAGAAGTACAAGGCGACCGCCGACGATTCCGCCTACGCGACATTCCAGCTCAAGGGCGGCGTCATCGCCCACATCAACATGTCCTGGGTGACACGCGTCTATCGCGACGACCTCGTCACCTTCCAGGTCGACGGCACGCTCGGCTCGGCGGTCGCGGGCCTCTCCGACTGCGTGATCCAGGCGCGGCAGGCCACGCCCCGGCCGGTGTGGAATCCCGACGAGAAGCGGCTGCACGATTTCTACGGCGACTGGCAGAAGCTGCCTGACAACGTCAGCTACGACAACGGCTTCAAGGAGCAGTGGGAGATGTTCATCCGCCACGTCTACGAGGACGCGCCCTACAAGTTCACGCTGCTCGAAGGCGTTAAGGGCGTGCAGCTCGCCGAATGTGCGCTGAAGAGCTGGAAGGAGCGGCGCTGGATCGACGTCGCCCCGATCAAGGTCTGAGGAGGGAACGATGAACAAGCCCGTCCTGCCGATGTCGTCATTGTCGCTGAAGCTGCCGAAGGCCGACCGGTCGATCGAGACCTACCGGCTCGCGGCCTCGCGAACATTTCCCGCCAAGCTCGAGGGTGCGCTGAATCGCATCGCCTTCTCGGCCGTGCACACCGTTGTCGATCCCTTCGCCGACAACGATCCCTGGCTCTCGGTCGCCGTCGACTGGGACAAGACCATCGCCTTCCGCGAACACGTCTGGGACCTCGGTCTCGGCGTCGCCGAAGCCATGGACACCGCGCAGCGCGGCATGGGGCTGGACTGGCCGACCTCGCTGGAATTGATCACGCGCTCGGTCGCCGCCGCGAAGCGGCGCAATGCGCTGGTGTTCTCGGGTGCCGGCACGGACCATCTTGCGGTCGAGGATGCCAGGACCATCGACGACGTGATCCGTGCCTATGAGGAACAGATCTCCGCGGTCGAGAAGGTCGGCGGCCGCATCATCCTGATGGCGTCGCGCGCCCTGGCAAAGCTGGGCCGCAATGCCGACGACTATGCCAAGGTCTACGACCGCGTGCTGTCGCAGGTCCGCGAGCCCGTGATCATCCACTGGCTCGGCGACATGTTCGATCCGGCGCTGACGGGCTATTGGGGCACGAACGATCTCGACAAGGCGATGGATACCGCCGTTGCCATCATCAACGGCAACGCCGCCAAGATCGACGGCGTCAAAGTCTCGCTGCTCGACAAGCAGCGCGAGATCGACATGCGCCGTCGCCTCGACAAGCGCATCAAGATGTATACCGGCGACGATTTCAACTATGCGGAGCTGATCGCCGGCGACGAGCAGGGATTCTCCCATGCGCTGCTCGGCATCTTCGATGCCATCGCGCCGGCGGCCTCCTACGCCCTGTCGCGGCTCGCGGCCGGGGACGAGGCCGGCTTCCACGATGTGCTGGGCCCGACCGTGCCGCTGTCGCGCCACATCTTCAAGGCGCCGACGCGCTTCTACAAGACCGGCGTGGTGTTCATGGCCTATTTGAACGGCCACCAGGATCATTTCACGATGGTTGGCGGCCAGGAGAGCACGCGCTCGACGCTGCATCTGGCCGAGCTATTCCGTCTGGCCGATAAGGCCGGCCTGCTCGCTAATCCGGAGCTGGCGACGCTGCGGATGAAAACGGTGCTGGCTTCGCACGGGATCGAATCCTAATGCGCGATTTTTCGTCCGACCATCGCTGGCTATCGCTGAACACGGCGACAGTCCGCAAGCAGGGTGACCTCGTCGAGATCATCGATGCGTGCGCGCGTCAGGGCATCCGCGCCATCGACCCCTGGCGCGATCAGGTCGCCGCCGTCGGTCTAGACCGCGCCACGCGTGCGGTGCGCGAGGCCGGGCTCGAATTGTCCGGCTATTGCCGCGGCGGCATGTTCACCTCTGATGCCTCGCGCCGAAGCGAGGTGCGCGACGACAACCGGCGTTGTGTCGATGAAGCCAAGGCGCTGGGTGCGCCCTGCATCGTGCTGGTCGTCGGCGGCCTGCCGCAATATTCGCGGCCTGGCAGCGAGGCGTCGAAGGACATCGCCGGCGCGCGGACGCAGGTCGAAGAGGCGCTGGCCGAGATGCTCGATTATGCCAAGCAGGCAAAGCTGCCGCTCGCGATCGAACCCTTGCATCCCGCCTACGCGGCGGACCGCGCCTGCGTCAATACAACGAAGCAGGCGCTCGACATCTGCGACCGGCTCGATCCCGGCCGCAGCGGCATGCTCGGCGTCGCGCTCGACGTCTATCACATCTGGTGGGATCCGGAGCTGAAGGAACAGATCGCACGCGCCGGCAAGGATCGTTTGCTGGCATTCCACGTCTGCGATTGGCTGGTGCCGACCAAGGACATCCTCAACGACCGCGGCATGATGGGCGACGGTGTGATCGACATCAAATCCGTGCGCGCCGCGGTCGAAGCGCAGGGCTATGCCGGCTATTCCGAGATCGAGATTTTCTCCAACGACTGGTGGGGTAGATCAATGGACGAAGTGCTCCGCACCTGCATCGAGCGGCACCGAACGGTGGTGTAGCTCCCGTGAGCGCCGCCCTCACGGGCTTGCGACCTGTTGCAGCGTGTTGAAGCGCGCCTTCTGCTCGCTGCTCAGCGTGGCATAGAACTCGTCCAGGGCGGGTTCGACCAGCTTGGCGGCTCATCGCGCTTTAGTCGGGCAGCGGCCCGACATGCTTTGATGAGTTGAGAGTCATCTCAGAATCTATTTAAAAGCGAACGCCAAAGGCTCATATTTTCAGTCGATGCCCATGTTCGGCATTGCGATGGAGCGGGGAAGCATGCGTTGGGTTCTCAGATTATTCAAATTTCTCCTAGCGATTCTGCTTCTAGGGATTTTGGGGCTGAGCGGCTTGCTCGCCTTCGTCCGTCCGGAATTGTTGCCGCTCGCCTCCGCTTATGCGGCAAAAACCGTCTGCTCGAACGTGTTCGTCGCCAAACGGGACGCGGATGCGGCGATTCGAACCGACGTGCAGTTTGCGGAACATCTCGTCGTCAAACTCATGAAAATCGACATCGATACCGCCAACCGGCGTGTCGAGGCCGCGCTTTTCGGCCTGTTCGGCAAGCGTTACGCCGCATATGCCGAGGGGCGTGGTTGCACACTGGTTTCAAAAGACGAAATCCCGGCCCGCGCTGCCGCGCCGTCATTGCTGCCGCTGCCGATGCCTGAAGCGCTTTGGCCGATCGGCGAGACAGCGCAATTGTCCGATGATCGTCGTTTGTGGGCGGCGCTGAACGATCCGGTTCTCCAAGGACCGGGCATGCGCGCGATCGTCGTCGTCCATGACGGGCGCATTGTCGGGGAGACCTATGGCGAAGGCTTCAATGCTTCGACACCCTTGCTGGGCTGGTCGATGACGAAAACCGTCAATGCCGCCCTGGTCGGAATGGCGATCAAGGACGGCAAGCTTTCGCTGGACCAGAAGGGTCTGTTTCCGCAGTGGTCCGGGGACGCGCGCGCGGATATCTCGGTGGCCGACTTGATGGCTATGTCCAGCGGTTTGGAATTCAACGAGGACGAGGGCCTCATCAATGACGCCGCGCGTTTGGAATTCCTGGTGAGAGATGCGGCGGCCTTTGCGAGGGATAAAGCGCTCGTCGCCGCGCCCGGGACGACATTCCATTACGGGTCAGGCTCGTCCGTCCTGTTGGCGCGGATCTGGCAGAACGCGATTGGACCGGCGGCGCAGGCTTTCCCGCAGGAGCGATTGTTCAAGCCCTTGGGTATGACCAGCGCCGTTCTCGAATCCGACCCGTCGGGCACATTCCTCGGCGAAGCCTTTCTCTACGCCAATGCACATGATTGGGCGCGTTTCGGCGAATTTTTGCGCCTGGGCGGAGAATGGAAGGGCCAACAGCTTTTGCCGGCGGGTTTCGTCGATTACATGCGCTCGCCCGCGCCTGCGTCCGATGACGGCCACGGTCCTGTCTATGGTCGTGGACAGCTTTGGTTGGCCCCAGGCCTGGGGTTTGCCCTTCCCGCCGACACGTTCATGTTGAACGGGCACCTGCGCCAGACGATCACGGTCATCCCCTCGCGCAAATTGGTGATCTTGCGCATGGGGTTAACGCGTGAGGATATTGGCTATAGCAACGCGAAACTGCTGCACGCCATCGTCGCCGCAGTTTTCTGAACCTTTTTGAACGATGACAATGCTGGACAGTCGAGTGGCCTCCGAGACTTCCGCTCGGCTGAGCGCGCCGAGGAGGCGAATGGAATAAATGATGCACCTACTTCCGGGTTTGGCCCTTGTGCGAAGCTCGGCTGCGGTACGAAATGGTCTGGTGATCGGGACAGACCGGAAGTGGCAGAGCGCCGGTCAAACCGTCCCTATTGATCCTTACCGGAAGTGGCGCGCCGATGATTTGCTGAACAAACTTCTTCCTAGGCCAGTCCAAATGACCGGTTTGCAGACGTCTCCCCCAAATCAATCGTTTGTCGGACGCGTTTATGCGCTGGCCTCTATCGACGCACGCCCACCAGCGATAAATGCACTCTGGTCGAAAGGACGTGCGTTCGCGCACAAAGTACGATGCTACGTTTCGGCGCGTGCGTTTTGATCGCGCGGCAACGTGACCTATGCCGGACGCCGGAATATCGAACGCAGTTGCAGTCACCGCGCAGTAAGATCGCCCGCGGCTATGTCGAAGATGTTGACTGACTGTGAAGTAGTTTACATCCCTGTGTTCTTGGCCCGGGCTAATGTGGCGAAGGCTTCTTACTTTGAAGGAGGCATTCAATGCACACCGCAATCAAATGGAACTCCCGATATAATGCTCGCGAATGGGTGACGATGGCTGGGACGCTCGTCGTCCAACTCCGCACACTGAATGCAAACCGACAGAAGGGCGAAAGCAAGTCAAGGCGGCCACTCTGGAAACACTTCGACGACACCCATCATTGGGACTCAACCGCGGAGGAATGGGTTCCCGACCATGATCGGTGATCGTGCAGCCTTAGCGGCCTAGCGGGCCAGCTTAAGATGCTAACCGAGACCTCGGGCAGATAGAATAAGAGAACCTGACAAGGGTCCGTTCGTGGCCCCTTCGCCGACTTGCCAGGGCGAGCTCGCCATGCCGCCCCCAAGGGCAGAGCGGACATGGCATGCCTTCGCTTGGCAATGGAACTGCTGTTGCGGAACGCACTACGGTGTTACCCATACGCATTTTGCAATTGTCTGGGGCCTCGCAAATACTGCTAACTCTTTCAGCGGCCAACGCAGAATAATCGCATCGGCGTTGTGAGCGTTTGGAGTTTGATTGTTGAGATTAATAACGTCTGCAAGCGAATTCGGCTGCGTTGCGCCTGGTGAACACAGATTCAAACAACCCCTGAAGTCGCCCTTCCTCTCGGAATGGACAAGCCAGAAGATGCCTCGCCCGAGAGGCTTCCTGACGTGATTTTCCCCGGGCGAATTCGCAACCGCCTCCTGGCGGCAGTGCCACCAGCGGACTTCGCTTCGCTTGCATCCGACCTGGAGACAGTCGCGCTCGATCAGGACGCGGTTCTCTCGCGCACCGGCGACCGTCTTGAGCACATTGTCTTCCCCGATAGCGGGGCCGTTTCGCTGATGGTCAACATGGCAAGCGGGCAGACGGTTGCCACTGCCGCTGTCGGCCGCGAGGGCGCTGTCGGCATGCTTTCGGTGCTTGGACCGTCGCCTTCAGCGATCACGGCCGTCGTTCGTGTGGCGGGCACTGCCTCGCGGATTCCGGCCTCGCGGTTTAAGGCGGCGTTCGATCGAAGCCCAGCAATACGGCAGGTCGTCCAGCTTCACATCAGGGCGATGCTTGCGCAGTTTCAACTCGGCGTGGCATGCAATGCGTTACATCCGGTCCAGGCAAGGATGGCCCGCTGGCTGCTCCAGTTTCGCAATCGGACCGACCACGACGTCCTTCCGCTCACCCAGGAAGCGCTGTCGCAGATACTCGGCGTGCGGCGAACCACAGTGACTCTCCTGATGCGCAGTCTGCGCGCGTCCGGAGCGATCCGATCGGAGCGACGAGGTCAGATCGAAGTCGATCTAATGCGGCTTGCTGCGGCCGCTTGCGAATGCCACGGCACCATGACTCGCGAACTCGATGAGATTTTGTCGATCGGTGTGCCCAGATCTAGCATTCCGGTCACGCCACCTGATGTGATATCGAGGTGATGCCTTGCGAGCAGCTGATGTTTCGAGTTGATCAGCTTGTCTTCGCTCGACCAGAGCCTGACGCGGATTCAGCCTCAAGCTCCGCAATTTCGCGCAGCACTCGCGCCACCTCACGCAACTCGTTGCGCGCAGGGCCCGGCTTCAGCCGTCGTGCCTCGATAAGAAAATCCTTCGCCTGCAAAAGCCAAGCGGACGTTCCCCGCGAAATTTGCATGTGCGCCATGGTGTCCCTCCATCGCGATCATCGATGCATGTTTGGTCGATCACGCCAGTAAGCGGGCGGTGCGAGGCGCAAAGCCGCCGGCCTCGTCGACCCAGGCTTCCCGGGCGAACCAGTCGTGATTGGACCGGCAAATCGGGCAGCGAGTGTGTGCAAAGAAAACGGGGCTGCGCCGAAAGCTCTCGCGATCGGTCTTGATCCCGGTCGGGATCGCGCGTCCGGTCTGCGGACACCTGATCATGATCATGCCCATGTGAGCCTCCCCTGGATTTAATTTTTTGGATTTTCTCTATTGGTCTTTAAAAACAAACCGGCCGATTGGATTGCGCTTCTTGTTGGTGCGGTGGGCTTGGGGGGCATCGCGCACCTGCCTGTTCTTCGACCGAGCATGGGTGGGCATGCTCGTGGCGGAGCTTGGTCCAACCGGCCGGATCTCCCTCTTGAACGAACCTGGATGTAGTTGACTGCGGCTTAGCTACCCTGGTGAAGTACCTTGGCGACGTGCTTCCTGAGCGGCTCGCCAGTTTCTGTCGCAAACTTCTGCGTCAGAACCCACAGGTCCTTGCTCTGGGCGGATGCGGTATCGAAAGCCCTGCGCGCCTGCCCTGTCGACACGGCAACGAGATCGGTCGCCGACCTGCTACCCAGGAGGTGGATGAAGAAATCGATCGCGGAGGCGGTATTGGCGTTTGAGATCTCGATGATCTTGAGGCCGTAGTCGGTCGCGCTCCTTGCGTTGGTAGAATAAGTCTCGCGCAATGCTTCGGCCATCTCCTCGGTCGCCGCTTTGATCTTCTCGCAGCCTTCCCGCGCGCGGGTCACGCCCTGCTCGGAAACTTCCCTGAGTACGCCGTGCAGCGCAAGCTTCGGGAATTCGAGCGACGGCATCGCAGAGCCGTTCGTTCCGTTCGGTTCAGCTTTCATTTCACTTTCACTCACGACTATCCCCATACTCAAGCGACACCGTTTCCCCGGCGCCGATTTGCGCCGCAGGAGTTCGTGGAGGCGGGATGCCCGCTTCCGTGTGTCCGATTTGGTTTTTGATGAGCTCCTGTCCAGCCCAGTTACCACTATGTCCCAGGTGATATGGGCTGTCGGTTCGCTTTGCGACTCTCGACAAAAAATTTTGGGACGATGTCAAGTGACTCAATCGTCATATCAACAGAATGGTGCTGTGCAACTATCCGGGACACGAAATCGATTGGCAGCAATGCCGGAGGCGCCAGCCACTCGCGAACTTTGAGTTTGGGATGTTTGATATATGGACCACCTCTTCGTCGCTGCGGGAGCACAATGCTCTCATTCACCGATAACAGCCGAGAGGCGCGTGGTGATATCCCGGGTAGTATGGTGACCATTCGCGGAGCAACGAGGGAGGAGGTCGGTCGACCATGCCTTAAGTGGACGCGGACAGAGCTCGCTTGGTGACCTCGCGGTCTTTCTGGAGATCAGCTTCGAGCTCAAGGATGATGTCGTGGAGCAGACATGCGGCGAGCGGGTCGGTAACCTCTCGTTCCAACAGGCGATAGCGCGCGATCCGGGCTTCTTGCTCGGTGAATCGGCCCTCTGTGGACATGCGGCATCCCTCCGACTAACCGACGCGGAGGTGACCGTATTGTTTCCCTAAAATTTTCAGATCATTTTCTATGGTTGATGATCGGTAAGCGGCAAGTGCGAGGTCCGGCGCGACGGCAACGACTACGTCATCAACGGGCGCAAATGGTTCACCTCCGGCACGACGAACGAGAATTGCGAGAGTTTGATTGTGATGGGCAAGACTGCGCCCGATCATCCCGACCGCCATCGCAAGCCGACGGTCGTGGTGGGCTCTTAGCCAGTGTTCCTGACCGCTTCAGCTAGAATGGCGTAAAGCTGCTGCTTGCTGAATTCCTTGGGTGGCTGCCTCTCGGCTGTGTTCCGCGACACCTTTTTTGCCACTGGACGGGCGCAGGCGGCCGACGACGCCGGCCTTGGCTTCGCGGTCGGCCTTATCTTGGGTCTTGCTGTTGGCGGCTTGTGGCCACGCTTCAAGCCTAAACGGGTTAGCATGCCGCAGGCTGCGTTACGGCTACACCCGAGACGGCGCGCAATCTGCGCCGCGCTCTGTCCTGCGGCCCAGAGCCTTTTGAGCAGCGCTACGTCTTTCGCATCCCAGCCCATGGAAGATACATTATAGCGCCGACTGCCAGAGATGGGCTAGTCTAGTTTTCGTCCGGCTCGCGTACGACCGCCGGTTCGTCGGCGTCATCCTCCTCTCTGTCCTCTTCGTCCTCGTCCTCGTCATCTTCATCAGGATCTCGGGGCGGCATCGCGGTGCCCATAAGCACAAGCGACGTCCAGTCGATCGCTGTGGTGAAAAATGTTTCGGAGGTGTGTTGCTTCATGTTGTTGGTGCTCCTCGAAAAGCACGAGCAGTCGAATATTCCTGACGGACGACGTGCGGATGTCCAGGGCGCGATCGCTCCAATGCGACAGCGAACAGGTCGACTGCACCAGCAAGCGACCGCACCCACACAACTGGCGGCTTACGAATACTTTATGTCCGAGGACTCATCACGTTCTATGTTCACCAAAACTTCGCCGGTAGTGATTTCGGGATCTCCAAGATCGAGGTCATGCAGACTTGCTTGAACAAACTCCAGTATCTTGGCGTTCGCTGCATTGGCGCTTTCGCGGTCCTCGAATATCATCACTGCGACACCAACGCCGTTGCCCCCATCCAGCACATAGTAAGATCTGAATCCGCGCGATTGACTTAGGATCTGACCGATGCCGCTCTTGGCGCGGCGGGCAGCGTCCGCAACCGAACGAACCTTGGTGTACTTGCGAATGACCATGTACATGAGGCCACCACGCGTCACAGTTCCCGCCCCCACGCATCAAAGCATATCGGGTCCCAGTTGGACTAGGGCCTACTTCCGAGATGGGTCAAAAACGCCGGTTGGCGGGCCGCGCGACACGCCTTGCTCCAATGAGCCATCCTCGCCCGCAAGCGGGGCGAGGTGCTGAGGCTCAGGAGCCCTCGAACTTGAACGATACGTTGAGCTTGGCGCGATAGGCCTCTACTTTTCCCTTGGCATCCAGTTGCATATCGAGTTTGACGACCTCCGCAATGCGAAGATCCCGGAGAGATTTTGCGGCTTGCTCGACCGCATTGGCGGCCGCCTTTTCCCATGAGTCGTTGCTGGTACCGATCAGTTCAATGACCTTGTAGACGCTATCAGGCATGTCGTCCTCCGTTCGGTATGAAGCAGGAAGCAGGTGCTCCCTGCCGTCGTGAAATCTAGCATCAGGATATCGGCGCTGACACGACGCGATTGTCTCGGGGGCATCGTTCGTGCGGTTCAGCGAGCTGGTTGGAGTACCACCAATGATGACGTGGACAGCCATCAGCTTTCATGCAGAATGTCATTATCCCGATGCCGCAGCCTCGCCACAGTCTGCGCCAGATCGGATGCGGTAATCGGTGGCATCAACGATCAGAAGGCACGGCGGATGTACCCATGCCTGATGATCTTGAATGGCCCCGACGGGTAATCGTCGGGGCCATTGTTGTAATCGGCGTGGCAAGGCTAGCGACTTTCGCCGAAGGCGCCGGCGTGGTCCAGCCCCGGACCCGTTTCATTGCGGCGAAAAAGAAAGACCGCCCGAAGGCGGTCTTGCAGTCCAATGCGCCGGGCCAAAAAATAGTTTCGGGATCAAACTTTGTCCGGCCCGGTCTGATCGCAAGCTAACCACCATCCAGGGAAGGGCCGCTCACAATTAAAATTTCAGTCCTGAAATGGAATGCGACTTAGGAACCCGTCGTCCGATGCGAGCTTTGTTGCATGCCTGCGTACAACGTAGGCCGAAGGGGCTGCGGCGCTGAGAACGCGACATTGCCCCTCAGGGCTGGAGCTGCTCACTTCGGATAAAGAAAACGGCTCCAGTCGGTCGGACTGGAGCCGTTACCTTCTAAAAGAACGCTTCCGACGCGGGTGGCCTCTGAGGGGCTGCCAGACGCTCTGTCATTCTGCGCAGCGCCTTTTGCTGCCGTCGATGCCCACGCCGTTCGGCCCGATTGTTCGGTGAAAAGTCAGACGATTGCGCTATCATCGATTGCCCGTCAAACACCGGACTATCACTCGTCAATTCAATCTGCGAAGTTGTGACAACACAAATGCGCTTGTAAGCAAACAAGCGCGAAGGGAGGGTTCGCAGTGGAGAAGGTGCGACGCTTGCGTGCGATGGGTTCGCTGTGCCGTCAACAGGCCGCGTACAACAACATGAACAAATGGAAGCTGCTCGCAGAAGCAGAATACTGGGATCACCTAGCCGATCTTGAGCTGTCTTCTTACTTCCAACAATGCAACGCCATTGGCTCGAATGAGGTAGAGCGGCCTCAAGCGATCACAAACACGAATAGCGCTCGACGGACGACGATTTCCGCCGCGTGAGGACGGAACGAGGCTGTCTTCTCACAGGGAGCCGCGGCCCGGACACGCCGCATGTTCTCGTCGAGCTTTGAGGCAGGGCGACTACGTCACCCATGTCGTTCGGCCGCTGCGCAATTGCAGCGAGAGAATGCGACGCTGCGCTCACGGGCTTGCGACCTGTTGCAGCGTGTTGAAGCGCGCCTTCTGCTCGCTGCTCGGCGTGGCATAGAACTCGTCCAGGGCGGGTTCGACCAGCTTGGCGGCCGTCAGCATGGCCCTATGCTCTGAATTTGCGTCCGCTTCCGGCGGCAGAAGGGACATCGGTCGGACTTGCTGCCGGGCTCGACACGATCGCGAATGACCGTGACCGGAAGTATGGAATGCCCTCGTTAGATCCCTGGTCTAGCCCGGTTCCCGCACGTTCCCGATTTCGCGCACTGCCCAGCAGTGATAAGATGCGGTAGTCACCAAGGCTAACCTGAGGGAGGGAATCATGACGAACTTGGCCTCCTCGACGAGCTTCGACGTTGGAGCCGAAGTTACTGGAGCTTATGCCGCCTGGGATTCGGCGTTCAACAAAGCTGACGCTAAAGCGGTCGCCGCAACCTATATTTCAAACTGCCACCGACGCATCAGGTCATATCGGGTCCGGAAGAAATCGAGAATTTCTTCGCTGGGCTGTTTTCGGGCGGATTCACTGATCACAAACTAACGGTCATAGACGTGGGTGGAGATGAGAAGGTCGTCTACAGTACCGCAAAATGGACGGCCAATGGCAAGGGACCCGATGGGAGCCGCCAAAGTGCTGGCGGCATTGCCACCCATGTGTTCGAGCGTCAAGTGGACGGCTCACTGAAGCTGAGGTTGCATACCTTCAACTGAGCTCGCCGTCGTATCGCTTGGCGCCGCGCGAGGAGACTTCGCGTGGACATAGCCGAATGGCTTCGCAATCTTGGGCTGGAGCGCTACACTCAGGCCTTCCAGGAAGCCGAAGTCACGCCTGATGTCCTGCAAGATCTGGCTGAAGCCGATCTGCGAGAACTTGGCTTGCCGCTCGGCCCGCGCAAGACCGTACTGAAGGCGATTCAAGCACGCTCATCATCGATCGCTACCGCCCCCATTGATGCTGGTGAGCCAACTGAACAGATAAGGCCGGCACTACCCTCAGAGGCGGACCGTCGGCAGCTTACGGTCATGTTCGTCGACTTGGTCGGTTCAACCGCGCTCGCCTCAGGGCGCGACCCCGAGGAACTGCGTGACCTCATGCAGGCCTACCACAACAGCGTGGCGGGCGAGATCGCCAGGTTCGAAGGCCACATAGCCAAGCTCTTGGGCGACGGCGTTCTCGCGTATTTCGGTTGGCCGCGGGCGCATGAAGATGAGGCGGAGCGTGCCGTCCGCGCCGGGCTTCGAGTGACCAAGGCGGTCGCCTCCCTAACCGAGCCGGGCGGTGTAGCGCTTGCCGCTCGCGTCGGCATTGCAACCGGTCTCGTCGTGGTCGGCGAACTGATAGGCGAGGGAGAAGCTCGCGAGCGCGCAGTGATCGGCGAAACCCCGAACCTGGCTGCCCGACTGCAGAGTCTGGCCGAGCCTGGTGATGTGGTGATCGCTGAGTCAACGCGCCGCCTACTCGCCGAAGCCTTCATGTACCAGGACCTCGGCACGGTGCCTCTCAAGGGTTTCCCGGAACCAGTGCAGGCCTGGCTTGTCATTGGCGAGGGCGCGGCCGAGAGTCGGTTCGATGCCCAGCACGGTATGGCAACGACCGCGCTCGTCGGACGGAATCAAGAACTTGCATTGCTCTTGGACCGCTGGGAGCAGGCGAAAGAGCGAGAGGGACAGATCGTCCTGCTCGGCGGCCAAGCAGGCATTGGCAAGTCCCGGCTCGTGCGGGCGCTGCGCGAGCACCTCGCAGGTACGCCGCACACGCCACTGAGCCATTTCTGTTCTCCGTTCCATACCAGCACCGCGTTGTACCCTATCATTGGCCTCCTTGAGCGGGCAGCAGGAATACGACGGGAGGACGCTCCCGAAGAACAGCTCGATAAACTCGAGGCCATGCTCGCTCTTGCTACAAACGACGTGCATAAGTGCGCGCCGGTTCTGGCGGACCTCTTGGCAATCCCGACGGGTGAGAGATACCCGCCACTTGCACTTAGTCCACACCAGAAGAAGGAGCGAACGTTCCAGGCTCTCCTGGAGCAGATACAGGGCCTGGCGGCAAAGCAGCCGCTGCTCGCCGTTTACGAGGATGTTCACTGGGCAGACCCCACCATGCTCGAACTCCTCGACCGGGCCGTTGACGAGGTGCAGCAACTTCCGATTCTGATGATTGTCACCTTCCGGCCAGAGTTCGTTCCGCGCTGGACAGGTCATGGGCACGTGACAGCGCTCTCTTTAAGCCGACTAGGTCGCAGGCAAGGGACGGCTATCGTTGACCGGATCACTGGCGGCAAAATACTTCCACAAGAGGTGCTTGAGCAGATTTTGGCTAAAACTGATGGCGTGCCGTTATTTGTCGAGGAGCTTACCAAGGCCGTCGTTGAATCCGGACTGCTCAAAGACCATGGCAATCGCTACGAGTTGATAGGCCCGTTGCCGCCGCTGGCGATCCCGACGACGCTGCAGGACTCCTTGATGGCCCGCCTCGATCGGTTGGCGCCGGTCAAGGAAGTCGCGCAGATCGCTGCTTGCATCGGGCGCGAATTCGGACACGACCTTTTGCGATCAGTTACAGCGCTCGACGAACACGCGCTCCAGCGTGCTCTCAACGAGCTATTGAGAGCCGAGCTCATATTCCGGCGTGGAGCACCTCCGGATATTGGCTACAGCTTCAAACACGCGCTGGTCCAAGACATCGCGCATGAGAGCCTCTTAAAGAGCAAGCGGCAGCAGATCCATGCCCGCATCGCTGCAGCTCTCGAAGAACAGTATCCTGCCCGCGCGGAGGCCGAGCCGGAAACGATTGCTTCACACCTTACGCAGGGTGGGCTGGCGGGAAAGGCAGTCGGCTATTGGCTGCGGGCCGGCTGGATTGCAGCGGGACGTTCCGCCAATCTCGAAGCGATCACTCACCTCACAAGGGGACTGGAGGCACTCAAGTCCAATCCACAAGGACCGGAGCGCGATCGCCAGGAACTCGCGCTGCAAACGGCGATCGGAGGCCCGCTGATCGCCATTTACGGATACACGGCTCCGCAACTGGGCACTGCCTTCAGCAGGGCTCACGCGCTCTGTTATGAACTCGATGACACGGGTGCCTTGTTCGCTACTCTTAGCGGGAAGTTCATTTTCCACTTCGTGCGCGGCGACTTTGGTGCCATGCAGAGCCTTGTTGCCGAGGCGCAACGCGCCGCCGAGCGGACCGGCGACACGGCACTTGAACTAGCTACACATCGTTTGGCGGCGCTCACCGCCATGCATGCCGGCGACTTTCTTACGGCTCGCTCGGAGCTCGAAACGATCTTGAGTCGTTATCAGCCGGACACGCATCGGCCGCCGCCAGTTCACTATGTACATGACCCTAAGGCCTCCGCGTTACCCTACTTGGCAATTGTGCTTTGGATACTTGGCTACCCCGAACAGGCCCAGAGGACCAGCCGCGCGGCGTTTGAATACGCTGCGGAGCTAAATCAGACGAACCTTACCGCGCACGTGCAGGTCTATGGCGGAGCGGGGCCTGCGGAGCTGATGGGTGACATGGCGGCTGTGCATGCGCACGCCGAAGCCATCATCGATCTCGCCGATCAGCACAGCTTGAACTATTGGCGCTTGAGCGGCCTCATCCTGCGGGGTTGGGCAATGGCACAAGAAGGTAACGTGGAGGGCGGCCTGGCGCTCATGCGCCTCAGTCTGAACGAGCGGGCCAGGCTCGGAGCCAGTTGGTACCAGGTCCGGTACTTGTGGATGCTCGCGGCGACGTACCACCGGTTGGGTGACGACGAAAACGGTTTGGCCACCCTGGCGGAAGCGAAGGCCATTGCTGCGCGCAACGAAGAGCACATGTGGGAGGCGGAACTTGCATGCATTGATGGCGAACTGCATCACATTCGTGGTGCTCCAGCTGAGGAGGTCGAGAATTACTTGCAAGCTGCGCTCAAGATTGCCCAGAGCCAAAGCGCGAAATCCTTTGAATTACGTGCAGCCATGAGTCTGGCTCGGCTTTGGCGCGACCAGGGCCGGATGGCCGACGCGCGAGGCCTCCTTGGCTCCGTTTACGGCTGGTTTACGGAAGGCTTCGAAACAACAGACCTTCGTTCCGCGAAGGTACTCGTGCAGGAACTTGCTGAGGTTTAATGCCTTCGTTTAGTGACGCATAAAGGCACTCGCATCTAGGCGCAGGTCTGGTGCTTCCGGCGAACCGAAGCTTGCCTGCTGATGCTCGCGCAATCTTGAAAACCAAGGTGGGTGTTGGTGGGCACTCGGCCCCCACGACGAACGGCCGAATGGTGGAAAGATGATCTGCCATCGACGGCGGCGTTGGCTTCCCAAGCAGCCCTTGCAGCCGCCCTCTGACGGTGCTCGCCGCCCGGGCGGGCCGGCGAAAAACTTTGTCCGGCCCGTTCTGATCGCAAGCTAACCACCATCCAGGAAGGGCCGCTGCCGGCAACAGGCCGCGTACAACAGCATGAACAAATGGAAGCTGCTCGCAGAAGCAGAATACTGGGATCACCTAGTGGCTCATCACAGTGATTTTGACTCTTTGGCGGTGGCTGGATAGGCGCGGCCGAGTTTGGCGCGGGCCTTGTCGGTTGTGAACATCCATTTGATGCGGGCTCGGGTTTTATTCCGCCGCTTTTGCCATGCTGCGATCTCGTTTCGGAGCCTTTTGGGGTCGTCGATGCGGCGGCCGAGGCACTGGCGCTGGAGCACGCTGATCTCGCACTCGACCATATTGAGCCAACTGGCGTGTTTCGGGGTGAAGTGGAATTCGAGGCGGCGCAGGATGCGACGGGCCTCAGCAGGCGCAAATGCTTGATACAACGCGCCGGCGGTATGGATCGACAGATTGTCCTGCACGAGGCGGATGCAGTCGGCGTCGGGATAATGGACGTCGACGAGTTCGCGCATGCAGTAGGCGTAGTCCACGGCGGCGCGGTGCTCGGTGACCTTGACGTTGCGCCAGCCACGATGCGGGTCGAAGGTAACGAAGAGATTGACGGTGCCGTTGCGGCGGTACTCGTAATCGTAACGCTCGCGCTGTCCCGGCTCGGCTGGAATCGGCTGACGGACCTCGCCGATGAGCTGGACGGGGGTCTCGTCGAAGCAGACCAGCGGCCGGACGGGATCCGGCGCCTCGGCGTAGAGGTCGAGCACGTCCTCCATGCGGGCGACGTATTCGCCGTCGACATAGGGGATGCACCACATGTCCCTGCGCCATGGCTTGAGGTCGTTCTCGGCCAGCCGGCGACGCACGGTCTCGCCCGACAGGCTGTCATGATCGGTGAGCTTGACCATCGTGTCCGCCAGCAGCGTCAGCGTCCAACGTTTGCGGCCGGCGGGCGGCTTGGCGCACGCCGTCGCCACCAGCAGGGCCTCCTCCTTGCCGGTCAATTTGCGCTCTGCGCCCGGACGCGGTTCCTCGCTCAAGGCCCGCTCCAGATTGCCTTCCACGAAGCGGCGCTTGGTCCGGCCGATGCTGGACAGGCTGACCCGGACAGACCGGGCAATCTCCGCGTCGCAACTGCCGGCATCGGCCGCCAGCAAAATCTGCGCCCGCTTGAGCTTGCGGGCAGCATGCTTCCCGCCGCCCAGCATCGCCGTCAGTTCGTCCCGCTCGATTTGGCTCAATTCGACCCGATAACGTACATTCATGCTTCGCCTCCTTGTCGGAGGCCGGGACGAATCCAGCGATGAGTCAAAAATCAGGCACGCACTTCACGGAGAAGCAGGGACACTACCTGGCCTTTATCTACACCTACGCGCACATGTTCGGACGCCCACCCGCCGAAACCGACATGCAGCGCCATTTCCGCGTCAGCCCGCCTTCGGTCCACCAGATGATCGTCACCCTCGAACGAAACGGTTTCATTCGCCGTCAACCTGGCGTCCCCAGAAGCATCGAAATCCTCGTGCCGCCGGAAAGCTTGCCGATCCTCGAATGGCTCGGTATCAAAACGTCAAAATCACTGTGATGAACCACTAGTTGATCTTGAGCTGTCTTCTTACTTCCAACAATGCAACGCCAATTAGCTCGAATGAGGTAGAGCGGCCTCAAGCGATCACAAACACGAATAACGCTCGACGGACGACGATTTCCGCCGTGTGAGGACGGAACGAGGCTGTCTTCTCACAGGGAGCCGCGGCCCGGACACGCCGCATGTTCTCGTCGAGCTTTGAGGCAGGGCGACTACGTCACCCACGTCGTTCGGCCGTTGCGCGATTGCAACGAGAGAATGCGACGCTACCCTCACGGGCTTGCGACCTGTTGCAGCGTGTTGAAGCGCGCCTTCTGCTCGCTGCTCAGCGTGGCATAGAACTCGTCCAGGGCGGGTTCGACCAGCTTGGCGGCTGTCAGCATGGCCTCGAGCCGGTGCTGCATCGCCTCCAGCCGTCCGACCGGCGTCAGCGGTACATCGTTCGGACAGGCCGCCTGTAGCCCCTCAACGCCCTTGGCCGTCGCTTCGCTCAGGCGGTCGAGCGCTTCCTTCTGCTTGCCCGCGGGGTGGAGCACGGCCTCGAGTCGTTGAATCGGCAACTGGGTCAGGCCGGACTTCGGATCGCCGCAGCCCTCGGCACTGGCTTGCTGCTGCTGCGGCGAGCGCTCGCCGACATTGGGGCCGAGCGCGTTGAAGCGGGCCTGCTGCTCGTCACTGAGCGAGTTATAGAGATTCTCCAGTGCCGGTCGCACGATCTTGACCGCTTCCAACGTCGCACTGACGCGGTTCATCATCGCCCGCAAGCGGCCGAGCGGCGTCAACGCATAGGTCTCCGCGCAGGAGTCCTTGAAGACATCTGCGGCCCTTGCCGCCGCAGCCTTCAACTCGTCGAGCAACGCGCGCTGCTCCGGTGTCGGCCGCACCGCCCGCGCGATATCGGCGAGCGGCCACGCCGTGACGCCTTTGTCCGGAGCGCCGCACAATTGCTGTAGCGTTTGCGGGCTCACGCTGGCGCGCTGGCGCGCGCGGTAGCCGCCGCCGGATTGCGGATAGTCATACGGGTTGGTGCTGGCATAGGCGGAATAGGGGCCGTCACCGCCCCAGAACACGGTGTCGACGAAGTCGTCATAGGCGTAGGCCCAATAGCCAGGCTCGTAAGCGTAGGACCAGAACGTGTAGTCAAAAATGTCGGAATAGGCGTAAGGCCAGAACACCGGCCCAAGCCACGCCACGAACACCGCGGGATGGCGGTGCCGCCAGGCCTGCCGGGGAGCCCAGCCGCTTTGGCGGGCCACGAGGGCCGCTTGGGTTTGCGGAGTGGCCTGCTCGCGGAAGCGCGCGGCAAACCGTCCGCGCTCGGCGGCCTGCACGGCGGCCGCAGTAGCTGGGGCGCGCCCGGCCGGAGCCTGTAGTCCAAGCCGCTGCTGGCGCGCCAGGTCACTTTGCTGCGCGCGCTGCTCACGGTCAAGCAAGCGGTTCTGCGTCTGGAGCATCCGTTGCTGCGCGCGTTGCGCGCGTGTGCCTTCCGGTTTTTGCGACTGCACTTGCTGCACGCGCTGCTGCAGGCGGTCGATGCGGGTCTGGCGGTCCGCGGTCTGGCGCGACAGCACCTCGCGCTGCCGCTGCTGCACCATCTGCTGGCGCTGCTGGATCTGCTGCTGATCCTGTTGCGCGCGGTGTTCGATCTGATCCCGTCGCGACAGCCGATCGCTCACGGTCGGCGCTGCGCTTGGACGCGAGGGGGCGGCGATATGCGGCGTCGGCCGGGGTGCCATGGCCGGACGTTGCGGCGCTGCCGGCGCCCGATGGAATTCAGGCCGCGGCGCCGCCACGTGCGGGGCAGCCCGCGGCGGCGGTGCAGCGAAGTGAGGGGCCGGACGCGGCGGCGGTGAGGCGATGTGCGGCGCCGGACGTGGCGCCATGGCCGGGCGCTGCGGCATGGCCGGGGGATGGAATGCCGGCGCGGCCGGACGCGCCATGGCCGGCGGCGCCGCCGGACGGGCCATGGCAGGTGGTGCTGGCCGAGCTGCCGGCGCTGCGGCCGGCCCTGGTGGTCCACCCCTTCCGTGTCCCTGGGGTCCCTGGGCGAACGCGCCGACGTTCGCCGTCAGCATCGAGACACTAACCAAAAAAGCCGTCAGGCAAACGCCACGCGGAAGCATGATCGTCGCTCCCAGCTCGAAATCGCCCACAACTTTCAACGCACAGGTGGCGGAATCGTTCGTTGTTGGCCGCGGCCGGCATTGCGATCTTCCGACGCAGGCAGCCTCAAGAGAGATCCTGCGTCAGGGTCGTGGCGAACCGCTCGAGCGCCCAGTCGACCTGGTCGCTGGTGATCACCAGCGGAGGAGCGATGCGGATCGTGTGCTCGTGGGTGTCCTTGGCGAGGATGCCCTTGCCCTGGAGCGCCTCGCAGTAGCGGCGTGCGCGGCCGGCCTCAGGATGCAGCTCGACCGCCAGCATCAAGCCGCGTCCGCGCACTTCGCGGATCGTGTTGGCACGGATGTCCTTCAAGCCTTCGAGGAAGCGCGCGCCCTGCTTGGCCGCGTTCTCGATCATGCCTTCTTCGATCAGCACGCGCATCGCCGCGCGCGCCACCGCGCAGGCAAGCGGGTTGCCGCCGAAGGTTGAGCCATGCTGCCCGGGTCTCAATGTACCGAGCACTTCGTTGTTCGAGAGCACGGCCGACACGGGATAGAAGCCGCCGGACAAGGCCTTGCCGAGCAGCGTCACGTCCGCCTCGATTCCCTCGTGCTGTTCGGCGAGCAACTTGCCGGTGCGGCCGAGCCCGGTCTGGATCTCGTCGAGCACCAGCATGACGTTGTTGGCCGTGCAGAGCTCCCGCACCTTGGTGAAATAGCCGACTGGAGGAATGATGACGCCGGCTTCGCCCTGGATAGGCTCGACCAGAAAGGCGACGGTATTCGGCGTGATCGCTTCCTCCAGCGCCGCGGCGTCGCCGAACGGGATGATCTTGAAGCCCGGCGCGAACGGCCCGAAGTGTGTGCGGGTCTCAGGGTCGGTTGAAAAGCCGACGACGCCCAGCGTGCGTCCGTGGAAATTGTTGGCGCAGACGATGATTTCGGCCTGGCCGTCCGGCACGCCTTTCACCTCATAGCCCCATTTGCGCACCGACTTGATCGCGCTCTCGACCGCCTCGGCGCCGCTGTTCATCGGCAGCACCTTGTGGGAGCCTGTCAGCGCCGCGATCTCTTCATAGAAGGGGGCGAGCTGGTCGTTGTGGAAGGCGCGCGAGGTGAGCGTCAACCTGTGCGCCTGTTCCACCATCGCCGCCAGGATCTTGGGGTGGCAGTGGCCCTGGCTGACGGCCGAATAGGCGGAGAGGCAATCGAGATAACGGTTGCCTTCGGTATCCCAGACCCAGACACCTTCACCGCGCGACAGGACGACCCCGACCGGCTCGTAATTTCGGGCGCCAAAGCGTGCTTCCGTTGCGAGGAAATCAATGACCGAGGAGCTCATCTTTCGTCACCCCATTGCTACGCCGGCGTCAACCGACTGCACCCGCCGCGCTCAAATCGGTCTCGGCACCGGCGAGGCGCGCGATGCCGCCGATTTGCCTCCCCTTGTCAAATGGTTATGCGGATCCACAAGGCAATCTTCCGCCGGCCACTCCCTACTTTGCATGGGGTTGTTTTCGACTTTTTTGTCCCCAGGCCTCAGCCGATCGAGCAGGGCACGCTCAAAAAGCCGCGGAACCGCACCCGTCCGCCGCGCACCGGCTGGCCGCTCACGGCATAATTCGGGAAGCGCGCCAGGAAGCGCGAGATCGCGATAGCGCCTTCGAGTCGCGCCAGCGCCATGCCGGCGCATTGATGCGCGCCGGTGGCGAAGGCGAGATGCCGGTTCGGCGTCCGTGCGATGTCAAAATTTTCGGGGTCCGGAAACTGCGCGGGGTCGCGGTTGGCGGCGCCGATGCACAGCGTGATCGAGGTGCCGGCATCGAGCATGACGCCGCCAAGCTCGACCCGCTCCGTGGTCATGCGGTTGCCGAGCTGGTTCGAGCTCTCGTAACGCAGCATCTCTTCCACGGCGGTCTTGATCAGGTCCGGGTTGCCGATCAGCCGCTGTTTCTGATCCGGATTCCGGTGCAGCGCCACGAGGCCGTTGCCGATCAGATTGGTGGTGGTCTCGTGCCCGGCATTGAGCAGGAAGATGCAGTTGTGCAGCAGCTCCTTCTCGGTCAGCCGTTCGCCGTTCTCCTCGCCCTGGATCAGGCGTGTCAGCACATCGCGCTCGGGATTGCCCGGCGTATCGCGCCGGCGCGCGACCAGCGTCGAGAGATAGGCGAGGAAGTCTTCCACCGCCTTGTTGCCACGCGCGGCGGCTTCAGTCGACACGACAGGCTCGAGTGCGCCCAAAATCGCCAGCGACCAGTCGCGCAGCGGCTCGCGCTCGTCGTGGGGCACGTCGAGCAGATTGCCGATGACCTCGATGGGGATCGAGGCGGCAAAGTCGTCGATCAGCTCGCAGCTGCCCTTGGCGGCGATGGCGTCGAGCAGGCTGTCGATCAGCTTGATGAGATCGCCCTCCATCCCTGCGATCGCGCGCGGCGACAGCGCGCCCATGATCAGGCGCCGGACGCGGGTATGCGCGGGGGGATCGTTGAAGACGAGGCTTGTGGTGTGATGCTCGTAGAGCGGGGTGTCGCCATATTTCGGCGCGAACTCGCGCTTCTTGTCCGAGCTGAACGACTTCGTGTTCTTGTAGGTGGTGACGAGGTCGTCGTAGCGGGTCAGGAAAACGGTGCCGTTCGGCAGGCGCTTGACCGGCTCGTTCTCCCGCAGTGCACGATAAGTCGGATACGGATTGTCGTAGAATTCCGGTGTCAGCTTCTCCAGATCGAAATTGGCCGCCAGTTCTTTCGCATCTGCGTTCATGCCGCCATACTCGCCGGTTGAGACCGATATGCTGATTTCGCTCTATCGAGCTGTGCTGATCACCGTCTACAGTCCTGCTGTGATTTGCTAGCTGACCGGACAGGAAAATGCACGCCCGCGCTGATGCTGTCGACACGGCCCCCAATTGGCCCGACGATATTTTTGCGACATTGCAACGCTTCGACGTCCGGCAGGTGCCTTACGTGCCCGATGCCGGCCATTCGACGCTGATCCAGCACGTGCTGGGCTCCTCCACGATGCGCGGCATTCCGCTGACGACGGAGGAGGAGGGTGTGGCACTTTTGGCCGGCGCCTGGACCGGCGGACAGCGCGGCGTGCTGCTGATGCAGTCGAGCGGGGTCGGCAACTGCATCAACATGCTGTCGCTGATCCCGATCCTGCGCTTTCCGTTCCTCACGCTCGTGACCATGCGCGGCGAGTGGGGCGAGTTCAATCCGTGGCAGGTGCCGATGGGATCGACCACACAGGGCGTATTCGAGCTCTCCGGCGTCAAGGTGCTGCGCGCCTCCAATGCGGCTGAGGTGCCGGCCGTGCTCGAAGCGGCAGCCGCGCAGGCCTATAACGCGCTCACGCCGACCGCCGTCCTGTTGTCGCAGCGCCTGATCGGCGCCAAGGTTTTCACCAAATGAGCAAGGCCAATCTCCTCGACCGCCGTCAGGTGGTCTCGACGCTGCTCGTGGACCGCAAGGATGTGGTTGCGATCGGCGGCCTCGGCGCATCCACCAACGACATCACCGCCGCCGGCGACCACGCGCGCAACTTCTATCTCTGGGGCGGCATGGGCGGCGCCGCGATGATCGGGCTCGGGCTCGCGCTGGCGCAACCAAAACTGCCCGTGCTGGTCATCACCGGCGACGGCGAGATGCTGATGGGCATGGGCAGCCTCGCCACCATCGGGCTCCAGAAGCCGTCCAACCTCTCGATCGTGGTGCTCGACAATGAGGCCTATGGCGAGACCGGCGGCCAGACCAGCCACACCTCGGCGGCCGCCGACCTCGTCGGCGTCGCCAGGGCCTGCGGCATCGGGGACAGCCGCGCGATCTCGACCCTGGCCGAGGTCGAGGCCTTCGCCAAAGCCGTCCACGACATCTCGGCGGGACCGAGATTTGCCAATGTGAAGATCGGCAGCGCCAATTTCGAGCGGATTTTGCCAAGCCGGGACGGCACCTACATCGTCAACCGGATCCGCGGAGACCTCGGCTTCCAGCCGATCTGACGTCAGCCGGGACGCAGTCCCTTCGCGCGCGGCTCGGCCCCGGGACGTGTGGCCAATTTCCACTGAATCTGCGCGCATTTAGGTTGCATCGCACCATTCTGCTTGACTTTTGCGTGGGTGAGTGCTTACTCACTAGCATGAGCTCACTGCGAATGACGAGCGACCTGAGGCGTCAATTGATCCTCGGTGCCGCGAAGCGCTGCTTTGCCCGGCATGGCTATACCGGCACCACGACCAAGAGCGTGGCGGCCGCCGCTGCCATTTCCGAAGCCCTGCTGTTCAAGCATTTCCCCTCCAAGGCGGCGCTCTACGCTGAAATTCTCAGCGATGAATGCGAAGCCGATCCGGCGCTGATGGATCTTCTGGAGCGTGAGCCCTCGACCGTCACCTTGGTTGAGCTGATCCGCGGCATGGTCCAGCACTTCCTTCACATTGCCGACGGCCCCGATCAGGAGGAGGCCCAGCGCCTGCGACTGATGGCCACGAGCCATTTGGATGATGGCGAATTCGCGCGTTTGCTATATGCCAAGATCGAGAAGCTGATCGGGGCGGTCTTCGTCGCTTCGCTCGAGCGTGCGGTCGCGGCCGGCGATGCGCGGCCGTGCACCGGCGAGCCGCTCAACCTGTTCTGGTTTGCGCACCATTCGGTGATGACCGCTGCGCTGACCAGGCTGCCGGCCACGCCTTGCCTCGTCTACGGCAAGGCGAACGATCTGGAGCGCCAGCTCTGTGAGTTTCTCCTGAGGGGTATCGGACTTAACGACGCCGCAATTGCTTCGCATCTGGGCCGCGATTTGGCGCCGGGTGCAGGCAAGACGGCGATTGCAGAAAGCGCATGACATGAACATCGTAACCGAACACAAGATTTCGGGCGAACCGATCGACAACAAGGCTCCCAAGCGTCCGGTTCGGCCGGTGCTTTGGTTCATCATCGTCGGCGTGCTGCTGGGCGCGCTCGTCGGCGGGCTGGTCTGGTTCAATTATTTCCGCGGCCAGATGATCAAGCAGTTCTTCGCCAACAACAAGCCGCCGCCGGTCTCGGTCAGCGCGGCCGAGGCGAAGTCGGAAGTGGTGCCGAATCTGTTGACCGCGGTCGGTGGCCTCGCCGCCGTGCATCAGGTCGACGTTACCGCCGACGTCAACGGCCGTGTCACCGAGATCAAGTTTGAGCCGGGCTCGCATGTCGACGGCGGCACACCGCTGGTGCAGCTGTTCGACGCCCCGGAGCAGGGCGACCTCGCCAGCTACAAGGCGCAGGCGACCGTGGCCCAGCTCTCGCTCGACCGCGCCAAGCAATTGGCGTCGCGCCAGTTCGGTCCGCAGGCGACCGTCGATTCCGCGCAGGCGGCCTACGACCAGGCGCTGGCCGGCATTGCCAAGACCGAGGCGCTGATCTCGCAAAAGTTTGTGCGCGCGCCATTCTCCGGCGATCTCGGCGTCCGCAAGGTCGAGGTCGGCCAGTATCTGACCGCCGGCACGGCCATCGTCTCGCTGACCGATCTGTCGGAGCTGTGGGCCAACTTCACGGTGACGGAAAAGGACTCGGGCAATCTCAAGGTCGGTCAGAAGGTCCGGCTGAAGGTCGACGCCTATCCGGGCCGCACCTTCGACGCCAAGATCACCACGATCGAGCCGCAGATTTCGACCGACACCCGCAACATCCGCGTGCAGGCGACCGTCTCCAATCCGGAGAAGATCCTGAAGCCCGGCATGTTCGTGACCACCACGGTGGTGCTGCCGGACAAGCCGGCGGTGATCACCGTGCCGGAGACGGCGGTCGACTACACGCTGTACGGCGACTCCGTGTTCGTGATCACGGAGAAGAAGGGAGAGGACGGCAAGACCAGCCTGAGCGCGGTGCGCACCTTCGTGCAGACCGGCAGCCGGGTCGAGGGTCGCGTTGAAATCCTCAAAGGTGTGAAGCCGGGCGATAAGGTCGTCGCCGTCGGCCAGCTCAAGCTGCAATCGGGCGCGGCGGTGGCGATTTCGGCCGACCCGGCCCCGCAGATCCCGGCGCAACCCCCACGCTACTGACAATACACTCGCGTGATCCGGCCAGGCCGGATCACGCTTCTTAAGACAAAGAAATCGAGATCGCCGCGATGGCCCTTACCGATATTTTCATCAAGCGCCCGGTCCTGTCGGTCGTCGTCAGCCTGCTGATCCTTCTGATCGGCCTGCGTGCGGCGATGGTGCTGCCGATCCGGCAATATCCGAAGCTTTCGAACACGGTCATCAACATCACGACCGTCTATCCCGGCGCGTCCGCGGACCTGATCCAGGGCTTCATCACCACGCCGATCGAGCAGGCGGTCGCCTCCGCCGAGGGTGTCGACTACATCACCTCGTCCTCCGTGCTCGGCACCTCGACGATCCAGGTCTACATTAAGCTGAACTTCGATCCGAACCAGGCGCTCACCGAGGTGCTGGCCAAGACGAACTCGGTCAAATACCTGATCCCGAAGGAATCCAACGACCCGATCGTCACCAAGACCACGGGCCAGACCACGGCCGTGATGTATCTCGGCTTCTCGTCCGAGGAGCTGTCGGGCTCAGCGATCTCCGACTATCTGACGCGCGTGGTGCAGCCGGTGCTGTCGACCGTTGACGGCGTGGCCTCGGCCGACATCCTGGGCGGACAGACCTTTGCGATGCGGCTGTGGCTTGATCCTGTGAAGATGGCGGGCCGCAATATCTCGCCGGCCGACGTTTCGTCGGCGATTGCCGCCAACAACTTCCAGTCCGCGGCAGGCCAAACCAAAGGCTACCTCATCGTCTCGAACGTCTCGACGAACACGGGCCTCACCGACGTCAACCAGTTCAAGAAGATGATCGTCAAGGCGAAGGACGGCGGCTTCGTGCGAATGGAGGACATCGCCACCGTCGAGCTTGCAGCCCAAAGCACGGATGCGAGCGTCGCCTTCAACGGCGAGCACGCGATCTTCATCGGCGTGCAGGCCACCCCGCAGGGCAATCCGCTGACGCTGGTCAAGGGTGTGCGTGCGCTGTTCCCCGAGCTCGAACGCAATTTGCCGCCGTCGATGAAGATGAAGGTCGCCTACGACTCGACCAAGTTCATCCAGTCGTCGATCGATGAGGTGGAGAAGACGCTGGGCGAGGCCGTGATCATCGTGATCGTGGTGATCTTCCTGTTCCTGGCGTCGTTCCGTTCGGTCATCATTCCCGTCGTTACCATCCCACTGTCGATGATCGGCGTCTGCACGCTGATGCTGGCGCTGGGCTTCAGCTTCAACCTGCTGACGCTACTCGCGATGGTGCTTGCGATCGGCCTCGTGGTCGACGACGCCATCGTCGTGGTGGAGAACATCCACCGCCATCTGGAAGAGGGCAAGACACCGGTGCAGGCGTCGCTGCAAGGCGCGCGCGAAATCGTCGGTCCCGTCATCTCGATGACCATCACGCTCGCGGCCGTGTATGCGCCGATCGGCTTCCTCGGCGGCCTGACCGGCTCGCTGTTCCGCGAATTCGCCTTCACGCTGGCGGGTTCGGTGATCGTGTCGGGCGTGATCGCGCTGACGCTGTCGCCGATGATGTGCTCGGTGCTCCTGAAGAACACCGAAGAGGGCCGCTTCGCCAAGCTGGTCAACAAAGTGTTTGGCGCGCTGACGCGCTGGTATGGCCGGAGGCTCGACCGCTCGCTCGACTACAAGGCCATCACCGGCTTGTTTGCGGTCACGATCCTCGGGCTGGTCGGCTTCCTCTACATGCACACGTCGAAGGAGCTGGCGCCGGAGGAAGACCAGGGCATCGTGTTCGCGGTGACCAAGGCGCCCAAATACGCCAACATCGACTACGTCGATTTCTACGGCGAGAAGCTCGACAAGGAATTCCAGAAATTCCCGGAGACCGATCTGCGCTTCGTGCTGAACGGCATCAACGGCCCGCAGGGCGGTATCGCCGGCATGCTGTTGAAGCCGTGGGAGGAGCGCAAGCGTTCGTCGATCCAGCTGAAGTCGCTGGTGCAGGCCGAACTCTCCAAGATCGAGGGCGTGCAGGCCTTCGCATTCAACCTGCCGCCGCTGCCGGGGGGACCGGGCGGCCTGCCGGTGCAGATGGTGATCAACTCCACCGCAGGATTCCAGACGGTGTATGAGCAGATGGAGAAGCTGAAGGACGCCGCCCGCAAGAGCGGCATGTTCATCGTCTCCGACAGCGATCTCGCTTACAACCAGCCGAACGTGAAGGTGACGATCAACCGCACCAAGGCCCAGGATCTCGGCGTCAGCATGCAGAACCTCGGCAGCTCGCTTGCGGTGCTGCTCGGGGGCAATTACATCAATCGCTTCAACCTCGAGGGCCGTTCCTACCAGGTCATCCCGCAGGTTCCGCGCGGCCAGCGGCTCTCGCCGGAATCGCTCGGCGGCTACTACGTGACGACCAACACCGGCCAGCAGCTTCCGCTGTCGACGGTGGTCTCGGTCGAGACCAAGACCGATCCGAATTCGCTGACACACTTTAATCAGCTCAATTCGGCGACCTTCTCGGCCGTGCCGATGCCTGGCGTGACCGTAGGTGCGGCGGTCGACTTCCTCGAAGGTGAGGCCAAGAAGCTGCCGCAAGGCTTCAGTCACGACTATCTCGCCGATAGCAGGCAGTATGTGCAGGAAGGCAACCAACTCGCGATCACCTTCGGTTTCGCACTGATCATCATCTTCCTAGTGCTGGCGGCGCAGTTCGAAAGCTTGCGCGACCCGCTGGTCATCATGATCTCGGTGCCGATGGCGATCGTGGGCGCGCTGATCCCGCTGTTCTTCGGCATGGCGACGATGAACATCTACACCCAGGTCGGCCTGCTGACGCTGGTGGGGCTGATCACCAAGCACGGCATCCTGATGGTGGAGTTCGCCAACGAGCTCCAGGTCAACGAACGGCTCGACCGCCGCTCGGCCATCGAAATGTCCGCGCGTATCCGCCTGCGGCCGATCCTGATGACCACGGCGGCGATGGTGACGGGCTTGATCCCGCTCCTGACCGCGACCGGCGCGGGCGCGGCCAGCCGCTTCTCGATCGGCCTCGTGGTCGTCGCCGGCATGTCGATCGGCACGCTGTTCACGCTGTTCGTGCTGCCTGCGGTCTATGTGGTGCTGGCGACCGACCATCGCGCGGCGGCTGATTCCGAGCGGAACAAGCAGGTCAACGATCTCGACCTCAGCTCCAAGGCCCTGCGGCCGACCTGAGGCCGAAGGGTAAACAGACTAGGAGGGCGGCAACCTGCTGCCGCCCTTTTTGTTTGCGTTGTGCCTCGGAGACGATTCCGCGCCGCCGCGCCTGTTGGCTCCGCGCGGGGCTCTTCGCTCGCGAGAGACAAGGCCCGGCCTTCTTGCTAGGTTCGGCCGGATGAGCCTTTCCCTCCATCCAGACACCCCGCAAGCCAGGACGCTGCCGAGCACGGCCGCGGACGAAGTCGTGTCCGGTGTGGCGGGGCGAGGGCTCAGGACCCGGCTGTTCACCAAATATGTCGGGCTGTTCGTGGCCGTCGTCGCGGTCGCGCTGCTGGCCAATGGCTTGTTCGAGGTCCTCTTTTACTATCGTGAGCACAAGGCGGCGCTGATTCGGGTTCAGCACGAGCAGGCCGAGGCGGCGGCCGCCAAGATCAGCCAGTTCGTCAGGGAGATCGAGAGCCAGCTCGGCTGGACGACACAGCTACCCTGGTCAGCGGGCTCGATCGAGCAGCGCCGGTTCGATGCGCTGCGGCTGCTGCGCCAGGTGCCTGCCATCACAGAGCTCGCCGAGGTGGACGCGACCGGCAAGGAGCGCCTGCGGGTCTCGCGGCTGGCGATGGATGCGATCGACAGCAGCATCGACCTGTCGGGCGATCCGAAATTCACCGAGGCCGTCGCGCACAAGGTCTATTATGGGCCGGTCTACTTCCGCCGGGAGTCCGAGCCCTACATGACGCTGGCGCTGGCCGGCGCGCGCAAGGATGCCGGCGTCAGCATCGCGGAGGTGAACCTCAAGCTGATCTGGGACGTGGTCTCCCAGATCAAGGTCGGGGAGCACGGGCATGCCTATGTGGTCGGCCCGGACGGGCGCCTGATCGCGCACCCCGATATCAGCCTCGTGCTGCGCAATACCGACATGTCGGGGCTCGCGCAGGTGCGCGGTGCTCAGGCCGGTGGCGGCACGATACCGGACGCATTGCAGGAGGCGACCAACATCCAGGGGCAGAAGGTTCTGACGGCCTCAGCGCCGATCGCGCCGCTTGGCTGGACCATGTTCGTGGAATTGCCGGTCGAGGAGGCCTATGCCTCGCTCTATGCGTCGCTGCAGCGGCTCGCGATCGTGCTGCTCGCGGCATCGATCTTCGCAGTGCTTGCGGGAATTTTCCTGGCGCGGCGCATGGTCGGTCCGATCCAGGCGCTGCGCACGGGCGCCGAGCGGATCGGCGGCGGCGACTTCTCTCAGCGCATCTCGATCAGGACCGGTGACGAGCTCGAAGGGCTCGCCAACCAGTTTAACGATATGGGAACGCGGCTGCAGGAATCTTACGCGAACCTTGAAAATAAGGTCGAGCGACGTACCGCAGAACTGAGCGAATCCCTTCAACAGCAGACCGCAACGGCAGAGGTATTGAAAGTCATCAGTCGTTCGGCGTTCGACCTGCAAACCGTCCTGGACACTCTCGTCGAATCAGCGGCCCGATTGTGCGACGCCGATGAGGGGACGATTTTCCGTCCGATGGACGATGGTTATCGCCTGGCGGCAAGCCATGGACTGGGAGACGTGCAGAAACATCACCTCGCGACATTCACGAGTGTGCCTGAGAGAGGAAGCGTGGTCGGACGCACCCTGCTGGAGGCCAAGACGATCCATGTCCCCGACGTGCAGGCAGATCCCGAATATGTCCCCTCCGCGGCCCGAAGGACTTCCAACGTGCGGACCATGCTCGGCGTACCGCTATTGCGCGATGGTGTGCCGATCGGTGTATTCGTGTTGACCCGCCACATGGTGCGACCGTTCAGCACAAAGCAGATCGAGCTTGCAACTACATTTGCCGACCAGGCCCTGATCGCGATCGAGAATGTCCGGCTGTTTGACGAGGTTCAGGAGCGCACCAAGGAGCTGTCGCAATCTCTCGACGAACTGCGCACCGCGCAGGATCGCCTGATCCAGACTGAGAAGCTCGCTTCCCTCGGCCAGCTTACCGCCGGTATTGCCCATGAGATCAAGAACCCGCTCAACTTCGTCAATAATTTTTCCTCGGTGTCGACCGAGTTGATCGACGAGCTCAACGACGTCCTGCGATCGGCCTCGCTCGACGCCAAGGCGAAAGAAGACGTCGACGAGCTGACAGGCATGCTCAGGGGCAACCTCGAGAAGGTGGTGCAACACGGCAAGCGCGCAGATTCCATCGTCAGGAACATGCTACTGCATTCGCGCGAAGGCACCGGCGAGCGTCGCACCGCCGACATCAATGCCATCGTTGAGGAAAGCCTCAATCTGGCCTTTCACGGGGCGCGCGCCGAACGGCCCGGCTTCAACGTCACGCTGAAGCGAGATTTCGATCCGGCCGCCGGCATGCTCGATGTCTATCTGCAGGAGATCACGCGGGTGTTGCTCAACCTGATCTCGAACGGCTTCTACGCCACGTCCAAGCGCAAGGAGGCCGAGGGCGACCGCTTCGAGCCGGCGCTGAGCGCGTCGACGAGGAATCTCGGCAACAAGGTCGAGATCAGAATACGCGACAACGGCACCGGCATCCCGCCGGAGGTGAAGGAGAAGATGTTCAATCCCTTCTTCACCACCAAGCCGGCGGGCGAGGGAACGGGACTCGGTCTTTCCATGAGCCACGACATCGTCGTGAAACAACACGGCGGAACAATCGACGTGAAGACCGAGCCGGGTGTATTCACCGAGTTCATTGTCACGCTGCCACGCATGCTGGCGGCGAAAGGCACTACCGGAGGCAGGACTTGAACGTTTACATTCTTGTCGTCGACGACGAGCCGGACGTTGAGGCGCTGTTTCGCCAGCAGTTCCGGCGCGATCTGCGATCGGGACGCTTCCAGATGGAGTTTGCGCTATCGGCGCCGGTCGCGCTCGAGCGCGCCGCCAATGTTCGCGACCCCTCGCTGATTCTGATCCTGTCGGACGTCAACATGCCCGGCATGAGTGGGCTCGACATGTTGCCGAAGGTGCGCGCCGAGCGGCCCGACGTTCCCGTCATCATGATCACGGCCTATGGCGACGCCGAGACGCGCCGGAAGGCGATCGAGCGCGGCGCCGTCGGGCTCCTGACCAAGCCGATCGACTTTGCGCAGTTGCGCCAGGAAATCGATACCAGACTCGAGCAGGCGGCATGACTCCGACCATCCTCTTCGTCGATGACGAGCCGGACCTCGAGGCGCTGATCCTGCAAAAATTCCGCAGGCAGCTTCGCGAGGGGTTGGTCAACTTCATGTTCGCGCGCGACGGGCTCGAGGCGCTGGAGTCGATCGACCGACATCCGCATGTCGACATGGTGGTCGCCGACATCAACATGCCGCGGATGGACGGGCTGTCGCTGTTGCAGAAGCTCCAGGAGGCCGAGGACAAGAAGTCGACCATCATCGTCTCGGCCTATGGCGACATGAGCAATATCCGCACCGCCATGAACCGCGGCGCGTTCGACTTTCTCACCAAGCCGATCGACTTCGCCGATCTGGAGACCACGATCCAGAAGACCATCCGCCACGTCGAGATGCTGCGCGAGGCGCGGCGCCGCCAGATGGAAGCCGAGCGCGCGCACGCCTCGCTGTCGCGCTACTTCTCGCCGGAGATCGCCAAGCGCCTGGCGGCGGATGTCGAGGGCGACCGCATGGAGGTGCAGTGGCGCGACGTCGCCACCATCTTCACCGACATCACCGGTTTCACGTCCCTGGTGGAGAGCGCGGCGCCCGAGACGCTCGGCGAGATTCTCAATGAATATGTCGGCGGCATGACCGAGATCGTCTTCGCGCATGAAGGGACCGTTGCAAAAATCATCGGCGATGCGATCCAGGTGCTCTTCAATGCGCCCGGCAACCAACCGGACTATGCGACGCGAGCGGTGGCCTGTGCCCACGATCTCGACGCCTGGGCGGAGGACTTTTGCGCGCGCTGGAAGGTCAGGGGTGTGAACTTCGGGACCACCCGTATTGGCGCACATGCCGGGCCCGCGCTGGTCGGTAATTTCGGCGGCAACCGCTTCTTCGACTACACCGCCTATGGCGACACCATCAACATCGCGGCGCGGTTGGAAGCCGCAAACAAGCAGCTGGGCACCCGTATCTGCGTCAGCTCCAGCGTCGCCGAGGGAGCTGAGAACTTTCAGGGCCGCCCTGTGGGCGAGCTGATGCTGCGCGGACGCAGCGAACCTCTGCGCGCGTTCGAGCCGCTTCCGCCGGCGGAATTCGAAGCACTGGCGACAGCGCGATACTCCGAAGCCTTCGCCAAGATGGAGGCCGGCGATGTCGCCGCCATGCCCGCCTTCGCGGCGCTGATCGGGATGCACGCCGACGATGCACTGGCCGGCTTTCATCTGAAGCGCCTGCTCAACGGCGCCAAGGGCATCCGCATGCAACTGGAATAGGAGTTCGACATGACGCGTGAATTCTCCGCCGGCAATTATCGTTTCATTCCGTCCGTGTTCCAGTATTCGGCCGGCGCCGCGGCGGATGACGGCTACGAGATCGAGCGCGTTCGGTTTGATCGCCTCGTGCCGCTTGCCGAGGGTTTTGCGGTTGCGGCAAAGTTCATTCAGGAGGCGGGGCGTCCGCTCACGGCGTTCTGCGCCTGCGAGCTGCGCTCACCGGCTGCCTTCAGCGAAGAGGGCTTTCGCGCGTTCAACCTGCATTATGTGAAGACGCTGTCCGAATGGAGCATCTTCGACGGCACCACGAATCCGGTGGCGCGCAGCAATGTCTGTCCCGAGATCGATCCGCCGTCCGAGCCGTCGTTCTATGCGTTTTCCTTCACCCGCCCGACGGGGTCGAAGGCGCCAAGCTTCGTGATCGCGGGCGGGGCGGAGGCGCGCGAAGGCAGCGGCAGCTATGTCGAGCGCACCGTGCGCTACCGCGACCTCAGCCCGGAAGGCCTTCGCGAGAAGGTACGGTTCACGACGACCTCGCAGATGGAAAATCGGATGGCCGCCTTCGGATTCGGCTGGAAGGACACGACCGGCGTGCAGGCCTATTCCGTGCACGACTTCCACCATGCGCTTGTCGATGAGCTGGTCCGTCGCGGCGCATTGCGCTCCGGCCTGACCTGGCACTTTGCGCGGCCGCCGGTGGTCGATCTTGAATATGAGATGGATTGCCGCCGCGTGATGCGCGAGACGGTGACCTAAAGCGCGATGAGATGAGAATGAATCATCATCGCGCTTTAGGTTGTTGTTTGAGCACGATCTTTTCGGAAAGCCGCTTCGCACTTTTCCAGATCATGCTCTAGCGCTGGCGCGGGTCGAGCGCGTCACGCAGGCCGTCGCCGAGCAGGTTCAGGGACAGCACCACGAGGAAGATCGCAAACCCCGGCCAGATCGCCATCCACGGCGCCTGGGTCAGGAAGCGCTGTGCCGCATTGAGCATGCTGCCCCAGGATGGCGCTGGCGGCTGCTGGCCGAGGCCGAGGAAAGATAGCGCGGCTTCGGCGATGATGGCAGCGGCTATCGATAGCGTGGCCTGCACCAGAAGTGCAGGCAGGATGTTCGGCAGGATATGCGAGAAGGCGATCCGCCACGGCGGATTGCCGAGCGCCCGCGCGGCTTCGACATAGTCTTCGGCCTTGACGCTGAGCACCTGCCCACGGGTCAGGCGAATGAAGATCGGGGTTGCCGAGATGCCGATTGCTATCATGGCGTTGGTCAGGCTCGGGCCGAGGAAAGCCGCCAGCGCGATCGCCAGGATCAGGAATGGGCAGGCCAGCATCGCATCGGTAATGCGGCTGATTAGCGCATCGACAAACCCGCCGCGATAGCCGGCAAGCAGGCCGAGCGGCACGCCGATGCAGAGCGCGATCGCGACCGAGATGAGGCCTGCGAGGAGAGACGCGCGCGCGCCGTAGACGACGCGGCTCAGAATGTCGCGGCCAAGCTCGTCGGTGCCGAACCAGTGCGCGGTTGTGGGCGGCTTTCGCACCAGGCTCCAGCTCGTCGCTATGGGGTCGTAAGGCACGACGAGCGGCGCGAGCAGCGCAAGGCCAACGAACATCGTGATCATGACAAGTCCGAACACCGCGGCCTTGCGCTTGAACAAGCGGCGGCGCGCGCGGCGCGCCGGGCTGTCCAGCTCGTAAGCTTGCGTGATGGGAGCGGCGGGCAAGGCGGCATCGGTCATGAGTCTAGCCCCGCAGCCGCGGATTAACCAGGATGTAGGCGACGTCGGCAAGCAGGTTCAACGTGATGTAGACCGTCGCCGTCACCAGAACGACGCCCTGCACGACTGCGTAGTCGCGGTTGAACACGGCGTCCACGATCAGTTTGCCGAATCCGGGAATGGAGAAGATCTGCTCGGTCAGGACCGCCCCCGACAACAGCGTGCCAAGCTCGAGCGCGCCGAGCGTGATCACCGGCGTCAGCGCATTGCGCATAGCATGCTTGAGAATCACGGAACGCTCCGACAGTCCCTTGGCGCGTGCGGTGCGGACATAATCGCTCTCCAGCACCTGGAGCATGGCGCTTCGGGTGTGCCGCATCAGGACCGCGGAAATAGCGTTGCCGAGCACGAAGGCCGGCATGATGGTGGCGGCGAGGCTCGCGCGCCAGTTTTCGGTGAGCGGCACGTAGCCGGAGGCCGGCAGCCAGCCGAGCTCGATTGAGAACAGGAAGATCATCATGATCCCGAGCCAGAAATTCGGCGTCGAGATGCCCCACAGCGCGAACAGGTTGGCGCCATAGTCCCAAGCGGTGCCCTTCTTCACGGCGGAGACGATGCCGGCGGGAATGCCGATCAAGAGCGCGATCAACATTGCCATCGAGCCGAGCTGGAGCGTCACCGGCAGCTTCTGAGCGATCAGCTCGCGCACCGGCATCTTGTTGCGTAGCGATTCGCCGAAATTGCCGGTCAGGACGCCCTTGAGCCAATACACGTACTGCACGGGGATCGGCTGATCGAGCTTATACTGCTGGCGGATCTGCTCGATCACGGCCGGATCGCGCTCCTCGCCGGCCATCACCAGCGCGGGATCGCCCGGCAGCAATTGCTGGAGCGAGAAGATTAGCACCGACACGAAGAACAGTGTCGGCACGATCTGCACAATGCGGCGGGCGAGGAAGTTCAGCATGGCGCCGGTCGCGTCTCAGGCAATGCCGTGCTCACTTGAATTTCAGCCCGACCACACGCACCAGCCCGTCGGGCATCTGCCGGTAGCCTTCGAGCTTCTTGGTATGCGCAATCAGGAGTGTGCGATGGTAAATATAAATGATCGGCAGGTCTGCAAGCAGGACCTTGGTCAGCTTCTCGTAGATCGCCTTGCGCTCGTCGACGTTGGCGGTCAGCCGACCGTCTTCCATCAGCTTGTCGGCTTCCGGGTTCGCGTACCCGCCGTCGTTCTGCGGTGCCTTGCTGCGCATGAAGATGTAGGAGTTGCCGTCGGGATCGATGCGGCCGCTCCAGTTGATCTGGAAGACCTGAAACTCGCCGGCCTGGGCCTGCTTGAAGGTCGTCGCGAATTCGACGGCTCGGATTTTGATGTCGAAGCCGGCTTCCGCGGCCATGGACTGAACGACCTGGGCCACGGCCTCGTTCTCCGCGCCCTTTGGGATCATGTAGTCGACGGTCACCGGCGAGGTGATGCCGGCTTCCTTCAAGAGCGCCTTGGCTTTGGCGATGTCGCGGCCACGGACCGGAAATGCCTTCTGGTAGTAGGGATGGGTCGGACTGACCCATTGATTGCCGGGCGTGAACTCGCCGTTGAACACGACCTGGTTGATGGCCTCACGATCGATGGAGAGATCCAGTGCCTGGCGGACTTTCGCCGATTGGCTCAGCGGCCCCTTGGCCTTGTCGTTGCCGATATTGACGGTCAGGCCGAGATAGCCGAGCTCCGGCGCCGTCGACAGCACGAGCCGGGAATCGGCCCGCACGTCCTTGATATCGGTGGCGAGCACGCGCTCGATCAAATCGAGTCCGCCGGACTTCAGGTTGGCGAGGCGCACCGTGGCATCGACGATCGGCAGAAACACGACGCGATCGATGTGGATGTTGTCCTTGTTCCAGTAGTCGGTGAATCTCTCGAACACCATGCGGTCCTGCTGGATGCGCTCGACGAACTTGTAGGGACCGGCGCAGACCGGATGCAGGCCGAACTTGTCGCCGGCCTCCTTCGCCGCCTTCGGCGACACCATCATGCCGGAGCGGTCGGTGAGCTGGGCGATCAGCGGCGAGTAGGGCGTCTTGAGCACCAGCTTGATGGTCAGGGGATCGACGACCTCGACGTGATCGACGCTGGCGAGCTCGGACTTCCGGAACGAGGTCGGCAGCGTCATGTGACGCTCGATCGAGAATTTGGCGGCTTCGGCATCCAGCGGTTCGCCGTCATGGAATTTGACATTCGGCCTGAGCTTGATCGTCATCTCCTTGCCATCGGCCGAGGTCTCGTGCGACAGCGCGAGCTGCGGCACGATGTTGAGCTTCTCGTCGATGTCGAACAGCTTGTCGCAGAAGGCGGAGAACACGATGCGCCCGACATAGGTGCGGCCAATGCTGGGGTCGAGGATGTCGGGGTCTTCGGCGATGCCGATGCGAAGCGTAGTCTGAGCCTGGGCCGTGCCCACGAGCGACGTCAGCAATGCCGACGCCAGGATTGCCAAACGCATAGGACTCATCGCTCTCAACCTCTGTTTTACGGCTATGCCGGGTCTGTTCCCAATGAACTAACCCCGCTGCCGCGTACTGCTTCCGAGCCGCCGCTGAAGGCGGCGACCAATTTTTCAAGAACCGGCGAGAAGCCGCCGTCCGTTGGGACGATCGCCTCGGACGACGGCAGTTCCGACGTTCGGTGGCAGGCCGTTGCACGTCCGATGCCATCCGGCAGGAGCTCTGGCATTTCGCTGCGGCAGCGTTCGACCACATAGGGGCAGCGGGTGTGGAAGCGGCATCCGGGCGGCGGGTTGAGCGCGCTGGGGATTTCTCCCTGGAGCACAATCCGGCTGCTCTTTGCCCGCGGTTTAGGCACGGGGATCGCGGACAGCAGCGCCCGACTATAGGGGTGGCGTGGCGCGGCGAACAGCGCGTCCGCCTCCGCTGTCTCGACGATCTGGCCGAGATTCATCACCGCGACGTGGTCGGCGATGTGCTTGACCACGGCCAGATCGTGCGAGACGAAAATGTAGGCAAGACCGAGCCGGTCCTGAAGCTCGCGCAGCAGGTTCAGGATCTGCGAGCGGATCGAGACGTCGAGCGCCGAGACCGGCTCGTCGCAGATGATCAGCTTCGGCTCAACCGCGAGCGCGCGGGCAATGGCGATGCGCTGGCGTTGGCCGCCGGAGAATTCATGCGGATAGCGGCGCGCCAGCGGCGGCTCCAGCCCAACCAGCCGCAGCAGCTCCTCGACGCGTTCGCGCCGCCGCGCTGCTGGCACGAGATCGTGCAGCGCCAGCGGCTCGGTCAGGATCTGGCCAACGGTCATGCGCGGGTTAAGTGAGGCGTAGGGGTCCTGGAAGATGATCTGCGCCTCGCGGCGGAAGGCGCGCAGCGCGTCGGCATCGAGGGAGAGGAGATCGCGGCCGTCGAAGCGAACCGTGCCCGCATCCGGCTCGATCAGCCGCAGCACCAGGCGGCTGACGGTGGATTTGCCGCAGCCGGATTCGCCGACCAGCGCTAGCGTCTTGCCGGGCTCGAGCGAGAAGGAGACGCCATCGACTGCCTTGACATGCGCCAGCGCCCTTCCGAACAGCGAGCGCCCTGCGACGAAATGCTTGACCAGGCCTTCCACCTCGAGAAGCGCCATTACGACACCAAAAGTTCGAGCGGCGCGCGGATGCAGCGCGAGAGGTGGCCGGAGCTGACTTCGACGAGCGGCGGCGGCGCCTTGGTACAGATGTCCAGCACGAACGGGCAGCGTGCGGCAAAGCGACAACCCGCGGGCGGCTGCGCCATGTTCGGGACCATGCCCTCGATCGTCGCGAGCTGTTCTGCGCGGTGATCGAGCCGCGGGATCGAGCCAAGCAGCCCGACGGTGTAGGGATGCTGCGGCGTGGCGAACAATTCGTCCACCGGCGCACGCTCGACGATCTCGCCGGCATACATTACCGCGACCTCGTCGCAAACTTCGGCGACGACGCCGAGATCGTGGGTGATCAGGATGATCGCGGCGCCGCTTGCCGCCTTCAACTCCCGCATCAGCTCCAGGATCTGCGCCTGCAAGGTGACATCGAGCGCGGTGGTCGGTTCATCGGCGATCAGGAGCCGTGGATCGCAGGCGAGGGCCATCGCGATCATCACGCGCTGGCGCATGCCGCCGGAGAGCTTGTGCGGATATTCGTCGACCCGCCGCTCGGGGGAGGGCATGTGGACGCGGCGCAGCAGCTCGATCGCTCGATCGCGCGCGCTGCGACGCGAGCCGCCGCGATGGCGCAGAATCGTCTCCATGATCTGGTCGCCGATGGTAAGGCTCGGATTGAGCGACGTCATCGGCTCCTGAAAGATCATCGCGAGCCGGTTGCCGCGGAGGTCGCGCAGGGTCTGGTCCGAGGTCTGCAGCAGGTCAAAACCGTCGAAACGGATCGCGCCGGTGATCTCTGCACTTTGCTTCGGCAGCAAGCCCATGATCGCCAGTGACGTCACGCTCTTGCCACAGCCGGATTCTCCGACCAGGCCGAGCGTGGCGCCATTGGCGACGCTGAGATCGACGCTGTCGACGGCGTGAGTGATGCGGCCGTCATCGCCATGGAATCGGATGCGGAGATCCTTGATCTCGATGAGGGGACTCGCGCTCATGATTGCCTTGCACGCGCCGCAGCGATGCTGGCGTCGATGACGTTGCGATCGGTGTTGCCGGCGGGGTTCCGCCGCGTCGGCAGCGAATCGCGAAAATGCACCCAGAGCTCGTGGCTGACTTGCTCGAGCCGTTCGAGCTCGCCCAGCGGATCGGGATGATCGTCGGCGCGCAGATCCAGCGCCGGCCATTCCTCCTCGCCGTGGATCAGAAGTGCTGCGGATTGCTTGCCGCGCTTGTCGCCCCCGGCGGCTTCGCCTGCACGCATGGCCGCGAGCAGGCGACGCGGAAAGGGCAGGCTGTCATTGGCGAGATAGGTCTTTGCCGTCTCGTCGAGCACGTCCGCGCCCGCGAGCATGTTCCCGGCGATGGAGAAGCCGCTGCCCGCAATGTGCCCGCACCATTCGGTGCAGTCGCGCCCCGTGTGCGCGGCGATCTCGCCACTAGCGTCCATGATATGGACTTGCCGGCTTTCGCTGCCGTCATCGGTCGCGAGCAGGGCGGCGAGCACGTCGTGCGCGTTCAGGCCCTCACGCAGCAGTTTGATGCCGTCGATGCCGTAATAGGGATTGACGAACGCCTGCGTCGCGATGGCGCCGAGGCCAGCCGCAATGAAGGGAACGCGCGCGCCGACCGCAAAGAAGCGCGTCGCAACGGCGATGCCGAACTGGCCGGTGGCAGGATCGCGCGCGATGATCGACCAAGTCATATGCTTCCTGTCAGCGCCCTGCGGCGTAGCCTTGCATGCCGCGCGGGTTGGCGGCAGCGCGGCGGCGCGGGCCGACGCGCGAGGCTGCGGTGAGGCGGCCTTCCGACCAGTCGGGGCCGATCTCGACGATATGCCCGCGCTCGCGCAAATTCTCGATGGTCGCCTTCGGCACGCGGTTCTCGACCACGAGCACGCCCGGGCGCGCGGTGCGCGGCCAGAACGAGATCGGGAAATGTTCGGAGTGCCAGGCCGGCGCGTCGATCGCCTCCTGGAGATTGAGGTTGCAATGGACGTGCCGCAGGAAGAACTGGGTGATCCACTGGTCCTGCTGGTCGCCGCCCGGCGAGCCCCAGGCCAGATACGGCTCGCCGTCGCGCAGCGCCATGGTGGGCGACAGCGTCGTGCGCGGCCGCTTGCCCGGCGCCAGCGCCGCGGGATGGTCTTCCTCCAGCCAGAACATCTGCGCGCGGCTGCCGAGGCAGAGGCCGAGTTCCGGAATCACCGGCGAGGATTGCAGCCAGCCGCCCGACGGCGTCGAGGACACCATATTGCCGGCCTTGTCGATGATGTCGAAATGCACGGTGTCGCCGCGCACTTCGCCGAAGCGTCCTACGGTCGGCTCGCCGGCGCCGAGCGCGCCGACCGCTTCACGGCTACCTTCGGCGCGGCGGAGCTTCACCATGCCGCCGAAGCCCTCGATCGAGCCGGGCCGGAAGTCGAGCGAGGCCTTGTCGGTGACGAGCTTGCGGCGCTCGTCATTATAGGCATCCGACAACAGCGTCGCGATCGGGATCTCGTTGAACTTGGGGTCGCCGTAGAACTTTTCGCGGTCGGCAAAGGCGAGCTTGGCGCATTCGATCTGGAGATGGATGAATTCAGGTCCGGTCGGGTCGAGCCCGTCGAGCGCAAAACCCTTCAACAGCGCGAGCTGTTGCAGCGTTACCGGGCCCTGGCTCCAGACGCCGGCCTTGCAGACGGTGTAGCGGCCGTAATCATACATGAGCGGCGCCTGATCGTCGGCTGCCAGCGCGCCATGTCATCGGCCGACAGTACGCCGCGATGCGGCGAGCCGCTGACGTCCATCACCTCCTGGGTGCGGCAGAACTTGTCGATAGCTTCCGCCACGAAACCTTGCGACCAGGCCTTTCGCGCGCGCTCGATCTCGGCGTCACGGCCTCCGCCGCCACTTTCGGCTTCGCTCAGGATACGAGCGTAGGTCGCGGCAAGCGTCTTGTTGGTGAAGAGCGTACCGGGCGTCGGGACTTCGCCGTTCGGCAGGTAAACTGCGGCTGAGGTCGGCCAGTGTTTGCGGAACAATTGCTCCACGATCTGGATGGTAGCGCAGGCGCGCTCGACCAGCGGGTAGCCGTCGCGCGCGTAGGAGATGGCGGGCTCCAGCACGTTGCGCAGCCGCAGCGTGCCGTAGTCGCGCAACAGCATCATCCAGGACTCGAACGTGCCGGGAACGCAAGCCGCGAGCAGGCCGGTGCCGGGCACCATGTCGAGACCTTCGCTCTTGTAATGCGCGATGGTCGCGCGCGCGGGTGCCGGGCCCTGGCCGCAGATCACCTCGGTACGGCCGCGCTTGACGTCATGCACGATGATTGGCACGTCGCCGCCCGGTCCGTTCAGATGCGGCTCGACCACCTGGAGCGTGAAGGCGGTGGCGACGCCGGCATCGAAGGCATTGCCGCCTTTTTCCAGAATGGCCATGCCGACGGCGGTTGCGATCCAGTGAGTCGTTGCGACGACTCCGAACGTGCCCTCGATCTCGGGCCTCGTCGTGAAGGGATCGGGATTGACATTGCTGGCCATGGGACTTCGCTACCTCATTTACGGCGCGCGCAATTGATCACAGGCAATGCCGTGTCGCCAATGCGTGGGCCGCATGGCACGCGCGCGTCACGCCGGTACCGGCGCGGTGTTAACCGCGTGGCAGGCGACGCCGTCGATCAGTTCCGGGGCTTCCCTGCGGCAGAGATCGAACGCCAGCGGGCAGCGCGGGTTGAAGGCGCAGCCGGGGGGCGGATTGATCGGATTCGGGATCTCGCCCTTGACCGGAATGCGCTGGCGGCCGCTCATCGCGAGATCAGGCACGGCCCCTAGCAGCATCTTGGTGTAGGGCATGCGGGGGCGGGCGAACAGCTCGCGTCCTTCCGCGATCTCGACGATGCGGCCGAGATACATCACGCCGACGCGGCTCGCCATGTGGCGGACCACGGCGAGGTTGTGGCTGATGAACATGTAGGTCAGGCCGAACTTGTCTTGGAGGTCGCGCATCAGGTTCAGGATCTGCGCCTGGACGGAGACGTCGAGCGCCGAGGTCGGCTCGTCGCAGACGATGAACTCGGCGTCGGAGGCGAGCGCCCGCGCGATCGCGATGCGCTGGCGCTGGCCGCCGGAGAATTCGTGCGGATATTTCAGCCGGTCGTCCGGATGAAGGCCCACGAGGCTGAGAAGCTCCCCGACGCGCGCCTGGATGTCGCGTTCGCCTTGGATCAGGTCGAAGGCGCGGATCGGCTCGGAGATGATGGCGTCGACCCGGAAGCGCGGATTCAGGCTCGCATAGGGATCCTGAAAGATCATCTGGATGCGGCGGCGCAGTTTTCGGCGTGCCGCTGCCTGCCGCGGATCGGTCATCGAGACGCCGTCGATCAAGACGCTGCCGGAGCTCGGCGGCAGCAGGCCGACGACCATCCGTGCCGCTGTGGTCTTGCCCGAGCCGGACTCGCCGACCAGCGCGAAGGTCTCGCCCTTCCTGATGTCGAAGGTGACGCCGTCGACGGCCTTCAGATATTCGAGGTGCCCGCCTTCGAGCACGCGGTTGAGCCAGGGTTTCGAGACGTCGAACACGCGGCGCAGATTTTTGGCTTCGACGAAGGGCGCGCTCATGCCGCGCTCTCCGTCGGCACGCTGTCGTAGAGATGGCAGGCGACGGATTGCGCGCCGCGCGGCAGCGGCTCCGGCCGTTCGACACGGCAGCGATCGAACGCGAATGCGCAGCGCGGATTGAACGAGCAGCCGCGCGGGATCGCCGACAAGCGTGGCATCGAGCCGGGGATCTGCACCAGCCGCTTGTCCTCGCCCGCAAGCGTCGGAATCGCGCCCATCAGACCCTTGGCATAGGGGTGTAGCGGATTCCTGACCACGTCCTGCACCGGGCCGATCTCGGCGACGCGGCCGGCATACATCACTGCGACGCGGTCGGAGGTCTCCGCGATGACGCCCATGTCGTGGGTCACCAGCATCACGGCGGTGCCGTGGTCGCGTCCGAGCCGCTTGATCAGCGAGATGATCTGCGCCTGCACCGAGACGTCGAGCGCGGTGGTCGGTTCGTCCGCGATGATCAGCTCGGGCTCGGCGCAGATCGCCAGCGCAATGACCACGCGCTGGCGCATGCCGCCGGAGAATTCGTGCGGATAGCCATCGATGCGCTTTTCCGGCGCGGGGATTCCGACCTCGGCGAGCAGGTCGATGGCGCGGCGGCGCGCGGCGGTTTCGGACAGGTTCAGATGGGTTCTGATCGTCTCGGTGATCTGGTCGCCGACCCGATACAGCGGATTGAGCGAGGTGAGGGGATCCTGGAAGATCATCCCGATGCGCTTGCCGCGGACGCGGCGCATCTCTTCCGGCGGCAGATTGTCGATGCGCAGGCCGGACAGGCGGATCTCGCCGCCCGCAATGCGCCCGGGGGGATCGATCAGGCCGATCACCGAGAGCCCGGTGATGGATTTGCCGGCGCCGGATTCGCCGACCACGCCCAGCACCTCGCCCTTGGCGATGTCGAAGGAAACGTCGTCGATCGCGCGCAGCGTGCCGCGGCGGGAGGCGAACTCGACCTGAAGATTGCGCACGGAGAGGACGGGAACGGTCATCGGAGCTTTGGGTTGAGCGCGTCGCGCAGCCAGTCGCCGAGCAGGTTGATGGACAGGATCAGGCCGGCCAGCGCGATGCCGGGGAAGGCGACAATCCACCACTCGCCGGCGAACAAATAGTTGTTGCCGATCCGGATCAGCGTGCCGAGCGAGGGCATGGTGTCGGGCAGGCCGACGCCGAGGAAGGACAGCGTCGCCTCGGTGATGATGGCAAGCGCGAGGTTGATGGTGGCGATGACCAGGATCGGGCCCATCGTGTTCGGCAGCACATGCCGCAGCATGATCTTTGGCGCGGGCAGGCCGATCAACTGCGCGGCGGCGACGTAGTCCTTGTTCTTCTCGACCATCACGGACCCGCGCACCGTCCGGGCATACCCGACCCAGAAACTCAGGCCGATCGAGATCACCAGCACCACCAGCATGCTGGTGGCATCGAGCCGGTTGCCGAGGATCGATTTTGCGATGCCATTGACCAGCAGCGCGATCAGGATGGCGGGGAAGGTGAGTTGGACGTCGGCGATCCGCATGATGACGCCGTCGACCGCGCCGCCGAAATAGCCCGCGATCAGGCCGAGCGCGATGCCGAGCGCGCCGGCGAAGATCACGCCGGCCACGCCGACGGCGAGCGAGATACGCATGCCGTAAAGGATGGCGGAGAACACGTCGCGGCCCTGCTCATCGGTGCCGAGCAGGAACGGGCTCTGGCCGTCGGCGGTCCACAGCGGCGAAATCCGCGAATTCATCAATTGGAGTTGCGCCGGATCGAACGGGTTCTGCACCGCAAGCCAGGAGGCAAAGATCGCGAGCAGGAAGAACAAAATCGTGATGGCGGCCGCGACCATGGTGAGCTTGGAGCGGCGGAACGAATAGAAGATGTCGCTGTCGAGCGCGCGGCTGAGCCAGCTGCGGGCGGCATGCGTCGGCTGCGTGCTCTGCTCGGGGGAATTGGAGGCGACTGCGTCGGACATGCAGGTTGCCTTATGTGGCGCGGCCGACGGTCGCGCGCAGGCGCGGATCGACCACGGTGTAGAGGATGTCGACCACCAGATTGATGGTTACGAAGATCAGCGAGACCATCAGCAGGTAGGCGGCCATAATCGGGATATCGACGTTTTGCACGGCCTGGACAAACAGAAGTCCCATGCCCGGCCACTGGAACACGGTTTCGGTGATGATCGAAAAGGCAATAACCGAGCCAAACTGCAATCCGGCCACCGTGATCACGGGAATGAGCGTGTTCTTCAGCGCGTGGCCGAAATGGATGGCGCGGGTGGTCAGCCCGCGGGCGCGGGCGAAGCGGATATAGTCGGTTCGCAGCACTTCCAGCATCTCCGCGCGCACCAGCCGCATGATCAGGGTCATCTGGAACAGGCCGAGCGTGATCGAGGGCATGATCAATGCCTTCAGTCCCGACAGCGTGAGCAGCCCCGTCGTCCACCAGCCGAGCCTGACCACCTCGCCACGGCCGAACGAGGGCAACCAGCCCAATGTCACCGCGAACAGATAGATCAGGAGGATGCCGATCAGGAACGTCGGCAGCGAAATGCCGATCAGCGAAATCGCCTGGAATAATTTGGCCAGCACGGTGTCGCGCTTGAGTGCCGAATAGACGCCCATCAGGATGCCGAGCACCATTGCAAATACGGTCGCGCAGATCGCAAGTTCCAGCGTCGCGGGCATACGCTCCGTCAACAGCGCCGATACTGGCTGGCGAAACTGGTAGGAGACACCGAACTTGAACTGCGCGGCATTGCCGAAATAGCGCACGAATTGCACCGGCACGGGATCGTCGAGGCCGAGCGACTTGCGCACGGCCTCGCGTTCGGCCGCCGACGTGTCGATCGAGACGATTTGGTTGACGGGGTCGCCGGCGAATCGGAACATCGAGAACGCGATGATGCCGACGGCGAACATGACGCCGATGGCCTGAACGGCGCGGCGAAGAGTGAAAGCGAGCATGCCTTCCACTTTCCTTGAGTGTGCGTCTGGCCGACGTCTTTGTCAGCCGGAAAAGGAAAGGTCCCGGAAGCGTGACGCTGCCGGGACCTTGTGTTCAACTGACGCTATTCCTTCTTGGTCGCCCAGTGGAACATGACCAGATTGTCGGCGCGCTGCGGCAGGTTGACCTTTTTCGATACGCCCCAGGCCAGCGCCTGCTGGTGCAGCGGAATGTAGGCCCAGTCCTTGATGCTGATTTCGTAGGCCTGTTTGATCAGCTGATTGCGTTTGGTGGTGTCGGTTTCGACCAGCACCTTGTCGGTGATGGCGTCGAATTCCTTGTTGCAATAGCCGCCGAGATTGGCCTCGCCTCGCGAGGATTTCGCATCGTCGCGGCACCCCATGATGTCATTGAGTACGTTGTGGGAATCCATCGTGCTCGGCGTCCAGCCCAGCATGAAGAACGAGGTCTGGTAGCCGCCTTGCTTCAGCACCTTGGCGAAGTACTGCGCCTTGGGCTGCGCCAGCAGATTGATCTTGACGCCGATGCGGGCAAGCATGCCGACGACGGCCTGGCAGATCGCAGCATCGTTGACGTAGCGATCGTTCGGACAATCCATTGTGACCTCGAAGCCATCGGGATAACCAGCCTCGGTCAGGAGCTTCTTGGCGCCATCAGGATCGAATTTTGGCCGCGTAAAGTCCTTGGACAGTGCGAACAGCTCCGGCGCGATCATCAACGCCGACGGCGTCGACAACCCGCGCATCACGCGCGACTTGATCAGTTCGATGTCGATCGCCTTGTAGAAGGCCTCGCGGACCTTGACGTCCTTGAACGGATTCTTGCCCTTGATGTTGGAGTAGAGCAGCTCGTCGCGAACCGTGTCGAAGCCGATGAAGATGGTGCGCAGCTCTGGCGCCTTCAGCACCTGGGCATTCGAGCTCGAATCGACGCGAGCGATATCCTGGATCGGCACCGGCTCGATGACGTCGACCTCGCCCGAGAGCAGCGCGGCGACGCGGGTCGCGTCGGAGGCGATCGGGGTGAAGATGATCTCCTTCAGGTTACCTTCCATCTTGCCCCAGTAATTGGGGTTGACCTTGAACACGGTCTTCACGCCGGGCTGATGGCTCTCGATGATGAAGGGACCGGTACCATTCTCGTGCAGCGAGGCGTAGCTCGGCGACGTCGCGGACACCGGCGTCGGCTCGACTGCCTTGTTCTCCTCCGCCCATTTCTTGTCCATGATGTACCAGACGTCCCATGCCGAATGGAGGATGGGATTGGGCGAGGGCAGGATGAAATCGACGGTGTAGTCGTCGACCTTGACGACCTTGACGTTGGCCGCGAGGCGGGTCTGCATATTGGAGTTCTTGTTGCGGACACGGTCGGCGGAGAATACGACGTCGTCCGCAGTGAAGGGGTCGCCGTTGTGGAACTTCACGCCCTTGCGCAAATGAAAGCGCCAGCGGGTCGGCTCCGGAGTTTCCCAGCTCTCCGCCAGCGCCGGAATGATCTTGAGATCCTTGTCGCGCGCGGTGAGGCCTTGATAGACATGGCCGAGATGGGCGTGGGTAGTGGACTCGTTCAGCGAGTAGGGGTCGAGCGACTTCAGGTCACCCTGGTTGGCATAGCGCAGCGTCTGGCTCGACGCCGGCGAAACCGTCAACGCAAGCATACCGGCAAACGTTGCCGCCAACAGACTACGACCGACTGACATTCTTGACCCTCTCCACTCTGCCGCGCCGTGATTTTTTGATTGTTCGGCGTGGCTGATCGATCCATGTTGCCCAGAGTTCTCGACCCGTGCAAGCGCCATTCCAGCAAGGAACGCGCCAACTTGCACCGCTGTGCAGCATTGCTCACCCGATAGTGTAGGGAGCGCCGCGCACACCGGACATTCGACTTTTGGCGTGCGAAATGCCTGGCGGGCGGACGGGGCTTGCCGGCGGCGCCTGGGCCGCTCTCCGGGGGGACGATCGCCTAACCGAGCGGTGCGCGTGGGAGGAGCAATTTGATTGACCATATCCGCCGATTGCGAAATGGGCACTCCGCGCCCGGCATCAGGTCGCTTGCGTCGCATGCCATGTCGCGGCGATACTGTGCCAGGCCGCTCGAATCTCAGCCGGAGGGGACATGAAAGTTAACGTCGAAATCGATTGCACCCCCCTTGAAGCCCGCCAGTTCTTCGGATTGCCGGATGTCGCGCCGATGCAGACTGCCGTCATGGACAAGCTCCAGCAGCAGGTCTTGAGCAATATCGACAAGGTCTCGCCGGAATCCCTGATCCAGAGCTGGTTCACCTTCGATCCGAAGATCGCGGAGCGGTTTCAGGACATGTTCGTGACCATGGCCGGCCTCGGCGGCACGCGCAGCGGCGACAAGAAGAAATAAATAATGTCGGACGCAAAGGACGGGGTGCAGGCGTCAGGCCGGCTTCGTCCGCCGGGCCTCGGGCTTCTGCTTGCGGAGGCGCGCGGGCTGTTCGAGTTCAACGCCAGCCTGCTGCTGTCGCCGCTCCTGATGCGTGCGCCGAAGGGCGATCGGCATCCGGTGCTGGCGCTGCCGGGCTTTCTCGCCAGCGATCTCTCGATGGCGCCGATGCGGCGCTATCTCGGCGAGCTCGGCTATGATGCGCATGCCTGGCGGATGGGCCGCAACCTCGGAGGGCTGGGGCGGATGCGCGAGGCACTGCGCACGAGGCTCACCGAAATCCATGCCGCGACCGGACGGAAGGTCAGCCTGGTCGGATGGAGCCTCGGCGGCGTCTATGCCCGCGATCTGGCGCTTCAGGCGCCCGAGATGGTTCGCTACGTCGTCACGCTCGGCAGCCCCTTTGCCAACGACGTGCGGGCGACCAATGCGACGCGGCTCTACGAGGCGCTGTCCGGCGAGCGGGTCGACGATTTTGCCGAGTTGCGCGAGGCGATCGCCGGCGACCTGCCGGTGCCCACAAGCTCGATCTACTCGCGCGCCGACGGTGTCGTGAACTGGCGGACCTGTCTCTTGCGTCCGTCTGATCGTGCCGAGAACATCGAGGTGCACCTGGCGAGCCATATCGGGCTTGGGGTGAACCCCGCAGCCCTGTGGGCCGTCGCCGACCGCCTCGCGCAACCGGAGGGGGAGTTCTGGCCATTTGACCGGGCAGGGCCGTTTGCCATTGCATATGCCCCGCCGGAACGGGCAGTATCGGCCTGACGAGAAGCGCCGCTCAAGGCGCCCGTCAAGACTCTCGGGAGGGAACCATGGCCGACGGTAAGAAGCTGTCGTCGCTGGATGCGTCATTTCTCTATCTGGAAACGCCGGAAATGCCGATGCATGTCGGAAGCATGGCGATCTTCCGACTGCCCGACGACTACAAGGGCGTCTTCTTCGAAGACTTCAAGGCGATGATCGTCTCGCGCCTGCACATCGCGCCGATCCTGAAAGCGCGCCTGGAGAAGGCCCCGCTCGACATCGACCATCCCTCCTGGGTCGAGGACGACCAGTTCGACATCGACCGCCATATTTTCCGCGCCAGCCTGCCCGCGCCGCGCGACCGCGCCACGCTGGAGCGCATCGTCGGCTGGATGCATGCAAAGCTTCTCAACCGCGCCCGCCCGCTCTGGGAGTTCTACGTGTTCGAGGGCATGAAGGACAACGAGGTCGGGCTCTATTCCAAGATGCACCATGCCGCGATCGATGGCGGCGCCGGTGCGGCACTGACCAACATGATCTACGACATCTCGCCGATACCGCGAAAGGTCGATCCGCCGACGGCAGGCGCCAGGACGGGGCAGGAACCGCGCGACATCGCGGCGACCCTGCTCGATTCCTATCAGCAGCTCCTAAGCCAGCCGCTCAACGCCACGCAGGCGGCCAAGAACCTGCAACTGCCGCGGACCGGCAAGAGCGATATCGGTTCGATCCTGTTCGACAATGCGATGTACCAGATCGAGAGCGCGGTGCGCTTTGCCGGCAACATCCCGACCGTCATCAAGAGCGTCTCCGACGTGCTCGGCAAGGTCGCGGATCCCAAGTCGCGCGAGAGCCTTGTCAGCATGGTGTCGCCGCCGACCATGCTGAACAAGTCGATCTCGTCCGAGCGCAGCTTCGCTGGTGTCTCGATCCCGTTGTCGCGGGCGAAGGCGCTCGCCAAGCAGGCCGGCGGCAAGCTCAACGACGTGGTGCTGGCACTCGCCTCCGGCGTGGTCCGGCGTTACCTCAAGGAGTACAGCACGCTGCCGGCGAAATCGCTGACCGCGGCCGTGCCGATCTCGCTGCGCGAGGAGGGCAACACCGAGGCCAACAACCAGGTGTTCGGTATGATCTGCTCGATCGCGACCAACATCGACGATCCCAAGGCGCGGCTGGAGGCGATCATCGCGCAGTCGACCAAGTCCAAGGAGATGTCGCATCCCTTGCGCGCGCTGATGCCGCAGGTCTCCAACATCTCGATGTTGGGCGCGCCGATGATGATGCAGATCCTGGCGCTGCTCTACAGCCGCTCGAACCTGTCGGACGTGTTGCCGCCGGTCGCCAACATCACCGTCTCCAACGTGCCGGGGCCGCGGCAGACGCTCTACGCCGCGGGCGCCGAGCTCCTGCACATGTTCCCGGTGTCGATCTCGACACACGGGCAGGCGCTCAACATCACCGTGCAGAGCTATCGCGACCAGCTCGATTTCGGTTTCATCGTCGGTGCCAACATCATCCCGCACGTGCAGGTGATGTGCGAGATGCTGCCGGAGGAGTTTGCCGCGCTGGAGGCGGTCTACGCACCGCCCGCCGCGGACATCAAGGGCGCCGCTGAGTAGGAATGGTTCGATGATTGAAATGCCACCACTCAAGTTCGTGCAGACGAACGGAATCCGTATGGGCTACTACGAGGCGGGCCCGGTCACCGACAAACCACCGATGGTGCTCTGTCACGGTTGGCCGGAACTCGCCTTCTCGTGGCGCCACCAGATCAAGGCGCTGAGCGAGGCCGGCATCCGGGTGATCGCGCCGGACCAGCGCGGCTATGGCGCGACCGACCGGCCCGAGCCGGTCGAGGCCTACGACATCGAGCACCTGACCGGCGACCTTGTCGGGCTGCTCGATCATCTCAACATCGACAAGGCGATCTTCGTCGGTCACGACTGGGGCGGCTTCATCGTCTGGCAGATGCCGCTCCGGCACATCGACCGGGTTGCGGGGGTGATCGGCATCAACACCCCTCATACCAACCGTGCCTGGGCCGATCCGATCGAGCTGCTGCGCACGCGCTTCGGCGACAAGATGTACATCGTGCAGTTCCAGGATCCGGCGCGTGAGCCCGACAGGATCTTCGGTAGCCGCGTCGAGCAAACCTTCGATGCGTTCATGCGCAAGCCAGCGCCGCGCCCGCCCGACGCGCCGGCAGAGGAAGTGGTTGCCGGCGTCGGCGCTTCGCCGCGGGTCAATCTGGCGTTTCCGCAGATGATTGCCGCCTATGACGCGAAGCATGATCCGCGTACGCCGATCCTGTCGCCGGAAGAGAAGAAGGTGTTCGTCGACAATTTCACCAGGACCGGCTTTACCGGCGGCATCAACTGGTACCGCAACATGTCGCGCAACTGGGTGCGCGCCGAAGGGCTCGATCATACGGTGCGCGTGCCGTCGCTGATGATCATGGCCGAGAACGACGCGGTGTTGCCGCCGTCTTCCGCTGATGGCATGGACAAGCTGATTCCAGATCTCGAAAAATATCTGGTCCGCGACAGCGGCCATTGGACGCAGCAGGAGAAGCCGGAAGAGGTCAGCGCCAAGCTGATCGAATGGCGTAGAAGGCGGTTTGGGTGACGACGCAGTCGTCGGTGTGAGTTGCAACGTCGTTCCGGGGTGGTCGGCAGGACCTAACCCGGAACCTCGAGATTCCGGCTTCGATGCTGCGCATCGCCCCGGAATGACGACCAGGGGGATACGCACGTCAATGTCATCCAAGAACCGACTGGACCCGATTCCGCAGCCGCCGACCAAGCCGGTGGTCGGCAACATGCTGTCGCTGGATTCGGCCGCGCCGGTGCAGCATTTGACCCGGCTAGCCAAGGAGCTCGGGCCGATCTTCTGGCTCGACATGATGGGCTCGCCGATCGTCGTCGTCTCCGGTCATGATCTCGTCGACGAGCTCTCCGACGAGAAGCGTTTCGATAAGACGGTGCGCGGTGCGCTGCGCCGCGTGCGCGCGGTCGGCGGCGACGGTTTGTTCACCGCCGACACCAACGAGCCGAACTGGACCAAGGCGCACAACATCCTGCTCCAGCCCTTCGGCAACCGCGCCATGCAGTCCTACCACCCGAGCATGGTCGATATCGCCGAGCAGCTCGTGAAGAAATGGGATCGGCTCAATGCCGATGACGAGATCGACGTCGTCCACGACATGACTGCGCTGACGCTCGACACCATTGGCCTCTGCGGCTTCGACTACCGTTTCAATTCGTTCTACCGGCGCGACTACCACCCCTTCGTCGAGTCGCTGGTGCGCTCGCTCGAAACCATCATGATGACCCGCGGCCTTCCGTTCGAGCAGCTTTGGATGCAGAAGCGGCGCAAAACGCTGGTCGAAGACGTCGACTTCATGAACAAGATGGTCGACGAGATCATTGCCGAACGGCGCAAGGGTGCGGAGGCGATCGACGACAAGAAGGACATGCTGGCTGCGATGATGACCGGCGTCGACCGCTCGACCGGCGAGCAGCTCGACGACGTCAACATCCGCTACCAGATCAACACGTTCCTCATCGCGGGGCACGAGACCACCAGCGGCCTGTTGTCCTGCACGCTCTATGCGCTGTTGAAGCATCCGGACATTCTGAAGAAGGCCTATGACGAGGTCGACCGCGTCTTGGGCCCCGACGTCGACGCCAGGCCGACCTATCAGCAGGTGACGCAGCTCGCCTACATCACGCAGATACTGAAAGAGGCGCTGCGGCTGTGGCCGCCGGCCCCGGCCTACGGCATCTCGCCACTCAAGGACGAGACCATCGGTGGCGGCAAATACAAGCTCAGGAAGGGCACCTTCACCACGATCCTGGTGACGGCGCTGCATCGCGATCCCTCTGTCTGGGGTCCGAACCCGGATGCCTTCGATCCCGAGAATTTCAGCCGCGAGGCAGAGGCCAGGCGGCCGGTCAACGCGTGGAAGCCGTTCGGCAACGGTCAGCGCGCCTGCATCGGCCGCGGCTTTGCGATGCATGAAGCGGCACTGGCGCTCGGCATGATCCTCCAGCGCTTCAGGCTGGTCGACCATCGGCGCTACCAGATGCACCTGAAGGAGACGCTGACGATGAAGCCGGACGGCTTCAAGATCAGGGTTCGCCCGCGTGCGGATCGCGAGCGCCGCGCCTATGGTGGGCCTGCCATGACAGCGACGAGCGCCGGCACCACGGCACCGCGTGCGACTGCACGGCCCGGACACAATACGCCGTTGCTCGTGCTCTACGGTTCCAATCTCGGCACGGCGGAAGAGCTGGCGACCCGCGTCGCCGATCTCGCCGAGGTCAACGGCTTTGCCAGCAAGCTCGCGCCGCTCGACGACTATGCCGGTGAGTTGCCGGAGGAGGGCGGCGTCCTGATTTTCTGCGCCTCCTACAACGGTGCGCCGCCGGACAACGCCACGCAATTCGTCAAATGGCTGCACGGCGACGCAGTGAAGGATGCGCTTTCGAAAGTGCGCTACGCCGTGTTCGGCTGCGGCAACAGCGATTGGGCCGCGACTTACCAGTCCGTGCCGCGATTTATCGACGAGCAGCTCGCGGCTCGTGGCGCGCGCGGCGTCCTTGCGCGCGGCGAGGGCGATGCAAGGAGTGATCTCGACGGCCAGTTCGAGGAATGGTTTGCCGCGCTCGCGCCCGCGGCCGTGAAGGAATTCGGGCTCTCCTCGAACTTCAGCCGCAGCGCCGATGACGAGCCGCTCTACAACGTCGAGCCGGTCGCGCTCGGTGCCGTCAACGCGATCGCGGCCCTTGGCGGCGCCGTCGCGATGAAGGTGCTCGTCAACGACGAGCTTCAGAGCAAGAGCGGGCCCAATCCATCCGAGCGCTCAACGCGGCACGTCGAAGTGCAGTTGGCGCAGGGCGTGAGTTACCGCGTCGGCGACCATCTCAGCGTGGTGCCGCGCAACGATCCCGCGCTGGTCGACGCCGTCGCGCGCCGCTTCGGCTTCCTTCCGGCCGACCAGATCAGGTTGCGAGTCGCCGAGGGACGCCGCGCCCAACTGCCGGTCGGCGACAGCGTCTCGGTCGGCCAGTTGCTGACCGATTTCGTCGAGCTTCAGCAGGTCGCGACGCGAAAACAGATCCAGATCATGTCGGAGCATACGCGCTGCCCGGTGACCAAGCCGAAGCTGCTGGCGTTCGTCGGCGACGAGGCGGAGGCCGGCGAACGCTACCGCACCGAAATCCTGGCCAGGCGCAGATCGGTATTCGATCTTCTCGTCGAATATCCGGCGTGCGAGCTGCCGTTCCATGCCTATCTCGAAATGCTCTCGCTGCTCGCGCCGCGCTATTATTCGATCTCGTCCTCGCCATCGGTCGATCCCGCGCGTTGCAGCGTCACCGTCGGCGTGGTCGGCGGTCCCGCCACGTCCGGCCGCGGTATCTACAAGGGCATCTGCTCGAACTATCTCAGCGATCGCCGCGTCGGCGACACGGTCTGCGCGACGGTGCGGGAGACCAAGGCCGGCTTCCGGCTGCCGGATGATTCCTCGGTGCCGATTATCATGATCGGCCCGGGCACGGGGCTTGCGCCGTTCCGGGGCTTTCTCCAGGAGCGTGCCGCGCGCAAGGCAAAGGGCGCCGCCCTCGGCCCGGCCATGCTGTTCTTCGGCTGCCGTCATCCCGACCAGGATTTTCTCTACGCCGACGAGCTGAAAGCGCTGGCGGCCAGCGGCATCACCGAGCTCTTCACTGCGTTCTCGCGCGCGGATGGGCCGAAGACCTACGTGCAGCATCTGCTGGCCGCGCAGAAGGACAAGGTCTGGCCCCTGATCGAGCAGGACGCGATCGTCTATGTCTGCGGCGATGGCGGCAAGATGGAGCCCGACGTCAAGGCTGCGCTCGTCGCGATCTATCGCGAGAAGTCTGGCAGCGCCGCCGGTGCGCGGTGGATCGAGGAACTGGGTGCGAAGAACCGTTACGTGCTGGATGTCTGGGCGGGAGGGTGACCGCCGGCCCGATCGTGCTAAAGCTCAGGCATGATTCCCTGGGAAAAGATCGACACCGCTCCGATACCCGGCTCCGATGGCGAGCTTCGCCTGATGCGCCGGGGCAACGAGTTCTCCATCAAGCTCGGCACCAACGAGCTGATGAACAGCCGCCTGTCAGGCTCGGAGGCTGCACTCGCGACGCTCGCGGCGAAGCAGATCGAGAAGGTCGCAAAGCCGGTCGTCCTCATCGGCGGATTGGGCATGGGCTTTACGCTGCGTGCCGCGCTCGCCGTGCTTGGAAGCAAGGCCAGGATCGTGGTGTCTGAACTCGTCCCGGCAGTGGTCGCCTGGGCTCGGGGGCCAATGACGCAGGTCTTTGGCGACAGCCTCGATGATCCCCGCGTGAGCATCCGGGAAACCGATGTCGCCAAAATCATCCAGGCGCGGCCATCGGCCTTCGACGCCATTCTCCTTGACGTCGACAACGGGCCGGAGGGGCTGACCCGAAAAGGCAACGATGGACTCTATAATTCAACGGGGTTGAAAGCGGCGCGGACGGCGCTGCGGCCGGGGGGTGTGCTGGCTGTCTGGTCTTCGGGACCCAACCCGGCATTCGCCAAGCGCCTCGGCAGCGCAGGTTTCGACGTCAACGAAGTCAACATCCGCGCGACCGGCAGAGGCGGTGGATCGCGCCATGTGATCTGGATCGCGAAGAAGAATTAAGCCGCCTGCGCCGCGGCGCCATGCGCGTGCTTGTCGATGGCCTCGATGATCTCAGGCCAGAACCGCATCGGCAGGGCGTGGCCCATGCCCTCGATCATCAACAGCTTGGCGCCGGGAATCGACGATGCGGTGTCCTTGCCGCCTTCGGGCCTTACCAGCGGATCGACGGTGCCGTGTATGACGAGCGCGGGCGTTTTCACGCTATGCAGCCGCTCCTTGCGGCTGCCGGAGGCGAGCACGGCGCGGAGCTGCCGGCCGACGCCGGCCGGATTGAGCCCGCGCGCAAAGACGCGCTCGGCGCGCTGCGGATCGAGTGCTTCTTCTTCTGGAAAGGAACCGGCGCGCAGCACTTTCCAGGTCTGGCCGAAGCGCACGATGAATTCTTCCTTGCTGCGCGGCGGCGGCGCCATCAGCATCGCGGCGGCTTCGCGGCTGGGCGGGGGTACGCGTGGATTGCCCGTTGTCGACATGATCGAGGTCAGCGAGCGCACGCGCTGCGGAAACGATAGCGTCACTTCCTGCGCGATCATGCCGCCCATGGAGGCGCCGACCAGATGCGCGGACTTGACGCCGAGCACGTCCATCAGGCCAACCGTATCCTTGGCCATGTCGATCAACTTGTAGGTTGCGGCAACGGGAATCCTGAGGAGGCGAAGCTTCAGCAGTTCAAGCGGCGTCAGGCGCTTTCCACCGGTCAGATGGCTCGACTTGCCGATGTCGCGATTGTCGAACCGGATCACGCGAAACCCGCGCGCGGCGAGTTGCTCGCAGAATCCGTCGTCCCAGTGGATCATCTGCGCCCCGAGCCCCATGATCAGCAGCAGCGGTTCGGCATTGTTGTTGCCGAAAATCTCGTAGCAGACGTCGATGCCGTTGGCGCGGACGATCTGGGGCGGCTGATGGACGGAGGCGTTCACGGACCGCTCCTCGGAGATGGGTTGCACGACGTCCGTTCTATTGCATGGTTTGCCGCGGCAAAGAAGCCTTCCGCGCGACGCCGGGGCCGCGTCTCGCAGGTTGACCGGCCCGCGACAACGGTGTGGTATGGCGGAAAAAGAAGGGCGCCAAAAGCCCTCGCGAGGTGGAGGACGCAATGACCAATGAGATCAACGACCCTGTTGCCATGTGGCAGAAGATGGTTGGCGAGATGGAGAAGGGGTTCAACTCCTTTGCCAATCAAGCCATGTCGTCACCCGAGTTTTCGCAAGCGATGAACCGGGCCGGCGGCGTTGCTGCAGGTGCTCAGAAGCAGCTCGGCGAGCTGATGGAGAAATATCTGGTCTCGATGAACCTGCCGAGCCGCGAGCAGGTCACCGGCCTTGCCGAGCGGCTGCAAGCCATCGAGGGGCAGATCGGTGAGATCAAGTCGATGCTGAGCCAGATGGCGGCAAGTTCCGGCGTGTCTCAGGGCTCCGATACCGCATTGCGGCCGCCGCGCACCAAGCGCCCGCCGTCTGAGGGCGGAGAGCAGACGTGAATGCACCTACCGGACTAGATTTCGCATCGATCCCGGAACGTATCCAGTCCGAGGTGCAGCGCGCAATCCAGCGCAGCATCAAGGGTGTCGAATATTTCTCGACCTCCGGTCCCTCGCTCGGATCGACGCCGAAGGATGTGCTGCATGCGCGCGGCACGATGAACCTCTACCACTATCGGCCGATGTCCGATGAGATCTACCGCGTGCCGGTGCTGATCGTGATGGCGACCACCAACCGCGGCTACATCCTCGATCTCGTGCCCGGCCAGAGCTTCATCGAGTTTCTGCTCAAGCGCGGCTACGACGTCTACATGCTGGATTGGGCGGCGCCGCGGCCGGAGGAGAAGAGCCTGCGGATGGAGGACTATGTCCTCGACTTCATCCCGGATTGCGTCCGTCGCGTGCAGCAGGATTCCGGCGAGCAGGACGTCTCCGTTATCGGCTATTGCTTCGGTGGGGTGCTGTCGCTGCTCTACGGCTCGATCTTCCAGGACGGGCCGATGAAGAATTTGATCTGCTTCACCACGCCGATCGATTTCCGCGAGATGAAGCTGTTCTCGAATTTCTCCGATCGCCGCTATTTCGACGTCGACCGGCTCGTCGACAGTGTCGGCAACGTACCGCCGGAGATGATTTTGTCCTCGTTCGAGATGCTGCGCCCGGCCTCGCGCACTGTGAGCCAGATCCAGCTCTGGGAAAACATCTGGAACGACGAGTTCGTAAAATCCTACCGGATGTTCGATCGCTGGGCGACCGACACGTTGCCGCTCGCGGGCGAATATTTCCGCACCATCACCAAGGACCTGATGTGGGACAACAAGCTGTTCAACGACACCATGTCGGTCGGCGGCCGTGCGGCGAAGCTCGAGAACATCAAGGTGCCGTTCCTGCACGCGGTGGCCGAGCACGATCACATCGTGCCTTATGACGCGGCAAAACACCTGATCGCGAAGATCGGGTCGGAGGACAAGGAAGAGGTGATGCTGAAGGGCGGTCACGTCTCGCTGGTCGCCGGCGCCAACGCGGTCAAGCGGCTGTGGCCGAAACTGGACTCCTGGCTGGGAAAGAGATCGACATGACTGAGCAGCGTTCCTACCCGCGTCACGTCAAGATCGACGCGGGCGATATCGAGATACGCCTGATGTCGCCGGCGGACGAGGCCGCGGTGCTCGCCTTCGGCAAGGGCCTGCCGTCTCATGATCTGTTGTTCCTGCCGCGCAACATCAGCGAGCCAAAAGTGCTCTCGGCCTGGGTCAAGGAGATCGAACGCGGCGCGATCACGAGCCTGCTCGCGGTGAGGGACGGCAAGGTCGTCGGCTGCGGCACGCTGGTGCGCGACCCGCATTCCTGGTCGCCCCATGTCGGTGAGATCCGCATGGTGGTCGCGTCCGAGGTCCGCGGGAAAGGGGTGGGGAAGGCACTGTCGCAGGAGACCTTTGCGCTCGCGCTCGGCGCCGGCCTCGAAAAGCTCTCGGTCCAGATGACGGTCGACCAGCAGGCAGCCATCGCCCTGTTCGAAAGCCTCGGCTTCAAGGCCGAAGCGCTGCTGCGGGACCATGTCCGGGACGTCGACGGCAAAACCCATGACATCGTCGTGCTCGGCCACAACGTCGCGCAGGTCCAGGCCCAGATGGAGGCCTACGGGCTGCCAGGCGCCGTCCAGCACTAAGGAGCGGCCGTCTGCGGCGTGGGAACCGGACTGACCACAAAGGCAGCATCATGCTTCCTGTTAAAGCTGTTCACGCTTTCGTGATATCGCATCGCAACATGGATATTGCACCGCACAATTAACTATGCCATATAAGCCGTGCCCCGGGCCAACGAGGACGGGGTGAGCCCATAGCTCAAAACAATGAGGATGGAGAGACCCCATGACCACTGAAACCAACACTGCTTTCGAGGGCTTCAAGGACGCGTTCAAGAACATCCAGAACCTGGAAGTTCCCGAGGCCGCCCGCGAGTTCGTCAAGAAGTCTGCCAACACCGCCAAGGACCGTGCTGCCGAGGTTTTCGCCGGCTCCGAGCGCGTGACCGCGGCCATCGAGAATGCTGTGACCGAGTCCGTCACCGAGGCCGGCAAGATCAGCCGCAACATCCAGCAGGCGATCTACCAGGACGCCGATGCGTTCTTCTCGGGCATCGACAAGCTCGCTTCCGCCAAGTCGTTCAGCGAAGCCCTCGAGATCCAGTCGAGCCTGCTCCGCTCGCGCGGCGAAGTGTTCGTCTCGCGCGCCAAGGCGACCACCGACTATCTCGGCAAGCTCGCCGCTGACGGTGCGAAGACCGCTCAGGACAACTTCGCCAAGGCCTACAACAAGACCGCCTGATCGGGCGCCTTCGAGAAACTGAATTTTGAGGCCCGCTTCGGCGGGCCTTGTTTTTTGCGCGGCCGTCATTGTGCGAGGAGCGAAGCGAAGATTCCATGGGGAGTGGATAGCGACCAGGTCTGAGGCCAGACTGAGGTTGCTGACCCCCTCAACCTGGAGACGACGATGTTGCTCGATCATCCTTCCGACGGACCGACCGCTATCCGGACGCAGTTTGGCGCAATTTTTGTGTCTTTGGAACTGAGCCGTTCGACGTGGGTGATTACGTCACTTTCGCCTGGTACGGGCGAGAAGATGTCCAGGCACAGCGTCACGGCCGGCGATACGGCTGAGCTGATGAAGCTGTTTGCGGAACTCAGGCGCAAGGCGGAGGCCAGGACCCGCGAGAGCTATCCGATCATCACGATCCAGGAAGCTGGGCTGGACGGGTTCTGGCTGCACCGTGTTCTGCAACAGAACGGCATTGAGAGCCACGTGGTCGATCCCGCCTCGATTGCGACGTCGCGACGGCGGCGGCGGGCCAAGACTGACAGGCTCGATGGCGAGGCGCTGTTGCGGGCGCTTCTGGCCTACAAGCGCGGCGAGCCGCGGGTCTGTGCGATGGTGGTTGCGCCCTCGCCTGAAGAGGAGGACCGGCGCAGGCTGTGTCGCGAACGAGCGACGCTGATCGCCGAGCGCATCACGCATGTGAACCGGATCAAGGGTCTTCTGTTCGCGCAGGGGATATCCGACTACGTGCCGCTGCGGCGCAATCGGCGGGCGCGGCTTGAGGCCTTGCGCACGGGCGACGGGCGGGAGCTGCCTTCGCATTTGAAGGCGCAGATCGGCCGCGAGCTCGATCGGGTCGAACTGCTTCTGGAACAGATCAAGGCGGTCGAGGCCGCGCGAGATGCTCTGCTGGCCGCAGCCCGGAAGCCTGCAGACAAGAACGCTGCAGACAAGGTCGCGCCGGATCCGGTGGCGATGCTGCTGGCCTTGAAAGGGCTCGGCGCCAACTTTGCGGCCGTGCTCTGGTCGGAGGCGTTCTACCGGCAGTTCTCCAACCGCCGCCAGGTCGCCGCCTATGCGGGGCTTGCGGCGACGCCGTGGCAAAGCGGAGGCATCCGGCACGAGCAGGGCGTGTCGAAGGCCGGCAATCCCAGGCTGCGGACCACAATGATCCAGCTCGCCTGGCTGTGGATACGTCACCAGCCGCAGTCGGCCCTGACGCGCTGGTTCAAGGAGCGAAGCCCGCAAGGCCGCAAGCGCGCGATCGTGGCGCTGGCGCGCAAGCTTCTCGTGACCTTGTGGAAGTATGTCACCGCGGGCGAGACCATCGAGGGGGCCGTGATGAAGCCCGCCGCCTGATCCGGACCGCACCAAGCGGCGTGCTTCGCCGCCCGCGCGCAACGAAAGAACCATAACCCATCTGCCGAGGCCCGATCAGTCTCGGAAGATCCGGGTGGACGAACCGATGGATTGCATGGCTTCAAACGCCGCAACGAAGAATGGCCTCGTCCTCTCGAGCCTGCCCGCCGCAAGCGGAATCGTGGTGCAGTCGCCTTGTGCGACGACCGAATGTGAGTTTGATCTGGCAAGCAACCCAGATCGTCGAACCGGCTCGACCCTTGGATCGCAAATGCGAGGATGGCAGATGCCCTGACAGAACCGCCAACGCGAGGAGCTCCTATCGGCCCAACGCACCAAGCATGATGGCGTGCTCGCTCAACTCAAGGCCAAGCCGCTTCGCGGCGGCCCTAACAGGCCGGCCTTGACTTGATCTGCGCGCGCCATCCTGCAGAACCCGCGGTCGGGACGAAGAGGTGGCTGCAGTCGAACAAAAAGGTGACTGCTCATCCTTGACACACACATTTCCGCGGAAAGATTCTGGATTGCTTCGCTTCGCTCGCAATGACGGGTACTGTGATGCAGTCATGACCCCACCCGGCACCTTCTCCTTCGACACCCCCGCCGACGCCGAACGTGCCGCCGAGCTGCGCCGCGTCAAGGCGCTGGCGGCGCTGGTGCTGGCCTCGACGCTCGCGCTGTTCGTGTTCGCGAAGTGGCTCTTGCCCGTGCATCCCGTGTTCGGCTTCATCGCGGCCTTCGCAGAAGCCGCGACCATTGGCGGGCTCGCCGACTGGTATGCGGTGGTCGCGCTGTTCAAGCGGCCGCTTGGCCTGCCGATCCCGCACACGGCGATCATCCAGAGCAACCAGGCCCGCATCGCCGATAAGCTCGGCGAATTCATCCAGGTGCATTTCCTTGAAGCCGGTCCGGTCGAAGCCAAGCTGATGGAGATCGATTTCGGCTCCTTCGTCGCCGACTGGCTGCGCGACCGCAAGCGCAGCGACGATCTCGCGCGCTTCGCGCTCCGCCTGCTGCCGGAGGCGTTCTCGGCGACGGAAAGCTCCGGCCTGATGACCTTCATCATTCGCCGCGTGTCCTCGCAGCTCCAGGCGATCGACCTCGCGCCGCTCGCCGCCGGTACGCTGCGCGGCTTCGTCGCGGAGGGACGGCACCAGATCCTGTTCGACGATCTCCTGCGTGTGATGCACGATACGTTGTATCAGAAGGAGACGATGGCGATGATCCGCGAGAAGGTGCGCGCGGAATTGCCGACCCTGCTCAGGCTCTATCGTGCCGACAAGTTTCTGGTGAACAAGCTCGTGGCGTCCGCCACCGCCTTCTTCGACGAAGTGCGCGCCGATCCCAAGCATCCGTTTCGCGGTGAGTTCGACCGCATGGTGCTGAGCTTCGTCGACCGGCTCGGCACCGACCAAGCCTATATCGGCCGCATCGACGGCTTGAAGCGCGATCTCCTGGCGCGGCCCGAGCTCGCCGATCTCGCCCGCACCGTGTGGACCAATACGCGTTCCTTCATCGAACGCAGCGCATCGGGCGAGACGCAAGTGTTGCAGCATCATCTCGCCGGTATGTTCGTCGCCGCCGGTGAAGCGCTCGCGGGCGATGCCGAGCTGCGCGGCGAGATCAACAAGGGCCTGGTGACGGTGTTGCGCAGCATCGTCGCCGACCAGAAGAGCGGCGTCTCGACCTTCATCTCCGACCAGGTCAAGTCGTGGAATATGACGCAGTTGATTTCGCTGATCGAAATCAACATCGGGCGCGACCTGCAATACATCCGCTTCAATGGTTCGCTGATCGGCGGGCTCGCCGGGCTCGCCCTTTACTCCGTAGAATTCCTGCTTCGATTGCTGTGACTTTTCCATCACGCCCGTTAGGATTAACGCGCAGGCCTGTTGTCGGGCCGCATCTCTCCCGCTTGAATGTCGGGAACCGGCCGCCTAGCTGATTCATGTTGCGTTGCGGAACGTTCGAGACGCCGGCGTATTGGAATTCATGCCCATTTGCCGGCATCGCGGCCGGAGCCTTTTCAGAGGACAATTGATGACCGCTTCTGCCCAGACGCTGCGTCCACCGTCCCGCACCCTGATGTTTCTGGAGGGGCGCGCGATCCACGAACTCGGCGCATTCCTCGGCGCGCTGCCGCTGCTCAGCCTTGCGCCGCGTGGCGACGGCCATCCGGTCCTGGTGCTGCCGGGACTGGTGGCGTCCGATGTGTCCACGCGTCCGCTGCGTTCGTTCCTGACGAGCAAGGGCTATGCGGTGGCCGGCTGGCGCCAGGGCCGCAACTACGGCCTGCGTCCGGGCGTGCAGGATGCGATGGTTGATCTGATTCACGAGCTCAACGACACCCATGGCCGCAAGATCAGCCTGGTCGGCTGGAGCCTCGGCGGCCTCTATGCGCGCCAGCTCGCCAAGATGATGCCGGAGCGCGTGCGGCAGGTAATCACACTCGGCAGCCCCTTTGCGGGCGATCCCAAGTCGACCAATGCCTGGCGCGTCTACGAATGGGCGAGCGGACTACGTTCCGACGAGGTCGATCCGCGCTTCGGTGGCGAACTCGCCCTGCCGCCGCCTGTCCCGACGACGGCCATCTTCAGCCGCACTGACGGCGTCTGTGCCTGGCAGGGCTGCATGGAGAAATCCGGCACGCAGACCGAGAGCATCGAGGTCGAGAGCAGCCATTGCGGCATGGGCCATCACCCCGCCGCGGTCTATGCGGTGGCCGACAGGCTCGCGCAGAAGGAAGGCCAGTGGCGGCCCTTCGACCGCAGCGGCTGGCGCAGCCTGGTGTATCCCGATCCGCATCGCTAGTTTTTCGCCTCTCCCCGCCTGCGGGAGAGGCCGGAATTTGCGATAGCAAATTCCGGGTGAGGGGGAGTCTCCGCGAGTCCAACTCACGCGGTTTTTGCGGAAGCAGCCCTCACCCCAACCCTCTCCCCGTAAGAACGGGGAGAGGGAGAATAGAGATCCTCGGCGCGTCTCTCGCCTCCATTGTCCCGCCGACACCAAACGCGCTATGCCTCGCACATGGCGCATCCGCTCTCCCGCATCATCGACCAGCTCAAGCGCGAGCCGTCGCGCACCGGCTCCATCGTCATCACCGTGTTCGGCGATGCGATCGTGCCGCGTGGCGGCTCGGTATGGCTCGGCACCCTGCTGAAATTCTTCGAAGGTCTCGACATCGACAGCGGCGTGGTGCGTACGGCGATGTCGCGCCTTGCGGCAGACCGCTGGCTGACGCGCGAAAAAGTCGGCCGCAATAGTTTTTATCGTCTCGCCGAAAAGGGTCGCCAGACGTTTGAAGCCGCCACGCGCCACATCTACGATCCTCCGCCGTCGGACTGGACCGGCCGCTTCGAGCTCCTGCTGATCGGCAATGGCGAGGACCGCGACGCCTCGCGCGAGGCGCTGCGCAACGCCGGCTTCGGCAGTCCGCTGCCGGGTGTGTGGGTCGCGCCCTCCGGCGTCCCCGCGCCGGACGAGGCTGCGGGCGCCATTCGCCTCGAAGTCTCCGCGGAGGATGACAGCGGGCGCCGGCTGCTCAGCGCGAGCTGGCCGCTGGACCGCACAGCGGATGCTTATCTGAAGTTCATGAAGACGTTCGAGCCGCTGCGCGCCGCGATCGGGCGGGGCGCGGATTTGTCCGAGGCCGACGCCTTCACTGCGCGTATTCTCCTGATCCACTACTACCGCCGCGTCGTGCTGCGCGATCCGCTGCTGCCGGACAGCCTGCTGCCGGCGGACTGGCCGGGCCGGGCTGCCCGCGAGCTCTGCGGCGAGATTTATCGCGCGCTGCTTGTGCCGTCAGAGCAATGGCTTGATGGCCATGGAACCAACGAGAAGGGACCGTTGCCGCCGGCGCGGAAGCTTCTGGAGCGCAGGTTCGAGGCTTGATCATTATGTTACAGAAATATCTTGCATGAACTAGTTTTTGTTATATATTGTCTCCCAATAAATCGGGAGGATGCGCATGTATACCCAGGCGCTCAACACGGCCGAGGCCGACGACCGCAACGTCGAGGATGCGGCGCGGGCTGCGCAGTTCCAGGCGCGCATCGATGCCGAGGAGCGCATCGAGCCGAACGACTGGATGCCGGCGGCCTATCGCAAGACGCTCACGCGCCAGATCTCCCAGCACGCTCACTCCGAAATCGTCGGCATGCTGCCCGAAGGCAACTGGATTACGCGCGCGCCGTCGTTGCGCCGCAAGGCCGCGCTGCTTGCGAAAGTGCAGGACGAGTGCGGCCACGGGCTTTATCTCTACGCCGCCGCCGAAACGCTCGGCACCTCGCGCGAGGAGCTGGTCGATGCCATGCTCGCCGGCAAGGCAAAGTACTCCTCGATCTTCAACTATCCGACGCTGACCTGGGCGGACATCGGCACCATCGGCTGGCTGGTCGACGGCGCCGCGATCATGAACCAGATCCCGCTGTGCCGTTGCTCCTACGGCCCCTATGCGCGCGCGATGATCCGCGTCTGCAAGGAGGAGTCGTTCCACCAGCGTCAGGGCTACGAGATCATGCTGACGCTTTGCCGCGGCTCCGACGAGCAGAAGGTAATGGCGCAAGATGCGCTGAACCGCTGGTGGTGGCCGGTCTTGATGATGTTCGGCCCGCCTGATGCCACGAGCCAGCACAGCGACACCTCGACGAAGTGGAAGATCAAGCGCTTCTCCAATGACGAGCTGCGCCAGAAATTCGTCGATGCGACCGTGCCGCAGGCGCAATATCTCGGCCTCGTTATTCCCGATCCCGGCATGATTCAGGATGCCGACGGGCACTGGCGCTACAGCGAGATCGATTGGACCGAGTTCAAGCAGGTGCTCGCCGGTAACGGCCCCTGCAACCGCGACCGCCTCGCCGCGCGGCGCAAGGCGCATGAGGACGGCGCCTGGGTGCGCGAGGCAGCAGCCGCTTATGCCGCGAAGCGTCAGCATCGTCAGACCGCGCAAGCTGCGGAGTAGGAAGATCACGATGGCCACGCCGAACACGCCACTCTGGGAAGTCTTCATTCGCAGCCGCAACGGGCTCGCGCACAAGCATGTCGGCTCGCTGCATGCGAGCGACGCGACAATGGCGCTCCAAGCCGCCCGCGACATCTACACCCGCCGCGGCGAGGGCCTCTCGATCTGGGTGGTGCCGTCGACCGCGATCACCGCAAGCGACCCCGCCGAGAAGGGCATGATGTTCGAACCGGCGGAGTCGAAAATCTACCGGCACCCGACGTTCTATGAAGTGCCCGAAGAAGTGGGGCATATGTGATGCCGATTGCCAACGTCCAGGTTGCTGAGACACCGCTGGCGCTCTACGCGCTGCGGCGCGCCGACGACGCGCTGATCCTCGGCCATCGGCTGTCGGAGTGGTGCGGACACGCTCCGATGCTGGAAGAGGACATGGCGCTCTCCAACATCGCGCTCGATCTCATCGGCCAGGCGCGCGAGCTCTACACTTACGCGGCCAAGGTCGAGGGTAAGGACAATGATGAGGACAGGTTGGCCTACCTCCGCGATGTCAGGCAGTACCGCAACCTGCTGCTGGTCGAGCAGCCGAACGGCGACTTTGCCCAGACTTTAGTGCGGCAGTTCTTCTATTCCGCCTTCGCCGATCTCTACTGGCGCGCGATGATGTCTTCGCGCGATACGACACTTTCCGCCATTGCCGCCAAGTCGGAGAAGGAGAGCGCCTATCACCTGCGCCACGCCTCGGAATGGATCATCCGGCTCGGCGACGGCACGGAAGAGAGCCACGTCCGCGCACAAGCCGCGATCGATCATCTCTGGGCCTTCACCGGTGAGATGTTCGTGGTCGATGCCGGCGAGTGCGGCCTGATCCACGCCGGGATCGCGATCGACCCTGATGTCCTGCGCGGTCGCTGGCTGAAGACCGTCTCGGGCGTCACCGGTGAGGCCACGCTCACGCTGCCGCAGAACAATTGGATGCAGCAGGGCGGCCGGACCGGCCGCCACAGCGAGCATCTCGGTCATCTCCTCAGCGAGCTGCAATCGATGCAGCGTACCTTCCCGGGGCTGACATGGTGACCGTGCTCGACGGCGACACCGAGCTGCGCCAGCGCGCCTGGGACGCTGCATCGAGCGTGGTCGATCCGGAAATTCCGGTGTTGACCATCGCCGACCTCGGCGTGCTGCGCGACGTCATTCTCGACGGCGATCAGATCGAGGTCGCGATCACGCCGACCTATTCGGGCTGCCCGGCTATGAATATGATTGCGCTCGAAATCGAGCTGGCGCTGGAGCGCGCCGGCTTCCGCCAGCCGAAAGTGCACACCGTGCTGTCGCCGGCCTGGACCACCGACTGGATGAGCGAGGAGGGACGCCGCAAGCTGCACGCCTACGGCATCGCGCCGCCGCATGCCTCAAGCTCGCGGCGTGCGCTGTTCGGCGAACAGGCGGTTGCCTGCCCGCAATGCGGCTCGAACAATACCGAGCTGCTGTCCGAATTCGGCTCGACCTCCTGCAAGGCGCTCTGGCGCTGCAAGGCCTGCCGCGAACCTTTTGACTATTTCAAGTGTCATTGACCATGTCCGCAGCCGCACCGCGCTTCCATCGCCTGGCCGTCAACGGTCTCCGCCGCGAGGCCTCCGACGCGGTGTCGATGACGTTCGCCATCCCATGCGATCTCGCCAACGACTATCGCTTTACGCCAGGCCAATACCTCACGCTTCGCACCACGCTCGACGGCGAGGAGGTGCGACGCTCCTATTCCATCTGCTCCGGGCCGGACGATGACGAACTCCGCATCGCCGTGAAGAAGGTCGACGGCGGCGCGTTTTCGAGTTGGGCAGCCGACGAACTGAAATGCGGTGACGAGCTCGACGTGATGACGCCGACGGGTCGCTTTGGCGTGGTCCCGGCAGCCCATACCGCGCGTATCCATGTCGGCTTCGCCGCGGGCTCCGGCATCACGCCGATCCTGTCGATCGTGAAGGGCGTGCTGGCGCGCGAGCCGGAGAGCCGGTTCTTCCTGTTCTATGGCAACCGCGCGACGGACAATATCATGTTCATCGAGGCGCTCGAGGAGCTGAAGGATCGCTTCATCGATCGCCTCGCGATCTTCCACGTCATCTCGGGCGAGGAGCAGGACATCCCGATCCTGCATGGCCGGCTCGACGGCGACAAGGTGAGGGTGCTGCTGCGGTCACTGGTGCCGGCCGCAAGCGTCGATCATGTCTTCATCTGTGGTCCCCTTGGCATGAGCGAGGAGATCGAGGCGACCTGCCGCGAGATCGGCATCGGCGAAGATCGCATTCACGTGGAACGTTTCGTTTCCGAGTTCGGCGGCAAGCCGCGGCCGAAGAAGATCGTTGCTCCAGATGAGCCCCCGAAAGCGATCGCGTCCCTGATCATCGACGGCAAGCGCCGCGACGTTCCCGTCGCCGAGGACGAGGCGATCCTCGATGCTGCGCTGCGCGCCGGGGTCGATCTGCCCTTCGCCTGCAAGGGCGGCATGTGCTCGACCTGCCGCGCAAAGCTGGTCGAGGGCGAAGCGCCGATGGATATCAACTACTCGCTGGAGCCCTGGGAGCTGAAGGCCGGATTTGTGCTGACCTGCCAGGCCAAGCCGTCGTCAGAGCGGGTGGTGGTGGACTACGACCACGTTTGACAGCTTGAAACAACCAGCAGAACATCATGTGCAAACATTCGGCCGGGAGAAGCGCGTGAACGTCAAAGCCGCCTTGTCGCCTCAGGATGTTGCCCGCGCCTGCGCCGATGCGATGTGGGCCGAGGATGGCGCCTCGAAAGGCCTCGGCATGGAGATCGTCGAGATCGGCCCGGGCTTTGCGACGCTGGCGATGAATGTGCGGTCCGACATGGTCAACGGCCAGCGCATCGCCCACGGCGGCTTCATCTTCACGCTGGCCGATTCCGCCTTCGCTTTCGCCTGCAATTCGCACAATGAGCGCGTGGTCGCAGCGCAGGGGCAGATCACCTTTATCAAGCCGGGCAAGCTCGGCGATCGCCTCATAGCAAAAGCGCGCGAGGTAACGCGCAGCGGCCGCTCCGGCATCTACGACGTGCGCGTCACCGCCGACGACACGGTCATAGCCGAATTCCGTGGGCATTCGCGTGTCATTCCCGGCACGTGGCTGCCGACGCAGGATCAATAAAAAAGAACAAACCGATGATGCGGGGAAACGAGGATGGTTCTAACAAAGCGCAAGGAAGGTGGCACCGCCTATCGTGCCGAGATGGATGCGCATGAGCGCGCGTCGCGCGATGAGATCATGGCGCTCCAGACCCAGCGCCTTGCCTGGTCGCTGAAGCATGCCTACGACAACGTCGCGCATTATCGCAAAGCTTTCGACCAGGCCGGCGTGCACCCGTCCGGCTTTCGCGAGCTGTCCGATCTCGCAAGATTTCCCTTCACGGTGAAGACGGATCTGCGCGACAACTATCCTTTCAACATGTTCGCCGTGCCCCGTGAAAAGCTGGTGCGCGTGCATGCCTCCTCCGGCACGACGGGCAAGCCGATCGTCGTCGGCTACACGCAGGCCGACATTGACACCTGGTCGGAGGTGATGGCGCGCTCGATCCGTGCCGCCGGCGGCCGCACCGGCATGATCATCCACAATGCCTATGGTTATGGCCTGTTCACCGGCGGGCTGGGCGTGCACTACGGCGCGGAAAGGCTCGGCTGCACGGTGGTGCCGATCTCGGGCGGCATGACCGAGCGGCAGGTTCAGCTCATCAACGATTTTCGTCCCGACATCATCACGGTGACGCCGAGCTACATGCTGGCGATCCTCGACGAGTTCAAGCGCCAGAAGCTCGATCCGCGCCAATGCTCGCTCAAGGTCGGCATATTTGGCGCCGAGCCCTGGACCAACGCCATGCGCGCCGAGATCGAGGACGCCTTCGACATGGACGCGACTGACATCTATGGCCTCTCCGAAGTGATCGGCCCGGGCGTCGCGCAGGAGTGTATTGAGACCAAGGACGGTCTGCACATCTGGGAGGATCATTTTTACCCGGAAGTGATCGACCCCGAGACCGGCGCGGTGCTGCCCGACGGCGAGAAGGGCGAGCTGGTCTTCACCTCGCTTACCAAGGAAGCCTTCCCGGTGATCCGCTATCGCACCCGCGACCTGACGCGGCTGTTGCCGGGCACGGCACGGCCGGGCATGCGGCGCATGGAGAAGGTGACGGGGCGCTCGGACGACATGATCATCCTGCGCGGCGTCAACCTGTTCCCGACCCAAATCGAGGAGGTGCTGCTCGCGACAGACTGGTGCGGCGGCCACTTCATCCTCGAACTGACGCGTGAAGGCCGCATGGATGAATTGACCATCATCGCGGAGGCGCGGCCCGAGAGCTGGGACGGCCGGGGGCTCATCGACCATGCGGACCGTGTCAGCACGCATATCAAGAACACCATCGGCATCACCGCCAGGGTGCAGGCGGTTGCGCCGGCCACGCTGGAGCGCTCGCTCGGCAAGGCCAGGCGGCTCTACGACAAGCGGCCGAAGGATTGACTTGACTTCCCGTAAGGGGGACAAGGCCGACGAGAAATCGTGGGCCATTCGATGTCTGTAGCCGATACCAAGACCGTCGAGGCGCGTTGCGTGCGCTTCAATGCCAAGGCCGAGAACGCGACCGCGCTCGCGCCGGTCGTCGAGCGTCATGCGCTCGCCCGCGGCGTCAACGACGTTCTGATCGAGGTGAAGGCCGCGGCCGTCAATCCGTCCGACGTCAAGGCGGCGACCGGCCTGATGCCTTATGCCGTATTCCCCCGCACGCCGGGCCGCGACTACGCCGGCGTGGTGATCGACGGGCCGGCCGGCATGGTCGGCCGCGAAGTGTTCGGCTCCTCGGGCGATCTCGGCATTCGCCGCGACGGCACGCACGCCACCCATCTCGTGGTCGAGGCCGATGCGGTGGTGGAGAAGCCGAAGAGCGTCTCCTGGGAGGAGGCCGCCGGCATCGGCGTTCCCTTCGTCACCGCCATGGAAGGTTTCCGGCGCGCGGGCCTGCCGAGGCGGGCTGAGACCGTGCTGGTGATGGGCGTCAACGGCAAGGTCGGCCAGGCGGCGGTGCAGATCGCGACCTGGCAGGGCGCGCGTGTCATCGGCGTGGTCCGCAAGGCGGAAACCTATGAAGGCCACAGCAATGCGCCCATCGAGGTGATCGACGCGTCCGCCACCGATGTCGCCACGCGCGTGTGCGAAGTGACCGGCGGCAAAGGGGCCGACATCGTCTTCAACACCGTTGGCGACCCCTATTTCCAGGCCGCGCACAAGTCGCTGGGCTTACGCGGCCGCCAAATCCTGATCGCCGCGATCGACCGCATCGTGCAGTTCAACATCCTCGAATTCTATCGGGGGCAGCACACTTACGTCGGCATCGACACGCTCGGCCTGCCGTCGGCGGCGACGGGCGCGGTGCTGCGCGAGCTCGGGCCCGGCTTTGCGAGCCGGTATCTGAAGCCTTTTCCGATCAAGACGAATGCGATCTATCCGCTGGAGCGCGCCAAGGAGGCATATGTTGCGGTCGCCGGTTCGTCGCGCGATCGCGTGATCCTGAAGCCGTAATCATGGAGTCGTCCGCTCAGCTCGTCATCCTCGCCGGCCTCGCGATCGGGCTCGTCTACGGCGCCGTCGGCCTGCTCAGCGGCTTCTGCCTGATGAGCAGCATGCGCGGCTTTCTCGCCGAGGGGGACGGCCGGCTGGTGCGGACCTATGCGCTGGCGATCGCCGTCGCGATTGCGGCGAGCCAGTTCCTCGCCGGCAGCGGCACGGTCGATCTCGGTAAGTCGATTTACCTGCAACCTACCTTCTCGGCGCCAGTGCTGTTCTTCGGCGGCCTGCTGTTCGGCTACGGCATGGTGCTGTCGAACGGCTGCGGCTCTCGCGCGCTGGTACTGCTCGGCCGCGGCAATCTCCGCTCCTTCGTCGTCGTGATCGTGCTCGCCATTGCCGCGCAGATGACGCTCAAAGGTCTGATCGCGCCCGCCCGCATTGCGCTGGTTCAAGTCTCGCAAACCACCGTCAGCGCGAATTCGCTGCCGTCGCTGCTGGCAGCACTCGGTCCCGGCGAAGCTTTCTCGCGCGCGCTGGCTGCCGCCGCGATCGTCGTTGCGCTGATCCAGTTTGCGTTCGCGCATCCTGCATTCCGCCGCTCGCCGGGCCAGATCGCAGCCGGCGTTCTCGTTGGTCTCCTCGTCGCCGGCGGCTGGTTCGTCACCGGCTATTTCGGCGCCGACGATTTCAACCCGGTCCCGGTGACCTCGCTCACCTTTATCGCGCCGATCGCCGATGCGCTGCAATACGCCATGCTCTCGACCGGTCTGACGCTCAACTTTGGCATCGCGACGGTTGCCGGCGTCTTCGTTGGAAGTCTAGTCGCAGCAATCGCAACGGGCCGTTTCCATCTGGAGGGCTATTCCTCGCCCCGCCACATGCTGCGCTCGGCGGGTGGGGCCGCGCTGATGGGCATCGGCGGCGTGATGGCGTTCGGTTGCTCGGTTGGGCAGGGGCTCACCGGTCTGTCGACGCTCGCGCTGGGCTCGATCATTGCGATCGCCGGCATCCTGCTCGGCACGACAGCAGGTCTGCGCGGCGTGCTGCGCGTTCAGCCTCTGGCCGCGGCCTGAGCGCGCAACGGACGGTCCACGAGTGTGGCGACGCCGATGCCGGCGACGATCAGTGCAGCCGCGATAGCCAAACTTATGTCGATGGGCTCACCCAGCAGGATCGCGGCGCTGGCGATGCCGACGATCGGGGTCCCGGTGGTGCCGAGCGATGTCGTCAGGGCCGAGATGCTCTTGTTGACCATCGACATGGCCCAGTAGGCGAGCGCCGTTCCGATCAGACCCGAATAGAGGAATAGCAGCGCGAGCCTCCACGACCATTCTACGTGCGGCAGACCGTCGACGATCATTGCCATCACGGACAGCACCACCGTTGCCACCAGAACCTGCCAGATCAGGAGCTGAAGCGGGGACGCGTTCCAGCGATGCTCGCGAATATAGATAATGTTCGCGGCCCAGCAGATCGCGGCCAGAATGACCATGCCGGCGCCGAGCAGGACGTTGACATTGGTCCAGTCGATCGATGTCGGGTTCAGGATCACGGCGAGGCCGATCAGCCCCAGCAACGCGCCGGCGAGTTTTGGTGCGGTCAATGTGTCCTTTCCGAGCAAGGGTGCGGCGAGCGCGACCCAGAGCGGCGTGGTGTAGCCCAGCACGATACCCTTGCTCGCGGGCAGGAAGCGCAGGCCCGCCGCGACCAGCGTCGAGAACAACGTCATGTGCAGCAGCGCAACGCTCAGGATCACCGGGACGTCGCGCCGCTCCGGGATCACCAGATTGTTGCTCACCCCGAGGATTGCGGCGAGGCCGACGAGCGCGATCCAGCTCCTGATCGCTGCGGTCCATAGCGGCGGGAGGAACTGCACCAGCTGTTTTGTCACCGACCAGTTCACGCCCCAAGCCAAAACGACGATGAGAAACAGGCCGACGGCCGCGCGGGGTGACAAAGGGGAATTCATCGAAAGGTCCTTGAAGCAGTCCGGCCCGGTGGATAGCATCTCGATTGGCACCTGAAAAAGTGCCAGATCGAGAAGGAATAAGGTGCCAGTTTCAAAAGCGATGCTCGCCGGATTGATCGAGCTGAGGCGATCGGGCGACGAAGGGCTGGTCGCTCAGCTGACGAGCCAGCTCAAGGGCCTGATCGCCAGCGGTCGCATCGACAAGGGACGCGCGCTGCCGTCGAGTCGACAGCTTGCGACCGATCTCGGCGTCTCGCGCAACACCATCACCTACGCGTTCGAGCAGCTCGCCGCTGAGGGATATCTCGCGACGTCGCACGGACGGCGCCCGGTGGTGACGGCCGACGGTGGCGAGCGCACGGACGGAGCAGGCGCCGCCACGTCGCGCCTGCGGCGTAGCAAGCCACGGCTCTCCCCTTGGGCCACGAAGCTCAAGCAGACGGATTGGCCGATGTCCTATCTGGCACTGATGCGTCCCTTGCGTCCGGGCCATGGTGATTTCAGGGAGTTTCCAAACGAGGCCTGGGCCCGCTGCCTGCGCCGCAGTGCCGTGCGTGCGGGCAAGCGCGAACTCGGGCCGGTCAACCGGCCACGCCTGCGCGAGGCGCTGGCGCAATATCTCGCGAGCAATAGGGGCGTCCGCGCCACGGCAGACCAGATCATGATCCTGCCGAGCGCGCAGGCCGCGCTGACCTTGATTGCGGCCACAGTCATCACGCCCGGCGACGATGTCTGGGTCGAGGATCCCGGCTATCCTGGGGCGGCGGCTGCCCTCCGCGCCTCCGGCGCGCGCGTGGTCGGCGTCGGCCTGGACGAGCAAGGCATGCAGCGCGTGCCGGGACTGGCGGCCCCAACGCTGATCTTCATGACGCCATCGCACCAGCACCCGACCGGACGGTTGATGTCACTGGCCCGCCGCACCGAATTTCTCAACCTGAGCCGGCCCGGCAAGACCTGGATCGTCGAGGACGATTACGACGGCGAGTTTCATTACGACAGCCGGCCGGTGCCGGCCTTGCAGGGGCTCGACGCCCATGGCCGCGTGTTCTATGTCGGCACCTTCTCGAAGGCGATGACGTCGGATATCCGGCTCGGCTATCTCGTCGCGCCACCGGCGCTGGTCAGCACCTTGGAGATCGCGCAGCGGCACATCGGACTCATCGCCGCCAGTCACGTCCAGGAGGCGCTGGCGGAGTTTATCACTGACGGCCATTTCCTCGCGCATCTTCGTCGGATGCGCCGGCTCTATCACGCGCGCCGCGATCACCTCGTCGACAGTCTGCAACGCTATCTGGGCGAGGTGCTCTCGGTCGAGGTGCCCTCGGGCGGTATCCAGCTCGTCGCGCGCCTCAAGCGCGGCACGGCTGATCAGGCAGCGGTGAAGCGGTTGGTCGCTGCGGGGGTTGAAACGCGGGCCTTGTCGAGCCTGTCCCTCGGAAAGCCGCGCGATCACGGCCTGCTGCTCGGCTTTGCGGCGTGGCGCGAGAACGAGATCAGCGCGGCCGTGCGGACGATGGCGTCCTGCTTCTAGAGCGGTCGGGCTAGCTCACGGCCTTCGTCACGATGCGGATATCCGAAGTCAGCGTCCGGTGCACCGGACATTTGTCGGCGATCTCCATCAGCTTCTTGCGCTGCTCGGAGTCGAGCGCACCTTCCATCGTAATGTCACGCTCGATCTGATCGAGCATGCCCTCGCGCGTCTCGCATTCTGCGCAGTCTTTTGCGTAGATCTTGGAGTGTTTCAACGTGACGGTGACGCGGTCGAGCGGCAGCGACTTGCGGTCGGCATAGAGACGCATGGTCATGGAGGTGCAGGCACCTAAGCCGGCGAGCAGGAAATCATAAGGTCCAGGTCCGGCATCCTCGCCGCCGGCGGCGACCGGCTCGTCCGCCACGAGGCGATGCGGGCCGACGCTGATGATCTGGTTGAACTTGCTCTTGCGTGTTTCCCGCACCACGACCTGACGCGGCGCCTCGGGGAGATCGATCGTCTTCGCAGGTTTCGCGGCGTCGACGTATCGGCTCGCCCAGGCAGCGATCACGTCTGCCGCATAGAGCGCGTCGGCTGGCTTGGTCAGGAGATGATCGGCGTGGTCGAGCGAGACGAAGCTCTTGGGGTGCTTCGCCGAGACGAAGATCTTGGTCGCGTTGTCGACGCCGACGGTGTTGTCGACCGGCGAATGCATTACCAGTAGTGCCTTGTGCAGGCCGGTGACGTCCTTCATCAGTTCATGCTCGACGATGTCGTCGAGGAATTCGCGCCCGATCCGGAACGGGCGCCCCGCAAGCGACACCTCGACTTCGCCTTGTGCGCGGATATTGTCGATGTGCTCACTGAACAAGCCGGTCACGTGGGCGGGATCGGACGGCGCCGCGATGGTCACGACCGCCTTGGCTTCTGGAATCTTTCCGGCTGCCGCCACGATCGCGGCGCCGCCGAGGCTGTGGCCGATCAGGATCGACGGCGCCCTGCGCGTCGCACGCAGATGGTCGGCCGCGCGCACGAGATCGGAGACATTGGAGGAGAACGTCGAATTGGCGAAATCGCCTTCGCTGGAGCCGAGCCCGGTGAAGTCGAAGCGCAGCACAGCGATGCCCTTGGCGGCGAGTGCGACCGAGATGCGCTTGGCCGCCAGCGTGTCCTTGCCGCAGGTGAAGCAATGCGCGAACAGCGCGTAGGCCGCGGGCTCGCCGTCCGGCAATTCCAGCGCGGCCGAAAGCTGGTGGCCGCCTTCGCCCGTAAATTGAAAGCGTTCCGTCGGCATGGGCTTCCCCCGTGTTTAGTCTGAACTCTAGTACTCGGAATCAGAGCTGAGTGATACGGCGGCCTTTGAAACGGCGTTGACGGACCTTTTTCTTGGTCCAGACGAAGGGCTCGGCTTTGTCGTTGTAGGCGTTGACGTAGGCATCGATGTGTTCCTGAAGCTGGCTGAGGCTTGTGAAGGAGGTGCCGCTAAGTGACTGCCCCTGCAAGATCGAGAACCAGACCTCGACCTGATTGAGCCAGGACGCGCTTGTCGGCGTGAAGTGAAATTGCACGTTGGGGTGGGCCTTGAGCCAGGGCTCGTTCTTCTTGTGGGTGTTGAGGTTGTCGAGGATGACGTGAAGCTTTCGGCCCGGAAAGGCCGCGGCGACACTGTTCATGAAGTCGAGAAACTCGACGCGGCGACGGCGTTTTGAATGCGTCGCAATGATCTTTCCGGTGGCGACTTCAAGCGCCGCAAACAGCGTTGTCGTGCCATGCCGCTTGTAATCGTGGCTTTGGCCGGTCAAGGCGCGGCCATTGGGCAACTTCAGGTAACCCTGCGCTCGCTCCAAGGCCTGGATCGAGGGCTTCTCGTCCACGCATAGCACAATGGCCTTCGCGGGCGGGGCGACGTAGAGGCCGACAACATCGGCGGCTTTGGCCGTAAAGTTCGGGTCGTTGCTCTCGCACCAAGACTTGCGAGCCGCGAGGTCAATCTTGTGGCTGCGCAGGAACCGCCAAACATATTGGACGTCAACATCGCCGAGCGCCTCGGCCAGCAGAGGGCCGGTCCAGCGCGCAAACCCTTGCGGGGCCGGCTTATCCAGCAGCTTCAGAATCCGCTTGTCGGTGACCTTCGTATAGATCGGCTGCTTGCCGGGCCGCGGCTTGTCTTGCAGCCCTTCAAGGCCATGATCGGCATAGCGGTGCCGCCAAAGGCTGACAATCCGCGGCTGGACTCCGACTTCTTTGGCGATCGAGCGGGTGCTGCGCCCATCCGCCGCCAACAGAACGATCCGCGCTCGCTTCACATCGCGCTGCAACGTCACCGGCGAGCGACAACACGCCTCAAGCACCTTGCGATCTTTCCGCGAAAGGTGGACTTCTCTTGCTTCGAAAGGTGGACTTCTCTTGCTTCGGGGATCATCCATATCTTGAATCACGACTCACGATCCAAGAAAAGTGGGTGCTAGTCCTCGGAGTAGCGTTGTTCGACCCAGGGATCGCCGCGGTTATGGTAGCCGCGGACTTCCCAGAAGCCCGGGGCGTCCTCGGTCAAAAATTCGATGGCCTGGAGCCATTTGGCGCTCTTCCAGAAATACAGATGCGGCACGACGAGCCGCACCGGACCGCCATGCTCGTCCGACAGCGGCTGACCCGACCAGCTATGGGCGAGCAGTGCGTCCTCGGCGGCAAAATCGTCCAGCGCGAGGTTGGTGGTGTAGCCGTCATGGGAATGTAGCACAACGAAGCGCGCATCGTCGCGCGGCCAGCAGGCGGCGAGCAGCTCGCGTGTTGCCAGCCCCTCCCACTGATTGTCGTAGCGCGACCAGGTCGTGACGCAGTGGATGTCGGAGGTGAACTGCGCCTGCTTTTGCGCGCTGAACTCCGCAAACGTCCAGAACACGGGGTTCTCGATTGCGCCGTAGACGTCGAGCCGCCAACGTTCACGCGAAACCGGAGGCATGACTCCGAGATCCAGTACCGGCCAATCCTTGGTAAGGTGCTGGCCGGGCGGCAGCCGCTGGTCTTCAGGACGCGTGATCCGGCCCGTGAGGAAACGGCCTTCGCGCGCCCACTTCTCCTTGGTGCGCGTCAGCTTGCTGTCGGACAGAGGCTCGTTGTCGTCGGCCATGGCTTACTCGTGGCGATGCATCGCGGAAGCATGCTTGGTGTCGCGCATGGTAGAATAGATGATCAGCGACAGGCAGATCACGCCGGCGAGATAGTAGTAGAACCACTCTTCATGCCCGATGCTCTTGAAATAGAGCGCGATCGCCGGCGCGGTGCCGCCGAAGATCGAGACCGTGATCGCATAGGGCAGGCCGACGCCCAGCGCGCGGACATTGGTCGGGAACAGCTCGGCCTTCACCACCGCATTGATCGAGGTGTAGCCGGCCACGAACAGCCAGGCGCAGCAGATCAGGATGAACGCCATGAACGGCGACTTGGTCTCCTTCAGCGTCATCAGCAGCGGCACGGTCGCGAGCGTGCCGGCGACGCCGAAGAAGATCAGCAGCGGCTTGCGCCCGATCCTGTCGGAGATCGCGCCATAGATCGGTTGCAGGATGGTCGCGAAGATCAGCGTGCCGAAGATCACGAAGGTGGTCTGGTCCTCGGTCAACCCGACCGAAAGCTTGACGAAGGTCTGCATGTAGGTGGTGAAGGTGTAGAACGCCGCAGTGCCGCCCGCGGTCAGGCCGACCACCAGCAGCAGCTCCTTCGGATATTTCAGCAGGTTGGTGATCGAGCCGGTCGGCTTCACCACCTTCCTGGCTTCCTCGAAGGCCTCTGTTTCATGCAAGCCGCGCCGCATCACCGCGGCAAAGATCGCGAGCATGGCACCGATCGCGAACGGAATCCGCCAGCCCCAGGCCCTCAGTTCCTCCGGCGTAAGGAAGACCTTTTGCAGGAGCAGCAGCACGATGATCGCGGTGAGCTGGCCGCCGATCAACGTGACGTACTGAAAGCTCGAATAGAACCCGCGGTGCTTGGGGTCGGCGACTTCGCTGAGATATGTGGCGCTGGCGCCGTACTCGCCGCCGAGGCTCAGGCCTTCGATGATGCGTGCCAGCGCCAGGATCACCGGCGCGGCGAAGCCGATCGTGGCATAGGTCGGCGTCAGCGCGATGATCAGCGAGCCGAAGCACATGAAGACGACCGATAGCGTCAGTGAGATCCGCCGCCCGTAATGATCGGCGAGAAAGCCGAAGAACCAGCCGCCGAGCGGGCGCATCAGGAAGGTCGCCGCGAACACGACGGCGACGTTCAATTGCTGGACGACGGGGTCGTTGCCGGGAAAGAAGGCCGGCGCGAAGTAGAGTGCGAACGCCGTATAGGCGTAGAAATCATACCATTCGACGAGATTGCCGATCGAGCCGATGAAGATCGCCTTGATCCGCCGCTCTGCGTCGGCGACGTCGAAATGCTCGGAGGCCGGTTTGATTGCTTGCTCTGTCACGTCCGGCCTCTCGCTCCGTTAGTTCGGGAGGCCTACATCGCCTTTTCGAGCAGAAATGGCAACTGACGCGGGCCTCTGACGGTTCCCTGGGACCAGGTCACGGTGCCTGCGGGATCGAGGCGGAAGTCCGGAATCCGCTTCAGCCATTCCTCCAGCGCAACTTGCATCTCCATCCGCGCCAGATTGGAACCGATGCAGCGGTGGATGCCGAGTCCGAAGGCAGCGTGGCGGTTCTCGCGGCGGTCGATCACGACCTTGTCAGCATCCGGAAACATTTTTGGATCGCGGTTGGCGGCCGGGAACGACAACAGCACCATGTTGCCCGGCTTGACCGGGCAGCCTGAAATCGTGGTCTCCCCGACCACTTCGCGGGCCATCGTCACCGGCGAATAGGCGCGCAGCAGCTCTTCCACCGCGGTCGGGATCAGATCGGGCTCGGCGATCAGCCGCTCGCGGTCGGCGGGTGTCCTGGCGAGGTGCCAGAGCGAGGAGCCGATGGCGCTCCAGGTGGTGTCGATGCCAGCGATCAACAGCAGCCGCAGCGAGCCCAGCACATGGGAATCCTCCAGCGGCTGGCCCTCCTTGTCCCGGGCGTTCATCAGATAAGAGATGAGATCGTCGGTCGGCTTCTTCTTGCGCTCCTCGATGTGGGCGCTGAAGTAAGCGCTCATCTCGTGCACGGCCTGGAGCAGCATGTTCTCGTCCTTGATGCCGAGCTCCAGGATCATGTGGATCCAGTTGATGAAGAGGTCGCTGTCGCTCTCGGGAATGCCGAGCATGTGGGCGATCGCCTGAACCGGAATGTACTTGCTGTAGCGCGCCGCGGCATCGACCCTGCCGTCGGCGATGAACCCGTCGATCAGCTCATTACAGATCGCGCGCATCCGCGGCTCGAGCTTCTTCATCGCATCCGGGGTGAAGGGCGGCAGCAGCAATTGCTTAGCCGGCTTATGCACGGGCGGATCGGAGGTGATCGGCGGGGCCGCGTTCCTGGAAATCTCGGGCCGGACGTCGCGGACGATGATGCGGCGCGAGGAGAAATGCTCGCTGTCGTTGGCGATCTCGCGCACGGCGTCATAGGTCGTCGGCATGTAGCAGCCGAGAAAGCGATCGGTGTGCACGACCGGGCTTGCGGCCCGCAGCTCATCCCAAATCGGGAACGGATCTTCCGTCCATTGCGGATCGGTGTGGTCGAAATCGTTGACCCAGTCGGTCACGGGCGGATGGGCGGCGGGCTGGCTGACGTCGGACATCTCGGGAATCCCTCGGGGCTCGTGTTCGCTGAAGGCACGCAAGCGGGCGAAAGCCGCGCTACTCCTCGATCACATCGATTGCGATTTCCGGACAGTTGGATTTGGCAAGCCGGGCTTTGTCTTCGAGGCCCGGCGGAACCATGCCGTCCCCGGCCTCATGGGCGTTGCCGTATTCGTCGAGCTCGAACAGCTCCGGCGCGAGCGCCTTGCAGCGCGCGTGGCCCTGGCACTTGTCGGGATCGACGCGAACCCTCAGTCGCTCTGTCATCGCGGCTTCCTCGGTCGTGTGCGCGCAGGCCCGAAGGGACGCGCGTTCCTCATCTCAAATTTTATCCGCGGCATCCACCGCAGTTTAAGTTATAGCCTATTACATTCGCGGCGGGCTTCCCCTGTCAAGCGCAAACTTATAGGCTTGGAACAACATGCGCTCACAACTTGCCCGCAAGCCGCAGAATACCTACCACCACGGCGATCTCCGCGACGCCCTGATCAAGGCCGCGTTGCGCGAGGCCGAGCAGGGCGGAGCGGAGGCGATCAGCATCAAGGCGCTTGCAAAGCAGCTCGGCGTCTCGCAGCCCGCGCCATACCGGCATTTTTCCGATCGGGAAGCGCTGCTTGCGGCGGTGACGGCAGAGGCGTTCCGGCAGCTCAGCGCAATCTTGCGGGCGGCGATGGCGAAGCCGTCGAAGCAGTCGAAACTATCGCGGCTGGCACAGGCAACCCTCGAATTCGGCCTGCGCCGCAATGGCATCTACCGCTTGATGTTCGCCTCGCGCACGGTGTCGTGCGCGGCCAAAGGCAGCGATTTGCACGAGGCGACGCGCGAGACTTTTGCGCTCGTGATCGAAGCGCTGGAAGCGCCGGCGGTTGGTTACTTGCGCGAGCGGCAAGCGCTCAAGATCTGGGCGGCGCTGCACGGCGTGGTGATGCTGGCTGAGCAGGGGCTGTTCACGGGCGAGGCGGCCCATGCGACACGCGAGGATCTGGTCGAGGATTTCGTGAACGAGACGAAGACGGCGCTCGCGGCTGCGATCAAGGACGCGCGCCGCAGGGCGAAGCCAGGCGCTTAGGCTTTCGCCGCGAGCAGCTTCATCAGCTTTTGCACCGCGCTGTCCGGTGTGGTCACGATGGGGCGGCCGGTAGCTTCCGCGACCAGCGGCGCCGTTGCCGCGATGCTGAACTGCGCCAGCGCGATCACATCGCAATCGCGTAAACTCCGCGAGGCTGCCACAATCAGCCGATCGTGCTCGGCGCGGTCGCCGCGGTCGAGCGCGGTCAGCGCACTCTCGGCCAGCTTCGGCACGACCTCGACGGAGGCGGGAAACTCTGGCGGCATCGAGACCAGGGTCGGCGGAAACGTCGAGAGCAGGCCGATGCGCTGGCCCATCGTCACCGCCTGCTCAATCATGGCCTCGTTCGGCTTGAGCACCGGCATCGGCGCATGCGCGCGCGCCACCGCCTCGATGCAGGGACCGAAGGCCGAACAGGTGAACAGGATCGCGTCCGCCCCCGTTGCCGCCGCATAGTCGCCGAGCGCGAGGAAGCGCTCGGTCATGGCGCCGTTGAGCTTGCCGTCGCGCGCTAGATCCGCCGACAGGCTGTCATCGAGCAGGTTCATCAGCGTTGCATCCGGCCAGAGCTGCGCGAATGCGGCTTCAATCGGTGCGATGGAATGCTTGAGGGCGTGGATCAGGGCGATGCGCATCGTATCTTTTTCTCCCTCTCCCCGTTCTTACGGGGAGAGGGTAGGCGTGAGGGGCTCTTTACTTGAACGGCACCGCGTACATCAAGCCGCCCTTGCTCCAGAGGCCATTGAGCCCACGCTCCAACTTCAGCGGGCTCGCCTTGCCGACATTGCGCTCATAGATCTCGCCATAATTGCCGCCGGCCTTGATCGCCGTGACCAGCCATTTGTTGTCCAGCCCAAGCCGCGACCCGAGATCGCCGGAGGCGCCGAGCAGGCGCTGGATCGCAGGCGTCTGCGACTTCGCCATCTCGTCGACATTGGCCTGCGAGACTCCCAGCTCCTCGGACTCGATCAGGCCGTAATGCAGCCAGGTGATGATGTCGCTCCAGACTTCGTCGCCGTTGCGGGTGAAGGGCCCGAGCGGTTCCTTGCTGATGGTCTGCGGCAGCACGACGTAGTCGACCGGATTGGGTGCTGCGGTCGTCACGGCGCCGGCGAGTGCGGAAGCGTCCTGGGTCATCGCATCGCAGCGGCCGCCGAAGAAGGTCTGGTACATCGTGTCGACGCGGTCGAACACCAAAGGCTTCCAATCGATGCCGTTGGCGCGGCCGTAGTCGCCGAGCGTGACCTCATGCGTGGTGCCCTGCGCAACGCAGACGGTGGCGCCCTTGAGGTCCTTGATCTCCTTCACGCCAAGGTCCTTCTTCACCACAAAACCCTGGCCGTCGTAGAAGTTGATCGGGCCCTGCCGCAAGCCGAGCGTCACACCGCGCAGATAGGTCTGCGTTGAGTTGCGGTAGAGCACGTCGATCTCGCCGGATTGCAGCGCAGTGAAGCGGTTCTGTGCGGTCAGCGAGACGTAGCGTACCTTGCTCGGATCGCCGAGCACGCCGGCTGCGAGCGCGCGGCAATAGTCGACGTCGAGGCCCTTGTAATTGCCTTGCGAATCCGGCGCGGAGAAGCCGGCAAAGCCGGCGCTGACGCCGCACACCAGCGTGCCACGGCTCTTCACCGTGTCGAGCGTCGCCGCCGACGCAATAACCGTCGATGCCGCGAGCACACCTGCCGCAATAACCACTTTCCTCATCATGCTAGTCTCCCCTCAGTGATTGACACTATGCAACACGTTGTCGACGGCCGTGCCGAGCTTGTTGACGATCAGGTCGATCTCGTCAGCCGACGCGATATAGGGCGGCGCCAGCAGCACATGGTCGCCGCGGACGCCATCCACGGTGCCGCCGCCGGGATAGCAGCCGAGTCCGTTGGCAAAGGCCTCCGCCTTGATCTTCTGGTTGAGCTTGAGCGCCGGATCGAACGACTTGCGCGTTGCGCGATCCGCAACGAGCTCGATCGCCCAGAACAATCCGCGTCCCCTGATATCGCCGACATGGCGGTGATTGCCGAAGCGCTCGGTGAGGCGCTGCTCGAGCTGCCGGCCGCGCTGCTTGACCTGATCGAGCAGGCCATCCTCGTGGATCACGTCTTGCACCGCGAGCGCGGCCGCGCAGGCGAGTGGATGCGCCAGATAAGTGTGGCCATGCTGAAATGCGCCTGAGCCGGCACGAATGGTATCGATGATCTTGCCGCTCGCAAGCATCGCGCCGATCGGCTGGTAGCCGCCGCCAAGGCCTTTTGCGATCGCCTGGATATCGGGCGCGACGCCCTCTTGCTCCCAGGCATGGGTGGTGCCGGTGCGGCCCATGCCGCACATGACCTCGTCGAGGATGAGCAGGGCACCGTGCCGGTCGCAGATTTCGCGGACCCTTTTGAAGTAGCCGTCCGGCGCCGTTACGGCACCGGCGGTGGCGCCGACGACGGGTTCGGCGAGGAACGCCGCGACGGTGTTGGGGCCGAGCCGCTGAAATTCGGCTTCCAACTCGGCGGCAAGCCGCGCCACGAACTGCGCATCCGACTCGCCGTCGCGCTTCTCGTGATAGGCAAAGGCGGGCGTCACATGGCTGAAGGCCGCGGAGAGCAGTGGCGCATAAGGCGCGCGCCGCCAGGCATTGCCGCCGGCCGCGAGCGCGCCGAGCGTATTGCCGTGATAGCTCTGCCGCCGCGCGATGAAATGCTGCCGCTGCGGCTCGCCGTGCTCGATGAAATATTGCCGCGCCAGCTTGATGCTGGCCTCGATCGCCTCCGATCCGCCGCTGACGAAATAGGCGTAGGCGAGACCGCCGGGCTCATGCCCGACCAGCGTGTCGGCGAGCGCTTCCGCCGGCTCGGACGAGAAGAAAGCCGTGTGCGCATAGGCCAGCGTCGAGGCTTGCTTCGCCATCGCCGCGATCACGCGCGGGTGCTGGTGGCCGAGGCAGGAGACCGCCGCGCCGCCGGACGCGTCGATCACGCGGCGTCCGTCCTCGGCGAAAAGATAGACGCCTTCGCCGCCGATCGCCTTGGGCGGCGTTTCGCGCAACGAGCGGTGCAGCACGCGGCTGGTGCGAGCGGCCATGGGTCAACCTTTCTCTGAAACGTAAGTGGAGGCTGCAGCGAGCCGCGCCTCGGTATCCTGAAGGCGCTTCTTCGCTGGCGTGCCGCCGAGCGAGAACGTCACCGCGGCCAGAGACTGCGCGATTGCGATGGCACCGGTGAGACTCGGGAAGAAGCCGGGGGAGGCGGCCGCTTCGAACAGCAGCACATGGTCGGCGCCCTCGGCCATCGGCGCCGTCACGCTGTCCGCGATCGCGATCAACGTTGCACCGGCGCGGTAGGCGGCCTGTGCGACGCGGACGCTCGCGCGCGTATAGGGCATGAAGCCGATGACGATAACGGCTTCCCCGGGACGGAACGCGCCGAGGTCGAGATCGTCAGGGCCGGACGTGCCAACGAGCTGCACCTGTTCAGGACGGAACAGCCGCAGCTCGTAGTTCAGCAGCTCCGCGACGCTGCGGCAGCTTCGGTAGCCCGTGATCCAGATCCGCTTTGCGTCGTGCAGCGCGCCGGCCGCCTCCGCAATCGGTTGCGCCGGGATGCGCGGAAGGCCGGCAGCCTCGGCCTCGAGCTTGTCGGTGACGAGCGTGACATCGGCGTTCGGACCATGGCGGCGGTTTTTGGCCCGGCCGGAGAAGGGCGATATCTGCGACGGCCGCCGCGCCTCCGTCAGCGCCGTGCGCAATTCGTCCCAGCCGGAATAGCCGATCGCTTTCGCAAGCCGCGTGAACGCGGCGGGATCGGCGCCGGCTTCTGCGGCGAGATCGCGCATCGAACGCGTGGTGGCGTCGTAATCATTAGCCGCGACGAAACGTCCGACCTCCTGCAACCGCAGGGGGAGCGATGGCAATGCAATGCGCAGTTCGCTCAGCGGCGAGGATTTCGCGGGCTCGGCCATGAAACATTTGTTGCACGAACGAAAGATCGGTGCAACAGTTGACGCGCGCCGCCGGAAATCGCTGCTCTCGACGAGGATTTTTGTGCTGTGACCATGGATAATCCCAGACCGCCGCCGCGCCGCCGTTTCTCGGTCGCACTCGGAAGCCGCGAGCTGAAAGGCCTGTTCTGGCAGGTTCTGGTGGTTGGGATCGCGGTCGCCGTCATCGGCTTCCTCTGGTCCAACACCGTCACCAATCTGTCGGCCCGCCGCATCACGACCGGCTTTGCCTTTCTCGGCCGCGAGGCCGGCATGCCCATCGCCGACAGCCTTCTTTCCTACAATCCGAGAGACAGCTACCTCTGGGCCTTCGTCGTCGGCATCGCCAACACCCTGCGCGTCGCCGTGATCGGTATCGTGCTCGCGACTGTTTTGGGCACGCTGATCGGCATCTCGCGGCTGTCGGCCAATTGGTTGCTTTCCCGGCTCGCCGCCGTTTATGTCGAAACGCTGCGCGACATCCCGCTGCTGCTCCAGCTCCTGTTTTGGTACGTGCTGATGCAGGCCTTGCCGGCCGCGCGCGCAGCGTGGCGGCCGATCGACGGCGTGTTCCTGTCAAATCGTGGCTTGATCGTGCCGTCGATCCCGATCGATACGCCACAGATCTGGGTGCTCGGCGCGGCGGTGCTGGGCATGATTGTGTTCTATGCCGTGCAGCGATATCTGGTTTCGCAGCAGATGCGCGATGGGCAGCCGCGGCCGGCGTGGCCTTATGCGGCTGTTCTCATTTTTGTGCTTCCGGCATTACTGTCGTGGTGGCTGGGTGTTTCGTGGACCGTTGCGTGGCCTGAACTGCGCGGCTTCAACTTCGTCGACGGTCTGACGCTTGCGCCGGAATATTTTGCGCTGCTGATTGCGCTCGTGACCTACACGTCGGCCTTCATCGCCGAGATCGTGCGCAGCGGCATCCAGTCCGTGCCGAGCGGCCAGTGGGATGCAGCTAATGCGCTGGGCCTGCGGCGCAGCTTCATGCTGCGGCAGATCATTTTGCCACAGGCGCTGCGTGTGATCGTGCCGCCGATGACCAGCCAATATCTCAATCTCACCAAGAACTCCTCGCTCGCGGTGGCGATCGGCTACCAGGACGTCGTCTCGATCGCCAACACCACGCTGAATCAGACCGGACAGGCGATCGAGGCGATCGCGCTGATCATGGCGGTATTTTTGACGATCAGCCTCAGCATCAGCTTCTTCATGAACTGGTACAATGCGCGCATCGCGCTGGTGGAGCGCTGAGCATGACGGCGATCACTGATAGTCCGGAAGTGCCGCGCGCCGCGCGCCGTCCTCAAATGGGCAACCCGGTGCTGCGCTGGCTGCGTACGAACCTGTTCTCATCGATCCCGAATGGCATCCTCACGGTCGTGCTGCTGGCGGTGCTCGGCAAGGGCGTTTTCAGTTTCGTGCAATGGGGCCTCGCGAATGCGGTGTGGCTCACACCGGCAAACGACTCCAGCGCCTGCCGTGCGGTGCGTGGCTTCGGCGCCTGCTGGGCGATCATCCCCGAAAAATACCGCTTCATCCTGTTCGGCATCTATCCGTTCGACGAGCAGTGGCGGCCGGCGTTGTCGGTCCTGCTGTTCATCGCGCTGTTCTATCTGTCTTCCCGCCGCGCCCTATGGCGTCGCGAACTCGTCTATCTCTGGATCGCCGTGCTTGGCCTGATCAGCGTGCTGATGTGGGGCGGCGTGCTCGGCTTGTCGTTCGTTTCGCAGGATCGTTGGGGTGGATTGCCGGTGACGCTGATCCTCGCCACCTTTGGTCTCGCCTTCGGCTTTCCGCTGGGGATTCTCGTCGCGCTCGGCCGGCGCTCGAAGCTGCCGGCGATCCGTTCGCTCTCGGTGCTCTATGTAGAGCTGATCCGGGGCGTGCCTCTGGTCAGCCTGCTGTTCATGGCGAGCGTGATGTTTCCGCTGTTCATGCCCAGCGGCTTCAACATCGACAAGCTGCTGCGGGCGCAGATCGCGATCATCCTCTTCGCCGGGGCCTATCTTGCCGAGGTCATCCGCGGCGGCCTCCAGGCCGTGCCGCGCGGACAATATGAGGCCGCCGACGCCCTCGGCCTGTCCTATTGGCGCAAAAACCGGCTGATCGTTCTGCCGCAGGCGATCCGGCACGTCATACCGCCGCTGGTCAACACCTTCATCGCCTTCTTCAAGGACACCAGCCTTGTCCTGATCATCGGCATCTTCGACCTGCTCACCACCGCCAAGACCGCGATCATCGACCCCGCCTGGCAGCAGTTTTCGGTCGAGGTCTACATCTTCGTCGCCGCGATCTACTTTGTCTTCTGCTTCGCGATGTCGCGCTACAGCAGGAGCCTTGAGGCGACGAGCGGGCGGTGACGGCTGCTTCACCTCGCCCCGCTTGCGGGGAGAGGTCGGATCGCATCGTCAGATGCGATCCGAGTGAGGGGGCTCTCCGCGAGTGCAACTGTTACCGTTTTTGTGGAGGCAGCGCCTCACCCCAGCCCTCTCAGGGCGAGCGAAGCTCGTCCCGGCCCCGTAAGAACGGGGCGAGGGAGCGCGCCGAGCGTACGGCGCGCAACTCGCTTTACTTCTTCACCCGCGGATCGATCGGCGTGGTCTCGCGCAGGCCTAGAATATCCTCCAGCACTTTTGCACCCGCGATCACCTGCGCGTCAGCGCGCGGAGCGCCGACCACCTGCATGCCGACCGGCAGGCCCGAGGCGGTGAAGCCGCAGGGCAGCGATAGCGACGGGCAACAGGCGAGGGTGATGGCGTAGACGATGCCGAGCCATTCGACGTAATTGTCGAACCTCTTGCCGGCGCATTCGGCGACGTATCGGTTCTCGATCGGGAACGGCGGCACGATCGTCGTCGGCACCAGCAGGAGATCGTAGGTCTTGAAAAACTCGACCGCGCGCGCGGTCATCCCGACGCGCTGCGCCTCGGCGCGCTCGAGCTTCTCGATGGTGAGCTTGAGGCCTTCCTCGATGTTCCAGATCACCTCGGGCTTGAGCAGGTCGCGCTTGGTCCGCAGCAATTGCGCCTTGCTGATCGCAAAGTCAAAGGCGCGCAGCACGTGGAAGCATTCATGCGCCTCGCGCCAGTCCGGATGCGCCTCTTCGACGATCACGCCGGCTTCGGCAAAGCGTTCCGCCGCCTTGCGCGTGATCGCCTTGACCTCGGGATCGACGGGCGTGATGCCGAGATCGGGCGAATAGGCGATGCGTTTCGGCTTCTTCGCGGACTGCGCTGCCGACAGGAACGAGGTCGCCGGCGCCGGCAGCGACAGCGGATCGGCCGCGTAGTCGCCGCTCATGGCGTCGAGCAGCAGCGCGAGGTCCTCGACGTTGCGCGCCATTGGCCCTTGGACGCCGAGATTGCGGTCCACGGCTGATTTCGGCGTGTGTGCGACGCGGCCGATGCTCGGGCGCATGCCGACGATGCCGCAGAAGCTCGCCGGGCTGCGCAAGCTGCCGCCCATGTCGGAGCCTTGCGCCAGCCAGGCCATCCCGGTGGCGAGCGCGACCGCCGCGCCGCCGGAGGAGCCTGCTGCCGATTTCGATGTGTCCCAGGGATTGAGGGTCGCGCCGAACACCTCGTTGAAGGTGTTGGCCCCGGCGCCGAATTCCGGCGTGTTGGATTTGGCGTAGACGACTGCACCGTTGGCCTCGAGGTTCTCGACCATGAGGTCGGAACGCGCGGGCACGTTGTCCTTGAAGATTGGCGAGCCCTGCGTGTTCAACACGCCGGCCACGTCGGAGAGGTCCTTGATCGGCACCGGCAGGCCGGCGAGCAGGCCGCGCGCGCCGGCTGGCTTCTGCATCAGCGCCTTGGCGTTGGTGCGCGCGCGGTCGAAGCACAGCGTCGGCAGCGCATTCACGTTGCCGTCGACCTCGGCGATGCGCTTCTCCAGCACATCCAGCAGCTCGAGCGGCGTGACGTCGCCGGAGCGAAGCTTGTCGACGATGGTGCAGGCAGTTTCGCGGATCAGGTCTTGAGACAATTATTTTACTCCTATGCTTATTCCTGGTGTCGTCATTGCGAGCGCAGCGAAGCAATCTAGTATTCGGAATCAGAGCTGAGTGATACGGCGGCCTTTGAAACGGCGTTGACAGACCTTTTTCTTGGTCCAGATGAAGGGCTCGGCTTTGTCGTTGTAGGCGTTGACGTAGGCATCGATGTGTTCCTGAAGCTGGTTGAGGCTTGTGAAGGAGGTGCCGCTAAGTGACTGCCCCTGCAAGATCGAGAACCAGACCTCGACCTGATTGAGCCAGGACGCGCTTGTCGGCGTGAAGTGAAATTGCACGTTGGGGTGGGCCTTGAGCCAGGGCTCGTTCTTCTTGTGGGTGTTGAGGTTGTCGAGGATGACGTGAAGCTTTCGGCCCGGAAAGGCCGCGGCGACACTGTTCATGAAGTCGAGAAACTCGACGCGGCGACGGCGTTTTGAATGCGTCGCGATGATCTTTCCGGTGGCGACTTCAAGCGCCGCAAACAGCGTTGTCGTGCCATGCCGCTTGTAATCGTGGCTCTGGCCGGTCAAGGCGCGGCCATTGGGCAACTTCAGGTAACCCTGCGCTCGCTCCAAGGCCTGGATCGAGGGCTTCTCGTCCACGCATAGCACAATGGCCTTCGCGGGCGGGGCGACGTAGAGGCCGACAACATCGGCGGCTTTGGCCGTAAAGTTCGGGTCGTTGCTCTCGCACCAAGACTTGCGAGCCGCGAGGTCAATCTTGTGGCTGCGCAGGAACCGCCAAACATATTGGACGTCAACATCGCCGAGCGCCTCGGCCAGCAGAGGGCCGGTCCAGCGCGCAAACCCTTGCGGGGCCGGCTTATCCAGCAGCTTCAGAATCCGCTTGTCGGTGACCTTCGTATAGATCGGCTGCTTGCCGGGCCGCGGCTTGTCTTGCAGCCCTTCAAGGCCATGATCGGCATAGCGGTGCCGCCAAAGGCTGACAATCCGCGGCTGGACTCCGACTTCTTTGGCGATCGAGCGGGTGCTGCGCCCATCCGCCGCCAACAGAACGATCCGCGCTCGCTTCAAATCGCGCTGCAACGTCACCGGCGAGCGACAACACGCCTCAAGCACCTTGCGATCTTTCCGCGAAAGGTGGACTTCTTTTGCTTCGGGGATCATCCATATCTTGAATCACGACTCACAATCCAAGAAAAGTGGGTACTAGCCTGTTACCGCGGCGGCGGTCTGGATTGCTCACATGGGGAATGTGTATGTCAAGGATGAGCAGTCACCTTTTTGTTCGACTGCAGCCACCTCTTCGTCCCGACCGCGGGTTCTGCAGGATGGCGCGCGCAGATCAAGTCAAGGCCGGCCTGTTAGGGCCGCCGCGAAGCGGCTTGGCCTTGAGTTGAGCGAGCACGCCATCATGCTTGGTGCGTTGGGCCGATAGGAGCTCCTCGCGTTGGCGGTTCTGTCAGGGCATCTGCCATCCTCGCATTTGCGATCCAAGGGTCGAGCCGGTTCGACGATCTGGGTTGCTTGCCAGATCAAACTCACATTCGGTCGTCGCACAAGGCGACTGCACCACGATTCCGCTTGCGGCGGGCAGGCTCGAGAGGACGAGGCCATTCTTCGTTGCGGCGTTTGAAGCCATGCAATCCATCGGTTCGTCCACCCGGATCTTCCGAGACTGATCGGGCCTCGGCAGATGGGTTATGGTTCTTTCGTTGCGCGCGGGCGGCGAAGCACGCCGCTTGGTGCGGTCCGGATCAGGCGGCGGGCTTCATCACGGCCCCCTCGATGGTCTCGCCCGCGGTGACATACTTCCACAAGGTCACGAGAAGCTTGCGCGCCAGCGCCACGATCGCGCGCTTGCGGCCTTGCGGGCTTCGCTCCTTGAACCAGCGCGTCAGGGCCGACTGCGGCTGGTGACGTATCCACAGCCAGGCGAGCTGGATCATTGTGGTCCGCAGCCTGGGATTGCCGGCCTTCGACACGCCCTGCTCGTGCCGGATGCCTCCGCTTTGCCACGGCGTCGCCGCAAGCCCCGCATAGGCGGCGACCTGGCGGCGGTTGGAGAACTGCCGGTAGAACGCCTCCGACCAGAGCACGGCCGCAAAGTTGGCGCCGAGCCCTTTCAAGGCCAGCAGCATCGCCACCGGATCCGGCGCGACCTTGTCTGCAGCGTTCTTGTCTGCAGGCTTCCGGGCTGCGGCCAGCAGAGCATCTCGCGCGGCCTCGACCGCCTTGATCTGTTCCAGAAGCAGTTCGACCCGATCGAGCTCGCGGCCGATCTGCGCCTTCAAATGCGAAGGCAGCTCCCGCCCGTCGCCCGTGCGCAAGGCCTCAAGCCGCGCCCGCCGATTGCGCCGCAGCGGCACGTAGTCGGATATCCCCTGCGCGAACAGAAGACCCTTGATCCGGTTCACATGCGTGATGCGCTCGGCGATCAGCGTCGCTCGTTCGCGACACAGCCTGCGCCGGTCCTCCTCTTCAGGCGAGGGCGCAACCACCATCGCACAGACCCGCGGCTCGCCGCGCTTGTAGGCCAGAAGCGCCCGCAACAGCGCCTCGCCATCGAGCCTGTCAGTCTTGGCCCGCCGCCGCCGTCGCGACGTCGCAATCGAGGCGGGATCGACCACGTGGCTCTCAATGCCGTTCTGTTGCAGAACACGGTGCAGCCAGAACCCGTCCAGCCCAGCTTCCTGGATCGTGATGATCGGATAGCTCTCGCGGGTCCTGGCCTCCGCCTTGCGCCTGAGTTCCGCAAACAGCTTCATCAGCTCAGCCGTATCGCCGGCCGTGACGCTGTGCCTGGACATCTTCTCGCCCGTACCAGGCGAAAGTGACGTAATCACCCACGTCGAACGGCTCAGTTCCAAAGACACAAAAATTGCGCCAAACTGCGTCCGGATAGCGGTCGGTCCGTCGGAAGGATGATCGAGCAACATCGTCGTCTCCAGGTTGAGGGGTTCAGCAACCTCAGTCTGGCCTCAGACCTGGTCGCTATCCACTCCCCATGGAATCTTCGCGGAGCCTGTCATCGGGCCGCGCTTTTGCGCGGACCCGTTGGCTCGCAATGACGAGGATGGAGTTAACCCCACCCCGCGCTGATGCCGCCATCCACCGTATAAATCACGCCCGACGTATAGCCGGAGCGATCCGACGCCAGGAACGCCATGAGGTCACCGATCTCGCGCGCATGCGCAGGCCTGCCGAGCGGAAGGCTCCTCTGGAATTCCTTGTAGAGGTTCTCGTCATCGAACTGGTGCTTTGCCCGCGTCTTCAGCAGCGTCACGTGACGGTCGGTGCCGACTGGGCCGGGATTGATGCCGACCACGCGGATGTTGTCGGCAAGGCTCTTGCCTCCGAGCGCGCGCGTGAAAGCCATCAGCGCGGCATTGCCGGCGCTGCCGCAGATGTAGTTGGCGTCGAACTTCTCGCCGGCCGCGCCGATGTCGTTGACGATCACGCCGCCGCCCTTCGCCTTCATCTGCGCATAGATCATGCGCGTGAGGTTGATGTAGCCGAACACTTTCAGCTCCCAGGCGTGCCGCCAGGTCGCCTCGTCGATCTTGTCGATGGAGCCGCCGGGAATGTCGCCGGCATTGTTGACGACGATGTCGATGTCGGCGGCTTCCTTGGCGAGGCGCGCGACGTCCTCGGCCTTGCGCAAATCCACGACGCTCGCCGTTGCATCGATCTGGTGCGCGGAGCGCAAGCGCTCGGTCAGCACCTTGAGCTGATCGCCGCTGCGGGCAGCGAGGAGGAGATGGCAGCCTTCCTCGGCGAACGCCTCGGCAGCGGCTGCGCCGATGCCCTTGGACGCGCCCGTGATCAGGACGCGCTTGCCACGCAGATGCAGATCCATGGGAGTTACTCGCAGGATAGGAACAGGATGAAATCAGTAGGCGGTCGGCCGCGCCATGGTCAACATTGCAGTGCAGCGTTGCACTGCCGCTGACTTTGGTTCATTGCAGTGCGATCAAAAGGCGGCGGGTGCCGGACTAACCAGGGACGTTTTCGATGAGCAAGAAGCAATACCGGATCGCGGTCATTCCCGGCGACGGCATCGGCAAGGAAGTGATGCCCGAAGGCCTGCGTGTTTTGGAAACGGCAGCAAAGAAGCACGGGGTCTCCCTGCATTTCGACCATTTCGACTTTTCGTCCTGGGACTATTACGAGAAGCACGGCCAGATGATGCCGGACGACTGGAAGGAGAAGATCGGCAAGCACGACGCGATCTACTTCGGCGCGGTCGGCTGGCCCGCCAAGATCCCCGATCACGTCTCGCTGTGGGGTTCGCTGATCAAGTTCCGCCGCGAGTTCGACCAGTATGTGAACCTGCGCCCGGTGCGCCTGATGCCCGGCGTGCCGTCGCCGCTGGCAAATCGCAAGCCCGGTGACATCGATTTCTGGGTGGTGCGCGAGAACACGGAAGGCGAATATTCCTCTGTCGGCGGCCGCATGTTCCCGGACACCGATCGCGAATTCGTCACGCAGCAGACGGTGATGACCCGCGTGGGCGTCGACCGCATCCTCAAGTTCGCCTTCGAGCTCGCGCAGTCGCGGCCGAAGAAGCACCTGACTTCGGCGACCAAGTCCAACGGCATCTCCATCACCATGCCCTATTGGGACGAGCGCGTGGAGGCGATGGCGAAGAAGTTTCCGGGCGTGAAGTGGGACAAGTATCACATCGACATTTTGACGGCGAACTTTGTGCTGCACCCGGACTGGTTCGACGTCGTGGTCGGCTCGAATTTGTTCGGCGACATCCTCTCCGATCTCGGCCCTGCCTGCACCGGCACCATCGGCATTGCGCCGTCCGGCAATATCAATCCCGAGGGAAATTTCCCGTCGGTGTTCGAGCCGGTACACGGCTCGGCGCCCGACATCGCGGGGCAGGGCATCGCCAACCCGATCGGCGCAATCTGGTCGGGCGCGATGATGTTGGAGCATCTCGGCGAGAAGGAAGCCGGCAAGTCGATTGTGGACGCGATCGAACGCACGCTGGCCGAACGCACGCTGCGCACGAAAGATCTCGGCGGCAATGCGGATACGACGGCCTGCGGCAAGGCGGTCGCGGAGATGGTGGATTAGGGCAGTGCTTTCCCTCTCCCCTTGTGGGCCCCTTGTGGGAGAGGGTGGCTCGCCGCGTAGCGGCGAGACGGGTGAGGGGTCTCTCTCCATGGAGACAGACCTCTCAGTTGCAAAATGTTTCCTCGCGGTGAGAACACCTCATCCGGCGCTTCGCGCCAACTTCTCCCACAAGGGGAGAATTTTGCATTACCACGCATTTCCATGCACCAACTAATCCCCCACTAACTGCATGGAAATGCAAGGAAATATTGCATCTGGCTGAAACTTGGCGCACACTTCTGTATCCCGCTCTTCCTGACACTTTCTGGATACTGGAAGCCGCCCGACCATGCCAAAGCCTCGCAACTCATCGCTCGAAACGCCCACCGCGCGCCTTAGACTGCCGATCAAGAAGCGCCCGCACTGGCAGAGATTAGGCCCTGGCCTGTCGCTTGGCTATCGGCGCAACGAGGGCACGGGAACATGGTCTATCCGCGCGAGCGACGGACGTGGCGGCGAGTGGTTGAAGAAATTCGGCATCGCCGACGACTACGAGACGGCAGATGGCAAGGGTGTACTCGATTACTCGCAGGCGATCACCGCAGCCCGCAAGCTGGTGCGCGGCGGCGATGACGATGACGTTCCCGAGGAACAGGGTAACAAGCCGGTCACCCTCGATATTGCAATGACCCGCTATGAATATGATCTGACCGCACGGGGCGCGAATGTCTACAATGCGCGGACGCCGCGAGGACACCTGACCGCCGCGTTGCTATCAAAGCCGGTGCCTCTGCTCGGCGCCCAGGAATTGCGCAAGTGGCGCGATGGCCTGCTGGCGAAGATGGCCCCGGCTAGCGTCAACCGTCATTGCAAAAACATCATCGCCGCACTCAACCTTGCAGCCTCGCAGGATCAGCGCATCCGGAACAGACACGCATGGCAGACCGGTTTGCAGATGCTGCCGGATGCCACTGAGGCCAACAACGTCATCCTCCCCGATGATCACGTCAGCAAACTGGTCACGGCTTCGTATGTCCGCGACGAAATGCTCGGACTACTGATGGACGTGCTCGCGGTGACGGGAACCCGCCCGTCGCAGGCCGCGCGGCTTAATGTGCGAGACCTCGTTATGCACAAGTCCGAGCCGAAGCTGATGATGCCGAAGTCTGGCAAGGGTGGCGGACGCAACCGCTCGCGCAAGAGAGTCGAGCGGTACAGCGTGCCGATCACGCAAGCACTGGCGATCAAACTGGCGAAGACTGCTGTTGGCCGGCCGGCCCATGCACCGCTGCTGGTGCAGAGCAACGGCAAGAGTTGGGGACTGGACGGTAAAGGGGTCAGCGACGACTATCGCGAGGATATCACTGAGGTCATCAAGTCCATTGGCCTCGATCCCAATGAGGTGACGCCCTACGCGCTGCGGCACAGCAGCATCGTGCGGCAGTTGCTCAGAAACGTCCCGGTCCGGGTCGTCGCCGCAACCCACAACACGTCGGTTGCCGAGATCGAGCGGACTTACAGCAAGTACATCACCGAACATAGCGATGCGGTCTCGCGTCGGGCGCTGCTGCATCATGACGCCGCGCCGCTTGCCGACAATGTCGTCGCGCTGGCGGGCTGATCGCCATGAGCAGCAAGCGACCGCCTCCGACGGTGCCTGCAGGATTGGCGAAATGGCGCGAGCAGATCAAGCAAGCGCCTAAGCTGTCCGAGCGCTTTGGTATGCGCGGCACCCAACTATCGAAAAAACTGCGCATCAGCGACAAGACCAACGAGGAGTTGTTCGGCCCGATCCGTCGCGCACTGCGCGGCGGTGCTCAAGAACAGCGGCCCAAGGCCAAGCGCAAGCGTGGCGGTGGCCGCCCGCCCGATCTCACGCCAGAACAGATCGAATTGGGTCTCCGCGAGTTGCGCAAGCGTCCGAAGCTGCCGTTGAAGCAAGCGTACCCACTGCTGCGAGAGCTGCTGCAGACCGATACAAGCGACACGACGCTATGGAGGAGCATCGTCCACGAGGCTCGTCGAAACCCTCGCGCCTGAGTTTTGAATTTCGTCAAAACTAGGCGGCATCGAGTTTTGAAAAACTCTCCTCTTTTTTGAAAACGAGTTCGGCGCTGTCATTCCCATGCATCGACGTGCATGAGAGGACAGAGCAATGGCTCGCCCAGAAGTCACAGGCCGGAAACCGGGTGTTTCCGCTGATCCCGCCGCAGCGACGCCACCGATCCGCGGTCCACCGATCGCGCGCGCGGCCTACACTATCCCCGAATTTTGTGAGGCATTCCGCATCTCTGAGCGCACGTATTTCAACATGCGCGACGAAGGCTGCGGTCCGCGCGAGTTGCGCATCGGCAGGACGGTTCGGATTTCTATGGCCGCCGCCGCCGAATGGGCCGCCGCGCGCGAGCAGCACGCTGGTCGCAAGACTGCAATCAGTTGAATCCCGGAATTCCGCTCGACGCCCCCGGCTGCCGGCACGAGCGGTCTGATCACAAAGGCAGCTAACAACGAGACCCGGGGCTGGCTCTGGAAAGGCAATAGCCCCGGGACCTCGCTAACGAGTAGTAGGATAATGACAAATATCACTCCTGTTGCCGCGCAGTCAACGTCGCAGCCGGCAGAGCCGATCACTCATCCTCCAACGTCATCTGATCCTGATCTCGCCACGCGATGTAGTGGCGTCGATTGCAGGTGCCCGCAGATGATTTAGCGCAACTTACAAGGATGGAAAAACGATGAGTGTATTCGACGAGTTGGACACCAAGGCGATCGATCGCCTCAAGAGGCATGCGCAGGAGGCGCAGGTAATCCCGCTTCCATTCCTGAACTACGAGAGCGGCGTTTGGAAGATCGGCGGCGACCAGGTCAACGACTCCGAATGGGTCGCTGGCACCGACATGTGCGCCGTTGGGTGGACGCTGTTTCAGGACAATCGGATGGCGGGCGAACTTTTCGTATCGGCCCTCGCAAGCGATCGACCGCCGCGTCCCAACACCCATACGGATAAGTCCGCTTGGAAGATTAGCTCGGGCGGTTGGCGCAGCGATCCGTGGCGCCCACAGTACTCGCTCCCGCTGCGGAATGAGGCTACCTGCCAGATGGTGCTGTTCAAAGCAAGCGCGTCCATCGCGAAGGCGGCCATCGGAAAGCTGCTGGAGGATTTCGCCGAGAAGCGCCGCCGGCCCGTCGTCGTGCTGACTTCGACCATCGTCCGCCGCAACGGCCACGACGAGCACGATCCGGTTTTCGAGATCACCGACTACATCGATGACGATGCGCCCTGGTCGGGTGTCGTTGTCGAAAAGAACGACGTCCCGGTCGCGGAGCCGAAAGCCCGGCAGAACGATATGGACGAAGATATTCCGTTCTAAGTGTCCGCACCGGCGCAGTCAGCCGCGAGTGCCGGCTGCGCCGAAGGGATCGTGCCAATGCCCGAAAACCTAGGCGTCAGTCTAGAGCAAATCGCCGCCAGACTCGGTGGCACAGTCCGCAGGGACGGAAATGGCCCATATGTCGCCGCGCCCGGTCCCGGACATTCCACCAAGGATGCCAGCTTGACGGTCAGGATTGATCCGTCCGCGCCGGACGGTTTCCTCGTGAACAGCTTCTCGGACAAGGACAGGGATGCCATCGCCCTCAAGGATTACGTCCGGGACAAAGCGGACCTGCCGGCCTTCAAGGCGAAGAAAGCCACAGACAATTCGAACGGGACACGGTCAGCAACTTCCGCGGAGATCGCCGCAAGGCGCGCCGCCGCCACCGCACGGGCTGTGGCCGCACTGGCGAAAGGGACCGCGTCCGCGGGCACGGCGGTGGCGACATACGACTACGCCGCCACCGATGGCAGCCTGCTCTACCAGGTGGTGCGCTACGAACCGAAGGACTTTCGGCAACGCCGACCCGACGGCTCTGGCGGCTGGATCACCCACAACGTGTTCGAGGGTATCTCGCGCGTTCCGTACAGGCTTGCTGATCTCGCGAAATATCCAGATGGCACCGTTTTTGTCACCGAAGGCGAGAAGGACGCCGATAATGTCGCCGCGCTCGGACTCTGCGCGACTACGGTTGCAGGTGGCGTATGGACCGCAGATTGTACCGCGCCGTTCGCCGGCCGCGACATCTTCATTCTTGAGGACAACGACAGGGCAGGACGCGACAAAGCACTTGCAGCCGCGAGGGCGCTGCATGGCCTCGCCAGGAGCATCCGCATTGTCTCGTTCGCCGATCTGCCTCCCAAGGGCGACGTGAGCGATTGGCTCGCGCTTGATCCTGAGAAACATGATGCCGATGCCCTGACCGCTCACTGTCTCGCCGCACCGAAGTGGCAGCCCAGTGCGGTGTTGCCGCCCGTGACCGACACGCCGTGTCCGCCGGAACCGCTAGGCGAGTGGGACGCCGGCGAGGATGATCGGCCGATTCCGCCACGCGGGTGGTTGCTCGGCAACGTCTTCTGCCGACGTTATGTCAGCTCGCTGATCGCCGATGGTGGTACCGGGAAAACGGCGCTGCGCATGGCGCAACTGCTTTCTCTTGCCACCGGCCGGAAGCTAACGGGCGCTCATGTTTTCGTACGTTCGCGTGTGCTGATCGTTTCACTTGAAGATGATGCCGACGAGTTGCGCCGCCGGCTCAGAGCAGCCTGCTTGCACCACCGCGTTGAGCGCCGTGAACTCAAAGGCTGGCTGTTTCTGGCGTCACCGGGCAAAGCCGGTGGCAAGATCATGACAATGGATCAGCATGGGCGGCCGGTCATTGGTGACCTTGCCGGCAAACTCGCGCATGCGATAACGGCACGCCAAATCGACATCGTCAGCCTCGATCCGTTTGTGAAAGTGCATACGGTCGAGGAAAACAGCAACAGCCAAATCGACGAGGTGGTGCAAGTCCTGAGTGATCTCGCTGGGCAATTCGATATCGCCGTCGATGTGCCGCACCATGCCTCGAAGGGACCCGCCGATCCCGGCAATCCCAATCGAGGTCGCGGCGCCAGCAGCATGAGGGACGCTGCCAGGTTGGTTTATACATTGACGGCCATGAGCCCCGAGGAGGCGCAGACCCTCGGCCTAAACGAAGCCGATCGCCGCAATCTGATCCGCATGGACAGCGCCAAGGTCAACATCGCGCCACCGACCGTCGAGGCCAAATGGTTCCGGATTATAGGCATCGATCTCGGCAACGCGACCGAAATGTATCCGAACGGCGATCAGGTGCAGACGATCGAACCGTGGTCGCCGCCTGACACCTTCGAAGGACTAAGCAGCGCCCTGCTCAACGAAATCCTAACCGACATCGAGACCGGCACCCCTGACGGCAACCGATATACCGATGCACCGAACGCTTTCGATCGTGCGGCATGGCGCGTCATTGTGAAACATTGCCCGAACAAGAGCGAAGCGGCGGCGCGAAAGGTCATCAAGACCTGGACGATGTCGGGCCTTCTGATCCGTAAGCCTTACGAAAACCCGGTGACCCGGAAGACCGTTACCGGTTTCTGGATCGACCCCGCGAAGAGGCCGTCATGACCTGCGCCATTGACCGAGATCCAATGGCGCACCAATGGCGCAACCGTTCTGCGCCGTTATTGAATTGGCGCCTAAGGGAAAAAGCTAATGGCGCAGGAGCTTCCATTAGCTTTTTCCCAACGGCGCGCCAACGGCGCAACGTCGCTCGCGGCAGAGAGCCCGAAGGATCATCCCAATCAGTTCTTGCAAACAGGGAGTTCTACAAATGACGTATCGCTGGATGGCTGAGATCCACTACAACAATGGCGAGCCGCTGAAGGCTGTCGCCTTTGAAGAATTAGTCGAGTTGCACGACATCGTGGAGTTTGGGCCCGACTGGCACACGATTGATCAGATCGTCGTCACGCTCAAACGACGTGTCACGCCCGCACCAATGGAAAAATTGGACTGAGAGAGATCCCAACATGTCACTCCGAAAGACGACAACGATTTCGAATCTCGAAACCACCCTCACGAAATTGCGTTCGCGGCATTCGACGCTCAACGAGCGAAAGGCGGAAGCCCAATCTGCGTTCGATCGAGCCAAAGCGGATCAGCAGAGATTCTTCCTCGATGCCGACATCAACGACATCGGCACGATCACAAGACTTGAAAACGCGCTTGGCGCGGCGACGCTGCGGCTTTCAAGCCTCAGTGACGCATGCGCAGCGCTTGCAGCCCAGATCGTTGACGCGGAACAGAAGATTGCCACCGAGGCCGAGCGCGAGGAGCGAGAGGCCGCGGCAAAGGAGATCACGGCTATGGCCAGCGCACTTCAGGAAGGGCTTGAGTCGCTGCTCCGCGAAATGCGCAGTCTCGGGGAAAGCTTTGTCGCGTTCGAGCACTTGACGGCCGAGACCTTTCGATTCGGTCATTTCCTTCGGAAAACAGCCGGGGAGATCGAGGTCGCGGCGGGCATCACGCCGCCTCTCCTGCGTGGCCTGGCGGGAGCCGTCGAGCGCGGCGAAGCCCAGATCCCACGTCGACCGCGCCCGGCCGAAAAGACTGGCTAATGTGGTAGTAGGCGCTCGCACGCCGACGGGATAGGAGGCGGTCAAGTTGTGGCCCTGGAGCGAACCATGCCATGTCGGCTATACGCGGCTGATCGGACGTCGGCCGCCGTCCAGTTGCACCGCCGGTTTTGCCCCGTTGCAGACTCCGGGACGATTCGACTCTCTTCACACGCGCCACTTCGGAATACGCCATCGCCGCCAAGTGCCTCTCTTATCCCTCGGCAAGGGAACTGCTCCAGCTAACATCCCAACGGACGGCGAGGCGCGCCTTGCCCGCACACATCGGCGACAACGTCGGCTAGGAACCTGGCGCGGTGCATCGCATTGGTTTTGTGATAGAAGCTCTAGTTTACAAGGCTTGCGATGCTGCACGCGACAGATATCGCAGGGGCAGGATCGCCGTACGTCGTCGTCATCGGTAATGAGAAAGGCGGCTCCGGGAAGACGACGCTTGCCATGCATCTGGCTATCGCACTCCTAAAGGAGGGCCATCGGGTCGGGACCATTGATCTCGACAGCAATCAGAGAGGCCTGACGCGATACATCGAAAATCGGCGCATTTGGGCGCACCATCGGCGGATCGAACTCGAACTGCCGCTGCATGGCTTCGTTCCGCGCGCCGGCCGCGCGAAGCTGGAGGACAACGAAGCCGAGGAATTGTCTGCCTTCGAGGACACCGTTTGCGACCTCCGGAAGTTCGTCGACTTCCTGGTGATCGATACGCCCTCGACCGACACATATCTGATGCGCCTTGCGCATCTGGTGGCCGACACGGTGCTGACACCGGTCGCCGACAGTTTTCTTGACCTCGGCACGCTGGCCTCGATCGATCCCATCACGCATGAGGTGACGGGAACCGGTCACTACGCGGAAATGGTGTGCGAGGCCCGCAGGCATCGGCGCGAGTTTGACCAAGGCGGTACCGATTGGGTCGTCATCCGCAATCGCTCGGCGCGGGGCCGACTGGTACGTCGCAGCGTTGCCGAGCTGGGCACCAGGCTGGGCCTCAGGGACGTCGAAGGCTGTGCTGAGCGGATCGTGTATCGCCAGTACTTCCCCGCGGGTCTGACCGCCCTCGATGCGCTGGACGAAGCGGCCCTCGGCGCCACTCCCGATCGGTCACACCAATTGGCTCAACGGGAGATTCGCATGCTCGTCGGCTTGTTGAACCTGCCGACCAGCGAGCGCGCGCGCCGCAGGGCGGCCGCGCGCAAAGAGTGGTTTGCTTCGTCAAGCGCACCACTCGGCGTCGATGAATTGTTGATCGAATAGTGGCTCGTCTGACGGGAAATACCTCAAGATGCGGTCGCTCGCCCCGCGGGCGTCGGCCGTGGCGGAGTCTCGCCAAACCGTATTGCTCGGGCGCCGGAGCCAGTCGACCGAATGACCGCTCTTGGCCCAACCCGGACTCTTTCCGCCCTTCTCGTTGCGGCGGCTCCGTAGGGCGAAGCGGAAGTTGCCACACCGCGAGTTGAGACGCCCGGACCGAAAACAAAATCGGCGGCGCTTGTTGAGCCGCAGCCGTCTTGCGATTTCCAGCCCCCGGTAAGCCGGTTTACCGCGATTTACGCAAGCGGGCTCGGCCGGCGTAGCCCTCACCGATAGAACGCATGGGCGGCGATTTATGGCCCGCTCCGTTGCAGGTCCGCCTCGCTTAATCTCAGGTCCGTCAGGCTCGATATCCTGGCGCCATGACCAGCATGGCCGTTCTTCCGCGCCATCGTCGCGCGCTGACGCTCCCGCGCATACTGCTCACGGAACAACCCGAGAAACTGCGCCTTCTCGATCCGCGAAAGCGACTGCCATGCCCGCCATGCCGTTTCCAGCCTCGATTGCATCGCCTATCTCGCTGATCGCGCAATACTAGCAGTGGAACAAAACTCGGAAAAGCCCACCGCCAAATATGCGGAAGAGGCGCGGTCCCGCGATCCCGGGCCGGTTCCAGACCCCAAAGTACCTTGAGCCAAAGGGTCCGCTCGAAACGCCGTGCTACCCTGTCCTCTCTTGATTGCCCGGAGGAACCCTCAGCGCTCGTGCCCGTTGCACCGCTAAATCAAGCCCCAAGGAGGACTTCCTCATGTTGAAGATCGCTCTTGCCGTGGCGGCAGCCGCAGCGCTGCTGACGACTGCCCCGCTTGCCATTCCGGCCAACGCCCAAGGCGTCAAGATGGCTCAAGGCGTTGATGTCCAGATCGGACGGGATCGCGAGGACCGCTACTATAGGGACCGTGACCGCTACGACCGCGACCGATACGACCGTGACACCACAGTTGGCGTCGGCCCCGGAGGTGTCACCGTCGGCCCAAGACAGCGCTGCCGCACCGAGACTGTCACGGTCGAACGTGATGGCCGTATGGTTACGCGCAGGGAGCGCCGCTGCGACTAAACGGCGAGGAGGAATTTTTTCGCTTTGGGGCTCGTCCGGAACGAGGCGAGGCCATGCGACCCCCATCGCCAGGTGACCCGTTCTTGTGCTCGGCCATCGCGGGCATCGTTCTCCTGATCGAGATCGGCATTTTCATCCTATTGGTGGTGCTCTGAACTCGGCCCAGCGCAAGCGTGTCCGCCGCCGACGCCGCGAGCCGCCCTTTAAGGAATTTATTACTGGGTTGTTGTCATCCTAGCGTCATTACAGGTAGGTCGCGATTAGCGGCAGCGAATTCCGAAGCTTTTAAACCCGGGACACGCTCGGTTGGCGGTCTCTTTCCACCGGAGAGGCCCGTGATGTTAAGGGTTTCGTGATTACAGTCTTGCTGCTGCTTGGTGCATCGCAGTTAGATCAGTATCTCACCAACGGTCGATATACGATGGCGCCATGGCGATGCTGAGACAGATCAGGCACTCGTTTCGCATTCGATGACCGTCTCCGCCTCGCAGGTCGATTGAACCGCAAAAAAGCTACTCAATGTCGTCGCGCGATCGGAACGCGAAGGCAATCTGGCAGCACGTCTTTGAGGTGCCTCTGCGGTTCAGTAAGTGACAGTTACAACAACCGTATCAGACGGCGTGGCCTGCGGCGGCACACGGCCGCTGTCGGACCTATTTTGCTGAACCTCAGAACTTGCATTCGACCATTCCGAGTTCCGATCCGCCTTGAATGATCCCTCTCGTGCCGATTTCACGCGGTTCAACCCCGTTCGGCCGCAAATGCCATTTGGAACCACCTCGCTTGACCTGCACCGGATTCGCACGGGTGGTGGGATTTAGTCCTTATTAACAACTATCGCGAGAGACTATCGCCAAGTACTCGTCCGTTATTTTGAGTCGCAATTTTGGTCGTGCAGGGGACGCGATTGCCGCGGTGAGCAGCGCTTTTTGCTCACGGTCGCTCCTAGTTAGTTGAAAGCCATTTAGAGGCCCGCGTGAAAGGCACTCAAGCCGATGGGCTGGGATAAGCGCAATGCGAAGCGCGTTCACCTTGATCATGAACGCCGAGCGACTCTGTTGGGCGCCGACGGCACATGGCGGCGCGACTGCATACTCGTCGATGTTTCGGAAACAGGTGCAAGACTCCGGATAGATGGATCGCCAGACGTGCTCAGAGCCCGAGAGTTCTTCTTGTTGCTGTCATCGACTGGCTTGGCTTTCCGTCGATGCGAGTTGGTCCGGCTAGAGGGATCAGAGGCTGGTGTCCATTTTCTAGGTCCAGGTGGTTCTCGTCCATCCTCGATGACTGGTGAAAAGAAATAGCCGCAACCGAAATCATTGGCGCGCCCGCAATGGAATTGATCTGTTTACGAACCATTCCGGCCATCGATACAGAGTCGCTGCTGCCTTGTGAAGCGAAAGAGGCGCTCTTTCGCGACCCGCGTGGTTTCCTGCTCTACCTCTCCAAAGAGGTCTCATCGGCACCGACGGAGGAAAGACTCGTCCGGCTGGCGACACGTGAGGCGCTCGTCTGGCTGAACGAGGCTCCGCACGATCAAGGATCGTTTTGGGGTTAGCTGATGTCGCCTTGGCCCGGCTTTTTGACCGAGTGGTACTTTCTTATGTTGGTCCATATAGTCGCCGACGACCCGAAGAAACTATCGAGCGTTCGCTCCATTCTCGAGCGTGATCACGCGGTGAGCTCAAACCTGCTCTGTGACGCCGCGTTGAAGGCGGAAAATCCGGAAGCTTTAGTCGTACGGGTAGATTTGCGTACCACCGAAAATATCCCTGCCCTGAAAAACATGCTGGAGGGAGCTCAGCAAACCCGAAAGCGCATTTTCTTGATCGAGAATCCTGCTCACGTGTGTGTGTCACAGGCATATGCCTTGGGGGCTACGCTGGTGCTGTCAGGCAATCTGAACGCCGCTAAGCTGTTGCAGGCCCTTTCTCAGGGCCGCAGGGCAGCGAGCGGCCAAACAGAGGTTGGTCGCGACTCGGAGGCTGTCACTACTGCCGCAGGTGCCATCGCTTCGTTGTTTACGGCGATGACGAGCGGGATGCCAGTCGATCTGGTAGGTGCCAAACAATCCGGCACTAGTCTCGCCGATCACATCGCCGAACATGGTCTAACTGACTGGCTCGCAACGGTGCGCCGCCATCATGAAGGTACGTATCAACACTGCCTGCTTGTCACGGGCATCGCCATCGATTTCGGACTTAGCCTCGGAGTAGGAAGGGCCGATCTCGAACGCCTGCACGAAGCCGCGCTGTTCCATGACGTTGGAAAAGCCAAGATACCGCTCGCGATTCTCGACAAGCCTGGGCGACTCGATGCGGGAGAACGAGCGCTCATCGAGACCCATCCTACAGCCGGATATGAAGCTCTGAAGGCGCAAAAAGGAATCTCAGCCGAAATACTTGATGCTGTCCGACACCACCATGAGTAAAAAACCCGGCAGTCGATCAAAACTGCTGGAAGAACGCAAACATTATTCGGGAATGAAATGTCCATCTCTTTGCCCGGTTGTTCGCGGTAGGACTATCCCGGAAGAACAACGTAGTACGTGGAACTCGGCGCACGTTCACCCGGAAAGAAACGTCGGCCGGATATCCGTATCGCGCATGACCGCACGCCGGAGGACTTCGGGTTCACAGCTATTAACCGCACCGGAACAGATCGAATTACCTCGTTGAAAGTCGCGAATGCCTGGGGTGACTTGTGGTTCACGCGCCAAGGGTAGGAAAAATGATTTTGCTTGAGCGCTTCATTACAGATGAAAACGTGCGACCGCGATTGAGTACGGACTGATTGCAGCCGACATTGCGCTGGCGAACATTACCGTGGTTAACGGCCTCGGCACCAGCTTCAATGACAAGTTTGGTTCGATCAGCAGCTCGCTGAAATAAGGCCAGGTCCTTGACCGAAGAGGCCGCCGGTTAAGGCGGCCTCTCGGGTGAACTTCTATCAAAGGGAAACCCACAGCCCCCCTTGTTGCGCTCCAAATTTTCGCAACTGAGCGAGACTTAACCGGCAACCGGGGCGCCGGCTTGAGCAAGGTCAAGGTTCCCAGACCGTAAGACTACGGCCACCGTCAGCGCGCGCTGGCTCACAATCCAATCAGCGGAAGCGCTTTGGCAGTTTCGGGAGTTTAGCGGGATCGAATTTTGGCATCGGCTCGTTCGCCCTAGGCACGGGGGATCGCCTCCCGGGAACTGCTCAGCCGTGCCGACGTAAGACGTAAGTGGCGATCCTGCCGGATACATGTGCCAGTGAGCTTTAGCTCCAGTTCGGCGTCGTTGCCGAATACGGTGGACTGCCCTTCAGTATGGTCTCTTGGTCGTTACGGTCGCGGTGAGTCGGTCGCCATCGGCTTGGCAGGAGCCGATGTAGCTCATGACGCCTGTCACGACCCCTGATTGACCGTCGGCGACGTGAACGATGCCGGGTGCCTTGGCCATGCGATTAATTTGAAGGTTCCGGTTTCCTTCGTGCTCGGCTTTGCGTGGCCTCACGTTGCTCGACGAGGCGCAAACGACGCGCTGACTTCAAGTCGGAACGAGTTTGCATCTTGATCCCTCTTCCGGGACCGTACTCTTCCGGTTTTGACAGTGCGCAATTCAATGTGGTGAAAGCTCGACCGAACGTCTCTCGGTTGCGAGCCCGGATTTGCCGTTGCGGCGAGCCCTGATTTGGAGTGGCAACTCCATGCCTTCGAGGGCGCAGATTCGCACCAACGCGGGACCTGCGGCGAACGCCTGTGAGCGTTCACTGGGTCAGACTCAGCGATTCAAAGCCCATTGGAGATCTAGTCGTGGTTCGCTTGCATATCGAACGTTTCATTCGTAGCCGGATTGTCCGTCGCTCCCTGGCGCTCGGGATCATCGCTCTGAGCGGATGGGCTCTGCTGCCGTATGTGACCTATCGGATCGCTCCCTCCGCATTCGTCAATGCCGAGCTCATGCGGGTGACGGCACCGTTTGCGGGTCAGCTCTCGTCAGACCTTCCACGCAAGGGTGAATATTTCCAGCGCACCCGGGTGGTGCCGCTGGTCGAGGCGCGTTCGCCGGATCGCCGGCACCTCATGGACCTTGATCAGCAGCTTGCCATGTCCACCAAACGCGCCGAGCTCGCACGCCGGCAACTCGAGGAAATCGCCGAGCTCGATCGCAAGCTCCGCGACCGCAGCGAGGACTATCGTTTGGGGATGGTCGCGCGCCTGAGCCACGAGATCGGCGAAACGGAAGTTGAAAAAGGCGGCTGTCTCGCCGAGGCGCGGCAGCGGAACGATGTCGCGGGCCGGATGGAGAGGCTCGTGAAGCTCGGCATCAGTTCGCAGATTCGCTCCGCTGAGGCTCAAGCTTCCCAGGAGGCAACCGCAACGCGGTGCCAGATGGCCGATCAACGCCTGCAGCGCCTCAAGACCGAGTTGGGGGCGGCCGAGAAGGGTCTTTATCTTCGTGGCGATGCCAATGACGTGCCCTATTCTCAGCAGCAGCGCGAGCGGCTTGTCCTCCGCCGCCAGGAGCTCGAGACAGACCTGTTGCAGAACAGCTCGCGTGCCGCGCAGCTGGCCGCGGAAATCGCCGAGGAACGCACTCGACTTGATCGTCTCGATCACTACGATCTGGCTTTGCCCGCAGCCCATGTGGTCTGGTCGGTCGCGGCCAGCCCTGGCTCGATGGTCACGGAAGGGCAATCGGTCTTCGATTTTGCAGATTGCGAGCGTCGGTTTATCGTTGTTGAACTACCCGAGCGCGATTTCGAGAAGATCAAGGCCGGAGATGCGGCTACCGTCCGCCTGATTGGGAGTCGCGAATGGAAGATCGGCCAGATCCGGCAAGTCCGCGGATCGGCAGCGTACGGCGATGATCGGCTGCTTGCGGCTCGGGTGCCACGGCCTGATCCGGGCAACATTACCGTTGAGATATCGCTTTCGCCCAATGAGACGTCGGCCGACCGCAACGGCTCCTGCGATATCGGACGGTTGGCTGAGGTGCGCTTCGAGCGCAGAGCCGACGGCCTGCTACGATTGGTCAGCTCGAAGTTGAAATGGCTGACCGCTCGCCTGGAGTTCGACCAGTCGTCCCTGTGAGCGAGATGTTCCATGCAGGCCATGACTCTGCCTCTCTCTCAACTGTTCGCGCCGATGCTGGGCATCTTTGCGGCGATGTACCTGTTGGCGCCGACCTTTCCAGTCGCGCGCCTTTGGGCGCGCGTCGCGGTCTTTATCGCGGTTTGGCTTGTGGTCGCCCGCTATCTCGAATGGCGTATTTTCACCACCGTGCTGCCGGCAAGCGGGACCTGGTATCAGGTCGGCTGGATCTGGTTCTGTCTCTTCGTCGAGCTTCTGACCTTCACAGATCAGTTCATTCTCTATCTGACGTTCCTTCGCAGAACCGATCGCCGCAACGAAGCCGATCAGCACGAACGTCGGCTTCGTGGTCAGCCGGACGATGCGCTGCCCTCGGTCGATGTCTTTATTCCCACCTACGACGAGCCACTCGAGGTGCTGGAAAAGACCGTCACGGGTGCACTGTGCCTGGACTATCCTAACTTCCAGGTCTGGGTTTTGGATGATGGTCGCAGGCCTTGGCTCAAGGAACTCTGCGAGCACAAGGGTGCAGGCTACCTCACGCGCGCTGACCACGCGAATGCCAAGGCCGGCAATATCAATCACGCCCTCACGAAGACAAATGGCGAGTTCTTCGCGATCTTCGATGCGGATTTCGTGCCGCAGCACAATTTCCTGATGCGCACAATCGGCTTCTTTGCCGATCCAAAGATCGGGATCGTTCAGACCCCTCATACCTTCTACAATGAGGACCCGATGCAGGCGAATCTCGGCCTGCACAGGGGACTGCCGGACGAGCAGCGCTTCTTCTTCGATTCCATCATGCCCGCGCGCGATGGCTGGGATGGTGCCTTTTGTTGTGGTTCCAACTCGGTCACTCGTCGTGCAGCACTTCGCGTGGTTGGGGATGCCTTGCCAACCCAGTCCATTACCGAAGACATCCTGCTGACGCTGGTCCTGCTACGCAAAGGGTACATCACCCGTTATCTTCACGAGCCCCTGGCAATTGGATTGGCGCCAGAAAGCCTTGGCGCGTTTTTCGTGCAACGCCAACGCTGGGCGCGTGGCGCGATCCAGACTCTGTATCTCGCCGCCGGCCCGCTCGGCCCCGGACTGGGCTTGATGCATCGGCTCCTGTTCTTTCCGACCCATTGGCTCTCATTGGGCTTGCGGGCGCTCATGGTCGTAGTGGTTCCGATCGTGTTCATGTGGACTGGGCTAGCGCCTGTCGTCGACGTCACCCCTGAGTCGGTCTTCTATTACTTGTTCCCCGCGATCCTGGCGCTCAACGGCGGCATCTCCTGGTTTGCGCCGCACATGCACTTTCCGCTCGCCGCTCAGGTGTCGGCGACGATCCAGAGCTTCAAAATTCTGCCGACGGTGCTCGGGACTCTCGTTAAGCCGAAGGGACATGCGTTTAGGGTGACGCCCAAGGGGGCTGCCGCGCGGTGCGCAAGCTACGCCGCGGAGATATTCTGGCCGTCGGCGACGCTGATGGCGTTGACGGTTGTCGGTCTGGTCGTGAACACGATCCCGGAATGGCGGGTGATCGATCATCCGGCCGCATTGCCAATGGTCGCCTTCTGGTCTGTGGTGAACATTGTGGTGCTCTTTTTCGTTTGCATGACCTCGCTCCAGGCGCGCATGCCTCGTACCGAGGAACGCGTCGTGATCGACGAGCCGATCTTGATCAGGACCGAGACCGGGGAGCGGCTGTCCGGTCGGGTCAAGGACGTATCTCTCTCCGGCGCTGGCATACTTCTCGATTGCGGTGTCAACTCTCTTTGCCGTGGAGCATTGCTGCACGTCCATGTCGCGCAAGTAGGCTGGATCGACGCGACCGTCATGCAACAAAGGGGGCAACTCGTCGGGGTGCAGTTCAACTTGCCGCCGTCGATCGAGCGAGACCTACTGATCCGGAAGCTGTTTACCGGTGCCTTTCTGAGGAAGAACAATGCTGTCGCCTATTCGGTGAACAGGGCGATGCTTAAGAACATCTGGCTCATGCACACCCCGTTGCCGATCTTGATCACAGGCGGCGCGAAACCCGTGTCGCCGGCCGAGCGTTTACCGGCGGAGAGCCTGGTCATTCGACCCCGACCGCCGACCGACGATTTGGTACACCTTGCCGGAGTTCGAAGCGTGCATCCGACAACTTTCACCGAACCTGGGTTCACCGGACCTAGGTTTGGCCGAGTGGCCGGCACGGTGCTCTCTAGGCCATCAAGCTGACTTGATGCTGTGACTGTTCTCCTACTGTCCGAGCATCCATCAGGTATCGAGGGGCATTCTAGCGTCAATCGACGTGGTCACTCTCCTTCTGGTGCTCTGCCACAAACGTCAACCGAAAGGAGCAACCGTGCCTTAACCCGAGGCGTGTAAAGGTTCCAAGGGTGGAGGAAGCATTTCTTGATCGACCACCGCAGTGATCTTCGCCATGGGCGTTTGACGTTCTGGGCCTCGGCTTTCGTGGCAACCGCTTGCATGGCGATTGTCGTACTCAGCGGTTGGCGGGAGTGGTCCTCGCGACTAACGGAGCTGAAGAGCGCCGAAACGGACATGGCCAATCTGGCCCGATCGCTGACGCAACAAGCGGACGATACGTTCGAACTCACGGACACCGTTCTCAACGTGCTGGTCGGCCAACTCGAACTGGAGGGAACCGGCCCCGCGGCGATCGCCAAGATTCAGACTTTTCTTACTCGCCGCAAAGCCGCGAACCGGATCCGCGGCGTATTCGTCTATGACGAAACCGGCCGCTGGCTCGCGACCAGCGAGCCTGTGAATTTCGCCGGTCTCAGCAACAGCGACCGCGAATATTTCCAGCATCATCGTGCCTCGACTGATCGGGGAACTTTTATTGGCCATCCGGTGAAGAGTAGACCGGGCGGGCAATGGATCATCACCGCGTCAAGGCGTTTCAATCATCCTGACGGCAGCTTTGCCGGGGTCGCCCTTACGACGATCGATGTTGACTATTTTTTACAATTTTATGGCCGGTTCGACGTGGGCCAGAACGGTTCAATCGCTCTAGCGAGTGCAGACGGCATTGTCCTCGCACGTAGTCCGGATAACGGCTATACAGGCCGTGACCTGTCTAATGCGCCGCTTTTCAAGCATCTCCGTGAGTGGCCAGCTACAGGCTCCTATTATTTCAAATCGCCTCTCGACGGCGTTCAGCGTCTGAGCTTTTATCAACTGAGCAGTCGCTACCCCGTCATCGTGGTTGCCACAGAATCGCAAGACGACGTCTTGGCGCCCTGGCGTAAAGCCGCGGTGACACGCATAGCTGTGGTGCTGGGTCTGGCAGGGGGGCTTGCTGTTGCGGGTCTCTTGCTGGTGCGTCAGTTGCACCAACGGCAAAGGATGTCGGCTGCCCTGCTCGCCAAGGAAGCGGATTTTCGCCTCCTCGCGGAGCACTCGGGAGACATGGTCATGCGCATAGGGGTTGATGGACGAATCCTTTATGCGTCGCCATCCAGTACACGAATTCTTGGCTGGGCTCCGAACCAATTGGTGGATACGTCGGCTCTCGCCGGCATAGATGCCGTGGACCTGCCACGGGTTCAGCAAACGATCTCCGCGTTGAGGAACGGCGAAGCCGAAGAGGCGAGGATCATCTATCGCACTCGTCATCGCGAGAAGGGAGAGATCTGGATCGAAACCGCGCTGCGCGTTACCAGGAGTCCGGAAAGTGGTGACATAAACGGCGTGGTGGCAATCTCGCGCGACATGACCGAACATAAGGATCTGCAGGATAAGCTGGCGGCTCTCGCCATTTCGGATGGCCTGACGGCGTTGGCGAACCGCAGACATTTCGACGAGCGGCTAGAGGAGGAATGGGACCGGGCGAGGCGCGAGGGAGCGCCGTTGTCGCTGTTGCTGATGGACGCCGATCATTTCAAGAGATTCAATGACCAATATGGGCATCAGGCAGGCGATGCGTGCCTTCGTTCAATCGCCAGAGTTTTAGTGGAGCAGGCCAGACGACCCGCTGATGTGGCGGCTCGGTATGGTGGAGAGGAATTCGCCTTGCTGTTACCGAACACCGATGCAAGGGGTTGCGAGCAGGTCGGCGAACGAGTCCAGCAAGCGATTCAGGAACTCGGCATCCTGCACACGCTCAACCCGCCATCCAGGCAGGTCACCCTGAGTATCGGCGGCGCGACACAAATGGCGGCCGCCGATAAGGCGGATTGCGCGTCGTTGATAGGGGCTGCGGATAGGGCGCTCTACGCCGCCAAAGAGGGTGGACGCAACCGGCTTGTTATGTCAGGGCAAGTGGTCGCTTGGCCCGGCTCGATACGGGCGTGAAAGGCAATCAGGAGCGGTGCCGTGGGGTGCGCGATATATCGCGCAATGAATACTTGCCCACGATGGCCGCTCTTGGCGGCCCAACGATGTTCGCCTGCATCGGCGAGGCGCGCGCTCGACCGGCTAAAGCCGATCGCAGGCCCTCGACGGAGGCGTGCCAAGAGGCGTACCGGATCGTCGGTTAAAGCGCTGTGCCGATCGGTCGGCGTCCGGTGCGAGTGTTCTCGCTCAGCGGCTTGGGAAACGCTTCGGCAGTCTTGGCAGTTTGCTCGGGTCGAATTTCACCGCCGGTCGCGCCGTATCCCGCGCGGCTGATGAGCCTTGGTTGAAAATGAGCGTCACCTCTAAGACCATTCCCGGTGCTGCATCGGTCGTCCCTTGGCACGTCACGATAGTGCCCTTGGCTATTTCCACGAGTTGTAGTCGATCTCGTCAATGCCGAACACAGTCGGATGGCCTGCGGCATGTCTCTTGGTTGTCACCGTTGCGGCAAATCGATCGCCGTCCACTTGATAGGAGCCGCCATAGCTGATGATGCTGTCGCGACCCCAGAGCATGCCGTCTGCGAAGTGAACGATGCCTGTACCTTCGCCAAGTGAGGTCTTGAACCATGCGGAGTATGTTCCGTCCTTGAACATCGGGTTTCCCTCGTCCGCTGTGGTTACCTACGGTAGAGAGCCGGTTTGCCTAAAGCTAGGTAAAGGACCGCTGCCGTGCGAATATGGGAGTTTCCGGAACTGAGCCTCTGTTCCGCACTGAGCAACTTAGCGTATCGATCGGCGGCGATGAAATATGTCATTCTTTGCGCCTCACGTCGAAGCGGCGCTTGTTCGCTCAGGATGAGCGTGCCCTCAAGGAGCACGCCGGGGACCTGTTCGGCTGTGCCGACATATCGAGCTATCTTGCCGGGGCACGTTCCCTCAAGCCGAAGCGTAAGGTCATCGGCACCAAAGACCGTCGCGTGTCCTTCGGTGTGCCTCTTGAGCGTTACGGTCGCGGTGAACCGATCTCCATCGACTTCACAAGAACCGCTATAGCTCATGATGCTATCACCGCCCCAGATTTTGCCGTCTGCGACATGGACAATGCCGGTGCCTTGGCCCAGCGGCGTCTTGAACCACGCCGCATAAGTTCCGCCTTTGAGCATGGGGGGGAACCTCTCCCTCGATGTTCATAAGACGCAGATCATCTGCACAACTCTAAGATTAGGTTAATCTTGGCTGCCCGTGCAAATGCGGTGCTGCCCTCAAGTGAGGTGGCCGTCAGGTGAGCACGGTTTCAAATGCAGGAACCGGCAGCGCCGGCGTTCATGCGACCTTCGACGTACCGTAGACGCACGGATCACATTGCAACGCCATTCGCGCTACAACGCAGTTCGCGCCGGGGCAGACCATTTCAGTACGGAAAGATACTTCATTTCGGTGGGCCGCAGAGCAATCTGCGGCCATTTTGCTTTCTGACCACATTCGCGGGATTCCGCCGTAAGACCAGCCCGTCGCTCGGCCCTTTGTCTTACTCGGCCGGGGCCGCCCGTCCATGCGTTTACGCGAGGGACTGGCCGTGCCCCGGTAACACACCAGCAGCCAAATGGCGCGTTTCAGCGTGTTTCAAAATACAAAACCCGGCCAGCGATGTGCTGACCGGGTTTCATGTTTGCTAGAAGACAGTCTACTGATAGCTGATCGCGCCACCTGTGATCACTACTCGCGCCGCCTCGCCGTGATGGTCAACCACCGTGATGTGGACGGGCGTTTTGAAGGCGTAATCCTCAAAGTGCTGTGCCAGAGTGTCCGGTCCGCGCCCATCGTTGATCCGCATCACCAGCGCGCTTCCATTCGGGCTGATGGCGCAAACAATGAAGGGCAACTTCATCCCGTTATCGACGCACTGTCTCAATACTGTGACGAAATGCTCCTGTAGTTCTTCTTCCATTGTGGTCTCCATCGGTTTTGAGGGAGACCTTGCGGCTCTAGGCCCTGACCATGCTCGCCATGAAGAGCCTAGCAAGGTCGACATCATTGCGTTGCGTTGTCGCCTTGCCTTGCCATGCCTGCGGCGCCAAAGCGCCTTGAAGCCGTCCGGGTCAGGTCGGCGGCCTCCGTGCTCCAATCGAGCGCCAACAATTGGCGAAGTTGGGGCAGACGGCTCGGTGGCGCAAAATTTAAGACCCGGCCAGCTTCGCGCTGACCGGGCTGTTCCAAATCACCTCTGGCGTAGTATCAACGCGAAAAGCAGATCGTCCAGTCGATGTTCGAAGTCGGATAGGGTTTCCACTGGCGGTTTCGCCATATGAGCCGCCCGCCCGCTCGGCCCTGGCCTTGCGTCCGGATGGATTTGGTCATCCACTCGTCGCATTCGGTGACTTGCCGATCCGTGATAGGCTTCTGACCAGGAGACCATGCGGGAGAGCGGCTATGCCGAAGGCTTACTTGATCGCCGAGCACATCATCACCGAGCCCGCCGTATTTTAGGAGTACCGGGTCAAGGTCGGGCCGACTTGTAGATGCTCTTTCGATACGCCCGAGCGTCGAAGTCACGATGGACGGGTCGATCGATTGCGCATTAGCGGAGGCGCTAAATGCGATGATTTCTGTTGGCGCCGGACCTTTCGGCTGACAGATGGGCATTAGAAGCCCGCAAGATGCCGACCCGGGCGAACATGTCGGACCACCGGCTGCGTGGTGGGCCAAATCAAGGCGGCTGCCCCACATCTTGCCCTCTCAGGGGCAACTTCCGTATCACACGGCACGAGCCGGCCCCTGTCGGGACAGGTCGTCCCCTGCGTTACTCACAACTCAGTTGTCCGAGCGAGAATTTGGCCGTTGCCCTCGCCCGGAGGTTGCGATTGACTAGTTAGTTCTTTTCTCTGGGGGGTTATGAAAAGGGTTTTTCTCAGTTTTAGGCACGAGGACAAAGCTCAGGTGAACGGGCTTCGCCTGCTGGCAGCAAACGACAGGTTCGATATTGAGTTCTACGACGAGTCTGTGCGAACGGCTATCGACAGCGAGGATTCAAGATATATCAAGTCAAAGATTAGAGAGAGGATTGCGCGCACGTCGGTGACCGTGTGCATGGTCAGCGATCTCACTCATACCAGTAGATGGGTTGATTGGGAACTTGAGGAGAGTTTCGGAAAGGGCAACAAGCTCATCTTCATGGGATTAGCCGGCGGACCGAGTACGTTGACGCTGCCCGCGCTCGCACGGCAATTGAGCTTGCCGTGGTATCTCTGGGACCACAATCGTCTCGCCAATTTGATCAACGCAAAATGACAGCAACTCCCGATGACCAACCGAACTCTGGCTACCAGCGTCTGGAACAGCAAATTCGGTGGTACGATGGAAAGTCGGTAAACGCGCAGCGCTGGTTTAAGAACATCAAACTGTGCGAGTTTGTGCTTAGCGGGCTTGTCCCGATTACCGCCCTTCTAGCAGATGCCAGGATCACCGCGTTGATAGGTGCTGGTGCAGTTGTTCTAGAGGGCCTGCAGCAACTCAACCAATGGCAACACAACTGGATCACGTATCGCTCGACATGCGAAGCGTTACGCCATGAAAAATACTCTTATCTAGCAAGATCGGGATCGTATGACGGGATGGACGACGCACGAGCGATGAAGGCGCTGGTCGAAAGGGTCGAGGCACTCGTCTCTACCGAACACGCAAAATGGATTACCCGGCAGGAGTATGACCCTGCAAAAGTGAAACCGAACGAGAGCGCGGCTTAAAGCGCCGCCTGATGACCATGCCGAATTGTATTGTCTGCAACACACCGAACGCATCCCGCCAAGCTGGTGAGGGAGACTTTGCGCGCTTTGACTGTCCAAGGTGTGGTGTGTTTATACTGTCTGGCAGCGCGGAGACCACTCTGGAGACACGGCTAGGCGAAGTCTCGCTGCGCCGATCACTGATGAGCTACACGCTCCGCAGGATGCAACTTCCGGAGAACAAGCATCTTCGCGTTATCCGTAGCGAAGAACTACCGAGTTTCTGGAGCGAGGCGCGACTCCCGACGCCTATCGAACAAGCAGATAATTTCATCGTTTGGGTTGGGGACAATCAAGAAACTCCATCGGCTTGGGCCGAAGCCACTGCTTCCATCGTGGCCGCGACGATCGGAATCGCTTTGTCGTCCGGCGGCGACTCACAAGGTTGGGGCTGGCTACACTCGCAACTGGAGCCGAAAGGGCTCTACCGCCTCATCGATGGAGCAGGCGGAAAGGTGCGCTTGCAGCTTACGATGGAAGGTTGGGAGAGATATGAGCACTTAAAGGAGCAGCGGGTCGAGAGCCGCACAGCCTTTATGGCTTTGAAGTTCAACGACGCATCGCTCGATCAAGCCGTTCAGGAATGCTTCAAACCGGCGGTCGCTCGAACAGGGTTTGAGCTTCGAACTCTTACAGATCAGCAGGCGGCAGGATTGATAGACGACAAAATTCGAGCGGCTCTCTTATCCGCCAGATTTGTCGTTGCGGACCTAACCCATGGCAGCCACGGAGCATATTGGGAGGCGGGCTTTGCCGAGGGACGCGGAATCCCGGTCATTTACACCTGCGAAATCGGTGCGTGGGAACAATCGAGGACGCATTTCGATACGAACCATATGCTGACAATCCTTTGGGACCCAAGTGATCTCAAGAAAGCTGAAGATGCTATGGCTGCGACAATTCGAGCTACTCTACGCGGAGAGGCTAATCAAATCGACCAGTGAAAATGGTACGACCGGGCCAAGCGATAGGGCGCGGGGAGGCCATTCCTGACACTCGGCGGATACCGACCCGCCGAGCCTTTGATCTCTCAACACTTTTTACGTCGGAAGGTCTCCCACAAGGGGAGAAGGGAAGCGCAACGTCGCAGCGGCCCTATCTCCGATCACCCCACGATCTTCTCGATCGCCGCCTGATCCAACCCAAACCTCTTCCCGGCCTCCAAAATCTCCTGCCAGGTGGTCGGATCGACCGGAATACCCTCAGCCAAGCGCTTCTTCTTCGTCTCGCGCTCCGGCTCGCCGGCGATCTTCACCTTGTCGACGCCGGGCGCCGGAGGCGAGCCGGTGTGCCAGGCGACGAAGCTCTCGACTTCGCGCGCCAGGTTTTCGCCCGTGCCCAGTTTAGCGGGGTCGATGATGATCGAGAGCATGCCGTTGAGAACCCGGCGCTTGCCGTCGGCCGGGCCTTTGGCGACCTCCCCGCCGGAGAGCGCGCCGCCCAGCAGTTCGCACACCAGCGCCAGTCCAGAACCCTTGTGCTCGCCGAACGGCAGGATAGCGCCGTGCGGGGCGATCACGGTGTAGCGTGGATTGTTGGTGGGCCGTCCCTCGTTGTCGATGATGGTGCCGGGTTCCAGCTCGACGCCCTTGTTGTACGCCACGCGCGTCTTGCCCTGCGCGATCTTGCTGGTGGCGAAGTCAAGCACGATCGGCTCCTTGCCGGCGCGCGGGATGCCGACGCAGAACGGGTTGGTGCCGTGGCGCGCATCGCTGCCGCCCCAGGGCGCGACGATCGGCCGCGAGATCACGTTGACGAAGTGGATCGACACCAGCCCGTGGTCGATGCACTGCTCCGCCCAGTGGCCGATGCGGCCGATGTGGTGCGAGTTGGAGAGGCCGACGACGCAGACGCCGTTGCGCTTGGCACGCTCGGCACCCAGCTCCATCGCCTCGTGGCCCATCACTTGGCCGTAGCCGGTGAGGCCGTCGAGCGTGAGCAGGGGGCCCGTGTCCATCACGATCTTGACGTGCTGGTTCACGGCGAGGCCGCCCTCGACAACCGCTTCGGCATAGCGCGGGATCATGCCGACGCCGTGCGAGTCGTGGCCCTTCAGGTTCGCCTCGACGAGATTGGTGGAAACGAGATCGGCTTCACGGTCCGTGGATCCGCCCGCCTTGGCGATCGCGCGAATGACGTTGGTGAGCGGCTGTGCCTTGATGTTGCGATACTCGGCCATTGTTGCTGTTCTTATCCTTTTACAATCCGCCGGCAGTGCTCCCACGCCGCTTCAATCAGATTTTCGCTCGCCTCCGGCGTGCGGAAAGCAGAATGCGCCGACAGCGTCACGTTCGGCAGCTTCGTCAGCGGGTGATCGCCGGGCAGCGGCTCGATGTTGAAGACGTCGAGGCCGGCATGGCGGATGTGGCCTGATTTCAGCGCGTCGATCATCGCCTGCTCATCGACGACCGCGGCGCGCGCGGTGTTGATGAGGATGACGCCGGGCTTCATCTTCGCAATCTGTTCGCGCGTGATCATGCCGCGGGTTTCGTCGTTGAGCAGCAGATGCAGCGACACCACGTCGCTTGTCGCCAGTACCGTGTTGAGGTCGGTGAATTCCACGCCGGGATAGCTCTTCGGCGAGCGATTCCAGGCAATCACCTTCATGCCGCTGCCGGACGCAATGCGCGCGACCTCCGCGGCGATGCCGCCGAAGCCTATGAGGCCGAGCGTCTTGCCGGTGAGCTGCATGCCGTCCTCGCGCAGCCAATTGCCGGCGCGCATCTCGCGGTCCATCATCGCAACGACGCGCGCGGAGGCCCACATCAGCGCGATTGCGGATTCCGCCACGGCCGTGTCGCCATAGCCCTTGATCAGATGCACGGAGATGCCGAGCTCGGCCAGCTCCTCCGGATTCATGTAGCTGCGTGCGCCGGTGCCGAGGAACACGACGTGCTTCAGGCCCTGGCACTTTTTCGCAATTTCGGTCGGCAGCGCGGTGTGATCGACGATCGCGATCTCGGCGCCGTCGAGGATTTCAGGGTATTGTTCTGGCTTGATATCGGGATCGCGGTGGATCCGCACCTTGGGATCGCCCGGCTTCCCCAGCCGCTCCATGATCACGGCGAGAGCTTCATTGGCGTCGGCGAAAACTCCCCGCATGGCTCTCTCCGGTCAGGACGCGACGCCGGCGATCGCCAGCACCGTATGCATCAGCACGTTGGCGCCCGCGGCGCAGTCGGGCTGTGTGGCGTCTTCCAGCTCGTTGTGGCTGATGCCGTCCTTGCAGGGCACGAACACCATCGCCGCCGGCATGATGGTGTTGAGGTTGCAGGCGTCGTGGCCGGCGCCGGAGGTGATGCGGCGAGAGGAATAGCCGAGCGTCTTCGCCGCGTTCTCGACGGCTGCAATGAGTTTGGCATCAAAGTGCGTCGGCGGCTTGCGCCAGACCAGGTCGATCTTCACCTCGACCTTGCGGCGCGCGGCGATCTCGGCAATCGCGGCGCGCAAATCGCGATCGAGCGCATCCATGATCGCGCCATCGGCGCTGCGGCAATCCATGGTGAAGGCGATCTCGCCGGGAATGACGTTGCGCGAGGGGTTTGCGATGACGGCTTCGCCGATGGTGCCGACCGCCTTCGGCCCGTGCTTCTTCGCGATGGTCTCCATCGCCAGCACGATCTCCGACAGTGTCGCCAGCGCATCGCGCCGCAGCGGCATCGGCGTCGAGCCCGCATGGCTCTCGAAGCCGGAAATCTTGCCGTCGTACCACAACACGCCCTGGCCGGAATCGACCACGCCGATGGTCTTACCCTCGGCTTCGAGGATCGGACCTTGCTCGATGTGCAGCTCGACGAAGCAGCCGAGCTTCTGGAAGCCGACCGGCTTGTCGCCGCGATACCCGATGCCGTCGAGCGCCTGGCCGACGGTCGTGCCCTCGGCGTCCTTGCGCGACAGGATATCGTCGGTGGTGAAATCGCCGACATAGGCGGCGGAGGCCATCATCGCCGGCGCGAAGCGCGAGCCTTCCTCGTTGGTCCAGTTGACGACGCAGATCGGCGCCTCGGTCTCGATGCCGGCATCGTTCAGCGTGCGGATCACTTCGAGCGCGCCAAGTGTTCCCAGGATGCCGTCATACTTGCCCCCGGTCGGCTGCGTATCGAGATGCGAGCCGATGCCGACAGGCGGCTTCGACATGTCCCGTCCCTTGCGCAGGCCGAACTGAGAGCCGAGCGCATCGACATGCACATCGAGGCCGGCGTCCTCGCATGCCCTACGGAACCAGTCGCGCACCTGCTTGTCTTCGGAACTCAGCGTCAGCCGTCGCACGCCGCCTTTTTGTGTCGCGCCGAATTGCGCGGTGTCATGGATGGAGCCCCAGAGGCGGGCGGAATCGATTTGCAGGTTGGTGGCGGCTCGGCTCATGCGGTCAGTCTCTCAGTTGTCATTCCGGGGTGCCCGAAGGGCGAACCCGGAATCTCGAGATTCCGGGTCTGATGCATTACGCACCATCCCGGAATGACGGTGAAAATTGTCCGGCGTCTTTTTCAATGACGCGCCAGCGCGGGCTCGTCAACCGCGAGGCTGCTCTGCGCAATCTGCCGTGCAAGCTCGGCGACGCGCTCCACCGCCACGACATCCGGCGAGGCGAGCCAGCTCGCCGTGAATGTCAGCGGCGCGATTTCGAGATCGGTGTCGAGCAGTTGCAGCCGCCCGTCCGCGAGCTCGTTCTCGACGATGGCATCGGGGATTACGGCAACGCCGAGCCCTTCGACCGCCATGTGGATGACGGTGGCGAGCGATGCGGAGGCGTGCAGCCGGATCGGCGGCAGCTCCGGCCGGTCGAACACCTCGCGCACGACTTCGTAGGGCCTGGTCTTGCGCGGGAAGGTGATGATCGGAAACCGCGCGAGCTCCGCCCGCGTCACCGGGCCGTTGCCGAGCCCGAGCGACGGGCTTGCGAGAAAGCCGATCGGATAATCGGCGAGCACGCGGTTGTGCACGCCGGAGGCGGACAGTGGGCCCACCACGAAGGCAAGCTCGATCTCCTGCGCGAGCAGGCGCGCGGTGAGGTTCGGTGTGATGTCGACCTCGATCTCCAGCGACAGGTTCGGATAGATTTCGTTCATGCTCTTGACCAGCCGCGGCAGCCAGGTGTGCACGATGGTCTCGGCGACGCCGAGGCGCATCACGCCGCGCATCGCGGAGCGATCGCCGATCTCGGCTATCATTGCGGCGCGCAGGCCGATCAGCTTTTCCGCATAGACCATCATCTGCCGCCCGCTCGGCGTCGGCGAGGCCGCCCGATGGTCGCGGTTGAGGAGCTTCACCCCCATCTCGCGCTCCAGCTGGGCGATGCGCTGGGAGATCGCGGGCTGGGTCGTGTTGAGCCGTGCCGCGGCGCCGCGGAAGCTGCCGAGCTTCACAACCCAGAGGAACGTCTCGATCGACCTGAAGTCCAGCATTGGAAGAAATATCCCCTTCGATAAAAGATATTTATCGATATTGATTAGAAAGGAAGATTAGACTTTATAGCACGCTTGGTGTTGGCTTGTCTTTGTCGAGTTTATAGGCAGGTCGATCACATGACTGTTTTGGTGGCAGCGCAGCAAACTGAAACGCCCGACGTCCTCCCGAGCCGCCGGGCGCGGCTCGCCTATCGCGGCGGCCAGGTCGGCTCTACCGCGGGTGTCGCCCCCGGCTTCGTGCAGGGCAACCTGGCGATCCTGCCGGCGGAATATGCCAGCGCCTTTCATCGCTTCTGCCAGCTCAATCCGAAACCGTGCCCGATCATCGGCATGTCCGATGTCGGCAGTCCGCACATTCCCTCGCTCGGCGCCGATCTCGACATCCGCACCGACGTGCCGCGCTACCGTGTTTGGCGCGACGGCGAAGTGGTCGACGAGCCGACCGACGTGACCGGCTATTGGCGCGACGATCTCGTGACCTTCGTGCTCGGGTGCTCGTTCTCGTTCGAAGAGGCTCTGCTCGACGAGGGCATGCCGATCCGCCACATCGAGCAGAACGTGCGTGTGCCGATGTACCGCACCAACATCGCGTGCGGCGAGTCCGGTCCATTCGCCGGCCCGATGGTGGTGTCGATGCGCCCTTTCAAGGCGGCGGATGCGATCCGCGCTGTGCAGATCACCTCGCGCTATCCCGCCGTGCATGGCGCGCCCGTGCATCTCGGCCATCCGCATCTGATCGGTATCAAGGACATCGCCAAGCCCGACTACGGTGATCCCGTGCCTGTCGCCGACGACGAGATCCCGGTGTTCTGGGCCTGCGGCGTCACGCCGCAATCGGTGATCAATGCCGCCAAGCTGCCGTTCGCGATCACGCATTCGCCGGGCTTGATGCTGGTGACGGATCTCAAGAACAGGAACATGGCCGTGATTTAGTGGGCAGCATTTGCTGCTTCTTCGGGCTTTACCGCACCCATCAATCACTTCATTCGATCAATCGAAATTCAGTAACAGGGGACTTTGCCATGACGATCACTCGCCGCGATGTGTTGTTGGGTGCCACCGCCACCGCCGCGCTGGTGCCGCTGGCGGCACGCGCGCAGACTTCGGAAGTCGTGATCGGCGTCATCTATCCGTTCTCGGGCGGCAGCGCCCAGCAGGGCATCGACGCGCAGAAGGCCTATGAGACCGCGCTCGAGGTGATCAACAAGGACACCGATTTCGACCTGCCGCTGGCAAAGGGCGAGGGCCTGCCGGGCCTCGGCGGCGCAAAAGTTCGCCTGGTGTTCGCCGACCACCAAGCCGATCCGCAGAAGGGCCGCGCCGAAGCCGAGCGCCTGATCACGCAGGAGAAGGTCTCCGCCATCATCGGCACCTATCAGAGCGCGGTTGCCGTCACCGTCAGCCAGATCTGCGAACGCTACCAGATCCCGTTCGTGTCCGCCGACAACTCCTCGCCGAGCCTGCATCGCCGCGGCCTCAAATATTACTTCCGTGCCTCCCCGCATGACGAAATGTACTCGGCCGCGATGTTCGACTTCTTCGACGCCTTGAAGAAGAAGGGCACCAAGATCGACACACTGTCGCTGTTCCACGAGGACACCATCTTCGGCACCGACTCCGGCAATGCCCAGGCCAAGATCGCCGGCGAGCGCGGTTACAAGATCGTCTCCGACATCAAGTACCGCGCCAACTCGCCGTCGCTGTCGGCCGAGGTGCAGCAGCTCAAGTCCGCGAACGCCGACGTGCTGATGCCCTCAAGCTACACCACCGACGGCATCCTCCTGGTCAAGACCATGGCCGAGCTCGGCTACAAGCCGAACGCGATCGTGGCGCAGGACGCCGGTTTCTCCGAGAAGGCGCTCTATGATGCCGTCGGCGACAAGCTCGAAGGCGTGATCTCGCGCGGGACCTTCTCGCTCGATCTCGCGCAGAAGCGCCCGATGGTCGGCAAGATCAACGAGATGTTCAAGGCGAGATCGGGCAAGGACTTCAATGACCTCACCTCGCGCCAGTTCATGGGCCTGATCATCCTGGCCGACGCGATCAACCGCGCCAAGTCGGCCGACGGCGAGAAGATCCGTGACGCGCTGGCCGCAACCGACATCCCGGGCGAGCAGACCATCATGCCGTGGAAGCGCGTCAAGTTCGACGAGACGGGTCAGAACAACGACGCCGACCCGGTGCTGCTGCAATATGTCGGCGGCAAGTTCGTTACCATCTTCCCGCCGCAGGCCGCGATCGCCGAAGCGATCTGGCCGATGAAGTAAGCCGCGCGCAGGGCAGATGAGGGACCAAGCACTGTGACAGCCGAGAGGACCGAACTGCTTCACCGCGTCGTCATTGCGAGCGCAGCGAAGCAATCCAGGAATGTATCCGCGGAGACAGTCTGGATTGCTTCGTCGCAAGGGCTCCTCGCAATGACGGAGCTCTACTGCGGCACTCCTGGAGTGGAGGCTGACCAATGACAGCCCAAGCCATTATCCAAAGTCTCGCAAGCGGCCTCCTGATGGGGCTGCTCTACGGACTGATCGCCGTCGGCCTCGCGCTGATCTTCGGCCTGATGGACGTCGTGAACTTCGCCCATGGCGAGTTCCTGATGATCGCGATGTACGTGAGCTTCTTCCTGTTTGCCTTCTTCGCCATCGACCCCCTGCTGTCGGCGCCGCTGGTGGCCGCGGCGCTGTTCGTGTTCGGCGCCGTCGTCTACCTGTTGATTGTACGCTTCGCCATGCGGGCAAAGACCAACGCGGGCATGGTGCAGATCTTCTCGACCTTCGGCCTTGCCATCGTGATGCGCGGTCTCGCGCAGTTCTTCTTCACGCCGGACTACCGCAGCGTTCCTCATTCGTGGCTGGGCGGTAAGACGATTTCTGTTGCCGGCATCTTCTTGCCCGAGCCGCAACTTGCCGGCGCACTGGTCTCGATCCTGGCTTTTGCCGGCCTCTACTTCTTCATTCACCGTACTGATTTCGGTCGCGCGCTGGAAGCGACCCGTGAAGATCCGGGCGCCGTGGCGCTGGTCGGCATCGACAAGAACCGTGTGTTTGCGCTGGGCTGGGGCCTTGGGGCCGCGCTGGTCGGTCTCGCCGGCGCGATCATGGCGAGCTTCTTCTACATCTATCCCGACGTCGGCGCGTCCTTTGCGCTGATCGCCTATGTCACGGTGGCGCTCGGCGGCTTCGGCAGCGTGTTCGGCGCCTTCGCCGGCGGCATCATCGTCGGCCTCGTCGAAGCCACCACCGCGCTGGTGCTGCCGCCCTCGCTTAAGTCGGTCGGCATCTACGCCGTCTATCTGCTCGTCGTTTTCATCCGGCCGCGCGGCCTGTTCGGGTCGATGTGATGGACAAGAATTTTGCCGCGCGGCGCCGCCGCGACCTCATCATCGCCGCGGTGCTGGCCGCGCTCGCTGCGCTTGCGCCGCTGGTGATCAAAGACGTCTACGTCCAGAACATCCTGATCCTGACCTTGATGTACGCGGCGCTGTCGCAGAGCTGGAACATCCTGTCCGGCTATTGCGGGCAGATATCGCTCGGCCACGCGCTCTATTTCGGCATCGGCGCCTACACCACCGAGCTCCTGTTCACGAAATTCGGCGTGCTGCCCTGGTTCGGCATGCTCGGCGGCGGCGTGATCGCAGCGCTCATCGCGATGGTGCTCGGCTATCCCTTCTTCCGCCTGCGCGGCCACTACTTCGTGATCGCGACCATCGTCATCGCCGAGATCGGGTTGCTCCTGTTCCAGAATTGGGAATGGGCGGGGGCTGCGATGGGAATCACCATTCCGGTGCGCGGCGACAGCTGGCTGAAATTCCAGTTCCTGCGCAGCAAGCTGCCATACTTCTATTTCGCGCTAGTGCTGTGTTGTGTGGCCTGGTTCGTCACCTGGTGGCTCGAAGACTCCAAATGGGGTTTCTGGTGGCGCGCGGTGAAGGACAATCCGGAAGCTGCCGAGAGCCTTGGCGTCGTCGTGTTCAACTCCAAGATGGGCGCGGCTGCGGTCTCTGCTTTCCTCGTTGCCATCGGCGGCGCCTTCTATGCGCAGTTTCTCGCCTATATCGATCCTGAAAGCGTCATGGGCTTCCAGTTCTCGCTGCTGATGGCGCTGCCGGCCGTGCTCGGTGGCATCGGCACGCTCTGGGGCCCGGTGTTAGGGGCGGCCATCCTGATCCCGATGACGGAGCTGACGCGCTCCTATATCGGCGGCTCCGGACGTGGCGTCGACCTCATCGTCTACGGCACGCTGATCGTGCTGATCTCGCTGGCCTTGCCGCAAGGATTGGTGAGCCTGTTCTCGCGGGCGAAGTCGAAAGGAGCCACGCGATGACCGCGCTCCTCGAAACCCGCGGCGTCTGGCAGCGCTTTGGCGGCCTCGTTGCCAACAGCGATGTCTCGATCTCGGTCGGCCGGGGTGAGATTGTCGGCCTGATCGGTCCGAACGGCGCCGGCAAGTCGACGCTGTTCAATCTCATCGCCGGCGTGCTGCCGCCGACCCAGGGCTCGATCTGGTTCGACGGCGAGGATGTCACGAAGATGCCGGCGGCCGAGCGCTGCCAGCGCGGCGTCGGGCGCACCTTCCAGGTGGTCAAGAGTTTCGAGACCATGACGGTCATCGACAACGTCATCGTCGGCGCGCTGGTGCGCAACACCGTGATGCGCGAAGCCCGCCGCAAGGCGCGTGAGGTGCTGGAGTTCACCGGCCTGGCCGCCCGCGCCGACGTGCTCGCGAGTGATCTCGTGCCGGCCGAGAAGCGCCGTCTCGAAGTTGCGCGTGCGCTTGCGACCGAACCAAAGCTGCTGCTGCTCGACGAAGTCCTCACCGGGCTGACGCCGACCGAGGCGCAGACCGGCGTCGCGCTGGTGCGCAAGGTCCGCGATGCCGGCATCACGGTGCTGATGGTCGAGCATGTCATGGAGATCGTGATGCCGCTGGTCGATCGCGCCATCGTGCTCGACCTCGGCAAGGTGCTGGTCGAGGGCAAGCCCGCCGATATCGTCCGCGATCCCAAGGTGATCAGCGCATATCTGGGAGATCGTCATGCTGTCAGTGCATGAAGTCACGACCGCCTATCAGGGCCTGGTCGCGGTCTCCGCGGTCAGCATTGAAGTCGCCAAGGGCGAGATCGTCTGCGTCGCCGGCGCCAACGGCGCAGGCAAGTCGACTCTTCTCAAATCCATTGCCGGCGCCGAGCGCCCGCGCTCGGGCACGGTGACGTTCGACGGCAAGCGCCTTGACGGCATGGCGCAGCACCACATCACGGCCACCGGCATCGCCTATGTGCCAGAGAACCGCCGCCTGTTCCCACGCCTGTCCGTGCGCGACAATCTGCGTCTCGGCAGCTATCTGTATCGCAGCGAAGCGAATCGCGAAGAGCCGCTCGATCTCGTCTTCACGCTGTTCCCGCGCCTGTCCGAGCGCCTCGACCAGCGCGCGGAGACGCTCTCAGGCGGCGAGCAGCAGATGCTCGCGATCAGCCGCGCCCTGATGACGCGCCCACGGCTGTTGATGCTCGACGAGCCCTCGCAAGGCATCATGCCAAAACTGGTCGACGAGATCTTTCAGGCGGTGAAGCGCATCCGCGATGCCGGCATGACCGTGCTGATCGTCGAGCAGCGCATGGCCGAGTGCCTCGAAATCGCTGACCGCGCCTACATCCTGCAAACCGGCCGCGTGCTGATGCAGGGCGCCGCGAGCGAGATCATGGGTAATCCGGACGTGCGCAAGGCGTATCTGGGGCTGTAGGCGCTGCCATTTTTCGCTGCGCTCGCGATGACGAGACTGAGGACTCGCTCGCCACACTTCCGATGTCATCGCCCGCGAAGGCGGGCGATCCAGTACGCCGCGGCGGTTGTGAGGAACGTCTGAAGCCTCTGGAATACTGGATTCCCCGCTTTCGCGGGGAATGACAGCGGTGGATGAGGCCACGCTGTTGCGCGCCCACGACTCCGGTGAAGCTAGTGCCCATGCTCCGGCAGCGCTACCCCAAACACCTTCACCAGATCCTTCACCTGCTCCGGCGACAGATAGCGCGGGTTCATTCCGCGCAGCAGCAGGTACAGCTTCGCCGTCTCCTCCAGCTCCTCCGTCGCGAACACCGCAGCCTCCAGCGTGTCGCCGGCGACCACCGGGCCGTGATTGGCGAGCAGCACGGATGAATATTTCCCCGCCAGCCCCTTGATCGCGTCGGCCACCGCGGGATCGCCGGGGCGGTAATAGGGCACGAGCGCGGTGGCGCCGCATTTCATCAGATAATAGGCCGTTATCGGCGGCAGCGCCGCGCGCGGGTCGATCTCGGGCAGCATCGAGAGCGCGACCGAATGGGTGGAATGCAGATGTACGATCGCGCGTGCGCTCCCGCGTGTGTCGTAGAGCGCGGTGTGCAGCGGAACCTCCTTGGTCGGCGCATCGCCCGAGACCAAGCGGCCCTGCTCATCCAGCCGCGACAGCCGCGCCGGATCGAGGAAGCCGAGCGAGGCGTTGGTCGGCGTCACCAGCCAGCCGCCGTCGGCAAGCTTGACGCTGATATTGCCGGAGGAGCCCGGCGTCAGCCCGCGCTCGAACAGGGACCGTCCGAAGCGGCAGATCTCCTCGCGAAGCCGTGTCTCGCTGCTCATGGCCGTCATGCCCGCTTGTCTCACGCTTTGGCAGCGCGGCCAAGCCGTGTTATTCGATGCCATTGAGCCGCCGCAAAAGGGCGGCCGTCCGGGAAACGTTCGCAAGGGTCAGTTGCATGTCCGCCTCCACGTCACAAAATCAGCGCGTCGCCGTCATTGGGCTCGGGTCGATGGGTTTTGGCATGGCGACCTCGCTGAAACGCGCCGGCTTTGCCGTCACCGGCTGCGACGTCTCGGCCGATGCGGTGGCGCGTTTCGTGAAAGACGGCGGTGCCGGCGCCAAGACGCCGGCCGAGGCCGCCAAGGATGCCGATGTCGTGGTCAGCGTCGTCGTCAATGCCGCGCAGACCGAAGCGGTCCTGTTCGGCAAGGATGGTGCCGCCGAGACCATGCCGAAGGATAGCGTCTTCATATCCTCTGCCACCATGGATCCCGACGTGGCGCGCCGCCTCGCCAAGCAGTTGGAGACGACCGGCCGGCACTACCTCGATGCGCCGATCTCCGGCGGCGCACAGCGCGCCGCGCAGGGAGAGCTGACGATCCTCGCCTCTGGCAGCCCCGCCGCGTTCGCAAAGGCGCGTCCGGCGCTCGATGCGATGGCGGCAAAACTCTACGAGCTCGGCGATGCCGCAGGGCAGGGCGCTGCGTTCAAGATGATCAACCAGTTGCTTGCCGGCGTGCATATCGCCGCCGCCTCGGAGGCGATTGCGTTCGCGGCCAAGCAGGGCCTCGACATCCGCAAGGTCTATGAGGTGATCACGGCCTCCGCCGGCAATTCCTGGATGTTCGAGAACCGCATGCCGCACGTGCTCGACGGCGACTACACGCCGCGCAGTGCGGTCGAGATCTTCGTCAAAGACCTCGGCATCATCCAGGACATGGCGCGGAGTGCCAGATTCCCGGTGCCGGTCTCGGCTGCGGCCCTCCAGATGTTCTTGATGACATCAGCCGCGGGCATGGGCAGCGACGACGATGCGTCGGTGGCGCGGATGTATGCGCAGGTCACCGGCGTCAAGCTCCCCGGCGACAAGTAGATAAGAGGATTCCAATGCCCCGTTTCGCCGCAAACCTCTCGATGATGTTTACCGAGGTGCCGTTCCTCGACCGCTTCGATGCCGCCGCGCAAGCCGGCTTCACCGCCGTCGAATTTCTCTTTCCCTACGAGCATCCCGCCGAAGCGGTCGAGGAACGGCTCAAGCGCAACGGGCTGACGCAAGCCTTGTTTAACCTGCCGCCCGGCGACTGGAATGCCGGCGAGAAGGGCTTTGCGGCGCTTCCCCAGCGCTTTGCCGATCTCAAGCAGAGCCTGGAGACGGCGCTGCCTTACGCCAAGGCGACCGGCGTCAAGCGCCTGCACCTGATGGCCGGCATCGCCAACCGCGGCGAACGCGTTGCGATCGAGGCCTTCTACAAATCGGTGACGTGGGCTGCGGAATTCTTCGCGCCGCACGGCATCGACATCGTGCTCGAGCCGATCAATTCACGCAACGTGCCCGGCTACTTCCTCAACGATTTCGGCTTCGCACGCGACCTGATTCACGAGTTGAGGCTTCCGAACCTGAAGCTCCAGTTCGACATCTATCACTGCCAGATCATCCATGGCGACGTGACCATGCGGCTGCGCGAGATGATGCCCATCATCGGCCACATCCAGATCGCCAGCATCCCCTCGCGCAACGAGCCCGATGGCGAGGAGCTGAACTATCCGTTCCTGTTCGCCGAGCTCGACCGGCTCGGCTATGCCGGCTTCGTCGGCTGCGAATACAATCCACGGGGCAAGACCACCGACGGGCTAGCCTGGTTCAAGCCTTATGCGGGAGTGAAACCGTGACCCTCGCAGCGAAATTGTCTCTTGGCTGCATCGCCGACGACTATACCGGCGCCTCCGATCTCGCCAACACGCTGACGCGCGCGGGCCTGCGGACGGTGCAGACCATCGGCGTGCCGGCGGACGATCTGGCGCTGCCCGAGGTCGACGCCGTCGTGGTGTCGCTGAAGAGCCGCTCGATCGAGGCCGGTCTTGCCGTATCGCGCTCGCGCGCGGCGGAGAAATGGCTGCGCGGCCGCGGTGCGGGCCACGTGCTATTCAAGATCTGCTCCACCTTCGATTCCACCGATGCCGGCAATATCGGTCCGGTGATGGATGCACTGCGCGCCGATTGCGGCGAGGCCGTCGTGCTGGTGACGCCGGCCTTCCCGGAGACCGGCCGTACCGTCTACCAGGGCAATTTGTTCGTCGGCGCCGTGCCGCTGAACGAGAGCCCGCTGAAGGATCATCCGCTCAACCCGATGCGTGATTCCAACCTGGTGCGCGTGCTGGCCCGGCAGAGCAAGACGCAAATCGGCCTCGTCGACCTCGCGACCGTCACGCGCGGGGCGGATGCCGTGCGGGCGCGCCTTGCGGAATTGTCGGGCAAGGGCACCGGCGGCGCCATCATCGACGCCGTGTTCGATCGCGACCTCGAGACCATCGGGCTCGTCGCCGCAGAACATCGGCTGTCTGTCGGAGCCTCCGGCATAGGTCTTGGGCTGGCGCGGGCGCTGGTGTCGACAGGCAAGGTCAGGTCGACCGTGGCAAGCGGGTCGGGCGCCGCAGTCGGCGGACGGGCGGCCTGCCTTGCCGGAAGCTGCTCGCAGGCGACGCTTCAACAGATCGCCAGGGCGGAAGCCGTGATGCCGGTGCTTCATCTCGATCCGGACCGTATTATTGCGGGGGCGGGCGAGGCGCAGCGCGCGCTGGACTGGGCCAAGCCGCGACTGGCCGACGGTCCGGTCCTGATCGCGTCGAGTTCGACGCCGGATCAGGTCGCAGCGTTGCAGGCGCGCCACGGCCGCGACGCGGCCGGCCACGCCATCGAACAGGCGATGGCCGATATCGCCGAGGACTTGGTGAAGGTGGGCGTAAAGCGCCTGATCGTTGCGGGTGGCGAGACATCGGGTGCCGTGGTCGACCGGTTGAGGATTCCCGGATTTCTCGTGGGAGTGGAAATTGCCGCGGGCGTCCCGGTGCTGCGCGCGGTGGGCCCGGAGGCAGGCGATATGTTGCTCGCCTTGAAGTCCGGAAATTTCGGCGGCGTGGAGTTTTTTTCGGACGCGCTTGGGCTCATGCGCTGAGCGCAGGGCATTCTTAGCGCCATGTTCATTTGTTTCGGGCTTCCGTACTCGTACGGAGTCGTAGTTAACATCTGCTCAGGTGCTCTGTTGTCTGATGTCGGCGCTGCTCCTTTTGTTTGATTCGTAGAACTTCCGGACGCGCGCCCGCGCCAGCACAAAGAGACACCTATTATGTTCGCCACCATCTCCATTCGCACCAAGATCATTAGTGTCGTGGCGTTCCTGCTGGTCGCGATGACCGGCATGGGTCTGATCGCCGTTTGGAAGATGCGGGCGATGAATGCCAATACCGCGGACATCACCACGAGCTGGATGCCGAGTGTGCGGGTGCTGGGCGATCTGCGCGCCGGCGTCATCACTTATCGCAACGTGATCCGCGAGCACATGCTGGCCGAGACCCTCGAGGAGAAGCTTGCGGCCGAAAAAACCCTGGCCGGGGTCGTCGAATCCAATACCAAATTTCGCCAGTCCTACGAGGCCATGATCACCTCGCCCGAAGAACGGGCGCTCTACAATGAGTGGTCCAAGTCCTGGGACGACTACAAGAAGGGCACCCAGGACGTGATGGCTCTATCGCGCAAGGAGGCCGGCAAGATCCCGCACGAGGCGCATGAGCTGAACTCGAAGACGGTCAACAAGATCGGGCTTCAGGCAGACGAGATCCTGCGCAAGGACATCGAACTCAACACCAAGGGCGGTGACCAGGCCGCGCAGGACGCCGCCGACAGCTATTTCTATGCGTTCATGCTGGTTTCGGTCATTCTCGGAGCGGCCGTCGTGGTCGGCATCGGCGTCGGCTTCTACCTCGTCCACGACGTCTCCAGCGGCATCAACTCGATCGTCGAGCCGATGCAGGCGCTGGGCAAGGGTGATCTCAGCGCGGAAGTCCCGCATCGCGGCGAGAAGACCGAGATCGGCGCCATGGCCGACGTGCTCCAGGTGTTCAAGGAGGCGCTGATCGCCAAGAAGGCGGCCGATGAAGCCGCTGCTGCTGACGCCGATGCCAAGATCGAGCGCGGCCGCCGCGTCGACAACGTCACCCGCGAATTCGAAACGATGATCGGCGAGATCGTGCAGACCGTGTCGTCGGCCTCGTCCCAGCTCGAAGCCTCCGCTTCGACGCTGACCTCGACCGCCGACCGCTCGCAGCGGATGGCGACCACGGTTGCCGCGGCCTCGGAAGAAGCCTCCACCAACGTGCAGTCGGTGGCCTCGGCCACCGAGGAGATGGCTTCCTCGGTCGGCGAGATCAGCCGCCAGGTGCAGGAATCGGCGCGGATGGCGGGCGACGCCGTCGGCCAGGCACGCGCCACCACCGAGCGCGTCAGCGAGCTCTCCAAGGCGGCTTCCCGCATCGGCGACGTCGTCGAGCTGATCAACACCATCGCCGGCCAGACCAACCTGCTGGCGCTGAACGCGACCATCGAGGCGGCGCGCGCCGGTGAAGCCGGCCGCGGCTTCGCGGTGGTGGCTTCCGAGGTGAAGGCGCTCGCCGAGCAGACCGCAAAGGCGACCGGCGAGATCGGCCAGCAGATTTCCGGCATCCAGGCGGCGACCAACGACTCGGTCGGCGCCATCAAGGAGATCTCCTCGACCATCGAGCGCCTGTCGGAAATCTCCTCGGCCATTGCGGCTGCCGTGGAAGAGCAGGGCGCTGCGACCCAGGAGATCGCCCGCAACGTGCAACAGGCGGCGCAGGGCACCCAGCAGGTGTCCTCCAACATCACCGACGTGCAGCGCGGCGCGACCGAGACCGGAACGGCCTCCTCGCAGGTGCTGTCGGCGGCGCAGATGCTGTCGAATGACTCGACCCGGCTGAAGACCGAAGTCAGCAAGTTCCTGACCAACGTCCGAGCGGCCTGAGCCGGCAAAACAGGCATCGCATAACGTAGGGGCGCCGTCGCATAGCTGCGATGTCGATTTCGCAGTGCGGTAGCAGGGATGTGAATGCGGAAGCGCCGCCGGATGTTAGCGTTTCCGGCGGTGCTCGGGTAAAGGGAAAGGGGATCGCCGTAGGGCGGATTCCGTTTCCTCGCTTGACCTGGAATTACCTGGCGCATGATTGCTCTGGTCCGTATTGCCCTGAGCCGACCCTATACTTTCGTAGTGCTCGCGCTTCTGCTTCTGATCATCGGACCGCTCGCCGCGCTACGGACCCCGACCGACATCTTCCCGGACATCCGCATTCCCGTGATTGGGGTGGTCTGGCAATACACCGGCCTGCCGCCGGATCAGATGTCCGGCCGCGTCACGACGCCGTTCCAGCGCGCGCTGACGACCACCGTCAACGATATCGAGCACATCACCGCCAATTCCTACAACGGCTTTGGCATCATCAAGATATTCTTCCAGCCCAACGTCGATATCCGCACCGCCAACGCGCAGGTCACCGCGATCTCGCAGACCCTGCTGAAGCAGATGCCGCCGGGTGCGACGCCGCCCCTGATCCTGAATTACTCTGCCTCGACCGTGCCGATCATTCAGGTGGCGCTGTCGGGCGATGGCCTGACCGAGCAGAACCTTGCCGACATCGGCATCAACCAGCTCCGCACGCCGCTGGTCACCGTGCCCGGCGCGGCGATCCCGTATCCGTTCGGCGGCAAGCAGCGCCAGGTCCAGATCGACCTCGACCCGACCGCGCTCCAGGCCCGCGGCCTGTCCGGCCAGGACGTCGCCAATGCGCTCGCCGCCCAGAACCTGATCACGCCGGTCGGCACCCAGAAGATCGGCACCTTCGAGTACAACATCCAGCTCAACAACTCGCCGCTGAAGATCGACGAGCTCGGTAATCTGCCGATCAAGACCGTCAACGGCGCGATGGTCTATGTGCGCGACGTCGCGACTGTGCGCGACGGCAATCCGCCGCAGACCAACATCGTCCATGTCGACGGCAACCGCTCTGTGCTGATGATGGTGCTGAAGGCGGGCGCAACCTCGACGCTCGACATCATCGCGGGCATCAAGCAAAAGGTGGTCGACGTCAAGGATCAGCTGCCGGATGCACTGAAGATCGGATTCATCGGCGACCAGTCGGTGTTCGTCCGCGGCGCCATCGAAGGCGTCGCTTTCGAGGGCGTGATCGCAGCGCTGCTCACCAGCGTCATGATCCTGCTGTTTCTCGGCAGCTGGCGCTCGACCGTCATCATCGCGGTCTCGATCCCGCTGTCGGTGCTCGGCGCCATCATCATGCTCTCGGCTGTCGGCGAGACGCTCAACATCATGACGCTCGGCGGGCTCGCGCTCGCGGTCGGCATCCTCGTCGACGACGCCACCGTGACCATCGAGAACATCAACTATCATCTCGAGCAAGGCAAGCCGGTCGAGCAGTCGATCCTGGACGGCGCCAATCAGATCGTGACGCCGGCCTTCGTCTCGCTGCTCTGCATCTGCATCGTGTTCGTGCCGATGTTCTTCCTTACCGGCGTCGCGCGCTTCCTGTTCGTGCCGATGGCCGAGGCGGTGATGTTCGCGATGATGTGGTCGTTCCTGCTGTCGCGCACGCTGGTGCCGACCATGGCCAATTATCTGTTGCAGCCACATGTGCATCACGAAGGCGCGCCGCCAAAGTCGCGCAATCCTCTGGTGTGGTTCCAGCGCGGCTTCGAGGCTCGCTTCGAGCGCATTCGCGGCGGCTACCACAACTTGCTCGGGCTCGCGCTGGCGCACCGCGCGGTGTTCGTGATCGGCTTCCTCTGCATGGTCGGCGCGTCCTTCGCGCTGGTGCCGTTCCTTGGGCGTAACTTCTTCCCGGCGGTCGATGCCGGCAACATTCTGATGCACGTCCGCACCCAGGTCGGCACGCGCGTGGAAGAGACCGCCAACCAGCTTGCCGACGTGCAGAAGGCGATCCGCAAGCTGATCCCGGGCGAGATCGAGACACTCACCGACAACATCGGCATGCCGATCTCCGGCATCAACATGACCTACAACAACACCGGCGTGATCGGCCCGCAGGACGGCGATATCCAGATCAAGCTCAGGGAAGGCCACAAGCCGACCGAGGAGCATGTGCGCGTGCTGCGTGAGCAGCTGCCGCGGCTGTTCCCGGGCGTCAGCTTCGCCTTCCTGCCGGCCGACATCGTCAGCCAGATCCTGAACTTCGGCGCGCCGGCGCCGATCGACCTCCAGATCCGGGGCGCCGATCTCAGCGCCAACTTTGCCTACGCCAACACGCTTCTCGCCAAGGTCCGGCGGATTCCCGGCGTCGCCGACGCGCGCATCCAGCAGTCGCCGAACAACCCGACCTTCAACATCGATGTCGACCGCACCCGCGCGCAATATGTCGGCCTGACCGAGCGCGACGTCACCAACAGCCTCGTGGTCAATCTCGCCGGCTCCTCGCAGGTCGCGCCGACCTATTATCTCAACCCGGACAATGGCGTGTCCTACTCCATCGTGATGCAGACGCCGCAATACCAGATCGACTCGCTCAGCGCGCTCCAGACGCTGCCGATCACGGCCGCCGGCAATTCGCAGTCGCCGATCCTCGGTGGTATCGCCGATATCAAGCGGTCGACGTCGAGCGCGGTGGTGTCGCAATACGACATCCAATCGATGGTGCAGATCTTCGCGACGACGTCGGGCCGCGATCTCGGTGCGGTCGCGACCGACATCCGTCAGGTGATCGCCGACACCGCCAAGGAGGTGCCGAAGGGCTCCTCCGTGGTGCTGCTCGGCCAGGTGCAGACCATGAACAGCGCCTTCACCGGCCTGCTGTTCGGCTTGCTCGGCGCCGTCGTGCTGATCTACTTCCTGATCGTCGTCAATTTCCAGTCCTGGTCCGATCCGTTCGTGATCATCACCGCGCTGCCGGCCGCGCTTGCCGGTATCGTCTGGATGCTGTTCGCGACCGAGACGACGTTGTCGGTGCCGGCGCTGACCGGTGCCATCATGTGCATGGGCGTTGCCACCGCCAACAGCGTGCTCGTCATCAGCTTCGCCCGCGAGCGTTACGAGGAGCTCGGTGATCCCATCGCCGCGGCGCTCGAGGCCGGCTTCGTCCGGTTCCGCCCGGTGCTGATGACGGCGCTCGCCATGATCATCGGCATGGCGCCGATGGCCTTGGGCCTCGGCGAAGGCGGCGAGCAGAATGCCCCGCTCGGCCGCGCCGTGATCGGCGGCCTGATCTTTGCAACGTTCGCCACGCTGATGTTTGTTCCCGTGGTGTTCAGCATGGTCCACAAGAAACAAGGCGCCAAAGCCGCCGCCCCGTTGGAGACTCCGCATGTCGCCCACTGAACCACGCTCACCGGTGTCGCGCCGGAAACTGGGCATTTTCGGCGTGGTGACGCTGATTGCGGCAGGCCTCGTGGTCGGCACCGGCATCCGGGCCCGCGAGGAGCAGGGCTCCAAGCTGAAGGAATGGACCGACGACCAGGCCGTTCCCAGTGTTGCCGTGACGCTGCCGAACGCAAAATCCCTCAACACGTCCCTCGACCTGCCGGGCCGGCTCGAAGCCTATTATCGTGCGCCCATCTTCGCGCGCGTCTCGGGCTACCTGAAGAGTTGGAGGGCCGACATCGGCGCCCGGGTCAAGGCCGGTCAGGTGATCGCCGAGATCGAGGCCCCCGACCTCGACCAGCAACTTTTGCAGGCCCGCGCCGACCTCGCCAGCCAGCAGGCCAGCGCAAGGCTGTCGGAAGCGACCTTGAACCGGCGCAAGACGCTGGTCGCCTCCAACTTCGTCTCCGCGCAGGAGATCGACGAGCGCACCGCCGATCTCTCCAACAAGAACGCCGCCGTCCATTCGGGCCAGGCCAATGTCGAGCGGTTGGAAGCGCTGGCTGGCTACAAGAAGATCACCGTTCCCTTTGATGGCGTGGTCACGGCGCGCGATACCGATGTCGGCGCACTGATCAACGCAGGCGGCGGCTCGGGCCCGGCGATGTTCGTGGTTTCCGACATCACCAAGCTGCGCGTCTACGTCAACGTGCCCCAGAACTACGTGCCGGCGATCAAGATCGGCGCCAAAGCCTCTATCGTGATGCCGGAATATCCGAACCGGACCTTCCAGGCGACAGTGGAAGCCTCCTCGCAGGCCGTCGACGTCGCCTCGGGCACCACGCGCATGCAGCTTGGGCTGGACAATTCCAGCGGCGAACTGATGCCCGGCGGCTATGCCAGCGTGAAGCTGAGCCTCCAGCGCGATTCTGCGCCGCTCAGTATCCCCGCCAGCGCCCTGATCTTCAACGGCAGCGGCCTGCGCGTCGCCACCGTCGGCGCGGACGGCAAGGTCCTGTTCAAGCCCGTGACGATCGCCCGCGACCTCGGCCGCGAGATCGAACTCGCCTCGGGCATCGCCGCCGACGACCGCATCATCACCGCTCCGCCGGACGGCCTCTCCGACGGCGACCAGGTGCGCGTGGCCGGCGGCGCCAAGGGCAAGCCAGCGACGGCGTCGGAGAAGCAAGCGCCGAAGAGCTGAGAGGCCTCCTCGCGCGCGAGATCACGACACCCGCCACTCGGGCACGCCATCGGCGGCCATCGCGATCTCGCCGAGCGAGCCGACCGGCGTCCGGTTCATGTCGAGCAGATGCGCCAGCGTCGCCGTATCGCCCGCCGAAATCCGCGCCAGCGTGCGCCGGTCATCTGCTGTGCGCAGCATCACCACGCCGTGCTCGGCCTCGCCACCACGGCCATAGAGCACTGTAAAACTCTCGACCTTGCCCTTGCCTGAGGCCTCGGCGACGAACTCCGGCACCGCGCGCTTGTTGCGGTCGGCCTCCGGCTGCACGCTCGTCTCCTGCGCCAGCGCTTCGCGCGGTGGCGTCTTCGACACCACCAGTGCGTGGTGCTTGGTGACGAAGCCGCCCTGGCCATAGAGCAGGCCGAGCTTCGCGCCGTCGCGCACACGCCGCACCATCGCGCAGGCCGCATGCGTCATGTAGGTGTTGAGTGGCGCGCCGAAGAAGGTGAGCCCGCCGGTGACGGTCGGCTGCACGTCGGCACCAAGGCCCAGCGTCCGCCGCGCCATCTTGGGCACACAAGGGAAGCAGCTATAGAGCTCGATCGCGTCGAACCTCTTGCCGTCGCCGCCGGCGAGATCCATCACTGCGTTCAGAACGGCGTTCTGCGGATGGCTCTCGTAGAACTGGTCGCGCAGCAGGTAGTCGCGCGGCTCTTCCGCGGATGCGCCACCGAGCGGATATACCAGCTTGTCCTCCGCGATGCCGGCCGTACGTGCCTTGGCGAGACTGGTGAGCAGCAGCGCACCGCCCATGTTGACCATGGGATTGGCCACCATCAGCTTTGTGTAAGGCCAGGCGATCAAGCGGTTGTCTGCGGTCGGTGTCGTGATCTCGTCTGGCGCAAAGCGCCGCTTCAGCCAGGCGTTGGGATTTTGCGCGGCGGCTTCCGAATAGCGCGACCACAACGTGCCGGACTCCGCCAACGCTTCGCGCGTCGTCTGGCCCCAATGCGCCGATGACGCGGCTTCATAGAAGGGATACACGGTGACCGGGCGGAATACGCCGAGCTTGACGGCGAGCGGCTTCTGGAATGCCGCGCCGCGCTTCGGCTCCTCGACGTCGTGGGCAAACGGCGTCCATGGCATCTTTGCGCCGGCGCGCTCCGCCTTGGTCGCGGTCGACTGCGCCTCCGCGCCGCAAACTGCGGCAGCACTGCATTCACCGCGCGCGATGCGCTGCGCGGCCTCGTGGATGTAACGGATCGGGCTCTCGCCCCCGACCGGGCCGTAATTGCAATGCGAAGGCGCGATGCCGAGGCGTTGCGCCAGCAGCTTTTCCGGTTCGCGATAGCGCCAGCTCAGGAAATTGACGACGTCGAGCGACTGCACCTCGCCGAGCAGCTTTGCGCCGGCGTCAGCCTCGGCACGCCGCAGCGCCTGTTCCAGCAGATCGAGCGGTTCGAGGCCGTCGGTGATTTCCTTGGGCCGGTCGATGATCTCGCCGATGCCGACGATGACGGGGATGCGGTCTGGGGAGAGACTTGTTTTTTCTATCATGGCTTCAATTCACGATATCAGTTGTTTCGTCTTTGCGAGCGCAGCGAAGATTCCATGGGGAGTGGATAGCGACCAGGTCTGAGGCCAGACTGAGGTTGCTGAACCCCTCAACCTGGAGACGACGATGTTGCTCGATCATCCTTCCGACGGACCGACCGCTATCCGGACGCAGTTTGGCGCAATTTTTGTGTCTTTGGAACTGAGCCGTTCGACGTGGGTGATTACGTCACTTTCGCCTGGTACGGGCGAGAAGATGTCCAGGCACAGCGTCACGGCCGGCGATACGGCTGAGCTGATGAAGCTGTTTGCGGAACTCAGGCGCAAGGCGGAGGCCAGGACCCGCGAGAGCTATCCGATCATCACGATCCAGGAAGCTGGGCTGGACGGGTTCTGGCTGCACCGTGTTCTGCAACAGAACGGCATTGAGAGCCACGTGGTCGATCCCGCCTCGATTGCGACGTCGCGACGGCGGCGGCGGGCCAAGACTGACAGGCTCGATGGCGAGGCGCTGTTGCGGGCGCTTCTGGCCTACAAGCGCGGCGAGCCGCGGGTCTGTGCGATGGTGGTTGCGCCCTCGCCTGAAGAGGAGGACCGGCGCAGGCTGTGTCGCGAACGAGCGACGCTGATCGCCGAGCGCATCACGCATGTGAACCGGATCAAGGGTCTTCTGTTCGCGCAGGGGATATCCGACTACGTGCCGCTGCGGCGCAATCGGCGGGCGCGGCTTGAGGCCTTGCGCACGGGCGACGGGCGGGAGCTGCCTTCGCATTTGAAGGCGCAGATCGGCCGCGAGCTCGATCGGGTCGAACTGCTTCTGGAACAGATCAAGGCGGTCGAGGCCGCGCGAGATGCTCTGCTGGCCGCAGCCCGGAAGCCTGCAGACAAGAACGCTGCAGACAAGGTCGCGCCGGATCCGGTGGCGATGCTGCTGGCCTTGAAAGGGCTCGGCGCCAACTTTGCGGCCGTGCTCTGGTCGGAGGCGTTCTACCGGCAGTTCTCCAACCGCCGCCAGGTCGCCGCCTATGCGGGGCTTGCGGCGACGCCGTGGCAAAGCGGAGGCATCCGGCACGAGCAGGGCGTGTCGAAGGCCGGCAATCCCAGGCTGCGGACCACAATGATCCAGCTCGCCTGGCTGTGGATACGTCACCAGCCGCAGTCGGCCCTGACGCGCTGGTTCAAGGAGCGAAGCCCGCAAGGCCGCAAGCGCGCGATCGTGGCGCTGGCGCGCAAGCTTCTCGTGACCTTGTGGAAGTATGTCACCGCGGGCGAGACCATCGAGGGGGCCGTGATGAAGCCCGCCGCCTGATCCGGACCGCACCAAGCGGCGTGCTTCGCCGCCCGCGCGCAACGAAAGAACCATAACCCATCTGCCGAGGCCCGATCAGTCTCGGAAGATCCGGGTGGACGAACCGATGGATTGCATGGCTTCAAACGCCGCAACGAAGAATGGCCTCGTCCTCTCGAGCCTGCCCGCCGCAAGCGGAATCGTGGTGCAGTCGCCTTGTGCGACGACCGAATGTGAGTTTGATCTGGCAAGCAACCCAGATCGTCGAACCGGCTCGACCCTTGGATCGCAAATGCGAGGATGGCAGATGCCCTGACAGAACCGCCAACGCGAGGAGCTCCTATCGGCCCAACGCACCAAGCATGATGGCGTGCTCGCTCAACTCAAGGCCAAGCCGCTTCGCGGCGGCCCTAACAGGCCGGCCTTGACTTGATCTGCGCGCGCCATCCTGCAGAACCCGCGGTCGGGACGAAGAGGTGGCTGCAGTCGAACAAAAAGGTGACTGCTCATCCTTGACATACACATTCCCCATGTGAGCAATCCAGAATCTTTCCGCGGAGGCAGTCTGGATTGCTTCGCTGCGCTCGCAATGACGCCGTGGAGGTCACTCCGCCACCAGCGCATTCATGTGCTCGACGGCTTCGGCAAACTCTTCCTTGAACTCCTGCACCACGGCGCCCGCCGACTTCACGCTGTCGATCAGTCCGACGCCCTGGCCAACGAAATAGCTGACGAGATCGCGCGCCCGCGCATTGCCCGCGGCCGCCGCACGGTCGATCGAGTTGAAGGCGTCGCGGCTGATGATGCTTTGCAGCGGCATCGGCAGCGCGCCCGGGCTCTCCGGTGCGCGGTCCCAGGCATCGGTCCAGACCGAGCGGAGCTGCCGCGCGGGCTTTCCCGTGCGGCCCTTCGAGCGGATCGCGTCGCGCGACGAAGCGGCGATCATCTTTTCGCGGAAGATTTCCGTGGTCTCGGCCTCGACGGTCGCGAGCCACACCGAGCCGGTCCAGGCGCCGGCCGCGCCCATCGCCATGCAGGCGGCCATCTGCCGCCCGGTCATGATGCCGCCGGCCGCCAGCACCGGCACGTCGCGGATCGGCTTGATCGCCTTGATCACCTCCGGCACCAGCACCATGGTCGAGACCTCGCCGCAATGGCCGCCGGCCTCGGTGCCCTGCACCACGAGGATGTCGACGCCGGCCGCGACCTGGCGCAGCGCGTGCTCCTTGGCGCCGACGAGGGCTGCGACCGGCACGCCGTGCTTCTTGCCCATCTCGATCATCGCCTTCGGCGGCACGCCCAACGCATTCGCGATCAGCCGGATCGGGTGGTGGAAGGAGACCTCGAGCAGCTCCAGCGCGTTCTTCGCGTCGAACGGCTGCGGCTGGTTGTCGGCGACGCTCGTGGTCGTTAGCTCGATGTCGTACTTCTTCAGGAGATCGCGGGTGTAGTCGCGGTGCTGTTGCGGCACGCGCGCCTCCAGGCTCTTCCAGGTGACGTCCTTCTCGCCCGCGGTCGAGATGTTTTCGGGGATCAGCACGTCGACGCCGTAAGGCTTGCCGTCGACGTGGTCGTCGATCCATTTCAGCTCGCGCTCGAGAGTCTCCGGCGTGTGCACGGTCGCGCCGAGCACGCCAAAGCCGCCGGCGCGACTGACGGCGGCAACGACGTCGCGGCAATGGCTGAAGGCAAGCAGCGGGAACTCGATGCCCAGCATGTCGCAGATCGGCGATTTCATGGTTCTCTCCCGGCGGCCGTCGCGTTGCTGTTGTTGCTTGCGTTATTGCTTTTCTTGGCGAAGGCGGCTCGACGCTAGCCCATCGTCGCCTGCGATGCCAAGCCGGATTTGGCCGCGCATCTTGCGTGCACGCGTCGTGTTGCGCGTGAAGCCGTTTTGTCGCGCAAAATGAGCGGAGCAGGAGCCGCCGATATGCCTCTCGGGATTTCGCGAGCCGGGAAGATTGCTGACCGACAGCATGAGAAAAACAGGCGGTGTCACGCGAGGCTCGGCAGATGCGGCCTCTGGTCCAGGACTTCCTTGGCAAGGTCAAGCTGCATGACACCGGCTTGAGGTCCGCGCCTCGTGCAGATCGGGCGGCCTTGCCATCGGCCATTTGCGGGCTAATTAATGCATACGCATCTTCCAGCCGGAGCCCATTGCATGACCGATGCCCCCACCTACGTGCCGCCCAATGTTTGGACCTGGAACAAGGAGAACGGCGGGCAGTTCGCCAACATCAACCGCCCGATCGCGGGCCCTACGCACGAGAAGGAGCTCCCGGTCGGCCGCCACCCGTTTCAGCTTTATTCGCTGGCGACGCCGAATGGCGTCAAGGTCACCGTGATGTTCGAGGAATTGCTGGCCGCCGGCCACAGCGGCGCGGAATACGACGCCTGGCTGATCAAGATCGACGGCAACCAGTTCGGCAGCGGCTTTGTCGGGGTCAATCCGAACTCGAAGATTCCGGCGCTGATGGATCGCAGCGGGCCGACGCCGATCCGGGTGTTCGAGTCCGGCGCGATCTTGATGCACCTTGCGGAAAAGTTCGGCGCTTTCCTGCCGACCAGCGGCCAGGCGCGGGCCGAATGTCTGTCCTGGTTGTTCTGGCAGATGGGCAGCGCGCCGTTTCTCGGCGGCGGCTTCGGCCACTTCTATGCCTATGCGCCGAGCAAGATCGAATACGCCATCAATCGCTATGCCATGGAAGTGAAGCGGCAGCTCGACGTGCTCGACCGTCGTCTTGCCGACCACGAGTATCTCGGAGGCTCCGATTATACGATCGCCGACATGGCGACCTGGCCCTGGTACGGCGCGCTCGCCAAGGGGCTGGTCTATGGCGCCGGCGAATTTTTGTCGGTGCAAGACTACAAGAACGTGCAGCGCTGGACCGACCAGATCGCCAAGCGTCCCGCCGTCAAACGCGGCCGCATGGTCAACCGCATCTCCGGCGATCCCGCAAGCCAATTGCACGAGCGCCACGACGCCAGCGATTTCGAGACCAGGACGCAGGACAAGATCGGCGAGGCAGCCGTGTCGTAGCGGCTTCTTTTCTTACCTCGCCCCGCTTGCGGGGAGAGGTCGGAATTCAAGCGCAGCTTGAATTTCCGGGTGAGGGGGGACTCTCCGCGAATCCAACTGCCTCCGTCCTTCGGAGACTCCCTCTCACCCCGACCCTCTCCCCGTAAGAACGGGGCGGGGGAGAGGAGAGAGCTTACGCCATGCTCAACTCGTGCCGTCCCACCACCATCCAGTGCACCTCGTCCGGACCATCCGCGAAGCGCAGGTGGCGCACGTCCTGATACATTTCGGCGAGCGGGGTCCAGTGCGAGATGCCGGTGGCGCCGTGCATCTGGATTGCCTGGTCGATGATCTTGCAGGCGCGCTCCGGCACCATGGCCTTGACCATGGAAACCCAGATGCGGGCTTCCTTGTTGCCGAGCACATCCATGGCCTTCGCCGCCTTCAGCACCATCAGCCGCATCGCCTCGATCTCGCAGCGGGCCTGCGCGATGATCTGCATGTTGCCGCCGAGATGGGCGATCTTCTTGCCGAAGGCTTCGCGGGTGAGGCCACGCTGCACCATAAGGTCGAGCGCCTTCTCGGCCTTGCCGATGGTGCGCATGCAGTGATGGATGCGCCCGGGCCCGAGACGAAGCTGCGAAATCTCGAAGCCGCGGCCTTCGCCGAGCAGAATGTTCTCCTTCGGCACACGGACGTTGTTGAAGCGCATGTGCATGTGGCCGCGCGGGGCGTGGTCCTGGCCGAACACATACATGGGACCGAGCACCTCGACGCCGGGGGTGTCGCGCGGCACCAAGATCTGCGACTGCTGCTTGCTCGGCGCCGCATCCGGATTGGTCTTCACCATCACGATGAGGATCTTGCAGCGGGGATCGCCTAAGCCGGAGATGTAGTACTTCTCGCCGTTGATGACCCATTCGTCGCCGACGAGTTTTGCGGAGGTCGAGATGTTCTTGGCGTCGGAGGAAGCGACGTTCGGCTCGGTCATGACATAGGCCGAGCGGATCTCGCCATCCATCAGCGGCTTCAGCCACTTCTCCTTCTGCTCCTTGGTGCCGACCCGCTCCAGCACCTCCATGTTGCCGGTGTCGGGCGCCGAGCAGTTCATGCTCTCCGACGCCAGCGGGCTCTTGCCGAGCTCGGAGGCGATGTAGGCGTAGTCCAGATTCTTCAGGCCCTGGCCTGTCTCGTCATCGGGCAGGAAGAAATTCCACAGGCCTTCCTGCTTGGCCTTGTTCTTGGCTTTCTCCAGCACCTCGAGCTGTTTCGGCGTAAAGCTCCAGCGGTCCTCCTTGGTCTCGCCAGCCTTGCCGAACTCGATCGACATCGGCTCGACGGTGTCGCGGATGAATTTCTTCACATGGTCATAGAGCGGACGGACCTGGTCCGACATGCGGAGGTCGTTGAGCTCGTCCCCGGGATTGAGGGTGTAGTTGGTGGTGCGGGGTATGTAGGCGTGTTTCATTGTTCCTCCCGTGTCGCATCAAGCGTTGCCGCCAACAATAAACGTGACAGGGCCAAAGCGCGAGCGCGCATTTTTCACGCGACCCATGCCACATCGCGGAATTCTTCGCCGCGGCGTTTGAAATGTTGTTTGAATGCCGGCGAGCTCACCCCAACCGATGCATCGCGCAGATCTTGTTGCCATCGAGATCGCGCAAATAAGCGAGGTAGAGCTTGCCGGCTGATCCTTCGCGGATGCCGGGCGGGTTCTCGCAAGTCTTGCCACCGCTGGCGAGGCCGGCCGCATGCCACGCATCGACCTGCTCAGGCGAATTGCAGGCAAAGCCGATGGTGCCGCCATTGGCAGGCGATGCAGCCTCGCCGTTGATCGGTTTCGAAACGGAGAACACGCCGGTTTTGGTGATGTAGAAGATGCGATGGCCATCGACCCTGGCGGGCCGCACTTCGAGCGTGCCGAGCAGCTTGTCGTAGAACGTCTTGGCCTTGTCGAGGTCGTTGGTGCCGATCATCACGTGCGAAAACATTTGCCCCTCCCAAATTTATGTATTCAGAGTTCGTAGCCCGGATGGAGCGAAGCGAAATCCGGGTTCGTTTTATTCCGATAGTCCCGGATTGCGCTTCGCTCCATCCGGGCTACGCGATTGAAGATCAAAACGCGGTATAGCCGCCGTCGATCACGAACGTGTCCGCCGTGTGATACGACGACGCCTTGCTCATCAGGTACACCGCGATGCCGCCGAAATCGCTGGCCTCGCCGAAGCGCCGCATCGGAATCCGGGGCATCACGTTGGCGACGAACTTGTCGTTGGCCATGAGGCCGGCGGTCATGTCGCTCCTGATCCAGCCGGGCAGGATCGCATTCGCGGTGACGCCATGGCGCGCGAGCTCGACGCCGAGCGCGCGCACCAGCGCGTTGATGGCGGCCTTGGTCGCGGCATAATGCTCGTTGCGGGCGGTGCCGAAGATCGAGGCGAGGCTCGAGGTTGCGACCAGCCGGCCGAAGGGATCGCCGGCATTGGCGCGGTCCGTCATGTGCCTGGCCGCGGCCTGGAACGCGTGGAACACGCCGTCGAGATTGGTCGCAAACATCGTGCGCCATTCCTCTTCGGTGCGCTCGACGAAGGAGCGCCGGCCGCCGCCGCCGATGCCGGCATTGGCGAAGCAGCCGTCGACCCGGCCGAAATTGTCGAGCGTGGCCTTCATCGCCGCATCGACCGAGGCCGGATCGGTGACGTCGCAGACGCGGGTGTCGACCTTGCCGGGCAGTCCGGCCATGCTCGCGGCAGCGCTTCTGTTCTTGTCAGGGTTACGTCCCCAGATCGAGACATTGCAGCCCTGGCCGGCGAGCGCCTGCGCGATGCCGAGCCCGATACCGCCATTGCCGCCGGTGATCACGGCGACACGGCCGGTGAGGTCGAAAAGGTTCATGGCGCGTTTCCTGTTTTTGGCATGACGCGCGTCAGCCGGTGCGCGCAAGATCATGCGATATGACGATGGGGTATGCTTTCGTCACCATGGACAAGGCCGCGCCAAAAATCAAATATGCGCCCCGGCAAAGCAATTCCGGTCTGCGAAACCAACGCGGGCCGCAACTGACGAGGAAACGATGCAGTTCAAACACGTCACGCTCGAATTCGACGGGCCGGTGGCCATCCTCAAGCTCGACCATCAGGAGGTCATGAACGCGGTCTCGATGGACATGCTGGGCGGCCTGTCCGATGCGCTCGACGCGATCGAGGAGAAGAAGGAGGAGGTGCGCTGCGTCGTGCTGACCGGCGCGGGGCGCGCGTTCTGCACGGGCGCGAATCTTCAGGGCCGCAACAATCAGTCGAAGAAGACCAAGGCCGGCCTGACGCTCGAGACCGGCTTTCATCCGTTCCTGCGGCGCGTCCGCAATCTGCATTGTCCGATCGTCACCGCGGTCAACGGACCGGCCGCGGGCGCGGGCATGAGCTTCGCGCTGCTCGGCGACATGATCCTGTGCGCGCGCTCGTCCTATTTCCTGCAAGCGTTCCGCCGCATCGGCCTGGTGCCGGATTGCGGCTCGACTTGGCTGTTGCCTCGACTGATCGGCAAGGCGCGCTCGATCGAATTGTCGCTGATGGGCGAGCGGCTGCCGGCCGAAAAGGCGCTGGAGTGGGGCCTCATCAATCGCGTCTATGACGACGGAGTGTTGATGGAGGAGGCGATGAAGCTCGCGCGCGATCTCGCCAACGGCCCGACGGTCGCGCTGTCCCTGATCCGGAAGCTCTACTGGGACAGCCCAGAAAATTCATTCGAAGATCAACTCAATCTGGAGTTCCAGTGTCAGCTGCGCGCCGGCGACACGCAGGACTTTCGTGAAGGCGTCGGCGCATTCCTGGAGAAGCGCCCGGCGCAGTTCAAAGGCAAATGATCGAGGCGGAGCTTTCCCGCAGCGTTGCACGCTGGTGCCCGGGTGCGACCGGCGTCACCGGCGCCGCAAAGCTGTCGGGCGGCGCCAGCCAGGAGACCTGGCGCTTCGACATTGTGCATCCCGACGGGCCGATCGGCGCAATCCTGCGCCGGTCGCCGAAGGGTTATGGCGCGGCACCGACGCGTGCCGCGGGCCTCGACGCTGAAGCGCAGCTGATGCAGCTTGCCTTCGAGGCTGGTGTGCCGTCGCCCCGCGTGATGCATGTGCTGACGCCGGAAGACGATCTCGGCACCGGCTTCATCATGCAGCGGGTCGAGGGCGAGACCATCGCTCGCAAGATTCTTCGCGATGATGAATTCGCCGCGGCGCGGCCTATCCTGGCGCGGCAGATCGGTGGCGTGCTGGCCGGTCTGCATCAGCTGCCGCTGTCGAAACTGCCCGAGCTTCGCCGCATGACGGCAACGACGGAGATCGGCGAGTTCGAGCGCGACTATCGCAGCTTGAACTGGCCCAAGCCGGTGTTCGAGCTGGCGCTGCGCTGGCTGCGCGATCACGATCCCGGCCCCTCCGCCGAGGAGACGCTGGTGCACGGCGATTTCCGCAACGGCAATATGATCATTAGTTCCGACGGCATCCGCGCCGTACTGGACTGGGAGCTCGCCCATCTCGGCGATCCCATGGAAGATCTCGGCTGGGTCTGCGTCAACTCCTGGCGTTTCGGCGAGATCGACAAGCCGGTCGGCGGGTTTGGTTCGCGTGAAGAACTGTTCGCCGGCTATGAAGCAGCCGGCCGGAGCGTCGATCCGGCGCGCGTCAAATTCTGGGAAGTGATGGGCACGCTGCGCTGGGGCATCATGTGCGGCGGCATGATGCAGCGGTTTCGCGAAGGCCCGGACCATTCCATGGAGCGCGCCATGATCGGCCGCCGTGCGTCCGAGACCGAGATCGATCTCTTGCGGCTGCTTGCGCCGCGCGGGAGGTAAGACATGCAGGACGAACCGACACCGATCGAGCTGACCAAAACGGTCGCCGATTTCCTCCGCAACGACATCACGCCGCTGGTCTCCGGCCACCAGGCCTTCAAGCTGCGTGTCGCGATCAACATCCTCGACCTGGTGACGCGGCAATTGGCGCTGGAGGAGGGGAGCGATGCGAGGGAGGTGGAGCGGTTGCGAGCGCTGCTCGGAGCGGACGGCGCGGTGACCGAGCTCAACCGCGCGCTCGCCGACCGCATCGCGAAGGGCGAGGTGGATCTCGCGACGCCAGGTCTTGCCGAGCACCTCTGGCAGACCACGATGGACAAGCTCGCCATCGATCAGCCGAACTACGCCTCGTACAAGCGGGAACTGAACAACAAGCCAGGCTCTTAGTTTGTCGTCATGCCCGGGCTTGTCCCGGGCATCCACGTTCTTCGTGCCCGCGCGGCGAGACGTGGATGGCCGGGACAAGCCCGGCCATGACGGAGACGGCGCTACTTCCCCACCCATTTCGGCGGTCGCTTCTCCGAAAATGCCTTCGGGCCCTCGACGTAATCCTGCGACGCCACCATCGCCTTCACCGCCGGATATTCCCGTTGCTCCTCGATCGCCTGCTCCAGCGAGACGCCGAGCCCCTTCTGGATGGTCTGCTTCGACGCGCGGATCGACATCGGCGAGTTCTTGGTGATCATCTCCGCCCAGCGCAGCGCGCCGGCAAGCGCCTCGCCCTGCGGTACCACCTCGTTGACGAAGCCGAGCTCAAGACCTTCCTTGGCGCTGACATGGCGCGCGGTGAGGATCATGCCCATGGCGCGCTTTAATCCGATCTGGCGCGGCAAGCGATGCAGGCCGCCGGCGAGTGCGGCAAGGCCGACGCGCGGCTCCGGCAGCGCGAAGGTCGCATTCTCCGAGGCGATGATCAGGTCGCAGGCGAGCGCGATCTCGAAGCCGCCGCCCATCGCAACGCCGTTGACCGCCGCGATGACCGGCTTGTCGCAGTCAAAGCGCGAGGTGAGGCCGGCAAAGCCGCCCTTGTCCCAGCCGCGCTTTCCGCCTGCCGCCTGCCACTTCAGGTCGTTGCCGGCGCAGAACGCCTTGTCGCCGGCGCCGGTGACGATCGCGACCCACTGCTCGGCATCGGCGGAGAAATCGTCAAACACCTTGTTGAGCTCGAAATGCGCATCGGTGTGCAGCGCGTTGTAGACCTCGGGCCGCGACAGCGTGACGATCGTGATCGGCCCCTTGCGTTCCACCTTTGAAAATTTCAGCTCCATGGTCGCTCCCGCATTTTCTCCTCAGGGAATATTGAGGCGCATACTAGCGCGCGGGCGCGGCGCAACACCATCGAATTGCGCAACGCGCCTTGCGCGCTTCACACGTCTCGGCTTGCTTGACTTGCGCGCGCTCTTCTCACCTTAATCGAGCGAAGCAGAAATGCGCGTAGCGCCTTAACGCAAAACAAAAAATCATCCGGGAGAGACTCGTGGATTTCTCATTGCCTGCCGATCTCGTCGCCTATCTCGGAGAGCTCGACGGTTTCATCGACCGCGAGATCAAGCCGCTGGAGGCGGCCGATGACAACATTCGCTTTTTCGACCATCGTCGCGAATGGGCGCGCACCGATTTCGAGAATGGCGGCCTGCCGCGGCATGAGTGGGAAGCGCTGCTGCGCAAGGCGAAGGATCTTGCTGACGCAGCCGGTCACCTGCGCTTTCCGGTGCCGAAGCAATATGGCGGCAAGGACGGTTCCAATCTCTGGATGGCCGTGATCCGCGAGCATTTTGCGGCGAGCGGCCTCGGCCTGCACAACGATCTCCAGAACGAGCACTCCGTCGTTGGAAATTTCCCCGTCGTCACCATGCTCGACCGCTACGGCCGTGACGACCAGAAGGCGATGATCGACGGCTCGATCAAGGGCAAGTACCGCATCACGTTTGGCTTGACCGAGCCGCATCACGGCTCGGACGCGACGCACATGGAGACGCGCGCGGTGCCCGCGACCCGTGACAACGTCAAGGGCTGGATCATCAACGGCGAGAAGATGTGGACGACCGGCATGCATGTCGCCACGCACTGCGCGCTGTTCGCGCGCACCAGCGGCAATGACGGCGACGCCCGCGGCATCACCTGCTTCCTGGTGCCGGCCAAGAGCCCCGGCGTGAAGGTCGAGGAGTACATGTGGACCTTCAACATGCCGACCGATCATCCCCGCGTCAGCTTCACCGACGTGTTCGTGCCTGAGGATGCGCAGTTCGGCGAGGTCGGCCGCGGCCTGTCGCTGGCGCAATGTTTTGTGCATCAGAACCGGATCCGCCAGGCGGCGAGCTCGCTGGGTGCTGCCGTCTATTGCATCAACGAGAGCGTCAAATACGCGCGTGAGCGAAAGCCGTTCGGCAAGGCGCTCGCCGAAAACCAGGCGATCCAGTTCCCGCTGGTCGAGCTCGCGACCCAAGCCGAGATGCTGCGGCTTCTGATCCGCAAGACCGCCTGGGAGATGGACAAGCTCACGGAGGAACAGATCGAGCGCACGCTCTCCGACCGCGTCTCGATGTGCAACTACTGGGCAAACCGCCTCTGCTGCGAATCCGCCGACCGCGCCATGCAGGTCCACGGCGGCATGGGCTACTCACGCCACAAGCCGTTCGAGCACATCTACCGTCACCACCGCCGCTATCGGATCACGGAGGGGAGTGAGGAGATCCAGATGCGGAAGGTGGCGGGATTCTTGTTCGGGTATATGGGGCCGGGGAAGCATTAAGGAGCGGCTACGCATTGTCTCTCCCCAACGTCGTCCCGGCGAAGGCCGGGACCCATAGCCACAGGAAGAAGTCGTAGCGCGAGTTGGTAATTGCCTGTCTTCGCCAAACCACGCCCTGTGGGTATGGGTCCCGGCCTTCGCCGGGACGACGATGTGGACATTGCGCGGCTAATTCACCCGCCGGTCCTTCCCCGCCCAATAAGGCTCGCGCAACTGCCGCCGCAAAATCTTGCCTGACGGATTGCGCGGCAGGGCCGGCAGGAACTCCACGCTCTTCGGCGTCTTGAACCCGGCGATGCGCTCGCGGGTGAAGTTGATGATGTCGGTGGCGGTCGCTTGCTTGCCGGGCTTCATCACCACGACCGCCTTCACCGCTTCGCCCCATTTGTCGTTGGGCACACCGATCACGGCGGCTTCCGCGACGTCCGGATGATCGCACAGTGCGCTCTCGACCTCGGCTGGATAGATATTCTCCCCGCCGGAGATGATCATGTCCTTGATGCGGTCGTGGATGTAGAGGTAGCCGTCCTCGTCCATGTAGCCGGCATCGCCAGTGCGCAGCCAGCCGTCGGTGCGCAGCGTCGCGGCGGTCGCCTCCGGCAGGTTCCAGTAGCCGGCCATATTCGAGCCCGAGCGGGTCGCGATCTCGCCGACCTGGCGCGGCGGCAGCGGCTTGCCGTCTACATCGAGGATCGCGATCTCGACGCCCGGCAGTGCCTTGCCGGCCGAGCGCATCCGCTCGAGGCCCTCGACGTGATCCTCCGGCGGCAGCGCGACGATGGTGCCGGTGGTCTCGGTCATGCCGTACATCTGCACGAAGCCGCATTTGAAGATTTCGATGCATTCCTTCAGCAGCGCCGCGGGAATCGGGGAGGCGCCGTAGAGCATGTACTTCAACCGCGAAAAATCCACCGTCTTGGCGCGCGGCTGCCGTACCACGAACTGCATCGCCGCCGGCACCATGAACAGCTTTGTGATGCCGCACTGCTCGAAGAAATCCAGCACCTTGGTCGGATCGAACTCGCGCGCGATCACCCCGCGGGCGCCGTGATAGAGGCCCATCACACCCCAGCCCGAACCGCCGATATGGAAGATCGGCATCGCCACCAGCGACACATCGTTGGTCGACCACCGGTTCCACTCCGGCTTGTCCTCGGCGTTTCCGGTCTGCACCAGGTTGAGGAAGTTCGCATGCGACAGCATCGCGCCCTTGGGCTTGCCGGTGGTGCCGGAGGTGTAGAGCTGGATCGCGATGTCCTTCGTGTCGATCGGCACCTTGGGATCGTCGCCGCTCTGCGCGTCTCGCCAAGCGGTGAAGTCGGGCCACTCCGGCGCTCCGCCTTCGGTGGTGATGACGGTGCGCACGCTAGGCAGTTTGTCCTTGATCTGGCCGACCTGCGCGATGAACTCGGGTCCGACGAACAGCACCGGCGCCCTGCAATCCGTAACGATGAAGGCGACCTCGGGTCCCGCGAGCCGCCAGTTCACCGGCGCCATCACCACGCCGGCCTTCATCGCCCCCATCAGCAGCTCGAAATAGATGTCGCTGTTCTTGCCGAGATAGGCGACGCGGTCGCCTTTCTTCAGGCCCATCGCAATGAGCGCGTTTGCGACCTTGTTGGTCTTGAGGTCGAATTCGGTAAAACTGGTGACGCGCCCCTCGAACTCATAGGCGACGGCGTTGCCGCGGCTCTTCGCGCGCTCGCGCACCATATCGGCAAGATTCGCCAATGGCTGTGTGGTGGACATGTCTCTCCCGTGGCGCTTTGTTTTTTATGCCGCGGAGTGTGGCGTCATCTGTGCGCAAAGACAATACGGGGGAGGCGCATGTCACTCTCTCAACGATGTCGTCCCGGCGAAGGCCGGGACCCATACCGCGTGATCTATCGGTTGCGTTCAGTGCTAGTCCCAAACGACCAGCCTCCGCCAAATTTCCGCCTGGTGGTATGGGTCCCGGCCCCCCGTGCGCAATTGCGCACTAGGCCGGGATGACAATAACTACCCCCTCGCAGCGCGGTCCTTCTCGTTCTGCGCCTTGATGCTGTCCCGCGCCTTGGTCCAGTCGTCGTCGCTCCAGTCGCGGAGCTGGTAGAAATTGCCGCCCATGGCGAGCGCCTGCGCGCCGTCCATGGCGATGGTCTCGCCGGTGATCCAGTCGCAGCCGCCGGAGATCAGGAACACCGCGAGGTTCTGCAATTCCTCCATGGTGCCGATGCGGCCCATCGGGTTCATCGCCTTGGTATGCGCGCCGGCTTCGTCGCCGGGCTTGATGCGCTTGCTCATGCCCTCGGTCGGGATTTCGCCCGGCGCGATGGTGTTGAGGCGGATGCCGTATCTGCCCCATTCGGTTGCAAGCGACATCGTCATGGCGTGGATCGCCGACTTGCTCATCGCGGATGGCACCACGTAGGGCGAGCCGTTGCGCACCCAGGTGGTGGTGATCGACACCACGTTGCCTGGCTGCTTCGCAGCGATCCAGCGTTTGCCGACCGCATGCGTCACGTAGAACGTGCCGTGCATGACAATGTTGGCGACCGCGTCGAAGCCGCGCGGCGACAGATCTTCGCTGCGCGAGATGAAATTGCCCGCGGCGTTGTTGATGAGGTCGGTGAGGGGGCCGTCGCGGAAAATGTTCTCGACCATCTCCTCGACTGCGAGCGCGTTGCGGATGTCGACGCCGTGGCTGGTGACGCGGCCGCCATACTGATCCATCAGCTCGGTCGCGGTCTCGTCGCAGACGATCTTGCGCCGGCCGCAGATGTGTACCTCGGCACCGAGCTGCAGAAAGCGCGCCGCCATCGCCTTGCCGAGCCCGGTACCGCCGCCGGTGACCAGGATGCTCCGGCCGGCCAGAAGATTTTCCTTGAACATGGCTGTTTCCCCCGTAGGGATTGTCAGTTAATTGGTCGATTGACTAAATCCGGCCGCCGTCTTCCTGTAAAGCGGCACCGAACAAGAACAAGGGAGAATTCGTCCATGGAAGAGCGCGTCTCGATCTCCATCTCGGAAGGCGTCGCCGACGTGCGCCTGGTGCGCGCGGACAAGATGAACGCGCTGGATCAGGCCATGTTCGAGGCGCTGGTTGCCGCAACCGACCGGCTTTCGAAGGAACAAGGCGTGCGCGTCGTCGTGCTGTCCGGCGAGGGCCGCGCCTTCTGCGCCGGTCTCGACATGGGACGCTTTGCCGCCATGAAGGAGAAGGGCGGCAACGGAATTCCGGGTGGCGAAAATCGCGATCTGACGGCGCGCACCCACGGCCAGGCGAACTTTGCACAGCAGGCGGTCTGGGGCTGGCGCCAGCTTCCGGTGCCCGTGATCGCCGCGATCCAGGGCGTCGCCTTCGGCGGCGGCTTCCAACTCGCGCTCGGCGCCGACATGCGCTTCCTCGCGCCCGATGCGCGGATGTCGGTCATGGAGATCAAATGGGGGCTCGTGCCCGACATGGCGGGCACGCCGATCCTGGCCTCGCTCGTGCGCGACGACATTTTGCGCGATCTCACCTACACCGGCCGCATCTTCTCCGCGCAGGAGGCGATGGCTTTCGGCCTTGCCACGCGCATCTGCGACGATCCGCGCGCGGCTGCGCTTGAAGTCGCGCGCGAGATCGCCGGCAAGAGCCCCGATGCGATCCGCGCCGCGAAGCGTCTGCTCAACAATCTCTCGGTCGATCCGGGCCCTGCGCTGCTTGCCGAATCCGTCGAGCAGCAGAAGCTGATAGGCAGTGCGAACCAGACCGAGGCGGTGCGCGCCAATCTGGAGAAGCGCGCGCCGCGATTCGCGGATTAGTCTCAGTCTCCGTCATGGCCGGGCTTGTCCCGGCCATCCACGTTCTTGGCCCAAGGCGACGAAGCAAGAACGTGGATCACCGGGACAAGCCCGGTGATGACGACTAACTGGCACCGTCGCTAAGCAACAAAGAATAACAACAATGAGCGAAACGTCCCAATTCCGCGGCATCGTCTCTGGCGGGCGCCGCCGTGCCCACGCCGAGGTCGCCAACCGCGCCGACCGCATCGCAAACGGCCTTGCCAGGATCGGCGTCAAACAGGGCGATTGCGTCTGCATGCTCATGCGGAACGACATAGCGTTTCTGGAGGCTGCCTACGCCGCGATGCGGCTCGGGGCCTATGGCGTGCCGATCAACTGGCACTTCAAGCCGGAGGAGATCAACTACATCCTGAAGGACACCGGCACCTCCGTGCTGATCGGGCACGCGGACATGCTGCATGGCTTGCGCGACGCGATCCCCAAGAGCGTCACCGTGCTCAGCGTGCCGACGCCGCCGGAGATTCTCGGTAACTACAAAATTGATCCGGATCATCTGGCGACGCCGGATTTCGCGATCGATTTCGAGTCATGGCTTGCGCAGTACCAGCCTTATGACGGCCCGGTCGTGCCGCAGCCCATGAACATGATTTACACGTCCGGTACGACCGGTCATCCCAAAGGCGTGCGGCGCAATGCGCCGACGCCGGACCAAGCCGCAGCCGGCGAGCGCATGCGCGCGATGATCTATGGCCTCAAGCCCGGTGCCCGCGCTATTCTGCCGGGGCCGCTCTATCATTCCGCGCCGAATTCGTTCGGCATCCGCGCGGGCAAGCTCGGCGGCGCGCTGGTGTTGATGCCGCGCTTCGAGGCCGAAGAGTTTCTCGAACTGATCGAGCGGTACAGAATCGACACCATCTTCATGGTCCCGACCATGTTCATCCGCCTGATGAAGCTGCCGGAGCAGGTGCGCAAGAAGTACGACGTCTCCTCGCTGCGCCATATCATCCATGCCGCGGCCCCCTGTCCGGCGGACGTCAAGCGCGCCATGATCGAATGGTGGGGGCCGGTGATCTACGAGTTCTACGGCTCGACCGAATCCAGCGCCGTGACCTTCGCGACCTCCGAGGATGCGCTGAGAAAGCCCGGCACGGTCGGCAGGATATCGCCCGGCGCAGAACTGCGCTTCCTCGGTGAGGACGGCCGCGTGCTGCCGGTTGGCGAGATCGGCGAGATCTATTCCCGCATGCCCGGAATGGCTGATTTCACCTACCACAACAAGCCGGAGAAGCGCGCCGAGATCGACCGCGACGGCTTCATCACCTCGGGCGATGTCGGCTACATCGACGCGGACGGCTACGTCTTCATCTGCGACCGCAAGCGCGACATGGTGATCTCGGGCGGCGTCAACATCTATCCGGCCGAAATCGAGTCGGTGCTCTATGCCGTTCCCGGCGTGCATGATTGCGCGGTGTTCGGTATCCCCGACGCCGAGTTCGGCGAAGCGCTGATGGCGGTGGTCGAGCCGCAGGCCGGCATCACGCTCGACGCCGTCGACATTCGCGTGCGGCTGAAGACCTCGCTCGCCGACTACAAGGTACCCAAGCACATCGAGATCCGTACGGGTCTGCCGCGCGAAGACTCCGGAAAGATTTTCAAGCGCCGCCTGCGCGATCCCTATTGGGAGCAGGCCGGACGGAAAATCTGACGGAGCTTCGCTCGTTCGGGCGGATGTCCGAGCTGTCTTCGCAGAGACAATTTTCGAGCCTATACAAGCAGGGTCATTGACCGCGGAAAATCCCATGGCTCCGGTTTCCATTCTGCTCAACCTGCTCTGGATTCTCATTGGCGGTGCCTGGATGGCGTTCGGCTGGCTGGTGGCCTCCGTGATCATGGCCATCACCATCGTCGGCCTGCCCTGGGCGCGCGCGGCGTTCAACATCGCCGTCTACACGCTCCTGCCGTTCGGCTCGAAGGCGGTGCGGCGCGACGAGGTCACCGGTGAGAGCGATATCGGCACTGGCCCGCTCGGGTTGCTCGGTAATATCGTCTGGTTGCTGCTCGCTGGTTGGTGGCTGGCGCTCGGTCATGTCGTTACCGCAGTGATCCTCGCGATCACCATCATCGGTATCCCCTTCGCCTGGGCCCATCTGAAGCTCGCGGCCATCGCGCTCTGGCCGATCGGCAAGGTGATCGTGCCGGCCTAGTTCTGACAAGGAGCGGAGCCGGAATTCGCTCCCCGGTGTGCGCCGCCCCTAACTTCATCTTGCGCTGCGGCAAAAAACTTGCACACTCGGTTGGAACCGGGCAGCCAAGCGAGCTCGAACAACGGAGCGAGCCATGTCCCTCCTGACCGTACCATCCGACGCCGCCGACCATCGCTCCAACCGCGCCGAGGACGTCCAGGCGCTGGAGGCTGATGTGCGGCTGCGCGACGACATCCGTCTGCTCGGGCGCATCCTCGGTGATACGGTGCGCGACCAGGAGGGCGCCGAATTGTTCGACCTGGTCGAGCGTATCCGGCAGACCTCGATCCGGTTCCACCGCGACGAGGACCGGCTTGCCCGCCGCGAGCTCGAGCAGATCCTCGACAGCATGTCGACCTCCGAGACGGTGCGCATCGTCCGCGCCTTCAGCTATTTCTCCCACCTCGCCAACATCGCCGAGGATCAGAACAACATCCGCCAGATGCGCGCCCGTACCGCCGCCAAGAATGGCGGCTCCGGGGTGCTTGCGGAAACGTTGGCCCATGCCAAGGCGGCAGGTATCAGCGCCGACGAGCTGCGGCGTTTTTTCAAGGACGCCCAAGTCAGTCCGGTCCTGACCGCGCACCCGACCGAGGTCCGCCGCAAGAGCACCATGGACCGCGAGATGGAGGTCGCAGCTCTGCTCGATCGCCGCGAGCGGGTCGCGCTGACCGAAGACGAGGCCGCCGCCAGCGACGAGCAGTTGCGCCGCGAGGTGCTGACGCTGTGGCAGACCAATCTGTTGCGCCGGACCAAGCTCACCGTGCTCGATGAGGTCGCCAACGGCCTGTCGTTCTACGACTACACCTTCCTCCGCGAGGTGCCGCGGCTGGTCAACGCGCTGGAAGACCGGCTGGAGGAGGGCGGCGAGCAGGCCGCAGGCGAGCTCGCCTCGTTCCTGCGGATGGGAAGCTGGATCGGCGGCGACCGCGACGGCAATCCCTTCGTCACCGCCGATGTGATGCGCGGTACGCTGCGGCTTCAGTCGAGCCGGGTGATGCAGTTTTATCTGAACGAGCTGCACGTGCTCGGCGCCGAGCTGTCGATCGCGGCCCATCTCGCCGACGTCTCCGAGGAGCTGCGCACGCTCGCGGAGCGCTCGCCGGACACCTCGCCGCACCGGAGCGGCGAGCCCTACCGCCTCGCGGTCTCCGGTATCTATGCGCGCCTGACAGCAACGGCTGAAAAGCTCCAGGTCGAGATCACCCGGAGGCCGGTCGGCAAGGGCGAGCCGTACCAGACCGTGAAGGAGCTGCAAGCCGATCTCGACGTGCTGCACCGCTCGCTGATCTCCAACAATGCCCGCGTCATCGCCCGTGGCCGCCTGCGGCTGCTGCGGCGCGCGGTGGATTGCTTCGGTTTCCATCTGGCGCGGCTCGACATCCGCCAGAACTCGGCGGTGCACGAGCGCACCATTGCCGAACTGATGGACGCCGCTAACCCCGGCACGTCCTATCTCGCGCTCGGCGAGGAGGCACGCATTTCACTGCTCACCAACGAATTGCGTAGCGCGCGGTCGCTGGTCTCGCAGTTCGTCAAGTACAGCGACGAGACCATGGGTGAGCTCAACGTCTTCCATGCTGCCGCGGAGGCACACGCAAAGTTCGGCTCGGACGCCATCCACCAATGCATCATCTCGATGTGCAAGGGCATGTCTGACATGCTCGAGGTCGCGGTGCTGCTGAAGGAGGTTGGTCTGGTCCATCCCTCCGGGCGCAGCGCCATCAACATTGTGCCGCTGTTCGAGACCATCGAGGACTTGCAGGCGTCATCCGGCATCATGGACCGCATGCTGTCGCTGCACGATTACCGCCGCCTCGTCGACAGCCGCGGCAGCGTGCAGGAGGTCATGCTCGGCTATTCCGACAGCAACAAGGACGGCGGTTTCGTCACCTCGGGCTGGGAGCTCTACAAGGCCGAGATCGGCCTCGTCGAAGTGTTCGAACGCCATCACGTCCGCCTGCGCCTGTTTCACGGCCGCGGCGGCTCGGTTGGCCGCGGCGGCGGCCCGAGCTACGACGCCATCATCGCGCAGCCCGGCGGCGCCGTGAACGGCCAGATCCGCATCACCGAGCAGGGCGAGATCATCTCGTCGAAATATTCCAACGCCGAGGTCGGCCGCAGCAATCTGGAGATACTGGCTGCGGCGACGCTGGAGGCGAGCCTGCTGCATTCGCGCCAGAGCGCGCCGCGCCGCGAATATCTGACCGCGATGGACGAATTGTCGAACCTCGCCTTCAAGGCCTATCGCGGCCTCGTCTACGAGACCGACGGCTTTGTCGATTATTTCTGGGAATCCACCGTCATCAACGAGATCGCGACGCTCAACATCGGCAGCCGTCCGGCCTCGCGCAAGAAGACCCGCGCGATCGAGGACCTCCGCGCGATCCCCTGGGTGTTCTCCTGGGCGCAATGCCGCCTGATGCTGCCGGGCTGGTACGGCTTTGGCAGCGCGGTCGAACAATGGATCGCGGAGCATCCCGACCAGGGCATGCCGTTCCTCAAAGAGCTCTACAAGGAATGGCCGTTCTTCCGCATGCTGTTGTCGAACATGGACATGGTGCTGGCCAAAAGCTCGATCGCGATCGCCTCGCGCTATGCCGAGCTCGTGCCCGATGAGGCCCTGCGTGAAAAGATCTTCGGCCGCATCCGCCGCGAATGGCATTCCTGCATCGAGACGCTGCTCGATATCATGGGCCAGGATCGCTTGCTCCAGGGCAATCCGCTGCTGGAGCGCTCGGTGCGCCACCGCTTCCCCTATCTCGACCCGCTCAATCACGTGCAGGTCGAGCTGTTGAAGGAGCACCGCGCGCAGAACCCCGACGAGCAGGTGCTGCGCGGGATTCAGCTGACGATCAACGGCATCTCGGCGGGGTTGAGGAATACGGGTTGAGGAGCGAATAGCGAATGGCGAATGGATTCCACTCGCCATTCGCCACTCACCATTCGCTTCTTCAACAGAAATGCGCGCCCTGCGTCTCCACATAGACCGAATAGAGCGACTGGCTCGCGGTCATGAACAGGCGATTGCGCTTCCTGCCGCCGAAGCAGACATTGGCGCAGGTCTCGGGCAGCAGGATCTGTCCGATGCGCGCGCCGTCGTTCGGTGCGAACACCTGCACGCCGTCATAGCCCGGTCCCACCCAGCCGGCGCCGACCCAGATGTTGCCTTCGGTGTCGACGCGCAGGCCGTCGGGAAAGCCTGACTTGCCGTCGAGCTTCATGTCGATCAGCCGTTTCGGATTGGACAGCTTCGGGCCGTCGATGTCATAGGACCACACCACGTTCTCGGCTTGCGGATAATGCGTGATGCCGGTGTCGCAGACATAGAGCTTCTTGTAGTCGTGGCTGAAGGCGATGCCGTTCGGCTTGAACGGCTCGTCGGCGACCTTCGCGACTTGTCCGGTCTGTGTGTCCAGACGATAGACCGCTTCCTTCTGGAAGGGCTGGAGCGAGCCGGTATTGGCAAGCTTGCCCTCGTAGATGCTGATCGCGCCATAGCCGGGATCGGTGAACCAGATCGCCTTGTCGTTGGGATGCACCACCATGTCGTTCGGGCCGTTGAGCGGCTTGCCATTAACCTGCTCGGCGAGCACCGTGAGCGAGTTGTCGTGCTCGTAGCGGACGAGGCGGGTGCGCTCGGCGGTGATCTGGCGTCCCTCGGTGTCGAACGAGTTGCCGTTGGCCTCGTTCGACGGCTTGTGGAATTGCTCGGAGATGTGGCCGTCGTCGTCGAGGTAACGAAGTTGCCGGTTGGCGGGGATGTCGCTCCAGACGAGATATTGGCCCTGCGCATTCCACGCCGGTCCCTCCGCCCACAGGCAGCCGGTGTAGAGCCGCTTGATCGTGGTGTTGCCGACCTTGGCCTTGAAGCGCTTGGGGTCGATGACGACGATGTCGGGGTCGGGATAGCGCTGCGGCTCGGCGTTGGTGCCGAAGTCGCGGGCGCTGGCCTCTGAGGCGAGCAGAGCGGATGCGGCGAGAGCCGCCGTGCCCTTGAGGAGATCGCGGCGGCCGAGGCCGCCGGTCGTTGCAGACGGGTCGTTGGGGTTGGTCAGTATTCTTGTCATGGTTTCCTCCCAAAGTTGTGTTGGGAGAACACCATCCGCCCGCAATCGGGCCTAAACCGGGGCGATCTCTGGCCCAGACAAACCAGAGATCGCAGGGCAGGGATGCCGGAAATGCGGCTAGACGGGATCCCAAGGGAAGATGTCGGCCGAGCGGTCGAGCTTGTAGAACGAACCCTTCAGCGCCGGCATGCCGTGCTCGGCGATGGTTTGGGGCGTCCAGCCTTCGCTTCGATGCACCGAGCGCAGTGGCCTGTTCTGGCTGAACAGGAAGAGTTCGTTCATGCGCGCGCCGAAGATTTGCCCGGTGACATCCTTGGCGGCATCAGAGAGCAGATAAGCGCAGACCGGCGCGATCTTCTCCGGCCCCATCTGCTTGATCTTCTCGACGCGCGCTTTCTCGGCTTCGGTCTCGGTTGGGATGGTGCCGATCATGCGGGTCCAGGCGAACGGTGAGACGCAGTTGGAGCGGACGTTGAAGCGGCCCATGTCGAGCGCAATCGACTTCGACAGGCCGACGATGCCGAGCTTGGCGGCAGCGTAGTTGGCCTGGCCGAAATTGCCGATCAGGCCGGAGGTCGAGGTGAAGTGCACGAAGGAGCCGGACTCCTGCTCGCGGAAAATCCGCGCCGCGGCGTGCGAGACATAGAACGAGCCCATCAGGTGGACCTTGATGACGGCCTCGAACGCTTCCACGCTCATCTTGTGGAAGATCATGTCGCGCAAAATGCCGGCATTGTTGACGACGCCGTCGAGCCGGCCGAAATGATCGGTCGCGGTCTTCACGATCTTGCTCGCGGGGATGGCTTCGGCCACCGACTCGAAATTGGCGACCGCGGTGCCGCCGCGCTTATTGATCTCCTCGACCACTTCCTCAGCGGGTGCGGCGTTCGAGCCCGCGCCGTCGGCGGCAACACCGGGATCGTTGACCACGACCTTGGCGCCTTCCGCCGCGCAGAGCAGCGCGATCTCCCGCCCGATGCCGCGGCCCGCGCCGGTGACGATGATGACCTTGTCTTGCAGTGATTTTGTCATGTGGATTCTCCGCTATGCGTTCCGATCTCTGCCGTCATTCCGGGATGGTGCGAAGCACCAGACCCGGAATCTCGAGATTCCGGGTTCGCGCTATGCGCGCCCCGGAATGACGGGCCTTATCTCTCGTTCGTAAACACGATCGTGCCTGACGCTGCGAACATGCCGCCGACGCCATGGCACACCGAAATCTTCGCGTTCGGCACTTGCGCCGGCGCAATGCCGCGCATCTGCCGCACGCTCTCCTGAAGCGCGTACATGCCGTACATGCCCGAATGCATGTAGGACAACCCGCCGCCGTTGGTGTTGAGCGGCAGCTTAGCCCCGGGCCGCGTGTTGCCGTCCGCGATGAATTTTCCAGTCTCCTCATGCGGCATGAAGCCGAGGTCGCCGAGGCCGAACAGCGGCAGATGCGCAAAGGCGTCGTAGATCATGAGATGGTCGACATCCCCGTGCGCGATGCCGGCCTCCTTGAACGCCAGCGGCCCCGCAGTCTTGAAGGCGCGCGAGGAGTTGAATGTCTCCATCTGGCTCACCATCGGCGTCTCCACGCTCTCGCCGGTGCCCATGATGTAGACCGGCTTGCGCGGAAAATCCCTGGCGCGGTCGGCCGAGGTCAGGATCAGCGCGCCGCCACCGTCGGTGACGAGGCAGCACTGCAGCAGCCGGAACGGATAGGCGATCATGCGCGAATTGAGGACGTCCGCAACCGTGATCGGATCCTTCATCATCGCGCGCGGATTCTTCGCCGCCCATTCCCGCTGCACCACCGCGACCGAGGCAAGCTGCTCATGGGTGATGCCGTAGGTCTTCATGAAGCGCAGCACGGGGATCGGGAACATGCTGGGCGGGCCGTAGACGCCGAACGGCACCTCGAACTGGCCTTGCAGGCTGTCGGCGGGGATCGAGCGCGGCGCCTTGCCGATCATCGACTTGCCGCTCTCGGCATGTGTGATCAGCACGGTCTTGCACAGACCGGCCTCGATCGCCGCCGCCGCATGGCGGACATGCAGCATGAACGAGCAGCCGCCGACCGAAGTGCCGTCCACCCAGGTCGGCTTGATGCCGAGATAGTGGCAGACCTGCTGCGGCGTCTCGACCGCGGTGGCAAAACCGTCGATGTCGGACAGCTTCAGCCCGGCATCGGCGATGGCATTGAGTGCCGCATCCGCGTGAAGCTGGAGCTGCGACATGTTGGGGATGACACCGAGCTCGGTGGTTTCGGCCGCGCCGACGACGGCAACCTGATTGCTGCGCATGGCCTATCCCTTCGCCGGACGGAATACGGGGAGGGTGATCTTGTCGTCGAGCTTCTCGAAGGCGACCTCGAGCTTCATGTCGAGTTCGAGTGCTTCCGGCGTCTGCGGGCAGTCGATGATGTTGCTCATCATCCGCGGCCCCTCGGCAAGCTCCACCACGGCGATCGCATAAGGCGGCGTGAAGCCCGGTGCGGCGGGACGGTGATTGATCACGTAGCTGTAGAGAAAGCCCTTGCCGCTCGCGTTGAAGGCAGAGACCTTGCGCGAGGCGCAGGACGGGCAAAACGGGCGCGGCGGAAAGTAGACATGCGCGCAGGCGTCGCAGCGTTGCAGGCGCAACTCGCCCGCGTTGGTGCCGTCCCAGAAATGCTGGGTTTCCGGCGTTGGTTTCGGTCGCGCGCGCTGCGGTTCGGCCATGTCGGCAAGTCCTCCCGAGGTCCAGGCTCTGGGGCCCGCCTGTTGCGATCTTGATGCGACAATTGACTATGGCGCGTCAACGGTCCAGCAACGCGCATGCATGCCATCATGCGCACAATGCTTGTGTCGAACTGAGGCCGCGCTATAGATTGCGCGCGCAATATTCCGTGAGACAGACATGCCCGATTTTCCGACACTGGCGAAGCTTGCCGAAGACCTCGAGAGCGGCCGCACGACCTCCCGCAAGCTGGTCGAGGCGTGCCTCGCCAAAATCGCCGATCCGGCCGGCGAGGGCCAGCGCGCCTTCATCCATGTCGACCAGGACGCCGCACTCGCGACTGCGGACGCGATGGACGGCTTGCGCAAGGTCAAGGCCGCGCCGTCGCGCTATGCCGGTATCCCGATCTCGATCAAGGATCTCTTCGACATCAAGGGGCAGGTGACGCGCGCCGGCTCCCGGGCGCTCGACGATTCTCTGCCGGCCGAGCGCGATGCGGTGACCGTCGCGCGGCTACGCCAGGCCGGCTTCGTCGTGATCGGGCGGACCAACATGACCGAGTTCGCTTATTCCGGCATCGGCATCAATCCGCATTTCGGCACGCCCAAGGGAGCCTGGAACCGGGCCAAGGGCCATGTGCCCGGCGGCTCGTCCTCGGGTGCCGCGGTGTCCGTGCTTGACGGCATGGCGCATGGCGCGCTTGGCACCGACACCGGCGGCTCCTGCCGGATTCCTGCGGCCTTCAACGGCATCGTCGGCTACAAGCCGACGCAGCGGCGCGTGCCGCTGGACGGTTCGGTGCCGCTGTCATTCTCGCTCGACAGCATCGGGCCGCTGGCGCGATCGGTCAGTTGCTGTGCCGTACTCGATGCGGTGCTTGCGAACGAGCCAATTGTCCCGCTGAGGCCGCGGCCGGTCCAGGGCATGCGGCTGGCGGTGCCGACCACGATCGCGCTCGACGACCTCGACGCGGCCGTGGCCGAGACGTTCGAGCGCGCGCTGAAATCGCTTTCCGATCACGGCGCCATCATAGAGCGCATTCAGATGGCCGAATTCCACGACATCGGGCCGATGAATGCCAAGGGTGGTTTTGCCGCGTCCGAGAGCTACGCCTGGCACCGCTACCTCATCAGCGCCAAGGGCGACGTCTACGACCCCAGAGTCTTCGTGCGGATCATGCGCGGCGAGGCGCAGAGCGCGGCCGACTACATCGATCTGCTCAATGAGCGCCGCTCGCTGATCGCGCGCGTCAATGCGCGCATCGCGCCCTATGATGCGCTGGTGCTGCCGACCACCGCCAACACCCCGCCGAAGATTTCCGATCTTGCCGACGACAAGGCGTTCACCACCGAGAACCTGCGCGCCTTGCGCAATTGCACCCTGATCAACATGATCGACGGCTGCGCCATTTCGCTGCCGGCACATCGCGAGGGCGATGTTCCCGTCGGCCTGATGCTTGCAGGTGCGGGTGGATCGGACCGTCGTGTTTTCGAACTTGCTGCCGGCATGGAGGCCGTGATCCGTGTTTGACCTGACTTTCACCGTAGACGCCCAGGACGCCACAACGCCGTTGACGCTGGCGATCGACCAGGCCGTCATCGCCGGCTGGACCGGCCGCGATCCCGTCGCGCGCGACAAGCATATCGCGGAACTGGAAGCCGTCGGCATCGCCCGGCCGGCCTCGACGCCGATCTACTACCGCGTCTCGGCGCGGCGGCTGACCATGGAAGACAGCATCGAATGCTGCGGCGGCGACTCCTCTGGCGAAGTCGAGTTCGTGCTGATCGGCTGGCAGGGCCGTATCTTCGTCGGCTGCGGCTCCGACCACACCGACCGCAAGGTCGAGGCCTATAACGTCACCGTCTCCAAGCAGATGTGCGACAAGGTGGTCGCCTCGACGCTGTGGGAGCTCGAGGACGTCATCGGCCATTGGGACCGGATGATCCTGCGCTCCTACGCCTGGATCAAGGGCGAGCGCGTGCTCTACCAGGAAGGCACGCTGGACGCGATGCTGCCGGTCGACGATCTCATCGCGCGCGGATTCGACGGCAAGAAGCTTCCCGACGGCTGCGCCATGTTCGGCGGCACCTTTGCCGCCAAGGGCGGCATCCGCCCCGCCGACCGTTTCGAGTTCGAGCTGGAGGATCCCGTGCTGAAGCGGACGATCAAGCATGGGTATGACGTGGTGATGCTGCCGGTGCTGGGCTAGGTTCCCACCGGAAATCGGGTGGTTGTTGCCGCCGGGATTTGCGACACCACTTCCGTCATTCCGGGGCGCGCCCTCTTGGGCGCGGGCCCGGAATCCACCGTACGGCACAGTCGGTGGATGAATGGATTCCGGGCTCGCGACTTTGTCGCGCCCCGGAATGACGGAAGTGGATAGGATGGTCGCCATGGCAATCGCGAAACGTGCTCCCGCCGCCGTCAATCAGACGACCAACCCTGTCGCCCGCGTCGACGCCCTCGACTGGCCGCAAATCACAAGCGAACTCGACGCGCAGGGCTGCGCCGTCCTGAAGAATCTACTCACGCCGGAAGACTGCCGCACGATGGCCGCGCTCTATCCCGACGACGTCCACTTCCGCAGTCGTATCGTCATGGGCCGGCACGGCTTCGGCCGCGGCGAGTACAAGTACTTTTCCTATCCGCTCCCCGACCTGATCGCGCAATTGCGGCCGGCACTCTATGCGCATCTGCAAGGCGTCGCCAATCGTTGGAACGAAGCGATGGGGATCGACATCCGCTATCCCGCAGGCCATGCAGCTTTCCTGAAGCGCTGCCACGACGCGGGGCAGGCGCGGCCGACGCCGCTGCTGCTGCAATACGAGGCCGGCGACTTCAACTGCCTGCATCAGGATCTCTACGGCGAGCACGTGTTTCCGCTCCAGGTCGCGATCCTGCTGTCGGAGCCGGGACGCGATTTCAGCGGCGGCGAGTTCGTGCTGACCGAGCAGCGCCCGCGCATGCAGTCCCGCGCCGAAGTGGTGCCGTTGGTGCAAGGCGACGCGGTGGCTTTCGCTGTGCATCATCGCCCCGTGCAGGGGACACGCGGCACCTACCGCGTTAATCTGCGTCATGGCGTCAGCCGTATCAGGTCCGGCCAGCGCCACACGCTGGGTGTGATCTTCCATGATGCCAAGTAAACCATGCTGAGTGAGCGCGACGATTGACGGCGGATTTGTTTGACAATGTTGCCGAGGCGCAGCCGTCGCGCGAGGAGATCGCCGAGGGCGCCGTGTTGCTGCGCGGCTTCGTCAAGCCGATCGAGGAGGAATTGATTGCCGCCGTGCGCACGATCGTGGGGCAATCGCCGTTCCGGCGGATGACCACGCCCGGCGGCTACCAGATGTCGGTGGCGATGACGAATTGCGGCGAGCGCGGCTGGATCACCGATCACACCGGCTATCGCTATGATCCGATCGATCCGCGAACCGACGCGCCATGGCCCGGGATGCCGCCCGTGTTCCGCGATCTGGCCTGCCGCGCGGCGGAGCAGGGCGGGTTCACAGGCTTCGCGCCCGAAGCGTGCCTCGTCAATCGCTACGAGCCCGGCACGCGGCTGTCGCTGCATCAGGACAAGGACGAGCTCGATTTCGCGGCGCCGATCGTCTCGGTCTCGCTCGGGTTGCCTGCAACCTTCCTGTTCGGCGGCATGGCCCGCAGCGACAAGCCGCGCCGCTTCCGGCTGATCCATGGCGACGTCGTGGTCTGGGGCGGGCCGAGCCGGCTCGCCTATCACGGCGTCGCGCCGCTCGCCGACGGCGAGCACGCGCTGCTCGGGCGGCAGCGGATCAACTTGACGTTCCGAAAAGTACGCTGATCTATCTCCTACATGAGGAGCTACGGCTTCGGCGGGTGAATGAACGCCCAGGGACTGACCTCGGAGTCGCGCGTCACCTCGACCGAGATCAGATACGGCCCGCCATGGGCCAGCGCCCTCTCCATCGCCGCCTTGAATTGATCCGGCGCGGTCACGCGCGCCGCGGCCACGCCGAAGGACTCCGCGAGCTTGACGAAATCAGGGTTGACCAGATCGGACGCCACCACGCGGCCGTCGAAGCGTTCGCGCTGGTCGCGGCGGACGTTGCCGTAGGCATTGTTGTTGAACACCAGCGTCACCACGCCGATGTTGAACTGCACGGCGGTGGCGAGCTCCTGCACGCCGAACATGAAGCCGCCATCGCCGGTGATCGCCACCACCGGCTTGTCCGGATTGGCGACCTTGGCGCCGAGCGCGGTCGGGAAACCCGAGCCGAGCGTGCCCTGATAGCCCGAGGTGACGAAGGTGCGCGGCTCGTAGATCGGAAAGCCGTACCAGGAAGCGAAGCCGACCTGCGACAATTCATCGGTGACGATCGCATTTTCCGGCAGCACCTCCCGCAGGATGTTGAGATACGCCATCTGCGGCTGGATGCGCTGGATCTCGGCTTGCGCAGTCGCAGTGGCCTCGCGGATCGCGGCGCGGCGTCCGGCGGTCTTGGTGTAGCCCGCCTTGCGCACGGCAGCGGCGAGGTCGGCGGTTGCGGCCTTGGCATCGGCGACAATGGCTGTATCCGAGGCGAAGCGCCGCATCTCGACGGGATCGATGTCGATGCGGATGCTCTTCAGGCCGTCAGGACGAAAAGGCCAGCGCGACATGGTCGGCAGCTCCAGTCGTGAGCCGATGCCGATCATGAGATCGGTCTTCGGCCACAGCTTGTAGGCCGCCGCCATGGTCAGCCCGAGCTCGTGCGCGTTGGAGACGATGCCGCGGCCGCTGCGGAAGGCGACCACGGGCGCATCGATCATCTCGGCAAGCTCGAGGATCTCCTCGCGAGCGTCGATCGCGCCGCTGCCGACGAATATCATCGGCGCTTTGCTGGCCTTGATCAGGCTAGCCGCTTGCTTCACGAGATCGGGATCCGGCAGCGGTGCGGGCAAAGGCTCCAGCACCTTTGCGGGCGCCGTGTCCGCGTGCTGGGTGAAGATATCCCAGGGCATCTCGACTGAGGCAGGACCGCGGCGTCCGGACGTCATCTCCTGGAAGGCGCGCGCCACGACAGTCGGCGCATTGCCGGGGTATTCGATCCGCTCCGCCCATTTCACGTAAGTGCGCAGAGTCGCAAGCTGGTCCGGCATCTCGTGCAGATGGCCGCGGCCCTTGCCCAAAAACTGGGTCGGGACCTGGCCGGTGACGCACAGCACCGGCTCGTTGCAGCCGTACGCGGTGAGCAGTGCCGCGCTGGCGTTGAGCACGCCGGGACCGGGCACCACGCTGAACACGCCGGGCCTGCCGCTCGAGCGCGCATAGCCGAACGCCATGTAGCCGCAGGCCTGCTCGTGCCGGGCGCCGATCACCTTGAGCTGCGATTGGTGGAAGGCGTCGAACAGGCCGTAGACCTGCGCGCCGGGCAGGCCGAACACGGTGTCGACGCCATGGGCGACAAGGCCGCTTACGATCGCTTCGCCGCCGGTGAGGGTGGTCATGCTACTATTCCACTTCAATTGCTGTTCAGGCTTCGTCGACGACGCCGTTGCGTAGCATGCCGATGCCCTCGGCTTCGACCTCGACGACATCGCCGGGCTTTAAGTACCGCGGCGGATCGAACCGCGCACCGGCGCCGGTCGGCGTGCCCGTGACGATGATGTCGCCGGGAACGAGCGTCGCGAAGGTCGAGATATAGTTGATGAGGTAGCGGAACGGGAACATCAGCCGGCTGGTGCGGTCGTCCTGCCGCAGTTCGCCGTTGACGTGCGTGGTCAGGCGGATGTCGGCGATCTGCGATTCCTGCGTGTAGGGCACGAGCCACGGACCGAGGCTTCCGCTGGAATCACAATTCTTGCCTTGCGTGACGTTGAACTTGGCGTGGCGCAGCCAATCGCGCACCGAGCCTTCGTTGCAGAGCGTGAGCGCCGCAACGTGATCGAGCGCCGCGCTTTCCGGAATGTGCCGGCCGGCCTTGCCGATCACCAGCACAATTTCGCCTTCATAGTCGAGTTGCGCGGACGCGCGCGGACGTACCAACGGCATCTCATGGCCGACGAAGGAGCGTGGGCTCCGCATGAACATGCTCGGATATTTCGGCGCGTCCTGGCCGTCCTTGTACTCGGCGTTGCGGTCGGGATAGTTGACGCCGATACAGATGATCTTTTCCGGTGCCGGCACCGGCGGCAGCCAGGTGATGTCACTGAGCGCATGATCCGGCGCGCGACCTGCGGCTTCTTCGGCAAGGCTCGTGACCTTTCCGGCCGCGATCACCTCGCGCAGCGTCGGATAGTCCTTTGCGTGGCGCGCGGAGAGATCGACGATGCCGCCGTCAACGACGGCGCCGTAGTGGGTTGCACCTTTGATGGAATAGGTGGCGAGGCGAGGAAGAGTCATTGGCAGCACATTATTCCTTGTCGTCCCGGCGAAGGCCGGGACCCATACCCCCAACTGTCAATTTGAGGCATGTGGGTCGACGATCTCTTCAACAACCAAGGCCGGTGGTTATGGGTCCCAGCCTTCGCCGGGACGACGGGGAGAGAGTTTTTAATCGTCACTGACATCAATCCGCCACCAGCACATCGGCTACGAATCTCGGCTCGCGCACGGTCTGCCCCGCGAACGGCGAGCCCTGCTCGAACCACGAGCGCGGGGCCGGCGCGCCCCACAATGTCTGGCGGCGCGGATCGCGCAACGACCAGCGCAGCGGCTCGTGGTCGTGATCGCCGGTAAAATAGTCACTGGTGTAGAGCTCGAGGCGGTGGCCGTCGGGATCCCTGACATAGAGGAAGAACGCATTCGAGATGCCGTGGCGCCCGGGGCCGCGCTCGATGTTCTTGACGAAGCCTTGCGATGCCATCACGTCGCAGAGATGGATGATGTTCATCGCGGTCGGCGTCCAGTAGGCGAAGTGATGCAGCCGCGGGCCCTTGCCGTTGGTGATGGCGAAGTCGTGGACGTTGCCCTTGCGATGCATCCAGGCCGCGGCGATGCGCCCGTTCGGCCCGTCTTCCTCGGCGTATTCGGTGAGGCGGAAGCCGAGCCGGGCATAGAAATCGACGGTGTCCTGCACTTCCGCGGCAAAGACGTTGAAATGATCGAGCCGTTGCGGGTGACAGCCCTTGTAGAGGTCGAAACGACGCAAGAGATGCGGCCGCCGGTCCATCGTCGCATAGAGCTCGATCTGGAAGCCAAAGGGATCGGTGAATTGCAGCGTGCGGCCCTGGAAGGGTTGATCGACGAAGGCGTATCCAAGGCCGTTCTCGGAGAGAAAGGCGGCGGCCTTGTCGAGATCCTTGTCGTTGCCGACCTTGAAGCCGAGCCGGTTGCAGGCGGGCACGGCCGCCTTGCGCAGCACCAGCGAGTGATGCTGGTGCTCTTCCGAACCACGCAGATACACGACATTGTCGTCGGCATCCTCGACATGCAGGCCGACGATGGACTCATAAAACTCGCGGCTGAGCTTCAGGTCGGTCACGTCGAGCACGGCGTGGCTCGAGCGGATGATGTTGAACGGCGGCTCGAAGACGTGTTGCGGTACGGGCATTGCGGCTCTCTCCAGGCTCGTCATCCCGGGATGTCCCGAAGGGACAGGCCCGGGATCCATAATCCCGATTGGTGGTTATGGATTCCGGGCTCGCGCTCCGCGCGCCCCGGAATGACAATTACACTCCCAGTTTCTGAATCTTGTGCGTGCCTCGCGCCAGCGAGACGTGCTTGGTTTCCATGTAGAAGTCGAACGAATAGTCGCCGCCGTCGCGGCCGATGCCTGAGGCCTTCATGCCGCCGAACGGCGTCGGCAAATGGCGGACGTTTTCCGAATTCAGCCAGATCATGCCGGCTTCGAGCGCGTCGGCAACGCGCAACGCGCGGCCCATGTCGTTGGTCCAGACATAGCCGGTGAGGCCATAGCGGATGTCGTTGGCGATCTCGACTGCATCCGCCTCATCGCGGAAGGGCAGTACTGTGAGGAAGGGGCCGAACACCTCTTCCTGTGCCACCCGCATCTTGCCGTTCGCGCCGGTCACCAGCGTCGGCTCGACGTAATGTCCGCCGCCGGGACCGTCATGGGCCTTGCCGCCGACGGCGATCGTCGCACCATCCTGGCGCGCGACGTCGAAATAGGAGCAGACCTTTGCCAGATGCCGCTCGTGGATCAACGGCCCGATCTCGGTTGCGGGATCGAGGGGATGGCCGACCTTGAGCGCCTTTACGCGCGCGGTCAGCTTCTCCACGAATTTTTCCGCAATGCTCGCCTGGATCAGCAGGCGGCTGGAGGAGGTGCAACGCTCGCCGTTCAGCGAGTAGATCATGAACACCACGGCATCGAGCGCACGGTCCAGGTCGGCGTCGTCGAACACGATCACCGGGTTCTTGCCGCCGAGTTCGAAATGCACGCGCTTCAGGGTGGGGGCGCCCTGCTTCATGATCGCGGATCCCGTCGCGCTCTCGCCGACGAAGCCGATCGCCTTGATCGCGGGGTGTTCGGTCAGCGCCTTGCCGGCCTCTTCGCCGAAGCCGTGCACGGTGTTCAGCACGCCGTCGGGAACGCCGGCTTCCTTGACGAGCTTTGTCAAAATATCGGCTGTGACCGGCGACCACTCGGCCGGCTTATGCACAACGGTGCAGCCTGCCGCGAGAGCAGGGGCGATCTTCCAGGTCGAGAGCATGAACGGCGTATTCCACGGCGTGATGACGCCGACCGGGCCGATCGGCACGCGCGTCGAGACATTCCAATGCTCATCGCTCGGCGTGTTCTGGCCGTCGCGGGCTTCGCCGCATCTGTCGGCGAAGAAGCGGAAGTTTTCGGCAGCGCGGATCGCGGCCTTGGCCATGAAGCGATAGGCTTGGCCGGTGTCGATGCATTCGAGGACCGCGATGTCTTCGGAATTGTCCTCGATGGCATCAGCCACCCGATGCAGCAGCTTCTTCCGCATCGCAGGTCCCATGTCGCGCCAGGACTTGAAGGCGAGGGAGGCCGCAGTCGCCGCGCGGTCAATATCTTCGGCATTGCCGCGGGCGACGCTTGCGAGCGTCGCGCCATCGATCGGCGACTTCGTCTCAAAGGTCTCGCTGGTGATCGAGGGGACGATCTTGCCGTCGATCATGTGGCCGATGCCATCGGCGCGGAGTTGCTTCAGCAGCGGCGCGACGCGGTCGCGATTGGCCTGGAATACATCGGATTTCGGCGCGGGCTTATCCATGGGCGGCCTCCACTTTCAGGGCGTCGTGGATGTTGTTGCGCTTCCAGCTCGTGTCCTTGTCGTTGATTTGCATGTCGAACGACAAAGCGAATTTGCTGGCGGCAAAGACGGGATCGAGGTGACGGGAGAGCGCCTGGAAAACGTGCTCGCCGGCTTTCTGGCGGGTCGGAAGATCGCGGCCCTCGCCGATGCGCAGGACCATGTCGAGAAAGCCGTAATCCTGCCGGGCGTCGGCAATCGCATAATGCTCGCACCGGATGGCGCGGACGCGGATGCCGCCGAGCGGGAAGATGCCGGTCTCGACCGCCGCCTTGCGCACGACCTCGCACATCGCGCCGATGTCGAGGCGGCCATCGAGATTGGCCGAATATTCGATCGTGAAATGCGGCACGGCGGTTTCACTCCCTGTGTATTCTTGCAGTGTATTCTTGCAGTGTATTCTTGTTGGTCAGGCGAAGTGGCCGCTCACCGAGCCATAGGCGCCATAGTCGGCCTGAATTGTGTCGCCCTTGCGGGTCTCGATCGGACGGATGAATGAGCCTGCAAGCACCACCTGGCCCGGCTCCAGCGCAAGACCCAGCGGCGCGATTTTGTTCGCAAGCCAGGCGACCGCGGTCGCGGGATGATTGAGCACGCCCGCGGCAAGCCCGGTTTCCTCGAGCTGGCCGTTCTTGAAGCACAACGCGCCGATCCAGCGCAGGTCGGCTTCGAGCGGGCGGATCGGCCGCCCGCCGAGCACGATCCCGGCATTGGCGGCATTGTCGGCGATGGTGTCGAAGATCTTTCGCGTCGCCTTGGTCCTGGGGTCGACGCGTTCGATCCGCGTATCCAGAATCTCCAGCGCCGGCACTACGAAGTCGGTGGCGTTGAGCACATCGAACATCGTGCAGTTGGGCCCGGTGAGGCGTTTGCTCATGATGAAGGCGAGCTCGGCCTCCACCCGCGTGGCGATAAAGCGCTCGGTCGGGACCAGTCCGCCGTCGGCAAAGAACATGTCGTCGAGCAGCACGCCGGAATCCGGCTCGTCGATGTTGAGCGCGCTCTGCATCGCCTTCGAGGTCAGGCCGATCTTGTGGCCTTTGACGACACGCCCCTCGGCGATCTTGAATTCGACCCACGCCTTCTGAATCGCGTAGGCATCGGCGATGCTGATGTCGGGGAAGTCCTGCGAGAGCTGTCGGATCTGCGTGCGGGTCTTCTCCGCCTGGTGCAGACGGTTCGCGCAAGCTTGGATATCGTCGTTTGAAAGCGCCATTTGTGATCTATAAATCGTGGTGCCGGGAGATACTTAACATGTTAAGTGAATGCGTCAAACACAATTTGGGCTTGCTGCACTGCAAACATTTCGCAGTTTGAAGGGGCGGGGGAATATGGCGAAGAGACCGGCTGATCCAGCGAACGCAAGCGCGCCTGCCGCTCGCCAAGTGCCGATGCGCGATTTCTCGCGCTCGCTGCCGATGTCGCTGTTGCGGGCGCGCGAGGCGGTGATGCGGCAATTTCGTCCCTCGCTGCGCGAGCACGGCTTGACTGAGCAGCAATGGCGCATTTTGCGCGCGCTTGCGGCCATCGAGGCTGTCGAGGTCACGGAACTCGCCCGCACGGCGTTTCTGCTCGGGCCGAGCCTGTCGCGCATCCTGCGCGATCTCGAGGCGCGCAACCTGATCGAGCGCAAGACCGCGAAGGCGGACCAACGCCGCAGCATGGTCTCGATCTCGGAGAAAGGCGTGAAGCTGATGGCCTCCGTCGCGCCGTCCTCGGAAGTGATCTATGCCGAGATCACGCGACGCTATGGCGCAGGCAAGCTCGCCGAGTTGCAGGAGATGCTCGGCGAACTCGAACAAAGTCTCGCCGAACGTGGCGTCGCCGATGAGGCAATAGCCGAGGAGTGAAAGCAGATATGCCCGTGCGCACGGCGAGAGCCATGGACATGGCCGCATTTTTTCGCTCAAAGTGCCGCCCAAGCCGATCCGCTCAAAATCGGCGCCGGGACGGATGACGCCGCGCTGCGCGCGGTCTCCGCCGGGACCAAGGTGGAGGCAAACAGACCCGTCATGGTCACCATTCAGGTTCAGAGGCTGATCGACTTCGTCACCGATGTCTTCACCCATGCCGAGTCGATGCCAGAGGAAGCCAGGCGCATCGCGAGCTATTTGACCACGGCCAATCTCACCGGCCATGACAGTCACGGCGTGATCCGCGTGCCGGTCTACATCCGCTGGAAGAAGACCGGTTTTGTGGTCCCGAACCAGACCGCTGAAATCGTCGTCGACACGCCCTCGCTTGCGGTCGTCGGCGGCAAGTTCGGCTATGGCCAGACCGTGACGCCGCAAGCGGTCAAAATCGGCATAGACAAGTGCAAGAAGGCGGGGCTTGCCGCAGTTGCGCTGCGCAATGCCGGCCATATCGGCCGCGTCGGCGACTGGGCCGAGATGGCGGCCGCGGAAGGGCTGGTCTCGGTGCATTTCGTCAATGCCGCGGGCTCGCTGTTGGTCGCGCCGTTCGGCGGTGTCGAGAAGCGGTTGTCGACCGCGCCCTATTGCGTCGGGATTCCGCGCGAGGGCCAGGATCCGATCGTGCTGGACTTTGCGACCTCGATCGTCGCCGAGGGCAAGGTGCTGGTTGCAAGCCGCGGCGGCAAGAAGCTGCCCAAGGGCGCGCTGGTCGATTCCGACGGCACGCTCAGCGAGGAGCCGAGCGTGCTCTACGGACCCTACACGCCCGATGGGCCGCGCGACCGCACCAAGGGAACGGGCGCGATCCGCGCCTTCGGCGACCACAAGGGATCGGGACTTGCCTTCATCTGCGAGCTGCTTGGCGGCGCGCTGACCGGAACCGGTGCCACGTCGGGCGGTCGGCGCTTTGCCAACGGCATGCTGGCGTTCTATGTCGATCCGAAGGTGGTCGATACCTCTCACGTCTTCGATGCCGAGGTGTCGCGCTATACGGATTTCATCCGCGCCACCAAGCCCGTGTCAGGGATCGATCAGGTGCTGATTCCCGGCGATCCGGAGCGGAAAACGCGGACTGAGCGCACCCAGAACGGCATCCCCTTGCCGGATGGCACCTGGGCGGCGATAGTGAACACCGCCCGTGAGGTCGGCGTCAGCGAAGTCAGCATCCAGAGGGCGACCGCATAGCTCTTGCGTCATTGCGACCATAGCGCAGCGATCCGGTTGGCAGTAATAGCGGGATCGCGCTGTCGCGGCATCGTCGTGGTGACGAAGGTCCAAACAACAAAGAAGGAAGGCAACGTGGCGAACAAGGTCAAAGAAATCTGGAAGTCGGGCAAGGCCGTGGTCAACGCGTGGCTCGCGATTCCCTCCGGCTTCTCGGCCGAGATGGTTGCGCAATGCGGTTTCGACAGCGTCACCGTCGACATGCAGCATGGCGTGCAGGATTACCTGTCGATGGTGCAGTGCTTCCAGGCGATGGACAAGCATCCGATCACGCCGATGGTGCGCGTGCCCTGGAACGAGCCCGGCATCATCGGCAAGGTGCTCGATGGCGGCGCCTATGGCGTGATCTGTCCGATGGTCAACACGCCGCAGGAAGCCAGGAACCTCGTCTCCTATTCCAAATATCCGCCGAAGGGCGTGCGCTCCAACGGTCCGATCCGCGCCGGCATGTACGGCACCGCGGGTTCTTACCAGAAGACGGCGAACGACGACATCGTGCTGCTGCCGATGATGGAGACCAGGACCGCGGTCGAGAACATGGAAGCGATCCTCGACGTCGAAGGTCTCGATGGCGTCTATATCGGTCCGTCCGACCTCGGGTTCTCCTACGGCCTCGAGCCGAAGCTCGACCGCACCGAGCCGGAGATCCTCGCGATCTACGACAAGATCATCAAGGAGTGCGGCAAGCGCGGCCTCAACCCGGGCATTCATTGCAGCGGCGCCGAAGGTGCGGCGCGCGCGATCAACATGGGATTCAAGCTGGTCACGCTGTCGAACGAGGTCGGCCTGATGACGACCTACGCGAAAATGCAGGTCAACCAGACCCGGAAGGATTCCGCCGGTAAAGCTTAAGACGTCGCGAATGGCGAATGGGGAGTGGCGAATAGGGCTGCTCCCTTTTCCATTCGCCACTCACTATTCGCTACTCGCCTCCGAAGGAGAATTCCCATGACCATCAGCCCCGTCATCCGCCTCCATCCCGATGATGGCGTGCTGATCGCGCGCGCGAGCCTGCCGCCCGGAACATTGGTGGCCGACGGCGTGACGACGGTCGATCGCATTCCCTCCGGCCACAAGGTCGCGATCAAGCCGATCGCAATGGGCGAACCGGTCAGGCGCTACGGCCAGATCATCGGCTTCGCCACTGTGCCGATCGCGCCGGGCCAGCACGTGCACACGCAGAACTGCGGCATGGGCGACTTCGCCAAGGACTATGCCTATTGCGCCGACGTCAAGCCGACGCCGAACTTCGACCTGCCGGCGACCTTCGAAGGCATTCGCCGCCCGGACGGCCGCGTTGCCACCCGCAACTATATCGGCATCCTCACTTCGGTGAATTGCAGCGCGCATGTCGCTAGCCTCGTCGCCGACGTCTTCAAGAAGAATCCCTTCACGGGCGACAATCCGCTGGCCGATTTCCCCAACGTCGACGGCGTGGTCGCGCTGACCCACAAGACCGGCTGCGGCATGACGCAGAACGAGCCGCTCGCACTGCTCCGCCGCACGCTCGGCGGCTATGCGCGGCACGTCAATTTCTCCCACGTCATCGTGCTCGGCCTCGGCTGCGAAGTGAATCAGATCGGGGGCCTGATGGAAGAGCAGAAGCTCGCCGGCCGCCTGCGGGCGATGGACATCCAGGAGGTCGGCGGCACCCGCAAGACGGTTGAAGCCGGCATTGCCTTCGTCCGCGAAGCTCTCGCGGATTCCAACAAGGTCAAGCGCGAGTCCGTGCCGGTGAGCGAATTGACCGTGGCGCTGCAATGCGGCGGCTCGGACGGCTATTCCGGCGTGTCCGCCAACCCGGCGCTTGGCGCGGCGAGCGATCTCATCGTGCGTCATGGCGGCACCGTGATCCTGTCGGAGACACCGGAGACCTATGGCGCCGAACATCTGCTCACGCGCCGCGCCGTCAGCCGCGAGGTCGGCGAGAAGCTTGTCGATCTCATGCGCTGGTGGGACGCGTACACCGAGCGCGAAGGCGCCGAGATGAACGCCAATCCGAGTCCCGGCAACAAGGCGGGTGGCCTCACCACCATCCTCGAAAAGTCGCTCGGCGCGATGGCGAAAGCCGGCACCACCAATCTTGTCGACGTGCTGCGCTACGCCGAGCCGGTGACGAAGAAGGGTTTTGTGTTCATGGACACGCCCGGCTACGACCCGGTCGCTGCGACCGGGCAGGTCGCGGGCGGCGCCAATCTGGTCTGCTTCACCACCGGCCGCGGCAGCGTGTTCGGCTGCAAGCCGGCACCCTCGATCAAGCTCGCGACCAACTCGCCCATGTACAAGCGCATGGAAGACGACATGGACGTCAATTGCGGCACCATCCTCGAAGGCGAGGAGACGGTCCAGCAATGCGGCCAGCGCATCTTCGATCTCGTCCTGAAGACCGCCTCCGGTCAGCCGACCAAGAGCGAAAGCTTCGATTTCGGCGGCGCCGAGTTCGCGCCCTGGGTGCTCGGCGCGACGATGTAGCAAACGTGCAGCCCGTGCCGTAGGCACGTGCTGCCCGTTGTTAGTGCTTGATCGCGATCACTAGCGGTGTTCTGCTCAAAAAAGCTGCTGGAGCACCGCAACCCGTGTCGATCTACGTCGCATTACACCACGTCACGCACTACAAATACGACCGTCCGATCGATCTTGGCCCGCAGACCATCCGTCTGCGGCCGGCGCCGCACACGCGCACGCCGATCCTGAGCTATTCGCTCAAGGTCACGCCATCAAATCACTTCGTGAACTGGCAGCAGGATCCGCAAGGCAACTGGCTCGCGCGCTATGTCTTCCCGGAGAAGACCACCGAGCTGAAGATCGAGGTCGATTTCACGGCGCAGATGACCGTGGTCAATCCGTTCGACTTCTTCGTCGAGCCCTATGCCGACAGCTTTCCGTTCGAGTATCCGAAGGACCTGAAGACGGAGCTCGCGCCTTATCTTGAGACCATCAAGCCCGATCGCCTGTTCGCGAAATATCTCGACACAATCCCGCACGAAGCCCCGAACACCGTCAACTTCCTGGTCGATCTCAACAGGGAGTTGCAGCAAAGGATCGGCTACGTCATCCGCATGGAAGCGGGCGTGCAGACGCCCGAGGAGACGCTGTCGTCCTGCGCCGGCTCCTGCCGCGACTCCGCCTGGCTCCTGATCCAGACCTTCCGTCATCTCGGTCTCGCCGCCCGTTTCGTCTCCGGCTATCTCATCCAGGTCCGTCCCGACATCGATCCGATCGAGGGACCGCCGGAGGTCGAGAACGATTTCACCGATCTGCACGCCTGGGCCGAGGTCTATCTGCCGGGTGCAGGCTGGATCGGATTCGACGCGACGTCCGGCATGCTCGCGGGCGAGGGGCATATCCCGGTCGCCGCGACGCCGCATTACCGCTCGGCGGCGCCGATCTCCGGCGGCGCCAGCTTTGCCGAGGTCGAGTTCGACTTCGACATGAGCGTCAGGCGCATCCGCGAGGCGCCGCGCATCACGAAGCCGTTCTCCGACGACGCCTGGACGCGGCTCAACGATCTCGGGGAGCAGGTCGACGGCGATCTCGCCGCGCAGGATGTACGGCTCACCATGGGCGGCGAGCCGACCTTCGTCTCCGTCGATGACCTGGAAGCGGGGGAATGGAACACCGAGGCCGTCGGTCCGACCAAGCGCGCGCTGGCCGACGATCTGATCCGCCGCCTGCGCACGCGTTTTGCGCCCGGCGGCCTGCTGCATTACGGCCAGGGCAAATGGTATCCCGGAGAGAGCCTGCCGCGCTGGGCCTTTGGTCTCTACTGGCGCAAGGACGGCGTGCCGATCTGGAAGAATGCCGACCTCATCGCCAAGATCGAAAATCCGCGCCGCGCCGAGGTGAAGGATGCTGAGACCTTCATGGAGGGCACGGCGGCACGGCTCGGCCTCGATCCCGGCTACATTATGCCGGCCTATGAGGATCCCGCCTACTGGTTGCAGAAGGAGGGGGAGCTTCCCGCCAATGTCGATCCCTCAGACTCCAAGCTGTCCGATCCGGAAGAGCGCGCGCGTATGGCGCGGGTGTTCGACGAGGGGCTCAATACGCCAAAGGGCTTCGTGCTGCCGGTACAGCGCTGGAACGCGGAAGCGCCGCGCTGGCGCACCGAGCGCTGGAACCTGCGTCGCAACCATCTGTTCCTGATGCCCGGCGATTCCCCGCTCGGCCTGCGATTGCCGCTCAATGCGCTCGAATATGTTCCGCCCGAGCGCTATCCCTATATCGTCGAACAGGACCCGATGGAGGCGCGGACCAAGCTGCCGGTGTTCGGCCGCATGCAGCGCCCGCAATCTCCGCCGCCGCAGCCCGCGCCGGAAAGTCCCGAGGCATCGGAGCCGGTCCGCACCGCCATGTCGATCGAAGTCCGCGACGGCGTGCTCTGCGCCTTCATGCCGCCGGTCGAGCGCATCGAGGACTATCTCGAGCTGATCGCAGCGCTTGAGGCCACCGCCGAGGAGATGCAGCTCCAGGTCCATGTCGAAGGCTATCCGCCACCGTTTGACCCGCGCGTCGACGTCATCAAGGTGACGCCTGACCCGGGCGTGATCGAGGTCAACGTCCAGCCGGCAAAGAATTGGCGCGAGGCGGTCGACATCACCGTCGGGCTCTACGAGGATGCCGCCAGGATCCGTCTCGGCGCCAACCGCTTTCTCGTCGATGGCCGCCATACCGGCACCGGCGGCGGCAATCACGTCGTGGTCGGCGGCTCCAGCCCGCAGGATTCGCCGTTCCTGCGCCGGCCCGATCTGTTGAAGAGCCTGGTGCTGTACTGGCAGCGGCATCCGTCGCTGTCCTATTTCTTTTCGGGCCTGTTCATCGGCCCGACCAGCCAGGCGCCCCGCATCGACGAAGCGCGCCACGACAGCATTTATGAGCTCGAGGTCGCGCTGTCGCACGTGCCGCCGCCGGGTTACCAGGCGCCGCTATGGCTGGTCGACCGCCTGTTCCGGCATCTGCTCGTCGACATCACCGGCAACACCCACCGCGCCGAAATCTGCATCGACAAGCTCTATTCGCCCGACAGTCCCACGGGGCGGCTCGGCCTGGTCGAATTCCGCGCGCTCGAAATGCCGCCCGATCCGCGCATGTCGCTGGCGCAGCAGCTCCTGATCCGCGCGCTGATCGCAAAGCTCTGGCGTGAGCCGCAACAGGGCAAGTTCGTACGCTGGGGCACGGCGCTGCATGACCGCTTCATGCTGCCGCATTTCATCTGGGAAGACTTTCTGGACGTGCTCTCCGAGCTGAAGCATTCCGGCTATCCGTTCGAGCCGGAATGGTATCTGGCCCAGCTCGAATTCCGCTTCCCCGCTTTCGGCCGCGTCCATCATGGCGGCGTGACGCTCGAATTGCGCCAGGCGTTGGAGCCCTGGCATGTGCTCGGCGAGGAGGGTTCGGCCGGCGGCACCGTGCGTTATGTCGATAGCTCCGTCGAACGGCTCCAGGTCAAGGCGGAAGGGTTCGTCGAGGGTCGCCATATCGTCACCTGCAACGGCCGCCGCCTGCCGATGACTTCCACCGGCCGCTCGGCGGAAGCCGTGGCCGGCGTCCGCTTCAAGGCTTGGCAGCCGGCCTCCGGCCTGCACCCGACCATTCCGGTCCATGCGCCGCTGACCTTCGACCTGATCGACACCTGGAACGGGCGCTCGCTCGGCGGCTGCGTCTATCACGTCGCCCATCCCGGCGGCCGCAGCTACGACACCAAGCCCGTCAACACCTACGAGGCCGAGGCGCGGCGGCTGGCACGCTTCCAGGACCACGGCCATACGCCGGGCTCGATCCGGCCCCCGCCCGAGGAACGCACAAATGAGTTTCCGCTGACACTCGACTTGCGAACGCCACTCCTGCAATGAGTATGAGGGTGGGGCAGGGAGAGGCGCATGGGCGAGGGCGCAGCAGAGGGGACTAGCGAGGCGGGCAGGGCGCCCGGCCAGCGCCGCGTCGCGCAGTGGATCCGCGACTATAGCCGTCTGCCCGGCATTCCCGACGAGTTCCTCGGTCCGGACGGCGCCCCGCGCGCGGTCTGGACCCGCTTCTTCGATGCCTTCGGCGCGCTCGCGCCCGACGAGATCGAGCGGCGCTTTGCCATGGCCGACCGCCACCTCCGCGAGGCCGGCGTCACCTACCGCGCGCCCGGCGACAGCGCCGACCGGCTCTGGCCGCTCAGCCATCTGCCGCTCCTGATCGACGAGGCCGACTGGCGCCAGCTCACCGCCGGCATCAAGCAGCGCGCCGAGCTGCTCGAGCTCGTGCTGCGCGACATTTATGGCGAAGGCCGCCTTGTCGCCGAGGGTGCGCTTCCGGCCGCCGCGATCGCCGGCAGTGCTGAATATCTCCGCCCGGTCTGCGGCGTGCCTCCGCCCGGCGGGCGCTATCTTTCGATCTACGCCGCCGATGTCGGCCGCGGGCCCGATGGCCGCTGGTGGGTGCTCGGCGACCGCACGCAGGCGCCATCGGGCGCGGGCTATGCGCTGGAGAACCGCCTGGTGCTCTCGCGCGCCTTCGCGGATCTTTACAAGTCGATGAACGTGCCGCGTGTCGCGCCGTTCTTCGAAGCGTTTCGGGACAGCCTTCGCGCCAGCGCCGACCGCGACGAGCCGCGCATCGGCGTGCTCTCGCCCGGCAGCTTCAGCGAGACCTATTTCGAGCACGCGACGCTCGCGCGCTATCTCGGTTTCCTGCTGGTCGAGGGCGACGATCTCGCTGTCAGCGACAACCGCATCCACATCCGTACGGTGGCGGGCTTGAAGCGTCTCGACGTGCTGCTCCGCCGGGTCGATTCCAACTCGCTCGATCCGCTCGAGCTCGATGCGGCCTCGCGGTTAGGTGTGCCCGGGCTGATCGACGCGCTGCGCAAGGACGGCGTTGTCGTCGCCAACATGCCGGGCTCCGGCGTGCTTGAGGCCCGCGCGCTGCTCGGCTTCCTGCCGGCCTTGAGCCGCCGCCTGCTCGGCGAAGAGCTGAAGATGCCGCACATCGCGACCTGGTGGTGCGGCCAGCGTTCGGCGCGCGACGAGGTGCTGTCGCGGCTCGACGAGGTCGCGATCGGAGGCGCCTATCGGCGTGGCGTTCCCGGCTTCGACAGCAACGGCCCGGTGCTTGCGAGCGAGCTCGACGCGAACGGGCGCCAGCGCTTGATCGATTCCATCAACACGCGCGGCATGGACTATGTCGGCCAGGAGGTGGTGCGGCTCTCGACCATGCCGGTTTGGGAGCAAGGGCAGATCACGCCGCGCCCCTTCGTGCTGCGCGTGTTCGCGGCTGCGACAGCCGACGGCTGGACCATCATGCCCGGCGGTTTCTGCCGGATCGCCGAGCAGGCGGATGCACGCGCGGTGTCGATGGGCGACGGCGCGCGCGCGGCCGACGTCTGGGTCGTCTCCGGAAAGCAGGTCTCGACCGCGACGCTGCTGCCCGCGACCGACAAGGTGCGGATCCGCCGCATCGCCGGCGTGCTGCCGAGCCGCGCCGCCGACAATCTGTTCTGGCTCGGCCGCTATCTCGAACGTGCCGAAGCGACGCTGCGGCTGGTGCGCGCCCTGAGCTCGCCGATGCGCGGGCCGAACAAGGGCGGCGCTGCGGCCTCGATGCAATCGGCCGAGCGCATCCAGCGCCTGCTGGTCGCCTGGGGCGCGATCTCGCAGTCTTCGCGCGCGGCGCACGGGCGAATCGCCGCTGAGGCCTTGCAGAATGCGGATCGCATCGGCTCGGCCCTGTCACTGGTGCGCGCGGCGCAGCGGACCGCCACCTCTCTGCGCGAGCGTTTGTCGCCGGATGCGTGGCAGGTGATCACCGAGATGACCGAGCGTCTCGCCTATGGGGTCGAGGACGACGACGGCGTCATCAGCGCGGCCGAACTGACCTTGCAGGAGCTATCGAGTTTTGCGGGTCTTGCGCAGGAGAACATGAATCGCGCCGCCGGCTGGCGCTTTCTCGACATCGGCCGCCGCACCGAGCGCGCCATCAACACCACGCGATTTGCGCGGCAGTTCGCCTATGACGAGGCGGGCGACGAGGACCTCGACGTGCTGCTGACGCTGGTGGATTGCCAGATCACCTACCGCTCGCGCTATCTGCTGGCGCCGATCCTGGCTCCCGTGCGCGACCTCGCGGTGCTCGACGGCTACAACCCGCGCTCGGTCGCGTTCCAGGTGGCGACGCTGAACGAGCACATCGCAGCACTGCCGAGCCTGAAGGAACATGGCCTGATCGAGCGGCCGCAGCGGCTCGCGGTCGCGGTGCAGGCGATGCTCGCCACGGCCGAAGCCGAGAAGCTCGAGGTCAAGACGCTGTTCGCGCTGGAGCAGGATCTGCTCAGTCTCTCCGAGGCGATCGGGCTGCACTATTTCCCGCATGGTCCCAACGCGAGCCGGCCGGAAAAGCTCACGGGGCTGGCGTGATCTACGATATCCGTCACGTCACCACCTACGAGTACGAGAGCGCGGTCAGCTTCGCCCGCTGCACGCTGCGGCTGGAGCCGAAGAACGGCAACGGCCAGGAACTGGTCTCGCACAGTGTCGAGATCCGGCCGCGCCCTGCCGAGCGCAATGTCCGCCGCGATTTCTTCGGCACGCTGACCGAGAGCGTGGTGATCGAGGCCGCGCATCGAACCTTGCGGATCGACTCCCGCTCGCGCGTCTCGGTCTCGCGCGAGCCGCCGGCGCGCGATGCGGTGAGCCCGTCGTGGGAGAACATCCGCGACATTGCCTTCGAGGCGACGAGCCTCGGGCCGTCCTCGCCGGTCGGTTATGTCTTTGCGAGCCCCCTAGTGCCGGTATTGCGTCCCGTCAGCGCCTATGCGGCGGAGTGCTTTGCACCCAGTGCAAGGATCCTCGCCGGCGCCGTCGATCTCATGCATCGCATCCGCACGGAGTTTCGCTATGACCCCAAGGCGACGGTGATATCGACGCCGCTCAACGAGGTCTTCGACAAGCGCCACGGCGTCTGTCAGGATTTTGCCCATGTGATGATCGCGGGCCTTCGCGGGCTCGGTCTGCCCGCGGCCTATGTCAGCGGTTACTTGCGCACCATTCCGGCGCCGGGCCGACCGCGCCTGCAGGGCGCGGACGCCACCCACGCCTGGGTCTCGCTGTGGTGCGGAGCGGAGCTTGGCTGGGTCGATTTCGATCCGACCAACGATTTGCTGGTCGCCAACGATCACATCGTGCTCGCGGTCGGCCGCGATTTCTCCGACGTCTCTCCGGTCGACGGCATCATCATCGGCTCACCGAAGCAGAAGCTCGGCGTCGCCGTCGACGTGGTGCTGGTGGGGTGAGCGTGGTTCACCGTCCAGGCCACGACCCCAGGGTGTTTCTAACTGTGACCGCAACCGTGATGTTGCGAAGCGGGACTGCAACATATTTCCGTATTTTCGTCCCGGGATTTGGTCAGTCCCCCAAGATGGGCTATGCTGGCCTTTGCGTCGAGGACGCGAATGAGACGTCGGGAGTTGGCGTGGGACACCACCGACAACGGGGCTGCATCCATGATGACGTTACCGAGACTGGCGGCCGAATCCCTGGAGAAGTTGCTGGGCTCGTTCATGCGTCGCAGGTTCGACGAATCCTATGCCAGGGTGCTGGAGGCCTCGACGCGCACCGCGATGGAATGCATCGGCAACAGCGACGCGCTTTACCATAACATCGAGCATACGATGCTGGTGACGCTGGCCGCCCATGCGATCCTGCTTGGCCGCAATCTTCACACCCACCTTTCGGGAGAGGACTACAACCATATCCTGATCGCCTGTCTTGCGCACGACATCGGCTATGTGCGCGGACTGTTCGAGGAGGATGACGAAGACGGTTTTGTGATCGACGAGATCGGGACCAAGGTGTCACTGCTGCGTGGTGCATCCGATGCAAGTCTCATGATGTATCACGTTGACCGCTCAAAACTTTTTGTGAGGCGGCGGTTGCCGCCGATCCGCGGCCTCGACAGCGAGCGGGTCGCCCGCGCCATCGAGGGGACGCGCTTCCCGGCCCAGGAAGGGCAGGAGTACGACGACGAAGCTTCGATCCTGCGCGCCGCCGATTTCATCGGACAGCTCGGTGATCCCAACTATCTGCGCAAGGCCAACGCGCTGTACTACGAGTTCGAGGAGGTGGGCATGAACCGCCAGCTCGGCTACGACTCGCCCGCCGACATCGTGAACCGCTATCCGCAATTCTATTGGAACAGCGTCGCACCGCACATCCAGACCGAGATCGGCTATCTCAACAAGACCGAGATCGGCCGGCAGTGGATCGCCAACCTCTATAGCAACGTGTTCCGCGCCGAGCGCGACATCTCGCTGTCCGGGCCGCAGAAGTAGGTCGGGCCGTTGTAGGGCCGTAGCCCGGATGAGCGAAGCGATATCCGGGGCCAGCGGTACCCAATCCCGGATGTCGCTTCGCTCATCCGGGCTACGACGTCGAGTAAATCCGTGAGTACGTCATGCAACAAAAAGAAGTCACGACCGCCGTCCTCGATATCGCCTATCTCGACTATGGCGCGCCCGACGGCTGGCCCTGCATCATGGGCCACGGCTTTCCCTATGACGTCAATGCGTACGCCGAGACCGCGCCGATCATCGCGCAAGCGGGCGCGCGGGTGCTGGTGCCCTGGCTGCGCGGCTACGGGCCGACCCGGTTTCGCTCCGCGCAGACGCCGCGGTCCGGCGAGCAGGCGGCGCTGGGCGCCGATCTGCTCGCTTTCATGGATGCGCTGAAGATTTCGCGCGCTGTCGTCGGCGGCTATGACTGGGGCGGGCGCGCGGCCTGTGTGGTCTCGGCGCTGCATCCCGAGCGCGTGATCGGGCTCGTCTCCGGCAATTCCTACAATATCCAGAACATCGCCCGCGCCATGGAGCCGGCTTCGCCGCCGGAGGAGACGGCGCTCTGGTATCAATATCTCTTTCACAACGAGCGCGGCCGCCGCGCGCTGGAGCGTAACCGGCGTGGCTTTGCGCGCCAGCTCTGGGCGATGTGGTCGCCGAAATGGGCCTTCGACGACGCGACGTTCGAGCGGAGTGCCGTATCCTTCGACAATCCTGATTTCGTCGACGTCGTGATCCATTCCTACCGCCACCGCTACGCGCTGGTTGAGGGCGATCCCGCCTATGCCGGGATCGAAGCGAAGCTCGCAGGCCAGCCACCGATCCGTGTCCCCACGATCGCGATCGATGGCGACAGCGATGGCGTCAATCCCGGCACGGCGCATCATGCGCGCAGGTTCGAGGGCTTTTTCGAGCGGCGCGTGTTCACTGGGGCTGGCCACAATCTGCCGCAGGAACGGCCCGCCGAATGGGCGCAGGCGGTGCTTGATGTGCGCCAGGCGGCGGGGTGACCCGATTTTTTGGCGTCGCGAGGAACCTTTCGCAGGCGGCGCCGTCCAAATCCCGAGTTGAGCGTCAGCCGTGAGGGAGATGACCATGAGCGAGGAGAGCAAGCCTGGTGGACCCGACCTGACCAAGGGCGTCTCGCTCGCCGATCTCAAGGACGGCAAGCTGCTCGGCCATGTCGGTGAGGAGGATGTCCTGCTGGTGCAGGCGGGCAATGAGGTTTTTGCGATCGAGCCCGCTTGCAGCCACTACCACGGGCCACTCGCCGAAGGGCTGGTGGTCGACGACACTATCCGCTGCCCCTGGCATCACGCCTGCTTCTCCTTGCGCACCGGCGAGGCCACGCGGCCGCCGGCGCTGAATGCGTTGGCAGTCTGGGAAGTGACGCGGGATCGGGACAGGATTTTGGTTCAGCGCAAGCGTGAGGCGCCGAAGCCTTCGGCGCCCCACCGCATCGCGCCGATACCCGAAAAATTCGTCATCGTCGGCGGCGGCGCGGCCGGATTCGCGGCGGCCGAGACGCTCCGGCGCGAGGGATTTGCCGGTGCCATCACCATGCTCAGCAATGACGGCGCGATGCCGGTCGACCGGCCGAACCTGTCCAAGGACTATCTCGCCGGCAACGCGCCGGAGGACTGGCTGCCGTTGCGGCCGGAGGACTACTATCCGGACGCGGGCATCGACCTCAGGCTCAACACGAATGTTTCCGCGATTGATCCCAAGGCGCGCAGCGTGACGTTGGGTAATGGTGACAAGCTGCCGTTCGACCGGCTGCTGCTTGCGACCGGCGCCGAGCCGGTCAAATTGCAGATCCCCGGCGCCGACCAGCCCCATGTCCACACCTTGCGATCCGTCGCCGACAGCCGTGCCATCATCAAGGCGGCGGGCAGTGCGAAGCGCGCGCTGGTGATTGGTGCCAGCTTCATCGGCCTCGAAGTCGCGGCCTCCCTGCGAGCACGCAAGCTTGAAGTGCACGTGGTCGCCCCGGATGAGCGGCCGATGCAACGCGTGCTCGGACCCGAGATGGGCGATTTCGTTCGCGCGCTGCATGAAGACAACGGCGTCAACTTCCACCTTAAGGACACCGTGGAGAAGCTCGATGGAATGCGCGCGACGCTGAAGAGCGGAGGCGTCATCGAGGCCGATCTCGTCGTGGTCGGTATCGGCGTGAGGCCTCGCCTTGCGCTCGCCGAGCAGGCAGGGCTTGCGATCGATCGCGGCGTGAGTGTGAATGAACGTCTCGAAACCAGCGCCTCCGGCATTTTCGCGGCCGGCGACATCGCGCGCTGGCCCGATCCGCATTCCGGCCAAAACATCCGCGTCGAGCACTGGGTGCTGGCCGAGCGCCAGGGCCAGACCGCGGCGCGCAACATGCTGGACCGGCGCGAACGCTTCGACGCCGTGCCGTTCTTCTGGAGCCAGCATTACGACGTGCCGATCAACTATGTCGGCCATGCCGAGAGCTTTGATGACATCGCGATCGATGGCAGCATCTCTGGAAGGGATTGCATGCTGAAGTACCGCAAGGGCGGACGCGTGCTCGCGGTCGCCTCAATTTATCGCGATCTCGATAGTCTCAGGGCCGAGCTCGACATGGAGCGGAAGGGTTCGTAAGCCCGGCGGGCAGCCCGGCGGCGCCCCCGGCGAGCCAATTCACCTGCCGGATTGCGCGCAGCCGAGGAGCCGGGATGGCTGGTGCACCTTCCCTCGCGCCTGTCGCACGTATGGATTGCATACGTTGTAAAAAAAGGGGAAAGATCGCTGACGTTCGATTCGGGCCGTCCTTTTCTCAAAAAGACGTTTCCTTTGGTAACGATATGGGCACCGCGGCCAGGACTGCAAATCACAAGCCTGCAAGCCAATCGCTCAGTGTCGTGGGCGTCTTGATCGCCTTCGGTATTGGCAGCGCGTTGTTGCTTGGCGCCGGACGACAGAACTATCCGGAACTCCACACCATTCTCGACACCAGCATGACCCTCATCACGGGCCTGCTGGCATTGCTGCTCTGGGATATGGGCGCCCGTATCGAACAGCCGCTTCCCAAGTGGCTCGCGATCGCCTTCGGCGCCACCTTCATCCTTGAGTTCCTCCATGTCCTCGTGATCGTGGAATGGTCGGGGCCGCTCGCGCTCGTCGCACCCTTGCGGCAATTTCTCCGGCCAGCGACATGGCCGCCGGCGGCGCATATATTGGCGATCGGAATCCTCGCCGCGATCTGGTCGTCGCGGCGCGATCGGGTCGGGACGCCGGCCTTCGCGCTGTTTATGGCGGTTGTCGGCGTGCTGCTGGTTGTGATCTTCCAGCATCTTCCGCCATATCGTCCCCCGGGTCTGCTTGAGATCACCCGTCCGGTGTTGATCCTGGCGCCGCCATTGTGGGCGATCACCAGCGTCCTGTGCTGGCGATTGCGAATGGCGGACCGCATTTTCGGCCCGCTGGCGCTGATGGGCGCTGTTGTTCTGCTCGGCCACGTCGCGATGTTGTACTCGCAGGCTCCGCACGACACCGAGGCGATGGTCGCTCACCTCGGCAAGGTCGCGGGACGCCTCGTCCTGCTGCTCTCGATGATGCAGATGGCTTCATTGGACATGCTGGAGCGGATACGGGCGGAAGCCGAGCTCGCGCGCTTGAACGAGGAGCTGGAAGTGCGTGTCGAGGAGCGGACCGCACAACTTGCAGCGTCCAACGATGCCCTGGAATCCGAGATTCTCGTGCGCAGGCACGCGGAGCAGAAAGCCCAGGCGCAGCTCGCCCGATTGAGCCTGTTACACCAGATCACCCGCGCGATCGGCGAACGGCAGGATCTCAACAGCATTTTCCAGGTGGTGGTCCGCAGTCTCGAAGACCAGTTGCCGGTGGAGTTCGGCTGCCTGTGCTTTCACGATCCGGTCGATCATGTGCTGACGGTGGAATGCGTCGGGGTCAAGAGCGGCGCGCTGGCGATGGAGCTCGCGATGCCGGAGCGTTCGCGGATCGACATCGACGAGAACGGCCTTTCGCGTTGCGTGATGGGTCAACTCGTCTACGAGCCGGACATCGCGCAGTCTTCCTTTCCGTTCCCGGCCCGGCTCGCCCGGGGCGGGCTGCGCGCGATGGTGCTGGCTCCGCTCCAGGTGGAGAGCCGGGTGTTCGGAGTCCTCGTCGCGGGGCGAAGGGAGCGGGACAGCTTCAGCAGCGGCGAATGCGAGTTCCTGCGGCAATTGAGCGAGCATGTCGCGCTCGCCGCCCATCAGGCGCAACTCCATGGCGCCCTGCAACAGGCTTACGAGGATCTGCGGCAGACCCAGCAGGTCGTGATGCAGCAGGAGCGGCTGCGCGCCCTTGGGCAGATGGCGAGCGGCATTGCGCATGACATCAACAATGCGCTCTCGCCGGTGTCGCTTTATACCCAATCGCTTCTGGAAAGGGAGCCGAACCTGAGCGCGCGCACGCGCGATTATCTGGAGACGATTCAGCGGGCGGTCGAAGACGTGGCCCATACCGTGGCGCGCATGCGCGAGTTCTACCGGCAGCGCGAGCCGCAGTTGACGCTGATGCCGGTCCACCTCAACCTGCTCGTGCAGCAGGTCGTCGACCTCACGCGGGCGCGGTGGAGCGACATGCCGCAGCTCCGCGGAACCGTGATCGCGCTGCGTACCGAGCTGGCGGAGCCATTGCCGGCGATCTCCGGCATCGAGAGCGAAATCCGCGAAGCGTTGATCAATCTCATCTTCAATGCCGTCGATGCGGTGCCTGGCGGCGGGACGCTGACGCTGCGCACGAAGCTCGTGACCGGCGCGGAGGGGCACGGCCAGGTGCGGATCGAGGTGGGTGACGACGGCCTGGGCATGGACGAGGAGACCCGCCGGCGCTGCCTCGAACCGTTCTTCACGACGAAAGGGGAGCGCGGAACGGGATTGGGCCTGGCGATGGTCTACGGCGTCGCCCGGCGGCACAACGGCGACATCGACATCGACAGCGCCGTCGGTCGCGGCACCACCGTGTCTTTGAACTTTCCGGTACCGTCGACGGTGCCGGCCGCGCCGTCGCAGGACCGGCTCGAATCCGCCAGGCCGTCCCGGCTGCGCCTGTTGCTGGTCGACGACGATCCGCTCCTGCTCAAATCGTTGTGCAATACGCTGGAGGCGGACGGGCATATCGTCGTTACGGCCAATGACGGCGTTGCGGGCATCGCGGCGTTCCGGGCCGCTTCCGCGCGCGGTGAGACCTTCGCGGCCGTGATCACCGATCTTGGCATGCCGAATGTCGACGGACGCAAGGTGGCGAGCTCGATCAAGACTGACTCGCCCGCCACGCCCGTGATCATGCTGACCGGCTGGGGCAAGCGCCTGATGTCGGAGGATGAAATTCCGCCCCATGTCGACCACCTCCTGAGCAAGCCGCCGAAGCTTCGCGAATTGAGGGAAACGCTGGCGCGATGCTGCGGGCCCGGCCGCGCACAAGGTGCGATAGAGGTGAGCGAGTAGGAAATGCCGACCGCAAATTCAAAGGCCCGCATCCTGGTGGTTGACGATGAGGCGGCGCAGATGAAGGCGCTGTGCGATACGTTGCCGGGTGAGGATTACCAGCCGGTCGGCTTCACCGACGCGCAATCCGCGCTGGCGGAGCTGCGGCGCGCGAAATGCGACCTCCTGCTGGCCGATCTGATGATGCCGGGCATGAACGGCATCGAGCTGCTGCGGGCCGCGCAGGAGATCGATCCGGATCTCGTCGCCATCATCATGACCGGCGACGGAACCATCGCGACAGCGGTCGAGGCCATGAAGGCGGGCGCGCTCGATTACATTCTCAAGCCGTTCAAGCTCAGCATCGTCATTCCTGTGCTGGAGCGCGCGCTTGCGGTACGGCATCTGCGCCTCGAGAACGCGGAGCTGGCGCTGCGGGTCCGCGAGCGGACCCTCGAGCTCGAGGCGGCGAACCGGGAACTCGAGGCATTCTCCTATTCCGTCGCGCACGATCTGCGCGGTCCACTCTCGGTCATCGTCGGCTACGCCGAGACGCTGATCGAGGATCATTCCGCGCAATGGCCTGACAAGCCGCGGGATCTGGTCGGCGCCATCATGGCAGGCGGCGAGCACATGCAGCGCCTGATCGACGGGCTGTTGCGTCTGTCGCAGCTCGGCCGCCAGCCGCTATCGAAGGGGCCGGTCGATGTCGGGGCGCTCGTTCGCGAAGTCGTGGACGAGCTACGCCGGCAACATGGCGGCCGCGAGATAGTCGTCATCCATGTCAGCGACATTCCCGCTTGCATTGGCGATCGGGCCCTGCTGCGGCAGGTGCTGGTCAATCTGCTCGCCAATGCCTTCAAGTTCACCCGCGACCGGGAAAAGCCGCTCATCACGGTGATCGGCTGGACTGAGGCCGGAGAAAAATTCTATTGCGTGCGAGACAACGGAGCCGGCTTCGACATGCAGCAGGCCGACAAGCTGTTCGCCGCGTTTCAGCGATTTCACGACGCCGGCCAGTACGAGGGCACGGGGATTGGCCTTTCGATCGCATCGCGCATCGTGCAACGCCATGGCGGGCGCATTTGGGCCAACGCGGAGGTCGGCAAGGGAGCGGCGTTCTTTTTCAGCATTCCGGACTGAGGTGCGCGCGAACCGCCGTATTCGATCTTGATTTGCGCCAATGTTGGTGCGGGCCAAGGCTGCTCTGCTGGCTGTTGCCCCGGTGCGGCCCGTGCTATTTTGACGTGTGCCTCCGGGCTTCGCATGCAGGAGTAGCCGTCATGACAAGTGCTTCGGATACCTCTCAACATTCAAGCCTGGGATCGGGCATCGCAGCGCTACACGCCAAATGGGGCTGGATCGTCGCTCTCGGCGTGGTCTATCTCGTTGCCGGCTTCGTCGCGCTCGGCAGCATGGTGATGGCGACGGTGGCGAGCGTGATCGTGGTCGGCGCGATGATGATCGTCGCCGGCGTTACGGAAGTCATCGGCGCCTTCCAGATGAAGAGCTGGGGCAAATTCGTGATCTGGGCGTTGCTCGGCGTGCTCTACATCATCGCGGGCTTCCTGACCTTCGAGAATCCGCTGTTTGCTGCAGCGCTATTGACCCTGTTCCTGGGAGCGTCCCTGCTTGCCTCCGGCGCCGTCCGGCTGTTTCTCGCCTTCAGCATGAAGCGCGAGAGCCCGTGGGTCTGGGTGGCGCTCTCAGCCGTCATCACGCTGCTGCTCGGGCTGCTGATCCTGGCGCGCTGGCCGGTGAACAGCGTCTATATCCTTGGCCTGTTCCTCGGCATCGACCTGATCATGGCAGGTGCGGGTTGGGTCAGCCTGGGCTTCAGTCTGCGGCGGCGCCACTAACCAACAGCAACTCGACGCAAGACGGCCTTGTGGAACTCCGCTGATCTGACGCGCTGACAAGAAGCAGCACGCCGCGCATTCGCTTCGCCGCGTCGACGATAAATCACCGGGGAGAAACCATGAAAGCCGCTTTGGTCCTGGCCGCAGCGCTGGCTGCCGCCTGTTTGTCCGCGCCCGTCTCCGCGCAAAAATCCTACGGTCCCGGCGTCAGCGACACCGAGATCAAGATCGGCAACACCATGCCCTATAGCGGGCCGGCTTCGCCGCTCAGCATCACCGGCAGGGTGATCGCGGGCTATTTCGACGAGATCAACGACAAGGGCGGCATCAACGGCCGCAAGCTCAATTTGATTTCGCTCGACGATGCATTCTCGCCGCCCAAGACCATGGAGGCGGTGCGCCGGCTGGTCGAGGGCGACGGTGTCGCCTTCATCTTCGCGACCATGGGCACCGCGCCGAGTTCGGCGATCGCAAAATATCTCAACAGCAACAAGGTGCCGCAGCTCTTCCTGATCAGCTCGGCATCGAAGTGGAACGATCCGGCCAACATGCCCTGGTCGATGGCGTTGCCCTGGGCGCCGAACTACACCAGCGAGGCCGCGATCGACGTCGCCTATGCCCGCGCCAAGAACCCGAACGCGCGCTTTGCGGTGCTCTATCAGAACGACGACGCCGGCAAGGAATATCTCCGCGGCGTCAAGGAGGCGCTTGGAGCCGATGCCGACAAGGCGATTGCGATGGCGTCGAGCTTCGAGGTCACCGATCCCACCGTCGATTCCCAGGTGCTGACACTCGCCAACACCAAGGCCGACGTCTTCATGATCTATTCGGTGACGCCGCGCGCCTGCGCGCAGGCGATCCGAAAAGCCCATGAAGTCGGCTGGCAGGCGACGCGTTTCCTCGCCAGCGGCTGCGCCAACAAAGCGACCGTGATGGTGCCTGCGGGCCTCGATGCCGGCAAGGGCGTGCTGTCGCTCGGTTCGCTCAAGCCTTTCGTCGAGGCACCGAAGGACGATCCGGCAATGACGGCCTATATCGACTTCATGAAGAAGCGTCTGCCCAGCGCCGACGTCAACAACGTCGCGGGCCTCTACGGCTACACCGTCGCCGAGGCGCTGGTGGTTCTGCTGAAGCAGTGCAAGGACAAGCTGACGCGCGAGAACATCATGGCGCAGGCGGCAAACATGAAGGGCGTGCCGCTGTCGCTGCTGATGCCCGGCATCACGCTGAACACCACGCCGCAGGATTTCCGCCCCATCAAGGACGGCTATATCCTCCAGTTCGACGGCAACGATTGGGTCGTGGCGAGCGAGCTGTTGCGCGGCACCTGACGTGCTGGCCGGCGAACCGGAGGATACGATGGATTTTCAACACTCCGCACGTTCGCTGGAGCTCCAGGAGCGCGTCCGCCAGTTCATGCGGACGCATGTCGAGCCGGTCGAGGAGCTTTATTACGAGCAGGTGAAGCCGGAAGCTGCGCGCTACAGAACGCCGGCTGTTTTGCAGGACCTGAAACGCCTGGCGCGCGAGCAGGGGCTCTGGAACCTGTTCCTGTCCGGCGAGCACGGTCCAGATCTTACCAACCCAAGGCTGACGAACCTCGAATATGCCCCCGTGAAGGAGATCATGGGCCGCATCCTCTGGGCGCCCGAGGTGTTCAACTGCTCGGCGCCAGATGTCGGCAACATGGAGGTGCTTAGCCATTACGGAACGCCAGCGCAGCAGGAGCGCTGGCTTAAGCCGCTATTGGAGGGACGCATCCGCTCCGGCTTCTCGATGACGGAGCCGCAGGTTGCCTCCAGCGATGCCACCAACATCCAGTGCGAGATCAGGCGTGACGGCGGCGACTACGTCATCAACGGCCGCAAATGGTTCACGTCGGGCGCGATGAACGAGGATTGCGAGATCCTGATCGTGATGGGCAAGACCGCGCCCGACCATCCCGACAGGCATCGCCAGCAATCCATGATTTTGGTGCCGAAGACTACGCCGGGCGTGCGCATCGTGCGCGACATGCTGACGTACGGCTATGACGACGCGCCGGTCGGCCATCCCGAGATAGTGTATGAGAACGTTCGCGTCCCGGCCGAGAACATCCTGCTCGGCAAGGGCCGCGGCTTCGAGATCGCGCAGGGGCGGCTCGGTCCCGGCCGCATCCACCATTGCATGCGGCTGATCGGCTGCGCCCAGCGCGCGCTGGAATTGATGTGCCAGCGCGCGGTCTCCCGCACAGCCTTCGGCAAGCCGCTCGCCGAGCAGGGCTCGGTGCGCGAGGACATCGCGCACTCCTTCTGCGAGATCGCGCAGGCGCGGCTGTTGACGCTGCAAGCCGCCGACAGGATGGACCGCGAGGGCAACAAGGCCGCGCGCGACCTGATCGCCGCGGCCAAGATCGTGGTGCCCAGCATGGCCGCGCGCGTCATCGACCGCGCCATCCAGATCCACGGTGCCGCCGGCGTCTCGCAGGATACGTTCCTGGCGCGCGCCTATGTCTACGCCCGCTTCATCCGTATCGGCGACGGCCCGGACCAGGTGCATCTGGCGGCGGTGGGCAAGGAGCTGATCAAGCGGGGAGGAATCATGGCGGGGTAGGGCTGTCGCCCTCTTCTGGGGCGTACTCAAAGATGCCCGCTTATGGGTGTGAAGCAGGGTTAGGAGGTGCAGTCCGGCACTCGCGCCTCTGCCCTTGGCCATGAAACAAGATTGCTTCAGAGCATTGTAGGACAATAGTAACTGCTCCCGGTTGAAAGTAGCGCTGATCACGCTATGGCAGGTTCACGTAGGTGAAAGAGAATAGATCGCCTCCGTCCAAGGAGAGCGCCCTGGCCCTGCTAGGAAACAACTTCGGCATGAATCAGCGTTGGATTATCGTGGCCGCGATCCTCCTGACGGCCTTGCTTGTTCAAGTACCTGTCGTTCTTAACCCGGATTTGGGCTGCCTGCTTTCCGAAGGAGAGCAAATTCTGGATGGCCGAAAGCTTGGGGTCGACCTCTTCGAGCTGAATCCGCCGCTATCGGTCTACCTGTACATGCCGGCAGCGCTGCTTGCGCGAATGACCGGCATTGCGCCTGAGATCATCGTGATCATCCTGGTGATGATCGAGATCGTTGGCGCGCTTTTCATGATCGATCGCGTCGCTTCGGCGGCAAAGTTGGGAGCTGGAGAGAGAAGCACTTCAACGTGCTTGCTCGCGTTTTTGTTCGCAATCCTTCCTAGCATTACAGTTGCTTTGTTTGCGGGCTTCTGAATCCATGGGCAACCATGATTCGAATGTCGTGGACGCGGGCCGCGTCGGTTGAGGAGACGCTTGCGTTGTGGGCGGCGTCGCTTCGAGAGGTCAAGCAGCGGATACGTCCGTTGTTCACGCAAGAGCGTGTGGCGACGAATGCAGGCCTGTTCCTGGAAGGTCTGCTCGGAGATGAGCAGCGCAAGACCGGTTGGATGCGCGCGGAGGCGGCTGGCGATCCCGGCCCATGGCGGCAGCAGGCGATCCTGGGTCGCGGGGATTGGGACGCTGATGCCCTGCGCGACATCGTCCGGGACTATGTCATCGAGCACTTGGCGGATGACGATGCGGTGCTGGTGATCGACGAGACCGGCTTTCTCAAGCAGGGTAAGGCCTCGTGCGGAGTGGCACGGCAATACACTGGTTCGGCAGGGAAGATCACGAACTGCCAGATCGGCGTCTTCGCTACCTACGTTTCGCGTCATGGTCATGCGTTCATCGATCGCGCGTTGTATCTTCCGAAGGAATGGACTGACGATCCAGATCGTCTGGAAGCCGCATACGTGCCTGCCGATGTCGGCTTTGCGACCAAACCAAAGCTTGCGACGAGAATGATCGCACGTGCGATAACCGCGTCTGTACCATTCAAGTGGGTTGCCGGTGACACGGTCTACGGTGTTGGCGATATCGAACAGCAGCTACGGCGGGCAGGCAAAGGCTATGTGCTCGGGGTCAGCAGCTCTCATGTCTTCCGATCCTGGGGCAAGCGACAGCCGGTCGCCGGCAAGGCCGAAGACATCGCCCGGACGCGGCGCCCGTCCGACTGGAAGCGCTTGTCGGCGGGAGCCGGAACCAAAGGACCGAGGCTGCATGACTGGTGTTATCTCGAACTGGCCGATCTCGAGGTCGAGCAGTTCAACAGCGCAAATGATGGTTTATGGACGCGCGGTCTGCTGATCCGTCGCCATATCGCCGATGGCGATCTCGCCTTCTTCACCACCTGGTGCCCAGCGGGAACATCAATTGAAACGCTGGTCGCGGTCGAAGGCCATCGATGGGCGATCGAGGACAGCTTTGAAACCGCGAAAAACGAGTTCGGGCTCGATCATAACGAGAGCAGGTCCTGGCATGGCTGGCATCGCCACGTGTCCCTGGTGATGCTCGCCTTCGCCATGATGGCGGCGATCCGCCATCGCGCCAATCCGCCACCGCCCAAAAAAACCAAACGCCGCCCCCCGGCAAAAGCCAAAGCACACCCACGCCGCCGCTAATCCGTTGGTCAATCCAGGAAATCCGCCGCATCGCCATCAGGCTTGCTCGAAAGCGGATCCAACCCGCGCATGTCATCGCATGGTCATTCTGGCGCAGAGCTCACCAGGCTGCCGCTCAGCGCGCGCATCTCAAAGCAAAACGGCAACTGTAATGCTAGCGCCGTATTCGGCCAACGTGAACACATCGCCGTCATTGCACTGACCCCCTTTGTAGCCATCACTGCGATCCGCTGGCGCAGCCTTTCCCCCGGACCGGTTGCGATCCTGGCAGGACTGTGTGCCGGGCTGGCCATGAGCATCAAGCCCTACCTTGCTCTGGTGGCTGGCCTTCCGATCATCCTTGCCGCCATCCGCCATCGTTCCCTCAGGCCCTTGTTCACCCCTGAAGCATGTGCCGCCGCCGCTGTCGTCATCGGCTACGGGGCAATGGTCGTTATCGTCTTTCCCGCTTATCTGTTTACCTATGCCCCGATGGTCACTGCCACCTATCTACCAATGAGGAAGGGTTTAGCTGGTCTGCTTCCTTTGCCGATCGTTGTGATAACTGCTTCTATTGCGTTTCTGCGCCAGGTGGCTCCACAAGGCTTCAAAATGGGAGGCGACGCAAGCCCGTGGCTGGCCGCGGCGATTGGTGGAGCCGCGAGTTTCGTTCTTCAAGGCAGGGGCTGGACATATACGGCATACGCGCTTTGCATGTTTGCGATTGCTGCGCCGTTGCTACACGTTCGCACAAGGACGTTGCCGGTGTCGGTCAGGATCGGCGGCTTTGCTGGCGTTGTGCTCATCGGGTTCTGTTTGTCCTTGTCGGAGCGGGCGTTTCCGCCCCTGGAGCGGCGTATCCAGGCACTTGCAAAGCACCCGCGGCTGCTCACGATTACGGATCACGTTGCTCTGGGGCATCCGCTCGTCCGTCAAATTGATGGGACTTGGGTGGGCAGTTCGTGTGTGCAGCTGCTAGCGGCCGGCGCAATGCTGCTCCAGAACAGCTCGCAGCCAACTCAAGCAGAGCAAGCAAGACTGGACAGCATCATACATTTCGAGCGGCGGCAGTTGTTAGCGGACGTGCGAAACGGTCGCCCAGACGTGATTCTCGTGGATACCTATCTACAGGGTTCGGTCCCGTTCGATTGGTTGGCTTGGGCCAATTCAGATCCCGAACTCCAAACGGAGTTGAGTCGCTATCGTGAAGTTGAGGACGTCGGCCGCGTTCGAATATTTGTCGATCAATCAAGCTTGGAACGATAATCCATTTTCGTTCGCCGCACTCAGGGCGAGAAGGGTGCGGCGCGCCATCGCCATGATGACATCATGCCGGTGTTTTGCCCGACGTGTCAAAATGGTTTCGTAAATTCGCAAGGAGTCGGGCCGGCAGCTAAGTCATTGATAAAGCTGTCTCCGACTACTGTGCATGGGGTTGTTTTCGGGTTTTTTGTTGTAGCGATCCACCGCCGGCCTTCGCGGGCGGTGGACGCGCTGCTATCCCGCCCTGGCAGTGCGGCTGTCCGATCGCAAGTTCAGGAAGAACTTCTCCACCTCACGCGACAGCGTCTCCGCGGTTGCGGTCAGGCTGCTTGCCGCCGTCAGCACCGAGGATGCGGCGGTATCGGTCTCGCCGATGGCGTCGCGGAGCGAGGTGATGTTGGCGACCAGGGTCTCGTTGCCTTGCGCGGCCGATTGCGCGTTGGACGAAATCTCGCGCGTGGCGGCGTCCTGCTGGCCGATCGCGCCGGCGATCGCCGAGGTGACGTCGTTGATCTCGCGCACCGCGCCACCGATCTCGCGGACGGCGTCGACAGCGTTGCGGGTGGAGGCCTGGATCATGGAGACGTTCTCGCCGATCTCGGCGGTCGCCTTGGCGGTCTGGCCCGCCAGCGCTTTCACTTCATGCGCGACGACGGCAAAGCCGCGGCCGGCGTCACCGGCACGCGCGGCCTCGATGGTGGCGTTGAGCGCGAGCAGATTGGTCTGCTCGGCGATCGCCTGGATCAGGTTGAGCACGCCGTCGATGCGTTGGGTCGCGGCGGCAAGGCTCTCGATCTCGGCGATCGATTTCTCGGTGCGCTGGCCGGTCTGCTCGACCGCGCTTGCGCTCTGCCGCACCTGGCGGCCGATCTCCACCACCGAAGCCGACAGCTCCTCGGCGGCGCCTGCCACCGCCGTGACGTTGTGCGAGGCCTGCTCGGTGGCGTTCGCCGCCGTGCCGGCGCGGCTGCTCGCATCAGCGGTGACGCGCGTGATCGTCTGCGCGGTCTCGCGCATGACGGAGGCGTTGTCGGTGAGACCGCGCATGACGGCACCGATCGCCTCGCGAAACTCCTCGACGGATTGTTCGATATGTCGGGCGCGCTGCTCGCGCGCGGCGGAGTCCTGCGAGACCTGCGAGGCGAGGTTGCGGTTTCGCCCCATCGCCTCCTGGAAGACCTGGATGGCACGTGCCAGCGCGCCGATCTCGTCGGCGCGCTCGCTGTGCGGCACAACGACGTCCTCGGTCCCGTCGGCGACTTGCTTAATGGTGGCGGTGATGGCCGAGAGGGGACGCGCAATCGAGCGGGCGATGATGATGATGCCGATCACGACCAGCGCCAGCGCCACGCCGCCGAGGCAGGTCAGCGCCAGCGAAAGGATACGGTTGGTCTCGGTCTGCTGCGCTATCTGTTTGGCACGCTCGGCATAGACCTTGGACAGCGCCTCGAGATCCTTGTTCAACGCGGAGCGCACGGAGCGGTTGGCGTCGTTGTCGCCCCATTCGCGCCCCGCGGCCGGGTTGATCTCGTTGGCGCGGCGCACCAGCTCCCTGCGGAAGTCGACGAACTGCTCGATGCGCTTCTTGAAGGTGGAAAACTGTTCGGAATCGTCGGCCTTGACGATGCCCTCCCAGCGCTTCATGACCTCCAGGATCTGAGCGTTGAACTTGAGCAGGCCCTCGCCGTATTTCTTCACGACGGCGGGATCGGTCGACATGTAGACGCCGCGCGACTCCATCACGACCGCATAGACCAGCGAATTGACGCGTTCGACGTTCAGCGCGGCGGCGTTCGCCGTCTCGATCGCGGCGATCAGGTCGGCGCTGCGACGGCTGTTGTAGTCGGACAGCATCGCGATCGCCGCCGTGAGCAGCGCGAACAGCGCGAAGATCGCATAGAGCCTGGCCGCAAGCGTGAAGCGGCCCGCCAGGCCGGCGGCATTCCCAGATCGGTCAGTTGTCATGGTGTTCAGGGGCCCGAATGGCCTGGAGCGGCCGGTGCGCGCGGTCGTGTAAAATTGATGCAAAACTATGCAGAATGAAGATGGACGCGGCGTTAACGCGCCGGTCCGGGACGGTTGCTCCTGGCCGAGCGAAATACGAACTGTCTCAGGAGTTTGGTGTGATATTATCGGTTTCCGGCAAATCGCCCTGCACGCCATGCCCTAAACATCTGCGTGCGCTATCATCGCTAGGCGCGTATTCCCTGACGTTTGGACCGCCTCCAGATCGATTTGGAGTCGGTCATTGGCCGACGAACCCCGGAGGGGCCTTTGGTCTACCGCCACAGCATCGACGCCACGACCTACACCTTCCCCGACCTGCGCGACCTCCTCGCCAAGGCGACGCCGCCGCGTTCCGGCGATCGGCTGGCCGGGATTGCCGCCGCCAACGCCGAGCAGATGATCGCGGCGCGGATGGCGCTCGCCGACGTCCCGCTCGCGCAGTTCCTCCAGGAGGCCGTCATCCCCTATGAGGCCGACGAGGTGACCCGCCTCGTCATCGACAGCCATGACGCAAGGGCCTTCGCGCCGGTGGCATCCCTCACCGTCGGCGGCTTTCGCGACTGGTTGCTGTCGGACACCGCGACGCCCGAGGTCTTGCGCAAGCTGGCGCCCGGCATCACGCCGGAAATGGCGGCCGCGGCCTCGAAGCTGATGCGCAATCAGGACCTGATCCTGGCCGCCAGGAAATGCCAGGTGACAACCGCCTTCCGCAACACCATCGGGCTGAAAGGGCGGATGAGCACGCGGCTCCAGCCCAACCATCCCTTCGACGACGCTAAAGGCATCACCGCCTCGATCCTCGACGGCCTCCTGCTCGGCGCCGGCGATGCCTGCATCGGCATTAATCCCGCGAGCGACGATCCGGCCGTGATCGCGCAATTGCTGCGGCTGCTCGACGAGATCATTGTGCGGCTGGCGATCCCGACCCAGGGCTGCGTGCTGACCCATGTTACGACGACGCTGGCGCTGATCGGGCAGGGCGTGCCGGTCGACCTGGTCTTCCAGTCGGTCGCAGGCACCGAGGCCGCCAACCGCAGTTTCGGCATCGACATTGCGTTGCTCCGGGAAGCGCAGGAGGCCGGGCTGTCGCTCAAGCGCGGCACGGTCGGGCAGAACGTGATGTATTTCGAGACCGGGCAGGGCTCGGCGCTGTCGGCCAATGCCCATCACGGCGTCGACCAGCAGACCTGCGAGGCGCGCGCCTATGCGGTCGCCCGCGCTTTTGCGCCGCTCCTGGTCAACAGCGTGGTCGGCTTCATCGGCCCGGAATACCTCTACGACGGCAAGGAGATCATCCGGGCCGGGCTGGAGGACCATTTCTGCGGCAAGCTGCTCGGCCTGCCGCTCGGGGTCGACATCTGCTACACCAACCATGCCGAGGCGGACCAGGACGACATGGACAATCTCCTGACGCTGCTGGCTGCCGCCGGCGTCACCTTCATCATGGGGGTGCCCGGCGCCGACGATGTCATGCTGAACTACCAGTCGACCTCGTTTCACGACGCGCTCTATGCCCGCGACGTCTTTGGCCTGCGCAGGGCGCCGGAATTCGACGATTGGCTGGCGCAGTCAGGCATAGCGGGCGCCGATTTCCGCCTAGCCGGCGATGCGGGCCTGCTGCCCGATTTTGCCTCTCGGCTGATCGCGTGAGGCGGAAAAGCCCGCGAAAAACTTTCGCCCGCCGGCGTGAACCGGGGAAACCATTGGCGCGTCTCACGAATTGGTTCAGTGCCACAATATTGAGGAAATTCGGTCCCAGCGTTACGCTAGGTGTCTGGTGGCCTCGTCAGGACCGTTCATAGAATCTGGTTGGGGAAAGTTCGATGCGCGCTGAAAGCAACGGAACGATCCGGCGTATTCTCTGCGTCTTCCCGCGCTACACCTCGTCCTTCGGCACCTTCGAGTACTCCTATCCCTTGACCGATGGCGTCCGCGCCTTCATGCCGCCACAGGGCCTGTTGCTGCTTGCCGCCTATCTGCCGAAGGAATGGCAGGTCAAATTCGTCGACGAGAACCTCCGTCGCACGACCGAGGACGAGTTCGAATGGGCGGAAGCGGTCTTCGTCAGCGGCATGCACATCCAGCGCCAGCAGATGAACGACATCTGCCGCCGCGCCCATGAATTCGATCTGCCGGTTGCGCTCGGCGGGCCCTCGGTCAGCGCCTGTCCGGACTATTATCCGTCCTTCGACTATCTCCATGTCGGTGAGCTCGGCGACGCCACCAACCAGCTGATCGAGATCCTGTCGCGCGACACGTCACGTCTCGAGCAGCAGGTGGTGCTGACCACCAAAGACCGAATTCCGATGACGGAGTTTCCGATCCCGGCCTACGAGCTCGCCGACGTGAAGAAATACTTCCTCGGCAGCATCCAGTATTCCAGCGGCTGCCCCTATCAGTGCGAGTTCTGCGACATCCCCGGCCTCTATGGCCGTAACCCGCGGATCAAGTCGCCCGAGCAGATCATCGCCGAGCTCGACCGCTTGCGCGAATGCGGGATGACCGACACGGTCTATTTCGTCGACGACAATTTCATCGGCAACCGCAAGGCGGCGATGGACCTGTTGCCGCATCTGATCGAGTGGCAGAAGAAGAACAATTATGTGATGCGGCTTGCCTGCGAGGCGACGCTCAATATCGCAAAGCGCCCGGAAATCCTCGAGAAGATGCGCGAGGCGATGTTTGTCACCATCTTCTGCGGCATCGAGACCCCCGATCCCGACGCGCTGCACGCGATGCACAAGGACCACAATATGATGGTCCCGATCCTGGAGGGCGTGCGCACCATCAACGCCTACGGCATGGAAGTCGTCTCGGGCATCATCATGGGGCTCGACACCGACAAGCCGAACACTGCCGACGTGCTCATCAACTTCGTCGAGGAATCCAGGATTCCGCTGCTCACGATCAATCTGTTGCAGGCTCTGCCGAAGACGCCGCTGTGGGACCGGTTGGAGCGCGAGGGGCGGCTCGTCAACGACGAAGGCCGCGATTCCAACGTCAACTTTCTGTTGCCCTATGACGAGGTCGTGGCCTCCTGGAGGCACTGCATGGAGGTCGCCTACGAGCCCGAAAAGGTCTACGCCCGCTATCAGCATCAATGCGACTATACCTATGCCAACCGCCTCCAGGTGCCGGTGGCCCCGGAGATGAAGACCTGGGCCAACGTCAAGCGCGCCCTGATCATGCTGCGAAACATCTTCTGGAAGGTTGGTGTGCTCGGCGACTACAAGAAGGTGTTCTGGAAGTTCGCACTGGGGCGGATCAGGCGCGGCGACCTCGAAGGCCTGATCGGCTCCGCGATGATCGCGCACCATCTGATCAAGTTCGCTCGCGCGGCCTCCAGCGGCCAGCAAAACGCGTCGAACTATTCGCTGCGGCTGCGCCAGGCCGCCGTTCCCGCCGAATGACCGACAAACCCGTTCCGGTTCGTCCGACGCTGGACTTGCGGTCGTTCACGTCCGCGCGCGTCGCGCTCGGGCGCAGCGGCGCGAGCCTGCCGACAAAACCGCTGCTCGATTTCACCCTGGACCACGCCCGCGCCCGCGATGCCGTGCATGCCGCCTTCGATGTGCCGTGGCTGGTCGCCGGGCTCGGCGAACTCGGCCTTGCCGTCAGCGAGGCAAGGAGCCGGGCGACCGATCGCAGGGACTATCTACGGCGGCCGGATCTCGGGCGGCAGCTCGACGCCGGCTCAGCCGAGATCCTGGCGCAGTGCGCCACGACGCCGTGCCCGCTTGCGATCGTGGTCGGCGATGGCCTGTCGGCGGCGGCCGTGAATGCCCACGCGGTCGCGCTGCTGAAGAGCCTGCTGCCTCGGCTCGCGGCCGAGGAGGCTGTCGCGATCGGCCGTGTCGTTGTCGCCTCAGGCGCGCGGGTCGCGCTCGGCGACGAGATCGGCGCGATTCTCGGCGCGCGCATGGTTTTGACGCTGATCGGCGAGCGGCCGGGCCTGTCCGCGCCCGACAGTCTCGGCGCCTATCTGACCTTTGCGCCGAAGCCCGGCCGCAGCGATGCCGAACGCAACTGCGTGTCAAATATCCACCACGCCGGGTTGAGCTATGACGAGGCCGCCTTCAAGATCGCCTGGCTGGTGCGTGAGGGGCTGGCCAGGGAGGTTACCGGCGTGACGCTCAAGGACGAGAGTGCGGACCGCGCGCCGCGTCGAATTGGCACAGCGTCGCCCGGATGACCGGCATCCGGGGTGGAAATCGCCACATCTTGATCGATTTGGCCACGCTTCGCCTGCTTGCGAGTCGGGCTATTCACCTGCTAAACCCCTCGCGGCGATTTTCCGCGCATTTTCAAAGGGCAAGCCTCCCATTTGCATGGCGTTTTCAAGCCGTTCGCGGGGCGCAATAAGCTCACTCACCGAGTCGATTTAGGAACTGGACAAAGGCATGCTCGAAAAGCACAGCGAGAATGAGGTTCATGTTGACAAGGTCGAACAGGGGCCGGTTTCCTCCATTGCCTTCGGGCTCGAGCGCATCGGGCTGATCGCCGTCCGGGCGCCGATCGTCTCCTGCATCGTGCTGCTGGTGCTGATCGTCGGCGCAGTGTTCGGCATCTATCGGATCAAGATCGACGATTCGCTGTCGCAGCTGTTCCGTTCCAATTCCCGCGAATTCCACCAGTACGAAGAGGTGACGAAGAAGTTCCCGGCCGAGGAATTCGACGTCCTCGTCGTGATCGAGGGCAAGAACCTCCTGGCCCGAAACAACCTCGAGAAGCTGCGCGACTTCATCACCGACCTGCAACTGGTCGAGGGCACCCGCGGCCTGGTCTCGCTGTTCTCCGCGCGCCAGGCGCCGGCGCCGGGCAAGCTGCCGGCCGCGCTATTCCCGGGCGAGCTGCCCGAGGGCGAGGCCTATGACAAGTTCATCGAAACCGTCAAAGCCAACGAGATCATCCGCGGCAAGCTGTTGTCGGAGGACGGCACGCTTGCGCTGATCGTGCTCTCGCTCGAGCCCGAGGTGGTCGCCTCCAACAAGCTCACCAAGACCATCGGCGACATCCGCGCGCTGACGAAGGAGGATCTCGGCGACACCGGGCTCAACGTGCAGCTCTCCGGCGTGCCGGTGATGCAGCTCGAGATCCGCAACGCGGTCGAGCGCGACGGCCTCACCTACAATATTCTCGGCATTCTCGCCGGCTGCGTCATCGCTATCATCTTCTTCCGCAAGATCTCCTTCATGGTGGCGGCGGCATTCCCGCCGATGATCGCGATCCTGCTGGCGCTCGGCGCGCTCGGCTGGGCCAATTTCAATCTCAACATGTTCCTGAACGTGATGACGCCGCTCATCATGGTCATCAGCTTCTCGGACTCGATGCAGCTCACCTTCGCCGCGCGCGACCGGCTGATCGCAGGCCAGGACAAGTTCACCGCGTTCAAGAACGCGGTTCTGGTGGTGGGCCCGGCCTGCGTGCTGACGCACGGCACCGCCGGCATTTCCTTCATCGCGCTCCAGTTCTCCGACTCCGACCTGATCCGCAAGTTCGGCGAGGCGGGCCTTGCCGCCACCATCATCGCGCTGGTCGCAGTGCTGTCGCTGGTGCCGGTGTTCGGCGTGCTGCTGGTGCGCAACGAGAAAGTCTTTGCGACCAAGTTCCAGAGCGCGGATGCCGGCGTCCAGGCGCTGCGCAATTTCTGCTACTGGATCGCAGTGCGCATGGTGGGCCGGCCCGGCCTGTTCAGTCTGATCGCGCTGCTGTTCGTCGCCGGCCTGGGCGTGATCTACGCCAATCTGGAGCCGCGCTACCGGCTCGCCGACCAGGTGCCGGACAAGCGCCAGGCGGTCGCCGCCAGCGACCGGCTCGACGCCAAGCTCACCGGCGCCAACCCGGTCAACGTGCTGATCCAGTTCCCCAAGGGTGAATCGCTCTATTCGCCGGAGACGCTACAGACGATCGCGGACGTGCATGCGGTCGTGGAGAAGGCGGCCGGTGTCGGCAACGTCTGGTCAGTCGAAACCCTGCGCCGCTGGCTTGCGGAAAAGGCCGGCAGCGCCGACGTCGCGACGCTGAAGGAATATGTGAGCCTCATCCCCGAGCACCTGGTGCGGCGCTTCATCGATGCCGAGCAGGATGCAGTCGTGGTCGCAGGCCGTGTGCCGGACAAGGATTCCAGCCAACTGCTGCCGATCGTCGACAAGCTCGACACCGAGCTTGATGCGGTGCGCAAGAAGCATCCCGGCTACGAAGTGGCGGTGACGGGTCTCGCCGCCATCGCGGCGCGCAACTCGGCCGGCATGATCGAGAAACTGAACCGCGGGCTCACCGTCGAATTCGCGCTGGTCGCGATCTTCATCGGCTTTGCCTTCCGTTCCTGGGTGGTGATGTTCGCCTGCATCCTGCCGGGCATCTTCCCGGTGGTGATGTCGGGCACCGTGCTGTGGGCGATGGGGGAGGGGCTGCAATTCGCCAGCGTCGTGGCGCTCACCGTCTCATTCGGCCTGGGGCTGAGTGCAACCATTCACTTCCTCAATCGTCTCAGGCTCGAGAGCAAGCCGGGCGTCGGCTCGGCGCTCGCGGTGGAGCGCGCAACCGTGCTGGTCGGCCCGGCGCTGATCCTGACCACGGTGGTGCTGGCCTGCGGCCTCGTCGTCACCGTGTTCTCCGACCTGCCATCGCTGCGGCTGTTCGGCTGGCTCAGCGCCTTCTCGATGGTCATGGCGCTCGTCGCCGACCTCTTCATCCTGCGGCCGACGGCGATGTGGCTGATCAATCTGCACGCCAGGCTACAGGGTGCGGACAAGCGCGCGATCTGAATCGATCGTGACGAGCGACTACGCCTTCAGACAAGAAAAACCCCTGGCTCGCGAGAGCCAGGGGTTTGATTTGATCTGAGGCGTTGGAGCGCGAAGCGCGTCAGGTCTTGGTCATCGTGATGTTGACGCCGCGGATCTCGCCCTTGGAGCTGATCTGCACCGTCTGCTTGGTGCCGTTGGTGCGCAGCGTCAGGTTGGCGGCAAAGCCGTTGGCCTCGACGAACACCTCGATCTGGCCGCCGCCGGCGGTGCCCTGCAAATTACCAAAGATGTTGCGGCTGGCCTCGCTCCAGTTGCCGGAGATGCGGTCGCCCTGGCTCGTCACGTCGCTGGTGAGGTCGAACTTGTAGCTGTCGCTGGCGCAGTGCAGGGCCTGCTTGAGGTTGAGACCGGTGCCGGCCACCTTGTAGTCCGCCTTGCAGCGGATGTGCTCGGTGGAGCCGTCCGACAGCGACACGGTGCCGGTGCCCGACCATGCGCCGTCGAAACCGGCAAACGGTCCGGACGACTGAGCGTGGCTCGCCGAAACCGAGAAGAGCAGCGCAGCCGCAATGCCGGCCGCCTTGATCGCCTGTCCAGATCGCCCAAAAAATTTCATCTTCAGTATCCCGTTTTGGAACGACGTCCACTCGAGATAGGACGTCTCGCCACATCGAAGGTTTAGTGTTCCGAGCCTGTGTCAGGTTCAAAGCCCAACCGGCGCATATGTCGGCATCGCGAAGCGCGTTCGCCATGGCTTGTTCCGAGATTCCCCATGTTTCGCAGTGTTTCTGGCGGGAAAGACGGCAAGGACAGATGCAGGTCTGCAACAGGTACCCGGCAAAACGCGAGGTGCCAGAATTATGACATAGTATCAACCTCTTACATCTGCCAATGAAGACCGAGGGAAGACCTGATTTGGTGGATGCGGCGCCAATTTGGCCGCATTTGCCAGCGCTTGTGCCTTCTCCGATGCCGTGCTTTCCGCGGCAACTCGCCACCAGAACAATCCGTTCCCGTCCGCCCTGGGCTGTCCGGGATCGGTGCGATTCTGCCGTCAGAATGAAGGAATACAATGCGTAAGCTTCTCGTCGCTCTCACCCTGCTGTCGGCATCCCTTTCCACCGCCGCGTTTGCCCAGCAAGGGCGTGGCACGGACTCCGAGCAGAAGGCCTGCACGCGTGATGTGCAGAAGTTCTGCCGTCCGGTCATCGACCAGGGCGATTTCACCATCCTGGCCTGCCTCAAGGAGAACCGGGCCAAGATCTCGCAGGCCTGCGACCAGGTCCTGAAGAACCACAACCAGTAAGCTCGGTCGCTGGCCCACAATAGGCGGACCCCGGGCCGCCTTTTCGGGCTCGATCCGCAGGGCAGCCATCGAGAGACAGGATTGGTTTTGCGGTCGTATTCCCCTATATGGGGGCCGCGGCGGCATCTCTGGCGCGAGCCTGCGCGAGCGAAAAAAGCCCTTCCTGTCCAAACGATTGTTGACCAGCCCTCGATGACCTCAGCGAGCGAATTGCGATCCGGCAAGGGTGACCGCGACGAGAATTTTCCCGTCGCGTCCTGGATCATTCATCCACGTCATCGCGCGCTGATCCTGGCGTATTACAATTTCGTCCGCACCGCCGACGACATCGCCGACCATGCGACGCTGCCGGCCGACGAGAAGCTTGCCTATCTCGACTTGCTCGAAAGCGAACTGCTCGGCAAGGGCGACACCCAGGCCGAAGCCGTGAGCCTGAGGCGCGCGCTGGCCGAACGCGGCATGGCGCCGCGCCATGCGCTGGATGTGCTGATTGCGTTCCGCATGGACGTGACCAAGCTGCGCTACGAGACCTGGGACGAGGTCATCCACTATTGCCGCTATTCGGCGATGCCGGTCGGCCGCTTCATGCTCGACGTCCATGGCGAGAGCACCTCGACCTGGGCCGCGTCGGACGCGCTTTGCGCGGCCCTTCAGATCAACAACCACCTCCAGGATTGCGGCAAGGATTTCCGCGAGCTCAATCGCGTTTATCTGCCGCGCGATGCGCTGGCGGCAAGCGGCGCTTCGGTCGAGCAGCTCGGGCTGACGCAGTCGCCGCCGGCGATGCTGGCCTGCCTGCAGGCGCTTGCCGTGCGCAACGAAGCGCTTCTCAACGAGAGCAAGTCGCTGAGTGCCGAGGTGAGGGATCTCCGTCTCGGCGTCGAAATCTCCGTCATCCAGGCCTATGCCGACCGCATCGTGCGCCTGTTGAAGGTGCGCGATCCCCTGCGCGAGCGGGTGCATCTGAACAAGCTCGAGCTCCTCACCTTCAGCCTCGCCGGCATGATCGGCGAAGTCGGCCGTCGCGCGATCGGGCGCAAGGCCATTAGCAAACCGGGGACTGCTCATGACGCTTGAGGCGACGTCGCCCGGCGCCAGTTATGGCTCGACCGCATCCGGCAGCTCCTTCTATGCCGCGATGCGCATCCTGCCGCGCGACCAGCGCGAGGCGATGTTCCAGATCTACAGCTTCTGCCGCCAGGTCGACGACATCGCCGATTCCGATGGACCGCGCGACGAACGGCTGGCCGCGCTCCAGGTGTGGCGCGACGACATCGACGCGCTCTATGAGGGCCATCCGCCGGACCGCCTGAAGGACTACGTCGCTTCGGTGAAGACGTTCGGGCTGAAACGCGAGGATTTCCTCGCCATCGTCGACGGCATGGAGATGGACGTGCCGCAGGACATCCGCGCGCCGGACATGGCGACGCTCGATCTCTATTGCGATCGGGTGGCGAGCGCCGTGGGGCGGTTGTCTGTGCGGGTGTTCGGCCTGCCGGAAGAGGACGGCATCCTGCTTGCCCATCATCTCGGCCGCGCGCTCCAGCTCACCAACATCCTGCGCGACATCGACGAGGACGCAACGCTCGGGCGGCTCTATCTGCCGCGCGAAGCCCTGCTGCACGCCGGCATCACCTCCAACGATCCAGGCCGCGTGATCGTCGAGCGCGCGCTGTCAAAGGTCTGTCTGCCGCTGGCGCAACGCGCGAAGGCGTATTTCGAGGAGTCCGACGAGATCATGAACCGCAACCGGCGCCGCGCGGTGCGCGCGCCGCGGATCATGTCGAAATATTATCATGCCATTCTGGACCTCCTGATCGCGCGCGGTTTCAATGCGCCGCGCGAGCCGGTGCGTGTGTCGAAAGTCACACGCTTCGCGATCCTGCTCCGTTACGCTTTTCTCTGATGCAAAACACAGCACACATCATCGGCGCCGGCATTTCCGGCCTCTCCGCCGCCGTGCGGCTCGCCAATGCCGGCTTCAAGATCGCCGTGCACGAGGCGACGAACCAGGCCGGCGGCCGCTGCCGCTCCTATTTCGACAGCGCCACCAAACTCACCATCGACAACGGCAATCATTTGCTGCTGTCAGGCAACAGTCATGCGCGCGCCTATGCGCGCTCGATCGGCACCGAGGCGGGCCTCGTCGGCCCGGAGCGCGCGCAGTTTCCCTTTGTCGATCTCACGACGGGGCAGCGCTGGCAGATCGATCTCGGCGATGGCCGGCTGCCGACCTGGGTGCTCGACGAGAGCCGCCGCGTTCCCGACACCGGCCTGATGGACTATCTCAAGCTGGCGCCGCTGATCTGGGCGTCTGAGGAGACGCTGGTCGGCAAGTCCATTCCCTGCGAGGGCGTCCTCTATCAGCGCCTGGTACAGCCGCTGCTGCTCGCAGCGCTCAACGTCGATCCGCCCGAAGGCTCAGCCGGGCTTGCCGGCGCGATCGTGCGCGAGACGCTGCTCGCCGGCGGACAAGCCTGCCGCCCACTGATCGCGCGCGACGGCCTGAGTGCCGTACTGATCGAGCCGGCCGTGAAATTTTTGCAGGAGCGTGGCCACTCCGTTCAGCTCGGTCATGAGCTGCGTTCCTTCGCGGCCAACGACGGCAAGGTCGGCACGCTGAATTTCGGCGGCGAGGATGTGATCCAGCTCAGTGAGGGCGATGTCATCGTGATGGCGGTGCCGCCGCGTGCCGCGTCGAGCCTGCTGCCGGGTCTGAAGACGCCGACCGAATTCCGTGCCATCGTCAACGCACATTTCCGCGTTGAACCGCCGCCGGGTTCGGCTCCAATCCTCGGCGTGATCGGCGGGATCGTGGAATGGCTGTTCGCGTTCCCCAACCGGCTTTCCGTGACCATCAGCAATGGCGACCGCTTGGTCGACATGCCGCGCGAGGAACTTGCGCAGGCGATCTGGAACGACATCTGCAAGGCGGGCGGCGTTTCCGGCGAACTGCCACCCTGGCAGATCGTGCGCGAGCGACGCGCCACCTTTGCCGCGACGCCGGCGCAGAATGCCCTGCGTCCGGGGCCGGGCACCGCGCTGAAAAACCTGTTCCTTGCCGGCGATTGGACTGCTACGGGATTGCCTGCAACCATCGAGGGATCGGTCCGATCCGGTGATCGCGCCGCCGATCTGGTTCTGGCCGCGCAGCGGGCCTGACGGGCATTTGTCCCAATCAATTCAAGGCAACTATCGGAGCAATCGAGCGAGATGGATTCCGTGAACGCGACCAGCCGCGAAGTCCTGGAATCGAGCATTGCGTCGGCTACGCAAGGCGTTCTGGGCTTCCAGCAATCCGACGGTCATTGGGTGTTCGAGCTCGAGGCCGACTGCACGATTCCGGCCGAATACATTCTGCTGCGCCATCACCTCGCCGAGCCGGTCGACGCCGTGCTCGAAGCCAAGATCGCCAATTATCTTCGCCGCGTGCAGGGCGCGCATGGCGGCTGGCCGCTGGTGCATGACGGCGCGTTCGACATGAGCGCCAGCGTGAAGGCCTATTTCGCGCTGAAGATGATCGGCGACTCCGTCGACGCGCCGCACATGGCGCGCGCGCGCGCGGCAATCCATGCCCGCGGCGGCGCAGTCAACAGCAACGTCTTCACGCGCTTCATGCTGGCAATGTTCGGCGTCGTGACCTGGCGCGCGGTGCCGGTGCTGCCGATCGAGATCGTGCTGCTGCCGTTCTGGTCGCCGTTCCATCTCAACAAGATCTCCTATTGGGCGCGTACCACCATGGTGCCCCTGATGGTGCTTGCCGCGCTGAAGCCGCGCGCGAAGAATCCGAAAGACGTCGGCATCGACGAGTTGTTCCTCCAGGACCCGCGCTCGATCGGCATGACCGCGAAGGCGCCGCACCAGAGCATGGCCTGGTTCGTGCTGTTCCGCGCGCTCGACGGCATTTTGCGCGTGGTCGAGCCGATGTTTCCGACCCGTTTGCGCAAGCGTGCGATCGACGCCGCGCTCGCCTTCATCGAGGAGCGGCTCAACGGCGAGGACGGCATGGGCGCGATCTATCCGCCGATGGCCAACATCGTCATGATGTACGATGCGCTCGGCAAGGATGAGAATTATCCGCCGCGGGCGACCACCCGCCGGGGCATCGAGAAGCTGCTGGTGATCCGCGAGGAGGAGGCTTATTGCCAGCCATGCGTCTCGCCGGTCTGGGATACGACGCTGGTAGCTCACGCATTGCTCGAGGCCGGCGACGCGGAAGCCGTCCCGGCCGCCAAGCGCGGCCTCGACTGGCTGATCCCGAAGCAGGAGCTCGACGTGAAGGGTGACTGGGCCGCGAAACGGCCCGACGTGCGCCCGGGCGGCTGGGCCTTCCAGTACAACAATGCCCATTATCCCGATCTCGACGACACCGCGGTGGTGGTGATGTCGATGGACCGCATGCGCCGGGAGCACGGCGCGACCGGCTATGACGCGGCGATTGACCGCGGCCGGGAATGGATCGAGGGCATGCAGAGCGACGACGGCGGCTGGGCTGCCTTCGACGTGAACAATCTCGAATATTACCTGAACAACATCCCGTTCTCCGACCACGGCGCGCTGCTCGACCCGCCGACCGAGGACGTCACCGCGCGCTGTATCTCGATGCTGGCCCAGCTCGGGGCGACCGAGAAGACCAGCAAGCACATGGTCGACGGGATCGCCTATCTCAGGCGGACCCAGCACCCGGAGGGCTCCTGGTACGGTCGCTGGGGCATGAACTTCATCTACGGCACCTGGTCGGTGCTGTGCGCCCTCAACATGGCGGGCGTCGGCCATAACGACCCGATGATGCGCAAGGCGGCCGACTGGCTGGCCTCGATCCAGAACACGGACGGCGGCTGGGGCGAGGACGCTGTCAGCTACCGTCTGGATTACAAGGGATGGGAGGCCGCCCCCTCGACCGCCTCGCAAACGGCATGGGCCTTGCTTGCCTTGATGGCAGCGGGCGAGGTTGATCACCCGGCCATCGCCCGCGGGGTGGAGTACCTGATTGCAACACAGAACGAAAAAGGACTGTGGGACGAGCAGCGCTACACCGCGACGGGCTTCCCCCGTGTATTCTATCTACGGTATCACGGTTACTCAAAGTTCTTTCCGCTGTGGGCGCTGGCGCGGTATTGGAACTTGCGGGACACCAATAGCAGGGTGGTAGGGGTCGGAATGTGACTTTGGGGATGGGGGACTATGTTTCCGTGGGTAATGTCATAGACCCGCGGCCAATACTCATTGTGACTGGTTTGGTTCAGGAGGCCCGCATCGCGGCCGGGCCCGGAATGGCGGTTATCTGCTCGTCCAGCAGCCCGACCCAGTTGCGGGCGCTTCTGACGGTGGTGGATCCCGAAACGATTCGCGGCGTCATCTCCTTCGGCGTAGCCGGCGGTCTCGACCCGACGCTGCGCTCCGGCGATGTCGTGGTGGCGACCGAAGTGCTCGCGGGAGATGCCCGCTGGGGCGCGGGCCTGTCGCTCAGCGACGACCTCATCGACAAGCTGACCTCCGGCCGCCGCCGTGTCGTGCGCGGCAGCCTCGCCGGCGCCGAAGAGGTGGTTACGGGGAGCTCCTGCAAGGCGACGCTGCATTCCGAGACCGGAGCTGTGGCGGTCGACATGGAGAGCCACATCGCGGCCGCCTACGCCGCCGAGGCCGGGCTGCCCTTTGCCGCGGTCCGGGTTATCAGCGATCCCGCTCACCGCGCGCTGCCGGCGCTCGCACGTGCCGCCATCAAGCCGAACGGCCAGATCGATCTGGCGGCCGTCCTGCGCGGCATCGTGCGCAATCCGGCAACGCTGCATGCATTGGTCTCGACCGGCATCGACTTCAACCGCGCACTGCGCTCGCTGCGCGGCTGCCGCGACTTCCTGATCGGCACCGAACTCGCCGACACCGAGGCTTTGGTCCCCGAGACGGTCTGAGCGCTTTCCTCTATCCGATAAAAGAAAAGGCCCGGTCGCCATTAGCGACTGGGCCTTTTGTTTTGATGTCCGTAGCCCGGATGGAGCGAAGCGCAATCCGGGGTCCTGCAACGCGGCAAAACTGTCCCGGATTTCGCTTCGCTCCATCCGGGCTACAGGTCTGCGTCGCGCTTACGCAGCAGTCGAAGCCTTCCGCGCAGCCTTCTCCTGCGCGGCGGCGGCTTCGTCGCGGCGGATATCGGAGAGCTTCTTCTGGACCTGCTCGGAGAAGATGTACTGCGCCGGGCGCTGCTTGGACATGTCGATCTCCGGGGCCATCGGACCCGTGGTCCTGATGCCGCGCAGCGACACCCACATCGCCTTCAGCGGGTGGTTGATGGCTGCGGTCGCGGCCGTCGGCTCGTAGCCGCAATGCGCCATGCAGTCGGCGCACTTTTCGTACTTGCCGGTGCCGTAGGTCTCCCAGTCGGTGGTGTCCATCAGCTCCTTGAAGGTCTTCGCATAGCCTTCGCCGAGCAGATAGCAGGGCTTCTGCCAGCCGAAGATGTTGCGCGCGGGCATGCCCCACGGCGTGCACTCGTATTCCTGGTTGCCGGCGAGGAAGTCCAGGAATAGGCCCGAATGCATGAAATTCCACTTCTTGCCCTTGCCCATCGCAAAGACGTCGCGGAACAGCTTCTTGGTCTTGGTGCGGTTGAGGAAGTGCGCCTGGTCCGGCGCACGCTCATAGGCGTAGCCCGGCGACATCGACACGCCGACGCCGAGCTCGGTGGTGAGGTCGAGGAATTTTGCGATCTCCTCGGCCGGATGACCGTCGAAGATGGTGGCGTTGACGTTGACGGTGAAGCCGCGCGCCTTGGCCGCCTTGATCGCGGATACGGCGCGGTCGAACACGCCCTTCTGCGACACCGCCTTGTCGTGATGCTCCTTCAAGCCGTCGAGATGCACCGAGAAGAACAGGTAGGGCGAGGGCTCGAACAAATCGAGCTTCTTCTCGAGCAGTAGCGCGTTGGTGCAGAGCGAGACGAACTTCTTGCGCTCCACGAGACCGCGCACGATCTCGCCGATCTCCTTGTGGATCAGCGGCTCGCCGCCGGGAATGGCGACCATCGGCGCGCCGCACTCGTCGGCTGCGTCCCAGCACTCCTGCGCCGTCATGCGGCGGTTGAGGATCGCGTCCGGATAATCGATCTTGCCGCAGCCGACGCAGGCGAGGTTGCAGCGAAACAGCGGCTCCAGCATCAACACGAGCGGATAGCGTTTGCGGCCAAGCATTTTCTGCTTGAGCAAATAGCCGCCGATACGCATTTCTTTGAAGAAGGGTATAGCCATTACAAGTTTCTTTCCTGGGCTTGGAATTCGGGTAGGTCAGCTCGCAGCCAGTTCGGCCGGAAGCCGGAATTCGATGTTTTCCTCGCGGCCCGGGAGCACCGAGACCGTAACAGGTCCGATCCGCCGCAGAGCTTCGATCACGTCATCCACCAACACTTCGGGCGCCGAGGCGCCGGCCGTGAGGCCGACGGTCCTGGCACCTTTCAACCACTCCGGATCGAGCTTGCTGCCATCGGCGATCAGATAACTCGCGACCCCGGCCTCAGTGCCGATTTCGCGGAGCCTGTTCGAGTTCGAGCTATTGGCGGCGCCCACCACCAAGATCACGTCGACCAGCTTGCTTAGGTCCCTTACTGCAGATTGGCGGTTCTGTGTCGCATAGCAGATATCCCGGATGTCTGGGCCTTGAATATCTGTAAATCTGGCCTGAATCGCCCCGATGATGTCCCTGGTGTCGTCGACCGACAGCGTGGTCTGGGTGATGTAGGCCACTGGCGTATCTGCAGGCAGCGACAGCGCGTTAACCTCTTCGACGCTCTGGACCAGCAGCACGGGCGCCGGAACCTGGCCCATCGTGCCTTCGACCTCGGGATGGCCGGCATGGCCGATCAGGATCAGCGTGCGGCCCTTGGTGATGTAGCGCTTCCCCTGATTGTGAACTTTCGTGACCAGGGGGCAGGTGGCATTCAGCACGGGAAGGTCGCGGGCGGCGGCCTCCTCCTCGACGCTGCGGGCGACGCCATGGGCACTGAAAACGGTTACTGCCTTCGGCGGAACTTCGGACAGCTCCTCGACGAAGATTGCGCCTTTGTTCTTCAGGCTCTCGACGACGTATTTGTTGTGCACGATCTCATGGCGCACGTAGACCGGCGGGCCGTACTTCTGCAGGGCCCGTTCCACGATTTCGATCGCTCGCACCACGCCCGCGCAAAAGCCGCGCGGTTGCGCCAGATAAACTTCCATTGGACGCCCATTACGTAAGTTGCACCAATCCGCTCAATCGTCCCAGCGGCACCCCGATACTGACCAATGAGTTGCAATATCCGCACCATTGGTTTCGCGCCACCCACCCAGTTGGGGGTTCCGCGTATGGAAAGCACAGCACTTTGTGTCAAAAAATCGGCAGCAAGGAAAGGCGGAATGCTCGCGGAGTCCCACTATTGGGAAGTCGGGCGGTATTATAGTAACCCAGCTGAGCGAGCCAAGGGGGCGGCGTTTGTGCTTACCGCTTCGCCACTTTACCGCCTCAACTCCCCGGCTATACCGGCCATCCCGCATGATTTTGCCGCGCTCTCCCGCCGTTTACTTCGAACTTTGTTCCGGCGAGTGCCACTCAAAACAGCAATAGGTTTCGCCTGGGAACTCCGATAAACAGCGGGCGTTTCCGGCAAGCTGTTAAACGCAGAAAGAAAAGAAGTGCTGCAAAGCGTAGTCGTTGCCATCGTCAGGGCCTGCACCCGGTTTGCCCCCCTCGTCGTCGTTCTCGGGCTCCTGCTGGCAGTGGGAGCGGGCTATTACACGTCTCAGCACTTCGCCATCAACACCGACATCAATTCGCTGATTGCCCAGAATCTGGACTGGCGCCAGCGCGACCAGCAATTCGATCGCGCCTTCGACCGCGATGCGACGATCACGGCTGTCGTCGAGGCGAGAACGCCGGAGATGGCGACCGCGGCGGCGGATGCGCTCTTTGCAAAGCTGAAGGACGACAAGACCAGCTTCCAGTCGGTGCAGCAGCTCGGCTCCGGCGAGTTCTTCGAGAAGAACGGCCTGTTGTTCCTGCCGACCGAGGAGGTCAGCAAGACGACCGGCCAGTTCGAATCCGCGGCACCTCTGATCGAAATCATGGCGGGCGATCCCTCGATCCGCGGCCTGACTGGCGCGCTGGAGACGGGACTTGCCGGCGTCAAGCGCGGCCAGGTCAAGCTCGACAACACCGAGCGGCCCTTCAATCTGATCGCGCAGACGGTCGAGACCGTGCTCAACAAGGGCAATGCCAGCTTCTCCTGGCGTGAGCTCGTCAGCGACGAGCCGCTGTCGGATTCGGACAAGCGCGCCTTCATCGAGTTCAAGCCGATCCTCGACTACAACGCGCTGGAGCCTGGCAAGGGCGCCACCGACGCGATCCGCAAGGCCGCGGCCGAGCTGGATTTCCCGACCAAATACCAGGCGCGTGTGCGGCTGACCGGTCCGGTGCCGATCGCCAATGAAGAATACGCCACCGTCCAGGAGGGAGCCGTCGTCAACGGTATCGGCACCGTCCTCGTCGTGCTGCTCATCCTGTGGCTGGCGCTGCATTCGGCGAAGATCATCTTCGCGGTGTTCATCAATCTCTTTGTCGGCCTTGCGCTGACAACCGCCGCCGGCCTGATGATGGTCGGTTCGCTCAATTTGCTGTCGATCGCCTTCGCCGTGCTATTTGTCGGTCTCGGCGTGGATTTCGGCATCCAGTACAGCGTCCGCTATCGCTCGGAGCGCTACAAGCACAACGATCTCTCCAGCGCGCTGGTGCTGGCCGCGAAACGCTCGGCAGTGCCGCTGTCGCTCGCGGCGATGGCGACCGCGGCCGGCTTCCTCTGCTTCATGCCGACCGACTACAAGGGCATCTCGGAGCTCGGCCAGATCGCCGGCGTCGGCATGCTGGTGGCGTTCCTCTCCTCGATCACCATACTGCCGGCGCTGTTGAAGCTGTTGAATCCGCCCGGCGAGAAGGAGCCGGTCGGCTACGCCTTCCTGGCGCCGCTCGATCACTTCCTGGAGAAGCACCGCGTGCTGGTCGTGGGTGGCACGCTGCTGCTGGCGGTCGCCGGCCTGCCGTTGCTCTACTTCATGAAGTTCGACTTCAACCCGATGAACCTGCGCAACCCGAAGGCCGAATCGATCGCGACCTTCCTCGATTTGCGCAAGGATCCGAACACCGGCGCCAATGCCATCAACGTGATGACGACGTCCGAGGAGCAGGCGAGGCAGGTCGAGGCAAAGCTGGAGAAGGTGCCGGAAGTGCTGCGGGTGATGTCGCTCGACAGCTTCGTACCTGAAGACCAGCAGCCGAAGCTGAAGCTGATCGCGCAGGGCGCCAAAGTGCTGAACCCCGCGCTCAACCCGGATCAGATCGACGCGGCGCCGTCGGACAAGGAGAACGTCGACTCGCTGAAATCTTCGGTCGACAATCTGCGCCGGACCGCGGGCGATGCGAAGGGCCCGGGCGCGGTCGCCTCGCGCCGGCTGGCGGACGCGCTCGATAAGCTCGCCAATGGCGACGAGGCCACGCGCAACAAGGCGCAGGACGTGTTCATCACGCCGATGAAGATCGTGTTCGACCAGCTCAGGAACGCAATGCAGGCCGAGCCGGTCACGCTGAAGTCATTGCCGCCGGATCTCGTCAGCGCCTGGAAGAGCAAGGACGGGATCATCCGCGTCGAGGCGCTGCCGAAGGGCGATCCCAACGACAACGACACGCTGCGCAAATTTGCGGCAGCGGTGCTCGTCGCCGAGCCGACCGCGATCGGCGGGCCGGTCTCGATCCTGAAATCCGGCGACACCGTCGTGAAGGCGTTTATCCACGCCGGCATCTACGCGCTGCTGGTGATCGGCCTGTTGCTGTGGATCACGCTGCGTCGCTTCGTCGACGTGCTCATGACGCTGGTGCCGCTTCTGGTTGCCGGCGCGGTGACGCTCGAGATCTGCGTGTTGATCGGCTTGCCCCTCAACTTCGCAAACATCGTCGCGTTTCCTCTGCTGCTCGGCGTCGGCGTCGCCTTCAAGATCTACTATGTCGTGGCCTGGCGCTCGGGGAGGACAAACCTGCTCCAGACCAGCTTGACGCGCGCGATTTTCTTCAGCGCTCTGACGACGGCGACCGCGTTCGGCAGCCTGTGGCTGTCGAGCCATCCCGGCACCTCCAGCATGGGCAAGCTGCTGGCGCTCTCGCTGGTGACGACGCTCGCCGCCGTGCTGCTGTTCCAGCCGGCCCTAATGGGCAAACCCCGCAATCTCAGGGAGTAGGCAGATGTCGCCGACGGGGTCGGCGGCGCCTTTCTGACCAGGCTTTGCTGCGGCGGCGCTTTTCGGGGCTGCGGGTGGCGTCGCAGCTGCTGCGGCGCCCGCCGGTGCTGCGGCTTTCGGCGCCGTGCCGGTGGTCTTCGGCGCGCCCTTGGCTGCGGTGTTGGCAGGACTCAAAGGGATCGGCGGGCCGACCCGGGTCCAGGTCTCACCGCCGCAGAGAAAGCCGAGGACGCAGCCCTTGATCTCGAGCTGATCGGAGCCCACGGGCGTGATGGTCGAAGAATAGAGCTGGCCGTCCTTGGCGTTGTAGACTTGGCCTTCCCATTGATCGGCGCCGGCCGTCTTCTTCATGTCGATCAGGATCGCCATGCCCAGCGTCGGCCTGTTCTTTTTTGACGCATCCGGATTGTATTCGTCCCGCCCGCCCGGGGTTTTCTCCCAGGCCACCGCGCCCCACATGCTGCCATTGCATTGGGCGACGCGGATGTTGGCAACGCTGTCGGCGACCCGCCAGTCGCCGGTGGGATCGGCCGCGAGGGCCGGGGTCAGACAGGTGAAACCGCCAGCCAGTAATATTCCGGTGTAAAGGGTCAAACGCATGATAGTTCCTCGGCAGTGCAACATGGTCTAAAGCTGTGCTTGCGAAGATGGTCCGAAAAAGGGCAAAAGGCCGCACAGAGCGTTTTCAGTTACTGACCGTTTTCAGTTGACGAAACGGCCCTCAACCGAAGTATGTAGCGGATGCACAGTCCAAATCCAGACATGTCTAAGCTGTTCGCGGACCGCCAGGCCCAGCGCAGCGCCCTGCATAATCGGTATCTGAACGAGCAGTTCGTTCGGGTTCTGAAGACGATCGGCTACGATGTCGGCTTCCAAAAGGGGCAGGGGCAATACCTCTTCGATCGCGACGGTGCGCGCTACCTCGACCTCTTGTCCGGCTTTGGCGTGTTCGCGATCGGGCGCAATCACCCGGTGATGCGCGACGCGCTCAAGAGCGTGCTCGATGCCGACCTGCCCAATCTCGTCCAGTTCGACGTCTCGGTGCTCGCCGGCGTGCTCGCCGAGCGGCTTTTGAAATACGTCCCCTATCTCGATAAGGCATTCTTCGCCAATTCCGGCGCCGAATGCGTCGAGGCGGCGATCAAGTTCGCCCGCGGCGCCACCGGGCGACCCGGGATCGTCTATTGTGCCCATGCCTATCATGGCCTGACCTATGGCGCGCTGTCGCTGACCGGCGATTCGAACTTCCGCGGCGGTTTCGAGCCGCTGCTGCCGGGCTGCACCTCGATTCCGTTCAACGATCTCGCCGCGCTCGAAAAGGCGCTGGCCTCGCGCGAGGTCGCGGCCTTCATCGTCGAGCCGATCCAGGGCAAGGGCGTCAACATGCCCACCGACGAGTTCCTGCCGGGCGCCGCCGCGCTGTGCAAGAAATACGGCACGCTGTTCGTTGCCGACGAGATCCAGACCGGCATGGGCCGCACCGGCCGGTTCCTGGCGGTCGAGCACTGGAACGTCGAGCCCGACATGGTGCTGCTGTCGAAATCGCTGTCCGGCGGCCACGTGCCGGTTGGCGCGGTGCTGACGCGCAAGAGCATCTTCGACAAGATTTTCAACCAGATGGATCGTGCGGTGGTGCACGGCTCGACCTTCTCCAAGAACGATCTCGCAATGGCCGCGGGCATTGCTACGCTCGATGTCATGGAGTCCGAGAAGCTGATCGAGTCCGCCGCCAAGCGGGGCGCCGAGCTTCGCCTGGCGCTGACGCGCATGGTGCCTGGCTACGAGCTGCTGAAGGAAGTGCGCGGCAAGGGCCTGATGATCGGCATCGAGTTCGGTCCGCCGAAATCGCTGCGGCTGAGGGCCTCCTGGAACGTGCTGGAGGCCGCCAACAAGGGCCTGTTCTGCCAGCTCATCACCGTGCCGCTGTTCAAGGATCACAAGATCCTGACCCAGGTCGCCGGCCACGGCAGCCACACCATCAAGCTGCTGCCGCCGCTCACCATCACCGAAGAAGACTGCAACTGGATCGAGCGCGCGTTCGACGACGTCATCGCCGGCAGCCACAAGGTCCCCGGCGCGATCTGGTCGCTCGGCAAGACGCTGGTGGACAATGCGGTGAGAAGATCGGCGTAGGCTGAGCGTTCAGGCTGCTTTCGGCTTGTTCACGGTCTCGATGCGATCGAGAGCCTTGCCTAGATCGCGTTTGGCGATCTGGATGTCGTAATCGTTCTGAAGATTGAGCCAAAGCTGCGCCGTCGTGCCGAGCGCCTTCGCCAGCCGAAGTGCCGTGTCGGCGGTGATCCCGGTCTGCTCGTTCGCGATCCGCTCGATTCGCGTGCGAGGAAGGCCGCAAGTCTTCGCAAGGGCACCAGCCGACATGTCTAGCGGGATTAGAAATTCCTCCCGAAGAACCTCACCAGGATGCATGGGCTTGAGCTTTTTGGCCATCGTCGCGTCTCCTAGTGATAGTCCACAATCTCGACCTCGGCGGGGCCCTGCGCTGTCCAGACGAAGCACACTCGGAACTGATCGTTGATCCTGATCGAGTGCTGTCCCTTGCGATCGCCTGCCAGGGCCTCAAGACGGTTGCCGGGTGGCGCCCTTAGGTCGCCAAGTTCGCCCGCCGCGTGCAGATAGCGCAATTTCCGGCGCGCAACCTTCACCAGATCGGCTGGAAAGCCCTTAGGACTTTCGCCGTCAAAGACCGCCTCAGTCGTCCTGTCCCGGAAGGTCCTGATCACTCAAGCAATGTATCATTGTCTGATACATTGTTCAAGGCCAGGCGTATCAATAAATGATACACCTTGAGGGCTACCCCTCCACATTCCCCTTCATCGCCGCCTCGAACTTGTCGACGAACTCGGCGAGCTCGTCGGCGCCGATGTCGCTGACGGCCCAGAAGTTCAGGCCGCGATTGCCCCAGCGGCGGCAGTTGAAGCCCTGCATGGTCTGCGTCTTCGGCGGCCGATGCTCGATGCTGGCGGTCTGCGCCACGAACAGGTTGATGACGTGCTGCCGCCGCCGGTAGACCACTGCGCCAATGGCGCGGGCGTCGATATAGTCGAGCCTGCCGCCGACCAGCGTAAACCCCTGCGCAGTGAGGTCGATCACGGGCGGGGCGACGTCGAGCTTGCCGTTGAACCACGGCTTCACCGTGTGCTGGTCGGTCGAGATCACGTCGGTGAGGTGACCGGCCTGAAGCGAGCGCAGGTGGGCGGAGACGACCTCCGACAAAATGCGCTGCTGATCATCCTGGCGCAGCACGATGGCGACGACCCCGGAGGCGGCGAGTGCGGAGACGGCCGAGCCCATCGCAAAGCCGCGCAGCACGGAGCGGCGGGTCGGCTGGCGCTGCGGTTGCGGCAGCGATGCCTCGATCCGGGAGCGCAGGCTGGCCGGCGCGGTGTAGCGCAGGTTGGTATCGGCGAGCACGCGCTGCATCTCGCGTTGTGTCGCGAACTCCGCGGCGCAGGCCGGGCAGCTTGCGATATGCGCTTCGATCTCGCGCGCGTGGCCGGCATCGAGCTCGTTGTCGAGCAGCGCGTGAAGCAGCATTTTTGCTTCGTCGCAGGTCATTTCGAATGCTCCTCTTCCGCCATCCAGGCCGTGCGCAGCATGGCGCGGGCGCGCGCGAGGCGGGACATCACGGTGCCGACGGGGGCGCCGACGGCCTCGGCGATTTCGCGATAGGACAGGTTACTGATCTCCCGCAGCACGAATGTCTCCTTGAACGGTTCGGCGAGTGCGTCGATCAGCTTGCGAATGGCGCCGGCATCGCGGCTGCGCAGCACTTCCGTCTCCGGGCTCGCCTCGGTCTCCTGCCATATCGGCGTCTGCTCGGCGGTGCCGGGTTTGTCCTCCATTGCGGCATGCGAATGCGCACGCCGTGCATATTCGGCGTTGCAGACATTGCGCAGGATCGCGAACAGCCACGGCTTCATCGCTGGGCCGCGATAGCTGTCAAAATGCTTCAGCGCGCGCAGATAGCACTCCTGCACCGCATCCTCGGCGTCGGAGGCATCGCGCAGCAGATAGCGCGCGAGCGTGTAGACGTCGTCGAGATGGGGCAGGGCGGCCTCGCGGAAACGCTGCGCCTTCTGGAAATCATCGCTGACGGGCATCGCCTCTCGCTTTGCCTCTTGTTTCGTTTCTTCCCTGGATACGGCTGAAGATGCGCGAGCCCGGCCAGCGTGGGACCGCCGGCCGGGCAAGACAGAGATGCCTTGGTTTGAGACGTTACTCAACCTTGATCATCCCCGTCATGTGCGGGTGCAGCGAACAAAAATATTTGTAGTCGCCCGCATTGGTGAAGGTGAAGGAGAACTTGTCGTCGGTGTCCAGGGTCTTGGACCTGAACTTGCCGGCCGCCACGACGGTGTGGGGGATGTCGTCCCGGTTGGTCCAGGTCACAGTGGCGCCGGCCTTGATCTTGAGCTCGGCCGGCTGGAAGACGAAATTGTCGATATGCACCTCCATGTCGTCGGCGCGGGCGTTTGTGACGGGCAGCAGGATGGCCGCGGCCACGGCGACACCGAAGTCGCGGCGATTGAGTGTCTTCATTGTCAACTTCCGTTCAGCCTCGGATTAGCCCTGGATCAACCCTGGATCGGCGTGTCGATGATCGCGAGCCGCTGCTCGTTCTGCTTGAAGTTGATGCTGGCAACGCCGAGCATGGAGCGCAGTTTTGCGTCCTCGACCTTCATCGGTCCGGGTGAGGAGGCGGCTCCCGGCGCCGGCTGCGGGAAGGCGGTCGAGCGCGCGGTGTGGAAGGTGACGTTGCCCTCGACCTTCTGCATCACCTGATGGATGTGGCCGTTCAGCACGGTGACCGAGCCAAAGCCCTTGACGTATTCAAGCGCGCGGCCGCCGTCCTCGGTGCCCCAGCCCCATTCCGGATAGACGGTCCAAAGCGGGATGTGGGCGAACAGCACGATTGGTGTGGATTTCGATTTGCCGCGGAGATCGTCCTCGAGCCAGGCGAGCTGCTCGGCGCCGAGATTGCCGAGGCCGCCGGCCTTGAGGTCGACGACGTTGACGAGGCCGATGAAGTGCACGCCGCCGGCGTCGAAGGAATACCAGCCCTGGCCCTTGGTGCCGCGGCCGTAGCGGTCGCGATAGAACTTCACCTCCTCGTCGAGGAAGTCATGCTCGCCGGGCACGTAGTGCACGTCGAGCTTGCTCTGCGAGATGATGCGCTCGGCATTGTCGAATTCGGCGGCCTTGGACAGATGGGTGATGTCGCCGGTGTGGATCATGAACGACGGCTTGGCCGGCATCGCGTTGATCTTGTTGACGGCTTCCTCCAGCGTGCCCAGCGCATTGGGATTGGCCGGCTTGTCGAAACCAACATGGCTGTCGCTGATCTGAAGGAAGGTCATGCCGGGCGCGGTCGCGGCCTGCGCGGAATCGATGATGCCGAGCGAGCGCGGCACCCCGCCCGTGATGGTCCAGAGCACCCCGGTACCGGCCCAGGTCATGCATTCCAGCACCTTGCGGCGGCTGACGCCGTCTTCGCCGTGATCGTGTCCGCTCATCGCGCAGCTCCTCTCGCCCGGAATTGGGCTTCGGGGAGGTGATTGGGCGAGGGGCGAGTTTATTCGCGAGAGGATGATGACGTTTTCGTGAGGAAAGGTCTCGCTACGACTTCGCATCCTCCAGAATCATCGTCGCGCCTTTCTCGGCGATCATCGCGGTCGGTGTGTTGGTGTTGCCCGAGGTGATGGTCGGCATGATCGAAGCATCGACAATACGCAGATTGTCTAACCCGTAGAAGCGCAGGCGCTCGTCGACGACCGCCATCGGATCATTCGCCGCGCCCATCTTCGCGGTGCCGACGGGATGGAAGATGGTGGTGCCGATGTCGCCGGCGGCCTTCGCAAGCGAGGCATCGTCATCGCCGACGGAGGGGCCGGGCAAATATTCGCTCGGCCGATATTTGGCGAGCGCCTTCTGCTGCATCAGGCGGCGGGTGGTGCGAATGGCGTCGGCGCCAACCTGGCGGTCGTCGTCGGTCGACAGATAGTTTGGCGCGATGATCGGCTTCTCTTCGATCGCCGCCGAGCGTAGCCGCACGGTGCCACGCGAGGTCGGCTGGAGATTGCATGCGCTCACGGTGATGGCAGGGAAGCGGTGCAGGGGATCGCCAAACTTGTCGAGCGACAGTGGCTGCACGTGGAACTGGATGTTGGCGCGGGCGCGCGTCGCATCGGAGCGCGTGAAGATGCCGAGCTGCGACGGTGCCATGGTCAGCGGACCGCGGCGGCGGAAGGCGTAGTCGAGCCCCATCAGGCCGCGGCGGACCAGATTGTAATAGGTCTCGTTCAGCGTGCGGACGCCCTCGACCTTGTAGATCGCGCGCTGCTGGAGATGGTCCTGGAGATTGCGACCGACGCCGGGCTTGTCCATGACGATGTCGATGCCGAGCGGCGACAGCCAGTTGGCGGGTCCGATGCCGGAACGATGCAGCACCTGGACCGAGCCGATCGAGCCTGCCGAGAGGATCACCTCGCGCTTGGCGCGCGCCTCGACGATCTCGCCGTTCTGGATGAAGCGCACGCCGACGGCGCGGCCCTGCTCGATGATGAGACGATCGACCAGCACGTGCTTCTCGAGCCGCAGATTTTGGCGGTTCAGTGCGGGCTTGAGGAAGCCGCGCGCCGACGACCAGCGCCGGCCGCGCTTCTGGTTGACGTGGAAATAGCTCGTGCCTTCGTTGTCGCCGGTGTTGAAATCCGGAATGCGCTTGATGCCCATCTCCTCGGCGGCGTCGCCGACGGCGTCGAGAACGGTCCATGACAGCCGCGGCGCCTCGATGCGCCAGCCGCCGCCCGCGCCGTGATGCTCGCTCGCGCCGAGAAAGTGGTCTTCCAGCCGCTTGAACAGCGGCAACACGTCGTCATAGCCCCAGCCGGTCATCCCGAGCTGGCGCCAATGGTCGTAATCGGCGGACTGTCCGCGCATCGAAATCATGGCGTTGATCGCCGAAGAGCCGCCGATCACCTTGCCGCGGGGATAGGCGAGCGAGCGGCCGTTGAGACCGGGCTCGGCCTCGGTCTTGAACATCCAGTCCGAGCGCGGATTGCCGATCGCGAAGAGATAGCCGACCGGGATGTGGAACCAGATCCAGTTGTCGTCGCCGCCGGCCTCGAGGATCAGGACGCGGTTCTTGGGATCGGCCGACAACCGGTTGGCGACGATGCAGCCCGCCGTGCCGGCCCCGACCACGATATAGTCAAACTCACCTTCGAGCCGCCTTGGCATTCTGATCCACCCGGATGGTCACTTAACGTTCCGTCCTAATAGGCAGACGCGGCGGACCGGGACAAGCCCGGCTATGCTGGGCGGGCAAGGCTAGACCCCCTGTCCGGGGCAGTTGGGTGGACTGGCGCTTGCATGGTAGACAGTCCTGCATTCCCAACAAAGCTTGAGATCCTCCATGCCCATCGTGAACCGCGTCGCCGACCTTCAACCCGACATCCAGGCCTGGCGGCGGGATATCCACCAGCATCCCGAGCTGCTGTACGATGTTCACCGCACCGCAGCATTTGTCGCGGACCGCTTGCGCGAGTTCGGTTGCGATGAGGTCGTGACGGGCCTCGGCCAGACCGGCGTGGTCGGCGTGATCAAGGGCAACAGACCGGCTGGCGAGGGCCTCAAGACCATTGGCCTGCGCGCCGACATGGACGCGCTGCCTGTCGAGGAGCAGACCAACCTGCCTTACGCCTCCAAGAATCCGGGCAAGATGCACGCCTGCGGCCATGACGGCCACACCGCGATGCTGCTGGGCGCCGCGCGCTACCTCGCAGAGACCCGCAACTTCGCCGGCGATGCGGTGGTGATCTTCCAGCCCGCCGAGGAGGGCGGCGCCGGCGGTGCGGCCATGGTCAAGGACGGCCTGATGGAGCGCTTCGGCATCGAGCAGGTCTATGGCATGCACAACGGTCCCGGCATTCCGATCGGCTCGTTCGCGATCCGGTCGGGCCCGATCATGGCGGCGACCGACGAGGTCGACATCAAGATCGAGGGCCTCGGCGGACACGCCGCGCGTCCGCATAAATGCGTCGATTCCGTGCTGGTCGGCGCGCAGCTGATCACGGCGTTGCAGTCGATCGTCGCGCGCAGCGTCGATCCCTTGGAATCGGCCGTCATCTCGATCTGCGAGTTTCACGCCGGCAATGCCCGCAACGTCATCCCGCAGACGGCAGAACTGAAGGGCACTATCCGCACGCTGTCGCCAGAGGTGCGCAAGCTCGTCGAGAAGCGCGTGCGCGAAGTGGTGGCGGGCGTGGCGCAGATCACGGGTGCAAAGATCGATCTGCACTACAAGCGCAATTATCCTGTCGTGAACAATCACGCGGCGGAGACCGAGGTGGCGCGGCGCATCGCCAAGCAGGTCGCGGGCGACGCCAACGTGCACGAGATGCCGCCGCTGATGGGCGGCGAGGATTTTGCCTACATGCTGGAAGCGCGCCCCGGCGCCTTCATCTTCTGCGGCAACGGCGACAGCGCCGGCCTGCATCACCCCGCCTACAATTTCGACGACGAGGCGATCGTCTTCGGCACGTCTTACTGGGTCAAGCTGGTCGAGGAATCGCTCGCGGCGTCGTAGGCTCGGATCGTCATTTACCTCGCCCCGCTTGCGGGGAAAGGTCGGAATTCAAGCGCAGCTTGAATTCCGGGTGAGGGGGACTCTCCGCGAGTCCGTCTCCCACCGTGATCGCAGCAGTAGCCCCTCACCCCAACCCTCTCCCCGTAAGAACGGGGAGGGAGAGGAGACGTCTTCAGAAGATGCGCGAGAAGATCACGTAGAGCGTGGCCGACAACGCGATCGCGCAGGGCAGCGTCAGCACCCAGGCCATCAGCAGGTTGCGGATGGTCGACCATTGCAGGCCGGAGCCGTTGGCGGCCATGGTACCGGCGACGCCGGACGACAGCACATGCGTGGTCGAGACCGGGAGGCCGAACACATCGGCGGCGCCGATCGTTGCCGCGGCGACGAGCTCGGCCGACGCTCCCTGCGCATAGGTGAGATGGGTCTTGCCGATCTTCTCACCGACCGTGACCACGATGCGCTTCCAGCCGATCATGGTGCCGAGACCGAGCGCGATCGCCACCGCAACCTTCACCCAGGTCGGGATGAACTTGGTGGCGGCATCGAGCGAGCCCTTGTAGGCGTTCAAGGTCGTGACCTCGTCCTTGTTGAGATCGTTTTCCTTGTCCTTCATCAGGAAGCGGATGGCTTCCGAAGTCAGGTACATGTCGTTGCGGGTGTTGCCGACGGCTTCCGCGGGTACCTTGGTCAGTGAGCCGTATTTGGCGACCTGGTCGCCGACGTCCTTCACCAGCGCGGCGAGCGAGGGATAGGTGCCCTCGTTGATGTGGTGCAGCGCGATGTACTGCGTCACCGCCGGACGGGGATCGCCGATGATGCTGTGGCCGGCGCCCTTCGCCGCGATCACCTTGGAGGCGGCGTCCGAGGTCTTCTGGAATTGGACGACTTGCGATTCCGGCAGCGCGCGGTTGAGCGCGTAGGCTGTCGGCACGGTGCCGATCAGGATCAGCATGATCAGACCCATGCCCTTCTGACCGTCGTTCGAGCCGTGCGCAAAGCTGACGCCTGTGCAGGTCGCGATCAGCAGACCACGGATCCAGAGCGGCGGCGCCTTGTTGCCTTCGGGCGCAGCATAGAGTGCCGGGTTGCGCACGATGAACTTGAGGAGCAGCAACAGCACGGCGGCGCAGATGAAGCCGACCAGCGGCGACAGCAGCAGCGCGTAGCCGATCTCGGTCGCCTTGCTCCAGTCCACGCCCGAGGTGCCGTCGCGGCCGCGCATGACGGCGTTGGCGATACCGACGCCGATGATCGAGCCGATCAGCGTGTGCGAGGAGGAGGCAGGCAGGCCGAAGAACCAGGTGCCGAGATTCCACAGGATCGCGGCGATCAGCAGTGCGAACACCATCGCGAAGCCGGCGCTGGAGCCGACCTGGAGGATCAGCTCGACCGGCAGCAGCGATACGATGCCGAAGGCGACCGCGCCGGAGGACGCGAGCACGCCGAGGAAGTTGAAGAAGCCTGACCACATCACGGCGACTTCGGCCGGCAGTGAGTGGGTGTAGATCACGGTGGCTACTGCATTGGCGGTGTCGTGGAAGCCGTTGACGAATTCGAAGCCGAGCGCGATCAGCAGCGCGACGAACAAGAGGAGGTAGGGCAGGAAGGTCGTCACCTTCGTGCCGGTCGCGTTGACGTCGACATAGATGCTGTAGGCGACGAACAGCAGGCCTGCGGCGAGGATGCCGAAGAACAGGATCATCGTCAGCGGGTTGAATCCCTTGTCGAGATTTGGCCGCGAGGCCGGCTGGATCGGCGCGGGATCGGCTACCGCGCGGTCGAATGCAACGTCGGTCATCTCTGGACGCCCCTTAACTTTCTGTAAGGGCTATTGTCCGCGATGGATTTGAAGGCTGGATGACAAGCGGCGCCTGAAAGGCGTTTTGCCGCCAGCATTTAGGCGGCGCGCGCGGATTTCTTCTGCAAGGTGGCGGCGATCTTCAGATCCTCGACAAAGCGCTGATATTCCAACACCTTGGCCTTCGGATCCGGCAGCCGGAGCAGATAGGACGGGTGCACCGTCACCAGCGCCTTGCGGCCGTCGGGAAGATCGATCAGCCGGCCACGGTTTTTGCCGATCGGAGTGATCTTGCCGAACACGCTTTGTGCGGCGGTCGCGCCCATCGCCACGATGAGATCGGGCTGGATTGCCGAAACTTCCCGCTCATACCACTGTCGGCATGCCCGGATCTCGGGCGTCGCCGGCTTCTGGTGCAGGCGGATTTTGCCGCGCGGCACGAATTTGAAGTGTTTCACCGCGTTGGTGACATAGACCTTCTTGCGGTCGACGCCGGCCTCCTCCAGCGCCCGATCGAGCATCTGACCGGCCGGGCCGACGAAGGGATGGCCGGCGAGATCTTCCTTGTCGCCGGGTTGCTCGCCGACCAGCATGATGTTGGCGGACTTCGGGCCTTCGCCGAACACGGTCTGCGTGGCGTCCTTGTAGAGGTGGCAGGCGCGGCAGTGGGCGGCTTCCTCCCGAAGCCTTTCGAGATCGTCGCCGGCTGTGGTCTTGCGTGTCACGGGAGCCTCCGGGCGCGGGGAAATCCGCCCGCCGGTCCAGCGTTCGGCATCAGCGAGCAGGGGTCCAAGTATCGACGCTTCCTGGAGGTTCCTCGGGCGCGTCCTCGGTGCTTCAGGCGTCGGCATCCGGTCCGGCTGGAAATGGCGACGCCAGGTTTCCTCCAGGCGGCCCGGCGCGGGCTTCTCCGTCCGGCTGATCCCCGGCGTGAAAGAGATCGCATGACCGTCCCAATGAGCGCAGATATCAGGCGTGAGGATCGACCAGGGCATGTCGGCAAAGCGGCGGGCGAAAAACGGCGCGGTGAAAGCGACGATGTGGTGCTCCGGCTCGAACCAGGTGGCGTAATGCGCCTTCTGCTCGCGCCCGATCTCGCGGAAACGGACGATGTCGCGCATCCGTTGCGCGTCGCGCTGCACGCTGCCGGCCATTGCGGCAGCCTGCGCCACGTCGGGATCGGCCATCGTTTCCAGAAGATCGTGATCGGCCTTCAACCGCCACAGCAAGCGATAGAGGAGCGCAAAGCGTTCGTCGTCGCGATGCAGGATCGCGATGCGTGCGAGCTCGATGAAATTGGCCGGCACGCTGAATGTGGTTTCGGTCTCGATCGGCGGAAGGCTTGGCGCTTCCGACAGGCCGGGCGGCATCCGGTCCTGCGTTTGGCCTTGCACACCCCACGTCACGTCCGCCGGCGCGACCTGATGCAGCGCGAGCGTGCGCGCAGCTTTGCGCCAGCCGTCGAAGTCGGTCTCGCTGTCGAGGGTGATGAGGTACATGGCACTTGAATCCTATTGATTCCGTTCATGAATCTGTGGAGGCGCCAATTCGATTGACTCTCATGCGCCCGTTAGCTTTATATTAGAACATATCATGAACAAATGAGCCAGCCGTTGGTTATCTTCGAGAGCCACGGCATCCATCCCTGAAGGAGCGGCGAGTATGAGCGGCGCACGCATCAGCGCGCTTGCGACCTTGCGCGGCCAGATCGAGCGCATCGAGACGGCGGAGGTCGTGCACCAGCGCGATCGCGTCGCGCTTGGCCATGGCGAGGTCGACAGCGCGCTGAAGGGCGGGCTTGCGCGCGCGGCGATCCATGAGGTGTTTTGCGAGGGCCGCCAGGGCGCGGCCGCGACGGGTTTTGTCACGGGACTTGCGGGCCGCGTGACGGCACGCAAACCGCTGCTGTGGGTGCGGCAGGATTTTTTGGACATGGAAACAGGCGCGCTGTCGATGCACGGGCTTGCCGAGCTTGGGCTTGATCCGCGCCGTGTGGTGATGGTGCGCGCCGCCGACGTGGAGAGTGCGCTGCGCACTTCGGCCGATGCGCTCGCTTGCGATGCGCTGGGTGCCGTGGTGCTCGAGCTCTGGGGTGAAATCAGACAGTTCGATCTCGTGGCGAGCCGCAAGCTGACGTTGGCCGCGCAGTCTTCAGGCGTAACTGGCCTGCTGCTGCGCATGGCGGCGCAGCCGCTGCCGTCGACCGCGGAGACACGATGGATGCTGCGTGCGGCGCATTCGCCGCCAGGGGCGATGTGGAGTGTCTGGGGCGCGCCGCGCTTCGATGCCGAGCTCATTCGCAATCGTCATGGCCCATGTGGCCGGTGGATCATGGAATGGAAATGTGATGAGTGCCAGTTCAGTGAATCGCCGGCGTATCCTCAGCCTGTGGCTGCCGCGCCTGCCCATCGATCGGATCCAGCGCTTCTTCAGCAACGTCGGGCTGGATAAGGGCAAAGCGTTTTCAAGCGAAGTGGACGCCGGTTCGCGTGAAGAAAACGCGTCAAAACAAAAAGACGAGCCCAGCATCGTCGTCGCCAAGGACAACAATGCGCTGGTGATCCATGCGCTGGATGAGGCTGCCGAGCGTCTTGGCCTGCATATCGGCCAACCCTTGGCCAATGCCCGGGCGATGTGCCCGGACCTGAAAGTTTTCGACGCCGATGTCGCGGCCGATGCAAAAACGCTCAGCGACATCGCCGACTGGTGCGATCGCTTCACCCCGCTGGTCGCGCTCGATCCGCCGCACGGGCTGTTCCTGGATATCACCGGCTGCGCGCATCTGTTCGGCGGGGAAGCCGCGCTGTTGCAGGCGCTGGTCCGCGCGCTTGCCCGGCAGGGCTTTGCCGTCAGCGCGGCGATCGCCGGCACCTCGGTCTGCGCGCGCACGCTGACGCGGCAGGCACATAGCACCATCGTGGCCGATGGCGGGGAGACGGAGGCGATCAGCGCCTTCCCGGTGTCCGCGCTCGGTGCCGGCGAGGCCATCACCACCGGCCTGCGCCGGGCAGGCCTGAAAACCATCGGCGATGTCGCTTCCCGCAGCTCCCACGAAATCACGGCGCGTTTCGGCGCGCGGTTCTCCACGCAGCTCGCGCATGCGCTGGGGCAGGGCGATGCGCCGATCAGGCCGCGAAAACCGCTGCCCGACTACATCGTGGAAAAACGCTTTGCCGAGCCGATCGCGACCGACACCATGATCGCGATGACGCTGTCGCGGCTCGCCGATACGTTGATCGCTTCCATGGAAAAACAGGGCAAGGGCGCGCGACGGTTAGAGGCCGCCTTCTTCCGCACCGACGGCGCGGTGCGCGCGATCATGGTCGAGACCGGGCGACCGGTGACGCGAAGCGCGGTCATCGACCGCCTGTTTCGCGAGCACCTCGATGCGCTCGCCGATCCCCTGGATCCCGGCTTCGGCTTCGACATGGTGCGGCTGTCGGCGAGCCGCACCGAGATCGTGGTGCAGGAGCAGCGCGATCTCGATGCCCATGTCCACGACAATGACGAGCTCGCCGCGCTGATCGACCGCATCGCCGCGCGCATCGGCGGCAAACGCGTTGTCGTGCACCTGCCGCAGGACACCCATATCCCCGAGCGCGCAGTGCTGGCCGTATCAGCGCAGCACCACCTGGCTGTCGCCATGCAGGCCGAATGGCCGACGCGCGTCGAGAGCGAACCGCCGCTGCGGCCCTTGCGCATGTTCGACAGACCGGAGCCGATCAAGGTGCCGTTCGCGTCCGTACCGGACGGAGCCCCGCATCAATTCACCTGGCGTCGCGCGCTGCATGCGGTGGCGCGGGTGGAAGGGCCCGAGCGCGTCGCCATGGAATGGTGGCGGCAGGACGACAGGCAACTGACGCGGGATTATTTTCGCGTCGAGGATGCCGAAGGCCTGCGCTTCTGGATTTTTCGCGACGGTCTCTACGACAGCGAGCTCATCGACGAGGAAGGCAAGCCCGTTCCCGCCAACTGGTATGTTCACGGCCTCTTCGCATGACGACATCAGCCTATGCCGAGATCGGCATCACCACCAATTTTTCCTTCCTGCGCGGAGGCTCGGATCCGCGCGCCTATGTGCACCAGGCCAGCATCCTCGGTATCCCCGCGATCGGCATCGCCGATCACAACACGCTCGCCGGCGTGGTGCGCGCCTACAAGGAACTCGACAATGCCGAGGTGCTGCACAAGCCAAAACTCCTGATCGGCGCGCGCATCGTCTTCATCGACGGCACGCCCGACATCCTGGTCTATCCGCGTGACCGCGCCGCCTACGGCCGGCTCTGCCGGCTTCTCACCATGGGCAAGCGTGGCGACGACATCACGCGGATCGAAAAGGGGGAGTGCCATCTCACCTTCACCGATCTCCTGGCGTTTTCGGAAGGCCAGCTTTTGGTCCTGACGTTGCCGCATCATTTTGATGCCGTGCAAGCGCAGGACATTCTCGCGAGGCTGAAGGCGACTCGCGCCGAAGGCGTGTGGCTCGCGGCGAGCCTGATCTATCGCGGCGACGACCGGCGTCGCCTGGCGCGGCTTGATGATCTCGCGGCGACGGCAAAGGTGCCGTTGCTCGCGACCAACGAGGTGCTCTATCACCATCCCGCACGCCGTCCCCTCCAGGACGTGCTGACCTGCATCCGGGAAAAGACCACGATCGAGGCGGTCGGCAGGAAGCTCGAGGCCAATGCCGAACGGTTCTTGAAGACTCCCAGGGAAATGTCGCGGCTGTTCCGCGATTTTCCCGAGGCGGTCGCGGAGACGATGCGCTTTGCGGACAAAATCGACTTCTCGCTCGACCAGCTCAAATACCAGTATCCGGACGAGCCGGTGCCGCCGGGCAAGACGGCGCAAGGCCATCTGGAGGACCTGACCCGGGCAGGCGTACAAAAATATTTCGGCGGCAACATCGACGACAAGCTTCGCGCTACCCTCAAGAAAGAGCTCGCGCTGATCGCCGAGCTGAAATACGCGCATTATTTCCTCACCGTGCACGACATCGTGCACTACGCGCGCAGCCAGAACATTTTGTGCCAGGGGCGGGGATCGGCGGCGAACTCAGCGGTCTGCTACGTGCTCGGCATCACCTCGGTCGATCCGACCCAGGTCGATCTGTTGTTCGAGCGCTTCATCTCCAAGGAGCGGCTGGAGCCGCCGGATATCGACGTCGATTTCGAGCATTCGCGGCGCGAGGAGGTGATGCAATATGTCTATCGCCGCTACGGCCGTCACCGCGCCGCGATCATCGCCACCGTCATCCACTATCGTCCGCGCAGCGCCATCCGCGACGTCGGCAAGGCGCTGGGCCTGACCGAGGACGTCACCGCCGCACTCGCCGACACCGTCTGGGGAAGCTGGGGCAAGGGCCTCAACGACATGCAGGTCAAGCAGGCCGGCCTCGATCCGCAAAATCCCATGATCAACCTTGCGGTCGAGCTTGCGACCGAGCTGATCGAATTCCCGCGCCATCTCTCGCAGCATGTCGGCGGCTATGTGCTCACGCAGGACCGGCTCGACAGCTATGTGCCGATCGGCAACGCCGCGATGGACGATCGCACCTTCATCGAATGGGACAAGGACGATGTCGACGCGCTCAACATGATGAAGGTCGACGTGCTCGCGCTGGGCATGCTGACCTGCATCCGCAAGTGCTTTGACTTGATCGCGGATCACAAAGGCAAGCGTTACGAGCTTGCGGATATCAAATCGAAGGATGACGACGAAGTTTATCAAATGCTACAGCGGGGAGAATCTCTCGGCGTATTTCAGGTCGAAAGCCGTGCGCAGATGAACATGCTGCCGCGCCTGAAACCGCGGACGTTCTACGATCTCGTGATCGAAGTCGCGATCGTGCGTCCGGGGCCGATCCAGGGCGACATGGTGCATCCATATTTGCGGCGGCGGAACGGCCAGGAGAAAGTGAGCTATCCCTCGCCATCGCCCGAGCATGGTCCCGCAGATGAGCTTTACAAGGTTCTGCACAAGACAAAGGGCGTGCCCCTGTTCCAGGAACAGGCAATGCGCATCGCGATCGAGGCGGCAAAATTCACCTCCGAGGAAGCCAACGGCCTGCGTCGCTCGATGGCAACCTTCCGCAATGTCGGTACCATCGGCAAATACGAGGACAAGCTGATCGGCAACATGGTTGCGCGCGGCTACAATGCCGACTTCGCCAGAAGCTGTTTCGACCAGATCAAGGGCTTTGGCTCCTACGGCTTCCCGGAAAGCCATGCCGCGAGCTTCGCGCAGCTCGTCTACATCTCCTCTTGGCTGAAACATTACCACCCCGACGCGTTTTGCTGCGGTCTGCTGAATTCGCAGCCGATGGGCTTTTACGCCCCGGCGCAAATCGTCAGCGATGCCCGCAAGAACGGCGTCGAGGTGCGTGACATCGACGTGTCCTTTAGCTTCGCGCAGAACACGATGGAAGAGAGTGACGGCAAATACTGCGCCGTCCGCTTGGGCTTCCGCCAGATCGATGGCTTTCACTGGCTGGACCAGGATGAGGAGCGGTTGAAGCAAATTCAGTTGTCATTCCGGGGCGCGCAAAGCGCGAGCCACGACGGGATTGCGCTCCCTCTCCCGCTTGCGGGGGAGGGTTGGGGAGGGGGTGCCTCCGCGATTCACGCTCCCCAAGAGGAGAGAGCCCCCACCCGCATCGCATCTTTCGATGCGATGCGGCCTCCTCCGCAAGCGGGGGAGGTGAAGGAGGACTGGGCCGACCGCATCGTCGCCGCCCGCAATCGCCGGCCCTTCACCTCGCTGGAAGACTTTGCCCGCGACACCGGCCTGCCCAAACGCGCGCTGATCCTGCTCGCGGACGCCGATGCGTTCCGCTCGCTCGGGCTCGATCGCCGCGAGGCGCTGTGGCAGGTGCGGCGGCTGCCCGACGACGTGCCGCTGCCGTTGTTCGAGGCGGCCACCGCGCGCGAGCAGCCGGACGAGCATGCAAAACCGTTGCCGGTGATGCCGCGCGCCGAACAGGTGGTCGCCGACTACCAGACCATCCGGCTTTCACTCAAAGGCCACCCGATGGAATTTTTGCGCGAGATGTTTTCGCGAGAGCGTGTCGTCGCCTGCAAGGACATTAGTCATGAGAACGAGCGGCGCCGCGTCCGCTGCGCCGGCGTGGTGCTGGTGCGGCAGCGGCCGGGCAGCGCCAGCGGCGTCGTGTTCATGACGCTGGAGGACGAAACCGGCATCGCCAATGTCGTGGTGTGGCCCAAGATCATGGAGCAGTACCGGAAAGAGGTGATGGGCGCGCGCCTCATTCTGGTCGAAGGTTATATCCAAAGCAGCCCCGAAAAGGTGACACATCTCATCGCCCAGCGCATGGTCGACCGCTCGCACGATCTGATCGGCCTCGCCAATGATGCGCTGAGCCGCAAGCATCCGGTGCCATCAGGCGCCGCCCTGATCGAGCCGCTCAACGACGACCGCCGCGACCACGCCGATACACCCGCGCAAAAAATCCGCCACCCCCGCAACGTCCGCATCCTGCCGCCGTCGCGGGATTTTCATTGAGGCGATCACAGTCGCATCAACAAATCCGACGTCATACCCCGCGAAGGCGGGGTATCCAGTACGCCGCGGCTTCTCGGCTCAATCACTGCCGTCTCTGGAATACTGGATCATCCGCTTTCGCGGATGATGACATCGTGCAAGATGGCAAGAGGCCCGCCTTCACTCCGGCGCCGCGCCCACCGGCGGGCCGCCGGGCGGGCGGTGCAGGAAGGTCAGCGAGGCATAGGCGCCAACCCATGAGCCTAAGGCCGCGAAAGCGACATAGAAGGCGTTTTCCGTGTAGCTGATCACGGCGTAGGAGGAGAGCAGGTACCACACCGCGCTCCAGTTCGCCGCCGGCACGCGCTTGCGCGCGATCACGGCCGAGGTGAACATGACATAGACCGCGTCGGTGGCCGCCGTTGCGATGAACACGGCGCCCGCGGTGAGGGGATCGATGGCGGCCATTGTATTCCCTTGTGTGCTAATGGAAGGTCGCAAAACTAAGGAAGAGAAGCGGACATGCAAAGCCCCGCCGGCATTCTCAGCGATATCTGGACCTCCGTCGGCGGCGATCCTGCCGCGCGCGGCCGTGTGCGGTTGACGGGCGAGGAGCCGCAGATCCCGTCCTCGTTTCGCGTTGCCGTTGCCGGACAAACGACGATCGCCGCGGCCGGCCTTGCCGCTGCCGAAATCTGGAGGCTGCGCGGCGGCGAGGTGCAGGACGTTAGCGTCGACATGCGCCACGCCGTCGTCGAATGCCGCTCCGAGCGTTACCTGCGCCTCGACGACAAGCCGCCGCCACCGGCCTGGGACGCCATTGCCGGCGTCTACAGGACCGGCGATGGCCGCTTCGTCCGCTGCCACACCAATTTCAGGCATCACCGCGACACCATCTGCAAGGTGCTCGCCTGCGAACCCGAACGTGAGAAGGTGCAGGCAGCGCTGATGCAATGGAAGGGCGAGGATTTTGAAACTGCGGCCTACGGCGCGGGCGGCGTCGTTGCCCTGATGCGCTCTTACGACGAATGGTCCGCGCTGCCGCAGGCACGTGCGTTGGCCGAGCTGCCGCTGATCTCGATCGAGAAGATCGGCGATGCCCCGCCAAAACACTGGCCCAAGGAATTGTCGAGGGGCGATCGCCCGCTCGCCGGCCTTCGCGTGCTCGATCTCTCCCGCGTCATTGCGGGCCCCGTCGCCGGCCGCACGCTCGCGGCGCACGGCGCGGATGTGCTGCTTGTCTCCGGGCCTGAGCTGCCCGCAATTCCCTGGCTCACCATCGACACCGGCCGCGGCAAGCTCACCAGTTTCGTCGAGCTCCAGAGCGAAGCCGGGCGTGCGCAATTGCGCGAGCTCTTGAGAGAGGCCGACATCTTCTCGCAAGGCTATCGACCGCGGGCGCTCGCAGCCCTCGGCTTCTCACCGGAGGATGCAGCCGGGATCAATCCCGGCATCGTCTACGTCACGCTGTCGGCCTATGGCCATGCCGGTCCCTGGGCGGAGCGGCGCGGCTTTGACTCGCTGGTGCAGACCACGACGGGCTTCAACCATGCCGAGGGACAGGCCGCCGGCATCGATGGGCCGAAGGAATTGCCGGCACAGATGCTCGATCATGCCACCGGCTATCTGATGGCGTTCGGCGCGATGATGGCCAAGGCCCGCCAGGCCCGCGAGGGCGGCAGCTGGCACGTGCGCGTGTCGCTGGCACAGACCGGACGCTGGCTGTGGAATCTCGGTCGGCTCGAGCACGGCCTGAACACCCCGGATCTTACGGGCGAGGCCGTACATCGCGCGTTCATCGAGACCATGCCATCTGGCTTCGGCACCTTGAAGGCGGTGAGCCATTCAGCGCTGCTGTCGAGAACGCCGGCACGATGGAGCCGTCCGTCGATGCCGCTCGGCAGCCATCCGCCGCAATGGCCAGCCCGAAGCTGACGTGGAGCTGACGCGTCGCAAAATTTTAACGCAAACCGAAAGCCTGCCCGCGTTTTTTAGGTTGTGTGAAATCTCAATTCGGCACTATTAGCGCGACCGATAAGGCAGACATTTGCCGAGATCGTCGCAGACTTGACCGGGCCCCATGGTAGCTGAAAATACCAAACGATTGCAGGTGCTTACAAAACAACGGGTGATCGCATCCGTAGTTTTACTAGCTCTTGCCGCCGCGGGTGCCTACGGCTTCCTCTATACGGGGACCAAGGAAAAGAGCCACTCGGAGATATCCAGCCAGTCGCGCAGGAATGCGCAGAACTTCACGCCGACGCCGTCCGAATGGGCAACGCTGACGATCGAGCCGGTCAAGGCCAAGACGTTCCGGGCTGAATATGTCACCGAAGGCAAGGTCGCTGTCGACGAGGACCGCTCGACGCCGGTGTTCTCGCCCTATGCCGGACGGGTGACCAAGCTGCTCGCCAAGCCGGGCGAGAGCCTGAAGCAGGGTCAACCGCTGTTCGCAATCGAAGCCGCCGACACCGTGCAGGCTCAAAATGATTTCATCGCGGCGATGACCTCGCAGAACAAGACGAAGTCGGCGGTCGATCTCGCCGACATCCAGTTCAAGCGCGCCAAGGATCTCTATGAGGGCCATGCCATCCCGCTGAAGGATTATCAGCAGGCCGAGGCGACCCAGGTCCAGGCGCAGAACGACATGCGCTCCTCGGCGACGGCGCTGGAAGCCGCGCGCAACAAGCTGCGCATCCTCGGCTTCACCGACGAGACCATCAAGGCGTTCCTCGACAAGGGCAGCATCAATCCCGAGGTCACGATCTACTCGCCGATCGCGGGTACGGTCGTGCAGCGCAAGATCGGCCCGGGCCAGTATGTCAATTCCGGCGCCACCGATCCGGTGTTCGTGATCGGCGACCTCTCCACGGTCTGGCTCACCGCCTTCGTGCGCGAGAGCGACGCCGCCTCCGTGTGCATCGGGCAGGACATCACCGTCAACGTGATGGCGCTGCCGGGCCGCCCGCTGACCGCCAAGATCAACTACGTCGCCACTGCGATCGATCCCAACACCCGCCGCCTTCTGGTCCGCGCCACCATCGACAACAAGGACGGCCTGCTCAAGCCGGAGATGTTCGCCAACGTCACGATCTACTCCGCCGGCGACCGCGCAGCACCGGCGGTGCCGAAGCGGGCCTTGATCTACGAAGCCGACCAGGTCCGCATCTGGGTCGCGCGCGAGGACAAGTCGGTCGAACTGCGCCAGATCAAGATCGGCCTCATCAACGGCAACCTCGTCGAGGTCACCAACAACCTGAAGCCCGGCGAGCAGATCGTCACCAAGGGCAGCCTGTTCATCGACCGCGCGGCGTCCGGCAGCTGATCGACGACCCAAGAAACTGAAGACCTGAATGGATCGTCTCGTCGCCCTTGCCGTCAACCGGCGCTACCTGATGGTCGGCATGTTCGTTGCCGTGCTGATCGGCGGCTTGATTGCGTTCAACCAGCTCAACATCGAGGCCTATCCCGATCCGACCCCGCCGATGGTCGATATCGTGACGCAAGGCCCAGGTCTGTCGGCCGAGGAGATCGAGCGTTACATCACGATCCCGATCGAGACCCAGGTCGCAGGTTTGAAGAACCTCACCACCATCCGCACGATCTCGCTCTACGGCCTCTCCGACGTCAAACTCCAGTTCTCCTTCGCCTATACCTATGACGAGGCGTTGCAGCAGGTTCTGAACCGCCTGGCGCAGCTCGCGCCCTTGCCCGGCAACGTGCAGCCGCAGATCTCGCCGCTCAGCCCGATCGGCGAAATCTTCCGCTACCGGCTGGTCGGTCCGCCGAACTACAGCGTGCTCGACCTCAAGACCATCCAGGACTGGATCCTCCAGCGCCGCTTCCGCGCCGTGCCCGGCGTGATCGACGTCACGGGGTGGGGCGGCAAGAGCAAGACCTATGAGCTGCAGGTCGACTTCAACAAGCTGGTCGCCAACGGTCTGACGCTGCCGCAGTTGCTCCAGGCGGTCAGCAATTCCAACGTCAATGTCGGCGGCAACACCGTCAATATCGGCCAGCAATCGGCCGTGGTGCGCGGCGTGGGGCTGATCCGCTCGATCGACGATCTCGCCAACACCATGATCGCCCAGACCGGCGGCAATCCGGTGCTGGTGAAGGATGTTGCCACCGTCACGATTGGCCAGAAGCCCCGTCTCGGCATCGCCGGTCTCGACGATGCCGACGACATCGTGCAGGGCATCGTGCTGATGCGCCGCGGCGAGCAGAGCACCCCGACCATCAAGCGCGTCGAGCAGCTCGTTCACACCATCAACGATTCCAGTATCCTGCCGCCCGGCGTGCATATCGAGCGCATCTACGACCGCAAGGACCTGATCGACCTCACCACCCACACCGTGCTGCACAACATGGTGGTCGGCATCCTCCTGATCGTGCTGTTGCAGTGGATCTTCCTCGGCGATCTCCGCAGCGCGCTGATCGTCGGCGCCACGATTCCGTTCGCGCTGTTCTTCGCGGTGATCATCCTGGTGTTGCGCGGGGAATCGGCAAACCTGCTCTCGGTCGGCGCGATCGATTTCGGCCTGATCGTCGACGCCACCGTCATCATGGTGGAAGCCATCTTCCGCCGCCTGACGCAGACCACGCCGCTCACCGAATTCGAGCACGTCTCGCCCGAGACGCTGTTCGGCATGAAGAGCCATGCCATCCTCAGCGCCGCGGCCGACGTGTCGCGCTCGATCTTCTTTGCCGCTGCCATCATCATCGCAGCCTTCCTGCCGCTGTTCACGCTCTCCGGCGTCGAAGGCAACATCTTCGGGCCGATGGCGCGTACCTATGCCTACGCGCTCGCCGGCGGGCTCCTTGCGACGTTCACCGTCACCCCGGCGCTGTCCGCGATCATCCTGCCCGCGCATCTCAAGGAAACCGAGACGAGGATCATGCTGATCCTGCACCGGATCTACATGCCGGTGCTGAATTGGGCGGTCGCCAACCGCAGCATCGTGCTCGGTGGCGCGGTCGGTCTCGTGCTGATGACGGTGGCACTCAGCCGCCTGCTCGGCCTCGAATTCCTGCCCAAGCTGGAAGAGGGCAATCTCTGGATCCGTGCGACGCTGCCGCCGACCATCTCGCTCCAGGAAGGCAACACCTACGTCAACGAGATGCGCAAGCTGATCCGTGCCCGGCCCGAAGTAGAATCCGTGGTGTCGCAGCACGGTCGTCCGGATGACGGCACCGATGCGGCGGGCTTCTTCAATGCCGAGTTCTTTGCGCCGCTCAAGCCCGCCAGCGAATGGCCGAACACGCACAGCAAGGAAGAGCTGACTGCGCAACTGCTCAAGCAGCTCGACGACCGCTTCCCCGGCGTCGAATTCAACTTCTCGCAATATCTCCAGGACAACGTCTCCGAAGCCGTCTCGGGCGTGAAGGGTGAGAACTCGATCAAGCTGTTCGGCAGCGATCTCCAGGCGCTCACCGATACCGCCAACAAGATCAAGTCGGTGCTGGCGACGGTGCAGGGCGTTACCGACCTTGCGGTGTTCACCTCGCTCGGGCAGCCGACCATCCAGATCGACATCGACCGCGCCAAGGCCGCGCGCTATGGGCTCGCCCCCGGCGACATCAACGCCACAATCAAGGTCGCGATCGGCGGCGATACCGCGGGCGATATCTATGAGCCCGGAAGCGACCGCCACTTCCCGATCATCGTTCGCCTTGCGCCGGAATTCCGCAGGAGCGCCGAGGCGATCCAGAACTTGCGGATCGGCGCGCCTGGCCCGAACGGTACTGTCACGCAGATTCCGTTGAGCGAGGTCGCCAGCATCAGCCTCGTCTCCGGCGCAGCCTACATCTATCGCGAGCAGCAGGAGCGCTATCTGCCGATCAAGTTCTCGGTGCGCGAGCGCGACCTCGGCAGCGCGATCCGCGAGGCGCAGCAAAAGATCGCCGACCAGGTGCAATTGCCGCCCGGGGCGCACATGGACTGGGTCGGCGAGTTCGGCAACCTTCAGGACGCGATCCGGCGCTTGTCGGTCGTGGTGCCGATTTCGCTCGCGCTGATCGGCGTCCTGCTCTGGCTCAATTTCGGCTCGATGACCGACACGCTGCTTGCCATGAGCGTGATCCCGATGGCGATCTTCGGCGGCGTGCTGGGTCTTCTGATCACCGGCACGGCGTTCAGCGTCTCCGCGGCGATCGGCTTCATCGCGCTGTTCGGGATCGCCGTGATGGACGGCATCATTATCCTGTCGCAATTCAACCAGCTGATCGAAGAAGGCATGGATCGCGTGAGCGCGGTGATACGCACCGGCGAGTTGCAGCTCCGGCCCGTGCTGATGACCTGCGTCGTCGCCGGCATCGGTCTGCTGCCGGCGGCGCTGTCGGAGGGCATCGGCTCGCAGGTGCAGAAGCCGCTCGCGGTGGTCGTCGTCACCGGCATGATGCTGGCGCCGATCGTGATCCTGGTGACGCTGCCGGTCCTGATCTCGTTCTTCTCCCGCCGGGCGCGCTGACGGCCGATTGTCACAACATCCGCTGCGCGATCCGCACCAGCATCATGGTGCCGAGTCCAAGCAGCATCAGGCTCGCGAACCGGCTGCTCAACGACAGCATACGTGGTGTCAGCCGTGACCGCGCCGTCGCCACCACCGTGCTGAGCACCGTCCACCACATCGCCGAGCCGACGAACACGCCCGCGACCAGCGGCGGCGCGGCGGATTGGGTGGAGAACGCTTGCAACGCGGCCAGAAACAGGATGACCGTGATCGGATTGGTGAACCCAAGTGCGATCGCGCTGAGATAGGCGCGCGCCAGGCGCACCCGGTCGATCTCGCTCGTTTCCTGAAACACCGGGGAACTACGATGCGTCCGGATTGCGAACCACAGCAGCGTGAGGGCCGAGACGATGCCGAAGCCCACTGCATTGGCCTCGACCCAAGGCTGTGCAAGTGACCCGAGGCCCAGCACCGCAAAGGTGCTGTAGGCAAGATGCACCGTCGCCGCACCGAAGCCGGTTGCCAGGCCCGTGGCCATGCCTGATGCCAATGTGCGCTGAATGCACAGCATTCCCATGGGCCCGATCGGAGCCGCGACGGTGAAACCAATTCCAATGCCGGAGAAAAGCGCGGCAAGATAATGCGATAGAGGCATGCGACCGCACGAACAAATGAAATCTGTGCGCGTGCGTACCGGCGAAAATGAAACGTCGCCTCATCCAAACGGGTGAAAAGCGAACGGGAGCACAAACACGTTCGTGTGAGTCGATGCGATTGCGCAATGTGGAATCAAAGTTCCACATCGCTCGAGCGTTGCGAGTTTTGCCGCGAATTAGAATCCGTAGAGACGCGCCGGATTGTCGACCAGGATCTTGGTGCGGATCGCCGCATCCGGCGCCCAAACCGGGAGCTGGTTGAGCAGGCGCCCGTCGTCGATCTGGTAGAGCGGCGCGACGTCGGTTGCTTTCCGGCCCGGCACCTGGCTCGAATCCGGATGCGGCCAATCGGTGCCCCAGACGATGCGGTCAGGATTGGCGGCGATCAGCGCCTGCGCGAACGGCACCATGTCCTGATAATCGGGCGCGAGTTTTGATGAACGGTAGGCGCCGGAAATCTTGACATGAGCCTTGCCTGATTTCACCAGCGCGACGAGATCGGAAAAGCCCGGCTGCTCCAGGCCACGCGAGGCTTCGAGACCGCCGAAATGGTCGAACACGACGGGCACCGGCGCCGTCTCGACGAGGTCCCTGATCGCCGTGATCATCGCTAGCGCGGTATAAAGCTGCACGTGCCAGCCGCGCGCCTTCATGCGCTCGACTGCGGCGGTGAAGCGGGGCCGGCCGACATTGGGGTCGTTGACGCCGCCGGTCGCGAGATTGAGGCGGATGCCGCGGAAACCCTCCTGATGCATCGTATCGAGCGCGCTCTCCGTGGTCTTGTCGTCGATCACGGCCACGCCGCGTGCGGCCGTGGCGCGGGCCTTCATGCCGAACAGGGTCGATGAATTGTCGGTGCCGTAGACACTCGGGGTCACGATCACCACGCGCTCGATATGCAGCGCCTTGTGCAGCGCGGCCATCTCCTCCGGTGAAGCCGGCTCCGGCGTATAGACGCGCCCGGCGAAGAACGGAAACTTTTCGGGATCGCCGTGGATATGGGTGTGGCAGTCGCAGGCATGGGCCGGCACGTCGAAATTGACCGGCGTCGCGGGTTGCGCCGGTTTGGCGTGGGCTTTGTCGGTCATGGCTACTCCGGCGGCGAGGGAGGCAAGCAGGACGCTGCGTCGATTGAGCATGGTTTCTCTCCCCGTTTATTATTTTGAACGGAAAGGGATACCACGTTCAACGGGATCCATTCTTTTCGTCGCCGCATGGCTGGTGAGCGTTGCAGGACGTTCGTCACGGTCGGCAGGCAGGAACGGTCCTGCATTTGAACCGGCTCGCCTCCCGTTTGACTAATGATCCGCGCTCCCGGATCATCGCCCTCCCACCGGAATCACTTTATGCACAAATCTTTCGGCAAGTTCAAAGCAGGCGTCTCGGCGTTTGCCGTCCTCGTCGCGCTGTTCGGCGTCTATGGCTTCCGCAAATTGCAGGCGCTGGCGGCCGATCCCACCGGGCCGAAGGATTGCCGGGCTGCCGATGACATCGGCGAGCACGGCAAGATCGATCTGGACAAGGTGAGGGCGATCGCGCCGCTACAGGGTGTGACATGGTCGCAGCTCGGCGGCAGCATCAACGATGCGAGCTGTCTCAACCGCACCGAGATCTACGGAATGGTCGCGGTGCACAGCGTCGACGATATCGCGAAAACGCTAGCGTTCGCGCGCGACAACAAGCTGCCGGTGACGACGGCGGGCGTGCGCCATTCCATGGGCGGACAGGCCTTCCGCAAGGGCGGCATCGTGCTGGACATGCGCAGCTTCAACCGCATCACGCTCAACGAGGCCTCGCGCAGCGTCACCGTGCAGCCGGGCGCGACCTGGCACGATATCCAGATCGCGCTGCATCCGCGCTTTGCGGTGCGCGCCATGCAGTCGACCGACATCTTCAGCGTCGGCGGCTCGATCTCGGTCAATGCCCACGGAATGGATCACCAGGCCGGCGCGCTGGCCCGCTCGATAAAGGCGATGAAGGTGATGCTGGCCGACGGCTCGATCAAGAACGTCTCGCCGACCGGGAATGCGGAGCTGTTCAACCTCGTGGTCGGCGGCTACGGCCTGTTCGGGGTGATCATCGAGGCCGAGCTCGATATCGCCGACAACGCGGTCTATCAGACCGGCCGGCGGATGCTGGACTACAAGGCGTTTCCCGCGCTGTTCTCCGGCGAGATCGAGAACGACAGCAATATCGGCCTGATGTACGGCCATCTGTCGACCGCGCCGAGCAGCTTTTTGCAGGAAATGCTGCTCTACACCTACACCAAGGCCGACGGCGCCGACTTCAAGCGCCAGCCGCTCGGCGAGGTCAGCGGCACGAAACTGCGGCGGCTCACCATCAACCTGTCCAAGCAAGGCTCGTTCTTCCAGGAGCTGAAATGGTTCTCGGAGAAGCACATCGAGCACCGCATGGAGAATTGCACGGTGACGCGGGCGCAGGCGATCGCCTCGGGCGAGGCCTGCCTCGTCAGCCGCAACGATCCCATGCACGATTCCGTACCGTACCTGCGCGACGCATTGCAGGAAGAAACCGATATCCTCCACGAATACTTCATTCCGCGCAAAAACTTCGTCGCCGTCGTCGACGGCATGCGCAAGATCATGCTCGCCAACAACACCAACCTGCTCAACGCCTCGGTCCGGATCGTGCACAAGGAAGACAACTTCCTGACCTATTCGCCCGAGCCGGCATTCTCGCTGGTGCTCTACATCAATCAACCGACGGACGATGAGGGCAACCGCCGCATGAAGAAGACAACGGAAGCGCTGATCGACCTCACGATCGCCAATCAGGGCCGCTTCTTCCTGCCGTACCAGCTGTATTACTCGCGCGACCAGCTCAAAAAGTCCTATCCGCAAATCGAGGAATTCTTCGCGGCCAAGCGCAAATACGATCCGGCCGGGCTGTTCACGAATACGATGTATCAGAAATACGGGTCGTGAGCCGCGCGCGTCAGCTTCGCTTCGGCGCGAGCCCGTTGCAGCCCCCGGCCTGCTCGGCGTCGAGCACGAGCAGGGCACCCGCCGTATAGAGGCGGGTGACGAAATTCGCGGCATTAGAGCGGGCGATCGTAACGTAAGCGCTTGAGGTAAGCACGCGGCCGTCAGCCTTGGCGATCGCCGCGATCGCTTGCGCCTGCGGGCCGATCACTGCTAGCGAGCGGCCCGGCGTCGTTCCGAAGGTGAGGGCAACGACAAGCGCAAGCCAGCCGGCGACAACCAGCGTGACCGCAATCGCGATCCTGCCGAGCGGGCGCAGTCTCCTCCGGCTAGTAGTCGTAGAAGTGCTCAAGGCTCACACCCTTGGCCGTCAACGCGCGCTTGATCTCGACCAGCCGGTCGATCCTAGCCTTGAGGCCCGCGCGGCGGAAGCCCGGCTTGGCATCGAGATCGAGCGAAAAAAGTTCCGTGGTATCCGTAATGTCGAGCTTCGCGTCGTTCGGTGCGATCACCGTGATGAGGATGTCGTGATTGCCGGCGATCTCCGCCAGGTGGTACCCGCTATCCAGCAGCTTGTTCAGGGTCTCCGTCAGTGCCTTGTAGCGCGGCGCCTGCACCAGCTGCCAGCCCGACGACAACGCACGAACCGGTGTGATGCGCGGCTCGGCGGCCAGCACGCTGGGCGGCAGCGTCTCGACCACGAACATGATGTCGCGCGGCTCGTCGTCATTGGCAGCATCGAGCGCCTTCTGAATCGCGCGCGCATAGCCGATCTTGAGGAAATATTCGGTGCCAAGCGCGAAGTCGCGCTCCCAGCTGCGCAACCGGCTTGGCGTCGGCGCCGGGATCGCCTCAAGCCCGTCGAGCTTCTCGCGGAACGGATATTTGAACCAGGGGATGGTGTAGAGGAACGCGGCGTAGTCCTGGAGCACCGCGCGGGCATATTCGTCCTGTGGCGTCAGCCTGTCGCCCCGGATCCATTCGAAGACGCGGCCGACCGTGTTCTCGTAAAATCCCTTGATCGCGTACTCGGTGGAGTAGCTGATGCCGATGACGTAGATCATCATCTTCACGTCGAAGCGAGATTCCGTCGCCGGCGGCATGGCGCGGTTGATGGTGCAGAAGCTGCGCCAGAAGCCGAGGATGTGGCGGAGATACCCGAACTGGCTTTCGCTGGAATGATCCAGGAAGCGGCCTAAGTCCTCGAACGAATAGACGATGTACCACTCCGGGAAGGTGAAATAGGTGTTGTCCAGGCGCCGGCGATAACCGTTCTCCGTGATTGGCGGCAGCTCAACGGCCGCCGTTGCGGATGATTCCGCTTGCGAGGCGGGCTGGCAGGTCCCTTCGATATAGGCGATCGGTGCCAGGATCGCGACAGCGATCAGTGCGATTAGCGCGAGGACGATGCGGCGCAGGCGCTTAAGCATGGGCCGGGCGCGTGAGTGGCGCAAGCAGGTGGCCGATCAGGATGGCGACGCCGCCCAAGCCCAGATGCGGCGCATTGGCGAAGATGCGCGTCGCGAGCGGCAGGTTCAGCACGCCGTTGATGAGGATGCCGAAATCGAGATAGCCACTTCCGGTGAGGAGGCCGAGCACGCCATCGGCGAAATAGAACACGCCGAAGAGCTGAAAGAACAGTTCGGAGGCGCGACGTGAGGTCAGCGCGGCGGTCAGCGCCCACAGCGCGGAGACCAGATGCAGTCCGTCGGCATACCAAGTGCGGCGGAACAGGCCGAAGATCATGTCGTTCTGGTCGATGAAGGCGGGGATGTAACCGGTCAGGATCACGAATCCGAGCAGCGCAGCATAGCCAAGGGCGCAAAATCTGATGATGTCCATGGTCTCTCCGGTGGAGTCTCGAATCTTGCCGAGATTAGAATGTTGCAAGCGTCTTGAGCAGGGCGTCGTTGAAGGTTTTGGGATCCTCGATCTGCGGAATGTGGCCGAGCCCGGGTAGCAGGGTTAAGTGCGCCTGTGGCAGCAAGACGTTCAAATCGCGCGCCTGTTCGAGCGGCGTCACCGTATCCAGCTCGCCCCAGAGGATGGCGACGGGTCGTTTCAGGCGTGCATAGGCGCTGCGGTCCGCGCTTTGGGCGGCGCGATCCGAGCCCGCGAAATAATACAGCCAGTCGGCGATGTCGGACGTGCTGTTCTGCCGGGAGAGGGGGCGCTGGAGGATCTCGACATATTCGGGCAGTGCGCGCTCTTTCTTCGCGATCAGCGACGTCAGCAGCATCTTCGTCGCCAGCGGATTGGTGACGGTGAGCGACACCAGCACTTCGCGCAGCCATTTCGGATGCAGCAGCGCCGGCGCATCCGACGGCGTGGCCGTCAACCCCAGCGCGGCATCGACCAGCACGAGGGCGCGGGCTCGGTCCGGGAAGCGCAGCACAAGCTCGGTTGCAGCTCCTGCGCCGAAGGAATGGCCGACGATGACGGCCGGCGACGCGTTGAGCCGGACCAGCACGTCGTTGACGCGTTCGGCCTGGTCCTGTCGCCTGTAGCTGCCCGGCCGATCCGAGAAGCCGAACGGCGGCAGATCGAGTGCGATGACGTGATAGCCGGCGCCTGCGAGCGCATCGGTGGTCGCCCTCCACAACTCGCTCCAGGTCGCGGTGCCGTGGAACAGCACGACGGGAGTGCCTGTCGCGGGTCCCTTCTCCTGCACGAACACGTCGCCGGAGCGCGTTGCAATCCAGTGCCCCGTCGACGGTGCGAGAGCGTCGCGGCTTGCCGTCTCGCGAACGGCCGCAGCAACCCGAAATGCCGCAATTGCGGCGACGACCAGCAACAAAACCACAAGGCACAACTTGGCTGCGCCGCGAAGAATTTTGGATGTCAAATGGCCCTCGGGCAAAATCGATGATGAGAATCGACTGCTACTCTAGCCAAGGTAGAGCGAGCGGCCATCGTAAAATGCGAGGCCGCGGTTAACGGTTCATGCGCCGAGGTCTGCGGGGGGGGCCTGCTCACGCAACTCGACGCCGCTTTGACGTCCGCCCGCTCGCCGCAGGCTGCGCTGAAAGTGTCAGGCCGAGCGCTCCAACGATACGCATCACCGTACCAAACTCCGGATTTCCGGTCTCTCCGAGCGCCTTGTACAGACTTTCGCGGTTCAAGCCGGCCTTCTTCGCGATCCCGCTCATGCCGCGTGCACGCGCGACGAGACCGAGCGCGTCACGCACGAAATCTGCATCGCCGGTCTCCAGTGCGGCCGCTATATAGGCGGCTTGACGCTCTTCGGTGTTGAGATAGTCGGCGGCATCAAATCGCGTCGTCTTGGATACCGTTTTGGCCGCTGTCTTCGCCACTCTTGGCATCACACTGTCTCCGCCAGCTTCTGGGCTTGCTCGATGTCTTGCTGTTGTGTGCGCTTGTCGCCGCCACACAACAGGATCACGATCCGGGCTCCACGCCGCACATAGTAGATCCGGTAGCCCGGCCCATAATCGACGCGCATTTCTCGGACATTGCGGCCGACGCTCTTGCTGTCGCCGGCATTGCCCATCGCCATGCGGCGAATGCGGACCGTGATGCGTGCGGCTGCGTTGGCGTCCTTCAGGCGGTTCAGCCACTCCGAAAAATGCTCGGTTTGCCTCACCTCGATCATGAGGAGTAACTGTAGTCCATGGGCGACAGAACGTCAATCACACTGCTGATCGCGAGGCGATCAGCAGTCAAGGGAAGCCGGAGCGCTTGAATATCGGGAGCGATCACTGCCCCGACGGCGTGCGCAGGCCGTGCCAGGCGTCGCGGACTTGCTGGTAGTGAACCTCGGGCAAATAGTCCGGCGTGTTCAGGCTCAGCGTCTTGACGTCGAGGTGTCCGATGGCGCTGAGCAGCGTGTAGGACGCGATCACGCGGTCGCGGTTCGCGCCGATCAGGCGGGCCTTGGCCTGGATCAGGTCTGCCTGCGAGTTCAGCACGTCGACCGTCGTACGCTGTCCGCCCGCCGCCTCGCGCTGCACGCCCTGGAGCGCGACGGTCGCCGCCTTCACTTCGGACTCCGAGGCCGAGACAGCAATCCTGGCGCCCTCATTGGTCACCCAGGCGCTGACCGCTGCCGTGCGCGCCCGGTTGCGCACCTGATCGAGCACGAGCCGGCTCTGCGCCGTGATTTCCTTGGCCTGCCGTGTTTGCGCAGCGGCCTGGCCGCCATCATAGATCGGCGCGGTAACGTTGGCGACGATCGAGGCCTGATCTTCGGCGAAGGTGCCGAGCGTCGGGTCGTTGTTGCGGCTGCGGCTGGCGCTGCCCTGAATGCTCGCGCTCGGCAGCAGCGTGCCTTCGGCGACGCGGATGTTGGTGGAGGCGACATCGACGTCGAAGCCCGCGGCCATCACCGCTGGATGCTCGCGGATTGCCATCGTCATCGCGTCCTCGCGGCTCCTCGGCAGATAGCGATCGACGACCTCGGCGGCTCGAAGCTGCGACGGCGCATTGCCGATCACCTGCGCGTAGGTCGCCTGGCTCACCGCCAGCGCGACTTCTGCGGCGTTGAGATCGGCGAGCCCACGGTTGAGCCGTGCCTCGGCCTGTGCGCTGTCGGTCGGCGTGACATCGCCGGCGTTGAGGCGGCGCTGGGTGACGGCGAGCGTCTCGCGCAGGAACGCGACGTTGGAGCGCTGGGCCTCGACCAGCGATTGGTTGGCCAGCACGTTGGTGTAGGCGGTGACCGCGTCAAGCAGCACGCCTTGGCCGACATTGCGCAGCGCCTCGCGGCCCGACTGCACCTGGAGTTCCGCCATCCGTACGCTGTTGGCGGTGCGGAAGCCGTTGAACAGGGTCTGTGTCACGGTGACGCCGATGATCCACGGTTTCAGATTCGCGGTCTGGATGGTGTTGTCGGGCAGCAGATTGCGCACCGATTGCAGGCCGGCGCTCAGGCTCGCCACGATCTGCGGCCGGTAGCCGGCAAGCGCCTGCGGCACGCTCTCGTCGGTGGCGCGCTGCCGCGCACGTTCCGCATTGAGCTGCGGATTGGTCTGGTAGGCCTTGGCCAGCGCCTCGGGCAGGGCTTCCGCCCATGCAGCCGCGGGCAGGGCGCAAGAGAGCGCCAGCGCGGTCCATGTCGCGAACACAGGACCTACGCCCGATCGATGCCGCGTCATCACGCGACCAGCTCTGGCGGCACGCCCAATCATGTAATCCCGCAAAATCCCGGCTGTCCGCCCCCACCGACGGCCGCCCTCTTAACTGTTTAACCAGCGCCGGTCCCGCAGGCAAACTGCCGCGGGGATAACCCCCATGAAATCCGTGCTTGTTGCAGGTGCGTCACACACCAATCCCATCCTGGATGCGCTATAGGGATCCTTAGGGACCCTTGGCGGATTCCAATCCGTCAGGTGCCTGTAATGCGGTCCGGATCCCACGGATGATGGCGAAATTCCTCTCCGACCCCGATGTGCTCGCGGAGGTGATCATTCGCGATGTCGGGACCGATTTGGTGGTTGGTCTGCCACTCGGCCTCGGCAAGGCCAATCACGTGGTCAACGCCCTCTATGCGCGGGCCTGTGCCGATCCTGACATCAAGCTGACACTGCTGTCGGCCCTGACGTTGGAAAAGCCGAGACCGAAGGGGCAGATCGAGCATCGGTTCATCGCGCCTGTGATCGACCGGCTGTTCGGCGGCTATCCCGATCTTGCCTATGCCGACGCGCTGCGCGAGGGCCGGCTGCCGCCCAACATCAATGTCGTCGAATTCTTCTTCCTTGCGGGCCGCTGGCTGCACGTGCCGGCCGCGCAGCAGAACTACGTCTCTGCCAACTACACGCACGCCGCGAGCAATCTGCTGGCGCGCGGGCTCAACGTGGTGACGCAACTGGTGGCCAAGCGCATCGTCGACGGTGTGCCGCGCTACAGCCTGTCCTGCAATACCGACACGACGCTGGATGTGCTGCGTGAGCGCCGCGCCGGACGTGCGTCATTCAAGCTGATCGGGCAGGTGAATTCCGAACTGCCGTTCATGCCGGGCGCGGGCGACCTTCCCGCTGATGAGTTCAGCGCCGTGCTGGAGAGTCCTGCGACCGACTTCCCCCTCTTTGCGCCGCCGTCGGAGCCGATCTCCGACGCTAAATACGCGATCGGGCTGAATGCGGCATCGCTGGTACGCGATGGTGGCACCCTTCAAATCGGTATCGGGCAGGTCGGCGATGCGCTGGCGCAGGGCCTGATCCTGCGCCATCGCGACAGCGGAGCTTTTCATGATCTCGTAACTCGGCTGTCACCTGCGCGACCGGCTGTTGCGCAGGAATCCGACGCCTTCGATACGGGCCTCTATGGCGTCAGCGAAATGCTGACCGAAGCCTTCGTCGGTCTGATCGATGCCGGGATTCTCAAGCGCGCCGTCGACGGCGTGGTGCTGCACGGCGCCTTCTTCCTCGGTCCAAAAGCTTTCTATCGCGCGCTGCGCGAGATGCCGCCGGACCAAATCGCGCGCATCCAGATGATGCCGGTGTCGTTCACCAATGAGCTTTATGGCGAGGAGGAGCAGAAGCGCCGCGCCCGCATCGATGCGCGCTTCATCAACAACACGATGATGGCGACGCTTCTAGGCGCGGCCGTCTCCGACGGCCTCGACGACGGGCAGGTGGTGAGCGGCGTCGGCGGACAGTACAATTTTGTGGCACAGGCTTTTGCGTTGGAGGGCGCGCGGTCGGTCCTGGCGCTCGAGGCGACGCGGCAAGCCGGCCGTGCGCTCAAATCCAACATTCTCTGGCGCTACGGGCACGAGACCATCCCGCGGCATCTGCGCGATGTCTTTGTCACCGAGTACGGCGTCGCCGATCTCAGGGGAAAGTCGGATGCCAACGTGATCGCGGCGATGCTCGCGATCGCCGACTCGCGCTTCCAGGACGAGCTGGCGCGGGTTGCCAAGGATGCCGGCAAATTGCCGCGCGGCTATGAGATACCGGCGGCCCATCGCGAAAACCATCCCGAGCGGATTGCGAATGCGATCAAGCCCGCGCGCGATGCGGGACTGCTGCCGCCGTTTCCGTTCGGCTCCGACTTCACCGATGTGGAACAGCGCCTCATTCCTGCGTTGCAGATCCTGCAAGGCGCGCAGCGCTCGCTGCGGACGCTTGCGAGCCTGCTGTGGCAGGGGCTGATACGAACCCCCGACGAGGCCGACGAGGCATGTCTCGCACGCCTCGGCCTCGATCGCCCCAAGACCTATAGCCCGAAGACTTGGCCGGAGCGCGGCTATCGTGCGCTCGTCAGCGCGGCCCTCGCGCAGAGCCACGCGGCGTAGCCGCTTACCGGTTCTTGTTCACCGGCTTGCGCTTCTCGATGAACGCCGCCATGCCTTCGGAGCGGTCTTCGAGCGCGAAGGTCGAGTGGAATAGGTTGCGCTCGACGCTCATGCCCTCGGCAAGCGTGGTCTCGAAGGCGCGGTTCACCGCTTCCTTGGCCATGGCTACCGCGGGCCGCGACATCGCCGCGATCGTCTCGGCCGCCGCCATCACCTCGTCCATCAGCTTGTCAGCGGGCACGATGCGGCTGACCAGGCCGCTTCGCTCGGCTTCGGCCGCGTCCATCATGCGGCCGGTGAGGCAAAGGTCCATCGCTTTGGACTTGCCGATCGCGCGCGTCAGGCGCTGGGTGCCGCCGATGCCCGGGATGGTGCCGAGCGTGATCTCGGGCTGGCCGAATTTGGCGGTGTCCGCGGCGATGATGAAATCGCACATCATCGCGAGCTCGCAGCCGCCGCCGAGCGCATAGCCCGCGACCGCGGCGATGGTCGGCTTGCGGCAGCGCGCGACACGGTCGCCGCCGATCGCGGCAAAATCCTCGGAGAACATGTCGATGAAGCCCTTCGGCTGCATCTCCTTGATGTCGGCCCCGGCGGCAAAGGCCTTCTCGCTGCCGGTCACCACGATGCAGCCGATGGCGTCATCGGCCTCGAGATCGTCGACGGCGGCCGCGATCTCGCGAAAGACGCCGAAAGAGAGCGCATTGAGCATCTTCGGCCGGTTCAGCTTGACGATGCCGACCGCGCCTTTGCTCTCGACGATGATGTGTTCGAACGTGCTCATGTTTCACCCACGCATCCTGATTGAGCGAGCAATCTGCCCGCTGGCGCGGTGGGCTTCAAGAGGGCCAAACGCCCCGCTGGACGCGCGAGCCGCGCGCCCTGCGGAACTCGCCGTCAGGCCATGAACATGCGCGCGGCGGACGCCAGCGTCAGCAGCGTGCCGACGCCGATGAAGATCTTGCCGATCAGGGAGCTCTGGTCCCAGGCCGAGTTCTGGCTGCTCGCCATCACCGGCGCCGGCCGCGGCTGCGCGTCGGTTGCGGCAATGACCGCCTTCTGCGCCGGCGGGTTGTCCTGTTGCAGGGCGCGGTCGATATCGTTGAGCTGGTCGGGCGCCACCACCTGGTTCTCGGCGCCGGGGGCGGCGGTATTATCGGCCGCTGCCTGTACATTGTCGCTGGCGCGGCTGCTCATCGCGGAAGCTGCCGCCGCGGTCGGCGTGTCGGCGGCGAGCTGCGCATTGGCGTTGGCGACTTCCGGCGGCATCTGGTTCGAGGCCGGCACGTCATTATTGGTCTTTGCCTCGTCGGTCTTTGCCGGGGCGTCCTTCTTATCGGCCTTGTCGTCGGATTTCTGCGCCGTCTTGCTACTGGTGCGGCGATGAGAATCTTGGCGACGCTGTTTGCCGGATTTGACCGATTCTGGCTGATTGCTCGCGCCGTCCGTTTTGGAGCTTGCGGTCGAGCTTGGCGCCGCCTGTGCAGCGCCCCCTAACAGCACGAATACTGCGGCCAGAAGAAGCAATGCCGCACGCCTGCTGGCTTTCAACATGTTGACGATCTCCCCGATTGCGCCATCCCTGGAGCGAACAGAGACCCCGGTGCATGACGACAGCGGGGCAAAAAATGGGAATCTTCGGGCCAGACCGGGCAAAAACGGGGCAAACCAGAGGTGCTCCCAGCCACCGGATGCGAGTCGAACCGATCGGTGTTATGAGCCTCCCGGGCTTTACGGCCGGATCGGATCGTTCGGGTCGCGCCATCATCACGACTTCGTGATCTCCGGAGTGGCGGCGTAACAAATTGAAAGAGCGGCCGAATTGCCGTGTAGGAGCGCGCGTGCGCGGACGTGAGGACGAGTGGACCGGCCTGATGCGGTCGGCCATGTCAGGGGATGATGCGGCGTATCATCGCCTGTTGAAGGCTGTCACACCTGTGCTGCGCGCTGCCGCGAGGCGCGGCCTGGCGCGGGCCGGCCAGCCTCCCGATCAGGCCGAGGATATCGTGCAGGAGATTCTGTTGGCGGTGCATCTGAAGCGGCACACCTGGGACAGCGAAGCGCCCTTCGCGCCCTGGCTGTTTGCGATCGCCCGCAACAAGCTGATCGATGCGCTGCGGCGGCGGGGCAGGCGAATCTTCGTCAACATCGACGATTTCGCCGAGACCCTGCCGGGCGAGGCGCCGCAGGAGACGGCCTCGGCGGGCGAGGTGGCAGGACACCTCAACACGCTGCCTCAGCGCCAGCGCGACGTGTTGCAGTCGATCGCGGTCGATAGCGCCTCGATCAAGGACACGGCGACAAAATTTTCGATGAGTGAAGGCGCGGTGCGGGTCGCGCTGCATCGCGGACTTTCGGCTCTCACCGCCAAACTGCGGGATCACTAGTCATGGATACCGATCAACTCATTCGCACGCTCGCGGCAGACGGTGCTCACCGCGCCCCGCGGGTCGGCGCCGTGCTGACCATGGCGCTGCTGGTCGCCGCACCCTTGTCGATCCTGATCTTCGCGACGTTCCTGGGCGTGCGTCACGACGTGATGACAGCGATGCACAACCCGTTCTTCGACATGAAGTTCGCGGTCACGCTGTCGCTTGCGATCCCCGCGATCATCGTCAGCCTGCATCTGTCGCGGCCCGAAGCCCTTTTGCGCGGCTGGGGTTGGTTGCTGCTGCTCCCCATGGGGCTGCTCGCGGTTGCGATCGGTGGCGAGATGATGATGGCGCCGGCGATGCCGATGACGATGCGGATGGTCGGCAAGAACTCCAGGGTGTGCCTGTTTGCGATCCCGGCGATGTCGCTGCCGCTGCTTGCGGGCGCGCTGTTTGGTCTGCGCCACGGCGCGCCGTCGCGCCCCGCGCTCGCAGGCGCGCTTGCAGGTCTGGTGTCGGCCGGGCTCGCCGCGACGCTCTACGCCTCGCACTGCACCGACGACTCGCCGCTGTTCGTCGCGACCTGGTACACGCTCGCGACCGCGCTGGTGACCGCGATCGGCGCGCTGGTGGGGTCGAAAGTGCTGCGCTACTGAGCCTGCCGCCCGTTGAGGCATGTGCCTATAAAGCGTCTCCGTGCCGGTGCACTCCGCAATTTGGCGCAACGTCCGGATCCGCGACGTCGGTCCTCCACATGCACGCCGATGCAGCTCCATTCATGAATGGCGGACATAGGTTCATGCCATTGTGAAGGGCTAATCCAGCTCACGCCTGGAAACTAACCTCGGTTGGAAGACTTCTAGCCAGAGCGTCGTTGACGCTGCTGTAGCGAGGGATATGCCCAACCATGCGAAAACCCAGCGCGTTCGAAATGTCGCGGCGGAACCTTCTGCTCGGAACCGCGACGTCCGTCGTGATCGGCGCAACGTCCGGGGTCGCCGAGGCCCAGAATTCTGCCGTGGAGCCTCTGACCGCTGCGACCGCGGCGGAAACACCCGCGATGGCGACGGTGTCCTTCAACGTCAACGGCGAGGTCCGCGCTCTGAAGCTGGACACCCGGACGACTCTCCTCGACGCGCTGCGCGAACATCTCCGTCTCACCGGCACCAAGAAGGGCTGCGACCACGGTCAATGCGGTGCCTGCACCGTGATCGTCGGCGGGCAGCGCATCAACTCATGTCTGACGCTCGCGATCATGCATGAGGGCGACAACGTGACGACGATCGAGGGGCTCGGTACGCCGGAGCACATGCATCCAATGCAGACCGCCTTCGTCAAGCACGATGGCTTTCAGTGCGGCTATTGCACGCCGGGACAGATCTGCTCGGCCGTTGCCGTGCTCGAAGAGATCAAGGCCGGAATTCCAAGTCACGTCACCGGCGACCTGAATGCGGCCCCGCAATTGACGAATGCCGAACTGCGCGAGCGCATGAGCGGCAACATCTGCCGTTGCGGCGCTTATTCCAACATCGCTGAGGCGATCACCGAAGTTGCCGGGAGGCCCGCATGAAGTCCTTTACCTATGAAAAGGCGCATTCGCCCGCAGCGGCGGCATCAGCTGCCGTCAGGACCGGCAACGCGAAATTCATTGCCGGCGGCACCAATCTGCTTGACCTGATGAAGCTTGAAATCGAGACGCCGGCTCATCTGATCGACGTCAACGGCCTCGCTTTCGACAAGATCGAACCGACGCCCGAGGGTGGCTTGCGGATCGGCGCACTGGTGCGCAATACGACCTTGGCTGCCGATGAGCGGGTCCGGCGTGATTATAGCCTGCTGTCGCGGGCGCTGCTTGCCGGCGCGTCCGGCCAACTGCGCAACAAGGCGACCACGGCCGGCAATCTGCTGCAAAGGACGCGCTGCCCGTATTTCTATGACACCAACCAGCCGTGCAACAAGCGCACCCCCGGCAGCGGCTGCGCCGCCATCGGCGGCGTGACCCGCCAGCATGCGGTGATCGGCTCCAGCGACGCCTGCATCGCGACGCACCCGAGCGATATGGCGATCGCCATGCGCGCCCTCGACGCGACCGTCCAGACGGTTCGTCCGGACGGCTCCACACGAAATATCCCGATCGCCGATCTCCACCGTCTGCCGGGAGACACGCCGCACATCGAGACGACGCTTGCGGCCGGCGAGTTGATCACGTCCGTGACGCTTCCGAAGCCCATTGGCGGAACGCACATTTACCGGAAGGTCCGTGATCGCGCCTCCTATGCGTTCGCGTTGATTTCGATCGGGGCGATCATCCAGCGCGACGGAACAGGACGGGTGGCCGTCGGAGGAATCGCTCACAAGCCATGGCGGGTCGAGGCGGCGGAAGCCGAGATGCCACGCGGCGCCAAGTCCGTCGCCGCACGTCTGTTCGATGGTGCCAAGCCGACCCGGGACAACGCATTCAAGCTGGCGTTGGTCGAGCGCACGCTCGCCGCCGTGCTCACCGAAGCGAAGGGTTGAGCCATGAAGTTCGATACGCCTGCGACCACGAATCCGATCGACCAGCTCAAGATCATCGGACATGCGACGAGCCGGATCGACGGTCCTCTCAAGACGACGGGGAGGGCAACCTACGCCTATGAGTGGCACGACGTCGCCTCGCGCCCTGCCTACGGCTACATTGTAGGTTCTGCCATCGCCAAGGGCCGGATCGCATCGATCGATCTGTCCCGCGCCAAGGCCTCGCCGGGCGTCGTCTCAATCGTGACCGCAGAAAATGCCGGCAAGCTCGGCAAGGGCACCTACAACACGGCGAAGCTGCTCGGCGGCCCCGACATCGACCATTATCACCAGGCCGTCGCGGTCGTCGTTGCCGAAACCTTTGAACGGGCCCGCGCCGCGGCGCAGCTCGTCAAGGTCGATTACACCGCGGCGAAGGGTTCGTTCGACCTGTTGGCCGGACGCGACAGCGCTGCCAGGCCTGCCGGCCGTGGCGACAGCCAGCCGGACACAAGTGTTGGTGACTTTTCCGGCGCATTCGCGGCCGCGCCGATGCAACTCGATGCGACCTACACCACGCCGGATCAAGCCCATGCGATGATGGAGCCGCACGCATCGATGGCGGCATGGGATGGAGACAAGCTAACGCTCTGGACCTCCAACCAGATGATCGCCTGGACCACCGGCGACGTCGCCAAGACGCTCGGTTTGCCGAAAGAAAACGTTCGCCTCATTTCGCCCTTCATCGGAGGGGGGTTTGGCGGAAAACTGTTTCTCCGTTCAGACGCGATCCTCGCAGCGTTAGGTGCCCGTGCTGCCAACCGCCCGGTCAAGGTCGCAATGCAGCGACCCCTGATGTTCAACAACACGACGCATCGCCCCGCGACGATCCAGCGAATTCGTATCGGCGCGACCCGGGACGGCAATATCACCGCAATCGGACACGAGAGCTGGTCGGGCAATTTGCCGGAAGGCAGGCCGGAGACGGCGGTGCAGCAAACCCGTCTGCTCTATGCCGGCGAGAACCGGATGACGGCGCTGCGCCTGGCCATGCTGGATCTCCCCGAGGGCAACGCCATGCGTGCGCCCGGCGAGGCGCCTGGCATGATGGCGCTGGAGATCGCCATGGACGAACTGGCGGAGCGGTTGAATCTCGATCCCATCGAATTCCGCGCGCGCAACGACACCCAGGTCGATCCCGAACATCCGAACCGTCCTTTCTCGCAGCGTCAGCTTGTCGCGTGCATGAAGCTCGGCGCGGAACGCTTCGGCTGGAGCGCGCGAAATGCCGAGCCCGGCAAGCGGCGAGACGGCCGCTGGCTGGTGGGCATCGGCATGGCCGCCGCGTTCCGCAACAACCTCTTGATGAAGTCGGGGGCGCGCGTCCGTCTCGACAGACGTGGGGTCGTGACCGTCGAAACCGATATGACCGACATCGGAACCGGCAGCTACACGATCATCGCCCAGACCGCAGCGGAGATGATGGGGGTGCCGCTTGAGAGGGTCGTCGTACGTCTCGGCGACTCCAGTTTCCCGGTATCCTCAGGCTCCGGCGGGCAGTTCGGTGCAAACAATTCGACCTCGGGCGTCTATGCCGCCTGCGTCAAGCTGCGTCAGGCGGTGGCGCAAAAGCTCGGCTTCAACTCCGCTGACGTGGCTTTCTCGGATGGACAGGTGTCCTCGGGCAACCGAAGCGTTCCGTTGGGACAGGCGGCGTCGGACAGCGAACTCACGGCGGAGGATTCGATCGAGTACGGCGATCTCGCCAAAACCCATCAGCAATCGACGTTCGGCGCACATTTCGTCGAGCTCGGCGTCGACGCAGCGACGGCGGAGATCCGGGTCCGCCGCATGCTCGCCGTCTGTGCCGCAGGTCGTGTCCTCAACCCGAAGACTGCGCGCAGCCAGGTGATCGGCGCAATGACAATGGGTGTCGGCGCGGCGCTCATGGAAGAGCTGGCGGTGGACAAGCGCACCGGCTTCTTCGTCAATCATGATCTCGCCGGCTACGAAGTTCCGGTTCATGCCGACATTCCGCACCAAGAGACCATCTTCCTGGACGAAACGGACCCGATGTCCTCGCCGATGAAGGCCAAGGGGATCGGTGAGCTCGGGCTGTGCGGAGTCGCCGCGGCGTTGGCCAACGCCATCTACAACGCAACCGGCATACGGGTACGAGATTACCCGATCACGCTCGACAAGCTGCTGCATCGCATGCCCGAAGCCTGACGTTGACGGCAGCCGCTCCTTAGGCCGCCGGCGTCGCGCTCTGCTGCATGCGATGGAAGCGGAGCACCTGCTGCGCGGTCGAGCCGCGCAGCGCCTCGTAGGCATCGCGCAGCGTCAGCATGTCCGTCTGCGAGCCGCCGGATAGTTTTTCGCGCATGGCGATGATGGCGCGAACGCTTGGCCACGACATGCCCGCGACCTTGGCGAGGATCATCACGCCCTCGGTGCAGCTCTCGATCATCATGTTCTCGGCGGTCTCGACCGAGACGCCGGCGAGCGCGGCGAGCCCTGCGTTGGTCTCGTCGAACTTGCCCTGCTCGGCGAAAGTCGTGACCTGGAATTCGTTGAGCCGGCCGTCGTCGTGCAGCGACTTCACCAGCGCCCGCGCCATCTCGGTCTGCCTGGTCATGGCGGCTGCGCGGACCCGCTGGGCGGCTTCCTGGACCACGCTCGACACTTCGTCGGCCAGCCCCGGATTGGCGGCTTCGAGCTTTTTGCGCACACTGAGCGATGCCTTTGCAACAAGCCTCAGGTAGTGATGGCGCGGCAGGTCGGGCCGCAGGCCGATGCAGGTGGCGAGGTCGTCGTCGCGTTCGGCGCGCGTGACGAGATCGGTGAAACTCCCCTCGGAGAGCTGCGCGCCCGGGTTCGTGACAGTCGATTGCACCACGTCTTCGTTGCCGCGCGTCACCAGCACGTCGGTCAGTGCCTCGGAGAGCACCCGCCGCAGCGAGATGGCCTTGAGATGCGCCTGGCCTCTGCTGTGCGCGATCTCGATCAGGGTCGCCTCGTCCAGCCGTTCCGACTTCGACAGCACGGGGCCGGCGACCTCGATGATCTCGTCGAGCGCGAGCGTGCGGATGATCCCGGGAGGCGCGGCTGCGATCGGCGCCAGCCGGTCGGCGAGCAACGCCCTGGCCGACGTCTCGATCTGCCCGATCAGGCACTGGAACACGTCGTCGAACAGCCGCATATGGTCGTCGGAATAGTCCACCGAATTGTAGACGAAGAGATCGGTGACGCGGCGCAGCGTCTCGACCCGGCGCGCAACGGTGCCGTGCGAGAGCGCCGCCTGCAATTCGTCGAGCAGGTTTTCGGATGGCTTGGCGGATTTGGATCTCATAGCCCTGTCCTGGAGCGTTCGGTGCGGCGGCGGCTTCTGCGCGGCCGGAAGAAAATGGATCGGTCAGCTCGTTGCAATGCGGTTGCGCCCTTGCGCCTTGGCGGAATAGAGCGCGCTGTCGGCGCGCGCGAGAAACGTGTCGGCAGTATCGTTGTCGCGCAGCGTCACGACGCCCGCAGAAATCGTCACGCGCATGCCGGGGGAGAATGCGCTCCAGTCGAGATCGGCGACTATGCCGCGCAGCCGATCGAGCATGCGGGCGGCGGCGTCGCCTTGCGTTCCCGGCAGCAGCAGTAAAAATTCCTCGCCGCCGTAGCGGCCAAAACGATCAGCCGGGCGGATGTTGGCGAAAATCGTGATCGCGAAGGTGCGCAGCACCTCGTCGCCGACCGGGTGACCGTGGGCGTCGTTGATGCGCTTGAACCAGTCGAGATCGATCAGCGCGATCGCGCAAGGCGTGGCCGTCTGCCGCGACTGTTCGATCTCGGTGTCGAGGTTCCGCATGATGCAGCGGCGGTTGTAGGAGCCGGTGAGTTCGTCGAGCTCGGCGAGCTCCTCGATGCGCCGGTAGGCATCCTTCAGTTCGATGCTGCGGCGATATAGCACCTTGCGTAGGGTGGCGCCGAACAGGCCGAGAAAGGCGCACTGGCCGATCACCAGCACGAAGCACAGCATCGCGGCGGTTCGCTCGAGCCGGGTCGTGACCGGAAGTCCGACCGGCAGGTCCGAGACCAGGAAGACGAATGCGAGCCCGCAGGTTGCGAGGCCCCAGGTGACCATCGCCTGGCTCGAGGTCATGCGTAGCGTGCCGAACGCAAAGATCAGGAACAGTACGGCGATGAAGGCGATCCCGATGGTCGGCGCCGAGATCAGGAAGACGAACTGCAGCGCCATATGCGCCGAGATCTGGAACACGGTGAGATAGTGATCGCTGTGGCGGTCGCCGACGCCGGCTTCCGACAGCACTGTGAACGCGCCGATGATCAGGAGGCCGCCGAACCAGAACAGCGCGGGAACTGCCATCGCAATCGTGCCGTCATGGGCGTACAGCAGCAGAACCGACGCGCCGAGCGAGTAGCTCACGACCTGGCCGGCATACATCTGGCGGCGTTGCCGCATACGGCGCGCGCGCATCTCCGGCATCGTCGCGTCGGAGGTCAACGCGAGATCCGCGACTTCTGCGGCATTCCGGTCCGGGAGGGACGTCGCGGCCGTGCTCATGGTCTCGCCATTGGTGGATGTCGGTCCAAAAATCTACGTCGCAAGCCTTTAGGTTTGGTATCCTCGGCCGGCGAATCCGGGCTTGCTGCACCGGCAAATGGCCTTGATCCGACACGGAAATTAGCGAGCGATTAGGGATCGTCGGCGATCGGGCCGCAGGGCCTTTCAGGATGCGTTGCACAAGGCTGTGGTATGGACCGAGGCTTGGTAAGCTCGCAGGAACTTGCGGGGTCTTCCGCGGGAAAGTATTTCGGTATTATGTTACCAATATGGATAAGAGCTATTCCGGCATCCTGGATGGCTTCAGGAAAGTGTACCGATGTGGGGTAGATCACACAGGTCCCCGCATGAATGCGGTAGGTTGAAGATTCTTGCGCCTCCCGTCGAACCGTCGGCCGTTTCGGCCCGACCAACCTTGCGAGACGGCCTTTGAGCGTGACACAGGCGGCTTCGGACGAGGTCCTGATCGCCCGGATCGCTCAAGGCGACCGGCTTGCCATGCAGGTGCTGTACGGGCGGCACCATGTCAGGGTGTATCGGTTCGGCCTCAGGCTCGTTCGGGACGAGCAGGCGGCAGAAGATCTCATCAGTGAGGTGTTTCTCGACGTCTGGCGTCAGGCCGGCAAGTTCGAGGGCCGATCCGCCGTTTCCACCTGGCTGCTGGCAATCACCCGATTCAAGGCCCTGTCTGCGCTTCGGCGCAGGAAGGACTTTGCGTTGGACGAAGAAGCCGCCAACGCGATCGAGGATACGTCCGACGATCCGGAAACGGTGGTGCAGAAGAAGGATACCAGTGAAGCGTTGCGGGAGTGTCTGACGGGCCTCTCGCCGGACCATCGGGAAATCGTCGATCTCGTCTACTACCACGAGAAGTCCGTGGAAGAAGTGGCCGAAATCGTCGGGATACCGGAGAACACTGTGAAGACGCGCCTGTTCTATGCGCGCAAGAAACTGGCCGAACTGCTGAAGGCAGCCGGCGTTGAGCGAGGCTGGCCATGATGGCGTTGAGCAAGAAGATACTGGAGCAAGAGCCCAGTGAAATCGAGATGCTGCTGCCGTGGCACGCCGCGGGCACGCTGAACGCGCGCGATGCCCGCCGCGTCGAGGAGGCGCTGGCCCGTGATCCGGAGCTCGCCAGGCAATATGCCGCGATCCGCGGCGAGTACGAAGAGACCATCCATCTGAACGAGAGCCTCGGTGCTCCGTCTGTGCGCGCGATGCAAAAGCTGTTCGCCGCGATCGACGCCGAGCCTGCGCGGGCAACCAGCGCGCTGCCGCTGTCGGCGCGCATCTCGACGTTCTTCGCGAGCCTGTCGCCGCGCGCGCTGGCCTGGTCGGCGAGCCTCGGCGCCATCGCGCTGCTGCTCCAGGCCGGTGTCATCGGCGCCGTGCTGATGAAGAAGCAGACCGCAACCTTCCAGACCGCCTCGCTCTCGACCAGCGCCCCGATCACGCGCGAACTCGGAGCTGCCGGCGCGCCGGCGCGCGCGCTGGTGCGCTTTACGCCCGAGGCGCGGGTGGCCGACATCACCTCGCTGCTCGACAGCTACCAGGCCTCGATCATCGACGGTGCCAAGGGCGGCATGTTCCGCCTCCAGTTTGACAAGGCGATGAGCCAGGACGAGCTCGCCTCGCTGCTCGGCAAGATGCAGCGCGAAAAGTTCGTCAACCTCGCTGTCGCGGCGCCGTAAGGCGCCTCTCGACCGATGACACGCAAGTCCGAGAGTGGAGCAAGAGCCGGGGTCTACGCTTCGTCGGTCGGAGCCGCGCTCCTGCTCGCCGCCTGTCTCGGCGTCGAGGTCGCGCATGCGCAGGCGATCATGCGCACGCCCACGATCAGCGTCCCATCGCGCATGCCGACCATCTCTCCGAGCGTTGCCGCGCGCGTCAGCCCGGGTGTGGCCGCGAGGGTCGTGAGCGTCGACCGCGGGCCGCGCACGATCACGACCGCGCGGATCTCGGGGCGGATGACGCCGACGCCGGTACTGCCCTATGCGCGCTACTCGCCGAACCTCTATCCGGCCTGCACCGCGCCCTACCGTGACGCCGACGGCGAATGCCTGGCGCAGCCTAATGCAGGCGGCGGCGGCTCCGGCAAGTCCGGTAAAAACAGCGCCGGCAATGGCCGCCGCAACAACACGCCGGTTGCCGCCAACCTGCGGACTTTCGCCAACGAATTCGTCGCTGAGATCGACAGCGCGCTGTCGGTGACAGACGCCGACGAGCTGGCGCGGCGGCACGGCCTGACGCGCGTCTCATCCGAGAATTTTCCGCTGATCGGGGCCACGATCGGCCTGTTCCGCATCACCGATGGCCGGCCCTCCGAGACCGTGCGGCGCGAATTGGCCGCCGACGGCAGCGTGCGCTCGCTCCAGCCGAACTTCCGCTATGTGCTCCAGGACCAGAGGTCGCCCGTGCCGATCGAGGGCGATCCTGCGCAATATGTGCTGGCAAGGCTGCGTCTGCCGCAGGCTCACACGCTGGTGCACGGCGCCAATGTCACGGTCGCGGTGATCGATTCCGGGATCGACGGCAGGCACCCTGAACTGGCCAATTCCATCGCCGACAATTTCGACGCGCTCGGCAGCACCGAGGGCCCGCATATCCACGGCACCGGCATTGCCGGCGCCATCGTCGCGCATGCGCGGCTGATGGGCAGCGCGCCGGAGGCGCGCATCATCGCCATCCGCGCCTTCGGCGGCACCACGGGCGGTGCCGAGAGCTCCTCCTACATCATCCTGCGCTCGCTCAACTACGCCGCCGAGCACGGCGCGCAGATCGTCAATATGAGCTTTGCCGGTCCGAAGGATGCCGTGATCGAGCGCGCCATCGCGGCGACCGCCGCGCGCGGCCTGGTGTTGATTGCGGCCGCCGGCAATGCGGGGGCGAAGTCGCCGCCGCTCTATCCCGCCGCCAATCCCAATGTGATCGCGGTCAGCGCCACCGACCAGCAGGACAAGCTGTTCACCGCGTCCAACCGCGGCAACTACATCGCGCTTGCCGCGCCCGGCGTCGACATCTTCCTGCCGGCGCCGGACGGCAAATATCAGATAACGTCGGGCACCTCGTTCGCGGCCGCCTATGTCTCCGGCGTCGCGGCGCTGCTGCTGGAGCGCAACTACGCGCTGAAGCCGGAAGCGCTGCGCATGACGCTTGCGAAGACCGCGCGCGACCTTGGCTCACCCGGCCGTGATGATCTCTTCGGCGATGGTGAAGCCGACGCTTTTGCCGCGGTCATGGCTGTTCCCCTCGATAGCGCGACGCCGATTGCCGCCGCGTCCGGTACAACAAAACGTGAAGATGTCCAGAAGAGTCGCGACGAGCCTGGCATCCGCGCAATAGAGCAACCCTCGCTGTCGAGCGCGGACGATAAATCCACGATTTCTCAGACGGATAGGCCGGCGACGCGATAGCGGCTGAGTCAAAGATGCACGCGCCGAGAAGGTCAAAAAATCGAACGCCGCATTGAACGTTCAGCCTCGCTGCCACGACCAAATTATGTGGGAGCGGTTATCCCTCCCCATCAGTCATATTAGGCGCGAGCGCCCATCCACCCCAAGCGCCCATATGGCTCGACCCGTCCGGTTGTCCCCCCGGACGGGTCTTTTTCTTTTGGGGCATCCAATTCCTTGAAGCGCCGCATGACATCAGCTTCTGGTTGAAGGCTCGCGACTGCGCTCATTGCCACCGCTCGGCCGGCGAGTCGCAGGCGCGCTATGCTTGTGCGAGGCTTGACTCGAAAACCCCTTAAAACTCCGCACGACTACGGAGTTTGACGACGAACGCCGTGTCGTTGCTGGACAAGTCAAAACTTTTCCACAAAATATTCATGTCGCTTCTAAATTGATTCGTGTGTGTTGCGTCCCCGCGTCCGTATTTTTCTCCTGACGGGCTGGTTCATGACACATCGCCAAGAGTCTGTTCGCGCCGTGGCTGGTGGCCGCGACATTGCCGCACGCTGGTGCGCGCTCGCCGAACAGCGGCTGAAACATCTCTCCGAAATGTTCGAGACCGGACGCTGGCGCCGCTATCACAGCGAACTCGCCTTCCTTGAAAACATCCAGGAAGCCAAGCGCGCCGTTCAGACCTGGCGCGCCATCGCAACCGGCGAGGACGTCGCCACGGCCGCCGCGAGCGTGACCTCCGCGTTCGGCTGGTCGCCGGCGACCTTGTCGCGCCCGGCCCCGCGGGAGCAGGCGCAGACCGTGCAGCCCAAGATCTTGCAGCCAAAGGCCGTGCACATCGCGCCCGAGACCGCCGTGCCGGTGGCACTCGACCCCACGCCGGACGTGCTCGCCGAAATCACCGAAGCCCCGATCGCGCCGCTCGCCGCGCTTCTCCAGCAGTTCTCGCCGCCCGCCGCCGAAATCGTCGCTGCCCCCGACCGCGTCGTCGAATTCACCCTGAGCTTCGACGGCATCGAGGCGAAGTATCCGCTGCTGCGGAACGCGTTCTAGGCTTTTGGGGGCTGGGACAGAGCGCGCCCTCTCGCTCCGTCATCCTAGGATGACGGCAGCGTGTTCGTTGTCAACATTAAGCAACGTTTGGGTGTGTCGTTCAACCTCGTGACTTCCTCGAACCGAAGCTTCGCGTCCCGTCATCCTGAGGAATGAGCCAAGCCGCGCAACGCGCCGTTTGGAGAGCCTCGAAGGATGGACGGCCCGTCTGCTGGCGGCGTTGGCTCGCTTACCGCCGCACCGCATTCCCGCCGATCACCACCTGCGCAAAGCGTTGCGCCCCATCTGCCGACAGATCGGCCGTCACAGCGCGCGCATGATCGAGCCCGACCACCGCGCCGCGCGGGGTCTCGGAGATCATGTTGTTGTTGACGAGCGCGGTGCCGGCGCCGGGCACGACGGAGACGCCGACGCCGGCCAGCGCCTTGCGGATCACGTTGCCGGAGATCACGACGTCGCGCAGATATTTGCCCCAGCCGGCGACGATGCCATAGGACGGCGCGTTCTCGATCACGTTGCCGGTCACGGAGGTATCCGCCTCGATGTAGATGCCGACGCCGGCATCGTCATCCGGCGCGGTGCCGATCGGCCGCTTCGGGATCAGGTTGCGGATGATGTTGCCCTGGACCACCGCGATGCGGCCACCCTCGTTGAAATTGCAGACGGAGACGCCGACGGCGGCGCCATCGACCGTGTTGTTCGCGATCACCGCGGCTTCGAACGCGAACTCGGAATAGAGCGCGACCTCGCGCACGTCGCTGACGCTGTTGCCGGTGATCTGGATGTTCGAGGCCGAGTTGCCGCGCACGGCCGAATAATCGCAATTTTTGATGCGATTGCCGCGCACGATCACGTTGCCGGCGCGGAAGGCATTGATGGCATTGCCATACTGGCCCGAGCCGCCGGGGCCGGCCTTGATATCCTCGATACGGTTGTCGGCGACCAGCGTGCCGTCATCGCCGATCGCGGTGCGCAGGATCTCGATGCCGTTGTCGTTGGTGCCGACGATGGTGTTGCGGGATACGCTCAAGCCCCGTGCATCGAACGAGACCGCCGCCGTCGCGGCGATGTTGGTGAAAATATTGCCGGAGATGTCGCCGGACACCTGCTCGAGCCAGATGCCGCTGCCGCCGGAGCCGGTGATCTCGCAATCAATGATCCGTACGTCGCGGCCGCCGAGGACGTGGATCAGCCCGCGTCGCGCCGGCAGCGCAATCCTACCGCCGTCGAAGGTGATGCCGGTCAGGCCGATCGCGTCGGCGCCGTCGCTCTGGATCGCCGAGGCTCCGCCGGTGAAGATGAGTTTCGTCGCACCACGCACGCCGATCAGTTGCGCGCCATTTGGCAGCCGCAGCAATCCGCTGCGGTAGACCCCGGGCGGCAAGGCCAGCGGCATTTGCGCTCGCGCGGCCTCGTCGATGGCGCGCTGGAGCGCGCGGGTCTGGTCCTCGCTGCTGCCGGGCCGTACGCCATATTGGGTCGCATCGCGGCCGAGCAGGGATGTCAGCGGCGCCGCGCGCGCGGTGTCGGCAGGCATGGCGAGCGCGCCCGCGATGCCGGTGACTGAGGCTCCGATAAGATGGCGGCGGTTGAGGTTCATATGACGCGTCCTCCGGCGGACGCGGGGCGCGGGTCCGCGCGGATTAGGTAGCGCAGGGCGGATGTAGGCGTGAGGATTGTTCGCGGTAGGGTTAAATGTTTACCCAAGGAAGGTGCGGTAGGGTGGGTTGGCACCCTACGAAGTGCGCTCCTTCCGCGCCAACGTCACCATCTCCATCAGCATCGCCTCGCCAGCATCCACTAGGTCCTCCAGCGTGATGCGCGGCGCGCCCTTGCGCCGCGACGCGCCACCGCGGGCGAGTAGCGGAATATGGATGAACGCCGCAAGCTCTGGCCCGCCGGCCTTCACGTTCTCGATCGCGCGCCAGCTCAGATAGTTGCAGAGATAAGCGCCGGCATCGCGCGAGGGCCGCGCATCGATGCCGGTGAGGCGCGCGGCGCGCAGCAGCCTTGCCGTGTGCGGACCGAACATCATCGCATCGGCGTTCGCCGCAATCGCGCCCTTGCGCGAGCGGGTGTTGGCGGCATCGGGCCAAAGCATGGTGACGGCGTTGCGTGCGCGGGTCTCGATGCGCAGGTACGAGGTCCGCGCCGCGAGGCCGAACATCAGCATCGCCTCAGGCCTCAGCTTCGCGAGCACTTCCGGCAACTGCCGATCCACAGCAGCATAAGTGACGGGGAAGATGTGGCTCGCAATGTCGACATCGTCGAAGGCCGGGCGGCGCAGCCGCGCCAGCCGCGCGACCAGCGGCTGGGTCGGGTTATAGGGCGCGCCGGGAAACGGGCCGAAGCCGGTGAGGAGAATGCGGAGCTTGTCGGACAACTGATTTGATCCCCTCGCTCATGTCTATCACTGGATCTCGCATCCGGCGAGCCTCCGGCTAGTAGAGCATGATCCGGAAAAGTGCGAAGCGGTTTTCCGAAAAGATCATGCTCAAACAACAATCTAAAGCGCGATGATGATTCATCCTCATCTCATCGCGCTTTAGGTCTCCGATCCGCTCTCGTGCTTGTGCCGCTCGCGATAGGTCCGGGTTTTCTCCCGGTTGCCGCACAGCGTGGATTGGCACCACCGCCTCGTGCCGGGCTTTGAGCGATCGAAAAAGACACGCTGGCATTCGTCCGCGGCGCACATCTTCAAACGGTCGAGCGTGCCTGCCGCCGCCGCGTTGTACAGTTCGGCGACGATTGCGGAGAGGCCGGCTTGCGCGTCGGCCTGCAAGGGGATCAGCCCAAATCCGTCCTTGCCGATGGCGGCAACGCGCAGCGCAAATGGCTCCATCGCCTTGTTGAGGGGCGCGATGACACTCGCCTTGCGGCGGCGCTCCGCAAGATCGGATTTGAGATAGTCCCGGACCGCGCCCCGCAACTGCAAGGCCGCTTCGAAGGTCCTCTGCGTCGGGACTGCACCTCGGTCGATCAGCCCGCGCTGACGCAACCATTCGCCGAGGGCGGCGGGGTCTGCGAGTTCCTCGGCCTGCTGATGCTGCACGCCGTAGTGGGTGAAGTGCCGCAAATCCAGCGTGTTGGCGAAATCGTAGAGATTCGCCAGCGCGTCCGGGACGTTGAACTCGCGCGATGCTTTCGACATGGAACACCATTTAATCACTTTTGGTGGTTGACGCAAGAAACCAGTATAAGTATTTTACTGGTGTCCAACGAGAGAACGGAGTCTCATCCATGTTGCATGTCAACCATCCCCCGATCTCGACCGAGGAAATCTCCTACCGGAAATATATCGAGGTGCTGGATACCCAGATGGCCTACGTCGATGTCGGCGTCGGCGACCCGATCGTATTCCTGCACGGCAATCCGACGCCATCCTATCTCTGGCGCAACATCATTCCCCATCTGTTGCCCTATGGCCGCTGCCTTGCGCCCGACTATGTCGGCATGGGTAATTCAGGCGCGGCGCCGAACGGTTCCTATCGCTTCATCGATCACCAGCGCTATCTCGATGCCTGGTTCGATGCGCTGGGCCTGACCAAGAATGTCATCCTCGTCGTGCACGACTTTGGTTCGGCGCTCGGCTTCGACCGGGCGCATCGCCACCCGGAAAGGGTCAAGGCGATTGTCTACATGGAAGGCATCGTCCGGCCGTTCCGGTCCTGGGACGAGTGGCCCGACGTGACGCGCGCCTTCTTCCAGGCGCAACGGAGCCCGCAAGGCGAAAACCTGATCTTGCAGAAGAACCTGTTCATCGAATATTTGCTGCCGCTGCGCCATATCGCGCCGGAGGCGATGGAGGTCTATCGCCGTTATTTCCGCAACCCGGGACCGAGCCGCCAGCCAATACTGACTTGGACGCGCGAGCTGCCGATCGCGGGCGAGCCCGCGGACGTCGTCGCGATCGTCGAGGCCTATGCGGAATGGCTGTCGAAGAGCCCGATCCCGAAGCTGTTCATCGACGCGGAGCCCGCCGGCTTCCTGATCGGTGCGCAACGCGAGTTCTGCAGAGCCTGGCCCAACCAGCAGACGGTCTTGGTGAAGGGGTCCCATTTCCTCCAGGAAGAGGCGCCGCAAGAGGTGGGCGAAGCGACCGCGCGCTTCGTGTCGAAGGTGCTGGCCGGACAGATCGGTTAGCTCGTCTTCCATAACGAGCCGGCCGGAGGCTTCCGGCCGGCGAAGGCTCAATGCAGGAAGGTCATGATCTCTTCAGCGGCAAGCGCCGGTGCGAGGTGGCCGTCGGCGACTTCCGCCTCGATCTTCTTCACCTTGGCGCGCACCGACGCTTCCGTGCGCAGCCGCGCAAGCATGCGCTGCTCCAGCATCGACCACATCCACTTCACCTGCTGCTCGCGCCGCCGCGCGGCGAAATCGCCGGACGCGTTCATCGCCTTGCGGTGATCGAGGATCTTCTGCCAGAGCTTTGCGATGCCGTTGCCGGTCAGCGCCGAATAGGTCTTGACGGGTGGATGCCAGTGCTCGGATCGCGGCGTCAGGATGTGCAGCGCGCCACGATAGTCCGCGGCGGTGATGTTGGCGCGCTTGAGATTGTCGCCGTCGGCCTTGTTGATCGCGATCATGTCGGCGAGCTCGACCAGGCCCTTCTTGATGCCTTGCAACTCGTCACCCCCGCCCGGCAGCATCAGCGCCAGGAAGAAATCGGTCATGTCGCAGACCGCGGTCTCGGACTGGCCGATGCCGACGGTCTCGACCAGCACCACGTCGAAGCCGGCGGCCTCGCACAACAGCATCGCCTCGCGCGTCTTGGCGGCAACGCCGCCGAGCGTGCCGGAGGATGGGGAGGGCCGGATGAAGGCATCGTCTGAGGCCGAAAGCCGCGCCATCCGCGTCTTGTCGCCGAGGATCGAGCCGCCGCTGCGCGCCGAGGACGGATCGACCGCGAGCACCGCGACCTTATGGCCCTGTTCGATCAGATGGGTGCCGAGCACATCGATCGTGGTTGATTTGCCGACGCCGGGCGAGCCGGTGATGCCGACGCGGACCGCCTTGCCGGTGTCGGGCAGCAGCATCTGCACCAGCTCGCGGGCAGCCGCCTGGTGATCGCCGCGCCGGCTCTCGACCAGCGTGATGGCCCGCGCCAGCGCCGCGCGACTGCCCGTGCGCAGGTCGCGGGCGAGAGATTTGATGTCCAGCGAAGCCTTCTTCTCAACCATGCCCTGCTTTACAACGCCCCGGCGGGGCAGGCGAGGGCCCCTCTGCTCAAAGGATGTTGCCGCAGGTCGGGCGTTCGCGATGAGGCGTCAAATCAGGCCCTCGCAAAACCGGCTGCCTTCATAGCTTGACCCATCTGGGCATCGGCCTTGTCCATGAAGGTGTCGAACTGGCTGGCATCGCGCCACACGGTGCCGAAGCCGCGCTTGGTCATGAAGTCCTTGAACTCAGGGGAGTCGTACACCCTCTTCAAGGCCGCGGTCAGCTTTGTGGCGATGTCCGGGGCCAAGCCCTTCGGCGCGCCGATGCCGCGCCATGAGCTGGTGGAATAGTCGACGCCAAGCGCCTCTATCAGCGTCGGGACGTCGGGGAAGATCGGATTGCGTGCAGGCGCCATGATCGCGAGGCTCCGCGCCTGACCGGCCTCGATTGTGGCCCGCGCCTCCGGCACCGAGCAGGTGGTTAGGTCGAGATTGCCAGCGACGAGATCCTGCATGGCCGGTGCTGCGCCATTCGACGCTGACCACGAGACCTGGTTCGCCGGCAATCCCATCGCCCGCATCCAGCCGACGAGTGCGAGATGCCAGATGCCGCCTTGCCCCGTGCCCGACGCCTTGAACTTTCCCGGCGGCGCTACCTTGATCGCATTCATGAGCTCCTTCACCGTCTTGTATGGCGAGGACGTGGAGACCTGGATGCCTGGCGGGTCTTCGTTCATGAGCGCTAGTGGTGTAAAGTTCCGCGGCGACAGATGCGTCAAGGCCTGCCAATGCAGCATCGAGATTTCCACGGTCAGCATGCCGATCGTGTAGCCATCCGGCGCCGCGGTGGCGATCTCGGCATGGCCAACGACCCCGGACCCGCCGGTGCGGTTGATGATGTTGAATGGCTGGCCGAGCCCCTTTTCTAGCAGCGTCGCGACGATGCGCGCGGTTGCATCCGTTCCGCCACCCGCACCCCAGGGCACGATCAAAGTCACCGGCCGCGCAGGATAGGCTTGCGCGAGCGCAGGCGCGAGGAGAGCGGCAGTGGCCGCAGCCACAGAAGAGGCCGCGAAGGTGCGGCGCGTGATCCCTGACATCAATGTTCCCGGCGGCGCCCTCGGGAATCGGGCTTTTGTCGATGTGATATTTTACGCGGCCTTGCGCTGATGTCGCAAGTAGCAGCACCAGCGCGCTGTGAGCAACGGGGCCCGTTCAGGCTTATGGCGATCACTGCGCCTCGTCCTCGTCGCCCTTCGGCCGCGTGCCGCCGAAGATGCGTGCGCCCTCTAGGGTCAGATAGGGCTTCAACGTTTCCCACGGCACGAATGCGACATATTCGCCTTCTGCGTAAGGACCTACGGCGTAGGGCGGATAGTGGAAGGTGAGGCCGGAACTCTTTCCCGCTTCGGTCGATGGCGCGAGCGTCACCGCGCCGATCTTGAGCAGGCTCGGTGCGAGCTCCTTGAACCACTCGTCCGTCGCGGTCTCGCTCGTACCGCGCTTCTTCTTCTCGATTTTCAGCGAGGCGATCACGGCCTTCACCATCGCCTTCAACGTCGGGCCGTTGTCGGCGGTCTCGGTGAAGAACGGGCGGATCGAGATGCGCTTGTTCTCGGCCTTGTCCCACAGGATCGTGTTCACGTCGGAGTTGGGATGGGCGCCATGGGTGTCCATGTAGTCGTTGCGGAGGAGGCTGACATAGCGGTCGGCGACCACAGAGCGGATGCTGTATTTGCGCTCGAAGTCCCAGCCACCGTCCTTGAAGAACTGAGGATCCTCTTTGCGCGAGGCCGCCGCCTCGGCCGCGTTTTTGTCGAGCCACTTCTTGCCCTCGGTGAGGCAATCAGCCGCCAGCGCCGCATCGGCCTTGATCTTGTCGTCGAGGAATACGCGGGCCTCAATGCTCTTGTTCTTGATGGCGGCGTCGGGCTTGGGGTCGGCGGCGCGGGAACTGTTAATCGTTAAAAGTGCGAAGGCGATGGTCATCGCCAACCCGGTAAAACAACGTTGTTGGGGCACATAATTCATGTTGGATTACCTGGGCCGAAGTCCAGCTCGCTAGCCAGCTTGGTTTCGAATGATCTTTTGAAGCAAGATATCCATGCTCGCCAGCACTGTGTCACGCGGAAGCATCAGACAGACTTCATCCGAGTAGCGATTTATTCTCTCTATAAAGATATCTAGCTGACGGACTGATTCTGGAATTTTCTCAAACTGAACCGCTGATACAGCGAGCACGTACTTCGCAACACATGCCATCGTTATGAAGAGCAGATGCGTGGAATAGGCGCGGAGAACTGGCCCTCTTTGTATCGTCAGGACCTCGTCTTTTGAGTAGGTGAAAAAGTGGGTATGATGATCATATTCAAAGTGGGTGTACTTCGACATGAGACCATACAGGTGCCCTGAGGCGGGCACGAAAGTCTTCAAATGGTTGATGCACTGGATCGGCTTGATGTCTCGAAAGTTTTCGGTCCCGTTGTGTGTCGCCAATTTTGAGCAATACGCAAATTGCTCCAATGCTGGTCTTAGAATATTTGCGACCTCACACAGGTAGCCCAGATCAGCCAAACGCTTTGCAGCATCGAGAGCGCCGAGGTTTCGATAAAAGAAATTGACTGCATGACCCCGGAACGATTGGTCATTCTTCGGAATGTGATCGCGCTCAGTCGATATATACCAACCAAAGCCTTCTCGGCCTGCGCTATAGATTGTGTCGATTGTCTCAGTCAGTCCCAGCCAGCGCGACTGTTTGCTATCATCGGTATGTCGCTTTCTCGCATAAGCGAAGCTAAGATCGACTGATCAGCGACCAGAACTGCCTGTAGATCTCTCCACAATCTAAGTGAATGGGTACCCAATAGACCGATGCTCTCGCCGTGCTTAAGTCCAACTGTGTAATGGGCAATAAAATCGGGCAGCACAGGAAAGAGCGAGTTATAGCGCTCAATATTGTCGTCTGAATGCCAGGGAGTTGTTTCGACTTTTTCCAAGTTACTCCGCCGCCTCGCTATGCCCGAGCCGGGCATTCAGCTTGCGGATCAGCTCCTCGGCCGCGTCGGCGATCACGGTGCCGGGCGGGAAAATCGCCTCGGCACCCGCCGCATAGAGCGCGTCGTAGTCCTGCGGCGGCACCACGCCGCCGATGATGATCATGATGTCGTCGCGGCCCTGCTTCTTCAGCGCCGCCTTCAATTCCGGCACCGCGGAGAGGTGCGCGGCCGCGAGCGAGGAGACGCCGAGGATGTGCACGTCGTTCTCGACCGCCTGCCGCGCGGCTTCGTCGGCGGTGGCAAACAGCGGCCCGATGTCGACGTCGAAGCCGATATCGGCGAAGGCGGACGCAATCACCTTCTGGCCTCGGTCGTGGCCGTCCTGGCCGATCTTGGCGACCAGGATGCGCGGGCGTCGGCCTTCCGCCTCCTCGAAGGCGTCGATCAGCGCCTGAACCTTCTCGACCCGGTTACCCATGGTGGACGCCTCCCGCTTGTAGACGCCGGTGATGGACTTGATCTCGGCGCGGTGCCGGCCGAACACCTTTTCCATCGCGTCCGAAATCTCGCCGACGGTCGCCTTGGCTCGCGCCGCGTCGATCGCAAGCGCGAGCAGATTGCCGTTGCCTTCGCCGGCCGAGCGCGTGAGTGCTGCGAGCGCGGCATCGACGTCCTTCTGGCTGCGCTCGGACTTCAGCCGCGTCAGCTTGTCGATCTGGAGCCGGCGGACGTTGGTGTTGTCGACCTTGAGGATGTCGATCGGGGCTTCGTCCGATGGCTTGTACTTGTTGACGCCGATCACCGCCTGCTTGCCGGCATCGATCCGGGCCTGCGTCTTGGCGGACGCCTCCTCGATGCGCAGCTTCGGCACGCCGGCCTCGATGGCTTTCGCCATGCCGCCGAGCTCCTCGACCTCCTGAATGTGGCTCCAGGCTTTGGCGGCGAGATCGCGCGTCAGCCGCTCGACATAATACGAGCCGCCCCAGGGATCGATGATGCGGGTGGTGCCGCTCTCCTGCTGAAGGAAGAGCTGGGTGTTGCGCGCGATGCGGGCGGAGAAGTCGGTCGGCAGCGCCAGCGCTTCGTCGAGCGCGTTGGTGTGCAGCGATTGCGTGTGGCCCTGGGTGGCCGCCATCGCCTCCACCGTCGTGCGCATCACGTTGTTGAACACGTCCTGCGCGGTCAGCGACCAGCCCGAGGTCTGGCAATGCGTGCGAAGCGACAGCGAGCGCGGGTCCTTTGGATTGAAAGGTTTTAGCAGCTTCGCCCAGAGCAGGCGCGCGGCGCGCATCTTGGCGACTTCCATGAAGAAGTTCATGCCGATCGCCCAGAAGAACGACAGGCGCGGTGCGAAGCGGTCGGCGTCGAGACCTGCGGCAAGGCCGGCGCGAAGATATTCGACGCCGTCGGCCAGCGTATAGGCGAGCTCGAGGTCCTGCGTCGCGCCGGCCTCCTGCATGTGATAGCCGGAGATCGAGATCGAATTGTATTTCGGCATCTTCCGCGAGGTGTACGCAAAGATGTCGGAGATGATCCGCATCGAGGGCGCGGGCGGATAGATGTAGGTGTTGCGCACCATGAACTCTTTCAGAATGTCGTTCTGAATGGTGCCCGAGAGTTTTTCCGGCGGCACGCCCTGTTCGCCCGCGGCCGCGACGAACAGCGCGAGGATCGGCAGCACCGCGCCGTTCATGGTCATGGACACGCTCATCTGGTCGAGCGGAATCCCTGCAAACAACGTACGCATGTCGTAGATGGAATCGATCGCGACGCCGGCCATGCCGACGTCGCCGCCGACGCGCGGATGATCGCTGTCATAGCCGCGATGGGTGGCGAGATCGAAGGCGACCGAGAGGCCTTTCTGTCCCGCCGCGAGGTTGCGGCGGTAGAACGCGTTGGAATCCTCCGCCGTGGAGAAGCCGGCATATTGCCGCACGGTCCAGGGCTGGTTGACATACATGGTCGGGTAGGGGCCGCGCAGGTAAGGCGCGATGCCCGGATAGGTCTCGAGGAAATCGAGCCCGGCGAGATCGGCCTCGCCATAGGCGGGCTTTACCAAAATGCCCTCGGGCGTCAGCCACGGCTCGGCGCTGCCGGAGGGAGCAGTGACGACGGCACGCTCGAAGGCGACATCGGCGAAATTCGGTATGCGGCTCATGGTTCCAACCATATCATAGGTGAGCGTATGAGACGCTCAGTCATGGTCCGGATGCTGATGGCTGACGATGGTCGCCATCTTCTCCGGCCCGTAATTCTGCTGCGTGGTCTGGCTCGGCAAATTGGAGATCCCGACCACCCAGCCGAGGCGGGACTCGGTTCCGTATTGACGGGTCGGCACCAGCCGGTCGGGCAGGTCGAAGGCGCCCGTCATGATCTCGATCCGCTCGCCGTCGATGCGGCCGAAGCTCAGCGGTGTGCCGCAGGCGGCGCAATAGCCGCGATCGGCAATCGAGGAGGAGCGGAAGAACGACGGCTGTCCCTTGGTCCAGGAAAAATCCGTCCGGTTGATGTCCGCGAACGAGGCGAACGGCGCGCCGCTCGCCTTCTGGCACATTCGGCAGTGACAGATCGAAACCTTGTACGGTGCTGCCGTCAGCGCAAAGCGGACCGCGCCGCATTGGCAGCCGCCGGTGAGAACGGGTTTGCCTGCTTCCGTCATGGCTGCTCCATCCGTCGATAGGCGTCCTGCAGCGTCGCAAGCGCATCGCCACCGGCGGAGACGAAGCCGGTGACGCCGGCTGCACGCAGCGCCGCCTCGGCCTCGGCCGGGCGGCCTGCCAGATAGATATGTCGCGCGCCGGCCGCTTGCAGGGCCTGCGCGGCAGCTTCCGCCTGGGCGGCATAGACCTTGTCGCTGGAACAAAGGCAGGCGAGTTCCGCGCCGGAGGTTTTGAAGGCGGCTACGAGCGTGGCCGGATCGGCAAATCCCTCGCTATCGACGGCCAAAATGCCGCCGGCCTCGAAGAAGCTTTTTGCGAAGGTCGCGCGTGCGGTGAAATCGGCGGCTGTGCCGAGATTGGCCAAAAACACTTCTGGCCGCGCGCCGCGCGCCTTCAGCGTTGCGTCGGATTTGTCGCGCAAGGCCTCGAACGGTTCCGCGAGCCGGATCGGCGGCAGCGCATCGAAACTGTATTTTTGCTCACCGTAAGGTGCGAGCTCAATCGGCGTCGCCGTCAGCACCGCCGTCTCGCGCTCATGCAGGTTCGGAAACTCGCTGGCGCCGGTCAGCACCTCGCGGCGCTTTGCGATGTTGGCCTCCCGTGCCTTGCGCGTGGCGGCGACCTTGCTCTGGAACACGCCTTGCTGGAGCGCGGTGAAGGCCCCGCCGCCTTTCTCGCTCTCCTGAAACAGCGCCCAGGCCGCTTCGCAGAGCTGCGCGGTGAGCGTTTCGATGCCGCCCGCGCCGGCCGCGGGATCGCTGACCTTGGCGAGGTTGCTTTCTTCCAGCAGCAGAAGCTGCGTGTTGCGCGCCACGCGCCGCGCGAAGGGGTCGGGCAGCCCGAGCGCCAGCGTGTGCGGCAGCACCGTGATCGCATTGGCGCCGGCGAGTCCCGCCGCGAACGTCGCGATGGTCGCGCGCAGCATGTTCACGTAGGGATCGCGCTGCGTCAGCATGCGCCAGGCGGTATCGGCGGCGATGAACAGCGGCTTGGGTGTCAGACCGCAGGCGGTCTCGACACGCGCCCACAGCAGCCGCAGTGCGCGGAACTTTGCCATGGTCAGAAACTGATCGGCATCCGCGGCAAGCCGCGCATAGACCATGCCCTGTGCCTGCTCCAGCGGAACACCGGCACCTTCAATTGCGCGCAAATACGCGACGCCGCAGGCGAGCACGAAGGCGAGCTCCTGCACCTCAGATCCGCCGGCATCGTGGATCACGCGCCCGTCGGCGGACGCAAACGGCCCCTTGAAGCCGAGCGCGGCGAGGCCCTTGATGCCGCCGGTGACGGCAGAAACGATCTCTTCCCAGGTATAAGGGCTGTGGCCCCACACCGCACCCGCCGCGAGCGGATCGAGCCCGAAGCGGATGTCGCAGGCGGCGGGATCGATGCCGTTGCTCTTCACATATTCCGCGACATGGATCGCGGCCATCCGCGACTGTGGACCGATCTGGAGCTCGATGCCGATGCCGGCATCAAGATGGATGTCCTTCAAAATTCTTGCGACCGCGTCGGCCGTCGGTTCCAGGCCGAAGCCATGGCTGCCATTGCCGCCGGCAAACACCAGCGCGAGACCCGTCGCGCCATTCTCGAGATCGGTCAGCGCCTGCGTATTCGCGGCCGCCGCGTCGGGATGGTCGATCCGCTGCACGATCTGCCACGGCGCAGCCGCAGGCCGTCCCACCACCGGCGCAACGCCTTTGGCGCGCGGATAGAGCGGATCGATCCTCACCCCGTCATAGGTCTTGCCGACCAGCTTCTCGAACGGCGCGCCCTTCAGCACGCCATCGACCAGCTTGCGCCAGTCTTCGACCGTTGCCTTGGGAAAATCGGCCGCCAGCGGCAGATCGTCAGTCACGGAGGTCATGCGGCGAGGGGCTCCCAAAAATCTTGTTGTTCGGCGGCGAAATTGCCACGGCCGGCGCGCCCTGCAAACGGTTGTTTTTGGTTAACCGGTATCCGGAAGCCGCTCAATGCCTTGCGTCGAGACGCTGGCGAGCCCGTCACGAACGCGGGTGCCGCCGATCACGCGGTCGGGCGCGATCTCGGCCAGCGGCACCAGCACGAAGGCGCGCTCGAACAGGCGCGGGTGCGGCAAGGTCAGGTCGGGCTTTTGCAAGCTGACATCGTCATAGGCGATCATGTCGAGATCGAGCGTGCGCGGTCCCCAGCGCCGCTCCTTGTCCCGGGTGCGGCCGAATTTCTGCTCGACCTTCTGCATCACGAACAGCAGCGCGTGCGGATCGAGGTTGGTCTCGATCTCGATGCAGGCGTTGATGAAGGGAGCCTGGTCCTCGTCGCCCCAGGGTGGAGTCGTATAGTCCGACGACCGCGCGATCAGCACGCCCTGCGTCATGCCGCAAATATGCGCGATCGCCTTCCCAAACGTCGCGCGGACATCGCCGACATTGCCGCCGAGTGCGATCAGCGCGCTCGCCATGTCAGGGTTGCCGCGAGCGCGTCAGCATGATGCCGACATCGTCGAAGATCGCGGCGATCGGCGCATGCGGCTTGTGCACGGTGATCTTGACCGCGCGGATGCGCGGGAAGTGCGACAGGATGGCGTCGGCCACCGCGCCGGCCGCGCGCTCCAAAAGCTTGTAGTTGGTGTTCTTGAACGCCGCCGTCGTGGTCGCCACCACTTCGGCGTAAGACACGGTATCGGCGAGCCGGTCGGTGCGCGAAGGCTCCGACAGGTCGGTATAGAGTTCGAGATCAATGACAAAACGCTGGCCGACTTCGGTTTCGTGATCCATCACGCCGTGGCGAGCATGGATCGACAGGCCGGTCACGAAGATCGTATCGGTCATTGCTTGCTCTCGATTGCATGCGCCACCCGCAGGGCCTGCAAGGTTTCAGCGACGTCATGGGTCCGGATGATCCTGGCGCCGCGCTGCGCGGCAATCAGGTGCGCGGCGATCGAGCCGGCGAGCCGTTCGTTCGGCTCCGACGGCGACACCGAGGCGATGAAGCGCTTGCGCGACGCGCCGACCAGGATCGGCAGGCCGAACGTGTCGAATTCACGGAGCCGCGCCAGCGCGGTCATGCTCTGCTCGGCGGTCTTGCCGAAGCCGACGCCGGGATCGAGCACGATTTTGTCGCGCGCGATGCCGGCCTTTGCGGCGATGTCGAGGGAACGCTGAAAGAATGCTTTCATATCCGCGATGATGTCGATGGCGGGATCGACACTGTCGCGGTTGTGCATGACGATGACAGGCACGCCTTTCGCGGCAACCAACGGCGCCATGCCGGCATCGCGTTGCAAGCCCCAGACGTCGTTGGCGATTGCAGCACCCTGGTCGAGCGCGAAAGCCACGACCTCCGCCTTCATGCTGTCGATCGAGACGGGCCCGCCGAGCGCCACCACATCAGCCAGCACCGGCTTCAGCCGGGCGAGCTCGTCGTCCGCCGTGACCGGCCGGGCACCCTTGTAGGGCCGCGTGGACTCGGCGCCGATGTCGATGATGTCGACGCCCGCGGCGATCATGGCCCGCGCCCGCACCAGCGCCTGATCGGGGGCGATGAACTGCCCGCCGTCGGAAAAGGAATCCGGGGTTATGTTGAGCACGCCCATCACAGCCGGAATCGGCCGTTCCAGCAGCGTCCGCAGCACGTCGGGCCCGACCGAGCCGGCCGATGCGACGGATGGGGAGGGCGAGGCATTCATGCCGGTGGCTTTGCGCGGTCGGGAAGGGGGAGTCAAGACGGGAGGGGTGGGTTGCCAGCGTTTGGGCACGGCGTCGCACACCCTCGCTGTCATTGCCCGCGAAAGCGGGCAATCCAGTATTCCAGAGACAGTGCCGCGATACGGAGGAGCCGCGGCGTACTGGATACCCCGCTTTCGCGGGGTATGACGGCGGAGTTGGGGGATGCATTGTTGTCCATCGGGCAAAACGATGCCGAGAGAGTAGCGCGGCAATTCGTATGCGGCGAGCAACCCTAATACGTGATCTTCGGCGGCAGCTTCTTCGCCTTGGCGATGATGTCGCCGACCGACTTCTCCGAGGGCAGGATGCGGACGAGCTTCTTCTTCTCGTTGGCTTCCCGCATGCTCTGGGCGAGCCTTGCCGGGTTTCGATAGGAGAGCTCGCGCACGGTTGTGACACCGGCGGCGCGGACCAGGCCGACCTTGGCCTTGCCCATGCCGGGAATGCGCATGTAGTCGGAGACGTTGGCCCATTCCAGCAGCAGCTGCTCGCTGATGCCGGTCTTGGCGGAGAGCGCCTTGCGCCCCTTCACCGTGCTGGCCGCCTCGAGCAGCGCATCGGTGGTGCGGAGACCCTGCGCCTTCAACTTGCCGGCGGCAAAGGCGGGCAGGCCGTCAATCTCGGAGATCGGATATGTCATGATACTCGGTATGAAATGCGCGCTTCAGGCGAATTGGCTGAGGCCCGGCGTCCCCGCGATGATCTTGCCCATCTGATCCGCTCCGATTTTGTCTCGGCCGAAGCGAAAAAGTTCACGGGCGACTCTTTGAATGTCGGACATGCCGAGCCCCAGGCCCATCAGGCGCGTGCCGACGGCCATCAGGCCGCCGCCCATCAGCCGCGACAGACCGCCGGCGCTCTTGGACGCCTCGATCGCCGCTTCTGCACCTGGGATCTGGTCGATCAGGACCTCGACGCTGTCGGAAGGACCCTCGTTGCGGAGGAAGCCCAGGATAATGCCGACGGTCTTTTCAGCGACAGCACTATCTATGCTGGCGTTTGTTGCCAGCCGTCCGATCAGCTCGTCCATAAGCCCGCCCCTCAGCCGGTTTGCACGCCGGAGTATTACTTTCGAAAAATGATCTTGAGCCGGTGTGATGTGAAATACAAGCGATGAACGCACGCGACCGGGCGATTCACTCTCGAACGCGCGAGAAGTGTTGCAGCGATGCAAGAGCGGAGACGAAATCATTGAAAAATTGCCGCGGTGCGAACGCGTCGCTCCCACTTTCGGCGGATGTCATTCGCTCGTTCTCCGACAATGTCGCGTGTCCAGGTCGCGTTGAACGGTTTCAATCGGTGCGCAACATGCGTTAAACTACGGAACTGGAGCACGCGAATTTCGATACGCGAAACACCGCAGAGAGATCAGAGACAATAAATGACGGCACAGGACAGCAAGCTCGGCGACATCGACGACAGGATCTTCGTCGGCAAGGGAAATGAGCAGGCTTGGCTGACGCTGGCGCTCGCCAATCGCCACGGCCTTGTCACCGGTGCAACCGGAACCGGCAAGACGGTGTCGCTGCAAGTCATGGCAGAAGGATTTGCGCGCGCCGGTGTTCCGGTCTTCGCCGCCGATATCAAGGGCGACCTCTCCGGCATCTCCGAGGTCGGCGAAGCCAAGGATTTCATCGTCAAGCGCGCCACCGAGATGGGGCTGACGTTTCAGCCCGACCAGTTCTCGACGGTGTTCTGGGACGTGTTTGGCGAGCAGGGCCACCCGGTGCGGGCCACCGTCACCGAGATGGGGCCGCTTCTGCTCGCGCGCATGCTCGATCTGAACGACGTGCAGGAGGGCGTGCTCAATGTTGCCTTCCGCGTCGCCGACGACAACGGTCTGCCGATCCTGGATATGAAGGACTTGCGGGCGTTGCTGGATGCGATCGTGCCCGACAGCGGAAAGAAGGCTGCGGACGCAGCGGAAGATCCGCTAGCGCCGATCCGAAAGGCTGCGCAAGGGTTCGGCAACGTCACCAAGGCGACCGTCGGCACTATCCAGCGCCAGCTCCTGGTGCTGGAGAACCAGGGCGGCACCAAATTCTTCGGCGAGCCGGCGCTGACGTTGAAGGATTTCATGAAGACCGACCGTGACGGCCGCGGCATGGTCAACATCCTCGTCGCCGACAAGCTGATGCAGAGCCCACGGCTTTACGCGACATTCCTGCTCTGGATGCTGTCAGAGCTGTTCGAGGAGCTGCCCGAGGCCGGCGATCCGCCCAAGCCGAAGCTGGTGTTCTTCTTCGACGAGGCGCATCTGTTGTTCAACGACGCGCCGAAGGCGCTGATGGACAAGATCGAGCAGGTGGTGCGTTTGATCCGCTCCAAGGGCGTCGGAGTCTATTTCGTGACGCAGAACCCGATCGACGTGCCCGATCGCGTGCTCGGGCAATTGGGCAACCGGGTGCAGCACGCGCTGCGCGCCTTCACCCCGCGCGACCAGAAGGCGGTCGCCGCCGCAGCCCAGACCTTCCGGCCCAACCCGAAGCTCGACACCACAAAGGTGATCATGGAGCTCGGCAAGGGCGAGGCGCTGGTGTCCTTCCTCGAAGGCAACGGCACGCCGGCGATGGTCGAGCGGGTGATGATCCGGCCGCCATCGGCCCGTATCGGGCCGATCACGCCGGAGGAGCGCAAGGCGATCATGGATGCAAGCCCGGTGAAGGGCAAATACGACACCGCCGTCGACTCCGAATCCGCCTACGAGATCCTTCAGAAGCGCATCGCCGGCACCGCGGTCACCGCGGACGGTCCGGCGAGCGGAAGCGGCGGCGGCATCCTCGGCCAGATCGGCTCGATCGTCGGCACCATCTTCGGCACCAACGTCAAGCGCGGCCGCTTGTCGGCCGGCCAGGTCATGGCGCGCGACGTGACGCGATCGGTCACCAATCAGGTGATCGGCGGGATGGCCGCCAATATTGGCAAATCGGTCGGTGGTCAGCTCGGCGGCTCGATCGGCCGCACTCTGGTCCGCGGTGCGCTCGGCGGCTTGCTGCGGAGGTAGGCAGCAAGCCTTGTTTGAGGCAATCCGTCCGCAATCTCGACCGCTTCCGGGAAGAGGTCGGGTGCGTGACATGTACAAATTCGGGTGAGGGGGCTCTCCAAGCGTCTCTGGGTCTGCTAGGTGCTATGTCCCCTGGCTGGACCACACTGTGACCTCAACCGACTTTTTTGCCAAACTCGGCGCGCTCCGTCCCCTGTCTCTGCGCGCGCCGCTCGATCTTCTCTTCCTGTCCTGCTGCGTCCTCCTGTCCGCCGACGTGCTCGTTCCCGAGATCTTCGGGCACGGCAAGACCAAGGACTATGCGCTGTGGTACTGGGCCGGGCAGCAGGTACTGCAAGGCGGACCGCTCTATCCCAGCGATGTCAGCCAGCAGTTCGAGTTCATCTATCCACCTTTGCCGGCGATCCTGCTGGCGATCCCGAGCTGGTTCGGCAAGATACCGCTCTACATCGTCCTGTCGATCCTGAATGCGGCGGCGTGGTGGTACACGGGGATTCTCTCCAATGCCATGACCGGCTCGGGCCACAGGCCCAGCCCTTGGCTGGAGGCGCTGCCGGCCCTGGTCACCGTGACCTTCGTGTTCGACATGTTCGACCTTGGCCAGCCCAACCTCGTCCTGCTGGCGATGATGCTCTACGGCTTCTGGAGCTTGCAGCGTCAGCGGCCCTGGCTTGCGGGCTTCCTGTTCGCGCTCGCCAGCGCCATCAAGGTGTTTCCAATCGCCGTGCTGCCGTATCTGGTCTGGCGGCGGAAGTGGGCTGCCGTTTTCAGCACGATCGCCTTCATCGGCATCCTTCTCTATATCGTGCCGGCGCCCATTCGCGGCTTCGAGCGTAACGCGGCCGAACTTGCGACCTGGTATCAGGGCATGGTCGGGACGAGCTCGGAAAAGGGCTTTGGCCAGCGCGACGAGCAGAACTGGTCGTGGGTCAACCAGTCCCTCATTGCGGTCACGCACCGGCTGGTCCGGCCGATCAACTACAATCAGGAAGATCCCAACAAGCCGCCGCGCACGATGAATGTCATCGACGTCGATTACAGGACGGCGAACTGGATCGTGCTCGCGCTGTCGGCGTTGCTCGGGCTCGGCTTCGTCGCGACCATGCCACAGCAAGCACGGCGAACGCCGCGCTCGGATGCGGAGGAGCTCGGCATCCTGTTCTGCCTGATGACGGTGGCCTCGCCCTTGGCGCGGCAATACTACTTCATGTGGCTGTTCCTGCCGATGACGGTGCTGATGCATCGCGCCGCCTTCGACGAGCGAGCCAATGTACGCCTGGGAACCTGGATCGCCCTCGGCATCGCTGGATTCCTCATGCTGCTGTCGCTGCCGTGGTTTCCCAATGTCATCCAGGCCTGGGGCAACAACCTCATCGCCACGGCCATCCTCGCCGGTACGCTCGTCTGGCACATCCGGCATCCGCCGGTTGTGGCTAGCTCCGACGCGGCGGCAGGGCTAAAACCCCAACCATCTTGAGACCCGATTTCTTGAGCTTCAAACGACGGGAACACGACCATGGCCAACGCGCAGCTTCAATCCGTGCTCGACCACATCGACAAGGACTTCGACAACAGCCTGGAGCGTCTGTTCTCGTTGTTGCGGATCAAGTCGATCTCCGCGGATACGGCCTTCGCCGCCGAGTGCAAGGCAGCGGCCGAGCATCTCGCCAAGGACATCGCGAGCCTCGGCGTCGCGACCGAGGTGAGGCCGACTGCCGGCCATCCCGCGGTCGTCGGCAAGACGGTCGCGGGCGGGCGGCCGCATGTGCTGTTCTACGGCCATTATGACGTGCAGCCGGTCGATCCGCTCGAGCTCTGGCACCGTCCGCCGTTCGAGCCTGTGATCACCGACCATGCCGACGGCCGCAAGATCATCGTCGCGCGCGGCGCCGAGGACGACAAGGGGCAGGTGATGACCTTCGTCGAGGCCTGCCGCGCCTGGAAGAAAGTGACGGGATCGCTGCCGATCGACATCACCTTCCTGATCGAAGGTGAGGAGGAGGTCGGCTCGAAGAATTTTGTGCCGTTCATCGAGGCCAACAAGGACGAGTTCAAAGCCGACTACGTGCTGGTCTGCGACACCGGCATGTGGGATCGCAACACGCCGGCGATCACCACCTCGCTGCGCGGCCTGCTCTACGAAGAGGTGAAGATCACCGCCGCCAATCGCGACCTGCATTCCGGCGTGTTCGGCGGCTCGGCGATGAACCCGATCCGGGTGCTGACCAAAATTCTCGGCGGGTTGTTCGACGACGACAACCGCATCACCATTCCCGGCTTCTATGACGGCGTGAAAGATCTGCCGCCCGATATCCTGGAGCAGTGGAAGAAGCTCAACCTGACGCCGGAGATGTTCCTCAAGCCGATCGGCCTGTCGATCCCGGCCGGCGAAAAGGGCCGGCTCCTGATCGAGCAGGCGTCCTCACGCCCGACCTGCGACGTCAACGGCATCTGGGGCGGCTATATCGGGGAGGGCTCGAAGACGGTGATCCCGTCGCATGCATCGGCGAAGGTGTCGTTCCGCCTGGTCGAGGGGCAGGATCCTGCAAAGATCCGCAAGGCCTTCCGCGATTACGTGTCGGCGCGGATTCCGGGAGACTGCAAGGTCGAGTTCGGCGACCATTCCGCCGCGCCCGCGGTCGCGCTCGACTGGAACATGAAGCCGCTCGCCGCTGCGAAGACGGCGCTGACCGAGGAATGGGGCAAGGAGACCGTGCTGATGGGGTCGGGTGCCTCGATCCCGATCGTCGCCGACTTCAAACGCACGCTTGGGCTGGACTCGCTGCTCGTCGGCTTCGGGCTCGACGACGACAACATCCATTCGCCGAACGAGAAATACGACCTCAGAAGCTTCCAGAAGGGCATCCGCTCCTGGGCCCGCATCCTCGCCGCGCTGGCGGAGGTGAAGTGACCGCGTGGCGATGCGTAGGGTGCGCAAAGGCGCAAAGCGCCGTGCCCACCACCCCCTATGATGTTGGGCACCCGGCGGGTCAGATGCAGGAGCTGTCGCTTGTCTAGCATTACAGTTGCCGTTTTGCTTTGAGATGCGCGCGCTGAGCGGCAGCCTGGTGAGCTCTGCGCCAGAATGACCATGCGATGACATGCGCGGGTTGGATCCGCTTTCGAGCAAGCCTGATGGCGATGCGGCGGATTTCCTGGATTGACCAACGGATCAGCGGCGGCGTGGGTGTGCTTTGGCTTTTGCCGGGGGGCGGCGTTTGGTTTTTTTGGGCGGTGGCGGATTGGCGCGATGGCGGATCGCCGCCATCATGGCGAAGGCGAGCATCACCAGGGACACGTGGCGATGCCAGCCATGCCAGGATCTGCTCTCGTTGTGATCGAGCCCGAACTCGTTTTTCGCGGTTTCAAAGCTGTCCTCGATCGCCCATCGATGGCCTTCGACCGCGACCAGCGTTTCAATTGATGTTCCCGCTGGGCACCAGGTGGTGAAGAAGGCGAGATCGCCATCGGCGATATGGCGACGGATCAGCAGACCGCGCGTCCATAAACCATCATTTGCGCTGTTGAACTGCTCGACCTCGAGATCGGCCAGTTCGAGATAACACCAGTCATGCAGCCTCGGTCCTTTGGTTCCGGCTCCCGCCGACAAGCGCTTCCAGTCGGACGGGCGCCGCGTCCGGGCGATGTCTTCGGCCTTGCCGGCGACCGGCTGTCGCTTGCCCCAGGATCGGAAGACATGAGAGCTGCTGACCCCGAGCACATAGCCTTTGCCTGCCCGCCGTAGCTGCTGTTCGATATCGCCAACACCGTAGACCGTGTCACCGGCAACCCACTTGAATGGTACAGACGCGGCTATCGCACGTGCGATCATTCTCGTCGCAAGCTTTGGTTTGGTCGCAAAGCCGACATCGGCAGGCACATATGCGGCTTCCAGACGATCTGGATCGTCAGTCCATTCCTTCGGAAGATACAACGCGCGATCGATGAACGCATGACCATGACGCGAAACGTAGGTAGCGAAGACGCCGATCTGGCAGTTCGTAATCTTCCCTGCCGAACCAGTGTATTGCCGTGCCACTCCGCATGAGGCCTTACCCTGCTTGAGAAAGCCGGTCTCGTCGATCACCAGCACCGCATCGTCATCCGCCAAGTGCTCGATGACATAGTCCCGGACGATGTCGCGCAGGGCATCAGCGTCCCAATCTCCACGACCCAGGATCGCCTGCTGACGCCATGGGCCAGGATCGCCAGCCGCCTCCGCGCGCATCCAGCCGGTCTTGCGCTGCTCATCTCCGAGCAGACCTTCCAGGAACAAGCCTGCATTCGTCGCCACACGCTCTTGCGTGAACAACGGACGTATCCGTTGCTTGATCTCTCGAAGCGACGCCGCCCACAACGCAAGCGTCTCCTCAACCGACGCGGCCCGCGTCCACGACATTCGAATCATGGTTGCCCATGGATTCAGAAGCCCGCAAACAAAGCAACTGTAATGCTAGGCAGAATATTTCGTCCGGCTACGCCTTTGAAGACGCATACGGGTACTCGCGAGCCGTCCGCGTGGGAAATCAAATCTATGTATCAGGTACGACGGCACGCCAGCCGCAACTGAGCGGTGATGCCTACGTGCAGGCCAAGGCTGCCTTGGCAATCATAGCCGATGCGCTGGCGGAGATCGGAGCAGACATGCGACACGTCGTTCGTACGGTGGTGTATGTGATTGACATCGGGGACACTCAGCATGTTGCCCGCGCCCATTCGGAGTTTTTTGATCAAATCCGCCCCGCAAGTACGCTCGTCCAGGTCAGCGGACTCTCGCCAGCTTCCGCACGGGTTGAGATCGAAGCAACGGCTGTCACCTGCGAATGACCAAGCAATCCCGGCCCGGCCAAGCAAGCTGATGCAGTGCCCGGGTTCTGCGCTGTGAACGCGTCGATTGTAATTGGAGAGTGGATGGTGACACGGAGCGGGACAATTTCGTGTCGATCACTGCTGTACCGGGTCTGGCGCGCTTGGCTATTGGCCGCCGCGATAGTCTCGTGTTCTTGGCTGTCCGTTGTTGGAGCCGCTGACGAGTTTGCGCGAACTCATGATCGAGAAATTCAGGAAATGGTAGCAGCGAGCGTCAAGATTGAACCCGGCTTCAGTTCGATTTTTGACGAATTTCGACGGAAAATACGGTCGAATCCAGGTCCATCAGATCTCCGCGCAGAGGGGCGCCTAAATCAAGATTGCTACAATTTTGTTCACGCAAGATTTTATGCAAAATATCGGACGGTATTGGATAGCATCGACATCTCGAGTCTAAGCGGGTTCTCTGATCTCAGAAGGGAAAGGACGGATAAGAGCATCCTCCGAGATCCGCGAAAAATTGCCTACGAGACAAACTATCTGATTTCGAGCTTCAAGTTTCTGAAGGACTTCCATCCGCCGTTGGAAGAATTTGTGGTCCAGTACGCGGCGTACCCGGATTTAGAAGCCAAGTGCATGCGCTATCTCGACCTAACCGGAACGAGGAATTGATCCACGCTGACAGACTTGTTCATGGGCGACGATGTCGTCGCAAATAAAAACGCCGCCCGGAATTGGGCGGCGTTTCATTCCAGAACGTGCAGAGGGTGTTGACGCCTACCCTACACAAAATCCCGAAAATCTCAAGACCGGTAGCCGGGATTGACGCGGTCCAGCTTGCGCAGCAGCGGCGGCCACACCAAATTGGTCGCGCGCAGCTCGGCGCGGTCGCGGTTGGCGAGCAGCTCGGTGTTCTTGTCGATCGCGACGTCGTCGACCGGATAGACCGGCGTGCCCAGCGCGCGCGTGCGCACCTGCATCGAGCAGGCGCGCTCGAGGTGATACATGCGCTCGAAGGCCGAAGCGACCGAGCGGCCGACCGTCATCGTGCCGTGGTTGCGCAGCAGCATGTGGTTGTGGTCGCCGAGGTCCTTCTGGAGGCGCGGCCGCTCGTCGTGGTCGAGCGCGATGCCTTCATAGTCGTGATAGGCGAGGTCGTGGGTGACGAGCTGCGCCGTCTGGTTCAGTGGCAGCAGGCCCTCGGCGCTGCTCGACACCGCGGTGCCGTCGAGCGTGTGGAGATGCAACACGCAGATCGCGTCCTCGCGCACCTCGTGGATCGCCGAATGGATGGTGAAGCCGGCCGGGTTGATGCTGTATTCGCTCTCGGAGAGCTGGTTGCCGTGCAGATCGACCTTGACGAGGCTCGACGCCGTGATCTCGTCAAACATCAGCCCGTAGGGATTGATGAGGAAGTGATGCTCGGGGCCGGGCACGCGCGCGGAGATGTGGGTGTCGACCAGATCGTCCCAGCCGTACAGCGCGACGAGGCGATAGCAGGCGGCGAGATTGACCCGTTGCTGCCACTCGGCCTCCGTCATGTTCGACGGCACTTCCCTCCGGCGTGCTTCCGCTGGCGACATGGCAAATCTCTCCGAACATCGTTGTTGCGGGGAGGGAGCCTAGTCCTGCTGCGGGCTGCCAGCAAGGCGCACAAAGCGCGGCAGTTCAGCGTAGCCCGCATGGAGCGCAGCGAAATGCAGGAAGCCGTGAGGTCCCCGGATTTCGCTTCGCTGCTCCGGGCTACGGATCAGGAGAAGGATATTACGGCGCCGGGATCGACAGCAGGCTGGAAATGCTGCGGCCGCGGATGTCGTAGACGCGGGCGAACACCACGTCGTCGCGCTTGATCTCGACCAGGACCGGCGCGGTGAGGCCCTTGCAGTAGAACTCGCCGAGCGTCATCGCGAAATCGGCCGCATTGGAATCCCAGCCGATGGTGAAGTCGGGGCCGAGCGCGACCTGGGCAGGGCGCTGCGGGCCGCACACCGCGACCTTCCATTTGCGATTGCCCGGCGCCACTTCCTGCCGCTCGACGATCTGCTCGCGCAATTCGTCGGAAGCCTGCTTCAGCGCCAGGCCCCAATAGTCCAGCATGAAGCGGTCGTCGGCGCCGCGCACGGTGCCGGCGATGTGGTTAAAATGGGTGTATTGATACGGATGCAGCCGGATCATCTCGGCGAGCGACAGCGCCAGCCCGAAGCAGAAGGTGGCGAGCACGACCGGCTGCCAGGTGCGGTGGTTGGCGCGCAGGCGCTCCATGACCCAGCCGAAAGCGACGCCGCCGAGCACCGCCATCGGCGGGATCACGAAGACGAAATGGCGGATACCGTTGTAGAGCGCCGGCCGCTTCACCATCGCGATCGCGAGCGGCAGGGTCGCTGCGAGCGTCAGCATCAGGAGGATGGTCTTGCGGCGCGCCGGGACCTCGCGTCGCGGCAGCAGCGCTAAGGTGCCGATCACGGCGCCGACCATCAGCACCAGCATCACTTCCGGAAGCTGAAGCGCGAAAAGCGTCGGCAGATAGGACCAGGGCATGTCGGGCACGGACACGATCGCGCCGTCGAACATCTCCTTCCAGGGCTTCTCGAAGAAGTGCGAGAAGTAGGTCAAAGCCTCGAAGGGATTGCCGGGCTCCATGATCGACCACGGCCAGATCAGGCCCATGACGAGGTAGCCGAGCACGAGGCCGGGCAGCAGGATGTAGACGACATGGGCGAAGCGGCGGACCGACTCGCGAAGGCCCTCGGTGCGCAGTTCCTCCAGGAACAGCGGGATGAAGCCGATCACGGCGTAGACCAGCGCGAGCCCGCCGAGAATGCGCGAGCCGATCGCCAGGCCGGCGCCGAGGCCGACGATCAGGATCGTGCGCGGCGAGGGCTGCGGATATTCTTCGGCGAGCCGCACGAGGCCGAGCATCAGGATGATCATCGATACTGCGAAGGGCGCATCCTTCGGGTTCATGAACATGTGGCCGTAGAAGATCGGGCATAGCGCAAGCAGCAGCAGCGTCGCGAGACCGGCAAGCGGGCCACCGATGCGGCGGCCGAGTCGCCATGTCACCGCAAGCCCGACCACGCCGACCATGGCGCCGAGCAGACGGCGCGTCTCGAACAGCTCGAGCGGAATGACTTTGTGCAGGAGGGCTGCGACCATGTCGAAGCCGCCGCCGTACATATAGAGGTTGGCGAAGGAGAGCGCCGCGGTGTCCTTGAAGCCGGAACCGAACATGCGCAGCAGCAGGTCGGCATATTCGGCGTGGGTGTAATCATCCCAGCCGAGCCCGTAGTCACGGAAGGTCAAGCCTGCAATGACGGCGACCGCAGCCAGCACCAGCATGGCGAGATCGTCGCAAGTCCGTTCGACCGAGCGCCGGAGAGGCGTGTCGATCGCCGAAGTCGTGATGGATGTCATGGCTATTGGTGACCCGGAATCCCCTCTCGGCCCTGCTGGTGCGCATGGGCCTGTTCCCCGGAATCCCTATAGCGCAGTTCCATTACCAAGTAATTGGGCATTATGGCTAAATTCCTGATGCGACGCAGCAAATCCTTGCAACTCGGAGAACACTAACCGTAGGGGGCCGTAGCTGAAGGGAATGTGAATAAGTCCCTGATTTCCTTCCCTTTAGGAACGTTGCCCATAATTGGCCGTTGGCGAGGAACACCGTATGACGGTATCGTGGCGTAACGGGTGTCGCGCATGGGTGCGCGGCCGGGGGTGGGTTCGATGATCTTGGCATTGCTGATCGCAGGGATCGTCGCCGTGGTGGCGGGCCTCCTCGCGGTCCTTTTCGGTTACACCGTCAGGGATTTCAGCCTCGGCAGCACTCTCATAATCTCCGGCACGATCGGCGTCTGCTCCGGAATGTTACTGGTCGGCCTCCACGTCGTGGTGCTGGAGCTGAAGGGCATCGCTCGCCGGCTGGCCGGTTCGACTGCGGCGGCGGACGTTCGGGTCAGGCCGGTACTGCCCTCAGGCCTCGCGATGCCTGGAACGGCTCCGCGGGAGCCCGTGCCTGCTCCGGCGATGCAAGTCGATCCGCAGGCTCCGCCATCGTCCGCCGCGCCGCCGCCGTGGCAGAGCGAGGCAGCCGCTCGCGAGCGGCCGCGCGTCGAGCTACCGGCAGAGCCGGAAGCGCCCCCGCCTGCGGCTCCCGAAGCACCGCGCCGGCGCAACCTGTTGTTCGCCTCGACCTCGCGCAAGGAGCGCGAGCGCGCGGAGGCAAAAGCGACCGACGGCCTGCCGCCGCAGTCGCACGAAGAGCCCGCGGAGCCTGTCGCGCCGGAGGTTCCGCCTGCGAGCTTCGACGATGCCTGGCCGAAGCCCGACCGCGCGCGGCCATCGGAGCCGGCGGCGTCGCGGCGCCCGCCACCGCGCACCCCGTCGACCTTCGAGGCCGTCCCGCCCCAGCCTGAGCCAGAGCTGCCGCCGGCCGAGCCGGCGCAGGTCACTGTGCTCAAATCCGGCGTCGTCGACGGCATGGCCTATTCGCTCTATTCCGACGGTTCGATCGAAGCGCAGATGCCGGAAGGCATGATGCGCTTTGCTTCGATCGACGAACTGCGCGCCCATCTCGACCAGCGGTCTTGAGCGGCCCGCGGGCCAAGTGCATTCGCGGAGTGCAGCGCCGTCTTCTTGTCACCTCCGCAGTCATCCGCTCATATTGGTCAGTCGTCACATTTCAGTCGAACGTATTGTTGACATCGAATACTTCAGCGTCGTGAATCTCAAGAGACGCAAGACAGACGCAAGTTGGAGAAAGGTCGGGTCCATGTCGGATGCCGCGGGCAAGAATTTCATCGAGCTGACGGCGAACATCGTGTCGGCCTATCTCAGCAACAATCCGACGCCGGCCGCCGAGATTTCCAACCTGATCAGCCAGGTGCATGGTGCGCTGGTGCGGGTGTCGTCAGGCCGCGTGGAGGCGCCGCTCGAGCCGGCCAAGCCGGCGGTCTCGCTGAAGAAGTCGATCGCGCCGGACTATCTGGTCTGTCTGGAAGACGGCAAGCGCTTCAAGTCGCTGAAGCGGCATCTGCGCACCCAGTACAGCATGACGCCGGAGCAATATCGCGAGAAATGGGGCCTGCCGGCCGATTATCCCATGGTCGCGCCGAACTATGCGGTGGCGCGCTCGCAACTGGCGAAGAAGATGGGATTGGGGCAGCAGCAGCGGAAGCGGAAGTAAGCTTCCTACGAGGCGTCCGCGAGCGCCGCTTTCGCATCGGCCTTGATACGTTCGACCATCGAGCGCAGGCCGTTGGAGCGCTGCGGCGTCAAATGGTCGCGAAAGCCGAACTCGTTGAACACAGCGATGGCGTCGGTCGCAAGAATCTCCTGCGGCGTGCGGCCGGAATAGAGCGAGAGCACGATCGCGACCAGGCCGCGCACGATATGGGCGTCGCTGTCGCCGAGATATTTCAGGCGCGGTGCGCCGTGGCCGCGGTCGACGTGCTTGGCGAGCCAGACCTGGCTGACGCAGCCCTGCACCTTGTTGGCCGCGGAGTGCTCCGCCTCGGACAGCGGTTCCAGGGTGCGGCCGAGTTCGATGACATACCGGTAGCGGTCGTCCCACTCGTCCAGGAGCTCGAAATTGTCCCTGATTTCGTCGATTGTCGTCATGTGGCCCGTGTTCCCGTTCAGGCCAATATAGGGATGCAAGTGGGTGAAATCGATAGGGTTTGGGCCCTAATTCGCGACTTGCGGGCCACGCCACTCCAGCGCGAGGTCGTCCTGGGTCAGGGTTTCGCGCGGCGCCTCGCTCGCAGCTATATCGCCTTCACCGGCCATCGCGATCGAACCGGTGTGGTCGGGCGCCTTCTTGTCATTCTTCTCGTTGGTGATCTGCTCCTTCTTGTCGTTGATGATCTGGTAGAGCTTGCGCGCGCCGTCCTGCGCCCGTTGGCCGATGATGGTTGCGGCCTGACCGCCGACCTCGCAGGCCGCCGGCTGGCGTTTGCAGAACTGGCTCGCGTCGGAGACGGCCGCGGTCGCAGCCTGCACGGCATCGGCAGCGCCGATCTGCGGCAGCTTCTCCGATTCGGGCGTCTTGTCCCGCGGCAGGAGCACCAGCACCAGCCCGAGCCAGAATGTGATGCGGAGCAGAAAGCGCATCTTGCGACCTGTGTGTTAGATCCCTCCGCGGCGATTGCCGCGCGCGTCCGATCTAGCAATCCTCGATAAATCGCAAGTGATTGCCTTCCGCTTAATTCGCGGAAAATTTACGCAAAAATCTTCGCAACCGGCGGTCTCGTAAATTTTCGATTGACGCGCACGCCCGTGATTCCCCTGGCCCGCGCATCCACCAATTCGAAACCATGAGGGGGAGGGTGAAACCCTGTGTTCACCATCCCCGCCGATGACATCGCCAAATCGTCTAAAAAGCCCCGCGATGATACGGTGTCCGGCGGCAGGCCGGGCGGCCTTAGCGTTCGTTTAAGGTCACTCTGACACGTTGGCTCAACGATAAGGAGGCGTTCCGGCGCGTCTTCTCGACGATTGAGCCGAAGCGCGAGACCCGTGACAGTTTTGAGTATCATCCGCGATTGTCTCGATGCGCTGCTGCATCCCTCCGCGCGTTACGACGCGCTGACGCGCGCGCGCCATCGTGCCTTCATGGCGCCGAGGCTGCTGGGAAGCCTGGCGGCGTTTGCCGCATTTCCGGTCTATCTCGCCATGCGCGGCGCGCCGAGCGCGATCGAGGTTGCGGCCTTCGCGTGGCTGATCGCACCGATTCTGTTGTCCTGGTTCCTGTCGCGCACCGGCCGCTATGAAGGCGCGCATGTACTGTCGTCGCTGGCGCTCGCCGGCCTGATCATGGCGATTGCGGCCACGACCGGCGGCATCGAATCATTTGCTGCGATCTGGCTGGTCGTGGTTCCCCTCGAAGCCGCGTTGTCGGCTTCGCGCCGCGTTGCGGCCTTCGCCTCGCTGCTTGCACTGTCCTGCGCCGGGATCTTGATCCTCGTCAGCCAACTCGGCTGGTTGCCCGGCGACGCCAGTGCCGCAGAGCGCGGAATATTGATGGCGTTCGGCGTCGCTTCGGCGACGCTCTATGCCGCGGGCCTCGCCTTCGGTGCGGAATCGCTCGCGCGCACCAGCGTCGCGCTGCTGTCGCGCGAAGAAGAGCGCTATCGCCTGCTGGCGCGCAACATGAGCGACGTCATCTCGCGGCATCAACGTAACGGCGCGGTGCAGTTCATCTCGCCGGCGGCTGAGGCCATGCTCGGCATGCCCATTGCGCGACTGCTCGGCCACGGCCTGTTCGACCGTGTCCATGTCGCGGATCGCCCGGCCTATCTCACTGCGCTCTCGGATGCCGCGCGCGGCCACGTCCGCAGCGTCGAGTTCCGACTGCGACAGGAGAAAGCCGGCTCCGAGCGCGGCCAAGCCGATTTTCAGGTCGATTTCATCTGGGTCGAGATGCGCTGCCGTCCGCTCGAGCTGGATCCGGGCCGCCGGGCTCTTGACCGTGATGTCGCGAGCGAGGCCGATGTCGTCGCCGTGATGCGCGATGTCACCGATCGCAAGCTCGCGGAGCAGGCGCTCGATCAGGCCCGCAGCGCCGCGGAGGCGGCCGACGCCGCCAAGACGCGCTTCCTCGCCACCATGAGCCACGAATTGCGTACGCCGCTCAACGCCATCATCGGCTTCTCCGAGATGATCGCGCAGGAGCAGACTTTGATGCTCGGCGCGGCCCAGCGCAAGGAATATGCCCAGCTCATCAACGATTCCGGGCAGCATCTGCTCTCGCTCGTCAACGGCATACTCGACATGTCCAAGATGGAATCGGGCAATTTCGAGATTGCGGCGGAGCCGTTCGCGCCGCGGGCCTCGCTCATGCACTGCTGCAATCTGCTCGCGCTGAAAGCGCGGGAGAACGGTATTGATCTGATCACCGATGCGCCGCAGGATTTGCCGGTGATGACCGGCGATCCGCGCGCCTTCAAGCAGATCGTGCTCAACCTCGTCGCCAACGCCATCAAGTTCACCGAGCGCGGCGGTCAGGTCACTGTTGTTGCCGCGGTGTCGGGATCGCAACTCACGCTGCGCATCAGCGACACCGGCGTCGGTATCGCGCCCGACGATCTCAAGCGTGTCGGCGCGCCGTTCTTCCAGGCAGGCAAGACCTATCAGCGCCGCCACGAAGGCACCGGCCTCGGTCTTTCGATCGTGAACGGTCTGGTGGCATTGCATCTCGGCGAATTGACGGTACAAAGCAGGCTCGGCGAGGGCACCGCCGTCACCGTCAAGCTGCCGCTCGTCTACACGCCGCCGCAAGTCAAGGCGCCCGAGAGCAAGATCGCGACGCTGACGCCGGTGCTGCGCCAAGAACCTCAGGATCAACCTCAGGATCAACTTCAGGACCAACCTGCTTTGGTGAAGAAAAGTGCCTAGAAAGCCCGCAAAGGACGAAGCTGCTCGGCGCCGCCGTGGCGCAAAGGCCGCGGTCGTGGATATCGAGACCGAGCGCAATCTCGCGATGCGGATACTGCTGCACAGCCCCAAGGACACGCTGGCCGGGCTGGTCGCCGTCGCGGCCGTCAGCGCCATCGTCGCCAACGCGCTGTTCCTTCAGACCGGCCGGCATCCGGCGCCGATGTTCGGCACAGTGATCAATCTTCCGATGCCGTCGTCCGTCCCGCAGCCGAATCCCATGCCGCGCCCGCGCCCCGTCGGCGCCGATACGTCGCCGCTCGAGCCGAAGGCGACTGAGTTCCGTGCCGAGCCGAAGCCGGCCGAGAAGGCGCCCGAGAAGCCCATTGAGGCGACCGCATCGACGCCGAGAGCAGGCGATCCCATGACCAATCTGGTCAAGGCCACGACATCTCCTTCCGTCGCCGTCGCGCGTCCGCCGGCGCCCATTCCGGTGCAGCAAAGCCCGGTTGCGCGCCGCATCTCCGGCGTGCAGCGCGCGCTGTCCGAATATGGCTATGGTCAGTTGAAGGTCACGGGCACAATGAGCGGCGAAACCCAGTCCGCGATCCAGAAATTCGAGCGCGAGCACAAGATGCAGGTCACCGGCCAGGTGTCCGATCGCCTGTTGCGCGAACTCGGGGCCGCGATCGGCCATCCCGTCGAATAATCGTCACGCTTGCGGAGGCTGGTGCTGATTGCGGCACTGGCCTATCGTGCGATTTATGCGCCTAAAATCAAACATATGGGTCGCGGCCTATCTGCGCCGGTGTCAGACCGAGGGCGTGTTCGGCGCGGTGCGCCGTCGCGGCGCCGAGGAAGCGGGCGCGGTGTTCGTCAAGGTCGCGCTGCTCGACGGCAACGCGATGCTCTACGTGCCGGCGCCGCAAACCGTCTATGACGACGGCCGGCCGGTCGATCGGTTCTTTGTGCCGGCCGCGCCGCAGCCGATGCCGGAGCCTGCGGTCGAGGAGCGTCTGACCAAGGAGATCCGCTTCGACTCGGACGCCTGGATCGTCGAGACCGAGGACCGCGCGGGCCGGCACTTCCTCGAACTGGCGCGGACCTGATTAGCGATCCGATCCGTCGGTCCCCGTCCGCACCGCGGGACTCGAGCCGGGCTGCACGCCCGGCCGCGGCTGGTTTGCGCTTGCGCGCGCGCGCTGGCGTTCGCTGTCATGCAGCGTCGACTGGTATTTCGCGCGCGTGACGGCGAGCGTGGAGCCGCGCCAGGCGGCGAGCAACACCAGCGCGGAGCGGTCGCTCAGCCGGTCATAGAGCCGCGACAGCCGGTAGACCGCGTCCACGGACGTGCCGATCTCCGGCTTGAAGAACAACAGGATGCGCTGGAAGTTGGGGCTCGGCATGTCGAGCGCGCGGGCGGCGACCGCGATCGCTTCGCCGCCGGGGTCGTCGACAATCTGGGCTGCGACGCGCGAGGGCAGGATCAGGCTGTCACCGAGTTCGGAGATGAAATTCTCGAAATCGTTGGCGATCGCCGCCATCTCCAGGATCTGGATCGCGCGCTTGGCGCGCACGGTCGGAATGCGCGGCGCCGCCTTCAGCGGGGTCTGCGCCAGATTGTGCAGGATCAGCGCACGGTCGGACGCGCCGGCGCGGAAGAACATGTCGTGGATCTCGGCCGCGTCCTTCGGCTGCATCGCCAGGTTCGAGGCCATGCGTTGCTCGGCCTCCGTCGGTGCGCGGACCGGGGCGGGGGCCGGCGGCGGAGCGGGAATCTCGCGCGCGAGCGGAACCCTGCGGCCTTCCTGCGCAGCCGTCAGCCCGAGCTTCTGCATGATCGGGGCGGGTGTGGACGGATAGATCGCGAGCCGCGCCTTGACGGCGGCGCGCGTCGCGTCGTCGACCTGGTCGATCAGCCGCGTGGCAAGCTCGACGAACTGGCGCTGCTCGTCGTCGCTGTGGGTGCTGGCCTGGACATAGAGGTCGGTCAGCACGCGCAGCAGCGTCGGACGGATGTCGACGCCCTCGCGGCGGGAGAGGGACATCAGCCCGTCGAATCCGGGAAACAGTGACTTGGTCATTGAGGCGTACGCAACTCGGAAGAGACTGTTGCCGCAGCCTATCGCAGCTTGGTTTAAAGCCTCGTTAAGGAAAACGAGACGTGAAACGGGACGCGTCATCTAGGCTGTTGTCGTCCTGCAACGGGACGCTACGCCCGCCCCGTGCGGTTACGGTCCGAACGTCACGTTTACACCCCGTTAACCATGTGCTGATCTTAATGAGCCCATGTTGCAGGAGCGCGCTTGGTCGCGCGGCAATAGAAGAGAGCTGACATGGGGACCATCGTTGAATTTCCGGCCGGTCGCCGGGTGGGCTCGTCGGGGGATGTCGCTCCGAGCGCGGACATGGGAACGATCCTGATCCTTCCCGTGATCCGTATCGAGCGCGAGGCGGATGAAACCAGCGGCGATCGTGGGCCGGAAGCAGGCACAGCGCCGGGGCGCCGTCGTCGTCGCCGCTGACGTCCGGTTTCGTCTAATGCCGGAGCCCATCCGCCAGATCCGGCCTTTCGTATCGGCCGTCCTGCTTGCACTGTCAGGTGCGATGCTCGCAGCCTGTAGCGGCGGCGATTTCGGCCGTACCCGCGCCGACATGCGCAGCGACGACATGCATCGCTGGCTGGGGGCCGAGGTCACCTCCAGCGTCGGTCTGAAGCCATCGCAATTCCAGCTCACCGACGAAGAGCGCCAACTTCGCGACCTCGCCTATCCCCTGATCGAGCCGCCGTTGTCGCGGCCTGCCTGGAAGAGCGTGTTCGGCGACTACAAGGCGTTGCCGTCGCCCTGGCGCCAAAAGGTGGTGTTCGACCGCACCATGTACGGACGCACGCTGATCGACGAGCCGCATCGCTCGCATTCCTCGCGCTATGCGCAGTTGATCGAGGACGTGCGCAACGACATCACCCGCTTCGAGCCGTACTTTGCGAGCGCGATCCGCGTCATCGATCTCGACAAGAAGCGCAATGCCAGCATGGCGCGCGTCTCCGAGCTGTCGCCGAGGGAGAAGGCAGATGCGGTCGAGCGCATGCAGGAGAACTCGCTGATCGTGCAGTGGGTACAGCAATGCCTGGAGCAGCGCGTCTCGTCCTATCGCTGGGCGCTGGAGCGGCTGGTGATCCAGGCGCCCGACGGCATGGCCGCCGACGCCGACCGCCTGATCGGCGAGCTCGCCGCCCAGACCGCCAACCCGCCGGTTGCGGCCCAGCCGGCCTACGGCCGCGCGGTCAGCGTGCGCGGCTAGTTTTTGCGAGCGACGCGCCGAGGCTTGGCGCGATCGGGCTTGCGCCGCTGCTTCTGGAGCTTCGCGACAAAGTCCTTCAGCGCGTCCGAGAGCGGTGCCGATGCGCGATAGGCGAGGCCGACCTCGCGCTTGACCTTGACCTCGATCTCGCGGACGGCCACGTCCGGATTGCTGCGCGCCACGCCTTCGGGAACGATGGCGATGCCGACGCCGGCCGCAACCAGCGCCATGGCCCAATCCTCCGATTGTGCGATCGCCGCGGGTTGGCGGCGTTGCGCGGTGCGTCCGAAGAATTCGCTCTGCTCGCAATGACAGCGGTCGATCAGCGGAACGTCGGCCAGATCGGCGGCGCGGAGCTTGTCCTTGAGCGTCAGCGGATGCGACGGCGGCAGGGCCGCGACATAGCGCTCGCTCCAGAGCGCGACGAAATGTTCATCAGTGCGCAGCATGCTTTTCGAGATGATCCGCGCATCGGCGCGCTCGTCGCTGCCGACGAGGCGAAGCGCAATGTCCGCACGGGCCGTCAGCGGCTTCAACAGCGCGATCGTGCGCGGCACGTCGAGCGTGCGCATCAGGCCCAGCGTCAGCGTGCTCTTCGTACTTGGTTTCCGGAACAGGCTGCGCGCGGCATCGGCCTCGTCGATGATGCGGCGGGCGAGGACGTGAAACTGCTCGGCCGAGGCGGTGGGCGCGACGCCCTTCTTGTGGCGGATGAACAGCGTCGTGCCGAGCTCGGCCTCCAGGCTGGTGATCGCGGTGGAGATCGACGGCTGCGACACGAAGCACGAGCGCGCCGCAGCGGTCAGGTTGCGCGCGCGGTAGACGGCGGCGAAGTAGCGAAGCTCGCGGATGTCCATAGGATAGACCTAGAGATACTATCAATATTCGATATTTTACCTATAGATCTGGCAATGACAAGGCCCTGCTCACATAAGGCGAGGGTCTTCCAATGAAAATCCATCATCTCAACACCGGCACGATGTGCCCGATGGGCCGCCGCCTGGTGAACGGCACCGGCAGCCTGTTCCAGCGCGCACGCATGGTCTGCCACTGCCTGTTGATCGAAACCAATGACGGGCTTGCCCTGGTCGATACCGGCATCGGCCTCGGCGATATCGCAACGCCCGACCGTCTGGGGCGGCGATGGGTGCGGCAGACCGCACCAAAACTCGACCCGTCCGAGACGGCGGTGCAACAGGTGAAAGCGCTCGGCTATTCGCTCAACGACGTGCGTCACGTGCTGCTGACGCATCTCGACCGCGACCACGCCGGCGGTGTGCCCGACTTTCCGCATGCCGCGATCCACGTCCATCGCGCCGAATACGAGATGGCGGTGCTGCGAAAGCCCGCGCCGCCCCAAGGGCGCTATGTCACGGAGCAGTGGCAGCACGGACCGGGCTGGAAATTCTGTGGCGAAGCCGGCGAAGACTGGTTCGGCTTCAAGGGCGTGCGCGCGCTGGGGAACGGGGAGGGGGATATCCTGATGATCCCGCTCGCCGGTCATACGCTCGGCCATTGCGGCATTGCGGTGCGCTCAGGCGACAAATGGCTGCTGCATGCCGGCGACAGCTATTTCCATCACGGGCAGCTCGAGGCATCGCCGCGCATGCCACTGGTGCTCGGCTATTTCCAGCGCCGCGGCGACATGGACCGGAAGCTGCGGATCGCGAACCAGGAACGGCTGCGTGCGCTGAAGCTCAGCCACGGCGACCGCGTGACGATCTTCAACAGCCATGATCCCGTTGATTACGAGAGCTGCCGGTGCGGCGGGGAATCGCGAAGCAAGAGCTCGCGTTGATTTCGCACAAGACGTCAAGGCCTTGATCAGTTGGTGCCCGTAGCCCGCGACCTTGGATCCGCTCATGTAGCAGCGGATCATTTCGTCGGGCAGGCGAGGTTGAATGGTGTCCGCATCCGGAAGGGCCTCGACCTTCCAAACCCCTTGGCCTCCGTTGTCCGCAAGTTTCAAGACGGTGGACGGTGCGGTTCCGTTCGGACAGTGAACTCTTCGTGACGCTCGAACACATGCCGGTTGACAGCTCCGCGCTCGCGGCTTTTATTTAGGGTACGGGGATGTGCGATCTCCTCGCGAGGCGACATGCCCAAGAATCGCGTCCTGATCACCAAGGGCGCAGCATGTCATCATACATCCCGATTTCATCCCACAGATTGTCTCGACTTATCGGCACGTCGGCCGCGCCGATGCTCATCGACGTGCGCATCGATGCCGGCGTCCTACTGCGCCTCGTATAGGGGCAAGATCGCGAAACGGACTTCACCTGGGGCAGGGATACGACCAGGAGAACGAAGATGCGAACGCTGACAATCTTTCACACGGTCCTGCTTCTGACGCTCGCGGGCGGGCTGTCGAGTGCACACGCGCTGACTCAAGAGGAACTCGCCGCCAGGATCCAGGCGGCCGGCTACTCGCAGGTCAGCGACATCAAGTCGACCGCCAAGGGCACGACCGCCAAGGCCGTGAAGAACGGCAAGGGGGTGCGGCTGGTCGTCGACAGCAGCGGCCAGATCAAAGAGCAAAAGTGAGATGCTGACGGCTCGACAGCGCGGAATTCAAGCTCAAGGGAGCAGATCCATGCGAAAGACAATCTCGGCGCTGATAGGCATCGGCGCCTGCTTATTCGCGACCGGCGGAAGCGTTCGGATGGTCGATTGGCGAGCGTTCACCGAGCTGTTCGTCGCGACCGCTCACGCGCAAGATGCCGATTGGCAGAAGGTCGATGAGACACTGGGCCGAAAGGCGGCCGTCACGGGCGATGTCCATCGCTACGGCTTTCCGCGCACCGACCTGACGGTGACGCTTGACGGCGTAACCATCAAGCCGGCACTCGCGCTTGGCGGCTGGGTCGCGTTCAAGCCCGCGCATGGCGGCATCATGGCGATGGGCGACCTGGTGCTGCTGGAGTCGGAAATCAACCCGGTCATGCTGAAGATGATCGCGAGCGGGCTCGAGATCACCGCCGTCCATAATCATCTGCTCGGCGCGAGCCCGGCGACGTTCTACATGCATGTTGCCGGGCACGGCGATCCGATCAAGATCGCGACTGCCATCCGAGACGCGCTTGCCGAAAGCAAGACGCCGCTGTCTGCAGCCCCTGCAGCGGCCCCTCCGCCTGCCGTCGATCTCGACACCGCACAACTCGATCAGATCATCGGCGCCAAGGGGCAGGCCAACGGCGGCGTCTATCAGTTCAACGTTCCCCGCCGCGATCCGGTTACCGAAGAAGGGATGCAATTGAGCCCCGCCGGTCCGCTGGGCGTTGCAACCGCCATCAACTTTCAACCGACCGGCGGCGGCAAGGCGGCCATCACCGGCGATTTCGTGATGACCAGCGGCGAGGTGAACCCCGTGATCAAGGCGCTGCGGTCGCATGGCATCGGCGTGACGGCTCTCCATAGCCACATGCTGGATGAACAGCCGCGCCTCTTCTTCATGCACTTCTGGGCCAACAACGACGCGATCAAGCTTGCCACCGGCTTGCGTGCCGCGCTCGACAAGACGGCCAGCACAAAAGACTGACGCGGGGTGCGTGAAATGGTTTTGCAGATTTGTGTTTCGCGCTGCGCCGAGTCGCCAGTCGATTCCACCAATTGAACGTCGAGGTAAGACAGCCGATGATCTGCACCGCCCCAGCCCTTCCGCCGCGACCTTCTGCCTGGACGAGGCTCGCACTGACGTCGATGCTGGCCTTGTCGATGGGAGGGAACGCCGTGGCCGAGACCCTGAATTTTGACAACGCTCCTGCCGGAACGTCGCCCGAAGGGTGGACTTTAACGAAGACCGGCAAGGGAGAACCGAAATGGACCGTCGAGGCGGAGCCCACGGCGCCAAGCAAGCCGAACGTTTTCAAGCAATCCGGACGGGCGACTTTTCCGGTGGCCATCAAGAGTGACACCTCCATCCGCGACGGCTTCGTCGAGGTGAAATTCAAGGCCGTCGCCGGGTCCGAGGATCGCGCCGCGGGAATCATCTGGCGCGCGAAGGATCCCGACAATTACTACGTGGTCCGGGCTAACGCGCTGGAGGACAATGTCGTCCCGTACAAGACGATCAACGGCCTTCGAACGTCGCTGGAGATCGTGGGCCGCAGAGGAGGCTATGGCGTCCGCACACCGGTGCCGTCAGGACAATGGCACGTGCTGCGCTGCAACTTCGCAGGAAGTCGGTTCAAGGTGACCTATGACGGACGGCCGCTATTCGAGGTGGAGGACACCACGATTGCGCGCGCGGGCATGATCGGCCTGTGGACCAAGGCGGATAGCGTGACCCTGTTCGATGATCTGACATATGGCGAGATCAAATAGGCGTTTGTCCACCTTTGCCGGAGATTGGCATGAACTTTCGACGCCCGTCGATCGCGACGGCCCTGCTGATTGCGTCTATCTGCCAACCGCGGGCGGAAGAGGGCTTGGTCGCCTACAAATCACTTACTCCGGAGTTGGCACTCGATCTCGCGCGAGCCGCCTTGAGCAGCTGCCGCGCCCGCGGATATCAGGTCGCCGTCGCCGTCGTTGATCGTTTCGGCGTCACGCAAGTCATGCTGCGCAATCGCTTCGCGGGCCCACACACGCCATTAACGGCATCGGGTAAGGCTTGGACGGCCGCCTCGTTCAAGACCAGCACGACGGAGCTGAATGCGACCAGCCAGCCCGGCATGATGCAGGCCGGCATTCGCAACCTTCCTGGAGCAGTCATCATAGGGGGAGGATTGATCGTCGAAGCAGGGGGCTCGCTGGTTGGAGCGGTGGGCGTGTCCGGAGCTCCGGGCGGTGACGCGGACGAAGCGTGCGCGAGGGCGGGGATCGACGCCATACGTGACAAGCTGGAGTTCTGAGCGGCAAGAACTCGGACCCGTGCGTTCGTCGAGCTAAAATCGCGCCAGCGACGCGGAACTGGGGAAGCAGCACGGCTCTCAAGGACTGCTGACGTCGAATAGGAGTCGCAGCGCGGCTTCGCGCTGTTCAAAGAGGGCAGCGCTGAGCCGGCGGCCAATCGCACGGCGATCATCGAGTTCCAAGTCGGTGACGTCAAAACGGAGTTTGCGAGATTGAAAGATCAAGTGGAGGTCGTGCACGAGCCGAAGATGATGCCTTGGGGAAATTGCGCGGCCCAGTTCCGCGATCCCGAAGGGACGCTCGTGAGCCTCTATACCCCCGTCACCGAGGCTGCCAAAAAGCGATTTGGAGGGCGATGACACGGAACGACGGAGCCAGCTTTAACGAACTGTTCTCGGCCGGGCCATCGTAGCTGGGCGACGCGCGCTGGTGCGGTCTCGACCCCCGGGTTTAGTGGTCAGTCCGGGGTGTCACGGCTCGTTCCAATGGCGTGGAAAGTCCTTCCGCATGGTGTCGTTTCGACGAACGCCTCATAGAATTGTTCTCGGGGGTTCTTATCGACCTCGGTCTGAAGCATCCTGTACAAGACACGGATATAGCGAATTTTGTTTCCGAGCAGGGCATTGAGAGACGAGTTGCTCGGTTGAAACACTGGTATCGAGCAGCAGTTTGGATGATTTGCCAGATAGGATTTCGGGGTATCTGTCGGCAAGTAGTCACCGATCCTGTACGCTTCATGGGCAATGGCACTTTCGAACAGCTCTTGATTGGAGAGGTACCGCACTTCGCGATAGCAAAATCCAGTTAGGTTCAGCACGAGCAGGACGAAGCTTGCAATAATCATGAACCCTATAAGCTTGGCCATCCGGTTACCGTACCTTGTCTTTGCCTGCCTAGCATCTTGCCTGGCCAACACAATCGAACTTAACTCTCACGTTCCGCGGCGCTGCAAGCGTGGTTTCCCGTACAAATAAGCCAATCGACCATTGGCTCTGTGCGGTTTCGTCCGGTTTATGAGCACTACCTTGCCTCAAGGAAGGTCTGCTTCGGCCGAAAGCGTAAAGTGCGGCCCCGAATGCTGATCCAGCCAACTTATCAAAGCCTCCCGAACGCAATCGATGACGCTGACGTGCTCGCGGCACTCGGATTGTTCGAACAGACGACGGCAATGACCAGATCAAGAGCGGACATCAGCGGGGCGGTGTCCGAGACATCCGCGACATCTCGCGGTGTGAGGTCTCACGAACACGACGGCATGCGGGTTAGCTTTCGCACGCTTGACCGATCGACGCGTGCCGGCACAATCTCGGCTCGCGGATTTCCCGGCGCTGTGGTCTCGGTCTGCAGCGCAAGCCCTTCGCGCATCCAGCGCGGCCAGCCATCCAAATCCAATACTGGTTCCGCTGGTGAGTTGTCTCTGCATGCTGCGCGCGACGACAGCGATCCTTTGGTCATGGCAACCTCTGCTCCGACATGAAAAAACCCGCGACGGATTGCTCCGCGCGGGTGCAGCGATTTTCTTGATGGTGCCATTATGCAGGTGTTTTGCCCGACGTGTCAAAGGCGACCGGAACGGTCATGTTGCCGTTCGCGCGGCTGCCGATCGGGGGCTTGGATTAAGCCAATGAATTCAATACCCCTGCTACTGTGCATGGGGTTGTTTTTCACGTTTTTTGTTTCGCGCTCGCGAAACGCCTGCGTCACCGCCGGCCGCGCGGTGCTTCGGCCTTGGCCGGCGGCTCGGTCTGCGGCGCGCAGGTCGCAGCCGCCAGCGTCGCCTGGGCCTGAGGCATCAGGCCGGGCTCGGCGGCGAGCGCCTTCATCACGATCAGGCCCGTGGTGCTCGGCGAGTCGATGATCAGGCGGTCGGCCGCGGTGATCTCCTCGTCCTCGGGCAGCTCGTTGTGTTGGGCTTCGGTCATGAGATCGAGCTCGATCACCTTCCTGCCCGCCGAGCGGTCGTTGATCGCGTAATAGGCGATCTCGTTGCGGGTGTAGAACGACACCGAGGTGTAGGCCTGACTCACGGGCACGGTGAGCTTGATCGGTCCGCCCGACAAGTCGTAGCGGCAGGTCGCCAGCGCGAAGGCCGGGTCCATGAACGGCATCGGCGAGGTGCCGGGATCGGCGAGGGGAAGCTGTGTGACGCCGTTGAGCTTCGTCATCGGCGTCAGCCGCGAATAGGCGTCCTGGGTCGCGATCCGCGGCAGCGTCAGCACACTGACGAGATGGACGATGAGGCCCAGTACGACACCGGCAACGATGGTGAACAGGAGCCGGATCATGAGCAGCCCACCGTCGTGATCGTCGGCATCGGCGCATCGCGCTGCGTGCGCGTCGCGACACCAACCGGCGTATCGTAGAGGCGAAGCATCAGCGCGTAGCGCTCGATGCCGCCGGTCGGCAGCCAGTTGCCGGAGCGCGAGCGCGAGGCGATGCGGATCTCGAACGAGCCGTCGGACTGCCGCACGATCTCCTGGCTGGTGAAGCCGTAGCGCTGCAGCGAGTTGGCGACGAGGTGACCCTTGCGGTCATAGAGCGTCAGCGTCCAGAACCGCGCCGGCGGCGTGACGCCGGAGACGACCACGTCGCAGCGGCCGTCGAGCGCTCTCTTCTTGACGTCGGCGGTCGCGGTGAAGGCGACGCCGTCACCGGTGCCGATCGGCAGCTCGCCATTGCGCACGATGGTCGCGCGCGAATAGGGATCGACGTCGGCGGTGCCGGTGCGCGGCCGCGCCGTCCACGGCCCGATGGTCAGCGCGCCGATCTCGGTGCCACGCGTCGTCGTCATCCAGGTCGCGCCGACGCCGACGACGGTCGCGAGCAGCAGCGCCGTCAATGTGATGAGGATCAGCCGCACGGGATTACGATCAGTTCTTGCGCGGGACGGATGAGCCCGCATTCCCCGCGGTCTCCGCTGCATAGTTCTGCGGGAACGCGAGCGCGCTCGACGACGCGGCCGGCTTGCCCGGGCTCGCCGGGTCGTCGGCGGCCGCCTTGGTCGCGGTCTTGGCCGCATCATCCAGCAGCTTCTCGACCCGCACCAGGACATCGGCGCCGCGCTTGGTCAGCACGGGCGGCGGACCGGGCTTTGTCTCCAGCACCTTCGGCGCCGCATTGGCCGGCGCGTTGGCGGCCATCGGCTGCGGCGGCAGCTTCTGGCCCATGCCGATGCCGGGAATTTCCCTGACCTCGACGCCCTGATGTGCCGCGACCATGATGTCGTGCCAGGTCTGCGCCGGCAGCGAGCCGCCGGTCATGCGGTTGGTCGGCGAATAGTCGTCGTTGCCGTACCAGACCGCGCAGGTGAAGTTGCCGGTGTAGCCGACGAACCAGGCGTCGCGATACGCATTGGTGGTGCCGGTCTTGCCCGCGGTCGGAATGCCGTCCAGCGCGGCGCGGCGCGCGGTGCCTTCGCTGACGACGTGGCTCATCATGCCGGCCATGTCCGATGCGACCGATGCGGGGATCGCCTGCCGCGGCTTCGGACCGTCGCGGTCCCAGCGCCAGACCGGATCGCCGGCGCCGGTGCGCACCTCGAGCACCGAATGCGGCGTCACGGCCCGGCCCCTGTTGGGGAAGGTCGCGTAGGCCACCGCGTGCTCGAGCACGGTGACTTCGTCGGAGCCGATCGGCAGCGACGGCGTGTCGGGCAGCGGCGCCTTGAGACCGAAGCGGCGGGCGACCTCGACGATCTTGGCGCGGCCGATCTTGGCCGGGTTCGGCGCCTTCGGCTGTTCCTTCTGGCCGATCGCGATCGACAATTTCACCGGCACCACGTTGATCGAGCGCGTGATCGCCTGCGTCAGCGTCACCGCGCCGGAATAGGAATGGCCATAGTTCTGCGGACACCAATTGCCGATGCAGACCGGGCCGTCGACCACGATCGAGTTCGGCGTAAAGCCGTTCAGCAGCGCGGTGGTGTAGACATAGGGTTTGAACGACGAGCCGGGCTGACGGTAGGCGTCGGTGGCGCGGTTGAACTGGCTTGCGCCATAGTCGCGGCCGCCGACCATGGCGCGGATGCCGCCGTCGAGATCGGACACCACGGTCGCTGCCTGCGTCGCATGATAGTCGCGGCCGAACTGGCGAAGCTGGTTCTCGATCGCGTCTTCGGCGGCCTTCTGCACGTTGGTGTCGATCGCGGTGCGGACCACGAACACGCGCTCGGTGTAGGACTTCGGGAAGGTGTCGACCAGCTTGCGCATCTCGTCGAAGGCGTAGTCGAGATAATAGTTCGGCGAGGCCTCGTCGCGACGGTCGACGGCGAAGGCAGGATTGCGGCGGGCGCCGAACACCTGGCCCTCGGTCATGAAGCCGGCATCGACGAGGTTGTCGAGCACGACGTTGGCGCGGGCGCGCGCGGCGGGCAGGTTGATGTGGGGCGCGTACTTTGTCGGTGCCTTGAACAGGCCGGCGAGCATCGCGGCTTCCGCCAGCGTCACGTCGCGCGCGGATTTGTTGAAGTAGAAATGCGCGGCGCCGTCGACGCCGAAGGTGCCGCCACCCATATAGGCGCGGTCGAGATAGAGCTTGAGGATCTCGTTCTTGGTCAGGCGCCATTCCAGCCAGACCGCGAGGAACGCCTCGTTGACCTTGCGCTCGATGGTGCGCTCGTTGCTCAAAAACAGGTTCTTGGCGAGCTGCTGCGTGATCGAGGAGCCGCCCTGGCGGACGCCGCCGGCCTGGGCGTTGGTGACCAGCGCGCGCCCCGTGCCGGCGATGTCGATGCCGAAATGATCGTAGAAGCGGCGGTCTTCGGTGGCGAGCGTCGCCTTGATCAGCACGTCCGGAAAATCTTCCAGCGGGATCGAGTCGTTGTGCTTGATGCCGCGGCTGCCGATCGGGTTGCCGTAGCGGTCGAGGAAGCTCACCGCCAGATCGGACTTCTTCAGCCAGTCCTCATCCGCGGTCTCGCGGAAGGCGGGGATGGCGAGCGTCAGCAGCAGGACCAGGCCGCCGAGCCCGAGGGTTGCGGCCTCCGACAGCGGCTCGATGAACACCCAGCGCTTCCACCGTCCGACATAGAAGCGGTCCATGAAGGTCGAGTAGCGCTCGTAGAGCTCGCGGATGCCCTTGGCCGAGGAGAACAGCGAGGAATCGATGCGCGCATCGAGGTCCAGGAAGAAATTCCGGACCCTGGCCTTCCAATGCGGTGGTATGATCTGGCGCACCTAGAACCCTTGAGGCTCGGTTCGAAAGCGTTCAAGCACCCAGCCGGGGCGGCATCGAGACGTCTTGCGGGAATGTTGCGGCAAACCCAAGGCGCCCGGTTCGCGTCCGTGGGGACTTGCTGTTCCTTCTAGCCGAGCGGGGCCTATAAACCAATGGTCACGCTCGGGATTTTGAACAACAGGCCTAATTGACCCCGGTTCATTACGGGCCTCACGGGGGCGTTGCTTGCGGCTTCACGGCCGCATGCCCTAGATGGCACTAGCCGTAGCTCTTTCGAATCTTGTTGAGGCGCATGACCGCAGCTCGCAAACGACCTTCCGACCAGGAAGGATTCTTCTGGAAAACCAAGACGTTGGAAGAGATGTCGGGGCCCGAATGGGAGAGCCTGTGCGACGGCTGCGGCCGCTGCTGCCTGAACAAGCTCGAGGATGAGGATACCGGCCAGATCTATTTCACCCATGTCGGCTGCAAGCTGCTCGATGCCGGCACCTGCGGCTGCAAGGACTACCCGAATCGTTCCGACAAGGTTCCGGACTGCGTGCGCCTGACCCCGGCCAACGTCCGCACCCTGAACTGGCTGCCGCCCAGCTGCGGCTACAAGCTCGTCGCCGAGGGACGCGATCTCTATTGGTGGCATCCCCTGGTGTCCGGCGATCCCAACACCGTGCATGAGGCCGGCGTCTCCGTGCGCGGGCGGGTCCAGGGCAGCGAGGAACAGATCCCGGACGAGGATCTCGAGCATCATATCGTGCAATGGCCGGCGCAGCTGCCGAAACGGGCGCGCTTGAAGCGACGTCCGAAGGACTGATCCGCCCGACTGCGCCAATCACGCGTTCGGCATGACCCGGGGGCGGGATGCACCCATGCGTCGCGGTGCCTGCCCGAGAAGAACTTTGCTGCTTAGATTGGACTGCATAGAACGAATCCTTCGCGGCATTGCGCCGCTGCACCACGTCCGATCGAGATGAACAAGTTCGAACGGCAGAGCAAATCTGCCGACACCCAGGCATTGCCTGACGATATCGCCGAGGAACTGTCCCGCCTTCCGAGCGAGGTCATCAGCGTCAGCGACGCACCCTCGCTGGCGCCGCCGGCGCCGCTGTCGCAGGACGAAGTCCGCACCATCGTGATCAGCCTGATGCTGACGATGTTCCTGGCGGCGCTCGACCAGACCATTGTGGCGACCGCGCTGCCGACCATCGGGCGCCAGTTCCAGGACGTCTCGAACCTGTCCTGGGTGATCACGGCCTATCTGCTCGCCTCGACCGCGGTTGCGCCGGTGTTCGGGACGCTGAGCGACATCTATGGCCGCAAGGCCATGATCATCGCGTCATTGAGCCTGTTTATTGCGGGCTCGGTGCTGTGCGCGATCGCGCCGAGCATGCCGATGCTGATCCTGGCGCGCGGCCTCCAGGGCCTCGGCGGCGGCGGCATCATGCCGGTCGTTCAAACCGTGATCTCCGACGTGGTCTCACCGCGCGAGCGCGGCCAGTATCAAGCCTATTTCTCCAGCGTCTGGATGGTCGGCGGCATCCTCGGTCCCGTGATCGGCGGTGTGTTCGCAGAGCATCTGCACTGGTCGATGATCTTCTGGATCAATTTGCCGCTCGCCGCCGCCGCGCTCGCGCTGCTGCTGCCGAAGATGAACAAGATCCCGTCGTTCCACCGCAAGCGCAAGGTCGACTGGCTCGGCGGCGTGCTGCTGATGGCCTCCGCAGTCGTCTTCATGCTGGTGCTGACCTGGGGCGGCACGCGTTATCCGTGGCTGTCGCCGACCGTTCTTGCGATGGTGGGCGGCGCTGTCGCACTCGCTGTCAGCTTCGTATGGCACGCGCGGCGGGCGGACGAGCCGTTCCTGCCGCTGCCGCTGCTCAGTGGAAAGGTCGCGCCGTTCGCATTGACGGCCGGCGGCTGCGGGCTCGGTGCGATTACCGGCCTCACTGTCCAGCTCCCGCTCTATTACGAGTCGGTCTACCACCTCAGCGCCAGCGAGGCGGGGCTTGCGCTGATTCCGCTCGCTGCGGTCTCGACCTGCGGCGCGGCGATCGCCGGCCGCACCATGGCGCGCGCCAAGCACTACAAGCGCGTCGCCATCATCGGCACATCCTGGGCCGCGATCTGCGCGCTGGGCCTCACGCTGACCACCTTGCCGTTGTGGGGACTGCTGACGCTGATGGCCGCGTTCGCGCTCGGGCTCGGCACGACCTTCCCGGTCTGCGTGGTCTCGCTACAGAATTCGGTTGCCCGTCCCCAGGTCGGCACCATCACCGGCGCGATGAATTTCTTCCGCTCGCTGATGTCCTCATTCACAGTTGCGGCGTTCGCTGCGATCCTGCTCATCGCGCTTGGCGCCGACGTTCCGCTTGCCGGCGAGCATCACGGCGCCGTCAATGCGATCCCTGCCGACGACATGCGGCACGCGTTCCGCTACGTCTTCGGCGCCGCCACGGCGCTGATGACCACCGCCGCGCTTTGCCTGATCGCGATGGAGGAGCGGCCGCTGGCCGGTCCCTCCACAGCGCAACCCGTCGAGATGGCGGAGTAGGGCCTCATCCACCGCGATCGGTGTAGGGATCGTCGCCGGAATTGCCCTCGGCTGCCTTCCGCGCCGCCGCCGCAAGATGGCTCTTGAGTCGCGCCAGCGCATCGGCAGACCAGTTATGGACATCGGTCACCGCGACCCAGGCATCGACGTAATGCTCGGGCGCATAGACGTGGCCAAAGCCCATCGGCGTATTGGTCGCCACCGCCATGTCGAGGGCGAGTTGCAGCATCGTCACGACGGGATACCATCGCAGCTCCGGTGACACGTCCGGCCCGCGCGGCGCTGTCATCCACGCCGGGGCCCGAAAGGCGTCGCGGTAGGCGAAGAACGTGATCGCGTCACTGGCATATTGCAGATAGACCACGCGCATCGGCCCCCAGGGCGTATCTGGCGGCACCGTCGGCCCGTTCTGATTCATGAAACGGGCGAAGCGGCCGTCGCCGAATTCCGGCAGCCAGGCCGGCGAACCCTGATTGCGGTTCGCGGTGACCGAGCGCCAGATGCGGCTCTCGAACGGCGGCCCGCTCCACAGCGCGCCGGCAATCGGGTCGCCGATCGTTTCGAACAGCTCCGCGGATTTCTCCGAATTCATCGCGCCGAGGCTGAGCCCATGCAGGTACAGCTTCGGCCGCCTGTCCTTCGGCAGTGTCGTCCAGTATCCGTAGATCTCCGAGAACAGCGCACGCGCCGCTTCCGCGCCGTATTCGGGCTGAAACAGCAGCGACAGCGGGCTGTTGAGATAGGAATACTGTACCGCGACGCTGGCGACGTCGCCATGGTGGAGATGTTCGACCGCATTCATCGCAGCCGGGTCGATCCAGCCGGTTCCGGTCGGCGTAATGACGATGAGCGTCGCGCGTTCAAAACCGCGCTGGCGCTTGAGCTCGTCGAGCGCAAGCCTGGCGCGCGCCTGCGCCGTGTCGCCGGCACCAAGGCCCACATAGACGCGCACGGGGTCCTGCGCGGGCCTTCCCGTGATGGCGCTGATCTCGGCTGCGGTCGGACCGGAGGCAACGAATTCACGCCCCGCACGCCCGAGCTGCTTCCACTTCACCAGCGATGCCGGGCTTCCTGTTCGATTGGGTGCGGTCGGCTGCGGCCGCTCGGGCTCGAGCAAGGCATCGAATTCGTGAAACGACAGATCGAGCGCGTTAAACGCCGTGCGGATCAGGAGATTGTTGGCGATTGACCAGAACAGCAGGCCTGCAACGAACACGCCGATGACGTTCGCGATCTTTCGCGGAATGACGCGCCGTTTGCGCGCGGCAAGGAAGCGGGCGACAAGCACGAACAGCCGCGCCAGCACCAGCAGCACGACGAACGTGATCAGGGCGATGGCGCAGACTTTCAGCGGGTGCGCGGTCTCGACCGGCGCCATCTTCATGACGGCGCGGATCGAGTTCTGCCATTCGGCAGCCCGCCGCAGAAAGACGATGACGACGAGCAGGCAACCGGTGGCGACCAGTGAATTGGCGCTCGATCTCACGCGCGCCGAAGGCTCGGGCAATTCAAGATAGTGCCACAGCCAGCGCCATAGGATGCCGGCGAGGTAGCCGATCGCAAAGCAGGCGCCGGCGAGGACGCCTTGCGTGAGATAGCTGCGCGGGATCAGAGTCGGCGTCAGCGCGGCCGCGAAGAACAGCGCGCCCAGCATGAGGCCGACGCCGGACAACGAGAGCAATTGCCGTCGAATGAGCCGCGCCAGATTCATGAAAGCACCCTCCGAGCGATGCTATCCTCTGTCGTTATCTGAAAAACTGCTCTTCCGCGGCAAACGGATCGTGAACTCGGTGAACTCGCCGGGACGCGTATCGACGTCGATGGTGCCGCCGTGCTGCTTGACGATGATGTCGTGGCTGATGGAGAGGCCGAGGCCCGTGCCTTCACCGGCGGGCTTCGTCGTGAAGAAGGGATTGAACAGCTTCTCCTTCACGTCAGGCGCAATGCCGATACCGTTGTCGCGGATGCGGATCTCGACTTCAGCGCCGCAGTCGCGCGTCGCGGCGCTGAGCGTGGGCGCGAAGCTTTCGCGGTTGCCGTGCCTTTCCAGGGCATAGAAGCCGTTCGAGATCAGGTTCAGCAGCACCCGCGTGATTTCCTGCGGAAACACCTCTGCCGTGCCGGCCCTTGGATCGAGCTCACGCTTGAGCGTGACGTCGAACTGGGGCCTCTCGGCACGTGCGCCGTGATAGGCGAGGTCGAGGCTCTCCTCGACCAGGGCGTTGATGTCGGTCATCCGGTGCTCGCCGACGCCCTCGCGCGAATGCAGCAGCATATTCTTGACGATGGAGTCGGCGCGCCTGCCGTGTTGCACGACCTTTCCAAGATTGTCCTTCAGCAGTCCCGTCAGCTCGTCGATCTCCGCGCGGACGCTGTCTGCGAGCGGGACAGGCGCGAGCGCCTCGTTCAGCTCGTCGGTCAGCTCGGCGGAAAGTGATGCGAAATTGTTGACGAAGTTGAGCGGGTTCTTGATCTCATGCGCGATGCCGGCGGTGAGCTGGCCGAGGGAAGCGAGCTTCTCGGTCTGGATCAGCCGGTCTTGGGCAGCGCGCAAATCGTCGAGCGATTGGGCGAGCTCCCTGGTGCGGTCCTGCACCTCGTTGAACAGCCGCGTGTTCTCGATGGCGATCACGGCCTGGTCGGCAAAGATCTTGAGCAGAGTGATCGCCTTGTCCGGGAAAGGACCGGCCTCCGGTCGCGTGACGCCGATGGTGCCGATCGCAACGCCATCGCGCAGCATCGGGATCACCAGGATGCTGCGATAGCCTCTTGTCCGCGCCAGCTCCTTCATCGCCTCCGTGAGGTCGGGTTCGGTCTGCATGTCGTTGCGGAAAGCATAATCTCCGCTCGTCGCCACCCGGCTGTGAATGCCGGATGCCGAAAGCGGCGTCGGGAACGAGCCGAGCAGATCCGCGTTGCCGGCTTCGTTGTCGGTGGTGAAGGCCGCCAGGTGCAGCATGCCGTCGATGACGCGGGTGACGGTCGACGAATGTCCCCCGACCAGCGTCTTGGCACTGTCGGAGATGGCCTGGAACACCGGGGTCACATCCGACGGCGAAGCTGCAATGACCTTGAGGATGTCTGCGGTGGCGGTCTGCCGTTCCAGCGCTTCCCTGGTCGCGTTGAACAGGCTGACATTCTTGATCGCGATCACGGCCTGGTCGGCGAAGGTCTGCAAGAGCTTTACATGGTGCTCGCCGAATTCGCCGGTCGCGCGGCGCGTGGCGATGATGATTCCGATGGCCTCGCCCTCGCTCATCAGCGGCGCGAACAGCATGCTGCGATAGCCGCGGGCGCGCGCGATATCGCGTGCGGCCGGTTCGAGCTCGGTGTCTGGGAGCTGCGCTGCGGCGCCATTGGCCACGAGGTCGTAGGGTGGGAACTGCGCGAACGGCACCGGGAACGAGGCCTGCAGCACTCGGTCGCCGGCAGGGTCCGTCGGTGTGAATGCCGCCAGATGCGCGGCGCCTTCGATATAACGCAGCACTGCCGTGGAAAAGCCGCCGATCAATCGATTGGCGTTGGCGGCGATGGCGTCGAACACCGGTTGCACGTCCGCCGGCGAGCCTGCCATCACCTTGAGAATCTCGGCCGTGGCGGTCTGGCGCTCCAGCGCCTCTCTCGTTTCGTTGAACAGCCGCGCATTCTCGATCGCGATCACGGCCTGGTCGGCGAAGGTCTGGAGCAACTCCAACTGGTCCGGTGCAAACGCGCCGGGCTCGGCGCGCGTGACGCTGATCATGCCGACCGGCGTGCCCCTGTTCATCAGCGGCATGAACAGGACGCTGCGGAAGCCGCGCAGCCGCGCCAGGTCCCGGTTCAGCTCCGGGACGTCGGCGGCTTCGCTGTCGGGAAACTGGATCGTCTCGCCGCCGCGAACCAGCGCAAAGGTCGGGAACTCCGCGATCCGGCGCGGGAATGACGCTTTCAGTCCCGCGTCCGCCTCCGGGCTGGTCGGCGTATACGCCACGAGGTGCAGTTCGTCGCCGATGAACTGGAGCACGGTGGCGGAGAAGCCGCCGAGCAGGCGTTTCGAGCTGGACGCGATCGCAGCGAATACCGGCCGGGCGTCGGAGGGGGAGGCCGCGATGGTGCGCAGGATCTCGGCGCTCGCGCTCTGGCGGTCACGCGCAATGGAGAGCTCGCTTCGCAGCTGCGCGTTCTCGGCCGCGCCCGACTGCAATTGCCGTTCGAGCTCGTCGATCCTGCGCCTCAGCGCGGCGACATCGTTGGAAGGCGCGGTCATTCGTAATCCGGCTCACTGCCGCGACGCGGCTACGTCCGCCCGATTAACACATCCCGTGCGGCCGGAGCCAGCGCTCGCAGCCGCAGCCTTACCGCCGAAACCGGGCTCGGCTCACGTCCCCGGCCGCGACACTTCCGTCTCCTTGCTGGTTATGAACTCCAGCAGCACCGGCACGCCCTCCTGGGTCTGCTGGATGCCGCGCCTGATCGCGGGCACGATATCCTCCGGCTTCGTCACCCGCTCGCCATAACCGCCGAAGGCGCGCGCCATTGCGGCATAGTCGCCTGAAATGTCGGTCGAGCGATATTTTTCGGTCGAGATCGGCATCACTTTCAGCTCGATCGCCATCGAGAAATTGTTGAGCAGGATCGACATGATCGGGATGCGCTCGCGCACCGCGGTCTCGAAATCCATCCCGGTGAAGCCGATCGCCGCATCGCCCCAGACATTGATGCAGAGCTTGTCGGGTTTTGCGAGCTTGGCGCCCATCGCAAGCCCGAGGCCGTAGCCGAGCTGCGTCGTCTTGCCCCAGCCGAGATAGGTGAGGGGCTCGATCGCCTTCCAGAACGGCGAGAGCTGGTCGCGCGGGCTGCCCGCATCATGCGTGATGATGGTGTTGCGGATGTCGACGGTGTGCTGGAGGTCCCACAGCACGCGATAGGGGTTGAGCGGCGCATCATTGCTGGTGAGCTTCGGCATCCATTTCGCCAGCCACTCCTTGTGCGAGGCCGCGATCTCGGCCGCGACCGCCGAGGCATCGCGATCGCTGGTGACGGTCTTGCCGATCTCCTCCAGCAGCGCATCGAGCACGAGGCCGGCATCGCCGACCAGGCCGATCTTGGCTTCCACATCCTTGTTGAGATGGTTCGGATCGAGCGTGGAGTGGATGATGGTCTTGCCCTTCGGCATCGCGATGCCGAAACTGGTTTCAGTGAAGGAGCAGCCGATGCCGAAGATGACGTCGGCTTCAGCAAGGAACTTCGGGACCGCGCGCGGCACCGCGAGACCGCCGGAGCCGAGCGAGAGCGGATGGGTTTCCGGAAACGACGACTTGCCGCCCAGACTGGTGGTGACGGGAATGGCCAGTCGTTCGGCGAGCCGCTTCAGTTGTGGCCAGGCCTGCGCGTAATGCACGCCCTGGCCGGTATAGATCACCGGGCGCTTGGCGTGGACGAGAAGGTTGGCTGCTTCCTTCACATGCACGGGGTCGGCGCCGTAGCGGGTGCGCAGCACCGGCGTGTAGTTCAGCGGCTCTGGCACCTCCTCGTTCCACATGTCCGCAGGGATCTCGACAATGACGGGACCGCCGCGGCCGTTCTTCAGCTTGGTGAAGGCGCGGCGGAAGATGTTGGCGACTTCAGCGGCGAGGATGATCGGCTCCGAGGACTTCGCGAACGCCTTCATCACCTCGCTGGAGTTGAAGTTCGGCTCGATATGGGCGAGCCGGCGCTGATACCCCATCGGCAGCACCAGCACGGGAACGGATTCGCCAAAGCACTGCGCGACGCCGCCCATCGCGTTCTCGGCGCCCGGCCCATGCTGCATGCAGAACGCGCCGATCGAGCGTCCCGACGTCACGCGCGAGATCGCATCCGCCATGTGGATCCCGACGCGCTCCTGCCGCACCATCACCGGCCGAATCTCGGCCTTGGCCGCGTGCTCGATCAGGTGGTTGACGGGATAGCCGCAGAGGATCTCGATCCCCTCGCGCTTCATGATTTCCGCGATCGCGGTGCCGAGCTTCATGGCGTCTCTCTCCCTGGGCAGGCCGGTTGATCCGGCCGATTGAGGAGAGAGGATCAGGATTTTGGGGAAGCGTAAAGCGCTCACGCTCACGTGCGCCGTAGGTCAGCTATGCAGCGCGGTGTGCAGCCGGGCTGCCTATGGCATCGAGCGGGCTCGTTATTTCCCTGTCTTTGTGAAATCGACGATTTCGTTGCCAAGACGGGCGTCCGCCGTATTGATCGAATACACCTCTGACATATGATTATGTTGCGGCAACATGACTGCGCGCATGCATCCGCTTGCCCGCTCGCAACTTGCGCGCTTTAACATGTCGAATTGCTGCATGAACCCGGCGGGGTCGAGTTCTGCGGCTACCGTCATCAGCGGTATCGTTGTCGCCAGCAAACCTGGCAGTGAGGACTGCTCGGCGTAGCGTGCGGGATCAGCGCCATAGTAGACGCGGTAATCGCTGACTGAAGTCGCCGGCATATCGTAAATGCCCGATACAAGGATCGCCCCGGCAAGTCCGCCGGCCTTCACCTTATGCAATTCCGTGCGGGACACATAGTCAGCGACGTGCGCCGCGCCGGTCGAATGGCCCATCAGATAGATGCGTGCTGGATCGCCACCGCGCGTAATGATTTGATCTGAGACCCACTGAACCGCTGCGGCCACGTCTTCCCGCCTGCCGGCCAAACAGCCTGGGGCGCGAGGCGATACGTGGTGTTGACGCCGATGTAGCCATTTTTGACCGCCCACAGCATGATATTGTCGTTGAACGGGGCGCCCGGGGCGCGCTTGTTGCCTCGCACGAAGCCCCCGCCATGCACAAAGATCAGCACGGGCCGAGGCGACGTAGCCGCCGCTGGCATGAAGATGTCGAGCAGATTGCGATCGGCAGCGCCATACTTGGCGTCGCGCTCGACCTTGACGTCCCGGTAGGGCTCTTGCTCCTGCAGCGGCGTGTAGAGCTGGCTGGTTTGCGGCGGATCGATGACGCGACCGATTTCCTGCAGCTTGGCGGCGATCTCGGCGGGCATGGGGCTTTGCTGGGCGTCCGCGGCCTGGGCCGCGGCGACGACAAACCAAATGACAAGAACTGACGTTGACAACGCCACGGCTGAAATCCTTCTCTCTCTTATTCGACCATCATGACCGATCGCGTGTCCAAGTGGTACCGTTCCTGGGTTGCAGCATCACGCCGATCGGCCGCAAAAACTTTGGGCTTTAGGCGTGGCAAGGCATGTTCTAAGATGGCAACACGCGTCGCCGCGAGTTCATCGCATGTCTGGGATGCGGCTATTGTTGTGCCGTTCGTGTCGTGTCGTGTCGTGGCGTGCCGCGCGATTGAAAGACTCCATGTCCGGTTGGCGTGTTCGAGCCCAAGCCGATGACATTTGTGCGGTACGTCGCAAGATGATTGGCGTGATTGATTGCTGTTAGCCGGACCATTTGGAGTCAGATCATGATGAGCAAGTTCTTTGTTGCGGGCGCCGTTGGCCTCGCATCCATGCAAGCAGCGATTGGTCAGCAATACGGCAACGCGATTGAGGCTCGCGCAATGCTGGAAAGGGTTGTCGCCGGTATCAAGGCAGATCCTGGCGAGACGATCTCCCAGATCAACAAAAGCGACCCAAAGTTCAGCGACAGGGATCTCTACCCGACATGTGCTGGCCCGGATGGCAAGATGGTTGCAAACCCGAATCCGGCGCGCCTGGGCATTGTTCAAAAGGATAGTAAGGACGCCTCAGGGAAGCCTTACGGTGAGGAATTGGCCACGGCCCAGGAAGGAGTTGTCTCCGAAGTCAGCTATCTGTCGCCGCGTCCCGGCGCGGACAAGACCCCCGTCCAGAAAATCGCATTTGTTACAAAAATCTCGGGCTACATCTGCCTGGTCGGGTACACGCCCTGATTGCGTTCAAACAATGATCCGGAGACGATCGCCAAAAACTATTGTCCAGATGCGATGCCAGGCAATCATCGCCTATTTCACGCAGCGGTCTATTCGATGACTTCATTGGCGCGCGCGAGCAGCGACGTCGGCACGGTTATACCCAGCGTATTGGCGGTCTTGAGGTTGACGATCAGCTGAAGTGCCGTGGATTGTATAACCGGCAGATCAGCCGGCTTCTCACCCTTCAGAATCCGGCCGGTGTAAACACCGGCCAGACGGTACACATCTTCGACACTTCCACCATAGCTCACCAACCCTCCGGCTTCGGCGTACTCACGTCGATCGAAGATCGTGGAAATTGCATAGCGTTTCGTCAGATCGACGAGTTGAGCGCGTCGGCTGAATAGAAACGCATCCGTGTCGACCAGAAGAGCGCCCGTCCGTCGTTCAGCAAGTTGTGCAAGGGCTGCATCGATTTCGCTTTCAGTTGATGCGCCCACCGTCTCAAGTTGCAGTCCGATCGTGCGAGCCGCAGCTTCCAACGCTCTGGACTGCGTCTTGGCATTGGGATTCACGGGATTGACGAGCGCGGCAACAACGCTCGCGGTCGGGACGAGCTCATGCAGCAATTCCAGCCGCTTCGAAACCACCTCCACATTCAACGTGACCGCACCCGTCACATTGCCCCCCGGTCGATCCAGGCTGGCAACGAGACCTAGCTCAACCGGATCGCTGCTGGTCGTAAAGACGACGGGAATTCGCATAGTCGCCTTCTTTGCTACAAGGTTCGCAGGGGTGCTTGTCGCGACGATAACGGCCACGCGCCGGTCAACCAGATCAGCCGCCAATGCCTGCAAACGCTCGTAGTGGCCCTCCGCCCATCGGTACTCGATCGCAACGTTCTGGCCCTCAATGTAGCCGGTTTCGGCAAGCCCACGGCGAAATGCCGCAACGAAGTGGCCATATCCCTGCAGCGATGTGCCATTGATAAATCCAATGACCGGGGTCATCGGCTGCTGCCCACGCTGCAAGCGGCCACGCGGCAGCGGCGCTTCCGACTAACGAGACGAACTCGCGCCGCTTCATTGGATCATCCCTTTGGGAGCGCCTGTGACGTTGGTACAGCACCCTGGGCTTATAAACCAGGGAGTGAAGTCGTTTTACAGTGAAAGCCGCATCTGCCCCGTCCCTAGGAAGTCCGCTTCGGATCCACAAGGGTGACGTCTCGGCCGGCCCGAGTCGTGATCTCTTCAGCCCTGGAGAGCATACCTGGCAGCTCCGAGACAATTCGGCTTGAGGCCAGGTAGATGAGAGGTTGCGACGCGGCGAGGGGCGCCTCGCGAGGGGCCGGCGTTCACCTTTTGTGGAACGCTGCCCGTCGGGCAAAACAGCGGCCGACGGGCAAGATCCTGTCAAGCGCATCACGACAAGATAATTCTCTTTACCAGAATTCGGATTTGTCGTATAGGCAGATCATCCCAGCCCGCCACAAGGGGCGTTTCGCGATCGTCACGGGACGCGGGCCGGGGTGCGGTGGACGCGACGGCGTTGGCGCGCGAGGCAGGCTGTGGGGCGGAAATCCTCCGTGAGCAGCAGTACGCGCGGTACGACACGGCGCTGACAGCGTCCCCGCTCGGCTTCGACGGCGAGCGCACGCCAACCGTCGATGACGCGAGCGGGGATGTGCGCGGACGGAGAAGTCGTGTGGTCCTGACGCCCGAATCTGGCGTCAAGCGTTGCCGTAATGCACGCCGTCCAACCGGACGATGCGCATCAGCCATCGGCAAGGCGACGGGGGCAATTGGGTTCGACTCCCCGGGGAGAGCACGAAGGACACCGTTAAAACCATCCGCGTAGGGAAGGCCGGGATGTCCCGGCGTCACCTGTCGTCCAACCCGTGCGCGTCAAACCCGCACACGGGACTTCGGGTGCCAGCCGGCGCCCGGCCTTCCCTGCGCCCTCTCTTCGAAAAGAGGGGGAGATGAGAGCAAAGCTCGGGCGAAACAAGCCGCGAGAATGCAAAACCCTGTCTGTCGCTTGAAATGTGAATTGAGCCGATGCGCAGTTGCGCACACTCGTCATTGCGAGAGCCGCAATCGAGAATGGCTCGGCGCCAAGCTGAAAGCCGTGCTGACATCAACGGGGCCAGCAGGCCGCTTCCGGCCAGGTATGAGGCTTACTTCGTGGCCGCGCTGATCGAGTTGAACTTGTTGTTCAGGAGTGCCGTCCCGACATTGTTCACGGCCGTAATGATCGCGAGCGCGATACCGGTGGCGATCAGGCAATACTCGATGGCGGTGGCACCATTTTCATCGGCAAGAAAGGACCTGAGCAAAGCCATCGTCAACTCCTGTTCATCCGCCCAGCGTATGCTCGCGCCGTTTTCGGAATGGTAAATTGATCCATTAACTTTTTGCGCACGTGAAAAAGAACAGGCCGGTCGCGCTCGCCCGCTGCGTCATATATTGCCATCGATTAACTTAAGGTTCCCTGACCCAGTTCAGGTGGATCTAAATCGGCGCATCCTGCCCGGAACGGTGTCGCAAGTGGGGCTTGATGAGGGGCATTGAGAGGGGGCGGCTGTGTCGTCGCTCGTCCAGACGTGATTGAGCGTCCCGGCGTGTCCTTGCCCGGGCGTCTCAGCACCGCTGCGATACACGCGGTGCGACGAGGGGGCGGGCAGTCTTGGCAAAAACGACGGCGCTGCTTAACGGATTGTTGAGGCTGTTCTTCAACGGGTCGGGCAGGCTCACGTGCGACGAACGTCCGCGTTCAGCCCCCGCAACATCGCGATGCGGGCGAACATCATCCAGCCGCCGCCGGTCTCGGCCGCATTGATCAGGGTTTCGATCGCAGTCTGCCAGTGCCCGGCGTGCTGTTCGTCCTCAGGCAGTTGCATGATGTGATCAGCCGCGTCTTGAAGGGTCCGCAGCTTGCGTCCATTGCGCAAAGGAATCGGATCGTCGAACGCCGCCGACCAGGGCATATCAAGCCGGCCCGTCCGTGGACGATGTCACGACGCGCTTCGCCCCCGACTGCGGCCGCTATCCGGCCTTCTTTGCCCGCATCGGCTTGTCGGCCTTCTTGGAGGCGTCCTTGGAGGCTTCCTTGGCCGCGGCTTGCTTGCCGCCCTTGCCGGCGATCGGCAACAGCATCTCGCGCTGGCCTTCGACGCGCTTCTTCGGCTTCTTGCCCTTGGCGGCCTTGGCCTCGTGCTTGGCCGCGGGCGCTGCGTCCTTCTCGTTCGCGATGCTCTTCTTCAGCGCGTCCATCAGGTTGATGACGTTGCCGCCGGTCTTCGGTGCTGCCCTGGCTGCAATGGGCGCGCCGCTGCGCTTCTTGTTGATGAGGTCGATCAGGGCGGTCTCGTAGTGATCCTCGAACAGCTCGGGCTCGAACGCGCCGGACTTCTTCTCGACGATGTGTTTTGCGAGGTCGAGCATGTCCCTGGTGAGCTTCACGTCCTGGATCTCGTCAAAATATTCTTTCTCGCTGCGCACCTCGTAGGGGTAGCGCAGCAGGGTGCCCATCAGGCCGCTCTCGCGCGGTTCGAGCGCAATGATGTGCTCGCGGTTGGTCAGCACCACGCGGCCGATCGCGACCTTGTCCATGCTGCGGATGGTCTCGCGGATCACCGCATAGGCGTCGTGGCCGACCTTGCCGTCCGGCACGAGATAATAGGGACGGATCAGGTAGCGGTTGTCGATGTCGGTCTTCGGTACGAACTCGTCGATCTCGATGGTGTGGGTCGAGTCGAGCGCGATGTCGTCGAGCTCGTCCTTGCTGACCTCGATGTAGGTGTCGGTGTCGACCTTGTAGCCCTTGACGATGTCCTCGGAGGTCACCTCGTCACCGGTCTCGGCGTCGACCTTGAGATACTTGATCCGGTGGCCGGTCTTGCGGTTGATCTGGTTGAACGAGACCTTCTCGGTATCCGACGTGGCCGGATAGAGCGCGACCGGGCAAGTCACGAGCGAAAGACGCAGAAAACCCTTCCAATTGGCGCGGGGGGCCATAGGCTACTCCAAACGCAAAGGACAACTCGCAACGATACCATCGGGGAACAGCGAATCATAGCAAGCGCCGGGACGGAATCTTGCAACGGCGTTAACCGCCGGCCCCGGCATCCGTTGCCTCTTTCGCAATACGCACGCCGCAGCGCTCCTTCCGGAACATCGCTCCTGATCAGGCGTTGCCCCGGGACTTATCGTCGCGACAAGGTCGCGGCAGTCGGACGCGGCAGCCTGAGATTGAGGTCACCATGGCAACCACACGAGATCAACGTCAGATCGTCGAAACGCCGACCGAGGCGCGCCAGGGCGAGCCGGGACCTTCGGTGGCGGCGCTGCTCGCCATCTCGACGGGCCTTGCGATCCTGATCCTCGCCGTGGTCTGGTTCGTGTTCTTCCGGACCTGACGGCCGAAACGTCGGGCCTTCCAACTCGCCGCGCAACGCGGCACAGTGCGCCCGCCATGCCCCCGGCTCGTCCGGCGGCCCGGCGGGCGCAGTTGCGTCGGTCCGTGAATAGCATATGACCAAAAAGTAACGTAAGCCGGTTCCCCGTGTTCATATTCAGTTCACGCCGGAATTGCTCATCTCTGGCGGTCAATCATGCGGCCTATCCCTGGAGAGAAGCGTGCGCCTGCTCGTCGTCGAGGATGACCCCGATCTCAATCGCCAGCTCACGAAGGCCCTGACCGATGCCGGTTACGTGGTCGACCGCGCCTTCGACGGGGAGGAGGGGCATTATCTCGGCGACAACGAGCCCTACGATGCCGTGGTGCTGGACATCGGCCTGCCGAAGAAGGACGGCATCTCGGTGCTGGAGGCCTGGCGGCGCAACGGCCGCACCATGCCGGTCCTGATCCTCACCGCGCGCGACCGCTGGAGCGACAAGGTCCAGGGCTTCGATGCCGGCGCCGACGACTACGTGGCAAAGCCGTTCCATCTGGAGGAGGTGCTGGCGCGCATCCGCGCGCTGCTGCGCCGCTCGACCGGCCATGCCCAGAGCGAACTGAGCTGCGGCCCGGTGACGCTCGACACCAGGACCGGCCGGGTCAGCGTCTCCGGCAATCCCGTGAAGATGACCTCGCACGAATATCGGCTTCTGGCCTATCTCATGCACCATTCGGGGCGCGTCGTCTCCCGCACCGAGCTCGTCGAGCATCTCTACGACCAGGACTTCGATCGCGACTCCAACACCATCGAGGTCTTTGTCGGCCGCATCCGCAAGAAGCTCGATGTCGACATCATCCAGACCGTCCGCGGCCTCGGTTATCTCCTGACCCCGCCGGCAGTCCCCGGCGCTTGAGGCGTTGGGGCTTGACGGGCGGCCGGACACGGGGCCTTGGTCGGATCATGATTGCCGACGACCCGACATTCTGCGCCTCCCGGGACCCTTCCGATGCCCGCTAGCTCGCTTGCCAACCGACTGTTCCTGTCGGCGACGGCGTGGCTGGTGGTGATCCTGGCCATCACCGGCGTCGTGCTGTCCTCGGTCTACAAGAACGCCTCCGAGCGGGCGTTCGACCGCCGGCTCAACCTCTATCTCCGCACGCTGATCGCGGAGGTCGCGACCCCCGACGAGCCGCCGGACCGCCAGTTCCAGTCGCTTGGCGAACCCTTGTTCGAATTGCCGCTGTCCGGCTGGTACTGGCAGATCACGCGGACCGATACCGAAAAGCCGGAAGTGCGCTCGTCGCGCTCGCTCTGGGACAAGAAGCTGCCGAAGCTGGAAGAGCAGGGCGCCGAGCTCACCACGGCCGGCATCCGGCTCGCCTATGTCGACGGGCCCGAGGGCCAGAACCTGCGGATGGTGGAGCGGCCGGTCGATCTCGGCGGCGACGGCAAATATCTCGTCAGCGTCGCGGGCGACGACACAGAGATCTTCGACGAGACGCGCAGCTTCGACTACTATCTCGGCGGCACCTTCACCGCGCTCGGCGTCGTGCTGCTGCTGACCACGGTGTTCCAGGTCCGCTTCGGCCTCGCGCCGCTCAAGCGCATCTCGGAGTCGATTGCCGATATCCGCTCCGGGCGGGCGGAACGGCTCGAGGGCGAATTCCCGGTCGAAATCGCGCCCTTGGCGCGCGAGACCAACGCGCTGATCGACGCCAATCGCGAGATCGTCGAACGCGCCCGCACCCATGTCGGTAATCTCGCGCATGCGATCAAGACGCCGCTCTCGGTCATCGTCAACGAAGCCGGCATACACGCGGCCGACCCATTCGCGGCCAAGATCATGGAGCAGGCCAACGTGATGCGCGATCAGGTCTCCCATCACCTGGAGCGCGCCCGTATCGCCGCGAGAGTCTCGGTCGTTGGGACCGTGACGGAGGTTGCGCCTGCCATCGAAGCGCTGCGGCGGACCATGGAGAAGATCCATCGGGACCGCGGCATCGTCGTCGAGGCCAAGGCCGATCCGTCGGCCAAATTTCGGGGCGAGCGGCAGGACCTGGAGGAGATGGTCGGAAACCTCGTCGACAATGCCTGCAAATGGGCCGCCTCGCACGTCTTCATCGAGGTTTTGGTGGAGATGCCGCATCCCGCCGGCACGGGGCCCCGTTTGCGGATCATCGTCGATGACGACGGCCGTGGCCTGTCGGAGACCGAGCGCGCCCAGGTCTCGCGGCGCGGCCAGCGGCTCGACGAGTCAAAGCCCGGCTCCGGGCTTGGCCTTTCCATCGTGGTCGACCTCGCCGCGCTCTACGGCGGTAGTCTTTCGCTGGGCGGTGCGCCGATCGGGGGCCTGCGGGCCGAACTGGTCCTCCCTGGCGTATAATCCTCTGTTCCCTCACGCTTATTTGGTTTGCCGGGGGGCGATCCGGGCGAAACCGGTGGGATTCGGCGCGACTTCCTCAACGGCTTCTTAAGGCGCGTGCCCCTATGATCGCGCCCGGACGCATCCCTCGTCCGCCACTTCACCGTGCATACCGGGCGTATGACCCAGACATCGATCGAGCGGCTGAGAGACTATCTCGCGCAGCTCCCGCCGCAGGCGCAGGCGCTGCTGATGCGGGAGTTCGAGCGCGCGCTGGAGCGTGGCCAGGACACGGCCGTGGCGACCCTCGTGCTCGAGCAGTTGCGCAAGATCGTGCGCAAGACGGAGGCCGACGAGGTCCCGCCACCACGTACCGACGATCTGTCGCGGCTGCTGTTCCAGGTGCTGGAACCCTTCCTGGTCGAGGCGGGCGCTCCGACCCGGGTCGGACAAATCCGCCGTTCCTCGCTACAGCCGATCTGGCAATGGCTCGGCCGTGACGGTGCCCCGGACAAGGTGAATGAATTCGAGGCAGCGCTGGCGCGGATGCCGGCGGACGGTGCAGGGCAGGTCGAGGCCCTGACGCAGAAGCTCCAGGCTGCGGCCGCGGACGCCATCTTCGCCCTGACCGGGCCTGGCGGCGGCGACAAGTCGCGGGCGCTCGCCCGCGTCGGTCCGCCCAACGTGATCGAGGACCTCTATTCGATCGGGGCCGTGCTCGGGGTTCGCGAGGCCATTGCCACGCTGAACGAAAAGCTGCCGCGCTTCCTGCGCGCCTTCGGCGATTCCCAGATCGCCTCGGTGACTTCAGCGCTCAACATTCCCGTGCTCCAGACGCCGCAGATGCTGCCCTTCGCGCTGTCGATAGTGGTGCAGCGGATGACTGCGCCGTGGCAGATCATCCGCCTCGCCATCAAGATTGCCGCATCGGACGACGAGATCCGCGTCGCTGCGACACCGTATGGGGTCGCCGTCACCATCGCCCTGCACGACTTGTCCCGCGTTGCCGCGATCCTGCGCATGGACATCAAGCGCAGCCACTTCGACAATGTCGCCGACAATCTCAAGGCGCTGCACGATGGCGTGCGCGGCCTGCGCACCGAGCTCGACCTGCGCAACGATTCCGTCTGGGGCAAGCAGTTGACCTCGATCCGGGCCGACATCTCCAATGCGCTCCAGTCGGAGATCGACAGCGTTCCCGGCCGCGTTCGCCGCATTCTGCGCCAACGCGCCGAGAAGGACATTCCGCCGGGGGCGCGGATCGACAGCACCGAGGTCGAGGAAACCGCGGCGTTGATCGATTTCGTCGCGACCTGCCGGAACTACGCCAGCGAGCTCGCGATCAACGAGGTGACGCTGCGCACCTATTCCGACCTCCAGCAATATGTGGAACGGTCGACCGAGCAGCTCGTGCAGTCGCTTCGCGCCGCCGATCACAAGGTCCGCACCTATCGGCAGCAGCAGGTGCAGGCCGCAATCCGCTTCTGCCAGGTGCTGTTCGGCGATGATTACGCCTCGCTGATGAGCAGGGCTGCGGAAAATGCGCTCACCGGCGAGCGCAAATCGTCGCGTGCAAGCTGATCCAAGCGCATATTTTCGTGATCACAATTTGTAGTTGACGATGCCAATGGTGAGCCCTACGCTCCCCGTGCAAGTCCGGGGAATTTCTATCTGTGGGCGCATGAAACCACTTATCAGCTTCGTTGAAATCGAGAATCGCATAGTCGTGGCGAACTACCAGAGATTGATGGTCAGGGCGAAGGTGGTGCTGGTCGAGAAGGCAAGTGGCCAGCAATTGCCGGACACGACCACCACGATTGCATCGCCGGTTCCCGTTGGCGCGGTGCGCATCAGATTGCCGGATGCGATCAAGCCGGGAACGTACTTCCTGAAGGCCCTCAACGGGCACGGCGAGGACGCCGCCCGGAGTGTAGACTTCGAGATACACTAAGCCGTTGGATTTCCACGATTTCGAGACGGCATCCGGTCGCGGCAAATTGACAATTGTCAATTGCCGCATCGTCCAGCCGTGGTGTAAAGCCACGCATGGGCGCGGCTCGCGCGCTGCCGGAAGTTTGCCAGATGACGCTATGGTTCGTGTTCGCGCTGATGACGGTCGCGGCGATCTTCGCCGTGCTCTGGCCGCTCGGCCGCGGCGCGCGCGCGGAGAGCCAAGATACAGAAAATCAAGGCAGCGAGGTTGCGGTCTACAAGGACCAGTTGACCGAGATCGAGCGTGATCTCGCCACGGGGCTGATCGCCGCGCCGGAAGCCGAGGCTGCGCGCGTCGAGATCGGCCGCAGGCTGCTCGCCGCCGCCAGCAGCGGGCCCGCACTGGCGCCGAAGTCCAGCCTGAATTGGCGTCGCGCGGCGGCCGTGCTGGCGTTCGCCGGCCTGCCGCTCGTTGCGATCGGTGTCTACATGCCGCTTGGTTCGCCGAGGCTTCAGGACTTTCCGCTGGCGCAGCGGGAGCGCGGATCCGGGTCCGGCATGGCGCTCGAGAATCTCGTCGTGCAGGTTCAGCAACATCTTGAAAAGAATCCGACCGACGGGCGCGGCTGGAACGTGCTCGCGCCGGTGCTGGCGCGGCTCGGCCGCTTCGACGATGCGGTGCGCGCCTATCGCAACTCGCTCACCTACAATGGTGAGAGTTCGGAGCGCCGGGCCGATCTCGGCGAGGCGATCTCGGCCGCTGCCGGCGGCGTGGTCACCGCCGAGGCCAAGACCGAATTCGAGCGCGCGCATGCCCTGAACGCGGACGATCCCAAGGCCAACTACTTCCTCGGGCTCGCCGCCGAGCAGGATGGCCGCAAGGATGATGCGGCTGCTATCTGGCGCGCGCTGCTTGCGAAAGCACCGGCGGATGCGCCGTGGCGCCCCCTGGTGCAGTCCTCACTCGCGCGGGTCGGCGGCAGCACGGTGCCAGCGTTGTCGGACGAGACGATCGCGGCCGCGAAGGATATGAACGAGGGCGATCGCGGTGCGATGGTGCGCGGCATGGTCGAACGCCTGGCCACTCGGTTGAAGCAGAACGGCGATGATGTCGAAGGCTGGCTGCGCCTGGTGCGCGCCTATCTCGTGATGGGCGATCGTGACAAGGCAATGGGCGCCTCGACCGACGCCCGACAGGCGGTCGCCAACGACGCCGAGCGGTTGCGCCAGCTCAACGAGGGCCTCAAGACTCTCGGGCTCGACGGATGACGATTTCGGAACGAGACGAGCGGAGAACGGATACGCCATGACGCGCAAGCAGCGACGTATGACCATCATCGGCGGTTCGCTCGCCGTGCTCGCGCTCGCCGCCGCGCTCGTGCTCAACGCCTTGCGCGACTCCATCGTGTTCTTCTCCACCCCGACCATGGTTGCCGAGAAGCACGTCGAGGCCGGCAAGCGATTTCGCCTCGGCGGCCTGGTGCAGCCGGGATCGCTCCAGCGCGGCGACAATCTCATGGTGACCTTCGAGGTCGCCGATGGCGGTGCCAAGCTTCCCGTTGCGTACAAAGGCATCCTGCCTGATCTCTTCCGTGAAGGGCAGGGCGTGATCGCCGAAGGCGCGCTCGACGCCAACGGCGTGTTCAAGGCCGACGCTGTGCTTGCCAAGCACGACGAGACCTACATGCCCAAGGACGTCGCCGATGCCCTGAAGAAGCAGGGGCACTGGAAGGACGATTACGGCGCCAAGCCTGCGGCCACGACCGCGCAGGGTAACCCGCAGGGAGCAGTGCGTTGATCGCGGAATCCGGACACTACGCGCTGGTGCTGGCGCTCGGACTGGCGCTGATCCAGTCCGTCGTGCCACTGATCGGTGCACGCTTGCATGATGCTGCGCTGATGAACGTGGCGCGTTCCACCGCGCTGGCGCAGCTGCTGTTCGTCGGTGCCTCGTTCATAGCCCTCGTGATGCTGCACGTGAACTCGGATTTCTCCGTCGCCAACGTCTACGAGAACTCCCACTCCATGAAGCCGCTGATCTACAAGATCACCGGCGTGTGGGGGAACCATGAAGGCTCGATGCTGCTATGGGTATCGATCCTGGCGCTGTTCGGCGGGCTGGTGGCGGCCTTCGGCAACAATCTGCCGCTATCGCTGCGCGCGCATGTGCTCGCAGTCCAGGCCTGGATCGCGAGCGCCTTCTATCTCTTCATCCTGATGACCTCGAATCCGTTCCTGCGCATCGCCAATCCGCCGATCGAGGGACGCGATCTCAACCCTGTGCTCCAGGACATCGGCCTCGCCGTGCATCCGCCGATGCTTTATCTCGGCTATGTCGGGTTTTCGATCTCGTTCTCCTTCGCGATTGCAGCGCTGATGGAGGGGCGGATCGACGCAGCCTGGGCGCGCTGGGTGCGGCCGTGGACGTTGGTCGCCTGGATATTCCTCACCCTCGGCATCGCGATGGGCTCCTACTGGGCCTATTACGAGCTCGGCTGGGGCGGCTGGTGGTTCTGGGATCCCGTTGAAAACGCCTCGCTGATGCCGTGGCTCGCCGGCACCGCGCTGCTGCATTCGGCGGTGGTGATGGAGAAGCGCAATGCGCTGAAGGTCTGGACCATCCTGCTGTCGATCCTGACCTTCTCGCTGTCGCTGCTCGGCACCTTCCTGGTGCGCTCTGGTGTCATCACCTCCGTGCACGCCTTTGCCACCGATCCGACCCGCGGCGTGTTCATTCTCCTGATCCTCTGCCTCTTCATCGGCGGCAGCTTGTCGCTGTTCGCGGGTCGCGCCACCGCGTTGAAGCAGGGCGGCCTGTTCGCGCCGATCTCGCGCGAGGGTGCTCTGGTCCTCAACAACCTGCTGCTCACCGTGGCCTGCGCGGTCGTGCTGTTCGGCACACTCTATCCGCTGGCGATGGAGGTGCTTGCCGATTTCAAGATGTCGGTCGGTGCGCCGTTCTACAACCTCACCTTTGCCCCGCTGTTCACCCTGCTGCTGCTCGCCGTGCCGTTCGGCCCGATGCTGGCATGGAAGCGCGGCGACCTGCTCGGTGTCACCCAGCGCCTGCTCGCGGCGGGCGTTGCCGCGCTCGTTGTGATCGCCATTGTCTGGGCCTGGACGCGTGGTGGCAGCGCGCTGGCGCCATTGGCAATTGGGCTTGGAGTCTTCGTCATCGCCGGTGCCGTGACGGATCTGGCCGAACGGACCGGCTTGTTCCGCCTGCCGTTCGCAACGACGCTGCACCGGGCCCGCGGCCTGCCGCGTTCGGCCTGGGGCACGGTGTTCGCTCATGCAGGGCTCGGCATCGCGTTGATCGGGATCGTCTGCGAGACCACCTGGAACAGCGAATATATCGCGACGATGAAGCAGAACGAAATCGCCCACATCGCCGGCTACGATCTGAAGCTCGACGGGCTGTTCCAGCGCCAGGGGCCGAACTACCGCGAGATGATCGCCGAGTTCAACGTCAGCCGCGACGGCGAGACGCTCAGTGTCATGACGCCGTCCAAGCGCAGCTTCACCACCCGCGGCTCCTCGACCACCGAGGCGGCGCTTCTGACCCGCGGCGCAAGCCAACTCTACGTCTCGCTCGGCGACGCCACCGCCGAGGGCACGATCGCGGTGCGCATCTATCACAAGCCGCTGGTGCTCCTGATCTGGTGGGGGCCAGTGCTGATGGCATTCGGCGGCATGCTCTCGCTCTCCGACCGGCGCTTGCGGGTCGGCGCGCCGAAGCCGGCGCGGGCCAAGCAACGCCTCCAGCCGGCGGAGTGATCCGATGCGTCGGATGTGGCTCGTGATCGTTGCGATGCTGCTGCTGTCGTGGCCGGCGGCCTATGCCGTGCAGCCCGACGAGATCATGTCGGATCCCGCGAAGGAGGCGCGTGCGCGCGAATTGTCGCGCGAGCTGCGCTGCATGGTCTGCCAGAATCAGTCGATCGACGATTCCGATGCGCCGCTCGCGCGCGATTTGCGGCTGCTGGTGCGGGAGCGGATCGCGGCCGGCGACAGCAATTCGCAGGTGCTCGACTTCCTGGTCGTGCGCTACGGTGAGTTCGTGCTGCTGAAGCCGCGGTTCGAGCGTCAGACCCTGCTGTTGTGGCTGCTCGCGCCGCTTTTGCTGACCGGCGGCGGTCTGGCGCTGTGGCTGCAAATCCGGCGTCGCGCGCGGAATGCTGCAGACGTCCCCGCGCCGCCGCTCACGCCCGACGAAGAGGCGCGGCTCGCCGCATTGATGTCCGACGACGCAAAGCCGCGGTAGCTACGTAATGATACGTAGGTTGTCTGGTGCAGCGTGTTTCATGCTCTGTTGATCTTTGTCTGGAAGCTTGGCGCGAATTCGATTCCAGACTTTGAGTGCTTCCGATGTTCACGAACAGCCTGCTGGCGCTCAACGCCACGATCGAGGCGGCAAGGGCAGGGGAGGCCGGAAAGGGTTTTGCGGTGGTCGCTTCCGAAGTGAAGAGCCTCGCGCACCAGACCAGCAAAGCAACGGAGGAGATCACCTCGCACGTTGCCAGCATCCAAGGCATCACCGCCGAGACGCGCGGGGCGATCGACGGCATCTCCAAGACGCTATCGGAGATCTCGTCGATCATGTCCGGCATCGAGGTCGACACCGCTCAGCAACGCAACGCGACCCAGGATATCACGCGCAGCGTCCAGGATGCCGCGCGCGGCACGCTCGAGGTTTCCAATCACATCGTCCAGATCACCTCGACCTCGGCGGAGACCGGGCGCATGGCCGCGGAGGCCCGCGATTCCGCCGTCGACCTGTCGCAGCAGGCTGAGACCCTGAAGCGCGAAGTCGACGAATTCATCGTCAGCGTCAGGGCGAGCTGAAAGCCCAAACGTCATTCGGCGCCCGTCACAGGAACTTGATTAAGTTCCTGTAGAACCACGACTTTTGGCCTGCGCTAAACTGCCGCATCGGCGCGGGCCTTCATTACGAAAGTTTAACCCCGCCGCCAGCGCACGGTAAGGCGGGAGCCCCCATCTTCAGCTTCGTAAAGTGCTGCCATCCGGCACCAAAAGAAATTCAAGGCCCTGGAGACCTCTGCATGACCGACCGTCCCGATCTTTCGAACCTTCCGTCCTACCGGCAGTCGCGCCGGTCGGTTTTCTCGGCGCGCAAAATCGCGCTGATGGCTTCGGTTGTCGCCGGCTTCGGTGCCGCCGTCTATGGCTTCAGTCCGTCGACCTCGCCTGCCGACCTGTTCTCCAGCCCGGCGCATGCGCAGGTCAACAACGAGGTCCGGAAGGTCGAACGTCCCGTCGGTTTTGCCGACGTCGTCGAGCGCGTGAAGCCCTCGGTGATCTCGGTGAAGGTCAATATGAAGGAAAAAACCGCGAGCAACGATGACGGCGACGATTCCTCGCCGTTCCAGCCGGGCTCGCCGATGGAGCGCTTCTTCCGCCGCTTTGGCGGACCGGATGGCTTCCCCGGCGCGAAGGGTGGTCGTGGCCGCGTTGTGCAGGGCCAGGGCTCCGGCTTCTTCATCTCGGCTGACGGCTTTGCCGTGACCAACAACCACGTGGTCGACGGCGCCGACAAGGTCGAGGTCACGACCGACGATGGCAAGATCTATACCGCCAAAGTGATCGGCACCGATCAGCGCACCGACCTTGCTTTGATCAAGGTTGAGGGCAGCTCGAACTTCCCGTTCGCCAAGCTCGCCGACGGCAAGCCGCGGATCGGCGACTGGGTGCTCGCGGTCGGCAATCCCTTCGGCCTCGGCGGCACCGTGACGGCCGGCATCGTCTCGGCGAGCGGCCGCGACATCGGCAATGGTCCGTATGACGATTTCATCCAGATCGACGCGCCCGTGAACAAGGGCAATTCCGGCGGTCCGGCCTTCAACACCGACGGCGAGGTGATGGGCGTCAACACCGCGATCTACTCGCCTTCCGGCGGCAGCGTCGGCATCGCGTTCTCGATTCCCGGCAGCACCGTGAAGAGCGTGGTGGCGCAGCTCAAGGACAAGGGCTCGGTCAGCCGCGGTTGGATCGGTGTGCAGATTCAGCCGGTGACATCTGATATCGCCGACAGCCTCGGCATGAAGAAGGCCGAAGGCGCGCTGGTTGCGGAGCCGCAGGCGAATGGTCCGGCGGCGAAGGCCGGCATCGAGTCCGGTGACGTGATCACGTCGGTCAACGGCGAATCCGTCAAGGACGCCCGCGAACTTGCCCGCACCATTGGCGGCTTGGCGCCCGGCGCGACCGTGAAGCTCAACGTGCTGCATAAGGGCCAGGACAAGGTCGTGAATCTTACCCTCGGTCAGCTGCCGAACACGGTCGAGGCCAAGGCTGACACCGACACTGATAGCAACAAGGGTGCGACCCGCGGTACCGACGTGCCGAAGCTCGGCATGACGGTAGCGCCCGCGAATTCCGTCGCCGGCGCCGGCAAGGATGGCGTCGTGGTCACCGAAGTCGATCCGAAGAGCGCCGCGGCCGAACGCGGCTTCAAGGAGGGCGACGTGATTCTCGAAGTCGGCGGCAAGAGCGTGAGCACCGCCGGCGACGTCCGCGACGCGATCAACACGGCGCGGACCGACAGCAAGAACAGTGTCCTGATGCGCGTGAAGAGCGGCGGCCAGTCGCGCTTCGTCGCCGTGCCCCTTGCCAAGGGCTAGGCCTCAGGAGGCTTACGAGACGAAGGGTGTCGCCGGCATCAGTCGCCCCCGCCGACGGCGCCCTTCGGGGAAGCAGCGTAACGTTCGCTTCTCCAGTCTACCTTCCGGTGGAATTACGCCCCCCTCCGTCGGAAGGCTTAGGGCGGTGAGGTCCCCCCAGCTTCACCGCCCGCCTTTTTCTCGATCCGAGATTCTCCCGTTCGGCTTGCATGCGATTGCCGCTCGCGCCATGTTCAGAGAAGGTTGACCTCCTTGACCGCCGCCGAACGCACGATGCGCCTCCTCATCATCGAAGACGACCGCGAATCCGCCGACTACCTCGTGAAGGCGTTTCGCGAGGTCGGACACATTGCCGACCACGCCAGCGACGGCGAGGAAGGCCTCTCCATGGCCGAAAGCGGCGATTATGACGTTCTGGTGGTCGACCGCATGCTGCCCAAGCGCGACGGCCTGTCGCTAATCGGCGCCCTGCGCGACAAGGACGACTCGACTCCGGTGCTGATTCTCTCCGCGCTCGGCCAGGTCGACGATCGCATCAAGGGCCTGCGCGCCGGCGGCGACGACTATCTGCCAAAGCCCTATTCCTTTGCCGAGCTGCTGGCCCGCGTCGAGGTGCTGTCACGCCGCCGCGGCGGTCCGGCCGAGGACACTCTTTACCGTGTCGGCGATCTCGAGCTCGACCGGCTCTCCCATCGCGTCGCCCGCGGCAAGGACGAGCTGACGCTTCAGCCGCGCGAATTCCGCCTGCTCGAATACCTCATGAAACATGCCGGCCAGGTGGTGACGCGCACCATGCTGCTGGAGAACGTCTGGGACTATCATTTCGATCCACAGACCAACGTGATCGATGTGCACATTTCGCGGCTGCGCTCCAAGATCGATAAGGGTTTTGAGCGGCCGCTGCTGCACACGATCCGCGGCGCCGGGTACATGATCCGTGACGGGATCAGATAAGATCCAATAATTGTTGAACTTTTTCAGACGTGCGGTTTCCAGATTGCCAATTATTTACCACTTCTCTCAACCGTAAATCTGCTCTGCAGCATCGCCGAAAAGTAAAAACCCCGCCTAAGCGGGGTTTTCTTTGATCGGCCTGCGGGCGTCCGGCAGCGTTTTGAGCCATACTCTCAAATCGTCCGGCAGGATGATCGTACGCCTCCCGTGCTTCTTGGCCTTGAGATCACCGCTGCTGATCGCCTCGCGAATGGAAGTCAGCCCGATCCCGGTGAGGGCGCTTGCCTCCTCAGGTGACACCGAGAGCCGTTCCGAGAGCGGTACCTTTCCCTTCTGCCCGAACTCGTTCATCACATAAGCCCCAATCGTTTGCGGGCCACGACGGTGTGGCCTTGGCCTGCGATTTCGGCACAGGCGACAATCTCACGCGCCTCCTTGGCGTAGCTCGGTACAACGGCCGATACAGAGCGCATCGGAAAACGTGATCATCCCCCACATGATGCAATTGGGCGTGCCGAAGTAAAATGGTCGCCAAAATGCGTGGGACAATTGGATACCAAAGCGAATGAAAGGAGAGGTTCCCGCGTCCCAATTTCTTCGCCCCTACTCAGGCAATAGCTGCGACGAATTTCTGGAGCCTGGGGCGATGCCGCTCACCACCGCAAAGGTGATCACCTATTGATATCGCCGATTGCGTTCGTTGTGCTTTGTCGAGGGTGTTTCTGGTGCGAAACTGGTGCGGTTAGCGAACCTCGGGCGGAGCCGTTTCACGCGACTAAACTAGCTCCGACCGTTCGAAGAACTGCATGTCGGGTGTATGAGTCTGTCCCATGATGGATTGGACGGAGAGTTCAAAGTGTTCAATTTGTTAGAAGGCGGCGTGTGCACAGCGTGTGCACCGGGAGATCAAGAAAAATCTATTGAAAGCAAGTGTGGGCGGTCGTTTGGAGTGATGTAGGGCGCGCAGCGCCGTGGACGGCCTAGCTAGCGAAGTTGGGTCACCAGCAGAGCTCTGTGTTCGGCTGATCGCGAGGAGCACCGCGGAGGTCGCCTCTGTTGTCTGGAAATCAGATGACCATGGCAACTTGATCGAAATGAGGGGCGGCTATTTCAGGGATGTCTTTTTTCAAACAAGGTTAGCGGCCTCACGACCTGAGATCAGTGACTTACCTCATCGTGGCTTTGAGGGGGCCAAGTCGCGCCGACTACCACACGAACCCATGATCCCACGATCCGTATAATCATCTAAGGCGCCCCCCGACAGAGTATCCACCGTCCCCGTGACAAGACGTGGCGCAGGCCGCACCGAATGTGGCGCGCGCCTCACCCGAGCCAGCGCAAATCACCTACTATGCCAGCACGAGATTATTCACGTGGAAGACCATGACCGAAACAATCGAAACCGAGATTGCGGCGTTGCACGCGCGCGCCGACACCTAGCTGCCGATGCGGCGTTCTTTGACGCCAAGTCAAAGTTGCAGCGCCACCACCTCGAAGCTGATCTCTACGCGGACGATAAGGCTCGCGCGAAGCTCGAGGCGGCAGTCGCCGCCTGCACGTTGACGCGCGACGGCTACGCCGATGCGCTCGCCGAGGTGCAGACGAAGATCGCTGACACCGAACGGAGGCTGGCGGCTGAGCGCGCCGCCGCCGAGCGCAAGGCGGCGAGCGAGCAGTTGGCGCGTGATCTCGATGGTGTCGAGCAGGCGCTGCCGGACTACCTGCACGCCGGTCGCCATCTTGCTAGTGCATTGGAGGCGATCCACCACAGCTTCGAGGCCGCACAAATGGCGACCTTCATTCACAACGGACAGGCTCAGATCGAGATCGCCGCCGCGTTCGTTGTGCAGGAATTGCGCAATATGGTCGGAACGATCCGCGATGGCGCTGCACCAATCCCCGCAGCCAAGCCCGACGCCACGTTCACGCCGGCGCCGGAGTCCGTGCCGTACATCGAGGCCGATCCGATGCTGCGCGAAGGCATTTTCACAGTGATTGATCGCAGCGCCGAAGCGCGGACGATCCAGATCGAGGTGTCGCGGATATGAAGGCAGCACCTCCCGGCTGGCAAGTGGTCACGCGCATCGACGGCTGGATCGTTGATCCCCAGAACGAAAGCCGCATCCCCCCCCGCCGTGGCGGAGATAATCGCCCGCGCGATGCCGCAGCCCGGCGGTGACACCGTCGCTGCGATCTACGCGCGCATGCTCGCGAGGCACAGGAAGGTGTTGGGCGATGTCTAAAGGGAACCCGGCCGAGGAAGGCGATGCGCAACCTGCGACTTCTCTCGGCGGGTCGGAGGCCGCTGCCGGCGTCGGAGGCACGACCGACAACGGCGGCGGCCTCGATGCGGAGGTCGATGAATACGACGAACTCCTCGCTTCGCTCGGTCGCACTTACGACGAGGATGTGCGGATCGCGGTCCATGAAACGGGGCACGCCGTTTGCGCGCGCCTGCTCGGGCGTGAAGTTGGAGGCATGACCGTGAACCCGAACCCGGTCCGTGGTTACGAGGGCTTGTGCTGGGGTGTCGGACATACCGAGGCGTTCGCGGAAGGTCGCGGGGATGCCTCCGACGTTCGGAAAGCCATTGCTCCGCTGATGCCCAACGCTGGCGAGGATCACGGCTCGGTCGCTGATGTCTTTGCCAGCGTATATATAATGAGTGCGTCGAGCTGATGGCCGGCCGGGCTGCCGAAGCAATGCTGCTGAGCGACCGCGATCCTGAGCCGCCGGCCGATGATCTGCGGCAGGCGCGTGAGCTGGCCCTGCTGTTCTGCAAGAGCGAGGAAGCGATAGAAACATTCGTCGCACATTGCGATGTCGCTGCCCGTGATTTGTTGTTGCCCTACGGCGATGTCCTGATCGTGCTGTCCACTGTTCTGCGCATCAAGCGTACGCTGGACGGCGCCGAGATCGATCGGATCATCCTGGATCTCGAGACGCGCAAGGCATTGGCGATTGAGCATCGGCGCCGAGCCGAGTGGCGCAAGGCCGAGCACTTTCGGGCGGGATGTGAACGCCTCGATGTCGTGCGACTGCCATCATGTGCACAAGATCGGGTGCAGTAATCGCCGATATCTGGATCGGAAGGCTCGGCGGATGTACCCGAGCCTTGTGATCTTGAAGGGGGCCCCGGCGTGGAATACGTCGGGGCCATTTTTGTGTCGGCGTCGTTTCAAGCTCAATCGGTTGACCGGCTGGGAGGATTGCGCAACTGAATTCAGCGCCATTTACCCTCACGGCCGGTGCGCTTTTGAACCTCGCCATCCGGTCGGGACCTTGCCGCGAGTACAAGATGGAACCGTCGGTGTTCGTGACCGTTAGATCGGTTCAAGCTCAGGGAGGACCTCCCATGCTAAAAATCGCTATTGCCCTCGCGGCAGCCACGGCCGCGCTGACAACCACCCCGCTTGCAATTCCGGCCAAGGCTGAAGGCATCAAGATGGCCCAAGGCGTCGATGTTCAGGTCGGACGGGACCGGGATGACCGCTACTATCGGGACCGTTACCGCTATGACCGCGACACCACGGTCGGCGTCGGCCCGGGTGGCGTCACCGTCGGCCCACGAGAGCGCTGCCGCACAGTGACGACAACGGTTGAGCGTGACGACGGCCGAATGGTTACTCGCAAAGAGCGTCGCTGCGACTAGGTGCGGTCGCGAGGTCGAAGAAGATGGCCGGGCGTCAAGCCCGGCGAGAGGTAATTGCGCGATGTCGGACTATGCGGGACCCGCCCGCCCGGAAACCAGCGCACGCCGGATCGTGTTAGTACGGTTCAATAAATTAACCAGTACTACTCCCCGTCGCCTTAAAGCTGACCGTCCCCCTTGATCAGAAGGAGGCGTGCGCCATGACATTACCCATATGCTGCGCCTGCAATGTGGACCGACGGCTCGTGGCCGTTTCGCCGATCACCAGGGACCACGACACACGGTCGTTTGAATGCCCACAGTGCCGGACCGTCTTGCGACTGTTGGTGCGGCGGGATGCGCCCCCGCCGCGGGAAGTCGGGCACGCCTAAGCGCTGCCCAGCCATCTCGCATTCGCCCCGATGGAGGTCCCGCATGGGCTGTTGGCATGCTTCGGTTCGCGAAGATCAGTACTTCGCGACAACCGGGCCACCCCAGCGGTAGTTCAGACGAACCAAACCGATGTCGACGTCCTGATCAATACGGGCGGTTCCTGCGACAGCGCCCGCCGGAGCGCCCACTATCCCGGTTGAGAAGAAGTCCACGTCCCGATGGCCCATGAACAGGTGGTCGTATTCAACACCGACAGACCAGTTCGGAGCGAAGCCAAATTCAAGGCCCGCCCCTACGGTGCCGCCCCAGCGGGTTTCGCTGGCGTTATTGAGCGTCAGCCCGGTCGCAATATCGAAAACTCTGTATTTGTCGTTGACGACCGCAGCACCACCTTTCACGTAGAGCAGTACGTTGTTCCAAGTGTAGCCAACTTGGACCGTGAACAGGCCGAACGCATCCATCTTGGTTTCGTCCTGGACGCCCGCGAAGGCAAGATTGGCGTTGGACCCCGTGAAATCGGCCCAGTTGCCCTGCGCCTCCACGCCGAACACCCAGTTCGCCATCTGCCAGCGATAGCCGATCTGACCGCCGACTGAACCTCCGGTCGCATCATGGCACCCCATGGAAACGGGCGGAACGACGGGCACACCGCCGGTATTGATTACATCCCAGCACTTATGGGCGGAGCCGCCGCCGCCGTTGATGCCGATGTAGAAGCCGCTCCAATCATAGATCGGAGCGAGCATCATCGGAGGGGGCGCTTTGGTGTAGGGCCGCGCTGCCAGATCAGCGGCCGAGACAGGAGCGGCGAACGCGATGAGGGCAACCGTGCCCAGCACAATTTTCTTCATTTTTGACCCTGTTTCGAATCATTGTGGCGCCCCCAGTGTGCAACCTACCATTGTTCGCCGAAGTTTCTGTCGCCCGTGCGCCACACTCCGGAGAAGCTAGATAGTTGCACAACCGGACGTGATTTCGCACTTCAGGCGTCATGGCGGAATCATGTCGGCTATTACCGCAACTACATCGAAACGGGACTTTCGCGCTGCCGGACGCATTCGACGACGAGCCGTCGTTTGCCGTAACGAAAGTTCGAGTCCTTACTTCTGAAAGCCAGCGGAAGTGTCTTCGCCGTGAGATTGGCGAAGAGCTGCCGAAACTCAACGTTGGGCTGATGAAGCGCTGGAAGGAAGTGAAGGCGAAGAACCGACGATCTGGGCGCAAGGTGAGTGACGCTATCTTCGTGGCGAAGAAGGTCTCCGGCCGATTAAAGATCGGCGACAAAAGGGAGATCGACAAGGCGGCATGGCGCAAGCCGCGAGGCATCAGACTGACGCCCACGTCGCGCTACATTCGGGACAAGTGAACGAGCATGACTGTCTCGCGGTCGAGCACAAAGTTATCCAGGTGATAACTTCGTTTGCTATCGGCAGTTCGTTAGAAATAGCGATCATGCTCCCATGCTAGACGACCGATTCCATGAAATTGGCACTGATGGAACGGATGGTTTGTTGCGGGATTCCTCGTTTGTGTTTGGCTGAACGAGGAGTGGCGTCATGGCGAAGTGGCGGCAAGCGGTCGAGTTGGCGCTGACCGATGAGGAGGCTGAAGTGTTGACGGCTCTTTCGCGGTCGAGGACGGAACCGGCGAGCCGGGTGTCGCGGGCAGCGATGCTGCTCGCCTACCTCGAACAGCCATCGTTCTTTGCCGTGGGACAACGGCTTCGCGTGCACCATCAGACGGTCTAACGCTGCGTCGAGCGAGCCGTGGCGTACGGCGCACTGGCGGCACTCGACGACCGACCGCGACCGGGCAGGGAGCCGGTGATCACGCCTGAGGCCAAGGCCTGGTTGGTGTCTTTGGCGTGCGACAAGGCCAAGGAGCACGGCTATCCACACGAGCTGTGGACGACGCGGCTTTTGGCCCGTCATGCGCGCGAGCACGGACCGGCGGCGGGGCACGAATGTCTCGCCCGTCTGGTTCAAGGCACGGTGTGCAAGCTTCTCGGCCAAGAGGCAATCAAGCCGCACAAGGTGCGCTACTATCTTGAAAATCGCGACGCCGCGTTCGAACAGAAGATGGCGGAGGTTCTGTGCGTCTATCGTGAAGTCGATGTCCTGAAAAAAGCCCCTGCCAGATCCAAGAAGCGGGGAAAACCGGTGGCGATCGTCTCTTGCGACGAGAAGCCGGGAATTCAGGCCATCGCGACCACGGCGCCGGATTTGCCGCCTGAGCCCGGCATCCACGCCACCTTTGCGCGGGATCATGAGTACAAACGCACGCTCAGCCTGTTGGCCGGGATAGATCTGCTCACCGGAAAGGTCCACGCGCTCGTCAGAGATCGCCACCGCAGCCGCGAGTTCATCGAATTCCTCAAGCTTCTCGATGCCGCCTATCCGGCCAGCACCGCGATCAAGCTGATCCTCGACAATCATTCGGCACACATCTCGAGGGAAACCAGAGCCTGGCTCGACACCCGACCGGCAGGCCGCTTCGGCTTCACGTTCACGCCAAAGCACGGCTCCTGGCTCAACCTCATCGAGGGCTTCTTCTCCAAGTTTGCCCGCTCTGTCCTGCGTCACATCCGAGTGACATCAAAGCACGAACTCAAGGGACGCATCATGGCCGGCATCGACGACGTCAATCGCCATCCCGTCATCACACCTGGTCCTATAAGCTTGCCGATGCAGCCTGATATGATTCGAACCATGGAAACGCTGACCTAGTTATAGAATAACCAGCTTAGCCAAATTTATAACGGCAACTAACCACTCATCGTAATCAGTCCTCTAAAGCAAAAAAATTAAGACGCCAAGATCAAACGGTTGCATCGAAAAATACCAACCTACATTTATCGTAACCTCGTTACTCCTCTATCGGTTGGTGGGCGATTGGGCTGCATTGAGGCTATTCATTCGATCAGGTTGATCGAGCAGGTTTCTCGCACCATCCCGCGCCGATATAGACCGGCGCCAACAGCGACGAGCGTCCGCATGCGGACAAACGTCCATAACGGCCAGCGTCTAAAGGCCAGCGTAAAGCGAGCATCAACCGAATGCGCGCCCCGCAATCTTTGTGGGGCGCGCATTGCAAAAAAAATGTTCGCTCGCGGGAGGACGACGATGGTTATCAAGCTAGAGGATGCCCGCCTTCTCAAACCGATGAAGATGGCGCTCAACATTCCTATCGAGCAACGCACCTTCAGCGCAGAATATTCGCGCCATTGGGTCCGCTTGATGGATGCACAAAGCGCTTTCATACAGGCCGTGGACAAGTACACGACCGGCAGGCGCGCGGGACTACTGAGCACATGGAAACTGATGCGGCGCAAGCTGGATGCATTCGCTCAGCAATTCAGCCACTGCGCAACGTTTTGCGAAACGATCGGCGGGCATGTGCTGCGCCGTTGTTCAAAAGCGAGCAGGACGAACACGAATACGTCTTTCTCCGCTATTTCCTTGCCGAGTATGCGGCGCCGTACATTGAATTCTGGAAGGAAACCATGGATACCGTAGATGCAGGCGTGCACATGACATCAACTCTAGTGACGTCCCGGCGTGGCCGTGAACAATGCCGTTGACAGCAACGACGTGAGAGCGCGTCAGCTTGGTCGCGCTTTTTCTCATGCCACTGCCTCTAGCCCGAACTTCCCCTCGGGATTTTTGTTAGAGCGTTGAGAGGATTTGAGAAGTTTGGATCGGGCTGATTTTGTAGGCATGTAAATGATGATTTTTGGCTTGCGAATGGCAGGTTTCCGTGATTCGATTCCGGCATGTTCGTCGCCCGCATTCCCAACCGCAACTCACCGCCCGCGATCCTGTTGCGCGAGAGCTATCGCGAGGGCGACAAGATCAAGTCGCGCACGCTGGCCAACCTGTCGCATTGGCCGGATGAGAAGATCGATGCGCTGCGCCGCGTCCTGAAAGGCGAGGAGCTGGTCTCGCCGGCCGAGCAACTGCGGATCGAGCGCTCGCTGCCGCACGGCCACGTGGCCGCGGTGCTCGGCATGGCGCGCCAGCTCGGACTGCATCGCCTTGTCCCGGACAAGCCCAGACGGTTGGCCAGGCTGGCTTTGGCCTTGATCGTGGCACGGGTGATCGAACCGGCCGCCAAGCTGGCCACGGCGCGCCAGCTCAGCGAGGCGACGGCGGCGCATTCGCTGGGCGAACTGCTCGATCTCAGCGCCGTCGACGAGGACGAGCTTTACGAAGCGCTCGACCTGCTCGGCACGGCCCAACCGGGGATCGAGGCGACGCTCGCCAAGCGCCATCTGCATGACGGCTCGCTGGTGCTCTACGATCTCACCTCCAGCTATCTGGAGGGGCGACATTGCGAATTGGCGCGGCATGGTTACAGCCGCGACGGTCGTTCCGACAAGCTGCAGATCGTGTTCGGCTTGCTGTGCGCCGCCGACGGCTGCCCGGTGGCGGTGGAGGTGTTCGAAGGTAACACCGCCGACCCGAGCACGCTGGCCGCGCAAGTCGACAAACTGAAGGCCCGCTTCAAGCTGTCGCGTGTGGTACTGGTCGGCGATCGCGGCATGATCACCAGCGCCCGTATCGAAGCCGATCTGATGCCGGCCGGGCTCGATTGGATCACCGCTCTGCGGGCGCCGGCGATCCGCAAGCTCGCCGAGGACGGCGGCCCGCTGCAATTGTCGCTGTTCGACGATCGCGATATGGCCGAGATCACGTCCCCCGACTTCCCCGGCGAGCGCCTGATCGTGTGCCGCAACCCGGATCTGGCCGACGAGCGTCGGCGCAAGCGCGGCGAGTTGCTGGCGGCGACCGAGAAGGATCTCGCCCGCGTCAAGGCCGCCGTGCAGCGTCAGCGCAACCCCTTGCGCGGCGAGGATGAGATCGGTCTGAAGGTCGGCGCCGTGCTGGGCAAGCGTAAGATGGCCAAGCACTTCCACCTCGCCATCACCGACACTTCGTTCGACTTCAGTCGGATCGAGGATGCCATCGCCAACGAAGCGTCGCTCGACGGCTTCTATGTGCTACGGACCAACGTGCCGGCCGAGAACCTCGACACCGCCGCCACGGTGCGTGCCTACAAGAGCCTGGCCCAGGTCGAACGCGCCTTCCGCACCATCAAGACCGTCGAACTGGAGGTGCGCCCGATCCACCATCGCCTCGCTGGCCGCGTGCGCGCCCACGTCTTCCTCTGCATGCTCGCTTATTACATCGTCTGGCACATGCGCCGCGCGCTGGCCCCGATCCTGTTCGACGATCACGACCGCGAGGCCGCCGACGCCGCGCGCGTCTCGCCCGTCGCCAAGGCCAGAGTCTCGGCCGCGGCCAGAACCAAGGCTAATCGCAAGCACACCCACGATGGCCGGCCCGTGCACAGCTTTCGAACGCTGTTGCAGGATCTCGCCACGCTCACACGCAACATCGTTCGCATCGGTCAGGACGCCCCGGCCGCTATGCTCACAAGTCCAACCCCACTACAACAAGACGTCTTCAATCGGCTCGGCATTCCTATCGCCCCATAATGTAGGCAGACGCGCCGTCACGCCCGCTGGAATTACACGCCAGCTCAAATGCTTACGTCGCTACTCAAGGGGAAGTTCGGTCTAGCGCGCGGCACGCAGCTCGAATACCCTCTCAGTTTGCGCTCATAGTGTGAAGGCGACGAGCGGAGTACCCCACATCCACCTTTGGAGGTAGGCATTGGCCCTGCCAATATCGTAACCATGACCGTGATCCCATTTCGGCGCCGCCGCACATTCCTGAGCTGGCCCACTATTCTGGGCGCACTAGCTGCGGTTGCTTTTGCTGCCGTCTGCGCGTTTTTGGTTTCGCAAAGTGCACCTCACGCGACATCGCCTTACGAGCGCGCATCTCAAGCAATTCAGGTGATCGACGGCGACACCGTCAGACTTGACGGCAATACCTATCGTCTTGTTGGCTTTAATACGCCAGAAAAGGGCGATTTGGCTCGCTGCGAGGATGAACGCAAACGGGCGGATGCTGCGACTGCACGGCTGAAAGCTCTCATCGCAACAGGCGATGCGCGCCTAAGCCGCGTCGCATGCGCCTGCAAGCCGGGTCAGGAGGGCACCAAGCTCTGCAACTATGGGCGCCTATGCGGAGCTTTACTGGTTGATGGACGCGACGTGGGGCAGATCATGATCAGCGAGGGGCTTGCGGAGCGTTACGTGTGCAGCGCGCCGCGCTGTCCGCCGCGCAGATCGTGGTGCGGCTAGCAACTATTGCTCGCGCTTGTCGGCTATTTCTCGCGCAGCCAAACTAAGCTCCAGTTCTCTGAGTTGCTCGATCAACCGCTCTACAATCTGCTCGTAGTCATATGGCGTCAGTGAATGCACGCCGCGCAACGTCAGTTGGTTCTGGAGGATCGTCGCCATCATGGCTTTAACGCTCATGGGGACCTCGACTGAAAATTGGATCGTCATAAAATCAATCTCAAGTAGATGCTAAAGATGGCCGACACGCAACGGCAATGGCTTCACTTCGAGCTCCGTACAATTACGGGCGACGCTCGCGCTATGTTGCGCTTTCGAAGCACGCGTGTTCGACATCAAAGCGCTTCGCTTCGAATTCGGGTCATTCGAAACAGTTCGTTAGCTTTCATGTGGCTAGCTGGGAGCGTGCCGATTACCGCCGATTGCGGCACATGGAATGGGAATGCCGGCCCCGGCTGTCCTCCCAACCTGCGGCTGGGGCCGTTTTCTTGAACTTGCGCAGCATCGTTCAACCCCCGGTCCACAACCATGATTAGAGGCATTGCTATAGCGCTATTTGGGATGAGCATTCTCTCCCAGTTCGATCAGGCGTTCTTTTACGGCCGACATAGTGACGCGGCGCTCAGGCTTGTGCGCGAGACCAGCCGCGGGTTCGGCCTATAGGGCACATCACGTCAGTAGTGCGTTGCGGCGAGATGTCCGGAGTCGGCTGTAGACCGGAAGTCACGATCCAGGAGGCGAGCCGACGCGCGAACCGCCCAGGCGATGCGGGCGAGCTTGTTGGCGAGCGCAATCGCCAGCACGTTGTGGTGCAATCGTTTCTTGGCGGCTTCGATCCAAGATTTGAGGCCATAGCGCTCCCAACACTTGACCTTGACCAGCACAACCCACGCGGCTTGCACGAACAGAACGCGCAGGTAGCGATTGCCGCGCCTTGATATCTTGCCGAGGATCGTGCGGTCGCCTGTCGATATCTGCTTCGGCACCAGTCCAAGCCAGGCGCCGAAGTCGCGGCCTTTCGAGAACACGTCTCCAGTGCCGATCGCGGCTACCATCGCGCTCGAGATGATCGGGCCGATGCCCGGGACCGTCATCAGTCGCTCGCAGCCTTTGTCTTGACGAGCCAATGCTTCGATCTCGCTGGAGAGGTCCTCAATGCGCGCGTCCAGTCGGCGCCAGTCTCCTGCCAGGTCCTCGATGATGCGCAACATGCGAGGCGCGAGGACATCGGTGCGCGTCGCGAGAATACCCGGCAACTCGGACCGCAGCGAACGCAGGCCTTGCCGCACGGCGATGCCCCGCTCCAGCAGGAACGAACGGATCTGATTGATGACGCCGGTACGCTGGCCGACCAATCGCTCGCGCACGCGGTGCAGCGCCTGCAGGTCGAGCTGGTCGGCGGTCTTGGTCGCGACGAACTTCATGGTCGGGCGTTGGACAGCCTCGGCGATGGCTTCCGCATCACGGAAGTCATTCTTCTGTCCCTTCGAATAGGGGCGCACGTATTTCGCGGGCATCAGTCGGGCGTCGTGGCCGAGCATTTGGAGCTTGCGACTGAGATGATGCGCGCCGACGCAGGCCTCCATACCGATTAAGCACGGAGGCAGGTTGGCGAGCCGTGCTTCTACCTGGCCGCGTGACCACTTCTGCCGCAGCACGATTGCCGCGCTGATCGTGGCCCACGATGTGGAACGAGTTCTTGCCGATATCGATGCCTATCACGGCGATCGCTGAGCTGAGTTTCTGAGACATGGCGTGCTCCTTGTCTTGGGCGCCCCTTACCAGCTTGTCGTGCTGGCAGGGCCGGAGCACGGCCGGACCATTCCATTGGCGGACATTGAGGTTCGCGCAGCCGCGGTTCGCTGACGCTGATCGGATCGATTGTCGCCCTCTTCGAGACCCGCGCGGCACTGGATCGCAAGCGTTTCAAGAGGAGCCTAAATTTCCCAATGAACAAAGAGTAAGGCCGCCCCTTGGGCGGCCCTTCTTTCAGTCACGATCATGATGGTGATGTTCATGATGGTGTTCGTGGTGCTCGTGTTCATGCCGGGAGACCAGGCCGCCCCCGGAATGCGCAATTGCCGTGCTGGTAAGAGAGGTCGAGAGTAGCGCCGTAATGGCGGGCGGCGTCACAACCGCGAATCTCCCACAGTTCTTTAGAAATTGACGGCGATCATCTTGATCCGAGGGCATGTTGTTCCTCCAGCTGCGGCTAAGATATTAAATAGTCGCCGCAGAATTAAATCAAATTAAATAACTCGTTCCTTCACGAATTTGAGAGGCCACCTCAGTTGCCCCGATGTCCGGCTTAGGTCTGCAATGGGGTTGAGAGCGGATAGCCTCATACTCCAGCGCGTCAGCGCGTCTTCCAGGCAAATATCTTCTCTCCGCTGGCGGCACGACATCGAACTGGAGGCACCGGTCGGAGCAGCATCCCGGGACATGATCCGTACAATTATAGATTGTGAATTAAGCCGACGTGGAGGGGAAGTATGTCTTTGCTGGGAATGGCGAGGGCGTCTGATGGATTTCATTGAGCGTTGTTTTTGTGCGTTGCGATGACCGGGTTCATCGTTCTCGTCACCAACGTCGGATTGCTGTGCCTGCGTTGAGCGCGACGGTCTGTTCTATGTTGCCTTACCTGCTCTCCATCCCGGAACAAGTGGCGATCTGAAACGTTGCAATAACCGCTCTGACGGCCCCCGTCGGAGCTGTTAGACCCCCATCACGGCCTCAGCATTACCCTCGCTGAGGCCGTTTTTTTGTGCCGCGCTTGGATCGCCCGTCGAAATAAGAGAAGGCCGCCAGCGTGACTGCTAGCATGAACAATCCCAAGCCGCCCGTGATCGCCACCATCATTGCCACGGCGACGAACATGCGACCTAACTTTCAGCGGATCGGCGACTTGGTTGGCGGGAGGGATCGCTTGGTCTTCGCCACTTCGGCCTTCTCGAAAAACTCCAGAGCCAAGATATGCATGGCCTGTGCTTTTTCTGGATCAGACTCGGCGAGAGCGAACCGGGAGGCAACTTCGGCTTGCCTTAAATAGTAATCGACCCATTCTCCCGCGTGAAGGTGGCGGTTAACGCAACTTCAGAGCATTTGTTCCCGGCTGAGACGATCGAGCGCGAGGAGCAAACAGGCCCGAGGCCGGAACCAATTCGCCCCCTGTGCATTCTGGTAACGATCTACAAAGATCAGTAGCGCTGAAACGCAAAGGCCCCAGTCGGTCCAGCCCCGGACTGGGGCCTTTTCGTACGTCCGGAAACACACCGCCGCCCGCTTTGAAATAATTGCAGGCGGCGCTGTCCAGCCCCGGGAGGAGATAGCCTCGCACCTCCGAACAACTCGTGGATCGGCGTATTCTTCGTACGCATCCGACGAGCGCCGTCTTGTCTGACGCGTGGTATTTCGCGAAGCGTGTGACCTTAAGTCTAGCTTTAAGGTCATCAGGGGATGCGGGTCGAGATTTTGAGGCCAGAGCGTCCGATAGTGTAAACTGCGAACGCGAGTGAGCTCAGTTTGCCTGTGAAAGCTGATCTTCTCACGCCAATGAAGCATAGTCTTGCGAGGATCGGCCGGTTTTGACGCTAAGCTCACCTTCGGTGGGACATGCACGTCTCAGACATCCACGATCAATCCTCGTCCGGCTCCCGCACGACCGCCGGTTCATCGGCGCTGTTCTCTTCTTCGTCGTCTTCGTCCTCTTCGTCTTCTTCATCGGGATCGCGGGGCGGAATGATGTTGCCAACGGTCATGAAGGCGCTCAAGTCTGTCCTGATGAAAACTTCATCGGCTGTTTGTGAGCTCATATCGTTGCTCCTCTCGGAAGTGAATCACAGCGGGACTTCAGCCTCTATTTCAGCGACGTGAGACCATCGCAGTACCGCCGATCCCAAGCACATGCGCAGCGCCGGTGGATAAGTCAATGCAGCTTCCCTTCACGAACGGACCCGGTCATTTATCCGGACCGTGACGCTTCGACCGGTCGGGTGTGAGGTGATTGGTGATTGTGACATGAGAGCCGAATGGCCTGGTCCGATGCGTTGCGGTCATTGCGCTTGGATCCATCTGTTCGCCCGATGCTGTTCGGCCGCCGCTGTAACCATAACGAGAGGCAATGCAAGCTTCGGCGAATGCCGATGTGGACAAACAGGTGATCGCGCATATAGGGCGGATCATCGTCTCGCTCCCAGGATCCAGCCCAGTCGGCTAACTTTTTGATATGCCTCTACGTTCCTGTCAGGGTTGTCGAATGACGAAGCAGCCCGGACGTTCGGTCAGACTGGCACGTCGCAGAAAGGGCCAGAAGCTGACCTTCCTCAGCAGTCAACTCGTGACGTTTCACCGCGCCCACCGCACGGCATTTTGAGATAGACTGGAGTACCTAGCGCTCTGAGGACGTCTGAGGACGGCCGAGCCGGAGATGAGCCCATGGACGTCGCGGCCTGGCTGCGTGGTTTGGGGCTGGGACAGTACGAGCAGGCGTTCCGCGAGAACGACGTCGACGCCGAGGTCCTGGCCGATCTCACCGCCGAGGATTTAATCGGGCTCGGCGTCGCCTCGATCGGCCATCGCCGCAAGCTGCTCGCCGCCATTGCTGCCCTGCGTGCCGGCTCAATTTCGGCCACCACTCCTGCCACGTCCGCACCCACCACTATCTCCGAAAAGGCTTGGCTTGCACCCGAGGCCGAGCGCCGCCAGCTCACGGTGATGTTTGTCGACCTGGTCGATTCGACCGCCCTCGCGGCGCGCCTCGATCCGGAGGAAATGGCTGAAGTCCTGCGGATCTATCAGAGCGTAGTGACCGGCGCGATCGCGCGGTTCGAAGGACACGTGGCAAAGTACATGGGGGATGGTGTGCTGGCCTATTTCGGTTATCCGCGCGCCCATGAGGATGAGGCCGAACGCGCTGTGCGGGCCGGCCTCGCTGCAGTCGCGGCGGTGCACAGCCTGGAATCGGCGCATGGCGAGACACTGGCGGCCCGGGTCGGTATCGCGACCGGCCCGGTGGTTGTCGGCGAGTTAATCGGCGAAGGCGCGGCGCGGGAGGAGACGGTGGTCGGCGACACGCCGAACCTCGCGGCGCGGCTGCAAGCCTGGGCCGACCCGGGCACGGTGGTGATCTCCGCTCGCACCCGGGAGCTCGTTGGCGGGCTGTTCGAACTCGCCGAGCTCGGCATGCAGATCTTGAAGGGATTTCCGGTACCGGTCCGGCCGTGGCGGGTGGTCGGGGAAGGCGCCGCCGAGAGCCGGTTCGAGGCGTTGCACGGGGCAGGTCTGACGCCGCTTGTCGGCCGCGAAAATGAGATCGGCCTGCTGCTCGAGCACTGGGAGCGAGCCAAGGAGGGTGAAGGCCAGGTGGTGCTGCTGGCGGGCGAGGCTGGCATCGGCAAATCACGCCTTGTGCGGACGCTGCGCGGACGACTTGAAGATGAGCCGCATACCACCCTGGGCCACTACTGCTCACCGCATCATCAGACCAGCCCGCTTTATCCGGTGATCGGCCTGCTGGAGCGGGCGGCGGGCTTCGCCGCGGACGATCCCGCCGCAACGAGACTCGACAAGCTCGAGGCGCTGCTTGCGCTATCGACCGATGATGTCTCGGCAGTGGCTTCGCTGCTCGCGGCGTTACTGTCGCTCGAGACAGGTGCGCGGTACCCGCCCCTCGAGATGAGCCCGCATCGGCAGAAGGAGCGGACGCTCGAGGAGCTGGTCGCTCAGGTATTGGGGCTCGCAGCAAGGCGGCCCGTGCTGGCCATGTACGAGGACGTGCACTGGGCAGATCCGACCTCGCTCGAGCTGCTCGATCTCCTGGTCGACCGGGTGCAAGGCGCCCGCGTACTCGTCCTCATGACCTTCCGGCCCGAGTTCGAGCCGCCTTGGATGCGCTATGCCCATGTCACCGCGCTGACCCTCAGCCGCTTGAGCCGTCGACAGGGTGCGGCCATGGTCGCGCGGCTGAGCGGCGGCAAGGCGCTACCCCCTGCCGTGCTCGACCAGATCGTTGCCAAGACGGACGGCGTGCCGCTGTTCGTCGAGGAACTGACGCGGACGGTGCTGGAGACCAATTTGCTCCGCGATGAGGGCGACCACTACGCGCTCGCCGGGCCGCTGCCGCCGATGGCGATCCCGGCCACGCTCCAGGAGTCGCTCTTGGCGCGGCTCGACCGGCTGGCTCCGGCCCGGGAGGTGGCCCAGGTCGCAGCCGCTATTGGCCGGGAATTTTCTCACGAACTGCTCGCGATCGCGGCCGCGCTGCCGGAGAGCGATCTGCAGGCGGGGTTGGACGAGCTTGTCGACTCGGGCCTGGTGTTCCGGCGCGGAACGGCGCCGCAGGCGACCTATAGCTTCAAGCATGCACTCGTGCAGGACACCGCCTATGCCACGCTGGTGCGCGCGAAGCGGCAGCGCTTGCACGCCCGGATCGCTGCCGCGCTTGAGCAGCATTTTCCGGAGAGGGTGCAGGTGCAGCCCGAACTTCTGGCCCACCATTACATGGAGGCCGGGCTGGTCGAACCGGCGATCGAGTATTGGCTGAGGGCGGGACAGCGAGCCATCACGCGCTCGGCGATGACTGAAGCGCTGGCGCAGTTGCGGAATGGGTTGGACCTGCTTGTGGGCTTGCCGGAGGTCGACCGCCCGCGGCGAGAACTGGACCTCCAGGTGGCGTTGGGTGTGGCACTGATGGCAACGCAAGGCTGGGCAGCGCCGGAAGCCGGGCGGGCCAACGCCCGTGCTCGCGAGCTCTGCGAGCAGCTCGGTGCCATCGCCCAGCTCTGGCCCGTGCTCTACGGTCAATGGGTGTTCCACGGCGTGCGGGGCGAGCACAACGCCGCGCGAAGCGTGGCAGACGAGTTTCTTCGCCGGGCGCGGGACCATAATGACACGTCCCCAGCGGTGGTTGCTCACCGCATCTGCGGGACCGGTGCATTATGGCGCGGCGAGCTGCCGGCTGCCTGCGTCCATCTGGAGCGGACGCTTGCCCTCTATGACCGGGAGCAGCATCACTCGCTCGCCTCTCTCTACGTGCAGGATCCGCGGGTGGCGGCGCTGTCGGGGCTCTCATGGACGTTGTTTGCGCTGGGCTATCCGGAGCAGGCCCGGACGCGGAGCCGCGAAGCGCTCGATGCGGCACGTGAGCTCGCTCACCTCAACACGGTGGCTTACGCCCTTTTGTTCGCGTCTTTCTTCGAGCAGTATTGTCTGGCGTGGCGTGAGGCGAAGGACCGAGCCGAAGCACTGGTTGAGCTCTCGACCGAACAGGGATTTCCGCATTTCCTCGCGCCCGCCACGGTAATCCGGGGTTGGGCTCTGACTCAGTCGGGGGAAGCGGAGATAGGGCTCACGCAGCTTCGGCAGGGCCTTCCGGCATGGCGTGCCACCGGGGCTGGTCTCTATGAGCCGTATTTCCTCGGCCTGCAGGCTGAGGCGTGCGGCTGTTTGGGCGCAGTGGAGGAAGGTTTGGAGCTGGTTGCAAAGGCGCTGGACCGCGTGGAAGAAACCGGCGAGGGATGGTTCGAGGCCGAGCTTCATCGGGTGATGGGCGAGCTGATGCTGCGGCTGGAGAAAGCCGAACCGACCACCGCGGAAGCACAGTTTGGGCAGGCGGTTGCAACCGCGCGCCAGCAAGGTGCCAAGCTGTGGGAGTTGCGCGCAGCGACACGCCTTGCACGCTTGTGGAGCGAACAAGGTCGGCGCGGCGAGGCTCACGACCTGCTCATCCCGCTCTATAGCCAATTCACTGAGGGTTTTGGGACAGCGGATCTACAGGCTGCCAGAGCAACACTTCGCGAGATCACTGCCAGCTCCGAGCCGAAGAACCCGACAGACACCGGTAGTTGATGCGGTGCACGAGCGTGGCTGGTCTCTTAGCCAGTCGCTTGGACGGGATCTGGCCGGTTTTCAGCAGTGGCATGAAGCCGCCCGCGTCTGAACGGCGGCTCAGGGTCAAAAGCGACTACCTCAACACATCCGCTTAATGAGCGAAGCGGACCTTTACAGGAGCGGATGATGCGAACTTGCTTTCGCCCAGAACTCGGATATCGGCCTGAGTTCTTCCATAACATTTGATCTGCGAGCGCGACACACAGCTAGGTAAGCATCCGGCGAAGCTTTCAATTACCCACAATTTCTGCACCGACTATGGCCCCCAGCGCGATGTCGGTCAGGCGCGATAGCCCGCGCCACATGACCGTGTTGCCGGGCGGAGGATCGTGGGCGCGGGCGAGATAGCCGCCGAGCCTGGCGATCTTGGCCAGGTAATGTGAGAGGGTTTTCCGTCGAGCTTGCGGTTTGTCATTCACGAGTCGATCGAGCAGGGCGATTTCAGTTGCGGTCAACGCAAGAGTCGGTAGCGCCCCTGGAGCTGCGCGATTGAGCATCGTCATCCAGAAGACCCGCCAACTGAGGATGCAAAAGACAGAGATCAGGTTGGTCAGACGCTGGGCGGTCCGGAGCTTCGATTCCTCAGCTTTGCAGCCCGATTTGAGGATCTTGTGGAAGACTTCGATTTTCCATCTTAAGGCATACCATTCGAGTTTCTCGATTGCGTCGGCGCGTGAGCCCACAGGCAGATCTGTAATCAGCTTCCACTCGATCTTCTTTCTGTTCTTCGGCGTTACGCGCTCTTCGGCATGGATCACCGTCAAGATCAGCGCAGGATAGCGCTTCTGCTTCCCAATTGGCGGCAGGACGCGAATCTTGCGATATCTGATCTCAAGGACGGCTTCATCGGGATCGCCGTTGTTGTTTCTGACGTCGATGCGATGCAGTCCTTTGACGGCGACCTCGTCCATTTCGTCGGCGATCGTGTGATCCCCATCCCCAGCCAAGCGATTAACGCAAGTCCTGATCACGAAATGCGTTCCAGCTTCGCGAGCCGCGCAGAACAGCTCATAGATGTCGCTCTCGCGATCACCGATATGGATGCATCGTCCCGGATCGCGCAGCAGCTCTGTGGATTGCCGGACATTATCCAGCCATCGGACGCTCTCCTTCTTCTCGATGGGAACGCGCGTCGGGTTGATCTTCTTTTTAAGCGCGGCAGTCCCCTTGAATTTCTTTCGGGTCCAGAATTTGACGGCCGTCAGTCCAAGCGGCAGCCCCTCGGTCGTTACCGCCAGGCTCGAGTGCATCAGGATGCCGCAAACCGTGTGCGATCTCAGGCGGCCGGCCTTGTCCCGGCCGCTGTTTATGCTCTTGGTGATCCCGATCGCGTCTGAGTCCTCCCTTCGATAGCTGAACTCGGTTGTATCATGGAGCACCAGAACAGCACCGCCTGTGGCAATCGTGCGCTCACGCGTCGATTGAAAGTGGCCTGCCAGAATGTCCGCCTCACTGACCCGGTCGTTGGAGAAAAAACGATAGGCAGCCTTTGTGTTGGCCCAATCCTGGCAAACCAGCGGAATGCTTTCTCCCATGGCGCTCCCGATCTGCGCCACCAGTTTGCGGAGCCGCTTGTTCAGGCGCTCGTCGGCAAGGCTGCAGCCCGCGAGCTCACGATCAAACCATGCGCCTGCTTCTCCGTCCATTGGCACCGCCCCCGCGAATCGGTGCCAGACAAGGAATCACGGTCGATTCCTGCGATGCAACAGTTTATGCGCTCCCTCAGCCCACTCGGCTAAATGTGGGTAATTGAAAGCCGGCGAAGACCGCACGCGGGTCATTTCGGCTCAGGCGGCTTGATCAACGTTCCGGATGGCGGAGCGCCAATTCCAGGGCAGCAGCTCGTCGAGCCTTTGGACAGGATGCTCGGCGATGCGTGCCAGAACGTCGGCGAGCCAGGCTTGCGGATCGACGTCGTTCATCTTGGCGGTGACGATGAGGCTGTACATCACCGCGGCACGCTCGCCGCCGCGATCCGAGCCGCAGAACAACCACGACTTCCGACCCAAAGCGATGCCGCGCACGCCACGCTCGGCCGCGTTGTTGGACAGGCAGATGCGGCCGTCATCGAGGAAGCGGGTGAACGCACTCCAGCGCTTGAGCATGTAGTCCATGGCCTTGGCGACATCGTTGCTGCGCGAGAGCTTGGCGCGTTGCGCGCGCATCCAGGCTTGCAGATCGGCCACGAGCGGCGCGCTGAGTTCCTGGCGAACTGCCTGGCGCCTTTCGGCGCTCTGACCGTTGATGGTCCGCTCGATCTCGAACAAGGCGTCGATCCGGCGGACTGTTTCCAGCGCCAGCGGCGAGATCACTGCCGGCTTCTTGCCCTGAGCCTTGCGACGCGCGTTCTCGGCCAGATCAGCCATCACGAAGAACGGCCGCCGGGCATGGACCCAGCACGCGGCTTCCAGGATCGGACCTGCGTTGCGGCCCGGTTCGTAAAGCCTGCCATAGCCGCCATAGGCATCGGCCTGGAAGATTCCACTGTAGTTGGCCAGATGCGCCTGGGGATGCTCGCCGGCGCGATCGCGCGAGTAATAGAACACCGCCCCCGGCGGGGCCGGCCCGCCAAAAGGCTTGTCGTCGCGCAGATAGACCCAGATCCGGCCGGTATCGGTCTTGCCTTTGGCCAGGACCGGGACCCGTGGTGTCGTCCCCGTGCAATCGCTCGGCGCTCAGCACATAGGCCTCGAGGCGCTTGAACAAAGGTGCCAGCGCCGCCGTGCAGCCGCCGACTTGGTCGGCCAGGGTCGACAGACTGATCGGCACACCCTCCTTGGCATAGCGCTCTGCTTGCCGGTTCAGCGGCTGATGTTGACCAAACTTCTCGAACAGCACCATCGCCAGCAGGCTTGGCCCCGCCCAGCCGCGGGCAAGCACATGGAACGGCGCCGGGGCCTGGCTGATCTTCTCGCAATCACGGCAAGTAAACTTCTCACGGACGTGCTGGATCACCTTCCAGGATTTCGGGATCACCTCCAGCGTCTCGGTGATGTCCTCACCGAGCCTGGACAACCGCGTGCAAGGCGGCCCTCGCCGGAGGGAGACGTTGCATCCGACGTTAGTTCGATCGTCTATTGACTATTGTGAGCGCCTTTCAGTGGAACGCCTTGCGCCGGTCATCCAAAGCACCACGGTCGAGCTCATCCATCAACCTGAAGTCGCTGTCGCTGTTCGGCTGCGCCGACGTGATCGAATAGCGATGCAGTTTGTTGCAGTGCGCGAGCCAAATGACCCAAGGCGACATTCAGTGGAAGCCTGGGAATTAGCCACTGTCGGGTTGACCTTGGCCTCATGAGAATACGCTATATCTACCCGAAGGCCGTTCAAAAGGACTAGCTGGTGGACGAAGACATTCTGCGCAAACTCGAGATCCGTCTCGGGCCGCTCCATGCCCGGCAGCGATTGGGGGTTGAGAGAGATCACGAAGCTCAGGTATTTGGCCAGGGCCTCACATTTTTTCACCTTGAAAACTCATCTTGGGCCGAGTGGATCATTCGAAATGTTCTGAAGGCAACAGGGCTCTACTGGCGTGCACGACAGAATGCAGAACGCATTCTCGTCAAACGAAACGAAATGAGGTTCAAGACATTACCGCCCCTCTTTGAGGGCTTCACCATTCTCCACGTTAGCGACCTTCACGTGGATATGAATGAAGTTGCCATGAACAGACTCATCGAGCTGGTTGGCAGCATGCAGTACGATGTGTGTGTCCTAACTGGCGATTATCGGGGTCGGACTGTTGGGCCGTTCCAGCCCGCGCTGGATGGTGTCGCGCGAGTGGCAACTCATCTGAAACAGCCAATCTATGCCGTGCTCGGCAACCACGATACGATTCAGATGGTTCCCGGGCTCGAAGCCATGGGCATTCGCGTGCTGCTCAATGAATGCGAAACAATCGTTCGCAAGGACCAACGGATCTATCTGGCGGGAATCGACGATGCACATTTCTTCAGAGTGGACAACATCGAAAAAGCCGCTCTCTCGATACCCCGCGGTGAGTTCTCGATCTTGTTGTCTCACACACCGGAGGTCTATCATCAGGCTGCCCATGCCAACTTTGATCTGATGCTGAGCGGACACACCCACGGCGGTCAGATTTGTCTCCCCAGATCCATTCCCATCAAGCTTGAGGCGGTACTGCCAAGACGGATGGGGGCTGGGCCTTGGCAGTACAGAGATATGACCGGCTATACTTCCGTTGGTGCCGGCTCGAGCGTCGTTCCCGTGCGCCTCAATTGCCCGCCGGAAATTACCTTGCACCATTTACGCCGCGGCTGACGCTGACCCAATACGGTTCATCACGTGCATGAGCCTGAAACAAAAGGCGGGAGAGAAGTAGCTCGCCGACGAAAAATACTCCAACACCCGAGGCAGCTCTCGGCAACCGAGACTTCCTTCTAAACCGGCCCTATGGCACCGGTGACGGGGAGAATGGCAACGTGCTGCCTGACATTTCGTTTCGAAGTCTTTCCTGCTTTCCCACTCTGAACCCGTTTTCGAAACGAAGCGATCGAACAAGTCATAGGCCGATGTAAGGTTTTGATCCTGTGAACGGCTCCTCCACCGGCACGAGAGCGCGATGAACGTGGGCGCTGCATTCAACTCGCAATTTGTCCAGTCCATAAGTCCCTGTGCCCAAAGCCAAAGAGCGCTTAAGCCATCGTGATGTCGGCTGTCGCTGGTAGACCGGACGCCGAGCCGCGCTTGCTGCGACCGCCGCTTTTGACCCGTTGCGGAAGCGGGGCGCGCGCGACGCATAGTTCTCGGACATGCTGCCGGACCTCATCGAAATTGTCCCCCTGAGTCGTCGGACCGATGCAACCGTCGTCCTGCCGGGCTCGAAGAGCCTCACCAATCGTGCCTTGATTCTGGCCGCTCTTGCGAGCAATCCCGTCGTCCTACGCGGTGCTCTCTGGAGCGAGGACACGCAGGCGATGGTGAACTGTCTCAAGCGTTTGGGATTCTGCATTGAATGGCGGATGATCGGGCCGAGCCGGCCAACTGCACCTCACGGTTTACGGATGCGGCGGGAGGATTCCCAACGCCGGCACGCGGCGCAGCCGCTCACGCTCGAGCTCTTCGTCGAGAATGCCGGCACAGCTGCGCGCTTCTTGCCGCCGTTCCTGTGTCTCGGCCAAGGCGCCTACCGCCGGCTCTGCTGCCCCACTAGACTAGGCCGAAGTTTTCGCTTGGGAAGTGTGCAAGGGATTGATCCGACTCGATAAGTTGACGGTCGGTGTTTTCAATTACTGGACACGCAGCGGGTCAAGATCGAGCAGCTTGAACGCGGCCTCCTGGACGGAGGTTGGTGTGGAATGGAGCATGAAGCGATGCTTGGTGTGAAGGGGCACGCGCATCGTGTTTCGGACCAGCGTGCCGAGATGGGCGATGAGCGCATCGAAGCTCATGACGTGATGGCCGTCGGCTGATCGCTTTGTTGCCTTCTTGGCCTTCGCCGCCTCAGATGGTTCGGTCTTGGCGACGGGAGAGGTCCGTTCTCCCCGGGCGGCCTCAAGGTCGGTGTCGTGGAACAACAGCGGCGCCAAGGCTTCTCGCAGGTGCCATTCGACGTGATAGGCCAGCATGCACAGGAAGACATGGGCCCGCACGTGCTGTGCCGTCCAGTGGCGGATCGGCCGTATTTCGAGATCGATGGTTTTCATGGACCGGAAGCTGCGTTCGACTCGCGACAGGTCCTTGTAGGCCTGAACCGCCTCTGCAGCGTCGAGATGCCCAGCGGGTATGCTGGTTCGGATGACGTAGATGCCGTCGAGGCGAGCCTCTTCCTCGATCTGCTCGATCCGTCGCTGCCATGAGAGATAGCCATCGGCCACTTCGACGTCGAAGTGCTTGGCCATCTTCTTGCGGTCCAAAACCGCACCAACCGCGATGCCGATCTGGGCGGAACTGCGCAACGCAGAGTGTTTGCGCTGGACCTGCGCTTGAACGCGGGCAAGTTCGTGCTCGGTCGCGGCCAGCAGATCCTCGCGTTTGCGCGCTCGTTCGGCTGCCAGATCGCGATTGCGACAGACGATCAGCCGCTCGCCTGGGAACAGGTCAGGGGCGCTGATTTCGGCGAGATCGCGGTCATCGAACAGCGACAGCTGCAGCGGCCCGTTCTCCGCCGCCAAAGCCTGGATCGCCGGCGCGCGCAGGCAGGTGATCCAATCGACGCCCGCCGGCTTGAGATCATCGCGGATGCGTGCCGAGGTGATCATTCCCCGATCCCCGACCAACACCATACGGCTGATCCCGAAGCGATCCTTGATCTTTTGGACTTGAGAACTCAGCGTCTTCGGATCGGCCGTGTTGCCGTCGAAGACTTCAACCGCAATCGGCAGCCCCTCACGCGTACAGAGCAGCCCGTAGACAATCTGCGGCCGGTCGCCCCGGTGATCGCGGCTATGGCCATAGCGCGCCAGCGGACAGCAGCGGCCCTCAAAGTAGGACGAGCTGACGTCGTAGAGCACCAGCACGCCGTCCTGGAGATGTCGCCGCGCCAAGCCGGTCTCGATCCGCGCCTGGCGCTCGACCAGCCAATCGAGCGCCTCATAGGCCTCGCGCTCCTTCACCTTGCCCAGGCGCAGAACCGATCCGAGGCTGGAGATTGCCGTCTCCTGATCCACCGCCCGTACAAAGCCAAGCTTCGAGCGTGGCGCAATCAACCGATCAACGATCATGGCTACCACCAGATCGTAATGGCGTCGCGATGCCTCATCCTTCGTCGTGCTTAAAATCAGCCGATCCAGTGCAATTCTGCGGATCGTCCCGAGCGCCGCTGCAACATGGCCGTGAGGCAGTGAGCGCTCGATTTGAATCTCGTCCGGTCCGGTGCCAATCACCGTGCCGCCCTTGAGCAGAGCCTTCAGTCCGCCAATCAAATCCACCGGCAGCTTGCTCAGATTGGCCAAGGTCCGCTTCTGCGCGCGGCCATGCTCGTCGCGATACGCCTCCCGCAACAGCACCGCAGGCGGCGAGCCTCGATTGGGAATCGTCTCGATGAACATTCCCAAATCGAATCACATCTCGACTGATTTGGGAATCCCCGTTACATGGATACAAACTGCAAACTACTCTCCGCCCATCCGCCCGAAAGGATTCGTCTTTCAGGTCAAACCAAGCGCAAACTTCGGACTAGGCCGGCAAAGACCAGGACGACGACTGCGACCGAGATGACGATGATCGCGCCTGAAAATGCGTAGATGGTCGGCGAGGCACCCGAATTCATCGCGCCGAACATATAAAGCGGAAGCGTGTTCTGGCGACCGGCCAGGTAGTAGGCGCGCGCCTGCTCGTTCAGTGAAAGGAGAAATGCAAATACGAAGCTTGAGATGAGATTGGTGCGCATAAGCGGCAGGGTTATGTCGACGAAGGTCCGTATCGGCCCGGCGCCGAGGTCGCGGGCCGCCGCGATGGTGCTGGGCCTCACCGCCAACAGGCCGATGAGCGAGACCACAGCGACGAACGGCAGCGTCCACAGAAGGTGTCCGATTGCGATGGTGGCCCAAGATGGGGCGAGACCGACAACTCTCAGAGTCGCCGACAGACCGAGGCCCTCAATCGTACCCGGGACGAACATGGCCGAGAGAATGACGAGGAGGAATACGCCGCGCAGGCGCGTCATCGTCCGGTAGGCGAGCGCAGCGGAGAGGCCGATCGGCGTCGCCAGTGCGGCTGTTGCGAGCCCGACCAGCACGCTTTCCTTGAGAGCCCCGGCGAGGCGGCCATCGTCGAGAAGCGCAAAATACCATTTGAGGCTATAGCGGCTCGGCGGAACGAGACCAAGCTGCACGTCCGGATTCAGCGATGCAAGCAGCAGGTACAGAACAGGCGCATACATGATTGCTAGGCTCAGCGCCGTGATAGCGGTGAACAAAAGCCGGCCGCCGCTGGTGCGTCCCGTGATGATTGCATCGAAGCTCATATGCCGAGGCTTTCGAACAGGCGCGACAGCCCGAGCGCGCGATTTGCGGTGATGATGAGGACGGTGAGCAGAGTGATGACGACCGTAGCGATGGCGAAGGCGAGGGGGAAATTCACCACTCTCAGTACATCGTCGATCATGATGGAAATGGAAGAAGCCCCAGCCCCTCCAAGAAGCTGGATCTCCATCGACGTGCCAACGGCGACGACGAATACGAACAGAAAGCCCGCCACGATTCCTGGCAGGACGAGCGGTAAGACGATGGTTGCGAGCACGGTCCAGAAGCCTGCACCAAGGTCCTGGCTTGCACGAATCACTGAATGTTCGATCCGCTTGAATGCCAGCACAATGGGAACTATAGCGAATGGCAGATAGGCGGCGACCATCCCCAGCAGGACCGCAAAATCGGAGAACAAAAGCCATTCGACTGGAGTCTCCACAATTCCAAGGCTCATTAGCGCGTTGTTGATGACGCCCTGCCGACCAAGCACGAGGCGCCATGCAAAGGCGCGCACGAGGCCGCTCGTGAAGAATGGAATGGTGAACAGTGCGAGGAGGAGCGCAGCCCGGCGCGGTCCGCTCAACAGACCGACGACCCCCGCGGCCGGAACAGCGAGCAGCGTGGAAGCCGTAGCGGTCAGTGCGGCGAGGCCCGCCGTGCGCAGAAAAACGGTTGCTCGTCCGTTCTCGAGGAGGGCCGCATATGACGCGAACGACCAGGCGGGCTTGATCCAGTAGGTATCAGGATCGAAGCTCCAGAAACTCCACGTCGCGATCAGTGCCAGCGGAATGAAGCCCACCCCAACAAAGACCGCGAGCGACGGGAGCGCGAGGAGGAAGCCCGCCGGCCGCCAGCGGGCGCCCACGCTTTCGCCGAGCCCTGGTTCGTGAGGCACTACGCGTTCCTCAATCTCTGCCACCATGTTTCGTAGAGCTGGAAATTGTCCGGCCGGGTGTTTTGCCAATAGATCTTGCCGGCAAACTTTTGCTTCACATGCTCGGCCAGTTTCCGGACGCTCGCCGGATCGAAAGCATTCGTATGAGCCGTCGCGTAGGCGACGTTGTTGTCGGTGGGAACGACATAGCCGCGCAGCAGGCCGAGCTTGCAGCCGTAGAATCCCGAGAAAAGGGCATTGACCAACTGATGGGCCGCCTTTGTACGCCCGCGGACCACCGCGCTCTTCAGCAGGATGGTATTGTTAGCCCATCCCTCGTAGCCTTCCTTAGGCACGGCATAATAGCAATCGACACCCCGCATCCGCGCGGCATAAACAATGGGTTCCCAGCCGGTCATCACCCAGACCTCTTGGTTGGCCAAGAGCTGGAGACCCTGTTCCCAACCGTTCCAGAATGTGCGGAACTGGCGGTCCCGCTTGTGCTTGATCAGGAATTCCATGACCAGCCCGAGCTCGTCAGCGGTCAGGTTGCCGGGCTCGTCAATCTTCGCATTCTCGGAGTTCTTCAGATAAATGGCGGTAAAGATGACGCTGTTGATCCAGGCGTCTTCCATGGCGGTCTTGCCCTTCAGCTTCGGATCAAAGATGGCGCCGTAGCTGTCGACGCTGCCAGCCTTGCCTCTTACGGCGATGATGGAATCGGCATTGATGACGGTCGGAATTCCGTAGGCCTTGCCATCGTGGGTCAGGTAGGGAATGTCCTTCGCCCACTGCCACACGCTCGCATAATTCTGGATTTGCGAAATGTCCCAGGGCGCAACAAGGCCGCGTCTCGCCAGTTCCTTTTCGCTGCCTCCCTGAAGCCCTGCGACATCATAAATGTCGTTTGCGTTGCCAGCCGCCAGCTTGGCAACGACCGGCCCCGGGTCATTGCCGTTATCGGTGAAGTCGACTTTGACACCGCTGTCGTTTGCAAAGGTTCTCCACCCGTCGTCGCCGATATCGAGCGTGCCAGTTGCCCAAAAATTGATCTCATCTAACGCTCGGGCAGCGCGCGGTAGGCCCAAACTTCCGACTGCCAGCGCGCCAGCGCCAAGAACACCGTTCTGAACAAGCTGGCGGCGTGTCAACTGGGAGAATACGCCCGGTGGAGAGCCATTCCCGATGCTGTGCGCCATTGTCCAAGCTCCTCAGGAGCCTCCCGGCTTGATGCATATCATAATTCAGGCGCCTTCGCAGAGGCGTCGCTGGGCAGATATCAGGGCTCGACCAGCGCGTCCGGTAGCAACAGCGGCTTCATGGGTTCCCAAACAATCTCGATGCTGCTGCCTGATGCGGGTACCGCGACACCCGGATCTGCGGAGATGAGAAATTTGAGCGCTTGACCGTCAACCAACCGGCTCTCAACCTCGACGTCTCGGCCCTTGTAGGCGGTGGAAATGACCGTGAGCGGCCCGAGATCACTTCGTTCTTTTGGGTGTGCGATCCTGATCCGCTCGGGTCGGAGGACCAGCACATAACCGTTCGCCGGGTCACGGCTGACGGGCGGTTCACAGCGGATATCTCGTCCAGTGACGCGCGCATGCCAGTCGGCAATGCCGGAATCGACACGCTCCGGCTTCAATATTGCGTCGAACCCAACGAACCGCGCGACGAAGGCATTGGCCGGTCGTTCGAAGACTTCGCGCGGCGTACCGATCTGTTCGATGCGGCCCGCTCGCAAAACTATAATTCGATCGCTTAGAGACAGAGCCTCATCCTGATTGTGAGTGACGGCAAGGATGGTCGCGCCGAGCCGTCGGTGCAGACGACTGATCTCGCCGCGCAGTTGCTGGCGCAATCGCTCATCGAGCCCCGTCAATGGCTCGTCGAGCAGAAGAACAGCAGGGTCGAGCACCAGCGCTCGGGCAAGCGCCACGCGTTGGCGCTGGCCTCCGGAAAGCTGGTGTATGCGGCGCCGCTCGTAGCCTTCAAGAGCAACGATAGCGAGCATCTCCGCCGTGCACTTGCGCCGCGTGGCTGGGTCGACGCCGCGTACCTTAAGACCATAGGCGACGTTCTCGGCAACAGTCATGTGCGGAAACAGGCCGAGGTCCTGAAAGATCGTGTTGCATGGCCGCTTGTTGGGCGGAAGCGCCGTCATGTCCGTACCGGCGAAGAGAATACGGCCTGCGGTCGGCTGCAGGAAGCCACCGATCATTTGCAATATCGTGCTCTTGCCAGAGCCGGAAGGCCCCAACACCGTGACGAAGCTTCCCTCCGGCACCTCCAACGAAATGTCGGACACGACAGGTTTGTCGTAGACCTTGGTTACACGATCGAGCGCTATGGCGGCTGGCGGACTCATCCGGCCTCCTCGTTCGCCAGGAAACCGAAACAGTCAATGGCTGACGTTCCGCGCGTGTGCAGTATCCACCAATCCGACCGGCAGAACGAATTGGACGCGCGCGCCGGTCCTGCCGTCTGACGATGCCGAAAGTTGACCGCCGTGACGCTGAATGATCATGCGGCAGATCGCGAGGCCCAATCCCATTCCATTCGCTTTGGTCGTGACGAATGCATCAAATATGTTGTTCAAACGTCCAGGATCAATCCCAGGTCCTGAATCCTCAACTGCGACCGCGATTGTGTTGCGACCCCGAGGCTGTGTGCTCACCCGCAGCAGGCGTCTTTTATCCGTTGTGGTGGCCATGGCTTCGATCGCATTGTGGACCAGGTTGAAGACCGCCTGTCGCAACTGACCCTGATGCCCTTCGACCAGCGGCAGATCGGATGCAAGTTCGGTTTCGGTCGCGACGCCGTGATCCCTCAACTGTCCGTGAAGCGATTGCAGCACGCCACGTGCAATCTCGTTGACATCGACCGGTCCTCTGCTGTGATCGACCTTCTTGAACAGGGCACTGATGCTGTCGAAGACCTCGCTCGCGTGATGGCAATCGGTGATGATCCGATTCAGAATCGCCCGCAACTCGTCAAGATCGGGCGGCGTCATTTCAAGAAAGCTTATTGCCGCATCGCCGTTTGTCGCAATGGCCGTCAGGGGTTGGCGTACTTCGTGGGCGATGGACGCTGTGGCCGCCTCGACATTCAGCAGTTTGTTGTCTCGTTCGCGCTGCAGCGTCTCAACCGCCTCGCGCAGGGCGCGTTCGGTCCGTCGCAGGTCCGTTATGTCGGTCGAGATGCCGCAAATTCCCTGGACTTCGCCGGCGTCGGAAATCAGCGGCACCTTCTTGGACAGGAGAAACCGGTCACCTGCAGGTGTCTTCGACATTTCCTCGGATTCCGACAGCTTGCCCGTCATCATGGCGGCGACGTCATTGCTTCGATACTGCTGGGCGATTTCTATGGGAAACACGTCAAAGTCTGTTCTGCCGAGGCACTGCCCCCGAGTCACGTTGCACAGCATCTCCATGCCTCGGTTGAGGAAGGTATAGCGACCATCTTTGCGTTTGGCGTAAATACTCGCGGCGCTGTTTTCGAGGACGGTGTGCAGTAGCAGATGGTTCTCTCGCAACGTCTCGTAGAGCGTTTCGATCCGCTGCCTCACGTCTGCAAAATGCTTGCGTGCTTTTGGCTTCGCGAGGTCCGCCTCAAGAGCATCAATCTCGCGCTTCAGTGCGGCATAGTGCGCTTCAAATTCCGGCTGCGACATTGGGGATGCTCGGGCCAACCGGTTTCACGACCTCATATCGAAGCAGCCATCCGCGTCCACTTTGCGGCCGCCACGATGACACTGATGTAGAAAGGCAGCAACGCTACTACGATTTTGGCTGGCATTCAATCTCGCGTGCGGATCGGCACGGAGGCTCTGCTGATGGTAGGGTCGTACCAACACTCATCCGGCTTGCGAGCCTGTGTGATTGGTTGTGCAGTTATCCACTCCTCCAAACCCGAGCAGCCAGGATATTGAATTGCCGGCAGCTTTCTCACAGCAAGCCCGAGGTTCTCGTAGCTACGGTGACGAGCTACGAATAAGTTGGCCACGCTCGGATCACGGCTGCAAAACAGGGTGGGGCAGGGCAATTCGCGATTAGCCTAGCAAGACGAGTTGGCGATCTGAGCTATGCGGGAAAGTGGGTGATGACGGAATGAGATAGGCGGCGTATCGAGGCGGGTGTCGAGCCTGCCAGAACCTCTCAAGGAGAGCGATACGCCATGAACGAGACTAGCAATATTGTTGCCCTTCGTCAGCCCGACAATATCGACGATCCACTGACCAATATTCTGCGAACTGGTGCGCGGCAGCTTCTGGCGCAGGCCGTCGAGATCGAAGTCGAGACGTTTCTTGCCACGGTGAAGGATTTGAAGCTTGCCGACGGGCGCGCCCGTGTCGTGCGGCATGGTTACGGCCCGGCGCGAACGATTGCGACCGGCATCGGCCCGGTCGAGATCGCGCGGGCGAAGATTCGAGACCGCGGGGCGGCCGGTGACGGCGAGCGGATCCGCTTCAGCTCGGCGATCCTGCCGCTGTGGGCGCGGAGGACCAGGAGCCTGGATGCGCTGTTGCCGGTGCTGTACCTGCGCGGCATCTCGACCGGTGATTTCCAGGAGGCGCTGACGGCCCTACTGGGCAAGGACGCGCCGAACCTGTCGCCGGCGGTCATCTCCCGGCTGACGGCCGAGTGGCAGGGCGAGTACGAGCGCTGGCAAAAGCGCGATCTGTCGGCGCGGCGCTACGTCTATGTGTGGGCTGATGGCATATTCCTGCAGGCACGCATGGAAGACCACGGCGAATGCATGCTGGTGCTGATCGGCGCGACGCCGGAAGGCAAGAAGGAGCTGATTGGCTTTCAGGTCGGCGTCCGGGAGAGCACGCAGAGCTGGCGTGAGCTCCTGATCGACGTCAAGCAGCGCGGGTTGCAGATCGCCCCGGAAATTGCCGTTGGTGACGGTGCGCTCGGCTTCTGGAAGGCGCTTGACGAGGTCTTTCCTGGCACGCGGCACCAGCGCTGCTGGGTGCACAAGACCGTGAACGTCCTGGACAAGGTGCCACTCTCGGTGCAGGCCAACATGAAGAAGGACCTGCGCGAAATCTACTGGGCGCCGAACCGGGCGGCCGCCGAGGCGGCGATCGACGTCTTCGCCGAGAAATACCGCGTCAAGTACGGCCGGGCGGTCGAATGCCTCGCCAAGGACCGTGACGCGCTGCTGGCCTTCTACGACTTCCCTGCCGAGCATTGGGATCACTTGCGCACGACCAACCCCATCGAAAGCGTGTTCGCAACCGTGCGGCACAGAACCGTGCGGACGAAAGGATCACTGTCGTCAACGACAGCAAGGCTGATGGTGTTCAAGCTGGTCGTCGCCGCATCGAAAACCTGGCGGCGGCTCAAAGGCACAAATCAGTTGCCGAAGGTCATCGCAGGTGTCAGATTCAACGACGGCATCGAGGTCATCCACATGCCGGCAAACCACGCCGCCTGATCGCCTCGTCACCCAAAATCCTGCATAGCTCTGGCGATCTTGGAGACGATGCCCTCCAACTCGGCTTGACAGGTGCGCCGGTACAGGTCGGCGCCATCCAACTCAAACTGCTCGCTGCATTTCGACGGGCATTTCGGCGATCAGCTCTTTCAAGGCGGCCTTGCGCTCCTCCGCGGCAGATGGCGTAGATCGCGACCATTAAGGTACAGGAGATCGAAGGCCACGAAGACGATGAATGCCCCAGTTATTGCCGCTTCACGCACGCATTCACGTGTGGCGGGGCCCAACAGGGAGCCCGCCTCCAAGAGGAAAGGACGAAACTGTCAGTGCGCTTTTCGCTCCATGTCTCTAAGGAGCGCATGGAGAAAGTCGCTGGCATGGTCATAATGTGCGCTGCCATCGGCGATCTGCCGGGTGCGCGGGATTAGCATGCTACCAACGATTTCGGGGTCGAGCAGCTGAGTGCGGTCTGACCATAGCTCTAGTAAGTAGTCAGGAATGTCTTTGGTCGAAGCGAACAACTTCAATAGCCGGTGTTCACCATCATGCTCGTGGTCGGCCTTTTCTGCGTAAAGAGCAAACAAACCACGAAAGGCGTCACGCGAAACCGCAGGTTTCACCATCGCAATGTACCCGAAAAATGAATCACAGAAATCAATTTTAGAAAGTCTGGAGCTCTAAGCTAGTGAAATCTCAACGGGAAAGCGTCAGTAAAGCTCACTCATCATGGAGTGTTACCGTCCTCATCACCGCGGTGTGGGCTCTTCTTCGACCTCCTCCCATAGAGGGAACGCGCTGGCGAGCGCATGGGAAGGCGGCCGATCAATTGGCCTACATCGGCTTCCATCCGTATGTGTGGTTTGGAATTGGCCGGTGACGTCGGGATCTTTGTATCTGAACTAATGGGTCGCGTTCGTCTGATCTTCGGTCCTGCATGACACCATGACCGAAGGCCCCAGCTTTCCCTTCTGGCTGGGGCCAAATTTATCCAGATGTGCTCGCACTCTCATATTTGAAAGCGACGCCTTCGGGATTGTGTAACCTTGCTACTGGCGGAGCTTGATTCGTCATGCTGGAAACCATTCTCGTAGTGCTGGGAATTGGGACCGTAGCTCTCCTGCTAATTGCGTTCTGGGGGCTGCATCGCCACGTGTGAGGCCAGCCACTCCCGCCGGTGCTTTTTGAGCAGCCAATCCACCAGCGCGAAGGGCGCGTTGCCAAGCACATCGAGCCAAGCAGCGAAGACGAACTACTTGAGCAACGATAAGATGGATCAAGTCACATCGTTGCTGCGTTATGTCGCGTGACTGAAAACGGAAGGACAAGGAAAGTCTGCCCGCCGATTCCAGGGCTGCCAGTAACCTCGACGCGCCATTTATTATCGTGCCATAACGGACCTTCTGGTTCATCGTTGAGAATTCGGCCGCTCAATTCGATCGCCGCTGCTTGCGCAGCGTCGATATCCGGAAGCTCCAGCCCGACGTCATCGAAGACAGAAATGCAGCTGTGGACGAAGAAGAAGCGGGTCATCCACGCGGCTCCCTCCAAGAGACGGCAGCGAGAGCGCGCGGTCTCAGTCCGCCAATACGGAGACCAGATATAGACCGGCGGTGAAACGCGGAGGGCCGCTCTTTTGAGGCAGATAAATGCCCCCTAGTGGGTAGGTTTCTGGGTCAGAGCCTAAGCTGCTGAACTTGCCCTGGCCGGAGCGCATCTGGCCTCACGCGCAGGCGGTGCTTCAAGAGCCTAGTGGCATGCCCCTCGGGGATGACCCGCGCGACCGCTCCCATCGCCTTCTCTGGCGTCACTGCTGCCACCCAGTATGACCTTCTCCCATCAGGCGAGATGACCCCGACTACGGGTAAGCGGACCATCATGAAAAAAATCCATACTGAAAACTACAACTGTAAGTTTTTAAGCTTTGTCTAACAAGACGTGGTCGTAGTTATGGTTAGCGGCGGCCGGGCCACGAATGTTCGAAAACGCATAGACCTAGTTTTTGTTGCGTCGGACGAGGTACCTTCAGTGGTGATCGCTCGGCCCATCAAGTTCGGCTCGCTTCCACCCCTGAGAATGGCGCCGCGCTTGCCGCATGCCTTGCAGATAAGCCGCGGCTCGCGCTCGACAGCCGCAAATCATCCGGCCAAGGATCGGCAAATATGCGTTGAGAACGCGAAGGAAACGCGAAGACTTGCTGATCGCTCCTTAACGATGGAGCTTGGCAGAGAGTTCAATCGCCAACCGGACCAATTCGCTGGTCGACCTAAGGCCAAGCTTATGCCTCACAACCGCGATATCGTTGGCGACCGTTCCGTAGGAAACACTGATCAGTTTTGCGATCTCGGAAAAGCCCCTGCCGGACGCGAGGAGGTGAAGAATCTTCGCTTCTCTTGGGCTGACTTGCGCAAGCCGGTTTGCTGCAATCACCGGATCAGCCAACGCTGGCGTTTGAACGGCACGCGATGACAGGAAAGTGCCGCCTTTCCGGACTTCACGAATTGCAAGAACTAGGTTGTTGGGGTCTCCCGATTTGGAAACGTACCCTTTGACGCCGATGTCGATCGCGGTTGCCACGAATGCAGGATCGTCGTTGACGCTAAACATCACGATGCGCGCTTCGGCGTCTCTTCCAAGGATCCGTCGAGCGAGCTCCATGCCGGAGACGGATGGCAGGTTAACGTCTATGACGCAGACCTCAGGAGGTCTGGCAATAAAGGACGCCAATCCACTTACCGCATCTGCCGCTCCCGTGACAATGAATCCTGCCTCGTCGGCAAGCAAGGCCTGGCAAGCAGCTATGATGATGGGATGATCGTCGACGATCAGTACTCGCATCAGAGCTCCGTGCAGCAATATTCGAGGCCTACCCAACCCGACTTCCGCGTCGTCACCCAGGGCGTCGAGATCGGCGCAGGCTGGACCCGGCGCGGGGAAACCAGCGGCAAGGATTATGTGAGCCTGTCGCTGGCCGCACCCGAGTTCGGACCGCGCAAGCTCTACGCCAATCTCGGCCGCGCCGCCGGCCAGGATGATGACAGCGTCTTTGCCATCATCTGGAATCCCGCCGACTGAGGAAGCCGGCCCCCGCGCCAGGCGCGGGGGCCTCTCTCGCGCCGCAATCGCCTTCGAGCATCGTCGGAGTGACGGGGGACGATGCCGAGCAGCAATCATGGCCGAGAAGGCCCGGCGAAGGGCGCCACACCGGGTCTTGCGCAGGCCGAGCCTTGCGATGGAAGCGACTGGGCCTGGGAATTCCTGCGCCGCAATCCGGACTATCTGGCTGACTGGCGCGCCGCTGTGCCGCGGCGCCTGAGCCCCATCACACTGCACGACGGCCCGCCATTGCTGCGCCTGCGCAGGCGTTATCCCAAGGCAGAAAATTGGGGCCTCTACGCGTTCGCAGACCCCTTCAGCACTGCACGCAGCTCGCCCGTGTTCTGGCTGCCGACGATGAGCCGGCGAGTCATTCGCGCCCGTTGCACGCCACTTGGATATCGAGACGGCGCGCCGAAAATGAGCCTTGCCGACTTCAAGGTCAGCCGGGCCGCCGTCATTGGCGTCGACGGAGTTCCGGTGGTGACGTTGAAAGGACCGTCGAGCTATGTGCTCCTGAAGATCTACGGCCTTCGTCGCCATGCTGGCCTCGCTCCAAACCCATGCGCCGCTCGTCCTTTACAATGCCTCCGGCAGCGCGCCGCTCGGCTTCTACCGCGTCGAGCACCGGCTTCCGCAGCGAGGCGAGACCGCTACCGTTCAGCCGCCGCCACTCATCGAAATGATGATCGTCGCGCGCGGAATTCTTGCACCCGATGTCCCACTCGTGAAACAGGTCGCGGCCATGGGCGGCGATGAGGTTTGCCGCTCCAAGGTGGATGGGACCGGAGTTGTCAGCGTGAACGGCAAGACCATCGCCGAGACCTTCGAGAAGGATCGCGAGGGGCGCCCGCTGCCGTCGTGGGATGGCTGCCTTACCCTCATCGAGGGCGAGTATTTCCTGCTGCAGCCCCATCCTTACTCGTTCGATAGCCGGTATTTCGGGCCGGTCATGCGATGCGATGTCATCGGCGTCGCGCGTCCGGTCTGGACCTGGAATCCGCCGGGATAGTTCGCTCCATTTGGCCGCCGTCCGGTGCGAGAGCGAAGCTCGGATTGACAAGAGACAGGCCGATCCACCAAGATCGGCCAAGAAAACGGCCAAAACTTGTATTTTGTTGTATTTTATCGTTACTTATCAGTGTCTTATATGACATATAGATCGGCCAAAATTGCCTGAAAATGCCGCTGCCAAAATCGGCCAAAAGATCGGCCAAAGCGTGTAATCTTAACATGAAAATCATTTATATTGAATATCTTAACAGACTACCGGATCGGCCAAAATGCCCCCAATGCTGGAAACCGTCGAACGCATCGAGCCGGCCAGGCTGGAAGAAGTGCCCGAGGCCATCTCTGACGTGGTGGCCGAGCTTTCGGCCGCGACCGCGAAGCTCGGTCACGCGCTTAATCCGCAAACCGCCGCCAATCTCGCGGGCCTCGTGCGGATCATGAACACCTATTACAGCAACCTGATCGAAGGACATAACACCAGGCCGCGCGACATCGCGCGCGCACTCGACGGCAACTTTGACAACGACAAGCAACGCCGCAACCTGCAGATCGAGGCGGCAGCCCACGTGCGCGTGCAGTCCGAAATCGATTCCATGGCGCGCGAAAATCGCCTGGGCGAACCGGCCTCCGTCGATTTTATTCTCTGGCTCCACCGCGAATTCTACCGCGACGCCGCGCCCGAGATGCTTTGCATCCGCGGCAACGGTAGCGAGTTCACGATGCAGCCCGGCACATGGCGGTCGAGCACCGAACACGATGTCTCAGTCGGCCGCCATCAACCGCCTTCCAGCGATCGCATCACAGCCTTCATGACGTATTTTGCCGACCGCTATCGCTTCGAACGCTTCGGCAAGGCGGCGCGGATCATCGCGATTCCGGCCGCACATCATCGCTTCAACTACATCCATCCTTTCCCGGACGGCAACGGCCGCGTCAGCCGCCTGATGAGCCACGCCATGGCGCATCTTGGCGGAATCGGTGCGCACGGGCTGTGGTCTGTCTCGCGCGGATTGGCGCGCGGCCTCACCGGCCCAGGCGATTACAAGCGGATGATGGACCATGCCGACATGCCCCGGCAGGGCGATCTCGACGGCCGGGGCAACCTCTCGCAACGGGCTTTAAGCGAATTCATTCTCTGGTTTCTGCGCGTTTGCCTGGATCAGGTGACGTTCATGGGAAGCCTGTTCGAGATCGAAACGCTGGCCCAGCGGTTGCGCGGTTTCGTCGAGAGGAGCGAGCAGTTAAAGCCGCAAGCCGCGCGGCTTCTGGAGGAGGCGCTCATTCGCGGACAGTTCGACCGCGGCGACGTCCCGCGCATCACCGGCCTTCCCGAACGCACGGCACGGCGCGTCTTCAACGATGTCGTCGCAACCGGTCTTCTTGCCTCGGAAACACCCAAGGGCCCGGTGTCGTTGCGCTTTCCCATGGATACGCTCGACGTGCTGTTTCCGCGACTGTTTCCGGAGATCTGAGGGGCACGAAAGCGCGCTTTCTAACGTGTCGCACGACGGTTTCTGCGAACGAAACTGCGCGCAGCATTGTTCGCTTTCCCTGTCGGCCAGGCTCCGATCAGGTCTGCGCAGCTTTGCACCGGAGCGTGACGATATCCTTGCCCAACGAACTGCAATCCAGCATGGAGCAATCAGGCGGCAGATCGTAAGCGTCCGGAGCATGCATGTCAGTCAGGTCTTGACATGATTCTTATTTTTCCAGGTCCAAGGCAGCAGTTCATCGAGGCGGTTGATGGGATGCCCGTTGACCATGCGCGTGAGCACATCGCGCAGGTAGGCGTAGGGTTCGACGCCGTTGAGTTTGCAAGTTTCGATCAGCGAACAGACGATCGCCCACCGGTCGCCGCCACCATCGCTTCCGGCAAAGAGATGGTTCTTACGCCCGAGCGCCACTGGGCGGATCGCGCGTTCGACCGGATTGGTATCGAGTTCAATGCGGCCGTCATGCAGGAAGCGGGTCAGACCTTCCCAGCGCGAGAGCGCATAGCGGATCGCCTCGGCCAGGGTGCTCCGGCCTGCTACGCGCGGAAGCTGGGCTTCCAGCCAGGCATGCAGAGCTTGCACGATCGGCCTGGAGAAGGAGCGCCGCTCGGCAAGGCGATGAGCGGACGATTTCCCGCGCACGCGTACTTCGATGACATAGAGTTCACCGATCCGGCGCAGTGCTTCGGCCGCCACCGGCGAGCCGGTAGCCTCGGCCACTTCGTAGAACTTGCGCCTCGTGTGCGCCCAACAGGCGGCAAGCACGACATCGCCGTTGTTGGCCAGTTGTTCGAAGCCGGCATAACCATCGACATGCAGGACGCCTTTGAAGTCCTCGAGATGCGAGGCGGGCCGTTCTGCTTTGCGATCCGGCGCATACAAATAGACCGCAGCCGGCGGTTCGGGTCCGCTCCACGGTCGTTGCTCGCGGGCATAGACCCACAATCGCCCCGTCTTCGTCCTCCCTCTGCCGGGATCAAGTACTGGGATCGGCGTGTCGTCTGCGAACAGATGATCAGACGCGAACACGTTCTTGCACAGCCGCTCATGCAGCGCTTCCAGCCCACCAGCACGCACCGCCAACCCATCCGACCAGCGTCGAACGGCTGAGATCGACACCGTGCCGAGCAAAGATTTGCGATTGCCGATAGAGCGGCGTGTGATCGCAATATTTGCTGATCAACACTTGAGTGAGCAGAGCTGGCGTCGCCAATCCGCCGGCGATCGGCCGTTCGGACGCCGGCGCTTGCACAACCTTGTTACAGGCGCGGCAGGCGTATTTCGGGCGGGCGATACGAACGACACGAAGCTGCGCCGGAACCCAGTCGAGCATCTCGCTCACGCTTTCGCCGATCGCGTGGAGCGCGCCGCCGCAACAACCGCAGATCTCACTATCGACGTCGAGCAGAACGTCCTCGCGGGGCAGATGATCGGGCAGTGGCTTGCGCCGGGATGGCGCTTCAGCTGCCTCTGTCGCGATCGCCGGACGGCTCTCCCGGATGCGGGCAATATCGCCGTCGAGATCCTCAAGTGCGAGCGCCAGTTGATCGGCATCGAGGCGTTCGGAGCGACGCCCGAACTGCGCCCGCTGCAGCTTCTTGATGATGATCTGAAGGCGCTCGATCTCGCCATCGCGGCTCTCGACAACATCAGCCATCTTACGCACCAAACGGTGCAACAGGGCCGTATCGGAGGGCAGGTTTTCGAGGTCAAATCGCATGTTCGATTCTACTCGAATATGCTGATTCGAAGAAGCAAGTTCGCTATATTCTATGCGAGTTTCTGCGATGTTTCAGCCGGCAAGAGCGGGCTTCCAGATACGCTCGGGCACACGCCAATCGATGCCTTCGATCGAGGGGATTGAGGAATGTCCCTAATAGTGAGTCTGACGAATCATTTCCGGAGGTGGTCGAAGTTCGAGATCCCCGCCATCCTTTGTACGGCCGCTCATTTCGAGTGATCAGGAAGATCGGCCAGCGAGGCCGAGGCATTCCCGCTTCGTATGAAGTTGAGTTTCGCACGGGAAGCAGTCTCCTAATTCAGGCAACCGCAATCGAATATTATGAGCAAGAAGCAAATCAGATTAAGCTGAGTATGGAGGCTCTACTCGACCTTTTATCGACAGCGGATTGTCCCGACGCACATGAGCATGGATCCAGCCGATCTTTGGTCGACGCTGACGCCCGCGCTCCGACGCCAGATCGTCGAAGACGTCGCCGCGATTTTGGCGGAGATCCCTCATGAAGTCCGAGCTGGTCACACCAAGCCACTTGGCACGCAAAGCCGTAGTATACATCCGGCAGTCGACGCCCCACCAGGTTGTAAGCAATCAGGAGAGCCTGCGCCTTCAATACGCGCTTCGCCAGCGCGCCCGCGAACTCGGATGGCGTGAGGCGGCCATCGACGTGATCGATGCGGATCTCGGGTTGAGCGGCGCTTCTATAGCACAACGTAACGGCTTCAAGGAGCTCGTTGGCCGTGTTGGCCTGAGTGAAGTCGGACTCATTTTGTCGATCGACGTGACCCGCTTGGCGCGTAATTGTACCGACTGGTATCCGCTCCTGGATATCTGCGGTCTACGTGGCTGCCTGATCGCCGACCGCGATGGTGTCTATGATCCGGGCACTCCCAACGGACGGTTACTTCTCGGGCTGAAGGGTTCGATCTCCGAGCTTGAGCTACATACGATCCGCAGCCGGCTGACCGCCGGCCTGCTGGCTAAAGCCGAACGCGGCGAACTTGCGGTTATGCTGCCAATCGGGCTGATGCGAGACCCGAGCGGCGTGGTCGTTAAGGATCCCGACATGGCCGTGCAAGGGCGGCTCGGTCTCGTCTTCCAGCTGTTCCTGCAGCTGCGCAGCGTTGCCAAGGTCATGCGAGCGTTGAACGAGCGTGACCTGGAACTGCCGCGTCGTGATCGGTATGGCGATTTGTGCTGGACGCGCGCGACGCTGGCTGCTGTCGCGGCGATCTTGAAGAACCCCGCATACGCGGGCGCCTTTGTCTATGGACGAACCCGCTTCCAGCCGCCCAAGCGGGAGGGTGCTCTGCCACAAAAGGCTCCGCGGCCGATGGAGGAGTGGCGGATCGTCGTTAAAGATCGATATCCGGCCTATATCGACTGGCCAATTTATGAAAAAATCCGAGCCGTCATCAGAGATAACCGAGCCGAATACATGCGCATCAAAACCCGCGGCGCGCCTCGCAATGGCGAGCTCCTGCTCCACGGCATTGCCTGGTGCGCACGATGTGGCCATAAGATGTACGTCCGCTACAAGGGCGGAGGCGAGTATGTATGCAATCACCTGCGTACCCAGGAAGGTCAGCCAACCTGCCAACACATCCGCGCCGCCCATATCGATGCAGCGGTTGGCGGCGCATTCCTAACCGCACTAGCGCCGGCCGAACTCGATGCCTTGTCGCGCTCCCGCCGGGTGCAGCAGCAGATGAACAATGCGTTACGCTCCAGTGCAGAACGAGAGCTCGAGCGCAAGCGGTACACGGCGGCGCTCGCCGAACGGCAGTTCAACCGAGCTGATCCAGATAATCGGTTGGTCGCCTCGGAACTCGAGCGCCGATGGGAAGTGGCGCTAAACGACGTGCGCGCCGCCGAAGAGGCGCTCGCCCGACAGACGCCGCCCAAAGCCATCACACAAGTGGCCATAAGCAAGGAGCTCAACGACAAGGTCATCAGCCTCACCGGCCGCCTCCCGCAGATATGGGGTGACGAGAGTATCTCGGATGCGCATCGCAAGGCGTTGTTGCGATGCCTCATCGAAAAGGTCGTGCTCGACCGCGGTGAGCACGACTTGGCCCTGGCCAGGATTGTCTGGCGAGGAGGCGCCATGACGGAGCTCGAGGTGAAGATGAGCGTCAACTCTGTCACCAGATTGACGCGAGGTACGGAAATGCGGGAGCGCCTGCTGGCGCTTGCCCGCGACGGCGTCCCCGACGACAAGATCGCCGCGATCCTTACTCACGAAGGCCACCGCTCTCCCCATTGCGCCGATAAGGTGCTGCCCATCACCGTTGGGCGGCTCCGCCGTGCCGCTGCCATCAAGGTGGCCACCCAGCGCAACCGATGGGAGCATGACGACGCACTCCTCAGCCCACCCGAATTGGCCCGCAAGCTCAAGATCCCGGTGAACTGGCTCTATGTGCAGATCCGAAGTAAGCGTTTGCTGATTGATCGCCAGCCAAGCGGCGCCTATCTCTTCCCGAATACACCATCCCTTCTTGACGCTGTCCGCGAGCTTCGAAACCACGTCATTGCGCAACTTGATCTAAGAATCTGTCAGCCTAACAAGGAGGGGCATCAACATGGGTGATCGATCAGCATCGCGAGCTGCGCTGGAGACAACGTGATGGAGCCTTCGTACCCCGTCATCCGCGGCCACACGAAGCCGCCCCGATCGAGCCGCTTGGTGAACAAGCACAGCCCGTTGCCGTCCCAGAACAGGATCTTGACGATCTGCGCTCGTTTGCCCCGGAAGGCGAACAGGTGGCCGCAGAACGGATCCTTCTTCAGCGTTTCCTGGACCAGCATGGCCAGTCCATCCATGCCCTTTCTCATGTCGGTGTAACCCAGCGCCAGGTGCACCTTCACGCCTGCAGGAACGATCATCATCGTGCAGCCTCCCGGTCGAGAACATGCTGGCGAACCACTTCCGGATCGCTGCCTTCGGGCGCAAAGACGCGTCGCCCGTCGAGCAGTTGCACCGGCATCATCCCGTCCGGTGGATGCAACAGATCGTGCAGCACCGCTGGGCCGGATGATCCTCCAGAGCTACCTCCCGGGAGCGTAACCGTTGCCAGCTTCGCTGCCTTCTTGCCCGTAAAGCCGAACTGGACGCGCCAGCGGAACACCATGCTCGTGACGATGCGATGGCGGCGGCAGACCTCCGCCACACTCATGCCGGGCTGTTCCGATTCCAACACGACGGCTAGCTTCTCTTCATCCGTGAAGCTGCGCCGGTTCGAGCGTCCGTCGTGCGGCGGATCCGCTTCGCGTGCCGCTGTCCAGCCGTTTTCCCGCGAGCTATCCTTAGCAGCGCTGCTAGCACCAGTGCTTATTTGCGGGCAGGCACTCGGATGAAGATGCGCCCGCCAGTCGATCTCCACCTCGGCGTTCTCGATACGGTCCCGCCATTTGCGCAACGCGTGAGGCGAAAGACGCAGGCCGGAGGCATATTCGCGAACACCCATCCCGCTCCAGTTCATGGCTTCCACATGCATCGCCCAGAACGCCTGAAGCGCACGCGAGCGGGTGTCCGTGCGTACGGAATAGCGCGGTCTCAGATGCCGCTTGCCACTCTTCCCCTGCTGGCGTTGCTCTTGCCGACGCGAATCCTGCAGGGATTTCGCATGTTCGCGGGCTTCTTCCTTGCTGATCAGATGCTTCATCCAGCGTTCGAACGTCTTGGTCGACAGCCCGTGCTGGCGGCAATAATCCGCGCGCCCCATTCCGCTTTGACGCCATGCCTCGACGTGCAACGACCAATAAGGGCTGTGCGCTTTTACCCACGACCGAGATGCCACCGGAGATCCTCCCATGTACGAGAGAACCCGATTTGGAACGACACCGCACTCTCAGAAAGTCGTGCAAGATTCGGACGCTTACGCAGATCAGGCGGGAGGGCAAGATAAAAGCACTGGCGCCTCACCGTGCTTAAGTCGTTGTCTGCACATCCCAGTTTTGTCGACACCTTGCTGCGCGATGTCGCCAATTCGATTGCGTCGTTTAATCTTTTCGTCTGTGTCTTGGCGATCGCGCGCCGGCCTCACATATCCGCGGTCTTCCTGAAGGGAGCTCGCGTCATGCGCAGTGTCGACGACGAATTCGAGGTGAAACTCGGGCGGATCGGCAACCGCAGAGCCCGAAGGGCGACGAGCTATCTGCGGCGTGTGCGCCAGGCGACGGAGAAAGCTGGGGCCGGTTCGCATCGCACGTCCAACTTCTCGGGTGGCCGGATAGGTCGCGGATACGCGCAAGGTGCGGTGCTGGCCGGGAGGGGGCGGAGCAAGGGCCAGCGCCGCGTCGTGATCAAGGCGCGCATCGTACGCATCAAGGCGGGCGATGGCGGTGCAACCCGGGCGCATCTGCGCTACGTGCAGCGCGACGGCGTCACGCGGGACGGTGAGCCGGGTGAGCTCTACGATGCCGCCAACGATCGCGCCGACGGCAAGGCCTTCACGGAACGGAGCGAGGGAGATCGCCACCAGTTCCGGTTCATTGTGGCGCCCGAGGATAGCGCGGAACTCTCCGACCTGAAGCCCTTCGTCCGCGACCTGATGCGACAGATGGAGAGTGACCTCGGTACCAGGCTCGACTGGGTCGCAGCTGATCATTTCAACACGGGTATCCCCATAGTCATATCGTCCTCCGCGGAAGGGATGACGAAGGGCAGGACCTCGTGATCGCCCGCGATTATATCTCTCACGGCCTGCGGGCGCGGGCCGCCGATCTGATCACGCGGGAGCTCGGTCCAGAGACGGAGATCGAGGTCACGCGCAAGCTCCAGCAGGAGGTGATGGCCGAGCGGTTCACGCGCCTTGACCGGGCCATCGTGCGCGATGCGCCGGATGGCGCTCTTGAACTCAGCGCGATGCCGGCGAGAGATCCAGTCTGGCAAGCCGCCCGGATGGGGCGGTTACGAGCGCTCGAGCGGATGGGACTTGCGGAAGAGACCGGCCCCGGCCAGTGGCAGATCGATGCCGCCCTCGAGGCAAAGCTCAGGCGCATGGGCGAGCGGGGCGATATCATCAAGACCATGCATCGAGCTTGCCGCGGCTGGACTGTCGCGGGCCCCTGGCGGCTACATGATCTTCGATCCAGGACAGAGCAGCCAGCGGCTGGTCGGGCGTGTCGTCGGTGAAGGGTTTGCGGACGAGCTGAGGGAGCCCCGCGGATGTTCACATCGATAAGAAACGCCTGACCGTTGTCAAAACGCAGAAGGGTCATGTCGCCGTTGGATACGGGAAGAAGGTAATGGTAGCGGTCATGAGTGAAGCTTTCGTTCGATATTTGTTCTAGCGATTGGTCAAATGCTGGCAGTCCTTCGAGTACAGGCGGTATTTCGGCTGTCTGGGATTTACGGGAACAGAGATGGAACCGATTCAGGGTTTTTCTGAGGCAGAGTCTTAGGACTTCCCCACATGGTTGTAGTGTGAGCTATAGGAAGGTTCCATATAGCTCATTATTTCTGCTATCATGAGTTATAGAGAGGAGCGCTATAGCTCATGCCGTGGAACTGGGAGCGGCCGTCTTGGCCGGAATTTACTTATCAATCCAGCGACTTAGAGCCGCTGGAGCGTAAATTTCTGCTGAGTGCCGGCGAGTTTATAGGCGCTTTCAAGCACATCGGCCCCGATGACCGGGAGACCCTAAAAATTGAGTTGATAAGTGACGAGGCCCTCAAAACCTCAGAGATCGAGGGCGAGGTGCTGGACAGGGACAGCGTGGAGTCCTCCCTTCGCCGGCAGTTCGGGCTCGGGAACGATGGCCAACGCATCCTGCCGGCCGAAAACGGCATCGCAGAGATGATGGCCGACCTCTACAAGAATTTTGACACATCCCTCTCTCACGAGACCATGTTGGCCTGGCACAGCATGCTCATGAGTGGGTCTAGGCGCATCCATACGATCGGAGCCTATCGCACCCATCCAGACCCCATGCAGGTCGTGTCGGGTAACATCGGTCATCCGAAGGTTCACTTCGAAGCGCCCCCGTCTTCAAAAATGACGGAGGAGATGGACGCGTTCGTGTCCTGGTTCAACGAAACAGCACCCGGTGGCAAGCATCCGCTTGCGGCATTGACGCGCGCCGGGCTGGCTCATCTTTATTTTGTGAGCATCCACCCATTTGAGGATGGCAACGGCCGTATTGCACGAGCCCTCGCGGAAAAATCGCTCGCGCAAAATCTGGCGCAACCGACCCTGATTGCACTCTCATACACAATTGAGAGATCGAGAAAGGAATACTATGCCGCTCTCGAACGCAACAACAAGGACATGGAAATTGCCGACTGGCTTCTTTATTTCGCGAATACCGTCATCGACGCGCAGGCCAATACGATCAGGCGCGTGAATTTCTATCTCGCCAAGACCAAGTTGTATGAAGCGTTGCGAGACCAGTTCAACGAACGTCAGGAAAAGGCGATTGCCCGGATGTTTCGCGAAGGCATCGATGGCTTCAAGGGCGGCCTTAGCGCGGAAAACTACATCAGCATCACAAAAACTTCCCGGGCAACGGCGACGCGAGATTTGCAGGACCTCGTGAACAAGAGCGCACTCACAAAAACTGGCGAGCTGCGTCATACGAGATATCACTTAAATATTTCAGTCGCAGGCGAATAGCTGGTCGGGCCGCGGATCGGAATGATGGTCGGCAAGCTCGACACAGTCAGCAAAACTGACCTATTGGATCCGTCACCACTCGACCTCTTATGCTGTCAATTGGCTAATCTTGAGATTTAAATTCTCTTCTGCGCTTGCGGCCTTCGACCCACGCACCACATAGCTGCGCGGAGGGGGCTGTACTCGCCAGAATACTCCCCGCGTTTCACGTCGATCCAACGGTCGCCCACAAGGTGGCCGCTCATAGGAGTTCGCGCGTTGCCATACGAGATTGATTTCTTGCGTGCCGGCGACAGTAACGGCGATGCCATCGTCGTCAAATGGGGCGAGTCCAAATACGCCGATTTCTACCTCAATGTCGTGGATGGCGGTTTCACCGACACTGGCGACCAAATTATCGCTCACATCGAGCAGTATCATTCGAACCGAGCAGTCATCGCCAACGTTGTTCTGACACACGCCGACAATGACCACGCCACAGGTCTCATCAAGCTCTTGGAGCATCCATATTTCACGATCCAAACCCTTTGGATGAACCGTCCATGGGATTACTTTGACGAGGTACTGGATAAATTCCACGGTCTTTATACTCGCGAAGGCCTAATCAGGAAGATGCGCGAAATGCATCCGTATCTGGTCGAGATGGAAAAGATCGCCGAGCGGCGCGGCATCGCTATCCGCGCGCCGTTGCAGGGAGCTCAAATCGGCGCCTTTACAGTTTTGGCGCCGAGCCGCGCACGATACGTCGCCCTAATCCCTGATCTCGAAAAGACTCCGCCATCCTACGCTAGCGACTCGGCATCGACACTCGGCGGCATCTTCGGGTCCGCCCTAAAGAATATCGTGGAGAAGATCAAAGAACGCCTGGACCTCGAGACGCTAGACAACAACCCGCCAGCCACGTCTGCATCAAACGAGTCCTCGGTGATCCAGATGGGCACGTTCGGCACTGAGCGCGTCGTGCTCACAGGCGATGTCGGCCCCGAGGGACTAGACGAAGCCGCCCGCTACGCCGAGAGCATCTATCTCCAAATCCAACCGAATCTGATTCAAATCCCCCATCACGGAAGCCGCCGCAATGTCACGTCTGCGGTCCTCAACCGTTGGCTCGGTTCGTATCCTTCATCACGCCGTGGCGACGCAATCGCGTCGGTTGGTAAGGATGAGTCTCGGTCTCCGCGCGCGAAGGTTGCCAACGCCTTTGTTCGACGGGGCTTTGATGTCTACAAGACCAACACGGGCTGGGTAAACTTCCACAGCGGTTATGATCGCAGGTCGAATATGGGATACGCGACAACCGTTCCCTTTTCGCCAGACGTCGAGGACTAACCGCTGCCTAAGTTCGATAAGTACACGCTCTTCGCGCGGCTGTTCCCTGCCATCATCGCAGCGGCACCAGCGATCGCTTTTGCTTGGGTCGCCGTATCGGGAAAATCTCTGAGCGTCACGCATGCAATAGCCGGAACTGCGCTCACAGTCCTCCTTATGGTTTTTGCCGACGTTGCCCGGCGCCAGGGCAAGCGCATCGAACCAAAATTGATCGACCGTATGGGAGGCCTTCCCAGCATCACCATGCTTCGGCATCAAGATACGACCATCGACGCGCCGACGAAGGCGAGGATGCACGCGATCATTTCTGCAAAGCTGTCTGAGCAAGCGCCCACCGCCACCCAGGAGCAGGCCGATCCCGCTGCGGCTGACGGTTACTACACGCGTGCAGGAACGTGGCTGCGCGAGAATACACGCGATAAGAAGAAATTCGATATCCTGTTCAATGAGAATGTCACCTACGGCTACCGGCGCAATCTATATGCACTCAAATGGCCGGCATTGACTCTAAACGCTGCGATCGTGATCGGCTGCGCCCTCGCATATTGGTACGCGCTGCCGGAGAAATATTCGCTTGATCTCATCCCTGTTTTCGTGATTGCCGTTCTTCATGCTGCATATCTCGCCGTGTTCTCTTCCGAGGATGCCGTTCGCGAGGCTTCCCGCACCTATGCACGCCAACTTCTCCTGAGTACCGAGTCGCCGCATTTGGGTGCCGTAAAAGCACCCGCAAAATCGGGTGCAAAGAAAAAACCCGCCTGAAAACGAGGTTCTACCCTCAGATCGCTAGCGAAGCGGCATACTGGCAACGGACCTCGTGGTTCGCAAAACTGAGGGCCAATACGCACGTTCCAGCCCGAAAGTGCATTTTGAGACGCCTCCTTCCTCACAGGTCAAAGAGGAGATGGACGCCTTCGTATCTTGGTTCAATGAGGCCGCACCGGGTGAAAGCAGCCCACTTTCCCCCGTTGGTTCGTGCCTTCAGGAGTTCGGAATTCGCTCGCAAGATGGAAACTGGCGCATGTGGCGGCCGCCCATATAACACTCGTAATTACCTTCAAATTTCAGCAGGGCGAAGATAAGCCGTGCGTTGATTTCCCGCACGATCACGATGAGGTCCCATAGGGTCTTCCTATCGGTCGCGATGCCGCGATGCACGATATCGTTTCGGGTCGTCACCAGTCGCCGCAGCATTTTATTTGTGATGTCGGTCTTGCTGACGCCCCAGAGGTCGAAGAGCGCTCTGATATTTTGTACTAGCGATTGGCGATTTAATCCTTCCAGCCGAACTTTCAGGGCCTGTTTGACATCATCGGACAGGTAAGCGCTTTGCTCTAGGAGGGCTTCAATCTCGCTTCTGAGCTTTTCAAAATCAGGCGCGGCGATAAGCTGCCGTGACTGTTCGGGGAGATGATGCGAAGCCAAATGTTCAAGGGCGGTCATGCCGCTTAGGAAACGCACTTCATCGTGCGTTGTTTCGACGTGCAACCAGCCGATCGCGTTGGCTAGCGCGTCGCGATTATGTCGAGCAGCGTCGAAATTAGCGGCGACGGAATAGAAGAACGGCTGCAAATTCAGGAAGTGCTGCACCGGCAGCTCAGAAGTCCCACTACTGCCTGTGCGACAGAAAGTCACCGTAAGGGTGTCATTTACCCAATACTCCACGATGGGCGAACTAAGGTGTCCGCCGTTTGCAAAGGACAGAGCCATCCTGAGATGCAGAAGGAGGTCATTGGCCTCGCCGTGCCAGTTAGCAGGCAACTCACCTTCTGGTGCTCGAACTGTAAGATGACCTGTTATTGCATAGGGACCGGAGACTTCCGTCATTCCGCGTGCGTAGACTTTTCCCAAGCGCGTCGTGCCATTGAGCCCAGGGCCAAAGCTGCGAATGCCGCGGAGGCGGAATTGCAGAGTCGGTGGCGACGGCTGGGAGGCCTGAATGCGAAGCTCGGCTTCGTAAGCCTCAAGCGAAATCTCGAGGATGCCGCTCTTGTGGCTGTAGCCGGCCAGAAAAACGCGCTCTGACTTTAGCTGCTTTCCGCTTTCGCTCGAACACTCGAGCCCGAATTCCGCGATTTCAGTCCCCGACTTTCCGAGCGTTTGCATCAGCTTTAGGAGGGCTGACTGTTGTCCTTCAAATAGCAGAGGCTCCACGTCAAACTTCAGTTCGCCGGATGAATCTGCGGAGACAGTCGTAGTCAGCGGAATACGCGCGTCTTGAAGAAGAATATGACCTTGATATCGTTCCGGGCTGAGCATGGCCGTTGAATTGTACCCCAAACATTCCCCACACCTCAAAAAGCTTATGTATCGCCTTGAAGCTGGAAGCGCAAAAGTTTACAGGGCCAGAGCCCTACCGACTCCAGAGCCCCGCAAACAATCGGAGCGGTAGAGAGAAGCCGCATCCTGGCCAAAGACCTTTTCAAGTAGGTTTCCGGCTGCTCGGCGGCTTTAGCTTCTCTTCGCGATCCGAAGATGTGAATTCGCCGCCAAAACCCCTGTCTGAAAAGAAGATCACTCGTTAGCGACGTTGAGACGCTGTCCGTTGGAGCTCCCTTCAGGAGCTAATCCGTCGGCCATCCGGTGCATGCCGATTCCTCGCTCGGCTTGTTGTTGAGAGCGTAGCTAATGAAGGTGAACGCTTCTTGATTGCACCGCGAGTTCTTTAGCTGCCCAACGATTTCGTCGCGGGCTCTGGAGGAGAGCTGTCAGCCCAGCGGAAGCTGAATCTTGGATGGCGATAGACTGAACGTTATTTGCTTGACCACCATACATCCTAGTCTGCACCTAAACTCGTTGTTCACCTCCGTAACCCGTTGAAATCACAGAAAATGCGACCGCCCTCCGAGCGTACCAAAGGCAATAAGTCATTGATACGAAAATATTTTCGCGATTTCTCTACTCCCACATTGTTACTCAGAGCTCAGAGCCAATGTTAGACTTCGTTCCACGCAAACCTTCACTGTTTGATCTCGCGCGTCTTCCAGCATTTTGCTCCTGTCGTGTCGCGCCTTTATTTGAATCAAGACCCCGCAAAGCAAAACCATTGTTTGCTTACGAGAGGGCAGTAGCGTAGCCCAGCGTAGAAATCGGCCGGCTCGTACTCTCATCCGTGACCACTACACGGTCTCCCGAACAGCGTTCCCATCAAACGAGGGTGCCGTCGGCACATTGCCCGACCACGTCCTTGAGCACGCGCGCTGCCTCATGCCGATGTCGTTCAATGGCAGCTAAGTCGGCATCGTATGGCGGTTACGGCCATGGAAGGTGCCGAGATCGGACGGGTTGAGTTGTCCCGATCTCCAACGCTCTTCGGGTAATGGGTCACTCAACTGGGAGCACGCTTGACGTTCGATCCGGCGCTCAGTCCGCCGCGGCCTTGATCGCGGTTTCAAAGGTCTTTGCCTCGAAGGCCGGCATACTTTGGATCCGTCCCAGACCCTGGGTGGAGTACCAGACGGAAAACGCAAGGACCGCCTCAGGATTCGGGCATCGACGATGTCGACAAAATCGTAATAGCCTTGCGTGTAGTGGATCGACTCGATCTTGATGCCCAGTTTGTCGAGCTTTGCCTTGGCCTTGCCGACCCGCTCCGACTGCTTGTTTGCCCATTCCGAGTTCAGATTTCCGAGCAGCACATATTTCATGGCTACCTCCACATTCTGAGCGAAGGACCCTGCGACTATACGCCTTTGGCGACCCGCGCACAGCCATTTATGGCGGCCGAATCAGGATTGCGAGAGGTAGCGTGGCAGCTCGCGCTCGAACTCGGGAAAGTAGCGGGAGATCACAGTGATGTCGAAACGCTGCAGGATCGACTCCTGGGGCTCGCGATCAAGCAGGAATTGGAACGCCGCTTCGATGCAAAGTTCCGGAGTCTGCGTGCCCATCGTCAGTCGTTCGCACGTGTCTCTTGCCATCGTGACGTGATGGCGAGTCTCGCCGTTTCCCACACGGACGATGACCTCGAATTCGAGGGGATCGCCTTCGCCGGCTCTCTCGACCTTGATCACAGCCTGCCCTTCACCGTAGTCGGTTCAATTCGGTTATCGTGGTAGATTCATCCTAACACGTGGGCCGACGGTTCATAGAAAGTTGCCGAGGCTCGCTACAAGTCTAGCGAGTGCCCCTCGGATGGATGTCAAAGCGCTTCGACGAACTCGACCATTCGATGACGTTGATCGAGATCGGGCAACGGGCCGCGCATCGCGGCGGCATTATCCGCCATGTGGCGGGCATCGCCGGTCCCCGGGATCACCGCGGTCACACGCGGGTCGCCGAGCAAATATTTCAGGAAAAACTGTCCCCAGGAGTTCGCGAACACCCGTGCCCAGTCCGGCAATTCCTTGCCGTGCACTGCCCGGAACAATCTGCCGTTGCCGTAGGGCAAAGCGGTCAGCACGCCGGCTCTGATCTCGGCGGCCAGTGGAAGGATGGTTTTCTCAGCCCCGCGGTTATCGAGTGAATAGTCGATCTGGACGAAATCGGGTTTCTCCCGTTCCAGCACCGCCTCGACCACGGGATAGTCGCGGTGGAATGTCGAAGTGATGCCGACATAGCGGCACACGCCTTGCTTCTTCCAATCCTTGAAGCGTTGAAGAGATTGCTGCTTGTTTCTGACGTTGTGGAGCTGCAGCAGATCGACGCTTGCAGTTTTCAGTCGGGTCAATGATCGCTTGAGTTCCTGGGAGTCGGGCGACTCGAGCTTGGTGGCGATGAAGAGCTTTTCGCGCAAGCCGGCAGTTGCGGTGACCTCACCCAGTACGCTTTCGGCATCGCCGTAGGTTGATGCGGTGTCGATTAGCCGTCCGCCATTATTGACCAAAGCCTGTATGACTGCATCGGCCTTGCTCCGCGTCGCTTCGTTATTCTCATCGAAAACATAGGCGGTGCCAAGGCCAACAGCGGGAATGCGCTCGCCGCTGCCGGGAATCGGACGGGTGAGAAGCGGAGACGCGGTTTGGGCAACGGCTTGGGTCGATAGCAGAAATCCGCCGGCGACTGCCGCAAAGTCGCGGCGGGTTATTTGGCGAGTTATTCGCGGAGTCATTCGGATTGCCATTCCGGCTCTCCTTGATCATCTGCTTTTGTCGCAAGGCCTTCCTGCGTTCGCCCCAGCGCGGTTGAGAGAAAGAGCCATCCCGCCACGACCGGCAGTGCACACAGCGCGATGGCGCCAAGCTTCAATCCCAACGCCTGCAGGCTGTCGTAGACCCAGCCATACAACGCGTCTGAGCCGCGATAGATCACCACATCGATCAGGTTTTTGGCCTTATATTTCTCCTCGCGCCCAACCACCGTGAAGAACACCTGGCGTGCCGGATTGGCGATTGCGAAGTTCATCCAGCGTTGCGCGACCTGGAGTGTCACCACCACGGACAGGCTCGGCGCGATCGCCAGCGCTGCGAAGCCCACGACATAAATAGCGGGCAAAGCTGCGGCCGCGATGCCGGTGCCGAAGCGCTTGAGGAATGTGGCGGTGGCAATTACCTGTGTCGCCAGGCTCAGCAGGCCCACCGCGAGATCGATACCAGCGAACAGACGCGTTTGCGCTGCCGCGCTATGGAACGTCGCCGAAACGATGTTGGCCTGCGCGAAATAGGCAATCGTCGCGCCGAACGAGAGCAGGCTGACCCAGCCGGCCACGCCCAGCAGGTAAGGCGAGCGCATCAATTCGGACAATCCTGCGAACGCGCTGCCGCCAATGCGCTGAGCTCGAGCATCTACTTCCGTCGGCGGATCCGTCACGCGTTCAATTCGATGCACGCAGAGCACAGCGAATTCGAGGAAGACAGCGGTCACGATCAGCAGGTTGACCGGACCGAGCGGCCCCGACAGCCAGATTGTGATCACGGGACCGAGAAGCGCGCCAGCCGTTCCCCCAGCGCCGATGAACCCGAACAGCCGCTTGCCCTGCTCTGACGTAAACAGATCAGCCATGAACGACCAGAAAACCGCGACCGCGAACAAATTGAAGACGCTGACCCAGACGAAAAACGCGCGCGCCACGATCACTTTTTCAAAGTCGAAAATCAGCAACAGCCAAAACAGAACCAGGTTGGCGACGAAGACGTGGTAGACAACGGGAATAAACCTGACCCGTGGCAGCCTCGCTACCAGCGCGCCGTAGAGCGGCTGTGCGATGAGCAGGCTGACAAACGTAGCCGTGAACAGCCAGGGCAGGTTTTTGGTTCCGCCTGCAATGCCCATCTGATCGCGCAGCGGACGCAGCACGTAATAGCCAGCGAGCAGGGTGAAGAAATACGCGAACGACCACAGCGCTGCCCCCCGTTCTTGCGCGGTACCGGGCATCGTGCGCTGCAACCAGCCCCCGAGAGCTGCTGAGGGAGCCATCATGGTGCCAGCGACAGCTTCTGCCTGAGCTCCGCGGCGCTCACATTCTGGCCATATCCCGGAGCGCCGCGCTGGAAGCGGCTCGCATCGGCCAGTTTGCCGACTTCCACCGGGTCAAACCCGGCATCACGCACCAGTCGCGCCGCGACCTCGACTGCTTCCTGATCATCGCCGGCAATCGGGACCGCGAGCCTCGGGGCAGGACGGTTCGCTTCGCGTTCGAAGGTCATGTAGCTGAGCGTGTTGAAGGCGCGCACCAGCCGCGCGCCGGGCAGATATTTCTGCGAAGTAACTCCAATGCCATTGCGCTCAACCTCCTCGGCAATGGCGCCGTCGCGGCTGGCCACAGCATTATTGGCGTCGAGCACGATCTTCCCCGCCAACGATTTGCTGTAATCTCTGCCGATCTGCGGCACTGCGCCGTAAGGCACGGCGATGAAGACAACGTCGCCAAACGCAATCGCCTGATCGACGGTGCCGGCCTGTGCAAGGGGGCCAAGGCGTGCAACAAGATCCTGCAATTCCTCCGGATGGCGTGATGAGAAGAAAACCGCATGGCCGGCCTTGGTCCAGAGGCCACCGATCGTGCTGCCGATATGGCCTGCGCCGATAACTCCGATTTTCATCTTGGGAGCTGAGGTCGTCTGACCCGATGCGGTCGTCGGCAGAAGAATCCCTTGGATGATCAGCGCTCCTGCAGCCCCCAATAGCGCACGGCGACGGAGATCAATAGGGAGATGCTCGACCATTGGCACACCAATTGCGGATTTCAGGACTAATTCTTGTCGCGCTTTCCAGCATTAAGTCTGTCATTGCATCATGAGTATTATAACGCGCAGAGCGCCGTAAATGGCCGCTCGAAATAGCGCTCGCACAGAGTTGATCCCTTGTTCCAAACGGCGGCACGCGCGCAAAGCGTTGGCTGAGGTAGCGAAAGGATTCCATGGTGCCCACGCGAGAGCTGCTACCGTTCTCTAGCGGTCAGGAGATCTATTGGGTGCAGCGGACGGAGCGGTGTTATCAGAGGGAATAGTCGGTACGTCGTCTTTCACGCTACACTGTTCGACATAACGATCTTCAGTCAAACCGCGTTTCATCATCGCCTCCTTATCAGCTCTCCATTCGTCTTCGCACTCCTCCTCAATATTCTTGTGTGGTGCGGAACTGGCAGCCGGGGCGGCGGCGGTAGCGCTTGACTTGGCAGTCTCCGCAAATGCGGTGACATGTAGGATTGTTATCCCAGCAAGCGCAACGCACACCAAACAAGGGTGCTTTTTCATGCTTGGACTCCTGTTGGCATAGCTTGCATCGCGAAAAGACCACTAAACGCGTGGTCGTGCGTGCAGCCGCTCCTTCGTGCCCCCACAAACGAATGCGAATCTCTCGTGCGCGTTCCTGCCGCGTGAGCCTTGATAAGAGTTTGGGGCTGGTCGGGGCCGGTCGGCTTTATCCTCGACATCCGCGCCCGTGAGCGCGCGGATCAGGTAATCGAGGCAGCAGCGATAGGGTCTTCTCGAGCATCGGTATTTCCAGCTTGTCCAGTTGCGCTGCTCGCGCCAAATCCCGGAATCGGCTCGGTGGCGGGATAGAAGCCGTGGTCCGGCCCCATGGAGACGTGTCATATGGCACAGCGGCGCGGAGGCCAGCCGGCCTGCACGCCGCCGAAATAGGTTAGCCAGCTTCTCGATGAGGATCCTTCGGGTCTCGGCGGCGGGTGAGGGTAGGCAAGCCCGATCAAGGCGCGGTCTTGATAAATCGCCCGATGGTCGGGGGAGGAAAGGATCACGCCCAATACTCGGGGGTCACCACAACAAGACACTCGCAGAGGAAGCAATTTTCGGCGACGAATATCTCACTGCGATTGTGCTAGGCGCTTTAGCAGCCGGTGCTGGAATGGCGGTCTATTCGACGAGAGGCTAATCGGACTTTTGCCCACAACCATGGGCAGCGTGAGTCACCGCGTTCTTTGCTCCGCGTCAGGCGTTCTATAGTGCCATGGGTCACGCCGGCTCAAAGGTGTGGGTGAGCCTACTGAGACCAGCTGAGCAACCGGATTTACCGCCCCGCTATTGACTCCATTTGGCTGTGGCGTAGCGTGATCAGTGAACCGCGAGCGGGCTTCCTACGCCAGCAGAGCCAGAGCGGGTCGCTTCCGCCAGCGCCAGTCAAAGCAGGCCGGTTCACGCGTATGGTGCACCAAAACGGCGCTGGCAACAGCGCCGTTCTTATGGGAGTCCCCAGCAACATACTACCTTCGTCGCCCCCAGGATGCTGCGGCAGGGCGCGCGATCGGCAATCGCGCCCTGCGTCATATCCGCAATATTGAACTCAGCGGCGTCGAAGTTGCCAGCGTGACAGCTGATGCGCGGCCCTCGTTCTGGCCTGGCGACGTCAGTGGCGTCGATCTCCTGGACATCAAATTTCCCCGCGGCCTGTGTCCTTAATGACGTGTCCGATTTCCGAACGCATTCGAACCGCGGTTTCAGCGATATCTCAATCGACAGCGCGGTTTCGCATCTGCAGATCTGAGTGCGTACTTTCGTTGTTCAGCAGTTGTGCATCCCAGCTTGCTGCACTGCATCGGGCGGCCACCTCGATCGTGTCCCGTGGCGTGGTGTAGCTGGCGGCGGGTCACCGCGTTCGCCGGCAAGGGCCGGGCCGGTCAGCTGGCGATAGCCGGAAGGCTGACGATCGGATCATCGCTCAATGGCGCGATGGTTTCCAGCGTCATGTAGCGGGCACGCTGGACGGCCCACTCATCGTTTTGCTCGAGCAGGATCGCGCCTATGAGGCGAACGATCGCATCCTCGTTGGGGAAGATGCCGACCACTTCGGTGCGCCGCTTGATCTCGCCGTTGAGGCGCTCGATCGGGTTGGTGGAGTGCAGCTTGGTCCGATGCTGCGGCGGGAAGGTCATGTAGGCGAGCACGTCGGTCTCGGCCTCGTCGAGGAAGCCAGCAAGCTTCGGCAGCTTGGGACGGAGCTGATCCGCGACCTTGCGCCACTGCGTTCGCGCGGCCTCCGCATCATCCTGAGCAAACGCGGTGGCGATGAAGGCGGAGACGACGCGCCGCCCGCTCTTGCCGGCATGCGCCAGCGCGTTGCGCATAAAGTGGACGCGGCACCGCTGCCAGCTGGCGTTGAGGACCTTGGCTACGGTAGCCTTGATGCCCTCGTGGGCGTCGGACACGACCAGCTTGACGCCGCGCAGGCCGCGGCGGGCGAGCTTGCGCAGGAACGCCGTCCAGAAGGTCTCAGCCTCGGACGGCCCAATGTCCATGCCAAGAACCTCGCGCCGGCCGTCGCTGTTGACGCCGACCGCGACGATCACCGCGACTGATACGATGCGGCCATTCTGGCGCACCTTCACGTAAGTGGCGTCGATCCACAGATACGGCCAGTCGCCCTCGATCGGACGGGCGAGGAAGGCCTTCACCTTGTCGATCTCGCCACACAGCCGGCTGACCTGGCTCTTGGAGATGCCGGTCATGCCCATCGCCTGCACCAGATCGTCCACCGAACGGGTCGAGACGCCCTGCACATAAGCTTCCTGCACCACGGCGGTGAGCGCCTTCTCGGCCATGCGGCGCGGCTCCAGGAAGCCCGGGAAGTAGGAGCCTTTGCGCAGCTTTGGGATGCGCAGTTCGACCGCGCCGGCGCGGGTCTCCCAGATCCGCTCCCGGTAACCGTTGCGCTGGGCCAGGCGCTCGGGGCTCTTCTCGCCGTAGCTCGCCCCGGTCTGGCCCTCGACTTCCAGCTCCATCAGACGCTGGGCGGCAAAGCCGATCATCTCGCGCAGCAGATCGGCGTCGGGGTCTTCTCTACGAGTGAGCGCAGGTTCATCATGTCGTCGGTCATCGGTGGTTCCTCGGTTGCGTTGGCGTGTCGCAACCCGATCCTACCGGAGAACTGCCGGTGACCACCGCAAAGCCGCCCGCCCGCTACGGCGCTATTGGGGGCGCGCGTCCGGGCGGCTTTGCTCTACCGAGCACCACCACCACCGGGGACACGACCATCAATGTGCCGGCTACCTACGTTCCCCCGACCGTTTTCCGCTGAGTTTATGGTGTCCGTGGCTTAACGGAAAACGCGGATGCCGAGGCTTCAATTCGACCCGAATACGCCGTCGCCTTCGAGAGAGGGGCCGGTACACACGCCCTTTCTCAACTGTAGCACCCGGGTTGCGCGTAGCTCATCCATGGAGCCGCGCTGCGCAAGCAACAACACCATTTTACCGGGCCCCAATTTTTTCACAGTTCCAAGTATCCAATGGATCCGCACTGGGGGTCAGAGCATGGGGGACATCACCATGGCTGACAGCGAAAGATGGAAAGAGCGAAGGGATCTGGTAGCTCGCTATCGAGTGTTGGAGCAGGAGACCACCGACCCGCTCGCGGCGCGTTTGCTCCGTGATATCATTTCCGAATTGGAAGCCGATCTAAGAGAGGTCGCCGAGATAGACGGGCAAGGGATACCTACGCGCGATTGCGCGCGAGGGCCCGGCGTGATCGAATTCTACGGGCGTACAGTGTCATGCTTGGTTCGGAGCCTGTCTGAGTACGGCGCCGCATTGGATGTGATTAGCCCTCGCGGAATTCCGGATCGTTTTACGTTAGCGCTTCCGTTGGAAGGGGCAACCCATCGCTGCCGCCTCATATGGCGGAGGGAGATAGAGATCGGGGTGACATTCCAACGGAATGACCTTCGCTGATGTGAGTCCTTGGCGCGAGTGGCTTGACCTCAGCCTCGGCCCTCGCGCATGCGGACGTAACGTAAGGCGTGATCTCGCGCGTCCGACGGCACGGTGGAATTGCAGGGACATCAGCAGTCGGTCACCCGTCATCTTTCATCAAACTCTCCGCCGCGACGGCCAGCCAGGCAGGCTGCGACCCCGTGGCCGTTCGCCGAGCGGAACAGTTCGGCATCGGAGGCGTTTTTTCGCAGTGAAGAAACGCGATTCGTGGGACGCATGTGCTGATGCGAAACGACCGAACTGCGCTTACGCTTAAGTGTCCCGCGTGCGATCGGGCGACGCTGCATCGGTTTCTTTACATCAAAAACGGTTGCGACATCTTTCAATGTCATGACTGCGGACTGGGACGCACCGAGGCATCGAGCTTCGATCCCCTCGCCTATTATGACGATGGCTACTTTTCTGGCCGTCAGTCCGACGGCTATGCCGACTATCGCGGCGCCGAACCCGTGCTACGGCGCGAGTTCGCCCGCACGGTCGAGTTCATCCAGCGCCGCAAGCCACAGGGCTGCCTGCTCGAGATCGGTTGCGCCTACGGCTTCTTTCTCGATGAAGCCCGCCGCGCCGGATTTGAGGTGAGCGGCATCGAGCCGGCGGAGGCGGCTGCTGCCCATGCTGGCGATCTCGGCTTGAACGTCGTCTGCGGCTTGCTGAGCGACGCGACTCTCAAGTCGCTTGGCACCCTGGATGTCATCGTCCTCCTCGACGTCATCGAGCATCTGCCCGACCCGCAGGAAGCCCTCGCGCTGTTCGCGGACCATCTCCGGCCGGACGGAATCATCGTGCTGACGACCGGAGACTTCGGTTCTCTGGCGGCGCGGTCGACCGGGGAGCACTGGCGCCTGATGACGCCTCCGCAGCACCTGTGGTTCTTCAACCGCGACAGCATCGCCTCTTTGGCCCATTCGGTCGGCCTTCGCATCGAGAGTTCCAATCACCCTTGGAAATTCGTGCCGTTCTCACTGATCGCCTTCCAGGTCGGTCGCATGCTCGGCCGCAAGATCGCGGCCAGCCCGACCGGCAACCGGTTCGCCATTCCGGTGAACCTGTTCGACGCGATGCGCGTGGTCTTGAGCAAGGAGCCCCCATGTCCGGACAAGCGCCTCCCATGACAAAGCGCCTCAACCTCGGCCAGATTGCCTTGCTCATCACCTACGCGGCCGGCATGGCGGCGGGCCAGCTCTTGTTCAAGGCCGCCCTGCGCCTCGGCGACGGCTATCCCTTACCCACGCGTGCGCTGCTGCTGTTGCGGAACGCGCCGTTTATCGGCGCCATCGTGCTCTATGCAGCCCTGTCCGTCCTGTGGGTCTGGCTTTTGACGTTCACGCCGCTGTCGCGCGCGTATCCGTTCGTGGCGGTCGCGTTTGCGCTGACGCCCGTCCTCGGCGCGCTGGTGTTCGCTGAGCCGTTGTCGGCGCGTCTCCTGGCAGGAATCGCAGTGATCGCCTGCGGTCATGTGCTTGTTGTGGGTTAATGAGAATGACCGGCCGGATTCGCAATCCCTGGGTCGTTGTCCCGGCGTACAATGAAGCGCCGGTGGTCGGCAGCGTCGTGTCCGGCATTCGCCGCGCCGGTTACCCGGTCGTCGTGGTCGATGACGGCTCCGCCGACCGCACCAGCGAGGTCGCGTTGCTCGCAGACGCGGTCGTCCTTCGGCATCCGATCAACCTCGGCCAGGGCGCCGCGCTGCAGACCGGCATCGACTACGTCCTGGAGCAGCGTGCGGATGCGCTCGTCACGTTCGACGCCGACGGCCAGCATTCCCCCGCGGCCATCGCGGCGCTGCTGGCAGCGATCGAGCAGCCCGGCATCGATTTCGCGCTCGGCAGCCGCTTTCTCACCGGCGCGACCGCCAATCTGCCGGTGTCGCGCCGCATCCTGCTCAGTGCCGCGATCTGGTTCACGCGCGCGAGCACCGGACTGCCGGTCACCGATACCCACAATGGCCTTCGGGCGATGACCGCGCGCGGCGCCCGCGCGATCTTCTTGCGACAGAACCGAATGGCGCACGCGTCCGAGATCCTGCACCAGATCGCCCAGAGCTGCCTGCGATTTGTCGAGGTGCCGGTGAACATCGAGTACAGCGCCTATTCGCTGGGCAAGGGTCAACGCATCACCGATGCGATGACCATCCTGATCGATCTGTTTGCGCGGAGGCTCTACCGATGATCGCGCAGCTGTTGCTGACGGCCTTTCTGGCGTTGGTTTTGGTCTACGCCTGGTCGGTGCACCGGACGGTGCCGATCATCGGCCTGCTCGCGAGCGGCGCTGCGCTCGCCGGCCTCTACTTCGTCTGGGTACCGGAGCATGCCAACGCGCTTGCGGCCTTCGCGGGAATCGGCCGCGGCTCCGACCTCATCGTCTACACCTGGGTCGTGATCAGCCTGCTGATCATGCTCAACTTGCATCTCAAGCTGCGGCTCCAGCTCGACATGATCACGCGGCTTGCGCGCGCCGTGGCGATCGATCGCGCCAAGGAGAGCCGGCGTGAGGCAGACCCCTCGCGAAAACGTCGCCCGGTCACGTTGGGCCAAAAGGCCCAGGCGCCCCCGATCGAATTGCAGGCGAAGAAGTAGATGCCATTGCCAAGTCGGACCGGGAGTTGGCGTCACTCGCCGAGCCCATGACGATTGGCGTAGATTTGGGCGAACGGGCGGCCAAATCGCGTGACCTCATCAACCAGTACAGCCGTCGTGCCGTTGGCACAGGGCCAGCGCTCGGTGGCGATCAGGTAGTCGGCCTTGTGCAGCTTGGTTTCGGCAATCCAGTTGCGACGGAACATCACGCCGGCCAGTTGCTCGCGCCAGCCGAGGCAGACCAGCACGCGCGGTGGATCGCCCGCGAACCGGCCTTCGGCGTCAATTCGACCTTCGAGGCGGCGCAGTGCCTCGGGAGCCGCCATGCTCCAATAGTCGAGGTCGAATCGGCCGTAAGCGCCGGCGACGCCGCCTGCCAGACTGTTCATTGCGATATATTCGAGCGGATGCAGGATGACGAGCGTCACCACGATGGCGGCCGTGTGCGCGATCCCGAGGGCCGCGGGCACAATCGGGAGGCGTCGCAAGAAGGGCAAGAGGCTCGTGAGCCCACGCGCGCCCACGATGGCGAGCATTGGGATCACGAACAATACGTGGCGGACACCGTCATAGAGCGTCGAGCCTTGCAGGATGAGCACCCCGATAGGCCCGAACGCCGCCGCAGTGACGACCGGCACCGCGCGCGATCTTGCGAGCTCGGCCGCGACTGGTCGCAGTCCCACGACGCCGGACCGACGCAGGGCGCCGAGGGCGGCGCGCGTCCACGCCCCTGCAGCACCGATCCAGACCGCCATGCCGAGCAACAGCAACGCCAAAAAGCCCTCCGGCAAACGCGCCACGAGCTGTCCGGGGATGTACCAGGCAGGCAGTTTATCGGTGAACGTGCGCCGACCCCAGTTCTGGAATTCGAACGAGGTGTCGAGCGTAGCAAAGTGCCGATAGGCCTCGAGGAATTGCATGAGCGGATGTCCAGTCTGCAACCACGGCCAGAGCGCAATCGCCGTCAGCCAGGCGACGAGGATGACGAGCAGCGTATGCAAGGCGATCTGGCGCAATTGGCCATAGCCCGCGCGGCCATGGCGCAGCAGCTCCTCGAGCGCGCACAGGCTCATGCCACCGACGAGGTAGGCGTGCGTGATCACCCCGCCGGTGCGCGTCGCAATGGCGAGGCCAGTGGCAAGGCCGGTCGCAAGGGTCAGATGCCAGCTCAGCACCTCCTGCCGCACCATCAGGACGATCGAGAGCGTCGACCAGCTCATGGCGAACAGGAACGGCACGTCGATCGGGGCGAAGAACAGGTTGCCGTACAGGTAGCCGGTCAGCAGGCACAGGGTGAGCGCCGTCAACCCCGCCCAGCACCCGACCGTGAGCCGTGCCATCGGCACGACAGCGGCGAGCCCAGCGAGGCCGAACAGGAAGGTCATAGCGTGCCGGACCGTGATCGGGCTCGTGAGCTCGAGCGACTGCACGGCCGCGACGAGCATCTGAAACCACGGTCCATACATCCACAGATATTCTTCGACCGTCTCAAACTGAGACCGGTCCGCAAAGGCGCTCGCGTACCAGGCAAGCGCCTTGGGGCCGTAATCGTCGGTGTTGAATTCGTCGGTTGACAGCCCGTAATCCGCGGCGGTCGCGAGCCCGATGACCAAGGCTACGCTCAGCACAAGGAGCACGAGCAACGTCTCGGCATGGCGAGCGGCAAATGCGAGGCCGAGTTTCGGCCTCGCAAGCCCAGAGCCATCGCCATCCACCTCTTCAAGCGCCATGCATTGTCCTTAACTGGTTGTATGACAACGCACTGGTACCGCCTGGAATGTGGTGGGAATTCGCGCGGTGGAATCGCCACATCGCTACGACCACCAATACGATCGAGTGGCTGCACGAGGAATTTCAAGCGGCGGATCGAGTTCTGCTCTCGGCCAACGCCGCCGCACCTGCATCACATCAGGCGACACCCCCTCAAACCGTTTAATCGGGAACGGACCCCCAGCGCACCTCAAGTGTTGTCCTGGGCATGGGCTTTCATAACGCGCCTGAAGGGAACTTTGTTCCGAAGTCTCAAATCAGGTCTCTTAAGGCAAGTAAGCAATGGCGATCCTTATCACCGGTGGTGCCGGATACATTGGGAGCCACATGGTGTACGAACTCGCTGATCGCGGCGAACAGCCCGTCGTGATCGATGATTTTTCATCGGGCTTCGAATGGGCAATACCCGGAGTTTCGGTTCTCGTTGGGGACGTCGGGGATCACCGGCGAGTTGCGTCGCTGATCGCGAAGTATGGGATTTCGGAGATCATTCATTTTGCGGCTTCTGTCGTTGTTCCAGAGTCGGTTGCGGAACCGCTTCGATATTATCGCAACAACACCGCAAATTCCCGAAGCCTGTTCGAGATCGCAATCAGGAGCGGAGTGCGGCGTTTCATCCTCTCATCGACGGCTGCAGTGTACGGCAATCCGCCGGCAAATCCTGTCACGGAAGAGACACCCATTGCGCCTATTTCACCTTACGGCTCATCTAAATTCATGGCCGAAACAATGCTGCGTGATGCTGCACGCGCTCATGGCCTACGCTACGTCATCTTGAGGTATTTCAACGTAGCAGGCGCCGATCCTGCTCTGCGCACTGGACAGGCAACGCGAGGGGCAACGCATCTTGTCAAGGTTGCAGCGGAAACCGCCGTGGGTCTCCGAGAGAAGATGCAGGTTTTCGGCACCGATTATCCCACGCCTGATGGGACCTGCATTCGCGACTATATCCACGTGAGCGACCTCGTAAACGCCCACTATCACGCGCTTTCATACCTGCGCGCTGGTGGAGAGTCCCTAACACTAAATTGCGGCTACGGCCGCGGCTTTTCGGTCTTGCAGGTGATCGAGGCCATGCGCCACGAATCCGAAAACGGCTTTCCTGTCGAACTTGCCGCCCGCCGGCCTGGCGATCCGGCGGAGATCGTTGCGTCGGCGGAACGGATACGCAATCTGCTGGGCTGGCGGCCCCAATGGGATGATCTTTCCCTGATCGTCCGCCACGCGCTCGCTTGGGAACGCAAACTATTGGCCCAAGGTAGCGCAAGGCTTCCATCCAGGGTGTCTCAGCTGTCCCACTCGGCAATCGAGAAGGTGAGACGCGACAGGCGCCTGCCGATTTCATAGGTCAGCCGGGCGCAGCAGGACTCACTGACAAAGAGCTGCCCTCCCCTGAGTTACAGACCCAAATGACTTGCTCCCATCGTACGAGATGACCTCGACCATGGGTAATGCGTCTTTCAGTTCATCAAAGAATTGACTTCGAAAAAATGCTGCGCTGAACCGCAACACGGCGTGACCATCGCTCGCCCCGGCCGGCTTCAGCATTTGCCGTTGCACCTCCGCAAGAAGAACCTCACGCGTCTGCTCACGCAGCGCCCCGACGGCATCTTCGATGCGCCTTACGAGGTGGTCGAGATCAGCCCCGCGGTGCCCTGTGAGAAGCGCGGTGATGAGGAACGCATACGACAGCCTCAGTTCTCACGCGGTGGCAATCGTCTCCAGCGTGTCATTCGCGTTTGTGACTGTTTGAAGCTGCGCTAGGCCATTCGAGCCAGTGGCATTGCATTCTTGGAAGTAGGAAGACAGCTCAAGATGGGCTAGGTGCTCCCAGTATTCGGCTTCCGCGAGAAGCTTCCAATTGTTGATGCTGTTGTACGCGGCCTGTTGACGACACAGCGAACCCATCGCGCGCAAGCGTTGCACCTTTTCCACTGTCAACCTCCCTTCTAGACTAGGCGTGATGAGAATGCCGGTTGTGCTCCCGCCTATCCAGCAGAGGAGCGGCACCATGGTCCAATCTCAACTGCAGCAATCTACGACTATTGCGCAATGCTTCACCGAAGAGGCACAACGTCTGCGCAAGCAGGCTCTGGGCACTCCGCCAGGGATCGAGCGCGACAGGCTATTGCGCCGTGCTCGGCACGCCGAAATGGCTCAAGGATGGCTGTCCTCCAAGGAGCCTTGACACGATCAACCGCGGCTGTCGCACTAACGCTATCTAGTTTCTTCGAGTAATTTCGATGATTGGTGATCTGGTTGATAAGATCATAGCGGCCGCCGCAGATGTTCAGCCGATTGCTGATACATACTCCGAAAATGAATTACGACGGCGTGTTTCTACATACATCGAATTGCTATGGTCTGCCGGAAAACGTGATCCTAATGAAGTGACCAATCTCGGCCTCGGGTACCTGCGGTCGCTCCTTGACGGACCTAATCCCAAATATAGCGATTGTTGAAAGCAACGTCCTAATCGACCTCGTTCCTCGCTTTGGGATAGTACGGTCACGGGTCCGAGGTAAAAAACTCGGAAGCGTCCCGCGATTGGGCGGGTCATGGACTCGCGCGGGCGTTGCCACCAAGCAGCGGCCTGCGCGCCCAACACAACTCGGCGCGGAGCCGCTGCGCGCGTTATCTTGGATTGGCCGCGGGCGACCTGGATTGGTCGGGCAGCCGGCCCAGGGTCACGCTCAAGGGGCTCTCTTTTCCTTGCTGCAGCACAGTGAACTGCGCGGAAGAGCCTGGCGCCATCACATGGATCTTCTTGGTCAGTTCGTGGGCGCTCCTGATCGGCTCGTTACCCACCGAGGAGATCACGTCCCCGCTTCTTAAGCCGGCCTTCGCAGCCGGGCCGTTACTCTGAACACTGACCACGATCGCGCCATGAGGATTGTCCATGGCAAGGTTCTCGGCGATGTCAGGGGTGACCGATTGAACTTCCGCCCCGATCCACCCGCGCATCACCGCGCCCTTGTCCTTCTGTTGCGGTATCACCGCCTCGACCGTGTCGGCGGGGATTGCGAAGGCGACGCCCGCGGAGCCTCCCCCGGGTGAAAGGATCATGCTGTTGACGCCGACGACCTCACCTTGGGTATTGAAGCTTGGACCGCCGGAAGCGCCGTTGTTGATCGGCGCGTCGATCTGAAGGAAATCCTCCGACGAACCGGTCTCGAGATTGCGCTCGCGCGCTGAAACGATACCGGCCGTGACCGAGCCTCCGAGGCCGAACGAATTGCCGACGGCAAGCACCCAATCACCGACACGCGGCGGCTGGTCGGCGAGCTTTACGTAAGCGAAATCGCTGCGCCCCTCGACCTTGATCAGGGCAAGATCGCTTAGCGAATCCTTTCCTATGACCTTGGCGGAATAGGGCTTGTTGTCACTGGTGCGAATCTCGGCCATTTCGCTATCTTCCACGACGTGGCTGTTGGTCACGGCATAACCGTCTGGCGAGATGAAGAAGCCCGACCCCATCGAGACCAGTTCGACCCTGTCCTGTCCCTGTCCCTGTCCCTGCTCACGAGTATCCGGAGCCGGACTTTCGTTTCTGGGGCCGCGCCGTTGGTTCGGAAACGCTCCGAGCGTTGCACCAGTCTTGGCGCTGACCGCAATCACAGCCGGTGCAACTTTCTCGGCGAGATCGGTGAAATTGCCAGGTCCTCCATCATGTCCGGCATCCGCAACCCGATGCTGCAATGTCACGGGCCCGGCCCCCGGAAGAGGCTGACCACGAGAATTAACGGTCTGTGCCTGCGCCATGCTGGCGACCATAAGAATCACGACAGCGACTGTTCCGCCGATAACGGAGGGTCGACGCCAATCGAGAGTCAAATCTCCACGAACCATCTCCGCTTCCATCGCTTGTTCCCGCTTGACCGACGTGAAGCCAACAAAATTACCGTTCAGGCAGTTCCATCGGCGTGCGGTCGCATTACTCACCTTTAATGAACCACCAGCCATCTTTCATGAAACTTCTGCCCGACGAATTCCATTGTCGTAAGATCACATGCCCGTGTGGCATTGCTTCGGCGGGCACCTGTTTCTCAAGATTGTGCTGGAGAGCGGCAATGAACAAACCTCTCGAGCAGCGCCGCGAACCCGCAACGAACGCCCCATCGGGGATTCATCCTTTGGTCTACAAGGCCGCAATTGGTCTTGTGGTTTTTTCGTCGTGGCAGCCTGGGCGGCCTTTGACCGGCAGAGCGATATCGAGCTTCCCCTCGCCATGCTAGCGTTTTTCTGTTCGTCGCGGTGCTCCTTCCATACCTGCTTTGGAGAATATGGCGCGCAGGTCAGGCACGACCACCAACGCTGAAGACCAATAAGGGCTTCCGGAAATGGATGAAGGGGTCGACCGAAGTCTGGCAAAGCAAGCTCAAGAGCAGCGATGCTGCAATCGATATGTTATTGCCACTCGCAGCGGTGGCGCTCGGTCTCGTCGCGCTGGGCATTACGTTCAATTTGAGCTGAGCGCGGCGGAGAGGTTTCGGCCCAACCGGCAACCCGCTTTCAAACGCTCGATTGTTGCGGTCCGGCGGGGGACGCTCGGCTCAGACCTCAATCAAGGCATAGGGTCGACCGGTTGGCTTCTCGATTGATCGGGCCACGTTGTAGACCCGCGCGCCTCCGGGCGTGCGGCCTTCATAGCGGCCCTGATGAGCATGGCCATGCACGACCGCGCTCACTTTAAATCGATCGATCGTTTCGCCGAGACGTGACGAACCGAGGAACGGGAGTATCTCTAGTGGCTCGCCCTCGACCGTATCGAGAATCGGCGCATAGTGAAGAACGACGACAGCCTGCTTGCTCGCTACCGCGCGCATCGCATTTTCGAGGCGCGTCGCTTCGTTGACGGCTTCGGCGACCAAGCTCTTGACGACGGCCTCGCCGAACGAAGCGAGCATGCGACGGCCGAACCCACCGATGAATCCCTTCACCCCGACGAAGGCGACACCGTCGATTTCGTACGACTGCCCGTTGAGCAGGTGCATCCCGGCGCCCTTCAAAATGCGCCTTACGTCTTCAGTCTGCCCGGATTCGTAGTCGTGATTTCCGAGCACGCCGACAACGGGAATGGAGCAGGCGCGCAAATCCTCCGCCAGAAGTTCCGCTTCGGACGGCTTGCCGAGGTCAGTGAGGTCGCCGCAAAGGACGAGCACCTGGGCCTTGGTCGAGAGCTCGGCGAAGAGCTCCCGGAAGGACAACGTGCGGTCCTCCTTCACGTGGAGATCGCCAATGGCAGCGAAGGTGAGCGTGTCGGGTTTTTCGGACATCGCGCTACTCACTATCCTGGTCTGCGTCGGCAAAGCCCCATTCCTCAACGGCCGGGGCATAATCGACCTGCGAAAACAGGCGCCCCCGACATATCTTCACGCGCGGAGGAGGAAGTTCGAACTGGGTCTTCAGGCGGGCGACCAGTTCGTCCATCAGCCAGCGCGGCACGCAATCGCGCTCGCTCGGATAGGCCCAGCGGAAGTTGAGTAGATGTGCCAGAAGCACCTCCCAATGCAGCTCCATGTAGGCAAGCAGACGCCGCCAGTCGATCTGATCGTGCTGCTTGAGAATGAGATGCGCGATATCCGGGCCGTCGTAACGGTGCCGCAGCTGGACGAACGCCTTGGACCAGATCAACTCCGTCGGGGCGATGACGCGCATCTTCGTACCCAACACCTCGATGCGCGGCGCGGATTCAAACCATTGGTCGGTCACGGGAGCCATGCCATGCCAGAACGCGAAGATCACATCGAAAAAGTGCTCGTCCTGGAAGACCTTGCCGAGCCAGCGTTCGTCCTCGATTGCGACGGTGTATCCGAGGTTGCGGAAGTGGTTGAGAACGCGGGGATAGTCAGTCGGCTTGCACACGATATCGAGATCTTTGGTCGCGCGCACCACGCCGGTATAGGCGCTGAGCGCATACGTGCCGGCCAAAAGAAACGGTAGGTCCAGCTTCGCGAGCTCGCGCAAGGCCTGAGTGTAAAACACCTCGGCGCCGGCCGATGGCGCGGTCGGCTCAGCGGCCGCATCGATCATCTCTGTAGATCCAGTGATCGGTCTGATTTCCTTCACCATGGAGGTTCAATCGAAGCTCATCGGCTTCGGCCATGAGAGTGCCTGTTTCGACAATCGAATAGCCCATGCAAAGTTCCGCGCGCCCCGAGGTCACACCCGCAACAAAGGCGCCGTCGATGCGACACGGTCCTCGCTATCACCCTTCTGGAGCAGTTTGGCATGTCGCCAGCCTTTACCGCCGACGGCTCGCCGCTCGGTGATCGGCAGGCGACGGAGCACTCTTCAGGTTGCCGCGGTCGCATAGACCGTACAAGCGGGCACGGGCCGAACCCGGAAGCGTCCGAACGATTTCCTTGAATCGATCCCATTCAGTCGCTGACCAGATTTCGGGTTTGGGCATGGCCAAAAGTACGGATGAGTGAACGGCATCCGGATTCAGAGGGATGAGCATTATGAATGTCGGCATGGGACCATCGTCTTGGCAAGGGCGAAATCGCTAGCTCAATCCGCCGGAGCGCGCCTAGGTCCAACCGCACGACTTATAGAGCAAGGTTTTGGATGCGGCCCCAGGTGCTCTTGGTGCCCCAAATGCCGGACCGCAGCGCCTCGAGCTGTACGATCTGGCTGTGATCGACGAACAGATTGACCTCGTTGCCATAGTTCTTGATGTACCATTCGAATACGGTGGGATCGGCGCCCTCGAACATGACCTTGTCGAGCCCAAGCTGATTGATGATACGGGCCACCACATCAGTACGCCATGTGCCCACATTTTCGGTGATACCTTCGCTTTCGATCATGATGATGTCGGCGCCGGCATCGAGCGCACGCTGGACCTGAGCGATCAGCCAGCCGACATCCTTGGTGCCCACAGCCGCGAGCTCTTCGGTCGCGGTGCTACCGCCAGCGCCGAACTGAATGCCGAGTTCTGGCTTAGCTTTCAGCCCAGCGCTTTTCACCTTCTCGATCAGGCGCAGCAGGCTATCCGTTGGCAAGCTGATGAAGCCCGTGGAAATTTCAATGACGTCGAAGCCGAGCGTCTTGGCTTCCTCAATGTAGCGATCAACCGCTTCCGGCCCAAAACGCAGCACGTTTTCGAGCCAGCCGCCGGTGGATACGTAAACATCATGATCGTGTGCCAGCTTGTTGATGCTCGTCACGGCGCTCGCAGGCATCAGCGCGAACGACCCGCCCGCATACTTGATCCCATCGACCCAGGCGCCGACCGTCTCTAGCATTACAGTTGCCGTTTTGCTTTGAGATGCGCGCGCTGAGCGGCAGCCTGGTGAGCTCTGCGCCAGAATGACCATGCGATGACATGCGCGGGTTGGATCCGCTTTCGAGCAAGCCTGATGGCGATGCGGCGGATTTCCTGGATTGACCAACGGATCAGCGGCGGCGTGGGTGTGCTTTGGCTTTTGCCGGGGGGCGGCGTTTGGTTTTTTTGGGCGGTGGCGGATTGGCGCGATGGCGGATCGCCGCCATCATGGCGAAGGCGAGCATCACCAGGGACACGTGGCGGTGCCAGCCATGCCAGGACCTGCTCTCGTTGTGATCGAGCCCGAACTCGTTTTTCGCGGTTTCAAAGCTGTCCTCGATCGCCCATCGATGGCCTTCGACCGCGACCAGCGTTTCAATTGATGTTCCCGCTGGGCACCAGGTGGTGAAGAAGGCGAGATCGCCATCGGCGATATGGCGACGGATCAGCAGACCGCGCGTCCATAAACCATCATTTGCGCTGTTGAACTGCTCGACCTCGAGATCGGCCAGTTCGAGATAACACCAGTCATGCAGCCTCGGTCCTTTGGTTCCGGCTCCCGCCGACAAGCGCTTCCAGTCGGACGGGCGCCGCGTCCGGGCGATGTCTTCGGCCTTGCCGGCGACCGGCTGTCGCTTGCCCCAGGATCGGAAGACATGAGAGCTGCTGACCCCGAGCACATAGCCTTTGCCTGCCCGCCGTAGCTGCTGTTCGATATCGCCAACACCGTAGACCGTGTCACCGGCAACCCACTTGAATGGTACAGACGCGGCTATCGCACGTGCGATCATTCTCGTCGCAAGCTTTGGTTTGGTCGCAAAGCCGACATCGGCAGGCACGTATGCGGCTTCCAGACGATCTGGATCGTCGGTCCATTCCTTCGGAAGATACAACGCGCGATCGATGAACGCATGACCATGACGCGACACGTAGGTAGCGAAGACGCCGATCTGGCAGTTCGTGATCTTCCCTGCCGAACCAGTGTATTGCCGTGCCACTCCGCATGAGGCCTTACCCTGCTTGAGAAAGCCGGTCTCGTCGATCACCAGCACCGCATCGTCATCCGCCAAATGCTCGATGACATAGTCGCGGACGATATCGCGCAGGGCATCAGCGTCCCAATCTCCACGACCCAGAATCGCCTGCTGACGCCATGGGCCAGGATCGCCAGCCGCCTCCGCGCGCATCCAGCCGGTCTTGCGCTGCTCATCTCCGAGCAGACCTTCCAGGAACAAGCCTGCATTCGTCGCCACACGCTCTTGCGTGAACAACGGACGTATCCGTTGCTTGATCTCTCGAAGCGACGCCGCCCACAACGCAAGCGTCTCCTCAACCGACGCGGCCCGCGTCCACGACATTCGAATCATGGTTGCCCATGGATTCAGAAGCCCGCAAACAAAGCAACTGTAATGCTAGGACATCGGCGAGATGACGCGGACCATAAGCGCTGTAGTACGGTCCTCGTATTTCGGTAAGGCCGGCCTTGCGCGGCTTTGTCGAGCGCGCCGCCCGGGGAATGAAAGAAAACGTGGTCTCGGTCATTGGTCTTCGTCCTTCTACGCGCTAGGGGGAATCATGTGGCAGCGGCGTCCCAGCGAATGGCACCGAGCAGCTTGGTCAGGTCGGCGATCGGGCGTTCATCGAGCGTGGCGATCGCGTCGGCTATCGCTGCGCGTTCCGCCGCGGTGGTGAAGGCGCGGCTCACGCGATCGAACTTGGCTCTCGCCGTCGTCCAATCGAAGGGCTTGGTATGAAAGCCGCGATAATCTTCCCGCCGAGCGGAAAGGACGGTGCCGTCGTCAAGCTCCACCTCGAGTTCAGCTGGCAAACGTTCCGGGAATAGCGCCGATAGCCGTGCTTCCGGCGTGATGGCCACATTGCGCAGCATCTGCTGCACATCGGGGCGGGCTATGTGATCGGGCGCGTACTGCTCGGGCTGCACCTGGCCGTCAATAAGGGCAACCGCCAGCATATAGGGAAGGCTGTGATCGGCTTCTTCCTTTGTTCGCACAATTCGCTTGTCTCCTTCCTCGCCACCACCGATGATCTGGTGGGCGACCGCAAAGGTCTTGAGCCGCACGGCCCGCACCGCGCTGGGGACAAAGTGCGGTAACGCACGAATATCCAGGGCCGCATCGATGGCAGACTGCGCATGGATTTCGGCATTGTGCTTTTTCAAAATTGTGAGGCGCACCCACTCCAGATCTTCCTTCGACCAGTCAATCTCGAATGGCCCGGCGATCGTGTCCATGAATCCCTTGTTGCCCTCGAAAACCGCCTCCGGTCCGGTGATGCCGTGCGCCGCAAGCAATGCAGCGTACGTTGCCGCCATGGCTGTATTCGGATAAGCGAGGCCCTTCCAGTGCGACAGCGCGCCGGTGCGGGTCACGCGCAGCGCGTTGTTCGCGGTGCCGCTGATCGCGATTGCGTTGGCAATCTGGTTGCGCGAGAGAGCGAGCGCCTTGGCAACTCCGGCCGCCGCGGCGTAGGCGCCCTGGGTTGTGTGATCGAACCCCTTGTCTCGCACAGGAGCCACATCGCTCAAACGGGTATGGACCTGATATGCGACTGCGAGTGCGGTCAAAAAGTCCGCCCCGGTTGCCTGCTGCATCTCGGCTGCCGCCAGAACCGCGCCGAGATTGTCGGACGGATGACAGGTCTCGCCTTCGGCGAGATAACTGTCCATGAAATCGAGGTATCGGCTGAGCGCGCCGTTGAAGAAGGCCGCCCGGTCCGGCGCGGTCCTGCCGCCGCCGATAAGGGTCGAGAGAGGCCGGCCACCGAGTTCGGCTGTGAGCTTGCGAATTGCGCCGATGGAGCCAGCGTCAAGTGCGCCCAGCGCGACGCCAATGGTGTCCAGCACGCGGATTTTCAGCTGCTCCATAGCCGCAGCGCTGAGGTCGGCAAGACGCGCGCGCTCGACAAAGCTGGCTAACATCTGCACCTCGGTCATAGCCGGACTCCTCGGTTTAGATGTGGTATGGAAGGATCGAATGATCAAATGACACTTGCTCGACAACGATCTCATCGCGCTGAGCCGGAGAGGTTTCTAGGTCGGGTTCCGTCGCAGCATTGATCAGCCGTAGTCGGGATCGTCGGCGCCTGTGGGGCTTTGATTGGCCGAGGCCAGCCTGTTTGCTCAGAACGTCGCGTGGGCACCGCCATTAGGCGGCCGCGAGAGCTGCGACAAGCTGTCAACATTGAAATCTGCGTTTCCGGCTCATACATGCCTGATTGGCCGGCGACATCTTCTGCTTGGGCCCCTCCAATCCAAATGCGGATTTGTACAGCCATCAAAGCCGAACTGCGCAATCGCAGCACGATCGCCGACCGCTGTCACACTTACACCTCTATATCCTCAACCCAGCGTCGTACGGCTGAGCCGGCGCGACGACATGGACTGACATGAAGGCTCTATCGCAACGCGACCGCGCGGCCGCACAACCGCGTCCAAACAGGAAAAGGGCGAGCAACATGAGACCGCGAAAACCCCAGTCCCGAAAGATCGAACCTGCAGTGACGCGCCACCAGCGTGTGCGCATTCCTCAAGACCCGCGAAGGAACTACGAACGTTACCTGGCGCTGGCTCATGCCGAAGCGCTGAACGGTGACCGGATCGCCGCTGAGAATTACTTCCAGCACGCCGAACACTATTTCCGATCAATGCACCAGAACTCGTCCTAAAGGACGGTGCGGGTCGAATGACATTGCGCCCCACCTTTCGGGGCGAGCCGGAGAAGCCCTTCTCGGGTCGAGATCGCGAGATCTCCCAGGTAGGAACTTCCCGGACCGGAAGGATGTTCTCCGACAAACTCGGAGATATGGGAAAGCGATGTTTCTGCACCGCATCAAGCTCCTCACCCTCGCCGGATTTACCGTGTGGATCGACGTGTCGTGGCTCATCCTGGCAGCGCTATTGACCTGGACGCTGGCTCTCGGCGAGTTCCCCCGCATCATCCCAAATTTGCCGACCGCGACCTACTGGTGGATGGGGCTGGCCGGCGCGGTGGGACTGTTCATCTCGATCATCCTGCACGAGCTGACCCATGCGCTGATTGCGCGGCGCTACGACATGCCGATCGCCGGCATCACGCTGTTCATCTTCGGCGGCGTCGCCGAACTGCACAAGGAGCCGACCAGCGCCAAGGCGGAGTTTCTTATGACGATCGGTGGGCCCATTACCAGCATGGTCCTCGGTACCATCCTGCTCGTGATAGCTAACGCAGGCCAGGGAGCGCTGTCAGCAGCAGCACTCGGCGTTGTCGACTACCTTGGCGATCTCAACTGGATTCTCGCGCTGTTCAATCTCATCCCAGCTTTCCCGCTCGATGGCGGACGCGTGCTGCGCGCCGGGCTTTGGGGCTGGATGAATGACTTTGCCCGCGCCACCCGTATAGCGGCGGGCGCGGGCGAGTTCTTCGGCATCGCCATGATCCTGTATGGAATCCTGGAATTCGCGACCGGAAATGCGATCGCCGGCGTCTGGCTGTTCTTCATTGGCTTCTTCCTGCATGGCGCTGCTGGTGCCGCGCGGCAAGAACTGGCGGTTCGCCGCACCTTCGCGGGGCTTCCGGTCTCTGTGCTCATGCAGCGCAATCCCATCGGAGTGGCGCCTGACCTTTCGATCGCCGATCTGATCGAGCACTATTTCTACCGTTACTACTTCAAAGCCTTCCCGGTGCTGCGGGATCACGAGCTTGTCGGCTGTAGCATGGCGAAGGATGTGCGCGATCTGCCGCCGGGCGATCGAACACGAATCCGAGTGGCGGACGTCATGCACCCCTGCTCGTCGGAAATCGTCATTCCTCCCGATCTGGAGGCGTTCGAGGCGCTCATCAAAATGCAGGGTGGCCGGCACAGCCGGTTGCTCGTCGTGGAAGAGGGACGCCTGCACGGAATCTTGGCACTATCCGATATGCTGCAATACCTCTCGCTCAAGCAAGAGCTCGATGGGACCATCCAAGATTCTTCGCTTAGTGCATCCAGGACGCGGGAGACTCGTGCGGGCGGCCTCGCCCAACCCTATCAAGCCGCCCCTTAGGTATAGGAAGCGAAAGTTCGCCATGGCGGAAGCTGGCGTTCGCAACTTCACCATCAATTTTGGGCCGCAGCATCCGGCCGCGCACGGCGTGCTGCGCCTCGCGCTCGAGCTCGACGGCGAGGTAGTGGTGCGGGTTGATCCGCATATCGGGCTCTTGCACCGCGGCACCGAGAAGCTGATCGAAAATAAGACATACCTGCAGGCGATGAAACTGCGCCAGCCGGACGGACAGGGGCCAGTTGCGGTCCAGGACAACAAGATCTTCCCACCGCGCCGCGGCGAGATGAAGCGCTCGATGGAAGCGCTGATCCACCACTTCAAGCTCTTCACAGAAGGCTTTCGCGTGCCCGCCGGAGGGGTGTACGCCGCGATCGAACCCCAAAGGGCGAGTTCGGGGTCTATCTGGTCTCCGATGGCACTAACCAGCCGTATAAGTGCAAGATACGGGCGCCCTCGTTCGCGCACCTGCAGGCGATGGATTTTCTCAGCCGCGGCCACTTGCTGGCCGACGTCTCGGCAATCATTGGCTCGTTGGACATCGTATTTGGGGAGATCGATCGATAATTCCGCAAACCACGGGAGGTCGCTATGCCACAGATCCAAATCGGCAAACAGCCTGTCACTCAAATCACTTTCATAGAAGCTGAACCGGAAAAGCAGGCCGAAGCGTTGTCGATCATGACCGAGCGAGCTCGGTTCATGGCACGCCAGCCGGGATGTATTTCCATCAGCCTGCATCGCAGCCTCGATGGACGCCACATTGTGAATTACGTCCAATGGGACTCTCCGGATCTTCTGCGGGCTGCGCACCAATCGCCAGAATTTCGCAAGGCCTGGAATCAGTTCGGAAAGCTGACCGATGAGATCGATCCGCATCTGTACGAGGTCGCCGAAATCCTCGACGGTGAACGATGAGGCGGGTCGCGTTGTTTGGCGAGTGCAGGAACCGATGCCCAAGGCAAGTCCCGCGAACAAACTTCTCGATCACCGTCGTGTCACGCCTCAAGGTCGCCTCCGGCGACCGCGGCTATACATGGTTGGCGAAGCGCCAGGCGCCGTGGAAGCTGCACAAGGCAAGCCCTTCGTCGGGCCGGCCGGCAACGCATTGCGCAAGATGCTGAAGGAGAGTGGAATCGACCCTGCACAGCTCCGTTTGGCCAATGCCATTACGTTGCTTTCCTCGATATTCGTCCACAGTCGCCAGGCCATACCCTGGTGATCCCCAAAAGCCACGTCCGATGGGTGTGGGATGTTCCGGATGTCGGCGCATACTTCGAAGTGGTACGAATGATCGCGCGGGCCATGCAGAAGGCATTCTGTCCGGAAATACACGCGCGCATTCTGGGTGAAGAAGTGCCGCATGCGCACATTTATCCGATCGTCAGCCTTCCGGCTATCGCCAGCTGACCAGCCCGGCCCTTGCCGGCGAACGCGGTGACCCGCCGCCAGCTACACCACGCCACGGGACACGATCGCATTGATAGCGTCGCCGATCGTAGGGGAGGGTTGGGCCGGTCCCTTGTACCCGAGCATGCGCGCGTTCCACGCCTCGCAGGCCAGCTTGTCGGCTTGCTTACGCGCCTCTTTCGCGCGCTCAGCCCACATCTTGATTTTGGTACCGAACAGATATTCGCGAGATTTGGTGGATATGAGCCGCACAGAAAAGCGCACTGTGTTTCGCCGCGCGAATTATCAATCTGTTGGGGCACGAAAAGCCGCCTTTGGGCTACCTATTGTGACTGTGGGGAATGGTAAGCGCTGGTTCTAACCATTTCCTTTGTATCGCGCCCATTCACACCACCGTTTGATAGCCGCCCCCTCTGTGCGGTCTTGGCAGCTTTGCCGGTCGGTGACCAATCGGCTCGCCAATATTTTTTATTGTCGGTAGTTGACGCCGAGATGTTGGTATTTCTGTTGGTATCGACCAGGGCTGGTGAAAATAACTCCAGCGATTTCAGATGGTTATGTATCAATATCCATTACCTCAGGGGTAATGGATGGGGTGAAATCCGCATGCTAGGTTTTCGACCATGAACGCACATGCATCCACGGCACACACTGAGCGAAGCCAGCCGATCCATATCGGCGACCATTTGCGCGAATGGCGGCAGCGCCGCCGCATGAGCCAGCTCGATCTCGCAGGCGAGGCCGAAATCTCCTCCCGGCATTTGAGTTTCGTCGAGACCGGCCGCGCCGTGCCCTCGCGCGAGATGGTGCTGAAGCTCGCCGACCGTCTCGATGTGCCCTTGCGCGAACGCAACGTGCTGCTGGTCGCCGCCGGCTACGCACCGGCTTTCCCGCAGCGTCCGCTGGAGGATCCCGCCTTGAAGTCAGCCCGCCAGGCGATCGACCTCGTCCTCAAAGCGCACGAGCCCAATCCGGCACTCGCGGTGGACCGGCACTGGAATCTCGTTTCCGCAAACCGCATGGTGGCGCCACTGCTCGAGGGCATTCCGCAGCGGCTGCTCGGCCAGCCCTTCAACGTGCTGCGGCTCGCCTTCCATCCCGAGGCGCTGGCATCGCGCACGGTCAATCTCGCGGAGTGGTGCGGGCATCTGTTGGAGCGGCTGCATCGGCAGTGCGAGGCAACGGCCGACCCGGAGCTGATCAAGCTCTACAACGATCTGAGGAGCTATCCGATTCCGGCGCGGTCGGAACCTTTATCCAGCGACAATGTCGCGATCCCCTTCAAGCTGCGCCATGACGGGGAGATACTAAGTTTCTTCTCCACCACCATGGTGTTCGGCACGCCGGTCGATATCACCTTGTCGGAGCTGGCGCTCGAGACGTTCTTCCCGGCCGACGAGCGCACCGCCGAGCGGCTGAAGCAGATGGCCGCAAATATGGGCTAGCGCCCTTGCCTCGGGGCGCGTTGGTCTTATCTTCGGGGGAACCCACAACGCCCGAAGGAAGTGCCTGACATGAGCACGCTGAAACCGCTCCAGATCGACGTCGTCTCCGACGTGGTGTGTCCCTGGTGCTATATCGGCAAGCACCGGATCGAGAGCGCGCTTGCGCTCGTGCCCGATGTGCCGGTCAAGCTCAACTTCCGTCCCTTCTTCCTCAATCCCTGGGTGCCGCGCGAGGGCATCAGCCGCGAGGATTATCTCATTAAGAAGTTTGGCTCGGTCGAGGCCTATAAGGGGATTGCGGGCCGCGTTGTCGCAGCCGCGAGCGAGGAAGGCCTCGTCTACCGGCCCGAGCGGGTCGCGCGTCAGCCGAACACGACTGACTGCCACCGGCTGATCCTGTGGGCGGAAGCGATTGGCAAGGTGCCCGAGATGAAGCAACGCCTGATGGAGCTCTATTTCCGCGACGGCGGCGATCTCACCGATGTGAACGTGCTGGTGCAGGCGGCCGCCGATGTCGGGCTTGATTCCGAGGACGTGCGGCGGCGTCTTGCCACCGACGAGGACGTCGCGCGCGTCTCGGCCGGTGCCCAGGAAGCTGCCGACAAGGGCATCTCCGGCGTGCCCACTTATGTCTTCGCACAGAAATACGCGGTCTCCGGCGCGCAGGATCCCAACATGCTCGCGCGCGCCATCCGCGAGGTCTCGGCGGAGATCAACGCGCAGGCGGCGGAGTAGTCGGCAGAGGTTGAATATGTCGGCGGCTTGGGCGACTATCCGGGTTGTGAGGCCGTCATGAAGATCAAGATTGTTGTGCACGAGGCTGAAGAGGGAGGCTTTTGGGCCGAGGTCCCAGCTATCCCCGGCTGCGCCACCGAAGGCGATACCATGGATGAGCTCATGGCCAACCTTCGAGACGCAATCGAGGGGTGTCTATCCGTCGAAGTTGCGCCACCTGAACCGGGCGGCATTGAGCGGATTTTGGAACTGCCCGCGTGAAGTCTGTCTCTGGTCGGGAGTTCGCACGTATTGTCGAGCTCCACGGCTGGAGTTTACTTCGAGTCAGCGGCAGTCACCATATCTACGGTAAGTCGGGCAGCATCGTACGGCTCTCTGTCCCCATCCATGGCAACAAACTTTTAAAGACTGGACTACTGCGTCATCTCATCAAGATGGCGGAGCTGTCAGACGAGGATTTGTAGTCCGTCACTTCCTGATCAAGTGAACCGCGGATCGCACCATTTCGCGTGTGACGCCGCGCGCGATCAGCGCGGCGTGAATCAGCGCCACAACCGGATCGTTCCGCCTCAGCGGAATCAGCACGTCACCGATCGCAAAACGGCCGCGCCAGATCGGATTGATCATGGGGTGATCCGCGCTTGCCGTGGAATCCGCACTGGCGATGGCGGGATCGGCGCAGAGGTGCCGCGTTAGCTCGAGCGTGAGCTGCACGCCCGGCGAATATTTGGCGAAGCGCTCGTCAATGCCGAGCTTGAAGAAGAAGGCGCGGTCCTGATGGCGCAGCACGATGCCGGTGGCGACCGGTGCCGCGCCGGCGCGGAGCGTGACGATCTCGCATTGCGCGGTCTCGGCGAGGGCCGGAACGGCGCGGCGGATAAAGGTCGCATCGCCGGCGTCCTGGACCAGTGCGGTGCCGCGCTTGCCTTTCCAGCCGCTGGCTTCGAGTTGCAGGAATGTTTCGAGTGCGGGCTTGATCTCATTCGGCTTGCGCGCAACCTCGAAGGCGACGGGTCCGTGCTCTTCCAGGCGATGGCGCTGGCGGCGCAGCTCCTTGAGCTTCCTGGTGCCGAGCGCCTCGCGCAGCAGCTGTTCGCCGTCCCGCGTCGCGTCGAGACTGGCGCGGATATAGGAGCTGAGCACACGCGGCTTCAGGCCGGTCCGGCCGAGAGCCCGATTGAGCGATATCATCGCCGCGCCGTCGAGCGCGACGTCGCGCAGGATCAGCGCATGCGCGCCGGCCTCGCGCGCCCGCTGCAACAGGCGCGTTGCGGCTTCGCTCGAGATCTCGCGGTCGATCAGCGGGCTGCACAGCGTGCCATAGGGATGCGCGCTCACCAGTGCGGGCAGGGGAATCTTCCAGGCCCGCCAGAGTGGGATCACCGGCATCAGCCCGATCAGCCGCGTCGAAGAGCCATCGAATGCGCGCAGGGCCAGCGCATCGGCGCGGCCCCGCGCGGCCGCGCTGACGGCGAGCTCCCAGCCGGGCAGGTAATAGCCGTTCGGCTCGATCGCCCGCTGCGCGAGCGCGCGCCATTGACCGGGTTCGATCGCGGTGAGCGGGACGAGCGCACGCGACATCGCGGCATCCTTTGCCGATGCCGGATTGATCGCAGCCTGGTGCGCGATGTCGACCACGTCCCGTCGTCCCCGTTCACGCGGCCGAAGCCGGCGTTACGCGGTCATGCTTAGCGCAAAGATTGGAAAATACCGTTGGGGCGCCGCTTCAATTCGAGTGGTAGTGTTAACGTCTCGTTGAGCATTTCGGCGGCAAGCCGCCGGATGCTTCGATAGATGCGCAAAGGGTGCTCTCGAGCCCGGAGGTCAACATGGTCGCCACGCCTTTTACGCCGATTGCCTCGCTCCTGGGTGGGGCGTTGATCGGACTGTCCGCCGTGCTCTTGATGTGGGCAACGGGACGGATCGCCGGCGTCAGCGGCATCGCGGCGCGGCTGTTTCCGCCTTACGAGGATCGTCAATTCGCAGGCCGGCTCGCCTTCGTCGCGGGCCTTGTCTCTGCACCGGTGTTGGCGCGGCTCGTCACCGGAAACCTGCCGTCGCAGATGATCGAGGCGGGAACGCCGGTCCTGATCGTCGGCGGATTGCTGACGGGCTTCGGCTCGGTGTGGGGCAGCGGCTGCACGTCCGGCCATGGCGTCTGCGGGCTGTCTCGGCTCTCGATACGTTCGTTGGTCGCGACCATGACCTTCATGGCGGCGGGCATGGCCACCGTCTTCGTAATGCGGCACTGGAGCTGACGGCGATGACGATCCTCGTTCAATTCGGAATCGGCCTGATCTTCGGCCTCGGCCTCATCGTCTCCGGCATGTCGAATCCGGCAAAGGTGCTGAACTTTTTGGACGTCGGCGGCATTCCCGCAGGGACCTGGGACGCCAGCCTCGCTTTCGTGATGGCCGGCGCGGTGGCCGTCGCCTTCGTTGGCTACAACCGTGTCTTGAAGCTCGCGCGCCCCTTCCTCGCCGAACGCTTTTATGTTCCGACCCGAAATGACATCGATCCGAAAATTGTTGTGGGACCCGCCATCTTTGGCATCGGCTGGGGGTTGGCAGGCTTCTGTCCGGGGCCGGCCCTGACCGCACTGGGGTTCGGCTCGGCCTCCGCGTTCATCTTCGTCGCCGCGATGTGTGCCGGCATGATGCTGGCGCGCTTCATCGCGCGGCTTCCATCGTCGGCGCGTGTCGTCGCGCCGGCCGATCCGCTCGAAACCTGACGGACGGGACCGGGCGCTGTCTCGCCCGGTCCCGTCCGTCAGATCTTATCGATTACCAGCGGTCGCCGCCGACACCGACGCCCACGCTGACGCCGGGAGTGCGAATGCCGACGCCGCCGCGCGGGCCATCGTCCCAGTCGCGATAGGTGCGACGCTCGTAATAGCGGTCGCGCGGCATGGTGGCATAGGAGTCGCGTACGATCACGCGGGAGCCGCCACGGGTGCGATAGCAATTGCCGGCGTCATCGCAGACGAGCCGGACTTCCTGAATGAGATCCGGGCTGGTGTATTCACTGGTCGTATAGAAGTCGGCGGCTTTCGCGCCGCCCGCCGCAGCGAGGGCGCCGATGCCGGCCAGCAGTGCAATCGTGAATGTCCTCATCCTCTCCTCCGTCCGATGCTGCCCTCGGCGGTAACAAGAAGGGGAGGCGGCGATCGTTCCGGCGGAACTACAGGTTTTTCCCGGAACGGATCTTCGTCGTGGCCAATTTGTTCTTACATCGGCTCATAAACCTCCGACCCGCAGATGTCGTCGGCTTCGGCGCGCCGGCGGTCGACCACCTTTCCGGCGTTGATCGTCACGATGTAGGTCTGGAGTCCGAGCGCCGAGCCGGTCGCGGAGGTAAGCTGCGCGCGGACGCAGGCCGTCCAACCCGGTCCGCGGACCTCGTGATGGGGAGGGGCGACATGCACCTCGCGCGGATAGGACGTGGTGAGGAAGACCACGTCGATCTGCTCGCGCACCAAGCGCTTGACGTCGGGCGGCTGATCGGGCGGCGGCTGCTCGGCTTCCTTGATGCGCATGAATTCGGGCACCGGCGCGCGGCTGTCGGCAAAGCCACAGGCGCCAAGCGCAAGCGCGCCGGCGAGCAGCGCCACACAAGCAACAATCCGCAACATCCGTGAAGGTCCCCCCGCGGGCCAACAGATAGGCACGAATGCGATCGGGCGGAGTCCCGGCCGATCAACATGCGCGCTGCGTGCCCCGCGAACATCGGTTGCTGAAACCGCGGAACCCCTGGCATTTGCTATTACGGGATTGCAGGCTAGTTTGTACCCCAGACGAGGGGGATTGCACCAATGAGGATTTTGGTCATAGCGGCCGCGGTGCTGGCGCTGTCGGCCGGCTCGGCGCAGGCGCAGATGGGCGGCGGCGGCAAGCGCCAGGGCAATGACGCAGGCAAGGCCGACAACAAGCCCAAGGTCGACGAAAAGGCCTACAAGGCTGCGCTTGAGCGCATCCCCGAACCCAAGGAGAAGTATGATCCGTGGAGTGGGGCCCGCCCGAGCGAACCCGCGAAGAAGCCGAAATAAAGCGGTGCGGGCGTTGCCGACCCGCCTGCGATACCTGGCCGGCCTCGTTGCACTGCTGTTGCTTGTGGCGCGGCCGTCCGCCGCCTGGGAGAGCTGGGGCGGCGATCCCGGCGGCTCACGCTTCTCGCCATTGCAGCAAATCACGCCCGACAATGTCGGCAATCTGGTTCGGGCCTTCGAATTTCGCTGTGCCGGCTTCGGCCGTGGCGGCGAGGTCAAGTTCGATATCGGCATGGCGCTATGGCGCTGGAATGGCCCGGCGAATTCCAGATCACCTCGCCGCCGGCGGTCGGCCGTGGCGTGATCGTGGTTGGCTCCGCGATCGGCGACAACCGTCGCGTCGATGCGCCGAGCGGCGTGGTGCGCGCGTTCGATGCGCGCAGCGGTCAGCCGCGCTGGACCTTCGAGCCGCTCAAGCGCGTCGGCATAGAAGCGAGCCACGCCAATGTCTGGGCGCCGATGTCGGTGGACGAGGCGCGCGGGCTGGTGTTCCTGCCGACGTCCTCGCCGTCGCCGGATTTTTGGGGCGGCAGGCGGCCGGGGCAACAACGAGCACGCCAATTCGGTCGTGGCGCTGCGCATCGAGACCGGCGACCTCGCATGGGCATTCCAGACCGTGCATCACGACGTCTGGGACTACGACCTGCCGGCGCAGCCGACGCTCGCGCGCATCGACACCGGCAAGGACCAGCGCGACGTCGTGATCCAGCCGACCAAGCAGGGCTTCGTCTTCGTGCTCGACCGCGATACCGGCAAGCCGGTATGGCCGGTCGAGGAGCGCGCGGTGCCGCAGGGCGGCGCCGAGGGCGAAACACTGTCGCCGACGCAACCGTTCCCGACCCATGTGCCGGCGCTGACGTCGCAAACGATCTCGACCGATGATGCGCTCACGCTATTGCCCGGCCTGCGCCGCTCCGCCTGCGAAAGACAATTCGCTGAGGCGCGCAACGAAGGGCTGTTCACGCCGCCTTCGGTGCAAGGCACGCTGGAATTTCCGTTCACCGGCGGCGGAGTCAACTGGGGCAGCGCGGCCTTCGATCCGGTCAACCAGATCCTCTACGCGAACACCGGCCGCGCCGTGCATCTCATCAGGCTGATCCCGCGCGCGGAAGCTGCCGGATTCAATCCGCCGCCCGGCCACGATTTCGGCCAGCAACAGGGCGCGCCTTTCGCGATGTCGCGTGCAGTGATGACGTCGCCGCTCGGGCTGCTTTGCAACAAGCCGCCTTGGGGCGAGATGGTCGCGGTCGATCTGAAGGCCGGCAAAATCCTCTGGCGTTCGACCGTCGGGACTACCGAAGATCTGGCGCCGCTCGGCGTGCCGCTGCCCTGGGGTGCGCCGCTCGTCAACGGGCTCGCCGTCACCGAAGGCGGCGTCGTCTTCACCGGCGCGATGGATGCTTATTTGCGCGCCTTCGATGCGCGAAGTGGCAGAGAGCTGTGGCAGGGCCGGTTGCCGGTGCCCGGCGTCGCCAATCCCATGACCTATCTCTGGAAGGGCGAGCAGTATGTGGCGATCGGCGCCGGCGGTCACTCCGAAGCCGGCACCTCGATCGGCGACAGCGTCGTTGCGTTCCGTCTGCCGCGAGCGGGCGAGGCGCCGTCACTGTGGTCGCGCACGATCGATCGTCCCGGTAGTCGATTTTTGGCGTCGTCGTTGGCGATCGTGCTCGCGATCATCGCGCTCGTGATAGCAGGCCTGCGCTGGCGTCGCCAGCGTCGTACCAGGTAAGCATGACGCTGTGTTGTGTATGCGGTGCGAACCGTCGTTCATATTGCGCGCAATTGCACGAAGGCGAGGCCGATGCGCCTGTCGCTGCGCCACACCGGGCGGCAATTCCGTACGAAATTGTCGCGTGAAATCGACAGCGTGAACGATTGCGGCAATGTGACGGGGTTTTCGAGATCGATTGTGGCGCCGCCCGCCGACATGTTTCGCACCGTGCACGCGATGCCGCTGCCTTCAAAGGTGATCGTGCCGCCCTTGAAAACACGGTGCCGTTGCGCCGCGCGTTTCTCGATCATTCGCGTTATTCCATAATGATGATTGTGAAGTAGCGCATAGAAATTACGTTGAACTAAACTCAATACTGGCGCTACTTGCACAGCGCTTTACACTTCGTTTACGAAACTGAAGCGGAGGGTCTCTCCGCCGACTTTCCTTCACGAGCCTTCCTTTATGGCGCCGCGCGCCGATGGAGATATTGATGAAGACCACGCTTTCGATTTTGTTCGCCGCAGCTCTCTCGCTGTCGTCCGTTCCCGCCCACGCCACCAAGCTCGATCTCTCGACCATGAGCTGCAAGCAGTTTCTCGAGAGCGGCGACGACACCATCAAGCTGGTGCTGACCTGGATGGACGGCTGGTACAAGGGCGACGAGGACAACGCGATCATCGACACCGACGTGTTCGTCGACAACGCCAAGCAGTTCGGGACCTATTGCGGAAAAAATCCGACGGTGAGCATCGTCACCGCGGCCGACGAAGTGCTCGGCAAGTAACCGCTGAAGCGCGGTCGGCACCGCGCTTCGGTTTCCCCTTGAGCCTGATCTCCATCGAGAGCCGCGAGACGCTTGGCGTTCACGCGGCTCTCAGCTTTTCGGATCATGCTTATCCCGGCAGCATCGCGAACGCGCTCGATACCATCGCGACCGGCTTGTTGTCGGTGGCCGATAGCAGGGTGACGCGACCAAAGCTCATGGTGCGCCCGAGCCGCACCACGCGCGCGTCCGCCAGCACGTCGGACGATGAGACAGCGCGCATGAAATGCGTGGTCTGGTCGACGGTGGTCATCGGACGGTAGCCGCGATTGGCGGCCAGAATCGCGATCACCATCGCGGTATCCGCGAGCGCCATCAGCGCCTGGCCGCACACCACGCCGCCGTGACGGCACAGCCGATCCGAAAACGCCATGCGCAGCAACGCGTCCGGTTGCCAGTCCGGCGCATCCGGTGGCGGGGCGTGCTCGATGCGGTCGACCGAAAGGTTGAGATCCTGGACCCAGGGCGCGAAGACCTCGCCGAGTATGCGTCTGGCGTCGGCGATGCCGAATTCCGCTTCTGGCTGCGATGACATTGCTGTCGTTTCCCCCATTGTTGCCGGACGTTTCGGTCATTCTGCGCGCATTGGCGCGGCAAAGTCACCCGGTCTCCATAGGTGCGTTGGCTTGAAAATGCCTGACTTAGCCCCCTATGATGCCGCGCTTGGGAATGGGGTGGACGATGTTGCGTCGATGTGTCCTGGTCTTTTGTCTGGCCGCGCTGGGGCTCGCGCTGAACGGGTGCACCAAATGCGGCCCGATCTGGGACGACTGGCTGAACGCGCCGAAATCGTGCAGATCTGACCGGCTCTAGCGTGCCATGCGGCCCCGAGCGACCCCAAGGTCGTGACCGGGATGTGACAAGGATGACAAGGGGCGGGGTGACCCGCCCTTCTATCGAAGACCAAGGAGTGGATGATGAAGCTTTTCCGTATGGCGGCGGTGGTGCTGGCCGTGCTGGCAGGACCGGCCTATGCGCAAATGCCCAATCTGAATTTGCTGCAGGAGGGCCCGGGCAAGACCCCTGAGGAGAAGGCCGCGGAGGCCGAGCGCGATAAGGCCTACAAGGAAACGCTGAAGAAGATTCCCGACTCCAAGGCATCCAACGATCCCTGGGGCGGCATGCGCTCCGATCCGCCGAAGCAGCCCGCACCCAAGGCATCGGCCGCGACCAGCGCGCCCAAGAAGACCAAGACCGGCACAGCCGCCAACTGAGCATATGCCCGGCCGGAGGTGGCTTACGTCTCCGATCGGGACTCCTCTTCAGCCAGCCTGCTTACTACATTCCCGAACAGTGTCGCGTAGAGGAGGCAAGAGATGGCCGATCGGCCGCGGGATCTCGCCGAGCGGATGGCGCGCCGGCGCAAGGCGGGCGGCAAGTCGGCCGAACAGACCGGCGACGGCTATCTGCGCGAGAGCTTCACCTTGCCGCGCGCGGCGGCGCGGGCAAGAGCGCAGGCCTTCTTCGCCCGCTACCCCAAGGCCGGTTACATGAGCGAAGTCGAGCACTGGCGCGAACTGCCTGGCGGCGAGATCGAATTCACCATGCGGCGGCTGCCCAGCGCCGACTAGATCGGGTTCAAGGACCTACTCAAAGGACTCCGCGACGATACGGATCCGGAACACAGGCTCTTTGGTTTCGTCGAGCAGCTCCATGTGCCACTCTGAGTTTTCCTGGAGCTTGCGGGAGATGCCCGCGGCCATGTCGGCGCAGAAATTGGTCATCTCCTTCCAGGCCGAATCGCGATCGGCAAACTCCGTCGCATGGTCCGCGCAGCCGGAATAACGGCCGTTCCGGATTCGAAAGAAATAGAGCGGCATGGCTGGCACCGATCGCGTGATGGCCGCGTCCCCAGGGCCATAAGGCGCTCAATCCAATCCCAAACCGCTGGCAGATCAATTCCGGGCGTCTACGGAATAGGCCCGATGGACGCCGAGGCTCCCTGCGAGCCATAGCGTCCTGCGGCGCACCAGAGCGCCTTCAAACCTCGGTCTCAGTCCCGCCGATTCAGACCGTCTTCCGTGCGATGGCCTTCAGCTCCCGATCGATGCGCAATTGCACCCGCCGGATCGCCAACAGATCGATCTTGGTCTCGGTCTTGCCGGACTTGATCTGGTCGCCGACGCGGAATTGCCACTGCCAGCCTCCCGGAATCGCCGTCCTGGTAACGGTGAACTCGACGCCCCTGTGATTCATGGTCACCTCCACGATCGGCCTACCATGACCAGAAACATGTTGGGCATCATAATATTCCGCCGATCAGTGAAATTTTCCGGTAAGCCTTGGAGAGTTCATGGAAATCTTGAAAGCGCGCGCGGTCCGAAACAAACGAAATCGGATTCCGAAAGGGCTGCCGATGCAGGTCCGCGGTCAGGAACTCTGTTCATGGTCGGAGAACCACGGCTTAGATCGAATTTGCCGAAGTTCCTTTGGTGACGGCATGAATGGCCTCGCACGAAATCTCGGAACATCCTGCGGTTCCGTGAATTGATCGATGTGGTTCCCCATCGCGGTTTCGCAGCGAGTAAGCCGCGGCGCGGGTTCTGGCGCGCATTCGTGGAACCGTAACCGCGCGAGGTTATTGTCGCGGCTCGATTGAGATGAGTTCGCGCTTCGAGTCTTTTCCACTTTTGCGTGCGGAGCATTTATGCTCTGCTGTTGAAGGGCGGCGCGAGCGTGATGTCAGGAAAGAGCGAGGCGTGTGGCTGAAACATCTCGTGTTGCGCTTGGGTGCGCGGAATTTCTCGCTGGTTTGTCCGCGTTGCCAGCAGCCCGCGTCTTCCCTTACGTTCAGGCGCGGACGCTACATGCTCGGCGACGAAAAGCTCGCCTGCGAGCATTGCGGCGAAACCAGCCTCGTGACCTTCTGGCGGTTCGAAGGTTTGTCGGGCCAGCCCGGTTGCTCGGAGGCGGGGCGGCACGAATCGCTGGCCAACTCGCAGCACTGATTCAACGACGCGATGCAAATCGAGCAGGAGGCGCCGAAGCGTGGCTGGGTGCGATCCACGGCACGTGCCTTGCTTGGCCTGATGACGGCAAGCAACATGGCGCATCATGCTCGGCATTCCCCGTCGCTACAGTCACTTCGTCTTCGGCCTCATCCAGTCCGGCCTGACCTCGCTGATCGCGGCGGGGATCGCCAGCTTGCCCGCGTCGAGCGCGATGCTCTTCGTTCAGCACTGGATGATCTCATGGCTGATCGCATGGGCCGGGATGCTTCCCATCGTGCTCTTGGCGGCACCCGCGATCCGATGGTTCGCGTTGCGGCTGACGCGCGAGGAGGGGAGCCCGTGAGCCGGCGAGCGCGCATGAAAAAACCCCGCTTGGGGAGAGCCAAGCGGGGCGAGAGGTTGTTGGAGGCTGAGGTGCTGGGCTGCAACACCATAGCCAGAGAATCGTAACCGGCTCAGCTTACGACAGACTGACAAGCCGGCAAATCGGATCCGGACCGCTGGGATGAATGCCGTCCGCAAACAGAAAACCCCGCTCGGGGCCGAGCGGGGTCGTCGACTGGGTATGGAGGCCCGGTGTTGGTCCACCGAGCGAGGCAACGCTAGACGAACAGGCTTACAGGCCGCCTTACGCAAGCTGGCGTAACCTTGCGTCCAGCCAGTGCATCCGGCATAGCGCGGACGTTGCGGGTCCGGCCGAACGCGTCGTCACGAATGACGAAGGGAAGGCGCTTTTTGAAGTGCTATAACGTCCCAATTCGAACACCCGATTGCACAACTTACGACACACCCGTCGGCGAGATTTTGGCTGTTCGGCGAAGCCATGGGGGAACGTGGCGCGCCGACAACGGGGTGGCATCATGGATAACGTAGAGCGGTCATTCGCCGCCGCGACGGCGGCTGGCTTCGTCGTGCTGGTGATCGGCATCGTGCTGTTGGCGCTGATGTAGGGGCGGGCAGGTGTGCAGGCCGGGAGACGGCAGCGGGAGGGCCGGGCGAACAGGCGCTCCGATCCCGGGTGGCACCCAGGACGCCGCCGCGTCTTTCAAAAAATGGAAAACAACCCCATGCACAGTAGGGCGCTGGGCGATTTTGTTGCGCGATCAATGGCTTAGTTGAGGTATTTAGATGCCTTGATCGCGCATGACCCCGCTCCGGGGCGCATCCCGACGCGCAATGCCCGGATCCTCGAAATCAACGGGCGGCCGCTCCTGACGGCCACTTCTGCGACGCTTATTCCCGACGGGTACCGGCGCTGTCTGCCCATCGCCGGCGCCGCCTCGATCAGATTCGAAACCGTCTGCAGGCCTAATGGACCTTGATCTCGCCTAGGGGAAGGTGGAGTTCGGCGGCGCGCTCTTCGCGGTCCTTCTTGCGGAACTCGTTTTCCTTCCGTTCGAACTTCACCATCTCCTCCTGTGCCGCCTCCAGCAAATGATTGCGCCGAGCGACACCATGCTGCGTGTTTTCCGTCATGACCCAAGTCCCACTGTGGCGGTCTCACCCCCAAGAATGCCAGTGACCGCGGAAAGGTTCGGTGCCGCAGGATTGCGGAATGATGACGGCGCCCGGCGGCTGCGTCTTTGATGCGCGTCATCATCAGTCGAAGGGCGACACGTGGCGACCTTGCCTTTCTCTGAAGCGGGAAGCGGGACAGCGTCTACTTCCGCGGTGGCAGGACGTACCAATGCACTGTCAGCAGAGCCGCAAAAGCTCCCGACAGCGCGAAGATGATCGCAAGGGTGATTGAATACTTGCGAAACCGTTTTGCCCGACCCGTCTGGATAAGAAGCATTGCTAAAAAATACACGTTTAAGTAAGTTTGAACAGTGAGAGGCACACATGACCGAGCAGAAGGAAGTCGAATACCACTGCCCTGAGTGTGACGGGACGGGCCGAGACACCGGCATGAAGCCGGTTCACCTTGGTGAAAAGATTGAGTTTCGTCCCTGCACGAAATGCGGCGGATCGGGAAAAATCAAAAAGGCCGCCAACTGAGGCGGCCTCTTTCCCGCACTAGGGTTGTGACCTCTTCCACATGACGGCGCCGACGCAACAGATGGCAATGAATCCAATCGCCACTTCCACGAAGTGTGGAAATCCGTAAGAGCCCCAAGCGACAAATCCCAACACCACGGCAAGGGCGGCCTCAGCGAAGCCGTTGATCTTGTGGAAGGGCAGCTTTGGCTCTAGCGACATCTGAAGGGGGATATTCCGCCAATGGAACACCCTAGACGACCGATTCTATGAAATTGGCACTGATGGAACGGATGGTTTGTTGCGGGATTCCTCGTTTGTGTTTGGCTGAACGAGGAGTGGCGTCATGGCGAAGTGGCGGCAAGCGGTCGAGTTGGCGCTGACCGATGAGGAGGCTGAAGTGTTGACGGCTCTTTCGCGGTCGAGGACGGAACCGGCGAGCCGGGTGTCGCGGGCAGCGATGCTGCTCGCCTACCTCGAACAGCCATCGTTCTTTGCCGTGGGACAACGGCTTCGCGTGCACCATCAGACGGTCCAACGCTGCGTCGAGCGAGCCGTGGCGTACGGCGCACTGGCGGCACTCGACGACCGACCGCGACCGGGCAGGGAGCCGGTGATCACGCCTGAGGCCAAGGCCTGGTTGGTGTCTTTGGCGTGCGACAAGGCCAAGGAGCACGGCTATCCACACGAGCTGTGGACGACGCGGCTTTTGGCCCGTCATGCGCGCGAGCACGGACCGGCGGCGGGGCACGAATGTCTCGCCCGTCTGGTTCAAGGCACGGTGTGCAAGCTTCTCGGCCAAGAGGCAATCAAGCCGCACAAGGTGCGCTACTATCTTGAAAATCGCGACGCCGCGTTCGAACAGAAGATGGCGGAGGTTCTGTGCGTCTATCGTGAAGTCGATGTCCTGAAAAAAGCCCCTGCCAGATCCAAGAAGCGGGGAAAACCGGTGGCGATCGTCTCTTGCGACGAGAAGCCGGGAATTCAGGCCATCGCGACCACGGCGCCGGATTTGCCGCCTGAGCCCGGCATCCACGCCACCTTTGCGCGGGATCATGAGTACAAACGCCATGGCACGCTCAGCCTGTTGGCCGGGATAGATCTGCTCACCGGAAAGGTCCACGCGCTCGTCAGAGATCGCCACCGCAGCCGCGAGTTCATCGAATTCCTCAAGCTTCTCGATGCCGCCTATCCGGCCAGCACCGCGATCAAGCTGATCCTCGACAATCATTCGGCACACATCTCGAGGGAAACCAGAGCCTGGCTCGACACCCGACCGGCAGGCCGCTTCGGCTTCACGTTCACGCCAAAGCACGGCTCCTGGCTCAACCTCATCGAGGGCTTCTTCTCCAAGTTTGCCCGCTCTGTCCTGCGTCACATCCGAGTGACATCAAAGCACGAACTCAAGGGACGCATCATGGCCGGCATCGACGACGTCAATCGCCATCCCGTCATCACACCTGGTCCTATAAGCTTGCCGATGCAGCCTGATATGATTCGAACCATGGAAACGCTGACCTAGTACCCACTTTTCTTGGATCGTGAGTCGTGATTCAAGATATGGATGATCCCCGAAGCAAGAGAAGTCCACCTTTCGCGGAAAGATCGCAAGGTGCTTGAGGCGTGTTGTAGCTCGCCGGTGACGTTGCAGCGCGATTTGAAGCGAGCGCGGATCGTTCTGTTGGCGGCGGATGGGCGCAGCACCCGCTCGATCGCCAAAGAAGTCGGAGTCCAGCCGCGGATTGTCAGCCTTTGGCGGCACCGCTATGCCGATCATGGCCTTGAAGGGCTGCAAGACAAGCCGCGGCCCGGCAAGCAGCCGATCTATACGAAGGTCACCGACAAGCGGATTCTGAAGCTGCTGGATAAGCCGGCCCCGCAAGGGTTTGCGCGCTGGACCGGCCCTCTGCTGGCCGAGGCGCTCGGCGATGTTGACGTCCAATATGTTTGGCGGTTCCTGCGCAGCCACAAGATTGACCTCGCGGCTCGCAAGTCTTGGTGCGAGAGCAACGACCCGAACTTTACGGCCAAAGCCGCCGATGTTGTCGGCCTCTACGTCGCCCCGCCCGCGAAGGCCATTGTGCTATGCGTGGACGAGAAGCCCTCGATCCAGGCCTTGGAGCGAGCGCAGGGTTACCTGAAGTTGCCCAATGGCCGCGCCTTGACCGGCCAAAGCCACGATTACAAGCGGCATGGCACGACAACGCTGTTTGCGGCGCTTGAAGTCGCCACCGGAAAGATCATCGCGACGCATTCAAAACGCCGTCGCCGCGTCGAGTTTCTCGACTTCATGAACAGTGTCGCCGCGGCCTTTCCGGGCCGAAAGCTTCACGTCATCCTCGACAACCTCAACACCCACAAGAAGAACGAGCCCTGGCTCAAGGCCCACCCCAACGTGCAATTTCACTTCACGCCGACAAGCGCGTCCTGGCTCAATCAGGTCGAGGTCTGGTTCTCGATCTTGCAGGGGCAGTCACTTAGCGGCACCTCCTTCACAAGCCTCAACCAGCTTCAGGAACACATCGATGCCTACGTCAACGCCTACAATGACAAAGCCGAGCCCTTCATCTGGACCAAGAAAAAGGTCCGTCAACGCCGTTTCAAAGGCCGCCGTATCACTCAGCTCTGATTCCGAGTACTAGTTCGCTTCTGTCCTCAAAATCAAACTAGGACACTCCCAAAATCAACTTAGGACACTGGGGATCAAATACGGACTGTAAAAGAACATATTGCGAACTTGGAACAAATGGGGTACATTGGTTTTATCGCCGGCCCGCCTCGTCAATCGTTTGTCCCCCTAGCGAATCCTCGTCATAAGGAGCACGACCCGATGTCCACCACTGCGCTGCGTATCGTCGAAGGATCCTCCATGGACAAGAGTAAAGCTCTGGCCGCCGCGCTCTCCCAGATCGAGCGGCAGTTCGGCAAGGGCTCGGTGATGAAGCTCGGCAAGAACGATCGCTCGATGGATGTCGAGGCGGTGTCGTCGGGCTCGCTGGGGCTGGATATCGCGCTCGGCATCGGCGGCCTGCCGAAGGGGCGGGTCGTCGAGATCTACGGGCCGGAATCCTCGGGCAAGACCACGCTGGCGCTGCATACGGTGGCCGAAGCGCAGAAGAAGGGCGGCATCTGCGCCTTCATCGACGCCGAGCATGCGCTCGACCCGGTCTATGCGCGCAAGCTCGGGGTCAACATCGACGAGCTCCTGATCTCCCAGCCGGACACCGGCGAGCAGGCGCTGGAAATCTGCGACACCCTGGTGCGTTCCGGCGCGGTCGACGTGCTGGTGATCGATTCGGTCGCCGCACTGGTGCCAAAGGCCGAGCTCGAGGGTGAGATGGGCGATGCGCTGCCGGGTCTCCAGGCCCGGCTGATGAGCCAGGCGCTGCGCAAGCTCACGGCCTCCATCAACAAGTCCAACACCATGGTGATCTTCATCAATCAGATCCGCATGAAGATCGGCGTGATGTACGGCTCGCCGGAAACCACCACCGGCGGCAACGCGCTGAAGTTCTACGCCTCTGTCCGCCTCGACATCCGCCGCATCGGCGCGATCAAGGAGCGTGACGAGGTGGTCGGCAACACCACGCGCGTCAAAGTGGTGAAGAACAAGTTGGCGCCGCCCTTCAAGCAGGTCGAGTTCGACATCATGTACGGCGAGGGTGTCTCCAAGATGGGCGAGATCCTCGATCTCGGCGTCAAGGCCGGCATCGTCGAGAAGTCCGGCGCCTGGTTCTCCTATGACAGCCAGCGTCTCGGCCAGGGCCGCGAGAATTCGAAAGCGTTCCTGAAGGCCAACCCCGACATTAGCGCCAAGATCGAGACATCGATCCGCCAGAACTCCGGCCTGATCGCCGAGCAGATTCTCGCCGGCAGCCCCGAGCGCGACGCCGACGGCGAGGAGCCGGCGGACGAGTAGGCCTCAAGCCGGATAGAGTTTTTCGCGAGGAGCGGGCGCTGAGGACGTTGAGTTGCCGACGTCTTCGGCGCCTGTTTCGTTTTGCGTTGGGGTGGGGCCATGAAAAATGTGATCCTGACGAGTTCGTCCGGCTTCGATCTCATGCGCTCGGGTCTTGCCGAGGTCGTTGTCCCATTCACGTTCCGTCTTGTCGATGGGCCTCCGCCTCTCGACGAAGTTGCAGTCTATGTCGGCGCGCACTTCGAGGCGCTCGGGCCGGGGAAGCACTGGTCGGACTTCGTTGGCCGATGGTCTCCGGCAGCGGAAGATCGCAGGCATCTCTCGCTAGTCGAGTTCTGCCAACCTTACGACGTCATCGAATTGTGGTTTGATTCGACCCCGAATGATCAGCTTCAGCTGATCTGGCTGCTCGATCATCTCCGTTCTCACCCGGAAAATGTGGCCAAGACAAAATTACGTTTGATCGCCTTCAGGCTGATGGCGCAGGACGCGAAGGCGATTGGCAAGTCGCTGTCCTACATCCCCGATGTCGACGTCACCGCAAATGAACTTGAAACAGCAAGCATGACTTGGCAGGCCTACTGCGCGCCGACACCGGAGGCCTGCATCGATCTCGTTCACAGGGATCTGAGTGCCTTGCCGATGCTAAGACCGGCCTTCATCGACCTTTTGGCAGAGCTTCCGTCAAATTCGACGGGGCTTGGCGCGACGGAGATGCGATTCCTCGAACTCATTGCGCGGGGCTACGAGCGGACGAACGCGCTGTTCCATCTCGGAGACCTTCGCCGCACGCGTGTCTTTAACGAGTTTGAGCTGGGCTGGCTGCTGCAAGGACTGGCGTTAGGTCCGAGACCTGCGGTGGCGGGACTTGACGATGAGCTGCGAAATATCGACCGTGAGAACCTGAGGGACCGTCATGAGGCTTATCTGCGGAGCAGGCTGTCGCTAACGGCGTTCGGGAGAACGGTGCTGGCGGGCAGGGAAGATTTCAGCCGTCACAACCCGATCGACCGCTGGTGGGGCGGTACGCGGCTGACCAACGACCGGCTGTGGCGTTACGGTTCTGTCTTGACGAAGCCTTGAGGCCGCGAGCGTGACACGGCTTATTCTGACAACAGGCTCCTCAGCAGCCGGCGCCCTCGAACAGGTAGGCCTGGGCGATCTCGGGCTCGCGATCAATCGTCGGCTTGTCTCGGGGCCGCTGCCATCCGACGCAGAGCTTGAAGCGTACTTCGCGCCGCGTACGACGCAGCCCTACGACCTTCATTGGCTGGACGATACGCCACCCTGGCGCCGCGAAAAATCGGGAGTGAAGGATCGCGGATTAATCGAGCTTTTCGCCGAATGTGAGTCGGTCGAGTTGTGGATGGGGCCAGAGCCAAATGCGCAATTGATCCTGCTCTGGCTGCTCGACCATTGTCGCAGCGAAGGCATAGCGGCCTCCGAGCTCGTGATGCGTCACCTCGACATCAGCATCGGTAACATCGATTCACAGCGACTTGCGAAGCTCGATCCGCCAGCCGTCAGACTGACGCAAGATCACCTCGAACTGGCCGGTCGTGCGTGGCAAGCCTATCGCGCGCCGGCGCCGCAAAGCTGGTTCGAACTCCTCGAAGCAGATTTAAGCCTGCTGCCGCAACCCGGTCAGTGCGTGGTGGGTCTCCTCGAAGAGCTTCCGAGCGTCACCTCCGGACTTGGCGCTACGGAAGCACGGATACTCGAGTTAGTTGCACCAGGCGAGGTGCAGCCCTTCGACGTCTTCCCAGGTCACCAGAAGCGCAATGAGCGGCGCGTTTTCCATTACTGGGAAGTCGGAGCGCTGCTCGATGGACTCGCGCGATGTCCGGTGCCTCCCGTGTCAGGACTGGATGAGGGGCCATTCTCGCTCGACATGCACAACGATCCGCGCCGTCACGCACGATACAAGCATTCCCGCTTGTCGCTGACCGATCTTGGAAAGGCAGTGCTGGCGGGATCAGAGGATTTTCGCCGGCATAACCCGATCGATCGCTGGTGGGGCGGAACCCACCTGACCAGCGAACGGCTCTGGCGGTGGGATCGTGACAGCCATGCATTGGTTGCGCCTGCCTGATGCGTGCGTATGGCTCAAAGCGTTCGTGTAATTGCTTATCAATTGCGAGGCGACCGTGTCTCATTTGATCCTGACGACGAATGATCTTTCGGCCTATCGATTGCAGCCGACGCGTTTGGCGAACCAGGTGGTTGGCTTCGACCTTCGCCTCGTCCCGGGGATGCTGCCGCCCGAGGCGGAGCTGACGACCTTGGTGGCGCCGCGTTCGGCCAAGCATGATGCTGACGGCAAACATTGGCTTGACCACTCTTGCCGCGCGGGGGTCTGTCGATCCACCAAGCGCAATGACGGCCTTATCGAGTTCTGTGACCGGTTCGATTCCATCGAGCTTTGGGTCGATCCGCAAGCCAACGATCAACTCATCCTCGTCTGGCTGCTCGACGTCCTTCGTCCCTACAAGGAGGTGACTTCGAAGCTGAGCCTGGTTCAGTCCGACGACAGGATCGCGAACTACCGCCCGGATTCGCTTGCCGCGTGGAAGCTGCCTGCGTTCAAGATGACGGATCGCCACCTCGCGCTGTCCAGCAGGGCCTGGCAGGCCTACCGCGCTCCGACGCCGGAAGGTTGCTTCGAGCTGCTGCTGCAGGATACGACAATCCTGCCGCGGCTTCGGCCCGCGATGATTGCGTTGCTCGAAGAGCTGCCAGATAGCTTGAACGGACTCGGCGTCACCGAGGAGAGGATGCTGGAATATCTCGCCAACGGATGCACCGACCCGCGCGAAGTCCTTTATGCGGCTAATATCCGCGAGATCTTCAACGAGCGCGAGGCGATGGACCTGTTCGACGAGTTGGCGCAGTGCCCGGAGCCGCTCGTTCTTGGTCTCGGCGACATTCCATTCGAGAAGGGCGAAGAGGCCCGTTGGGTTCGCTACAAGAACGGCAAGGTTGCGCTCACCGAGCTCGGGCAGGCTGTTGTGGAGGCGGAAGACGACTTCTGCCGGCACAACCCGATCCGTCGCTGGTGGGGCGGCGCTCATCTGACCAACGAACGGCTCTGGCGATGGGATCGTGAGCGCCGTTCGCTGGTTGCTCCGTAACGCTACTCCGCCGCTTCCGCGTAATCGCTCACCGGCGGGCACGAGCACACCAGGTTGCGGTCGCCATAGACGTTGTCGACGCGACCGACCGGGCTCCAGTATTTGTCGGTGCGCGAGGTGCCGGCGGGGAAGCAGCCCTCGGCGCGGGTGTAGGCGCGAGTCCAGTTGTCGTCGGCGATGTCGTGCACGGTGTGCGGGGCGTAGCGCAGCGGCGAGGCCTCGATCTTGAACCGGCCGCCTTCCACCTCGGCGATCTCTTTGCGGATCGCGCTCATCGCGTCGCAGAAGCGATCAAGCTCCGCTTTGGATTCCGATTCGGTCGGCTCGATCATCAGCGTGCCCGGCACCGGAAAGCTCATCGTTGGCGCATGGAAGCCATAGTCGATCAGGCGCTTGGCGATGTCGTCGACGGTGACGCCGCTGGTCGTCTTCAGCGCGCGGGGGTCGACGATGCACTCATGCGCGACGCGGCCCTTCTCGTTCTTGTAGAGCACCGGGAAATGCGCATCGAGCCGTGCGGCAACGTAGTTGGCGTTGAGGATCGCGATCTCGGTCGCGCGCTTCAGGCCTTCGCCGCCCATCATCAAAATGTAGATGTAGGAGATGGTGAGAATCGACGCCGAACCAAACGGCGCGGCCGAGACCGGCCCGATCGGAGCATCCGCATTGGTCGCCGAATGGCGATTTTCCGGATGACTTCCCGGATGACTTGGCAGGAACGGGGCGAGATGCGCTCTCACGCCGATCGGGCCCATGCCCGGGCCGCCGCCGCCATGCGGGATGCAGAAGGTCTTGTGCAAATTGAGATGGCTGACATCGGCGCCGTAATCGCCGGGCCGCGACAGGCCGACCTGCGCGTTGAGGTTGGCGCCGTCGAGATAGACCTGGCCGCCATGGCCGTGGACGATGTCGCAGATCTCGCGGATATGCTCCTCGAATACGCCATGGGTCGAGGGATAGGTGATCATCACCGCAGCGAGATCGCTGGAATGCTTTTCGGCCTTGGCGCGGAGATCGTTGACGTCGACGTCGCCGTTCTTCTCGCAGGCGACCACCACCACGTCCATGGCGACCATCGCGGCAGAAGCCGGGTTGGTGCCGTGGGCGGAGGAGGGGATCAGGCAGATCTTGCGATGCGCCTCTCCGCGCGCGGCATGATAACCACGGATGGCCAAAAGCCCGGCATATTCGCCTTGCGCGCCCGAATTCGGCTGGAGCGAGATCGCGTCATAGCCGGTGATGTCGCACAGCCATTTTTCCAGCCGCGTGAACAATGCTTGATAGCCCTTGGCCTGCTCGCGCGGCGCGAACGGGTGCAGGGAGCCGAACTCGGGCCAGGTCAGCGGCATCATCTCGGTGGTTGCGTTCAGCTTCATGGTGCAGGAGCCCAGCGGAATCATCGCGCGGTCGAGCGCGAGGTCGCGATCGCTGAGCTTGCGCATGTAGCGCAGCATCTCAGTCTCCGAGCGATGCGCGTGGAACACCGGATGGGTGAGGAAGTCCGTCGTGCGCTTCAACGTATCCGGCAGCGCCTCGCGCGTGGTCGCATCGACCTCGGCGTAAGTGAGCTTGCCGCCAAACGCGCGCCAGATTGCTTCGACGGTCGCGGGCGTCGTGGTTTCATCGAGCGCGATGCGCAAGGTGGTCCCGCCGAGGCCGAAATTGATCTTCTCGGCCGCAGCAAGCGCAACGATCTCGTCGCGCTTGCCGCCAGCGTCGACCGTTACCGTGTCGAAGAAGCTTTCGGACTGTGGCGCGAAGCCGAGCTTGCGCAGGCCGGCCGCCAACACAGCCGTGCGGCGATGCACATTGCGCGCGATCTGCGTCAAGCCTTCGGGGCCATGATAGACCGCATACATCGAGGCGATCACGGCGAGCAGCACCTGCGCGGTGCAGATGTTGGAGGTCGCCTTCTCGCGGCGGATGTGCTGCTCGCGGGTCTGCAGCGCGAGGCGATAGGCGGGAGCACCACGGGAATCAACGGACAGGCCGACGATGCGACCGGGCAGCGAGCGCTTCAGCGCATCGCGCACCGCCATATAGGCTGCGTGCGGACCGCCATAGCCCATCGGCACGCCAAAACGCTGCGCCGAGCCGATCGCGATGTCGGCGCCGAGCTCGCCGGGCGAAGCGAGCAGTGTCAGTGCCAAGAGATCGGCGGCAATGATCGCGAGTGCGCCCTTGGCGCGCAGCGTCGCGATCACGGGCCTGAGGTCGCGCACGGCGCCCGAACTGCCGGGATATTGCAGCAGCGCACCCAGCACGTCGGTCTTGTCGAGATCGGCGAGGGGATCGCCGACGATCAGGTTCCAGCCGAGAGGCTCGGCGCGGGTGCGCATCACGGCGAGCGTCTGCGGATGCACGTCCTTGTCGACGAAGAAGGCTTTCGCTTTGACCTGCGAGTGCCGCTCCGCGAGCGCCATGGCTTCGGCCGCCGCGGTCGCCTCGTCGAGCAGCGAGGCGTTGGCGACGTCGAGCCCGGTGAGATCGCAGATCATGGTCTGGAAGTTGAGCAGTGCTTCCAGGCGGCCTTGGCTGATCTCGGGCTGGTAGGGCGTATAGGCCGTGTACCAGGCCGGATTCTCAAGGATGTTGCGCTGGATCACCGCGGGCAGGATCGTGCCGGAATAGCCTTGGCCGATCAGCGAGGTGAAGACCTGGTTTTGGGCGGCGAGCTCGGCCATATGCGCGATCGCCTCGGTCTCGCTCAAGGGCTTGCCGAGATCGAGCGGGGCGGCCTGCCGGATCGAGGCCGGCAGCGTCTCCGCCATCAGCGCGTCGACGCTTTTGGCGCCGACCGCCTCCAGCATTGCCGTGACATCCCGCGTCGACGGGCCGATGTGGCGGCGAACGAAACCGGCGGCGGTGTCGCCGTTGGATTTGCGGTGCGCGGTCATCGCTTGCTCCATCGCTCTTTAAGCCGTGTGCGCCTTGTAGGCGGCTTCATCCATGAGGCCGCCGAGCTCGCTCTTGTCGGCAATCCTGATCTTGAAGAACCAGGCCTTGCCGCCTGCATCCGAATTGACCAGCGCCGGCTCTGCCACGACGGCCTCGTTCACCTCGAGCACCTCGCCCGAGATCGGCGCGTAGACGTCGGAGGCGGCCTTCACCGATTCCACGACGGCGGCGGCCTCGGTCTTCTTCAGCGTGCGGCCGACCTTGGGCAGTTCGATGAACACGACGTCGCCGAGCTGCGACTGCGCGTAATCGGTGATCCCAACGGTGGCGACATCGCCGTCGATCGCCAGCCATTCATGGTCGGAGGTGTACAGCGTCGTGGTCATTCTCAGGTCCTCAGCGTTTGTAGGTGTTTTTCACGAAAGGCATGGCGGCGACCGCGAGCGGCAGCCGCTGGCCGCGCACCTCGGCGAAGAGTTTTGTGCCGAGCGCGCTTTGCGCAGTAGGCACATAGCCCATCGCTACCGGCGCATTCAGGCTCGGGCCGAAGCCGCCCGATGTGACCTTTCCAATCGGCTCACCTGTGGTCGCATCTGCAAACAGCAGCGCGCCCTCGCGCACCGGCGCGCGGCCCTCGGTGCGCAGGCCGACGCGGCGGCGTGCCGCGCCCTGGTCGAAATGCGCAAGAATCTTTTCCGCGCCGGGAAAGCCGCCGGCACGGGCGCCGCCGCTGCGTCGGCTCTTCTGCACCGACCATTCCAGCGCGGCCTCGACCGGCGTGGTCGCGGTGTCGATGTCGTGACCATAGAGGCAGAGCCCGGCCTCGAGTCGCAGGCTGTCGCGGGCGCCGAGGCCGATCGGCATCACGTCGGGATTGTCCAGCAACGTCCTGGCGAGGTGCTCGGCGTCGCCTGCGGGAACGGAGATCTCGAACCCGTCCTCGCCGGTATAGCCGGAGCGCGACACGAAGCAGGCGAGGCCGGCGACCTTGTGCGGACCGGCATCCATGAACTTCATCGCCGGTGCCTCTGCACAAAGTTTCGCCAGCGCGGCTTCAGCCTTCGGACCCTGCAGCGCGATCAGCGCGCGGTCGTTGAGCGAATCGATGATGCAGTCGTCCGAAAGGTGCGCGCGCAGATGCGCCCCGTCCTCGGCCTTGCAGGCGGCGTTGACGACCAGGAACAGGTGATCGCCGAAATTGGCGACCATCAGATCGTCCAAAATGCCGCCATCCGCATTGGTGAACTGGGCGTAGCGCTGTCGGCCGGGCGCAACCGCGACGATGTCCTGCGGCACCAGCCGCTCCAGCGCGCGTGCGGCGTCCTCGATCCTCCCGGACTTCGGCCGGAGCGCGATCTGGCCCATATGGGAGACGTCGAACAGGCCGGCTGCGGTGCGGGTATGGAGGTGTTCCTTCAGCACGCCCGCGGGATATTGCACGGGCATGTCATAGCCGGCGAACGGCACCATCTTGCCGCCGAGGGACACATGCAGCCCGTGAAGGGGCGTACTCTTAAGGGAATCTTGGTCGTCGCGCGCAAGCATCACAGGGGCCCTCGGTGGTTCCCCGGGGAGGATTCCCCGATGGACACCAGTCGAAGCCCCATCTGTCGCTGTGCCTGAGAGTATTATCCCGTCGGCGGACGCCATCCTGGCCGTTAAGCCGGTCGGCGCCTCTTTCCAGATGCTGTCAAAGCCACGCGGTCCGTTTGCCTGAGAGTTTCCGGGGCGGTTGCTCCTTCGGCGCCGGCAATGAAGCCGGTCTCTCCCGACGTGGCCGTACGATACAGATAGGTACAGACCACAGGCCGGCCAAGCCTGTCAACGCGGGGCTAACGCCTTTCAACGGGATTGCGCGCCTGCGGCAACCCTCTGATCTCTCTGCACAGTTTCTGGACAGCGAAGCTGGCCTTGTCTAAAAGCGCTTCTGTCCGCAGATATCGGCCTAAACTTTCGGTTTGGATGGCGAGTAGCGGGCCCAAGCACACCCGATTGGATGAACATGAGCGGCGTCAACGAGATCAGGTCGACCTTTCTGAACTTCTTTGCCGAGAACGGCCACGAGATCGTGTCGTCCTCGCCATTGGTGCCGCGCAACGACCCGACCCTGATGTTCACCAATGCCGGCATGGTGCAGTTCAAGAACGTCTTCACCGGCGTCGAGAAGCGGCCCTATCAGCGCGCCACCACCTCGCAAAAATGCGTGCGCGCCGGCGGCAAGCACAACGACCTCGACAATGTCGGCTACACCGCGCGCCATCTCACCTTCTTCGAGATGCTCGGCAATTTCTCCTTCGGCGACTACTTCAAGGAGCGCGCGATCGAGCTTGCCTGGACGCTGATCACCAAGGAGTTCGGGCTGAACAAGGACAAGCTGCTCGTCACCGTCTATCACACCGACGACGAGGCCGCTGACCTCTGGAAGAAGATCGCCGGCTTCTCCGACGACCGCATCATCCGCATCCCGACCTCGGACAATTTCTGGGCGATGGGCGACACCGGCCCGTGCGGCCCGTGCTCGGAGATCTTCATCGATCGCGGCGAGCATATCTGGGGCGGTCCTCCGGGCAGCCCCGAGGAGGACGGCGATCGCTTCCTCGAGTTCTGGAACCTGGTGTTCATGCAATATGAGCAGGTGACGAAGGAGGAGCGCGTGCCGCTGCCGCGGCCCTCGATCGACACCGGCATGGGGCTCGAGCGCATGGCCTGCATCATGCAGGGCGTCGACAGCGTGTTCGAGACCGATCTGTTCCGTCATTTGATCGATGCGACCGCGTCCGCTTTGGGAACCGGACCGGACGAGAAGACCGTCGCCTCGTTCCGCGTCATCGCCGATCATCTGCGCTCCTCGGCCTTCCTCGTCTCTGATGGCGTGCTGCCCTCGAACGAAGGTCGCGGCTACGTGCTGCGCCGGATCATGCGCCGCGCGATGCGGCATGCGCAGCTTTTGGGTGCGAAAGACCCGCTGATGCATCGCCTGGTCTGGGCGCTGGTCCGTGAGATGGGCCAGGCCTATCCCGAGCTGATGCGCGCGGAAAAGCTGATCGAGGAAACGCTGCGGCTGGAAGAGACCCGCTTCCGCAAGACGCTGACGCGCGGCCTTGCCATCCTCGACGAGAAGAGCGCTTCCTTGAAGAAGGGCGACATGTTCGACGGCGACGTCGCCTTCACGCTGTACGACACCTATGGCTTCCCGCTGGATCTGACGCAGGACGCGCTGAAGTCGCGCGGCATCAGCGTCGACCAGGCCTCCTTCACCGACGCGATGGAGCGTCAGCGCCAGAAGGCGCGCGCGTCGTGGGCCGGCTCGGGCGAGGCGGCCTCCGAAGCGATCTGGTTCCCGCTGCGCGAGAAGTTGGGCGCCACCGAATTCCTGGGCTACGAGACCGAGAGCGCCGAAGGCGTCGTCTCCGCACTGGTGAAGGACGGCAAGGAGATCGACAGCCTCAAGGCCGGCGAGCCAGGTGCGCTTCTGCTGAACCAGACGCCATTCTATGCGGAATCCGGCGGCCAGGTCGGCGACACCGGCGTGCTGGTCGGCGAGGGCGGGATCAAGTTCCGCGTCACCGACACACAGAAGAAGCTCGGCGATCTCTTCGTTCACATCGGCACGGTAGAGAGCGGCGAGCTGAAGCTCGGCACCGCGCTCCAGCTCGAGGTCGATCATGGGCGGCGATCGTCGATCCGCGCCCATCACTCCGCGACCCATCTCATCCATGAGGCGCTGCGTCAGGTGCTCGGCGACCACATCGCCCAGCGCGGCTCACTGGTCGCGCCCGACCGCCTGCGCTTCGACTTCGTGCATCCGAAGCCGATCACGGCGGAGGAGCTTGCCCGCGTCGAGGACATCGCCAACGACGTGGTGCTGGAGAATGACGAGGTCACCACCCGCGTCATGGGCGTCGACGAGGCCCGCGAGGCCGGCGCGCGCGCGCTATTCGGCGAGAAATATGGCGATGAGGTCCGCGTGGTCTCGATGGGCAAGACCGCGCGCGAGCACGGCGCCAATGCGCTCGGCTGGTCGGTCGAGCTCTGCGGCGGCACCCATGTCAGGCGCACCGGCGACATCGGCCTGATCACGCTGACGGGCGAGAGCGCGGTTGCCTCCGGCGTCCGCCGCATCGAGGCGCTGACCGGAAACTATGCGCGCAAGCACGCCAACGACACCATGGCGCTGGCGAAGGCCGCAGCAAACGAGCTGCGCACCTCGATCGACGACGTTCCGGCGCGCATCACCGCGCTGATGGACGAGCGCAAGAAGCTCGAGCGCGAATTGTCCGATGCCCGCAAGAAGCTCGCGATGGGCGGCGGTACTTCCGTTGGCAATGGCGCTGCCGCGGGCGTGCGCGAGGTCGGCGACGTCAAGCTGATGGCGCGCGCGGTCGAAGGCATCGAGATGAAGGATCTCAAGAGCCTTGCCGACGACGGCAAGAAGCAGATCGGCTCCGGCGTGGTCGCCATCGTCGGCGTCACCGAGGACGGCAAGGCCGGAATCGTGGTCGGCGTCACCGCGGATCTGACCTCGCGCTTCAACGCCGTCAATTTGGTTCGCGTCGCCTCCGAAGCGCTCGGCGGCAAGGGCGGCGGCGGCCGGCCCGACATGGCGCAAGCCGGCGGTCCCGATGGTGCGAACGCGGCCGCGGCGCTCACGGCGATCGAAAAAGCCATGATCGGCGCCTGAGGCCGTGGGCCTCGTTCCGCGAGGACGTGGCCTGCGCGATCCCAACTTAAGGGATCGCCTCTACGAACTGCTGGAGCACGATGCCTTGGCCTATTCGGCCGGATCGCGCTTCATCCAAATGATCATCAGCGTCATCGTGCTCGACGTGGTCGCGATGATTCTTGCCTCGGTGCCGGAGTTGGACGCGCAATTCGGGGCGCTGTTCTCCGCCATCGCCATCCTCTCCATTATCGTGTTCGCGCTGGAATATGTCGCGCGGCTCTGGACGGTGGCGGGCCACACGCCGCGCAAGGGCTCGGCGCTCGCCGACCGGTTCTCCTACGCCTTCTCTGCGCTCGGCATCATCGATCTGCTGGCGTTTCTGCCGGCGGCGATCGTGCTAGCTTCGGGCCGGCATGCGACGCTAGCCGCGCTCGGCGTGCTGCCGTTCTTCAAACTCATCCGCTATTCGCCGGCGATGCGCTCGCTGCTTGCGGCGGTGCACGCCGAGCGTCGGGCACTGATCGGCTGCGTCGTCATTCTGACCGGCGTGGTGCTGACCTTCGCCTCGCTGCTCTACGCCATCGAGCGCGACGTGCAGCCGGACAAGCTCGGCACCATTCCGCAGGCGATGTGGTGGGCGATCGTGACGCTCGGCACCGTCGGCTATGGCGACGTCGTGCCGGTGACGGCGCTCGGCAAGTTCGTCTCGGTGTTCGCCATCGTCAGCGGCTTCGCCATGATCGCGCTGCCGGTCGCGATCATCTCGACCGCCTTTGCGGACGAGGTGAAGCGGCGCGATTTCGTCGTCACCTGGGGCATGCTGGCGCGGGTGCCGCTGTTCTCGCACCTGTCGGCATCCGAGATCGCCGACATCATGCGGCTGCTCCGGGCCCGCACCATCGAGCAGGGCGAGATATTGGTGCGGCGGGGCGATGCCGCCTCATCAATGTATTTCATCACTGCGGGCGAGGTCGAGATCGCGCTGCCGAGCCAGCAAGTGCGGCTCACTGATGGCACCTTCTTCGGCGAGATCGCGCTGCCGCACAAGACGAAACGCAGCGGCACGGTGACCGCGACGCGCAAGACCCGGCTGCTCGTGCTCGACGCCCAGGCCTTTCACGCCCTGATCGCGCGCATGCCGACGCTCGCCGCCCACGTCCACAAAACCGCGAAAGCGCGGCTCGAGGAGACCGGCGATCTTGCGGCGGCTGAGCTGGCGCAGGCGCAGCGCGAGGGCACCGACCGCTGAGCGGTCAGCCCTTGCGCAGGAAGACATACTCCGCGGAGTAGGGCGCGCTTTTGAACTCGCCGGCCTTCTCGCAGGTCCCGTCGAGCTTGCCGCCATGGGTGTTGATGCGCTGGACCGTGGTAACGGGCGTCAGCACGCCGCTGCCGCGACGGGAGGTGACGTCCAGCTTGAGCCAGGGGATATCGGCAGCCGTCGTACCGGGCGCATTGCCGATGGCCTTGCCCACCACGGCACTGCCGTCGGCGTGCTCCCAATTCGGCCCGGCATAGTGCCGGCCGACCGTCTTGCCCTCGGCGAGCAGGGTGGCGATCGGCTCGCGGAAGGCCCAGGCGAGCTTGCCGTCGGCGCCAGCCTTGCATTCATAGACCTGCGCGCCCTCGGCATGGACGCTGAGCACGACAGTCTCGCCCGGGGGCGGCGATGGCATCAGGGAGTGGGTCGGCGGCGAAGGCGGGGGCGCTGGTCAGCGCGAGGAGCGCGATCGCAAGGCTCTTGAACGTCGACATGATTTTTCCCCGGGCAAAGGTCTCGTCATTGCGAGGAGCCCTGCGACGAAGATTCCATGGGGAGTGGATAGCGACCAGGTCTGAGGCCAGACTGAGGTTGCTGACCCCCTCAACCTGGAGACGACGATGTTGCTCGATCATCCTTCCGACGGACCGACCGCTATCCGCACGCAGTTTGGCGCAATTTTTGTGTCTTTGGAACTGAGCCGTTCGACGTGGGTGATTACGTCACTTTCGCCTGGTACGGGCGAGAAGATGTCCAGGCACAGCGTCACGGCCGGCGATACGGCTGAGCTGATGAAGCTGTTTGCGGAACTCAGGCGCAAGGCGGAGGCCAGGACCCGCGAGAGCTATCCGATCATCACGATCCAGGAAGCTGGGCTGGACGGGTTCTGGCTGCACCGTGTTCTGCAACAGAACGGCATTGAGAGCCACGTGGTCGATCCCGCCTCGATTGCGACGTCGCGACGGCGGCGGCGGGCCAAGACTGACAGGCTCGATGGCGAGGCGCTGTTGCGGGCGCTTCTGGCCTACAAGCGCGGCGAGCCGCGGGTCTGTGCGATGGTGGTTGCGCCCTCGCCTGAAGAGGAGGACCGGCGCAGGCTGTGTCGCGAACGAGCGACGCTGATCGCCGAGCGCATCACGCATGTGAACCGGATCAAGGGTCTTCTGTTCGCGCAGGGGATATCCGACTACGTGCCGCTGCGGCGCAATCGGCGGGCGCGGCTTGAGGCCTTGCGCACGGGCGACGGGCGGGAGCTGCCTTCGCATTTGAAGGCGCAGATCGGCCGCGAGCTCGATCGGGTCGAACTGCTTCTGGAACAGATCAAGGCGGTCGAGGCCGCGCGAGATGCTCTGCTGGCCGCAGCCCGGAAGCCTGCAGACAAGAACGCTGCAGACAAGGTCGCGCCGGATCCGGTGGCGATGCTGCTGGCCTTGAAAGGGCTCGGCGCCAACTTTGCGGCCGTGCTCTGGTCGGAGGCGTTCTACCGGCAGTTCTCCAACCGCCGCCAGGTCGCCGCCTATGCGGGGCTTGCGGCGACGCCGTGGCAAAGCGGAGGCATCCGGCACGAGCAGGGCGTGTCGAAGGCCGGCAATCCCAGGCTGCGGACCACAATGATCCAGCTCGCCTGGCTGTGGATACGTCACCAGCCGCAGTCGGCCCTGACGCGCTGGTTCAAGGAGCGAAGCCCGCAAGGCCGCAAGCGCGCGATCGTGGCGCTGGCGCGCAAGCTTCTCGTGACCTTGTGGAAGTATGTCACCGCGGGCGAGACCATCGAGGGGGCCGTGATGAAGCCCGCCGCCTGATCCGGACCGCACCAAGCGGCGTGCTTCGCCGCCCGCGCGCAACGAAAGAACCATAACCCATCTGCCGAGGCCCGATCAGTCTCGGAAGATCCGGGTGGACGAACCGATGGATTGCATGGCTTCAAACGCCGCAACGAAGAATGGCCTCGTCCTCTCGAGCCTGCCCGCCGCAAGCGGAATCGTGGTGCAGTCGCCTTGTGCGACGACCGAATGTGAGTTTGATCTGGCAAGCAACCCAGATCGTCGAACCGGCTCGACCCTTGGATCGCAAATGCGAGGATGGCAGATGCCCTGACAGAACCGCCAACGCGAGGAGCTCCTATCGGCCCAACGCACCAAGCATGATGGCGTGCTCGCTCAACTCAAGGCCAAGCCGCTTCGCGGCGGCCCTAACAGGCCGGCCTTGACTTGATCTGCGCGCGCCATCCTGCAGAACCCGCGGTCGGGACGAAGAGGTGGCTGCAGTCGAACAAAAAGGTGACTGCTCATCCTTGACATACACATTCCCCATGTGAGCAATCCAGGATCTGTCCGCAGATGCAGTCTGGATTGCTTCGCTTCGCAATGACGGGGCTACAGGCAGCTTACGCCGCCAGCGCCTTCTCGAGGTTCTCGGCGACCTTGTCGAGGAAGCCGGTGGTCGACAGCCAGCGCTGGTCGGCGCCGACCAGCAGCGCGAGGTCCTTGGTCATGTAGCCTTCTTCGACGGTGTCGACGCAGACCTTCTCCAGCGTGTTCGCGAACTTCGCCAGCTCCGCATTGTTGTCGAGCTTGGCACGGTGCGACAGGCCACGGGTCCAAGCAAAGATCGACGCGATCGAGTTGGTCGAGGTCTCCTTGCCCTTCTGGTGCTCGCGGTAGTGGCGGGTCACGGTGCCGTGGGCGGCCTCGGCTTCGACCGTCTTGCCGTCCGGGGTGAGCAGCACCGAGGTCATCAGGCCGAGCGAGCCGTAGCCCTGCGCGACCGTGTCGGACTGCACGTCGCCGTCGTAGTTCTTGCAGGCCCAGACATAGCCGCCGGACCATTTCAGAGCCGAGGCCACCATGTCGTCGATCAGGCGGTGCTCGTAGGTCAGCCCCTTGGCCTCGAATTCCTTCTTGAACTCGCGGTCGTAGATGTCCTGGAAGATGTCCTTGAAGCGGCCGTCATAGACCTTGAGGATGGTGTTCTTGGTCGAGAGATAGACCGGGTAGTTGCGCAGCAGGCCGTAATTGAGGGAGGCGCGGGCGAAGTCGATGATGGAGTCGTCGAGATTGTACATCTCCATGGCGACGCCGGCGCCCGGGGCCTTGAACACTTCCTTCTCGATCACGGTGCCGTCCTCGCCGACGAACTTCATCGACAGCGTGCCCTTGCCCGGGAACTTGATGTCGGTGGCGCGGTACTGGTCGCCATAGGCATGGCGGCCGATGATGATCGGCTTGCTCCAGCCGGGAACGAGGCGCGGCACGTTCTTGCAGATGATCGGCTCGCGGAAGATGCAGCCGCCGAGGATGTTGCGGATGGTGCCGTTCGGCGACTTCCACATCTGCTTGAGGTTGAACTCCTTCACCCGGGCCTCGTCCGGGGTGATGGTGGCGCACTTCACGCCCACGCCGACCTTCTTGATGGCTTCGGCGGAGTCGATGGTGACCTGATCGTTGGTCTCGTCGCGGTGCTCCATCCCCAGGTCGAAATAGAGCAGCTGGACATCGAGGAACGGGGTGATCAGCTTGTCCTTGATGTACTGCCAGATGATCCGGGTCATCTCGTCGCCATCGAGTTCGACGACGGGGTTGGTCACCTTGATTTTTGCCATGATCGGGGAAGCCTCTTGGGAACGGCGCTTTCGGCGCGCCACGGGAATATCCGCCGCCTCTTAGCACCCGGACGCGGCGGGCGAAAGCCAAGGGATTATGCAGTTTTAGCTCATCCAGCTTGCGCAGATGGGGAGCGGCAGCCCGCCGTTCGGCCGAGGTGGGGTGAAGTTTCAGGCGAGATTCAAAAGTCGAATCCAACCCGTTATTTCCCTTGAGAATTTTGCCAGGACAGGCAAACGACAGGCGAGCGGGACAAAGCCGGCCGGGCGGCCGGCTTGAATCAATTCCTGAGGCGGCCTCTCCAAGGCCTTGAGAACCAGCGTGAAAGAGAAGCGAGATGTCGGGGACTGACAAGAGCAAGGCGGGCCTCGCCCTCGATGGTCCCATCGTGATCCTGGTCGAGCCGCAGCTCGGCGAGAACATCGGCATGGCGGCGCGCGCCATGGGCAACTTTGCCCTGAGCCACTTGCGCATCGTCAATCCCCGCGACGGCTGGCCCAACATCGCGGCCCAGCGCGCGGCCGCCGGCGCCGACCACATTCTGGAACGGGTCGAATTGTTCGACACGGTCGAGCAGGCGGTTGCCGATCTCGACCTGCTGTTCGCCACCTCGGCGCGCGCCCACGACCAGGCCAAGCCGGTGGTGGGTCCGGAAGCCGCCGCGGCCGAGATCTCCGCGCACGTCGCCACCGGCGGTAAGGCCGGCATCCTGTTCGGCCGGGAGCGCTGGGGGCTGACCAACGAGGAGGTTGGCCTGTCCAACCGCATCATCACCTTCCCGGTCAATCCGGGCTTTGCCTCGCTGAACCTCGCCCAGGCCGTGCTGCTGATCGGCTATGAATGGTTCAAGCGGGCGACGTCGGGGGAGTTGCCGCACGCCATGCCCGAGCGTTCGGAGCGCGCCTCGCAGCACCAGATGCAGGCCTTCTTCGACAACCTCGTGCGCGAGCTCGACCGGGTCGAGTTTTTGCGTCCGGCCGAGAAGCGCGACACCATGCTGGTCAATTTGCGCAACATCTTCACTCGGATGGAGCCGACCAAGCAGGACATCCACACTTTGCACGGCGTGGTCATGGCGATCGCGGAGGGACGGAAAGGGCCTGCCAAGGGCGGCGTGCTCGACGGCGAACAGGCGACGCGGCTCCGCGCGCTTCTGGCCGAGCACGGGCAGGGCGGGGCGCCCGACAGCGGCAGCACCGTGCGCGGGCTCGCGCGCCTGCTCCGCCGCAATCCGACCGACGCCGAGCGCCTGCTCTGGCAGGCACTGACCCGCGACCGGCGCTTCGCCGGCCAGTTCAAGCGCCAGACCCCGGTCGGCCGCCACATTCCGGATTTTGTCTCGTTCCCGCACCGGATCGCGATCGAGCTGGTGAACCCGGGCGAGACCGAGATGATCGTCGCTGACCGGGCGGCGCGTCGGGCGTGGCTGGAAGCGCGCGACTATCGGGTGATCGAGATGCGGGCGGCGGACGTGGAGCGGGATCTGGCGGCCGAGCTGGCGCGGCTTGAGGGGATGATGGCGGAAGGATCGAGCGCGTCGTAGGCGGTAGCTTAGGGCGCGTGCTGATAATCCACTTAGCCTGCATCCACTCAGCCGGCGAATATGTCACGTCCGCTTATCCTCGCGAGGGACAGTGGCGGCTCGCCCTGCCGGGTCTGCGAAGCTCCATTTTCAGACGGGCCAATTCTGACGAAGCGGGCTTCGTTTGCACGCGCCAAAGAGCCAATGACAGCGCTTCGTGTGATCCGCCAATCATGATAGGTTGGCTGTCGGCAGAGGAAGTGTTCAGCCGGTCGTGGACAACAAAGGGGGACTCTATCAGTGAAATCCCATTTTGAGTCGCTGGCAGTCGACGAGTTCGCCACAAGGAGAGCTGGCGTACTGATCTTGATTGGCCGCATTCTACTTGCGTGGTTATTCGTCGGAAGCGCGTACGGAGCGCTATCCAACTTCAGCGGCTCGGTAGGCTATTTTAGGTCCCTGAACCTTCCAGCACCTGAGCTGTTCACTATCACGAGCATCGCAGTGGAAGTATTGATATCCGTTGGTTTGATATTGGGCGTCGGTACGCGCTACTGCGCAGTTCTGATGTTTGTGTTCGTACTAGCCGCGACGATTGTTGGACATCGCTACTGGGAATATCCCGCCGGTGCGCAGCAGATTGGTCAATACAACAATTTTTTGAAGAACATTTCGATCATGGGAGGCGCGATGTTGATCTTCGTCACCGGAGCAGGCCGTTTCAGTTTCGATCGGGCATCGTAGCCGGCGTCACTTCACCTTGAGCTTGAATGCGTCCTCGATCACTCGGCGGATGCTCTTTGAGAGCGGCTTCAAAGCATTGCCCACGAAGGCGAAGAGAAGCATCAGCCACGTCGCGAGCGCGGCACACCACAGCACGACTTCCAGTATCTCAGGCATGATGCCCTCTCAAAAAATAACTTCTCTGAAATGGGGCAAGTGTTGCTTAATGGAGCCGACACCGCAAGTCGTCCTGAGAGTGGTGGCGCGCCGAAACACTCGAAATCAGCTCTAAGAACAGTTTGCTGGCTGCGGGCAGCCTTGCGTCAACGGAAGCAGACCGCCCATGCGACCGCGAAGAGTGGCTCGGGATGGAGAACCAGCGATCATGCCAAAGCATGCGCAAAGGGCGGTTTGAAGGAATCCTGGCAAGGCGGTATCGGCCACGGCGGCTCTGGGCCAAGAGGCGAAGTGCCGGAGCTGCCTATAAGTAAGTCTGGCTGACCCGTTCGAAGCGGACATCCCACACATTCGAGTACACGCGTAACCCTCCGCTTTCCTCGACTTGCGGCACGGTGGATTACGCCTTCCGCCGTCGCTCGTGGAGCCATGGCGGAAGGCGCAACCCACCTCTTCACTATCAACGTGCCGAGAGAGGTGGTGGATTACGCTGCGCTAGTCCACCCTACGAAGCGCGCCCGAGCTGCACGTCGCGTTCGACCACAATCCATGTCGCCCGGGCCACGGCCAGCAACGTCCCGGCTTCATCATGGGCCGCGGCTCCGGCAACGCGTTTGCGGCCGTCGCGGCCGGTCGGCCAGGCCGTGATGACGCAGCGTTCGCCTGGGCGAGGCCGTGCCTTGATCCGTGCCGACATCCTTCCCAACAGGATCGGTGCCTGGTCGTAGCTACCGCTCTGCTGAATGTAATTGCAGGCATAGCCGGTGGGACAATCGAGCGCCGACCAGAGAAATTCGGGGGCGACCAAGCCATCCTCGGCTGTCAAATTCGGATCCGGTGTCCAGGTCGCGGCGAGGACGGCCGTAGCTTTGTGCGAATGACGCCCCAGCGGTCCGGCAAAAATGCGCAGGCCGTCTCCGCTCTTCGATTCCTTTGCGATCATTCGTTCGGCGTAGCCGCCAATCCAACTGCTGCATGCCACGCGATCGCCCGGCTTGAATTTCGTGACCTCTTCGCCGGCTGCGACGATGATTCCGGCCGCTTCGGTGCCGGGCACGAAGGGTGTCTGTGGCCGCATCTGGTAGAGGCCCGAGACCAGCAACTGGTCCATGAAGCTCACGGAGGCGGCGTGGACGTCGATCAGAACTTCATCCCCGGCCGGTTTTGGCGCTTCGATCTCGCCGACGCGCAGGTCTTCCGGCCCGGTGAAGGAATGGCATAGAACCGCTCTCATCGTGGGACTCCAACGGGTTGTCTACTCACCACTTCGTCATCCGCCGATTCTCTCAGCGGCGTCGCATATCCCGCGACGAGCTTGACGAAATCGGCCTGTCGCGCGGTGCCGGTCTTTTCAAACAGGCGGCTGACATGCGTCCTGATCGTCGAATCAGCAACGCCGAGTGCCGCTGCCACTTCGGGAACGCCGCCGAGTTCGACGATCGCGAGCAGTACGCGCAACTCGGTCGGCGTCAATTTGAATGCCTTGCCGATCACTTCGGAACAAGGCGGTATCGTCAGCGCCACCTTGCGCACGAACAATGCTGCCACGGCGCTGTAGGCGACGCCCGCACGTCGGCGCGTGCCGGAGGTCAACGGCAGGGCATGGGCGACGTGGCGCTGCCCATCGCTCCCGATCATCGGCACTGCGATTCCGCTGGCGCCGAGGGCCGTGTCGCCGTGCCCGGCCGCGGCGAAGACGTGTCGCAATGTCTTGTTGACCGTCGGATCGCAGGCCGCCAGGTGGCCGCGGATCTCGTGCAGGATGTCGCGCGCATCGAGAATGGCTTGCCCGGCAGTATTGGCGTGAACGAGACGCCCGTCCGCGTCGACGAGATACAGGCCGGTGTCAAGCCCCCGACCGACCGCACCAGCCTGCGATGGTCCCCGGAGGTCGAGCTGAGGGTCGATATGCATCTGTTCGAGAGCGCCTGCGACCGCGGCAACTTTGACGAAGCCTGCCTGATCTATCGGGGTGACTTCCTGGCGGGCTTCGCTCTGGGCGACTGTCCCGAATTCGACGACTGGGCGTTCTTTCGGCGGGAGGCGCTGAGGGGACGGCTCATGCACGCGCTGGAGCGTCTCGTGCAGGACGAGAACGCCGCCGGCGAACATTTTGCCGCGACAGCGCATGCGGGACGTCTGGTCGAGCTCGATCCGCTAAGCGAGGTGTATGGCCGGCATCTGATCCGCAGTCTTCTGCTTGCCGGCGACCGAAGCGCGGCAGAACGGCACCACGCGGCACTGACACAGCGGCTGCGCGACGAGCTTGGCGTTGCACCGGAAGCCGCGACCGAAGCCCTCATGGGCCCCAACGGGGATTCATTGCTCGCTGCCGTTCCGACAACGCGCTACGTCAAGGGCGCCGGTGTGCATTTGGCGTATCAGACCTACGGAAGCGGCCCGCTTGATATTTTGGTCATGCCCGGCTTCGTGTCGCACGTGGAACGCGCCTGGGAGCATCCCGCGAGCCGCACGTTTCTGGCGTCATTGATGAGACTGGGGCGACTGATTGTTTTCGATCGTCGTGGTATCGGGCTGTCCGACCGGGTCGGATCAGCCCCTGGTATCGAAGTCACTGCGGAGGATATTGGCACCGTGCTGCGGGCGGCGGACGCGCGTCGCGTCGTCTTGTTCGGGGCGTCGGAGTGTGGACCGGCCTGCATCAAGTTTGCGGTCGATCAACCGCGACTCACGGCCGGGCTGATTCTGTTCGGCGCGCTGGCCAAGGGCTGTTGGGCGGCGGACTATCCGCACGCACTGCGCGCAAGCCAGTATGACGCCTGGAGCCAGCAACTCGTCGCTCAATGGGGTGGCCCGGCCGGGATCGAAACCTTCGCGCCGAGCCTTGCCCGTGATCCTCAGGCGCGCGCCTGGTGGGCCGGGCTGCTGCGCGCGGCCTCCAGTCCCGGCGGCATCTCGGCTGTGCTCGAGGCGTTTCGCGACGCCGACGTGCGACACCTTCTGGCGCAAATTGCCGTGCCGACGCTGGTGCTGCACCGGCGGGACGACCAGGCTGTGCGTATCGCGGCCGGCCGCGATGTAGCAAGCCGGATCACCGGTGCTCAATTCGTCGAGCTCGACGGCAATGATCATTGGTTCTTTGCAGGTGATCAGCAACCCGTGATCGAGGCGATCAAGCGATTCACTGGCGCTTTGCCGCGCGACGGGAGGTCGGGGCGGTAGGGCAGTTTCGTAGGCTGGGCAAAGCGAAGCGTGCCCACCCTGTTTCGATCGATCAACTGAGGTGGTGTTGGTGGGCACGGCGCTTCGCGCCTTTGCCCACCCTACGAGATCACGACGAGATCACACCGCTTCGAGCTGATCCGCTGCGCGTTTCTTCTTCGCTTTCGACTGGGTTAGCAGCGGGCTTGCCACGAGCGCCGCCGTATCGGCCACGCCCGGATCGCGCGACACCATCGCCGCGACGATGGCGCCGTCGATCAACAGGCCGAGCTGATGCGCGAGCATTGCGGGCTCGCTTGATCCGAGCTCGGCGGCGAGCTTCTCGATGTGGCCGAGCACGATCTTCTTGTGCTTCATGGCGATGTTGCGGAACAGCTTCTGGTCCTTGTCGTGCTCGCCCACCGCATTGATGAAGGGGCAGCCGTAGAACCGCTCCTCGGCGAACCAGCTCTTCAGCGCGGGGAAGATGCGCGTGAGTTTGGTCTGCGCGTCGCCACCGCCTTCCTCCATGGCGCCGATGAACCATTCGCGCCAATGCTTGCCCTCGCTCTCCAGCACCGCGTTGACGAGATTGGTCTTGGAGCCGAACAGCTTGTAGAGCGTGGTCTTCGCGGTGCCGGCTTCCTCGATGATCGCATCGATGCCGGTGGCGTTGATTCCGTTCTTGCAGAATAGATGCGTCGCCGCGTTGAGCAGGCGGCCGCGCGGGGATTCGTCGTCACCCGCGCCCGAATGAGGCGCGCTTGCAGTTTTCTTCAGTGACGACTTGTTCAGTGACGATTTGGCCATGGGCCGCAACTTAATCGCAGCTGCGCCGCATCGGCAAGCCGCATCTGTTTTGCGCCGAAAAGATTCGCATCCATTCGCACAACTGCATCGCCTTTGAGCAAGAGGCGGTTGATCAATCCGCAGGCAGCATTCGCTAAGCGGCTCCAATGCTTCGCATTTTGATTTGGATCTCGTCTGGCACGCTCCATGCAAGGAAACAGACCGTTCGGTATCCTATCGACTTTCCGACTCCCAGGGAGAAAACTGATGACTGCGGTCGTTCAAAAAACGGTGCTGACTGGCTGCCTCGCGCCGATCGACAGAGGCGGGCTCGAGCAACTGATCGCCAACGGCAAGGCCAATCCGAAGGTCATCAAGACCTTGAAGTGCAAGACGGTCGCGGAGGGCAAGTTCCGCCACGCCAACTACATCCGCAACCTGCCGCCCTATATCGTCGACGAGCCGCCGGGGCTTTTGGGCGACGACACCGCGCCCAATCCGTCGGAGGCCTCGCTCGCCGCGCTCGGATCCTGCCTCGCGGTCGGCCTGCACGCCAACGCCGTGCATCGCGGCTGGATCGTCAACAAGCTCGAGCTCGAGCTCGAAGGCGATCTCAACATCACCGCGGTCTGGGGCACCGGCGATGTCTCGGACAAGCCGGTCGGCTTCACCGATGTGCGCGTCAAGGTGGACATGGAATGCGAGGGCATCTCGCCGGACGAGATCAATGCGCTGGTTGCCCATGTGAAGAAATGGTCGCCGGTTGCCAACACCTTCAGCCGTCCGGTCAATCTCGAGGTCGGCATCTAGCGGTCAGCGGCGGTGGAAAAGGTGCGGGAGACGATTATGGGTTCACTGGCTTTATCGCGGGTCGAAGCTTTAGATCAGCCCGCACCGACCATTGCAGGCGAGGTGGCGCGGATCGCGCGGGAGCAGCTTGCGCCGCTCGCGGCCGGCATCGATGCCGGCTCGGTCTATCCGGCCGAGGTGCTGCGCCAGTTCGGCGAGGTCGGCGCCTGGGGCAGTCATATGCCCCACGAAGGGCCTGCCGACCTCCGTTGCGCCATCCAGGCGATGGCGGCGATCGGCGAGGTCTGCGGCGCCACGGCGTTCATGGCCTGGTGCCAGAACACGGTGGTCTGGTACGCGGCCAATTCGACCAACATGAAGCTCGCGAAACGTTTCGGCGACGGCTTCTCGACCGGCCGGCTGCTCGGCGGCACCGGGCTCTCCAATCCGATGAAGAGTTTTTTCGGCATCGAGAAGCTCAAGTTAAAGGGACGCAAAGTCGAGGGCGGCTACATCGTGCGCGGCGCGCTGCCCTGGGTCTCCAATCTCGGCCCCGACCATTATTTCGGCACTATCTTCGAGCGCGAGGACGAGCCGGGTCCGGTTATGTTTCTGGCCGATTGCTCCGATCCCGCGATCACGCTGACGCCTTGCAAGCCGTTCCTCGCAATGGACGGCACCGGCACCTATGGCGTGCAGTTCCGCGACGTCTTCGTGCCGGACGAGCTGATCCTCGCCGATCCCGCGGGACCCTTCGTGAAGAAGATTCGCGCCGGCTTCATCCTGCTCCAGGCCGGGATGGCACTCGGGCTGATCCGGGACTGCATCAACATCATGGACGAGGTCGGCGGTCCTCTCGGCCACATCAACCGCTATCTGCCGCAGCAGCCGGTGCACTTTCGCGATCTCGCTGCCGAGCTCGAGGCGGAGACCATGGCGCTGGCGCGCGATCCCTACAATGAAGAGGAAACCTACTGGCGCAAGGTGATCGCGCTGCGCTTGCGCGCGGGCGAAGCCAGCGTCGCGGCGGCGCATGCGGCGATGCTGCACTGTGGCGCGCGTGGCTACCTTAGGAGTCACCGCGTGCAGCGGCGCCTGCGCGAGGCCTATTTCGTCGCGATCGTCACGCCCGCCACCAAGCAGTTGCGCAAGATGCTCGCCGACGCCTGAGCTCACCGAGTCCACCCCGAAGACCACTTAACCTCAACGGAGAGGCTGCCATGACTGACGTCCTGATTACTGCCGTCGAACTCGCCGATCTCTTGAAGACCGAGCCGTGTGTCATCGTCGACACCCGCAATCCCGACGCCTACGCCGCCGGGCATCTTCCCAACGCCGTCAACGTCCACGAGATTTTCACCTTTCTCGCGACCTCCACGCCGGAAGGCATCAGCGAGCTGAAGACCAAATTCGCCGACGCTTTCGGCGGCGCCGGCCTGTCCGGCAAGGAAACCGCTGTCATCTACGAGCAGTCGATGAATTCGGGCTTCGGCCAGTCCTGCCGCGGCTACTATCTCCTGACCATGCTCGGCTATCCCAAGATCAAGGTACTGCATGGCGGCTTCGATGCCTGGGCGGGTGCAGGCTTCCCGGTGACGAAGGATGTTCCGGCGCCGGCGAAGGCCTCGTTCTCGATCGTGCCTGAAGCTGGCGAGATCCTGATCGATGCGAAGGCCATGCTCGGCGCCGTCGGCAAGCCCGGTATCGCGATCCTCGACGTGCGCGACGTCGACGAGTGGATCGGCGACAGCTCGTCTCCGTATGGGAAGGATTTCTGCCCGCGCAAGGGCCGCATTCCCGGCGCGGTGTGGCTGGAATGGTATCGCATGATGAAGCCGACCGCCGAAGGTCCGCGCTTCAAATCCAAGGACGAGATCCTGGCGGAATGCGCCACCGTCGGCATCTCGACGACCACTCCGGTCTATCTCTACTGCTTCAAGGGCGCGCGCGCATCGAACACCTTCCTCGCGCTCAAGAACGCAGGCGTGAAGGACGTGCGGATGTATTTCGGTTCCTGGAACGAGTGGTCGCGCGATCCCTCGCTGCCGATCGAGCAGGGCCTGCCGGTTGCGCCGGGGGTTACGACCAAGGCGGCTTGAGGCGCCACGTGTTGGAGTCTGATCCGGTGGATCAAACTCCGGTCGGTGCTAACCGTTCACGCCGGCACGCGCACGCGGCGCAATCCCAAGCGCCTTGATCCGCGATGCCAGCGTGGTCGGCCTGACATCCAGCATCTCCGCCGCACCTCCGGGGCCGAAGACTTTCCCTCCGCAGGCTTCGAGCGCGGCCAGGATGTTCGCGCGCTCGTGGTCGCGCATCTCCGACGAGGTCATGACCGCTGGCCGCGCATCGGCCTTCTGGCGCGCCGCGCCGGTCGCTGGTTGTGCGCCGGATGCATCAGGCAGATCGATGCGCAGCCGGCCGTTCTGCGACAGGATTGCCGCGCGCTCGATCACGTTCTGAAGTTCGCGAACATTGCCGGGCCAGTCGTAGCGCGTCAGTCGCCGCGCATCGCCCTCCGACAGCCGCAGGTTGGATTTCAGTGCCTTGCTTTCGCGCGTCAGGAAATGCTGGGCCAGCAGCGGAATGTCCTCCCGCCGCTCGCGCAGCGGCACCGTTTCGATCGGGAATACGTTGAGGCGGAAATAGAGGTCCTCGCGGAACCGTCCGCGCTGCACCTCCTGCTTGAGCTCGCGGTTCGTCGCGGCGATCACGCGGACATCCACGGTGCGTGTGCGCTCCTGTCCGACGCGCTCGAAATTGCCTTCCTGCAAGACCCGCAGCAGCTTGCCCTGCAATTCCAGCGGGATTTCGCCGACTTCGTCTAAAAACAGCGTGCCGCCATCGGCTAGCTCGAAGCGGCCGATGCGGTCGCGGGTCGCGCCGGTGAAGGCGCCGCGGACATGGCCGAAGAATTCGCTCTCGAACAGCTCGCGCGGGATCGCCGCACAGTTGACGCGGATCAGCGGCCGGTCGCTGCGGCCGGAGGCGTCATGGATAGCGCGCGCGATCAATTCCTTGCCGGCGCCGGATTCGCCGGTGATCATCACCGCCGCCGTGGTTGGGGCCACCAGCTTGACCTGACGCAGCGTCTTCTGGATCGCCTCGCTCTGCCCGATGATGCCGCGAGGATTGGTCTCGATGCGGATTTCTTCCTGGAGGTAGGCGTTTTCGAGCTCGAGCCGCTCGCGCAGGCGATCGACTTCGGCGAGCGCCGCATGCAGCTTCTCGTCGGCCTCGCGCCGTTGGCTGACGTCGCGAAACACCACGACCGCGCCCACGACGCCGCCGCGGTCGCGGATCGGGGTCGAAGTGTATTCGACCCACGCCGGCGAGCCGTCCTTGCGCCAAAACACTTCGCTGTCGACTTGATGCACCGCGCCGTCGCGGAAAGCCGCGTAGATTGGGCAGTCGTGATCGGGATAGTGGCGGCCGTCGTGATGGGTGTGGTGCACGATCGGGTGAATTTCCTTGCCGACCAACTCCTCGGCGGTCCAGCCCAGCATCCGCTCGGCCGCCGGGTTCACAAAGGTGGTCTTGCCCTCGGCGTTCACGCCATAGATGCCTTCGCCGGCGGCGCGCAGGATGAGCTGGTTCTCGCGCTCGATGTCCTGAAACACCCGCTCGACCCGCTGCCAGGTGGAAATCCCGCCGCGCATGTGGTCCTCAGCTGCTGCATCGACATTGCGCCGGCGGCGGGCTTCGAGATCAGTGAGGGTGAGCAGCACGAGGGTATGGCCGTCATGGTTGACGACACAGCCCGAATACTCGAGCCGGAGGTCCTGGCCAGTGGCGTGACGCGGCGTGAGCGAGGTCGTCCAGTATGCGCTCTTGTGCAGCACGGCCTGAGTGAACACGGTAAGCGCCGGCAACTGCCCTGTGTGAAGGGTGCTGACCTTAGTCTGCCGCAACAGCGCACGGTCGTAACCGAGCAGACCGCAGGCCGCCGGATTCGCGTCGACGATCCGATCGTCATAGGGGTCAAGCAACAGCGTCGCCTCGATGGAAGATTCGAAGGCGGCAATGCGCCAGTCGATGGACTGGAGTGGTGCTTCGGATGCGACCGAGAGATCTGGCATAGCTACGATATTTCGTAATTAAGTTACGAATTTTCGTATATCACGAGTTTTCGTAATAGCCTAGGCCGTGTAAAATCCCCGCGTCATCAAGGCCCTGGCGCAGGCCAAGGCGGTGGCATGCTCCTTGCGTAACTCCTTCTGCAGTGTCGCGCAGGAGGTCCGATGTCCACATTCGACAATCCGTTTGATCCCAACCGCAATCTGCAGGCCGGTTGCGTCTGCGGCGAGCATCGCTCCGCGGCGGAGCATGATCAGGCCTCGCTGGCGTTCGGTTGCGAGCCGGTCGAGAGCGAGGAGAAGCGTTACGAGGGCGTGGTTGCCTCCGCCGTCATGCGCGCGATATTTCCGCAGGACGTGGCGCGGCGCGCCTTCCTGAAATCGGTCGGTGCGTCGACGGCGCTTGCGGCGTTGTCGCAGTTTTTTCCGCTTCAGACCGCGACCGAAGTGTTCGCCCAGGCCGGAACCCCCGAGAAGAAGGATCTCAAGGTCGGCTTCATCCCGATCACCTGCGCCACGCCGATCATCATGGCGGCGCCGCTCGGCTTTTATGCCAAGCACGGCCTCAACGTCGAAGTGGTCAAGACCGCCGGTTGGGCCGTGATCCGCGACAAGACCATCAACAAGGAGTACGACGCCGCGCATATGCTGGCGCCGATGCCGATCGCGATCTCGCTGGGCCTCGGTGCCAACGCCATTCCGTTTGCCGTCCCCGCGATCGAGAACATCAACGGGCAGGGCATCGTGCTGGCGACGAAGCACAAGGACAGGCGCGATCCGAAGGACTGGAAAGGCCTGAAGTTCGCGATCCCGTTCGATTACTCCATGCACAACTATTTGCTGCGCTACTATCTCGCCGAGCACGGTCTCGATCCCGACACCGACGTGCAGTTGCGCTCGGTGCCGCCGCCGGAGATGGTCGCGAACCTGCGCGCCGACAACATTGACGGCTTCCTCGCGCCCGACAACGTCTGCCAGCGCGCGATCTATGACGGCGTCGGCTTCATGCACCTCTTGTCCAAGGAGATCTGGGACGGCCACCCCTGCTGCAGCTTCGCCGCCAGCCGCGAGTTCATCACGACCGCGCCGAACAGCTTTGCGGCGCTGACCCGCGCCATCGTCGATGCGACGGCCTATGCGTCGAAAGCGGAAAACCGCAAGCAGATCGCGGAGGCGATCGCGCCCGCCAACTACATCAACGCGCCGGTGACGGTGCTGGAGCAGGTCTTGACCGGCACCTATGCCGACGGTCTCGGCGGCGTGAAGACCGATGCCAAGCGCGTCGATTTCGATCCCTTCCCCTGGCAGTCGTTTGCAGTCTGGATGCTCACGCAGATGAAGCGCTGGGGCCAGATCAAGGGCGATGTCGACTACAAGGCGGTGGCCGAGCAGGTGTATCTGGCGACCGACACCAGGAAGCTGATGACCGAGATGGGCCTCACGCCGCCCGCCAGCGCCTACAAGTCGTTCGCAGTGATGGGCAAGACCTTCGATCCGGCGAAGCCGGACGATTACGTCGCGAGCTTCAAGATCAGGAAGGCGTCATGAGGGAGTTTGCTCTTCCTTCACCTCGCCCCGCTTGCGGGGAGAGGTCGACCGCGCAGCGGTCGGGTGAGGGGGACTCTCCGCGAGTCCGTCTCTTACCGAATTCGTGGAAGCAGGTCCCTCACCCCAACGCTCTCAGAGCGAGCGAAGCTCGTCTCGGCCCCGTAAGAACGGGGAGAGGGAGATGACCACCACCTCGCTCCGTCTCCGCGCGGGCCTCGTATCCATCGCGCTGCTCGCCGCATTTCTCGGCATCTGGCATCTCGCCACACGCTCGACCGGCACCGTCGCCACGATGACCCCAGAATACGCCAAGCTGATGGGCCTGACCGCGACGCAGGGCAAATCCGCCATGCCCGGGCCGCTCGACGTCGGAGCAAAGCTCTGGGAGCATTTGAAGCGGCCGTTCTATGACAACGGACCGAACGACAAGGGGCTCGGCATCCAGCTTGCCTATTCGATCGCACGCGTCGGCACCGGCTATTTGCTCGCCGTGCTCGTTGCGATCCCGCTCGGCTTCATCATCGGCATGTCGCCGCTGCTGAGCAAGGCGCTCGATCCCTTCATCCAGGTGTTGAAGCCGATCTCGCCGCTCGCCTGGATGCCGCTCGCGCTCTACACAATCAAGGATTCGTCGATCTCCGCGATCTTCGTGATCTTCATCTGCTCGATCTGGCCGATGCTGCTCAACACCGTCTTTGGCGTTGCCAGCGTGCGCAAGGAATGGATCAACGTCGCGCGCACGCTGGAGGTCGGCACCCTCAGGCGGGCCTTCACCGTGATCCTGCCGGCGGCAGCCCCGACGATTTTGACCGGCATGCGCATCTCCATCGGCATCGCCTGGCTCGTGATCGTCGCCGCCGAAATGCTCGTGGGCGGCACCGGCATCGGCTATTTCGTCTGGAACGAGTGGAACAACCTCTCGATCACCAACGTCATCATCGCGATCCTGCTGATCGGGATCATCGGCATGCTGCTCGACCAGATCCTCGCGCGCTTCACGCGCATGGTCACCTTTCCGGAGTAGGGCGCGTGACCGAAAAATTCATCTCCGTCGAAGGCATCGCAAAGCGTTATCCGGGCGCCAGCGGCGTCACGACCACCGTGTTCGAGAACCTGTGGCTGTCGATGGCGCGCGGCGAGTTTTGCTGCGTGATCGGCCATTCCGGCTGCGGCAAGACTACGGTGCTGAACATTCTCGCCGGGCTCGATGCGCCGAGCGAGGGGGCCGTCATCGTCGACGGGCAAGCCATTTCGGGTACGAGCCTCGATCGCGCCGTGATCTTCCAGAGCCACGCGCTGTTGCCCTGGCGCACGGTGCTCGGCAACGTCGCCTATGCCGTGAGCTCGAAATGGCGGAGCTGGGATCGCGCCAAGGTCAAGGCGCACGCGCAGACATTCATCGACCTCGTCGGGCTGACCGGCTCCGAGCACAAGCGTCCCTCGGAACTGTCCGGCGGCATGAAGCAGCGCGTCGGCATCGCGCGTGCGCTCTCGATCACGCCGAAGATGATGCTGATGGACGAGCCGTTCTCGGCACTGGACGCGCTGACGCGCGGCACGCTCCAGGACGAGGTGCGGCGGATTTGTCTGGAAACCGGGCAGACCGCGTTCATGATCACCCATGACGTGGACGAGGCGATTTACCTGGCCGACAAGATCTTTCTCATGACCAACGGTCCGGGCGCGATGCTGGCGGAGGTTGTCGAAAACCCGCTGCCCAAGGGTCGCGGCCGCACCGATCTGCACCGCCATCCGCTGTACTACGCGCTGCGCAACCACATCATCGATTTCCTGGTCAGCCGCAGCAAGAATTTTGCGGCCGAGAAGCCCGATCACGATCCCCGCAATGTGCCCATGGTACACATCGGCAAGCCCGACCTGGTGATTGCGACTGGCGCGATGGAGGCCAGCCCGAGAGAGACGTCATGGCCGGGCTTGTCCCGGCCATCCACGTCTTCCTAGCGCCGCCAAGAACGTGGATGCCCGGGACATTTTGCAGGAGGACGTGCTTCGCACTTTTGCCCTGGGCATGACGAGAGTTAACAAGAGGAGACCCTGACATGAAACGCGAAGACCTCACCGAAAAGCTGCTCGACATCAAGCGCGAGAAGGGCTGGAGCTGGAAATACATCTGCGATCAGGTCGGCGGCTATGCGGAGGTGCTGATCGTCGGCGCGATCCTCGGCCAGATGAAGTTGACAAAGCCGCAAGCCGCGAATGCCGGCGAGCTGTTCGGCCTGTCCAAGGCTGAGACCGCGATGCTCAACGAGGTGCCGATGCGCGGCACCGGCACGCCGATGCCACCGACCGATCCGCTGATCTACCGCTTCTACGAGATGGTGATGGTCAACGGTCCGGCCTGGAAGGCGTTGATCGAGGAGGAATTCGGCGACGGCATCATGTCGGCGATCGACTTCGACATGGCGATCGAGCGCGTCGCGAACCCGAAGGGCGACCGCGTCAAGATCACCATGAGCGGCAAATTCCTGCCGTACAAATATTACGGCGCCAGCGGCAACGTGCCGGAGTATGGCTTCAAGGAGGGCTGATTGGGGCGAGTGGCGAATTGCGAGTAGGGGTCTGTTCGCTATTCGCCACTCCCTGGTCGACTATTTCCCCGCCTTCACCTCGGCGACCGCCACCGCGATCAGCTCGTTCATCTTGGCGCGAATCGCCTGCTCGGTGACGGCGACGTTCTTGGCGGCGAAATCGGCCGCGACCTTGCGCAGGACGTCGGCGTCGCCGGCCTCCTCGAAATCGGCCGCGACGACTTCCTTGGCATAGGCCGTGGCGGCATCGCCGGTGATGCCGAGCTGTTCGGCCGCCCACACGCCGAGCAGCCGGTTGCGGCGGGCTTCGGCCTTGAATTTCTGCTCCTCGTCGAGGGCGAATTTCTTCTCGAAACCTTCTTGGCGCTTGTTGAACTCGCTCATGCCTCTGTTCCCCTGCTGTACCGAAGCTGGGCCTGCGTTGCGATGGCCCCGGTCCATGCCTACATAGGGGGCACGAATCGGCAAAACAACGGGCCGTTAAGCCGCAGGCAAGGCGGTATAAGTTGGCATCGGATGAGCCGGATCGATTGTGCTGGGACAGCCAATCGGATAGGTTGCCTGAAGGTTTGGTTCCTGTTCTGTTTCCACGGGTTCCGGGCTGTTCACGGCAGCTCCGCCGTGGGTCGTAGTTCTCGTAAACCGGAGCACACCAGATACATGGATTTCAACAAAACACGGTACATCCCCATGAGCCGTCGGCGTCGCATTTATGAAGGCAAGGCAAAGGTTCTTTACGAAGGTCCGGAGCCCGGTACCCTGATCCAGCACTTCAAGGATGACGCCACCGCGTTCAATGCGAAAAAGCATCAGGTGATCGAGGGCAAGGGTGTCCTCAACAACCGGATCTCGGAGTACCTGTTTCAGCACCTCAACGACATCGGGGTGCCGACCCACTTCATCCGCCGCCTCAACATGCGCGAGCAGCTGATTCGCGAGGTCGAGATCGTGCCGCTCGAGGTGGTGGTGCGGAACGTCGCCGCCGGCTCGCTGTCGCAGCGCCTCGGCATCGAAGAGGGCACGCAGCTGCCCCGTTCGATCATCGAATTCTACTACAAGAACGACCAGCTCAACGACCCGATGGTGTCGGAAGAGCACATCACCGCCTTTGGCTGGGCGACGCCGCAAGAGATCGACGACATCATGGCGCTCGCCATCCGCGTCAACGACTTCCTCACCGGCCTCTTCCTCGGCATCGGCATCCGCCTCGTCGACTTCAAGATGGAGTGCGGGCGGCTGTTCGAAAACGAGATGATGCGCATCATCGTCGCCGACGAGATCTCGCCGGACTCCTGCCGTCTGTGGGACATCAAGTCGAACGAGAAGCTCGACAAGGACCGCTTCCGCAGGGATCTCGGCGGGCTGCTCGAAGCCTATACGGAAGTCGCCAAGCGTCTCGGCATCCTCATGGAGAACGAGCGTCCGCAGGGCTCCGGCCCGGTGCTGGTGAAGAGCTAAGGGGTTTTCGACGTGAAGGCACGTGTCACCGTTACCTTGAAGACGGGCATCCTCGATCCCCAGGGCAAGGCCATCGAAGGCGCGCTGAAGTCGCTCGGCGTCGATGGCGTCGCCAGCGTGCGCCAGGGCAAGGTGTTCGATATCGAACTCGCCGGCGCGGACCAGGCCAAGGCCGAAGCCGCGCTGAAGGATGCCGCTGACAAGCTGCTCGCGAATACCGTGATCGAGAATTATGCTATCGAGATGAAAGCATAGGGTACGTCAATGCCCGACATGACGGCAGACCTGATGTTCGAGGTGTTGAAATCGATCCAGGCGCGACTGACGCAGGTTGATGGCAAGATCGACGAAATGAAGCAGGAAATGCTGGCGTTGCGGACGTCCCAAAATGCGGCTCGCCAGGAGATCACCAGTGTCTTCCAGGAGATTTCGGGGGTTCATGCCACGTTGGTGAGGCATGAGGGCCGGCTCGATCGTATCGAGCGCCGGCTTGAACTCCACGACGCGCTGTGCGGTGAAGTCGGACCAGCTTCACAGCCATCCAACGCGGCGGAAGCGCCAGTAGAGCGCGATGCACGAAACCAGCATCAGGCCCAGCACGGCATAATAGCCGTAGTCCCACTCGAGCTCCGGCATGTGCTTGAAGTTCATGCCGTAGATGCCGGCTAGCGCGGTCGGGATGGCGATGATGGCGAGCCAGGAGGCAAGCTTCTTGGAGACTGCCGTCTCCTGGGCCTGGCCGACCAAAAGGCTCGCTTCGAAGGCGAAAGCCAGCACCTCGCGCATGGAATCGATGCGCTCCTGGATGTTACGGACGTGGTCGGTGACGTCCCGGAACAGGGTCTGCATGGCGGGGCGCACCATCGACAGTTCGTCGTGCTCCAGCCGCCGGCAGACTTCGACCAGGGGCCCGATCGCATTGCGCAGCCGCAACAGGTCGCGGCGCAGCATATACAGACGTTCGATCTGCGCCTTGGTGATCGCGTTGGAGAGCACGTAGTCCTCGATCCCCTCGACTTCCTCGTCAATGCTCTCGAGCACGGGAGAGTAGTTGTCGACGATGAAATCGAGGATCGCATAGAGGATGTAGTCCTCGCCGCGGGCCAGCGCCCGCGGGCAGCTCTCGCAGCGCTCGCGCACCGTCGTATAGGAGGTCGAGGCGCCGTGACGGACCGTCACGAGATAGCCGTCGCCAATGAAAATGTGGGTCTCGCCGAAAGCGATGCGGCCCTCGAACAATTGTGCGGTCCGCGCAACGATGAACAGCGCTTCGCCATATTGCTCGATCTTCGGCCGCTGATGGGCATTATTGGCATCCTCGATGGCGAGTTCGTGCAGATCGAACTGTTTTTGCACGGCGCCGAGCAGCGCCATGTCGGGCTCGTGCAGCCCGATCCAGACCACGTGGCCGGGCTTTGCCCGCCAGCTCGAAGCCTCGCTGATGGCGATATTGGCAACGCGCCGTCCGTCGACATAGGCGCCGGCGGCGACGACGCCATCGGCGGAAACCGGCTCGGAGGGGGATGCGGGCAGCGACGGGACGTTCATGGTTGCAATCCCGGGCAACATCGTTGGGCCGAATGCGATCGGCTATGGCCTGTGCACAAGGCGACCCGGCGAGGCTAGCACTGGTAAAATCCCCGTCAAATGGTTATGTCTGTTTAGGATTTGGCCCTGCCGGCCAACCCGATTCCCGCCACTATCGGAACCTGAACCATGAAAGCCGCAATCCTCGTCTTTCCCGGAATCAACCGCGAGCGCGACATGGCGCGCGCGCTGAAGCTGATCTCGGGCAACGAGCCTGCGATGGTGTGGCACGCCGAGACGTCGCTTCCTGCCGGCACCGACCTCGTGGTGGTGCCGGGCGGCTTCTCCTACGGCGACTATCTGCGCTGTGGCGCGATTGCCGCGCGCGCGCCGGTGATGGACGCGGTGCGCGACTATGCGGCCAAGGGTGGCCTCGTGCTTGGCGTCTGCAACGGCTTTCAGATCCTCTGCGAATCCGGTCTGCTGCCGGGCGTGTTGATGCGCAATGCGCGGCTGAAATTCATCTGTCACGACGTGCATCTGCGCGTCGAACGCTCCGACACGCCGTTCACCCGCGGCTACAATGCGGGGCAGGTGATCCGTGTGCCCGTCGCGCATGGCGAGGGCAATTACGAGGCGGATGAAGAGACCATCAAGCGGCTCGAAGGCGAGGGGCGGGTGCTCTATCGCTACTGCTCCGCCGACGGCGTGGTCGACGAGGCCCACAATATCAACGGCGCGGCGCATTCCATCGCCGGCCTCGTCAACGACAAGGGCAACGTGCTCGGCATGATGCCCCATCCCGAAAACCACGTCGAAGATATCATGGGCTGCACCGACGGTCGCGGCCTGTTCGCCGGCCTGGTCCAGCACCTGGAAAAGGCCGCGTGATTTCGTTCGTGTTGAAGCGGTGTCTCGCCGCGCTCGCGGTGCTCTCATTCGCGGCTGCTGCGTTCGCGCAGGAGTTTCCCAAGCGTCCGATCACCATGATCGTGCCGTTCGCGGCCGGCGGTACCTCGGACGTGATCGCGCGCACGGTCGCCGAGCAGATGGGCATCGCACTCGGCCAGACCATCGTGATCGAGAACGTCGCCGGCGCCGGTGGCTCGACCGCGCTGGCGCGCGCCTCCCGCGCCGAGCCGGACGGCTACACCATTGCGATCGGCAATGCCGGGACCAACGCCGCGACCTATACGATCTATCCCAAGCTCCCGTTCACGCCGGACTCCTTCGTGCCGATTGCGATGGTGGCGAAAACGTTCGGCATCGTCGCCGTGCGGAAAGATTTTCCGGCGAAGGACCTCAAGGAGTTCATCGCCTACGCCAAGGCCAATCCCGGCAAGATCAATCTCGGCCATGCCGGCGTCGGCTCCTCGAATTACCTGATCTGCAAGAGCTTCGTCACGGCCGCCGGGATCGACGCAACGCTGGTCGGCTATCGCGGCGCGGCGCCCGCGCTGACCGATGCGATCGGCAGCCAGATCGACGGCGTCTGCGACGCAGCGGCCTCCGTCTCGCAATCGATCAACGACAAGCTGGTGAGGGGCCTCGTGGTTGGCTCGACCGTGCGGCTGGCCACGCTGTCCGATCTGCCCAATTCCGCTGAAGCGGGGCTGCCCGAATTCGAGGCGCAGGGCTGGAACGGCCTGTTCGCGCCCCAGGGCACGCCTCCGGCCGTCATCGCCAAGCTGAACGCCGCCGCGCGCACGGCGGTTGAGACCGACGCGGTGAAAAAGCGTTTTGCCGATCTCTCGACCGTTGCGCCCGACGACAACGAACATGCGCCGGAGCTGCTTCAGCAACTCGTGACGCGCGACGTCGAGAAGTACCGGAAAATGCTGGCGGACGACGCCAAGTAATAGCTAACGCAGCTTCAGCCGTTCGGCAGGCACGGTCATGGCGGCAACGCCTGCCATGACCAGCAGCAGTCCCAGCGCCAGATTCAACAGCACGCTCTCGCCGAGCAGCAGCACCGATAGCCCGACGCCGATCGGGATGCGCATATAGCCCTGCGCGTTCGTCGTCAGCGTGCCGAGCCGCCCGAGGCAGATGTAGAACAGCATCAGCGCCAGCGCGCTGGAGACGATGCCCATGACGACCGTGGCAACGATCGCCGTTGGCGTCGGGTGCAGCGTCCAGGGCTGGGTCGATGAGGAGCGAGAGCGGCAGCAGCACGAGGCCGCCGAACAGCAGCGAGCCGGCCGCCACCACCATCGGGTCGTACTCTGACAGGCACAGTCCGAAGATCGTCGCGCAGGCGAAATGGTGGCGAGCAGGATCGCGATCTCCGCAAAAATCTCGCTGCCGAAGCCGCGCAGCGCATCGACGCCGACGATGACGACGGTGCCGGCGAGGCGGACGCCATCGTGCGACCCGTCGGCGATGTGCTCTGCGGCACCTTGTTCTTGCTCCCCGGTGCGAAAGCGCTTGCGCAACAGTGGGCGAGGGCACGCGAAAAGGGAAGGCGTCGAGCTATGGGTTTGCCTGGAGTGCCGGCTTCCGCTTCACCCGCCTGATCGTGCCGGAGAAGGTGAACAGCGGCCGCCCGCCGGACATCATCTTGCCGCGCAAAAAGATCAGCGAGCCTCCGGCGCGGGAGACTTCGCCCACGCATTCGATCAGCTCACCCTCCCGTGCACCGTCGAGGAAGTCGCAGGCGAAATTGGTCGTCACGGCCGGCCCATCCAGTTCGCGGGTTGCGATCGCAAACAGGCAATAGTCGGCAAACGCCATGAAACATCCGCCATGGACGTTGCCCGAGCCGTTGAGGTGCTTTTTCTCGACCCGAAAGGCGGAGCGGACGCTGCCGTCCTCCTCGATCTTGTGCCAGAACGGGCCAATATGGCTCTCAAAGCTATCGCGAATCCAGGTCCGCCAGCCCTTGAACTCGCCCTCGGTGGCGATGTGGAGGGCGGGGCGGCGGGGCGGGGGCGCTTTGGTCAATTCGTGCAAGGAAATGGGCCTTCAATTACCGGTCTTTAGCCCTTAAATCCGATCCGTCCGTACCTTGCAATTCCTGTTCCCGCATCCCCCCGGCCGCAAAACGTGGGACAGCGGGAAAATGCGTCATAAAGGGCTTTTCGTGAGCCCCCGATGTTCCTAAGAACGGCCAACCCCGCCGAAAGCCTCGAATCCATGAAGAACGAACCCAAGATCACCCCTGAACTGGTTGCCGCCCACGGGCTCAAGCCCGACGAGTACGAGCGCATCCTGAAGCTGATCGGACGGGAGCCGACCTTCACCGAGCTAGGCATCTTCTCGGCGATGTGGAACGAGCACTGCTCGTACAAGTCGTCGCGCATCCATCTGCGCGGATTGCCGACCAAGGCGCCCTGGGTGATCCAGGGCCCCGGCGAGAACGCCGGCGTGATCGACATCGGCGACGGCCAGGCCGTGGTCTTCAAGATGGAGAGCCACAACCACCCGAGCTACATCGAGCCGTACCAGGGCGCCACCACCGGCGTCGGCGGCATTCTGCGCGACGTCTTCACCATGGGCGCGCGGCCGATCGCCTGCCTCAATGCGCTGAGCTTTGGCGCGCCCGAGCATGCCAGAACCCGGCATCTCGTCTCCGGCGTCGTCGCCGGCGTTGGCGGCTACGGCAATTCCTTTGGCGTGCCGACGGTTGGTGGCCAGGTGCGCTTCCACACCCGTTACGATGGCAACATCCTCGTCAATGCGATGGCCGTGGGCCTCGCTGATACCGACAAGATATTCTATGCGGCGGCTTCCGGCGTGAACATGCCGATCGTCTATCTCGGCTCCAAGACGGGGCGCGACGGCATTCACGGCGCCTCGATGGCCTCGGCCGAGTTCGACGACAAGTCCGAGGAGAAGCGCCCGACCGTGCAGGTCGGCGATCCCTTCGCCGAGAAGCTGCTACTCGAAGCCTGCCTCGAGATCATGGAGCAGGGCTGCGTCATCGCGATCCAGGACATGGGTGCGGCCGGCCTGACTTGCTCGGCGGTCGAGATGGGCGCCAAGGGCGACCTCGGCGTCGATCTCGATCTCGATGCGGTGCCGACCCGCGAGACCGGCATGAGCGCCTACGAGATGATGCTCTCGGAGAGCCAGGAGCGCATGCTCATGGTGCTCAAGCCCGAGAAGGAGAAAGAGGCCGAGGCGATCTTCAAGAAGTGGGGGCTCGATTTCGCCGTCGTCGGCTACACCACGCCGAGCAAGCGTTTTGTGGTCAAGCACGGCGGCGACGTCATGGCCGACTTGCCGATCAAGGAGCTCGGCGATGAAGCCCCGCTCTATGATCGCCCGCATGTTGCTTCCGCCGCGCTGCCGGTCGTACACGCCCGCGAGGTGGCTGCGCCGATGGGCGTCGGTGCGGCGCTGGAGAAGCTGATCGGCACACCGGAGCTGTGCAGCAAGCGCTGGGTCTGGGAGCAATACGACCACGTCATCCTCGGCAACACCATGCAGCGGCCCGGCGGCGACGCCGCCGTCGTGCGTGTGCAGGACGGGCCGAAGGGCCTGGCACTGACCGTCGACGTGACGCCGCGCTATTGTGAGGCCGATCCTTATCAAGGCGGAATGCAGGCCGTGGCGGAAGCCTGGCGCAACATCACCGCCGTCGGCGGCAAGCCGCTCGCGATCACCGACAATCTCAATTTCGGCAATCCGGAGCGGCCAGAGATTATGGGCCAGTTCGTCGGTTGCCTGAAGGGCATCTCGGAAGCCTGCCGCACGCTCGACTTCCCGGTCGTGTCCGGCAACGTCTCGCTCTACAACGAGACCAACGGCCGCGGGATCCTGCCGACACCCTCGATCGGCGGCGTCGGTCTGCTCGACGACTTCACCAAGTCCGCTTCGCTCGCCTTCAAGGCCGAGGACGAGGCGATCCTGTTGATCGGCGACACGCACGGTTGGCTCGGCCAGTCCGTCTATTTGCGCGACATCTGCGGTCGCGAGGAGGGCGCGCCGCCGCCGGTCGATCTCGGCGCCGAGAAGCGCAATGGCGACTGTGTGCGCGGCATGATCCATGCGGGCACCGCGACCGCCGCGCACGATCTTTCCGACGGCGGGCTTCTGGTGGCGCTGGCCGAGATGGCGATGGCAAGCGGTATCGGCGCGAAGCTGCTCGCGGCGCCAGCTGCGCTCGTGCCGCAGGCCTATTGGTTCGGCGAGGACCAGGCGCGCTATCTCGTCACCGTGCCGGAAACGGAAGCCGGCCGCGTGCTCGCCAAGATGCGCGGCTGCGAGGTGCCCTGCGTGCGGATCGGCACCACCGGTGGCGACGCCATCGCGATCTCCGGCGAAGCGCCGGTTGCAATCGACACGCTACGTGCCTCGTTCGAGCGTTGGCTGCCGGAGTATATGAGCGGGAAGGCGGCATAAGCTGCGCAATGACGGAGACCGTCAGTGTCACAGTACCTTCGTTGCCCCGGGAATCTGGCGCAAGGCGCGCGTTAGCGCCCAACTGAACGCGACCGTTAGCACGAAGCCGATCGTCGCCTTGACGATCGCTGGCAGCTCATAGTCGAACAGCCAGTATTGCAGCCAAAGCGCGATCGGGTAGTGCACCAAAAACATGCCGTAGGCGTCCGCCTGCATCGGATCGAGCAGCTTGGCCGAGCCTGATTGTCTGAACCTCTGGAAAAAGGCCAGGATCAGAAACATGATGGCCACGCTGAAGACAGCGAAGCAGATGGCATAAAGCCCCTCATACCAGTTCGGCAGCGGCGACGGATTTCCCAGTATTTCGCGCTTGATGAAGATCAGCACCCAGAGCAGGCAATACGGAACGATCGCCAAGACCATCCAGTCCCAGCTGACCCTCGCCATCCGGCCGTCTACCGCGAGCAGGCCGCGATCCATATTCGCGACGCCGATCCCGGCACCGAAAAAGAAGTAGCTCGCATAGAGCATCACGCGCCCGTGCTGCACCGAGAACGGCCCGAATTCGAACCAGCTGCTTGGTCCATAAAGCATCAGTCCGGGAACATAGAACACCGCGGTGACGGTAAACATGACCGCGAAGAACAACTCGGGCCGACGGCGACCGTGCAGCGAGAGGCGGTTGATCGGATCGAGCAGGTTGGGTGACAGCCGATGCAATATGCAGGCCACCACGTCAAAGCCGAGCAGGACCCAAAGGAACCAGATCGGCCCGCTCGGCCACGGGCCCTTCGTGACCATATTCCACCAGTACTCCGAAAAGCCGATCTCGGGATGGTGTCGGAGCGAGATGGCGTAATAGGCGAGCGGAATGATCGTGAATGCGCAGATCACGAATGGCAGGCCAAGCCGAAGCAGGCGATCTGCCAGATAGTTCAGCGCGCCCTTGCGGGCGATGCCCGACCACGCAAACAAGCCCGACAGGAAGAAGAACATCGCCATGAAGAAGCTGTCGGTGGCGAGCACGACGACGTCGAAGCCGATCCAGGAGACTGGATCGGTGTGACCGAAATGCGTGTAGGGGATCACCGCGTGATGGAGCAGCACCACCAGCGTCAGGAAGGTGCGGACGCGGTCGAGCGACAGATTGCGCACCTTGCTCTTCGGCGCGGCGTGCACCTCTGCACCGATCGTCGCTGAGTGTGACATCGTCATCATGGCCGCCCCGGTCGCGCTTCTGTCCCGGCCAGACTGTGCCGCCGGGAACCCGATTCAGCAAGGGCAGTTTATGCCGCGCCGCCCGTGGGCCCTGGTCAGGAACCAGTCCCGCGCAGGGAAGTTAGCACTCGCGAAAAGATTGAGGGGCCGCGATAAGCTGCACCTGTGTCGGAGTTGGCGATGACTATCCTGAAATGGGCGCTGATCTTCCTGCTGGTTTCGATCGTGGCCGGCGTGCTCGGCTTCACCGGCATCTCGGCTGCCTCGGCCGACATCGCCCGCTTCCTGTTCTACGTCTTCGTCGTGATCTTCCTGGTGCTGCTGATACTGGGGCTCACGGTCTTCAGGGCGTAGCCCCGCTGCTCCAGCATTCTCAGTCGTCATGCCCGGGCTTGTCCCGGGCATCCACGTTCTTTCGTATCCACGGTAGCCAAGAACGCGGATGGCCGGGACAAGCCCGGCCATGACGGAAGGCTTATGTGGAACTACGCCACTTCCTCGATCTTCACCTTGTCCGGATAGAACGCGAGATGGCCGGAAATCTCTTCCATGGCGGGGAAGGGCGTCTCGTAGGTCCAGATTGCATTGTCGAGGGTCTTGCCGTCGGCCTTGATGCTGTAATAGCTCGCATCCCCCTTGTAGGGGCAGTGGGTGACGCGGTCGGTGCGCTCCAGCAGCGCCATGTTGGTGTCCTCTCGCGGCACATATTGCACCGCCGGATATTTGGCCTCCTTCAGCGTCAGCGCCTTGGTGGTCTCCGCGATCACGATGTTGCCCGCCGTCACGCGGACGCGCCGAGGGGTTGGGGTGATGGTGATGGGGTGGTCGGGCCCTGGGAGCTTCATGACTTCACGCCTTTTCGATCAATCTGCCGCGCGCGGCACTTTGTCGTGCCTTTATCCGGTGGGATCACCGATATAGTGCCTCAAGGCGTGACGTAGAAGGCCGTTCACGCTAAGTTTGGCCTTGCCGGTCTGGGGACCCCGGCAGCGATTCGACGACGAGGCTGATTTGAGGCCGAGATATGGAGCGAGACCCGAATGCCAATGGACGCCCACGATATCGAGGCGATGATCAAGGCAGCGATCCCCGATGCCGAGGTGACGATCCGTGACCTCGCCGGCGACGGCGACCACTATGCCGCGACCGTGATCGCGGAATCCTTCCGCGGCAAATCCCGCGTCCAGCAGCATCAGATCGTCTACCAGTCGCTGCAGGGCCAGATGGGCGGCGTGCTGCATGCGCTGGCGCTGCAAACCGGGGTACCTGGCGGACCTGGGGTGCCGGGTACTTGATCTGACGAGCACCTGATCTGATCGCGTGACGGGGAGACGGTGATGGCTGCGGACAACCCGCGCGGTGCGATGTTTCGCGTCATCGTGCCGAACCAGCACAGCCGCGTCACCAATGCCGAGCTGTTCTTCGACCTCGTCTTCGTCTTCGCTATCACGCAAGTCTCGCACACGCTGTTGCACCACTTCACGCCGCTCGGCGCGGTGCACGTCACGGTGCTGTTTCTCGCCGTGTGGTGGGTGTGGGTCTACACCGCCTGGGTCACCAACTGGCTCAATCCCGAGTTGACGCCGGTCCGCATCCTGCTCTTCCTGATGATGCTGGGCGGCCTCGTGCTGTCGACGACGATCCCCACCGCTTTTGAGGGGCGCGGCCTGTGGTTCGCGATGGCCTACGCGGCGATGCAGGTCGGACGCACTGCGTTCTGGCTGTTCGCGACCCCGCGCCATCGGCTACCGGTCCGTCATAACGCCATTCGCATCCTGACGTGGCTCTCGATCTCTGCGGTCTTGTGGATTACAGGCGGCTTTTTCGAGGGAGAAACGCGGCTATGGCTCTGGATCGCGGCGGTCACGTGGGAGTACATCTCGCCGGCGGTCCGCTTCTGGGTCCCCAAGCTGGGCTTCTCGTCGGTCGAGGCCTGGGCCGTCGAAGGCGGTCACATGGCCGAGCGCTGCGCCGGCTTCATCATCATCGCGCTCGGTGAAGCCGTCGTCGTCAACGGCGCGACCTTCGCCGAGCTGGACTGGACCGCTGACAACATCCTCGCCTTCGTCTCGGCGCTGGCCGGCAGCATCGCGATGTGGTGGATCTATTTCCACAAGGGCGCGGAGGCCGGCTCCGAGCGGATATCGAAGACCGCCGAATCCGGCCGGCTGGCGCGGCTTGCCTATACCTATCTGCACATGCCGATCGTCGCCGGCATCATCCTGACCGCGGTCTCGGACGAACTGGTACTGAAGCATCCGGCCGGACATTCCGACATCCGGACCATCGTGAGCACGGTCGGCGGGCCGCTGGTCTTCCTGGTCGGCACCATCCTGTTCAAGCACGCGATCCGCGGCTTCCTCCAGCTCTCGCACGGCATCGGCATCATCCTGCTTCTGGTGCTGAGCTGGTTCGCCGGGGAGCTGTCGCCTTTATGGCTGTCGGTCGCGACGACCGTGATCATGATCGTGGTCGCGGTATGGGAGTCGGTGTCGCTGGGGTCGAAGCCGGGCGAGGCAGTGGAACATTGAACCGTCGGCCAAAGTCCGACGGATTCTATTGAGCCGGTTCGTTCAACGACAAGCGCTGGAGAGCTTACTCCACTGCCTCCAGCGCGTGCACGGAGAACATTTTCGCCGCGTCCGTCCAGGTCTCGCGCACCCACCAGCCGGCACCCTGCGCCAGCGCGGCGAAGCGTTCGAGGCTGTATTTGTAGCTGTTCTCCGTGTGGATGCTCTCGCCCGCCCGGAACGAGAAGCTGGTGCCCAGCATGCGTACCGTCTGGCTCTTCTTGCTGATCAGGTGCATCTCGATGCGATGGCGCTCGCGGTTGTAGATGGCGCGGTGGGTGAAGGCGGAGAGGTCGAAATTACCGCCGAGCTCGCGGTTGATGCGCACGAGAACATTCAGGTTGAAGCGCGCGGTGATACCGGCGGCGTCGTTGTAGGCATCGTGCAGCACGCGCTCTTCCTTTTCGAGGTCGGCGCCGATGATCATCTGCGCGCCCCGACCGAGAATCGTGCGTGCGCTCTTCAGGAAGGCCTGTGCTTCCTGCGGCTCGAAATTGCCGATCGTCGAACCGGGGAAGAAGCCGACCTTGGGCATTGATGCAACCGTCTTGGGCAACTCGAACGGCGTGGTGAAGTCGGCCGCCACCGGATAGATGCCGAGCGACGGGAAGTCCCGCTTCAGGCCGTTCGCCTGCGCCTTCAGGAAATCGCCGGAGATGTCCACGGGTACATAGGCTGCGAACTTGCAATGGTTGAGAAGCAAGCGGACCTTGGTCGTGGCGCCGGCGCCGAACTCGACCAGTGCCGCATGCTCCGGAATGATCTTTGTGATCTCGCTGCCGCGCTCCTTCAGGATCGCAAGCTCGGTGCGCGTCGGATAATATTCCGGCAGGCGCGTGATCGCCTCGAACAGTTCCGATCCGGTTGCGTCGTAGAAATATTTCGGCGACAGCCGTTTCGGCTGCTGTGACAGGTCCTCGATGGCCTCGCGGGCGAAGGCAGTCGTCTGCTCGTCGGGAAGATGGGCTTCGGCCAAAGCGCTGGCGTGCACATTCATGATACTCTCCTGAACGCGCTGTCCGGCGCGCATTGATCGTCGGATGATTTACTCAGTCGTAGTCGGCGAGCCGCAATCCCGTGAATTGCCAGCGATGGTGCGGGTAGAAGAAGTTGCGATAGGTGATACGGCTGTGACCGTCAGGCGTTGCAAGCGAGGAGCCACGCAGCACCAATTGGTTGATCATGAACTTGCCGTTGTACTCGCCGAGCGCGCCTTCGATGGCGCGGTAGCCGGGATAGGCAGCGTAGGCGCTGCGGGTCCATTGCCAGACGATGCCGAAGGCGTCGTTGAGCTGGCTGGCGCGCGCTGCGACCTCCCATTCCATCTCGGTCGGCAAATGCTTGCCTGCCCAGCGGGCAAACGCATCCGCCTCATAGTAGCTGACGTGGCACACCGGTGCGCCGGGATCGACGGGCCTGAGGCCGGCCAGCGTCATGACATGCCATTGACCGTCGACCTCGCGCCAATGACCGGGGGCCTCCCAACACTCGTTGTTCACGGTCGCAAAGCCGTCCATCAGCCACAACGTCGCGGTCCGATAGCCGCCGTCGCGCATGAAGGCGAGCCATTCGCCATTGGTGACGAGATTGCGTGCGATGCTGACCGGGCCGACGAGCGCACGATGCGCCGGCTTCTCGTTGTCGAAATGGAAGCTGTCGTCGACATGGCCGACGGTATGGATGCCTTCGTTTAGCGTCAGCCAGTCCTCGCCGCTGCGCGTCGAGGCCGGGAAGCGCCAGTCCGGATCGTAGGCCGGCGGGATCGGGCTCTGCGCGAAGGCGTGCAGGATGTCGGTGAACATCAATTCCTGGTGCTGCTGCTCGTGGTTGAGCCCGACCTCGACCAGCGGCGCGATGGCCCGAAGCTTGTCCGTCCCGGCCTCGCGGAAGAGTTTTACCACGGCCGCATCCACATGCTTGCGATAGGCGCCCACTTGATCGGCGCTTGGCCGGGTGATGTCGCCGCGGCGATTCCGGGCGTGACGGGGGCCGGCGCTGACGTAATATGAATTGAACAGGAACGCGAAGTGCGGGTGGAAGGGTCGGTAGTCCGGACAGTGCTCACCGAGCACGAATTGCTCCCAAAACCAGGTGGTGTGGGCGCGGTGCCATTTCGCTGGGCTCGCATCCGGCATGGACTGGATCTGCTGGTCTTCGGGCGACAGCGGCGCAGCCCGGCGCTCGGTCTCGTTGCGGACGGTGAGAAACGCGTCCTCCAGCGCCTGGGCGAGGCCGCCCGGATCGGAGAAGTGTGACGAAAGCGGGGAGGCGGCCGTAGCGGAGGCTTGTTTCGTCACGTTTTTCTCCAGACAGGACAAGAGAACGTTGTTGGCGTTGACCGGTTCCAAAACCAGGGTTCGTCCTAGATAGGGGCTCCGCTACGGTATGAAAGTCCTCCCCGGAGATGATATTGGCGTCATCAGCCCATGCCGCCGGCCCGGCTTCAGGCCGACCTCCCGGGTCTCGTCGCCGCCATTTTACTTTGGATGCACAACGGTTTGGGCTACATATATAGGCAAGTATCGGGTTAGATCGGCTGAGCCGGCCCGAAGCAATTGTTGAGGGCTCTGCCCCAGAAGGACACGGATATGAGCATCGAGGAATTCATCGGCAACGAAGTGAAGTCGAACGACGTGGTTCTGTTCATGAAGGGCACGCCGCAATTTCCGCAGTGCGGTTTCTCCGGCCAGGTCGTCCAGATCCTCGACCATCTCGGCGTCGGCTATAAGGGCCTCAACGTTCTCGAATCCGCAGAACTGCGCAACGGTATCAAGACCTTCTCCAACTGGCCGACGATCCCGCAGCTCTATGTGAAGGGCGAGTTCGTCGGCGGTTGCGACATCATCCGCGAGATGTTCCAGGCCGGCGAATTGCAGCAGCTCTTGTCCGAGAAGGGCGTCGCGGTCGCGGCCTGACGCTTGACCACGCTGACGCGCCGGATCGGCGGCGCCCAGCTCGACGTCATTGTTGCCGACATCACCACACTGAGCGTTGACGCCATCGTCAACGCCGCCAATACCTCGCTCCTTGGCGGGGGCGGCGTGGACGGCGCCATCCATCGGGCGGCTGGGCCCGAACTGGTCGCCGAATGCCGCATACTCCAGGGCTGCAAGACCGGCGACGCCAAGATCACCAAAGGCTATCGGCTCAAGGCGGGGCATGTGATCCATACCGTCGGGCCGGTCTGGAATGGCGGCACGCTCGGCGAGGACGATCTGCTCGCCTCCTGCTATCGCCGCGCGATCGAGCTGTGCCGGAAGCACGAGTTGACCTCGGTGGCATTCCCCGCGATTTCGACCGGCATCTATCGCTTCCCCGCCGACCGGGCTGCCGATATTGCCGTCCGCACAACAATCGAAACGCTGCCAGCGGCGCCATCTGTCACCCGCGTCGTGTTCTGCTGCTTCTCGGAGCCGAGCGCCAACCTTCATGTGGAGGCACTTGTGCGGAACGGCGGCGCTTGTGCCGATTGACGCGGTCAGTACACTCCGCCGGGCCATTTTCCGGGGAGGGGATATGATTTTACATTTTGGACTGCGCGCGTTCGTCTGCGGTGCACTCGTGTCGATCAGTGCGATATCACTGGCGCGGGCGGAGGGGACTTACGAAATCCCGGCGGGCGTGCATTTCAACCCGGACAAGCTCGCCAAGGTCAGCGAGTTCTTCAAGAACGAGGTCGCGACCGGCAAGATCGCCGGCGCAACCGTGCTGATCCAGCAGCATGGCAAGCCGGTCTACCACGAAGCCTTCGGCGTTCAGGACGTGGCGAGCAAGGCGCCGATCACGGACAAGACGATCTTCCGTTTGTTCTCGATGACCAAGGCGCTCACCTCGGTGGTCGCGATGCAATTGATCGAGGACGGCAGGATCAAGCTCGACGATCCCGTCTCGAAATACATTCCGTCGTTTGCCAATCTGAAAGTCGGCGTCGAGAAGAAGGCTGATGACGGCACCAAGTCGCTCGAGCTGGTGCCGCCGAACAAGCCGATGACGGTGCTTGACCTGATGCGCCACACCTCCGGCGTCACCTATGGCTTCTATGGCGACAGCCTCGTCCGCAAGGCCTATCGCGAGGCCAATCTCTACGCCGGCGATTTCGATCTCGCCGAGTTAGCCGAGCGCATCGCCAAGCTGCCGCTGCACAACCAGCCGGGTGCGCTCTGGCAATACGGCCATTCAACCGACATCCTGGCGCGCGTCATGGAGATCGCGGCCGGCAAGCCACTGCTCGAGATCGAGCGGGAGAAGCTGCTCGTTCCACTCGGCATGGTCGACACCGGCTTCTTCGTCACTGATCCTGAGAAGCAGAAGCTCCTGGCGCAACCGGTGCCGAACGACAGCGATTTCCGGGTCGGCCGGATCAACGATCCGACCGTCGTCAAGAAGTGGCAGTCCGCCAGCGGCGGCATGGTCTCGACCATGGCGGACTATGCGCGCTTTGCGCAGATGCTGCTCAACGGCGGCAGCCTCGACGGCAAGACGATTCTCAAGCCCGAGACGTTCAAGCTGATGGTGACCGATCAGGTCGGCCCGAGCTCCGGCGTCGATCGCGATTACTTCTACTTTCCCGGCGATGGCTTCGGCTTCGGCCTGGGACTAGCGGTCCGCACCGATCCCGGCAATGCCAAGCCGCCGCCGCCCGGCGATCTCGGCGAATTGAAATGGGACGGCGCCTCCGGCTGCTATTTCGTGATCGACCCCAAGCAGGACATGTTCTTCGTGCTGCTGGAACAGACCCCGACCGAGCGCCAGCGCGTGCAGCGGACATTGAAGCAGTTGGTCTATGAAGCCATGGAAAAGTGACATGTGCGGGCGCCGCGCGCTGATCGCGGCGCTCGTCCTCCTGTTCGGTACATTCGGTGCGAAGGCGGGTTCCGAGCGGCGTGTCGCCCACAATTTCTCGCCTGGAGGGCTGGCAAAAGTCTCCGACTACATCAGGAGCGAGGTCGCGGCCGGCACGTTTCCGGGCGCGATCCTGCTGCTCCAGCAGCACGGCAAGCCGGTCTATTGCGAGAATTTCGGCGTCCGCGACGTCGCGACCGAGATTTCGATGAGCGCGGACACGATCTTCCGGCTCTATTCGATGTCGAAGCCGATCACCTCCGTCATGGCAATGATGCTGGTCGAGGAGGGCAAGCTCGCGCTCGACGATCCCGTCTCGAAATACATTCCGGCCTTTGCCGGCATGAAGGTCGGCGTCGAGAAGAAGGCCGAGGACGGCAAGGTCGCGCTGGCGCTGGAGCCGCTCGATCGTCCGGTCACGATCAAGGATCTGCTGCGTCACACTTCCGGGCTGCCTTATGGCTATTACGGCGGCGGCATGGTGCGCGAGCTCTATGCAGACGCCAATCTCTTCAACTTCGAACTCAGCAATGCCGAATTCGCCGCGAAGATCGCCACGCTGCCGCTGGTCGAGCAGCCGGGCACAGTGTGGGACTACGGCTATTCCACCGACGTGCTCGGCCGTGTCGTCGAGGTGATCTCCGGTAAGACGCTGCTGAAGTTCGAGAAGGAGCGGCTGCTCGATCCGCTCGGCATGACCGAGACCGCGTTCTATGTCGCCGACCCCGCCAAATTTCCTCGGATTGCCGAGCCGATGCCACAGGATCGCAACATCAATCCGACGACGCAGGTTCGCGATGTTCGGCAGCCGCGGAACTGGGAATCGGGCGGCGGCGGCATGGTCGGCACGGTGGGCGATTACGCCCGGTTCGCGCAGATGCTGCTCAATGGCGGCACCTATGAAGGCCGGCGCTATCTCAAGCCCGAGACCATCGCGCTGATGGCCTCAGATCATATCGGGCCTGAGACCAGAATCGCGCGCGATCAGAACTATTATCCCGGCGGGACCTCGGGCTTCGGTCTCGGCTTCGCGGTGCGTACCTCGGTGCCGCCGGCCACCTCGTGGCCGCTCGGCGAGTATCGCTGGGACGGCGTGGGCGGCACCTTCTTCTTCATCGATCCCGAAGACGATCTGTTCGGGATCCTCATGGTGCAGACCCCGACGCAGCGCGGCCGGATTCAACTGGCGCTGAAGACGCTGATCTATCAGGCGATGGGGCGCTGATCGCGGTCGTGTCGCCAGGCTACGGAGGGTTATGCCCCGCGCACGATCTCGCGGATATAGCCGATGGTCTCTTCGATCTGGCCCGCCGTGACGTCGAGATGCGTGCAGGCGCGGATGCGGCCGTCCATCATCGCAAGCGTGACGCCGCGCTGGCGGAGTGCCGCGACCATCTTGTCGCCGGCGATGCCGGCGCCGTCAGGCTTGAAGAATACCAGGTTGGTCTCAGGCTCCTGCACCTCGACACCGGCGATCTGCGACAATCCGCGGGCGAGCGCCCGCGCATTGGCGTGGTCGTCGGCAAGCCGCTCAACGTGATGGTCGAGCGCGTAGATGCAGGCGGCCGCGCAGATTCCGGCCTGCCGCATCGAGCCGCCGAGGCGCTGCTTCCACTGCCAGACCGCATCGATGAACGCGCGCGAGCCGGCGAGCACGCCGCCGATCGGCGCACCCAGCCCCTTCGAGAAGTCGATCCAGGCCGAATCCCACCCCGCTGTCATGTCGCGCGGGGAGATTCCGCTCGCCACGGTGGCGTTCAGCAGGCGCGCGCCGTCCATGTGGGTGACGAGGCCGTGTTGCTTCGCGATCGCCACGATCTCGTCGAGCGCGGCTTTCTTCCAGATCGTGCCACCGCCGATATTGGCGGTCTGCTCGACGCTGACGACCGTCTGCGGCGGCTGATAGCGGGTCCGCGGATGCAGCGCCTTGCGGAACGTCTCCGGCGTGAACTGGCCGTCGGCGCCCTTCAGCTGCGTGACCTGGAAGCCGCCGATCGCGGCATGCGCGCCGCCTTCGCGCGCGATGATGTGCGCGCTCTCGTGCGCGAGGATCTCGTCGCCGGGACGGCAATGCACCAGCGTCGCGGTGACATTGCACATCGTGCCGGACGGCATGTACACCGCGGCATCCTTGCCGAGCAGCTCGGCGACGCGTTCGCACAGCGCGTTCACGGTCGGATCGTCGCCGACCTGCTCGTCGCCGACCTCCGCCCGCGCCATCGCCTCGCGCATTGCAGCCGTCGGCCGCGTCTGCGTGTCCGAGAGCAGGTTGATGCGCACCGGCGGCGCCTTGGGATCGGTCGGGGGAGGGGTGTAGAGCATGCGACGCCTCCTAACGGCGGGATGGCCACTGACGTGGCTCTTAAGCAAAAAGGCCCCGGCGAACCGGGGCCTTTCGATAATCAGATCTTAGCGCGAATAGAATTCGACGACCAGATGCGGCTCCATCTGCACCGGGAACGGCACGTCGGAGAGGCCGGGGATGCGGATGTATTTGGCGGTCATCTTGCCGTGGTCGACTTCGAGATAGTCAGGAGTGTCGCGCTCGGGGAGCTGGCTGGCTTCCAGCACGTGAGCGAGCTGCTTGGAGGCTTCCTTGACCTCGATCACGTCGCCGAGCTTGAGCTGGTAGCTCGAGATGTTGACCTTGCGGCCATTCACCTTGATGTGGCCGTGGTTGATGAACTGGCGCGCGGCGAAGATCGTGGAGACGAACTTGGCGCGGTACACGACCGCGTCGAGGCGGCGCTCGAGCAGGCCGATCAGGTTCTCGCCGGTGTCGCCCTTGAGGCGGCTGGCCTCGACATAAATGCCGTGGAACTGCCGCTCGCTGATGTTGGCGTAGTAGCCCTTCAGCTTCTGCTTGGCACGGAGCTGCACGCCGAAGTCGGAGAGCTTGCCCTTGCGGCGCTGGCCGTGCTGGCCGGGGCCGTACTCGCGGCGGTTGACGGGGCTCTTCGGGCGGCCCCAGATGTTCTGGCCCATACGGCGATCGATCTTGTACTTCGCCTCACTGCGCTTAGTCATCGCGTCCTCTTTAGGTTCAGGGTTTGAGGAAACGCGCCCTCCTGTGTGACGGGCAAGCCCGGCACCGACAGGTCCGATCCCCAAAGCTGGAAGGGACAGGACCACGGGTCGCGAAACGCTTCGCGGGCCGAAATCGGCCCGCGAGCAGGCGGCTTTTAGGGGAGTTTGGGGTGTTCTGTCAATTCTCTAACCGTCATTCCGGGGCGGTGCGCAGCCCCGGGATGACCGCTTCGCGGTCACGTCCTTACGGCCCGGATCGGTTTCGGCCCGGCCGCCCGCAATTCGCCAGCGATTTCAGTGTTCAGCACCTGTTCCAGCCGGGTCAGGACCCGGGCGATCGGGGCGGCGTCGGTCACCCGATGGTCCCAGCGGATCACGACATGGATGGTTTGGTCCGCCTCGACCACCCCATAGCTGACGATGAAGGGGCCCGGCGCGATCGCATGGAGCTCGCCACCGCCATAGGCGGCCACCGAGGTCACCGAGAAGCTGCCGAACCAGTTGCCCCGCTGCCGGCCGAAATTCAGCCCCATCGCCCAGGACAGGCGTCGCAGCGGCAGCGGCAGGCGGGTCGCCCGCATGATCTTGCGGAACATCGGCACGTCCTGGATCGGTGCGGTCTTGCCAAGCCGGATCTGGGCATCGACCTCAGCCAGCGAGAGGGCCTCCGGGGCGGCGATTCGCTGCGGCAGGACGCACTCCTCGCCGTCCTCGACCCGGGCGATCGCCACCAGCGCCACGCTCTTCGGCAGCTCGTAGAGCATCGGCCATGGCCATTTGGCATAAACCGTGCGCAGGATCGGCTCGTCCTTGGCAACCAGGGCGAAGGCTTTCACAAACATCGCGGCCCAGCCAGCCGGTGCGGCAGCCGCGGCGCGGGCCTCGAGCAGCGGGCGGATCTGAAGTGGTCGGGACAGCGAGACGAAGGGCACGCCCATGGAGGCGCGCATGAGGTCGATAATCAATCGGCGCGGCAGCGAAATGGTCTTTGGTTGGCCGCGCATCGTTCTTTGGTTCCCGAGGAACTGAAATATGTGCAGCGAGGGGCCCCCGCTTGCCGCCCGCTGTAGCATGAACCAACCGGCTTGGGGCCGGTTGGTTCGCCGCATCATCAAGGCGCCGGCGTCGCCAGCGGCTTGGTCTTGTCGAAAATATAAATACCGATGATTTTCAATGGCTTATCGCCATGTGTCTTGGCGTCATGCACGACGCCGGCCGGGATCACGTAGGAATCGCCCACTTTCAGGTGCTTGTCCGGCTGGCCCTCGACGAGGAGGTCGATCTCCCCCTCCATGACATAGCCCGTTTCGACCCCGGGATGGGTGTGGCGGCCGGCGGCGCCGCCCGGCGGCAGCTCGGCGATCGTGGTCACCGTCGTATACCCTTCCGGAAATTCGATCTTCTGGAGCGGGGTGCGCTTGATGCCGGGCTGCTGGGCGAAGGCCGCAAAGGCGAGGCTGGCGAAGGCAAGGCTGGCAAAGGACAGAGCGAACAAAGTCTTTTTGAGCATGGTTTTTCCTCCCTGGAACGGCCGACCCTAGCTAGCAGCGCCGCCGTTCCCGGCAAGACCGCCCTCAACCACTCAGCGCTTGATCCCTTCGAACGCCGCCATGATGCCGCGCTGGAACAGCGACCAGTCGAAGCCGAGCGCGATCGCGCGGTAGCCGCGGTCGACCAATTGGTTGGCCTGCTCGGCGGTGCGGGCCACGCCGCCGATCGGCACGCCGCTTTTGAGGATGCCGGCCTCGGCTCGCGCGATCAGCTCCAACAGCTCCGGATCGTCCATCTGCCCGCGCTTGTTGATGGAGGTGGCGAGATCGCCGGGGCCGATCACCGCGACGTCGATGCCGGGCGTGGCCATGATCTCGTCGATGCGGTTGACGGCATCGACATGCTCGATGGTGATCATGCAGATCATCTCGTCGTCGGCGCTCGCCATATAGTCCGGCATCGACTGGCCCCAGCGGAACGGCGCATGGAACGGGCCCCAGAGACGATCGCCGCGCGGCGGATAGCGCACGCTGCGCACCGCCTTCTCGGCTTCGGCGGGCGTGGTGATCATCGGAAAATTGATGCCGAAGGCGCCGATGTCCATCGGCGCCTTCGCAAGCCACGGCTCGTTGGCCGCGATCCGCACCAGCGGTGTGCATGGCGTCCCCGTCGTCGCCGCGATCATCGCATGCGCTTCCGAAAGTCCGATCGGCCCATGCTCGAGATCGACAATGATCCAGTCAAGCGACCGCGCCATGATCTGCACTGTCTGCACGCTTGGGATCGTCGCGATCGCGCCGAAGGCGGGGCGGCCCTCGCGCCACAATTGGCGGAGGCGGTTGAGCGGCGTAGTCGGGACCGACATGGAAAAACCTGCGGAGAGATGACGACGGCGGAGCCTAGCAGCGCGCCGTCGGCGCGCAAAGTCAGGCTAGCACGCGGCCGCCGAAGAACGGCGTCAGTGCAGGCCCAAGGCCATGCACACGGTTCGAGGTGAAGATCATCTCGGCGCCGGACTGCGCGACGCCCCCCGAGCCCGAGCCGAGCAGATCCGAGACGCGGCGGGCGATCGCGGGCGCCGGATCGATCCAGTCGACCGGCCAGGGCGCCAGCCGCTTCAGCCGGTCGAGCAGCAGCGGATAGTGCGTGCAGGCGAGCACGACAGTGTCGGTGCGCGCGCCCGCGTCTTGGGGATCGCCGACGAAGCAGGGGGCGAGCTCGGCGAGAATGTCGCCGTCGCTGATCGTATCGCCGCCGAGTGCGGCTTCGGCAAGCGATGCGAGCTCGGGCGAGCCGACAAGGGTCACCTCGCAGCCCTGGGCGAAGTCGCGGATCAATGCGCGGGTGTATTCGCGCTTGACCGTGCCTTTGGTGCCGAGCACCGAGACGCGGCGGCTCTTCGACTGCGCGCAGGCCGGCTTGATCGCCGGCACCGTGCCGACGAAGGGCACGGAATAGGCGGCGCGCAGGTGCGACATCACCAGAGTCGAGGCGGTGTTGCAGGCGATGACGACGAGGTCGGGGTCGTGCGTTTCGAGCAGTTCGCCCATCAGCGGCACCACGCGGGCGATGATCTCGTCCTCGGTGTGGTGGCCATAGGGGAAGAAGGCGTCGTCGGCGACGTAGACGTAATGCGCGTCCGGCCGCGCGGCCACGACCTCACGCAGCACCGTGAGCCCGCCAAGGCCGGAATCGAACACCAGGATCGTCGGGGAATTGGTCACGTAATCACCTTAGCCCGTCATGGTTACCATTCGGTTTTTGGGGCGGTTTTGCGGCCGGGCCTTCCAAAGTCCGACTTGGAACGATTCCATTTCATACTTGCCGCAATGTCCCGCTATCAGCACTGGTGCTGCGGTGCAGACGGCTCCGCAAAATTCCGGGGTCGCCGACATGATCAGAAACACGAATACCGGCTGGGGCAGCGCCGCCCGGTGGCTACACTGGATTTTGGCGCTCGCCATCATCGGCACGATCGGCTTCGGCTGGTGGATGAACCACATCCCGGCGCGCCCCGACCGCTTCTTCTACCGCTCGATCCACGCCGATATCGGCTATCTGATCCTGTTGTTCACGGTGCTGCGCCTGGCATGGCGCGTTATCAACCCAACGCCCGCCATGCCGGCCGAGACCTCGCGCTGGCGGAAGATCGCGGCCCATATCAGCCATGGCGCGCTCTATCTGGCCGTCATCCTGGTGATCATGCTGGGCTGGGCGCATTCCGGTGCACACGCGCCGGACTATTCGGATTTCTTCGGCCTGTTTCACGTGCCGCAATTCACCTCTCCCGATCGCGAGGCGGCTGGCGCCTATGAGGACCGCCACATCCTCTTTGCCTATGTGCTGCTTGCGCTGATCGCGGTTCATGTGATCGCGGCCCTCTCGCACCACTTCATCCGCCGCGACCGCGTCGTGGCGCGGATGGTGACGGACGAGGCGGGGTAGGGCTTTCGCCCGGTTCACTCAAGAGTGGCTATCCTCTTGGCGCCCGGCACGAGAGCGGTGCCGGGGTAGGCGCCATTCACCAAATGCACGATCCCAGGTTGGCAGCAGCCGCGGGGAGATGGCAGATTGCGGGACGAAAATTTCCGTGGGCACCCCAAGGTCTCAAGGCCGAGATGCGCCTTCCTCTGACATCGTTGCAGGCTTGAGCGTGGTTCTGGTCGAAGAGTTCAAGAAACCGGTCGTACTGGTCGTCGAGGACGATCCGCTTCAGCGGATGATCGCTGGCGATCTCGTCGAGGACGCCGGGCTGACGCCCGTCTTTGCACAGAACGCCGACGAGGCGATCGTCGTACTGGAAAGCCGCGACGATATCCGGATCGTGCTGACCGACGTCGATATGCCCGGCTCAATGGACGGTCTGCGTCTGGCCGGGGTGGTGCGGAATCGCTGGCCTCCGATCCAACTGGTCGTCGTCTCCGGGCACATGCTGCTCGAGCATGCCGAGCTTCCGGAGCGGAGTCGTTTCTTCAACAAGCCCTATGCGTCGGACAAGATGATCTCGGCCTTGCGTAGCCTGGTCCTCTGACTGCAAGCGCGCTCCAGGCCGACCAAGGCGCGCGCCGACCGCGCCTTTGATCTCCTGGAGGCCAGGGTGGCACGGCTGACTTCCAGCCCTATGATCTTTCGCGTTGTCTGAAATTGATCAAGTATCTCGGCCGGTTTGGCGCCCGCTCGGCGTACCGGCGCGCGATGGAGAAAGGCGATCCCGGCATGGCGCTGCTGTTGAGCTGAGCGGCAGCGACGGATCCGCGGAGCCGATCATGCGATCCGGTTTGTGGTGGCAGCCCGCTCGGCTGCGATCTGGTCCTGCAAACGCTGGATATTCTGCAGCAGACGCTGGCTGGTGAGGACGAGGAAATAGTAGCCGAATTGCGGATCCTGAAAGTAGATCTCGAGCAACCGGTCATAGGTGATCGTCAATACCTGACCGTCTTCGATGCATTCGACCGTTCCGGTGCGCCGGTTGTCCGGCGTGAGGAAGCCGAGCTCCCCCATGAGAGCTCCAGGCAGAATCTCGATGTTGATTTCCTTGACGAGGAACTTGCCGGTGACCGTGAGAAACATTTCGTTCGCCGGATCGCGCAGCTTGAAGAGCGTGTCGCCGCGGCGATATTTGCGCTCGGTCATGAACGGCTTGAGCCACTCGATCGACATGTCGCCTTCGGCTGCATGGCGCGCCTTCTTGACGAGCTTGAGCATCTGCCGCAGGCGCAAGGCGTTGATCGGTAGCAATAGAAGATACAGCAGGAACGTCGAGACATTCGCGGATAGCGCGCCGAAAACGGCGAAGAGCGCACAGCCGATCATGTTGGCCACGCGCAGCGGCACCATCGTCCGCATCAGCAGGGTGGCCACGAAGAAGCCGGCGCCGACCGCGGCGAACAGATTGGCCAGCGTGATGTTCTGGACCACGATCTCCAGCACCCGGTTGAACAGCGCGTCATAGGTGATGTTGTCGGGATCGAGGCCCATCTGGACCAAAATCTTCGCGATCCTGAGATTGTCCGCCGCCCCATTGAGAATGCGGTCGAGGATCGACGAAATGTCTGCGCTGCCGGAAGGCATCATATTGTCCCCTGCGTAAGACCGCCGGTCTTCATCGCTGTCCCGAAGAGGGATAATCGAGATCGGATGACGAGCGTTTGACCAGAATTTCCGGCGGTCCGGCAATTCTATCCCGAACGGTGGATTCGGCAATTGGCCGCCCGACGCGCCCGGGCCGGCTTCGTGCGATTTCGACACCCCGGATGGACGAAGGAAGACTGGCTTTGTCGGGGTCGCTGGTGCGACAGGAGAGGCGGAGCTCGCCGGCCTTACGGCTTGGCGGCGGGCTGGACCAGCTGCTGCTCGACGAGGGCAAGGTGCCCCGGCAGCGCGCCGGCGCGCAGCATCATGGCGACGCTATTGGCCTCCTCCAGGGTGAAATTGCCGGAGATCTGGCCCGAGCCGCCGGTAATGGGCTCGCGGATCACGGGGGCGGAGATCACCTTGTCGTCGAGCACGATGGCAAAGGGTTTTCCGATATTCTCTGCCGTGATGTGCGCGAAACGCCGCGTGCCGCGCCCGTTGAAACGGAACGAGGCGATCGGATCCTGCGTGCCGCTCGCAAAGCCCGGACCGGCATAACTGATGTCGTCGCCCTCGAGCGCGCTGTCCTTCGCGACCAGATAGGGGCGCTCGTCCTTGAAGCCGAACAGGACCTCAGAGCCCGCGGGAGGCGTGCCGAGCTGCGCTTGCTCCGCCGGCATCGAGAGATCGACCATGCGGAAGCTGACTCTGACCTTTTTGGCAAAGATCGCGGTCACGCGTTCGGGCTCCATCACGCCCGGCAGGAAGATGCGGATGCGGTCCGGCCCGTCCGGCTGGACGCTGGCGAGCTTGATGCCGCTGTCCTTCAGGCGCTGCTCGATCATGGTGATGGAGTCTTCGACGAGATCGTGCATGCTGGCGGCGAGTGCGGCATCAGTGGGCGTGAGCCTGGTCAGTCCGTCGCTGCCGTCGGCCACGGAGAGCGCATGCTTGGGCAATGCCTCCGCGGCTGACGCGAGCTTACGCACGAGTTGCTCCCGACCCTTGGCATCCGCGATCCGCACCTCGACGCCGCCGTCGCGGATCGCAAGGCCGGAGAAGGCAATGCGGCTCTCACGGAGGTTCTTGTAGGCGTCGTCGCGCAGGTCGGTGACGATGGTCTCGCGCAAGGAGTCGGTATCGACTTTGTAGATGATGCGGGAGCCGCCCAGCTTCTCCATCATGTTGCCGACGAAGGCCGAGACCTTCGCGCGCATCTTGTCGAGCTGCGTGTCCTCGGCGGCTGCGGCGCAGGGCAGCGCGATCGCCGCTGCGATCGAAAGTGCACTAATCAGCCGTCTGGTTCGCTCTCGCAGCGGCTTGGTCATGGTGTCCTCGCGTGTCGCGGCACGGCGGCTTTCGGCGAGGCCGCTGCCAATCCTTGGTCCGCGCGTCGCGTCAAGAGATTCATCCCATCCAATGATTTCGGAAGAAACTCTAATTGCATCAGTTTCTTGGTCGCGTAACCGGGATACAAATTTGCGTAACCGGGATACGCATGATAGATTTGCTGAAGGAGCAGGCTGTCGTGGTCCCAGCAAACAAACGTGTCCGGAAATACCGAAACGAGGGCGGCGCCGCAGATTTGGTGCGGGTCGAAGTCCTCATTCCGCCGAGCGCCCGCGACGAGGTGCTGGCGATCGCCTCACGCATGCGAGCGGAACATCGCTGGATCAAGGAACTCCAGTCACTTCTCGACAATGCGCTTCGCCTCTACGGACCGCGCATTCTCGACAACGTCGATCTCGATCGGCTGCCTGATGTCCGGTCACGTGCCGCGGTTGCCGCGCGCGCCATGATCGATCGTGGCGACGCCCGGGCCTTTGCCATGGGCAGGAAGATGCTGGATCGCGTCAACGAGCAGGAGAACTGAGATGGCTCTTAGCAAGTTGCAGAGCGACATCCTTCGCCTCCTGGCGAAAAACCGCTCCGAGAGCAGCTACCTCGCCGGCGGCTTGATGCTGAACAAGGATTGGCAGAGACGATCCGACGACATCGACATCTTCCACGATACAGACGAAGAGGTGACCGAGAGCGCAAAGGCCGATCTGGCCGTTCTCGATGCCGCCGGCTTCAAGACGCATCGGGACTTCATCATCTATGGCTGCGTCGATGCAACTGTCTCGCACGATTCCGAATCGACGATTATCCAGTGGTTCGCGGAGACGAGGCTTCGGTTCTTTCCGCTGGTGAGGGACGAGCAATGGGGCGCGCGGCTCCATCAGGCGGACCTTGCCATCAACAAGGTACTTGCCGCCGCCGGCCGCTCGAAGGCGCGGGACATTGCCGATCTCGTCGCTATTGGTCGGGACTATTGTCCGTTGGGGCCGCTTGTCCTTGCCGCGGCCGGCAAGCCGCCCAATTTCTCCCCGCGTCGAACGATCGACGAGATCCGTCGTCATGCGCTGTCGATCCCGGCCGAGGAATTCGCAGCGGTGAGGGGGTTGCCTTCCGAATGGTCAGCGACCTTCATTCGCGATGAGGTGCTCCGGCTGATCGATGCGGCGGACCAATACGTGATGTCCGTGCCGCCGGAGTTGACGGGAATACTCGCAGTCAGCAAGTCAAGTGCACCGGTCGAGACCACGGATTCAAACCGTGCGGATGCAATCCTGCGCAAGGCGACGGCGGAGCCCGAGGTGATGCCCGCGCCAGCCGATTTCAACGCGGTGGGCTGGACGCCAGGTCGTCCATGAGTCCGTCTCGCCCACGGCGTCTTAACGCAAATGGCCGATCGCATCCGGCGATGGACGAACGCCCAATCATCCATCATTCTGTCCGCGCTCGACCGGCAATCGGTCAGGGCCTCGCCCGAACCAAAATGTCAAAGACAAAGGGGCGCGGAAATGAACATGAGGGAGGACGGAATTCCATGGCGGGCATCCACGCGCTCGATCGGCTCATCGGTAACGACTACCCGGACCTGGCGACGGACGGGGAAGTCCGGGCCTTCGAGCGGGTCCCGTACGCCGAGCGCGTCGCAGCCGAGAGCACCTATGACGCCATCAGGCTCGGTGCGGCGCGCAATCCCGACGGGGCCGCGATCCAATTCCTGCAAAACGCCGATCCGGCCGACACGCCCGTCGTGGTGACGTACCGCGACTTCATCGCGCGGGTCACGCAGGCCGCCAACATGTTTCACGCGCTTGGCGCGGAAAAGGACGATGTCATCAGCTTCATGCTGCCGCTGGTGCCCGATGCCTTTGTGACCCTTTTCGGCGCAGAGGCCGCCGGCATCGCCAATCCCGTCAATCCGTTGCTGGAGCCGCACCAGATCGCGGAGATTTTGGAAGCTGCAAATACCAAAATCCTGGTGGCGCTCGGGCCGATGCCGGGGACCGACATCTGGCAGAAGGTCGAGCAGATCCGCCCGCAGCTCAAGCACCTCAAGGCGATCGTGCAGGTGTTCGGCGGTGGCGATCCGGCGAAGGGAATCTTTGCCTTCAGCGACTTGATCAAGCAGCAGCCGTCCGACCGGCTCGTCAGCGGCCGCAAGATTCTTGGCAGCGACATCGCCGCCTATTTCCACACCGGCGGCACCACCGGCACGCCAAAGCTGGTGCGGCACAGCCATGCCAACCAAGTCTATCAGGCTTGGGCGCTCAACCTGCTGCTGAAGTCCAAGCCCGGCGCGAACATGCTGTTCGGCATGCCGCTGTTTCACGTCGGGGGATCGCTGACCCAGGTGCTGACGACGTTGTCGAGCGGCGGCTCGCTGGTCGTGCTGTCGCCGAGCGGCTGGCGCAATCCGAACTCTGTAAAGAACATCTGGGGGCTGGTCGAGCGCTTCAAGCCGGAGGCGTTGTCGAGCGTGCCGACCGTGCTCGCCGCAGCGCTGGCGGTACCGCCGGGCAATGCCGACATCTCCAGCCTGAAATATGCCGCCGGCGGCGGCTCGGCGATCCCGGTCGCCGTCGGCTCCGCGATCCAGGACAAGCTTAAGCTGCCGGTGGTCGAGGTCTACGGCATGACCGAGACCTCGAGCGTCCACACGCTCGCCTATCCGTCGCGGCCGATCCGGCTCGGCTCGGTCGGCCTGCCGATGCCTTACGCGCGGGTCCGCATCGTCCAGCTCGATGCCGATGGCCGCTTGATCCGCGCCTGCGCGCCTGACGAAATCGGTGTCGTGATCATGGCGGGGCCCGGCGTGTTCGGCGGCTATCTCAATGACGCCCACAACGAGGGCGCCTTCGTTGACGAGGTCTGGGTCAATTCCGGCGATCTCGGCCGGCTTGACGCCGACGGCTATCTCTGGATCACCGGCCGCGCCAAGGATCTCGTGATCCGGGGCGGCCACAACATCGATCCGGCGCCGATCGAGGAGATCATGTTTCGCCATCCCGCCGTCGGCTTCGCTGCCGTGGTCGGCCAGCCCGACGCCTATGCCGGCGAATTGCCTATCGGTTACGTGCAGTTGAAGCCGGGCGCCAAGGTCGAGCCGGGCGAGCTGGAGGCGTGGGTGCGCGAGCGCACGCCGGAGCGTGCCGCCGTTCCCGTGCAGGTCATTCCGATCGATCCGATGCCGGTGACCGGCGTCGGCAAGGTGTTCAAGCCGCAGCTGCGCTGGGATGCCGCCCAGCGCGTTTTCACGAAGGTGCTGACACCGCTCGCCGAGCGCGGCATCGACTGCAAGGTCAAGGTCGGCGCCCATGGCAGTCACGGCTCGATTGCCACCGTGACGCTTGCGAACCTGCCAGCGGACCAACGCGAGGTGGTGGCCGGTGAGGTGCACACGCTGCTCGCGCCGTTCGTGATGCGGCACGAGGTGGTTTTCGGCTAACTGGATAAGCCCAATGGGGCCGCTCACGGCGCGGCCCCAACTCTTCCGATTGGACAACGCATCGCCGCTACCCGCGGATCGCCGCATTGGCCCTTTCGGCTGCGCCCGTCATCGCATCCTTCGCCGATTTCGCACCGTTGACCACTTCATTGACGCCGATCATGAAGGCGTCGAGGATCGGTCTCGATTGCGGATGGAAAAGGATTGCCTTGGCACGGTCGACATCGGCATTCTGCAAGTTGGTCAGCGCCGCCTCGGCGGCTTGCGAGCCGAACGCCTTCTTGAAGCCCTCGCTCGACCAGGCCGACACGCGTGTCGTCGCCAGCCCCGCTGCAGCAGTCCGCAGCGAGGTCGCCTTGCTCGTCGCCCAGAGCAGGAACAGGAAAGCCGCCCGCTTGTTTCGAGATTTGGAATTGATGCACGCCTGCCAGTGCGACATGAAGGGGACGGGTCCGCGACCGGCGAGATGCGGAAAGGTGGCAAACCCAGCCTGCTTGGCGACACGGCTTTTCGCTGGATTGGAGATGTCGGTAGCGAAGTTGCTGCTGTCGATTGCCATGGCCGTCCGCCCCTGCAGGAAGTCGTCCAGCACGTTGTACCATTCATAGCTGCCGACGCCGGCAGGCCCGGCCTGACTGAGCAGCTGCCCGTACATCTCGACGGCCGCGATCGCCTCCGGGCTCGCGAAAGCGACCCTGTTGTGCTCGACCATGGCCCCACCGTAGGAGAATACGAAGCCCATGGCCGGTGGAGAGGAATTGCCGCCGGCCTGAGCCCGCATGGCGATCCCCGACATCCCGTTGGTCTTGACCGCCTTGGCGGTGACAAGCAGCTCTTCGAAAGTCTGGGGAAGCGGCTGGTCCTTGGCTGCCAGCGCATCCCTGTTGATGAACAGGGTCATTGCCTCGGAGGTAATCGGGGAGGCGTACCGTTCGCCGTCCGACCACACCGGGAAGGCTCGGGCCGTCTTGAGCAGGTCGCTCTCGTCATACCAGGCGGGGTCGGTCAGCGACTTGTTGGAATAATAGCCGTTCAGTGGCTCCAGCCATCCGTTCGAGATGCCCTGGCCATAGGTCGTGAACATGAAGACGTCGGGCGTGCTGCTGCCGCGCGCGAGCCTGATCGGCAGCGCGCCGAGGTACGTGGTTTCCAGTTGGAAATCGATGGTGACTTTGATGCCGGTGAGTATGGTGAACTCCGGCAACAGCGGCGTGATCGCATTCGACCACGGATGGATCGCGCCCGAAAGCGCGATCGTCTGTCCCGCAAATTGCTTCCAATCGATCGCGGCGTTGGCGTGGATCGCGGCGGCATCCTGGGCAAAACTCCACCGCGGCAGCACGCTAAGGGCCGGCAGCACCGCCCCCGCCGCGCCCAATCCCTTGACGAAGCTGCGCCGGCTGGCCGGCATTTGACGGTTCAGTGAGTTTTCACCCTGCGCCATGCTAATGCTCCTTCACCAAGGCAGTCATTCACGACACGTGAGCGGGGCCGCCCCCTGCGACATCGTGGCCCTCGCCAGACGACTTACGGGGTCCGAAGCCGATGTAACCTAGTCAGGTTCCCGGCTCACCCATGCGGGCCTATCCATGCTATCATCCTAGCAATGCTCTGGCCTTGGCACCAGAAGACGCGCCGGTCACGCGAGCATGACCCTAGGCAAATGTCAGCCCCTGCTCCGGCCCTGTCTTTGCGATGGTTTGCTCGTCCGCTGATCCTTGCGGTCGCAGTGCTTGTGACCCTGTTTGCCGCGACCAGCTTCCTCGGCCTGCAATATTGGCAGGAGCGGCAAGCAGCTCATCACTTCACCGAGCATAGCCGCCAGGTACTCGAAACGCTCGATCGGCTGCGGGCGATCGTCGCGGAACTGGAGACCGAAAGGCGCGGGTTTCTCATGACCCTCGACCCCGCCTATCTCAAGGCCTACGGCGTCTCTGACGAAAGTGTACGGCGGGAGGCTCAGGCGCTGCAGACGCTGGTCGCGGACGATCCGTTGCAGGGCCTTCGGGCCGGACATCTGGCACTGACCGTTGCAGCAACGCTGCGCGAGATCGACGAGCTGCTGAAGACGGCCGGCTCGTCCGGGCTGGCCGCGCTGGCAATGATCCGCAGCATGGACGAGATCCGCTCGCAAATCGACCAGATGGTGGATCACGAGCGCTTTCGGCTCGCCGGCCGGGAGGCGCACGCCGAAGCATTCGAGCAACGCTGGACCTGGCTGATCGCCGGCGCCGTTGTCCTCGTCGTCGCGCTGGCCGGAGCGGCGCTGGCGCTCGCGCGGCTCGAAGCGAAACAGCGGAGAAAGGCGACCGAGGAGAACATCCAGCTCCACAGTGATCTTGCAGCACGAGATATCAAGATCAGGCGCCTGTTCGATGCCAACATCATCGGCATCATCATCTGGGAAGTCGAGGGGCGCATTCTCGAGGCCAACGATGCATTCCTGCGCATCGTGGGATACGACCGGGAAGATCTCACCTCAGGGCGCCTGCATCGGACCGACCTCACGCCGCCGGAATGGCGCGACCGCGACTTGCATACCGTGGCGGAATTGAAGCGGGTCGGGACGGCCCAACCATTCGAGAAGGAGTATGTGCGGAAGGACGGAAGCCGTGTGCCCGTACTGATCGGCGGGACCATGTTTGGAGAAGGTGCGGATAAAGGCGTCGGCTTTGTCCTTGATCTGACGGCTCTCAAGCGGGCGGAAGCCGAATCCCGCGAACACGAGCGGCGCTACCGTGAAGCCCTGATGGAACTCGCGCACGCAAATCGCGTCACCACGATGGGGCAACTAACCGCTTCGATTGCCCATGAAGTCAACCAGCCGATCGCCGCGATAGTGGCGAACGCCGAGGCCGGGTTGAATTGGCTGGAGGCTCAACCGCCAAATCTGGAGCGGGTTCGACAGTCGTTCGACTGGATCACCAGTGACGGCATGCGAGCCGGCGATATCATCGGTCGGATCCGGGCGCTCATCAGGAATGCTCCCCCGCAAAAGGAGAATCTGGAGATCAATCAGGCGGTGCTTGACGTCATCGCTCTGACCCGTAGCGAAGCGTTCAAGAACGGCGTCTCGGTGCGAACGCAACTCGCCGAAGGCTTGCCGCCCGTTCAGGCAGATCGGGTTCAACTTCAGCAAGTGATGCTCAACCTGATTGTCAACGCGGTCGAGGCAATGGCCGCGGTCGGCGAGGGGGGACGCGAGTTGCTGATCAGCACCGGTCGGGATGCATCGAACGGCGTGCACGTCACTTTGCGGGATTCCGGTCCGGGACTGGATAAGAATGTAGAGCGCCTGTTCGAAGCCTTCTACACCACCAAGCCCACAGGCATGGGGATGGGCCTCGCCATCTGCCGCTCGATCATCGAGGCGCATGGTGGGCAAATGTGGGCCGGCGCAAACGAGCCTCGGGGTGCCGTCTTCCAGTTCACCCTGCCTCTCGCGTCAGATCAGACCACATCTCGCCTGATGAGGGCGGGTGAGCCAGCGGGTCTACGCTCCGCGGCCCAATGACGACGAACTCAGCGATACCCGCGCCGCTCGCCGAGCGCCGCATCGATTGCAAGGTCAAGATCGGCGCCCATGGCAGCCACGGCTCGATTGCCACCGTGACGCTTGCGAACCTGCCGGTGGACCAACGCGAGGTGGTAGCGGATGAGGTGCACACGCTGCTTGTGCCATTCGTGATGCGGCACGAAGTGGTGCACATGTAGGCAACCTAACTAAAGAGCCTCAGGCCTTGGGCTCATCTCGACTGAGGGGTGACGCTTCGCCGCACTGAAAATAAAGCCGTCCAAGCCGCTTATGTGACAGACATCACATCGGAAGAATTGGCAATTGGGCGATGGTCCGAATAGTCTCGTGGAATTGCATCCGGGGGGACGCAAGTGATTCCGTTTCGGCTATTTGTTTTGTTGATTTTTGCCATTGGCTTTTCCTGCGGACCGGCACATGCCGATCGGCGGGTCGCGCTCGTGATCGGCAATTCCGCCTACAAGAGCGCGCCCAAGCTCGGCAATCCGGTGAACGATGCCACCCTGGTCGGCGGCATGTTCAAGAAGGCCGGTTTCGATTCCGTGGACGTCAGGCTGGATCTCAGTGCCAGTGAGATGCGGCGCATGTTGCGCGAGTTTGCCGGCAGGACGCGTGACGCCGATGTGGCGGTCATCTACTACGCCGGCCACGGCATCGAGCTCGAAGGCACCAACTATCTCATTCCGACCGACGCGACGCTGGAGACGGATGGCGACGTGCTCGACGAGACCATTCCGGTGGAACGCGCGCTGTTCGCGGTGGAGCCTGCCAAGCAGCTGCGCCTGATCATCCTGGACGCCTGCCGCGACAATCCGTTTTCCAAGACCATGAAGCGCACGTTGGCCTCGCGCGCGATCGGGCGCGGGCTCGCCAAGGTCGAGCCGACCAGCCCCAACACCATGATTGCCTTCGCGGCGAAGGCGGGATCGACGGCGTCCGATGGCGATGCCAGGAACAGTCCGTTCGCGACCGCGCTGGTCGAACATCTGCCGAAGCCCGGCCTCGACCTGCGCAAGGCCTTCGGCTTCGTGCGCGACGACGTGCTGAAGAACACCGGCTACAAGCAGGAGCCGTTCGTCTACGGCTCGCTGGGCGGCGATGACGTGGCCCTGGTGCCGGCAAAGCCAGCCGCGACAGGGCCGCAGGCCAATCCGCAAGATGCCATTCGCAGGGATTACGAGCTCGCGCTCCAGCTCGCGACGCGCGACGGCTGGGAAGCGTTTCTGGCGCAATATCCCGACGGCTTCTACGCCAACCTGGCCAAGGGCCAATTGAACAAGATCGCCGCTGAAGAGACGCGCGCGTCGGCCGAGCAGAAGGCGAATGCGGCCGAGCAGCAGAAGGCAAGGCTTATTGCCGAACGCGCCCAGAAGGCCGAGCAGGACAAGGCGGCTGCGGCGGCCAAGGCCGCCGAAGAGGCGCGGATCGCGGCGGAGAAGCAGAAGCAGATCGAGCAGGCGAGGACTGAGGCGGCCGAGCAGCAGCGCAAGGTGGCCGAGGCCGCCGCCGCAAAAGCGCAGGCCGAGAAACAGGCGGCGGAGAAGGCCAGGGTCGAGCTTGCCGCGAGACAAGCTGCGGAGAAGGCGTCAGTCGAGCAGACCGCCAAGCAGGCAGCCGATCGGCAGATACCCGAGGCCGGGAGCCAAAAAGTGGCTGCCCTCGCGCCTGCGCCGACATCCAATTTGTCGGCAACTGATCTGGCGAAATCCGTGCAGAGCGAATTGCGCCGCGTCGGCTGCCTGTCTGCCGCCGCCGACGGCGACTGGAGCGCCGCATCGCAGCGCTCGCTGACGCTGTTCAACAAATATGCCGGCACCCAGCTCGACGCGAAGCTCGCCAGCGTCGACGCACTCGATGCGCTGAAAACGAAGCCGGGACGGGTCTGCCCGCTCGTATGCAATTTCGGCTTCAAGGCCGACGGCGATCAATGCGCGAAGATCACGTGCCGGGCCGGTTACCGCGTCGGTGACGATAACGAGTGCGAGAAGATTCAGGAGAAGAAGCCCGTCGCAACGCGCGATGATTCGAGGAAGCGCGACCAGGACCGCAAGGATGCGGAGTCCACGGCGCCGAAGTCGCAGGCCTCCGGACAGATGATCTGTAACGGCGCCGGGTGCAGGCCGATCGCCAAGGGATGCCGGCTCGGGACGACTAGTCATCCCTCCAATCCCAGCTATAAAATACCAGCCGAAATCTGCAACTGATGACGAAGCATAACATTCGGACTTCCACCATCGGGCTCAGCGCTCTTATTTTTGTTATTCTTGCAAGCTGCCTCGGCTGCAGCCCGGCTCTCGCCGACAAGCGGGTGGCGCTCGTCATCGGCAATTCCGCCTACAAGAGCGCGCCAAAACTTGCCAATCCGGTGAGCGACGCGGCCTTGATCGGCGGCATGTTGAAGAAGGCGGGATTCGACACGGTTGACGTCAGGCAGGACTTGAACGCGCCCGAAATGCGCAAGGCGCTGCGCGAGTTCGGCGCGCGGACGCGAGATGCCGATGTCGCGATCATCTACTACGCCGGCCATGGCCTCGAGGTGGACGGCACCAACTACCTGATCCCGATCGATGCCGCTCTCGACACCGACACCGACGTCTACGACGAGGCGTTGCCGATTGATCGCGTGCTGGTGAGCATCGAGCCTGCCAAACAGCTTCGGCTGGTCATTCTCGATGCCTGTCGCGACAATCCCTTTGCCAAGTCGATGAAGCGCACAGTGGCCTCGCGCGCAATCGGGCGCGGCCTTGCCAAGGTCGAGCCGACCAGCCCGAACACGATGATCGCGTTCGCGGCCAAGGCCGGCTCGACGGCTTCGGACGGCGATGCGAAGAACAGCCCGTTTGCCACGGCGCTTGCGGACCACCTGCCCAAGCCTGGTCTGGACCTGCGCAAGGCGTTCGGCTTCGTGCGCGATGATGTGCTGAGGAGCACCGCGAACAAGCAGGAACCCTTCGTGTACGGCTCGCTTGGCGGCGATGACGTGCCGCTGGTTCCTGCCAAGCCGGTCGCAACCGGTCCGCAGGCAAATCCCCAATCGGAACTCAGGCGAGACTACGAACTCGCGCTCCAACTCGGCACGCGGGACGGTTGGGAAGCGTTTCTGGCGCAATATCCCGACGGCTTCTATGCCAACCTGGCCAAGGGCCAGTTGAACAAGATCGGCGCCGAAGAGACGCGCGCGTCGGCCGAGCAGAAGGCGAAGGCGGCGGAGCAGGAAAAGACAAAGCTCATTGCAGAACGGGCCCAGAAGGCAGAGCAGGACAAGGCGGCTGCGGCGGCCAAGGCCGCCGAAGAGGCGCGGATCGCGGCGGAGAAGCAGAAGCAGATCGAGCAGGCGAGGGCTGAGGCGGCCGAGCAGCAGCGCAAGGTGGCCGAGGCCGCCGCGGCTAAAGCGCAGGCCGAGAAACAGGCGGCGGAGAAGGCCAGGGTCGAGCTCGCCGCCAGACAAGCTGCGGAGAAGGCGTCAGCCGAGCAGACCGCCAAGCAGACAGCCGATCGGCAGATGCCCGAGGTCGGGAGCCAGAAAGTGGCTGCCCTCGCGCCTGCGCCGACATCCAATTTGTCGGCAGCTGATCTGGCGAAATCCATGCAGAATGAATTGCGCCGCGTCGGTTGTCTTGCCTCGGCTGTGGACGGTGAATGGAATTCGGCCGCACAGCGCTCGTTGACGTTGTTCAACAAATATGCCGGCACCCAGTTCGACGCGAAGCTCGCGAGCGTCGACGCACTCGATGCGCTGAAAGCGAAGCCGGGACGGGTCTGCCCTCTCGTATGCAATTTCGGCTTCAAGGCCGACGGCGATCAATGCGCGAAGATCACGTGCCGCGCCGGTTATCACGTCGGTGACGATAACGAGTGCGAGAAGATTCAGGAGAAGAAGCCCGTCGCAACGCGCGAGGATTCGAGGAGGCGCGACGCAGAGCGAAAGGCGACCGAATCTTCGCCGTCCAAGCCGGAGGCGAGTGGGCAGATCTTTTGCAGCTCGGCGGGCTGTCGCCCGGTGCAAAAAGGATGTCGGCTCGTCAACGGGCTTATCCCCGGAAGGGCCGCCTCAAACGCTGCCGCCGGTGGGTCCTACGAGGTGTGCAACTAGCGAGTGAGTGAGGATGGGTTAGCGTAGAGGCTAGGCAAGTATTCATTGCGGCGGCCGCGTCGTAGAACATCGTTCTTATCGCGTGGGCCCAAGGCGACTTTGATGGAATTTCCTGACTGCCTCCTCGTACAACAACGGATAATTTTCTACAGCATTGAAGATGCATTGGATACTTGCCCAGCCTCGTAGCGTAACCCACCACTTTACTGTCCCCGCGGATAAATTTGGTGGGTTACGCCTTCGGCTAACCCACGTACGATTTCAGCCCGCCGGCATCGTCGTCTCGATCAAGCGCACCCAGAACGACGCGCCGTGGCCGAGGATGTTGTCGTTGAAGACGTAGGCCGGGTGATGGCACTCGTTGCCGTCGCCCATGCCCACCAGGATCATCGCGCCAGGGCGCGCTTCCAGCATGAACGAAAAGTCCTCGGCGCCCATCATCGGAATGAACTTCTCGTTGACGCGATCGGCGCCGACGATATCGCGGGCGACACCGGCGGCAACGCCCGCTTCGCGCGCGTGGTTCATCGTCACCGGATACATGCGGGTGTACTTGGTCTCGGCCGAGCCGCCATAGGCCCGCGCCACGCTGTCGGCGACCTCAGTGATGCGGCGCTCGACGAGATCGCGGACCTCAGGATCGAGCGTGCGCACGGTGCCGCCGAGTTCGGCGGTCTCGGGGATGATGTTGAAGGCCGTGCCCGAATGGAATTGCGTGATCGAGATGACCGCCGACTTCAGCGGATCCACGTTGCGGGCGACGATCGACTGCAGCGCGTTGACGATCTGTGACCCGATCAGCACGCTGTCGATCGCCTTGTGCGGGCCGGCACCGGCATGGCCGCCCTTGCCGTGAACGGTGATCTGGATGTTGTCGGAGGAGGCGAGCATCGCGCCCGGCGTGGTTGCGAAATGACCTTCGGGCAGGCCCGGCATGTTGTGCATGCCGTAGACCTCCTGGATGTTCCAGCGCGTCATCAGGCCGTCCTCGACCATCGCCTTGCCGCCGCCACCGCCTTCCTCGGCCGGCTGGAAGATCACCACGGCCGTGCCGTCGAAATTGCGCGTTTCGGCGAGATATTTTGCGGCTCCCAGCAGCATCGCGGTGTGGCCGTCATGGCCGCAGGCGTGCATCTTGCCGGGGACCTTTGAAGCATAAGGCACGCCGGAGGTCTCCATGATCGGCAGCGCGTCCATGTCGGCACGGAGGCCGATGGTCTTGCCGGAAGCCGATTTGCGGCCGCGGATCACGCCGACCACGCCGGTGCGGCCGATGCCCGTGACCACCTCGTCGCAGCCGAACTCGCGCAGCTTGTCGGCGACGATGCCGGCGGTGCGGTGGACTTCGTAGAGCAGCTCCGGGTTCTCGTGGAAGTCATGGCGCCAGGCGGCCATTTCGTCGGAGAGGGCGGCGATACGATTGACGATGGGCATGATGGATCCGCTTGTTGAGGGTTCTGTTGTCATTCCGGGACGATGCGAAGCATCGAACCCGGAATCCGGAGATTGCGGCGCGAGATTCCGGGTTCACGCTTCGCGTGCCCCATTGCGCACTCGCGCAATGTGGAATGACGAAGATGTTAGCTCTCCCCGAACACCCGCTTGAAGATCGTGTCGACGTGCTTGAGGTGATAGCCGAGGTCGAACTGCTCCTCGATCTCGGCATCGCTGAGATACTTCTTCACCTCGGCGTCCTGCTTCAGGAGCTGGAGGAAGTCGCCTTCACCGCGCCAGACCGGCATGGCGTTGCGCTGCACGAGCTTGTAGGCGTCCTCGCGGCTCGCGCCCTTCTGGGTCAGCGCCAGCAGCACGCGCTGCGAATGCACGAGGCCGCCGAGGCGGTCGAGATTCTTCTGCATGTTGGCGGGATAGACCAGCAGCTTGTCGATCAGGCCGGCGAGGCGCACCAGTGCGAAGTCGAGCGTCACGGTGGCATCCGGTCCCATCATGCGCTCGGCGGAGGAGTGCGAGATGTCGCGCTCGTGCCAGAGCACGACGTTCTCCAGCGCCGGCGTCACATAGGCGCGGACCATGCGGGAGAGGCCGGTGAGGTTTTCCGACAGCACCGGATTGCGCTTGTGCGGCATTGCGGAGGAGCCCTTCTGCCCCTCGGAGAAGAACTCTTCGGCTTCCAGCACCTCGGTGCGCTGCATGTGGCGGATCTCCACCGCGAGACGCTCCACTGAGGAGGCGATCACGCCAAGCGTCGAAAAATACATCGCGTGGCGGTCGCGCGGGATCACCTGGGTCGAGATCGGCTCGGGCACGAGCCCCATCGCTTTCGCCACATGCTCTTCGACGCGCGGATCGATCTGCGCGAAGGTGCCGACGGCACCGGAGATCGCGCAGGTCGCGACCTCCTTCCGCGCCGCGATCAGCCGCTCCTTGGCGCGCGAGAATTCGGCGTAGGCATAGGCGAGCTTGAGGCCGAACGTCACCGGCTCGGCATGGATGCCGTGGCTGCGGCCGATCGTCGGCGTCATCTTGTGCTCGAAAGCGCGCTTCTTTAGCGCCGCCAGCACCTTGTCGAGGTCGGCGAGCAGGAGGTCGGCGGCGCGGGTGAGCTGGACGTTGAGGCAGGTGTCGAGCACGTCTGAGGAGGTCATGCCCTGGTGCACGAAGCGCGCTTCGGGGCCGACGATCTCGGCGAGGTGGGTCAGGAAGGCGATGACGTCGTGCTTGGTCTCGCGCTCGATCTCGTCGATGCGGGCGACGTCGAAGCTGGCATTACGGGCTTTGTCCCAGACCGTCTTGGCTGCCTGTTTCGGGATCGTCCCGAGCTCGGCCAGCGCGTCCGCCGCATGGGCCTCGATCTCGAACCAGATCTTGAACCGCGTCTGCGGCTCCCAGATCGAAGCCATTTCCGGACGGGTGTAGCGGGGGATCATCTGACGGCTCCAAGAGTTGGGCGGGGCGCCCCAGGGGACGCGGCTCCAGCCAAAATGCTTTTTACGCTGCGATTTAGCAGAGCGGGCAGGGCGAAACAAACAGCGCCCACAAAGGTAGTGGGGGATGAGCGGGGCAGTTCACCGGACCGGCCCTCCTGTCTGAAGCCGCTCGGGCTCAGAAATTAACTATCAGTCACGGTTCTTTGACTGACAGATATTGAAATCTGTCATCAAGACGTGTATATCCCTTTTCGGACGCTTCGATTGGGCGTCCCGCGGCCACCCCCGGAAGTCCCGACGTCCGAAACAAATGCGGATCGAGGGACGAAATTGAAGAGAGGGGCCCGTGGACGAATGGAGACTTACGACAATGACGACCGAAATCATCAATTTGACCGGGACGATTGGGCATTGGCTCAATTTACTGGTGGCGCGCCAGATCGCGGCGCAGGCTGCAAAACTGCCTCATTAAGACGAGAGCTTTCCGAAACGACCGGCAGGGGCGCTTCGGAAGCAGCTCCAACGCCGGGCAACTGAGCCTCAACGGGAACATGGTGCTGGCATGAATGAAGCCGTTATCTTGACGCCGGAGCGGATCCTCGAAGTCACCGAGGATGTGTTGCGGCGCTACGGCCTCGCCAAGGCCACCGTGGTCGACGTTGCCCGTGCGCTCGATGTGAGCCACGGCAGCGTCTATCGCCATTTCCCGAGCAAGGCCTCGCTGCGCGAAGCTGTCGCCAAGCGCTGGCTGGACCGCATCGATGGTCCGCTGCGCCAGATCGCCGAGGGGCAAGGCCCGGCACCGGTGCGGCTCGACCGCTGGCTTCGCACGCTGTTCGCCGCCAAGCGTTCGCGCGTTCTCGACGACCCCGAGATGTTCGAGACCTATCTGACGCTGGCGCGCGAGGCCTGCGCAGCCGTCAGGTGTCACAAGGACACCATGATCGACCAGATCTCGGCGATCCTGTCCGACGGTGTGAAGCAGGGCGTGTTCGAGGTGAACGACGTCAAGACCACCGCCCGCGCCATCTTCGATGCCACCGTCCGCTTCCACCATCCGGCCCATGCCGACGAATGGAAGGACGCCGATCTGCCGGCGCGCGTCGATGCGACGCTGGCGCTGCTGCTGCGTGGGTTGAAAGCGGCTTGAGATTCTGACCTTCTCCGTCATGCCCGGGCTTGTCCCGGGCATCCACGTTCTTAAGCACCATTTTGGTGGAGGCGCGTGGATGGCCGGGTCAAGCCCGGCCACGACGATGTGGAAATGGCTGCGCCAAATCGCTGCGTCGGAGGTCTAGCTAAATCTTCGTTAGCCCGCAGCTTGCCGCCAGCCGCACGAGCTGCGCGTCCGTGCGCGCGCCGGTCTTGGTCTTGATCAGATAGTGATAGTTCTGGACCGTCTTCACACTCAGATTGAGATGTGAGGCGATCTGTTCGGTCGTGGCGCCGCCGGCGAATTGCCGTAAAATCTCGATCTCGCGCTCGCCCAATTGATCCAGCGCCGAGCCGCTCGGCGACAGGCTGTCCTCGGCCAAAATATGCGCGATGTCGTCGCTCATGGCGCGCTCGCCGCGCGCGACACTGCGGATCGCGTTGACGACGGCGGAGGGTTCGCTGCTCTTGGTGACGAAGCCGTTGGCCCCGGCGTTGAAAGCGGCTTTCACCAGCACGGCCTCGTTATGCATGGTGAAGACGAGGATGCGCGCGCGCGGATTGCGGGCGCGGATGTTGCGGATCGCTTCCAGCCCGCTGGCGCCGGGCATCGAGATGTCCATCACGATGACGTCGGGATCATGCGCCTTGAAGGCACCGTAGGCATCCGCGGCGTTGTCGGCTTCCGCCACGACATGAAGATCGCCCTGGCTTTCCAGCACGCGCCGGTAGCCCTGGCGGACGATCGGGTGATCGTCGACCAGCAGCACGGAGATGCCTGTTGCCGCGACCTCGCTCATGTCGGCCTCATGCGGCGAGCGGGATGGTGGCGGCGACGCTAAGGCCGCGCGCAGCGGGTAGGATCGACAGCGATCCGCCGGCGGCGGCGATGCGCTCTCGGATACCGGTGAGGCCGAAGCCGGCAGACTGCGCCACGCGCGCCGCATCGCCGCCGCCATCGTCCTCGACGCGAATGAGAAGCGCATCGTCCTCGCCCGCGCGCCGCTCGACGCGCAAGGAAATCTCGCGCGCCCCGCTGTGGCGTACTGCGTTGGTCAGGCATTCCTGGGCGACGCGATAGGCGGTGGTGGCGGCCGGGCCGATGACGTCGGTGAAGTCGCCCTTGAGATCGAGCTGGATTGTCGGCTGCGTGGCGCTCTGCGAGCGCCAGCTGTCGACGAGATTGACGAGGCTCACCTCCAGCCCGAGCTCCTCGGGTAGCGGATTGCGCAGGCGCTTCAGCGCATCGCGCAGCGACGTCATCAAATGATGGGTGGCCTGCGAAATCATGCGCGCGTCCTGCGCGATGCCGTTATCCTTGTTCTCCTTCGCGCCCGCCGTCTCGATCGTGTTGGCGAAGGCGAGGATCGCGGAGAGATTTTGCCCGAACTCGTCGTGCAGCTCGCGGGCGAGCGCGCGCCGCTCGTCATCGCGGATCTCGATCAGGCGCCGCGTCAGGGCCGCGCGCTGCTCGGTTGCCTCCTCCAGCCGGCCTCCGAGCGCGTCGACGGCGGTGCCGATCATCGCAAGTTCCATGGAGCGGAAGCGCGGAAGTTTCGTGCGGTACTGCCCGCGCGCCATGCGCTGCAGCGCAGTCACGATCGTGCGCGCCGGCGCCAGCGCGTGCGCGATTGCAAGCGAAGCCAGCAGCGCGATCGCCGCTGCCATCAAAAGCGCAACGTCGATCACGTTGAGGATGTACTCCCAGGCGAGCGAGATCGCGGCCGTGGCATCGGGTGTCGCAAGGACCGTGCCGGCGGCTGCGGCGCGGGGACTGACGGGCCGCACCACCTCGGCGTGGCTGCCAAGGAAGGTCGGCACGATGGAGGCAAACCAGCGCGGTGGCGCCTTGCCGATGCCCTGGCTCTGGCCGCAGAGCGGCTTTTCGAAAGCGGTCGCCGGCTGGAACTCGACGCAGACCCCCGGCGAGATCAGCTTCATCGTTTCCAGCGTGCGCCAGTCAGGAATAGGTAGCAGATGCTCGCGCGTTCTGCTGCTGCGCAACAGGAGCTCGTGCCAGTACAGCGCCTGAAGCGCCTGCGCGACCCGCTGAGCGGAGGCCGCAGTCGCCCGGTCGACACTGCGATAGGCCTCGAACGTGGCCCATACCGTCGCGGCACCAAGGCACAGCGCGACGATGAGGAGCAGACGGGCGACAAGCTGAAGCACAAGGCGCATGCGATCACCCCAAAGTTTGGTAAGGTCAGACTAACAACGCCGTCGCGCCTTGCCAATTGCGGGGATCGGCAGGATCGCTGCTCGGGCAAATTTCCCAAGCCGGATTGGGCATGGCTCTTTGGACCGGGCGCGGCGGCTTTGATCTAATGGGTGAGGAATCAGGCCGGGAGCAGTGCAGCATGAGTTCGATGACGATTGGACCGATCACGGGCACTGCTGCCGACCCATCCGAGCGCAGCGCGCTCCTGTTCTGGATGATCTTCACCGGGCTGTCCGTCTTCGCCGTCTTCCTGCTGTGGCGCTTCGGGCTGATCCGTCTGATGTTATCGTCGGATCGGACCTACATTTCGAGCGTGATTGCGCTCCTTTATGTCATCACCTGCGGTCACTGCTTCCTGCGGACGCGGGCGATTGCCCGTGAAGGCGCAGCGGCGCGGCGCTGCCGCGCGGTGCTCGCGGCTCCCGACGGCAGCAAGGCGCTCGATGCGAGCGCGACGACACTGCCGCGCGGGCTGGTGCGGGATCATATCGGGAGTCTGGTGACCAAGGCCACGGCACAGGACTACCGGCCGGTCGACCAGACGCTGCTGCTGCGAACGCTCGCCGACCGCCTGCGCGGGTCGAACGGGTTCGGTGCCTTCGTCTCCGACACGCTGATGAAGCTCGGCCTGCTCGGCACCATCGTCGGCTTCATCATCATGCTGGCGCCGATCGCGGGGCTCGACGCGGCCGACAAGGTCGCGATGCGCTCATCGATGGGGCTGATGAGCGACGGCATGGCGGTCGCGATGTACACGACGCTCGCGGGCCTCGTCGGCTCGATCCTGGTCCGCATTCAATACTACATGCTGGATGCCGCGACCCAGCGGGTGTTCTCCGACGCGGTGGTCCTGACCGAGACCTACGTCACGCCGGCTCTGGAACGCAGGCGTCCGGGAACGCCGTCATGATGGATGATTTCGGCCTCTATCCGCGCGAGGAGTCGTTCGATCCGCTGGGCGTGATGTTGTTCAAGGCGCTCCAGGTGATCGCCTTCCTGTTCTTCCTCGCGTTGCTCGCGGTGTCGCCGGACGCCAAGGAGGGCAAGATCGATTCCAAGGCCGAGTTCATAATCACGCTGGACTGGCCGGACAACCACCCCGACGATCTCGACCTGTTCGTGCAGGATCCCGTGGGCAATATCGCCTGGTATCGCCACCGCGAGGCCGGCTTCCTCACGCTCGACCGCGACGATCGGGGCGGGGCCAACGACTTCATCATGGTCAACGGCAAGAAGATCGCTTCGCCCATCCGCGAGGAGATCGTCACCGTGCGCGGCATCGTCGCCGGCGAATATACCGTCAACGTCTCGCATTTCGTGGCAACGACGGGCGAGCCGGTTTCGGCCAATGTGAAGGTGCAGAAGCTCAATCCGACCGCGCAGGTGATTTTCGACAACAAATTCACGCTCGATCACACCGGCGACGAGAAGACCGCGGTGCGGTTCCGGCTCGATCCCGAGGGCAAGGTCGTCAATGTGGACCAGCGGCCGAAATCGCTGCTGGAGACGTTCCGCAGCAGTTGGCGCAACGGCGCCGATCTCGACGCGAAGACGGGGGCGAGGGTGCGCCGTGAGTAATTTGCAAACGGTTATCCTCACGCTGTCGGTCGCCTACGCCGTCATTGGCGCGCTGTTGCTGGTCGTGCTGGTCTATGCGCGCCTTCACTGGTCGCTGAAGGCGATCGCGGTGGTCGTGACCAGCGCCTTCTATGTCGTCAGCTTCACGGAAATGCGTGGACTGCTCGGCTGGGCAAGCGCGGAACGCCTGCCGGCCTCCTTCAAGCTGCTGCAGTCCCGCATTGTCGAGCCGCATTCGCTGGAGGGTGATTCCGGCTCGATCTATCTGTGGGTCGAGGAGCTCGATGAGGACAACCGCCCGAGCGGCATCCCCCGGGCCTTTCGCATGCCCTACAACGACAGGGTGGCCGACAAGACCCACGCGGCGCAAAACGAGATCGCGGCGGGGCATCTGCAAGGCGGGCGCGCCGCCGATTTCGGCGGCGGCGACGGCAGCCTCATCGACGTGGTCCGGGAATATGTGACGCCCAAGACGATCATGGAGACGAGCGGCGGCGATTCCTCGACGGGTGAGTTCATCGCTCCGCCGGCCGGCGCGCAGGGTGCCCTGTTCACGCCGCTGCCGCCGCCCCGGATGCCGCCCAAGGACGAGCAATAGGCTCTTCGCCATCGCGGCAGAGGCGCGCTGGAAAACGGGCCCGCGCTGGCGCATCCTGTTGACCTCCCTCAATTTGGCCTTATCGGCTTTCGATAAGAACTTGAGGGTGGAGGGTGCGTGCTCCTAGCTGTCTTCTCGGATATCCATGGCAACCGGCAGGCATTCGAGGCCTGCCTGAAGGTGGCCCGCGCGAGGGGCGCGGAGCGGTTCGTCCTGCTCGGCGACTTCGTCGGCTATGGCGCAGATCCCGAATGGGTGGTGGATACCGCGATGGGGCTGGTCAAGGACGGCGCCATTGCCGTGCGCGGCAACCATGACGAAGCGGTCGGCACGGCCACCGAGACCATGAATGCCGAAGCGCAGGTCGCGATCGAATGGACTCGCGGGCGACTCGACGTGGCGCAGCGGCGCTTCCTGGCCGAGCTGCCGATGGCCGTGCAGGAGACGGAACGTCTTTACGTTCATTCGGAAGCTTCGCAGCCGTCGCGCTGGAACTATGTCCGCTCTACGGCGGATGCTGCCAAGAGCCTGATCTCGACGCCCGTCCACGTCACCTTCTGCGGCCACATCCACCGTCCCGCGCTCTATTCGATGTCGGTGACGGCGAAGATGACAAGCTTCGTGCCCAAGACCGATGTCTCGGTGCAGCTCCTGCGCGGGCGGCAATGGCTTGCCGTGCTTGGCGCAGTCGGGCAGCCGCGCGACGGCGATCCGTCCGCCGCTTTCGTGCTGTTCGACACGGTTTCGTGCGAGATCACCTATTGCCGCGTGCCCTATGATGTCGCGAGCGCGGCGACCAAGATCCGTGAAAATGGCCTGCCGCCTTGGCTGGCCGACCGGCTGTCGCAGGGACGCTGACGGCGATGCCGAAACCTCTGGTCAAGCCCGGCGCGGTGATCGACGGCTACACCATCGGCGAATGCGTCCACGCCGGCGGCATGGCGACGCTGTGGACCGTGACCTATCCCGGCATCGACGTGCCGCTGCTGATGAAGATCCCGCGGGTGTCGGAGGGCGAGGACCCGGTGGCGATCGTCTCCTTCGAGATGGAGATGATGATCCTGCCACGGCTGGCAGGGCCCCACGTGCCGTCCTGTTTCGGCACCGGCGATTTCGCCCACCAGGCCCATGTCGTGATCGAGCGGATTTCGGGGACCACGCTCTACAAGCGACTGCCCGACCTGCCGTTGCCTTACGAGGAGGCGCGGCTGCTGGTTGCGAAGATCGCGGCCGCGCTTGCCGATCTGCACCGGCAGAACGTGATCCATCACGACATCAAGCCGAGCAGCATCATGTTCCGCGATAGCGGCGAGGCGGTGCTGATCGACTATGGTTTGTCGCACCACAACCACCTGCCGGACCTGTTGCAAGAGGAGTTTCGCCTGCCTTACGGCACCGCGCCCTACATGGCGCCGGAACGGCTGTCAGGGGTGCGCGACGATCCGCGCAGCGATCTGTTTTCGCTCGGCGTCCTGCTCTATTTCTTCACGACGGGCGAGCGGCCGTTCGGTGAAGGCGAGACACTGCGCGCGATGCGGAGGAGGCTGTGGCGCGATCCGCATCCGCCGCGCAAGCTGCGCGCGGACTATCCGCCTTGGCTCCAGGAGGTGGTGCTGCGATGCCTGGAGATCGAGCCGGTCTGGCGCTATCCGACCGCGTCACAGCTCGCGTTCGATCTTACTCATCCCGACCAGGTCAGGCTCACCGCGCGCTCGGAGCGGATGAAGCGCGATCCGCTCAGCGTCGCGTGGCGGCGCCGCTTCAACCAGGGTGTCATGCAGCCGCGCGCGAAGTCGGATGTCGCAGAGCAGATCGCCTCGAGTCCGATACTTGCGGTCGCGCTCGACACCGTGGAAGGCGCGCCGGAGCTGAACGAGGCGTTGCGCATGACGACGGAGCGCATCCTCGCCACGCTGCCGTCAGCCCGGCTCGCCTGCGTCAACGTGCTCAAGCTCAACCGTATCGCGCTCGACCGCACGCTGGACGAGCAGGGCTCCAACAAGCATATCGACCGCCTGGTGGCGCTCCGCCATTGGGCGACGCCTCTGAAGCTGGACGAGAGCCGGCTGTCGGTTCATGTGCTGGAGGCGGTCGATCCCGCCGCCGCACTATTGGAATTCGCCGAGGTCAACCAGGTCGACCACGTCATCATCGGTGCGCGGCAGGGCTCGTTCCGGCGCACGCTGCTCGGCAGCGTTTCGGCCAAGGTGGCCTCCGAGGCGACCTGCACCGTCACCGTGGTGCGGCCGCCGCGGATGGCTGCGGATGCGGCTGATGCCGGCGACGCGGCTCGGTAGGCGAAATCAGGCCGCGTGGGCAGTGTGGACGGAGCGCTTGCGGCGGATGGGCCAGGAGAACCGCGGGCCGGGCTCGCTGTGCTCAGCATGGCCGCCGAAGAACTGGATGATCTCGCGGCAGGGCTCGCAGTTGAAGAGGTTGCGCGACGCGGTTGCCTTGGTCATTTCCTTCAGGCAGTTCGGGCAGTGCGGTTTCATGGGGCGTTCCGGAAAAAGGAATTCTCAGTGCCGGCGCGGCGCGTGCCACGGATGGTCCAGGTCCGAATTGTCGAACCCGGCATCGTCGATCGGTGCGCCATCGGCGTGCTCGAGGCGGCCGAAGAAATAGTCGAGGTTCGGATGTGGGCGGCGCGGGATACGGCACCTGCGCTTCGGCTGACGTTTCACGATGGCGACCTGCATGGCATCAACCCCGGCGAAGTCGAGAGTGAGTGATGCGGGCAGAACGTGCCGTGACCTTTACCGGTCCGGCTGATGGACCGAACACAACAAATGCACTGAAACCAAGCCACAACGCCACGCCAGTCCAAACCAGGGTCGTCGTCATGATGCGCTCCCGTCAAAAGCAGGCGAGATCACTTGCGGTGATTTGCGCGAATCAGGGAAGCCCGGATGAGTACGGATTCAGGTTGCAATTTTAGGCATTGCGCGCCGCAACAAGAGCCGCAGTTTTCGCCGGCTTGATGCGGCTCAGATCGCTTCGCCGCGGGCGCCTGCGGCAGCGTTGCGGATCGCGGCGATGTTGGTCTTGTAGGCCTCCATCGTGCCGCCCCTGAACACGGAGGTGCCGGCGACGAAGGCGTTGGCGCCGGCTGCGGCCAGCGCGCCGGCGACGTCGGGACCGACGCCACCGTCGACCTCGATGTCGATCGGCCGGCCTGCGGTCATCGCGCGGATGTCGCGGATCTTGCCGATCGCGGAGGGGATGAAGGCCTGGCCGCCGAAGCCTGGATTGACCGACATCACCAGCACGAGGTCGATCAGGTCGAGGACGTATTCGAGCGTGCTGATCGGTGTTCCCGGATTGAGCGAGACGCCGGCCTTCTTGCCGAGCGCGCGGATCGCCTGGAGCGACCGGTGCAGATGCGGACCGGCTTCCGCATGCACTGTGATGTGGTCGCAGCCCGCTTTCGCAAAGGCCTCGAGATAGGGGTCGCAGGGCGAGATCATGAGATGCGCGTCGAAGATCTTCTTCGTGTGCGGGCGCATCGCCTTGATGACGTCGGGGCCATAGGAAATGTTCGGGACGAAATGCCCGTCCATCACGTCGAGATGGAGCCAGTCGGCGCCGGCGGCGTCCACCGCGCGCACCTCTTCGCCGAGCCTGGAGAAATCCGAGGCCAGGATCGAGGGCGCAATTGCCAGGGGGCGGGGGGCGAAGGCTTGGGTCATGGCGCTGTTTCCCGTGGCGGCCGTGAGAATGGGCCTCGCCTAACATGGGCCTTGGCGTCGGGCAATGCAGGGGAGGCGTGCTTCCTGTGGGCGGAAATTTCTGCCGTCTGCGGCATGAATTGCCGGTGTTCCCAAGCTGCGCGAGGCGCGAGGGAAGCGGATTTCATTGAGCTTTTCGCGCTGGCACGACGCTTGCTGACCATCCGACGAACATTCGTCGCGGCATGCCGCATCGGTTGGAGTTGTGCAATGTTGTTTGCCCTCGGTGCCGTAGGCAGTGCGCTCGACGCGCTGCAGTCGCTGACGAGCTCGAAATCCTCGTCGACGCAGAAGACGCAGAAGACCGGCTCCTCGCAAGGAGCGACCAACCCGTTCGCGATCGACAGCGGCAGCAGCAGCACCTCCAGCAGCGCGACCTCGACGGCCAGTTCCGGCAATTGTCCACCAATTTCGCCGGAGACAATGAGCGCGCTGATCGCCGCGCAAAGCCAGTCGTCGGACAGCGCGAGCAGCACCACCAACGCGACCTCGTCGAGCTCTACTTCGACCTCGGCATCAACATCCACATCCACGAGCCGCGAGGACGCGCTGAAGGACCTGTTCTCGCAGATCGATGCAGACGGCGACGGCAAGATCACCAAGTCCGAATTCGAGGACGCGCTCGGCGCCGGCGGCACCAATTTGGCGCAGGCCGACGACGTGTTCTCGAAGCTGGATTCCAATTCCGACAGCAGCGTCAGCCTCGACGAGATGTCGAAGGCGCTGAAGAGCGGTCATCACGGCCACCACCAGGCCCAGGGCGCGGACGACGCGTCCGGCAGCGGTTCGGACTCCTCGTCGCAAGCGGGCGGCGGGTCGACCTCGACCACCACGACCGGCGCCGACGGCGCGACCACCACCACCGTCACCTATGCCGACGGCTTCAAGATGTCGACGACGGTCCCGGGTGCCTCCAACGCTTCAGGCGCCGGCAATTCGCCTTACAACTGGTTCGAGCAGATGATGCAGCGCCAGGCGCAGGCCTCGTCGGGGTCCGCGGCTTCTTCGATGTCGATGAGCGTGTGACGCAGGGTCGCTCGCTACGCAAATGACGGTGTCATGCCCCGCGTAAGCGCGGCATCCCGTACGCCGCGGCTTCTCGGTCCAATCACTGCTGTCTCTGGAATGCTGGATCGCCCGGTCTTCGCCGGGCGATGACCCGTGACGTGCGGCGCTAACCGAACCGATCCCTCCACGCCGGCAGCGCGCCGGTGAACGGCAGCGCCGTCGCGCTGAAAACGCCACGCGCGATAGCGCGTGCGACCACGTTGGCCGCGACCATGCCGAGCTCGGTGAGCTCGACCAGTGGCTCGATCGGCTTCTCGCAGGTGGCCGCGGCGAACAGCACGTCGCCGTCGAGCGGGGCGTGCACCGGATAGATCGCCCGGGCAAACCCGGTCTGGGCGATCATCGCGAGCCGCTTGGCCTGCACCTTGGTCAGGATGGCGTCGGTGACGACGAGGCCGATCGTGGTGTTCTCGCCCGCGCTTGCGGCAGGGCCGCCCTTGATCCGCATCGCCAGCATGTCCGGCGTGAACTTGTCCGGCAGGCCGCGCCCGCCGAATTCGCCGTTCTCCTCGAACGGCGCGGCCCAGAACCAGGGACCGGCGCCGACGGTGACACTGCCGACCGCGTTGACGACCATGATCGCTGCGACCTTGACGCCGTTGCGCATCGTCGCCGAGGCCGACCCGATCCCGCCCTTGAAGGTGGCCGTGGTGGCGCCGAGGCCCGCGCCGACGCTGCCGAGCGCCAAGTCGGTGCCGGCAGCCGCAGCCGCGGCGTAGCCGAGATCGCGATAGGGCGAGAAGCGGCCCCAGGCCTTGTCGCCGCCATTGAGCAGGTCGAACACGATGGCGCCCGGCACGACCGGGATCACGGCCTCCCGGATCCTGAAGCCGCGGCCCTGTTCGGCGAGCCAGGCCTGGACGCCGCCGCCGGCATCGAGCCCGAAGGCGGAGCCGCCCGACAGGGTGATCGCGTCGATCCGCTCGACCGTGTTGGCGACGTCGAGCAACGAGACCTCGCGGGTGCCGGGCCCGCCGCCGCGGATGTCGATCGCAGCGACCGCCGGGGAATCGAAGATGATCGCAGTCGTGCCCGAGGCGAGTTTCGCATCGCCGGCATGGCCGACGCGGACGCCGGCAATATCAGTGACGAGGTTTTTCAAGGACGGCACTCCATGCGCTGCAAGCGATTGGCCTGAAGCGATAGCGCACGCTTGCCACGGGCTCAACTGGCGAGCGCCGTCCTGAGCATTTTGGCGAGCTCGGACTTGCGGTAGGGCTTTGCCAGCAGCAGCACGCCGGAATCGAGCCGGCCGTGATGGACGATGGCGTTCTCCGTGTAGCCCGAGGTGAACAGCGTTTTCAGATCGGGGCGGCGCCGCGCCGCCTCGTCGGCAAGCTGGCGGCCGTTCATGGCGCCCGGCATGATGATGTCGGTGAAGAGCAGGTCGATCCCGGCGTCGGCATCGATGATGATGAGGGCTTCGGCCGCATTGGCGGCTTCGAGCGCGGCATAGCCGAGGCTCTTGATCTGGGTCACGACATACTGCCGCACCAGCGCGTCGTCCTCGACGATCAGGATTTTCTCGTCACCGCCGGTGACGGGCACGTTCTGGAGCACCTCGAACTCGGTCTCCTGCACGCCGGTGGAGCGCGGCAGGTAGATCTTCACGCTCGTGCCGTGGCCTTCCTCGCTGTAGATCTTGATGTGGCCGCCGGACTGCTTGACGAAGCCGAACACCATGCTGAGCCCGAGGCCCGTGCCCTTGCCGACCTCCTTGGTGGTGAAGAAGGGATCGAACACCCGGTCGATCAGATCGGCCGGGATTCCGGCCCCGGTGTCGCTCACCGCGATCATGACGTAGTTGCCGGGGGTGATGTCGACATTCATGCTGGCATAGCCGTCGTCGAGAAAAATGTTGCGCGTCTCCAGCACCAGCGTGCCGCCATCAGGCATGGCGTCTCGCGCGTTCAGCGCGAGATTGAGGATCGCGGCGGTGAGCTGGTTCGGATCGACCAGCGCCGGCCAGGCATCTTCGGTGAGCTGCGGCGTGATGGTGATCTGCTCGCCGAGGGTGGGATGCAACAGCTTGGCGGCCTCGAGCGCCAGCGCATTGACGTCGATCTCGCGTGGCTGGAGCGGCTGCTTTCGGGCGAAGGCGAGCAGATGCTTGGTCAGTTGCGCGCCGCGCTCGGCGGCATCGTCGATCAGCCTGGTGATGGCGGCGAGCTCGGGCCGGTCGGCGACGGCGTCCGCCAGGATGCCGATCGTGCCGGTGATGACGGTGAGCACGTTGTTGAAGTCGTGGGCGACGCCGCCGGTCAACTGGCCGATGGCGTCCATCTTCTGGACTTGCCTGAACTGGGCCTCGGCGGCCTGCTTGTCGGTCAGGTCGCGCCCGATGAAGAAATGGCGTTTCACCGGCTCCGACCAGGTGCCCATCCAGTTCAGCGTGACCTCGTGACCATCGTAGTGGTAGTAGCGCGCCTCGAAGCTGCGCTTGATCTGGCCGCGGCGCGCCGCGCGCATCTCGTTGCGCGTCCTTTCGAGATCGTCGGGATGGATGAACTCCGTCGCGCTGTGTCCGATCATGTCGTCCGGGCTGAAGCCGAGGATGTCCTTCGCGCTAGGGCTGACCTGGACGAAATTGCCGAAGCCGTCGGTGACCAGGATCAGGTCCTGCGAGGTCTCGAAGATGCGCTGGCGCTCCTCGATCTCCCGGCGCAGCTTCTCCCTGGACTGCTTCTCTTCCGTGATGTCATGCGCGATCTTGGAGACGCCAATGATCTCGCCGCGGTCGGATCTAAGTGGAGAAATATTCAGGACGACGTCAAGCGGGCGGCCGTCCTTTCGGATTCGGACCGTCTCATGCTGGGCGATCGTCTCGTTGCTGGCGATCCGGTTGAGGATACCCCTGACTTCATCCCTTCGATCCTGCGGGACGATGATGTCGATCGGCTGGCCGACCGCGTCCTCGGCGGAATAGCCGAACAGATGTTCGGCGGCCTTGTTCCAGCCGGTGATGATGCCGTCGAGCGTCTTCGTGATGATGGCATCGTTCGAAGACTCGACGACGGCGCCGTACAGGGCCAGGCGCTTGCCGTAATAGTCGCGCTCCGAGGCCGATTGCTGACGCAGCTTGCCGACAAGCCCCACCGTGTGCGCCTGGAGGCGGACGTTTTCGATCAGCAGCACCGCGAGCACGAAGCTCGACGCGCCGAGACCGTAGAGCCGACCGGCGTAGAAGCCGAGATCGAAGCGGGCGACGTTGACAATCGCGGACAGCGCAATATCGAACAGCCAGGCGCACATCACGACCATGAGCCAGACGTCGATCACCGAATGCGGTTTGCGGAACCACAGCGAGACAAGCGCGGCGAAGCTCAGCGACCAAACGAAGGACACGACACCGATCATGGCCGGCGTGTAACGGCCGTCGCGCAGCAGGACCGGTAGGAGATCGTGCTGGGCGGTGACGAGCCAGGTGAAGACGGCTATTGCCGCGACGACGCCGAGCGCGCTGGCGTAGATCGCGTTGCTTGTCGCGCCCCGGATCCTGACGCCGCCGTCGCTCTCCTTCAGCCAGGCATAGGCCAGAACGAAGATCGGGAAGCCGCCGTGCCAGATCATGTAGAGCCAGACGGTGGTCTGCGGTCCGGCGCCCAACAATCCGGTCGGCGTGAAAAGGCCGGGGAAGGTGAGGGCATGGGCCAGCGCTGCCGCAGCGGTGAACAGATAGCCGGTCGCGAGCAGTAGCAGCGCCCGCGTCCGCAAGACCGTAAACTGCGCCAGCAGCAGCACCGCTGTGACGATGTCGCTGACCGCGAGGGCGGATTGATAGCTCGCCACAAACGCGGGCACGGGCAGGAGCGGGGTACCGGCGAAGGGAACGGCAAGCGCAAAAAGGACCGCGGAAACGCCGACAATCGCCGTTGCTGCGGTGCGGTCTGTCCGGGTGGCCGGCAACGTCGAAAGAAATATGCCTCGATCGGTCGTCCCCGGCACGCCCACTTCTCGCAGGTCGGTCTTGCGCATCTCCGCCAATCTTATTCGGTCAATAGTTTTGCGTCCATGGTAGCCCGTTCCGGGCAGTCGTTGTGATGGAACCCGCTCCGACTCAACCGAAGGTTACAGATTACTTAATTTTGGTGAGAACGCGGAATAGGGATCGGGTAAGATGCGCTTTACTGAACGGTGCAATAATGCCCTTCCGCCGCGGCAGGTTCCAGGTTTGAATCAGGTGATTTGATCTCAATATCCGGGAGTTGTTTCCCATGCCCCGCATTCTCATCATCGATGACCAGAAGGACGTTCGCGCAATGTTTGCGATCGTGCTCCGGGTCAACCGTTATGAGGTCGTGGAGGCCGACGGCGGCGCGGCCGGGCTGAGAGCCTTCACCGAGGCCTCCTTCGACGCGGCGATCGTGGACATCTTCCTCGGCGACATCAGCGGCGTCGATGTCATTGCGACCCTGCGCGAGCGCGCGCCAGCGCTTCCGGTCGTTGCAGTGTCCGGCATGATGGCGCTCGATTTCATGGAGCAGTCGCCCCATCTCGCCGGCGTAGTCTGCCTGCAAAAGCCGTTTCGGCCGAACGATCTCCTGCAAGCGCTTCGGAAGGCGCAGGCCGCCACAGGCGGCGAGCTGCCGGCGGCGGTCTGACCGTGCCGCCGCAAAAAGAAACGCCCCGGCAAGCCGGGGCGTGTGATGGCGATTGCGTGGCAGTTCAGGGCTTGGCGGGGCTCAAGGCCCGGCAGCCCTTCAGGTGCCGTTGCCCTTGATCTCGGTGTAGCCGCCCTTGGCGTCCCACTTGTAGACGACGTAGTCGATCTGCTTGATGTCGCCCTTGGCGTCATATTCGATCGGGCCGATCACGGTGTCCCACTTGCCGGCCTTCATCGCCTCCATGACCTTCTTGGCGTCGGTGGTGCCGGCCTTCTTGGCCGCCTGCGACCAGACCTGCATCGCAGCGTAGGTGTAGAGCGTATAGCCCTCGGGGTCGATGTTCTTGGCCTTGAAGGCATCGACGATCTTCTTCGCGGTCGGCTTGTTGCGCGGATCGGGGCCGAAGGTGAACAAGGTACCTTCGCCGGCGGGGCCGGTGATGGAGGCATACTCCTTGTCGGCGAGCGCGTCGCCGGCCATCAGAATCGTCTTGAGGCCCTGGTCGCGCATCTGGCGCACGATGAGGCCGCTCTCCTGGTGGTAACCGCCGACATAGACCAGATCGATGTTGTCCCGCTTCAGACGCGAGACGATCGCATTAAAGTCCTTGTCGCCCTTGTTGTAGGACTCGTACATCTTCTCGGTGACGCCGGCCTTGTTGAGCGCCTTCTTGGTCTCGTCTGCAAGACCCTTGCCGTAGGTGGTCTTGTCGTTGAGGATCGCGATGTTCTTGCCCTTGAAGTTCTTGGCGATGTACTGCGCCGCGATCAGGCCTTGCTGATCGTCGCGGCCGCAGACGCGCGCCACGTTCCAGAGCTTGCGCTCGGTGAAGAGCGGATTGGTCGAGGCGGGCGTGATCTGGAGCACGTTGCCGTCGGCATAGGCTTCGGAGGCGGGGATCGACGACGACGAGCAATAGTGCCCGGCGACGAACGGCATCTTCGCGCCGGCGATCTTCTCGGCGATCGAGCGCGCCTGTTTCGGATCGCAGGCGTCGTCTTCGATGGCGAGCGCGAGCTTCTTGCCATTGACGCCGCCGGCGGCGTTGATGTCAGTCACGGCCATCTCGGCGCCGTTCTTCATCTGGCGGCCGAAGGCGGACTCGCCGCCGGTCATCGGGCCTGCGACTGCGATGGTGACATCCTGCGCGAACGCCGCGCTCGACAGCGCGATCGACGCTCCGAATGCCAGACCGATGAGCTTTAGTGACTTCATGAGATACCTCGCGGGTGGTCGTCTGTGGAAGTTGCCGGGCACGCCCGGACCAAACCGGCGCCATTGTCGAATGAATTTGGCGAGAAGTCACCGGCAAAATACGGGCATCGGCGGAGATATCGCGCCACATTCGGCCGCACGTGATCCGCCTTTGGGCAGCCTCAGCCGTGCCGGCCGCCTTCCAGGTAGGCGGCGCGAATTTCGGGGCGCTGCAACAGCTCGGAGCCGGTCCCGGCCAGCGTGATCAGGCCATTGACCATGACGTAGCCGCGATGGGCGAGCTTGAGCGCATGGTTGGCGTTCTGCTCGACGATCAGGACGGTCAGGCCGTCCTGCCGGTTCAGGGTGCGGATCGCGTCGAAGATCTGGCGGGCGATCAGCGGAGCGAGCCCGAGCGAGGGCTCGTCCAGCATCAAGAGGCGAGGGCGGCTCATCAAGGCGCGGCCGATCGCCAGCATCTGCTGCTCGCCGCCGGACAGGGTTCCACCGCGCTGGGCATAGCGTTCCTTCAGCCGCGGAAACAGCGTGAAGACGCGTGCCAGCGTCGCGTCGCGTTCCGAATCGGTGCATCCGGTGGCATCCGCCCCCATCCGGAGGTTTTCCGCCACGCTCATGCGAGGGAAGATGCGCCGCCCCTCCGGCGATTGCGCGATGCGCAAATGCGCGATCTCGTGGGTGGGCACATCGGTGATGTCGCGGCCTTCGTACAGGATCTGGCCGGCGCGGGCGCGCGGCTTGCCGAAGATCGTCATCATCAGCGTCGACTTGCCGGCGCCGTTGGCGCCGATCAGGGCGACGATCTCGCCGGCATTGATCTCGACGTCGACGCCCTTCAGCGCCTCGATCTTGCCGTAAGCGGCGCGCAGGCCGCGGATCGCGAGCAGGGGATTGGGCGCCGAAGTCACGACCCGCTCTCCATCACGGCCATCGCCTCTTCCTCGTCGGCGCCGAGATAGGCCGCGATCACCTTGGGATCGTCGCGGACCTCGCGCGGCGAACCTTGCGCGATCTTCACGCCATGGTCCATCACCACGATGTGGTCGGAGATCTCCATCACCACCGACATGTCGTGCTCGATCAGCAGGATCGAGGTGCCCTGCTCGTCGCGGATCGACAGCAGCAGCTCGCTCAGGGCGGCGCTTTCGCGGGCATTGAGGCCGGCGGCGGGCTCGTCAAGGCAGAGAAGCGCGGGCTCGGTACACATCGCGCGCGCGATCTCGAGGCGGCGCTGGTCGCCATAGGCGAAATTGCCGGCGGCGTCGTCGGCGCGCTCGAGCAAATTGACCCGCTTCAGCCATTCGGTGGCAAGATCAATCGCGTGCTTTTCGGCGGCGCGGTAGGCGGGCGCGCCGATCAGGCCGAGGAAGGTGAAGCCGGAGGCCCGCATCAGCGCGTTGTGCTGCGCCACCATCAGGTTTTCCAGCGCGGTCATGCCGGGAAACAGGCGGATGTTCTGAAAGGTGCGCGCGACCTTGGCCTGCTTGGCGATACGAAAATCGTTCAGCCGCTCCAGCGCGATGACCTTGCCGTCGTCATGGGTCAGGCGGATGGTGCCGCCGCTCGGCTTGTAGAAGCCGGTGATGCAGTTGAAGACAGTGGTCTTGCCGGCGCCGTTCGGCCCGATCAGCGCGGTGATCTTCTTCTGCTCGGCCGCAAACGACAGGTCCTGCACGGCGACGATGCCGCCGAAGCGCATGGTCAGCCGGTCGACGCTGAGGATATTCCCGTCGCTCATCCGTGTCCTTCCTTGACGAGGTCGGAGGAGATCGCCTGCGCCTTGGTCAGATACACGGTCGGCGCGCGATGGCCGATCAGGCCGCGCGGCCGCCAGATCATGATCAGCACCATCGCCATGCCGAACACCAGCATGCGGTAGGTCTCCAGGCCGCGGAACAGCTCGAAGCCGCCGATCATGGCCAGCGCCGCAAGCGCGACGCCGAGCTGCGAGCCCATGCCGCCGAGTACGACGATGGCGAGCACCAGTGCCGATTCCTGGAAGGTGAAGGATTCCGGGCTGATGAAGCCCTGCCGGGTGGCGAAGAATGCGCCGGCAAAGCCGCCGAACATGGCGCCCGTCGCGAACGCCGTGAGCTTGGTCGTCGTGGTGTTGATGCCGAGGGCGCGGCAGGCAACCTCGTCCTCGCGCAGCGCCTCCCAGGCGCGCCCGATCGGCAGGCGGCGCAGGCGGATCGTCACCCAGTTGGTGAGGAGTGCGAGCGCCAGGATCAGATAAAACAGGAAAACGATGCGATGGGTCGGCGAGTACTCGATGCCGAGCTTGGCGGCGAGCCCATCGTCGCTGTTGTCGAGCGGAATGCCGAAGAAGGTGGGGCGGGGAATGCCGGAGACGCCGTTGGGGCCGCCGGTCAGGCTCTGCCAGTTGATGATGACGAGGCGGATGATCTCGCCGAAGGCGAGCGTCACGATGGCGAGATAGTCGCCGCGCAGGCGCAGCACGGGGAAGCCGAGCAGCACGCCCCAGAAGGCGGCGAGGATGCCCGCGAGCGGCAGGCAGATCCAGAACGACCAGCCGAAATTGGTCGCAAGCAGCGCGTAGGAATAGGCCCCCACCGCATAGAAGGCGACGTAGCCGAGATCGAGCAGGCCGGCGAGCCCGACCACCACGTTCAGGCCCCAGCCCAGCATCACATAGGTGAGCACGAGGATCCCGAGGTCGAGGATGTAGCGCTGGTCATAGAAGATCACCGGCACCAGCAGGGTGAAGAACAGGAGCGCCGGAGCGAGGTAGCGGCCGACGAACGACATCCCGTGCTGCACGGCCGACGGCACCAGCTTCTCGGCGCCGGTCGAACCGATCCATTGCCGCAGCAATTCGATCACGATCGAGCCGCTGAACACGGCGGCGACGAGGGCTGCGACTTCGCCGAAGCGCGTCCAATAGGTGAGCTGGCCGCTCGAGCCCGCCTCGGTGCGGACGCCGACCATCAGTGAGAACAGCACCAGCGCGATCAGTGCGTTGACGAGGGCTGTCTTCAGAAGGGCGGGGAGGCCGGCGGTGCGACTGGTGTGCGTGGTCTCGTGCGGAATCGGTGTCACGCGGCGGTCCGTCAGACTTTTTCGACTTCGGGACGGCCGAGCAGGCCGGTCGGCATGAAGATCAGCACGACGATCAGGATCGAGAACGCCGCGACGTCCTTGTACTCGACAGAGAAATAGGCCGACCAGAACGTCTCGATCAGGCCGATCGCGAGACCGCCGAGCATGGCGCCCGGCAGCGAGCCGATGCCGCCGAGCACGGCCGCGGTGAAGGCCTTGATGCCGGCGACGAAGCCCATGAAGAAGTCGACCAGGCCGTAATAGAGCAGATACATCAGGCCTGCGACGGCCGCGAGTGCGGCACCGATCACGAAAGTCATGGAGATGGTGCGGTCGACGTTGACGCCGAGCAGTGCCGCCATGGTCTGGTCTTGCTCGCAGGCGCGCATGTCGCGCCCGAGCCGGGTGCGCGAGACCAGCCAGGTGAAGATCGCCAGCAGCACGATGGTGGTGACGACCACCATGATCTGGATGTTGGAGAGCTGGATCACGAAGCCGTCCTGGCTCTCATGCAGCGTATAGCCGCCGGTGATGAAGGGCGGGATCGGCTTGACGCGCGCGCCTTGCGCCACCTGCGAGTAGTTGGTCAGCACGAACGACATGCCGATCGCCGACAGCATGGGGGCGAGGCGGAAGGAGTGGCGCAGCGGCCGGTAGGCGATGCGCTCGATGGTCCAGCCATAGAGCGCGGTGATCGCCATCGAGACCAGCAGCACCAGGAGCAGGATCACCGGGATCGCGGTCAGGCCGAGCGAGACCAGGATCAGAAAGGTGATGAGGGCGATGAAGCCGCCGATCATGAAGACGTCGCCATGGGCGAAATTGATCATGCCGACGATGCCGTAGACCATCGTGTAGCCGATCGCGATCAGGCCGTAGATCGAGCCGAGCACGAGGCCGTTAATGAGCTGCTGGGCGAAATAATCCATAGGCTGCCGTACCCAAATCTGACGCGGCTCAAAGGGAGCTCTTTCAGAGAGTTCTTGGGCCCCGGCAGCCCTTGAGCGTTCTCCTGGTTTTGTAACAGGAGGGAACTGGCGGCCGCAACTGGCCCTGCCTGGGCATAAAGGCTTGTACAGAGGTCATTTCGTGTTCCGGTTCCCCGATCTGCAAGGAACCGGGTTCCGCAGGCAACCAAAGCGGGATGTCGGCCGTTGTCCGCCTCTGACGTCCAACAAACAAGGGAGATTTCCCAAATGTCGAAGCAGCAAGACCAGAATCCGGGCCAGCAGACTCAGAACCCCGGCCAGCGCCCCGGTCAGCAGCAGGGCGGCGGCCAGAAACCCGGACAGCAGCAGCAAGATCCGCAGCGCCAGGGTGACAAGCCTGGTCAGCAGCAGGGCGGTCAGCACGGTCAGGACAACAAGTAGATTTGAGAGCGCAGAGTGAAGGAAGGCCCCGCCGCGAGGCGGGGCCTTTTTCTCTGGCCGCGTCGCCCAACAGGGCGGTTAAGGTAAACAAAGGGTTTAAATTGCCGCCACAGTCTGATGCGAGTTAGCTCCCCGCAAAGCCGCTGCCTTCCGTCGGAGGCGTGGCAAACGAAGCGGGAAGCGGCATGTTTAGGAACTGGCGGATCGGCTCGGTCAATGGCGCGTTGCTGGCGGCCTATTTCATCCCGGCCTGGACCCTCGTCGCCTTCAACATCATGGTGGCGCCGGTACACGGCCTCTACGAGCGGCCCACGGTGGCAGTGGCGCTGTTCCTCAGCGACCATCTCCAGATGGCGGGGATGAGCACGGTGCGCGCGGCCTGGCTGCTTGCGCTGGGACGGCTGACGGTCGTGGCGTTCTTCGCGATCCATCTCGCGCTTCTCTGCTTTCCCCGTGTCCGCAAGAGCGGCGGCAGCGACGAGGCGCTCGGCATCGCGCTTGCGATCGGCAGCCTGATCTCGTTTGCGAGCATGCTGATGGCTTCGAAGGTCGGCGAGATGGCTGCGCTGCGGCTGCATGCCACCGAACTCCTGCTGCTGCTCGGCGCTGCGATCGTGATCGTGATCGAACGGCCGGAGGCGGCGCAGAAGACCGCCGAGGTCACCGCGCCGCTAGCCCTTGAGCAGGCCGAGCTCCTGCACAATCGCTGAGGCTTCCTTGACGGCGTGGTTCGCCGCCGGCACGCCGCAATAAATCGCCTGCTGGAGCAGGATCTCCCTGATGTCATCGGGGGTGAAGCCACCTTCCGCGAGCGCCGCGCGTACGTGGAGGCGGAATTCGTCCCATTGGCCAAGCGCGACCATGGTGCCGATCACCAGCACCCGCCGGGTGCGCTCGTCGAAATGCGGCCGGGTCCAGATCTCGCCCCACGCGTAGCGCGTGATCATGTCCTGGAAGTCGGTGTTGAAGGCGTTGCGATTGGCGATCGACTTGTCGACCCAGGCATTGCCCAGCACTTTTCGCCGCACATTCATGCCGGCATCGCGGCGCTTCTGGTCGTCCATTCTATCCTCCTCTCGCAATGACGAGCTTTGAGATCAGCGTTGCGTCAGGAAGCCGACCACCGCGTCGGTGAAGGCGTGCGGCTGCTCGACGTTCGAAATATGGGCGGCGTCGATGATGGTCATGCTCGCGCCGGGAATGTTCGAGCGGATCAATTCGCCCGCCGAGATCGGCGTCGCCATGTCGTGGCGACCGGCGATCACCAGCGTCGGGCTCTTGATCTTCGGCAGCAGCTCGCGCTGGTCGAGCGTCGACAGCGCTTCGCAACAGGCGAGATAGCCTTCGACGGGCGAGGCCAGCAGCATCGATTTCATCTTGGCGGTGATCTGCGGCTCGCGCTCGCGAAAATCGGCCGTCAGCCAGCCGCCGATCACGGCATCGGCCACCGCGGCGATGCCGCCTTCCTTCACCGCCTGAATGCGTTCCAGCCATTTGGTCGGCTCGGCATAATAGCATGAGGTATTGGCGAGGATGAGCTTGCCGAACCGCTCCGGCGCATTGGCGCCAAGCCATTGCCCGACCATGCCGCCCATCGACAGGCCGCACCAATGCACCTTCTCGATGTTGAGATCGTCGAGGATCGCGAGCACGTCGCGGCCGAAACGCTCCATCGAATAGGGGCCGGGCGGCACGTTCGACTTGCCGTGGCCGCGGCGGTCGTAGCGGATGACGCGGAACACCTGCGTCAGCGCCTTCATCTGCGGCTCCCACATCTGAAGCGTGCAGCCGAGCGAGTTGGAGAGCATCAAGGTCGGCCCGCCGTCGCGGCCCTCGACGGAGACGTTGATCAGGCAACCGTCGGCATCGATCATGGGCATGCGGCGTCTCCGTTTTATTTGCGCTCAGGGCTGCTTTATTCGCGCTCGAGGCTGTCGAGCAGGCGGTCGATCAGGGCCTGCGAAGCGCCTTGATAGGCCATCGGCTCGAACAGTGCTGCAATTTTTTCCGGCGCGAGATGCGCGGTGACCTGCGAATCGGCTGTGAGCACCTCGCGCAGATGCTTCTTCTCGGCGACTGCACGCTTGCTTGCAGCTTCAATGAGATGGTGCGCGTCGCTCTTGCCGACTTTCACCGCCAGCGCCATCGACACCGCTTCCGCCATGATCAGGCCGTGCGTCGCCTCGAGATTGCTGCGCATACGCGCGGCATCGACGTCGAGGCCCTCGGCAATGTCGACGATGGCGGCGAGCGCGCCCGAAGTCACCAGCATCAGTTGCGGCAGCGTCGGCCACTCCGCATGCCACGGACCGGCGCTGCGCTCGTGGTCCTGCACCTGCGCTGCAAAAATCGTCGCGGCGAGCTGCGGGGCCATGATCGCGGCACCGAGCGCGCTTGCGGCGGCGACCGGGTTGCGCTTGTGCGGCATGGTCGAGGATCCGCCGCGGCCTTCGCCGGCGGGCTCAAAGGCTTCGGCGACATCGGTCTGCATCATCAGCGAGACGTCGCGCGCGATCTTGCCGCAGCTTCCGGCGAGAATCGCGAAGCACGATGCGGCCTCAGCGATCCGGTCGCGGTGGGTGTGCCAGGGCGCCTCGGGCAGCGGAAGATTCAGCTCCTGTGCCAGCCGTTCGGCAACGGCAAGCCCGTTGTCGCCGAGCGCTGCGAGCGTGCCGGCGGCGCCGCCGAATTGCAGCGCGAGGCCTTCGCGGCGCACCCGGCGCAAACGGCAGCGCGCGCGGGCGAGGCTCGCGGCGTATTCGGCGGCCTTCAGGCCGAACGGCATCGGCAGCGCGTGCTGAAGCCAGGTCCGCGCCACCATCGCGGTGTTGCGATGCGTCCGCGCCAGCGCGGCAAAACCCTTGATAGCGCGGCTGAGGTCGGCGTCCAGCGCATCTATCCCGGCGCGCAGCGTGAGCATGGTGGCGGTGTCGATGACGTCCTGGCTGGTCGCGCCCCAATGCACGTAGCGCGCAGCATCCGCATCTGCCTTGGCGACATTGGCGGTCAGCATCTTGACCAGAGGGATCGCCAGATTGCCCGACCTGGTCGCGGCTTCGGCGAGGGCGGCCATGTCAAAGGTATCAGCCTTGCAGGCGGCTTCGATCGGGCCTACGGCGGCGGCGGGAATCACGCCGGTCGCGGCCTCGGCCCGTGCCAGGCCTGCCTCGAAATCGAGCATGTTCTGCAGGGTAGACCGGTCGTCGCAGACCGCGCGCATGGCCGCACTCGACAGCATCGGCGCGAGCAGGGGGGAGAGGGATGTGCTCATATTGTGCCGGACCTAACCACCATGGCCCGGCTGTGCCAATCCCAAACCGCTCGCGCAAGCTTTTTGCAGTTGCGAATATGCATTGCACGTGACCGGGTGTTGCCCTTTCCTTTGCGGCGCCCGTGCGTTACTTGAGCAGCGTTACATTTGCGCGATCCCCGGGAGGCACCCATGGCCATGACTATGAACGGCGAAGTCCAGCTTGCGGCGCCGCGCGAGGCCGTTTGGGAGAAGCTCAACAATCCCGAGGTGCTGAAAGCCTGCATTCCCGGCTGCGAGGAGCTGGAGAAGACCGACGACGGCGGGTTTCGCGCGGTGGCGAAAATGAAGGTCGGCCCGGTGTCGGCGCGCTTCAAGGGCAAGGTCACGCTCAGCGATCTCGACCCGCCGAACGGCTACAAGATCTCCGGCGAGGGCGAGGGTGGGGTGGCCGGCTTCGCCAAGGGCGGCGCGGTCGTGAAGCTCGCCGAGAAGGACGGTGGCACGCTGCTCGCCTACGACGTCGAGGCGCAGATCGGCGGCAAGTTGGCGCAGCTCGGCCAGCGCCTGATCAACGGTGCCGCCAAGAAACTGGCCGATGAATTTTTCGCGAACTTCGCCAAGGCGGTACAGGGCTAAAGGCCCAACACCTTTAGCATTGCGCGTTTTATCATGGCGCCTTGCGTGCCGGGCGATGTTGCCCCCGGCCATATTGGCCCATATGATGGGTTGGAATAATTATAAGAACCGCTTCGACGGGACCCGTCGGGGCGCTGATAGAGAGTGCTTATGGCAAAAATCTCCCTCATCGTGAACGGCAATCCTGTTACCGGTAACGTCGACCCGCGCACCCTGCTGGTGCAGTTCCTGCGCGAGAATCTGCGGCTGACGGGCACCCATGTCGGCTGCGACACCTCGCAGTGCGGCGCCTGTGTCGTGCTTCTCGACGGCAAGGCCGTGAAATCCTGCACCACGCTCGCGGTGATGGCCGACGGTCACGAGGTCAAGACCATCGAGGGGCTGGCGGCCGACGGCGCGCCGCTGCATCCGATGCAGGAGGCTTTCCGCGAGCACCACGGCCTCCAGTGCGGCTTCTGCACGCCGGGCATGATCATGACCGCGATCGACATCGTGCACCGCAAGGGCCACGAGCTCGACGACCACACCATCCGCGAGGAACTGGAAGGCAATCTCTGTCGCTGCACCGGCTACCAGAACATCGTCGCCTCAATCGCCGCCGGCGCGAAGGCGATGGCGAAATCCGATCTCGCCTAACCCGACACGCGCGCGCATCCCGCGATCAGGACACCCTCATGTACGAATTCAAGTATCATCGCCCCGGGACCGTGCGGCAGGCGGCCAATCTCCTGGTGAAGAACGAAGACGCCAAGTTGATCGCCGGCGGCCATACGCTCATTCCCGTCATGAAGCAGCGGCTCGCAAGCCCGCCGCATCTGGTCGACCTCTCCCACATCGAGGGGCTCGACACGATCGAGATGAAGGGCCGTTCACTCGTGATCGGCGCCACCGCCAGGCATGCCGAGGTCGCGAGCTCTGCCATCGTCGGTGAGGCGATCCCGGCGCTTGCCAATCTTGCCAGCCAGATCGGCGATCCCGCCGTGCGTCACAAGGGCACCATCGGCGGCTCGCTCGCCAACAACGACCCGACCGCGGATTATCCGGCGGCTGTGCTCGCGCTCGGTGCGACGATTGTCACCAACAAGCGCCGCCTCAAGGCCGAAGAGTATTTCCAGGGCCTGTTCTCGACCGCGCTGGAAGCCGACGAGATCATCACAAAAGTGATGTTCCCGCTGGCGAAGAAGGCGGCCTACATCAAATTCCGCAACCAGGCCTCGCGCTATGCGTTGGTGGGCGTGTTCGTGGCGCGGCGTCCGTCGGACGTCCGCGTTACCGTCACCGGTGCCGGTTCTGAAGGCGTGTTCCGAGTCACCGCGTTCGAGGAGGCTCTGAAGAAGCGCTTCTCCGCGAAGGCTCTGGACGGCATCGAGGTGCCGGCGGAAGGCCTCAACAGCGACATCCACGGCAGTGCCGAATACCGCGCGCACCTCATCGGGGTGCTGACGCGGCGTGCCGTCGACGCTGCCAACGCCAAGGAATGAGCGGGCCGGATCAATCCGGCCCAATACTTGCCCCGGTGAGGGCATAAGCGAGACTGGCCTTTCATGACTTCAGCGGCCCTGCCGGCATCGGTCGATGCGATGCTCGAACTTTTGACGTCGCGCGGTTACCTCGCGGAGCGGGCGCTCGCGACGGTGACGTATCTCTCGCTGCGCATGGGCCGGCCGCTGTTTCTCGAAGGCGAGGCTGGCGTCGGCAAGACCGAGATCGCAAAGGTGCTGTCGGCGGCGCTGGGACGGAAGCTGATCCGCCTGCAATGCTATGAGGGCCTCGACGTCTCCTCCGCGGTCTACGAGTGGAATAGCGCCGCGCAGATGATCGCGATCAGGATGGCCGAAGCCGCCGGCGACACCGATCGCGATCAATTGTCGTCCGACATCTTCGCCGACCGCTATATGATCAAGCGGCCGCTGCTCCAGGCGCTGGAGCCTGATGTCGCGGGCCCGCCGGTGCTGCTGATCGACGAGCTCGACCGTGCCGACGAGGCGTTCGAGGCATACCTCCTCGAAATCCTCAGCGACTTCCAGGTGACGATCCCCGAATTCGGCACCGTGAAGGCGCCGCACCCGCCGATCGTCATCATCACCTCCAACCGCACCCGCGAGATCCACGACGCGCTGAAGCGGCGCTGTCTCTATCACTGGGTCGACTATCCCGCCGCCGACCGCGAGCTCGCCATCGTCAAGACGCGCGTGCCCGGCATCTCTGCGAAGCTGTCGCAGCAAGTGGTGCGCTTCGTGCAGGCGCTGCGCAACCAGGATTTCTACAAGTCGCCGGGCGTCGCCGAGACCATCGACTGGGCGACCGCTTTGTCCGAGCTCGATGCCCGCTCGCTGACCCCGCAAGTGGTCGGCGACACGCTGGGCGCGCTGCTCAAGTACCAGGATGACATCACGCGGATGCAGGGCGACACCCTGCAGAAGGTGCTGAAGGACGCGACGAGCGATTAGCTGTCATTCCGGGGCGCGCGTAGCGCGAACCCGGAATCTCGTGCCGCAATTGAGCTGGTCATTCCGGGGCGCGCGTTAGCGCGAGCCCGGAATCCATCGGCCCGCGAGGACTGCGGATAAATAGATTCCGGGCTCGCCGCTTGCGCGGCGCCCCGGAATGACGAGTGAGGGTGCTGAACGATGGCCATCAACCACCTTGCGCCTGAGCTGACCGAGCAGTTCGCCGACAATATCGTCGGCTTTGCCCGCGCGCTGCGTGCCGCCGGCCTTCCGGTGGGACCGGGTGCCGTCATCGATGGCGTGAACGCGCTCCAGGTGATCGACATCGGCAGCCGCGCCGATGTGTTCACCACGCTGGAGGCGATCTTCGTCAAGCGCCATGAGCATGCGCTGATCTTCCGCCAGGCCTTCAACCTGTTCTTCCGTGCGTCGGAAGAATGGAAGCACATGCTCGACTCGGTGCCGCTGCCGGATGGCGCCAAGAAGAAGCCGCCGGCGGCCTCGCGCCGCGTGCAGGAGGCGCTGTCGCAGCCGCGGATGACGGAGACGCAGCAGCATCAGGAGCAGGATTTGCGCCTGTCGGTGTCCGACAAGGAGATCCTTCAGAAGAAAGACTTCGCGCAGATGAGCGCCGCGGAGATCACCGAGGCGCTGCATGCCATCGAAAGGATGCGGCTGCCGCAGGCCGAGCTTTTGACGCGCCGGCACCGGCCCGATCCGCGCGGCCTGCGTCTCGACCTGCGACGCACGCTGCGCGCCTCGCTCCACACCGGCGGCGATATCATCGACATCCATCGCCTCGGGCGGATCGAGAAGCCGGCGCCGATCGTGGCGCTGCTCGATATCTCGGGCTCGATGAGCGAGTACACCCGCCTGTTCCTGCATTTCCTCCATGCCATCGGCGATGCGCGCAAGCGCGTCTCCGTGTTCCTGTTCGGCACGCGGCTGACCAACGTCACCCGCGCGCTCCGCCAGCGCGATCCCGACGAGGCATTGGCAACCTGCTCGGCGGCGGTCGAGGACTGGGCCGGCGGCACGCGGATCTCGGCCTCGCTGCACAACTTCAACAAATTATGGGCTCGGCGCGTGCTGAGCCAGGGCGCCATCGTGCTCCTGATCTCCGACGGGCTGGAGCGGGAGGCTGATTCCAAGCTTGCCTTCGAGATGGACCGGCTGCACCGCTCCTGCCGGCGGCTGATCTGGCTGAACCCGCTGCTGAGGTTCGGCGGCTTCGAGGCCAAGGCGCAGGGCATCAAAATGATGCTCCCGCACGTTGACGAATTCCGCCCCGTGCATAATTTGAGTTCGATCCACGAGCTGATCAGCACGCTTTCCCGGCCGCTGCCGCCGCATCACCGCAGCCTGATCCGCTCCGCAGCTTGAGAGGCGACCCCATGCTCGATCGCGACGAGGACATTCTGAAGGCGGCAGAGGACTGGCAGCAGGCCGGCCATGGCGTTGCGCTGGCGACCGTGGTGGAGACCTGGGGCTCGGCGCCGCGGCCCGCGGGCTCCAGCCTTGTGATCAACGATGACGGCACATTCCTGGGATCGGTCTCCGGCGGCTGCGTCGAGGGCGCCGTGGTCACCGAGGCCATGGACGTGATCCAGAGCGGCAAGCCGAGGATGCTGGAATTCGGGGTGGCCGACGAGACCGCCTGGAATGTCGGACTGTCCTGCGGCGGCACCATCCGCGTCTTCGTCGAGAAGGTCGGTTAGCCGTGAAGCTCGAGATTTTGCACGAACTCAATGCCGAGCGCGCCGCGCGGCGTCCGGTCATTTTGGTCACCGATACCGAGAGCGGTGAGCAGCGGCTGGTGAAGGCCAGGGATTTTACCGGGGATCCGCTCGGTGCGGAGCTTGAGAAGCAGCTCCGCATGGGCAAGAGCGCCAATGTCGAGGCCGGCGGCAAGAAGTTGTTTCTCAACGTCTACGCGCCGACTGCAAAGCTTGTCATCGTCGGCGCGGTCCATATCAGCCAGGCGCTCGCGCCGCTGGCGCGCTCGCTCGGCTACGACGTCACCGTCGTCGATCCGCGCACGGCGTTTGCGAGCCCCGAGCGCTTCCCCGACATTCCGCTGGTCGCCGAATGGCCCGACACGGCGCTGCCGCCGCTCAATGTCGACCGCTACACGGCCTTCGTCGCGGTGACGCATGATCCCAAGATCGACGACCCCGCGTTGCTGCACGCCTTCGAGCGCGATTGCTTCTATATCGGCGCGCTCGGCTCGCGGAAGACGCATGCCAAGCGCGGCGACCGGCTCCGGGCGCAAGGCGCCAAGGGAAGCGACATCGCGCGCATCCACGCGCCCATTGGTCTCGCGATCGGCGCGGTCTCGCCGTCCGAAATCGCGGTATCGATCATGGCGGAGATCACCGCGGTGCTTCGCATGCCTCCCAAAGAAAAAGAAGAAGCGGCATGAAGTTCGGCCCGGCGAGCCCCAGGGATGCGATCGGCGGGGTGACCGTCCACACCCTGCGCCAGGGACCGCTGGTGCTGAAGAAAGGTACGACGATCGGCCCCGCTGAGGTCGACGCGCTGACGCGTGCCGGCATCCAGGACATCGTCGTGGTGCGCATGGAGGACAGCGACGTCTCCGAGGACGTGGCGGCTGCCAGCATCGCACTTGCCGTCGGCGGCGAGGGCATCCATGTCGAGCGCGCCTTCACCGGCCGCGCCAATCTGTTTGCCGCGCGCCCGGGTGTGCTGGTGATCGATCGCGCCGCGGTCGACCGCATCAACAATATCGACGAGGCCATCACCTTTGCGACGCTCTCTGCCTACAAGCCGGTGGTCGAGGGCGAGATGGTCGGCACCGTCAAGATCATCCCGTTCGGCGTTGAAGGAAACTTGCGCGATGCCGCGGTGAAGGCCGCGGGCCGCGACGTGCTGAAGATCGCGCCTTACGTAATCAAGCGCGTCGGCGTGGTCTCGACGCTGCTGCCGGGCCTGTCGTCCAAGGTGGTCGACAAGACGTTGCGGGTCACCGCCGAGCGGCTCGCGCCGGCCGGCTCCGGCATCATCGCCGAGCGGCGGGTCCAGCATGAGGAGCAAGCGCTGTCGGCCGCGATCAAGGAGCTGCTGGGGCTCGGCGCCGAGCTCGTGATCGTGTTCGGCGCCTCCGCGATCGCCGACCGCCGCGACGTGATCCCGGCGGCCGTCACGGGAATCGGCGGCGAGATCGAGCATTTCGGCATGCCGGTCGATCCCGGCAATCTGCTTCTGATTGCGCGGGCCGGCGGCGTGCCGGTGCTGGGCGCGCCGGGCTGCGCGCGCTCGCCGGTCGAGAACGGGTTTGACTGGGTGCTGATGCGCCTCCTGGCCGGCATCGAGGTGACGCGTTCCGAGCTGATGGGCATGGGCGTCGGCGGGTTGCTGATGGAGATCGTCACACGACCGCAGCCACGCGCCAAGCCGGAGATTGAGGGCAACAGCCAGATCGCAGCCATCGTGCTCGCAGCGGGACGCTCGACCCGGATGGGCGGGCCGAACAAGCTTTTGGCCGAGCTCGACGGCAAGAAGCTGGTGCGGATCGCGACCGAGCAGGCGTTGGCCTCCAAGGCCTCCGAGGTGATCGTCGTCACCGGCCATCAGACCGAGCTGGTCGAGCAGGCACTGAAGGGTCTCAACGTCAAGTTCGTCCGTAATCCGGATTTCGCTGGCGGCATCGCGAGCTCGGTCAAGGCCGGCATCGCGGCCGTGCCGGAAGGCTGCGACGGTGCCGTGGTCTGCCTGGGTGACATGCCGCTGATCGACGCCGGCCTGATCGACCGTCTCATCGATGGTTTCGCCCCGGACCGCGGCAATCTCATCGTCGTGCCGGTCAGCGAAGGCCGCCGCGGCAATCCCGTGCTGTGGTCGCGCCGCTTCTTCAAGGAGTTGATGACGCTCGACGGCGATGTCGGCGCGCGCCACCTGATCGCCAAGCATACGGAGGCGGTGGCCGAAGTGCCCGTCGACGGCGAAAGCGCCTTCCTCGACATCGACACGCCGCAGGCGCTGGAAGCGGCGCGGCGGGGATAGCACCGGAGGGTGGGCAAAGCGAAGCGTGCCCACGAATTTCTAGATTGCGGTGTGGATGATGGCGGGCACAGCGCTTCGCGCCTTGGCCTACCTATGGCGCTTCTCAATCGTCCGATTTCAACCGCCCGTTCACCATCTGGAAACGACCGCTGCTTAGAGTTCCCTTCCACTGCCTTGGGGGGAGGGGATTTCCATGGCTTCGAACGTCGTCGCGCGTCGTTGCGCGATGTTTTTCTTTGCGCTGTCCGTCTGTGTTGCCGGCGCCCGCCACATCACGGATGCGCATGCCGCAGGTGCCTTCGCGGTCGGCAAGTGCGGCGCCTATGGCCAGGCCTATGATTATGGCGCCGAGCACGAAGCGCGCAGCGCGGCGCAGAAGCAGTGCAAGGGCGAGTGCACGACCGTGACCATGAAGCGCGCCTGCGCTGCGATGTCGGTCGATCTTTCCAATCCCTGCGGCGCTTATGGCTATGCCGTGAAGCCGAAGATCTCGGCCACGCTCAACGCCGCCACGCGCGAATGCTACAAATTCGGCGGCAAGGAATGCGTGATCCGGGCCTGGGCTTGCGACGCGAAGGGCTGATTCTCCTTGCCGTCATTCCGGGGTTGTTGCGTAGCATCGATCCCGGAATGACAGTTGGGGAATTGCATGCAGTTCGACACCAAGATCACCGTCGTGATCCGCTCCGATCTTCAGGCCTGGCAGAAGCTCAACGTCGCGTCCTTTCTCACCAGCGGCATTGCCGGGGCCTTTCCGGACTGCATCGGCGAGCCCTATGAAGACGCCTCGGGCACGAAATATCACGCGCTGATCGGCCAGCCGATCCTGATCTACGGTGCCGACGGTCCGGCGCTGTCGCGCGCGCTCGACCGCGCCTTGTCGCGCAATGTGACGGCGGCGGTCTACACCGAGGACATGTTCAAGACCACGCACGATGCCGCCAATCGCGTGGCGGTGAGGGCGGTTGCGCGCGCCGACCTCAATCTCGTCGGCATCGCCATGCGAGCCGAGCGCAAGGTGATCGACAAGATCGTCGACGGGTTGAAGTTTCACAGTTAAACGAAGGTGCTGGTTGCTCACCTCTCCCGCTTGCGGGAGAGGTGTAGGCCGCCTTCGGCGGCCGTTTCAGGGGATGCCGAGGCGAAGCCTCGGCTATGGCGTAGCGCCGGGTGAGGGCTCTCTCCGCTCTGGGATTGCCTCGCCGTGGATGCACCCTCTCCCCAGCCCTCTCCAGCAAGCGGGAGAGGGAGCGCACCTCGCGCGGCTGTTTGATCGCCTCACATGGGCGGCATCTGCTCGAACTTCGGCAAGCTCGGATCGAGCCGATCCCAGCCGTGGCCGCGCGCAGCATAAGTCACCACCTGCGGCTTGTAGCGGGCGGGCTCGTCGAGGCTCGCGGCACGGATGGTGAAGATGTCGGGCATCGCGGAAAACGTCATGTAGACCGGCGCCCCGCAATCCGGGCAGAAGGCGCGCGTCTTCACATTGCCGCTGTCGGCCGTCATGTCCCAGTGCTTGGCCTGGCCCGTCGACGCGGGGAAATGTCAGATGCGAGCCGTGGCCCGTCGTCCCGGCATTGGCAATCATTGCTGAACACCGGCTCGCCAAAGATCTCGTAGCGAATCGCGCCGCAGGCGCAGCCGCCGGTATAAGGCTTGTCCATCGTGATACCTCCTTACTCGTCTTCGCCACTGATCTCATCGAGCCGCCGGACGACCTTGGTCCAGCCGTCGCTCATGTTCCTGTAGGCCGTGTCGTTCTTGGGCGTGACGAAGCCCGAATGCACCAGGCGGATGCGCGTGCCGGCTTCGACAGCGGTGAGGGACCAGGTGACCACGGTGTCGAGCGGCGAGCCGTAGCCGGTATTGCCTGCGTCGCCGCCCTTCCAGGCATAGGCGAGGCGCCGGTTCGGCACGACCTCCAGAACCCGGCAATGGATCACGCCGTCCCAGCCGCCGGCCGGGTTCGTCTTGAACGTGAAATTGTTGCCTTCGATGGCCTCGAAGCCGGTCGGCGGCATCAACCAGCGCGCGATCAATTGCGCGCTTGTCAGCGCCTTCCAGATCGTCGCGGTCGCGTGAGGGAAGACCTCGTCCAGAACGATGTCTTGGACGATGTCCTGTGTCTCGGCTTTCAGTTCGGCAGCAGTCACGGGTCGATCTCCTTCAACAGGCTACGCAGGTTCTGGAAGCGCTCGCGCCAGAAGACGCCATAATGATCCATCCATGCGACCAGCGGCTCGAGGCCCTGCGGCGCGGCGCGGTAGTAGACGTTGCGGCCCTCGGCGCGCTCGGCGACGAGGCCGGCCTGCTTGAGGGATTTCAGGTGCTGCGAGATCGCACCCTGGGTCACGCCGCTGCCTCGTGTCAGCTCGCCGACGGTGATTTCCTCGGCATCGAAAACGCGTTCGAATACGGCCCGGCGCGTCGGATCAGCGAGGGCGCGCATGACGGTCGTAACGGTGGTGAGGGCGACTTCGGTCATATCCAATCCATTAGTACACGCTTATGCATTAGTCAATACTAATTCATCCCACACCAAATTTGCGTTGACTATGACTGACTAGTCAGTCATAAATAGTAAATGACTTCGAAGCCGACCAAAGCCGCTATTCCGCGCCAAGCCCGCAAACCTGAGACGGGTTCTTTTCTGCCTGCGGACGAGGCCGCGGCGCCCGCCCCGAACCGCGCTGCGCGCACGGCGGAGCGGCGTGCCGCCATCGTGGAGGCGGCGCTGGAGGAATTCATCGCGCGCGGATTCGCCGCGACCCGGCTCGACGACATCGCAAAGCGCGCGGGCGTGGCGAAGGGCACGATCTACCTGCACTTCAAGGACAAGGAATCGATGTTCGAGGAGCTCGTCCGCATCGTAATCGTGCCCGTGGTGGAGCGGCTGACGACCTTGCCGGCGACGACCGGCTCGGTGCGCGACCTTGTTGAGGCGTTTGCCACCAACTTCCTCAAGGAAATCGCGAACACCCGTCGCGGCGATCTCGTGCGCCTGATCGTGGCGGAAGGGCCGCGCTTTCCGGCCGTTGCGGATTTCTACTATCGCGAGGTCGTCTCGCGCGGGATGGCCGGCATGCGCGCGCTGATCGAGCTCGGCATTGCCCGCGGCGAGATCCGCGAGAAGAACCTCGCGCGCTTTCCGCAGATCCTGGTTGCGCCGGCGATGATCGCGGTGATCTGGCAGAGCCTGTTTGCGCGGCATGCGCCGCTCGACGCGCAGGAGATGCTGCGCGTTCATCTCGATTTGATTTTTGGCGAACGGAGCACGACATGAGGTCGTCGCAAGGGATTTTCAGTTTCGCATTGGCCATTGTGCTCGCAGCCGGGCTTGCCGGCTGCAACGAGAAGCGCGATCCCGGCTTCCAGGGCTGGGTCGAGGCCGATATGATCTTTGTCAGCCCGGACGAAGCGGGCCGGGTCACAAGACTCAACGTCCGCGAAGGCGATGAGGTCAAGGTCGGCGAGGCCCTCTATTCCGTCGACGACGATCTCCAGCTTGCCGATCTCAACCAGAACAAGGCGACGCTCGCGAACGCGCAGCAAACCTATGATCGCGCGGCCTCGCTGAACAAGACCGGCTCCGGCACCCAAGCCAATCTCGATTCCGCCGTTTCCGCCCTGCGTGTTGCCGAAGCGCGGGTGGCGACGTCGGAGACGCGGATGGCGCGGCGCAAGGGTTTTGCGCCGGTCGCCGGCACCATTCAGCAGATCTATTTCCGCGAGGGCGAGATGGTGGCGGCGCAGCGGCCGGTGCTCTCGATCATGCCGCCCGGCAACATGAAGCTGCGCTTCTTCGTGCCGGAAACCGAGCTGCCGAAGCTTGCGATCGGCGACACGGTGCGGGTCGTCTGCGACAATTGCGCGGCCGATCTCACCGCAAAGATCTATTTCATCGCGACCACGGCCGAATACACCCCGCCGGTGATCTACAGCCTCGATGAACGCAACAAGCTCGTCTATCTGATCCAGGCGCGGCCCTCGCGGCCCGATGCCCTGCGCGTCGGGCAGCCGATCAGCGTCTATCTCAACCCCAAGACTCCTGTGGCGGACAAGCGATGAACGGCGCGGCGGGCAACGGCATCGCGATCGAGGTCAAGGGCCTGACCAAATCGTTCGGCGGCCGCGAGGTCGTGCACGATCTGTCGATGCAGGTGAAGCGCGGCTCGATCTACGGCTTCCTCGGGCCGAACGGCTCGGGCAAGACCACCACCATCCGCATCCTCTGCGGCCTGCTCACGCCCGACAGCGGCGAGGGCACCTGCCTCGGCTACGATATCCGCCGCGATGCCGACCGCATCAAGCGCCAGGTCGGCTACATGACCCAGCGTTTCAGCCTGTATCAGGATCTCTCGGTGCGCGAGAACCTGGAATTCGTCGCGCGGCTCTACGGCCTGCGCGATGCGCGCGGTGCGGCGCGTGACATGATCAAGCGGCTCGGGCTATCAGGTCGTGAGGAGCAGCTCGCGGGCGAACTCTCCGGAGGCTGGAAGCAGCGCCTTGCGTTAGGTGCCTGCACGCTGCCCAATCCGCAATTGCTGCTGCTGGACGAGCCGACCGCCGGCGTCGATCCCAAGGCGCGGCGCGACTTCTGGAACGAGATCCACGCGCTCGCTGCCGATGGCCTCACCGTTCTGGTGTCGACACACTACATGGACGAAGCCGAGCGCTGTCACGAGATCGCGTATATCGCCTACGGTCACCTGTTGGCGCATGGCACCGTGGACGAGGTGATCGCGAAATCCGCGCTGACGACCTACACCGTGACGGGTGAAGATCTGAACGGGCTCACGGCCGAGCTCACCGGCAAGCCCGGCGTCGACATGGTGGCGCCGTTCGGCACCTCGCTGCATGTCTCGGGCCGCGATGTCGCGGCACTCGAAGCGAGCATCTCGCCGTGGCGCGGCAGACGCGGCCTGCATTGGCAGAAATCGTCGCCGTCGCTCGAAGACGTGTTCATCGAACTGATGGGCCGCTCCAAGGATAATTTCCAATGAGCGTCGTCGATCATCCGGCTCCGGCACGCGAAATCCGCGAGCGCTTCGGCTTCTGGCGGCGCTCCTATGCGATGCTGATCAAGGAGTTCATCCAGCTCAAGCGCGATCGCGTGTCCTTTGCGATGATCGTGATGCTGCCGGTGATGCAGCTTATGCTGTTCGGCTACGCCATCAACACCACGCCGCACAATCTGCCGAGCGCGGTGCTGCTGCAGGAGGACAGCGATCTCGCCCGCTCGATCCTGAAGGCGCTGGAGAACACCGCCTATTTCCGCTTCATCTACGAAGTGCATGACATCGACGATTTCGACAATCTGCTGAAATCCGGCAAGGTGCTGTTCGGCGTCGAGATCCCGCGCGGCTTCGAGCGGGCGGTGCGGCGCGGCGACAGACCGGCGCTCTTGGTCGCAGCCGATGCGACCGATCCGGTCGCGGCGAGCGCAGCCCTCGGCTCGCTCGGCATGGTCGTGCAGACGGCACTTAAGCACGATCTTTTTATCGGCGATCCCCCGGAGATGCCGTTCGAGATCCGGGCACATGCGCGCTACAATCCGGCGGCATCTTCAAGCCTCAACATCGTGCCGGGCCTCGTCGGTACCATCCTCACCATGACCATGCTGATCTTCACCGCGCTCTCGGTGACGCGCGAGGTCGAGCGCGGCACCATGGAGAGCCTGCTGTCGATGCCGATCAAGCCGGTCGAGGTGATGTTCGGCAAGATCATCCCTTACGTGCTGGTCGGCTTCGTCCAGGCGTTCCTGATCATCGGCATCGGCGTCGGCCTGTTCGGCGTGCCTGTGCTCGGCAACCTGTTCCTGCTGGCGCTACTGTCGACCTTGTTCATCACCACCAATCTGTCGATCGGCTACACGATCTCGACCGTGGTGCAGAATCAGCTCCAGGCCATGCAGATGTCGATGATGTTCTTCCTGCCGAGCATCTTGCTGTCCGGCTTCATGTTCCCGTTCGCCGGCATGCCGGCCTGGGCGCAATATGTCGGCGAGTGCCTGCCGCTGACGCATTATCTGCGCATCGTCCGCGCCATCATGCTGAAGGGCGCGGCCATGCAGAATGTGCGCTATGATGCGCTGGCGCTGGCGGTTCTGATGCTGATCGCCATGACCATCGCCGTGACGCGCTTCCGCCGCACGCTGGATTGAGGCACAATGCCCAATGTCATTCCGGGGCACGCGAAGCGTGAACCCGGAATCCGGGTTCACGACTTCGTCGCGCCCCGGAATGACTAGGGGGCGGAATGGTCAGCTTTGCGAGCAGGAAGACGCGGCGGAAAGCCGTCTTGTCCGAGGATTTCGAGCGCGAGCTGACACGGGAAGTGCTGCGCACCGAGCTGTTGCGGGTGCGGACACTGATCATCACTGGCTGCGTCATGATCTTGTTCCTCACCGCAACCTATCTGATCGACCCTGCCCTCGTGAACCGGGTCTGGCGCGGGACGGAGGGCCTCGTTCACGAATACATCCTCTTGGCGGGCTTCATCCTCTTCGAGGTCTGGGTCCACAGCCAGATCAGGCGAAACCTCAAGCTCGATCGCGACCTGCCGGTGATCAGGCGCTATATCGGCGCCCTCATCGAAACGTCGCTGCCGACGATCATCCTGATCCTGCAGATTCGCAGCATGGGGGCGAGCCAGGCGCTCGGTTTCGTGCTGCCACTGGTCTATTTCATCTTCATCATTCTTTCGACGCTGCGGCTCGATTTCTGGCTGTCCACCTTCACGGGATTTGTGGCCGCAGCCGAACTCTTGGCCGTCGCGCTGCATTACAACTCGGCTAGCGACGCCGGCGACCCCCTGATCTACTTCCACTCAGTGCGCAGCACCATCATCCTGATCTGCGGCGTGCTCGCGGGCGCCGTCGGCGCGCGGCTGCGGCGGCAATTTGCAGCGAGCATCGCGGCGGCCACCGCGCGCGACCGGGTGACGAACCTGTTCGGCCAGCACGTCTCGCCGCAGGTTGTGGAGCGGCTGATGGCGGAGGAGACGAGTGCGGCCGGCGACCTCCGCCGCGTCGCCGTCATGTTCGTCGATTTTCGCGGCTTCACTGCCGGCGCGCAGTCGCGGACCCCGCAGGAGGTCGTCGACCGGCTCGACGGTGCCTTCGCCGTGCTGGTCGACATCCTCGACCGCCATGGCGGCATCGTGAACAAGTTCTTGGGGGACGGCTTTCTTGCCCTGTTCGGCGCGCCGCTGGAGGCTTCCGACGCCGCGCATCGCGCGGTTGCCGCCGGCCGCGAGATGCTGACCGCGATGGAGCGCATCAACGCGCAAACGAGCTGGCCGCTCAAGATCGGCATCGGCATCCATTTCGGCGAGGTCGTCGCCGGCAATATCGGCTCGCCGCGGCGCAAGGAATACACGGTGATCGGAGACACCGTGAACTTTGCCTCGCGGCTGGAGGCGCTGAACAAGGAGTTCGGCTCGCACTTCCTGATCTCGTCGGCGGTGCGCGAGGCGCTCGGTGAGGACGGCGGCGATGCGGTGGCGCTCGGCGAGGTCGAGGTGCGCGGCTATGAACGGCCGGTGGCGGTGTTTCAGTTAGGATAGGAGAGAGGTGTTTAGGTAGCGCTTGACCCGCCTCTCATCTAGTCATCTATATGACTATATGAATTCAGCGCCGCTCGACGACCGCCTGCCACGCTATCAGCGCCTGCGCGACGACCTCGCCGCGCGGATCAACCGCAATGAGTGGCGGCCGGGCGAGCCGATCCCGTCGGAAGCCGAGCTTGCCGCGCATTACGGCGTCGCCATCGGCACCGTGCGCAAGGCGATGGACCAGCTTGTCGCTGACTCCGTGCTGGAGCGGCAGCAGGGCCGCGGCACCTTTGTGCGCCGGGCGCGCTTCAACTCCTCGCTGTTCCGCTTCTTCCGCTTCCAGTCCGAGAGCGGCGAACGGCGCGTGCCGAAGAGCCGCATTATCAGGCGCAAGAGCGTGCCGGCGACATCGGCCGTCGCATCGGCGCTGCGCATCGCGGTCGGCGAGCCCGTGATCAGCCTGTCGCGCCTGCGCCTGATCGACGACGTGCCGCTGCTCGCGGAAGAAATCTGGCTCCAGCAGTCGCGCTTCGCGCAAATCCTCGAGATCGACACCGCCGAATTCGGCGACCTGCTTTATCCGCTCTATGAGGAGCGCTGCGGCGAGGTGGTGGTTTCGGCCGAGGAAGTCCTGACGGTCGAGATGGCCAATGAGATGCAGGCGCGTCTGTTGCGGCTCGAGGCGCACGCGCCTTTGATCGTCATCGAACGCCTCGCGCTCGACCTCGAACGGCGGCCGATCGAATGGCGGAGGTCGCGCGGGCCGGCCGACCGCTTCCGCTACCACGCGGAGATTCGCTGAAAGCGGCTTCAACAGCATCAAGCAACAAAAAGTTCAGGGAGAAACAATGTCGAACTGGTACAGCGAATGCTCGCCGCTCGAGAAGCGGACGTTTTGGGCAAGCTTCGGCGGCTGGGCGCTGGATGCGCTCGACGTCCAGATGTTCGGCCTCGCCATCCCCGCGCTGATCGCGGCGTTCGGCATCAGCAAGGCCGATGCTGGCCTGCTCGGTTCGGTCACGCTGTTCTTCGGTGCGTTCGGCGGCTGGCTCGGTGGCGCCCTCGGCGACCGCTTCGGCCGCGTCAAGGCGCTCCAGATCACCGTTGCGACCTTTGCGCTGGCGACCTTCGCCTGCGCATTCGCAATGAGCTACACCCAGCTCCTAGTGCTCAAGGCCATCCAGGGCCTCGGCTTCGGCGCCGAATGGGCCTGCGGCGCGGTGCTGATGGCCGAGATCATCCGCGCCGAGCATCGCGGCAAGGCGCTCGGCTCGGTGCAGAGCGCCTGGGCGGTGGGCTGGGGCGCTGCGGTGCTGCTCTCGGCGCTGGTCTTTACCTACGCGCCCGCTGACGTCGCCTGGCGGCTGCTGTTTGCGCTTGGACTCTTGCCCGCGCTCCTCATCATCTTCATACGCCGCGGTTTGAAGGAGCCGCCGCGTGTCACAGCCAGCGAGAAGACGCCGTTTCTCGCGACGCTCTCCGGCATTTTCCATCGCGACGTGCTGCGCGCGACCCTGATCGGCGGTCTCTTCGGCATCGGCGCGCATGGCGGCTATGCCGCGCTCACCACCTTCCTGCCGACCTACTTGCGCGAGGTGCGGCATCTGTCGGTGCTCGGCTCCAGCGGCTATCTCGCCGTCATCATCGTCGCCTTCTTCTGCGGCTGCATAGCGAGCGGCATCATCAGCGACCGCATCGGCCGCAGGGCCAATGTCGCCTTCTTCGCCAGCGCCTGCATCATCACTGTGCTGGTCTATATCTTCGCGCCGCTGACCAATGGCGAGATGCTGGTGCTCGGCTTTCCGCTCGGCTTCTTCTCCGCCGGAATTCCCGCCAGCATGGCGGCACTGTTCAGCGAGCTCTATCCGGCGGGCGTGCGCGGCACCGGCGTCGGCTTCTGCTACAATTTCGGCCGCATCGTTTCCGCCGCATTCCCCTTCCTGGTCGGCTACCTCAGCGATCACATCGGGCTCGGGCCTGCCATCGGCATCGATGCGGCGTTTGCCTATTCGCTGGTGCTGATCGCGGTGGTCCTGTTGCCCGAAACCCGCGGCAAGGTCTTTGAGCAGACCGCGCCGTCGCGCGCCTGACGCCGGATGGGGAGCAGCAGCCATGATGTTCGACCAACGCGGCCTCACGCGCCGTCAATTTGCCGCAGGCGTTGCGTCCCTCCTGCCGGCTGTGGCCCTCGCGGGTCAAGCGATGAGTGAGACGAGCTTGAAGACGATCGATACCCACGCGCATGTCTTCCATCGAGGCCTGAAGCTTGCGCCGGGCCGGCGCTATGCGCCGGACTACGACGCGCCGCTGTCGCTCTATCTGGAGCAGCTCGATCGTAACGGCATGACCAGCGGCGTGCTGGTGCAGCCGAGCTTTCTCGGCACCGACAACTCTTATCTGGTCGAGAGCCTGAAGGTGGCGGCGGGCCGGCTGCGCGGCATCGCCGTCGTCGATCCTGCTGTCTCTGCGGACGAACTCCGCGCGCTGGATCGTGCCGGCGTCGTCGGCGTTCGCCTCAATCTCGTCGGCCAGCCATTGCCTGATCTCGTTGCCGCCGAATGGAAGGCGCTACTGGCGAACGTGAAATCGATGGGCTGGCAGGTCGAGGTCCAGCGCAATGCGTCCGATCTCGCCGTGCTCGCGCCGCAGCTTCTCGACCACGACGTCGCTGTGGTGCTCGACCACTACGCGCTGCCTGATCCAAAACTCGGCGTCGCCGATCCCGGCTTTCAGTCGGTACTGAAGCTCGGCGCAACACGGAATGTCTGGGTCAAGATCTCGGCGCCGTATCGCAACGGCGCGCCCGGCGAAAGTTTTGCGAAGGAGGCCTATCCGCTGCTGCGCAATGCCTACGGCCTCGATCGCCTGTTGTGGGGCAGCGACTGGCCGCACACGCAGTTCGAGACGACACAGACCTACACCAAGAACCTGCAGTTTCTCGATGCGGTGATCGCCGATCCGAGCGAGCGGGCGCAAGTGCTGGCAGCGCCGCGGTCGCTCTTTCGCTTCTGACGCGTCATCCGCGATTGCTCTGAATGCTCCGAGTTTTGGGGCATGACGGATGGCATCGTCGGCTTGTAGACTGCCGGCGATGCAGCCGATCGCGGCTGCGATTTGCGTGAGGACAGCAAAGATGCAGCGCCGCTACATCACCGTCGACGTGTTCACCGACCGCGCCTTCGGCGGCAACCAGCTCGCCGTGGTACTCGACGCCGGCGGGCTGTCGACAACTCGGATGCAGGCGATCGCGACCGAGTTCAACTATTCCGAGACCACCTTCGTGCTGCCGCCGCGCGACAAGGCGAATGACGCCGAGGTGCGCATCTTTACGCCGGTCAGAGAGCTGTCCTTCGCGGGCCATCCCAATGTCGGCACCGCGTTCGTGCTTGCCACGATCGCGAAAGAGCCGAATCCGCGCTTTCTGTTCGAGGAAAAGGCTGGGCTAGTGCCGGTCGAGATTCGGAGAGAGCAGGGCCGCGTAGTCAGCACCGAGCTTACCGCGCCACAGCCGCTTTCGCGCCTCGCGCAGCTTTCCGCCGCCGACGTCGCGGCCTGCATCTCGCTGACCGCGAATGACATCAGCAGCGACCGCCACGCGCCGCAGGTTGTCGGCGTCGGAACGCCGTTCGTGGTGGCGGAGGTGCGCTCGCGCGAGGCCGTGCGGCGCGCGAAGCCCGACGATGCGGCGTTCGGCCGGGTACTGCCGCGCGACGGCGCCTTCTCGGTGTGGTTCTATACGCGCGATCTGTCCGCGGCGGAGGCGCCGTGCGAGCGGCAGGCGCGGATGTTCATGCGCGGCGCCAGCGGCTTGGCCGAGGATCCCGCCACCGGCAGCGCCACAGTTGCGGCCGCCGCGCTGTTCGCCGAACTCGATTCCACGCGCGACGGCGAGCTGAAGCTCACAGTCGGCCAGGGCTTTGACATGGGGCGGCCGAGCCTGCTCCTGACGCGCGTGCGCAAGCAGGCCGGCAGGATCGTCTCCGCCCATGTCGGCGGCAGTTGCGTGCAGATGATGGAAGGGACGTTCCGGCTGGCGGGGGAGGGGTAAGTCTCTCCATCCGTCATTCCGGGGCGCGCGTAGCGCGAACCCGGAATCCATTCATCCACCAACTCTGCGGCTCGATGGATTCTCAGATGCGCAATTGCGCATCATAGCTCGCGACTTCGTCGCGCCCCGGAATGACGAATGGCTACACCTGCCGCCCCGCCAAATTCCTCACCGCGACGCCATCCCGCTCCTCGATGACCTCCGCGATCATCTGGCGGTGACAATGCGTGTGGTCGCGCTCGTAGCAGAGCAAGCAGACCGGCCCGGCCTTCTTCACCAGCGCCGAGAGTTCGTCCATCTCTTCCCTGGCCTGCGGCGTCTTCAGGTGCTTTGAATAGATCTTCTCCAGCACATCGTACTGCCCGCTACGCGCGGCGAGACGTCCTTCCTTCGGGGTGCCGAGCGCGGCGAGGTGGACATAGGCGATGCCGCGTTCGTCCAGGCCCGCGGCGAGCTGCTTCTTCGAAAAGCCCGGTCGGCGCGAGGAGGTCACCGCGCGCACGTCGACCACGAGCTTGACACCGGCCTGCTCCAGCTCCAGCACGGCCTTCGGCGGTGTCTGCTCATAACCGATGGTGAAGAGCTTCTTCGCCTTTGCCATGGACTTTCCTCAGGCCACCCGCGCGATCAGTTCCATGGCGCCGGCGGGCGCGCGCACCTTGCCCTCATGGATCACGTAGGCGAACACGTCGCGCGGCTCCTTCTTCGGCTTGGCCTTGTCGACCTTCGGCAGGTCGTCGGGTTCGCTTCCCTCGGCCCAGGCCTGGAAGCGCTTGCTCCAGGCATCGAGCTGTTTCGGCGGATAGCAGGTCTTGATCTCGTCATTGCCCTTCTGAAGCCGGGCATAGATGAAATCGCCGGCAACGTCGGCGATCGCCGGATATTTGCCGTGCTCGGCGAACACCACCGGCGTCTCGAATTTGCGGATCAGCGTGATGAAGTCTGGCGTGCAGAAGCTGTCGTGGCGGACCTCCACCACATGGCGCAGCGCACGCCCCTCGAGCTTGCGCGGCAAGAGCTCGAGGAATTTGCCGAAATCGGCGCCGTCGAATTTCTTGGTCGGCGCGAACTGCCACAGCACGGGGCCGAGATGGTCGCCGAGTTCCAGCACGCCGGAATCATAGAACCGCTTGATGGAATCGCCGGCCTCCGCCAGCACGCGGCGGTTGGTCGCAAAGCGCGGCCCCTTCACCGAGAACACAAAACCCTCCGGCACCTCGCTTGCCCATTTGCGGAAGCTCTCCGGCTTCTGCGAGCCGTAATAGGTGCCGTTGATTTCGATCGAGGTGAGTTTCGAGGCCGCATAGGACAGCTCCTTGGCCTGCGTCAGCTTCTCCGGATAGAACACGCCGCGCCAGGGCTCGAAGGTCCAGCCGCCGATGCCGATGAAGATGTTGCCGGATTTTTTTGACGCGGTTTTTGCTTTGGCCACGGGATGATCTCGGATGGGAGGAGGGACTTCATCCTAATCAAACGAGATGTGATTGGCCAGTTGCAGCGTGCCGTCTAAGCTCGCGCCGGGATCTGCGAGAGGGAGAACAAGATGCGGATGCTGATCGTGGGAGCGGCGCTCGTGATGATGACATCTGCTGCCATGGCTGACGATGACGATGCGAAGGCAGCCCAGAAGCTCGCCATTCAGGGCCGCGACGACTACTGGCATTGCCTGGCGCGGGAATATTCGCGCGACAGCAATCAGGGCCTGTCGGAGCAGGATTTTGGCCGATCGGTCGCCGGCGCCTGTCGGTCGGAGCGGCAATACTACCGGGTGGCGCTGCTCGACTTTCTCTCCACGCAGTATCCGACCATCGATTCCGGCGCTCATCTCGCGACCGCGAACAGGGCAGTCGAGTCCGCGCAGAAGGACATCGTGACGGCCTTCGTCAAGCATAGGCCGCCAGCAAAGTAGGGGAGTGGCGAATGGCCAATAGCGAATAGGGCAGAAAGCCAGCTCTCCTTATTCGCCACTCGCCATTCGCTATTCGCCCCTCCGCGGAGGGCTCTTCCGGCCATGCGTCCATCCATGGTATCGTCGGCCGCATCTGGAACGGGGATAGGCTGCTATGTCGTCTGAGTCGGTGGGTGGCATTTTTGGCGCGATCGTCGCGGCGATGGTGCTTGCGGTCGCCGTCGTCTTCGGACCGATCGGTCAATACGGCAAGCCCGCCAAGCCTGTAAAAGTCGAGCCGGCTCCGGCCGCGACCCCTGCCGCGCCCGCGCCCAGAGGTCCTGTGATCCGGGACGTCCCCAACCAATAGGGGCTCGAAAAGGGCCTTTGGGCCCCTTGCGAAGCGTCTATGTCGTTCCTATCTAGCTTTGTAACGGCAACGTTGAGTGACAATCTCCGTTGCTGAGACGACCTTGGAATAGCTCAGGCTGCGCCGGATGTACGCGCGCCCGTTGTTCCGGGGTCGTTGCCATTTTGGGCCCCCTTTCGGCCTCTCCCCTGAAAAACCCCGGCTTGGCATCGCAGGACGCGGCGGATATACGCTCCCGTCATGAATGAAGCGATCAGACCGGGCCCCGACAGCCCGCAGGCCCCAGCGGCAGGTTCGCGGTCGCCAGAGCTGTCGGTCGTCGTCCCGACCTTCAACGAGCGCGACAATGTCACGGTGCTGTACCGGCGGCTGGAGGCGTCGCTTACCGGCATCGCGTGGGAGGTCGTGTTCGTCGACGACAATTCGCCCGACGGCACCTGGGACGTCGTGCGTGCGCTAGCCCAGCGCGACAGCCGCGTGCGTTGCATCCGCCGCATCGGCCGCCGCGGCCTGTCGGGCGCCTGTATCGAGGGCATATTGGCCTCGAGCGCGCCTTACGCGGCCGTGATCGACGCCGATCTCCAGCATGACGAGACGCAACTGCCGAAGATGCTGTCGTTGCTGGCGAGCGGGCAGGGCGATCTCGTCGTCGGCAGCCGCTACATCGAAGGCTACAAGAGCGAAGGCTTCAACAGCCAGCGCGCCGGTGCCAGCGCGCTTGCCACCGAAGTGGCAAAGAAGATGCTGCGGGTCGAGATCGCCGATCCCATGAGCGGCTTCTTCATGGTTCGTCGCGACCGTTTCGAACAATTGGCGCCAAAGCTTTCGGTGCACGGCTTCAAGATCCTGCTCGACCTCGTCGCGAGCGCGAACGGCAGCTTGCGCGCCGTCGAAATTCCGTACACGTTTGGCGAGCGCCAGCACGGCGAGAGCAAGCTCGATTCCATGGTCGCGCTGGATTTTCTCGGCCTGGTGCTGGCGAAGTTCACCAACGATGCTGTCTCGCTACGCTTCCTGCTGTTCGCGATGGTCGGCGGCATCGGCCTCGTGGTGCATCTCGCCACGCTATTCATCGCTCTCGAGCTGTTCAAGGAGCCGTTCGCGGAAGCGCAGGCCTGCGGCGCTATCGTCGCCATGACCAGCAATTTCATCCTCAACAACTTCCTCACCTATCGCGATCAGCGGCTGAAGGGCTTTGCGCTTCTGCGCGGCCTGATCGCCTTCTACATCGTGTGCAGCGTCGGCCTGCTTGCGAATGTCGGCGTCGCCTTCTCGGTCTATGACCAGGAGCCGATCTGGTGGCTTGCGGGGGCGGCCGGCGCGCTGATGGGCGTGGTGTGGAATTACGCGATGTCCGGACTGTTCGTCTGGCGCAAGAAATAGCGCGCCAAGGAATCGGGTATGGGCGGGGCTGACGCGCGGATCGTCCGCAACACGGCACTGGTGATCCTTGCGCTGATCGTGCTGCGGCTAGTCGCGGCTGCCTTCACGCCGATCACCTTCGACGAAGCCTATTACTGGATGTGGTCGAAGAACCTGGCGGGCGGTTACTACGACCACCCGCCAATGGTTGCCTACGTGATCCGCGCCGGCACCATGATCGCCGGCGACACCGAGCTCGGCGTTCGCCTGGTCTCGATCCTGCTCGCGCTGCCGATGAGCTATGCGATCTACCGCTCCGCCGCGATCCTGTTCGGCGGCGCGCGTGTGGCCGCAACCAGCGCCATCCTGCTCAACGTGACGCTGCTGGCCGCGGTCGGCACGCTGATCGTTACGCCCGATGCACCGCTTTTGGTGGCCTCCAGTTTCGTACTGTTCTTCCTCGCCAAGGTGCTGGAGACCGGCCGCGGTGTCTGGTGGCTCGCCGTCGGCGCAGCTGTCGGCGCGGCGCTGCTGTCGAAATATACCGCGATGTTCTTCGGCCCTGCGATCCTGATCTGGCTCGCGGCGGTACCAAAGATGCGGCGCTGGTTCCTCTCGCCTTGGCCCTATCTCGGCGGCCTCGTTGCGTTCGCGCTGTTTTCGCCGGTGATCCTCTGGAATGCGGACCATCAATGGGTCTCGTTCACGAAGCAGCTCGGGCGCGCCAGGATCGAGGATTTCCGTCCCGTCTTCATCGCCGAGCTGATTCCGACCCAGATCGCGTTCGCGACCCCGCTGGTCTTCATCCTCGGCGCGATGGGGCTGCACGCGCTGACCTGGCGCAGGGCCGGCGCGCTGGCCTCGCGCGTGCTGATCGAGACCTTGTTCTGGACCATCGTCGCCTATTTCGTCTGGCATTCGCTGCATGCCCGCGTCGAAGCCAACTGGTTCGCACCGGTCTATCCGCCCTTCGTCGTCGCTGCGGCCGCCGCGACCAACCTCGTGCAGTGGAAGCCACGCCAGCAGCGCCTGGTGGATTTCTGCCTGCGCTGGGCCGCGCCCACCGGCATCGTGATGTTTGCGGCCCTCATCGTGCAGGCCAATACCGGCATCCTGTCCGGCTATCGCCGCGATGCGACCGTGCGCAGCGTCGGCGTCGGCTGGCGCGAGCTCGCTGCCGGAATCGAAGCGGCGCGCGCCCGCAACGGTGCGACGTGCGTGCTTGCGCCGGACTACGGCACGACGGGCTGGCTCGCCTTCTATTTGCCGCGCGGCACCTGTGTGGCGCAGCAGAATCAGCGCATCCGCTGGGTCAACATGCCCGAGCCCGATGCAAAACTGCTTGCGGGCAAGCTGATCTATGTCGATGAGCTGCGCCCCGAGGGGCCCCCCTTTCTCAACGACCTCTTTGCGCAGGTGACGCGCGTCGCGGAATTGCAGCGCAAGCGCGGGCCGCTCGTGGTCGAGACCTATGGCATCTATCTGCTGGAAGGTACCAAGGGCGACGTCCTGGACCGCTCGCCGCCGCCGGAAGCGCGGTAGCGGCCACGACGATCAATCGATCATCTCGGCCTTGGCCGTGGCCTGGCTGGGCCTGTCTTGGTCGCGCCAGAACCAGACGGTCAGGACGCCCGAGCGGCCGCGGACTTGCGTGAGCAGGGGACCTGACAGAATGCCGTCGGGATCGCCGTGGAAGTCGGCGGCATCGAGCAGCGTATCACTCAGTGCGAACCGCGCATCGTTCCGGGCGGCAACCTCCATCAGCCGGCTCGCCACGTTGACGCTATCGCCCGTCGCCGTGATGTGCTGGTGGCTCTCGCCGAGGCGGGAGGCGACGATCGGGCCGAAATGCGCGCCGATTTTGAAGCCGACCTGATCCCCGATTTCAGGAGGCAGCGACGCGATCCAGCGTTCGACGCCGCGGTGCAGGTCGATCGCGCATTTGAGCGCACGGGCCGCGTCATCCGGCATCGCGCTCGGCAATCCGAACAGGATCATGGCGCCGTCGCCGAGAAAGCCGGTGATCATGCCGCCACAGTCGAGTGCTGCCTTGTCGATCAGCGCGTGAAACGCCTTCAGGAGATCCCGGAGCGCATCAGGATCGATCCGTTCGCTCAGCGCCGTGAAGCCGGACAAATCGATGAAGACGATTGCGGCGTTCTGCCGGACCGGCTTCGCCAGGAAGTTGGGATCGCGTGCCAGCCACTCCTGCACCGCCGGCGCCTGGAACTGCGCGAGCGATCGGCTCTTGGCCGCGAGATATTGCGTGCGACGGCCTCCCGCCCACAGCTGCACTCCGGCGAAGACCGCAACCGGCGGCACCGCGGCCGCGAGCGTGGTCGCGGCATTCAGCCAGACGCCGTGCGTGAACGCGAACAGGTTGAGCCCGGCCCAGGCCAGCATCACCGCGGCCGCCGCGACGAGGCCGAACGCGCTTCGCCGCCAGGCGAGCAAGCTCACCAGCAGCATCGGCAAGAGGATCGCCGCGAGCGCGTCGGCGATATGGACCTTACGGTCGCGCACGATGCCGTCGCCGGCCACGAGATGCGTGATTGCGGTCGAGACCACCTCGACGCCGGGCATCAGGGAGTCGAACGGTGTCGGGTAGAAGTCGCCGCCGCCGGAGACCGAGGCGCCGATCACGACAATCCGGTTCTCGATCGCCGCGCGGTCGAGCGTGCCGTCGAATATGCTCTGCGCGCTGACGGTGCGGATGGTGCGGCGCGGGCCGTAAAAGGTGATCGGCAGCGCGAAGTCGGTGTCGGTCGGCACCGCGCGATCGCCGAGCATGAGATGGTCCGGCGCTATCGTCAGTGGCTGATCGAGCGCACGGCTCGCCACCCGCAAGGGGAACGACAGCTCGACCTTGTCGCGCGTGCGAAACAGCATCGGGACTGAGAGCGGCGAGCCCGATTGTCCCGTCGCGACGTTGACGACGCCGACGTCGGCGTGATCGGCGAATGCGGGAAGCGGCAGCAGGAAGCGCTCGGCCTGGGGCAGGGCGGCGAGGTGGCCCTCGCTGCTCGTTGCCACGGCCTCGCTGGCGGTCGGGAAGATCGCCGCGGCGGCAAGGACCATGGGACCGGTGGCCAGCGTATGCGCCAGCGTGGCGTCGCCGATCGCAGCGCTGCGGTCGACCAGGAGCAGGTCGATCGCGACGACCTTGGGCTTGAACTGCACGATGGTGTCGACGACGCGGGCGAGATCGGCGCGCGGCAGCGGATAGCTGCCGCCACGCTTCACCACAGTGTTGTCGATCGCGACGATGGTGACGAGATCGGGCGGACGCTGCACGCCGCGGACCAGCGTGCGCAGGTCGGTCAGCGTTGCCTCGAGACGATCGAGAAAGCGCAGATGGCCGTTCGCATGGCCGGCATAGATGCCGGCGCCCCACAGCGCGGTGAGGACGAGTGCCACCAGGATCTGAACGCGTCGGCTATTCATAGGTCGTTCTGCAATCTTCTTTTTGTCCAAGCCTTACCGTGTAAGCCTTACCGTCCAAGTCTTACCGTCCAAGCCTCGCCATCAGGGCGTCAATGCGCGGCTGGCCCCATTGCTTGACGGTCAGCGGGCCGGTTGCTTCGACGTCGACGCCTTCGCCCGGTCCGAGCACGACGCCGCGTCCGCGCGCCCTGCGGCTCACGCCGACGCGTCCGTCGGCAACGAACACGGAGGTCTTTGCCTCGGCGACATCGACGGCCCATCTGGTGCCGCGCACCGCGGCGATCGCCTGCGGCGTCAGCACCTTGAAGGGGTTGCCGCCCGGCTTCCTGGGAACCTCGATCAGCAGGGCTTTGCTGCTCAACTCCACGGAGTCAATATGTCCGTCGCGGTTGGCGTCCTTAAGTTCAAATCTGGCGCCGTTTTCCGCAACGATCGTGATGCCGTTGTCGCAGCGCCAGGTCTGCGTGCCGGCGGCCGATGCCGACGGCGTGCAACCGGCATTGGCGGCAGGCTGCGCGGCTGCGTATCCAATCAACAAAAACGATAGCCCCAGAGCAAATGACCCGGCGCCCGCGACCCTTCTCATGGCGGCCTCCATTCGTGCGCGGCACATTCCAAGGCGATGTTGATACGGCGCCGTATCACGCGCAGAGGCTGCTGAAAAGTGCCCCAATGGGAGCTATTTTCTCGCGGGGTCCATTTCCAGATTGCGCGCGATCAACTTTCGGTCAGGCGGCGTTCGCGCCGGCCGCTGCCGCGCCGACGATTGCGCACGCGTGCCGGATGGAAGGCGGAGCGCGCCAGCCTCGCGCAATGCTTCGGAGCTATGGTCCGGCGACGTTGAAGACCACGAAAATGACTTGGTTGGATGCGCCATAGGAGACGGCCGGAGGCACCCGATGATCGCGCCAAACCGGCCGAGAAACATGGTTAACAGATGCGACTAAGTCCGTAGTTCTGCGGGCTTTTTTCTTGAAATGGGACAGCGTTAACCGTTGCCCAACATCCGCCCGAACTTAATCCGCATTTAACTAAAAGTCGCCTTAATGACGCTCCGCCCCTCTGCGAGATGCTGTTCCCGGAACGTGACCAGCGGCACTTCGAAGGGGGACTGAGTGACACCGTCCTGGACGCAAGGCGAATGAGTACGAGTATCGCTGCGCAAAGTAACGCGGCACGGAAGTCCAAGAAGCTCTCGAAAAATTCTCTTCGGAAGTCTTCCCGAAAAATGACCACCCACAACCTGCTTGGCGCCGCCGCGATCGGCTGCGCCGTGATTGGCGCCGGCTGGACCATCTACAGCAACATCTTCGCCGCCAGCGTCTATCCGACCGTCGGCAGCCTCGGTTACGACGAGCCCGTGATCAGGCGCGCGCCCAAGGTCGTGCTGCGCGAGGCGGGCGAAGCCGTCAAGGAAGCCTTCGCGCTCTTGCCCGACCGGCTGCAGGTGGCCGCGCCGATCTCGCGCGAGATGTTCAACGAACGCTTTGCCGCGGCTGCAACGCAGGGCGTGCAATCGAATGCGGCGAGCGCCGTAGCTCAGGCTCCCGCAACAAAGATTGCCGACACCGCGAAGCCGACCGTCATCGCGAAGGTCGCGGAGGCGCTGAAGCCGCTGAGCCCTGCCAAGGTCACCGACAAGATCAGTGACAAGATCGCGGATGCGAAGGCCAAGCGCGCCGATGCGCCGGTGCAGCTTGCCTCGGCCGACCCGGCCGAGATCGTGCCAGCACCTGAGGCAAAGCCCACAAAATCCTTCGCCGATCGCGCCAAGGCGGCGGTGATGTCGATCACCGGGCCGCGGCAGTCGATGGTCGAAAAGCTCTGGGGCAAGCGCGATCCGTCCGGCGGGCTGCTCGCCTATGCCTCCGCCGATGCCAGCGTGACCGCGAGCATCGCGCCGAAGGAGCAGAATCCGATGCTCGGCGGCGCGCCGCCCTATGACCGCTCGACCGCGGTCTACGACATCAGCGCGAAGATGGTGTATCTGCCCGACGGCACCAGGCTCGAGGCGCATTCCGGCCTCGGCTCCAATCTCGACGATCCCCGTTCGTCGCGCATTCGCATGCGTGGCGTGACCCCGCCGCACATCTACGACCTGAAGCCGCGCGAAGCGCTGTTCCACGGCGTGCCCGCGCTGCGCCTGACCCCGATCGGCGGCGAGAACGCGATCTACGGTCGCGACGGCCTGCTCGCCCACACCTTCATGCTCGGGCCGAACGGCGATTCCAACGGCTGCGTGTCGTTCAAGGACTACTACGCGTTCCTCGATGCCTACCGCAACAAGGGCATCCGCAGGCTCGCGGTGCTGTCGCGGGTCGACTGATCCGCGCCCAGCTAGTTCTACTGAGTCAGAAAGTCGCAGTACCAGGGATTCAGGAATCAGGTAGTGGGCGGGATTCAGGCCAGCGGTAGGGGCTGAGGATGGATCGCCGAAGGTTTAAGAGCAGTGAATCGCGATTTGCCGCCTATGTCGAGGGGCTTGCGAGCGTGATCGGGCACAAAGACCGAGAGCAGCCGCTTCGCGATTATTGCACCGGGCTGATGCTGCGAGGCGAGCGCAAGAGCGTCGAACCGATCGCAGCGGTCACGGCACCGGCGCGGGTGGCCGCCCAGCATCAATCGCTTCTGCATTTTGTCGGCGAGGGACGTTGGTCCGACGAACGCGTCTTGGCCAAGGTGCGCGAGAAGGTCTTGCCCGAGATCGAGCGTCACGGCCCGATCGAAGCGTGGATTATCGACGATACTGGACTGCCGAAGAAGGGGCGGCAGTCGGTCGGTGTTGCGCGGCAATATTGCGGTCAACTTGGTAAGGAGGACAACTGCCAGGTCGCGGTGTCGCTGTCGATTGCCAACGAACATGCGAGCCTGCCGGTGGCGTACCGGCTGTATCTGCCGCAGGAATGGGCGGAGGATAGCGATCGTCTGCGCAAGGTGGGGGTTCCTGAAGATATTGGCTTCAAGACCAAGCATGAGATCGCGCTGGAGCAACTGCACTGGGCCTGCGCGGCTGGTCTGCCGCGTGGCGCGGCGCTGCTGGATGCCGGCTATGGCAATAACAGCAATCTGCGCGCCGACATCACGGCCCTGGGGCTGGCTTACGTCGCGGGCATTCTGTCGAATACGACGGTGTGGGCAGACGGGACGGGACCGCTGCCGCCGAAGACTTGGTCGGGCCGCGGACGGCCACCAAAGCGCCTGCAGCGCGACGCCAAGCATTGGCCGGTCTCAGTCAAAGACCTTGCACTCGGCCTGCCCAAGCGCGCCTGGCGCACCATCGAATGGCGAGAAGGTTCGGCGGAAACCATGTCTTCGCGCTTTGCGCGGGTGCGGGTGCGTGCCGCGCGGCGTGACGAAAGGCGCCACGAGCCGTGCCCGCAAGAATGGCTCTTGATCGAGTGGCCCAAGGACGAGACCGAGCCGACCAAATACTTTTTGTCGACGCTTCCCGCCGATATCGCCTTTCACCGTCTGGTCTACTTCGCCAAGCTGCGTTGGCGCATTGAGCGCGACTATCAGGAGCTCAAGCAAGAAGTCGGCCTCGGGCATTTTGAAGGTCGGGGATGGCGTGGCTTCCATCATCACGCAACGCTCTGCATCGCAGCTTACGGATTCCTGATCTCCGAAAGGGAGACGATTCCCCCCTCAGGACCTCGTCACGCCCCGATCTTCCCGCAACTTGCCCTTCCCGCAGGTTACCGACCCAGAGGTACTGCCGTTGCGGCCTGAACGTCACATCCCGAACTCAATCGCGACCATGCGCATCCGTTTGGCCAACGCGATCGCCAGAACCTTGCCGCGATGCCCGTGTTGCGGCCAAAGCAAAATGCGACCACGCCCGAAATTTGTGACGCAGTAGAACTAGAGCATGATCCGGAAAAGTGTGCAGCAGTTTTCCGAAAAGATCATGCTCAAAACAATTAAGCCGCCACCGTCTTTCGTAGCGCCATCTCGATCCCAATTGCCTCCCGTACGGCAGGCCGCGCCTGCATCCGTTCGAGATAATCGACCAGCGACGGATGGCGGTCGATATCGACGCGGGCATAACGCAGCAGCAATAGCGCCCAGGTGAGGTGAGCATCCGCCACGGAGAAACGGTCGCCGACGAGATGCTCACGCACCTTGAGATGATCGGCCGCGATCGCGACGCTCTCATCGATCCGCTCGCGCGCGGCCCTGGGCGCATCCTCTTTGTACCAGAAGGTCGGAAACAGAAATCCCTTGTGGATCTCGGTGCCGATGAAGCTCAGCCATTCCTGCAGCCGGTAGCGGTCGGGATCGCCGAACCCCGGCGCGAGGCCGGTCTCCGGTTTCAGATCGGCGATGTATTGCAGCACAGCCGCACTTTCGGTCAGCCGCTCGCCGTTCTCCAGCACCAGGACCGGGACCGCGCCTTTCGGTGAAATGCCGCGGAAGTCGGCATCGTCCTCGATGCGCTTCTTGGTCCAGAGATGCACGAGGTGATAGCGCGCCTCGATGCCCGCTTCCATCAGGGCGATGCGGCTGGCGAGTGAGCAGGCCATCGGCCAGAAGTAGAGTTGCAGCATGGCGTTCCGCTCCAGGATGATCAGCTCAGCGCATCGCCGCGCGCGATGATCGCGAAACGGTCCGACAGCTCGGCCAGTGCGACCTCGTGAATGGTCTTTGCGGCCAGCGCCCCGCCGCGTCCGTCGGGCAGGTCGCGCGTAGCGCAGGCATCGGCCGCTATCGTGGTGCGCAAGCCGAGGTCGAGCGCGGCGCGCGCGGTCGAGCTGACGCACATGTGGGTCATGAAGCCCGCCAGCACGATGTCCTTGCGTCCGGTCGTAGCGATCCGGGCTTGCAGGTCGGTTCCGGCGAAGGCGTTCGGCAGCGCCTTCTCGATCACGGTCTCGGTCGCGAGCGGCGCCAGGCTCGCAACGATCGCGCCGCGCTCGGCCTCGCGGTCGAACAGGCCGCCGGCGCGGCCCTTGTGCGCGACATGGATGATCGCAGCGCCGCTCTGCCGGGCCCGTGCGAGCAGGCGGGCAGCCGCGGCAATCGCGGTCTCGGCATCCGGCAGCGCCAGCGGGCCTGTGCGGTATTCGTTCTGGATGTCGATCAGCACGAGACAGGATTCCCCAAGCTTCGGTGGATTGAGGTCGGCGCCGGCGAGTTCGAGCAGGGTCTTTGGAGCGGTCATCCCGGTCAGGCCTTTCGAGAATATCGGATGGTCCGACACTAGCGCGGCGGCGGCCTGCCATTGTGCAGGACTATTGCAGCAGATGGCTGCGAATTTGCAGGCGTCGGCGGTGCCTGCTAGGCTCGCTGCGATGAACTGGGACGATCTGCGCATTATCGCGGCCGTGCGGGACGAGGGCACCTATGCCGGCGCCAGCGCGCGGCTGCGCATCGACGAGACCACCGTCGGCCGCCGGCTGGCGCGCATCCAGCGCGATCTCGGCGTGCCGCTGTTCGAGGCCGCGGACGGGCTGCGCCGCCCGACGCGGCATTGCGAGGCGGTGCTCGAGCATGTCGGCGCAATGGCGGCGCATGTCGCGGCGATCGATCGTCTGCGTGAGAGCCAGCCGGGTCCGGTCGGCCGGCTGCGCATCGCCTCGACCAGTTCGGTCGCGGAGGAGCTGCTGGCGCCGCGCGCCGCAAAATTCCTGGGCGACAATCCGGGCCTGACGCTGCAATTCCTGACCTCGAGCGAAAACGTCAAGTTCTCGCGCTGGCAGGCCGACCTCGCCATCCGGCTGCGCAAGCCGGACAAGGGCGACTTCACGATCTCGAAGCTCGCGGAGGTGCGGCTGTATTTCTTCGAGCCGGCCGAGGCCGCCGATGCCACATCGATCGTCTGCGCCTATCCGGACGAGCTCGACGCCATCCCGGAGCAGCAGTTCCTGCGCGCAAAGCGGCTGCAGGCCGCGCGCTGCATCACCGACAATGTCCGCGTCATCAGCACGATGATCAGGTCGCATCAGGCCGTCGGCGTGCTGCCCGAACACAATTGCGGATCGCTGCTGGCCGACCGCAGCCTGCGCGCGACCTTGCTTCCGAAGCGCCGCGACGTCTGGCTGCTCGTGCAGAACCATCTCAAGCGCGATCCCGCGACGCGGTTGACGATCGAATGGGTGCGCCACTGCTTCAGGGATTTGTCACGTGGCTGATGGCTTGTGCCGGCCCTGTTGAACACGGTCCGAGAACAGAACGACCAAGTCTGGCAAGCACGGGGATTGCGCGCGCCCACAGGTTGCGTAATCTCGCGACAACCTCAGTCTTGGGCGGGGCATGCGCATGACCACTCTTCAGGAAACCATCCGGCCGCAGGCCAAATCCCGGGAATGGAAGGCGATCGTCATCCTGATCCTGCTGATCCCGGTGCTGTGGTCGCCACCGTTCCTGTTTCGCATCTTCCTGTATCAGCCCTTCAACATCCCCTCCGGTTCGATGCAGCCGACGCTGATGGTCGGCGACTACGTCCTGGCCGCGAAATATGCCTATGGCTACGACCGCTATTCGTTTCCCTTTGCACCGTCCTGGATCTCGGGCCGCTTCTTCGCCGCGGAGCCCGACTACGGCGACGTCGTCGTGTTTCGCAACCCGAAGGACACCTCGGTCGACTACGTCAAGCGCGTGGTCGGTCTGCCCGGCGATCGCATCCAGGTGCGGGAGGGGCAACTCGTCCTCAACGACAAGCCGGTCACCCGCACAGCGCTTCGGGATCTGGCCGGCGGCGGGTCCGCCTGCGGGTTAGAGGCCGGTGCAAAAATCAAGCGCTGGCGCGAGACGCTGCCGAACGGCGCCAGCTACCTGACCTACGACTGCATCAACAACGGCTATTACGACAACACCAATGTCTACACGGTGCCCCCGGGCCATTTCTTCGTGCTCGGCGACAACCGCGACAACTCCACCGACAGCCGCGCGATGAGTGCGATGGGCTTTGTGCCGATGGACAATCTCGTCGGCCGTGTGACGACGCGGATATTCTGGTCGCTCAACGCCAACGGCGAGCCGCGCATGGAGCGGCTGGGCAAGGTGTGGTGAGGCCCCGCTCGTCATTCCGGGGCGGCGCAAAACGCCGAGCTATGATGCGCAATTGCGCATCATAGCTCGCGCCCAAGGGGGGCGCCCCGGAATGACGAGTGGAGAGATTGGGACCCTAAAAAACAAAAACCCCGGCATCGCTGCCGGGGTTTCGCATTTCTTGGCTTCGCCGGAGGTGGCTGGACTTAGAAGTCCATGCCGCCCATGCCGCCGCCCGGGGGCATTGCCGGACCGGCGCCGCCCTTCTTGGGCAGCTCGGCGACCATGGCTTCCGTGGTGATCAGCAGAGCCGCAACCGAGGCTGCGTTCTGGATCGCGGTGCGGACCACCTTGGTCGGGTCGATGATGCCCTTGGTGACCAGGTTGACGTACTCGCCGGTCTGGGAGTCGAAGCCGTAAGCATACGTCTTGTTCTCCAGGATCTTGCCGACGATCACCGAGCCGTCTTCACCGGCGTTGATCGCGATCTGGCGAGCGGGCGCGGAGAGCGCCTTGCGCACGATCTCGACGCCGGTCTTCTGGTCGTCGTTCTTGGTGCGCAGACCCTTGAGCTGCTCGGAGGCACGGAGCAGGGCGACGCCGCCGCCCGGGACGATGCCTTCCTCGACCGCTGCGCGGGTCGCATGCATCGCGTCATCAACGCGATCCTTGCGCTCCTTCACCTCGACCTCGGTCGCACCGCCGACGCGGATCACCGCGACGCCGCCTGCGAGCTTGGCCAAACGCTCCTGGAGCTTCTCACGGTCGTAGTCCGAGGTGGTCTCCTCGATCTGCGCCTTGATCTGGGCCACGCGCGCCTCGATGTCGGCCTTCTTGCCGGCGCCGTTGACGATCGTGGTGTTCTCCTTGTCGATCATCACCTTCTTGGCGCGACCGAGCATGTTGAGCGTGACGTTCTCGAGCTTGATGCCGAGATCTTCCGAGATCGCCTGGCCGCCGGTCAGGATCGCGATGTCCTGCAGCATGGCCTTGCGGCGATCGCCGAAGCCCGGAGCCTTGACGGCCGCGACCTTCAGACCACCGCGCAGACGGTTGACGACGAGGGTCGCGAGGGCTTCACCTTCGACGTCCTCGGCGACGATGATCAGCGGCTTGCCGGTCTGCACCACGGCCTCGAGCAGCGGCAGCAGCTCGTTCAGCGAGGAGAGCTTCTTCTCGTTGATGAGGATGTAGGCGTCGTCCATCTCAACGCGCATCTTGTCGGCGTTGGTGACGAAGTAGGGCGAGATGTAGCCGCGGTCGAACTGCATGCCCTCGACAACGTCGAGCTCGGTCTCGAGCGACTTGGCTTCCTCGACGGTGATGACACCCTCGTTGCCGACCTTCTTCATGGCGTCGGAGAGGAACTTGCCGATCTCGGCGTCGCCGTTGGCCGAGATGGTGCCGACCTGGGCGATCTCGTCGTTCGAGGTGACCTTCTTGGAGTTCTTGACGAGGTCGGCGACCACGGCTTCCACGGCCAGGTCGATACCACGCTTCAGGTCCATCGGGTTCATGCCGGCGGCAACCGACTTGGCGCCTTCACGGACGATCGCGGCCGCGAGCACGGTTGCGGTGGTGGTGCCGTCGCCGGCCGCATCGGCGGACTTGGAGGCGACTTCGCGCACCATCTGGGCGCCCATGTTCTCGAACTTGTCGTCGAGCTCGATCTCCTTGGCGACGGTGACGCCGTCCTTGGTGATGCGGGGAGCGCCGAACGACTTGTCGAGGACGACGTTGCGGCCCTTGGGGCCGAGCGTCACCTTGACGGCGTTGGCGAGGATGTCGACGCCACGCAGCATCTTGTCGCGTGCATCGACGCCGAATTTGACTTCTTTAGCTGCCATCTGGATTTTTCCTTAGGTGTTTAGCTGGTGGAGAGAGGGGGCTCTTAGGCCGCCTTCTTCTTGGAAGCGGGGACGTCGAGGACGCCCATCACGTCGCTTTCCTTCATGATCAGCAGATCTTCATTGTCGATCTTGACCTCGGTGCCGGACCACTTGCCGAACAGCACGCGGTCGCCGACCTTCAGGTCGATCGGGATCAGCTTGCCGGCTTCGTCGCGGCCACCGGGGCCGACAGCGACGATTTCGCCCTGCGAGGGCTTTTCCTTGACGGTGTCGGGAATGATAATGCCGCCAGCGGTCTTCTCTTCTGCGTCGATGCGCTTGACCACGACGCGGTCGTGAAGCGGACGGAATTTCATGCAGTCCTCCTAAGCGTTTGCTCGGATTGATGTTTTCAGGGTGTTAGCAGTCGATGCCCGCGAGTGCCAATGCGGGTGAAGATCAAATAGGCCAGGATTTTTGCGGGAGCAAGGGCTTCTAGCAGAAAAATAAGCACTCAGAAGCGCTGCCTGCCAGAATTCTTTACCATCGTTAACCGGCCTTGGGGACCGTATTAGCACCGTGCCGCATCTGCTGCTAACGCATTGAATTTCAACAGCTTGTTAAACTTTTGGGCTTGAGATGCATTGTCAGTTTGCGTCACATTTCTCTCATGTGAGCGCATCTCCACCGGGTGGCTCGTAGGGCGTACCGGAAAGCCACCCCTTGAATATGCGCTCCTGCACAGGAGGTTGGCATGGTCTCGCGGGTTGGGGTTGTTTCCGACGACTTCCGGAAGCAGGTGCTGGGTTACGGGCTGACGACGGCGCAAATTCTCTACCGAATGCCGGATCATCCTTCGCTGCTCCAGACCTACATCTGGCAGAACTACGACATGTTCCCGAAATTTCCGGTGCTGAAGGATTTCCTCGCGTTCTGGGAGGAAAAGCTCGACGGCCCCCTGTTCTCAGTGACGGTGGCGCATTCGAAGCTGATCAAGCCGGCCGAGCTGCGCGCAGTGGATGGCGTGTTCAGGCTGCATTGAGACGAGGCTTCGGGTGGGCAAAGCGGAGAGGCTGGGCAAGTATTCATTGCGGCGGCCGCGTCGTAGAACATCGTTCTTATCGCGTGGGCCCAAGGCGACTTTGATGGAATTTCCTGACTGCCTCCTCGTACAACAACGGATAATTTTCTACAGCATTGAAGATGCATTGGATACTTGCCCAGCCTCTCCGCTTTGCCCACCCTACGATTTCCCAATGTGTGATAGCCTCTCCCCATAACAACAACGGGAGGCAGCCATGGCCAAGAAGGTGAAATCGCGCAACGCGGCGCAAGCCGCCGTGAAGAAGAGGAGCGGCAGCAAAGCCGCGGCGCGATCCTCGGCACGCAAGGCGGTGAAGTCGAAGGCCCGCTCGGCATCGGCCAGATCATCTGCCAAGAAAGCTGTGCGGCCCAAGCAGCGCATCGCGATCAGCCATCACCGCGAGGAAGACTTCAAAGCCGATGGCCTGCGTGCCTACGCGAAATATCGCGATCTCGGCATCGCCGATGCGAGCCACGGGCTGGCTCGAGCGCATGTGATCCGGCTGCAGGGTCCCTGTAATCCGGACGAAGTGTCAAAACTGCACTTTCACGCCGTCGACTTCCAGATGGTCTACGTGCTCAAGGGCTGGGTGAAGACCTACATGGACGGCGAGGGCGAGACCTTGATGAAGGAAGGCAGCGCCTGGACCCAGCCGCCGAAGATCAAGCATATGATCCTGGACTATTCGGACGACGTCGAGCTGCTGGAGGTGATTTTGCCGGCGGAGTTCAAGACGGTGGAGTTAAAGGCGTAGGCGCTCTCTCCTCGTCATTGCGAGGAGCTCTTGCGACGAAGCAATCCAAAATCTCTCCGCGGATGCAGTCTGGATTGCTTCGCTTCGCTCGCAATGACGGGTCCCTTGTAGCCCGGCTGGAGCGAAGCGAAATCCGGGAAAGTCTCTCCGCGGAGAAGGTGGTCCCGGATTGCGCTGCGCTCCATCCGGGCTACGAGCTCGTTGCTATGCCAGCACCCCCACGATCGCTCCCATCAGACACGTCGTCAGCGTGCCCGACACGATCGACTTCAGCCCGAGCGTGTTGATCTCCGCGCGCCGTTCCGGCGCCATCACGCCGAGGCCGCCGATCATGATGCCGAGGCTGGCGAAATTGGCGAAGCCGCACATCGCGTAGAGCATGATCAGGCGCGAGCGCGCGTCGAGCGCGTCCGGCGCAAGTTTTGACAGATCGACATAAGCGATCAATTCGTTGAGCACGGTCTTGGTGCCCATCAGGCTGCCGGCCGTCACCGCCTGGTCCCACGGCAGCCCCATCAGCCAGCACACTGGCGCCATCACGAGACCGAGCAGGCGCTGCAACGAGATCGCAGCGCCGCCGATATTCGGCAGCAGTCCGAGGATGGCATTGACGAGATAGACCAGCGCCACCAGCACCAGCAACATGGCGACGATGTTGATCAGCAGCTCGATCCCTGCGCTCGTCCCTTTCACGATCGCATCCATCGTGCCGGAGACTTCCATCTCCGGATCCTCCAGCGCGCCGCCGGTGCGCTTGTCGGAGGTCTCCGGCACCATGATCAGGCTGACCAGGATCGCGGCTGGCGCGCCCAGCACGGAGGCGATAACGAAATGCGCGGCCGCGTCGGGAATGAGGGGCGCAAGGAGCGTCGCATAGAGCACCAGCACCGTGCCGGCGATGCCGGCCATGCCGCCGGTCATCACCAGGAATAGTTCGCTGCGCGTCATCTGCGCCAGATACGGCCGCACGAACAGCGGCGCCTCGACCATGCCGAGAAAGATGTTGGCGGCGGTCGACAGTCCCACCGCGCCGCCGACCCCGAGCGTGCGTTCGAGCAGCCAGGCCATGCCGCGCACGATCGGCGGCAGCACGCGCCAATAGAACAACAGCGTCGTCAGCACGCTCATCACCAGCACGATCGGCAGCGCCTGGAACGCCAGGATGAAATCGGCGCCCGGCACCTTCACGTCGAAGGGCGGGGGACCGCCGCCGACATAGCCGAACACGAAGGAGGAGCCGGCGCGCGAGGCCGCGGAGATCGCGCCGACAGCGTCGTTGATGGCGCCGAAGGCATGCGCGATGACGGGCAGCTTCAGGAGGACGATCGCGGTGACGAAGGTGGCGACAAGGCCGATCGCCGCCTGGCGCAGCGACACCGCGCGACGATTCTCCGCCAACGCCCAGGCGATCGCCAGCAATGCGAAAACGCCGAGTGCTGATTGCAGCCGCAGCATGATGTCCCCAAACCTCCAACGATTATGGCCGTGCGTGCGATGCAAACGCAATGCCGGAAGATCGACGGAGCGTCCCGCTGTTGACAAGCAAGTCCGCGTCAGCCACGCGAGGCCTCGTCAATATCAGGCGGATGGTCCAAGGGTGAGCCAGGAGCTAAGTGGAGTGCGGCCGGTGCCGGCGAATCCGCCAGTCAGCGCCCGTGCACTCCTCTCCCACCGCGCCTTCCTGTTCTTTCTGCTCTCGCGCAGCCTGTCGCGCTTTTCCAGCCAGATCGCTGCGGTCGCGATCGGCTGGCAGATCTACGATCTCACCGGCTCGGCCTTCGACCTCGGCATGGTCGGCCTCGTGCAGTTCCTCCCTACAGCGCTGCTGGTGTTCGTCGCCGGCCATGCCGCCGACCGCTACGAGCGCAAGCGCGTCGTTCAGCTCTGCCAGCTCGTGGAAGCCGCGACCGCGCTTTATCTCGCAGTCAGCACTTACCTCGGCGCGGTCAGTGAAGTGCAGATTTTTATCGCGACCTTCGTGCTCGGCATCGCCGGGGCCTTCGAAAGCCCGACCACCGCGGCGCTGCTGCCGCTGATCGCGCCGCAGGGATCGCTCCAGCGTGCAACGGCGGTTTCGAGCGGCGCGGCGCAGATCGCGACCATCACCGGGCCGGCGCTCGGCGGCTTCGCCTATGCGATTGCGCCGCATCTCGCCTACGCCGTGATGGTGCTGTTCTGGATTCTTGGGATGATCCTGACCGGCTTCATCCGGCCGCGCCCGCAGGCGGTCGCCAAGGATATGGCCGGCGCGGACAATATCTTTGCCGGCGTTCGTTTCATCCGCAGCAATCCGGCGATCATCGGCACCATCTCGCTCGATTTGTTCGCGGTGCTGTTCGGCGGCGTCACGGCGCTGCTGCCGATCTATGCCCGCGACATTCTCCAGACCGGCCCAATGGGGCTCGGGATCTTACGCGCCGCGCCGGCGGTCGGCGCGCTGGCGATGACCATGGTGCTGGCGCGGCACGCCATTTCGCGGCATGTCGGCCTGCGCATGTTCCAGGCCGTGATCGTGTTCGGCGTCGCCACCGTGGTGTTCGCGCTGTCGTCCTGGATGTGGCTGTCGGTGCTGTCGCTTGCGATCCTCGGTGCGGCCGATACGATCAGCGTCGTGATCCGCTTCTCGCTGGTGCAGCTGGCAACCCCCGACGAGATGCGCGGCCGGGTCGGGGCGGTCAACTTCCTCTTCATCAACGCCTCGAACCAGCTCGGTCAGTTCGAAAGCGGGGTGGCGGCCGCGCTGTTCGGCGCCATGCCGGCCGCGGTGCTCGGCGGCGTCTGCACCATCGCGGTGGCGCTGTTGTGGATGAAGCTGTTTCCGAGCCTGCGGCGGGTGGAAACGTTGGAGTAGGGCGAGAAGCTCTCCCCGTCATTGCGAGGAGCGAAGCGACGAAGCAATCCAAGCTGTTTCCGCGGAGGCAAGGATGAGCAGTCACCTTTTTGTTCGACTGCAGCCACCTCTTCGTCCCGACCGCGGGTTCTGCAGGATGGCGCGCGCAGATCAAGTCAAGGCCGGCCTGTTAGGGCCGCCGCGAAGCGGCTTGGCCTTGAGTTGAGCGAGCACGCCATCATGCTTGGTGCGTTGGGCCGATAGGAGCTCCTCGCGTTGGCGGTTCTGTCAGGGCATCTGCCATCCTCGCATTTGCGATCCAAGGGTCGAGCCGGTTCGACGATCTGGGTTGCTTGCCAGATCAAACTCACATTCGGTCGTCGCACAAGGCGACTGCACCACGATTCCGCTTGCGGCGGGCAGGCTCGAGAGGACGAGGCCATTCTTCGTTGCGGCGTTTGAAGCCATGCAATCCATCGGTTCGTCCACCCGGATCTTCCGAGACTGATCGGGCCTCGGCAGATGGGTTATGGTTCTTTCGTTGCGCGCGGGCGGCGAAGCACGCCGCTTGGTGCGGTCCGGATCAGGCGGCGGGCTTCATCACGGCCCCCTCGATGGTCTCGCCCGCGGTGACATACTTCCACAAGGTCACGAGAAGCTTGCGCGCCAGCGCCACGATCGCGCGCTTGCGGCCTTGCGGGCTTCGCTCCTTGAACCAGCGCGTCAGGGCCGACTGCGGCTGGTGACGTATCCACAGCCAGGCGAGCTGGATCATTGTGGTCCGCAGCCTGGGATTGCCGGCCTTCGACACGCCCTGCTCGTGCCGGATGCCTCCGCTTTGCCACGGCGTCGCCGCAAGCCCCGCATAGGCGGCGACCTGGCGGCGGTTGGAGAACTGCCGGTAGAACGCCTCCGACCAGAGCACGGCCGCAAAGTTGGCGCCGAGCCCTTTCAAGGCCAGCAGCATCGCCACCGGATCCGGCGCGACCTTGTCTGCAGCGTTCTTGTCTGCAGGCTTCCGGGCTGCGGCCAGCAGAGCATCTCGCGCGGCCTCGACCGCCTTGATCTGTTCCAGAAGCAGTTCGACCCGATCGAGCTCGCGGCCGATCTGCGCCTTCAAATGCGAAGGCAGCTCCCGCCCGTCGCCCGTGCGCAAGGCCTCAAGCCGCGCCCGCCGATTGCGCCGCAGCGGCACGTAGTCGGATATCCCCTGCGCGAACAGAAGACCCTTGATCCGGTTCACATGCGTGATGCGCTCGGCGATCAGCGTCGCTCGTTCGCGACACAGCCTGCGCCGGTCCTCCTCTTCAGGCGAGGGCGCAACCACCATCGCACAGACCCGCGGCTCGCCGCGCTTGTAGGCCAGAAGCGCCCGCAACAGCGCCTCGCCATCGAGCCTGTCAGTCTTGGCCCGCCGCCGCCGTCGCGACGTCGCAATCGAGGCGGGATCGACCACGTGGCTCTCAATGCCGTTCTGTTGCAGAACACGGTGCAGCCAGAACCCGTCCAGCCCAGCTTCCTGGATCGTGATGATCGGATAGCTCTCGCGGGTCCTGGCCTCCGCCTTGCGCCTGAGTTCCGCAAACAGCTTCATCAGCTCAGCCGTATCGCCGGCCGTGACGCTGTGCCTGGACATCTTCTCGCCCGTACCAGGCGAAAGTGACGTAATCACCCACGTCGAACGGCTCAGTTCCAAAGACACAAAAATTGCGCCAAACTGCGTGCGGATAGCGGTCGGTCCGTCGGAAGGATGATCGAGCAACATCGTCGTCTCCAGGTTGAGGGGGTCAGCAACCTCAGTCTGGCCTCAGACCTGGTCGCTATCCACTCCCCATGGAATCTTCGCTTCGCTAGGAAGAAAGTGGGTAGGTTCTGGGTCAAATTCGACCAGAGATGCTGACCCATTTTCATTCAGTCGGGTCGGCGCCTCGACGCCGGTCCCAACTCGCAATGACGACTGCGGAAATAGCGCAGATGAATCAATGGGGCGCCGCCGCGCGCCTACTGTGCATGGGGTTGTTTTCGCGTTTTTGTAGTTAGCCCCGTCCCACGAACGGCATCTTGCTGGCCATCACCGTCATGGTCAGCACGTTGGCATCGAGCGGCAGGCCGGCCATGTAGGCGACGGCATCGCCGACCGCCTTCGCATCCATGCGTGGCTCCTGCTTCATCGTGCCGTCAGGCTGCATCACGCCGGGGCCGGCGACCATGCGGTCGGTCATGGGCGTCGCCGCATTACCGATGTCGACCTGACCGACAGCGATGTCGTACATGCGGCCGTCGAGGTTGGAGGCCTTGGTCAGGCCCGTGATGGCGTGCTTGGTCGAGGTATAGGCCGCCGAGAACGGCCGCGGCGCGTGCGCGGAGATCGAGCCGTTGTTGATGATGCGGCCGCCGCGCGGGGTCTGGTCCTTCATGATGCGGAAGGCGTGCTGCGTGCACAGGAACGGGCCGGTGAGGTTGGTGTTCACCACCGCCTGCCACTGTTCGAGGCTGAGATCCTCGAAGTTCACCGGCGGCGCGCCCATGCCGGCATTGTTGAAGAGAACGTCGAGCCGGCCATAGGTCTGCGCCACCTTGGCGAACAACGCGGCGATCGAGTCCGGCTTGGTCATGTCGGCGGTGACGCAGAGGCTCTTGCCCGCGGGACCGAGCTTCGCCGTCTCCTCCAGCATGTCGAGCCGCCGGCCAACGAGCACCACGGTGAAGCCGGTGTTCATCAGCGCCAGCGACGCCGCGCGCCCAACTCCGGTGCCGGCGCCCGTCACCACTGCGATCTTTTTCGCTTCACTCATCGTTTCCTGCCTTTTTCTCTTAAGTTGTCAGGTTTTGGATTCTTTTTCGTTCTTGTAGGGCGGCCGCGGGATGTTCTGGTGCGCCGCGCGCAGCGCCGCCGACCAGCGCGAGCGCAAATCGTGGAAATAGGGCTCGCCCGCCTCGATGCGATGGTTGAGATCGGCATCGCAGGCATCGGCGCGCACCACCAGCACGTCGATCGGCAGGCCGACACCGAGATTCGAGCGCATGGTGGAATCCATCGAGATCAGGCCGGTCTTCAGCGCCTCGTAGAGCTCGACGTCGTAATGCATGGCGCGGTCGAGCACCGGCTTGCCGTATTTGTGCTCGCCGATCTGCAAATAGGGCGTGTCGGTGGTGCACTCGATGAAATTGCCGGCGGTATAGACCATGAACAGGCGCATCCGCGCGCCCTTGATCTGGCCGCCGAACAGGAAGGAGACGTCGAACGAGACGTCTTCCGATCTCAGCGCCGGCCCTTCCGTGGCGTGCACGGCGCGGATCGCCTTGCCGATGCGCTGGGCGGCCTGGAACATGGTCGGCGCGTTCATCAGCGTCTCGATGTCGCCGGTGGTGGGGTCTTCCAGGCCCTCGGTGAGCGTGGAGAGCACCGATTGGCTGATAGCGAGGTTGCCGGCGCTGGCGATCGCCATGATGCGGTCGCCGGGCTTGGAGAAGATGTGCAGCTTGCGGAAGGTCGAGACGTTGTCGAGGCCGGCATTGGTGCGGGTGTCGGCGATCATGACGAGCCCGTCCCGAACCAGGATTCCGCAACAATAGGTCATTTCCAGTCCCCGAACGCGTTTACGCGGAATTACTAGCCAATTTCAACGGCCGCTCCAACCCCAATTCCCGGGAGGAGGTGTCATTCCGGGGTGCGACCAACGGGTCCGCGCGAAGCGCGGCCCGGAACGACAGCTAGCTCTGCCGCTGCGATTGCGACTGGCCGCCGCGGCCGGCCTGCTCGACCTTGACCGAGACCGTGAGCGTCTCCGTGCCGCCGCCGTAGCGGGTGCCGCGCACGGGTGCGGCGCCGAGATAGTCCAGCCCGATCGCGACGCGGACATGGGCGTCGGTGGTGCAAATGCTGTTGGCGGGATCGAAGCCGACCCAGCCGAGATCGGGCATGTAAGCCTCCGCCCAGGCATGGCCGGCGTCCTGATGGACGGTGCCGTCGGAGCGCAGGAAATGACCGGAGACGAAGCGCGCCGGCACGCCGCCGCTGCGGGCGCAGGCGATGAAGATGTGCGCATAGTCCTGGCAGACGCCGCGCTTAAGCGTGAACGCCTCGGCCGCCGAGGTGCCGCTGTTGGTCGGGTCCTCGTCGAACGTCATGTGCTCGCTGATCTGCGTCATCAGCGTGTGCAGGAAGCCCAGCGTGTCGCTCTCGGCCTCGCTGCGCAACTGACGCGCGACGGCCGCCATCGCCGGATTGACCTCGGTCAGCTCGGTCGTGCGCAGGAACATGCCTGCCGGAAAGCGCTCGTCGGCGCCGCGCAGCACGCCGCCGGTGTCGTGGGTCTCGATCAGTCCCTCGGCGGTGATCTTGACGTCGCCGACGGGCCCGCAGGACAGCACATGGGTGACGTTGCCGAACGCGTCCTCATGGGTGTCGAGCCTGGTGTCGGTCGAGACGTCGATCTGCCATTCCGCCACGTACTGCCCGTCATGGCTGCCCGGCGTCATGCGCAGGATCTGGATCACGCCGGTGACCGGCGGCTCGTAGCGGTAGGTCGTGGTGTGCAGGATTCGCAGGCGCATGGTGTTTTGATTCCGTCATTCCGGGGCAGTCCGCAGGACCGAGCCCGGAATCTCGAGTTTCCGGGTTCGCCCTTCGGGCGCCCCGGAATGACAGCGTCTATCAGATCAAATACTGCTTCGTGATGATTTCGCCCAGCCTGGAATTGTCCGTGATGAATTCCTGAATGAATTCATGGACGCCATGCTGGAAAATGTCATTCATATTGCTGTGTTCGAGCCGGTTGCGGATGCCGCGGGCGTGGCGCTGGGCCGGGCCCTGGCGGCCATAGGCGACGCCGATCTGGTCGAGATTGCGTACGAGATTGCCGTAGCAGCTTGCAAGCGAGCGCGGCAACGTGTCGTTGAGAATGAGCAAATCAGCGATCAGCCAGGGCTTCAGCGTCTCGCGATAGACCCAGTGATAGGCCGTCAGCGCCGAGACCGAGCGCAGGATCGAGGTCCACTGATAGAAATCGAGTGGGCCGCCGACATGCTCCTCTTCGGGCAGCAGCACGTGATACTTCACGTCGAGAATGCGCGCGGTGTTGTCGGCGCGCTCGAGATGCACGCCCATCCGCGAGAACCAGTAGGCGTCGTTGCGCAGCATGGTCCGGTAGGCTGAACCGTCGAAGCGCAACGAGGTCTCCTGCACGAATCGCAGGAATTTTGCCAGGTCCTCGCGCGTGGAGGTCCCTTTGCTCCAGACCTCCTGCAATTCGATCCAGGCCGAGTTGATGGTGTCCCACATTTCGCTGGTCAGCGCGGTGCGCACCGAGCGCGAGTTCAGCCGCGCCGCCTCGATGCAGTTCCGGATCGATGACGGATTGTTCGCCGAGAACGAGAGGTATTCGACGACGTTGTGCTCGTTGGCTTCCTGATATTGCTGATAGAAGCTCGCGGCGACGCCGGCGGTCAGCAGCGCCGAGTCCCATTCATTGGTCTTGCCGATATAGGCGGCGGGAAGCGCGGTGACGCGCAGCGTCGCATCGATGGTGCGCGCGAGATATTCGGCCCGTTCGACGTAGCGGGCGAGCCAGTAGAGGTTTTCGGCGGTACGCGACAGCATCTCTCTACTCGTCCAGGATCCAGGTGTCTTTGGTGCCGCCGCCCTGGCTCGAATTCACCACCAGGGAGCCTTCCTTCAGAGCCACGCGGGTGAGTCCGCCCGGCACGATGGTGGTGCTCTTGCTGCCGGTGAGCACGAAGGGCCGCAAGTCGACATGGCGCGGTGCGAGGCCACTTGCCGTGCAGGTCGGGCAGGTCGAGAGCGCCAGCGTCGGCTGCGCGATAAAGCCTTCCGGCTCGCGCTTGAGCTTCTCGCGGAAGGCCTCGATCGTCGCTTTCGTCGCGGCGGGTCCGATCAGCATGCCGTAGCCGCCGGAGCCGTGCACTTCCTTCACGACGAGCTCGCCGAGATTGTCCAGCACATAGGCGAGGTCCTTCGGCTCGCGGCAGCGCCAGGTCGGCACGTTCTTCAGGATCGGCTCTTCGCCGAGATAGAATTTCACGATGTCCGGCATGTAGGAGTAGATCGCCTTGTCATCGGCGATGCCGGTGCCGACCGCATTGGCGAGCGTGATGTTGCCGGCCGCATAGGCCGACATCAGCCCGGGAACGCCGAGCACGGAATCGGGGCGGAAGGTGAGGGGATCGATGAAATCGTCGTCGACGCGGCGATAGATCACGTCGACCCGTTTCAGCCCCTCGGTCGTCCGCATGAACACTTCGTTGTTCTTGATGATGAGGTCACGCCCCTCGACGAGCTCGATGCCGAGCTTGTCGGCGAGGAAGGAGTGCTCGTAATAGGCCGAGTTGTAGACGCCGGGCGTGAGCAGGGCCACCGTCGGCTCGCCCGAGGCGCCTTGCGGCGCGACCGAGCGTAAGGCGGAGAGCAGTTCGTCCGGATAGCGCTCCACCGGCGCCACCCTGTGGCGGGCGAACAGGTCCGGAAACAGCCGCATCATGATCTCGCGGTTTTCCAGCATGTAGGACACGCCGGACGGCGTGCGCGCGTTGTCCTCCAGCACGATGAAGTCCTCGGCGTCGACCCGGACGATGTCGATGCCGGCGATGTGCACGTAGACGTCGTGCGGCACCTGCTGGCCGTTCATCTCGGGACGAAACACGGGGTTCTGGAAGATCAGATCGTCGGGCACGATCTCGGCGCGCAGGATGTCGCGGCCGTGATAGATGTCGCGCAGGAACATGTTGAGCGCGCGCACGCGCTGCTTCAGGCCCTTCTCCAGCAGCGCCCATTCCTTGCCGGACATGATCCGCGGGATCACGTCGAACGGAATCAGGCGCTCGGTGGACTCGGTATCGCCATAGACGGCAAAGGTGATGCCGATCCGGCGGAACAGTAGCTCGGCTTCCTGGCGGCGATATTCGAGCGCCTCGGGAGGCGTCTCCTTGAGCCAGCGCGCCAGCTCCTGATAGGCAGGGCGAAGGTCCCCACCGGGAATATTCATTTCATCAAACGCGACTGCCATAGATCCCGACTGTTTTCCGTGGCCATGCGGCAAGATTGCATGACTTCCCTAGATGGTAGCAAGGGCCGGGCCAGCGCGATATGCATGGACTGAGGGCATTTGCCGGGGATGGCCGGAAAGCTGCCTGAAAAAATGGCTGAGGACTGCTTATTTCGGCAGCAAAACCGCGTGACTTCAACGCGTTACCCCGGCAAATTCGGCGCGATAGGCGAGGGACTTAAGGTATGAGCGAGATCGTCACGGCGGGCATTCTGGTCATCGGGGATGAGATCCTGTCCGGCCGGACCAAGGACAAGAATATCGGCTTCATCGCCGAATACCTGACCAATATCGGCATCGACTTGAAGGAGGTCCGGATCGTCTCCGACGACGAGGACGACATCGTCGCCGCCTTGAATGCACTGCGGCAACGCTACACCTACGTCTTCACCACCGGCGGCATCGGGCCGACCCATGACGACATCACCGCCGACAGCGTCGCCAAGGCGTTCGGCGTCGGCATCGACCACCATCCGGAGGTGGTCGCCCGTTTCCGCGAGCGCTGGAGCGAGCAGGACCTCAACGAGGCCCGCCTGCGCATGGCCCGCATTCCCGACGGCGCCGAGCTGATCCAGAGCGCGACCATCCTCGCCCCCGGCTTCAAGATCGGCAATGTCATCGTGATGGCGGGCGTGCCGTCGATCATGCAGGCGATGATGGACATCGTCTCGCCCAAGCTCAAATCCGGCGTGCGCATGCTTTCCGACACGGTCCGGGCCAATGCCAGGGAAGGTGACATCGGCAGCCCGCTGCGGGCGATCGCCGCCGACCACCCCGACACCATCATCGGCAGCTATCCCTTCATGGACGAGGACTCCAAGCCGAACACCAACCTGGTCGTGCGCTCGCGCGACGCCGACAAGCTGGCAGCAGCCATGGCGGCGGTGAAGGAAATGCTGGCGGGATTGGACATCACCCGGTAGCAGGGAAGCTGCCGGACGATGATTGGCAGGAGATGACGATGGGCGGTGAAGCACCGGAACCGAGTGCGCAGGAGCGGGCGGGCAAGGCCTTTCCGGTCTCGTGGGACCAATTCCACCGGGATTGCCGGGCGCTGACCTGGCGGCTCAACGAGGTCGGTCCGTTTCACGCGGTGATCGCGATCACCCGCGGCGGCCTGGTGCCGGCCGCGATCGTGGCGCGCGAGCTTGGCGTGCGCGTCATCGATACGGTCTGTATCGCCAGCTACGACCACACCAAGCAGGGCGACCTTCAGGTCCTCAAGGGCATTTCCGACGCGGCGATGAAGCTCGGCGGCGGCACCGGCAAGGGGCTCCTCATCGTCGATGACCTCGTCGACACCGGCAAGACCGGCAAGCTGGTGCGCGAGATGCTGCCGGACGCGCACTTCGCCACCGTCTACGCCAAGCCAAAGGGACGTCCGCTGGTCGACACCTTCATCACCGAAGTCTCGCAGGACACCTGGATCTTCTTCCCCTGGGACACGGCGCTCACCTACCACCCGCCGCTCCGCGACGGCGCGGCGTAGCTTTTCACTTCGCCCCGCTTGCGGGGAGAGGTCGCGCCAAAGGCGCGGGCGAGGGGGACGCTCCGCGAGTCCCACTGTCACCGAATTTGCCGAAGCAGCCCCTCACCCCAACCCTCTCCCCGTAAGAACGGGGAGAGGGAGAAGAGCCGCGCCATGCCCCTGCAAAACCGCGTCACGCCTACCGGCGATGTCGTCGCCACGCCTCACCGCGGCCTGTTCACCGGCAATCGCGGCATCATCCATGATCCCGCGACCAAGACGCTGCTGAAGAAGCGGTGGTCGTCGCCCGCCTGGATCACCTGCCTGTGCGAATTCCGCGGTTGGCGGCGGCCGGTGATGGCGCGGCGGAGCTGGACGGAGCTGTTCTTTCTCGACGAGGCCACCGCTTTTGCGGCCGGCCACCGGCCCTGCTTCTTCTGTCGCCGCGACGATGCCACGCGTTTTCGTTCTCTATGGCAGGACGGAAATGGTGTGAAGAATATCAGCGCGAAAGCGATCGATGCCGTGCTGCACCGGGAACGGCTCGACCGCGGACGCAAGCGGCTTCACGCATTGCCGATACCACTGGCAGAATTGCCCGATGGCGCGATGGTGCAACAGGGCGAGGAGAGCTTTCTGGTGACGCAAGGCAAGGCGCTGCTGTGGTCACCCGCGGGTTATGCCCCGGATGCGCGCACCCTCGATCGCCCGATGTTGCTGACGCCCCCTTCCACGCTGCGCGCGATCATCGCCGGATATCAGCCTGTGTTGCATCCGACGGCGCGCGGCTAGCGCAGCGGCCGTCCCTGTTCATCCACGGTCGTCCGTGCATCGCGCAGCGCCCATTCGCGGATCACTTGGCGGCAGCGGGTTAGCTCGGCTTCGCCCGCGCGGCCCGTGTCCTTTGAGGCGCGCTCGACCATCGCCTTGCAGTTCAGCAGCACGGAGCGATCTTCCGCGTGCGCTGGAAATGCAATCGCTGCAAGCGCTACGATCACGAGCGCTGATCGGATCGACGCCATCAACCCAGCTTCTCGCGCGCCAGCGCGGCACCGGCGCCGAGCGCCATCAGCTTGGCTTCGGCGATCTCCCGCCGCATCGGCGCCATGCCGCAATTGGTGGTGGCGATGATGTTGCACTTGGGCACGAATTTCGCGACCGCATCGATCACCTTCACGACGTCCTCGGCGGTCTCCACCGTATCGCTGGCGACGTCGATCACGCCGGCCTGCACAATCTTGTTCTTGAGCAGGGCGAGGAGATCGAGCGGCACCTTCGAATTGCGGCACTCGATCGCGACGTGCTGGATCGGGCTGGCATCGATCGCCGGAAAGATCTGCTCATATTGCCGCCACTGCGCGCCGAGCGTCTCCTTCCAGTCGGTGTTGGCCTTGATGCCGTAGCCGTAGCAGATGTGCACGGCGGTGGCGCAGGTCAGGCCTTGCGCCGCGCGCTCCAGCGCCTTGACGCCCCAGTCGTTGACCTCGTCCATGTAGACGTTGAAGGCGGGCTCGTCGAACTGCACGAGGTCGACGCCGTCGGCTTGCAGCGCCTTGGCCTCCTCGTTCAGCAGATCGGCGAAGGCAAAGGCCATCTTGACGCGGTCGCCATAATAGCGGTCGGCAATCGTGTCGATGATGGTCATCGGACCGGGCAGGGTGAATTTCAATTTCTTCTTGGTGTGCATGCGCGCAACGCGTGCCTCGTCGGCATGGACGCGGCCCTTGAGCCGGAGCGGCGCGATCACCTGCGGCACCATCGCCTTGTAGCGGTCTTTGCGGATTCCCATCTCGACCTTGTGGGCGAAGTCGATGCCCTCGATCTTCTCTAGGAAACCGTGCACGAAATGTTGCCGGGCCTGCTCGCCCTCGGTGACGATGTCGATGCCGGCGTCCTCCTGGAGCTTGACCGCGAGCATCGTCGCATCGCGCTTGGCGCGAGCAAGCTCCTCGCCCTTCGACTTCCAGGGCGCCCAGAGCATGTTGGGCTCGGCGAGCCATTCCGGCTTCGGCAAGGAGCCGGCGATCGTGGTTGGAAACAGCATGGCGGCCCTCCCGGCGGGTTGTGTTGCGCCTCTTCCTGCCATGTCTTAACGTCGAGGTACAGAACAACAAAAATCGTCATTCTAGCTGACGATAGCGACAGGGAAGGCGATGATCGATCTCTACTATGCGCCGACGCCGAACGGCTGGAAAATCTCGATCATGCTGGAGGAACTCGGGCTTCCCTATCGGGTGATGCCGGTGAACATCCGCGCCGGTGAGCAGTTTCTTCCGGGATTCCTGGACGTCAGCCCGAACAATCGCATTCCCGCGATCGTCGACCACGCGCCTGCTGACGGCGGCGAACCGTTCTCGGCGTTCGAGACTGGCGCGATCCTGATCTATCTGGCGGAGAAGACCGGCCGCTTCTTGCCCACCGATCTGCGCGGCCGCTCCACCACCATCCAATGGGTGATGTGGCAGATGGCGGGGCTGGGGCCGATGCTCGGCCAGCACGGCCATTTCGCGCTTTATGCGGCGGAGAAGATTCCCTACGCGATTCAGAGGTATCGCGACGAAGCGGCACGGCTCTATGGCGTGCTCGGCCGGCAGTTGGCCAAGACCGGCGCTTATGTCGCCGGTGACTATTCCATCGCGGACATCGCCTGCTTCCCCTGGACCATGACCCACAAGGCGCAGGGCTTTACGCTCGACGACTTTCCGAACGTGAAACGCTGGTACGCGGAGGTGCGTGCACGACCGCAGGTGCAGGCGGGGCTTGCGATCGGCAAGTTCGTGAAGGAGCCATTCGACGAGGAATCACGCAAGATTATGTTTGGCCAGAAGGCTAAGGAGCTGTTGGGAAAGAAATAAGCTGCCGCCACAGGAGAGGGCGAAACAAACACGACAAAGGAAACGCCATGATCGAATTCTTCTTCGACTGCTCCAGCCCCTGGACCTATCTCGCTTTCCACAACATCCAGCCGCTGGCAAAGGAGCTCGGCACCGAGATCATCTGGCGACCGATCCTGGTCGGCGGCATCTTCAACACGGTCAACCCGAGCGTCTATGCGCAGCGTGAGACGCCGGTGCCGTTGAAGGCGCACTACATGAAGAAGGATCTTCAGGATTGGGCGCGCTCGGCGGGCCTTGCGATCAAGATGCCGCCGACGGTGTTTCCGGTGAATAGCGTGAAAGCGATGCGCGGCTGCATCTGGCTCGGCAAAGACATGGTGCCGTTCGCGACCGCGGTATTCGAGACCTATTGGGGCGAGGACAAAGACATCTCGCAAGATGCGGTGCTCGTCGACATCTGCAAGAAGGTCGGCATCGATGAGCAAAAGTTCTTCGCCGGAATCGCGGAGCAGGGGATCAAGGATCAGCTCAAGGCCAACACGGAAGAGGTCGTGGCCCGCGGCGGCTTCGGCTCGCCGACCATCTTCGTGGACAAAGCGGACATGTACTTCGGCAACGACCGCCTGCCGCTGATCCGCGAGGCGCTGCTGCGCCGCAAGGCGAGTGCGGCCTGATGGTGCGGGCAGTTGTCTGCCGCGAACTCGGTGCGCCCGAGACGTTGCGGCTCGAGGAGTTTCCGTCGCGTCGCCTGAAGCCGGGCGAGGTGCGCGTCGCGATCCGCGCGGCCGGCTTGAATTTTCCGGATGTGCTGATGGCAGCAGGTGAGTATCAGCTCAAGCCCGAGCTGCCGTTCACGCCCGGCATGGAGGCCGCGGGTGACGTGACTGAGGTCGGCAAGGAGGTGAGCGGCGTCGCCGTCGGCGACAAAGTCATCGTGAAAATGCGCCACGGCGCTTTCACCGATGAAGCGGTGGTGACGCCCGCGCAGCTTACGCCGATGCCTTCCACCTTCGACTATGCGGAGGCCGCGACCTATCTCGCCGGCCACGGCACCGCCTATCACGCGCTGATCGATCGCGGCAGGGTCGAGCCGGGCGAGGTGTTGCTGGTGCACGGCGCTGGCGGCGGCGTGGGTCTCGCCGCCGTCGAGATCGGCAAGATGCTGGGCGCCACCGTGATCGCGACGGCCTCCAGTGACGAGAAGCTCGCCATCGCCAAGGCGCGCGGCGCCGATCATCTCATACGCTACGATCGCGAACCGTTTCGTGATGCCGTCAAGCGCATCACCGACGGTCGTGGCGCCGACGTCGTGTTCGATCCCGTCGGCGGCGAGGTGTTCGAGAACTCGATGCGCTGCATCGCCTGGGGCGCACGGCTGCTGGTGATCGGCTTCACTGGCGGCATCGGTTCTGCAAAGACCAACCTTCTGCTGATCAAGGGCGCCAGCGTGCTCGGCGTGCGCGCTGGCGAAGCGGTTCGAAGAAATCCCGCACTCGGCGAAGTGCGCCTGAAGGCGTTGCTCGCCTGGGCGGAGGAGGGCAAGCTACGCCCCAACATCTCGCACCGCCTGCCGCTGGAAGAGTATGCGAAAGCGATGCGCTTGTTGATCGAGCGCAAGGCGATCGGGCGCGTGGCGCTGGTGATGGATTGACACTGTCGGCGGAGCAGGAAGCGACGCCTCGCGTCACTTGTACTCCCGCTCCGTCCACCACGGGAAATAGTCCGGCATATCCGTCGACACCTTATTCTTGAACTGCGCGGGACGCTTCTCCAGGAACGACACCACGCCTTCCTTCACATCGTCGGAACGGCCGCGGGCGTAGATGCCGCGGCTGTCGATCTTGTGGGCTTCCATCGGATCGTCCGCGCCCATCATGCGCCACATCATCTGGCGGATCAGCGCCACCGAAACCGGCGCGGTCTTTGCGCAAAATTCCTTGGCGAGCGCACGCGCGGTCGGCAAGAGATCATCCGGCGGCACCACCTTGCTGACGAGGCGGCCGGCCAGAGCTTCCTGCGCCGGAAAGACGCGGCCCGAATAGCACCACTCCAGCGCCTGCGAGATGCCGACGATGCGCGGCAGGAACCAGCTCGAGGCAGCCTCCGGCACGATGCCGCGCTGGGAGAACACGAAGCCGAACCGCGCAGCCTCGGACGCAATGCGGATGTCCATCGCAAGCTGCATGGTGACGCCGATGCCGACCGCTGGGCCGTTCACCGCGGCAATTACCGGCTTCAGGCACTTGAAGATGCGCAGCGTGACCTGGCCGCCGCCGTCGCGTACTTGGGAATCGCTGTAGTCGACCTTGCCGTCGGCGAAACGCTTCACCGGTCCGCGCCGCGCGTCGCGATCAAAAGTGTCGGCGCCGGAGGAGAGGTCGGCGCCCGCACAAAAGCCGCGGCCGGCGCCGGTGACGATGATGGCGCGGACATTGTCGTCCTTGTCGGCGGCGTCGAACGCGTCGATCAGTTCGGCCTGCATCTGCGCGTTGAAGGCGTTGAGCTTGTCGGGCCGGTTCAGCGTGATGGTGAGGATCTGCTCGGCGACCTCGTACTTGATCGTCTCATAAGCCATGTGGTTTTCTTCCCTTCTTGAATTCCGTCTCGAAGAGACGTCATGCATGGCCGCCAGCGTCCGTCTTGCGCGGACTGGGCATGTGGCGGCCGGTATGAGAACGTGGATGGCCGGGACAAGCCCGGCCACGACGGAACGTTATTTGGCCGGCGGGCTCGGCCACGGCCGCTGCGGGCCCCGCAGGCCTTCGAAGGCCTTGGCCATGCCGAGCACGCCGATATCGTCGAAGCGGCGGCCGACGATCTGCACGCCGATGGGAAAGCCCTTGCCATCGAAGCCGCCGTTGATGGAGATCGCCGGGTTCTCCGACATATTCCACGGCACGGTATAGGCAATGTGCTCGAACGGCTTCATGGGATTGTTCGTTGGAGATGCGAACTCCGCCGGATAATTCACGTTCGGCGCCGTCGGCGAGATCACATAGTCGAGCTCGCAGAACAGCTTTGCCGCCGCGGCGCGGATTGCCATGGTCTGGTTGAAGCCGCTGATGACGTCGACGCCCGAGAGCCTCGCACCGGACTCGCCCCATTTGAAGATATAGGGCAGCACCTTGGCCTGCTCGGTGGGCGTCAGCTTCGACAGATCGTCCCACATCCGCGCGCGCCAGAAATTATCGAGCCCATCGAGCATTTCGCGCGTGAGGATGCCGTCGACTTCGGTGATGACCGCGCCGGCGGATTCGAACGCTTTCGCGGCCTTCACCGCGACCTCGCGGACCGGCTGCTCCAGCGGCTGGCCGACGCCGGGATCGAGCATCAGGCCGATACGCAGTTTGCGCGGAGACTTCTCCAGTGCCTTCCAGTTGAGAGGGTCGGCGGGCAGGCTCATGCCATCACGCCGGTCGGCCTTGGCAATCACGCTCATCATCAGCGCGCAATCGTCGACCGTGCGGGTCATGGGTCCGGCGACGCGGCCCACATAGGCCGGATCGATCGGCACGCGGCCAAAACTCGGCTTCAATCCGACCAGGCCGCACCAGCCTGCGGGCAGGCGCACGGAGCCGCCGATATCGGTGCCGAGATGCAAGGGACCATAGCCGGCCGCCGCAGCGGCGCCCGCACCTGCGCTGGAGCCGCCGGGGTTCTTGGAGAGGTCCCACGGATTGCGCGCGAGCGCGTGGAAGCTTGAGAGCCCCGAAGACAGCATGCCGTAATCGGGCATGGTGGTCTTGGTGAAGATGATCGCGCCGGCCTCGCGCAGGCGCGCAGCGGGCGGCGCGTCCCTCTCGGCCGGCACCAGCTTTACGCTCGCCGCGCCCAGCGGCACCGGTACGCCCTTGGTCGCGATGTTGTCCTTCACCGTCACCGGCACGCCGTCGAGCGGGCCGGACGGCTCACCGCCGGTCCAGCGCGCGGTCGAGGCCTTTGCGGCCTCGCGCGCGCCGTCGGGATCGAACGCATAGAGCGCCTTGAGATGCGGCTCCCACGCAGCGACGTGCTCGAGCACGTCCTCCAGCACCTCGCTCGGCGAGAACTGTTTTGCGCGATAGCCTACGATCAGATCGACCGCGGAGAGATCGTGCAGCGGGGTGACCGCCTCTTCGACGCTCTTTTTATGCATGAGCACCCACCGGCATACGCGTCTCGATGATACGCGCGAACATGCTGGCGCCGATCGGCAGGATCTTGTCGTCGAGCACATAGCCGGGATTGTGCACGGGGACCGAGCCGTCATGGCCGACCCAGAAATAGGCGCCGGGAATGGTCTGGAGCATATCGGCAAAATCCTCGCTGCCCATCTTCGGCTGGGTGCGGGTGATCACCTTGGCGGGATCGACGACGGTGCGTGCGACCGCCTCGACCACCTTGGACTGCTCGACCTGGTTGACCAGCACGCCAAAGGTGTCGCGGATGTCGGCCTCGATCTCGCACTGGAAGGCGGCCGCGACGCCGGCGCAGATCGTGCGCATGCGGTCGCGGATCAGCGCGCGGACCTCGTCCGAGAAGGCGCGGATGGTGCCGCAGAGATGCGCCTCACCGGGAATGACGTTGTAGGCCGAACCGGCATGGATCTGGGTGATCGAGATGACGGCGGACTGCAGCGGCTCGACGTTGCGGCTGACGATGGTCTGGATCGCCTGCGCCAGCGTGGTCGCGATCACCACCGCATCCTTCGAACGCTCCGGCATCGCGCCGTGCGCGCCATAGCCGGTGATACGGAGATCGAAGAAGTCGGCGCCGGCCATCGCCGGGCCGGGCAGGATCGCGATCTCGCCGAGATTGAGGTCGGGCGCGTTGTGCAGGCCGTAGAGCTCGTCGCACGGAAACTTCTCGAACAGCCCGTCCTTGATCATCGCACGCGCGCCGCCGAGGCCTTCCTCGGCCGGCTGGAAGATCAGGTGCACGGTGCCATCGAAATTCTTCGTCTCGGCGAGATAGCGCGCGGTGCCGAGCAGCATGGTGGTGTGGCCGTCATGGCCGCAGCCGTGGAAGCGGCCGGGGATGGTCGAACGCCATCGCAGGTTGGTGTTCTCCTCCATCGGCAGGGCGTCCATGTCGGCGCGAAGCCCGATGCGCTTGCCGCTCGAACCCTTGCCCTTGATGACGCCGATCACGCCGGTGCCGCCGAGACCGCGATGCACCTCGATGCCCCAGCTCTTCAGCTTGTCGGCGACGATGCCGGAGGTGCGGACCTCCTCGAAGCCGATCTCCGGATGAGCGTGGATGTCGCGGCGAATGGCGGTGAGTTCGTCGGCGTAGCCGTCGATGCGGTCGATCGTGGGCATATGTTCTGTCCGGTTAGCGTGACTTGGGATTAGCGTGACTTGGGATTAGCGGGACTTGGCATTAGCGGGACTTGGGAGTGAAAACGGGGCCGTTCGGCTTGATGCGGATGCCGGGACGCAGGCGCGTCCAGGGCAGCGAGGCGGTATCAGCCGGCATCGCGCCGGGCGCGGCGCAGATCAGGAGCTTTGCCGCGATCGGCTCGAAGTCGGCGCGGAAGTGCACCGAGCTCTTGTTGACCAGGATCTTTTGCGCGGTCGGCTCGATGCCGACGTAGCGGTACATCGCCTGGTCGGCGAGCTGCGCCTTGTGCGAGGAGACGACGACGCGGACGTCGCCGATGCGAAGGCAGGCGGAAAGACCCATCTCCATCTCGCGGCCGCCATAATAGGGGCCGGGTGCGATGAAGCGGCCGTCGGACAGCTTTTCGACGACGAAGGTCTCGGTGTAGGGCTCGTCGCCGGGAATGCCGGACTTGCCGCCGAGCGACAGCGTTACGGTGGCACCGACGCCGGCTGCATGCGCCGCCTTCGCCGATTCCGGATCGTAGATCGCACCGGTCGCGGCACTCGCCCTGTTGCGCACCAGCGCGCGCAGCATCCCGGTGGTATCGGAATCGCCGCCGGCACCGGGATTGTCCTGGGTGTCGGCGATGATAATCGGCTTGCTCGCGCTATTCGCCAGTTCCATCGCATGACGCACGCCCTCGTCGGGCGACCAGATCTTGCCGTCGAAATCGTCCTCGTGGCTTTCGATCAGCTTGACGATCGCATCCGCCGCACGGTCGGCATCCGCTTGCGTCTTGCCATAGGCGAACACGCTCGGCCCGCAGTCGCGGAAGTCGGCGGCGGGGAAGCCCGGCGCGAATGACAGCGTTGGAACCGCGTCGCTCTCCAGCGCGGCCAGCTTCTCATAGATGCCCTTGGTCGGCTGGTCGTTGGTGCACTGCCAGCTGATCGGGATCAGGAACGGCAATTGCCAAAACGATTTTGCGAAGCGCTGCTTCGTGTTCAGAAGCAGTGCGAGATGCTTTGCGGAGGCGCGGCCAGTCTCGGCCATGTCGACATGCGGATAGGTGCGGTAGGCGATCAGCGCGTCCGCATGTTCCATCATCTCCGGCGTGACATTGGCGTGGAGGTCGAGGCTTGCGACCAGCGGAACATCCCAGCCTATGACGCGGCGCACGCGCGCCAGAATCTCGCCTTCGCCGTCGTCGAGATGCTCGGTCACCATTGCGCCGTGCAGGTCGAGATAGACCGCATCGAGAGGCCCCGCAGCGGCGATGCCGTCGACCATCACCTTGACGATGCGCTCGAAGGCGTCCCTGGTGACATGCGCCGACGGGCTTGCACCACAGGCGATGGTCGGAATGAGTTCCCAGCCATTGGCTTCCGCGCTCTCGACGAAACCGGCGAGGCCGACATTGATGCGCCGCATCACCTTCAGCACGTCGGCGCCTTCCGTCATCGCCGGCCAGCCGCCGCCATGCTGAAAATCCCCGAACGTCGCCTTCGTCGGCGCGAATGTGTTGGTCTCGTGCAGAAAGCCGCCGACGGCGATGCGTGTCATTCAATTCAGTCCAGGCGATTGAAAGTGCGCGACGTTAGCCTTCGACGTTAGCCTTGGCCTTGCGGCGAGAGCAAGCCGGGAAGCAATTCGAAAGCGCATGGGGTCAAGCTGTTTTGGGAATGCTGCGGATGCGATGGGTGTTGTGGGTGTACCTGCTAACCACACTCTCGGCGTCGTCCCGGCGAAGGCCGGGACCCATAGCCACAGGGAGCAGTTTTGCGACGACTGGTCGCCCGGGACTCGCGCCATGCGCAATCGATAGATTCCGCGGTATTGGTCCCGGCCTTCGCCGGGACGACAGTGGGGAGGCAGGGCGCCTCCACACTCCCACCATCGCGCGCGACGATGTCAGGCGCTCGCCGCCACGCCCTCCGCCACTGGCCGGAAATTCGCGAAATCCCAGCCGCGGCCCGGCGCTGCCTCGAGTAGCGCCCTGGTGTAGGCCTCCTTCGGATGCGTCAGCACTTCGGCCGCAGGGCCCTGTTCGACGACGCGGCCGTGCTGCATCACCACCACCTCGTCGCAGATCTGGGCTGCGACGCGCAGATCGTGGGTGATGAACAGGATCGCGATGCCGAGCCGCTTCTGGATCTCGTCGAAGAGTTCCAGCACCTGCGCCTGCACGGAGACGTCGAGCGCGGAGACGGCTTCGTCGGCGACCAGCACGTCCGGATCGAGCGCGAGCGCGCGCGCAATGGCGATGCGCTGGCGCTGGCCGCCGGAGAACTGGTGCGGATAGCGCGACACCGCATCGGCCGGCAGGCCGACCAGCTCGAGCAGTTCACGGGCGCGTTTGAGCGCGTCGGTATGCGACACGCCGTAATTGATGGGACCTTCAGCGATGCTCTCGCCGACGGTGACGCGCGGGTTGAGCGAGCGGTAGGGATCCTGGAACACGATCTGGATCTTTTGCCGGTGTGGCTGCAGCAGCCGCCGCGAGATGTCGGAGATCTCGCGGCCGGAAAGGCGTATGCCTCCGGAGGTCGGATCGATCAGGCGGACGATGCAGCGCGCCACGGTCGATTTGCCCGAGCCGCTTTCGCCGACGATGCCGAGCGTGCGGCCCTTGCGCAGCGTCAGCGTAACCTTGTCGGCGGCGACGACCTCGCGGCCTTTGCCGAAGAACGAGCGCTCGCGATAGACCTTGCCGAGCTCGTTGGCTTCCAGCACCACCGGTTCCTTGGTCTCGGGTCGGGCCGCGCGCGGCACCAGGCTCGGCACCGCGGCGAGCAGGTTGCGGGTGTATTCCATGGTCGGATTGCGCAGGATGGAATCGAGCGTGCCGGTCTCGACCAAGCGGCCCTGCCGCATCACCGCGACGCGATCGGCGATCTCGGCGACCACGCCCATGTCGTGGGTGATGAACAGTACGGCCGTACCGTGATCGCGCTGAAGGTCGCGGATCAGCGTCAAAATCTGCTTCTGCGTGGTGACGTCGAGCGCGGTGGTGGGCTCGTCGGCGATCAGAAGCTTCGGCTCCAGCACCAGCGCCATCGCGATCATGATGCGTTGGCGCTGGCCGCCGGAGAGGCGGTGCGGGTAGGAGGCGAAGATACGCTCGACCTGTGGCAGCCGCACCTGCTCCATCATGTCGAGGATGCGCTTCTTCCGCGCTTTCGCGTCGAGATCCGTATGGGCGCGCAGGACTTCGTCGATCTGGCGGCCGACCGGCACCACCGGATTGAGCGCGGTCATCGGCTCCTGGAAAATCATCGCCATCTGCGTGGCGCGCAGCTGCCGCAGGCGGCGGTCGGTCGCGGTGAGCAGCTCCTCGCCGACCAGCTTGACGCTGCCGCCGGTCGGAACCAGCGTGCCCTTCGGCAACAGGCCCATCGTGGTGAGCGAGGTCACCGACTTGCCCGAGCCGCTTTCGCCGACGAGACACAGCGTCTCGCGCTCGCGGACCTGGATCGAGATGCCGTCGATGATGTTCGCACCCTTCGGCTTCTTGCCGATGGAAACGACGAGGTTGTTGATGTCGAGAACGGTGTTGGTCATGCAATGTCTCCACCGTCGTTCCGGGGCGCGCGCAAGCGCGAACCCGGAACCTCGAGATTCTCAGGTGCGGAAGCCCGCACCTTAGTTAGGTGCTTCGCACCGCCCCGGAATGACGGAATGAATGATTTCACTTCCCCTCCCGCTGCTTCATGCGGGGATCGAGTGCGTCGCGGGCGGCGTCGCCGATCAGGTTGATGCTGAGGATGGCGATCGACAGCAACAGGCCCGGCCAGAAGATCAGCGTCGGCTTGAGCTGGAAGTACTGGCGGCCCTCGGCCATGATGTTGCCCCAGGTCGGCGTCTCCGGTGAGATGCCGGCGCCGAGGAAGGAGAGGATGGCCTCGGTGAGGATCGCCGAGGCGCAGACGTAACTGCCCTGCACGATCAGAGGTGCGATGGTGTTCGGCATCAAATGCCGCCACATGATCTTCGGCAGGGATGAGCCGACCGAGATCGCCGCCTCAACATAGGGCTCCTCGCGCGCCGACAGCACGACCGAGCGCACCAGGCGTGCCACGCGCGGAACTTCGGGGATCGTGATCGCGATCAGCACGGTCCAGAGGCTGGCGCCAGACAGCGACACCACGGCGATCGCCAGCAGGATGCTCGGCATCGCCATCAGGCCATCCATGATGCGCATCATGACGGAATCGACCAATTTGAAGAAGCCGGAGACGAGGCCGATCGCCAGGCCAATGACGATCGACATGATCGCCGAGCCGATGCCGATCAGCAGCGAGACGCGGCCACCATAGATGACGCGCGACAGCAGGTCGCGGCCATAGGCGTCGGTGCCGAGCAGGAATTGCGCGGAGGAGGGCTTCAACCGCTGCGAAGGCGCGAGCTGGATCGGGTCATGCGGCGCGATCAGCGGCGCCAGGATCGAGACCAGCACGATCAGCGTGAGGCAGACCGTTGCCGCCGCAATGATCGGCGTCGAGGTGAGGAATCCGAAGCGCGGCCGCAGCGGCGACGTGATCGGAATGGACGACTGGGGAAGGGTATCGACCGACATTTTTGTCCTTGGTTGTCCTTGCCTCAGTACCGGATCCGCGGATCCAGCAGGGTGTAGGCGACGTCGATGAGAAGGTTGACGACGACATAGATCAGCGACGTCAGCAAAATCATCGCCTGGATCACGGGATAGTCGCGTGCCAGCACCGCATCTACCGTGAGGCGGCCGATGCCGGGGATGTTGAACACGCTCTCGGTGACGACGACGCCGGAGATCAGCAGCGCAAAGCCGGTGCCGATCACGGTGATCACGGGGACGGCGGCGTTGCGGAGCGCATGCCGCATCATCACGGCGACCTCGTTGATACCTTTCGCGCGCGCGGTGCGGACATAATCCTCGCCGAGCACGTCGAGCATTGCCGCCCGCGTCATGCGCGCGATCAGCGCGATATAGATGAAGGAGAGGGCACAGGTCGGCAGGATGATGCGCTCGAAGAACGGCCCAAAACCGTTCGAGATGCTACGGAAGCCCTGCACCGGCACCCAGCGCAGGTCGATCGCAAAAACCTCGATCAGGACGTAGCCCACCACGAACACCGGCACCGAGAAGCCGAGTACGGATAGCCCCATCACGAAGCGGTCGATCCAGGTGCCGTGCTTCCAGGCCGCGATCACCCCCAAGGGAACGGCGACGACGACGGCTAGGATGATGGTCGACAGCGCAATCGAGATCGACGGTTCGACCCGCTGGCCGATCATCTTCATGACCGGCAGGTTGGAGATCAGCGAGGTCCCGAGATCGCCGTGCAAGAGCTTGTTCACCCAGGTGACGAACTGCACGATCAGGGGATCGTTGAGGCCGAGCGAGGTGCGGATGCGCTCCAGCCGTTCCGGCGTCGCGTTGTCGCCGGCGAGAATCGCGGCGGGATCGCCGGGGGTGAGGCGGAGCAGGAGGAAGACGAACAGCGCGACCACGCCCATCACGGGCACGGCGGCGAAAATTCGGCGAAGGAGATATCCGAGCAAGTTGGATCCGTCAGATTAGAGTCAATCGGAGGCAGCGGTCATGGCCTGTTCTGCCATCAGCCTAACATTTCAGCAATTCCCGTGCCATTGGGGGCAACCGGTTTTGCAGTGCGGCTAGTTGTTTGGGGGGCGCCTTTCATCCCACAGAGTCATTCCGGGGCGATGCGTCAGCATCGAACTAAGGTGCGGGCTTCCGCACCTGAGAATCTCGAGGTTCCAGGTCTGGTCCTTCGGACCATCCCGGAACGACGGCTGGGTCGTCACTCCAGCGTCGCCAGCAGCCCAGCCATCAGGCGGCCGCGTTCGACCAGGCTCTCGACCTCGATGTACTCTTCGAGCGTGTGGCCGTTGCCTCCGCGCACGCCCAGGCCGTCGAGCGTCGGGATGCCCATCGCCCCGGTAAAATTGCCGTCCGAGCCGCCGCCGGCGCTCGCATGCGGCAATTCCGCCCCGAGCGCCTTGGCGATGCCGCGGGCCTTCTCGTACAGCGCCATGGTGCCGGCGTCCGGCTCCCACACCGGCCGCGTCACGCCACGGGTGACCTTGAAGGTGACATCATTGGTTGTGCCAGACAGCGCCAGCATCCTCTCGACGCCGCGGTCGAGATCCGTCTGGCGCTTGGCCATGGAAAGGGCTTCCCCGGTGGCAGTCGTGGCAACGCAGTTGACCCATTGTCCGCCGTGCACGACGCCGACCGAGAAAGTGCAGTCCTCCGCCGTCATCGCGTCGATGGCGAGGATCTGCCGCGCCATCTCGCGGATGGCCGAGCGTCCCGCCGACAATGTCGCGCCGGCGTGGCTGGGCCGTCCCGTTGCCTCGAGATTGAAGCGGGCGATCGCGTAGCGTCCCGTGGTGACGCCGTTGTCGGCGCGGCCGGGCTCGGGCACAAGCACATATTTGTTGCGCGCGGCCTCCGCCTCGATGATATCCCGCGTCGAGGGCGTGCCGACTTCCTCGTCCGGCGTGAACAGCACGGTGATCGGCAGCGGCGTGGTGAACGAGGCGCGCGCCAACTGACGGATTGCTTCCAGCGAGAGATAATTGCCGCCCTTCATGTCATAGATGCCGGGGCCGTAGCACCTGTTGCCTTCGCGCCGCCATTTCAGCTTCTCGATGGTGCCGACGGGGTGGACGGTATCCATGTGCCCGGCGATCAGGATTCCCGGCTCGCCCTGCTTCGGATGCGGAAAGCGGGCGCGAACCGCACCGCCGAAGCCCTGCCGGCCGGCGATGCGCTCGATCGTCGCACCCATGATCGCCATGTCCCGCGCTGCGATATCGAGCATGCGGTTCACCGCATTCGCGTCCCAGGTCGGGCTTTCGCATTCCACCCAGCTGCGCAAGCCCTGGAGCATCGCCTCGGAATCAAGGGGAAGATTGGCTGGATTCATCTTAAGGTCTCGCAAGCTTCGAAAGATGGAACGCGCATTGCATCCGCGTGGGGAGGGATGAGCTGATGGTGTTGTAGAGCTAAACCGATCCTTGTGGAGCCCGTGCACGCGCCGCCAGGGGCTGCGGCGAAACCGGATTGACGCGCTCGGCACCGTCTGCAAGTCTCGAAAAGATAAAGGCATTGCATGAGGTTATTTCGCCTAAAGAACGAACCGAATGCTCAACCAATGACCTGCCTTTGAACAGTTTCACGTCAGGAGAAACTTTCTATGTTCCACTTGATGCGCCGGGGGCGTCGCGCGTTGGCCTCCAAACTTGCGCTGTCGGTCGTCGCGCTTTCGACCGCGCTGGCCTCGCCAGTGCTTGCGGCCGGCAAGACCATCACCGCGGTGATGCATTCGGATCTGCGCATCATCGATCCGATCTTCACCACCGCCTACATTGCGCGTGACCATGGCTATATGGTTTACGACACGCTGATTGCGACGGATGCGAACTTCAAGATCCAGCCGCAGATGGCCGACTGGAAGATCTCCGACGACAAGCTCACCTACACCTTCACGCTGCGAGACGGCCTGAAGTGGCATGACGGCACGCCGGTGACGGCGGAAGACTGCGTCGCCTCGCTGAAGCGCTGGGCCGCCGTCGACGGCATGGGCCAGCAGATGTGGACCTTCACGGCCAGCATCGAGGCGACCGATCCCAAGACCATCACGCTGAAGCTGAAGGAGCCCTACGCGCTCGTGCTCGAGTCGATCGGCAAGCCGTCCTCGCGCGTGCCTTTCATGATGCCGAAGCGTCTGGCCGAGACGCCGCCGGACAAGCAGATCCCGGAGCAGATCGGCTCCGGCCCGTTCAAGTTCGTGCAGGGTGAATTCCAGCCCGGCGTGAAGGCGGTCTACGTCAAGAACACCGACTACGTGCCGCGCAAGGAGCCGGCGAGCTGGACCGCCGGCGGCAAGGTGGTGAAAGTCGACCGCGTCGAGTGGATCACCATGCCGGACGCGCAGACTGCGGTGAACGCGCTGCAATCGGGCGACATCGACTTCATGGAAGTGCCGCCGTGGGATCTGCTGCCGGTGCTTGAAGGCAATGCGGATCTCAAGGTCGAGACGCTGAACAAATTCGGCTACCAGACGCTCGGGCGCATGAACTTCCTCTATCCGCCCTTCGACAATCCGAAGATCCGCCGTGCCGCACTTCTGGCGATGAACCAGAAGGACGTGCTCGACGCGCTCGTCGGCAATCCCAAATACTACAAGATCTGCGGTGCCTTCTTCATCTGCGACACGCCGTTCGCGACAGACGTCGGCTCGGAATCGCTGGTCAAGGGCAACGGCATGGCGGAAGCCAAGAAGGCGCTCGCCGAGTCCGGCTATGACGGCACGCCCGTCGTGGTCATGGTGCCCGGCGATGTCGTGACGCTGAAGGCGCAGCCGACGGTCGCGGTGCAGTTGCTCCGCGAAGCCGGCTTCAAGGTCGATGCGCAGGCGACCGACTGGCAGACGGTGGTGAGCCGCCGCGCCAGCCAGAAGCCTCCGAAGGAAGGCGGCTGGAACATGTTCTTCACCAACTGGGTCAGCGCCGACGTCTCCAACCCGATCTCCAATCTCTCGATCGGCGGTCAGGGCAAGAAGGGCTGGTTCGGCTGGGCGGAGAACGCCAAGATCGAGAAGCTCAAGGACGACTTCGTTCGCGCCGCCTCGCTCGACGATCAGAAGAAGATCGCGACCGAGATCCAGAAGGAAGCCTATGACCAGGTGATCTACGTTCCGCTCGGCCAGTATCTGGCGCCGAGCGCGTGGCGGAAGTCGCTCACCGGCGTGCTCGACGGCCCGGCGACCCCGGTGTTCTGGAACGTCGACAAGACCGAGTAGGGCGAGAGCGCGTTCCGTACCTTTCGTCGCGACCATCACGCGGCGCCGCTGTCATCAGCGGCGCCGTTGTCGTTTGTCAGCTTGGCGTCAGCTTAAAGACGTGGAGCTTTGAGCTCTTCCAGTTTCCAATCATTGCTATTTGTTTCCTTTCTGAAATAGATGGTTTGTCTTCGAACATCACTTTCCTTCCTCGATTTGAATCACGTGCCGATCGATTTTGCACTTCAGGCGATGGCCGAACGGTCCGATCGCGCGCCGGCGCGTTGGCGTCGGCCGATTCTGCGTTGGCTCGACGCTGTGGAGGCGGGCTGGGCGGTGCCGCTGCTGCTGGTCTGCTTCGTTGCGCTCTGGACGCTCTATCTTGTCATCGCCTATGCCGGCGGCGGCCTGCATCCCGACACGCTCGAGGCCTGGGCGCTTGGACGGAATTTCGCCTGGGGCTATCACAAGCATCCGCCGCTGATGGGGTGGGTTACGGCGGCTTGGACCTCCATCTTCCCACTCAACGACTGGTCGCTGCAACTGATGGCGATGACGAATGCGGGCCTCGCGCTGTTCTTCGTCGACCTGATCGCGCGGCAGTTCGTGACCGGGCACAAGCGCATCCTGGTCCTGCTGCTGCTGATGCTGACGCCGGCCTACCAATTCCACGCCCAGCGCTTCAACGCCAATGCGGTGCTGCTCGCGGCCTGGCCGCTGGCGACATATTGCTTCCTGCGCGCGTTTGAGACCCGCAGCGCGTTCTGGGCCGTCGCCGTCGGATGCACCACGGCGCTGGCGATGGTCGGCAAGTATTACTCGGTCTTTCTCGTCGCGAGTTTTGCCTTTGCAGCGCTGGCGCATCCGGCGCGACGCGCCTATTTCCTCTCCGCTTCGCCCTGGATATCGGTCATCACGGGGCTCTCGGTGCTGTCGCCGCACATCTCCTGGCTCGTGACCACGGGAGCTTCGACCTTCACCTATGCGATGACCCACGCCAACGGCAACGCCGTGAGTTCACTTGGCGAGGTGAAGAACTTTCTGCTGGGGCTGGCGGCAGCGATGAGCGTATCGGCTGTGGTGTGGATGTTGATTGCGGGTACGCGGCTGAAGCAGTTTCCGGCCGACTTCGCCGCGATGAACCCGAGCCTGCGGCTGCTCTTCTACCTCGCCATCGGCACGATCGTGCTGCCGGTCCTGACGTCGCTGGCGATGGGCACCGATCTGCCGTCGCTATGGGCGTTGCAGGGGTTGTTCCTGTTCGTCGTGCTCATCGTCTGCGGCACGCGCTACCCGATCGAGCGCTTCTACACCGTCAATGTCACGGTCATCACCGCAGTCGTCGCGCTCGCCGCAATCTTCGTCGCGGCGCCGATCCACGCCGTCTACCGCAACACGCACGGCTACGAAGAGGGACGTAACCTCTACGCACAGGCAGCGAACGAACTCACCCGCCAATGGCGCGAGCTGACCGGAGAGCCGCTCGGCGCCGTCAGCGGCGACGATTCGCTGGCCTTCGCAACGGCGTTCTACAGCCCGGATCATCCGCACTACGCGCGGGCATTCGACTATCAAGACACTTGGGGCGTGCCGCGCAAGGCAACGCTGGACCGCGGCTGGGCGGCACTCTGTTTTCGCGGTCAGGACTATTGCAGCCGGTGGATGGAATGGGTGTCCGGGCGAGCCGGACACTTCGTCAGGCGTGAGTTCACCGTGCAGGGGACCCTGTGGGGTCGGCCAGGCCTCACGCGGGAAGTGGTTGTGCTGATGGTGCCACCGCGCGCTACCAGCGCAACGCCCGAGAGCGCCGCGGATGATTTCGGCGCCAGCAGGCGTACTCCGGAGTAGCCCTCGCGGTTAGCAGTGACCGCCGCGCACTTGTTCGAGCCCCTCGCTTGCGAATGGCGGGTGCGGCACGGTCGGCGCCGAACGCGACGGGGTTTGCTCGGTGTCCCGCCGGTCCAGAGCGTGTTTGTCTTCGCGGTGTTCCGGTTCCATTGTCGGTCGGCCTTTCGAATTGCTGCAGTACAACATCAAGGCCGCGTGGAAGTTCCTCACGCGATCGGGCGATGATGTGGCTTGAACAGCCGTCCTTTCTCCACCACCAGCACGATCGCGAGCGCTGCGAGCGTCGACAGGAAGAAGCCGACCGAAAACGGCAGCAGCGTGCCGTCAAAGCTCTGACCGATCGCCATGCCCACCACGATGCCGATCAGCGTCGTGATCGAGCCGTAGAGCGAAGAGGCGGTGCCGGCGATATGGCCCTGCGGCTCCATGGCGAGCGCGGTGAAGTTGGCGACCATCATGCCGAACGAGAACATCATCAGGGCGGAGAGCGCCATGAACAGGGCAAGCGGAAGTGCGTTGAGGCTCTCGGCAAGCAGCATCACACCGGCCACCGCGGTGTAGAGCGTCAACGCACCGTGCGAGATCACCCGCATGCCGAGCCGCCCGACCAGTTTTGCGTTGAGGAAACCGGCAATGGCGGTGCCGGCCGCGATCGCGGCGAAGGCGAGGGGGAAGTAGTGCCCCAGGTGGTAGATGCCGGTGAAAACCTGCTGGGCCGAGAACACATAGGCGAACAGCGCACCGATGACGCTGCCGGCGGCCGTCGCGTAGCCGATGGTCTGGCGATTGGTGACGGTCTGGCGGAAGGCCCCGAATACGTCGGCGGGCGCGAGCGACCTGCGTTCCGATTCGGGAAGGGTCTCCGGCAGCCGCCACACGCTCCACGCCAGCGCGAGCAGGCCGTAGAGCATCAGCGCGACGAAGATGCCGCGCCATTGCGTCACCAGCAGCACCGCCTGTCCGAACGAGGGCGCGATCACCGGCACCGCGATGAACACCATCATGGCAAGCGACATCACGCTCGCCATGCGCCGCCCGACATAGCAATCGCGCACGATCGAGGTCGCGATCACGCGCGTCGCCGAGGTGCCGAGCCCTTGCAACGCGCGGGCGAGCAACAGCGTCTCGAACGATGGTGCGGCGACCGCCAGCACACTGGCGACCGCATAGACCGCCATGCCGCCGAGCAGCACCGGCCGCCGGCCGAAGCGGTCGGACAGGGGCCCCATGACGAACTGACCCGCGCCGAAGCCGGCCAGGAAAGTCGACAGCACGAGCTGAAGATGGTTGGCGTTCGGAATGTTGAAGGCCGCCCCGATGTTGGGCAGCGCCGGCAGCATCATGTCCATCGCGAGCGGATTCAGCGCCATGATGGACGCGATTACGACAACGAATTCAGGAAAACCCATCGGACGGTGTCCCGAGGACACCCAACCGTCGGCATTGACGTCGGACAACGAAGCTCACCTCTGATTCAGGGGGCCTTAATCCATCGTCCATGCTGCGTTCACCATTCCTGGACATCGGCCCAATGTATACCGTCTAGTGAGTATACACAACGAAACGGATATGGCTGACTGCCCACGCCTGTTCGACCTGGAAGGAGCTTGCACTTGTCCGACTTGATACTCTCGGAAACCAGGGGCGCCGTCGCGCTGCTCACGCTGAACCGCCCGAACAAGCTCAACGCGCTGAGCTACGCTCTCATCGATCAGTTGATGGCGGTGCTCGATCGCATCGAGGATGACCCGCGGGTTGGCGCCATCGTGCTGACGGGGGCGGGAGACCGCGCCTTCTCGGCGGGCGCCGACATCGCCGAATTCTCCGAAAGCGTGAAGCTGGGGCCGGACGCGGCGGTCAAGGCTTTCGTTCGACGCGGGCAGGCGATGACGGCGCGCATGGAGGCATTTCCGAAACCGATCATAGCCGCCGTCAATGGCATCGCCTTCGGCGGCGGCTGCGAGATTACGGAAGCCGTGCATCTCGCCGTCGCGAGCGACCGGGCAAGCTTCGCCAAGCCCGAGATCAACATCGGCATCACGCCGACATTCGGCGGCACGCAGCGCCTGCCGAGGCTCGCAGGCAGGAAGCGGGCTCTCGAATATCTTCTGACGGGAGATCATTTTTCGCCGCAACGCGCTTATGAGATGGGCTTGGTCAACCGCATCGTGCCGCACGCCGATCTGCTGGATGCAGCCTTCGGGCTGGCAGACCGCATCATGCGGCATTCGCGACTTGCCACGGCCCGGATCATCACGGCGGTCACGCGAGGCCTCAACGCGTCGATCGCCGAGGGTCTCGCAATCGAGAGCGAGCAGTTTGCGCGCATGGCGGCGACACAGGACGCGCGCGAGGCGCTCGATCACTGGCTGGCCGCCCGCTTGTCGGGGTAGGCGCTGCAGGCGAGGACCGCGTCATATACGGACTTCTGAACGGCAACCGTCGCGTGATACCGGCGTCATGTCGGCCTACCGTCAACGGGATTACCGAAAGTCCTCACGGGTATGCGAGGCACCGCTCTCGGCTCGGCCACTTTCGGCCTGACATAAACGCTCTCATACAGGCCCGTATGTTCCTCCTTCCAGCCTCTTCTTTCCACCAGGAACCGCCTCAATTGCACATGCTCCCTCACCCAGAGAACCGCATCGATACGATACTTTTCGATGACCGTGTCCCACGCGGCCTCGTCAATCTCGTCTCGAACCAGCTTGAAATAGTCACGCAGCAACTCATCGGGATAGGCGGTAGCCGCCCGCCCATCGACGAATACGGGTACCGTGCCGCGGGTGTGGAAGATCAAGAGCCCGCCGGCGTTCCAGTGGTTCAGAAGCCGCGCATGTGAGAGATGTGTCTTGAGATAGTTGGCATCCTGCTCCGAGAGCATTTGTGGAAGTTCGAGAGCCGGCTCCGCCCGCAAAAAGGTCGACGGCAGCGCCAGGGCTCCGATCAGGCCGGCAACCAGCAGCGATTTTTGAATCTGGAGTCCTGGCAGTTGTTTGGGTAGGAACCGGTCGATGTGAAGAGCCAGTGGAAGCGCTGAGAATATGAAGAAGAAGTCCATGTACCTGAACTGATAGAGCCCTAGCAGCAGGAACAGCCAAGCGAGCAGCCGCGACTGCAAGCAATTGAGGCTCTGCCTTCCGTAGTAAAGTTCGAGCGCCACAAATGTCGCAATGTAGATCATGCCCGGGATGCTTCCCGGTATTTCGAAGTTATGGGAGTAGGGGAGCCATTCGCCGATGTTGGCCTGCACGAAGTGCCCCATCGTCGCCGTTACGCCGTCGTAGATGTGCCAGCCAAGCGGATTGACGAGCACTGCGGCAGCGCAGCCGACTCCCGAGAGACTATAATTTTTGAGACTTGGCCAATCGTGCTTGAGCAGAGAAATGCTGCAGAACACGCCCAGGACATGGAAGCCAATCAAAAAGCCACCGTGCAGATTGACCCAAAGGACCATCATCGCTGCCAACAGCAACCATTTCGGTTCCTTGACGCACTCTCTGTAGAAGATAACGCAAAACAGCATCGTCGCGATATTCGGCGAAGCGGCGAGATAAGTGTTGGGGGCCGCTTCATAGGCGGGATAGAGAAGACACGCGGAGAAGATAGCGATGCAAACGGCGACCGCCGAAGCTCCGCTCCCCAAGCAGACGGACGCGAGGCACCCCATTATCGTTGCGCCGCAAGCGACGACAAGCGGTACAAGACCACTCAAGCCCGCGTATTGAAACACCACGCTGGCGATCACGTCCCAGAGCCAGGAAAGATTATACCACCGCTTGTCTCCGAGGGTGAACGACCAGGGATCCTGAAGGGGAATAGCCGAGCCGTCTCTAATCAAGTCCCCGGCAGCCAGGTGCCATCCCAAGTCGTAATGGCCGAGCAGAAGCGGTGCGTTGGAAATGTAAAACACACATGTGAAGGATGTTAGAAACGCATAGGCTCCGATATTCGACCACGGCTGGATGGTATTGGGGGTGCCGTTTTGCTTGGAGTTGCTCCAGGCAACCTGCGCGTCCATCTTGCGTCCCTGCGATCGAAACGGACAACCAAAGGTCCGCCATGCTTTTTGGATCTGCCTCGTCAGAAGCAAACATCCATCGCTCTAGGGGCCATTACCTAAGGTTGTGTAAATAGAAGTTGTGATTCTGCCGTTCCGCACGCGGAACAATCCTGGGGCCCCGCGCATGGAACCCGGAAGCATCGTTCCGCCGGGCTGGTATGGAGTGATCGCCGGGGACTGCGTCGGACGAGTTGATCCGCCGTCGAGGCAAGGTTGGAAACCCGGGATTCACCATATCATTGGGGTCGGCACGCCGGGGTGATGAATCCGCAACGCATCCTGTCCATGGTGGCCTCACCGGGCGCCGGTAAAGCGTCGGGAACCCAAGGCAAGCAAGGTATTCGCGGTGTCCGACGTCTCCGATGCAACAAGATGGTTTGAGCCGTCGGCCGCCACGGCCGCGAGACGGCACCCGTGGCTTGCCGGCCTGGTCGCGCTGGTGGCGCTGCTGGTGCTCGGCAATCTCGTCAACGACGCCACGCTCGATATGAAATATGGCTGGGATGTTCGCGTCAATTGCGCGGCGGTCGACGCCCATGTCGAAGGGCTCGATCCCTACTTCGTCAAGAATCTGAAGGGCACCAAGCTTTCCTATCCCTATCTGCCGGTCACGCTGGACGTCTTCCGCCCCTTGTGCGCGGGCGGCCTTCTCGTCGGTCACTACAGGGGCGTCTATTTCGTCCTCGCCGTACTCTGCGGCCTGCTGCTGCCCGGTCTCGGTCGGACGCGCAGTTTGCGTGACGTCGCGCTCAGGGTTCTCTGGGTGCTCGGCGCATTCGTCGGCTTCGAATGGGTTCTGGCCTCGGGGAATTTTGCGATCCTGGGTGGCGCACTGACCGCCGTCGCACTTGCGCTTCTGCTTCGCCTCGCGGGGCCTGCGGCGCGCGATGATCGGCATGACTTGCCTCGTGTCGTGGGGGCTGCATTGCTCGGACTTGTCATGTCGCTCAAGCTGGTGTTCTGCCCGGTGCTGGCCGCGCTCTATTTCCTGCCGCTGCCGCGTCGGCAGAAACTCGTCCTGATCATGGTGGCGGCCGTCAGCTTCGTGCTCCCGATCCTGGTCTCGATCGCATTCTATCCACAGCTGTCATCGAGCTGGTTGCTCGCGATCACGGGAGGGATTCCCGACCAGCATTCGGTCCAGCTGGACGAAATCAATCCATCACTGCTGCTGCTGGCGCGAAGTGTCGTGGACTGCGTCGGCCTGGCCGACAGCAAACCGATCGTGTTCGCCGTCTATGCGCTGGCGGCAACCGCGCTGGTGCTCGCGCCGCTCGGCTGGTCGATGCTGCGCACGATCCGCAACGGTGAGGGATCGTTGCCGACGCGCCTCGACCGTTGGCTGATCGATCATCCGCATGCAGCCATGCGCTTCAGCGTGCTCGCGATGTACGGACTTTATCTCTGCTCGCCGCGCCTCAAGGAGTATGCCTTTTTCGAACTGGCGGTCTACGCCGCCGTCCTGATCGTCGATCTTCCGGCGGCGGCGCTTGCGGCCGTGCTGGCCATCGGCGTTGCCATTCCAACTCTCGTCTCGATCACGGGGGACACGATCGAGGGCAGTTTCATCCAGATCGCGGTCGCGCTTGCCTGCTTCTGGATCATGCTGTTGGCGCAGTCGGCGCCGTCAGCTCGCGTTGTGCGGGCAGCCGGGGTCGAACCGGCACAGCGCTTGCGCACCGAGGGATCTTAAGTCCTCTCCTTCCACTCCTGTGGCCAAGCGCCAGCGTTCATTCCTGTAATCCTTTTGTCTGTTTGCACGAAAAATTTCGCGGCCTGCTTGCGTCGTTCGCCAGCAGGCCTCAAGAGATATTGCCTCACGGGCAACACGCGTTGCTCCAATGACCGGATGACGGCAAGCGCAATAACATCCAAGCATGTGCTGGACCACGTCGGGCCCCAAGAGGGCGCGAGGCCGGCTCATCCAGGTCGAAGAAAGGGAGTTGCATCGTGGCAATTGGAACAGTCGTGCTCGTGCACGGAGCTTTCGCGGATGGCTCTTGCTGGGCCAAGGTCATTCCTCTCCTTACGAAGCGGGGGCTGAAAGTTCTTGCCGTTCAAAATCCCCTGAGCTCGCTCGCCGACGACGTTGTGGCCACCCACCGCGTCGTAGACATGCAGGAAGGCCCCGTTCTCATGGTTGGGCACTCCTGGGGCGGTGCCGTCATCACCGAGGCTGGCAATCATCCCAAGGTGAAGGGCCTTGTGTATGTCGCCGCGGGCGCGCCCGACAGCGGTCAGTCGTTCGACGGTTGGTGGAAGCCCTACAAGCCAGCGCCTGGTGCGGCCGAGATCAGGCCCTATGGTGAAGGTTATGTGGCCCTGACGCAGGAGGGTGTACGCAAGCACTTCGTCCAGGATATTCCGATAGACGAAGCTGACATCGTCTACGCAACGCAAGGCCCGCTTGCGGTTAAATGCTTCAGCGATACTATTTCGGAGGCGGCCTGGCGCTCGAAGCCTTCATGGTACGTCGTTGCAGCACGCGATGAGACCATTCCGCCGGACGTGCAGCGGGACTCGGCCAGCCGCATGGGCGCGGAAACGCTCGTGCTCCAGAGTTCGCACGTGCCGATGCTCTCCCAGCCCGAGGTCGTGGCGGAATTCATCGCAAACGCCGCCGCATCTATCGGGACGTAACAGCTGAGCTGCGAAGGCTTGCAACAAGCCGATCGCCGTCAGCTCTGGTGGTGCGGGCAGCCGGGGTCGAACCGGCACAGCGCTTGCGCACCGAGGGATTTTAAGTCCCTTGCGTCTACCAATTCCGCCATGCCCGCTTGATCCAACGAGATCAAAGACTTAAGTTCCGTTCGGCCGCTTTTGGTGGCGGGGGCCGGACGGGATGTCTCCTCCTTAAGCGAGCCGCCTGCACAAGGCAAAGCCTCAATCCGGACATCTCGGCTTGCTTTAGGCAATCTCAATCTACGGGGACTACCAATCCGGCATGCCTGTCTCGTTTCTCCACCACCGTCGCTCTGCGCGTGTGCTGCTTCCGCTGCTGGGGCTCTGCGCGGCGCTCGGCGGCTGCGCGAGTGTCAGCGACACCATCAGCCCAGCCTTCGTCGATCCGGCCCGCTATGACCTTTGGGATTGCAAGCAACTCGCGCCCGAGCGGAAAAACCTCGTCAAGCGCGTCGAGGACCTCGAGCGGCTGATGGCGAAGGCCGAAACCGGGACAGGCGGCGTCGTAGTGGCAGAGCTAGCCTATCGCAACGACTACATCGCCGTGCGCGGACAGCAGAAGTTGATGGAAGAGACCTGGCGGAAGAACAGATGCCGCGAGAGCGACATGGAGGCGGCCACTCCGCCCGCTCAACCGACATTTGTGCCTGCACCGAAAAGCGAGGCCAAGCCGGCGCCGGGCTCGAAATCCGGCGGCGCCGTCCACTGACGAGCGCGCGGCTGGAAGCATGATCCGGAAAAGTGTCCGGCGGTTCTCCGAAAAGATCATGCTCAAACGATAACCTGGAGCGCGATGACGATTGCTCCCAATCTCATCGCGCCTTAGGCCCGCCAGCCGTAGATCCAGTCTTGTCGCGCCAGCATGCGCCCCGGCCCAAGCGCGCGGATCGCAAGATCGCGCGCGAGCGCGAGCGGACCGGTCAGATGATAGATGCGGCCCTGCTGCTGCGCGGTCCGCTGCACCCGCCGGACGCGCGCCTGCCGCGCGCGGCCATATTGCTTCAGCGCTGCGGCGATGCTGCTTGCGCTCTCGGCAGCCTCAAAGCTCAGGTGCCGCGCGAGCACGGCGGCATCCTCGATCGCCATGCCGGCGCCCTGGGCGGCGAACGGCAGCATCGCGTGCACGGCGTCGCCGAGCAGTGCCACCTGGCCTTTGCTCCAGGGGCAGCCCTCGGGCACGCCGAACAGCGCCCATTTTTGCCAGCTGTCGACCGCGGTGAGCATCATCCGCGCCGGCGGCGGCCAGCGCGGCGCGGCAAAGGCATCCATCAGCTCGAAGGGATCGCCCGGCGTGCTCCAGCCCGGCCTGTTCCAGGTGCCCGGCAGCACCGCGACCACGTTGATCTGGCGTCCGCCCGCGATCGGATAGGCGACGAGATGGGCGTTCGGCCCCATCCAGAGCTGCACCCGGCGCGCCGTGTAGTCCTTCGGCAATTGCGTGGCATCGAGCGTGCCGCGCCATGCGATCAGTCCGGAGAAGCGCGGCTGCACCTCGGGAAACAGTTGCTGGCGCACCGTCGACCAGATGCCGTCGGCGCCGATCAGCGCGCTCGCCAGATCACTGCGGCGTATCGTGCCGCTGCGATGGACGATGGTCAGTCCCTTGGCGTGGGGTGCAACATCCTCGTAGGTCGCGCCGAGCTTCAATTCGATGTCGGGATGGTCGGAGACAGCACCGGCCAGCGCCGCTTGCAGGTCGGCACGATGCACCACCCAATAGGGGGCACCGGCGCGCGCCGAGGCCGCTTCACCGAGGGGCATGCGTAGCAGCTCGCCGCCGGCGCGCGCGCTCATGATGCACACCGCCTCCGGGGTCACCGCGCGCAGCTTGAGGCGATCCGTCAGGCCGAGCTCGACCAGCACGCGGCTCGCATTGGGAGACAATTGCAGGCCCGCGCCGACGTCATCGAGCCGCTCGGCCTTTTCCAGCACGACGATGCGAAAGCCGCGGGCCGCGAGCGCCAGCGCGGCCGTCAGTCCTCCGATTCCGGCACCGGCGATGACGATTGTTCGGGAGAGCGCCACCCCTGACCGAAGGGACCGGTCAGGCCACCTTGTCCTTCAGGACACATTCCGGCGGACGCGCCTCGCCGGCCTTCAGGTCGGCGGCGAAACGGTACAGCGTCGAGCAGTAGGGGCAGATGATCTCGTTGTCGTTGCCGAGGTCGAGGAAGACGTGCGGATGATCGAACGGAGGATTGGCGCCCACGCACATGAACTCTTGCGAGCCGATCTCGATGACGGGGACACCGGCATCGTTGTGGAAGTGCGGGACGACATGGTCGGACATCGTAACTCATCCTGGAGTGGCAATGGCGGCAGACAACAATCACGACTGACGCGGCTTCTTTAAGGCGCCGCGGACCATACTGGCGGGTGCAGATGATTGCTAGTCCAGCGGAACCGAAAGGTTCGCAATTGCCCCATGCTCATTTGCTCATGCAAATTCGACACAATCTTGCGGCTTGAGAGAAGCCCTTCTTTCGTCGGGGACGTTGTGTCGCAATTTTGGCATACTATGTCCTTGGATGAGCGCAATTGCGGCAAAAGACGAACCATCAGGCGGACGTCCGGGCTTTCAGCATGAAGTGGCTGCGAATCAGCACAGCGTTGACCGGTATTGCGGCATGCAGCTTCATGCTCGCGCACGTAGCGCCGCATGCCCGCGAGGCCGGCGCGATCTTCGCCGCTCAGGACGACCCGGCCGTGCTCTCCGAACTCGGGCTCGACGCCCTTCTGCGACAGAACGACCGCCTGGTTCAGGACAACATCGAAGCTGCGCTCGCAGCAGGCGATGCCGATCTCGCCAATAGCTTCGTCGTGCTCGCGCGTGAACGCAACATCGCGCTTTCCGATGACGTCCTGAACCACGTGAGCGATGCGGTCAAAGAGCAGAACTCCACCTCGCATTTCGCAAAACGGTTCGCCACCGGCCTCATCACCGGCAGCGCCGACGATGTCGCCAGCCTGTCCGGGACGGTCGCCGGCGATCTCTTCGTGATCGGCGACGTCCGTGATGTTGTGCGCGAGGGCAAGCACCTCGCGATGGGCGAGGACGCCGATCGTCTCGTTCTCGGGCTTGCGGCCGCGGGGCTTGCGGTGACGGCGGCAACCTACGTGTCCGTCGGCGGCGCGGCGCCGGTGCGCGCCGGGCTGACGCTGGTCAAGGATGCCCGGAAAGTCGGGCGGCTCGGCGAGGGGCTCGCCGCATGGGCCGGCCGGTCCGCGCGCGAGGTGGTCGATACGCCGATGCTCCAGAACGCGGTCGCCTCCGGTTCGGTGCTGCGGCCGGGCGATACCGCGCGCGCGATCAAGGCCGCATTCCGTGCGGAGAAGATCGGCGCGCTGATGCGGCTCGGCAAGGATGTCACGCGCGTCGCCGAAAAGACCGGCACGCGCGGCGCCATGGACACGCTGCGCGTCGCCGAAGGGCCGAAGGACGTCGCGCGTGCGGCTCGGCTCGCGGAAGCGCAGGGCGGCAAGACGCGCGCGATCATGAAGCTGCTTGGCCGCGGTGCGCTGCTGCTCGTGGGCGGCGCGTTCGATCTTGCGCTCTGGCTGTTCGGCGCGGCATTGACACTGTTCGGCCTTCTGTCCTCGATCAAGGCGACGGCCGAGCGCCTGACCCAGGTCTGGTGCGATCAGAGACGGGCGCGGCGGCTGCGCCGGGCCCAGATCGCAGCCGAAGCCGCCCTCCCAAGCGCGGCCCTCAGGGCCTAAGATCAACCTTTCCCCTCAACACTGCGGAACAAGTGATGCCGAGCTTTCACAACGGCGCCGTTGAAATTGCCTATCTCGACGAAGGCGAGGGCGATCCGATCATCCTGGTGCACGGCTTTGCCTCCAGCAAGAACGTGAACTGGGTCTATCCGACCTGGGTCTCGGAACTGCGCAAGAACGGACGCCGCGTGATTGCGCTGGACAATCGCGGGCATGGTGAAAGCGCAAAGCTCTACGAGCCCGCGCAATATTCGATCCCGACCATGGCCGGCGACGTGCTCGCGCTGATGGATCATCTCGCCGTCCCGCAGGCCGACATCATGGGCTATTCGATGGGCGGACGGATGGCCGCCTGGCTTGGGCTGAACGAGCCGCAGCGCCTGCGCTCGGCGATCCTCGGCGGCATCGGCATCGGCGGCCTGATCGAGGGCACCGGTCCCGGCGAGAACGTGGCGAAGGCGCTGGAAGCGGCCTCGCTCGACGACGTCACCGATCCCGTCGGCCGCACCTTCCGCGCTTTCGCCGATCAGACCCGTTCCGACCGCCGCGCGCTCGCCGCGTGCCTGCGCGGCACGCGCGAGCTGATGACGAAGGACGAGGCTGCACGGATCGACGTGCCCGTGCTGATCGCGGTCGGCACCACCGACGACGTCGCAGGCTCTGCCGGCGCGCTCGGCGCCATCATCCCCGGCTCGGACGTGCTCGACATCCCCAACCGGGACCACATGCGCGCGGTGGGCGACAAGGTCTACAAGACCGGCGTGCTCGACTTCCTGTCACGCCGCCGCTGAAGTTTCGCCCGCGGCTCCTCGTCGCCAAAACGGCGCGCCACCGCCATCAGCACCACGAAGGTCGCAACCCACACCATCCGCGCGCCGTAGCGGTCGTGCGGGCCGGAGATGACGGCGCAGATGAAGGCGTTGCCGAGCAGCGCCAGCGTGACGGTCGCCGCCAGCAGGGTCAAATCGTCGAGCCGGCGGTTCGCCAGCGAATTCGCGAGCAGTCTGACCAGCGCCAGCATCGAGGCCAGCGCGACGGGAACGTGCAGCCGGTTGACGTACTCGAAATCAACACCCCAATTCTGTTGGCGCGCCGCGCGCATCGGCGCGACCTGGGAGGGGATGTAACGCTCGATGATGCCGTAGGTGTGCGGGATCCAGCCGCTGGCGCCTTCGCCGGTCGCCACGTGCAACAATTGCTGTCCTATCGCCCGCAGGGCCGCGCCGGCCTGCCAGGCCGGATAGTCGGCGAGCGAATGCACGACGATGTAGTCCATCTCTTCATTCATGCCTTCGAAGCGGCCGAGCGTGTTGAACATGCTCTTGCCCCACAGGAACTCGTCGGCGGTCGCCGGCAATTGATTGCGGTAAGGACAGAGCTTGAAGGTCTCGTGCGGACAGTGGTCGTTGAGATAGCGCGCGACGATGCCGTCCTGCATCATGCGACCGAAGGCGACGCCGTAGCCGCCGGGCGTCCAGGCCCATTGGCCCGATAGCGCTTGGTTCGCCGACACCAGCATCAGTCCGCCCGCGACGATGGTCAGGCTCGCCTGTGCTAATCCGGCAAGCGGAAGGCGGCTCCCCAGCAGCGGCCGCGCCATCCAGCCTGCGGCGCAGAGCCCGAGCAGCACGCCGAGCGTGGCGCTGTGGGTTGCGGCGGCAAAGGCGGTGAAGACGAACAGCGAGACTTTTTCGAGCGTCGAAGTCCGGCTTCCGCCGACGATCAGGAGGAACAGCGACAGCACCGACAGTCCTGCAAAGATGTCGGTCAGCAGCATGCTCGCAAGCCAGGGCAGTGCAGTCGACAGGATCAGGAGCAGGCTGATCGCGACGAAGCGGAACGTCTGCATCAGGCCGAGCACGCGCAGGGTGAGCTGCAACAGCCACAGCGTTGCCAGTGATTGGACCGCGAGGTTGATCCAGAAGCCAAAGCTCTCGCCACAATGCAGATAGAGGCCGAACACGGTGGAGCGGCTGGGGACGAGATAGCCCTCATACCAGCGGGCCAGATAGCCGCCAGTATCCCACTGAAGCAAGGGATAGCCGTTCCAGAACGCGGGCGTGATCATCAGGAGGGGAAGGGCCACCGCGGCGAGCCGCAGCAAGAACGAGCCCGCGCCGCGCGCACGCAAACTATCGGTGGTGATGGTCAAATCCGCTCCGTCGTCGCCCGCGACCATGCCCGCAATAACCGTTGAGGCGGAATTCACCAATAGTTTGACACCGCACGGCTTGAATTTGGCAAAACTCTGACCATTTTGAGCCGACCTTGCCGCTTGGGGGCGTCAGAGGAAAGTGTTGTGATTCAACGCGTTGGCATGCTTTTGCGGAGCAAGGCGTTGTTCACTCTCAGGCAAGCCCGTCAGGACTTTGTCGCCTAAGCTGTGTTATAGAGCCAACAAAACGGGCCCATTCGAAAGAGCAGATCCCATGGCAGCAGTGCATCAGGTCAATCCGGGAGGAAAGCTCGCGTCGCTCGATCCGATCTGGGAGCGGATCCGGGGCGAAGCGGAGGACATCGTCCATCGCGAGCCGGAGCTTGCGACCTTCATCTATTCGACGGTGCTGCATCACAACCGCCTGGAAGATTCGGTGATCCATCGTCTCGCCGACCGGCTCGATCACGCCGCGCTGTCGGGCGATCTCGTGCGCCAGACCTATGACGAAGCGCTGCGCGACAATCCGGATCTCGGCAACGCCTTCCGCGCCGATCTCGTCGCCGTCTACGACCGCGATCCCGCGACGTCGCGCTTCATCGATCCCTTGCTCTACTTCAAGGGCTTTCACGCGATCCAGACCCATCGCCTCGCGCACTGGCTCTATCTGAAGGGCCGCAAGGATTTCGCGTATTATCTCCAGAGCCGCGCCTCGGCGGTGTTCCAGACCGACATCAATCCCAATGCGCGCATCGGCCGTGGCATCTTCCTTGACCACGCCACCGGCTTCGTCTGCGGTGAGACGGCCGTGATCGAGGACGACGTCTCGATCCTGCATGGCGTCACGCTCGGCGGCACCGGCAAGGAGAACGAGGACCGTCATCCAAAAATCCGCCACGGCGTCTTGATTGGCGCAGGTGCAAAGATCCTCGGCAACATCGAGATCGGCCATTGCGCGCGCATCGCCGCCGGCTCGGTCGTGGTGAAGCCGGTGCCGCACAACGTCACGGTCGCCGGCGTGCCGGCCAAGATCGTCGGCGAGGCCGGCTGCGCCGAGCCGTCGCGCACCATGGATCAGATGATCAACGCCATGGGACTTTGATACGGGGCTTTGAGCTTGAACAGGGCCTGATTTTCCGGCCCTTTTCGTCCCCAAATTCTTTGGCAATTCCTGCTGGCGGTTCGTCGCGTCTCGTCCTAAAAGCCCGCCAACCCAGATTTCGATTGGAGACTTGCCGTGGACGTCAAAGAAGTTAGGAAGCTCGACGCATATCTGAAGCGCGTGTTCGGCAATCCCAAGATCCGCGTCGTGCCGCGGCCGAAGAAGGATGACTCCGCCGAGGTCTATATCGGCGAGGAGTTCATCGGCGTGCTGTTCGTCGACGACGAGGACGATGATCGCTCGTTCCAGTTCCAGATGGCGATCCTCGAGGACGATCTCGTCGATCAGGAGTAGTTCGCGCTCTCCAGTTCGCCCGCTTGCCGGGAGAGGTCGCAACTCTGCAAATTTAACTCTCACCGATCTCGTGGAGAGTCCCCCTCATCCGAACGCTCTCAGAGCGAGCGAAGCTCGTCTCGGCCCCGCGAGCGGGGCGAGGAGCGCAGCCATAGCGTGTTATCCACTTGGCCCGCGCAGCTGCACCGTCAGCCTGTCCATCGCTTCCGCCACATCGCGCCATTGCGACAGCCAGCTCCGCGGAAAGCGGAAGGTGAGGTCGGCGCCGCCGACGCGGCGTTCGGAGAGGCACATGCCCGGCGTCGACGCATCGCGCGTGCAGCGCGCGGTGAGCGCAGGGCTCGCGCCCGAAAACAGATCCTCGCTGCCATAGGGCGTGTCGCTGCGGAACATCCGCATCGTCAGCCCTTCCTGCGGCGTCGCCGCGGCCTGGTCGAGATAGCGCGGAAAGATCGTGCCGACGCGCTGCTCCGGCGCCAGCGCATCGTGATGCGCCGCGATCGACAGGAAGATGCGGTCGATCGGCTGCATCGTCGCATCCACGCCGTCGGCGGTGACATGCTTCGGTGCGCCCGGCGACTCGAGCGAGGGATAAAGGAAGTCGAGGTCGATGCGCTCCTGGGGTCCGGAGTGCCGCTGGATCCTCATCCGGATCGCGGCCGCCGGCAGGTTGAACAGCGTGCCGCCGACGCTCACCGGCAGCTTGTCCGGTGCGTTCGCACCGCCCGCGCCCCAGGTCGGCCACAGCAGATAGGCGACAAGCGCGATCGCGCTCGCGGCGAACACGCCGCCGAGCACGACCGGGACGAGATGCGCCCGGGTGTGCGTCCTTGGGGACCGAGGGGAGGTTGCCGAAAACACCGTCATGACGTCGCGCAATGAACCGGAAGTCGGCCGGTGGCCGAATCAGCGGCGAATATGCCACGCGGCAGCGGTTTCGCGGAGGGTTCCTGGTTACCGGGAAAGGGATAGGGCCCTGCGTGGACCGGCCGGCGCCGTTAACCTTCGCTTAAGGATAATGTAGCGTTAACCGGCACTATTTGTCACAGGAAAGCTCCGGCGTTGCGTAAGGGCGGACCGTTCCGATGACACCTGAAGCTTTCAACACTTTCTTCTCGATCTGCATCGGGTTCGCATTCGCGGGCGCGCTCGTGAACGGATACCAGGCGCTGGCTCAGCGGCCCGCCGGCTTCGGGCTGTTGCAGGAGGGCGTGGCCCCGAAGACTTTTGCGGCAGTGCCGTTCCTGGTGTTCGCCGCGCCCTTCATCATCATGCGAAACACGCTGCGCGGCATGCGGGTGGAAAGCCGCCGCGTCGAATTCGTGATGATGGCAACGGTCATCGCCGGCTTCTGGAGCATGATGAGCGGCACCTTCTTCCTGATGACGCTGCGCGCGGCCGGCGTTCTGGCCTGATGCACGCGGGCTGCCCGGCAGGGCGGCCCTTTGCCTGACGGCGCGTGTTTCGCTATGCCAAGGGTCAGGTGACAGGAGACCTTCATGGCGATCTATGAGCTCGACGGGCAGGCACCCGATCTTCCCGCCGACGGCAATTATTTCATCGCGGAGACCGCGACCGTAATCGGCCGCGTTCGCCTGAAGCCGGGCGCGAGCGTCTGGTTCGGTGCGGTGCTGCGCGGCGACAATGAGTGGATCGAGATCGGCGAGGGTGCCAACGTGCAGGACGGCTCGACCTGCCACACCGATCTCGGCTTTCCGCTGGTCATCGGCCAAAACTGCACCGTCGGCCACAACGTCATCCTGCACGGTTGCACCATCGAGGAGGGCGCGCTGGTCGGCATGGGCTCGATCGTGATGAATGGCGCCAGGATCGGCCGCAACAGCATCGTCGGCGCCGGCTCCGTCATCACCGAGGGCAAGGAATTTCCCGAACGCTCCCTGATCATCGGCTCGCCCGCGCGCGTGATCCGCACGCTTGATGACGCCCAGGTACAGCGCATGGGGAGCGCAGCCAGATTCTATGTCGCGAACGGCCCACGCTTCAAAAAGGGCCTGAAGCGGATCGGCTGATGCCGCCCCCGAGCCTGCCCCGCGGCGGTTCCGGACCGTAACAATACCGGCTGAAACTTTAAGTACCCGCTAGCGCGATCACGCCTATCTTGGGGTGTGCTCAACCAGGGGGCGGCGCCATGGACGATGTGGCACTGAGGTCCGGTCTCGGCGCCGGAACCAAGCTACTGAAGAAGTTCGTTCGTTTCGCGCGCGGCGCCGACACGCTGACCGTCGCGGAGAAGGTCTACAGCATCGCGGGCTTTCTCGCGATCGTCACGACGTTCCTGCTCGTGATGTCGATCCAGTCGGTGCGGTTGCAGACGACCTATCGTCACATGCACGCCTCCTCGGCAGAGGCGGCGATCAACGTCGGACGCATCAACGCGCTGATCTACGCCATCGTGATGGAGTCGCGCGGCATCTACATGTCCGCCGATCGCGGCAGTGCGAAGCAGTTCGCGGACGGGCTGCTGCGGCGCAACCGCGAGCTCGCCGAGGCGGTGAAGAACATGGAGCGAACCGTCGGTGACGACGACGCTGAACAAACTGCCACCTTCCGCCAGCGCGTCTCGCAGTTCGTCGAGTTCCGCCAGGAGCTGGTGCGGCGCGGCCTTGAGATCAGCCCGGCGGCGGCGCGCGAATGGGGCGACAACGACGCCAACCGGACACTGCGCAAAAAGCTCAACAGCGATCTCGAGACGCTCGAGAAAATTTACGGTCAACGAGCCCGCGAGGCGGACGATCTCGCCAACGAGAACCGCTACGCCGCGGCCTATCTGTTCGCGCTCGGCCTCGCGGCGCTGCTGCTCGCGGGACTGAACGTCGTCGTGATGCGGGGCTCGGTGGTCGGGGCGCTGGCCGAGATCACGCAGGCGACCGACCGGATCGCCACCGGCGACGTCAAGAGCGAGGTGCCGCACCTTGGCCGTCACGACGAGATCGGGCACCTTGCGCGCGCCGTGCAGAACTTCCGCGACGCTGTCGCGCGCATATTCGAGCTTGAGGAGCTCGAGCTCGGCACTGCGCAGGCGCGCGACGCGGCCAGGACCGAGCGCGACAAGTTCAACGACAAGTACCAGGCCAAGAAGTGGCAGCTCTCGGCTGCGATCAACAGCATGCCGCAGGGCCTGATCATGCTCGACGCCAAGGCGGCCGTGGTCGCAATGAACCGCAACTACCGGCAGATCTACAACCTGCCCGAGACGATCCAGGCCGGATCGACGCTCGAGGAGATCCTCCAGCACCGGGTCACGAGCGGATTGTTCAGCGGCGACGTCGCGAAATTTCTCGCGGCGGTGCTCGACCGGATTGCCCCGCGAGCCGGCGACCTCTGAAATCACCCTGAACGACGGCCGCATCATCAAGATCTACGAGCGTCCGATGGACGGCGGCGGCTGGGTGTCGGTGCAGGAGGATGTCACCGAACAGCGTCAGCGCCAGCGCATCCTCGAGCGAATGGAGCGTTTGCTCGCCACCATCATCGAGAATGTGGCTGAAGGCATCATCGCCAAGGATGCGCGCAATCTGCGCTATGTCTTCGTCAACAAGGCTGCCGAGAAGATGATCGGCATGTCGCGCGGCGAGATCATCGGCAAGACCGCGCGGGAATTGTTCTCCGCGGAGACGGCCGAATTGATCGAGCGGCGCGATCGGCAGCTTCTCACGCAGAAGCAGCAGCTCGAACCGATCGTCGATACCATCGACAATCCCGCGCGCGGGCGCCGCGTGATCTCTGCCCGCCGGGTCCAGATCGGCGGCACCGGCGAGGAGTCCCACATGTTCGTGACCATGGTCGAGGACCGGACCGAGAAGATGGTGGCCGCCGCATAGATCCGCTGCTTCACCCGTGGCGAAGCGTCAGCTTCCCTTGGACTCGCGCGCTTCGATCGTGCCGGCGACCTTCTCGTGGCCGGCGGCCCACAGCGCATGCTCGTCGCTGCCGTCCTGGTACGGATTGGCTTCGGCCGGAATGTTCTCGCGCGCGGCGCGTTCGCCCTCTGCAAAGGGATCGCGATCGGTCATCGTGATTTCGCCTTTCTGGCTTTGGAACGTGCTGCCGGCCTGCCCGATTCAGCGTCGAGCCTGGTGCTCTTGCGCAACGCATCCCTGAGATCGATCGGAATGCCGTGCTTCTTCAGGAGATCGGCAAAGGCCTCGTCCGCGAGCTCTTGAAACGTCGCCATTCTGTCGCGTCCCAACTGCTTCAGCTTGTCGAACGTGTCCTCGTCGAACGCGATCAGTTTGCGCATGATCGTGACTGCTCCTTGCTTTCAAGCTGATGTGACGGGATTTGTTCCGGAACCGGACTTCGCCGCGGCTGTTGATCGGCAAAGGGAGAATTTCCCAAAGGAGAATCTTTCAATGGCTGGATCGTCCGCAACCGTTTCAATCAAGGCCTTGATCGTGATCTGCGGCATCGCCGCGATGTCGGTCGCATCGCTCGCCCAAGGTATTGGCGGCACTGGCGGCTCCACTGGTTCGAGCGGCGGCGTTGCCAATTCCCCGGCTCCGCCGCCCGGCACCAATAGCCTGGGCACGGCGCAATCGTCCGGCGCGAACGCGGCGCCCGGGGTCACCACCGGCGCGGGAGGCAGCGCGGCTGCCGCCGATGCCACCGTGAATGCCGAGAACAGGCAGCTCGAGAGAAAGTTGAAGAGCATCTGTCGCGGCTGCTGACGCTCGCGCGGAAGTGAGGCAGGGTGGCTGTCAGGAATGCCTGAGTGACGTTAGCGTGATCCTTTAGCGTGGAGCGTGTCCACGCGGAGGATCGAGTGATGTTACGCAGGATGATCATGGCGGCACTGGCCGTCGCGGCGGTCGGGCTGTCGGCGCCGCAAGCGGCGCAAGCGGGGGGCGGTTTCGGGGGCTTCCATGGCGGCGGCTTCCACGGTGGTGGAGGCTGGCACGGTGGCGGCCATTGGCATGGCGGCTTCTGGCCCGGTGTCGCGATCGGCGCGGGTCTCGCCGGTGCGGGCTACTACGGCGGCTATTATGGCTACGGCTCCCCCTACTACGGCGATCCCTACTATTATGGTACCGGCTACGACGATGGCTACGGCGGCTGCTACGTCGTGCGGAAGCGCGTGATGACGCCTTCGGGATGGCGATTCCGTCGCGTCGACGTCTGCGAGTGAGGCGGAAAAGGCGGCTGTACCCACCAAAAAACAAGGTCGTTGACGCAGTATACCGTCAACGACCTTGCCAGCCCCGGATATTAAAATCGGCTCACGCCATCCGGTGACCCCCAGCATCGCTCGGAATCATACGGACGAATGTGATCCAGTTCACAAGTCAGAAAAATTAAAGTCGGGAGCGGGTTGCGGCCGGGTCAGCTGCGCGACTTACCCGGCTTGCGCGCGCTGGCATGGACGCGGTGGCGCGCCGGTTTCCTCCGGGTAACCGAGGGGGCCTCGGCCTCGGTGGCCCGGGCGCTGGCAAAGGATTGCCGCAAGCCGTCGATGGATTCGTTCAGGGTTGCGACCTGCTCAGAGAGCCGCTTGGTGTCGGCCTGTTGGAATGCAAGCAGCCGCTTCACCGACAGGAGCTGGTCCTGCACGACCTGCAACTGGTCGATCGATTCCTGCTGGGTCGCCTCCAGCCCCTTCGTTTTCTCGACGAGCTGTTCTGAGGCCTGCGCGGTGCGGGCCTGGAGCTGTCGCGACGCCACCACGCGGTCGGTCTCGGGTGCCGCGCCGGTGTAGGCACGCCAGATCGCGATCGAGGTCACGCCGGCGATCAGGAGCAGGAGGGCCGCGGCGGTCAGCGCGATAGGCTGGGCGCCGAGACGGGCGAACGGGTTGGAGGGTGTATCCTCTGCGAGATCGATCATCGCTAACAAAGCCCAAATTGAAACTTGGTGAGTGGCGAAGAGCGGCAACCCAAGGGTGGCCGGGACGTCCCGAAAACGTAACATTTCCGCAAGGAATGGGACGAAAAAGAGGCTGAGGACCAAAAAACCAGCAATCAGCTGGCCTTGAGCCCTCCGAGCGCCACGCCAGGGCAGGAATTACGGTTGAAACGGCGAAAACGGCCCGGAATATGTCTTCGCCCGCGGCGCCGCGTAGGGCCCGAGCCGGGACGTCTTCAGCCCCAACCGCACCAGTGATTCCGCCAGCGTCACCGCCGCGGCGACGCCATCGACCACGGGCAGGCCATGCGCGGCCGCGAGTTCGGCGGCGAGATCGGCCATGCCGGCGCAGCCGAGCACGATGGCCTCAGCGCGGTCGTCGCGGATCGCGGACGTGATTTCCGCCGAGATTTTGCCGAGCGCCTCGGTATTGCGCTCCTCGAGCGCCAGCACCGGGACCTCGGCGGCACGGACGCGGGCGCAGCGCTCGGCGAGGCCGTACTTCTTCAGATTATGCTCGATCGGGACGATGGAGACGCCGAGCGTCGTCACCACGGCAAAGCGCGCGGCAATAAGGCTCGCCATGTGGAAGGCGGCCTCCCCAATTCCGATCACCGGCGCCTTGGCAACGGCGCGGGCGGCATCGAGGCCGGTGTCGTCGAAGCAGGCGATGACGTGGGCATCCGCGCCGTCGCGGTCGGCCGCGCGGATGCAGCCGAGCATGCCGGGGACGGCAAAAGCTTCATCGTAAAAGCCCTCGATCGAGACCGGCCCCATCGTGGGCTGGCGCGCATCGATCACGGTGTCGGGCAGGGCGGCCGCGCGCGCGGCAGCGCCGATCTTCGCCGTCATCGACGCCGTGGTGTTGGGATTGACGACGTGAAGTCGCATCGGTTCAGACAAGTCCCTTGCCGGCGTCCGAGCCTTTGGCCGCCTGCCGCTTGTTCAGCATGTGGATGGTGCCGAGCGCAAGGGTGATTACCGCGAAGGAGACAGCGGAGATGATGGTGCCGAGCGCGTAGATGTCAGGGTTCGTCACTGTGGTGGTGAGGCCCTGGAGATCGAGCGGCAATGTATTCACCGCCCCGATCGCCTGGCTGGAGCGCGCGAGCTCGTCCCAAGACAGCGTGAAGCCGAACAGCCCGATGCCAATCACGGAGGGCAGGATGATCGGCAGCACGACATGACGGAAGGCCTGCCACGGCGTGGCACCGAGATCGCGCGCGGCTTCTTCCAGCCTGGGATCAAAGCGGTTGAAGATCGCGAACATGATGAGAAGGCCGAACGGCAGCGTCCAGGTCAGATGCGCGCCGAGGCCGGAGGTGAGCAGGCCCATCGAGGTCTCGAAATTCTCGTTCCAATGCGCCTTGATCAAATCGTCGATGATGCGGAATTCCAGCGAGATGCCGAGCGAGGTGATGATCGAGGGAACGATGAGGCTCGCGATCGCCGAGTAGAACAGGATGCTTTGCGCCTTGAATTTTCGGCGGAATGCCATGCCGGCAGCGACCGATAGCACGACGGTGACGGCCATCACCATGAGACCGAGCAGCAGCGAGCGGCGGAAGGCGGCGCCGAGGTCGACGATGCCGGTGCCCTGGAACAGTTTGGATAGCCAGTAGGTCGAGACGCCGTTCATCGGGAAGGTGAGGCCGCCCTGCGGCCCTTGGAACGACAGGACGTAGATCGCGATCATCGGGCCGTAGAGAAACAGCACATAGGCCGCGAAGAAGATCGCGAGAACATAGAAGCTGCGCGGGCGTCCCTCCGTCATCGCTTACAGCTCCTTCCTTATGTCGACGATGCGCGACATCATGGTGATGATCAGGAAGGTGATCGCGAGCAGGATCACGGCGTTGGCCGCTGCCGCGGGGAACTGCAGCGCGTTCACCCGCGTCTCGATGATCTTGCCGGCGGCGGCGATCTGCTGGCCACCCATCACGCCGATGGTGATGAAGTCACCCATCACGATGGTGATGACGAAGATCGAGCCGATCACGATGCCGGGCTTGGCCAGCGGAATGATGACGTTGACGAGCGTCTGGAAGCCGGTTGCGCCGGCGTCATAGGCAGCCTCGATCAGCGCCTTGTCGATGCGCACCATCGAATTGAAGATCGGCACCACCATGAAGAAGGTGAAGAGGTGCACCAGCGCCAGGACCACGGAGAATTCGGAGAACAGCAGCCATTCCAGCGGCTGGTTGATCAGTCCGCTCTTGACCAGTCCGGAGTTCACCAGCCCGTTGCGTCCCAACAGCGGGATCCAGGCGATCATGCGGATGACGTTGGAGGTCCAGAACGGGATCGTGCAGAGCAGCGACAGTCCCATCTGCCAGGTCTTCGACTTGACATGGAAGGCAAGGAAATAGGCGACCCAGAAGCCGATGAAGAGCGTGATCACCCAGACCAGGAAGCACAGCTTCAGCGTCATCAGATAGGTCTTGGCGATCGTGCAGAGATCGGGAAGCTGCGCGATGCAGCCTTCGAACGTGTCGGTGTAGCCGCGGCCCGAGAAGGCCGGCAGCAACTGATATTCGTTGTAATCCCAGAAGGAGACGATGACGACGAAGACCAGCGGAATGAGGAAGAAGGCGAGAAACACCAGCATCATCGGCCCGGCCTGGAGCCAGGAGATGAAGGAGGGCGCCAGGCGCGCCGGCTTGGTGCGGCGCGCCGTGTCGGATCCCCGGACCAGGTCCGGGGATTTCTGTTGCAGGATGTCCTCTGACGTATCCATCAGGCGGCGATGAACTCGTTCCACTTGCGGACCATGTAGTCGTTCTCGTCCATCACGGCGTTCCAGCAGGCGACGCCGCCCATGCGGTCTTCGTAGGAGCCGCCATCGCGCACGGCGCCGGCCTTTTCCAGCAGCGAACCGTCGGGCGCCTTGATGTCCTTCTCGGCCGGCTTGCCTTCCATCCAGTAGGCCCACTCGTAGGGCTCCATGTGGGCCTTCGCGGTGGAGAGTACGGCCGAGTAGTAGCCTTGGCGGTTGAGATAGGCGCCGGCATAGCCGGACAGGAACCAGTTGACGAATTCATAGGCCCATTCGAGCTTCGCACCGGAGACGCCCTTGGAGACGCAGAAGCCGGACGCCCATGAGCGGTAGCCTTCCTTGAGCGGTTGGAACGTGCAGGCGATCCCCATTGAGCGGACCTTTGTCACCGCCGGCGACCACATCGACTGGATGACGGTTTCGCCCGAGGCCATCAGGTTGACGCTCTCGTTGAAGTCCTTCCAGAAGGCGCGGAACTGGCCGGCCTTCTTCGCTTCCGTCATCACCTTCATGGTGAGGTCGATCTCTTCCTTGGTCATGTTGCCCTTGTCGGCATATTTGTACTTGCCGGAAGCTTCCACGACCATCGCGGCATCCATGATGCCGATCGAGGGAATGTTGAGGATCGAGGCCTTGCCCTTGAATTCGGGATTGAGCAGCTCGGACCAGGAGCCGATCGGGCGCTTGATCAGGTCGGGACGGATGCCGAGCGTGTCGGCGTTGTAGACGGTCGGAATCAGGGTGACGAACTCGGTGGCCGTCTTGGAGAACGTCTTGGAGTCCTTGCCTTCGAGATAGAGCACCTTCCAGGGCGCGGTACCCTGGTTGCCGATCTTCTTGCCGCCGGGCGTCTCACCCTTGGTGAACACCGGCGTGATGTTGTCGAATTGCTTGATCTTCCTGGCGTCGAGGGCAAGGATGTTGCCCGACGGGACCAGCTTCTTCAGCGAGAAATATTCGGTATCCAGCACGTCGAAGGAATTCGGCTGGGTCATCACGCGCTTGGTGACGTCGTCGGTGGTGGCGGTGATGTATTCGATCTTGATGCCGGTGTCCTTCAGGCACTGCTTCGAGATGTCGTCGCCCTCGTTCACGGCGGTGCCGAGATAGCGCAGCACCTTCGGCTCGGCCGAGTTCACATAGGGAAAGCCCGTGATGGCGCCTGAGCCGGCGGCAAGGCCGGCGAGACCCGCGGTGCTCTTGAGTAGCGTACGGCGGCTGACGCCGGTCTTCCCAGTGGTCTCGGTCATATCAGTCACTCCTCTGTTGCGCATTGTGATGTACGGGGGGCGCTATTGCAGGCGTTGCGCCTTGGCGGGATCCCAGGTGGCCAGCACGCGATCGCCCGGACGGAACGGATGGACGTCGAAGGCGGCCTCGGGAAGGTGGGAGAACAGGGCGGTGCCGTCGTCGAGCGTGAGCGAGACGGCGATATAGGAGCCCTGGTACTCGGTTTGTGTCAGCAGCGCCGGTGCGCCGAACGCGCCGTCGGCGAACGGCAAGATGCCGAGCTGATCGGCGCGCACGGCGATGAGCTGGCCGGAGTCGCTGAGGACGTTGTGGCCGCCGATGAAGCGCGCCACGAATTCGGTGCGGGGATGGTGGAAGATGTCGCGCGCGCTACCCTGCTGCTCGATCTTGCCGTGGTTCATCACCACGATGTGGTCGGCCAGCGCCATCGCCTCTTCCTGGCCGTGGGTGACCTGGATGAAGCTGATGCCGAGTTCGCGCTGGAGCCGCTTGAGCTCGCCACGCATCCTGACCCGCAGGAACGGATCGAGCGCGGACAGCGGCTCGTCGAGCAGCAGGATCTGCGGCTCGGTGATCAGCGCGCGGGCGAGCGCGACGCGCTGCTGCTGGCCGCCGGAGAGCTGCGCGGGGAGCCGGCCAGCATAGGGGCTCATGGCCACCAGCTCGAGCAGCTCGCCGGCCTTCTGGTGTCGGGTCTTGCGATCGATGCCGCGCATTTTCAAGGCAAACGCGACGTTGTCGATCACGGTGAGGTGCGGAAACAGCGCGTAGGACTGGAACATCATCGCCGTGCCGCGCTCGGCCGGGGGGAGATCCGTGACGTTCTGAGGGCCGAGGATGATGTCGCCCTCGCTGACTGCCTCGTGGCCCGCGATCATGCGCAAGGTCGAGGTCTTGCCGCAGCCGGAGGGACCGAGCAGGCAGCAATAGGTACCCGCGGGGATCTTCAGGTTGACGTTGTCGACCGCGAGCGTCGTGTCATAGCGCTTGGTGACGGCGACCAGTTCGAGAGCGGCGGGAGTGGCCATGGCGTGTCCGAGGCGAGGGCGATGCTCCGCCTCTCTCCGCAAGGTCCATGCCAATCGCCCCCGTCCGGCCAAAATTCAAAACAGTGCAGCGGACTCAGATCGTTAGATCGAATCCGGCGCAATTGGGCGGCTCGTCGCTTTCGCAGTTGCGTGCACACAAAACAGGCGCGGATTGTATAAAGTTTCGCCTGTGATTGGATACAGCTCGTCGATTAAGATTCGAGGCCATATTCGACGATCGAGCCTCACATCCATGGCTGCCAAGTCCCGACCGAAATCCGAGACGCCAGACGTGAGCGATCGCGTCAGCCGGATCCGGGAGGGCGTGACCGCCGCGATCCTCGAGCATCGCTTGCTGCCGGGCATAAAACTTGGCGAGGACGAGATCGGCGAGATCTACGGCGCGAGCCGCACCCTGGTGCGTACCGCGCTCCAGCAACTGGCGCACGAGGGGATCGTCAGCATCGAGAAAAACCGCGGTGCCTTCGTGGCGCGCCCCACACCCGCCGACGCGCGCGAAGTGTTCGAGGCGCGGCGCCTGATCGAGCCCACCATCGTCGATCACGCCTGCGACGCGGTCTCGCCGGCCTGGCTCGACCGCCTCGGTCGACATCTCGCTGAAGAGCGCGAGGCGGAATTGCGCGGCGACGCCCGCGCCTCGGTCCGGCTCTCTGGGGAGTTTCACCGCCTCGTCGCCGAGATGTCCGGCCACAGCATCTATCTCGGCTTCCTCAAGGAGCTGATCGCGCGCTCATCGCTCATCATCCTGCTCTACCGCCGTCACGACACGCCGGCCTGCGGCACCGATCATCATGCCGGGATCGTCACCGCGATCCGCAGGCGCGACAAGGCGGCTGCGCGCGCACAGATGCTGTCGCATCTGAGGGAGATTGAGGCCGAGCTGTTCCTGAAGGACCCAGCCGCCGACGAGTTGCGGCTCGCCGACGTGCTCGGCGTGTGAGCGCAACGAGGTGTCCGCACGCGGGAGCGGGGCCCTGGAATCTATTGCGGCTCCAATCCGAGTGTCTTGATCGACTCGAGCCAGATCGGCGCTTCCTTTTCGTAGAGCGCAACCGAGGATGCGCGATCCATTGCCGGCGAGTCGACCCCGAAGGCTTCGAGCAGCTTCTGCACACGCTCCGTCTTGCCGCCTTCGACCATCAGCTTGGCGAGCGTTTCGATCCGGTCTGTTGGTGTCGCAGCGGGCGCCACCAGCGTGGTGAAGCTGGTGAGCTGGAAGACCTTGCCGGTGACCCCTTGCTCGACGAACGTTTTGGTTTCGGGCAGCTTCTTCATGCGCACCGATGTCGGCACGGCGATCGCGCGGCCGACGCCGGTGTCGAGCACCGGAAGCGCGGCCTGATAGCTGCCGACCGCCGCCTGGATGACCCCGGCTGCAAAATCCTGCCACATCGGCGCTTCGCCGCGGTAATGCACGATGGAAATGTCGAGGCCGAATTGCCGGTTGAGCTCGGCAACGGCAATGTGCGCGAACGAGCCGATGCCGTACGAGCCGGCCGTGACTTTGTTGCGACGCGCATAGGCGACGAACTCTTCCAGCGTCTTTGCACCGGTGGCCGTATGGGCGACCAACGGCAGATGTCCCGAAGGCGTCAACGCGACGATTGAGAAATCCTTGTCCGGGTCGTAGGCCAGCGATTTCAGCAGCAGCCGGTTGCCGATCAGGGTGGACGAAATGGTGTACATCAGCGTGTAGCCATCCGCCGGTGAATCCTTCACCGATTGCGCCGCCAGCGCGCCGCTGGCCCCGGTTTTGTTCTCGACAATGACCGGCTGGCCGAGTTTCTGCGAGATGTAATCGCCATAGGCACGGGCGAACGCGTCGGTGATGCCACCTGGCGGAGTGGAGACGACGATCTTGATTGCCCGGGTCGGCCAGGCTTCTGCCCATGCCGTTTCAGCAGTGGCCAGCGTCAGGCATGCAATTGCGGCACCCAGGATTCTGGCGCATGTCCCCACTTTGGTTTCCCCTTTTCCCTGCGTCATTGGGCGACCGGCAGCCAGCCACCGCAAACAGGTGTCACACGGGCAAGAGAGGGCGTCAAGAAACACAAATACCGTTTCATATGGCTGTTCTAGCCAGCAGAAGGAGCGCTTGGCGCAGCAAGCTTTGCGACGAGCGACTCGGCAAGTGCGGAGGCGGCTTTCTTCATCGGCGCCGACCACGGTCGCGACGGGAATCGTGGCGTACTCGATGCTGGTCGCGGGCTTTGTGATACTCGGCGCCAAGCTCGCCCAGCGCTTCGGGGCGTTGCAGGTGTTCCGCGGCGCGGTCGCGCTCTTCTTCGTGTCGCAACTGATGATGAGGTTCAGCCCGACGGCGACGATCATGATCTCGGCGCAAGCGCGCTTGGGCCCGAGGTGCAGGACAAGAAGCGGCAGGTGCTCGCCGGTACCGACAGGGTCTGCGCGCTGGCAGGGAAATACGGCATCAAGACTGCGTTCGGCACCGACATCCTGTTCTCGCAGGCGCTGGCGGAACGGCAAGGCGCGATGCTGGCCGCGCTTTCAAGCTGGTACACGCCAGCTGAAGCGCTGGCCATGACGACGTCGACTAATGCCGAATTGCTGAGCCTGTCGCTCGGCGTGGTCTGTCATGCCGCGATGCACTGCGATTGACCTTGGGGAACTTTGCCGGGCTTCCCGCTCCGGCTATATGTTGTCGCTCTGTCATCGAACTGTCATGTCATCGTAAATGCTGAAGTCAGACGCAACGCCGGCCCGCAAAACTTCGAGCGCGATGGACGGGAACCCTGTCCCAAAGGACAGTAAGAGGGCGCAATACGCCGCCGGCCTCCTCAGGCAACGTGAACTCGCCGATCCCGGCGCGGAACCGACGTTCTTCAAGGGCGCCGTGGTTGATCAGACGCCGTCGCAAAGCGCGACGCCTGCACCAGAACTGTCCAACGGTGCCGCGCGTCCCGTGGGTGAGATCGAACTCAAGCTTACTCGTCGATGCCGATCTCATGGCGCATTTCAACGCCGCGCCGATCATCGCGATGAATGCGCGGAGCAAGGGCACACGCAAGCATCTCAAATCTGTCTACTATGATACCCCGGAGCGGACGCTTCGTCGCAACGGCTTGAGCTTGCGCGTTCGTCAGAGCGGCGCTCGTTTCGTGCAAACCGTGAAGACCGACGTCGCGGACGACCCGCTGCGCCGTGGCGAGTGGGAGGCGAGCGTTCCCTCGCTTGCCCCCGATCTGGCCCTCGCGATGCCTTTCATTCCGGAGAAGCTTCGCGCGAGTCTCGAAGCGCAGCCGCTCGAAGCGGTCTTCACTGCAGACATGCATCGCCACGCGCGTATCATCGATCTGCCGTCCGGGACGGTCGAGGTCGCGTTCGACCGGGGCGTCCTCGCGGCGGGCGATCGATCGATGCCGGTGAGCGAGATCGAGCTGGAGCTCAAGGGCGGCAGCACCAGCACGATCTACGAGATTGCGCTGCGGCTTGCGGAACATGGGGCGGTGAGGCCGTCCATCCGCAGCAAGTCGGCGCGCGGCTTCGACCTTGTCGCCGGCACGGCACCATCGGCACGGCGACCGCGAAAGCTCCGTCTCGAACCGTCGATCACGCTCGATGAGTCCTTCGCGGCGATCCTGCGATCCTGCTTCCATCATCTGCTTCAGTCGCTGCCGGCCGCCGCGGACGGCCGCAACCCGGAAGGCGTTCATCAGCTTCGCGTCTCGCTGCGCCGGCTTCGATCGGCGCTCGATCTGATGCGATCGGCGGGCGCGTTGAGCAATCTCGCCGCGCTGCGGTCGGAAGCTAAATGGCTGGCACAAAATCTCTCCGCCGCGCGCGACTGGGACGTCTTCCAGCTCGAGACGTTGCCGACGATCGCAAAGGCCTGTCCCGCGGTTGCCGGCTTCGACGCACTGGACCGGGTCGCGGCGAAGTGCCAATCGGACGCCTATCGCAAGGCGCATCACGCGCTCGACGATCGCCGCTGCGCCATTTTCCTGATCGGCCTCGGTGGCTGGATCGAGACGCGTGGCTGGCGCAACGACGTCGCTGCCGAAGATCTCGGCCAGTTCGCCGAACCCGCAGTCAACTTCGCGGAGCGCATCCTGTCGGAGCAGTATGCGAAGGTGCTCAAGCGTGGCCGCCGCTTCAAGTCGCTCGGCGTGGAAGACCTGCACCGCTTGCGGCTCGCGACGAAGCGGCTGCGCTATCTCGGCGAGTTCCTGCTGCCGTTGTACGAGGATCGCAAATCCGCCAGAAAGTTCTCCCGCGGGCTCGCCGCTTTGCAGGAGCAGCTTGGCGCCTTCAACGACATGGCGATCACGGCTTCACTGCTCGACGGGCTCGCTGCCGAAGCGCCCGACAGCGCCACTGCTGCTGCGGCGATCGCCGGCTGGCAGGCGCGCGCATCGGTCGACGTCCAGCCGTCCCTGCGAAGCGCGTGGCGCGATTTCACCACCGCGCGCGTGCCGTGGTCGCAGCAAGCCCGGCAGGAATGATCGCGTTTGCGCCTCGAAAAAAGTTGCGGCCAGCCATTGGGGGATGGCTGGCCGCGCGCGAACCGGTCTGGGACGGGGAGGGGTGGGGATGTGACCGGGTCGCGTAACTCTATCCTTCGAAACTACTGGTCCTTGGCGCTGGCGGTGGAGACCGCCGGCCTGGTATCGCCGAGCGAGACCCAGACATTGGGATCGCCCTGTGACTGGCGCTTGACGAAGCGATAGCCGGTCTCCGTCCAGGCCACGACGTTCTCGTTCTGATTGTCGAGAACGAACTCGCCCTTGTCGGTCTTCACCGTCAGCACCGCGTGTCCTTCGCCCTTCTTGTCGCGCACGACGGTGATGAGCAAGGCCTCGCGCGGCCACCCGGCATCGATCAGCATCTTGCGCTTCAACAGCACGTAGTCTTCACAGTCGCCGTAGCCGTCTGATGGTAGCGACCACTTCTCGATCACGCCCCAGTGCTCCTGATCGGTCAAAGGCTTCACGGTCTCGTTGACCCAGCGATTGACCTTGGTCAGGTCGCGCCATGCGGCCTGCGACATCACGATGTCGCGCGGCTGCGTCGGCCCGCCCTGGCACTGAGCGGCATTCTCAGAACAAAACTCGACCCAGCCGATCGGCGCACGGGTGGTGTCGCCGAGGCTCGCGTAGAGCAAGCGGCTCTCGCCGGCTTGCGCTGTCGCGCCGATCCCGAAGAGCATGGCGGCCAGCGCCAGCCCTTTCCCCTGTCCCCTGAAATCGAACATCGTGGCCCCCGTTTCTTGTTGGGACCACATTTCGCACGGAGCTTTTGAGTTGCCGCTAAATCGGCCAAGTCAAGTCGAGACGAATGCAAGTAAAACGAGCGACTAATTCGATCTATACTTGAATATAATTCGAATAAAATTCTATATTACTGCAATTGATTCAAATTGTAGGGATTAACGCGGAAACGTCGGCGGAACCGGTGTTTCCATGCGCCAGCAGGCCGCGCATTAACCCACGCAAGGCCCGTCGCGACGCATGAAAAAGGCGGCGTCCGCATCGCGGAGGCCGCCTTCAGGGCTGGAAAAACAGGGGTTTTGGAGCGCTTCCGCTTTACCGCGCGGTAACGCTCTCTTCGAGAGTCTCGATCGGCTGCGAGTGCATGAACTCGAGCGCGAAGCCGTCTTCGAGGTTTCGGACAACGCGGCCCTGGACCCGGCCGAGCAAAACCGTCGATTTCAGCGGCGGGCGGTTCTCCGCGGCAATCGCCGCGCCGGACAGCGAGAGGTCGATGATGCGGCAGGTCATCTTGGTGCCGTCTTCCAGGGTCAGCACCGCGATCGGGTTGCGCGGCACGATACGGTCGTGGCGGCGGTCCTCCGGCAGATTGAGAATGTCGCGGTTGGCGAGCCAGGTGAGCTGGGCGGCGAGCTTGTCGCGCTTGCGCGGTGTCGCCCCGACCGTCATGGCGAAGCCGTTGTCGATGATCCGGGTGATCTTGCCCTCGACGCGGCCGATATGGTCGAGATAGGCCACCACGCGGTCGCCGACATTGCCAATGCCGGGCGCCAGCAGCGCGAGCCCGCCCGGCGACATGTTGATCACCTGGCAGGGGAATTCACGGCGGTCCGGCAGCATGTAGCGGCCGAGCAGGTGCACTTTCACCCGCTGGAAACGCCGACGTTCCTCGGCGGCCGGAAGAAATTTTTTGTTCGCCAACGCCATTTTCACTACCCGACCCCCCGCCCGGGCGGAGTCCGGAGGACCGTAAGGCGCATAGGGTTAATGCCGCGTTATGATTTCGCGCGACGATTACGAACAGAAACAATCCGCTCGAAAAGCCACGTCAGCGGCGGGCAGGCCAACACGGTCAGCGCGCCGAGATCGAGCGCGATGGCGGCACTCCCCACCGATTTGGCGAGCCATCCTGCCACCGCCGGCCCCAGCATCATCGCGGCATAGAAGAGGGTGTAGAACATGCCCATGCCGATCGCGCGGGTCTCCGGCGCCAGCACACGCGCCGCCAGGCTCATGATCGGGCCGGCCGGAAGGCCGCCGATGAGCCCGATCAGGACGAGGGCTGCGATCACCGCCTCGGTCCGGGCCAGCCAGGCCAGCAGCAGGGAAACCACGAGGCTCGCCGCGATCGCCAACACGAGCGGCCGTTTGGTGCGATCGGCGAGATATCCGCCGGCCGGTACCGAGACCACCGACAGCCACATCACGAGACTGATCGCCGAGCCGGCCGCGGCAATGCTCCAGCCGCGCTCGGCGAGCAGCGAGGGTCCGAACGAGAAGATCATGGCGAAGCCGACATTATAGAGGCCCCAGATCGCGCCCGCGACGATCACCGCCAGCAGCGCCAAGGGATCAAGACGTGCCGAGCCAGCCGTCGTCGCGCTTGCTGCCGGTGGCGGCTGGTAGAATGCGATCAGCAGAATGCCGATGGCGGTCAGCGCACTGCCGGCCAGGAACACGGCGCCCGCACCATAGGCGGTGCCGAGCGCCGGCAGCACCAGCAGCGAGATCGCAACGCCTGCCGGCCAGGAGTTGACGAAAATCGCCATGGCGGTGGCGATCTCCTTGCCGGCAAACCAGTCGGTGCCCATCTTGGTCAGCTGCACCGTGAGCAGCACGCCGCCGGCGCCGGAGGCGAGCCGGCCCGCCATCTGCCAGCCCCAGACGTCGGTTGCGGCCATGACGAGGCTGCCGGCTGTCATCAGCAGCAGCGCCGCGATGGTCGTCGGTTTGTCGCCAACGGTCCGGCCGATCGCGCCGCCGGGCAGTGCCAGCACGACGCCCGGCGTGAAATAGAGTCCGATCAGGATGCCGATATCGGCGAGGCCAACGCCGAACGTTTGTTGGAGCAGCGGCGCGACCGCGGCCACGCTCTGGAACTGAAATGCGATAGTGAGGCGAACGACGAACAGGATCGCAAGAATGCCCCAGCGATTGCGCAATGCTTCATCTCCCCGGCTGCCGCGGCGAGCGTGCGGTGGCGAGCCGCCGGAGTCAACGGACCGTGTCGTAACGCTGCGCCCTCACGCCTTCTTCCCCGCGCGCTGATTCAGCAGAAGCAGCAGCGCCAATAGCACCGCGGCCGACAGCCCGAGCGACCAATGGATGCCGATCGCCGCGCCGAACAGTCCCACCGTGATGCCGCTGAAGGCGCGCATCCCGAGCCCGGCCATGTTGTAGAGGCCGATGACGCGGCCGCGGATGTCGTGCGGCGCATTCAACTGAACCAGCGCCTGCGCCATGGTGTTGAACGACAGCTCGAAGAAGCCTGCAAAAAACAACAGTACGATCGCGACCGGGTAGATCCGCACCGATGCGAAGCCGAGCAGCGCCACGCTCCAGAGCATCGCGAGCATGATCGCGGTGCGCGGCGTGCCCTTGAGCCGCCCCCACGATTCCAGCGCGATGCCGGCGAGCAGCGCGCCGGCGGCGTCGGCCGCGAGCAGCACGCTGTAGGACACGCCGGGATCGCCATGCCCGAGATCGCCGGCAAAGCCCGGCATCTGGGCGTGATAGGCGTTGCCGATCATGAAGGAGGTGAGGCCGGCGAGCCACGTCATCGCTGTCAGCACCGGCTGCGTGCCGATGGCGCGGATGGTCTCCATGATATCGGCGAGGCCGCGCACGGCGAAGCGCCGCACCGCGACGCTCTTGTCCCGCACCGGCGCCCACAACAGCCAGATCAGCATCGGCAGGTAGAACAGCGTGTTGAAGACGATGCCGTGCGAGGTGCCCAGCGTCAGCATGATGACGCCGCCCACTGCCGGCCCGACCAGGATGCCGAGATAGCGTGCCATCGCGTTCAGCCGCACCGCACTCGGCAGGTCGGCGGGACCGACGAGGTCGTAGAGCAGGAGCTGGTTCGGCGTCTGCCACAGCACGCCGGCGCAGCCGTGGATCACGAGCAGCAGCATCGCGTGCCACATCTGGATGCTGTCGGTGATGAAGAAAAAGCCCCATCCGCTCGAGGCCACGATGAACAGCACCATGCCGCACTGGATGATGCGGCGCGGATCGAACCTGTCGGCGAGCCCGCCGACCGCGACCGAGAACAAGAGAAACGGCAGCCAGTGCGACAGCACCGCAAAACCCGCCAGCGCCGGCGAATGGAATTTCTGGAACACCACCCAGTAGCTGATCACATGCTCGATGTTGTCGGCCATCATCGCCAGCACGTAAGCCACGAACTGGAGGCGGTAAGGCACGGACTTCATGGCCGCGAACGAGCCGGACGCGACCACGGGATTTTGGGGAAGGGGGTTCAATCGATCACCTGGGCAGGACTTGGGCCGTCCCTACACGGTCGCCGATGAGTGCTCAAGACACTTGGGTGTGTTGGGTAGTGCCTCTAGCCTGTAGTCCGGGTGAGCGAAGCGACATCCGGGACTGCCGGCTCCGCATTCCGAGCTGCTCGATGCGGGCTACGAAACTGCAGCTTGGCATCAGCGCACCTCCCGCATACGCTGCTCTCAACCCGCGCCATCAATCATAACAAGCGGGCAGCGAGGACACACCATGGAGCAAATCCGCGTCTGCACCCATGCGGGGCCGGGTACAGAGCCCGTCATCCGGACCGTGCCGTGGCCGAAGGTCGGCAGGAAGGGCGCGCTGATCAAGATCGGGGCTTGCGGCGTCTGCGGCACCGACCTGCACATCCTCAAAGGCCACTGGCCGAAGCCTTTGCCCTGGCCGTTCACGCTCGGCCACGAGCTCGGCGGCGTCATCGTCGAATGCGGCGATGAATTCACCGAAGACTTCATGAGCAAGCCGCTGAAGGTCGGCTCGAAGGTGATGATCCCGCCGCTGATGCCTTGCGGCCGCTGCTACTACTGCATCCACTATCCGCAGACCGCCAACAAATGCCTGACGCCGGTCTATTACGGCCGCTATCTCGGCTTCGACAAGGCGCCGCATCTGTGGGGCGGCTGGGCCGAATATGTCTATGTCGATCTCGACATGTTGCCGGGTACCAAGATCTACAAGCTGCCCGACGACATGTCGCTGCGGCTGGGCGCGCTGTCCGAGCCGCTGACCTCCTGCATCCGCGCCTTCAACCGCGCGAGCCGCGCCGGAGGCTTCACCTGGGGCGATACGGTGGTGATCCAGGGATCGGGTCCGATCGGCATCCTTGCTGTTGCGGCCGCACAGGAAATGGGGGCTGGGCGCGTCATCTGCGTCGGCGCGCCGGAAGAGCCACGGCTCAAGCTCGCGCGCGCGTTCGGCGCGGAGGCGACGGTGAACATCGATGAGCTGAAGTCGCCGCAGGACCGTATCGTGCGCGTGCGCGAGATCGTAGGCGGTTTCGGCGCCGATCTCGTGATGGACTGCTCGGGCCATCCGACCGCCGGCCCCGAAGGCATCGAGATGCTGCGCGACGGCGGTACCTATGTCGAGATGGGCCAGTTCACCGACGCCGGCGGAATCGAGACCTCATGGCACCGCATCTGCACCAAGGACCTCAACGTGCTCGGCTCCTGGGGCTTTACCGGCAACGATCTACCGCTCGGCGTCGACATGCTCTACCGCACGCGCGGCAAATATCCCTGGCTGAAGATGCAGGCGATCTATCCGTTCACGGAAGAGGGCGTTGCGCAGGCCGTCAGCGACGCGCTGGCGATGAAGACGGTGAAGTCGACGATCGTGCCGTGGCCGGAATTGGTGGAATAGCCGATGTCATCCATCCCTCACGATCTTGCGACGTTTCTGGTCGAAGCCAAGCGGCGCACCTATGCAGGGCTTGACGACGACGCCACCGTGGCCGCTCCGCTGCTCGCCGGCTCAAAGCAACTCGAGCATCGTGCTCCGCCCTATGTCTATCGCGACATCTATTTCGGGATGGGATTCTTCGTCGGGCAGGAGACCGTGTCGCGGGATGATCGCGTCGTCTGGTCGATGAGCTACAGCGGTGGCGCCCGCGCGGAGATCACGGATCGAGACACCTTCCACGCGATCTACAAATTCCTGCGCCAGGCGCTGCTGGCCGTCCGTGCCGAGGAGTCCTATCGGGGACCGCGCCTGTTCGAGCAGGCGGACATGATCTACCGCAACGAGTTCGAAGGCTCGCTCGATCGCTTCCACGGCATCGAGACGATCTCGCGGCAGAATGGCGCGTTGCTTTACGAGCTGCGCTATGGTGGCGGCCTGTTGCGATAATTCGCGAACCTTGTAGCCCGGATGAGCGAAGCGATATCCGGGAGTGTTTGTGGAAGAAGCTTTCCCGCATATCGCTTCGCTCATGCGGGCTACCGGCGTTTGGAATGAAAGACACCTATGATGGAAGAACAGACAACCGAACCAGGCCAACGCGCGCGCTCGCCCTTCAGCGCCATTCGTGCGATCGACTACACCGTCATTTTCGTCCGCGACATGATCGCGATGCGCCGCTTTTACGAGGATGTCCTTGCCTTTCCGCTGCTGCGCGAGCTTTCGCCAAACTGGATCGAGTACGGCGTGGGCAGCAACACGCTGGCCCTGGCGAAGCCGAGCCGGACCGCCACTGACGCGCCGATCCCGCACGGCAGCGACTCGCTTCAATTGGCCTTCAAGGTGTCCGCGGCCGAAGTCGACCAGTGCGCCGGCGAGCTCGTGCGGCAGGGCGTGGCACCGCTGTCTCCACCGACGAACCAGTCCTTCGGCCACCGAACGTTGTTCTTTCGCGACCCCGACGGCAATCTCCTGGAGGTGTACGCGGAGATCTGAGAGCGGCGCTCGACCAGCTACAGCCGACATCGGCGACCGTGAAAATCCTCCGATGAAGCACTTCCCCGACTGGTCGGGAACATCGGCTTCGGTGAAGCCTCTCCGCTACGCGACGCAGATACCCGGCACCGCGACCTTCTGGAACAGGTGCGGCGAAGCGACGGCCGAGGACGGATAGGCCGAGAGCTTCGCCCTGAACTCGGGATGCGTGAACGCAGCCCGGAAGTCCGCGGTCGATTCCCAGACGGCACAGTTGAGATAAGTCGGGCTTTCGCCGATCGCGCGGTGAAGCTGGGTCGAGATGAAGCCCGCCTGCCGTTTCATGAACGCGGCATCGACCTGCCAGGCATCGAGGAAGGTCTGCTCGTCCGCCTTGTCGAGTGTGAAGAGGTTCACCAGCACGATGGAGGTGGCATCGATCGCGATCTGACGGTCGATCGGGAAGGCAGGATCAAGAGGGCGCATGAGCGGCATGACGGTCTCCGTTGCTATTGGTTGCATGATGTCAAGTTGATATGATGGAGACATAATGTATTGACATCATAATGTCAATATAGGTATAGGATGACATATGCGCAACACCAAGCGGACGCCAGCCGGCGATGCCTTGACTGATCTCATTCTCGACCTGTTCCGGCTCAACAGCCGAATGCTTGCCGCCGGAGACAGGCTGGTCGCCGAACTCGGCCTGACCAGTGCCCGCTGGCAGATCCTCGGCGCCATCGTCACTGCCGAACGTCCTCAGCCCGTGGCGTGGCTCGCGCGCGATCTCGGTGCCAATCGCCAGAACGTGCAGCGGATCGTCAACGATCTGCACGAGGAAGGGTTGGTCGCATTCGAGACCAACCCGCATCACCGGCGGGCACAACTTGTCGTTCTGACCGACAAAGGAAGAGCGGCCTTCGACGCTGCCATGCGCTTGCAGGGCCCCTGGATCAGCAGCCTCTCGGACGGGCTGTTGGTCAAGGACATCAAGACAGTCCACCACGTCATAACGGCGTTGCGAAGAAAACTGGAAGGCACCGACGAATCTGAAGAGCAGTCCTGAACGTTAGGGCACGCTTGCGGTCTCTATCCACTGGCTGAGGGCGGTCCTGATCTTGGCTTTGCTCGGCTCAGGCTTGTTACCCGCGATGACTATGAAAATCCGCTGCTTTGGCCCAAAGGCTCTCTATATGCAGCAAAACGGCCCAAAAACGCTGGATGTAGTGGGTCGGGGCAACGGTAAGCTTATTCTCGGCGTCGCCAAAGCCATGCGTCATAGGCATGGTGATTTGCCTGCGCTTGGCGTAAAGAGCATCCAAATCAAATCACCACGCGTGCGGCCGGACCATCTGCCGCGCATGAGCTTCAGGTCGCGCGGCTCGATGTTCCGCGCCTGGACCAACCAAGGTTTATCCCGTGTCTTTTCCGACCATGAGTCCGCCGCTCGCCCGAGCTTTGGCCGAGCGCAACTACGACCGTCCGACCCCCGTTCAACTCGCCGTGCTCACGGAGGAAGCCGCCGACCGCGACCTTCTGGTTTCGGCCCAAACCGGCTCCGGCAAGACCCTCGCCTACGGGCTAGCCATGGCAAAGGATCTGCTTGATAGCGCCGAGCGGTTCGAGCGCGCCGGCGCGCCGCTCGCGTTGATCGTCGCACCGACCCGCGAGCTTGCCTTGCAGGTCCATCGTGAACTTGCCTGGCTGTATGAACATGCGGAGGGGCGGGTTGTCTCCTGCGTCGGCGGCATGGATCCGCGCCGCGAACAACGCGAGCTTGCCGCGGGCGCCCACATCGTGGTCGGGACGCCCGGCCGGTTGTGCGATCATTTGCGCCGCGGCCGTCTCGACATCTCGGAATTGAAGGTTGTCGTCCTCGACGAGGCCGATGAAATGCTCAATCTCGGTTTCCGCGAGGACATGGAGTTCATCCTCGAGACCACGCCGGAGACGCGCCGCACCTTGCTGTTCTCGGCAACGTTTCCGCGCGGCATCGTGGCGCTGGCCAAGCAATATCAGCAGCAGGCGTTTCGGATCGAGGTCGCGGGTGACGAAGGTGGTCACGCCGACATCGAGTACCGCGCCATCCGGGTCGCTCCCGGCGATGTCGAGCATGCGGTCGTCAACGTCCTGCGTTTTTTCGAGTCGCCGAGCGCGCTGGTGTTTTGCAACACGCGAGATGCCGTCAGGCATTTGCAGGCGGCGTTGCTGGAGCGCGGCTTCTCCGTGGTGGCGCTCTCGGGCGAATTGACCCAGAACGAGCGCACCCAGGCGCTTCAGTCGTTGCGGGATGGACGTTCCCGCGTCTGTGTGGCGACCGATGTGGCCGCGCGCGGCATCGACCTGCCGAGCCTCGACCTCGTCATTCACGCGGACCTGCCGAATGACGCAGAGGTCATGCAGCACCGCTCGGGCCGCACCGGCCGCGCGGGACGAAAGGGCGTCAGCGTCCTGCTGGTGCCGCCCATACGACGGCGGCGCGCGGAGGTGCTGCTGAATCTGTCCGGCATCGACGCCGTCTGGGGGACAGCGCCTCAGGCGGATGAAATCCGCAAGCTCGATCACGAGCGCATGCTGAAGGATGCGCTGTTTAGCGAGGAGACGACCGCCGACGATCTGGTCCTGGCGCAGGCATTGTTGGCCGAGCGATCGCCCGAGGATATCGCCGCGGCGCTCGCGCGGCTTTATCGCGCGCGACTGCCATCGCCTGAAGACATCATCGATCCCGGCGAGCGAAGCGGCCGGCCGCGTGATGATCGCGGCCGCAACGATGTCCGCACGCCGCGCGACGATGTCCGCACTTCGCGCGGCGATGATCGCCCTGCCGGGCCGCGATCGAAGACGGGGAAATCCTCGCCGCGTCACGGCATGGCGGAGTCCAGCGTATGGTTCCGGGCCAACATCGGACGACGAAAGAATGCGGAAGCGCGCTGGCTCTTGCCGATGATTTGCCGTCGTGGAGGCATTGACAAGGGCGACATCGGCGCCATCCGGATCATGGACACCACGACCGAGTTCGAAATTTCCGAGCGGGTCGCGGAATCCTTCGCTGCCAAGATCAAGCGTCCGGACAAGGAAGACAATATCCGCCTTGAGCCGATGGCGAATGCGCCGCAGGGCCAAGTGCCGTCGGAGAAGCGGCCGCACGCGCCTCGGCGCGAAGCCGGCGAGGCCGATGACGGTGCTCGTCGAGGCGATCACGCCCATGCCGCAAGAGGACCGAAGCCGCACGGCAAGCCTCACGGCAAGAGCGGCTCGAAATTCGGTGACGGGCCGACCTTCGGAAAGAAAAACAAACATCGGGACAAGCCCGGTCAAGCAACCGAGTGGTCAGCGAAAGCTTCATCTGGCAAGAAGGCAAAGAAGAAGCATCGCGGCTGATCCGTCGCCGCGGGAATGCCTGGCAACCGAAAATTGCCGGCGCGCCCTGACCAGAACGAATGAACGCCGCTGGCGCGAGCCGGCGGCGTTCCTGCAAGATCGTGTGGGCTCAGCGGCCACCGCCACCGCCGCCTCCGCCGCCACCTCCACCACCGGCATCACGCATCGCGGAATTGTAGCGCGGATCGGTCTGCTTCATGTAGATCGGCGAGGTGTCGCGATTGGCGGCGCGCCGGCCGGGCTGCTGCTGCGGCACTTCAACAAAGCCGGCGCAGCCCTCGAAGAAGGCCATGTCGCAACCATAGGTCCGCAACTGCACCGCGTTGGCGCTGGTCGCGGTGCAGGCGGTCGTCGCAACGCATGCAATGAAAGCAACTTTCGACAATGTGAGTCTCATGGAAATTCTCCAGCCTCGGTCTGGCGAGACCGGAACGGCTCGCACAGTCCTTCGACGAAAGCAGATCGAAGCCGGTTCGAGGAGGTGGTTTCACGCCCGCGTGAGCCGGGCGGCCGGCGAGGGGAGATTACCTGTCGGCGAGGTCGCGGAGCATGTAGGTCGCGCTCGCGCCGTAGGATTCGAGCTTTTCCCGCAGCTCCGCGTCGGCTGTTACGGGCCGAAAGCCGAAACGCTCCCACAGTGGCCGCGTGACGTATACCGAAACGAGCGCAAGCATCGCGATGCCTGATACGCGCGCGAGATCCTCGATTATTGCGACATAAGCGCGCGCCACGCCGCCGCGACAATCGGGCAGCACGGCAACGTCGTGCACGTAGAGGCAATCCGCATCACCGGGCAATGTTTCGAGGAAGCCATTGAGCGGCGGGACCTGCTGCTGCATCCAGGGATGCGAAAGCCCGTAGCCCACGATCTCATTGTCCGCGACGAGCGCGAAGCAGCCATCTGGATATAGCCGCATCTTCTCCGCGAACACTTCGGCTCGTTCCGGAAGATCGGGGTGGATGCGCGCCGCGATCGCGATGATCGCCGGCAACTCGGACGCGCATGCGTGGCGCCAATGCGGCTTGCTCATATCGTTCCGTCTCATCCATCCTAGTTTATTCCGTCGCGAAGACGCGCGCAGCCAAAAATATGCTTGCCGCCGTCTCAGGAATACGACGCCTCGCGCGGCGTCCTACCCATGCAAGCCAATTGCATGACAGGAGATACCATGACGACATCGCCGATCCGCCTCGCACTCACGCTCGCAGCGTCGCTCGCGATCATCCCCGCGGCGTTCGCCGCGACGCCGACCAAGACCGGCAAGACCGACAAGGGCAACGTGCTCACCGATGCCAAGGGCATGACGCTCTACACTTTCGAGAAGGACAGCGAAGGCAAGTCAGCCTGCAACGGCCCCTGTGCAACGAACTGGCCGGTGCTGAAGGCCGAGGCCAGCGACGCAGCCGGCGAGGGCTACACCGTCATCGCGCGCGACGACGGCTCCAAGCAATGGGCCTACAAGGGCAAGCCGCTCTATACCTTCACCAAGGACCAGAAGCCCGGCGACGTCACCGGCGACGGTTTTCTGAACGGCGCCTGGCACCTGGCGATGCCGTGATGGATCGCTAGCGCGGGACCGGTGGGTTACATCGACTGGACCGCGTGCTCGCTTCACCTCTCCCGCTAGCGGGCGCTTGCGGGGGAGGCAATCGCATAGCTTGCTTGGGTGGCTGTTCGAGGGTCCAAGATCCTGGAAGTCTAGGATATTGCCGCGAAACAAGGCCCATCCTGAGGAGCCATCAGCGCCACGATGAAGTTGTGCCGCTGTTTTGCCCGACGTGTCAAATGTCTTCCCGACGCCGCTCGACAGCACGCCGGCCGGCGGGCCTTCTACTTTGCATGGGGTTGTTTTCGATATTTTTGTGGGAGCGCGCGAGATGCACGCGGGCGCGCACCTGCTTCGCGGCGGCAAGCAGTTCCGGCGCTGCGTCCTGACCAGCTTTGCTGGCTCGAAACACGAGACGTCCGGCTGCCCGCCTTGTAATCGACGGATTCGTAGCCACTTCGAGCTGAGATCTTGCCGAAAGGGCATTTCGATGAAGTTCCGTGTCGGATTCGAAATGCTCTACGATTTCCCGCAGGCAACACCGATGATCATGGTGCTGGGCACGCATTTCACGCGCGCCTCGGATGTCATCGTGCCGGACTTTGTCACCTCCACGCCTGCGGTCGAGATCACACCCTATCGGGACTTGTTCGGCAATTGGTGTAGCCGCATGGTCGCGCCGGCCGGTCGCATGCGCCTTGCGGCGGACGGCGTCGTTCGCGACAGCGGTCTGCCCGACCCGGTGTTTGCCTCGGCCGTTCAACACAGGATCGAAGATCTGCCGTCCGATACGCTGGGCTATCTGCTCGGCAGCCGCTACTGCGAGACCGACCGGCTTTCGGAGATCGCCTGGAAGTTGTTCGAGAAGACGCCTCCAGGTTGGGCGCGGGTGCAGGCGATCTGCGATTTCGTTCACCGCCACATCGACTTCGGCTACGAACATGCGCGCGCCACCAAGACGGCGTGGGAGGCGTACCAGGAAGGCAAGGGCGTTTGCCGCGACTATGCCCATCTGGCCATTGCGTTCTGCCGCTGCATGAACATTCCCGCGCGGTATTGCACCGGGTATCTGAGCGACGTCGGCACGCCGCAGCCTTGGGCGGTGGGCGATTTCGCCGGCTGGTTTGAGGCCTTCATCGGCGGGCGCTGGCACACCTTCGATCCACGCAACAACGTGCCGCGGCAGGGGCGCATTCTGATCGCACAGGGGCGCGATGCCTGCGACGTTCCGATTACGCAGACTTTTGGCCCGAACAAGCTGGTCAGCTTCAAGGTCTGGACCGACGAGATCGCGTAAGGGCCGGTCATTTCCGTTGGGCGGCGAGCCTGGCTCACGCAGCCGGCGCCGGCACCAGTCCATAGCGCAGCATCGTCTCTTTCATCTTCGCGGGGTCGGGTGGCGCGCCGGCCGACAGGAGCGCGGCCATCTCGGTGAAATATTGTGGTCCCAGCACCCCGGGGCTCAGGATGCACAGGCAGGTCGCCGGCCTCGTCGAACGGTTGGTAAAGCCGTGCACGATGCCGCGCTTGATGAAGACTGAGGCTCCGGGGGCGAGATCGTTTTGCTGGCCGTCGATCGTCCAGGTCGAGACGCCGGACAGCCCGTAGATCGTTTCGTCCCAGCGGTCGTGATAATGCGGGATCGGCATCCGCGCATTCGGCTGCAACGTCATTTCGAAGATATCGACGCTGCCGCCGGTGTCATCCTTGCTGTGCAGGAAGCGGAGCTGAAGCGAGCCGAAATTGATGATGTCGGGCATGGTCGTTTCGTCCAGGTGAGAGGCCGCATCGAGATCGCGGCGCTCGCTCACGTCGAAACGAGAACTACCGCAGCCCCCTCATACACCATCAGCCCGCGAGCGACCGGCCAATTTGTCGCACAGGGACCGTTGCAGGCCGACCTGCCGGTTGCGCAAGCGGCAGAACATTCCGGCTCAAACGGCTCCGGGATCGAGCCTCTGAATAGCTCGCCGGTGCTGATCTCAAGTTGGCGCATGCAATTGCAGCAACTTTAAAGACGCAGGATTCTCTCTGCGCCGCTTCATCGCAAGATTCGAATTAATTCAAATTGAGAGTCCGAAAGCGAACCGAAGCTTCGACCTTCGTCGGTCATAGTTGGCTCCGGCAGGGGGCGAGAGCTGCATATCCGCAGCAGCATCCCACCATCGTGAAAATAGGGGCACTGGTGTCCCGGTGCAGTAAGCACCTGGACGCGTCGGGGAGTCTTCAATCCATTATCTAGTTTCGCTTGAAAGGATGAAAGCCCGTGAGTGATGTTAATGTGAAAGCCGAGACGAATGCCGCTCCGCTGAATGGGACGGCGAACGGAAATGCAAACTTCAAATTCGACGTACCGTTTTTCAACATCCAGGCGATCTTCGGCGATCTCGCCGCGCCGGCCGCCACACGGGCCAAGGCAAATTTCGAGCAGATGAAGACGACTTCCGAGGAGATCACCGAAGCTCTCTGCGACGCCTGTTCGACCAATGCCAAGCGTGCCGCCGATTACGGCACGAAGGTCATCGAAATATCCAACGCCAATACCAGCTCCGCGCTGGAATTCCTCTCCCAGCTTGCAGACGCGAGGTCGTTTGCGGACCTCGTGAACCTCTCCTCCGCTCACGGCCGCAAGACCTTTGAAGCGGCTTCCGCCCAGAACCGGGAGCTTTGGGATCTGGCCCAGAAGGTCGCGAGTGAGACGGCCGAGCCGATCAAGAACAGCTTCAACCGGGTTCTGCATAGGGCTGCTTGAATCGAAGCTACTGGCCACGTGGATCGGCTGGACGAGCGTCTTCGCGAGAAGAGACGCCGTCCAGCCGGTGGCGGCCATCCCTCGCTGTGAGGTGATGCCAAGCTGGAGGAAATCAGGATGGGTATGGTGATGATCAAGTGCCCCGAAACGGGAAGCTCCATTCCGACGGGCATCGAGACGGATCGCGAAAGGTTCCGATGCAGTGCAGTCTTTTTTTCGCGCACCTATTGCAGGATATGCGCGGCTACGCACGAGTGGTTCGCCAGAGAGGCCTGGGTCTACGAAACGGTCTTGGCCAACGGGAATTCCGGGGGCAGGCGGTCGTCCGGCGTCGACGCGGCGTGAAGGACCCTCACGGCATCCTGCGAAACGATCCGATTGATCTTGCGGCTCATCACCTTGTAGCATTCGCATGCGAGGCCCTCGAGCCGCCGCCTGTCGATCTCGAGTTGGCCGCGCCGACTGGATTTCACGGCCCTTGATGTTCGAAGTGCACTCACGACGTGCGTGACCGTGGTGCGTCGGACGCCGAGCAATTGCGACAACGTTTCCTGCGTCAAGGGTAGCACGTCACCGCCATTCGTCCGATCGTGAATGTGAAGCAGCCAGCGGGCTAAGCGGGCTTCGACGGAGTGCAGCGCGTTGCAGGCAGCGACGTGCTGGAATTGCGTCAGCAGCGCCCTGGTAAGAAGCTGAACCGCATTTGCGAGGGCGGGACTGCGTTCGAGCGCCGCGTGAAATCGCGCAGGCGAGATCTGCAGTGCGGTCCCGGCCACGCGGACAACCGCAGTCATGGGTGACCGGCCGGGGCCGAGCGCCGACATAAGGCCGACGGCGCCCTCGTTGCCGATCACGGCGGTTGCGGCCGTCTGTCCGTTCGGCAACTCCATGATGAGGGCGATCGCGCCGCTGCAGGGGAAGTAGAGGTGTTCGATCCGGTCGCCCGATCGAACGAGTACTACGTCGTGCTGGAGGGGTACTTTCCGCAAATACGGTGCAAGCAAAGCGAAATCGGCCGGCGGTAACGCAGCTAACAAGCGATTACCAACTCTGGTCGCGTGCTCCATCACGGGAATCTTCCCTCGACGGAGGCCCGGTGGCTAGCAAACGCATCTTGTCCGGCCGAGCCGCTTTGCCGCGCAGACGCTTGCCACGGCAAACGCATAAACGCGCCTCAACACGTAAGGTTCCAATCACGGATCGCAAGCCTGCATGGGCCGGCGCGTCTGACTGCGATGAAGATCGGGCGGTTTGCAAACGCTGCGCGCCCTGACACGAGGGTTACTCCTACCTCAACCCCTCATACACCATCAGCCCGCGTGCGATCTGCAATTTGCGGATCGTGCGTGGCAACAGTTTTTCCGGCTGGTGCAGATAGCGCCAGGAGGTGAGGGTGAACGCACCGAGCGCGCCGCATTCGTCGTCGAACGGAGCGAGTACGCCGGTGACGCTGACAGGCGTGTGCGGGCGGGCGTTGAAGGGCAGCAGCAACAGTTCGAGATGCGACTTGCTACCGTCCTCGCGCGCAGCGGTGAGGCCGGCGATGGCGCCGAGCGTCTCGTCGGCGACGATGGTGGTGATCTCCTCGATCTCGCGGCGGCTGGCTTCGGTGAACAGCGCCGCAAAGCTTTGGTCTTTGAGGTCGAGCCCGGCAAGCGCGCAGACGCGCGTGCCGGCGACGCGAAACGGAAAGCCGAATTTGGGTTCGCAGGATAGCACGAAGATGTCGCCGAGCAGGCCGCGGACGGCGGCCGGGTCGATGTCGGCCCTATCAGGTGCTCGCGCGGTGCCGCGTTTCCTGTCCCAATACGTGAAGAACTCGCGGCTCGACTTATGTTTCATGACTGAACGCTTACCCCGGGGGCGCAACCTCGTGGGACAGACCTGTCCCGCTTCAGTGCACCCGCGATCCCTTTGGTTGTTGTGCAGGAGGGGATTTGCAGCGTCCATGCCGCCGGGGCGTTTTCGGACCAGTTGGCGCCGCCTTTGCGTCGTTAACGTTAAATTAACTATGCGTTTTGCGTCCGCCGCGCCCCTGCTATGGTGACCGCGGTCGCAAGCCTCGCCGCTTTTATCCAGGTTCTCGGCGAGGCCTGGCAGTTTGGTCACTGGCCGCGGGGAGGGGTGGGGATACTCCTTATTCCTCCGGGTGCCGGAAGGCCGACACGGACAGGGAGGGCTTTCCCAGAGCCCTCCCTTTTCCTTTTGTGCACTTGCAGAGGGTGGGCAAAGGCGACTATCTCCAAGCCTGCCGCTCTGATCGCGCCTGAAAGCGAAGCCCCCTTGGATTCCCCACCGAACCCCCCGCCGGATGCACCGGCCGTCGTCGAGGAGGCTCCGCGCGAGCCGATCCTGACGCTGCCGGCGGCGTTGACCGCCTATATCGTCCTGTTGGCGGTGATCCATCTGCGGATCCTGCTGCCGCCGGAACTGGAGAATTGGACCATCGACGTCTTGGGCTTCATCCCGAAGCGCTACGATTCCTCGCTGCTCAATTTGCAGATCCCGGGCGGCACCGGCGCCAAGGTCTGGACCTTCGTCACCTATTCGCTGCTGCACGCCAACCTGACCCATCTCGGCTTCAACGTGCTGTGGCTGTTGCCGTTCGGCAGCGCGTTGGCGCGGCGCTTCGGCGCGATACGGTTCTTCCTCTTTCTCGCGGTGACGGCAGCGGCCGGCGCGCTCGCCCATCTCCTCACCCATGAGCACGCGGTGGCGCCGATGATCGGCGCCTCAGCCTCGGTGTCGGGCGCGATGGCGGCGGCGATACGGTTCGCCTTCGTGCGCGGCAGCTTCCTGTCGTTCAGCCGTTCGGACGCCGAGACTGCGGCAAAGGTTCCGGCGCTGCCGCTGTCGCGGGCGGTGCGCGACGGGCGGGTAGTCGGCTTCCTCGCGGTGTGGTTCGGCGTCAACATCATCTTCGGTATTGGCGCCCTCGGGATCGACCCCGAAACCACCAGCGTGGCCTGGCAGGCGCATATCGGCGGCTTCTTCGCCGGCCTGTTGCTGTTCGCGCTGTTCGATCCCGTGCCGCGTGTGCGAAGCGATGCTGCGGATGCGTCATCACAGGACATTTCAAACCGTATTTGAAGCGGCGCTTGCGGCGCGGCCCGATTTCATCCATCATTCCCGTGAAGAATGCTCGAAGCTGCAAGCCGCTAGCGGCGACGCTTCGACAAGCGCCTGAGCGTGAAACCGGCGCCGAAACTGTTAGTTGAAGACTCGCGAACAAGCCCGAACCGCGAAAGGCGGACGGGCCCGATTCAGGGAGGCGACAATGACGGTACGTTCCATTCTCAACACCAAGGGCCACCAGATCATGAGCGTCGAGCCCGACGCCAAGCTGGCCGCCGCGGTCAAACTGCTCGGCGAGAAGAAGATCGGCGCGGTGCTGGTGATGGACCAGAGCCGGCTCGAGGGCATCCTGTCGGAGCGCGACATCGTGCGCGTGATCGGCGAGCGTGGCGCCGGCGCGCTGGAGGAGTCCGTGAGCCAGATCATGACCCGCAAGGTCGTGACCTGCAAGGAGACCGATACGGTTGCCGAACTCATGGAGATAATGACCACCGGCAAGTTCCGCCATCTGCCGGTGACCGACAACGGCAAGGTGGTCGGCCTCATCTCGATCGGCGACATCGTCAAGCGCCGCGTCCAGGAATACGAGACCGAGCAGGAAGCCCTGCGCGACTACATCAAGACGGCCTGATCGGCCTCACTCTTGCGCTTTCGGCGCGGTGCCCTCGGGCGGCGGCGCCAGTACGTGGATCGCTTCCTGAATCGAATCCAACGCGCGCTCGGCGGCGCGGGTGCCGAACCCGATGAGGTCGTCGGCGCGGTGGAAGTCGAACCAGCCGAACTGGCCGACGCGCGGCGTGATCAGCAGGTCCGGCGGATCGCCGGCGAGGCGGGCGCGGGTGATACGGTCCTGCATGATGTTGAAGGCGTCCACCATCACCGATGAAATGCCGGGACGCGCGCCGCCGCCGCCGAAGAACTCGCGCTTCACGGTCTTCTCCACCGAGAAGAATCTCGGAAAGCGCCGTTTTGCCGTCGTAACTTCCGACACAGGGACGACCGGTTCGGGACTCGCGCCGTGCGAATAGACCGTCGTGGAATAGGTGAAGATATCGCTGGAAAGATTTGCGGCGATGACGATTTCGGCTCCGAGCGCCCGCGCGGCCGAAACCGGCACCGGATTCACCAGCGCGCCGTCCACCAGCCAGCGGTCGCCGATCAGGACGGGAGAGAAGATGCCGGGCAGCGCATAGGAGGCGCGCACCGCGTCGACCACGCGGCCGCGCGTCAGCCAGATCTCATGGCCGGTGCGGACCTCGGTCGCGACGGCGGCGAATTTCACCGGAAGGTCCTCGATCAGGGTCCGGCCGATCGACTCCTCCAGCCGGGTCGCGAGCTTCTCGCCGCCAATCAGGCCGGAGCCGTTGAGGCGGATGTCGAGATAGCCGAGGATGTTGCGCACCCCTTGCAGGCTGCGACCCCAATCTTCCAGCGTATCGAGCTGGCCGGCCGCATAGGCGCCGCCGACCACGGCGCCGATCGAGGTGCCGACCACGACATCAGGCACGATGCCGTTGGCGAGCAGGGTCCTCAGGATGCCGATGTGGGCAAAGCCGCGGGCCGCGCCGCCCCCGAGTGCCAGGCCGATAACCGGCCGGCGGATGCTGCCGAGGCCGATCTTCTCGCCGTTGGAGCCGTTTGCGCTCCGACCCTTCAAAATGTCCAGCACCGAAACTCTCCTACGCCGGGGCCAGCCCCAATCATCAGACTAGGCACCGGACTTGCTCTCTACCAGAACCAGGGCGAAGCATGGTTTATGCCGCTTTGGAAAGGGCTCGGGGCAGGAGTATGGCGATGACAGCTGCCTGCGGACTAATCACGCAGGCGTCAACCGGGTTCCAAATGACGTATTTCTTGGGGCTCCTGAGGCTTGAATTTGCCGCGTTTTCAGTGAAAAGCAGGTGACATGATTAGCGGGGGTGACGGCATCATCAGATGGCGGCGCAGCGGTTGGCTGCTGCCGGCGCTGATCCTTGCTGCGTGCCTCATTACCCTCGGCCCAGGCGCCGCCCAGGCGCAGCTTTTCTCCGATCGTCCGCCGCCGGTGCCGCCGGCTTCGGTGCCCGACCCCGGTGGCGCCGTCAGCCTGGCGCCGCCCTCTGGGCCGGGCGCTGCACCCCCGAGTCTGCCGCCGACCCTGATGCAGCCGGCTTCGCCCACCATTCCGCCGGCGCTGACCACCGTGCCGTCGGCCGCGCCGCTCAATGCGGCCGTGCCCGGACAGGCCGTGCTGTCGCTGACCGCGAAATACGGCAAGGACTCCCCTGCGATCACCAGCGGCCTGGTCTGGCGGGTGTTTGCCGATCGTCCCGACGAGAACGGCACCTTCAAGCTGATCCGCGAGGACCGCAACGCCACGCCCAGCATCGTGCTGCCGCCCGGCAATTACGTCGTGCACGTCGCCTTCGGCCTTGTCAGCGCGGTGCGGACCGTCAGCCTGAAGGCAGAGACCGACCGCGAGTCCTTCGTGCTGCCGGCCGGGGGCTTGCGCATCGAAGGCCGTGTCGGCACCAGCCGCATTCCGCTGAACCAGATTTCGTTCGCGATCTACAAGGGCAGCCAGTTCGAGTCCGGAGAGCGCGCCTCGTTGGTGCCGAACGTTGCGGCTGGCGACGTCGTGCTACTGCCGGAAGGCACCTACTACATCATCTCCAACTACGGCGACGCCAATTCGGTGGTGCGCTCCGACATCCGCGTCCAGGCCGGCAAGCTCACCGACGTCACCATCACCCACCGCGCCGCCGTCATCACGCTCAAGCTCGTCAGCGACAAGGGCGGCGAGGCGCTCGCCAACACCGCCTGGTCGGTGCTGACCCCGGGCGGCGACGTCATCAAGGAATCGATCGGCGCCTTCCCGCGCGTCGTGCTCTCCGAAGGCGAATACCGCGCCATCGCCAAGAACGAGGGCAAGGTCTACGAGCGCGGCTTCAATGTCGTGAACGGCGTCGACGGCGAAGTCGAAGTCGTCGCGCGCTGAGGCGCCGCAAAAAAATCGAAAACAACCCCATGCAAAGTAGACCTGTCCCGGGCATGACGGGTCTGGAGGTCGGTCACTTCCGATACCGCAACGCCTCCACCAGCACGGCGAAGGCCGGCGCCGGTTGCCGCCGGCTCGGGTAATAGAGGTGATAGCCGGCAAACGGCGCGCACCAGTCGGCGAGCACGCGGATCAGCCGGCCGTCGGCAATCTCGCGCTTCACCATGTCCTCGGGCAGGTAGGCAAGGCCAAGGCCGGCCAGCACCGCATTCATCCGCAACAGGCCGGTGTTGAGCACCAGTTGCCCGTCAACGCGCACCTTCATGACGCGGCCGCGTTTCTCAAATTCCCACGCATAGATCCCGCCATAGGTCGGCAGTCGGAGGTTGAGGCAGTTGTGCTCGGTGAGGTCTTGCGGCAGCTTCGGCTTCGGCTGTGCGGCGAAATAGGCGGGCGTGCCGACCACGGCCATGCGCATTTCCGGTCCGATCCGCACCGCGATCATGTCCTTGGCGACCTGCTCGCCGATACGGACACCGGCGTCGTAACGCTCGGCGACGATATCGGTCAGGCCGTAGTCGACGACGAGCTCGACCTTGATGTCGGGATAGCGCGGCAGCAGCTTTGCCAGCGCCGGCCATAGGATCGTCTGCGCCGCATGTTCGCCGGTGGTGATGCGGACGGTGCCGGCCGGGGTTTCGCGCAGCGCTGTCAGTGCCGACAGTTCCGCATCGATCTCGTCGAAGCGCGGCCCGACATTGCGCAAGAGCCGCTCGCCCGCTTCCGTCGGCGCGACGCTGCGGGTGGTGCGGGTCAGCAGCCGCAGGCCGAGCCGTTCCTCCAGCGCGCGTACAGTGTGGCTGAGCGCGGACTGCGACACGCCGAGTTGGGCGGCGGCGCGGGTGAAGCTGCGCTCGCGGGCGACCGCGAGAAAGGCGAGGAGGTCGTTGATATTGGCTCGGGCCATTCATGAATCCGGATCATGAGTTCATGCCGGTTTTATCACCTAACCGCAGGCTGGCGCGCGGCCTAAATTCCGCATCGAACGTGATTTTCGCAAGGGAGAACTGCGATGCAGACGCGCAAATTGGGCAAGAGCGGTCTCGAGGTCTCGGCCCTCGGCCTCGGCTGCATGGGCCTGAGCTATGGCTACGGTCCCGCGACCGAGACGTCCCAGGCGATCACCTTGATCAGGACCGCCTTCGCGCGCGGCGTGACGTTCTTCGACACGGCCGAGGCCTATGGTCCGTTTGTCAACGAGGAACTCTTGGGCGAGGCGCTCCAGCCGTTCCGCGACAAGGTGGTGATCGCCACCAAGTTCGGCTTCAAGGGAGGCAAGGTCGAAGCCGGGCTCGACAGCCGGCCCGCCAACGTCAAGGCGGTGGCGGAGGCCGCGCTGAAGCGGCTGAAGACCGACCGCATCGATCTGTTCTACCAGCACCGCGTCGATCCCGAGGTACCGATCGAGGACACGGCGGGCGCGATGAAGGATTTGATCCGGGAGGGCAAGGTGCTGCATTTCGGCATGTCCGAGGCCAGCGCGCTGTCCATCCGCCGGGCCCATGCCCTGCAGCCCGTGACCGCATTGCAAAGCGAATATTCGCTGTGGTGGCGCGAGCCGGAGCAGGAAATCCTGCCGACGCTGGAAGAGCTCGGCATCGGCTTCGTTCCCTTCAGCCCGCTCGGCAAGGGCTTCCTGACCGGCGCGATCAGCGAGACCACGACATTCGACCAGAACGATTTCCGCAACATCTTAGCGCGCTTCTCATCCAGCGCACGAAAGGCCAACCAGACGTTGGTCGATCTCCTCGGTAAGATCGCCACGGCGAAGAAGGTGACGCCGGCGCAGATCGCGCTGGCCTGGCTGCTCGCGCGGAAGCCGTGGATCGTGCCGATTCCCGGCACCACCAAGCTGCACCGGCTCGAGGAGAATGTTGGCGCTGCCGCGGTGAAATTGTCGGAAACCGATCTCGCTGCCATCGCCGAGGTGCTGGCCAAGGTCGCGGTGCAAGGCGACCGCTATCCCGCGCATCTCCAGGCGCGAGTCGGCCGCTAGAGCTCGGCATTGCAAAATTCAGCGTCTGACGCCCAGTGAGCATTCGCTTACCGGGCGTCCTCGTTCTTGTGTTCTGATCTGAATACGTATGTCAGCGCTACCAAGCTGCGCCGAGAGGTTTAGTGAAACACCCGCAGCAGGGGCTTATTCCCAAAGCGTCGCGACTTCGTCAGAACCGGTGCAAGATACGTATTTCCGACAATCAATTTTGTTCTCTTTCAGTGCCGCTGCGCTATATGTCGGGCATCCGTCTAGTGGGGGAGGCCGGAGCAGGCTTGTATGCCTGCGAGACCGGCAAGGAGCAGGGGGCCAAGCCCGTCGGCATGTTCGAAGTGATCCTCACCAGGCGCAAACGGTTCGGCTGGCGGTGGCAGGTGTGCGACCAGTCCGGCAAGATATTTGCGGACGGGTTCGAGCGCAGCCGTCCGTCCGCCAAATACCATGGCGAGCGCGCATTGTTCTTTCTGTTGTCGCAGGCCTATCTGCGCAACCGCTCCGCAGCCTCCAGCGAGGACTAGCGGCACCCGCATCTGCGCGTGCACCGCGAAGAGCCCGCGATCGATGTCTAACCGAATGCGGAAGTCGCTTCTCGCAGCAACAACAGGCAGGCGCAGGCCGAGCTCTCCGCGGGAGGCGGCGGACTAGCCGTGCTGCCGCGTCCGCTCGGCGACCGCGATCGCCGGCTGGTCGCGCTCGACATCGGAGCGACGCCGCCAGGCCGCGACACCTTCGTCGGCTATCACCGCGATCTGCGGCGCCTCGCGCGCTTGCGCGCGCTGCTCGATATCGTGATCGAGCGGCTGGCGGGGTGATCATAGATCGTAGATGCGGTAACGGGCCGGCCGCCCGTTACCGCATCTACAATCCCTTGCGTTGCGTGACGGGCAAAACACGCGAGCCGTAGGTCGATACGCGCCGGCGAAAATATTCCACTTTACCGAAATTCGGAATTGCGTATATTTCGCCTCACTCCGGCCCAAGGAAGAGGGGCGTATCGCGATCGTCACGACACGCGGGCCGGACGGCGGTGGACGCAAGCAGCACTGGCGCGAATAGCTTCGCAGGGCGGGCAACCGTGAGCGAAAGCGTCGCGAACACGACCGGTGCGGCCTGCGTACGGCAAAATCGTGCGGTCCTGGCGCCCGAATCTGGCGCCAAGTCTTGTGGTGGTGCATCGGCCCAACCGGGCGCGCGCATCAGCCATCCGCAAGGCGACGGGGGCAATTGGGTTCGACTCCCCGGGGAGCTCACGACATAAACCGTTTCAACCACTGCGCAGGGAGAGTGCTGGCCAAAAAAGCCTAGACATATCAATGTGCTGACGGCGCTGTGTCTACATTTGTGTCGCGATCCGGTGACGGTCCGGCCGCGAGAAAATTATATGAACTCCTATCAAGTCCTGTGGATGGCGGTGAAGGCTGGCGGCGGGTGGGACGGTCGCGCTACGATCAACGGATGGCGAATCCTTGACCAATAAGATCCTGCCCGCCCTGCTGGTGTTCGGTGTGGTAGCTGCTGCGCAAAGCACGCGAGCAGAGCCCGTTAGCTTTTCGGGAAATGAGGTTTTAGAGTCGTGTCGGCGCTACGCCATGTTCAAGCAGCCGATCTCAACTGACGACGCTCTTTTTATAGGCGATTGCGCTGGGATGACGCGGACACTCGCTGCGATTGGCAGCCACCTTCCGCCGAAAATTCGTTTTTGTGTGCCGGGGGCCGTTACATTCCAGCAAGCCGGTAAGGTTTTCGTGGCTTTTCTCGATGCCCACCCTGAAAGGCTCCAAGAACTTTCTACTGTCCTAGCAATCGAAGCTTTCCGAGCAGCTTGGCCCTGCAAATCAAATTAGGCGACTGCAATTTTCAAATTAAGCCACCGAGGTTGGAAACGGACCAGTATTGATTCGCGAGGCGGGGTGATCCCGGCAAGACGGATCAGATTGCTTTAATAATTTAATCGGCCCGGACCGGGTAGTCCGGGCCGACTTTTACTTCAGAGTCTGTCCGGGATCATGCTGTTTTTTGGCAGAGCTTTCGCAGCATGAGGCGGATTGAGGCGAGGCGCAAGAACGCCAATGCCTTTCGGTTGAGGCACTCCCAATCCTTGGCCAAACGGCGGCAGCGGTTGAGCCAGGCGATGGTGCGTTCGACGATCCATCGCTTGGGCAAGATCGCAAAACTCTTTGCTGTATCGGAGCGCTTGACGATCTCGACGTCGATTTGCCGGAGGATTTTGCGAACGGCGGACTGAAAGATCGGCCCCTGATAGCCGCCGTCAGCATAGAGCTTCAGCAGGAATGGATGCAGGCCAAACAGCGTGGCCATCACCAGCACCCCACCGTCACGATCCTGGATGTCCGCCGAATGCACGAGGGCGTGGAGCAGCAAGCCTTGAGTATCGACTAGGATGTGGCGCTTCTTGCCCTTGATCTTCTTGCCCGCATCGTAGCCATGCGGGTCGATCCACGCCCCCCTTTTTCCGCGCTCTTGACGCTTTGACTGTCGATGATGGCGGCGCTCGGGCTGGGTTCTCGGTTAGCCAATTCTCGACATTGTACATAGAGCGCGTGATGGATGCGATCGAGCGTGCCGTTCCAAGCCCACAAGTCAAAATAGTCGTGCACCGTGCTGCGTGGCGGCAGGTCCTTCGGGATCGCTCGCCATTGGCAACCGGTGCTCAGCACATACATCAGGCCATTGATCACCTCGCGCACATCGACCGTGCGCTTGTTGCCGCCTCGCTTGGCTGGCGCAATCAGCGGCTCCACCAACGCCCATTCCTCATCAGTCAAATCGCTTGGATAGCGTAGCCGGCTTCGGTCGTAACGACCGCGGTTCTCCTTCGTCCACATGGGCGCCCCTTCGAATCGGACCGCCACCCTTGAATCACAAATGATTCCGATGATTCAAGATGTTCCCGGACAGACACTAAGAATTCCATCTCGCGAGAGTTTGTATTCTCGAGCCGACAGGACATCCCCGAGATTCCGGGAGTGAGGGAGGCGTTTGTCGGCTTCATACCCGCGCAGCATTATCTTCCAATTGTCTGCGACAATGACGAAATTGTGCGGAGCGTTTTCTATGACAACGTCCGGGATTGGCAGGGATACAACGGCGTAAATGATGAAATTCGCTCAACCCTGCAATCGGATCGCCGAAAACGGTTCGTGCTGATGAACAACGGCATCACGATCATTGCTAGGAATATGACGCACACCGGCAGCAAGTTCGTCATTGAAGATTTTCAGATCGTGAACGGCTGTCAGACGAGCCACGTACTGTTCGAAAACAAGGAGCATCTCGACGCATCCGTCCTCGTGCCACTACGTCTGATCTGGACGCAGGATGAGGAAGTGATCGAAGATATTATCCACGCAACAAATAAGCAGACTGAAGTCACCAGCGAGCAGTTCTTTGCTATCACCACATTCGCCCGACACCTTGAAGCATTCTTCAAGAATTTTCCGGAAGGAAAGAGACTTACTATGAGCGACGCTCTCGCCAATACGATGGTCTGCCGATAGAGAAAACCCGCGTCGTGCTTCAAACGAATGCTGTTCGGGCTTTTTCGGCGATGTTTCTTGCTGAACCTCACAGCACGGTTCGCCGCTATAAAAGTCTTTCAGACCGTGTCGGCAAGGATATTTTCATTCATGAACACAAGCTCTATCCCTATTACACCTCAGCTTACGCGCTGTACCTATTGGAGTTTCTTTTCCGCAATCAGAAGGTAGACAGTAAATACAAGGTTGCTAGGTTCCAAATTCTCTTGGCGGTTCGTCTGCTGGGCAACGACAGTCCGATTCCAAAATGGAACGCGAATGCAATGGACAAGTACTGCGAGGCTATTTGCGAGAGCCTCTGGGACTCCTCAAAAGCTGACGCGCTGTTCGACAAGGCCCTCAAAGCAATCGATGCGGTTGCTGGAGCGGGTCTGGATCGTGATAAACTTCACGAAGCGAAATTCACCGAAGAACTGATGCTCTATTGCGCCATAATGTGATTTCCTGCGCCTTGTTCCGGAGGGTTGCAAATTCGGCTTCACAACATCTTGGATGCAATCACCACACTGCCAAGGGCGGCAGACGCCCAGACCAGCGCTTGGTAAATCCAGAGCTGACGGTGGATCATTGACGCGCCTCCCTTGGACTAGAAGACAGGCGTTCGACCGCAGCCGTGCCCTTCGCGATCAATGAATGTCGGGATCACATCTTAAAGAGTGCGAAGGCGAGCAGCGCCACCGGCAGCAAGCCGAGCACAACGACTGTGATACGGAAGACCGGTTCACTGCCCATGGGCGGGATCGTAGCGGGCGATGGCCGACAGCACCTGTGCAGTTGTGCCAGCTATGGTCGAAACAGTCGCGGAATTCGGCAAGGGCCGATGCAACTCCGGCGGGGGAAACATCAGAGCGATGGTGAAGGTCAACGAGTATCTGAACGTCCCGGATGGTTTAGAGAAAAGCTATCGCGGCTTGCTCAATGAACTCTGTCAGGAAGCAAATGATTTGCAGCGATGGCAGCCAGATGAGTTTAATCAGCACTCGGCTGCCATTCATGAGGCGTCGCACTGTGTCGTCGTCGCGCGTGAGGGGTACGCACCGAAGGACGCGCGCGTTTTTCAAAGCGACGGTAACTGGCTTGGCGACTTCCATATCGACTGGCCAGAAGCAACTATGCGCCACGATGTCGGCTCGCCGGAATTTCTAGCTCACCTGCGCATCATACTGGCCGGCCGACGCGGTGAACTATTGTTTCTTGGTGATAAATTCTGCCTGCGCGCGGGGCTCGACGAACTGACCTATGCGCTGCTGATGATCATGCCGGCGATTATGGCGCAGACCGGTGGTGACAGGGAAGCCTGCGACGAACTCTACGGCCCCACCTGGGAAACACTGCTGGCAGAGATCGACGAAACGTTGTTCGCACATCGTCAAACCGTAATGGCAATCGCCAAAAAATTAACTCTGAAAGGCTCACTGCGCAGCCGCAAGCTCTCTCAGCTGGTTGCCACGGTGCCGCCACGCTCAGCGCAGCCACCCCTTCGAATGCAGCATGAGCTTCACGTTGCTTATGACCCGTTGGCCTATCCGGCCTCGGACTCAAGGCGCGCAGAATTCATTCAGCGCAAGCAGCTAGGCAAGTGAAGCACGTCATGACTCGCCGGGGCGGCTAGGACAGGTGGTCGGTGCGCTTCTCAGAAGCAAAAGCGCCGCCCGCTTAAATGAAGCGCAGGCGGCGGATACCAGCCCCGGGAGGGAGATTGTAAAATCCCGATACCTGTATGTCTGCACGCGTCGTGCCAAGGTTCATCGTGCCGGGACGAGACACCCGCAGAGGGGAATTAGGGGCACTAGAGCAAACGGCGTCGCGTCGCGGTCGCTCCGGCAACGCAATGGGCGAGCGCCGTCCCGTAATTCTACGGAGCCCTAAGAGTAGGCATTGCCGTTGCCTGTCTTCGATCTTTGGCATCTACTTCAGATTGATTTTATGACGATCCAAATGTTTTTCGGACGAGGGCGCATGAGCGTCAAAGCCATGATGGCGATGATTCTCCAAAACCAGCTGACGTTGGGCGGCGTGCATTCCCTCACGCCATCGGACTACGAAGACATCGTAGAGTCGCTGATCGAGCAGCTCAGAGAGCTGGAGCTTAACTTGTGAAGACCATCTCGGCTTGAAGCGTTGCGTAGCTATCAATGGCGCTTACGTCGGCATGGGCGGGCCGCCCGCGCGGCGCGGTGCGGCTGCCACATCTGAGCAACATGATGTTGCCGAGATCGATGCCGAGATCAGAGGGGCGCTCACCAAGATCGGTACTGACGACCATCATGCGTGACGTCGGCTCTCAGGGGCAAAACAGAAGTGTTTTGCTCCCTCTGAGGCTTACCGGGTCTGTCCCAACGCGGACCTGCCGCCATGCGACAGGTCAAAGCTCATGGCGGGATTACTTGACGTAACAGCAAGTTGGTAGAATTGTATCTATCTAGGACGCCCGACCCTGCGGAACGAAGATACGTCCGAGCGGTCCCGCGCCTTCTGTTTGTGGCCCACGTTGTTGGCAGGAATAGGAGGTAGCAATGGCTGTCGAGTATACTTCACACGCGCCATATCATGCAGGCCCTTCTCGGCGGCAGTTTTTCTGCGATGAGGTTGGGCGTCGAGAATTTGTCTGCGGCGGCGGCGCCAGTATCCTGAGTGTGATACTTGCCACGCTCCTTGCCGGCTCCAAACCGGCTAGAGCCCAAGCCGTCACTGGATCGGTGCCTGAGCTTGACCGGATTGCCGTCCGGATAGTGATCGACAGCTATCAGTTTGCTGTCTCCCCGAGCAGGAAGCTGTCCAATCTTGATGTCCAACACTTCGGCTGGGGTCTCAGCGACAAGCCGCCGGGCAGAACGTTAATAAGTGAATTCGGCCTTGCGATGCAGGTCCAGTCGCAGCGCGGTAACGAGACGCGCAATATCCTCATTGATTTCGGTTTCACGCCGGAAGCACTTCTCAACAACACAAGTCTGCTTGGAATTGATCCCGCGACTATCGACGCACTTGTGCTGAGCCACGGGCACCAGGACCACTTTGGCGGCCTCGTCGGTTTCTTGCAGGCGCACCGTGGCAAGCTAAAGCCCAAACTGCCGTTGTTTGTCGGCGGCGAAGGATGCTTCTGCGCGCGCGAGTGGACTGCGCCCCCGGTGCGGGGCAACTTCGGCGTCATCGATCGCAAAGCACTCGAGGAAGTCGACGTCGCCGTAACCTCCACTGAGAGACCTGCCTTGGTTGCCGATCACGCCGTGACCACGGGGCAGATTAACCAGAGGAGCTTCGAGAAGGTGCTGTCGCCGAGCGCAATGACCATTGGTTTCGACCGAGGCGTCGGATGTTATCCCGAGCGCCTCAGCGAGGCGGAACGCAGTGCGCCCGTTGTCCCGGATCAATTTCAGCACGAGATCGCGACGGCATTCAATCTGAAAGGACGCGGGCTTGTCGTTCTAACTTCATGCAGCCATCGCGGGGTGGTCAACGCGATCAGACAGGCTCAAGCCGCCTCCGGTGTGGAAAAAATTCATGCGGTGATCGGGGGTTTTCATCTCGCGCCGTACCAAGAGGAATACGTACGAGACACTGTCAAGGCACTCCAGGAACTTGATCCGACTTATGTAGTTCCGCTGCATTGTACGGGCGAACCTTTTTACGAAATCGCGCGCGCTGTAGTGCCGACGAAGCTCTTACGCTCGTACACCGGAACTCGCTTGGTTTTCGAGGCGTGAGTGGAGCGCGCGGCCGCTATCGGGGGCAAGGCGGACTTTCGGCCAAGGTGACCACATAATCGTAGCATGACCACGGTCGCCGTCATCCGCCGCAACGCGCTGCGCTCGCTGATCCCGCCGCCTGCAATTTTCGGAATGGATCGAGGGCAACATCCGCCTGCCGGTCGGTTTTCAACGCCCGCGATCGGCAGTAGGTCGGCGCCTTTCCCGCCACAACCGACAGCATCATTTGCCGACCGACCCGTCGTGCGCTTTGATGCGCGCATGCGCGAGTTGACCCGCCGCCGTGATCTCAATGCCAGCCAGGAAGCTTGGCAGGTCTTTTGCGGCGATGTCCGCGCTGGCGAGATCGCGATAGATGCGGCAATCCGGACGGCTCCGATCCGTGGTGCTGGCGCTGCCGGCTTCTATCCGGGATCGGAACCTGGCGAGTGCACCCCCGGGACGACGGCGACGTTCGAACAGGCCCCGGGCGCGCCCCTTCGCCGATCCTGAAACCGCGCGGGTGTCCCCAATTTGTTGGGAACCAGCGTTCGTTCTGTCATTTAATATGTCTAGCGGTGACGGGTTGGTTTCGTCTGCGGTGGAGCGGACGATGAATTCTTCGAATGGCGATAAGCTCCCACCTCAGCAGGAGCAGGAAGATCGTCGCTGCCCTCGGTGCAACCGCCAACCCCACTTGCTCACCAGGTTACTGGATACACGCACGGGTAAGACGGTTCGTATTTTTCGGTGTCCCCAATGTGGCGAGATCACCTCGGCTGACGAAGGCGCTGACTTGTACTGAAACGCCGCTCCCCGCACAACCTCGGGCAAAGCCGCGAATAATCTCGCCACCTTCATACTGCATCCCGGTCTCGTTGGATCAGTACGCGCGCACCGTGGCGACCTGCTCGGCTGACGGCGATCCCCAAACCGCCGCAGCCTCCAAAATAAGCCTCTCCCGGGACGAGCCCGGTCGTCTACGGCTTCCTGACCATCGAAGCGAACGCCGTGGTCGACCGATCCATCCCAAGGCCATGCCGGTGATCTTGACGACGGACGGGGAGCGCGATGTATGGATGCGCGCGCCTTGGGATGAAGCTAAGGCGCTGCAACGGCCCTTGCCCGACGACATGCTCAAGATCGTCATGCGCGGTGCGGATAAGGAAGATAGGCTTGCCGCATGAAATTCAAAGCCGACCGGCCCTACGCCGATGCCGAGGAAGCAGCCCGGACCTCTAGGCATATGGCGGCACCTCGACCAGCGTACCGATCAAACGCAATAGCGCTTGGTGCTCAGGTCCTCTCACGTCGCTCCGCAAGAACTCACCTAGCTCAATGTGCGACAGTCGACCACCAGAAGGCGCATTTGGCTGATGAATGATGAACGCATTTCCGCTGGTCGGTTCGCGCCCAAGGAACCATGCATCTCCATTCGGACTGCGATACAGTTCTCTTCTCTCGGACATAGGTTGCTCCTGAATTTTGCGGAGCGCGACCACTGACGCGGCCCGGAGCGGCCCGCCAATTCACTCGTTCTCATCCTCGCTAAGCTCTGGTGCTCTAATTCGCGGCAATCCGTGCTCCGGCTCATGACCACCTCCATCTAGTTCCAGCGGGTGAGCGCGTGTGTCTTGGGATCAGCGGTTTTCCGATCCGATAACGGTGCCGGGCCGGAAGCCGCTGCTCACGCTGCGCGATGCGGCAGTATACATTACTAAGCTGCCGCGTGCAGAACACAACGCGAGGAATGGCAGGCCGCGATGGAAGCGCTGTTGCTGGTAGCGGAACATGACGGGCCAAGATGTTTGCCCGGATCGGCGTCATGAAAGCATTGAACCGGCGTCACGTTCGCGAGTTTAACCCATCTCGCAAGGAACCCCACTGGGGACGCCGCAAGCTGGCGCGAGATCGATGAAAACGGTCTGGATTTACGTCGATACAAAGAAACAGGTTGGCGACCGTGACCATCTCAAGGTGTTTGCAAATTCGGACCTTGCCGATGAGTGGTTCGTGGTGAACGATCCCGAAGGCGTCGTCTTTGAGTACGAGGTCGTAGGCGTTGCAGATGACGAAACCGGGTCGGGACGTCAACGGCGTCGCTAGGACCGAGGCCGACCACCGCATGAAATGATGCCCGGCCTGCGGGCAATGGTTCAACATGCGCGATCTCGGTCAGGTCGCAGAGCACATCCACGACCACAGCGAGATTGAAGTATCGGAAGCTCCGGGCCGCCGCGAGATGGGTCAGTGAGATCAGGCGCGTGACCAAGGATATTATGCGGCACGCAATCGGTGGCGAAGTCCGCGAACCTTGGAATTTGGAGCGGTAGCTTCCAGGAACCTTGGCGCTACCGCGTTTGCAGAAGAACGGGCGGATCGCCTGTTGGCTGTTCCGATCAACCATAGCTATGTCCGCTTTGCTTCGCATTGCAGACGCAGCGCGGACATCGAGCGAAGTCCGAAAAGTGCCATAGGACTCAGCATCATCCCTGAGATGTCCGATTTGGTTTCGGACCCCGGTGTACCTGCGGCAATAAGCGCGGCAGGACTTATGCTGTCCCCTTTGACGCCGTGCCAGGAGCGCGATAGCTTCCACTAGACCAACCGGTCTAGGAGGAGATAACCATGCGCGTTGCGAAAGATGACATCGATGTGAAGTTACAGATTCCGGGTGCCGTGATCCGCCAAAGAACGAATTTCGGGAATGCCAGCGGCTACGACCAAATCAGCGGCGAGTACTTTACTCTGTCGGCGGGGGTCGATACGACACCGCTGTTTCAAGGACTGGATGGCGATCTCTGCCAATGCCCGCATTGGGGATTTGTTTTGAAAGGCCGCCTCACTACGACCGATGGCGCGGGCCAACAAGAGAGCGTGGCCGCGAATGACCTGTTCTATTGGCCCCCGGGACACAATGTGAGAGTGGACGATGACGCCGAGATCGTTATGTTCAGCCCTCAGCATGCGCATACCCACGTCATCGATCACATGATCCGGAAAGTGCATGGTTGAACACAGATCGCTTCTGATCACGGTCCGACCGCGTCGATGCGACGCGGTCGTGCGTGTGTTCTGATGCATTCGACCAAGGAGCGCCTGATTGGCGCCGGGCTCCGGATGCTACTCGAGCATGGCTACAACGCCCTCGGTATTCAAGCAGTGCTCGACGAGACTGCGACGCCCAAGGGCTCGTTCTACCACCACTTCAGGGACAAGGAGGATTTCGCCCTCCAGGTGATCGAGACTTACATCGCTGAGGTCCATACCGTGCTTGATCAATGTCTGGAAGACCCGCACCTGCCACCGCTGGAGCGCATCCGTGCTTTTTTCAGTATCGTGCAACAGAAGTACCGTGAAGAGGGCTATATGGGCTGCCTGATGGGCGGCCTCGGCCAAGAACTCTCTGGCGTCAACGAGAATTTCAGAAAGCTCGTAGAGCGATGTCTCTCCTCAATCGCCGAGCGTCTTTCGAACTGTCTTGACGAAGCACGGCAGGCAGGCTTGATCGCGCAGGCCTCTGATGTCCGTGCCATGGCCGACCTTCTGGTCGACTGCTGGGAGGGGGCTGCCCTCCGCAGCCGGCTGCGTCGCGAACCATCATCGCTAAGGGCAATGCTGGACTTCTATCTGGCCTCAATCACGGTACTGCCGACCAACCGCAATCGAAGCAGCTAAGCAGGGCGTTGCGTAGTTCTGCCGCTCGCCGAGGGGCCTCGAATGTCCGAGTTGGGTCAATCGCGTCGGTTTACCCCTGAGGCGATGACTTCCGGTCTAACCGGGTAAGCGGACATGGTCAGATCGGACCGGCATGTCTCGAACGGGCCACATGTGTGGACGAAGCAAGTCGCGTGAAGAAGGCGACGGGCGCGGTCCACTGTCCCCATCAGGCGCGATATAGGCGTCGTGGATCAATCCAGCAAATACATTGAGGCGGCAAAGCGCTCGCCGGGACTGTCCTTGCTGCCGATCGTCAGATCAAGGGTAAGTGTTGTTTTGATCCATCGAATGGCTTCATTCAATTGCGGCGCGTCAATAAGACAAACTAATGACAGTCATAAATGCATTTGCCGCATTCCAGTTCTGCGCGACGCTAGCTTGCGTTTTTAAGGCAACGCAAAGGATAACCAGTGATGCCTCGCAGTCGCGAGCGTTAGGAGTCTGATTGTTAAGAGAGAATGCGTCTGCAAGTGAATTGGATCCTGGTGCGCCTAGAGAAAGCAGATTTTAAGAAAATGTTGAGGCCGCCGTTGGCGGCAGATTCCTCACAACTGGTCACCTACAGTGAAGGGTAACCGCATTCTGGCAGCGCTGCCGCCAGCAGATTTCGGTCTGCTGGTGTCCGGCTTAGAGATGGTCGGGCTCGATCAGGACGCGGTCCTCTCGCAAGCGGGCGAACAGATCGAGCATGTGTTCTTCCCTCACAGCGGCGCCATCTCGCTGATGATCGACATGGCGAACGGGCAGACAGTTGCCACCGCCGCAGTCGGGCGCGAGGGAGCAGTAGGGGTTCTTTCCGTGCTAGGGCCGTCACCTTCGGCCAGTACCGCCATCGTTCGTGCGGCGGGCACCGCCTCGCGGATCCCCGCATCGCGATTTCAAGCCGCGTTCAACCGGAGCCCCGCGATCCGGCACGCGATCCAGATGCACATGAGGGCGATGCTGATTCAGTTTCAGTTCGGCACGGCCTGCAATGCGCTGCATCCGGTCCAGGCTCGCATGGCGCGCTGGCTGCTCCATCTTCGCGACCGCGTCGACCACGACGTCCTCCCGCTCACCCATGAGGCGCTGTCGCAAATGCTCGGTGTGCGACGAACGACGGTGACGCTCCTGATGCGCAATCTGCGCGCGTCCGGAGCGATCAGATCTGATCGACGAGGCCAGATCGAGATCGACCGATCGCAGCTCGCGGCGGCGGCGTGCGAATGCCACGATACCCTGTGCCTCGTGGTCGAGGAGATCTTCGCGATGAATACAGCTCGATCTCGCGTTTTGGTTGCGCGGGATGATGCAGTAGGTGAATCGGGCGATGCCATGTGAGCCGTTTCCGCGGCGCGGCCCAATGAAGCCGGCGGAGACGGTGCTGAAATCATAGCCGCTTCGCCCGAGAGGAATAGCTGGTCCTTCCGCCCCGATCAGGCTGGCGAGCGGCCCAATGCGCTTGACCAGGGATTCCCCACCTAATGTCCGTTGAGGGCCAAATTCGTCGATTTTGACATGTCCGCCACATGTCCGGTTAGCGGGGAATCTCAGACATGGTTCGCGTCGCACCGGAGCCGGACCTGTTCGCATAAATGGGGGCGTGAGCTATGTCGTGGGATCAACGGTTCTTCGATCCGATCACGGTGCTAGAACAGCCGCCCGGGCGATCACCGGACGGCTCATTCAGCAACTGCCGGCACGGCGCCGGTTCCATCGCACATTGCTTATTTCGGCGGGGCCGTCGCCCCGGGGCAGAGCGGCGGTCCCTCATCGCGCGGCATGCATGGCAGAGGGTTTGATGGGGCGTCGGCCAAATCCGCACGACTATCGATACGCTAAAACTTAAAATGCGAATGGCAATTGCAATTTCGAATTAACCCTAAGGCCTCGGCGCTGTCGGAGCCTTTCAGCGTCGGCGTTCACCGTAACGGCGAATTATATCTTGGCAATCAGTTCGCAATCGGCAGCGACGGTCTCAAATCGCTCCAGTTTTGCTTGAAGGACGCCATCCCCTAACGCCACTGAGAAGGGCAATAGCGTTACGCCTTTGGCGCCCTGCCTTTGGCTAAGAGTCTGTCCGGGATCATGCTGTTTTTTGGCAGAGCTTTCGCAGCATGAGGCGGATTGAGGCGAGGCGCAAGAACGCCAATGCCTTTCGGTTGAGGCACTCCCAATCCTTGGCCAAACGGCGGCAGCGGTTGAGCCAGGCGATGGTGCGTTCGACGATCCATCGCTTGGGCAAGATCGCAAAACTCTTTGCTGTATCGGAGCGCTTGACTATCTCGACGTCGATTTGCCGGAGGATTTTGCGAACGGCGGACTGAAAGATCGGCCCCTGATAGCCGCCGTCAGCATAGAGCTTCAGCAGGAATGGATGCAGGCCAAACAGCGTGGCCATCACCAGCACCCCACCGTCACGATCCTGGATGTCCGCCGAATGCACGAGGGCGTGGAGCAGCAAGCCTTGAGTATCGACTAGGATGTGGCGCTTCTTGCCCTTGATCTTCTTGCCCGCATCGTAGCCATGCGGGTCGATCCACGCCCCCCTTTTTCCGCGCTCTTGACGCTTTGACTGTCGATGATGGCGGCGCTCGGGCTGGGTTCTCGGTTAGCCAATTCTCGACATTGTACATAGAGCGCGTGATGGATGCGATCGAGCGTGCCGTTCCAAGCCCACAAGTCAAAATAGTCGTGCACCGTGCTGCGTGGCGGCAGGTCCTTCGGGATCGCTCGCCATTGGCAACCGGTGCTCAGCACATACATCAGGCCATTGATCACCTCGCGCACATCGACCGTGCGCTTGTTGCCGCCTCGCTTGGCTGGCGCAATCAGCGGCTCCACCAACGCCCATTCCTCATCAGTCAAATCGCTTGGATAGCGTAGCCGGCTTCGGTCGTAACGACCGCGGTTCTCCTTCGTCCACATGGGCGCCCCTTCGAATCGGACCGCCACCCTTGAATCACAAATGATTCCGATGATTCAAGATGTTCCCGGACAGACACTAACATTACAGTTGCTTTGTTTGCGGGCTTCTGAATCCATGGGCAACCATGATTCGAATGTCGTGGACGCGGGCCGCGTCGGTTGAGGAGACGCTTGCGTTGTGGGCGGCGTCGCTTCGAGAGGTCAAGCAGCGGATACGTCCGTTGTTCACGCAAGAGCGTGTGGCGACGAATGCAGGCCTGTTCCTGGAAGGTCTGCTCGGAGATGAGCAGCGCAAGACCGGTTGGATGCGCGCGGAGGCGGCTGGCGATCCCGGCCCATGGCGGCAGCAGGCGATCCTGGGTCGCGGGGATTGGGACGCTGATGCCCTGCGCGACATCGTCCGGGACTATGTCATCGAGCACTTGGCGGATGACGATGCGGTGCTGGTGATCGACGAGACCGGCTTTCTCAAGCAGGGCAAGGCCTCATGCGGAGTGGCACGGCAATACACTGGTTCGGCAGGGAAGATTACGAACTGCCAGATCGGCGTCTTCGCTACCTACGTTTCGCGTCATGGTCATGCGTTCATCGATCGCGCGTTGTATCTTCCGAAGGAATGGACTGACGATCCAGATCGTCTGGAAGCCGCATATGTGCCTGCCGATGTCGGCTTTGCGACCAAACCAAAGCTTGCGACGAGAATGATCGCACGTGCGATAGCCGCGTCTGTACCATTCAAGTGGGTTGCCGGTGACACGGTCTACGGTGTTGGCGATATCGAACAGCAGCTACGGCGGGCAGGCAAAGGCTATGTGCTCGGGGTCAGCAGCTCTCATGTCTTCCGATCCTGGGGCAAGCGACAGCCGGTCGCCGGCAAGGCCGAAGACATCGCCCGGACGCGGCGCCCGTCCGACTGGAAGCGCTTGTCGGCGGGAGCCGGAACCAAAGGACCGAGGCTGCATGACTGGTGTTATCTCGAACTGGCCGATCTCGAGGTCGAGCAGTTCAACAGCGCAAATGATGGTTTATGGACGCGCGGTCTGCTGATCCGTCGCCATATCGCCGATGGCGATCTCGCCTTCTTCACCACCTGGTGCCCAGCGGGAACATCAATTGAAACGCTGGTCGCGGTCGAAGGCCATCGATGGGCGATCGAGGACAGCTTTGAAACCGCGAAAAACGAGTTCGGGCTCGATCACAACGAGAGCAGGTCCTGGCATGGCTGGCATCGCCACGTGTCCCTGGTGATGCTCGCCTTCGCCATGATGGCGGCGATCCGCCATCGCGCCAATCCGCCACCGCCCAAAAAAACCAAACGCCGCCCCCCGGCAAAAGCCAAAGCATAACCACACCGCCACTGATCCGTTGGTCAATCCAGGAAATCCGCCGCATTGCCATCAGGCTTGCTCGAAAGCGGATCCAACCCGCGCATGTCATCGCATGGTCATTCTGGCGCAGAGCTCACCAGGCTGCCGCTCAGCGCGCGCATCTCAAAGCAAAACGGCAACTGTAATGCTAAGGTACTTTGGGGCGGATAACTTGAAGCGGGGACGCGGGACCGCGCCATTTCAGGATATCTGCGCTCCGCCTTTTCCGATTTTGATCCAGCGGTTAATGTTGCGGAATCCGCAGCATAGGCGAGGCATGACCAATCTGGACCAAGCATGGTCGGCATGGCGGGCCCTTTCCAGAGCCGAAAGGGCGCAGTTTCTGGTGCTGCTCCGCGAGGCCTATGGTCGGGAGCGCGAGGCTAGGGCGCGGGCGAATGGTGGGGGCGCCTGCGGCGAGAGGCCATCGAACCTGGGGCAACTCGCGCTGAGCGACTCGGACATTGAACGGCTTCGGGTGTAGACGGCCGCTGGTGCGTTTGCCGGCGCCCGGCTAACCGAGATCGAGCCGCTTGCGTAAATCGCGGTAAACCGGTTTACCGGGGCGGGAAATCGCAAGATGGATGCGGCTCAACAAGCGCCGCCGATTTTGTTTTCGGTCCGGGCGTCTCAACTCGCGGTGTGGCAACTTCCGCTTCGCCCTACGGAGCCGCCGCAACGAGAAGGGCGGAAAGAGTCCGGGTTGGGCACAACAGCGGTCATTCCGCAACCGCGTAGATGAGTGCTGCCCTCACCGGGAAGCGAGGCGGCGCATCGGGTGGAGCGGGTACAAACGCCGCAAGCCATTTGAAGCGCCTCGCCTTTACGTTTTCGGTACACAGGCTTGACCTTGACGCCCGCGCGTCGCAGGTTTCGGGGCGCCGCTCGCGGCTCGCGTGCCCAACAGGCAGGATCGATCTTCATGGCATTCGTGCAGTTCACGCAACCGGACGATCAGCCCATCGTCATCAACACGGATAGGATCGTGACCGCCACACCACTGCCCGACGGACAAGGCACGCGCATCACCTTCAACAACGGTGGCCATCAGGACGTGAAGCAACTCATCGCTGACGTGCTGCGGCAGTTGAACATAAGCGCGTAGGCTCAGGACATCGCCGCCTGGGCGAACCATTCCGCCGATCAAGTGAGATCGTGCACTTTCTTGAGTGCTGCCCAATGTCGCAGATGGGTCATTGAACAAGCAAAACGGCCTCAGTGCGCGCACATCTGAGGCCGTTTGAGACCTCCCGCCGGGCATTGGACAAAATGTCGACCGGTCGGTGGCTTGGCTTTCGGAGATAGGATCGCCGATTGCTGAGGACCAAGACCAGCCGAGGTGAATCGTTCCGTCCCAATCTGAAGTATTTAGCGCCCTGATCACACCGCGGATGGCGCGCTGGCCCTGTTTTGACCCTTGAATCGCTAGGTAACCACTAGTTCGGCAACCGAACACGAATTAACTAGCTATTTGGTTCGATCGGGATCCATATAGCTCCATCACCGCTGCATCACGGGCATCCACCGGTGACAGAGAGTGTTGCGCTCCCGCCTATTCGAGGGGAGGCATCATATGCCCCAATCTCAACGCATGTCGTCCGCCATTCCGCCGGTTGCATTTGGGCGCCCCGCCTGTCCGAAGTGCAAGGCCGAGATGATGCTTACCCGCATCGAGCCAGCACGCCCAGGCGTCGACTTGCATACGTTTGAATGTGCTGTCTGCAATCACCTGGTTACAGCCCTGGCCGCCTATGAAGATCCAATGAAGTCCAAGGCTCTTGGACGCTGGCTTCAAGGCGATTTGCACTCGCCGACGTAGTTAAGCGTAAACAAAAAAGGGCAATTAGGCCTCGAGCTCCCGGGAAACTCCGATGCGATTTTCGACCCACCGACAAAAAATTGCGTAGTAAGCAAACGCAAAAGGAGGAGGAAATGAGGGATTACACATACGAGCGGAAGGTGCCCACCGCGGCCGAGCGTGAGGCACGAAGAGCCTTCAAGGAGGCGGACGTCAAGGTAGCGATGGCCGAGTATGAACGCACTCAAAAGGCGTTCCATGCAAATCACGAGCGGTTAAAGGCGGAGCGATTGGCTCGCGACGCCGAAGCAGCGCAGCAGCTCAAAACGGGCTTTCGGTCAAATCTGAGTAGCTCCTCGAACCTGTTAGGCTGAAATATCTTGCCGTACTCGTCGGTGATCTGCACCTGCCATCCGGCCCTAACTTGGGTGCGAGCTTTTGCAACCGCCAGCATTGGACTGACGTGGCTCGCAACGACCGTTTTCCCGTCCTCCTTCCTCGCATGAATGCTGAACGTCATCGCATCCTCAAAAGAGAAAGGCCGGCGGGCGTTACGCCGCTCTGCAGGACTATTAGCTGCAAACCACTGCTGGCCGCCTGGTCATACGTTGGTCGGTATCTGCCCCTCAGCGAAAGCCAGCATAGATGCGCGCGCTCGACACCTCGTCCCTCTCACCACTGGGTGTGATAGTCACACTGTCCTTTACGACAGCTAGGTCAGTGCAAGCGTCGATTCGGTGTCACGACTGAAATGACCAATGTCTCAATTGGGTCAAAACCGGCGGTGCAACTGGACGGCGGCCGACGTCCGATCAGCCGCGTATAGCCGGCATGGCATGGTTCGCTCAGGGCCACAACTTGACCGCCTCCCATCCCGTCGGCGTGCGAGCGCCTACTACCACATTAGCCAGTTTTTTCGGCCGGGCGCGGTCGACGCGGGATCTGGGCTTCGCCGCGCTCGACGGCTCCCGCCAGGCCACGCAGGAGAGGCGGCGTGATGCCCGCCGCGACCTCGATCTCCCCGGCTGTTTTCCGAAGGAAATGACCGAATCGAAAGGTCTCGGCCGTCAAGTGCTCGAACGCGACAAAGCTTTCCCCGAGACTGCGCAATTCTCGGAGCAGCGACTCAAGCCCTCCCTGAAGTGCGCTGGCCATAGCCGTGATCTCCTTTGCCGCGGCCTCTCGCTCCTCGCGCTCGGTCTCGGTGGCAATCTTCTGTTCCACGTCAACGATCTGGGCTGCAAGCGCTGCGCATGCGTCACTGAGGCTTGAAAGCCGTAGCGTCGCCGCGCCAAGCGCGTTTTCAAGTCTCGTGATCGTGCCGATGTCGTTGATGTCGGCATCGAGGAAGAATCTCTGCTGATCCGCTTTGGCTCGATCGAACGCAGATTGGGCTTCCGCCTTTCGCTCGTTGAGCGTCGAATGCCGCGAACGTAATGCCGCGAGGGCGGTTTCGAGCTTCTCAACCGTTGTCGTCTTCCGTAGTGCCATGGCGGGATGGTATGTCGCCGTCGCACAATTGGAAGGGTGGTTCTGGCGCCGCGCGCTCATTTCGTGGTGAAGCTTGCAGCGGCTCGGTCATTTGAGCGAGTTTCGTCGCCCGTGTCATGGCGCAGAGCGCCGCGTGTTCGCCTTCGTGGTCCCGAATCCAATCGATCAGCCGCCGCTTGCTGATGAGCCAGATCGAACCCGCGATCAAAATGCCGAGCGGCTTAGCGCATGCCGCTGCTTCGGCCGCGCGACGCCGGATTGTGGCCGACGAGACATCGGCAATGAAGGCGGCCGTATCGCTGTTTACCGCGTCGCCTGTGGTATACGCTCCCACCCAATCCTCTGAGAGCGGCAGTTTACGCACCTGCGCAGTGATCTGCTCAAGTGCACGGGCGATGCGCTCCTGTTCGGCCATCCTGGATCGCTCCCGAAATGCCCTTGCCGCCTGTTACGGTGGATCGACGCTGATCGCGTGGTGACGGCAGTGACGCCAGTGACGCCATTTTCCGTTTCCGCGCGCTACGCGCGCGCGTAGCGGATAAACCGGAAAAAGCGTCACGTCCGTCACTGCCGTCACCCTCCGCTCAAGAGTAGTGCCCGTCGGCGACAGGCTTGGTCCGTATGCTGATCCCGAAGAACTCTCGCGCCGTCTTGCTCCGGTAGAACCGGAATCCGGCGGCGATCAGATTGTCCTTGAAGGTAGCGGTCGTGCCCGGCTTCGTTCCGGCTGCCTTGGCGTAGCTGCTCCACGATTTAAAGAGGACGCTGCTGGCCTCAGATCGATCCATGTTGCCCGGCTCGCACACGCATTCCTCGTGCAGCCAGTGCTGGAAGCAGTCTTGGTCGCTGAAGTATTCCGCCGTCGCCTCGATCACAGACGCCGGGCGGATTAGGCCGTGCTGCTGCCAGTCGAGGCAGCCGTCGATCATGAACTTGAGGATGCCTGGCGCCTCCTGCATCAGCTTCGATTCGAGGTCGCGATCCGGCGCTGCGGGTTTGAGGATGAACGGCACGATATTGAATCGGCGCTTGGCCGCCTCGTCGACATTGTTCAGTACCGGTTTGTGATTGCCGATCACGATCAGCTTGAACTGCGGCAGATAGGTGAAGTTGTCCTGCCGCATGAAGCGGGCGGTGATTGGATCTCCTCCGGTTAGCTGCTTGATGCGCGTCTCGGCCCAGGCGCGGCCTTCCTCGGTTTCCGATGCCGTCACCAGCCGGGCGTCGCACAACATCGCGAGATCGGTCGAATGCTTGTCGCCGGCCGAGACCGTGAAGGTTTCCATCGCCGACGTGGCGGCGTAGTCCTTCAAGATCGAGGTGATGACGTTAAGGAAGACCGACTTTCCGTTACCACCGGGGCCATAGATAAACACCAGCGCATGTTCGCGCGTGACACCGGTCAACGCGTAGCCGCACCATTGTTGCAGGAAGCGGATCAATTCTCGGTCGCTGCCGGTAGCCTCGTTGAGAAATGCCAGCCAACGCGGGCAGCCGCAATTTTCCGGTGTTACCAGCGTCGTCTTGCTGATGCCGTCGTCCTGTGAGGCGGGCCGCAATTTGCCGGTGCGCAGATCGATGGTGCCGCCGGGCGTGCCGAGCAGCCACGGGTCGCGGTCCCAATACTCGACGGTGACGGCGATCTTGGGATCGCAGCGCGCAAATTTCTCGACGCCAGCCGCAAAGCCGGTCGAGTTGATCTTGTAGCGCTTGCCTGATTTTTCGTGCTCACTGAGATCGCGGGCCAGTTCGCGCGCCCAATGAAACGCAAGCCTAGTGTGATTGATCTCCCAGTACGAGCCGTTCCAGTAGAACCACCCGCCGCGCGAATGGCAGAATCGCAGCCTGTCGCCGTGCAGCTCGACGAAGTACTGGGCGGCGCTGTCCTCGGTAATCTCGGTGGGCAAGCCGTCGATGTATTCCGCGAGCTTGACGATATTGTCGATGTTCGGGCTATCGGTCATGTCGCCTCCGCGCCATTTCGCGACCGGCGATCGAATTGACAACGGCTTCGATCTCCGAGGCCGCGAGGGGCGGCTGGCACCGCGCGAGGTTCCAAGCCAGCATGAATTCGAGGGTGAGGAGCGGATCGAGACCGCGCCGCAGAAGAAGTCCCGTGAGTTGCGTCACGGAATCGTTGCGTCGACCTTCCGAGACCCCATTGCGAACCAGCGCGCGCCACGTGTGCAATCTTTCTGATGGCAGGCCTGGCTTGATGCGCGGCTCTGCCAAGGCAGCGATCAGCGAGTCCGGCATCGGCGCGAGGTAGTGGTGGGACTGCCATGCGTACCGGCCCCCGCTGATGTGCCTGCTCGGCGGCGCAACGACATAGCCACCGCATCCGCTACATCGATGCCGGCGCCGAGAAGGCCGGCGGAATTCCGGATCGCGATATCAGTAGGCGCCTTGAAAAATATGTGGAGGCCGCCACCACCGGTGCCGACGCGCCAAGTCGGCGGAATCTTGCCATGATCGGATTCAAGTTGCGCGAGCGAAGCGTCGCCGCCGTGCCGCGGGTCGATATCGATCACGACGACGGAGCCGGTCGCAAGCGCGATATTGGCATCGGGTTCGCAGTCCCACCAATCCTTGATCGTCCCTTCATCAACGGTTGCGTCCTTCAAGCCGCGAGGGGCCAAATAGTGTATCGGATGTTTGCCTGGACTGGCGCAGCGCAGAGTTTTACCGCATTTGCACGTGAAGCCGCGCGAGAACGGCAGCACCGGCCACACCGGCATAACCGGCAAGCCAAAGCTGGCGTAGTGAAGAGCGGCTTTTAGATTGGTCATGCCATCGCCTGGAATTAGTGAGGTGCCGCTGCGATGGCGCGCGTCCTCGCGCGGCGGACTTGCATCCGAAGGCGGGCTGGAATATTTCGGCGTCATCTGAAGGTCGACCCCTTCGGTGGTGTCTCTCTTGTTTCTTGGACAGCCTCCTGCTGTCCGCTTTTTGCCCCGGCGGCTTTGGCGGTCGCCGGGGCAGCGCGTGAGTCACATCGGGATTTCGTCATCCAGATCGTTCTTCGTGGCGGCTTTCGCTGCCGCAGTCCGCTGCGGCGACGGGATCGGCGGCGAGACGGGCCGGACGATCACGCTGTCCTGCACCGCGCCCTGGAATTCGATCTGGCCCAGCTGCAGCTCGATTTCCTTGCCGATCCAGCCATCGCTGTCGGCGCCATAGGCTTTCACCAAAATCCGGGTGTTGGTCGCGTTCAGCGACAGGATCTCGCCGGTTTCAAAGATCACGTCAGGCCTGTCGTACTTGCCTTCCTTGATGAATGCGATCCGCACCAGTAGCGGTCCATCGCGGACGTCATCGAGCTTGATGAATTGCGTGCCCGCAAACTTGGTCATGTCCATTGGCTTCTCTCCTGTCTTGCGTCTTCGAGGATGGCTGGGTTCGAGTGCTGGCTAGGCAACGGCAGCGGCAACCTCCGTCGGCGGGAAACTCCATGCTGTCGGGGCGATCAGCCCCAGCTTCTCGTCGTCGCCACGCAGCACGATCGGCTGCTTGTCGGCGGTCTCGATAGAGATCCGCTGGCAGCCGAACTCCTTGAGCATGTCGACGAGCTGCCTGACCGGCACCGCGACCTGCGCGGCGCCTTTCGTTGCGGCGTCGATCCTGTCGCTGCCGTCGGATGGCTGGCGCGCAAGAAAGAGATCGAGCTGCCCGGCGTCGTCATAGCCCCACTGCAGGGCCGCTAGATGGGTCGCGACGGTTGCGGCGGCGCGCAGTCGCGCCAGCGCGGCGAGCAATTCGCTGCGGCTGCAGATCAACGTGTTTGGCGCCGGCGCCGGACCGCACGCCGCGCAGCGCACATCTTCCTGCACGAAGACGGTCATATTTTCGATGCGGGCCGACAGCAAGCGAGGCTTGTCCGGATGATTTTTAAATGTCGGGGTCGACATGTGCCTACTCCTTTTCAACCGATGCGATCGATCGTGGTGGGGCCAGCGTGATTTCGGTCCCAGACAAACCATGCGAAGGGAATCGCCGACGCAGCACGTGGGGCCACTCCAGCCGTCGCGATGCATCATCGGCAAGCGACGCCGGAATACGTGAACGCGGGCGAGCGTGCCGGCATCAAGGATCGGTGCGCGTCGTAGGCTTTCGTAGAAAGCCAGGCGGCACAGCATCGCGACCAAGGGACAAAGGCGCAGCGCTTGCGCCACGAATTGACCAGCGAGACGATAGGGCGGATTCGTGACGATCGCCTGGATGCGGGTCGGCGCCTGCTTAACCGTCAGGAAATCGCACACGAAATCCAGCGCGTAATCGTAGCTGTTGATGTCAGAAGCAATCACCGAATGACCAGCGCTCCGCAGCACCCGCACAATGGCGCCGCGACCGGCAGCTGGCTCCCAGATGAACTGCGGAAGCTGCTCGACGCGCTGCAGCGCTTCGATCGCGATGCTGGGCGTCTCGTATAGATCGCGACCACGGTCGGCATGGCGGTGCTGTTTGCTTTGGCATGAGAGGCTTAGTGACATCGGCAATGCTCGGGCAAAGTCGGCGCTACCGGTCGATCAAGACCGGGCCGGCAGCGCCGAACGTTTGATCTATTCCGCGGCTTCCGCCGCCACCGCGGCGGCGAGCATCCGGTCTGGGCCAACGCGACGCGCGAGATCGACCAGCTGGAAGTCGGGGACTTCGGCAGGCACCAGCGAGCTGGCGCCGTTCGCCTTCGGCGGCACAAGCGGAATGGCGCCGGCTTCGATCTCGGCGCGCTCGGGCTGGCGCCGGATCGCCCAGTACACGTAGGCGCGGTTCGTGCCTGCCAAGAATGCCGCCTGCACGACCGTCGGCTTCACCAGCTGCTGCGCACCGGTGACGAGATCGGCCCCAATGAATGCGCGGCCGATCGGGCTGCGCTGGCTGTGCGCCAGGAAGTTTCCGGTGACTGGAATCGACGCCAAATTGACGCCGCAGTTCAAGAGGTGGTACGTGTTGCTGGCCATTAGGCATCTCCTTAAATCGGCCATTGCGATTGACGGTCCCGCCGCGCCAACGGTGGGGCCGTTTTCCGGCTCAGTGCCGGAAACCGGGAGCGGGATTCGCTGACAGGTTCAGTGTCTTCCGCTTTGTGGGGTTGGATTTCGGCTTGGGGATGCGGTCGCGAAGCTCACGACCGAAGGCCTCCGACATCCTTGTGCGCATTCCGTCGACCGTGAGCTTGTCGAGAAAATCCCGGCAGACTTCATCATCAAGCCGGTAGGCGGGGATACGGTCGAAGATCTCCGAACCGCTGGCCCTGGCGAAGAACTCGTCCAGCGCGAGGTCGCGGATGATCTTCCGTTCCTCGGCCGCGCCGGCTTCCCAGACTTTGAATAACGAGCGCCTCAACGACCTCGCGGCCGCTGCCGTGGTCGCGGTCCTGGTCCTCGACAACGGCTGCGTCGCGGTGGCGGTAGCTTGCTCAACCGCGGTGGGCTCATCATCTTCATCGACAGCATCGTCGCCGTCATCGCCCAAACCCTCTTCACCATCATCAAGAGGCTGATCGCCGGGGATGATCGTCCTTTCCAGTACGCCAATCGTAGTGGTGGACGCTGTCCGCCGCGGCCGAGGCCTCGGTCTGAGCCCTCTGGCGCGAGAGCACGTCCCTCACATCGGAGAACGTGAGCTGCTCGCCGGCCGCGTAGCGCGTGGCGAGCTCCTTGCGGGCCGCTTCAGCCTTCGGCGCGGCCAGCAGGTAAAGGACGCTGATGGGCAGGTCGAGATTCAACAAATTGTTGAATTTGCCGTCGCGGCTGAGTTCAAAGACATGAATGAAGCGGCGAGCGGTTTGGTCGCTCCAGCCGAACTCGCTGTCGAGCCAGGCCAGCCACTGACCTTCAAGAAGCTCACGCGCCTCGTGAAGGTGTCGGCCGATTTCAACGATGTCTTCCTGAGCGCGCTTGGCAAGCCGGCGGATCGCGACTGCATGGTCCGCGAGAATGGAGGTGGTGTCGATGTCGGGCTTGACGATTGAAGGGGTGGCGTCGATATTCTCGGTCATCTCGATGTTCCCTTTGATTGGCGGCGAGGAACAAAAAAGCCCCGGATCGACCCATCAGGGTCGAGTCCGGGGGCTTCGTCTTAGGCGGTGGCAGCTTCGCGCTCGCGGCGCCATGCGGCAGCGGCTTCGCGCGTGATCAGCCGGCGTGCGCCGATCTTGAACGTCGGTGGCATCTCGTGGCGGAACTTGTAGAATAGCTGGACCGAGATGCGATGACGCCGGCAGAATTCTTCAATCGAATACGCATCTGTTTCGTCCTCAAGAGGCGGCGCGCGCGGTTGATGCGCAACACTGCGCGACTCCGATCCGGCGGTCGTCATCTTGCGGCCAGTCACTTCGGGACGGGCGGCCATATACGTGTCTCCATGCGTGTGCATTGCGAATGCACACGGGATCATGGAGCTGCGCGGAGAAAACGCACGTGTTCAGATGTCCATGGACAAATGGACAGAATGGACAGCGCTCACTGGCGAAGGAGACGACCTGCGGCACGAAGGATGGTGTTGCGCGCTACCGAGCGTCGGTGTCGCTTTTGGTAGGCATCTCCGACCTGCTTAACGATGACCTGGTTGGAGAGGTCTGCTGGTGGCTTACCGTCTGACGGCCAGAACTCGCGCAAGATCGGTTTAACGAGGCGCTCCTGCCAGCCGAGTTTATTCGGTTCTGATTCCGGCTTGGTGGCGGATGTCGTTGGTTTAGATTCATCCGCCCATGGCGGCGGTATCAGGCCCATCTGGATTGCAATCGCCCGATCAAGAAGACTCCTCGCCTTCTTGTGCCTTCCCCACTCGGCCTCGATCTCCGCTGCCTCCGAAGGGGACAGCGTACGGGTCAGTACCCGGCCGGCTTCATTGGCGTCACCGACATTGCAGTCACGTCGTTGGCGGCGTGGTATAGGTTTCTTCGCCTTTCCCATGGGTTGCGTCCATCGGGTAGGTAGACCGGCCTGGGACGTTGCGAGCGTCCCAGCCGGTCGTCAGCGTATCAGCGCTACTATATTGTCGGCAAGCGGCGCGGACGAGTCAGCTCGCCAGGGCCAAGACGTTATCGCGGCTCGGGGGCTCATGCTGCAGCAGCGCTTTGCGCGAGATGTCGTCGCTGTACTCGGTGATGAACCGCGAGTAATTTCGTTCGATCATCGCGACGCTCGTGTTGTGCAGGCTCGCGACCAATCGAATGGGAATATTCTGCAGCAGCATCCGCACGATGCTGGAATGTCTCAACGCGTAGATTTGCACCACGGCCGGATCGAGCCCAATGGCGGTGACGATCTTATCAACTTGGCGATGATAGTTTTGACCGGGATTATTGCCCCATGCCGTGCCGTCGCTCTGCAGCAGCAACGGCGCATCGCTGGCGCGACCTTTCGCGGCTTTCCTCAGCTCGATTGCCAACTGCGCGGTGATCGGCACGCTGTAGCGTTCGTGCTTCTTCTGCGCACGGTTGCGGCCGCCGCCCTTGGCGCTTTTCGGCATCATCAGTTTGGGCCGTACCGGGTGATCATGCAGATCGGCAACGAGCAGCCGCACGGCTTGGCTCGGCCGCGCGCCGGTGATGCTCAAAGTGTCAACCAACAGTCCCAACTGCTGCTCGTGAACGTAGGCGGTGCTGACGAATTCCCGCACCTTATCGTCCGAGAGAACGACGTTGCGGGCTTCTATCGCATCCGGCAAACCGCCGAGTCCGATTTCCCACGCTTGGGCATTCTGAATGCGCTCGTCGTGCTGCGCGGCCAGATTGAGTGCGGCGGCGAGACAGCGGCAGAGCCGGTTGATTGTGGCAGGCGCGATCGTGGGTAACATGCCGTCGCGCCATTTCTTCAACTCGGCGGCGGTAAGCAGCGCCACCGGTTTCGCGAGCAGCACGGACGTCAGGTGCACGCGCGGCCATTGAGCATTGTACGGGTTCGCGCTGCGCGCTGTCAGATCGCGTTCATAGGCCGTAAGCGCGCCATCCAGCGTGATCGGCGCGGTGTCGGCGCTGCCGTCCTCGCCGCGCGCCAGCTTCTTCGCCGCGTCCTGCGCCTGGTAGAACGTCAGCACGTTCTTGCCGTCGCTGTCGTCGTAGTCGTCGGCGCACCCGAAAGCTTTGGTCCAGTAGTGGCCGTGGCCGTCGCTGGCCTTGAGCACCCAGGTGCCGTTGGTCTTGTTGCGCCGGTACAAGAGCATGATGCCGCGCGCGAGCGATGGGCCGCTGTACGGCCTGCGGCGGATTTTCAGGCGCAGCCGGGCGCTGCGGCTTTCAAGTGCGCTGAAGCTGACCTTGCGTGCCATGATATTTGCCCCCCGTGTCTCGCGAAGTGTCGCGATGATGTCGGCGAATGCCGATGAATACGTATGGCATTATGCGGGGATAATTCTAGTAAAATCAATAATTTAGATACTCCACGCAGCTCTCTACAACTCCATACGCATCATAATTTTCCCCTGCGCAGGGAAGGCCGGGATGTTCTGGCTGCCCTGTGGTTCTCCCGCTGTGCACTGTAGCGCAAACCTACCTCGCGCATAGCGGGCCATGGGAGCCAGCCGGCTCCCGGTCTTCCCTGCGCCCTCTTTCATTCGAGAGGGTAAGGCGACGAAGCAAAGCTCGGGTGAAATGCGCCGCGAGGATGCGAAGGTGTGTCCGCAATTGGAAATGCGAATCGCAAGTGCGACGCTCTCACTCACATGCCGTCATTGCGAGCGCAGCGAAGCAATCCAGAGTCTTTCCGCGGTGGCAGTCTGGATTGCTTCGCTGCGCTCGCAATGACGGTGTTGATGCAGTTGCGCGAGATATCTCCCCGCCTTCGCCGGGACGACGCCGAGAGCCGCGCGACATTGTGGTCACAACAGCCCACCAAACAAAACTGTCATAGTCTCTAACGCGCACTAACCAACACCTGATTTAAAACTGTCATAATCGCCGATTGCAACCCGCGCCTGCGCGCTTTTTACAAGCCATTAAGCGGGGTTGCATTGGATGCGGCGGGAAAGTGCGTTGGGGACTGCAATGACTGCCGCGAAGAAGATGCCGGGAAAACCGGCTAGCGAAATGTTCGACGACATACCGGTGCTTCAGCGCAAATGGCGTGCCGCGTTGAAGCCGGGCGAACGGCTGCCGCGCTACGAAGACGTGATGCTCGGCAGCCTCGGCCGGCTCGCCGACCACATCGCACTGCTCAAGGGCGACGGCGCGCTCGAATTGTCGCGCAGCGGACGTTACGTGCAGAAATGGCTCGGCGAGGAGCGCTGGGACATTCCGGTCGCAGAGCTCTCGCCCGATTGCGCCACGGCCCTGTCGGAAGCGGTGGCGAGCGCGCTCGAGAACGGGCGACCGCATCATGCGAGTGCGCATTGCGTGCGCGACGGCATGGTCAGGACCTACGATCTGCTGGCACTGCCGACCGCCTCGCGCTGGGGCGCCACGCTGGTCGGGGCCTACATCAACGAGCGCGGTGCGCAATACAATCTGCTGGACGCGATCTTCTCCTCGACTGACGACGCGGTCGTCTCGCTGGCGACGCTGCGTGACGCCAGCGGCAAGCCGTTCGATCTCCAAATCGTGCATCACAACAAGAGCGCCGGCATGCTGCTGAAGGCCGCAAACGCGGGCCTGTTGTGGCGTCGGATCGGCGAGGGGGACAATTTGCTCGCGTCACCCGACATCATCAAGTTTCTGCTCAAGGCCGTCTCCGGCGGTCGCGGCGAACAGATCGAGATCGAAAGCGAGGGCCGGAATCTCCGGTTGAGCGCCACCGCCTTCGCCGACGTTGTCTCGCTGACGATCTCGGATGTCACCGCGCTGAAACGGCGCGACGCCTCGTTCCGCCTGCTGTTCGACAACAACCCGATGCCGATGTGGGTGTTCGACGGACAGACCAAGGAATTCCTCAGCGTCAACGACGCCGCCGTCCAGCATTACGGCTACAGCCGCGCCGCCTTCCTGCGCATGACACTGCCGGAGATATGGCCCGAGGACGAATGGGACAGCCACGCCGAGGCGCTTGAGCGCATCGGCGACACCTATCATTCCTCGCGCAACTGGCGGCATCTGCGCGCCGACGGCAGCGAGATCGAGGTGCTCACCTTCGGCCGCCGCGTTGCCTTCGACGATCGCGACGGCTATCTGGTCGCGGTGGTGGACATCACCGAGCGGCGCAAGGCCGAGGCGCGGATCGCCCACATGGCTCACCATGACGGGCTGACCGACCTGCCGAACCGCGAATATTTCCAGGAGCGGCTGAAGCAGTCGCTCGACCAGGCCGGCGGCAAGCGGGTCGGCGTGCTCTACATCGACCTCGACCTGTTCAAGAACATCAACGATTCCTTCGGGCATCCGACGGGCGACCGCTTGTTGAAGCAGGTTGCTGAACGTCTGACCACCGCGGTCCGCGGCGCCAATCTCGCGGCACGGCTTGGCGGTGACGAGTTCGCCGTGATCCTGGCGGCCGATGTCTCACCGAACGAGGCCAGCGCCTGTGCGACGTTGCTGATCGACATGCTGAAGGCGCCCTATGACCTCGATGGCCAGGAAATGGTGATTGGCGCCAGCATCGGCATCGCGCTGTCGCCGGGCGATGGCACGACGTCGGAGGAATTGATGCGCAACGCCGACATGGCGCTGTACCGGGCGAAGTCCGACGGCGGCGGTGTGCATCATTTCTTCGAGCGGGAGATGGACCTCCAGGCGCAGAAGCGTCGCGACATGGAGCTCGATCTGCGCCGCGCCTTCGCCAATGGCGAGTTCGAGCTGCACTACCAGCCGCTGGTGTCGATCGTATCCGACCGCATCTCCGGCTTCGAATCGCTGTTGCGCTGGCGGCACCCCGACAAGGGCATGATCTCGCCGGCGGAATTCATCCCGGTTGCCGAGGACATCGGCCTGATCTCCCAGCTCGGCGAGTGGGTGCTGCGCGAGGCGTGCGCCGAAGCCGTGAAATGGCCTGCCGACGTCAAGGTCGCGGTCAATCTGTCGCCGGCGCAGTTCCGCAGCCGCAATTTGGTTCAGGTCGTGATCTCGGCGCTGGCGCAATCCGGCCTGTCGCCGAAGCGGCTCGAGCTCGAGATCACCGAGTCGATCTTCCTGGCCGAGACCGATGCCAATCTCGCAATATTGCATCAGTTGCGTGAGCTCGGTGTCAGCATTTCCATGGATGATTTCGGCACCGGTTATTCCAGCCTCAGCTATCTCAGAAGCTTCCCCTTCGACAAGATCAAGATCGACCGCTCCTTCGTCAAGGACTTGGCGCAACGGGCCCGATTGCGTCGCGATCGTGCGCGCGATCTCGGGGCTCGGCCGCAGCCTCAACATCACCACGACTGCGGAAGGCGTCGAGACCGAGGATCAGCTCGAATGGCTGCGCGCCGAGGGCTGCAACGAGGTGCAGGGTTTCCTGTTCAGCGCGGCGCGGCCTGCTGCCGAAATCGCAAAACTGCTCGCCGATTTCGGCCAGCGCGCGTCACGGGCGGCGTAGTTCGGGCGGGAAGCAGTCGTAGACCAGCGCCTTGAAGGCGGGCGTGATGCGGCTGCGCTCGTTCTGGGTCTGCTGCATCATGAGGTAGACCATGTCGAGCTTGGGATCGACGCCGAAATAGGTGCCGCTGCCCGAGTCCCACTTCAACTCGCCGATCGAGCCCGGCGGCGGCGGTTTCGCGTTGCCGGGGTCGGTGCGCACGGCAAGGCCGTAGCCATAGCCGAAGCCGTCGCCCGGGAAATAGAAATAGTCGCGCCCGACACCGGAGCCGGGCCCGACGTGATCGGTGGTCATGGCCTTGAACGCGGCCAGGCTCAAGTAGCGCTTGCCGTCGAACTCGCCGCCGTTCAGCAGCATTTGCGAAAAGCGCTGATAATCGGTGATGGTCGAGAGCAGGCCGCCGCCACCCGACTGCCATTCAGGATGGTCAAGGCGCTCGCGCTCGGCGGCGAGCAGGATGTAGTCTTTCGGCAGCGGCCGCGCCATCCGCGCAAGCTCGTCTTCCATCGCCAGCACGAATTTGGTGCTGTTCATGCCGAGCGGGTCGAAGATGCGTCGCTTCAGGAATTCGTAGAGCGTCTGCCCGGAAATGATCTCGATGACGCTGCCGAGCACGTCGGTGGAATGGCCATAGCGCCACAGCGTCCCCGGCTGCCGCGCCAGCGGCAGTTTTGCGATCCGGTCGGCGAACTCCCTGTTGTTGAAAGGACCTTCGAAAATATCCGCGGCCTTGTAGGCCTGCTCGACCCATTTGCCGCCGATGTAATCGTAGCTGATCCCCGACGTGTGCCGCAGCAAATCCTCGATATTGACGGGACGGAGCGGTGGCACGAGATCCACCTTCAGCGTGCCGTCGGGATTGGTGACCTCCAGTCCCACCTTGGTATCGGCAAAGAGGGGGATGTATTTCGACACGGGATCGGCGAGCGCGAGCTTGCCCTCATCGATCAGCATCATGGCGCCAAGGCACGTGATCGGCTTGGTCATCGAGTGGATGGCAAAGATCGTGTCCGGCGTCATCGCAAGGCCGGTCCTGACGTCGCGCACGCCGAATGTCTTCAGATAGACCGGCTTGCCGTGCTGCTGGACCAGAATCACGGCGCCGGGCAGCCGGCCGCTCGTCATCTCGTTGTCAAAGAATGCGGTGATGCGGTCGAGCCCGTTGGCCGCAGGCGGAGGGATGTTGGCGGCCCGGCTTCGTGCCATCGTGCCGGCCAACAGCGCGGCCCCGACCAGAAATTCGCGCCGTCTCATCCGGGCTTCCTCCCTGCCCGGGAACAAAGCCGCAAGACGTTCGAGCCGTCAACAAGACTTCGATTAAAACCGGGTCACGATTTCAGAAAGGACCGGTCGCGGGCGATCCTCGCTCGGCTTGGTCGGCTTGCCGATGTGCACAAAGCCTGCGAGCTTCTCATCCGGCTTCAGGCCAAGCCCGTCCAGTACGTCGCGATCGAAGGCGAACCAACCGGTCAGCCAGCAGGCGCCGTAGCCGAGGGCGGTCGCGGCCGTGACGATGTTCATGGCGCTGGCGCCCGCCGACAATTCCTGCTCGAAGGCCGGCACCTTCGGATGCGGCCTGGTGAAGCTGACGATGCCGATCACCAGCGGCGCGTCGGTGAGGCGTTTCCGCTCGGTCTCGACATCGGCCGCGGGCGCACCCGGATTCTTCCGGGCAAACACCTTCGCGATCACCTCGCCGGCGCGCTGCCGGCCCTCGCCCTCGAAGATGATGAAGCGCCAGGGCGCGAGCTTGCCATGGTCGGGCACGCGGGCGCCGATGGTCAAAATGGTCTCGATCTCAGCCGGCGAGGGACCGGGCCCGGTCATCTCGCGCGGCTTGACCGAGCGGCGGGTCTTCAGGAGTTCGATGGCGTCGGGCACGGGGGCTTCCTCTTGGTCGCTGTTTCTCGCCCGAGATAGGGTTGCCCGAAGGCAATTGGAAGGGATTTTAGAGGGATTATCAGGACGGCTTCTGCACAGGTTGAAAAGTGTTGGTCCCAATTTGGGACTATGTTAAGATGTCTCGAATGAGGATCATAGCGTTGAGCACGATCAAGGCGTTTCTTGATCGGGGTGCCGAAGTCTCCGATGCCCGTGAGCCGTTGATGGCCTGGTTCCGGCAGGTGAAGCAGGCTGATTGGGCGAAGCCCGCAGATGTCAAAAGGGACGTCCGCAACGCTGGCATCCTCAGGGATGGCCGTGTCGTCTTCAATGTCGCCGGCAATAAATATCGCGTCGTGGTCTGGATCAACTATCCATACCGCGTGGTCTATATCCGCTTCGTCGGAACACACCGGCAATATGACGCCATCGACGCGCAAACAATTTGGAGGGCCAATGATGGAAGTCGCACCAATCAAGTCCAACCGTGAATATCGCCGCGTACTCAGAGAGATCGAGACGCTGATGAACGCCCGGCGCAATTCACCTGAGGGGGATCGGCTTGACGTACTTGTCACGCTGGTGGAGGCGTGGGAGCGAAAGTGCTACCGGCTGGATCTTCCGGATCCAGTCGAAGCGATCAAATATCATATGGAGCAGAGCGGCTTGCAGCCGCGCGACCTAATTCCTTTTATCGGCAGCCGAAATCGGGTTCATGAAGTGCTCAACCGCCGGCGTGAATTGACGCTCAACATGATTAGACGGCTGCATGAGGGACTCGGCATTCCCGCAGAGTCCCTCATTAAAGTCGGGCAGGATCGGGCCGCCTAATCGCTGATCAGGCCGTCGCAGCCGCCCGCATCCGCGCGACATCCGGCGGGGTGGCCTCCTCGACCAGGGCTGCGATCGCCTCGGCCGTCGGCATCACCTTCTGCCCGTCGCTGCCGAGCCGGCGGACGGAGACCGAGTGCGTCTCGGCTTCCTTTTTGCCGACCACAAGCAGCGCCGGGATCTTGGCCAGCGAGTGCTCGCGGACCTTGTAGTTGATCTTCTCGTTGCGCAGGTCGATCTCGACCCGAAGCCCCGCGCGCCGCGCGGCGTCCAGGACCTGCTTGGCATACTCGTCGCCTTCCGAGGTGATGGTCGTGACCACCGCCTGCACCGGCGAGAGCCAGAGCGGGAAGTTGCCGGCATAGTGCTCGATCAGGATGCCGATGTAGCGCTCCATCGAGCCGCAAATCGCGCGATGCACCATCACCGGCGGCTTCTTGCCACCGTCATGATCGATGTAGAAAGCGCCGAACCGCTCCGGCAGGTTGAAGTCGACCTGCGTGGTGCCGCACTGCCAGTCGCGGCCGATGGCGTCGCGCAGCACATATTCGAACTTCGGCCCGTAGAACGCGCCTTCGCCCGGATTGATCTCGGTCTTGATGTGATTGTTCTGCGACTGGATCTCGCGCAGCACCGTCGCCATCACGCGCTCGGCGTGATCCCACATCGCGTCCGTGCCGACGCGCTTGTCGGGCCGGGTCGAGAGCTTCACCGTGAGATCGCCGGTGAAGCCGAAGTCAGCATAGGTCGACAGAATGAGATCGTTGATCTTCAGGCATTCCTCGGCGAGCTGATCCTCGGTGCAGAAGATATGCGCATCGTCCTGGGTGAAGCCGCGCACGCGCATCAGGCCGTGCATGGCGCCGGAGGGCTCGTAGCGATGCACCACGCCGAACTCGGCGAGGCGAAGCGGAAGGTCGCGGTAGCTCTTCAGGCCATGCTTGAAGATCTGCACGTGGCCGGGGCAGTTCATCGGCTTCAGCGCGAACCAGCGCTTGTCCTCGGCCTCGTCACCGGCCGACTGCGCCGCGAACATGTTCTCGCGATACCAGCCCCAGTGGCCGGAGGTCTCCCACAAGGACTTGTCGAGGATCTGCGGCGCGTTGACCTCGTTGTAGTCGCCGGTCAGGCGCCGGCGCATATAGGCGATGAGCTGCTGGAAGACGGTCCAGCCCTTCGGGTGCCAGAACACGACGCCCGGGCCTTCCTCCTGGAAGTGGAAGAGGTCGAGCTCGCGCCCGAGCTTGCGATGGTCGCGCTTTTCGGCTTCCTCGATCTGCTTGAGGTAAGCGTCGAGGTCCTCCTGCTTGGCAAAGGCGGTGCCGTAGATGCGGGTCAGCATCGGGTTGTTGCTGTCACCGCGCCAATAGGCGCCGGCCACCTTCATCAATTTGAAGGCGCTGCCAACCTTGCCGGTCGAGGTCATGTGCGGGCCGCGGCACAGATCGAACCAGTCGCCCTGGTAATAGATCTTGATCGGCTCGTTGCCGGGAATGGCATCGACCAGCTCGACCTTGAACGCCTCGCCCTTGTCGCGGAACACCTGTTTTGTTTTTTCGCGATCCCAAACCTCTTTCGTAAAAGGCTTGTCGCGCGCGATGAGCTCGCGCATCTTCTTCTCGATCGCGGCAAAGTCTTCCGGCGTGAACGGCTCGTTGCGGAAGAAGTCGTAGTAGAAACCGTTCTCGATCACCGGACCGATGGTGACCTGGGTGCCCGGCCACAGCGATTGCACGGCTTCCGCCAGCACGTGCGCGCAGTCGTGGCGGATCAATTCGAGCGCGCGCGGATCGTCGCGGTTGACCAGTTCGATCTTGGCGTCGTTCTCGATAGGATCGTTGAGGTCGGCGAGCTCGCCGTCGAGCGCCATCGCTACCGTGCGCTTGGCCAGCGACGGCGAGATGCCCTTGGCGATCTCCATGCCGGTGGTGCTCTTGGCGTATTCGCGCCGGGCGCCATCGGGGAAGGTGAGGGTGATTTTTTCCGGAGGGGTCACGGGTCTCAGATTGCTGAGGCTGTATTGGAAGCCGGACTCGGACTTGGGCTGGTCGGTCATTGCTTTTCTCCTGAGGCTCACTCCTGCGAACGAGCGCAGGTAAGCGGGAACGAGCGATATATCAGGCGATTCGGCCTGTGCAATCCGGCAATTCCAAGAAAGTGGCGCGCAAAAGCCGTGACGGTGCACCAACTATTTCGCGCGGGCCCTTTAACCGGCCGCGGGTCTCCGCTACATGCACTTGCATGAAAAAGTCCAGTGCCGGCCGTTTCGTGCCAACCGCCCTGATGCTCGGCAATATCGTCACCGGCTGCTCGGTTCTGGCGCCCGCGGGCATGCTGCCGGAATTATCTGCAGGGCTCGGGATCAGCATCCACGCGGCCGGGCTTCTGATCACGTTCGGCGCGATCACGCTGTGCCTTGGCTCGCCGCTGACGGCCTGGCTGACCAGCCACATCGAACGGCGCACGCTGCTCACGACGACGCTGGCGGTGCTCGCCGTCGGCAATCTCGCCTCGGCATTTGCACCCGACTACACGAACCTCCTCGTCATCCGCCTGGTGATGCTCGCCGTTGGTGCGCTCTATACGCCGCAGGCTGCCGGTACGGCGGCGCTGATCGTGCCGGTGGAGCGGCGCGGCAGCACGATTGCCTATATCTTTCTCGGCTGGTCGTTAGCCGCCGCCGTCGGTCTTCCGCTGATCACCTTCATCGCCAGCCGCTATGGCTGGCGTGCGGCTCATGGTGGGATCGGCGCGCTCGGCTGCATCAGTTTCCTGTTGCTGCTGATGCGTCTGCCTGGCGGCTTGAAGGGCACGCCGGTGGATTTGAAGACCTGGGCCGAGGTCGGCCGCAGCAGAACGATTCTGCTCCTGCTCGCGGTCACGATGCTGCAAATGTCCGGGCAGTTCGTGGTGTTCACCTTTATGGGCCCGCTGCTCAAGAAGCTGACCGAGGCGAGCCCGGATGCGATCGGCATGGTGTTCGGCATCTATGGCGTCTGCGGCTTTCTCGGCGTCGCCATCGCAACCCGCATCGTCGATACCTGGGGCCCCTACCGGACCTCGCTGCTGTTCACCTGCCTGTTGCTTGCGGGCATCACGGGGTGGGCGCTGAGCGCCGGCACCCTCGTCTTGATGGCGTTCGCGGTCGCGATCTGGGGACTGGGCTTTGCCTCGACCAATTCGATGCAGCAGGTCCGGCTGGTCGCGGCCGCACCACCGCTTGCATCGGCGACTGTCGCGCTCAACACGTCCGTCCTTTATATCGGCCAGGCTGTCGGCTCTGCCATCGGCGGACTGCTGTTCGCCCGCGAACTGCTGCACCTGCTCGGCTTTGTGGCGGTCGGTTTCGTGGTGCTGGCGCTGATCATCGTCGTGCTGACCCGGCCGCGGTCGGCCGCCGCTCCGGCCTGAAGCCAGCGTTTTCCTGTGCGTAAGGCGCTTGGCAAACGGCGCGGGAGGGCGCTAGAAGGCGAGGCTCGGGGACCAAAGAGGGTTGACTGAAATGAGGATGATTCTGGCGGTTGCCGCGGTGCTCTATTCAGCCGCCGCGTTCGCGCAAACCGACAAGCCGCCGATGGTGGGGGACAAGCCCCTGGTGCAGGTCAAGCCCAAGGGTACCAAAGAGGCGGCTGCCAAGCCGGCCGCTGCGGCGCCGAAGGGCAAGCCGCAATCGATCGCGGTGCGGCTCCAGGCCTGCCTCGACATCGATGACGGCACCAAGGACCGGCTCAGTTGCTACGACGGGGTGATCCCACCGACGCCGAAGCCCAAGCCGGCGAAGGCCAAGGGCGTTGCCGATTGCCGCTTCTTCAAGGAAGAGGACGAACGGCTGGCCTGCTTCAACGGCTTTGCCGAGAGCATTCCGAAGCTGCCCAAGAACTGAGGATTAAGGGCTGCGGTTCGAGCCGGACGGTTAGTCGCTGATCCGGCTCAGCACGGCCCTGAAGGCCACACCCGGCACTTGCAGCGTGCCGGCCGCGCAATATCGAACTAGCGGCTCGATGCGGACGAACTGGTGGCCGCAACACGCGTCAGCGCCAGCGATGGCGTCGCCGACATCTTCACCAGTACGTCCTTGAGCGGATATTGCGTCCACGCGCGGTTCACGTAGTCGCGATGGGTGATACCGTCGCCGGTTTCGACGAACACCACGCTGCCGGGACGCAGCGGTCCGTCCATGTCCTCAGAGACGCCGATGCCCTTCTGCCGCAGCATACTCATCAGCTCGCGGTCGCGCCGTGCGGTGTAGTGGGTGTAAGAGCTGACGAAGAAGCCGGAGCGGTGGCTCTCGATCCAGGAGGCGAACTTGTCCATTTCGCCATAGACGGCATCGAGCAGCACGACGCCGCGGACGCGGTCGCTGATGCCGCCGACTTCGAGGCTCCAGGCGGTCGGCAGGAAGCCGCCGCTATAGCCGACGATCACGATCGGCATGTTGGCGAAAGCGCGCGCGCTGTTGGGATCGCCGGTGACGCGGGCGAGGTGGTTGGCCGATTCCTCCATGAAGCGCTTGAAGCCGCCGGGCTGCCAGAACTTGCCGGCACTGGAATCGGCGGCATCGACGGCCATCTGGGGCGCCAGCAGGATGGCGTTGGCGCCGGAATCGGTGATCTGCTGCGGCACAAGCTGCCGGTCGCGCACGTCCCGCTCCAGCGTCGCGCCGTTACCGTGGAAGAACACCACGATCACGCCTGGCTTGCGCACGTCGAAATGGTCGGGAACGTGCATCAGCACGCGGCTGTCGTTGTAAGTCTCGTCCTGCCAGTAGACGCGCCCCGAATAGCTGCGGTGGCCGCGGCGGTCGCCCTTGGCGATGTTGAGGAAGGGCGCCTCGGAGGCGGGGTTGTTGCCGAAATACGGGAAGGCCGAGGATTTCATGCTGACGAGCGTCGTCAGGTCTTCACGCGGCGGACGCTGGTAGGGGACCTGCGGCTCGAGCGAGGCCACCTTGTAGGGCGCCTGCTCCGGCTGCTGCTGCACGGCGCGCTTGGGCGAGAAGTCCGACATCTGCCGTTGCAGGAAGCTCTCGCTCGCGGAGGGGAAGCGCTCCCTGAACTGCGGGGCAGGGAAGCGATCCTCGAACGTATCAGCGCTTGCCACTTGCGGATTGGTCTTGGCGACGATTTGAACGTTGGCCTGCGAGTTCGCCGCGAGTGCGGCCGGATTGGGCGCCTTGCCGCATTGAACCAGCGTCAGCGACAACGGCACCAAGGCTGAGATCAGCCCGGTCCGGAGCGCACGACCGCACCCACCGGACGTCGTCCGATGGGCGCGAATGGCAGCTCTCACGTTAGGAACGGCCCCGACCATCCACCCATGACCCCGATCCAGCGGCAATGTTTAGGCTAATTGAGCCGACTGGCGTTTAGGTGACGTTAAGTGTCCGGAGAAACTTCCCCACATCCGGAACGCTCAAAAGGACCACGTAATCGTGTCGCGATTGTGGGAGGGGAAGAGGGTTTTCGGCCGTCAACTACGGGTTTATTCCCAAAAGCGTGCATAGAAGGTGGGCAGATACCTATTCGGGCGCGCCTCATTTAACCCTTGTTAACCCTGCTTGAATTGACTGAACCAAGCTGCACCATGCGTCCCACGAGGCGTGACGCCTGAGGTTAAGGACCCCCGATGACGGCATCAGATGCGCGAACCGCGCCCTGGACTGGCCGGCTGACCGGGAGCGGGTCGGGGGTCTCCGTTCTGGTTGCAACCGCCATCGTCGTGGCCGACATGATCGGGGTCGGCGTCTTCACGAGCCTTGGCTTCCAGGTCAAGGATATCCCCTCGGGCTTCTCGATCCTGTTGCTGTGGACGATCGGCGGCATCGTGGCGCTGTGCGGCGTGTTCTCCTACAGCGAGCTCGGCGCGATGTTTCCGCGCTCGAGCGGCGAATACAACTTCCTCGGCCGTGCCTATCATCCCGCGTTCGGCTTTCTCGCTGGTTGGGTCTCGGCGACGGTAGGCTTTGCTGCGCCGGTTGCGCTCGCTGCGATGGCGTTCGGCGAATATGCCAAATCGGTCGTCCCCGATCTGCCGCCGATTCCGCTCGCCATTGCCGTCGTGTGGCTGGTGTCGCTCGTGCAGCTGACCGGCGTCAGGCATTCCTCGACCTTCCAGCTGATCTCGACCATTTTGAAGGTCGTGCTGATCGTTGCCTTCCTGGTTGCCGGCTTCGTTATCGGCGTGCCGCAGCCGATCTCCTTCACGCCGCAATCCGGCGACCTTGCTCACATCGTCAGCGCGCCCTTCGCGATAGGGCTCGTCTTCGTGATGTATTCATTCTCGGGGTGGAACGCCGCCACCTATATCATCGGCGAGATGAACATGCCGCAGCGGAACCTGCCGCGCGCGCTGCTCGCGGGTACGTTGATCGTGCTGGTTCTGTACGTCGCGCTGAATGCGGTCTTCCTCTACTCCACGCCGGTTGGCGCGCTCGCCGGCCAGCTCGACGTCGCAAGCGTCGCCGGCAGCGCCATCTTCGGCAGCCTCGGCGGCAGGATCGTCGGCGCGATGATCTGCTTCGGCCTCATCTCCTCGATTAGCGCGATGATGTGGATCGGGCCGCGGGTGATGATGACGATGGGGGAGGATATTCCGGCGTTGCGCGTGTTCTCGCGGAGGTCGGTGAGCGGCGCGCCGGCCTATGCCGTCCTGTTCCAGCTTGCTGTCTCGAACCTGCTCCTGTTCACGCGCAGCTTCGAGGCGGTGCTCGACTTCATCCAGTTCGCACTGCTGTTTTGCTCGTTCTTCACGGTCGCCGGCGTCATCAAGCTGCGCATCACCGATCCCGACCTGCCGCGGCCCTATCGCACCTGGGGATACCCGTTCACGCCTCTCATTTTCCTGCTCGTGACCGCGTTCATGATGTACTACCTTTTGACCGAGCGGCCGGTGCAGTCGCTCGCGGGGATGCTCGTCATGCTCTCGGGCCTGTTGATTTATGCCGTTTTCCGCAGGCGGCCAGTCGCCGCTGCCACTTCATCACATCGCGAATAAACATGTTTCGATCCCTGAGAATTGCGGCCGTCGCTCTTGCCCTGCTGGCTGCGGCCATCTCGTCCGCACGTGCTGCCGAGGTCACCTTCGACGACACCGCGCGCTTCCTCGCAGGCATGCAGCCTTCGGCGGACTCGCCGCTGATGCCGCTGACAAAGGACCCGGGCTGGCAGCGCCACGCAAAATTCTTCGACGGCGCCTTTGCCCAGCTCGAGCAGCGGCAATTGTCGAAAATTCGCAATTGGGCCGAGGTCAATCTGGCTGCGCCCAAGCCGACCATGTTCTACATGTTCAGCGGCCCGGATTTTCTCTACGCCAATGCCTTCTATTCCAAGGCCAGCACCTATGTGCTCGGCGCGCTTGAGCCGGTCGGTGCGGTGCCCGACCTGACGAGGCTTCCGCGCGGTTCGGCCGGCGCCGCGCTCTACAATGTCGAACGCTCGCTGGGATCGATCCTGAGCTTCTCCTTCTTCATCACCAAGCAAATGAAGGTCGACCTGCATGCCAACCAGGTCAACGGCACCTTGCCGATCCTCTATGTCTTCCTCGCGCGCTCCGGCAAGACCATCCGCAATGTCGAGATGGTCGCGCTCGACGACAAGGGCCGGATGCACATTGGCAACGACAATCCGGGGCCGAACGTCACCCGCGGCGTCCGCATCAACTTTGCCGGCAGCGACGGCGAGGCGCGCACGTTGTATTATTTCTCGACCGATCTTTCCAATCCCGGCGCACGCGCGGCGGGCTTCCTGAAGTTCTGCGAGACGCTGGGACCCGGCAACAGCCTGATCAAGAGCGCGTCCTATCTGCTGCACTCCGGCAACTTCACCACCGTTCGCGACTGGCTGCTCGCCAACAGCGCGACCATCCTCCAGGACGATTCCGGCGTTCCGCTTGCGAACTACAATGCGCGGCAATGGCGGTTCTTCCCGTTCGGCCGCTATCTCGGACCGATCAGCGAATTCCCCGGCCGCTATCAGGAGCGTTACGCGGAATTGTTCACGCGCGCGCAGCCGATCGACTTCGGCGTCGGCTATCGGTGGCGCATGCACGAGTCGAACTTGCTGCTGTCGGTGAGGGTGCCGGGAAGCGAGACCGCGCCGGGAGCGGAGACCACCTCGTCGGCCGAACCGACGCCAAAACCGCAGCGCCCGAAGCGGCCGCGTCCGCCCGAACCGATTCCGCCGCCGCCCGGGCGCTTCTTTTGGTTCCGTTAAGCCTGGTGCTAAGCCCCGGCGTTATGCCGCCGGGGTCTGGGCCACGACGACCAGGACCTCTGCCTTCTGCCGGCCGAGGCTCCTGACCTCGTGCGGTGTCTCGCCTGAAAAATACAGGCAATCGCCCTTGCCGAGGACAAGTTCTTCGCCATCGAGCTTGATCGCGATCTTGCCGTTGATGACGAACAGCAACTCCTCGCCCGCATGCGAGGCGCGCGTCGCCGATTTGTGCGGCGGGCTCAGCAGGAACGGTTCCATCATCTTGCGGGTGCGGCCAGTTGCCAGCGGGACCACGCCAAAAGTGTCCTGAAACAGCGGCACGTTGCCGCCTTCACGGCGGAACAGGGTGTAGCGCGGCGCGGGCTCGGCGTTGGGGTCGAAGAAGTTCGCGACATTGACCTCGAGCGCGGCGGCCATCCGCAGCAGGGCGGCGAGCGAAGGGATCTTCAGGTTCCGCTCGACCAGCGAGATGTAGCCGCGCGTGAGATCGCTCTGCTTGGCGAGCTGGTCCAGCGTCAGGCCCTTAGCTATCCGCGCCTGGCGAATGTTGGCCCCAACGGCTGCCGCTTTGCTGACGTCAAGCACGCATGAGTCTCCCGAACTGCTGATCTCTCTTTTGCAACAGATGCCGCCCGACTGCCAGCCCGGCGGCGCACGCTCCCTTTCCGGGTCGCAGGCAGGTGTATTCCCAAGGAAAACTTTTGCGCAGAAATTTCAAGCAGGGTCGCGGATATTGTGAGCAAATCGGTTGGAATATCGCTGAATTCAGCTGAAAAATAGTGCAATTCACGCGTTATGCCGTTCTGTGCGGCATTTGCCGCGTTCGGTGTCATTGATTTCCATCAGTAAACATGATCGATTTTTGACGTTCCTGGCTGCCGATGGGCTCCACGGACAGAGCCAACTGCTTTTCCCAGGCGCCGGTACTTTTTGGAGAGATCGATGACCGTAGCAGACGACGTAGCCCTGAATGTAGCGCCGGACGAGACGGCGAACTTGCGACGTATCGTGTGGTCGAGCGTGATCGGCACTGCGGTCGAATGGTACGACTTCCTCATCTACGGCACCGCGACCGCGCTGGTCTTCAACAAGGTCTTCTTCGCTGCCGGCAATCCCACGCTCGCCACGATCGCGGCCTTCGGCACTTACGCGGTTGGATTCCTGGCGCGGCCGCTTGGCGCTGCGATCTTCGGTCACTACGGCGACCGGGTCGGCCGCAAGGCGATGCTCGCGATCACCATCATGGTGATGGGCATCGGCACCTTCCTGATCGGTCTGCTTCCGACCTATCAGCAGATCGGCATCGCCGCGCCACTGCTCCTGATCGGCCTGCGATTCCTCCAGGGCATCGGCCTCGGCGGTGAATGGGGCGGCGCCGTGCTCATGGTGGTGGAGAACTGCCCGACGCACCGCCGCGGCCTGCTCGGCAGCATGGTGCAGGTTGGCAACCCCATCGGCAATCTCGCCGCGATCGGCATGTTCGCGCTGGTGGCGAGCCTGCCGGAAAGCGACTTCATGACCTATGGCTGGCGCATCCCGTTCCTGATCTCGATCGTCCTCGTCGGCGTCGGTCTCTACATCCGCCTCAACATGGAGGAGACGTCCGCCTTTCGTCAGGTCCAGGCCAAGAAGGATGTCGCGAAGCTGCCGGTGGTGGAGATCTTCAAGCATCACCGCAGGCCCTTCTTTACCGCGGTTGGCTTGAAGATTTCCGAGATCGCCTATGCCAGCATCGGCGGCGTGTTCGTGATGTCCTACGCCACGGCCAATCTCGGCCTGTCTCGCGCGGTGGTGCTGAACGGCGCCTTCGCGGCATCGCTGGTCGCGCTGTTCGCCATTCCGCTGTTCGGCTGGCTGTCCGACCTGCTCGGCCGCAAGACGATGTTCTATGCGAGCTGCCTGTTCTCGGCGCTGTTTGCCTTCCCGCTGTTCTGGCTGCTCAATACCCGCGATCCCACCATCGTCATTTGCACCATCGTGGTCGCGATCACCTTCGGCCAGATGGTGATGTTCGGCATCGGCGCGCCCTGGTACTCCGAACTGTTCTCCGCCCGCCTGCGTTACAGCGGGGCTTCGCTCGGGTTTCAGGTCGGTGCGGCCTTGAGCGGCGGGTTGACGCCGCTGATTGCGGCCTCTCTGATGGCCTGGAGCGGCGGTGCCACCTGGCCGGTTTCGCTGCTGCTGATCGGCTGTGCGGCCATCACAGCGACTGCGACCACGTTCGCGCCGGAGATGGCGAACAAGGAATTGACGTGATCCCGCGGCGCGCCGCTTCTTGCGGCGCGCCTTCGCTTCCCACAAGGATTCTGTCATGCTCGATGAGATAGACGCTGGCTCGGCGCATAGCACAGCACGCCTCGGCTGGACTGGCTTGGTCCGCTTCCTCCATCTCGCCCCGCGCGCGTTCCTGCCGATGCGCGCGATGGAGGAGCTTGCCCTGGTCGCCGGCAAAGGGATCGAGGGCGACCGCTACATGATCGGGCGCGAGGAAGGATTTTATTCGCACAAGCCCGAAGAGGGCCGGCAGGTCACCCTGTTCGAGCTCGAGACGTTGGTCGCGCTCAAGCGTGACGCGGGAATCGAGCTCGGCCTTGAGGAGCATCGACGCAACGTGACGGTCGAGGGCGTCCCGTTGAACCACCTCGTCGGCCGCCGCTTCTGGTTAGGTGAGACCCTGTTGGAAGCAACCCGGTTGTCGATTCCATGCCGGCATATCGAGGAGATCACCGGCAAGGCGATCTTCGATCCGCTCATCAACCGCTCGGGCCTCAATTGCAGGATCTTGCAAGGCGGCATCGTCAGGGTCGGCGACACCGTGCGGAACGCGGCATGAGCGCGCGGCCCATAACGACGATCAAGACGGTTGTCGCCGGCATCGAGGATGGCGGTGCGGGGATCAAGGTGTTTACGCTGGTCGATCCCGATCATTGGGAGCTGCCGCCGTTCAAGCCCGGCGCGCACATCGATCTGCATCTGCCGAACGGTCTCGTCCGGACCTATTCGCTGTGCAACGAGCCTGCGGACAACACGCGTTATGTCATCGCGGTGAAGCGCGAGGCGGACGGGCGCGGCGGTTCGCGCGCGCTTCACGAGGAGGTCGGGATCGGCGACGTCATCGGCGTCTCGCTGCCGCGCGGCGGGCTGGCGTCCGACGCGCGCATCGCGCGCTACGTGTTCATCGCGGGCGGTATCGGCGTAACGCCGTTCCTGTCGATGGCGCGGCACCTCGCGCGGACAGGAGATGCGGACTTCGCGCTGCATCTGATTGCGCGCGAGGAGGTGCCGCTCGCGTCTCACCTCGCGCCATTGATCGATGACGGTCGCATCGTCGTGCATCGCACGTCCCGGGGAGGACGTCCGGATCTCGCGTCGCTGGTCGGGGAGCGCGGAGCGGCGACGCTGGTCGCGTGCTGCGGGCCGGAAAGCATGATCGATGATTTCGAACGGGTAACCGCCACGTGGCCCGCAGCCAATGTTCATATCGAGCGTTTCGTTGCACCGCCACCGGTCATCGATCCCGACGCGAAGCCCTTCACGCTGTCACTGGCGCGCACGGGAACCGAAATCGAGGTTCGTGCGGGCCAGACCATGCTGGCTGCCTTGCAGGAAGGAGGCATCGATATCTCGACCTCCTGCTGTGGCGGCATCTGCGGTGCCTGCAAGGTCGGCTGGCTCGAGGGTAAGCCCGTGCACCGCGACCGGATCCTGTCGCCCTACGAACGCGAACGATATCTCATGATCTGTGTCGCCGGATCAGACGCGGACCGGCTGGTGCTGGATCTCTAAAGTCCAGTCTACCAGTGCACGCTCTGGCTGGGCACGATGAACGCCGTCGTGCCGGGCGGCGTGGTGAAGCTCGTCGCCAGATACCAGCCGGAGCCGAGCACGAGCGCGAGTAGCGCTATGATGGCGAGCATGTCGATGGTTCTGGGATCGTGACCCCTCGGACTGATCTTGGGATTTGGACCCAGCCTGAAGTGAAAATGTGGGCTGATTTTCCAGCGCATTGTTGTTTCCTCCCGCGGGAGCATCACATCAACGCGAGCGGGAAGTTGCGGTTCCCTCTAGCCATGCAGCGAGGTAGCGAGGTTAGGAAGCATTCACGCCGCGCCAGCGGCCGTAGCGCCAGGGCAGATACCAGCGCGCGCCTCGCGGAGTGGTGAGAGGCACGTTGTCGATGCCCGAGGTGCCGAAGGGATTGCAGCGCAACAGGCGCGCGAGCGTCATCCAGCCGCCGGCCCAGAGTCCGAACCGTTCAATCGCCTCGTCGCTGTAGACGGAGCAGGTCGGCAGGTGACGGCAATTGTAACCGACCAGCGGCGACAGCGTGTGCCGGTACAGCCAGATCAGCGCGCGGCCGAATCTGCGCGGGAGCCGGCGCGCACCCTCGACGGGATTGGAATAATGCTCGCAGGCTGAATACTTCATGGGCGCTTTGCTGCGATCGTGGGCGAGGTGTTGCGCGGTTCCGGCGCAGGGAACAGCAAACTGTTGTTTGGGCGCCATATTTTGCATGTTTTTAGGGAGCAGTGCAGCAAGTCCATATGGACGATCTGTATTCCCCCGGATACCATTTTTGTGACTCTCGTGGAAACATACGTCTGTATGATGGACTCATCGAGCGCGAAGCGGGGATAATTCGCGCCAATGGGCTTGGGGAAGGAACCAGTTTGAGACTCCTGAAGTCGCTTGATTTTCGCGGTTGGTTGCTGGTGGGAACCGCGGCTTGTTGCGTCGCGCTGACGAGCGCGATCGCCACTGTCAGCTCTACAGCGCAAGCCGGCGGAGCGCTCGAAGAGCGCAAGCTGCCGATGAAGTTCAACTGGGTCGCCTGCGATCCGAACTGCCGCGGCTGGGTCAGCGCGGTCGGCATCATCACCGCTGACTCACCAAAGGATTTTGAGGAGTTTGCCCGCGGGCGCCAGCTCGGCGGCGCTACCGTCGTGCTCGACTCCAGCGGCGGGTCCGTCAACGACGCGATCACGCTCGGCCGGCGCTTTCGTAATCTCGGCCTTTTGACCACGGTCGGCATGAGCGTGCAGAACCGCGGCGGGCAGGGCGTCCGTCCGGCGGTCGCGCCAGAGGCCTATTGTGAATCCATGTGCGTGTTCCTGCTGCTAGCCGGCAAGAAGCGCTACGTGCCGGAGACGGCGCATGTCCGGGTCCATCAGATCTGGATGGGCGACCGTGCCGACGATGCGAGGGCTGCAACCTACAGCGCGCAGGACCTGATGATCGTGGAGCGCGACATCGGTCGGCTTGCCAAATATACCTTCGACATGGGCGGTGCCGGCGATTTGCTGTCGCTCGCGCTGAATGTGCCGCCGTGGGAAGATCTGCACGAGCTGGACGCCGGCGAGCTGAAGCTCACCAATCTGGTGACGACCGACCTGTTAGCCGACGTGCTGCCGCATGTGGATGTCTCGGCGCCGGCGATGGCTGATCTGACCCCGAAGAGGCAGGACCGGTTCGGCACGGAACCGGAGCAGCCTGCCAGGTCGACCAAGACGGCGGAAGCACTGACCGGTGGCGTGGCAGCGCCGGCCGCGGCATCGCAGAAGTAAGCCTTAAGATATCTGATTGCCGCTTCGCGACGCCCTCGGAAGCACGGGCAATGGTTTAGCCCTGCGCCGCAGCCGGCTGCTTGGCCTTGGCCTCGATCTGGCCGATGGCATCGACCACGGCATCGAAGGTCAGGAGCGTTGAGGCGTGGCGCGCCTTGTAGTCGCGGACCGGCTCGAGGAACTTGATCTCTTCCCATTTGCCTTCAGGAGGAGCGCCGTTCTCCTTCAGCATCTTGCGAACGGTTTCGCGCAACTCACGGAGTTCGCTCGCAGTCGAGCCGACGACGTGACTTGCCATGATGGATGAAGAGGCTTGTCCAAGTGCGCAGGCCTTCACGTCATGGGCGAAGTCCGTGACGGTGCCGCCGTCCATCTTGAGGTCGACCTTCACGGTCGAGCCGCACAGTTTTGAGTGGGCAGTGGCGGTCGCGTCGGGGTCCGCAAGCCGCCCGAGCCGCGGAATATTCCCGGCCAGCTCGATGATCCGCTTGTTATAGATGTCGTTCAGCATGTGATGGAGTCCAGCACTTCCGGGCGGGAACGGCCTTGGCGGGCGCCGTCCACGGTCCTATATAAGGTCGGAACTGGCGGAAAAACAGTCCGGCGGTCCGGCGGCACCGATCCAAAACCACGGGGCCGGCGTTAGAGCCGAGGACCTTTTTCGCCATAACAGTTCTCTTCAGGCGTCCGGCGGCTTGCCGCTCCGTCTGCCGGTGACACTCCGGCCGCAAGGCCGTCGAACGGAGTCGATATGGACGCTACGATTAAATCCATCCGCCCCAACAAGCCCTCTGACAAGCAGCCCGAGGGCCGCGCCGCTGAGCTCGATCCTGCCGAATTCCTCGCGGCTGCCGTCCGCGCCGACCAGCCGCGCCCTGCGCGCGCCGAGGCCGAGCGCGCGGTCAAGACGCTGCTGGCCTATATCGGCGAGAACACCGAGCGCGAGGGCCTTTTGGACACGCCGCGCCGCGTGGTCGAGGCCTTCGACGAGCTCTATCAGGGCTATCATCAGTGCCCGGCCGAGGTGCTCGACCGCACGTTTGGCGAGACCGCCGGCTATGACGATTTCGTGCTGGTGCGCGACATCGAGTTCACCTCGCAGTGCGAGCATCACATGATGCCGTTCTACGGCAAGGCGCACATCGCCTATACGCCGGTGGAGCGCGTCGTCGGCCTGTCAAAGCTTGCGCGCCTGACCGACATCTTCGCCCGCCGGCTCCAGACCCAGGAGCACCTGACGGCGCAGATCGCGGCGGCGATCGACGAGGTCCTTAAGCCCCGCGGCGTTGCCGTGCTGATCGAGGCCGAGCATACCTGTATGTCGGTGCGCGGCGTCGCCAAGCATGGCGCTTCCACGTTCACCAGCCGTTTCACCGGCATGTTCCGCGACAATCCGGCGGAGCAGGCCCGTTTCCTGACCCTGGTGCGAGGCACGTAGCGCTGACCTCGCCAACGAATAGCGAGGACGCGGTGTCCACTCATTCGCACGACATCGAGGAAGGGCTGAGCTTTCAGCCCGGGTTTGACGCGGCCGGGCTCGTGACCTGCGTGGCGACGGACGTCGCCAGCGGCGACGTGCTGATGGTCGCCCACATGAACGACGAGGCGCTGCGCAAGACCATTGCGACCGGCGAAGCCTGGTACTTCAGCCGTTCGCGCAATGCCTTATGGCGAAAAGGTGAGACCTCGGGTCAGACCCAGCGTGTGGTCGAAATGCGCACCGATTGCGACCAGGACGCGGTCTGGCTTCGCGTCGAGCAGATTGGCGCGGCCTGCCACACCGGCCGCCGGTCCTGCTTCTATCGCAAGGTCGAGGCCGAGGACGGGGCTGCGAAGCTCGTCTTGGTCGATGCGGACAGGCTGTTCGATCCGAGCGCGGTCTACAAGAAGTAGTTCTTCCGTCATTCCGGGGCGCGCGTAGCGCGAGCCGGAATCGATCGCAAGGCATCACGTGCGGCTGAATGGATTCCGGGCTCATCGCTGTGCGATGCCCCGGAATGACAGAAACCCGCATTTTAACCCCGCATTAACCATACCTGTCCCACGGTGAGACGACAGGGCGTCCGAATTGCCGGCGCCGCTCAACGCCGCGCGGGGCGGGCACTCCATCATGTCGGTCGACAATTCCAGTGCCACGCAGACGGCCGGTACCGATCCGTCGCGGGCGCGTGTTGCCGGCGCGATCAAGCAGGCCTCCAGCCTGACCGGCGTCAGCTTCGAATACATGCTGACCACCGCCAAGATGGAATCGGATTTCAATCCGACCGCAGGTGCCACCACATCGTCCGCGCACGGGCTCTACCAGTTCATCGATCAGACCTGGCTCGGCACGGTGAAGGAGGCGGGCGCCCAGCTCGGCTATGGCAGCTACGCCGACGCTATCAGCAAAAGCTCGTCCGGCAGCTACTCCGTCGATGATCCCGTGGTGAAGCGGTCGATCATGAAACTGCGCGACGATCCAGAGGCTGCATCCAGCATGGCGGCGGCGCTGACGCAGTCGAACAGTTTCAAGCTCACCGGGCTGCTCGGCCGCAGGCCGTCCGACAGCGAGCTCTATATGGCGCATTTCATGGGTGTCGGCGGTGCGGCCAAGCTGATCGCCAATGCCGAGGACAATCCGCAGGCCGTCGGCGCGCGGTTGTTTCCCAATGCCGCTTCCGCCAACCGCTCGATCTTCTACGCCAAGGACGGCCGCGCACGCAGCGTCTCCGAGGTCTATTCGGTGTTGGACGCGCGCTACGCCAGCGCCGCGAATGCGAAATCGACCCGCAGCGCAATGGCAATGTACGGCGACACGCCGTCAACCACACAGGTCGTAAGCGCAAACGGTGTGCAGGCGACGGCGCCGGTGATCAACAACGCCGCCTATCTCCAGACCTTTCCGGATACGCGCTCGGTGACGCCTATCAGCGCCACATCGTCGACGACGGTCGCGGATAATGCGCCGAGCACGCCGGTGTTTCGCTCGATCTATCAGCCTGGCGATGCCACGCAGCCGGTCTCGACGACCGTGCAGAAATTGTGGGGCAACAATGCCTCGCTCACCTCGGGCGCAACAGCGATCTCGGTCGCGTCAGCAACGCCAGAGGTGCGTCCGCCGCAGCCGCTCGATCTCTTCAGCGATCGCAGCGGCACGTTCAGCAGCTAACGCTGATCTCTTGCCCCGGACGCAGCGCTCGCGCGCTGCACGGCGTTCGGGACATGAAGGCGGAAACAACTTCCGCCCCTTAACAAAACGTCAATAAAACCAGCCAGTTATGGTGAACGCTTTGTTAAGCGTCGTAGTTTATTTTGTGTTGCAGGTGACAAGCCGTCACCGCTTCGTCGGGTTGCGTAGGCCGGAAGGACCATGATCGTTCGGCAGTTCATCAATTGGATCAGGACGGCGCCCGCCGGCGAGCGGGCCGAGGCAACGCGGGCATTGGCCCGGGCCTGGCTGATCTCAGACCTTTCCCATGACGACCGCGTCGCCGCCGAAGGCGCACTGCTGATGCTGCTCGACGATGCATCGCCGCTGGTGCGGCAGGCGATGGCCGAGGCCTTTGCGCGCAGCACCGATGCGCCGGCCGCCATTGTGCGGGCGCTGTCGGCGGACCAGCCGACCGTGGCGCTGCCCGTGCTCGAACATTCTCCGCTCCTGATCGATGCCGATCTCGTCGACATCGTTGCCACCGGTAACAGCGAGGTGCAATGCGCCGTCGCCCGCCGTATCGCGCTGCCGGCCTCGGTCTGCGCCGCGATCGCCGAGGTCGGTTGCGCCGCAGCCGCGCTGGAGCTGATCGAAAATCCTTACGCCGAGCTCGCGCCGTTCTCCTGGGACCGCATCGTCGAGCGTCACGGCCATCTTGCTGCGATCCGCGAAGCGATGCTGGTGCTGGAAGATCTGCCGGCAGCGACCCGTGCCGCGCTGGTGGCCAAACTCTCCGAGACCCTGGCGCAATTCGTCGTGGCGCGAAACTGGCTGAGCGCCGAACGCGCAGACCGCATGACGACCGAGGCGCGCGACCGCTCCACCATGAACATCGCGGCACGTTCGCGCGGCGAGGAGATGCAGGGATTGGTGCGGCACCTGCGCGTCACGGGCCAACTCACCGCGGGTCTGATCCTGCGCGCGCTGCTCTCGAGCAACCTCGACCTGTTCGACGCGGCGCTGGCCGAATTGGCCGATCTGCCGCTGCCGCGCGTGACCGCGCTGCTGCATGACCGCGGCGGCGCCAGCCTGCACGCGCTGCTCCGCCGCGCCGGGCTACCCGAGGCAACCTTCGCGGCATTCCAGATGGCGCTCGATGCTTGCCACGAGCACGGTTTCGTCGATACCGAGGACGGCGCGGCGCGGCTGCGCCGGCGCATGGTCGAGCGCGTGCTCACCCATTGCGAGACCGACGGCGGCGCCACCGAACCGTTGATGATCCTGCTGCGCCGCTTTGCCACCGAGTCCGCACGCGAAGAGGCGAGGCTGTTCTGCGACGAGCTGGTCGCGGACGAGGCGATCGCACCGGTCTATGACGATCTGATCGCGGCGTAGTGAGATGCCGTAGGGTGGGCAAAGGCGCCTTGGCGCCATGCCCACCGTCTGTCCGCGCAATCAGGATCGGTGGGCACGCTTCGCTTTGCCCACCCTACGATTTCTACGCTCGCAATGACGAAGGAAAACTACTCCGCCGGCACGATGCTCGGTGCCAGGATCGCCTCGAGATGCTCGGGGCGGTCGCGATTGACGTGGGCGAGATATTCGTCGGCGACGTTGCGCAGGCGGCGGCTGAGTTCGGCGGAGACGCTGATGCTGTCGAGCCTGGTGTTCTCGTGGGCGATGGCCAGGATGGCGTTGATGTGGTGCGTGAACAGCTCGGCCGGCACCTTCTCGAGATCAGGGGCGTGCTCGATGACGCGGCACAGGCTCTCGGCGATTCCCGCCGCCGACGGAAAGCCGAACGTCGCAGCGTCGCCCTTGATGTCGTGCGCGGCGCGGAACAGCTCGTCGCGCCTGTCCTTGGTGAAGCCGTCGTTGCGTATGGCGACGTAGGCGGCCGACAGCCGGTTGACCTCGGTCGCCATCCAGTCCTTGAATTCGCCGGAAAGACCGGCCAGCGCCTGCTCGGCGCGGCCGACCGGATCGTCCATGTCCTTTTCCTCGACCCGGCGCAGCACCGTGCGCAGCGGATTGGGCTGCGTGATCAATTGATGCGTGGCGAAGGCCTTGACCTCGATGTCCCTTGCGCTGTTCTTCGCCATGATGTCTGCCCCGACCGTGTGAGAAGTTGCGCTAGATGGTGGAGCGGGCCTTGTCGAGCAGCGAGGGTTGCTGGAGCACCTCGTGCTTTTCGCCGACGCGGCGCTCGGGGCCCATATAGGCGGAGCTGGTGTTGCGGCGCCGGTCCGGTCCGAAATAGGTCTTGGTCTTGATGAAGGGGCGGGGACTGGCGACCACGTTGAGGATGCGCTGGTAGAGTCCCTTGGCCGAGATCGGCTTGGCCAGAAATTCGGTGACGCCGGCATCGCGCGCGACCGTGACGCGGCGTTTCTCGGAATGGCCGGTTAGCATGATGATCGGCGCGTAGGGATTACCCTTGGATTCCGGCTGCCGGATCATCTGCGCGAGCTCGAGCCCGTCGAAGATGGGCATGGCCCAGTCGGTGATGACGATGTCGGGGACATAGTGGCTGTACATTTCCAGCGCGGTCGCACCGTCCTCAGCCTCGTAGACTTCGCGGGCGCCAAAGGAATGCAACAGCGTCCGCAGGATGCGGCGCATGTGCGGATTGTCGTCACAGACGAGGAAGCGCAGCTTGTTGAAATCGATGCGGAACATGGCGCCCGGGGCCGAAGCGGTCAACTTTCATTAACCATATCGCGCCGAGGGTTAACGAAGCGTTGCGACCAGGGACCGGCATGCGCCGGAAGATACCTCAGGAGCCGAACTGCTCGCGCAGAATGCGCTCTTCCAGGCTGTGGCCGGGATCGAACAGCATGCGCATCGAGATGGTCTTGTCGGACAGGACCTCGACACGGCGGACGTCGCGTACCTCGTCGTGGTCGGCGACCGCCGCCACGGGGCGCTTGTCACCCTCCAGCACCTCGATCACGACATAGGCCGTGATGGGCAGGAGAGCGCCGCGCCAGCGGCGGGGGCGGAAGGCGCTGATCGGCGTCAGCGCCAGCAGCGCGGCGTTGATCGGTAGGATCGGCCCCTGCGCGGACAAATTGTAGGCAGTCGAACCCGCCGGGGTCGCCACCATGATGCCGTCGGCAATCAGCTCGGGCATCCGCTCGCGCTCGTCGATCAGGATCCGCAGGCGCGCGGCCTGGTAGGTCTGCCGGAACAAAGCGACTTCGTTGATGGCGTGGTGCAGGTGGACGCGGTCGTTGGCATCGGTCGCGCGCATCAGCAGCGGATTGATCTCCGACTCCTGCGCTGCCTCGAGCCGCTCGCGCAAATCGTGCGTGGCGTACTCGTTCATGAGAAAGCCCACCGTGCCGCGGTGCATGCCGTAGATCGGCTTGCTCGTGTGCATGTGCCGATGCAGCGTCTGGAGCATCAGCCCGTCGCCGCCGAGCGCCACCACGACGTCGGACTCCTCCGGATCGCAATTGCCGTAGCGCTTGGTAAGCTGGCCGAAGGCGGTCTGCGCCTCGCTGCTCGGGCTGGCGACGAAGGCGATCCGGTCGTATCGCGAGGACTTGGTCATGGCTTCCAGGCAGGGTCGCTGGCTCGAGAAAGTTCCGCCGGGCTCGTCTATACGACCTGGGCCTGTATTGTCGAGGATGACCGCCCTTCAAAGCAAACGGGCGACTATCCATCCCGATTCAGGACAAAACCGGGTCGATTTGAGCCCGATCGGCCCGTTCAGGCCCCGCGGGACCGGTGATCCCCCAAACCGTCGCAATTCCTCGCTAGCTTATCGGTACTCGCCGGCTCTTGCAGCCCGGCAGGGAGAACGATCATGGTCATGCGTTTGCAGGCGCTCCGCCGCCTGGGCCTGATGCTGGCGGTATGGGCTTTCGCGCTCGCAGGATTGGCGCATGCGGATGATCCGCCGCAGCCGCGCTCCGAGACGACGGCGCCGACCGGACAGAAGGGCGGGCGCGGCGGCAACGCGCAAAACGCGGCGCAGGCCCCCGAGCCGCATCGTCTCCCGGCGGATTCGACCACCAGGCAGACGCTCGATCTTCCGGGCCGGACGCTCGCCTTCAGCGCGACTGCCGGCTCGATCCGCGTATTCGATGACAAGCGCGAGCCGCTGGCCGACATCGCCACCAACTCCTATGAACTCGACGGCGCCGATCGCGCTACGCGCCCGGTCACCTTCCTCTTCAATGGTGGGCCCGGCGCATCCTCGGCGTGGCTCCAGTTCGGCGCTGCCGGGCCATGGCGGCTGCCGCTCGACGGTGAAGCGCTGTCGCCGTCGGCCTCGCCCGAGGTCAAGCCGAACGCCGAGACCTGGCTCGACTTCACCGATCTCGTCTTCATCGATCCCGTCGGCACCGGCTACAGCCGCTTCGTCGCGAGTGGAGACGACGCGCGAAAACGGTTCTATTCGGTCGACGGCGACGTCAATTCGATCGCGCTCGTCATCCGCCGCTGGCTCGAGAAGCACGACCGGCTGACCTCGCCGAAATACGTCGCGGGCGAAAGCTATGGCGGCATTCGCGGTCCGAAGGTCGTGCGCCAGCTGCAGCTCCAGCATGGTGTTGGCGTCAGGGGCCTGATCCTGTTGTCGCCATTGCTCGACTTCCGCGAGTTCACCGGCACCAGCCTCCTGCAATATGTCGCGACCCTGCCGAGCTATGTGGCAGTGGCACGCGAAGCCAAGGGACCGGTCACGCGCGCTGATCTCGCCGACGTCGAGGCCTACGCGCGCGGCGATTTCCTGGCTGATCTCGTCAAGGGCGAGGCGGACAAGGAGGCCACCACCCGTCTCGCCGACAAGGTCGCAAGCCTGACCGGCCTCGACCAGGCGGTGAGCCGCAGGCTTGCCGGCCGCTTCGACGTCGGCGAATTCCGCCGCGAATTGGACCGCAAGAACGGCAAGGTGACCGGACGCTACGACGCCTCCGTGCGCGGCTTCGATCCCTATCCGGATTCGGGCAACTCCCGGTTCGGCGATCCCTCTGGCGATGCGCTTCAGGCACCGCTGACGAGTGCCGCGGTCGATGTCCTCACACGCAAGCTCAACTGGCGGCCGGACGGCTCCTACGAAGTCTTGAACGGCGCCGTCGAGCGCAACTGGGATTTCGGCAACGGCATCACCCCGCCGCAGTCGGTATCGGATCTGCGTCAGATCCTCGCCACCGATGCGAAGCTGAACGTGCTGGTCGCGCACGGCCTGTTCGATCTCGCCACGCCCTATTTCGGATCGAAGCGGGTGCTCGACCAGCTGCCGGCCTTCGCGACGCAGCGCCTGAAGTTCGTCGTCTATCCCGGCGGCCACATGTTCTATTCGCGCGACGGCTCGCGCCAGGCGTTCCGTGGCGAGGTCGAGGCGCTGATCAGGGAGTAGTTCTACTGAGTCAGAAAGTCGCAGTACCAGGGATTCAGGAATCAGGTAGTGGGCGGGATTCAGGCCAGCGGTAGGGGCTGAGGATGGATCGCCGAAGGTTTAAGAACAGTGAATCGCGATTTGCCGCCTATGTCGAGGGGCTTGCGAGCGTGATCGGGCACAAAGACCGAGAGCAGCCGCTTCGCGATTATTGCACCGGGCTGATGCTGCGAGGCGAGCGCAAGAGCGTCGAACCGATCGCAGCGGTCACGGCACCGGCGCGGGTGGCCGCCCAGCATCAATCGCTTCTGCATTTTGTCGGCGAGGGACGTTGGTCCGACGAACGCGTCTTGGCCAAGGTGCGCGAGAAGGTCTTGCCCGAGATCGAGCGTCACGGCCCGATCGAAGCGTGGATTATCGACGATACTGGACTGCCGAAGAAGGGGCGGCAGTCGGTCGGTGTTGCGCGGCAATATTGCGGTCAACTTGGTAAGGAGGACAACTGCCAGGTCGCGGTGTCGCTGTCGATTGCCAACGAACATGCGAGCCTGCCGGTGGCGTACCGGCTGTATCTGCCGCAGGAATGGGCGGAGGATAGCGATCGTCTGCGCAAGGTGGGGGTTCCTGAAGATATTGGCTTCAAGACCAAGCATGAGATCGCGCTGGAGCAACTGCACTGGGCCTGCGCGGCTGGTCTGCCGCGTGGCGCGGCGCTGCTGGATGCCGGCTATGGCAATAACAGCAATCTGCGCGCCGACATCACGGCCCTGGGGCTGGCTTACGTCGCGGGCATTCTGTCGAATACGACGGTGTGGGCAGACGGGACGGGACCGCTGCCGCCGAAGACTTGGTCGGGCCGCGGACGGCCACCAAAGCGCCTGCAGCGCGACGCCAAGCATTGGCCGGTCTCAGTCAAAGACCTTGCACTCGGCCTGCCCAAGCGCGCCTGGCGCACCATCGAATGGCGAGAAGGTTCGGCGGAAACCATGTCTTCGCGCTTTGCGCGGGTGCGGGTGCGTGCCGCGCGGCGTGACGAAAGGCGCCACGAGCCGTGCCCGCAAGAATGGCTCTTGATCGAGTGGCCCAAGGACGAGACCGAGCCGACCAAATACTTTTTGTCGACGCTTCCCGCCGATATCGCCTTTCACCGTCTGGTCTACTTCGCCAAGCTGCGTTGGCGCATTGAGCGCGACTATCAGGAGCTCAAGCAAGAAGTCGGCCTCGGGCATTTTGAAGGTCGGGGATGGCGTGGCTTCCATCATCACGCAACGCTCTGCATCGCAGCTTACGGATTCCTGATCTCCGAAAGGGAGACGATTCCCCCCTCAGGACCTCGTCACGCCCCGATCTTCCCGCAACTTGCCCTTCCCGCAGGTTACCGACCCAGAGGTACTGCCGTTGCGGCCTGAACGTCACATCCCGAACTCAATCGCGACCATGCGCATCCGTTTGGCCAACGCGATCGCCAGAACCTTGCCGCGATGCCCGTGTTGCGGCCAAAGCAAAATGCGACCACGCCCGAAATTTGTGACGCAGTAGAACTAGAGCATGATCCGGAAAAGTGCGAAGCGGTTTTCCGATAAGATCATGCTCCAATTAAACAGGCCGGCGTTTTCGCGGTGGGTATCGCCGCGCCATCTCGCGGGCCACGACGCGCTCCGGCTTGACGTTGGCGCCGGCGAGCCAGATGTCGCTGACTTTGCCGCGCTTGTCGCGGACGCGGCGCACCGGCTCGCCATGGCTGGAGTAGCCGGCGGCCGAGGCGAGCTTGCCGGTGTCGCGGCCGGTTACTTCGATCTCGCCGGCATCCATGAATGGGTTGTTGAATTGCGGATTGGCGAGGAGCACGCGGTCGCCCATCGGCACCAGATCGGTCGCGCCCCAGATCGTCCACCACCGGCCGGTCCAGTCGCGTACGCGCCGGCTCGGTGCACCACGCGTCTGGAAGGCGCGCAGGATCTGCATCGCGCCGTCCATCCAGAATGGCGCCGCGCCGTCGATGGAGTTGCTCAAGATGCTGATCGCGAGCTCGCAGCCTGGGATCGAGCAGGTCCGGGAGATGTAGCCCTGAAAACCGCCGCCATGGCCGAACCAGTCCCAGCCGTCGGTCTTGCCGGCGTTGACGCCTAAGCCGTAATAGCCCTCAAGACTTTGCGGGACGCGCCAATGGTGCCGCGTCATCTCGCGGCGGCTCGCGACAGACAGCACGCTCTTTTTTGCGTTGGGCGCAAGCTGCGCGAAGAAGCGGGCGGTGTCGGCGGCGGTGGCGACGAAGCCCGCGGCGGACACCATCGCGTGGGCCGGATTGTCGCCGGGGATCACGCATCGCTCGCCCAACGGCAGTTTTCGGGTGTGGCCGCGCGCAAACGGCGCGCCCTTGGGAAGCGGCACGTTGGGCTCGATCTCGCGCAGGCCCGCTGGCTCGATGATCTCGCGCTTGATCCATGTCGAATAGGGCTCCTTCGTGACCGCCTCGATGACGAGACCGATCAGGCCAAAACCGTGATTTGAATATTTGAAGCGCGTGCCGGGCTCGATCGCGGTCGGCAGCTTCAGCTCCGCGACCAGCTCTTTGGCGTCGAGATAGGGGCGGCTGTCGATGAACTGGCCCGAATCCGCGCCATCTCTGGTCAGGCCTGCGCTATGCGAGAGCACCTGCGCTAGCGTCGTTTCGGCAACGCGCGGATGCAGGCCGCCGACATATTGACCGACGGCATCGTCGAGCCGGACCCTGCGCTGTTCACGCAGCTTCATGATGCCGGCCGAGGTAAAGCTCTTCGAGTGCGAGGCGATGCGGAAGCGGTGGCGCGGGGTGAGCTTCTCGCCGGTGTCGAGATTGGCGAGGCCGAACGCATGCTCGGCGACGACCTCGCCGCGATGAGCGAATGCGACGATGACGCCCGGCTGTTGCGATGTCGTCAGTTGGAATTCGATCCAGGAGCCGATGTAGTCGATCGCGGATCGTAGCCACGCGTCCATTGCGCACCAATTGCGAGGAGAGGATTGCGGCGCGGAGGCTAGCCGAAAAAGCAGAACCGGCACAACCCTGAGGTTGTGCCGGTTCTTGTCGTTCGGAGATCGGGTGTCTCAGTAGACGAGCGTCGCGCCGGTCGGCCTGTCGAGCGCTGTGGCAAGCGAGCGATATTCGGAGCTGTCGGTGCCGGCGAGCGAGGCGATCTTGTTCAGATGATACTGCGCCTGTTCGCGGTTGCCCTGTTCGAGCTGCCAGAGGCCGTAATACTGCCAGGTGCGGACGTGGTTCGGATCGTCCTTCAGCGCCAGCTCGTAATAAACCTTCGACGACTGGTAGTCGCCGAGCTTGCGGTAGGAGTAGCCGATCAAATTGGCAACATCGGCGACATCGTCGCGCTTGAGCGACTTCAGCTGGTCGATCGCGCTCGTGTAGTCGTGGCTGTCGTAGATCGTGGTGTAGGCGGTCTGATAGGCGGCAAGGAATTTGGGATCGCTCACGGAGGAGCTCTTCTTCTTCGATTTCTTGGTCGAGCTGTCCGACTTCGGCGGCGAGGGCTCGTCGCTGCCCGCGGCGTAGGCGCTGGTCAGCACCGGTCCGGCGGCCAGCGCCATCGAGACAAGCCCCGGTACCAGAAGCATGGAAAGTTTGCGCATCTATCTTCTCCCGTATGGAACGTGGCGATCGTACACGATTGCCCGAAGACCGGAACACCCAACGGGCAAAAACATTCCCGGCAGCCCGTCGTTCTGCTGCAGATGACAAACTTGTCATCGAGATGAACGGAAGCCTGCAATCGGCTTCAGACTGGGTTCAGTGCGCGCCACCTAGGCTCCCACCCACGATCGAAGAGTTGGCGAGAGGGCGCCGCCTCAAGATCATTCAAGAGGAGACCCACCATGTTGAAGACCATTTCCGCAGCCTTGCTCGCAGCTTCCGTGATCGCAGCCCCGGCTTTCGCCGCCGAAGCCGGCAAGACCACCACGACCGCGCCGGTGATCAAGGCGGACCAGAGCCAGACCAAGGTGTCGAACACCGCCGTGAAGCCCGACGCCGGCGTCAAGGCCGACACCAAGGCCGCCGACGTCAAGGCGGACACCAAGCTGGATTCCAAGGCGAAGGCGATGAACGCCAACGCTGCCGTCACGCCTGCCGAGCACAAGACCGTGCGCACGCACCGCCATCACCACAAGCAGGTGTCGGCCAAGAAGTCGCTGAAGGCGCAGCCGGATGTCGCCAAGCCGGTGACCACCGAGAAGCGCAGCTAACGAATGCTCCCGCGCGGCGGCATCCTTAGCATTGCCCCGCCGCCGCGCGCGGAGTTCAGACCCGGCCCGTCGTCCCGGCGTCTGCGCGTAAGCGCCGGCATCGGCGGCGGGACGGTGCGCAGTTCGTCAGGTTTTCGAAAAGGACCGAATTCCCTTTGCGCAACCTTGGAGCTAGAACGTCTCCGGGATAGGCGGGCCGGAGAATTCGATTCCGTGGGGCGATTGGTGAAACGTGCGGCGATCCTCGTGCTGCCGCTGGCGCTTGCGGCATGTTTTGGCAGCGCAGGCGACCGTCCGTCGGTGATCGACGCTGGCCCGCAGCCGTTCCCCGACAATTTCCGCAGCGACACGCTGGCGCTGATGCGTAGCTATCTGAACAATCCGGTCGGCGTTCGCGACGCCAGCATGGCCGAGCCGGTGTTGCGCGAGGTCGGCGGCCGGCAGTTTTATGTGAGCTGCCTGCACTTCACGCCGCGCGAGACCGACGGCAGCTACAAGGGTATGCGCGAACGGGTCGTCGTCTTCGTCAATGGCCGGGCGGATCGCGTCGTCGACCGTGCGAACGAACTCTGTGCTGGGGCGGTTTACGCTCCCTTTCCGGAACTGGAAAAGATGGCGCGGTAACGCAAAGCCCGCCTTCATCGCCTGGTGCTAGAACAGGTCTGCCGGAGCCGCTGGATCACATTTTGGCGAACTTTGAACAGGCTGGTTTCGCCTTGCGACAAATTGTTACGGCGGGTCTTGCGCGAGCAAGAAATAGATCGCTGCAAGCAAACGTGACGGAACAAATCGCGTTGTTGCCGCCGCGTCACAGTAACGAACGATCAACGTTCCGGCATCGCCGCGAAGCAACCCAATTCACGCCACGTTGTTTGCTGAGTGTCGTATATGAAAGAACGGGGATGACCATGAAGACGATTTTGCTGGGCGCAGCAGCCGCCCTGCTGGCGCTGGCAGCTCCAGCCGCAGCAGCCGACATGCAGCCGCGCCCCTACACCAAGGCGCCGGCCCCCACACCGCCGCAGGTGATCTATAACTGGACCGGTTTCTACATCGGCGGCCATGTCGGCGGCGCGTTCGCGGGCGACAGCAGCTTCCAGTCGAGCGACGCCCGCTTCCTGGGCGGCGTGCAGGGCGGTTTCGACTACCAGTTCGCGCCCAATTGGGTGGTGGGTATCGAGGCCCAGTATTCCTGGCTGCCGACCAACAACAACGGTGTCCTGTTCCCGTTGGGCACGCAGGTGACGTCCAACACCGACCAGATCGGGTCGGTGACCGGCCGCATCGGCTACACCTGGGGTCCGACGCTGGTCTACGCCAAGGGTGGTTACGCCTGGCGCAATAACGGCCTCGGCGTCAACATCGCCGGCGTGCCGCAAGCCTTCACCACCACCGGCAACAGCAAGGACGGCTACACTGTCGGCGCCGGCCTCGAATACATGTTCGCGCCGAACTGGTCGGCCAAGGCCGAGTACCAGTACTATAATTTCGGCAGCACCACCTTTACCTCCGGCCCGGCCGACATCGTCGGCGTCCGCGGCCGTGAGGACGAACATACCGTCAAGGTCGGTGTGAACTACCGCTTTGGCTGGGGCGGGCCGTCTGCCTCGCGCTACTGATCCCGCTAGCAGCGACCACGATCTGACAAAGGCCGGCTTTGCCGGCCTTGTTTGCCTTGCGTGAACCATCTGGCGCGTCATTTGCAAGCAAACATTCCTGCGCGCGCCTTCTCACGCGCGTCATGGGGCTGAGGTAAAGCAAAAATAATTTTTGCGATTTACGGAACTCGCGCTCCGGAACACGTTATTATCGAATTGCCGGGTTGGTGGGACAACGAACATGCGTATCTTGGCGTCGGCGGTGGTGGTCTCGTGTTTCGTCGCGCTGCCGTGCTCTGCACAGACAATCCTCAAATCCGAGCCTTTGATGCTGGCACCCTATGAGGTTGCCTTCGTCAAGGACGCCTCCTGTCCGTCGGGCAAGGTTCTGAAGGTCACCGGTGCGATCCGCGGGCTGCACCGCCGCAAGGCCTGTGTGGCCTTGGCCGGTGAGCAGGCGTCACTGGCAACCGCCACGCCCTGAGGTGGCTTCCGGCCGGATATTACGAACTCAACTGTAGCTCCATTCCGGCCTCCTGTTCGGCCTCGGCCTTGTTCTTGGCGGGATCCTCGCCTTGGGCGGCCCGGCAGAGCTTGATCTCATAGTCGTTGTCGAGCACCCGGCGTGGCCCCGGCCGCACATCGTCGGCACTGACGTCCACAACGAGGCCGCTCCGCTGCGCGAGCTGCCAGACGTCGGCCTCGCCCGGATAGGCCTTGCTGATCTGGGCGTCGTTGCAAAACAGCGCGTACGGCATCCTTCCCGCTCCCGCAAAGACCGTTAACGTCCTCTGGGGTGGAGGGTTTCGCGTCAAAGAGGTCTATCACGGGGCCGTGATCAGAACCGGCGGGCCGTGAGTCGTAAACGAGTCCTGAATCGTCAAAAAAAGAATCCCTGGGACTCCCTCGCCGGAATCAGCGGATGTTTTCGGTCATGACGACCGACCTCAAAACCTCCTGTGGGCACATGCTCCTGCCGCTGACGCTGGCGCTGTTTAGCGCCTGTGCGGCCAATCTCTGGTTGGTATGGACGTGGCTGTAGGCGCCGGACTGAAGGGCCGGCCCTACTTTTCAGCCGGCGGGAGGGACGAACCATCGCGAATGGCGTCGCGGAGCCTGGTCAGGGTTGCCGCGCAATATTCCTCCCGTTCGCGCTCGAACCGCTCCTGGTGTTTGCGGAAATTGGCGATGCGGGCCTGCATCTCCGTACGGAAAGAGCCGGCCGCCCGCGGCAGCGGGACCTGGGCGGGCTGAGCCTGCGGCTCGGGCGGTGGGGTGGCCGGTGGCGGCTCGATTTCGACCGCAGCAGCCCGGACGGTGATGGTCTCGGTGGTCACGGCGAACGCAGCCGCCGGGGCCTCCGGCGGGGGAAGTTCATCCTTCCTGCCGGTTACCGATTGGACGAAGGCCAGTGTCTGCGCGATCAGCGCGTCGCGTTCCCTGATCCACTTCATGGTCCACCTTTGCTGGATCCATTCCACCAAAGCTGGCTGGCCGAATCAAGTGAGGTGATCTGCAAGGGATTGCATATTTTTCCCGATTGTCCGACACTCAACCGATGGATGCCGGAGAAGAACAGTCGGACGAAGCGGAGGGCTTGAGGCTCGTGCGCGCCTTTCTGGCGCTGTCGCCGGACAAGCGGGCCGAGGTGATCGCGTTCGTCGAGGAATTGGTGCGTGCTCATGACCGGCCCGAGGAGGGCCAGAAAGCCTCGCCGACGTGAGCCCTATCGCGCGCGCGGATTGACGTTGGGCACGAACGGTGCGCCGACCACCCGGACCGGCACCTCGGCGGTAGCATCGATCGGCCTGTTCTCGGCAACCCGCTTCTCCGGAGCCTGCCCCGCGACCACCGGCTCGAACAGCACAAACGTGCCGGCCACCACGGTGCAGCACAGTGTCACCGCCGCCAGCAAGAACATGTTTCGGTTTTCTTCCCTGATCTGCATGGGCCAAGAACGAGCGAGACTCTTGGTTGGTTCCGGGCTCGCGATGGCCAGATCGCGTGCTTCAAAAAGAGGTCGAAGCTTGCGCGAGGCTTATCGACAGAGCCGGATGGTTATTTTTCCGTAAGCTAGCCGTGTCATTTGGCATCAATTCTTAACGTCCGCCGGTTCCAATGCCGTCACTGGGACTGCTTCGGTCGCTCGGACCGAATAATCATTGGACGGCTGGGAATGAGCTTTTTGAACAATCTGAAAATCGTGTGGAAGGTTGCACTGATCGTGGCCGTGATGGGATGTGCGATGGTCGCCGTCGCCGGCTTCGGCACGCGCGAACTCTCCGCGACCGTCGACGGGTTTGCCGACCTCTCTGCCGCGCAATCGGCGGCACTCAACCTCACGCGCGCCCAGCGTCGGGCCGAGACCTATCATGCGGCGCTCTACGCGATCTTCACCGAGGCGACCGAAGCTGGCAACACCAAGCGCTTCAAGGTCGCGAAGGAAAATCGCGACGGCATCGCCAAGTTTCTGGAAGCAGCCGAGCAGGACGATGCGACGCGGGCGAAGGAGATCAAGGGCATCGGTGATCAGTTGAAGGCTGTTTTCGCCGGCTGCGATCCGGTGCTCACCGACGGTACACAGGCAAGCAGCATCGAAGAGAATGCCAAGGCAGCCGAACGTGCGCACAAGGAGTGCGACCCGCTGATGGATGCTGCCCTGGCGCGCATCGCCCAATTCGTGACCGAGACGGCCCAGGCGGTGTCCAAGCGCAAGGAAGCCATCAATCGCGACGCCAGATCTGCGACCTGGACCGTGATCGGCGTCAGCGCCAGCGGCCTGATCGTCGGCATTGCGATCGCGTTCTTCATCGGCCTCAATGCGATGTCCCGGCCGATCGCCCGGCTCAAGCTCGCCATGGAGGGCCTTGCCCGCAACGATCTCAAGACCGAAGTGCCGGAGAAGGACCGCCGCGACGAGATCGGCGACATGGCCAAGACGGTGGAAGTGTTCAAGACAAACGCGCTCGAAGTGGAGCGGCTCAAGGCGGCGCAGGCGGAAGTCGAGCAGCAGGCCGCCGAGCAGCGCCGGCGCGACATGGTCAATCTTGCCGACGGCTTCGAACGGGCGGTTGGCGAGATCATCGAGACGGTGGGATCCGCATCCACCGAGCTCGAAGCGTCGTCCTCGACGCTGGCAACCACCGCGCAGCGCGCGCAGGAGCTGACCTCGGTCGTCGTGGCCGCTTCGGGTGAAGCCACCGGCAACGTGCAATCGGTCGCGACTGCCACGGAAGAACTGTCCTCCTCGGTCAACGAGATCAGCCGGCAGGTGCAGGAATCGGCGCGGATGGCGAGCGAGGCCGTCAACCAGGCCCGCACCACGACCGAGCGGGTCAGCGAGCTCTCGGTCGCAGCGACGCGGATCGGCGACGTCGTCGAGCTGATCAACACCATTGCCGGCCAGACCAATCTCTTGGCACTCAACGCCACGATCGAGGCGGCGCGCGCCGGCGAAGCCGGACGCGGCTTCGCGGTCGTCGCCTCCGAGGTAAAGACGCTGGCCGAGCAGACCGCGAAGGCGACCGGCGAGATCAGCCAGCAGATTTCCGGCATCCAGACCGCGACCCAGGAGTCGGTGAGCGCCATCCGGGATATCTCCGCGACGATCGAGCGGTTGTCGGAGGTGTCCTCGACCATTGCTGCGGCCGTCGAGGAGCAGGGCGCCGCGACCCAGGAGATTGCCCGCAACGTGCAGCAGGCGGCCCACGGCACCCAGCGGGTCTCCACCAATATCGCCGACGTGCAGCGCGGTGCGGCCGAGACCGGCTCGGCCTCCTCGCAGGTGCTCTCGACCGCGAAGATGCTCGCGACCGACAGCAACCGGCTGAAGGACGAAGTCGGGAAATTCCTCTCGACGGTGCGCGCCGCGTAAGTTTGCGCGGCGGCATCGGTCCGCCGCGCCAGCAAATATCTACCGCGCCAGCAGGAAGCTGAGCGCGATTGTGAACAGCACGGCCGTCATGACGACGGCCGCAGCCGCGCCGGCAGCGATCCTGGCCTTCTCTCGGGCGGTAGTGGGGCGCATGGGACGCGCATGCTACCTGATGTTGAACTCTGATCCAATATTGGTAGTAGCTGTCCCCGCGGCAAACATCCATTCCCGAAGATCAACCCAGCGACGGCTGGGGGCAGAGAAGGTGACGCGACGCGTCTCGCCTCAACGATATTTCGGACGCGGCGCGCAATTCGTCCTCGTCACGACATTTCCCGAATGGGATGCAAATCGGGATTGCGAGGACGGCAACTGGCGTGCGCTGAACATGGAGAGGGCGCCGTTCAACTGGCCCGCGCCGCGCGCGCTGATCAATGAGCGTTGCGATGAGGACGACGGCGGCTGGCGCGACAAGAGCCTCGGGCTGTGGCGGCTGGATGAACTGCCCGATTTTGCCCGCATTGCCACGAACGTGTGACAGGCGCATACGGAACTTCAATTGCCTCCGGGATCGCACTAAGGATACACTTTGGGTTGTGTGAAGCGATCTCGTGTCAAGCTGACATTGCCGGAGCCCGCTATGAAGCTGAGCGCCGTCGCAGCCGCCATGTTGGTCTGGTGTTGTTCTCCAGCGATGGCACAGCAGGACGGCGCTGCGCTCTACGCAACACATTGCGCGCAATGTCACGACGCCAGTGAAGCCCAGAGCCGCGTGCCGGCGCGTAGCGCCATCCAGGCGATGTCGTTCGAGCATGTGCTGGCGGCGCTGACCTCCGGCAGCATGGCGGCGATGGCGAAGGAGCGCAGCGACGAGGAGCGCCGTACTATTGCCGCCTTCGTCACCGGCAAGGCTGCGACCAGCGGTGCCGCAGCCGATGCGCAGGGACGTTGCACGCAGCAAGTCGGCGGCTTTCCGCTACCGCTCGATGGTCCGCGCTGGAACGGATGGGGCGTCGATCTCAACAACAGCCGCTTTCAGCCGGTCGACATGGCAGGGCTCTCGGCGGACCAGGTGCCGCGCCTGCGGCTGAAATGGGCTTATGCATTTCCTGGCGCCTCGGTGTCCTTTGCTCCGCCGACAATCGTGGGCGGCCTGTTGTTCATCGGCGGCACCGATCGCAAAGTGCATGCGCTGGACGCGAAGAGCGGCTGCACGCTGTGGACGTTCGCAACCGATGCAGCGGTGCGCGCCGCGATCACGTTGGCACCGCTTCCCAGCACCGATCAGTTCGCGATCTTCTTCGGCGATCTGCGCGCCAATGCCTATGCCGTGAACGCAGTGACCGGCGCGCTGATCTGGAAGGCGAAGGTCGAGGAGCACGCCGCCGCGCGTATCACCGGCGCGCCGGTGCTGCATTCCGGCGTGCTCTACGTTCCGGTCTCCTCGCTCGAGGAAGCCGCCGGATCGCAAGCCACTTACGAATGCTGCAGCTTCCGCGGCAGCGTGGTGGCGCTGGAGGCCGCGACCGGCAAGCCGATCTGGCAGGCCTACACCATCCCCGAAGTGCCGCATCCGACCGGCAAGAATGCCAGGGGCACGCAGCTGTTCGGACCGTCCGGTGCCGCGATCTGGTCGGCGCCGACGATCGACGCGAAGCGCAGCGCAATCTATGTCGCGACCAGCAATTCCTATTCAAACCCGCCAACCGCAACCAGCGACGCGATCCTCGCATTCGACCTTGCGACGGGAAAGCTGTTGTGGAAGCAGCAGGCGACACCGAAGGATGCCTATGTCGTGGCGTGCTTCAGCGCGGACAAGACCAACTGTCCGGAGGATCACGGGCCTGATCACGATTTCGGCCAGTCGCCGATCCTTGCAACCTTGCGCGATGGCAGGCGGATGCTCGTCATCGCGCAGAAATCCGGCGTCGTGCACGCGCTCGATCCCGACGATGGCGGCAAGATCCTGTGGCAGACGCGGGTCGGGAAGGGCGGCGCGCTCGGCGGCAGCGAATGGGGCTCGGCGGCCGATCAGGATCGCATCTATGTCGCCAATTCCGACGTGCGTTTCCTGCGCGACGGCACAAGGCGCCTCGACTCCACGCAAGGCGGCGGCCTGTTCGGCCTCGATCTCGCCAGCGGAAAAATTGCGATGGAAGTACCGCCGGTCCCATGCGGCGATCGCCCGCAATGCAGCCCCGCGCTATCGGCCGCGGTCAGCGTGATCCCCGGCGTCGTGTTCTCCGGCAGCGTCAGCGGATTCCTGCGCGCCTACGCGACCGCAGACGGCAAGCTCTTGTGGGAGTTCGACACCGCGCAGGACTACGCCGCCGTGAACGGCGTCCCCGCCCATGGCGGCGCGATCGACGGTCCGGGTCCGGTCGTCGTGGACGGCATGCTCTACACCAATTCCGGCTACGGCCAATGGAGCGGCGTCGCCGGCAACGTGCTGCTGGCGTTCGAGGTCGGGAGGCAATGAGGACGTGGTGGCGATCGCGCTGCGTTCCCACGACAGCGATCGGCGTTGCTGTTGGCGCGATAGCGGAGCCAAATTTTCCGCCGCCGATCAGATCGGTGTTCGAGCAGTCGAAACACGCCTGGGTCGACATCAACGGCGCTGCCGTCGTGCACGTCCAGCAAAGCAGCGCGCCGAAGAATTCAAACTGAGGTTTCCACCTCAAGCGCTGGTGCCGGCTGAGGGGATTGAACCCCCGACCTTCGGTTTACAAAACCGCTGCTCTACCGCTGAGCTAAGCCGGCGACGCTGGAAAGCGGGGCGGGGGCCGGCATGCGCCGGGGCTGTCCGTGCCCGCGCGTCGCAATACCAGACTTGGTTAGAAAGTGCCAGAACCCGCGACCTATCGCGGGCATGAAACAGGCGGCCCGAAGGCCGCCTGTTCTGTCGCGCTCGAACTAGACCGGCCTATTGGCAAAGGTGCCGGCGGCCGTCCTCGCCCTTGAAGAAGGTGCCGGGCGTGCAGACGAAGCCGTTACGCTCGGCATAGCTGCGGCTGTCCCAGCCGCGATTGTCCCACGAATTGTCGTAGGCGTAGCTGTTGTCCCAGGCGCGGGCCGGGGCGGTGGCGATCGCACCCGCCGTGCCGATCGCGGCGCCGGCGACGCCGGCCGCGACGTCGGTCGGCCAGAAGCCGGTACGGCTCCTGTTCCAGTCGTTGTTCCAGTCGCCATTGCCCTGGCGGTAGCTCACGCGGCGTTGCCGATAGCCGTTGTCGGTGTACGGATTTCCCGGTCCGAGGTTCTGGCAATTGGCATTGGGGATTTGCGCTGCGCAGCGCCCTGGATTGTTGATCACCGCCTGCGCCATGGCCGGCGCAGCGAGTGTAGTCGCGGCGATCGCCACGGCGCCGAGGAGTTTGATGCTCATGGTTGTTGGCTCCCGTTGTGATTGACGGGAGCTAAACGCGCAAGGCGGCGGACGTTCCGGCGCAACAGCCTGATTTTCTGCTGCATCGGTCAAAGGGATGTGAGCGAGCGGAACGGGTCCGGCCGGGAGCCCGCGGGCCGTTAACGCTTCGCTAGTGTGCTTTGCAGCATTTGAGCGGCAGGCGATCCTTACACGTTAGGCTTACCGGAAACTGGTCAATCGGCCTTAACCCTCTCTGCGTCGTGATCGGATAGGTTGTGTTCCGGAACAACCGGGATCCCGCCATGCGCGCTTTGGCGCTCGCAGCCTTTCTGATCGGACTGCCCGCGACGGCGCTTGCCGGCGGCGGCTTCGATATCGTCGTTCCCGGCCGTCCCGGTGTGCCCATCATCATCAACGGCATCGATGCATCCTATACCGTCATCGAAGGTGTCTGGGGCCTGGGCAAGAACGTGCAGGTGCAGCCGACGATCTATGGCGGGCGTTACGTCGCCGAGCGGCAGCCCTCCGATGTCGGTCACTATTATCCGACGCTTGGATTGCGGCCCGGCTACGGCCGCCTTGAGGTCGAGCCGCCTGCGAACCGCAAATTGCCGCAGCCGGCGGAAAGCTATTACCGGAGCTGGGGGGCGCAATCCGCGCCGCTGCCGGCGCAGATGGACGTTCCCGCCGATCCGCCGCCGGTGATCTTTGCGCCTGAGATCAACGTCAATCCGCAGCATCGTCGGCCACGGCCGCGTGCCGAGGGGCCCGGCAGGCCACCCGGTTAACGTCAAATCCAACAAACGAAAATCAACAGGAGAGAGTAATGCGTCAGATGATTTCGGGACTGGTCGCGGCGGCTGCCGTGATGATTGCAGGGGCCACACCCGCCATGGCCTGCGGCTTCGACCCGTGCCAGCCGGTCGCGCCGGTCTATTCCGGCTGCAACACCGGCTGCGGCTATGGCGGCTGGGGCTATGAGCGCCTCGCCGAGCCGACCACCCAGTACTACTACGTCAACCAGGGCCCGACCTACACCGGCCCGGGCGCCTTCGCGCCGTACCCGACCTATCGTGAGGACGCGGTGGTTGCGCCCGCCAATTACGGCTACGGCCGCGGCTATGGCTATGGGCACGGCTATGGTTATGGCTATCGCGCCGCCGCGGTCGAAGCGCCGGCCGCCTATCCCTATCGTCGCCCGTACTACCGTCCGTATCGCTACGGCTACGGCCCGCGCCAGGGCTATCTGCCGCGCGTCAACTACGGTTACGGCCCGCGCTATGGCTACGCCCCGCGCCACGCGCCGTACTATGGCGGCCACCGCGTGCTGCGCCGCTATTACTGATCGCCTGATCGGTTGAATTAGAAAAACGCCCATCCGCGTGATGCGGACGGGCGTTTTGTTTCGCTACCGTTTCATCAGCCCCAGACGACTCGCGCCGAGATAGAGCGAGAGCACGGCGGCGTTCGACACGTTGAGGCTCTTGATCTCCCCGGGCATGTCGAGCCGCGCCACAACGCTACAGGTCTCGCGCGTCAACTGCCGCAGACCTTTTCCTTCGGCGCCGAGCACGAGCGCGAGCGGCTCGCGCAGCGCGATCTCGCTCAAATCCTCGCTGCCCTGGCTGTCGAGGCCGACGGTCTGGAAGCCGCGTTCGTCCAGCGCTGTCAGCGCGCGGGCGAGGTTTTGCACCGTGACCATCGGCACCAGCTCGAGCGCGCCGGAGGCGGCCTTCGCCAGCACACCGGTTGCTTCCGGACTGTGGCGCGCGGTGGTGACGATCGCCTTCACCGCGAAGGCCGCCGCCGATCGCAGGATCGCGCCGACATTGTGTGGATCGGTGATCTGGTCGAGCACCAGCACGATGCCCTCCTGCTCCAAGGTTTCGATGTCAGGCGAGGGCAGGGGATCGGCCTCGGCCAGGAGGCCCTGGTGCACGGAGTCGGGCGAGAGCAGGCGGTCGATCTCCTGGGGCCGGACGATCTCGGGCGTGATGCGGGTCTCGATGTTCTCGTCGGCGAGCCGCCGCGCGGCGTTCTCGGTCAGCGTCAGCTTGCGGATCTGCCGCTGGGGATTGGCGAGCGCCATGGTGACAGTGTGCCAGCCATAGAGGATGACGGGCCCCTCGGATGTCGAATCACGGTCGCGCCAGGCCGGCCGGCCGGCCGATTTTCCCGGTCTGTTGAAGGGCTTAGCGCCGCCGCGGGGGCCCTTGGGGGTGAATTTTCGATCCTTCATGGGCTCGCTTGTGTCACGGGCTCCGGAATATGGCAATTTGGGTGCGATCAGGGGCGGTTTTAGCTGTTCGCCTCGGTTGACTTTGCCCCACCGCTTCGCCCATAAACGCGCCCGGTCGCGCCCCTATCCGGGCTGTCGCGGCCTTCACGTTCCATGGCCGTCTTCGGTCGCCGGCAAGGTCCGGTCCGATTGTGCTGCCGTCGAGCGGGGGGAGTGTCCCGAGTGGCAAAGGGAGCTGACTGTAAATCAGCCGCCTTATGGCTTCGCAGGTTCGAGTCCTGCCTCCCCCACCATCCTTCGCGAGCTACGGCTCGGCAAGCCAGCACAGATGCAAGCCAGCACAGATGATTGTCGCGCGAAGCTACTGAAGGCTGCCACGCCGTAGCCCGCAGGCGGGGTTGTCGCGCCAAACGCTACCCCATCATCTCCCTGACCATCGGCACCACCTTGCGCCCGTAGAGCTCGATGCTTCGCATCAGCTTCTCGTGCGGCAGCGGTCCTGCCGAATACTTCAGCTGAAACCGCGAAATATGAAGCGCCTTTGCGGTTGCGGCGACCTTTTTCGCGACCGTCTCCGGCGAGCCGACATAGAGCGAGCCGTGCTCGGCTTCGCTGATGAATTCGTCGCGGCCCATCGGCGGCCAGCCGCGCTCCTTGCCGATGCGGTCGCGCATGGCCTTGTAGTCCGGCCATAGCTCCTCGCGCGCTTGCGCATCGATCTCGGCGACGTAGCCGGGCGAGTGCACGCCGATCGGCTTTGCGGGGCGGCCGAACTCCTTGAAGGCGCGGTGATAGAGATCGACAAACGGCGCAAAGCGCGCGGGATCGCCGCCGATGATTGCAAGCATCAGCGGCAGATCGTAATGCGCGGCGCGCACCACCGATTGCGGGCTGCCGCCGACGCCGATCCATGTCTTCAGCGTGCCGTGCTCGACCGGCGGATAGACCAGCTGATCCCTGAGCGGCGGCCGCAGCTTGCCTTCCCAGGTCACCGGTTTCTGCGACAGCAGCGCGGTGAACAGGTCGAGCTTCTCCTCGAACAGCGCCTCGTAAGCCCGCAGGTCGAAGCCGAACAGGGGAAAGGATTCGGTGAAGGAGCCGCGGCCAAGGATCACTTCGGCACGTCCGCTCGAGAGCGCATCGAGCGTGGCAAAGCGCTGGAAGACGCGGATGGGATCGTCCGAACTCAACACCGTCACGGCCGAGCCAAGATGGATGCGCTTGGTTCGCGCCGCGATCGCGGCCAGCACCGTCTCGGGCGAGGAGATCGCGAAATCGGCGCGGTGGTGCTCGCCGAGGCCGATGAAGTCGAGGCCGAGCTCGTCGGCCAGCACCGCCTCGTCGACGACGTTGCGGATCACCTGCGCATGCGAAAGCATGGCGCTGGTGGCGTCCTGGGTGACGTCGCCAAAGGTATCCAGTCCGAATTCGAGCGGTGCGGTCATCGATCAGGTCTCTATGGGGAGGATGGACGAGACTTAATGGATGGCCGCGGTGCCACAAGGGCATCCCCGGAAATGCTCGGTTTCCGTTTTTTCGACTTACCGCCACATCCCTCGCATCCGCGCGCCGATATCAACCTTCGGGCCTTGCGCCGCGGTGCGTGCCGCGCCTGCGGCCGCCTTCGGCCAGGCGGTGCGTTCGAACAGATAGATCAGCGATTCCGGGATGAAGCGGGTGCGTGAGGCGTAGACGTGGCGGTCGCCCTTGGCGGCCTGGCCGTGGGTGAAGAAGCGCTGCGGCACGACGAGGTGCAGGTCGTCCTTGGCGCGCGTCATCGCGACATAGAGCAGGCGCCGCTCCTCCTCGAGCTCGGCGCTGGTGCCGGCGCCGAGATCGGAGGGCATGCAGCCGTCGACGACGTTGAGCACGAACACCGACTTCCACTCCTGGCCCTTGGCGGAATGGACCGTGGAGAGGATCAGATAGTCCTCGTCGCGAAGCGGAGGCCCGGATTTGTCGCTGGTCGCATCCGGGGGATCGAGCGTGAGCTCGGTCAAGAATTTCTCGCGCGAGACGTAGCCGCTCGCGATCTGTTCGAGCTGCATGAGATCGGCGCGTCGCGTCTCGGAATCCTCGTGGAGCCGATCGAGGTGCGGCGTGTACCAGAGCCGCACGCGCTCGAGATCGACTGGCCATTCCGAATAGCGCAGGTTTTCGACCGTGCGGACGAAATCGGTCCAGTCGGCGCCGGTGCGCGGCGGTACCGGGAGCTGGCCGAGCGCGTGCAGCGGATCGGTACTCTCCGCCATCTGGTCGAGCACGCGCTGCGCGGTCGCGGGCCCCACGCCCGGCAACAGATGCAGGATGCGGAAGCCGGCGACGCGGTCGCGTGGATTTTCGGCGAAGCGCAGCAGCGCCAGCACGTCCTTGACGTGAGCCGCGTCGAGAAACTTCAGTCCGCCAAACTTCACGAAGGGGATGTTGCGGCGGGTCAGCTCGATCTCCAGCGGCCCCGAATGCGAGGACGTCCGGAACAGCACCGCCTGGTGCTTGAGCAGCGCGCCTTGCTCGCGGTTCGCCAGCACCTCCTCGACGATGTAACGCGCCTGGTCGGCCTCGTCGTGCACGGTGACGAGCTGCGGCTTCTGCGTGGAGGTGCGGTCGGTCCAGAGATTCTTGGTGAAGCGCTCGCGCGCGAGCCCAATGACGCCGTTGGCCGCCGCCAGCACCGCTTGCGTCGAACGGTAGTTGCGGTCGAGCGTGATCATTTCGGCGCGCGGTGAGAAGCTCTGCGGAAAGTCCAGGATGTTGCGCACGGTCGCGGCGCGGAACGAATAGATCGACTGCGCGTCGTCGCCGACGACGGTGAGGCCGCGGCCATCGGGCTTCAGCGCCAGCAGGATCGAGGATTGCAGGCGGTTGGTGTCCTGATATTCGTCGACCAGCACGTGATCGAAGCGGCCGCCGATTTCTTCGGCGATCAGCGCGTCGCTCATCATCTGCGACCAGTAGAGCAGGAGGTCGTCGTAATCGAGCACGTGCTGGGCCTGCTTGGCCTCGACATATGCCGCAAACAGGCCCTTGAGCTCGGCGGCCCAGCCCGCGCACCAGGGATAATGCTGACCGAGCACTTTCTCGATCTCCATCTCGGCATTGACACAGCGAGAGTAGATCGAGAGGCAAGTGCCCTTGGCGGGAAAGCGGCTCTCGGTCTTCGACAGGCTGCGCTCGTGCCGGACCAGGTTCATCAGGTCGGCGGAATCTTCGCGGTCGTGGATGGTGAAGGCAGGATCGACGCCGATCCGCTCGGCATATTCGCGCAAGAGCCGCGCGCCGATGCCGTGAAAGGTGCCGGCCCAGCTCAGCGCATCGCGCATGATCGCGGCATTGTTCTCGCCGAGTACCTTTCGCGCGATGCGCTCGACCCGGCCGGCCATCTCGGCCGCCGCGCGGCGCGAAAACGTCATCAGCAGGATGCGGCGCGGATCGGCGCCGGCGACGATCAGATGCGCGACACGATGGGCCAGCGTGTTGGTCTTGCCGGAGCCCGCACCGGCGATGACGAGCAGGGGGCTGCCCACGGTCGTGCCATCGGCCACGCCATGCTCGACGGCGCGGCGCTGCTCCGCATTGAGCGTGTCCAGATATGTCGCCACGAATCGCCCCGGTGAAACGGCGAGAGTCGGCGATCTCGGCGCGAATCGCAATGCGGCTGGACGGACCCGATTTTAGGACCTAGGGAAAAGATGACCCAAGGTTCCAGTCCGCAAAGCGTGCCAGGAATGACCGAGCTCAAGCCCGAACAGTTCGAGATGCGGCGGCTGGAGTCGCTCAGCAACACCATTTTCGGCGTCGCCATGACGCTGTTGGCCTATGACCTGCCCAAGGCCGCGGTCTTCACCAGCGCGCCAGGCTGGAGTGATCTCGCCCATGTCTATTCCGGCAAGCTTGCCGGCTTTTCGCTCAGCTTCATCATCGCCGGCGTGTTCTGGATCAGCCATCACCGGCGACTGGCCCGCCAGCCCGTCGGCAGCCGCGGCGGGGTGATCCTCAACCTATTCTTCCTGCTCTCGATCGTGCTGCTGCCGGTGACCAACGGCCTCTACACCAATTACGCCATGAGCAGCGCGGTCGCCGTGCTCTACGGCCTGAACCTGACCGTGATCGCCGGCCTCAATGCCTGGCTGTGGTGGACGATCCTGGGCGGCTGGCGCCACGAGATCATGGCCTCGCTGTTTCCGCTCCTCGTGTTCATCCCGGGCACGATCGTGGCGGCGTTCGCGCCGCATGTCGCGCCCTTCGTATGGTTCATCGCCTTCGGCGGGCTCCTGATCCAACGCTTCTACGCCGCGCCGACCGGGGTGGACGCGTAGGCGCGGGAGCTCATCCATCCGACGCCGTCCTGCCGAACCCGTCGGCCGGCACGTAAAGCTTGACTGGGCGGATTTCGTAGACCGCAGTCGGATTGACCTGACGCAGCGTCCGCGCCGCCGCGATCGCCTCATCATCAGTGTCGAATTCCATGAGGTGGAAGCCGAGAAGCTGCTCCTTGGTCTCGGCAAACGGGCCGTCCAGCACCATGCCCGCGCCGGGGCCACGCAAGGTGCGGGCCTTTCGGGTCTCATCCAGACGGGCGGCCGGCCCAAAGTGTCCGCTTGCCCTCAAGGGCGCCTGAACCTCCAGGACTCGGGCCACGACCGCGGCGTCCTCCTCTGGCGTCCACGACAAAATCTCGTCTTCCACATGGTAGGCCAGGATGGCGTAGAGCATCGTCACCTCGTTTGTTTTTGAGCTCGCGGTCCGAAGGACGTATCACCGCCGCCGATACCGACAATCCCGGAGACTAAAGTATTTCGTCGCGGAGTGCGCGACGAAACCGTCCCGAAACCCGATTGCCAGCTTAAGGGGTGAACGCCGCCCGAAGCCGACGCGACTGATGGCCACAAGAACACTGGAGGCGGCAATGTCGGGTCTGGCCATCAAGATCATCTGCGACGCGCGTCGGGCGGGACAATCGGAGGCTGCCGATTTGTACGACCACGCCGGCCATCACCGCTATTACGGCAGCTCCGCAGAGAACGGCGGTGAGCGCATCGCCGAAAGCCGTCGTGGCAAACGCCCGCGCGCGCTCAACGTCTGCGGCTTCTGAAGCCTTGCGCGACGAACAAATTTTCGACCATGAGCGTCTTGCAGATATCGATCGCCGCATCGCCGTTCCTGCTCTCGCTCGCGAGCCGGACAAGCAAGGCGATCGCGCCATGCTTGCTCGCGAGCATCTTCGCGGTGCGCGAGCGGCTTCGCGCGATCTGATCGTGGCAGCCGTCGTTACAGTCCGCTCAGGATCTGCTTGATCAGGTCGGCCCGCAACTGGGCGAGTTCGCCGCTCGCCTCCATCTGCTCGATCACCTTTCCGACTTTCGGCACGAGATCGCGATGCCGCTCATGCAGATAGTGGTAGATGCTGATGCGCTCGAGCGGCGGGGAGAGCGGATAGACCCTGGCTTGCAGATTGAGTTTCCTCACCGCGACCTGCCCGCTGAAGAGATCGGTGACCATCACGTCGAAGCGGTCGGCGTCCAGCATCTGGATCATGTTTTCGAGGCTTGTGGTCGCCGTGACGCGGTCCATGCCGCGCGTGCCGGCTTCTGAAGAGCCGACGCCGCGGACGATGCCGATGCTGTAGTTCCTGATCGAATTCCAGCCGGCGACGTCGAAATGCAGTTTCGTGCTGAAGACCGCGGGCTCGATGTAGTTGATCGCAGGCGCAACCTGGATCAGCGTCGGGTAGTCGCGCGACAGCGTGCCGATGCGCTGGATCTCGCCATCGACCTCGCCGGCGCTCGACAACGCGAGCGCCCGCTTGCCGGGGACGTCCTCGAATTCGAGCTTGATGCCGAGCTTGGCATAGACCGTCCGCAACATCTCGCCGCCGACATATTGGCCTGGGATGTCGGCGATGCGCGCCAGGCGGATGACCTCTTGCGCCTGCGATGAGCTGGCTGCGAGCAGTGACAGGCAGACCACGGCTATCCGCCACATGACGCGTCTCCTTGCTTACTCGATCGCTGCCACCGGATTCGGGCACTTGCGCGATCTATCGGAGATGGTATTTGGACCAGGCCGCAAGCTCGCCGCTCACCCGCCGTGTGCAGGCGACCCCCGGACTTTACCCGATGTCATTTTGCACGCGAAGTGGTAGTTTGCGCAGGATTCCTGCTGCTGGGCGCAAGATATGACCCCACCGACCTCAAGCCGCCATGGGCCGACAGGATTGCTGCGCGCATCTCGCGCTGAGGCAGCGTCTCAACGGTTGAAATTTGCTCGAGGCGGCGACCGGCAGGCCGGAGCAGGGTGTCGCCATTTTCGGGGACGTGGTGCATGGGCAACGCAGGTGACGAAGATCCCGATCGCAGTCGCGTCATCGCGCCGGCGGCTGCGAAGCAGGATTTGACCGGCATCGGCGCGGTGCTCGCGCCTCCGGTGTTCGCGGCGCTCCTGTCGCGGATCTTCAACTGGTCGCGCAGCGGCGTCGGGCCCCGCCTGCTTGCCGCCGTGCTGCTGTTCTCATCGGTCGTGACACTCACACTGACCGCGCTTCAGCTCTATCTGGATTACGATCGCGAGGTCGGAATCATCGAGACGCGGCTCGACGAGATCGGCCGCAGCACGACCGGCAGCCTCGGCGAGAGCCTGTGGAATCTCGACCAGAACCAGCTCAAGCTTCAGCTCAACGGCATCCTGCGGCTGCCTGACATCCGTGCGGCGGAGGTCCGCGAGATCGCCGATCGGCCCAATCCCATCCGCGTTGAGGTTGGCGAGCGAAGCACCCGTTCGGCCATGACGCGTGAATTCCCGCTGAACACCATGGTGCAAGGGACCTCGCGCCCGATCGGCACGCTCCGGGTCGAGGCCACGCTGACCGACGTCTATCAGCAATTGCTGAACAGGGCCCTCGTCATTCTGGCAAGCCAGGCGGCAAAGACGTTCCTGGTCTCCCTGTTCATCATCTACATGTTTCATCTGCTCGTGACGCGGCATCTCGTCGCCATCGCCGAATTCGTCGGCAAGTACAGCCTTGTGCGGCCGCCGCCGCCTTTGCATCTGGAGCGCCGGCCGCCCTACGATCCCGACGAGCTGGACAAGGTGATCGACGCCTTCAATTCCATGTGCGCCAACCTCGAGCGTGCCTATGGCGAGCTGCGCGAAGCCAATGCGAATCTCGAGCGTGATCTGAAGATCCGCCGGCGCGCCGAAGAGGACGCACGCGCGAGCGAGCAACGCTTCCGTGACTATGCCGAGACCGCATCCGACTGGTTCTGGGAGACCGGACCGGATCACGTGTTCACCTACATATCGGACCGGGCCGGCGCCTTCGGCATGGACCATAGGGCCCTGATCGGCAAGCGCCGTTCCGATGCCGCGGTCGACCACGACGCCGAGCCGCAGAAATGGCGCGATCACATGGCGATGCTGGACCGCCACGAGCCGTTCCGGAAGTTCGAGTACCGCGGCCGCGATGCGGCTGGACGCGTGCGTCATTTCAGTGTCAACGGCCAGCCGGTGTTCGCCGCCGACGGACGTTTCATGGGCTACCGCGGTTCGGCTGCCGACCTCACCGCGCAGCACGAGACGGAGGAGCGGCTTCGCCAGTCCCAGAAGATGGATGCGATCGGCCAGCTCACCGGCGGCGTCGCGCATGACTTCAACAACGTGCTCACCGTCATCACCGGCACTATCGAGATCATCCATGAGGAGCTTGCGGACAAGCCCCAGATCGCCGCGATCGCCCAGCTCATCGACGATGCGGCCTCGCGCGGCGCGGAGATCACCTCGCAGCTCCTGACCTTCGCGCGTCGCCAGCCGCTGGAGCCGCGCGAGATCGACGTCAACGGCCTCGTGGTCGAGACGGCAAGGCTCTTGAAGCCGATCCTGGGCGAGCATGTCGAGCTCGTGACCCGCCTCGCGGAGGACGCGTGGCCGGCGATGGCCGATCCGTCGCAGCTCTCGTCGGCGATCGTCAATCTCGCCGTCAATGCGCGCGACGCGATGCAGGGCGGCGGCAGGTCACGCTCGAGACGGCCAACCGCGAATTCGACGGCACGGATAGTGTCGGTGACGGCGATGTCATACGCGGCGCCTTCGTGATGGTCGCGGTGGCCGACACCGGCCACGGCATCCCGGCCGACATCCGCGACCGCGTGTTCGAGCTGTTCTTCACCACCAAGGGGGTGGGCCGCGGCACCGGGCTTGGCCTCAGCATGGTCTACGGCTTCGCCAGGCAGACCGGCGGCACTGTCGCGATCGAGAGTGAGGAGGGCCGCGGTACCGTGATGCGGCTGTTCCTGCCGCGATCGGCGGGCGAGGCGCCGGCGCGAACGGAGCCGGTGCAGGCGCCAGCGGCAGCACGCGGGCACGAGACGATTCTCGTGGTCGAGGACGATCCGCTGGTGCAGGGCTATGTCATCGCCCAGCTCGGCAGCCTCGGCTATCGCACGCTCGCGGCCGGCGACGGCGCAACCGCGCTCGCACTGGTCGACCAGGGCGCCAAATTCGATCTCCTGTTCACCGACATCATCATGCCCGGCGGCATGAACGGGCAGCAATTGGCCGAGGCCGTCCGGCTCCGTCGCCCCGGGATGAGGGTGCTGTACACGTCCGGCTATACCGACAACACCATCGTCCACGAGGGACATCTCGACCCCGGCGTGGCGCTGCTCAGGAAGCCGTACCGGAAGTCGGAACTGTCGCAGAAGATTCGCGAGATGCTCGCGGGCGAGCCGCCCGCCTGAGCCGCACGCACGATGTCAACGAAAAAGGCGCGGCGGGGGAGGCCCCGTCGCGCCCGATTTCTTGCTCGCTGGTCCAGGGCTGAGAGCGCCCCGATGCCAAGCTCTCTTCAAAGCTTAGCGGGCGATCCCAGCGAGGTGACAGCGCTTGGTATAAGACACTGGATCACCTCCTTTCGTTGGTTTCGGAAGACCTCAATATAGGCGGCGCGACCGTCCCTGTTAAGCCGAACTTCCCCTTGAGTAGCGACGTAAGCATTTGAGCTGGCGTGTAATTCCAGCGGGCGTGACGGCGCGTCTGCCTACATTATGGGGCGATAGGAATGCCGAGCCGATTGAAGACGTCTTGTTGTAGTGGGGTTGGACTTGTGAGCATAGCGGCCGGGGCGTCCTGACCGATGCGAACGATGTTGCGTGTGAGCGTGGCGAGATCCTGCAACAGCGTTCGAAAGCTGTGCACGGGCCGGCCATCGTGGGTGTGCTTGCGATTAGCCTTGGTTCTGGCCGCGGCCGAGACTCTGGCCTTGGCGACGGGCGAGACGCGCGCGGCGTCGGCGGCCTCGCGGTCGTGATCGTCGAACAGGATCGGGGCCAGCGCGCGGCGCATGTGCCAGACGATGTAATAAGCGAGCATGCAGAGGAAGACGTGGGCGCGCACGCGGCCAGCGAGGCGATGGTGGATCGGGCGCACCTCCAGTTCGACGGTCTTGATGGTGCGGAAGGCGCGTTCGACCTGGGCCAGGCTCTTGTAGGCACGCACCGTGGCGGCGGTGTCGAGGTTCTCGGCCGGCACGTTGGTCCGTAGCACATAGAAGCCGTCGAGCGACGCTTCGTTGGCGATGGCATCCTCGATCCGACTGAAGTCGAACGAAGTGTCGGTGATGGCGAGGTGGAAGTGCTTGGCCATCTTACGCTTGCCCAGCACGGCGCCGACCTTCAGACCGATCTCATCCTCGCCGCGCAAGGGGTTGCGCTGACGCTGCACGGCGGCCTTGACGCGGGCGAGATCCTTCTCGGTCGCCGCCAGCAACTCGCCGCGCTTGCGCCGACGCTCGTCGGCCAGATCCGGGTTGCGGCACACGATCAGGCGCTCGCCGGGGAAGTCGGGGGACGTGATCTCGGCCATATCGCGATCGTCGAACAGCGACAATTGCAGCGGGCCGCCGTCCTCGGCGAGCTTGCGGATCGCCGGCGCCCGCAGAGCGGTGATCCAATCGAGCCCGGCCGGCATCAGATCGGCTTCGATACGGGCGCTGGTGATCATGCCGCGATCGCCGACCAGTACCACACGCGACAGCTTGAAGCGGGCCTTCAGTTTGTCGACTTGCGCGGCCAGCGTGCTCGGGTCGGCGGTGTTACCTTCGAACACCTCCACCGCCACCGGGCAGCCGTCGGCGGCGCACAGCAAGCCGAACACGATCTGCAGCTTGTCGGAACGACCGTCGCGGCTGTAACCATGCCGCGCCAATTCGCAATGTCGCCCCTCCAGATAGCTGGAGGTGAGATCGTAGAGCACCAGCGAGCCGTCATGCAGATGGCGCTTGGCGAGCGTCGCCTCGATCCCCGGTTGGGCCGTGCCGAGCAGGTCGAGCGCTTCGTAAAGCTCGTCCTCGTCGACGGCGCTGAGATCGAGCAGTTCGCCCAGCGAATGCGCCGCCGTCGCCTCGCTGAGCTGGCGCGCCGTGGCCAGCTTGGCGGCCGGTTCGATCACCCGTGCCACGATCAAGGCCAAAGCCAGCCTGGCCAACCGTCTGGGCTTGTCCGGGACAAGGCGATGCAGTCCGAGCTGGCGCGCCATGCCGAGCACCGCGGCCACGTGGCCGTGCGGCAGCGAGCGCTCGATCCGCAGTTGCTCGGCCGGCGAGACCAGCTCCTCGCCTTTCAGGACGCGGCGCAGCGCATCGATCTTCTCATCCGGCCAATGCGACAGGTTGGCCAGCGTGCGCGACTTGATCTTGTCGCCCTCGCGATAGCTCTCGCGCAACAGGATCGCGGGCGGTGAGTTGCGGTTGGGAATGCGGGCGACGAACATGCCGGAATCGAATCACGGAAACCTGCCATTCGCAAGCCAAAAATCATCATTTACATGCCTACAAAATCAGCCCGATCCAAACTTCTCAAATCCTCTCAACGCTCTAACAAAAATCCCGAGGGGAAGTTCGGGTTAAGGGGAAGCCGGTCGGCAGGAACCATGCCTGTCGCAAGCCCGGAATGCCGCGGGAAAGCCACCTCTTCAGCAGTTGAGACCGCCGCCCGGCCGTGTTAGGGAGCCCCTGACGCGGGTGTAGCTCAATGGTAGAGCAGCAGCCTTCCAAGCTGAATACGAGGGTTCGATTCCCTTCACCCGCTCCAATATTTTCAATCACTTATCGGATTTCTTGATTTCCATTCCGACAAGACGGCTGAATCCATTCCGACAAATGTTCACCTTCTGGCCGCCTGCTTACGCCGCTTGATGCGCTTAATCTGTGCGTCCTGCTTGGCCTCGTCGTCATGATGAAGGTAGTGCGCCATCGCTTTGGTCGATGACCATTGGCCCTTCTTCATCAGTTGCGTTTCTGTGAGGCCGGACGTGCTCGCCTCCGTGGTCCCGCCATGCCGGCCAAACGACGTGAAGGTCAGCTCAGGACGCAAGCCCGCGGCCAGAATGATCTTCTTCGAAATGCGCTCGACTTGAGTCAGCATTTCGCCCTTGCCGCTCCAGGGCAAACTACTACCATCTCGGCGCAGCATCAGGCCGCCCGTCGGCCGCAATGCTTTCATGGCGTCAAGCTCGGCCATGAGCAGGGGATAGAGCGGCTTACCCTTCTTATCGAAGAGCGGCTCCCATGAGTCCGTGCTCGTCTTGTAGTTGATGACATAGACGTGGTTTGGGCGGCTTTCTGGCCGATAGTGCTCCGCCGTGAATCGGATGAAGATATGAGCCTTGCGCTGCAGCCATTCCCAACCGATCAGGACACCCGTTGCCAATGACGGATAGCCCAACTCGATCGCTTTCGCACGGAACGCTGCCAGCTCGTCAAAATTAGCATGTGGTGTTTCGCGCGAGGTCGACTGCAGGCCCATCTTCTCAAATGGGTTCTTCGCCGGAAACAGATGGGGATGTGCCCTTGAGATCGTGTTCCATGCGCCGCGAGCGGTCTTCATCGCGTGGTTCACGGTCGTGCGGCGTTCAACCTTCTCGCCGTCGACATCTTTGTAGAGCAGCTTCTCGAACAGATCGTCCGCAAACGCCGTATCGATGCTGGAAACGCGCCGCGTGCCGAGGCGCCTTCCGTCCTTCAATAGGTATTCGCAGATCATCTTGATGCCGGTTTCATGCACGCGACATTGACCCGGGCTCAACGGCTGCAAACGCTTCGCTGTTTTCTGTTTCCACGTTCGACGATACTCGTGAAACATCCAATCCAGCGTTCCGATCACTACTCCAATGCCCACGGGATTTGCATCATCGCCACCCGTCAGCCAGCTGTCGAACGCAGGCAGCAAGATCTTCTCGGCGCGCTGCACAGCCAACTCGTAATCGGTGCCGAGCGGTTCGTTCTTGACTGGACAGCCATTTTTACGTGCCCACGTTGGCACGTCAAAAAAATACGCAAGGCTCCCTTTCTGAAGGCGTTTGCGCCTTGTGTAGCGAGGCAGCGGCAGCGCCGAGCGTCCCATCCTCATCACAGCAAACTCCTGGACACCTCCGGATCGTCCTCAGGATCTATTGAAATCGATCTTTCTTCGCGTATCAACACGGAAATGCGTCCATCAGGCCAAATCTCGACGCGCGCGACTTTGCCACCACTGTCGAGGACACCTCTAACAGCGCGCTTAATGTCTGCTTCAGTAAATCGGATTCTCGACATCCAAGGCGGTGGGTACGGAAGCGAAAGGCGCAGTTGGTAGTTCATTCAATCATGACCCGCTGTGGTCGCTCCACTGAAAGTAGAAGAAGCTTGGTGCGTGGTGAGGCACCTGAGGGGTTCTAGACTCGAAGTAAAGAAGAGCGATCTAAGGAAAGGCTAACGATCATATTTCGTTGAGATAGTAAAAGCGGTGAAGTGAAGTTGGACTTGGTCGCTGTTGTATGGCTGAAGCTAGCTTAAACTTCCCCGACGATGGGTTGGACAGAGAGTTAAATTTTTTCAATGGGTTAGAAGGCGGCGTGTGCACGGCGTGTGCACCGAGAGATCAAGAAAAATCCCGTTATAGCTAACCAGAGCAGGCCTTCTGAGGATATCCGGCTAGACGGTCAACTCCTCGCGTGCCGGCCCAACTGAGAGATCGCCGTCGCGGACCCAAGTTCGCTACCCAGCATGAATTTCTGGATCTTGCCCGTCGATGTCTTCGGGAGCGGCCCGAACACCACGGCCTTCGGCGTCTTGAACCCGGAGATGTGTTCACGGCAGAAGGCGATGATCTAGGACGTAGACTCATTACCGCGTAGCCAAATACAGACGCAGACGAGTTTGAGGGCAGCGAGGTAGTTTTCTGCCAGCTTGTCATATCGAGTTACGATGCGACGGAAGTGCTTGGCCTTGTTGAAGAAGCGTTCGACGAGGTTGCGTGCCTTGTAGAGGAAGGGGCTGAAGCACATCGGGTCCTTGCGGTTGGCCTTGGGCGGGATGTTGGCCCATGCCTTTCGCTCGGTGACGACAGTGCGCAAGGCATTGGCATCATAGCCCTTGTCTGCGAGCAGCATGGCACCCTCGGGCAAATCCGTGATCAAGTCCGCTGCGGAAGCGACGTCACTCATCTGACCTGCCGTAAGCATCAGCTTGATCGGCCTGCCTTTCGCGTCGACAAGAGCATGGATTTTGGTTGTCAGCCCGCCTCGGGATCGACCGAGACAATGATCTCGATCCCCCTTTTTGCCGTCGCACCCTGCTGATGGACGCGAACAATGGAGGTGTCGATCATCTTCACCTCACCGTCATGGGCTTTGGTAATGTTGGCCATGAGGCGATCCCACACACCTGCTTTCCGCCATCGAACAAAGCGATTGTAGCAGGTTGTGCGTGGGCCGTATCGCTCAGGCAGATCGCGCCATGGCGCACCCGATCGCAGCACCCAGAAGATGCCGTTCAGCACCCGCCGATCATCGACGCGCGGCACCCCTCGCGGCTTATTGGGCAACAGTGGCTCGATCACGCGCCATTCGAAGTCGGTCAGGTCATATCGGCTCATGCTGAACCTGAATCAGATTCCGCTCCAATTTGAAACCGCCAGTCGACAAACGATCCTTCTCGGACATACGAGGCAAGTTCAGATAAGCCGACATTGAACTGCCTCTCCATTTACGCGTTTAGCAAATGTTGCGAATGGAGGGAGTTGCGTGTTTGAAGGTTTCTCGCTGGAGCAGATCAAACTTCCGGAAGCGACGCTCAGAGTGCGGGTTGGTGGAGGGGGCCCACCGCTTCTGATGTTGCACGGTCATCCTCGCACCCATGCCACTTGGCATCGCGTGGCGCCGATTTTGGCTGAGGAATACACCGTAGTTTGCCCTGATCTTCGCGGTTTCGGCCAGTCTTCCAAGCCCGTTGACATGCCTGACCATTCGGGCTCGTCTAAAAGGTCCAAGGCCGGCGATTGCTTAGCGCTTATGGACTATCTTGGCTTCGATCGCTTCGGACTTGTGGGTCACGATCGTGGGGCATACACCGCTTTTCGGACAGCGATGGATCATCCGGCATCCGTCAGCCGCCTCGCAATCCTTGAAGCCATTCCGATCGGCGATGCGCTGGCACGATGTGACGCTCGGTTCGCATCGGCATGGTGGCATTGGTTCTTCTTCGCTCAGCCTGAAAAACCGGAGCAAGCTATCCTTGCCAATCCAGATGCATGGTACGGCGGTGATCCCGCGGAGATGGGCGCTGAGGCTTACGCTGATTTTCTCGCCTCGATCCACGATCCGGCGACGGTCCACGGCATGATCGAGGATTACAGGGCCGGGTTAGGCATAGACCGACAACATGACGAGGACGACCGAGCCGCAGGCCGAAAATTGGAATGTCCGCTGCTCGTGCTATGGTCAGCTTACGATGACCTGGAGGAGTTGCATGGTGACGTCATCGCCATTTGGCGGGAATGGTCTTCAAATGTTCACGGAAACAGCCTCAACTGCCACCACCACATGGCGGAGGAGGTGCCAGAGACACTGGCTGCCGAATTAGGTGCATTCTTTCACGACCAATAGCTAATGTCGGCATCCACCGCGGCCTCTCCTGATGGCAGCCAGTCGGCTTCCCGCCATCCTCCTCATTTATGAGTTCACGGCCTAGCATTACAGTTGCCGTTTTGCTTTGAGATGCGCGCGCTGAGCGGCAGCCTGGTGAGCTCTGCGCCAGAATGACCATGCGATGACATGCGCGGGTTGGATCCGCTTTCGAGCAAGCCTGATGGCAATGCGGCGGATTTCCTGGATTGACCAACGGATCAGTGGCGGTGTGGTTATGCTTTGGCTTTTGCCGGGGGGCGGCGTTTGGTTTTTTTGAGCGGTGGCGGATTGGCGCGATGGCGGATCGCCGCCATCATGGCGAAGGCGAGCATCACCAGGGACACGTGGCGATGCCAGCCATGCCAGGACCTGCTCTCGTTGTGATCGAGCCCGAACTCGTTTTTCGCGGTTTCAAAGCTGTCCTCGATCGCCCATCGATGGCCTTCGACCGCGACCAGCGTTTCAATTGATGTTCCCGCTGGGCACCAGGTGGTGAAGAAGGCGAGATCGCCATCGGCGATATGGCGACGGATCAGCAGACCGCGCGTCCATAAACCATCATTTGCGCTGTTGAACTGCTCGACCTCGAGATCGGCCAGTTCGAGATAACACCAGTCATGCAGCCTCGGTCCTTTGGTTCCGGCTCCCGCCGACAAGCGCTTCCAGTCGGACGGGCGCCGCGTCCGGGCGATGTCTTCGGCCTTGCCGGCGACCGGCTGTCGCTTGCCCCAGGATCGGAAGACATGAGAGCTGCTGACCCCGAGCACATAGCCTTTGCCTGCCCGCCGTAGCTGCTGTTCGATATCGCCAACACCGTAGACCGTGTCACCGGCAACCCACTTGAATGGTACAGACGCGGCTATCGCACGTGCGATCATTCTCGTCGCAAGCTTTGGTTTGGTCGCAAAGCCGACATCGGCAGGCACATATGCGGCTTCCAGACGATCTGGATCGTCGGTCCATTCCTTCGGAAGATACAACGCGCGATCGATGAACGCATGACCATGACGCGAAACGTAGGTAGCGAAGACGCCGATCTGGCAGTTCGTGATCTTCCCTGCCGAACCAGTGTATTGCCGCGCCACTCCGCACGAGGCCTTACCCTGCTTGAGAAAGCCGGTCTCGTCGATCACCAGCACCGCATCGTCATCCGCCAAATGCTCGATGACATAGTCCCGGACGATGTCGCGCAGGGCATCAGCGTCCCAATCCCCGCGACCCAGAATTGCCTGCTGACGCCATGGGCCAGGATCGCCAGCCGCCTCCGCGCGCATCCAGCCGGTCTTGCGCTGCTCATCTCCGAGCAGACCTTCCAGGAACAAGCCTGCATTCGTCGCCACACGCTCTTGCGTGAACAACGGACGTATCCGTTGCTTGATCTCTCGAAGCGACGCCGCCCACAACGCAAGCGTCTCCTCAACCGACGCGGCCCGCGTCCACGACATTCGAATCATGGTTGCCCATGGATTCAGAAGCCCGCAAACAAAGCAACTGTAATGCTAGCTGTCGGTGACGCTGGTGCCGTCCTTCAGCTCTATGAAGGCGCACGGCACTTCACCCCATTTGGAATCGGGCTTTGCCACAACTGCGGCCAGCAACACGGCGGGATGCTTGTAGAGCACATCCTCGACCTCGACGGATGAGATGTTCTCGCCGCCCGAGATGATGATGTCCTTCGAGCGGTCCTTGATGATGATGTAGCCGTCTTCATCGATCACACCGAGGTCGCCGGTGTGGAACCAGCCGCCGGCAATGGCTTCCGCGGATCGATGCCCAAAATTTGCGGGCTGTTTTGCGGTCCAGTCTCAGAAGCGGAAATCTTTTGCGCCTTCTAAACGTAGTCGCGTCTGCGCGCTCATGTGCAAGCCCGTCGGTCCTGACGAGGGATCATCTCCCAAGTTCGAGGCCAACCGCCAGTTTTCGGCCGTAGCTCGAATGGTGGGGTTCGGTTTAGCAAGGTCGAGAATGCCTGATCTCCGCCTCGCTGCTTGTCCATCAAACTGGTCGCCGAGCAAACCATAGGACGGATTTCGCATGGCACGCAAAGTCCGAGCCGCTTGAGGTCGGAGCGAGGGTAGCTCCACGATTTGAATCTGCGGTTGGCTTATAGGGCAGGGGTGATGGACGAGCCTTTCTCCGATTGGCTCCAATCGGACATCGATGGCTGGAGCTAGCTCAAACTTGCCCATGATGGATTGGAGCGAGAGTTAAAGTTGTTCAATACGTTAGATGGTGGCGTGTGCGCGACGTGTGCACCGGGAGATCAAGAAAAATCTAGTGATAGCGAGTTTGAGCAGTCGAGCTTCGACCCAAGCGAACTGATGGGAGCAGTGCAGGTGGCTTCGACCGAGAAGCGGATTTTGTTCGTCGGCATGGTGAGCGGGCCAGTGTTGGGTCGCTGGGTGGGGCAGGGCGCCAATCTATGATTTTCTACGATTTCACACGCTCGACAGACGCGGTTTGCCGCGCGTAATTATTTCACCGGCTTGCCAAGCTGTGATAGCCTGCCCCTCAAATGGCGATGAGCTCGAGAGGGAACTTCGGCAGGCGGCTCAGTACGTCGCTCGCCCACCAGACAGGTCGAAAACCGCGCCAGTCGAAAATGAGCATTCGTCGGAGGCGAGCCAGGTGACCAGCGCCGCTACCTCATCCGGTCGTCCCGCACGTCCGAGCGGTATCTTTGCCAGCACGTTTCGATAGGCTTCGTCCGACATCTGCTTGACGAGATCGGTGGCGATCACGGCGGGGGCGATGGCGTTGACCCGGATATCCGTGCCGGCCAGCTCCTTGCCGAGAGATTTTGTCAGCGCGATCACGCCCGCTTTGGCTGCGGAATAGCCGGTCATGCCGGCATTGCCTTCCTTGCCGGCGATCGAGGCCAGGTTGACGATGCGTCCGGCGTTCTGCCGTCGCATCGGTGTGACGGCTGCCTTGCAGCACAGGAATGTGCTGGTGAGGTTGACGTCGAGCACGCGCCGCCATTCGGCAAGGCTGTACTGTTCGATGTTGACCGTTGGGCCCGTGATCCCCGCGGCATTGACGAGGATGTCGATGCGGCCGAACCGCGCGAGGAGGCGCGCCATCGCATCATTGACGGCGGCCTCGTCGGTGAGGTCGATCCGCGCGTCGGCACCATCTGCGACGTCCCAGACGACCACTTTCGCGCCCAAGGAGGCAAGCCGCTCGCGAACGGCCTGGCCGATGCCGCCGCAGCCGCCGGAAATGACGGCGATGCGCCCGGAGAGATCGAGACCGCTCATGTCGTTGCTCCTCTGTCTGCGGCGCGTGCGACAACCCCGCGGGCTGCCGCCAGCGCGCGGCGTCCCCATTCCTCGGCGCCGAGCTTGGGCAGCCACTCATCGTTCGGAATCTCGAGGCTCAGCGGAAGGTCGTCCGGCAAGGCGCGGACGAGCCCGGCGAGGTCGATGCCGCCATCACCCGGGAGAAGCCGGGAACACCGCGCCGTGTGGATCAGCTCGTCGTTAGTGGCGGGAATCTCTGCGGGCGCGTCACAGAGCTGGGCATAGCTCAGCAGATGCCGGGGCAGGCTTGCGATATCATTGAGCGTGGTGGCCGAGCGCGCGGCATGCAGCGCGTCGACCAGCACGCGGCCGTTCGGCTCGCCGGCATTGGTCACGATACGAAGGGCGGCCTTGGCGTTCTTCACCGCGGTCCACGGCATGAATTCGAGATCCGCGGTGAGACCGTAAGGCGCGGCAGCACGGCAGAATGTCGCGAACGACTCCGTCAGGCGCCCCTCATCCGGATCATCGCCGGCAACGAGGATGGCGCGCGCCTTCAGCCTGCCTGCGGTTTCGAGGAAGGCAGCGAAGCGATCGGCTTTGAAATCCGCGCCCAATCGGGCGATTTCGACGTCGAACACCGGCACGCCGGTGTCCTCGATGCGGCGGATGGTTTCGCGCAACAGGGCGGGACCTGTGGCGAGCGGCGAGAAGTCGCCGCCGGGCGCGGCGGGAGCGATACGAACCCCGATCGCCTGGTAGCCGAGCTTTTCGGCCAGGACCAGCGCGTCCGGAGGCGCCATCGGCGCCGAGGTGAGATAGGCAAGCGAATAGATGTGCGTCATGACGTTCGTCTCACGCGAGCGGAGAGATCGCGGTCGGCAGCGCGACGATCGAGCGCATCTCGCCGGTCAGCCAATCCGGCCCGCCCTTCGGCGGCCACACGCCCTTGGCGACGGATTCGGCGCGTACCGCGGCGCGGGCATCGAGGCTCGCGAACGGCCAGATATGGGTGAAGCGCGGCGGCCCGTCGAGCGCATACATCGCGATCGAGAGCGGCGACAGCTTGCCGCGCTCGGGCATCGCGGCTTCCCACGCGGCGATCGTGGGAGGAACGCCGCCATGCTTGAGACGATAGGTGCGGATCTCGTAGACGCTGCCGTACTTGCCCGGCATGACAGGCGGCAGGAATGGAAACGGCGCATAGGTGTCGAAGCTCATCTGCGTGATGGCCTCGCCGGCATTGAAGGGATTGGTGGTGCGCAGCGTGCGCTCGCGCTCGCCGCGCCATGCCTCGTGATCCCCAAACGAGCGCAGCACCAGGAGCTGGTTGAGCTCGCCGATCTCGCTCGCCCAGCAGCCGAGCAGGGTGCCCTTGGCCTCCGGCGCCCCGACATAGTCGCCGATCCCGGCCACGGCCTTGGCGGCTGTGCCGAGCTTCACCGTCAGCGTTGCGATCTCATAGAGCATGTTTCTTCTCCTTGCGGTCAGGCGGCGGCCGACCGGTTGTTCTCGAGCGGAATTCCGCCGGCGTGGTGCGCGGCGATGTAGCCGAAGGTCATGGCTGGACCGAGCGTGATGCCGCCGGACGGATAGCGGCCGGCCATGATGCTCGACATGTCGTTTCCGACGGCGTAGAGGCCGTCGATGGGCCTCTCCTGCGCATCAAGGACGCGGGCATGTTCGTCGGTGTTGAGACCTGCGAAGGTGCCGAGGCTACCGGCAACGATCTTCACCGCATAGAACGGGCCGGAGTCGATCGGTGCGACGCAGGGGTTCGGGAGATGCGCCATGTCTCCCTGCACGCGATTGTAAGGCGTGTCTCCGCGTCCGAAGGCGGGATCCTCGCCGCGCGCGGCAAATCGGTTGTAGTGCTCGATCGTCGCCTTGAGCCCTTGGGCGGAGATGTTGCAGTCGCGCGCCAGCGCCTCGATGCTCGCGCCTCGTTTCAGATAGCCGTTACGAATCCACGGCGTGATCGGGAAGGGCGGAGGGCGGACGCGGCCAAGGCCGTAGCGCTTGAGGAATTTTGCATCGCAGATCGCCCAGGCTTCGGCGGGCATGCCCGCAGGCGTGGCGGCGAACAGCGCCTTCATCACGTCATGATAGGAATCGGCCTCGTTGGCAAAGCGCGTGCCGTCGTCGCGTACCATGATCAGCCCCGGCTTGGCGCGCTCGATCAGATGCGGAAAGTGGCCAACCGAGCCATCGCGATGCGGGACCAGTGAGACCGGCGCCCAGGCTCCGGGATCGGAGAGGTCGGTGCGCAGCTCCCCGCCGACACTCTCTCCGAGGCGGATGCCGTCGCCGGTGTTGCCGGCCGGCGCCGCCGACCAATGCTCGTGGCCGCTTGGAGCGTGGGCAAACAGCGCGGCCTTTCGCGCCGTATCGTGCGGGAAGCCGCCACAGGCGAGCACGACGCCGCGGCGGGCGCGAATCTCAAGCGTCGCGCCGTCATGAACGACGCGCGCGCCCGTGATGCGAGCTCCTTCGCTCAGCAGCGATCGGGCGGGCGCAGCCGTCATGATGCGAACGCCAAACGCGTCGGCTGATTTCAACAGCCGGGCCACAAGCGCGTTGCCGTTGACGAGATGCATGCCGCGACCAAAGCGCAGCATGTCGAGCAGATGCCGCCCGAGGCGCCGGGCGACATGCCGGAACGAGGTCAGCGAGGAACGGGCGTTGAGGAAGTGCCGGATGTCCGCACCCGCGGCGATTCCCATGCCGAACGGTGCCACTTCATCCAATGGTGGCTTCAGATCGCGGATACGCGGGCCGAGCTCTCGGCCATCGATCGGCGCCGCGCAGAGCGAGCGGCCACCCGCCACCGCACCGGGGCTCTTGCCGTGAAAATCCGGGATCTGGTTGCCGTCGATGAAGGCAAGATCAGTCTCGCGCTGGAAGAACTCGATCATCCGCGGGCCCTGCTCGAGGAACATGTCGACGCGGGCTGTGTCGTAACCGGCGGCGAGTTCGTGCCGCAGATAGAGCTTGGGTTGCTCGGCGGCCTCGATGATGCCGGCCGCTTTCGCCAGCGGATTGCGCGGGATCCATAGCCAGCCGCCGGACCACGCGGTGGTGCCGCCAAGTTGCACCTCCTTCTCGATCACGATGACGTCGAGACCGAGCGAGGCGCCCGTGACCGCTGCCGCCAGGCCGCCCGCGCCCGAGCCGATCACGAGCAGATCGCAGTCGAGATGTTCGTCGCCTCTCACACCAGCCTCCAGTTCACGCAGCGCGACGCGCCTGGGTCACCCCGAGCGCGTGTCGCGCCGCGCGATAGGCAAATGTGATCGCCGGACCGATGGTGATGCCGGGGCCCGGATACGTGCCGCCCATGATCGAATTCGCCTCGTTGCCGCAGGCATAGAGCCCCGCGATCGCGCCGCCGTCGGCGCGCATGACCTGTGCCCATTCGTTGATGACAAGGCCGGTGGCCGCGCCGATGTCGCCGGGATAGAGCCGCACGGCATAATAGGGGGCAGTCGAAATTGGACCGAGTGTCGGGTTGGGTCCGATCGACGCATCGCCGTTGACGCGGTGATAGGGCGTGGTGCCGCGGCCGAAGTCCGGATCGACGCCGCTTGCGGCATAGCGATTCATCGCCGCGATCGTGCTGTCGAGATTGGCCGCCGGCACGCCGATCTTGCCGGCGAGCTCGCCGACGGTCGCGCCCTCGGTCAGATAGCCATCGGCAAGGTAGGGAGCGAGGTTGCGCGTGCCCATCCGCACCATGCCGAGGCCGTATTTCTTTAGGCCTGCGGCGTCGGTGATGATGAAGCAGGGAATGCAGGGCACCTGCTTGTTGTGCTCGAACATCGCGCGGCCGAACAGGTGATAGGAGACGGATTCGTTGACGAAACGACGGCCGGTCTGATCGACGCAAACGGTGCCCGGCTTGCTGCGGTCCATGACGAAATGCGGAAAGCTCGCGGTGCTGCCGTCGGCGCGCCGCCGGATCGAGACCGGCGCCCAGAACGCATTGTCGCGATTGCCTTCGCCGAGGCGCGCGCCGAGCCGCAAGGCGATATCCTGCATGGCGCCGGTGTGCCCGGGAGCGGAAGGGCTGTACGTCTCGCCCTTGGGCAGCAGCTCGCCGCGGCGCTGCGAATGCCGATTGAAGCCGCCGGCGGCGAGCACCACGCCGTGCGTGGCCGCAACGCGGCGGCTCGTTGTGCCGGACTTGAGGACCGCACCGGTCACAGTGCCGTTCTCGGTGACGAGATCCTGCACCTCGGTGCGGATCAGGATATCGACGCCGCGCGCATTGAGCGAGGCCAGGAAGCGGCCGATCAGCGCATTGCCCATCACCAGGCGGGAGCCGCGCCGGCCGTTCAGCCGATCGCCGGCGTAATGTGCGAGGATCTTGAGGGCATGGGCAAACGAGCGTGCGGACTTCTTGATGGCGAGCAGGTGGCCGATATCGGTGCGGTCGACCATCATGCCGCCCAGAATCGTGAACTCCGGGATCGGCGGACGGAGCTTGCCGAGATCGGCGCCAAGGCCGCGGCCGTCGAACGGGACCGGCTCGAGCGCCCGGCCACGCATCGTCGCGCCCTCGAACTGCTGCTCGTAGTCGGGGTGGGTCGCATAGGGTCGGAACTTGACGACGCTGTTGGCTTCGAGCGTTGCGATCGCTTCCGGTGCGCTGTCAAGGAAGGCCTCGCGCATCGACGGGGCAGAATGATTGCCGACCACGCCGTCGAGGAACTTGCGGACCTTCTCCCGGCTGTCATCGGGATTGACGCTCTTGGAATGGTGCGAGTTGGGGATCCAGGTGGTCGCTGCCGAAAGTGCGCTGGTGCCCCCGACATATTCGGTGCGCTCGACCAGCAGGACCTTGCGACCCTCGATAGCCGCAAACAGCGCCGCGGCCATGCCGGCCGCACCCGAGCCGATCACGACCAGTTCGTAGCGGGCGCCGTCGGAAATCGCTTCGATGTTCTTGAACATGGCCGTCACCTCGATCCGTCGCGCGCGAGCAGGAAGTCGATCATCGAGCTCTGCAGTGCGTTGTACATTTCGGTGCCCGTCGACGTCTTGCAGCCGAGGCGGCGCGCCGCCTCGACGAGCGGCGAGACCGCGGGGCTCGTGATGACGCAGCCGACGAATGTGCTGGCCCTGAGCTTCGACACTTCGAGAGGCAGCGGGTCTCCGGCCTTCATGCCGAGCGGCGTCGCGTTAGCGACCAGGTCGAAGCCGGACGGATCGGCCGAGCCGGCACCGATCTCGGCCTTGCCGAGGGTCGTCAGCTTCGCAATCAGCTGGTCCCGGCGGGCTGCATCATTGTCGTGGATGGCCAGCGACCGCACGCCGGCTTCGACGAGCGCCATGGCGATCGCCGATCCGGCGCCACCTGCGCCGACCAGCAGCGCGCGCTTTCCGGCCGGGTCGTAGCCGTTGGCGCGCACCGCTCCGACGAAGCCTAGCCCGTCGACGTGATCGCCATGCCAGCCGCCTTCGCGTCGCCGGCGCATGATATTGACCGAGCCGAGGAGGCGGGCGCGGTCGGTCGAGCTCGCGCAGAATTCGTAGCAGGCAAATTTGTGCGGGACCGTGACTATGATGCCGTCGAGATTGCGGACGTCGGTCGCAGCCGCAAGGAACGTCTTGAGATGATCGCTGTCGATCTGCACAGGCACAAGGATGCCGTCATAGCCGCGGTCGATGAAGGCCTGCGTGACGCCGGCGGGGGATTTCACCTGGGCGATGGGGTCGCCGACGATGATGTTGAGGCGGGTCGCGCCGGTCAGGTTGAGGTTGATCATTCTTCTTCTCTTCTTGGCTAGGCCGCTCCGCGGGCCTGTGGCGCTTCCGCCTGGACCACGCCGAGCAGCCGGGCCTGCAGGTCATGGTCACGTTCGAGGATCACGGCGTCACCGGCAAAGGCAATCTGGCCGTTCACCAGCACGTAGGCGCGGTCGACGATCGGCAGCACGGTCTCGGCGTGGTGCTCGACGATCACCATGGCGACCTTGCCGCGTAGCTTGACGAGGGCGTCCATGACTTCTTTGATGACGGCCGGCGCGAGGCCCTCGAACGGCTCGTCGAGCAGGATCAGCTTGCTCGGCACCACGAGGGCGCGCGCGATCGCGACCATCTGCCGCTCGCCGCCGGACAGACTCTCGGCCTTGGCCGCACGACGCTCGCGCAGGCGCGGGAACAGGTCGAACACCTCGTCCAGGGCGATGCCGCCAGCGCGCGCGGCGAGCTGCAGGTTCTCGACGACGGTGAGGTTGGGGAAGAGCCGGCGTCCTTCGGGAACGAGCGAGATGCCCAGGCGGTTGATCTCGTAGGGCTTGAGGCGCGCCAGTGGCTTGTCGTCGAACGCGATGCTGCCGCTGCTGATCGCAAGCGTGCCGCTGAGGGTTCGCAGCAAGGTCGTCTTGCCGACGCCATTGCGGCCGAGCAGGGCAACGGCTTCGCCGGCGTGAACCGCAAGATCAACCGCCTCAAGGACCGTGCTGCCGCCGTAGCCTGCCGACACGCCGTTGGCCGCGAGCAGCACCGGCGCCTTCGCATGGGCCATCCGCTCGATCGCCGGCGGTGGCGACCGCGTGCCGTCCTTGGCGGCACCGAGATAGGCTGCGACCACGTCGGGATTGGCAGCCACGTCGGCCGGCTTGCCGTCGGCGATCATCCGGCCCTGGTGCAGGACGGAGATGCGGTCGGAGATCGCAAGGACGCGATCGATGTCGTGCTCGATCAGGAGCACGCCGTGAGTCTGCGCGAGCTTCCTGATGAGATCGGCGACGACGACGCGATCGGCCTCGGCGAGCCCGGCCAGCGGTTCATCGAGCAGCAGCAGCTTGGAATCGATCGCGAGCGTAATGCCGATCTCGAGGAGGCGCTTGGCGCCGTGGGGTAGGTTGATGCACGGTTCGGCCGCGACTTCGGCAAGGCCGACGGCATCGAGGATCGACCAGGTCTTGGCATTGACCTCCTCCATCGCATAGGCATCGGCGAGCATCCTGGCCGATCCCCTGCGCTGAGCCTGCACGGCCACGCGGACATTCTCGAACACGGTCAGGTTCTGGAAGATCGACAGGATCTGGAACGAGCGCCCGATGCCGAGCCGGGCCCGAACATGCATGGGCGCCCGGGTGACGTCGCTGCCGTCGAACATGATGCGCCCGCCGCTGGACTTCAGCGCGCCGGACAGCATGTTGAAGAACGTAGTCTTGCCGGCGCCGTTCGGTCCGATGATGCTGTGAAGCACGCCGCTGTGGACCTCGAGGTCGATGCTTTTCGCCGTCACCAGGCTGCCGAAGTTCTTACTCAGGGCGATGGTCTGCAGCAGCGGCTTACCGCGGTCGACCTTGGCGGCGCTGCTTGCGAATGGGATGATGGCGGCAGGTCGGGTCGGGATGTCGGGACGCACGAGCGTCCAGCGCTGCCGGCCGAAGAGCCGTTGCCACAGGCCCTGGATTCCTTCCGGAGAGGTTAGCGCGAACAGCATCAGGATGGGTGCGAAGGCCAGCCACCAGTTTTCCGTGATGGCCGACAGGCGGTCTTCCAGCAGAATGAAGGCGATGGCGCCCCATAGCGGCCCGAGCACGTGATGCACGCCGCCGAGCACGGTCATCAGCAGGGAGTCGCCGGCATGCTGCCAGCTCAGATTGTTGGCATAGACGCCCTCGAGCATGAGGGTGAGCAGGCCGCCGCCGAATCCGACGAAGGTGCCGGTGAGGATCAGCGCGCCATGCCGGAAACGATGGACGTTGTAGCCGAGGCTGCTCGCCCGCTGCTCATTGTCGCGCACCGCCTGCAGAACGCGGCCGAACGGGGAGTGGGCGATCCGCCACATCAGCCAGATGCAGATCACGGTGACCGCGACCACGAAGATGTGGAAAGGCCATGGTCCGGCAAAGCTCGTCCGATAAACGCCCTGAAGACCGTTCTCGCCGCCGGTCACAGCGGTCCATTTGAAGGCGATCTCGAAGGCGATCTGCGAGAACGCGAGCGTCAACAGCGAGAAGTACAGTCCCCGGCGGCGCAGGATGATGGCGCCGACCACGAGCGCCAGGAGCGCCGAGAACACCGTCGACAGCAGCAGCGAGACGAGATCGTTGCCATAGCGGCCGAGGATGAAGAAAGCCGCCGCATAGCTCGCGCAACCGAAGAACACCGAGGCGCCGAAGGGGACGAGCCCGGTATAGCCGACCAGCAGATTCACGCCGGCGCCATAGAGCGTGTAGATCGCGATCTGTGTGATCAGCGAGATGGGCGCGCCGAGCAGCGACCAGGCCGCGGTGAGCGCGGTGAGAACGAGGGCGGCGACAAACGCCGGATGGCGCAACAGAGCGAGACTTGTCACTCGAACCTCTCCCAGCGTTCGCCGAACAGTCCGCGCGGGCGGACGAGGAGAATTGCGGCCATCAGGATGTACATGGCCGCGCCCGACCATTCCGGCTGGAACTGGATGGTCATCGCCGTGGTGATGCCGACCAGGAGGCCGGCCACGACGGCCCCCAGGAAAGAGCCGAGGCCGCCGATGGTGACGATCACGAAGGCCGGCATGATTGCGCCGGCGGCCATCGACGGCGTGATGGTCCAGAGCGGTGCCGCCAAGAGCCCGCCAAGGCCGGCGAGCAGGCAGCCGATGCCGAACACGCCGCTGAAGACGACCGGCAGGTTGATGCCGAGCAGGCCGACCATCTCCGGATCGCGCGATCCGGCGCGGATGATCCGGCCGTAAGGCGTGTAGGCGAGAAAAGCCCAGAACGCGACCAACGCCAGCGCGGTCGTGACCAGCACGAACATCCTGTATTTGGTGATCAGGATCGGGCCGTATTCGACGAAGCCGGCCAGGAATTTCGGCGCAGTGAAGGGCACGGGCGCTCCGCCGAAGATCAGCCGCAACACCGCCTCCGCCAGGAGCGCGAGCGCGAAGGTCAGGATCAGCCCGAGCAGCGGTTCCTTGCCGTAGAGGTGCCGGATCAGGACCATCTCCACGACGATGCCGATGGCGCCTGTCAACAGCGGCGCGGCAAGCGCGGCCCACCAGCCGAATTCCTTGGCTAGGGCATAAGCGAGATAGGCGCCGACGGCGAAGAAGGCGCCATGCGCGAAATTGACGATGCCGAGCATGCCGAAGATGATCGACAGGCCGATCGCGATCAGAACGTAGAGAAAGCCGAGCACCAGGCCATTGACGGCCTGCGACAGGATCATGTCGAGCATGGCGTCATCCGTTTTCAGATTCGGGCGATGCGATGGCGCAAGCGGGTTGCCTGCGTCATCGCGTTTCGCCCAGAGTTAAACCTCAGAGCGTGTCCATCTTGCAGGCGCTGTCGCCCGCCGAGCCGAAGGCCTTGGCGATGTTGTCCGGCGTCTTCGGCAACTCGGCCTTGACGTCGAAATAGTCCCATTTGTCTGAAATCTTGGGGTGGATGCCGGCGACCAAAAGGCGGCTCGTCATCTGATGATCGAAATCGCGGTAGCCAATATCCAGATCGCCACGGCGATATTTCCAGTTCTCCAGCGCCTGCACGATCGCGCCGGGCTCGGTCGACTTCGCCCTCTCGATTGAGTCGAGCAGGCTCTTCATGCCGAGCCAGCCCATCCAGGCCTTGTCCGCCGCCGGCCTGTTGTATTTCTTCTCATAGGCCGCCGCCATCGCCTGCTCCTCAGGCGAGTTGTTCGGATTCTTGTACCACCAGGTGATGGTGTAGAGGCCGTCGGCGGCTTCGGGGCCGACGCCCCACAGGTCAGTGTTGCCGACGGAGATCTCGGCGAAGGGAATCTTGCCCTTCATGCCGAGCTCGTTCCACTGTTTCAGGAAGGTGGTGAGATCGCTCGCCGCAATGCCGCCGATCACGACGTCGGGCTTGGCGGCGCGGATCTTCAGGATGAAGGACGAATAGTCCGGTGTGCCGACCGGCACCTCGTCGGCGCCGACCACCGTGCCGCCATTGGAGGTGATGTAGTCGGTGAAAGCGCGCTTGATGTCCTGGCCGAAAGCGTAGGACGCGGTCAGGAGGTACCACTTCTTGCCGATTGCAGCGCAGTAGGGAGCAAGAACGCGGGCATGAACGTCGACCGGTGGCTGTAGACGGAAGGTGTACTTGTTGCAGGATTTGCCGGTGAGGTCGCCGGTGGCGGCATTGGCCGCAACATAGGGAATCTTGGCCTTCTTGGCGACGGACGAAATCGCGAGCGCAAAGGAGGAGAGCGCGCCGCCGACAATACCGACGACCTTCTGCTCGCCGACGAGGCGCTCCGCGCTCTGCTGCGCACCTTGCGGATTGGGCTCATCCAGCCAGACGATCTCCGCGGGTCGCCCCAACAGCGTGTTGTTGCGCTGTTCAAGTGCGAGCATGCCGCCCTGGGCGAGATATTCGGCCTGATCGACGATCGAGCCGGTCTTGGCCCAGATCATTCCGATCTTGATCGGCTCGGCGGCTGCCGCGTTGCCGATATAGGGCATGCCGAGGCGCGATGCTGCGAGCGACGTTGCGCCCAACAGCAGGCCGCGCCGACCGATGCGCAGGCCGGTTGCCGCTCGTGTCTTCGTCTGGTCCGTCATTGCTTTACCTCCCCTTCTGACATGCGCCAGTCGTTGCCGGCGGGCCGTGCATGCGGCACTTGGGGCTTGCCCTATCATGACTGGAATTGGATTCCAATATCAAAATCGAAAATTGGAATCAAATTCCAATTCTGGCCAGCTCATGCTAGAAGCCTCCCCGGGAGCAACGCCAATCAAAAGAGGATGCGGAATGAGCAAGGTCGCCGTGGCGGTGATCGGGACCGGCGCAATCGGACGGGCCCATTGCGAGACGATCCGCCGATCGGAGAGCTGCAGGCTTGCGGCGATCGCCGAACCAGCCGCAGCGGGAAAGACTTACGCGGAAAGTCTCGACGTCCCCTGCTACGGGGATGCACGCGACCTGCTGGGTGCGGTGAAGCCGGATGCAGCGATCATCGCCACGCCGAATGCGACCCATCGCGAGTTCGCGATCGCCTGCATCGAGCGCGGCATCGTGGCGCTTGTGGAAAAGCCGATTGCGAGCACGCTCGCTGATGCGGCCGCGATCGCGGCTGCCTCGGAGCGCGCGGGCGTGCCCGTCCTGGTCGGGCACCATCGGCGGCACAATCCGATCACGCGGCGGGCCCGCGCCATGATTGCCGAAGGCGCTCTCGGCCGTCTGACCAGCGCGACCGTGCTTGCGACCTTCTACAAGCCCGCCGATTATTTCGAGGTGGCATGGCGACGGGAGCCCGGCGGCGGGCCGGTGCTGATCAACCTCATTCACGAGATCGATCTGGTCCGTCATCTCTGCGGCGAGATCGCCTCCGTGCAGGCGATCGTCTCCAACGCGGTGCGCGGCTTCGAGGTCGAGGACAGCGCGGCGATCCTGCTCCGGCTCGCTGGTGGTGCGCTGGTGACGCTGAGCCTCAGCGACACCGCGGCGAGCCCATGGAACTGGGATCTCGCCAGCGGCGAGAGCCCGAACTATCCGCCGCAGCCGGCCGCGGTGCAGACGCATTTCCTCAGCGGCACCGAAGGCGCGCTGGCGCTGCCGACGCTCGACTATTGGCACTATTCGTCAGCGAAGAGCTGGTTTGACCCGATCTCGCGCGACTCAGTTGGCGTCGAGCGCGGCGATCCCTATCTGGCGCAGATCGATCATCTGGCGCGGGTGGTCCGAGCACAGGAAGCGCCGCTGATTACCGCCCGCGACGGCATGCTGACCCTGCGGGCCACGATGGCAGTTCACAAAGCCGCTAAAACCGGTCAGATAGTGCGGCCTGATCAGGAGATGGAATTGTGAATCAGGATGCTGCCTTGATGCTGAAGAACCCGGATCCCGTCGATGCGCCCAGCGGCCTTCTGGAGCGCACGCTCGGCGTGCTCGAGCTGCTCGCGACGAATGCCCGCGGGATGCAGTTGTTCGAGATCGCCGACTCGCTGCACATTCCGCGCAGCGCCACGCACCGCGTGCTGACGAGTCTGATCGAGCATGGCTATGTCAAGCAGGAGCGCGAGCAGGGCGCCTACCAGCTCACCGCCAAGGTCGCATCGCTTGCCTTCACCTTCCTCGCGGGCAGCGGCATCACCGATTTCGCCCAGCCGCTCCTGGATCGCCTGGCACGCGAGAGCGGTGAGCTGGTGCGTCTCGCCATTATCGATGGTCGTGAGCTCGTGTGGGTGGCCAAGGCGCAAGGATCGCCCTCCGGACTGCGCTACGACCCGGACATGGGGCAGGTGGGACGGCTGTCCTGCTCGGCGAGCGGCCATGCCTGGCTGTCGTGCCTGTCGGACGAGGATGCGCGCACGCTGGTGGAGAAGCAGGGCTATGGGCTGCGCAAGGATTATGGTCCGCGCGCGCCCGAGAGCTGGCCGGCGCTGCTGAAATATCTGCGCCAGACCCGCAAGCGCGGCGTCAGCATCTGCGTACAGACCTATACGCCCTGGATGAGCGCGTCCGCGGCCCCCATCCGTCACCCCAAGTCCAAGGAGGTGACCGGGGCCGTGGTGATCGCCGGTCCCCATATCCGCCTGACCGAGGAGCGCATGCTCGAGCTGGCGCCCGCGTTGTTGCAGACGGCGCAGGAGCTCTCGATGGCGACGCTCGCCTCGCCCGGACTCTACGGCCGAGCCGCGCGGCCGGGCGAAAGCTTCTTCGGCGCTGGCAGCTGATCGGCGCGGAGGCCTGATATAATGCGGATTCTGATCACAGGCGGCGGCGGTTTCATCGGAGCGTGGCTGGCGCGACGGCTCGCGGGCGATGGTCATCGGCTGCGCGTGTTCGAGCCGGTCGAGCGCTCGGCGCAGTTCAATGGGATTGTCGGACCCGCCGCCGCGTCCGTGGAGCGGCGCATCGGCGATATCGCGGATGGGCAGGCGGTGCGCGCCGCAGCCGAAGGCTGCGACGGAATTGTCCATCTCGCCGGCGTGCTGACGCCTGCCTGCAAGGCCGATCCCGTGCGCGGCGCGATGATCAACCTCGTCGGCACGTTGAACGTCTTCAACGCCGCGCAAGCGCTCGGCATCCGCCGCATCGTCTATACGAGCAGCGCCGGCGTTTACGGCCCTGACGATGAGACGACGCCGCGGCCCGTCACCCATTACGGCGCGTTCAAGCTCGCCTGCGAAGGCAGCGCGCGGGCTTATTGGGAGGATCACGGCATCGCCAGCATCGGTTTCCGGCCCTATATCGTCTACGGCTATGGCCGGGAAACCGGATTGACCGCGGGCCCGTCGTTGGCCTGCCGTGCGGCCGCCCGTGGCGAGACTTATGTCATTCCCTATATCAGCGCGGCCGGCCTCGTGTTTGTCGACGATGTCGTCGCGGCCTATGAGGCCGCACTTCGCCGCGAGCCCGATGGGGCGCATGTGTTCAACCTGCCGGGCGAGGTGGCGTCGAACGATGACGTCGTCGCGGCCGTGCGGGCCGTCGTGCCGGCTGCGAAGATCGGTATCGATGGTCCCGTGCTTCCCTTCGCGGAGGACATCGGCGAGGGCAACTTGCGGCGCACGTTTCCCGGCTTGCGCCGCACCATCGAGCTCTACCGGACGGCCCCATGACGCTGCCGGTGCTCGGTGCCCACACTTTCGGCTTCGCGTGGGACTGCGGCGCGGAGGACGCCATCGAGCGGCTCGCCGCTGCGGGCTATCGCACCATCCAGTTGATGGCGACGCCGCCGCACTTCGATCCGTGGACGCAGGACGCCGCGCGCACCCGACGAATTCGCGCGCTGATCGAGCGCCACGGTCTGTCGCTGCTGGCCCTCGACCTCGCCAGCAGCGACATCAACCTCGCCAGCCCCTCGCGGGACGTGGTCGATTTTGCGGTTTCGTCTTATGCGGCCGCGATCGACCGCGCCGCCGAGCTCGGTGCGCGCTGGATCTGCGTCGGCTCCGGCCGCCGGCACGCGCTGCTTGCCAAGGCCAATGACCGGTTGATCGTGGGCTTTCGCGACGCCTTCGCCCGCATCCACGACAAGGCGGAGCGCGCGGGCGTGCCGGTCATCCTCGAGAATCATCCGCAGGGGCTGCTAGCGAGCGCCGCCGATATCGTTCGCTTTCTGGATGCCGAAGGCTATGCCGGGATGCCGGTAATCTACGACGTCGCCAATGCCGTTGCGATCGGCGAGGATCCGGTCGAGGGGCTCAAGGCGCTGTGGCCCCGTCTCGGCATCGTTCATTTGTCAGATAGCCCGAAGGGGCAGTGGCGACACGATCCGATCGGCTCGGGCGAGATCGATTTTGCGGCCATCGCCGCGGTATTGAGGCAGCGCGGCTATGAGGGCAGGCTCGTTCTCGAGATCCTGTCGGACCAGCCGCTCAAGGATATCGACCAAGGCGCCGCGATCCTCAAGCGGCAGGGGCTGGTCTTCTCTCTCGCCGGCTGATTGCGCAATGCCGCCTCAGCCGGCAGCGGCGCGAGTCTCACCGGAGACCAGCCGCTCGCGGAAGCGGCCCGGCGACAGGCCGACATTGCGGGAGAAGAAGCGGTTGAAATAGGCCGGATCGGCGTAGCCGAGCGCGGCGCCGATCTCGTTCACGGTCATGTCGGAGTAGAGCAGGTTGCGCTTGGCTTCCGTGAGCAGCCGATCATTGATCAGCGCCAGCGACGACTTGCCCGTCGTCATCCGGCAGCAGGCGTTGAGGCGCGCCGCCGTCACGCCGAGCTTGCGGGCGTAGATATCGAGCGAGGGGTGATCGCGATAGTGCTGCTCGACCAGCTCGCGAAAGCGCACCACCGTCTCCGCTTCCCGCGCGCTGGAGATCGGGCGGACGCGCTCCTGTTCGAGCAGCCGGCGCACCGTCACAGCGAGCAGTTGCAGATAGGCCTTGATGGCGGTGCGGCGGCCGGGAGCCGACCAGACGAATTCGTGCTCGAGCGAGGCGAATAGGCCGACGAGGTCGATGTCGCGGCCGATCTGTTGCGGCAGGAAGCGTGCCGGCACGCGAAAGCCGTCGACGAGATCGGCATCGTCATCGAGCGCGGATTGCAGAAAGGGCGGCGCCACAGTGATGACATAGCCGTCGGTGCCTGGCTTGAAGCGGATGGCATGGATGGTCAGCGCCGGGATAATGACCAGCGCCGGCGGCGAGATCTCCCAGCTCACGCCCTCGACCTCGATGGCGCCGCCGCCCTTGCTGATCACCAGGATCTGGTGATGGTCGGGGTGCGTGTGCGTCCGGATTGTCCAATTATGGCGACCGCTGCGCACCGGGATCGGCTCTATATGGAGGAACGACGGTTCGATCTTCGGAGCCACCTCCTCATATAAAAAATAGTGCGGGATCATGCTTTCGGTTCCCTCCACGGAGCTGGCGGCCGTTGTTCGCCGCTGCACCGCACTTATGGAAAGTACAATACAAAAGGAGTTTCGTCCATTGGCGGCGCCCGCGGCCGCGCCTATCCAGAGAACCATGCGTCGCCCGACTTAAAAAACGACGGCGCGGCGAGGCCACGGGAGGAAACGGCAATGTCAGGACAAGCGCGTGATCTGTCATGCGACGTGCTGGTCGTGGGCTCCGGCGCCGGCGGATTGTCCACCGCGATCACGGCCCGCAAGTGCGGGCTCGACGTGATCATCGTCGAGAAGGATCCCTATTTCGGCGGCACCACCGCGTTTTCCGGCGGCGTGCTGTGGATACCCGGCAATCGCCATGCGCGCGACGCAGGCGTGACGGACAGCCGCGAGGCGGCACGCACCTATCTCGAGCACGAGACCGGCAATCATTTCGACGATGCGGCGATCGATGCCTTTCTCGATGTCGGCCCGCGCATGCTCGATTTCTTCGAGAAGGAGACCGAAGCGAAATTCGTGCTGTCGGCCTATCCCGACTATCATCCGGATGTGGAGGGCGGGGCGAAGCTCGGCCGCTCGGTGACCGCGGCGCCCTACGACGCCCGCGCGCTCGGCACGGAGATCCGCCGGCTGCGGCCGCCGCTCGAGACCATCACCTTCATCGGCATGATGTTCAACTCGTCCAACGACGAGCTGAAGCATTTCTTCCGCGTGACCAGCTCGCTCGCGTCCGCAATCTACGTGGCCAAGCGGCTCGCGAGCCACCTCTGGGATCTCGCGCGCTATCGCCGTGGCGTCAAGGTCGCCAGTGGCAACGCGCTGGCGGCGCGGCTTGCGAGGACCGTCTTCGACCTCGGGATTCCGCTGCTCACGGCAACGCCCGCACAGCGGCTGATTGTCCGGAACGGTATTATTGCGGGCGCGGTCGTCAGCGACGCCAAGGGCGAGTACGAGATCACGGCGCGCCGTGCGGTGGTGCTGGCGAGTGGCGGATTTCCACACGATCAGGCGCGCATCGCGCGCGCCTATCCGCACCTTGCCCGCGGCGGCGAGCATCTGTCGCCGACGCCCTCGGCCAACACTGGCGACGGGATCCGCATGGCGGAGGAGGCGGGCGGCAGCTGCGATATCCGCTTTCCGAATGCGGCGGCCTGGATGCCGGTGTCGCGTGTGCCGCTGGGCAATCGCATCGGCGTATTTCCGCATCTCGTGGACCGCTACAAGCCCGGCGTGATCGCGGTGAACGGGCAAGGACGCCGCTTCACCAACGAGTCCGAGTCCTATCACGACGTCGGCGCCGCAATGATCGCTGATGGCGCGGGCGGCAAGGAGACCGCGGCCTGGCTGATCTGCGATCACGCCACGATCCGCAAATACGGCCTCGGCTATGCGAAGCCGGCGCCCGTACCGGTCGGCGCCTTCGTGCGCAACGGCTATCTGAGCCGCGGCGCGACGCTGCGCGAGCTTGCCGCGGCCGTGGGCATCGATGCCGACGGTCTGGAAGCAACGGTGCGCGAGTACAATGACGGCGCGGTCCACGGCATCGACCGCGCGTTCAAGCGCGGCTCGACGGCCTTCAACCGCTATCTCGGCGACGCCGAGCACAAGCCGAACCCGAACGTCGCCCCCATCGGCACCGGGTCGTACTACGCGCTGAAGCTCATCATGGGCGATCTCGGAACGTTCGACGGTCTGACCACCGACGTGGTCGGCCGCGTGGTGCGCGACGACGGCACGGCGATTGCCGGCCTCTATGCCGTCGGCAATGATCGCGCTTCGATCATGGGCGGCAACTATCCCGGCGCCGGCATCACGCTCGGGCCGATCATGACCTTCGGTTACATCACCGGCCGTCATCTGGCCGGCCAGCAAGCCTGATCAACACCATCCAGCGCGATCAACAACGGCCCATGCCGGAAGGCAGGGCGGGTGAGCGAGAGACGACATGAAAATGACACGCCGCAGTTTCGTCGGTGCAGGCCTCGCCACGGCGTTGGCCCCGCGCCTCGCCCGGGCGCAGTCCGACAACACGATCCGCATCGGCGTGATCACCGACATGTCCGGCATCTACCGCGACGTATCGGGGCCTACCACGGTCGCCTGCGCGCAGCAGGCGGCCGCCGAATTCATGGCGGCCAATCCCTCCATTAAGGTCGAGATCCTGGTGGCCGACCATCAGAACAAGGCCGATGTTGGCCTTGCGATCACCCGCAAATGGTTCGATCAGGATGGCGTCGACGTGATCGAGAATGTCGGCAACTCCTCGATCGCGCTCGGCGCCAAATATTTGATCGAGGACAAGAACAAGGCTGCCTTGATCACCACCGCGGGCTCATCGGACCTGACCGGCAAGAGCTGCAGCGGCAACCTCGTGCACTGGTCCTGGGATTCCTGGTGCCTCGCCCATTCGACGGCGACCTCGCTCGTGCGCACGGGCGGCTCGAAATGGTTCTTCCTCACCGCCGATTATGCCTTCGGCCATGCGGCCGAGACGGACGCGGCGAAATTCGTCAAGGCGGCCGGCGGCACCGTGCTCGGCTCGGTGCGCTATCCTTTCGGCTCAACCTCCGACTTCTCGTCCTTCCTTCTGCAGGCCCAGTCGAGCGGCGCGAATGTGATCGCCTTTGCCAATTCCGGCAATGAGCTGATCAACTGCCTGAAGCAGGCCCAGGAGTTCGGCCTGGACCAAGGCGGCACGCGCATGGCGGCGCTTGTCGGCTATGTCACCGACGTCATCGGCATGGGCCTGCCCACGGCCAAGGGCCTGTCGCTCACCGAGACTTTCTACTGGGATCTCAACGAGCGAACGCGCGCCTTCATGAACCGGATGAAGCCACGCCTGGCAGCAAACGTCTATCCCAACATGAGTCAGGCCGGCGACTACGCCTGTGTGCTGCACTACCTCAAGGCGGTGAAGGAGCTCGGCGTCGGGCAGGCCAAGCGCAACGGGCGCGAGGTCGTCGAGCTGATGAAGAAGATGCCGACCGACGACGACTGCTTCGGCCAGGGTATGATCCGCGCCGACGGGCGCAAGATCCATCCGGCCTATCTCTTCGAGGTGAAGAAGCCTGCGGAGAGCACGTCCACCGGCGACGTCTACAAGCTGGTCTCGACGCTAGGCGCGACTGAAGCGTTTCGGCCGCTCGACGAGGGAAGCTGTGCGCTCGTGCGCGGCTGAGAGAACCAACCGGGAGATCCTCCGATGACCGAGCAAGCCATTGTCGACCTGCGCGTCTATACCATCCGCCTGCGCAAGATGGCGGAGTTCATCGAGTTGTTCGACCGCCTCGCGATGCCGGTCCAGCTCAAATATCTGGGTCGTCCGCTCGGCATGTTCACGAGCGCGGTTGGGCCGCTCAACCAGATCGTCCATCTTTGGGGTTTCCCCGACATGGGAGAGTTCGAGCGCCGGCACGCCGCGCGCGACAAGCATCCCGACTGGCCGGATTACTTGCAAGCCTCAGAGCATCTCATCATCGCGCAGGAGAACCGGCTGATCCGAAGGATCGAGCTGCCGTCTCTGGCGGGTCTCGCCACCTGAGCCGCCAATCGCCTTTCTAACTTTGGGAGCTCCGCATGGCATGGATCAATCTTTCCGCGAAAGTTGCCGTCGTCACGGGTGGTGGTGCCGGCATCGGGCGCGGCATTGCGCTCGGCCTTTCGGCGGTGGGCGCGACCGTCGTCGTGCTCGACCGCGACGAGGCCGGCGCGGCTGTCGCGGCGGAGATTAGCGCAAGCGGTGGCCGCGCGGAGTTCCTCGCCTGCGATGTCACCCGCGATGACAGCGTCAGGCGCGCCGCCGGCGAGGTGGCGGCGAAGGTGGGCGAAGCCGAAATCCTCGTCAACAATGCCGGCACGATGTTGCCGAGCGGGCTCGACGCCACGAGCATGGCGGATTGGGACCGCATTCTGTCGTTGAACCTGACCGGCTACCTGCGCTGCGCGCGGGCCTTCGGAGGGCCGATGCTGGCGCGCGGTGCAGGCGCCATCGTCCATGTCGCGTCGATCTCGGCTTCGTTTCCGCAGGGCTACAGCGGCGCCTACAGCGTGAGCAAGGCCGGCGTGGCCATGCTGTCCCGCCAGCTCGCGGTCGAATGGGGACCGCGCGGCGTACGCAGCAACGTCGTCAGCCCGGGCATGATCCGCACGCCGATGACCGAGGCCATCTATCAGACCCAGGGCGTGCACGAGGCGCGGCGGGCGCTGGTGCCGGCACGGCGCATCGGCCGCCCCGAGGACATCGCCGATGCGGCCGTCTTCCTCGCGAGCGAGCGGGCGAGCTACATCACCGGTGAGGAGATTGTCGTGGACGGTGGCTTCACACAGACGCTGATGGGCACGACTCCGCGCCCGGGCTTCGAGAAGAACTGAGTTCGGCAAATCGGGGTCGAACGGGAGGGTATGGTGCTGCTCAAGGGAAAGGTTGCTGTCATCACCGGCGCCGGCTCCGGGATTGGAGCCGCGATTGCACGGCTGTTTGCCGTCGAGGGGGCGAAAGTCGTGCTCGGTGATCTCGCCGAAAGCGGAGCCGCACTTGCGGCCGGGCTTACCGCCGATGGTCATGCGGCGGTCTTCCAGCATGTCGACGTCACCAATGAGGCCTCGGTTGTCGCGCTGATGCAGGCGGCCGTCACGCAGTTCGGCCAGCTCGACGTCCTCGTCGCCAATGCCGGCATTCCCGAGCGCAAGTCGCCAATCCACGAACTCGATCTTGCCGACTGGCGCCGCGTGATCGACGTCGATCTCACCGGGGTGGCGATCTGCAACAAGTTCGCCGCGGGCAGCATGCTTGCGACCGGCGGTGGCGCGATCGTCAACATGGCATCCATTCTGGCCCATGTCGGCCAGGAGAACAGCAACGCCTATTCGGCCGCAAAAGCCGCGGTGGTCAATCTCACCCGCTCGGTTGCGCTGACCTATGCGCGCAAGGGGATCCGGGCCAACTGCGTCTCTCCGGGCTATGTCGATACGCCGCTGCTGGCAAAGCTGCCCGAGGCGACCCGCCAGACGATGCTGACCCGGCAGCCGATCGGGCGGCTGGCCCGGCCCGAGGAAATTGCAGAGGTCGTGGCCTTTCTCGCCAGCGACAGGGCCTCGATTATCACCGGCGCGTGCATCAATGCCGACGGCGGCTATACGGCAATCTAACCAAATCCATTTGCGCCGTGGCCATGGTTTAGAGTTGACGATCTTGGATCAGGCCAGCCTCAGTTAGCTCAACTTGGCTCATGATGGATTGGAGCGAGAGTTTAGGTCTTTCAATTAGTTAGAAGGCGGCGTGTGCACGATGTGTGCACCGGGAGATCATAGAAAATCTAACGGCAACCAATGTAAGCAGGCTGAACTGGACGCGCTGCGGTGTCAGCGGCGGGCTGCTGTTTCGGGTCAATTGCCGAGGGTTCAATTCGCGGAACAAGTGAATGGCCGCTTGCGGCGAGAAGTGACGTTCGGCAAGAGAGCCACGCCTTCAATCGTGGCGACCCCTGTCGTGCACCAGAACGTCTGCGTCAGCAATCCACGAGCCCGTCAAATCACGGATTCAGAATTGAAACCAAACTTTCCAAAATTGTCACCGCGACTTGGCCGCAGTGCGTCTGTGTCTTAGCGGACATTCGTCATTCTTGACCGGTTACTCTCCGTTCTCGGCCTGCCCGCCGAAAGCAAGCGCCACCCCGCCATACGGCGAACGCGCGTGGCGCGAGCCATCAATGCCTGTCGGTTCGCGCAAGGCTCGAAACCAGCGCGGCGAGACAACCGAACAATAAGACAGCGCCCGCTGCCAACGGCGTATCCGGCATCAGCACTGCCGCCATGCCCGCGAGGCCGACGACCGCCAGAATCGCGAGCGCGAGCGCCCCGTCGTCAACGAACAGGCCGGCCAGTTCCCGCAGCAGGATCATCATGACAAGGCCCCCGTTTTCGGGCGGCGAGCGAGCACGATAGCTGCGCTGCTGACAGCCAGAAACATCGCCGCAAATCCCACGATCGCGAAATCGCCGCCGGGCCAAGGCACGCCGAGTCCCTCACCGGTCCAGAACACGCCGAACGCGGACAGCATAATGCCGACGGCGAATTTGAGCGTGTTTTCCGGAACCCGCGCCAGCGGCCGATTAACGGCAAGGCCGACAAGCGCAACGCCGAGACACGCCGCAATAGCGCCGGCGCTCGCGGGAACGACCATTCCGTGACCGGCACCCACTGCAATTACGATGAACACGACTTCCAGCCCTTCGAGGAGAACCGCCTTGAAGGTCGTGATGGCCGCGAGCCAATCGAGCCGCGCCTCGTTGCGGCGAGCCTGCTCGCGCAATTCTGCCGTCTCGGCCGCGAACGTCAACGCCTCATCATGGAGCGGGATGACCCCTGCCGCGCGCAGGATCGCCTTGCGCAACCACCGCATGCCGAACAGGAGGAGCAGGACCCCGATGACGAGCTGCAGCAGGTGCAGCGGCACATGATCCAGCAACGGCCCGAGCGCCACGACAATGAGCGCCAGCACCGCAAGCCCGGCGAGCGCGCCGAGCCCGGCCGGCCGCCAGCCGCGCACGGTAGCCACAGCCAGCACGATCGTCAGAGCTTCGACCGCCTCGACCAGTGAGGCCAGGAACGCGGCCATCATGGCCGGCCAGATCAGTCCCCAATGGGCGATCATGCGAGCTCTCCAATTCGAACCGGCGAGGAAAGCGCGCGATCACGCCCTTTCGACCACGTCCCGCAATAGGCGACTGCTGTCATCAGCGATATTCCGATCGCACCAACGGCAATCTGAACCCACAACGCGTTCAGGCTCAGTTCGATCGCGGCATGAGCGCAAAACGAGAGGACGATGCCAGTGCAAAAGATCTGGAGCGACCTTCGGCCACACTGGATCAGCGGCGCCAGCGCGCGCCATCGCAAGATTGGCGAATCTAGAGGCAGGAACCGGGTCACCACAACAGCGAGCGCGATGAAGTGAAGGACACGGTAAGGCGCGAGGTTGGTCTTATCGTTGGGATCGAATGGCTGCAGCATCCAATGCGGAACAAGGCCGCCGATATCTGGAGACCGAATGGCCGTCGTCACGGCAAAAGCGAATAAAAGGTAGCCGATCGCGAGCCGGAACGCCGCCCCCGTTCCGAGGATCGGCTGCAGGGCCCGGGCGCCGCCAAGGGCTGTCCATGCGCCCAGAACAAACAGCAGTTGCCAGGCGAACGGATTGAAATACCAGGAGCCCGACGGAGAGGCCGGAAGATTCCAGCCAAAATGCCTTGCGGCAACATACAGGACCAGCGAACCAGCCAATGTCCAATTCGGCTTGCGGACCAAGAGCCAGAGAGTCGGCGCGAACGCGCCCAACAACAGAATATAAAGCGGAAGCACGTCGAGATTGACGGGTTTGTATCTCAAGGCCAGCGCCTGGATGGATTCCCGGAACGGCATGTTCAGGAAAATAGCGACGTTGAACTGGTTCAGGTCGTCTGGATCGAGAAATTCGCGGGAGGCGCACGCAATCACCACGATATAGATGGCGACCACCATGATGTGCGCGGCATAGAGTTCGAAAGCGCGCTTTGACAGCCGCGATGCAGCGGCCAGATAGCCGCGCTCGACCATGATTCGTCCAAATGCGAGGGCTGCCGTGTAGCCGGAGATGAATACAAAGAGATCGGCGGCATCGCTGAAGCCGTAATTCCTGCTCGTGGTCCAATTCAGCACTTCATGAGGAATGTGGTCCAGAAAGATCGCCCAGTTCGCCAGGCCGCGAAATAAATCCAGCCTGATGTCGCGTGTGCCGAAGGGGATATCCGCATGAATCCGCATGACACGCGCCTCATTGCTTGGACGATGGCGCCGGCAATGCCGGAGCGGTGGCCTGCGAGGCCGCCTGCGCCACGCGAACCGGATCGCCGCCGGCCAGCGTCTCCGGCGGGTTATTGATGATCCGGTCGGCCGGCGACAATCCGGCAAGAACCTCCACGCTGTCACCGAGATCGCGACCGAGTTGCACGCTCTTGAGGACAACCTTGTCATTGCCGTCGACGGTTGCGATCTGCGTGCCCTGGTTGCCGGTGATCAGCGCGGTCGACGGAACCTTGACCAGATGCGCGTCGATCGGAATCTCGAAACGCACATTGCAGTAGCTCCCGCCGAAGAATTTTCCGGCGGCATTATCGGCCTGCAGCTCGACTTGCATGCTGTGCGAAGTTTGATTTATCGACTTGGAGACATGCGACAGCGTCGCCTCGAATTGAGCGCCCGGGTATTGCGGCATTTCGAACGTCGCTTTCATTCCAACGGTCAGCTCGGCCGTAAACGATTGCGGCACCTGCACGTAGATGCGAACGCGATGCAGGTCCGACACCTCGAACAGCGGCTGCCCTGAGCCGCCCGAATTGATCAGCATGCCGAGCTCGACGTTGCGGGCGGTGACGACGCCGTCGAATGGCGCGGCGAGCGTCTTGAACGATTGCATGGCCTCGAGCTGGCGGACGTTGGCTTCGTTGGCGTCGACGACGGCCTCCTTCGCCTTCTCATCGGCGGTGGTCTGGTCCGCAAGCTGCTGGGCCACGATGTGCTTTTGCAGTAGTATGTTGTTCCGGTTGGCGGTGAGCGATGCGATTTGATGATTGGCCCTGACGCTTGCCAGCGTCGCCTTGGCCTGGCCGAGCTGCTGGTCGAGGTCGGGCGCATCGATTGAGGCCAGCACCTGGCCAGCCTTGACCGGCGATCCGATGTCGTGGTCCCAGCTCTTCACGTAACCGTTGACGCGCGCGAAAATCGCCGCCCGGTTGAACGGCTGAATATTGCCGGGCAACGTCAGCGTCTGATGCGAGCCGCCGGGGATCAGCGCGGCCAGCGCAACCGTTGGGATGGCATGGGTGTTGGTCCAGTCCACCACCTCCTGCTTGCTCTGCGCGCCGCCGATCAAGCCGTAGCTGAGCACGATGCCGGCCATCAGGACGGCGGCAGCCGCAGCGGTCAGAAGGCCTTTTCGGCCTGGCGCTTTGATGTCTTCCGCGGGCATTTTCTTCTCCACTCAATGCGATATCGTTGCGCCGTCTGGCTCACTTGCCGCGCCGGACTGCCGGCTATGCGCCAGGCTGAAGATGGTTGGCACCAGAAACAGGGTGGCGCAGGTGGCAAAGATCAGCCCACCGATCACGGCACGCCCGAGCGGTTGGTTCTGCCCGGCCTCGATCGCCATCGGCAGCATGCCGATAACCATGGCGAGCGCCGTCATCAGCACCGGGCGAAACCGCGAACCGCCCGCCTCGAAGGCTGCTTCGGTGGCGCTCGCCGCGGCCGCCATCCGTTCGCGGGCAAAGCTGATCACCAGAATACTGTTGGCGGTCGCCACACCCATGCACATGATGGCGCCGGTCAGCGCGGGAACCGAAAGCGTCGTGCCGGTGCCGAACAGCATCCAGACGATCCCGGCCAGCGCGGTCGGCAGCGCCATGACGATGACGAATGGATCGACCCAGGACTGGAAGTTGATGACGATCAGCAAATAGATCAGCACAATCGCCGCCGCGAGGCCGACGAACAGCTGCTGATAGGCGCTTGTCATCGTGCTGACCTGGCCACGCAGTGCGATGCTTGCGCCCTTGGGAAGATTTTTTGCGGTGTCGTGGATGGCGGTCCGGATATCCGATGCAACCGCGCCGAGATCGCGTCCCTGCGGCGTCGCATAGATGTCGATGACAGGCGCAACGTTGTAGTGCGACACCACCGCGTTGCTGTTGGCGCGCTGGACCTGCGCCAGGCCGCCGAGCAGCTGGGTATTGGCGGCCGCTGCCGACGTCACCGGAATGTTTTGCAAGCCGGTCATGCTGTTGATATCGCGCTGCGGGGTCTGTACCGATACCGCGTAGGACACGCCGTTGGCGGGGTTGAGCCAATAGGTCGGGGCGGACTGCGAGCTTCCCGACAGCGTCGTCAGCATCGCGGTGGCGACGTCTTTTTCGGTGAGGCCGGCGAGCGACGTCAGCGAGCGGTCGACATTGACGTCCAGCGTCGGCTGCTGAAACGCCTGCTGGATGCGCGCATCCGCGATCCCCGGGATCGCCCTGATTTTCGTCAGCAGCGCATTGGCATATTTGCGATTGGCCGCAAGGTCGCTGCCGGCGACCTGCAGGTCGATCGGCGCCGGTACGCCGAAGTTCAGCACCTGGCTGACGATATCAGCCGGAAGGAAGGCGAAGCTTGTACCCGGAAATTGCAGCGGCAGTTTTTCCCGCATGGTCTTGATGTAGTCGTCGGTCGGCGCATGGTTGGGCTTGAGGCTGATCAGGATGTCGGCGTCGCCGACGCCGATGGTGCCGGAATTGTTGTAGGCCATGTTGATGCCGGAGACCGAAAGCCCGATATTGCTCACGATGCCGCCGAGCTCGTTGGACGGAATGATGCCGTGTATGGCCGTTCCGATCCGGTCGGTCAGGGTGGTCGTCTCCTCGATCCGCGTTCCCGTCGGCGCCCGGATATGCAGCTTGATCTGGCCGCCGTCGACGGTCGGGAAGAAGTCCTGGCCGAGTGAGGGCGCAAGGCCGAACGACAGGATGCTGAAAGCCATGAATCCGGCGATCACCTTGATCCGGTTCCCCAGACAGAGCTGCAGCAGGCCGAGATAGGCCTTTCGAACGTTTTCGAACATGTGCTCAAAACCGCGCTGGAACCGCGCGAGTGGATTACGGGTGGCTTTTGCGTGACCGGCCGCATCGCCCGAGCCGCCGACGTGCTGATGGCGCAGGAGATAGTTTGCCAGCGTCGGCACCAGCGTGCGCGACAGCACATAGGACGCGGCCAGCGCCAGCATCACCGCTTCGGCGAGCGGCCGAAACAGATAACCGGCGACGCCGCCAAGCCCGAACATCGGCACGAAGGCGATGCAAATGCAAAGCAACGAAACGGTCGCCGGCACCACGATCTGCTGGGCGCCATCGAGAATGGCGGGCTCGATCTCCTTGCCCTGCTCAAGATGCCAGTTGATGTTCTCGATGGTGACGGTGGCGTCGTCGACCAGGATACCGACCGCGAGCGCCAGGCCGCCGAGGGTCATGACGTTGACGGTTTCGCCCAATAGCGAGAGGCCGGTCAACGCCGCCAGGATCGCCAGCGGGATCGAGAGCGTGATGATCAACGTCGAGCGCCAGCTACCAAGGAACAGCAGGATCATCGCGCCCGTCAGCGCCGCCGCGATCACGCCTTCTCTGACCACGCTCGATACCGCATCGGTCACGAAAACCGACTGATCGCCCACCGCGGTCAACTTCAGGCTGCTTGGCAACGTCTGCGACACCGACGGCAGCAGGCGCTTGACGCCGTTGATGATGTCGAGCGTTGAGCTGGCGCCCGACTTCATGATCGTCAGCAGAACGGCGCTGGCACCGTTGACGTGAACGGCATTGGTCTGCGGCGGACTGCCATCATGCACGTAGGCGACGTCCCGCATGTAGATGACGGTGCCGTTGACGGTCTTGACCGGAAGGTCGTTGAAAGCCTGCACCGCTTTCGGCGAGTCGTTCAAATTGACAGTATATTCGTAGGAGCCGATTTTTTGCGTTCCGACCGGCGTGATCAGGTTCTGCAGCGAAAGCGCGTTGATGACGTCGTTGGCGGAAACGCCGTACTGATGCAGCGCCTGCTGATTGAGATCGGCCTGGACCTGGCGCACCTTGCCGCCGAAGGGAAGCGGCAACGCGGCGCCTGGAACCGGCGCCAGCGCTGGGCGGATGAAGTTCAGTGCCGAGTCGAAAATCTGGGTTTCCGACATCTTGTCGCTTGAAAGCGCGAGCTGCAGGATCGGCACGCTCGAGGCGTTGAAGCTCAGGATCAACGGCGGGGTAATGCCGGGCGGCATCTGCTTCAGCACGGTCTGCGACATGCCGTTGACCTGCGCCAGCGCGGCATTGATGTTCACGGTCGGCTGAAAGAAGATCTTGATGATCCCGTAGTTTACGATCGACTGGGATTCGATGTGCTCGATATCGTTGACGCTGTTGGGCAGCGACCGCTCGTAGAACGTGACGATGCGGCCGGCCATGTCGTCGGCGGGCAGGCCGGTGTAGCTGAACACTACGCTGATGACGGGAATGTTGATGTTCGGAAAGATGTCGGTCGGCGTCCGCAGCGCCGACGCCGTACCAAAAATCAGGATCAGCACCGCCATGACGACGAACGTATAGGGCCGCCGCAAGGCGAGCCGAACGATTCCAATCATGAGCTTCTCCCGTGTAAAAGACGTGCCGTCGCTGTAGCGGCCCGATCATTAGGGCATCCTTAGCGCCCGCAGCCACCTGCTGTTTCGCAGCCTCGCCAAGCGCCATTTTCCAATCGACAATCCCGAATCTAGGCTTGAGTTTCGCATTCGTAAAATGCATTCTCTTCATCTTCACATGCGCGCATTGAATTGTTTTGGAGTTCGAGTCGCTTGAGCAAGACAGCGCCCAGGTTAGCTGCGCTCGATCTAAATCTGCTGGTGGTGTTCGACGCCATCATGCGGGACCGATCCGTCACGCGGGCGGGGCAACGGCTGGGACTGAGCCAGCCTGCGATGAGCCATGCCCTGACGAGATTGCGTCACATGCTGAAAGACGAGCTGTTTGTCCGCAGCCCAAACGGAATGGTGCCGACCCCACGGGCCGACGAACTTGCCACGCCGATCAGGATCGCACTCGATGGGCTGCAACAATCGCTGGAGCCCGTGCAGTTCGATCCGTCAACGGCGACGGCATCATTCCGCATTGCCGTCGACAATTACGCGGCGATCGTTCTGGTCGCACCGATCGCGGCGCATGTTGCCCGAATTGCTCCCGGGGTGAAGCTGGATTTTCGGCCAAGCGGCACACTGGACGTTCTCGATCAGCTTGATCGAAGCGAACTGCATCTGGCGATGGGGCCATCCGCCGCGACGGGCGAGCGCTTCTCGCGGAGGCGATTGCTGCAGGATCAGTTCGTCGTAATACATCGCAAGGGTCATCCGAGCGCAAGGGCGCAGGAACTATCGGCCGAGAAGCTGGCCGCGCTCCCCCAGCTCGAAATCTCGTCGGCTCAATTCGGCACCGATCTTGTCGAGAACGGCCCTGGACGATCAAAGCCTGGCCCAAGACCTGCGATGCGTGCGCCATTTCTGTCTGCAGCGCAGATTCTGGCGACGTCGGATTTGGTGTCTGTCCTTCCGCTCAACGTCGCCAAGAACATGACAAGGTCTCACCCACTTGTTTTCCGTCGGCTGTCGCGTTCGCCCAAGCCGATCGAAGCTGCGATGATTTGGCTGCGACGGCTCGATAACCAGCCCGCGCATGCTTGGCTGCGAGATGTCATCAGCAGCGTGACGAGCGAGCTTCGGGGTTGATAGACATTTTCCGGCGGAAAGCCGGTGCCATCGCGCGCGCCCGAGGAATGGGTTGGCCCCCGGTTTGGCGCGATGCGCGCCTGGCTCTGCCGAATGTCTGCTTTTGCGCACCACGTCGTCAGGCCGGATGTTCTCCCGAGCGCTGCGGCACGAGCACGATCAACAGAACCATGATGGCCACCAGCGAGGCCGACGCGGTGTATCGACTGAGCGCCAGACCGCCATGGTCGAGCGGCTTGTCGAGGAAGTCGCCAACAGTAGCCCCAAGCGGCCGGGTGAGCACGAACGCGACCCAGAACAGGACAGTCCGCGAAATGTTGGTCCAGAAGTAGGCCCCGGTTACGACAGCGAGCCCGGCGGCAAACACCAGAGCGCCGCCGGCATAGCCGAGCCCGGTCGAATCGGCCATCCAGTCGCCGAGCGCGGTGCCCAAAGTCTGCGAGAACATGATCGTCACCCAGTAGAAGGTCTCGGCCGACTTCGAGTCGATCGACGCAATCGAAACAGTGCCCATCGTTCGATGCCAAAGCGCAAGCGAAGCGATAAGCAAAACGGCCAAGAGTGAGGAGCCGCCGAGATAGCCGATGCCAAGCGAGCGATCGACGAAATCGGCGAGCGTGGTGCCGACGGTGGTGGTCGCGACGATCGCCACCCAGTAAAGCAGCGGGTGAAATTGCTTCGCGCTCATCTGCGCGGTGACGCCGGCGGCGAAGATCGCCGCAAAGATCGCCGTTCCAGCCAAATAGCCGAGATTCATCGACATCGTCACGGCGTCGCCGCCGGTCTCGCCGAGCGTCGTCGCGAGTATCTTGATGATCCAAAATCCCAGGGTGACTTCTGGAACCTTACTCGCTGGCTCAGTGTCGACCGCGCTTTTGTAGTATTGATCCATGCTTCTTCCACGTTCGCCGGATATCGACGGCGGGCGCGCGGCGCCGCCGTCGGTCATGTTGGATACGTGTCAAAAATGCAACGCGGCCGAGCGTCAGGATTTCCCGACTGAATCCATGATCGACAGCAACTCAGCAACGGATTGCTTGCATTTGGTGGCGTCGGGGGTGCTGGCGCGTAGCGCTTCGAGCGCACGGTCGATGGCCTTGTCGACGGTGTGCCAGTCGGCGGCGGCGCGCGGCTTCAAGGCGGCCTCCGCCTCATCCCATTGGGTTTCGAGATCCTTGATCCGCGTCTTGGCTTCCGCGAGGTCGCCCTTCTCGAGCAGCGCCGAGACGTCGACGACGATGGTGCGGAACGGCGTCAGGTCGCCGAGCTTCGATGACATTGCCGCTTCGGCAGGCGGCACGAACCAAATGTGCCCGTTGGCGTGCATGTTCGGCTCGCTTGTCGACACCGTCAGAAGGCCGACGGCCAGCGCCAGAATTGTCTTGTTCATGCGTGCTCTCCTCTTGGTCTTGCCCGCACGCGCTTGCGTGGGCTTCTAATGGACATTGAGATTGGAATCACCGCACCGGGTCGGTCTTGCCGGTTCGCTCGCCTTCAAAGCTCACCCAGCCGACCAGTGCGACGATGACGGTGAGAAACCCAATGCTGGTGTAGATGGTGCCGAGGCCGAGGCCGCCGTATGTTCTGGACTGCGAAAGCAGGTCACCGAGCGAAGCGCCCAGCGGACGCGTGAGGACGTAGCCCAGCCAGAAGGTGAGAACCGGGTTGGCTCCGAGATAATAGGTGAGGGCGATGACCGCGATCAGCGCGCCAAATGCGATGACGCCGAGCTGGAACCCGAGGCCGAGGGCTTCGGTCGCCAGATCCCCGGCCGCTGTCCCCAGTGCAAATGTGAAGAGGATCGCCCACCAATAGAACAGCTCGCGCCTTCTGGTGACGATGGTGTGAATTGAAAGCGTCTGCTCGACGCCGTACCAGATCGCGAAAGTCGCGGCCAAAGTGGCTGCGAAGACGGCCGTGCTGAGATAGAGGCTGATTTCAAGCTTGTCGGTGAGCAGGTCGGTGATCTGCGTGCCGACGACGCTGACGAGAACCACCGTCAGCCAATAAATCCAGGGAACGTAACTTCGCGCGCGGAGCTGCACGGCCAGCGCCGCGACGAGAAAGCCGACCATGATCACGGTCGTCGTGCTTACCCCAAGGCCGACATGCACGGCGAGATAGTCGGCGCCGGTCTCGCCAACCGTGGTCGATACGATCTTGATGGTCCAGAAGATCGCTGTAACTTCTGGGACCTTGTTAAGCAGCAGTGGCAGATGGGGATTCACCGTGGCGGGCACGTGATCTCTCTTCTCCAAGGAATGCAAGTTCTAAGCCGATGCGGCACGATGACGAAGCCAACTTAGGAGCGGCTTAGGAGGAGAGATCGGACGCGCGTGTTGATCGCGCAATGCTATTGACGAGGCCCGCTCTAAGTCTCCACTAAGTCGGGATGGGGAGAACGACCCCGGGCCAAGCCGGAGCATTTGGCCGTACGCGACGACAAGGACGGTATCCCAGGGTGCGATGTCCTATGAGGGATCAAGTGGACATCGAAACAGAGACATCGAAATGCGGGTTTTGCTGATCGAGGACGACAAGATGGTGGGCGCGGCCGTCCAGCAGGCGCTTCGGGATGCCGCCTATGCGGTGGACTGGGTGACGGATGGTGAGACCGCCATCCACGCCGTGGAGAACGAGGCCTACGAGGTAGCGCTGCTCGATCTTGGGCTCCCTCTGGCGGATGGCCGCGAGGTGCTGTGCCAGCTTCGCTCGTCTCGCCGCAAACTCCCAGTCATCATTGTGACCGCGCGGGACGGCGTTGACGACCGCATTGATGGCCTCGATCTCGGCGCGGACGACTATCTGGTAAAGCCCTTCGAGATTCGAGAATTGCTGGCGCGCATGCGCGCAGTGCTTCGCCGCGAAGGCAGCGGTTCGCCGGCGCTGCTCAGCAATGGCACGCTTCATTTGGATCCTGCGACGCACGAAGCTTGGTTCCACGGCGAGGCATCGCTGCTTACCGCCCGCGAGTTCGCGCTGCTTTCGGCGCTGTTGGCACGGCCGGGTACGATCCTGTCGCGCAGCGAGCTAGAGCGGCAAATCTACGGCTGGAACGAGGAAGTCGAGAGCAATGCGATCGAATTCCTGATCCATACCCTCCGCAAGAAACTGGGCGCCACAGTGATCCGCAATGTGCGCGGCGTCGGCTGGATGGTGGACCGCTCGTTATGACAAAGTCCCTGCGCGCTCGTCTTTTCGTCGGCTTGACGGCGGTTATCTTGCTGGCCGGGTGTATCGGTGGCGCGTTCACCTATCTCTGGGCGTTCGACGAGGCGATCGAGATGCAGGATTCGAGCCTGATCCAGATCGGCAGCCTGTTGCAGAACGGCAACGCCAAGAGCGACCAGTCACTCGGCGGCGTTGAGGCGGACGCGGAGGTTGATGTCGCAGAATTGGGGACGGCGCCGCATGGCTCGGCCGAGGAGCGGCTACTCTGGGGCCTCCAGGACGGACTGCACGTGGCCTCGCGCATCGGTCAGTCGGCTCGGGTGCTATTGCGGACCCGGCCTGACGGAAGCCGGTTTGCCGTGACACAGCTGACCGACGTCAGAGATGACATAGCGAGCAGCATGGCGATGCGCACGCTGCTCCCGCTCGTCGCGCTGATTCCCTGCTTGCTGCTGGTCGCGGCGTTGGTCGTCGCGAGATCGCTGCGCCCGATGGTCCGATTGGCAGGTGATCTCGACTTAAGACGTGCGGATGACATGACCCCGCTTCCGCTAGCGGACACGCCAAGCGAGCTTCATCCGTTCATCGCATCCATCAATGGGCTATTGGAGCGAGTGAAATTGATGATGGATCAGCAGCGGCGTTTCGTCGCCGATGCTGCGCATGAACTGCGGACGCCCATCACCGCGCTTAGTTTGCAGGCAGAGAATCTCGATCCGGCCGATCTTCCCGAGCAAGCGCGCGAACGCCTCGGCGCGCTCAAGCAGGGCATGCGCCGCACCAAGCATCTTCTTGAGCAACTGCTCGCGCTGGCGCGACATGAGGCCGACCCGAACGATGAAGCCACCGTGGTGCCGCTAGACCGCACCGTGAAGGATTTGGTGGCGGATCTGGTGCCGGACGCTTCGCGCAAGGGAATAGATCTCGGTTTCCAGTTGATTGAATCGATCGCGACCAAGGGTGAGCCCGTGATGATCGCAACGATGATACGGAACCTGCTCGACAATGCCGTACGCTTCACGCCGCAAGGCGGCCGCGTCGATATCGGGGTCTATCGCGAGGGCAACGAAGCGGTGGTGCAGATCGAAGATACCGGACCAGGCATTCCATCCGGCGACATCGATCGGATATTCGAGCCGTTCTTCCGCGGCAGCCGACCGGCTGAAGATGGTACCGGACTGGGCCTCTCGATCGTAAAACGCATCGTTGACCGCCTCGGAGGGATAGTTGTGCTGGAGAATATTTCCGACCGCGCCCCGAAAGGTCTTCGAGCAACCGTCCGCCTCCCGGCCATGTGCGGAAGTGATGCCTAGGGAGGAAAGTCCCCTCTCTATGTTGTAGCTAAGTCGTTCCAGTTAAGGACTCTCCCATCGCTTTTCGGATGACGCCAAATCCAACGACGTCTTGAGACGGGAGAATCGCAATGATGATGCAGACAAGCGTGGACCGAGTTCTTCGGCACGAAGCAGTGGTTGGAAATCCCGAGATCGGCTTCGAGACTTTTGTGCCCGTATTTATGATGTCGTCTATCGGGCTAACGCTCAGTCTCTTGATAGTAACTCTGGTCGCGCGTTAGCCGGCGAAGTTCTCCGCGCCCCCAAAGGGTTATCAGCGACATCGAGCTTGAACGCTCGGGCCGTAATGAGGTCGGCCCGGGCGGTTCGCGGCGCTGGCTGAAGCGTTACAACCATCGAAAGCCCGACAATATGCCGCCAATGCCGGCCATAAATCGCCGTGGGATATCCGCGACGATTGGCGCTCCAATGGCCGTGGATGGCGCGCGCTGACGCTGCGTCACGGCGAAGTGGAACAGTTTGTCGGGATATCGGCGACGACGCACGGTGGACACGAACTCGATCTCGGCGGTCGGCGACTCCCGCGAGCGGGGTGTTGTGATGCAACTGAGAGTTGAGTGCACAACTCGGCGAACGGCGGATTCACGCCGCGGTGGTCTTCATAGCCGAGCGACGGCATGTGTTCTTTGAAGGGCACGCCTATGTGCTCTCGAAGGTCAATACGCTGCATCCGGGCGCGGTTGATGGGGACGTGCAGGACGGGTTGAGATCGCCGATGCCCGGCAAAGTGATTGCGCTGCTCGTCGAGGTCGGTGCGAGCGTCATGAAAGGCGCGCCATTGCTGGTGATGGAAGCCGTGAAGATGGAGCACACGATTGCCGCACCGGAGGCGGGCGTGGTCGTCTCGTTCCATTGCGCACCGGGCGATCTGGTGTCGGAGGGCGTTGATCTGGTCGAACTGCAGATGGACGCGGCACAATGACAAACGTCGTTCGTATCATGGAAGTCGGGCCGCGCGACGGCTTGCAGAACGAGAAACAGGCCGTCTCGACCGCAGTCAAACTGGAGTTGATCGAGCGGCTTGCTGATGCCGGATTGCACGATATCGAGGCGACCGCATTCGTATCCCCGAAATGGGTTCCGCAGATGGCGCGGACAGCGCCGAGGTGTTGCGAAGCTTGAAACGCAGGCTCGGGGTGACGTACCCCGTGCTGACGCCGAACCTGCAGGGGTTGACCGCCGCGATCAAAGCCGGCGCCACGAATGTGGCTGTTTTCGCTGCTGCGTCGGAAACATTCTCGAAAAAGAACATCAACAGTGTGATCGCGGAGTCGATCGCTGGCTTTTTGCCGGTTCTGGAGTCGGCCAAACAGCACGACGTCAAGGTGCGCGACTATGTGTCGTGTGTGGTCGAATGCCCTTTTGAAGGTCGGATCGCACCCGATCGTATCGCTGATGTCGCAGCGCGCCTGATGGAGTTGGGTTGCCAAGAAATCTCGCTGATGCACGCCACCATCCTGCGCGAGGCATTCTAAGCGGGATGCTCTTCGGTCGGTCGACGATGCAAAACAATCGGGTAGATTGACGCGATTAGGACTCGGCGCCCAGCCTGAAAGGCCGCGTCACTGAGACTCAGCCGAGGAATTCGAAGGTTTAATCAGAGCGAACTCGTTCGGGCACGAAATCAGCAGAAGCGGTGGCCGCGTCGAGTCCGTTCAACCGTCTTGGCGGACAACGCATACCTCACCGGGCCCCGGGAAGGATAGTGTGATCAGATGATCGCGGGGTAGCGAACCTCGGTCAGCATGCCTGTCATCATGTGGTACAGGTTGTGGCAATGAAGCGCCCAACGCCCAGGATTGTCGGCGTCGAAGGCGATGGTGACGCTGCCCATCGGTGGCACCAGAACAGTATCTCGCACGGCACCTGCTAGAGGGGCACCGTCTATCGCGACCACCTGGAAAGCATGCCCATGAAGGTGCATCGGATGCGCCATCATCGAGTGGTTCACGATCTCGATCGCCACGCGCTGACCGTGGGCGATCATCAGCGGGGTTATGTTGGGGTTGGGCCAGTATTCGCCATTCAGCGACCAGGCATACGGCGCCATGGCGCCGGCGAGCATCACGCGGTGCGTTAAGTCGGGCGGGCGCGGCGTCAGCGGGGTGGCCGCTTCAAGGCGACGTTCAAGCGAGAGATCGACCGGCGGCGCATTTTCTCCGGCCTCCGGGGAGAGGCGTGACACAGGCGCCCCGGGCGCGGCGAGGACAATTCCAGTGCACGCCCGCTTGCCTTCGACCTGGGCAACAATCGGATAGCTTCCGTTCTCCGGAATATCGATCAGCACGTCCAGGCGCTGCGCTATGGCAAGCGGCAGAAGGTTTCCGCGCACCGGTCGAACGGGATGACCGTCGACGGCAACGACGGTGCCGGTGAGCGTACCGAGATCGATCCAGAACTGGGTCGAGGACGCGCCGTTGATCAACCGCAGCCGGACCCGCCCGCCCGGTTCGGTGCGGATAACCTCCGGATCAGCGAGCGTGCGATCGTTGGCGAGGAATGCGTCATAGTCGATGTCGTTCAGGTCCATCGCCATGCCGGGCTCCATGTTCATGGCGCCCATAGTCCCCGAGTACATGGCGCCCATGCTGCCCGAGTCCATGTTCATGCTGTTGTCCATGCCGCTCTTCGGCATCGCGCTCTGACTGCCGTTGGATTTGGTGAGTCCGGCGAGCAACTCGTCGGGCGTGCGGAAGCTGAAATCATGCAGCATGAGAACTACCTCCTGCCGGTCGACGTGCATATCCTCTGCGCTGCGCACGATCAGCGGCGCGGTCATCAGGCTCTGTTCCTGCATGCCCTGATGGGAGTGCATCCAGTACGTGCCAGCGATCGGCGCATAGTCATAGGAGCGGGTGTTACCCGCCGGGATCGGGGGCGTTTGCGGCCAGGGAAAGCCGTCCTCCCTCCAGGGCGGCAACTGGCCGTGCCAGTGAATGATGGTGGGTGTATCCGCCTGATTCACAAGATCGACGTCAAAGCGCTCGCCGGGCGAGAGCGTGATGCCAGGTTTTCCGTTCGGCCCGATAAGGCCGAATACTCGGGCCGGCTTTCCGTTGACGGCGAGGGTTCTGGTGCCGGCAGTCAGGCGAAGCTTGGCGGTGCGGGTTTCGGGCGCGGCAGCAGCCCGCGTTGTCGGCAGCAAGGGGATCGTGCCGGCCATCGCAATGCCGGACGCAAGGATGATCTGCCGGCGGGTTAGGAGCGTGGGCCTCTGATTCTCTCTCATTGCAGCTTGCCCATTTCGAGGATACTAGCCACCAATTCAAGTTGGTGCTTGTCCGGGGTGCTACGTTTTGCGTGCTATTGCCGGACATATCGGACGGCGGCGCCGAGATGGCAGGCGATAGATAAGGATTGGTCTTGTAGTCTCAATTAAATTAATTTTTATAGCATCGGACTTCGAGGGCCGCCACCGCGGACAAACACCGCGATAGAGCATCTGATCGATAACACCGTGATGCCGGAGTCTCCGGCGTGCCGATCGGCGTCGCAACCCACGCCGATTAGCAGCAGCGAGCTTATGTGTCCCTTCGCGGAGATAAACTAGTGGTTCATCACAGTGATTTTGACGTTTTGATACCGAGCCATTCGAGGATCGGCAAGCTTTCCGGCGGCACGAGGATTTCGATGCTTCTGGGGACGCCAGGTTGACGGCGAATGAAACCGTTTCGTTCGAGGGTGACGATCATCTGGTGGACCGAAGGCGGGCTGACGCGGAAATGGCGCTGCATGTCGGTTTCGGCGGGTGGGCGTCCGAACATGTGCGCGTAGGTGTAGATAAAGGCCAGGTAGTGTCCCTGCTTCTCCGTGAAGTGCGTGCCTGATTTTTGACTCATCGCTGGATTCGTCCCGGCCTCCGACAAGGAGGCGAAGCATGAATGTACGTTATCGGGTCGAATTGAGCCAAATCGAGCGGGACGAACTGACGGCGATGCTGGGCGGCGGGAAGCATGCTGCCCGCAAGCTCAAGCGGGCGCAGATTTTGCTGGCGGCCGATGCCGGCAGTTGCGACGCGGAGATTGCCCGGTCTGTCCGGGTCAGCCTGTCCAGCATCGGCCGGACCAAGCGCCGCTTCGTGGAAGGCAATCTGGAGCGGGCCTTGAGCGAGGAACCGCGTCCGGGCGCAGAGCGCAAATTGACCGGCAAGGAGGAGGCCCTGCTGGTGGCGACGGCGTGCGCCAAGCCGCCCGCCGGCCGCAAACGTTGGACGCTGACGCTGCTGGCGGACACGATGGTCAAGCTCACCGATCATGACAGCCTGTCGGGCGAGACCGTGCGTCGCCGGCTGGCCGAGAACGACCTCAAGCCATGGCGCAGGGACATGTGGTGCATCCCCTATGTCGACGGCGAATACGTCGCCCGCATGGAGGACGTGCTCGACCTCTACGCCGAGGCGCCGGATCCCGTCCGGCCGCTGGTCTGCTTCGACGAGACCCCCGTCCAGCTCATCGGCGAGGTCCGTCAGCCGATTCCAGCCGAGCCGGGACAGCGCGAGCGTTACGATTACGAGTACCGCCGCAACGGCACCGTCAATCTCTTCGTTACCTTCGACCCGCATCGTGGCTGGCGCAACGTCAAGGTCACCGAGCACCGCGCCGCCGTGGACTACGCCTACTGCATGCGCGAACTCGTCGACGTCCATTATCCCGACGCCGACTGCATCCGCCTCGTGCAGGACAATCTGTCGATCCATACCGCCGGCGCGTTGTATCAAGCATTTGCGCCTGCCGAGGCCCGTCGCATCCTGCGCCGCCTCGAATTCCACTTCACCCCGAAACACGCCAGTTGGCTCAATATGGTCGAGTGCGAGATCAGCGTGCTCCAGCGCCAGTGCCTCGGCCGCCGCATCGACGACCCCAAAAGGCTCCGAAACGAGATCGCAGCATGGCAAAAGCGGCGGAATAAAACCCGAGCCCGCATCAAATGGATGTTCACAACCGACAAGGCCCGCGCCAAACTCGGCCGCGCCTATCCAGCCACCGCCAAAGAGTCAAAATCACTGTGATGAGCCACGGATGGCCCATAAAGACGCGATTAGTGCATAAACCCATCCGTCAGCGTCTGCATGAAGAGAACGAGCGCATGCTCTTCTGCATCCGACAGACCCAAACGACCAACTTTGCTTGTGTTCATATTGGCGGTCGACTCCGGCGCTGGCCAGCAGGTCGTACCTTCGCCCGGATCATGGGGCTGGCAGCGTGGCAACACATCGCGCGTGTTGTAGAAATGCACGATCTGCTTCAGGCTGGTAAAATATCCATTATGCCCGTAGGCCTTCACGAAGGCCGGATCAGGCCGCTTGTCCACGTTGCGCAGCGTCGGCACCTGTATTCGCGCCCGGTTGTCCGGCGCCAGCGTGAGCCATCGCGCGTCGACCGCCGAGGGCTGGCTGAGCAGATGTCCGTTGCTGAGAAAAGTACCGACACCACCATCGACGAAGGACGATCCCAACGGATTGGCGACATAGCCCAACGGGTCGGGCCGATCCTCGCCATAGTAGGGAAGCCTCGGGTTGGCGGGAGTGCCGATATTGCTGGCGGTGAAATCTGTGAATAGCGGATCCTCTCCGGGCCCGCCGTCGCGGTGACATTCATTGCATCGCGCCTTGCCGCGGAACAGATCATAGCCCTGCTGCTCCTGCGGCGTAAACTGCGCCTTGTTGGCGAGCACCGCGTCGAACTTCGAAGTGAACGACGTTACCTCGGCCGAGGCTTCATAGCCGGCTATCGACTGCGCCATCTGATCGAAGGTCGCACCGACGCGGCCGCGATCGATCGGGCTCAGATGGACCGGCAACGGATCGGCCGCGGCCGCCGGCCCAGGCCTATTGCAGACCTGCTCGATGTCACCCGGCCATGTAATCGCAAAACTCTGCGGCCCCCATACGCCCTCAAACAGGGCGCGATAGGGCCGCTGCGAGACGCGATAGACCGCGCAGGCGATGTCGGGCAGCCCCATCTCCACGGGATTGGTAGGCGGCCCTTGTGCCTGTTCGGCCGCCGGATTGCCGAGTCGGCGTCCCGTCGCGCGCATATCCCAGAAATTGCCGCCGACGAGGTCGCCCCGCCCGGGATTGTAATGCAGCACGGGCGACAGCGGCGCGTAGGCGTGTGATTGTGGCTTGCGGTCGCTGAAACGCGTGCGCACCGAACCCGGGTAAGCGCCCGTGGTTCGGTTCAACTCTGACACCGGACCCGTAAAGCCGGTCTCGGGCATGTGGCAAAAGGCGCAAGCCTCGTTGCGGTTTACCGACAACTCCTTGTCATACAGCATCAGCTTGCCGAGCAACTCGATCTGCTGGATCTGATTGTCCGGCGGCGCCGCAAGCCGTTCGATCGTTTGCGCCTCGGTAAGGTCAATCTCGGCCTCGACCTTCGCAATTTCCTGCAGCACCTGAGGCGAGAGATTTGAGCTTCTCTCCTCCTCGCCCTGCGCGTCAACGCCCATAGTGATTGCGAGTGCCGCCGCCGCAATCGACAAAATCGTGCGCTGTATCTCCATCTCGGATCTTCCTCAAGCCCGCGCCGAATAGCCTGTGCGCCGACATTTTAGGAGTTTGCAACACTACGTGCCAATGACACGCATATCGCCACGGGGCATCAGCATACCGGCCGTCAATTCATGCCGCCGCTCCAACAAAGCGCGCTGCCCTGATCTCCTCGAGGAGGTCGTCGACACCTGCCAGCGCAAAGCGCAACGTGGCTTCGTCGACGAGGCGCCCGTCGCTGACCTTCTCATGCACGCCTCCGATCACGATCTGGGGCCGAAGCACAGGACGCGCCGGGATCGATGCGAGCGTTTCGTTCATTTGCTGCTGCGCACGCACGCCACCAGTGAAGGCGGGCGAGGCCGTCATCGTCAGTACCGGCTTGCCCCTCAGCACCGAACGACCATAAGGCCGTGAGGCCCAGTCGAGTCCGTTCTTCAGGACGCCGGACATGCCGTGATTATACTCGGGCGAGACCATGATCACGCCATCCGTTGTCTCGATGGCCGAACGCAGGGCGTGCACCGATCCCGGCGCGTGCTCGTCATCTTCATCCTCGTTGTAGAGCGGGAGCCCGTGCAAGGAGAAAATGTCGAGCCGAGCCTTGGGCGCAAGCGCGTCCTGGAGACTGCGAAGCACCGCGGTGCTATTGGAAGCCCGGCGCAAGCTGCCGGAGAGGCCGAGAAGGCGGAGTTGGGTCATCGGGCGCAGTTCCAGATGGCTTGGATTTCGCGCCACGACGAACATCACCCAATCTCAGTCAGCTCAAGTAAATTCGAGTTTAATATTCGACTTATGGGCTCTCAGTTGTCGTCGCGCGAAATCGACGATTTGCCCAATTTACGATTGCACAATCTTAACGGACTTTGTGGCGCTCAGCTCTTGAGGTTTCGAAAGTGCCAAATAGCTTCCAAGGGGCGGGTGCAGTCGGATTAGATTGAAATGCAATTGCGCAATAACAGCAGCCGGTATGGGGCATTGGCCCTTGCGGCACATTGGATGACGGCCTTGCTCGTGCTTGCCTCGTGGCTTCTGGGAACCTACGGCGATTTGTTGCCGCGAGGTACGCCTAGTGAAGTTGGCCTCATAGTTCACATGTGCATGGGTCTGACCGTTCTCATGATTTTGTTTCCGCGTCTGGCGTGGCGGCTAATCGACCAACAACCTATTCCTGAGCGGACGGATCTCGGGGTATGGGGTGAGCGGGCATCGACAATCGTGCATTACGCGCTCTATGCCTTGCTTTTAGCGGTGCCCATTCTCGGAATTCTGACGCAATTTATGCGCGGGCACCCACTGCCGATCTTTGGCCTGTTCGAAATTGCTTCCCCTTTATCGGCCGATCGAAGCCTTGCCCGATCCCTGAAGGACGTCCATGGATGGCTCGCAGACGGCGTTCTGATTTTGGCAGCACTGCATGCGGCCGCTGCGATTCTGCATCATTGGGTTCTTCGAGATAATACGCTGCGTCGAATGCTTCCTATTCTACGCTAAACGTTATTCCTCGGCTGACAGCGGCTTTTGGCTCCAACAGGGACATTGGCCCTTTTCATGCGACGCAGTTGCTGAACGAGCTTGCACTTTCCCCCCCTCGCTAAACAAAGTTATAATAGTGGCGGTTTGGTCGTCTCTTATCTGAGAAATGTTAGCATAACAACGGAGGCGACCGTGAACCCATCACGCTCTGCGTTCGCGGTCGATCAAGGTGAATGGATCAGCTCTTCGCACTGGGGCATGTTTGCGGTGCGACGAAAATCCTCGAACTCGCGCAGCGAGGCATGAGCTCAGGTTGGTTTCCCGCGGAAAAGCGCGCTGAATTTGCGGTCAGACACTTTCTCCAGCCGCGATAGCGGTTCTGACGGGAAGCCGACCGCAAAGCCCGATCGCAAACAGCCGAAAGTGATCTCGCCTTCCGATCCATCGTCGGCATGGACGGCGAAAGCCAACAAGGTGTGCAGTTCGGATATGGACTTAACTATCTTATCGCGTCGAACGCCCCCATTGAAATGCGGCCGTCGCTGTCGCGCTGCTGATCACGACTTCGATGGGCCGGCACCGCAAGATGCTTCCAATCACGACTGATTGGAAAAGAGTTGCCGCAGCCCATGGATATCAAGCCGTTGTTTGGCCTTGCGGCGTTCTCATCGCTGCGATGACGTCCGAGTTGCCAAGTTACATCGGTCGCGCTGAGCGACGTCCGGGGTGCACTCGGGATCAGCCACGATGCTGGAACCTGGCTCGAAAGCCTATATGTGTCGGCCGAGATCATCGGCATGGCGATTTCGCCCTGGCTGTTGATGACCTTCATGTTAAGGCGCCGGACGCTTTTAGCGATCGCGCTGTGCGGCGCCTCGAGCGTAACCGAACATCGAGGCGATCTATGTAAATCGGCATGGGGTCCCGACGTCGATCGGCGAGCTTAGGTATTGATCTATTGGGCGGCGAGGGGGTCAATCTTGGCTGCTTGTTCACACTCTGTCGAAGTCCGAGTTGGCTCATTCGGCGACGCCGTGGCGGCGCTGTTCACCGGAACATTGGCTCATCCAGGTTGCTGCCTGCATCGTTCTTGGGCTTCCGATCTTAGGCGGCCTTAGGAAGTTGCCCGTGCGGATCGATGACGAACTTGTTCGCGACGCCGGCGTCGAAATTTTTGTAGCCGTCCGGGGCCTGCTCAAGACCGATCACCTTGACATTGACGATTTTGGCGATGGGCAGTCTGTCCCAGAGTATTGCTTGCATGAGTTGTCGGTTGTATTTCAGCACCGGCGTCTGGCCGGTATGGAGCGCGTGCGACTTTGCCCAGCCGAGACCGAGGCGAAGGCCGAGGTTGCCATGTTTGGCTGCCTGCTCCTTCGCGCCAGGATCGTCGGTCACATACAGGCCGGGAATGCCGATCGCGCCGGCTGCCCGGGTGATTTCCATCAGACTGTTGAGCACAACGGCAGGCGCTTCGACGACTTTGCCGTCTGTTCCTTGCGCCTTCGCTTCAAAGCCGACGCAGTCGATCGCGGAATCGACTTCTGGAACGCCGAGGACGTCAGCAACGAGTTCGCCGAGGCGATCGTGCCTGGTGAGGTCGATGGGCTCGAAGCCGACCTTCTTGGCGTGAGCGAGCCGCTCCTTATTCATGTCGCCGATCAGCACCGCTGCCGCGCCAAGGATGCGCGCGGACGCGGCCGCTGCAAGCCCAACCGGGCCTGCCCCGGCGACATAGACCGTCGATCCGACACCGACCTTGGCGGTGACGGCGCCATGGAATCCCGTGGGCAGAATATCGGAGAGGCAGGTCAGATCACAGATCTTGTCCATCGCCTGAGCCTTGTCCGGAAACTTCAGCAGATTGAAGTCGGCATAGGGCACCATGACGTAGTCGGCCTGCCCGCCGATCCATCCGCCCATATCGACATATCCGTAGGCGCCTCCGGCACGGTCGGAGTTGACGTGAAGGCAGACACCGGTGTCACCCTCTCGGCAGGTCCGGCACCGGCCGCATGCAACGTTGAAAGGAACCGATACCAGGTCGCCGATCTCGAGATATTCGACGTCACGGCCTTTCTCGATCACCTCGCCGGTAATCTCGTGTCCGAGCACCATGCCGGCCTGCGCTGTCGTGCGGCCGCGGACCATATGCTGATCGGAGCCGCAGATATTCGTCGTTACGACCTTGAGAATGACGCCGTGATCGATCGTCTTTCCTGCTGGATTGCGGAAGGTCGGAAAGTCGATGTTCTGGACTTCGACGCGGCCGGGCTTGAGGTAAACCACGCCGCGATTGGAGTTGGAAGGCATCTGCAATCTCCTTTGGTCTCACGCTGCGCGTCATGTCGACGCGATCGGTCTCTTTGCTGGGAGCAGGCGCTATCGGAACGCGCAGATAGTCCCAATCGCTCTGGAAGTATGGACGATCTTGAAGACGACTTTGGCCGTCTTGCTGCGATTGCCCCAATCTTGCGCTAATTCTGTGCGGCATCGCGCTTCGGTCTTGCGTTAATTCTCCATCGCATCACGCCAAGGTCTCGAGCCTTGTCTTGTGGCAATTCGCGCGCGGCGACATTTCCGCGGCTTCCTCCGAAAATTGCGGGCGAAACACGCGAAACTCAATCGATCGTGACGGTCGAGCCTCAACTCGGCGTGAGCGGGGCCGACTCCACATCTTGTTCATCGTCGCGACCGGACTACTAATCCCTACTAATAACGTCTGGGGTTGGACGGGTACCAAAGCGAGTGAGATCGAATAATGGCCAGCTCCACCGAATCGACCTTGAATCAACCCGCTGCCCCTCCACCTCTCCGACGTCCGATCGCCGAGCACCCGCTGGGATGGCCGCAACCGAATTTGGAATCTCGTTCGCTCGTCAATATCTCCCCGCCTGAGATCGCCAAGCGCCATTCCACGACCTGGTCGGGCTTTCGCGGGGAGACGGTCGAGATCATGCGGCACACGCCGTTTGAGTATGGATTCCGGGCTCCGTGGCACCTGCTCATTGCGGCAGAGGTCGCCGAGCGCTACGATGGGGAGTCCTTTGTTGAAGGCCTGCCGCGGTCGACCTTGCGCGATTTCACGCACAAGCTGACTTTCGTTCCCGCCGGGCACGACTTCCGCGGATGGCAGAGACCGCGCGCATTGGCGCACACGACCTACTTCTATATCGATCCGCGCGGGCCTCTCGCCGATCCCGCGCTGCGGTTTGAGGAGATCGAATTCAAGCCGCGCCTGTTCTTTTACGATCGCGATCTTTGGCAAACCGCTCTCAAGCTCAAGTCGGTGATCGAGAACGCGGACACGGTGCATCGGCAATACACCGAAGCGCTCGGCATTGTGCTGACGCATGAGCTGGTTCGCATCAACGGTGACACGGAACTCCACGAGCCGGTCAGTCGTGGCGGCCTTGCTTCCTGGCAACAGAAGCGGGTGGCCGCCTATGTCGAGGAGCATGTCGCCGACGATATTCCGCTCGTGACGCTGGCCGAGCTGGCGCGACTCAGTCCATATCATTTCTCCCGCTCGTTCAAACGTTCTTTCGGCCTGCCGCCGCACCGATATCACGCGACCCGCCGAATCGAACGGGCCAAGCAGCTATTGGCGAATCGCGAACGGTCGGTCACGGCGATTGCACTTGAGGTCGGCTTCAGCGATACCAGCACATTCACCAGCGCATTTCATAGGCTGACCGGCGAAACTCCGAGCTATTACCGTCGCCGTCTCGATTAAAGCGGTCGGGGTTGCGGACGCCGCGCGATAGGGCACACCGACTGGGCCGCCCTTTGTGGCGCGCGACGCGGCTCGCGAACGACATCGTCGAAGGACGTAGCGATCTGCCTGCTGCCGATCGGCAGCAGGCGCGATTTCCTCTGATCTTCGAAACACGCGTCTCGAAACGAGACTCATTCGGCGGGCGTCCGGGCGGCGCTGGCCGACGGCATCCGTTCCTGGACGAGCCGGGCGAGGCCCGTGTGCAGAATAGCAGCGACGATGGCGCCGACGATCGGGGCTGTCAGGTACAGCCAGGCATCGTTGAAATTGCCGGTCGCGACCATCGGGCCAAGCGCCCGCGCCGGGTTGAAGGCGGCGCCCGTGAGCGCCCCACCCATGATGATGTTGAGGGTCAGGGTCATACCGATCGCCAGCGGCGCGAGGATGCCGGCGCGGCCCGCCACCGCGGTGCTGAGCACGACAGTGACCAGGAAAAAGGCGAGGACGGCCTCGATCACGAAGCCGGCCCAGGCGGTGACCGTGAGGGTCGTGGCACCCAAAGCGACGTTGTGCGCGAGCGCGGGCGTACCAAGGCCGGTCTCCGCACCGCCCAAGACGGTCCGCAACAAGAGCGCGCCGACGATACCGCCAACGAGCTGACTGACGATATAACCAGCCGCCTCGCCGACACGCATGGCGCCGGCGGCGAGCACACCCACAGTGACGGAGGGGTTAAAATGGCCGCCCGACACGGAGCCGTAGGCGAAGGCGAAGACCATGACGGTTAAACCGTGAGCGGAGGCAATCGCGGCGAGACCGGGCAGGCCGACACCATCGCCGACCACAGCCCCGGCGCCGGCGCCGATGAATATTAGCGCGAAGGTACCGATGAACTCCGCCAGGAGTTTTGGTGCAATCCGGTTGGACATTGTTGACTCCAGAGTGAGGTTGACCGCCCGGCGCGATCAGGTTTGCGCCGGGAACGATCCGTTGGCTTTGGGGATGGCCGACGGCACGGGGAGCGCCGCCGGCAGGCGAAGCAAGCGACCTACTCCGCTGCGATCGTCTGCGATTTGAAATCGATGCCCATCGCCTTCGCGACGCCGGCGCCGTATTCGGGATCGGCCCCGTAGCAGTGGGCGATCTGCCGCTTGACGATCTCGACCGGAACGCCTTGCATCGCCGCCTTGTAATTTTGGAAGAGTTGCTCCTTCTGGGCGGCCGTCATGAGCCGGAACAGGTCGCCGGGCTGACGATAGTCGTCGTTGCCGTCGCGGTGATTGTAGCGGTCGGCATCGCCGGAAATTTTCAGCGGCGGCTCGCGGAAGCGCTCGTCCTGCACCGGGCCGCTGAACGAGTTTGGCTCGTAATAGGCATCAGGATTCGGATTGCCTGCGAGCCGCATGGCGCCATCGACGTTGTAGGTGTGGACGGGGCAGCGCGGCCTGTTGACGGGAAGCTGATCCGCATTGACGCCGACGCGATAGCGGTGCGCGTCGGCATAGGAGAAAATGCGCGCCTGCAGCATCTTGTCCGGCGAGTGGCCGATGCCGGGAACGATATTGGCGGGCGAAAGCGCGGCCTGTTCGACTTCTGCGAAATAATTCTGCGGATTGCGGTTCAGCTCGAGGATGCCGACTTCGATCAGCGGGTAATCCTTGTGCGGCCAGACTTTGGTAAGGTCGAACGGGTTGTACCAGTGCTTGTCGACATCGCTCTCCGGCATGATCTGGATGGAGAACTTCCACTTCGGGAAATCGCCCCTTTCGATCGATTCGAACAGGTCACGCTGATGGGTCTCGCGATCATAAGCGACCTTCTCGGCGGCTTCGGCGTTCGTCCAGTTCTTGATGCCCTGCATGGTCTTGAAGTGGAATTTGACCCAGTGGCGTTCGTTCTTGGCATTGATGAACGAGTAGGTATGCGAGCCGAAGCCGTCGATATTGCGATAACTCTGCGGCAGGCCGCGATCCGACATGAGGATGGTCACTTGGTGCAGGCTCTCCGGCGACAGCGACCAGAAATCCCACATCGCGGTCGGCGAGCGCATGTTGGTCCTCGGGTGCCGCTTCTGCGTGTGGATGAAGTCTGGGAACTTCAGCGCGTCGCGCACGAAGAATATTGGCGTATTGTTGCCGACCATGTCCCAATTGCCTTCCTCGGTATAGAAGCGCAGTGCGAAGCCGCGCACGTCACGCTCTGCGTCCGCGGCACCACGCTCGCCCGCCACCGTCGAGAAGCGCTGGAAAGCTTCGGTTTTTGCGCCCTTCTGCAACACCTTGGCCTTGGTGTATTTCGAGATGTCGTGATTGATGGTCAGCGTGCCATAGGCACCCGAGCCCTTGGCGTGCTGGCCGCGTTCGGGAATGCGCTCACGGTTCTGGTGGGCAAGCTTCTCGAATAGAACGAAGTCCTGCATCAGCACCGGGCCGCGTGGCCCCGCCGTGATGCTGTTCTGGTTGTCGGAAACTGGCATGCCGCTGTCGGTGGTGAGTGTAGGGCGTTTGGCCACGGATTGCTCCTGTGTTGCGAGACATTAACATCCCGGCAGCGCGACCGCTCCGCGGCAGCGCTGCTCATGCTTTCGCAGCGTCGTCTCACAGGATTGCGGTTGCAACAACCGGGCGTGAATTGAAATGTATGCATCCGCTTTGCAATAACTTTGGTTCGCTTGCTGAAATTGCTGCGGTTTTGCGCCAATCTCCGGAAGCTGAAGTTATTCAGCTGACGCTGCCCAGGGATGGAGCGCAAACTCGCCACACATCCACGGCCCACCACGCGAAATTCGGTGCGCGGCTTCGGTACGACACGACCAGGAAGCTTCGATGTATCAGCTTCATTATTTCCCGGCGAATGCCAACGCAGCGCATCACACGCTGCTCGAAGAGCTTGGCGCGAACTACGAGCTTTCGCTCGCGCGAAGGTCAATTTTTGCGGGATGCCAACATCTTTGTTGTCACATGTATTTGTGGTCACACGAAGTTCCACACTCGTGAGTGCCACGTGCGTGGGAGCAAGATTCTTCGGGACCTGTTGCGGGTAGCCCGCCGGTCGTCCCGAGAACGTCGGGACTATCTAAACGCGCTAGTCTTCGCGACAGTAGCAATATCACCGGTGCTTGGAGGTAGACTTGCTGGATGCCCCCCTCGCGGCTCTAGCCATGCGCGACGGGAAGGACGGTATCCCAGGGTGCGGTATCTATGAGGATTAACACGGGCGTGGTGATCTGCGTACCGACGACGCTGACGAGAACCACCGTCAGCCAATAAATCCTGGGAAGTGATAGCGGCGCGGTCGCGGATGCGATGAAGCGGACCGCTTCACCGGCTTCAAATGTCGAACGTCAACGCTGCCCTCGCTCATTCGGCAGGCGCCGGATGGACGTCGCGTGACGCCGTTTGATGCCGTCGGGCACCGAACAGCCAATTCTGTAACCGATCGAGGTAGAGGTAGACGACTGGCGTGGTGTAGAGCGTGAGCACCTGCGACAATGCGAGGCCACCGACGATCGCGTAGCCCAATGGCTGACGGATCTCCGATCCGACACCGGTGCCGACCATCATCGGCACGGCGCCAAGCAGCGCTGCCATCGTCGTCATGAGGATGGGACGAAAGCGCTTGATGCAGGCCTGGTAGATCGATTGCTCTGGTGTAAGACCGTCGGTCTGTTCGGCCTGAATGGCGAAGTCGACGAGCATGATGCCATTCTTCTTGACGATACCGATGAGCAGAATGATCCCAACCACCGCGATCACGCTCAGGTCGTAATGAGCAGCCATCAGAAGCAGCAGTGCACCGACACCCGCCGAGGGCAGTGTCGAGATGATCGTGATGGGATGGATGGTGCTTTCATAGAGCACGCCAAGGATGAGATAGATCACGAACAGCGACGCTGCGATCAGGATCGGGGTGCTCTTCAGCGAGGCACCGAAAGCCTGGGCATTGCCTTGGAAACTGGTCTGCAGCGACAGCGGCGGATGCAGCTCCTTTTCAATGGATTGTATGCCGTTCACCGCATCGCCGATTGCTGCACCGGGTGCCAAGTTGAACGAGATCGTCACGGAGGGGAATTGCCCCTGGTGGTTCACGACGAGCGGCGAGACCTTCACCACCGAATCGACCAGCGTCGATAGCGGCACCTGCTGGCCGCTGGATGATTTGACGTAGATGTTGTTGAGCGCCTCGGGCCCATACTGGTATTTCGGGTTGACCTCCATGATCACGTGATACTGTTGCAGGGGGGTGTACATCGTCGAGACGATCCGCTGTCCGAATGCGTCGTCGAGCGTGTTGTCGATCGTGTACGGCAGGATGCCATAGGACGAGGCGACCTCGCGCTTGATCGTGATGTCGAGCAGCGGCCCGGCATTGAGCTGGTCGGTGGTCACGTCAGCGACCGTGGGCAGCGTCTTGATCTTGTCGAGAAACAGACCGGCCCAATGGCTCAGTTCGCCCGGATCGGCGTCGTTCATGGTGTATTGGAACTGGGTCTTGTTCAGCCGCGCGCCGACGGTGATGTCCTGTGCGGGCTGCATGTAGAGGGTGATGCCCTGGATCTTCGAAAGATTGGTACGAAGTCGTGCGATCACCCTGTCGATCGGATCGCGCTGGTCCGCCGGCTTGAGCTGGATGAACACGCGGCCATCGTTGACCGTATAGGTGCCGCCGCCGGCGCCGACTGCCGAGCCTACCGATGCCACAGCGGGATCTCGCACGACCGCATCGAGCATGGCTTGCTGGCGCTCGGCCATCGCCTGAAACGAGATGTCCTGGGCGGCTTCCGATTGACCCAGGATCAGGCCGGTGTCCTGCTGAGGGAAGAATCCCTTGGGAATGATGACGTAGAGATATCCGGTGACCACGATCGTGCCGATCATCACCATCAAGGTGACGAAGCGATGCCGCAGCACAATCTTCAGGCCCGCTTCGTAGGCATTGAGCAGCAGGTCGAAGCCGCGCTCGGACCAGCGATAGAGGCGGCCGTGCTCCTGGCTCTCGGGTTTGAGCAGGTAGGCGCACATCATCGGCGTCAGGGTGCGGGAGATCACGAGGGAAAGGACCAGTGCGACACTCACCGTGACTGCAAACTCGCGGAACAGCAGTCCGACATAGCCGCTCATCAGGAAGAGCGGAATGAAGACGGCGATCAGCGAGAACGTGATCGCCATGACGGTGAAGCCGATCTCGCCGGATCCCTTCATCGCGGCGTCGTACGGGGACAAGCCTTCCTCGATGTGCCGCGTGATGTTCTCGATCTCGACGACGGCATCGTCGACCACGAATCCGACCGCGATTGAAAGCGCCATCAGCGACAGATTGTCGAGGCTATATCCCATTTCATAGAGGACCGCGAAAGTGCCGATCAGCGAGAGCGGCACGGTGACGGCTGGAATGATGGTTGCCCAGAAGCTGCGAAGAAAGATGAAGATCACCATCACGACGAGGGCAATGGTCAGGAGCAACGTGAACTGCACGTCCGCAACCGAAGCCCGGATCGTTTGGGTGCGGTCCGAAATTACGTTGATCTTGATGTCGGCAGGGATCGACGCCTGGAGCGTCGGCATCATCGCCTTGATGCGCTGCACCGTTTCGATGACGTTGGCCCCGGGCTGACGCTGCACGGCAAGAATGATGGCACGGTTGTTGTTGTACCAGCCCGCGATCAGATCGTTTTCGCCCGCGCTGACCGCGCGGCCGATGTCGCGAACGCGGACCGGCGATCCGTTGCGGTAGGCGATCACCAGATCCGCATATTGCTCAGGGTGAAACAGCTGGTCATTGGTATTGAGAGTATAGGTCTGACGCGGGCTGTTCAGGGTTCCTTTGGCCAGATCCACATTCGCCTGGCCAAGGACGGTTCGTACATCCTCCAGATTGATTCCGCGCGCGGCCAGCGCCTGTGGATCGACCTGTACACGAACCGAGGCCTTCTGTTGGCCGCCGATTCCGACGAGACCCACGCCTTGAATCTGCGAGATCTTCTGCAGCAGGATGTTCTCGGCATACGCGTCGACTGTGGTGAGCGGCAGGCTGCCCGAGGTGAGGCCAAGCACGAGGATCGGCGTGTCGGCCGGGTTGACTTTCCGGATCGTCGGCGGATAGGGCATGCCAGTAGGCAGATACGGGCTTGCCGCGTTGATGGCCGAAAGCGTATCGCTGACGGCGCCGTCAATCTGGCGGTTCAAGTCGAATTGCAGCGTGATCTGGGTGTAGCCGAGCGCGCTTGCCGACGTCATTTGCGTGAGACCGGGTATCTCCCCGAACTGGAGCTCGAGCGGGGAGGCGACCGATGAGGCCATCGTCTGCGGGTCCGCGCCGGGCATCTGGGCGGTGACCGTCAGTGTCGGATAGTTGACGTTCGGCAGGGCGGCCACCGGCAGCAGCGGATACGCGACAAGGCCGGCAGCCAACAATCCGATCATCAGCAGCGCGGTCGCGATCGGTCGCCGAATGAAGGGCGCGGAGATATTCATGGGATCGGTGCCTGTAATGCGTCTTGAGCGGCGGCTTCCTCGGCGGCCTTGCCGTGCAATGGGACGACGAGCGTTCCCGGCCGCAGCTTGTATTGTCCGTCGACCACGACCTGCTCGTCGGCCTTCAGACCGGAATCAATCAGCGCCTGACCGTCGCTGACCTCGGCAACCTTGATCCGGCGGAGAGAGACCGTGTCGTCCGAATTGACGACGTAGGCATATGGTCCGTTCGGTCCTTGCTGGACGACAGAGGCGGGAACGGTCAGGCCGTTGTGCCGCGTGTTGAGCAGCAATCGCGCATTGACGAGTTCGCCGGGCCAGAGGCTGTTCTGCGTGTTGGCGAAGTTCGCCTTGAGCTGGATCGAGCCGGTGGTCTGCAGGATCTCGTTATTGACCAGCCCGAGCTTTCCCTCGCCAAGTCGAATCGTATTGTCCTGGTTGTAGGCCAGAACCGAAAGGGGGGCCTTCGTCTTCCGCTGCTGTTGCTGGATCTGCGGAAGAACGGTCTCGGGCAGGGTAAAGATCAGCGAGATCGGGTCCAGCTGCGTCACGACACAAAGGCCGTTCGTATTTGACGGGCTGATGATGTTGCCAACGTCGATCTGGCGAATGCCCACCACGCCGTTTATCGGGGATGTAAGCCGCGTAAAGCTGAGCTGCACCTTTGCTGCATCGATCAGGGCCTGGTCCGCCTTGATCGCCGCCTGTAGCTGGCTGACCTGCGCATTCTGCGTTTCAATTAATTGAGGCGTAGCCCAGCCTTTGTCGCCGAGCTGGTTGTAGCGGGCCTGATTGGTCCGCGCATTTACGAGCTGCGCCTGATCGCGCTCGAGATTGGCGACGTATTGATCGATCAGGGCCTGGTAGGGTCGCGGATCGATTTGTGCGAGCAGATCGCCGGCATGGACCTGCTGACCCTCGGTAAAGTTGATGCTGGTGATCTGCCCTTGGATCTGTGCCCGTACAATATCCGTGTTGTAGGCAATCACCGTACCCACGCCGGTCAGATAGATCGGAACGTCATGCTGGGCGACAGTCCCGGCAACGATCGGAACGGGCGGCGCCGGAGCCGGTGCAGCGGCTGCCTTCTGCATGGGAAAAAGATGGGTAAAGTGCAGCAGGCCTGCACTCGCGGCGACCGCTACCAATACGACGGCGGAGATGACGATCTTCGTTTTCATGGACGTTGCTCCGAAACAGGCAAAAGCTCAGCAGCCGCCTGGCAGGCCCGTGGATGTAGATGTGCCAAAGGATGAGCAGCCAGGTGTGGCGATCGAGCCGGACGCTGCAGGCTGAGCGGTTACAGTCGGCATCGTCGGTACGGTCAGGACGCTGCCTGCCACGAGCGGGACGGTCGGCGTGGGAATCAGCGTCGCAGAGCTGATACCCAGATTGCCGATCTCCGTTGAGTCGAATGGGATGCCAGTCCTGGGGCTGCCGCCGAGCGTTGTCGGCGCCGTCGATGCCGGGCTCGAGGATGCGGCAATGCTGCTCGAGCCCGAGCCGCACATGCCCGACATGCCGGCGGTATCTAGCGTGCCCGTGGTAGCGCTTTGCGTCGTTCCCGACATCATCGACATGGATGAGGTCGCCGCTATCCCCGACGACGTATCTATCGATGCCGCTGTGTTGCCAGCCGCGCCAGTAGCCGGTGCCGAACCCGCCATTGCCATTCCGCCGCCGTCATAGGTCGAAGTTGAGCCGTACATTCCGCTTGGCGAGAGGCCAAGGGTAGAGCATGCGGTGCCGGTGGACGGTGTGGCGATGCTCCCGGTGACGAGAGGGGCCGGGCTGATACCTGGTGAAGGAAGTTCAGTCGCGCCAAGACCAATACCCGCCGGCGAAATCGGTGCCCCTGCGGTGCTACCGAGCGGGGAGGTCGCTCCCATCGTCGGAGTTGGGAGGGCCATCCCTGTCACCTGTGCGAACGCTCCGCCACTCGCGAACAGCGCAAAACCGAGGGCGATCAACCAACACCTCACGTGCATCCTCCATTCGAACCAATTGGGCTCAGGTAAGAAGTATCTATGCGCCCGTGCGTGCCTTTACGGTTTCGCACGAAAATGGTGAGCTGAACCGCTTGCCGATCATGCTCGGGTACGCATCGAAACGGCAAAAGAAGACCCGCCGAAGCGGGTCTGTCTGCATGTCGGAATGGCACGCCTAGGGCATTGCTGCTGGGCGGCGTGCCAATGGCTTGGCGATGTCAATCGTTGACCTTCGGGCCGCCGTGATAAACATGCTCATTGAGTTCCGTTACAGATGTCGGCGACTGCCGGTCAAATGCACCGTAGGCGTTGTCGGCGCGGGCGATGGCCGTCTCAGATACGCGCGGCGGATATGTTGAGATACCCGCAACAGCCGGCAGAGCGAATGCAACGAGCATCGTGATGGATGCGATCATGGTCGAGAGCTTTTTCATAGTGTATCTCCTGCTGTGAGCCCTGACAGATAAGTGGGCTGCGCGGCAAGACAGGACAAGCGTTTCCCGAAGAGTTGAAAGTGCCGGTACGCGTCTATGCTTGATCACGCAAACTAGCGAGCACCTTGTCGAGCGTGATCGGATAGTTCCTGATCCGAGCGCCGCACGCGTTATAGACTGCGTTGGCGATCGCAGCTCCGGCGCCGCAGATTCCGAGCTCACCGATTCCCTTGCTCTTCAACGGATTGGATCGCTCGTCCAGCTCGGGAAGGAACACCGCCTCCAAGCTGGCAGGAATATCTGCGTGTACCGGCACGTGATACTCAGCCAGGTCGTGGTTGACGAAATAGCCAAAGCGCGGATCGAGTACGAGATCCTCGTGCAGGGCTGCGCCGACGCCGAACACCATTCCGCCAATGGCTTGCGACCGTGCCGTCTTTGCGTTCAGGACCCGTCCGGCCGCGAACACGCCGAGCATGCGCCGCAGGCGTACTTCTCCGGTATCCCGGTCGACGCCGACCTCGGCAAAATGGGCGCCATAGGATTGCTGAGAGAAGTTCTGATTGTTGCGACCAGGGCTGATCTCGCCCTCGGCTTCAATTCCGGAGTCGACAAGATCTGTGAGGCTGACAGAGCGCTCTGCCGTTGCAATGTGGCCGTCGCCAAAACGCGCTGTATTGGAATCCATGCCGGCACGTACTGCCAGTTTCTCGCGCAAGGCCTGACACGCCTCGAACAGTGCCGATCCGGAGCTCGCCGCGCCGAACGAGCCGCCTGAGCCGGCCGCTTCCGGAAAGATGGTATCGCCCAGATCGACCCGCACTCCTTCAATCGGCAATCCCAGCATCTCGGCGGCGATCTGTGCCAGGATCGTGTAGGTCCCCGTGCCGATATCGGTCATTGCCATTTTCACGGTGGCCACGCCGTCGGGACCCAGCCGCACATTGGCTCTTGAGAACCGGAGGGGATTGCCTCGAGTTCCGGCAGACATGCCGATTCCGACCAACCAGTGTCGGTCCCTAACCTGACTCGGGATCGAATTGCGTTTGTCCCAGCCGAACCGACGTGCGCCCTCCTGCATGCAGGCGACCAGATTGCGACTGGAGTAGGGGGTGTGTTTTTCAGGATCCTCGGCAGGCTCATTCCGAATTCGCAGCTCGATAGGATCGAGCTTCAGCTTTTCGGCAAGCTCGTCCATGGCGCACTCCAGCGCGAGCAGGCCGACCGCCTCACCGGGGGCGCGCATGGACGATGCAACGGGAATGTCGAGCGGCACCAGGCGATGCCGCGTCAGCCGATTGGGACCGGCGTAGAGCGAACGGGTCTGAAGCGCGGCAGCCTCGTAGACCTGTTCGGACGGCAAGTTGCCGGAGAAGACGTCGTGGCCGATCGCGAGAATCCGACCGTCGCGGTCGGTACCCAGGCGGACGCGCTGGATGGTGTCCGAGCGATGCGTCGTCACATGGAAGATCTGCTGCCTGGTGAGCGCGACCTTGACGGATCGCTTGAGGTATCGTGCTGCGATTGCGGCAAGAATGGCATCGGCGTTCACCCATAGCTTGCCGCCGAAGCCGCCGCCGATGAAGGGGCTGACCAGGCGCACGTTTGCGAGGGGGATATTCAAGGTCCGGGCGATGACCCGCTGGCCCTGATTCAGCATCTGGTTCGCCGTATGCAGGATCAACTTGTCGTCGTCCCACATCGCGAGCGTCGCATGCGGCTCCATCATCGCGTGGCTTTGCAGCGGGGTGCTGTAGGACACATCGATCTGCACGGGCGCGCTCGCATACGCGTCCGAGAAGTTTCCGACTTCGCTGTCGGCCGGCGCACCGTCCGTTTGGTGCGGGACGCGGGCCATGTCGAGATGTTGGGGCAGAGCGTAGTGTCCCTTGTCCCGATCATACTTCACGTTGACCAGAAAGGCGGCGGCCCTGGCCTGCTCGAATGTTTCGGCGACGACGAATGCGACCGGTTCGCCGTAGCGGGACACGACCTGGCCCGTGAGCACAGGATGCGCCTCACGATGATTGCCGGTGCCCTGCTTGGGAGCGTTACGATGGGTGAGGACAAGTTTGACGCCCGGCGCCCGCTCGGCCGCGAGCGTTTCGATCGAGGTGATCTCCCCTTTTGCGATCGAAGCTTCAATGACAAATCCGTAGAGTGCGTCCTGTCGCATCTCGTAGGCGTAGCGTGCGCCGCCGGTGACCTTCAGTCGTCCGTCGACACGATCGAGTGGTTTGCCGACAATCTTCTCGGCATCCAGCGCATTCGCCCCGACCGGTGCATCCATGTCCATTTCGATGTTCCCTCAGATACGGGTGATCTCGCCGAGCACGGCGTGCAAAGTGCGGCGGGTCAGCGGAATCTTGAAATCATTGGAGCCGGCTCCATGCGCGCCCTCGAGAACCGCGTCCGCGGCTGCATCGAACGAATTGGCGCCGGCAACTGCATTCGTGAGACTTTGCTCGGCAGCGGCGACGCGCCATGGCTTGGCGGCGAGACCGCCGAAGGCGAGCCGCGACGAGCGGATTCGACCGCGCACGCTGTCAACGATGGCGGCCACCGAAACCAGCGCAAAAGCGTAGGACGCGCGGTCGCGCACCTTTCGGTAGACCTGGGCGCCCGGAGGCGGCGGAGGCAGCGTCACAGCCGTGACGATCTCGCCCGACCCTAGAGCCGACTCGATTTGTGGCGTGCGGCCCGGGAGCCGGTGGAAGTCGGCGATCGGGATCGTGCGGGTTCTGTCTTCATGGTCAATTGTCTCGACCTTTGCATCGAGTGCGCGCATGGCAACGGCCATATCCGATGGATGGGTCGCGATGCACGCCTCGCTACCGCCCAGGATCGCATGGATGCGGTTGAATCCGGCGAGCGCCGAACAGCCCGAGCCGGGTACACGCTTGTTGCATGGCTTTGTGACGTCATAGAAGTAGTAGCAGCGCGTCCGCTGCAGCAGATTGCCGGCCGTCGTCGCCTTGTTGCGCAATTGAGCGCTCGCGCCGGCGAGCAGGGCACGGCTTAGCACGCCGTAGTGCTGCCGCACCCGCACATCTGCCGCGAGATCGCTGTTGCGGACCAATGCGCCGATGCGCAAGCCGCCTTCCGAAGTCTCTTCGATCTTATCGAGCGGCAGCCGGTTGATGTCGACCAGGGTCGATGGCGTCTCCACCTGCAACTTCATGAGATCGAGCAGGTTGGTGCCGCCGGCAATGATCTTGACGCCGGGCTTGCTCACCGCGATAGCTGCATCCGTGACCGATTGCACACGCCCATAGGAGAAGGCTCTCATGTCTGTTCTCCCATTGCCTGCTTGATTGCCGCGACAATGTTCGGGTAGGCCGCGCAGCGGCAGATATTGCCGCTCATCCGCTCACGAATTTCATCGTCGCTCAGCTCTGCTGTCGGCTGGGTCAGATCCGCGGTCACATAGCTCGGCACACCCTTGCGGCTTTCGGCCAGCATGCCCACTGCTGAGCAGATCTGGCCCGAAGTGCAGTAGCCGCACTGAAACCCGTCATGCTCGACGAACGCGGCCTGCATGGGATGCAGATCTTCGCCGAAAGCAAGTCCTTCAACGGTGGTTATCGATTGACCATCGTGCATGACCGCCAGCGTAAGGCATGAATTGATGCGGCGTCCCTCGATCAGAACGGTGCAGGCGCCGCACTGGCCGTGATCGCATCCTTTCTTCGAGCCGGTGAGCGCCAGAGGCTCGCGCAAGGCGTCCAGCAAGGTTGTACGGGGGTCGAGCGTAAGATTGTGCAGGCGGCCGTTGACCCGAAGTGCGACCGACGTGGGAAGGAGGGCAACCTCATCGGTCCCGGCGGCAAGCGCGCCACGTGGAAGGCTACTCAACACGAGCGCGGTGGTGCCGGTCTCGATGACCGTACGGCGCGTGACCTCCACGGTTGGAAAAATGGATGGTGTATCTTCCATGTCTGTTCCTTATTTGCAGGGCAGATCAAAGATGTCGGGGCAAGGTCACATCGCTCATGACCAGAACGTGTCCGGTAGATTGACAACGATGGGTACAGGCGTGCTGCGCACCACGACCCACCGGAAAGGCAGGACGCGGGATGGATTGACCTCCATATGCGGAAGAAACGCGGGGACGTGAATGAAGTCGCCGGCCTTCGCGCGTGCAGAGAATTCGCCCCGGTCGCCCCAGCGAACTTCGCAGCGGCCTGACAGGACGAATGCGATCGTGTCCTGTTCGCCGTGGTGGTGGATTCCGGTTCGTGCGCCCGGCTCCACTTCGAAGAGGCCACCCCAGAGGGTCGAAATGATGCCCAGCGACGGTCCGATCGCGGCGAAGCGATGGGAGCCCGATGTCTGTGCCGTCGTCGCGTCGAATCGATCGCGGCTCACGATTTGGATTGCTGATCGTGTGTCCATCATGCCGCCTCCCGATCCGGAGGCGCCATGAATTCGGGACCGACGGGATCCCTGATTGTCTCCTGAAGAATTCGGTTGATTTCGGCCATGGCGGCTTCGTCGAGTCGCCAGCCGAGCACGTCGGCGATCGGCGAGAGTTGCTCCGAGCGTCGAGCACCCCACAACGCAATGTTCAACTCGCCGCTATCGAGTACCCAGCGTACCGCCAGATGGATCACTCCCCTGTTGAAGCGTTCCCGCGCGAACTGGTCGAGCCGCCCCACCGCGTCGAGATATTGCTGGAAGCGTGGCGGTCGAAATTTGGGATCGCTCTTCCGCAGGTCGTCGCCGGTGAAATGGCTCGATGTTGACATGCTACTGGACAGCAGGCCTCGGCACAGCGAGCCGTAAGCGAGCAGCGCGATCTTCTTCTCCTGGCAGTAGGGGAGCACGTCCTGCTCGATTGCGCGTTCGAACAGATTGTAGGGCGGCTGAGCCGTATGAAGTGGCGCGACCTTGCGGAATTCATCCATTTGCGCCGGGCTGAAATTGCTGACGCCGACCGCCCGAATCTTGCCGTCACGGTGCAGCGCGCCGACCGCCTCGGCAGTTTCGGCAATCGGCGTAAGGGGATCGGGCCAGTGCACCTGATAGAGATCGATGACATCCGTCCGAAGCCGGCGCAAAGAATCGTCGACTTCCTCGATGATCCGGGCCTTGCGCGCATTGCGAAATGGCTTGCCGTCCTTCCAGTCGAGTCCCGCCTTCGTGGCGATGATTGCGTTCCAGCGCCGACCGCCGGCGAGGGCCTTGCCGACGATCTCCTCCGAGCGACCGAATCCGTAGACGGGCGCGGTATCTATGAGATTGATTCCGCGATCGAGCGCTTCCCGGATCGTCTTGATCGCATCGCTTTCGTCGGTCCCGCCCCACATCCAGCCACCGATCGCCCAAGTCCCGAGTGCAATGCGAGACGCGCGGATGGATGTGCCGGGGATGTCGATGTATTCCATGTTCCTTTTCGGGGCGATGTTCATTGCTTGATCCTTTTTAGTCTGCGCCCACTTGATCGCATGAGAAGACGCTGGGGATATTCGCGCGAACCAATCTCGATGCTCTGATCGGACGCTGCCTGTCTCTGGACATCGCGGATGCAATTGCACACCGGCGGCGTTGAGTGGGCGAACTTGATAGGTCCGAGGTATTGGCGCTGGCGATGCGTCGCCATTAAATTGGACTTCAGAGTCGTCACGTTGAATTGACGTCCCGATTGGGGCTGCCGTCGGTCCGGATGACGCAAGCGGATCCGGACCGAAAGCAGGGAGGCCGCAGTTGCATTAGCTGCAGCTTAGTGGCAACGGCTGATCGGGATGCAAGGCGTACCAATCGTAGCAGTCGGGGTCGCCATAGTAGGCGTAACCCCTCCGGTATCTGCCGTAGTGATTCATGGCATGGTCATGGATACCGGTGCCATACGGACGGGGATGATCGCCACCGATCCGACCCATGTCGCCACGCATTGCCATGCCGCCGACATGAACGCCTCCGCCGAAGCCGCCCACGTGCGCACCGCCGCCGATACCGCCGATGTGCGCGCCTCCTCCGAAACCGCCCATGTGTCCGCCACCGCCGAAACCTCCGCCGTGACCGCCACCACCTCCGCCGCCGCCCCGTGCATCCGCCGCGCCGACAGCCAGTGCGGAGGCAAGCGCGGTCATAGCCAGGATCATCATCACTCGTTTCATCAAGACACTCCTTGTATTTGAATATTCACCGGTCAGCGCAATCCGTAAGCGGCTGCGTGGCCAGGCTTTCGCGAGGCTTGAAAGAGTAGGATCGATCGACGGCCGCGCCATTCAAATTGCCTTCACAAAGGCCGGAGTACTGTCCACTCGTGGCAAGTTGAGAAATGCCGAGACCAAAGAGACACGCGGTTGGGGGCTCGCTGCCGGAGAGAACGATCAATAAAAAACGAGCTGGAAGAGAGTCCAGCCCGCTCTTTGTCGATGCGCTGATCGACGAGGAGTCACAAGCGCCAAGGCGCGAGAGAAACAGTCGAACAGGCCGAAACCGCAATACACAGATTAGAACGCGCCCGTGCCCGGTTCGCAGGGAACGTTGTTGCCGGTCCACGGCGCCGTCGCAAATGCGCCGACGCGCGGCGCCGGAACGCAGGCACGGTCACCCGAATAGAACGGCGCTTCCGGCGCGGCGGCATTGGCCTCCACAGCAGTCCGCCGAGCGAGGCTGCCGCTTTCACGCGCCATAGCGGGCGTAGCAAGCATTGCAACCGCAATCAGTCCAGTCGACAGCAGTTTGAGATTCGTCATTGAGCTTCTCCGTTGAAAAACCGCGGGCCGAGTCAAAGAGCGGCCCATCCCAGCAGATGGGATGGATCACAGGTCAGCCAAACGCACGAAACACTCACGCGGCTTCAATGGAGCGTGACTCGGGAATGCGAGAAATGGCACTAAGCGGCGTCCGTGTGCGCCTTTTGCGAAAACTCCGTCTATCGCGGTGCGCGCTGCAGTCGCGCGTGGGAACGCGAACTTCAAAGCGTTGCAGATTCATATTTGGAGGAGGTTGGGTAACTGCGCAGACATCTTCGAGAGCGCAGCTCGAAAGAAAGATCCAACGGACGGAGATCGATCGTGTTGCAGCGGCGCTCGGTGGAGTCATCACGTTGAGCGCCGTGTTGAGGCGGTTTTACCAAGCCGCGCGGGCCGACAGGTCTATAGTCCCGCTTCCTCTGAGGCCACCATTCCGAGTGCCGTCCAGTCGAGTCCGCCATGCCCACGCGCGATTCCCGTGATCAACCGGTCGCGGACGACGCCGACCGAGGGCATCGGCGCGCCGGCCAGCTCCGCCTCGGCCAGCGCCAGGCGCACGTCCTTGAGCGCCAGCGGCATCGTCAACCCCGGTTTGAAACTGCCGGCAACGAGCCGGCTGCCATAGTTCTTGTGGACGCGACTGTCGAACATCGTCCCGGTCATGATATCCACGAATTGCTGTGGGTCCTGTCCACGCTTGCGCAGGACGGTCACGACTTCTCCGAGGACCTCGAGAGCGGTCGCCGTCATCATATTGCCGAGCAGCTTGATCAGATTGGCTTGCGTGGGATCCGTCCCAATGACGAAAGTCTGCCCCAACGAATCCATCACCGGCCGGCAACGTTCACAGGAAGTTGGGTTGCCTGCGAGGATGACAGTCAGCTGGCGGGCTCTGGCGGCATCGGGGTTGCCGAATACGGGGGCGGCAACATAGCCTTGACCGCGACGTTCATGCTCGAGCAGAAACGCGGCCGAGGCCTCGGTGCTGATGGTGCTCATCGACAGATGGATCACGCCCGGCCGTAAGGACTCCGATATCCCGAATGGTCCAAAGAAGACATTCCGCACGGCAGCGTCATCCGGCAGCATGGTGATGATGACGTCGCTATCGAACAAGTCCGAGCGACGTGTTGTTGCCGTCACTCCGAGCGCCTGGAGGTCGTTGATGCGCTCCGGCCGGCGTACATAGGCGCGCACGTTGCAACCGTCAGCCGCGAGATTGGCCGCCATGGCTGTACCCATCAGGCCAAGCCCGATGAATCCGATCCTGGAGGACATCAGCCCATCAACTCGCGGATTGCCGGTCGTATCCCGTTTGTCGACATCGTCAAGCATGGCACTCGTTCTCCTGATCGCATATCCGGGAACGTAAGCATCTGGTCGAGGATGTCGTCTAAAATCGAGTTCAGTGTTGGCAGAGGCAAAAGCACCCGGTGGGGCCGTCCGGCTCCGGGCGATGACGACGGGCGCCCGATCCCTTAAGCTCCTTAAATCGCTATTTAATGGCGCCTCCTCGGAAGGGGGATTATGTCTCTTGTCGACGGTCCTGCCGCGCTTGCCAAGGCGGCCTGACAACCCGGAGCGGACGGTGCTGCGCCAGGTCAGTGGGGTAGCGCGGTCCGGCTCACTCCAAGTCGGTTAGTTGGGCGGTGGCCTATGACTTTGCCAACGAGCGAGCATATGATTTCCAGCCAACCGGTTGGGCAGTTTGGAATCCCTGAGATCGAACGGATGATGAAGGTTCTCCTGATCGAAGACGACGGCGGAACGGCCGAGGAAATCGTGGCCGAGCTGAGCGAGCTTGGGTTTGAGGTCGATTGGGCGTCGAATGGAATTGACGGCCTCGACAAGGCTCGTGCGCTGCATCCCGATGTCCTGATCGTCGATCGCATGCTGCCCGGCATGGACGGGCTCACAATCATCGAGGCGTTGCGGAGAGACCAGGTCAGCACCCCAGTTCTGGTGCTGAGCGCGCTCGGCGCCGTCGACGATCGGGTGCGAGGCTTGCGGAGCGGCGGAGACGATTACCTGACGAAGCCCTTTGCAGTCGTGGAGCTCATAGCAAGAATTGAAGCCCTGCTTCGTCGTCCCACGGACAGCCGTGGAACGACGTTGCGGGTCGGTCCTCTTGAACTCGATCTGATCGAGCGTACCGCGTCGCGCGGCGAACGGAAGATCGATTTGTTGCCGCGCGAATTCCGTCTCCTCGAATACATGATGCGGCGAAGTGACCAGTTGCTGACCCGTGCGATGTTGCTCGAAGAGGTCTGGAACTACAAGTTCGTCCCGGCGACGACCAATCTTGTCGACGTGCATATGGGCCGGCTGCGGCACAAGGTTGACGGCCCCGGGGAACCCCAGTTGATTCACAATGTCCGGGGCTCCGGGTTCATTCTGCGAGCGTAGCAATAGGCGCCGACAGCGCTGTTGCCTGGCGATCGAATGAGGTACGAACACCAACCGGCGGGATCGATGCGCCAGCTCCAATTGATACGCTCGAACACCTTCCGCTGGGCCTCGGCGGTGGCCGCCGTATTCGCCGTATTCATGATTGTGATGTTCGGCTTCATCTACTGGAAGATCGACGGCTATCTGATCGCGCGATCCGATCGCATGATCGCCCAACAGCTCAATTTCATCGCGGTCCTGCGGCAGGACCGCCGCGTCGGTGCAATCTCGGACCATCTCGACCAGGATTCCAGAGGCGTCCAGTATGCGGGATTGTTTGATTCTGCCGGCAACCGGCTTGCTGGCAATCTGGCACGGTTGCCGCAGGACCTCAGGATCGACGGAACGGCGCAAGCTGCAAGGGTCGCGCGCGTTGGTCGATTGCAGGGTGGTGATCCGCTGATTCGCGCAGTAGCCAGGCGTCTGGAAAATGGCGACGTCCTCGTCATGGGACGGAACGTCGACGAGACCCGCGAGATATCGAGTGTCGTGGGGCAAGCCCTCATGCTGGGGCTGCTGCCGGCGCTCTGTCTGTGCTTGTCGGCCGGAGTCTGGTTGAGTGTACGCTCCCAAAGGCGAGTCGAGGAGGTCAATCAGCGGGTTCAGCGCATCATCGCCGGTGACCTGCGCGAGCGTCTTCCGCATCGAAATGCCAACGATCCGTTCTCCAGATTGGCTGTGATCGTGAACGGCATGCTTGATGAAATGGAGGCGATGATCAATGCGCTCGCCGGCGTCGGCAACGATATTGCGCACGATCTGCGGACCCCGCTGACACGCGCCCGGTTGTCCTTGGAGCGCGGGCGCACGCACGCAACCACGGTGGAGCAACTTCAGGCCGTCGCGGACAAGGCGATCGGAGGCATTGATCAGTCGCTCGCGATCATCACCGCGCTGCTGCGGCTGACGGAGATCGAGAACAGCCGGCGTTCGGCCGGGTTCGGCAATGTTGCGCTTCATGAAATCCTGCGGGAAGTATGCGACGTTTACGAGCCGATTGCGGAGGACAAGAGCATCGAGCTTGGCGTGGATATCGACCGCAAGCTGCACGTCTGGGGTGACCGGGATCTTCTCTTCGAGGCTGTGGCAAATCTCGTCGACAACGCCATCAAGTTCACGCCGGCCGGCGGGAAGGTCGGCCTGGACCTCTTGCGTGGTGACAAGGAAACTATCGTGCGCGTGACCGATACCGGTTCGGGTATCAGCGAACAGGAGTGTGAAGCCGTGCTGCGGCGATTTTACCGCTCCGACAAGATGCGTAACACGCCGGGTGTCGGGCTCGGACTGAGCCTGGTGGCGGCTATCATCAAGCTGCATAGCTTCCGATTGGTCGTCCGTCCTGGTCCCGGGGGACGCATCGAGATCGTCTGTCCTGACAAGGCCAATGGAGCGAACCAGCCGCAGAGATGATCGATGCGGTGGCCAGATGCGACGCTACCGTCCAGCCTTGCCGAAGATCAAGTCTGATTGGGCGGCTCCGGCCGGGCGGCCAATCACAACCGTACCGTGGTTTAGCGCTTGGTGACAGGAGTTGCAGGCCTCGCTGAGCTCGTCATAGGCTTTCCCAAACTCCGCGCCGTCTCTCCGATCGATCGCAACCTTCAGATCCTCGAATGGCTGTTTGGTGACGGACGCGATCATGTCGGGAAGCGGGGTATTCTGCTCCATCGGATGCGCCCGTCCGAGTCGGCCGAAAGCGCCGCGGAGATTGCCCAGCTCGTAGGCGACAAAATCCCAGTCGCCGGCCTGTTCGGCGCGCCATATTCGCTCGTGCCTGGGTTGAATCGTGCCAATCATCATGTCGCTGATGCTTGGCAGGTACGTTGGCGGTTGAGTGGAGGAGGCGCCTGGTGGGCCGGCATGAGCTCCGGGCAAGCGCACGAAGGCGGTTGTCAGCAGGATCACAATGGAAGCCGACAGCAGGCCAAAGGCCAGTGAGCTCTTCGACACGGCAGAGAAGGGACCAAGGTTCATGGTGGCTATTCCGAACGGGGCGGAAGAAAAGTAGGTGGGCCCGGTGCTGTACGGACCCACCTAAGCTCGCTCGTTTGCTACGAGGCCGGCTTCGGAGCAGCGGCGTTAGCCGACGAGACGCGCCACACGATATTGCCGACATCGTCGGCGATCAGCAGCGCACCGGTCCGATCGACGGCAAGGCCAACCGGTCTGCCGTGGGTGTGGTTGTTTGCATCAAGAAAGCCGGTGACGACGTCCTGCGCGGGGCCCGAGGGTTTGCCATCCTTGAAGGGTACGAAGACCACCTTGTAGCCGTTGAGTGGTGTTCGATCCCAGCTGCCATGCTCTCCGACGAAGGCGCCGCTCTCATAGTTTGCGGGCAAACCATGGCCAGCGGACATGGCAAATCCGAGCGGAGCCACGTGGGAGCTGAGCGCGTAGTCCGGCACGATCGCTCTGGCCACGAGATCTGGCCGTTGCGGTTGAACGCGCGGATCGAGATGCTGGCCATAGTAGCTGTACGGCCAGCCGTAAAAGCCCCCGTCCTGCACTGAGGTGAGATAATCCGGCACCAAATCGGGCCCGATCTCGTCTCGTTCGTTGGCAATCGCCCAAAGCTTGCCGGTCGTCGGTTCCCACTGCAGGCCTGTCGGGTTGCGCACGCCGCCGGCGAAAATGCGATGTGCACCGGTGGCGCGGTCGACCTCCCAGATGGCGGCGCGCTCATACTCGGCCTGCAAGCCATTCTCTCCGACGTTGCTGTTCGATCCGACACCGACGTAGAGCTTGGATCCGTCCGGGCTGGCCAGAAGGCTCTTCGTCCAATGATGATCGATCGGGCCGCCCGGCAGATCGGTCAGCTTGGTGCCCTTGGCAGTGATGCTGGTCTGTCCGTCCTGATACGGATAGCGCATGATCGCGTCCGTGTTTGCGACATAAAGATCGTGGCCAACCAGCGCGACGCCGAACGGGGAATTGAGGTGATCGAGGAACACCGTTCGCGTGTCGGGAATTCCGTCGCCATTGGTGTCGCGGAGCAACGTAATTCGGTTGGCGTCCTTCGCCTTGGCACCGGCGAACCACTGCACCACGCCGGTGATCAGATCCTTGGGACGGAAAACCGGCGCCTTTGGACCGTTGCTCTCGACGACCAGCACATCGCCGTTGGGCAGGACGTAGACCGATCTGGGGTGCTGAAGCGCCGTGGCCAGCGCATGGACTTGTAGCCCCTGTCCGACCTTTGGTGTCTCGGACCCCCAACCCACGGGGGTGGCGATCCGGATCGGAGGCAGCAGATATTGGTGTAGCGGCGGCAGCGCGGGATTTGCGCCGATCTGCAGCTTCGGATCACCTCCACTACCGTCGCAGCCGGCCAAACCCAATCCGGCGACAGCGACCATGATGGCAGTCATGCGGGGTAAGCTCGTCTTGACGTCAGTCATGCCTTTGCTCCGACGCGATAGCGGTTGGTCAATGTCCAGCTTGGGGACATTGCGAAAAGCAGGAGAACGAGGGCGACGCCCGAGAGGGTCAGGCCCGTGGGGACGACCGCGGTGTAACCGTCGCGGCTGTGAACGAGGACATTGAAAATGGACAGCACGACCGCGGACGCGTAGGCGAATGTGCGGATCAATGCCGGTCTCTGCCCGCGAAAGAGATCGATCAAGGCGGCCAGCGTGACAAGCGCGGCCATGACCAGTCCTCCGGCAATCAGCCAGACGGAAAACCGATACCACGTCACCTCGGCGGTCCGGCTATAGGCCAGGTCGGTGGCGAATGCCGCCGCAAAGTAGGCCACCGGAAACGGCACCAACATCTGGTGAATAGGTCGCTTGGGTCCCCTGGCCAGTGGCGGACTGGTGAGGGCAGTACTTTCTGACTTAGTCATGCTCGTTCGCTCCGTGCATCGATCTCTACGCCTGCGCCCACGACAGAGTGACGCTCCACGCGGACCTGTCGACCTGATTGAGCGCTCGTCTCCGATATCGTTATCGACCGCCGAACGATCTTTCGAATTCGCACGCAGCAGGCAAGCCGGCGCTCCGGCAGCGCTGTCGTGCGATCAGGAAAATCCGACCGTGAGGCGAAAATATCTCTCTGGATGAGCAACGTAGCTGAGGAGAGCAGCAATGATCACCGGTAGTCCGTTTCAGCAGCGAGCAAAGCTCCTCTGGCGCGGTGGAAACCCTACGCTTGCATCAAGATATGTGGCTGAGGAGAGTGCGATTGCGCTCACGTTTGGCGGATCCACCAATGCGGTGATGATGGCCACACCGGCTGATTTGGAGGATTTCGGAGTTGGCTTCGCCTTGACGGAAGGCATCATCGACCAGGCGGACGAGATTGCCAGCATCGAGATCGTGGAGAGCAGCCTGGGAGTCGAGGTTCAAATGTGGCTGGACGGAGATCGAGCGGACGAGCTCTCGGCGCGTCGCCGGGCCATGGTCGGCCCGGTCGGCTGTGGCTTGTGCGGAATCGAAAGCCTGGAGCAGGCCAGCCGCACGCTGCCGCACGTATCAAGCAAGGCGACCTTTTGCGCGCGCGACTTGCTGAACGCCATGAGCGAGCTCGAGCCCTTACAGGAGCTCAATCAGAAGACGCGGGGCGTACACGCTGCGGCGTTCTGGCAACCGGACAAGGGCATAGGCCCGGTGCGGGAAGATGTCGGCCGTCATAACGCACTTGACAAGCTCGCTGGTGCGCTCCTTCGCGAGAACCTGGCGAGGGCAGGGGGTGCAATTCTCCTGACAAGCCGCGTGTCGGTCGAGATGGTGCAGAAAACTGCACGAATCGGTGCACCTGTCCTCGTCGCAGTCTCGGCGCCCACTTCGCTCGCTATTCAGACGGCCGATCAAGCCGGCGTTACGTTGATCGCGGTCGCTCGCGCGGATGGATATGAAATTTTCACCCATCCCGACCGTCTCAACTTCTCTGACTGTTCGACGGTCGCAGCTTGAAGACGCTCCAGGTGCGGGAGTTCCTCCAGCAGTTCGGCGCGGATCGGGTTTCATGCAAACGAGAATTTCATTCGCTTTGGAAAGATGGTCGTGAAGTGTCTCCTACCTGCAGCAAAGCGGATTCAACGCGTGGTCTGTGAGGGCAAAGGATAATTCACATGGATGCAACGGCGCTCTTGCTGTCGCGGATACAGTTCGGCTTCACCATCTCATTTCACATCATCTTCCCTGCATTCACGATCGGTCTTGCCGCCTGGCTGACAGTCCTCGAAGCAATGCACATGCGAACAGGTCGCCCCGTCTATCAGGCGCTGTTCGAATTCTGGCTCAAGATCTTCGGTGTCGCCTTCGGTATGGGCGTCGTCTCGGGAGTCGTCATGGGATTCCAGTTCGGAACGAACTGGAGCGTCCTGTCGAAGATGTCCGGACCGATCCAGGGGCCGCTTCTCTCGTACGAAACCTTCACGGCATTCATGCTGGAAGCCAGTTTCTTCGGAGTCCTGGTGTTCGGACGCAAGCGCGTGCCGCCATGGTTCTATCTGTTCTCCACCGCGATGGTGTCGCTCGGGACCACGTTGTCTGCCTTCTGGATCATGGTCAATAACAGCTGGATGCAGGTGCCGGTCGGCTACGTCTTCCAGAACGGCTATTTCGCGCCGGACGATTGGACGAAGATCATTTTCAATTCGGTCGTATGGTCGCGTTTTCCGCACATGCTGCTGGCGGCCTATCTCACGGGCGCATTTTGCGTTGCCGCGACCGGCGCATGGTACGTGTTGCGCGGCGACTACTACGCTGAATCCCGGGTGATGCTGCGAATGGGACTGTTCCTCGCGGCAATCCTGATCCCTGTCCAGCTCTTATTCGGTCATCTGGTCGGCGACTACGTTCACGACCACCAGCCGGCAAAGTTCGCGGCCATCGAGGGGCGCTGGCATGACGAGCAGCCCGCGAGCGAAGTGCTGATCGGACTGCCGGATCCGGCGACTGAAAGCAACAAATTCGAAATCAAGGTGCCGATTCTCGGAAGCATTATCGCGAGTTCGAGCCTTAGCTCGAAGGAGGTCGGGCTGGCCGATTTCGTGCCGCAAGATCGCCCGCCGGTGCTGATACCGTTCGTAACGTTCCGGATCATGGTCGGCTGCGGGCTGATCATGCTCGCGATCGCGTGGCTCGGGTCCTATCTGAGCATCAAGCGGCGCCTGCGTCGAAACCGCGCCATGCTTTGGGCAATCTTCCTCAGTTTCCCGCTTCCGTTCATCGCCATTCTCACCGGTTGGTATGTTGCCGAGGTGGGACGACAGCCCTGGGCGATCTACGGATTACTGCGGACGGCCGACGCCGTGACGCCGTTCCTGACGGCGTCGGCGGCGATGACCTCGCTCGTGCTATTCGGAGCGGTTTATCTCTTCATCTTCTCTTTCGGCACATTCTACATCTATCGGCTTTTACGCACCGGTCCGACGCGCCTCGTCGTCGAGCCGCCGCACGGCGCCTCTCCAAACCGCCCGATGTCGCTCGCCGACCCGGAGCTTATTCGGTCAGGTTATCGGAGCGCAGGAGAATAGAGATGGTCTTGTTCTGGGTTGCGCTTCTCGCCATTAGCATGTTGATCTATCTGCTGCTCGATGGATTCGATCTCGGGGTCGGCATGTTGTTTGGTCTCGCCGGCAACGAGGCGGATCGCGACACGATGCTCGACACTGTCGCGCCGGTATGGGATGGCAACGAGACTTGGCTTGTCGTTGCCGGCGTGATCCTGTGGGGCGCGTTTCCGGTGGTCTATGCCACGCTGCTGTCAGCCTTCTATCTACCCGTCATCATCATGCTGCTTGGCTTGATCTTGCGTGGCGTTGCGTTCGAATTTCGTCACAGGGCGGCGCAGCAGCTTCGGTGGATCTGGGACGTGAGCTTCGTGGGCGGATCGTTCGCTGCGAGCTTCATGCAAGGGGTGACGGTCGGCGCCCTGGCGCAGGGCTTGAAGTTCACCGACGGGGTCTATGTCGGCGGCGTCTTCGGCTGGCTGACCCCGTTTTCCCTATTGTGCGGTATCGGGCTGTGTCTGGGTTATGCCCTTCTGGGCGCTACATGGCTGGTGCAGAAGTGCCAATCGGACGTCCGTGATAGGGCTCGCCGCCAGATACCCGCGCTGGCACTTGCCGTGCTGGCGTTCCTGATCGTGGTATTTGCGCATGCGTTGATCACGAACCTGCCGATCATGCATCGCTGGCTCGATCGGCCCTATCTGTTTGTATTTCCGGCCGTCGGAGCCGCGGCCACGGTCGTGCTGGCCAGCAGCATCCTGCATCACAACGATCGCTGGCCGTTCGCTGCTGTTGCCGTCATCTTCGTCGCGGCGTTTGGAACGCTGGCACTGTCCTTCTGGCCTTACATGATCCCGTTTGCCATCACGATCGACGAGGCGGCGGCGCCTCACGCCAGTCTCGCCTTCATGTTCTGGGGCGAGGGCCTCTTCGTCTTCCCCTTGATGGTGCTGTATGTCGCGATCGGGTATCGGGTGTTCAGAGGCAAGGTGGGGACGACACCCGGTCACTACTGATCCTGCGGCCTTATCCGCGGAAACGTTCGCGATACTCGCTTGGGCCAGTGCCAATGCGTCTCAGAAAGGCTCGCCGCATCACGTCGGGATTGGCGAAGCCGCAGCTCGATGCGACGCGTTGCAAGGGCTTGTCGGTATCCTCCAGCAACCGCCGAGCCGAATCGACGCGCGCCATCTCGACGAAGTCACCCGGCGTCATTCCAGCCTCTTCTTGAAAGACGCGGGTGAAATTGCGCACGCTCATCGCGGCCCGCGCGGCAAGCGTCTTCACCGTCAGGTCAAGGGGCAAATGATCGAGGATCCAATGCTGGATCGTCTGAATGCGCCCTTCGGCTGCGACCTGCGCGGCGAGATGAGCACTGAACTGCGACTGGCCGCCCGGTCGCTTCAGGAAGACGACCAGGCGGCGGGCGACGGAGAGTGCGACATCGCGCCCGTGATCGTCCTCGATCAGCTTCAATGCGAGGTCGATTCCGGCAGTGACGCCGGCCGATGTCCACAGGGGACCATCCTCGACGAAGATCTGATCGGATACCACTTTTGCGGCCGGAAATCTCTCCGCCAATTCACCGGCGTGCTGCCAATGCGTCGTCACGCTGAAGCCGTCCAGCAGTCCGGCGGCGCCGAGAAAGAAGGCGCCGGTGCAGACGGAGCCGTGGCGGCGGCTGCGCGGCGCGTGCCGTCGCAGCCAGGCATGGAGAGTCGAGTCCGTGTAAGCGCGGGCGTAGTCGGGGGTGCCAGCGACCAGCAACGTATCGATCGGTTGCTCGTCTTCGAAGATCGAGCCATGGGTCAAAATCGACATCGCTCCAGCCGTCACGGCTCGATCCGGACCGATCGACAACAGACGCACATCGTAGTTGCATCTGCCGGGAGCCTGCCGATTGGCTTCCAGAAAGGCATCCAGAGGACCGGAAATGTCCAATGATTGCGCGTTCGGCGGCACAATAATCGCGATCGGCGTGCCAATCATCTCGTTCCCCCCATCACAAGGCGCGGGCGTCCCTACAGGTCGCCACTAGCCAGTGGCGTCAGACCCAGCCGCTCAACTCACGGCGCACAACCGCCTCGATCACGCGCATTCCATGGTCGCTGTCGTTCAGACAATCGACGCGAGCGAATGCTTCGCCGCCTTCGCCGAAGAAGTATTTCGCGTTTTCCTGCCCGATTTCCTCGATCGTCTCCAGACAATCGGCCGAGAAGCCGGGAGTTACGACTGCGATCCGCCGGGCACCCTTCGCCGCAAGCGCCTTTATGGTCTCGTCCGTATACGGTTTCAACCATTCTGCCCGACCGAAGCGTGACTGGAACGTGACGATGAGGCGTTCTTGCGGCAGCCCCAAGCGTGTCCGAACGAGGTCCGCGGTCCTGTGACACTGGACATAGTATGGATCGCCCGCGACATGAGTACTGAGCGGCATGCCGTGGAAGGATGCGACGATGACGTCCGGCTCGACGCCGGCGCTGGAGAGACGTTCAGTTAGCGAGGCCGCGACAGCATCGATATAGGCGTCCTCATCGTAGTAGGGCGCCGCGACCCGCAATGCCGGCTGATGTCGCATGGATGCCAGCACGTCGAAGAGCTTGTCGCATGCCGTTGCGCTCGTGGCGGCCGAATACTGTGGATAGAGCGGGACGAAGAGGATGCGTTCGCATCCCCTCGCCACGAGCCGCTCGGTGGCGGCCTTCAGGGACGGGTTTCCGTAGCGCATCCCCCAGTCGACGACGACGTTGGATTTCGAATCGCCGAGAAGACCGTCACGGATAGATTGTTGCAGCTTCTCTGCCTGCGACCTCGTGATAGTCTTGAGCGGACTCTCATTGCGGTCGCGATTCCAGATCGTTGCGTAATCTTTGCCCTTTCGTTGTGGTCGCGCAGTCAGAATCAGCGCATTCAAAATGAAGAGCCAGAGTAGTCTGGGCGCTTCAATCACCCTTCGATCGGACAGGAACTCGGCGAGATATCGCCTGACCGACCAATAGTCCGTGCCGTCCGGAGTGCCGAGATTGCTCAGGAGCACGCCGATTTTCGGAGATATCGTTCTTTCGCGCATTTCGGATTGCGGCGGAGCCATGTCAGTCTCTTTACAGGGGGAACTCTCGGTCGGCCCGGACCTGAGGCGATGACGAAATCGGCTTTGCCGTGTTTCGGGCAGCACTCAGCCAGCGACAACTGTCAGGCGGCCGGACGATTCCGAACGTTGATCGTTCCGCGCAAACGGCAGGCCGAGCTCCCGCCAGACCCAGACCATGGCGTCGGCCAGCTCCTCGATGAGCCGACTATCGTGTCCCGGGGTCGGTGTGATGCGCAGCCGTTCAGTGCCTCGGGGCACCGTCGGGTAGTTGATCGGCTGAATGTAGATGCCGCATCGGTGGAGCAAGAGCTCGCTCGCCCATCTGCACAACTCGGGATCGCCCACCATCACGGGGACGATGTGCGTATCAGTCGGCATGACGGGCAATCCGGACCTGCGCAAAGCCGCTTTTGTTGCTGCGACTGCCTGTCGGTGCCGGGCGCGCTCGCGGTGCGATGCCTTGAGGTGAGCTATCGAGGCCTTGGCCGCCGCAGCAATCGCAGGCGGAAGCGCGGTCGTGAAGATGAATCCCGGCGCGTGGGACCGTACCGCATCGATCACCGCGCTACGCCCCGCAATGTAGCCGCCGAGCGTGCCGAAGGCCTTGGCGAGCGTCCCTTCGATGATGTCGACGCGATCCATCACGCCGTCCCGTTCGGCGATGCCGGCACCGCGCGGCCCGTACATCCCGACCGCGTGCACCTCATCGAGATATGTCAGCGCGCCATAGCGATCCGCCAGATCACAGATCTCCTTGATCGGCGCGACGTCTCCGTCCATGGAGTAGACGCTCTCAAAGACGATCAATTTCGGGCGGCCTGCCGCGGCACGCGAGAGCAGTTGCTCCAGGTGATCGAGATCGTTGTGACGCCAGATCTGCTTGGCGCAGCCGGCCGAGCGCACCCCTTCGATCATGGAATTGTGATTGAGTGCATCCGACAGGATGAGGCAGTCCGGGAGGAGCTTGGCAATCGTGGCGATGCCTGTCTGGTTCGAGACATAGCCCGACGTGAAGACGAGAGCGTCCTGCTTGCCGTGCAAGTCCGCGATCTCGGCTTCCAGTTCGACGACAGGGCGATTTGTCCCCGAGATGTTGCGCGTACCGCCTGCACCCGCTCCCATGCTGCGCGCGGCGGTGCACATGGCTTCGATGACCTTCGGATGCTGACCCATGCCGAGGTAGTCGTTCGAGCACCAGACGACGACATCTCGCATGCCGTCCGGGCCGTTCCAAACGGCATGAGGAAACTGCCCCGCTTTCCGCTCCAGATCGACGAACACACGATACCGCTGCTCGCGCTTGAGAGCGCTGATGGCGTGTTCGAAACTGCCGATATAGTCGAACATGATCGAAATCCTCAATTGAGAGCAGCCCAACCCCCACGGAGCGGACCGGTGTGGTCTTCTTGGGCCCGCGCCGATTGGCGCGGGCCCCATTTCGGCCTCTTCTGACGACGGCTAGAGCTTGCCCTCGGCGAACCTGGCCAGCGCGTCGGCAACCCCCTTGCCGTAGGCAGGGTCCGCCTTGGCGCAGTTGGCCACGTGCCGCTCCTGGATGTACCTTGCGGCCTGACCCACCTGGCGCGCCGTGTTCTCGAACAGCGTCTGCTTCTGCGCGGAGGTCATCTTCCGGAACAAATTGCCGGGTTGTTGCCAATGGTCATCGTCCACGCGGTGATCCCAATGCGCGGCCGCACCCGTGATCTCGAGCGGCGGCTCGTTCAACTGGGGCCGGTCCTTCCATTCGCTGCGGCTGTTCGGCCAGTAGGTCGGCGTGCGGCCAAGATTGCCGTCGGTCCGCATCGCTCCGTCGCGGTGATAGCTGTGGAACGGGCACTTCGGTGCGTTGACCGGAATGTGGTGGTGGTTGACACCAAGCCGGTAGCGCTGCGCGTCACCATAGGAGAACAAGCGCGCCTGAAGCATCTTGTCCGGCGAATAGCCGATACCCGGTACGATATTGGCGGGCGAGAACGCTGCCTGCTCGACTTCGGCAAAGACGTTCTCCGGGTTCCGATTGAGCTCGAAATAGCCGACCTCGATCAGCGGATAATCGGCCTTCGGCCAGACCTTGGTGAGATCGAACGGATTGAAGGCAAATTTCGTCGCCTGCTCGTCCGTCATCACCTGGATGCACAGGGTCCAGCGCGGAAACTCGCCTCGCTCGATGCTGCCGAAGAGGTCGCGCTGATGGCTTTCGCGATCCTTGCCGACCAGGGCCTCTGCCTCTCCGTCGGTCAGGTTCTCAATGCCCTGCTGGGTGCGGAAGTGAAACTTCACCCAGACGCGCTCATTGTTCGCGTTGAGCAGACTGTAGGTGTGGCTGCCGAAGCCGTGCATGTGGCGGTAGCTCTTCGGGATGCCGCGCTCACTCATGACGACGGTGACCTGGTGTAGCGCCTCGGGAAGCAGCGTCCAGAAATCCCAGTTGTTGTCGGCACTGCGCATGCCCGTATAGGGATCGCGCTTGATGGCGTGGTTCAGATCGGGAAAGCGCAACGGGTCGCGAAAGAAGAAGACCGGCGTGTTGTTGCCGACCATGTCCCAGTTGCCTTCCTCGGTATAGAACTTGAGCGAGAACCCGCGGATGTCACGCTCGGCATCTGCCGCGCCGCGTTCGCCGGCGACCGTCGAGAACCGCGCGAACATCGGCGTCTGCTTGCCGATCTCGGAAAAGATCTTGGCCTTGGTATAGCGGGTGATGTCGTGGGTGACCGTGAACGTGCCGTGAGCGCCCGAACCCTTGGCGTGCATTCGCCGTTCAGGAATGACTTCCCGATCGAAATGCGCGAGCTTCTCGATCAGCCAGACGTCTTGCAGCAATGCCGGTCCGCGCGGCCCGGCAGTTTGTATATTGACGTTGTCCGTGACGGGCGCGCCCGATGCGTGCGTCAGAAGCGGTCTTTGAGCTTTGTCGTTCATTGGGGTTCTCCTGCATTGGTGTTGAAGGAAGCTTGTCACCCTCGGATCAATAGGAGAATGACAAGAGTGCTATCGGATTGAGAGGCTGTTCCTCTCAATCCAAGATTCGTGAGTCGATGGCGTTCGCTCCGGGCGGCCGCACTCAAGTAGCCAAGCTGGCCCGGCCCGGATTGCCTGTTTGCACGACGACGCGACCAGATCGCTTCGGTCGTGACCAGCAGCTGCGGTCAGCCGCGCCGCTTGGCGCGCTCGTGGAAGATCGAGCCGATGAAATCGAGACTGATCCGGGCCGCGAGCAGTGACGTGATTGCCGACGGATCGTAGGGCGGCGAGACCTCAACGAAGTCGGCGCCGACCACCTCGAAGCGCCATGCGATCTCCTGGAGAAGATCCTTGGCTTCGTAATAGGTAAACCCGCCATGGCTGATCGTTGCCGTCCCCGGCGCGATCGACGGATCGAAGCTGTCGATATCGATCGAAACGTAGACCCGCTCGCCATCCGGGATGTGGGAGAGAGCCGCAGCCGCGCCGATCGAGCGGAATTTGCGCAATGAAACGACGTGGGTGCCGTAGGCCTTCGCCGCCTCGTAGTCCTTTTTGCTCACGGAGGCCATGTTGTGCGGGCCGAGCGTCGTGATGCCCTTCACATGCGTCATCTCCGAGGCTCGGCGCATCGGGCTGCCGTGGCCCCAGCTGATGCCGTTGCGCTGATCGATGAAGTCGAAATGCGCGTCGAGATGGATGATGTGGATCGGCTTCTCGTTCGAATACGCAGCGACGGTCGCCATGGTGATGGCGTGATCGCCGCCAAGGATATACGGCATCGCCTTGGCATCGAGCAGTGCGCGCACCGCCAGCTCGGCGTTCGCCAGGCTACGCTTGGTGTCGGCGTAGATGACGTCGCTGTCGCCGGCATCGACGATCTTGACTTCCTCGGCAGTGAGATAGGTCACCTCGTCCTCGAAATCGAATACACCTTCCGGACCAAAGCCGTGGAACATGGACGCTTCGCGAATCGCGCGCGGCCCGAAGCGTGTTCCGACGCGATAGCTCGAGGCCGTATCGATCGGAATGCCAAGCACGGCGACATCGGTGCCGTCGAGCCTATCCCAATCGGTGCAGGCAGGCTGGCCGGCAAAGGTGGCTAGGCCTACGAAAGGCAGGTTCATCCGTTCCGGCATGTTGCGGCTTTTGAACTGCGTTGTCATTGAAGGATCCTTCTAAGATTTGGATGGGGGTGACGCGATCACCACTCCGCGTCGTTGCATTCAGCAGATTTCACCAGTGACGCCTTCGCGTTCATAGGCTCGGCGGACCGCGGGCAGCGCCGTCACCATGTCGAGCAGCCGCGCGATGTGCGGCCGTGAACGAGGCGGACGGGACATCGGGCGCGCCCAGCGGGCGAGCATGACGAGGTAAAAATCGGCGGCGCTCAACTTGTCCCCGAGGAAGAGGGGGCCGTTCGTTTCCAGGTGCTGCTCGATAACGTCGAGATAGGTGCAGGCCCGCCGCTCCGCGCCTTGCCTGACGATCTCCGTCGCGGCAGTCTCCGCGCTCGTCAGGCGATCGGGGTACTGCCAGATCATCAGCTCTTCCTGCAGCGAGTTCGTCAGGAAGACCAGCCACTGATAGAACTTGGCGCGCTCGGGGCTACCGATCCTCGGTGCAAGGTTGGCTTCGGAATGCTGGTCGACCAGGTGGAGAACAATCGCCGCTGCCTCGGATAGTACGAGTCCGCCGTCGACCAAGGTGGGAATGCGACCGTTCGGGTTGATCGTGAGATATTCTTCCGATTTCTGGGCATTCTTGGCGCGGTCCACAAGTACAAGCTCGTACGCCTGGCCGAGCTCCTCGAGCACCATGTGGGGCGCCGCGTTGGCATTACTGGGGAAGTAGTGAAGTTGGTACATCGTTCTCTCCGCACTTGTGTGTGTCCACGTACGGAAAACTAGAAATCGGGGCGGTTGGCCGCAACGAGAGATGCCCGTCGATCTTGGCCAAAGGTCCGTCGATCCTGGCCATCGCGTCTGGCACAGCGGGGACGACGTTTCAGCAGAGGACGTGCGCACGGATTGATAGACGTCGGCCCTGTGACTATGTGGTCCGATGTTGCCCTGGAGCTTCGTGTGATGAATCTTAGCGGCCTGTCGTTGCGCGATCTCGAATATGTTGTGGCTATTGCGGACCACGGCAGTTTCGTCCGCGCGGCCGAACATTGTCGCGTTGCGCAACCGTCGTTGTCCGCGCAGGTCCGCAAACTCGAAGCCTTGCTCGGCATGGTGATCTTCGAGCGCACCACGCGGCGCGTCATCGTGACGGTCGAAGGCAAGTCCTTTGTCGAACAGGCCCGTCGTGTTCTGGCGGAGGCGCGGCTTCTCTTCACCATCGTCCAGCGGTCGGACAAGCCGTTCGGTGGTGCACTGCGGCTCGCCGCAATTTCGACGCTCGGCCCATATCTCTTCCCCAGGATATTGCCGGCACTTCGCAAGAAGTATTCCGAACTCGCCCTCGTTCTGAGCGAGGGCCTCACCGGCGAGCTCGTGCCGAAGCTGATCGACGGCGAGGTCGATGCCGTGCTCCTCTCGTTGCCGCAAACCGACGCTGCATTGGCAAGTGCTGGGATATTTTCGGAACCGTTCCTGTTGGCGTGCCCGAAGGGGCATCCCGCGTCCCGCAAGGGCGGCCCGACCTGGGACGCGCTCGATGCCGAGGAGCGGTTACTGCTGGAGGAGGGACATTGCCTGCGCGAGCAGGCGCTCGCCGGCTGCTCTGCTCCAGGCCGGACCAATCGCCTTGCCACCAGTCTGGAGACGCTGAAATACATGGTCGCAGCAGGAGAGGGCTGCACGCTGGTGCCCGCCCTTGCGGTATCCGAGCGGGATGCGGTTGCCTATTCGCGGCTGCCGGGGAACACTTTTTCGAGAAGAGTGGGGCTTGCCTGGCGCAAAAGTGATCCGCGCGCAATGGAATTTTCCGCACTCTCGGAAACGCTGAGACAGATCGCCAAATCGTTTGACGACGTGAAGGAGGCTTGACGACAATTGCATTGTCGGCGTGCTCCGCTCATAACTCTTTGCGCTTCAGACGCCGTCAGATGAAATGTCGACTGATGAGAAAGCCGTCGATCAGGATTTGCAGATCGACGGCTTCCAGCAAGTTGGGCCGAGCGAGGAGTCTGGTTTATCGCTTCGGCATGACGCCCGGCGCATTGTCGGGCCAACTCGCGATCGTGCCTTCGTCGACATTGAGATGCTGCGCCACGAGTTTCGGCGGCGTGTGCGTGAGCCAGTTGGAGAGGGAGACTTCTTCGTAGTGCGAGGCGCGGAACACGCCGATGAATTGCAGATCGGTGTCGCCGACGTTCTCGACATAGTGACCGAGGTTGCGCCTGACATAGCCGATGTCGCCGGCATTGAAGTCCATGGTCAGTGCGTTCGGACCGGTGTCGAACACCGTCATGCGTGCCTTGCCCTTGATGTAGTACTGCCACTCGTCCGCGTTAGGGTGCCAGTGCATCTCCCTGATGCCACCGGGACGAACGGTAACCAGCGCGGCCGACACCGCGGTTGAAACCTTGAAATTGCTGCTGTCGGCGACCTGGATGCTTCCTGTATCGGAAGATTTGAACGGACGGGAGGAGCCGAGCGGGAAGATGAAGGGATGAGTTACGACGGGCGCATCCTTCTGCATCGCGGTGCGATCGCCGGCGATGTCGCCGGGCACGGTGCCCTGGAAGATCCAGAGATTGTGCAGCGGGATCTTGGCAAATGTGTCCGCCGGAACGCCGAAGTTCTTGGCGAGAATCTCGGGCGGCGTGTGGGCGAACCAGTCCGAGACGAGCAAGGTGTTGAATTCGTCGGCATGCCCGTCATCGAAGCAGATGACGAATTCGCAGCCATCCGGACCCAAGCCCTGCAGTGAATGCGGCGCTCCCGGAGGGAAATACCAGAGGTCGCCCTCCTTGACATCCGCAACATAGGGACGGCCCTGCGCATCGAGAACCGTCACACGGCAGGTGCCGTAGGTCATGATCGCCCACTCGGCTGCCTGGTGCCAGTGCAGCTCGCGGATGCCGCCGGCCGTCAGGCGCATGTTGACGCCCGATATCTCCTTGGAAATGGCAAAATCGGCAACGGTGACCTCCCGCGCCCATCCGCCATTCTGGATTCGCTTCGGTGCATTGTTGAACGATGCCCAGGGCATCGGCATGCCGCCGACGTCCGTCGCCGGTGGCGACTGCGCTGAGGGAAATTGGCCGCCCAGAACCTGACTTTGCGGGCCGGGATCGCTGAGATTCCCCGGGCCCCTCGCGTTGATGGCGCCCTGGGGCGGCTCGTCCGGATTGCCAAAAGATGCGGCCTTCACTGAGGACACCATGGCCGCGCCCATGGCCGAGGCTGCCAGCAGGCTTCGTCTCGAAATCATGATCGTACCTCCAAAGGGATTGTTCTGTTGAGCCGTGGTCAGCGGCCTCCCTCATGGAGTTAGGAAAGCGGCGACATAGGCCAATCCAGAGAGGACCTCCGCTTTTCCAGAATGCACTACGGCGTTGCGCCGATCGAACCGGTCCGTCTGTCGCGCTGGCACGATCCGGCATTCTCGAAAGAAAGTCCGCGATCGACGTCGCAACTATTTCTGCATCGGTACCCGCAGAGGTTCTCGCAATGTCGGAACGCAAGGCAATTCACCCCTATCATCATCCGGCGGGCGGGTGGGGTGCGCTCAAGGCCCTCGGTGAGCACTTGATCGAGCAGCGCATTCCGATCAAGGGGGCGACTACGCTCCGATGCATGAATCAGCCGGAAGGTTTCGACTGTCCCGGGTGCGCCTGGCCCGATCCGAAACACACCTCGTCATTCGAATTCTGCGAGAATGGCGCGAAGGCCGTGGCCTGGGAAGCGACCGCCAAGCGCTGCACGCCGGAGTTTTTCGCTGATCACACGGTCACGGAGCTGTCCGCCTGGAGCGACTACGATCTCGAGATGGTGGGCCGGCTGACACATCCCATGGCTTATGATGGGGGATCGGACCGCTATCTTCCCATAAGCTGGAGCGAGGCCTTCTCGATCGTCGGCCGCCATCTGAACGCGCTGCCTGACCCGAACATGGCGGAGTTTTACACCTCCGGCCGCACCTCGAACGAAGCCGCCTTTCTCTATCAGCTCTTTGTGCGGGAGTACGGCACCAACAATTTCCCCGATTGCTCCAACATGTGTCATGAGGCGACCAGCGTGGGCTTGCCGCAATCCATTGGGGTGGGCAAGGGCACGGTCGTGCTGGAGGATTTCGACAAGGCAGATTGCATTTTCATCTTCGGCCAGAATCCCGGCACCAACAGTCCGCGCATGATGACCAACCTGCGCGATGCCGCCCGCCGCGGCGCTTCGATCATCTCTTTCAATCCGTTCCGCGAGCGGGCGCTGGAACGTTTCCAGGCCCCGCAGAGCCCGATTGAGATGGCGACGCTGAGCTCGACGCAGATCAGCTCGCGCCTCTACCAGGTGCGCGTGGGTGGTGACGTCGCCGTGATCAAGGGTATTATGAAGGTTCTGGTCGATGAAGATACAGCGGCGCGGGCGAGAGGCGAGCAGGCCGTTCTGGACTGGGATTTCATCCGTGACCACACCCAAGGCCTTGATGAACTGGTAACTGACCTGAGGGCCACGCCCTGGACGGATATCGAGCGTTACTCGGGGCTCAGCCGCGAAGAGATCGAATATGCCGCGCACGCCTACATGAAAGCCGAGCGCGCGATCATCGTCTATGGCATGGGGATTACCCAGCACCGGCGCGGCGCGCAGAATGTTCAGCAATTGGCCAATCTCGCCCTGTTGCGCGGCCATATCGGTCGTGAGGGCGCAGGCATCTGTCCGGTCCGCGGCCATTCGAACGTGCAGGGAGATCGGACGGTCGGCATCACCGAGACGCCGTCCGAAGACTTTCTCGATCGGCTGGAATTTCGCTTCGGTTTCAAGCCACCTCGTGCGCACGGCCACAATGTCGTCACGGCGCTCGAAGCGATGATTCGCGGAGACGCCAAGGTGTTCATCGCGATGGGCGGCAACTTTGCCGCGGCAATTCCCGATTGGCAGCTCACGCAGGAAGCCCTCAGGAGACTCGATCTTACGGTCCACATCTCGACCAAGCTCAACCGCAGTCACCTGATCCACGGGCGCGATGCGTTGATCCTTCCCTGCCTTGGCCGCACGGAGATAGACATCCAGGCGACCGGACCGCAGTCCATCACCGTGGAGGACTCCATGTCGATGGTCCATGCGTCGGCCGGGCGCAATCAGCCCGCGTCAGAACACCTGTTGAGTGAGCCCGCGATCGTTGCCGGCATGGCGCGGGCGACCTTGGGGCAGTGCTCCGTCGTCGATTGGGACGGCTTCGTCGCCGAGTACGATCGCATTCGCGAGGCGATCGAGATCGTGTTGCCGATATTCCAGGCCTACAATGCACGAATTCGCGTGCCCGGCGGCTTCCACCTGGTTCCGGCCGCGCGCGAGCGCATCTGGGCGACGCCGAACGGTAAGGCCAATTTTCTGGTCTTTGACGGCCTTGGCGAGGATCCGCAAGACGATCATCCGGAGACGCTCTGGCTGAGCACGATTCGCAGCCATGACCAGTACAATACGACGCTCTATTCCATGTCCGATCGCTACCGGGGTGTCTACGGCCAGCGCGACATCGTGTTCCTGAACCAGTTCGAGATGGACAAGCGTGGGATCCTGGACGGTGACCGGGTCGATCTGGTGACCGTTTCGACCGACGGCATCGAGCGGCGGGTGCGCGACTTCCGCGTGGTCGGATACTCGTTCCCGATCGGCTGCTGCGCAGCTTACTACCCGGAGACCAATCCTCTGGTGCCGCTCTATGCGCACGATCCCCTCAGCTTCACGCCGTCGTCCAAGGGCATCCCGGTCCGGATCGAGCGCACGGGCGTCGGCGTCACGAACGATTCCTCGCATTAGGATTAGATGCACAATGCAAAGCGAGCTACACAAGGCATCGGTCTGGATCACCGCGCTGACACTGCCGACTGGCGGCACCGAAGACGGCGTTTCGCGCTTGCTGATCGCGTTGCTCCTTGCGCCACATCCGCTGTTCGCTGATCCCCTCCAGTCTGACGATGCGGCGCGCGCGATCGCGAGGCCGTCTATCGGCAGCAGAAGAGCCTAGGCATCTGGCGGCCACGCCGATCGGCGGTCGAGTGCGCGCGCTTGCGCGTGTCAAAAGCGTTGACGCAAAGAGCCTACTCTTCGAGATCGAGGCGTGGAACGATCTTAGAAAGATCGGTGCCGGAACGCACCGCCGGGCGATCGTGAATGTCCCTCAGTTCGAGAGACGGTCCGGCGTTCATCAGACCGTGGCCTGACGTCCCCGCCAGTTGCCGTGTAGCAACGCGGTCATCTCACACGGCAGGCAGCCTCAAAATCGACGGCGCCGCTCCCGCTGCCGGCGACCGGCTAATGTTAATGTCGGCAGATCGGGCGGTGCGCGAGCAGCCTGCTCGAGTTCGGACCGTGGGGGCATGTGATCGCCGACGCGCCAGTTCCGGGGAGTGCATCCCGTGAACCGCTTGAAGACGGTCGTAAAGTGGGCTTGGGTCTGGAAGCCGACCGCGAGCGTGATCTCGATGATCGGCATCGTGGTGTCCCTCATCAACTCCGCGGCTCGTCGAATCCGCCGCTGCAGCAGGAATTCGTGCGGGCGCAGGCCCGTCGCCGCGCGGAATTGAGACGCGAAGTGCATCCGGCTAAGTCCTGCGACCGCAGCCAGATCGCGTGAGGTCATCTTCGACGACATGCCGGCGTCGATGTAGTCGACGACGCGTTTGAGCCGCCATTTCTGCAACCCCTGGACATGGCGGCCGCGAATAGGGACCTGATCGGTCCCGGTCGATCGCTCCACGGCAGGCCGTAAGCCAAACTGCCTGACCGCGATCACGAGCCGAAGCGCTTCCATGCATCGACGATCATTGTTGTGTGTAGCGGCCTTTAGGGCCTCAATCAGCGACTGAACGACCTCATCTCTGGACTCTATCTCTGGGGCCGACGGTAGGGTCAGGTGACCACTTGCAATGGAAGCTGAACTTCCTGCCTCGTTCCCGTTTGGGGCGGGAGGCGCGAACAATTGCCGAAGGGGATCGTGGGTCTGGACGGACATCTTGAGTCGCTCCGGGATGAAGAATGCTGTCAGGTCTTCACGATGTGGCGAGATACCGTCAATTCGGTGCGTGCAAAGCGATCTCGGCGCTGGTCGACGGCATCAAATTGGCGGCGGCCGACAACGCGTGACGCGTGGAAGAGATTTCCTGCCGAAGTTCGTCGTTGCGGCCGTACCTGATTTCCGCGCGCGCCATGTCGATCGCGCCCTGATGGTGAGGGACCATCACATCAACGAAATCGCGATCGATATAGCGGGTCGGCGTCATGAGCATGCTGCGGTTCATGTTGCTCATCGCAAGTTCGCTGTCGAAGAGAAACTGATGCCCGTCTGTGTCTTTCACCGCACGGGCGTCGTGATGATGCTTCGGATCATGGGCGAGGGCGAATGATGTCGCCATGACCGACAGGCTGGTTGCCAGCGAGATAGCGCGTCTGCGTACGAATCCGCGGGAAAACAGGGGCACGTCAAACTCCAAGGCAAGCTGTGTGACCGGCGACACGCAGGCCAGCGAAATCGCTACTTTGAAGATGCCGATGATGCTCGGCGAGCTCAATTAAATACGGATTTAAGGTTCGCGGGCGAGACGTGAGCGCCGCCTAAAGCCGAATTCAGATTTCTTAAATCCAATTTAGTGGCGGCTCCAGCTGCGGCCTCCCTACAGTTGAGGTGCCGGACCCAAACGTAGGAGCAGCAAATGCAAGCTCAGAACGCCGTCGCCACCGTACTGCCAGCTCCGCAATCAGCGGGCATTCTCGCCTATTCCGCAGCCATCAAGCGCTTCGATCTGCTCGAGCGCGGCCGTGAGCAGCAGCTCGCGCGGCGTTGGCAGGAGCGGCGCGACAAGAGCGCGACCGACGAACTGGTCACGAGCCATCTTCGTCTCGCCGCTAAGGTGGCACGAGGCTACAAGGGGTACGGTCTTCCAATCGTCGACCTTATCGCGGAGGCCAATCTTGGGCTCGTGATTGCCGCCTCGCGTTTTGAACCTGGACACGGTGCGCGGTTTTCGAGCTACGCCATTTGGTGGATCAAGGCGACCGTCCACGAATACATCTTGCGCACATGGTCTCTGGTCAAGATCGGCACGACGGCCGCGCAAAAGAAACTCTTCTTCCGGCTGCGCAGCGAAATGAGGAAGGTCGCAGACCAGACGGCGGTCCTGACGCCCGAAATTGCGCAGGTCATTGCGGACAAGCTTGAAGTGACCGCCCGCGACGTGGTTGAAATGGATAGCCGGCTCTGTGGTGATCTTTCCCTGCATACCCGGGTCGGTGACGGCGATCGATCGGCGGAATGGGAAGCGACGCTCGTCGATGAGTCTCCGGATGCAGAGCAGATCGTCGCCGAGCACGACGAAACAACACGCCGGTCAAGGGCACTGCGCGCCGCGCTGGAGGTCTTGACGGAGCGGGAGCGGCGCGTGTTCGAAGCGAGACGGCTTGCAGAGCGACCGCTGACGCTGGAGCAACTTAGCTGCGAGCTATCGATCTCGAGCGAACGGGTACGGCAGATCGAGGCAAGCGCGTTCGCCAAGGTCAAGCGCGCGACGATCCTGGCGGCCAGGGCGGGCAGCGAAGCAACGGCTGCGTGAGGCGCACGGACATCGCGTGCTGCGCTCTGGTGTGCGTATGCTCATCTCGAAGTGAACGGGAAGCGGCAGCCGATCACGGCTGCTCGAGGCCTGACTAAAAGGTGAAGTCGCGCGACGGCTTCGTCATTTCATGTTGCGGCGCCCGAATCCCAACTTGATTGAGCGGGCGGCCTGGCGACTTCATGTCTCGCCGCGTTTTCTGAACCGGCAGCGGCGCAGGGATCTAAAATGGGAATTGTTCGATTTGCAGTGAGGTTCCCGCACACCTTCTACGTGGTGGCGGCGCTGATCCTGTTTCTGGGCGGTGCGGCGCTTTGGTCGATGCCGACGGACATCTTCCCAGAGATACGCATCCCTGTGGTGACGGTCATCTGGCAGTACACCGGTCTGTCCACGCCGGAGATGGAGCAGCGCGTCAGCACCTACAGCCAGTATTCCATCAGTGCCAACGTCAATGGCATCAAGAACATGGAGTCTCAGACCCTCAATGGTCTGTCGGTGCAGAAGATCTATTTCCAGCCCGACGTCAATCTCGACTTGGCGATTGCGCAGATCGTTTCCGCCACCAACTCGATTCGTGCGTTGATGCCGCCGGGCATCCAGCCGCCGATAGTCGTGCAGTTCAATGCGTCGAGCGTTCCTGTGCTGCAGCTCGCCTTGAATTCGGACAACCTCAACGAACAGCAACTCTATGACTTTGGCATCTATCGCATCCGGCAGCAGCTCGCACCCGTACCGGGCGTCACGCTGCCCACGCCGGCCGGCGGAAAGTACCGCCAGATCATGGTGGACATCGATCCCGACAAGCTCCTGTCTCGAGGGCTGACTCCGCTCGACATCGTCAACGCGGTGAATACTCAAAATCTCACGCTTCCATCCGGCACCGCGAAGATGGGCGACATTCAATACACGGTGCGTACGAATGCGACGCCGGCGACCATCGACGATCTCAACAAGATCCCGGTCAAGTTCTCAAACGGCGCCACCATCCTGCTGAAGGACGTGGCCCAGGTGCGTGATGGATCGATGGTGCAGCAGAACATCGTTCGCGAGGACGGTCGTCGCTCGGTCCTGCTCAGCATCATCAAGAACGGCAACGCCTCGACGCTGGCAGTCGTCAACGGCGTGAAGAAGGCGCTGACTGCTGTTCGCGCTGCCGCACCTCCCGGACTCAAGATCACGGAGCTATTCGACCAGTCAGTCTTCGTGACGAATTCGGTGAATGGCGTGCTGCGGGAGGGGGCGATCGCGGCGGGGTTGACCGCCATGATGATCCTCCTGTTCCTGGGCTCGTGGCGCTCGACTCTCGTTGTGATGATTTCGATTCCGCTGGCGATCCTGTCGTCGCTTGTCGTGCTCTACTTCCTCGGGGAAACGCTGAACACGATGACGCTGGGCGGCCTCGCCCTTGCGGTCGGCATTCTGGTCGACGATTCGACCGTCACGATCGAGAATACTCATCGGCTGTGGACCGAGGAGGGCATGCCGCTTGCGGACGCCACCTTGCATGGAGCGGCTGAGATCGCCGTGCCCACATTGGTGTCCACACTTGCCATCAGCTGCGTGTTCACGTCGGTGGTGTTCCTTGAGGGTCCAGCCAAATACCTGTTTACCCCACTGGGACTCGCCGTCGTGTTTGCGATGCTTGCGTCCTACGGATTGTCCCGGACGCTGACGCCGATCACGATCGGACTCCTGCTGAAGGGCGAGCGGCGGCACGTCCATGGCGAGGTGCCGGTCGGCCTGTTCTCGCATCTCTCTGCTGCCTTCGAGCGCAGCTTCGAACGGCTGCGCGAGGGCTATTCACGGGTCCTGGGAATGCTGCTGCGACGCCGCGCCATCGTGCCCATTGTGGCGATCCTGATACTCGGCCTGGGAGCGGTGATGCTGAGCCTCGTGGGCAGGGATTTCTTTCCGTTGATCGACGGAGGCCAGATCCAGCTCCATGTCCGCGCGCCGGCAGGAACGCGTATCGAGAGTACCGAAGCCATATTCCAGAAGATCGAGGATAAGATCCGCGAGGTCATCCCTGAGAAGGAGCGCTCGCTCATTGTCGACAACATCGGTCTGCCCGCACGGGCCTATAACCTGGCCTTTGCCGACGGCTCGACCATCGGCATCAACGACGGCGTGATCCTGGTCTCGCTCCGGGACGGCCATAAACCGACCGCGGATTACGTCAAGAAGCTGCGTCAGGTCCTGCCGGCGTCGTTTCCCGACGACACGTTCTACTTCCAGGCCGCCGACATCGTCACGCAGATCCTGAACTTCGGACTGCCGGCGCAGATCGACGTTCGGACTGTCGGCTATGGAGCCAACAATCTGACCGTCGCAAGGGAACTCCAGAAGCGACTGGCCGCCGTTCCGGGTATCGTCGACGCCCATCTCCAGCAGGAGATCGACGGTCCGGCGTTCTATGCAGATATCGACAGGACCCGTGCCGCCCAGCTCGGCCTGAACGCCAGCACGGTCGCGACCAACATCAATGTCAGCCTCAGTTCGTCGGTGCAGGTCTCGCCGAATTTCTGGACGGATCTAAGCTCCGGCATTCCATACTACCTCGCCGTGCAGACGCCGGAATACAAGATCAATTCGCTCAACGCGCTGGCCAATACGCCCGTGTCCACGTCGCTCGCCGCGAGTGGCCAGACGGTGCCGGGCATGCTCAGCAACATCGCGACCTTCAAGCGCGATACGATGCCGACCAACGCCAATCAGAGCAACGTCCAGCCGGTTTACGAGGTCTATGCCAGCGTGCAGGGCCGCGATCTCGGCAGCGTCGCGGCTGACATCGGCAAGGTCACCGCCGGGCTCCAGAAGGAATTGAAACCCGGAAATTCCATCCAGGTCCTCGGCCAGATCCAGAGCATGAACGACTCGTTCCGCGATCTCGGCCTCGGCCTCGTGTTCGCGGCAGTGTTCGTCTATCTGCTGATGGTCGTGAATTACCAGAGCTTTGGCGAACCCTTGGTGGTTATCCTTGCGTTGCCCGCGACGCTCTGCGGCATCGTCACCATGCTGTTCATCACCGGGACCACGCTCAACGTCCCGTCGCTGATGGGTGCAATCATGTCGGTCGGCGTTGCATCGGCGAACTCCATCCTGCTCGTGACCTTTGCGCGCGAGCAGCAGCTCAAGGGACATTCCGCCTTCGAGGCGGCGTTGAGCGCCGGTCGCACCCGCATCCGGCCGGTGCTGATGACGGCCGCCGCGATGATCGTCGGCATGATCCCGATGGCGATCGGCGGTGCCGGCGAGGAGCAGAACGCGGCACTCGCGCGCGCTGTGATTGGCGGACTGCTGTTTGCAACACCGACGACCCTCCTCGTCGTTCCCTATCTGTTTGCCATGCTGCGCAAGGGTAATGACGGAAAGCCGCAGCATGGCGTCTTCGAGGAATTGCAGGCATGACAGAGATCGACGTGCGGCCCGACCAGACGCTCCATGACATCGATCGTCCGGGCTATCCGAGTGGGCCTCTCCTGAGGGCCGAGGGCAAGCCGAGGCAGCGCTCCGGAGCGGCCGTGTTTGGTTCAGCGGTAGTGCTGCTGCTTGTCGGGGGGCTCGTTGTCGGCGGTTGGCGGCACTATCAGGCGGAGCGCCAGCTGGCCGCGACAGCCGAACAAGCGCGCACGTTTGTGCCGGACGTTCGCGTCGCGACTGTCCGCGCCGGCGACAGCAAGATGGACGTCACATTGCCCGCGACAACGGCAGCCTTCGAAGCTGCCAACATATTTGCCCGGACCAGCGGTTACGTCGAAAAGCGTTACGTCGATATCGGAGATCGGGTGAAGGCGGGGGCGCTGCTGGCCGAGATCGTGGCGCCCGAGCTCGACCACCAGATCGCGCAAGCCCAGGCCACGTTGGCACAGACTCAGGGAACCCTGCAGCAGACGCAGGCGAGCCGCGAACTCGCCGAGGTCACCAACACGCGCGACAGCGGCCTGGTCAAGCAGGGATGGCTGACCGCCCAGCAGGGCGACAATGACCGTCTGACACTACGCGCACAGCAGGCGGCGGAGGCTGTGGCGAAGTCGAACATCGTGGCTCAGCAAGCTCAGATCAAGGTTCTGGAGCAGGACAAGGCCTATCAGCGCGTGGTGGCTCCATTCGACGGCGTGATCACCCAGCGCAACATCGACAACGGCAGCCTGGTGCAGGCGGGCTCGACATTCATGTTCACGCTGATGCATGCGGATGTCATCCGCACGCAGGTGTTCGTGCCCCAGGACGAGGCGTTCGGTGTTCAGCCGGGTGTCGATGCGGTCATCCGGGTCCCGGAGCTTCCCGGGCGAGCGTTTCCGGGAAAGGTCACGCGGATCGCCATCGCGCTGCAGCCGGGGAGTCGTACGCTGCTGACCGAGATCGACGTGCCCAATCCGGATGGTGCGCTTCAGCCGGGCATCTACTGCACCGTGGAGCTGTTCATTCCACGCAAGACGCCGTCGATGATCATACCGGCGGACGCCGTCGTCTTCGACGAGAATGGCCTGCATGTCGCAGTCGTGGATAGCGGTGTGGTTCATATGCGCAAGATCTCGATCGCGCGTGATTTTGGCACGCAGGTCGAGGTGCACGCTGGCGTCAAGCCGGGCGATCAGGTGATCCTCAACCCGATGCTGAACCTGGCGGAGGGAAGCCGGGTCTCCGTTCGCGGGCCGCAGACGAGCTGATTGCTGCGGTCGGCCCTGGATGCTCCGAGCTCGAGGAGAGGCCGATCAGTGTTGCGGCTTGGTGAATAGCCGTCTCCAATTTGACCTCGCGAGCACGCGGCTTGCTGATCAGATAATTTCCTAAGCGGTTCACCGCGGATTGACGGACTGTGAGCAAGTCTTGCATTCGGATCTCCCGCGTCAATCCGCACCTCACTCACAGAGCAAACGCTCTTTGTGTTTGAATGGAGAAGGTTGATGACAATGTTGAAGATCTTGTCGGTGGGGTTGATCGCCACCACGATGTTGACGACAGTTGCAAGTGCACGTGAGAACCCCATGCATGAACGGCATGTTGTAGAGCACGCTCATCATGCGAGCGGCTTTCCCTTCGCGGATGGAATCGATGGCGATCCCTTGATGTCCGCACCGTCCGCCGGCGCCTATACCGAGACGCCCTCGGAGCAGCCGGGCGGCATTTGCGACCATGGAGACAATCCGCAGATATGCTGAGGATTTCGTCAGGAAAGGCAGGGCTCGAATATGCCCGGCGCGCGGCTCCGGCTTTGATCTGGGTGCCAGAACCAATCGGCGCCGCGCGATCTGACCTGGCGCAGTCCACCGAGGGGGCCAGCGTGGTCGCCAGGCGCGTTGAAGAGCGGCAGGAAGGCTGCTCGGCGGCTCGTCTCGGAACGTTTTGTCTTGGCAAGAAATTCAGCTCAGCAGCCCGGAGGTGGTGATACGCCCTGCATGGCCGAGCTGCTGGCGAGGTCCATCGAGATGCTTTCGCTGCATGCAGCCGCGTTCGGAGTCGGCATCACACTCGGCGCGGGGCTGATACTGGTCTCGGCCGTGTCGACGTCCGCCGTCGGCGACTGAATGGCTCCAGGGCGCGGGACTTGCGGGACATCGGGCGTGGAGGCCGGCAAGGCCGCAGCATTCGTCAGCGTGCTTCCGGGTGCCGACGTGCACGTGCTTCCCGGTGTCGAGCTGCCGAGCACCGGCGCCGGCGCGATCGTGCCCGTCGTGCTGCCGGTGACCGTGCCCACGATGGTCACGGGCATGGCCGCCGGCAAGGTCGGCGGCAGGCTTGTACTCGTCGTCGGCGCGGCCGGCCATGACATGCTGGGGATGGCGCCCAAGGCGCTCATCGCCGAAGTTTGACTCGCGGAAACACTGGTGCTTGTGGAGGTGACGCTCTCCACGGAGGGCGAAAGCTCCACCTCGGTCGGCGCGCAATTCACGCTCGTTCCTGGAAGTGTCGGGTCTTGCGCCAGCGGAGGTGAAGCCAGAGTGGTTGCTGGCGCACCGGGAACGGTTGTGGCCGAGAAAAGGCTCGTAAACGGGCCCGGTCCGGCCAGCGGAGACGAGACAACAGCGCCCGGTGTTGTCGGTATCGCCATGGCGGTCGTGCCCATGGTCGAGACTTGCGCCAGACAGGTGCCGCTGCTCAGCAGGAGAACGGCCGCCGCACAGACGTGTATACGCATTCAAATCCCCGACGTTCGATTGTCGAGGTGACACGTAAGCAGTGGGGCCAGCAAGTCCAATTCACTTTCGAGAGCGGAGCTTGATTGCCCCAAGCGGCCACGGCTCTTGATGCAGCGATTGTCAATTCGTTGTCATTACCGTGGCCGGGGCGCTTCCAATGCCTAGATTTGGGCTACGCCGATCCAATCAAAATCCGTGATCGCCGGGAATGCCTCCTGAAGGAGCTGCTGTCTGCAGAGGTACAAGATGCGACGAACCACATTCACACTGATGTGCATGGCAATGACCGGCTGGGTGTCGCCAGGCCACGCGGTACCAGTCGTACCCTCTGATCCTCCAATGAGCGCCGAAAGGATTGCTCACCTCCCGTCCGAGATCAGGAGGATTGTTCTGGCGAGGTGTGGCGCCGATGCGGAGGCCGGCCACTACTTTGCAACATACGACGATAACTCAAACGTCGTTCGGCTCGACTATTCAGTCCTCCAGTGTCCGAAAGCACCCGAACATTGTGAAAGCTCAAGCTGCGTGCAAACGTTCGTTCGCCACGGCGGCAAATATGTGCCGTCTCAGTCCAGCGGGAATCACTCTCGGTGGCCGCTTTCGCGGCGGGATCTGACGTTGCAGTGAGCGATCAAACGGCAAACAGGGTGCGCCGCAGGCCGGCAGCACCCCGTATGACGCTTTGCAGGGCTTGCGCTTAACGATGCCTTGCCCGGATATGGACGTTGCCGCCAGCGAACACGGGAGCCGCGCCGCCGGCCCGCTCGAGGCCCATCCTGCCCGCCGGCGTCAGGGCGCCGCCATTCAGTACGTCTCGGTTTGGATACATCGACGCGAAGGCCGCGGGCTCCTGGTCCGCGAAGGACCACGCTGCAAATGCAGACGGGATTGTCGCCGTCGAGATCAGCGCCGCAGCAACCAGTGTCTTGAATACAGTCATCATCATTCTCCGTTGTTTCACTCGTGCGGAGAATTCGCGTCTCGCGACTACTGCTGCTCTGTCGATGACGTTTCCCGAATGGAATTTCTTGAACGAGACAGATGTAGGCATTCCGCAGGTGATCGTGCGCTGTCGCGGATCACTCTTGCGAGACGACGAAACGCAGCGGAGATCCGGCCGGTCTGCGATGCAGATTCTGTATTCTTTGTCACGATCGCTCTCGCGATCGTGCTCAGCCGGCGCGCGCTCGACACCTAGATTCTAGTCATCACCTCAACGCCTGGAGCATGAATCATGAGGCCGTTATCCCTGCTTTGCTTCGCAATTTGCTTCGTCCTCTCTGCCACCGCGGCATTTGCCCGCGGCGGCATGGGATCCATGGGATCGCACATGTCGATGGGTGGCGCGCTCGGTACGAGTGCTGCCGCTCCAGGAACGAATTCCCTGGGCACCGCGCTGCCATCATCCGGTACAGGCGGTCACGCGATGAAAGGACCGCTGCTCGGCACGGACGCCGCCATCGACAAGGAGGATGCGCGGGTTGAAAAGATGCTGGAAGGGTCGATCTGTCGCGGATGTTGAACTCGCGGACGTCGCCGGGCCAAATGATGATACCCGCTTTTCTTGTTTTGCGGGCCTGCGAGCTCGCCGGCGATCTGCTTCGCCAAATGAACAACTGGAGCAAGTTAATGCGTACTCTCTTGACCGTAAGCTTCCTGATCTCCCTGATCGCATGTGCGAGCGCGGCTCCCATGCATGGTACCCACACGCGGCATCGGGTTGTAGCTCATCATGTGCAGACTGTATCGCTAGGTGACTTCGCTATCCCGAGGGAGGCCTATGCGGCTCCTCGACCGCCGATCTCCTACAACGACACGCCCAGCTATAACGATCCATCCAAGTTCGGTGGCCAGTCTCTGGGGATGGACCCGTAGGGGCCGGTCGGTCGGCCCTTGCGCTGCAAGCGATGGTGCAAGCCATTTGGAGCGATTCAATGCGTTGTCTTCTGGTGCTTGGTCTTTTACTGGTTACGTGTGCGACTGCTTCTGCGGCAATGCGTGATCCGGTTCACCCAGCGGCACGTCTGCACGTGCACAAACATCACTCGGCAAATCCGAGTGCAGCGTTGCCCGCTCGTCCTCGCTTCGCCGTTCCCGGTTGGACGGATGAAGACACCGAGCGCTGGCTGGACAACGCCAGCTCGGCTTGGTCGCAGGCCTGACGCTAGTTGGTTCCCTTCGTGCTGGCGAGGTAGTCGACGATCGCGGGCACATCGCTCTCGTCGATGGGCGCTCGGTAGACTTTGATCATCTTGCCGACTTCGGACTCCCAAGCGGACTTGGAGAGAGCAGGCTGGTTCAACACCATATCTGCGGAGTGACAGGCCAGACAGTTGTTGTTGATGGCGTCCGCGCTGGATCCACCGGGGAATAGAGCATCGCCCGCTGGAAGCTCCACAGTCGTCGATGTGATCGCCGGAGCGGGCTGGACCCGGGCGGAGGTGGGCGTCAGCAGGGCCGCGAACGAGGCGCCCAGGGCAATGATGGCGTGTCGCATGAAGTTGCTCCTAGATGGCGGTGATTTGAGCCGTCTCGACGGCGTTGAGCATGAAACCGCTGTTGTTCCAGTTGGGCATTGCGGGCTGAACATCGCCGCTCAGATTCGTGCAGCGGACCATGAGTGAATGATGGCCTTTCATCAGCTGGGGGATGTTCACCTGCCAACGGCGAAAGCTGTACTTTCCAAAGTCATCACCCAGTGTCGCGAGTTGCCAGGTCCGGCCGTCATCCATCGAAAGCTCGACCTTGGCGACGCCCGTGTCGCCTCCGAAGGCAATCCCGCCGATCGTCGCGCCGGCGCCTGCTGGAAGTGACGCACCTTCCGCAATATTCGTGAAGAAGGACCGCGGCACCATCCGGCTGATGGGGACCATCTTTACCCCAGCCTGGCCCGGCGCGATGTTGGCGTGCGGCGTATCCGGAATGGTATAGGCGGTCGCCATCCAGTAATTGTCGTCCGCGCGATCAAGAACCTCGATATCGCTGAGCATCTTGACCCAATAGGTCGAATACCATCCCGGCACGATCAGGCGCAACGGAAAGCCGTTCAGTAGCGGCAGCTGCTCGCCGTTCATCGCGAAGGCGATCATGACTTCGCCGTCGCGAGCATGATCAATGTCAAGCGACTTTCGGAAATCGGGTGCTTCGGGTACCACGGGCTCGTCCAGTCCGTTGAAGCGGACATGCATCGCGCCCGATTTGACGCCCGCGCGGTCGAGCACATCCTTGAGCAGGACTCCCGTCCATCGCGCATTGCCCATCGCGCCATGCGCCCATTGCGCGCCGGGTACACGAGGCGAAAAGAAGCCGCGGGAATTGCCCGAGCACTGATTGACGGCGGCAAGCTCCACGCGAGGCATCTTGAGCAGATCGCCGACGGACAAGGACAGTACTTGATTGACGTGGCCGCGCACGGCGAGCCTGAAGGCGTCCGCATCCACTGACGTCGGGATCACAGCCCAGTGCCAGCGCACATAGAACTGGTCGTTCGGCGTGAATACGCCGCGATCGAACACCTCCATCGGAGTTTCCAACAACGGCGGCCGGGTGCGCTGCAGGATCATGCGCCCCTTCTGCGGGAAGTCATGCGCCACCGGCCGCTGTCGCGGGTCGCCGGCAATCGGCAGCTCTACCGATTGATCAGCCCGGGCCGATGAGGTCGCGAGCGCCATGCCCGCGACTCCGATGGTGCGGAGCACGGCGCGGCGAGTGAGAGCTTGAGAGCGTGCATGGTTGCGATGTTGCTGCATCGAGATCTCCTGTCGAGCTGACGCGTGCGCTTTCATGCAGGTTCGCTCATCCGAGAATCATGTCCGCAAAGGGATCTGCGTCCTGCTGTTGCGGTAGCGCCTGATGGCTGCACGGCAGACGCCGGTTGGTGAGGTGGAACCGCTCTTGCGAGTGAATGGTACTACGTTAGCCTGAAAAATGCATCGGGCTGCCGGCATGCGCGAGCGGCGCACCGAGTACCGAAACGGTGGCGGCCAGCAAGACAATCGTGAGGTAAGCGCGGTGCGAAGCGATCATTATGAATCTCCATCTCGATGTTCCGGCAAGCGGAGTGTTCGATGTGCTTGCCACTTCCCAAAGAAAGTGGGCCGCAGTGCCGAAGTAATCCAACGAGATGATCAGATCGTTCTGATCGCCGGCCACGATCGAATGGGCAACGATGCTGTCGCGCGCCGACAACGCCCACGGCATTGCTGGCGAGACATCAGTTCAATCGTTGCAATAGGTTCTTGCCGCGGGTGCAGGTCTTCCTACGCGGCAGCGCCCGCTGCGATGGTGGACATCAATGCGGCTTCGGCCTTGCTCACATGCCGCTCTTTGTGACGCAAAGCGTAGAACGAACGCTTCGCCATTTCGCCTTCCAGCTGGAACAGTCGCTTTGCCGCGATCGCCGTTTCGACCACCAGATCGGAGATGGCCGCGGCGCAGCGGCCAGTCTCGACGGCCGTTCGAATTGCCTCGTTCGAGGCGAGCTCCAGCTGCACGGTGAGGTCGGAAAGGCGCACTCCACGCTTCTTCAGAGCCCGTTCGAACATGGCACGCGTTCCGGAGCCCGGCTCGCGAAGGATCCATGGTGTTGTGGCAATCCAGTCGGGAGGCAGCTTTCTCTGGTTCGCTAGTGGATGTTGTGGCCCAACGACGGCGACCAGCGCATCGCTGTCGACGCGTCGGGCCGACAATGCGGCGTCGTCGATATCGCCTTCGATGAAGCCGAGATCCGCCATGCCCTCGCGAACGTCGGTCGCGACGTGTTCGGTGTTGGCGATCTTCACGTCAAGTTCGATGCCGGGATAGGTTGCCTGGAAAGCCAGCAGCCGCGCGGGTAGCCAATAGCTGCCGACCGTCTGGCTTGCGGCGATCACAAGCCTTCCGGCCTTGAGTCCGGCGAAGTCCCGAAGAACCTGCTCGGCCGCATGGGCGCGCGCCAGCACGGAACGGGCTTCTCCGAGAAATGAGCGGCCCATATGCGTGAGCACGATGCCGCGACCGACCCGATCGAATAACTTGACGCCATAACGGCCTTCGAGCGCGGCGATCGCCGCGCTCGTGGCCGATTGTGTCAGATTCAGTTCGCGGGCGGCCTGTGTCACGTGCTGCTTGTCCGCGACCGCGGCGAATATCCGGAGCTGTTCGAGCGTCATGGTCACCCCATGAATTTGATGAGAGCCAGGCTGAAAGTTGCAATGAACAGGAAGGCAAGTGCGCCTAATATAGCTGGACGCAGCCCCTGCGCGTAGAGTTTCGAGATATCGGTCTCGAGGCCCATGGCGGCGAGAGCGATCGTGAGCAGGAAGGTGGACAGGGTGATCGTAACGTCCCTCACCCCCGCCGGAATAGTCACGACACTGTTGACGGCAGTCATCGCAGCAAAGCCGATTGCGAACCAGGGCAGGGGTCCGCCGGGCGCGCCTCGGGCCGCAAGCCGGGGCCCGACACTCAGGGCCAGGACCACGGGCGCAAGCAGCATGACTCGCGCAAGTTTGGCGACCGTGGCAATTTCGCCGGCGCGCTGGCTGTTCTGAAAAGAAGCGGCGGCCACCTGCGCGATCTCATGGATGGATGCCCCGCTCCAGAGGCCATAAGCCCCGTCATCGAGATGCAGAAGATGCGGTAGCGAAGGATAGACGAACATTGCGATCGAGCCGAAGATCGTGACGCAGGCAATCGCATAAGCGACGTCCTCGTCGGACGCTCCAGTGACGCTGTTGGTCGCGACAACGGCCGAAGCACCGCAGATCGAGGTGCCCGCGGCGATCAGTTCCGTGAGCTTTCGGTCGACGCCCAAGGCACGACCGGCTGCGAGAGTAAAGGCGAAGGTGGCAACGAGCGTGCCGACGACGATAAAGAGTCCCCTTGCACCCACGGCCGCAAGCTGGGTCAGCGTGATCTGAAAGCCGAGGAGAACGATCGCGGCCCGAAGCAGACGGCGCATGCTGAAAGCAACTCCCGGGGCGGCGAAGGAGGGCGTTCCGACCAGATTGCGCACGGATATTCCGATCGCGATCGCAAGGATCATGGGACTGAACGTGGCAATCCCTGGTATGCCGTGAAGCAATTTGGCGACGAGCGCGATAGCAGCGGCCAGCGCCACCCCAGGGATGACGGCGCGGGATGATTTCACACGCGATACGACGGTCTCGCGGCTAACGGGTTTGCTTGGAGAAGTGCGGAAATCGATGGCAGAGGTCATTGGCGTCACTCCGGGTTACGCCAAACCTGGTCTGCGGTGATGAATTTATCCAACAGATTGATGTGTCACTTACGATCGATAAAATCGATCAATCGTCGGGGAGGGCATTCCTTGGGCAGGGCGCTAACGCGTCTGTGATCAGGCCGAAGGTCGTGCCTTAGTCGTTGCTGCCGTTAGCTTTTTTGGAGTCCATCTGCCCGCGGCCGAAGAACCTTTGCGGCCGTTTGGAATAGAACGCGCGCCGCTCCGTCAAACCCCTATGCGATCAACAAGGGAGTTCAGGATGCAGCAGCGGACCCGCAGATTCATTGCGACACTTGCGAGCAGGTGTCGTTTCCGAAAACCAGGGCTCGCCGCGATCCTGTACGGTGGGCGGGTCCTCATTGCTTGCGCGATTCCGCCGCTTGCGTTCGCACATGAAGCCCACCCGGCCGATCCTCCAGCAGGGTTGAGCGCCGAGGAATCCGCCTTCCTGAAAGAGAACGACGCGGCGATGACCAAGATGATGAACGACATGACGGCGAAGCCTACCGGTGACATCGATCGCGATTTCGTCGCCATGATGAACCCGCATCATCAAGGCGCCATCGACATGGCCGTGATCGAGCTGCGATACGGCAAGAACGAGCAGGTTCGGCGGATCGCGCAGGAAATCATTGTCGACCAGATGCAGGAGATCGCCGCGATGAAGCTCGCAATCGGCGAGCCAGCGACCGATACAACGCCCGCGCCGACGCAACCGCAGGCTCTCCCTGCTGCGCCCGATCACCATTCGGGCATGCAGATGGACATGTCCACCGGAATGAAACACTAGGAGCGAAACATGAAAACGTGGAAAACTGTCTTCCTGGCGGCAACGATGCTCGCAACCGGGTCCGCTGCGTGGGCCGGGCAAGCGCCCGGCGCGCTGTCCTCGCCCGATATCCCGATCAGCCATCATGACCGCATTTATGCGGCCGAGCAGTTCTCCAATACGGTCTCGGTGACGGATCCGGTCGACAACAAGCTGCTCGGCGTGATCCGGCTGGGCGATCCGCAGCCGCTCAACTTCAGCCCGCTCTACAAGGGGCAGGTGCTCGTCCACGGTATGGGATATTCGCCCGATCACCATACGCTCGCGGTGGTATCGATCGGCTCGAATTCGGTGACCTTCATCGACACCGCAACCAATGCAGTCAAGCATGTGACCTATGTCGGTCGTTCGCCGCATGAGGCCTTCTATACGCCGGACGGCAAGGAGGTGTGGGTCACGGTGCGCGGCGAGAACTACATCTCCGTGATCGATGCCAAGAGCTTTGAAGAGAAGACGCGCATCACGACTCCGAGCGGCCCGGGCATGCAGATCTTCTCGCCCGACGGCAAGTACGGCTACATTTGCTCTTCGTTCAATCCGGAAACCGATGTCGTCACGGTTGCCGATCATAAGATCGTCGCCAAAGTGAAGCAGGATAGCCCGTTCTGCCCGAACATCGCCGCGACGCCCGACGGCAAGCAGGTCTGGTTCACGCTCAAGGACGTCGGCAAGACGCAGGTATTCGACGCACGTCCTCCATTCAGCCTCATCAAGACGATCGACACCGGTCCGATCACGAACCATGTCAACTTCGCACGAACCGCGAAGGGATCGTTCGCCTATGTCACGATCGGCGGCTTGAACGAAGTCAAGGTGTTCCGTACCGATGACTTCTCGCAGGTCGCGACCATCCCGGTCGGCAATCTGCCGCATGGCGTCTGGCCGTCGGGTGATGGATCGCGCGTCTATGTCGGCCTTGAGAACGCCGATGCGCTGGCGGCGATCGATACCGCGACCAACAAGGTGATTGACAACATTCCGATCGGTCAGGCGCCTCAGGCGATCGCCTATGTCCCCAACGCCGCGCCCGATCCCGACGACCGCGAGAACCTGCAGCCGCTCGGTGTCGCCGGCCAGGTTGCCCATCTCGCCTTGGCGCCCAAGCAGCGGACGGGCGATGGCAAGGCGCCGACCAGCGTGTCGCTGTTCGACCAGGGCCTGATCCAGATCCTGCAGGCCTCGGTGACGGGTCTCCAGCCCAAGCAAAAATATATGCTGGCGCTCGCCGAGCATGAGGACGGCAGCGGCTCGTTGCAGCCGCTCGCAGCCTTCATGACGAACCCGGCAGGATCGGCTATCGTCAACGCCGCTGGCCCGATCCGCCAGATCGTCGATCAGGGGGCGAAAGCCGACAGGCGATACCTTGTAATCGCATCCGGGGAAGCGGCCATGCCCGGCGAGGCGGTCCAGATTGAGTCCCGTTGACGTTCGCTGAAGCGAGAAAGAACGCAGGCAGAGGGCGAGATGAAGGATATGTTGGTTCAGGTCGAGCCGCTGATCCCCGCCCTCCGCCGCTATGCGCGCGCGCTCGTGCGCAACCGCGCAAACGCGGACGATCTCGTGCAGGACTGCCTGGAGCGCGCGGTCAGCCGCTGGCATCAGAGGCGGGACGGGAGTGTGCGCGCTTGGCTGTTCACGATCCTGCATAACCTCGCGGCGGATCAATTCCGTCAGGCGTCGTCGCGCGGCAGGCATGTGCCGATCGAGGAAGCGGATGAGGGCGAGTTTCGCGGGGCTGCCGCGCAGGAGCATCGGCTCATGTATCAAGACGTACTAGACAAACTTGCGAGGCTACCTGAGGAGCAGCGAGCCGTACTGCTGCTGGTCGCAGTCGAGGATCTCTCTTATGCGGAGGCCGCGAAGGTGCTGAACGTCCCGATTGGCACCGTGATGTCGCGCCTGTCGCGGGCACGCGAGAGGTTGCAGCAGGAGCTCGGCGGCGTCGCCGGTGCGCCGGGGAATGTGGTGACGATGCGGAGGCTGACATGAACAACCGGCCGATCACAGAAGACGACCTCCACGCCTATGTGGATGATGTGCTCGAGCCGGAGCGTCGAGCGGAAATCGGCTCTTACCTTGCCGATCATCCCGACGTCGCCAAGCGCGTCGCCGGCTTTGCCGATCAGCGCGAACTGATTCGCGGCGCGCTGGCGCCAATCGCCGATGAGCCGTTGCCACCCGAGTTGAACCTCTCTCGCATGATCGAAGGCCAGAGGCGTCGTTCTCCACCGGCCTGGTGGGCGATCGCGGCGATGCTGCTGCTCAGCCTGGGCGGGTTTGGCGGCTGGATCGTGCGCGGCACGCTGGAGGCGTCACCTGGCGGCCTGGCCGCGCTCGCGCAGGAAGCTGCCTATTCCTACAATGTCTACGCACCGGATCGGGTGCGCCCGGTCGAAATGCGAGCATCCGACGCCGCTCAGCTCGTGCAATGGGTCTCAGGCCGGCTCAATCGGACCGTCAGGGTGCCGGACCTAGCAAGCTCAGGTTACCGTCTCATGGGCGGGCGCCTGGTTGCGACCCAGCACGGCCCGGCCGCGATGTTCATGTATGATGACGACCATGGCAGCCGGGTTGTCATGCTGACCCGGCCGATGAACAGTACCGACCAGAACGGGCCAATGACGGCACAGTCAAACGGCGGCGCTACCGGGTTTACCTGGGCCGATAACGGGATTGGCTACAGCCTCGTCGGCGAGGCGCTGCCGGAGACCTTAAGGCCCGTCGCGAACGAGGTCCGCAGACAGACGCGCGCGATCTGAAATGCCAGACTCAAGTGCGGCGGACGCCTCCACCTTCATTGAACAAGAATTTAGGATGTCGAGCCGTGTAGAATGGGCGTTGTCTCCTATCTCTCACGAGAGAGGACCGATCATGATGACAACCAAATTTGTGACTGCCGCCTTCGTAACTGTAGGGCTCGCGGTTGCGCCCCTTGCTGCGGAAGGGAAGAGCTACACGTATTTGAGGCACGATGTCTCGACAATGCAGTCTGCCGCTTATGGGGTGACCGGACTGTCGACACCGCCATCCGGGACCTATGGGACATCCGGCACCTCTGTCGGAACTGTCACCGCACCCTCAGTGGGGTCGTACAACTGGCCTTCGGTGGGTGTGACAAACGCAGTGCCCACTTGGCGCAACACCAATCCTCCCGTTCGCAGGTAGCGAGAACTGCCGTCACGTCACGAAGTTCGTTGCGGAGGCAGGCGCCACCGTCGATGAGCGTGGATCGGCATTGAGCGATTGTCTGGCCGAACTGCGACGCCTCGCATGCCGTGTGGTGTCATCGCCGCGAGCTGAGTCCTCACGCGAGTTCGGCCGCCGTGCCAGCGAATAAATTCGTATTTAATCGAAGTCTCAGCGCGGACCACTACCTCTATTCTATCGGCAACGTTGCGCGCGGTTCCCAAACCACGTTGTGCGGTCCGTGATTCATTGTCGAGTGCACGCCAAGAAGCGGTCGTCGGCTGTATCGCGCCCCGTGCTGTCGGCAGCCTAGGAGTTCTGGCAATGTGCTCTTTTCATCAATTCAGCGCCTTCGCGGCATCGCGCGGCGAAGGTCTTCACCCGAAAATGCGCGCGCTGCTCGAACGGGCGTCCGCATCGCCGTTTTCGGAGGTCTCGCTGCGCCATGATGGTCTGGTTCAGGCCGGGCCGGATCCGGACTCGGAAATCATATCGTCGCGCGCCAAGGTAGTTCTGCTCTCGCGGTAGTCGCCCCTCAGTACGCGCGCTTAAATGGAGTTTTAGTGGTGGCGGGTTGGTCGCTCCCTACTTCTAGATCATTCGTACAATGTAAGGAGACGACCATGAACCCCACATCGGCATCTGCGCTCGCGACTGACCACGACGAATGGATCAGTTGTTCTCACTGGGGCATGTTTCCGCTGCCCCGAAAGGCGCGCTGACTTCGCGATTGCGCGAGTTCAAAGCCGCTCCCGGTGAACAGACCACCAGCATGTCCCGACCCAAGTTTCTGCCTGAGAATTTCACCCTGGCGCTGATCGCGACCGTTATCGCGGCAAGTGTCCTGCCATGCCGCGGCGCGGCGGCGCTGGTGGTGGATCACCTCACCGACTTCGCCATTGCGTTGCTGTTCTTCCTGCATGGGGCAAAGCTGTCGCGCGAAGCCGTGATCGCGGCAGCAACTCACTGGCGGCTGCATGCCCTGGTGCTGCTGACGACATTCGTGCTGTTTCCGCTGTTCGGCCTGGCCTTCAGGCCAATCCTGTCTCCGCTTCTGACGCCGGCGCTCTACGCCGGCATCTTGTTTCTCTGTACCCTGCCGTCCACGGTCCAATCCTCGATCGCCTTCACCGCCATCGCGAAGGGCAACGTTCCGGCGGCGATTTGCAGCGCCTCGGCTTCAAGCATCATCGGCATCTTCGTCACGCCGCTCGTGGCAGGCCTCGTGCTTTCAAATCACGGCGGCGCGGCCTCAGGCTGGGATGCGATCGGGCAGATCACGTTGCAGTTGTTCGTGCCGTTTGTCTGCGGACAGCTGCTCCAGCCGCTCATTGGCGAATGGATTGGGCGTCACGACGGCATCGTTGGCGCGGTCGACCAGGGCTCGATCCTGCTCATTGTCTATTCCGCCTTCAGCGAGGCGGTCAGCGAAGGCCTATGGCATCAGGTTCCGCCGTCTGCGCTCGCGGGGCTGCTCGTTGCCGACGGCATCCTTCTCACCGCCGCGCTGATCACCACCGGGCTTGTCAGCAAATGGCTGGGCTTCAAGCGTGCCGATCAAGTGACCATCATCTTCTGTGGCTCTAAACCGAACTTCCCCTCGGGATTTTTGTTAGAGCGTTGAGAGGATTTGAGAAGTTTGGATCGGGCTGATTTTGTAGGCATGTAAATGATGATTTTTGGCTTGCGAATGGCAGGTTTCCGTGATTCGATTCCGGCATGTTCGTCGCCCGCATTCCCAACCGCAACTCACCGCCCGCGATCCTGTTGCGCGAGAGCTATCGCGAGGGCGACAAGATCAAGTCGCGCACGCTGGCCAACCTGTCGCATTGGCCGGATGAGAAGATCGATGCGCTGCGCCGCGTCCTGAAAGGCGAGGAGCTGGTCTCGCCGGCCGAGCAACTGCGGATCGAGCGCTCGCTGCCGCACGGCCACGTGGCCGCGGTGCTCGGCATGGCGCGCCAGCTCGGACTGCATCGCCTTGTCCCGGACAAGCCCAGACGGTTGGCCAGGCTGGCTTTGGCCTTGATCGTGGCACGGGTGATCGAACCGGCCGCCAAGCTGGCCACGGCGCGCCAGCTCAGCGAGGCGACGGCGGCGCATTCGCTGGGCGAACTGCTCGATCTCAGCGCCGTCGACGAGGACGAGCTTTACGAAGCGCTCGACCTGCTCGGCACGGCCCAACCGGGGATCGAGGCGACGCTCGCCAAGCGCCATCTGCATGACGGCTCGCTGGTGCTCTACGATCTCACCTCCAGCTATCTGGAGGGGCGACATTGCGAATTGGCGCGGCATGGTTACAGCCGCGACGGTCGTTCCGACAAGCTGCAGATCGTGTTCGGCTTGCTGTGCGCCGCCGACGGCTGCCCGGTGGCGGTGGAGGTGTTCGAAGGTAACACCGCCGACCCGAGCACGCTGGCCGCGCAAGTCGACAAACTGAAGGCCCGCTTCAAGCTGTCGCGTGTGGTACTGGTCGGCGATCGCGGCATGATCACCAGCGCCCGTATCGAAGCCGATCTGATGCCGGCCGGGCTCGATTGGATCACCGCTCTGCGGGCGCCGGCGATCCGCAAGCTCGCCGAGGACGGCGGCCCGCTGCAATTGTCGCTGTTCGACGATCGCGATATGGCCGAGATCACGTCCCCCGACTTCCCCGGCGAGCGCCTGATCGTGTGCCGCAACCCGGATCTGGCCGACGAGCGTCGGCGCAAGCGCGGCGAGTTGCTGGCGGCGACCGAGAAGGATCTCGCCCGCGTCAAGGCCGCCGTGCAGCGTCAGCGCAACCCCTTGCGCGGCGAGGATGAGATCGGTCTGAAGGTCGGCGCCGTGCTGGGCAAGCGTAAGATGGCCAAGCACTTCCACCTCGCCATCACCGACACTTCGTTCGACTTCAGTCGGATCGAGGATGCCATCGCCAACGAAGCGTCGCTCGACGGCTTCTATGTGCTACGGACCAACGTGCCGGCCGAGAACCTCGACACCGCCGCCACGGTGCGTGCCTACAAGAGCCTGGCCCAGGTCGAACGCGCCTTCCGCACCATCAAGACCGTCGAACTGGAGGTGCGCCCGATCCACCATCGCCTCGCTGGCCGCGTGCGCGCCCACGTCTTCCTCTGCATGCTCGCTTATTACATCGTCTGGCACATGCGCCGCGCGCTGGCCCCGATCCTGTTCGACGATCACGACCGCGAGGCCGCCGACGCCGCGCGCGTCTCGCCCGTCGCCAAGGCCAGAGTCTCGGCCGCGGCCAGAACCAAGGCTAATCGCAAGCACACCCACGATGGCCGGCCCGTGCACAGCTTTCGAACGCTGTTGCAGGATCTCGCCACGCTCACACGCAACATCGTTCGCATCGGTCAGGACGCCCCGGCCGCTATGCTCACAAGTCCAACCCCACTACAACAAGACGTCTTCAATCGGCTCGGCATTCCTATCGCCCCATAATGTAGGCAGACGCGCCGTCACGCCCGCTGGAATTACACGCCAGCTCAAATGCTTACGTCGCTACTCAAGGGGAAGTTCGGTCTAAAAAGAGTCTGTCCCAGGGAGTTACCATGGCCAAGGTGATCTTTGCTTCCCACGCGGTGGGCGCGGTGATCCTTCCGCTCATGGTCTTCCATCAGATTCAACTGATGGTCTGTGCGGCGCTCGCCCAGCGGTGGGGTCGTCGTGCAGAACCCTCTACGCCCGCCTCGGCCGGCGCTCGGTCCGCTGTGATGCGCTGACGAAGGCTGCCCTGGCGGCTTTCACCTGCCCCATGAAAGGGTAGAGCGGATCGGCGTCTTAGGCTCCGGGACGGATTCGGGCAAATTGAAACGGCGCGTGCGCTTGAGACCCAATGCCGATAGGTGCTCTCGTCATACGCTCACCATTATCCTCGTAAAGCTGACATTGGTTCGTTTGTTATAAGCAATCATACAATGGAGTCCCGGATACCACAACCAACGTCAGCAGTTTCGTGGGCCATGGCAGCTTGGGCAAGCGCCGGTTGAGTCCCGCGTCAGATTCGCGAGCTCTGCCGGTAGAATGGCTCGTGTTTCGCGGGATCGACATAGCCGGTGTAGAAGTTCTTCACATGTGGCAGCAGCGCCTTGGAGAGATTGCGCCGTTCGACCTCATCATCGCTCAGCGCGTGCTGCAGTTCGTCATGCAGTGTCTTGAGCGCGTTCTCGCGATCGACCCGCGTGAAGCGGCCATTGTCGTAGATCACTTCGCCGTTGCACATGACGGTGCGCACGCCGTCGGTCTTGGCGCGCTGAATCACCGCGTCGAGCATCGGCATCTCCTCATCGAGATACGGATAGGAAATCTGCTTCCAGTCGATTAGGGAGAGATCGGCGGCTTTGCCTTCCGCGATTGTCCCGATCTGTTCACCAAATCCGGTTGTCCTTGCGCCGCCGATGCTCGCCATCCGGAACACCTGTGCCATGGTGGGAACCTCGTCGCCGATGCCGGGCACACGATGGGCGCGCAGCACCAGCCGCATCTCCTGCAGCATGTCGCGGTCGTCGTTAATGCCGGCTTCGTCGAGACCGATCGCGGTGTTGATCCCTTCGGCCTCGAAGTGGTTGAGCGCTGCGATGCCGGAGCGAAGCCGGAAATTGGAGGAGCAGTTGTGACACACACAAGCGCCGGCCTCCGCTATGCGCGCGATGTCCCTTTCGCTGAGCCAGACGCCGTGGCCCAGCGTCATGTGCGGGCCGAGCATATCGAAGCGGTCGATGTATTCGACTGCGGTGCAGCCGCCGCGCGACCAGGCATATTCCTTCTGCATCGAGGTCTCGAGCAGGTGCATGTGCATCGGCACCTGGTATTTCTTTGAGGTCTGCGACAGCACGGTCAGCGCCTTGTCGGAGCACCAGTGCAGGTTCGCGGGCGCAAGCTGGATCTTCACCCGCGGCTTGTTGTTGTGGCGGGCGTACATCGATTCGAACATGCCGATCGCGTCGTCGAGACCGAGCTTGAAACGCTCGAACCAGCGCTTCATCGGTCCCTGCAGCTCCTTCGGCAGGCTCGCGACAAACGCATCGTCGGCCTGATAAACCAGTCGGTTCTGATCACGCACTGCGTAGCAGTAGGACACCCGCATGCCGATATCCTCGTAGGCGCGGACGACCTGTTCGGCCTTGGCTTCCACCTCACTGAGTGTGCCCGGCATCCAGCCGTGGATGTGCTGCACCGTGGTGATGCCGGACGCGATCATCTCGAACGCCGAATAGAGCGTGTCGAGATAGATGTTGAGATTGCGCGTCACCATGCGGGTGATGAACCACAATTCCAGCGGCATGTCGGGCGAGCCCAGCTGCACCGGGGTCAGTCCGACGTGATGGTGACCGTTGACGAAGCCCGGCAGCATGATCTCGTCGCCGCTGCCAATCACGGCCGTGTTCGGATAGCGCTTGCGCAGGTCCGCGTAGGTGCCGACGGCGGCGATGACGCCGTCCTCCTGCAGCACGGCGCCGTCGTCGATCTGTTGCCAAGTCTGGCGATCCAGCGCCTGCGCGATGATGGCACGGCTGCGAATGAGGGAGGTGGACATGGCGGTGCTCCGGATTTGACGCGGGCGACGTGCGGGATGGGGCTTGGTCAGGTCGTCTTGGTCAGGCGGTGGCGGCAAGCGCTTCCTGCTCAGCGAAGGCGCGATCGACCTCGTCACGCATCAGTTCGGTCAGTTGCCGGCGCAGCAGTTCGGCTTCGGAGGAAAACGGATCCCGCGGGCGCGGAATATCGACCGGCACGATCGTCTTGATGCGGCCTGGACGTGACGTGAACACTACGACCCGATCTGCGAGCGCCACTGCCTCATCGATGTGATGGGTGACGAACAGAACCGACGCGCCGCTGTCGCGCCAGACGTCGAGCAGGAAATCCTGCATCTTGGCCCGCGTCTGCACGTCGAGCGCCGCAAACGGCTCATCCATCAAGAGCACCTTGGGCCGCATCGCCAGCGCGCGAGCGACGGCCACGCGCTGGCGCATGCCGCCGGACAGTTCGTCGGGCCGCTTATCGATCGCCTCGGTCAAGCCGACGCGGGCGAGCACCTCGCGCGCCGCGGTCCTGCGGGCCCCAGCGCTGTCGCCGCGGATAGAGAGGCCGAAGCTCGCATTCTGCCCCACGGTGAGCCATGGAAACAGCGAGGTCTCCTGGAAAATCAGGCTGCGCTCGGGCGACGGACCGGCGACACGATCCCCGAACGACCAGACCTCGCCGCCGGATTCCCGTTCCAGGCCGGCGATCAGATAGAGCAGAGTGCTCTTGCCGCAGCCGGAGGGACCCAGCAGGACGATGAACTCGCCGGGCGTCACGTCGAGGTCCACGTCGCGCAATGCGACGTGCGCCCGCTTGGTGCCTTCCGCCCACACCTTGCTGACGTTGCGGCAGACCACGGCGTCCTGGGATGAGATCGGCTTGAACGGTTTAGAGACCACGCAGCACCCCCGTCGTCTCGGGCACCCAATACAGGATCTTTCGTTGCAGCAGCCGCATCAGCGAGTCGGAACAGAAGCCGAGCAGACCGATGAGTGCGATGGTGAAGAACACCAGCGAGGGATTGAAGGTGTTGCGCGCCAGCATGATCACCTGCCCGAGGCCATATCCGACGCCCGTGGATTCGGCGACCAGCACCACCATCCAGGCACCGAACATATTGAGACGCAGGACCATCAGCAGGCCCGGCAGGATCGCCGGCACGATGACCCGGCTGTAGATCTGCCATTTCGACGCGCCCATGGTGCGCGCGACATTGATCAGGTTGCGATTGACGCCGTCGATCTGGCTGACGGTGGCCAGCACCATGTGGAAGAACAGCGCGACCACGACCATGAAGATCGCCGGCGCGTTGCCGATGCCGAACACGAAGATCGCGACCGGAAGCCAAGCGATCGGCGACACCGGCGACAGCAGCGTGATGGTCGGCAGGGCGAGCTTCTCCACCACGAGAAAATACCGCACCGCCACGCCGATGCTGATCGACAGGGCCGACGCAATCAGCAATCCCGCGAACACCCGCGCCGCCGACGCCAGCACGGTAATCGCGAGCGCCATGCCGGCGGATGGACCGGTGTTGAGGCCGACGCCGATCTGCCAGCGTTGCGCCGTATTGAAGAACTTGGCCTGCTCGGGGAAGTTGCCGAGAAAGATATGAGGCGGCGGCAGCAGTTTCGGGTCCGTCACCCCGCACAGCCAGAGCAGTTCCCAGATCCCGGCGAACAGGCCGACCGACATCAGCGCCCAGCCGATGCGCGGGGCGGCGCGGATGACCGCCTCCGGCAGCACGAACCGGCGAGGTCGCGGCGACGCATTGGCGCCGGCCATGCCAGCTACTCCTTCCGGTGGGTGAGTGACGTCGGTCACCGGTCCGCTCATCCCGACTTGTATTTGAGACTAGCGTAGAGTTCCTTGTTCTCGGCGATGACCTGTTCGAGCAGGGTCCAGTCGATCGCGTCACGGCCGGGCTTATTCTTGATGTAACCCATCTCCACCAGCGAGTCGGTGCGGTCGAGGATGAACTGGGTCTGGCTGCGTGCGTCGACCACCGCCGGCTGTTTGCCCATCGCGATTCTGGCGTTCTCCATCGAGGTCTTGTAATAGGCGCCGACCAATTGGGTGAGAGTTTCCTCCGGTTTCGTTTCGGCCATCGCCTGTGCCTTCATCATGCCTTTGATGAGGGCCTTGAGTCCGGCGGGATTCTGCTTGATCAGGTCGGAGCGGCACGCCAGCACGCAGTCGGTATAGCCCTTGCCATAGATGTCGGTGCCGTCGGTGAGCTTGTGCGAGCCCTTGACGTCGTTTAGCAGCGCGGTGCCATAGGGCTCGATGGTGCAGATCCAGTCGAGCGCGCCCGCCTTGAATGCCTCGACCGCCTCCGGAGTGGTTCCCATATAACGGACTTTGATGTCCTTGAAACTGACGCCGTGCTTCTTGAGGAAGTCGTAAGGCATGACCTCTAGCGTATCGAGCTGGAAGGTGCCGAGTGTCTTGCCCTTCAGCTTCTCTGGGCTGTCCAGTCCGGGTTGCGAAACGATCACGCAGCCCTCGATGCCGCCTCCAGCGACGATCTTGACCGGAGCGCCGGCATCGAACAGCGCCATGAAGCTCGTGTATGGCATCAGGCCGACATCGACCTGACCGATGCCGAGGAACGTGACCTGTTCGGCAAATGTCGGCGTGTTGATGAATTGTATCTCGACGCCGTCATCCTTCGCAGTCTGCAAGGCGTGAGACAGGAAGATATTGAGATTGCAGAAGCCGGTGCCATGGGTGGACTTGAGGGTATTCGCCGCCGCGTGAGCCGCACCCATCAAGCCGCCACCGACGGCCATCGTCAGCGTGGTCGCCGCCGCAGCTTTGAGCACCTTGCGGCGGCTGAAGTCCATCGTTCGGAAGTTCGGCGGGTGCATGCAGCCGGTTCGATCGCACATGGACTACTCCCTCCGTTGTGACGGTTGTTGCATCGGAAATGGGGCGAAGCCGCAGTGGAACTCTGCGCGCGCGAGGCTTCCGATCGTGTGGAGATGCTTGTGCGCAATGCGCCCAAGCCGCCTCTGATATGAAGTTTTCTGGTGGCTCGGCGCGCGCACGCCAAGCCGGTAGCGGGATGCGATCATCGCATGGACTTTACAGTGCGTGGCACGCCAACCTGGAGCGATCGCCGGAGCGATGCTGCGCTACCGTGAGCGAAGCACGATGCGTGCCAGCCGGATAAGCCGTTGATTCCCGCAAGCCTGGGCTATGGCGCGGTCGCGAGCCGACCTGTCGTTGCTGAAGATTTGTTCGCACGCAGCAATTCGCTGACGATTTTCTAGGCAGACAATCGACCCGTCGACAATGGTTGTTCCACCCGAAGGCCGCGTCCACATCGTCGCGAGCACGATCCAACGTAGCGGCGGTTCGCCCCCCTCCGACTGCGTCGCCGCACCACAACGCGCGTGGTGCAGACGAGAACTGGTTTTCACTCCCGGATCCAAGGGTCGCTTGAAAGCGCTCTACTCGATCGCGAACGCCGTGGCGTGCAGCCTTGATCGACATGATCGAGAAAGGCAATGTGACCGGCGCTGTCGCCGCCACGAACCATCACTTAAGCGCGATCGAGGGGCGCTTGATCAAGGCCCCGCCAGAAAAGCTTGCCATCGACTGCCGCTCATTGTTCGCTGCAGCAGAATAGGAGCGGCCGATGCCGTCACAGACCGCTGCCGGCGCTGATCTGGCAGCAGTCGATGGTGGTCTGTGGTCTCGCTGGCGCAGCTGTTCAGCGTGCTGGCCGGCATCATGGCGCTAGGCTGGCTTGGCCGCTTCGCGTAGACGACCTGGGGACAGACGATATCCTGACGACGCTGGTGCTGGTCATCGTCATGGACTGGCTGATCGGGCTGACGAAACGTATGAGCGTATAAAATCCCGAACCTCACGACCTTCCAAGACCCGGAGACTGGCCATGACCTATGACCGCGACTTGATCGGCTACGGCGCGAACCCGCCCGATCCCAAATGGCCGGGCGGCGCGCGCGTGGCGATCAATTTCGTGATGAATTACGAGGAGGGCTCGGAGCCTTCCGTGCAGGACGGCGAAGGCTATACCGAGATCGGCCTGACCGAGTCGTCCGGCTTGCCGGCAGGCGTCAAAGGGCGCGATCTCGCCGGCGAAGGCATGTTCGCCTATGGCAGCCGCGTCGGTTTCTGGAGGCTGATACGACTTTTCCAGCAGCGCGGCCTGCCGCTGACTGTGTTCGGCTGCGCGCTCGCGATCGAACGCAATCCCGAGGCAGCGGCGTCGATCAGAGCCTCGGGCTTCGACGTCTGCAGCCATGGCTGGCGCTGGATCAAGCATTATGAATTGAGCGAGGAGGACGAGCGCGAGCACATCGCCAAGGCGATCGCCTCGCTCAAGGCGACGGTCGGGGAGCGACCGCTCGGCTGGTATTGCCGCTATGGGCCGAGCGTGAACACGCGCCGGCTGGTGGTAGAGGAGGGCGGCTTTCTCTATGATTCCGACGCGTACGACGACGAATTGCCCTATTGGAAGGTCGTCGACGGCAAGCCGCATCTGGTCGTTCCCTATTCGCTCGTCAACAATGATGGCAAGTTCGGCTCCGGCTTCTTTGGCACGTCGGCCGATTATTTCGCGTGGCATAAGGACGCCTTCGACATGCTTTACGCGGAAGGCGCAACGCAGCCGAAGATGATGTCGGTCGGCTTGCATATGCGCCTGATCGGCCATCCGGCGCGCGCGGCCGGCCTCGCGCGCTTCCTCGACTATGTCCAGGGCCATCAAGGGGTATGGGTGACGCGGCGGCTAGACATTGCCCGGCACTGGGCAGCAACGCATCCTTTCGCCGGCAGACTCGCCTGAAGGAAAAGTCTTGGCCATACATGAACTGATCGTTGAACTCGGAGACAGGCTCTATCGCGTCGAGCGTCCCTTCGGCTCCTGGCCGCTGAACACGGGCTTTGTTACCGACGTCGCCGTCGATCCGCGCGGGCATGTCTTCGTGATGCTGCGGCACGATCCGTTGGTGCATCCCAACGACCCGCGCGTGATCGAGCTGGCGCCCGACGGCGCCTATCTCAGGGGTTGGGGCGGCGATCTGATCGCCGATTCCCACATGCTGACGGCCGACGCCACGGGGCGCATCCTCGCGGTCGACCGCGACATGCATGAGGTGATCATATGCTCGCCAGCGGGCGAACGGCTCGGCGGATTAGGCCAACGCGGTGTACCGCTTGCGCCCTTCAACCATCCGACTGACGCGCATGTCTCGGCTTGGGGCGAGATCTATATCTCGGACGGCTACGCTGCGAGCCGGGTCCATCGCTTCGATGCCGCCGGCGCTCTGATCGCAAGCTGGGGCAGCCACGGGTCGGGCGATGGTCAGTTCGGCTGGCCGCATGCGATCTGGACCTTTGCGGACGGCCGTGTCGTCGTGGTCGACCGCAGCTCGAACCGCGTGCAGGTCTTCGATCGCGAGGGCAAGCACCTCGAAACCTGGGGTGGGTTCTACCAGCCCGTCGCAATCTGGGGCGATGATGAGGGCTGCGCCTACGTCAGCGACATGGTGCCGAGCCTGCAGAAGGTCGGCCCCAAAGGCGAGCGGCTCGGCCGCTGTCGGCCGATTCTCAATGGCGCGCACGGCATCTCCGGGACGCCCGACGGCGATATCCTTCTCGCCGAAAGCAATCCGAGTCGGATCACGCGGCTGCGGCTGCAGCCAGCTAAAGCCAACCCGCTGCGGCAGCAGTATCGTTAAGGCGTTTTCCTCCGCTAAAGAGTTCGGTCCCAATTCGCGGCACGCAATAGTTATGGCGTACCTCCAGTTAGAGATCTGCTTCAATTCAAACGCAATGAACTTCTTAGCTCGTACACAGCGAGAGCGGTGGTCGTTGCTGCTTTGGGCAAATTGGCGAGCACGTTGCGCCAACCCAGACGTTGATAGAACCCAGGCGCCTGGAAATTAATCGTGTAAACAACCCCAGCCCGGCAGCCACGACGACGTGCCTCTTGCTCCGCCATTGCCATCATCCGGGTCCCAATCCCCGTGCCACGGAGCGTCTCGGGCAGATACACGAGATTGACGGTCAGAAGTCCAAGTGAAGTCCCCCCACTGATCCCCCCCGATGACCTCGCCATCTTCCGAAGCTCGAACGATGACATGCAATGGCAGGCGATCACTATGGCCCACGATTGCATCATTGAACGCGTCAAGACCGTCACGGATGATCTGAGCAACCTCGGGTTCAGGCGAGTTAGATAGTGCGAGTATTGGATTCATTGCGATAGACCTTCAAATCTTCAGGTGGTGACCGGCTGAGCGTGAGTGTCAAGTCCGCGAATTGTGGCCGGTTTGAATTCCAAGGGACACGCTGATCAGATATGACAACATTGCCATAACATAGTTCGCTTGGGTCATTTTCGACCAAGTCTGTGGACTGTGCCTGCCATCTGCTGTCCGTTTCGCCCTTGCAGAGGGCCGAGTCAGAAGCGTTTGGCCGGACTTGCGCCTAGTCGCACCGAAAATAACGCGTCTGTTTCTATGAGGCCGCCTTCTGCGCCAAAGTGCGGCTCGTGACCAGCGAAGGTGTTTCCAGGGCTGCTGAAACGGATAGAAAGTTGCGCATCGCTGCGGGATCGTTCTTGCGAGTTCTAAGCAGCTCAAGATCCTTGTTAAGACGATCCTCATCACCAGAGTTAAAGACCAACCTGAAGCTCTCGGTGGATACCGGCGAGGTTACATCGAGATAGACCTTTCTTCTTAGCATTACAGTTGCTTTGTTTGCGGGCTTCTGAATCCATGGGCAACCATGATTCGAATGTCGTGGACGCGGGCCGCGTCGGTTGAGGAGACGCTTGCGTTGTGGGCGGCGTCGCTTCGAGAGATCAAGCAACGGATACGTCCGTTGTTCACGCAAGAGCGTGTGGCGACGAATGCAGGCTTGTTCCTGGAAGGTCTGCTCGGAGATGAGCAGCGCAAGACCGGCTGGATGCGCGCGGAGGCGGCTGGCGATCCCGGCCCATGGCGTCAGCAGGCAATTCTGGGTCGTGGAGATTGGGACGCTGATGCCCTGCGCGATATCGTCCGCGACTATGTCATCGAGCATTTGGCGGATGACGATGCGGTGCTGGTGATCGACGAGACCGGCTTTCTCAAGCAGGGTAAGGCCTCATGCGGAGTGGCACGGCAATACACTGGTTCGGCAGGGAAGATCACGAACTGCCAGATCGGCGTCTTCGCTACCTACGTTTCGCGTCATGGTCATGCGTTCATCGATCGCGCGTTGTATCTTCCGAAGGAATGGACTGACGATCCAGATCGTCTGGAAGCCGCATATGTGCCTGCCGATGTCGGCTTTGCGACCAAACCAAAGCTTGCGACGAGAATGATCGCACGTGCGATAGCCGCGTCTGTACCATTCAAGTGGGTTGCCGGTGACACGGTCTACGGTGTTGGCGATATCGAACAGCAGCTACGGCGGGCAGGCAAAGGCTATGTGCTCGGGGTCAGCAGCTCTCATGTCTTCCGATCCTGGGGCAAGCGACAGCCGGTCGCCGGCAAGGCCGAAGACATCGCCCGGACGCGGCGCCCGTCCGACTGGAAGCGCTTGTCGGCGGGAGCCGGAACCAAAGGACCGAGGCTGCATGACTGGTGTTATCTCGAACTGGCCGATCTCGAGGTCGAGCAGTTCAACAGCGCAAATGATGGTTTATGGACGCGCGGTCTGCTGATCCGTCGCCATATCGCCGATGGCGATCTCGCCTTCTTCACCACCTGGTGCCCAGCGGGAACATCAATTGAAACGCTGGTCGCGGTCGAAGGCCATCGATGGGCGATCGAGGACAGCTTTGAAACCGCGAAAAACGAGTTCGGGCTCGATCACAACGAGAGCAGGTCCTGGCATGGCTGGCATCGCCACGTGTCCCTGGTGATGCTCGCCTTCGCCATGATGGCGGCGATCCGCCATCGCGCCAATCCGCCACCGCCCAAAAAAACCAAACGCCGCCCCCCGGCAAAAGCCAAAGCATAACCACACCGCCACTGATCCGTTGGTCAATCCAGGAAATCCGCCGCATTGCCATCAGGCTTGCTCGAAAGCGGATCCAACCCGCGCATGTCATCGCATGGTCATTCTGGCGCAGAGCTCACCAGGCTGCCGCTCAGCGCGCGCATCTCAAAGCAAAACGGCAACTGTAATGCTAGGAGAATGCCCTGCAGCCTTGCATGCCTAGACAAACTTGAAGACGCATATGGTGGAGAACCAACAACATGCTCTGGAACGCATTCTTGAACGAGCTCGCGCAAGCGGGACCGACCTGAAAGCACCTTGCTCACGAGCGCTTCCGAAGCCTTCGGAATCCGCAATAACAACAAGAATCTGGATCAACTGATCGACAGTCAGCGAGCGCTCGCCGCCGCATATAAGGACGCCGGCGTAACCTCGGTCGTCGGCTATGTCTTCACGGCCTTTGGCTGTAACTACGAAGGAGAGATACCGATCTCCCTCGTCATCCGCTCGATGCGGGACCTTCTTTACATCGGCGAGCAGGTGCGCCGCGCGCAGTCTTGCGCTAGGTCTGCTTCGGGCTAATTCGCAAACGCTTCGCGTTGGAAAACCGTCTGATTGCGCATTCGATCGAGACCGCAGCGATGGCAAGATACCGGACTACCGATCTACAATGCAAGGTCGTCGATAAATGCCGTCAACTCCATGGAAGCTATGGCTACATGCGAGACTATGCGACTGGCCGCGCCTTCGTTGATGCGAGAGCGCAGCGGACTGACGGCGGGACCAACGTGATCATGAAAGAGATCATCAGCCGGACGAATTGAACCCGCGGTCGCCAGCGAGCACGATCATAAATTGCTTGATCGAGACTCTGATTGGATTATCTCGGGCGCGCCGACTTCGAGCCCCACATGCAAAGGCTTGACGGCTCGAAGCCGAATTGTCGCGGCCGGTGCTTCCCCTCGTCCTGGATTTCATCGACGCCGACGGAATATTCGAACACCATTCCATCGGGTCCCAGGAAGTAGAGGAACCTTGCACCGGAGGTCGGATGACGTCCCGGGCCGAACACGATCGGCACGCGCTGGCCCGACAAATGATAATAGGAGCGCAGTACGTCGTCATTGCTCTCGACCTGGTGGTTGACGTGGTGAATGCCGGGTCCACGTCCCGGCGCCAGTGCGATCGTATGATGGATCGCGTTGACGCGCATCAACGCGATGTCGCCGATCCGGTCGCTGACGCGCGCGTTGCACACCTGCGTCCAGAATTTCTCGTCCCTGGCCGGATCGGTGGTGTGAAGACCGACATGGCTGAAACCCGTTATGCCTGCATCGCGCGAGGCGAAGTAGCGCTTGCCGCTGCGTTCCGGCCGCACCACCAGCTCGATTTGATTTCCCGTAGGATCCTTGAAACCGATAAACGACTTCACTTTGCGAAGTGCGCATTCGCTCGGCTTGCCGGCATGCACGGGGTGACCCAACTGGTCCAGTGTTGCCGCAGCGGCGTCAAGATTGGCTTCGTTCGCGACTTCAAATCCGACGGTTTGATCGGCGGGATTGCCCTCGAAGTAGCACAGCGTGTGCGCCCGCTGGTCCGATCGGAGATACAGCGTCTTTCCCGACTGCTCGCCGGTCTGAAGTCCAAGGCATTTGGTTGCAAAGTCTTCGGCTTCCTCGAGGTTGGAAGCGCCCATCCTCACATACGAAAGATCTCTGAGCTCGATCATGTTGCTCTCCTGTGCAGAGGATGGTTCATCCGGTTTGTACCGGCAGCAGTTCGGCGATATCGGCGCACTCGCTTCCCCATTCGCAGAGCGAGGAAGCCTCCGGTGTAAATTGCCGCGGACGATGCTGCGGTCCGAGATCGCTCAAGCCGGAGCCATACGAGAAGACGTAACCTTCGGGGCCGGCAAATCGCAGGAACATCTGGCCCGATGCCGTTTCGCGTCCGGGGCCATGCATGATCTTGATCTGGCGCTCCTGGACGAAATAACTATTTTGCATCAACGCGTCCATGCTCTCGACGCTGTACGAGACATAGACGAGGCCAGCCTTGTCCGACGGGTAGAGCGCGATACGATGATGCTTTTGGTCGATGCCGAGATACGTGATCTCGCCAACCCGGTCGGTGACCTCTGCGCCGAGTATCGTCCACAGCCTCAGGTCGTCCTTGACCGCGCGGCTGCGCAGCCCGATGCCCTGCAAGCCGGTGACGCCGGCATCACGGCTCGGAAAATAACGGCGGCCGCTTTGCGCTGGCCGCAACACCAGATCGATTTCGTTGCCGGTGGCGTCCGTGACGACCAGCGCGCGGTAAACGAAGCGCCGGGCACACTCTTCCGTCGTCGCTTCGCGCGGGGACATCCCGCTGTGCGCGAGGGCTTCCGCCACGCGGTCGAGTTCCGGCGCGTCCGATATCTCGATGCCGATGCTTGGCCGTTCCGCTCCGGCAGCCAGGCAAAGCGTGTGATAGCGCTGGTCGGACCGGTACAGATAGGGCTCCAGCTTGTTGGGGATGTGTTCCAGACCGAGTACCTCGGTTGCAAAAGCGGCGGCCGCCTCTGGCCGCGAAATCGCAAGCCGCACGTAGCAAAGCTGGATGGCGGAAGGACGGGACGGGCTTTTCACACTCATGACTTTCGGCCCTGCTTGCGGGACTTGTTGGAAAGAGATCTCGCCAGATGCTGGCGGATGATGTCGCGCCAAACATTCATCAGGCGGGTAAATTGTTCCGGATCCTTCTCGATCAACATGCGTACCGAAAATCCGCGAACGGCGCTCAGTGTCAGCGCCAGCACGTCGCTGGCCAGTTGTTTCGGAATTCCTGACGCTATCAGCGTGTCCAGCCATGCGGCTTCAATGGAGAAGCGCGTTTGCCGTGTAAACTGGTGAGTTTCGCGCCGCAGCCGGCGCGTGGACTCATCGCTCATCGCGATGGCAAGCTCGATGAAGAAATAATCGCCAAAGAAAAATTCCTGGGCATCCTTGACGATCTCTTCGATCGGATCGTCGCTGCCACGGGCCAGTTGGGCGCGTCGCGTACTCTGGGCGAAATTGAGTTCGTTGACGTAGTTGAGAACCGCCACGACTAGGGCATGCTTGCTGGGAAAATGATGCATCAGCGCGCCACGCGATACGCCGGCCACACTGGCGACCTCGATCGTCCGCAATCCGCCGAATCCGTTCTGGCGAATGAGCTTGGCCGCGGCCTCCAGCAACTGCTTGCGCGTGGCCTCGCTGCGCTCTGCCTGCGTCCGCCGTGGCGCATAGGTCGGTGCGCTCGAACTGTCTCTGCGCGACCGCAGTTTTTGGCGCGGGGCAGGTGTGTGCAACGTTCCTGCAGGACGGCGGCCGCTCACCCTGGGTTCTTTAGAATTCGACATAGACTCTTTCTTCGATGACTGTAACCGGAAAGGTCTTGAGCGCGATCGTGCACGGCATGCCCGTGGGCTTTCCGTTCGTGACGTCAAAGGTGCCGAAGTGCCACGGGCATTCCACGATTGTTCCGGTCAGAATGCCCTCCTCGGACAACGACGCTTCGCCATGGGTACAGAGATCGGCTGTCGCATAAATCGTTCCACCGACATTATAGACCGCCAGGGTGGTTCCGTCGGGCAGGGAGGCGGGCCGGATTTCGCCGTCCGGAAAGTCTGTGGTTACGCCGATCACAACGTTGTTGGTCATGATCTCCTTCATAACATCGTACTGCCGCCGTTCACACTGATGACTTGCCCGGTGACGAACGAGGCTTCCTTCGATGCCAGATAGCAAACCATCGAGGCGACTTCATCCATCTCGCCCGCGCGTCCCATCGGGACCACATCGACGAAGCGCTGCAGCGCCTGCGGCGACATAAGAGTGGCCTTCTGGACCTGCGGCGTGTTCACGATGCACGGCGCCACCACATTGAAGGTGATGCCGTCCTTGGCGAACTCCCGGGCAAGGCCGGTGGCCATGGCATGCACGCCACCCTTGGCGGCGTTATAGGCCGCATGGTCCCAGAGGCCGTTGCGGACCGAATCGGCGCCGATGTTCACGACGCGGCCATACCTCTTCGCCTTCATGACGGGAACGGCATGCCAGGTGCACCATACTGCCGTCCACAAATTGCGATCGATCGTGGTGCGCAAAGTTTCCGGGGTATGATCGAGAAAGGGCTTGATGATACCGCCTCCGGCATTGTTCACCAGCACGTCAAGGGTTCCGCAAGTCTCGACCGCCAATCGGATCAACTCGCCCGCCACGCCCTCCTGCGAAAGATCGCCGGCGACGACTGTCGGCATCTCCCGTCCGCTGGCAGCGATCGTTTCGGCAACGGATTTGAGCTGCTTTTCGTTGACGTCCGACAGCACTAGACGTGCGCCTGCATCGGCGAAATGCTTGGCGATGACGGCGCCGATGCCGCTTGCGGCCCCGGTGACGATGACGACCTGGTCGGAAAAACTGGAATTCACCTGATCAGCCTCATCTAGAGAACGATGCTGATGCGGCCCGAGGGGCGCAGCCCTTCGCTGCCAAGAATGCAGCGCTTTTCCTTGATGCGAAGGCCATCGCTGTCTGTCGTCAGGCGATAATTGCTGGTCCCGAAATAAAGATCGGTAGTGCCGTCCTTGGTCCGGAGTGTCTGGAACACGCAGGTCACTTCCATCTCGTCATCGGACCGGGAGCGAATCCTCACATTGCCAACCATCCGGCTGGTCTTCGAGTGCGGAAATTCGGCGTGCGCCGTGCGCTTCATCAGCCGCTTGACCCGCTCGCCGAGCCGGATCCGGTCATCGGCGATGTAAAACAGGTTGGTGTCCGGCGACGCATCGGCGGGCAGGTCGGTGCAGGGCACCTCGTACTTGGCGTCGGCGGTGAACAGGGTCAGCCATTCCGGCAACCGCCACTGATCGAGCAGGTCGGCTTCGGCAAACAGAAAGTCCTCGACGTCTGAACGGGTCACGGAAATCATGTCGGCCTCCTCAGGCTGCAACGTCTTTGATGCTGGGAGCGGGCGTCGGGAACATCTGCCTGTTCCATTGGGTCCAGAATGCGCGCATCTGAAGCTCGTCGTCGTGCGAAGGCTTGTCCTTGCCCATGCCCTTCGAAATGTCGTTCCACATCGCTTCTTTTGAGTTCTTGAAGCCGCGCTGGCAATGTTCGAGCGCCTCGGCATCATCTGGCGTTGCGAATCCGCCGGGGCCGAGGAATTCGAGGAAATTGTTGAGGCGGTACTTGCGCGCCCACGCCGTCTCCTCGTTCGGCGCCAGAGCCCAGGCGTTGATGACCATGTAGTCCGGCGCCATCGGGAAGTAGGTTCTGACTGTCAACGCCATAATGTCGTTGACCACGAGATTCGGGAAAATAAACAGGTTGCGGTTCTTCAGCGCGATCCGGTCGGCGCGCTCCTTGCCGTATCGCTGCAGCAACTTGTCGTACTGCCTGGCGATCTCGGTCTTGCCAGCCGCGCCCCAACCGGGAATCCATTGCGCGACCGGTCTCCCCCACGGAGCGCCGTATTCTAGCACCGCATGTCCGTTGCCCAAGTCGTATCCATAGCCACCGCCGGTGCCCGTGCTCATGTTGTCGGTGGTGTTCATCAGGATGTCGAAGTAACTCGCATGCGTCGTCATCGCATGGTAGCCGTCGATGCTGTTCTCTGTCAGCAGCTTCCAGTTGGCGCGGATCGAATATTCCTGGCTGCCGGCCACGATCGACATGCCGGTATCGGTCTGGTCGCAGATCACGTCGAGATATTCCTTGGCGTTCCCGAGATATTGCTCGAGCGGGATGATATTCGGATCGAAAGAGACGAAATTGAAGTCTCGATAGCTTTCGTAACGGGGCACGGCCTGCATGTTCGATGTGTCCCGGCCCTTGAAGCCTTCCGGATACGATTCTTCGCCGGGCTGGCTGCGCAGTTTGCCGTCCGCGCCGAACACCCAGCCATGATAGAAGCACTGGAACGATTTGGCATTGCCCTTGCGTTCGCGGCAGACCTGCGCGCCGCGGTGTGGGCAGGTGTTCAGCAAGGCCCGAAGCTGCCCCTTGGCGTCGCGCGTAAACAGAATGCTACGGCCGGCCACCGAGCGGCTGATGAAATCGCCGGGCTTCGGCAATTCCGAGGAATGCCCCAGATAGAGCCACGAGCGGTCGAAGATTCTTTCTTTCTCTGCCTCGTAGATCTCAGGGTCAACGAAGTTGCGGCGGGCGATCTTGAATACCCGTTGTGCCGGATCCACGAGAAGGGCCGGCCCGGCATTATCGGCATTCATGGCGTGTCCTTTCTATGAGACAAGTGAGCGCTTCAATTCGAAATGCGGATTTTCAAGGTCGTCTCGGCTGACCCGTTTTCGCGACACCACGAGACGGCGGAGAACGGACATGTCGCGGGCGGTATTGGCGGCTATGCCGCCGACGACCTCGCCATCGCGAACACTAAGCGTCGTGAAACGCCCGCCGGCGACATCCCCCCTGACGATTTCTTCGCCGGCGCCGGGGTGACCCACGATCTGGATGTTGATGCCGTGCTGATCGGTCCAGAACCAGGGCGGCGCCTCGTAGACCGTGGTTTCGCCACTCATGTTTTTCGCGGTGGCGATCGCCTGATTTTGCGCATTGGCCCAGTTTTCGAGCCGCATCCAGCGTCCGTGACACGGGCTCCATTGTTCGGCGACGTCTCCGGCCGCGTAAACGCCGTCGATACCGGTGGCGCCCGATGTGTCCACCTTGATACCCTGCTGGCCCTTCAATCCAAGCTGTTGCGCGATTTCCACCGACGCCTCGACGCCGATCCCGACCAGGATCACGTCGGCAAGGACCACGGTTCCGTCACTGAGTTCAATTCCGTCGGCGGTCGCTCTTTTGACGGACACGCCGCACCTAATGCAGACGCCCTTGGCTGTATGAAGTGTCTCGGCATATCGGCTGAGCACGGCCGAGCCGACTTGCGGCAGCACGGTCGCAGCTTTCTCGATGACCGTGACATGGCAACCACGCGCGATAGCCGCAGACGCCACTTCGAGGCCGATCACTCCGCCGCCGACGAGCACGACGTTCTTGCCCGGCTGCAACGCGCTTCGCAGCGCCAGCGCATCGTCCATGCACCGGAGATAGTTGACGGGCAGGGGACCGCGCTCCAGTTCGGGCATCCGGCGCGGACGCGTTCCGGTCGCGAGCAACAATTGGTCGAACGCGAACGTCTTGCCGTCCTTCAAGCCTATCTCGCGCCGGTTGACGTCGGCGGCGACGGCGCGGGAAGATGTCGACAATTTCACATCGAGCTCGGCCCAGCCGTTCGCGTTTCTGATAAACGCCGGATTGGGCTCGCTGTCGAGCAGGATCGCCTTGGAGAGCTGCGGCCGCTCATAGGGGAGGTGAACTTCCTCGCCGATCAAGGTGATCGGTCCAGTATGGCCGGCGGCGCGCAACGCTTCGGCCGCGCGGCCTCCGGCCTGGCCGGCTCCGACGATCACGACGCGTGTCTTTGACGTGTTCACCGCGTTCGCTCCCTTAGTGGCTGTCTCTGACGCGACAGCCATCGTGACGCTTTTCAAAAGACGTCTTGACTCGAAATTAGAAACAATCAATCCTGTTTGTAAAGTGAAAACGTCAGGTCGGACACCGTTACGCAAGATTGGTCCGATCGGCGAACAAGCTCGCAAAGAGCAGCAGGGAGAGACGCGTTGGGCGCTGTGATAGACATTCACACCCATGTTGTGCCTTCGCGGCTTGCTGCGGATCCCAGGCGGGATCGGCGGTGGCCAAGCGTCGAACTGGTGGGCGGCGATCAGGCTGCGGTGATGATCGCCGGCAAGGCATTCCGCAAAATCGATACGCGGTCCTGGGACGTCGACCGGCGCCTGTCAGACATGGCTGAGGATGGCACCGACATGCAGGTGTTGTCGCCGATGCCGGAGCTGCTGTCGCATTGGCTGCCGCCGGATGATGCGGAATATCTGGCCGATGTCATGAACGACGAGATTGCGGCCATGGTTGCGCGGGCGCCGCGTAACTTCGTCGGCATCGGAATGGTTTGCGCCCAGGACGTGCCGCGCGCGATACGCCAGATGCAGAGCGTCAAGTCGATGGGACATGCCGGGATCGAAATCGGCACGCACATCAATGGCGTGGCGCTGGGAAGCGACGACCTGTTTCCGCTCTATGAAGCCGCTGAAGCGCTCGACCTCGGAATTCTTGTGCATCCGCTGCACCCGGCTGGCATGGAGCGGGTCGGTGCCAGCCTGGAGTTCGCGGCCACCGCCGTATTTCCCCTGGAGACGGCGCTGGCTTCGGTGTCGCTGCTCGCCGCCGGAGTTACCGAGCGCTTTCCGCGGTTGCGCATCTTGCTCAGCCACGGCGGTGGCGCACTGTCGTGGATCCTGCCGCGGATGGATTTCGGCTGGTCGCTTGGTTTGAAGGGCAAGATGGCCCAGCCGCCGTCGAAGGCCGCGCGGCAGTTCTGGTACGATACAATTCTCTACGACCCGGCGTCACTGTCGTTCCTCGGCAACGCTGTCGGCTCCGAGCATATCGTCGTGGGATCCGATTACCCCTTTGCGATCAGGCAGAAGCAGCCCGGGATTTTCGCGACGCGCGCGCTCGGCGACGAAGCGGTTCTGGCCAACAACGCCTTCGCGTTCCTCGGGCGTACGCTCGATGTGAGGGAGCTGGAGCGGACACCGGATTCGTCGTCTGCACAGGGGAGCCGGGCACGTGGTTGAGTGCCGGTCCCTTCCCCAGATGTGTCTGCTCGGCCCGATGCCGCCGCGGACCCCTGGCCGCAGCGATCCGCAGGTACCGTCGGATGCCGGCCGCGGCGACAGCAAATACGGCCGGATTCCGTTCGTCTATTTTTACCGGGAGGGTTTGAAGGCCGACCCCACCTTCGGCCTGCTGGATATCGAAATAGCGATCCAGCGGCGCGGTTCAGATGCGTTCCAGTTCGAGATCTACTGTATTGGCGACGGCTATCAAAGTGGACACGGTTCGAGCAAGCCACAGCCTCTGGCAGTCGAATTCCGGATCGGCGCGCGCACCGTCGCGAAAGCTGATTGGCCTTATCCGATCGTGCTCAACGGCCACATGGACGCCCTGACATTCTCAGCACCGATCGCCATCACCGATGGAGATTTCGAGAAAATCGACAGCGCCTTTTTGCCGTCGGTCGGTGCCGAGGCGACGATATGTCTGGAGTGAACGCGGTGGCCGGCAAGACCATCCTGCTCGGCTCTCAGGCCGTGTCGCGGCAAACGCTGCTCGACCACGGCGCGCGGGCGGCGACTGCACTGGACCGGATCGGCGTTCGCGAGGGTGACGCCATCGCGCTCCTGATCCGCAACGATCCCTGTTATTTCGAAATCATCGAAGCCGCCGCGCATTTGGGCGCCTATGTGGTGCCGCTCAACTGGCACAGCACGGCCGATGAGGTCGGCTACATCCTTTCGGATTGTGCTCCGCGGGTCCTGATCGGACATGCCAGCCTGATCGAACGGGTTGCGGGCGTTGTTTCCGCCGATCTGCCGGCCTTCACCATCGCCGATCACGCCGGCGCGGCCGCTGCTCCTTCTCCGCGTCCGGCGCATGCAAGAAACTGGCCCGCTTTCCGCGATCAGGCCGCGTTATGGACCGATCCTGCGCGCGCCCCGCGGGGCACGATGATCTATACATCCGGCACCACAGGTCATCCCAAAGGCGTCCGCCGTGCACCAATGAAGCCGGAACAGGTCAAGAAGAACACGGCATTGCTGCGGGAAATCTATGGGATCGAGGAGGGGATGCGCGCCTTCGTTTGCGGCCCGCTCTATCACGCCTCACCCGGCGCATTCGCACGGCAGGCGTTTCAATATGCCGACCTGACGGTGCTTCAGCACAACTTCGAACCCGAGAATTTGCTAAAGACCATCGCCGAACACGGGATCACGCATCTGACGATGGTGCCGACCATGTTCGTGCGGCTGCTGCGACTCGGCGAAGACATCCGCCGGCGTTATGACGTTTCGTCGATCAGTTGGGTCACCCATACCGGTGCTGCGTGCCCGCCTGACGTGAAGCGCCAGATGATCGCTTGGTGGGGTCCGGTGATACACGAGACCTATGGCGCAACAGAAACCGGGCCCGCCGTCGGTTGTGATTCCGTGGAATGGCTTACACATCCTGGAACCGTCGGTCGGCGGATGCCGGGTACTGAGATCAGGATCTACGACGAGAACGCAACCGAACTCGGCCCGAACGGCATCGGCGAGATATTTCTACGCACAGAGGCTTATTCGGACTTCACCTATCACGGCCGCCCCGACCAGCGGCAGCAGGTCGATCGCGGCGGGCTCGTGACGTGTGGCGATATCGGATATCTGGATCAAGATGGCTTCCTGTTCATCTGCGACCGCAAGCGCGACATGGTGATCTCGGGCGGGGTCAACATCTACCCGGCCGAGATCGAAAACGTTCTGGTCAATTGCCCAGGTGTGCGGGATTGCGCGGTATTCGGTATCCCCGACGAAGAGTTCGGCGAAAGCCTGATCGCGGCTATCGAGGCGGAGCCGGACTCGAGGCCCACACCGGCACACATCGCCGCGTTTCTCGAGGCGCGCTTGGCCCGCTTCAAGGTCCCCCAACGCTTCGTCTTTCATGACGTCCTGCCGCGAGAGGCAAGTGGAAAAATCTTCAAGCGCAAACTGCGCGATCGCTACCTTCAATCATCCGTAACGCGCGCTTGAGCGCATTACCCGAATAAACAGGAGATCAAGCGTGGATTTGACCGACAAGTTTATCAACGTCGCCGGGGCCCGTACACGTTACCATGATGTCGGGCAGGGCGAGCCGACGATTCTGATCCATGGCGGCGGGCCGGGCGCGTCCGGCCTCAGCAACTATCGAAAGAATGTCGAGGCGTTGGCGACCGGCCGCCGCGTTATCGTCGTCGACCTGCCGGGCTTTGGCGAGACCGAAGGCAAGCTGAAGGATGGTCCGATCTTCGAGGCGATGGGTGACTTCATCCGCGCTTTCATGGACGTTATCGGTATTCAGAAGGCGAGCTTCGTCGGTAACTCGCTGGGCGGCGCGACCTCGCTGTTGGTAGCGTTGCGAACGCCGGATCGCGTCAATCGACTGGTGCTGATGGGCACCGGCGGCAGCCAGGCGATCTTCTCCCCGATGCCGACCGAAGGCCTGCGTCGCATGGCGATGTTCCATGGCGGCGAGGGACCGACACTCGAGAAGCTGAAGGGCGTCATCGAACTTCTGGTTTTCGATTCCAAGTCCATCACGGAGAACCTGCTGGAAGAACGACTGAAGGCGGCGAAACGAACCGACGTCATCGATATCTTCAAACGGCCGCCGATGGATATCTGGCGCGAGAACCTGGCTTCACTCAAGCACAGGACGCTGCTCGTCTGGGGACGCGACGACCGCGTCGTTCCGCTCGATTCCAGCTTCATCCTCCTGAAGACGATGCCGAATGCTCAATTGCACGTCTATCCCGAATGCGGGCATTGGGCGCAGTGGGAAAAGGCCGAGGAGTTCAACGCGCTGGTCGCCGACTTCCTGGATCGGCCATGAGCGATCTGGCTGTCGTACACGGGCTGGCGGCGCGGCTGTTGGCCGCCGAAGCCGCTTGCGCGCCGATCGATCCGATTGCCGCCGAGCTCGGTGCAAAGGAGGTCGCTGCGGCCTATGCGGTCCAAGCCGAGATCACAAAGCGAGGCCTTGCCAATGGCCGCCGGTTGGTCGGCCGGAAGATCGGGCTGACCTCGAAGGCCGTGCAGCAGCAGCTTGGGGTGGACCAGCCCGATTATGGCGCGTTGTTTGCCGATATGGAGATCGCCATCGGTGGCGAAATTCAAAGCGCGACGCTGATCCAGCCACGCATCGAGGCGGAGATCGCCATCGTCCTCGACCGCGACTTGCAGGAACCCGACGTCACGATGGGTGAGCTGATGCGCGCGGTGGCCTATGCCGTGCCGGCGTTGGAGATCGTCGACAGTCGGATCAAAGACTGGAAAATCACCATCCTCGATACCGTCGCCGATAACGGTTCGAGCGCGCGTTTCGTGCTTGGCGCGGCGCCGAGACGTCTGACCGATATCGATCTCGAAGCCTGCGGCATGATGATGACCCGCAACGGCGCGATCGTGTCCGTCGGGTCCGGTGCGGCCTGTCTCGGACATCCGCTTAAGGCCGCTCTATGGCTGGCCCGGGCGATGGCGGCAAGAGGCGAGCCGCTGTGCGCCGGCCGCGTCGTCCTGACGGGCGCGCTCGGGCCGGTTTCGCCGGCCGCTCCCGGTGAATTCTATGAGGCGAGGATCTCCGGATTTGCGCCGGTCAACGTGCGGTTCGTCTAGCCGCGCCACGTTCGGCAGTCCGATGGGCAATCGGATCGGACGCATAACGAAGAACATATCGGAGGAGGTTGTCATGAGCTTGATTTCCCGTCGTTCCGCTATTGCCGGCATTGGTGCTGCTTCGCTGACAATAGGCCGCTCGAAACGAGCGTTCGCCGCCAAAAATTACGACATTGGGGTAACCGACACCGAAATCAAATTGGGTACCACTTCGCCTTATAGCGGTCCGGCGTCGGGCTTTGGTGTCTACGGCCAGGCCCAGATGGCCTATTTCAACATGGTCAACGACCGCGGCGGCATTAACGGCCGCAAGGTCAACCTGATCTCGCTCGACAACGCCTATACGCCGCCGAAGACCCTCGAACAAACCCGCAAGCTGGTCGAGTCCGATGAAGTGTTCGCGATCGCGGGCATGCTCGGCACATCTCCGAATTCGGCCACGCAGAAGTACCTGAATGGAAAGAAGGTTCCGAACCTATTTCTGACATCGGGCGCCGAACGGTTCAATGACCCCAAGGAGTATCCGTGGATCATTCCCTTCTATCCGATTTACGTGGCCCAGAGCGCGGCCTTCGGAAAATTCATTCTCAAGGAGAAGCCTAATGCCAAGATCGCGGTGCAATATCTGAACGACGATCTCGGCAAGGACTTTTTGCGCGGTCTCAAGAAGGGATTGGGTGACAGGGGTACGGCCATGATCGTTAAGGAAGTCAGCCACGAACTCTCCGAACCCTCCGTCGACAACCAGGTCGCCGACTGCAAAGCCGCAGGCGCAGACGTGTTCGTGCAGCTCACCGCGTCGAAGTTCGCCGCGCAGAGCATTCGCAAGGCGGCGGCGCTGGACTGGCACCCACTGTATATCGTCAACTCCAATTGCAGCTCGATCGGCGGTACGCTGGCGCCCGCCGGCCTCGATAACGCGAAAGGCCTGGTCTCAGCCTGGTGGGAAGTCGGCCCGACGGATCCGGCGGAGCAGAATAACCCGGCGGTCAAAGCCTATGCCGAGTTTCTGAAGAAATATCTATCGGCCATTCAGATCGACGACAACACCGCAATCCCCGGTTACAACAACGCTTACATGATCGAGCAGGTGCTCAAGCGCTGTGGCGACGATCTCACCCGCGAAAATCTACTGAAGCATGCCACTTCGCTGAAGGACGAAAAGCCACCGCTCTATCTCGGCGGTATCAAGGTCCACAATTCCTCCACGGATTATCGCGCGGTGCACAATCTCCAGCTCAGCCGCTTCGATGGCATGCGGTGGGTCGCGATGGGCGACATGACCGACCTCGACGATCCCGCAACTTGAACGTCTTCCGCAGAGGTAGCCACGTTTCGGACTGAGACAGTCGAGTTGAGCGGCAAAGACAGGGAGGCTGGCATGGGTAGGCAATTTTCGCGGCGGCGCGTTCTTGCTGGAGCGGCGGCCACCTTGGTGTTGGGGGAAGCGGGAACTGCTCGCGCCGCGGCGCCAGGTCCGGGTGTGTCGGCCGACGAGATCAAGCTCGGGGCGACGGCCTACTATAGCGGGCCTGCATCCACCGCGGCGGCTTACGGTCAGGCGCAGGTAGCCTATTTCCACATGCTCAACGACCAGGGCGGGATCAACGGTCGCAAAGTCAATCTGATCTCGCTCGACAATGCCTTCAGCCCGTCTAAGGCAATCGAGCAGACGCGCAGGCTCGTCGAGTCCGATGAGGTCTTCGCGATTGCCGGATCGCTGGGAACGCCGACCAATGTGGCAATCCAGAAATACCTCAACGGCAAGGGCGTTCCGAACCTGTTCTTGACGTCCGGAGCGGAGCGATTCAACGATCCCAGGGAGTTTCCCTGGATCATTCCATTCTATCCGATTTACGTCGCGCAAGGGGCGCTGTTCGCCAAATACATTCTTCGCGAACGGCCCGATGCGAGGATCGCCGTACAATATGAGAATGATGATCTGGGCCGTGACTATATCAGAGGGTTGAAACAGGGGCTCGGCGACAAGGCGGCCACCATGATCGTCAAGGAGCTAAGCCACGAATTGTCCGATCCGACCATCGATTCGCAGATCCTGGAGTTAAAGGCGTCAGGTGCGGACGTGCTGCTTCAATTCACGCAGTCGAAATTCGCAGCCCAGGCTATCCGCATGGCGGCCGGCCTCAACTGGCACCCGCTGCATGTCGTTTGCTCGAATGCCGGTTCGATCGGAACGACTTTCATTCCGGCCGGCGCCGAGGCCTCTAAGGGCGTGATCACTGCGACGTGGGAGCGAAATCCGGCGGATCCGGCGCAAGCCGATCATCCAGCGGTGAAGCAATTCAAGATATTTGCCGCAAAATACATGCCGAGCCTTGATCTCAACAACACCGCCGCGCTGCCGGGCTACAACAACGCCCTATATGATAGGGCAGGTGCTTCAGCGCTGCGGCGGCGAACTGACGCGCGAAAACCTGTTGCGGCAGGCGACCACGCTGAGGGGTGTCGTGCCACCCATGTTTATCGACGCGATCGGCGTTTACAATTCGCCGACCGATTATCGCGCGATCCATCATCTCCAGCTCGCGCGTTTCGACGGAACGACGCTGGTACCGCTCGGGGCGCCGGTCTCGCTGCATGATGATCTTGGTTAGATGTCACGAGCGAGAACTCGAAGGTTTCCTGCGAAGCCCACATCAATGTGCCGCGCCGTATCGGGAAACCGGACGTCCAGTCGGCAAACGAACGTTCTCAGAGATAGTATAGTAGGGTACGATCAGAACAAATCGGGTGTGCGCTTCGGAGCGGACCGCGGCGTGGAAGTGTCACCCGTCTTGGGGGCGAAGGAGAATGCATGCGGTTTTGCGTCGCAATCGCACTGTGGCTTGTCGCCGCATTGATCGGAACGGCGGATTGGCGGCAGGCGTCGGCGGAATCCTACCCGTCACGCCGCATCAACCTGATCGTGCCGTTCCCCGCGGGTAGCGCGACGGATGCCGTGACGCGGCGCCTGGCCGAAAGCATTCGTATCAAGACGGGCGTGACGGTCCTGGTCGAGAACAAGCCCGGTGCCGACGGCAATCTTGCCGGGCTCGCGGTATTGAAGGCGGAGGCCGACGGCTACACCGTCTTTGTCACAACGAACTCGACCCAGGCGGCCAACATCAACCTGTTCAACGCGATGCCCTATGATCCCAAGGCGGACTTTGCGCCGGTGGCCGGGATCATGACGATTCCGATGATGCTGGCCGTGAAGCCGGAGTTTCCAGCAAAGACCGTTGCCGAATTCATCGCCCTGGCGAAGTCGCGGCAAAAGCCGCTTTCGTTCGGCAGCGGCAACACGTCGAGTCGGGGCGCGGCAGAACTGTTTCGTTCCCGCGCCGGCATTGAGATGCAGCATGTCCCGTACCGTGGCATGCCGCAGGCGCTGACGGATGTGCTGGCGGGCGAGGTCGATTGCGTGTTCGCCGATCCCGCCAGTGCGCAGGGTCTGATCCAGGATAACCGGCTGCGTGTGCTTGCGGTGACGAGCAGCGAGCGGCTGGCGGGTCTGCCCGATGTCCCGACGCTCGCACAGGCCGGCCTGTCCGGGGCGGAACTGAGCGCCTGGGTCGGGGTCTTCGTACGGTCCGGGACGCCCTCCGATATCGTGGCAAAGCTCAGTCAGGTCGTGCTCGGCTTCGTCAACAACAAGGACACCGCGGCCTATCTGGAGTCCGTCGGCGCCAAGCCGTTTCCAGCAGGCCCCGATGAACTCGGAAAGTTCGAGGAAGCCGACACGCGGCGTTGGGCCGAAATCGTCGAGATTGCGAAGATCGAGAAGAAATAGCTCAATCGCGGAGAGCTATCGTGCCGCGATCAAGCACGATGACATCGCGTTCGGCCACCCGGGAGCGGAAACGGATTTGGCCGCCGATGGTGAAGAACTCCGTGCGGATCGTCTCGCCTGGAAACACCGGACGGCTGAAGCGGACCGACAGCGATCTGAGACGGTCGGGTCTGCCGTTCGCAAGTGTTGCGAGAACCGCACGCGTTGCGATGCCGAGCGTGCACAGGCCGTGCAGGATAGGTCGTTCAAAGCCGGCCTTCGCGGCAGCCTCCGGATCAGCGTGAATCGGATTGTAGTCGCCGCTCAGCCGGTAGATCAGCGCGCTTTGCGGCAGCGTGGCGATGTCCAGGGTTTGCGAGGTCATTTGTTCGGGCAGGGCGCTGGCCTCGGTCGGAACTGTGCCGAAGCTGCCGCAGCCGCCGTCTCCACGCAGGAACAGCACGCTGCGGATGGTTGCCAGCTTCACGCCTGCGATAGCGTCGTTGAGCGTCTTGACGAGGTGAAGAATGGCGCCTTTGCCGGTGCCCTTGTCCGCCACCGCTGCGATCTCGTAGCTGGCCGTGACCGTTCCTTCCGGCGGAATTGGATGATGGATCTCGAAGCTTTGCTCGCCGTGCAGCAGTCTGAGCCAATCGATGCCGAGCTCCGGCCGTTTCGCCCAGAAGCCGGGATGCGCCAGCACGCAGCACATCGAAGGGACCGCGTGCAGGCCAGACTCGTACACGAAATTGAGCTGCGCCGGGTCGAGCGGTTCGGAACCATATCCGAGCCCCAGCGCGTACAGCATGGTGTCACGGCGAGAATAACTATGCGTGACGGGTTCAAAACGGAAATTCTTGACGGCTTCAAGATTCAAGGCGTCCTCCCTGACTCGGCTCAGCACGCATGCCGGCGCGACCGTTCACGATTGCGCCAATGACGGTTGCAAAGATGTTCTATCATATAGTACACAAGTGTACGAAATGGAAGCGGTCGGCGCCGGGTGTGCCGACGGGGAGTGATGCCGTGGTTTGCAGCGCTGGCCGATCGGGCCATTGGACCTTGCGAAGAGTCGGCAGTCGCGGTGTCGCGTGGTCCACCGCGCTGATCCTGGCCGGCGTGCTTGCGACACAAGCTGCGGCCGGCGAGAAGAAATACGGCCCGGGCGTCAGTGACACCGAGATCAGGATCGGCAACACGTCGCCCTATAGCGGTCCGGCCTCCGCCTTCAGCATGGTCGCCAAGACCGAGGAGGCCTACTTCCGCAAGATCAATGCGGAAGGTGGCATCAACGGGCGGCGCATCGTCTTCTTGTCCTATGACGACGCCTATTCGCCGCCCAAGACCGTCGAGCAGACGCGGCGTCTGGTCGAGAGCGACGAGGTTTTGCTGGTCTTCAATGCGTTAGGCACTGCCGCAAACTCGGCCGTCCAGAAATACCTGAATGCCCGGAAGGTACCGCAGCTCTTCGTATCGAGCGGGGCGGCGAAGTGGAACGATCCGCAGAACTTCCCCTGGACGATGGGATTTACCCCGAGCTACGAGACAGAAGGTTTTATCTACGCAAAACATGTGCTGCAGCAGCGTCCCGGTGCGAAGGTCGCGATCCTGTTCCAGAACGATGACTTCGGGAAAGATTATCTCAAGGGGATCAAGCGGGGTCTCGGCGACAAGGCCGCGTCAATGATCGTGGCGGAAGAGGCGTTCGACGTGTCGGAGCCGACCATCGACTCCCATCTGGTCAAGCTGCGATCGACCGGCGCCGACGTATTGTTCGACATTGCGACGCCGAAATTTGCGGCGCAGGCGATCAAGAAAGTGTCGGAACTCGGCTGGAAGCCGCTGCACTTTCTAAGCTACGTCTCGGCCTCCATCGGCAGCGTGATCAAGCCCGCAGGATTTGAGAACGCGCAGGGGCTGATCTCGGCGGCCTACTTCAAGGACCCGAACGATCCGGTATGGAAGGACGATACCGGCTTCAAGGATCTCAGCGGATTCCTGGACGGCTATTTTCCCGGCGCCGACCGCAGCGATACGCTGATCGTGAACGGTTACAACACGGCGCAAGCACTGGTTTACCTCCTCAGGCAATGCGGCGACGATCTCACGCGCGAGAGCGTGATGCGGCATGCCGCCAATCTGAAGGACGTCGAATTGGGCATGCTGCTTCCCGGAATTCGCCTCAACACCTCGCCGCGCGATTTGGCGCCGGTCAAGCAATGGCAGTTGATGCGCTTCGAGGGGACGAATTGGCATCTGTTCGGTGATGTCATGAGCGGCGAAGCGAGGAACTAGAAAGGAGACGAGCAATGGGACAGCTGTGTGCCGGGCGGGTCGCGATCGTGACGGGGGGCGGGCGCGGCCTCGGGCGTGAATACGCGCCGATGCTGGCAGAGCAGGGCGCCAAGGTGGTCGTCAACGACCTCGGCAGCACGGCGGCGGGTGAGGGCGCCGATCTGTCCCCCACCCAGCAGGTCGTCGACGACATCAAGCGCGGCGGCGGCGAAGCCATCGTGAATGGCAATGACGTCAGCGATTGGGCCGGGGCCAAGGCTCTCATCGACGATGCCGTCAATACGTTTGGCCAGCTCGACGTTCTCGTCAACAATGCCGGCATTCTGCGTGACTGCATGATGGTCAACATGACCGAGGCGGAATGGGACGCGGTGATCAAGGTGCACCTCAAGGGCACCTTCGCGCCGTCTCACCATGCCGCGCAATATTGGCGCCAGGAGACCAAGAAGCGTGGCGCGCCGGTCAGCGCCCGCCTGATCAACACCTCGTCGGCATCCGGAATATTCGGCAATGTCGGCCAGTGCAACTACGGAGCCGCCAAGGCGGGCATCGCCGCCTTCACCATCATCAGCGCCATGGAGCTCCGCCAGTACGGTATCACGGCGAATGCGATCGCGCCGCGGGCCCAGACGCGGATGACCGAGGGACTGAGGGAGCGCACCGAGGACGAGATCAAGCGACGAAACCCGCGCTGGGTCGCGCCGATCGTGGTCTGGCTTGCCAGCGAGGAGTCACGGGATGTGACTGGCCGCGTGTTCGAGGCCGGCGACGGGATTCTCAAGGTCGCCGAAGGCTGGCATGCCGGCCCGGGAATCGAACCAGTCGAAGATCCCAGCGAGCTCGGCCCCCAGGTGATGGAACTGATGCAGAAGGCGCGTCCCAACGCTGACATCTGGGGACGCGATATCGTCTCCTAACCCTTCAAGGAACTCCTCCCGGAGTGTACCTCGGCGGGTGGCAGGCCTCAGGCCGCCGCCCGCCGCTTTTTTCGGGGCTTGGAGCGCTGCGCATCTTCCTCCTCGTCCTTTCCGCTCTCGCTCACCGAGCCGTCCGACATGGCGAGGAGGTTGTGCTTCATGGCGAGGAGCGCGTCGGAAGCCGCCTCGAGCTGCTCCCGATCGATCCCGTTGACGATCCTGGCGTTGAACTTGTCGGTTTCCTTGCGGAGCTTCTCCAGGAAGCCGCGCGCCTGCTTGGTGACATAGACGCGCTTGACCCGCCGGTCGACCGGATCGGCCTGGCGGATCACGAAGCCGGACGACTCCAGGCGGTCGATCAGGGCTCCGACGGCGACCTTGCCGACATCGAGCTCGTTGGCGAGCTGCACCTGGGGAAGGCCATCTTTGCGCGAGATGAACGCCAGTACCCACCATTGCGAGCGGGTAATCCCGAGCGGCGCCAGCGCGCGGTCGAACATCATCCTCCTGAGCCGCGACACGTCGTGGATGAGATATCCAAGACGGAGATCCCAATCGGGCAGTTCAACCATTGATGTTTTACCTTGAGACGAGTCGGTAGCAGAGGTTCAAACTAATACCATACACCAGCGTATTTTAAAGGGAAGGCCATGAAATGGGCACGAAACTGCCTCTCCGGTGCCCCGCTCCTGGATCGATTTACAAAAGAAGTACGCTAGTGTATTAATTAGATGGAGCCGCTTGTTCTGTCCTGCAGGGGAAGCGCCAACCGCAACAAAAATCGGTCACAGGAAGGAGCCGCCCATGTTCGACGCCGCCGTGCTCAAGGGAAAGCGCATCCTCATTACGGGCGGGGGGACCGGGCTTGGCAAGGAGATGGCGGTCGGGTTCGCCGCCCATGGCGCCCACGTCTACATCTGCGGGCGGCGCAAGGAAGTGCTCGATCAGGCCGCACAGGAAATTCGCGCGAGATCGGGAGGGCAGGCCACCGCACTGCTCGCCAATGTGCGCGAGCCCGACAGCATCGAAGCGATGATGACCAGCATCTGGGCGGACGGTCCGCTCACCGGCCTCGTCAACAACGCCGCCGCCAACTTCCTGGCGCCGACCGAAAGCTTATCGCCGCGTGGCTATGAGGCGGTCCGGTCGACGGTGATGGATGGCTCGTTCTACACTTCGCTCGCCTGCGGCAAGCGGTGGATTGCCGGGGGGCTGCCCGGCGTGATCATCAGCAATCTCGTGACCTGGGTGTGGACCGGATCGGCCTATGTGGTGCCGGCGGCAATGGCGAAGGCCGCAGTGCACGCCATGACGATGTCGCTCGCGGTTGAATGGGGGCCTAAGAACATTCGTGTCAACGCGATCGCCCCCGGGCCGTTTCCGACCGAGGGGGCCTGGGACAAGCTCAATCCGCTGGCGGAGACCGGTGTCGGCGCGACGCAGGCGGATGACGTGCCGTTGCGCCGTTTCGGCAAGATGGACGAGTTGCGCAATCTCGTGATCTTCCTGATGTCGGACGGCTGCAGCTACATCACCGGCGATACGATCAGCATCGATGGCGGTCATCATCTGGCGGCGCCCAGCACTTTTGCGGGACTCTCGAAACTCTCGCCCGCCGACTGGCAACGTGCGCGCGAGGCCATTCAGGCCTCGGTGCAAAAGGAAAAACAGGCGCGTTCGATCTAGCCGCCTGCTGTCACGAAGGGAGAGACGCCGATGGGACTGGCGATATCGACAAAGAGCTTCGAATGCACCATCGGCGACGGCCTTGCCCATATCGTTCTGAACCAGCCTGAGCGCGGAAATCCGATTGACGGAGATTTTTGTCGCGAGTTCGGCCTGTGCATCGCGGAGCTGAGCGAGCGCGACGACGTGCGGGCGGTCTTGCTCTCGGCGTGCGGTCGGCTGTTCAGCGTCGGCGGCGACCTGATGTCGCTGGTCAAGCAAGAGGACGCGTTGCCAAGGACGATCAAGGCCTGGACGGCCGATCTTCACGCCGCGATCGCAAGGATGGTGCGCATGCGAGCGCCTGTCGTCGCAGCCGTTCACGGCAATGTGGCGGGTGGAAGTGTGTCGCTCATGGCTGCTGCGGACCTGGTGGTGATGGCGGAATCGGCGCGGATCTCGGCTGCTTTTTCCAGGATCGGATTTAGCCCGGACAGCGGGTCGACCACCACGGTCACGCGCCGGATCGGCGTCGCCCGTGCCAGGCGGTTTTTCCTGCTCGGCGAGACGCTTGATGCCAAGGCGGCTCATTCGCTTGGCCTCGTGGACTTCGTCGTTCCGGATGGCGCGGTGCAGTCTGAGGCCTCTCGAATAGCGAAGGAACTCGCCGCCGGCCCGACGGAAGCGTTTGGTGCGATCAAACGGCTGTTTTGCCAGACGCCTGATCGCTCGTTCGAAAGCCAGCTTGAGGAGGAGGCGCAGACGCTCGCCGCAATTTCGCGAACGGCCGATGCGCGTGAGGGCGTCAAGGCCTTCGTCGAGAAGCGGAAGCCGGTGTTTGTCGGGAAGTGACCGCTGGAAGCGACGATCTGGGCCATTGGCAACAGATCGTACTCGTCAATAAGGTACGTCGATATACGAAATAATCCGACAGCGAAGTCGGAAAAGTACAGCAGCGCAGGAGGGACACATGACCGCGGCAGCCGCCAAACTTGACAGGTCTCAAGCCAGCTTTCGCGAAGCCGGCTATTGGCTCGATAAGACCGTCGATCAGCTTCTGGCGGAAGCCGCGGCAAGAGCGCCCGACAAGGTCGCAATGATCGCCGATCGGGCCGATCGCAAACAGGCGTCGTGTTTGACCTACGCGGAATTGGTGAAGCTTGCGGACCGCGCCGCCAGCTCGCTGTTGCGGCTTGGCGTGGGTCGTGGCGACGTCGTCACCGTGCAGTTGCCGAACTGGTGGGAGTTCGTCGTTACCGCTTTTGCATGCAGCAAGATTGGCGCCGTGATGAATCCGGTGATGCCGATCCTGAGGGAGCGCGAGCTGCTCTACATCCTGAACTTTTGTCAGGCAAAGGTCTTCATCGTGCCGAAGAGCTATCGGGGATTCGATTACGCCGCGATGGCGCAGGGCATGCGCGCCGATCTGCCGCACCTCAAGCATGTGATCGTCGCCGACGGCGAGGGCGAGACCAGTTTCGACCGGATGCTGCTGTCGGCCGAAGCCGACAAGCTCCCGGCTGGACTGCGGCCGGATGATACGGCGGTGATGATGTTCACGTCAGGCACCACGGGCGAGCCCAAGGGCGTCATGCACACGTCGAATTCGCTGATTGCCTGCTGCAAGGCGCTGACCGGAAGGTTCGGGCTCGATTCGAGCGATGTGCTGCTGGTGGCGTCGCCCGTAGGGCACATGACGGGTTATGCCGCGATCGTGCTGCTTTCGGTCTACCTCGGCGGGACAATGGTCCTTCAGGATGTCTGGGAAGCGAATCGCGGTGTCAGCCTGATGGCCGGCGAGGGCGTCACCTATACGGCGGCCTCCACGCCGTTCCTCGGCGACATCTGCGATGCGGTGAAGGCTGGCGCGCCGTGGCCGAGGAGCCTTCGCTCGTTCCTGTGTGGCGGCGCGCCAATCCCCTCGGTCCTGATTGAGCGCGCCGCCCGCGAACTCGATCTCAAGGTCTGCTCGCTCTGGGGCATGACGGAGGTACTGTCGGGCACGCTGACGGAGCCTGCGCGCGCGGCCGAGAAATCCGCGACCACGGATGGCAGGTCATTGGAAGGCATGGAGGTCAAGATCGTCGATACCGAGGGCAGGCCGTCGCCGGCAGGAGAGTCGGGACGGCTGTTGGTTCGCGGCGCCCAGATGTTCAAGGGCTACTACAAGCGGCCGGAGTTGCCGACCTTCGATAGCGAAGGCTGGTTTGACTCCGGCGATCTCGCTTACATGGACAAGGATGGCTACATCCGCATTTCGGGCCGCGTGAAGGACATTCTGATCCGGGGCGGGGAGAACGTCCCTGTCGTCGAGCTCGAGAACCTGCTCTACAAGCATCCGGCGGTCTCGGCCGTTGCAGTTGTGGGTTTTCCGGACGCGCGGCTCGGCGAGCGCGGTTGTGCGTTCATCGTTCCCCGCAGCGGGAGCACGATCGACCTGGCGGCGGTGCAGGCCTATCTGGGCGAGGCCAGGATGGCAAAGCAGTTCTGGCCCGAGCGTGTCGAGATCGTGGCCGAGCTTCCGCGCACCGCCAGCGGCAAGATCCAGAAGTTCAAGCTGCGCGAGGCCGCCGCCGCGCTAGCCGACGCAAGGTAGATCACTGGTCGGAATAGGTTGGATCCCGTCGCTCGCGAAATGCGGCCACGGCTTCCGCGTGATCATGCGTCTCCAGAAGGATGACCTGCTGCCGGTCTTCCATCATCAGCGCCGCGTCGAGGCTCGGCGCATCGATTAGCGTGTTCAGCGCCTGCTTCGTCATGCGCAGCCCCATCGGAGAGACCCGCAGCATCTCTTCGGCAAACGAGAGTCCTTTTGCGAGGAGCTCGTCGGCCGGTACGATATCGCTGACCAGTCCAATCGCCTTGGCGCGCTCGGCCTTGAGGAAGCGTCCCGTGAGCAGGAGCTCCGAAGTCACGGAGAGGCCGACCAAGCGTGGCAACAGGTAGCCCGAGCCCATGTCGCAGCCGCCGACGCCGATGCGGATATAGGCCGCGTTCATTCGTGCGTCCGGTGCTGCGAAGCGGACGTCGCAGGCGAGCAGGAATGAGAAGCCGGCGCCGCACGCGGCGCCATGGACGAGACCGATGATCGGCTGCGGACATGATCGCATCAGGCGGATCACGCCGGAGTAGTTCTGCTGCATCTTGAGTTGGCGCTGCGGCCGTCCCTTGCCGGGCGCGGCGAACGCATCCGATCCAAGCTCGGCTCCGGCGGAGAATTGAGTTCCGTTGCCGCGCAGGATCACGACCCGCGTCGCGGGCCGATCGTGCAATCCGGAAAAATATGCGGTCAGTTCCGCGATCATGTCGGGCGACACGGCGTTGAGCTCGGCCGGACGGTTCAACGTCAGGATATCGATCGCGCCACGGGCTTCGACGGTGATGCTGTTCGGTTGCGTCACGGATGCGCTCCCATCGTTCATGTCCTTGATGGCATATAGTAATAAAGTGTACGATCATCGGGCGCAATGCTTGTCGTCGTTTTCTGTCGCAGGACAGGAGGCTGCAACAGCCAGCGAGAAGATCTTCAGGGAGCCATGAGATGCCATATCAGTCCGTGTTTAGACCGGACCTGTTCAGGGGCCAGACGATCATTGTGACCGGCGGCGGCAGTGGCATCGGGCGCTGCACGGCGCACGAGCTCGCGGCCCTCGGCGCGAACGTGGCGATCATCGGCAGGACGATGGAGAAGCTGATCGAGGTTCAGCGCGAGATCGAGGAGGATGGCGGGCAGGCGATGAGCCATGCCTGCGACATCCGCGAGGAGTCCATGGTGATCGGCGCCGTCGACGCGGTGCTCGCGAAATTCGGCCGCATCGACGGCCTAGTCAATAATGCGGGCGGGCAATTTCGTGCACCGCTGAAGGCGATCTCGACCAAGGGATTCGAGGCCGTTGTGCGCAACAATCTGACTGGCGGCTTCATCTTCATGCGCGAAGTCTATAACCGCTGGATGGAGGCGAATGGCGGCGCGATCGTGAATATCATCGCCGACATCTGGCACGGCTGGCCGGAGTTCGGCCACTCGGCCGCAGCACGGGGCGGCATGCTGACCTTGACGGAGACGGCTGCTTGCGAATGGTCGGCGTCGGGTGTGCGCGTGAATGCAGTCGCTCCGGGCGGTATCGTGTCGAGCGGCTTCGACACCTACTCGCCGGAAATGCAGAAGAAGCTCCACGACTTCACCGAGCGCGTGCCGCTGCAGCGCTTCGGTACGGAAGCGGAGATATCGGCGGCAATCGCGTATCTGTTGTCACCGGCAGCCGCCTATATCACCGGCTCCTGCATTCGCGTCGATGGAGGAACGCCCAATGCCCGCACCACCTGGAAGCTCGAGCCGCACAGCCGCAGCGTGCCGTTCGAGGGCTTCCATCGCGTGAAACTGCCCGAGGTGATGAAAGGCAAGGCCCGCGCCTAGCGGGTCGGTTCTCAATCCACCGCGACGATCAGCTTGCCGTGATTGTCGCCACGGTAAAGCTGCGCGATGGCGCCGGGCGCGTGTTCCAGGCCCAGCAGGATCTCCTCATCATGGACGATCTTGCCGGCAAGCGCGAGCTCCGCGAGGTGCGCCGCCGCAGTTTCGAACTCGGCGAGATGATCGAAGATGATGAAGCCGGACCAACGCAGGCGCCGGGTGAGGATTTCACGTTCGGGGCGCGGGCCTGACGGGACGGGGGTCCAGGATGCGTTCGCCGCTGTGCCGCATTGGATCACGCGCCCGCGCAACCGCATGGTCCGGATGGCGGCATCGGCGATGGGGCCACCGGTATTGTCGAAGAAAATGTCGTTACCGTCTGGACATGCCGTGCGGATGGCCGCGCCCAGGTCGGTTGCCTCGCGGTAGTTGATCATGTCCTGATAGCCGTACCGCGCTTTTGCCAGCGCGGCCTTGTCGGCGGAACTGGTCAGCCCGACCGCACGGCAACCTGCGATCCGCGCAAGCTGGCCGACAAAGCTTCCGACGCTGCCGGCTGCGGTCGACACCAGCACATGCTCGCCGGATTTGGGATCGCCCAGGCCGTGAAGGGCGAGATAGGCGGTGATGCCGTTCATGCCGAGCACGCTGAGATTCGCGCTGAGCGGCAGGCGCGAAGGAACGACGCGGCGCAGGACCGTGTCCGGCGTCGTGACGCAGTAGCGCTGCCAGCCAAACCATCCGTAGACATGCTCGCCTGCTCGAAACTCCGCTACATTGCTCTCGAGGATTTCGCCGACCGCGAGCGCACGCATCGGCGTATCGAGCGGCACCGGTGCGCTGTAGTTCCCTTCGTCGTTGGCCCATCCGCGCTGCGCAGGATCGACCGAAAGATAGTGATTTTGGACCAGGATCTCGCCCTTGCCAGATGCAGCGACAGGCTCGGTGACCAGCGAAAAATGTTCCGCCTGCGGTATCCCATTCGGCCGCGCCACGAGCCGCACCTGCCGGTTTTCACGTGGGGACATGAGCGCTCCTCATAAGTAGTACGCTTGTGTACGATATGACTATACGGTAGAACGCAGGTAGGAGACAAGGACGTCCTGGCGGCTTCGGCCGCAGGACGACCTGCAAGATAAAACAAGAGGCAACCAGATGGCGGGGCTCTTCTTCGAGCAGTTTACGGTCGGGCAGACATTCGTCCACGAGATCCGACGCACCGTGACCGACATGGACAACATCCTGTTCTCGTCGCTGACCTACAATCCGGCGGCGGTGCATATCGACCACGACTATGCCAAGGGGACCGAGTTCGGAAAGCCCCTGATGAATTCGATATTCACGCTCGGCCTGATCATCGGTCTGTCGGTCCAGGACACGACGCTGGGTACCACCGTCGGCAATCTCGGCATGGAAGACACGCGATTCCCGCGCCCGGTGTTTGCCGGCGACACGCTGCGCGCTGAGACCAAGGTCGTCGCGGTCAGGGAGAGCAAGTCGCGTCCGACGCAGGGCATCGTCACTTTCGAACATCGCGGCTTCAATCAGCGCGACGAAGAGGTGGTCTACTGTCGCAGGAATGGATTGATGATGCGGAGGCCGGCATGAAACTACGTTCGCTCCTCTTCGTACCAGCCGATAGTGAACGCAAATTCGCCAAGGCAGGTGGCATCGGTGCCGATGCGCTGATCCTCGATCTCGAGGACTCCGTTGCGCCCAGTCGAAAGGCCTTTGCCCGTGATGCCGTCAAGGCGTTGCTGGGCGGAGGGACGAGGAATTGGTCGTTCCTGGTCCGCATCAACCCGTTTGGCACGGGGTTGACGCTGGAAGATCTGGCCGCCGTGGTTCGTCCGGGCCTCGACGGCATCCTGATTCCCAAGGTCAACGGCATCGAGGATGTCGATCTCGTCTCGCATTATGTCGATGTGCTGGAGGTCGCGACTGGCGTCGCGCCTGGTCACGTCAAGCTGCTGGTCGTGGCAACCGAGACGCCGGCCGCGATGATCGGCTTCAACGGCTATGCGCGCAAGAACAAGCGCTTAGCGGCGATGACCTGGGGCGGCGAAGATTTGAGTGCAGCGCTTGGCGCGCTGACGCCGCGAGAAGCCGATGGAAGCTGGACCTTTCCCTATCAGGTGGCGCGTGCGCAGTGCCTGTTTGCCGCGGGCGCTGCCAATGCTGCGGCGCTCGAAACGCTGTACGTCGATTTCAGGGATCAGCAGGGGCTGGCTGAGAGCTGCAAGATCGCGCGACGGGACGGATTTGTCGGCCGAATCGCGATCCACCCTGATCAGGTCGCAACCATCAATGCATGCTTCACGCCGTCGAGCGCTGATATCGAACATGCGCGCCAAGTCGTGGCTGCGTTCGCGGCGAATCCGGATGTCGGCACCGTCGGGATCGACGGAAAGATGTACGACATGCCGCATCTGGTCGCGGCGCGACGAACCTTGGCGTCGATCGGGGAAGGCATCTCTCATGGATAGGTCGTTCGCCAACCAGCTCGATGTGTCGGACGATCATGCCGCGATCCGTGAAGGCGTTCGTGCCGTCGTCTCGCGTTTCGACGACGAGTACTGGCTTGCCCGCGACGAGGACGGCGAGTTTCCGCGCGCGTTCCACCGTGCCATGGCGGATGCCGGCTGGCTCGGCATCACCATGCCAGAGGAATATGGTGGCTCCGGGCTTGGCGTCACCGAGGCCGCGATCATGATGCATGAGGTGGCAAGTCATGGCGGCGGCATGACGTCGGCATCCGCCGTTCATATCAACCTGTTCGGGCCGCACCCGATCGTGGTCAAGGGAACAGACGACCAGAAGCGGCGCTGGGTGCCGCGACTCGTCTCGGGCGAGGACCAGTGCTGCTTCGGCTTTACCGAGCCGGATGCGGGGTTGAACACCACGCGCATCAAGACCTTTGCCGAGAAGGTACCGGGCGGCTACCGCGTCCATGGACAGAAGGTCTGGACGTCGACGGCGCAGGTCGCCAACAAGATCATGCTGCTGACCCGGACGACCAAGTACGAGGACTGCAAGCGACCGACCGACGGCATCACCATTTTCTATACCGACCTCGATCGTTCGAAAATCGAGGTACGGCGAATTCCGAAGATGGGCCGCAAGGCGGTAGATTCTAACGCCATCTTTATCGACGGTCTGTTCATTCCCGAAGAGGACAGGATTGGAGAGGAAGGCAAGGGCTTTTCCTACATTCTCCATAGCCTGAATCCCGAGAGAATCCTGATCGCCGTCGAAGCGATCGGGATCGGTCAGGATGCGCTGCGCCGCGCAACGCGCTATGCGCGGGAACGTGTCGTATTCGATCGTCCGATCGGCCAGAACCAGGCGATTCAGCATCCCCTGGCCGAGAAGTGGATGTATCTGGAGGCGGCCTGGCAGATGGCCATGCGCGCGGCCTGGCTCTACGACAACGGCAAGCCGTGCGGTGCCGAAGCCAATAGCGCAAAATTTCTTGGCGCCCGCGCCGGGCACGACGCGGCCTGGCAGGCGATCATGACCCATGGCGGCTTCGGCTATGCCAAGGAGTACCATGTCGAGCGGTTGTTCCGCGAAGTCTCGATCACGCGACTTGCGCCAATCACCGAACAGCTCATTCTCTGCTTCATTGCCGAGAAGGTGCTCGATCTACCGAAGAGCTACTGACGCGCGTTGCCGTGCGCATCAGAGGTTGCGCGAGATCAACTCGCGCATGATCTCCGACGTGCCGCCATAGATGCGCAGCACCCGCGCATCGGCGAACAGCCGACAAATTTCGTACTCGCGCATAAAACCGTAGCCGCCGAAGAATTGCAGGCACTGGTCGACGAGACGCCCGTGCATTTCCGTGACCCAGAGCTTCGCGGTCGACGCAGCATAAGTGGACAGCTCACCGCGCATGTGTTGGCTCAGGCACTGATCGACATAGGCCCAGCCGACCTGGAGGTCGGACTTCAGATCGGCCAGCTTGAAGCGCGTGTTCTGATAGGTTCCGATCGTCTGTCCAAAAGCCTTGCGCTCCTGGACGTATGTCTTGGTGATGTCGAAGGCCTTCTGCGCCGACGCAATCGAGTGAAGGGCGATCGTCAATCGCTCTTGGGGCAACTCACTCATCAGTGCCGCCATTGCGCCGCCTTCCGAGCCCAGCAGGTTCGTCACGGGAACGCGGACCTGGTCTAGGAACAGCTCTGACGTATCGGAAGACAGATGACCGAGCTTGTCGAGATTGCGACCGTGACGGAAACCGGGGCGATCAGTCTCGACCAGGATGAGGCTCATGCCGCGCGATCCGCCGTCCGGATTGGTCCGGGTGACCGCGATGACGAGGTCACACATCTGGCCGTTCGAGATGAAGGTCTTCTGGCCGGAGATGACGTACTCGTCTCCCTCACGGACGGCCCGCGTGCGGATGCCCTGGAGATCGCTGCCGGTTCCGGGCTCCGTCATCGCGATCGCGCAGACGGCCTCGCCGGCGACCATGCGCGGAAGCCACTTCTTCTTCTGTTCCTCACTACCGTAGCTCAGGAGATAGCCGCAGCAGACGTCGTTGTGGACCGAAAAGTCGGTTGCCGGACCCGCGAAGCCCGAATAGGCGAGTTCTTCGATCACGACGGCGTTGTGGCGGAAATCGCCTCCGATGCCGCCATATTGCTCGGGCACCTGCGGGCAGAGCAGGCCGGCCTGACCAGCCGCCGGCCAGAGGGCACGGTCGATGATTCCAGCCTTTTCCCATTCTTGGAAGCGCGGTTCGATCTTCGCCGCGGCAAAGCGGCGGACGCTCTCGCGCAGGATTGAGTGCTCTTCGTCGTAGACCTGGCGATTTTGCAGCATGTGTCTGACCGTAAAGTTGGAAGGCTAGAATGCGACCTTGTCGCCACCTTTGAGCTGCAGGATTTCACGTGCCGCGTCGGGGCTCGCGATTTCGAGCCCGAGGCCTTCGATGATCTTGCGGACTTGCGTCACCTGGGCCGCATTGGTTTCGGCGAGGCGGCCCGCGCCGAGCCACAGGCTATCCTCCAGCCCAACCCGGACATTACCGCCCATTGACGCCGCCATCGCGGCAACCGGCATCTGCGCGCGGCCGGCGCCGAGCACCGACCAGCGGTAGTCGCCGCCGAACAGCCGGTCGGCCGTCCGCTTCATGTGTATGACATCGTCCGGATGTGAGCCGATGCCGCCGAGCAGCCCGAAGCAGGTCTGGATGAAGAGGGGAGCCTTGACCAGACCTTCGGTCCAGAAATAGTGCAGGTTATAGAGGTGGCTGGTGTCGTAGCACTCGAACTCGTAGCGCGCGCCGGAGCCGTTCAGCGTCTCCAGCGCGTAGCGGATGTCCTTGAACGAGTTGCGGAAGACGAGATCATGGGAACCCTCGAGCATTTGCGGCTCCCAGTCGTGCTTGAAGCTCTTGTAGCGCTTCAGCATCGGAAACAGGCCGAAATTCATCGACCCCATGTTAAGGCTTGCGACCTCCGGCTTCCAGGTCGCTGCCGGACGGACGCGCTCCTCCACCGTCATGTAGGGCGAGCCGCCGGTGGTCAGGTTCACGACGACGTTGGAGCTTTGCTTGATGACGCGCAGGAAGGGCTCGAAGGCTTCCGGCGATTGATCCGGCCTGCCGTCGACCGGATTGCGGGCGTGCAGATGCACGATCGCAGCTCCTGCCGCGGCGGCGCCAAGCGCGGACTCCGCGATCTCCGCCGGCGTCACCGGCAGATGCGGTGACATCGATGGCGTGTGGATCGATCCGGTGACCGCGCAGGAGATGATGACCTTGTGCGACGCCATGGCTTGGCTACTCAGCGCGTGAATTTGTGGAAGTCCGGATCGCGCTTCTCGTTGAACGCTGCGACGCCTTCCTTCGATTCCTCCGTGTCGTAGAATAGCTTGACCGCGTGAAGGGCGAAGTTGCTGATGCCGCGGATATTGTCGGAATCGGCGTTGAAGGAGCGCTTGGCGAGCGCAATGGCCGTCGGCGACCGCTGGGCAAGCTTGTCGGTCCAGTCCTTGACGGCCGCATCGAGCTGCGCCATGGGCACGACTTTGTTGACGAGGCCCATCTCGCGGGCCTGCTCCGCTGTGTAGCGCTCGTTGAGAAACCAGATCTCGCGGGCTTTCTTGTCGCCGACATGGCGGGCCAGAAAAGCCGTGCCCCAGCCGGCATCAACCGAACCAACCTTGGGCCCGACCTGGCCGAATTGCGCATGATCGGCCGCAATGGTCAGATCGCAAAGCGTTGCGAGCACGTTGCCGCCGCCGATCGCAAAGCCGTTGACGCGTGCGATCACCGGCTTCGGCACATCGCGGATCAAGCCCTGGATCTCGTCGATCGGTAATCCGACCACGCCGCGGCCGTCATACTGGCCTTCATGCGCGGATTGATCGCCGCCGGTGCAGAACGCCTTCTCGCCGGCGCCGGTGAGCACGATGCTCGCGACCTGCCGGTCGTTGGCGGCAAGCTGGAAGGCGTGGATGAGTTCTTCCAACGTCTGGCCGCGGAACGCGTTGTAGACCTTGGGCCGGTTGATGATGATCCATGCCGCGCGGTCGCGGACTTCATAGATGACGTCGGTGAATTGCTTGGGGTCGGTCATGGCAGGTCCTCGCACGATTAGATCATGTTCATTCCGCCGGAGACGGAAATGGTTTGTCCGGTGATGAATTTGCCATCGTCGGAAGCAAGCATTGCGACGATCCCGCCGTAATCGTCGGGCTCGCCCATCCGCTTGAGCGGAATGCCCCGGACCATGGCGTCCTTCCATTTCACGGCGTGCTCGCCTTCGCCCAGGACCGCCGCCATCATCGGCGTGTTGGTGGGACCAGGGCAGACGGCGTTGAGCAGCACGTTCTTGCGCGCGAGCTCGCGGGCCAGCGACTTGGTGAAGGAGATCAGCCCGCCCTTGCAGGCGGAATAGACAGCTTCGTCGCTGGTGCCGACGCGTGCCGCATCGGAAGCGATATTGACGATGCGGCCGCCGCCGCGCTCGGCCATCAACGGCGCAATCGCCTTGTGGGTGTTGAGCGGTCCATAGAGGTTGATGCGGATGATCTTGTCCCAGAGATCCTTGTCGGTCTTCAGGAACGGCATCGGGCGGTCCCAGCCGGCATTGTTGACCAGGAGCCAGATCGGCCCGAGCTCGGCTTCGACCTTGCCAACCGCCGTCTCAACGGAAGCGGCATCTCCGACGTCGACCGCGTAGGTCTTGATGACGGCCTGCGGCGCGAGCTTTGCGGTGTCCTCACCGCCTTGCGGATTGATGTCGAAGATCGCGATCTTGCAGCCTTCTTCCGCCAGCCGCAGTGTCAATCCCCGTCCAATGCCCTGTCCGCCGCCTGTGACGACGGCAACTTTTCCCGATAGGCCTTTCAACGCTGATCTCCCTTGTCGCTTGTTTTTTAGGCAGGCATCCTTCGATGTCTCGAAGGAGGGGCGGGCTATGAGGCCGACCCGTTCTTCTGAAGGTCAAACCCGCGCTGAGAATACATCTGCCGCGCGATGATCGTCTTCATGATCTCGATCGAGCCTCCGGCGATCTTCACCACCCGCGCATCGGCATAAGCCCTGGCGATCGGGTACTCCCACATATAGCCCCAGCCGCCGAACAGCTGCAGGCACTCGTCGACCGTTTCGCAATGCAGCTCGGATGTAAACATCTTGGCCATCGCCGCGTCGACAGGGTCGAGTTTGCCTTCCATGAACAGCGCGATGCACTTGTCGGTGAAGACGCGGGCAACGGTCGCCTTGGTCTTGAGCTCGGCGAGCTTGAACTGGGTGTTCTGGAAATCGGCGAGCTTCTGGCCGAAGGCGCTGCGTTCGGCGGTATATTGCAGCGTCCAGTCGATCACGGTCTCGGTGACGGTCGCCGAGCGGATGGCCTGCGCCAGCCGTTCCTGCGATAGCTTGGTCATCATCTGTGCAAAGCCCCTGCCTTCCGCGCCGAGCATGTTGCTGGCGGGAATGCGGACATTGTCGAAGAACAGCTCGGAGGTATCTTGCGCCCTCATGCCGAGCTTTTCCAGATTTCGGCCGCGCTTGAAACCATCCCGGTTGCTCTCGACGATGAACAGCGTGACGCCCTTGGCGCCGGCCTGGCTGTCGGTCTTGGTCGCCAGCACAACGAAGTCGCAAAGCTGGCCGTTGGAAATGAAGACCTTCTGGCCGTTGATGACGAAATCATCGCCATCACGTGTTGCGCGGGTCCGGATCGCCTTGAGATCGCTGCCGGCATGCGGTTCCGTCATGCCGAGCGAGCCGATCGCTTCGCCGGATACCATCTTGGGGAGCCATTTGCGCTTCTGCGCCTCGCTGCCGAACGACAGCAGGTAGGTGGCGACGAGGTCGGTATGGATCAGGAAGCCGGGGCCGCTGGCGCCGGCGCGCCAGAGTTCCTCGAACACGACGACGTCGAAGAGGTAATCGAGGCCCATGCCGCCATATTCCTCGGGCACGGTGCAGCACAAGAGGCCGGCGGCGCCCGCCTTCAGCCAGAGGTCGCGCGGAACAATGCCGTCCTCTTCCCATTGGGCGTGGAAGGGCACGATCTCGCGATCGACGAAGCGACGCACCGTCTGCCGGAAAATCTCATGTTCTTCGCGAAAGATCGTGCGCTCGATCATTGTCAAAACGCGTCCTGTCTGATTTAGTTTGCTAGTGTACAGTATTAGGCTTGGGTATACAACCCGAAACCAGACGAAGGCAAGTGTGATCGTACACCAATGAACTGTTATGGGAACGGAGAGGGAGCAATGGCGATCGGAGCGGAGCTGAAGCAATTTCGGATCGAGATGTCGGGGACCGGCGTCCTGCACCTGATCTTCGACATGCCCGGCCGCTCGATGAACGTGTTCTCGAATGCCGCGATCGACGAAATTGGCCTGTTCGCAGACTGGCTCAAGCAAAGCGATGTGATGGGCGTCGTGATCCGGTCCGGCAAATCGTCGGCATTCTGCGCAGGCGCGGATCTCGCGGAGCTCGAGACGGCCTATGACATGATCATGGCAGCGCCGGCGAGCGAGCGCGATCGTCTGGCCTTCGATCATTTTTTTCGGTTGAGCCACGGTTTGCGCAGGCTCGAGACGGCCGGCAAGCCGATCGCCGTGGCGATCGGCGGCCTTGCTTTGGGAGGTGGCTGCGAGTTTGGGCTTGCCGCGCACTATAGGGTGATCGCCGATCACCCGCAGGTCACCTTGGGTTTGCCGGAGTCGCTGGTTGGATTGCTGCCTGGCGGCGGCGGAACGCAGCGGCTGCCGCGCCTGATCGGAATCGAGGCAGCGCTGCCGGTGCTGCTGGACGGCGCGAGGATCGGTGGACAGGCGGCCATCGCCGTCGGGCTTGCGCATGAACTGGTGGCGCCGGGCGAAGAGGTGGCTGCCGCTGAGCGCTGGGTGTTGTCGCGACCGGCAGCCACACAGCCGTGGGATCGGCCGGACTGGCGCGCCGCTGACACGCCGCGCGTCGCGGCAATCATCGGTAACAGCCGGAGCAAAATGCTGGCCGAGAAGCTCGGCCACTATCCGGCACCATCGGCCATTCTCGACTGCGTCGAGCAGGGTTTCCCGCAAGACTTCGACACAGCCATTCGAACCGAGATGCAGATCTTTGCCAAGCTGATTCAGAGGCGGGAGCCTCGCAACATGATCAGGACGTTGTTTCTCGGCAGGCTCGACTATGAGCGGCTGAAGAAGAAGGGCATGAAGCCCGAGATCATGGAGGCCGTCACAGCGGTATCGAATGTGCTTGGTGTCCATTCCGAGCGCGGCAAGGAACTCTCGGAGGCCTTTGCGCGTGCAGGTTTTCGCGTCGAGCAGCCGCGCCGGGCCGATTTCGACGGCCATATCGCTGATGCCGTCTATTGGTATGACGACGAGCCGAGAACCTGGGGCAAGGATCTCTTGCGCGCGCGATTGGTGGACGCCGAGGCCGCCGCTGCGGTCTGGCGCGGACGGCTTGACGAGTCGGAGCGGCGGGCTGCCGACTATGTCCTGGTCACGCAAGCAGGCTTTCCCGCCTATCTCGGCGGCTTGTTTGCCGCCGGGCTGAACTAGTCGGTGCCTCAGGTAGGAGAGAAGTCGTGTCGAAACCCCTTGACGGTATAAAGGTTCTCGATCTTTCGAAGGTTCTCGCAGGCCCGCTCTGCGCGCAATATCTCGGCGATCTCGGCGCCGAGGTCATCAAAGTCGAGGCGGTGGGGCAGGGGGATGAGACGCGGGGGTGGCCGCCGTTTCCTGCGCCGGGTCTTGGCACGGTTTTTCTGAGTGCCAATCGCAACAAGCGCAGCATTGCGATCAACATGAAGTCCGACAAGGGGCGCAAGCTCGTGCACGAACTCGCGAAATCCGCCGACGTCGCCATCGAGAGCTTCGGCACTGGCGTCGCCGAGCGGTTGGGAATCGATGCCGCGAGCCTCTGCGCGCTCAACGACCGGCTGATCCATTGCAGCATCTCGGGGTTCGGTCGGACGGGACCTCTCAAGAATTCGCCGGGTTACGACGTGATCTTGCAGGCCTTCAGCGGCGTCATGTCGATGACGGGCGACGAGGGCGGCGGATATATCCGAAGCCCCATTTCCCCGATTGATCAGATGACAGGCGTGCATGCATTCAGCGGCATACTCGCCAGCCTGTTTGCGCGAGAGAAGTCCGGCAAGGGCGCGGCGATCCAGGTGTCGCTGTTCGACACCGCGCTTGGGCTTCTGGGCTACAATCTCCAGACCTTCTGGGAGCGGGGGACACAACCGCCCAAGTGCGGTTCCAGCCACGAATCGTTATGTCCCTACCAGGCGTTTGAGGCGTCGGACGGTCCGATCATGATCGGGGTGGCGAACGACAATCTCTGGCGCAAGTTCTGTGGCGTCGTCGGCCTGAACGAGATCGTAGACGACCCGAAATTCCGCACCAATGCAGAGCGTGTGAAGCATCGCACCGAGACGCTTCACCATGTGCAATCGGTGATTGCCAGCAACACCGTGGCGTACTGGAATGCGGCGCTGAACGAGGTCGGCATTCCCTGTTCGCCGATCAATACACTCGCGCAGCTGCTGGATCATCCGCACACAAAGGCCGACCAGCTCATCATGCAGTATGATCATCCCGCCGCGGGTCGTCTCAATTGCGTCGGTCATCCCGTCACCTTCGTCGGGGAAGAGCGCAACCCCGGCCTGCCGCCGCCGATGCTCGGACAACACACTGACGACGTCCTGAAGGACATGGGCCTGTCTGCCGCGAGCATCGCCGAATTGCGCCGCGAGGAGGTCGTCAGTTGACTGGCGTCTGATCGCTTCGGGAAATTACGACGCGCGTCAGGCCGTTGTGAAAAACGGCAGCGGTGCGCCGTCGGTCGGCTTGAACACCACCTTCACCTTCTGGCCGATCTTGAGCTTCTCGAGGTCGCAATCGACGAAGTTGGTCTGCACCGACGGACCTTCCTTCAGCGTGACATAGCCGATCGCGTAAGGACCGGTCGGTGACTTCCGCATCAAGCTGTAGGTGTAGATCGTGGCCTCACCCGAACTCTCTTCCCACACCGTCTTGTCGGAGAAGCAGAACGGGCAGATCGCGCGCGGAAAATAGTGCGCCTCGCCGCAAGCCGTGCAGCTCTTGATCATGAACTTGCCCTGCTTGGCAGCTTCCCAGAACGCGGCGGTCTCCGGATTCGTCACCGGCGCCGGATATTTCTTTGTCTCGCTCATCACACGCGCTCCAGAATGGCAGTCGAGGCGGCGTGGCGGACGCCGAGAAGGCCGCCGGTGCCGTGGGCGATGGCGAGATCGCAAGTTTGCACTTGCACCTTCGGATGCGCCTCGCCGCGCAGCTGCCGCACGGCCTCGATGATCTTGGTCATGCCGCCTCGGTTGACGGGATGATTGCTGCAGAGGCCGCCACCGTCGGTGTTGAACGGAAGCTTGCCGACGCCGGAGATCAGATTGCCGTCGGCGACGAATTTGCCGCCCTCGCCCTTCTTGCAGAAGCCGAGGTCCTCGAGCTGCATCAGCACCGTGATGGTGAAGCTGTCGTAGATCGAGGCGTATTTGATGTCCTTCGGCGTGATGCCGGCTTCCTCGAACGCGCGCGGACCGGACCAGATTCCGGCGGAGTAAGTAAGATCGAGATCCTTGCCGCCGCGCGGGCCTTTCATCGCCTCGCCGTGCCCGATCAGCCGCACCAAGGGCTTCTTGAGGCTCTTCGCGATCTCCGGCGTGGTCACGATCAGCGCGCCGCCGCCATCGGTGACGACGCAGCAGTCGAGCCGATGCAGGGGGTCCGAGATCATAGGGGAATTGACCACATCCTCGACGGTGACGACGTCCTTCAGCATCGCGTGTGGGTTGTACTGCGCGTGATGCGAAGCCGCGACCTTGATCCAGGCGAGCTGCTCGGAGGTGGGTGCCGTAGTCGTGCATGTGGCGCATGGCGCACATGCCATAGGCATTGTGGGTGGTCGCACCGTAGGCCGTCTCGAAGTCGGCCTCGGCGCCAGGCGCACGCGGCGGCGTCGGGCCGGTGCGCGGCTTGCCGGCCAGCGTGATCAGCGCGATCGAGCACTTGCCCGCCGCGATCGCCTCCGCTGCATGGCCGAGATGGATGATGTAGGAGCAGCCGCCGGTGTCGGTGCTGTCGATATGGCGCACCTTGAGGCCGAGATAATCGACCATCGGCCAGGCACCGCCCGGCGCGTCACCGGCGCAGAAGTAGCCGTCGATGTCGTCCTTGGTGAGCCCGGCATCCTCGATCGCGCCCTTGGCGACCTCGGCGTGAAGTTGGGCGGTGGATTTGTCCGGCGCATGCCGGGTCGGGTGTTCGTAGATCCCAGCAATGTAGGCCTTGCTCTTGATGGTCAAATAAGATCTCCGCTCGCGGTTCTGTGGCCTGCCGAGGCAATGCTCGGCAGGCATGGAGGTGATACCGGCGCTACTCGTCGAGCAGCCTCCAGGACGTCTTGTCGAAGATGGCCATGCGCAAGGAGCGGTAGGGAGCGTAGTTCTCCTTGGAATTGGTAAGTTCGATTCCCGGAAGGAGCATGCCGACCCGCTCCTTGTTGAAGCTCGTCGCCTGGGCCAGCAGGTTTTCGCGCGTCAGATTGTCGCCGCACCGTTGCAGGCCTTTTGCGATGGCTTGCGCATTGATGTAGCCGGACAGCGCGATGAAGTCGTTCGGGCTGTCGTTCGGCGCCCATTTCTTCATGAAGGCCGCGTAGTCCTTGACCTCGGAGTCTTCGGCCCAGGCCGGATCGTTGGCCTGCTTGGCGAACTGGGTCGTATAGGCGCCCTGAACGTTGTCGAGGCCGGCCGGCGTCAGCACGCCCTGAATCGAATTGACCGGACTGGCGAGGAACTGGACCGGTTTCCAGTTGATCTCATTGGCCTTCTTGATCCCTTGGGCGGCAAATTTCGGCGTCGCAAAATAGACCAGCGTGTCGGCGCCTGAGGCCTTGAGCTTGAGGATCTCGGAATCGATCGTTGGATAGCTGAGCTCGTAGGATGCTTCTGCCACGATCTTGGCCGTGCTGTCAGCGCCGAGGCCGGCCTTGAGGCCGGTGAGGTAGTCCTTGCCGTAATCGTCGTTCTGATAAAGCACCGCGATCTTGGCGTTCGGCAGCTTCTTGAGAATGAATTTGCCGAACGTCGCGCCCTCCATCTCGAAGGGAGGATAGAACGGGACGGTCCAGGGAAAAGTCTGCGGGTCGTTGAAACGACGGCCACCGGCCGAAATGAAGACCTGTGGTACCTTGTTCTGGTTGAGGTATTTTTGGACCGCAATGTTGGGAACGGTGCCGACGGTCCCGACCTCGGCAAGAACACCGTCGTCGTCGACCAGCTTGCGGGTCTGTTCAATGGCTTTGGGCGGACTGAACGCATTGTCGAGCGAAATCAGGTTGACTTTTCGGCCGTTGATCCCGCCGGCTTCGTTCAGCATCTGGAAATAGCCGGCCATGACGCGGCCGTAGCTCGAAAAGGCGGAGGCCGGCCCGCTATAAGGGATTGTCTGGCCGATCTTGATCTCGGTGTCGGTAACGCCGGGGCCATACTGCTTTTCAGCGGCGCGAACCTCGAGGAGGGTGCTGCCGAGGAAAAGGGCCGAAACGCTGACCAGTGTCAGAATTCTCATGTTTCTCCCATGTCATTTCTTGCAGTCACGCCGGCGTGGAGCGTCCAAAGCCGTACACAGGTGTATCATATACTATAAAACGTAAATGCGCGACATGAGATGTGTCGAAAGGTTCTGATAGCCCCGACTGCGCGTCGCATTGCCGGGCGACGTTGTGCGTCTTGAACGCCGCCCGGATTGTGGTACAGATAGTACATAAGTGTACTATTATCGGCCGAGCGGCGCGTGACGCCGACCGCGGCTGGCGAAGGGAGGAACCATGGCTGCCTCGGGCGCAACGGCGCTGGCTGCGCTGAAGATCAGTGGGCGCGTCGCCTTTGAGCGTCTGGTTCGCCCGAAGGCGCGCCGGCTCGAGGATGTTCCGTGCTCGCCCGACGCCATCACGCCGGAGTGGCTAACAGCCGTGCTTTGCCAAAAGGTCCCAGAGGCACTGGTGACGGGGGTTGTCGTGAAGCCCGCGAGCGCAGGGACGCATGAACGCCACCAACTGATCGTCAGTTACAACGAGGCCGGGCGGCGCGCGGGTCTGCCGGAGTCGATGTTCACCAAATCGCTGCCCAGCGTCGTCACGCGCATGATCGGCGGGTTCAACGGCACCGCGCGGGTCGAGGGACGCTTTTACATGCAGCTGCGGCCGCAGCTCGAGATCGAGGCGCCGATCGGCTATCACGCCGCATTCGATCGCCAGACATTTGCCTCGATCCTTCTTCTGGAGGACATGGTCGCAACCAAATCGGCGACGTTTTGCAACTACCGGACCTACGTGTCGCGCGAGACGGCGGAGGACATGATCGATGTTCTGGCCGCGCTCCACGCGCGTTTCCACGGCGATGGTGAGCTGGCGACGAAGTATCGTTGGGTTGCCAGCTATCCGCGCTGGTTCACGATCGGCGCGGACAAGATGGGCCTGGAACACTATACGCGAAAGGCATTCGACGCTGCCGCGCATGTGATTCCCAAGAGCGTGCTGGCGCAGCGTGATGCGGTTTGGCCTTCTGCCATGCAGGCCCTTGCCGTCCATGACAGCGAGCCGCAGGGACTGATTCACTCCGACGTGCATATCGGCAACTGGTACCGCACAGGGGCGGGGAAGATGGGCCTGTGCGACTGGCAATGCCTTGCCCGCGGACATTGGTCGCGGGATTTTGCCTATGCCGTGACGGCCGCTCTGACCCCCGACGACCGCCGCAAGTGGGAAAAGGATCTGCTCCTTCGATATCTCGACCGATTTGCCGCGCTAACCGGCACCAAACCGGATTTTGACAAGAGCTTCCTGCACTATCGGCAGCAGATAGTGCATGCGCTGCTGATGTGGACGATTACACTCTGTCACTCCCCGCTGTTGCCGAACATGCAACCGGAGGACACGACACTGGCGATGATCGAGCGGATCTCGACTGCGATGGCTGACCTGGATTCGCTTCGCAGTTGACATGCTCCTTGAGCAGGCGCGACGACTTCAGGCCGGCGCAAGCCGGCATTCGCCGCGATCGAGCACCATCATTTGCCGTTCGATGGCCCACGCCCTGAAGCGAACGGTTTCACCTTCCTCGAACATCTCGATCCGGATTGTGTCGCCGGGGAAGGCGGGTGAGACGAATCGCACCGCCATGGCGCTTATCCGCTCGGGATGTGCCGGCGCGTAACGCTTCAAAACGGCCCGGCACGCCAGGCCCATTGTGTTCAAGCCATGCGAGATGGGTCGCTCGAAGCCGGCCTGACGAGCGACGACGGGATCGGCGTGGATCGGCATGTAATCCCGGCTGACAAGGCGATACAGCAGGGCCGCCTGGTGCGGCGTATGGTACGTGATACCGGCGCTCGGCTTCGCGTCGGTGCCGATCGGTGTGATCTCGCCAGGTGGCGTGCCGTAGTTGCCGCAGCCGCCGTCGCCGCGCAGGAACTCGGTCGCGCGCAGGCTCGCCAGCCGTTCGCCGCTGGCCTCGTCGAACAGCTCTGTGTCGAAATAGAGCAGGGCGCCGCGCTCTGGTCCCTTGTCCTCGATGGCGCTTATCCGATGGTCGGCGCGGATGGATCCGTTGACGGCCAGAGCACGATGCAGCGTGAACCGTTGCTCGCCATGCAGGGCCTTGGTCCAGGCGATCCCCGCTTTGGGCTCAGCAATCCAGAGCGGTGGCCAGCCGAGCGTCACGTACATACTGGGTACGGCCCGCTGATCGCGGCCCTCGTAAACATAGGGCAGTTCGTGCTCGTCCAGCGGATCATCACCGATGCCGAGGCCGAGCGCATACAGGGCTGAATCGCGCCAGTCGTAGGATTGATGAATCGGCTGGAAGCGCCGCGCGATGACGTGATCAAGATTCATGCGTGTGCTCCTGAGTGTCCGAACGGTGTGGCGCGATCTCCGAATATCGTTGTGGTGCGTACGAGTTTCGTCAAGACGTGCTTTGATGCGGCATGCAGCGAAGTGCATGATGCCGCAGCGCGCCGACCCGATTAGGGTTTGCGGTGAACAACAGTATATGATAAGCCAGTGTACTAATAGGGCGTCGAACCCGAAATCGTCCGGCAGGACGGGGAAATGCTGAAGGCTGGCGGTACGCCCGATTTGAATATCGGCGGCGGACGCCGGGCAATGGCGGGAGGGCCGATTGCGAGGTCAAGCGCGCGGATTTGCGGCGCATCGGATGGCTGCGTGCCATCGCGCGGTGTATTGTGACACAGGAGCGCTGGCGTGATCGCGCTGCTGATCGCGAATTCGCTGGCGCTGGCATCTCTGCTGATCATGCTGTCGAGCGGGCTCGCCTTGATCTACGGCCTGCGTGACGTCATCAATTTCGGCCACGGCGCGATCTACATGCTCGGCGCCTATCTCGGCTACACGATCGCTCTGGCCGGCGGGTTCTGGCTTGCGCTGCTCTTCGTTCCGATCCTGCTCGCGTTTCTCGGGATTGCCTTCGAGTATCTGGCGCTGCGGCCGCTGCAGAGGCGGTCACACATCGAAGTGGCGCTGGTCACACTCGGGTTGGGCATCATCCTCGGGCAAGTCATCATCTACATCTACGGCGGCGAGGCGCGCAGCGTGGATGCGCCGAAAATTCTGTCCGGTTCGATCACCGTCCTAAACTTGTCCTATCCCGTCTATCGACTTTTTCTCATCGTTATGGGGCTCGGCTCGTGCGCGCTGCTGGCGCTCTGGCTGAGATATACGCCATCGGGGCTATACGTCCGCGCCGTGAGCCAGGATCCGTCGGTGGCGCGCATGATGGGCATCAACGCCGATCGCCTGAGCCTGCTCGTGACCAGCCTCAGCACCGCCTTCGCCGGCATCGCCGGCGTGCTGGCCGGGCCTTACCTGTCGATCGATCCCGGGATGGACGTCGCGATGATCGTGAACTGCCTGATCATCGTCGTGATCGGCGGTACCGGCAGCATCGGGGGGGCGATCGTTGCGGCGTTGCTGTTCGGTCTCGTTCAGGTGGCGGGATCGGTGTTCCTACCCAATCTTGCGGCACTCGTTCCCTACATCCTGCTGATGGTCGTGCTGCTCATCGCTCCCGGCGGCATCGGACGCGGGAGGGCTTTGAGTTGAGCAACGGCACCATGACCGGAGACCTGCACGGGACTGCGACCGGTACGCTCGGGGGCCACGTCTCGCGCGTGTCGTTCGCGATTGTCGCCGGGGCGGTCGGGCTTGGCGCTGGTGCTCTTGTCCCGACATACATCGCCAGCGATTTCGTGCTTCGTCTTGGCAGCGAAGGTCTGCTGTTGGGCTTGCTCGCGCTCAGCGTCGCCTTCCTGATGAGCCAGGCCGGACTGGTGGCGCTCAGTGCAGCCAGCATCTATGGCGGCGCCGGATATCTGTTCGCGATCGGCATGAGCGAGTGGGACCTGACGCCGGCGATGGCGTTGTGCACCGCGTTCCTGATCATCGTCGCTTACGCGACCGTCCTGGGCGCATTGATCGTGCGGACCAATCCGCTTGCCTTCATGATGTTGACGCTCGCAGCCGGCGAGATGCTCAGCCACGCCGTCCTGCTCGAGGGATTGCGCGACTATACCGGGGGTGCGGACGGGCTGGTGGTGCGAATGCAGGGCTCGATCCTCGGCATCGACGTCGCGGACTTTGCCAATCCGGCGCGCTTCTGGTCGCTGGCCTGGATCGTGGCGGTCCTTGTCGGAGCGACGTTCTGGGTCATCGCGCGCTCCCGTCTCGGTGCGATCCTCCGCGCCGTGCGGGAGAACGAGGAGCGCATGCGCTTCTCCGGTTTCAACACCTTCGTGCCGCGGCTGATCGGATACGTGCTCGTCAACGTCGTGGCCGCGATCGCAGGTCTCCTGCATGCGCTCAATGCCGGCTTCGTCTCGCCAGAGAGCCTCGGGCTTTCGGTCAGCACCAATGCGTTGGTCGCAGCCCTGATGGGCGGCATTTCCGGGGCGCTCGGGCCGATCCTGGGCGGGCTGATCTTCTCCTTCGCGCAGGACGAATTCGGGGCACGCGGGCTCACGCAGCTTCTGACTGGCGTCGCCATCGTTCTCTTCATCGTTGTGTTTCCGCGGGGCGTCATCGGCGGGCTATCGAGCGCGTTGCGGCTGCTCGGCTGGCGGCGAGAGGCTCCCTGACATGCTCAAGATCGAGAGACTGTCGGTGAATTATGGCTCGGTGCAGGCGCTGACCGACTTCGATCTTGAGGTGCGCGGCGACGGTGTGCTTCACGGCGTCATCGGACCGAATGGTGCCGGAAAGTCCACGCTGCTCGATGCAATCTGTGGCCGCCGACGCCCGACCGCAGGAAGCGTTCGCTATTGCGGCGAAGATATCACGCGACGCTCGATCAGCTCGCGCCGTCGCCTGGGCATGGCGCGATCTTTCCAGCGCACCAGCATCTTTCAGGACCTCACCGTCCGTGAACAGCTCGAGCTCATCGCGCGGCATCTCGGCGACGACCAACTGCACGACGTGATCGAGGTGATGGATCTCGGCGGCTATCTTAACCAGAAGGCCGGACGCATTGCCTATGGCGTGCAGCGCCGGGTTGATGTGGCGCTGGCCTTGATCGGGAGGCCGCGGCTTCTGTTGATGGACGAGCCGGGCGCCGGCCTGTCGGCCACGGAGACGCTGCGCCTGTTCGAGCATGTGCGTGATCTCGTGCGTGAGCGCAGGATCGCGGCCATCGTGGTCGAGCACGATGTCGACGCGGTCTTCGCCTGTTGCGGCATGGTCACCGTGCTCGATCTCGGCCAGCATCTGGCGACGGGAGTGCCCGAAGCCATTCGGGCCGATCATCGGGTCATCGCGGCGTATCTGGGGACCGCGGCATGAGCGCATTGCGGATCGAATCTCTGTTTGCCGGCTATGGCGCATCGACCGTGTTGCGTGGCATCGACCTCACGGTCGAAGAGGGGGAATCGGTTGCCCTCGTCGGCCGTAACGGCGCGGGCAAGTCCACGCTGCTGTTGTCGATCTTTCGTGAGACCAGCATCATCTCCGGTGCCATCTGGGTGCATGACCGTCGGATCGACGGCTTGCCGGGCTATATGGCCGCCAAGCTGGGTCTTTCCATTGCGCCGCAGGGGCGTCGCATCCTGCCGAACCTCACGGTCAGGGAGAACCTGCTGCTTGGTCGTGCGACCGGCCGGGCAGGTCACTGGACTCTGAAAACGATTTACGGCCTGTTTCCGGTGCTGCAAGAGCGCGCCGACCGGCTCGGTACCATGCTGAGCGGTGGTCAGCAGCAGATGCTGGCGATCGGCCGCGCCTTGATGGCTAATCCCAGTCTCATTCTTCTCGATGAGCCGTCGGAAGGTCTTTCGCCGGTGCTGATCGATGGGCTGGTCGAGACGCTCAACCGGATCCGCGGTGCTGGCACCGCTGTGCTCGTGGTCGAGCAGCACCTGAACCTCGTCAAGCGTGCGACGGATCGATTCGTCATCCTGGCGAAGGGAGAAGTTGTCGGGGCAGGCACCATCGGCTCCATCGGTGCGCCGGAGAACCAGGCACTGATGGCTTTGTAATGGAAGCTCAGAGAAAACGGAGGAGGGAGGAATATGAAGAAATCATCCATCGGTCCAGCCTTCAGCGCGTTGCGCACGGTGACGATCGGCGCAGCAATGGCTCTCGCTGTCACGACCGCGGCCTTGGCCGAGGACACGGTCAAGATCGGCGTACTGCTGATCGACAGTGGACCGCTCGCCGGGCTGAAGGACACCCAGGTCAAGGCGGTCAACCTTGCGATCGAACAGATCAACGCCGCCGGCGGGGCGGCGGGCCGGAAGCTGGAGGCGAGTTTCATTTCCTATCCGGGCACGCCCGATACCGCCGTGGACGGCGCCACCCGCGCGGTCCAGAAGGACGGCGCGATGTTCATCACGGGGATGGATACGTCGGCCGTCACGCCGGCGCTGCAGGCCAAGCTTCCCGCGCTGAAAGCCTTGATGTTCGACGTGATGGCCAACGCCGACGGTCTGACAGGAAAGAACTGTTCGCCGAACTATTTCCGGGTCAACGCAAACGATTCGATGATCATGGGCGCCTTCAGGGAGTTCCTGAAGGATCAGGGCATCAAGAAATGGGACATCATCGCCGTTGACTACGCAGCGGGGCGCGACTCCGCGGAGAAGTTCAAGGCCTTGGTGACCTCCCAAGGCGGAACCGTCGGCAAGACCCTGTTTTCGCCATCTGGCACGCCGGATTTCGGTGCCAAGATTTCGGAGCTGGGCGCGGAGCCGGCTGACGGCCTGTTCGTGACGATCTTCGGCAGCGACGCCATCAACCTCGCCAAGCAGCAGCAGCAATTCGGCCTGTTCAAGAAGTACAAAATGGTGCTGGGCAATTCCTTCGTGATACCCCAGACGCTGCCGGCACAAGGCGAGGCGGTACTCGGCGTCTACCAGAACATCGGCTTCGTCGCCGGCTTCCCCGGCGCGCAGGCTGAAGCCTTCGTCAAGGCCTACAAGGAAAAATACAACGGCGAACTGCCGCCTTACACCAGTGCCGACCAGTACGCCGCAATCCAGCTGATTGCTGCCGGGATTCAGAAGGCAAATTCGACCGACATCAACGCGGTGCGCGCGGCCTTGTCCGGCCTCAAGGCTGATACCGTGCTGGGTGATGTTGAAATACGCGCAGGCGACCATCAGACCGCGCGGCGCATGGCGATCAGTCAGATCGTGATGGGCCCGGAGGGCAAGCCGGCGTACCAGATCAAGAAGATCGAGCCGGGGTCTGACATCATTCCTCCGGTAGACCCTGCCTGCAAGATGTGATGGCTTCGGCGCCGACCTCGTTTCGGCGCGGCACCGATCGTTCTGGTGAGAGTGGCGTTGGGCTGTCGTGCTATTCGTGCGGCGGACCTACGCCACGAGCGACACCTTTCCGAACTGGGTCCCGGAGGCGAGGCGCGCAAAGGCCAAGCGCACATCCGCCATTGCAAAGGATGAATCAATAACCGGTCTGACCAAACCGCGATTGAATACATCGAGCAATTGGCGGAATTCGGTGACGCTGCCGCCGGTCGAGCCGTAGATCTCGAGCTGGCGAATGAACACGCGTTGCAGATCGGCCGGCGGATTGGAGCCGGTGGTGGCGCCACAGGTGACAAGTCGCCCGCCGCGACGCAGCGAACGCAGCGATTCACCCCAGCTTGCTTCACCGACGCTGTCGATCACCATATCGACGCCGCCGCCACTCATCTCCTGGATGGTGGTGGAAACCCGGTCGCGCCGGTAATTGACGCCACCATCTGCGCCCAGCGAGACAGCCCTGGCGATCTTCTCATCGCTGGAGGAGGTGACGAGAACGCGGGCACCCACGAGTTTCGCCAGCTGGAGGCAGGCGACTGCCACGCCTCCGCCAATACCGACGATCAAGACACTTTCGCCGGGCTGCAGCGCCCGTTTGCCGAACATCATGCGCCAGGCGGTGAGATGGCCCGTCATCAAGGCGCCCGCCGCCACCAGGTCCGCATCGTCCGGGAGCGGAAAGAAGCAGCTGCTGGGCATTGCGATGTATTCGGCAAAGCCACCATGCCGATGTTCGCCCATGATCTTGACGTCCTCGCAGAGCGGCTGGTCGCCTGCCAGGCAGTAGCGGCATTTGCCGCAATAGGCCTCGGAGAAGAGAATGGCCTTCATGCCAGGCCTCAGTCCGGTCCCGGGGGCAGCCTCGACGATCTCGCCGGCGGCTTCGACCCCCATCACCTGCGGTAACGCGTGAGTGATGCCGCTGCCATTGTCTCGCATGTAGAGATCGACGCGATTGACCGACGAGGCCGCAACCTTGAGCACGGATTCGCCGGGCGCCGGCACCGGATCCGGAAAATCGCGCCAGATTACGCCGTCGACCCCACGCCGCTCCAAGACCGCTGCTTTCATTGTCGTCTCCTAGCGGTTCTCCTCATGGCGAGCTCGGAGCGGACGACTCCAGGACCTGCATTGAGGACGGCCCTCCTTCCGTGAAACTAATGTACTAGCTCACGAAGCATCCAGTATTCCTCATGGAGAGCATAGGAAAGTCCGTAATTTTAGGGTTGAAGTCCATTTTATATATAATACACTAGCGAACGAACGCGCCGTCAAGTGCAGCGATCAATCGTCATGGAGGCAACGTCATGAGCGAGAATCGTTTCGATCCCGTGGTGCATGCGCGTGCGATGCGCGACAGCGGATTCTGGGTCGACAAGAACTTCGACGAGTTCCTGCAACAAACGATCGCCACTACTCCCGGAAAGCTGGCGCTCATGGCGGATCGCGCCGATCGCAATGAACCGACGCGTCTCAGCTATGCGGAACTTGGTGATTTGATTTCGCGTGCAGCAGCCGCGCTGCGCGGTCTAGGTGTCGGTTCGGGCGACGTCGTGTCTGTCCAGTTGCCCAACTGGTGGGAGTTCGCGGTCATCGCGCTGGCAGCCTTCCGGGTTGGAGCGGTCGTCAATCCGCTGATGCCGATCTTCCGCGAGCACGAACTCAGCTACATGCTCGGTTTCGCAGAGACGAAGCTGCTGGTCGTGCCCAAACTGTTCCGCGGCTTCGATCACGAGGCCATGGCCCGTTCGCTACAGCCGGCGCTGCCCAAGCTCAAGCACATCGTGGTCGTCGACGGCGAGGGGCCGGCGAGCTTCGATCGGACGTTGCTATCCGGGAACGAGCGCCTCGGTCCACCGCCGGCCGGCGAGATCGGCGCGCTTCCAGCCGACCAAATGGCCGTGCTGATGTTCACCTCAGGCACGACGGGATCGCCCAAGGGCGTCATGCATTGCCTGAACACGCTGATGGGCTGCTGCATCGGGCTTGCGGGACGGTTCGGCCTCGATGCAAGCGACACAATGCTGGTTTGCTCGCCACTTGGCCACATGACCGGGTTCGCGGCCGGTATGCTGCTTGGTCTGAAGATCGGCGCGACCGTGATCTTTCAAGACATCTGGGAGCCCAGGCGCGGCGTCTCGATCATGGCCAAGGAGGGCGTCACCTATTCCGCCGGCGCTGCGACGTTCCTCGCCGACATGTGCGAGGCCGTCGCAGCCGGCGCAGCGAAGCCGGCTCAACTGCGCAAGTTCCTCTGCGCTGGCGCGCCAATCCCGCCGGCGTTGATCGATCGCGCCTATCGCGAGCTCGACCTCAAGGTCTGCTCGTTGTGGGGCATGACCGAGTCTCTGTCGAGCACGTTGACCGAACCCGAGCGCGCGCTGGAAAAATCGTCGAAGACTGACGGGCGACCGGTCGAAGGCGTTGCTGTGAAGGTGGTACGTACGGATGGATCTCCGGCTCCGGTCGGAGAGAAGGGACTGCTCAAGGTCCGCGGCGCGCAGATGTTCCTTGGCTACTACAAGCGGGCGGACATGGAGCCGTTTGACGCCGACGGGTGGTTCGATACCGGCGATATGGCCTACATGGACGACGAGGGCTACATCCGGATCGACGGCCGCATCAAGGACATCATCATCCGCGGCGGAGAGAACGTTCCCGTCTTCGACATCGAGAATCTGCTGTTTAAGCACCCGGCCGTGCTTTCCGTCGCAATCGTCGGATATCCGGATCCACGGCTGGGAGAGCGGGCCTGTGCCTTCATCATGCTGCGTCCCGGTCAGACGCTCGATCTGGCGGACGTGCAGTCCCACCTGGCCGAGCACAAGGTCGCCAAGCAATACTGGCCGGAACGCATTGAAATCGTCGCTGATCTGCCCAAAACACCGGCCGGCAAGGTGCAAAAATATCAGCTCCGCGAGATCGCCAAGGCATTCGCCGAACCGCCACACAAGGCCAGCGCATGACCCCCCGTCTCAAGGATCGGGTCTGCGTCGTCACCGGCGCGGCGCGCGGGATCGGTCTTTCGATTGCGGAGCGCTTCGGCCAGGAGGGCGGGCGCCTTGCCTGCGTCGATGTCAGCGCGCGACGGCTCGAGCCCGCGGTCAGCCGGCTGAAGGACATGGGGTTCGAGGCGAGGGGCTACGAGGTCGATGTCGGCAGGCGCGATGACGTTCACGCGCTCTTCGAGCGCGTCGAGCGTGAATTCAGCGCACCCGTGGCCGTCCTCGTCAACAATGCCGTATGGGCGCGCTTTGAGCCGCTGCCGCGGATCGAGGTCGAGACGGTCGAGCGGATGTTCGCGGTCGGCGTGCATGGCTTGATTTGGACCACGCAGGCCGTTGCTCCGCAGATGGAGCGGCGCGGCGGCGGATCGATCGTGAATCTCAGCTCGGTGTCGGCGTTTCACCCGGCCAAGGACTCGATTGCCTATTCCGCGCTCAAGGCCGGCGTCGTCGGGCTCTCGCGGGCGTCCGCGATCGAACTCAGCGCGAAGAAGATCCGCGTCAACGTGATCGCGCCGGGCATGATCGGAACACCGGCCTCGATCGCACAATTCGATGAAGTGACGATTGCGGCGCGGCAGGCCGAGATGCCGGCGGGGCGCTTCGGCGCACCGGAAGAGATTGCCGCGCTTGCGGCGTTCCTCGCAAGCGACGACGCCAGCTACATCCAGGGCGCGGTCATCACGGCCGACGGCGGTTGGACTATTCCTGCCAGATAGGAGAACGCGCATGAACCGGCTCGAGGGCAAGCGCGCGGTCGTCACCGGCGGTGGAAGCGGAATCGGTCGCGCCAGCGCCATTCGTTTCGCGCGCGAGGGCGCGGCCGTCCTGGTGGTCGGCCGCGCCGGCAATGCCGAGGAAACCGCCGCGGCAATCCGGGGCGAGGGCGGAGTCGCGTCTGCCCTGATCACGGACGCCTCGATCGAAGAGAACGTAGCGGCGATCGTGTCGCGCTGCGTCTCGGAGTTCGGGGGGATGGAGATCTTCTTCGCCAATATCGGCGTCACCGGGACCAACACGCCGTTGCTGGAACAAACGGTAGAAGAATGGTCCGAGGTCTACCGCATCAACACGATCAGTTGTTTCCTCGCCATCAAATATGCCGGCCGTCACATGACGGCGCAGGGTTACGGCTCTATCATCCTGACCTCGTCGGCCGCATCACTGCGCGCCAACGCCGGCGCGATCTCCTACAGCGCAAGCAAGGCGGCCGTGAACAATCTGGCGCAGACGGCGGCCAACGCCTTTGCCGGGACCGGTGTGCGCGTCAATGCTGTGCTGCCGGGGCTCGTCGAGACGCAATTGACCCGCAAGGTGTTCGAGGACGCACGTGCCCGCGGCGTCGAATCCAAGCTCGGGCATGTGACGCCGCTGAAGCGCCCGGGGCGCGCCGAGGAGATCGCGGCTGCGGCGGCATTCCTTGCCGGCGACGACTCGTCTTATGTCGATGGCCAACTGCTCTCCGTCGACGGTGGCGTCAGCAGCACCCATCCCTACGGTCGGATCGCGCTCTAGCAACGCTGTTGCTCAGGACAATAAGAACAGGAGAAGCGCCGTGGATTTCGAACTGCCCAAGGACATCACCGATAAGCTCGCAGAACTCGACGCGTTCATCGAGGCGGAGATCAAACCGCTCGAGCGCGACCATAAGCAGTTCTTCGATCACCGTCGCGAGAACGCCCGTACCGATTGGGACAATGACGGCCGCCCCCGAGACGAATGGCGCGCCCTGATCACCGAGATGGAGCGCCTCGCCGACAAGGCCGGGCACCTGCGCTACGGTCTGCCGAAATCCTGTGGTGGCCAAGGCGCGTCGAATCTTGCCATTGCCGCGATCCGTGAGCACCTCGCCGCCAAGGGCCTTGGTCTGCATAACGACCTCCAGGACGAGTCCTCGATCGTCGGCAACTTTCCGATCATCCCGGCGCTCGCCGACTACGGCACGGAGGAGCAGAAGACCTATATCGAGGGAATCATCTCCGGCAGGAAACACCTTTCGTTCGGCCTGACCGAGCCGGGGCACGGAAGCGACGCCACCTGGCTCGAGACCGCGGGCGTGCGCGACGGCAATCATTGGGTCATCAACGGCCGCAAGCGCTGGAACAGCCAGGTCGCCCGCGCGCACGCCAATCTGGTGTTCGCCCGCACGTCGGGTAAGCCGGGCGAAGCCAAGGGTATCACGGCCTTCATCGTGCCGACCGATACGCCAGGCCATAACGTTCTCTACAATCACTGGACCTTCAACATGCCCAGCGATCATGCAGAGACGGAGCTGCTCAACGTGCGCGTGCCCGATAGTGCAATCCTGCACAGGGAAGGTGAGGGGCTCGTCGTCGCGCAGCGGTTTGTGCACGAGAACCGTATCCGGCAGGCAGCGGCGAGCGCAGGCGCTGCGCGCTATTGCATCCAGGAGACGGTCAAATACGCGAAATCGCGCGTCGCCTTCGGCGAACCTCTCGCCAAGAAGCAGGCCGTGCAGTTTCCGCTGGTCGAGCTCTGGGCGGAATACCAGATGGTGCGGAATTTCATCTTCCGGACCGCCTGGCAGATGGATCGCCAGAACCCGCTGTCGATCAGCGACATGGTGTCGATCTGCAATTTCCGCGCGAACCGGCTGTGCTGCGAGGCGGCGGATCGCGCGATGCAGGTGCATGGCGGCATGGGCTACAGCCGTGCATTGCCCTTTGAGCACATCTACCGCCATCACCGTCGTTACCGTATCACCGAAGGAACCGAGGAGGTGCAGATGCGGCGCGTGGCGCAATATCTGTTCGGCTTCAGCGGCAAGAGCGCGAGCTGAGCGCGATGAACCGGCAGGCGGGCGATGGCAATATGGATTTCGACCTTCGTCGGCTCGACGCATATCTGAAGGAATGGCTGGGCGGGTCCGCGGAGACGCGGGTCACGCGCACCAGCGGTGGAATGTCGAACCCGACCTACTTTGTGACGCGGGGCGGTTGGCGTGCGGTGCTGCGCAAGCAGCCGAACAACGTGCTGATGCCGTCGGCTCACGCGATCGACCGCGAATATCGGGTGCTCACGGCCCTTGAGGGAAGCGACGTCCCGACGCCAAGACCTTACCGTTATTGCGCGGATCGGGAGGTCCTTGGCACGCCGTTCTATCTCATGGAATGGCTGGAGGGTCGTATCGTCTACGACTACGCCTTGCCGGGTTTTGCGCGCGAGGAGCGCACCGCGTGCTATCGCTCGATGTGCACGACGCTCGCCGCGATCCACAAGCTCGATTACAAGGCGGTTGGCCTCGGCGACTTCGGCAAGCCAGGAAACTACTTTGCCCGGCAGCTCAATCGCTGGTCCAAGCTGTGGGGCGAGTATCGCCGGGGCGACGATGACAATCCGGCGCTCGACAGGATGGTGCGCTGGCTGGCCGAACGCGTCCCCATGAGCGAGAGTCTTGCACTTTGTCATGGCGATTTTCGGATGGCGAATCTGGTGTTCCATCCGACCGAGCCGCGCGTGGTCGGTGTGCTCGACTGGGAATTGTCGACACTGGGCCATCCTCTTGTCGACCTCGCGTTCAACAGCCAGGCCTGGCGCATGGCACCGGACGAGAACGGAGGTCTGCTTGGCCTGCCGCTCGACGACATGGGAATCCCGAGCGAGCAGGATCATCTCGATCGCTACTATGAATGCGCAGGCGCGACCGAGCGGCTGACGGTGTTCCACCAGGTCTTTGCGATGTTCCGCGGCGCCGTCGGAAGCGCCGGCGTGGCGGCGCGTGGCGATCTCGGCAACAACGTGCTGCCCGACGCCGCAAATGTGGGCCGACGGCTCGCGCGTGCTTACGCAACGCGCGGAATGGCATTGATCGAGAGCGCGCCATGAGCATCGCGGAGCCCATGATGAATGTCGACGAGGCGATCCGCCTGCGGCGGTCCGTGCGCGGCTTCCTGCCGCGCGAGGTTCCGGAAGCGACGCTGCGCGAGGTTTTCGCGCTCGCGCAGTTCGCGCCGTCCAACTGCAACGTGCAGCCTTGGAACCCGCATGTCGTATCCGGAGACAGGCTCAAGCGGCTCCGTGAGGCGCTCGTTGCGGCGGGGATGCGCGACGATCCGATCAGGCCGGACTGGCCAGCCGACGGCAAGTTCACCGGGATCTATCGCGAACGCCAGGTCGGCGCGGCGCAGGCCCTTTATGGGGCCATGGGGGTTGCGCGGAGCGACGCGGCTGGACGCAAGCTCGCGTATATCCGCAACCACGCGTTCTTCGATGCTCCGCACGCCGTCTTCATCTTCATGCCGGAGCCTTTCGATACGCGCGAGGCGACCGACATCGGCATGTATGCGCAAACCATCATGCTGGCGCTCACCGCGCGTGGAATCTCCTCTTGCGCGCAAGGCGCACTCGGACTGTTTCCGGACATCGTTCGCGAACAACTCGAAGTTTCCGGCAACTACAAGCTGCTGTTCGGCATTTCGTTTGGGTATGAGGACGGCGACGTCAAGGCCAATGCGGCACGGGTCGACCGGGCAAAGATTGATGACATCGTGCGCTTTCACCGTTGAGGACGATCGGCAGGGGTACCGGGGTTCGATCGTCGTAAGTCGCAAGCCCACCGATTTCCGAGAAGAGGAGAGTTCGTCTTGACCGGCCCCCTGGATGGATTTCGTATTGTCGAAATGGGCGGCATTGGCCCGGCGCCTTTTGCGGGCGCGCTGCTCGGTGATCTCGGCGCCGACGTGGTGCGCATCGACCGTATCGCGAAGCCGGGCGTCGAACCGGAACTGCCCGCGCGGTTCGACTTCTACAATCGCAACAAGCGTTCGGTTGCACTCGATCTCAAGCAGCCGCAAGCGATCTCGACGGTGTTGAAACTCGTGGCGCAGGCGGACGCGCTGATTGAAGGTTTCCGTCCTTCGGTCATGGAACGGCTCGGGCTTGGACCCGAACCCTGCCACGCCGCCAATCCGCGTCTGGTCTATGCGCGCATGACGGGGTGGGGGCAGGAGGGACCGTTGTCGCAGGAGGCGGGGCACGACATCAACTATCTTGCGTTGACCGGTGCGCTGCATTGTCTGGGCGACGCCGACCGGCCGCCGCAGCCTCCGCTCAATCTCGTCGCGGACCTTGGCGGTGGTGCGCTCTACTTGACGGTGGGACTGCTTTCAGCCGCCATGGAGGCGCGGCGATCCGGGAAAGGACAGACGGTCGATGTCGCGATGATCGACGGCGTGACGCATCTGATGTCGGCCTTTCAGGCCTTCCGTCAGCAGGGAAGCTGGACCGAGCGGCGCGCGGATAACATCGTCGATGGTGGCGCGCCCTTCTATCGAAGCTACGCGACCAGCGATGGCAAGTTCATCGCGGTGGGCGCGATCGAGCCGCATTTCTACGCCAACCTGCTGAAGGTGATGGGTCTCAGCGGGGAGGCGCTTTTAGCCCAGAACGATCGGGCGGCATGGCCGCAGATGCGTGAACGCTTCGCGAAGATATTTGCCGGACGAACGCGTGATGAATGGGTCGCCCTCGCTATGGGACGCGACGCCTGTCTTGCACCTGTCCTCACAATCGACGAGGCGCCGACGCATCCGCAGATGGAAGCGCGAGACGTTTATGCTGCCTTCGACGGATTGCGTCACCCAAGCCCGGCGCCGCGCTTCTCCCGCACCCGCTCCGACCTTCGCCGACCGCCACCGGCGCCGGGGTGCGACAGCCGGGAGGTGCTCAAGGATTGGGGCATTCCGCGGGATGAGATCGACGCACTTCAGGCGGTTGGTGCGATGGCGGACGCCTGACGCCGGCCACCGCCGTCGAGAGATGCTGATCTATTCTGCCGAGACGGGATCGCCAGAGAGGGCCCAGCTTGTTCCATCAAACTTGGCGATCCGGAGGATCTTGAATGGCGTGTAGTCGCCGGGTGCCGTGCTGATCGAGACGCCGGGAAGCATCAGAGGCATCCGCGTGCCATGAAGCGAGGTCGCCTGACGGATGAGATTGTCTCTAGTCAGTTCGTCCCCGCATTTCTTCAATACGGCGGTGAGGGCGTTCACGTTCATGTAGGCCACCAGCACTGAATAGTCGTCCGGATTGGCCGATGGTGCGTACTTCTTCAGGAATGCCTTGTAGGTTTTCATTTCCTCATCGTCTGCCCAGGCGGGGTCGCCCGGCTGTTTGAGGAATTGAGTGGTGATCAATCCCTTTGACGCATCAAGGCCGGCGGGCTTCAAGACGGTTTCAACCGATGCCGTCGAGCCGCCGATGACATGGAGCGGGTTCCAGTTGAGCTCATGCACCTTGCGAATGGACTGAGCCGCGGCCTTTGCTGAGGACTGTTCGATCAGCGTATCGACACCCGCCGCCTTGAGCTGAACGATCTGGGAGTCGATTGTCGGGTCGGCCAGCTCATAGGAGACCTCGGCGACGATCTGGGATGCTTTGGGCCCAAGGCCGGCGCGCAATCCTTTGACATAGTCCCGCCCGTAATCATCATTCTGGAACAGGACGCCAATCTTCGCGTCCGGTCTGGCATTCAGGATGTATTTTGCGATGGCGCGGCCTTCGGTCTCAAAGTCGGGATAGAGCGGCACCGTCCACGGGAAAGTCTTCGGATCGTTGAAGCGACGTCCACCGGCAGTGATGAAGAGCTGCGGGACCTGCTTCGAGTTCAGATATTTCTGGATGGCGACGTTCGGAACCGTGCCGATAGTGCCGACCTCGGCGAGGATGCCGATATCCTCCACGAGCTTGCGCGACTGCTCCACCGCCTTCGGCGCGCTGTAGGCATTGTCAAGCTGCGTGAAATTGATCTTGCGCCCGTTGATGCCGCCTTGTTCGTTGATCATCTCGAAATAACCGACGACGGCGCGTCCTGCGCCGGCACCAAAGGCTGACGCCGGGCCGCTGAGCGGGGTTGATTGCCCGAGCTTGATTTCCGTGTCGCTGGCTCCCGGACCATAGGCCTTTTGCGCATGGACCGGCGCCGAAGCGAGCGCTGCTGATGCTGCAAGCATGCCCAGAGTCTGACGAATGCTGTTATGCAAAGCTTCCTCCCAATATTGCTTATTGTTTTGGCTCTTATCGTAGAAGTTCGCGGGCAATGACCATGCGTTGGATCTGGTTGGTGCCCTCAAAAATCTGGGTCAATTTGGCATCGCGCATCATACGCTCGACCGGATAGTCCATCGTGTAGCCGTAGCCGCCGAATATCTGCACGGCATCGGTGGTCACCTTCATCGCCATGTCACTGCCGACGCATTTGGCCATGCTGGCAAGGACGTTCAGACGCTTCCAGTCGCCGGCGTCGCCGGCGCGGGCGCACTCATAGACGAGCGCGCGCGCGGCTTCGATCTGCATGGCCATGTCCGCCAGCATGAACTGCACGCCCTGAAACTCGGAGATCGGCTTCTTGAACTGCTTGCGCTCCTTCGCATAGGCAACGCAGACATCGAGCGCGCCCTGGGCCAGTCCGACGGACTGGGCGCCGATGGTGGGACGGTTGAGGTCGAGGGCGCGCATCGAGGCGCGAAAACCCTTGCCTTCCTCTCCGACGAGATTTTCGACTGGCACCCGGACGTTGTCGAAGAAGATCGGCGTATTCGGTGCGCCACGAAAGCCCATCTTGCGTTCGTGCCGTCCGAAGGTGATCCCCGGCATGGTCTTCGGCTCGACGATAAAGGCGCTGATGCCGTCCGCGCCGGAACTGTCGCTCGTCCTCGCCATCACAACGATGAAATCCGCGACGACACCATAGCTGCACCATTGTTTGCGGCCGTTGAGGACGTAGCAGTCGCCGTCCTTCTTGGCGCGGGTGTTGATGGCGGTGACGTCGGAGCCGGCCTGGGGCTCCGAGATCGCGATCGCGGTCACGACGCCGCCCTTGGCGATGATCGGCAGGAACTTCTTTCGTTGCTCCTCCGAACCGAAATGGAGGAGGGGCATGATGAACATGGTGTTGAGGCAGGCGATCGAAGCGCAGGCCGGCGATATCTTTGCGATCTCCTCGCGCGCAATGCACGCCAGGGTCAGATTGCCGTTCGGCCCGCCATATTGCTCGGGGACCCAGAGCTGCATCAGCCCCATCTCGCCGAACAGCTTCACGATCTCGAGCGGGAAACGATCGGTCTCGTCGATCTCGGCTGCGATCGGCGCCACGTGCTTGGCGGCCATCTTCCGGACGTTGTCGCGGAACGCGACCTGCTCCTCGGTGAAATTCATCGACGACCTCGCCATATTTTCGTTGGGACGCCCAAAAAAAGGCTTCCATTGAATGGGTGATCCATTTAATAATTCATCCCATGTCGCGCAAGTCAAGCCCGCATACCGCCGTCAGTCCCCGGTCGCCATCGTCCAAGCGGCGGGATCGGGTCGCCGACCACCGCGCGGCCGGCACGCCGCCTCCGCCGACGTTTCGGCCGATTCACACCCGACGCGCCTTTGAGGAAATCTGCGCGCGAATTCGCGGGCAGTTGGCGCTCGGTGTCCTCAAGCCGGGCGACAAATTGCCGCCCGAGCGGGATCTCGCCCAGCAGCTTGGCGTCAGCCGCAATGTCCTGAGAGAGGCGCTGCGCAGTCTCGAGATGGCCGGGGTGCTCCGGCTGCAAAAGGGCGTCAAGGGCGGCGCTTTCGTTCAGGCGGGCGACACCAGCCGCATGAACGTGGTGATGCAGGACATGCTGAGCCTCGGCACGATCTCGGTGCGCGAGTTATCCGAGGCGCGGATCCACGTTCTGGATCTTGTCGTGGGTTTGGCATGCGCGAACGCGCGGCAGGCCGATTTCGCCGCGCTGGAGGCCAATATCGAGCGTACGGATATCGCGACAGCGGAAGGCCGGTTGTTGGACCGAGTGGAATGTTCGCGGGAGTTTTACAAGATTCTCGCTGCAGCGACCGGAAACAAGGTGATCGCCATGATCATGGATTCCGTCACCGAGATCCACATGCGCTTCGTCTATGCCAAGGTGGCGTCGAGCGGTGTTGCGATGGCGGGGCTGTCCGAACGGCGCCGGAAGTTCTTAACGGCGCTTCGCGAACGAAATGCCTCGTCCGCAACGCGCTTGATGCGCAGTCACCTGGAGGCCGTGCAACGCATGCTGGAGCAGGATCCCGGCGCGATGTCGCTTCAAGTCGCGCTCGCGGAGATGCAGCCCGGCATGAGGCGGTGAGCGGTGTGCGACCCGCGACACTAAAGTCTTACATCAATAATAATATGAACGGAGGAAGCTGTGTCTCAATATGCCAAGTATGAATGCCTGACCGTCGATGTCGCCGATAAGGTCGCGACCGTGACCTTGAACCGACCGCAGGCGCGCAATGCGATCAATCAGAAGCTGATCCGCGAACTCCGCACCATCTGGGACGATCTGGCTGATGATCACGCCGTCAACGTCGTCGTCCTGACGGGCGCCGGCGAATTCTTCAGCGTCGGCGGTGACGTCAAGGCAATGTCCGAGCGGCCGGGCGGCGATGTCCTCGAAGAGGGGGAGGTGCACGATCCCATGATCAGCCGGCGCGGCGTCACCCGCCAGCTCGAGCTCGACAAGCCTATCATCGCGGCGATCAACGGTGATGCCATCGGTCTTGCGGCGACCCATGCATTGCTGTGCGACATCACGGTGATGGCCGAAGACGCTCGCATCGGCGACACGCATGTGTCGCGCGTGGGCCTGGTTGCAGGCGACGGTGGGACGGTGATCTGGCCGCTGCTTGTCGGCGTCAACAAGGCCAAGGAGTTCCTCATTCGCGGGACGCTGTTGAAGGGCAAGGAGGCTGAGCGGATCGGCCTGGTCAATCATATCACGCCGCGCGCGGAGGTTCTGGCGAAAGCCCGTGAGATCGCAATCGAGCTCGCGAATGGTCCGACCTGGGCCATTCGCTGGACCAAGCTGTCGATCAACCAGATCCTCAAGGATCGGGTGAACATGCTGCTCGAGGCCTCGATGGCGCTCGAACAGGTGACATTCGAGACCGCCGACCACAAGGAGGCGACGATGTCGTTCAAGGCGAAGCGCAAGCCCAAATTCGGCCAGCGCTAGTTCCGCCCATGCACGCGACAGAGCTCCCAAGCGACGACATCAGGGAGATGCTCCGGGATTCCCTGCGCGGGTTTCTCGGCGAGCAGTGGACCGCCGATTGCGTCAGGCGTGGACCGTCTCCACAGGATGTTGCAACGATATGGAGCAAGCTCGTCGGACAGGGCGTCGCCACTCTCGGCTGCAGTCCTGACGAAGGCGGGCTTCGCGAGGTTGCGGTTGTGCTCGCAGAGCTCGGCCGCGCTGCCTGCCCGGCCCCGATGTGGTCCGCCGCGCTTGCCAATTTCTCACTCTTCACCTCGCAATCCGAGGCGGCAGTTGATCCTCTCAAAGGGCTGCACGCGGGCTCGGCCCGGATCGCGTTCTCATTTGGGGCGCTCGACCCTGATCGAGGCACCGGCTCGATCCGGGTCAGGGATGACCGTGCGAGCGGATTGCTTCGTTTTGTGGAGGCGGCGGGGAGTTGTACGCATCTGCTCGTAGCAATCGACCGGACAGTCCTGGGGCTTGTCGCGCTGGATGCGACAGGCGCCGAGGTCGTCCCGACCCGTGCCATGGGCGCCTGGGGTTTTTATGAGGTCCGGCTGAATTCAGCGCCGGTCGCCCTCATCGCCCTTGACGACGGCGTCCTCGACGATCTCCTGCTCAGGGGAAAGCTGGCGCTGACGGCGCGGGCGCAGGGCGCCGCCCGGCGTGCTTTCGAACTGGTGACGGACTACGCCAGAGAGCGTCACCAGTTCGGCCAGCCGATCGGAAAGTTCCAGGCGATCCAGCACAAGCTCGCGAACGGCCTCATCGCCCTCGAAGGCGTGCGCCTGCTCGTCGATCATGCGGCGAAGCTGCATGATCTGGAGGATGGCAATTGGCGTTACTTCGCCAACTGCGCCGTCGTATTTGCGAGCGATGCCTTGCGGCGGGTTTCGCTCGAGACTCACCACACGTTCGGAGCGATCGGCTATGCCGACGAACATGAGGCGCCCCTCCACTTCAAGCGAGTGCATATGGACACGATGGCGCTGGGCGGATCGCTGCAAGCGAAGCGGTCACTGGCTTCGTCCTTGCTGGGTCCGGATAGCTCGGGCTTGCCCGAGCACGATCTCGGTCCCGCCGGCAACGCGCTACGCGAACAGGTGAGGGGATGGCTCAAGAAGAACTGGTCCGGCGACCGGAAAGCCGAGTTCGATCGCAAGCCGTTCTCCAAGCGGGAGTTCGATGCCGATTTCGCGCGCGATATTGGCAAGTCCGGCTGGATCGGCCTCGGCTGGCCCAAGGAGTTCGGCGGTCAGGCACGTTCGCCGCTCGAACAGATCGCCTTCATGGAGACGATGGAGCGCGGCGAGGCGCCGCGCATCGGCGCGGCGATCCAGGCCAATGCGCTGATGATGTTTGGCTCGCCCGAACAGCAACAGAGCTATCTGCCCGAAATCCTTTGTGGCGAAGCCATGCACGGCATGGGGTACAGCGAACCGCAAGCGGGTTCCGACCTCGCGGCGTTGCGCACCAGCGCGGTGCGTGAAGGTGATCACTGGGTGATCAACGGCCAAAAGATCTGGACCACGACGTGGTGGGGCAAATACATGTTCCTCGCGGCGCGAACAGACAAGGATGCGAAGCCGCCACATGCCGGCATCAGCATGTTCATCGTACCGATGAATGCTGAGGGGATCACGATCCGGCCGGCGACCACGATGTACGACGGCTCCTTCGCCAACGTCTTCTATGACAACGTCCGCATCCCCTTGGAGAACATCGTCGGCGAGGTCAATGGCGGCTGGAAGGTGTTGACGGGTGCGCTCGCTTTCGAGCGCGGTCTGGTCGGCGGAGGCATCGTCTTGAAGGTCGCCCATGCCTTTGAGCAACTGCGTCGGCATGTCGTGGAAAAGGACGCCGACCGGTCGACGCTGGGCGATGATCCGATCATCCGCGACCAGATGGTGACGCTTGCAACCGAAATCGAAGTCGGACGCCTTTTGATGATGCAGTGCGCGGACCTTGCCGCAGATGGCGTGACGCCACCGGAATATGGCGCGATGAGCAAGGTCTTCTCAGGGGAATTGATGGAACGTTTCGGCGAGGTTGCGCTCGACATCCTCGGCATGCGTGCGACGCTGTCCGAACAAATGCCGGGTGCGATCGACAACGGCCGCTTTGAGCAGAACCTGCGTCATTCGTTGATGTGGGTCATCAGCATTGGCACCAACGAAATCCAGCGCAGCCTCATCGCCCAACGTGCGCTTGGGTTGTCCAGGTAGGAGCAAATCGCATGCAGGAGCAGAAAACCCCGACCGCGCCACTCGCCGGCGTGCGCGTGCTCGATTTTTCGATCATACTGGCGGGCCCTTATTGTGCACGGCTGCTCGCCGATGTCGGCGCGGAGGTAATCAAGATCGAGCCGCCCGAGGGCGATGACATGCGTCTGCGGACGCCGCTCCGGGACGGCCACAGCGCCTATTTCGGTCAGCTCAATGCCGGAAAGCGCAGCCTCGCCCTCGACTTGAAAAGTGCTGACGCAATCAAGCTGGTGCATCAATTGGTCAAGGAGACCGACATTCTGGTCGAGAATTTCCGGCCGGGTGTGATGGACCGTCTTGGCCTCGGCTACGAGGCGCTGCGCGCGATCAATCCGCGCCTGATCTATTGCTCGATCTCCGGCTACGGACAGTCGGGCCCCGCCGCGGAGCGCGCGGCCTATGCCATGATCGTTCACGCCGAGAGCGGCTTCGACCGTTCGTTGATGCGATATGCCGGCGATCGAGATCGGCCGGCGGCCGGCGCGGTCTTCGTTGCCGACGTGCTTGGCGGGATCTTCGGCTACGCGGCGATCCAGACCGCGATGGTCCAGCGCACGCGAACGGGGGTCGGCCAACGGATCGATGTGGCCTTGATGGACTGCATGCTGAACCTGCTGGTCTACGAATTGCAGGAGGCGCAGTTCCCGATCAGCTCGCCGCGGGCGGCCTACGGCCCGGTGCGCGCCCTCGACGGCGACATCCTGATTGCGCCAATCACACCGCGAAACTTTGCCGCGCTCTGCGAGGTGACGGGGCAGAGCGAATTGGCCAATGACCCGCGCTTCAAGTCCGTACCGGGGCGTGGTGCGAACTGGACTGCGATGATGCAGGTCATCGAGACGTGGACCGAGCGGCACTCGGTGCGCGAGTGCATGGCTGCGCTCGACAAGGCCGGCGTTCCCAGTGCCGAATATCGCGATCCAGGCGCGACGTTGAGCGATCCGCATCTGCTGCAACGCGGCGCGTTCGCTGCAATCGCGGACGAAGCCGGCGAATTCATGGGCGTAAATGCGCCTTGGAAAATGTCCGGTGCGCCGACATCCATGCAGCGCGACATTCCCGCTGTCGGTGCTCATCGTGATGAGGTGTTGTCGCGGATCCTCGGCCTGTCGGGCGAGGCGATCTCCCGCCTTGCAGAAGCGGGAGCGTTCGGAACCTAGCGAAATCAAGGAAGAGGGCAGCGGACATAACGGCGCCAGAGGATGCTGCGTTGTGGCCGCTGATGATGCGAGAGATTGGAAGTGCTGCATAAATCATAAATAGCGGGGAGGCGTAAAAATGCTCGATATCGCATTGGACAATGCAATCGCCGATCACAAGACTTACGGTAATGTCGACCTCCAGCATCGCGTCTTTGCGAGCTTGCGACGTGATGATCCAATCCATTGGACCCGGCCTGACGGGTGCCGTCCATTCTGGACAATTTCCAAATACGCCGACATCATCGAGATCGAACGCCAGGCCGATCGGTTTATTAACGCGCCGCGGACGAAGCTGCTGAGCATCGAGTTCGAAGGCAAGGTACGGGAAGCCATGAACGGCAAACCCATGCTGGTGCGGGCCTTGCCGCAGATGGATAATCCGGACCACGCCAAGTATCAGAAGCTGACCCATGCCTGGTTCCAGCCGCGCCACATCCGGACGCTGGCGGAGCGCATGGAGACCTTGGCAAGGGAGAGCGTCGATCGACTTCTTGCGATTGGCCGCGAATGCGATTTCTACAACGAGATTGCGATCTACTATCCGCTGCGCGTCCTGATGACGATTCTTGGGCTGCCGCGTAGCGACGAGGCACGCCTGCTGAAGATCACCCAGGCCTATTTCGGCGGTGGCGATCCGGACATGCAGAACGGCTCGGACCTGATCGACGCGACGATCGCCTATGTCGACTATTTCAGGGATGTCGCAAAGGAGAGGCGGCAAAATCCGCAGGACGACGTCGCAACCGTTATTGCAACGTCGGAAATCGACGGTCGACCGATCGAGGATTTTGAGGCCTATTCATACTACGTTGCGCTCGCCAGCGCCGGCCACGACACAACGAGCGCGACGATTGCCGGCGGTCTGCTCGCGCTGATCGAGAATCCGGATTGCATGGCGCGCCTCCAGAACGATCCCGATTTGCTGCCCGATGCTGCGGAGGAAATGGTGCGCTGGGTATCGCCGGTCAAGCATTTCTTCCGGACGGCGGCGGTCGACTACGAGATTCGTGGCAAGACGATCAGGGCCGGCGACAGCCTCTTCATCAGCTATCCGTCCGGCAATCGCGACGAAGAAGCCTTCGATCGTCCGTTTGAGTTCATGCCGGAGCGTTCGCCCAACCGTCATCTCGGTTTTGGCTTTGGTATTCACGCCTGCATCGGCAGGCACCTCGCTAAGGCTGAAGTTGTGGCGTTCTTCCGTGAATTGGTCAGGCGGGTCGACCGGATCGAACTTGCGGGCAAGCCGGCCTGGACGGAAACTTCCTTCCTCGGCGGCGTGAAGCGTCTTCCGGTGCGTTATCGTGCACGGTAGTCGAGCCGCCGGAGTACAATGGCGTCCCTTTGTCAATCGTCTGAGGAAGAAGGTTCGGCCGCCGAGGTCTTTGCGATCGCCAACATGCACTTGAGGAAATGCGCGCGATCGTCCTTGCTCAGGGGAGCCAGCATGGTGCTCTGCAGCTCGGCTGCGGCTGGAACAACGTTCAGGAGGGTTTCTTCACCTTTGGCGGTGATCTGAACCCGAATGGATCGGCGGTCCTCCGAATTGCTCTTTTTCGAGATCAGCTTCCGGGCCGTCATTCTCTTGAGCATCTCGCTCAGCGTATTCCGGTCGCAGCTGATACGCTCCGCAAGCGCGGACGGAGTGAGAGGGCCGTTTTGATAGAGAGCGATCAGCACGCCGAACTGTCGTGGTGTGACATCGCTCTGGCCCGTCAGGTCTTGGTAGAGCACGTCATAGCGGGCATCAAGCAATCGGAGGAGGAATCCGATACCTCCCTCCAGCCGCCAGTTGCGCGCGATATCCGCCGCGGTCGTTTTCGTTGCCTTGTCGGCTGACATGCCGTCGTTGACCTGAGTTGTCGCCTCGAAACACGCTTAGCCGTTAGCAGCTTGGCCAACGGCTCTCAACCCCGCGCCAGACGATTGGCCCGAGCAGTCCGTTCGAAATCACCGACTAACCTCCACTGGTTATTGCAACTCATTCGACAAAGTAGTACGTATACGTATTAAGAATGACGTTAAGGAAATGTCGTCGCAGGGGAGGGTTGCTTGAATCTGCGCGAGTTCTTGTCGATTCCCTACCTTCTCGAGGCCGAGGCGGTTGAAACCGAGCCCGGCAACTGGCGTGTGCGGCTTGCCTATCCAGAGCTGCCGGGCTGCACCGCGGAAGGCCTCGTCATCGAGGACGCCCTGAAGCAGTTGGAGCGGCGCCGGATCGAAATGATCGTGAATCTTGTGGAGATCGGCAGGGAGCCCCCTGTGCCGCGGAAGCCTCTCGCTGCGGCCGATCCGCTTTGGACTGCACGTGATCTCGGACTGTCATGCCGCGTTGCAGCGCTTTTGGGCGGCCCCTCGAAGCAGGGCGCATGACTGTGCGCAATTCAACGGAGGAAACTCATGCTCTCGCGTGAAGACAATGAACGCCTGGTGAGGGTTGGAAAGGGCACCCCCCTCGGGGATCTCTTTCGTCTCTACTGGATTCCATTCCTGCCGTCGGCGGATCTGGTCAACGACGGCCAACCGAAGCGCATCCGGCTGCTGGGAGAGGATCTTGTCGCCTTCAGGGACTCAGAGGGCCGTGTCGGGCTGGTCGATCAGGCTTGTCCGCATCGGGGTGCGCCGCTGATCTTTGGAAGAAACGAGGATTGCGGCCTGCGGTGTGTCTATCACGGCTGGAAGTTCGACGTGACGGGCGCCGTGACAGATATGCCGGCCGAGCCAGCCCGCAGCCGCCTCAAGGAGCGTCTGCGGATCAAGGCCTATCCCTGCAAGGAGCGCAACGGGATGATCTGGGCCTACATGGGGCCGGATCAGGCCGACCTTCCGCCGTTGCCGAATGTCGAGTGGAATCTGGTCCCGCAGGAGCAGGTGCATATCTCGGTCCGCGTCCAGGAGTGCAATTGGCTTCAGGCGGTTGAAGGCGAGATCGATTCCGCCCATGCGCCCCTGCTTCACGGTCGACTGGATTCGCAGGGCACGACAAGTGCCTGGATCCAGAAGCGTGACCTTCGCCCGACGTTCGAATGCATCAAGCAGGATTTCGGGATGAGCATCGCTGCGCGTCGAAACTACGACGCAAACACGCTGTACTGGCGCGTCAATCAGTTCATGCTGCCGTTCTACACGCTCGTTCCGCCGTTGTCGCCGTTCCCGGATTTGAGTGGCCACGCCTGGGTGCCGATCGACGACGAGAACACGCTCTGCATCATGTTCTCATATCATCCGTCGGAGCCGCTGCTGCCGAAGACGCGGCAGATATTCGCCGAAGGGCACAATGGCCGCGAAAGCGGGCACGCCAGCCGCCATTCGCTCGTCCAGCATCCGGTGACGGTCCCGTACGCGGGCTACTGGACGAAATACAATCCCCAGAACGGCTTCCAGTTCGACCATCAGGCGCAGCAAACGACCTGGTTCTCCGGCCTGCCGGGACTCTGGGTCCAGGATGGCGCCTGCCAAAGCGGCGTGTCGCCGATCTTCGATCGAACCAGGGAGAACCTCTGCTCGAGCGACACCGGAATCGCGATGACACGGCGTTTCATCCTGGAGGCGCTCGGTGCCTATCGCGATCACGGAACGAAGCCGAAAGGCGTGACCGATCCCGACGTCTTCATGGTGCGAGCGGTATCGCTGCGGCTGCCGCCGGAGGATTCCTGGGTCGATGCTGGCGCACCCTTCATGCGCGCAAGGCTGGGTGCCGATTTCGGGTACGAGCTGTGAGCGCATCAAGCCCTCCACAACGCTCCGCGGGCGTCAATCCGGAGGTCTGCGCCATGGCTGAAAGCCTGATCGAGCTCCGGGTCAAGCGCATCAGCTATGAGGCCGATAACATCAATTCGTACGAATTGGTGTCGCCGGCGGGAGAAGATCTTATCCCTTTCACAGCCGGCGGCCATATCGACCTCCATCTGCCGAATGGCATGATCCGCAGCTATTCGCTGCTGAACGATCAGTGTGAGCGGCACCGCTATGTCATCGCCGTCAACAAGGATCTCGCCGGCCGGGGCGGCTCGAGCTTCGTGCACGACAATCTTGGGGTGGGCGACATCGTCACGGTGTCCCGTCCGCGGAACAATTTTGCGCTTTGCGAGGCGGCCGAGCACTCGGTCCTGATTGCCGGCGGGATCGGGATTACGCCCCTGTTGTCGATGGTCCGCCGCCTGGAGACGCTGGGGCGCTCCTGGGAGCTTGTCTATGCCGCCAGGACGCGGCGCGCCGCGGCATTTCTCGACGAGCTCAATGCGCTTGGATCGAACGAGCCCCCGAAAGTGCACGTCGACTTTGACGATGAGCGGTCCGGGCGCATGTTCGATCTTCCAGCACTCGTCAGAACTGCGCCGATGCGGGCTCACCTCTATTGCTGCGGCCCGCTGCCGATGCTCGAAGCATTCGAGGCTGCGACGGCGGATCGTCCCGTCGGCCATGTGCATGTTGAATATTTCAAGGCCAGGGAAACACCGGCGATCGAAGGCGGTTTCGAGGTCAGGCTCGCCCGAAGCAACCGGACGATCGAGGTCGGCGCAGGCAAGACCATTCTCGAAGCCCTGTTGGATGCGGGAATCACTGCCAATCACGCTTGCGCCGAAGGGGTCTGCGGCACCTGCGAAACGCGTGTGCTCGAAGGCATACCTGACCATCGCGACCAATTCCTAAGCAAAGAGGAGCAGGCGGCGAACAAGATCATGATGATCTGCTGCTCAGGCGCCAGATCACGCACGCTCGTCCTCGATCTCTGAAAGAACAAATAACATCGTCAAGGGTGGAAAATAATGAAGGTTCTTGCGTACATTTTCGGAGCTTCCTTCCTCGCCATCACTGCCTACTCGTCTGCTCTGGCGGATACGGTGCGCACGATGAAGATCGGCGTCCTGAACGACGCTTCGGGCCCGTATTCTGACAATGCCGGCGAGGGCTCGGTCACCGCGGCGAAGATGGCGGCTGAGGACTTCATGCAGCAGCATCCCGATTTCAAGGTCGAGATCATTTCGGCGGATCACCAGAACAAGGCGGATGTCGGGGCCGGAATTGCGCGTCGATGGATCGATCAGGAAAAGATTGATGCGGTCGCCGACGTGCCGAACTCGGCGGTAGGTCTCGCCGTCAACGAGGTCGTGCGCGGCAGCAAGACGGCGTTGATTGCGTCCAGCGCAGCCTCATCCGACCTTACCGGCAAGTACTGCTCGCCGAATACGATCCAGTGGACGTTCGACACCTGGGCGGCCTCGCACACGATCGGAAACTACCTCGTGCATCACGGCGGCAAGAAGTGGTACTTCATCGCGACTGACAATGCGCTTGGCAAGTCCATGGTGCGCGATGGCACGTCGGTGATCGGCACGGGCGGCGGCACCGTGCTTGGATCGGTCAATGTGCCCATCAACAACGCCGACTATGCCTCGTTCATTCTGCAGGCGGACGCTTCGGGCGCCGACGTGATCGCTTTCGCGACCGCCGGCGGCGACACCGTCAACCTGATCAAGCAATCCTCTGAGTTCGGGCTGAAACAGAACGGCAAGACCTTCGCCGCGTTGTTGACCACGACGAATGATGTCGAGGCGAGCGGCCTCGCCGTAGGGCAGGGGCTCATTATCACGCAGCCGTTCTATTGGGACCTCAACGATGCCAGCCGAGTCTGGTCGGCGAAGTTCAGCGCGCGTCAACACGGGCAGTCACCAACGGCGTTTCACGCGGGAGTCTATTCGTCGGTGCTCGCCTATCTGAATGCGGCGCTGGCTGCGGGGACCAACGACGCACAGCCGGTGATCCGAAAGATGAAGGAGCAGCCGATCGATGACGAGCTGTTTGGACCCGTCGTCGTACGGGCAGACGGCCGCGCCATCCATAACATGTACATCCTGAAAGTGAAGGATCCCAAGGCGTCGAAGGGCAAGTGGGACCTTCTGGAAAACGTCGGCGTGCTGAGTGGCCCGGAGGCATTTCGGCCGATCGATCAGGGTGGATGCGCGACGGGCGAGCAATCGAAAGGCAACTGACGCGTCGTGGCCGAGCTGGCGACGGCCAACGCGAATCTCACGGCCGCCTTGCGGCAAACCGGTGGATATAGGCATGTTGGACAACATCGAAGCGGACTTTCCTGAGCATACGCCACGCCCGGCCCAGGCGCCGAAAGCCCTCCAGGGGATACGGGTCGTCGATTTCTCGCACTTCATCGCCGGGCCTTTCGCGACGATGATCCTCGCCGACATGGGCGCCGAGGTCATCAAGATCGAGGCGCCAGGCCGCGGCGACGACCTTCGTCGCTATCCGCCCGTGCATCCCGGGCTCAATCACGGCGCGCCCTTCGTTTGGACCAATCGCAACAAGCAGAGCGTCGCCCTCGACCTCAAGTCGCCGGAGGGCGTCGCGATCGCGCGCGAATTGATCGCGACCGCGGATGTCGTCGTCGAGAACTTCTCGACCGGCGTCATGGCGCGGTTTGGGCTTGACTATGAGGCCTGCCGCAAGATTAGGCCCGAGATCATCTATTGCTCCGTGTCGGCCTATGGACGCGAGGGGAGATTTTCCGATCGACTTGGTTTCGACCCGATCGCGCAGGTCGAGAGCGGCTTCGTGTCCATGAACGGCTACGCCGATCGCGAAGGTGTGCGGGCGCTGTCGCCGGTCATGGACATCAGTACGGCGATGATGGCCTGCAACGCGATCCTTGGCGCGCTCGTTGCCCGCGAGCGCAGCGGCCACGGCCAGGCGGTCGAGATCTCGCTGTTCGACAATGCCGTGCTGATGACGGGCTATGCCACAATGCAACATCTGTTCAGCGGCGCAAATCCGCAGCGGCAGGGAAACACCAGTCCGGATACATGTCCGTCAGGCGTGTTTCAGGCGCAGGACTGTTCCTTCTATATCAACTGCGGCAACGACAAGATTTTTCAGCGTCTGGTGTCGCAGGTGATCGATCGCGCCGATCTCGCTTCAGCCGACATCTACGCGACCGGACCCGACCGCATCCGGCGGCGCGAGGAGCTGTTCGCGATCCTTGGCGATGCGTTTGCCCAGAAGCCCTGGTCGCACTGGCAGGCGCGGATGCGGGTGGCCGGCGTTCCCTGCGGGCAGGTGCGGACCGTCGGGGAAGCCATCCGCTCACCCGAAGCGCGGGAGCGTGGCCTTGTCACGCGAATTCCGCACGATAGGCTGGGTTGGGTTCCGAACGTCAACCTGCCGATCCGCTATTCGCGCACGCCGATCGTCGATCCTGTTGCGGCACCCGCGGTCGGACAGCATACCGAAAATGTACTGCGCGAGCTGCTCGGCTACGACGACGCGCGCCTCGCACGGCTTGCCGAAGCGGGAGCGTTCGGCGCTGATGCGGCAAGACCTCCGCGGCAGGATGTTGAAGTGTGATGGTGCGGGCGCAAGCCGAACGCACGCTCAGGGGCCGGGTCGCCGTGATCGGGATCGGCGAAACGGACTATTTTCGCCATGGGGCATCGCCCGATCCGGAGTTCAAGTTGGCTCTCAAGGCGATTCTGGCGGCTTGCGCGGATGCAGGTCTGGACCCGCGCGACATCGATGGCTTTGCATCGTATAGCGAGGATCGCAGCGATGCGTCGCGGCTCGCCGCGGCGCTGGGCACACGAAGGCTTCGTGCGGCGACCATGCAATGGGGTGGCGGCGGTGGTGGCTGCTGCGCGGCAGTTGCCAATGCGGCCTCGTCCATCGTCGCGGGCTTGGCGGATTGCGTCGTCGTGTTTCGCTCACTCGCACAAGGCCAGTATGGTCGCTTCGGGCAGACGACGGGTATCGACACGATTTCCGGCGAGAAGGCGTACCTGATGCCGTATGGCGTGCTGGCGCCCCCACAGCGCTTTGCCATGCGCGTGCGCCGCTACATGCACGAGCACGGCGTGCGACAGGATGCAATGCGGGCCATTGCGCTGGCGTCCTACCATCACGCCCAGGCGAATCCGCGCGCAGTTATGCACGGCAAGCCGCTGGACGAGGCTAAATACGATGCGTCGCGCTGGATCGCCGAGCCGTTTCATCTCTATGACTGCTGCATGGAAAATGACGGCGCCGCCGCGCTCGTGCTCGTACCTGCGGAGCGTGCCGGGGAATTCCGGCACAAGCCCGTCTACGTGCTAGGTGCGGCGGTCGGTTCCGGATATCGCACAGCGGCTATGCCCCACAATTCGCCGCTCTATGCCAGTGCGAGCTTCGATACGGTCGCGCCCGACCTTTACCGGATGGCGGGGCTTGGGCCATCCGATGTCGGCGTGGTTCAATGCTACGAAAACTTCACGGGCGGTGTGGTGATGGCGCTGGCAGAGCATGGCTTCTTCAAGCCGGGGGAAGCCAATGACTTTCTGACAGTCGAAAACCTGACGGCCCCATCTGGACGGCTTCCGCTCAACACCAGCGGCGGCAACCTGGCTGAATGCTATATGCACGGCTTCGAGCTCGTGTTGGAGGCGGTGCGCCAGGTACGCGGCACGTCGACGAGTCAGGTGCAAAGGAACGACGTGGCAATGGTCATCGGCGGTCCGATGGTCACACCGGTCAGCAATCTTCTTCTCGGCTCGGAAGCGAGCCTATGAGCAGCAAGGCAATCCCGACCTATCTTCCCGCGGGCCTGCCAATCCCGATAGCCGAGCCCGACGGCTTGTCAGCGCCTTACTGGGCGGGGTTACGCGAAAACCGTCTCCTGGTTCAGCGCTGCAGTCATTGCAACACGTGGCAATTTGGGCCGGAGTGGATCTGCCATCGTTGCCATGCCTTTGATCCCCAGTGGACTGAAGTCGAGCCACGGGGCAGGATATTCAGTTGGGAGCGAGTCTGGCATCCCTCGCACGTGGCGCTAGCGCAACACGGCCCCTACCTCGCCATACTTGTAGAGATTCCGCAGGCCGACGGCGTCCGGATGGTGGGTAACCTGCTGGGCGATCCACTACAGAACGTCGCGATTGGAACCCATGTCGAAGGTGTATTCGAACATCACGCTGAGTTCGATCCGGCCTATTCCCTTCTGCAATGGCGAGTGCACGGACCATAGATAGCGTCTGACTTGCCGGCGTCCATAAGGCGGCAGCCAGTTTGAGGCCAGCAGCTGTCGACCTCTGTTAATCGACATTGTCAAGCGTGTGGAGGCTCTCACGAAAGCTGCGCAGCTGCGCAAGCGATGCGCTGGCACGCGTCCTCGAGCTCGGCGGCCGATGTCGCGTAGGAAATCCTGAAATACGGTGCAAGCCCGAAAGCCGATCCAGGGATGACGGCAACGCCAACGGCGCGAAGAAGGTACTCCGCGAAGTCGGTGTCGTTACGCAGTGTTTGACCGTCCGGCGTGATTTTGCCGATCAGGCCGGCGCAACTCGCAAATGTGTAGAAAGCGCCGTCGGGCATGCGGCAATTGATGCCGTCAATCGCGTTCAACGCGCCGACGACAAGATCGCGCCGCTGTTGAAATGACCGGCAGCGGTCCCGGATGAAATCTTGCGGGCCGTTCAGGGCCTCAATGGCCGCAGCCTGGCTGACCGATGACGGGCAGGAGGTCGATTGGCTCTGGACGACAGCCATCGCACGGATCAGAGGGCTTGGCCCAGCCCCGTAGCCGATGCGCCAGCCGGTCATCGCGTAGGCTTTCGAGACGCCATTGACGGTCAGTGTCCGGCTGCGGAGAGCCGGTTCGATCGCCGCCGGCGTGACGAAACGAAAGTCGCCGTAGATGATATGCTCGTAGATGTCGTCGACCATCAGCCAGACATGCGGATGCTTGATAAGTACGTCGAGGATCGGCCGATAATCGGTTTCCGAATAGGCCGCGCCGGATGGATTGGACGGCGAGTTCAGCATCAGCCATCGCGTGCGAGACGTGATGGCGCGTTCAAGGGCATCACCTTGAAGCCGAAAGCCATTGGCCTCGGAACATGGCACCAGCACCGGCGTGCCGCCGGCGATCGCGACGATGTCGGCGTAAGTCACCCAGAACGGCGTCGGGATGATGACCTCGTCGCCGGGGTTGATGGTGGCCATCATGGCGTTGAAGAGCACCTGCTTGGCGCCGGCTGACACGGTGATCTCGTCTTGCGCGAAATCGAGCCCGTTATCGCGCTTGAACTTTGCGCGGATGGCGGCCTTGAGCTCGAGCGAGCCGTCGAGAGCGGTGTATTTGGTGGCGCCGGCGCGCATGGCGCGCTCGGCGGCATCCTTGATCGACTCCGGCGTATCGAAGTCGGGTTCGCCGGCGCCCAGGATGATGATGTCCTGGCCCTGGCGCTTCATCGCGGCAGCGAGCCCGCTGATCTTCAGAATCTCCGACACGCCGATCGCGGAGAGGCGGTTCGCCGGCCGAAGCAGCGACGACGTGAGTATGGGAGCGTTCATGCGTGTTTCTCCCTCAGGTCACGTCAAACTTGACGCCCTGGGCGAGCGGCAAAGTCCGGCCGTAGTTGATGGTGTTGGTGGCGCGCCGCATATAGGCTTTCCACGCGTCCGAGCCCGACTCGCGCCCGCCGCCGGTCTCTTTTTCGCCACCGAAAGCGCCGCCGATCTCGGCTCCCGACGGGCCGATATTGACGTTGGCGATGCCGCAATCGGAGCCCCGCGCCGACAGGAAGGCTTCCGCCTCGCGCAAATCGTTGGTGAAGACCGAGGACGAGAGGCCTTGCGGAACTGCGTTGTGCAGGCCGAGCACCGCGTCGAAATCGCGATATTTGATGACGTAGAGGATGGGCGCGAAGGTCTCATGCTCGACCGGTCCGGTCTGATCGGCGATCTCGACCAGCGCCGGCCGAACGTAGTAGGCCTCATCGGCCCCCTCGAACACAACGCGATCGCCGCCGAGCACCGAGCCGCTGGCCGCGCGAGCTTCACCGAGCGCCCTCTGCATGGACGAATAGGCCGTGCCATCGATCAGCGGACCGACCAGATTGCCGTCCTCGAGCGGATTGCCAACCGTCACGCTTTGATAGGCCCGCTTCAGACGCGGAACAAATGTGTCGTAGACGCTCTCGTGGACGAAGAGACGGCGCAGCGTCGTGCAGCGCTGCCCGGCCGTGCCCATGGCCGCGAACGCGACACCACGCAATGTCAGGTCGAGGTCGGCGGTCGGCGTGACGATGGCGGCGTTGTTGCCGCCGAGCTCCAGGATCGCGCGGGCAAAACGCCGGGCAAGTCGCGGCCCGACGGCGCGGCCCATGGCCGTCGATCCGGTCGCTGAAACCAAAGGCACCTTGGCATGGTCGGCGAGGATTTCGCCGATGGCGCGGCCGCCGATCAGCACGATTGAAAGCGCGTCCGGAGCGTGACCGCCCTCCAGCCTGAAGCGTGCGAGGGCGCGCGCGAACAGCGCTTCGGTCGCTAGCGCGGTCAGCGGCGTTTTCTCGGACGGCTTCCAGACGATGCTGTTGCCGCAAATCAGGGCCAGCGCCGCATTCCACGACCACACCGCGACCGGGAAATTGAATGCCGAGATGATCCCGGTGACGCCGAGCGGATGCCACGTCTCCATCATCCGATGCTCACTTCGCTCCGTTGTGATGGTCAGGCCATACAGTTGACGAGACAGGCCCAAGGCGAAGTCGCAGATGTCGATCATCTCCTGGACCTCGCCGAGGCCCTCCGACTTGATCTTGCCGACTTCGATCGAAACGAGCGTGCCGAGAGCCTGCTTGTTGGCGCGCAGTTCTTCGCCAAGAAGCCGGACGAGTTCGCCGCGTTTCGGGGCAGGAACCAGGCGCCATTCGAGGAAGGCGGCATGAGCCTTGTCGATTGCGGTCTGCGTCTCCTCGGCGCCGATCTCGTGCACATGGGCGGTGATCTCGCCTGTGATCGGCGACCGTGCCGCAAGCGTACCGCCGACATAACGGCTTCGCGCCACGCAGTGGTTCATCACAGTGATTTTGACGTTTTGATACCGAGCCATTCGAGGATCGGCAAGCTTTCCGGCGGCACGAGGATTTCGATGCTTCTGGGGACGCCAGGTTGACGGCGAATGAAACCGTTTCGTTCGAGGGTGACGATCATCTGGTGGACCGAAGGCGGGCTGACGCGGAAATGGCGCTGCATGTCGGTTTCGGCGGGTGGGCGTCCGAACATGTGCGCGTAGGTGTAGATAAAGGCCAGGTAGTGTCCCTGCTTCTCCGTGAAGTGCGTGCCTGATTTTTGACTCATCGCTGGATTCGTCCCGGCCTCCGACAAGGAGGCGAAGCATGAATGTACGTTATCGGGTCGAATTGAGCCAAATCGAGCGGGACGAACTGACGGCGATGCTGGGCGGCGGGAAGCATGCTGCCCGCAAGCTCAAGCGGGCGCAGATTTTGCTGGCGGCCGATGCCGGCAGTTGCGACGCGGAGATTGCCCGGTCTGTCCGGGTCAGCCTGTCCAGCATCGGCCGGACCAAGCGCCGCTTCGTGGAAGGCAATCTGGAGCGGGCCTTGAGCGAGGAACCGCGTCCGGGCGCAGAGCGCAAATTGACCGGCAAGGAGGAGGCCCTGCTGGTGGCGACGGCGTGCGCCAAGCCGCCCGCCGGCCGCAAACGTTGGACGCTGACGCTGCTGGCGGACACGATGGTCAAGCTCACCGATCATGACAGCCTGTCGGGCGAGACCGTGCGTCGCCGGCTGGCCGAGAACGACCTCAAGCCATGGCGCAGGGACATGTGGTGCATCCCCTATGTCGACGGCGAATACGTCGCCCGCATGGAGGACGTGCTCGACCTCTACGCCGAGGCGCCGGATCCCGTCCGGCCGCTGGTCTGCTTCGACGAGACCCCCGTCCAGCTCATCGGCGAGGTCCGTCAGCCGATTCCAGCCGAGCCGGGACAGCGCGAGCGTTACGATTACGAGTACCGCCGCAACGGCACCGTCAATCTCTTCGTTACCTTCGACCCGCATCGTGGCTGGCGCAACGTCAAGGTCACCGAGCACCGCGCCGCCGTGGACTACGCCTACTGCATGCGCGAACTCGTCGACGTCCATTATCCCGACGCCGACTGCATCCGCCTCGTGCAGGACAATCTGTCGATCCATACCGCCGGCGCGTTGTATCAAGCATTTGCGCCTGCTGAGGCCCGTCGCATCCTGCGCCGCCTCGAATTCCACTTCACCCCGAAACACGCCAGTTGGCTCAATATGGTCGAGTGCGAGATCAGCGTGCTCCAGCGCCAGTGCCTCGGCCGCCGCATCGACGACCCCAAAAGGCTCCGAAACGAGATCGCAGCATGGCAAAAGCGGCGGAATAAAACCCGAGCCCGCATCAAATGGATGTTCACAACCGACAAGGCCCGCGCCAAACTCGGCCGCGCCTATCCAGCCACCGCCAAAGAGTCAAAATCACTGTGATGAGCCACTAGGTCCAAGGTGTATGCGAAATCTGCCCCTCGCGAAGGATTGCCCCTAAGCTGGTGCGGCAATCGGCGGTTCCGGAGCGCAAATCGGACTGTTTCCGAACTCTTAATCCGAACTTCCCCTTGAGTAGCGACGTAAGCATTTGAGCTGGCGTGTAATTCCAGCGGGCGTGACGGCGCGTCTGCCTACATTATGGGGCGATAGGAATGCCGAGCCGATTGAAGACGTCTTGTTGTAGTGGGGTTGGACTTGTGAGCATAGCGGCCGGGGCGTCCTGACCGATGCGAACGATGTTGCGTGTGAGCGTGGCGAGATCCTGCAACAGCGTTCGAAAGCTGTGCACGGGCCGGCCATCGTGGGTGTGCTTGCGATTAGCCTTGGTTCTGGCCGCGGCCGAGACTCTGGCCTTGGCGACGGGCGAGACGCGCGCGGCGTCGGCGGCCTCGCGGTCGTGATCGTCGAACAGGATCGGGGCCAGCGCGCGGCGCATGTGCCAGACGATGTAATAAGCGAGCATGCAGAGGAAGACGTGGGCGCGCACGCGGCCAGCGAGGCGATGGTGGATCGGGCGCACCTCCAGTTCGACGGTCTTGATGGTGCGGAAGGCGCGTTCGACCTGGGCCAGGCTCTTGTAGGCACGCACCGTGGCGGCGGTGTCGAGGTTCTCGGCCGGCACGTTGGTCCGTAGCACATAGAAGCCGTCGAGCGACGCTTCGTTGGCGATGGCATCCTCGATCCGACTGAAGTCGAACGAAGTGTCGGTGATGGCGAGGTGGAAGTGCTTGGCCATCTTACGCTTGCCCAGCACGGCGCCGACCTTCAGACCGATCTCATCCTCGCCGCGCAAGGGGTTGCGCTGACGCTGCACGGCGGCCTTGACGCGGGCGAGATCCTTCTCGGTCGCCGCCAGCAACTCGCCGCGCTTGCGCCGACGCTCGTCGGCCAGATCCGGGTTGCGGCACACGATCAGGCGCTCGCCGGGGAAGTCGGGGGACGTGATCTCGGCCATATCGCGATCGTCGAACAGCGACAATTGCAGCGGGCCGCCGTCCTCGGCGAGCTTGCGGATCGCCGGCGCCCGCAGAGCGGTGATCCAATCGAGCCCGGCCGGCATCAGATCGGCTTCGATACGGGCGCTGGTGATCATGCCGCGATCGCCGACCAGTACCACACGCGACAGCTTGAAGCGGGCCTTCAGTTTGTCGACTTGCGCGGCCAGCGTGCTCGGGTCGGCGGTGTTACCTTCGAACACCTCCACCGCCACCGGGCAGCCGTCGGCGGCGCACAGCAAGCCGAACACGATCTGCAGCTTGTCGGAACGACCGTCGCGGCTGTAACCATGCCGCGCCAATTCGCAATGTCGCCCCTCCAGATAGCTGGAGGTGAGATCGTAGAGCACCAGCGAGCCGTCATGCAGATGGCGCTTGGCGAGCGTCGCCTCGATCCCCGGTTGGGCCGTGCCGAGCAGGTCGAGCGCTTCGTAAAGCTCGTCCTCGTCGACGGCGCTGAGATCGAGCAGTTCGCCCAGCGAATGCGCCGCCGTCGCCTCGCTGAGCTGGCGCGCCGTGGCCAGCTTGGCGGCCGGTTCGATCACCCGTGCCACGATCAAGGCCAAAGCCAGCCTGGCCAACCGTCTGGGCTTGTCCGGGACAAGGCGATGCAGTCCGAGCTGGCGCGCCATGCCGAGCACCGCGGCCACGTGGCCGTGCGGCAGCGAGCGCTCGATCCGCAGTTGCTCGGCCGGCGAGACCAGCTCCTCGCCTTTCAGGACGCGGCGCAGCGCATCGATCTTCTCATCCGGCCAATGCGACAGGTTGGCCAGCGTGCGCGACTTGATCTTGTCGCCCTCGCGATAGCTCTCGCGCAACAGGATCGCGGGCGGTGAGTTGCGGTTGGGAATGCGGGCGACGAACATGCCGGAATCGAATCACGGAAACCTGCCATTCGCAAGCCAAAAATCATCATTTACATGCCTACAAAATCAGCCCGATCCAAACTTCTCAAATCCTCTCAACGCTCTAACAAAAATCCCGAGGGGAAGTTCGGCTTAATCAGCGGGTCCCAGGTTCGAGCACTGGTGCGCCCACCATATAAATCAGTCACTTAACGGTTCGGGCGGGCGGAGAAATCATCGCCGTTTACAGCTTGTCGTCGCTCGCAACGTCGGGCCGTCGATACCCGCGCGATCGCAGGCCTTTCCCACTCCACAAAGCCTGGATCAGCGCGGCTGGATCTCGCCCGACGCGACCGGGAGAGCGGCCGCTATGTCATTCGTACGTCACCATCTCGCGTGCGCGACTCGGGCGAGGATAGCGGGAGGACGGAGCAGGCCATTAGTTTCGAGAGCAGGGTCGTCAAGGCCGCGGCTTCCGACGCGCCCAGCCCGCCGAGGATAGCCTGCTGAATAGAGATGCCGAGCTCGCTGATGTCGCCGAAGCGTGCCGCGCCCCTCCGCGACAGGAAGATCAGGACCTTGCGTCGGTCGTGTGGATCGGGACCGCGGTAGACCTCGGCCGATGCGACCATCCTGTTGACGATCTTTGTAAGTGTCGGACCGTCGATCAGGAGACGGCTTGCAAGATCACCCATCGGCTGGCCGTTTCGATCGGCCAATGTCTCGAGCAGGCGATAGTGATGGAGCGACATGCCCCTTGGCTTCAACTGCGCTTCCAGCGCCTGCTCAAGCCGATGATTCACTCCCCGGATCAGGTCGGGCAAATCCACGTTTTGTCCTCTGGCCAATTAGTTGCTATTTCAACATTTGCTTTCGACTATAAAATGCCGGTGGTGGAAAGCAAATCGATTTGCCCCCGCACAATGAATAGGCGCACCGAGAGGCCAGCGCCGGAAAGAAGGGCAAGCCCGGCTCAGAATTGATCGCTTCCGCAGCAAAACTGGCTTCCTCGGGACCCGATCAAGGTTGGCACGATTCGTGAGTAGTGGTCTCCGAAAGACGGAGTGACCGCTTTTGCGCAGCGTTCGGGTATGTCTGCTGATCCCACAAAACGGCGCGGCGGGGCTGTGGGCTCCGTCGGCCGAAGCCTGCGGACGCCTGGCCGTCGACGAGATCAACCGGATGTCGGGCATCCTGCGTCGCCCGGTCGAATTGCGCGTTGTGAATGCCGGTGAAACGCGCGAGAGCGCAGGTCAGGCCGCGCGCGCTGCAATCGATATTGACGGGGTCGACGGCATTGTCGGAATGCTGCCCAGTTTTGCGCGGGACGCCGTGGCGAGCGCAGCCCAGGGTCGCGTCCCCTTCATATACACACCGCAGTTTGAAGGACGTTCTTCAGCGCGCGATGTCATGACGACCGGAGAGACCGCCGACGAGCTTCTCGCTCCGGCAACTCAGTGGCTGTCGGAGTCCAAGCACGCACGCCGCTATTTCCTCTGCGGCAACGACTACATATGGCCGCGCTCGTCCCTGAGGATTGCCCGCGCGTTGATCGCTCGCTTCGGAGGGACGGTGACGGGAGAGCAATACCTGCCCGTCGGCTTGCACCACTTCGGCGAAATCCTGGACCGGATCAAGGCTACGCGTTCGGACGTCGTTCTCCCGTTTTTCCTGGGATTGGACAGCATCGCCTTCAATCGGGCGTTCTGCGCGGCGGGTCTTAGTTCACGGGTTCTGCGATTTTCCACGGCGATCGACGAGACCATCGTGTACGGACTCGAGGCGCACGAAACTGAAAACCTCTATGCGGCTTCGAGCTATTTCGCCTCGATCCGCTCTCGCAACAATGGGGCATTCCTGGAGCGTTACCACACGGCGTTTGGTGATAATCCGCCGCCGGCCAATGCCTATGGGGAGTCTTGCTACGAAGGCATTTATTCGCTTGCGGCCCTGTTCGAGGAAGCTGGCAGTCTCGATGCGCTGGAATTGACCCGCTTCTACGGGCGGACGATCCAGCAACGCACGGCGCGCGGCGACAATGCGCGACCGGTGGTTGGGAGCAGGCATCCCATCTATCTCGCCCGGCTCGACGGCTACGACTTCTCGATCGTGGCGCGGCAATAAAACGCTTGCTTTTTCAACTATTGTATTTTTAATATTTGCCGTATCAAAAACAAATGGGGACTCTTATGACTTTCTCCCGCCGTCGCTTCCTACAGCACTCGGCCATTGCAACGACGACGTTGATGGCGGCGCCTGCGGTCTTCCGCTCCGGCGCGCTTGCTGCCGAAAACCCGATCGTCGTCGGCAGCCTGCATGACCAATCGGGTCCTATCGCGGCGTCCGGCACGCCGATGGTCTACGCTCTGCAGCTCGCCGTGGATGAGATCAACGCAGGCGGTGGACTTCTCGGCCGGCCGCTGAAGGTCATCCATTACGATACCCAGTCGAACATCCAGATGTATTCGCAGTTCGCCCAGCAGCTCGCGGTGAAAGACAAGGTCGACGTCGTTCACGGCGGCATCACGTCTGCCTCGCGCGAGGCGGTGCGCCCGACCTTCGACCGTTTCAAGGTGCTGTACTTCTACAACGTGCTCTACGAAGGCGGCGTCTGCGATCGCAACACGTTCTGCACCGGCACGACGCCCGCGCAGACCGTCGAGAAACTGGTGCCGAGCGCGATGAAGAAGGCCGGCAAGAAGGCTTACATCATCGCCGCCGACTACAATTACGGTCAGATCACCGCGAAGTGGATGACGAAATACGTCAAGGATAACGGTGGCGAGGTGCTGTCGACCGACTTCTTCCCGCTCGATGTCACCAACTTCGGCACGACCATTTCGAAGATCCAGGCGGCGAAGCCCGACATCATCCTGTCGGCGCTGGTCGGCGGCAACCACACCGCCTTCTATCGACAATGGACCTCGGCCGGCATGAAGGGCAAGATCCCGATCGCCTCGACCACCTTCGGGCTCGTCAACGAGCCAAGCACGCTCGATGCCGCCGAAAGCGACTCCATTCTCGGCGCCTACGGGTACTTCGAGGAGCTCACTACGCCGGCCTCCAAGACCTTCGTCGAGAAGATCAAGAAGGCGCATTCCGACACGCCCTACATTAGCGAGCTCGCCGCCTGCACCTATGAAGGCGTCATGCTCTGGGCTGCCGGCGTCAAGAAGGCCGCCAGCATCGACCGTATGAAAGTGATCGAGGCGCTGGAAGATTCCGTCGCGTTCGACGGGCCGAGCGGCAAGGTCTCGCTCGACAAGGCGACGCATCACACCACCCGCAACGCCTTCCTCGCGGAAGTGAAGGACCGCAAATGGTCGGTGCTGGAGAGCTACTCCGACGTCAAGCCGGCCGACACCGCGAGCGTGTGCGACCTCGTCAAGAACCCGACGGACACCAAGCAGTACATTATCAGTCTCTGACGTGGACCGGGCCCCGCCTACGGGCGGGGCCCACTGCATCGATGGCCTGAAAGAATCTGAAGAATGGCGATCTACTTAATCGTCGCGCTCGACGTCCTGAACGGAATATCGTCGCTGTTCCTGTTGTGCCTTGGACTGGCGATCATCTTCGGCATGATGAAGATCATCAATCTCGCCCATGGCGAGTTCATCATGCTCGGCGCTTACGCGACCGTCATATCGGCCAATGCCGGCGTCAATATCTGGATCGCGATGCTGATCGTCGCGCCGCTCTTTGTCGGCCTCGTCGGGCTCGTCATTGAGCGGTGTCTTATCCGCTTTCTCTACGGGCGTCTCGTCGACTCGATGTTGGCGACCTGGGGGCTGAGCCTCCTGATCATCGGCATCATCACGACGATCTACGGCAACACCCAACAGGGCGTGCCGACGCCGCTCGGCGGCTTCTCGATCGGGTCGTATCAGTCGAGCTACTACACGCTGTTCCTGGCCGGCATGGCGATCGTGATGATGGCCCTGGTCTATGGCGTCATGAGCTACACCCGCTTTGGCTTGATCGCCCGCGCCACGATGCAAAACCCCGCGATGGCGGCCACGCTGGGTGTCAATCCCGCGCGGGTCTATATGAGCACGTTCGCGGTAGGAGCGGCGGTCACGGGTCTCGCCGGAGGCTTGCTGGCCCCGGTTTCCGGCATCACGCCAGGCATGGGAGGTGCCTACGTCGCGAAGGCCTTCATGACCGTTGTCGGCGGCGGCGCCGCCATTCTGTCGGGCACGATGTCGGCGGCGAGCCTGTTCGGCGCCGTCAATCAGATCGGCGCCTATTTCACGACGCCGGTCTATGGCGAAGTCCTGGTGTTCACGGCGGCGATTGTCCTGATCCGTCTGCTGCCGCAAGGCATCTCCGGCCGCTTCTTCAAGGGGAATCTGTAATGCCCATCCGCTTTCGCCTCGCGGCCCAGGCGGTTGCCGTCGTTCTCGCGATTGTTGCGATCGTTCTGATTCCGAGCGTGGTCGAACTGTTCGCGATGATGCAGTTGACGTTGTTCGCCGCGATGGCGGTGCTTGCGCTCAGTTTGGCCTTCATCTGGGGCTATGGCGGCATTTTATCGTTCGGCCAGACGGCCTTTTTTGGCCTCGGCGGCTATGCCTACGCGATCGCCGCGGTCAACTTCCAGGATTCGACGCCGTCGATCCTGCTTGCCATCGTCATTCCGTCATTGTTCGCTGCGATTCTCGGCTATTTCATCTTCTTCGGCCGCATCTCCGACGTCTATCTCGGCGTGATCACGCTGACCGTCACCCTGATCCTGTTTAATTGCGTCAACTCGACCTCCGGCGACGAGTACAGAATCGGCAAGGCGTTGCTCGGCGGCTTCAACGGCATGCCGGCGGTGCCGACTTTCAACGTGCCGTTCTATCCGGACCAGGTTCTGTCGCCTGAGCAATCCTGGTGGACGACGGGCGGGGCATTGCTCGGGGTCTTCCTGCTGCTGCGTCTGGTTCTGTGGCTCCCGGCCGGGCGCATCGTCGTGGCCGTGCGCGAGAACGAGGTCCGTGCCTCGTTGCTTGGCTATGACCCGCGTAAGGTTAAGCTGCTTACCTTCATCCTCAGCGGTGCGATCGCGGGGCTCGCCGGCGCGCTCTACGTCAACTGGGGCGCGTTTGTCGGGCCGACCATCTTCAGCCTATCGCTGTCGGCCGAGATCATTATCTGGATCACGGTGGGCGGTCTTGGCACCTTGCTCGGACCCATCGTCGGCTGCGTTCTGATCGAATACATCGTCGCCTATATCGGTTCGCAGCAGGCCTTCAATTCGAACCTTGTCCTCGGTACCGTGCTGGTCGTGTTTGTGCTGTTGCTGCCCACGGGCCTGGTGCCGACGGCGCGCGATCTCCTGATGCGGCTCGTGCCCGCTCCGAAACCGAACGGACAGCTTGCAGATGAGCAGGCGCCGCCATCGGCGGCGGCGTCGCATTTGGCCGGAGCGGAATGACCATGGCGGACCTTGTCCCTCTGCTCAAGGCCGAGCACCTCACGATGCGCTTTGGCGGGGTGGTCGCCAATGACGACATCACGTTCACGCTGGAAGAGATGGAACTGCGCTGCCTGATCGGACCGAACGGCGCCGGCAAGAGCACCTTCTTCAAGACGCTGACCGGACAACTCGTGCCGACCTCGGGCGCGATTGCGTTTCGCGGGCAGCCGATCGCCGGCAAGCTGTCGCACGAGATTGCCCGCATGGGGATCGGGATCAAGACCCAGGTGCCCAATGTCTTCAACGGTCTCTCAGTCCGCGAGAACATCTGGCTCGCCGTCCGCCGCAAGGCGACGCCGCGTGCTCAGGGGCCTGCGGTCGATGCCGTGCTCGAGATGACCCGGCTGACCGATCATGCCGACCGCATCGTCGCGACGCTGTCGCATGGCCAGCGCCAGTGGGTCGAGATCGGCATGGTGCTGGCGGCGGAACCGGAATTGATCCTGCTCGATGAACCGGCTGCCGGCATGACCGATGAGGAGACCTTCCACACCGCCGCGATCATCCGCGAGATCAACCGAAGCCGGGCGATCATCGTCGTCGAACATGATATGGAATTCATCAAGCAGATCGCCAAGAAGGTGACTGTGTTTCATCAGGGGCGGGTGCTGGTCGAAGACACCGTGGACAAGGTTCTGGCCGACCAGCGTGTCCGCGACGTCTATCTCGGCAAGAAGGTAGCGGCATGACTGCGCTTCTCGAGGTCAAGGACCTGCGCTCCGGCTACGGCCGCATTCCGATCCTGTTCGGCGTCGACATGACGGTGCAGGACGGCGAGTATCTTGGCATTCTCGGCCACAACGGGATGGGCAAGACCACGACCCTGCGCGCGTTGATGGGGCATCTGCCGACGACCGGCGGCACCGTCGTCTTCGCCGGCAAGACGATCACCCATCTCAAGCCGCATGAGCGGTCCCGGCTCGGAATCGGGCTTGTGCCGCAGGGCAGGGAGATCTTTCCCGACCTGAGTGTGCACGAGAACCTGCGGATGGGCCTCGCGGCAGCGCCGAAGGAGGACCGCACGATCATCGACGCCGTGCTGCAGGAATTTCCGCGCCTGGTGCGGCTGCTCGACCGGCGCGGCGGCGCTCTGTCGGGCGGCGAGCAGCAATTGCTGGCACTGGCGCGCTGCCTTTGTACAAAGCCGCGGCTGATCCTGCTGGATGAGCCGACCGAGGGTATCCAGCCTTCCATCATCGAGGAGATCATCGAGACCCTGCTCGCGCTGAAGAGGCGCTGGAGCATGTCGCTGATCGTCGTCGAGCAAAATCTCGAATTCATCACGTCGCTGTCCGACCGCGTCCTCAATATCCAGAAGGGACGCATCACGGAAGAGCTCCACCGCGAAAGCCTCCTGGCACGGGACGCCGCCATGCACCCAACCTAGGTTCGAATTCCGGCGCGGCTGCGCCGGCCGTTGCGATCGTTGATTTTGTTGCTGCCAGCTTGTCCTCACAAGAAAGGATGACTCATGTCTATCAAACGCCCGACTGCCGAAGACGTCGCGGAGCTCGCTGCGAGCCTGCACATGAACATGACGGTCGAGGAGGCCGGAGAATATCTGTCGCTGATGGGCGGGATGTTCGACGCCTATGATGTCATCGACGAACTGCCGAACCCGCTGCCGCCGGTCAAATATCCGCGTATGCCCGGTTCAAAGCCGATGCCGAAGGACAACAAATACGGCGCTTGGGCGATCAAGACAGAGGTCAAGGGCGCGCCGGGCGGCAAGCTCGCGGGCCGCACCGTCGTGCTGAAAGACAACGTCGCCCTGGCCGGTGTCCCCATGATGAACGGCTCGACGACGCTCGAAGGCTTCATCCCCGCCGCCGACGCCACCATCGTGACCCGCATTCTCGACGCCGGAGGCACCATCGTCGGCAAGGCCGTGTGCGAGCATTTCTGTCTGTCGGGCGGCAGCCACACGTCGCATCCCGCACCGGTTCATAACCCGCTCAAGATGGGCTATTCGGCCGGCGGTTCGTCCTCGGGGAGCGCTGCGCTGGTTGCGGCCGGCGAGGTCGACATGTCGATCGGCGGCGATCAGGGCGGCTCGATCCGCATCCCGGCGTCCTATTGCGGCATCTACGGCATGAAGGCGACGCACGGGCTCGTGCCCTATACGGGCGTGATGCCGATCGAATCGACCATCGACCACACCGGTCCGATGACGGCGAACGTCGCCGACAACGCGTTGCTGCTGGAGGTGCTGGCGGGAGCCGACGGGCTCGATCCGCGCCAATATGCGCCGAAGGTTTCGAAATACACCGAGACCCTCAGCGCGGGCGTGAAGAAGCTGAAAATCGGGGTCCTCAAGGAAGGCTTCGCCACGGCGAACATGCAGGAGGGCGTCGTCGCGAAGGTGAAGGCCGGTGCGGAACGGTTCGCAAAGCTCGGCGCCAGCGTGTCGGAGGTCTCGATACCGGAGCACTTGCATGCGCTCGCCGCCTGGAACCCGATCACACTGGAGGGTTTCCTGGTCCAGATGATGATCGGCAACGGCATGGGCTTCAACTGGAAGGGGCTCTATGACGTCGGCCTGCTCGACGCCCATTCCAGCTGGCGTACCCGTGCCGACGACCTGTCGGAGACGCTCAAGCTCACCATGCTGGTCGGGCAGTGGGGCGTCAGCCACTATCGCGGCCGCTATTACGCCAAATCGCGCAACATCGCGATCGCCGCCAAGGCCGCCTATGACGCGGTGTTCGGCTCCTATGATCTGCTGCTGATGCCGACTTTGCCCTGTGTCGCCACGCCGATCCCGGCCAAGGACGCGCCGCTCTCCGAGATCGTCCAGCGCGCTTTCGAGATGACGGCCACGACCAGTCCGTTCGATGTCACCGGCCATCCGGCGATGAGCATACCCTGCGGCCTCTCGGACGGTCTGCCGGTCGGCCTGATGCTGATCGCGAAGGACTACAACGAGGCGACCATCTATCAGGCGGCCAGCGCCTTCGAAGCCGACGGCGATTGGAAGAAATTCTGATGATCACGATCACCGCCGTCATCAGGGCGAAGTCCGGCCATGAGGTCACGATGCGCGACGGACTCGTCGCCGTCGCGGCCCATGTCGCAGCCAACGAGCCGGAAACGATTGGGTTCTTCATCTCGCAGAGCGAGGACGATCCCTGCGTGTTCACGACCTACGAACGCTTTGCCGACATGGCCGCGATGGATCGCCACAACGGTTCGGCGGTCGTCGCGACCTTCTTCGGGATCGCCAAGCCCATCCTGGATGGCGAGGTCACGCTGGTGACCTCGAAGGAGGTGTCGGCGATGGTCCGGTAAGCGGGGCGCCAGGTCAATTGCGGGAGAGCATCGTGTCACTAAGGCTTCACGGCATCATTGGGAGATCGGACGACGCGGCCTATACGGGTCGTCTCCATCACATCGAGCATCACGGTGGAATTGAACTGCTGTTCGTGCCGCCGTCCGACGTCGGCCGCAAGCGGTTTCGCCTGACGACCGATCGCGGAACCGACTGCGCGGTCAGCCTGGACCGCGACGAGGAACTGGTCGATGGGGCCTTGCTCTTTCTGGAGCACGATCGCGCCATCATTGCCCGCTTCGGCGAGCAGGAATGCTGGCGGTTGAAGCCTTTCGACCAAGCGGCGGCGCTCAAGCTCGGCTGGAACGCCGGCAATTTGCATTGGCGGGTTCGCTTCGAGGGCAATCACCTTGTCGTACTGCTCGACGGGCCGCTCGACTCATACCGGGCGCGGATCAAGCCGCTGCTCGAGGCGGGCGAGGTGGTTGAAAGCGATGCTGTTTGACAGATCGCAGGCGCTGGCATTGCTGCAACTCGGCGACAGCGCCTATCCGGCGGGCGGCTTCGCGTTCTCCTGGGGGCTCGAAGGTCTCGCCGCCGACGGCATGCTTGCCGATCGCGGCGAACTGGATCGGATCATCGCTGACCAACTCACGCGGCGTTGGGCAAGCATGGACCGCATCCTGCTGCGTCAGGCTTTTCACGCGGAGGATTGCGAGGCTATCGCTGGCGTCGACCGCCTTGCCGAGGCGGGAACACCTTCGGCCGAAATGCGGGACGGTTCGCGCCGCGCGGGCAGGGCCCTCCTTGGGGTATGGGTCAAGCTCGATGGAGCGCTGTCGGTCGCTTATCGCGGCCTGGTCTCGTCGGATGCGAGGCTGGGCCATCTGCCGGTCGCGCAGGCCGTTGTGAGCCGGGATGCGGAATTCAGCCTCGACGCAGCGGAACTGGTTTCGGGCTGGACGCTCGTGACCGGCCTTGTGAGCGCTGCTGTGCGGCTCGGGATCGTCGGCCATATCGAGGCGCAACGCAGCCAAGCCACCGCGCGCGTCTTGCTGGCGGAGCTGCTCGCGGAGGCGCCACCGCCCGATGCACTGCCTGCGAGTTTCACGCCGTTCATTGACATCGCGGTCTCGCGCGGGCCGCTTCGACATGTCCGCATGTTTACGACATGAGAGAGGTAACTTCGTCATGATGAACCTGTCGCCGACCGAGATGGATCGCCTCGTGATCTTCAATGCCGCGCAACTGGCGCGCCGAAACCGGTCGCTGGGGATCCGTTTGAGTCACCCGGAGGCGGTCGCCTACATCACCGACGAGGTGATGACGGCGGCGCGCCGCAATATGCCCTATGCCGAAATCCGCGACATGGCGGGCCGGTTGTTGACGGCCGACGATGTCGAGCCCGGTGTCGGGCCGATGATTCCGATGCTCTACATCGAGTGCATGTTCGCTGAAGGCACCAAGGTGATGGCGGTGTTCGAGCCGATCGCCGCCAGCGACATGCCTGCCACTGACGACATCATACCCGGCGAGATCATCGCGGGCGGCGGCGACATTGAAAGCTTCGCCGAACTGCCTGCTATCAGCATCGATGTCATAAACACCGGCGATCGCGATATCCAGGTACGCAGTCACACCCACTTCTTCGAAGTCAATCGTGCCTTGCGCTTCGATCGTGCCGCGGCCTGGGGCATGAAGGTCGACCGACCCGCGGGTGCCGGCGTCCGCTTCGAGCCGGGCGTCACCAAATCCGTGCGACTTGTTCCGATTTCGGGTGACCGTGTCGTGCACGGGCAGGCCGGGCTCGTTAACGGTCCGCTGGATGCGCCATCTGCGCGGGACGATGCGCTCAAGCAGGCCCGCGCGCGCGGCTATCAGGGAGCTTGAACATGGCCATACTCTCCCGCCGCGCCTATGGCGAACTCTACGGGCCGACCAAGGGCGATGTCGTGCGACTCGCCGACACCAGTCTGCTTGCCGAGATCGAGCACGATTACACCACCTACGGACATGAGCTGCTGGTCGGTGCGGGAAAGAACCTGCGCGATGGCGAGGGCGTCAACGCCTACCGGACGGCATCGCATAAGATTCTCGATGTGGTCATCAAGAATGCCACAATTGTCGACGCGGTCGCCGGCATTGTGAAGGCCGACATCGGCATCCGTGACGGGCGCATCGTCGGCATCGGCAAGGCCGGCAATCCCGACGTGATGCCGGATGTGCATCCCGATATGGTCGTAGGTCACACCACGGCGCCGATTGCGGGTGGTCCCTTCATCGTCACCGCTGGTGCCATCGAGTCGCACGCCCATCTGATCTCGCCCGAGCAATCCGACCATGCCCTCTCCGGCGGCACCACCACACTGGTCGGGAACGGGTCGGGTCCGGTTTTCGACGTCGGCAGCGGTGCCGCTTCGACCTTTGCGCGCTTTCTCCAGGCAATCGAGTTTTCACCCCTCAATTTTGCGCTGTTCGGACGTGCCGGGTCCAATGCAGAGGCCGTCGAGGAAGCGGTCGCCGCGGGCGGCATGTCCGTGAAGATTCACGAGGATTTTGGTGCTGCTCCGGCAGTGATTGACCAGAGCCTCATTGCGGCGGACCGCAATGATTTCGCTGTTCACCTTCACACCGACTCGATCAACGAGTACGGCTTCTGCGAAGATACGATGGCGGCCGTCGAAGGCCGCACCATCCACATGTATCACGTGGAGGGCGCCGGCGGCGGCCATGCCCCGGATTTGCTCAAGGTGGTGTCGTGGGACAACGTCATTCCGTCGTCCACGAATCCGACCAATCCCTATACTTCCTACGGTATGGAGGAAGGCGTGCCGATGACAATGATCTGCCATCAGCTGAACTACAACGCGCCCGAGGACGTGATGTTCGGCGAGGCGCGGGTACGTGCCCAGTCAATGGCGGCGGAAGATTTTCTTCACGACATGGGCGCGATCTCGATATTCGGCACCGACACGCAGGGCATGGGACGTCTCGCCGAGAATGTCGCCAAATGCTGGCAGCTTGCCAGCGTGATGAAGGATCGCATCGGCCGCCTGCCTGAGGAGAAGACGGCGCGTGCGGACAATGAGCGCATCAAGCGTTACATTGCCAAGCTCACCATCAATCCGGCGATCGCGGTCGGCATCGACCACATGGTTGGCTCGATCGAGCCCGGCAAGATGGCCGATCTTGTCCTGTGGCCGCGCGCTTCCTTTGGCATAAAGCCCTACATGGTCATCAAGAACGGCTTTGTCGTCTGGGCCGCCATGGGGGACGGTAACGGCAGCCTCGGTCTGTCGGAGCCGATGATTCAGAAGCGGATGTGGGGCGCGCTCGGCGCGGCCTCGCAACGGCTGGGTGTCAACTTCATGTCAAAGCTCGCCATGGCGGCCGACGTCAGCCGCAAGCTCGGCCTCACTCGCGCCCCCGTCCAGATCAAGAATGTGCGGAAGCTGCGGAAGACCGACATGGTCCGGAATGCCGCCATGCCCCATGTGGATGTCGATCCCCAGACGTTCGAGGTCCGCGCCGATGGCAAGCTTTTGATGTGTCCGCCCGCGACGAAGGTGCCGCTGGCCAGGCGGTACATGCTCCGATGAGCCGGATCGCAATCAAGGGCGCTTCGGACGAACCACGCATTGCGGCGGCGCGGGTCGGGATCGGCGGACCGGTCGGATCGGGCAAGACGGCGCTGGTCGAGCGCCTGATCCCGGCGCTCCTTGAGCGCGGCATCGATATCGCCGTCATTACCAACGACCTCGTCACGGCCGAAGACGCGGAGCGGATCAGGCGTTCCGGGTTGATCAATCCGGCGCGCGTGTCGGCGGTCGAGGCGGGCGCCTGTCCGCACACCGTCATTCGCGAAGATCCGACACTGAATATCGAAGCCGCAGACGAACTCGAACGACGCTTCCCCGGCGTCGAACTCATTCTGCTCGAAAGCGGCGGCGACAATCTCGCCTCGACCTTTTCGCGCGACCTGACGGACTTCTGGATGTTCGTCATTGATGTCGCCGGGGGGGACGACATCCCGCGTAAGCGTGGCCCAGGGGTCATCCGGGCCGACCTCCTTGTAATCAACAAAGTCGATCTGGCGCCTCATGTCGGCGTCGACCTGGAGCGAATGCGCCGGGAGGCATTGAGCGTCCGCGGCGATCGCCCAGTGCTGCTCACCAACTGCCGCCGCGGCGAGGGGATCGACGCGATCGTCGACCTTCTCGAACGCGAGGTTCTGTTCAGAACGTGAGCCCCGCGGCGACAAGGGATGCTGTGTTGTTCGACCTGAGCTTTGTCCGTCGTGCCAACCGCACGGTCATCGACCGCCGTCTGTTCGCCTGGCCGTTCGTTCTGACACGCAGCTTCTATCTCGATCCGGATCGGCCGAACTGCCTCAGCGTGATCGTGCAGACCGGAAGCGGAGCCGTTCATGGGGAGGATCGCCTCGTACAGCGTCTCGTGCTCAATCCCGGCACGGCCGTATGCTTGACCAATCAAGGTGCAACATCCGTGCATCGTGCGGACCCGGCTGCCCGCGCAGTGGAGACGATCAACCTCTGTGTTGCTGGTGGTGCCAGTCTGGAATATCTGCTTGAGCCGCGCATCTTGTTTCCGGATGCCGCGCTATCCCAGTCCGTCGAGCTCGATTGTGCAAATGACGGCTCTGCCTTGATCGTCGACGCCTTCACGATGCACGATCCCCGCGGCGAAGCCCGCGGCTTTCGTGAACTGGAATCGACCTTCTGCCTGAGGAGATCAGGCAGCGAGCCGCTGGTGATCGAACGGACGCGTTTGCACCGTCCGGATCCCGGCATCTTTCGCGGATATCTTGCCTTTGGATCGGCGTTCCTGGTGCTAACCCCTTCGCATGATCACGCAGATATTCAGGCCTCGCTGATCACCGCTCTGAGCGGAATTTCAGGGCTGTACGCCGCGGCAAGCGTGCTGCCGGGGGCCGCGGGGCTCGGTGTCCGCCTTGCTGCCTCGGATCTCACGGGCATCCGGGCTGCGTTCGCGAGCATCAGCGCGATCTATCGTCAGGCGTTGCTGAGCGTTACGGAGCAGCAAGCTGCTCCGCTCTTCGTTTCACGCTGACCGAAATGGGCCAGAAAGCCGACGGGTGGCGAGCCAGCCGCGGCACGTGCGATAAAATCGGAGCGACCGCGCCCAGGACCGCCGGACGCACGAGATCGGTTGTCTTGCAGGACATCAGCTTCGATGTCAGGGCGGGCGAGGTCGTCGGCATCGTCGGGGAGTCCGGTTCCGGCAAGTCCACCTGCGCCAAGATCGTCCTTGGCTTGCTTGCGCCCGATGATGGCGAGGTGAGATTGTTTGGCCAGCCCTGGTCGGCGATCTCCGAAGCAGAGCGGCGCCCGCTTCGCCGCAAGCTGCAATACATCCCGCTGGATGCGCTCAGCAGTTTCGACCCGAGATACCGCGTCGGCGAGGCCTTGCCGGCAAGCGATCCAAGGCGCGTCATTGCTCACGAAGCGGCGCGAGAGCATCTGGCCGCGGGCCTTCCCCATATCGCCGAGCATTATATGGGTGAGCACTGGCTCGCGAGCTTTGCCGTGCTTGCGCTGGATGACGAGAATTAAGCGGGCAGGCGCCCGCTGCGGTTACTCAATCCGCAGTCACCAACTGCCGAAGGCGCGGGTGCGGCAGGTGTGCGGCGCCGGCGACACCTGATGGGATCGACGCCAGCAGGGACCTCGTATAGGGCTGCCGGGGATTGTCGAAGATCTCGGTGACAGCCCCGTGCTCGACGATGCGCCCGCGCTGCATCACGGAGACGGTGTGGGCGAGTTGGCGCACCAGTGCGAGGTCGTGAGAGACGAACACATAGGTCAGGCCAAGGTTGGCCTGTAGCGAGAGCAGGACTTCGACGATGTCAGCCTGGACGCTGACGTCGAGCGCGGAGGCGGGTTCGTCGAGCACGATCACATCAGGCTTGAGCACCAGCGACCGGGCGATGGCGACGCGCTGGCGCTGCCCGCCTGACAGGGCTTGCGGCTTGCGGGAGAGCAGGTGATCGCCGAGCCCGACGTCGGCCAGCGCCTCGCGAACCCGCTCGTCACGCTCCTTGCGGGTTCCGATTCTGAACCGGTCGAGCGGCTCGCGCACGAGATGCTCGACCGTCCAGGTCGGATCGAGCGACGTGAATGGGCTCTGATAGACCAGCTGAAGGTGGCGCCACACCGAACGTAGCTCATCGGGCGAGCGATCGGTGATCTGCTCGTCTGCGACCGAGATGGTCCCGGTGTCGGGTTGCTCGAGGCCCAGCAGCAGCCGGACCGCCGTGGTCTTGCCCGAACCGGACTCGCCGACCAGCGCGTGCGTGGTGCCGGCCGGGACGGTGAACGACAAATCGTCGACGGCCGTCAGCGTCTTGCCATCGACAGTGAAGGTCTTGGTGACGGCGCTGACCTCGATCTTCGGTGTCGTGCCGGCGCCGGTCTTGAGGGCTCGGATGCCCGTGTCGCGTAGCGCGGCGTAGCGGTCGGGGTTGAGGGCCGGGACATCCGCGCGCAGCTTCCTTGCGTAGGCCGACGCCGGTGCGGCGAAGACAGAAGCGGTTCGGCCGGCCTCCTGGATGATGCCGTCCTTGAGCACGACGAGCGCGTTCGCTCGCTCGGCGGCGATCGCAAGGTCGTGAGTAATAAGCAGCAGGCTGATCTTGAGGTCGTGCTGCAGCCGCGTGAGCAGGTCGAGGATCCGCTTCTGAATCGTGACGTCGAGCGCGGAGGTCGGCTCGTCCGCAACCAGCAGTGTCGGCCTTGGAAGGATCGCGAGGCCAATCAGCACGCGCTGGAGCATGCCGCCGGACAGCTGGTGCGGGTAGGAGTCGTAGACGCGCTGGGGGTTGTCGAGCCCGACCTCGGCGAACGTCTCCAGGATGAGCTGCTTGCGGATCGCCCTGTCGGGCTCGTCGAGTAGCGCGGCCGCCTCCTGGGCCTGGGCACCGATCGTCCGCACCGGGTTGAGTGAGTTGGCGGGATCCTGCGGGACGAATCCGATGGCTCGCCCCCGCAGCGGCCGGAAGCCGCGCTCGGATATCCCGAGCACCTCCTGGCCGTCGAACGCGACGCGGCCGGTTGCGTGTCCGCCGCTCGGGAGCAGCCGCAGCACCGCGCGGGCGATCATCGACTTGCCCGACCCGGACTCCCCGATGAGGGCGAGGCTCTCGCCGCGCCCCAGTTCGAACCCCACATTGGTCACGACCTCGTGCTTCCCGTAGGAGACCGACAAGCCGTCGACGCGGAGCAGCGGAATCGAGCGCAGCGGCACGGGCCCGACAAGCTCGGCGCGCGCGAGTGTGTTGGCGGTCAGTCTGTCTTGCGCAGCCATCGGCTGATCCTGTTCACGGAGAGGACGGTCGCGATCGTGACGAAGGCCGGTGCGTACACCAGCCACGGCCATTTGAGGTAGTCCTTGCCGATCGAGATCAGCAGGCCCCAGTCGGAGGCGGGCGGGGGATCGCCGTAACCGAGGAAAGCAAGGCTCGCGATCACCAGGATCGACAGGCCGAACTGCAGCACTGCGAGCGGGAGCACCGAGCGCGACGCGTTCGGCAGCACGTGCCGCAACAGGATGTGCCAGCGTGAGCCGCCCATCAGAAACGCCGCCTCGACGAAAGTCGCCTGCCGCGTCTTGATGACTTCCGCACGCATCACCCGGGCGAAGACGGCCACCGCCGAGACGCCGGTCGCGATCGCGGCGTTCGTCGTGTCGAAACCGATTGCGGTGACGACGATGACCGCCAGCAGGAAGTTCGGGATCGCCAGCAGCACGTCGACCAGGCGGGCGAGCACGATGTCCACCCAGCCGCCGAGGAAGCCGGCCAGCAGGCCGATGAAGCCGCCGGCGACGGCGGCGATGACGACGGCGATGAGCGCGCTCGTCACCGAGGACGCCGTGCCATAGACGACGCGGGTATAGAGGTCGCGGCCGAGGTGGTCGGTGCCGAACAAGTGCGCAGCGCTGGGGCCAAGCAGCTTGTCAGTGGGGACACCGACGACCGGGCTATGACTCGTGAACAAGCCCGGCGCCAGCGACCAGGCGATCACGAGCGCGATGATCGCGAAGGAGAGCGCGACGGTCGGCGGCAGCCGGAGGCCCGTCAGCCGGCTGATCGCCGTGACCCGCGACGCGGAGGAGACGGATGCGAGAGTCATGACGTCACCGCTTGGGACGTGGCAGCGGAGCTGTCGTCAGCGGTGGTCGGGCGATACTTGTGACCGCCGATGAGCTTCACGCGCGGGTCGAGCAGCGGGTAGACGAGGTCGGCGATTAAATTGACGGGCACGAATACGATTGCCGCGAGCGAGACGACCGCCTGCAGGACAGGCAAATCCTGCGTGCTCACCGAACGCTGCACCAGGCTGCCGATACCGGTGCGTCCGAACACCGTCTCGGTGATCAGCGAGCCGCCGAGCAGTTCCCCGATGGCGAGGGCGATGAAGGTGACGACGGGGAGCGAAGACGGCTTGAGCAGGTGCTTGGCAAAGAAGCGCATCTGCCCGAGACCACGGCCGCGCGCAACAGTGGCGTATTCCTGCTCGGACTCCTTGTCGAGGTTCGCGATCAGCACCTCGGCGATCCGCGCGGAGACGGGCACCCCAAGCGCGATCGCGGCGAAGAGAGTGGCCCAAAAGCTGTTCGGCGCAATCACGCGGAAGAGGCCGAGCTGAAACCCGAAGATGTGGATCAGCACCAGGCCGATCACGAAGTTGGGCACCGACAGGAATAACGATGGGAAGCCGCGCAGCAGGCCCTGGCCGAATCGTTTCGGAAGAAATTGCGTGCCATAGCCAATCGTCACCGCCAGCAGCAGCGCGATAACGAAGGCCGCGGACGCGAGGATCAGCGTCGAGGGGAGAACCTCGGCGATCAGGGTTGTGACGGGTCGGTTGGACCGCATCGACAGGCCGAGATCGCCGGTCACGAAGTGGGACAATGATGTCCAGAGCTGGACCGGGATCGGCTGGTCCAGGCCCTGGGCGGCGACGATTGCTTTTATCTCGTCTTCGGTGAAACCATTCTGCGGGTCGCGCAGCACGTTGGTGATGGGGTCGCCGGGCAGAATACTGACGACAACAAAGGTGAAGACGTAAGCCAGCAGGATGACGACGATGGCCTGGGTGAAGCGCTTGGCGGCATAGGATAGGTAGGCGCCTCTCATGCCGGTTGCCTCCTTAAATTGCATGGTTGCACGGCGCCTTACTCGCTGATTGTCGCCGTGTATTAGCTGGCGTAGGCGATGCCGTTGTAGACCTTCCCCTTGAGCTTCGGCGACTGCACGTAGATGCGCTGGACGATCTGCGTGCGTGGAATGAAGTAGCCCTGCTCGAGGACGTAGGTCTGGAGCTGGTCGAGGAGCGGATCACGGATTTCGGTCGAGGCGGCGCCGGCGATCTTGTCGCGCAGCTCGTTGAGCTGCTTGTCGCTGTCGCCGAGGTTGAACCAGTTCTCGCCGTTGTTGGCGTCGGTGAGGATGCTGGCCACAGTGCCGGCGTCGATGAAGCTGCGCGTCACCTCGTAGGCCGGCCCGGCGGGGCCGCCGAACCTGACCTTCTCGCCGAACGTCACGACGTCGTAGGCCCGGATGGTGACCTTCCAGCCGATCTTGCCGAGTTGCTGGGCGACGAGCCTCGTCGATCGACTTCGCGGTCGCGAGGTAGGGGTTGGAGTACAGCGTCAGCGACAGCTGCTTGCCGTCCTTGGTCCGAATCCCCTTGGCATCCTTGATCCAGCCTGCTTCGTCCAGAAGCTTCTCGGCCTTGCCGGGATTGTAGGCCAGGAGGTCGCTGTGATCGGTCGCGCCGGGCACGTTGCTCTGGATGAAGGACGTCGCCAGCTTCCAGTCGGGTGTGTAGACGGTATCGATGATCTCCTTCCGGTCGATGCCGGCCTGGAGAGCCTGGCGTACCTTCACGTCGTTGTACGGCTCCAGCTTGGTGTTGATCGCCAGGCCGTTGACGAAGCCGAGATAGCGCGGTGTCGCAATCGTAAATCCGGCGTCCTTGAGGGACTTCAATTCCTGCGGCGAGGGGCTGTAGGCGACATCGGCTTGTCCAGACTGGACGGCGGCGACCCGCAGCGACGGCTCCGACACAAGCTTGTAGGTAATCGAATTGAGGTAGGCCGGGCCGGTGTGACCGACTGCGGCGGGACCCCAATTGTAGTCCTTGCGCTTGACCAGCTTGACGAAGTCGCCCTCCTTCCAGGACTCGACCACGTACGGTCCGCTGCCGGATGTCTTGGCCAGATCAGCCTGCTGGGCGGCGGGCTGCGCGATGCTCCTTGGCGAGATGAGGATGGAGCCATGGTAGCCGAGCGTCGGGATGAACCCGAGCGTCGGCGCCTTGAAGGCAACCTTCACGGTGGTTGCATCGACCGCCTCGGCGCGGTCGTAAGTCTTCGGGAAGAGGCCAACCGGGTTGATGCCCTCGTTCTTGCGGCCGGCGTACCAGATGTCGAGATTGGCGACGACGGCCGAAGCGTCGAGCGGTGTGCCGTCGGAGAAGGTCACGCCCTTCTTGAGATGAAGGGTAAACTGCGTGGCGTCGCTGCTCTGCTCCCATCTCTCGGCGATCCAGGGACTGACCTTGCCGTCGGCATCGACATAGACGAGCTTGTCGGTCACGTGGCCCCAGATGTGGCCCTGGAAGCTGGAGATGGAGCTGTTGTTCGGGATCCAGGTGCTGCCCAGCGAGTCGATGAGGAAGGTGATGTCACCGCCATTCGGAGGAGCGCCGGCACTCCGAACTGGAGACAGGCGTGCCATTGCTGTGTAGGCAACGGCTGCCACCGCGGAGGTCGCGACCAACAGGCGACGCCGGGAGAGCGAAAGCGAAGACAAGCGTGCGGTCATGGATAGCCCCTGATGATTGGCGGCGTCGATCGGGGCTCCGCGCTCATGGAGATGCTTCGGCACGATCGGCGTTTCTGCGTAGGAGAAGCGAAATGAAGAGGCGTGGCCATTCCAAATTTCGCGTGAGACGGACAACAAATGCCTCAGGATAGGGGCAATGAGCGCGATAGTCGTTTTGTTTCCAGTGCGAACGCGCTCGATTGAAGTCAGCCTGTGACCGAACACCGCGACAGTTGCCGCCTCGATCGCGCGTCAGTTCGAGTTCAGCTTCGAGAGAATCTTCTCGAGCGCGTTATGTCGCGCGGCGCATCGCCAAATTGAAAAGACATTCTGCAAAAGGCCGCGCGCAGTAGAACGGCATCGATGCCGACGAGCGAAAAATGAATTTTGCTACCATCGAATTGCGCGTCGGAGTTTGCGAAGGTGGCGCGGTCTCAGGTGAGACGGAGCAAGTTCGATTTCATGACGGATGCGTCGCTACTTTCCAGGCCTGCCGATGCGACGGCGGCACCTGCGGCCGGTCGCACGGAGCCATTTTCCCGTGCCGGCGAATCCGTGGTGACGGTGGTCGCCGACGTTGCGCATCCGTCGGAGATATCGGGATCGCGCGCGCGCGGCCTGACATGGCGCTCGTTCGTTCTACCCTGGCTTCTGCCGTTCGGCCTGCTTCTGGTCTGGCAATTGCTCTCGGTGACGGGGATTGTGTCCACGGCGATCGTGCCGCCTCCGTCCGATATTTGGGAAGCTGCGCGGCAGCTTGCCGAGCGCGGCGAATTGCAGCACGACATCCTTGTCAGCCTTCGCCGGGTTGCGATCGGCTTCAGCATTGGCGCCCTCGGTGGGCTGCTGTTCGGCCTGGCCGTCGGGCTGTTCGAGCCGCTGCACGATCTTATCGATCGGTCGCTGCAGATGATCCGCACCATTCCGCACCTGGCGTTGGTGCCGCTGATGATCCTCTGGTTCGGCATCGGGGAGGAGCCGCGGCTCATTCTCGTCGCCATGGGGTCGCTGTTCCCGGTCTACATCAACACGGTCGGGGGCATCCGCAACGTCGATCCCAAATTGATCGAACTCGGAAAGTCCTACGGTCTTGGCCGCGCTGAGCTGGTCTGGTCGATCATTCTGCCGGCGGCGCTGCAGCCGATCCTGGTCGGGATGCGCTATGCGCTCGGCGTAGCCTGGCTCACTCTGGTCGTAGGTGAAACGATCGCGTCGCGGGACGGCGTTGGATATCTCGTGCAGAACGCCCGTGAGCTGTTGCGCATCGACATCATCGTGCTGGCCATCGTCCTTTACGCCATCGCAGGCTGGCTGTCGGATCTCGTCACACGCTTGATCGAACGTCGGCTTTTGCGCTGGCATCCGAATTATGCGGATCGGGTGAAGGCATGAGCGGAGCCAGTGTCAGCCTGCGTTCGGTCGGAAAATCCTACGCTGGCCGCACGGTCCTGAACGGTGTCGATCTCGACATCGCCGCCGGCCAGTTCGTCTCGATCATCGGGCCGAGCGGAGCGGGCAAGTCGACGCTGCTGCGCCTTGTCGCGGGGCTGGATGCGCCATCGCGCGGCCGCATCGAGCTTCGCGCGACCGGCCGCAAGGCTGACGTGCGCCTGATGTTCCAGGAGGATCGTCTGCTGCCGTGGCGGACAGTCCTCGGCAATGTGCTGCTGGGCATCAGGGGCCGGAAGCAGGACGCCGGGCGCATCCTCGACGCAGTCGGCTTGCAGGGACGCGAAAGTGAGTTTCCGATCGGGCTGTCGGGCGGCCAGCGCCAGCGTGTCGCGTTGGCGAGGGCGCTGATCCACGAGCCGGACCTGTTGCTGCTCGACGAGCCGTTCGGGGCGCTCGACGCCATCACCCGGGCTGCGATGCAGTTGCTGCTGGAGCAGTTGCTCGTCGCGCGGCCCCGCACCGTCTTGCTGGTGACGCACGACGTCGAGGAAGCACTGCTGCTCTCCGATCGCGTACTCCTGGTCAAGGATGGCGGCATCGCGCGCGACCTGATCTTCAATCAGCCGCGTCCCCGCCATCGCGGTGATCCGGCGCTGGCGACCCTGAAGGAAGAGCTGCTCGACGGTCTGCTGACGGCCGAGCGCGACTTGGCTGCCGTTGCATAAAAAGACGAAAGGATGACGATATGACTTTGAGTGGCTCGACGAGCGGTGGCGCTGGTATCTCGCGGCGAACGGTGTTGTCGGTCGGCGGTGGACTTGCCGCGGCCTCGACAGGTTTGGGTGGAATGCCGCGCGCGAAGGCGGCCGACCCTGCACCGTCGCAGCTGACCGTCGCAGTCATCGGAGACGGCCGCACCGGCGTCTGGGCATCGCTGCGGGCAGGCGTGGGTGGCCGCAATCTCGAGCAGGAGCTCGGCACCAAAATCGTCTGGCAACCGGGATTCACGGCATCGCTTCCGGTGATGGAGGCCATCAAGGCCGGCTCGGTCGACTTCACGTTCGCAACCGCGACCGCGGTCGTGAACGCCGTTCCGGCGCGCGTTCCGATCGTGCCGCTTGCGGCTTATCCGTTGCCGGTCGACGAAGTCGATTTCCTGGTGCAGGCCAATTCCCCGATCAAGACCGCGGCCGATTTGAAGGGCAAGAAGATCGCCCATCAGAATGGAACGACGGGTACCTACAGCCTGATCAAATATCTGGAGACCGCCGGCCTCAGATTGTCTGACGTCTCGGCCGTCAGCCTGAGCGGGGCAGACGCGTTCACGGCATTCGCGCAAGGAAGCATCGACGGCTGGATTCACTGGCAGCCGGCCACGGCGCTCGCGTTGACGAAGCTCGGCGGCAAGGCGCGTCTGCTGCCCGACGTGAAGACCTACGACTATGCCTTCTACGTGGCGCGGAGTGACGTCGCTGTGAAGTATCCGCAGCTCTTCGCCAAGTTCGTGAAGTTCATCCGGGAAACCCAGGCCTATATCTTCGCGCATCCGGCCGAATCCGTTGCGCTCTGGGCCTCGCAGGGCGGCTTTCCGCCGAACGGGACCGAGCAGGCCGTCTACGAGAAGCTTGTCCGCGATGCCAGATTGTCTGAATCGACCGCCGTCGCGCTGAAGCCGATCGATGAAGCAGCGGCAGCATCGACCCAGGATCTTGCTGACAATTTCCACGCGTTGGGCGTTCTGCCGAACAGGGTCGATGTTCGATCGTTTCTGCTGGGCACGCAGTTCGATACCGCGAAGAAGGCCGTCGCACTGGAGCTCGGTGCTTAAGCAGCGACGGCGGGGCCGACAACACAGAGAATCATCATGAACGCTCAAGTCGGTGAGACGGTGTCGATCACCTCCGCCACCATCGGCCCGTTCGGCCGCTATTTGCTCAGCGCGGGAACGAACCATTTCGTCTCGGACCAGCGTGTCGCGGTCGGCGGTCCCGGCGAGGCGATTACCGCCGGCGAACTGCTGCTGTCGTCTCTCGGCAGTTGCTCGCTCGGCCTCATCCAGAAGACGGCGAAGGAGCTGGGAATCGTTCTGCGCGAGGCTGGCTCCGACGTCTCGTTCCGGCGTCACGCCACCGATCCGACGCAGTACGAATGGATTCGCATCGCCGTGCGCCTGTCCGGCGTGACGGCGGGCGAGGCTGAAACGCTGGTTGCCGGCTTCACGGCCAACTGCCCGATTTACAACACGCTGAAGCGTGGCGGCCCCGTCGAGATCTCATGGACTGTGAGCTGACCTATGCCTGACAAGAAACTGCACCTTGCCGCCTTTGTCTCCGCAGGTCCTGTCTCCGGCAGCCATGCCGGATGGCGGCATCCGAAAGCGGACGGCGATTTGCTGTCCGCCGCTTACTACCAGAATATCGGCCGGCTGCTGGAGCAGGGGCGCTTCGATCTTCTCTTCATCGCGGACATTCTCGCGATCCCTGACACGCTGGGCGGCAGCCTGGACAGCCAGCTTCGCTACGGCGCGCTGGGCGCGCTGCGGCTCGATCCGCTGGTGGTGCTTTCGATCATCGCGGGTGCGACGAAGCATCTCGGTCTCGGCGCGACCATTTCGACGACCTATGCTCAGCCCTATGCACTGGCGCGGGCGCTCGCGACGCTCGACCATCTCAGCGGGGGCCGTGCCGCCTGGAACATCGTCACCTCGTTCCAGGAGGCCGAGGCGCGCAATTTCGGCTTGACCGAGCAGCTCTCGCGCGAGGAGCGCTACGAGCGCGCCGACGAATTTCTCGAGGTCGTAACCAGGCTGTGGAATTCGTGGGAGGATGGTGCGCTGGTCCGGGATCGCCAGACGCCGCTATTCGCCGACCCCACGCGGGTGCACCGGATCGACCATTCCGGCAAATGGTTCAATGTGCAAGGCCCGCTCAATGTCAGCCGGCCGCCGCAGGGGCGCCCGGTATTCATCCAGGCCGGCGCCTCCGATCGCGGCCGCGATTTCGCAGCCCGATGGGCCGAGATCATCTTCGTGACCCCGGGCCTGATCGACGTCGCCGTCGAATTCCGCAACGACCTGCGCGCCCGCGCGGTCCGTTTCGGCCGTGACCCGGACACGATCAAGGTGCTGCCCGGCATCGTCCCTGTCATCGCCGACACGGAGAAGCGGGCGAAGGCACTGCACGACGAACTTCATGAACTTTCGCATTCAGAGTCTGGTCTCTCGACATTGTCGTATCATCTCGGCGTCGATCTCTCACGCTTCCCGCAGGATCAGGTCCTGCCTGAGAATCTCGACGTTCCCGGTGTCGAAGGGCACTACCGTGAGGTCTCCGAGCTGACACGGCGCTCGGGCTTAAGTCTTGCCGACCTGGGACAACGCTACGGTGCGGGGAGAACCACTAGCGGATTTTCCGGGACGCCCGGTACGGTGGCCGATCGCATGCAGGAGTGGTTCGAGGCCGGCGCCTGCGACGGCTTCATGTTGCAAGTCCCCTATCTTCCAGGCGGGTTGGAGGAGTTGGTCCACGGCCTCGTGCCGGAACTGCAACGTCGCGGCCTGTTTCGCACCGAGTACGACGGCTCGACCTTGCGCGATTCGCTGGGCGTGCCTCGCCCGGCAGGCTGAGCGGCTTCCATGGCCTCGTTACGCTCTCCCACTATTGGTGGCGCAACAAGGTACTATGACCGTGCGACGAATGCCCGTTTTCGGCCGGATAAGCCCAGGGATGCGACCAGCAAGGCATTGATTATTCTTAACCCGTGGCTGACTCTTAATCAGCTGCTCTGTCGGGACCGAGGCGATCGCGCGACGCTGTTGGCGTAGCGGATCGGTTCGATAGCTTTCAGGACCAGGAAGCGAGACTAGCTAAGCCGACCCATTAAGTCGCAGGGAGTCACCCAACCGAGCGAGCTGTTGACCGCGTATCGCCGTTGCAGTTGTCCTGACAACACAGGGTGCGCGAGTCGGTGAATCATGAGTTAATTTTCCGGCAAATTTCGCCACTCGCCGGTCCCGCGACTCAGTCTACGACGACTTCGTCGCACAAAAAAGCGGGTGCACGCGGATGCCAAATTCGAATGACGTCGCCAGCAACGAGATGCTTCGGGAACGCGTCCTGTCCTTGCTCGTGGTGGGGGCCAGCGTGTTGGGGGAAGCGCCGTCTTACTGATACAGGCGTTACCGCCAATACTTCATGGGTTTCCGTAGGGGCGGAAACGAGTTTCGAGCGGCACACGAGCCATGTTAAGCCGGGAACAAGTGTCCAATTAAACGTCCAACAAAGCGTCCAACACGAAAATTGGCCAGCACGCGTGAGTAATTGGAATTACGAGCAAAAACCTGCAGAAATATTTGCGTCGGAGCGCTTCACCCGCTCCACGGCACGATTTTCTGCGCTTTCCTACGATCTTGCGCGATCGGGCCAGTTTGCGCTCGGAGCTTCATCAGTCTCATGCCGCCCATGATGGATTGGACCGGGGCATCTCGAAAAGCCAAACTTGATCAGGACTTAAGAACCCAGATCTGAAGGAATTGGGCTGCCGATGTCGAGGGCTGGGCTCTCCCGGGCGGTCATCTTCAACCGGAAGATCAGCCCGACGCCGTCCTCGATACCGTCAGGCCATTTCTCGCGCGTCACGCGCGGAGACTTTAGTGTGCGGCCACCACCAGCGGAATCGGCAGCGCCGTAATCGACTTGATCTTTTCCATCGCAAAGCGCGAGGTGACGTTCTTGAGCGGAACGGCGTGGATCAGCTTCTTGTAGAACACGTCGTAGCTCAACATATCCGGAATGACGACGCGAAGCATGTAGTCGACATCACCGGCCATCCGGTAGAATTCCATCACCTCGGGCATGGCGCTGACGGCCTCGGCGAAGCGCTTCAGCCAGGCGTCCGAGTGATCGGAACTCTCCACCGAGACGAAAACCGAGAGGCCGAGCCCGATCTTGTTCTGGTCGACCAGCGCAACCCGCCTCAGGATCACGCCGTCGGCCTCCAGTCGCTGGATGCGCTTCCAGCAGGGTGTCGAGGACAAGCCGACGCGGTCCCCGATTTCCGCAACCGAGAGCGAAGCGTCATCCTGAAGAACTGCCAGGATCTTCCGGTCGATGGCGTCGAGACGGCGGGCAGTCTCGGCGAGCTGCAACGCAGCGTCGGTCATGGGAGAAACCTCAATGTGATGAGAAGTCGAACACGCTTGCGGGTGTCAGCCGTGGGGCCCGAACAGGTAGATCTCGTAGAGATCGTCCTGCTTGTCGTCCGGGCCACCTGTCCGCGGCCGCAGTGAGCGCTGGAACCATCCGCGTGCCTGTTCGATCAAACGAGCGCAGCCTGATTGCAGCGAGATGACATAGCTCATGTTCACTCCGGACAGCGGTGTAGGGCGAGAACCCGAAAAAGCTATCACGGCAGGGATGGCGTTGAACATTGCTACACTCTCGTCGGGATCAGTTTGGTTGAATCGTGCTGGCGTCGTCGCCAGCGCGATTCGAAAATTCCACGGGGCTTGGCAGCGATGGATGATTTTGATGTCTATCGCCGGGCCAAAAGCAAAAGGCATCGCCTTGCTAGTCGACCGCCAGCAGCGCAAGCACGTCGGCCTGCCGGAGCCGCGGTACGGAACCGAGGTTGGATGGCCTGCGGCAGGACGCTGATGCTGGATGAGCTATGCGGGAAAGTGGGTGATGACGGAATGAGATAGGCGGCGTATCGAGGCGGGTGTCGAGCCTGCCAGAACCTCTCAAGGAGAGCGATACGCCATGAACGAGACTAGCAATATTGTTGCCCTTCGTCAGCCCGACAATATCGACGATCCACTGACCAATATTCTGCGAACTGGTGCGCGGCAGCTTCTGGCGCAGGCCGTCGAGATCGAAGTCGAGACGTTTCTTGCCACGGTGAAGGATTTGAAGCTTGCCGACGGGCGCGCCCGTGTCGTGCGGCATGGTTACGGCCCGGCGCGAACGATTGCGACCGGCATCGGCCCGGTCGAGATCGCGCGGGCGAAGATTCGAGACCGCGGGGCGGCCGGTGACGGCGAGCGGATCCGCTTCAGCTCGGCGATCCTGCCGCTGTGGGCGCGGAGGACCAGGAGCCTGGATGCGCTGTTGCCGGTGCTGTACCTGCGCGGCATCTCGACCGGTGATTTCCAGGAGGCGCTGACGGCCCTACTGGGCAAGGACGCGCCGAACCTGTCGCCGGCGGTCATCTCCCGGCTGACGGCCGAGTGGCAGGGCGAGTACGAGCGCTGGCAAAAGCGCGATCTGTCGGCGCGGCGCTACGTCTATGTGTGGGCTGATGGCATATTCCTGCAGGCACGCATGGAAGACCACGGCGAATGCATGCTGGTGCTGATCGGCGCGACGCCGGAAGGCAAGAAGGAGCTGATTGGCTTTCAGGTCGGCGTCCGGGAGAGCACGCAGAGCTGGCGTGAGCTCCTGATCGACGTCAAGCAGCGCGGGTTGCAGATCGCCCCGGAAATTGCCGTTGGTGACGGTGCGCTCGGCTTCTGGAAGGCGCTTGACGAGGTCTTTCCTGGCACGCGGCACCAGCGCTGCTGGGTGCACAAGACCGTGAACGTCCTGGACAAGGTGCCACTCTCGGTGCAGGCCAACATGAAGAAGGACCTGCGCGAAATCTACTGGGCGCCGAACCGGGCGGCCGCCGAGGCGGCGATCGACGTCTTCGCCGAGAAATACCGCGTCAAGTACGGCCGGGCGGTCGAATGCCTCGCCAAGGACCGTGACGCGCTGCTGGCCTTCTACGACTTCCCTGCCGAGCATTGGGATCACTTGCGCACGACCAACCCCATCGAAAGCGTGTTCGCAACCGTGCGGCACAGAACCGTGCGGACGAAAGGATCACTGTCGTCAACGACAGCAAGGCTGATGGTGTTCAAGCTGGTCGTCGCCGCATCGAAAACCTGGCGGCGGCTCAAAGGCACAAATCAGTTGCCGAAGGTCATCGCAGGTGTCAGATTCAACGACGGCATCGAGGTCATCCACATGCCGGCAAACCACGCCGCCTGATCGCCTCGTCACCCAAAATCCTGCATAGCTCGATGCTGGATAGAGCATGGGCATGCCCATGCCTCCGGACACGAGATACGGCAAGGCCCCGTCAGCTCGCCCATGCAAATGCGCGCCTGTCATGATGCCCAGCGCGAACAGGAAGGTGATCAGCAGGACCAGCGGCAGGATGAAGGCCTCACGGAAGCCGACCTGATCAGTCACCGCCCGCGCGTCGATCGTGCGCTCGGCAACGGAACGGCGGCTGGCCCATTCGAGCGTGAATTCGAACATGCGCTCTGCTCACTTCATGTAGTCAGGCAAAGTGAACCCGTCATAGAACCGATCGCCCTGGATCGCCGTCTTGAACGCGGGCGATTTGTAGCCGGCGACGATGTCCTGGGCCCATTCGGCGTTGGCATTGGCCTTCTTCACGGCAAGGACGTTGATGTAGGGCGTCGTCATCTTCTCCAGCGCGAAGGCGTTGGTCAGCTTCAGCCCGCTGAAAATCGCGAAATTGCCCTGGATGGCCGCGAAGTCGACGTCATCGAGCACCCGTGGTGCCTGCGCGGCTTCGAGTGGAACGAGCTTGATGCCGCCGGGACTCTTGAGGACATCGAGCTCCGTGACGTCGACCGGCTTGCTGTCGCGGATCTCGATCAGACCGAGGTCGCGCAGAACCCACAGCGCGCGCTGCAAATTGACGGGATCATTCGGCACCGCGACGCTCGAACCCGGCTTGATCGGCGTACCCAGCGGGTGTTTCTTCGAATAGAGACCCATCGGCGGGGTGGGGACGTGCACGATGCCGACGAGATCGGTCTTCTGCCGCTCATTATAAGAGTCGAGGAAGATCGTGTGCTGCATCACATTGGCATCGATCTCGGACTTGAACACGGCGTTGTTGGCTTCAAGGCCGGTCGAGAACTCGACATAACGGATCTTGTAGCCCTTCTTCTTCAGCTCGGGCTCGACGCCGATCTTGAACTCGTCAATGTACGGTCCCGGCACGAAGCCAACCCGCAGCTCCGGTTTTGCGGGCTGCTGTGCAAAGCCGTCTCCGGCAGCGAGCGGAGAAAGAGCCAAAAGGCCGGAGAGGAGAAACAACGCTGTCTTCATGTCTGCTTACTGATCTCGAATTGGGATATGAGTGCGGAGGGCGGTATCAGGCGATCGCCTTGGCCGCGCTGGAATAGATGCTGGCGAGACGCGTCAGGCCGTAATGCTCACGCAAGGTCGTGCCGGTGTAATCCTCGCGGAACAGGCCGCGCTTGCGCAGGATCGGGACGACCTGCTCGGCAAAGACATCGAAGCCGCCAGGCAACCACGGCGGCATGACATTGAAGCCGTCGGCGGCGCCGCCTTCGAACCAGGTCTGGATGTTGTCGGCGATCTTTTCCGGCGTGCCGGCAATCACCCAGTGGCCGCGCGCGCCGGCGAGCCGCTGTACCAGCTGGCGAATGGTCGGCTTCTCGCGATCGACGATGTCGACAACCAGCTTGAAGCGGCTGGCGACACCGCGCGCGCTCGCTGTGTCGATGAGGTGGCGCGGGACGGGACCGTCGAGATCGTAGCCGGTGAGATCGACACCGATCATCTGGCGCAGTTGGGTCAGCGAATATTCGGGCTGGATCAGCTCGTTGAACTCATCCTGGAGGCGGTCCGCTTCGGCTTGCGTGCTGCCGATGAAGGGACTGATTCCGGGCAGGATCTTGATCTCGTCGGGACCGCGGTCGAAGGTGCGGGCCTGGCGCTTGATGTCGGCATAGAACGCCGTTGCCGACTCCAGTGTCTGATGCGCCGTGAAGATTGCCTCCGCGAACCGGGCGGCGAAGGCGCGGCCGTCGTCGGAGGCGCCGGCCTGTACGTAGACCGGCCGACCCTGCGGCGTGCGCGAGATGTTCAGCGGGCCACGAACGCGAAAGTGCTTGCCGACATGGTCGAGCGTGTGGATCTTGCTGGTATCGGCGAAGATGCCGGAAACGGGGTCGTTGACCAGCGCGTCGTCCTCCCAGCTGTCCCAGAGCCGCGAGATGACGTCGAGATATTCGCGGGCGCGCTCGTAGCGCTCGTGGTGAGGCGGATGCTCGGGCAGCCCAAAATTCTGCGCGGCCTGGGGCGCGCTGGTGGTGACGATGTTCCAGCCGGCGCGGCCCCGGCTGAGGTGATCGAGCGAGGCAAACAGTCGCGCCAGATTGTAAGGCTTGGTATAGGTCGTCGACGCCGTCGCGATCAGGCCGATGCGCGTGGTCACCGCCGCGATCGCCGCGAGCCACGTAATTGGCTCGAAACGAAAACGCTGGGCGTAACGGACATTATCAGCCAGCGCCGGCCCGTCAGCAAAGAAGATGGCGTCGAACTTACTCGCCTCGGCACGCTGCGCCAGCTCCTGGTAATAGGTGATGTCGAGAATGCGGTCCGCCTCGGACCCCTTGTAGCGCCAGGCGGCTTCGTGGTGGCCGCCCGGATAAATGAAGAGATTGAGAACAAGCTGCCGTTGGTTGCCCATGATTCGAATATCCAGGTGCGATTGCCGGGGTGACGCGGCGACTAGGAAACGGACGGGATATTTTGCGACTCCGGCTTTCGCGCGAACGCGAATCGCAGATATCGCTCCAGGCGGAGGCCCTCCGGCGTGCGCTTCGCCTCGACCAGCGCAGCGAAGGCGGCGTCGATCGCTTCCCGTTCCTCCGGGGAAAAGTCGCCGAGGAAGTTGCCGAATGCGCTGGCTTCGGACCATCCGAGCACCGAACTCACGTCGCCGTGCAAATCGACGAGTGATCGCAGGTCGCTCCGGTAATCAACGAAAGCGGTTTCGGCGAATAGCGCCTTGAGCTCGACGTCGGTTGCTCCGAGCACACGGTGCGACTCGCCGCTTCGTTCGCCGAATCCGGCCTGTTCGATTGCCTGGCGAAGCAAGGTCCGCGACTCGTGAGGTTTGGTCGGGTCCTGAACGTTCAACCCGACCCGGCCTCCCGGCTTGAGGACGCGGCGAATCTCGTGCAACGCGCGCTGCTTGTCCGCGATCCAGTGGAAGACGCTGTTGAGGTACACGGCATCGAATTCGCCGGACCCAAAGCGCGAAAGGTCCTCGGCGCGGCCGACATCGAAGCTCAGCGTCTTCGACGCGCGGAGGCGCGCGATAGCGATACGGTTTTCGAGCGGATCGATGCCGATCACGCGGCCGTCAGGGCCGACGAGTTTCGCGACGAATTCGGTGAGCCGGCCAGTGCCCGCGCCGATATCGAGCACGCGATCCCCGGACTTCAACGCCAGAGGACCGACGAGGAATTTGCCGTGGTGAAACTGGAGGATACCGGCCTGCTCGTAGGTGCGAGCAAGCTCGGGCGTGTCCCGTTCGAGGCTGATGACGCTGGGGGTCGACATCGTGTTGTCCAAAATCTCAAAGGGCCGTCGAGGTGGCTTGATCAAGATAAACTCTATGTTGTCAGGGAGAGAAATGTCGATGAAATGGATTTGCGTTGTTCGGTTCGATGCGAGCATGAATCTAGCGGCAGGAGTGCGCGAAATAGATGATGTCGCGAGCTGATCGTCTTAATCCGAAAGCGCTACGCACGCCGAACGTTTCACCCTGTTCGATGGCTATGCCGCGCTATCGACGCAAATCTTTCAACGCGTTGTAACCTCGCGATGGGTTCGTTGTCCGGGTGGCTAAACAAGACCGATTCCATTTCATTGACTGAGTGTCGTTCGCTTCTACGATTTGATCGCATCTGATCCTGACAAATCCGGGTGCAACATGTTTCAGTCCGATATCGACACCGCGGCTCGCGAGACCATGCGTCTGATTGGTCCAGATCCGCAGAACTGGATCCCGGATCGTCAGGGGATTGATCACAACGTCGCCATCATCGGCGGCGGGCAATCCGGAAGCGCCTTCGCCGTTGCGTTGCGTCGTGCCGGCATCGGCAAGGTCACGGTGATCGATGCCGCCGGCGACGCTGCTTCGTCTGGTCCCTGGTTGAGCAGCGCGCGCATGAACAAGCTGCGTACGCCGAAAGGGTTGCTGGGGCCTGAACTCGGTTTGACCGGACTGAGTTTCCAGGCCTGGTATGAAGCCCGCCACGGCGCCGCCGCATATGAAGCGATCGATCGTATTGCCCGGGTGGATTGGGCCGCCTACCTCGATTGGTATCGCAGCACGCTTCGTATCGACGTGCGCTATCGGACGCGGCTTCTCCGTGTCGAGCCGGCCGATGACCATCTGCGGCTTCATCTCGACGTGGCCGGCGAAGCGCGAACGGAAACGGCCCGCAAGGTCATTCTTGCCAGTGGATTCCCCAGTAACGGCGGTCCGTCCGTTCCCGACGTGCTCTCGCGCAATCTGCCAAAGGAGCTTTACGCTCATACGCTGGAAGCGATCGATTTCGAGAAGCTGCGCGACAGGTCAGTCGCGGTGCTGGGCAGCGCGGCCTCTGCATTCGACGCCGCGGCGGTGGCGCTCGAAGCCGGGGCGAGGGAGGTGCATCTCTTCGCGCGGCGCGACAGGCTCGCCTCGGAGCCGGTGATCAGGACGCGCGGCTATCCGGGAGCTTACGACAATTACGGATCGTTGCCGGACGCTCTTCGCTGGCATCAGGCCATCCGTTTCCGCCGTGCCGGATCCACGCCGCCGCCTGATGCGGTCGGGCGCGCCGTCAGGTTCCCGAATTTCCACCTTCATCTGGCGGCGCCGTGGACGTCGGCCAAGCCGTTCGGGCGGCGGCTACTTGCAACCACGTCGCATGGCGATATCGCATTCGATTTCGTCATCGCCGGTACGGGTTATCAGGTCGATCTCGCAAAGACGCCGGAGCTGGCCGCCTTCTCCGACAAGATCCTGTTGTGGCGCGACCGCTTATCGCCTTCTGCGGACGAGCAGGACGAAACGCTGGGCGCACATCCCTATCTCGGGTCGGGGCACGAATTCCTGGAGAAAGCGCCCGGCCGCGCGCCCTATCTCCGCAACATCCACGTCTTCAACCCCGCGGCGTTCGTGAGCTTCGGCTTGCCGATTGGAGACGTCCCGAGCTTCAGGCGCGATATCCCGGGCGTCGTCGCGCGGATCAGCAGGGATCTATTCCATGACGACCTTCCGGCGCATGAGGCGCGGATCAATGGACAGATCGCCGATGATTTCGAGCCCGCGCTATATGCGTCGGCCGTCTGGCGTTCGCCGAGCACAGTCGCAGCAGAATAGAGGAGAGCGCAAATAACAACCGGACACGCCATGACAGCGGACGCGTCTGTTTCGTACTTGCCTTGAACTTTGGAAGCTATTTCCGGAGCCCTTGAGTTAACATCGTGTGACTGAACAAGAGGCCGCATTGATGCAGCCTCTACGGAAAGATCCCGCCAGACGCGATTGCCGCCAGTGCAGACGGCAATCCCGCAAGAGGATCGATCGCAACATCACTGTGTTTTTCTCCGCCGTCGCGTCAGCGATCGGCGAATGGCGGAGCCTTGTCCAAAAATCGATCGCGGTCTTGGGGAAGATGACATGACGGACGCAATCACCATCGACAACGTCATTCCGCGCGCGGACATCGTCAAGCGCTCGGCACGTATTGGCGCCGAAATCAGGAACATCAAGCTCTCCGGCGATCTCCCGGACCGGACGGTCGCGGCGATCAACCAGGTTTTGCTCGAGCACAAGGTCGTCTTCTTCCGCGACCAGAACCATCTCGACGACGCCGAGCAGGAGAGCTTTGCCCATCGGCTTGGCAAGCTGGTGCCGCATCCGACGGTTGGCGCGACCAAGGGAACGGCGTCGATCCTGGAGCTCGATTCCGGACGCGGCGGCGGCCGCGCCGACCAGTGGCACACCGATGTCACCTTCGTCGACGCCTATCCGAAGATCTCCGTGCTGCGCGGGGTCGTGATCCCCGAGTTCGGCGGCGATACGATCTGGTCGAACACGGCAGCGTCCTATCTCGATCTGCCGGCGCCGCTGCGCAAGCTCGCGGACGAACTCTGGGCAGTGCACAGCAACGCCTATGACTACGCCGTCAAGACCCGCGCGAGCGAGGCCGATAGGAAGCACTTCGAGGAGGTCTTCACCGGCACGATCTACGAGACCGAGCATCCCGTCGTTCGCGTCCATCCCGAGACCGGAGAACGGACGCTGGTGCTCGGCAATTTCGTCCAGCGCTTCGTCGGCCTGTCGAAATATGACAGCCAGAAGCTGTTTGACCTGTTCCAGTCCCACATCACCGCGCCCGAGAACACGGTGCGCTGGAGCTGGCAGCAGGGCGATGTGGTGATCTGGGACAACCGCGCCACCCAACACTACGCTGTCAACGATTACGGCGACCAGCACCGCGTCGTCCGGCGCGCCACCATCGACGGCGAGGTGCCGGTCAGCATCGACGGCCGCAACAGCGTCACCCGCGTCAAGTCGAACAAGCCGCAGGCGAAGGCCGCCTGAAACGAGCAAGGAGTGAATACAATGACAAACGCTATCTCTGCGTTGCGTCGCCTGGTTGCCGGTCTGCGTGCAAGAGGACGGCAACTTGGCATCGCCGCCCTCGGGCTGACGGGACTCGTCGGCAGCGCCATGGCCGAGCCGCAGCTCGAAAAGACCGAGATCCGCTACCAGGGCTGGGCCGGGCAGGTGACCTTCGTCGAACTGGCCGACGATCTCGGCTATCTCGCCCCGCTCAAGCTGAAATGGATCGGCAACACCATCAGCGGTCCGCAGGACATCCAGACGGTGGTGACCGGCGACATCGACATCGGCGGCGCGTTCTATGGCGCGATCATCAAGCTGATCGCCGCCAAAGCGCCGATCAAGGCGGTGGTCGGCTATTACGGATCGGACGACAACACCTACAACGGCTATTACGTGAAGGAAGACAGCCCGATCAAGACCGCGCGGGACCTGATCGGCAAGAAGGTCGCGGTCAACACGCTCGGTGCACATCTCGAATTCGTGCTGCGCGAGTATCTGGCGCGCAATGGCCTGACGCCGGCGGAGGCGAAGCAGGTGACGCTGGTCGCGATCCCGCCCGTCACCGGCGAGCAGGTATTGCGGCAGGGGCAGGTCGAGGTGGCCACGCTCAACGGCGTGCTGCGCGACAAGGCGCTCGAACGCGGCGGCATCCGCAGGCTGTTTGCCGATACCGACATCTTCGGAAACTTCACCGGCGGGTCCTACGTGCTGCGGGACAAGTTCATCAAGGACAATCCCAACACCTCGCGCAAGCTGGTCGAGGGCGTGTCCCGTGCCATCGCCTGGGCGCAGACGACGCCGCCGGAGGAGGTTCGCGCCCGCTTCGAGCGCATCATCGCCGATCGCAAGCGCAACGAGGACGCCACGCCCATCAAGTACTGGAAGAGCACGGGTGTTGCGACCAAGGGCGGCGTGATCGGCGACGTCGAGCTTCAAGTGTGGGTCGACTGGCTGGTCAAGGATGGTCTCTTGAAGCCGGATCAGCTCAAGCCGTCTGATCTCTACACCAACGCGTTCAACTATTTCCGTCCCGGCAAGACCGCGGAGGCCAAATGACCACGGCCAAGATCAGATTCGAGCATGTACGGAAGGAATTCCTGGTCCGGGGCCCGGGTGGCGGGCCGGCGCAGCGCTTCACTGCGCTGGACGACATCACGCTGGATGTCCGTCCCGGCGAGTTCCTGGCGCTGGTCGGGCCGAGCGGCTGCGGCAAGTCGACCTTGCTGGACCTGCTCGGCGGCCTGACCGCGCCGAGCAGCGGGCGCGTCCTGCTCGACGGCAAGGTCATCAATGGGCCGGCACGTGATCGCGGCATCGTGTTCCAGCAATACGCGCTGTTTCCCTGGCGCACGGCCGCGCAGAATGTCGAGTTCGGACTCGACATCGCCGGCCTGAAGGCCAGGGCGCGGCGGGAGAAGGCGCTGCACTATCTCGATCTGGTCGGGCTGTCCGGCTTTGCCGACCGGTATCCGCACGAGCTCTCGGGCGGAATGAAGCAGCGCGTCGCGATCGCGCGAAGCCTCGCCTACGACCCGGAGGTGCTGCTGATGGACGAGCCGTTCGCGGCGCTCGACGCGCAGACGCGCGAGACGCTGCAAGGCGAGCTGTTGCAGATCTGGCGCAGCACCGGAAAGACCATCCTGTTCATCACGCATGGCATCGACGAAGCCGTCGTCCTTGGCCAGCGCGTGGCGGTGATGACCTCGCGTCCCGGCCGCATCAAGCAGATCGTCGATATTCCCGACGAACTGCACAGCGAGACCGAGGACGTCCGCTCGTTGCCGCAGTTCGGGCATGTGCGGCATGAGGTCTGGTCCTTGCTGCGCGACGAGGTGTTGAAGGCGCAAGGAGCTCAGGTAGCCGCAGCTGAAGGCGAGCGCGTCGCAAAGGCGAAGGAATTGGCTCATGTCTAATCTGGAGATGCTGACGCTGCTGGAGCTGGCCGAGGGAAGTCCGAAGGACCGGGCCGCACAACACGCCGGCGCACTTACTGCGCTGACAGGCGGTTTCGCGCGATGGTTCGGCGCCATCGGACAGCGATCGCTGCTGCTGCTGTTGTTCCTGACCGTCTGGGAGACGGCGCCGCGGCTGGGTCTGGTCGACGTGACGTTTCTGCCGCCGTTCTCCGAGGTGATCGCCGCGGGCTGGCAGCTCGCGCAGAGCGGTGAACTCTATGACGACGTCGGCGCGAGCCTGCTGCGGGCGCTGAGCGGATTCCTGATTGCCGTCGTTCTGATGGTGCCGCTGGGCCTGCTCACGGGATGGTACGCCCGGCTGGGCGATCTCCTGAACCAGACCATCGAGATTGCGCGCAACACGGCGCCGCTGGCGCTGCTGCCTGTGTTCATCCTGCTGCTTGGCATCGGCGAACTCTCGAAAGTCACGATGGTGGTCTATAGCTGTGCCTGGCCGCTGCTGCTCAATACGATCGCGGCCGTCCGGCAGGTCGATCCGCTGCTGGTCAAGTCGGCGCGGACGATGGGCGCGACGCCAAGCCAACTGTTCCGGAAGGTGATCCTGCCGGCGTCGCTGCCGACAATCTTCGTCGGCATTCGGCTGGCAAGCGCCTCCGCGATGCTGGTGCTGGTGGCCTCCGAGATGGTCGGCGCGAAGTCCGGGCTCGGCTATCTCATCATCAACAGCCAGTACAGCTTCCTGATCCCGCAGATGTATTTCGGCATCCTCGGAATCACCGTGATCGGCCTCGTCTTCAACGCGATCCTCGAGGCGCTGGAACGTCGCTTGATGCGCTGGAAGGCGCCCGTGGCGGCCTAGCCGGGTTTGTTGCGGGCCGTAGCCTGCGTCACGATGCTGTTCGGCGGCACATCCTGGGTCACCCAGACGTTGCCGCCGATCGTCGAGCCGCGGCCGATCGTGATCCGGCCGAGAATGGTCGCGCCGGCATAGATCACGACGTCGTCCTCGACGATCGGATGCCGGGCGTCGCCCTTGATCAGACTGCCTTCATCGTCGGTTGGAAAGTGCCGTGCCCCGAGCGTCACCGCCTGATAGATGCGGACGTTGTCGCCGATGATGGCAGTCTCGCCGATCACGACGCCGGTGCCGTGATCGATGAAGAAGCCGGAGCCGATGCTGGCGCCGGGATGAATGTCGATGCCGGTCCTCGTATGAGCGATCTCGGCGACCAGCCTCGCGACCAGCCGTGCCCCGAGCTGATGGAGGATGTGGGCGAGGCGGTGGTGGATGATCGCGGTCATTCCGGGATAGCCGATCAGGATCTCGGGGAAGTTCCTGGCCGCGGGGTCGCCGACGAAGGCGGCGCGGAGATCACTGATGATCAGGCCACGCACGTCGGCAAGCTGTGACGCGAACCTGCGCGTCAGCTCGATCGCATCGTCGCGCCGGAAGCCGGCCGTGAGCTCGTCGCCGATGAAGATCGCGGCGCGATGGACCTGGTCGCACAGGCTGTCGAGCGCAATGCTGAGGCGGTTTCCGACGAAATAGTCGATATTCTCCCCGTCGAGGTCGAACTGGCCATAATGGCGCGGGAACAGCGCTTCGGTCAGGCTGTCCAGGATGATCTGAAGGGCCTCGCGCGAAGGGGCGCGGCGGGCCTCACCATCCCGGCGGATGCTGTGGGTCTCCTCCCGGGAGACGCGGAGCGCGGCGACGACTCGCTCAAGCTGCCACCGCTTCTGCGTCGAATTATCGGGGCTGCGCGCCTCGTTGTCGGACGGCTCGTGGGGGATTTCGTGCTTCATGCCGCCTCAGTCCCATCGGGGTGATGTCGGATGATAATGTCACCTGACATGGGCCAGGGGAATACTGATCTCGGCGAGCAGGTCCAGGTCAACGTCGTGATTGATCTCGATGTACTGGCCATTCCAGTAGACCAGTCCCGACACCTGGGGTGACAGCTCGAAGCTCAAGATGCTGCCGACGATGATCCCGTGCGAATGTCGCTCGATGATCTCCTCCACCTGGCATTCGATCGTTGCCAGCGAATGGCCGAGCAGAGGGACGCCCGATGTGCCGGTAGTCCAGGATATATCTTCGAAGCGCTCCGCACCTTTGAGCCTGCTGTTGCTGAACCGGCTTGCCAGCTCCTGCTGATCGGACCCGAGGATGTTGACTCCGAACACGCGATGACGATCGATCGGGGCAAAGGAGGAGGCTTGCCGATTGACACTGACCAGCACGCGGGGCGGGCTTGCGCTCAGCGATGTCAGCGACGTCACCGTCATGCCCGTGATGTCATGGTCGCGGCCCGCGGTGATGATGCTGACGCCACCCGCAAGACGACGCATGACGGCACGAAACTGGTGCTCGATTTCGTTGCCGGCGTTGACCAGATGAATGTCCGACTTTCCCATCTGTCTCTCCTCGCGTCGCGCCTGCCGGGGCTGGATTTGGGTCCTTCCGCTAGAAGAACCCCTTGGCGGGCAATGGACTGCCGTTGATCTCGAATTCGCCGATCGAGCGTGCCTTGTAGGTGGTCGGATTGTGCGAGGACAGCGTCCGCGCATTGCGCCAGTGGCGGTCGAAATTGGTGACCTTTTTGGTCGCGGACGCGCCGCCGACGTCGAACAGCAGGCTGCCGCCGCGGATGGCGAAATCGTCCGCGATGATCTTGGCCTTAGCGGAAAGTAGCGCGGCAGTGTGGGCAGCTTCCGCCGCATTCGTCGCGCCCGCCTCGAAGGCGTCGGTCGCGACGTCCAGCGCCTCGGCGGCCGCCAGCACCACGGTCTCGGCGGCGAAGGCGCCGCTGGCGATCTGGCCGACCGTCTGCTGGAGAAGCGGGTCGTCGGTCGGGATTTCGGTCGGCGCGTAGTAGAAGGTGCGCTTGCGCGAGCGCACCAGCGCGGTCGCATCACGCAGCGTTGCGCGCGCAATGCCCGCAACGATCGCCGTCAGGAAGAGCTGGGCGAATGTGTTGGAGTAGGGCACACCATAGCCCGTGTCCGGCGCATCGAAGACGATCTCCTGGCGCTTGACCTTGACGTTGCGGAAGTGCGTCGTGCCGGTGGCCGTGAGCCGCTGCCCGAGGCCGTCCCAGTCGTCGACCAGCTCGATGCCTTCGCGCTTGATCGGGACGATTGTTGCGCCGCTGGTGCCGGATGGATCGGCCGCGCGCACCAGGACATAGTCCGAGTACAATGTTCCGGTGCTGTAATATTTGGTGCCATTCAGCAGGTAATCGCCGTTTCCATCGGGTGTGAACGTCGTGCTAGGGGTGACATTGCCGACGCGCGGGCTTTCGAGCTCGGTCGTTGCAAGCCCGATGATGGCCCCTTCGGCAACCGCCTTCTGCCATTGCCGGCTCTGCTCGTCCTTGGGGTTGCGCACCAGCCGCTCGACCACGCTGAAATGATTGCGCAGGATATGCGCCACATTGGCGTCGGCCTCGCCGAGCCGGATGACGAAAGCGAAGAGATCGCGGATCGTGCTGCCGGCGCCGCCGGCCGGAACGGGGAGCCGCAATGCGCCCAGACGAGCGCGGCGAATGAGATCGATGACATCGAAGGGCAGGATCCGTTCGCGTTCGCGGTCGCTTGCGCCCTCGGCGATCTGGTTGAGCAACGCCTCCAGTTCGGGCGAGCCGGTCTTGAACGGCTCGGATGTGTTCAGGGAGGGCGTGGATACGGACTTGTTCATTGTCTTGGCCTGTTGGAATGGTCTCAGAGTTGGGCGAGGTGGTCGGTCACCTTGACAGGCTCGGGCAGGACTTTGCGGGCAACGAGCCAGTCGGCCGCCTTTTGCAGCTCGCCAATGAATTGCTCGTCGTTGACCGCGAAGTAGCGATACTGGCGCTTCAGCGCGATGAACTGATCGCGAACCTCGTCGCTGTACTTTCCGGCCTTCTGCGCGATGTACTCGGCATCCTTGCCGTTCTCCGAGATCCATTTGCCTTCGGCGCGGAACGCATCGTTCACGGCGCGAACCAGCGCGGGATTATCGGTCGCGAATTTGCGGGTGGTCAGGTAGGAGGTGTAGTCGATCTGGAATTCGAGGTCGCGGCCTTCCAGGAAGATGTCGTGCGCCTTGTACTCGCGCCGGGCGATGTCGACGCCGGGACTCCACATCGACCAGGCGTCGACCTTGCCGGAGGCAAGTGCCGGTGCCGCGTCGGGCGGATTGAGATAGACGAACTTCACCGCGGTGCGGTCGACCTTGTGCTTCTCGAGCGCGGCGACCAGCAGGAATTCGCCGAGGCCTGAACGGTTGACCGCGACCGACTTGCCGACGAGATCCTCGATCTTGTCGATGCCGGAGCCGTCCTTGGCGATGATCGCCGTGGTGCGCGGCTCGTAGACCACGAACTGCGTGAACACCAGCGGAGAGCCGGCGATGATGGCGGCCAGGGCCGGCGTGGTGCTGCCGCCGAAACTGAAGTCGGCACTGCCGCCAGTGACGGCCTGCAAGGTCGGCGCATGGTTCGGGAAGGGCCCGAGCCATTCGACCTTGATGCCATCCTTGGCCAGCACCTTCTCGAACTCACCGCGTTCTTTGGCGATCAGATTGAGGCCGCCGAGACCCCAGGTCAGGCGAACCGTGTCGGTGACACGGCCGGACGCGGCCTCGGCAAACTCGCCGAAGTTCATGCCGGCAAGGGCGCCAACGCCAAAGGCTGCCGAGCCGAGGAAGCTGCGCCGGGACGGTTTGGCGATCGGGGATTCAGACATAAGAGCCTTCCGGTAACCTAGTTGGGGGAATGAGATATCACGCCAAGCTCGCCCAAAAGTTCGGCGCGCGAGATGGGTGTCGCGCCGTCGCGCACGGCGCTGTGCTCGAAGGCAATGGCGCCATGACGCATCACCAGGATGCGGTCCGCCAGCGCGATCGCCTCATCGACATCGTGGGTGACCAGCAGCACACCCGGCTGATGATTGGCGACGAGTTCCCGAACGAGCTCATGCATGCGGATGCGGGTGAGCGCATCGAGCGCGGCAAACGGCTCGTCGAGCAGCAGAAGCTCGGGTTGCTGAACCAGCGCGCGGGCAAGTGCCACGCGCTGGGCCTGTCCGCCGGAGAGGTTGCGCGGCCAGTCGTCGAGACGATCGCCGAGACCGACCTCGGTGAGGGCTTCGGCGGCGCGTTCGCGCGCGTTGGGTGCCCGCAAGCCGAGCGAAACGTTGCGCCAGAGGTTGTCCCAGGGCAGGAGCCGATGCTCCTGGAACACCACTGCAGGCCGGCGAGGCGCCACGATGCGGCCACCCTGGATGTCATCGAGGCCGGCGAGGGCCCGTAGCAGCGTGGTCTTGCCGCAACCACTCTCGCCCAGCAAGGCGACGAACTCGCCGCGCTCGATGCGCAGGTTCAGCTTCTCGATGACGACGCGGCTGCCGTAGCTGCGGACGAGATTGCTGACAACGACGGCCGGCCCTGACTCGGATAACGCGGGGGACAGTGGAGCGACGTGAACGTTCATCGTGCCGCTCCATAGTTCGGATGCCAGGCGAGCAGGCGCCTTTCGAGAAAGCGGGCAATGGCGTCGGCCGCGACGCCGATCAGCGCGTAGATCACGATCGTCAGGAAAATAACGTCGGTGCGCAGAAATTCGCGCGCATCCATCGCAAGAAAGCCAATTCCCGACTGCGCGCCGATGGTTTCAGCCACCACCAGTGCGAGCCAAGCCGTGGCCAAGGCATAGCGGACGCCGGTCAGAATTGACGGCAACGCGCCGGGAAGGATGATGCGGCTGATCAGTTGGATTGAGCTCAGGCCCTGGACCCGGCCGAGTTCAAGCAGTTTGGGGTCGACCTGGCGGATGCCGAGGACGGTGTTGATGTAGATCGGGAACGTGACACCCAGCGCCACAAGGAAGATCTTCTCCGCTTCGCCGACGCCGAGCCAGACGATGACCAGAGGAAGCGCGGCCAGGAAGGGGATCGCCCTGATCATCTGAACGCTGCGGTCGATTGCTGCTTCCGCAATCCGCGAGAAGCCGACGAGGATGCCGAGTCCGGTGCCGACCGCCGCACCGATCGCGAAGCCCGCCGCCGCGCGCAGCAAGCTCACGCCGAGATCGTTCAGCAAGGTTCCGGTAGTCGCAAGCTTGAACGCCGTCCGGATGATCTTGCTCGGCGCGGGCAGCACCTGTGGCGAAAGCCATCCCGCCTGCGCAAGCGATTCCCAGACGATCACCAGCAGCACGGGTGCAAGCCAGGAGAGGAGCTGAAGGCCGCCAGCGCCAAGCCTGCTCGCCGATGCGAGCGGTTTGTCACTGCTTTGCGACGGCAGGTTGCCATCCGCACCGATTACGGTGCGGTCGATTTGGCTCAGTTCGATATTGCTCAAGACGTGAGACCTCGTTCCACTCACTGCATCTGATGCAGGAGGTGTGACGCCAATGACCTGCCGTCCACGTAAAATGTCCCACGAAATCGAGCCGACAGAAATAGAGCGCTATTTCAATTGTCGTTCGTTCTGGAGTGATCTGCTGTCGTCACAGTGCTGGCGCGCGACAAAGAAAATCTTTTGATGATCGGCTGCTTGATCTCGCGTCAGTCCTTGACGAGAACGCGTGATAATTGCTGGCGGGAATTCGCTGGTATGCGTTGAGAGAGTTACAGGAGAGCACGATGACGGTTGCACCTCTTCGCTTCGGGATTTGGGCGCTGGTGCACGGCCCGCGTGCGGCGCATCAGGACCCGGAAGAGCCCTATGATGCTTCCTGGGAGCGCAATCGGGATCTCATCCTCGCCGCCGAGGAACTCGGCTACGATTCGACGTTGATCGCGCAGCACACGATCAATCCGCATCAGGAGGATCTCGATCAGCTCGAAGCCTGGAGCGCTGCCGCCGCGATTGCGGCACTGACGAAGCGCATCGAGATCATCGCTGCGATCAAGCCCTATCTCTATCACCCCGTCGTACTCGCAAAGCTGGCGCTCGGGATCGAGAACATCAGCCGCGGCCGGTTTGCGCTCAATCTAGTCAACGCCTGGAACCGGCCCGAACTGGAGAAAGCGGGAATCGGCTTTCCCGAGCACGATGCGCGCTATGCCTACGGCAAGGAATGGATCTCCATCGTGTCGCGTCTGATGGAGGGCGAACGCCTCAATTACAGCGGCGAGCACTTCAACGTCTCCGACTATGCGCTGCGGCCGACCAGCCTCTACCGCAAGCGGCCCGCCATCTATGTCGGTGGCGAATCCGAGCCGGCGCGCGATCTCGTTGCCGGCCATGGCGACGTCTGGTTCATCAACGGCCAGCCGCTCGACGATGTCGCCGGCCTGATTTCCGATGTCGCGACACGTCCGCGCGGCTCCGCGCCGCCGCTCCGGTTCGGTCTGTCTGCTTTTGTCGTCGCGCGCGAAACGAGAGAGCAGGCGCAGGCTGCCCATGAGCGGCTGCTTAGCCTGGCCGCAAGGGATGCGCCGATGAAGGCGATCCAGAAGCAAAATACCGACCCCAAGGTCGTGATGATGCAGACCATGCAGAAGACGCCGCGCGTCGGCAGCAATGGTGGCACGGCCGCGGGGCTGGTCGGCAGCTATGACGAGGTCGCCGCGCGCATCGAAGCGTTCCATGCCGCGGGCATCGAGCTCTTCATGCTGCAATTCCAGCCGTTCGAGGCCGAGATGCGGCGATTTGCGCACGAGGTGATCCCGCGTGTGCGGGCGAGGCAATCGGCAGGGCCTGCCGAGAAGCTGACCCACTCCCTGGGATAGATTGTCGTGACGGCTAGGCCGTTGCGACTTCCGGCGGCTGCTTCGCGTAGCGGCTTGCCGGTCGCGACAGGCCAAAATGATCGCGGAGCGTCGAGCCGGTGTATTCGGTTCGGAACAGCCCGCGCTTCTGCAAGATCGGCACGACGGTATCGACGAAGGTTTCGAGCCCGGACGGCAGAACGTCCGGCATCAGGTTGAAACCGTCGGCGGCACCTGCCTTGAACCAGGCCTCGATATCGTCAGCGATCTGCTCCGGTGTGCCGACGATGATGCGGTGTCCGACGCCGCCGCCGAGCGCGCGGATCAACTGGCGAACGGTGAGGTTGCCGCGTCGGGCAAGATTCACGGTGCCCTGGAACATCGTGTGATTGGCGTTGACCGGCAGCGGCAGCGGGTCCGGCAGGGGCTTGTCGAGCTCGAGTAGGGCAGCGTCGATCTGGAGTGTTCCGGCGAGGCGCGCCAGGCTGTATTCGATCGGCACCAGCTCCCATAGCTCGTCCTGCCGCCGCTTGGCTTCCGCCTCGGTGCTGCCGATGACGGTGGCGAGCCCCGGCAGGATGACGATGGAATCGCCCGACCGACCATAAGTCGCGGCGCGCGCACGCAGGTCGCGCGCATAGGCGACGCCTTCCTCGATGCTCTGCGCCAGCGTGAACACGGCTTCTGCATAGGCCGCCGCGAAGTCGCGTCCGTCGTTCGAACCGCCCGCCTGCACCGTGACCGGACGGCCCTGCGGCGAGCGCGGGACGTTCAGCGGTCCGGCCACCGAATAATGCGAGCCGCGATGGGCGATCGGATGCACCTTGGACGTATCGACAAATCTGGCGCTCGCCTTGTCGCCGACGAAGGCATCGTCCTCCCAGCTGTCGAACAAGGCGTGGACGACTTCTGTGAATTCCTTGGCGCGCTCGTAGCGGGCTTTGTGCTCCGTCACCGACGAGAGGCCGAAATTCCGGCCTGAAGCGGCGTCTGCCGTCGTGACCGCGTTCCATCCCGAGCGCCCGCCGCTGGCGTGATCGAGCGTCACGAAGCGGCGCGCGATATTATAGGGCTCGTTGTAAGTCGTGGACACCGTCCCGATCAGGCCGATGTGCCTGGTCGCGGCGGCGACTGTCGCCAGCACGATGGTCGGCTCCATCGATGTGAACGACCGGTAGTCGATGCGATCGTTGACGGCCGGTGAATCCGCCAGAAAGATCGCGTCGAGCTTCCCGCGCTCCGCGATCTGGGCGACGCGGACATAATGACCGAGATCGAAGAAGGCGCGCGGATCGCTGTCCGGCAGGCGCCAGGCCGACGGATAGACGCCGGAGTGAAGCAGGTTGACGTTCAGGTGCAGTTGGCGTGGCGGCATGGGATTTCCGGATTCAGCGTCTAGTCGGGGCGCGATGTGTAACAAGCGGGCAGCATCGAATTGCCGGATTCGCGTTCGATGTCGTCGATTTCATCCATCGTGGGTTCATGCGCACGAATAATTTTTCAAACTTCATGCGTGGCCATCATGCCGCTCGTTTGCGTGTTGCGTTTGCGCGCGACGACGAATTACATCGCGATGCAACAAGAGATAACGCCTAGCGCGGATCGAATGAAGCGTAAACGCGCATCATCTCTCATTTGGTGATGTTCGATGTGTTGATTGCGCCGGCGGTAGCAGAAACAAACGTGGGTGATGCGGATGAAGAAGAATAATTTGCTGGTGAGTGGCGTGGCGATCGCCTTGCTTGCGTCGAATCCCGCGAGCGCCGAGGAACAGCCGGTCTCTGGCGGCGCGCTCCGATGGGGCGTGACGACCGAGCCGGCCTGTTTCGACCCGCATTACGCATCGCAGCAGGCCGCGTTCTTCGTGGCTCGCAACTATATCGACTCGCTAATCGCGAAGAAGACTGATGGCACGTTCGCGTCTTGGCTTGCGACTGAATGGTCGATCTCGGCCGATGGCAGGGAATACACCTACAAGCTCCGTGAGGACGCCGTCTTCCATGATGGCGAGAAGTTCGATGCAGCCGCGGTGAAAGCAAACTTCGATTTCATCAAGAAACCGGAGAACGCGGTGACGGCCGTGTCGCTGCTGCAGGCCTACGACCATGCCGAGGTGGTGTCGCCCTTCGTGGTCAAGTTGGTGCTGGCCGCCCCGGACTCGAGCTTCCTGGAATCGACATCGAACGTGAAGCTCGGCCTGATCTCGCCCAAATCGCTGGCGAAGGGCGATCTCTGCGGCGGCGGCCGCACATTGGCAGGCACCGGACCATTCGTGTTCGACGGCTACATTCGCGGCCAGTCGGCGGTGTTCGTCCGCAATCCCGCCTACAATTGGGCGCCGGGCAATGCGGCCCACAACGGACCGGCTCATCTGGACCGCGTGACATTCCGCTTCCTTCCGGAATATGCCGTTCGCACCGGCGCGCTGACATCGGGGCAGGTGGATCTGATCGAAGGTGTGCAGCCGACCGATGCGCCGCTGTTTGCGGAGCAGCCGGGCTTCAAGCTCCTGACCGGGCCTTCCGGTGCCAGCACCTCGTTCACGTTCAATATCAACTACACCCGCCCGCCGGCCGACGATGTTCGTGTCCGCCGCGCATTGCGCGACGGCTTCGATCTCGAACCGATCGTAAGGCAGGTCTATCTCGGCACCGTTCCGCGCGCCTGGTCGATCATCGGCCCGGCCAACCCCGCCTACAACAAGGCCCTGGTCGGCTCCTGGGGCAACGACGTCGCCGGTGCCAACAAGCTGCTCGACGAAGCCGGCTGGACCGGCCGCGACTCCGAGGGTTTTCGCACCAAGGACGGCAAGCGCCTGTCGATCGAGGTTGGCTATCCCCAGCCCTATGTGCGCGACAGCCGCGATATCCTGATCCAGGGCGTTCAGGCCGCACTTCGCAAGAATGTAGGTCTGGATCTGAACTTGCGCCTGATAACCGCGGGCGAATACGCCAAGAACAACGCCAACGGCACCTGGGTGATCTATCCCAACACGGACAATCCGTCGGACCCGGCGCGCGAACTCTGGGACATGCTGGGCTCGAAGGGCTTTCTCTATTCCAACATTCCCAATCCTGATGCCGAGATCACCGGCCAGATCGACGAGGCGCTGCGATCGACCGACCCGGTTCGCAAGCGGCAGCTCACCGACGCGATCCAGAAGCGCGGCGTCGATCAGGCCTTCATCGTGCCGTTATTCGCGCCGAGCTGGTTCCTGGCGGCGAAGAGCAACGTCAATGGTCTGGGATTCGAGGCCGGCCTCGACTCGCCGTCCAACGCCTACGACTTCTGGATCGCGAAGAAGTAATCGACCATGTGGTCCCGCATCATCTCCAGGCTGTTCACCAGCCTGGTGGTTGCCTGGGCGAGCGTGACAGCGACATTCCTCGCGCTGCATGCCTTGCCGGGGCGCATCCAGGACATTCTGGCTGGCGATCTCGAATATCCCGGCCTGCGTGAGGCGATCGCGGCCGAATGGGGGCTCGATCGTAGCCTGCCGGCGCAGTATTTCGATTTCCTGTCTCGGATTTGTCGTGGTGATTTCGGCACGTCCTATGTACTGCGGCAGCCCGTGATCGAAATCGTAGGGTCGCAGCTTATGCCGACTGTCGAACTCGCGCTGGCGGCGGGCGTGCTGGCGATTATCCTTGCCGTCCTCATCGCACTGCTCACCGCGGGGCGCGGGAGGTTCTCGCGCGAGCTGGCCTCGCTGGTGGAGCTCGTGTTCGCTTCGACGCCGGTGTTCTGGCTCGGCATCCTCCTGCTAATGGCGTTCTCGTTCAATCTGCGCTGGTTTCCGGTGTCCGGGGCTGAGGGGTGGAATTCCCTGATCCTGCCATCGATCACCCTGGCGCTGCCCACGGCTGGCTTGCTGACGCAGGTGCTGCGCGAAGCCATGGAGAAGACGCTCGATCAGCCTTTCGTCACAACCGTGCGGGCGCGTGGCGTCGGCGAGTTCGTGATCCGTTGGCGCCATGTGCTGCGGCACGCGCTGCTTCCCGTCGTCACACTTGGCGGCTGGCTGATCGGCGGGCTGCTCGGCGGCGCTGTGATTACCGAAAAGGTCTTCGGCCGGCCCGGGCTCGGCACCGTGACGTTGGGTGCGGTACTGACCCACGATGTGCCGGTGGTGCTCACGGTCGTGCTGCTCGCCGCATTCATCCACGTGGCAGCTTCGACGCTGCTCGACGTCCTCTATGTGCTGATCGATCCAAGATTGAGGGCCCAATGACCGCGCCATCGCACCGCTCGTTCGATCGCGCCGTTGCGCTCGATCCGCCGGAAGACTTCTTCGGATTGGACTCCCCGGCGCCCGATTTTCGCGAGCGACGCCGGCCGCATTTCGGGCTGATCCTGTCCTTTGTGTTTGTTGCCGCGCTAATCGTGGCCTCGGCCGCGCCGTCGCTGTTCACGCATTTCGATCCGCTGGTCGGGGAATTCACGGAAGGACTGAAGCCGCCGGGCTTGGCGCATCTGTTCGGGACGGATCGTCTCGGTCGCGACGTGTTCGCGCGAACGGTCTACGGCACCCGCTATTCTCTCCTGATTGGTATTGGCGGCGTGGCCGTTGGCCTCGGCTTCGGGATCGTGCTCGGCATCCTTGCCGGGCAGCGAAATCGCATTCTGGACGAGGCGGTGTCACGCCTATTCGACATGTTGTCGTCGTTTCCGGGTGTGCTGCTCGCGATGCTGATCGTGACTTTCCTCGGGCAGGGCATGCTCAAGATCGCTATTGCGGTCGGAATCGCCGGCATCCCGAAATTTGGGCGCGTGGTACGGGCGCAGACCCAGCTCATCCGGGATGCGGACTATGTAACGCAGGCCGCGATCTATGGATTGAGCCGCTGGCAGGTCTTTGTCCGGCACGTGCTGCCCAATGTTCTCGTCGCCATCCCGATCATTGCAACCGTCTATATCGGCAGCACGATCCTGATCGTATCCGGACTGAGCTTCCTCGGGCTCGGCCCGCAGCCGCCGACGCCGGAGTGGGGTGTGATGCTGGCCGAGAGCCGGGATGTGCTGCGCGTCGCCTGGTGGCCCGGCGTATTTCCCGGGCTCGCCATCACCGCAACCGTGATTGCCTTCAGCGTGATCGGCAATCACCTGCAGCAGCGATTTGAGGGGCGGCTCGCATGAGCGGCGCATGTTCGCAGAAGGATCGGGCGGCTCCGATCGTCGACGTCCAGGGACTCAGCATCGGCTTTGCGGGCGCCAATTCCGGCCGGCCGATCGTTGCGGATCTCGATCTGACAATCAGGCCCGGCGAATGCGTGGCGCTTGTCGGCGAATCCGGCTCGGGCAAAAGCATCACCGCACGCAGCCTGCTCAACCTCGCGGGCGAGGGTGCGCGGACGAGCGCGCGGCGGTTCGAGATCAAGGGGCGCGATGCGCGCAAATTCGGCGAAGCCGACTGGCGCAAGCTGCGCGGGACCGTGACGGGTCTCGTGATGCAGGATGCCCTGGTCTCGCTCGATCCCTTGCGCACCATCGGCCAGGAAGTCGGAGAAGTCATCTCGAGCCATGGCATCCTGACCGGTCCGGATGCCATCAGAAACCGGACGTTGGAGACGTTGGGCAAGGTCGGCATCCCCAATCCGGCCGACCGTATCCTGCAATATGCGCATCAATTGTCGGGCGGTCTGCGCCAGCGCGCGCTGATTGCCTCGGCGATCGCTGCCGATCCGGATCTGATCATAGCGGATGAGCCGACCACCTCGCTCGATGTCACCGTGCAGGCGCAGGTGCTCCAGGTCCTGACTGAAAGAATTCGCGAAGGGGCGGGGCTCTTGCTGATCAGCCATGACCTCGCCGTCGTGGTGGGGATTGCGGACCGCGTGATCGTGATGCGGGACGGCAGAGTGGTCGACAGCGGACCGACTCGTGATGTCCTCACCCGTCCGCGTCATCCCTATACAAGGCAGTTGATCGCAGCCGTTCCTTCGACACAGTCGAGGGGATCGCGGCTTGCCTCCGCCCGATTCGAGCTCGACGCAGTCTCGGGCGGAGGGGCGATGGCCATCGTCCGGGAGCGCCTGCCCGAGCGCCCCGCCGCCGGCGAGGTCGTGCTTGAAGTCAAGAAGATCTCGAAAAGCTTCGTGTCGCCGAAAGCCACGGGACGCACGACGTCGGTGGTCTTGCAGGACGTCAGCTTCGATGTGAGGGCAGGCGAGGTCCTCGGCATTGTCGGAGAATCGGGTTCCGGCAAATCCACCTGCGCCAAGATCGTGCTTGGCTTGCTTGCCCCTGACGAAGGCGAGGTGCGATTGCTCGGGCAGCCATGGTCGTCCGTGGCTGAGGTCCGGCGCCGTCCGCTTCGCCGCAAGCTGCAATACATTCCCCAGGACGCGCTGAGCAGCTTCGATCCGCGCTACCGCGTCAGCGACGTCATAGCCGAGAACCTTCCGTCACCTGGGAGCCGCATCGTACGTCTGGACCGGATCGTGTCCTTGCTCGAACTGGTCGGCCTGAGCGCTGATCATCTCGACCGCCCACCGCGATCGCTGTCCGGCGGCCAGCGTCAGCGGGTGTCGATCGCGCGGGCTCTGGCGGCCGAGCCGGCCATCATCGTTTGCGATGAGCCGGTTTCCGCGCTCGACATCTGCATCCAGGCCCAGGTGCTCGATCTGTTGGCGGAGCTTCAGTCGCGGCTTGGAACCGCGCTGCTCTTCATCTCGCATGATCTGGGCGTCATCGAGCATCTCTGCGACCGCGTGCTCGTTTTCCAGCACGGCCGGATTGTCGAGCAGGGCGCCACCGAAGCGGTGCTGGAACGTCCGCAGCATGCCTACACCCAGACCCTGCTGGCCTCCGTGCCGGATATCCAGCGGGGATTGAGTGCAAGCTTTACCGCTTAGCGGCCAGCGAGGCTCAAGACCCCTTCGGTGACCAGATCTTGATTGTCGTGGTGTCGATCTTCACAGGGATCAGGCCTTCGGTATGGAACGCATCGGCAATGCGTTGCTGCTCCGACAGGCCCGGGACGGTGACCGCACCCACCTGGTAGGAGCGGTGGCTGTTGGCCTCTTCGACCGTGGCCGCATCGATCCCCCAGAGACCGGCGAGCAATGTGGCCGCTTCCTTCGGCTGCGCCTTCACCCATTTGCCGGTGTCGGAGAGTTTGGCGAAGATCACATTGAGGACGTCGCCATGCTTGTCCGCGTACGCTGCCGAAGCGAGGTAGTAGCGCTTGTAGCTTGCGAGGCCATTGCTGCCGTCCGTCAGGATGCGACCGTTGGATTGATGAAGCGCGCTGGTCAGGAATGGATCCCAGGCGACCCAGGCATCGACATTGTTGCTGACGAAGGCCGCGCGGCCGTCCGCCGGCGTCAGGTAGGCGGGCGTGATCTCCTTGAAGCTGAGCCCGGACTTCGCCAGCGCCGCGAGCAGTAGATAGTGGCTGCCGGCGCCCTTGGTCACGGCGATCTTCCTGCCCTTGAGATCGGCGATAGTCTTGAGCGGGGACGACTGCGGAATCACGATCGCCTGCGCCGCCGGCGAGGCGGCTTCCTCCGCGACATAGGTGATCTTGGCGCCGGCCGCCTGCGCGAAGACCGGCACGGTGTCGGCGACATCGGCGCCGAAATCGATGCTGCCGATATTGATGGCTTCCAGCAGCGGCAGGCCGCTGGTGAATTCGTGCCAGGAGACGGTGATGCCCAACGGCGCCAGCGCCTTCTCCAACTCCCCGTTCGTCTTCAGGATCGCGGTCAGCGTCGAGGATTTCTGATAGCCGATGCGGAGCTCCTCGGCCATGGCGGGGCTGGCGAATGACGTCATGACGAAGAAGGCGAGCGCAGCCGCGGCGAGGGCCCGCAGGCGGGATGGAAGACGATGCATTTTGGGTATCCTGTTCAACGAAGCTGCCGTCTCGACCGCTGTTTGGGAGACCGGACGCCCGCAATTTGCCGACAAACGTGGTCGCGTGGCAATTTCGCAGTGTGGCGCAAAACGGAACGAACATTCTCTCGCGCGATACGAACTGAGAATGGAATTGTCTACCCGACAGGACCGTGGGTTCGGAACACCGTAACGATCCTTGCGATAGCGGCTAATGTCTGGGCCGCGTGGCCCGGATCGCAGCAGCCAGTGTTCTCAGCGAGTGTTTGGTCTGCTGGTCTAGGGGACTTGTATGCATGACAACGTCCCGTGAAGGGAGCGGAGGCAGGCCCAACTGCGTACCGACATCGATCGTGCCGGCAGGAGCGACGCGTCGCCCGAGCGCCGCGACCGCGAGACCCGCCGAGATCGCCGCGCCAATGGTGGCGACGCCGCCGCCGACGAAGACTTCGGTCCAGGCGATGCCGGCCTTGTTGAGCGCGTCGACAGCCATGCTGCGTAGGCGTGAGCGGCGCCCTTGCTATTCGGTGGCGTCGGATCGGAGCGCGCCCGTCGTCGAGGGCAAACGACGAAAGCTCGCGCCGGGATGTGTCGTGTGCAGCCGCGGACCGCGTCCCGGGAACAGCTTTTCGCGCAGCGTGCCGTCGCGATAGGCGGTCTTGTAGACACCGCGAGATTGCAGCTCCGGCACCACGAGATCGACGAAGGCGTTCAGCGACTCCGGTGCGACCAGGCGAAACAGGTTGAAGCCGTCGACGTCGGTCTCATCCGCCCAGGCGATCAGCTCGTCCGCGACGTCCTGCGGCGAGCCGATCACGAAAGGGGACCGGGCGCCGGCGCGGCTCAACGCGGCGAGGTCGCCGACGTGGACCGGCCGCTCGCTCCGCACGGTGAAGTTCTCCACCATCGACTGGATGGCGTTGCTCTCGACATATTCGATCGGCTGGTCGGGCCGATAGGTCGAGAAGTCGATGCCGGTCCAACCCGACAACAATGCGAGCTGGCCGGTCTGGTCGACATGCCTCGCATAATCCTCCAACAGATCATTCGCCTCGCTACGCGTGGGCGCCACGATCACGGTTGCGCCGGCAAACAGGCGGATGTCATAGGGATCGCGGCCAAAGGCCTTGGCGGCCTCGCGTATCTCGCGCACGGCGCGGGCAAGGATCGGCTTGGTCTGCCCGTTGAGAAAGATCGCTTCCGAATGTTGTGCCGCGAAGGCGCGGCCGCGCTTTGACGTGCCGGCCTGATATAGGAGCGGCGTTCGCTGCGGCGAGGGCTCGGCGAGATGGATGCCATCGACCCTGAAATAGGGGCCCTCATGTAGCACCCGGTGAAGTTTGGCGGGGTCCGTAAAGGTCCGGCTGCCGCGATCGCGTCGAACGGCGTCGTCCTCCCAGCTTCCTTCCCATAATTTGTAGCTTGCGGTGAGAAAATCCTCGGCCGCGTCATAGCGGTCGTCATGGGCTCGTCCTGCGGGAAGGCCCATGCCGCGCGCGCCGCTGTCGAGATAGCCGGTGACGATGTTCCAACCGATTCTGCCCCGCGTGAGGTGGTCGAGTGTCGAAAACCGGCGTGCCAGTTGATAGGGATGCTCGAAGGTCAGGTTCGAGGTGATGCCAAAGCCAAGATGGCTGGTGACAAGCGCCATGGCGGACACGAGCAGTGTTGGGTCCGCGTTGGGAAGCTGCACCGCGTGCAAGGCGGCGGCATCGGCATTGCCGCCATAGACGTCGTACACGCCGAACACGTCCGCCCGAAAGATGCCGTCGAGCAGTCCGCGCTCCGCGGTCCTGGCGTAGTCGACCCAATAGTCGAGCGTGTTGTAGTCAATGGAGGCATCGCGCGGATGCGACCACAGACCTGCCCAATTGTGGCTCGGTGCGGTCATATTGAAAGCGTTGAAGCGCAGCTCGCGCGGTTTCGTCATGGTCTGGCCCAATCATCAACGGCGAAGGATTTCTCTCCGCGCGACCATTTTTAACATTTTGCCCGAGCGAGTTTGTTTCCAATTCGACGAGGGAGCGGAAACAAACGAGTTGCGAAGCGATGATGATGCAGCACGTGCATCGCTATTTTCCAAGCCGGCTCGACAGCCGAAGAATCCGACCGCATCATTTTGATCGTCAAGCATGGCTTGCCGCGCTCGTTGCGCGCTCTCGAGATCGAAAGGGAATTGCAGATGGCGTTGGAGACCCGGAATTTCGAGACGCTGGCGTTGCATGGCGGGTCGTATCGCACCGACCCCGCCACCGGCGCGGTGGCGGTTCCGATCTACCAGACCACGTCATTCCAGTTCGAGAACGCCGATCATGCCTCGCGCCTGTTCGCGCTCGAGCAACTCGGTCCGATCTACACCCGCATTGGCAATCCGACCCAGGACGCGTTTGAAACGCGACTGGCCGCCCTGGAGGGAGGCGCTGCTGCTCTTGCGGTAGCCTCAGGGCAAACCGCCACTGCATTTTCGATTCTCAACATCGCGCAAGCCGGCGACAACATCGTATCGTCGACCGATCTCTACGGCGGGACCTGGACGCTGTTGTCGCAGACCCTGAAGCAGTTCGGCATCGAGGCCCGCTTCGTCGATCCAGCCGATCCCGAGAACTTCCGTCGCGTGACTGACGCCAAGACGCGGGCCTATTTCGGCGAGACGCTCCCGAACCCCAAGCTGAATGTATTCCCGATCAAGGAGGTTGCCGATATCGGTCGATCGCTGGGCGTGCCCCTCATTCTCGACAACACGGCCTCGCCCCTGATTGCGCGCCCGTTCGAGCACGGCGCGGCGGTGGTGGTCTATTCCACGACGAAATATATCGGCGGCCACGGCACGGCGATCGGCGGGGCGATCGTTGACGGCGGCAATTTCGACTGGGCTGCGCATGCCGAGCGCTTCCCGCTGCTGAACAAGCCCGACGAGGCCTACCACGGCGCGATCTGGACGGAGGCCGCGAAGCCGCTCGGCCCGATCGCCTATATCCTGCGGGCCCGCGTCAAGCTGTTGCGGGATCTTGGCGCGTCGATCGCGCCACAAAATGCCTTCCAGTTCATCCAGGGTCTCGAAACCTTGCCGCTGCGCATTCGTCAGCACAACGAGAACGCCGTCAAGGTCGCGAACTTCCTTGCGAAGCATCCTTCGGTGTTGAACGTGATATTCCCGGGCTTACAAAGCGGAGAGAACAAGCGCCGGGCGGACGCGTATCTGAAGGGCGGCTACGGGGGCCTGGTCGGGTTCGAACTGAAGGGCGGCGTCGAGGCCGGCCGGCGGTTCATCGACGCGCTAAAACTGTTCTATCACGTCGCCAATATCGGTGATGCTCGCTCACTGGCCATCCACCCGGCATCGACAACGCATCAGCAGCTTACTGCGGACGAGCAACTCGCCGCCGGCGTCACGCCGGGTTACGTCCGCCTGTCGGTCGGGATCGAGCATCCCGACGACATCCTGGCGGATCTCGGTCAGGCGCTGGCACAGGCCGACGCCGGCGCGCGCAAGGCCGCGTGAGACACATCATCTGAATTGGAACGGGAACTTGAGACAATGAAGATCCTTCGTACCGCCCAGGCCGTGGGACTCTGGCTTGCATTCACCGCGGCTGCCTTCGCCGGCGAGCCTCTGAAGATTGCGACCAGCGCCGGCCCGGTTGGGCAATTGGCCGCTTTTGCCGCCAAGCTTGCCAAGGAGAAAGGGCAGGACGTCACGATTGTCGAGCTGTCGGATTGGGTGGCGCTGAACGAGGTCGTGAACAGCGGCGATGTCGATGCCAATCTGTTTCAGCACGCAACCTATCTGGCGCTTCAGAACAAGCAGCGCGGCTTCAATCTGGTGCAGGTCGACAAGGTCGGCGTGATCGCGCCGGTCGGCCTGTTCTCGAAGAAGATCAAGAAGCTCGACGAGATCAAGTCAGGCGACAGCGCCGCCATTCCAAACGAGCCACTCAACGGCGCCCGCGGCCTGATCCTGCTGGAGCGCGCCGGGCTGATCAAGCTGACACCGGGTAAGGGCTTTTCGGTCAGCAAGTTCGACATCGTCGACAATCCGAAGAACCTCAAGATCGTCGAGCTCGACCCGGCTCAGACCTACCGATCACTCGACGACGTGACGCTGGCGCTGGTCAACATCACCTATCTCATTCCGGCCGGCGGCGATCCGAAATCGGCGCTGGTCATCGATCGCACCGTCGACGACGGACTCGTGCTGCGCTTCACGGCACGACCGGACAAGAAGGACGATCCGCGCCTGAAGGCGTTCATCCAGGTGTTCAATTCACCGGAGGTGAAGCAGTTCATCGAGGAGAAGATTCCGGCGTTCATTCCGGCCGGGTTCGGCAGCTAGACGAGTGTCCAGCGCCGGGAAGTGCACGCAATGATATATGTCGTCGACATCGATCACATGAGCCTTGCGTTCTCGGCCGGGAGCGAGACGCAGGCTGCGCAGATCGCTGGCTCGTCATGGTTTGCCCGGGCGATCGATGGGGTCTGTCTGACACGACAGGGCTCGGAGGCGTCGAACTACCATCCACGTGCTGCGACGGTTCGGGAGCTTGTCGCCTTCCACGAAATGTCGACCGAATTCGCAGACGCCACGGCTGACGTCCTGGTCGCCCGCGTCGGGTAGCATTCTGAATCAAACGGTTCGCTTGAAGAGGAGATCGTAGATTATGAAGCGCCGCTTGTTCCTGGCGATGGCCGCCTTTGCATTGTTCGCTGGGCCGGCGTCCGCGGATCAGAAGATCAAGGTCGGGATATCAGGCGGCGACGCCGAAATCATCTGGGCCAAGGTCAAGGAGATCGCCGCCAAGGACGGTCTTGACGTGCAGGTCATCGTCTTCAACGATTATCTGTTACCCAATGCTGCGCTGGATGTGGGCGATCTCGACGCGAATGCCTTCCAGCACAAGCCGTTCCTGGACAATCAAATCAAGACGAGAGGATACAAGATCGTTGCCGTCGGAGAGACGATCGTCGCTCCGATCGGACTTTATTCCAGGAAGGCAAAATCGGTTGCCGAGATCAAGGACGGCGCTTCGATCGGTATCCCGAATGATCCGTCGAACGGCGGCCGCGCGCTCCGGCTGCTTCAGGCGCAGAAGCTGATCCAAATCAAGGACGGGGTCGGCATCCTCCCGACCGTCCTCGACGTCGTCGATAATTCGAAGAAGCTCAGAATTCGCGAGATCGATGCTGCTCAGCTGCCGCGCAGCCTTGACGACGTCGATGCTGCGGTCATCAACACGAACTACGCCGTTCCGGCCGGCCTCGTTCCAGGCAAGGATTCCATCGCAATCGAATCCTCGGCCAACAATCCCTACAACAACTTTATCGCCGTTCGCGACAAGGACAGGGACGTCCCCTGGGTGGCGAAGCTGGTGCACGCCTATCAGAACGATACGATCCGCCAGCTCATCAAGGATAAATTGCCGGGACAGATACCGGCGTTTTGAGCCATTCCGGCGGGGAACGGCTGCGTCGCGAACGCAGAGCCGCACAGAAATCAATCTGGAGATTAGCGATGACGAATCCATCTGGTCGTGCGGAAAAGTTATCGGGCTCGGCGGGATCGCTTGTGTTCGGCGCGGATGTCCTGGTGCTCGGCGGTGGTCCTGCAGGCACGTGGGCCGCGATCAGCGCTGCGGAGCATGGCGCGCGCGTGGTGCTGGCGGACAAGGGATTTTGCGGCACGTCCGGAGCGACCGCGGCAGCCGGCACCGGCGTGTGGTATGTCGACCCCGATCCCGAACGCCGCGAGGCGGCGATGGCCGGCCGGGAGAAGCTGGGTGGTCACCTCCAGGATCGCCGCTGGATGACGCGCGTGCTGGACCGGACCTATGCCCAGAGCAATCGGCTCGCGGATTGGGGCTATCCGTATCCCGCCGATGAAGACGGCAAGTCGCAGCGGAATTCGCTCCAGGGCCCGGAATATATGCGGCTGATGCGGAAGCGGACAAAGCAGTCCGGTGTTACCATTCTCGATCACGCGCCAGCGCTCGAACTGCTCGTTGACGGAAGCGGCGTGGTTGCCGGCGCTGCGGGTTTGCGCCGTCAGAAAGGGGATCGTTGGGCGGTCAATGCCAAGGCCGTGGTGATCGCGACCGGCGGATGCGCCTTCCTCAGCAAGACGCTCGGGTCGAACGTGCTGACCGGCGACGGTTATCTTCTCGCCGCGGAGGCAGGTGCGGAATTTACCAGCATGGAGTTCTCGAACGCCTACGCGATCTCACCGGCATTCGGATCGGTGACCAAGACCTTGTTCTACAGCTGGGCAAGCTTCACCGATGAGCAGGGCAGCGTCATTCCGGGCGCGTCGTCGAAAGGCGGTCGATCGGTGATTGCACGCGCGCTTCGGAAGGGTTCGGTATACGCCCAACTCGAGGAGGCCGATGCCGAGACCCAGCGGCATATGCGCGTGTCCCAGCCGAATTTCTTTCTTCCGTTCGACCGGACCGGCATCGATCCCTTCACGCAGCGTTTCCCGATTACGCTGCGCCTCGAGGGGACCGTTCGCGGTACGGGCGGCCTGCGGATCATCGACGACAGCTGCGCCACCACCGTTCCAGGTCTCTACGCGGCAGGCGATGCAGCGACCCGCGAACTGATCTGCGGCGGCTTCACCGGCGGCGGCAGCCACAATGCCGCCTGGGCGATGTCTTCAGGGTATTGGGCCGGTCAGGGCGCCGCCGAGTTCGCTTATCAGCTTGGCAGCACAAACGGGCGTCAGGCATTCCGACGCGGCACCGTTGGTCTGCACTCCCGCAATGGACGACAACTGCAACCCGATGTGCTCACAAGGAACGTTCAGGACGAGGTGTTCCCCTACGAACTGAACTATTTCCGGGAGGCCGGGCGGCTTGGCGAATCGTTGCGCCGTCTGGATGGATTGTGGTCGAATGCTTCAAAAGCCGGTCCGTCGGACGAGCAGCACTTGCTTCGGGCGCGCGAGGCGGCCGCCATGCTGGCGACCGCGCGTTGGATGTATCGCAGCGCGCTGGCGCGTCAGGAAAGCAGGGGAATGCATCGCCGCGACGATTACCCCGAACAGGACGACCGCTATCTGCATTTGGTCACAACCGGCGGGCTCGATGAGGTTTGGACGTCGGCGCGTCCGCTGGTGTCTGCGCAATATTCGGAGGCTGCGGAATGATCGAAATCATCGATGCCGAGCGTTGCACGTCCTGCGAAATCTGCGTGAGCGTGTGCCCAACCAACGTCTTTGACAAAACCGACGGCATTCCCAGAATCGCACGCCAAGGCGATTGCCAGACCTGTTTCCTGTGCGAGCTCTATTGTCCCGAGGATGCGCTGTTTGTCTCGCCGTTCGCCGACGCGCCGCAAGAGGTCGACGTCGCCGCGTTGAAGGAGGCCGCAGTGCTCGGTAGTTATCGACGTGCAGTGGGCTGGACCGATGAGAGCCGCCACTTGCGCGATGCGGATCGCAGCTACCGGCTATTCGGCCATTGAGGACTGGCCGGGATCGCCTGGTCGAAGAGCTGCGCGCCTTGGGATTTCCGCCCAAGTGAGACAGGACGAAACCGGTCGAGGTCACTGGCGCTAGGTCTGGACCTGACCCCAGCGCTGGACGGTGATCCGCGTCAGGCTTCGGAAGATCACGCCTTCCACGACGAGACCGATCACGATCACTGTGAGCAGTCCGGCAAAGACGCTGGCGGTCTCCAGTTGCGCGCGGTTGGTGTAGATGAACCAGCCGATTCCGCCGGAGCGTGCGCTGACGCCGAAGACCAGCTCGGCCGCGATCAGCGTGCGCCAGGCGAAGGCCCAACCGATCCGCAGACCCGACAGGATCTGGGGAAACGCCGCAGGGACCAGGATCTCCACCACGAAGCGGCCACCGGACAGGCCGAGATTGCGGCCGGCCATTCTCAGCGTTGGCGGCACGGCGAGAAAGCCGCCGTGACAAGCCAGTGCCACCGGCCACAGAACCGAATGGACGATGACAAAGACGAGGCTCGGCGTGCCCACGCCGAACCACAATAGCGCGATGGGAAGCAGCGCTATCGCCGGAAGCGGATTGAACATTGACGTGAAGAGGCCAAGCGCCTCATTGCCCCAGCGCGTCAAGGCGGCGAGGGTGGTGAGTACTGCGGCGACGGCAACTCCGATTGCGTAGCCGGTGAGGAGAACCCTCAGCGAGGTCAATGTGCGATTGGGTAACTCGCCCGACGGGATCGCCGACCAGAGCGCCGACAGCGTCGCGCCTACGGTCGGCAGCAGAAGCGCGTTGTCGAGCCATCGCGCGTAAAGTTCCCATATGAGAGTGAAGCCGGCGAGGATGACGACTCGCCGCCAGGGCGTTCCGTCCAATGCGCGCTGAAGTGCCGATGCGCGAACCAGCTTTGGGGCCGCAATGTCAGACATGGTCGAGTTCCGGGTCGGCGAAGACGGTCTGCTGGATCTGCCGTTCCAATTCGGCGAAACTTGCGGTGCCCCTGGTGCGTGTCTCCGCCGGAACATCGAACGACGCGGCGAGCCGCCCCGGATGCGGCGTTAGGGCCAGGATGCGGGTTCCGACACGGATCGCCTCGTCGATGCCGTGGGTTACAAACAAGGTGGTGTTGCCGGTCTCCTCGCACAGCTTGAGGAGTTCGTCCTGCATCTGCCGCCGCGTCAGCGCATCCAGTGCGGCGAAGGGTTCGTCCATCAGCAGCAGCGCCGGCTCGAGCGCAAAAGCCCGCGCGATCGCGACGCGCTGCTTCATTCCGCCGGATAAGGTGTGGGGAAAGGCGTCGACGAAGTTCTTCAGCCCGACACGCTCGAGCCAGCGGCGCGCGATACTGTCTGCGTCCCGGCGCGGCAGCGATTTGCCGCGCTCCAGAGCATAGCGGACGTTGCCGAGCACGGTGCGCCATGGCAGCAGCTGGTCGAACTCCTGAAACACCGTCATGCGGTCGGGGCCGGGAGCTCCGATGCGCCGGCCGTTCATGCGAATCTCGCCCGCGCTTGGCTTTATAAAGCCGCCCACCGCGCGCAACAGCGTGGACTTGCCGCACCCCGACGGACCCAACAAAACCAGCCGTTCGCCGGCCGAGATATTGAAGCTGACATCCTCGACCGCGGTGAGAATGCCGTCGCGGGTCGGATAGCTGATGCTGACGTGATCGAGCGCGAGCAGCGCCGGCGATGCGGTATCGCCGGCGAGACCGGTCAGCCGCGGAGCGACGTTCATGTCAGCTTCCCGGCTTCTCTCCGAGCCCCGACCAGAACAAGTCGCGCCAGGACGCCGGTGCCTGCTTGATCAGGCCGACCTTCGCCTCGAAGTCGGCGAATTTCTGGGCGCCTTCCGGAGCGGTCGTGAAGTTGACGTCCTTGTCGCGAATGATGCCTTCGACGAAGTCCGGCGCGAGCTTCGAGCCCTCCGCCTTGATGTAGAGCGCGGCGGCGTCCTTCGGATTGGCCTTGATCCATTCATTGGCCCGGTCGAGACCGCGAACGAATGCCTGGATCGTCTTCGGGTTGTCGTTGATGAATTTCGCGGTGGAGTAGACCACGTTGAAGGTATGAGGGCCGCCAAGCACGTCGTAGCTGTTGAGGACCTGGTGCACCTTGCCACTCGCCAGTTGCTGCTGCGAGAACGGCGGCGAGGTGAAATGCGCCGTGATTTCCGAATGGCCGGAGAGGATCTGGGCCGTCGCGTCCGGGTGGGGCATGCTGACGGTGAGCTCGTCGAGCTTGTCGTATTTGCCGAAGGCCTTGTCTGCCGCCATCTGAAGCACGATCGGCTGGAAGCCGACCTTGACCGAGGGAAGCGCGATCCGGTCCTTGTCGGTGAAATCGGCCAGCGTCTTGATGTTCGGGTTGTTGGTGGTCAGGATATTGGCCATCGAGCCCAATGCGGTGACACCGATGATCCTCGCAGTGGTCCGCGTCTTGTCCCAGGTCAGGATCATCGGTGTGATGCCGGCGGTCGCGAAATCGAGCCCGCCCGAAATCAGCGCCTCGTTCATGGCAGCTGCGCCGGAAAGCCGGAGCCATTCGATCTTTGGCGGCGTGATGCCCAGCGCCTTGGCTTCCTCCTCGATCAGTCCCTTTTCGCTGGCGACGATGAGCGGGAGATAGGCGATCCCAAATTGCTGGGCGATGCGAAGCTGAGCCGTCTCCGCGCGGGCGGCATTCGCGCCGCCTACCGTCATGGTCAGCGCGAGCGCCGCTGCCTGCAAAAGCTTCGATCTATTCATTTTATTCTCTTGAATTCCCGTTCGTCCGGCCCGCCACGAGCCTTTGCGGGCACACTTCAGGAAATCAGGCATATGGTCCAGTGAACTGATGTCGCTGCGTCATTTTCGAAACAATCCCGCTTGGCCAGCCACATTTGGCAGGAAGTTTGTCCTCCAATCGCGCTTCCACAAGGAAGCTTGTTTCCAGGCTTGGGGAGGTTTCAGTCTGCCTCTCGGCTGGCGCATCCCGAGAAGCTCCATTTCATCCGCCATCCCAGCTGTGGAAGTCTGTTCTACGGCGAAACGAGCATCTTTCCGACATCGATGACGACGGTACGACTCATTCGCTGTGAGTTGCCAAAAGAGTTTTGCTTTTCATTGACGCCGATATCGCGTGGCCCAAACATGTCGGGAGAAACGGCGCCTTCCTGAAACCGGCATTGCTCCAGTGTCGATGCGAGCGTTCGTGTGTTGGCGAGGGGCGGAGATTGTGACGTCGTCCTTATTCGAAGAGCTCTCGATAACGACCGACGTACTGATCGTCGGCGGCGGGATGGCGGGCGCCTGGGCTGCGACCTCTGCCGCGCAGGCTGGCGCGAAAGTCGTGCTGGTCGACAAAGGCTATTGCGGGACCAGTGGCGTCACGGCCGCGGCTGGGCCGGGTCATTGGTGGGTCCCGCCAGATCCTCCGGCGGCGCGCGATGCGGCCGTGGCGAATCGAGTTGCGAGCGGCCTTGGTCTTGGCGAACCGGAATGGATGTATCGCATCCTCGACCAGACCTGGCGCACGCTGCCGACGCTTGCGCGCCAGTACAAGTTCGGGGCCGATGACGAGGGGCGGGTAAACTACCGCGCCGTGCGAGGGCCCGAATACATGCGCGCCCTGCGGCAGCAGGTGCTGAGCCATGGCGTCACCATCCTCGATCATTCGCCCGTTCTTGAACTTTTGGCACGATCCGACGGCTCGATCGGCGGTGCCCGCGGCCAGCGTCGGCAGGATGGCGGCCGCGCATATCAGATCGAGGCGGGGGCAGTGGTCCTCGCCGCCGGCGGGACCAGCTTCCTGTCCCATCTGCTGGGATCGCGAACCAACACGGGGGACGGCTATCTGATGGCGGCGGAGGCTGGCGCCGAGATGTCCGGCATGGAGTTCACCGCGGCCTACACCATTGCGCCGGCGCATTCGACGATGACGCGAAGCATGGCCTATGCGTTCGCGACCTATTACGACGCCGACGGGCACGAACTCGATCTTCCGTTCGGTCCCGACCAGACCATCCGCCTGGCGCGCGCGCTCCAGCGCGGCCCGGTCTACTGCTCGCTGCACCGTCTGCCTGACGACATCAAGGCGCGGATGCATACAATTTCGCCGAACGTACCGCTGGTGTTCGATCGCTGGGGTATCGATCCCTATCGTGAGAGGTTCGAAGTCACCTTGCACAATGACGGCACCATTCGCGGCATCGGCGGGGTACGCGTGCACGATGTCGATGGCGCGACATCGGTGCCCGGGCTGTTCGTCGTCGGCGACAACGCTTCGCGCGAGAAGGTCGCAGGCGCGATCTCCGGCGGCGGCAATGTCAACTCGGCCTGGGCGCTTTCGTCAGGGGTGTTCGCCGGACGTGCTGCTGCACGCCTAGCGCGTAGCGCAACGGCGGGCAGGAGCCGGCTTCGCCCGCTTGGCCGCCTCGGGCGTGAGCCGCGCAAGGGCGCGAAGACCATCGATCTCGCCGCGCTACGCGACGGTGTGCGCGCCGAAATGCACCCGTTCGACAAGAATCTGTTCCGAGCGGGCCAAGGACTTGCGGCATCCATGCGCGTGCTCGAGGGCTTGTGGGCCGAGCTCGCCGATCACGCGGACACAGGCACAATCGCCTCGCGCGAGACGGCGGCTCTGCTGGCAACAGCACGCTGGTCCGTCGTCACGGCGGCAACGCGCAAGGAGAGCAGGGGTCTCCACCGCCGCGAGGATTTTCCTTCGCGGGATCCCGGACTTGCGGTCCGTCTGCTCAGCGGCGGCCTGGATCAGGTCTGGGTCGCCGCCGATGGAGAACCTGCGGGTGCCAAAACTGGTCAATTCGAGGTGGCATCATGATCGAGCTCATCGTCGCGGACCGCTGTACGGATTGCGGGATATGCATCGAGGTCTGTCCAGCCAATGTAATCGATCCCGGGCAAGACGGCCGGCCGGTTCTCGCCCGTGTCGAGGATTGCCAGACATGCTTCATGTGCGAGCTCTATTGCCAGGCGGATGCGATCTACGTGGCGCCGGATTGCGACCGACGCGTCGCTGTGAATGCGGAGGACGTGGTGGCCTCCGGCCGTCTCGGCCAATACCGCAAGCATTCCGGCTGGGACGAATGGTCCGATCGCTTTCCAAACGAGCAGTGGCTGATGGAAACCGTATTCCGTCGCGCCGGTGAGGCTGCGATACAGGCGAAAGCGGAGCCGCTTGACATCATCGGGAGGAAATAACCACCAAATCGCTCTGGCTGCGGCAGCTCGCAACAGTCGTCCTACGCGGCCGGCTCGACGGCAGTACGTCCGCCGGATGTTTGTCGCGATGCTCGACATATTCGACGAGTGTCTGATCTGGATGGCGCACCAGCATGTTTCGACCGGTCGGCGCCAGCTTGGGCGCTTCCAACACCATCGCACCAACCGTCGGAAGGTGGGCGGCGAAGGCATCAATATCCTCGACCATGAACGTCATGTGAGTTGCGGTGAACCGCTTCAGGCTCTGTTCGGTTCCGGCGATGAACAGGATTGATGCAACCTGCGCCAGTCTCAGGTCGTACTCGGGATAATCGAAGCGAAGGCGTGCCTTTTGACCTATCAGAGCCTCATAGAAAGCGACGGCCGCATCCAGTTCACCCAGTGGCAAATAACGCCGCGTCAGGATGTTGAGTATCTTCATGGGTAGCCTCCCTGATTGTTGCTCAAGATCGTATCGCTCATGGCAATGTCAAGCCGCGAACGCGATTGCGGTCGGCGTGCCGCCACCAGAGATAAATTCTTATGCCTTGCCGAGGCGCATCGTCCTGTTGTTGCAAGAGGCCAGCCATCTTTGAAAAGATTATCTTGCTGCAACCGCCTAGCATGTCGACCTCGTTGCGATCATGAACGCGTGACATGAACACTCCCCGAATTGAAAGCAGGCATGCATCCACCAGCGTGCGATCGCCGATCATCGTCAATCAGCTGGGTGCGGAAATTCGTGCCGCGCTGGTCGATCACTGGTCGCGCCCGATGATCATCGATCATCCCGCCGATCGCGCGTCGTGGGAGGTCACTCCCGAGGCCGACGTGCTGCTGACGCGGCCGCTGGCGGGCTGGCATAAGGCGCCCGCGGACAAGCCTGCGGGTTGGCCGTTCGGCCTACGCTGGATCCAGACCGCATCGACGGGAGTCGATTTCTTTCCGGCGTGGCTGCTCGACGGTCCCGTGGTCACGGTCGGCCGTGGCATCTCGGCCGATCCGATCGCAGAATATGTCCTCGCGGCAATCCTGGGCTTCGAAAAGCGGATACACGACATCCGGCCGCGCAGCCGCGAGCAATGGAAGATTACCCAGCTCGGCTCACTCGGTGGCAAGACGGTCGGCATCGCGGGCTTCGGCGCCATCGGCCGCGCCGTCGTCGAGCGCGTCAAGCCGTTCGGTGTCAACATCAGCGTTTTGCGACGCTCGGCCTGGCCATATCTCCTTCCGGGCATCCAGCCCGTCGACAGCATCGAGCAACTGGTCGAAGTCTCCGACCATCTCGTCCTTGCGCTGCCGGCGACGACGAAGACGGCCCGTCTGATCAACGCCGACGTGCTCGCACGAGCCAAGACATCGCTGCATCTGATCAATGTCGCGCGCGGCCGGATCATCGACCAGGCCGCCCTGCTGCAAGCGCTCGACGACGGAAAAATTGCGGGCGCCACGCTCGATGTGACGGATCCGGAGCCGCCGCTGGATGGTGATCCGATCTATAGCCATCCCAAGGTCGTCCTGACCCCGCACGTCTCGTGGACGGGAGGAGAGGACGTCAAGCGTCTGGCCGATAAGACGCTGGTCAACCTCGACGCCTATGCGCATGGCGTGCCGCTGGCCGACGTCTTCGACAGGAACCTCGAATACTAAAGGAGCCACAACAATGAACAAGTTCATCGCGAAGCCCAGGAAATATTCGCTGGTCGAACGTACGCCGGCCGCTTCGTTCGAAGAGGAACGGCTGCACCGCAAGCAGCGGCTTGCCGCGACGTTCCGCCTGTTCTCGCGCTATGGCTTCGATCAGGGCCTCGCAGGCCACGTCACCGTGCGCGATCCGGAGTTCCCCGAACGCTTCTGGATCAACCCGCTGTCGAAGCATTTCAGCCAGATCAAGGTGTCCGACCTCCAGCTCGTCGATCACGACGGCAACATCCTGATCGGCGACAAGCCGATCAACCAGGCCGGCTTCGTGATTCATTCGGCGATCCATGCTGCGCATCCCGAAGTGATCGCGGCCGCCCACACCCATTCGACTTACGGCAAGGCCTGGTCGGCGCTCGGCCGACTGCTCGATCCACTGACGCAGGACTCCTGCGCCTTCTACGAGGACCACGTGCTGTTCGATCCCTTCTCCGGCGTCGTGCTGGAGGCTGAAGAGGGCCGCAAGATCGCGCAGGCGTTGGGTTCGAAGAAGGCCGCGATCCTGCAAAATCACGGCCTGCTCACGGTGGGACCGACCATCGAGGCCGCCGCCTGGTGGTACATCGCCATGGACAATGCAGCGCGCGCCCAGCTGCTCGCCGAAGCCGCCGGTGCGCCAAAGCCGATCCCGCATGAGATCGCGAGCCTGACCTCCCGACAGGTAGGCACGCACAAGGGCGGCTATTTCAGCTTCCAGCCGTTATGGGACTGGATCACCGAGGCCGAACCGGACCTGTTCAACTAGGAGCGTGGCTCCTGAGCCGGGCCGATGGCCCGGTTCGCTGGAATTGCGCCACGCCCTGACATCGTGACATATGGCGGCCAGCGGCTTGTCTCGTTCACGCAAGCCGGCGCGACAACGGTGAGGAGCAGGGCGACATGGCCATGGTCTGCCGAACGAGGTTGAAGTCATTACCTTGTTCGTCGACGAGATCGCGTCGTCGAAAGCCTTTTACGCCAGGGTCTTCGCACCTGAAGTCGTCTGGGAAGATGCGGTCTCATCCGTGCTTAGATTTGGCGGACTGCTGATCAATCTTCTCGACGTGTCTCAGGCGCCTCCGCTCGTTGAGCCGTTGCCCGTTGGGAAGTCTTCTGCAGGAGCGCGGGTCTTGTTGACCATCAGGGTTCGTGACGTCGATCAAGTGTGCACGACCCTTCGGGAGATCGGTGTCGATCTGCTCAATGGGCCGGTTGATCGCCCCTGGGGAAGGCGAACCGCGTCCTTTGCAGACCCTTCCGGTCATGTCTGGGAGATCGCACAGGTGATTGAACGGGTATAGAGAGCGCTTACAGCGAATTTGGCAGACCGTTTCCGTGAATCTAAAGCGAATGGTTGCCGAGTCGCGCCGCCAGCTCCGCGCATTGCTGGCGGATATCAGGAACGGCGACGATCTCCCAAAATGCGGCGCGCGTGAGCGGGCCGACGGCGTAGAGACGTCGCGATGGCGATCCATCACGATTGACGATCGCGCACTCGCGCGTGACGTCGATGCCGATCCGCAGCGGATCGATGCGGGCAAGGCCGTCGTCGAGCAGACTACGTACGGCCGGGTTGTTGCTGGCGCCGGGATCGCGAACGATACCCGTGCAGTCGACGATGGCTCCAACTTGCAGCTCGGACATCTCGTCTTGGCCGCGCCTGCGATAGCGGGCCAGGGCGCCGCCGGGGTTCGGCGCGACGTTGGCGAGCTTGCCGGCGATGATCGTCAGCCGCCCCATAGTAAGGGCCTCCGCAATGCGAGCTTCGACCTCCGGTGCGGTGCGGTGGCGATGGACATCCCACCAGGCGCGGGCGTGTTCCAGGAATCGGCGCTTGGAACTCAACGGAAGCTCATGCCAAAGCCGCTGGGTGAACGGCCTGATCGCGTCGATTGCACCGCGCCAGTCGCCACCGTCGGCGACATGCATTTCGACGCGACGACGAAACCAGCGCAACAGCGGCCTGATTTCGACGCCGAACGGAATCTCACTCTTGGCGAAGCGCATCGGATCGACGCGTCGATGAGCTCTCGGCAGCAGGCCCCGCCGCGACATGGCGACGATCCGCCCCTGATGTCCGTGTCGGAGCAGTGACAACACGTAGTCGACCATGGACAGGCCTGTCCCCAGGATCAGCACCGTCGCGTTCGTATCGATGCCGGCGTCGGCGGGTGAGGCCCAGGGTTCGGCATGGCCGGCCAGCAACGGAGCTGCGGCATCATGGCCGGTCGCGAGAATGGCCGTACTGCCAGTGATGCAAGTTCCGTCCGCGAGGGTGACTGCGACGTCGGACGGATTTTCGCGGATGGCCGCGCACTCGCCGCGCACGATGGTCAGGCCTCGCGTCGCGTCGGTCGACATCAGCGGCGCGATCAGATCGGCGAGGTAGTCCCCGTAGGTCTGCCGGGGTACGAAGCAGTAGGGATCGGGACACAGCGGCCCGCCGGGCCGTGCACACAACCAGTTCCAGAAGTGTTCGGGATCGTCGGGCAGCGCGCTCATGTTCGTCACGCGGACATTGAGCAGATGTTCGGGATTGCCTGCATGATAGGCAAGGCCACGGCCGATCTCGGGCCGTTTCTCGATCAGCGTGACGCGGAAATGGGGTGGGTTGGTCTTCAACAATTGAAAAGCCAGCAGGACGCCGCTGGCGCCCCCGCCTATGACAATCGCGTGCCGCCCCTCCGGACCCATCGTGCCGCCCCCCGTTATGATTGGTCGATCAACGTCGCAGGACTGCGATTGGTTCTACGGCCCAATGCGTTGATAGTCAGACAAGTGCGATATTCTCTTCTTCGGCAAATCAGGCAAATCAAGAGTGACGACGTCTGCTAAATCGCCCTTTGTTGGAACGATCTTGTCAGAGTTCCCTGCAGACACGATTGACCAGCTCGATGAACCAGCGCAGCGCCGGGTCGGCCATGGCGCGGCGCGTGTGGAGGAGGTCGATGGTGAACGCCTTCACATCGTAAGGAAGCGGAACGACGGACACACCGGCGGCTGCGGCGAAGCGGCGGGCGATGCGTTCGGCCATGGTCGCCACGAGATCGGTGCCGGCGACGGCAAACGGTACCGCAACGACATGGGCGAGTGTGATCGCTGTGCGCCGTTTGCGCCCATGCCGGGCCAGCATGGTGTCGATCGCGCCGGGAATTCCGTCGCCGCCGGCCGACGAGAACAGCACGTGCGGAAGACGCGTGTAGTCGTCTTTGGAGAGGCCAGCCTTCTGCCTGGCGCGCTTGCCATCACGAATGCAGACGAAATGTTCCTCGAACAGGGTGCTCCGGGTGATGCGCGCGGAGGCGGGAAGATGGCCGCCGATCAATGCGTCGATATCGCCGTGTTCGAGGCTCGCGACGCTCAAAGCCGTGTCGATGATGGGACGCACCACCAAATCGATATGAGGCGCCTCCCGCCGCAGCGCCGTGACCAGTGGCGGCACCACGACGAGGTCGCCGTAGTCGGTCACCGCAATGGACAGGCGGCGGCGGGCTGTTGCGGGATCGAAGCCTGATCCAGGCTCAAGCACGTCCCTGATCTGCCCGAGCGCGTCGTTGATCGGCCGGACCAGCGCCAGCGCCTTGGCCGTGGGTTGCATGCCGGAGGCCGAGCGCACGAACAGATCGTCGCCAAACAGCGCCCGTAGGCGCATCAAGACGCTGCTCATGGACGGTTGCGCCAGGCCGACGCGCTGGCCGGCGCGGGTCACGTTGCGCTCCTCCATCAGCGCCTCGAAAGCGACCAGGAGGTTGAGATCGACGGAAGCTAAATTCATTAGAGAAATGATAGGCATAGTAAAAATCGATTTCAAGAATGTTGCGGAGAGTGGTCTATTGGGGCGGTAGACCTGATCGGACGAGGCGTATGCGATCCTCACTCCTGCGCCTCATCCCGTGCGGACCGACATTGCTGGCGTTTGGCGTGCTGCTCGGGCTTGTATGTCCGGCGCTCGCGGATCTGGCTCGCCCGTTGATGCCGACAACGATCTTCCTGATCGTGCTGGGGACGCTGTTGCGGATCGATGGCGAGGCGGTCGTCGCCGCGCTGCGTCGGCCGTCGCTGTCCGTGCTCCTGCCGGCCGTTGTCATGGTGGCCTGTCCGTTGACGATCGGTGTTGCCGGTCATGCCCTCGGTCTGGCTCCGGAACTCGCGCTTGCGATCGTGCTCGCCGTTTCGGCGCCGCCGTCGAGCGGCACGGCGGCGGTGGCGCGCATGCTCGGGCTCGACGGCGCGGTGCCGCTCGTCGTGACCGTGTTGTCCATGGTGCTGGCTCCGGTCACCGTGCCACTTCTGGCAGGCTGGTTCGGGGGGCTTGAGATCAGCGCACTCGAACTTGCGCTGCGGCTGGCGCTATTGATCGGCAGCGCCGAGGGCGTCGCTTTTCTGCTCCGCCGGCATGCGGCGCCAGTGCTGGCTGCCCATGGCGGCGTTGTCGACGGGGTCATCGTCACGGCGCTTCTCGTCTTTGCGGTGGCGACCATGACCGGCATCCGTGCGCAGATCGCGGCGGATTTGCAGGCCGCAATGCTCTGCCTCGTGCTTGCTTTCGCCTGCAATATTGCCCTTCAAGTTGCGGGCGCCGCGTTGCTGCCGGGGACTTTTGCCCAGCGGCTGACTGTCGGGCTCATTCTCGGCAATCGCAATGTCGGGCTGGTCTGGTCGGCGCTCGGCGCTGCCGCCTCGCCACGCATGGCTCTATACTTTGCGGCGACGCAATTGCCGATTTATATCCTGCCGCGCCTGATCGAGACGTTGATCGGCCGTGACAAACGAAAGGCCAGAGCATGACCACGTCCCGTCTCACCCGCGAGCACGCCGCGCATTTCGCTGGTATCGCGCTCGGCCATGTCGGGCGCGAATATCCGAACAATGTCGACCACGCGCTGGCTGAACCGGCGGATGCCCGCACGCCGAGCGAGCTGCATCCGATCTTCTACGGCAGCTATGACTGGCATTCCTGCGTCCACAGTTACTGGATGCTGGCGCGACTGTTGCGCCGCTTTCCGGATCTCGCAGCGGCGTCCGATATTCGTGCGCTGTTCGATGCGCAGTTCGTCCCCGACAAGGTCGCCTCAGAGTGCGCTTACTTTGCCCGCCCGACTGCCCGCGGCTTCAAGCGGCCATATGGCTGGGCCTGGCTGCTGAAGTTGGCGACCGAGCTGGCACTCCAGCCCGACGGTCGTTGGGGCCGCAGTCTCGCGCCGCTGTCCGAAGTCATCGCGCAGCGCTTTCGCGACTTCCTGCCGCTGTCGCTTTATCCCGTGCGTGTCGGAACACATTTCAACACGGCGTTTGGCCTGCGGATGGCGGCGGACTACGCCGGCATCAAGGGCGATGACGGGCTCGCCAGGCTGCTGCGCGAAACCGGCTTGCGCTGGTATGGCGAGGATCGCGACTGCCCGGCCTGGGGCGAGCCGAGCGGCGACGATTTCCAGTCCTCGGCCCTGATCGAGGCCGAGTGTATGCGGCGCCTGTTGCCGCCAGACGAGTTCTTGCCCTGGTTCGATCGGTTTCTGCCGCTTCTATCCGAGAAGCAGCCGGCAACGTTGTTCCGGCCCGCGACGGTGGCCGATCGTACCGATGGCAAGATCGCTCATCTCGACGGACTCAATCTCAGCAGGGCCTGGTGCTGGCGCTCTCTCGGCGAGGCCTTGCCGGCAAGCGACGATCGGCGCGCGGTTGCCCTCGACGCCGCGCGGGATCATCTGGCCGCGGGTCTTCCCCATATTACCGGCGACTACATGGGCGAGCATTGGCTTGCGAGCTTCGCGGTTCTCGCGCTCGACGATGAGGATTGAGTGTCGCCGATGCATGCAACCTAGCCAGGAGCATCAAGGACCTTAGAAGTGCGTTCGGGACGCAGCGGGCGCTCCGTAAGGATCATTGATCGGATCGCGACGTGAAGTGAATGTCGGCATCGGTGGTTGCATCTCCGGGATTTGAACCTTCCTCGCGCCCGAGCCGAATGTTCTGCGACCATGGGGCTCGCTATCGCCATTCTGACAACGAGAAATTCTGTAACGATCTCAAGGGGCCAAAAATGTCGAAAATGTCAGAATGGTCGCTGAAAATGCTACAGTACTTCCCGACTTCCAAGCTGAATACGAGGGTTCGATTCCCTTCACCCGCTCCAATCTTTCAAAGACTTAGCGAGAGGCTCGGATTTCATTCTGGGCGATCTGCATCTCGGTCCCGGAATTGAAGCTGAGCCGCTTGGTTTTGACCAATCGCCTAAACTAGACTCGCGGGACATCGACCCATAACTGAAGGTCACAGGTTCAAATCCTGCCGCGTAGCCACGCTCCTTTGCGAAGCCGTACCCCTGTCTACGATGCCGTTTATTCAGTCGCGCTCGAAGGCGCGACCGGTGCGAACGCATGTGCGTTCTTCTGCACGAATTCCCGAACGCTCATCGGACCCATGCCAGTCAGCCTTTCGACATCATTGCTGAGCCGATCGTACCGGTTGTCCTGATGTAGCCCCGCCATGGTCGCCACGTGCGCAACGACATGCGGGGGCATTCCGAAGGCGGCGAGTTGCCCCTTCATGACCTCAAGTGGAACGTTGACGTACGAGATGGTGCGACCAAGCGCGGCCGAGAACTCGCGTGCAACCGCGTCCATGTCCTGCGAAACCGGGCCGGTCAGATGGTAGGTCTGGCCGATATGCTCGGCGGGCTCACTCAAGATCTCGGCGAGTACCCGGGCGACATCGGCTGCAGCGATGGCTGAGTTCTTGCCCCTTCCAAAGGGCGCCATGATTTTGTCCTGCATGGAGACGGTTTTCGCGGTTTGAAGCAATAGCCCTTCCATGAAGGCCGTTGGTCGTACTTCCACCACCGGCAGCCCGGACCACGATAATATCTGCTCCGCCAACCAATGCTGCTTTTGCTGTGGGCTGGGGGTCGTATTGAAGATGTCCATCTCGTTGACGGTCATCTGGGAGAGATTGACGAACGCCTTTACGCCATGGTGCTTCGCGACGACGGTGACGTTGACAGCCGCTTCGAGATAGGTCGGCGCGACCGACATTGCGAAGCAGAGACGTTCGCACCCTTCGATCGCCCGATGTACCGCCATAAGATCGAGCAGATCGCCGACCACGACTTCTGCACCGAGCGCGCGCAACCTTGTGGCCCGGTCGTCGTCCACACGAACCTGCGCCCGTACCCGGAACCCACGGGCGAGAAGCAGCTCCGTCACGGAGCGGCCCACCGAGCCGATCCGTCCAGCCGCCCCGGTCACGAGAATCGGAAGTTCATGTTGTGCCTTGCTCATCTTTCGCCTCACTCAGAATGAATATGCTTTGCCGCGCGACGTATCCGCTTTGCGGCCGGTCGATCGGCAGGAGGACTTCGTCCCCGTCATCCCTTTAGGAAGGCCAGCAGGTCTGCGTTCACTTGATCGCCGTGGGTGACGCACATGCCATGTGGAGCACCGGCATATTCCTTCAGGCTCGCGTTTGGCAGGACCTTCACCGAACGCCGGGAGGCGATGTCGATAGGAACGATCTGATCGTCATTACCCTGCAGGAGCAGGGTTGGGATCGTCATCTTCCTGAGATCATCCGTGAAATCGGTCTCGGAGAAAGCCTTGATACAATTATACTCGCCTTGGAGGCTCCCCATCATGCCCTGAAGCCAGAAGGATTCGATCTGGCCCTGCGAAACCTTCGCGTTGGGACGGTTGTAGCCAAAGAACGGCATCGATAATTCCTTGAAGAACCCCGCCCGATCGGCAATTAGGCTCGAGCGCAGGCCATCGAACACGCTCATCGGCGCGCTGTTAGGGTTGGTGGGCGTCTGCGCCATATGGGGAGGCACCGCTGAAATTAGGACTGCTTTCGATACACGCGATGTGCCATGGCGGCCGATATAGCGCGCCACCTCGCCTCCACCGGTCGAATGGCCGATCATCGTCGCACCCTTGACGTCGAGCGTCTTGAGTAGCGTGGCGAGATCGTCGGCATAGGTATCCATGTCGTTGCCGGTCCACGTCTGATCCGATCGACCATGGCTGCGACGATCATGCGCGATAACACGATAGCCGTTGTTGCCCAGGAACAGCATCTGGGCGTCCCAAGCGTCTGCGGTGAGCGGCCATCCGTGAGAGAACGTCACGACTGGACCAGTGCCCCAGTCCTTGAAGTAGATCTTCGCGCTGTCTTTCATTGTCGCAGTCGTCATTGGATTCGATCCTTTGTGAGCAGGTTGGTAGGCTGGCGGCTTGGCGACCTTCGTCGCGTCCGTAAACGCCGCTTTCGGGAGGCCGAGCGTGGCGGCGAGACCGCCGCCAGCGAGAAGGAGATGCCGGCGTGAGGTCATGAGATTGTCGCCATTGCCGGGCGCGATCCCGCTTCTTCCGGCCGATCGGCCTGGTCGAGGGATTCCGGCGCTGGATGCGCGCTACGCTCATGCACATGGGACTTCGGCGTGCGGTCGATCAGCAGGCTGAGAAGTTCCGGTCGGCTGTAGTGACCGCGCGAGTCCATCAAACGCTTGCGCTTGTCGATGGCCCAGAAATCGAGATCGGCGATGACCTCGCCTTCGCCGGATCGCAGCGGCGCGCCCATCAATGCGCTCTCTGGAGAGACGATCGTGGTGAAGCAGCCGCTGGAAATCGGCTCGATGCTGCAGCCGGTATCCTTCATGATCTGGGCTTGCTGCTCAGCGTTCAGCCAGGCGGTCGCACAAACCACGAAGCATCCGGCCTCCAGTGCGTGCTGGCGGATATTGACTGAAATCTGCTCGGAGAAACCGTCGCCCGCGAACGAGCCAGGATACATAGCCGAGTGAATCTGCTCGCCGTCGGCCATCAAGGCGTAGCGGGCTAGGGGGTTGTAATGCTCCCAGCAGGCGAGTTGACCGATGCGCCCTACGGCGCTGTCGACACAGCGCAGCCCAGAGCCATCGCCCTGACCCCAGACCATGCGTTCATGATAGGTCGGAGAAATCTTGCGACGGTGCTGGATGAGTGTGCCGTCAGCATCGAACAGGAGTTGCGCGTTATAGATCGTGCCGCCATCGCGCTCGTTGACGCCGACGGAGACGACCATGCCGCCTTGCTTGGCGGCCTCGCCGATAGCCCTGGTGGCGTCAGACGGCACGGTCACCGCCTGATCGAGCAACTTGTAGTGCTCCGCGCCCATCAGGTAGGGCGCTTCGACGAAGGAAAAATAGGGGTAGTAGGGAATGACCGTTTCCGGGAAGGTCGCGAACTGGACGCCTTGGCGCCCAAGCTCGAGAATCTTCTTGACGACTTTGCCAACAGTGCCGTCCCGGCTGTAGAGAACGGGACTGATCTGCACGGCTGCGGCTTTGACAACAGGCATCGTGACGGGTCCTTCTTGGCGGGTTGTTAGTGTAATCTTTGGTCCGCGCGACGCGGCTTCACCATGCCCCAGCCGGCTTCGATCGGTTGGTGAACGCTACCAAGGTTACAACGAGGCCCGCGGGTCGCATTGCGAACGCGGAGGTTCGGCGATGAGCATGGCGAGCGGCGCAAGCGGGCCGATAGCGATCAGCTCGAATTCCATCATTCCAGCGACGCCGAGTGGAAGCTTCTCCAGGAGTTCGTGCGCCTCTGCCGTGCTGGTGGCGTTCACGATGAAGACAACGCCGCGGCCCTCTGTCTGGGAGAACCACTGCTCGATTTTTCCGGCGAGATGATTGCGAACCGTCGCGCGAACCTCATGGGGTCGGACCGAGGCGATCGCCCCGGGTGTACCCTTCGCTGTGACCGAGCCGATTGCCAGGATCTTGGTCATCGCACCGACAACGGAAGCGAGCGCGGGCAATATCTCGGCATGGACGCGCGGATTCTTGACGTCAGCCATTTTGCTGTTTGCTCTCGTCGTATCGGTGTGGGGAGGGGAAGCGACTTCGCGGTATCCATAAAAAACACCCGAAGCGGAGCGATCGGGCGGTCACGAAGCTACGAAAGCGGTCCGATCGAGTCTGGACTGTTACCAAACTCAAGACGACGCCCGCGGGTCGCATTACGGACGGGGAGGTTCTGCGATGAGCATGGCGAGCGGTGCGAGCGGCCCAAGAGCGATCAGTTCGAATTCCATCATGCCGGCGACGCCTAGAGGAAGTTTTTCCAGGAGTTCGTGCGCCTCTGCGGTACTGGTGGCGTTCACGATGAACACGACGCCGTAGCCCTCCGTCTGGAAGAACCATTGCTCGATCTTGCCGGCGAGATGGTTGCGAACCGTTGCGCGGACTTCGTGGGGCAGGACGGGGGCGATCGCCTCGGGCGTTCCCTTGGCCGTTACCGAGCCGATCGCCAGGATCTTGGTTGTCGGACCAACGACGGCGGCAAGTGCGGGCAGTATCTTCGCATGGACGCGGGGGTTCTTGTTATCGGACATTTTTGCTGTTTCCTTTTGTTGAATCGGTTCTTGGCAGCTGCCAACTACTTCGCAGGCTCAGTCAAAAGCACGCGGAGCGGGGCGATCGGGCCGAGTGAGATGATCTGGAACTCCATCAGCCCGGCCTGGCCGAAAGGAAACTTGCCCAGCAGGTCCAGAGCCTCCTTCGGATCGGTGACGTTCATCATGAAGACGACGCCGCTCTGGTCCTGCTTGAGGTACCACTGGTCGATTTTCCCAGCGAGATAGAGCCGTACCGTGTCGCGCACTTCGGCAGGCAGGAGCGGCTTCCACCGCTCCGGCGACCCTTTGGCTGTGAAGGTGCCGATCGCGAGCAATTTGGTCGTCGGGACGTCGAGGCTCGATGATGGTGGCGCTGACTGAGCGAACGAAGCGGTCGGGCTGATCACCGCCAGTACCGTGACGAGGCCAACGGCGCGAGCGAGCTTGGTCAAGCGTACGCGAACGGTGAGCTTGTCGAGCGCGCGCGGGCTCATGACAGCATCGCCTTCGCTACTTGCGCGGGCTCATCGGCCTGCAGCCAATGGCCCGCCGGTATGACGGTGAGGGACGCATTTTTGAGCTGAGATTGACGCCGCTCGGCCATGGCGACGGGGAAGTAGGGGTCGTATTGTCCCCAGATCAGCTTGACCGGAATATCGAGCGTCTTGAGCGCGGTCAGATGCTTGGCGTTTCGGGCGTGTTCATCGAAGAATTCCGCCGCCAACTGCACGAAGGCAGGACCGGCGCCGGGTTGGGCGATGAAGTTGTCGCTGATCAGCGGACCGATGAACGCGCTGAAATGGGGTCTTTGCGCCTCAGGCAAGGGGTCCAGGAATTTCTTCTGCTGCCATTTCAGCAGCCAGCCAAACTGTTCGGGGCTCTGGGCGATCGCTATTGCAAGGGCCTGCATGCTCCGAGTCGCAAAGAGCGTGATCATCTCGGGCCAAAGAACCGTGGCGTCCTCGCTATAGGCCGAGTTGAGCATGATCGCGGAGTCGACGCCTCCCGGATGGGCGAGCGCGTAGTTGAGCGTCGCCATCCCGGAGGAATCGTGAGCCACCGGAACGATCTTTCCCAGGCCCAGCCCCCCGACGACCGCTTCAAGGTCGCCCAGTTGCTGCTTAAAGCTATAGACAGCGCCGGCGGGCTTGTCCGAGGCGCCGAAGCCCAGGAAGTCGAACGTCACCACGCGCCGGCCGCTGGCAACCAGGAACGGGATCAGGTCATCCCAGATATGCAGGTTATCAGGGAATCCGTGCATGAGCACAAAAGCCGGGCCAGAACCCACATAATCTCGAGCGTAGACTTTTCCTTCTCCCCTGGGAATGCGATGCTCGACGAAAGCGGCGTGATCGGAATACATGCATCATCCTTTCTTCCTCACGGAAGCGCTGACATGCGCGTCGTTTAGCGGCGAGGAGCCAGTGCGAGGTTTGTTGCTCGGACTCTAGCGATTACGGCGGGGCTGACGTAGGTCGTTCTTGCCACCATTCGTGCCACAGGAGCGAAAATGCATCGGGTCGGTTTCATCGTGCCGCCACGGTTTCAACTGATGAGCCTTGCGGCCCTGACGGCATTCGAAATCGTCAATCTGCCCCCGGCCGACCAGCGCTACGACATCCATTTGTTGTCAGAACATGGCGGTCCGGTTCGGTCTTCCTCAGGGATGACGCTGGAAACCGAGGCGTTCGGAGATCCCGCCTTCGACACAGTCATCGTGGGTTCGATCACCGAGATGGAGATGCCTTCCTCCGATGCTACTATGATCGCATTCGTGCAGGAAGCCGCCAAGGCGTCGAGGCGGGTCGCCTCGATCTGCAGCGGAGCGTTTGTGCTGGCTGAAGCGGGCCTTCTGAGTGGTCGACGTGCGACGATGCACTGGGCCATGCCGCTAGCTTCAGGGCTCGGTTTCCGGATGTCAGGGCGGAAGAGGACCGGATCTTCATCAATGACGGTCCAGTCTGGACGTCGGCGGGAATGACCGCGGGGATCGACCTCGTTCTGGCGTTGATCGACAATGATCTTGGTCCCGAAGCCGCGAAAATGGTCGCCAGGCTTCTGGTCATGAACCAGCGTCGGATGGGTGGACAAAAACAGCATTCCGCACTCCTTGATATGACGCCGAAGTCCGATCGCATCGAATTGGTCCTGGCGTACATCCGTCAGAATTTGCGGAAGCCGCTCACGATCGAGGAGCTTGCGGCGGTCGCTAGCCTAAGCCCCCGCCAGTTCAGCCGCACCTTTCTGGGTGAGACCGGCCAGTCACCAGCAAAGGCTGTGGAGCGGCTTCGGCTGGAGGCCGCCAGGTTCATGATCGAAGAGGGACGACACACGGTTAATGTCGTGGCGCAGGAAACGGGCTTTGCGGACCGAGAACGCATGCGTCGCGCGTTCCATCGGACCTTCGGCGTGCCGCCGGAGATATTGCGCAGGAACGCTCGACGGGAGGCGGTGGCGGCTGCCTGACTTGGGCCGTCAAGGATGTAGGCTTTTGAGTCAGGCTCTTAACGTGGCGCCGAACGGCGCTCTCGGCCCATCCGGCTCGCGCGTGAGCATCCGGGGAGAGCGTGCCTCCTAGATGATACAGATCTGGACTATCATCCGCATTTCGGACACCAGGAGTAGCCATGCATCGGGTAGGTCTCATTGTCCCGCACGGCTTCCAGCTCCTGAGCCTTGCGCCCATGACGGCATTCGAAATGACGGGTTTCGGACTTGCGAAGCCACCTCCGGTCGATTTTCACTATGACCTCCATCTGTTGTCGGAACATGGCGGTCCCGTTCGATCTTCCTGTGGTTTGACCGTTGACACCGAAGCATTCGGCGATCCGGCTTTTGATACAATTATTGTCGGTGCGATCACCGCGTTCGAAATGGCTCCATCAAGCGCAAACTTGATCGCCTTTGTGCAAAAAGCTGCCAGGGCGTCGAGGCGTACTGCCTCATTTTGCAACGGGGCGTTTGTTCTCGCTGAAGCCGGACTTCTCGATGGTCGCCGTGCGACGACGCATTGGATTCAAGCGGCGAGTTTCAAGGCTCGGTTTCCGGATGTCAGGATGGAGGAGGACCGGATCTACATCAATGACGGTCCGATCTGGACGTCGGCTGGAATGACCGCAGGAATCGATCTTGTCTTAGCGATGATCGATAAGGACCTGGGTCCCGAAGTTGCGAAAGTCGCTGCCAAGCTTATGGTCATTAATCAACGTCGGATGGGCGGACAAACACAGCATTCCGCTCTTCTCGACATGACGCCGAAATCCGATCGCATCGAATCGGTCGTGGCGTACATTCGTCAAAATCTGCGGAATCCGCTCACAATCGAGGAGCTTGCGGCCGCCGCCAACCTCAGCCCTCGTCAGTTCAGCCGCTCTTTTCTGGCCGAGACGGGTCAGTCTCCGGCGAAGGCCGTCGAGCGACTTCGGCTGGAAGCTGCCAGGTTCATGATGGAGGAAGGGCGGCACACCGTTAACGTCGTTGCGCAAGAAGCGGGTTTTGCTGACCGCGAACGCATGCGGCGGGCGTTCATCCGGGCCTTCGGTGTGCCCCCTGAGGTGTTGCGCAGGATTGCTCGACGGGAGGCGGTGGCGACTGCCTGACTTTGGGTCTGGCCAAGGTTTTCTGTCAGGATTGGCATCTACGGAGCGCCATTCTCTTTGGAGATGACCCCACTAAGCAGCGAGCCTGGGAATTGACCGCTCGACCAATCGCAAGAATCGGGTGTTGCGTACGATCGAGCCGAACGTTCAGCGACCATGAGGCTCGCAATCAGTTTCGACACCTCGCGTCCCGACGGTACGCCGCGCAAGCTGCTAGACGTCAGCCGCTTCGCCAGGCTCGGCTGGCCCGCGACGACCTCGCTTCACGATGGGTTGAAGCGGACGTATGCGGCGTATCAGGCCGGCGCGCGGTGACTGAGCTGGAGTAGGAACCTTCACTGTCAGCACGAGTTGCCCGGTCGGGTAGGGCGAAATGTCACGAGGCCAACCGTGCAAGAAGCTGTGCGCCTGCGTTCCACCGCGCAAATCGCCGGCCATCCGATACATCCGATGCTGGTGCCGATTCCGATCGCGTGCTTCATCGGGGCATTGCTGACCGACATCGCCTATGCCGTCACCGCCGAGATCATGTGGGCGAACTTCTCCGCCTGGCTTTTGATCGTCGGCGTTATCTTCGGCGTGCTGGCGGCCATCGCAGGCCTGACCGACTTCCTCGGCAACCGGCTGGTGCGAGCACAGGCGTCGGCCTGGCCGCACCTGATCGGCAACGCCGTGGCGCTGATCCTGGCGATCGTCAATGCGCTGATCCACACGCGCGACGCCTGGACCTCGGTGTGGCCAACGGGGCTCGCTCTTTCGGTGATCCCCGTCCTGATCCTGCCCGTCACCGGCTGGGCCATGGTGTATCGCCACGGTGTGGGAGTTGCGCGATGACGTCCATGTTTATCCGCGCACTGCTGTGCTCTTCGCTTTTGTGTCTTGCCGGCTGCGATGACGGAAGCGGCGATCCCAAGGCGCAGATCGGTGCCAATCCGACTTTGCCTGACATCCAGCAATATCTGCTGCCGCCGATACACATCGCGCGCATCGTCGGCTGGAAGAAGGACGAGACGCCAACCGTCGCGCAGGGCTTGCAGGCCAAGGCGTTTGCGACGGGCTTGCAGCATCCGCGATCGCTCTACGTGCTGCCCAATGGCGACGTGCTGGTGGTGGAATCCAAGGCGCCGAAGGGCGCCGCGATCAAGCGGCCCAAAGAAATCGTGATGGGCTTTGTCGAATCCTGGGCGACATCCGGCGGCGATACCGGTCCGAGCAACCGCATCACGCTGTTGCGCGACAGTAATGGCGACGGCGTGCCGGATACGCAAAGCGTCTTTCTCGACCATCTCAACTCGCCGTTCGGTGTCGCGTTGGTCGGCAACGATCTCTATGTCGCCAATACCGATGCGATCGTCAGATATCCCTATACGGAAGGCGACACCAGGATCACCGCGCCCGGCACGGTGCTGACGCCGCTGCCGGGCGGGCCGATCGACCATCACTGGACCAAGAGCCTCGTCGCAAGCCCCGACGGTTCGAAACTCTATGCCGGCGTCGGCTCCAATAGCAACATCACCGAGAACGGCATGGAGGCCGAGCACAATCGTGCCAGCATTCTCGAGGTCGACCGCGCCAGCGGCCGCTGGCGCATCTTTGCAAGCGGCTTGCGCAATCCGAATGGCCTGAGCTTCGAGCCGCAGAGCGGCACCCTTTGGACGGTGGTGAACGAGCGCGACGAGCTTGGTCCCGATCTCGTTCCCGACTACATGACGTCGGTCAAGGACGGCGGCTTCTATGGCTGGCCCTATAGCTATTTCGGTCAGCATATAGATCCCCGCGTCAAGCCGGAGCGGCCTGACCTCGTCGCCAAGGCGATCGTGCCGGACTACGCATTGAGCTCGCACGTTGCCCCGCTGGGGCTCGCCTTTTCCACCGGCACCAGCCTGCCGAGCGCCTATCGCGGCGGCGCCTTCGTCGGCGAGCACGGCAGTTGGAATAGGCATGTCTTGAACGGCTACAAGGTCGTGTTCGTGCCGTTCAGCGACGGCAAGCCGAGCGGACCAGCACAGGACGTCGTCACCGGCTTCTTGAACAGCGACAATCAGGCGCGCGGGCGCCCGGTCGGCGTCGTCATCGACAAGACCGGGGCGCTGCTGGTCGCCGACGACAGCGGCAACACGGTGTGGCGGGTGAGCTCAGCGCATCCGCAGCTCACGGAGCGATAGACGTCAAGAACTTGAGGAGATGGACTATGGGCCTTGCTCAATATGCCATCGTGCCGGTCCAGCACGAATGGGGCGTGCTGCACGACGGCAACGTCAACGGCAAATATGCCACCAAGGAATCGGCATTCGAATCGGCCGTGGCTGCCGCCTCGCTGGCGCTCCGCCAGGGGCATGAAGTTCACGTCAGCGTGCCCGGCCGCGAAGCAGGCGAGACTGCGCTCGGGAGCTAGGACGGCTGAGGGCAAATCAGGTCGCCCTTCCAATATCCGTCCTCGCAAAATCATCGCCAACGTAGAGCAACGCGCAGCCGTGTTTTTTTGGCCACCTCATAGGCAAAGCAATCGCCGAGGTTGAGGCCGGCGGGATGGGGGCCTTTTCCCCATCGTGAATAGACCTGCGCGATACGTTGGGCGGACGCTTGCGTAACCGGGATCACGTTCAAGCCGAGGTCGTCGATCAGGCTGGTCATCTCATCGCCGACACCACGCCGTGCGGCGACGATCAGGCTCTCGGCGACGGTGCCGGCCGAGATCAGAATCTCGTCGGGCGGTCTCCAGCGCTGTGATGCAGATATCGGCTTGCGGCTCATCAAGCACGATTGCCATGAGCGCCGACGTGTCGACCGCGATCATTTGGGCAGGCCGTCGTCACCGAAGAGAAAGTCCTGACTGCGGGCCGCGCTTGGTCCAGGAGCAGCTTTGGCGGCGCCGCTCTTCCGCGCCGCTTCAAGCACGGACCGACGGGTTGCCCGATCCGGCTGAAGTTTGATTGGAACGAGCCGTACCGCGGCGTGTCCGTGCCGCGTCAAGATCACCTCGTCGCCAGCTTCTGCGCGGCGGACGAGCTCCGTCAATTGTCCCTTGGCATCGGTCACGGAGACCCGCATCTCACTGCCCTCTGAAAGCTTTTCAAAAAATGGACCAGAAGATGGTCCAAGTCAATGATGATAGCCAGCGCCCTGCGAGCGACGCCCCTTTGCCATTCGGAACCGGCATTCCTCGACTCTGCGATCTACAGCTAAGAGATGTCTGTTGGCGTGATCCGCGCCTGCCGGGCAAGCGACTTTTGGAATGCGGTTCTTGAAATCTGACAGCAGGCTCATCGGCGTCCTGCTGGTGCTGGCGATCACCCAACTCGTCGGATGGGGCACGATCGGACTTCCCGCCATCGTCGGGCGCGATCTCGCGGCCGATCTCGGCATGAGCCTGCCGGCGGTGTTCGCCGGCACCTCGGTGCTTTATATCGCGATGGGGCTGTGCGCCCCCTGGCTCGCCAAGGTCTTTGCGCGACATGGCGCGCGAAAGGTCATGATGGTCGGCACGGTTCTGGCCGCGCCGGGCTTCGTTCTTCTCTCCTTCGCGCGCGAGCCGATGCTCTATTTCGCGGCCTGGATCGTCCTCGGCGTGGCCGGCAGTGCCACGCTCTCGACCGGCGCCTATATCATGCTGAACGAGATCGCCGGGCGGCAGGCCAAGAACGCCATCGGCGCGCTGATGCTGGTGACGGGGCTGTCGAGCAGCATCTTCTGGCCGACGACATCGTTCCTGAGCGCTCACCTCGGCTGGCGCGGGACGTGCCTCGTCTACGCGGCCATGCTGATCCTCGTGTCCGTTCCGCTCTATGCATTCGCCGCCCCGCGCCGGAGCGCCGCGAAGGACGACGGTCGCGCGCCGATAAAGCCTGCGGATGCGCCTCCGATTCCTCGGAGCACGTTCGGCCTCGTCATCGCCGCGATCACGCTGAATGCCTTCGTCAATTTCGGCCTCGGCGCCATTCTGATCGAGCTGTTGAGGGCGGAGGGGCTGGCACCGGCGCAAGCACTTGCCTTTGGCTCGATGCTGGGGGTGATCCAGGTCAGCGCCCGCGGGCTCGACTTCCTCGGCGGCGGGCGATGGGACGGAATCACGACGGGTCTGGTCGCAGGGACGGCGCTGCCGATCGCCATGCTGCTCCTGATGCTGAGCGAGGGGGCAACCTGGGCGGTCGCGCTCTTCATCCTGCTCTATGGCGCGGGCAGCGGCGCCATGGCGGTAGCGCGGGCAACGATCCCGCTCGTGTTCTACGACCAGGCCGAGTTCGCCAAGACGATGTCCATGATCGCGCTGCCGCTCAATCTCGCTTCCGCGATCTCTCCGCCGCTCCTTGTCGGCCTGCTCACCCAGTTCGGCAGCCGCGGCGCGCTCGGTCTCACTTTTGTCTGCTCCTGCGCAACGGTGCTGATCCTGGTCCTGCTCGGCCGACGGCGCCCGCGAATCGTGGCCGTCGGCGCGGTGTGAAGCCCAGGCTTGGCGGCGCCGAGGCGCATTCGGCGGTGCTCGCCTCCATAGCTGTTGGTTGCGTGAAACTTTCTCTTCGTTTTCAGCGAGTGTCGCCCGGCCGCAACAGCAAAAGTGCGGGGAATTCGCTAGAGTTGAAGTCCGTCACTCCCGCCCGGCTGGAATTCCCATAAATCGGATGTTGATTTGCCTCGCCGCGCTGGTCTGCCGCCGCGGCGGCAGCGCATGCTGCCGACTTGCCGGTCAAAGCCCCGCGTTCGGTCGTCGTGCCACCTTACGGCTGGACCGGCTTCTATGCGGGCGTCCAGGGTGGCTACGAATGGAGCCGCGACCGCACCACAGAGTTTAACCTCGGCGGACTGCCGACCGGCTTCAGCCATGGTTTCAGCCCGAGTGGTGGGTTCGGCGGCGTGCATGTGGGCTACAATTATCAGTTTGACAGGATCGTGCTCGGCATCGAAGGCGATGTGGACGTCGGCCGAGCAAGTGACGGTTTCTCCCTTGGCGTTCTCGCGTTCAACGCTCGCAAGGACTGGGAAGCCTCCATTCGCGGACGGCTAGGCGTGACGCCGATCGACCGCCTGCTGCTGTATGTTACAGGCGGTGTCGCGTTCACCGAACTGAAGTATCACTGGGACGCGGGTATCCCCTCGCCAGTTGCGCCCGTGGACGCCAACATCGCGAAGACCGGATGGACCGTGGGCGCCGGTGGCGAGGCGGCGCTGACCAATCGCGTCACGGCGCGGCTGGAATATCGCTACAGCGATTTCGGCACCACGCGCTTCGATTGGCCTTCCATCCTCGGAACTTACGAGCAGCATCCGCGCTTTCAATCAGTGCGCGGTGGAGTGAGCGTCAGGTTCTAGCCATCGTCGGCGCTGCCGGGAAGTCCATTGGCCGGTGCGGTTAGCCCGCGCCCCCCTTGCTCGGCTGGTGCGATATTCGCCACGCGGAAATTCGACGCCGTCGGTTGATTGCCACTGCCCGGGCGATGGCCGTATGCCGCCAGTGCAGTGCTCAGGGCTCGAAAATAGTGTATCCGCAGGGAGCGCGGCCAGGGCTCGAGCCGGCCGCGCCAATATCCAGTTCCCGGAGGAAACCTACATGTCGGCCCTGCCGCTTTCAGGCATCAAGATCCTTGATCTCACACGCGTCCTCGCCGGGCCCTTGTCGGCCCAGATGCTGGGCGATCTCGGCGCCGAGGTGATCAAGATCGAGCGGCCGGGCACCGGCGACGACGCGCGCGCCTTCGGCCCGCCTTACCTGACCGATCCCGAGGGCAAGGCGAACAACAACAACTCGTTCTACCTCTGCGCCAACCGCAACAAGAAGTCGGTCACCGTCAACATCGCCAAGCCCGAGGGGCAGGCGATCATCCGTGAGCTCGCCAAGGACGTCGATGTCTTCATGGAGAACTACAAGGTCGGCGATCTCAAGCGCTACGGCCTCGACTATGAATCGCTCAAGGCGATCAACCCCGGCATCATCTATTGCTCGGTGACCGGTTTCGGCCAGACCGGCCCGTACGCGCCGCGCGCCGGCTATGACGCCATCCTGCAGGCGATGGGCGGCCTGATGAGCGTCACCGGCCACATCGACGGTGAGCCCGGCGAGGGCCCGATGAAGGTCGGTCCCTCGATCGTCGACTACATGACCGGCATGAACACCTCGATCGGAATTCTCTCGGCGCTTTACCATCGCGACGCCAATGGCGGGGAAGGACAGCACATCGATGTCTGCCTGCTCGATACCGTCATCGCATCGTTGTCGCACTGGCTACAAATCTACCTCGTTAACGGCAAGACGCCGCCGCGCCGCGGCACCTGGGGCAATGGTGGCATGCCGGCCGGCGTGTTCCGCTGCACCGACGGCGAGCTGATGCTGGTGGTCGGCAATGACGGCCAGTTCCAGCGGACCTGCGCCGTGCTCGGCGAACCCGAGCTCGCCAACGACAAGCGCTTCATCAAGAACAATGACCGCGTCGTGCACGGCAAGGAGATCATGGCGATCTTCGCCGGCCTGTTCCTTAAAAAGCCGGTGGCCTACTGGCTGGAGGAGCTCGAGAAAGCCGGCGTGCCCTCAGGTCCCATCAACGATTTCCCGCAGGTATTCGCCGATCCCCACGTCCAGTCGCGCGGCATGCGGGTGAAGACGACGCACAAGTTCGAGCCGGAGCTGTCCCTGATCCGCAACGCGCTGACCTTCTCGGAGACGCCGATCGAGACCTATCGCGCCCCGCCGCTGCTCGGCGAGCACACCCAGGAGGTGCTCGGCGGCAAACTCGGCTATGATGCCGGCAAGATCGAGACGCTGAAGAAGCAGGGCGTGATCTGACTTTCTTCCCCTCTCCCCTTGTGGGAGAGGGTGGCTCGCCGCGTAGCGGCGAGACGGGTGAGGGGTCTGTCTCCGCGGATAGAAACCCCTCATCCGGCGCTGCGCGCCACCTTCTCCCACAAGGGGAGAAGGAAGAGGGCCGGCGATCGCGTTGAGTTATTACGGACATAGGGCGACATCGCATGACGACCACCAAGACCATCATCACCTGCGCCATTACCGGCAATCTCACGAAGCCCGAGCAGTCGCCGTATCTCCCGATCACACCGGAGCAGATCGCAACCAGCGCGCTGGAGGCGGCCGAAGCCGGCGCCGCCATCGCCCACATCCATGTGCGCGATCCCGCGACCGGCCGGCCCTCGATGGCGATCGATCTCTACCGCGAGGTGGTGGAGAATATCCGTGCCAGCAACAAGAGCCTTGTCATCAACCTCACGACCGGGCCTGGCGGACGTTTCGTCCCCTCGGTGGAGGATCCCCGCGTCGCCGGCCCGGGCACCACGCTGCTCCAGCCTGAAAAACGCGTCGAGCATATCGAGCTGCTCAAGCCCGACATCTGCACGCTCGACCTCAACACCATGAATTCCGGCGGCGAGGTCGTGATCAACACGCCGCGCAATGTCCGCATCATGGCCGAGCGGATGAAGGCTGTCGGCGTGCTGCCGGAGATCGAGCTATTCGATTCCGGCGACTGCCATCTCGCGCGCGATCTCTTCGCCGACGGCACGCTGAAGGGGCCGGGTCTGTTCTCTCTCGTGCTCGGGGTCAAATACGGCTTCTCCGCAACGCCGGAGACGATGTTCTATGCCCGCAGCCTGCTCCCGCCGGGCGCGATCTGGTCCGGCTTCGGCATCGGGCGGGCCGAATTCCCGATGGTGGCGCAGGCCTGGCTGCTCGGCGGCCATGTCCGCGTCGGCATGGAGGACAATCTCTATATGTCCAAGGGCGTGCTGGCGAAGACCAATGCCGAGCTGGTCGCGCACGCCGCAGGCATCCTCAAGAGCCTCGGCGCGACGGTTGCGACCGCGAATGACGCACGCGTGATGCTCGGGCTGGCGTGAGGCTTGCGCGCAATCCCCAGATAATCCCGGTCCGTACTCACACAGGCTTCCGCTTCGCGCGCGACTCAGATTCGATCCTCCCCACTGAATCCGGGAGGGAGCGAATGTCCTACACGATCGGGTTTCAAGCCAAGAACCAGAAGGCAATCCTGGCGACCGAGGCGGCAACGGCCAACCAGGCCGTCGCGATCGTTGCCGCGTTGCGGCGAAGCGCTGACGAAATAAAGTTCATCCGCTCGCCGCAGGAAGGCGAGATGGGCATCGAGATGCTGCTGCTGCTCGCCAAGGAAGAGGCCGAGGAGATGCCGCAGGGGGCGTAAAGCGCTCCAACGATCACACTTCGATCAGAAGCGAAGCATGCCGGCTGCAAGATAATGTAGTCAGGCGCTGTTCTCGCTCGAACCGAAGGTGGCCGCCCATGAAACGCGAAGCGCTCCGTGTCGAACCGATCTCGACATTTCTCGATCGTTGGAAGGCGCCGACCTCGCCGGTGACGCGCGCCGGCAACATGATCTTCGTCGCCGGCCTGCCGCCGTTCGACCCCGAGACGGGCGAGATCGCGGAGGCGCCGATCGAGCGGCAGAGCGAGCTCATCATGGAGCAGATGAAGCTGTGCCTGGAGGCGGCGGGCGCCTCCCTCGACAACGTCATGAAGTGCAACGTCTACTGCACCTCCGTGAAAGATTTTGCCGCATTCAACGCGGTCTACGCGCGATACTTCCCGCACGATCCGCCGGCGCGGATCTTCGTCTGCACGCCGGAATGGTTCGGTCCGTTCGACGTCGAGATCGACTGCATCGCAATGATGTGAGCGGGCGCTAGCGCGCGTCTCTCGCCAGCGCGCGCGCGGGCGCCTTCGTCTCCGACCGACCCGCCGTCAGTGCCATCGTCGCCACGCTGACCACGCGCGCGACGACGTCCTCGACGTCGTCGAGGTCGCATCTGCCTTCCGAGAGTTTTGTCAGCCGCTCGCTCTCGCGGATGGTGTGGTGCGCCATCGCGAGTGCGAAGTTCAGGCCCCAATAAATCTCGACGTCGCTGCGGTCCGGCAGGGACCTTCGCATTGCGCCGACGAATTTCCGCAGATGGTCGATCTCGCGGTTCTTGATGCGGCGGATCGGCGGCACGGATTCGATCGAGGCACGGATCATGAAGCGCGCCGCGGTGGAACGCTGGTTCTCCGGTCCGAGACAGCCGCGCAAGGTCGGGCCGACGAGGGCGCGCAAAATCACCTCGATCGGTGCGCGGCCACCGCCTTGCTCTTCGGCGGTTTTCAGTTCGTGCAGGCGTTCGCGGTTGGTGGCGATCGAGCGGGTGACGAACAGCTCGGCGATCAATTCGTCCTTCGAGCCGAAATGATAGTTCACCGCTGCGAGGTTGACATTGGCCTCCGCGACGATGTCGCGCAGCGTCACGTCGCCGAAACCGCGATCGGCGTAAAGCCGTTCGGCGGCGGCGAGAATGGATGTCCGGGTCTGATCGCTAGCCATGGCTTCGACACCTCGTCATTCCGGGGCGCGCGTTGGCGCGAACCCGGAATCTCGCGCCACAACTTCTGGATTCCGGGTTCAGCCCTGCGGGCTGCCCCGGAATGACGTCGTGAACGGGGAGTTGCATTTCAAACACTTGTATGAAACTATCGTTTGAAGGCCGGAAAAAGTCAATCCGCTTGATGGAATTGAGCCGCGCTCGCGGCGATGGTTCCCTCGGTGTTCGCAAGGCTCGCGCATTCGCGCTTGCGGGCCGCGCGAAGCGGGAGGACAGTCCGGCGCAAAAGCGTTTTGCAAAAGAGAGACGAGGAGCGTCCCATGGATTTTGATCTGTCGCCCAAGCAGAAGGAATGGCTCGACCGCGTGCAGTCCTTCATGACCAAGCACGTGCGCCCGGCGGTGCCGATCTACAACGAGCAGGATCATAGCGGCGAGCGCTGGAAGGTGATCCCGGTCCTCGAAGACCTCAAGAAGAAGGCAAAGGCCGAGGGCCTCTGGAACATGTTCATGCCGCCGTCCGAGCATGAGGACGACGAATTCCGCGGTGCGGGACTGACCAATCTGGAGTACGCGCTGCTGTCGGAGCAGATGGGCCACATCTCCTGGGCCTCGGAAGTCTTCAACTGTTCCGCGCCGGACACCGGCAACATGGAAGTGTTCATCCGCTACGGCTCCAAGGAGCAGAAGCGCAAATGGCTGCGGCCGCTGATGGACGGCGAGATTCGTTCCGCCTTCCTGATGACGGAGCCGGCAGTGGCTTCGTCGGACGCCACCAACATCGAGACCCGCATCGAGCGCGACGGCGATCACTACGTCATCAACGGCCGCAAATGGTGGTCGTCCGGCGTCGGCGATCCCCGCTGCAAGATCGCGATCCTGATGGGCAAGACCGATCCGTCACTCGCCAAGCATCAGCAGCAGTCGCAGATCCTGGTTCCGCTCGACACCCCCGGCATCAAGGTCGAGAAGATGCTGCCCGTGTTCGGCTTCGACGACGCGCCGCATGGCCATGCCCAGGTGCTGCTCGAGAACGTGCGGGTGCCGAAGGAGAACATCCTGCTCGGCGAGGGCCGCGGCTTCGAGATCGCGCAGGGCCGTCTCGGTCCGGGTCGCATCCATCACTGCATGCGCACCATCGGCAAGGCCGAGGAAGCGCTGGAGAAGATGGTGAAGCGGCTGATGTCGCGCTCCGCCTTCGGCAAGAAGATCGTCGAGCACTCGGTGTGGGAGCAGCGCATTGGCGATGCCCGCACCAACATCGAGATGACGCGTCTGCTCTGCCTCAAGGCCGCCGACATGATGGACAAGGTCGGCAACAAGACCGCGCAGGCGGAGATCGCCATGATCAAGGTCGCGGCGCCCAACATGGCGCTGAAGATCATCGACGAGGCGATCCAGGCCTTTGGCGGCGCCGGCGTCTCCGACGAGGCGGGCCTTGCCAAGGACTATGCGGGCATCCGCACGCTCCGTCTCGCCGACGGTCCGGACGAGGTGCACAATCGCGCCATTGCCAGACTTGAAGTTCGGAAGTATGTAAATTCTCCCAATCATTAGAAACGGGAGAGAGCGCATGGCGCTCTCCACTCCGTCATTCCGGGATGGTCCGTAGGACCAGACCCGGAATCTGGAGATTCCGGGTTCGCCTCTTTGAGGCGCCCAGGAATGACGGACAAAAGAATTGAGGGAGCGTCATCGTGGCTGACGGCGTCAGGAAAGACGAAGAGTTCTCGGGCACCAAGCCGGTCGAGGAGCGTCATCGTATCGACGAGATGCGGCTCGAAGCCTGGATGCGCGATCACGTCGAAGGTTATGAAGGGCCGCTGGTTGTCCTGCAATTCAAGGGCGGCCAGTCCAACCCGACCTACCGGCTCGACACGCCGAACCGTTCGTATGTGATGCGCCGCAAGCCGTTCGGCAAGCTGCTGCCGTCGGCGCATGCGGTCGATCGCGAGTATCGCGTGATCGCAGCTCTCGGCAAGCAGGGCTTTCCGGTCGCCAAGGCCTATGCGCTCTGCCAGGACGACAGCGTCATCGGCGCCGCCTTCTACATCATGTCGATGGAGGACGGCCGGGTGTTCTGGGATCCGGCGCTGCCGAGCCAGACGCCGGAAGACCGCCGCAAGATATTCACCAGCAAGATCGAGACGCTGGGCAAGCTGCACATGTACGATCCGACCGCGATCGGCCTTGCCGATTTCGGCAAGCCCGGCAATTATTTCGCGCGCCAGATCGACCGCTGGACCAAGCAGTACCGCGCGTCCGAGACCCAGCAGATTCCCGAGTTCGAGAAGGTCGCCGAATGGCTGCCGCGCACCGTGCCGGAGCAGCAGCGCGTCTCGGTGGTCCATGGCGATTATCGTCTCGACAACATGATTTTCCACGCGACGGAACCGTGCGTGCAGGCCGTGCTGGACTGGGAGCTGTCGACGCTCGGCGATCCCATGGCCGACTTCACCTATCTCTTGATGCAATGGGTCATGCCGGGGCTGCACGGCGTCAATCTCAAGGCGCTCAACATCCCGAGCGTGGAAGAGGCCGCGCAGATCTACTGCAACGTCACCAAGATGAGCGTGCCGGACCTCAACTGGTACTTCTCCTACAATCTCTTCCGCCTCGCCGGCATCACGCAAGGCATCGCCGGCCGCATCCGCGACGGCACCGCCGCCAACGCCAAGGCGCTCGAATCCGCCAAGCGCACCGTGCCGCTGTCGAAAGCATCATGGGAGTACGCGCAGAAGGCGGGGGCGGTTTAGTCTCAGGGAAGGGCGCGGTCGATGTGACCGCGCTTTTATTGAGCGCCTCTTGTGTTCCGGATGCGGTGCAGCTTCGTAGCCCGGGTGAGCGCAGCGATACCCGGGACAGCGGTCCCGCATGTCGCTTCGCTTATGCGGGCTACGCGCCGTCTCCATACACTCGTCGTAGGGTGGGCAAAAGCGCGTAGCGCTGTGCCCACCATCTCTCCGCGATCATGGAGAAAGCGGTGGGCACGTTTGGCTTTGCCCACCCTACGCAGTTCGGTTTCACGCCTATCAGCCCTTCGCGCAATGCGCGATCAGCTTTTCGACGAAGCCTGCGCACTTCAACAGCTCCGACATCTCGACGAATTCGTCCGGTGTATGCGCCTGCGCGATCGAGCCGGGGCCGATGACGACTGACGGCACGCTGGCCATGCTCGCGAACAGGCTCGCCTCGGTGCCGAAGGCGACCTTGGCGTGGTCGTTGCGGCCGGCGAGGCTCTTGGCCAGCGTGACGATGGCGGCGTCGGCCGCCGTGTCGAGCGCGGGATAGTCGAGGATCTCCTCGAAATCGATGCCGCATTCGGGATTCTTCGCCTTCATCTCCGGCTCGAGCTCGGCCTTGGCCCAGGCAACGATCGCATCGGTCACTTCCCTGGACTCGGTGATGCCGATGCCGCGGCATTCGAAATCCACCGTGCAGTGATCGGGCACGATATTCAGCGCGGCGCCGCCATGCACGATGCTGGTGAGCAGTGTCGAGTGCGGAACGTCGTAGAGGCTGTCCTTTGATCTTGCGGCCGCGAGCTTCACAGCGCGGCGGCGGATCTCGGTGATCAGCTCGGCCGCATATTCGATGGCGTTGACGCCGTCCGGCGCGATCGAGGAGTGGCGGGCGAGTCCCTTGAACGTCGCGCGCACGCCGTGCTTGCCCTTGTGGCCGATGATGACCTTCATCTCGGTCGGCTCGCCGACGAAGCAGCCGAGCGGCTTGACCTTCTTCTTTGCGACCTCACCGAGCATCGGCCGCACGCCAACGCAACCGATCTCCTCGTCATAGGAGATCGCGACATGGATCGGCGTTGTGAGCTTCGCCTCCAGCATCTCAGGCACCATGGCGAGACAGACGGCGACGAACCCCTTCATGTCGGTGGTGCCGCGGCCGTAGAGCCTGCCGTCGCGCTCGACCAGCTTGAACGGATCGTGGCTCCAGTCCTGGCCGACAACAGGCACCACGTCGGTATGTCCCGACAGCACCAGGCCTGGGCGGTCCTCCGGTCCGATGGTGACCCAGAGCGAGGCCTTCTGTCCGGTTTCGTCGACGATGCGCTCGCCCTTGACGCCGAGCGAGGCGAGATAGCTCTCGACGTGGGCAATCAGTGGCAGGTTGGTGCGATCGCTGACGGTGTCGAAGGCGACGAGGTCGGCGAGGAGTTTGCGGATACGGGCGGGTGTTGAGTCTGGCATTTTCCCAGTCTTGTCAGGAGATTGCGGAGGGCAGGATCGCTTGCATGAACCATACCAACGCAGCCAGCCGTAGGGCAAATCCCGGCCCGACCATTCCATGCCCCCTTGTGCCGCCCGGCAGACGTTTGAGGGGACTCCGGAGAGCTCACCTCCGCCGCGCGATCCTACTTTGCATGGGGTTGTTTTCGAAAAAAAGAGTCGCTTGTTCCGTCGGGCAAAACACTCGTACGACTTTGCCCAGACGAGATGCCGCCAATTGTCGTCCTGGCGAAGGCCTGGCTTTCGCCAGGACGACATCGAACGAGTGGAATCGCCCTGCCTTGAACCCGCGCCTAAACCGGCTTCCCCGCATACGGCATCGACGCCGTCAGCCCGCCGTCCACCGGGAACGCCTGGCCATTGACATACGACGCCTCGTCGCTGGCCAAAAACAGTCCCATCGCGGCGAGTTCGTGCGGCTGGCCGGGGCGCTTGAGCGGATTGAGCTGGCCGATCTTGTCCGCGGTGCCGCGCTCCTTGGCGCGATCGAAGATCGGCTTCGTCATCCCGGTTTCGATCAGGCCGGGGCAGACCGCGTTGATGCGCACGCCGGTGCCGGTGAGCGAATAGGCTGTGGTCTGCACCAGGCTGATCACGCCGGCCTTGCTGGCGGCATACGGATGCCCGCTCGCGCCCGCTTTCAGGCCTGCGACAGAAGCCGTCAGGACGATCGCCCCCGACTGCTGCTTCACCATGTGCGGCATCGCGTATTTCACCGCGAGGAACGGCCCGATCAGATTGACGCGCAAAATCTCCTGCCAGTGCTCGACCGTCTGCTCGGCGAGCGGAACGAGCCCGCCGGAGACGCCGGCATTGGCCCAGATCACGTCCAGCCGGCCGTGCGTCTTCACCGCCTTGTCGATGACGGCGATGACGTCCTTCTCCGAACCTGCATCCGCGATCATGGCCTCCGCGACACCGCCGACCTTCTTCACTTCCTCGACGGTCTCCTTCACCGCGTCGGTGCGATCGACCGCGATCAGTTTTGCGCCTTCCCTGGTGAACAGCAGCGCAGCGGCGCGACCGATGCCGCTTCCGGCGCCGGTGATGATGACGGATTTGCCTTGCAAGCGGCCCATGCGTTGCTCCCTTGTGCTGCTCGCGCGACGCTTGCCGCGCGACGGAATTTCAAACAAGATTTCAAACGGTAAAGTGTCTTGAGACACGTTCGTCACTGACGTACAGCGACATTACACGGGATGGAAGGGTTTCGATGGCAGCCGCAGAAAAGCCGAATGTGGTCACGACACGATGGTGGTGGGTCCGTCACGCGCCGGTGCGCAATGACGGCGGCAACATCTACGGGCAGAGCGACCTCGCCTGCGATACCAGCGACACCTACGTGTTCAATGCGGTTGCGAAGGTTCTGCCGCGCAATGCAGTCTGGTATTCGAGCAATCTGATGCGCACGCACCAGACCGCGGAAGCGATCTGGGCGGCCGGCTTTCCGAGGCCCGCGACCATGACATGGGAGGCCGATCTCGCCGAGCAGAATCTCGGCCGCTGGCAGGGCATGAACCGCGCCGCCTTCATCGCAAGCCGCCCGTTGGGCAGCAGCTGGTTCGCCGACATCAACGAGCCCGCGCCCGGCGGCGAAAGTTTCATGGACCTCTACAACCGCACCCGCCGCATCATCGAGCGGATCAATGCGGAGGCTGCCGGGCAGGACGTGATCGCAGTCGCCCATGGCGGGACCATCAAGGCCGCGCTGGGGCTCGCGCTCGACGGCCAGCCGGAGCGGGCGCTGTCGTTCGACATCGACAATTGCTCGGTGACGCGGCTCGACTATTTTGCAAGTCCCGATCGCACGGTCTGGCGACTGCCAATGGTGAACCAGCAGCCGTGGATCGCGGATGATGCGCATGCGGCGATGCACCAGCTCGCGGGTCCGGAAGTCAAGAAGCTCGCCTGAGCCGTTGTCCGGTCGCGCGACCGCGGCGTAAGCTCAGGCCAATTCAAATCACAATGTGGGAGAGAAACATGACCTTGTTCGACATGAAGGGGAAAGTTGCCGTCATCACCGGCTCGACGCGCGGCATCGGGCTGGCGATCGCCGAGCGCATGGCCGAGCACGGCGCCAAGGTGGTGATCTCCTCGCGCAAGGCCGACGTCTGCGACCAGGTTGCGAAGGGGATCAACGACAAGTTCGGCAAGGGTACGGCGGTCGCGATTGCGGCGAACATCTCGTCGAAGGAAAATCTGCAAAACCTCATCGACGAGAGCAATCGCGCCTTCGGCAAGATCGACGTGCTGGTGTGTAACGCTGCGTCGAATCCGTATTACGGCCCGCTCGCCGGCATCTCCGACGATCAGTTCCGCAAGATTCTCGACAACAACATCGTCGCCAACAACTGGCTGATCTCGATGGTGGTGCCGCAGATGATCGAGCGCAAGGACGGCTCGGTCATCATCGTCTCCTCGATCGGAGGCCTCAAAGGCTCGACCATCCTCGGTGCCTACGCGATCTCGAAGGCCGCCGACATGCAGCTCGCGCGCAACCTCGCTTGCGAATACGGCCCGCACAACATCCGCGTGAACTGCATCGCGCCCGGCCTGATCAAGACCGATTTCGCCAAAGCGCTGTGGGACAACCCGGAGAATCTGAAGGCCTCGACCGCGCGCTCGCCGCTGCTCCGCATCGGCATCCCCGACGAGATCGCGGGCGCGGCCGTGTTCCTGGGCTCAAAGGCCGGCGACTTCATGACCGGCCAGACCATGGTGATCGACGGCGGCGCGACGATTAGTTGACGCGCAAGCGTCATCCCGGGGCACGCGAAGCGTGAACCCGGGATCTCGTGCCGCAACTTCGAGATTCCGGGGCGCTCGCAAAAATGCGAGCGCCCCGGAATGACGCTAATCCACCGCCGCGTAAACCAAATCGCGCACCAGCGTGCGCGTAAAATCGCGCTGTCCGGGTCCCTGCGACATGAAGACCGCGAACAGGTCCTCCTTCGGGTCGATCCAGAAGAACGTCCCCGCAATGCCGCTCCAGAAATACTGGCCGACGCTGCCGGGGAACGGCGCGATGCCGGCGTCCCTGCGCACGGCGAAGCCGAGACCAAAGCCGTGCCCGGGGGCGAGCAGGGTGCCGTTAGTCACAACGCCAGGCCCGAGGTGATCGGAAGCCATCAGCTCCAGCGTCTTGCGGCCGATGATCCTGTTGCCGTCGAGCGTGCCGCCATTGCGCAGCATCAGCGCGAAGCGGGCATAGTCCATAGTGGTCGAGACCAGGCCGCCGCCGCCGGACTCCATGACCGGCTGCTCCAGCATATTGAAAAGAGCGACCTTGTCGCCGGTCCTGGGATCGGCCGTGAACGGCTCGGCAAGCCGGCCAGCATTGGCCTCGCTGGTCGAAAATCCGGTCTCGGACATCTGGAGCGGCGCGAGGATGCGCTCGGTCAGAAATGCGCCGAGCGATTTGCCGCTGATGACCTCGATGATGCGGCCGAGGATGTCGGTGGAGCGGCTGTAGTTGAATTCAGCGCCGGGATGACAGACGAGGGGGAAGCTTGCGACGAGAGCGGCGTGCTCGGCGTTGGTGATCCTGCGGCTGCGCACCCGCGAGTCCTGGTAGATCTTGTGCACGGGACCGTCGCCCTGGTGCTCGTAAGTCAAACCAGACGTGTGGCGCAGCAGGTCCTGGACCGTCATCGCCCGCTTGGCCGGAACCAGTTCCAGCTTGCCAGCGCTGACGACCCCGACCTTCTGGTTGGCGAATTCCGGGATGAATTTCGCGACCGCGTCGCTGAGGAGGAGGTGGCCGTCCTCGACCAGCGCCATGATGCCGACCGACACGATCGGCTTGGTCATCGAGAAGATGCGGAAAATCGAATCACGCGCCATCGGCGCCGAGCCAGCCGGGCTCTGCTTGCCAAGCGCCTCGAACCAGCCGACCTGGCCGCGCCGGGCCACCAGCACGGTGACGCCGGGAACGGTTCCCTTGTCGATCTCGCGCTTGAAGGCGTCCGACATGGCTTGGAGGCGGGGCCGCGACAGGCCCAACGTTTCCGGCTTGGCCTCGGGCAAAGGCGGGGTTTTCGGCGTCATCGCCGCGGCTTGAGAGACGGCTTGGGCAGTCATGGTCACTCCCGGTTGCTCTTTATTATCGGGAGTGACTGTGGCGCAGAAGCTCCGGCACAAACAAGCGAACCTGGCGCGCTTCTCCCTTGCAATCCGGCTGCCCCCTGTGCTTGAAAGCCCGCCTGACCCGCGGCGACGCGGGACTGTAGGAGTGTAGCTCAATTGGTAGAGCACCGGTCTCCAAAACCGGGGGTCGCAGGTTCGAGCCCTGCCACTCCTGCCAGCTAAACCCGACCCATAAGATCAGAAGCTAGTGCCGCGGTTCATGGGAGCCGGATAAGCCCTTGATCCGGATCGGCTCTGTCAGAGGCGGTGAAGGCTCTCGATCCTCCCTCCGGTCCGGCGATACCTTGACGTTTGGGCCCATCCGCAGTATCTACCCCGCACTCGCAGCCGGCCCGTTGAGATACGGATTTCCGGCGCGGCTTTGAAATCCCCGAACAATCGAGCCCGGTTTCCGGCTCATCCTTCAAGACAGAGGGCTGGGCCAACGGCGGCTGTTCGGATCCCTGAAATTCATTCGCGTCTCACGACGGACGTTGGACATCAAACGATGGCAGTCAGCCCGTTCAAATTCTTGCAGGAAGTGCGCTCGGAGACCGCCAAGGTCACCTGGCCAACCCGCCGCGAGACGACGATCACCACCATCATGGTGTTCGTCATGGTTGCGGTGGCGTCGATCTTCTTCTTCGCCGCCGACCAGATCATTCGCTACCTCATCACCTTCCTTTTGGGCATTCACTGATGGCAACAGCAACGGCTCAATTGTCTGACAAGCGCTGGTACATCGTCCACGCCTATTCGAACTTCGAGAAGAAGGTCGCCGAATCGATCCGCGAGCAGGCCAAGCAGCGCGGGCTCGAGGAGCTGTTCGAGCTGGTGCTGGTGCCGACCGAAAAGGTCACGGAAGTGCGCCGCGGCCGCAAGATCGACGCCGAGCGGAAGTTCTTTCCGGGCTACGTGCTGGTGAAGATGAAGCTGACCGATGAGGCGTTTCATCTGATCAAGAACACGCCGAAGGTGACGGGCTTCCTCGGCGCCGAGAACAAGCCGATGCCGATTTCGGAGGCCGAGGCGATGCGCATCCTGCACCAGGTGCAGGAGGGCGTGGAACGGCCGAAGGCCTCGGTGTCGTTCGAGATCGGCGAGAACGTGCGCGTGGCCGATGGCCCGTTCGCCTCGTTCTCGGGTGTGGTCGAGGAAATCGACGAGGCGCGCTCGCGCGTGAAGGTCGCGGTGTCGATCTTCGGTCGCGCCACGCCGGTCGAACTGGAATTCGGTCAGGTGGAGAAGGTCTGATCGGACGACGTGCGAAGCTTAAGGGCTTGGCGCGAAATAGGCCGTGGGAGGGAGAGGGCGGTCGCCAACCGCACCCGACCCAGACCACGAACCTGAAACCGCCGGCGATCTGCCGGCACAACAGGAGTGATACATGGCAAAGAAAGTGACCGGATACCTGAAGCTTCAGGTCCCGGCCGGTGCGGCGAATCCTTCGCCCCCGATCGGTCCCGCGCTTGGTCAGCGCGGTCTCAACATCATGGAGTTCTGCAAGGCGTTCAACGCCCAGACCCAGAAGGAAGAGAAGAACACCCCGATTCCCGTGGTGATCACGATCTACGCCGATCGTTCGTTCACCTTCGAGATGAAGACGCCCCCGATGTCCTTCTTCCTCAAGCAGGCTGCAAAGATCCAGTCCGGCTCGAAGGCGCCGGGCCGTGACAAGGCCGGCGCGGTGACCAAAGCGCAGGTGCGCGAGATCGCCGAGAAGAAGATGAAGGATCTCAATTGCGACACCATCGAATCGGCCATGAAGATGGTCGAGGGCTCTGCCCGTTCGATGGGTCTGGAAGTGGCGGGGTAAACGGTCATGGCAATCGGAAAGCGTTTGAAGAAAGCCCGCGAAGGGGTTGATCGCGAAAAGCTTTATCCGCTCGCGGACGCCATCAAGATGGTCAAGGAGCGCGCCAAATCGAAGTTCGACGAGACGATCGAGATCGCGATCAATCTCGGCGTCGACCCTCGTCACGCCGACCAGATGGTCCGTGGCGTCGTGACCTTGCCGAACGGCACCGGCCGTACGCTCCGCGTCGGCGTGTTTGCCCGTGGCGCAAAGGCGGATGAAGCCAAGGCTGCCGGTGCCGACGTCGTCGGCGCCGAAGATCTGGTCGAGAAGGTGCAAAACGGCTCGATCGATTTCGACCGCTGCATCGCCACCCCCGACATGATGCCGCTGGTCGGCCGTCTCGGTAAGGTGCTCGGCCCGCGCGGCCTGATGCCGAACCCGAAGATCGGCACCGTGACCATGGACGTCACCAACGCCGTCAAGGGCGCCAAGGGCGGCTCGGTCGAGTTTCGCGTCGAGAAGGCCGGCATCTTGCAGGCCGGCGTCGGCAAGGCCTCGTTCTCCGAGGACAAGCTGGTCGAGAACATCAAGGCGCTCGCGGACGCGGTCTCCAAGGCAAAGCCGGCGGGCTCCAAGGGCACCTACATCCAGCGCGTTGCGGTGTCCTCGACGATGGGCCCCGGCGTGAAGGTCGAGCCCGGCACCATCCTCGGCTAAGGTTTGCCTCGGCTAAGGTTCGAGAATTGCATGAGGCGAGGGGCGGAATTGGGCAACCAATTCCGCCCCTTTCGTTTGTGATGGCGTTCACTGGAAACAAGAACAATGGCTGACAAGGTCCTGATCTACTCGCGCTTTCCAAAGACGATGATGGCGCGGTTCGCCGAGCGATTCGAGCTGCTGGACACCGGCGGCATGCCGGCGCGGGAGGTGTTTCCGGCCGAGGAACTCGCCGGCATTCGCGCGATGCTCACCGCCGGCGGCACGCCGCTCGACGCGGAGGCGATGGACCTGTTTCCGAAGCTTGGCGCGGTCGTCTGTTACGGCACCGGCTATGACGGCATCGACCTGACGGCGGCAGCCGCGCGCAACATTGCGGTCGGCCACAGCCCCGGCGCCAATGCAGCCTCGGTTGCCGACATCGCGATGACCCTGATGCTCGCGGCGACGCGGCGGATCCTGGTCGCCGACCACTATGTCCGCAGCGGCGATTGGGCAGGCGCGAAACAGTCGCCGATGATGCGGCCGCAGGCCGGGATGCCCGGCCGTCGCATCGGCGTCTACGGCATGGGCGAGATCGGCCGCAAGATCGCGGCGCGCTGTGCCGCCTTCGAGAGCGAGGTCGGCTATTTCAGCCGCAGCAAGCACGATTTGCCGTATCAATATTTCCCGACCCTGGAGGCGCTCGCCGACTGGTGCAGCGTGCTGATGATCGCGGTCCGCGCCGGCGCCGAGACCCAGCACGCCGTCAACGCTGATATCCTCAGGCGCCTGGGCGCGGACGGCTATGTCGTCAACATCTCCCGCGGCTCGGTGATCGACGAGAAGGCCCTCGTCGCGGCGCTGACCGACAAGACCATCGCCGGCGCCGGCCTCGACGTCTACGAGAAGGAGCCGCACGCGCCCGATGCGCTGACGGCGCTGCCCAACGCCGTGCTGGCCCCGCATATCGGCGGCCACACCCTCGAATCGCACTTCGCCATGCAGAACTGCGTTCTGGCGAATCTGAGCGCATTTTTTGCGGGCCAGCGGCTGCCGCACGCTGTCAAAATCGCCTGAATCGGTCCTTTCGGGGCGCATCAAGCCTTGTCTGCAATCGATTGGAACTGGTGTGAATTTTGCTCTTGGCAAGCCGGCCCAGAGCGGTTAAAGAACCGGCTCCGGACGTGCTGGCCGTAGCGGGCACGTTCGTGCACGCATTCCGAAAACCCGGTACGACAGGAGATCATTCCTTTTCAGGACGTCCGCGAGGATTTGCCGGAAAAGGAAGGAAAACCCATCGGCTGGTGGAAGGCGAGCAGGGGTCGGACGGTTTGCCGGCTGACCTTGTCCTGTCCAAGACTGCAGGCGCCCGCGGGGAATTTCGATTTCTCAACGGCTTAATCGCATGGCCTGCATAGACGGGTGAAGACCGGATTTCACGTCGTATTCCGCTTTCGGGCAGGTGCGAAATGGGTCTGGTTCGGACCTCGACACACCCCGTGGGCCCAAAAGGTCTCGGGAGGGCAGGCTTTAATCGTTGTCTCGCCCCGGCGTGTCCAAAGGGTTTTGACCCAGAGGTTCAGGTTTGGGTGGGACGATGGGTGCAACCCGGCGGTCCCGCTTTTCGCGACGACTGCCAACCGGAAAGAGCTTGCTGTGGAACGAGCGGCAAAAAAAGAGGCGGTCGAACAGCTCAATGGGGTCTTCAAGACCACGAGCGTCGCGGTCGTTGCTCAATATTCCGGCCTCACCGTTGTCCAGATGCAGAAGCTGCGCATGCAGATGAAGCAGGCTGGCGCCTCGGTGAAGGTCTCGAAGAACCGTCTCGCCAAAATTGCTCTTGAAGGCACTGACGTCGTTGCCATCGGTCCCATGCTGAAGGGGCCGACCGTGATCGCGACTTCGAACGATCCGGTAGCGGCGCCAAAGGTCGCCGTCGAATTCGCCAAGACGAACGAAAAGTTCATCATCGTCGGCGGCTCGATGGGAAAGACCGTCCTGAATGTCGACGGCGTGAAGGCACTTGCCTCGCTGCCGTCGCTTGACGAACTGCGCGCCAAGATCGTCGGCCTCATCGTGGCCCCGGCGACCAAGCTGGCCCAGCTCGCCAACGCGCCTGCGGGCAAGCTCGCGCGCGTCATCCAGGCTCATGCCTCAAAGGGCGAAGCGGCCTGACGCCCTTCGCAAAACTCAAACCCGAACCAGACTTACACTCAAGGAAACTGAACAATGGCTGACTTGCAGAAGATCGTTGACGACCTCTCGGGCCTCACCGTGCTCGAGGCTGCCGAACTCGCGAAGCTCCTCGAAGAGAAGTGGGGCGTGTCCGCCGCTGCCGCCGTCGCGGTGGCTGGCCCGGCTGCTGGTGGCGCTGCCGCCGCTCCGGTTGAAGAGAAGACCGAGTTCACGGTCGTTCTCGCCGCCGCTGGCGACAAGAAGATCGAAGTCATCAAGGAAGTCCGCGCCATCACCGGCCTGGGCCTGAAGGAAGCAAAGGACCTCGTCGAGGGCGCGCCGAAGCCTGTCAAGGAAGGCGTGAACAAGGACGAGGCCGACAAGATCAAGGCCCAGCTCGAGAAGGCTGGTGCGAAGGTCGAGCTCAAGTAAGCCAAGCTTGCTTGATCGAGATCCCGGGCGAGCGCGAGCGAGACCCGGGATCCCGACCCGCAATTTCGGCGGCCGGTATCCGGTCGGGAGAAGCGGGCTGGATGCAAAAGGCGTGCGACGGAACGTCCCGACGCAGGCCAAACACGAAAAAGTGTGGGGATTTGAGGGTTTACCCCTCGAATCTCCACTATTGTCGCCCCATATCGGTTCGACAGCACGAAAGCGCGGTGTCAGGGATGCCAGATTTTCCCTGTAAGCCGTTGGGAGAGCAGGCTATTTCGGGCTTTTGCAGTCCGTGAAAATGATCGTTGTGACGGGCGGGCGCGCCTATGCGCCCCGCGCGTCGTTTTGCGTTTTGAAGGTCTGAAGAACAGATTCAGGACATTCCCGCCTGAAACTGGGTCTTTGGCCCTCCAAGACGGGTTCGAAAAATTCAACCCGGGGAGCGGCGGCAGCCGCGTCCTGGACGCCGCGCCCAGAGCGGGCGACGAAATGAGAGGCCACGATGGCGCAGCAGACATTCACCGGTCGCAAACGCGTTCGCAAGTTCTTCGGACACATCAAGGAAGTCGCCGAGATGCCGAACCTCATCGAGGTTCAGAAGGCGTCCTATGACCAGTTCCTGATGGTCGACGAACCGCAGGGCGGGCGGTCGGACGAAGGCTTGCAGGCGGTGTTCCGCTCGGTGTTTCCGATCTCGGACTTCTCGGGCACCTCGATGCTGGAGTTCGTCCGCTACGAGTTCGAGCCGCCGAAATACGACGTCGACGAGTGCCGCCAGCGCGGTATGACCTTCGCTGCGCCGCTCAAGGTGACGCTGCGCCTCATCGTGTTTGATATCGACGAGGAAACCGGCGCGAAGTCGGTGAAGGACATCAAGGAGCAGGACGTCTACATGGGCGACATCCCGCTCATGACGATGAACGGCACCTTCATCGTCAACGGCACCGAGCGCGTCATCGTCTCGCAGATGCACCGTTCGCCCGGCGTGTTCTTCGACCACGACAAGGGCAAGACCCACTCCTCGGGCAAGCTGTTGTTCGCCGCCCGCGTCATCCCGTATCGCGGCTCCTGGCTCGACATCGAGTTCGACGCCAAGGACATCGTCTATGCGCGCATCGACCGTCGCCGCAAGCTTCCGGTGACGTCGCTGATGTTCGCGCTCGGCCTTGACGGCGAGGCGATCCTCAGCACGTTCTACAAGAAGATCCAATACAAGCGGACCAAGGAAGGCTGGCGCGTTCCGTTCGACGCCAACCGGTTCCGCGGCTATTCGACCATCAACGACCTGATCGACGCCGATACCGGCAAGGTCGTGCTCGAGGCCGGCAAGAAGCTCACCGTTCGCGGTGCGCGTCAGATGCAGGAGAAGGGGCTGAAGGCGCTGCGCCTGTCGGATGAGGAGCTCGTCGGCAACTACCTGGCCGAGGACCTCGTCAATCCCAAGACCGGCGAGATCCACGCGGAAGCCGGTGAAGAGATCACCGACAAGTCCATGAAGGCCCTCAACGAGCAGGGCTACAAGGAGCTGCCGCTGCTCGACATCGACCACGTCAATGTCGGCGCCTACATCCGCAACACGCTCTCGGCCGACAAGAACATGACGCGCGAGGACGCGCTGTTCGACATCTACCGCGTGATGCGTCCGGGCGAGCCGCCGACGCTGGATTCGGCGCAGGCGATGTTCCAGTCGCTGTTCTTCGACGCCGAGCGCTACGACCTGTCCGCGGTCGGCCGCGTCAAGATGAACATGCGCCTCGACCTCGATGCGCCCGATACCCAGCGTACGCTGCGCAAGGAAGACATCCTCTCCGTCATCAAGACGCTAGTGGACCTGCGCGACGGCAAGGGCGAGATCGACGACATCGACCATCTCGGCAACCGCCGTGTGCGTTCGGTCGGCGAGCTCATGGAGAACCAGTACCGCATCGGCCTGCTGCGCATGGAGCGCGCGATCAAGGAGCGCATGTCCTCGGTCGACATCGACACGGTCATGCCGCAGGACCTGATCAACGCCAAGCCGGCGGCTGCCGCCGTGCGCGAGTTCTTCGGCTCCTCGCAGCTCTCGCAGTTCATGGACCAGACCAACCCGCTGTCGGAGATCACCCACAAGCGCCGTCTCTCGGCGCTTGGACCGGGCGGTCTGACCCGCGAGCGTGCCGGCTTCGAGGTGCGCGACGTGCATCCGACGCATTACGGCCGCATCTGCCCGATCGAGACGCCGGAAGGTCCGAACATCGGCCTGATCAACTCGCTCGCCACCTTCGCGCGCGTGAACAAGTACGGCTTCGTCGAGACGCCTTACCGCAAGGTCAAGGACGGCCGCGTCACCGACGAGGTCGTGTACCTCTCGGCAATGGAAGAGGGCCGCTACACGGTCGCGCAGGCCAACGTGCCGCTCGATCCGAAGGGCCGCTTCACCGAAGACCTCGTGGTCTGCCGTCACGCCGGCGAAGTGCTGCCGGTGACGCCGGACAAGGTCGACTACATGGACGTGTCGCCGAAGCAGCTCGTTTCGGTCGCAGCCGCGCTGATCCCGTTCCTCGAGAACGACGACGCCAACCGCGCGCTGATGGGCTCGAACATGCAGCGCCAGGCGGTGCCGCTGGTTCGCGCCGAGGCGCCGTTCGTCGGCACCGGCATGGAAGGCGTGGTCGCCCGTGACTCGGGTGCCGCGATCGCGGCACGCCGCTCGGGCGTGATCGACCAGATCGACGCGACCCGCGTCGTCATCCGTGCGACCGAAGATCTCGATCCGACCAAGTCGGGCGTCGATATCTACCGGTTGATGAAGTACCAGCGCTCCAACCAGTCGACCTGCATCAACCAGCGGCCGCTGGTGAAGGTTGGCGACATCGTCAAGAAGGGCGACATCATCGCCGACGGCCCGTCGACCGATCTCGGCGAGCTCGCTCTGGGGCGCAACGTGCTGGTCGCGTTCATGCCTTGGAACGGCTACAACTTCGAAGACTCGATCCTGCTCTCCGAGCGGATTGTGAAGGAAGACGTCTTCACCTCGATCCACATCGAGGAGTTCGAGGTGATGGCCCGCGACACCAAGCTCGGACCTGAGGAAATCACCCGCGACATTCCGAACGTCTCGGAAGAAGCGCTGAAGAACCTCGACGAAGCGGGCATCGTGTACATCGGCGCGGAAGTGCGCGCCGGCGACATCCTGGTCGGCAAGATCACGCCGAAGGGCGAGAGCCCGATGACGCCGGAAGAGAAGCTTCTGCGCGCCATCTTCGGCGAGAAGGCCTCCGACGTCCGCGACACCTCGCTCCGAGTGCCTCCGGGCGTGCAGGGCACCATCGTCGAAGTGCGCGTGTTCAACCGTCACGGCGTCGACAAGGACGAGCGTGCGCTGGCGATCGAGCGGGAAGAGATCGAGCGTCTGGCCAAGGACCGCGACGACGAGCAGGCGATCCTCGACCGCAACGTCTACAACCGTCTCGCCGAGCTGCTCGAGGGACGGCAGGGCATCGCGGGTCCGAAGGGCTTCAAGAAGGACACCAAGATCACCCGTGCGGTGCTCGAGGAGTATCCGAAGTCGCAGTGGTGGCTGTTTGCCTCGCCGAACGACAAGCTGATGGCCGAGATCGAGGCCATGCGGAAGCAGTATGACGAGTCGAAGAAGGGGCTCGAGCAGCGCTTCCTCGACAAGGTCGAGAAGCTTCAGCGCGGCGACGAATTGCCGCCCGGCGTGATGAAGATGGTCAAGGTCTTCGTCGCGGTGAAGCGCAAGATCCAGCCCGGCGACAAGATGGCCGGCCGCCACGGCAACAAGGGCGTGGTGTCGAAGATCGTGCCGATCGAGGACATGCCGTTCCTCGAGGACGGTACGCATGCCGACATCGTGCTCAATCCGCTCGGCGTGCCTTCGCGCATGAACGTCGGGCAGATTCTCGAGACGCATCTCGGCTGGGCCTGCGCCGGCCTCGGCAAGCGTATCGGCCAGACGGTCGATGCGTATTTGTCGAAGCAGGACATCAAGCCGCTGAAGGAAACCTTGAAGAAGGTCTACGGCGAGGACGAGACGATCAAGTCGCTCAACGACGGCGAACTGATCGAGCTCGGCCGCAATCTGAGCCACGGCGTGCCGATCGCGACGCCGGTGTTCGATGGCGCCAAGGAAGCCGACATCGAGGAGATGCTGAAGCTCGCGGGTCTCGACGCTTCGGGTCAGTCGACCGTCTATGACGGCCGCACCGGCGATCCGTTCGATCGCAAGGTGACGGTGGGCTACATCTACATGCTCAAGCTGCACCATCTCGTCGACGACAAGATCCACGCGCGCTCGATCGGTCCGTACTCGCTCGTCACCCAGCAGCCGCTGGGCGGCAAGGCGCAGTTCGGCGGCCAGCGCTTCGGCGAAATGGAAGTATGGGCGCTCGAAGCTTACGGCGCGGCCTACACGCTCCAGGAGATGCTGACCGTGAAGTCGGACGACGTCGCCGGCCGTACCAAGGTGTACGAGGCGATCGTTCGTGGCGACGACACTTTCGAGGCCGGTATTCCGGAATCGTTCAACGTGCTGGTCAAGGAAATGCGCTCGCTCGGCCTCAACGTCGATCTGCACAATTCCAAGGTCGGGCCGGGAACGGCGGAAGCGGCCGAGTAACGCGATCTATCATGCCCGGCCGGCTCGGCCGGGCATCGGCGCTCCATCCCGAGACTTGAGGGCAGGGCGCCCCGCACAGTGATTTTCGAATTTGCTGCCGGAGGCGACCGGCACGCGAGGAGAAGACGATGAACCAAGAAATTATGAATCTCTTTAACCCGACGACTCCGGCTCAGGTCTTCGACCAGATCCGGATTTCGATCGCGTCTCCAGAGAAGATTCTGTCCTGGTCGTACGGCGAGATCAAGAAGCCGGAGACCATCAACTACCGCACCTTCAAGCCCGAGCGCGACGGCCTGTTCTGCGCGCGCATCTTCGGACCGATCAAGGATTACGAGTGCTTGTGCGGCAAGTACAAGCGCATGAAGTACAAGGGCATCATCTGCGAGAAGTGCTCGGTCGAGGTCACGCTGTCGCGCGTCCGGCGCGAGCGCATGGGCCATATCGAGCTCGCAGCCCCCGTCGCCCACATCTGGTTCCTGAAGTCGCTGCCCTCGCGCATCGGCCTCCTGCTCGACATGACGCTGAAGGATCTCGAGCGGATCCTCTACTTCGAATACTACGTCGTTCTTGAGCCGGGCCTCACCGCGCTGAAGGACCGCCAACTGCTGTCGGAAGACGAGTATCTGAAGGCGCAGGACGAGTACGGCCAGGACTCCTTCACCGCCATGATCGGCGCGGAAGCGATCCGCGAGTTGCTCAAGGGCATGGACCTCGAGAAGCTCGAGGTGACCCTGCGTGCGGAGATGCATGAGACCGACTCCGACATCAAGCACAAGAAGCTCGCGAAGCGCCTGAAGATCGTTGAAGCGTTCCGCCACTCCGGCAACAAGCCGGAATGGATGATCCTGACCGTCGTTCCGGTGATCCCGCCGGATCTGCGTCCGCTGGTGCCGCTGGACGGCGGCCGCTTCGCGACGTCGGACCTCAACGATCTCTATCGCCGCGTCATCAACCGCAACAATCGCTTGAAGCGGCTGATGGAGCTGCGCGCTCCCGACATCATCATCCGCAACGAGAAGCGCATGCTTCAGGAGGCCGTCGACGCGCTGTTCGACAACGGCCGCCGCGGTCGCGTCATCACCGGCGCCAACAAGCGCCCGCTGAAGTCGCTCGCCGACATGCTCAAGGGCAAGCAGGGCCGGTTCCGTCAGAACCTGCTCGGCAAGCGCGTCGACTATTCGGGCCGTTCGGTGATCGTGGTCGGTCCCGAGCTGCGCCTGCATCAGTGCGGCCTGCCGAAGAAGATGGCGCTCGAGCTGTTCAAGCCGTTCATCTATTCGCGGCTTGACGCCAAGGGCCTGTCCACCACCGTGAAGCAGGCGAAGAAGCTCGTCGAGAAGGAGCGGCCCGAGGTCTGGGACATCCTGGACGAGGTGATCCGCGAGCATCCGGTGCTGCTCAACCGCGCTCCGACGTTGCATCGCCTCGGCATCCAGGCGTTCGAGCCGGTGCTGATCGAGGGCAAGGCGATCCAGCTCCACCCGCTGGTCTGCGCGGCCTTCAACGCCGACTTCGACGGCGACCAGATGGCCGTGCACGTTCCGCTGTCGCTCGAAGCGCAGCTGGAAGCGCGCGTGCTGATGATGTCGACCAACAACATCCTGCATCCGGCGAACGGTCAGCCGATCATCGTGCCGTCGCAGGACATCGTGCTCGGTCTGTATTACGTCTCGATCATGCGTGAAGGTCTGCCTGGCGAAGGCAAGAGGTTCGGCGAGATGGCCGAGCTCGAGCATGCCCTGCACGCGAAGGTCATCCACCTCCACACCAAGATCAAGTACCGGTGGCAAGGCATGGATGAGACCGGCAAGGTCTCAACGCGCTGGATCGAGACCACCGCAGGTCGCGTCATGCTCGGCAATCTCCTGCCGAAGAACCCGAGAATTTCGTACGAGATCATCAACAAGCTGATGACCAAGCGCGAAATCTCCGGCGTGATCGACCAGGTCTACCGCCACTGCGGTCAGAAGGAGACGGTGATCTTCTGCGACCGCATCATGGCGCTCGGCTTCTATAACGCGTTCAAGGCCGGCATCTCGTTCGGCAAGGACGACATGGTCGTGCCGCACTCCAAGTGGAAGATCGTCGATACCACCCGTACGCTGGCGAAGGATTTCGAGCAGCAGTACAATGACGGTCTGATCACCCATGGCGAGAAGTACAACAAGGTCGTCGACGCCTGGTCGAAGGCGACCGAGGAAATCGCCAAGGCGATGATGAAGGAGATCTCCTCCACCAAGAAGACGGCGAACGGAGCGGATGCCGACATCAACTCGATCTACATGATGGCGCACTCCGGTGCGCGCGGTTCGCCGGCGCAGATGCGCCAGCTCGCCGGCATGCGCGGCCTGATGGCCAAGCCGTCGGGCGAGATCATCGAGACGCCGATCATCTCGAACTTCAAGGAAGGCCTCTCGGTGCTCGAGTACTTCAACTCGACCCACGGCGCCCGCAAGGGCCTCGCGGACACCGCGTTGAAGACCGCGAACTCCGGCTACCTGACGCGGCGTCTGGTCGACGTGGCGCAGGATTGCATCATCACGCAGGACGATTGCGGCACCAAGCTCGGCATCAAGATGCGCGCCATCGTCGATGCCGGCACCGTGGTCGCTTCGCTCGGCTCGCGCATCCTCGGACGCACGGCCTGCGACGACGTGCGTGACAGCTCGGGCAAGGTGATCATCAAGCGCGGCACGCTGATGGAAGAGAGCCATCTGGATGCCATCCACCAGGGTGGCGTCCAGGAGGTGAAGATCCGCTCGGCGCTGACCTGCGAGCTCGTCAACGGCATCTGCGGCAAGTGCTACGGCCGCGACCTCGCCCGCGGCACGCCGGTCAACCACGGCGAAGCGGTCGGCGTCATCGCGGCGCAGTCGATCGGCGAGCCGGGTACCCAGCTCACCATGCGCACCTTCCACATCGGCGGTGCGGCGCAGCTCAACGAGCAATCGTTCGTCGAATCCAACTTCGACGGCAAGATCGTGATCAGGAACAAGGCCATCGCCCGCAACAGCGAAGGCAACCTGGTCGCGATGGTGCGCAACATGGTGGTGGCGATCGTCGATGCCGACGGCACCGAGCGTGCGACGCACCGTATTCAGTACGGTTCGCGCCTGCATATCGACGAGGGCGACACGGTCAAGCGCGGCCAGCGCATCGCCGAGTGGGATCCCTACACCCGTCCGCTTCTCACCGAGGTCGAAGGCACCATCGGCTTCGAGGATCTGGTCGAGGGGCAGTCGATCACGGAAACGCTGGACGAAGCCACCGGTATCGCCAAGCGCGTGGTCATCGACTGGCGCTCGATGCGCGGCGGCGGGGACCTGCGTCCGGCCATCGTGGTCAAGGGCAAGGACGGCAAGGTGCTCAAGCTCACCCGTGGCGGCGATGCCCGCTACATGCTGTCGGTCGACGGCATTCTGTCGGTCGACATCGGAGCCAAGGTCCAGGCGGGCGACATCCTCGCCCGTGTCTCGACCGAGAGCGCCAAGACGCGCGACATCACCGGCGGTCTGCCGCGGGTGGCGGAACTGTTCGAGGCACGGCGTCCGAAGGATGCGGCGATCATCGCCGAAATCGCGGGCACCATCCGGTTCGGGCGCGACTACAAGAACAAGCGTCGCATCTCGATCGAGCCGATGGACAAGACCGACGAGGCACGCGAGTACCTGATCCCGAAGGGCAAGCACATCCACCTTCAGGACGGTGACGTCGTCGAAAAGGGCGACTTCATCGTCGAAGGCAACCCGGCACCGCACGACATCCTGGCGGTCAAGGGCATCGAGGAGCTCGCGGCCTATCTGGTCAACGAGATCCAGGAGGTCTACCGACTTCAGGGCGTGCTCATCAACGACAAGCACATCGAGGTGATTGTCCGTCAGATGCTCCAGAAGGTCGAAGTCACCGACCAGGGCGACACCGACATGATCTCGGGCGAGCAGATCGACAAGATCGAGTTCGACCAGATCAATGAGAAGGCCAAGGAAGAGGGCAAGAAAATCGCCACGGGTACGCCGGTTCTGCTCGGCATCACCAAGGCGAGCCTTCAGACCCGCTCCTTCTTCTCGGCGGCCTCGTTCCAGGAGACCACCCGCGTCCTCACGGAAGCGGCGGTCAACGGCAAGGTCGATCCGCTCGAGGGCCTCAAGGAGAACGTCATCGTCGGCCGGCTGATCCCGGCAGGCACCGGCGCCTCCATGGCCAAGATCCGCGAAGTCGCCGTGAAGCGCGACAAGATGATCCTCGACGAGCGCGAGAAGCAGGCGGCCGTCGTATCGCCCGCGCCGGAAGTCGAGCCGATGGCGCTCCCGCCAGCGGAATGATGGGGCATCCGTAGGAATACCGAGGACAATGAAAAGGCCGGCGTAAGCCGGCCTTTTTGCTGCTTTGTTTGCTTGCTGCGATGCAGGATCAACCTTTGTTCATCTTTCCTTCAGGCTAAAAAGCGCTTCTGTTAGGGGCGCTTAGACCGGTGGTCCCATGGCAGGGGCAGGGCCGGAGACCACGGAACTCACATGCTTGATCTCGCAATCGTAGGCGGCGGCCCCGGCGGGCTGATGAGCGCCTGGTATCTGAAGCGCAAGCTCGGGGACCTCTGCCGCGTCACCATCTATGAGGCCTCCGACCGGCTCGGCGGCAAGATCGTCACGCGCAAATTCGATTCCGCGCCCGCGATGTACGAGGCCGGCGTCGCCGAGATCTACGACTACTCGATGACCGGCCCGGACCCACTGCGCGAGCTGATCCAGCATTTCGGTTTGCAGACCATTCCGATGGACGCGGAACAGGTCCAGTTCGGCGGCGAGCTCCTTAATGACGTGGCGGGCATGCGCCGCAAATACGGTGCCAAGACCGCGGCGGCGATCGAGGCGTTCCGCGAGCGCTGCGCCGAAAAGATGTCGCCGATCGAGTACTACGAGGGCGTCGGCGCGCACGACAACGAGAACCCCTGGGCCTACAAGACCGCCGAGCAGGTGCTCGACGAGGAGGTCGAGGACGAAACGGCAAAGCGTTTCTTCAAGGTGCTGGCGCGCTCCGATATTGCCACCGAGAGCCACAACACCAACGGGCTCAACGCGCTCAAGAATTACCTGATGGATGTCGAGGGCTATATCGGCCTCTATTCCATCCAGAACGGCAACGAGCAGATCATCGAGTGCCTTCAGTCGGAGGTTAATGCCGACATCCAGCTCAATCACCGCGTGCTCACCGTCGGCAAGGCGCCGACCGGCCGCTATCAGCTCAAGATGATGAACGGCAAGGGGCCGGAGACGCGCGACTTCGATCTCGTGCTGGTCTGCCTGCCGCATTCCTGGCTTGGGACCGTCGGCTGGAAAGGCGAGCAGCTCCGCAAGTCGATGGTCAAGCACGTCTCCTATTTCGACCGTCCCGCGCATTATCTGCGTGTCTCGATCCTGTTCGATACGCCGTTCTGGGGCGACAAGATCGCCGGCGCCTGGTTCATGTCGGAAGCCTTCGGCGGCTGCTGCGTCTACAATGAGGGCGCGCGCCACGACGTCGGCAAGCACGGCGTCCTGAACTGGCTCATTCCCGGTTCCGATGCGCTGGCCTTCGCCAATTTGTCGGACCAGGAGCTGATCGATGCCGCGCTGAAATCGTTACCGGCTTCGCTCGGTGATGCACGTGCGCATTTCATGGAAGGCAAGATCCACCGCTGGCTGTCGTCGGTGAACGCGATTCCGGGCGGTCTGCCCGTGCGCGACGTCATGACCAATCACCGGCCGGAGCCGAAGGAGCATCCCGGCATCGTGGTGGTCGGCGACTATCTGTTCGATTCGACGCTGAACGGCCTGCTCGACTCCTCGGATGCGGCGACCGACATCATCCTGACGGAGATGATGCGGCTGCGCCGCGAGCGTGCGCAGGGCGACAAGCCGGTGTCCGACAAAATCGACCGCGACTATTTCGAGAGCTATCGCGGCCTCGGCCCCTATAGCGAGGCGTGGCGCGAGTTCACCGATCCCGACTATCTCACAAGACTGATCGGCATCGTCTGGGGCAAAGCGAAGGGCGCCAAGCTGCTGGTCGCGGGCTCCGCCAGCGGCGAGTTGGTCGGCGTGCTACGTGAGCGCGGCATCGACGCCTGGGGCATCGAGAACAATCGCGCCATCCACGCCAGGACGCCGAAGGCGCTGAGGAAGTACAACAAGCTCGGCTCGATCCTCGACATGCCGTTCAAGGACGGCGCGTTCGACTTCGTGTTCGAGACCAGCCTCTGCCATGTTTCCCCGAAGCAGGTGGTCCGCGCGATCAAGGAGCTGAACCGCGTGGTCAAGACCGGACTCGTGTTCGGCTCGATCACTTCGGACATGGCGCCTGCGCTGATCGACCGCTACGACCTGTTGCGCGGGGTCAAGAAGCTCGGCACCTGGTGGGAATGGTCCGAACTGTTCTTCGGCAACGGCTTCGATCTGTCGATGCACCGCAACGACTGCACCGATGCGCTCTGGGAGGCGACGCTCGCCGCCGACAAGGGCCCGGGCCGGTGGTACGCCGACGCGGACAGCTTGCGCTATTCCTTCTTCGACAAGGTCGAGGACGAGGACTAGCCGCAGGATCGGATGAATTCGCCAATTGCTTTGCCGAATTGATCCTGATCGCATAGAATCGGTGCAATGGCGGTTGCCGCTATTTTCTGGTTTCTCTGCGGTCATGCCGGCCGTCAGCATCGGTTGGTTTCATGGCGTCCAAGCCTCTCTCGCCCGACAAACAGAAGCTCACTGCTGAAGAGACGGCCGAGCTCAAGGACAAGCTCGTGGCTGGCGACAAGCCCGAGCTGGAAGACGACGAGAACGACGAAGACGAGGACGACGAGCTGGAGCTCGACGACGATGAGGACGAGGACCTCGTCGTCTTTACGGCGCGCGAAGCCGCCGGCGCGCTCGCGACCATCCTGGGTTTCGTCAAACCCTACCTGACGAACTACAAGCGAATGCTGTCATTCGTGGCGTTCGGCGTCTTCGTCGAGACGCTGTTCAACGTCATCATGCCGCTCAGCCTGAAATTCCTGATCGATGATGCGCTCGGCGAGGAAGACTTCCAGGCGCTCTACAAGATCCTCGGCGTGCTCGCAGCTGCCGGCATCTTCACCTCGATCGTCGCGGTCTGGTACGAGCGCTGGGACGCGCGGCTCGCGGCCTGCATCATCTCCGACGTCCGCAAGCGGCTGTTCGAGCATGTCCAGGACCTGCCGGCGGCCTATTTTGGCCGCACCAAGCGCGGCGAGATCCTGTCGCGCTTCTCCGTCGATCTCGCGGCCTTCGAGGGCTCGGTCAAGACCTTCTCCAACAGCGCGGCGCTGCCGTTCCTGGAGTTGATCGCCGGCATCATCCTGATGTTCTTCCTCAACTGGCAGCTCGCGGTGGTCGCGCTCCTCGTGTTTCCGATTACGCTGATCGGTCCGCGCATGCTCACGCCGAAGGCGGTGCAGGCGAATTACGAGCAGAAGCTCAATGAATCCGCGCTGCTCGGCATGGTGCAGGAGAACGTCGCGGCCCAGGCCGTGATCAAGGCGTTCAGTCTGCAACGCAGGATGTTCGGCTTCTTTTCCTTCCGCAACGACGAGACGCGCAACAGGATGGCGTCGGCGGCGTTCCTGTCGACCATGGTGGAGCGGACGGTCACCATCTCGGTGCTGCTCTTGCACCTCGTGGTGCTCGCGATCGGCGCGTATCTGGCGACCAAGGGTCAGATCACCATCGGCACCTTCGTCACCTTCGAAAGCGCGTTCTGGGAGGTCTCCTACAACATTGCCCATGTGATGCATTTCATCCCGGTGTCGATCTCCTCGGCTGCCGCGATCCGCCACATGCAGGAGCTGCTCGACGAACCGACGCGCAGCGCCGATCGCCCGGGCGCGCCGGATCTGCCGCGCGTCACCCACGATATCACCTTCGACCGCGTCACGTTCCAGTACGAAGGCAGCCAGACGCCGGTGCTCGACAATCTCAGCCTCAGGTTCGATGTCGGCAAGCGCATCGCCATCGTCGGTCCCAGCGGCTCCGGCAAGAGCACGCTGCTCAATTTGATCCTGCGGCTCTACGTGCCCGACGAGGGGCGCGTCACCATCGACGGCGTCGACGTCCGCAAGGTAACGCTGGACTCGCTACGCCGGAGCATGGCCGTCGTGTTCCAGGAGAACATGCTGTTCAACATGTCGATCCGCGAGAACATCCGCCTCGGCAAGGAGGGCGCGACCGACGAAGAGGTGGAGGAGGCGGCCAAGAAGGCCGAGATCCACCGCTACATCATGAGCCTGCCGCAGCGATACGACACGCCGGTCGGTGAGCGCGGCGATACCCTGTCGGGCGGCCAGCGCCAGCGCATCGCGATCGCGCGTGCGATCATCCGCAACCCTTCCGTGCTGCTCCTGGACGAGGCGACCTCGGCGCTGGACCAGACCACGGAGGCCGCGATCAACCGCACCCTGCTGAAGGTCGCCAAGGGCCGCACCATGATCTGGTCGACCCACCGCCTGACCTCGGTGGTCGAGATGGACGAGATCATCGTGATTTCAGGGGGCAGGGCGATCGAGCGCGGCTCGCACGCCGGGCTGCTCGCCAAGAACGGCACCTATCGCAAGCTGTGGAACGACCAGACCCACCAGCCGCATGGCACTGCTGCTCACGCCGACGACGACAGCGACGATGACGACGAAGATGAAGACGATATCGAGGACGAGGACGACGACGCGGAGGAGTGACCGAGAAAGTTCGGCTCCAGATGAAACGTTCCTCCAAGTGGCCGCAACAGCCCCTGAGCCGACCAGGCGATGAAGCGCGCCCAGCGCTGTGCCGTCCAGTGGGGGCTTGTGCCGATTGAAACCGAGCGGAAGTCGAACGCCTTCGCCGCCGACCATTCATCGCAGGCCCGCTTGACCGGGTCGTCGTAGAAGGCGGCGGTCTTGTCCGTATCCATCCCGTCGGAGGCGAGCCATCGCGGGACATAGACGTTGCAGAGCCGCTCGACGTCGGTGAAGACCTTGTCGCAGCCGGTGCCGGCAACAGGGCAGGAGGTCGAAAAGGCATCGCCCACCAGCACGAGGCCGGGCTGGCCGCGTGCATCGTTCACATAGAGATCGACCGGGCGGATCTTCATCTCGCCGGGGATGTCGAATGCGCCGGTGATGCGCTTCAGCCGCGGCAGTGCGACGTCCAGCGTCTCGGCCGGTGCCCGGCGCAGCTCGCGCAGCCAGGGATCGTCGAAGGCGCGATAGACGAACAGGTTGGCGCGCATCCGCGTGCCGATCGGAAACAGCGAGATGTAGGGAATGCGGTCGCTCGGCCGCTCCGAGAAATAGGTCAGCGCCGGGAAATCGAACGACGTCCGTCCCGCAGGCACGATGTCGAACCCGATCGAGATCGAATGGCAGGCGCTGATGATTTTGCGCCCGATGCCGAGTTAGTGGCGCAGGCCGACATTCAGACCGTTTGCGAGCACGACCAGGCGGGCCGAGATCGTCTCGTCGTTGGAGAGCACGACCTTCTGCCGCTCCGGACTCGTCTCGACCGACACGGCCTTGGCGCAGATCCGCTCGACCGTCTCGGGGATTTCGTCTCGAACCGCGTTGACCAGCGAATCGTAGAGGATGTTGAACTGCCGGCTCGGCGCCTTGTCGAGCAGGTGGCCGAATCGCGCGATCCAGTTCTCGCCGGCAAAAGTCGCACGGCGCAGCACCGATTCTCCGATTCCGGTCCGCAAGAATCGCTCGACCTGGGTGTGACCGCTGAGTTTTTCGACGCGAAAATCGGCCGGATAGGTCTCGTGCGGGTCGATCAGCGCCGTCGAAATGCCGGCACGGCCGAGCATTGCGGCGGCGGTCGAGCCGGAAAGTGCCCCGCCGATAATGGCAATGTCAGTGTACCGCATGGCGCTTATCCCCGCCGAAGACCGTAGATTGAGGCCTCAACAGGAAAAAAAGCCTTAGCATTGGTTATTAAAGTATATTTTGTCCGGGTATAAATCGCTGTGAGGCTGGCGGAACCGGCGCTTCGGTCCCATATGCAAGAGGCGCGGTGGGCGGTTAAGTTGCGATTTCTACAAGCGCAAGCAGCGCTTTCTGATTGTCGTTTCGCCTTGACTTGAACGACTCCCACTTATAGAAAGCGCCTCACTTAACGACAGGCGGTGAGCATCGCCAGCGTCGGAACGGGCCACCCGTTAGATCCTTTTGGGTCACAAGACGGGCACCAACCTCGACGAATGCCGCTCAAACGCTGTCGCTTATAGCTAGGCAATGCCAGGACGATTCTAGTTCTCTTGAGCACGTTCTCTTGAGATCGAATTCGGGTGCATGACCTCGGTGCGCGGGCTGCGGCGTTTTCGCTGTTTGGTCCAAAAACTGCGGTCCTCTGTGGCGTCGAAACGCTTTCTGCTCAGTGATGAGCGGTTGGCGCGATTTCGCTTTGTTCGGATTGTTCCGTGCAGGCGGCCCCTCGGACGGCTAGTCCGAAGAGAATTTGCGGACCCGGTAACGGGCCGCGGCAAGACAGCGGATCCGCAAGGGGCCGCAGCAGAAAAAGGGTGAAGGCCAGGATGCCGACGATCAACCAGCTGATCGCACAACCGCGGGAAGTGCAGAAGTCGCGCAAGAAGGTGCCGGCGCTGCAGCAGTCGCCGCAGAAGCGCGGCGTTTGCACACGCGTTTACACCACGACCCCGAAGAAGCCGAATTCGGCGCTTCGTAAGGTCGCCAAGGTGCGCCTGACCAACGGCTTCGAGGTGATCGGCTACATCCCCGGCGAGGGCCATAACCTCCAGGAGCACTCGGTGGTCATGATCCGCGGCGGTCGCGTCAAGGACTTGCCCGGCGTGCGCTACCACATCCTCCGCGGCGTTCTGGATACCCAGGGCGTCAAGAACCGTAAGCAGCGTCGTTCGAAGTACGGCGCGAAGCGTCCGAAGTAAGCGGGAACCAGGTCCATGTCTCGTCGCCACTCAGCGGAAAAGCGCGAAGTTCTGCCGGATCCGAAATTCGGGAACATCGTGATCACGAAGTTCATGAATTCGGTGATGTATGCCGGCAAGAAGTCGGTCGCCGAAGGCATCGTCTACGGTGCGCTCGGCCTCATCGAAAGCAAGACCAAGCAGAATCCGCTCGGCGTGTTCGAGCAGGCGCTCGAGAACGTCATGCCGACGATCGAAGTGCGCTCCCGCCGCGTCGGCGGCGCGACTTACCAGGTTCCGGTCGAAGTTCGTTCGGTGCGGCGTCAGGCGCTGGGCATTCGCTGGCTGATTTCGGCCGCGCGCGAGCGCAACGAGAAGACGATGACAGAGCGGCTCTCGGCGGAGCTCCTGGACGCATCGAACAGCCGGGGTAACGCCGTCAAGAAGCGTGAAGACGTGCATCGTATGGCGGAAGCCAACCGCGCCTTCTCGCACTACCGCTGGTAACAGCGAAGCCAACGGACTCGCAAGGAACGCCCATGCCCCGCCTACATGCCATCGAGGACTACCGTAACTTCGGTATCATGGCGCATATCGACGCCGGCAAGACCACGACGACCGAGCGCATCCTCTATTACACCGGCAAGAGCCACAAGATCGGCGAAGTGCACGAAGGTGCCGCGACGATGGACTGGATGGAGCAGGAGCAGGAGCGTGGCATCACGATCACCTCGGCTGCGACCACCGCGTTCTGGGCCGGCAAGCGCCTGAACATCATCGACACCCCCGGCCACGTCGACTTCACCATCGAAGTCGAGCGTTCGCTGCGCGTGCTCGATGGCGCCGTCTGCGTGCTCGATAGCAACCAGGGCGTCGAGCCGCAGACCGAGACGGTCTGGCGCCAGGGCGACAAGTACAAGGTTCCGCGCATCGTCTTCGCCAACAAGATGGACAAGACTGGTGCCGACTTCTTCAAGTGCCTGGCCGACATCGTCGACCGCCTCGGCGCCAAGCCGATAGCGATCCAGCTTCCGATCGGTGCCGAGAACAACTTCAAGGGTCTCGTCGACCTCGTGAAGATGAAGGGCATCGTCTGGAACGATGAATCGCTCGGCGCGAAGTTCGACTATGTCGACATTCCGGAAGATCTCGTCGACCAGGCCAAGGAATACCGCGAGAAGATGGTGGAAGCCGCCGTCGAGCTCGACGACGATGCGCTCGCCGCTTTCCTCGACGGCAACGAGCCGGACGAAGCGACGCTGAAGCGACTGATCCGCAAGGCGGTGCTGACCGGCGCGTTCTATCCCGTGCTGTGCGGTTCGGCCTTCAAGAACAAGGGTGTGCAGCCGCTGCTCGACGCCGTTGTCGACTATCTGCCGTCGCCGACCGACGTGCCCGCGATCAAGGGCACCGATGACCGCGGCAACGAGGTCGTGCGCAAGGCTGACGACAAGGAGCCGCTCTCGCTGCTCGCGTTCAAGATCATGGACGATCCGTTCGTCGGCACCATCACCTTCTGCCGCATCTACTCGGGTATCCTGCAGAGCGGCACCGGCGTCGTGAACTCGACGCGCGAGAAGAAGGAGCGCATCGGGCGCATGCTGCTGATGCATGCGAACAACCGCGAAGACATCAAGGAAGCCTATGCCGGCGACATCGTCGCGCTGGCCGGCCTGAAGGAAGCGCGCACCGGTGACACGCTGTGCGACCCCGACAAGCAGGTGATCCTCGAAAAGATGGAATTCCCCGAGCCGGTCATCGAGATCGCGATCGAGCCGAAGTCCAAGGCCGACCAGGAAAAGCTGGGCGTGGCGCTGGCGAAGCTCGCGGCGGAGGATCCGTCCTTCCGCGTGTCGACCGACCAGGAGTCCGGCCAGACCATCCTCAAGGGCATGGGCGAGCTCCATCTCGACATCAAGGTCGACATCCTCAGGCGGACCTACAAGGTCGATGCGAACATCGGCGCGCCGCAGGTGGCGTTCCGCGAGCGCGTGACCAAGAAGGCCGAAGTCAAGTACACGCACAAAAAGCAGACCGGCGGTACCGGTCAGTTCGCCGAAGTTACGATCGTGGTCGAGCCGAACGAGCCCGGCAAGGGCTATGAGTTCGAGTCCAAGATCGTCGGCGGCGCGGTGCCGAAGGAATACATCCCCGGCGTCGAAAAGGGCCTCAACAGCGTCATGGGCTCCGGTGTCGTCGCGGGCTTCCCCGTGGTCGACGTCAAGGTGCAGCTCGTCGACGGCAAGTATCACGACGTCGACTCATCAGCGCTCGCCTTCGAAATCGCTTCGCGTGCTGCATTCCGCGAGGCCTTGCAGAAGGGCAAGTCCGTCCTGCTCGAGCCGATCATGAAGGTCGAAGTGGTGACCCCGGAAGACTACACCGGCTCGGTCATCGGCGACCTGAATTCCCGACGCGGCCAGATCCAGGGTCAAGACATGCGCGGCAACGCCAACGTCATCAACGCGATGGTGCCGCTCATGAACATGTTCGGTTACGTGAATAACCTGCGCTCGATGAGCCAGGGTCGCGCGACCTTCACCATGCAATTCGATCACTACGCAGAAGCGCCGGCGAACGTGTCGGCAGAAGTCCAAAAGAAGTTTGCCTGATTGTCGTCGGTCTCGAGCTGACGATTGAACGGAGAGTCAAATGGCCAAAGCAAAGTTTGAACGTAACAAACCGCACTGCAACATCGGCACCATCGGTCACGTCGACCATGGCAAGACGTCGTTGACGGCTGCGATCACCAAGATCCTCGCCGAGACCGGCGGTGCGACGTTCACGGCGTACGACCAGATCGACAAGGCGCCGGAAGAGAAGGCGCGCGGCATCACGATCTCGACGGCGCACGTCGAGTACGAGACCAAGAACCGCCACTACGCCCACGTCGATTGCCCCGGCCACGCCGACTACGTGAAGAACATGATCACCGGCGCTGCCCAGATGGACGGTGCGATCCTGGTCGTGTCGGCCGCTGACGGCCCGATGCCGCAGACCCGCGAGCACATCCTGCTCGCCCGCCAGGTCGGCGTGCCCGCGCTCGTCGTGTTCCTCAACAAGTGCGACATGGTCGACGATCCGGAATTGCTCGAGCTCGTCGAGCTCGAAGTCCGCGAACTGCTCTCGAAGTATGACTTCCCGGGCGACAAGATCCCGATCATCAAGGGCTCGGCGCTCGCCGCTCTCGAAGATTCCGACAAGAAGCTCGGCCACGAAGCCATTCTCGAGCTGATGAAGAGTGTCGACGAGTACATCCCGCAGCCGGAGCGTCCGATCGACCTGCCGTTCCTGATGCCGGTTGAAGACGTGTTCTCGATCTCGGGCCGCGGCACCGTGGTGACCGGCCGTGTCGAGCGCGGCATCGTCAAGGTCGGCGAGGAAATCGAGATCGTCGGTCTGCGTGCGACCCAGAAGACGACCGTCACCGGCGTTGAAATGTTCCGCAAGCTGCTCGATCAGGGCCAGGCCGGCGACAACATCGGCGCGCTGCTCCGCGGTACCAAGCGCGAGGACGTCGAGCGCGGCCAGGTGCTCTGCAAGCCGGGTTCGGTCAAGCCGCACACCAAGTTCAAGGCTCAGGCCTACATCCTCACCAAGGAAGAGGGCGGCCGTCACACCCCGTTCTTCACCAACTACCGTCCGCAGTTCTACTTCCGCACCACCGACGTGACCGGCGTCGTGCATCTGCCGGAAGGCACCGAGATGGTGATGCCCGGCGACAACATCGCGATGGAAGTGCACCTGATCGTGCCGATCGCGATGGAAGATAATCTGCGTTTCGCCATCCGCGAAGGCGGCCGCACCGTCGGTGCCGGCGTCGTCGCCTCGATCATCGAGTAACTACGCGAATAGGGATTGGCGAGTAGCGAATGGCAGCATTCGTTATTCGCTACTCGCCACCCACTGAAGAGAGACCACGGCAATGAACGGCCAAAATATTCGTATCCGTCTCAAGGCGTTCGACCATCGTATTCTCGATACGTCGACCCGCGAGATCGTGAACACGGCGAAGCGCACCGGCGCGCAGGTCCGCGGACCCATTCCGCTGCCCACCCGCATCGAGAAGTTCACCGTCAACCGTTCGCCGCACGTCGACAAGAAGAGCCGCGAACAGTTCGAGATGCGCACTCACAAGCGCCTGCTCGACATCGTCGATCCGACCCCGCAGACCGTCGATGCTTTGATGAAGCTCGACCTGGCCGCCGGTGTCGACGTCGAGATCAAGCTCTAAGATTTTTGGATCACGTTCGCGACTAGCGGACAGAAAGAACAGGAAGCACGCCGATGCGCTCCGGAGTGATCGCACAAAAGGTCGGGATGACGCGGGTCTTTACAGAGGCCGGCGAACATATCCCCGTGACCGTGCTGAAGCTCGGCAATTGCCAAGTCGTAGCCCACCGCACTGAAGAGAAGAACGGCTACGTCGCGCTCCAGCTCGGGTCTGGCAGCCGCAAGACCGTGTATCTGCCCAAGGCAGAGCGCGGCCAGTTTGCGGTCGCCAAGGTCGAGCCGAAGCGGCAGGTCGAGGAGTTCCGCGTCTCCGCGGATGCCATGATCCCCGTTGGTGCCGAGATCCTCGCCGATCATTTCGTCGTCGGCCAGTTCGTCGACGTCACCGGCACCTCGGTCGGCAAGGGCTTTGCCGGCGGCATGAAGCGCTGGAACTTCGGCGGTCTGCGCGCCACCCACGGCGTGTCGGTCTCGCATCGCTCGATCGGTTCGACCGGCGGCCGTCAGGATCCCGGCAAGACCTGGAAGAACAAGAAGATGCCCGGCCACATGGGTGTCGACCGCATCACCACGCTTAACCTTCGCGTCGTCCAGACCGATGTCGAGCGCGGCCTGATCCTCGTCGAAGGCGCCGTTCCCGGCTCCAAGGGCGGCTGGATCCGCGTGCGCGACGCCGTCAAGAAGCCGCTGCCGAAGGAAGCTCCGAAGCCCGGCAAGTTCAAGGTTGCGGGTGGCGAAGCCGAGGCTGCGGCCCAGCAAGAGGGTGCGTGAGATGGAATTGAAGGTCACGACCCTCGAGGGCAAGGAAGCCGGCTCGGTCCAGCTTTCCGACACCATTTTCGGCCTTGAGCCGCGCCAGGACATCATTGCGCGTTGCGTGCAGTGGCAGCTCAACAAGCGTCAGGCCGGCACGCACAAGGCCAAGGGCCGCGCCGAGATCTGGCGCACCGGCAAGAAGATGTACAAGCAGAAGGGCACCGGTGGTGCTCGTCACGGCTCGGCCCGCGTGCCGCAGTTCCGCGGCGGCGGCCGTGCCTTCGGTCCGGTGGTGCGTTCGCACGCCACCGACCTGCCGAAGAAGGTCCGCGCGCTTGCGCTCAAGCATGCACTGTCGGCGAAGGCCAAGGACGGCGATCTCCTGGTGATCGACAAGGCCGCGCTGGAAGCCGCCAAGACCAAGGCACTGATCGGTCACTTCTCCGGCCTCGGGCTCACCAACGCGCTGATCATCGACGGCGCCGAGCTCAACAACGGCTTTGCCGCTGCGGCCCGCAACATCCCGAACATGGACGTGCTGCCGATCCAGGGCATCAACGTCTATGACATCCTGCGCCGTCGGAAGCTTGTTCTGACCAAGGCCGCCATCGATGCGCTGGAGGCGCGCTTCAAATGACGAAGAACATCGAGCCTCGCCATTACGACGTGATCGTCGCTCCGGTCGTCACCGAAAAGGCGACGTTGGCGTCAGAGCACAACAAGGTCCTGTTCAAGGTGGCCGCGAAAGCGACCAAGCCGCAGATCAAGGAAGCGATCGAGAAGCTGTTCGACGTCAAGGTCAAGAGCGTCAACACGCTGGTCCGCAAGGGCAAGACCAAGATCTTCCGCGGCAATCTCGGCTCGCAGTCGAACACCAAGCGCGCGATCGTGACTCTCGAAGAGGGTCACCGGATCGACGTGACCACCGGTCTGTAAGGTCGCACGACGATGGCACTGAAGACATTCAATCCCACGACCCCGGGCCAGCGCCAGCTGGTCATGGTCGATCGTTCGGCGCTCTACAAGGGCAAGCCGGTCAAGGCTCTCACCGAAGGCAAGCACTCCTCGGGCGGCCGCAACAACACCGGTCGCATCACCGTGCGCTTCCGCGGCGGCGGTCATAAGAGGACGCTGCGCACCGTCGACTTCAGGCGCGACAAGATCGACGTACCCGCGACCGTCGAGCGGCTGGAATACGATCCGAACCGCACCGGCTTCATCGCGCTGATCAAGTACGAGGACGGCGAGCAGGCCTACATCCTGGCGCCGCAGCGCCTGGCGGTGGGTGACACCATCATCGCCGGCAACTATGTCGACGTGAAGCCGGGCAACGTCATGCCGCTCGGCAACATGCCGGTCGGCACGATCATCCACAACATCGAGACCAAGATCGGGAAGGGCGGCCAGCTCGCCCGCTCCGCCGGTACCTATGCCCAGCTCGTTGGTCGCGACCAGGACTACGTGATCATCCGCCTGAACTCGGGCGAGCAGCGCCTGGTGCACGGCCGTTGCCGCGGCACGATCGGCGCGGTGTCGAACCCGGATCACATGAACACCTCGATCGGCAAGGCCGGCCGCACGCGTTGGATGGGCCGTCGTCCGCACAACCGCGGCGTCTCGATGAACCCGATCGACCATCCGCACGGCGGTGGTGAAGGTCGTACCTCGGGCGGCCGCCACCCGGTCACCCCGTGGGGCAAGCCGACCAAGGGCAAGAAGACCCGCTCCAACAAGTCGACCAACAAATTCATTCTCCTAAGCCGCCACAAGCGGAAGAAGTAAGGAACGCCGGACATGGTTCGTTCAGTCTGGAAAGGCCCGTTCGTCGAAGGCTCTCTGCTCAAGAAAGCAGATGCCGCGCGCGCGTCCGGCCGTCACGACGTCATCAAGATCTGGAGCCGTCGCTCGACCATCCTGCCGCAGTTCGTCGGCCTGACCTTCGGCGTTTACAACGGCCAGAAGCATGTGCCGGTGGCGGTCAACGAGGAAATGGTCGGTCACAAGTTCGGCGAGTTCTCGCCGACCCGGACCTTCCATGGCCACTCCGGCGACAAGAAAGCCAAGAAGGCTTGAGGATTAAACGATGAGCAAACCTAAGCGCGAACGGAGCCTCGCCGAGAACGAGGCCAAGGCGGTCGCCCGGATGCTGCGGGTGAGCCCGCAGAAGCTCAATCTGGTCGCCCAGCTCATTCGCGGCCGGAAGGCGTCTGCCGCGCTCGCCGACCTGCAGTTTTCGCGCAAGCGGATCGCGGTCGACGTCAAGAAGTGCCTGGAGTCGGCAATCGCCAACGCCGAGAACAACCACGACCTGGACGTCGACGATCTCGTCGTGACCCAGGCTTTCGTCGGCAACGGCCTCGTGATGAAGCGCTTTGCCCCGCGCGGCCGTGGCCGCTCGGGTCGCGTGTACAAACCATTTTCGCAGCTGACGATCATTGTTCGTCAGGTCGAAGCCGAAGCGGCCGCCTAAGGGACGTAGGAGAATACGATGGGTCAAAAGATCAATCCGATCGGTCTGCGTCTCGGCATCAACCGGACCTGGGATTCCCGCTGGTTCGCCGGCAAGCAGGAATACGGCAAGTTGCTGCATGAGGACGTCAAGATCCGTGAGATCCTGCACAAGGAGCTCAAGCAGGCTGCCGTCGCCCGCATCGTGATCGAGCGTCCGCACAAGAAGTGCCGCGTCACCATCCACTCGGCTCGTCCGGGCGTGGTGATCGGCAAGAAGGGCGCCGACATCGACAAGCTGCGCAAGAAGGTGGCGGACATCACCTCGTCCGACGTCGTCATCAACATCGTCGAGATCCGCAAGCCGGAGCTCGATGCGACGCTGGTGGCCGAGTCGATCGCGCAGCAGCTCGAGCGCCGCGTGGCGTTCCGCCGCGCCATGAAGCGCGCCGTTCAGTCGGCGATGCGTCTCGGCGCGGAAGGCATCCGCATCAACTGCTCGGGTCGTCTGGGCGGTGCGGAAATCGCGCGCATGGAGTGGTATCGCGAAGGTCGCGTGCCGCTGCACACGCTGCGCGCCGACATCGACTACGGCGTCGCGACCGCGTTCACGACCTTCGGCACCTGCGGCGTCAAGGTCTGGATCTTCAAGGGCGAGATCCTCGAGCACGATCCGATGGCCCAGGACAAGAGAATGGCCGAGGGTGAGACTGGTGGCGGTGGTGGCGGCGGCCGACAGCGCCGTGACAACGCTGCGGCCTGACGCCAGCACAGAGAATTTGAGGGCTTGAAGCCATGATGCAACCTAAGAAAACGAAGTTCCGGAAGGCGCATAAGGGCCGTATCCACGGCGTGGCGACTTCGGGCGCGACGTTGGCGTTCGGCCAGTTCGGCCTGAAAGCGACCGAGCCTGAGCGCGTCACCGCGCGCCAGATCGAGGCCGCCCGCCGCGCGCTGACCCGCCACATGAAGCGCGCCGGCCGTGTCTGGATCCGCGTATTCCCCGACGTTCCCGTGTCGAAGAAGCCTGCCGAAGTCCGCATGGGCTCGGGCAAGGGCGCGCCGGAACTGTGGGTCGCGCGCGTCAAGCCGGGCCGGGTGCTGTTCGAGATCGACGGCGTCAACACCCAGACTGCACGCGAGGCGCTGACCCTGGCGGCAGCCAAGCTGCCGATCAAGACGCGCTTCGTCGAGCGCATTGCGGAGTAATGGCCATGGCCCAGATGAAAATCGAAGACATCCGCGCGTTGAGCCCCGACCAGCAGGATGACGCCGTCCTGAACCTGAAGAAGGAGCGCTTCAACCTGCGCTTCCAGCGCGCCACCGGGCAGCTCGAGAACACCTCGCGCCTGCGCGAGGCCCGCCGCGACATCGCCCGGATCAAGACCATCGCCGCGCAGCAGCGCGCGAAGAAGAAGTAAGAGGCCTACGAAGATGCCGAAACGTACTTTGCAGGGCGTGGTCGTCAGCGACAAGACAGCCAAGACGGTCGTTGTGCGCGTCGATCGCCGCTTCACGCACCCGATCTACAAGAAGACGATCCGCCAATCGAAGAACTACCACGCGCACGATGAGGGCAACGAGTTCAAGCCGGGCGACATGGTGTGGATCGAGGAATCGAAGCCGATTTCGAAGTTGAAGCGCTGGGTCGTGATCCGGGGCGAACACAAGAAAAGCGCCTGATCTGTCGGCTTTGGCCGACTGACTTCAGGGAAATGTTGAGCGCCGGCTAGGCTGGCGCAAAGAAAGAGGACGAGGTGCATCAATGATTCAGATGCAGACCAACCTCGACGTGGCCGATAATTCTGGCGCACGCCGTGTCATGTGTATCAAGGTGCTCGGGGGCTCCAAGCGCCGCTACGCCACGATTGGCGACATCATCGTGGTGTCGATCAAGGAAGCGATTCCGCGTGGCAAGGTGAAGAAGGGCGACGTGATGAAGGCCGTCGTGGTGCGGGTCCGCAAGGACATCCGCCGTGCCGACGGTTCGGTCATCCGTTTCGACCGCAACGCGGCCGTGCTGATCAACAACCAGTCCGAGCCGGTGGGCACCCGTATCTTCGGGCCCGTGCCGCGCGAGCTGCGCGCCAAGAACCACATGAAGATCATCTCGCTCGCGCCGGAGGTGCTGTAATGGCTGCGAAGATCCGAAAGGGCGACAAGGTCATCGTGCTGAACGGCCGCGACAAGGGCCGCAGCGGCGAGGTGTTCGAGGTGCGCCCGGACGCCGGCACGGCGCTCGTGCGCGGCATCAACATGGTCAAGCGTCACCAGAAGCAGACGCAGGCCCAGGAGGGCGGCATCATCTCGAAAGAGGCGCCGGTCCAACTGTCCAACATCGCGTATCTCGGCAAGGACGGAAAGCCGACGCGCGTCGGATTCAAGATTTTGGCGGACGGCAAGAAGGTTCGCATCGCCAAGCGCTCGGGAGCTGAGATCGATGGCTGAGGCCGCTTACACGCCGCGCCTCCGCGCGGAATACGACGCGAAGATCCGCACGGAGATGACCGAGAAGTTCGGTTACGAGAACGTCATGCAGGTTCCGCGTCTGGACAAGGTCGTGCTGAACATGGGCGTTGGCGATTCCGTCAACGACCGCAAGAAGGCCGAGAACGCTGCTGCCGAATTGACCCAGATCGCCGGCCAGAAGGCGATCGTGACCTATTCGCGGATAGCGATCGCGACCTTCAAGCTGCGTGAGAACCAGCCGATCGGCTGCAAGGTCACGCTGCGCAAGGCCCGCATGTACGAGTTCATCGATCGCCTGGTGACGGTCGCGCTGCCGCGCGTCCGCGACTTCCGCGGCCTGAACCCGAAGAGCTTCGACGGCCGCGGCAACTATTCGCTCGGTCTCAAGGAGCACATCATTTTCCCCGAGATCGACTTCGACAAGGTCACGGAATCCCGCGGTATGGACATCACCGTCTGCACCACGGCCAAGACCGACGACGAGGCGAGGGCCTTGTTGACCGCTTTCAATTTCCCGTTCCGGCAGTGAGACGCTGACCTAAAGCCTCTCAAACGCGGATCCCCAGGAGCCAAGCATGGCAAAGAAGAGTTCAGTCGAGAAGAACAACCGGCGCAAGCGGATGGTGAAGAACGCCGCCCCGAAGCGCGAGCGGTTGAAGGCGATCATCGCCGACAAGAAGATTCCGATGGAGGAGCGGTTCGCCGCGACTCTGAAGCTCGCCGAGATGCCGCGGAATTCGTCGGCAACCCGCATTCGTCTGCGTTGCGAGCTGTCGGGCCGTCCGCGCTCGAACTACCGGAAGAACAAGCTGTCCCGCATCGCGCTGCGCGAACTTGGCTCCAAGGGCCTGGTCCCGGGCCTCGTGAAGTCGAGCTGGTAAGGAGGGTCGTTTAGATGTCTACGCACGATCCAATCAGCGATCTGATCACCCGTATCCGCAACGCGCAGATGCGCGCCAAGAACAAGGTCTCCACGCCTGGCTCGAAGATGCGCGAGAACGTGCTCGAGGTGCTGAAGAGCGAGGGCTACATCCGCGGTTACGCCACGCTTGAGCATTCCTCGGGCCGCAGCGAGATCGAGATCGAACTGAAGTATTTCGACGGCGAGCCCGTCATCCGCGAGATCGAGCGGGTCTCCAAGCCCGGGCGTCGCGTTTACGCCTCGGTGAAGAACCTGCCGCGGGTCAATAACGGACTCGGCATTTCGGTGTTGTCGACGCCGAAGGGGATCATGGCTGACCACAGTGCGCGTGAAGCGAACGTGGGCGGTGAAGTCCTCTTCACGGTGTTCTGAGAAGGATTTTTGATCCATGTCACGTGTTGGCAAAAGGCCTGTTGCGGTGCCGTCCGGCGTTACCGCGACAGTCGACGGGCAGACCGTCAAGATGAAGGGGCCGAAGGGTCAGCTTCAATTCGTCGTCCATAGCGACGTCGAGGTGAAGCTCGATAACGGCCAGGTCAAGGTCGAGCCGCGGGTCGAGACCAACCGCGCGCGGGCGCTCTACGGTACCGCTCGCGCTCAGGTCGCGAATCTGGTCGAAGGCGTCACCAAGGGCTTCGAGAAGAAGCTTGAAATCACCGGCGTCGGTTACCGCGCTGCGCTGCAGGGCAAGAACCTCCAGCTCGCGCTCGGCTACAGCCACGACGTGGTCTATACGATCCCGGAAGGGATCACGATCACCGTGCCGAAGCCGACCGAGATCACGGTGACCGGCAGCGACATCCAGCGCGTCGGCCAGGTCGCGGCCGAAATCCGCGCCTATCGCCCGCCGGAGCCCTACAAGGGCAAGGGCGTGAAGTATGTTGGCGAATTCATCTTCCGCAAGGAAGGCAAGAAGAAGTAACGGAGCCGGTCATGTCGAAAGCCAAGGTTACGAATGCCCGGCGCAAGCGGAGTGTGCGGCTGAAGTTGCGCCGCTCCGGTGGCGGCCGTCCGCGCCTGTCCGTTTTCCGCTCGTCCAAGCACATCTACGCCCAGGTCATCGATGACCTGAAGGGCGAGACGCTGGCCTCTGCCTCGTCGCTCGAGAAGTCGATGCGCGACGGCGGCAAGACCGGCGCCGACATTGATGCGGCGAAGGCGGTCGGCAAGCTGCTGGCCGAGCGCGCAGCGGAGAAGGGCGTCAAGGAAGTCGTGTTCGATCGCGGCAGCTATCTCTACCACGGGCGCGTCAAGGCACTGGCCGACGCGGCGCGTGAGAGCGGGCTGAGCTTCTAACGAATTTGAGGATTGAGGCGTAAGCCTCTGAAGGATTGGAAAAACCATGGCAGGTGAACGCGAACACCGCGGCGGACGTGAACGCAGGGACCGCGAGGAGCGTGACAGCGAGTTCGTCGACAAGCTCGTCCACATCAATCGCGTGGCCAAGGTCGTCAAGGGCGGCAAGCGCTTCGGTTTCGCGGCGCTGGTCGTGATCGGCGACCAGAAGGGCCGCGCCGGCTTCGGTCACGGCAAGGCGCGCGAAGTGCCTGAAGCGATCCGGAAAGCGACTGAAGCCGCTAAGCGCAACCTGACCCGCGTGTCGCTGCGCGAGGGCCGCACGCTGCACCACGACATCGCCGGCCGTCATGGCGCGGGCCGTGTCTACCTGCGTGCCGCTCCGGCCGGTACCGGCATCATCGCCGGCGGCCCGATGCGCGCCGTGTTCGAGACGCTCGGCGTCCAGGACGTGGTGGCGAAGTCGATCGGCTCGTCGAACCCGTACAACATGGTGCGTGCGACCTTCGATGCGCTGAAGCACCAGGATTCGCCGCGTTCGGTCGCAGCCCGCCGCAACATCAAGGTGTCCACCCTGCAGGCCCGCCGCATTGGCGGCGATGCCGAGGCGGCTGCCGAGTAACGGAAGCTTTTCGGAGTAGACCACGATGGCCAAGGCCGCAAAGACGATCAAGCTCGAGCAGACTGGCAGCGCGATCCGCCGCCATCATTCGCAGCGCTCGACGCTGATCGGACTCAAGCTCAACAAGATCGGCCGCGTCAGCGAACTGCCGGACACCCCGGCGGTCCGCGGCATGATCGAAAAAGTTCACCATCTCGTCCGCATCGTCGACGAGAAGTAAGACAGAGCGCATGATCCCGGAAACCGGATAGCGGTTTTCGGCCGAGATCATACGCAAGAAACAAGGAGAAGGGCGATGAAGCTCAGCGATATCGCCGAAAACGCCGGCTCGCGCAAGAAGCGTATGCGCGTCGGTCGTGGCATCGGTTCGGGCAAGGGCAAGCAGTCCGGCCGCGGCGGCAAGGGCCAGACCGCGCGTTCGGGCGTGCGCATCAAGGGCTTCGAAGGCGGCCAGATGCCGATGCATCGCCGTCTGCCCAAGCGCGGCTTCAACAACATCTTCCGCATCGAGTTCGCCGAGATCAATCTCGACCGGCTCCAGGAAGCGGTCGATGCCAAGAAGGTCGACGCCGGCAGCGTCGTGAACGTCGAGGCTCTGGTGAAGGCCGGCGTGCTGCGCCGCGCCAAGGGCGGCCTGCGGCTGCTCGGCCGCGGCGAGCTCAAGGCCAAGCTCAACATCGAAGTGCATGGCGCCTCGAAGACCGCGATTGAAGCGGTCGAGAGGGCCGGCGGCTCGGTGAAGATCCTCGCGCCTGCCAAGGAAGAAGGCGAGGCGGCGTAACAACTGCGTCATTGGCCCGCGGCTCGCGGGCCTTTAACGCATGTGGGACGATGGACTTATCGAAGCCGAGCACCAGATAATGTCCGGCGTCCGCCCAATAGCCCGGCCGCGGGTATAACGGCGCAAAAGGCGGCGGGAGAAAGTCCAATATGGCCTCAGCAGCGGAACAACTGGCAGCCAACCTCAATTTCGGCGCGTTTGCCAAGGCCGACGAGCTGAAGAAGCGCATCTGGTTCACCCTGGGTGCGCTGCTGGTTTATCGGCTCGGCACCTACATCCCGCTGCCCGGCATCGATCCCAACATCTGGGAGCAGGTGTTCCGCTCCCAGGCGGGCGGCATCCTCGGCATGTTCAACATGTTCGCCGGCGGCGGCATCCACCGCATGGCGATCTTCGCGCTGAACATCATGCCGTACATATCGGCCTCGATCATCATCCAGCTCCTGACCACCGTCTCGCCGCAGCTCGAGGCGCTGAAGAAGGAAGGCGAGTCCGGCCGCAAGACGCTGAACCAGTACACCCGCTACCTCACCGTGATCCTGGCCGCGTTCCAGTCCTATGGTATCGCGGTCGGCCTTGAAGGCGCCGGCAACGTCGTCAGCGACCCCGGCCTGTTCTTCCGCCTCTCCACCGCGATCACGCTGACCGGCGGCACCATGTTCCTGATGTGGCTGGGCGAGCAGATCACCTCGCGCGGCATCGGCAACGGCATCTCGCTGATCATCCTCTCCGGCATCGTCGCGGAGCTGCCGGCGGCGCTCGCCAACATGCTCGAGCTCGGCCGTCAGGGTGCGATGTCGACCGGCCTGATCCTGGTTGTCATCATCATGGCGGTCGCCGTGATCGCCTTCATCGTGTTCATGGAGCGCGCGCAGCGCCGGCTCCTGATTCAGTATCCGAAGCGCCAGGTCGGCAACAAGATGTTCGAGGGGCAGTCCTCGCATCTGCCGCTCAAGCTCAACACCTCCGGCGTGATCCCGCCGATCTTCGCGTCCTCGCTCTTGCTGTTGCCGACCACGGTCGCAAATTTCAACGCGGGCAGTGGGCCGGAATGGTTCCAGTGGATCACGACCCAGCTCGGCCACGGCCGGCCGCTGTTTTTGATAATGTATCTCGCGCTGATCGTGTTCTTCGCGTTCTTCTACACGGCGATCGTGTTCAACCCGACCGAGACCGCGGACAATCTGAAGAAGCACGGCGGCTTCATTCCAGGCATCCGTCCCGGCGAGCGTACCGCCGAATATATCGACTACGTGCTGTCGCGCGTCACCGTGCTCGGCGCGGTCTATCTCGCGATCGTCTGTCTGATTCCGGAAATCCTGATCTCCTATGCCTCGGTGCCGTTCTACTTCGGCGGCACGTCGCTGCTGATCGTGGTCAGCGTCACCATGGACACGGTGGCGCAGGTGCAGGGCTATCTGCTCGCCCATCAGTATGAAGGGTTGATCCGGAAGTCGAAGCTGAGAGGCCGCCGCCGCTAGGGCGCGGCGTCCTCTCGGGCTCCTGACTCCCGTCGCCGATTCGCCGCGCACGCAGGTGCACGGCTTCCGCGAAGTGCAGGACCGACCGTTCGGTCGCATCGGCAGAGCTGCTCCCCCTGCGACGCAATCACTGATTTCAAAGGCCTTCTTGGCGTCCGGGCATTCGCTCCCCTATGATATGGGTGGCAGCGCGGGGCCGATTGTGGTTTGCACTGTTTCTGAACTTCAAACACAGGTGCGCGTCGGATCGCTCACCAATCCGGGGGGCGTACGCCGATGAGAATTATTCTTCTGGGACCGCCGGGGTCGGGCAAGGGGACCCAGGCGCAGTTGCTGGTGCAGCGCTATGGCATCGTGCAGCTTTCGACCGGCGAGATGCTGCGCGCAGCCGTTGCTGCGGGAACGCCGGTCGGCCTGAAGGCCAAGGAGATCATGGCCGGTGGCGGCCTCGTTCCCGACGAGGTTGTGGTCGGAATCATCTCCGACCGCATCGACCAGCCCGATGCGAGGAACGGTTTCATTCTCGACGGCTTCCCGCGGACCGTGCCGCAGGCCGAGGCGCTGGACGACCTCCTCAAGCACAAGCACCTCAAGCTCGACGCCGTGATCGAGCTCCGCGTCAACGAGAGCGCGCTCCTGAATCGCGTCGAGACCCGCGTTGCCCAGATGCGGGAACGCGGCGAGGAAGTCCGGGTCGACGATACGCCGGAGGTCCTGACCAGGCGACTCGCCAGCTACCGCAGCCAGACGGAACCGCTGATTCACTACTATTCCGAGCGTCGGAAGCTTTCGACCATCGATGGCATGATGGCCATCGACGAGGTGACCCGCGCCATCCACCGTCTGCTCCTGGCGCTCGGGGCTGTCGAGCCCAGGACGCATGCCAGAAGCGCAGCCAAGGCTGCGCCCGCCAAGACGGGGGCGAAGAAGACCAAGTCAGCCAAAAAACCGGCGAAAACGGCTAAAAAGGCTGCAAAGTCTGCCAAAAAGGCGACCAAGACGGCCGTGAAGGGTGTCAAGAAGACAACCAAGAAGGTAGCCAAGAAGGCCGTCAAAAAGGCCGCAAAGAAGGCCGCCAAGAAGGCGGTCAAAAAGGGTGCCAAAAAGGCCGCAAAAAAGGTCACGAAAAAGCGAGCTAAACGCTAGCGGCGGTTGACGAAAGCCCCCTGAATCCCTTAATAAGCCCCGCATCCAAGTCGGATAGTTTCAGACGATGCCGGGCCCCAGGAAGACCGGGGGAGGGCGTCGTGTTCGCGTTTGTGAACACCTGCCCGAGAAAACAAGCACTTAAAGCCTGATTCCTGACGAGGGATCGGCAACAGGAGAGAAGGCCGTGGCCCGTATTGCCGGCGTGAACATTCCCACCAACAAGCGCGTGCTGATCGCGCTCCAGTACATCCATGGCATCGGCGAGAAGATCGCCGGCGAGATCGTGGAGAAGGTGAAGATCCCCCAGGATCGTCGCGTCAATCAGCTCAGCGATGCCGAAGTGCTTCAGATCCGCGAAGTGATCGACCGCGACTATCTCGTCGAGGGTGATCTGCGTCGTGAGGTCGGTATCAACATCAAGCGTCTGATGGACCTCGGCTGCTATCGCGGCCTGCGTCATCGTCGTGGTCTGCCGGTGCGCGGTCAGCGTACCCACACCAATGCGCGTACGCGCAAGGGGCCGGCCAAGGCCATTGCCGGCAAGAAGAAGTAAACTGGCGAATAGGGAATAGGCGAATGGCGAGTAGGGAGCGTCCCTATTCGCCGTTCGCTACTCACCATTCGCTTCCACAGGTGTAGCCGCTGGCATTACGGCGGCGTTTGAGATCTCCAGGAAAGGTATTCAATGGGCAAGGAAGCCACCCGCGTTCGTCGTCGTGAGCGCAAGAACATCGCCTCCGGCGTCGCGCACGTGAACTCGTCGTTCAACAACACGACCATCACCATCACCGACGCGCAGGGCAACACGATTGCCTGGTCCTCTGCCGGCACGATGGGCTTCAAGGGCTCGCGCAAGTCGACCCCGTATGCGGCGCAGGTTGCCGCCGAGGACGTGTCCAAGAAGGCGCAGGAACACGGCATGCGCACGCTGGAAGTCGAAGTCGCCGGTCCCGGCTCGGGCCGTGAGTCGGCGCTCCGCGCGCTCCAGGCGGCGGGCTTCACCGTCACCTCGATCCGTGACGTGACCACGATCCCGCACAACGGTTGCCGTCCGCGCAAGCGTCGGCGCGTTTGATACGAAGTTGCGGGCGCCGTCGTCGTCCGTGATGACTTTTTTAAGAAGCCGCAGGTGCGACCTGCGGCCTTTCTCCAACGCCAGTATCTGCAATGGCAGTTTGACTGGCCTGTATGGGTGAAACAGTGACGATCCAGAAAAATTGGCAAGAACTGATTCGGCCGAACAAGCTCCAGGTAACCCCCGGCAGCGATTCGACCCGCTTTGCGACCATCGTTGCCGAGCCGCTCGAGCGCGGCTTCGGCCAGACCCTCGGCAATGCGCTCCGCCGCATCCTGCTGTCCTCGCTCCAGGGTGCGGCCGTGCAGTCGGTGCACATCGACGGCGTGCTGCACGAGTTCTCCTCGATCGCGGGCGTTCGCGAGGACGTCACCGACATCGTGCTGAACATCAAGGATATCGCGATCAGGATGCAGGGCGAAGGCCCCAAGCGCATGGTCGTGAAGAAGCAGGGCCCGGGCGCCGTCACCGCCGGCGACATCCAGACCGTCGGCGACGTCGTGGTGCTTAACCCGGACTTGCAGATCTGCACGCTGGACGAGGGCGCCGAGATCCGCATGGAATTCACGGTCGCGACCGGCAAGGGCTATGTGCCCGCCGAGCGCAACCGCCCCGAGGACGCGCCGATCGGCCTGATCCCGGTCGACAGCCTGTACTCGCCGGTCCGCAAGGTCTCCTACAAGGTCGAGAACACCCGCGAGGGCCAGATCCTCGACTACGACAAGCTGACCATGACGATCGAGACCAACGGCGCGCTGACGCCGGATGATTCCGTGGCCTATGCCGCGCGCATCCTTCAGGACCAGCTCAACGTGTTCGTCAACTTCGAAGAGCCGCGCAAGGAAGTCGCCCAGGAGATCATCCCGGACCTCGCCTTCAACCCGGCCTTCCTCAAGAAGGTGGACGAGCTCGAGCTGTCGGTGCGTTCGGCCAACTGTCTGAAGAACGACAACATCGTCTATATCGGCGACCTCGTGCAGAAGTCGGAAGCGGAAATGCTCCGTACCCCGAACTTCGGCCGCAAGTCGCTGAACGAGATCAAGGAAGTGCTGGCCCAGATGGGTCTGCACCTCGGCATGGAAGTGCCGGGCTGGCCGCCGGAGAACATCGACGAGCTCGCCAAGCGCTTCGAGGATCATTACTAAGCGAATAGGGAGTGGCGAATGGCGAATTGAAAACTACTCGCTATTCACCATTCGCTACTCGCCATCTTGGGCGAACGCAGGCAGCCCACCTGAGCAACATGTCCGACGAACCGTCGCGGCAGTTTTTTACGTAAGGAATAGACACATGCGTCACGGCAAGGTTCATCGGAAGCTCAACCGCACGGCCGAGCATCGCAAGGCGATGTTCGCCAACATGGCGGCCTCGCTGATCAAGCACGAGCAGATCGTCACCACGCTGCCCAAGGCCAAGGAGCTGCGCCCGATCGTCGAGAAGCTCGTCACGCTCGGCAAGAAGGGCGGTCTCGCTTTGCGCCGCCAGGCGATCTCCGAGATGCGCGACAAGGATCAGGTCAGGAAGCTGTTCGACACGCTGGCGACCCGTTACAAGGACCGCCAGGGCGGCTACACCCGCATCATCAAGGCCGGCTTCCGCTACGGCGACAACGCCCCGATGGCCGTGATCGAGTTCGTCGATCGCGACGTCGACGCCAAGGGCCAGGACTCCGGTCCGGTTCAGGCGAAGGAAGCCGAGGCGGCGTAAGCCCAACGGCATCAGGTTTCGAGAAAGCGGCGCTTCGGCGCCGCTTTTTTGTTGGCTGTCGCTGCATCCACATCCAAGGTGTCGTCCTGGCTTTCGCCAGGACGACTGTGGGGCTGTTGTCTTCGTCACGCCTCAGTGAGCGCCGATTGCGATGGCACCGGCCGCGTCCGATATCTCCACCAGCATCAGGTGGAGATATCGCATGAACATCGACCTTTCCGGAAAGACCGCCCTCGTAACCGGCTCGACTGCCGGCATAGGCAACGCCATCGCCAAAGGCCTTGCCGCCTCAGGTGCGAGCGTCGTGATCAACGGCCGCGGCCAGGACAAGGTCGATGCGGCCGTGCGCAAGCTGCAAGGTGCGAGCGGCAAGGTGCGCGGCATCGCAGCTGACGTCTCGACCGCGGCGGGCTGCAAGGCGCTTTTGGCAGCACTGCCCGAGGTCGACATCCTCATCAACAATGCCGGCATCTTCGAGCCAAAGGACTTTTTCGAGATTCCGGACGAGGACTGGAGCCGGTTTTTCGAGGTCAACGTGATGAGCGGCGTGCGGCTGTCGCGCGCCTATCTGAAAGGCATGCTCAAGCGCAATTGGGGCCGCATCGTCTTCATCTCCTCGGAATCCGGTCTCAACATTCCGGTCGAGATGATCCATTACGGCATGACCAAGACCGCGCAGCTCTCCGTCGCGCGCGGGCTGGCGCAGCTCACCCGCGGCACCGGCGTTACCGTCAATTCCGTGCTGCCCGGCCCGACCATGTCCGAAGGCGTCGAGACTTTTGTGAAGGATCTGGCGAAGCAGAACGGCCAGTCGGTGGATGAGGCCGCTGCCAATTTCGTCAAGCAGCATCGCCCGAGCTCGCTGTTGCAACGCTTTGCCAGTGTCGACGAGATCGCCAACATGGTGGTCTATGTCGCGTCAAAGGAAGCGTCTGCGACCAACGGTGCGGCGCTGCGTGCCGAGGGCGGTATCGTCAATACGATCGCGTGAGCATGCGCATGCCGGCCTATGTAATCTCCGAGGTCGAGACACGCGATCCCGCAGCGATGGCGGCCTATCGCACGCTTGCCTCGCAAACCATCACACAATATGGCGGCCGTTACCTCGCGCGCGGCGGAGCCGCCGAGGTGGTGGAGGGCGGCCCGCCGCCGAAGACCGTCATCATCGTGGAGTTTCCCTCGATGGCGCGGGCGCGGGAATGGTATGCCTCGCCGGAATACGCGGAGGCACTCAAGCTGCGGCAGACGGCGCTGGAGCGGCGGCTGTTGTTCGTCGAGGGTGCGGCGCCTTAGAGAGGTGCGTCATGGCCGGGCTTGTCCCGGCCATCCACGGACCACCGCGCATGAGGATGCACGTGGATGCCCGGGACAAGCCCGGGCATGACCGAGTGCGTGGTTGCTACCACCCCTCCAGCACGATCTTGCCGCGCGACTTGCCGCTCTCGAGCAGCGCATGCGCGCGCTTGAGGTTCGCGGCGTTGATCGTGCCAAAGGTCTGGTCGAGCGTGGTGCGCAGTACGCCCTTGTCGATGAGGTCGGCGACGTCGCCCAGCAGATGGTGCTGCGCGATCATGTCCGGCGTCTGGAACGAAGACCGAGTGAACATCGATTCCCAATGCACCGAAATTGCCTTGCCCTTGAACGCACTCATGGTGAATTCCGGGGGATCGTCGATCAGGCCGAACTTGCCCTGCGGTGCCATGAAGTCTGCGATCGCCTTGTAGTGCTGGTCGGTGAAGGTCAGGCTCGCCACCAACGCGACCGGCGGCAGCTTCAATTTCTCGATCTGCTCCTTCATCGGCTTGCCGTGGTCGATCACCGCATGCGCGCCGAGATCGAGACACCATTTCTGCGACTCCGGCCGCGTCGCGGTGGCCAGCACCGTCAGCCCGGTGAGGCGGCGCGCAAGCTGGATCAGGATCGAGCCGACGCCGCCGGCGCCGCCCGTGATCAGCAGCGTGCGCGGATCGACGCTCTTGCCCGGCACTGCACCGAGCCGGTCAAACAGCAACTCCCACGCGGTGATGGAGGTGAGGGGAAGGGCCGCAGCCTGCGCGAACGACAGGCTCTTCGGCTTGCGGCCGGCGATGCGCTCGTCGACCAGATGGAATTCGGAGTTGGTGCCCTGGCGCAGGATTGAGCCGGCGTAAAACACCTCGTCGCCCGGCTTGAACAGCGTCACGTCGGGCCCGACGGCATCGACCACGCCTGCGGCGTCATAACCGAGGATCTTGGTCTCGCCTTCGGGCGGAGCGGCGCGCTTGCGCACCTTGTAGTCGACCGGATTGGCCGAGATCGCCTTCACGGCGACGCGGATGTCGCGCGCCTTCGGCTCGGGCTTCGCGGTCTCGAAATCGATCAGTGAATCCGCATCCTCGATCGGAAGCGACTTTTTGTAGCCGACGGCCTTCATGGCTTGTCTTCTCCATCAGATGGCGTGCTCGCCCGTCGTTCTAACTGTCGCCCTGGCCCCGATTTGGCAAGTACTGTAAATTCGGGGATATAGTCCCTGTTTGGATACTATTGGGAAAACACTCATGAAACGGCGCAACTTCGCCCGTCGTCCCGGCTGCTCGGTCGAGGCGACGCTGGATCTGATCGACGGCAAGTGGAAGGGCGTGATCCTCTACCACCTCCAGAGCGGCACCCAGCGTTTCGGCGAATTGCGTCGCCTGATGCCCGCCATCACCCAGCGCATGCTGACCAAGCAGCTTCGTGCGCTGGAGGAGGACAAGCTCATCATCCGCAAGGTCTATGCGGAAGTGCCGCCGCGGGTGGAGTATTGCCTATCCGAACTCGGCGAGAGCCTGCGGCCGGTGATCGATATTCTCAAGGCCTGGGGCGAGAGCCATCAGCAGCGGCTGTCCTGTGCGCCGGCGCCCGAGGCGGAGCCGGTCAAGAAGCCGAAGCGCGCGGCGTGAATATCCGGGAGCGGACCGTGCCGCTCCCGGAATCAATCGCGTCAGAACGCGAACTGCGTGCGCATCGCGACGGCGTCGAACTTCGAGCCGACATCGGCGGTCGAGATCGGCGAGGCCTGCCTGGAGATCGTGCCATGCAGGTAGTCGAGCATGAAGCGGACGTTGCCGTTGACGTACCAGTTGAGCGCGAGCGTGTAGACGGTCTGCCGGCCGCCGGCGATGCCGGTGGCGGTCGCAAGTTGATCATTGAGATCGATGGTTGAAAAGCGCCCCGCGATCTCCCACGCGCCCCAGCCGCCGCCTTCGAGCGAGAACGGGTGCGCCGGCTTGACGCCGCTATAGGCCGCATTCGCCGCATTGTAGCTGCGGCTCTCGCCTGTCAACACGTAGCCGGCCTGCGCATAGCCGCCCTGGAATTTGAGGCTCGGCGCACCCAGCGGCGGCAGGCCGGTATTGGCGCTGCGATCGATGTTGTACCAGAAATACTCGCCTTGCAGGATCAGCGGTCCGTAGGTGGCGGCCGCTTCGACGCTGTAGACCTGAGCGCCGGAGGCATTGGCGATCGCGCCGGTCGTAGCGAGTGCCGTCGGATCGATGCGCAACTCCGGGCGGTCGGTGAGCGTGACCGTCTGCGCACCCGTCACCATGTTGCGCGACGGCTGAATCAGCCATTCTGCGTTTCCGCCGAGATGCAGCGAGTAATCCTTGCCGCTGACGACCTGGCCGGCAACGCGGGCAACGGCGCCATACTGCTCGGTGGCGCCGTTCGGCGCCGCGCTCGACGCTGAATGGATCGCACCAGTGGCCGGACCGGTCACATAGGCGCCGGCCCAGAACACGTCGTTGTACCAGCGCGTGCCGATGGCCGAGCGGAAGTCACCCGCGGCGATGCTGGTCGCGACGACGCCCGCCGTGGCGCGCTCCATGAACAAGATGTCGTTGGAGCTCGTGGCTTCATCGAGCGTGTAGGGCAGGTCCATGATGCCGCCTTCGATGGCCATCTTGCCGCCGAACGGCTTCAACCCCGTGTAGCTCAGATAAGCGTTCTCCACGCCGGACAAGCCGCCGCCCGGGAGCGATCCAGGTGCCGCGCCGCCAAATCCGTCGGAGGAGCCGCCGAAGTCGTAGACCAGCGCAAAATTCCAGTCGTTGAAGAATTTGCCGGTGACGCCGATGCGCGCGCGACGGACGTTCTCGCCGCTGTCGAGCTTCTGCGGCACGGTGCCCGCCGTGTTGGGACGATAGTCATAGCCGCCGACATCCCAGTGTACGCGACCGGTGGTCGCGACGCAGTTCGCCCCATCGGCGGTGCAGATGGTCGGCCGGTTGTTCGGCATCGTCACGATCACGCCGGATGTCGGCGCCGTGCCCTTGACCGGAAACGCCGCATTGGCGTTGGCCACGACGACCTTCGCCTCCGAGCGTGCCTCGGCTTTGGCCTCGGCCTTCGCTTCGACCTTGGCCTTCGCCGTGGCCGCCGTATTCGCTGCGGTCTGACTTTGGAGCTTGTCGAGCTTCTGCTCGAGCAGCTTCAACTGCTGTTTCAGGAGTGCGATCTCCTGATCGCTGCTGTTTGCCGATTGGGCCTGGGCCTGCGAGGCCGCCAGCGCGCCGGCGAGACCAATCGCCGCCGCTGCAATTCTTGTCCTGCTCACGTCATCACTCCATTGGTTGGACCAACTTCCCCAAGTCGCAAACGGAGAGCCTAAGAATGATCGATGACTGCCCCGCGACGGCGCGCTTCGGTTGCGTGGTTCCCACTGATGCAAATTCGCCGCAACCGAATCCGCCGCAGACACAATGCAGGATGACGGGTGTCATGCCAATCCGCACGCTGGCGCAAATGTCCAAGCTGCGCGCAGGGCTTGCATGCCCGGGCAGGCGGGAAGGAGGCCGAATATTGCGGCCCGGCGGCCCTTCTATTGACGGGCGAAGGCGCCTATATTCCGGCGTCTTTTCCGAGAGGTAGGAATGTTTCGATCGATCCGTACCGCCGTCATCACTGCATTGTGCATAGCCTTTTCGGCCCATTTCGATCCGGCCGCTGCGCAGGACCGCCGCGTCCCGTCCTCGCCGGCCGAACTGCGCATGTCCTATGCGCCGATCGTCCAGCGGGTGCAGCCGGCGGTCGTCAACGTCTATGCCGCCAAGGTGGTGCAGAACCGTAATCCGCTGCTCGATGACCCGATCTTCCGCCGCTTCTTCGGCGTGCCGGGCCAGCAGCCGGAGCAGATGCAGCGCTCGCTCGGCTCCGGCGTCATCGTCGATGCCTCGGGTCTCGTGGTCACCAACGTCCATGTCATCGAGGGCGCCGACCAGGTCAAGGTATCGCTGTCGGACAAGCGGGAATTCGAGGCCGAGATCCTGCTCAAGGATCCGCGCACCGATCTCGCGGTGCTGCGCCTGAAGGACGCCAAGGAGAAATTCCCGACGCTTGACTTCACCAATTCCGATGAGCTGCTGGTCGGCGACGTCGTGCTCGCGATCGGCAATCCCTTCGGCGTCGGCCAGACCGTGACCCACGGCATCATCTCGGCGCTGGCGCGGACGCAGGTCGGCATCACCGACTATCAGTTCTTCATCCAGACCGATGCGCCGATCAATCCCGGCAATTCCGGCGGTGCGCTGGTCGACATGAGCGGCAAGCTCGCCGGCATCAACACCGCGATCTATTCGCGCTCCGGGGGCTCGCAAGGCATCGGCTTCGCTATCCCCGCCAACATGGTGCGCGTCGTCGTTGCCTCCGCCAAGAGCGGCGGCAAGGCGGTGAAGCGTCCGTGGCTCGGTGCAAAGTTGCAGGCGGTGACGCCCGAGATCGCCGAAAGCCTTGGCCTGCGCTCGCCGACCGGCGCTCTGGTCGCAAGCGTCGTCGCGAGCGGCCCCGCGGCGAAGGCCGGGCTGAAATCCTCCGATCTCATCACCGGCATCGACGGACAGACCGTGGACGATCCCAATGCGTTCGACTATCGCTTCGCCACGCGTCCGCTCGGCGGCACGGCGCAGCTCGACCTGCAGCGCGGCGGCAAGCCGGTCAAGCTGGCGGTGGCGCTGGAGACGGCGCCCGATACCGGCCGCAACGAGCTCGTCATTACCGCGCGCTCGCCGTTCCAGGGCGCGAAGGTCTCGAGCATCACGCCGGCGGTCGCCGACGAGCTGCATCTCGACGCCGACACCGAGGGTGTGGTGATCACAGATCTCGGCGGCGATACCGCGGCCGCGAATGTCGGCTTCCAGAAGGGCGACATCATTCTGGCGATCAACAACCAGAAGATCGGCAAGACCGGCGATATCGAGAAAGCGGCCGCTGAGCGCCAGCGGATCTGGCGCATCACGCTGGTGCGTGGCGGCCAGCAGATCAACGTCACGCTGGGCGGATGAGTCCGAAGCGACCACAGGAGACGCCAACTCTCTTCGCTGCGGCGGGGCTCGACCACGAGGCTCCGCATCCGCTGCCGGACCGCCTGCGTCCGCGTGCGCTGTCGGAGGTCGTCGGCCAGGACCATATCCTCGGGCCCGACGGTGCGCTGACGCGCATGCTGGCGACCCGCACGCTGGGCTCGCTGATCTTCTGGGGCCCGCCCGGTACCGGCAAGACCACGGTGGCGCGGCTGCTCGCGGATGCCACCGACCTGCATTTCGAGCAGATCTCCGCGGTGTTCTCCGGCGTTGCCGATCTCAAGAAGGCCTTTGACGCCGCGCGCGCCCGCCGCGAGATCGGCAAGGGCACGCTGCTGTTCGTCGATGAGGTCCATCGCTTCAATCGCGCCCAGCAGGATTCGTTTCTGCCTGTCATGGAAGACGGCACGGTGGTGATGATCGGCGCCACCACCGAAAACCCGTCCTTCGAACTCAACGCGGCGCTTTTGTCGCGCGCCCGCGTGCTGGTGTTCCGCTCGCTCGATACGGCCGCGATCGAGAAGCTGTTCGCGCATGCCGAGGCGGTGGAGGGCCGAAAGCTGCCGCTCGATGCTGAGGCGCGTGCGGTGCTGGTGCGCATGGCCGACGGTGACGGGCGAGCCTCGCTGACGCTGGCCGAGGAAGTCTGGCGCGCCGCGCGCAAGGACGAGATTTTCGACGCTGCGCAGTTGCAGGAGATCCTGCAGCGCCGCGCGCCGATCTACGACAAGTCGGCCGACGGCCACTACAACCTGATCTCGGCGCTGCATAAGTCGGTGCGCGGCTCCGATCCCGATGCCGCGCTCTATTACCTTGCGCGCATGCTCGATGCCGGCGAGGATCCGTTGTTCCTGGCCCGCCGCGTCGTGCGCATGGCGGTCGAGGACATCGGGCTTGCCGATCCGCAGGCGCTCGTCATCGCAAACGCCGCCAAGGACGCCTTCGACTTCCTTGGTCATCCCGAGGGCGAGCTCGCCATCGCGCAGGCCGTGGTCTATCTCGCCACCGCGCCGAAATCGAACGCGGTCTACGCCGCTTTCGGTGCGGCGATGGAGACCGCCAAGCAGGCCGGCTCGCTCCTGCCGCCAAAACACATCCTCAACTCTCCGACCAAGCTGATGAAGTCCGAAGGCTACGGCGCAGCTTACGAATATGACCACGACGCTCCCGACGCCTTCTCCGGCCAGGACTACTTTCCCGAAGCCCTGGGCCGCCAGACCTTCTACGATCCGCCCGAGCGTGGTTTCGAGCGCGAGATCCGGAAGCGGCTGGATTACTGGGCAAAGCTGCGGAAGGAGCGGGGTGGCTAAGGCTAAATCGCCATTTCGCCGTGACGCGAGGCCGCTTTTGAGCTAGGCAGGCAGCCATGAGCCGCCGCATCAAGAGAATGAACCCACAGCCCCGTTCGCGTGACGAGCGCGACGACGCGCGTCCGTCCAAAGCGCGGAGCGCGAAGAAGGCCGGGCCGCGGCTGGGCGGCAAGCCAGGCGCGAAACCGCCGCGGATTGCCTCTGAGCGCGCCGAACGGCGCGCGCCCAAGCCTGCGCCGGCAAAGCCAGTGGTGGAAAGGCCCGCGCCAGCAAAACCCGTCGAGGCGCTGCTGCCGACCAAGGTGCAGACCGTCAAGGTGACGGCCGACGAAAACAATATGCGCGTCGATCGCTTCCTCGAAGCGCGCTTTCCCGGGCTGTCGTTCTCCCACATCCAGCGCGTCGTGCGCAAAGGCGAGCTGCGCGTCGACGGCAAGCGCGTCGACAGCAAGGATCGCCTGGAGGAGGGCCAGAGCGTCCGCATTCCGCCGTTGAAGCTGGATGCGCCGAAGGCGGCGGTTGGCTCGTTGTCGGAAGCCGCGCAAAAGACGCTTCAGGCCCTGAAGGAGATGACGATCTATGAGGACGACGACGTCCTCGTGCTGAACAAGCCCGTCGGCCTCGCCGTGCAGGGCGGCTCGGGCATGACGCGGCACGTCGACCAGATGCTGGAGGTGATGCGTGACGCCAAGGGCCAGAAGCCGCGCCTCGTTCACCGCATCGACAGGGAGACGTCGGGCTGCCTGCTGATCGCCAAGACACGCTTTGCCGCGAGCCATCTGACCGGCGCCTTCCGCTCGCGGTCGGCGCGAAAAACCTATTGGGCGCTTGTGCCGGGTCTGCCGAAGCCGAAGCAAGGCCGCATCTCGACCTTCCTCGCAAAAGAGGAGAGCGAGGACGACACCATCATGCGCATCGCCCAGCATGGCGATGAGGGCGCGAGCCACGCGGTGACATACTATGCGGTGGTCGAGACCGCCGGCAACAAGCTGACCTGGGTGTCCTTGAAGCCGGTCACTGGCCGTACGCACCAGCTCCGCGCGCACATGGAACACATCGGCCATCCCATCGTCGGTGATCCCAAATATTTCAATATCGAGAATTGGCAACTGCCGGGCGGCCTGCAAAACCGGCTGCATCTGCTGGCGCGCCGCATCGTGATTCCGCATCCGCGCGGCGGCGTGATCGACGCCACCGCGCCGTTGCCGCCGCACATGCAGCAGTCGTGGAACCTGCTCGGCCTGGACGCAACCAGATTTGATCCGATCGAGAACGCGCCTGAAGAATAGTTAAGTTGAATGGGGGCCGAAGGAGCACAACATATCCTCCATGAGACAGCTCTCGGTCATCCTCCTGGTTTTGGTCGCGATGCTCGTGGGGCAGGGCGCCTCGGCGCAAGCGCTGTTGCCGGGCACCTCGCAATTCAATCTGCCGTCGCCAGCGCCGCCACCGCCACCGAAGATCGAAGTGCCAAAAATCCCGCAGCTCGATGCGCCGCCGAGCTACAACTACCAGCCGATCCCGCGCACCGCGTTTGGCGACCGTATCTCGAAGTGTCTCGATGATGCCGCCGGGGCAGGGCTCAGCCCCGCCGACCGCGGCACTTATTCGCGCAGTTGCGCGAACCAGTAAACCGCCTTCTCAGCCGTCATCGCCCGACTTGATCGGGCGATCCAGTATTCCAGAGACGGTAATGGACACGGCGGGGCCGCGGCGTACTGGATGCCCCGGTCAAGCCGGGGCATGACGGCGGTGATTGTGGTCGCGAGTGACACCCCATTCAATTCCGAAACTGCTCCAGAAACATCCGCGCCCTGGCCGTAATAGGCATAGAGGTTCCGCACGGCCGATTCCGGGGTGCGGAAGCCGGCTTGTGCCGCGGCCAGCCAAAACCCGGCGAACAGGGCCACAATGCCCGCAAGTTCTCTCATGCCTGCCGCTCGCTTTATCGGCCGCCGGTTTTATCTTACAAGCCTAGTATTCAGCGGCGGAGACCGAAAACTCAAGATGCGCGAATTGTTCGATGAGGCTGCGGGGCGGTCCCCGCTCGATCCGCAGGAGGCGGTCCGCCAGGCCGCGCGTGCGCCGCAGCGCAAGCGCTTCTACAAGGAGGCGGGCGCGGCAGAGGCCGACGGCGGCTTCGTCATCGCGCTCGATGGCAAGCCGATCCGCACGCCCTCCGGCCGCCAGGTGGTGATTCCATCGCGCGAGCTGGCCGATGCGGTCGCCGCGGAATGGGAGGCGCAGGCGGAAACGATCAATCCTATGACCATGCCGCTGACGCGGATCGCCAACAGCGTGATCGAAGGCGTCGTCGACCGTGTCGATCTCGTCAGCGACGATCTCGCGAAATACCTCCAGACTGACCTGCTGTTCTATCGCGCCGGTCATCCGGAGGCGCTGGTCGCCCGCGAGGCCGCGCATTGGGATCCCGTGCTGTTCTGGGCCGCCGAGACGCTGGGGGCGCACTTCATCCTGTCCGAAGGCATCATGCATGTGAAGCAGCCGGACGAGGCGATCCAGGCTGCGTGCGCCGCGCTGCCCCAGGATGCATGGTCCGTGGCTGCGCTCCACGTGGTCACGACCCTGACCGGCTCGGCGCTATTGGCGCTGGCACTCGCCCACGAGGTGCGCGATGCCGACCAGGTCTGGGCCGCAGCCTATGTCGACGAGGATTGGAATGCCGAGAAATGGGGCTTGGACGAGGAGGCGGTCGCCCGCCGTGCCGCGCGCCTGAGGGATTTCGAGGCCGCCGTGACGGTTCTGGCAGCGGTAAAGCCGCTCGCGGCCAAAGGTCCTTAACGAGAGGTTTACGACGCGGGCGTTAGGGTGGCCCGTGCTTCTGGGCCCCTGAGATGCCGACGCCGATCAGTTCCATCGCTCCCGTCAGTGCCACCGGCTCCGTAGCCGATGCGGTGACGCCCGAACTTGTCCTGCAAGCCGGCAGCGTCGTCGACGCCAAGGTCGTCAGCGTGCTCGCGGACAATCTGGTGCGGATCGCGATCGCCAACCTCTCTCTCGACGTGATGTCCGAGGTGGCGCTATCGCCCGGACAGAATCTCCAGCTGGCGGTGTCGCAGAACGACGGCAATGTCCGGCTCGCCATCGTCAACGGGGCGGGCGAGGCGGTCGCGGATCAGGTCACGCTGACGCCGACTGCGGCGTCGCTGGGGGACAGCCCGCCGCTTGCCCCGTCCGCGACCACGGCCCGCAATCTCCTGACGCCGTCCGAGCAGGTCGCAGTGACCGTGGCCTCGGCCGAGGCCGTGACGAAGCAGGGCAGCCAGGCGCCGCTATTTGCCGATCTTGCTTCGGTTGTGAGCGGCAGCAACCTGCCGGCTGGACTGAAGCGAGCGATGCTGGACGTGCTGGCGCAGCAGACGCCGCTCAACAGTCAGCTCGACGGCGCCGACATTGAATCCGCCTTCCAAAAGTCAGGGCTCTTTCTCGAGGCGTCGCTCGCTGCAGTCGCGTCGCCGTCCTCTGGCGCCGTGCCGGATCTGAAGGCGGCGCTGCTGGTGCTGCGCCAGACGCTGGCCGCGGTCGAAACCGGTGCGCCGCAGCCCCCGGCGCAGGGAGCCACGCTTCCAACGAACTCCGTCGCCACGCCGCAGGCAGCAAGCTCGCTCGCTGACGCTGCGGGCGAGGCTGCGCAGGCGGCGCTGCCATCACCCGACGCGGAGATGGCCCAACCACCGCAAATGCCGCGCAACGCCAATATCGCGACCGCCGTGCTTGCCGACATGGTTGCCGACGCGCCGCAGCTGACGATACCGCGCATCATGGCCGCTGGTCTCGCCACGAGCCTGCTGCAAGAAGTCACGCAGAACCTGCCGCGCATGACGGGCAACGTGCCTGGCGCCAACAAGGCCGTGCCTGATGGCCACGCCTTCGAGGCGGCCGCACGCGCGACCACGCCGCCGCCGTTCCGCCGCGCGCTGCCGTCGCCGCAATCCATCGCCTCGCCGTCGCTCGCGCCGGATACGCCGCTTGCCGTGACCGTGCACTGCCTGCTTGACGACACCGATGCTGCGATCGCGCGGCAGACCTTGCTCCAGGTCGCCTCGCTCCCCGATCGCGTCGATGCCAGCGGGCACCGCATCGACCCGACCGTGCCGCAGTGGAATTTCGAGATTCCGTTTTTGACGCCGCGGGGCACCGCGATGGCGCAGTTCGAGATCTCGCGTGACGGCGGTGGCGAATCTGCTGATCCCGCCAAGCGCGCCTGGCGCGCGCGCTTCTCGCTCAATGTCGAGCCGGCGGGACCTGTGCATGCATTGATCACCCTGAATGGTGACAAGACCTTTGTGCGGATGTGGGCGGAGCGGCCGACCACCGCGCAGCAATTGCGCGCCGGTATTGGCGAGCTCAGCCGGGCGATGATCAAAGCCGAGCTCAAGCCCGGCGACATCGTGGTGCGCGACGGCACGCCGCCGCAGCCGGCACCGGCCCGCGCCGGGCACTTCCTGGATCGCGCCACATGAGCGATCTCTCCAAGCTCGCAATCGCGCTGCATTACGAGAAGGGCAGCAACGCGCCGGTGGTCGTCGCCAAGGGCAAGGGCACGATCGGCGCAAAAATCGTCGAGATCGCCAAGGCTCACGACATCCCGATCGAGGAGAACGAAGTTTTGGCCGGCGCGCTCTCCAAGGTCGAGATTGGCGAGGAGATCCCGCCCGACCTCTACAAGGCTGTCGCCGAAGTGCTGGTGTTCGTGCTGCGGCTGTCGGGCCGGGCGCGCTGATCGTTGTCATCGTTTCACCACGATAGCGGCTGCATGGTCGCGGCGTCTCTCAACGCTCGATGGATGCCGTCCTTGTTTACCCGCCGCTCCACTCTCGGCCTACTTGCCGCAGCCGCCATCTTGCCGTCGCGCGCATTCGCCAACGTCGCGCCGCCGCGCAACGAAATCCGCGATAGTCTGGCAAAGCGCTTCACTGATCTGGGTACGGCCGGCACTTTCGTCGGCTACAAGGTCGAGGACTATCTGATCGTCGCGAGCGACCGGGAGCGGTCGGGCGAGGGCAAGCTGCCGGCATCGACCTTCAAGATCCCGAACTCGCTGATTGCGCTGGAGACCGGCGTAGTCGCCGATCCCGACAAGGACGTGTTTCCCTGGGACGGCGTGAACCGTTCGATCGAGGCCTGGAACAAGGATCACACGCTGCGCAGCGCGATCGCGGTCAGCGCGGTGCCGGTCTATCAGGAGATCGCACGTCGCATCGGCGAGGTACGCATGCAGATATACGTCGATCTGTTCGACTATGGCAATCGCGACATCGGCGGCGGCATCGACCAGTTCTGGTTGACCGGAAACTTGCGCATCGATCCCGTCGAGCAGATCGATTTCGTCGACCGGCTGCGCCGTCGCGCGCTGCCGATCTCCCAACGCAGCCAGGATTTCGTCTGCGACATCCTGCCGGTGACCAAGGTTGGCGATAGCATCATCCGCGCCAAGTCCGGTTTGCTCCGCGCCGAGCGCGGCGCGCCGTCGCTGGGCTGGATGGTCGGCTGGGCCGAGAAGGGCAGCGCGCACACGGTGTTCGCGCTCAACATGGATTGCGGGGAGCAGCGTCTCGTCGGCGAGCGCATGCCGCTGACGCAGGCCTGTCTTGCCGACATCGGGGCGATCTGACCTATGATCCGGAAAACCGTGCAGCGGCTTTCCGGAGAGATCACGCGCCGACATGGCGCTCAAGCGCGACGATGATTCATCCTCATCTCATCGCGCTTTAGCGTCGATCGAGCGTCAGCGAGACGCCCGTGATGTTGGTGCCCTGCGGACGGATTGAGACGTTCTGCCGGCTGCCGCGTGTCGTCAGTGACAAATTGGCCGAGAAGTTCTCGCCGCGCGCTGCCGCATCGATCTGATCGCCGGCCGCACGTCCTGAGATCGTGCCGGAGGCGTTGCGGGTGGCTTCGCTCCAGGAGCCGGTGATGGCTCCGCCGCGGTATTCGACGTTGCCTGCGAGATCGAAATTATAGCTCTCGCTGGCGCATCTCAGGTTGAGGCGAAGCTCGGCGCCGTTGGGTGCGACATCGTAGGCCGCGCGACAGCGCAGCCGCTCCTGTCCGCCGTCTGTCGTGCTCAGCGTGCCGCTGCCCGACCAGGTCCCGGCCATGGCGGCAAACGGAGATGCAGCGGCCTCGGCTGCGCCGCAGGGAAGGCACAGCACTGCTACGAGCAGGCCTGCCCGTGCGATATCGGATCTGGACATTGCAGACCTCCATCTTGAGGATCGATCGTCGCTCCAACGCGCGACCCGCAAAGGGGTTCTTAGGGTTCCGTGACGTCTGGCTTGGCTGCGTGCGGGTAGAGCGTTTTCCAGCGAAGTGGACGCTGGTTCGCGTGAAGAAAACGCGTCAAAACAAGAATCTAAGGCCCCGTTCCGATTCAATCGGAACGGAAAAGCTCTAGCTTTGGCCTTCCAAACAACGAGAAGCAGGAGGAAACGATGAATTCTGCCCTATTGGCCTCGTCACTGGCATTGGCTGCGGCGGGTGGCTGGCTTGCAGCGACATTGTTGGCCGATCCCGCCACGAGCAAGGAACCGCGGTTCCCACAACTCACCATGGACCAGCTCGACGACAAGCAGAAGCCGCTCGGCGAGCAGATCATGAAGGTCTCGAGCGTCGGCATCGGCGGGCCCTACAATCCGATGATCCGCAGCCCCGTGCTCGGCCAGCGCCTGTTCGACCTGTTCTATTATCTGCGCTGGCAGACTTCGGTGCCGGTCAAGCTCAACGAATTTGCAATCCTCGTGATCGGGCGGCAGTGGCGCTCGCAGGTGGAATGGTTCGCGCACGCCCCGCTGGCGGCGAAGGCGGGCCTGTCGGCGGACATCATCGCGGAGCTCAAGGCAAACAAGCGACCGTCGAACATGGCCGACGACGAGGCTATCGTCTACGATTTCGTCACCGAGCTCACCACGACGAAGAAGGTCTCCGACGAGACCTATGCGCGTGCGAAGACGGTGTTCAACGACCAGCAGATCGTTGACCTCACCGCAGTTGCCGGCAATTACGTGATGGTCGCCATGCTGCTTGCCATGGCCGAGGAGACGGTGCCGCCGGACAAGCAGGAGCCGTTCAAGCCCGGTGAGCCCTAGCCCCTCCAGCCGACGTCGATTGCATTTGAACAGCCGCAAAGGGTCGTCATGGCCGGGCTTGTCCCGGGCATCCACGTTCTTTGTGCCGCGGGGCGAGGCGTGGATGGCGGGGACGTAGGCGAGCGGAAGCGACGCCATCCTCGGACGGCTATGCCCGGCCATGACGCTGCGGAAACTTCAGCGCACCCAAGTTCCCACGTCATGTGCGATTTTTGCCGTCTACCCCAGCTTGAACAGCGCCTGCAAAAAATCCACCACGGCCTTGCGGGACTCGGCGGCAGTCTTTGGATTGCCGCCGACATGCGGATTGAGCTCGATGCAGGCGTCCTTGTAGGAGAACGGCGCTTGCGTATCGGCGTTCATCAACACGCCGCCGTCGCCTTCGCGCAGATGGCAGTTGCGCGCGGTCTGGGCGCCGGTTGAGACGGCAACTGTGTTGACGCCGAGCAGGCCGCTGTCAAAACCGTGCGCGCTATCGGGATATTCAGTCAGCGCCACGTCGCGCCCGGCCGTCTTGAGCCGCTCGACGAAAGCCTTGCAACTCTTCACGGGATTGTAGTCGTCGGGCGCGCCGTGGAAGATGCGGATCGGACGCGCCGCAACGTCCGTATCGCTCTGATAGGTCGTCGAGCAATCCGGATAGAACGGGATGTAGGCGGCGAACTGGGCGCCGGACTTGTTCCAGAGCTTGTGGAAGCGGTCGAGGCTCGCATAGAGCGCCGCCTGGCCGCAGCGCGAAAAGCCCATCAGCACGATGCGATCGGGATCGACGCGGGGATGCTTCGCAAGAAGCTCCAGTGAACGATAGATGTCCAAGATCAGGTTGAGCCGGCCGAGCAGGGCCTGGTTCGGCCCCACCACCGTCAGCCCGCGGCCGGTAAAGCCGTCGATCACGAAGGTCGAGATGCCCATGCGTTGAATTCGTGCACCCAGGCTTCGGTGGTGGCGCCGACGCCGCTCGAGCCGTGCATCAGCACCACGACGGGCAGCTTGCCGGACCCTTGCGCGACGCGGAATTCGCCCGCAACCGTCACCGGCTTGCCGGCGGCCGCATCGCCACTCAAAAATTGCTGGTCGGAAAGGGTGAGCGACGGGATCGGGTAGATCTCGACCCGGGTGGCAGCTTCCTTGGGCAACGCCTGCGCGACGGCAGTGCCGCAGACGAGCGGGCTCGAAACGCAGGCTGCGATGAGCGCCGCAACGGTGCGCCAATTGGTGGCCATCGTGATACTCCCCAATGATTTTGTTGAGTAGAACAACGGCCCCTCGCGCTGTCAATTCGGCGCGCGTGCGCCTCAGGCGGGGCCGGCCGACTTCTTGGCCGTCAGCGCGTGGTCGATCGCAAAGCCGCCGATCTCGCTCATCGTCTGCGAGATCACGTCGCCGCTCCCCGCAAAGCCGTTCGACAAATAGTCGAACTGCGCCCGCGCCAGCCGCAGCACCTCGATCGGCACGGAGATCACGGTTTCGTTGAAGTTGTCGACGGAGGCGCGCAGCGTATCGAGCTCGGTGGTGAGCTTGCCGATATGGCTTTCCGCATCCTGCATCAGGCCGAGCAGCTTGCCGCGCTCGGCATCGAAGGCCGCGCGCTCGGCGGCGGCGGCCGCGATCACGTCCGCGAGCTGGGCCCGCAGCGTTTCGATCTGGCTGACCATGGCATCGGAGGCGAGCTCGGCGGCTTCGCGCAGCTCCACGTGACGCTTGTTCTCTTCCTGCTGCTGGTGATAGAGCCGCTCGGCCGTCATCGCCCGTTGAGACAGCGACTCGATCAGGGCGGCGGCACGCAGCAGCATCTCGCCGTTGCGACCCGACACCATGCTGGCCATCCGGCGCAGGAAGGCGATGGTCTCGGACGATGAGTTCGGCGGCAGGGGGACGATCGTGGCGGACATATGTGATGCTTGCAGCCAGACGTGGTGGACCGCCGCCGTACCGACTGAGCTCACGCAACATTCGGCGCCTGATCGTGAAGGGGAGCAAGCCTGAATCGGCTGGCGCGGTCAACCGGCGAGGGGGACAAAATGGCGGCAGTCCGCCGCCAAAGCGCGCGGGCTCAGGCGTCCTTCTGCCGCCCGATCCGCCCGAGATGGGTGAAGCCGAAGCCGGCCGAATATTTCAGGCCGTAGCCGAGCGCCCGGTCGATGCCGATATGGGCGAGCCAGATCAAGGCGATGGAGAGGGTGAGAGGCGAGGCAAAGCCGAAGCCGAGCGTTAGCAGCGCCACCGGCGCCATGTAGCTGTGGGCGGCGTTGTAGACCATCGCGCCGAACCGTGCGTCCGAGAGGTAGGCGAGGAAACTCAGATCGGGGACGAAGAAGAGCAGGGCGAAGACGAGCCAGGAGCCATCCCAGGCCGCATAGAGCATCACCATGCCCACGAACAGGGTCAGGCCTTCCAGCCGCAGCAGGATCTTGACCCCGCCGGTCACCGTGCCGGTCCCGGCCGCTTTATCGTCCATGGTCGCCTCTCCCCGCAAAGCTTTGCAATCCCTCACGGTTTCCGCACCGGCAGGGCAGCCCTGCGAGGCCGAAAGCCGCTTCCCGGCCCGCAAAATGCCGTGTTAGAACCCCGCATCACTTAAGAACTGGCGGGAGCAAATGAAACACATTCTGGACGCCCTTGAAGAACGTCGCGCCGGCGCAAAGCTCGGCGGCGGGGAGAAGCGCATCGAAGCGCAGCACGCCCGCGGCAAGCTGACCGCGCGCGAGCGTATCGAGCTCTTGCTCGACAAGGGATCGTTCGAGGAATTCGACATGTTCGTCGAGCACCGCTCCACCGAGTTCGGCATGGAGAAGAACAAGGTGCCCGGCGACGGCGTCGTCACCGGCTGGGGCACCGTCAACGGCCGCAAGACGTTTGTGTTCGCCAAGGATTTCACCGTGTTCGGCGGCTCGCTGTCCGAGACCCACGCGCTGAAGATTACAAAGCTCCAGGACATGGCGATGAAGGCGAGGGCGCCCATCATCGGCCTCTATGACGCGGGCGGCGCGCGCATCCAGGAAGGCGTCGCGGCGCTTGCCGGCTATTCCTACGTGTTCCGCCGCAACGTGCTCGCCTCCGGCGTGATTCCGCAGATCTCCGTGATCATGGGCCCCTGCGCCGGCGGCGACGTCTATTCGCCGGCGATGACCGACTTCATCTTCATGGTGAAGAACACCAGCTACATGTTCGTCACCGGCCCCGACGTGGTGAAGACCGTCACCAACGAGGTGGTCACTGCCGAAGAGCTGGGCGGCGCCTCCGTGCACGCCACGCGCTCCTCGATCGCCGACGGCGCCTTCGAGAATGACGTCGAGACGCTGTTGCAGATGCGGCGCCTGATTGACTTCCTACCGTCCAACAACACCGACGGCGTGCCGGAATGGCCGAGTTTCGACGACATCGGCCGCGTCGATATGTCCTTGGACACGCTGATCCCCGACAATCCGAACAAGCCCTACGACATGAAGGAATTGATCCTCAAGGTCGTGGACGAGGGCGACTTCTTCGAGATCGCGGACGCTTTTGCCAAGAACATCGTCACCGGCTTTGGCCGCATCGCCGGCCGCACCGTCGGCTTCGTCGCCAACCAGCCGATGGTGCTGGCCGGCGTGCTCGACAGCGACGCCTCGCGCAAAGCCGCGCGCTTTGTTCGCTTTTGTGATGCCTTCAACATCCCGATCGTCACTTTCGTCGACGTGCCGGGCTTCCTGCCGGGCACCGCGCAGGAATATGGCGGCCTGATCAAGCACGGCGCAAAGCTGCTGTTCGCCTACTCGCAGTGCACGGTGCCGCTGGTGACGATCATCACCCGCAAGGCCTATGGCGGCGCCTTCGACGTCATGGCCTCCAAGGAAATCGGCGCCGACATGAACTACGCCTGGCCGACCGCGCAGATCGCTGTGATGGGCGCCAAGGGCGCGGTCGAGATCATCTTCCGCGCCGACATCGGCGACCCCGACAAGATCGCCGCCCGCACCAAGGAATACGAGGACCGCTTCCTGTCCCCCTTCATCGCGGCGGAGCGCGGCTACATCGACGACGTCATCATGCCGCACTCGACCCGGAAGCGGATCGCGCGGGCGCTGTCGATGCTGAAGGACAAGAAGGTGGAAACGCCGGCGAAGAAGCACGACAATTTGCCGTTGTGAGGCCTTGTAGCCCGGATGAGCGCAGCGACATCCGGGTTTCGCCAAAAACCCCGCATGTCGCTTCGCTCATGCGGGCTACTGGCTAGAGCTAGAACCTGTCGCGCCGGGCACGTTTGATCTCCAATGACCGAAGACGACACGACCGACGAGATTTCAGACATCGAAGCGCGGATCGAGGCGTTGGCCGCGGTCGCCGAACGGTGCCGGAAGTTTATTTTGGCCTCCAAGATCGCCATCGGCGGCGGAGGCACGCTGCTGCTGATCACAATCCTCGGCTTGTTGGGGACAGGTCAGACCGCCGCGCTCGGATCAATCGCCCTGGTGCTTGGCGGAATTGTTTCGCTCGGATCGAATGTCAGCACGTTGCGGCAGACGGACGACGCCATCAGTGTTGCGGAGGCGCGCCGTTCGGCGTTGATCAGCAGGATCGACCTTCGCGTGGTTGCCGATGCGCCGATGAAGCTGGTGTGACGCGGCGCTCGGCGAGTGCCGCTACGTCTCACGCCGCGGTCCTGAGCGGCAGCACCTGCAACTCCGCGCGGCATTCGGCTGCGAAGGCTTGAAGTCGTTGCGCGGTTTGCTGGTCGAGGATCGCCTTCGCCAGCCGCTCGGCGCGGGCGACTTGGTCTTTGAGATATTCGATGCGGGCCATGTGTCACCTTCCGTCGGAATAATTTGGGGGCAAATTGCTTCGTTCCGGCCGCGGTGATCGTATGGCTAACCCGAACTTCCCCTCGGGATTTTTGTTAGAGCGTTGAGAGGATTTGAGAAGTTTGGATCGGGCTGATTTTGTAGGCATGTAAATGATGATTTTTGGCTTGCGAATGGCAGGTTTCCGTGATTCGATTCCGGCATGTTCGTCGCCCGCATTCCCAACCGCAACTCACCGCCCGCGATCCTGTTGCGCGAGAGCTATCGCGAGGGCGACAAGATCAAGTCGCGCACGCTGGCCAACCTGTCGCATTGGCCGGATGAGAAGATCGATGCGCTGCGCCGCGTCCTGAAAGGCGAGGAGCTGGTCTCGCCGGCCGAGCAACTGCGGATCGAGCGCTCGCTGCCGCACGGCCACGTGGCCGCGGTGCTCGGCATGGCGCGCCAGCTCGGACTGCATCGCCTTGTCCCGGACAAGCCCAGACGGTTGGCCAGGCTGGCTTTGGCCTTGATCGTGGCACGGGTGATCGAACCGGCCGCCAAGCTGGCCACGGCGCGCCAGCTCAGCGAGGCGACGGCGGCGCATTCGCTGGGCGAACTGCTCGATCTCAGCGCCGTCGACGAGGACGAGCTTTACGAAGCGCTCGACCTGCTCGGCACGGCCCAACCGGGGATCGAGGCGACGCTCGCCAAGCGCCATCTGCATGACGGCTCGCTGGTGCTCTACGATCTCACCTCCAGCTATCTGGAGGGGCGACATTGCGAATTGGCGCGGCATGGTTACAGCCGCGACGGTCGTTCCGACAAGCTGCAGATCGTGTTCGGCTTGCTGTGCGCCGCCGACGGCTGCCCGGTGGCGGTGGAGGTGTTCGAAGGTAACACCGCCGACCCGAGCACGCTGGCCGCGCAAGTCGACAAACTGAAGGCCCGCTTCAAGCTGTCGCGTGTGGTACTGGTCGGCGATCGCGGCATGATCACCAGCGCCCGTATCGAAGCCGATCTGATGCCGGCCGGGCTCGATTGGATCACCGCTCTGCGGGCGCCGGCGATCCGCAAGCTCGCCGAGGACGGCGGCCCGCTGCAATTGTCGCTGTTCGACGATCGCGATATGGCCGAGATCACGTCCCCCGACTTCCCCGGCGAGCGCCTGATCGTGTGCCGCAACCCGGATCTGGCCGACGAGCGTCGGCGCAAGCGCGGCGAGTTGCTGGCGGCGACCGAGAAGGATCTCGCCCGCGTCAAGGCCGCCGTGCAGCGTCAGCGCAACCCCTTGCGCGGCGAGGATGAGATCGGTCTGAAGGTCGGCGCCGTGCTGGGCAAGCGTAAGATGGCCAAGCACTTCCACCTCGCCATCACCGACACTTCGTTCGACTTCAGTCGGATCGAGGATGCCATCGCCAACGAAGCGTCGCTCGACGGCTTCTATGTGCTACGGACCAACGTGCCGGCCGAGAACCTCGACACCGCCGCCACGGTGCGTGCCTACAAGAGCCTGGCCCAGGTCGAACGCGCCTTCCGCACCATCAAGACCGTCGAACTGGAGGTGCGCCCGATCCACCATCGCCTCGCTGGCCGCGTGCGCGCCCACGTCTTCCTCTGCATGCTCGCTTATTACATCGTCTGGCACATGCGCCGCGCGCTGGCCCCGATCCTGTTCGACGATCACGACCGCGAGGCCGCCGACGCCGCGCGCGTCTCGCCCGTCGCCAAGGCCAGAGTCTCGGCCGCGGCCAGAACCAAGGCTAATCGCAAGCACACCCACGATGGCCGGCCCGTGCACAGCTTTCGAACGCTGTTGCAGGATCTCGCCACGCTCACACGCAACATCGTTCGCATCGGTCAGGACGCCCCGGCCGCTATGCTCACAAGTCCAACCCCACTACAACAAGACGTCTTCAATCGGCTCGGCATTCCTATCGCCCCATAATGTAGGCAGACGCGCCGTCACGCCCGCTGGAATTACACGCCAGCTCAAATGCTTACGTCGCTACTCAAGGGGAAGTTCGGGCTAACACCGGGTTAATTATGTGCGGCTCGTCACGCTCCGGCGCGTGCCGCGTCTGCCGCAGCGAAATGCACCATCTGGTCTGCGTGGGCCTTGACGAAGGCCGGGCGGGCCGTGGCGCGCGCGACATAGTCGCGGCAGGCCGGATGTGCCGCCAGCCCGTCGAAGCGATCGACGGGACGCAGCACATCCGACATCAGGATGTCGGCGACGGAGAACGACCCCACCAGCCATTCGCGGCCGGCCAGCACCGGCTCGAGGTACTTGAGGCGAATCTGGAGGAACTCGTCGAGAAACTTCGCTCCCGGCGTGCCGCCGGCGTCGCCGATGAATTTGAACATGGACCAGGGCAGGCTCGCCATCTCCACCGAATTGAGCGCGGCGAACACCCACTTGATCGCCTCGCTGCGGCCGCTCGGATCGGCGGGCATCAGCGCCGCGCTGCGTTCGCCCAAATGGAGCAGGATCGCGCCGCTCTCGAAGATCGAGATGTCGCCTTCGGTCAGCCACGGCACCTGGCCGAACGGTTGGTGCGCGAAATGCGCGGCGCTGCGATCGCCGAATGGCACGCTCGCAACGCGATAGGGCAAGGTGGCCTCTTCCAGGGCCCAGCGCACACGAAGATCGCGCACAAAGCCGCGCGGCATTTCGGGAACCCAATCGAACGTGGTGAGGGTGAGGTCGGGCATGCGGCGTCTCCGTGTGCTGTTCAATCCAAGGACGAGCGAACGGCGCGCGTTCCGACATCGATGAGAGCTTTTTTCACCGCAGGCTCGCGCGATTCCAATGTTCCGTCGCGCGGGCTTTTTGTTGCCGCATCTATAACCGGCTATGCTGCCGCCAAACAACAGGAGGAAACCCGATGCCCGCCGCCTTCTTCGTCGTCCGCGCCACCGTCACCGATGCCGGCAAGCGCGCCGCCTTCGACGAATGGTACGAGACCGAACATGTGCCCGACGCGGTGAAGGCATTTGGCGTCAGCAAGGCGTGGCGGTTCTGGAGCCTGGATGATCCCTCGCTGCATCAGGCGATGTACCGGTTCGATGACGTGGCCAAGCTCGAGGCCATGCTGAAGGGCGATGCGCTGAAGCAGCTCGTGGCGGATTTCAATCGCGACTGGCCCGAGGTGACGCGCACGCGCGAGACGCTGGTGCTGGCACAGGAATTTGCGAAGTAGATGCGATCGTAGCCCGGATGGAGCGCAGCGTAATCCGGGACCTTTGCACGAAATGCTAGACCCCGGATTGCGCTTCGCTCCATCCGGGCTACTGGCCCTCCCTGTCACGATTGCAATGAACCTGAACGTTCAGCCGCAGTTCATGTCGTGGCTCCGACACTTCGCTCTGCATCACTGGCACGATGATCCCAGAGGAAAAATGTCATGGAGCGCCGGAACTTTTTGAAACTCGCACTGGGTGTGACGGCGGGCGCCGCCGCCTTCGCAACCGCCGCACAAGCCGTGCCGCTGTCACCGCAGACCATCGGCGGTCCGGCCGGGATGCCGCTGCCGGATGCAGATGTGCATCCCGCAGTCACCACCAGCGAGGAAGCCGCGCAGCTGAAGCCCGAGCAGGTGCACTGGCGCGGCCGCGGTCATTGGCATCGCCGTCACTGGGGCTGGCGCCACCGTCATTGGGGCTGGCGCCGCCGGCGCTGGCATCGCCGCTACTGGTAACCGCTCGTCGATCGAGGCCTGGACGGGGATCGCAGTTGCGCTCCCCGTTTTGATTCGGAGCGGCCGCAGGACGATGCGGACGAAGCATTGCAGGCGCTCAAAAAGAAAATGGCCGCGCCAGCCAATGCCGCGCGGCCACTTCGCAATGCGAAAAGACGAGATCAGAACGGGCGGCAGCGGCCGGCGTACCAGCGGAAGCCATAGGGGCAGACGCGCGCGCGCGGCACGACGACGACAGGGGCCGGCGCAACCACGATCGGACCCGGGCGTACGACCGCACCGCGCATCGGGCGGCAGCCGCCATAGGGGCCGCGATACCAGCCGGGGCCGCAGCCTTGGGCGGCGCTGGCCGCCTCGCTGAAACCAACGACCGCGCTGGCAAGCATCGCGGCGGCGAACAGATATTTCATTTGATCTTCCTTCTTGTCCTTGGGGGCAGGTCTTGGGGGCAGGTCTTGGGGACAGGTCTTGGGGGCAGGGCGCTTGCGGCGCACAATGAATCAAAAGACACGATTCGACACGTTAAATTTGGGGGAGAAACGTGCCGACACGTCGCAACCTAACCCTGCCGATCATCACCTGAATGCGGCATGAACATCCCGCCGCATGCCGTCTGAGGCGACACGCAGGCGTCGCTAGCGGCCGAGAAAGCCCAGCACCAACTCCTTGTACTTCTCCGGTGCCTCCAGGAAGACGAGATGCCCGGTGTCCGGGATCACCTCGGCCCGTGCATTCGGCATCTTCGCGGCAAGCGCCTTCGCGAGCTCGGCGTTCTGTCCCATTTTTGCGCGCAGCGCCTCCGGTGCGTTCGGCCGTCCCGGCGCGTTGTGGTCGTCGGCGCCCATGATGAACAGCGTGGGCTCGGAAACAAGCGCGACCTCGTGCGCGACCGGCTCGCGGTAGATCATCTGGCCGGAGCTGACGAAGGCGCGCAGCCAGCGCGGATAATCCGGACTGCCCTTGATGTTGAAACGGGCGTCGATGAACGGTGTGATCGCCTCGCTCGGCAGCTTGATCGCGTAATTGGTCTGGAGCTGCTTGCGATAGCCGTCGGCGGTGAGCTTGTCCTCCGCCTCGATGATCTTCTCGGTCGGCGTCGGCGGCACGTAGAGCCGGTAGTCCTCGAGCCCGATCGGCGCGGTCAGCACCAGATGGGCGACACGGTCGGGATAGGCGCGGGCAATGCGCACCCCTAACATGCCGCCGAGCGAATGCGCGATGATCTCGGCCTTGTCGATCTTGAGATGATCGAGCAGCGCGATGGTGTTGCGCGCCAGCGTGTCGAAATGCAGCTCGCCCTGCGGCTTGGAGGATTTGCCGAAGCCGATCTGGTCCGGCACCACGACGCGGTAGCCGGCCTCGCTGAGCATCTTGATGACGGGCGCCCAGTAGCTCGACGGAAAATTGCGTCCGTGCAACAGCACGATCGTACGGCCGTTCGGCTGCGCCGACGCAACGTCCATATAAGCCATGCTGAGCTGTTCGCCGTCGTTGACGACCGGCAGCAAGTGTACGGGATAGGGATAGGCAAAGCCTTCGAGCGCGATGCCGTAGGGCTCGCGTGGCGCGGTGTCGGCGGCGTGGGAGGCGAGGGGAGCGGCGAGGAGGGCGGCGGCGAGGGCTGCCGGAAGGATGCGGTTCATGGAGGTCTCAGGGTGATGTTGAAGTTGGCAGACACGACCTCCGTCATGCCCGGGCTTGTCCCGGGCATCCACGTGGTTGAGCGCGAACTGCACTAAAGACGTGGATGGCCGGGTCAAGCCCGGCCACGACGACGGTACTCGTTCACACGCGATTGTGTGCTCTCACGCGATTTGCGTGACTACTCCCGCTCGTGGCCGAACAGCGCGGCAAACTGCTTCTCGCCGGTGCGGGTAAAGTTCACCACGCGGCTGCCGGGCGTGGCGTCGCGGGCGGCCCATTTCAATTCGGTGAAGCGCTGCATCATGGCGGCACCCAGCGTGCCCGCGAGATGGTGGCGCCGCTCGCTCCAGTCGAGGCAGGCCTTGCACACCGGGCGGCGCGGATGGGCGAGCATGTCGGGCGAGATCTGCAAATGCTCCGCCAGAAAGCGCTCGCCGTCCGGCGTCAGCTCGATGTCCTGCTTCTTGTGCCTGACGAGCCGCTGGTTGCGCATGGTGTCGAGCATCTGCACGCCGAGATCGCCGGCGAGATGATCGTAACAGATGCGCGCGCGCCGCAGCGCCGGATCCTTCGGCCCGGTGCGTACGCGCATATGGCCGGTCCGCGCGGCAAGGCCCGCAAGGCCTTCGAGCACGCCGGCGACGTCATCGTCGGTGAGACGGTAATAGCGGTGCCGGCCCTGTTTCTCGGGCTCGATGAGACCACCGGCCTCGAGCTTCGAGAGATGCGAGCTCGCGGTCTGCGGCGTGATGCCGGCCTCTTGCGCCAGCTCGCTCGCGGTCAGCGCGCGGCCGTTCATCAGCGCGGTGAGCATGTTGGCGCGGGCTGGATCGCCGACCAGCGCGGCAACCATGGCAATGTCGGGACCTGATTTCATGCTTCGATGGTAGCCGAAGCATCGCGGTCGGGCAAGGTCGTAGTCTATCTATCACCACGTCGTCATTGCGTGGAGCGGAGCGACGAAGCAATCCCGTATGCCTCCGCGGGGGTACGCTGGATTGCTTCGCGGAGCCTGTCATTGGGCCGCGCTTCGCGCGGACCCGGTGGCTCGCAATGACGGAGAGAAAACGTCAGGAGCCAATCATGTCCATCACCGTCTTCATCCGCTACCAGCTCGATCCGTTCAAGCGCGCGCAGTTCGAGGAATATTCGAAGCGCTGGCTCACCATCATCCCGAAATGCGGCGGCGACCTGATCGGCTATTTCATGCCGCATGAGGGCACCAACAACATCGCGTCTGCGCTGATCACCTTCGAGAGCCTCGCCGCCTACGAGGCCTATCGCGCGCGGTTGCGGCAGGACGCCGAAGGCATCGCGAATTTTCACTTTGCGGAGGAACACAAATTCATCCTCGCAGAGGAGCGCACCTTCCTGCGCAAGGTGGTATTGTAGGCGACCACGCAAATTAGGAGACGCCCATGATCGCCGTGATCTTCGAGGTCTGGCCCAAGCCGGAACACCGCCAGAACTATTTCGACCTCGCGGCCGATCTGAAGCCGATCCTGCAAACCATCGACGGCTTCATCTCGGTCGAGCGCTTCGAGAGCCTGACCGAGAAGGGCAAGATCCTGTCGGTGTCGTTCTGGCGCGACGAGGCGGCGGTCGAGGCCTGGCGCAACACGATGGAGCACCGGCGCACCCAGGCCAAGGGCCGCGCAAAGATTTTTGCCGACTACCGCCTGCGCATTGCCAGCGTCATCCGTGACTACGGCATGAACGATCGCGAGCAGGCGCCGAAGGATAGCCGCGCCGTGCACGACGCGCACTAGCGCGCTCGGAAGGGCGTGCCTATGTCTGCGCCGCCAACATTAGGGAGAGAAACATGGTCACGACCGCGGACAAGCGCGCGACGTTCACGAAGATGCACGAGAGCGGCTGCTTCATCCTGCCCAATCCAGTCGACGTCGGTAGCGCCAAGGCGTTGCAGCATCTCGGTTTCAAGGCGCTTGCGTCGTCGAGTGCGGGCTTTGCCTGGAGCATCGGCAAGGCCGACTACCGCGTCACCGTCGACGACGTCTGTCAGCATCTGGCAGCATTGTGCTCGGCCGTCGACATTCCGGTGAATGCGGATTTCGAGGGCGGCTTTGCGGTGGAGCCGGACAAGGTCGGAGAAAATGTCGAGCGCGGGGTGCGCACCGGCATCGCCGGCCTCTCGATCGAGGATTCCACCGGCGACAAGGACAAGCCGATCTACGAGCGCGCGCTCGCGGTCGAGCGCATCAAGGCGGCGCGCAAGGCGATCGGCGACAGCGGCACGATGTTGGTCGGCCGCTGCGAGGCGTATCTGTGGGGCGTCACCGACCTTAAGCTCGTCATCGACCGGCTCACCGCGTACGCGGACGCCGGCGCCGACTGTCTTTATGCGCCGGGACTGAAGACCCGCGAGGATATTGCCGCGGTGGTGAAGGCGGTGCATCCAAAGCCGTTCAATCTCTTGATCGGTGGCTCGGGGCTGTCATTGCAGGAGGCCGCTGATCTCGGCGTGCGCCGGATCAGCGTCGGCGGTTCGCTCGCGCGTGCCGCCTGGGGCGGTTTCATGCGGGCCGCAAAAGAGATGGCGGAGAAGGGCACCTTCTCCGAGCTAAGCAGCGGTTATTCCGGCGGCGAGCTCAACAAGATGTTCAGCTAGCGGCAAACGAAAAGTGGCGGGATGTTGTGTCCCGCCGCTTGCTCTCCTGGATCGCCCGGTCAAGCCGGGCGATGACAGTCGTGGTGTTACTTGGCGCCGTCAGACGGAGCCTGCGTATCGGGGGCCGGCTTGCTCGGCGCCGCGCCCGTGGTCACGCCGGGCGCTGCGTTGTTGCGCGGCGTCATGTCACGCATGCCGGGAGGTCCGGCCGGATTGGCCGGATTGGTCTGCGCGGTCTGCGACGCCGGCGTGTTGCCCGCCTGGTTACCGGTGGTCGTATTGTTCAATCCGTAGAACACGGCGCCCAACACCAGGGCGACAGCCACGGCAAACAGCGCGATCTTGCCGCTGGAGGCGGGGCCTTCGCCCAGCTCGGGATCGGCCTGAAGGTCGGCATCCCGTCGCGCCGCACGGACATACTCATCATCGGCGAGATTCGGGCGATACGGATCGTTGGGAAAACGGTCGTCAGCCATCGATTGGGTCTCCTCGATTAGTGCGGCTGGACAACCCGTAGATGCGAGGTTCTGTTCCGCGCTCTCTATGCTTTCGTCGCCTTGCTACCGCGCCAGGAATCGGGAACCTGTTCATCGGGGAACCGTGGTCGCAAGTTGCACCGCGGGAGGAGGGAACAAGGGGTGTGGGGCCTGCCGCCGAGCGATAGCGTGCTGCATCTTCTGTCCTTGGTCGCGCTGGCCGCGCAGGGCATGACGGCGGCGCTCGCCGCCGGCCGGCGCAGCATGGACTACGTCGGCGTCTGCTTCCTCGGCTGCATCACGGCGCTCGGCGGCGGTACGCTGCGCGATCTCTTCCTCGGGCACTATCCGCTGGCCTGGGTGCAAAACCCGATCTATCTCGCCCTGAGCGGTGGCGCCGCCTTCCTCACCATCCTGATCGCGCGCCTCGTGCACCGGCTGAAGGTCGCTTTCATCGTGCTCGATGCCATCGGCCTCGTCGTCTTCACCATGACCGGCTGCGATATCGCCTGGCAGATGGATGCCACCCTGCCCATCGTCATCGTCTCCGGCATGGTGACGGGCTGCGCCGGCGGCGTGCTGCGCGACGTGCTCTGCAACGACGTACCGCTGCTGTTCCGCTCCGAGCTCTACGCCAGCGTCTCGGTCGTGACCGGCCTGTTCTACGCCACCGCGTTCGGCCTTAATCTGAATGCCGAGCTATGGACCATCCTGACCTTCATCCTCGGCATCAGCCTCCGCCTGCTGGCGGTGCGCTACAAATGGGAGATGCCGAAATTCGTGTTCACGGAGGACGAGCGGTAGTGTTTCTTTCGCCTCTCCCCGCCTGCGGGGAGAGGCCGGAATTTGCGCTAGCAAATTCCGGGTGAGCGAGTCCAATTGTCTCCGTCCCCGCGGAGAGTCCCCCTCACCCTAACCCTCTCCCCGCAAGCGGGGAGAGGGATTAACTGCCCTTCCGCGCCTTCGCCACCTGCGGCGGCGTCACCAGCGGCGCCGTGTTGCCCCAGGAATTGCGGATGTAGTTCGTCACCGCCGCGACCTGCTCGTCGGACAATTGCTTGGCATAGGCCGGCATCTCGCCGGCGTTGGGCGCGCGCGGCGTCGTCACGGTGTGCGCGCCGTCGAGGATGATGCGCAAGGTGGAGGATGGATTGATCGATTGCAGCAGCGCGTTGGCGGGCAACGGCGGATAGATGCGCGGCGCGCCGGAGCCGTCGGCTTCATGGCAGGCGATGCAGAGCCGGGCGTAGACGGCTTGGCCTGCTTTCATCTCGGCATCGTCCGGCGGCGCCGCCGTCGGCTCACGCCGCGCCGGCGGCAGGCTCTTCAGATATACCGCGATGGCGCGCACATCGGCATCGCTCATCTTGGAGGTCGAGTTGACGACCACCTCGGCCATCAGTCCGTCGGCATGGCTTTTGGCGTTGCGCCCGCTTTGCAGATATTCGGTGACGTCCTCGACGCTCCACGATTTCAGCCCGCTGCGCGCGGCGCCATCGAGCCGCGGCGCGAACCAGCCGGCAACCTCGCTGCCGGAGAACGCCTGCGCGTCCTTGTCCGCGCCAAAATAATTCTTCGGCGTATGGCAGGCGCCGCAATGGCCGAGCCCTGTGACGAGATAGCCGCCGCGATTCCAAGCCGCGCTTTCGCTCTGGTCCGGCTCGAACAGGCCGGGTTTGAAGAACAAATAGTTCCAGGCCCGCATCAGACCGCGATAATTGAGCGGCCAGCGCAGCTCCGGCGGCTTGTTGCGGCTGACGACAGGTGCGAGCGTTCCGAGATAGGCGCGGATGGCAAGCGTGTCGTCCTTCGTCATCCGCGTGAAATAGGGATAGGGGAAGGCCGGGTAATAGTTCGAGCCGTCAGGCGCGATGCCGTAGCGCAAGGCGCGGGTGAAATCGGCATCGATCCAGGCACCGATCCCGGTGTCGCGGTCCGGCGTCAGGTTCGGCGCATAGATCGCGCCGAAGGGCGTGTCGATCCGCTTTCCACCGGCGAACGGCTTTGCCGGATCGGCAGTGTGGCAGCCCGCGCAGTCGCCGGCCTCGACCAGCGCCTTGCCGTAGGCGACCAGTTCCGGTGACGGCTCGCTGGCCATGGCGGCACTCGCACCCGCACCGCACAAGAGTAGTCCCGCCAGAATCGTCCGCATCGTCGACCCTCTCCTGCGGCCAACCGCCCCCATCCCGCATCATAGTGGCGTCACGTCATTTCGCGGCGCCGGGGGTATGGTGACACAAATTGAAAATGGCTGGCACCTTCCGGGCACTAAATTGCGATTTTTACCCGGCGCCGTCTCTGGCCCAGATTTGTGGTGCGGAGCGTGAAATATCCGACATAGAGTGGCGAAGGTGGTCGGCGCGCCCTAGCTAAAAACAACGGGTAGGCAACGGCTTAAGTGGCCAAACGCTTAAAAGGGCGGAAGAGGACATAATGGGCATCAACCAGGGTCCGATCAGTCTCGATCAGAAATATACCCAGGATACCGGACACGTCTTCACCACAGGCATCCAGGCGCTGGTCCGCCTGCCCATGGCCCAGATCCGGCGCGACCGCGCCAACGGCCTCAACACCGCGGGTTTCATCTCCGGCTATCGCGGCTCGCCGCTCGGCGGCTACGACCAGCAGCTCTTTGCTGCGCGAAAGCATCTCGAGCAGTACAACATCAAGTTCCAGCCCGGCGTGAACGAGGATCTGGCGGCGACTGCGGTCTGGGGCTCGCAGCAGCTCAACCTCTCGCCGGGCGCCAAGTACGATGGCGTGGTCGGCATCTGGTACGGCAAGGGCCCTGGCGTCGACCGCTGCGGCGACGTCTTTCGCCACGGCAACGCGGCGGGCTCGGCCAAGAACGGCGGCGTCTTGTGTTTGGCCGGCGACGACCATGGGGCTAAATCCTCGACCGTCCCGCATCAGTCCGACCACGCCTTCATGTCGGCGTTGATGCCCTATCTCTACCCGTCCAGCATCCACGAGATGATCGAGATGGGCCTGCTCGGCATCGCGATGTCGCGCTACTCGGGCTGCTGGGTCGGCATGAAGGTGATCACGGAGACGGTGGAGACCACCGCCGAGATCGACCTCACCGACGAGATGAAGCCCTTCATCATCCCCCCTGACTTCGAGCTGCCGCCCGGCGGCCTCAACCTGCGCTGGCCGGACGACCGTTTCGAGCAGGACCGCCGTCTCCAGGACTACAAGGGCTTTGCCGCGATCGCCTTTGCGCGCGCCAACAAGGTCAACCGCATCACCATGGATTCGCCGAACGCCCGCTTTGGCATCATGGCATCCGGCAAGAGCTATGAGGACGTGCGGCAGGCGCTGCGCGAGCTCGGCATCACCGAGGAAGTCGCCGCGAAGATCGGCCTTCGCCTCTACAAGATCGGCATGCCCTGGCCGCTGGAGCCGGAAGGCGTACGCCAGTTCGCGGTCGGCCTTGAAGAAATCTTCATCATCGAGGAACGGCGCGAGATCGTCGAGAACCAGGTCAAGCAGGAGCTGTTCAACTGGCGCGACGACGTCCGCCCGCGCATCGTCGGCAAGATGGACGAGCACGACAAGCGCTTCCTGACCTTCTCCGCCGAGCTCAGCGTCGCCTCGCTCGCAACCTCGCTTACCGAGCGACTTCTCCGACTTAATCTCAACCCCGAGATTGCGGAGATGATCCGCGTCAAGGCCGACTGGTTCAACGGCCGTCAGGCGACCCAGATGCAGGCGACGGCGCCTGTCTCCCGCACCCCGTATTTCTGCTCCGGCTGTCCCCACAACACCTCGACCAAGGTCCCCGAAGGTAGCCGCGCGCTCGCCGGCATCGGCTGTCATTTCATGGCGCTGTGGATGGACCGCTCGACCGAGACCTTCACGCATATGGGCGGCGAGGGCGTTCCGTGGGTCGGCATCGCACCCTTCACCAACGAGAACCACATCTTCGCCAATCTCGGCGACGGCACCTATTTCCACTCCGGCATTCTGGCGATCCGTCAGGCGATCGCCTCCAAGGCCAACATCACCTACAAGATCCTCTACAATGACGCGGTGGCCATGACCGGCGGCCAGCACCATGATGGCGATCTCTCGCCGCAGAAGATCACCTACCAGCTCCACGCCGAAGGCATCCGCGAGATCTATCTGGTCTCGGAGGCGCCCGACACTTATCCGGCCGACACCATCGCGCCCGGCGTGAAGAAGTATCACCGCGACGAGCTCGACAACGTCATGAAGATGTGCCGCGAGTTCAAGGGCACCTCGGCCATCGTCTTCGTGCAGACCTGCGCGGCCGAGAAGCGCCGGCGCCGCAAGCGCGGCCTGATGGAGGATCCGGCGCGCCGCGTCATGATCAACCCGGCCGTCTGCGAAGGCTGCGGCGACTGTTCGGTGCAGTCGAACTGCATCTCGGTCGAGCCGCTGGAGACCGAGTTCGGCCGCAAGCGCGCCATCAACCAGTCGTCCTGCAACAAGGATTATTCCTGCCTCAAGGGCTTTTGCCCATCCTTCGTCACCATCGACGGTGGCGCGCCGCGCCATCGCGCGCCGGCGGAGCTCGCCGATATCGGCGCGCTTCCCGAACCGGCCTCGCGCCCGACGCTCGACAAGCCCTACAACATCGCGGTCGGCGGCGTTGGCGGCACCGGTGTGCTCACGATCGGCGCGCTGCTCGGTATGGCCGCCCATATCGAGGGCAAGGCCTCGATGATCCTCGACATGTCGGGCCTGGCACAGAAGGGCGGGGCGGTGCTCAGCCACGTCCGGCTGTCGGATCACCCGGCAGAGGTGACCTGCTCGCGCATCGTCACCGGCACGGCCGATGTCGTGCTTGCCGCCGATGAGGTGGTCGCGGTCGCCAAGGACACCATCTCGCTCTGCGACACCAGCCGCACCCGCGGCGTCATCAACAGCCACGTCATTCCCACCGCCGACTTCGTCCTCAACCGCGATTTCAACTTCCAGACCCGCAAGCTGAATGGGTTGCTGGAAACGGCGCTGCACAAGGATTCGGTGTTCTTCGATTTCACCAAGCCGGCCGAGCAGCTGCTCGGCGATTCCATCGCCACCAACATGATGATGATGGGCTACGCCTATCAAAAGGGTCTCTTGCCCTTGTCTGCGGAGTCGATCGAGCAGGCGATCGAGGTCAACGGCGTTTCGATCAAGATGAACAAGGAGGCCTTCCGCCTTGGCCGCCTCGCGGTCGCCGATCCCAAGCGGCTTGCCGACATGCTGAAGGGGACCGACGAGGTCGTCGCGCCCAAGGCCTTGGACGCAATGACGCTGGACGAGGTCATCGCGCATCGCGCCAAGCATCTCACCGCCTATCAGAACGGCCGGCTGGCCAAGCGTTATCGCAAGCTGGTCGATGAGGTCAGCGACGCTGCCAAACAGGGCGGCTATGGCGATGCGCTGACGCGCGCGGTTGCGATCAACTACGCAAAGCTGCTCGCCTACAAGGACGAATACGAGGTCGCGCGCCTCTTCACCGACGGCGCCTTCGAGCAGCAGCTTCGCGACCAGTTCGACGGCGATTTCAAGTTCAACTTCAATCTCGCCCCGCCGATCCTTAGCAGCGGCGTCGATGCGCTCGGCCGCCCGAAGAAGCGCGCGTTCGGTCCGTGGATGCTGAAGGCATTCCGCTTGCTCGCAAAATTCAAGTTCCTGCGCGGCACACCGCTCGACATCTTCGGCCGCAGCGCCGACCGCAAGCTCGAGCGCGACCTCATCGCCGGCTACGAGAAGGACGTCGCCACCGTGCTCGGCCTGTTGTCGCCGCTCACGATCGACACTGCGGTCGAACTGCTGTCGCTGCCCGACCGCATCCGCGGCTACGGCCCGGTGAAGGAGAAGGCGGTCGCGGACGCCAAGGCCCGCTACGCTCAGCTCGCCGCCGACCTCGCGAGCCCACCGCCCGCGCCAAGGCAGATCGCGGCGGAGTAGGGCATTGCCTGACCCGTAGCCCGGGTGAGCGAAGCGATACCCGGGACAGGTGCTCACGGAATCCCGGATGTCGCTTCGCTCATCCGGGCTACAATCCATTGTGTTGCGCGGCGGGCAAGATACCACCGGCTACTTTGCATGGGGTTGTTTTCGAAAAAAAGAAAAGGTCCTTGTGCCGTCGGGCAAAACACCTTTACGACTGTGCCTGTCGCGCCCGATGGCGATTTGAGTTTAGCCGCTGCCCTCTCGCCCGACGGAATATTTCCGCGCTTGCCAAGCTGCCATCCGCGGTTCAGAAAAACCGAGCAAGGAAGAAACGCGAGCGGAGACCTGAGTTTTGACCATCAAGGGCAAGGCCTACATTGCCGGGATCTACGAACACCCGACCCGGCACGCGCCGGACAAATCCACCGCCCAGCTCCACGCCGAGGTCGCCAAGGGCGCGATCGAGGATGCCGGGCTCAGCAAGGACGACGTTGACGGCTATTTCTGCGCGGGCGACGCCCCGGGCGGCGCCTGGCCGATGGTCGATTATCTCGGCCTGAACACCAAAAAACTCCGCCACGTCGATTCCACCGAAACCGGCGGCTGTTCCTACATCATCCATCTCGGCCATGCGGCTGAGGCGATCGCGGCGGGCAAATGCTCGATCGCTCTGATCACGCTCGCGGGCAAGCCGCGCACCGGCGCGATGCCGCCGCGCGCGGCCGGCGCCGAAGCCGACTTCGAGTCCGCCTACGGTGCGACCACCCACAATGCCTATGGCATGTGTGCCATGCGCCACATGCACGACTATGGCACCACCTCCGAGCAGCTTGCCTGGATCAAGGTCGCGGCTTCGCATCACGCGCAATACAATCCGCATGCGATGCTCAAGGAGGTCGTCACGGTCGAGGACGTGCTGAACTCGCCGATGATTTCCGATCCCTTGCATCGCATGGATTGCTGCGTCGTCTCCGACGGCGGTGGCGCCCTGATCGTGACCACACCCGAGATCGCCAAAAGCTTGAAGAAGCCGCTGGTCAAGCTGATCGGCCACGGCGAAGCGATGAAGGGCCCGCGCGGCGGCAAGGATCTCGACCTCACTTACTCCGCCGGTATCTGGTCCGGCCCGCGTGCGTTCGAGGAAGCCGGAATCACGCCAAAGGATATCAAATACGCCTCGATCTACGACAGCTTCACCATCACGGTGCTGATGCAGCTCGAGGACCTCGGCTTCTGCAAGAAGGGCGAGGGCGGCAAGTTCGTCGCTGACGGCAATCTGATCTCGGGTGTCGGCAAGCTGCCGTTCAACACCGATGGCGGCGGCCTGTGCAGCAACCATCCGGTCAACCGCGGCGGCATGACCAAGATCATCGAGGCCGTCCGGCAGCTGCGCGGCGAGGCGCATCCGAAGGTGCAGGTCAAGAACTGCGATCTCGCCATCGCCCACGGCACCGGCGGCCTTCTGGGCGTCCGCCACGCTGCCTCGACTGCGATTCTGGAGCGCGTGTGATGAGCGAAGCCAAGAAGTATCCGGCCCCCGTGACGAATCCGGAGACCGCCGCGTTCTGGGAAGCCGCGAAGCAGGGCAAGTTCATGATCAAGCGCTGCACGGCATGCGGCGAGGCGCACTACTTCCCGCGCGCGATCTGTCCGTTCTGCTACTCGGACAAGACGGTGTGGGAGGAGAGTTCGGGCGAGGGGACGATCTACACCTACAGCCTGATGCGGAAGTCACCGACAGGTCCTTACGCGATCGGCTACGTCACGCTGAAGGAGGGGCCGTCGCTTCAGACTAATTTCGTCGATTGCGATCTGACGGCGTTGAAGATCGGCCAGAAGGTGAAAGTGGTGTTCAAGCCGACCGACGGCGCACCACTGCCGTTCTTCACGCCGGCCTGACTTCTTCCCTTCTCCCCTTGTGGGAGAAGGTGGCATAGGCCGCCTTTGGCGGCCGTCCTTAAGAGGGCGCCGAAGCGAAGCTTCGGCTTTGGCGCCGGATGAGGGGTTTCTCTCCACGCAGAGACTTTCGATGCTGAGCCAACCCCTCACCCAAATGAGTTTGCCGCACTGTCCTCGCTGCCCTCTCCCACAAGGGGAGAGGGCACTTCAACTGGCGGTGCCGAAGACATTCGGAGGAAACAAATAAAATGTCCGCCAGATACGAAGAACTCAAAGGCCTCAAAAACCTCGGCCAGAAATACGCATTTACCGACCGCGAGGTGATGCTCTACGCCTACGGTATCGGTCTGGGCGCCGATCCGATGGACGAGAACGAGCTCGCCTTCGTCAATGAGGGCACGCTGACGCCGCGTCCGCTCAGGGTGGTGCCGACGTTTGCCTCCGTCGCGGCGTGGGGTGCGGGGCCGGGCGAGATGAACCTCAACCGCGTCATGGTGGTCGACGGCGAGCGCGACATCACGTTCCACCAGCCATTGCCGGCAGCGGCCCACATCACGGCGGACTCCTCGGTGGTCGAGGTCTACGATAAGGGCAAGGACAAGGGCGTGGTGATCAGCCACCAGACCGTGCTGAAGAACGAGAAGGGCGAGAAGCTCGCGACGCTGGTGGCCTCGCGCTTCGCCCGTGGCGATGGTGGCTTTGGCGGGCCGAACCTGTCCCAGCCCGATCCGCACAAGATCCCGTCGCGCGCGCCGGACAAAACCATCGACATCACCACGCGCCCCGACCAGGCGCTGGTCTATCGCCTGTGCGGCGACCGCAACCCGCTGCACTCCGATCCCGAATTCGCCAAGAAAGCCGGCTTCCCGCGCCCGATCCTGCACGGCATGTGCACCTACGGCATCACCTGCCGCGGCGTGCTCCAGACCTATGCCGACTACGATCCGTCCGCCTTCCGCCAACACGTCGCGCGGTTCTCTTCGCCGGTCTATCCCGGCGAGACCGTGACCATGGATCTCTGGAAGGACGGCAATTTGATCTCGTTCGAAGCCAAGGTGAAGTCGCGCGGCGTCACCGTGATCAAGAACGGCAAGACGGTGCTGGGTTAGCGCTCTCCGTCATTCCGGGGCGCGCGTTGGCGCGAACCCGGAATCTCGCGCCACAACCTCTTGATTCCGGGTTCAGCGCTGCGCGCTGCCCCGAATGACAAAAAGGGAAAAGGGAGAAGCCACGATGGGACTACTCGATGGCAAGGTTGCGCTGATCACCGGCGCGGGCGGGGGTCTCGGTGAGGCCTATGCAAAACTGTTCGCGCGGGAAGGGGCATCGGTCGTCGTCAACGACCTCGGCGGGCCCCGCGACGGCTCCGGTGCCGACAAGTCGATGGCGCAGCTTGTGGTGGATGCGATCAAGGCCGAAGGCGGCAAGGCCGTCGCCAACGGCGCCGACATTTCCACCATGGAGGGCGGCCAGTCGGTGTTCGACGACGCCATCAAGCACTTCGGCCGCGCCGACATCCTCGTCAACAATGCCGGCATCCTGCGTGACCAGACCTTTTCCAAGGCTTCCGAGTCCGATTGGGACAAGGTGATCAAGGTGCATCTGAAGGGCACCTTCTGTTGCACCATGCCGGTGTTTCGCTGGATGCGGGAAAACGGCGGCGGCGTCATCGTCAACACCTCCTCGACCTCGGGCCTGATCGGCAATTTCGGCCAGACCAATTACGGCGCGGCCAAGGGCGGCATCTGGGGCCTGTCCAACGTGCTGGCGATCGAGGGCCGCAAATATAACATCCGGATCTGGACGCTGGCACCCGGCGCCCTGACCCGCATGACCGCAGACCTGCCCCGCTATAAGGAGAACCCGAACGCGGCGCTCGGGCCGGACGGCATCGCGCCGGCCGTGCTATACATGGTCAGCGACTTGTCGGGCGACCAAACCGGCAAGGTGCTGGGCGTGTCCGGGCCCCGCGGCGTGCGCGAAATGCGGATGATGGAAATGGAAGGCTGGAAACCGCCGCACACGGGCTGGAAGGCCCAGGACATCGCCGATCATACCAAGGAGATCTTCTTCTCCGAGGAGCAGATCAAGATGGGCGCGCGGCGGTTTTAGCCAATATTGTCGTCCCGGGGCGCGCAAGGCGCGAACCCGGGACCTCGAGATTCGGGGTTCGGTGCTGACGCATCGCCCCGGAATGACGCACAAGAGGATAGAGCACTGATGAAACTCACCGCCGACGCCAAGGGCACCTTCGCAATCGCGCCGACGCCGTTCCACGACGACGGCCGGATCGACGAGCGCTCGATCGACCGCCTGACCGATTTCTATGAGGAGGTCGGCTGCGACGGCGTCACAGTGCTGGGCATCCTCGGTGAGGCGCCGAAGCTGGACGCCGCCGAGGCCGAGCAGGTCGCGGTGCGCTTCGTCAAGCGCGCCAAGAAGATGCAGGTGATCGTCGGCGTCTCCGCGCCGGGTTTTGCCACCATGCGCTCGCTGGCGCGGGCTTCGATGGACGCGGGGGCAGCCGGCGTGATGATCGCGCCGCCGCCGTCGCTTCGCACCGACGACCAGATCGTCGGCTATTACAAACAGGCGGCCGAGGCCATCGGCCCCGACGTGCCCTGGGTGCTCCAGGACTATCCGCTGACCTTGTCGGTGGTGTTCACGCCGGCGGTGATCCGCAAGATCGTCATGGACAATCCGAACTGCGTGATGCTCAAGCACGAGGACTGGCCGGGGCTGGAAAAGATTTCGACGCTGCGCGCCTTCCAGAAAGACGGCTCGCTGCGGCCGCTCTCGATCCTCTGCGGCAATGGCGGGCTGTTCCTGGATTTCGAGATGGAGCGCGGCGCCGACGGCGCCATGACCGGCTACGCCTTCCCCGAGCTTCTGATCGACGTCGTGCGCCTGTCGAAGGAAGGCAAGCGCGATGCCGCGCATGATTTGTTCGACGCGCATCTGCCGTTGATCCGCTACGAGCAGCAGCCGGGCGCCGGCCTGGCCGTGCGCAAATACGTGCTCCAGAAGCGCGGCATCATCGCCTCCAGTGCGCAGCGCAAGCCGGGCGCGACCATCACGCCGGCGGCGAAGGCCGAGGTCGACTATCTCCTGTCGCGCGTGGCGAAGGTCGACAAGCGCGCCAATCTCCAGCCGCAATCCAGCGCCGCAGGTTAGTTGCATGCTAGAAGCCGCCGCATCGCGTCCCGCGTCGACCATCCTGCTGCTGCGTGATGGCGCGAGTGTCGACGGCAAGAGCCGCGACGAAATCGAAGTCTTCATGATGGTCCGCCATCATCAGATCGAGTTCAACTCGGGGGCGCTGGTGTTTCCCGGCGGCAGCGTCGATGCCGGCGACAAGGAGATCGTCGCCCGGTCCGACCTGTATTCGGCCGGCGAGGGCTTAAGCGAGGCGGACCGCGGGTTTCGTATCGCCGCGATCCGCGAGACCTTTGAGGAGAGCGGCATCCTGCTGGCGCGGTCGAAAGGTTCGAGCACGCCGATCGATGCCAAACGCGCCGGCGAGATCGCGGATGCGCATCGCATTGCGCTCAACGAGCACAAGATCAGCTTCCTCAGCATCCTGGCCGACAACGGCCTCCAGCTCGCGCTCGATACGCTCGTACCTTACGCGCACTGGATCACGCCTGAGGGCATGCCGAAGCGTTTCGACACCTGGTTCTTCCTTGCCGCCGCACCGCCGAATCAGCTCGGCGCCCATGACGGCCGGGAATCCACCGACTCGATCTGGGTCTCGCCGCGCGAGGCGGTGGCGGGCGGCGAGAGCGGCCGCTTCAAGCTGCCGTTCCCGACCACGCGCAACCTGATCCGGCTGGCCAAGCAGGGCAGCGTGAGCGCCGCGCTCGATCATGCCCGCGGCATGTCCATCGTCACGGTGATGCCGGTGATGACCAAGACCGAGGGGGGCCGCCAGCTCCGCATTCCCCGCGAAGCCGGCTATGACGGCGAGGTGTTCGAGGTCGGCGCGGTCGGCTAACACACTTCGACACGCGACGAACTATTTATGATGGTGGCCGCGGTAAGTTCCGTCGACTGAGAACGAGACGGGACGCGTACCATGGACCACCGGCAGGACAGCAACACCGCCGTCGAGCTGGCGCTGCTGGTCGCGCTCGCAACCCTCTGGGGCGGCTCCTACACCTTCATCAAGCTCGGCGTCGCCACGATTCCGCCGATCACGCTGATCGCGGCGCGCACCGCCATTGCCGGCCTGCTGCTGCTCGCGATCATGCGCCTGCGCGGCGTGAGGATGCCGACGGACGCCGCGACCTGGCAGCGCTTCGCCTTCCAGGCCGTGCTCAACAGCATGATCCCCTGGACGCTGATCGCCTGGGGCGAGCGCCATGTCGACGCCGCGCTCGCGACCATCCTCAATTCTGCCGGACCGATCTTCACGTTCCTGCTCACGGCAATGGTCACCCGCCACGAGGCGACGACGCCGCGAAAGCTGTTCGGCGTGGTCGCCGGCATGGCCGGCATCTGCCTGATCGTCGGCGTCGATGCCTTCCATGACGTTGGCGGCGGCCTCGTCGCGGAAGCGGCGATTGTCGCTGCCACCATCTGCTACGCCTGCGCTGCGATCTTCGGTCGCGGCTTCAAGGGCCTCGATCCGATGGCGCCCGCCGCCGGTTCGCTGCTTGCGGGCGCCGCGGCCCTGATCCCGGCTTCGCTGGTGTTCGAACAGCCTTGGACGCTGTCGCCCTCGCTGAGCTCGATCCTGGCGCTGCTCGCGTTGGCCGTGTTCTCGACCGCGGCGGCCTTCGTGATCTACTTCCGCCTGATCCAGACCCTCGGCTCGGTCGGCACCACCGCGCAGGCCTATCTCCGCGTGCCGATCGGGGTGGCCATCAGCGTCGCCTTCCTCGGCGAGAGCCTGAGCCAGACCGCCTGGATCGGCCTTGCCTGCGTCGTGATCGGCGTCGCCGCCATGACGATCCCGGCCCGCAGGCCCGCCAGCGTTAAAACGTCATAAATCCGGGGGAGAGGTCGGGCCGAGGACTGCAATATTAAGGATATTCGGCCGCTCAAGGCATGTTCCCCCGGGGCAGCAATACGTCGTATATTGGGCTTCCAATAGCCCGGTCCTTAAGCACCAATGTCCGCCGATACGACGCCGACCCCTGAGAAAAAGCGAATATTTTCGCTCTCCATCGGCCAGCTCACGTTCGGCAGCTTCCTGTTGGTGCTGGCGGTGATCATCGTCACCTCGACGGCGAGCGTGATCGCGATCCGGCACATCGATACGACGTTTGCGGAGTTGCAGCGGCTCCAGAGCGTCGGTGACCTCGCCGAGGACATCGACCGCCGCATGAACGAGTTGCGCCTTGCCGCGCGCGACTTCGTCACCGACCCCGGCGCCGGCATCCAGTTCAAGCAGGTCGGCGAGGCGGCCTCGACGCTGAGCGACATCCTGAAGAAGACCCGCATCGAGCTCGCGCCCGAGCAGCAGGACATGATCGACGGGGTCACCGAGCGGCTTGCGACCTATCGCAGCGGCCTCGAGCGAATCTCAACCTTGATCGACCGCCGCGCACAGCTGCTCGCCGGCCTGCCGCCGCTTCGCGACCAGTTCGATGCGGCAGTCGGAGGCACGGCGGACCGCGAACTGGCGTCCCGTCTGTCCGAGGCCCAGAGCCGGATCGCGCTTGGGCTGCTCGCGCGCAATCCGTCGGCGGCCGAGCAGGCGGCACAGAGCATGCGGGCGATGGACACCACCGATGCCAGGCTGAAATCGGCGGTGAACGAATACGCCGAGGCCATCATCGCGGTGGCCGTCCGGGAGCGGCAGATCGCCGACATCGATCGCGAGGTGCTGGGAACCGAGGGCCGGCTGATCGGGCGCGTCACCGAATTGCTGCGCGAGGTCAGCGCCCGGCGCGGCCACGTGCTGTCGCGCGACTTCGCCCGCACGCTGACCGAGGCAAGATGGCAGAGCATCGTGCTCGGCACGATCGGCGTGCTGATCGGCATCGGCGCGGCGTTGTTCGTGGTGCGCAGGACAGTGCGTCCGCTCGCCCAGATCGCGCGATCCATTCGCGCGCTCGCAGCGGGCGAGAAGAACACCTCGATTCCGTCGGCGGACCTCGACAACGAGATCGGCGACATCGCGCGAGCGGCCGAAGTGTTCCGCCGCGCACTGGAGGAAGCCGACACGGCGCGCGAGGCGGCGGTGCGCGCGCTCACCGAGCAGCGTCTCGCCGAAGAAAGCTATCGCAAGCTGTTCGAGGGCTCGGTCGACGGCATCTACGTGACCACGCCGGCTGGCGACCTCCTCAACGCCAATCCGGCGCTGGCGCGGATGATGGGCTATGACAGCCCGCAGCAGCTGATCGACAGCATCAACGATATCGCCCACACCATCTACGTCCATCCCGAGGCCCGCGTCGAATATCAGCGGCTGATGGCGCGCGACGGCATGGTGCGCGAGTTCGAGTATCAGGTGCGCCAGCGCAGCGGCGACATCCTCTGGCTCTCCGACAGCGCAACCGGCGTGCGGGACGAGCAGGGCAACATCGTCCGCTACGAAGGCACGCTGCGCGACATCACCGACCAGAAGCGCGCTGAAGACGCTATCGCCGAAGGCCGGCGCCTGCTCCAGCAGGTCATCGACACCGTGCCCGCGGTCATCAACGTCAAGGACCGCGACCTGCGCTATGTGCTGATGAACCGCTACATGGCCGGCATTTTCGGCATCGAGCCCGGCGACGCGCTCGGCCGCACCACCGCCGATCTCATGTCGCGCTATGGCGCAGCCAAGACCGACGAGAACGACAAGCGTGTGCTCAGTTTCCGCAAGGGGCTCGGCTTCTATGAGGAGGAGTACAAGGACTCCTCCGGCAACATGCGGCAGTGGCTGGTCAACAAGCTACCGCTGCTCGATGCCGAGGGTGAGATCGAGCGGATCGTCACCGTGGCGCTCGACATCGGCGAGCGCAAGCGCGGCGAGCAGGAGATGCGGAAGGCCAAGGAGGCTGCCGAGACCGCGCTGCGCAATCTGCGCGAGACCCAGGCTTCGCTGATTGAGGCGGAGAAGCTCGCAGCACTCGGCCGGCTGGTCGCCGGTGTTGCGCACGAGGTCAACAATCCCGTCGGTATCAGCCTCACGGTCGCGTCCGCGCTCGAGCGCAAGACAGCGATGTTCACCGCCGAGGTCGAACGCGGTGAGCTGCGCCGTTCCACGCTCAACGACTATCTCCACACCAGCCGCGACGCGTCCTCGCAGCTGGTCGCCAATCTCAACCGCGCCGCCGAGCTGATCCAGTCGTTCAAGCAGGTCGCGGCGGACCGCAACTATTCGGATCAGCGCAGCTTCGATCTCGCCGACCTCACCGAGCAGGTGGTGATGAGCCTGCGGCCGGGCCTGCGCAAGCATAACCTGACGCTCAACGTCGAATGCCAACCCAGTCTGATCATGAACAGCTATCCTGGCCCGTACGGGCAGGTGCTGACCAACCTTTTCCTCAATGCGGTGGCGCACGCCTTCCCGGACGGACGTCCCGGCCTCATCGACATCCAGGCGCGCGAATCCGGCCAGGACAATGTCGAGATCATCTTCTCGGACAATGGCTGCGGCATGTCGCTTGACGTGCGCCGTCGCGCCTTCGACCCGTTCTTCACGACACGGCGCGACCAGGGCGGCACCGGTCTCGGGCTGCACATCGTCTACAGCATCGTCACCAACCGGCTCGGCGGGCGGCTCGATCTCGATTCCGAGCCGGGCAGCGGCACGCGCATCCAGATGATCTTGCCGCGCACGGCGCCGCTCGAGCAGGCCGCCGAATAGCTAGTCGACCTCCGCAAGCCAGTGCAGCGTCGCGCCGAAAATCAGGCTGGCCTTGCCGACGAGCGCCGTGCCGGTCATCTCCGCGCGCGTATCGGTAAAGGTGCCGCTGACACCGATGCCGACCGCCGCGGGACCGCCGAACAGCGGATTGTCGTCGTTACGCGGAGACGTGTGCCGCTGCACCAGCACCTCGCCCTTGAAGGTGTTGTCCTTCACGCTGTAGCTGCCGGTGTAATAGAGATAGGCATCGCCGCCGAGAATCTTGCCGTCGCGGAAAAGAATCACGCCGCTGCCCTTGCCGGCTCGACCATCGAGCAGCGTCACGTGAATCGAATAGAGGCCGTCCTTCATAACGTCACGCGGGCCGGCGGCCATCGCCCGAGGCGCACCGGTATGGCTTTTATGCCAAAGGTCATCCCTTGGCGCAACGCGGCAGTTTGGCGGTTGGCAAGTCGTTGAGACCGTAATCGTCCCGGCTTGTCTGTGACGCCGTTATGACGGTCTCATCATGAGGCGAGGCCGGTCGTTGCGAATCAGAGTTGGCCCGCGAAATGCATAACCATTGTTGCACTGGCCGCGGGGTGCTGGAGCAAGACGAACGTGACCAACTGGATCGATTCCGGCGGCAATGAGCCGCGTCTGTACAGTGCGCGTCCCACGAATTGCAAAAGACAACACAGGCGAATTGGCGGCGCGACACGCTGGCGAAGCGGGGCGCGGCTCGGCTGCGCCTTGGCCCTGATCACGCTCGCTGCCCCCTTCGGGCACGCGCGCGACCGCGGCCAGTTCGTCAACACCAATGCCGAATTGAAGGCCTGGTTCGACGGCCTCCGAAGCGGCAAGGGGCCATGCTGCTCCGATGCAGACGGTTCGGCGCTCTCGGACTCCGACTGGGACAGCAAGGACGGGCACTATCGTGTCCGCGTCCCGCGCCTTGGCTATGTGCTCGAAGGCCAGCGGCAGGAACTCGTCTGGGTCGACGTGCCCGAGGAGGCCGTGATCTCGGAGCCCAATCGAGTCGGCCGGACCATGGTGTGGCCGATCTACGGCTACACCGGCGTCACCATCCGCTGCTTCATGCCGGGCAGCATGACGTAGCTGCGCCGGGCGCTAGTTCGCGCGGCTGATCCCTGATGCGGTCCGTGCCGCGTCAGGTGTACTTCTTGTCGCGCTCGAGCAGCTCGATGGAGATGCCTTCGGGGCCGCGGATGAAGCAGATGCGGACGCCGGGCCGAATGGTCGTCGGCTCGCGCGTGAGCGTGACACCCTTGGCCTTGATCTCGGCGGCGACGGCGTCGATGTCCTTCACGGTGAGACCGAAATGGTCGAGGCCCTGATGCGGGTGCGCTGGCGGCGGGCTGACGGCGTTGTCACCCTCCAGCGGTGCGATGAAGATCCTGGCGCCGCCCAGATTCACGTCGATCCGTCCCGGCGCGCGCACGATCTCGCCACCGAGGATATCCCGCAGCCAGACCGCAGTGGCCTCCGGATCGGGGCTGCGCAGATGGACGTGATCCCAAGTGACGACTGGCATTTCATTTTCTCCCGACGGGGTCTTGCGATGTTGCAGCGCATGTTAGCGATCCCGATCGGTGATCGCCACCGTCCTTGCCGACTCGCATGAGCGCGGGAACCTTAGTTCGTCTCCTGGATTAAAGTAAGCAATGGCCAAGTCCGTCGTAGAACGACCGCATCGGTGTTGCACGAACTGGTGCGCAGGGAAGTGCCTCGGCCACTATCGGTAACGCGCCCATGAACGCTGGGTTTGACCGGATCGGGTTGGGACGCTTCGCTGGGATCGGCGAGCGTCTCGCGCGGGGCGCGACGATCGCAAGCGTCTCATTTGGCCGAATCCTCCTGTGGTTGCTGGCAGCCCTCATCGTTAGCTCCTGCGTCTGGATGCTGATGCCTCTCTCCAAAGGAAACACCGCTCAGGGCGAGCTGGTGGACCCGGGGTCGGCATCCGCTGAGCCGGCTCCTTCGGCGAACCCGGCGGCGGCAGCGGCGCCCTCCGAAGCTCAAGCTCCGGTAGTGGCTGAACTCGATCGTCTCAGGATTTCATCGCAGACCTGGCGCCGTGGCGGCCTCGGCTCAAAGGCCCTGGTGACGTTCACGCTGCGAAACGACAATGATTATGCCATAAGGGATGTCGAAATCGTCTGCGCCTTTGCGCGGCGCGATGGCAGCCACCTGACCGAGCGCAGCCGCGTGCTGGCCGACACCGTCAGCATGAAGAGCCGCAAGACTTTTGCGCGCGTTCCCGTCGGCTTCGTCAACGTTAATGCCGATCAGGCGAAGTGTTCGCTGGTCACGGCGCGGCGAGCGTAAAGGGCTGCGCGTTCCGGTAGCGGAAAAGTTACTGTCCTTTGCCCTTGGTCCAAAGAATTGGCGTAGCCATTTGAACCGAACCGCCGGTGCAGGAACCAATTAAAGGAACGCCGGTTAAGGCGGAGAGCCCATGCGGGGATGCGGGGGCGGAGCGCGGCCAATGCCCATCTTTCGGTATTTCGTATTCGTCGGTGGAGCGTTGCTCGCACTGCTGTTCGCCGTGAACTTCGTTCTGCCGGCGTCGCCCGTGGCGCAAGCCGTTGCGACCGCAAGCAACGAACAGCCGATGATCCGGATCCGGTCCGATCGCCATCTGCCCGAACGGGTCGTGCTCGACACCAGTCAGCCGACGATCGCCGCGCCCGTGGTGAAGACGGCCGCTGTGGTTGCGCCCCAGCAGCCGGCGCAGGCGGACGTGCTGGCCGCGATGTCGGCGAAGGCGCGAGTGCGCGAGACCTTTGCCCAGTTCACGCCGGCGGAGCCCGCTTCCGTCAAGAAGGCGCCGGTTAAGCGCAAGATCGCCAGGACGCGTCCGGCACCGCAATCCGGCCAGCCAATGATGCTGATGGCGCAGCAGCCGCATTTTGGCCTGTTCAACACAACCTGGTGAGTGCCTCTATTCGCCTCGGCGGAGGCGGGGAGGGCTTTTTATTGGCCGGTCTCTCTGCTAATTCGAACGCATCCGAACGACACGCCCGGTGCTGGTCTGTCCAGCACCGTCCGGTGGAGTTCGGTGGCGGCCCGTCATAGGGCCAAAGGCGCTCGTAGCTCAGCTGGATAGAGCATCGGATTTCGATTCCGAGGGTCGGGAGTTCGAATCTCTCCGAGCGCGCCACTTGCTCGCCAGAGCACGTCGCGGCGCGTTGGGACCCTACCTGCCGCTGTCCTCCCGTTCGCGCCGGCGCGGCCGATTCGGACATGGGACAAGCTTTGTAGCGCCGCGCGCTTGCCGGACTGAGCTGAACAGATACTATCGATTGGGTTGATCCTCGGAGCGGTGGATATGAAGCGTCGAGACTTCATGTTGACGGCCGGCGCGGCAGCGCTTTGGTCGGGTCTCGCGCGAGCGCAACAGCCTACACCAGTACCGGTGGTAGGCATTCTTGGGAGTGGGAGCTCGCAGGGGTGGGCGCCGCTTACTGCCGCGTTTCGACGTGGTCTCGGCGAGATTGGTTACGTCGAGGGCCAAAACCTTGCCATCGAATACCGCTGGGCGGAAGGTCAGTACGATCGGCTGCCCGCGATGGCTGCCGATTTGGTCCATCGGCAGCTATCCGCCATGGCCGCCTTCACGACCCCGGCGGCACTCGCCGCAAAGGGGCAACAGCGGAGATCCCGATCGTCTTCACTACGATCGGCAGATTGGTCTGGTGCCCAGTCTCAGCCGGCCGGCCGGAAATATCACCGGCGTGACCTCTTTGAATGTGCAGGTGGGACCAAAGCGCTTGGAACTGATGCACGAACTCGTGCCAACGGCGACAGCTGTTGCGCTGTTGGTAAACCCCAACAATCCCACCACGGAAGATCAGCTGAGGGAGATGCAGGCCGCGGCGGATACGCTCGGGCTGCATCTCCATGTCCTCCATGCGAGCACCGAGGGCGATTTTGATGCGGTCTTCGCTCGCGCAGGGCAATTGCGGTCCGGTGGATTGGTGATCGGCGGAGATATTCTCTTCACGGGAAACAGCGACAAACTCGCCATGATGGCGCTGCAGCATGCGCTCCCCGCCATCTTTCAGGGCGGCACTTTCGCGGCGGCCGGCGGCATAATGGACTATGGCGGCGACTTCGCCGAGGCGAACCGCCTTGCAGGCGTCTACACGGGCCGCATCTTGAAAGGCGAAAAGCCTGCCGACCTGCCGGTGCAACAGGCAACCCGAGTTCAGCTGGTTGTCAGCCTGAAGACAGCGAAGGCGCTCGGCATCACCGTGCCGTTCTCCCTGCTCGGACGCGCAGACGAAGTGATCGAATAGCTCAACGATTGTCGCGCGGCATGAATCCGGCTTTGGCCCATCGACCAATCCTGGATTTATCGAAATCGCCTGCAAAGGGTAACCGGGCCACCCGCGAAATCGGAAGACAGCCGTGCGTCGGCCTAAACGGTCGGGAGCATGAGCAGCCGGCCCCTTGCCAGCGTATCCGAGGGCGCCTCTTGGAAAGTCGCGCGATAAGCTGCGGCAAACTCGCCGAGATGATGGAAACCCTGGGCACGCGCGCAGAGCGCGACGGTCGCGCTACCGCCCTTGAGGAGCCGTGCGCGGGTGGACCACAAGCGCTTCAGGCGGATGTACTGGTGCAGGCTCATGCCGCGCACCTTCGTCACCGCGCCGCTGAGCGTCCGGATCGAGACGCCAAATTCGTCGGCGAGATTGGCCGTATAGATCGGAGCGGTCGGATAGGCTGCGACATAATCGTCGATCCGCTGCACGAGCTTGGCCGATCGCTCACCCTGAAACGGGGCGCAGCGATCCGACAACGGGTCGATGCGAAACAGGTCATCGAAGGCGAGCAGCAGGCCCTCCTGGAGATGTGCGGCGACCTCGGTGGTTTCGAACATGTGCGGCTCTACGGACGCGGTTCTCAGGATGTCGAGCAGAAGCTGTCGGGCGTGGACGAGAGCGGTGCGGTCCGCGATGCGAGTCAACAATGTGTCGGCTCGATCGAACCAGCCGCGATCCCTGAGAGCGGGTGAGAAGAAGATCAACGCGTGATGATTGGTCTGAGGCTCGACGAAATGGCACTCATCACTACCGCGCAATGCTGCGAAAAAGCGCGAGTCGAGATCGATCCCGCTCGAACTGGCCCGTAGATCGTCGCTCATCGGCAGGATCACCATGCCGCCCGGCGCGCGATATACGGTGTCGAGGATGCGTGCGAACGACCTCATCACGATGATGCGGCACGCCGGCAGACAGACGATCGCTCGCGCCGCCGCGAAGTTGGTGACGTCAAGCGGAATGCTCCGGGCATCTTCCATCGATTCGGCCGGCCGAAACGCGTCGACATCGGCAAACCTGATCAGTTGAAGCGCGGAGGATGGCGCAAGAGAATCGAACATTCGTCTGGCCGGCTGCTGAAATGTGACAATGAAATGAAGGTCGGTACATCGCCATCAATGGCGAAACATGCCGATTCAGTAAACCGGATTCCGGGCCGTAGTATTGCGGACATCATGCCACAAGGCCCGTCAGATCGATGTTACCGTCAACGTTCTCGGCTTATCGGTTGCCCTGATGTGAGATCGATGAAATGGATCCGCGTGCAAGCGGGGCAAGCGAATGACTGGAAGCTCAGCCCTTCCTGTCTCTGCTGCTTCTCCAAGTGTGTCTGCACATTCATGCCCGTCTGAGGGCATCGAAAAACGATGAGATCCGCCATCGACGCAGGATGATCGGACGGCATTCGTTGTCGTTGATCTAGATCAGTTTTGGAGTCGGTCTAAAACACATCGCAGAGGGCGGGGAGCCGCGATGCACCATCTCGCAAATGCGAAAGGGGCCCGAGGGCCCCTTCAGATCTCACCAGCGGCGATAGCGCGGCCCATAATAGCGAGGCCCATAATATCTCGGGCCGGCATATCGCGGCGGCCCATAATATCCCGGACCACCGTAACCATAACCATACGCGTAGTTCGGCCGCCACCAGCAGCGCCCCCATTCATTGCAGACCATGCGGACCTGCTCGACGTCGGACACCTGCGGCGTCGCAGGTGCAGGCGCGATGGGCATGGCGGATGCCGCCGACGATGCCGCGATGGCACCGAACAGGGACGCGGCGACGAGGCCAATCTTGAACTTCATGACGATGTCTTCCTCCGCTTACCAACGCACGATATCGAACATGTTCCGATCAAATTGTGGCGGACCCGAAATGTAATGCTGATGAACAAATCTTCAGCCAGTCCGCCGCAGGCCTGATCCGGCTTTGGCTCAAGGGCGAGGTCGGCCAGGACCTCGTCAAGCCGCCGGTCTACGAGATCGAGAAGCAATTGCTGCTGTCGGGAGCCGCCAGTTAGGGCTCCCGCCGGCAGAGGACGCGCCAGCGTGCCTCAGTTGCAGGGGTGCCGGCGGCCGTCCTGGCCGATATAGGCGGCAGCGCTCTGGTAGCAGCGGTTGGTCGACGGGCCGTCGTAATAGGCGAAGGTGCCGGCAGTGATGCCGGGGCCGTAATTGTGCAGGTAGCTGATCGGGTAGGGCAGCGGATTGGCGTGGTAGTAGTGGCGGTACCGGTGATGCGTCCGCGCCTCCGAGAGGCTGGGGGCAAGGGTTGCGGCCGTTAGGGCAGCAACTGCAGCAACAAGCTTCAACTTGCTCATCTCGATTCTCCGGACCCGCGCTTAGAGGTCAGCCCGTTATAGCCATTTTGAGCGAGCTGGGCACCCAAGCGGGCCGGAAATCCGGGCCAATTCCGCTGATTCCCGGCCGGGTGTGACCGAAATGCCGGGGCGTCCCCGTAGCCTGCCCATTTTTGGCCTTTTCGGGATGCTTAACGAATTCCCCACACAAGTGTGACCAAAGAGAATTCGGTTTAAGATTCCTGCCGGCCCCTTGGGGGTCCTTCGAGGCCGGTCCATTCCTGCAAGGTTTCGCCGTCACGCTGCCATGCGCATCACGCTCCTCAGCCTGCTGTTGCTCTCCGTCGCTGCCGCGACACCCGCGCGGGCGGATCTGCACATCACCCGCGACCATGGCGGCTATGTCGAGGAGTACAAAGCCAAGTACAAGCGCGTCCGCGAGAAGCGCGAGCGCGTCATCATCGACGGCATCTGCAACTCGGCCTGCACCCTGGTGCTCGGCATGGTGCCGATGAACAAGATTTGCGTGACGCCACGTGCCAGCCTCGGCTTCCATCAGGCCTACTACGATAAGGCCTTCACCTTCGGCATCAAGGTCACCAGCTCGGAAGGGACGTCCGATCTGATGTCCTACTATCCCGACACGGTGAAGGACTGGATCCGCCGCAATGGTGGGCTCACGACCGACATGAAGAAGATCAAGAACGGGATCGAGCTCTGGAAGATCATCGACCCCTGTCCGGAAGAATGGTGACCGGCTGAGCTGAACCGCCGCGACGGCTGTCCGTCGCAGCGCAGCATCGCTCAGGCCGAAATTCGCGTTGCCGCATAGCCCCCGGTCGGGCAATGAGGGCGGCAATGAACCATAATCAAGAATCCCCGGCCGCACGCGCGGCGCCGATCCTGTTCGTGGTGCTCTGGAGCACCGGATTCATCGGCACCAAATACGTCATCAACAATGCCGATCCCTTGACCTACCTCGCCATCCGCATGGCGATCGTGGTCGGTCTGATGGCGATGATCGCGGCGATCGCGCGGCCGAAATGGCCGGACCGCATCGGAATAGCGCACAGCGCGGTCGCCGGCATCCTTGTCCATGGCTTCTATCTCGGTGGCACCGCGATCGCGATCGCGCATTCAATTCCGGCCGGGCTCTCCGCGCTCATTCCGGGCCTGCAGCCGATCCTGACCTCGACCATCGCCAACCGCTGGCTCGGCGAGCGGGTGACGCCGGTGCAATGGGCCGGGCTCGTGCTCGGCCTCGGCGGCGTGGTGCTGATCCTGCACAACCGTCCCATGACGGGCGAAGCCGGGCTCGGCTGGCTTGCCTCGGTGGTCTCTCTGATCAGCATCACGCTCGGCACGCTCTATCAGCGGCGCTACTGCAACCACATCGACTGGCGTGCCGGCAATCTCGTGCAATATGTCGCGGTCACGATCTTCTTCGCGGCCGGTGCCTTCCTGTTCGAAGACCGTGTGGTGCACTGGACGCGGGAGTTCGTGCTCGCGCTGGCCTGGCTCGCCGTCGCGCTCTCGATCGGATCGATCGGGCTGCTGTACTGGCTGATCCGCCATGCCGCGGCGACCTCCGTCGCGAGCCTGTTCTACCTCGTGCCCGCAGTGACGGCGCTGATGGCCTATGTGCTGTTCGGGGAGAAGCTCGACGCGCTGGCGATCGCAGGCATGGCGATGTGCGCGGCCGCGGTGTTTGTGGTCAACCGGCGCGTCTAGGCTGAAGGGCCGGGCCGCCGGAATACATCCCTGACGTGCAGCGCCCGATCGTGTAGGCTGAACGCATTTCAGTTTCCCTTTCGGCACGGTGATTTCGATGAAGAAGGCGAGACGCGCACTGCTCGGCAGATCCATGAAGCCGGTTCGGATTGCCTGCATCAATTACGCGAAGCAGACGATCAGCGGTCGGACGATGAGCAGGCTCACCGCGGCGCTCCAGAAGTGCTACGACAAGCATTTCCTGCCGGTGTGGGGCTATCCGGTTGATCTCTACGTCACGCGGAAGCCGAAGCCGAGCGACTGGCAGCTGGTTTATTTCGACGAGGCTTCCCACAAGAACATGCTCGGCCGCCACGAACTGACGTATCGGGGCCAGCCGGTCTCAAAGATCTTCGTCAAGGCGCTGGGCGACGAACCCCTCAGCGTGGCGGCCTCGCACGAGCTGTTCGAGATGGTGCTGGACCCCATGGCCAATCTCTGGGCCGACAAGAACCGGAACACCCAATATGCTTATGAGGTCTGCGACGCCGTGGAGGAGGACTCCTTCGTCGTCAACGGCTTCCCGATGTCGAATTTTGTCTATCCATCCTGGTTCGAGCCGTTTAGGCATCCCCGCGGCACCAAATTCGATCACAAGGGAACGCTAAAGGAGCCGTTCTCGATGACCGAGGGCGGCTATGTCATCAAGAAGGTCAACGGGAGGAGGGTGATCAAGGCGTTCGGCTCACCCGAAAAGCGGCGGAGCTTCGCCAAGGAGGACCGGCGCGGCCATCGCAGCGAATTCCGCGATCCGCAAGGCGCTCATCATCCGGGCCGGCGCGCATCCAAGCGGCGAGGATAGGCGGAGCAGCTGGGTAAGCCTCCGGGCGCGCCCGCACCCGGAGGCTTGCTCTCTAAGCTGCTCTTTAAGCTGTTCTTGGGCTGCGATCAGCGCTTGGCCTTCTTTTTCTTCTTGGCGACTTTCTTGGAGGATTTTTTAGCAGCCTTCTTGGGCGCCTTCTTCGCGGTCTTCTTGGCTGCCTTCTTCGACGACTTCATTGCAGCCTTCTTCGTTGCCTTCTTGGCTTTCTTCTTGGAAGCTTTCTTCGGCGCTACTTTCTTCGTGACCTTTTTCGCGACCTTCTTGGCGGCTTTCCTGACCTTCTTGACGGCGCTGACCGCGGCGTCCTTGGTCGCTTCCACGGCGGTGGTGATCGTCGCCATCGCCTGTTCGGTTACGGGTTTATCGTCGTCCATATCGTCCCCCACTGTTTGAATGCAGCGACGATAGCGGGATTCGAAATTGTGTCAAAGCAACGCTCAACCTTTGCGGATCTTTGCGTAGGCGGCTAACGCGCGCTCGCGCCCCTTGGCGTGGTCGATGATCGGCCGTGCCGACTTCAATGCCGGCGCTCGCCAGCTCGATCGGCGTCGCCCGCCAGGGTTGGTGTATCAGCTTCGCCGGCAGGTCCTTCAATTCCGGCGCCCAGCGGCGGACGTAGGCTCCATCAGGGTCCGCAACAAGGAAGGCAGCGGCCTGCGCGTGTTCACGTCGCCGGCTGCGGGCCTAGCATAATCGAAAATGTGCCTCGTTTACACTTTGGAAACGATGTCGTGGACGGCACGTAATGGCCGGATCGCGGCATCCTTAACGCTCCTGTAAGCGAATTCTTCGAAAATGCGAGGCCTTTTGGGGGAGTTTCATTTGTGTCCAACGTCTTGACTGGGAAGTTCCTGCCGCAATTCAAGCTTGGCACCAAGGCCGTCCTGTGCGCCGTGCTGCTGATCGCCATGAACACGGCGCTGGTGGTCGGCGCCGGCTATTGGTCGCTCTCCTCTGCCTTCAACGAGCGGGCACTGCGCGACATCGAGATCAGCCTGCGCACGCTCGCCCTGGCTTTTGCCGAGATCGTTCCTGATGCCAAGATCACGATGAGGGACGGCGCAGTGGTGCGCGCCGAGATCCCCAAGATGCCGGATTTCAAAGATCATGCCATCGTTGATCGCGCGGTCTCCTATGTCGGGGGCAATGCGACGCTATTCGTGTTCGACGATGCGAGCGGGCAGTTCGTCCGCCGCTCGACCAACGTGAAGAAGGAGAATGGCGACCGCGCCGTCGGGACCCAGCTTGCCGCCGACCATCCGGCACAGGCCCAGCTGCGTCGCGGCGAGACCTACAAGGGCCCGGCCACCCTGTTCGGCAAATCCTTCATGACCGCCTATTTCCCGGTTGCGAATGCAACCGGCAAGGTCGCTGGCATCCTCTATGTCGGCATCCCGATGGCGCAGTTCGAGAGCATGCTGGCTCAGGCCATCGAGATCATGGCGGCCGCGGCCGGAATCGCCGCGCTGCTGGTCCTGGTCCTCACCATGCTTGTCGTCCGCCGCATCACCCGGCCGCTCACTTCCGTCACGCGCTCGCTGACCGCACTCGCCGACGGCCAGAGCGACGTCGAGAATGACTGCGAGGACCGTGCCGACGAGATCGGCGAGATCGCCCGCACGGTCGCGGTGTTCAAGAGCAATTCGCTGGAGCGGGCGCGGCTGCGCAGCGAGCAGGCCGCGGCTTCGGCTGCAGCAGTCGAGCAGCGCAAATCCGAGCTGCGCAATTTCGTCGAAGAGTTCCGCGGCAGCGTCGGCGGCATCCTCGACAAGGTCCTGAACTCCTCCGGCGAATTCGAGCGCGTAGCGCGGCAATTGACCGATACGGCGCGCTCCACGGCCGATCTGTCGGCGCAGTCGGCCGGAGCTTCCGAAAATGCCTCCGAGCACGTACGTTCGGCGGCGACAGCCTCGGACGAACTGAGCCAATCGATCTCCGAGATCACCCGCAGGGTGCAGGAATCGAACGATATCTCCGCCGAGGCGGTGCGCCAGGCTGAGGCCACCGACCAGCGCATCGCGCAGCTCTCGGAGGCCGGCTCGCGCATCGGCGACGTCGTCAAGCTGATCACCTCAATTGCCGAGCAGACCAATCTTCTGGCGCTGAATGCCACCATCGAGGCTGCGCGCGCGGGCGATGCCGGCCGCGGCTTCGCGGTCGTCGCCCAGGAGGTCAAGACGCTCGCCGGCCAGACCGCCAAGGCGACCGACGAGATATCGAACCAGATCACCAGCATGCAGCTTGCGACCGAGGAGTCGGTCGCCGCGATCAAGGCGATCGGTCAGACCATCGAGCGCATCAGCGGCATCGCCAGTTCGATCTCGGCCGCGGTCGAGCAGCAGCGGAGTGCCACCCACAACATCGCGGCCAGCGTCCGCGCGGCGGCGTCCGGCACCGCTGACGTCGCGGTCAATGTCCGTCATGCCGCCAAGGGCGCAAGCGAGACCGGCGAAACGTCGAGCCGGATGTTTGCCTCCGCCCAGGCGCTGTCAGGTGAGAGCGTGCATCTGAAGGCCGAGGTCGATGGCTTCCTCGACCGCGTGCGCGCGGCTTGATGTGACTGCCCGCCACCGGCGGGCAGGAAATCCCGGGTCGATTGCTAAAGACCGTCCCGGGATGTTTGGGCGCGGTTGCCTGGCGCAACCGCCCAGCGTCACTTCGGCTGCGGCACGATGCGAATGTAGGGCTTCGGCTCCTTCCAGCCCTGCGGATAGATCGTTTTGGCCTCGTCGTTGGAGACCGAGCCGGCGATGATGACGTCCTCGCCCTGCGACCAGTCGGCCGGCGTCGCGACGCGATGCTTGGCGGTGAGCTGGAGCGAGTCGATGACGCGCAGGATCTCCTGGAAGTTCCGGCCCGTGGTCATTGGATAGACCAGCACCAGCTTGATCTTCTTGTCCGGCCCGATGATGAAGACGTTGCGGACGGTCTGGTTGTCGGCCGGCGTGCGGGTGAGGGGATCGCCCGAGGTCGAGGCCGGCAGCATCTCGTAGAGCTTGGAGACGTTGAAGTCGGTGTCGCCGATCATCGGATAGTTCGGAGCGGTACCTTGGGTCTCCTTGATGTCCTCCGACCATTTGGAATGGCGGTCGACCGGATCGACCGAGAGGCCCATCAGCTTGACGCCTCGCTTGTCGAATTCAGGCTTCAGCTTGGCCAGCGCGCCGAGCTCCGTCGTACAAACCGGCGTGAAGTCCTTCGGGTGCGAGAATAGCAGCGCCCAGCTATTGCCGATCCAGTCGTGGAACTTGATCTTCCCTTCGGTGGTCTCGGCTTCGAAGTCGGGGGCGGTGGTGCCGATCGGGAGTGTCATGGTTCTACCTCATCGCATTGAATTTACTTAGGAATTCATCTTTGGCCGTCGCGGGTAGTATAGGGTGTCATCGCGCTCAAGTGAACTGCTTCAAGTAAAATGTGAATTCCTTCTGTGAAGGGCCGATTTCTTAGCACCTTTCTGTTACAGGGGCGCGTGCGGCGAAACATCTCCATCGGAGCCACACTGTCTCGATTGCCCCGATAAAGCCTTTTATGACCCGCATCACGCTCGCCCGACGTTTGATGGAACCGAAATGGTCCTGATAGCGACCAATTGGCAACCATCAAGAAAAGTCGCGATCCCCATATCGAATCATTAACCACCCCTTTACGCCCGCATGAAAATGCTGGTCGATCAGAAGAAATCTGGAAGTGAACTATGTCTGCCGCTGCGCCCAAGTCCGCTGAGAAGCCTGTTGAGTTGCCGTCCCTCGAACCGTCCTGCCGCGATACCTCGGCTCATGCACTGACCATCGTGCGCGACGGCGTGATTACGGGCGAAGGCCCGACCACCAAGGGCCGGGTGCACTTTTCCCGCTCCCTCGATGCCGATGACACCGCCTGGTGCGCGCGCATCCTGACGGCCACAGCCGTCAACGACCAGCCGGTCAGCCGCGCCGAAGCCGAGACACTGTTCGAGATCAACGAGGCCGCGACCGAGCGTACCGACGGCGGCCGGTTCGACGACCTGCTCGCCAAGGCCGTGGCCCACTACGCTGCGAGCGCCTCGGGCCTGAAGGTGCCGCTGCGCAGCATCGCGCTGTCGGCAGAGTCCGACATCGACAGCTGGGCGCCGTCCTATGCCTCCAAGGTCAACAGCGAGATGCTGGAGTGGATCGCCGGCCAGATGCGCGGCAAGCGCCAGAACAACCGTCGCCTGATGGCGATGGTGGCGACCTTCCTGGGCGCCACCGCGCTGCCTCTGGCGGGCCAATTGCCGAACGTGTTCGACATCGGCATGTAAGGTTTTGGGCATGTAAAAGTTCTGCGTCTCTCTTGAGGACGCGAGAAAGCGGCGGGGTTATTTCCCCGCCGTTTTTTGTTTGCCGGCGTCCGGCTGGAGCCCGAGCGTGCGGCCCGGGAAGCCGGCGGCGTCGAAGTAGCGCTGGCTGCCGACGCGCTGGAAGTTGAGCACGGTCTGGAGACCGCTCTCGGACATCTTTGACTTCTCCACGGCCTTGTAGGCCTTCGGCACGACGCCGTTGGGCAGGGCCTCCGACATCACCCGGCCGACCAGGCCGCCATTCTGCGCGCCGCGCAGCCCGAGCAATTGGGCAGCCGTCATGCCGACATCGGCATTGCTGACCGGCAGCTCGTTGACGAACCCGGCTTTGAAGTCCGGCCCGATCGCGGCCATGAAGTTCATGGTGTCGCCGCGGCTGAAGCTGCCATGCATGCCTTGGCCTTGCCGCAGCACGGTGTCGGCCACCTGCACCGAGCAATTGGTCGGCGCCTCGCCGCAATCGCTGGCATAGGAGCGGAAGTTGACGACGATCGCCGGCGTCGGTATCGCCGCCTTGCCGCGCAAATTGATGCTCGACAGCGGCAGGGTGCCGGGGAAACGGCCGAGCTGATCGTCGACGAACAGGCCGGAGACGTAGTCCTGCTCGAGCAACGCCTTGACGGTCTTGGCCGCCAGCTTCTTGTCCTTGTTCGGGAGGTAGACCAGATCCGAGCCGCCATTGGCGGCAATGACGAGGTCGGGCTTGGTGGGATCCTTGCCGAGCACTCCGTTGCCGGCCTTGGGATGGGCGTTGCCGGTGACGGCGGCGTTCTTGTCGTTGGGATCGAACAGCGGCAGGTCGAGCGCCTTGGCGAGGTCGAGCGCCAGGAAGCCCATCGGCAGAAAGTCCTTCGGCGTGTCGTCATAGCTGACCTTGGCCGAGGGGCTGGTCTTGCTTTCCTTGGAGATGGTCGAGAAGCCGTGGTCGGCCTGGACCATGATGTTGGTGTTGGCGGCAAGGCCGAGCTCGTCGAGCGCCTTGCGGAGCTGGGCGAGGTTGTTGTCGGCATTCTTGATGCCGGCCATCGAGGTCGGTCCGTTGATGCCGGGCATGATCTGATTGAGGCTGTCGCCGGTGTTGTGCTGACTGCCATCGGGGTCGCGCGACCAGAACACCAGCACGAACGGCTTGTTGCGCGCCTTGAACATCGGCAGCACGACCTTGGTGGCGACGTCGGCGAAATAGGCCTGCTGTGCGACGTTGGCGACCGTGGTGCCGGGCGTCTTGGCATCGCCCGCCTTGCTGTTGTCGCCGCGCGGCGGCGTGGCGATGGGGAGGCCGGCTTTGGTCAGCGCAGCCTTCACCTCTTCGGACAGCGCCACGCCGTTCTTGCCGCCGGTGGCATCGTCGAACACGACCGAATGCAGGCCCGGCTTTTCGGGCTTGTCAGTGTGGTCGAACTGATAGGTCGGACCATGTTTGCCCAGCGCGGCGGTGCTGAATCCCTTGTCGCGGGCCATCTTCAGGATGGTTTCCTCGTTGAGATAGTCGCCCTTGAAATGCTCGTCGATGTCGCCGAGCACGGCGTCGTTCTCGATGAAGGGGACCACGGTGTCGCCGGCCGGGACGGAGGTGTAGTTGGTCCAGATCGTGTTGGAGAACACGCCGGTGTCGCCGAGATAGTGGCCGGTCGACATCGCCGAGCCGTTCGCCATGGTGAAGGTCGGAAACAGCGAATGTGGGTTCTTGAAATTGACGCCCTTGTCGCGGACCTCGGCCATCGCCGGCGCGGTCTCGGGCGTGACCTTCAGCGCGCGCAGCCCGTCGGGGATGAACAGGATCAGGTTACGGGGCGTGTTGTTCTGGGCGGAGGCAAGTCCGGTGGACAGCACTGTCAGTCCGGCGGACAGCAACACCAGTGAACGGCGCATCAAATCTCTCCCTACGGTGAGGCGGCTCGGCGGCCAACCGCGGCCCCCGCCATCGTTTAGTTTTGCTGCATGACAGTTTTGTTACAAGAGCGGGCAGCCATGCAAGAGGGCTGGGGAGGGTTTGCACGAGGGGGCGTGGGCAGGCCTCATTCCGGTACCCGCGGATGTTGTGCAAGCGCCTGCGCGGGCTTCGCCGCTGCGGGAAAGCCTCTGCCATTGGCCAGATCGCGGCGTAGCGACGGCGGCGCTGCTTGCAGCGCGAAGATGATCGCGATCTGAGTTCTGTTATGGAGGCGGTATTTGCGCATGATGTTGCCGATATGCGCCCGCACCGTGTTCTCCGAGATCTTGAGCTCGTAGGCGATGTTCTTGTTTTGCATTCCGCGCGCGATGAGCATCATCAGTTCGCGCTCACGCGGCGTCGGTGTAATCAAATCATTCGGATCCGGACTCATGACTTGCTCCTGCCTGGCCTTTGGGCTGACATGCCCACCCCAGCACGTACTCACTCCGTCTTGAGCGCTTCGATTGGACTGAGCTTGGACGCCTTGTGTGCGGGATAAAAACCGAAGATGAGGCCGGTCGCGATCGAAAAGACGAGGGCCAGCCCAATCGCTTCGCCGTCGATCGAGGTGATCCACCCGGCCATGCGTGCGACCGTCATCGAGCGCGTGATCCAGATTGGCGGTACCGGAACGGTCGATGCGACGATTGTCCAGAACGGGACCCGTAACTATGTCGATGTGATTCACGTGGGCGGCACCACCAACGCGCTGATTGGCCAGTCCGGCGTGAGCAACACCGCCAATATTACCCAGATCGGCAACTCCACGAATGCCCTCCTGCTCCAGATCGGTGATATGAACACGGGGACGGTGAGGCAGTTCGGACGTTTCAACTGGCTGGCGATATTCCAATTCGCTCGATGATCGAGACGATGAGGTGTGACATGAAATTCCTTCTGCTCGCATCCGGAATGAGCCTTATGACCGCGATCTCAGCAACGCCGGCCGGGGCCGGCGAGACCGGCGACGGACACACCACCGTGGTCCAGGACGAAAACGGGACGGCGGTGATCAGGCAAAGCGGTGATCCGCAGCAGGCCGAGGTCAAGATCGACAAGGAGCCCGGCCGCACCAAGGTCTATCGCCGCAGCGGTGGAAACACCGCGATCGTGTCGCAAGGCACCGGAAATCCGCAGGACATGCTGGATTGGTTGCGCAAGCAGCAGGGCCACTGACACGCGACGACCCACCGTCCGCGAGGACGATGGGCCCCTTAGCGAACGGGGCTTACCAGCTGCGATAGACGCCGGTCAGTGTGCCATTGTTGTTGCCTTCAGGGCCGACATCGCCCTGCGTCGAGCTCGGCGCGGGATGATTGGTGCCGTTGAGCGCACCGTAGGGTCCTGCCGCGCCCGGATAGTACATCGCGCGCGGCGGCACGGACTCATGGCGGGGACCGCTCCGTTCCCACCCCACTGGGTTTCCGAACCGATCGTAGCCTTGCGCCGAGGCGGCGGCCGTGCCTGCGATCAGCGACGCCGCGATGAGGCACAGAAGTTTTGATTTGTTCTGCATTTGAGATGCTCCTTGCTGGTGTCGGAGCCAACCACCGCAATGCGGCGGCGTTCCCGAATTCCGCGATCAACTCGGGATCAACTGACGATCAAATTTTTGAAAAGCGGATTGATCTGTTCCGATGAGATCATGGTAGCGGCTGCTGTGTTCTCTCGCGATTGCAGGGAAGGCGAGGAGGTCGAAGGCGTTGTCGCCGGCCATTCATTGGCCCACGCGATAAATCTAATCAGCTTTTATCGTCTAATCACCCGGCGGCCGCCGCGCAGCTGATTTTCAGCTCGGCGGCGTGCCGTGGAGAGCGGGCGCCTTTGTCGCAGGTCGCGTTAAGATTACGCCTTAACCAATAATTAATTATATGTTTGCCGGGTCCCGACGGGCGGGCCTAGCGTGCCTCGGGGAGCTGCTTTGTAGCCAACGAGTTGGTGCGTATCATGACGTATAAGATGCACGGGGCGTTGCTCGCCTCGCTCAGCGCAGCCGCGCTGCTCCTTGCCGCCAACGACAGCTTTGCACGACCCGGCGGCGCCGCGCCGCATGGTGTGGTGGCCGCTGCCGCGCCGCCGGCCGCAGCACGTTCGCCGATCGCACCGGGCGCCCGGTTCCACCGGCGGAACAATTCGTGGGTGTATTGGCCGGGCGGCGGCGGGTTTTTCTACGACGGTGCGATGAACAGCCAGCCTTTCGTCGATGCCGGGCAGCCGCTCTCCAACGACGTGCGCTACACTTATACTTATGACGTTCCCTGGGACTGGGCGCACCGCTTTCCGCCGAACGTCGTGCCGTCCGACCGTCCCTATGTGCCGAGCTGTCCCACGGAGTCCGTGACGGTGCCCGGCCGCGGCGGCGGCGAGCACACCGTCAACATCATGCGCTGCTACTGAGCGGCGGCGCTAGCCCAGCTCAAAGCTCGTCACGCCGAAGACTCGGTCGATCCGCAGTGGCGGGATCGGCCCGGTATACATCCGCGCCGTCTTGAACACCGGCTCGAGGCCGAGCGACTCCGCGAGTGCGATTGCCTCGCGATTGACCGCGGGGACATCGAGGAAGATCTGGCCGCTGCCCGCGCTTGCCAGCAATGCCTGCACGATCGCTTCCGCCGCCGCGCGGTCGTCGGCGATCAGCGGGCCGATCTTGCAGCCCATCCGGCAGGGACGGATCACGCCCCATCCAGCGAGCTTGCCGTCGCGCAGCAGCGCGCGGCCGAGATGGCCGGGCGTATTGATCCAGGCTTGCAGGAAGGTTCTGCGCGCGGCGGGGAAGACTGTCGCGTCATCGGCTTCCGCCAGCGCGAACGGGATCTTGTCGAGCGCGACGATGTCGGCGGGGTTGGAAGGCGTCGCGGAAATAGTGCCGCCATAACGGATATTGGCGTAAGCAAGCGAAAAGCCGGATTTCCTGTAATTGTCCTGCTGCGCCACAACGCCGTCGAGCCCGATCACGCGGGAGCCCGCGTGCGCGATCGCGGCGTTCCAGATGCGAAGGCCATGGCCGGCGCCGCGAAAGCCTTGCCGCACGATATAGAAGCCGAGGAAGGCGAAGCGGTCATCGTAGTTGACGCAGGACACGCTCGCGACCGGCTCGCCGTCGATCTCGCCAACGAAGAAGCCGTGTGGATCGGGGATCGCGAAGCAGGCGGCATCCGCAAGGCCCGGATTCCAGCCCTCGGCCGCGGCCCAGTCGACGGCGAGGGAGATTTCCTCGGGGCGCAGGTTGCGGATCTGCAAGTCGCTCATGACGGATGCCTTCAACGGTGGACCTGCCAACAAGTCTGGCTGTAGAAGGCCTCATGATAGGCCGGGCCTGCGGCTCGCCTCAACTCCATCGCAAAGGATGTCGGTCATGGCAGCAGGGAAAGTCGCACTCGTCACCGCCGGCGGCAGCGGTATGGGCGCGGGGGCTGCACGGCGGCTCGCGGCCGACGGTTTTCGAGTCGCGATCCTGTCGTCCTCCGGCAAGGGCGAGGCGCTGGCGGCCGAGCTCGGTGGGCTCGGCGTCACCGGCTCGAACAAGTCCAATGACGATCTGAAGCGCCTTGTCGACGGAGCGATGGCCAAATGGGGGCGCATCGACGTGCTCGTCAACAGCGCCGGCCACGGTCCGCGCGCCGCCATCACGGAAATCACCGACGAGCAGTGGCATACCGGCCTCGATACATACCTGTTGAACGTGATCCGTCCGACGCGGCTGGTGACGCCGGTCATGCAGGCGCAGAAGGCCGGCGCCATCATCAACATCTCGACCGCCTGGGCGTTCGAGCCGAGCGCGATGTTTCCGACCTCGGCGGTGTTCCGGGCAGGGCTGGCCGCCTTCACGAAGATCTTCACCGACACCTATGCCGCCGAGAACGTCCGCATGAACAACGTGCTGCCGGGCTGGATCGACAGCCTGCCGCAGACGGACGTGCGCCGCGACAGCGTGCCGATGAAGCGCTACGGCAAGGTCGAGGAGATCGCGGCGACGGTCTCGTTCCTGGCGTCCGACGGCGCGGCCTACATCACCGGCCAGAACATCCGCGTCGACGGCGGGCTGACGCGCTCGGTCTGATCTAGCGCGGATTCGATTCATCTCATCGCCCTCGCGCGCTTGTCGTCACGCGACGCGAGCGTGCATTGCGCGCCACTGCGTGAAGCGGATGCGTGGCCCTTTGGTTACACTCGTCACATGTCCGCACATGGCGGGGCTCACACTACGTCACAGTCCCTATGAACTTCGCTGCAGCCCAAGACGGCATTGGGCCGGCGGCCTATGCCCGATCTGCGCCGGATGCCTTCCGCCCGCGCATTCGAAAGCGCGAGATCAATCGCGTGGGGCAAGGAGACTGGAATGAAGAAGTTTTTGCTGGCGGTCGCATCGGTCGTTTTGGGCGCCGCGTCCGTGCACGCCGCCGACCTCGCGGCGCATTATACGAAGGCGCCCGTGATGGCACCGGCCTACAACTGGACCGGATTCTACGTCGGCGCCAATGTTGGCGGGCAATGGGGCAGCTCGAATCCCAACACGTCGACCGTCTACGATCCGTTCGGCTACTTTTTTACCACCAGCGTGCCGGCCGTCAATGCGGTGGGCGCCCAGCACGTCAGCAGCTCCAGCGTGACCGGCGGCTTCACCGCCGGCTACAACTGGCAGGTCAACTAGGCCGTGTTCGGCCTCGAAGGCGACATCAACTATTTCGGCTTCAAGGGCAGCGCGACCGGCTCTGCGCTCTACCCCTGCTGCGCGCCGTTCGGCCTCACCGTCAGCTCCCAGGTCTCGGCCGACTGGCTCGCCACGATCCGCGGCCGCCTCGGATTCCTCGCGACGCCGAGCTGGCTCATCTATGCGACGGGCGGTGCGGCGATCGCCGAGGTGAGGGGCAATTTCAACTTCACCGACACGTTCTCGGTGACGGAATCGGCCGCGATCCGCGACACGCGCGTCGGATGGACCGCCGGCGTCGGCAGCGAATACGCCTTTGGCGGCGGCTGGTCGCTCAAGGCCGAATATCTCTATGTCGATCTCGGCAGCAGCACGGTCAAGAGCACTAACCTCGGGTTCGCGGGCGGGGCACCGTTCACGGGCAACGTCTACACCCACTCGGTCGATCTTAAATCGAACATCGTGCGTGTCGGCGTGAACTACAAGTTCGGCGGACCGGTCGTCGCCAGGTACTGATCCATCCCGTTCCGTCCTGGCGTGGAAGGCCCCGGTTCAGCTGGGGCTTTCTGTTTCGGCGGTCAGCCTGCGTGTGAGGACACGAGATGCATCAGCGCGGGCAGGATCTTGTAGCGCGCGATCTCGTGCGGATATTCGCCGCGATTGGCCAATAGCACGATGCCGATCCGCCGCGCCGGAACCAGGCCGATGTAACCCGATGCGTTGTTGAGGCCGCCCGGCTTGTCGACGACGGTGACACCGGGCAGGTGCACGGTCTCCCAGGCCATGCCTTGTCCGAATTTCGCGTCGACGCGGAAGGCTTCGTGCTGCGTCATCCGCAACGCCTCGCGCAAATGCGGGTCGGCCGAGCGCCCGTCGACGCAGGCCGCCGCGAACGTTACGAGATCGCGCGTGGAGGAAAACATCTGGCCGGTGCCGGGGATATCGAAATAGCTCTGCTGGTTGCCGGGCGGTCCGATTGTCGTGCCCTGATCGGAATAGCCTTGCGCGACGCGCTGCATCCAGGCCTCGTCCATGACAGCGCGGTTGTCCGGCCCACGTTCGGGCACGCAAGTCGCAGTCATGCCGAGCGGCTTGAGGATGCGCTGTTCGAACAGCGTTGCGATCGGGGTGCCGTAACAACGCTCGAGCACGAGCTGAAGCAGCACATAGCCAGCATGGCAGTAGATGCGCTGCCGGCCGGGTGCTTCGCCGGCCTGCGGGCTCCACGCGTTGAGCATGTCGATGAACTGCGCTCGCGCGAACGAGTCGTTCGGCCAGGGCGGATGGTCGGTTGGTAGCAGCAGTCCCGACGTGTGCGTGACGAGCTCTCCGACGGTGACGCGGCGGATATAGTCGCCGTCGAGCTCCGGCAGATGCTTTGGCAGGGGATCTTCGAGCCGCAGCTCGCCGCGGAGCGTGCCGAGTGCCACCAGCGTTGCCTCGAAGGGCTTTCGCAAGGAGGCGAGGTTGAACAATGTGTCCGACGTCACCGCGCGCCGAGCCGCGTCGTCGGCAAAGCCGTAGTTGAAGAACTCGACATGGCGACCGGCATAGAGCGCGGCGGCAAGGCCGCCCGGCTGGTCCGGTGTCGCGGTCGGCGCCAGCTCGGCGGCGACGATGTCGCGCATTTGCGCGATCATGTCGGAATCCGCAGTTGCGCGGCGCGGCCGGGCAAGCCCGATCGCGAGCGGAACGAGCGCAGCTCGGGCGAGAGCTCGCCTGGTGAGGTGCGATGAGGTGACGACAAACGGCACGTGCTCTGACGATCGACGCAATGCGCCCCCGATCTAATTTAGCCGGGAGAACCTAGTGTCCCAATTCACGATTGCGCGTTGTGAGTTCCGCGTCCGCCGGCGCAGGAAAATACTTATCCAGCAAGCTAACAATTGTTGACGCCGGATCGCGGGGGCTCTATGGTTAGCCAAATGGCTAACCAATTATCCCGGCTCGACCAGATTTTCGCAGCGCTCGCCGACCCGACGCGGCGGGCGATCGTGATGCGGCTGTGTGCCGGTGAGGCATCGGTCGGCGAGCTCGCCGATCCCTTCGATATGGCGCTGCCGAGCTTCATGAAGCACATCCACGTGCTGGAGCTGAGCGGGCTTGTTCAGTCGGAGAAATTCGGTCGCGTGCGGACCTGCCGTCTTAGCCCGGACGCGCTGGTCGGCGCGGAAGACTGGTTCCAGCAGCAGCGCGCGATCTGGGAGGCGCGGCTCGACCGGTTCGAGGCCTACGTGCTGAAGCTGAAGAAAGAGAAGGAGGGGGCGGCCGGCAAACGATCGTCCCGAACAAGCAAACGGAAAGGTGCCGAGTGATGACAAGTTCCACCAACCCCGCTCTGTCGCAATGGTCGCTCGACCGCGAGATCGTGATGTCGCGCGTGATCGACGCGCCGCGCGAGCTGGTGTTCGAGGCGTGGTCGGACCCAAAGCATTTGCCGCAATGGTTCGGGCCGAAAGGGTTCACGAGACCCATGAGATCGACGTGCGGGTCGGCGGCGTCTGGCGCTTCAACATGATCGGGCCCGACGGCACGGTCTATCCGAACCGCATGCGCTTCCGCCGCATCGAGCGGCCGCATCTGATGGAGATGGACCACGGCACGGACCAGGATGACGATCCCGGACTGTTTCGCTTCACCATCACGTTCGCCGAGCAGAGCAACGGCAAGACCGTGCTGACGCTCCGGCAACTGGCCTCGAGCACGGCGCAGCGCGATGCCATGATCGGCTTTGGTGCCGTCGAATACGGCTATCAGACGCTGGACAAGCTCGCCGCGTATGTGGCGGGAGTGAGGTGAGCGTGTCATTCGGGGGCGCCCGGAAGGCAACCCGGAATGACCTTGGGACTGAGCCCAGGCTCCCGACCGTCTTCGCAAAATATGACAGTGCCGTCACGCAAATTTTTGTCGCGGCGGACTGCCTTATTGTGACACTATTGCTACCGTTGGATGTCAGTCCAGTTACAGCGGGGCAATCGATGAGGTTGATGTTGCAGGCGCGGTCAAATCCCCTGGCGTGGTGGTGGGGATCGCTGACGCTGATCAGCAACGTCAATATCCTTGTCTGGTTCATGCTGTACCGGGAGTTCTATCAGCCCGTCACCGGCAGCCTCGGTGGGTCGTCGGGGATGGGCGTGATGCTGCTGCTCTGCGCCGGCTATGTGTTCGGCTGCGCGTTCCGCTCGTTCCTGCCGCGCGCTGACGTGCAGCGCATCTGCCTGTTCGACACCTGGCTCTCCAGCGTGTTCGTCGGCCGCTCCGTCGCGACGGTGGCCGAAGTGTGTTTCGCCGCGCAATGGGCCATCATCCTGCATCAGCTCGGCAGCATGGCCGGTGCGGAGACCACGGTGAACATCGCTCTTGTCATCGTGCCCGTGATCATTATCGCGGAGTGTTTCTCCTGGTACGCGGTGCTCACCACCAACTATCTCTACAACGCGATCGAGAATTCGCTGTGGGCGGTGACCTTCTTCCTGGTCGGGATCGCGCTGTGCCGGCTGATGCCGGAATTCCAGGGAGCGGTGCGCTGGGCGCTGGTCGCGGGCATCGTCGGGATCGCCTGCTTTCTTGCCTTCCTCGTCACCGTCGACGTGCCGATGTATCTCAGCCGCTGGCGGGCGGGGCATGCCGAGGGCGACAGGCTCCTCGGCTTCCTCGAAGGCCTGCATGACGTCAGCACGCGCTGGGTTGTCACGCACGACGTCGCGCACTGGAAAGGCGAACTGACCTGGATGGCGCTGTATTTCAGCGCCGCGGTGTGGTCGAGTCTCGCGCTCTGCGCGCTCTACGCAATGGATGGCTACGTCACACGCTATCTGACCTGAGCCGGGCGCTCAGGTCTCGCCCAGATCTGCCTGCGTCAGGAGGCCCTGGCGCAGCGCGAGCCGGACCAGTTCGATGTCCGAGCCGACGCCGAGCTTGTCCTTGATCAGGGAGTGCAGGTTGGCGACCGTCTTCGGACTGACGTGGAGCGTTTCGGCGATCTCGTCGGTGTTCCGTTCGGCGAGCAACAGGCGCAGCACCTCGAACTCGCGCGCGGTGAGCACGTCGGCGGCGGAGCTTTCGCCACTGAGCCGGCTGAGTGCGAGCTCATGGTCGATGTCGGGACTGATGGCGATCTTGCCCGCGAGCACGTCCATCACGGCGCGCACCAGCGTCTCCGGCGGGCTGGTCTTGGTGACGTAGCCTCTGGCGCCGGCGCGGATCGCCTGCACGGCAAAGCCCGCGTTCTGGTGCATGGTGAAGACCAGGATTTTGGCGCCCTTGTCCCACTGCCTGATCCGCCGGATCGCCTCGATCCCGCCGATGCCGGGCATGCTCAGATCCATGATGACGAGGTCAGGTTTGGCGGACTTGAACAGGCGGTAGGCCTCGGCTCCGTCGGAGGCCTCGGCTACGACGCGCAAGCCGGGCTGCTTCTGCAACACCGAGCGATAGCCCTCGCGAACGACGGCGTGATCGTCGACCAGCATGATGGCGCAGTCGGTGCCATTCATGCGGCACGCTCCATGACGATGGGATGGACGGATGCGGGAATGACGACGTGCAGCGTCGCGCCGCGATCCGCTCCGGTCTCGAAGCTCAGCCGGCCGCCCAGCGCGACGACGCGCTCGCGCATGCCGAGCAGGCCCATTCCCGTCGTCACGGCCGTATCGCCCGGCCTGCCGTCATCGGCGATGCAAAGCTCGATCCGGCGATCTTCGTGCGCCGCCCCGTGCGCGGTCAGCTTCAACGTGACCCGGGTGGCGCCGGCATGCTTTGCCGCGTTGGTGAGCGCCTCCTGCACGATGCGGTAGAGCCCGGCGCCGACAGCAGCGGGCAGGCTCTCGAACGTGCCGTCAAACCGGCACTCGAACCGAGGCTGGCCGCGGCTGCGCCCGTTCCAGCCAGCGACCAGGCCTTCGAGACTCGCGACGAGGCCGAGTTCGTCGACGTCGGGCGGACGCAACCTGAACAGCGCTCCGCGCAGCGTCTCCATCATGTTGGTCGCGGTCCGGGAGATGCCGTCGCACTCCGGAAGCAGGGAGGGACAGTCCTCCGCTGCGGTCTGGTGCGCCGATGCGGCGAGGGCGCGGATGGCAGCAAGAGATTGTCCGAACTCGTCGTGCAGTTCGCGCGCCAGATGCCGCCGCTCCTCGTCCTGCACCACGATCAGCCGGCGGGTGAGTTCGCTGCGTTCGGCCAGCGCGGTGGAGAGACGTTCGGCGAGATGGTTGAAGACGTCGCGGATGGCCGAAAGTTCCGCGAGTTCAAATGGCGGCAGCCGTGCCGTGAGATCGTCGGCGGCGATCCGCTCGAGGCCTTCGCGGATGATCCGAGTCGGACGCAGCGCACGGGCCAGCGCCGCATAGACGAGCACGCACAACAACGGCAGGGCGATTGCAAGCGCCGCGATCAGGCGGCCGGCGTCGTGCCATGGCTGTCTGCACCGCCGGATCGATCCAGGCGACGGCCTCGCCGATCGTCGCGCCGCGGACGGTCACGGGATGTGTGGCCTCCCGGCCGGGATCGAACAGTTTCCGATAGAGCACGGCGAAGGCTTGCGGCGGATGGCCGGTGGCGCCGGATGCGCCGCCGCAGAAGCGCTGGACGGTGTCGCCGTTGCTTCCGCGAAACGCCAGACAAAGGCCCGGCGCCATGACCGAGGCCGCGACGCCGTCCAGATCCGGAAATTCGGAGCGGGGATGGTTCACCCACTGAATCTTGTTTTGTTGCAGTTCCAGGGTTCGCGCGGCGAGACCGGCGATCGCGTCGATCCGCGTGTGCACGGAGCGATCGGCCTCGATCAGGAAGTAGGCCGAGATCGCAGCGAAGCAGAGGGTGGAAATGGCTCCAACGCGCAACGTCAGGCGCAGCTTCAGGTCGGGCTTCGAGCGCTTCCACATCGGCGGACGTCCCTGGCGGATGATCTTGTCTTCAGGCATTTAACGGCAGAACGGAACCGCCGGAAAGCGCCGCGGACGATCCCGGGGCAATGTCGTGAAATTTTCCCGGCCGTCGCCGGGACGCGAGAAGCTGCGGGCCGCGCCACCCCGGCCTAGCGTCAGGGCCTTTCCCACCCGCGAGGCCGCACATGCGTCGATCCCTTCTTGTCTCTCTTGCATTTCTCCTGCTCGTCCCGGCGGCTCGTGCGCCGGCGGGTGCCGATGCCAGCGTCGGCGTTGCCGTCGACGACTTCAGCTATACCGATACGTCGGGCGAGCCTGCCAACCAGACCGCCGTTCACGAGAAGCGGTTGGCCGCGTTCATGGTCGCGCTGCGGCGGGACATCGCCGCCGACCCGCGCTATCGGCTTGCGCCGTCCGTGCAGGAGGGGGCGGCGTTCAAGGTCATCGGCGGCATCCAGAAGACGAGCACGCTGGTGCAATGGGCCAAGATCGCTGTGATCGACGTCGGCGCCAAGAAGGTCGTGATGGATAAACTCTACACCTTTCGTGGCGACAACGACGAGGCGTGGGAACGTGCCGAGGCCTTCGTCGTCCGTGAGGTCCTGGCGGCGCTCGCCGCACCGGCGCCGGTCGCGCTTGCGGTGTTCGATTTCGAGCTCGACGACAACACCGCGGCACCCGTATCCGGTCTCGCAGCCGCCGATGTGTCCTATCTGGACGAGGTGACGACCGGCGTGCGCGATGCACTGGGGCAATCCGGCCGTTACCGCATCGTCGACGTCAGCGGCGCGCGCGACGACGTCGTGAGCTCCCGCGCGTTGCGCGATTGCGGCGGGTGCGATGCGGCCATCGCGGGGAAACTCGGCGCGGATCAATCGCTCGTCGGTGTGGTGCGGCGGGTCAGCCGCACTGAATATACGGTCGGATTCCAATTGCGCGATGCCCGGAGCGGCGCTGTGATGTCACGCGGCGACAGCGGGTTGCGCATGGGCGCCGACTACTCCTGGAAGCGGGGCGCGGTCCGGTTGGTCAGCGATCGTCTCCTCGACGGGGTGGCACAGCCCTGAGGCCGCGACCGCTCTCAGAACGTCAACTGCACCTTCATCGATTGGGCGCGGTCGCTGGCGAGCTCGAAGGCAGCGACCGCGTTCTCGAACGGTATGGTTGCGGTGATCAGCGGCTTGACGTCGATCAGGCCTTCGCCCATCAGCCGCACTGCGAGTTCGAACTCGGGATCGAAGCGGAAGGTGCCGCGGAGCTGCAATTCCTTGGCGACAATGGAATTGATCGGCAGCGTCATCTCGCCGCCGAGGCCGAGCTGCACGAGGGTCGCGCCGGGCCGCAGCACATCCAGCGCGGTCCGCAGCGCAGCCTGGTTGCCGGAGGCTTCAAACAGCGTGTCGAACACGCCCTTGCCGGCGCGCCAGGGATCGAGCGCAGCGGCATCGGTCGCGACATTGATGGCGTGAGTGGCGCCCAGTTTTTTGGCGACCGCGAGCGGCGCCTCGGCGACATCGGTCACCACGATTTCGGCGGCGCCGCCGAAGCGCGAGACCAGAATCATCAGCGCGCCGATCGGGCCGCAGCCGGTGATCAGCACGCGCTTGCCGAGCAGGGGCCCGGCCTGCTTGCCGGCATGCAGGCATACAGCGAGCGGTTCGGCGACCGCAGCTTCGGCCAACGACAGCCTGTCCGCGATCGGCACGGCCTGCGTGGCGTCGACCTCCAGGAATTCACGGAAGCCACCCTGCACATGGGGAAAGCGCATCGCGCTGCCGAGGAAGCGCATGTCGAGGCACTGGTTGCGCATGCCTTCCTGACAATGCAGGCACTGGCCGCACGGCTTGCTCGGATTGACCGCGACGCGGGTGCCGGGCTGCACGTTGGTGACGCCGTCGCCGACGGCCGCGACGACGCCGGCGATTTCATGTCCCAGCGCCATCGGCTGCTGGATGCGCACGACGCCGAAGCCGCCGTGATGGTAGTAGTGCAGGTCGGAGCCGCAGATGCCGCCATTGGCGATCTTGACGCGGACCTCACCCGGACCGGGCGCAACATCCGGATAGTCGTCGATGCGCAGGTCCTTCGGTGCGTGGATGACGACGGCGCGCATGGGCTCGCTCCTTAGTTCTTGATCACATCGCGGCGATCATGCCGCCGTCGACATAGATGATCTGGCCGTTGACATAAGTCGAGGCGTCCGAGGCGAGGAAGATCGCCGCGCCCACCAGCTCATCCGGCTTGCCCCAGCGCTTGGAGGGAATGCGGCCCATCAGCCAGTTGTTGAAGTCGGTGTTGTTGACCAGCGCCTCGTTCATGTCGGTCAGCATGTAGCCGGGCCCGATCGCATTGGCCTGGATGCCGTGCTGGGCCCATTCCACCGCCATCGCGCGCGTCAGGTTCTTGATGCCGCCCTTGGCGGCGGTGTAGGGCGCGATCGTGGGGCGTGCGAGCTCGCTGCCGAGCGAGCCAATGTTGATGATCTTGCCGTGCTTGCGTGGGATCATGCGCTTGGCCGCCTCGCGGCCGATGACGAAGGCGCTGGTGAGGTTGGTCTCGATCACCTTGCGCCATTCGTCGGTGGTGAATTCCACCAGCGGCTTGCGGTGCTGGATGCCGGCATTGTTGACGATGATGTCGACCGCGAGGCCTTGTCTGTCGAAACTCTCGAAGGCAGCGACGATCGCGGGTTCGTCGGTGACGTTGAACGCCGCGCCCTCGGCCTGGTAGCCGGCCGCGCGAAATTCGGCGACGGCCTGCTCGACGCGCTTGGGATCGACGCCGTTGATGATCAGCTTGGCGCCGGCCTTGGCCATGCCCTCGGCAATGGCGCGGCCGAGGCCGCGGGAGGAGCCGGTCACGAGCGCGGTACGGCCGGAAAGGTCGAAAAGGGCGGTGCTCATCTCAAGATCCTCAGACGTTGGAGCGGCGCACGGTGAGATCGCTGCGGTCGAACACCGCGGGCAGGAGGTCGATGCCAAGGCCGGGACCTTCCATCGGGAAGACATAGCCGTCCTTGATCACCGGCATGGTGGTGACAAGCTCATTGTACCAGCCCTTGTAGAAGGCGCGCACCGATTCCTGGATCAGCGTATTGGGCTGGCTGAACGACATGTGGATGGCGGCGACGAAGCCGATCGGGCCGATGCAATCGTGCGGCGCAAAGGGACGGTGATAGGTCTCGGCCATCGCCGCGATCTTGCGGCCTTCGGTGAGCCCGCCGGTCCAGCAGAGGTCCGCCATCACCACATGCATGGCGTCGCGGTCGAGCATGTCCTTGTAGGGGAAGCGCGAGCCCAGCGTCTCGCTGGCGCAGACCCAGACGTCGGTCGAGCGCGCATATTCCGCGAGCGCCTGCGGCGAGTTCATGCGGATCGGGTCCTCGTACCAGGTCGGCTTGTACGGCTCGAGCGCACGCGCGATCTGTTTGGCGGTCGGCAAATTCCAGAGTGAATGGAGCTCGACCATGATCTCCATCTTGTCGCCCACGGCTTTACGGATCTTCTCGAACGGCTCGATCGCCTGCTTCATTTGCGCGGCCGTGATGAACAGGCCCTTGTTCTCCTGCGCAGCAGGATCGAATGGCCAGATCTTCATTGCGGAGATGCCGCTTTCCAAAAGGCTTTCGGCGAGCGCGTCGGCGCGGTACATGAAGCCGTCGAGGTCCTCGTAGGGGCCCTCGGAGGCGCCGAGATTCCAGTTCGACACGGGGCTGATGTTGGTCGAGCGGACATATTTGGTGCCGGCGCAGGTGTTGTAGATGCGCTGCTTGTCGCGGCAGAGGCCGCCGAGCATCTGGTGCACCGGCTGATTGCAGACCTTGCCGAACAGATCCCATAGCGCGATGTCGATCGCGGAGGCTGCGCGGTATTCGACGCCGGTGGAGGACTGCGCCATCGGCAGGTTCAGCATGTCGCGATGGATCGCTTCGATGTGCAGGGGATTGCGACCGAGCAGGCGGCCGGCAAAGGTGTCGTGGATCTGCGCCTCGACCGCGCCGGCGCCATAGAAGGTCTCGCCAAGTCCGATCACGCCCGCATCGGTGTGGACGCGCACCCAGATGACGTTGGAGAATTCCTCGGTGCGCAGGGTCTCAATCGACGTGATCTTCACGGCAATAATCCTCCCATCACAGGCGCGTAGCGCCTTCTTGTTGTTGTCATTCCGCCCGGCTGGAGCGGCGGGGTTCGGCGGGCAGTCTTACGCCTGCTTGTAATATATCACAACATGTTTTAAGGATATCACAAACAACGTGCCGCCCTGCAGCGCGAGCGCAGGCCGACGGGGAGGAATTCATGGCACGGCGCAAGCGCGCGCTCGAGGTGGTGAGAACGGAATACGACGGCGAGGGCAAGCCCAGCCGGCGCAACCGCCTCAACTTCTTCGAGCTTGCCTATCAGAGGATCGAGGAGCTCCTCGTTCATTGCGAGCTCAAGCCCGGCCAGTTCATGACGATGCTTGAGCTGCAGCACATTACCGGATTCGGCCGCACGCCGGTGCATCATGCCGTCAACCGTCTCTCCGCCGATACGCTGATCATCATCCGCCCGCGTCACGGCCTGCAGATCGCGCCAATCGATCTGGCGCGCGAGCGCATGCTGCTCGGCTTGCGCCGCGACATGGAGCGTTTCGTGATCCGGCTCGCCGCCGATCGCGCCAGCCTCTCGCATCGCAATCAGGCGCTGCACATCGAGCGTCTCCTGCGCGAGCGCCGCGCCAGCCTGACCCTCGACGAATTCAACAGCATCGACCGCCGCATCGACGCGTTGGTGTTGGATGCGGCGGGCGAGCCTTTTCTGGTGCATACGCTGCGGCCGCTGCACACGCTCTACCGCCGCATCGGCTACATTCACCACCGCTTCATGCCAGGGCAGGCTGATTTGTCCGGCACGATCGACCATCATCTTTCCATTCTCAATGCAGTCGCCAATCGCCGCGTCGGGGACGCGGTGAAGGCGAGCGATGCACTGATCGACTACATGGGTGAGATGTTCACGGGCATGGAGACGGGAATCGACCCGCGCCTGCTTGATTGCAGCATCGAGCCGCTACTCGGCGCGTAAAGAGTTTTGAAGAGAGGACCAAGCATGTCAACGATGGCCGTGCCACAACCGACCGCGAGCGAAGCCGCGGTCCGCTACCTCATTACGAATTACAGTCCAAAAGGTAACAAGGTCGGCTGGCTGATGATGGCCTCGATCCTGGTCGAAGCCTGGGATCTCTATTCGATCGCCTTCGTGCTCATCTTCATCCGCGAGCAGTACAATCCCGATCCGCTGATGCTGGGCCTTGCCGCGGCCGGCACCCAGGGCGGTGCCCTGATCGGCGCGCTGCTCGGCGGCTGGCTCTCCGACAAGATCGGTCGCCGCGTCATGTTCCTGATCACGATGGTGATGTTCATCGTGCTCGCACTGGCGCAGGCTTTCGTGCCCAGCGTCGGCTGGCTCGTCGTGATCCGCTTCCTGCTCGGCATTCCGCTCGGCTCGGACATCTCGACCGGCTACACCTACATCATGGAATCCATGGCCAAGGGTGAGCGCGAGGTGATGGGCAACCGCTGGCAGTTCATGTTCGCGGTCGGCGAAGTCCTGACCATCGGCGTCATCGTGATCTTCCTCCTGTTCGATATCAACCACGAGACGCTGTGGCGCGTGACGCTCGGCCTCGGCGCGTTGCCGGCGCTGATCATCCTGATCATGCGCCATGACGTGCCGGAGACGGCGGTCTGGCTGGTGCAGAAGGGACGCTTCCGCGAGGCCAAGCAGGTCGCGCGCGAGATGTTCAACGACGATCTCGCCATGCTGCCGGACCAGGACGTGGTGGTGCCGAAGGTCAGCACGCGTGCCTTCATCGCGGATCTCAAGAAGGATCCGATCCGCTGGCGCGCGACGATCTACGGCTGGATCGCCTGCTTCGCTCAAGGCAGCGAGTTCTCGACCTTCGCGTTCTATTTGCCGGTGCTGTTCGTGATGGTCGGCGTGTCGAGCGTGCTCGGCAACAATCTGGTGACGATGGGACTGTTCTGCCTCGCCGCAGTGTCCGGCTGGGTCGGACCGTTGCTGACGCCGAAGATCGGCCATCGCGGCATCGCGATCGCTGGGTTCTCCATCGTGCTGGCGTCGCTCCTGGTCGCGGCCTTCGCGCTCTACAGCGACAACAAGATCCTGCTGCCGTTCGCGGCGGCGGCGATGCTGTGGGGCCATTATTGGGACGCGTCGAACTGCATGACGATCCCGACCATGGTCGCCAAGCCGAAATACCGCGGCACCGCCAGCGGCTTTGCCTACATGTTCGTTAAGCTGCCGTCGTTCCTGGCGATCTTCCTGTTCCCGTCGCTGTTCGCGGCGATCGGACAGGCCGGCGCCACGCTGTTCGTCGCGATCTTCCCGCTGATCGGATTGCTCGCCGCAATCTTCATCCTGCCGGAAGTCTACGGCTACGATAACGACTGAAGTCTCACCTGATCGCGGCAGCCAATGCCGCGATCAGGGCCGGTGGCGTCACCAGCATGCCAAGCTTGAGAAACGGCCAGGCGCCGACCTCGATTTTTTCGCGGCGGAGCGCGACCAGCCACAGGATGGTGGCGAGCGAACCGGTCACCGACAGGTTAGGGCCGAGATCGACGCCGATCAGGATGGCGCTGACGACAGGTGCGGGCAAATGATCGCTGGCGGCAATCGAGCCGGCAACGAGGCCGACCGGTAGATTGTTGGCAATGTTGGTGGCGATTGCGGTGGCGACGCCGACGCTCCATGCGGCATTCGGGACGGATTGCGCCACGGCCTCGTGCAGCAGTGCGCTGAGTTGCCCGATCACTCCGGTCTTGATCAGCGCTTCCACCATCACGAAGAGCCCGCCGACCAGCGGCAGCACGCTCCAGGAGACGCCGCGCAGCACGGGCAGCGGCGATTGCCGGCTCAGCAGCAGGACGATCGCAGCGGTCACCAGGCCGCAGATGAAAGTCGGCAGGCCGAGCGGCTTGTCGAGCGCAGAGGCCGTGACCAGCACGATGCCGATCGCAACGATGCCCGCAGCCGTCAGCTTGCCGCCGCGGCCGAGCTTTGGATGCGGCACCCTGCGCGCAATCGTTTCTTCCTTCAGGGCGCGGCGCTGGGTCAGACGCAACACGACATAGGTCAGCAGGATCGAGGCGGCCGAGGGCAGGGCGAACAGGCGCAGCCAATCGGTGAGCTGCGGCATCCGCGCGCCGAAGACGACGAGATTGGCGGGATTGGAGATCGGCAATACGAAGCTCGCCGCGTTCGCTATGAAGGCGCAGACGAACAGGTAAGGCAGCGGCTTGGCACCGGCCGCGCGCGTCGCGGCATAGACGGCGGGCGTCAGCACGATCGCGGTGGCGTCGTTGGAGAGCAGCACCGTCACGACGGTGCCGACGAGATAGATCAGCAGAAACAGCCGCTGCGGCGAGCCGCCTGCGTATTCCACCGCAAGCGCGGCGAGATAGTCGAACAGGCCTTCGAGCCGCGCCAGCTCGGCGATCAGCATCATACCGATCAGGAAGAGGTAGACGTCGACGCCCTTCTCGACGCCGGCAAGGGCATCGCGCCAGGGAAGGAAGCTGAGCAGCACCAGCGTGGCGGCGCCGGCGACGGCCCAGACCGCCTCGGGCAGACGAAACGGGCGGACGATAACGCCTGTGGTCGCGGTTACGATGATGCTCCAGGCCCAGATGGCGTCATGCGGTGCGGTCGGCACGTTCAGTCCTCGATGTGGTTTCTTTATTCCGCAGCGATAGCCGAAGCCGCCGGCGCTGTCTTCCCCTGCGCGCGCGGTGCGCCATCGGCGATTGTTCGCGTCTCGGGTAGGGCGAGTAGGCAGATAACGGCGCCGATCGCGGCCACCGCGCCGAGCGTGAGAAAGGCCGCGCTGTAGCCGGCGCCGACCACGACAAGGCCCGCCAGCATCGTTGACAGCGCCGCGCCGATGCTCTGGGCGGTGATGACCGCGCCTTGCGCGACGTTGAAGCGGCCGGTGTTGCGCATGAGGTCGGCGACAATCACGGGGGAAATGGCGCCGAAAATGCCGGCCCCAACGCCGTCAAGGAGCTGGACGCCGACGAGCCAGAACGGATTGTCGGAAAACGTATAGAGCGCGCCGCGGATGGGAAGGATCAGCAGCGCGGCGAGGAAAAAGCGCTTGTGGCCCCGGAGGTCGGCCCTGGCGCCGACCAGCATCGCGAACGGCACCATCACCACCTGCGCGGCGACGATGCAGGCGGACATCAGGCTGGTGCCCATGTTCTTGTCCTGGAGCGCGAGCTTTTGGCCAACCAGCGGCAGCATCGCCGCATTGGAGAGGTGGAACAGCAGGACGCAGATCGCGAAGACGAGGAGGGGACGGCAGGTCAGGAGCACGGCGAGACCCGACGGCCGATCCTGTTGGCTGCGAGTGTCGGCATCGTGCAGCCCGCGGGCGAGGTCGTGGTCGATGGCGTGTTCGGGGATCGCGAGAATGCTGACGAGGCTCGCGACCGCCATTGCACCGAGGAGATAGAAGACGACGGTCGGCCCGAACCAGTGGGCAAAGATACCAGCTACGCCCGCGGCGACCGCGTTGCCCGCATGATTGAAAGTTTCATTGCGGCCGATCCGCCGGGTGAAGGCAGCATGGCCGAAGATGCCGAGCGACACGGCGGCGATCGCCGGCGGAAAGATCACGGCGGCGGCCTGCGCGAGTCCTTGCGAGATCGCAACCGGCCCGAAGGAGGGAAACAACGGCAGCGACAGGGAGGCGAGCGTCACCACGATAGCCGCGAGCGCCATCACTGTCCGCTTCGCCCGCGTGGCATCGACGAGGGCGCCGGCCGGGGTCTGCGCCACGACGCCGGCGACCGTCGCGATCGACATCACGAGGCCGATGCGCGCCTCATCCCAATGCTGCTCGGTGAGGAGATACACGGCGAGATAGGGCCCAAGTCCGTCGCGGACGTCGGCGAGGAAGAAATTGGCCGCATCGAGCGCGCGGCTGGCGCGTCGTTGATCGCCATTGTCGGACATGAGAGTCCTCCGGAAAATGCGGTTGCTTCCTTCCTCGCGCTTATCTTGGCTCAGGCCGCGCGGGCATCGTCCTCATGCTTCGGCTTCTTGTCCTTCGGCTTCCGTACCGGCTTCAGCCTTGCGGGATCGGGGCCGACCTCCAGCGCATGGATCACCCGGCCGTGGCTGGTTTGAATGCCGTCGCCACGCGCGGCGAGTTTCGCACCGGGGGCAAGCAGGGCTGCGACCTGCTCGGCCTCTTTCGGGCCGATGCGCAGCACGGTGCCGTCGGAGAGCAGGGCGCCACGCAGTTCGCCCTTCGGTCCGAACAGCGACATCTGGACGGTGCCATCGGCGGTCATCGGCTCATGCTTCACCTTCGGATGCTTGCGGTCAGGGTCCGGACCTTCATCGATGATCTGCCACCCGCTCGCCGTAGTGACGGCGATCGCGGCGAGCAACTCTGCGCCGCGCGGACGCACGCCGCGCACGCGGACCTTGTCGCCGGGCGAGAGGTGACGGGTGAGCTCGCCATCCATGTGTGGCGGCGTGTGCACCAGAACGGCGGCCTGCCTGTCCTTCATGACAAAGCCATCCACCTCGCCGTGAGGATTGAGGATGAAGCGCTCAAAGAGGCCTGCGGCTTCCGGCAGGCTGTCGGGATCGATCCAATGCATGTTGATATCCTTATCTGTCCGTCTCGGTTCGAAAGCGTCAGCCACGCGGGGGCGGGGGCGGACCGAAGCCGGGAGGAGGAGGCGGCGGGCCGCGACGGTCAGGGCCATCCTTCGGTCCGGGCGGACGCGGGCTGCGCAGCTCGGTCATCTGCTCCGGTGAGGCGCCGATGGCCCGCACGTCGACGACCTTGCCGAGCGCAGTATCAAGGACGTCGCCGCGCGCCGAGACGGTCCGGCCCTGGCGCAGCCAGTCCTGCATACGCTCGGCCTCGGGCGGCGGAAGGTGGAGCGTCGTACCGTCGTCGAGCAGCACGCCATTCACCTCGCCGCGCTTGCCGTGCAACTGCGCCGTGATCTTGCCGCTGATGACCTGATCATCATTTCCGTCGCGCCGGTCCGGCGGGCCGTTGTCGACGACGCTCCTGCCGGTCGCGATGTTGGTGATCGACGCAGCGTCGACCAGCGGCAGGGCGCGGGCGCGCAAGCCTCGCACCGAGACCGCGTCTCCGGGGTGGATCGCAAACACGGTCTGGGCGGTGAGATGCGGCGGCAGCTTCACCTCGGTGCCGTCGGTGAGAATGACGCCGTCGACGTCGCCCCGTGGCGTCAGCGTGTATTGCTTGACGGTTCCGCGCGACTCCGGAAGCTGCGACGAATCCCACATCGGACCCATCGCCTGCGAATAGGCGGCCGCACAGCCGCCGATTGCCGTCGTGGCGAGCAGCACGCAGAACAGCGCGCGCATGCGTGTCATCTTCATGGAATAACTCCTTTCGATTTCGCGACATTGTCGCTTGCGGTCACTTGAGCAAGCGATGTGCCAGCCGTGTGATCGTTGATTTGAAAGGGATTATTCCGACGATGCCGATATCAATCGTCGTCTTTCCCGACACGCCCCGTCAGATTTTCTGACGTCTCGGCGAGGCCATAACGCTGCATCTTCGTGTAGAGGAGCTGGCGGTTGATGTTGAGACGTCGCGCCGCCTCGGTGCGATTGCCTCCGCAGGCATCCAGCGCGCGCTGAATCATCGTCGCCTCGAGCTGCGCGACGGCAGCCGGGAGGTCCGCATCAAGCTGCACAGTGTCGGCTTTCAGTTCGGTCGCGCTGGTATCGATGTCGTCAGGCCCAATGACGTCTGCGCGCGTCATGATGTAGGCACGCTCGATCACGTTGCGGAGCTCGCGGACATTGCCGGGCCAGGCATGGCGCCGCAACTTGTCAGTCGCGGCTGCGTTGAGCTGCTTGTCCCGTCCGCTGGAAGCCGCAGCGCGGGCGAGAAAATGCCCGGCGAGCGGAACGATGTCTGCCGCGCGCTCGCGCAGCGCGGGAATCGCAATCGGCACGACGTTAAGCCGGTAATAGAGGTCCTCGCGGAACTCGCGTGCCGCGACCAGTTGGGCGAGATCGCGATGGGTGGCGGCGACGACGCGAGCGTTGGTGCGCACCGGCTTGCCGCCGACCGGCGTGACGATCTGCTCTTGCAGGGCGCGCAGGATCTTGGCCTGCATCGCCAGCGGCATGTCGCCAATCTCGTCGAGGAACAGCGTGCCGTTGGCAGCGTCGCGGAAAGCGCCGGCGCGATCGCCGGTCGCGCCCGTGAAGGAGCCCTTGACGTGGCCGAACAGCTCGCTCTCGAGCAGTTCGTCGGGAATGGCCGCGCAATTGACCGCGACGAAGGGGCCGTCCTTGCGCCTGCCGTGGACGTGCAGCGCGCGGGCCACCAGCTCCTTGCCAGTGCCGGTCTCGCCGAGGATCAGCACGATGGCGTCGCTGTCGGCCGCAAGCCCGATCGCCTTCTGCACGCGGCGCATGCCCTCGCTCGACCCGATCAGGGTGTCCTCGGCGTCGTATTCTGGATGTCCGATCGCAGGCGTGCGGTCGGGCAGGCGAAGCAGCAGGGCTTTCAATTCCTCGCGTCCGACCGGCTTGCTGAGATGGTCGAACGCGCCGAGCCGCATCGCCTCGATCGTGTTCGCGGCGCTGGCGAAGGCCGTCAGCACCACGACCGGCGGTGCGTCACGCCCCGACCGGATCCGGCGAAGCACCTCGATTCCATCCATGCCTCCGGGCATGCGCAGGTCGAGGAGGACGGCATCGACGTCGCCGCCGAGCGAGGCGAGGGCCTCACGGCCGGAGGCGGCAAGGCGGGGCGTATGCCCGAGGTCGGTCAGCGCCTCGGCGAGGGCGTCGCGCAGCGCCGCATCGTCGTCGACGATCAGGACGGTTGCCATGGCACTTCGATCTCGAAAACAGTGCCGCTGGCGGCTTGGACCAGGCGGACGTCGCCGTGATGATGTCGTGCGATTTCGCGGACGATGGCCAGTCCAAGACCCGTGCCCTCGGCGCGTCCGGTGACGAAGGGTTCGAACAGACGTTCACGCACTTCATCAGCAACGCCGGGACCGTTGTCGGCCACCCGCAACAGCAACATGCCGTCCCTCCTGCAGGCCTCGACGCTGATCGCGCCGCCGGCCGGCGTGTTCTGAATGGCGTTGATGATCAAATTGTCCAAGGCCCGTTGCATCTGGGATGGATCGAGCTGCGGTAACGGCTGAGACGCTGGTCCGGTTCCCACGGTCATGACGAGGCCTTTGGCGGTGGCGAGGTCGCGGTGCGTCTCGACGGTGTGTGCGAGGAATGCCGCGAGATCGACCTCCGCGAGTTTGGGCTCGCGAGCCTGGGTCATCTCCAGGAGATCGCGCAACAACAGGTCGAGCCGGTCGACTTGTTGGAGGATCGCCTTCAGGGCGGCGTCGCTGCGCGAGCCATCGGCGACGGCTAGCGCGTTTTCGGCCTTCAACCGCATCGCGGCGATGGGATTGCGGATTTCGTGGGCAAGGCCCGCCGACATCCGGCCGAGCGCCGCGAGCCGTTCGGCCGCGGTGGCCCGACGGCGCTCCAGCGACAGGCGCTCGCCGGTGCTGTTGAGCGCGCCGACCAGCCGGTCGAGCTCGGGGGCTCCGGTGGGCGCAAGCTTCGGCAGATCGACGGTGCTCTCGTGCGTGTCATCCAGGGCTGTCTCGATCAAGGTGATATGGCGCGACCAGACGTAGAGCACGCGTGCGAGCCAGGCTGCCGAGCCAAAGATGGTCAGTGCGAGCACGATCAGACCGGCCAGCAACTGGTTGTAGGCCGGGCCTTCCGACGTGAAAGCGCGTGTCATGGTCCAGCCGGTGACGCCCGGCAGCGGGCCGCGCAGCGGGCAGGCGTGCACGAGCAGCACCTGGGAGCGGCCGGGCTGCCGGGTCGATGCCGGACGCCCGGACTGCAGCGCTTCGGCGTTGACGTCGCGGATGGTGTTGAACTCAGCGGCGGGAAGGTCGGTCTTCGGTCCGGTGCCCTCATAGGTCGGGAATGCATAGGCGAGCGAGCCGTCGTCTGCCTGCCAGACGCCACCCTCGACACCGGTCGCGCCAGCAAGTGCGGACTGTGTGACGGCGATCAGTTGCTGCTTGAGCTGATCATCGACCGGCCCGCCGCGCCAGCCAGCGACGAAGAACTGGTAGCGATCGGCAAGGTCGCGGCAGGCGCGGGCGACCAGTTCCTCGGATCGGGCCAGCCGCGCATTGGCGGTCAGCCGAAACGACTCGAACAGGAGATAGCCGGTAGCAACGCCGGAGACGACCAGCATGATCCAGAGGGCCAGCAATCGGGAGCGAAGCGAGCGCATGTCTGGAAACGCCTACCTCCGGGATCAGTGCGTCAAAACTTCACCGCCAGCAGCACCGCGCCGGCGCCAATCATGGCGATGCCGACCCAGCCCTGTGCAGTCGGGCGCTCGCCGAGAAAGGCGAAGGCGAACACCGCGACCAGGACGACGCTGAGCTTGTCGATCGGCGCGACCAGCGTGGCCGGGCCGAGCTTCAGCGCGCGGAAATAGCACAGCCAGGAGGCGCCGGTCGCAAGCCCCGACAGGATCAGGAACAGCCAGGTCTTCGACGAGACTGCCGACGGCACGGCGAACTGGCCGGTGAAGAACAGCAGCACCGAGAAGGCGAGCAACACCACGATGGTGCGGATGAAGGTCGCCAGATCCGGATTGATGTTCTCGACGCCGACCTTGGCGAAAATCGCGGTCAGCGCGGCAAAGCAGGCGGACAACAGCGCCCAGGTCTGCCAGGCGGAGAAGAGGGCGGGTTTCATGGGGCGGTTATCTGAGGTGTTGCCATTGAATCGTCATTGTCAGGGTGGCCGCGACCAAACGCTCCGCCGTCGTCCCGGCGAAGGCCGGGACCCATATCGCGGAGTCTATCTTGAGGCACGCACGTCGTTGTTCTTCGCCAAACACAATCCCGTGGGTACCGGCCTTCGCCGGGACGACAACGTGGATGCATTCATCGCACCACCGACAGCTTCTCCGTGATCGCCTTGCGCAGGATGCGCGACAGCGACTCCACCGAATAGGGCTTCTGGATCAGCTCGAAGCCGCGATGCGCGTTCTCGGCGAGCACGTTGCTGTAGCCACTGGTGAGCACGACGGGGAGGCCCGGATACCGCTCACGGATGACGCCGGCGAGCTCGACGCCGTTCATGCCGGGCATGATGACGTCGGAGAAGACGAGATCGACGGCGAATTCGTTCTCGCCGAGAATCGCCAGCGCCGCATTGGCATTGGCGACGCGGCGGACGACATAGCCGAGGTCTTCCAGCAGCTCAGTCGAGAATTGGCCGACATCGTCATTGTCCTCGACCACGAGCACCCGATAGCCGCGCCCGGTCGTTGCCGCCTCGTGGGTCAGTGCGGCGGCTTCCTTCTCCCCGGCAGGGCTTTGCGCCTGCGGCAGATAGATGGTGAAGCTCGCACCGTGGCCGGGCGTGCTCGTCACTGCGATGTCGCCTTCGGATTGCTTTGCGAAGCCGAAGGCCTGGCTCAGGCCGAGGCCGGTGCCTTTGCCGACCTCTTTGGTGGTGAAGAACGGCTCGAAGATGGCGTCGATATTCTCCGGCGAGATGCCGCTGCCGGTATCAGTGACCGAGATCCCGACATAGTCGCCTCCGCGCGCCGATTGCGCGCGCAGGCTCGGAATGCCCCGAACTTTCCGCACCGCGATGGTCAGTCGTCCTTCATCGTCCATCGCGTCGCGGGCATTGATGGCGAGGTTGATCAGTGCGGTCTCGAATTGCGCAATGTCGGCGACAGTGAAGCAGTCGGCATCGTGGACCTCCACCGCGATCTCGATGCGGCCGCCGACCAGCGGCCGGACCAGTTGCGCCACGCCCTCGACCTGGCTGCCGACGTTGAAGATCTGCGGCTTCAGCGGCTGCCGGCGTGCAAAGGCGAGCAGCTGCGCGGTGAGCTTGGAGGCGCGTTCGACGGTGTCGGAAATGGCGTCGACATAGCGGCGGTGGCGCTCCTCCGGCAGCTCGCGCCGGCGCAGGAAGTCGGTGGCCGAGCGGATGATGGTGAGCAAATTGTTGAAGTCATGCGCGACCCCGCCGGTGAGCTGGCCGATCGCCTCCATCTTCTGCGACTGCCGCAGTGCTTCCTCGCCCCGGCGGCGCTCGGTGATGTCGACCAGTTCGGGCACCGCGCCCGTGATGTTGCCGTGGCGGTCGAGCACGGGACGCATGCCGAACTCGAAATCGCGTTCTCCGACGGGAAGTCGCAGCCGCATCTCCATCCGCACCGCTTCGCCGCCGAGCACGGTGTCGAAGGCGGCGCGGACGATCGCGCCAAGGCCCTCGGTCGCGGTGAACCAGGGCGTCTCCCAGAACGGTCTGCCGATGACGTCAATTGCCTCCGCGTGGATGCCGGCGAGCGCGGTCCGGTTCGCGTAAAGCAGCTCGCCCCTGAGATTGACCAGTCCCTGATACTGGTTGCTGGTCTCCAGGATCGCGCGCAGCCGCGCCTCGTTGGATTCGAGCTCGGCGGTGCGCTCGGTGATCCGCTCCTCCAGCGTCTCGTTGAGTCGTCTCAACTCGATCTCGGCCTGCTTGGCGGCGGTGATGTCGTGGGCGACGCCGATGAAGCCGATGTGCTTGCCGGTCGGGTCCCAGCGCGGCTGCGATTCCGAGCGCAGCCAGCGCCATTCGCCGCTGGCGTTCTTGTAGCGCGCTTCCAGCACGAACGGCTTCAGCGACGCTTCGCCCTGGACGGATTGTTGCAGCACATGCGGCAGGTCGTCCGGATGCAGCACCTTGCGCCAGTCAAAATCGATCGCCTCCGCGTAGGGCAGGCCGACGAAGTCGACATAGGCCTGGTTGGCGAAGGAGCGCTTGCGGTCGAGCTTGGTCACCCAGATCGGCACCGGTGCGCTGTCGGCGATCAGCCGAAAGCGCTCTTCGCTCTCGCGCAACGTCTCGCGGACCAGCATCTGGTCGGTGATATCGATGTGGGCGCCGACCAGACGGATGGCGCGGCCATCCCTGTCGCGCTCGATCTTGGCGACGACGCGGATCCAGCGGGTCTCGCCGTCGCTGGGACGGATGATGCGGTATTCGGCGGTGTAGTCTTCGCTGGTCCCGGCGAGAGCCTCGAAGAAATGCTTGATGGTCGCGTCCCGGTCCTCGGGATGGATGCGATTGACCCAGTCCTCGTGCGACTCGTCGGCGGCTTCCGCCGGCAGGCCGTGGAGCAGCAGATATTCCGGCGAGCGACGGTTCTTGAAGCCTTCGCGGAAATCCACCTCGAGGCCGCCGACCTTGCCGATGCGCTGGATGCGTGCCAGCTCGGCCTCGCGCTCCTGGAGCGCGCGATAGGCGTTGTCGCGCTCGCGCGCGATTTCCTCCAGGTGCTGGCGCAGCCTTTCGGCGGCGATGGTCTCGGGCAAAGGATCGTTCAAGGCGTCGGCCGTTGTCATGCGGGTGCGCACGTGCCGGACCGATCTTCACACAGACGGAGCCTGATGGCCATTGCTCAAAGGGGAGAGAGTGTCGGGAAGGGACCCGCGGCCTGCCTGAACGCGGGAAAAGTCCGCTGTGCCAACGTCCGGTCTGGCAATTTGTTCCGGAGACTGGAACGATCGGGCGGCGGACGCGTCTTCGCGGGGCGCCAAACCCGTCCATAAGACTCCCTTTCCGAAGAGGCTAAATCTTGAAGCTCTTTGTCTGCCAGGCCTGCGGAAACATCCTCTATTTCGAGAATCGCGCCTGCGAACGCTGCGGCCATCGGGTCGCCTTCCTCCCGGAAAAGGAAACGATGTCGGCGCTCGAGCCTGACGGCGAAGCCTGGGCCACGCTCGCCGACAAGGGCAAGGGACGGATGCTGTGCCGGAACGCCGAGTACGACGCCTGCAATTGGCTGACGGATGTGGGCGATAGCACCGGCTATTGCCGCGCCTGCCGCCACAACGGCATCGTGCCGGACCTGTCCGATCCCGCTCAACTCGCCGGCTGGCGTGAGCTGGAGGTGGCCAAGCACCGGCTTTTTTATTCCCTGATCCGCTGGAAGCTGCCACTCCAGACCCGGCAGGAGAATTCCGATTATGGCCTGATCTTCAATTTCCTCGCCGACGATCCGAACAGCGCGCAGAAGGTTATGACCGGCCATGACAACGGTCTGATCACGATCGCGCTCACCGAGACCGACGACATCGAGCGTGAGCGGCGAAGGCTCGAGATGGGCGAGCCCTACCGCACGCTGCTCGGGCATTTCCGCCACGAGGTCGGGCACTATTTCTGGGAGGTGCTGGTGCGGGAGGGGGGCAAGCTGGAAGAATGTCGCGTGGTGTTCGGCGATGATTCGGTGGATTACGGCCAGGCCTTGCAGCGCCACTATGCCGAAGGCGCGCCGCCGGACTGGCAACAGAACTACGTCTCGGCTTACGCCACGACGCACCCGTGGGAAGACTTCGCCGAAACCTGGGCGCACTACCTCCACATCGTCGATACCCTCGAGATGGCCTCCGAGTTCGGCATGGAAGTGCGGCCGCGGGTCGATCGCGACGGGGAGTTGTCGACCCGGCTCCGGTTCAACCCCTACGAGGCGAGGGACGTCCAGACGCTCGTCGACGCATGGCTGCCCTTCACCTTCGCCATGAACAGCGTCAACCGCGCGATGGGGATGCGCGACCTCTATCCCTTCATCCTGTCGCCCGCGGTGGTTGCGAAACTGGGCTTCGTTCATGGCCTGGTCCGGGACGTGGCCAAGTCCGAGTCCAAGTCCAAGTCCGAGTCCGAATCCAAGACCGAGTCGAAGGCCAAGGGGCAGTAGAAGGTTCGCGGGTCTCGCAGGGGCGGGTCTGGGCCGGTCTGGTACCGCCAGGAGCGCGGATTTTGACCGTTGCCTCCCGCCCATTTTGATGTACCACGGGAGCCACACGGCCCGTCCCATAGGCCCAAACGGCCAGGGAAGGGTCCCGCCCAAGGTCGAGACTCAAGAAAAGCATGTTCAAACGCATTCTGATCGCCAATCGCGGCGAAATCGCCTGCCGGGTCATCAAGACCGCTCGCCGCATGGGAATTCAGACGGTCGCGGTCTATTCCGAGGCCGACCGCGACGCCCTTCATGTCGAGATGGCCGATGAGGCCGTGCTGATCGGTCCGCCGGCGGCGGCCGAGAGCTATCTGGTGATCGAGAAGATCGTGGACGCCTGCCGCAAGACGGGCGCTGAGGCCGTGCATCCCGGTTACGGCTTCCTGTCCGAGCGCGAGGCGTTTCCGCGCGCGCTGGAGGCGGCCGGCATCGTCTTCATCGGCCCTAACCCGGGCGCGATCGCGGCGATGGGCGACAAGATCGAATCCAAGAAGGCCGCGGCGAAAGCAAAAGTCTCGACCGTGCCCGGCTATCTCGGCGTCATCGAGGACGACAAGCACGCGGTGCGGATCTCCGACGAGATCGGCTATCCCGTGATGATCAAGGCCTCCGCCGGCGGTGGTGGCAAGGGCATGCGCATCGCCCATTCCCGGAGCGAGGTCGCCGAAGGCTTCAATCTCGCCAAGGCCGAGGCCAAGGCTTCGTTCGGCGACGACCGCGTCTTCGTCGAAAAGTTCATCGTCGATCCCCGCCACATCGAAATCCAGGTGCTGGGCGACAAGCACGGCAACGTGATTTATCTCGGCGAGCGTGAATGTTCGATCCAGCGCCGCAACCAGAAGGTCATCGAGGAGGCGCCGTCGCCGCTGCTCGACGAAGCCACCCGCCGCACGATGGGCGAGCAGGCGGTCGCGTTGGCCAAGGCCGTGAGTTACGATTCCGCCGGCACCGTCGAGTTCGTCGCCGGCCAGGATAAGAGCTTCTTCTTTCTGGAGATGAACACGCGTCTCCAGGTCGAGCATCCTGTCACCGAACTCGTCACCGGCATCGACCTTGTCGAGCAGATGATCCGCGTTGCCGCAGGCGAGAAGCTCGCCATTGCGCAGAAGGACGTCACGCTCACCGGCTGGGCGGTGGAGTCGCGTCTCTATGCCGAAGATCCCTTCCGCAACTTCCTGCCCTCGATCGGACGTCTGGTAAAATACCGGCCGCCGGCGGAAGTGAGCAAGGACGGCATCACCCTGCGCAACGACACCGGCGTGCAGGAGGGCGGCGAGATCTCGATCTATTACGATCCGATGATCGCCAAGCTCGTCACGCATGCGCCGTCCCGCGCCGCGGCAATCGAGGCGCAGGCGACCGCGCTGGATTCCTTCTATGTCGAGGGCATCAGGCACAACATCCCGTTCCTGTCGGCCCTGATGCATCATCCGCGCTGGCGCGAGGGCCGGCTCTCGACCGGCTTCATCGCCGAGGAGTTTCCCAAGGGCTTTGCTGTGCGCGTGCCCGAAGGCGAGGTCGCGCGGCGGATCGCCGCGGTCGGCGCCGCTATCGATCACGTGCTCGGCGAACGCAAGCGGCAGATCTCGGGGCAGATGGGCGGCCGGATCGTGCAGCGCGAGCGGCGCCGCGCGGTGTGGCTCGATCGCCAGGATATCTTGCTCGAGGTCGCGCGCGAGGGCGAGGCGATCGTAGTGCGCTTCGTCGATGCCAGCGGCAAGGCCGGTAATGCGCATCTGTTGCAATCGCCGTGGAAGCCGGGCGATCCGGTCTGGCAAGGCACGATCGATGGCCAGTTCGTCGCCGTGCAGGTCCGTCCGATCGCCAACGGCATCCGCCTCGCGCACCAGGGCGTGGAGGTGCCGGTCTACGTCTGGACCGAAGCGGAAGCGGCCTCGGCGCGGCTGATGCCGGTGACCACGGCCGCCGACACCGGCAAGAAGCTGCTTTGCCCGATGCCCGGGCTCGTGGTCTCGATCGCAGTGACCGAAGGGCAGGAGGTCAAGGCCGGCGAGACGCTCGCCGTGGTCGAAGCCATGAAGATGCAGAACGTGCTCCGCGCCGAGCAGGACGGCACGGTGAAGAAGATCCATGCCAGCGCAGGCGCGACGCTTGCGGTGGATGCCTTGATTTTGGAGTTTGCGTAGGATGTGAGTGGGACGGGCGATCTGTCCGCAAGCACCGTCATTGCGAGAGCCCTTAGCGACGAAGCAATCCAGTCTGTCTCCGCGGATGCATTTCTGGATTGCTTCGCTTCGCTCGCAATGACGGAGGTTGGGGCGGCCGCGTGCCCCAGAGAGAGAAATCACCATGGCCTTCCGCTCCCGCCGCGAAAAACTGCGATCGATCCTCTCGGGGCAAGCCTGCATCCATCCCGGCTCTGTCTACGACGCTATCTCGATCCGCATCGCCGAGGATCTCGGCTTTCCACTCGGCATGTTCGGCGGCTCGGTGGCTTCGCTCGCCGTCCTCGGCGATCCCGATATTGCGCTGATCACGCTGACCGAGTTCGCCGAGCAGATGCGGCGGATGTCGCGCGCCGCTACATTGCCCGTGCTGGTCGATGCCGACCACGGCTATGGCAACGCGCTCAACGTGCGCCGCACGGTGCAGGAGCTGGAGACGGCGGGCGCCGCCGGCCTCACCATCGAGGACACGCTCTTGCCGGCCGCCTTTGGCGAGCCGAAGACGCAACTGATCTCGCTCGAGGAAGGCGTCGGCAAGATGAAGGCGGCGCTCGACGGCCGCAGCGATCCCTCGCTCGTCATCATGGGCCGCACCGGTGCAGCCTCAATCACCTCGATCGAGGATGCGATCCGCCGCGTGCAGGCCTACGAGGCCACTGGCATCGACGCACTGTTCTTCACCGGCATCAAGTCGCGCACCGAACTCGAGGCGATCGCAGCGGCAACGCACCTCCCGATCGTGCTCGGTGGCGCGCCGGACGAATTGAACGCGCTCGATTACCTCGCGGGGCATGGCGTGCGCATCGCGCTCCAGGGGCACGCACCGATCGCGGCCGCAACGCAGGCCGTCTACGAGACGCTGAAAGCGCTGCGCGAGTGCACGTCGCCGAGGGCGCTCGAGGGCCTCGCATCGCCCGACTTGACCAGCCGCGTGATGCGTGAGGCCGACTTGAAAGCGCGCAGGGCCGAGTTTCTCGGATTGAAGAAGTGAGCCGGGCGATCCTCCAGGTCATGATCCGCGGCCGCGTGCAGGGCGTCGGCTATCGGGCCTGGGTCGAATATCAGGCCACTACGAGCGGCCTCGAAGGCTGGGTCCGCAACCGCCGTGACGGCAGCGTCGAGGCGCTGTTCGCGGGCGCGCCGAAGCATGTCGCCGACATGGTCGCACTGTGCCGCCACGGCCCGCCGTCGTCGCGCGTCGACAGCGTCACCAGCGAGACCGCCGGGGCAGATGAGCTGAATTTGCGCAGGGCAGGGGAAGCATTCTCGGTGTTGCCGACGGTGTAAAGCTGACGAGAACGCATATGAACATTCGCAAGAGGTCGTCATGCCCGGGCTTGTCCCACGGCTGTCCGGTTCAGGCTTCGGCGTCAAAAAGCGAGTCGCTAGAGTCAATTAATGGCGTCGGGGCATAGCTGCGAATACTTGTTGTTCGCGAGAACACCGCAAATTTTCTTCATTGCGGACCTCAGCATACTCCGCTGCGGGTCGCTCGGCTAAAACGAGAGCGCAAAAATCGTGAGTCGCATCAATGAATTTTGCGCTCATTACGAGTCGATGCGTCTCGTTGCAACCGTTTTGCCTGAACCGGACAGCCGTGGGCTTGTCCCGGGCATCCACGTTCTTCGTTCCGCGTGGCTAGGCGTGGATGGCCGGGACAAGCCCGGCCATGACGCCGTGGAGGCATTAGCGCCCAAAACTCTCGGGTCGTATTCGATCGCCCTGCCGCAATCGGGGCGAGGTGAAGAAGCCGGCCATCACCTTGGCAGCTTGGCGATCGCCTCGCTCAGCTCGTGGATCTCGTAGGGTTTTCGCAGGATCTGGAAATCGCCGCGGACGTTAGCGGCGACTTCACTGTAGCCGGTGGCGAGCAGGATCGGCAGGCCGGGCCGGATCTCGCGCAGGTGATGGGCGAGGCTGAGCCCGTCCATCTTGCCGGGCATCACGATGTCGGAGAACACGAAGTCGACGCCGTTCTTCTCGATCTCGCGCAATGCCGCTTCGGCATCGGCGACCCGGCGTACGTGATAGCCGAGCTGCTCCAAAAGGCCGATGCTGACGACGGCGACGTCCGGATTGTCCTCGACCAGCAGCACCGTGCCGCTGCCACGGAACGATGGCGCCTCCGCCGTTTCGCGGGATGGCGCGGTCTTTCCGCGCGGCAGGAGGATGGTGAAGGTAGTGCCCTTGCCGAGCTCGCTTGCGACCTTGACTGTACCGCCGGCCTGATGGGCGAAGCCGTGCACCTGTGAGAGCCCCAGGCCGGTGCCCTTGCCGATCGGCTTGGTCGTGAAGAACGGCTCGAAGATCTTGTCGAGCACGTCGGTGGGAATGCCGAACCCGTTGTCGGCGACGTCGATCCCGACGAACTCGCCGGCGTGGGGCGGCTCGGTCTGCACGACGTTGCGCGCGCGGATCGTCACCGTGCCGCCGTCGGGCATGGCATCGCGAGCATTGATGATGAGATTGAGCAGGGCGGTTTCGAGCTCGGAGACATCGGCCTTGACTGACCAGACGTCGCGGTCGACGTCGAAGCTGAGGCGCACCGAGCTGCCGATGCCGGCGTCGAGCACCTCGCGGATGCCCGTGATGCGGTCGGCGAAATCGATCGCCTGCGGATTGACGCTCTGCCGCCGCGCGAAGGTGAGGAGTTGGTTGGTTAATGCGGCGCCGCGCTTGGTCGCGGTCTCGATCGCGGAGATCGCGCGCTGAAGCTTGGCGTCGTCGGCGGTTCCCCTCTTCAGCACATGGAGACTGCCGCTGATGATCATCAAGAGGTTATTGAAGTCGTGGGCGACGCCGCCGGTAAGTTGGCCGAGCGCATCGAATTTCTGCGACTCGGCGAGCTGCTTCTGCATCGCCTCGAGCTTGAGCTGCGCATTGCGGCGCTCAGTGATGTCGCGCGTGATCTTGGCGAAGCCGACCAAATCTCCGTCTTCGTAGATCGGATCGATCACCACGCTCGCCCAGAAGAAGGTGCCGTCCTTGCGGACGCGCCAGCCTTCTTCCTCGTAGCGGCCCTTTTCCCGTGCGATGCCGAGCGCGCGGGCAGGCTTGCCATTCGCCCGGTCGGTCTCGGTGTAGAAGCGGGAAAAATGCTGGCCGAGGATCTCTTCGGGCAAATAGCCCTTGATGCGCTCGCCGCCGATGTTCCAGCTCGTGATGGTCCCGCCAGGGTCGAGCATATATAGCGCGTAGTCCGCCACCCCTTCGACCAACAGCCGGAAACTGCGTTCACTCTCGAACAAGTCTCTCTGCTGACTGGATTTTCTCACGATTCCGGAACCCTGCCTGGACCCGGAGAAACGCAAGCACCCCGGGGATTGTTCCCGCACTCTGGGATATTTTTAGGCAAATCAGTATGCAAGCCCCGGCCCGCCCCAGCGGCCTGTTCTGAAAATGGGCCCGTCAAGCCGCCGCCACGCTCCGGAACGTCGCCGCCACCGCACGCAACGCCGCCAGTTTTGCGGGGTCGCTGACCTTGGAGTGCAACATGACCTTCGAGCTGCCGAGCTTCGGCAGCTTGTGGGCCGACCCGATGTCGACCAGTCCGGCCGGTGCGATCCGTCGCGCCAGTGGCGCGACTGCGAGGCCCGCAAGCGCGGCACCAACGACCGCAGTGACGCCACCGCCGACAAAACGCTCGCGCCAGGCGATGCCGGCCTTGTCGAGTGCGCGCACGGCAATCGCGCGAACCCCGCAGGGCGGGGCGAGTGTCGCAAGCGGCAGCGGCTCGCCGCGCGGCAGGGCGAAACGTCTTGCCGCGAACCAGCCGAACTCGTCCTCGGCGAGTTTTTCTCCGCCGCGCCGGCTGCCTTCCTGCCGGACGATTACCGCATCCAACCGGCCCGCGTCATAGGCACCCTGCATCTCGCGCGAGAAGCCGATGGTGACGGCGAGGGTCAGCTGTGAGGACATCGCATGCAGGCGTTCGAGCAGCGGCACCAGCTCCGGACCCGCGGCGTGATCTGAAATGCCGAGCGAGAGCGACTGCGCGGCAGATGCTTCTCCCGAGAGTGCGCGGTCATGGGCCTCTATCAGCGTACGGGCGCGATCGAGAAAGCCGGCGCCGTCGGCAGTGAGTCGGACGGCGCGCGGCGAGCGTTCGACGAGGCGCTTTCCCAGCAGCGTCTCCAGCCGTTGCAGCTTGAGGCTGACAGCCGCTTGCGTCGTGCCAAGCGCCTCGGCAGCGCGCGTAAAACTCTGGAGATCGGCGATCAGCAGGAAGGCCTGGACGGTGGTGATGTCGAGGATGGATGTCATTATTAATGCTTATCACTGGTATCAGTGTAGATAAGGTACCAAAATGGAGGAGGTCTAGCTTTCCTGAGACGCCGCGCAAACAGCCCGCGGCATTGAAGAGAACGACATGCCCCTGATCACCGTGTCCTACACCACCTCCCGCCAATCCGCCTCGCTGAAGGCCGACATCGCGAGCGCGGTGTCCGAGCTCACCGCAAGAATCCTGCACAAGGATCCCAAGGTCACCGCCATCGTCGTGAAGCCGGTCGAGGCGGGCGACTGGTTCGCAGGCGGAAAGTCGCTCGCCGAGCAGAAGCTTGCGAGCTACTGGATCGATATCCACGTCAGCGAAGGCACCAACACCAAGGACGAGAAGGCCGCCTATCTCGCCGCGATGTTCAAGCGCATGGCCGAGATTTTGGGCCCGCTGCATCCCGAGACCTATCTGCATATCGATGAGGTCAGGGGCGATGCCTACGGTTTTGGCGGCCTGACCCAGGAGCGGCGGTACATCGCCGGCAAGCTCGAGGTTTCGCTGGAGAAGGCTTGATGCCGGAGGTCGCGGGTGAACGGATTCGCCCGCGATCTGAGCCGTTTGGGGCGGGGATTGTCAGCTCGCCGCCCGGAACTGAACCTCGGCCTTGTTCATGAAACACGTCTTGTCGAACAGCTTCAGGTCAAGCGGGTTCGGCAACCTGACATCCGTGAGGTCGGGGCAGGGCTTGATCGACGGATCATACGATCGATCGATCTGCGAGATGAAGACAACGATCAGTCCCTTGTCGCGTGCGAATGATTTCAGCGCGCGCACCTGAACAGTCAGATCGGGGTTTTCCCGCTTCTGATCGAGCAGTTGCAGATAGTCGATCACGACAAATGTGCCGCGGGGAGCCGCGGCCATCTGCTTCACGACATAATCGGCGCTGATGGCGTCGGAGCAATCGACGTCGAACAGTTCACGGAATTGCGCCGGGTCCACGCCGATCGCACGGAAGCGATCCAGAACGTCTCTCTCGGTGTATTCGAGCGAGACGAATGCCGCGCGATGGCCCGACCTCATGGCCTCCACTGCAAGTTCGAGGCTCATCAGGGTCTTGCCATGGCCGGGGCGCGCTCCGACCAGTACCAGGTCACCTGGCCTGAACTGGGGGAACAGCCTGTTGGCCGGCGTCGCCGCAGCGGCTTTCGCTGCGAGGATGCTCCAGGCGCTGAACCCTTCAGCCGCAGCGACGCGGTCAAGCGCATCGTGGAGCGGAATGCCTTCCTCGCGGGACAGGCGCTTCGCTTTGCGTTTCAAATGATAGATGGGCGCATACAATCTCATCGTGAGAACCTCCCATTGCGAGCATGATCGCAATCCCTCCTTATGCCTGGCGCTCGAACAGGCGGCCCAAAGATCAATTCGCCCGGCATGATCTGTACTTCCCGGCGGAGGGGGGAGGCGTGGGCGACACCGGAATCAAGCATAGCGGATTCCGCGCCGGCGGAGAACAAGCGCGCTTGGGTCTCCGAAACGGATGCGCCTAGGCAGCCGCCTCCGGCACCAGCGCCTTTGTGGGCCCGAACAGCTCCTCAAAGGCCTGCCGGAGCGCGATGTCGACATCGGCCATGGTCACGAGCTGGCCGAGGTCGACCAGCGAGGTGACGCCGTAGCGGGGGTCGGCGACGCCGCAGGGCACGATGCCTGCGAAATGCGCAAGCTCCGGCTCGACATTGATGGCGATGCCGTGGAACGAGACCCAGCGCTTCAGCCGGACGCCGATGGCCGCGATCTTGTCCTCGTGGTCGGGGCCCTTGTCGGACCTCCTGACCCAGACGCCGACCCGGTCCTCGCGCCGCTCGCCGTGGACGTTGAAGGCGGCGAGCGTGCGCAGGATCAATTCCTCGAGGCTCGCGACATAGGCCCGGACGTCCGGCCGGCGGCGCTTGAGGTCGAGCATGACGTAGGCCACCCGCTGGCCGGGGCCGTGATAGGTGAGCTGTCCGCCGCGCCCGCTGGCAAAAGTCGGGAATCGGGCATCGAGCAGGTCCGATGCCTTGCCCGAGGTGCCGGAGGTGTAGAGCGGGGGGTGTTCGAGCAGCCAGACCAGCTCCGGGGCTTCACCGGCCGCAATCGCCGCGACGCGGGTCTCCATGGCGGCCACGGCCTCGGGGTAGGGCACCGGGGCGTCCGAAATCCGCCACTCCACGGGCTCGCCGGCGGAAGCGGAAAATGACGTCAAATCGAGGTGTTGGCGGGGATATTGAGGCGAATTAACCATTGACTAACCATAACGTGGTGATGATCGCAGGCGCAAATGCAGAGTCCCTTGTTGCGGCGGTGCTGAAGTGCCCACTCTCGATAAAGTCACCGTGGATCTCATGGTCGTCCTCGGGACGACCACCATGCCGATCCATCAAGTATTACGTCTTTCCCGCGGCGCCATCATCGAGCTGGATGCAACCGAGGCCGACGAGGTCAAGGTTTTGGCCAACAACCTGCCGGTCGCCTCCGGCGTCGTGCTGGTCGACCGCAACCGGATCGCGGTCGAGGTCAAGCAGATGCTGCCGCGCACGCCCGGCAGCCGGTAGGGCCGCCGGGAGGGGCGAAACTTTCTTCCCAAGCTTGTGGAATTCGGGGCCTTTGCAGGCTTGTACCCCTTTGACGGATTTGTTAGATCGGCGCCGTTGATCCGGCAGGCCTCAAGCCTCAAGCCGGTATCCCCAAAGCGCTCGTGGCGGAATTGGTAGACGCGCTGCCTTGAGGTGGCAGTGTTGAAAGACGTGGGGGTTCGAGTCCCTCCGAGCGCACCAAGGGCATAAGTCATTGATGCAAAAAATGTTTTCGCGATTTGTACTCCCACATTGTTACTCACTGCGAGCCGCGTAATCTTCCCTGTTTGATCCCGCGCGTCTTGGTGCAGTGCTTGCTCTTGCGGTCGTCGCATCGTTATCTGAACCAACGCCCTACGAAAACCACCGTCTCCTCACGGCCTCCTCACGAGAGGGTAGTGGCGTAGCCCAGCGTAGAAATCGGCGGGCTCGTACTTTGATCCAGGCGAGCAGGCTCGATGGTTTCAGATCACCTGTTTGATGGCGGCGGGATCGAATGGTCGTTGGCATGCAAAAAAGCACCAAACAATAAGCGAATAGCCACACGGGTCCTGACTATCTTTCTGGCAATGATTGACGAAGAAAGCGTGGTCGGAGGCGCTTGAGAAGCGGGAGTTGGCCGGTTTCATCAAGCTGCTGCGATGATACGTCCGGAGCATAGAAGTCGACCAATCTTTCGATGCGCCTTCTTCAGCTTTTAGACCACAAATTATTGGGTGGTCTAACGCGCTTCCTAGACGAGCGTCGAGCGAACCGCTTTGAGTATCGAGGCGGCAGCGCGAAGGTCTGATGTCTCGTGCCTGTCCGTAAAACGAGCAAAGATCGGTTCGAGGATTGTTCGGGCGCGATCGCAGTCCCCCTGTTTCGCCTTCAGGCGAGCCAGGCTAACGGCCGCACGCAACTCCCAGAATAGCGCCCGCTGAGTTCGTGAGACCTGCAGGGCCTGGAGCAGGCACGCCTCGGCGCATGCACCGTTGTCGTCATGTCCGGCATCGAGGACGAGCAATTCACCCCTGACGCGATGAAGTTCCGGCAAGTACCAGCATTTGCCGCCGTCGATGGCGCGCGCGATGGCCCGATCGATTGTGGCGAGCGCAGGACCGAGATGGCCCAGTCCGGCCGAGCTTTCGGCGAGCGTTCCCAGAAATTCAGGAAAGCACACGGTCCAACCGATGCGCTCGCACTCTTCAAGCGCGATGCCCAACCCCGCATTGCCCGTCTTGTAGTCGCCGCGCGCGATCAGCAATTTGGCTTCAAGACAGCGGCCGAGCATCTTCCAGAACGCGGTGTTGTATCGTGCCGCAAGGTCGGTGAGCATCCTGAGGGACCGCTCGGCGGCAGCAAACTCTCCGCTCAGCAGAGCAAGCGGAAACAGCGCCCATCCCAACGGATAGAGTAGCGATAGCTGATGGCCCGTGCCCGCCTCGGCGAAGCTCTGCTGCGCTTCCCGGGCGGCCGCAGCCAGTTCGCCCTGCATCCAGAGCGTTCGCGCCAACATCGTGCGTGCCAAGACGCGTTGGTCGTAGTGAAACTGGGCGGTGTGTCGCTGATCGTTCGGGGCCACATAAGAATCCAGCATGAGGTTCAGAAGATGACGTGCCTCGCCCTGTTTGCCGCCATATTGCAACGCGTTGGCAAGAAGCCTGTCGGATACACTGACGGGTAACATGATGATTGTCATTCTGTTGATTGGCTGAACGGCACGGCCATTTGTGCATGAATTATTTCTTTTGATGTCGGTTTGTGACGAGGCCTATTCCGGCAGCTCACGACCGGACTGCTCGGCCGCCATGTATTCGGCGTACCAGTCCGGCCAGTTTGCATCATGCGCACCGATCCGTTTCTCATGCTCGCCATGCGCGGCCGCGGCACGGCGAAGCGCACCGACAAGCGCAGCCGGCGAGGAGAATATCGTTTCTTTCGCGTCCACGCGTCCCGGCAATCGCGCGGTCACCTCCTGAAGCAGCCAGGTGTTACCGTCTGGGTCACTGAACGAGGCGAACGAGACGTAACTGCGCCGCGCGGGATCTTGTCCGCTGACGGGCGGCTGTCCTGGGCCGGCGCGGTGGAACACATCGCTTACCTTGGCACCGCGTTCGACGAGTTCGGCGCGTGCGGCCTCGATGTCGGAGACGATCAGATAGAGATTCTGTGCTGCGCCGGGTGCGGCGGACGTCAGTCCCTTGCCGAAGTGGATCGAGGCCGGCGAGCCGGGAGGCGTGAACTGCACGACGCGAAACGACTCGCCGACGACAAAGTCTGCGTCGAGCCTCCAGCCGAGGCCGCTGTAGATAGACTTTGCGCGATCGACGTCCGACACCGGGATGACGACGGCCTCAAGCTTCAAATCGGTGTTCCGTGCTTGCGAAGTCTTAGTTGCAGCTCCGCTCTGCTCTTGGATCGTGCTCATGTTCAACCCTCGGCTGTTCGACTATGCGCGGTATCAAAAGCCGGCGCTGGCAGTGCCTGCGCCGGCAGTTGCTCTATTGGGTTTGCCGCAGCGGCCTGAATGCAGTCCGCAGTTCGGCCGAGAAGACCTGCGGCTGTTCCCACGCCGCAAAGTGGCCGCCCTTTTCGAGCTTGTTGTAATGGATCAGGTTCGGATAGGCGCGCTCTGCCCAGCTCCGCGGGGCCTGATAGATTTCATCGGGAAAAGCGCTTACCGCGACAGGGATCTTGACGCCCCGGACATCGAAGAAGCCTCCTCCGGTCGAGATTTGCGTGGTGTCCCAATAGAGGCGCGCCGATGAGACCGCGGTGTTCGTCAGCCAATAGAGCGTGACGTTGTCGAGGATGTCATCACGCGGGAGGCCCTCAGTTTCTCCGTCGAAGACGCGCGCGATGAGCTTATAGCTGCGGATGTCGTGATCGATCATCCACGCGGCGAGCCCAACCGGCGAATCCGCGATGCCGTACAGGGTTTGCGGGCGGTTTGACATCTCCAGGGCGTACGCAAGCCCCTTTCCGTAGAAATCGGCCAGTTGATCCCACGCTTTGCGTTCCTCCGTGGTGAGATCGGTGGGCGGCGTCTCGTGATACGCAAGCGCCTTTGAGATGTTGGCCGGAACCGTGGCTGCCATGTTGGTGTGGATGCCAAGCAGTCCTGCCGGCCGCTGCAGGGCCATTACCTCCGACACAGCGTTCCCCCAGTCGCCGCCCTGTGCGACATACTTCGCGTAACCGAGGCGCTGCATCAGCGTCGCCCAAGCACGGGCGATGGTGACGGGAGTCCAGCCAGGCGCCTGCGGCTTGCCCGAGAAGCCATGGCCGGGCAACGACGGAATCACGACGTGGAAGGCGTCGGAGGCGCTACCGCCGTGAGCGGTGGGATTGGTCAACGGTTCGATGATCTTCAGTTGCTCGATGATCGAGCCCGGCCAGCCATGCGTGACAATGAGCGGCAGTGCGTCTTGATGCTTCGAGCGAACGTGAATGAAATGAATATCAAGGCCGTCGATCTCGGTGATGAATTGCGGCAGGGCGTTGAGCCGCGCCTCGACCTTGCGCCAATCGTATTCTGTCGCCCAATAGCGCGCGAGCCTTTCTATCGTCGCGAGCTGGACCCCTTGTGACGCATCGCTGACCGTCTCCCGATCCGGCCATCGCGTCGCCAACACGCGCCGGCGCAGATCGGCAAGCTGCTCCTCCGGCACATTGACTTGGAAGGGACGGATGGCGTCGGCGGGCGCGGCAGCCAAGGGCGACGGCAGCAGGCTTGCGGTACCGGCGAGGACGATGCCCATGGCAGCTGCACTTAAAAATTCGCGGCGATCCTGGTCGATTACCTCGGTGGTGATGTTGGTATTCATGACACTCTCCCTGATTTCAGTCACAATATTTGGTACGAATACGCGGCAAGTGCCGGTTACATGCTCAGGCGCTTGTGTTGGCGCACGTTGTACCGGGGCGCCGCGATTGCCCTCGAAAGCTTGCCGTTCATGATGCGGCGAGCCACCTCATAGCGATCCCATTCCGCCTGCTTGGGCAGCGAGGGAATGGTCACGGTCTCGCCGAGATCGAGGCCTGCCAAAGCAGCGTCGACCATGTCGTCAGCCGACATCACGATCTCCGCGGGCAGTTGGTGAACCGGCTTGCCGGCAATGTCCCAAAATTCGGTCGCGTGGCGCCGGGAAGGACCGCTTGAGCGCGAATGCCCTTGTCAGCGAGTTCGTGGACGAGAGAATGATTGAGCGCCAGCACGAATGCCTTGGTGCCACCGTAGACGCCGTTCAATCGCTCCGGCGCGATCGCTACGACCGACGAAATGTTGATGATCGTGCCGCGGCGGCGGCTGACGAATCCAGGGACCGCGGCATAGGTCAGGCGGGTCGGCGCGGTGACATTAAGTCGGATCATCTCCTCCATCTGGTCGACATCGGAGGCAAGTAGCGGCTTAGTGGCACCAAAGCCGGCGTTATTGACCAGCAGGGAAATCCCGGCATTGGTCCGCAAGATGTCCTCGACGCGCCGCAGGTCTGCCGGAGAGGTGAGATCGGCTTGGACCGTCTCCACTTTCCGGCCGGTGTCGCTCGTGAGACGACGCGCCAGCGATGCAAGCCGATCCATGTTGCGAGCAACCAGAATGAGGTCGTGGCCGCGCTTTGCCAGCCGGTCGGCGTAGACCGCTCCGATACCACTCGATGCGCCGGTAATGAGTGCAATGCCCTTCGTTTCGGTCGTGTTCACGTCCGTCTCCCGTGCGTTAAGCGACTACGTTGTCGACGCTCGAGATAGACTCTGCTCAGTTATTCGCTATCTGACAGAATCGAGATGTATCCTTCCAAAAAACGGAAACTGACATGGATCGTTTTGAAGCAACGTCGATGATGCCGGCTGTTGCTGACGCTGACAGCCCGTGCGCTGCCGCGCACAAAACGTCGCTCGCAACCGTCGTTGCTGACGCCCCGGTCGATTTCATCGCCGCGCATTTGCGAGGCATCGTCGGGGCGCAGATCCCGGTCGCGCGATTTGAAGGCAAGCGCAAGATAAGCCCAAACCGTCCTGAGATTGACCGTGTCGGCGTGATGGCTGGGCTTGCGGCAAGTGAAACCCCGCGGGACCGAAAAGGTCGCCAGGTTCATCCAGCCTGCCGGGGCGCATTCCCGTCGCCCGCAACGTCCATCAAGCCATTCGCCGTCCAAATTCAGCGGCTTATTTAGGAAGGCCCTGAAATGGTCTTCCGAAATTTGCAGCGACATGGCAAAGTTGAGACCTTTCCTTCCGGACTTTGGAAGAGGGCTCAATGGATCGTCTGGAAGCCATGTCGACCTTCCTGGCTGTGGTGGAGGCAGGCAGCCTTTCGGCTGCGGCTCGTCAAATGAAGACGCCGCTCACAACAGTCAGCCGCAAGGTCTCGGAGCTTGAGTCGCATCTGCGGATCAAGCTGTTTAACCGGTCGAGCCGTCAGCTAGCGCTCACTGATGCAGGCAGCTCCTATCTGGCTGCCTGCAAACGCATCCTCGCGGACGTAACCGAGGCCGAGCGTATGGCGTCTGGCGAATATACCGCGCCAACCGGCGAGCTGACGGTGACGGCGCCGGTTAGCCTTGGGCGTACTCACCTCATCCCCATCCTGGCGGACTTTCTCAAGACCTACCCTGATATCAAAACCAACTTGATCCTGACTGATGTTGTGCTGAGCCTGTTTCAAGAGCAGGTCGACGTTGGCTTGCGCATTGGCACGCTACCGGACAGCAACCTGATTGCGGTGAGGGTGGGGACGACACGGCCTGTGGTTTGCGCTAGTCCTGCTTACCTCGCAGCTCGCGGAACACCGCGCACGCCAGATGATCTGGCCGGCCACGACTGCATCAGCTATCCGGCTATTGCGTCGCCCGATGTTTGGACATTGGTGGTCGGCAAGACGCCCGTCGCCGTGCCAATGCATCCGCGACTTATTGTCAGTAACGCCGAGGCCGCCTGTGACGCGGCATGTTCGGGCATCGGAATTACGATCGCCCTCGCACACCACTTCCACGCGGCACTGAGGTGCGGGGCTTTAATAACTCTGCTGGACGAGTTCCAACCGTCCACATTGCCGGTCAACCTGGTGTACACAGCCGATCGGTTTCTGCCGATCAAGGTGCGCGCCTTTCTTGATTTCGCGGCGCCACGGCTAAAGCGGGTCCTCGCGGGGCTAAAGACGCCTGATCGCCAGGCCGAACGCGCTTGACCGAAGAACTGCTTCGAGCCTCGATTGCCCTTACCGATTGTTCAAACGCGCTCTCTAATACGCGCCGGCCAATGGTGCCTAGTACGAAGCCGAGCAGGCGTCCCTTGAAATTCTTGCCGTCGCGCACGACAGCGACGTCAATGTCGGTCGCACCATCGGGCCGACGCGTGAAGGTGTAGGTGTGGCCTGATGCGTCTCCCCGCACATTGGAGTCGATCGTCGTGAGGACAACGCGGTCGAGGCTGGACCAGTCATAGTGCAGGCGTTCCCAGATGCCGTTCGAGCCTTCCGTGACGTCGGCCTGCGAGGGGCCTTTGTGATGCACCTTGAGGTACGCGTCGGCGCTGTTGCCAAAGAGCCTCGAGCGTCCAGGCCCGAAGTCGGTGAGCCCGGCAATGTACTGCTCGGGCGTTGCAGTGGTCGTCAGATGGAGGTGAATCGTGGACATGCGCGTCGCTCCTTTAATTCATGCCTTCTAACGAAGACACCGGTTGACCTCGAAATTCAGTTCGAAATTGCGTTCGCCTTGCGGACGAGCACGCTGTCGCCCTCCCGACTGATTTCGAGCGCGCCCGCCTGCGGCGTCGAAAGGACCACGCGCTGACCGGGCGCAAGAACAGACACGACGCGGATCGGCGTTCCCGCCTTACCGTCCGCAAGAGTCGTGACGACATGAAATCCATCATGCTCGGCCGTGTAATAGGCGATGCCCGATATCCCTCCAAGCTCGATGCTCTTGGCCTCAATCGGACGCAGGCCATCAGCATGGGCAGTCGTCACAGAAACAAAAGCGAATGCGGTTGCGATAAGCATGTTGCGGATTGACATGGTAGTCTCCTTTGGGCTGCGACTGAATGTGCAGCGGCTGCAGAGATAGCGATGCGTCGATCAACGCGGGGCGTCGTCGCCGCGCCGCACATCGGGTCCGTTGACCACCTGAGCTATTGTCGTCTTGTCGCGCTGCGCGTTGATCGATTGAGATGACGGGAAAACGCTGTCGTACATCGCGCGGGCTTCTCGAATCAGGTGGAGTCGCTCGCGCTCGGCCTTTGAAACAAATCGGACAACTTCGCCCATGTTCGCCTCCTGTAATGTGCCGCGCTCTGGCGGCGTCTCGATGGGGAGATGGGGCGAGGACCGTGCGTCAACAGGCGCTCAAATCGGAAAGAGCCCTTCCAAATTGCGGAAAGCCCAGACGGAGGAGATTTCGGTCAGGCTGAAATAGCCCGCGAACCAGCGTTGTAGTGCGGGCATTGCGTAGGGACGATGTCCGCCGGAGACAAGGACCTTAGATCGGTCAGTCGGTTGGATACGGAACAAGCATTGCGACAGCGACGCTCATTCCGTCGAATCGAAATCCTCCTCCCTGGCGTCCAGCATCGCGGCCAATGTGCGCAGGCCGGTATCGAGCTGATCCATCGTCGGAGCCGCCAACGCCAGTCTCACGGCGTTCGGCGCATGGCCGGGCGAGACGGCGAATGTGGTCGAGGGTGTCAACGCAATGTCGCGTCTGGCTGCGGCCGCGACGAAAGTCTACGAGCGCCAATGCGCCGGCAGCGTCAGCCAGAGATGGTAGCATTTTTCGTTAGTCTGGATTTCGAAGCTCGAAAGACGATCGATTGCCAGCTTCTGACGCGCGCCGCTTCAGTCTTGTAAGCTCGGCAATGGTGCCGTCGCCCATCATCCGCTGCGCAGCCGCAAACGCAAATCCTGATGCGGTCCACCCGCCCGAACGCACCGAGGCCGTCATGCTTTCACGTAGCCGCTGCGGCGGCACGATGAAGCCCAGCGTCAGGCCCGGTGCGACCTTCTTGGAGAGACTGTCGATGACAATGCAAGTCTCCGGCGCCAGCGCGGCAAGCGGCGGCTCATTGTCGAGGAAGCCGTAGACGTTGTCCTCGATGATCGGAAGGTTGAGCTTTTCGACCACGCGCAGGAGATCGGCCCGGCGTGCCGAGGTCATCGTCATACCCAACGGATTGTGGATAGCCGGCTGAATGTAGATGGCCGAGAGATGGGCCTCACGGTGCGCCTTTTGCACCGAGTCAGGCCGTACGCCGCCTTCGTCCATCGCCAGAGGCACCAGCAAAATACCCAGCCGGGCGGCGATCCCCTTGATAAAGGGGTAGGTCAAAGCCTCCACGCCGCAGCGGCCGCCGGTAGGAACGACTGCCGCGAGCGCGGCCGCAATGCTTTGCCGTCCGTTGCCGGTGAACACGAGTTGTTCGGGGGCAGGGGACCATGCTCCCTGCGATAGGTACGCGGTTGCAACGTTTCGGACCGCCGATGTTCCGACGCTGGTCCCCTGCCTCAATGCGGCATCGAGCGCCGCAAGTTTCTCCAGACCGTCCAGGCTCTTTGCGATGAGCGCGGTCTGATCGGGAAGCATCGGGTAATTGAACTCAAGGTCGATCCGGATGCCGCGCGGCTCGCTTGGCGCTGCCGCTCCGCGCCTGGCATCGCTCGAGATAAAGATGTCCCTACCTACTTCGCCCACGACGAGCCCGCGGCGCAATAGCTCGGCGTAGACGCGACCCGCCGTCGAGACCGCGATCTTGCGCTCGTAGGCAGAATTGCGTTGGGGCGGCAGGCGGTCGCCCGGCTTGAGGGTGCCGCCAGCTATCTCAGCGGCGATAGCGTCAGCAAGCTTCAGATATTCGGACTTCGACATATATTGCACCGAGTTCAATGTTTTGATTGCACCGAGAATTGCCTCGGTTCATTACATCAACATCAACTAGATTGTACCGGAAGATACGAAGATTTCTGAGGTCAATGAGCCACGGCCGGCGCGACAAGCGCTTGCGCCGACGGCCTCGCATTGCCCCGGAGCAACCATTGGAGACGAGGATGTCTGCAACCCTTGCAACGATCGTTCGGCCTGAGGTCACGAAGCGGGCGAACCCATTCGCTCGGATTTTCAGCGCCTGTTGCGACTGGATCGCACGCCATTTCGTCCGTCGCACCGCCATTGCAACCCTTCGCGGGCTCGACGACCGCGCACTGCGGGACATTGGCATCGCGCGTTTTGAGATCGAAGCGGCGGTCCACGGTTTCATCACTCTTCCCGACCAAGGGAGGATGTGATGATGGCCCCCATGGACCTGACCGTTTCCACGATCCTGGTCGCCTTTGCCGGCGTTCTCCTGATCTGCTTCATGAAGGGAGCTTTCGGTGGTGGATTCTCCATCGTCGGCATTCCGTTGTTGTCGATCGTGATGGACCCGGTCACCGCCGGCGGTCTGCTCGCGCCCTTGTTCATCGCGATGGATCTGTTCGCGCTGCTGTACTGGAAGCCCTCAACGTGGTCGAAGCCGGACCTTGTGCGGCTCCTGCCGGGGCTCGTGACCGGCATCGGCATCGGCTATCTCTTGTTCCGCTTCCTCGATCATCGAGCCATCTCGATTGTGATGGCGGCGACGACCCTGATCTTTGTCAGCCTGTGGCTTGTTGCAGGTGCGGAGGCGATGATCCGTCCGCGTTCGACGCCGAAGGCAATCACCGCTGGCCTCGCATCGGGGATCACCACCATGGTGGCGCATTCGGGCGGACCGCCGCTTGCGATGTATCTGCTGCCGCTCGGCCTCAGCAAGGAAATCTACGCGGGAACAACCAGTCTGTTCTTCACCGTCGGCAACGCGACCAAGGCGGTACCGTGGCTGCTGCTGGTGAAACCCACCGCCGATGTCTGGACATTGATGGCGATTTGCCTGCTCGCCATTCCCGCGGGCGTATGGCTGGGTTGGCGGTTTCACGGCGCGCTGGACCAGCGTCAGATTTATCGAGTCTGCTATGGCTTGCTGGTCGTGACGGCATTGAAGTTACTGTGGGACGGCGTTTCCGGCTATCTCGCTTGATTGGGCAGGACCTTGGCTACCACGATGCGTCGATCTGACTCCAAAGCGTCGGGGGCCCTTCAGACTTCGGAAGGATTGTTTCCAAAATTCATGAGGTGGCGGGGCGGACTTTCCTCTCCATCTCTCCTGCCAGCGGGGCAGCCCGCGTGATCAAGCCAAAGGAGAAAGGCCATGAATGCAATATCCACCACCATTGGGGACCACACGTCCGCCAAACGCCATGAATTACCGAGGACGCGGCTCAGTTTGTATTACCTCGTCGGCTACACGCTTCCGGTTGGCGTGGCGCTGATGTTCGTTCCGCAAACGACGATGAATTTGTTGCTCACCAACCATGCCTACGATGACCTCGGCCTTCGTATGTTCGGGGTACTTCTTTTTTCGCTAGGGATTATCGCGTCTGGGATGATCATCAATAAAGCGTCTAGCGTTTATCTGGTGACTCTGTTTGTGCGCGGCTTCATCATCGCGGCGTTGTTCGTGCTTTACTCGCTGTATGGCGATCCTGCGTTGCTTGCGGTCAATCTGGTTGTAACAGTGGGCTGGGCACTGACATTCCTGAGCTGGCGCAAAGATAAGGCTGAGGAGCGTGGATAGAGTGGCGCGCCCATATACATGACCAGCGTCATATAAAAGAATGCAAGGGAACCCTGCACCGGAGACGTTGAGGCATGGCCGTTCAAGCCGACTCCAAAACCCAGTCGTCGACGACGAGGCCCCTCGATTCAGAACGCTCTCACAGTTGTTGCGATGCGACAGCAGATGAACAAGAACCGGAGTTAGATCAATGTCCACCAATAACCGCTTGACGATCTCGACGGTCACGCCGGGACACTGGCGGTCCGCGATGTCAAGTCGGCCCCTTGTCTCGGCAACATGCCCGGTCCCACCCACGACCAACCCGGTCGGGCCCCTCACGCGCCACACAGGGGTGGAGTTGGCGACCGCGCATCATTGCTTGGCGGTAGAACATAGCGGTTGAGCCGGATGCCAGGAGGCCGTCATAAATCACTCTGCACCATTCTGGGTTCGACATGCTGCCCTCGTCTTCGCGCTAAAGACTTTTGCAGCAGCAATGCCGGCGCTCTCCATCGCGCTCTGGCTCGATATGCCACGCCCATATTCTGCAATAATACCCGCTAAGCGGCTTTGCGAGTGACGGGAAACACATGATTTCCGTGCAGCGCCCATGTAGGCCGACGATGAAGCATTTCGCAGCGGCGTTCAGGCATCCTTGCTGAAGCCGAAATGAGGCTTTGCGTCGAACCGACTTGTTGCCCGCGAGGCGGCTGTGTAGAATCGCCTTACGGTGGCAACAACGGTCACGCAGACCGTCAGAATCCGCCGCATCAACGCCACGTCCTTTTTTTTGTCATCGCGTACGTCTACGGCTATATCAACCGCACGTCGGTGCGTCGGCGACGCCCTTCTCGCCTTCACACAATGGGAGGAGTCACAATGCATCCCTTACGCAAACTACGGGAATCTGGTAACGCTACACCCGCCCAGGTGAGCGCGCTCCTTGCCGAAAACATCGTATTCAAGAGCCCGATCCTGGTACGGCCGATCGAGGGGCGTGAAGTCATCGCGGCGATATTCGCCCAGTCGAGCTCGACGCGTGGTTCTGGTGCCTATACGGCCGAGTTCAAGCTCGATGGGCGTACCACCTTCTTGCGATGGGAGGGGACCATGGACGGCCACAAGATCGAGAGCTTGGAGGTCATCGTGGACAACGAGCAGGGACTGATAGTGGAGCGCACGATTGCCCTTCGACCGTATCCGGCGGTGAAACTGTTCCGCGACGCCATGTATGCATCGCTCAAGGACAAGCTGCCGCCTGATGTTTGGGACTACGCAACGCCGTAGTGTGAACACCACGGAGCGTCGGCAGGGACGATCGCTCTAATCCCGAATCTCGTGAACGCATCCGAGCTGCTCAGCTTGGTCGTTGCGCTCTGGCTTGGCATTTTTCTCTATTTCTCGATGATTGATGGTACCCCGCGCGGCTAGCCCCGGAGCCGGCGCATGTTCCTCGCCAGTACATCGCGGAGCGGTCCTCTACTCCACGAACGGCGAACTGCGATGTTGCCTATGCACCAGCGGCGTCGCGCTTTTTGAAAGGTCCGGCAGGAGGCGCGCCTATCGGGGCGCGGAGCTGGTCGCGTGTTTTCGATTGAAGATAGGATCTGGGACGGCCAGAGGAACGTCTGCAACAGCCACCGTCGGTCGGATGTTTGGTGCAAGCCGGGGAACCCTCCGACCGGTTCGCAGGTGCGGAGGGTGTTTTGTGGGCGAAGTCACTTTCAGGTGGTGCCGCTATGTCACTTATTGGGTTCGAAATGCGCTGGAAGGTTCATCAAGGTCAAGCGATCGATCATCGCCAGCTAATTTTTAGCGCCGTCCGGTGCCGTGAATAGTTCACTCTTTCGCGGCTTTCACAGGGTCCTTGACGGCCTCGAAGGTAGCGAACTCGACATTATAGAGTTCGCCGTCGACCCTCTCGACTTTGCTGACATAAATATTCTGGACGATGTCCCGCGTCTCCGGATCGATCGATATCGGCCCGCGCGGGCTCTCCCATTTCATGCCTTTCATGGCGCCGATGAGCACGTCGCCGTCGGTCGCGCCATTGGTCTTCTTGAGCACCTCATAGATGAGGTGCATTCCATCGTAGCCGCTGACCGAAAAGAAGTTCGGTCGCATGCCGGGATTGGCTTTCTTGAGAGCATCGACATAGGCACCGTTTGTCGGCGACGGATGCCTTGGGCGAAGCAAGAGACCGGCCAGTCCACCTCTTCACGGCACCTGGCCCGGCTACCGCTCGCCGGTGCGCAACCGTCGCCTGTGGAGATGCCGGCGAGCCAGGCGGACCCGCGAGCACTTCCCGATCGTCCATCCATTGCCGTCTTGCCGTTTCAGAATATGACAAGCGATCCGGAGCAAGAGTATTTTGCAGACGGCATGGTCGACGACATCATCACCGGGCTTTCGCGCATCAAATGGCTATTCGTCATCGCGCGCAATTCGAGCTTCGTGTACAAGAGCAAAGCGGTCGATGTAAGACAACTGGGGCATGGCCTTGGCGTTCGCTACGTGCTCCGGAGCGGTGTGCGCAAATCCGGCGAACGCGTCCGCATTGGGGCCCAGCTGATCGATGCACATCGCGGCGTGCAAGTCTGGGCCGAGCGCTATGACTGGTTGTTGGGCGACATCTTTGCAGTGCAAGATGAGATCCCAACGAGCGTGATCGCGCGATCGAACCGGGCTTGAGAAAAATCGAGATCGAGCGCATAAAACGCAAACGGCCGGACAGCCTGGATGCCTATGACCTGGTGCTTCAGGCGCTGCCGTTCATCTACAAATTGATGCCGGAAGGCTCCGCGCCAGCGATCCCGCTGCTGCAGAAAGCGCTCCAGCTTGAGCCGGATTATTCTTTTGCCCACGCTGCTTTGGCCTGGCGTTCCCACATTCGAGTTGGTCGCGGAGGCCTCAAAGAGGAAGATCGCCGGTCTGCGATCCACCACGCCCATGGAGCTCTCTCAGGCGGCGGTGACGATGCAACGACGCTTGCGATCTCGGCGTTCGTGATTTGGTTCGAGGAACATGACGTGACGGCGTTCGATCTATTCGACCGCGCGTTGGCAATCAGCAATTTAAATTTTGTCGCCCTGTGCACAAGCGCCGTCGCGCTGGCGTGGACCGGAAAGAGCGAGCTCGCCATCGAACGTGCTCGGCATGCATTGAAGCTCAGTCCGTTCGATTCCCTGAACCATCTGTCGTATCAGGCCCTCGCCGGTGCCAACTTCCATCTCAAGCAGTACGCGGAAGCGTGTGAGGCGGCACGGCGCGCGGTCGAGTTGAGTCCTAGCTTCAGCGTTCCGTACGCGTATCTCGCGGTGGCGCTGATTTGTTCGGGGCGCGACCAAGATGCGAGGACTGCCGCTTAGTCTGTGCTGAAGCTCGAGCCGAGCTTCAGCATCCGTCGTTTTTCCGTGACTGTGGGAGTGAATCCAGAGGTATTCTTAGCCTTTGCCAATGCGTGGCGCGAGGCCGGCTTGCCAGAATAGGGCTGAACGTCCCTCCGAGCGCATCATAAATCCACGTTGGCGTGAAATCATTACGCTTTTTTTTGGAAAGTGCCCGGGAATGTTACGCGACCGGATCGTGGCACGCAGCGCCGACAGGTAGGTTGTCCGCCTGAGACGACGTGCGCGCCTTCATTTCCGCGTTGATAATGTTACGCGTCAGCACCGCAAACGGCTTCTCCCCATTCTCCGACACTAGGCTCTCGATCAGCCCGGTGCGCTGGAGCAGGGTCGAACTCCGCCAGCCGCGCGAGCGTTGAGTGGACCTGCAATGGAAGCTCATATTTTCGATTGGTAGGAGGCGCTGAATGCGGAGGTATTCGTCGCGCCTTAGCTGAGGTCCGCTGGTTCAGGTAACAACATTGGTGAGTTTCTTCTACCGTAAGCCGACCCAAGCGTGGACTCACCCGGGAGCGTTCTCTGTCTGCTGCTGCCGCCGCGGATCCCCGAGCTTTCATGGTTTGACGTAGGTCCATCCCTGCTCCTGCAACTCCATCACCCGCACGACGCCAGACTTCACGACTTGCGCCTGCGGAAGGATCGGTATGTCCTTGTTCTCGGCCTTCTGCATTTTCTCTTGGGTGTTTCCGCAGGCCTTGAACGATACCTCCGGCGCGCTCAGAGCCATTTCCTCGATTCGAGCTTTCACCGGCGAGGTGTCGTTGCGGAGCATGTGCAAGCCGGGACCGAAAGTGACAACCTCGATTTTTGCTTTTTGGTTGAGCTCCTTGTAATACTGCGCGACGTTGGTTGCGTTGTTCAAGGCAAGGTTCATCGCAGCCGGATCATTAGTGTTGACCTGAAGGATCAGGCGGTGCTCCTTGTTGGTAGACGACGGCGGCGTCATGAGAGCCAGCGCAGATCGCTTTTGTGTCACAGCGCTCACCAATGACTTTGTCTGCTTTATTGCTGACCTGTGCTTTGGCATCGCGGCGGGCGAGATTGTCTGTGCCGGCGGCGCGCCGGGTTCCTCGGCCGCGGCGCTAGACAGCCCGACCAGAAGCGAAATGATTATCGCTGCTGTTGCTCTGACAAACTGCTGAAACAGGCTCATTCTGCGTCTCCGATCAAATTGGCTTCACATTAGGTCTTCGGTTTTGCAATCGCGCGGGGCCACTTGCATGCTGTGCTCATTTTTGTGCGCACGCTCTCGAGGCCGCCGAGAGCGAACACTGCATCGGTGCCATTCCCAGTCCTGCTTGAAAGATGCACGGCTAGTTTGCCTTTGTCCGGAAGGGATTGCAGCAGCTGAACGACGTCGCCTCCGACAGCTACACCGGTCCCGGAGGCCACTGTGATTGCCGATACCGGAAGAGGTGGTCCATCGTTGATACGCAGAGAAATCGCATAGTCACCGCGGCCTGAGATGCCGGATCCTTCCACCGAGAGGTCGGTCCGCCCGCCGCGGCACCGGATCGAAAGCTTCATCGTGGGGCCGGGGCCGTCCCGGGATGATGTGGTTGCGTTGACTATCGGTGAATAGTCCACGGGCGATGTGGTTTCGCTAGTGATCCAGTTCTCTCCTTCAGCCTGGGGGCCGTCTCGAGGGACCATCGTGCGGGACAATCGGTCCAGGCATTCCTGGCGTTCCGCACGGTCCATCAGAGAGCACGCGCGAAGTTGCACCATGGGATCCTCTGCGCCTTGCGCCAACACAGCACCGTTTGTGATCGCGAGCGTGGTTGCGAGAGCGACCACTACTGACGTCATTGCGATGCCTGAGTCGAACGCGGCCGATCGAGCCAGGCCTGCGCTGCGGGAAAGCGCGTAAGGCCAGGCACCGTCGCGGCCAAGTTGATCGATTTCCACTTGGGATCAAAGCCTGGCTCCTGCAGCTTTTCCATCCGCGAAAATAGGCGATCGACGAAACGTGCGACCCGCTGAAAGCGGTTTGACTTCACCGGCCAGTTGAAGGCAACGAGGACAGTTGGAACAGCAATGGTCGCCACGTGTTCGCCTTGCTTGATCAGGTTGGGGTAATCAATTGCCTGGAGCGAAGATGGCAGATAATAATCCTCGAACTTGCTCTCATACGGGGTCGCCAGGAACTTGAATCCGGACTCCCAACGGCCACGCACAAAGGCATCCACGGGCTTTGACGTAATGAAAACGACGGCCGCCATCTCGCCCCTGCGCATCTGCTCGAGTGCGACTTGATGGGGAATGAAGGTCTTTTCGACCTCGAGGCCAAGCCGACTGAATATCAGCGGGCCTGAATAGGCTGCGGCGGTGCCCTGGGTGTTGAAGTTGACCTTCTTTCCGGCGAGATCGCTTAAAGTCTGAATTTCCGGTCGAACGAAGATGTGCAGTTCGGATGGAAACAGGTTGAGCACATAGGCAATCCGCTGCTGGATATCCGGGACCTGGCTCTTGTACTCTTCGAGCGCGTCGGAATTGATGACTGCCGCATCGATCCCTCGCAAATAGAGCAGCGAATTGACGTTTTCCGTTGCGCCGCGTGTCACGATGGGCAAGACATGGAGGTTGTTTCCATCATCGACCACCCGCGCCATTTCGGCGGCGAGCCGAATGGGAGCTCCTTCCAAGAGACCTCCGGCAAGTCCGACTGTCCAGGCGTTCATCGCCGTAGTTTCTGGCCTTGCTCGCTCGGCCGCGTTTCGGGCCGGTTGCGTCTGGAGCGTTCGAGAGTTCTGGGTCTGGGCGATCGCGGGGCAAGGCTCCGTGATGTGGAGCAGTGGGGCCAGCATGATGGCAAGAAACAATGCGCGCACTTCAACTACCCCGTTCATTGACGAACTCCCTGTCGAACTCAAATCCGGTCCGCCGCAAGTTTCGCCTGGAGATGTTGAGGCAGGTCGGCCCGATAGTGGATGTCAGCGCATGAGGATATCTCGTCCCTGCGCGACGATGCTGCTATTGACCAAGTGCGTCGACCCGCTCCTTTGCCTCCCTGATTCCTTTGGCTTCAGCTTTGGCGTAGAGTTCACGAGCCTTGGTCGCGTCGCTGCGCGTTCCATAGGCGCCCCATCTCGCAAGGACGTTAGGGTCATACGTTTCGGCAAGTGCGAAATGCGCCTGAGCACTACCCAGCTCGGCAGCGCGCTCCAGCACAGCTCGTGCCGCACCGATGTCGCCCTGCCCAAGCAGTCCGGTTGCGCGGGCCGTCAACCAGATAAGCTCCGGTGTGTGTTCATGCTCGAGTTTGGCGGTGCTGGGGACAGCCGCGGGTTGAACCGAACCGGTCGTCTGCGTTTCAATAGGTGGTACGCGGCCGACTTCGCCGGCCGTGACGACGCTAAGACTGGGAGAGGGGGCCTTCGCCTTGTTTGGCGTCGCCGCAACGTCTCGCAGCGACTGCTGAAACGGCTGCAGCGACAAGCCAAGCAGTCTGGCCCACGGCGGGCCCCACGGCGGGGGCATTCCCGCAGCTTCTTCGCTTGATTTGCCTGCCGTGGCACTCGTCTCAAGAATCCGGTGTGCTGTCGCAAGTTCTTGCTCAAGTCGGCCGGATCGATCGCGTTCTTGCCGAAGCAGTTCTTGCATCTCTATGGCTCCATCGTCGTTCGCCGCTGCTTGAGCTTCGTGCGCGAATAATTTGGTGCGCGTCAGCGAGAACTCCTGCGCCAGCCCTTCGGCTCTTTCGTGTTCCTCCTCAAGTGATAACCTCAATTTAGCGACGCTGTTTTCTGCGGTTCGCCGGATTTGTGCCATTTCCTCGTTCGCCTTGGCGATCTGCAAGGATCGGTTCTCGAGCTCGTATTGCATTGTTGCAAGATCCTCTTCCAGCCGCTTGGCACGGTTGCGCTCCTGCTGGAAGGTCTTCTGCAGCTCCACAAGCGCGGTCTCCGCTGCCTCTTTCGCGCTGATCGCTTCGGCGCTGGTCTTCGTAACCAGTGCCGACTGAGTCTCGAGCTCGCGGCGGGCGACTGTCAGAGTCTGCTCCGACCGGCTCGCTCGATCTCGCTCCTGCTGCGCAACCTTTTGCAGCTCCTGCAAGTCGCGCTTTGCTGCCTGCTTCAGCTCGCCACTGTCGTTGCCGGCTGTCAGCGCCGCTTGCAGTTCGAGGTCGTGTCGCGTCTGGACCAGTTCCTGCTCCAGCCGCTGCCCGCGTGCGCGCTCCTCATGTAGCGATTTTTGCAGCCTTTCCGATTCATTCCCGGCTGCTTCCGTAATGCTGAGCCATTGCTCGCGTACATGCTGTAGTAGTCCCAGGACGGAGTCCATCTCCTGCCGAGACGTTCGAAGGTCGCGCGCCAGCGTCTGCACCTTCCGCTGTTCCTGGGCGAGTGCTTGCCGCAACTCCTCCGTATCGCCGGTTTTTGCTTGTGCAAGTTGCACGGCGGTTGTGTTGACGGGTTGCGTGATCTGTGCCGGACGCGGCTGGCCTTCCCTTGTCGTCCGATCGAAGTCTGCCATCGCAGCGTTGGGCCGTAGCGTTGGCGAACTTAGCTGAAGGTCCTGCCATTCCGCGTAACCATTGGTTGTCGATACCCACGTTGCCGTCAGCATGGCCGCTGCAAACCATACCGGCTTAGTTCGCGCCCCGGCGGTTACATGCCAAAGGGAATGCGACGCAAGCCGCGCCTTGTCGCGGGGTTTGGGCAATTGAACCAAAAATCCCGCAGTTGATCCGAGATCATCGGTGGCAATGCCAGATTGTCCCCGCCGCGGCGCTTCTGCACCGATCAGCCACATGAATGTCGTGCCTCTATTCCTGCATTCCTGCCTAATCCGAGACGTCGAGCCGTTCCATATAATCAGATTACTATTTAAATTCAATATATAATTTAAATTAATCTGGCTATTAGCCGCGCTGGACTGCTTTCCCCGAGCCACGAGGTCAGCGCTCACACGCTCGCCAGCGGGGGGAGGTGCCTAAACGATTATGATGTCGGAGATTGCCAAAAATCGTTGGCGCGCGCCTCGATTCTTGAACTCGATCACTGCTCGAATTGCCAACAAAACGACGGCAACCGGCGTCGGTTGCGGCTCTCACGGTCTGTTACCATCGAGCCCGCGTGCGGCAGCCCGCCCCTGACCGGGATTTCCGTCCACGCGAGAACGAAACTGATCTCCGTCTATGTCCGGCGCCTCGCGCCTCGGCCCTGAGGACTCTTTCTCGGAGGCTTTCTAATTGGATAAGCTGTTGAATGAGTTTGAGCGCCGTATGGCGCAGAACAGCCAAGCTGCTGCAAAGCCGATTACTCACTGCGATACCCCCAAAAGACGTCCTTGCTGAGTCGATGCCCGGAAGCTCGGGTCTGTAGAACCATCTTTTTGGATAGCTATTCCGCTGACCGTTGGTCGTCAGTTCGGTTTACGACCATGCCGGAAGTATTTCGAGTATTCTCCGGTTGCACGCCAATTCGGTGGCAGCCATAAAGGCGCCTTCCAAAGGAAAGAGCGTAGATTCATCAACTGGCGAAAGGAACTCGTGAAATTAGCTAGCGTTCATCTTAGCGATGCTTGCGCGATTATCAATATCGGCACACGCTAATGAAAGCTCATTAAGGACACTTTCGTGGCGCTGGGCCAGCGTTCAGAACAGAGTTTTAGCGGCACTGCCGTCGCCTGATCGCGGATTGCTTACACCCCATTTGCAGCGGATCTCGTTTGGTGCAGACACGGTCCTGGTGCGTTCGGACGAAGAGCTCCGCGACGTCTATTTTCCGCACAGTGGAGCGGTCGCTTTCATGCTCGATATGCCGGATGGTCAGACTGTCGCGACCGCCTTGGTTGAGCGCGACGGGGCAGTGGGCTCGCTTTCTGTGCTGGGCCCGTCTGGCTCGCCGGTTACCGCGGTCGGCCGTGTAGCAGGTACAGCATCGCACATTAGTTCGGCCAACTTCCATGCCGCCTACATGCAAAGCTTAGCCATCCGGCAGATCGTGCAGGTTCATTGTACGCATACGACGAAGACCGCCTGATTGACGCATGCGCGCGGGCACGGCGAGCTCTATGATGGCGTTGCGAGAAGGTCAGGCAGCCTGCTGATCGGCGGGCTTGTCGGCTTGGCGCAGGAGCTTCCATTCCCAGGGCAGCAGTTCGTGCAGGTGCGAAGCGGGAAGATCGGCGATACGGGCGAGGACGTCGGCGAGCCAGGCCTTGGGATCGACGTCGTTGAGGCGACAGGTCGTGATCATCGTCAGCATGATGGCGGCACGGTCGGCGCCACGCTGGCTGCCGGCGAAGGTCCAGTTGCGCCTTCCCAATGCGATGCCTCTCAATGCGCGCTCAGCACAATTGTTGGTCAAGCAGATCCTGCCATCGTCGAGGAAGCGGGCGAAGTCGTCCCAGCGCCTGAGCATGTAGTTGATCGGTTTCAGGACCTCGGAAGAGCGCGAGAGGTTTTCGCGCTCACGCAGCAACCAGACGTGCATGTCCTCGAGAAGCGGCTTGCTCTTTTCCTGGCGCACGGCGCGCCGCTCGTCGGCGCCGCGGCCGTTGATGGCGCGCTCGATCTCGAACAACGCATCGAGGCGTCTGACCGCCTCCAGCGCGATCGGAGAGACCGGTTTGCCCTTCTTACCTTCCCGAGCATTTTTCTCGATGTCAGCCAGCTCGAAGAAGCCCCGCCGCGCATGGGCAAAGCAAAACGCCGGCGTAATCGGCAGCACCTTCTTCCGCGGGTCGAACAGCGGCTCGAAGCCGTTGTAGCAATCGGCTTGCAGGATACCGGCGAAGGCGGCCAGATGCTTCTGGGGATGCTCGCCTCGTCGGTCGCTCGAGGCGTAATAGACCGCCGCCGGCGGCGCAGGCCCGGCGAAGGGCCGGTCATCCCGCACATAAGTCCAGATCCGCCCGGTCGTGCACTTGCCCTTCGCCAGGACACGGATGGTGGTGTCATCGCCATGAAGGCGCTCGGCCGCGAGCACATGGCGTTCGATCAAGTGGAAGAGCGGCATGACGGCGAAGGTCACGTGGCCGACCTGGTCGGCCAGCGTCGACAACGGCAGGTCGATCCCCTCGCACTTGAAGCGCGCACTCTGGCGGTTGAGCGGGATATGCATGCCGAACTTGTCGAACACGATCGTCGCCAGCAATTGTGGGCCGATGAAGCCGCGCGGCGTGGCATGGAACGGCGCGGGCGGCTGGCTGATCTTCTCGCAATCGCGGCAGGTGAACTTCTCGCGTACCGTCTCGATCAGCTTGAAGCGGCGCGGGATCTCCTCCAGCGTCTTGGTCACATCCTCACCGATCTTCGCCAGCCGCGATCCACCGCAGCAGGCGCAGGTCGTTGGAGCCTCAATGACGACGCGCTCGCGTTCGATGTCATCCGGCCATGGCTTGCGCACCGGCCGCTTGCGCATGAAGGGGCGGACGTTCTGCGTCTTCGCCGCTGCGGCCTGCGCGGCAAGCTCATCCTCGCTCGCCGTGGTGACGAGTTCTTCGAGCTCCAACTCCAGCTGCTCGAGCAGCCGTGCCGTGCGCTCGGAGCGCTGCCCGTACAGTTCGCGTTTGAGCTTCTCGATCCGCAGCTCGAGATGCGCGATCAGCGCCTCGTTGTCCGACAGCTCCGCCCGCGCACTGGCAGCCACCGCCTCGGCTCGCAGCCGCGCCTCACGCTCGGCCCGCAGCGCCGCCAGGGCACTCACAAGGTCCGATGGAAGATCGTCTGGCTTCGATATCATGAAGCCATTGAATCAGATCAAGCAGCAGATTCAAACCGTAAAAGCGGCTATCCGACCCGCGTCGGACGCTGGGTTTCTTGAGGGTTGCGCCAATCGATCCCGGACAACAGATAGCTCAACTGCGCCGGAGAGATCGTTACCGATTCACCGGCAACCGATGGCCAGATAAACCTTCCTCTCTCGAGTCTTTTGGTAAACAGGCATGCTCCCTGGCCATCGTGCCAAATGACCTTCAAAAGATCGCCGCGTTTGCCCCTGAAGCAGAAAAGACCGCCGCCCATGGCGTCGCGCTTGAGCACTTCCTGCACGCGCAGAGCCAGGCTCGGAAAGCCGCACCGCATGTCGGTATGGCCCGTCGCCAGCCACACTCGCACGCCCGTCGGGATCGGGATCACGGTAGTGTCTCCAGCCCTCGCATGATCCGTAGCAAAACCGCGACATCGACGTTGCGATCCACGATCACGCGTCGGCCATTCGCGGTCACGACTTCCAGAGTGCCAGTCGCCGCCGGTGCCGCACGCTCCGTCGTCGACTGGACCTCCGACACAATCCGGGCCGGCACAAATCCACCGACCTGACAGCCGCCAAGCTGTCCTTCGCGATAGGCCTTGCGCCACGAAAACAGAAGCTGTTTCGAAAGCCCATGATGCCGTGCTGTCGCCGACACCAGCCGCGGACCCGAACAACTTTCCTCGACAATCCGCAGCTTCTCCGCAGCCGACCAGCGCCGACGCCGACCAGTCTCCACAATTTCAAGGCGACTCACTTGGCGACTATCAGTAAGGATATCCATACCGACAGTCAGCTACAGACCGGATGAACTCGCAAGACGGCCGTCCTCGGACGAGTACGGTTCATTCGCGTGCGCTGCTGCTGCAGCTTCAGCACGTCGCGGCTTGCAACGCGCTCCATCCCGCCGGATGGCGCGCTGGTTGCTGCAGCTACACCATATCATTCCCAATGGCCTGCTTCCGTTAACGCAGGAAGCACTTGCTCAGTTGCTCGGTGTTCGTCGGACCACGGTTACGCTGGCAATAGCCCGGCTGCGTACTGCGGGCGCAATCAAGTCGGACCGACGCGGTCTGATTGAGATCGACCGCGCGCGGCTCGCCATCTTGCATGTGAATGCCATGACATGATGCAGGCGCGGATTGATCGTATGTACAGCCGGGAACTATCCGAAGCCAGGATTGCGATTGAACCGGCGCACGCACCCGGCAATATTGCTCCAGGCCAACTCAGCAAGCGCGGCGCGCCCTAAGCCCTCGTCCGGCCAGCATTTGCGTGGCGTCACTTGCTTTTGGGCTTTGGCTCCGCGCCTCCGGCCGAAATATGCCGCGCGTCAGCACAGCGGAGCTGTGCCGAAGAGCTCCACCGGCCGGGTGACCGGCTCCTCGACCCAGGCTTCGCGCGCAAACCAGTTGTGGTTGGCACGACAGACCGGACAACGGGTATTCGCGTAAAACACGACGCTCCGCAGAAAAGTCTCCCCGTCGGATTCGATCCCGGTGGGGATCGCGTGTCCGGTTTGCGGGCATTTGACCATAATCATACCCATGTGAGCCTCCCTCAAATTGCTTGTTGTCGGTTCAAAAAAGACCGGCCGATTGGACTGCGCGTTTCTGACAGTGCGGGTTACTTGGGGGGCATCGCGCACTGCAACAGTTTGTCCGAGCTAGGGGCGGCTTGCTCGCGATCTCGCTTGTCCAACCGGCCGGATCGCTGCTTCAGCGAATCCCGGGCGGGTCCTTGGTGGCTGGGTAGCCGCGGATGCTGATTAGCCTGGCGCTATCAAAAGCTGCTGGGGCGGCTCTAACAATTGACCAATCTGAGTGCATGCGGCCTCGGAGCGGACTGAGCCACTCGCTGCGGAAAAGATCAGGATTTCTTCGATGGACCAATCGGCCAACGCTCTCACTGGCTTCACTCCACTCTTGATAAACCGTAAAATATTCTACGACCGGGTTGGGTGATGTGTCGTTCTTGCGCGACCATCAGATTTTATATGAGCCTCAACACCAGCCTGAGATCATTCGCGTTCGCAATCGTCGGGTTCGCCGATCCTTCGTAGGAACGGGATGAAGCGCGCCATTGCGGTCGTTGAACCAGGACGAGGCTTGCCTGTGCCGGCAGAACCATGCGCCCTGGTCGATGTGCTCAAAACTCCTTTGCTCAATCCTTCGCAGAAGAATCTGGTCTCAGCGGCGCCGCGCCAAGCATGTCCGCTATTTAATCTGGCTCTGTTTTATCGTGAAACAATTTGTGAAAGAAATTTTAAATTATAAAGCCTGTTGTTAATTTTCGCCAATGGCGTAAGCTAAAGTAACAAATTCCGTCCGACTGGAGGAAACGATGTGGGAGTTGGTTCATAAGAACGCATCCACCTCGACTGCGCGTCAGTTGGCCCAAGTTCGCCTGAAATTGTTAAGCATAGGCGAGCGGGAGCGCATTCTGCGAGAGCGGAGTGCTGATCGGGAGGCCCACCGATATCTGCTCAACGCTCACCGCCTGCTGGCGCGGAGGAGCTTTGTCGAAGACCAAATATTGAATATTGCTCCATCTGAAACGCGCGAGGGCGATCAGCTGGCGGCGTGAGGGACCGGATAATCGCATCGAAATCAATTGCAGCCTGAGGATGCGCCCCTACCGCACCAGGATGAGCGCATTGAGGCCGCAGGCAGATCAAACGAGTTGCGGCGCCAGCATCTCTGGGGGAGCTGCCGTTGAGTTCATCGGCCGCGCGAGTTTGTTTGGTGACGAGCACAGGGAGACGGACGTGCTGTCGCCGGCCAGAGCCCGATCGAACAGTGACGAGATAGATCTTTGTCAATATTGGCTGAAGCCGTGCTGGGTAAATCATCGCCCGAGAATATTTTGAGGCCGGCCGCAGATGCACTCTTTGCTCTGCTGGACGGCCGATCGGTTCTTTTCAGCGAGACAAAGCAGACGATCTACGAACTGGACCAAGTGGGGGCGTTCATTTGGTGCAGGTTGGTGGAAGATGCTTCCTTGGATGGCATTTGTCAGGAGCTTGGAAAGCTAGGTATTGACGAGCGCACAGCGCGCCAATTCACGCACCAAGCTATGAACGCCTGGCTTGACCGAGGGCTGCTCAATCTGGTCTGGCGAATGTCGACCCATTGTGCCTTATCGGCGACTTTAGGTCGACGCAGGATCAGCATCCGGGGTGCCAATCGGGACTTGTTGAAAGAGTTGGCGTGCCTGTTTTGTGCCCAGGACCACGGAGCAGACGACGACATCGTCATCGAGGTGATGGCGTTCGGAAATCAGGTGTACTTTCGCGGAGATGACGCGCGCGTCCAGAGATGCGGGGTCGACGCCCTGGCACCTACGATCAAAGCCTATCTCACCGACCGAATTATCCGGAGCGATCACTGCGCCTTCGCCCTGCATGCCGCCTCTCTCACGAAGGGCGATATGGGCTTGCTGCTGTGCGGTGAACCGGGAGCCGGAAAGTCAACCCTGACGCTGGAGCTGATGGATGCGGGATTTCAGTATGCTGGCGATGATGTCGCGCTGATCGGGGCTGATGGAATGATCTCCGGAATTCCGTTTGCTCTCACTCTCAAGGCGGGCTCGTGGGGATTGCTCTCGCGACTATATGGCGACTGGAAGGACGTGACGCATTGCCGGTCCGATGGCGCTCAGGTGCGGTATTTGCCAATTCCGGACGCGCACAACGGATGTCTTTCCGCCAGCTGGATCATCTTTTTGAACCGGGTTGCAAGCGGCTCCGTCGAGCTGACCGCGCTGGATCAGCTTGATTCAATGAAGCGACTCATTGAGAGCGCATTTGCCGTCGATGGGAGAATGTCGCAGGCCGGCTTTTTCGCTTTGAGGCGGATTGTTGCGGGCGCGCGATCGTTTCAACTTACCTATTGCGAGTCGGCGGAGGCTCGGGGGCTGCTGATGGATTTATGCAATGGCAAAGCATAGTGCGGCACTGACGAGCCTGTGCAATTGCTTGCGGGGCTTGCCGCCGGTCGATGTGGAGTGGACGTCCGTAATCGGGCTTGCAAACCAGACGTTGACGACGCCGGCGCTTATTGACTTCGTCGATCAATTTGCATCGGTGTTGCCGGAGGACGTCTGCACGTATATCCGCCAGATCTATCGCCGAAACGTGCTGCGCAACGATCGGTTGGCCGGTCAATTGGAAGAGGCTGTCGTTGCGATGAACGGCCAGGGAGTGACGCCGGTGTTGCTCAAGGGGGCCGCAGCGCTGGCCACCGCGCCTGATGAGCGACGCGGAGTTCGGCTGATGTGTGATCTGGATATTATGGTTGTCCCGGACGAAGCTGAAAGAGCGGTCGCCGCTCTGGGCGCGATCGGCTATGAAATTCATGATCAGGCGCCCCCCGAAAGCCGAAGATGGTATGTCGAGTTAAATCGGTCGCGGGATGTCGGAACCATCGATCTGCAGCGCGCCGCTCCAGGCCCTGCGTACCGCTACCGTGGCCCCGGACATGCTCTGAACCACTGCGTCCGCGCGCTGCTGGGGCGGGGGAGCGTATACATCCCGACGCCCACCTACCGAGCGCTCATGTTGATCATCCATGATCAGTTTCAAGACTATGGTTATTGGCTCGGCGATCTCGATCTGCGGCATCTTGTCGAATTGCGCGACCTGAACAATTCCGTCGAGGGCCTGGACTGGAAGGAGCTTTCCTCTCATGTCTCGGGCGAATTGATGAAGAACGCAGTCGAAACCCAGCTGCTCGCTCTCGCTGCGCTGCTTGGGGTCGAGATCCCACACTCGATGCGCTCCCGACTGATTCCTCGCCTCCAGTTCATGCGGCAATTGATGCAGGCACGCTTTCCGGCCACACGTGTGCCTTTTCTCGCAATGACAGTCCTGGACCTCAGAAATTATCGGAGGGAGGCGACCACTGGCTACGCGCCACCCACCGCGCGCCGGCCTGGATTGTGGTCGATGCCAAGAGCGGACACCTTACAGTTTTTGTTGAGGGCGGCCACCGCTATTCGTGTGGGAAAGGTCTGAAGCCAGCAACGTCACACGAGCGCCTTCGAGGGAGTGTGGAGCAGATTCCTTGACGGAACGGGTTTTCAATCAGCTGCGTTCCCGAACGTGCTCCAGGTCGGCAGGCTTCCGGATTCCGCCAAGCATTTTCAGGCAACTCTGCATCTGTGCAGTTGCGCAGGGTTAGGAATGCCCTTGACCACCAGCATTCCGATCGGACGAGTCGCCGTTCTCGCGAATCCTGAACTCCTCCAGCGTGTGCCCCGATTGAAGCGCGGCAACCAGCCAGCGAGGCTGCTTACCACGTCCCGACCAAGTCTCTGTCGGCTGGAGTGGATTGACGTATTTCGGCACGACCTTCGGGTATTTGCGGCGCGGCGGCAGGCCTTTTCCTGTCTCGGCCCCTCTTTCAACTCCACCGAATTGATCCGGCTGGTTGAGTTGCGCAAGACGTTTTTCGAGTTCCCGCTTCTCGGCCGTGATCTTTTCGGCAAGTATCTTTGTCAGCTCCTCGTGGAGGAGCCACAGTTCCTCAAAGTCCATGGCTTCGAGATCTTGCCGACGCATAGCATTCTCGTCACCGTTCGACTGACACCTGATCCATCTGTCATCCTCACATTTCGAGTATCGTTGCCCGACCGGCGAATGAACGATGGACCAAAGTCAGTCACTGCAAATTGACGCGACAATAAATAAATAATATATTATTTAATAATTATTGCGAGAATTATTTTATTAAATGGTCCGGGCAGATCATAATTTGCAGCGGATGCAAAGAGGAGGGGATAACCTTGATCGAGCATCCTCTTGGGCGGCTTCAAGATTCGATCAGCCGGTTTATCGTTCCCTCGGCTGCATTATCGGACATTCAGACCCTAAAGGCCCAAATCGAGCTCAGACGACGTGCGCTGAGGGACATTGAGGTTATTCGCTCCCGTTTGCGGCCATCCGAAGGTCGCGCAGCGATAAATCTGCCCAGAAGAAGGAATAGCAGCCTCACGCGCCAACGACATTCGTCGAGAATGTGGCGTTGTAGATTGCTCGTGTGGCCCGCTTGATGCATCCCTTTTGCCTTGAGTGGCGCTTGAACGGTTCCGCGGATGCACGTAGGGCGTGTGGTATTACCCCCTCCGCCATTAAATTATGCGGATAGCTCATTTTTCCGGCTTGATTGGCGGTTACGACGCAGTTATCTGGAACGCGAACTTTAGTTCGGTTCCATACATTTTTCTGGGTAAGTCGAGTTCACCGTCTTGATTAATGTCAGTTGGGGCATTATTAGATGGGCGCAACCACACGGTGCAAACATGTCAGCTAAGAAACTCGAATTAGAATCAATGTCCCTTGACGATCTCTGGTCGCTTCATGAGGAAATCAGCGGGATTCTATCGGACCGGATTAAGGCGGAAAAGCACGAGCTGGAGAAGCGCCTGGCGGTTCTCGGGGGCGGGATGGCTGTTTTGGCGGACTCAAGCGGGTCGGGCATGTCTCCGACTGCCAAAGCCAGACGCAAATATCCGCGGGTGCTGCCGAAATATCGGAACCCCCAGACGTCCGAGACCTGGTCGGGGCGTGGCAAGCGGCCGCGGTGGTTGGTTGCTGCCATGAAGTCTGGCCGGAGGATTGAGGAGTTCCGTATAGGGGATGCAAGTCCGAAGCTTCGTCAGCGGGCGTGACCTGATCTGCATTGAACGGTGGGCGGTTGTGATCAACTAGCCGGCGCAGCGCCATGATTCTGTACGCCTAATAGGCGTTGCGCCCCCGCAGCACTTCCATGGGAGTTCGCAGCAGGATTACGAGATCCAGCTGAAGGCCCCAGTTGTCGATGTACCAGAGATCGTATTGTACACGTGTTTCGATCGTGACGGCTGTGGGGGTTGGGCCGCGGCAGCCGTGCACTTGGGCCCATCCGGTCAGTCCTGGCCTAACCCTGCGGCGAAGGGCGTAGTTCCGCACGAGCTTGTCAAATTCTCCGTCGTGAGCCAGGGCATGAGGACGCGGACCCACCAGCGACATGCTGCCGTCGAGAACATTTAGCAGCTGTGGCAGTTCATCGAAGCTTGTCCGGCGCAGCCATTTGCCGACGCGGGTGACGCGTCGATCGACGGGGTTGGCCTGAAGGATCACTGGACCATCCTCGAGCACATGCATCGTCCGGAATTTGCGGATCAAGAATATCCGGCCGTTAAAACCACAGCGTTGTTGGCGAAAGAATATAGGGCCTGGGGAATCCAGCTTGATCGCGACCGCAGCCAGCGCAAGCAGCGGTGCCAATATCGTCAAGGCGAGTCCCGCGCCGACAAGATCAATCGTTCGCTTGGTCGCGCATTCGAGCGGCGTAAGGGGACCGCGCTGGAGTTCTACGCAAACGGCACTTCCAAGACTCCGCGTCGGATGTCGAAGTAATTCGGATGTTGTGCCGACCGGCACGAACATGATCGGGAGCGGCAATACCCGTAAATCGGCAACGAAGGCCCGAAGTTCGTGCCATCGCTCCGGGTTAGTTTCCACCACCACCTGGTCGAGCTGGGAACTGCGAATGTAGTCGACCACGCGGGCGGTGAGCCGCCTTCGACAGGCCGCACCGAATCCAATCGGAGGCAGGCTGAACCGTCCCTTGACGCAATAACCGTGCATTGCCAACGTTTCAGACAACCCGGCGTTTTTCGAGAGCGGTTGATCGCTGATCAGAACAATATTTGTGCTGGCGAATTTTCTGCCGCTCAGGCCCCTTCCCAGAAGCGCCCTAACTCCCCACCGCTCGGCCATAAGCAAGCCGAGGCCGAAGGCGGCGAAGAGTGGGCCTGCTTCTTGAGAAGAGCCCGGACGAATTGCAAAGCCGGACACGGCCCAAATCAGGACGAACAATGACGTCCACGCCAAACAAACCGCCCGAATCTGATTTCGGAGGACGAGGAGCTCAAATGGCCGATACAGGCCGCGGGTCTTCAACAGGCAAACGAGACAAGCTGCGCTGACTAGCGCCAAGCCAAGTGCGTTACTCAAGTCGCCTGCAGCCTGCCCGTTTTGAACTTGGTACAGCAACGTAGAAACGAGGCTCGCAAATAGAATGGTCGCGATATCCGCACACAGCGCCACGTATTCGATCGAGTCATAGCGGAGGGGCCATTTGTGCTGGCGCGGTACTGCCGGCGTGGGACTGACACGATCCGTCTCATCCCGGTCGGGGAAATGTCTGTTCACGAAATTCATTGTCGGGACACCCCGAGATTTACTATTTAATTTATTATTAAGTGATTGAATCTATCAAGTAGAAAATCGCGATTCACGCCATTTAAATGTGCGTGCGCTATCCCGTTGTCTCCGGATCCTCCTCGATCGCCTGTTCATTGAATTAAATAGCCTGGGAACTACCCGCGCCGTTCCCTGTCCCGGGGTCCTGGTCAGCGGCGGCAATCCCGTTCCGGGCGCTGGAGCTCGCAACGCAGTCGGATGTTGTTTCCGTCCTCAGGTCTTGAGGTCGCAATTTCATTCGCTGAGGGCTGTGCCTCGGAAGTGAGATTTCCTGCACGCAAGTCGCCGTCACGGGGCCAGAGGAACTTTATCGAGAACCCTGTCGAGAATGCCGCGCGCGCATGCTATCGAGGTAGGTCGGATCCAACTCCGAAATTAGGCTCTCGAGATAGATCTTTCCCTCGCCTGAGGCTGACCGGTACGCGGCCACAAGCGCTGGTCTGATAGTAGGTCGATGCGTAACGACGAGGCTGACGTCCCGCTTGATTAAATCCCGAAATTCAGGCTCCCGTACCACAGCATCTGTAGCGAGCGCGACGGATAGCCTTAACGGAAGCAGAAACATATCGTTCGGCGCAGTATAGTACGACATCTTGAGCATGGCTGCCGTCTGGGTCGAATTCTGCTTAGACGCCGCCGCCAGAATGAGCCAAATGTCGCCGCGAAGCGGCGAAGAGCGCAATGACCGGGCAAACGCATTCGACGCTGCTGGAAGTGCCGTCTTTTGCTCGTCCGCGGCGAGAGCCGGATCCCCGCGGGACGCTGAGGGCCATGCTGCTGCGGCCGAAAAAGCTGCCGACAAAGAAGACTGACCTCCGAGATACCACCCAGGGAGGACCATCCATATCGTTTGCATGATCAGCGCTATTCCAAAAACCATCAGGGCAACGCGTGGCAAAATGGTGACAAACGCTGACGCGAGCCTTGGACGAGACGCCGGAACTGGGCCGGCCATCCAGTCCGACGCCTCTGTCGATTCCAAGGATATGACCTCCCGGCTCGCACCGGGGACGCTTTGACCGAACGCCAACCCAAAAAGCGCAGCGACCAAAAGCGATGCGCCCAACCCCAGAATTCCATGGTCGGCAAAGGCTAGTATTGGCAGTGCAATCGAAGCGCCGGCGCCCAAGGCTGGGTACACATAATTGTAAGCTCGTGACAGAGAACGCCTGATCAGAATACAAGCGCCGAGCATTGCTATAACTACGAGGCCGCAAAGGAAGGCCCAGCCCATGTCTATAACAATTGTGGCGGCAGCCGTTGGCCTTTCTCGCGGGACGCCGATTCCAATGTCCCGATAAAGCGGCAAAAGGACCGTCGAAGCGCCGGCACCGGATCCCGCCGGCCTGACGTCCTGTAGCATCCGTTCTGTCGCGATCTGACTGCTCGTTGACAAGGCGATCGTCAGATCGGTGTTCGTCCTGAACGGAATGACCGTTACGCTGGCAATAAAAAATATTGCGGCGGTTGCGAGAACGCCAGCGGTACCCCACACGCCCAAGAACCACCTGCGAATAGCGAACACCGAGAGCAAGATTCCTGATCCCAGGAGGGCGGCAACGACGGCGGTGGAGTTAGTTCGAATGAGCAGCGCGGCCAAGCAGACAATCATTGCGATGACCGCGGCGGACAGAGCAGGGACCGCGGCTGGCGCAATTGTTCCTGGCCGACTGTGCCGCCGTAATTGATCGACTGCGCGTATTGCCGTCGCGCAGGAGAGCAAGACGCCGAGCACTGCGACGGTTGAGCCATCGGGCCCGGCGATAACGGTTGCTTCCTTGCCGAACCACATGGCTGTCGCAATAGTGGTTATCGACAGTAGAATGTGCAGGACTTGCGCCGCGCGATATCGGTCAAGCGTGATGACTGCAGTGACGAGGGCGGCGGTGAGCACAGCGCAATACTGCGCGAGCGAGAACATAGTCGCCCCGGTATCGACCGTGATTTTTTCGACGAGAGGCTCGTTCAAGGCCGCCGATGCAGTCGCCCAGATCGGATTGCCGAGTGTGTCCACGGGCATCGGCACTGCCTGTAGCGCCATCCAGAGCGCGGGAGCCGCGAGTACAACGACCAGACCAGGTCGGAGCAGCCTGGCGAGCCCGAGGGAGGTGGATGATGGAAAGATCGCTACAACTAGCGCGGCTATTGCAAGTGTGAACGATGCCAATCCCAAGCTTTGCAGGCTTTCCGGCATTGCGAGCGCCGCGGTGATCGCCACTAACTCGGCCAACATGGCAAGCCGGATAATCATGTAAACACCATCATGTGGTGCGGCCACTCCGCTGATCCGCTCGCCGGAGAACGGGGAGGCCGCTACGAGACAGCCTCAAGAGCCGGAAAGACCATAACGGATGTAGTGGCTGTCATGATAGTAGTAGCTCCGGTGCCCGTCGTATCGAGCCATGGCCTTGGTATCCGTTTTGCTGAGAACTGCCCCAATCAGCGATTCGTGAACGTTGGGTGCGGTGTGTAGAGCGTGCTGCACGACATCGATTTTGGTCCGGCCCCATTCGACGACTAGAATGTAGCAGTCGATTAGAGATGAAGTGGCTCGGACATCAACCAACGGGGTCAGGGGAGGAAGGTCAACGATGACGTAGTCATAGTCAGCTCGCAAACGGTCGAACAGCTTGCTTATCGCGTCGGCGCACAGAATTTCGCTGGTGTGAAGCAGGGGGCCCCGCCGCACGGCGGGTAGAAATGCAAGGTTGGTCGTGGGATCCCGCCAAATTGTGTCCGCCAGGGATCGGCTGCCGTTTGCAACTTCGATGAGTCCGTTGACAGCCTTGGGCGCAAAGATCGCAGAAAGTGAGGGATTCCTGAGGTCGCAATCGACGATGATAGCTTTCTTGCCGGTGTGCCCGATCAATTGCGCGAGCGAGGCTGCAATCGTAGTCTTCCCCTCATTCGGCAGGGCCGAGGTAATGCCGATGACCTGAGAGGAGATTTTCGCCGGATTGTGGTCGATGGCTAGCTTGATGGAACGGATTGCCTCGGTATATCGAGATAGCGGCATCCCGACCACGGTCCGATGAATTGCCGTTGGAGACGGAACTATCCGTTGCTGAACATCATCATCGGTTGGCTGGGAGCGAACTGGTAGCTTCGCGGATTTGCGGGCCGGCAACAATGGTACCAAGGATAGGCAAGGCAATTCCAACACAGTTTCCACTTGTGAAGAGGTACGAAAGACGCGATCCATGAGGTCTCTGAGGAGCGCCAAGCCGAGGCCCAGCGCGAGACCGCCGAGAATGCCGAGCGCCAGTACCAGCCTTGTCTTCGGCTTGCTCTTGCTCGCCGGCGGCGAAGCGGGAAAAAGTAACCGCGTTTCTGAGATAGAAAATGTCTCCTGCTGTGCGGATCCCATGTAACGCTGCAGGAAGGTCTCGTACAAACTACGCAAGCCCTTTGCCCGGCTTTCCAAATCCTTGATAGTCAGCTCAGCCGAATTGACTGAGCGGGACCGCGAAACGGCCGCAGATAGCTGCTTTTCGACTTCTTGCTGCCTCTGGTTGGCGAGCTGGAACTCGCTTCGGCTGACTTCGGCAAGTCTTTTGACTTCGTCGAAAATGGAGACGCGGAATTCCCGCGCGCGGTTCCGGATATTGACAACTGCCAGGTGGTCGCGACCCACCCTGGCCGACAACTCGGCCTCACGCCTCGTGAGTTCTAGATACTGCTGACGCAGCCCCGTAATGATCTGACTGTTCATAGCATCGGCCCCGACAGCATCCATATTGGCCATCGAGGACGGCTTTGTCGGATCGGAGGCAAGGAGAGTTTCGTAGCGAGCCAACTTGGCCGTGGCCTCGGAGATCTGGGCGCGTGCGGCACCCAATCGATTGTTGAGTTCCGTGATCTGCTGTTCGTCGATGGGCTTTCCGTCCGAGGATACGATATTGTTCTGGGCCTTGTAGACGTCGACGGCACGTTGTGCAGCAAGGGCTTGGTCACCAAGATCGCGCAGCCTGTCCTGCAGCCAGCTTGTTGCCCTGCGATTGGCATCGAATTTTGCATTGAGCTGGTCCGCAACATAAGTATTGGCTACCGCGTTGACGATCTCCGCGGCTCGGGTTGCGGTGCTCGAATTGAAGCTGATCTCAATGACGTTGCTGAACCCGACACGCCCTGCCGAAAGCCGATTCAGAAATGCGTCTACGAGTGCGTCCGACAGTCCGGTCTGCGTATCGGACGGGTCATCCTTCTTCCGCTCAGGCGAGGCCCATGACCGAATTCGCTGCCAGAGCGACTGTAGAGATAGCCCTGACCCATTGAAGTCCGGATCGTCCGCCAGTTTCAACTGGTCGATGACCGCAACCGCAGTGGCCTTTGATCTAAGGAGTTGAAGCTGGGTTTCGGTTTGACTGAGATCGAAAGTCGGGTCGGCGATAAGTGACTGCTGCTGGACGAATTGAGGCTTTGGATTAGCCAACAGGATCTGAACCTGCGCGGTATAGGTTGGAGACGCCAACCGGAGGTAGAGCAGGCTGGCTGCAGTTACGAGCCCAGCAGTGACAAGGATCACGAGATATTGGCGTCGCAGGAGCCCGATGCCGAAATTGATGACGTCGCTGATTCCTCCGCTGTCCGCCTGAACGGGTTGGGCCAGCCCGGTCACAGGCAGCCGTACGCTATCCGTGTGTCGAAGATTGTTCTGGAGCATCACGTACCTGTCCGACGGTGGGTCACGTTGGGCCGCTCGCCCGCAGACCAACGTTTAAGGGGACGCGCGGGCGGTGGGGATTATATGCATATAAAAATCTGCTTGCCAAATTAAATAAATCATATATTAATTGAAATGAAATTGAAAATGACGATGGGTTTGCCGTTTTCGGCCCGGCGTTGGCAAAATAGAGGATGTTCTAGGGGTTACGGTCTGGCCGGCATTTGCATTCGAGAATAATGTCAGCGTTTCGAGACGGATCGGCGGGCGGATGATTAAATTCCGTCGGATATTTATGGTCCGTCGCAACGAACCCGCGATGGGGAAATTGAGCGCCGGCAGGAGGGTGCCCAATGCTGGAACTGCGATCCTTGGCGATCCCTGATGTCAAAGTAATTCGAACAGTCCGGTTTTCCGATGCCCGCGGCTACTTCTGTGAGACCTTTCAGCGATCGGCTTTTGCGGAGAAGGGAATCCTCCATGATTTCGTTCAGGATAATCAATCCGGTTCAGATCGGGTCGGCACGGTGCGCGGCTTGCATTTCCAGCGACCGCCCTTCGCCCAGGCCAAGCTCATACGGGTGTTGAACGGGGCCATTCTCGATATTGCCGTTGATCTCCGGCGTTCATCGCCCAACTTCGGCAAGCACATCGCCATCCAGTTGGATAGCGAAAGCGGTGAGCAGCTGTTCATTCCGAAGGGATTCGCGCATGGGTTCTGTACCCTGCAGCCCAAGACCGTCGTCTTGTACAAGGTCGACCAAGTCTACGCCCCGAGCCATGACGGCGGCGTCTATTGGGCTGATCCCGCATTAGCGATCAAGTGGCCGGTCACACCGTCAGAGGCTCAGATATCGCCAAAGGACCAGACCCTTCCTGCGCTCAGCCAGCTTGCTTGCGTTTTCGAATAGTGGAGATGAGTGGAATGCGTATCCTGGTGACCGGCGGAGCGGGCTTTATCGGTTCTGCTGTGTGTCGCCGTTTGGTGCTGCAGACCGGTGCCGCGGTGGTCAACATCGACAAGTTGACATACGCAGCCGACCTGACTTCGCTGGCGAGCATCGAGGGGCTGGGGTCTTATGCGTTCCTGCAGTCAGACATCTGCGATCGCGAGGCTATGGATCTCGCGTTCGCCGACTACGAGCCGGATGCGATCGTACATCTTGCCGCCGAAAGCCACGTCGACCGTTCGATCACAGGACCCGAGGCCTTCGTCAGCACCAATATAGTTGGTACCTACACGCTGTTGGAGGCGGCCAGGACCTACTACGAACGTCTGCCGCTTCCGCGGCGGAAGCAGTTCCGCTTCATCCACGTATCGACAGACGAAGTCTACGGGTCATTGGGGCCGGAGGACTTGTTTCGCGAGGACACGCCCTACAGGCCGAGTTCGCCGTATTCGGCCAGCAAGGCGGCCTCGGACCACCTCGCACTCGCGTGGTTTCGAACCTACGGTCTGCCGGTGATCGTATCGAATTGTTCGAACAATTACGGGCCGTACCAGTTCCCGGAAAAGCTCATCCCGCTGACGATCCTCAATGCGCTCGACCGGAAGCCGCTACCGGTCTATGGCGACGGCAGAAATATTCGCGACTGGCTTCATGTCGATGATCATGCCGCTGGCTTGATAAGACTTCTGTACGAAGGAAGACCGGGCGAGAAGTACAATTTCGGCGGAGATGGCCAGCGATCCAACCTGGAGGTGGTCACCCGGATTTGTGACCTGGTGGATCGGTTATCCCCGGGCGCGGGAGCGAGACGATCTCTCATTACGTTCGTGCCGGATCGTCCGGGACATGATGCGCGCTATGCAATCGACGCGTCGAAGGCGCATCGCGAACTTGGCTGGGAACCGACCAGAACCTTCGAACAGGGCTTGGCCGAAACGGTCGGATGGTATCTCAACAATCGTGCATGGTGGCAGCATGCTCGCTGCGGTGTCTATGACGGCTCGCGTCTGGGTCTCCTCGTTGCCCAACATTGAGGTGAAAATGACAGATCGACCCATCCTCATTGCCGGGCGGAATGGTCAGTTGGCAAAGTGTCTTCGTGATCTCGCTGCAATGCGAGGTCTGCCTGCGGTGGCTCTCGGGCACCGAGAACTCGATCTGGAGAACCGCGAGGGGATCGACAAGATCATCGAATCGATCGCGCCGTCTGCAATCATCAATACGGCCGCTTATACGGCGGTTGATCGCGCTGAATCTGAAGCAGCGAAGGTGTTCAGCATCAACCGCGATGGCGCGGCGACGCTGGCAAATGTCGCTTGGCGAATGAACATTCCACTCATCCATCTCTCGACCGACTATGTATTCGACGGCGCGAAACCGGATGCGTACGACGAAAGCGACATCCCCGCGCCGTTGAACGTCTACGGCGCGTCGAAGCTTGCCGGCGAAGCTGCCGTATTGGCCGCGCATCCGCTCGCAACCGTGATCAGATGCTCGTGGCTTTACAGCCCGTATGGCAGCAACTTCGTTCGAACGATGCTGCGGTTATGCGAGACTCAGCCCATCGTAAGGGTTGTTCGGGACCAACACGGAAATCCGACCTACGCATACGACCTCGCAGAGGCCGTCCTTCGGATCGCAGAACGGTCAGTAACAGTCGATCGCAGGGCCGCAGCCGGCATCTTTCATCTCGCCGGTCAAGGCGAGACAAGCTGGCACGACTTTGCGAAGGCAATCTTCGACGAGCTTTCCCGTCGTGGAGCGCAGATTCCGGTGCTTGAGGCGATCACGACTGAAGAGTTTCCGACCGCTGCGCGTCGACCTCGAAACTCGCGCCTGGAGTCATCCAAGGCCGAACGCGTGTTCGGAATTCGACTGGCGTCCTGGCGCCATTCACTCGAAGCGTGTCTTGACCAGCTGGTCGGAGAAGGAGAAGCCGATGCTGAAGGGAATCGTGCTGGCTGGCGGCAGCGGAACGCGCCTCTATCCGATCACGCACGTGGTCAGCAAGCAGTTGCTCCCGATCTATGACAAGCCGATGATCTATTATCCCCTGTCGACGCTGATGTTGGCAGGGATCCGCGAGATTCTGATTATTACCACGCCGTCAGACCGGTGTCAGTTCGAGCGGTTGCTGGGGGACGGGAGCCAATGGGGCATTCGGCTCAGCTATGCGGAACAGACCCGTCCCGCCGGTCTCGCGGACGCCTTCATTGTTGGTGCCGATTTCATCGGCAGCGATCGCGTGGCGATGGTGCTTGGAGACAATATCTTCTTCGGCGATGGCCTGAGCGAACTGCTTGCGAGGGCGGCAGGACGTGAGCAAGGCGCAACAGTTTTCGCTTATCACGTGCGGGACCCGGAACGATATGGCGTCGTCGCGTTTGATGAGGCGGACCGTCCAGTATCGATTGAGGAGAAACCCAGACGGCCAGCTTCGAACTGGGCAATTACGGGACTGTATTTTTTCGACAATCGCGTTGTCCGCTACGCCCGTCGCGTCGAGCCATCGCCGCGCGGAGAGCTCGAGATTACCGATCTTCAGATGCGCTACCTTTCGGCCAGCGCGTTGCACGTTGAGCGCATGGGGCGGGGGTTTGCCTGGCTGGATACCGGCACGGTCGAGTCTCTCATCGATGCGGGGACGTTCGTGCAGACCCTCGAAAAGCGGCAGGGAATGAAGATTGCCTGTCTCGAGGAGGTTGCCTTCAGACTCGGCTTTATCAATCGCGATCAACTTATCGCGCTGGCGCAACCATTGGAGAAGAGCGGCTACGGCAAATATCTGAGCGAAATCACCCGGCTAACGCATTTCGCTTCGCAATAAACGCCCTCAACCGATATTTTTGTAGTTATGTTAAATCCACGCGCATTTGAATTGACTGGCAGTTTAAAATAGAATTAAAATATATATAGAAGATTTATTTAATCGGTATAGCCATGCTGGTTCAAAAGGAGAGCGTCTTCGGTCGGGGAGCCCGGGCCCTTTTTCCAGGGGAAGATATTCCCGCCTTTTTGCGAGAAGCGCCGTTCTGGAATGCATTCGATGGCTCCGATCCGCCCGGCCGGTGGGATCCGCCGTTTGCTCATCCGCCAGCAAGTGACGCCACTTTCTTCCCGCAGTCGTCTCGGGCCAGTTCGGGCGATCCGCCAGACCTGCGCGGCGTTGTGTCCCGCCATTTCGCGGCATCTTCCCAGTCGCGATTGTCTGCTCTGCTGTCTTCGACGTCTTTGACGAGCCGCCATCAGGGCTTGGTGCCGACGTTCCCATCTGTGGCAAACGAAGGGACGCCGCCGACATCATCATCGATTTCGACCCCGGACACCAACCACTGGACCAATTCCAGCGGCGGAGCCTGGAACGTCGCTACGAACTGGAGCGCCGGCGTCCCGGGGATCATAGACTCTGCGTTCCTCGATGCGGCAGGAGCGTATGTCGTCACCAGCACGGCCAATGTCGATATCATGAGCCTGGTCGTTGATGCAGGCGCGACGCTTTCGTTCGGTGCCGGGTCGCCATTTATCGTCGAAGGCGATGTAGTGAACAATGGGACTGTCGAAGCTGGATCGCTTCTTGGGAATCGCATTGCTACGGGGGACTTCAAGGGCGACGTCAGCGGCACAGGATCTTTCGAAATTTCAGACAAGGCAATCCTGGAGATCGGAGATTCGGTTTCCGGGCAGTTCTTGAATGGATCGTTCTCCGGCATAACCGTGTCGTTCGACACAGGAATTGGCACGCTTGTCCTCGATCAGTCGGCCAAGTTCCACGGGCTGATCGCAGGTTCGTCCCCGGGGGCATCGCTTTCTTCGCAGAACCTCATCGACCTGAAGGATCTACCCTTCACATCGTCGATGTCGGCGACTGTCAACTACGACAACAGCTCGAATATCAGCGTAGTCGATTTCAGCAATGGTGCGGCCAATGTCACCTTGCTGTTCTCGGGGATGGACTCGAATTGGAATTTCAAAAGCGATGGGCAGGGAGGCACCCTTCTGTCCGATCCACCCACGAATCCCATCGTACTGGAAAACCAGAAGCCAGGCACGCCGAAAAGCGTCTGGCAGATTCAGCCGGGTGACAATTCGAATCTGACCCAGGGGTTTGCGACAGCAATCAGCACCAATGTCGGCGGGACGGTCCAACTCAAGATCAACAACCTGACCGGCAACCCGAACTATCGCGTCGATGTTTACCGGCTGGGCTATTACGGCGGCGATGGTGCCAGATTGGTTACGAGCCTGCAGCATCAGGCCGCAGCTGCGGTCGTCCAACCCGCTCCATTGCGAGACCCGTCGAGGGGCCTCGTAGACGCCGGCAACTGGAGCGTGACCGACTCCTGGAGCGTGCCGACCGATGCGGTCTCGGGCGTCTACATCGCCAGCGTCGTCAACGGCACTGAGATTTTCCAGATCCCGTTCATCATAAGGAACGACGCTTCGCACAGCGACGTCGTTCTCCAGACAAGTGATGAGGACTGGCAAGCCTACAACGGCTGGGGAGGGGCCAATCTTTATTTCGGGAACGGCCCGGGCATCAACGGATCAGCCTTCGCGGTCAGTTACAATCGCCCCCTCGTAACGCGTGACGGCGAGGGAACCTTTTCCGAGGGGGGAGACTCCCCGTTCACGGCTGAGTTTGCGGCCATTCAGTGGCTCGAGCAAAACGGGTACGATGTCTCCTACATTTCTGGAATCGATGCTGCGACAAACGGCTCGTTGTTGCTCAATCACAAAGTCTTCATGGACGCGGGGCATGACGAGTATTGGACCGAAGCTCAGCGCGCCAACGTAGAGGCCGCAGCGCATGCTGGCGTGAACCTTGCGTTTCTAACAGGCAACGAGATCTTTTGGAAAACAAGGTTGGCACCCAGCATCGATGGCAGCGGATCAGCCAGCCGCACACTCATTAGCTACAAGGATACGCACGCAAATGCGCTGATTGATCCAACAGGACAGGCGACCGGAAATTACTCTGACCCGCGGTTCGGTCCGCCTCTTCCCTCGAATGAGTTGACCGGTACATTGTTCGCGGTCAACGCATTTCGGTACGATACGATCGCGATACCGTATCCAATGACCCAATTGCGCTTCTGGCGCAATACGGCCGTCGCGCAAACGTCACCCGGGCAGACCGCCTCGCTCGTACCGGGCCTGTTAGGCGTTGAATGGGACACCGCGCCGGACAACGGATTTCGCCCAGCGGGGTTGATCAGTGTCTCATCTTCAACATTGCAGGTGAATGGACAGTATCTCCTTGATTATGGCAACACGTTCGCAGATGGCACAGCGACCCACAATCTCGTAGTGCATCGGGATCCCGTTAGTGGTGCACTGATATTCTCGGCCGGTTCAATCAACTGGCCATGGGCGCTTGCTAGCGACCACGACGGACCGGCGACTCCGGTAGATCCGAACGTACAGCAGGCGATGGTTAACCTGTTCGCCGACATGGGGGTTCAGCCGGCGACGCTGCAAGCGAACTTGACTGCCGCGACCCAGTCGACAGACGGTACGGCGCCGACCTCTGGTATCACCAATCTCTCGGCTGCCAGCGTTGTCGAGGGACAATCGATCACGGTGACGGGAACGGCCGCTGACGCGGGTGGAAAGATTGCCGGCGTCGAAATCTCCACGAATGGCGGAACAAGCTGGCATCCGGCCAACAGTAACGTCGGCGCGGCGAATGTGACGTGGTCATACACGTTCGTCACAGGGGCTCAGGGAACATATAACCTCAAGACCAGGGCAATCGACGACAGCCTGAACCTGGAAACACCGGATGCAGGGGTTACCTACACCGTCACGCCGTCTTCCAACCTGACACTCTTCAATATTACCGATACGCCTGCCGCGATCTCAAATAGCGATTCCGGCTCAGTTGAGCTTGGTGTCAAATTCGTCCCCGCCGTGTCGGGCAAGATCACCGGGATTCGCTTTTACAAGGGGCCTGAGAATACCGGTACCCATATCGGTGATCTCTGGACCACAAACGGCAGCCTGCTTGGGAGCGCCACCTTCACCAACGAGACGGCGAGCGGCTGGCAGCAGGTTAATTTCGCCACTCCGATCACTGTTAACGCTGGTGTGACGTATGTTGCTTCCTATCACACGAACACGGGTCACTATTCCTCAACCGATTTCTACTTCATCAACTATGGAGGCCTTACGAAAGGGGCGCTCACTGCGCCTGGCAGCAGCCTCAACGGCGTCTTTGCCTATGGCAGTGGCCCGATCTTCCCCGACGACGTTTCCTCTACGAAAGCCGCAAATTACTGGGTCGACGTCGTTTTCTCTGATTCAGGCACGACGTCGCCGCAAGCTAACGGGGACAGTGGATTCACGGTTACCCAAAATGGTGTGCTGAACATTCCGGCATCAGCGCTGCTAGCGAACGACACCAACCCGTCCGGATTGGCTTTCTCACTTACTGGCGTCAGTAATCCGGTCAATGGAAGCGTAAGCTACAATGCGCAAAACCAGACCGTGACCTTTACCCCTGCCAATAGCTATGCCGGGACAGCGGGTTTCGCCTACACGATCACAGACACGAGCGGCCAAAGTGGGTCCGGCCAGGTATCGCTCAACGTCAATTATCCGGTCTCTGCGCAGAGCTTGTTCGGCACCAATGATGCGCCAGGGGCCCCCAATTCCGGCGACACAAGCCCCGTCGAAGTTGGAGTCAAGTTTACCGCATCCGTGAGCGGGACAATAACCGGCCTGCGCTTCTACAAGGGATCTTTGAACACCGGTCCCCATGTTGCGGATCTCTGGAGCTCGACTGGTACCCTGCTTGCGACTGCCACGTTCACGAACGAGACAGCCAGCGGCTGGCAGCAGGTCAACTTCTCCACCCCTGTGGCCATCACGGCAGGCGCCACCTACGTCGCGTCCTATCATACCAACGGTAACTATTCCGGTAGCCAGAACTATTTCACGACATCGCTTACCAACGGCCAGTTAACGGCTCCGGCTGGCGGCAATGGTGTCTATAGCTACGGATCCGGAAGCGTTTTCCCGACCAGCACCTATAAAGCCTCCAACTACTGGGTCGACGTCGTCTTCAATGGGTCCTCCACCACCAACAATACGCCGCCAACCGCGGTTGCTGACGTCGGTGATGCCACCGAGAAGGGCGGCGTGAACAACAGCACCGCTGGCACAGCGGCCACCGGCAACTTGCTGACCAACGATACCGATCCCGACTCGGGCGATACCAAGACGGTCGCCGCCGTCAGCTTCGGCTCGACCAGTGGCACACTCGGCTCAGCGCTCTCTGGAGCGCATGGCAGCCTCGTGCTCAATGCCTCGGGCACCTTCACGTATGCGGTCAACGAGACGGATCCGGCTGTCCAGGCCTTGCGATTGTCGACCAACACGCTGACCGATGTCTTCAATTACACGATGCGCGACACCGCTGGCGCCACGTCATCGACCACGCTCACCGTTACAATTCATGGCGCCAACGACGCGCCAGTGCTGGCCGTCCAGACCGGCGATCAGACCGCGATAGTCGGTACGTCATTCTCCTTGACGCTGCCTGCGGGCACCTTCACCGACGTTGATTCCGGGGAGTCTCTCGCTTACACGGCGACCGCCGCCGACGGCACGGCACTTCCCGCATGGCTGACCTTCAATGCCTCGACACGGACCTTCAGCGGTACACCAACGTCCACCAATGCTGGCACCCTCAGCATCAAGACCTCGGCCACCGATCTCGGTGGTCTGTCAGCCAGCGAGACGTTCAATCTCACGGTGACGACAGCGCCCTCAACCGTGAGCCTGTTCTCGAACTCGGACACACCGGCCAGCCTGTCGGATTCCGATGCGTCGCAAGTCAATCTTGGCGTGAAACTTTCGTCCTCCGTGGCGGGCACGATCACCGGCATCAAGTATTACAAGAGTGCAAATGACCCCGGGACTCATACGGGCTCGTTGTGGAGCAGCACCGGCACGCTGCTGGCGAGCGCGACGTTCACCAACGAGGGCAGCAGTGGCTGGCAGACCGTCACGTTCAGCAATCCCGTGTCGATCGCGGCTGGAACGACCTACGTGGCGAGCTTTCACAGCAACGGCCATTATGCTTCCACCACCAACTACTTCACCGCCGCTCGCACCAGCGGTCCGCTCACGGCTCCGGCTAGCGGCAATGGCGTCTACACCTACGGAACCGGCAATCTGTTCCCAACCAGCTCGTATAACGCCAGCAACTACTGGGTCGACGTCGTCTTCAATGGGTCCTCCACCACCAACAATACGCCGCCAACCGCGGTTGCTGACGTCGGTGATGCCACCGAGAAGGGCGGCGTGAACAACAGCACCGCTGGCACAGCGGCCACCGGCAACTTGCTGACCAACGATACCGATCCCGACTCGGGCGATACCAAGACGGTCGCCGCCGTCAGCTTCGGCTCGACCAGTGGCACACTCGGCTCAGCGCTCTCTGGAGCGCATGGCAGCCTCGTGCTCAATGCCTCGGGCACCTTCACGTATGCGGTCAACGAGACGGATCCGGCTGTCCAGGCCTTGCGATTGTCGACCAACACGCTGACCGATGTCTTCAATTACACGATGCGCGACACCGCTGGCGCCACGTCATCGACCACGCTCACCGTTACAATTCATGGCGCCAACGACGCGCCAGTGCTGGCCGTCCAGACCGGCGATCAGACCGCGATAGTCGGTACGTCATTCTCCTTGACGCTGCCTGCGGGCACCTTCACCGACGTTGATTCCGGGGAGTCTCTCGCTTACACGGCGACCGCCGCCGACGGCACGGCACTTCCCGCATGGCTGACCTTCAATGCCTCGACACGGACCTTCAGCGGTACACCAACGTCCACCAATGCTGGCACCCTCAGCATCAAGACCTCGGCCACCGATCTCGGTGGTCTGTCAGCCAGCGAGACGTTCAATCTCACGGTGACGACAGCGCCCTCAACCGTGAGCCTGTTCTCGAACTCGGACACACCGGCCAGCCTGTCGGATTCCGATGCGTCGCAAGTCAATCTTGGCGTGAAACTTTCGTCCTCCGTGGCGGGCACGATCACCGGCATCAAGTATTACAAGAGTGCAAATGACCCCGGGACTCATACGGGCTCGTTGTGGAGCAGCACCGGCACGCTGCTGGCGAGCGCGACGTTCACCAACGAGGGCAGCAGTGGCTGGCAGACCGTCACGTTCAGCAATCCCGTGTCCATCGCGGCTGGCATCCCCTACGTCGCGAGCTTTCACAGCAACGGCCACTATGCCTCCAGCACCAGCTACTTCACCACCGCTCGCACCAACGGTCCGCTCACGGCTCCTGCGAACTTCAATGGCGTCTACACCTACGGAACAACCAATCTGTTCCCGACCAGCTCTTATAACGCCAGCAACTACTGGGTCGACGTCGTTTTCAAGGGATCCAGCGGCAGCAACCAGCCACCGTTGGCTACGAATGATAGCGGCTTCGACGCCACCCAAGGCATCCCTTTCACCATCGCCGGGGCGGCACTGCTCGCCAACGATACCGATCCGAACGGCGACGCCTTGACGATCACTGGTGTGAGCGGAGCCGTCAACGGGACTGCCAGCTTCAACCCCCAGGACAATACGGTGACCTTTACGCCGGCGAACGGCTTCACCGGGCCGACTTCTTTCAACTACTCCATCTCGGACGGCCAGGGTGGCAGTGCAAGCGCCTCCGTCAACGTGACGGTGCATGCGCCATCATCCAACGTGTATAGCCTGTTCAGCTCCAATCCCACACCGAGTGTTGTATCGGCCAACGATGGCAGCGGGATTGAGGTCGGGATGAAATTCCAGGCGTCCACCTCAGGGGATATCACCGGACTGCGTTTCTACAAGGGACCGTCCAACACGGGGACTCACGTTGCAGATCTGTGGAGCAGTACCGGCACGCTTCTGGCCACGGCCACATTCGCCAGCGAAACGGCAAGTGGCTGGCAGCAGGTCAACTTCAGCTCTCCGGTGACGATCGCTGCAGGGACCACGTATGTTGCGTCCTACCACAGTGCGGGCGGTTACTCATCCGATCCAAACCTCTTCGCCAGTTCCGTCACGAGCGGGCCGCTAACGGCTCCGTCATCTTCATCCAGCGGCGGCAACGGCATTTACGCTTACGGGACCGATAGTCTGTTCCCGACAAATAGCTTCAATGCGACGAGCTACGCCGTCGACGTACTATTCAGACCTCAACTAGCAGCAGCATAGGAGACGTAAAATGCACGCCGAACTTTATACCGACGGAATCGAAGAAATTACCGTCAGCGGAACCATCGTCCGCGTCGACCTGGTCAGCCTTTCACCAACGGAGCGTGACGCCAACAATGTCCCGAAACGCGTGTTTTCTCAGCGCCTGATCTTGTCGGTCGAGTCCTTCGCCAATTCGGTCGATGTGATGCAGAAGGCACTTCAGGGGCTGGTCGACGCGGGCGTGGTCCGGCGCAATCAGCCGGCTGAGTCGCACAACGGTGCGTCGGTCGTTCGCGATGCGCTAGCACCCAACACACCACGGCCTCATAATGTCTCTTCGAATTTCCGGTGAAATCGATGCCGCCGACGGCGCGGAGGGCCGGGTCGTGGACGCGCCTGGATCGGCAACGCAGACAGCATTGGAATGCCTGTCCAAGATTTCCGGTCATCATGGCATCGACCTGCCGGTCGAGCGTCTGAAGCACGCCTACGCCGTCGCCGCCCCGCCCTCGTTGAATCTCCTATTGCGCATGGCGAAGGATGCAGGCCTGCGTGCGAGAAGCACGAAAATGGACTGGGGTGCGCTGATCCGTCTCGGAGAAGCCTATCCGGCCCTGGCTCGGCTCGCCAATGGCAACTGGATCGTTGTCCTTGGTGCAGGACTGGGAGCTGAGGGCACTGAGGTCGTCAGTATCTTCGACCCGCTCGCCGACCGCAAGCACGAGGTCTTGGTGGTCGACCGGGACCGATTCTGTGCCCAATGGGCCGGCGATACGATCCTGATCAAGCGCGAGCAGTTGACGCAGGATGGTCGGAGGAGTTTCGGCCTCCGGTGGTTCGTACCGGAATTGCTTCCTCAATGGCGACTGTTTAGAGACGTCGCGATTGCCGCCATCCTGCTCTATGCGCTGGGTCTCGTCATCCCGATCTTTTTCCAGCTCGTCATCGACAAAGTTCTGGTTCACGAGAGCTTCACCACGCTCTACGTACTCTCGGCAGGGGCGGCCGTGGCACTCATATTTGACGCGATATTCGGCTTTTTGCGGCGCTACCTGCTGCTTTATGCGACCAATAAGGTCGACATTCGCGTTGCTACAAAGACGTTCGGTCATCTCCTCGGGCTGCCCGTCACCTTCTTCGAGCACATGGCAGCGGGAGTCCTGGTCAAGCACATGCAGCAAGCGGCCCGGATCCGCGAGTTTCTGACCGGCCGACTATTTTTAACCACCCTCGACGCGCTTTCGTTATTCGTCTTCCTGCCGGTACTTGCGCTCTACAGCCTCAAATTGACGTTTATGGTTCTGGCTTTCACTGCCACAAGCGGCGCTGTTGTCGGCCTGCTCATGGGCCCTTTCCGGCGACGTCTTTATGATCTTTACCAGGCGGAAGGTGCGCGGCAGGCTCTCCTCGTCGAAACAGTTCACGGTATGCGCACGGTGAAGTCGCTGGGCATGGAGCCCGTGCAGGGCAGGATTTGGGATAGCCGCTGTGCACAGTCGGTGGCCATGCGATTCGGTGTCGAGAAGATTTCCGCAGGCGCCCAGGCGCTCACCGGATTTCTCGAGAAGATCATGACGCTTGGGATCATCGCTGTCGGAGCACTCGACGTCTTCGCTGGAGAAATGACAATCGGCGCGCTGGTCGCCTTTAACATGCTGGCCGGGAGGGTCTCCGGACCACTGGTCCAGCTCGTGACCATGGTGCACGAATACCAGGAAGTTGCTCTTGCCGTGAAAATGCTCGGCGAGGTGATGAATCAGAAGCCTGAGCGGGATGGCAGGAAAGATGGGCTGCGGCCCGACCTCGCCGGAAAAATCGAGTTCGAGAGCGTTTCTTTTCGCTACGGAGTTGAGGGAGCGCCGGCGCTTGATGATGTCTCATTCACCGTCGAGCCAGGTTCGATCTTCGGAATCGTGGGCCGGAGCGGCTCTGGCAAGACGACGCTCACAAGGCTGATTTCGGGCATGTATCCGGTGCAGCAGGGGCTGCTGCGTATCGACGGATATGATTCGAGGGAGCTCGACCTCGCACACCTGCGCCAAAACCTCGGAATTGTCTTACAGGACAATTTCCTGTTTCGCGGGACGGTTCGCGACAATATCGCCTGCGTGAAACGTGACGCGACCTTTGCCGAGGTCGTCGCTGCGGCGCAGCTCGCAGGGGCCGACGAGTTCATCGAGCAGTTGCCCCGTGGGTTCGACACCATGCTCGAGGAAGACGCCTCGAATCTGTCCGGCGGGCAGAAGCAGCGGCTCGCGATTGCGCGGGCTCTGATCGTCAATCCACGGATCGTAATTTTCGATGAAGCGACGAGTGCCCTCGACTCCGAAAGCGAAATGATCATCAAGCGCAATCTCCGCCGTTTGGCGGCAGGGCGTACTGTCATCATCGTCTCGCATCGGTTGTCGATGCTGACCGAAGCAAGCCAGATCCTGGTGATGGACCGCGGCCGCATCGTCGACGTGGATCGCCACGACCATCTCCTGTCTAAATGCACTATCTACAGGCATTTGTGGAACCAACAGATGAAGCAGATTGCATGAAGGAGACAAGGCAACCACGCGCGGATGCGAAGCCGGACGGTCTCGTTCTGGCCAGAACGCTCGAGCGGCGGCGAAAGCTATTCAGGCCGGTGCCGAGGCGAGCGCCAGTGATCGCCGAATTCCAGTCCGATGCAACCGAGGTCGAGCAGCAAGCGCCGCCGCGGCTCGCGCGTGTCACCCTCTACGGCGTGCTTGCACTGATTGCCTTCGCGGTCACCTGGGCATCCGTTTCGCAAGTGGAGATGATCGTCACGGCGCAGGGAAAATTGACCACGACACGTCCCAACCTGGTCGTGCAGCCGTTGGAAACGTCGATCATACGCGAGATCCACGTCAAGGCCGGTGATCGCGTCAACCGCGGCGACGTTCTGGCTACCCTCGATCCGACTTTCTCGCAGGCGGATCTCGATCAATTGCGCGGCAGGGTGGCTGGTTTCGATGCGTCGATCGACCGCCTGGGCGCCGAATTGAATGGAACCGAGTATGCCGCAAAAGAGCTCACGAATGCGGATCAGATCCTGCAGGGCAAGTTGTTCTTGCAGAGGAGAGCCGCCTATGAGGCGCAGATCCAGAACTACGACGCACAGATCGCTTCCGCTCAAGCCAATCTTAAGACAGCGCAGAACGAAGAGGCGGTTCTGATTCAGCGTCTCGACACGATGCGTTCAATAGAAGCTATGCGCACCACGCTGATGGACAAAGAGGTCGGTTCGAGGCTGAACTTTCTACTGTCTCGCGACGCACGGCTCGAGGTTGAGAGCAATTTGGCGCGCGTTCGCGGCAGTATCGCCGATACCACCCATCGGCTGGACAAGGCCCGCGCTGACCAGAAGGTCTTCGCCGAGGAGTTTCGTCGCGCCACTTATCAGGAACTGGCGGAGACGGTGCCGAAGCGCAATAGCGCAGCAGAGGAATTGAAGAAGGCCGAGCTTCGTCGACAGTTGATCGTCCTGCAGGCGCCGGCAGATGCCGTGGTGCTGGATATCGCAAACCGGACTGTCGGCTCGGTGGTTCGCGAAGCGGAAACGCTGTTTGTCCTGGTTCCGCGTGACGTGCCTCTTCAGGCGGAGGTCAACGTCGAGGGGCGGGATATCGGTCAGGTGGCGCTTGGACAAGCGGTCCGGATCAAGTTCGAAGCGTTTCCTTTCCAGAAATATGGAACTGCAACCGGAGAAGTCCGCGTCATCAGTCAGGACACGTTCTCGCCGGATACGAAGGCCGAAGGTGCGCGCCGCGCGCCAGCTCCCTATTACCGCGTACTGGTCGATTTGTCCGACACGCACCTTCGGCTGCTGCCTGAGCGCGTTCAACTGATTCCGGGTATGGCGGTGACGGCCGAAATGAAAGTCGGCAAGCGCACCGTGATTTCATATTTCCTGTACCCGTTGCTTCGCGGCCTGGATGAAAGCATCCGGGAATACTAAGGCATTCAGGGCAGACGGCGATCCAATGAAGGCAGTTCCAGCGGCACCGTAGCACGCGCTGCTGGAATTTTCGGCCGATTGCAAGCCATCGTCCGGCGGCCGCGACCACCCAAATGATCCGATGGCGCACAGGACCGCAATGGCCCAAGTGCGCGCCGACGGAATGCGCTGGATTGTTCGTTAGCGGCGTGAAGATCTAACGGCGATGCGAGTACGAGCAGTCCCTCTGCCATGCTCCGCTAATGCGCGATCTGCCCGTCTCACTTTGCACCAGATCTCGCGGTGCGAGCCATGGGCCGGTCGAAGGCGAACGTCTTCGCGCCTGGTCCGCGCCAACACCGGTTGCGAACGGGAGTGGGACCCCCGGCTGAGCCTCGCGCAGCGGCCGCACGCCCAGATGTTGGATCACGATGCCGGCGCGTTGCAGGTCCGTTCTCTACCTCAAATTTCGAACCGATTGCTCGGAAATTCGGAAATTCTGCGCGTCGAGACCGCAAAGCGGGCTCGGCCGCTGAGGTGTAAAATAATGACTTCAATTAATTCGACTTGCGCGAATCTAACTCAAAATGCCCCGTGTTCGTAGGCAGTTGCGCGCTTTCAAAATCAAATAAGATAGTCACTTGAAAATAACGACGGGCCCTGTATTATCGGAGTAATAAATTAAATATAGACATTAAATAAATTAAATTATCGTGTTTCCTCGCAGGAGCCGTGATGCGTCCGCAGTGTCGATGTTCGAACATGGTCGAGACCGTGGCTCTCGCGAGCGCGGCCATGCACAACCGGCAGCGCACGCAGCATTTATCAGGAGCCAGAGCGCATGTGGTGGCAAAACATCAGTACCAAAATACTGCTCGCCGAGCGCTTGATTATGAAGGACGCGTCTCATGATCTTCGTAACAGTCGGTACGCAAGTCCAGTTTGATCGTCTGATCCGAACGGTCGACGAATGGGCCGGTGCACGGTCAAGAAGCGATGTTTTCGCTCAGATCGGGCCATCAAACCATCAATTCAAGCACATCCGCACCGAACGATTCATTGACCCCAGCGGATTCAGAAATTGCGTTGAGGCGGCAAGCTTGGTGATCGCTCATGCAGGCATGGGCTCCATTATCACCGCCCTCGAGCTTGGGAAAGGAATCATTGTCATGCCACGTCGTGCGAGCTTGGGCGAACACCGAAACGATCATCAGGTCGCAACGGCAAAACAGTTCGCCGCACAGGGCCGTATTGAGGTCGCTTTTGAGGAAAGGGAATTAGCCGACAAACTGGATCAATTGGACGCCCTCAAACGGTGCGAACGCCTCGGTGGTGAAGCATCGCCGCAGCTGATCCTGACAATTCGGACCTTTATTGAAACGGGACATGTTCGTTCCCAACCTACCGGCGCTTCAGCTTAGGCGGTCAACATGGAGCTACAAGACAGTCGAGCCTCTTCTCCTCTCCAATCGTGCCGGAACGATGATGGAGGGGGCCGCATACGCCAACAACGAAGATTGCCGAAAGAGCGCGCAGCTCTGCTCGACGTCCCCCCGTGATCGTGAGTTGGAATGTCCGAGACACCCTGCGCGTGTGCCCGCGTTCATTCTCGATCGGGTATTGGCCAGCAGTTTGGCTATCGCCAGAGCAAGCGGGGCGATAGCCAAGTCAATTCAACATTTCACCCGATTTTCAATCACTGGTGCAGTTATGTCGAACGACACAATTGGAATTGGAGTTATTGGATACGGCTATTGGGGACCGAACCTGGTCCGCAATTTCGCTGCTCATCCCTCGGTACGTCTAATCGGCGTATGCGACTTTGATTCGGAAAAGCTCGCGGCCAGCAAGCGGCTTTATCCAGGGGTGATAACGACATCCTGTTGCGACGAACTGCTCAAGAACCCAGCCGTCGATGCCGTGGCCATAGCTACGCCGGTTCATACACACTATGAACTGGCTCTATCCGCACTCAAGGCGGGCAAGCATGTTCTGGTGGAGAAACCGCTTGCACAAAATTCAGATCTGGCCCGACGCCTGATCGATGAAGCGGCTCGGCGCGGTCTGACATTGAGCGTGGACCACACTTTCGTCTACACGCCGGCCGTGCGGAAGATCCGCGAGCTTTTGGTTAAGAAGGAACTTGGTAATGTTTATTACTACGACAGCACACGCGCGAGCCTTGGCCTGTTCCAGAGCGATGTCAATGTGATCTGGGACTTGGCGGTGCACGACATTTCGATCATCCACTACATCTTCGATGAGCAGCCCGTTGCGGTTTCGGCGACAGGATCATGCCATGTGGTCGGCTCGCCGGAAAACATGGCCCATATCACATTGTTCTTCGATAGCGCATGCGTGGCCCACATTAGCGTGAACTGGCTCTCGCCAATCAAGGTCCGCCAGACGTTCATCGGAGGCAGCAAGAAGATGATCGTTTATGACGATCTTGAACCGACGGAGAAGATCAAGGTGTATGACAAGGGTATCACCGTCGATGGCCCCTCCGACAATGCCCATCAATTCCGGATCGGTTATCGGGCTGGCGATATGTGGGCGCCCCACGTCTCCCCCAAGGAAGCGCTACAGGTCGAGGTCGAGCACTTCATCGATTGTGTGCGTAGCGGCACGCGACCGATTTCAAGTGGCATGTCTGGACTGCGGGTGATCGAGGTCCTGGAGGCGGCATCCCGCTCAATCGCCGAGCACGGCAAGCCGGTCCTGCTGAAGCGGCAGCAGCGCTGGATCCCGGAACGTGCGACGGCGACGGTCTGAATCATTGGCGGGCGACATTCAAATGCGCGAACAGCGCGACGGTCTTGCGATGAGTTCGGTACAACGTTCCATCCTGTTCTCGGCGGTCGATCGCTATGGCAGTCTTGTGTTGTTCATGGTCGCGACCGCGGTCCTCTCTCGTCTGCTATCGCCGGCCGAATTCGGAGTATACGCGGTCGTCAATGCCGTCACCGCGGTAATTGGCGCATCCTTTCAGGAGTTCGGGGGCGGAAATTATCTGATTCAGAAGCGTGAATTGTCTCCAGCCGATGTTCGCTCAGCTTTCACCATCGCGCTCGGGATCTCAGTAGCGATTGCGCTTCTTCTGTTTGTTCTTGCGAGCGCGCTCTCGGATCTCTTCGCCCAGGACGGTCTCAAGAGGGGCATCGAGGTATCGGCGCTGAATTTTCTCCTGGCACCATTCTCCGGGACAATTTCTGCCTTGCTGCGCCGAGAAATGAAATTCGGTACGTTAGCCATTTGCAACTTCGCAGCGGGTGTGGCGGTTGCTCTGGTCTCGATCGGACTCGCGATGGCGGGATTCAGCTATATGGCCCCAGTCTGGGGTGCCCTGGCGGGAAGCGCTATTCTGACCCTGGCGCTGCTCGCCAGTCATCGAGACTTTAAAGTACTGCGGCCCTCGCTCCTCAAACACCGCGACATCATCAGCTTTGGCCTTTATGCCAGCGGGGTCAGCGTCATCAACGTCTTCTACAATCTGGCGCCCCAGCTGTTCCTTGCAAGAATTCTGGACTTTATGTCCGTCGGTCTGTACAGCCGCGCGATTAACCTAACGCAAACGTTCGACAAGCTCGTTACGCAGGTATTGAACCCTGTGATCATGCCGGCGATTGTCGCAAGGCGCCAAGCGGGGGACGACCTGAAGGCCGTTTATCTTGAGGCGATCGAGCTGCTTTCCGGCGCGCATTGGCCTTTCCTGATATTCGTGGCCATTATGGCGCGACCGATCATCACGATCTGGCTCGGCGAGACGTGGCTAGAGGTCGTGCCTCTCGTGCGCCTGCTCTGCATCGCAAACATGGCACTTTTTGCAGCATGCTTGAGTTATCCCATACTTGTAGCGGTTGGAAGCGTGCGGGACGCTTTGATCTCCTCCTTCATCTCGCTACCTCCGTCGCTGCTTGTAATTTTTGGCGCATCCATCTTCGGTGTGCAGGCTGTCGCCGCCTCCGCAGTTTTGACGTTGCCCTTCCAGGCTGCCGTCGCGATCCATTTTATCGGGCGGCATCTAGGCTTCAGGCCAAGAGACATTACTCGCGCGCTGATGAAGAGCGGTGTCGTCACGGCGGTAACCGCTTTCGGCACGTCCGGCTGTGCGGCGCTGATGGAGGCGGGAATCGTGACATCGCTTGCCGGTTTGGCCTCGGGATTGTGTGCTGCGGCGCTTTGCTGGTGGCTAGGGCTGCTACTGACCGGCCACCCGCTACTGCATCAGCTCCATCTCGCCGCAGCTAGTCTCGCCCGTGTTGCACCCAAACTGAGGCCATCGCGTTCGGCCCTGTAGGGCCTTCTGGCGATTTTTGGAGGTGGAGATGCCCATCACAAGCGACGTAAAGCTCGGCAGAGACGTCAAGATCTTTCATCCCGATCTCGTCAACCTCTATGGCTGCTCGGTCGGCGCCGAGACCAGGATCGGAACCTTCGTCGAGATCCAGGCGGGGGCAAAGATAGGTGCGCGTTGCAAGATTTCGTCGCACAGCTTCATCTGCGAGGGCGTCACGATCGAGGACGAAGTGTTCGTCGGACATGGTGTGATGTTCACGAACGACAAATTTCCGAAGGCAACAACCGCGGATGGTCGTCCTCAGCAAGCTTTGGACTGGACACTGCAGCGCACTCATGTCGGCAGGGGAGCTTCGATCGGCTCGAACGCCACCATTCTGTGCGGTGTGACGATCGGTGCGGGTGCCTCCGTGGGCGCGGGGGCGGTGGTGACGAAGGATGTTCCGCCCGGCGTCATCGTCGCCGGAGTGCCCGCTCGGGTTCTGTCCGCAGCTGAAAACACCGTTCTGGGCGATCGAGGCTCGTCAGTCGCGCGTCATAAACAATTTTAAATCGAAAGATATATGTTGTCTAATTCAATGCTTGAATAAATATAATAATACGAGTTAATTTGTTTCTATAATTTTGCTCCAATCCAAGGTCTTGAATCTTGATACCCTTCCTGGATTTGAAAGCCCAATATAGCCAGATCAAGCCAGAAGTCGACGCCGCGGTAGCGAGAGTCGTCAGCAGCGGGCACTTTGTGCTCGGGCCGGAGGTGACGGCGTTCGAGGGACGCTTTGCGGATTATTGCCGGACCGCCCATTGCCGCGCGGTGAACACCGGCACTTCGGCGCTTCACCTTGCCTTACTTGCGGCGGGCGTCGGCCCCGGTGACGAAGTCATCACAGTATCCATGACGTTCGTCGCGACAACCGCGGCCATTCTCTACAGCGGCGCCAGGCCGGTGTTTGTCGACGTCGACCCACTAACGTGGACGATGGATCCCGGCTTGATTGAAGCTGCGATAACGCCGCGGACCAAAGCGATCCTGCCGGTTCACCTCCACGGGCTGATGGCCGACATGGATCCGATAATGGCGATCGCGCGCCGTCACGGTCTGGTCGTCATTGAGGACGCCGCGCAGGCGCACGGCGCGGAATACCGGGGACGCCGCGCAGGCTCGATTGGCGATCTGGGATGCTTCAGCTTTTATCCCGGCAAGAATCTTGGAGCGTTTGGCGAGGGTGGGGCGGTCGTAACCGATCGGCCTGACTTCGCGCGACACGTGTCACTGCTGCGGGACTGGGGGCAGGAGGCGAAATACGACCACGTCATCCGCGGATACAACTATCGCATGGACGAAATTCAGAGCGCGATACTAAACGTCAAGATGGACTACATCGAGCGCTGGACGGAAGCGCGTCGGTCGCTCGCTAAGCGATACGATGCACTGCTATCCGATCTCCCATTCGCGCGTCCCCAGCCGCCCCGCCACGCCCGTCATGTGTATCACGTTTATGCGGTCAGATTGCAGCGGCGCGACGACGCGCTGACGCTATTGCGTGATGCCGGCATTGGTGCCGGGATCCACTATCCCGTTCCGGTGCATCTGCAGAGAGCCTATGCAGAACTCGGTTATGGTGCCGGCGATCTTCCCGTGACGGAGATGCTTGCGAACGAGTTCCTCTCTCTTCCCATTTATCCGGAGATGCTGCCGGAACAGCCGACCGAAGTTGTCGCTATATTGGGGAACGGGGCGGTCCTGCGGCCCAGCGAGGCCGTCAGCGACCGGGCGGAGCATCCACAAAGCGTCATGACATGGTCCCACAACAGGAGAGCGTCTTGATTGATCTCAAGGGAAAGCGCGTTCTGGTCACCGGCGGGGCGGGATTCATCGGCTCCCACATCATTGATCAGCTCTGCGACGAGGGCTGTATCGAGATTGTTGCCATAGACAACATGATAAGAGGCCGGCCGGAGAATCTCCGGCGCGCGCTCGGGCGCGGACCGGTGAGATTGGTTCAGGGCGACATACGCGATCGCAAGCTGATGGAAGCGTTGGTAAAGGCCGCCGATATCGTTTTTCACCAAGCGGCACTCCGCATCACGCATTGTGCAGCCGAACCACGCCTGGCCAAGGAGGTCATGGTGGATGCCACCTACGACCTGCTGGAGCTGTGCATCAAGCACGACATTGAGAAAATCATCGCAGCCTCTTCGGCATCCGTATATGGCATGGCCGAGGAGTTTCCGACGACCGAGCGGCAGAATTCGTACAACAACCGAACTCTCTATGGAGCCGCCAAGGCGTTTAACGAAGGGCTCCTGCGGGCCTTCAACGATGTAAGCGGCCTCGACTATGTGGCATTCCGATATTTCAACGTCTACGGCAGCCGGATGGATATCCACGGACGGTACACCGAGGTCTTGATCCGCTGGATGGAGCGCCTGGAAGCCGGATTGCCTCCCATTATCTTTGGCGATGGCCGTCAGACCATGGATTTCGTCCACGTCCGCGACATCGCGCGTGCCAACATCCTTGCGGCCAGGGCAAAGGTTACTGATGAGGTCTTCAACGTGGGGAGCGGCACTGAAACCAGCCTGACCGAGCTGGCGACGGTGCTTGCGTCCGTGATGGGACACCGCGGCTTGACACCCGAATTCGCGCCGGAGCGCTCGGTCAATCCGGTGCCGCGACGGCTGGCATCGACGGGCAAGGCGGAGCGTTTGCTGGGTTTCCGCACCACGGTCTCGCTTGAGCAGGGGCTCGCCGATCTCGTGAAATGGTGGCGATCCGAACGCGACCTCGCTTCGGACCGCCAGCGACAGGCGGCGGCATCGTGATTGAGGCCGAGGCGGAACGCGCGGCCGTGCCATCCGGATAGATTTCGTTGGTGCCGCCCATGGCAGCTTAGCAGGGGTTCGCGCTGAGACTGACGGTCCCCGCGGCAGCCTCAGAGAGGCACGGAAGTCTGATCCATTCCACCGGGCCAGCCATGATTTCGATCGTCGTCCCAGCCCACAACGAGAGTTCCGTGATTGCGCGGACGTTGAGCCAATGGGTCGGCAAGCCAGGTTCGGACGAGCTGCGCGTGATCGTCGTTTGCAACGGCTGTACAGACGACACCGCGAATATCGCCCGGCGTTTCGGCCCGACCATCAAGGTTGTGGAGTCGGACACCGCAAGGAAGACCCACGCTCTGAATCTTGGTGATCAAGTCGCGGACATCTTTCCGCGGATTTATGCTGACGCCGATATCGTTATTACCGTTGATGCCATTCTAGCTTTGGCAAGACGCCTCAATGAGGGTGACGTTTTGGCGGTCGCGCCTACGGCAGAGATCAATCTGGCGGGCTGTTCCTGGCTGGTTCGCAAATACTTCGGAATTCGGTCACGGCTGCCGTCCTCGCGCGAGGGAATCGGCGGTTCAGGCGTGTACGTCTTGTCCGAGGCTGGACGCAGGCGGTTCGCGCAATTTCCAGACATCACTGCTGATGACACCTATGTTCGACTTCAGTTCAGACGGGAAGAGCGGGAAACTCTGGCCTACGTGAGGTCCACGGTGTTCGCCCCACGCACTCTGCTGCAGCTCGTCACCGTCAGAACACGGGCCTATAGGGGAACATTCGAACTCGCCCGGCGCTTTCCCGAGCTGCGCGCAAACAAGGGAGCGGCCAATAATTGGACGCTCGTTACACTGTTCAAAGAACCTCGCTTGTGGCTCGGCTTGTTGATCTATTGCTGGGTCAACATTGCTGCTCGATGTAACGCTACCAGAGGCGGCCGACCTGGAGATCATCTCTGGCAACGAGACGAGACTTCGCGGGTGGCGCTGCCGGATTCGATCAAATGAGGCCCTAATTCCGTTGGGCGCGTGATAGGAAAATCGAACGCGTCGCGCCATATAAAATGCTTGATTTTAAATACCCCGTTTGTTAATTTAAATGGTAATTCAATATTAAATGCAAGCAATTCGAGGCTTTCGATCCGCCCATTCAGGGGGAGCTCGCGAATCTTGCAGCATCTTAGGGAGGCCAGCCAATGCTTCGGAGCCCGGTCTTTCACCACGACACGGTGCTGAACCCCAATACGGAGCGGTCACGCAACGTACGGCCGAAAGTGCTGGCAGTCTCTTCGGGTGGGGGCCATTGGGTGCAGCTGTTGCGGATCAAACCCGCTTTCGAGCATTGCGATGTTACGTTCGTCACCGTCCATGAATCTTATCGCGCGCAGGTGCCCGACCACAAGTTCTACCTCGTCAACGATGCTAACCGCTGGACCAAGATCGCGCTTTTGAAAGCAGCGCGCAGAATCGCCTGGATCGTTTGGAATGAAAAGCCGGACATCGTAGTCTCGACGGGTGCCGCTCCGGGATATTTGGCGCTGCGATTCGGACAAATGATGGGTGCGCGCACCATCTGGCTCGACAGCATCGCCAACGTTGAGCAGCTTTCGATGTCGGGAGACCGCATTGGCCATTGCGCCGACCTCTGGCTAACGCAGTGGCCTCATCTGGCGCGACCCGATGGACCGCACTACACAGGCGCGGTGCTATGAGGCTTCGCGATGGGCGGAACGCCGGGATATCTTCGCTTCATCCACACGGTTGATGAGTGGGCCAGTGGGGCCGAGCGACTCGGCACACACGCATCCGCACGACCGCACGCATTGGTTTGTCGGATAGATACTGTTGTTGTGGGCGGAAACGAGCAATGTGGAGTGGCAGAGACGCAGATATCCCAGGCACGCGCCTTCAAATTCTGGGCTTAACCGCAGCGTGGCGCCGCGCGTGCAACGCAGTTCATAGACATCGGACCTCGTCAAAGGAAGTGGAAATGAAAGGATCTCACGCCGGCGCGCATGTAATGGAGGCGGAGTACCTGCCGAATAATCGGGCCGCCAGCAGTGAGCTGGAGCAGGGCCCGGCGCAATTCGTGAAGTGGCGGCGCGTGGAACGCAAGCTCGTTGCGGTCAGCCCGCGAGAGGGGGTTGCGTCGTGATTCCGATCGCACTGCCGCTCCTCGCCGACGAAGAAGCTGGTGCCGCGCGCGCAGCCGTTCTATCGGGCTGGGTGTCGCAAGGTCCGCAAGTCGCCGCCTTCGAGCAAGAATTCGCCACCCTTGTCGGCGCACCCTTCGCATGCGCTGTATCAAATTGTACCACAGCCCTGCAGCTCGCGCTGGCGGCGCTGGACATCGGACCCGGTGATGAGGTGATCACACCGAGTCATTCTTTCATCGCAACGGCCAACTCGGTCCGGTTTCAAGGCGCAACACCCGTTTTTGTAGACATCGATCCGTTAACCTACAACATTGATCCCACCCGGCTGGTGGAAGCGATAACCCCGCGAACGCGCGCGATCATCGCCGTCCACCAAATGGGCATGCCTTGCGATCTTGCAGCAGTTACTGCGATAGCCGACAGTCATGGCATTATCCTGATCGAGGATGCAGCGTGTGCTGCCGGCAGTAAAATCCGCATGAATGGGCAATGGGAGTCGATTGGGAAACCGCATGGCCGCATCGGCTGCTTTTCCTTTCACCCTCGGAAAGTGATCACAACCGGAGAAGGCGGAATGCTGACCACCGCCGATCCGGAGCTTGATCGCAAATTCAGACTGTTGCGCCAACATGGCATGAGCGTCCCCGACACGGTGCGGCATGGTTCGCCTCAAGTAATCTTCGAGGATTATCTGGTCGTCGGGTACAATTACCGCATGACCGACATACAAGCGGCGATCGGTCGCAAACAGCTCGAACGCCTTCCGCAACTGGTGGCGCAACGCCGCGCCGTCGCTGCCAGATACACCGAGCTACTCTCCAATTTCGACGGTCTGCGCGTGCCGGAGGAGCCCGAGTGGGCCAGGTCCAATTGGCAGAGCTATTGCGTGCGTCTGCCTGACCACCTCAACCAGCGCACCGTGATGCAAGGCCTGCTCGATAAGGGAATCGCGACACGACGGGGGATCATGTGCTCGCACCGCGAACCCGCTTACGCCAATGGGAAGCAGCGCCATGATCTCTGTCAATCCGAACTCGCGCAGGATCGATCGATACTGCTGCCGATTTACGCGCAAATGAGCCAGGAGGATGTCAATCGAGTCATCGATGCCCTGCTGCAGCATATCCGAATAGCTTGATAGTCAGGATAATGGGAATGGCGAAGGTCGATATTGTTGTCCCCTGTTACAATTATGGGCGCTTCCTTGAGGCTTGCGTGTCGAGCATTCTCAGCCAATCCATTTCGGATTTGCGCGTACTTATCATCGACGACTGCTCCTCGGACGATTCGGTGTCAGTCGCAAGGAAATTGGAGCAGAGCGACCCGAGGGTGACGGTGAGAGCGCATTCGCGCAATCATGGTCACATCAATACGTTCAATGAAGGAATCGCGTGGGCATCATCCGAATACTTCTTGCTCTTGTCCGCTGATGATCTGCTGGTTCCCGGAGCCCTCCAGCGGGCAACGGAGATCATGGACGCAAACTCCGACGTTGTTCTTACATATGGAGAATGCATCCTCTGGTTTGACGATTTGCCGTTTCCTACGTTACCTGCGGGCGAGAACCATTCTTGGACACGGCAAGATCTGATAAAGGAAATGTGCACCACAGCCAGAAATGACGTTCCTTCAGCGACCGCAATTGCGCGGACACGGACACAGAAGGCGATCGGCGGATACCTCACGTCGCTCCCTCACGCCGGCGATATGGAAATGTGGTTACGTTTTGCTGCGCACGGCACAGTTGCCCAGATCAATGCGGTGCAAGCAATCTATCGCAAGCATTCGATGGCAATGTCCAACGCCTACTATGCCAAAAGAATGCTAGATTATCGGCAATGCCTGCTTGCGTTCGATAGCTTTTTTGATGAATGCGAGGATCGCGTTCGAAATGCGCGGAGTTTACGTGCCCTGGCCCGTCATACATTGGCTGACCAAGTGTTTCGCAGCGGGATCGGATTGTTGCGACGAGGCCGCGTTAGTGACGGCCTTGGCCACATGCGCGAAGCCATGACTATGGATCGCCGGTTGCGTTACTTTCCTCCAATTTGGCGAGTGCTGAAGATTCCGGGCAAGGATGGCCGCCGATGGGCGTTGTCCGTTATCAGGGGAGCGCCGGGCAAGCTATTGGAGTGATGAACATCTTCCGGGCTCGCGGAAAACAATCATTTCGCTTCCAGGAACCGTGCGGGTCATCAGATGGAATCAAAACAGATGCGATGCCCAATCCTCCTTGCTTGTGACAGGCGCTATGCGATGCCACTTGCGACGACCCTACGGTCAATTGTGGAGACGGATAGGAGCGGCGAACCGTTCGAGTTTCATGTGCTTGTCGACGGTGTTTCCGAGCGTATTCGAAAGAGGATACTCGACTCCCTTCCGCATGGTTCTGCGTCGATCCGATGGATCGAAGTGAACCTGGAAACGTTCCGGGATTTTTCGACGATTGGGTACATTTCAAAAGTCACCTACGCCCGGTTCCTCGTCCCGCGTATCTTTCCAGAGACTGTCTCCAAAGTATTGTATCTAGACTCCGATATCCTTGTTCTTGATGATTTGCAGGCGCTCTGGACAACAGATCTCGAGGGAAATGTTCTTGGCGCAGTTTTGGACGGACTCGACTCTCAGCTGAAAAATCAAACCATTCGCCTACCGGTACCTCGCGTGCAGAACTACTTTAACGCCGGTGTACTTCTGATAGACCTGCACCAATGGCGAAAGGCGAAAATCTCCGAAACAGCATTGGAATATCTCAAGCGCTTTCCTGGATCGCCTTATTCGGATCAAGACGCGCTGAATGTTGCGTGCGATGGCGTTTGGAAAAAGCTCGCTTCCCGATGGAACTATCTAGCCTACAACACAGAGCTCGATGTCTCTGAATTGGCAGGCGAGTACAAGCCTAGCATAGTTCATTTCACAACCTGGAATAAACCTTGGAGAGCTGGCGTTCCGAACGCGAATGCCGCATTGTACGACTCGTTTCGGAGCCGCACGCGGTTCGCGCGCAACTCTATGGACAAAATGGAAAGCACCCTGCGTATCGGTTGGTCCCGCATTAAAAGCTTCCAGGACGGGAGACGAGGCAAATCAGCTCGCTCGGAAGAGGTGGTCGATCCCTAGATTGATCGGAGTAGCTCAAATGATCAAACGGTGTCCTCTTTAACCATTCGATCGCGATGTTGGCTGACTGAAAAGTAATACTCTGGGTGAGGACCGCGTTCCGGGCGGAACCGATTAGTTGGACTTTTGAAGTCGATGCTCGCCCTGAACGTGTGTGTGGGGCCGCCGACTCGGGCCATCTAAGCAGCGGTCAAGAGGAAAGCTACCTGATCTCCCTGTTGTTCGAGATTCAACTTCTCCGCTCGTTTGGCAAACCTTCTCAACTCGTGCCGGCTAAATAAATCGCTTGGCCCGGATGTGAGCGGCTTAGACCTTCTATACATCTCGCTGCCCCAGAACTGAAACGCAGTAGAATCGTCAATCGATTGTTTAACAGACAGGCTGCAGCGCTTCGCTAATGCGTTCATCCCCTTGCGAGAGGGAATTACAATATGGCGCGGTGCATCCAGTTGGACCCAATTCGGGCCGTACTCCATCCATGCATGCGAGGACGATGTTGGGATGCGAACCAGGATGCGGCCCCCGGGCGCAAGTAGCTTTCTTGCATTGCCAAGACTTTGGTCCGGATCAGGGACATGTTCTAACGAGTGATTGAACATGATGAAATCAAACTCGCCGGACATGCTTTGAAGTTCCGATTTGTGAATCGTCACGGTGCCTGATGCTGATTTGGAAATATAAGGGTCTATTCCGGTAAGATTCTTGAACCCTGCCGCAGACATTCTGTGAAGGAGCCTCGCAGAGCCGCAGCCAACGTCCAGCACCCGAGAGCCAGGATCAATTCCAAAATCTCCGATGACCCCTACGATGGGATCGTACCTCACAAGGGACGCCACGGCTCCCAATACGCTTTTCATGCCAAATGCATGCGCATCCCTGATTGCGGTAAGCCGCGAATTTCGCGGAGGCGTGGTGAACGAATAATAGCCACTGGGGTAAAAACGACTCTCGTCTGCTATTTCCGACAGGCGCTGAATCGTTCCACAATCAATACATTCCTGGTATTCAAATCGCTCTCTTGTGCCAAACATCATCTCAACAAATATGTGACGGGAATGTTCGCCGTCTGACAAGCAAGCTTTACAAATCATCTCAGGTACCCAGCCATAGCAGAGGTTCGAATCCGGCTTAGCCATCATCGGAGAAGCCGGAACGGGTGTAGTGATTGTCGCTATAATAGCCGCAACGAAATTGACGAGTTCGCCGGGTTCGTCGACCAAACCCGCCAGTCGTTTTCTATTTTAGGAAGATGAATTTGACTTTGTCCGCGAGGCGAGTAAGCCGGCTGCGTTCGCTGCGCGCTCTCGGTTTTTCCATACCCGGTGAGCCATCTGAAGCCTTCTCGACAAGGGTCAGACAGTCCAAATTCCGGGCTTTGTCCCAATCTATGGTAACTTGCTCGAGCACACGCAAACCAGATCTATTCGCAGCGTGGGCAAACATATTTCTGCTCATAAAATTGCGCCAATGGGGATTGCTTCTGTAATCCGAGCCTGGGTATTTGTCTAAGTTTGAATGATGGAACAGTGCGCGGCCGCCGGGTCGCAGGATACGACACGCATCCTGTAGGTATGAAAAGACGGCATCATATTCAAAATGCACCATCGCATCAAAACAGAATATCGCAGAGACGGATCCATCCTCGACGGGATAGAAATCGTAGCCACTATTGGTATGCGCGCTTACTTCAGGAACATCCGAGAATCGTTCCTTGCAATGTCGCACATTCTCCTCAACGACATCCATCAGGACGAGCGATCGAAGCGTGGTCTGGTCTCGCTTCGTGCTCAACAAACGAGCGGAATGCCGACCGTGCCCGCACGCGAGTTCGACGGTTGATGTCGTATCCAATCTCTCGAACAAACGTCGGAATGGCGTCCGCGGCTTCCAAAACGGGTCGGTCCAGGCATCCGATTCCGCTTTATCGTAATAGTCTGTGATCTTCCAATCGTGCGCGATCTCTAAAGTTCGCGAGGAAACCGTGGCCATCCCATCATCTCCATATTTAATCACGTGCGGTAACCAATTATTTCGGGCGATCTCGATATAGCACAAATTAATCTGGGTATTAACCCCGGCGTAGAATCTCAGTTCAGCGCATTCTGTGGGGACCGGGTGGCAGACTCCAGCGGAACATAACACGAACGGGCCAGTGTTTTGGAGGTGACGGCACGGATGAGAGGTGGGATGGGCAGCGAAGCTATCTGGTCCCGGCATCTCGCCGCGCGACGCCCGCCCCCTTCAATCGGGCTCTGGCATTTAATTAGATCGTGGCGGCGTAAGCCTGTTTTCTTTGGTCAATTAATGTGATTTAATTGCGGTCAACCAGAATATTGACGTCGGTTTTTTAAATCCCGGTCGGGGCCGACATGCGAGGCTATCAGTCTTGGAACTAAAGCTCGGTGCCGCCAGATCAGGCCAAGGGCCAATCGCGCGCGCCGTCGAGATCGCGCAATTTCTCCTGGGGCAGGGGAGGTCGCCGCCTTTCAAACCTGGTTTGTGGCCTACTGCAATGTCAATCACTGTCTCGCGATCAACAGCCGGAACTCTCGCTAGACATGCTGGCGTGTCGAAGCCAGGGCTCTGGCCTCGACTGACCAGGAGCTTTTCATGACGTCCCAAGCACATCGGCCCAATGCTGAAGGGGTAGCTGAAGGTCCCCTCGTCACGGTCGTGATGTGCGTTTACAACGCAGGGGAATATTTGCGGCCTTCGTTGTTGAGCATAATTGATCAGACGTATAGAAATTTGGATATCCTCATTATCGACGACGGCAGCACGGACGGCTGCTTCAACTCGGTTCAAGATTTGCTGGCAGACGGGCGTATTCGCGTGATCCATCAAGCGAACGCAAGCAAGCCTGTGGCGATCAATCGAGCGCTCGATCAGATCCGCGGCGAGTACTACGCAATTCAAGACGCGGATGACATCAGCTATCCAACGAGAATTGAAAGACAGGTTCGTGCGCTGCTCACCAGGCCGCATTTGGCTGCCGTATTCTGCGGTAACGAGCTGATCATTGAGGGGAGATTCATGGCCCCCGTGTTTGCACCGAGAGGAGAGGACGACTGCCAGTCTGAGATTAGAGCCTTTCGAATGCCTGCCCTTGATCCCACAGGAATGTTTCGAACGTCATTGATCGGCCATTTGCGGTTCGAGCCTTCATTGCAGGTCGCCGAGACCTACGATTACATATTGAGAATTGGCGAAGAGCATCCGATGATTGTATTGGGCGAGTGCCTTTACGCGTACCGCATTCTTCCCAATTCACTCACCCGACGTGCGCCAGCGTGGCGCAAGCAATTCGAGGCTGAGGCCTTCAGGCGGGCCTGCGAGCGACGAGGTTTGCGGTTCGAGCCAGAATGCGATGATAGAGGCCACAGGTCCCGTAATAGCTTGCTGGATAACAATATCGCCGCCCATTTCATCAAGAGCGTGCTGGATTCACGTCGGTCAAACCGTCGTTTGTCAGCGCTAAGGACGGGTTGGCAATGTGCTTGTTTGCATCCCGCGGATCCACACTATTACAAGGCGCTTGCTTATGCGCTGATTCCACCCAGCGTGGCGAGCCGCCTACGTCGTGACTTCTTGGCGATTCCTTTGGAGACGACGAAATGAAGCGCCTCTTAGGCGGAGCGGTCGTTTTGATGCGGCGGCTCAATTTTGAGCGCTGCTTCTTGTTTGCGCAATGTCTTCGGCATTCGAGGTATTCGCTTTGAGCCGCAAAAGCTTTGAATTGGATTCGGATTTTCAACGTACCTATCTGCAGGATCGCCAGCAGAGTGCAGTTAGGCGCGCTACAGGCGGTTCGCCCTCACGTGCCGAACTATATCTCAAACTATTATTGGTCACAATTTTTTTGCCCGAGGGTCTGTCTTTCTTCGTCGGTGACTTTCGCCTCACCGTCGCTCGAGTTCTGATTTTTGTTTTATCCATCGCAGCGATATCGCGGCTCTCCCAGCGCAACCCGCGAGCTGTAGTCTGCGTTCCATCGGATATTCTCGCGCCGGTTGCGGGCGTCTGGATGATGTTGGCTGCCACCGTAACGGATGGTTTCACGGGTCTTAAAGGAGCGGGGATCGAGGCAATTTCATTCACCGGCGCATATTTGAGCTTCCGGTATCTTCTCGGTCCGGTCGATAGCTCCGTGCGAATCGCACGCTTCTCTTCCAAGCTGATTATTCTGATTGTCGGTGTCGCGCTTCTCGACTCTCTGACTGATAGACTGTTCACCTATGACTTCATCAAAGGAATTACTGGTTATGTGAAGCCCAGTTATGAAGGTGCGTTCGCGTTGAAGTCCGAGACTTTGTTTAGGGAAGGGGTCATTCGTGCCATGGGTCCAATGGAGCATTCGATATTATTCGGTGCCGTTTGTGTTTGGTTCGGGACCTTGGCGCTCACTACGTTTAGGCCCCAGGTGTTCGGCTGGGGTGTTGCAGGGATCGCGCTGGTAGGTGTCTTGGCTTCGCAGGCGCGGAGTCCATTACTTGCCTATGTGATCGGATTTGCTCTCGCGATTTTTTATGCTGCAACCCCTCGCTTTACAACCAGATGGAAGTTGGTCGGACTGGCTGTGACTTGTGTTCTCCTTACTGTTTTCACTTTCTCTGGCAACCCGGTCGTAACGCTTGTACGCCTTGGCGGGGTAAGTCCGGAGGCGGCCTGGTACCGTCAAGCGATCTGGGAGACCGGGGGGCCTGTAGTACTCGGTTCGCCGATCTTCGGAATTGGTTTGAACGGCGACTGGAATTGGCAGTCTCACGGCGCGCTTGTGAGCGGGAGCGTGGATGCTTTTTGGCTTGCCGCCGCAATGAATTACGGAATTCCTGGGAGCGTATTAATCCTTTTGACGCTTGTAGGCTCATGCGGGCTTGGTTCGATCGATAGATCGCCTTACCTTACTCCCGAAGAAGGACGGCTATCAGTGGCGCTCGGAATTGTCATAGCAACTATCGTTTTTCTGGGGTTCATGGTTCACTTTTGGGGCATCTGTTTCATCCTTATCGCTGTCTTTGCCGGAATGCGAGCGAACCTCGCGGAAACGGCGGTGCTGCGCGATAGAGCCGCAAGAGCGGCGGAAACTGGATATGATTCGATTACCGGAGGCGTTTTACTGCAGGGCGGTGACGCGCGTGCCGCGCAGAGGAGCTCCGTTGTTCTCGGGTGATCGCTCGGGAATCTAGGCGCTGGCAACCATGGCGATCGTCGGGATATCTCGCGCTGCGTCAGTTTGAACCTGGGATGTCGATCATGACCATCCAAAATATTCAAGTTCCGACGTTTGATCTGGGGCCTCAGATTCCCCGCGTTATTCATCAAATATATTTCTCGAAAAATCCGTTACCGATCGTCTTGGCAAGGAATATACAAGCCATCAAAACAATGAATCCCGGCTGGGAACACAGACTATACGACGATCAAGCGATGGCTACCTTCATCGTCGAGCATTACGGCCTAGAAATTGCGAACCTGTTCTATAAGATCAATCCGCAGTACGGAGCGGCGCGAGCGGATCTCTTCCGCTATCTCCTCATGTACAAGCGCGGTGGGGTCTATCTTGATATCAAAAGCACAACGGTCGAGCCTCTCGACGGAGCCATTCGACCAAACGACAGGTTTATTCTGTCACGTTGGCGGAATAGCCCTGGCGAGCCGCACGCGGGCTGGGGTGTGCACAAAGAGTTTGAGGCTAACCGGAAGCGCGAATTTCAACAGTGGCATATCATAGCCGCTCCCGGTCATCCGTTTCTAAAGGCAGTGATCGAGCGGGTTTTGACAAACATCCAAAATTACCGATCGTGGGTGCATGGCGTCGGAAACAAGGGCGTCTGGAGAACAACGGGCCCCATAGCGTATATGCTGGCCATCGAGCCGCTGATGAGTAGTAACAGTTACCGCATGGTCGCAAACGAGACGGAGCTGTCATTGCAATACAACGTGTGCAGCGATCCCTCTAATCTTTTCGGTAAGCATTACGGGTTACTATCAGACCCCATAGTCTCGATGGATGGATGGCTTTCCATTCCAGCGCATCATATCTATTCTCAGGTGCGCAATGTCTATCGCCAGTTTCTTTTAAAGCCCCCGGCGTAGCGCCCGACCCGCCCGTTGCTCCAATGGGCCCTAAGGGCTCAAACCCCTAGGCCCTAACAGCCGCTGGATGAAAGTTCATTGGTCAATGAGTGCAAGCCTTGCACCCGCGACAACACGGCATGTTTGCATGCGCGAAACGCCGAAATTCACGATCTTACAACGATGCCTTGCGTAGCGGATCGTCGTGCCGACCGCAGTCGGAATTGAATTAAATGAATTGGATAATAATTACAATGTCTGGTAATTAATATGGAGGCCCGGCGCTATGGCGGGAGCTGCGATACGATGTTGAATTCTGAGGAGCCGGCTGTGTTTGTCGGAGCAGGGCAGGGCGGTCACGTTGCCGAGGTGGCTGATCTTATCGTAGGTTTTTGCGAGCCGGTTGCGCCGTGCGGGGGATAAAATGAATCAGCGCCCGCTCTCCGGCGGCCAAGCAGCGCGGCGGATTGCTTTCGCCACGATCGGCGACGCAAGCGAGGTCAGGTTCTGGTCCGGCACGCCATTTCACATGGCGAAATCGCTCGCAAACGAAGGTCATGAGGTGGTCCATATCGGTCCCCTCAGCGCACCGATCTTACCTCTATACAAGACGTATTCCAGACTTTGCCGTGCCTTTCGCAGGCAAGGCCTCTCCCCATTTCATGCGGGGCCTGTCGTTGCACAGTATGCAGCGGACGCTGCACGCAAAATCTGCGCGGTCTCACCCGACTTCGTCTTCGCGCCCGCCGGCTCCAACTTCGCCTGGGCAGTGCCTACGGGCGTTCCCCTCGTCTATACGTCCGATGCGACCTTTCGGCTTGTCGACAATTACCACCCTAACTATCGGAACTTGTCACGCAATGCTCGGGAGATTGCTGAACGCCTGGAACGCGACACCATCGCACGCGCGGATCTTGTCCTCTACCCGTCGGAATGGGCCGCCGAATCTGCTGTTAGAGATTACGGTGCCGACCGCGCGCGGGTGCATGTCATTCCCTGGGGCGCCAACCTCGAAGAAGCACCCAATCGTGACTCTGTACTTGCGTGCCGCAAGCCGGGTCCGTGCCGGCTCCTGTTCATCGGTGCCAACTGGGAAGAGAAGGGCGCGGACATCGCGATCGGGACTGTCGCTGAACTAAAGGACAGGGGCGTGGAGGCGGAGCTCGTGATCTGCGGATGCACTCCGCCCAAGCCAGTCACCCAGGATGGCCTGACGATCATCCCGTACCTGGACAAGAATGATCGTGAACAGCGCAAGCGACTGGATCAACTCTATCGCGACGCGGATTTCTTTCTGTTGCCGACCCGGGCAGATTGCTACGGCATCGTGTTTTGCGAAGCGGCAGCCCATGGCGTACCGAGCATTGCACCGGCCACCGGTGGCGTCTCCTGCGCTATCCGCGACGAGGAGACGGGAATCTTGTTACCGCCCAATGCGACGAAGGCGGACTATGCGACGGTGATCTCCCAGATCTTTGCTAACAAGGACCGGCTGGCACGCCTGAGGCAATCGAGCCGGGACGCCTTCGAGGCTCGATTGAACTGGCAGGCTTGGGCCCGGCGCGTCTCAGATCTGATTCAAACTCTATGATTGTCCTGAATTATCATGAGCTGGTGGAAGCCTCGCCTTCGAATGCGTGGTGCCTGACGCATGAAATGTTCGAAGCGCATCTTGCGCTTTGCGAGGAAGGGCTGGTCTCGCCTCAGAGTTTTCTGAAGCATTGCTCCGATCCGAAACCCAGCCGTACCGGTGCGGTCCTGTTAACCTTCGACGATGGATTTCTTTCGGACTACACGCATATCTATGCCCGTTACATGACGACCGGTCGTATTCCAGGTTTCATGTCCTTTATCCCGGTCGGCTTTGTAGGCTCGCCGGGACGTATGAGTTGGGAGATGATCGAGGAGCTTGGCAGGGGCGGCGTTGCGATCGGTTCACATGGCATGGCCCACGTCGATTTGACGACTGTCTCGGACGTAAAACTCGAGCGCGAGCTCAGACTGTCGAAGTCGATGCTCGAGGATCGCCTCGGACAACCAGTAACTCTTTTCGCTTTCCCATACGGGCGGTTTTCCCGACGAGTCTGGGAGGCGGCGCTGAGAGCTGGCTATACACACCTCTTTACAATCCAGCTTGGGTATCATCGCGGATTCGAATCTTTTCTCTATTCCCGCCTTTGTCTGACGAACAGCATGGATGCGGAGTACATGCGCCACCACTTGCTTGATCCGGATGCGATGCGCGGCTTTTCCTGGAGGATCAGCACTAAGCTCGGGCTCTATCGTCAACTGATGCGCTGGCGGTATCGATAGCGCTTGGTGGCAGACATTTGATTGGCGAGAACTCTCGCAGAAACTCGGCAAGACAAGATAGGAGACGCCGAGACGTTTACGGCTCTGGTGACGCGGGGCTGGCTGCGCCCTCGCGGTTTTGCAGTACAATCGGCGGCTTGTCTCGCGCGGTGGCGCGTTCATGATTTCGCATGGCGCCTACGGCCGCGGGACGAGGTTTTCGAGGATGAGCCGATCGCCCTGCCAACTCGCCCAGCGCACGTTCTCCCATTGCACGATCTTTATTCGCCGACCCTTGACCACGTCGAATAGCAATGGCCTGTAGCGGAAGGAACCACGCACGAAGTAGACGTTTTTCAGGCTCACCGAAGGGCCGCCGCCTGCTGGGATACGTAGTCCGAAACGGCCGCCATCGAACAATACGTTCTCGAAGACGTGTGACCCGTACGCCCACGATGAAGGCCGCCTTGTTCTGAGAGGCAGATTGAGCACTCATAAGCACGTGTTTAAGAGCGAGCTTAAGAGCGATTGATGGGTCAGATTTCGGTGCTGACGGGGCCGGAACGCCGACGGCGTTGGAGCGAGGATGAACGATGCCGGATCGTTGCGGAGGCCTTTGCGCCGGGATCGTGTGTGGCGCAGGTTGCGCGGGATCACGATATTTCGACGGGGCTGATTTACACCTGGCGGCGCCGGCTTCGCCAGGACCTTGCTGACCAGGGCTTTGTGGAAGCGGCGATGGAAGCGGAGCCGATCAAGGAAGCGGCACCGTCCGGTGAAGTGATCGTGGTGGAATTGACGGGGAGCGGACGGATCAGGATTTGTGGGTCGGCGCCGCCCTTGCTGGTGTCGGCGGTGTTGAAGGCGCTGCGATGATTCCGATCCCCTCTGGCGTGCGGGTATGGCTGGCGACGGGCCATACCGATATGCGGCGCGGCTTTCCGAGCCTGGCTTTGCAGGTGCAGGAGGTCTTGAAGCATGACCCACTGGGGGGTCATTTGTTTTGCTTCAGGGGGCGCCGTTCAGATCTGATAAAAATCATCTGGCACGATTCTCAGGGAGCGTGCCTGTTTACAAAAAGACTCGAAAGAGGAAGATTCATCTGGCCTTCGGCTGCCGGTGAAGCCGTGACGATCTCTCCGGCGCAACTTTCTTACCTGCTGTCTGGGATCGACTGGCGGAATCCTCAAGAAACTTTGCGTCCAACGCGAGTTGGATAGCATTCTGCGATTGAACCTGCCGGGAAATCTGATTCACTGGCTTCATGAGTTTGAAGCCGGATGACCTTCCTTCGGACCTCGCCAGCGCCCAGGCGGCGCTGTTGATCGAACGTGAGGCGTTGCGGGCTGAACGCGAAGCGCGGCTGAGGGTCGAGGTCGAACGCGATGCGGCCGCGGCGAAGGTCACCCGGATACAGGCCGAAGCCATCAATTGGCAAGCCGAAGCGGCCAACGCGCGGGCGAAGCTGTCGGACAACGAGGCGCTGATCGCGCATCTCGAGCTGCGGATCGAGAAGCTCAAACGCGAACTGTACGGGCAGCGCTCCGAGCGCACGGCACGGCTGCTCGAGCAGCTGGAGTTGGAGCTCGAAGAACTCGTCACCACGGCGAGCGAGGATGAGCTTGCCGCGCAGGCCGCAGCGGCGAAGACGCAGAACGTCCGCCCCTTCATGCGCAAGCGGCCGGTGCGCAAGCCATGGCCGGACGACATCGAACGCGAGCGCGTCGTCATTGAGGCTCCAACGAGCTGCGCCTGCTGCGGTGGATCGCGGCTGGCGAAGATCGGTGAGGATGTGACCAAGACGCTGGAGGAGATCCCGCGCCGCTTCAAGCTGATCGAGACGGTACGCGAGAAGTTCACCTGCCGCGATTGCGAGAAGATCAGCCAGCCGCCCGCGCCGTTCCATGCCACGCCGCGCGGCTTCATCGGCCCGCAATTGCTGGCGACGATCCTGTTCGACAAGTTCGGCATGCATATCCCGCTCAACCGCCAGAGTGCGCGCTTTAAGGCGGAGGGGATCGACCTGCCGTTGTCGACGCTGGCCGACCAGGTCGGCCACGGGACCTTCGCCGTGATGCCGCTCTTCCACTTGATCGAACGCCATGTGCTCGCGGCCGAGCGCCTGCATGGCGACGACACCACCATCCGTATCCTGGCGAAGGGCAAGTGCACGACCGGGCGGATCTGGACCTATGTGCGGGATGACCGGCCCTTCGCCGGGCCTGCGCCGCCGGCGGCGGTCTATTACGCCTCGAGCGACCGACGAGGCGAGCATCCCCAGAAGCATCTGGCCGCCTTCGCCGGTATCCTGCAAGCCGATTGCTACAACGGCTTCGAGCCGCTGTTCGACCCGCAGAGGAAGGTGCTGCCGATTACGCCGGCGTTTTGCTTTGCCCATGCGCGGCGGGGCTTCTTCGAGCTGGCTGACATCGAGAAAAATGCTCGGGAAGGTAAGAAGGGCAAACCGGTCTCTCCGATCGCGCTGGAGGCGGTCAGACGCCTCGATGCGTTGTTCGAGATCGAGCGCGCCATCAACGGCCGCGGCGCCGACGAGCGGCGCGCCGTGCGCCAGGAAAAGAGCAAGCCGCTTCTCGAGGACATGCACGTCTGGTTGCTGCGTGAGCGCGAAACCCTCTCGCGCTCTTCCGAGGTCCTGAAACCGATCAACTACATGCTCAGGCGCTGGGACGACTTCGCCCGCTTCCTCGACGATGGCAGGATCTGCTTGACCAACAATTGTGCTGAGCGCGCATTGAGAGGCATCGCCTTGGGAAGGCGCAACTGGACCTTCGCCGGCAGCCAGCGTGGCGCCGACCGTGCCGCCATCATGCTGACGATGATCACGACCTGTCGCCTCAACGACGTCGATCCCAAGGCCTGGCTCGCCGACGTCCTCGCCCGCATCGCCGATCTTCCCGCATCGCGTCTGCACGAACTGCTGCCCTGGGAATGGAAGCGCCTGCGCCAAGCCGACAAGCCCGCCGGTCAGCAGGCCGCCTGATCCTCACGCAACGCCATCATAGAGCTCGCCGTGCCCGCGCGCATGCGTCAAATCAGGCGGTCTTCGTCGTATGCGTACTGTGACCCTCGCCAATCGTCGGCCGAGAAGTTACGCGCGGTCGTCACTCCGGCCATCTTGAACGTCGAGTTCTTGACGGTGACCGTTCCGGTAAAACCTGGGCCATAGCACTGCACACCGTCCGCGTGGTCATTGTCGACCCCCGTGGCGGCGATGTAGACCCACGTCAGATTGATATCACCGCTGATGCAGCGAACACCTTCTCGTGACTGAATGCGAACCGGCGTGACGCTGTAGGAGCCAAGGCAGGTAATCGTCGGACCCCCGAGTTCTCAATGATTGACAAGCCCGTTCGGGACGAGTCTGGCGGCAAGGCGATATTGATCGTGCCGCTCGTGACGTTGGCATAGACCGGATCGTTGAAGCTCAACGGGACGCCGACCGAGTCCGGGGGGATCGGGCGTGGGATAAGGCGCGGGGTCGGGCGTCGGGGCAGGAACGACCGCCACACGTCCCGTTGCGGTAGTGGGATAGCCGCTGGGGCGCACCTCGAACCGCAGATTTGGTGCCGCCAAGGCGCGGCTGCTGCAAGGCTCCTGCGGCTTATCGACCCGCATGTGGCTCCAGAATGCCGCGCCCGAGGTATCATGGCACGTCCACTCCGGAGGTGGCGGTCGGCTGGGCAATGACTGCCGCTGCCGACAACAGGACCAGCGCGATGAGGTAGCGCATGATGGAAGCTCCTAAACCGGATTTTCCGCGAAATCTCTGCGTAGCCATCTCACCCAGAAATCTCACAGCAGACAAGGGCAGCAAGGCGCGGAATCAGAGAATGTTGCTTTGCGACTTCTCTTGGTTCGAGAAAACGTCGGGACACGTTCCGACCTCATACGCTGATTTCAGAGAGATGCTGCGCTCGCCAGCGGTCAAGGTTTGCTGACAGCTCGATACATATCTTCTCGCCGGCCTCATCGTACAAGAACGACAGCAACGGATGACCGTCGGCTCATCCACGATGAAGTAGTCCGGCCGCTTACGGGATTTCGGATTGAAGCGTTTGAGCGCCTCGCCTTCGCGCTCGATGGCACCGTTTCGCGCCCGCCCGCTTCGTCATAGAGATTGATCGAGCGATCGCACAACGGACGATCGAACACCTGCGGCACGAACAAGCCTCGCAAGCGCTTTTTACGTTGCTATCAGGGAACTCGCCAAATAGGATAATTTGCCGCAAACTTACACGAGGCTCGCGTCGCCGGAGTAGGGGCCATGAGGCCGAGTCGAGGCGCGTGAACAGATCGCGTCTCTACGATGCAGTGGGGTTCGAACCATGCGCAGCCATCCTGATCATTCGCCGGCGCCTCCTCGCGATCGGAATGGACGTTGGTGGATTCCGGCTTCTTCTCTGGGGCGGCGTCTGTCGGACGCATTCGGAGCTGCGCAGGCGTTTACTTTGCCGACGGTTGCTCGTCATCGCCGAGGGCAAATGAGAAGGTGTCTGGGCTATGTCGACAGCTAGCGGCAACCTTGCCGTCATCATCGTCTCATACTGCAATGCCGATGACGTCGATCGCTGCTTGAAATCGCTCGCTCGTTCGGATTGGGATCGGTTTGAGGTCTTCATTTGCGAAAATGGGGGGGAAGCAGCCTACCGGAGATTGCTGGCTGCGCTCGTGGGACCGGAACGAAAGTTGCATCGAATTTTGGATGCGCCGGATACTCTTGACCAGCCACAGAAACGACTGGCCGCAGTGGTGAAATGTCGATTTCAGAATCGCACGAATGCTGTCCGAATTGGGCTCGCAATCGAGAACCTCGGTTACGGCGGCGGCGTCAACGCGTGGCTCGAGCCATTGCTTGGCGTCCCCGGCTGGGATTCGGTGCTTGTCCTGAATCCCGATACCGAAGTAGATAGCCGCGGTCTGTCTGAATTGATTGCCAAGTCTGCTGAGGGATTCGGCATGGTGGGCGGAAGCCTGGTCTTTCACAATGCCCCTGACAAGATCATCAACTACGGACTGCATTGGTCTCGAACGACAGGCCGCGTTGTTGCCATCGGAAGGAATGCGCCAATTGGCAGTGCCCCCTCCGCCGAAGACCTTGGCCGGATCGATGCGGTAAGCGGAGCGTGTGTTCTGGCAACGCGAGCGTTCGTCGAAGACGTCGGTCTCATGGCTGAGGACTATTTCCTCTATATGGAAGATCTGGATTGGGGACGGCGGCGGGGAAGGCACCGCATCGGCTTCGCGAGCAAAGCTATCATTCGCCACATTGGAGGAACGACCATCGGCTCGGCCGTTGCCCCCGAGAAGCGCTCGCATCTCTCGATCTATTTGTCTGCCCGCAACGGCATTGTCTATGCTCGGCGCTTTGCGGGATGGCGCTGGATCTGCCATTTCGGAGTCGGACTGTTGTTCGTAGTGCGATACATGATCAAAGGCTCCTTGTCGGCCGGAAGAGTCGCTTTCGTGGGCTTGCTCGACGGGGCCAAAGGCGAGACAGGGCGGCCGGATGCCGCGCCCGGACCGCAACAGCTCGATTGATCTGCGACGATCCCAATCAGCATCTCATCATTGGCCACCAGATTTGAACTCGCTGAGATGGCGGAGGGCTCCGCCGGCATGGCGATTGTCGGTCCAATATCGTCCAGCAGCCATCGAACTGAAAATCAACGACGGTTATGCTCTTGATTGTCCACATATGAAATGCTCGTCGCGACACATATTCTTCCAGCCGGACGAGCCCTCAGCGGACGTATGACGTATCTGACGGCAGATAATCTCGACCATCGAATATTTAATGTATTTTCTGCTGTAGACGCGTCGACGGCCACTCCTGGCGAGCTGTCATCTGGTGGTGACGGCGCACCGTCGATCCAAGCATACTTGCGTATAGCTTCGTTCGTTCTCCGTGTGTCTCTTTCAACACGGTGCACGAGATCGGATTAAAGAATTATCGCCGCATTTAAATTGCTGCGATGCGACTTTGGCCAGGGTAGCTAAGAAATTACCTTGGGTGAGCCGTCGTGTCGTCGCAAAAAAGCCTCCGCACATCGAGAAGACGAGCCCAACGGCGCTGCGCCAGCAGGGTCGCACTTGGGGTGTCGTCGCTCGGGGAAATCGAATTGGGCGCGTGCCAGACCAAATCTAATCAAAGCGACCAGGAGAAAAACTAGATGGCGACCATTCCTCTGAGCTGGGATGACCCGATGTTTAGCAGCGTTACGAATTCGAGTGGGGGTGCCATTGCTGATGGCGGGACGCTTTCGAACGCAAGTATTACCGATTTCAGCGGCGATGCGGTCGTCGGAGGCTTTGGCTCGTTCAACCTCGACCACATCCGCATTGATGCAAGGGAAGGCGTGCGTATTGGGGGGAGCGGAGATATAACCATCAACGATTCGTACATTGAAACGACGGGAGTGGGGGCCGACCACGCCGATGGTATTCAGGCCTATGCTCCCGGCAGCACTGGCAATGTGACCATCACAAACACGGCAATTGTGTCCCACGACACTTCTGCGACCGCTGGGATGTTCATTGCAGATAGTTATAGCGGAACGTTCAATTTCGATAATGTGATGTTCGAAGGTGGTCCGTATGGCCTGCGTATTGCCTCGGATGCGGATGACATCTACGTCTCAATGAAAGACGTGTATTTTGTAGGACCATTTGGGGCGGCGCCGTTTGTCTTTCAGGAAACCAATGCGCCCATACACATCACTCAGTGGGAAAACGTACGCTCCGCAACAATCGTGAATGGTCAACTCGTTCCGGGTGACCTTATTCCACCCCCATGGCCAGTTGAAGGGGGGACTGCGCCCTCCGCGCCCACCACGCCCACCACGCCCACCGTACCGGATGCACCCACTATCGCTTCGTTCTCGACCGACAGCGGCACGGCTGGCGACAACATCACCAACGACAATGCCATCGAGCTCAAGGGCGCCGCTGCTGCCGGCAGCACGGTCAAGATCTACGACGGTACGACCCAAATCGGTTCGACGACTGCGGACTCAAGCGGCGCCTGGGACTACATCACGAAGGTCCTGACTGACGCCAAGCATACGCTCACCGCAACGGCGACCAACTCGTCGGGTCAGACCAGCGCGGCGTCGTCTGCGTTGGGAGTCACCGTCGACACCCAAGCGCCGGCTGCGCCGACCATTGTCAGCCAAACGGTGAACAGCGCCAATCAGGTGGTGATGTCGGGCAAGGCCGAAGCGAGCAGCGTCGTAAAGGTGTTCGACGGCACGACCCAGATCGGGACCGCGGCGGCCGACAGCAGTGGCCTGTGGGGCTATACCACCGGCGCCCTTGCGGCCGGTTCGCACAGCCTCACTGCGAAGGCAATGGACGCCGCAGGCAACACCAGCGCGGTGTCCACTGCGGTCACGGCCAGCACCGGTACCTCGACGCTCCCAACCCCACCGACGTCGTCAACGCCGACTGCTGGCAAGGTAATCGAGTCGGCTGGTGCGACAAGTCTCGTTGAGAGTGGCGACAAATACTACCTCAACGGCAGCAGCGGATCGGGCCCCACGCTGAAGAACAAGGGTGTGGATTTTGTAGACGGGTCAGATGGCACTTGGGCACCGATTGCCGCGGAGAAGACGGCGACGGGCTATCAGGTGGTCTGGAAGGAGGGCAGCGGTTATTACACGGCTTGGAACACCGACGACAACGGCAACTACGTTTCCCACGTCAGCACCCTGACCGGCTCCACGTCGGGCGGCTTCGTGTCGGGTACGGACTCTGGCCTTAAATCGCTCGAGACGACCTTCCATCAGGATCTCAACGGTGATGGGCAAATCGGTGCTTCCAGCGCAGGCACACCGACGTCACCAACGCCAACTCCTGTCAAGGAAATCGAGTCCGCTGGTGTGACAAGTCTCGTTGAGAGTGGCAACAAATATTACCTCAACAGCAGTAGCGGATCAGGCCCCTCGCTGAAGTATGGCGGTTTGGATTTTGTGGACGGGTCAGATGGCACTTGGGCACCGATCGGTGCGGAGAAGACGGCGACGGGCTATGAGGTTGTCTGGAAGGATGGCACCGGTCTGTATACGGCCTGGAACACCGACAACAACGGCAACTACGTTTCCCACGTCAGCACTCTGACCGGCTCCACGTCGGGCGGCTTCGTGTCGGGTACGGACCCTGGCCTTAAATCGCTCGAGACCAGCTTTCATCAGGATCTCAACGGTGACGGGCAGATCGGTGCTTCCACCACAGCCGCGTCGTCCACCGCACCCGCTACCACCAGTCAGGTCGTGGCTACTTCGGGCAGTACGTTCGTCGCCTCGACGGGCAACACGACCCTGAAGGGCACTTCAGGCGATGACACCTTCGTTGGCAGCAGCCAGGCCGACACTTTCGTGTTTGGCGCGAACTTCGGCCACGACGTCATCAAGGACTTCGTTGCCCGTGGACCTGCGCACGACACGATCGAGTTCAGCAAGAGTGTGTTCGACAGCTTTGCGAGCGTTCTCTCCCACGCGGCCCAATCAGGCACCGACGTCGTGATCGCGACGGGGAGCGACACGCTCACGCTGAAGAACACCAAGCTGGATGCGTTGACCAGCCACGACTTCCACTTCGCGTAGGGGATGGGCCAACCACAAGATTAGTACTCACAACTGCCTCGGGGATCTCTTGGGGGATCTTCCGAGGCATGTTTCAAGGGCGGATGCCATGACTGACTTTGGACGGCGGGGGGTGATCCCCCCGCCTGCGAATCTTTATCGAATCTCACTTCTGCATTTGTCAGGACTCTGGGCGGCCGGACGACAGTGGGCGGGTGACGCCGAACTGCGCACGCCGCGACTGATCGGCTGGGCAAGGCGCTCGGTCGAAGCCCTGCGGCAACGGATATTCGCTCGTCGACCCGGGCCGGCGGACCACTATGAGGAGTCGCAGTCAGAGCTGTCGGCTTTCCTGCGGTCATGCCGCCGGGTTTTCTGGGCTCTCGCGGCCTTCAGCGGGATGAGCAATCTCCTCATGCTCACCGGCTCGTTTTTCATGCTGCAAGTCTATGATCGGGTGCTGCCCGGGCGCAGCATACCGACGCTGATCGGGTTGATAGTTCTGGCGACGGTGCTTTATCTGTTTCAGGGCGGGCTCGACCTCGTCAGGAACAGGATCAGCGCCCGGGTCGGGCGGTATTTCGATGAAACGCTCGGTGTTCGTATATTCGACGCGCTTGTTCGCCTGCCTCTCAAGACCCGGGCCGATGGCGATGGCCTGCAGCCGGTGCGGGACCTTGATCAGGTCCGTAGCTTCCTGTCGAGCGGAGGGCCGACGGCACTCTTTGATCTGCCCTGGATGCCAATCTATCTCGGCGTCTGCTTCCTCTTTCACTTCTGGATCGGCGTCACTGCGCTGGCCGGCGCGCTGGTGCTGGTCGGTATCACGATGCTCACGGAAACGCGCACCCGAGGGCCGGCAAAGGCGTCCTCGCGTCTGGCCGTTTCGCGAACTGCCCTTGCGCTCGAGGGACGGCGAAATGCCGAAGTTCTGCAGGCCATGGGGATGCGGCAACAGGCGGCCTTACGTTGGCGGGACGTCAACGCGAAGTATCTCGCCGCCCATGAGCGGGCCAGCGATGTCGCAAACGGACTCGGTGGCGCCTCCAAGATTTTTCGCGCGATCTTGCAATCGCTGGTTCTTGCCGTTGGCGCCGTCCTCGTCATCAACCAGGAATCGACCGCCGGCATCATCATTGCCGGATCGATTCTCACCGCGCGGGCACTGGCGCCTGTCGAAATGGCCATTGCGAACTGGAAAGGATTCGTCGTCGCGCGGCAATCGGGGCAACGGCTCGATCGCTTGCTGAAGCTTCTGCCTGACGAGGAGGAGCGCTTGGCATTGCCTGCGCCCGTCGAAACCCTGACCGCCGAGCACCTCTATATCGGCGCCCCAAACGCCGAGAGGCCCACCCTCAGCGAAGTGTCGTTCCAGCTGCGGAGCGGGCAGGCGGTTGGAATCATTGGTCCGAGCGGATCCGGCAAATCGACGTTGGCACGTGCGCTGGTGGGAGTGTGGCCGTGCATTCGAGGCAGGATCCGGCTCGACAACGCCGCGCTCGATCACTGGTCTTCGGATGCCCTCGGCAAGCACATCGGTTATCTACCCCAGGACGTCGAATTATTCGACGGCAGCATTGCAATGAACATTGCACGGTTCGACCCGGAGGCAACGGCTGCCGCTGTTCTGGAAGCCTCGCATGCTGCGGGCGCTCATGACCTCATCCTCTCGCTTCCGGACGGCTACAGCACGAAGATCGGCGAGGGAGGGTTGGCGCTGTCGGCGGGGCAGCGGCAGCGCATCGGGCTCGCGCGTGCCTTTTACGGCAAGCCGTTCCTGGTCGTACTTGATGAGCCCTCTTCCAATCTCGATGCCGAGGGCGAGGATGCCTTGACCGAGGCGATCCTGAACGTGCGCCGGCGGGGAGGAATTGTCGCCGTGGTCGCGCATCGTCCGAAGGCGCTGGAGGGTGTGGACCATGTCTTGTGCCTCGGCGAAGGCAGGGTTCAGTCCTTCGGCAAGAGAGAGGAGGTTCTCAAGAAAGTGTTGCGAAATCCCGTACCGCTCAAGGTCGTCGCGGAAGCTCAAGGAGGCAGCCGATGAACGGTCTGGTGGCACCGGCGATGCAATCCATCCAGCGTTACATGATCGTCGGTATGATCATGTTCGGTTTGGTAACCTTCGGGATCGGCGGTTGGGCGACAACGACCCAATTGTCGGGTGCTGTGATCGCCCAAGGCGTGGTCGTGGTGGATTCGAGCGTCAAGAAGGTTCAGCATTCCACTGGTGGGATCGTCGGAGAGTTGCGCGTGCGGGAGGGCGCCCGGGTCAATGCAGGGGACATTCTGATTCGCCTCGACGAGACCCAGACGCTCGCGAATGCGACGATCGTCACAAACAGCCTCGACGAGCTGTTCGCGCGGCAGGCTCGTCTCGAGGCCGAGCGCGATGGCGCCGAGCAGGCTACTTTTCCCAAGGTGCTGCTCGACCGGGCCAGGGAGAGTAACTCCGAGGCGAGCCGTGCAATCACAGCGGAGCGGAAGCTGTTTGACCTGCGTCGTCAGGCGAGGAGCGGCCAAAAAGCGCAGTTGCAGGAGAAAAGCGCGCAGCTGGAAAACGAGATCAAGGGCCTCACGGGACAGACCGAGGCCAAGCAGAAGGAAGTCGAATTTATCCGCCAGGAGCTGGAAGGCGTGCGCAGTCTCTGGCAAAAAAGTCTGGTGCCGATCACGCGGCTCAACTCCCTCGAGCGCGATTCCGCCCGCCTCGAAGGCGAGCGTAGCCAGTTGGCAGGAATGATCGCTCAGTCGAAGGGCAAGATTGCCGAAATCGGACTCCAGATCATTCAGATCGACCAGGACCTGCGGACGGAAGTCGGCAAGGATCTGATCGAAACGCGGTCGAAACTCTCCGAGCTGAGCGAGCGCAAGACTGCGGCGGTCGATCAACTGAATCGGATCGATATCAGGGCACCGCAAACCGGCCGCGTCCACGAGCTGAGCGTCCACACGGTTGGAGGCGTAATCTCTCCTGGCGAGCAGATCATGCTGATCGTGCCCGATGCGGACTCGCTTGCGGTTGAGGTCAAGATCGCACCGCGCGATATCGACCAGGTCTATATGGGGCAGACCGCGACGATGCGCTTCGCCGCCTTCAACCAGAAGACCACCCCCGAAATCGACGGAGAGGTCAGCATGGTCTCGGCCGACATTACACAGGATCAGCGCGCCGGCACGAGCTACTACACGGGCCGCGTCCTGCTGAAGCCGGAAGAGCTGGCGAAACTCGGGTCGGCCAAGCTACTGCCCGGCATGCCGGTCGAAGTCTTCATCAAGACGGCAGGTCGAACCGCGCTGTCTTACCTGCTCAAGCCGCTGCACGATCAGGCGGAGCGCGCGTTTAAGGAGCGCTGAGTCTTTGGCGGACACGAAATGACACAGCCCCGAGTGCACCAGTACTCGGGGCTTGGTATCAACGAGCACCGAGCTCGCGATCAGGAGCTATTCGACAAGTGACATCGCAGCCCATCATATACTCACAAAGCCCGGTCATTAGTCTTTATGATGATGTCCTAGAACAACAATTGTTGGCCGACGTTCAAGACTATCTGCAAAATACATCATGGAAATTCGGAGCAGTGTCATACAAGGCACCCGGCAGTTATCGCTATTGGTACAAGCATTTTGCCGGGGGATACGACGAAGCCGACACGTCAGATTGTTCAGGTGCCTTGTTGAACGAAGCTCCGGTCATCTGGAAAATGTGGAGCCTCTTGGAGGAAACGATCTTCAAAGGTCACACACTGATGAGGTGCTATGCAAACGGTTATCCATACGGATGCGAAGGTTCGGCTCATTTGGATTCAGCCGATCCCAGTGATTACACGGCAGTCTTTTATTCTAATCCAACTTGGGACCCTAATTGGTCGGGTGAGACCGTCTTCCTAACGCAACAGCCGCCGGCAGACATCATCGCAGCAATTCTGCCACGTCCAAATCGGTTAGTGCTTTTCCAGGGGAATGTTCCGCACGCCGCAAGAGGAATCTCAAGAGTTTGTCCATTGCTGCGCATAACATTGATGTTCAAGACGAAAAAGAAATTCAACTGAACAAGGGCGACGCAGAGCTTGCGGACGTGAGCTGGTGAAACTCGGGTCGGCCAAGCTTTTGTCCGGCATGCCGGTCGAGCTCTTCATCAAGACGCAACGTCGCCCTGCGCTGTCCTACCTTCTCAAGCCGCCGCATGATCAGGCGGGGCGGGTGTTCAAGGAACGCCAAGCCTTTGCCAAACGTGGAATGACGCAGGCCCCGAGTGCATCAGGCACTAGGGGCCTCCGCATCAAGAGCACCGAGCTGACGACCGGCCCCCTGCAATGCGTCTGGAGCTGGAGGGAGTGGCTCGAGGGGTCTCAGGCCGCCAGGTACGAGCCACAAGGGTGGACAGCTTTGCAGCTTTTGTCAGACTTGATTGGGCGCTTCCGAGCAGCCGCCAGAGATTGGCTGGGGTGAGCCTTCCAATACCGATCCACGTCTTCGCCAGCGGCAGCAAAGCCCATGCGCGCGCACGGACCGAGTGCGGCAAAGGCTTGTTGTGCCGGCCGGCGAACCCGCGAGCCGCCCGGCGGTGCAGCCCGCTCAGCACATCCATTCGCTTGAGGTGCAGAGTACTCGTCCGAGGACGGCCGTCTTGCGAGTTCATCCGGTCTGTAGCTGACTGTCGGTATGGATATCCTTACTGATAGTCGCCAAGTGAGTCGCCTTGAAATTGTGGAGACTGGTCGGCGTCGGCGCTGGTCGGCTGCGGAGAAGCTGCGGATTGTCGAGGAAAGTTGTTCGGGTCCGCGGCTGGTGTCGGCGACAGCACGGCATCATGGGCTTTCGAAACAGCTTCTGTTTTCGTGGCGCAAGGCCTATCGCGAAGGACAGCTTGGCGGCTGTCAGGTCGGTGGATTTGTGCCGGCCCGGATTGTGTCGGAGGTCCAGTCGACGACGGAGCGTGCGGCACCGGCGGCGACTGGCACTCTGGAAGTCGTGACCGCGAATGGCCGACGCGTGATCGTGGATCGCAACGTCGATGTCGCGGTTTTGCTACGGATCATGCGAGGGCTGGAGACACTACCGTGATCCCGATCCCGACGGGCGTGCGAGTGTGGCTGGCGACGGGCCATACCGACATGCGGTGCGGCTTTCCGAGCCTGGCTCTGCGCGTGCAGGAAGTGCTCAAGCGCGACGCCATGGGCGGCGGTCTTTTCTGCTTCAGGGGCAAACGCGGCGATCTTTTGAAGGTCATTTGGCACGATGGCCAGGGAGCATGCCTGTTTACCAAAAGACTCGAGAGAGGAAGGTTTATCTGGCCATCGGTTGCCGGTGAATCGGTAACGATCTCTCCGGCGCAGTTGAGCTATCTGTTGTCCGGGATCGATTGGCGCAACCCTCAAGAAACCCAGCGTCCGACGCGGGTCGGATAGCCGCTTTTACGGTTTGAATCTGCTGCTTGATCTGATTCAATGGCTTCATGATATCGAAGCCAGACGATCTTCCATCGGACCTTGTGAGTGCCCTGGCGGCGCTGCGGGCCGAGCGTGAGGCGCGGCTGCGAGCCGAGGCGGTGGCTGCCAGTGCGCGGGCGGAGCTGTCGGACAACGAGGCGCTGATCGCGCATCTCGAGCTGCGGATCGAGAAGCTCAAACGCGAACTGTACGGGCAGCGCTCCGAGCGCACGGCACGGCTGCTCGAGCAGCTGGAGTTGGAGCTCGAAGAACTCGTCACCACGGCGAGCGAGGATGAGCTTGCCGCGCAGGCCGCAGCGGCGAAGACGCAGAACGTCCGCCCCTTCATGCGCAAGCGGCCGGTGCGCAAGCCATGGCCGGATGACATCGAACGCGAGCGCGTCGTCATTGAGGCTCCAACGACCTGCGCCTGCTGCGGTGGATCGCGGCTGGCGAAGATCGGTGAGGATGTGACCAAGACGCTGGAGGAGATCCCGCGCCGCTTCAAGCTGATCGAGACGGTACGCGAGAAGTTCACCTGCCGCGATTGCGAGAAGATCAGCCAGCCGCCCGCGCCGTTCCATGCCACGCCGCGCGGCTTCATCGGCCCACAATTGCTGGCGACGATCGTGTTCGACAAGTTCGGCATGCATATCCCGCTCAACCGCCAGAGTGCGCGCTTCAAGTGCGAGGGGATCGACCTGCCGTTGTCGACGCTGGCCGACCAGGTCGGCCACGTGACCTTCGCCGTCATGCCGCTCTTCCACTTGATCGAACGCCATGTGCTCGCGGCCGAGCGCCTTCATGGCGATGACACCACCATCCGTGTCCTGGCGAAGGGCAAGTGCACGACCGGGCGGATCTGGACTTATGTGCGGGATGACCGGCCCTTCGCCGGGCCTGCGCCGCCGGCGGCGGTCTATTACGCCTCGAGCGACCGACGAGGCGAGCATCCCCAGAAGCATCTGGCCGCCTTCGCCGGTATCCTGCAAGCCGATTGCTACAACGGCTTCGAGCCGCTGTTCGACCCGCGGAAGAAGGTGCTGCCGATTACGCCGGCGTTTTGCTTTGCCCATGCGCGGCGGGGCTTCTTCGAGCTGGCTGACATCGAGAAAAATGCTCGGGAAGGTAAGAAGGGCAAACCGGTCTCTCCGATCGCGCTGGAGGCGGTCAGACGCCTCGATGCGTTGTTCGAGATCGAGCGCGCCATCAACGGCCGCGGCGCCGACGAGCGGCGCGCCGTGCGCCAGGAAAAGAGCAAGCCGCTTCTCGAGGACATGCACGTCTGGTTGCTGCGTGAGCGCGAAAACCTCTCGCGCTCTTCCGAGGTCCTGAAACCGATCAACTACATGCTCAGGCGCTGGGACGACTTCGCCCGCTTCCTCGACGATGGCAGGATCTGCTTGACCAACAATTGTGCTGAGCGCGCATTGAGAGGCATCGCATTGGGAAGGCGCAACTGGACCTTCGCCGGCAGCCAGCGTGGCGCCGACCGTGCCGCCATCATGCTGACGATGATCACGACCTGTCGCCTCAACGACGTCGATCCCAAGGCCTGGCTCGCCGACGTCCTCGCCCGTATCGCCGATCTTCCCGCTTCGCACCTGCACGAACTGCTGCCCTGGGAATGGAAGCTCCTGCGCCAAGCCGACAAGCCCGCCGATCAGCAGGCTGCCTGACCTTCTCGCAACGCCATCATAGAGCTCGCCGTGCCCGCGCGCATGCGTCAATCAGGCGGTCTTCGTCGTATGCGTACGGTGCAGAGTCATTGCTGTGACGAAGACAAGCAGGATGGCTTCAGCCCCCAGAATGACGAGCAGTTCTTCCGGCATGTGCAATCTCGATCCTGAGGCAGGAGAGGCCGTTCGGAATACGATTTGCCGAGTGGTCGCATTTAATCAACGATTAAATCGCCAGAATCGCTAAATTGTTGCCTTAATTCTGAGGGTCAAGGCCCGCGGCCACGCCGAGCGGCCTCGCAGTTGGCGATGTGGCCGTCACCGGCGCTCGGTGTGCAGGTAGCGGTTCGATTGCAGGATTCGTCGACATGCGTCTACGCGCGCACCAGGTCGTGGCGGTATCAGCGCTCTCGATAAAATTAATTATTAATTTATTTTATTTTATTGAATTAATCGTTAAATTTAAATACGTTTAAACGAGAATATCGTTGCCGCGGTAGTAAACGTCTCCGCGCCGCCAGTTGATCCGAGCCTCAGTTTGGCTTTTGCGAGGGGATCGGCAGATGTATCGCACCTACGGCTCAGTCGTCGCGGCGGCGCTCGCTATCATGATCGGAGGAATTCAATGGGCGGGCGCAGGGCGCATCGCCCTGCCGGCGACGCGGCGAGCAGTCAATCAGCACATCGAGTTGGGACGCCCGACGCTTCCGCCCGTTACTTACACGGTGTTTTGCCTGCGCTATGAGGCCGAATGTCGCCCGCGGCGCTCCTTCCGCGGCGGGCCGCTCCGGTTGACGAAGGAACGGTGGGCGGAGCTGAAAGCAGTCAATCGCGCCGTGAACCGCGCCATTGCTCCGCAGCCTAATGAACTTGGCCTTGCAGGTGAGGAGTGGATCGTTAACCCCGATCGCGGTGATTGCAACGACTACGCAGTGAGCAAGCGTCATGAACTGCTGCAACGCGGCTGGCCCGCGCGGGCCCTGCTATTGAGCGAGGTCGTCGTTAGTTCCGGAGAGCATCATTTGGTGCTTCTCGTGCGGACCTGGAGCGGCGATCTCGTCCTCGACAATCTCACGCCGCAGATCAAACCGTGGTCCAAGACGCCCTATCACTGGGTTCGCGTGCAGATACCCAACGATCATCGCCTGTGGGTGACGATTAGTCGGCCAAGTGCATGACTGGCTGATTTTGTGGAGGCCTGCGCGCTGTTCCAGAGATCAGCTGCAGCCGCGACCTGGCTGCCAGCGCTGGCCGGTCTTCCGGTCTTCATGAAATCCGGTCCTCATGAAAGGAGAGCCGATTACTCCTAGCCGCGTTGGCTCGCTTGATCGGGCGGGCGCATCTTCAAGCTCTCGCGGAGCAGATAGATGAACTGGCCCCGCATCGACACTCGTCCCGCAGGCTGCCGGGACTCCGATACCCAACGCGGTGGTCGAGCGATCCATCCGAAGGCGATGCCGGTAATCCGGACGACGGATGAGGAGCGCGATGTGTGGATGCGCGTGTCTTGGGGTGATGCCAAGGTGCTGCGGCGGCCGTTCTCGGATGATATACTCGTTATGCGCTGGGCGGATGAGGAAGATAAGCTGGCGCTTAGCGTCTTCTCTCCGTCAGCCGCGCTTCCTCTCGGAGGACGGTTTAAACTCGACGACCTGGTGCTGGGCGCTTGGATCCAAATGCTCTGTTTGTTTCAGGATTAGCTCAAGCTCGAGAGCTTCTATGGCGAGTTCATCCGCCAAGCGCTTGAAGCGCTCGCGCTTTTCTGCGTCCGTCGCCAGCTGACTCATAAGGGCAAAGTCTCTGGCGTCAACTCGGAGCCTCTCCAATCGTGGCCTGAGGTCCTTCATGTCGTCCCGGCTCAGATTCTAAACTCATCCTCGGCGCAAACAATAACCGTGCTTGCTCGGATCGCGCATGAGTCAACTCCGGAAACAGGATATTGGTTCATTCTTAACTGCTAGTTAGCTGCTTATTCACCGTGCGATATCTAGTCACGGTCGCCTGTTGGACCAAATTCAGGAGCCTGGACGCTTTCGGATGTTGCGGGGGTGAGGACGGCTGGTGGCGTTCGGCGGCATGGCTTGTCATTTCCGCCTGGCCGCCGCCATCCAACTGCCCAGCGGCTCGCCACGGGCCGCTCAGGCCAATCCAGCCCCCTCTGTGGCTCGTCCGACAATATCGCTTCAGAGAGGGCCGCTCTTGAGAGTGCCCGCATCGACTTCCTTCAGGCCCTCGGTCTTCCGACAAGGAACGCCGCCGAGGCTGCCCGGATCACGGGCCGCGGCGCACGTGTCGGCGGCAGGAATCCTGCTGGATCGCGGCCGGGCCGCACCGAAATCCCGTTCAGGCGGTTCAGGCACGTAACAAATCTCTGTCCGCCGTAGCATTTTAAATTCATTTTTTCCTAAAAGGAATTGGGGACTCTGTGTAGGTACGGAGTCCTCGGGAAATCTTGCGTTCTCTCAAAGAGCTGTCAGGGACGCCGAATTGATTTTACAATAACAAGTTGACCATTTTGAATGACGCAGTCATTCACGTTCGTCCACTCATCGATGATAAAGTCGGTGATGAAAAACTTGCGGAAGGGGAACGGTCCGACAAAGCACACATTCTTCATTCGCAAGTGTGCGTTCATGTAACCATCGGCGTGAAGACGCAGACCAAACGGGCCCCCCTGGACCATGACGTTTTCCAGATCAATCAAATCGGGCTTCCAACTGTCGGCGACAAATATCCCGGCGGTTGCGGAGGTGTTGTGCGCGACAATGGAAGTATTGCGTAGAGTGATCGTTCCGTGATTGCCGGGACCATAGGCCTGAATCACATCGGCATGGTCATCGCCTTGTCCTGTCGCCTCAAGATATGAATCCGCAATTACGATATTGCCTTTAATCGCTCGGATACATTCGCGCGATTGGATTCGGAGTCTTCTTAAGGTGCAGCTGCCCCAGCAGCCAACCGTGTTGTCGCCGACTTCGTAATAGATATAGCTTCGATCTGTGAGTGATCCGCCATCCGGTACGCCATTATCCAGACGGCTGTAGGAGATAGCACTGGTAAATCGCGCATCGTTGAAGGAAAGCGGCGGTCCACTTGAAGGTATCGATGACGGAGCGGGTTCAGGAGCAGGAGCGGAGACTGCTGCAGGAGCCGGCGACGAGCTAGCTGGGGGAGGATTGGAATTGTCGTTACCGCGAGGACCATCTACGCCGTTATCGTGAGCGATGCGCCATGGGATATAGCCGTTTGCGCTTGCCCGACCAGCGACGAGTTTATCGTAAACCCCGGCAGGTTGAGTGCCAAGCAGGGGGCCACCGAGTGAACCAAGGTTAAACCTCGGCGGTATGGATGAAGTTGAAAATCTAAATGATTTCTGCTCTTGAGCCGCGGCGCTCGGCGACATTGCTCCGATCCCCAAACTCAAAGAGATCGACGCGATGGACGTCAATATTTCTGCGACTCTCATCAGTCCCCCTAAACGGCCTCGACTGCAGCTTTTCGCGCAACTGGAGTTCGATAGAAGATCGCAGGGCTCACAATTGAGTTTAGAAAAACCACCATTGGCCGCATCAGGGTCAGCTTCCCGGACATCGATATCCATGCCATTCCACGCGGGACGAACGATCGCGTCCCCGAACAGTCGCAGTTCGACGCTCACTATGGCCGGCGCCCGTCAGGACCCCACCGCGAGCCCCAAAGCGGGGGCGGCTGAGGGGTCAACCCAACGTCGGATCGTGCCATCGAATATATCGGCTCCGTAGAGCCATCCGTCGGGGCCCTTCTGCAGGTCGACGATGCCTGGTGCGTTGTTGTCCACCAACTGGACGCTGGCAACTTGCCGGCTTGCGTTCAAGGTCGCAGCGAAGATCGTTCCGTTGTAGACATCGTCGAAGAAAATGATGTTCTGGTTGTAGAAATCTCCCGCGGTTATCACGTGGAAATTGTCCGGAGCACCGTGGCTCTCAGCTAGGATGGGAGCTACGGCAGGCGGGTCGGTCGTATTGTTGCGGTTGCCATTGTTGTAGAAGGTGATCGCCTGGGCGAGGTCCTGGTAGCTGGCGGTTTTGTTCGGACCCTCGAGATAGGGCCATCCGAAGTTCGATCCGGCCGGGCCGGTATCGAGCTCCTCCCAGCTGTCCCAACCCACATCTCCGAGCACGGGCAGATTGGTGACCGGATCGAAACTGAAGCGATAAGAGTTGCGAACGCCGTAGTAGAAGACCTTCGACTGATTACTGTTGGGATCGCTGGCCTGATAGAATGGATTTCCGGGCGCTCCTTCACCTGTGCTCGGGTCGATCCGCAGCAGCTTGCCGGAGAGATTGTGGATGTCTTGGACCCGCACTGCGCGAGGGTCCGCGAAATTATATGACGTGCCATCGCCGACGGTGAGGTAGAGATAGCCGTCAGGGCCAAAATGAACGGCACCGATGGTATGCGAATCGCCGTCCGACGCCAGATAGTCGCGAATGTTTTGATTCTGAACCCCGTCGTGGTTCGGATCGTTGTCCTGCGCTCCGATCTCTATCTGGCTGGCGGGCGCCGTTATGGTGGTGCCGTTGACGATACCTGATGGAGGAATGCTGGGATCGCCGTTGCTGTCCAAGTCCGGACGGCTCGTATACGCCCAATTGCTGTTCTTGCCGACCAGCACGAACTCGCTCGCCGGATCGGCGACCATGGTGGTAGGGTCGACAGTCACCCTCACCAGACGAGAAGGTCGGTTTCCGGCCTGATCGGGTCCTGCGAGGCCCGTCTGGCCCGCCGTCTCAGGCGGATCGTAGGTGTAGAGCAGGTAGACATAGGGGCTGCCTGCGAAGAAATTTGGGTTCACCGCGATGCCCAGCAGTCCGCGATCGCTGACGTCATTTACCTCGCTCGACAGGTTGATGAGCGGCGTAGATCGCAGGGTGCCGTTGTCCACCACGCGCACCACGCCGTCCTTCTGCGCGACGAGCATGTAGCGGCCGTCGGGAGTCCAATCGATCGCCGTTGGTTCATTCAGCCCTGTCACGGCCGTCTGGCCCACCAAATTGCCGAGGTCGGGGTTGTCATTATCCAGGATCTTCACTGTCGTCGTCGCCTGTGCGCCGAGAGTGGCGCCCGTCGGGTTGCTCAAGGTGACCGTGAAGGTCTCGTCGCTCTCCGGTGTCGTATCGTTGATGATTGGGACCGTGATGGTCTGGGTCACCTGGCCAGCGGCGAAGGTCACCGTGCCGGACGTGGTTGTGTAGTCCAATCCCGAGACCGCGCTGCCGTTACTTGTTGTGAAGCCGACCGTGGCAGCTTGACTGGCATTGCCGCTGCGCAGCAGCGTGATCGTCGCTGTCGGTGTGCTCTCGGCAACGCTCACGGCGGCGTCCGCCATTGCGATGGAGATGGGTGAGTCGTCGTCGACGATGGAGACGAGCACAGTACGGGGGGCTCCAAGGGAGCCGGAACTGGGATTCTGAAGCCCGACAGCGAACGTCTCAGTGCCCTCGGTGAGCTGATCGTTCACAATCGGGATGGTGAAGCTCTTGGTGCTCTCCCCGGGTCCGAAGACGATCTGGCCGGTGTTCGTTCGACCATTGAACGTGGGCTGGGTGTAGTCCAGTCCCGCCGTAGCCGTGTCACCGGTGCCGATTTCATTCGTCGTATACTCCACGGTCGTTTGAGACTGAAGGTCGCCAGAGCGCGCGACGGTGATCGTGGCTGTGCCCGCCGCTTCGCTGACATAGATTGTGGAACTGTTAAGTAGTGAGATGACGTTGGCTGGGGCGAACACGACGTCGCGGAAGTAGTTTGCGTTCTGATAGACGGCGGTGGGGAAGGCGCCGCCGGTGGAGTTGTAGACGCCGGCGCCGGCCGCAGCGTTCAGGCCACCATTGCTGATGCCGGACTCGAAGCCTTGGGTGGTGGAGACGTAGTAGCTGTTGATATTGACCGAGACCACGTAGGTCGTACCGGCCGCGATGGTGAGCGGGGTGGCGAGCGCCTGCTGCTGCCAGCCCGAGGCGCCTTCGTTGGTGAAGGTGACCGTCGCCAGCTCCTGGCCGGTGGCCGACCAGATGTGGCCGATATGGGTGCCGGTCTCGTTCGAGGCCTTGTAGTACCGGATCGCCTGGATCACGCCGGACGTGTCGCTGGTGAAGCGCATCCCCAGCTCATAATCCGCCCCTATCCCATCCGTGTTGTTGGTCAGGACGGGGACCTGGGTGGTAAACAGAGTGGTGCCGGAACTCGCAGCTGCAACCGTCGCGGTGGCCGCGCTGGTCACGTTCTCGCTGGTGCCGAGCTGGTCGGTGTAGGTGGTGTTCACCCGGACGCGCTTGCCGACCAGGCTGCTGTCGAGGGTGAGGCTCGATGTTGTGGTGGCGAGATTCGTCCACGTGGTGCCGTCGGGGCTGCTCTGCCAGCGATAGGTGATGCTCGCCGCGACGCCGTCAGGATCCGTGACGCTGGCCGTCAGCGTCTGGTTCTGGGTCGCCGTGCCGTTGATCGTGACGACGCCGACGTCGTTGACGTTGGCCACTGTCGTGGCGGTCGCGGCGCTCACCGGAGTCTCGCTGCTGCCCAGCAGGTCCGTGTAGAAGGCCGTGGCGCGTATGAAGTTGCCGACCTGGGCCTGCCCCAGGGTCAGCGTTTTCGCGGTCGCGCCAGTGATGTTGGTCCACGTGCTGCCGTTCGTGCTCTGTTGCCACTGATACGAGATGGTACCGGGCACTCCGTCCGTATCGCTCACCGTCGCGGTCAAAATCTGGTTCTGCGTCGGCGTCCCGCTGACGCTCACCGCGCCGGGGTGATTGTTGGGATTTGACGAGCTAGCAGCGAACACGACGTCGCGGAAGTAGTTTGTATTCTGATAGATGGCGGTCGGAAAAATGCCTTTTGTCAAGTCGTAGACGCCGGCACCGGCCGGAGCGTTCAGGCCGCCATTGCTGATGCCCGACGCGAAGCCCTGCGGGGTGGAGACGTAGTAGCTGTTGATATTGACCGAGACCACGTAGGTCGTGCCGGCCGCGATGGTGAGCGGGGTGGCGAGCGCCTGCTGCTGCCAGCCCGAGGCGCCTTCATTGGTGAACGTGACCGTCGCCAGCTCCTGGCCGGTGGCCGACCAGATGTGGCCGATATGGGTGCCGGTCTCGTTCGAGGCCTTGTAGTACCGGATCGCCTGGATCACGCCGGACGTGTCGCTGGTGAAGCGCATCCCCAGCTCATAATCCGCCCCTATCCCATCCGTGTTGTTGGTCAGGACGGGGACCTGGGTGGTAAACAGAGTGGTGCCGGAACTCGCAGCTGCAACCGTCGCGGTGGCCGCGCTGGTCACGTTCTCGCTGGTGCCGAGCTGGTCGGTGTAGGTGGTGTTCACCCGGACGCGCTTGCCGACCAGGCTGCTGTCGAGGGTGAGGCTCGATGTTGTGGTGGCGAGATTCGTCCACGTGGTGCCGTCGGGGCTGCTCTGCCATCGATAGGTGATGCTCGCCGGGACGCCGTCAGGATCCGTGACGCTGGCCGTCAGCGTCTGGTTCTGGGTCGCCGTGCCGTTGATCGTGACGACGCCGACGTCGTTGACGTTGGCCACTGTCGTTGCGGTCGCGGCGCTCACCGGAGTCTCGCTGCTGCCCAGCAGGTCCGTGTAGAAGGCCGTGGCGCGTATGAAGTTGCCGACCTGGGCCTGCCCCAGGGTCAGCGTTTTCGCGGTCGCGCCAGTGATGTTGGTCCACGTGCTGCCGTTCGTGCTCTGTTGCCACTGATACGAGATGGTACCGGGCACTCCGTCCGTATCGCTCACCGTCGCGGTCAACGTCTGGTTCTGCGTCGGGGTCCCGCTGACGCTTACCGTGCCGGGGTGATTGTTGGGTTTGGTCGAGCTAGCAGCGAACACGACGTCGCGGAAGTAGTTTGTATTCTGATAGACGGTGGTCGGGAAGACGCCCGCGCTGTAGTCGAAGACGCCGGCGCCGGCCGGAGCGTTCAGGCCACCATTGCTGATGCCCGACGCGAAGCCCTGCGGGGTGGAGACGTAGTAGCTGTTGATATTGACCGAGACCACGTAGGTCGTGCCGGCCGCGATGGTGAGCGGGGTGGCGAGCGCCTGCTGCTGCCAGCCCGAAGCGCCTTCATTGGTGAACGTGACCGTCGCCAACTCCTGGCCCGTTGCCGACCAGATGTGGCCGATATGGGTGCCGGTCTCGTTCGAGGCCTTGTAGTACCGGATCGCCTGGATCTCGCCGGACGTGTCGCTGGAGAAGCGCATGCCCAGCTCATAATCCGCCCCTGTCCCGTCGGTGGCATTGGTGATGGAGGGCGCTTGGGTGGTGAACAGAGTGACAGCCACGTTGTACTCCCCCGGCTGGCCAAGTTAATTGCCACGACCTAAACTTCCGGCCGACCTATGTGGGGTGCAGCGTCAGCGCGGTTGCCGTGGTATTCGAATTAATAATTTTAAATAACATAAAATGTAATTAAATAGAAGTTGTTTTTTAGCTGTTGGAGCAACGCTCGTCAATTTCTCTTGAACTTGAAGGAAGCGGGCGCGCGTCACGGACCTCGTGCACCAGCTCCGCGTCCCGCGATCCCGGGGAGAAGAGGCGCCCACAATTTGGATGAAGCGGCTTCGCACTTCGTTGCCAGCCCCGAACAGGCTGACGATGTGCAGCTCTTATGGCTCCATCCGTTTCGCGATCAGGTCGGCGAACTCACCCAGGTTCCGGGCCGCCTCGACTTCGCCAACGCGGAATCGCACGCGAAACTTCTGCTCGACGGCGATGACGAGCGAGATCTGGATGAGCGAGTCCCACTCCTCGACGTCGGCCGCCGACAGCTCGGGCTTGGCCGCGACCTTCTCAAGGAAGATGCCGTCGAATACCTCCTGCAACTTCGCCAGTACTTCAGCTTGCTTCATAAGCCCTCCGGGTTACGCGGATCTTTGTCGAACGCCTCTGATACTTCTCCACCTTGAGCTCGAACTCCTTTCGGGCGGCGGAGTCTTCCGTGTGCACGAAGCCAAACTCCTCGTAGATGCTGGCAACGATCCCGTTTTTGGCCGTCGGAAGATAGATGCCGCGCACTCTTGCGCAGCCGGCGACCTCTGCAAGCCGAAAGATCTCATTCATGATCTCGTCCTCAACCTGGCGCTTAAGGACGCGGCAGCTCATGAGCCAGGTATCGAGAACGAAGACGCCGCCCTCGATCTTTGCAATGACCACAGAGATGAGCCCGGAATCACCGAACCGATCCTCGAGCCGCATCGTGAAGCACCGGTAGTCCGGTCTTCTTAAGAGCCCCTGGATGTCGGTTTCGGATCGACGGACCGTAGTCAGGTTGAACTGGTTGCTGCGCGCGATCAGCTGGGCAATGCGGGGTAGGTCGAGCGAGTCGAACTCCTTAATCGTGCCTCTCATCTCCAGCGAGGCGAGATAGGCTGGCATGTCGGTCACGCTCGCCGCGAGCTCCGTACGCCGCCGTTCCTGCCTATACTGCGCCGTCCGCTCGAGATCCTCCTCTGTGACGTTCCGTGGCTCGAAATGGCGTCCGGCCTGAAGGCGACCGATGAATTCGGCGGGGTCCGGCCCGAGGAGCACGCCTTCGACCAGGGGCTGAAACTGGCGCACGATCTCGATCTCGGCCGGGTTGTCATCGGCGAAGACGAAGCTGTCCAGGCCAACGCGGAGCTCATCCGCGATCCGCTGCAAGTTGTCGGACTTCGGATCCCAGTTGGCTTTGAAGGCCGCGAAGTGCTCCAGGCGGAGAACCATCTCGGGATGCCTCTCGAAGACCTCGACCGCACGCGCATGGTCGTTCTTGCTGCATACCGCAAGCAGGACGCCGCGTTCGGAAAGCGCAAGGAGGTACTTCTGGAAGGCCTTGAAAGCTTCGCCGCGGGGAGAAGAGTCGCCAAGCTCGATTCCCTCGATACCATCCTCCGCGATCACGCCGCCCCATAGCGTGTGATCCAGATCGACGGCCAGCACCTTCTTGGGGCCTTGCTTGCGGGAGGCGATCAGATGGCTTAGCTCTTGCGCGACGTCCACTAGAAAATCAGGTGAGCCGGGCTGCTTCGATTCGTACCACGCTCGCGCATCCTCCGCGGCCGTGATCCCTCGGCGTGCCGAGAGGAACTCGACGTCGCAGATTTGCACCCCCGCCGGGGCCCGGAGCCCGAGCTCAAGGTTTACCGCCTTGCGGAAACTCCAATCGGCGACAAGCGTGCGTGAACGAAACGAGCCGAGATCGAGGTCGCCGGGCAGCGCAAGATTGGCGAGAATCACCGCCGCATCCGAGCGCTCGATCAGAGTCAGAGCGAGGTTGAGGAGGTGCTCCGCGGCGCCAACTGCAGCTTCGCGCTGATGCTCCACGGCATCGAGGAGCGAGCCGGAAAACCGGCAGTGACTCGCGTTCGGCAGAATGAAGGCGAGATCCGGCTTGAAGGCGTACAATGGGCTTGAGCCGTCGAGGATTTCCGAGACGAAATTATCGTACCCGCCGAGGAAGCGTTCGCACTCGACACCACGAATAGCCAAGAGATGTGCAACCAGTTCGTGCAGCGGATACAGGTTGTAGCCGCCGATCAAGGCGAGGCGGAGCTTTGGCTGGACACTTTCGGTCGTAGGTAGCTTCGCCTTTTTTCGAAGCGTCGACAGAAAGAACAGTTCGGAAAAACTCGCCGCTTGCCGCGAGCGGGCGGCGAGGTGTCCCCAGAACGCGGCATCGCCGGATAGCGCCAAGGACTTGAGTTCGGCATCATTTACGTGCCGGTCCGGCAAGACGGGTGCAGCAGCGAGAATAGCGAACCTCCACCAAGGAAAGCAGCATCATTTGATTGTCACTCAACCTAAATAATGCTAGCGTTCAGGTCAATTAAATATATTTAAATGCCTCGAATTAAGGTATAATGAATAGATGACGGCGCATATGGGATTGGAGCCGCCGGGCTTGGCCACCCTTTCCACCAAGGCTGAGAATCTCCAACGGCTTCCGGAGGGAAATAACTTGGCCCTGCGAGAGATCCGGCTGGAGGACTCCGCGCAAATCGTCGCTTGGCGGAACGATCCCGTTCTCGGCAAGTTCATGACCCGAGAAAAGCTGACGTTGACCCAGCAGGAAGAGTTTTTCCGAAACTACCAGGCTAGGGCGGACGACTACTATTTCATTGCCGAGTTCAAGCGCTCGAAAAAACCGGCCGGCAGCATCGCCCTTGCGAACCTAGATCTCGTGGCGAAATGCGGCGAGGTGGCGCGATTGATCGTCGATCCGGGTGCGCGCCTCTTTCTGGTCGAGGTTTTCGATCTGCTTTTCGCGTTCGCGTTCGCTCAGCTAGGGCTTTCAACCGTCGTGGCCAACGTGCAAAGCAGGAATGCTCCCGCGAAGAACTTCCATATTCGCCTGGGTTTCCAAGTCGAAAAGATCTCGCCCAACGCTTGGTGGAATGGCGACGACGTAATTACGTTTCGGATGTCGCGGGAAGACTATCCGCGGTTGAAACAGGCCTGGTCGGCGCTGCTCCTGGATGCGCGCGAAAGTTAGCTGCCGCGACCAACTCCGCCAGACTAGCGGGAGCAGTGTATCGGCGCTTCTGGAGGCGACGGATTCACAAGATGGAGCCTGTTGTCTGTCCAGGAGCACCTCATTGGCCGGGCGTTGATCGCCGACCCTTTGCTTCTTGTTATCTGCGAGGGCGCCCGACAGAAATTCGTGTTGTTTAATGCGAGTGGTCGCAAAGACCTCGACAGCTCTGGTATTTCTAGCTCCTGCCGAGGGCTTCTTTCTTGCCTAGCAATCCGCCGGCCCGACGCACGCGTGGCTATTGAGCTCGCAACGGAAGGAGGAGTAGCAGATGGACGGAGGAATAGCAGATGGATTTGCATTTTCATCATTTGGGAATGGCGTGCCGACAGATTGCGGTTGAGCTACCGGAACTCGCGATAGCTGGCTACCGGCCCGAAGGACCTATATTTGAGGATCCGATCCAGCAGGTTCGGATTCAGTTCGTGTCAGGCGGCGGTCCCCGCCTGGAATTGATCGAGCCGGCTGGCGCACAATCGCCAGTGGAGGGTATTTTGAAGCGCGGCAGCAAATTTTATCATCTTGCTTACGAAGTGAGCCAACTCGACGATGCAATCGCTTACTTCAGGGCGCGGCAGTATCTTCCCGTATCGTCACCTGCGCCTGCAGTCGCGTTCGACATGCGTCGTATCGTGTTTCTAGCCTCCGGGACGCGCACGCTCATCGAGCTTATCGAGGCGAGGACCTAGTGTGAATTGGCGGAAGCTCGGTCGGGGTGGTCTCAGTAACAATCTGCGCGAATCCGTCAGTCGAAACAGTTCTGCTGCGCCGAACGCACTCAGCCGCGCGGAGGCCGCCTGCCTGCAGTCTCACGACCGGTTCAGGGCCAATCTCCGACAGGAGAATGCCCATGTGCCCCAATCCCGGAGGCGCTGTTGGCCAAACGCCCAATCCATTTGCTGACAATACGGTCCGGTCCATGTCGCCCCAAAACTGCACGACAATGGCACCGGGGGGCGCGCAAGCCGCGAGGTGTATTGCTTCCGGCGAACCGATACGAGGCTCAGCCGCCGGTCGCAGCGCGACGATGATTGCGTCCCACTCGTCGCGATACACAGCCTGGACGTTGTCAAACGTGTCCACGCTCGCTCCAGAGCTCGCGAGACCGGCGCGGAGCGGGCCAACAAAGTCGTTGTCACACAGCACAGCAATGCGGTTCTTGTAAGCGGATAAACCGCAATCGTGGAGTTGCTTCACGCACAGCGGACCGAGAAACGAGAAGACATCGACTGACGGGTGGCGTTCGTTCACGCCGACAATCGGAATTCCGCGCCGTAAGCATGCTTCCATGTCGAGGTCCTCGGGGCGAAATTCCCAAGCCTCAAACATCAAGGCAATGACGGCCTCCCTTGGTAGCTTATCAATGAGCGCAGCGGTAAGAGGCCGAAGATGGCCGCTGTTGGTTACAATATCCGTTTGATGGAGGATATCCGGGGTGATCTGCTCCAAGACTTCGATGCGATCGGCCACGCCGGCCGAATCTGCAAGCTCCAGAGTCTGTTGCCTGGCGTCAGCTGGTGTGCCGTGCCGCGTAGGTCTCGTGAAGGCATAGACGCGCTTGCCTCCGGCCATCGCTGCGAGGACGGCCGTCACGGCATACGCGCCGGTCGCAGCTTCGGTGAGAACTGTTAGTCCCGAAAGGTCTAAGCGAGTTTCCGTAACGGCACGGCTCATCAGGGCTCGCAGACGCGGCAGTGAGAATCCTGGTCGCAGGTGCCTGAATGCTGCTCCGGCCTCGGTTCCGGTCATAAACTGCCTTTCGTGTTCGGGGCTTGAGAATTCGCGGTGCTTTTGTGTGCGGCATATGTAATCGAGCTGGCCTGAGCTCGTCGTGCGCTGAATAGGGTTATGAGCGAAGATAATCCCAACTTAAACAGTCTAGTTAAAATGGATAATTGATCGGATTGGAATAAATGTCAAAAATATGGGGCATCGTAACTGGGATCACGCGCCCTCTATGTCCGAGAAGGCGTAGGGCGAGGCCGGAGGTGCTTAAGCGCCTCGAGTCGCCGCGCATGGCGGTCGACCTCGGCGGATCTGGCTCGACGTGTGCGTCCTGGGGTAGGAATGTTCTTCAATCTGTCGCTTTGCGGGTCCGATACACACTGTGATCGAGGGTTCGAGAAATTAAATTGTTAAATTAACATATATTTCAGTTGTGCTGCGACTATTTTGGTTTATTTTTGAAGATAGGCTGGATTGTTGTAGGATGATCCCGATGACCCACCTTGATACCGACGGCGAAGATCGTCGTGAGTTCTTGAAGAGCTGCGGAAAATTTGCCGCCGTTACCCCTCCAGCTATGACGCTGTTGCTGTCCACCTCACTGACTTCATCCGCCATAGCCAGTTCAGGCGGTAATATTGTGCATGGCAACAATGGCTTCGGCAATGGCGGCGGTGACGGCAGTCCTAACGGTAAAGAAGATCGCGATCGCTAAAGGTTGCGGTCAAACGGACAGGCGCGCCATTGCGGTGTGAACGCCGTCGTGGCGACGGCCGGGGCTCATCCGGTCCGGCGGCGCCTTTGCCCGGATGAGCGGTTGATCAGTAGATCGTTCAGCTTCTTGCCGGCCCGAAGCTGCGCTTTCAGCCATCGGGGCTGCTTACCGCGACCGGACCAGGTTTCGGATGGGTCTTTCGGGTTCTGATACTTCGGCAGCACAGGCGGGTAGGGGCGGCGCGCACGTTCCTCGTTCTGGACGCCGGCAGTGCCGTCTATCCTGCGAAGCCGCTCTTCGAGCTTGGCTTTTTCCGCGGTCATTCTCCGACTAAGAACAGTCGTTACCTCATCGTAAAGCCGCCACAGCTCGGCTGTGGTCCCCGATGCCCAGTCGTCCTTCTCCATGGAAGCCGTCCCCACTACTTCCGATTTGAAATAGAAGGGGGGATTATCAGGTCGAGCCCGGGTCGGGCAAGCACCATCGGCTCGCGCGTAGGCCGCCAGTGTGCAACGCGGCGCTCTTGGTGCTACCGGCCGGCTCCGTGCCTCCGACCGAGCGGTCGCCTCCCAGCCGCTCTCCGCCGCTGGACTCTTCGCATTGGGCCAAGCAATCTCTGCTCGGCCATCAACACGCGACTACGTAAATTCTGCAATTCGGTGAATTGAACGATTAGAGCCTCATGCGTTTGACGCAAAACAATCGAAGAATACATGTGACCACCTACTCATTATCAACGATGACCGTGATGCGCATTGAGGTTGCTGGGTTAACAAAAATGCCGCCCAACTTTGCGGACCAGGTTTTCATCGGTGCTATTACTGAAGCAGAACAGTTATCGTTCGAGATGTCAGATCATGTGGCTGGGAAAAATTCGGTGCCCTCATGCCCTGGTGACCAGTCCTCGTCTTGGTCTTGATGAATAGTATTACTTTTTTGCGCCTCCTCTGCTCTGGGTCGAGGCTTTTCAGGTTGCCTCGCTCCGGTGAAACTTTGTTGAATGTTAGATTTGAATCGTGAATGTCCCTATATATCGTTTGTAATAAGTGGCCGGTGAGGAGTTAGCCATGCTAACAAAGCAGCCGATCACTGCACCAATACAATCTGTGAAAGAATTTATAGATCGAATCTATCCAGAATTGCTGAAGAATCGCTGTTTCGTCGATGAATTGGCGTTTCGGATTTTCCTTGGAACTCCGCATTCTTACGGTGCTGCACGCATTCTCTAAGCGAGTTACGGTGACGCAGCCATCAAGCGTTGCCGATACGTGCCGTGGCGGACTTGGCGGTGCGACGTTTTGGCAGAACGGATTCGTTATGCCTCCCGCGCGCGTCTCTAGAGAGAACGTTGGATTAAACTGCCGCACGGGGGGTTGTTAGCAATAGGCAAGGGAAGCATGCGCCGCATCAGAATTGTCATCGCGGATCGGCATCCGATCGTTTTGCAGGGGATCAGCAGCGTCCTTGCGACGCAGCACGATTTTACGATCGTGGGCTCCTGCGGCGATGCTGCAAGCTGCATTGAGGCAATCCGACTTCTTGTGCCGGACATTGCGCTCGTCGATATTGCAATGCCCGACATCAGCCGACCGGACCTCCTTGCTCTCGCAAACACCGCGGGCCTGGGCACCCTGGTCATTTTCTTCGCCGGTAAGGCCGTCGATCGCGAGTTGCAAAGGCAGGCCGCGGACGGCGCCTGCGTGGTCCTCACCAAGGATGCGAAGCCGGAGATGCTGGTCGCGACCCTGCGGAAGGTTGCACAGAGCCAAGGACTGGCATCGCGCTCGCCGAGCACTGGTGGGGAGGTCAGTGAGGAGCCTCGCGCAGGTGAGGAGAAGTCCCTGACACAACTGACGGACCGGGAGCGGCAGATCATGCGCCTCGTATCGGAGGGGCTGTCCAACAAGGAGATCGGGCGTCGCCTGAACATTTCCGACGGTACGATCAAAGTCCACCTTCATCACATCTTCCAGAAGCTGGATATCAGCAATCGTACAGTTCTCGCGGCATTGGCGATTTCGCAAAACGAGCAGCGTGCAGCGCCACGTGAACTCGACCCCTCCGGCCTGCTACAACGGGATCCGGCAGTTCGAAATGACGAGGACGTCAAGCGCAACAGCGTCCTTCCGGAACGTACGCGTTAGCTGCAAATCCCACTTGATTGGATATTGTTGCCGTTAACCTCGCTACACCTCCGAGCGGCGAGGGTCGGTTACCGCGGCCAGATGCTCAACCATGTTGCCGCAGGCCCCTTCGGCCTCGGCCAACGTTCGGAAGGGCGAGCCGGTGATCTTGATCGCACCATTGTTCTCGTAGAGCGGTCGCCAACTCGCCAAATAGCCGGAACGTCCGTGAAAGCCCGGACCGGTGGGGCTCCCGAAGCTGATCACAAACGAGAAGCCATCGCTGCTCGCGCTCCATATCTCCATGTCCTCGACGGGCCGATGAAATTGCAGTGGCATGGCAATGATCCGTTGCAGTCGCGGGTTGCCTTCAATGATAAATCAGAAATAACTATATTAAATACTGAAGTGCAAGTCGAGATTCGAGCCTCTGCGCCGCAGATACCCCAGGAATTTCGACGGGCGTGGAAAATGGCGGCGAGCTGCCCGGCCGGCGCACGCTAAATAACTCCCGTCATTTAAACAAAAGTCTTGGTTGAGGGTGGATTTAATATATAATAGTGATAAATAAATATTTAAATCGTGGAGAGCGCATCGTGACCCGGGACGGCAATGAAGATGACGACCGGCGGGCATTCTTAAAAACCTGCGGAAGATTCGCGGCCGTGACGCCCCCCGTCATGACCCTGCTTCTGTCGACCTCCCTGACCTCGACAGCCATTGCGCGTTCGGGCGGACTGAACGGAGCAACGCCTGGCGACGACAGGGGCCAGTCATTCTTCGACAACGATCGCTCGTCCGCGGCAGCGTCGGGGACCTCTGGCTCTGGTAGCGGATCCCCCGGAGGTGGTGGAGCATCTGGCGGTCGCCGTGGTGGGTCATCTGGTGCTGGAGGGACGTCCGGCGGTGGCGGATCCGGTGGTGGAGGGGGGGGCGGCGGTAAAGGGCCTTTTGCGACCGGCGGGAGCTCTGAAAGTCCAATTGCATCTGGAGGCGTCGATTGTGCAGATGAAGACGACGATGAGCGGAAGCGCAAGCCCGATTGCGAGCGACCCACCACTCAAGTTACGAGCGCAACCGGATCTGCGCATTAGCGCATCCTTCTCACGGCGCATTGCATCAGCGCGCGCTGTGCCCAGTAGGCGGCTAGGCACGCCGGATGCTGCGGCGGCAATTCGCGCGAGTTGACCAGAGCTGGAGGCCCGGTTGATTGTCCCAAAACCATGACTCGTCCCGCCGTTGTCGCATGCTGAACAGCCTGGCCCGAAAGGGCGCGTGCCGCGCGCCTGGGCACCCTGGCTCTTTCTTAACGCGCTGCCGCGTCGTTATTGGCGACGCAGCATGCCAAATGTTAGTGCGCGTTTGTCCGTAGCGATTGCATATTTTTCCCGGCTATCGAGACTGGGTGAATTCTCCCGGACATATCGATTAGGAGATCTGCCATGAGCATCCGCGCTCGAGCGGACAATCCTGCTGCTGTTCTTCGCCAGCGCCTCGAAGCGCTTGTTTCCCAACTCGCAGAACTTGAGAGTCTCAGGGACCGAGTAGGTCGAGAAGAGAAGCGCGACTCGCGCAAGCCGGGTTATCTTCGGAAAGCGAGCGAGCTCAGAGGGCAAGTGAGCGGTCGTTGCAACTTCACAGACGCAAAGCTCGTGTCCGCGCCACCTGGTGGCAACACATCGAATTATTTCAACGAGTGTCCGAACGGATGGCTGGACTTTAATCGATCATAGTTGGCTTCGGCCGGGGGGAGCGGTTGATCCGCAGTAGCATCCCACCATGCCGAGAATAGGGGCACTGGTTTCCTGGTGCAGCACGTGCCGGGAGCGGTCGGGGGAGTCTTCAATCCATTATCTGGTTTCGCTTGAAAGGATGAATGCTCGTGAATGATGCCAATGTGAAAGTCGAGACGAACGCCGATCCGCTGAATGAGACGGCAAATGGAACTGCAAAGCTCAAGTTCGACATACCCTTTTTCAACATCCAGGGCTTGTTCGGCGGTTTTTCCGAGCAGGGCACCGCACGGACCAAGGAGGGTTTCGAGAAGTTAAAGGCAGCCTCCGAGGAGATCAGCGACGTTCTCCGCGAAGCCTGTTCGATGAACGCCAAGGGCGCCGCTGACTACGGTGCGAAGGTCATCGAGATCTCCAACATCAATACCAGCGCCACCCTCGAATTCCTGTCCCGGCTCGCGGACACCAGGTCGCTAATCGATTTCGTGAATCTGTCGACCGCCCAGAGCCGAAAGTCGTTCGAAGCCGCCTCCGCCCAGAACCGGGAGCTTTGGGAGCTCGTCCAGAGGGTCGCGACCGAAACGGCCGCGCCGATTAAGAAGAGTTTCAACCGGGGCCTCGCATAGGCTGTCTGACATCGAAGCCACCAGCCGCGCGGATCGGCTCCACGAGCGTCTCCGCAAGAAGAGGCGCGGTCCAGCCGATGGCGGCCCGTCCTTGCTGCAAGCGGCGCCAAGCTGGAGGAGATCAGGACCAGGTGCCCGGAGGAAGCGCCATTCCGGCGGGCATCGAGGCGGGTGGCGAACGGTTTCGCTGCAGAGCTGTGTCCTTCTCGCGCACCCATTGCCGGATTTGTGCGGCGACGCACGAGTGGTTTGGCAGAGAGGTTTGGCTCTACGAGACCGTCTTGGCGAACGCGGGATCCGGCGCCCGGCGGTCGTTTCGCGCCGGCGGGGCGTGAAGAAGCCGCGCGGCTTTCCTGCGAAAAAATCCGGTCGATCCTGCGGCTCATGACCTTGTAGCACTCGCATGCGACGGCCTTGAGTCGCGGCCTGTCAATCTCGAGTTCGCCACGCCGATTGACCCTACAGGGTTCCACAGGGAAGGGGTGGACGTCTGCATTCGACAGAACATCCAGAGAAGCTTCTCGCAGTGAAATTGTCGTTTGATATTTTTACGACCGTGGGCGGAAATGTAATGGCGCGGGCGTCACACCCATCATCGCGCTTTCGTGGAACTGCTGGTCAGAACGAGGAATCCTTGTAGCGGCGGTTGGTAGCGCTCCGCGCTACCAACCGGGACCGGAGGACAGCCCACGCTTCTGTTTCGAGAATGCGGCCCCCGCGATTTCGAGGCTGACTGGAGCCCCTCAGCTAACGTTCTTGGCCTTCCGTCGCGGAGGCGGGGACGCCTACGGCCGCTCACTCAGGGGGCGCGGTTCGGTTGGCGGAAGGCCGCTTCCATCTCACGGCGGACTCGCACGGCGAGGCTGTCCGGATCGTATTCCACGTCCGCCCATTTCAGGCGCTGACCTTCCTCGATGTCCGTCTTGAGCTTGACGTGGTGGGCAAGCCCGAGCGGCAGGTAGCCCTGCTTGAGCGATGCGTCCGCTGGGGTCTGCTTGCCCCAGACGCAGAAGCCGCCTTCGCCGTCGAGCATCTCGCCAGCCTTCAGCTTGCGCTTGGCGGTCGCGACGACGTCCGAATTGAACATGATCGGCGCGCCGGTCGGCTCCTTGCGGAGTGCTGCGGAGGCAACGGAGATGCCGAGCTCGAGCCCGATCATGTGGATCGGCCGGTACAGCGAGGCATATTTGCCGGTCTTGTCCGGCAGCATGCTGTATTCGCGGAAGCATTCCTCCGAATAGGCGCTGTCGGTATCGAACACGACATAGGTGCCCATCACGAGGCTCTGCGGCACGTCGGTCCCGTCGCGATAGACCGAGGAGGTGACCTCGGTGACGCCAGATTTCTCCAGCACGCCACCGTCCGACTTCGGCTTGCAGATTTCGGCATGCTCGAAGCGGGTGGCGGGCGGAAAGGAAAGGCCCTCGCTCTGCGCATGCAGCCCGGTGGCGTTGCAGACCGCCGTCATCTCGATGCCTGACTTGGTGCCATCGACGAAGGAGTTGAACATCTTCGGGTTGATCGAATTCCGGTCCTTGATCTTCATGTATTTGTCGAGGATGTCCCAGACCGTATCCGGCGTCGACTGGTGATAGGTCGGGTGGTAGCGCGTGCCTTTGCCGGCGGCGACAACCTTGAAGCCGGCCGCGCGCGCCCAGTCGACGTGATCGGCGATCAGCGCCGGCTGGTCGCCCCACGCCAGCGAATAGACCACGCCCGCCTGTTTGGCCTTGCGCGCCAGGATGGGACCTGCGACAGCGTCCGCCTCGACATTGACCATCACGATGTTCTTGCCGTGCTCGATCGCCTTCATCGCGAAGCGGATGCCGGCACCGGGATCGCCGGTCGCCTCGATGATCACCTCGATGGCGGGATGGGTGATCAGGGCGTCGGCGTTGTCGGTGATGACGGTGCGGCCGTGCCTGAGCGCGTCGTCGATGCTAGTGGCGGCATATTGCTCTTCCGGCCAGCAGCCGAGCTTGAGCTGCGCGCGGGCGCGGGCCGTGTTCAGGTCGGCGACGCCGACCAGATGCATGCCGTCGGTGTGGCGCACCTGTGACAGGAACATCAGGCCGAATTTTCCGGCTCCGATCAGGCCGATGGTGACCGGCTTGCCGGCCGCCTTGCGTTCCAGCAACATGCGATGGAGATTCATTTTTGGATTTCCCTGACGTTCCTCTGACAACGGCGGGTTGTTGCAACCGTGAGGTCCGGTTACGTCCGCCTGTTCGCAGGGAACGTTAGGCATCGCTGAATCCGAGGGCAATTCAGTTTATCAGCTGCAACGATGTAGGCGCGCTAAACAATTCGCTCGCGCCAGCTATCGCGCTCGCGCCGCAGCCAGTCGAGGAAGGTGCGGGTCTTGCGGTGGCGCAGATGGCCGTGGGGACAGACGATCCATTGCGTCGAGAGCGTCACCTCCGGTGGGTCCTGCACCGGGCAAACCAGCCTTCCATCGCTTAATTCGCGCCAGGCTAGGAGCTCGCTTTCGAGCCCGATGCCGAGGCCATCGACGGCGGCGTCGATCGCCATATGGCTGCGGTCGAACAGCACGCGCTTCCAGCGCTCGGCCGACTCGATACCGGCCTCCATGAACCAGCGCGGCCATTGCAGCTGCGATTTCACCGAATGGATCAGCCGCTGCTTGAGCAGATCTTCGGCGGAGAGACTGCCCGCCGCAAAGGACGACGGCGCGCAGAGCGGAAAGAACCGCTCCTTGCCGAGGCTTTCGACGAACAGGCCGGGCCAGCCGCCTTCGCCATGGCGGATTTCCAGATCGACATTCTCCTTGCGGAAATCGGTCGGTTCATTGGTGCCGTCGAGCCGCAATTCGATGTCGGGATTGGCGTCGACGAAGCTCGCAAGCCGCGGCAGTAGCCATTTGCTCGACACGCTCGGTGCGGCGCGCACGGTCAATGTGGTCGCGGAGCGGATGCCGCGCACATGCTGCGTCACGTCGGCGATGTGCTCGATCTCGCGGCTGATCATCTCGAAATAGCGTTCGCCGGCCTCCGTTAGCGTAATGTTGCGCCCGATCCGCGAGGTCAGTGCGGTGCCGAGATGCAGCTCCAGTGCCTGGATCTGCTGGCTGACGGCCGACGGCGTCACCCGCAATTCGTCGGCCGCCCGCGAAATGCTGCCCGCGCGCGCCACCGCGTGGAAGACGGTAATGGCGCGGAACGGTATCTGCATCGGGAAACCTTTTAGGTCAGCTAAAGTGACGGCGAATATAATTCAATTGTCGCCCATGACCAGCGATCTAGGTTTCCTTCCCTGAGGCAACCCGCGACAGACGGGCGCCGAGAGGAAACAGGACGGCGCAGCAGCCAGTCCGCCCGGGGGAAGGAACGCAAGGCTTCGAACGGCCCTTTCAAAGCGATTCTGACGACACCGCCGCCGCAAGACATGCGCCGGCGGCAACGAATATGCGCGCCGACAGGGCGTCGCACAAAAGCATCAGGGGAGGACTAACGATGTCGGTTCAGCGCCACACCATCTCGCGCCGCAGCTTCATGGCTGGCGCGGCTGCCATTCCACTGGTCGCGATCCGCAGCAGGCCGGCGCAGGCGGCGGAGTTCGAATACAAGCTCGCGACCGGCCAGTCGCTGACCCAGCCGATCAATACCCGTCTCGACCAGGCGGTGAAGCGGATCAAGGAAGCGAGCGGCGGGCGGCTGGAGCTGAAATTCTTTCCGGCTTCGCAACTCGGCTCCGACACCGATCTCTTGACGCAGATTCGCAGCGGCGGCGTCGATTTCCTCAATATCGCCGGCTCTGTGCTGTCGACGGTGGCGCCCGTCGCCGGTATCGCCAATGTCGGCTTCGCCTTCTCCGACTACACCCAAGTCTGGAACGCGATGGACGGCGATCTTGGCAGGCTGATTGCGGCGCAGATAGAGAAGACCGGCGTGATTGTGATGGCCAAGCCGGCCGACAACACGTTCCGGCAGATTTCGTCCTTCTCCAAGCCGATCAAGACGCCGGGCGATCTCGCCGGCTACCGCATCCGCGTACCGGTGTCGCCGATCTTCACCTCGCTGTTCAAATCGCTCGGCGCCAATCCGACCTCGATCAACTTTAACGAATTGTACACGGCGCTGCAGACCCATCTGGTCGACGGGCAGGAGAACGGCCTCGTTACTATCGAGGCCGGCAAGATCTACGAGGTGCAGAAATACATCTCCGAGACCAACCACATCTGGGATCCGTTCTTCATCCTCGGCAATCGCCGCTCGGTGAAGGCGCTGCCCGATGAGCTGCAGGCGATCGTCCGGCACGAATTCGACCAGGCCGCGGTCGAGCAGCGCGCAGATACCGCAAAACTCAATCTGATGCTGAAGGACCAGCTGATCGCCAAGGGCATCACCTTCGAGGCGTCCGACAAGGAGGCGTTCCGCAAGGGGCTCTCGACCGCCGGCTTCTACAAGGAATGGCGCGGCAAGTTCGGCGAGGACAACTGGAAGACGCTCGAGGCGGCCGTCGGGGCGCTCGCATGAGCGCGGCCGTCGGCGCGCCGCCGGCGGAGGCGCTCGGCGCAACGCAGCTCGTACGGGGACGCCGGCTGGAGCAATCGCTGCGCTGGCTGGTGGAGATTCCGGCCGCGATCGCGGTGGTTGCCGAAGTGATCATTCTGTTCGTCGGCATCGTCGCGCGGGGCGTCTTCCACCGGCCGATCATCTGGTCGGACGAACTCGCCTCCATCCTATTCCTCTGGCTCGCGATGCTCGGCAGCGCGATCGCGGTGCAGCGTTCGGCGCATATGCGGCTGACCTTCTTCACGTCATATCTATCGCCGCGTGCCGAGGCCTGGGCGTCCACGCTTGCGGCCGGCGGCGTCGCACTGTTCCTCGCGATCATCCTGCATCCGGCGTTGGATTATGTGGAGGATCAGGCCTTCGTCGAAACCCCGGCGCTCGGCTGGTCCGGCATGGTCCGCGCCGCTGCGATCCCGGTCGGCTGCATCATTGCGCTCGCCAGCATCTGCCTCGAGCTCGTCAAGCGTTCGGCGAAGGATCTGCTCGCGGTGGCTGTGCTGTTCGCCCTGATCGGCGGCGCGCTTTATCTCGCAGGCCCCGCGCTCAAGCCGCTCGGCAACTGGAACCTGCTGATTTTCTTCGTGGGACTGCTCGGCTGCGCGGTGGCGGCCGGCGTGCCGATCGCGTTTTCCTTTTGCCTTGCGTCCGTCGCGTTCCTGCTCACCACGACGCGGACACCGCTGCTCGTTGTGGTCGGGCGGATCGACGAGGGGATGAGCTCGCTGATCCTGCTTGCGGTGCCGCTATTCGTTCTCCTGGGTCAATTGGTCGAGCAGACCGGCATGGCGCGCGTGATGGTCGCCTTCCTGGCATCGTTGCTCGGCCATGTCCGCGGCGGGCTGTCCTATGTGATGCTCGGCGCCATGCTGCTGGTGTCGGGCATCTCCGGCTCCAAGACCGCCGACATGGCGGCGATCGCGCCGGTGCTGTTTCCCGAGATGCGCAAGCGCGGCATGAAGGACGGCGAGTTGGTCTCGCTGCTCGCGGCCTCCGGCGCTATGAGTGAGACCATTCCGCCGTCCATCGTGCTGATCGCGATCGCCTCCGTCACCGGCGTGTCGATCGCGGCGCTGTTCACCGCCGGCATCCTGCCCGGGATCGTGTTGGCCATCGTGCTCGCCTTCGTCGCCCGCTACCGGGCGGGCGCGGAGGAAAACGCCGCGATCAAGGTTGCGCGTGCGCCGCTCTCGGTGGTGACAAGGACGTTGTGGGCCGCGCTGCCGGCACTGGCGCTACCCTTCCTGATCCGCAGCGCGGTGGTCGAGGGCTATGCGACCGCCACGGAAGTCTCGACCATCGGCATCGCCTACTGCCTGGTGCTCGGGCTGATCATCTATCGCGGCAGCCTGACCTGGAAGAATGCGTTGCCGATGCTGGTGCAGACCGCGTCACTTTCCGGTTCGATCCTATTCATCGTGGGCGCCGCGAGCGCCATGGCCTGGGCGCTGGCGCAATCCGGCTTCTCGCACGAACTCGCCGCGCGCATGGCCGGCGTTCCCGGCGGCGCCTATGGCTTCCTCATGGTCTCGGTGGTGGCCTTCATCGTGCTCGGCAGCGTGCTGGAGGGCATTCCGGCCATCGTGCTGTTCGGCCCGCTGCTGTTCCCGGTTGCCGCACAGTTCGGCATCCACGAGGTGCACTATGCGATGGTGGTGATCCTCGCGATGGGTCTCGGCCTTTTCGCACCGCCGTTCGGCTTGTGCTACTACGCCGCTTGCGTCATCGGTGGCGTGCCGCCGGATGCCGGCATGCGCCGCATCTGGATCTATCTCGCCTGGCTCTTGGCTGGCCTGCTGTTGATCACCTTCGTGCCCTCGATATCGCTGGTGTTTCTATGAGGGCAGATAGCCTTGAATGTGAACCGCCCACTGCGCCCGTTCGCGCATAGGGGGCATCTTTGGCACGCTGCCAAGATTTTGCCGGCCGAGCTAAGCTGCCCTCCGATAAGACAGAACTCCTGCGATAGTGGATGTAGCGCCCCCGACTCGAACCAGCGACACTGAGACGAAATCACTGGGACAAGATGTACTCGCTTTGCAGGCTCACAGCCTGTGGCGGGTCTATGAAAACATGGGGTTAGTAGCTGCCTCTCCTATCGATATATGGGCGGGCAACACTTCAGGTAAGTGCTACACCGTCCGAGTTTAATCGCGCCGTGGGAACGGGGCGCTCTGTGGAAAAAGGCAACTGGAAGGGCCGCTCCTTGGGCGCTTTTCTTGAAAGGTACTTTTTGGGTTTGAAATGCACCTTATGGTTTGATAAATCGTTCTAACCTATTGATATCGCAACAAATGCGCCCGCCCTCCGAGCGCACCAAACCAATAAGTTGTGGATACGATAACGTTTTAGCGATGCGTCTGGTGCCGCATCGCTATTGAAGGCGGATTTCGGCCCTTGCTCCACTGGTGGACCCCGGCGTAGTCCCCAAAGCTGGCGTCCGGCCAGCTTGCTGCACGCCTTCAGATGCATTCACTCGACTTTGGCCGAATAGAGATCGGCAAAGCGCGCACGCAGCAGGTTCTTCTGTATCTTGCCCATGGCGTTGCGGGGTAGCGCATCTACGAAGATGATGCGCTTTGGCTGCTTGAATTTTGCCAGCCGTCCGGAAAGCGCCTCCAGGATGGCGCGTTCGTCCACCGATGAGCCGGCCGACCGGACGACGGCAGCGGTGACGCCTTCGCCAAAGTCGGCATGCGGCACGCCGACGACCGCGCTTTCAAACACACCTGCGACAGCGTCGATTTCCGTCTCGATCTCCTTCGGGTAGACATTGAAGCCGCCGGTGATGATGAGATCCTTGCCCCGGCCGACGATGTACAGATAGCCGTTCGCATCGAGCTTGCCGAGGTCGCCGGTCATGAAGAAGCCGTCAGCGCGGAATTCGGCGGCAGTCTTGTCCGGCATATTCCAGTAGCCTGCAAAGACGTTTGGTCCCTTAACCTCGATCATGCCGACCTCGTTCGGGGGCAGCACGGCACCGCTCTCGGGATCCGTAATGCGGACTTCGATGGCGGGCAGCGGGCGTCCCACCGAACCCGGAATACGCGGACCATCATAGGGATTGGAGGCGATCATGCCCGTCTCGGTCATGCCGTAGCGTTCGAGGATCTCGTGACCGGTCCTGTCCTTCCAGGCGCGGTGGGTCTCGGCCAACAGCGGCGCGGACCCAGCGACGAACAGCCTCATATGCGCGGTCGTGCGCTCGCTCAAATTCTGGCTCTGAAGCAGGCGGACATAGAAGGTCGGCACACCCATCAGGACGGTCGATCGCGCCATCTCCGAGAGAATCCGCTCTGCCTCGAACTTCTGCATGAACAGCATTCGCGCACGCGCGGCGAATGTCACGTTGCCGGCCACGAACAGGCCGTGAATATGATAGATCGGCAGCGCGTGGATCAGCACGTCGCGTTGCGTGTAGCGCCATTGCTCGACCAGCGTCAGCGCGTTCGAGACCAGATTGCCATGCGTCAGCATCGCCCCCTTTGATCGGCCGGTCGTGCCCGAGGTGTAGAGAATCGCCGCCAGATCCTCCTTCGCGCGCGGCACCGTGTCGAAATCCGCTGGAAAACCGCCTGCGGCACCGACCAGCGACCCGTGACCCTCCTGATCGAGCGTCTCGACACGTCCGCCTGCTTTTGCGGCAATGGCGCGCAGGTCGGATTCTTCCTTGGGGTCGCATACGATCAGGCTCGGCTGCGCGTCGCGGATGAAGTATTCGGTTTCGGCCGGCGTATAGGCGGTGTTGAGCGGCAGATAGACTGCACCGGAGCGGAGCGTCGCCAGATAGAGCGCGACAGCCTCGACGGATTTCTCCACCTTTGCAGCGACACGGTGGCTAGGACCGATGCCGTTGCTGGCGAGCAAATTCGCGAACCTGCCGCTAAGCGCGGCGAGCTCGGCGTAGGTCAGGGTGGCGCCGTCGTCCTTCTCGATGCAAATGGACTGATCGGAGTGCGCGGAGCCAAGCAGGCGGTCATACAGATTCCAGGTCATGACGAGATCTTCCGCTGAGAGTTGGTCTGTGAGCTGGGCACAAGGTCGCGGGACGACAGCTTGGCGCGGAGCGCCTTCTTCACCTTGTCGGAGGCCACGACGGTGCCGTGCTCCGCGAACGCTTCATGGTTCGCCTCGATGTGGTCGAGTGCGTAGAGATAGTTGACCATCAGGCCGTAGGATTGCTTGATGCCCTTGGGCGAAGCATCGCCGAGGAAATTCAGCCGCTCCAGGCGCGCGCCGTTGCCGAGATGGAAGCGGGCGACCGGATCGACCGGCTTGCCTGACGGAAGCTTCGCCTTCAGGAAGTAATAGGCGGCAAGGGCGGTGATGGCCTCTTTTGCCTGCGCGGTGTCGCCGCCGTCCTCGAGCGCAGTCAGTGCACGCCTTGTGTCATCGTCGATGGCGCCGGAGGCCTCGGTCTTGAGCTCGCGCCGAATCCAGCCGGCAAAGCCGGGAACGGGCGACAGGGTGACGAAGGTCTTCAGGTTCGGGAGCTCGCGGGCGAGGTCCTGGACCACTTGCTTGATCAGAAAGTTGCCGAAGGAGACGCCGGCGAGGCCCTTTTGCGTATTCGAGATCGAGTAGAATACGGCGGTCGTGGCGTCACGTGCCGCGATCGGCTGGCGCGATTTGTCGAGCAATGGATTGATCGCGCCCGGAATCTCCTTCGTGAGTGCGACCTCCACGAAGATCAGCGGCTCGTCGACCAGCTGGGGATGAAAGAACGCGTAGCAGCGGCGATCCGGCGGCTCGAGCCGGCTGCGCAGATCATCCCAGTCCTGGATGGCATGGACGGCTTCATACCTGATGATCTTCTCGAGGATGTTGGCTGACGTCGTCCAGTCGATCGGTCGCAGCACGAGAAAACCCCTGTTGAACCAGGACGAGAATAGATGGACGAAATCGTCGTCGACCGGCTGGAGTTCGGGATGCTCGCGCAGGAGCGCAAGCAGTACCCGTCGCATGCGCACGAGGGAGGCCGTCCCGCCGGGTGCAAGATTGAGGCGGCGGATGAGCTCCTGCCGGCGCGGCTCCGCCGCGGCGTGGAGCGCCTCGAGCTTGCCGCCGTCGCCGTCCTCCTTGCGCTGGTAGGCCGCGATCGCGAGCTCGATCGCGCGACGGTCCGGCCCGAACCGGTCGGCGAGCGAGGAGAGAAACTTCAGCCGCTGCGGCTCTGCCGCCTGCTCGAACGCCGCAAGCAGCGATTGCGCGATCGCGACGCCGGAGGCTTCACCGCGCCGAGACAGCAGCGCCTCGCCCAGAAGCTCGAGATCACGATCCTCGCCGACATTGCGTTCGGGCTTGATACCGAGAACCGCGCGGCCACGTTGCGTCAACGTGTCGATGAGTCCTTGCAGGAATTCGGGCGCCGTGATGCGTCCGGGCCTCGTATCGTTCAGCATGGTTCATGCCTCCTTGGTTAACGCGTTGGTGCGCCCATCACCAGGTTCGGCAACCAGGTTGAGATCGAGGGCGCCAGGCAAAGCAGCACCACGGCGAACGCCATCAGGAGCACGAAGGGCAGCGTTCCCCAGATCACGTCCCGCAAGGGGATGTCGGGCGCGATGTTCCTGATGACGAAGATGTTGAGGCCGACCGGTGGATGGATGAGACCCATCTCCATCACGATCGTCATCACCACCCCGAACCAGATCAGGTCGAAGCCTGCGTCCTTGAGCGGCGGCAGGATGATCGGCGCGGTCATCAGGATGATCGAAACTGGCGGCAGGAAGAAGCCGAGCACGACCACCAGCACCAGGATAGCTGCCAGCAGCACCCATCGCGAGAGCTGCATGGCGACGATGGCTTGAGCCGCCCCCTGGCTGATGTGGAGATAGCTCATCACGTAGGAGTAGAGCAGCGACATGCCGATGATCAGCATCAGCATGGTCGATTCCTTCAGCGTCGATTCCAGGATCGGGCCGAGATCCCGTGGGCGCCACACGCCGTAGATGGAGGCGATCAGAACCAGCGCCAGGATGCCGCCGAGGCCCGCTGTCTCCGAGGGCGTGGCGTAGCCGCCATAAAGCGCAACCATCACGCCGCTGAGCAGCACGACGAAGGGCAGGACACGCGGCAGCGCACCGAACCGCATCGCCATGGTGAAGCGCTCGTTCGAAAGGATCGGATGCTGCGCGGGGTCTGCCGCATAGGCCCGCTGCGCCGCCTTGTATTCCGCTTTGAACCTCAGCACCGCGTAGGTTGCAAACAGCACCACCAGGAGAAGGCCAGGACCGATGCCTGCGAGGAACAGACGCCCGAGCGACTGCTCCGCCGCGACCGCATACAGGATCATCGTGATCGAGGGCGGCAGCAGGATGCCGAGCGTGCCGCCGGCTGCGATCACGCCTGCGGCAAAGCCGCCGGAATATCCCCGCTTGCGCATCTCGGGAATCCCTGCCGAGCCGATCGCCGAGCAGGTTGCCGGAGACGACCCGGCCATCGCCGCGAACAGCGCGCAGGCAAAGACATTTGCGATTCCGAGCCCACCCGGGATGCGGCCCATCCAGACATGCAGCGCGCTGTAGAGATCCTGTCCCGCCTTCGACTTGCCGATCGCAGCGCCCTTGAGAATGAAGAGCGGGATGGCCAGCAGCGTGATCGAAGCCATTTCCTCGTAGACGTTCTGCGTCACCGTATCGAGCGATGCGGAGGGCATGAAGAAGTACATGAAGACGACGGCTACGGCACCGAGCGCCAGCGCGATCGGCATGCCCGATGCCATGACGGCAAGCGTGGCGCCGCCATACATCAGTCCAACGGCAAGCGTGCTCATTTGCTCCTCCATCCGCCGATCGCCGCAGCGAGTTGAAGTGCGATCTGCAGCGTCAGTAGCGTCATGCCGAGCGCCATCATACTGTAGGGGATCCACAGAGGCGGGGCCCAGGTCGATCCGGACACCTGTCCGTCGACCCACGCCTCGTGGAACAGCGTCCAGGATTTCCAGGAGAAGAAGCAGCAGAACAGGAAGCTCGTGGTGTCGACCACGAGGACGCGGATCGCGTTGCCGCGCTTGGACAGGTAGCCGGTGAGGGCTTCGATGCCGATATGGCCGCGGCCGGCCTGCACGAAGGCGGTGGACAGGAACGTTGCGGCGACCAGCAGGAAGACGGCCGCTTCGTCCTGCCAATAGGTTGCCGCGTTGAAGAAGTAACGCGCAGCCACGCTGTAGCTCAGAATTACGCTCGCGACGATGAGGGCAATCGAGCAGACGACGACGATGGTCTTGTTGAGCAGGGCCATGGCACGGTTGATCCGCGCCATGGGAGAACCCGGGCGCGCTGCCGTCACCACGACAGGATGGCCGAGATCGACGCCGTGCGCGCTCATGAGCCGGCCTCCATGGCAAGCTTGATCAAGCGGGCGCAGTTCTCGTTCTTGTTGGCGTAATCCTTCCAGGCCGTATCGCGCGCGAGGTCTCGCCACGCCTGAACGACCTTGGCGTCGAGATCGTGCACGGTCGCGCCGGCGGCCTGGTAGACCTTCGCCACGCGAACATCGTCCTCCACCGCCGCAGCGCGGCCGAACTCTTCGAGCTCGGCGCCGACCGATACGACGATCTCGCGCTCCTCGTTCGAAAGCCGGTCGAACACCGCCTTGGACATGACGAGGGGCTCGAGCATGAACCAGTAGCTCTTGGCGCGTCCGGTCGTCAGATGCTTGGCGAGCTCTTCCAGCCGGAACGAGGTCAGGCTGGTGGACGAGGTGAGGGCGGCTTTGCAGGCGCCAGTCTGCATGGCCGCGTAAAGTTCATTGGACGGGAGCGAGAGGACCGAGGCACCGACAGCCTGAAGCACGAGGTCCATCTCGCGCGAGCCGCCGCGGATCTTCATGCCCTTGGCATCGGCGACCTCGACCAATGGACGCGAGCGGCTGGCGGCACCGCCGGCCTGCCAGATCCAGGTGATGATGACGACGCCTTTGGCTGCAAGGAATTTGCTGAACTCCTGGCCGATGGGCTTGTTCTTCCAGCCGAGTCCCTCGTCGTAGCCGGTGACGAGGCCCGGCATCAGGCCGATGTTGAGCTCGGGAAGATCGCCGCCGGCGTAGGAGATCGGGATGAGGCTCATGTCGAGCGCGCCTTTGCGTAGTGCCGAGAACTGCGCGTTGGTCTTCATGAGCGACGAGCCCGGATAGATCTCGGCGGTCATCGATCCCTTGCTGCGCTCCTGGATCAGGGCCGCAAAGCGCCGGCAGAGCCGGTCGCGGAAATCGCCGTCGGTTGGCGTGCCGCCTGGAAACTGGTGCGAGATCTTCAAAGCTGTGGCCGCGCGCGCTGGTCCGAGCCGAAGCAGCGCCGGTGCGGCGATCCCGAGGGCCAGGGCTTGGCGTCTTGAAACCTTCATTCCATACCTCCCGTCACGTATTGCATTTTTTAATTATGATATTGCATACAATCGCTAGTAAACTGCATGTTGTATGTTTTGTCAAGTGTGTGGTATGGGATTGAAAGATCAGGTGTATACAATGAGCCAAGCCTTCAGACTGAAACAGTCGATCGAAGACGCTGTGATGGCTGGGGAATTTCGACCGGGCGATCGCCTGGATGAGGCCTCGCTGGCCGAGCGATTCGGGGTGTCGCGGACCCCCATCCGGGAGGCGCTGCTTCAGCTCGGCGCCGAAGGCTTCATCGATGTCCGCCCGCGGCGCGGGGCGATCGTCAGCGTTCCTTCACCGACCCGGCTATTCGAAATGTTTGAGACCATGGCCGAGATCGAAAGCGCCTGCGGGCGCTTGGCCGCGCGCCGGCTCACACCGGAGAACGACGCCGCGATGGAGGCCGCGCACCGCGCGTGCGAGGTCGCCGCGCGGCAAGGCGACAGCGAGCAGTACTACGCCGACAACCGCAATTTTCACGAAGCGATCTACCGTGCGAGCCGCAACGGCTTCCTAGCCGATCAGGCGTTCGCCCTGCATAAGCGTTTGAGCGCCTATCGACGCATCCAGCTTCGCGCGCGTAACCGTCTGCTGCAATCGCTGCAGGAGCACGCCGGGATTCTCGAAGCGATCCGCGCCGGCGACGAGCAGCTCGCCGCGAGCCGCCTTCATAGCCACGTGTTGGTACAGGGTGAGCGCTTCTCGGACATGGTGCTGGGGCTCACGCAGGACCGATCTGCGCCGGCTAGCACCAGGAGTGGAGCGGGCAGGTAGAGGGGGGCGCGCGCAGGCCCGTTCAGCCATATTCCTCGCCGATGCCGTAGTTCCGGTAGATTTCCAGGGGATCGAGGTCGGGGAACAGGCGGCATTTGGCCTGGGCGAGGTGCAGGCTCACGGCCGCCGGCTCCTTGCCGCTCGACAGCATTTTCCGGATATCGTCCATATGCGCGCGCGGCTGGTGCTTCGGCTCAAGCTGCTCCAGCGCGACCAGTGCGGTCGCAAGCGCCTCGGTCAGGACCCATTCGTCGTGGCCCGTGATTCCCTTCTTCGGCATCGGCAAACCCCGCATGCGAGTGGCGGCGATAGTCTATCGCGGCTTTGGCCGAATCTCCATTGAGCCGTTGCCCGGGTGCGTGCGTGTGGAACGGGCGGGCTGCCACGCTCTGTTGCATGATAGCCGAGCGTGGCTAAAAGGCGCTCGGCAGGCGGGTGATCTTATCTTTGCTGCAACGAAGTTGGCGTAGACGGGCCTGCGCGGCATTCAGGCCGGCTGTTCCGGTCTGCGCCCGTATCCCCGAATTCGCACCACGGTCTGGTTGCGCGACTCCTCAAGGCTGAGCCAGCATGGTCCTTCTAAGCTTCGTCTACCGCTTCTTCACCAACTTCGCGTTCATGGCAGTGGTATATTTCAGCCTGAACTTCATGGAGAAGTATCCGAACCGGGCGATCCTCGCGATCCTGGTGCTGGTCTATACCGCCATGCGCGCGGCCTCGACGCTGCGCTCGTTCTACTTCTTCCAGAAGATCGAGAAGCTCGAGGCCGAGACGCGGCGCCTGCAAGGTCCGATCAATGACGGCAGCGGCGGAACCAGCACGCGCAAGCAGGTCGTGGCCGACGTGGCCCGGCTGCGCCGCGACGGCGAGCTGAAGGCCTATATGGACCTGTTCTTCCTGGCGCTGATTGTGCTGCTCTGCGTCGCCAATATCGTGCGGCAGTAAAGCTTACTGCGTCCGCTTCTTCAGGCTGGCGACGCGGGTCGGATGCGGGGTAGCGCCCGTGGTCTGCGCGGCATGCTTCGGTGCGCCATGCACGGCATGCGCCGTCCGGCGTCCTGGTGACTTGCCAGCCTTGCCCTTGGAGGCATGAGGCGTCTCAGCCGCCATGGCCAGCCGCGTCGCGGCTCGCCGCGACAGCGTCGTGGACAGCAGCACCTCGATCGAGCCTTCCGGGATCGCGAAGAGATCGCGGTCGGGCACGGGCAGGGTGGCGGCGACATCCGCCTGCGCCATGGTCCGGCGCGGCAACAGCGGCTCATGCGCCGGCTGCGCGTTGAGATCAGCCAGGTCAGGTGCCGGAAGCGTCCATGCCTGTGTGTAGACAAAATTGGGCACGGCCGGCCAGCGTGCGATCGGCACGCTCTCCGACGGCGGACGCAGCAGCCATTCCACCGCCTCGGTCGGCGTCGCCGGCCGGTCGGCGGTGGCCGGCACCACATGGACGATGCGATAGCCGCGCGCCTTCAAATCGCGGATGATCTTGGGCAGCGCCGCGACGGTGCGGGCCTGGATGTCGTGCAGGAGCAAAATGCCCTTGCCCTTGGCCTCGAGCCGCTGGATCGCGAGCTGGTAGACGCGATCGGACGACACGTGCCGCCAGTCGTCGGCCGGGAAATCGGCACTCCAGACCTGGATGCCGCGCGAGATCAGATGGTTTTCGACGCCTTGGGCGCGCATCAGGCCGGGAATACGGAAGAACGGCGCGAGCGCGGACGGATCGGTCATCGCAGCCGACGTCCACTCGATGCCGCCATTGATCTCGGTCTCGATCTTCTCGATCGGCATCCTGTCGAACGTCAGCGGATGGTTCATGCTGTGCGTGCCGACGGTGTGGCCCGCCGCCACCAGCTTGCGCACGCCCTCAGGGTTCGCCTTGGCCTGGCCGCCGATGATGAAGAAGGTCGCCTTGATGCACTCGTCGGCCAGGATCTGGAGCACCTGGTTGGAGTATTTCGGCAGCGGACCGTCGTCGAAGGTCAGGACGACCTCATGGTCCTTCAGCGGCAGCGTCTCGCGGTACTGCATGGTGCCGATGCGCGGATGCGCGCGCGGGTCGACCACAAGGGTGCGGGAGGTGCCGAGCGCGTCCGGGTGACCCGGGCAATTGGCCGCCAATGCCGCCGGCGAGGCAGTGGTCAGCAAGCCCAGGCAGAGGACGATCCACGATCGCGTCCGAACAACAACGCTGCTTCTGATCATGAACCCGGTCTGCCCTCATACGCGATTGCCGCCATAGTAGGTCGGAGACGCCGAGAAACGGTTCAGGCCCAAGACCTCTTCCATGTTTGCATGGCGTAGCATGAACAGACTGTTAATAGGGTCAAAATCACCCCATTTTGCGCCGGCGTGACATTCCGGCATCAATGCGCGTCGGCATTCTTCGCCGCGCCCGCCGGCACCACGTGAACGACGCGATAGCCGTTCTGACGCAAATACCGCAGGAAGGCCGGCATGATCGCGGCCGTGCGCGCCTTGGGATCGTGGAAGAGGATGATACCCTTGCCGGCAGCGGCGAGGCGCTCGGTGATGAGCTTCAATTCCTGATCCGGCGTCATCTCGTTCCAGTCGCTGGCCCACAGATCGGCCCCGAACACGACGATGCCGCGCGACTGGAGCAGGTCGAGTTGCGCTTGCGTCGCTTCGAAATAGGGGAAGCGGAAGAACGGCGTCGAGGGCGTTGTCGTCGACGTCCCGTGCAGCGCCGTCTCGTTCGCCGCGATGCCGCGGTCGATCTCATTCTTCGCCTTGTCGAACGGGATCCGCGCCATGAACGGATGCGACCAGGTGTGATGGCCGATGCTGTGGCCCTCGCGGGCGATGCGCTTGACCATGTCGGGATGCTCGGAGGCGTGCAGGCCGATCAGGAAGAAGGTCGCCCGCACGCATTCCTGCGCCAGTGCGGCCAGCACCTTCGAGGTGGTCGGCGGATGCGGGCCGTCGTCGAAGGTCAGCACGACCTCGTGATCGGCGAGCGGCAGTGTTTGCGTAAAACTCTTCAGCCCCACGCGCGGCGTGGATTTGGCATCGACGCTGAGCAGGCGCGAGGTGCCGAGCGCGTCCTTGCGCGGACAGTCGGCGGCATCAGCCGAGGCGGTGCCGATGAGGGCGGCGAGCGCCGCGCCTACCGACATCGATATCCATTTCGGCCGATGCATCTTTGCCATTGCGCTCGCTGTTGCCTTGTGGGTATTGCCTGAACCATCAGCTCAGACCACCTGACCCGACCTGTCAAACGGAGAGGCGCGCCATGGATGAACATATGGACGTTGCCCCCTCCGCGGAGGCCTCGGTACTCGACCACGTTCCGATGCGCAATGAAGACGGCGAAATTCGTCACGAATTCGTCGAGGAGATTGCGCATGCGATCGAGGCCGCCGACAGCGCGCTTTTGCGGGCCACCGTCGCCGAACTGCACGAGGCCGATCTCGGCGATCTGATCGGCGCTCTCGAGCCCGACGAGCGCGTTCGCCTGGTCGAGCTCACGGGGCGCGACTTCGATTTCTCGGCGTTGAACGAGCTCGACGAGGGCGTGCGCGAGGAGATCCTCGAGGAGCTGCCGCCGGAGACGGTCGCCGAGGGCGTCCGAGAGCTCGAATCCGACGACGCGGTCGAGCTTCTGGAAACGCTCGACCAGGCGGAGCAGGAGGAGATCCTCGAGAAGCTGCCGTTGCGCGAGCGCGTCGCGCTCGAGCGCAGCCTGCTTTATCCGGAAAATTCCGCCGGCCGGCGAATGCAGACCGAGTTCATCGCGGTGCCGCAGGATTTCACCGTGGGCCAGGCGATCGACTACATGCGCGAGACCCCGGATCTGCCCGACCGCTTCTACGAGATCTACGTCGTCGACAAGGATCAGCACTGGCAGGGCGCAGTCTCGCTCGACGTCCTGCTTCGCGCCCGCCGCCCGGTGGCGCTTGCCGAGCTGACCGACGAGGATCGCCGCCGCGTCTCCGTCCTGGAGGACCAGGAGGAGGTGGCGCGCATGTTCGGCAAATATAACCTCGTCGCCGCGCCCGTGCTCGATACCCAGGATCGCCTCGTCGGCGTCATCACCGTCGACGACGTCGTCGACGTGATCGAGGAGGAGGCGGACGAGGACCTCAAGGCGCTGGGCGGCGTCAACAGCGACGAAGAACTCTCCGACACCGTGTTCACCATTGCGCGGGCGCGGTTCAACTGGTTGCTGGTCAATCTGGCCACCGCTTTCCTGGCGTCCTCCGTGCTCGGCCTGTTCGAGGGCCAGCTCGAGAAGATGGTGGCGCTGGCCGTTCTTGCACCGATCGTCGCAAGCCAGGGCGGCAACGCCGCAACCCAGACCATGACCGTTGCGGTACGCGCGCTCGCGACACGCGAGCTCGGCTCCTCCAATGCCTGGCGCGTGGTGATGCGGGAGACGCTGGTTGGCCTCGTCAACGGCCTGGCCTTTGCCGTGATCACGGGCGTCGCGGCGGTGGTCTGGTTCAAGATCCCGGGCCTCGGTATCGTCATCGGGCTCGCGATCATCTGCAATCTCTTTGCGGGTGCGCTGGGCGGCATCCTAATCCCGATGGCGCTGGACCGGGTGCGGGCCGATCCGGCGGTGGCATCCGGCACGTTCGTCACGACCGTGACCGACGTCGTCGGTTTCTTCTCCTTCCTCGGCATCGCAACGCTGTGGTTCGGCCTGAAATAGGCCGCACGCCGCTATCGTTAATCCGAACTTAAGCGGGTTGCCGCATCATCGCCCGGCTTGGGGGAATGAGCATGCGGTTGCGGCTGAAGGCGGATGGGCGGATCGTCGAATTGCGGGACGGGCAGGAGTTTCCGCTCCAGCCCACGAGCGCTTCCACGCCGGCTGACACCGGTTCGCTTGCCGTGCGCGACCTGCGCCGCCGCGCCTGCCTCACCCAGATGGAGTTCGCCGCCAAGTTAGGTGTGCCCGTCGAGACCATCCGCAACTGGGAGCAGGGCAAGCGCGCCCCGCGGGGACCCGCCCGCGCGCTGCTCGCGGTGATAGCGCATGCGCCGGACACGGTGTTCCAGGCGCTTGCCAAAGCCTGACGCCAACACACCGCCAGAGCATGATCCGGAAAAGTGCGAAGCGGTTTTCCGAAAAGATCATGCTCAAACAACAACCTAAAGCGCGATGATGGTTCATTGTCATCTCATCGCGCTTTAGCATTGCGCTGAATAACCGCTCCGACCGTCGCGGCCTTCGTTGGCAGTGTCACCGACCGGGTCCATAATGAACCTGGGGCGACTGCGACAGAGAGGATTCCTCATGCTGTTCGTCGAGGCCAATGGCGCAAAAATCCCGGCGATTGGGCTCGGGACCTGGGAGTTGAGCGAGCGGACCTGCGCGCGCGTGGTCGAGCAGGCGCTGCGGCTCGGCTACCGCCATATCGACACCGCGCAGGTCTATGACAATGAGCGCGAGGTCGGCGACGGCCTGCGGTCCTCGGGAGTGCGGCGCGAAGACATCTTCCTCACCACCAAGGTCTGGACCAACCATTACGGGCCCCACGATCTGGAGCGCTCGGTCAAGGAGAGCCTGGCGCGGCTGCGGCTTCCATCCGTCGATCTGTTGCTGCTGCACTGGCCCAATTCGCATGTGCCGCTGGCGGAGACGCTGGGCGCGCTGGCGCACGCCAAGCGCATGGGCCTGGCGCACCACATCGGCGTCTCCAATTTCACGGTCGCCCTGATCGAAGAGGCGGTCGCGTTGTGCCCGGAACCGCTCGTCTGCAACCAGGTCGAATACCATCCCTATCTCGACCAAGCCAAGGTGAGGGCGGCCTGCGACCGGCACGGGCTGGCGCTGGTCGCCTACAGCCCGATCGCCAGGGGCCGCATCAAGTCCGACCAGACGCTTGCGGCAATCGGGCGCGCCCATCGCAAGACGCCGGCGCAAATCTGCCTGCGCTGGCTAGTGCAACAGAATGTTGCCGCGATCCCGCGCACCTCGCGCGTCGAGCGCCTGTCGGAAAACATCGAGATCTTCGATTTCGAGCTGGCGGACGAAGAGATGGCGCAGGTCTCGGCGCTGGCCAGTCCGAAGGGCCGCCTGACGGATTTCGGCTTCGCGCCGAAATGGGATTGAGAGCGGGCTGCCGTATGCTAGGAGCAAGTCGGCAACCCAAGACCAGGCGATGGAACTGCGGAAGATCATACGGACGGACATTGCAGCGTCGGCGATCGCGCATCTGACGCTGGTGGGGCTGATCATCCTGATCAGCGAGGTCCATCTGTTTAACCTCGCGGCGCCCGAAACGGTGTCGGTCGACATCGTCACGCCGGAGCAGGTGAAGCAGGAGGAGGCGAAAGCCGAGGAGAAGGCCAAGGAAGAGGTGAAGCAAGAGGCGAAGGAGAAGCCACCGGAGCCGACGCCCGACCTGAAACTTCCGAAGCTGGATTTCACCGACAAAGCCGACGCAGCGGCGAAGCCTGCGGCCAAGCAGCAGGCTGCGTCGCAACCATCGCAGCAGCAGGCGTCGCCTGAGCAGCCGATGCAGCAGAAACAGCCGCAGCCGGAACCCTCGCAGGCGCCGAAGCAGCGCGAGGCCAACGTGCAGCAGCAACCGCCGCAAGCGCCACCGTCGCAACAACAGCCTCCGCAACCCCAGCCGCCGCAATCCCAGTTGCTGCCGCAACAGCCTCCGCCCCAGTCGCTGCAGCAGCATCAGTCGGCACCGCAGCCACCACCCGCGATGCCGCAGCCGCAGGCCGCGCCGCCGGCCTATCAGGCGCCGGAGCCTGACGTGACCGTCAAGTACGGCGTGATGCTGGGCCTGCCGCCGGAATTGCCGCCCGAGCCGAAGGACGCGCCCAAGGACGACGGCGGCGATGCCAAGGATTCGATCGGAGCCAAGCTGCCGGCCGAGGTGATCGCCGAGCTTCGCCGCCACCTGAAGAGCTGCGCAAAACTGCCGGCCGGGGTCGCGCCGACCGACAATTTGCACATCAAGCTGCGCACGGTGCTCGCCACCGACGGCACGCTGGCCCGCCACCCGATCCTGATCGAAGCCCCGCCATCCGCGAAGGGTGTGGCCCTCGTGCAGTCCGCGATGAGCGCGCTGCAAGCCTGCCAGCCCTATAAGATGCTGCCGGCCGACAAGTACGGGGAATGGAAGGTGATGGACTTGCCGTTCTCGCCGCGGGATTTTGGCGGGGGGTAGCTTGTGGGATGGGTTGAGCCCTTGCGAAATCTATCCGCGTCCCTGGAATCGACGGGTATCGCTGCGCTCCATCCATCCTGCGTGCTGTGGACAGGCCTCACGCTCATGTTCGGCTGTCGTTCGCAAGCCAGGTGAAGGCTGCCAGAATTCCCGGTAGTTGCAAGTCATGACGAAGCTTGCCGGACGCCGGCAGGAAGCGATGGTCGACGGCGCTGTCAAGTAACGCCGGCGATATGCGCGGAACAAGCGGCAAGGGGCTGCACCCGGCAAATAGCCTGCCGGGTGGCGGGCAAAACACCTGCGTCGTTTCCGAATCCTGTCAAGTTCTTTCCTCGAAAATATTCCACTTTGCCGAAATTCGGAAATGTCGTATGTGTCGCTCATCCCGGCTCACCAAGAGGGGCGATCGCGCGTCGTCACGTTTCGCGAGCCGGGTTGCGGCCGTAGGCCCACTGCGCAGGGAAGGCCGTGTGTGCGGCTACACCTGTTGACCGCTGTGCATTTTTCCAATGCGCTACACGCGCACAGCGGATGAGTGGGTGCCAGCCGGCACCCGGCCTTCCCTGCGCCCTCTTGATTGAAGGGGGTGAGGAATGAAGCAAAGCTCGGGCGAAATCAGCCGCGAGGATGCGAAGGTGTGTCTGATTGAAATGGACGTAGATTTGCAACAAGCACCAATCCATCACCGTCAGCCTGAGGTGCTTGCCCTGCAGCGCATCGCGCTGCAGGGCAAGCCTCGAAGGGCGACGGCCCGGCTGCATAGGGGCCGTTCATCCTTCGAGGCTCGGAACGCAGTGCGAGCGCACTGCGCCCCTCACACCTCAGGATGACGGATGGCGAGAAGCGCGCTGCGCGTTCATCCTTGAGGACCGCGCTTCCGCGTCTCCTCGCCATCCACCACCACCTCCGGCGCCATCGCCGCCCACGCGCTCGACGCGAACTGCCGCCGCCATGTCACGATCACCACCGCGGCCGTGGTCACGAACAGCACCCAGGGGCTGACGAACCAGCCGAGATAGCCGAGCGCGAAGAAGAAGGCGCGCTGGCCGCGGTTGAAGTGGCGGCCGGCGGATTCGAACAGGCGCGAGGTGCGGATGACGTGCGCCTCGGCCTGCGGCGTATCGCGCTGGGAGGCCGGCGGCATGCCGCCGAACAGGATCGCGACGTAGTTGAACAGGCGATAGGCCCAGGCGAACTTGAAGAAGGCGTAGACGCAGATCAGCACGAGGCCGACGCATTTCAATTCCCACAGCGCGGGCGAGGGGCTGAGGTCGATCGGCAGCTTGCTCAAGATGGTGATGGCGTCGCTGGTGGCGTGCAGCAGCGCCAGCGCACCCCCAATCGCGAACAGGCTGGTGGAGGCGAAGAAGGCGGTGCCGTTCTGGAGCGAGGCCATGATCTGCATGTCGACCATGCGGGTGTCGCGGTCGAGCAGGCGGCGCACCCAGACCTCGCGATAGCCGTTCATGCGCGCCGACAGGCTGTCGCGGCCATAGGCCGAGTGCTCCAGCGTCAGGGCATAGACCAGCCACTCAATGATGAAGAAGCCGACCGCGGTGATGTCGACCCAATGCCTGCTCATGTCTCTCTCCTCGCAGGTCGCAACGATTGCCACGCATGCTCCGGCGCGGCAACGATTGATTGGCGGCAGGTGATGGCGCTAAAAGCAGCCGCATCCAGCAGACTCGGGAAGGACTAGTCACATGGCTGCGCTGAAGCTTGCGATCGGCAACAAGAACTACTCGTCATGGTCGATGCGGCCCTGGCTCGCGCTGCGCGCCAACGACATCCCGTTCGCGGAGACCGTCATCCCGCTCTACACCGACAATCCGGCGGACAAGGAGCAGATCCTCTCGTTCAGCCGCGCGGGCAAGGTGCCGGTATTGATCGACGGCGACATCACAGTGTGGGATTCGCTCGCGATCATCGAATACATTGCCGAGCGCCACCCCGAGAAGAAGCTGTGGCCCGACGCCGCCGCCGCCCGCGCGCATGCCCGTTCGGTGTGCGCCGAGATGCATTCCGGCTTCGTGCCGCTTCGCAGCGAATGCGGCATGAATCTGCATCGCCCCGTGCGCCCCGTGGCGCTGTCGGCGGATGCGTTGGCCAACATCGCGCGCATCCAGGAGATCTGGCGCGAATGCCGCGCGCGCTACGAGGCCGAGGGACCGTTCTTGTTCGGCGGCTTCGGCGCGGCGGATGCGATGTATGCGCCGGTCGTGCACCGCTTCCGCACCTTTGCGATCGAGGTCGAGCCCGAGGCCAGGGCCTACATGGACACGATGATGGCGCTGCCGGCGTTCCAGGAATGGACCCGCGACGGGCTCGCCGAGACGCTCGTCATCGAAAAGTTCGAGAATGTCTGATCGCGAATGTGATTGAGGCTGGCTTGACGGCGAACGGGCCGGCGCTCAATCACGGTGGAATGATCGGCTTAGGAGAGGGCACGGCCATGGGAATCCTGGACTCGCTGGAAAACAACCCCGCGCTCCGCAGCGCGCTTGGCCAGCTCGGCGCCGCGGTCTTGCCGGGTGTGCTGAACGAGGTGCTCGGCAGCAACAATCAGGGCGGCCTCAGCGCGATCGTCGCAAAGCTCCAGCAGGCGGGCTTTGGCGACCAGGTCAAATCCTGGCTCGGCAATAGCCAGAACCTGCCGATCTCGGCAGACCAGCTCCGCGCCGTGCTGGGCAACGACACGGTCCGCCAGCTGGCTGCCCGCTACAACATCCCGGTCGACCAGCTGGGCCAGATTCTGGCCCAGGAACTGCCCAAGGCCGTGGATCACGCGAGCCCCGACGGAAAGCTGCCCCACACGGTCTGACGGATCGGGTTCCGGCGGTCTCGGCGGCCGGGGGGCATCACTCTGAAATGACTGCAAAATTGGTACGTTTGCCATGCTGGATACTGCTGGCCAAAACGGCCCGCCGCGTGCTATAGGGCAGGCCGGGTTTTCGGCCGGCCGTCGCAGTGGGACCCTGGGCACGGCAGGCGTTGTTTGAGTCATGGAGAGGGCGTTGAAGCATAAATTTCCTATCGGCACGCACGTATTGTTTACTGCGAGCAACGTTGCGCGCCCGGCTGCCAGCGGCTCGTATGAGGTCATCCGCCTGCTGCCAACCGATGGCGACGACTGCCAGTACCGCATCAAGAGCTCGACCGAAGCCTTCGAACGCGTCGCCAAGGAAAGCCAGCTCGCACTCTCCTGAGGGATGACGGCCCCGCACATTGACGTTGCGGAGAAATTTGCTTGCTCGCCGTCAAAAGGCCCGCTTCACCTCGACAAGGTGGACCGGGGGCAGCTGCCGACTCGCGGTGCTCGCTTTGACCATTCGCTCTTTGCTCGCGTGAGGGGACATCGCGCATGAACTGGGCATGGGCCACTTCGCTCGACCAAATCTGGCTCTCGCCGGCCTTTCCGATGTGGATGACGCTGGCGGCGGCCGGCTTCTTCGGACTGATTCTCCTGACCACGCTCCTGCGCGCCGAGAGGTCGGTCGCCAATGGCGCGCTGTCGGTGATCACGCTGCTCGCCATCGCCATCGCGGTGGCCGCCACCGTGCGTGTCTACGGACCGGTGGGGCAGGGATCCCCGATCGAGGCGCGTGCGCAGGCTGCGGTGACCGCGAGCCTCCCGGCGCTGTCCTGCCTCGACGATCTCGCCGGTGACCTGGTGGCCGCCGGCTGCGAGAAGGCATTGTTCGGCTCGCCCGATGCGGCGGCTGCCGCCGTCTCCTACACCGCCGCCAGAATCGACCGGCTGACCGAGCTCGGCGATGCAGCGACGGCCGAAAAGAGCCTGACGCTGGACATGAAGGTGCTGCGCAAGTCGCTGGAGCACGATCGCTACGGTCTCGTCGCGCAGGTGCTGGTCGCACGCGACGGCTGCACGCAGTTCGACTGCGCCGCCTTCCGCTCGCTGACCGATCAGCAGCGGGTCGCCGCCAACATGGACGCCCATCTCTACGACACGCTGGTCGCGCGCTATGCGCCGAGCTGGTACGCGCCCGCAGCAGCGCCTGCGATGCAGGGCTCTGGTGCGCTCGCGGCGCTGCCGCCATCGATGCCGACGGGCAAGCCGACCAATGCGGAGTTCCCGAGCGCCTCGTCGACGCCGCCGGTGAGCATCATGAATCCGGAGCCGCCGACGGCAGCGACGCGTCAGGCGCCCGCCGCCAACGCCGCGCCGGCGCCGCGTACGCCGGCTCCAGCCTCGGCACAGGCTGCTGCACCCGCGGCACCGGCCGCGAAGAAGCCGCCGGCTCCGAAGGCTGCGCGCGCGCCCGCCCCGCCGGTTCCGCTCGCGCCGCCGACCGCGGCGCCGGCTCCCGCGGCTGCGGATAACGAGTAGATCAGCTTTGAAAACTCGCGGCAGGCCCGCTAATGCTGGGGCATGCCACTACATCTGATCAAACTCGCCGTCGGCTGCGACTCCGTCAAGGAATTGAAGGGGTGGATCGCCGAACGGATGCAGACGGCCAAGAAGAGGGGCCTGCCGCAACACCACGTCCACATCACCCGCATGGTCCCCAAGCGCGACGCCGAGATACTCTCGGGTGGCTCGCTCTATTGGGTCATCAAGGGCGAGATCGCCGCGCGCGAGAAGATCATCGGCATCGAGCCGTTCCGTGACAAGGACGGCATCGGCCGCTGCCGGATCGTGATGCAGCCGAAGGTGATCTCGGTGTCGCCGCGGCCGATGCGTCCGTTCCAGGGCTGGCGCTATCTTGCCGACAGCGCCGTGCCGCCCGATCTCGGCAAGTCCGCCGCGGGCACGATCGCGGCGATGCCGGAGCCGATGCGGCGCGAGCTGCGCGATCTCGGATTGCTCTAGACCGCGATATTGTCGATCAGCCGGGTCGTGCCGAGCTTGGCTGCGACCAGGATCCGCAGGGGTCCATCCTTGCGTGAGGTGGCCGGCGCGAGCGTCTCGGCGTGGCGGACCTCGAAATAATCGAGCGCAAAGCCGGCGGCCTTGATCATCTCGGCGCCGCGCGCCATCGCACGGGCAATGGCCTCGCCGGCGCGGATCCGCGCGGCGCTCTCCTTCATGGCGCGGTAGAGCGTGGTGGCGGTCTTCCGCTCCTCCGGCGAGAGGTAGACGTTGCGCGAGGACATCGCGAGGCCGTCGCGCTCGCGCACCGTGCGGGAGCCGATCACCTTGACGCCGAGGTCGAGATCCCCAGCCATCTGCGTCACCACCCGCAATTGCTGAAAGTCCTTCTCGCCGAAGATCGCGACATCCGGCCGGCATTGCGTGAACAGCTTGCCGACGACGGTGGCGACGCCGCCGAAGAAGTGCGGGCGGAAGCGGTCCTCGAGGTCGGCCAGCGCGGTCCCCTCCGGCACGATGCGGGTGGCGAAGCCTTCCGGATACATCGCCTCGACGCCGGGGTGCCAGACGATCTCGACGTCTTCGGCCGCGAGCTTGGCGATATCGGCCTTCCAGGTTCGCGGATAGGCGCCGAAATCCTCGGTCGGAGCGAACTGGGTCGGGTTCACGAAAATCGAGACCACGACGCGGCTGGCGCGTCGCCTGGCCAGGCGCACCAGCGACACATGCCCGTCATGGAGTGCTCCCATGGTCGGCACCAGCGCGATCGTGGCTTTTCGCTTGCGAAGATTGTCGACGGCGCGTCGCAGGGCGGGGACCGTGCGGACGATCAAGGGGCTTCGTGACATCAGGTCTCAACGGGGTTTGGGAATGGAGGCGGACGCGTCCCGGCGCCCGAGAGGCTAACCCTAACAAGCGGCGATCGTGGACGCCATGCATCCGGATGCGGCACAGCGTTGCCTGTGAAGCCGCGCAGTATGTCGCGACATTGTGGGCTGGATCACAGACGAAAGATGGCGCCGCGATTCATGATGAAGCACGGCGCAGTGTGATTTGCATTTCCTGTCACGCATTTCACTTGACCGCCGACGCGGCCAACTCGAAGATATTCCGTAGGGGTGTTGAGGATCGCTATGCTTGTGCAGGCTAGCCAAGGCCAATCCGGCTCGGCGCATGTGGTCGTGCTCGGCAACGAGAAAGGCGGCTCCGGCAAGTCGACCTCCGCCCTGCACATCGCGGTCGCGCTTCTGAAGGCCGGCCAGCGCGTCGCCACCATCGATCTCGACTGCCGTCAGCAGAGCTTCACCCGCTACATCAACAACCGTTCCGCTTGGGCGCGCCGCACCAAGCTCGACCTCGAGCTGCCGGTGCATCGCTGCATCAAGCTTGGCGAGACCATGCAGATCGCCGAGAACGAGAATTCCGAGTTCCAGCAGTTCATGGAGGCGGTTTCAGCGGTCGAGAGCAGTTTCGACTTCATCGTCATCGACACTCCCGGCACCGACAGTTACCTGATGCGGCTGGCGCACTCGATGGCCGATACGCTGGTCACGCCGATCAACGACAGCTTCCTCGATTTCGACGTGCTCGGCACTGTCGATCCTGCCAACTATGCGGTGACGGGCGAGAGCCACTACGCCGAGATGGTGCTGGATACCCGCCGCAAGCGCCGCCAGCTCGACGGCTCGACGACTGACTGGATCGTCGTGCGCAACCGCCTGTCGATGCTCGGCTCCCGCAACAAGCAGCTCGTCGCCAACGGACTGAAGGATTTGTCGCTGCGGCTCGGCTTCCGCTACGTCGACGGCTTCGCCGAGCGCGTCGTTTACCGCGAGTTCTTTCCGCGCGGCCTGACGGCCCTCGACGAGATCGACGAGGCGACGTTGGGCATGCGGCCCAATCTCGGCCATCTCACCGCGCGGGAAGAGGTGACGAGCCTGCTCCGCCAGCTCAAGCTTCCGCTTGACGAGCGCGGCCGCCGCCGTGCGGCCAATAGGGCCGAGTGGTTCAGCCAGGTCGCCAAGCCGCTCGAGATTCACGACATCCTCGGCGCCTGACCACGTCGCTACTTCCGGTCGAAGCTTCCTAGCCGGTTCCCGCTGGAACCGACCCCGCGAAAACCCGTTTTCATCTCGTGTTTACTGCGAAGTTGAACCAGATCGAGACCGGTTGCGTCGGATGGTGACGTGCACCCTGACGTAGCTGTAGGGGGACGGGATGCTCAAGAAACGTGTGCGTCGCACAATGAAAGGGCTGCCAGTTCACAAAATTTGGCCTTCCTGTCACGCGGCTGTGACATATATTAGGGAATAGGCGCGAGGGAGCCAAAGAGCTTCCCGAACAAGCACGGTTTCGACAGGGACTTCAGGCCAGACAAGCCTGAGGCTGAGGACGAAAATGAAGCGTGGAATTGCCGTTCTGGTTTCGGTTACTGCCCTCTGCGGCGTCGCCTATTTCACGGCGAGCAAGTGGGCTATCAGGCACGAGACCGTCACTTTCTACGATGCCTCGCGCGACAATCGTCCGGTGCCCGTCGATATCGCGATCCGTCGCGACAAGGAAATGCAGGCCAATGCCGGCATGATCACGATGCCGGTCGCGGTGATCAATCACGGCAACACCGTCAAGAATACCGAGTACGGCTTCCTCGCCAACATCTTCGCGGCACGCGGCTATCTCGTCGTCAGTCCGCAGCATGACCTGCCGACCGATCCTCCGATGGTGACCAAGCCCGGCGAGCTCTATGTCGGTCGGCTGCCGCAGATCCTGCGCGGCGTCGCCAACATCCATCTCGCGATGCAGGAGATGAAAAAGGTTCAGCCCAACGCCGATTACGCCAGGGTGACGATGGTCGGCCACTCCATGGGCGGCGACATCACGATGTATTTCGCCAAGCAGTATCCGGACGAGGTCAAGAAGGTCGTCACGCTGGATAATCTCCGCGTTCCCTTCGTCACCGCCGGCAAGTTCAAGATCCTGTCGTTCCGCTCCAAGGATCCGCAGTTCAAAACCGATCCGGGTGTGATCCCCACGGACGAGGAGTGCGAGAAGGCCGGAATTCAGGTCGTCAAGACGGACTTCCAGCACAACGACATGCGCGACACCGGCCCGGATGGCGCCAAGAACTCCATCCAGGGGATGCTCGACAAGTTCCTGAGCGCGGCTGACAGCGACGTGGCGCCGGTTGACACCAGCTCGTCCCCGCCCAAGATCCTCGAGCCTGGTCCGGTCGCCCTGATGGCACCTGCCAAGAGCTGAGCTTCCAAGAGCTGACGCTTCGCTCCTGGTCAGCAACAGATGTTCGAAGCCTCCGCTGGCGCCCGCCGGCGGAGGTTTTTCACATTGACCGGGCAGTGCCCGCTAACCACATTAGCCGCTCACGCAAGGTGCGAGCAGGGATGTCGGGCGAACCTATCAAACCGCGCGGCCGCGATGCCGTCTCGGCGCAAGCAGGCGGCGCACTGCCGCAGGCCAACACGTCGACCACGGACGATATCGCCGCCTTCGTCGCCAAGGCACGTGCGCTGTCCCCGCATGCGCCCGGTGCGAACGGGCGGCTGATCTTCGCGCTGGATGCGACGATGAGCCGGCAACCGACCTGGGACATGGCCTGCGGGCTCCAGGCGGACATGTTCCGCGAGGCGGCGGCAATCGGCAGCCTCGACATTCGGCTGGTCTATTATCGCGGGTTCAACGAGTGCCGCGCCACGGGCTGGATCTCCGACAGCGCCAAACTTGCAACGCTGATGAGCAAGATCGACTGCCGCGGCGGCGACACCCAGATCGGCAAGGTGCTGAGTGAGGCACGGCGGGAGGCGGTCGATTCGGGCGTGCGTGCCGTGGTCTTCGTCGGCGATGCCATGGAGGAGAAAGTTGACGAGCTCTGCGCCAAGGCTGGTGAGCTCGGCATGCTCAAAGTGCCCGTGTTCCTGTTTCAGGAAGGCCATGACGACGTGGCCGAGCAGGCATTTCGCGAGATCGCGCGCCTGACCGGCGGTGCCTGGTGCCGGTTCGATCCTGGCGCAGCAGCGCAGTTGCGCGACCTCTTGCGTGCGGCTGCGGCCTATGCGGCGGGCGGCCGCGAGGCGCTGCTCAAATTGTCGAAGACGACGAGCGGCGCGGCGAAGCTGATCGGCCAGATGAAGTGAAGCGGGTTCGCCTGGCGAGATACGACGGCATGCTTTTTGGGCGCGAGGGGACTATATATGGGCGATGCCGACCCTGATCGCCGGCGCTGTCGCCGTTGTCACGATTTATCTGCTGCTCCAGATGTTCCGCGCCGCCAATCCGGCGGTGCTCGCGCGCGCCGTCAAGATCGGCGGCGGCGTGGTGGCGCTGGCGGTCGCGGCGTTCACGGGCTTGCGGGGCGAACTGGCGGTGGCGATCCCGCTCGGGATCTTCGGCGCCGGCCTGCTCGGCTGGACGCCGCTGGCAAACTCCGGCTTCGGCAATATCGGCGGGCTGTTCGGCGGTGGCGCGGCGCGCACTTCCGGACAGGCCTCGCGCGTGCGCTCGCAATTCCTCGACATGCGGCTCGACCACGACTCTGGCCAGCTCGCGGGACAGATCGTCGCCGGGCCTCACGCAGGGCGCGCTCTCGACGAGTTTGATCTCGCGAGTCTGCTGGCGATGGTCCCGACGTTCGACGCTGAGAGCGTGGCCTTACTCGAAAGCTATCTGGACCGCCGGTTTCCCGCCTGGCGTCAGCACGCGCAGGGCGATGCGGCAGGGGGGCAGCGCCGCACGGCGCCGAGCAGCAAAATGACGGCGGAGGAAGCCTATCAGATCCTTGGCTTGCAGCCGGGGGCGGGGCGCGACGACATCAGCCGGGCTCACAAGTCGCTGATGAAGAAACTCCATCCCGACCAGGGGGGCTCGACGTACCTCGCTGCCCGTGTAAACGAGGCCAAGGATACTCTGCTTCGTACGCATAACGGCTAACTCCGGCACCACGCTACAAACGCCCGTACCGCGTGAGCTCCGCTTGCTCTGTTTGCCGTCGCCCCGATGCCCGCCATTGCCGGCGTGGTCGATCCCTTGAGCAAAGTTTTAACCGTAAATTCTTGACGAGAGGTTGTCGTGGAACAGCCTTCGCATCATTGCGTCCCCAAAAACGAAAATGCCCGCGCCGAAGGCGCGGGCATTTTGACGGAACGATGAGACGATCAGTTACGGACGGTGATGCAGGAGATATCGGCGCGCTTCAGGGCGCGGCAGACGGCTTCGGCCTGGTCCCGCTCGAGCCCGGCGAAGCGGGCGCGGTAGAGCTTGCGATTATCCTTGGCGAGGACCGGCTCGGTGAACGGATCGGCCTTGCTGAGCAGGCCTCGGGCCGAGCTGCGCGCGGCATCGATGCGCTGCTGGGCTTCGTTCTCGCTCTCGAGGGCGCCGACCTGGACGATCCACCCGCTGTGGGTGACGACCGACCGGGTGGTGGCGCTCATCTGGATCGGCTGTGGCGCCGGATCGGCGGAGGCGAGCTTCGGAGCAGCCGGGACGGGTGCGGCGGCGGTTGCGGCCGGCAGCACGCCGAGGATGCCGTTGCCGGTGCCGAAGCCCGCCGGCTGTCGCGGCAGTTCGGTACGGGCGAGTTCGGCCTTCGGCGCCTCCGGTTGGCTGACGATCTCCGGCTTGTTGATGAGATCCGCCCGGGCGACGACGGCGCTAGACGTTTCGGCGACATCGGAGCGGGACGAAACGGTATTGGTGACCTGCGGCGCAGCCTGCGTCGGGGCGGCGGAGGCAACCTTTGCGGCACCGGCCTTGACCTGAACCGTCTTGACCCGAACCGGCTTCATCGGCTCGGACGAGCCCGGCATGATGGAGAGCGGCTGGCTCGCGATGACGCCGCTGGTGAGCGGAGCGGGCTCGATCTTGGCCTCGGCCTGCCTGGCGTCTGCCTTGAAGTCAGGCTTGGGCTGCGCCGGCGGCATTGCCGCGGTCGCTGCCGCAAGCGCCGACGGGCGAGAGGCGGGACGCGGTGCAGCCGTTTCGGGAGCAGGTGCGGCCGCAGCCTGGGCCTGCGGCGCCGGGCGGACCGGAGTATCCGAAGCATCGGCGACTTCGATGTTGTCAGAACCGCTGCGCTCAGTGATCGCGGCAACGGTGCGGGTCGAGGCGCCCTTGTCCAGGTTCTCCGCGAGCAGGTTGCGCATGATGGCGTCGCGCGAACCGCCGCTGCGGCCGCCCAGCACCACGCCGACCAGATGGCGGTTGCCGCGGCGCATCGAGGTCACGAGGTTGAAGCCGGAGGCGCGGGTGTAGCCGGTCTTGATGCCGTCCACGCCCTCGACGCTGCCAAGCAGGTGATTGTGGTTGCGGATCGACTGTCCCCGGAAATTGAACGAGGCGGTCGAGAAGTAGCGGTAATAGCGCGGGAAGCGCTCCTGAATGGCGCGGCCGAGCGTGGCCTGGTCGCGCGCCGTCGTCACCTGCTCGTCGTTGGGCAGGCCCGAGGCGTTGCGATAGACGGTCTTGGACATGCCGAGCGAACGCGCCTTGCGCGTCATCATCTGGCCGAAATCATCCTCGTCGCCGCCGATCGCTTCCGCGATCACCACGGCTGCGTCGTTGGCGGAACGGGTGACAAGACCCTTGATCGCGTCCTCGACACGGATGGTCTGGCCGGGGCGCAAATTGAGCTTGGTCGGATCCTGTGCGGCGGCGTGCTGAGACACCGGCATTTCGGTGTCGAGCTTCATCTTGCCGGACTCGAGACGCTCGAACAGCAGATAGAGCGTCATGATCTTGGTGAGCGATGCGGGATGGCGCAGCCCATCGGGGCTGGTCGACTGAAGCACCGCGCCGGAATTGCCATCGACGATGATGGATGCGAATTGCGGGCTGTAGCTTTCGGAGGCATCGCGCTGCACCCGGTGGTGCGCGTAGGAGCGATGCCGATGGCGCCGCGCCTCGGCAGCATCGGTGGTGAAGATGACCGCGGTGGTGATCGTAAGAAGCCCGAAAACCCCAACCCGCGCCAAGCGCGAGGAAGACAAGTTTTTACGAAGCATGAAACCCCGTCCCCGTTTCTGACTTGATCACCGGCTCGTGAGGCGAAATTGTGCCCTGCGGACCCGGGATCATTACCTGCTCAAGCTGCCCCTCCGCTGGTGTTCGCTGCGGGGGACGTTGGGCCTGAGCCGCTGTTCTGGCTAAGGTGGTGTTCTAAAACGGCTTTTGGCCGCTCGCGGAAGATGAACACGTCCAGGGAATCAGGGTAGGGGGCCGCGGTTTCCAAAAGCTTAAGGAACCATTGCGGGAAACCCCGGGAATCTCAGCGACTTGTATTTATTTTTGTGCGTCGCACAAGATTCTTGACTTTTTTGTGCGTTGCACTAATTATGGGCAGCGTCAGGGGGCCCAAGCTTCCCGACGAAACGCCAGGGAAAAGGATCCAAGATGTTCAAGGTTGAAGACTTTCAGAATTACGGGAAAGAGCAGTTCGAGACCTGCGTTGCCTCCGCGAGCTCGATGCAGCACGGCATCCAGGCGATCGCCAGCGCCTATGGCGACTACACCAAGAAGTCGTTCGAAGACACCAAGTCCTTCGTCGAGAAGCTTTCCGGCGTGAAGTCGCTGGACAAGGCGCTGGAAGCGCAGACCGATTTCGCCCGCACCGCCTACGAGACCTTCGTCGCTGAATCGCAGAAGATCGCCGGCCTCTACAACGACCTCGCGAAGCAGGCCTTCAAGCCGGTCGAGACCATCGCATCCAAGTTCACCCCGGCCGCTCACTAACCTTGCGGACTCCTGGAATCGAAAAGCCCGGCTGAATCAGCCGGGCTTTTTTATTTGCGGGCGAGATATCCGTCCGCGCGCCACGCGCAGCTTCGACAGCGGGGCGCCGATGGCCTTGAGCGCCGCGACGATCGCGTCTTCTGCCGAGCGTGATCTCGACGCATTGCTGTATCAGCGGCGCTGCGTGTTGAGGCCGTCGTAGAGCAGCACGATCGCGTCCTTGTAGGTGTAGCTGGTATCCTTGGCCGGCGCATTCACGACATGCTTGCACCGTAGAAATCCGGACGTATCCCCACGCGAAAGCGTCGCAGCCGCGTTACGGCGGGTTCCTGGTCGACATGTTCTAAAGGGTCGGGGCGGAAGTTTTTGTCAAATCGGTCCGGATTGATTAACCTTGGCCAGGATCGCCCGAACCGGGAATCGGGACCGCCATGGCCGCATGGCCGGACCTTGCATGCTTGCGGCGAGCCGGGGGCAGGCCCATATTCCCTGCAATCGATCCGGCTTGGACCGGATCGGTTGGAAGCGGCGATCCAACAAGGCGGCGCGCCTGTGCGAAGCTCCGAAGGGTGGGGCTGCGCGGCGGACCGTCATACGCTTCCGTGGGGAATTTGAACGCCTGAGCCATGCCGCAACTGTCTTCCAAACTTGACCTGCCCGCGGCGGCCGCCGCCCACGCTCCCCGGATGAGCAATGACGAGAACCGCCCCGGCGGTCCCTCCGCTCCGAACACGTCCGTCATCACCAAGGTCAAACCGAAGACCAAGCGGCCGAACCTGTATCGCGTGCTGATCCTCAACGACGACTACACGCCGATGGAATTCGTCGTCCACGTGCTTGAGAAGTTCTTCCAGAAGGACATCGAGGCCGCGACCAAGATCATGCTGCACGTCCATCATCACGGCATCGGGGAGTGCGGCGTGTTCACCTACGAGATCGCCGAGACCAAGGTGACGCAGGTGATGGATTTCGCCCGCAAGCACCAGCACCCGCTGCAATGCGTGATGGAAAAGAAGTAATCTTCGTCGCGGCTTGTTCGGAGCCGGCCTGTGCATGTCGCATTGTGATCGTCGCGTGACGTCTGCGCGATGCCCGTCTCGGCCGGTGAACTTGCGAAAATTTGCGTCAGCGCCGATCCCGCCCAAATCGGAACGGGTTTTGCATCGAAAGTGCCGCAGGTGTGTCGCCGCCGAGTCGCGGAACCGGTCTTTCGCCGCGATCTTGGATAACTATATGTGACAAAGGTTGTTGTTGCCTGACCGGGCGATGGCGATCATGATGGTGGGGGCCATAGAGGACGCGAATGCCGACTTTTTCTCAAAGCCTTGAACAATCCCTGCATCGTGCACTGGCGATCGCAAACGAGCGTCATCACCAATACGCGACGCTCGAGCATCTCTTGCTCTCCTTGATCGACGACTCCGATGCAGCCGCCGTCATGCGCGCCTGCAGCGTCGATCTCGACAAGCTCCGCACGAGCCTGGTCAATTATCTTGAGACCGAATTCGAGAATCTGGTGACGGACGGCGCCGACGACGCCAAGCCGACCGCCGGTTTCCAGCGCGTGATCCAGCGCGCGGTGATCCACGTGCAATCCTCCGGTCGCGAAGAGGTGACCGGCGCCAACGTGCTGATCGCGATCTTCGCCGAGCGCGAGAGCCATGCCGCGTATTTCCTGCAGGAGCAGGACATGACGCGCTACGACGCCGTCAACTACATCAGCCACGGCATCGCCAAGCGGCCGGGCGTCTCCGAGGCGCGCCCCGTGCGCGGCGTCGACGAGGAGACCGAGGCCAAGGGCAGCGAGGACGCCAAGAAGAAGGGCGAGGCGCTCGAGACCTATTGCGTCAACCTCAACAAGAAGGCTCGCGACGGCAAGATCGATCCGGTGATCGGACGCAATTCCGAGATCAACCGTGCGATCCAGGTGCTGTGCCGCCGGCAGAAGAACAATCCGCTGTTCGTGGGCGAGGCCGGCGTCGGCAAGACCGCGATCGCGGAAGGCCTGGCCAAGCGTATCGTCGACAGCGAAGTGCCGGAGGTTCTGGCGGCTGCCACCGTGTTCTCGCTCGACATGGGCACGCTGCTCGCCGGCACGCGCTACCGCGGCGATTTCGAGGAGCGCCTCAAGCAGGTGCTGAAGGAGCTCGAGGCCCATCCCAACGCCATCCTGTTCATCGACGAGATCCACACCGTGATCGGTGCTGGCGCGACGTCGGGCGGGGCGATGGACGCATCGAACCTGCTCAAGCCCGCGCTTGCCTCGGGCACCATCCGCTGCATGGGCTCGACGACCTACAAGGAGTACCGCCAGCACTTCGAGAAGGACCGCGCGCTGGTGCGGCGCTTCCAGAAGATCGACGTCAACGAGCCGACGGTCGAGGATGCGATCGCGATCCTGAAGGGTCTCAAGCCCTACTTCGAGGACTACCACCGGCTTAAATACACCAACGAGGCGATCGAGGCCGCGGTGCAGCTCTCCTCGCGCTACATCCACGACCGCAAGCTGCCGGACAAGGCGATCGACGTGATCGACGAGTCCGGCGCGGCGCAGATGCTGGTCGCCGAGAACAAGCGCAAGAAGACCATCGGCATCAAGGAGATCGAAACCACGATCGCCTCGATGGCGCGGATCCCGCCGAAGAGCGTGTCGAAGGACGATGCCGAGGTGCTGAAGCATCTCGAACAGACCCTGAAGCGCACGGTGTTCGGTCAGGACAAGGCGATCGAGTCGCTGGCGGCGTCGATCAAGCTGGCGCGTGCCGGCTTGCGCGAGCCGGAGAAGCCGATCGGCTGCTATTTGTTCTCGGGCCCGACCGGCGTCGGCAAGACGGAAGTGGCAAAGCAGCTTGCGGCAAGCCTCGGCGTCGAGTTGTTGCGCTTCGACATGTCCGAATACATGGAGCGGCACACCGTGTCGCGCCTGATCGGCGCGCCTCCCGGTTATGTCGGCTTCGACCAGGGCGGTCTGCTCACCGACGGCGTCGACCAGCATCCGCATTGCGTGGTGCTGCTCGACGAAATCGAGAAGGCGCATCCCGACCTCTACAACGTGCTGCTCCAGATCATGGATCACGGCCGGCTCACCGACCACAACGGCAAGCAGGTCAATTTCCGCAACGTGATCCTGATCATGACCACGAATGCCGGTGCTTCCGATCTCGCCAAGCAGGCGTTCGGCTTCACGCGCTCCAAGCGTGAAGGCGACGACCACGAGGCGATCAACCGGCAGTTCGCGCCGGAATTCCGCAACCGTCTCGATGCCGTCGTCTCGTTCGGCCATCTCAGCGTCGAGGTGATCGGTACGGTCGTGGAGAAGTTCGTGCTTCAGCTCGAGGCCCAGCTCGGCGACCGCGACGTCACCATCGAGCTGTCCGAACCCGCCAAGACCTGGCTGGTGAAGCACGGCTACGACGAGCAGATGGGTGCGCGGCCGATGGCCCGCGTGATCCAGGAGCACATCAAGAAGCCGCTGGCCGACGAGGTGCTGTTCGGCAAGCTGAAGGGCGGCGGCCACGTCCGCGTCGTCCTGGTCAAGGACGAGGCCGACGAGACCAAGGACAAGATCGGCTTCGAATTCGTCGAGGGCCCGGTCACGCCGAAGCAGGAAAAGCTGCCCGGCGCCCGCAAGCGCCCGCCGGGCAAGTCCAACAAGCCGGGCGGCCCCGGCGGCTCGAAGGGGCCGACTTCCAAGGGGCCGCTGGTCAAGGCTTGATCAACTCATCTCATGAATCGAAAAGGCCGGCTGAAAAGCCGGCCTTTTTGTTGACGCCGATGTTGGACCACAAAGCGGCCTTACGTACCCGCCTCGGGCGCGAGCGGTGGCCGCGGCTTCTTCGGAGCCCGCGGCGCGGCATGCGGGACCGACGGCTGCATCGTCACGACGACCGGATTCGGCTTGTGATCGGTTGCAGCCCCGTTGCGGCATCGACCCGGCGGCCCCGGAGGTGGGTATGTCGCGGCTGAGCGGCACGATCTGTGGTTCATAGCCTTCCTTCTGGAAGGCAATGGAGATGTCAGCGTTCCGCTTGACGACTACGGAGCAAGGCGTCGTGCAAGTGGTCGGAACGTCCATTCCGCTGATCACGGCTTCAACACCCGAGGGTATCGATGAAATGCCCCTTCTCCCGTCGTCAATGAAGCGCAACTGGAGCGCGAGGGCAACGGATCGTTCCTCCAGATAGTTAAACCCGCAGAAGTTGTGGACAGGGCCACGCCTGGGCGGCGGGTCCTGCTATTCCCCCCCGCAAGCGCTGATCGTCCTGTACGCGGACGTGCTCGGCGCCGCGCGCGCCCGCGGGCGACAGGCGCAGCATGCTCAGCGCCGCGCCGCAAAGCGCGAAGCCGACGCCGGTGAGCAGCGCGATCCTGGTTCCGTCGACCGGATAGCGGCCGAGGAATAATGCCACCAGCGCCGCGCCCGTGGTCTGGCCGAGCAGCCGCGCCGTGCCCAGCATGCCGCTGGCGCCGCCGGCGCGCTCGCGCGGGGCGGCCGCGATCATGGTGCGGTTGTTGGGCGTCTGGAACAGGCCGAAGCCGGTGCCCGCCAGTGCCATGCGCCAGATCACGTCGAGCGGTGTGGGCGCCGCCGGCAGTAAGGCGAGCGCGCCGAGGCCGCAGGCGAACAGCGTGAGCCCGATGCCGCCGAGCAGGCCGGCCGGATAGTGCTCGACCAGCCGGCCGGCGAGAGGGGCCGCGAAGGCCACAGCGATCGGCCACGGCGTGATGAGCAGGCCCATATGCACGGCTGAATAGCCGAACCGGCGCTGGAGGTAGAAGGGGATCGCGACGAAGGCCAGCATCTGTCCGCAGAACGAGGCGATCGAGGTCGCAATCGACAGCGCGAAGACGGGGATACGCAAGAGGTCGACCGGCAGCAGCGGCGAGGCGATGTGGGTTTCGCGGTACGTCAGCAACGCGCCGGCGACGATGGCGATGCCGAACTGCACGAGGCAGGTGATGGCGGCCTCGCCATGGCCGACGCTGTCGATCGCGGCGATGCCGACGCCGAACGTGATCGCGGAGAGGCCTGCGCTCTGCCAATCGAAGGAATGGCTCGCAGGCTTCGTGTGGGGCAGGCTGCGCAGGCCCAGTACCAGCGTCACCACGCCGAGCGGGACGTTGATGGCGAACAGCCAAGGCCAGCTTCCGACCGCGAGGATGCCCGCAGCGAGCGTCGGCCCGACCGCGGCCGAGAAGGCCACGACGAGCGCGTTGAGCCCGATGCCGCGGCCGAGCTGGCTGCGCGGATAGGTGAAGCGCACCAGCGCCGCGTTGACGCTCATGATGCCGGCCGCGCCAAACCCCTGCACGATGCGCGCGATCGTGAGCAGCGGCAGCGTATGCGCCAGCGCGCAAAACGCGGACGCCAGCGTGAACAGCACCAGCCCGGCAAGATAGACGCGGCGATAGCCGACGATCTCGCCGAGCGAGGCGAGCGGCAGCAGCGAGATGGTGATGGCGAGTTGATAGCCGTTGACGATCCAGATCGAGAAGGCCGGGCTCGCGTCGAGGTCGGCCGCGATCGTCGGCAGCGCCACGTTGGCGATGGCGCTGTCGACCACAGCCATGGTGATGCCGAGCGCAATGGTCAGGATCGCCTGGTTGCGCTGGGGCTGCGGCAGGCCGTCGGCATGCTCGATCGGGGCGGCCGACATGATGGAGGCGAGCTTGATTGGAGCCGTGATTCATCCCCGGATTAGGAAATTGCAGGATTGATCGCAACCCGGCAGGACACGGACAGTTCCGGTGCCCGGGAGCAGGTCCCCCGGCGCCGCAGCATGGGTCAGGATGGCTTTCGCAACCTCACCAGCCTGCAGGATGCCACGGCATGCGCTAGCCGGCTTGGTGCAGCTCAAGCCGAGATGTGTTTGCCCGCAACGTGCAAGTAGTGCGTCGCCTACACCGGTGGCGGATTGCGGTCGGTGAAGGTCGTCCGCTGGTGCCAATAAGGATAGGGCAGCGTGACCTTGCTCGCTGCATCGAGCTTTCCAATCTGCTCCTTGGTCAATGACCAGCCGACCGCGCCGAGATTTTCGCGCAGCTGCGTCTCGTTGCGCGCGCCGATGATCAGCGTCGAGACCGTGGGACGCTGTAGCAGCCAGTTCAACGCAATCTGCGAGACGCTCTTGCCCGTCTCCTTCGCGACTTCGTCGATGGCGTCGACGACGCGATAAACGTGCTCGTCCGGCACGGGCGGCCCGAAATCGGCGGTCTTGGGCAGGCGGCTGACCTCAGGCTTGGGTTGGCCGCGACGGATTTTTCCGGTGAGGCGCCCCCATCCGAGCGGGGACCAGACCACCGCGCCGAGTCCTTGGTCCAGGCCGAGCGGCATCAGCTCCCACTCGTAGTCGCGCCCGATCAACGAATAGTAGGTCTGATTGGCGACGTAGCGCGGAAAGCCGTGCTTGTCGGCAACGGCGAGCGACTTCATCAGGTGCCAGCCCGAAAAATTCGAAACGCCGACGTAGCGAACTTTGCCGGCGCGCACGAGCACGTCGAGGGTCGCGAGCACCTCTTCGGGCGGAGTGAATGCATCGAAGCCGTGGAGCTGGAACAGGTCGATGTAATCCGTACCAAGCCGGCCCAGCGAAGCGTCGATGGCCGCGAGCAGATGTTGCCGTGACGACCCGATATCGTTGGGTCCATCGCCGAAGCGGAACGTTGCTTTGGTCGAGACGAGAACCTTGTCGCGGCGGCCTTTGATGGCCTCGCCAAGAACGCGCTCGGATTCGCCCAGCGAATAGACGTCGGCAGTATCGAACATCGACACGCCGGCATCGAGGCAGATATCCAGAAGGCGGCGCGCCTCAGTCACGTCGGTCGTACCCCACGCCGCGAGGCGGCCAACGCCGCCGAAGGTGCCCGTTCCGAGGCTCAAGGCGGGCACCATGAGGCCCGACCGGCCCAAGCGTCGGTATTCCATCGATATGCTCCTCGGCTAGCCGCTGATTGATCCGTGCGGTCTTGTTGACGAATGGTAACGCAAGCATGCGCCTTGTACCATCACGCGCGCACATAGCGGCTCTGCTTTCCAAGCTCCGCATTCGCTACGGCAGGCTTGTCGTTTGCAAGTTTGCGGCCGTGATCTTCGCGCGCAACCAGGCCTCGAACGCGCCGACATGGCTGCGACCTTTGGTTTCGGCCGACCGCACCAGATAGTAGGACACCGTCTCGACCTCGAATTCGGGATGACGGAACGGCGCGACGAGCGTGCCGTTTTCCAGTTCGTCGGCAGCGAGGATCTCGCTCTCCAGGACGACGCCGAGACCTTCGACAGCCGCGTCGATGGCCATGGTCGATCGGTCGAACCACAATTCGTGGCGTGCCTTGATAGTCGAGCCGACGACCTTTCGCAGATAGTCGGTCCAGGTCAGCGCGTTTGAGGAATGGATCAGCGTGGCGCGGGCGAGATCGCCGGGCTCGCGAAGCCCGAGCTGCTCGATCAGCTGCGGACTGCAGAGCGGGCGCAGGCGCTCCGCCAGGAGCGGTTCGATCTGCCGGCCATTGACGACGGGAGGGCGTCCATAGGCAATGGCGAGATCGAAGCGAATGGTTTCGAGATCGCGCAAGTCGGCGATGGTCGACAGGATCCGCGGTTGAAGCCATTTGGCGGCAAAGCTCGGACCGCTCGCGATGAACAGATGATCCCGCTGCGACTGGGGCGCCACCAGCCGCGTCGCGCCCATGATCGTTCCGAACGCGCGCTCGATCTCGCTGGCATAGAGGCGGCCGGCATTGGTGAGCACCGCGCGGCCGGCGTGCCGGGAGAAGACACGAACGCCGAGGAAATCCTCGAGCTTGTGGATGTGGTGGCTGATCGCGGAGGGCGTCACTCCCAGTTCCTCGGCGGCGCGGCTGAAGCTGCCGTGTCGCGACGCGGCTTCGAATGCCGACAGCGCCCTGAGCGGAGGCATTTTCGGCCGTTGCGTTGACTCGGCTTCATCGGCTGCTGAATTTTTTGAACTGGCGTTCATCATGCCTGCCCGGTACGAATTTCCCCGTTGCACAGGCAATCTTCGTACCGCGAACGCCCTGAAGTAACAGCTTCGTGCCACAAAAACCGACCTGACAACGGTGAGCCGCTTCCGCATCGCCGCGCCGCATGGCCGTGCGGCGGATGCCGCTTGCCCGAGGAGAACGCATGACTTCAGCGCTGAAACAGGCCGCCGACGAATTCCTCGTCCGATATGGCGGAGACGTCTTCCCGAACCTCTTCACGTCGGCGAAGGGGACGATCGTGACCGATAGCGACGGGCGCGAATATCTCGATTTCACCTCAGGCCAGATGTGCGCCACCATCGGCCACAACCATCCCGCCATCGTCGCTGCGGTGGCGAGTGCAGGGAAGAAGGCCTTCCATCTCTTCAGCGGGATGATCCCCGAGGTGGTCGCCGAGCTCGCCCAGGTGCTGGCGAGAGATTGGCTTCCCGGTGATCTCAAGCGCTCGATCTTCATCAACACCGGCTCGGAAGCAACCGAAGTCGCGCTCCGGATGGCCAAGATGTACACCGGCGGCTACGAGGTTCTCGTTCTCGGCGGCTCGTGGCACGGCATCACCGGTGGAGCAGCCTCGGTCTCCATGGCGAGCGACCGCAAGGGATATGGAGTGCCGCCTCCCGGCGTGTTCGTGATCCCGGAGCCGAACGCCTACCGCCCCTACATCGCAAGCGGCAGCGAGGACGAGTCCGCGCTCGCCAATCTCGAGCTCGCCCTGAAGATGTTCGACATGCAGTCGACCGGGCGGGGCGCTGCCATCATCGCGGAGCCGGTGATCAGCGCCGGCGGCGTGCTGGTTCCGCCGAAGGCGTTCATGGAAGCGCTGCGCAAGGCGGCCGACGCGCGCAGCATGCTGCTCATCTTCGACGAGGCCCAGACCGCCTTTGGACGCATCGGCAGGAAGACGGGCTCTGAATATTTCGGTGTCGTCCCTGATATCATGACCATGTCGAAGACGCTGGGCGGAGGGCTTCCGCTTGCGGCGGTGTCGACCACCGAGGCGATCGAGAACAAGCTCCACGACGATCACTTCACCTACTACACCAGCCACGTCTCCGATCCCCTACTTGCCGAGGTGGGGCTCGCAGTGCTGCGCGTGATCGCCGAAGAAAAGCTCGTCGAACGCGCCAACGTCATGGGCGCCCACCTGCGCAGCCGGTTCGAGGGGCTCCAGCAGAAATACGAGCAGATCGGCGACATCAGAGGCATGGGCCTCCTGCTCGGCGTCGAGCTGGTCACCGACCGCAACAGCCGGCGCGCGGCCCACCAGCTCGGCGGACTGACGACGAAGAAGTGCTTCGAGTATGGGCTGAGCATGAACATCCGCCGCCGGCCCGAGCGCGGATCAGTGTGGCGCATCGCGCCGCCTTTGACCGTCTCGACCGAGGAGATCGACCGCGCCGTCGATATCCTCGATCGGGCCCTGAGGGAAAGCCTCGACGAGCTGTCGCGAAACCCCGCCGCTTAGGAACTGGTCGGAGGCTGATATGATCCGCAGATATTCACTGACGCTTGCCATTGCCGCCCTGTCGCTTGCTCTACTCGATGTTCGAGCGGCGCAGGCGGCGAGCCAGACGCTGGACAAGATCAAGGAGGTCGGCAAGATCACCTTCGGTTACCGGGAGGCTTCTATACCGTTCGCCTATCTCGGAGCCGATCAGAAGCCGACCGGGCTCTCGCTCGAACTCTGCTCCGCGGTGGCCGACAAGGTCAAAGTCGCGTTGCAGCGGCTGGAGCTAGAGATCGAATACGTCCCAGTGAATGCGTCCAATCGCATTCCGCTGCTCCAGAACAGCACGATCGACGTCGAGTGCGGCAGTACGACCAATACCGCCGAACGGCAGAAACAGGTCTCCTTTTCCATTGCTACCTATGTGGCTTCGCCGCGCTGGCTGGTATCTGCCTCGTCGCGGGTGACGGAGCCGAAAGGACTTGATGGGCAGACGGTCGTCATCACGCAGGGCTCGCTGAACTTCGGTGTCGCCAAGAAGATCCTCGATGACCAGAAGCTGAATGTGACGATTGTTCAGGCCAAGGACCACGCCGAATCACTGCTCATGCTGGGAACGGGCCGCGCCGCGGCGTGGTTCGAGGATGACATCCTGGTCGCTGGGCTCGTCGCGAACGCATCCGATCCCAAGGCGTTCCGGATGCTCGCGGCCACCTATGCGCCGTCCTACTACGGGCTGATGACCCGCAGGGAGGATCCCGAGTTCAAGGCGCTCGTCGATGCCGCGATCAGGGAGAAGATGGCTTCCGGTGAGTTCGACAGGCTCTACGTCAAGTGGTTCGAGTCGCCGATTCCGCCGAAGGGACGGAACCTCCAGCTCCCCATGAGCGAAGCGATGAAGGGACGCGTCGCATCGCCCAGCGATGCGCTTGCGCCATAGGCGGCGCTGTCGGCGGACCTCGCCTCAATGCCGCAACTGGCTCTGCCGGAACTCGCGCGGCGACATGCCAAAATGCGCGCGGAAGACGCGGCCGAAATGTGAGAGGTCGTTGAAACCCCAGGCGAAGGCGATCTCGCTGATGTGGCGATGGGCGAGCACGGGCGAGGCGAGATCGCGCCTGCATTGGGCGAGACGTTCGGCGAGCACATAGCGTTGGAACGAGGTTTCCTCGTCGGCGAGCAGATCGTTCACGTAGCGGGGCGAGATGCCGAGTGCGGCGGCGGTCTCCGGCAGCGACAGGTCGGGATCGGCGAGGTGGCTGCGGATATGCGCCTTTAGCCGGTAGAGCAGGGCCGAGCGATGGGTTGAGGACGGCAGCGACGTCTTGCCCAGCCGTTCGCTCAGCGCCATCGCGAGGAGATCGACGGCTTGCTCCGACAGCGCGGCGGCGTTGTTCGGCGCGAGTCGGTCCGCGCTCTGGCACAGCTTCAAGATGAAATCGTAGGCGAGCCGCTCAAGCGGGACGTCGGCTCCGAATGACATCGCGGTCAGCGCCTCGGTGCCGCCGAGCCGCCGCCTTAACATGTCGCGCGGCACCTTGAAGATCGTCTGCGTGAAGGTGTCGTTGAACTTCAGCTCATAAGGACGCGTGGTGTCATAGAGTGCGAACTCGCCGGGATGGATCACGGTCTCTCGGCCGTCCTGCACGACGCCGCCGGCGCCGCGATTGCCGAGTGCGATCAGGACAAAGTCCTGGTCGGAGCGCGAGATGCGGGAGGGCGTGCGGAAGACGTGCTGGCGGTCGGAGCAGACCTCGGAGCACACGGCCTTGCCGAGCGCGGCCTGCGTGACCGAGCCGTGGAAGGCGCTGCCGAGGTCGGACTTGCAGTCGAGCCCGACGAAGACGTCGCAGACGATGTCCTGCCAGAGGGCAAGCCGCCGGTAGCCGGGGCTGCCGTCCGTCGTGAACTGGATTGGCATCTGGAGAGCCTCCCTTTCACATCCAGCAAAACCGCATTCTGGCCGAGATCCAGCCTGACCGGAGGCAAATTCCGTACCGGGGTGGCGATCCCTTCCGGTCGAGTTTTTGTTCCGCCGCGGTCGAGCGCCCGGCCGCCCGCCTTGGCTCAATAGACTGCATCGGACGTGGTCTCCGATCAACCGGCAATGGAGGCGGCAATGGGCATCGAACATCCGAAATACAAGGTGGCGGTGGTGCAGGCGGCGCCCGCCTGGCTGGATCTCGATGCATCGATCGACAAGTCGATCGGGCTAATCGAGGAGGCGGCCGAAAAGGGCGCCAAGCTGATCGCCTTTCCGGAAGCCTTTATCCCCGGCTACCCCTGGCACATCTGGCTGGATTCGCCGGCCTGGGCGATCGGTCGCGGCTTCGTGCAGCGCTATTTCGACAATTCGCTCGCCTATGACAGCCCGCAGGCCGAGAAGCTGCGCGAAGTCGTACGCAAGGCAAAGCTGACGGCGGTGCTCGGCCTGTCCGAACGCGACGGCGGCAGCCTCTATCTCGCGCAATGGCTGATCGGGCCCGATGGCGAGACCATCGCAAAGCGCCGCAAGCTGCGGCCCACCCATGCCGAGCGCACCGTCTATGGCGAGGGTGACGGCAGCGATCTCGCTGTCCACGCCCGGCCCGACATCGGCCGCATCGGTGCGCTGTGCTGCTGGGAACATCTGCAGCCGCTGTCGAAATACGCCATGTACGCCCAGAACGAGCAGGTGCATGTCGCGGCTTGGCCGAGCTTCTCGCTCTACGATCCCTTCGCGCCGGCGCTTGGCGCGGAGGTGAACAACGCTGCCTCGCGCGTCTATGCGGTCGAAGGCTCATGCTTCGTGCTCGCGCCTTGCGCAACGGTGTCGCAGGCCATGATCGACGAACTCTGCGACCGGCCCGACAAGAACGCGCTGCTGCACGTGGGCGGCGGGTTCGCTGCGATCTACGGCCCCGACGGCAGCCAGATCGGCGACAAGCTCGCGCCGGACCAGGAAGGGCTGCTGGTCGCCGAAATCGATCTCGGCGCGATTGGCGTGGCCAAGAACGCGGCGGATCCCGCCGGGCACTATTCGCGGCCCGATGTCACGCGGCTCCTGCTCAACAAGAAGCGATACCAGCGCGTCGAGCAGTTCGCGCTGCCGGTCGACACCGTCGATCCCGCGGACATTGCCGCGGCGGCGAGCTAAGTGCAGCCGACAGGGGAGGGCCTGATCATGGAATCCGCTATTCCTCAGAACCTGGAAATGAAGCGCTCGCGCCACAAGCGGGTACCGGACGATTATCAACCGCCATATCCATCGTTCGTGGCGCGCTACAAGCCCGCGGTCAGCCGTGTCGTCATGGCCTATTTCGGTGTGCAGTATCGCGGCACGACGCGGGCGGCAGCGACGGAAGCACTCGTGGAAATCGGCGGACGCTTTGCGGTGGAAGTCGGTCCCTCGCATTGGGACTGCGCCCAGTATGTCGACCAGGCCGGCCATACGAATGTCGTCTCGGTTGCCTATTGGGACGACATCGCGTGTTTCGACGCCTGGTTTGCGCCGGCGCGCGAGGCGTGGACAGGCAAGGCGCGAGAGGGCATCGGTACGTTTATCGAGGTGCTGCGCCCCTCAGTCGAGCGGCACGAGACGTTGTTCTCCTCGCTCGGCCGGCCCGAGGGTGTGGCCGCCATCGCCGACGGCATGAGCGGCGAAGTGCAGGAGCACGCCTATTGGGGTGGCATGCGCGACCGCATTCCGCTGTCGCAGACCGATGCAATGACGCCCGGCGGCAATCCCGAGCTGATCCGCGATGGTGCGCGGTTGCGTGTGAAAGCGCACGACAATCTCTGCCTGATCCGCTCTGGACAAGACTGGAGTGACACAGAGACTTCGGAGCGAAAACTCTATCTCGACGACGTCGAGCCGGTGCTGCGCGAGGGCATGGAGTTTCTGCGCGACGACGGGCTCGGCATCGGCTGCTATGCCAATCGCTACATGCGCGTGCTCGCCGCCGACGGCAGCGTGAGCGAAAAGTCCTACGGCCAGAGCTGGTGGAAGAGCCTCGCGGCGCTCGAACGCTGGGCGGAATCGCATCCGACCCATGTCAGGATATTCGGCGCCGCCATGAAGTATCTATCGACGCTCGGGCCATCGGCAAAGCTGCGGCTCTATCACGAAGTCACGGTGGCCGCCGCGGACGAGCAGTTCTTTGAGTATCTGAACTGCCACCCGAAGACGGGCATGCTGGCGGCGGTCGAGACCGCGAGCACCTGAGGGTTACGCAACGCAGTGGCCGAGCAGCTCGGGATGCGTGGCGCAGATGTGATGCGCGCCGGCTTCCTTAAGCTCGGCCTCGCTGCCATAGCCATAGAGCACGCCGATCGCGGTCATGCCGTTGGTTCGGGCGCCGACCACGTCATGGCTACGATCACCGATCATGATCGCGGTGCGCGGATCGACCTTGGCCTCGGCCAGCGCATACCGAAGCAGGTCGCGCTTATCGACGCGCGTGCCGTCGAGCTCGGAGCCGAACACGCGCTCGAAATAGGGCCGCAGGCCGAAATGATCGACGATGCGGTTGGCGTAGACCGCAGGCTTGCTGGTGGCGACGAAGATGCGCTGACGTGTCGCTGCCAGCGAGGACAATGTGTCCTCAATTCCACTGTAGGCCTCGTTCTCGAACAGGCCGACATCGCTGAAGCGCTCGCGATAGAGCAGCAGCGCCCGGTCGGCGAGTTCCTCGCTTCCAGTGAGCTTCGTCAGGCTGGCATGGAGCGGCGGCCCGATGCACCAGGTCAGCTCGTCCTCGCTCGGCACCGCGACGCCTATCCGCTCCAGGGCGTACTGAATCGAGCGCGTGATCCCGGGTTTCGGGTTGGTCAGCGTGCCGTCGAGATCAAAATAGATTGTAACCATCAGGGCGGGACCAGTGTTGATACTGCCGCCCGTTGCTAGTTGGCTGGGCTTCCAAGTCAAGGTCGGATTTGCTTCATTGCTGTCTCGCCCATTCGACGATCGCCGTAGCCTCCGCGCCGGCCTGCGTCTCCCAGGCGGCGATCGCGTTCGTTGCCGCCTTCCGAAGCGCGGCGACGAGCGACGCAGGCGCGGGTTCGGCGATGCGGACGCCGTTGTCACGCATGCGCGTATAGTTTTCGGAGTTGCGATGGGCCAGCAGTGCGTACTGGCTTTGCTCGGTCTCGGCCGCCGCAGCCAGAACCTCGCGTTGCATGGGCTCGGATAGCTCGGCAAACGCGTCGCTGCGGATGAACGCGATGGAGACCGGCATCGCGTAATTGATGGCCGTAAAATACGGCAGGAAGTCCCAGAGCTTGCGTCCCGCGCCACCGTCGCCGGAGGTGAGGAACGCATTCAGCCGGTGCTCTCTGAGCCCGGCAAGCGCCGCGTCCATCGGCAGGAATTGCGCGTTGGCCCCGGCCGCGCGCATCACTTCGCTGGAGTTTGTGTCGTAGGCCCGCAAGTTCAGTTTCGGCAGGTCGTCGGCGCCTTCAAGCGCGTGGTCCGACCACAGCCCCGTCGCCGGCCAGATCGTCAGATAGAGCAGCTTGAGGCCACGTGCCTGGAGCGCGCGTTCATAGAGCGGGCGCGCCCGCACATTGCCGGCCCGGGCGACGTCAACGGATTGCACCAGGAAGGGCAGGGTGGAAAGACCGAGCACCGGGTCAATGCCGGACAGCGCGCCCGCGAACGCGTCGCCGCCGGCGATCCGGCCGTCTAGCGCCGCGCGAGGCATCTCGCTCGAGCTGATCTTGAGTTCGTTGTCGAAGGCATTGGCTACGATCACGAAGCCGTGGGTACGCTCGGAGACGCGGCTGGCGAAGGTCGTGAGCCCGATCCCGGAAATGTTGTTCTGCGGATATTCGGTCGTCATCCGCCAGGTGACTTGTGCCGTGGCCGGTGCGACGCTGAGGACGAGCGCGGCCCAGACGGTAAGGGCGGGGATGGTGCGGATCCGTTTGGCAAGGAAGAGCATTGGGAGGAGCAGACCAGGAATCATATCGGCGATGTCTCGAACCATGTCAGGAAGCCACGATTTGGCAGAGCACCTTGTCGCATGCCGCGCCGGCGCATGCCACAGATATGCTTGTGCCGCGCTGCGCATCATCGCCGCGCTGCTCCTGTCGGCGACGCAGGCGCAAGCTTGGGACAGTTCGCCGGCAAAGACCAACGTCGCGGTGCCGAGCGTCGAGGAGCTTGCGATGCCGCCGCAAAAGCCTCCGGATGCGCATGAGAGCGACACGCGGGAGTCGATCTGCCTGATCATCGAGGCGGCCGCGCGCGACGCCAATCTGCCGCTGGAATTCTTTGCCCGGGTGATCTGGCAGGAGAGCCGCTTTCAGACCGATGCGGTGGGACCGGTGACGCGCAGTGGCGACCGCGCGCAGGGGATCGCGCAGTTCATGCCGGGCACTGCGAACGAGCGCGGGTTGCTCAACCCCTTCAATCCGGTGCAGGCGCTGCCGAAGTCGGCGGAGTTCTTGAACGAGCTGCGCAACCAGCTCGGCAATCTCGGTTTGGCCGCGGCCGCCTACAACGCGGGACCGCGGCGGGTGCAGGAGTGGCTCGCCGGCACCGGCGGCATGCCTGATCAGACCCGCAACTACGTTTTCGCCATCACCGGGGCGACGGTCGAGACGTGGGCTAAGGCCGGCGCGACCGGCAAGGGGCCGCCAAGCGGACCGCCGACAAGCTGCCGCGATTTGATGGCGCTTTTGAAGCGGGCGCCAAACCCGTTCGTCGCCGAGCTCGAACAGCATGTGGAGCTCGCCGCTGCAAAAATCTGGGGCGTGCAGCTCGCCGCCGGATTCGATCGCAACAGGGCGCTAGCGATGTATTCCCGCGCAGTCACACGGTTGAGCGCCGTGATCGGCGAGCGCGATCCGAGCTTGCTGTCGTCTGTGATGCGCAGCCGCGGCACGCGCGCCTTCTATCAGGTGCGCATTGGTGCTGATACGCGTACCGAGGCGGATGATCTCTGTAACCGCATACGCAAGGCGGCTGGAGCCTGCTTCGTGCTGAAGAACAGGGGTGTGAGCGGGTAGGGGCGTCTTTGTCTCCTTTTGTCATTCCGGGGCGAGCCCCTTGGCGCGAGCCGGAATCCATTGTTCAGCAATCTCTCAGGCCCGATGGATTCCGGGCTCACGACTTCGTCGCGCCCCGGAATGACGGTGGATAGTGTTGGCGCGTGCATGTCAGCCCCGCCTCGCGCTTCCTTGACGCCAGCGGCCACATTGCCCGTTATGCGGGCACGATTCCTCTTCCCGACCGGCCGTCCCGTGGCGTTTCCTCCGCTCGATTCACCTGAATGGCAAAGCTCCTGGCGCGCCTTTGCATGGGGGCTGCGCTCGATCACGCAGACGATCCTCACCGTCGTCCTGTTCGTGACCTATCTCGGCATCGGCGCGCTCGCCCACGATTCGCATTTCAGCCTGGCCTGGGCGCTGGCTTCGACGCTGTTCGTCTGGGCCGGGCCGGCGCAGATCATTCTGATCACCACGCTCGGCTCAGGCGCGACCATCATTCAGTCCGCGATCGCGGTGACCGTCAGCGCCATCCGCCTGTTCCCGATGGTGGTGTCGGTGTTGCCTCTGATGCGTACACCGACGACGAAACGGCGGGAGATGATCTTTGCCGCACACCTCACCGCGGTGACGTTGTGGGTCGAATGCCATCGCTTCCTGCCGCGGGTGCCGCGCGAGCGGCGGATCGCCTTTGTCCACGGGCTCGGCTGCGGCCTGGTCTCGGTGTGCCTCTGCGCCAATACGGTCGGCTATTTCCTGGCCGCCAATTTGACGCAGACGCTGGGCGCCGCGATCCTCCTGCTGACGCCGCTGTCCTTCCTGTTCTCGACCGCGCGCAACAGCCGCGAGATCGCGGACGTCGTCGCGCTCGCGTTGGGGATATTGCTTTATCCGCTGGCCGCGAAGATGAACTCCGGCCTCGACATCCTCGTCAGCGGCCTCGTTGCCGGCACCATCGCCTATTGCGTGCACTGGTGGCGCGAGGTGCGCGCATGAACTTCGCGCAGCTCATCGGTGACTGGCACGCGCTGGCCGTGCTGTTCGTCGCCGGCGTCGTTCCCAACCAGATATGGCGCATGCTGGGCCTGTGGTTCGGCGGTGGCATCGACGAAGGCTCCGAGCTCCTGGTCTGGGTGAGAGCGGTCGCGACCGCGATTCTGGCCGGTGTCATCGCCCAGATCGTGGTCGAGCCGCCCGGCGCGCTCGCCAGCGTGCCGGACGTGTTGCGGTATGGTGCGGTGGGCGCCGGCCTCATCGTCTTCCTGCTGACGCGCCGCTCGATCTTTGCAGGCGTGGTCGCCGGCGAAGTCTTCATGCTGGCCGGCAAGTGGTGGTTGGGTTAAAACCCTCGCGAACAGCAAGGAACTGGAAATATGGTTCGCGAAAACGAACTGCGCGAGGGCGAGGTCGCCATCGACCTGCCGCCGACGCAGGATGCCGGCCTCGTCTTCATCGGCCGTATTCGAACCCCCTGGACCTCCCGGCTGGAGACGCCGCGGCAGGGGCGGCACGATGGCCCGGTGTGCCGGCTCGAAATCTTCGATCTCTTCGTGCCCGCGATCAAGGGCGTCGACTTCTACAGCAATCTCGAGGTGCTCTACTGGCTTGACAAGTCGCGCCGCGACATAGTCCTGCAAAGTCCGAAGAACAACCAGAACACGCGCGGCACCTTCTCGCTGCGCTCGCCGGTCAGGCCGAACCCGATCGGCACCTCGATCGTGAAGCTCGTCGGCATCGAGGGTAATGCGATCCTGGTGCGGGGCCTCGACTGCATCGACAACACGCCGCTGATCGACCTCAAGCCCGACCGCTGCGAGTTCACGCCGCTCGCCGCGCCGCAGGCGGGGGATTTCGAGACGGAGTGAGGTTTCTCCACGTCGTCATTGCGAGGAGCCCTTGCGACGAAGCAATCCAGACTGTCTCTGCCGGGGCAGTCTGGATTGCTTCGCTGCGCTCGCAATGACGGAGTGTGTGGCGCTAACCCGCCTTCAACGCCGCGATCAGCTTGCTGGCGTTCTCTTCCAGCACGTTGACGTCCTCCTTGCGGCTGGCGGGCGGCAGCATCGCGACGCCGTCGTGGCGCGGCATCACGTGCATGTGCAGGTGAAACACCACCTGTCCGCCGGCGGGCTCATTGAATTGCTGGACGGTGATGCCATCGGCCTTGAACGCCGTCATCGCGGCGGCCGCGATCTTGTGCGCGCCGCGGGCGACGTGGGCGTAGTCGTCAGGCGTGACGTCGAGGATGTTGCGGGCAGGGGCTTTTGGGATCACGAGCGTATGGCCGGACACACGCGGCATGATGTCGAGGAAGGCGAACACGTGCTCGTCCTCATAGACCTTGTGGCAAGAAAACTCGCCGCGCAGGATCTTTGCAAAAATGTTGTTGGGGTCGTAGGCGGTCATGGCGGCTCCCTAGAATTTTGCGCTTACTGTCACCAGCCGCAGCAGGGCGTCAAGGCGCCTCGTCGGCGTCTTTCCGGAACGGTCCCATCTCGGCGAGCTCCCGTCCGGCCTCCGCGACATAGGCGCGCTCGCGCTTGAGGTAATCGTCGATGGCGCGGCGTAGACCGGGATCGGCGATGAAGTGGGCGGAATGGGTGGTTTGTGGCAGGTAGCCGCGCGCGATCTTGTGCTCGCCTTGCGCGCCAGCCTCGACATACCCAAGCCCGTGCTTGATCGCGAAATCGATCGCCTGGTAGTAGCAGACCTCGAAATGCAGGAACGGGTGATGCTCGACCGCACCCCAGTTGCGGCCGAACAGCGTGTCCGAGCCGATGAAGTTGATCGCGCCAGCGATCCAGCGGTCATTGCGGCGGGCCATCACCAGCAGCACGTCCTCGCTCATGGTCTCGCCGATCAGCGAGAAGAATTCGCGCGTCAGATACGGCCGGCCCCATTTGCGCGAGCCGGTCTCCGTGTAGAAATCGAAGAACGCGTCCCAGGCATCCTCGGTGATGTCGCTGCCCGTGAGGCAGTGGATGGTAATGCCGGCGGCAAGCGCGTCGCGGCGCTCGCGCTTGATCGACTTGCGGTGGCGCGAGTTCAGCGTGCCGAGGAAATCGTCGAAGGTCGCAAAACCCTGGTTGTGCCAGTGAAACTGCTGATCGGTCCGTTGCAGGAAGCCGTGCTCCCCGAGCAGCCTCCATTCGGCTTCGCGCGCGAAGGTGACGTGGACGGAGGAGGCCTTGCTGACGCCGCACAGCGCCACCAGCCCGCTCGCCAGCGCCTCCGCGATGCGCTCGCGGTCGACGCCGTCGCGGATCAGGAGCCGCGGCCCCGTCGCAGGGGTGAAGGGAACCGAGACCTGGAGTTTTGGATAATAGCGTCCGCCGGCCCGCTCATAGGCTTCCGCCCAGCCGCGGTCGAAGACGTATTCTCCTTGCGAATGCGATTTCAGATAGCAGGGCACGACGCCTGCGACGCGGCCATCGATTTTGGCCACGAGGTGCCGAGGTCCCCAGCCGGTGCGTATGGTCGCCGAACCCGACTTCTCAACAGCAGAGAGAAACGCGTGCGAGACGAAGGGGTTATACGCAGGTTTTAACAGGCCGGCGGAAAAGCCTGGGAGCCCGGATGAGGTTCCCTTGCCATGCCCGTTGCAAGCCTTGCCGGGATTTGCGCAGGCGTCCCAATCCTCAGCGGAGACTTCGCCAATGGATGGTACGGCCTCAAGCGTGATTTCGGATGATGCCATCGTGCCCAAGATCGTGCATTGCAGCAGCGACTTCAAGAGTGGGGAACATCAAGCCTACGGCACGAACCCCTCAAAGATCATCTGATCCGCATACTGCCCGGCGCGCGTCCGCTGCTCGGGCGTGCGCACCGTCCAGCCGAGCAGGGCGCAGCCGAACACATTGCGGGCGATCCAGGGGGCAGGGGCCGGCAAATGGTCGACCTTGAAGGCGACGAAATGCGGCTGGGTCTGCAAGCCGTGGCGCAGGTACAGCATGCTGTCGCGCTGCTCCTGCGTCAGCTTCGCCCAATACTCGTCCTCATATGTCCGCTGCGCGACGATGCCGCGTGGGCGTGAGGGCAAAAGCTCGCGCAGCGCCAGCACCTGGTCGGGATCGAAGGACATGCCGACGGCGGGGCCATCGTAGGATGCCAGTACCTCGGCCATCCGCTTCACCAGCTTGCGGTCGCCGCCAAAATGGCTCTTCACCTCGATCACCAGCGGTACGCGGCCGGCGACCATGGCGCAGAGGTCCGACAGCGACATCATTCGCTCGGCCGTGTCCTTGAACGTGAGGCCCTTCAGCTCGGCCGCGCTTTTCTCGATCAGCTCGCCGGTGGCCTCGGCGAGGCGGCCGAGCTCATGGTCGTGATGCACCATGGCCTCGCCGTCGGCGGAGAGCTGGATGTCCACCTCGATCGAAAAATTGCCAGCGATCGCAGCCTGCACCGCGCCCGGCATGTTTTCGACGACGCTACGGGAAATGTCATGCAGGCCGCGATGGGCGACCGGGCGGGCTGTCAGCCAATCAGGAGCACGCAAGGCCGTCAGCTCCGCCTCAGGCGACCTCGAACAGGCCTTCGACCTCGACCGCCGCATCCGCGGGCAGCGAGGCGACGCCGACGGTGGTGCGGGCGTGGCGGCCCTTGTCACCGAAGGCCGCGACCATCAGGTCGGAGGCTCCGTTGAGCACCTTCGGCCCGTCCAGGAAATCGGGCGCCGAGTTGATGAAGCCGCCGAGGCGCACCACACGTACGACCTTGTCGAGGTCGCCGAGCGCCGCCTTGACCTGGGCCAGCAGGTTGACGGCGCAGCCGCGCGCCGCTGCCGCGCCCTGTTCGATCGAGACATCGGCGCCCAGTTTGCCCTTGGCGATCAGCTTGCCGGCGGGATCGAAGCAGACCTGGCCGGAGACGAACAGCAAATTGCCGGTGCGCACAAATGGCACGTAGTTGGCCACAGGGGTGGGGGCCTCGTGCAGCTTGATGCCCTGTTCCGCCAGTTTCTGCTCAACCGTGCCCGCCATGTCTCGACCTCGATGTCCAGGAATTCATTCGCGCCCGGCACGCCGTTGCGGGTCGGGCGCGCCCTGTTTCGCCCATCGTGCCGCCACATGCAAGCAAGCCGATGCGGGCGGCAGGAGGCCGGGCCGGACTGCGATTTCTTGAGGCGGGACAGGAGGTTCAACGCTGGGCCGCAATTTTACGTGAAACCGCCGCAGTTGCGACGCATTGGAACGGTCATTAAAGTGTCGAATCTGCGCTTCCCAAGGGACAGACATGGTGCACCTTTTCCGGACTTCGCTCGGTGTGATGGCGCTCGCGGCGGCCGCTTTCGGCGCAGGCGGCGGGGCTTACGCAGCCAGTGGTCCGTTCCTCGCGCACCAGGCGCTCTACGATTTGAGCCTCGTGAAATCGCGCTCGAACTCGGTCAACAGCGCGCGCGGCCGTATCCTGTACAATTTCGCCGGCAGCTCTTGCGAGGGCTACACGTCCGAATTCCGCCAGGTCTCCGAGCTCGACAGCGGCGAGGGCAAGGTCACGCTCAGCGACCTCCGCTCCAATTCCTGGGAAGACGCGGCCGGAAAGAGCTACCGCTTCAAGATCGAGACGCGAATGAACGAAGCCGACGCCGGCCGGGTCGACGGCTCGGCGGAGCGCGACGGCGACCACATCAACGTCAAGCTGAAGCTGCCGGCGCCGAAGGCCTTCACCCTCGACGGCAAGATCGTATTCCCGACTGAGCAGATCCAGCGCATCATCGCCGCTGCCAAGGACGGCAAGTCGCTTCTGGAGCTGTCCGTCTATGACGGCTCCGACGACGGCCAGAAGGTCTACAACACGCTGACCGTGATCGGCCAGCCGATCCCCGCCGACCGTACCGCCTCGCCGGATCCGTCAACGTCGGACGAGCATATGAAATCGCTCAAGCGCTGGCCGGTCACCGTCAGCTATTTCGACCGCGAAGCGCAGCAGAAAGAGGGCGAGCAGACGCCGGTCTATGCGATGGCCTTCGAGCTCTATGAAAACGGCGTCTCCCGCCAGCTCGTGCTCGACTACAACGATTTCGTCATCTCCGGCGCGATGGGCAAGTTCGACGCGAAGGACAGCAAGCCCTGTAATTGAGGCTTGGTTCTTTTCGGAAGCGGTCACCACCGGCGCATCCTGGCATCTGGCCCTCAGCGCGCACTGCGGCTAGGCTCCCTCCCAACCATAAATCTCCGGGAGCCAGCCCCATGCCCAAGCTCGATCATCTCCGCCCCAGTGGCCTGCATCACAATCCGGCCTATTCCCACGTCGTCACCGCCTCCGGCGCGCGCACCATCTACATCTCGGGCCAGGTGTCTGTCGACGAGGAGGGGCGGATCGTCGGCGAAGGCGATCTCGCCGCGCAGACCACGCAGGTGATGCAGAATCTCGGCCTGGCGCTGAAGGCGGCTGGCGCGAGCTACGCCAACATCGTGAAGATCACGACCTTCGTGGTGAACTACAAGCCGGAGCTGCGCCCCGTCATCGGCAAGGCCCGCTCCGTCTTCTTCGAAGGCATGGAGCCGCCCGCCAGCACCCTCGTCGGCGTCTCCGCGCTCGCGGCGCCGGAATGGCTGATCGAGATCGAGGCGGTAGCGATCGCGGATTGAGGTGGGCTACGTGCGCGTCGCGCCGGACATCTCTTGCAGAACTGCCAGCGCTTCGTTAGGCGCGTCCCTCACTCCTGCGCTTTCTCCGGCCCCTCATAGGCAATGCCTCGGATCACCGCGGCGCTTCCGAATTTTTTGCGCAAGCCGTCTATCGCGCGCTCGGCGTGGGCGGCGCGGCGGTCGAGCATGTCGGTGTCGTCGTCGGCCGAGCCGGTGCGCAGTGCGCTGACGCCGGCGCCCATCAGGCGGAAGGCGGTGCCGTCGATTTCCTTGGCCAGCATCTCGCGGCAGATCGCGAAGATTTTTGCGGCGAGTTGCGTGGGCGCCGCGATCGATTGCGAGCGCGTGCGTTGGCGGAAATCGGCGGTCTTCAGCTTCAGCGTGACGGTCGAGCCCGCAAGCTCGCTGCTCTTCAGCCGCGACGACGTCTTCTCGCACAGACGCCACAAAATCCGCTCCAGCGTCGCGAAATCGCGGATGTCGGTCTCGAAGGTGGTTTCGCTGGAAATCGTCTTGGCGCCGCGGTCGGGTTCGACGCGGCGGTCGTCGATGCCGCGGGCGAGCCGCCAAAGCCTGCGGCCGTCGCTCGGAAACTGCCGCATCATCTCGATCTCATCGGCCTTCTGGAGATCGGCGATGATGCGGAAGCCACGCTGCGTCAGCCGCTCCTGGGTCGCCGGCCCCACGCCAAAAATGAAGCCGACCGGCTTCTCCGCCAGCATCGCGCGCGCTTCCTCCTGATCGAGCGCGGCAAAGCCGCGCGGCTTGTCGAGGTCGGAGGCGATCTTCGCCAGGAACTTGTTGCAGGACAGCCCGACCGAGACGCTGATGCCGATATCGCGCTCGACGTCGCGGGCAAAGCGGGCCAGCACTTTTGCCGGGATCATGCCGTGAGCCCGTTCGGTGCCGGAGAGATCGAGAAAAGCCTCGTCGATCGAGAGTGGCTCGACCAGCGGCGACAGCGCCTGCATGGCCTGGCGCACCTCGCGGCCGACCCGGACATATTTCGCCATGTCCGGCGGGATCACGACCGCATGCGGGCAGGCTTCCAACGCCCTATACATCGGCATCGCCGAGCGCACGCCATAGGTGCGCGCGATGTAGCAGGCGGCTGACACCACGCCGCGCTTGCCCCCGCCGATGATGACGGGCTTGTCGGCGATGTCAGGATTGTCGCGCTTTTCCACCGTCGCATAGAAGGCGTCGCAATCAATATGGGCGATGGTCAGCGCCGACAGCGCGCGGTGGCGGATGAGGCGAGGGGAACCGCAGGCAGAACAGCGCCGTACGCCCACATCCAGATCGGCCAGACAATCCCGGCAGAAGCAGCGGGGCCCGGCCGGATCGGGAGCGTTCACGGCACGTCGCGCTCCCAGGTCCGGTCGCCGAGCGCGTCGCCCAGCACCTGCCGCGCTGCGGCAACATTGGTCGGATGCAGTTCCGAGGCACTGGCGAAGGCCTTCACGGTCGCGTCATCGCGCAACACGAAATCGAGCACGCTGACGAGAAAATTGGGGTCGGAGGCGGCATTCCGCAGCGTCTCCGGACCGACACCTGTCTCGGCCAGGAACAGGCCCAGCCGCTCGGGTTCGCCTGCGACGAAAGAGAGCGCCTGAATCGCAACGATTTCAGCGACTTCGCGGGGGTTGTGAACAGGCTTTTTCAAGGGGTCGGTTTGCCTTTCCGTTAACTTTCAGTGTCTACTTTGGAATCATCATGCCCGAGTCTCGTGCCTAAGTCTTGCGACCCCAGACAAGCAACTGGAAACCACATCGCAGAAAGTCGGCCCTCGGGTTTAACGAAACTAGAGCGAATCTGAGGCTAGTTTGAATCCAGTTTTCGAAGCGCCGGCGAGCGGCGCCTGAGGCGTCACATGTATTGCTCTCCTTGCCAATTGGGAGGACAGGATGGCTAAGACCGTCCTGATCGTGGAAGACAACGAGCTCAACATGAAGCTCTTCCGCGACCTGTTGGAGGCGCACGGCTACCAGACCACGGGCACCAGCAACGGCTACGAGGCACTCGACCTCGTGCGCAAGATGCGGCCCGATCTCGTGCTGATGGATATTCAATTGCCGCAGGTCTCCGGCCTGGAGGTGACGCGCTGGATCAAGGACGATCCGGAGCTGCGCGCCATTCCCATCGTCGCGGTCACGGCCTTCGCGATGAAGGGCGATGAAGAGCGCATCCGCGAAGGCGGCTGCGAAGCCTATTTGTCCAAGCCGATCTCGGTCGGCAAGTTCATCGAGACGGTCCGGCGTTTCATCGGGTAGGGAGTGAGTTTCAGTGTCCGCGCGTATCCTGGTTGTCGATGACGTCCCTGCCAACGTCAAACTGCTCGAAGCCCGTCTCTCCGCCGAATATTTCGACGTGATGACCGCGTCGAACGGCACCGAGGCGCTCGCAATCTGCGCCCGCGCCGAATGCGACATCATCCTGCTCGACGTCATGATGCCGGACATCGATGGTTTCGAGGTCTGCCGCCGCCTGAAGACCGATCCCGCGACCCACCACATCCCCGTCGTGATGGTGACGGCGCTCGACAGCCCCGCCGACCGCAATCGCGGGCTGGAGGCCGGCGCCGACGATTTCCTGACCAAACCCGTCTCCGACGTCGTGCTGATTGCGCGGGTGCGCTCGCTGACGCGGCTGAAGATGATGACGGACGAGTTGCGCATGCGCGCCATCACCTCGCTCGAGATCGGCATGCAGGCGCCCGAGCGCACCGCGGTGGCCGACACCGGCAAGGGCGGGCGCATCCTGTTGGTCGACGACCGCCAGTCGTCCTATGAGCGGCTGTCGGCACTGCTCGCCGCCGAACACACCGTCGATGTCGAGCCCAACCCGACGGAGGCACTGTTCCACGCGGCCGAAGGCAATTACGACCTGCTGATCGTCTCGCTCGACCTCAACAATTTCGACGGCCTGCGGCTGTGCAGCCAGGCGCGCTCGCTGGAGCGCACGCGGCACGTGCCGATCCTCGCGATCGCGGAAGCCGAGAACAGCACAAGGCTGCTCCGCGGGCTCGAGATCGGCGTCAACGATTATCTGCTGCGTCCGATCGACAAGAACGAGCTTTTGGCGCGCGCACGCACGCAGATCCGCCGCCGCCGCTACACCGATCATCTGCGCGACAACGTGCAGAACTCGATCGAGATGGCGATCACCGACGCGCTCACCGGCCTGCATAACCGCCGCTACATGGAGAGCCATCTGGCGACGCTCGCCGAGCAGGCATCGACTCGCGGCAAGCCGCTGGCGCTGATGATCCTGGACATCGATTATTTCAAGTCGATCAACGACAATTACGGCCATGACGCCGGCGACGACGTGTTGCGCGAATTCGCCGTGCGCGTGCGCAAGTCGATCCGTGGCATCGATCTCGCCTGCCGCTACGGCGGCGAGGAGTTCGTCATCGTGATGCCGGAGACCGACCTCCACGTCGCCGGCATGGTCGCCGAGCGCCTGCGCCGCTCGATCGCGGGCGAGCCCTTTGCCGTCCACAAGGGCACCAAGCGGATCGAGGTCACGATCTCGATCGGCCTGACCACGCTGGAGCAGAAGGGCGAGCCCGTTGCCGACGTCCTCAAGCGCGCCGACACCGCGCTGTATCGCGCCAAGCACGACGGGCGCAATCGCGTGGTGTCGCAGGCGGCGTGAGGCTGGCCAGCACAAAAATCTCGAAAACAACCCCATGCACAGTAGCCGATGCTAGCGAGATCAACGGCTTACGCGGGCCGCAAAGCCCTTTGACTCGTCGGGCAAAACAGGGGCATTTTGTCATCGTCGGGTAGTGGGACGACTGCTGTCGCTACATCCTCAACTGTCGTCCCGGCGGAGGCCGGGATCCATAACCCCAGGGAGGGGTTGTGGTGCGAGCAGGTAACCACGAGTCTTCGTCAAATTACTCCCTGTGGCTATGGGTCCCGGATCTGCGCTCCGCTTCGCTTGTCCGGGACGACAGCGGTTAGTGCGGCGCGCGCTTGCCTCGTTTCACCGCCGGCTTCACCACATCATCCCCCACATCCACGCCCGCATTCCGCAGCAGCACCTTTGCCGCTTCCTTCGCCGCACGCGCCATCGCGGGATCGTCGCGTACAAGGTCCTGCGCGATGGAGCCGTCGACCAGCAGCACGAGCTGCGTTGCGAGCGCATCCGCCTCGGCAACTCCGAGCTCATTCAGGCGGTCGCGAAACCAGACGCGGCGGCTCTCCTTGAAGGCGATCGCGATCTTCTTAACCGCGCGGTCCGCGGGCCCGAGCTCGGCCACCGCATTCACGAACGGGCAGCCGCGAAAATCCTTGGCTGCAAACCGCCGCTCCAGCGAATCGAAGGTGGCGAGGATCTGCTCGGCCGGCGGCTTGTCGGACGGCCGCGGCTGCACGAAGCGGCGCGCCAGATAGGCCGCGATCAGCGCGTCCTTGGACGGGAAGTGGTTGTAGAGCGTGCGCTTGGAGATGCCGACCTCGGCCGCGATGGTGTCGACGCCGATGGCGCGGATGCCTTGCAGATAGAACAGCTTGTCGGCGGTCTCGAGGATCCGCTCCTTCATCGTCTGTGGGGTGGGCGGGGGAGCCATGCGGCGGCGAACGTCCTCTTCGCTTGACAGTGCATCCCTTCTATAGCCTAAGTACACAGGTCTGTGTAACTAAAATCTGCGGGAATCGCAGACGACGGCTATCGCGCCGCGCTGACTAGGGAGAAGAATAACAATGCCCCTGTTGCAGATCCTGCGTCCGACGCTTCCCATTCTGATCGGCGCCTCGATCATGCTCACGCTGAGCATGGGGTTGCGGCAGAGCCTCGGGATCTTCCTGCAGCCGCTGACGCATGACATTCATATCTCGGTGTCGGATTTCACGCTGGCGCTGGCCGTGCAGAATCTCGCCTGGGGCTTTCTCCAGCCGCTCGCCGGTGCGCTGACCGTGCGGCACGGCTTCCGCCCGATCATGATCGTCGGCGCGCTGATGTACATCGCGGGCCTCATCCTGATGGCGACCGCGAATGGCCTCGTCGGCATCATGATCGGCGGCGGTGTGCTGATCGGCACCTCGCTGGCCTGCACAGCGGCCGCGATCGCGATGTCGGTGGCGGCGCGCGCGGTACCCGAAACAGTGCGTTCGACCGTGCTCGGCATCGTCTCCGGCGCCGGCTCGCTCGGCGCGCTGCTGTCGGCGCCGCTCGGGCAGATGCTCAACGAGGGCTTTGGCTGGCGCATCGGGCTCGCCGGCTTCGTGGTGATGTCGGTGCTGATGATCCCCGCCGCCTGGTACGCCGGCCGTGTCGACATGATTCCGCTGCCGAAGCCCGCGGCCGACGACATCGGCGATGCCACGGCCATGATTGCGGCGCGGACCGCATTCGGCAACGCGTCGTTCGTGGTGATGACCTGTGCCTATCTCGTCTGCGGCATGCAGCTCGTGTTCCTGACGACGCATTTGCCGTCCTACCTTGCCATCTGCGGCCTCGACCCGATGCTGAGCGCGCAGACGCTCGGTATGATCGGCGGCTTCAATGTGCTGGGCTCGCTGTTCTTCGGTTGGGCCGGCCAGCGCTGGAACAAGCTCGCGCTGCTCGGCGGGATCTACATCCTCCGCTCGCTCGCGCTCGCCTGGTACTTCATGCTGCCGGCCACGCCTGCCTCGACACTGCTGTTCGGCGCGATCATGGGCTTCCTGTGGATGGGGGTCGGCCCGCTGGTGGCGGGCGCTGTCGCCGAAATGTTCGGGCTGCGCTGGCAGGCCATGATCCAGGGTCTTGCCTTCATGAGCCACCAGATCGGCAGCTTCCTCGGCGCCTACGGCGGCGGGGTGATCTACGACTCGCTCGGCTCTTACACCATGGCGTGGCGAATCGGCGTTGCGCTCGGGCTCGCCGGCGGCATCATCCAGGTCGCCTTTGCGCTGATGCGGCCGCCGGTACTGCGGGCAGCGTAGCCGGGGCGTGTCCTGGTAATTATCACCTCTGTCGCCGGGCCTCACGCAGCAGAGCGCTCGGAACGAAGACGGACGGCATCGATGTGTGCTTATTGTCGAGGATGGGAGGGATGACCATTTTCTGACTTGTCTCGGACCCGGTTGGAGGAAGCCGCGATGCAGAGTGACAGCCGTCAAGCCCATTGGGAGGGCGTCTACACCAAAAAGGGCGAGAACGAAGTAAGTTGGTTTCAGGAGTATCCCGCTCCTTCGCTTGAGTTGATTGAGCATATCGGCGCGACGCCTGCTTCGGCCATCATCGATGTGGGTGGGGGCGCTTCGCGTCTGGTGGACAATCTCGTTGATCGGGGGTTCGGCGACGTAACCGTTCTCGACCTATCCGGGGCTGCGCTTGAGACAGCTAAAGTCCGCCTTGGAGCCCGTGCTGCGCGGGTTCATTGGATTGTCGCGGACGTCACAGTATGGGAGCCGCCAAAGGCATACGATATTTGGCATGATCGAGCGGCGTTCCACTTCCTGACCGACGACCGCGACCGCGCTGCATATGTCGGGCGCCTTGAGCGAGCCTTGAAAGTAGGAGGGTACGCTATCATCGCGACTTTCGCGCTCGATGGGCCAGAACGATGCAGCGGCCTACCCGTACAACGGTACGATCCTGCGGGTCTTGGCCAGACCCTCGGTCGTGCTTTTCAGCTTACTGATACGCGTCGGCATGCTCACGCGACGCCTTGGGGGGCTGAGCAATCGTTTCAATTCAGTCTGTTCCGCCGTCGCTAGGCTGTTGCGTGTAGTCGGACAGCGCGGGCCCCTGAGGTGGCCGCCTCTTCAGCGGCCCTCGAAGGGCGACGGCCCAGCTGCATCGTGGCCGTTCATCCTTCGAGGCTCGCCCAGCGGTGCTCTGCACCGCTGGCCTCGCACCTCAGGATGACGGGATGGAGAGCGGCGCCTGGCACGCCGCTCAAATCGAAGCGGATTTGACCGAGCAATCATAAGTTTCAATGTAAATAACTAACAACCCAAGCTCGGCCGTCATCCTGAGGTGCGAGCCGTGTGGCGCGCAGCACCGCGCGGCGAGCCTCGAAGGATGATGTTGTGGGCGTCTATGTCTACATGCTGAAGTGCGCGGACGGCTCCTTCTATATCGGAAGCGCCACCGGCGAAGACGTGTCCAAGCGAGTCGGCGAGCACAATGCCGGAGCTTATCCGGGATACACTTTTTCGCGGCGACCGGTCGTCCTGGTGTGGTCCGAGTATTTCGATCGGATCACCGATGGCATCGCTGCCGAGCGGCAACTCAAGGGCTGGAGCCGGGCAAAGAAGGAAGCTCTTGTTCGCTCGGATTGGAAATCGGTGAGCCAGTTTGCGCGACGGCGCGCGGGAGCGCCTAGACCGAAGAAGTAAGGGGCAATGGGGTGCTGGGGCTGCTCATCCTTCGAGGCTCCCCACACGGCGCGCTGCGCCGCGTGGCTCGCACCTCAGGATGACGGAGATAGATCGGCAAAATAAAAACAGGGCCCATACGGCCCCGCCAAAGTCCGTAGCGTATCCCGCGATCTTACTGGATTTTGGATTCGCGGAATTCGACGTGCTTGCGCAGCAGCCGGCCGGCGAGGTTCGGCTACCAGCGGCAAGCGTGGGCCGACATCAGGGCCCAAGTTCAACTGGGACAGCGAGCCGGCGGGAGGTACGGACTAAAGCGCAATGAGATGAGGATGAATCATCATCGCGCTTTAGGCTATTGTTTGAGCATGATCTTTTCGGAAAACCGCTGCGCACTTTTCCGGATCATGCTTTAGCGCGGGCGTTTTGGCCGCTTGAGTTCGGCGACCTGAAACTTGTTGCCGGCGGACAGGCTGCTGCAAATCCAGTAGGCTCTATTTCGGTAGTCGCCCAAGAACACCTTCGTCTCGACGCAATCCACGTAGGATTTGTAGGTGAGGTTGTCTCTGCATGTTGGCGAGAAAGGTGCATTTGTTTGTCCGCCCCCTGACTCGCTGCATCCAACCCAAGGATCTTTGCCGTGTGGGAGGCTTGATTCACAGCCACCGTTGCAATTGCTGGCGACTTTCTCCAGCCTGCCAATCCTCCCTAATACTGAATCTGGTGCAGGCGAATGCGTCCGTGTGGCTGACGACGACGTTTGAGCGGTTGACGCAGTCCGGCGCGATGCCGTTGTGTTTGCCGCGCGCTCCGCCCGATGTGGCCTTGCCGCCTGCTTCGGCGCGTCGACTGTGACGGGGGGAAGCGGGGCGGCGGAGCCTGGTGTGATTTGTGACGCTGCCGGGCCGCACAGCAAGGCAGTTGACAAGACAGCGACGGCTGAGGGCACGACAAAGCTTGGCGTCAATCTCATGACCATGTCCTTCCCAAATCCGGGACGGAAATGCCGTTCCGGTAAGTGCACGGTACCATACATTCCGAATTGAGCAACCGAGGGTTGAAACGATATCTGCCAATGACTCGCCATCGATATGGCGGCCAAGAGAACGCCGACCGCGCGCTTAAAGCCGTCGCGATGTCTGCTTCTGTGCCCCAAGGCTGACATCGAGCCATTTGGCTTCATCGTCGTCTTCTGCGCGCATAGTGGGCGCGACAATTCTACGAGCACGCCTGGCTCAGCTCTCGTGCCCCGGACGTAGCGCAGCGTCACTTCGACGGTGCGCTGCAGAGCCGGGGCCCATGTCTCCGTATTCGTACTGTGTTGCATCCTGGGTCCCGGCTCTGCGGCGCAGCGTTGCACGCTGCACCGCGTCCGGGACACGAAAGGGGGCAAAATAAAAACGGGGCCGTGAGGCCCCGTCAAAGTCCTTCAACGTCCCGCTCGGTGGAAGTCGCCTTCTGACCCTTTGCACAAGTCGGTGATCCGCGCGTTCGCGCCTCAGGTATTCTCTGCCGCATGAATGCGCTATTCGTATCGATCCAAGGGATCAGCACATGAAAGAAGCCATTATCCGTCGCGCAACAGAACACGATCTGCCCGAGGTCCTGAATCTTTACCGACATCTTCATCCGCACGAAGCTCAACTGGCGCCAGCTATTGCTGCGCGCGTCTGGTCCAATTTGCTTACATCGAGCTTCATGACTGTGATCGTGGCGCAAGCAGCTGAGCAGCTTCTATCTTCGTGTACGCTCGCAATTGTGCCTAATCTGTCTCGGGGCGGTAGATCATATGGGGTGATCGAGAATGTAGTCACGCACGCCGATCATCGTAGACTAGGGCTCGGGCGACGGGTTCTTGCTCATGCGCTCGATCTTGCATCGCAGGCCGATTGCTACAAAGTCCACTTGGCGACGGGTTCGAAGCGTGAGACCACCCTACGCTTCTACGAAGAAGCAGGGTTTGAACGAGGAAGCAAAACGTACTTCGAAGTACGGCGGTAGGTGGCCTCAATTGGCGGTCCGACCGCTGTTCGCAGCCATGTCCGTTGTTGTGCAGGTTTTCGGATGCCGGCATGCCGAGACCATCCCCACGCTCGGACAGCCGGCGCCCGAAAAGCGCCAAGGCACGAAATCGCGGGATGTGGGGCACCGACTGTGCAGCGGGTGCTATGGGGATTTGGCTTCGGCGTGAGTGTTGCGGAAGTTGAGCTGATGGTGGCGATCGGATCGCTTTAGCTCGAATCTTGGGCGTGCGTGCTGGCGCGAGCGAGCGGATCGCAGGTTGCTCGACAGGATTTGCGGCGCGATCACGGGCCAGTCTTGCTGATCGGCGCAAGTGGATGTGCTGCCGGGCGAGAGCCGGCCAAAATGGTGCGCTTCGGTGCGGTGCTGGATCAGCGATGACAGCATCATGAGGTGTCGATCCTGATCGCGGCCGGCGTGGGCGTGGGTCGGTGCTTTGGCTCGCTGCCGCGCGCGAAGGTCTCGATGACGAACATGCGTCCGCCGCAGCAGGGGCACGGTCGTGGCAGCATGCGGGGTTCGTCGGCCGCTGGGGCCTCTGAGGCATTTTGCTGTTCGGAGCGGATCGGCACGGCGAGCAGTTCGCGCGCCCGCGCGATGTTGGCGGCGCGGCTGCCACTGGCCAGCAGTCCGTAGTGCCGGATGCGGTGGAAGCCCCCGGGCAGCACGTGCATCAGGAAGCGTCGGATGAACTCGCGGGTCGACAGCGTCATGGTCTGATAGCGGCCAGGCCCCTCGATCCGGTAATTCTTCCACCGCTCATAGGTTACCGCACCCTCGGCTAAGCCCCCCGCTTCAGCGGGCTATCGCGCAGCGATTTAGTGGTGTGCTGGGCATGTTCAGTAACTTGGAGGTGAAAGTCCTCTACCCAACCTGATGGAGGTGAAGGGTTAGTGACAACGCAAGGGCTATCGCCGCGAGGCGAGGTCTGAAGGAAGCGTAGAGCAAACGTGCGAGTCGATGGACAAGAACCGGATACAAGGCGCGAGCGTCGGACGAGCGGGCCACTTACCGCGAAGTCCATATCCATCAAGGATGCGAAGCGTAGATCCGGCGACCTGTGCACGGAAAGTAACTGAACTTACCCCAGGAGATCTGCTCTGTGTCGCTTCGGCGACTGAGAATGCCGCGAGGCATCCTGACCGCGGGGCAGAAGTCAGCAGAGGGCGTATTAGGTCATGTCGTCGGCAAGGCTAGTGAGGCACTCCGTCGCCGAAAGGTGGAGGCAACAGATAGGCTGAGCCGGGAACGATGGCTGAAGGCCCGAACGAGAGGAGAGGCAAGTAGGACATGAATCTCGAGAGCGACAAGCGGCTGAACATCCAGTTGAGACTGGACTTCTCATCGGCGCCGACGGGTGAAGCCCGGCAGGCGGGAGGGGGAGACATCGAATCGCTCTCGGTGGCGAATGAGCCCGAACGCCCAGCCGACACGCGTCGGATCATGGAGGAGGTATGTGAGCGAAAGAACCTGAAGGAAGCATTGCGGCAAGTGAGGAGCAACAAGGGCAGCGCCGGCGTCGATGGGATGACCGTTGATAAACTCGGTGACTACCTGAAGCAGCACTGGCCGGTCATTCGGGAGCAATTGCTGAACAGGACCTACGAACCGAAACCGGTGAGACGGGTGGAAATCCCGAAGCCGGATGGCGGAGGGATGCGAAAGCTTGGCATCCCAACCGTGCTGGACCGCTTTGTCCAGCAAGCGGTGATGCAGGTTCTGCAGCGGCAATGGAATCCGACGTTCTCCCAATACAGCTATGGGTTCCGACCGCGTCGGTCGGCTCATCACGCCGTGGCTCAAGCGCAGCAGTACATCGCGCAAGGCTACGGATGGGTGATCGATCTCGATTTGGAAAAGTTCTTTGATCGAGTCAATCACGACAAACTGATGGGCCAGATCGCCAAGCGCGTCGGGGACAAGCGGCTGTTGAAGCTCATCCGGGCATTCCTGAATGCCGGGGTGATGGAGAACGGACTGGTCAGCCCCAGCGTGGAAGGAACTCCGCAAGGAGGACCGCTTTCGCCACTGCTAAGTAACCTCGTACTCGACGAACTCGACCGCGAACTGGAGCACCGGGGACACCGCTTTGTCCGTTATGCGGACGACTGCAACATCTACGTTCGCAGCGAACGCGCGGGTCAGCGGGTGATGGAGAGCACACAAAAGCTCAAGCTCAAGGTGAATGAGGCGAAGAGTGCGGTGGCACGACCGCAGGAACGAAAGTTCCTCGGGTTCAGCTTCACGGCTGGTCCATGCATCAAGCGCACGATCGCGCCGAAATCGCTGGAACGGTTCAAGCAGCGAATCCGAGATACTACGCGAAGGGCCAAGGGCGTCAGCATCAAGACGACAATGGAGGAACTGGCCAAGTATATGCGGGGCTGGCGTGGCTATTTCGGCTTCTGCGAAACGCCCGAGGTGTTGATCGCCCTCACTCGTTGGGTCCGCTTGCGATTGCGGGCCGCTCTTTGGCGCCAATGGAAAACACCAGGACGTCGTCGAGCAGCACTCATCGCGCTGGGAGTCTCGGGGGAATTGCGCAACATGGCCGGTAGCGGCCGTGGACCCTGGCACCTCGCCCGGAGCAAAGCCCTCTCTGTTGGACTCTCCAATGCCCACTTCAAATCGCTCGGGTTCCTGTCCTTGATCGAAGCGCGTTAGCGTAACTTCTCGAACCGCCGTATACGGACCCGTACGTACGGTGGTGTGGGAGGGGTGGAGCCGCAAGGCTCCCCCCTATCCCGATCTATGGCCCGAGGCTGACATGGAGCCATTCGGCTTCATCGTCGTCTTCTGCGCGCATAGCGGACGCGACAATTCTACGAGCACGCCTGGCTCAGCTCTCGTGCCCCGGACGCAGCGCAGCGTCACTTCGACGGTGCGCTGCTGATCCGGGGCCAATGTCTCCGCATCGTACTGTGTTGCATTCATTCTGGGTCCCGGCTCTGCGGCCCAGCGTTGCACGCTGCACCGCGTCCGGGACACGAGGGGGGCAAAATAAAAACGGGGCCGTGAGGCCCCGCAAAAGTCTTCAACGTCCCGCGATCTTACTTGATCTTGGATTCGCGGAATTCGACGTGCTTGCGCGCGACCGGGTCGTACTTCTTCTTGACCAGCTTGTCGGTCATGGTGCGCGAATTCTTCTTGGCGACGTAGTAGAAGCCGGTGTCAGCGGAGGACACGAGCTTGACCTTGATGGTGACCGCTTTGGCCATGTTCAGGACCTCTGAAATGAAGGGAATCTGGAGCCGGCCAAACGGCCCGCGTTGGCCGGCAACCTAGCCAGAAACGGCTTGATGTCAAGGTTTTAGGGCCGCAAAACTACTCAAATCGGCCCAATCAGGCTTCAAAAAGAGCCGTAACAGACGCCTGGTCTATCGGTCACCATTGTACGGGTTTCCGTACAATGATATGTACAGTTGTCTGTACGGAAAGACCAGGACGAATTGCCATGGCAAACGTTTCTTACACGGAGCTACGGAGCAACCTCGCGGCCTACATGGACCAGGTCTGCGACGATCGCGCCCCGCTCGTTGTAACGCGCCAGAACGCCCGTAGCGTGGTGATGCTCTCGGAGGAAGAGTACGAGGGCCTTGTGGAGACGGTTCATCTTCTGAAGAGCCCGGCCAACGCCGCGCGCCTTCTGCGCTCCATCAAGGAAGCCGATGAAGGTAGGCTCGTCGAGCATGAATTGATTGAGCCCGGCTCGACTGGCTAGGCGACATGTTGATCGCTTGGACCGAGATTGCCTGGCAAGACTACCTTCAACGGCAAAAAGAGGACGAAAAAATCCTCACGGCCATCAACGATTTGATCAAGGACATCAAAAGAGACCCGTTTAGGGGGATCGGGAAACCGGAGCCCCTTAAACATGATTTGCGCGGTTGGTGGTCTCGCCGCGTTACGGGCGAACATCGGCTGGTGTACCGCCTTCAGGGCAAGGATGACGGGCAGCAGCTCGTCATCGCCCAATGTCGATATCACTACTGAAAACGTTTCATTGGTTCGGTCAGCTTGGGCGTCAAAAATATTACCCCTCGAAGAACCGGTTTTTCGGCCGCGGCAGGCCCAGATTCTCCCGCAACGTGGCGCCTTCATACTCTTTGCGGAAAATCCCGCGGCGCTGGAGCTCCGGGACCACCTTGTCGACGAAATCGTCGAGGCCTGCGGGGACGAACGGGAACATGATGTTGAAGCCGTCGGAGCCGCGCCCGACCAACCATTCCTCCATCTGGTCGGCGATGGTTTTTGCGGTGCCGACGAAGGCTAATCCGCCATAGCCGCCGACGCGCTGGGCGAGCTGGCGCACCGTGAGCTTGTCGCGAGCGGCAACATCGACCATGCGCTGCCGGCCGCTCTTGCTGGCATTGGTCTCGGGGATTTCGGGCAGCGGCCCGTCGGGATCGAAGCCGGAGGCATCCGTGCCGAGAATGACCGAGAGCGAGGCGATCGCGCTGTCGTAATGCACACGGCTGTCGAGTAAAGCGCGTTTCTCCTTGGCCTCGTCGACGCTGTCGCCGACCACGACAAACGCGCCGGGCAGGATCTTCAGGTGCTCGGGATCGCGGCCGACCTTCTCCATGCGGCCCTTGATGTCGGCATAAAGCTTCTGGCCGTCGGCGAGGCTGCCGCCGCCGGTGAACACGGCTTCCGCGGTCTCGGCCGCGAGCTGCCTGCCGTCTTCGGAGGCGCCGGCCTGCACGATCACCGGCCAGCCCTGCACGGGGCGGGCGATGTTGAGGGGACCGCGGACCTTGAGATATTTGCCGTTGTGATCGAGCACATGCATCTTGGACGGCTCGACGAACAGGCCTTCTTCGACATCGCGGACGAAGGCGTCGTCGGCGAAGGAGTCCCAGAGGCCCGTGACAACGTCATAGAACTCGCGGGCGCGCTTGTAGCGCTCGGCGTGCTCCATGTGGTCGTCGAGGCCGAAATTCAGCGCGGCGTCCGGATTCGAGGTGGTGACGATATTCCAGCCGGCACGCCCGCCGCTGAGATGGTCGAGCGAGGCAAAGCGCCGCGCCACGTGATAGGGCTCGTCGAACGTGGTCGAGCCCGTCGCGATCAGGCCGATCCGTTCGGTGACGGCCGAGAGCGCCGACAACAGCGTGAACGGCTCGAACGACGTCACCGTGTGGCTACGTTTGAGCGCACTGATCGGCATGTTCAGCACGGCGAGGTGATCGGCCATGAAGAAGGCGTCGAACTTGCCGGCCTCGAGCTTTTGGATCAGCTGCTTGATATGGCCGAAGTTGAAATTGGCGTCCGGCCAGGCCCCCGGATAGCGCCAGGCGCCGGTGTGGATGCTGATCGGGCGCATGAACGCGCCAAGCTTGAGTTGCCGTTGTGCCATTGCCCCGTGTCCGTTCTGGGTGTCGCTCGGAAAGACATAGGCATGAGTAGGAACTCCGCCATCCGCTGAGGCGGGAAGATTATTTTGTTTTTCGCGACGCTCTCAGCACAATCCCGTCATTCCGGGCTCGCGCCAAGAGGCGCGCCCCGGAATGACGATCAGCTCAAGATATCCTTGTGCATCTTGCCGCCGTAGAAATGGAAGAACGGCACCGGCGCATCGTGGCGGAGCGGACCGGTGGCAAGGCGCATGTCGAGCTCGTTGAGCACGTTGCGCGTCATCGGATGCAAATCGGCGAGCGGCTTTGAGCCGAGCTCGACCCAGACCAGCTCGACCAGCTCCGCGTCCGCATGGATCACGCCCTCGACGCGATGAGTGATCGCGGAGGCATCCGCCGTGAAGAAACGCGTGTCGAACCGCTTGACGCGGCCGGGCGGGGTGATGGCGCGCGCGATCAGGAACAGGCTGGACGGGTCAGGCAACAGGCCGGCCTCCGCAAACGGCGTCCAGGCGCCGTCGAGCTTGGGCGCCTTGCCTTCAGTTTTATCCTGCGCCTTGCGCCCGAGGCAGAGGCCGGTCTCCTCGCAGGCCTCGCGGATCGCGGCAATGGCCAGCGACTTCGCGCGCGAGGCCGGTGTCTTCGGGCTGCCCTTGGCGAGATTGGCTTCCAGCTCGGCGGTGATGGGTGCAGCACAGGGCACGCGGTAGTCGGCCTTGTCGACGCGCCCGCCGGGGAAGACGAACTTTCCGGGCATGAACACCACCTTATCGTGGCGCTTGCCGACCAGAACTTTCGGAACGGTGCCGCTGCGATCGACCAGGATCAGCGTCGCGGCATCCTTGGGCCGAAAGTAAGGGTGGTGGTCGGCTTCCTTGCCTTCGTGGACCTTTGCCTTCTCCGCCTGCGCGATATCCGTCATTTCCTCACCCAAACTGCTTTTGTCTATTTTGCCTACACCGGCGGAATACCATCCGGAGGATTGTCGTCAAAGCCGTGCATGCGCAGAGCCCATTGCAATCCGACCACGGCGCCCTTGACCGGCTGCAACAGCGCCAGCGAGGCGACGAAAGTGAAGGGCAAATAGGCGGCAAAGCTGAGCCAGATTGGCGTCGTGTAATTGGTCTCGATCCAGAGGATGCTCGGCACCACGATATGGCCGACGATGACGATCACGAGATAGGCGGGCAGGTCGTCGGCACGATGCGGCGTGAAGTCGAGACCGCAGACCGAGCAATTGTCAGCGGTCTTCAGGAAGGCGCGGAACAGCTTGCCTTTGCCGCAGCGCGGGCAGCGTCCGCCAAAGCCGCGCTTCATCGCAGCCCAGACGTCGCGCTTCTCAACGAGGCCGGTCTCGCGCGTCCAGATTTTTGGGACCGTGTTCATCGCTACCACGCCTTGCCCTTTTCGCCCTTGCTCTTCCCCTTCTTCGCTTTGCCGGATTTCTTCTGCTTCTCCGGCTTGCGCTTCTTCGGGCTGCGCCCGGGATGCGCCTTGAACGAGGGGCGGCGTTGCGGACCAGATTGCCGGCGGTTGCGCGGCGCGGTCTCGCCAGACGACGACAGCAGCTCGAAGCGCAGCGCACCTGCGATCGGTGCTGCTTCTATCAGACGGACGTCGACCACGTCACCCAGCTGATGCATGGTGCCGCTGCGCGTACCGACCAGGGCGTGGCGGCCCTCGTCATAGTTGAAATATTCCGTGCCGAGGGATCGGATCGGGATCAGTCCGTCGGCGCCGGTCTCGGCGAGCTTGACGAACAGGCCGGCGCGCGTGACGCCGGAGACGCGGCCCTGGAAGCTCGCGCCGATGCGGTCGGCGAGATGATGCGCGATCAGGCGGTCGACGGTTTCGCGCTCCGCCTTCATCGCGCGCCGCTCGGTCACCGAGATATGGGCCGCGACCTCGCCGAGACTTTCCGGCGTTTCGCTGTCGGGCAGCGCGCCTTCACCAAGGCCGAGCGCGCGGACCAGCGCGCGGTGCACGACCAAGTCAGCATAGCGGCGGATCGGGGAGGTGAAATGCGCGTAGCGGCGCAGGTTCAGGCCGAAATGACCGTAATTCTCGGCTGAATATTCGGCTTGCGCCTGGGCGCGCAGCACGACTTCGCTCACCAGCGGAAAATGGTCGTGGCCTTCGAGCTGCGCCAGCACGCGGTTGAACAAAGCGGGACGCAGCGTGCCGCCCTTCGCAAACGGCACGTCCAGCGTCTCCAAAAACTCCTGGAGCGCGTGGACCTTCTCCAGTGTCGGCTCGTCATGCACGCGGTAGATCAGCGGCAGCGACTTCTTCTCGAGCATTTCCGCCGCCGCGACATTGGCGAGGATCATGAACTCCTCGATCAGCTTGTGCGCATCCAGGCGCTCCGGCACGATGACACGATCGACCGTGCCGTCGCTCTTCAGCAGGATCTTGCGCTCGGGCAGATCGAGATTGAGCGGATCGCGCTCGTCGCGGGCGCGCTTGACGCAGGCATAGGCGGCATAAAGCGGCTTGAGAATCGGGTCGAGCAGGGGGCCGGTGGTGTCGTCCGGTCGGCCGTCGATCGCGGCTTGCGCCTGTGCATAGTTTAGCTTGGCCGCCGAGCGCATCAGGATGCGATGGAAGGTGTGCGAGCGCTTGCGCCCGTCCGGCCCGATCACCATCCGCACCGCGAGCGCGCCGCGCGGCTCGCCCGGCACCAGCGAGCAGAGATTGTTGGAGATGCGCTCCGGCAGCATCGGCACGACGCGGTCGGGGAAATAGACGGAATTGCCGCGGTCGAGCGCGTCGCGGTCGAGCGCGGTGCCCGGCTGGACGTAGAAGCTCACGTCCGCGATGGCGACATCGACGACGAAGCCGCCCTTGTTGTTCGGATCAGGATCGGGCTGCGCATGTACCGCGTCGTCGTGATCCTTGGCATCCGGCGGATCGATGGTGACGAGCGGCACGTCGCGCCAGTCCTCGCGCCCCTTCAGGTTCGCCGGCTCTGCCGCTTCGGCTTCACGCTCTGCCGCGGGGCGGAATTGCAGCGGGATGTCGTGAGAATAGATCGCGATCAGGCTGATCGCCTTCTCCGACTTGACCGAGCCGAGCTTCTCCTTGACGCGGCCGGAGGCGAGGCCAAAGCCGCGCGAGCGGACGATGTCGACGCTGACGAGGTCACCGTCCTGCGCGCCCTGCGTGTCGGTGGTGGCGATGTTCAGCTCGCGGTCGGCAGACTTCTTATCGACGGGCACGAGCCGTCCGCCGCCTTCGGGCAGGCTGCGGAAGACGCCGAGGATGCGGCTCTTGGCCTTGTCGAAGACCTTGATGATGTGGCCGCGATAGGCCGGACCTTCGGTCTCATCCGAGCGCTCGACGCGCAGCAGCGCACGATCGCCAACGCCGGCCGCGGTGCCAGGCCTCGGCCGGCGCGGCATTGCGATGAGGATTTTTGGCGGCTCGCCGCTTTCGACCTCGTCCCATTCGGTGGGGGAGGCCATCAGCTCGCCGTCAGCGTCGCGGCCGGTGATGTCGGCGACCAGCGTCGGCGGCAGGCTGTCGGGCTCTGAAATTGTGTGGCGCTTTTTCTTGACGACACCGTCGTCGGCGAGCTCGCGCAGCATGCGCTTGAGCTCGGCGCGATCGGCGTTCTTCAGGCCGAACTCGCGCGCGATCTCGCGGGTCCCGACCTTTCCGTGATTTGCCTTGATGAAGGCGACGATGGCGTTCCGGTCGGGAAAGCCATGGTCATGCTTGCGTTTCACTTAACCTCTAAGTCGTGCCGGCACTCTTCTTGGCCGGAGCTTTGGCGACGGAGGCCCTGGTCGGCGACGTCTTGGCCGTCGACGACACGGCTGCGCGCGCCTTGCTGGTGGATTCTGATTTGGTCTTGGCCGCGGCTTTCTTCGCGGCCGGTTTCTTGGTTTTCGGCGCGGCGTCCTCGCCATCGGCGGTTTTGGCCGTCTTCGCCTTCTTTGCCGTCTTCGTGGTCTTGGTGGTGCGCTTGGGCTTGCCGCCGCCCTTGGCTGCGCGTTCGTCGATCAGCGCGATCGCCTGCGCCAGCGTGATCGCATCCTTTTCGAACTCGGCGGGAATCGTGGCATTGACGCCGCCCGCGGTGACGTAGGGACCATAGCGGCCGCCCTTCACCGTGACAGTGCCGAGCGTCGGGTGATCGCCGATCGCCTTGCCCGGGTCGGCGCCGAAACGGCGACTCGGGCCCTTGGCAACCTTCTCGGCAATCAGCGTGACGGCGCGATTGAGGCCGATGTCAAAGACCTCGTCGCCGGCCTCTAAGCTGGCATAGGTTTTCTCGTGCTTCACGAACGGCCCGAAGCGGCCGAGGCCGGCCGTGATCGGCTGACCGGTCTCCGGATGCTTGCCGATCTCGCGCGGCAGCGACAGCAGTTTCAACGCTTGCTCAAGCTCGACATCGCCGGGCGAGGTGCCCTTCGGGATGCCGGCGCGCTTTGGCTTCTCGCCTTCCGCATAGTCCTTCTGCTCGCCGAGCTGAATGTACGGGCCGAAGCGGCCGGCCTTGACCCAGACGTCGAAGCTGGTGTCGGGATCCTGGCCGAGCGAGCGGTCGGCGCTGGCCTCGCCGTCGGCGGCGAGCTGACGAGTGTAGCGACATTCCGGATAGTTCGAGCAGCCGACGAAGGCGCCGAACTTGCCGGCCTTCAGATTGAGCCGGCCGTTGCCGCAGCTCGGACATTGCCGGATGTCACCGCCATCGGCGCGGGGCGGATAGATGTGCTGTCCGAGCATCTCGTCGAGCACGTCCAGCACCTGCGCGACGCGCAGATCCTTGATCTCGTCGACGGCGCCGATGAAGTCGCGCCAGAAATCCTTCAGCACCTGCTGCCAGGAGATCTCGTTGTTGGAGATGCGGTCGAGCTGCTCTTCCAGATTGGCGGTGAAGTCGTATTCGACATAGCGGCTGAAGAAGCTTTCGAGGAACGCGACCACGACGCGGCCCTTGTCCTCGCCGTGCAGGCGCTTCTTCTCGAGCTTGACGTAGCCGCGGTCCTTCAGGACCTGGAGGATCGAGGCATAGGTCGAGGGCCGGCCGATGCCGAGCTCTTCCATGCGCTTGACCAGCGACGCTTCCGAGAAACGCGGCGGCGGCTCGGTGAAGTGCTGGGTGACGGCGAGCGACTGCCGCTTCAGCGCGTCGCCCGAACTCATCGCCGGCAGGCGGCGGGAATCCTCGTCCTCCTCGTCGTCACGGCCTTCCTGGTAGAGCGCGAGGAAGCCGTCGAACTTGATGACCTGGCCGGTGGCGCGCAGCTCCAGCGTGCGGCCGCCGGCCTTCGCCGTGATGTCGGCCGTGGTGCGCTCGAGTTCGGCAGATTCCATCTGGCTGGCGATAGTGCGCTTCCAGATCAGTTCGTACAGCCTGGCCTGATCGATATCGAGCTTGCGGTTCATGCTGTCGGGACGGCGGGAAAGGTCCGTCGGGCGGATCGCCTCGTGCGCTTCCTGGGCGTTCTTGGCCTTGGCCTGGTACTGGCGCGGAGCCTCCGGCACGTAGGCGTTGCCGTAATCCTCGCCGATCACCTTGCGCGCCTGGGTGATTGCTTCGGGCGCGATCTGCACACCGTCGGTACGCATATAAGTAATGAGTCCGGTGGTCTCGCCGCCGATGTCGATGCCTTCATAAAGCCGCTGCGCGATGCGCATCGTGTGCGCCGGCGCAAAGCCGTATTTGCGGCTGGCTTCCTGCTGCAACGTCGAGGTGGTGAAGGGCGCCTGCGGATTGCGCCGGGCGGGTTTTGCATCGACCGTGGTCACCGCGTAAGCGGCCGTTTCGAGCGCCTTCTTGAAATCCTCGGCTTCCGCGCCGGTGCCGATATCGAGACGCTGGATCTTCTTGCCGTCGGCGCCGACGAGGCGCGCCTCGAACGCGTCGCCGCGCGGCGTCAGCAGGGTCGCGATCAGCGACCAGTATTCGCGCGCGACGAACTTCTCGATCTCGATCTCGCGATCGCAGACGAGCCGCAGCGCCACCGACTGCACGCGGCCGGCCGAGCGGGCGCCCGGCAGCTTCCGCCACAGCACGGGGGAGAGGGTGAAGCCGACCAGATAGTCCAGCGCCCGGCGCGCCATGTAGGCGTCGACCAGAGCGCCGTCGATCTGGCGCGGATGCTTCATGGCTTCGGAGACGGCCTGCTTGGTGATGGCGTTGAACACCACGCGCTCGATCTTGTGGTCTTTCAGCGCGCGCTTCTCTTTCAACACCTCCAGCACGTGCCAGGAGATGGCCTCGCCCTCGCGATCGGGGTCGGTCGCCAGAATCAGGCGGTCGGCGCCCTTCAGGGACTTGGCAATATCGTTGAGGCGGCCGGCCGCCTTGGGGTCGATCTCCCAGATCATCTTGAAATTAGCGTCGGGATCGACGGATCCGTTCTTTGCGGGCAAGTCGCGGACGTGGCCGAACGAGGCCAGAACCTCGTAGGACGAGCCCAAATACTTGTTGATCGTCTTGGCTTTCGCCGGCGACTCCACAATGACGATATTCATGCAGTTCCAGTAATTTACGGGGAAATCTTGGGCCGAATTCGAAAAGATTCGGGTCGGCCGTTTCGACCCGAACATGGGTGGTGAGGCCCCCGCTGTCAAATCGAGGGGTATTGAAAGGCCCCAGAATGGGAAAAGTTTCATATCGAGAAAGTTGCAAAATACCACCTTTGAGTTGCGATTGATGTCGGCGTAGAGTTTCCCCCGGGCATGGATTCGGATGGGGTCTGGTGACAAAGCCAGGAAGGCAACGAGCGCGCGTCGTATCAGGCGCGCACGGACGCTCGCGTAACGAGGAACCGGGGGAGGGCGGGGCGGATGAGGCAGTTGCCTTCATCGCCGAGCAGGTGGCGGCATTGCGCAAGCTCGCCGAGCGTCACAAGCTCGATGTGCTGCATTATCTGCTGGGCATGACCAAGTTAGAGGCCGATGAGCATCTGAGGCTGCGGAGCAAGCGCAAGCTGTCGTGAAGGACGCGCCCCTTTCGAGGCAGCGCGCGCACGTAGCCTGGATGGAGCGAAGCGTAATCCGGGGGACTCGTCTTATGTGCACCAATCCCGGATTGCGCTTCGCTCCATCCAGGCTACGCAAAGCGTGCTGCGCCTCTGGCGCTGTCAGGCCGACCGTCGGCGTGGCGCCGGCCGCGGCTTCAGCGTCGTGTCCGCGGGGCTGAGCAGGCGGCCGTCCTCCGCGCGCAGCTCGAGCTTGCGCACCGGGCGACCCTTGGCGCGGTCGACCAGAATGGTGGCTATTTCCTCGGGCCGATCGTCGAACGCCTCGCTCCATTGCCGAAGCGCGACCAGGATCGGGAAGGTGCCGTGGCCCTTCGGCGTCAGCACATATTCCTGATAGGCGCTGCCGTCGGAGGCGGGGGCCGTCGTCAGGATGCCGTGGTCGACCAGCGAGCGCAGCCGCACCGCCAGAATGTTTTTCGCCATGCCGAGCTCGTTCTGAAATTCACCGAAGCGGCGCAGGCCGAACAGCGCCTCGCGGATAATGAGGAGCGACCACCAGTCGCCGATCGCCTCCAGGGAGCGTGCGATCGGGCAGGCGTCGCCCTCGAAGCTGGTTCGTTTCACCATCGTGTCGTCCCGTCATGTCTGCCGGATCTCGGCAGCGATCACGCGCTTGTGTGGTTGCATTATAAAACCATTTGCCCTAGATGGCAATCTAGTTTTATGATGCAACCATCTGGAGGCGAGTGTGAGACTGAAGGACAAGACGGCATTGATCACCGGCGGCAACAGCGGCATCGGTCTGGCGACGGCAAAGCTGTTCGTGGCGGAAGGCGCGAAGGTGGTGATCACCGGGCGCAACAAGGAGACACTGCAAGCTGCCGCGAAAGAGCTCGGTCCGAACGCGCTCGCGGTCGCTGCCGATGCCACCGACATCGCCGCGACTGAGGCCGCGATCAGGAAGGGGGCCGACAAGTTCGGCAAGTTCGACATCGTGTTCGCCAATGCCGGGATCGCGGGCGGCACTCCGCTCGGTTCTGCGACGCTGGAAACCTTCGAGAAGGTCATCAGCACCAACCTCACCGGCGTGTTCTTCACCGTTCAGTCCGCGCTGCCCTATCTCAACGACAATGCCTCGATCATTCTCAACGGCTCGGTGATCTCGGTGCTCGGCATTCCCGGCTATTCGGCCTACGGCGCCGCGAAGGCCGGCGTGCGGGCGATGGCGCGGATCATGGCGTCGGAGCTGTCGCCGCGCGGAATCCGCGTCAACGTCGTTGCGCCCGGTGCGATCCGCACACCGATCTGGGGACCCGCGATCGCAACACCCGAAGCCGAGAAGGCGTTCGAGAAGCGGATCGCGCTGACGACGCCGCTCGGCCGCATTGGTGAAACAGATCACGTTGCGAAAACGGTGCTGTTCCTCGCCTCGGATGATTCCGCGCACGTGCAGGGCCAGGAAATCTTCGTCGACGGCGGCGCGGTTGCCTCGCCGAGCGGCGCACCGATCTATCGCGGCTGATCAAATCAAATGAAAATTGAATCGGTTGGCGCGCTGGCGGCGGTTGCGCCGGCCGGTTCCCTCGTCTTGCGGGATGTATTCTCTGAACCTTACGTGATGCGTTGAACCTTCGCGCGCGCTGCCAAGACCCTTTACGGGCAGGGGGTCACAAGGCCCATTTAAAGGAGCCCGTTATGCCAAAGGCAGCTCGTATTTTTTCGCCGATTTCAGCACCGACTATTTACACCGAAAAATCCGCCATTCCCGCGAAGCGCTCCGGCATGTCCGAACTCGTCGCGGTCGCGTTGTTCTCCGGGATCGGCTTGTTCGTCTCGCTCGTTGCCGTGATCCTGGGCGTACAGGGCGTCTGGTTTTAGCTTCACCGAACACGTGCACGTCCATCAGCCGCCGCCGGCGATGTTGCGGCGGCTAAAGCGCGATGAGATGAGGATGAATCATCATCGCGCTTTAGGTTGTTGTTTGATGATGTGCGCGTGGCCTCAGGCCGCGCGGAGGCTTGTTGCCGCCTCGAGCGCGCCGGCCAGCGCCTTCTCGCGATGTTCCGGGCCGACCTGGATGCCGTCAGCGACGATGAATTCGGGATTCTGGATACCCATGAAGCCGAACACGCCGCGCAAATAGCTTTCGAGGTGCTCCAGCGATGCCGCCGGCGAGCCTGCGCCGTAATAGCCGCCGCGCGAGATCGCCACGATCACGCGCTTGCCGCCGGCGAGGCCCTGCGGCCCGTTCGCGTCATATTTGAACGTCTTGCCCGCCACCAGAACGCGGTCGATCCAGGCCTTGAGCTGGCTCGGGATGGTGAAATTGTACATCGGCGCGCCGATCACCACGATGTCGGCGGCGAGGAACTCGTTCAGCACCGCCGCGCTCGCGGCAAGGTCGGGTCCGAGTTCCGCCGGCGCAGGCGCACCTTGCGCGGCGGCGAGGTGCGATCCGGAGAGGTGAGCGAGCGGGATTTGTGTCAGGTCGCGGTAGACGATGTCGAGCGACGGCGTCGCCTGCCGAAGACGGTCGACGACGGCAGCGGAAACCTGCCGGCTGACGGAGTGGGGGCCTAGCACGCTGGAGTCGATATGGAGGAGTTTCATTGGGGTCACCTATGGTATAGATTTGTAACCCGCACTACATGAGTGACTGTCGAAATCCCCGCAAGAACGCACTTTTTTGAGCCATGGGCACATCTCTGAAACCTGCACACATCGATTTGCCTGCCGCGCCGAGGCCGGATCCCAACCATGCGGACTGCCGCGGGGTCGCTTCCGTGCTGTCCCGCGTCGGCGACAAATGGAGCGTGTTCGTCATCATGATGCTGAGCGATGGGCCGAAGCGCTTCAACGAACTCAAGCGCCTGATCAACGGCATCTCGCAGCGGATGCTGACCCTGACGCTGCGCGGGCTGGAGCGCGACGGCCTGGTCACGCGCACGATTTTCCCGACCATTCCACCGCGTGTGGACTATGAGCTGACCGACCTTGGCCGCGGGCTGTCGCAGCCCGTAGAGGCGCTCGGCAAGTGGGCGAAGGACCATCTTGTGCAGATTGAGGCTGCACGTACCCATTTCGATCAGCGCAACCACACCTAAAGCAGCGACACCAATCCACCGCCGTGACGCTCGAGCCGGCCGGCAAGCTCGAGCTCAAGCAGCACCGTGCGCACGATTGCGGGCGAGGCGCCGGACATCCGCACAAGATCGTCGATTGAGATTGGTGTGGGGCCGAGGAGACCAGTGATCTGACCGCGGTCGTGTCCTTGCGGATCGCTCTCGAACGGTTCGCTGTCGGGTTCGCCGGCCGGGTGCATCATCGGCCGCTCCATGATCGGCTGGACCGCGTTGACGACGTCGGCGGCTTCGGTGACGAGGGTCGCGCCCTGCTTGATCAGATCATTGGTGCCGGCGGCGCGCGGATCGAGCGGCGAGCCCGGGACCGCAAACACCTCGCGGCCCTGTTCGGCGGCCATGCGGGCGGTGATCAGCGAGCCCGAGCGATGCGCGGCCTCCACCACGACCACACCGAGCGAAGCGCCCGAGATCAGCCGGTTGCGGCGGGGAAAATCGCGGGCACGCGGCTCGTGGCCGAGCGGCATCTCGGAGATCGCCGCGCCGTTGTGGTCGAGGATCGCTGTGAGCAGGTCGCCATGTTCGGGCGGATAGACGCAGTCATGGCCGCCGGCGAGCACCGCGAGCGTGCCGCTCGCGACGCTCGCGCGGTGCGCGGCCTGGTCGACGCCGCGGGCGAGGCCCGAGATGGTGACAAAGCCGGCCTCACCGAGCTCGCGGGCAAGCTGGCCGGCGAATTTCAGCCCGGCGCCGGAGGCATTGCGCGAGCCGACGATCGCGATCATCGGCCGCATCAAGGTCGCGACATCGCCGCGCACGGCGAGCAGCGGCGGAGCGTCGTCGAGCATTGCAAGCCGCGCCGGATAGCCGTTTTCGCCGGGCGCGAGCCAGGAGAGGCCGAGCTTTCGGCTCGCGGCAAGCTCGGCCTTCGCTTCGTCCGCGCTACAGATGCGCGCCGATCGCGACGCACCGCCTCGGCGCGCGAGATCGGGCAGGCGCTCGAGCGCCGCCCGTGCGGTACCGAAATGATCGACCAGCGAACGGAAGGTGCGCGGCCCGACATTATCGGAGCGGATCAGCCGCAGGCGGTCGACCCTGTCGGCCTCGGTCAGCTCTACGCTTGAATTGATGGCGTCCACGGCGTCTCCTTGCAGGCGCGCAGCATGGAACAACCTGAGGGCGTGGGCAACAGCTGCGTGCGCCTGCGCGACCTCGGCGCGATGCTAGACGCGGTCCCAAGTTGCCATGGTCCTATCCAAGACGGAGGAGGAATGGGGCACCGTGCCGCCACCTTCCTCAGGGCCGAAATGAAGAAAGCCGACGTAACTTATGCCGATCGGGTCAAGCGACTGAAAAAGCACGGCCTCAAGGAGACGGAGGCAGGGATCACTATGGAGCTTAAACGAGGGTCCTTTTCCGCAATATTCTTTCTTGCGTGTGTTGCGGCCTTGGAACTCGAACAGGTAGTATTGGAGGAGATTTAGCGAACCCTGCGACGGCACGGGGCCTTTATCCCGTAAAATGTAATGATCGCCAGCGCGATGATCGAAGCCATGGCTGAAGCAAACAACGCCAACGACCATTCTCTGCTGTGGGGGTATTCCTTAGCATTACAGTTGCTTTGTTTGCGGGCTTCTGAATCCATGGGCAACCATGATTCGAATGTCGTGGACGCGGGCCGCGTCGGTTGAGGAGACGCTTGCGTTGTGGGCGGCGTCGCTTCGAGAGGTCAAGCAGCGGATACGTCCGTTGTTCACGCAAGAGCGTGTGGCGACGAATGCAGGCCTGTTCCTGGAAGGTCTGCTCGGAGATGAGCAGCGCAAGACCGGTTGGATGCGCGCGGAGGCGGCTGGCGATCCCGGCCCATGGCGGCAGCAGGCGATCCTGGGTCGCGGGGATTGGGACGCTGATGCCCTGCGCGACATCGTCCGGGACTATGTCATCGAGCATTTGGCGGATGACGATGCGGTGCTGGTGATCGACGAGACCGGCTTTCTCAAGCAGGGTAAGGCCTCGTGCGGAGTGGCGCGGCAATACACTGGTTCGGCAGGGAAGATCACGAACTGCCAGATCGGCGTCTTCGCTACCTACGTTTCGCGTCATGGTCATGCGTTCATCGATCGCGCGTTGTATCTTCCGAAGGAATGGACCGACGATCCAGATCGTCTGGAAGCCGCATACGTGCCTGCCGATGTCGGCTTTGCGACCAAACCAAAGCTTGCGACGAGAATGATCGCACGTGCGATAGCCGCGTCTGTACCATTCAAGTGGGTTGCCGGTGACACGGTCTACGGTGTTGGCGATATCGAACAGCAGCTACGGCGGGCAGGCAAAGGCTATGTGCTCGGGGTCAGCAGCTCTCATGTCTTCCGATCCTGGGGCAAGCGACAGCCGGTCGCCGGCAAGGCCGAAGACATCGCCCGGACGCGGCGCCCGTCCGACTGGAAGCGCTTGTCGGCGGGAGCCGGAACCAAAGGACCGAGGCTGCATGACTGGTGTTATCTCGAACTGGCCGATCTCGAGGTCGAGCAGTTCAACAGCGCAAATGATGGTTTATGGACGCGCGGTCTGCTGATCCGTCGCCATATCGCCGATGGCGATCTCGCCTTCTTCACCACCTGGTGCCCAGCGGGAACATCAATTGAAACGCTGGTCGCGGTCGAAGGCCATCGATGGGCGATCGAGGACAGCTTTGAAACCGCGAAAAACGAGTTCGGGCTCGATCACAACGAGAGCAGGTCCTGGCATGGCTGGCATCGCCACGTGTCCCTGGTGATGCTCGCCTTCGCCATGATGGCGGCGATCCGCCATCGCGCCAATCCGCCACCGCCCAAAAAAACCAAACGCCGCCCCCCGGCAAAAGCCAAAGCACACCCACGCCGCCGCTGATCCGTTGGTCAATCCAGGAAATCCGCCGCATCGCCATCAGGCTTGCTCGAAAGCGGATCCAACCCGCGCATGTCATCGCATGGTCATTCTGGCGCAGAGCTCACCAGGCTGCCGCTCAGCGCGCGCATCTCAAAGCAAAACGGCAACTGTAATGTTAGAGTCTGTCCGGGATCATGCTGTTTTTTGGCAGAGCTTTCGCAGCATGAGGCGGATTGAGGCGAGGCGCAAGAACGCCAATGCCTTTCGGTTGAGGCACTCCCAATCCTTGGCCAAACGGCGGCAGCGGTTGAGCCAGGCGATGGTGCGTTCGACGATCCATCGCTTGGGCAAGATCGCAAAACTCTTTGCTGTATCGGAGCGCTTGACGATCTCGACGTCGATTTGCCGGAGGATTTTGCGAACGGCGGACTGAAAGATCGGCCCCTGATAGCCGCCGTCAGCATAGAGCTTCAGCAGGAATGGATGCAGGCCAAACAGCGTGGCCATCACCAGCACCCCACCGTCACGATCCTGGATGTCCGCCGAATGCACGAGGGCGTGGAGCAGCAAGCCTTGAGTATCGACTAGGATGTGGCGCTTCTTGCCCTTGATCTTCTTGCCCGCATCGTAGCCATGCGGGTCGATCCACGCCCCCCTTTTTCCGCGCTCTTGACGCTTTGACTGTCGATGATGGCGGCGCTCGGGCTGGGTTCTCGGTTAGCCAATTCTCGACATTGTACATAGAGCGCGTGATGGATGCGATCGAGCGTGCCGTTCCAAGCCCACAAGTCAAAATAGTCGTGCACCGTGCTGCGTGGCGGCAGGTCCTTCGGGATCGCTCGCCATTGGCAACCGGTGCTCAGCACATACATCAGGCCATTGATCACCTCGCGCACATCGACCGTGCGCTTGTTGCCGCCTCGCTTGGCTGGCGCAATCAGCGGCTCCACCAACGCCCATTCCTCATCAGTCAAATCGCTTGGATAGCGTAGCCGGCTTCGGTCGTAACGACCGCGGTTCTCCTTCGTCCACATGGGCGCCCCTTCGAATCGGACCGCCACCCTTGAATCACAAATGATTCCGATGATTCAAGATGTTCCCGGACAGACACTTAGAGCTTTGGGACCGTATCGGTCTCTGGTCGCTTGTCGCTGGCGCAATTCTCGGCGTCATCGCGCTACTCATCACTGCCGCGTCAGCATACATCCTGTATCGGGTAGCAGATGCAGCCCAAGTAGAACTTGCCGCCGAAACGAAACGCGGATCAGTTCGTATCGAGGAGGCAAAGGCCGATCTTGGGGTGGCGCAAGCCGACATTGCCAAGGCAAGCGCGCAAATCGCTGAAGCGAATGCCCGCACCGCGGCGGCAGAGCTTCGCTTGGAGGAGCTGCGGCAGAAGCTCGGCCCCCGCCGCATAGACGAGAAAATCTTTCTCAGCGCCTTGGAGGGCGTTCCGCAACGGAGCGTGCTGGTGTCACACGCGCCAGATGACCCTGATTCGTACTTTCTGGCGAGCAGCTTGGTAAGCATTCTCACCGTTGCAAAATGGGAAGTGCGGTATGTAGAAGTGACAAGCGCCAACGTTAAGGCGTGCGCAGCCCCATTCGGAGGCGTTACAGTCCTGTCGAAGTCGATCTCGGATGAGGAAGGCGCGGCCCTCGCAAAGCCGATAGACGAGAGGCCAAAGACCGCATGGCTTTCCCTTGCCCACGCCCTTACGGAGTCGCTGCAAGGGCATAGCGTTTTCCAAGCAACTTGCCCCTCTCTTCCAGATGGGGCTTTGCAGGTCGTCGTCTCGCCCCGCTTCGTTTTCTTCCCAAAGCAATAACCGCGCATCGTCCACTCCTAACCCGACTTCGCGGATTCGCGCTCGAAATCGCGGATTTTGAGATTTTTTGCTCGGCTAAGTGATTGATTTGCAAGGAGCGAGGTCGTCGGATTCGGCCGAAAATGGCTGTAGTGAAGACCTACCCGATTCCCAAGGGCGGGATGATGCGGATAGATTCTGCGCGTCATGTTCCTGCGACGCACCGAGCGAAAGAAGAACGGCAAGGCGCACCATTACTGGAACGTCGTCGAGAGCAAGCGGCTCGACGACGGACGCGTGGTACAGCGGCATGTGCTGTATCTCGGCGAGATCAACTCTTCGCAGGCGGCGGCCTGGCGCAAGGCGATCGAGGTGTTCGACGAGGATGCCGGCCGCCCGCGGACACTGGCGCTATTCCCGGAGGATCGATGCGATGCGGTCGCAGGCGATGCGTCTGTCGTTCAGCTTCGCCTGTCCGAGATGCAGCTTCGTCGCCCACGCCAATGGGGCGCGTGCTGGCTGGCCGGGCAGTTGTGGCAGGAACTTCAGCTTGATCGGTTCTGGGCCGATCGGTTGCCCCCGAGCCGCAAGAAGACGAGGTGGGATCAAATCCTGCAAGTGCTCGCGACCTATCGGCTGATCGCGCCGGGCAGCGAATGGCGGCTACATCGGCAATGGTTCGGCAACAGCGCGATGGCCGATCTCTTGGGGACTGACTTCGGCCTGGCTGAAGAGCACAAGCTCTATGCCTGCCATGACCTGTTGCTCGAGCATAAGGAGGCGCTGTTCTCGCATCTGGTCGGGCGTTGGCGCGATCTGTTCAACGCCGACTTCGACGTGCTGCTGTACGATCTGACCAGCACCTACTTCGAGGTCAACGCCTCGGACTTGCCGCAAGGCAGCAAGCGCCGCCACGGCTACAGCCGCGACAAGCGGCCGGACTGCCCGCAAGTCGTGATCGCGCTGGTGGTGACGCCGGACGGCTTGCCGCTGGCTTACGAGGTGCTGCCCGGCAACACCGCCGACAGCAAGACGCTGCGGATGTTCCTGGGCAAGATCGAACTGCAATATGGCAAGGCGCGGCGGGTCTGGGTGATGGATCGCGGCGTGCCGACCGAGGCGGTGCTGGCCGAGATGCGCAACAGCGATCCGCCGGTGCAGTATCTGGTGGGAACGCCGAAGGGACGCCTGAACCGGCTGGAGAAGCACCTGCTGCAAAAGCCATGGCAGGAGGCGCGGGAGGGCGTGAAGGTGAAGCTGTTGGCCGAGGACGGCGAGCTTTATGTCTTCGCGCAAAGCGCCGATCGGGTCACCAAGGAACGCGCGATGCGGCGGCGGCAGTTGAAGTGGCTGTGGAGGCGGCTCCGGCAAATCGACGCGATGGAGGTCACGCGCGAAGAGCTGCTGATGAAACTCGGCGGCGCGCGTTCGAAGGCGCCGGCCGCCTGGCGTCTGGTTGATATCGAGATCGACAAGGAGCGCCCGAGCTTCACCTTCGCGCTCAATCGCAAGAAGCTGCGAACGACACGGCGGCGCGAAGGCCGCTACCTGCTGCGCACCAATCTCAGCGACAACGATCCCGCCCAACTATGGCAATACTACACCCAGCTCGTCGCCGTCGAAGAGGCCTTCCGCAATCTCAAAGGCGACCTGGCGATCCGTCCGGTCTTCCATCAGGACGAGAAGCGGATCGAAGCCCACATCTTCATCGCCTTCCTGGCCTACTGCATGCAGATCACGCTGACCCGTCGCCTTCATGCGCTGGCGCCCGGGCTGACCGCGCGCAGCGCGCTCGAAAAGTTCGCCGCCGTCCAGATGATCGACGTCCATCTGCCGACCACCGACGGGCGCGAGATCCTGCTCACTCGCTATACCCACCCAGAACCCGAACTGCAGCTCTTGATCGACCGGCTGAAACTCCGCCTGCCACCGCAGCCGCCGCCCAGGATCACCACAGCCGCCGTCACCCAAGCCAACCGCCGTAGTGAAGACCTTTTGACATAAGCCTTTGATTTACAACGACCGGGTATCTTCAAAACCCGCCAATCCGCGAAGACGGGCTAAATGGACGGTATTTGGTGCTTACGCTTGCGGCGTTTGCGCCACAATACCGCGCGGCCCCGACATTGTCGGCGCGGATCAGCCGCAAGCGGTCGACCCGGTCAGCTCCACGCTTGGATTGATGGCGTCCACGGCGGCTCCTTGCAGGGGCAGCATGGAACAACCTGAGGGCGTGGGCAACATCTCCGTGCGCTTGCGTGACCTCGGCGCGATGCTAAAAGCGATCCCAATAAGAAGGGTTTTGCCATGATCTCACTCGCCGATCTCCAGCGCCGCATCGATAGCGGCGAACTTTCGCCCGATGCTGCGATCGCGCAATCGCTCGAGGCGATCGAGGCGCGGGAGAAGGATGTCCATGCCTTCGTCCGGTACGACAAGTCCGCAAGAGCGCAAGCCTCCGGTCCGCTGCGCGGCGTCGCGGTCGGGATCAAGGACATCATCGACACCGCCGATTTCCCGACCGAGATGGGCTCGCAGATCTACCGTGGCTGGCAGCCGCGCGCGGACGCGCCGGTCGTGATGATGCTGAGGCGGGCAGGCGCCACCATCGTCGGCAAGACCACGACCACGGCGTTCGCCTCGCGCGATCCGACACCAACGCTCAATCCGCATCATCTTGGCCATACGCCTGGCGGTTCGTCCTCCGGTTCGGCGGCCGCTGTCGGCGCGGGCATGATCCCGCTGGCGCTCGGCACCCAGACCGGCGGCTCGGTGATCCGGCCCGCCGCCTATTGCGGGGCTGCCGCGATCAAACCGTCGTTCCGCATGCTGCCGACGGTCGGCGTCAAATGCTATTCGTGGGCGCTCGACACGGTCGGCCTGTTCGGGGCCCGCGCGGAGGATCTCGCGCGCGGACTGTTGGCGATGACCGGCCGCACCGAATTCTCCGGCGTCATCCCGGCGAAGTCGCCGCGCATCGGCGTGGTCAGGCAGGAGTTTGCCGGCGCCGTGGAGCCTGCGGCCGAGCAGGGACTGCAAGCCGCGATCAAGGCCGCCGAGCGCGCCGGCGCCAGCGTCCACACGGTCGACTTGCCCGAGGCTGTGCAGGAGGCCTGGCGTATCCACCCGATCCTCCAGGATTTCGAGGCGCATCGCGCGCTCGCCTGGGAGTTTTCGGAGCGCCACGACGAGATCGCGCCGATGCTGCGCGCCAGTCTCGATGCAACGGTCGGCCTGACGCCGAAGGAATATGACGAGGCGCGCCGGATCAGCCGCCGCGGCCGCCGCGAGCTCGGCGAGCTGTTCGAGGGCATCGACGTGCTCTTGAGCTATTCTGCGCCGGGCGCCGCACCGGCCAAGGAGCTCGCCTCCACCGGCGACCCCCGCTACAACCGGCTCTGGACGCTGATGGGCAATCCTTGCGTCAACGTGCCGGCGCTCAAGGTCGATGGCCTGCCGATCGGCGTGCAGGTGATCGCGCGCTTCGGCAACGACGCGCACGCGCTTGCGGCGGCGTGGTTCCTCGAGCAGGCGCTGGCGCGGACCTGACGTATTTCGGGCGTCAACTTTATGTGAGCGCGGCGCATGCAACCGCGCCGGCGCTGGGCCGACCAATTGAACTCATGGCTGTTCCGGACCAACTTATCAAGCGCAGCTCGCAATTCTTCGGCGCGGGCGAGATGCTCGGCGATATCGTCGAGGCATTTTGGGATGCCGATCTCGACGACACCCTGGCCGCGAGCGTGCGGACAATTAAGGTGCTGCCGACGACGTCGCCGGTCCTCATTGTGCACTACCGCGCGCCGATGACGTCGCATCGCGGCGTCTACAAGCGCATCGTCCAAGGTATGCATACCAAGGCCGCGGCGTTGAAACCGAGCGGTCCGCTCGGCGCCGTGTTGGTGCGGCTGAAGCCGGACGCGGCAGACCGCGTGCTCGGCACGAAGCCTGTAGATCTTCTGGATGCAAGGGTTGAGCTGTCGGACATCTGGGGCGACGGCGCTGCCGCATTGATCGAGGAGCAACTCGCGGAAGCCGGCGATGCCACGGCGCGCGTTGCTTGCATGCGAAGGTTCCTCCAGCAGAGGACGGGGACAGACCGTCTCGATCCGCTGGTCGCGCGGGCGATGCGTGCGATCAAGCAGCAACCGGCGATCTCCATGCGCGCACTCGCGGGTCGCCTCGATATCGGCGAACGCAGGCTCCAGCGGCGCTTCAAGGCCGAGACCGGTGCGAGCGCAAAGCGGTTCGCGCGGATCGAGCGGATGCAGCGAGCCGTCGCCGCGCGCCGCGCTGGTGCCGACTGGGCCGATGTCGCGCATGCGGCCGGCTTTTCCGACCAGGCGCATCTGATCCGTGATTTTCGTGCACTTGCGGGTGCGCCGCCGGAGGCTTTCTGCCGGCGGGTTGCCGTCGACAATGTGCAGGACTGGAACGCCAAGCTTGGGGTGTCGGATTTTTGCAATACGTTCGTCGCCTAAGGCGCTACCAGCGCGTCTCCCTGGATTGTAAGGAGATGCAACATGCTGAATGAGATCGCCCGCGGTACGCGGCTGCGCAATGCCTTCAACAAGGAGATCTTCGTCTTCTCGGGACCGCTCGACGATCCTCACGTCGCGCGCTTCGGGGTGATTTTGGAGACGGGCGGCTCGGGCGGAGGCAATGCGCTGGTACATGTCCATTCCGGCGCGGACGAGCATTTTTCGGTCAGGAGCGGCCGCATCAAGGTCGTCGTCGATGGCCGCGAGCAGTTCGTGGACGCCGGTGGCACCGCCATCGTGCCCCGCGGCCGACCGCGTTACTTTGCCAATGTCGGCGACGACAATGCCGAGCTCGAAATTTCGTTCTCTCCAGCACAGCAGCACCTGCGCTTCTTCGCGAATTTCGCGATGCTTACGGTGAAACAGCCCTCGTGGTTTTCGAGCGCCGGCGATCCGGACTTTCTCCTGATTGCGCTGGTGCTGCATACCTACAGCGACCACCTCTATCTCGCGGGCGTGCCGATCTGGCTACAGAAACTGCTGTTCGCCGCGCTTGCGCCGGTGGCACGACTGTGCGGCTACCGAATGGCGATCGAGCCGCTGCGCGAGGCGCCTGCGCGCGCGAGATCAGGCCTCGCTGCATGAGGTGAAGGTCAGAGCAGCGCCGGCTCGGCCGTTACGGGTATCGCGCGTTGGGTCTCGGCGGGCGCCGCCACGGCAGCCTGACCGAGCCAGCGGTCGGCGGCCTCGCGGCCACTCCGGTGCAACAGGCGGATGAAGCCGCGGCCGAGATCGGTCGAAGAGCGCTGCGCCAGGCCGTCGACCGAGTCCTCCGCCGCAATCCTGAACAGCCGCAGCGCGGGTGCTGCACTTGATTGCGCCCATTCGATCGCTGCGACCTCGGCATTGAGCGCGGCGTTGGCCGCGATCTGGTCGAGCCGGCGGTCGATCGCGGCGAGCGTGATCGGCACATAGCTGTCGCGCGCCGGCGTGACCTGGACGATCAGGAGGTCGGAGGTTGTCGTTTCCCGCGCCAGCCGCAGCAGCGGCGGATTGCCGCCCAAACCGCCGTCCCAATAGGCCTCGCCGTCGATCTCGACGGCGCAGTGAACCAGCGGAGGGCAGGTCGAGGCGAGCGCGACATCCGCGGTGATCGCGTCGTTGCGAAAAATCTGCTGTTGCCCGTCGCGGATCCGCGTCGCCGCGATCAGGAGCTTTGGGCACTTCGCGTCGCGGAGCACCGCAAAGTTGATGTCACGCGACAGCGCCTGCCGCAGCGGATCGAGGTCAAAGGGATCGAACTGGCCGGAGCGCAGCGTCGGACCGAACGCGACCGAGCTTCCCGCCGGCGAAAATCCGCCGACCAGCATCAGCGAGCGGAACGAAGCCTCGTGCATCAGCCGGACCCAGAACCGGTTGAGCCGGGCGCGGGCGCCTTCGCGGCCGCCCTCGGCAAGGCCGGAGGCGAGCAGAAGCGCGTTGACGGCACCGGCGCTGGCGCCGCTGATGGTGTCGATTTCGATGGCAGGCTCTTCCAGCAGCCGCTCCAGCACGCCCCAGGTGAAGGCGGCAAAGGTGCCGCCGCCCTGGAGGGCCAACGATAGTTTTTGCGGCGGCCATTGTCTGGGCGCCTGATCGCGCACGATGGGCGCGGCGACGGTTACGACCTCGACCGGTTCCGGTGCTTCCACGATGGCATCGGGCATCCGCGATCGCGGCGAGACGGACGCAGGCTCTGGAGTGCGAGGCGGTGAGGGGACATCGGACCAGATGTCAGTCGTCAAGAGCAGTCGGCTTGCGGCGGTGCGCGCAGCACCGCGCGAACCAACCTCATCATGCGCGCCAACAATCTTCTCGCTCATTCTGAGCAACCGCCATTTCCACTGTCAGGATGACAGGCATGGAACCTGTTCGCCAATACAGCCGTGATTCGGTCGCCAGTTGCGAACAGGATTTGGCACATAATGCGGAAAGGGTGCGGCGGTATCCGCACTTTTTCCGGCCTTACGCCTTCTCGCCGATCCGGCTTTCTCTGCCCGATTGCAGCCGCTTGATGTTCTCGCGATGCGCGTAGAGCAGCAGCAGCGTCAGCACCGCGGCCAGCGCCGCCAGCGCGAGGTGGCCGAACCACCACAGGAACAGCGGCGTGATAAAGGCCGCGACCAATGCCGAAAGAGAAGAGTAGCGGGTGGTGAAGGCGGTTGCGAGCCAGAGCAGGCAGAACACGATCGCGCCGGGCCAGAACAGGCCGAGCAGGATGCCGATATAGACTGCGACGCCCTTGCCGCCCCTGAACTTGAGCCAGACCGGGAAGAGATGGCCGAGGAAAGCGCCGAGGCCCGCCACGATCGCCGCATTGGGTCCTGCGATGTAACCGGCGATGATGACCGCCGCGGTGCCCTTCAGCGCGTCGAGCACCAGGGTTGCCGCGGCGAGACCCTTGCGTCCCGTGCGCAGCACGTTGGTGGCGCCGATACTGCCTGAACCGATCGAGCGCAGATCCTGCGTGCCGGCGAGTTTTGTCAGGACCAGCCCGAACGGGATCGAGCCGAGCAGATAGCCGATGACGAACGCCACCGGCAGGAACACTTCAAGCCCCATGTCTGCAAATCCCATGGCCGCATCTCCCTGTCGAACTGCGACGCCACGCATGATCCTGTCCCGATGCGCCGTCGCGGCGCCAGGCGAGGTCCGAAACCGTCACCCTAGCCATGATCCGGAAAAGTGCGAAGCGGTTTTCCGAAAAGATCATGCTCAAACAACAACCTAAAGCGCGATGATGATTCATCCTCATCTCATCGCGCTTTAGACATGCTCAAAGACCGTCCGCCCGTTGACGATGGTCCGCACCACGCGGCCTGTAAAGCGGGCTTCGTCGAACGGCGTGTTCTTGCAGGGCGATTTGAGATCGGCGGGATCGACGACCCAGGGCGTATCGGGATCGATCACGATGACATCCGCCGGCGCGCCGACGCGCAGGGTTCCACCGGGCAAGCCCAGAATCTCGGCCGGTCGGGTCGACATCGCCCGGATCAATGTCTTCAGTTCCAGCTCGCCATTATGCACGAGCCGCAAGCCGGCCGGCAGCATGGTCTCGAGGCCGACAGCACCCGGCGCGGCTTCCGCGAACGGCAGCCGCTTGACCTCGACGTCCTGCGGATTGTGGTCGGACATGATGACGTCGACGAGGCCGGAGGCGACGGCTGCGACCAGCGCGCGGCGGTCGTCCTCCGTGCGCAGTGGCGGCGCCAGCTTCAGGAACGTCCGGTAGGGGCCGATGTCGTTCTCGTTCAGCGCGAGGTGGTTGATCGAGACCGAGGCGGTGACGGGGAGCCCGGCATCGCGGGCGCGCTTCAGGACGTCGAGCGAATCCGTGCAGGACAGCGCGGCGGCGTGATAGCGGCCGCCGGTCAGCGCGACGAGGCGCATGTCGCGCTCCAGCATCACGGCCTCCGCCGCGTTCGGGATGCCCATCAGGCCAAGCCTCGTGGCGAACTCGCCCTCGTTCATCACGCCTTCGCCGACGAGCTTGGGATCCTCGGTATAATGCACGATCAGCGCGTCGAAATCGCGCGCGTAGGTCAGCGCCCAGCGCATCACCTGCGCGTTGGTGACGCTTCTGTCACCGTCGCTGAAGGCGACCGCTCCGGCGGCCTTCAGGAGGCCGAACTCGGTCATCTCCTCGCCGCGCATGCCCTTGGTGAGCGCCGCCATCGGCAGAATGTTGACGATCGCCGTGTCGCGGGCGCGGCGCATCACGAAGTCGACGGTCGCGGAATTGTCGATGACGGGCTCGGTCTCGGCCTGGCAGATGATGGTGGTGACGCCGCCGGTCGCCGCCGCCTGGCTCGCCGAAGCAAATGTCTCGCGATGGCTGAAACCGGGCTCGCCGACAAAGGCGCGCATGTCGACCAGGCCGGGGGCCACGATCTTGCCGGAGCAGTTGACGATGTCGGTACCCTCGGGGACGCCGGCCGCGCCGATGCCGCGCCGGGTCTCGCGGATGGTGCCGTCGGCGATCAGGACGTCGCCGGGACCGTCGAAATCCCTGGAGGGATCGACGACGCGGGCATTGGCAAGCAGGATGGGTCGTCGATCGGTCAACATGAGCATCACGCGTTCGGCAGGTTGCGGGCGAGCGCTTCCAGCACGGCCATGCGCACTGCGACGCCCATCTCCACCTGTTCGCGGATCAGGGACTGAGCGCCGTCGGCCACAGCTGAGTCGATCTCCACGCCACGGTTCATGGGGCCGGGATGCATCACGAGCGCGTCCGGCTTGGCGTAAGCGAGCTTCTTCTGGTCGAGCCCGAAATAGTGGAAGTATTCGCTGGACGAGGGCACGAAGGAGCCGTTCATGCGCTCGCGCTGGAGCCGCAGCATCATGACGATGTCCGCACCGTCAAGTCCCTCGCGCATGTCGCGCGCGACCTCGACGCCCATCCGTTCGAGCCCCGGCGGCAGCAGCGTGGAGGGGCCGACGACACGGACGCGCGCGCCCATGGTGTTGAGCAGGATGATGTTGGAGCGGGCGACGCGCGAATGCAGCACGTCGCCGCAGATCGCCACCACGAGGCCTTCGATCCGGCCCTTGTTGCGGCGAATGGTCAGCGCATCGAGCAGCGCCTGGGTGGGATGCTCGTGCGCACCGTCGCCGGCATTGATCACGGAACCGTCAACTTTGCGGGCCAGCAGTTCCACGGCGCCGGAGGCGTGATGCCGGACCACCAGGATATCGGGGTGCATGGCGTTCAGCGTCACCGCGGTGTCGATCAGCGTCTCGCCCTTTTTCATGGACGAGGAGGAGACCGACATGTTCATGACGTCGGCGCCCAGGCGCTTGCCCGCGAGCTCGAACGAGGATTGGGTGCGGGTGGAGGCCTCGAAGAACAGGTTCACCTGCGTCCGTCCACGCAAGACGGTGCGCTTCTTGTCCACCTGGCGGTTGAGCTCGACATATTCCTCGGACAGGTCGAGCAGGCCGGTGATGTCGGCAGCGGAAAGGCCCTCGATGCCCAGCAAATGCCGGTGGCCGAGGACGAAGGTCGATTTCGATGTCATTAAAGCGAGAGCTATAGGCGGGGATGGCTGGGGGGGCAAGGGCCAAAGGTGAGGCAGTGAGTTATCCCCTGATCTGTCGGGCCTGTCGGCAAAGCGTGCCCAATCTGACCATTCGCAATTTTCTCCGTCATGCCCGGGCTTGTCCCGGGCATCCACGATCTTCTATCGCATTTGACGCAAAAAGGACGTGGATGGCCGGGACAAGCCCGGCCATGACGATGTGGAGGCATATCGTGAGATCATTTCTAGCTGCGATTATTGCAATCGCCTCAATCTCATCCGCCCATGCCCAATCGCTCCCCGGCGGCTTCGTCTATTTGCGCGACGTCGACCCAACTATCATCCAGGACATCCGCTACGCCACTTCCAACAATTTTATCGGCCGTCCGCTGCGCGGCTATAGCGCCGGAGAATGCGTGGTGAAGCGGGAGGTGGGGATGCGGCTGAAGGCGGTCCAGCAGGAGCTGGCGGCGCAAAACCAGTCGCTCAAGATGTTCGACTGCTACCGGCCGGCGCGCGCCTCTCTCGACATGATCGCGTGGTCGCAGAACGGCCGCGAGACCGCGGCAGAGCGACGCTATAACCCGAAGATCCCCAAGACCGAGCTGTTCCGCCTCGGCTATATCGCGAGCCGCTCGCAGCATTCCACAGGCGCCGCGCTCGACCTGACCCTGGTCGACCTCAAGGCCGACAGTTCCGCCAAATACGATCCATCGAAGGCCTACGCGGACTGCACCGCGCCGGTCGAGGCACGTGCGCCGGAAGGCAGCGTCGACATGGGCACCGGCTATGATTGCACCGATGCGAAGGGACATACCTCCGCAGCGTCGATCACGCCGGATCAGCGCGCCTGGCGCAAGCACCTGGTGGCTGCGATGGCCCGGCAAGGCTTTGTGAACTATTCGAAGGAGTGGTGGCATTTTTCCCTGCCGGGGGCGGGCGGGGCGGCCTATGATTTCCCGATTCCGCCGCGGCGGAACTGATTCCGCTTCGAGGACGCGCCATGACCCAGCCGAGCTTTGCAACCCACGAGGTCTTCAACCAGTCGCCGCCCTTTGAAGAGGTCGACCTGTTCGCTCTCGACCGGCCGCTGGTCGAGGCCGTGAAGGCCAATGGCGGCGCGGCGGCGGAACGGGAGCTGTCCGAATTCGGCAGGCAATGGGGCTCGGCAGCGATGGCCGAGCGCGGGCGCGTGGCCAACGAAAATACGCCAAAGCTCCGGACCTTTGACTCCAAGGGCAACCGTCGCGATCAGGTCGAATTTCATCCGGCCTATCACGAACTGATGGCGCACAGCGCCCGTGCCGGCATGCACAACTCGACCTGGACCGCCGACGGCAACCCCGCGGGCGATGCCGCCGAGGTTATTCGCGCGGCCAAATTCTACATCGCCTCGCAAGTCGAGACCGGCCATCTCTGCCCGATCACCATGACGCGCGCCTCTGTCGCAGCGCTGGCGATGCAGCCGGATCTGCTCGGGCGTGTGATGCCGGTGCTGTCGACGAAGAGCTACGACCCCAACTTTGCGCCGTGGTGGGACAAGCGCGGCATGACGCTCGGCATGGGCATGACCGAGAAGCAGGGCGGCACGGACGTGCGCGCCAACATGACGCGGGCGGTGCGCGATGGGGATGCCTATCGCATCACCGGACACAAATGGTTCATGTCGGCGCCGATGTGCGATGCGTTTCTGGTGCTGGCGCAGGCCGACCAGGGGCTGACCTGCTTCTTCATGCCGCGCTTCGCGCCCGATGGATCGGTCAACGCGATCCAGTTCCAGCGGCTGAAGGACAAGCTCGGCAATCGCTCCAATGCCTCATCAGAGGTCGAGTTCGTCGGCGCCTACGCCGAACGGGTCGGCGAGGAAGGCAAGGGCATCCGCACCATCATCCAGATGGTGCAGTTCACGCGGCAGGATTGCGCGATTGCCTCCAGCGGCCTGATGCGCTCGGGGCTCGCGCACGCGCTGCATCACGCCCGTCACCGCAGCGTGTTCCAGAAACACCTTGCCGATCAGCCCTTGATGCAGGCGGTGCTGTCGGACATGGCGCTGCACGTGGAGGCGAGCGTCGCGCTGGTGATGCGGCTCTGCCGCGCCTTCGACCGCACCCCGCACGATCCGGCTGAAGCGGCGTATATGCGGCTGCTGACGCCTGCGATCAAATACTGGACCTGCAAAAGCGCGCCGGCGTTCCTCTACGAGGCAATGGAATGCCTCGGCGGCAACGGCTATGTCGAGGACGGCATTTTAGCGCGCCACTACCGGGAGTCGCCGGTGAACGCGATCTGGGAAGGCTCCGGCAACGTCATGTGCCTCGACGTGCTCCGTGCGCTGGCGCGGGAGACGGATGCGGCGATGGCGGTGCTGCAAGGACTTGCGGCGGAGACGAAGGGCTTGTCCGGAGCAGGCGAGGCGATCTCTTTCATCGGCAAGACCTTCCGTCGCGCGGACGGCGAGCGCGTCGCGCGGCTTGCGGTCGAGAAGCTGGCCCTGCTTGCCGCAGCCGCCGCGCTCAACGGTGTGTCGCCCCGCCATGCCGAGCTGTTCGCCGTCACGCGGCTCGCGGCCAACCACGCCAGCATGTATGGCGCGGTGGAGCTGGAGAGCGGTGAGGTGCGTGCACTGCTGGAGCGGGCGCTGCCTTGAACGCGACCGACCTTCTCCTCACCGTCATGCCCGGGCCTGTCCCGGGCATCCACGCCTCTCTACACGTGCCGGTGCACGTGGATGGTCGGGACAAGCCCGGCCATGACGAGGAGGCGAAGGCAGCGCACCTAACGAAGGCCTTTTGATGGACTCTCTCAATCCCGACCATCCGCCGCTCATCGAAGCGCCTACGGACGCGCCGCGCGTCTGGATGTTTGTGGGCACGGCGCTGTGGGGCCTGCTCATCTTCGTTGCGATGTTCGTCGGTCAGGTCGGAGCGATCCTCCTTTTGGTAGCGCTTCGCGGCCTTCCGATCGACATGGCCTCGATCCAGCTCGTCGGCAGGGAGCCGCAGGCGCTCGCGCTGTCGGTGATCATGGGCCTGCCCGCGACGCTTGTCGCGGTGTGGCTTGCCATTCGCATCAAGAAGGCCTCTTTCGTCGACTATCTCGCGCTGCATTGGCCGTCCTGGACGCAAATCCTGTTCGGCGCCATCGGTCTCATTTTGCTCGTGGTGGCCTGGGAGACGATGTCGCGGAGCCTGGGCCGCGAGGCGACGCCGGGCTTCATGACTGATCTGCTGAAATCGGGCCGCGACAAAGGCGCCGCGATGTTGCTGCTGTTCGCCTTCAGCGTGGCGGCGCCGATGTCCGAAGAGGTGCTGGCGCGTGGCTTCCTCTATCGGGGCTGGTCGGAAAGCTTCCTGCGCGTGCCCGGCGCGATCCTCCTGTCGTCGCTGGTCTGGACGGTCGTGCATCTGCAATACGACATCTACTTCCTCGCCGAGGTCTTCACCATCGGCGTCTGGTTCGGCTACATGCGCTACCGCAGCAACTCGCTCTGGCTCACGATCGTGCTGCATGCGCTGAACAATATGACGGCGGTGGTGCTGACGATGTGGCTGGGGAGTTGATGTGTCCGCGGACCCGTCTCAAGCCACCAATGCGATCGCGATCGGCATCGTGACGGCCGCCAAGATCGTTTGCAGCGTGATGATCTGAGCCAGCAGAGGCGCGTCGCCGCCCATCTGGCGGGCCAGCACATAGGCGCTGGTCGAGGTCGGCACCGCGGCGCAGATCGCGACGATGGCGAGGCTGTCGCCGGACAATCCAAACCAGGCGGCGAGCACCAGCGCGAGCACGGGCATCAGCACCAGCTTGAACACCACGCCGATGGCGGCGCCCACGCTTGGACGGAGCAGGCCTTCGAGATGCAGGCCGGCGCCGGTGACGAGCAGGCCGATGGCGAGGGAGGAGCGGCCGAGTGCATCTGCCACCTCATGCCAGATCCTTGGCAGCGTGAGGTGGATGACGTTGATGACGAGACCGATCGCGCAGGCCCAGATCAGGGGATTGCGGACAACCGTTATGACGACGGTGCGCGCGGATTGCTTCTCCGGCGCAGCGTAATGCGCGAGCACCGCGACGCTGAGCACGTTGACCAGCGGAATGATCGCCACCATCGCGACGGAGGCGAGCGCCAGCCCGACATCGCCGAACATGTTGGCGGAGACGGACAGCCCGACATAGGTCTGCCAGCGGATCACGCCCTGGAAGATCGAGGAGAAGGCGGGGCCGTCGATGTCGAGCTGCGCGAGGGCCGGTCGGAGTGCGAGGCACAGCAGCGACATCGCGAGCGCCGAGAGCAGCAGCGCGCCGCCGACGCCGGCGACCGGCACCTTGGAGAGGTCCGCCTTCACCAGGGTCTGGATCAGCAGCATCGGAAACAGCACGAAATAGGTCAGCCGCTCCAACCCGTGCCATTGCGTGTCCAGCCGCATCAAGGTGCGCTTCAGCACGACGCCGAGCACGATGAGGATGAAGACCGGGAGAAGCGCCGCGATCACGACGGCCATGGATCAGCTTTTCTCGGACGCAGCGCGAAGGTTCGCCAGCCGGTCCAGCGCGCCCTGCAGGATGAAGATCGCGGCGTGCTCGTCGATCACCTCGGCGCGCTTGGCGCGACTGACGTCCATGCCGATCAATTCGCGTTCGACCGCAGCCGTCGACAGTCGTTCATCCCACAACCCGATCGGCAGCGCGGTCAGCGCGGCAAGGTTGCGAGCGAAGGCGCGGGTCGATTGCGCGCGCGGGCCCTCGCTGCCGTCCATGTTGATGGGCAGGCCGAGCACGAAGCCGACCGCCTTGCGCTCAGTGGCAATCGCGAGCAGGCGGGCGGCGTCGTGCTTGAAGGCCTTGCGCTGGATGGTCTCGACGCCGGTCGCGAGCCGGCGGTCCGGATTGGACACGGCGACGCCAATGGTCTTCGTGCCGAGGTCGAGGCCGACCAACCCACCGCGTTCGGGCCAGTGGGTTGCAGCATCGATCAGGGGCAGGATAAGAGCCGGCATGGCACCAGCGCTTAGCATGCGTCGCGCTGCGGAGTGAACCCTGGACAATGGATGCATTGACACTATTCGGCCTGTTTGCCGTGACCGCGATGCTGGTCTGCTATGCCCTGGAGGACCGCAGCCCCTGGTTCGTGCTGCTGTTCTCCGGATCCTGTGCGCTTGGCTCGGCCTACGGTTTTCTGCAAGGTGCCTGGCCGTTCGGCCTGGTCGAGGCGATCTGGGCCCTCGTTGCGCTGCGGCGATGGCATCTCAAGCCGCGATGACGTCGTCGTCTTTCTTCAGGCAGGAGATGAAACCGCTGAGCGCGCTGTATTGATGCCCGGCGCGGCGCTGGATGAACAGCGTTTCGACGCGGGCATGGGCCGGGCTCAGCGCGTGGATCGACACGTTGCCGATCATCGCGCTGCGTTCGACGACGGCACTCGGCAACAGCGTCACGCCCATGTCGGCGGCGACGCAGCCGATCATGCCGTCGAGCGTGCCGAGCTCGAAGCGTGCCGACGAAGGCCAGCCGAACTCGACGAAAATCTGCTCGAGCCGCTGGCGATAGGTGCAGCCGGTGCGGAACACCAGCGCGGTTGGACCGGATTCCGGCGTGCCGGCGCGCAGCTCGGCAAGCGAGGCCCAGCGCCGCGCGCTGACCAGCACCAGCTCCTCGCGGAACGCGCTTGTCGCGATGAGATCGGCATGCGCGATCGGACCGGCGACGAAAGCGCCGTCGAGCGTGCCGTCGAGCACCGCGGCAACGAGATCGGCGGTCGGCGCGGTGCGCAGGCTCAGCCGCACGGCGGGAAAGCGGCGGTGGAAATCGGCGAGCAGCGGCGGCAGCCGCACCGCGGCCGTGGTCTCCATCGAGCCGATCGCCAATGGTCCTTTCGGCTCGCCATCGTCACGCGCGGCGAGCACGGCTTCGCACGACAATGCTGTCATCCGCTGTGCGTAAGGCAAAAGCCTTTTGCCGGCGCCGGTCAGGGTCATGCCGCGGCTATGACGCTCGAACAGCGGCGTGCCGATCTCCGCTTCGAGCGCCTTCACGCGCTGGGTGACGTTCGATTGCACCGTGTTGAGCTCTTCAGCGGCGCGGGTGATGCCGCCGGTGCGGGCGACCGCGGCAAAGGTCTGGATGTCGCTGAGTTCCATGGTTTCGTTTCGCTTTTGAGATGGCAGCGTTCGTTAGAATTCAATTTCCGAGAATGCTATTCCGGCCTAATGTTGCTGTCCACAGGGGAGGAGCCATGCTGATCACCACGCCGCTGACCCAGCTCCTAGGGATCAAGCATCCGATCCTGCTGGCTCCGATGGATACGATCGCGGGCAGCCGGTTGACCCGTGCCGTCAGCGAGGCCGGCGGCTTCGGGATCCTGGGTGGTGGCTACGGCGATCAGACTCGGCTCGAGGCCGAGACCAGGCAGCTCGGCGGCTTCGTCCCATTCGGTATCGGCTTCATCACCTGGAGCCTGGCGAAGCAGCCAAAACTTCTCGACATCGCGCTGGACGCCGATCCGCAAGCGATCATGTTGTCGTTCGGCGATCCCGCGCCGTTTGCACCCCGCATCAAAGAGCGAGGCGTGCGGTTGATCTGCCAAGTGCAGAGCGAGGACATGGCGAAGCAGGCGTTGGACGCCGGTGCGGACATCCTGATCGCGCAGGGCACCGAGGCCGGCGGCCACGGCGCATCGCGCACCACCGTCGACATCGTCCCGGCGATTGTCGATCTCGCGGCAGGGCACGTGCCCGTCGTCGCGGCCGGCGGGATTGCCGATGGTCGCGGCCTGGCGGCGATGATGATGCTGGGCGCATCCGGGGTGCTGATCGGGACACGTTTCTATGCAAGTGTCGAGGCAAGCGGCGCGGAAGAAGCGAAGCAGCGTATTCGCGCGGCAAACAGCAACGACACGGTGCGGGGCGTGATCGTCGATTGGTCGCGAAGCCTGTTCTGGCCGGCGCCGTTCACCGCGCGCACGCTGGTCAACGACCACATCAGGCGGTGGACCGGCCGCGAGATCGAGCTCATGCAACGCGCAGACGAAATTTCCGTTGAGTATGCCGCGGCGAGAGCCGCCGGCAATTTCGAGGTCGCGGCGGTCTTTGCCGGCGAGGCCGTCGGCCAGATCCATGATATCCCACCCGCTGCCGAGATCGTCGAACGGATCGCGACCGAAGCCGAGCAGCTGCTCGCCGGCCGGCGCAATTCGGCAGGTGTCTACCCTTCTCCCCTTGCAAGGGGAGAGGGATTTCATCGAGCCAACTAGAGAGACACCACCATGTGGCCCGACCGTCGACTGATCGATCTCTTCAAGACCGAATTCCCGATCGTGCTGGCGCCGATGGCCGGCGTGATGGATGCGGATCTCGTGGTTGCGGCCGCGCAAGGCGGGGCGCTTGGATCGCTGCCCTGCGCGATGCTGTCGGCGGAGAAGATCCGCGAGCAGGTCAACATCATTCGCCATCGCGTGACGGCGCCCGTCAATTTGAACTTCTTTTGTCACACACCCGTCGAGCTCACGGCGGAGGCGGAGGCGCGCTGGAAGCAACGCCTCGCTGGCTATTACAGCGAGCACGGCCTCGATCCGGCGGCGCCGGTCAACGCAGCCAACCGGGCACCGTTCGATGCGGCGATGTGCGCGGTCGTGGAGGAATTGAAGCCGGAGGTCGTCAGCTTCCATTTCGGCCTGCCGGAGCATGCCTTGCTCGACCGCGTCAAGGCGGCCGGCTGTCTCGTGATTTCCTCGGCGACCACCGTGAGGGAAGCTGTATGGCTCGATCAGCGCGGCGTCGATGCGGTGATCGCGCAAGGCGCCGAGGCTGGAGGCCATCGCGGCATGTTCCTGACCGAAAACATCGCTGAGCAGCCCGGTACGTTCGCGCTGGTGCCGCAGATCGTCGACGCCGTGAAAGTGCCGGTTATCGCGGCCGGCGGCATCGGGGACGGGCGCGGCATTGCCGCGGCTTTCACGCTGGGCGCGTCCGGCGTGCAGATCGGCAGCGCTTACCTGCGATGTCCGGAGTCCAAGGTGAGCGCGGCGGGGCGCGCCGCGCTTGCCGCGGGACGCGATGATTCCACCGTCATGACCAACGTCATGACCGGGCGGCCGGCGCGCGGCGTCCAGAACCGGCTAATGCGCGAAGCCGGCCCGATCTCACCGGATGCGCCGCCATTTCCCCACGCCGCAACGGCGCTGGCGCCACTGAAGGCGGCGGCAGAGAAGCAGGGCAGGGTCGATTTCACCAATCTCTGGGCGGGGCAGGCGATCGCCATGGGCAGGGAGCTCCCCGCGGCCGAATTGACCCGGGATCTCGCGAAATCGGCCCTGGCGCGCCTGCGCCAGATGGCAGGCTAGTCCCCAGCGCCGGTTGCAGCGCAAAAGGGGCCTCTGCTATACGGCGGATAGGTTTTGCCGTTAGAGGCCTTATATTATGTCCGTCGACGCTGCTACCGTCCGCCGCATCGCGCATCTCGCGCGTATTGCGGTTTCCGACGACGAGGTTCCGCATCTGCAGGGCGAGCTCAATGCGATGCTCGCCTTTGTCGAGCAGCTCTCGGAGGTCAATGTCGAGGGCGTTGAGCCCATGACTTCGGTCACCCCGATGCAGATGAAGAAGCGCCAAGACGTGGTCAATGACGGCGAAATCGCCGACGATATCGTTGCCAACGCGCCCGCGACCGAAGGCCACTTCTTCCTGGTGCCGAAAGTCGTCGAGTAACTTACATAGCGTTTTCGAGCGAAGTGGATACCGGTTCGCGTAAAGAAAACGCGTCAAATAAAAGACTCTTAGGACCTTGTCCGATGTGCCTGCTATGCGACGATGAGAAGGCCTACCAGGCCTATATGAACTATCTCGACAAGATGGAGCGGCAGGGCAAGGCTGCCGATCCCAATGTGGCCGTCAATGCCGTGCTCGACGAGATCGAGGCGGCGGCGAAAGCTTCGCCCAAGAAAGACGACCCGGCCAACGACAAGACCCTGTCTCCGTTCTTCTGTAGCCCGATCAATAAATGACCGAATTGACATCACTGACGCTCGCCGAGGCCCGCAAGGGTCTCGCGGCCAAGATTTTCACGTCGCTCGAGCTGACCGACGCGCATCTTTCCGCGATCGAAGCCGCCCGCGTGCTCAACGCCTTCATCATGGAGACGCCGGACCAGGCGCGCGCCATGGCGCGCGAGGCGGACGCCAAGATCGGGAAGGGCGATGCCGGTCCGCTCGCCGGCATACCGCTGGGCATCAAGGACCTCTTTGCGACCAAGGGTGTGCGCACCACCGCGTGCTCGAAAATCCTAGGCAATTTCGTGCCGACCTACGAGTCGACCGTGACCTCGCAGCTCTGGCGCGACGGTGCCGTGATGCTCGGCAAGCTCAACAATGACGAGTTCGCGATGGGCTCGTCGAACGAGACCTCCTGCTTCGGCCCGGTCGGCAATCCCTGGCGGCGCGACGGCTCCAACACGACGCTGGTGCCGGGCGGCTCGTCCGGCGGCTCGGCGTCCGCCGTGGCCGCGTTGCTCTGCATGGGCGCGACTGCGACCGACACCGGCGGCTCGATCCGCCAGCCGGCCGCGTTCACCGCGACCGTCGGCATCAAGCCGACCTATGGCCGCTGCTCGCGCTGGGGCATCGTCGCCTTTGCTTCCTCGCTCGACCAGGCCGGCCCGATTGCTCGCAGCGTGCGCGATGCCGCCATGCTGCTGCGCTCGATGGCCGGTCATGACCCGAAGGATACGACCTCGGTCGATATGCCCGTGCCGGACTACGAGACGGCGGTCGGCAGGTCCGTGAAGGGCATGAAGATCGGCATTCCCAAGGAATATCGCCTCGACGGCATGCCGGCCGAAATCGAAAAGCTCTGGAAGGACGGCGCCGACTGGCTGAAGGCCGCCGGCGCCGAGCTCGTCGAGGTATCGCTCCCGCACACGAAGTACGCGCTGCCGGCCTATTATATCGTGGCGCCGGCGGAGGCCTCGTCGAACCTCGCCCGCTATGACGGTGTCCGCTACGGCCTGCGCGAGCAGGGCAGGAACATCACCGAGCTGTACGAAAACACCCGCGCCGAAGGTTTTGGCGCGGAGGTCCGCCGCCGCGTCATGATCGGCACCTACGTGCTCTCCGCCGGCTATTACGACGCCTATTATCTGCGCGCGCAAAAAGTGCGCACGTTGATCAAGAAGGATTTTGAGGATTGCTTCGCCAAGGGCGTCAACGCGATCCTCACCCCCGCGACGCCGTCGGCCGCCTTCGGCATCGGCGAGAAGGGTGGCGCCGGCCCCGTCGAGATGTATCTGAATGACATCTTCACGGTGACCGTGAACATGGCGGGCCTGCCCGGCATTGGCGTGCCCGCGGGCAAAGACGCGCAGGGTCTGCCGCTCGGCCTGCAACTGATCGGCCGTCCGTTCGACGAGGAGACGCTGTTCTCGCTCGGCGAGGTGATCGAGCAGGCCGCCGGCCGCTTCACGCCCGCGAGGTGGTGGTGACGGTGGCGGCGTTCATCGCCAGCCTCGACGGCGCTTCGCCGGCGCCGGATCTCAGCGCGCCGCTCGCCGGCCTGTGGTGGGCCGCCAAGGGCGACTGGGACCAGGCGCACAAGATCGTTCAGGACGACAGCAGCCGCGACGCCGCCTGGGTGCACGCCTATCTGCACCGTGTCGAGGGCGACCTCGGCAACGCCGGCTACTGGTATCGCCAGGCCGGCCAGCCCACGGCAAAGGATTCATTGCAGGCGGAGTGGGAGCGGATCGCTGCCACGCTGCTCGGGAGCAAGACATGAGCACGGCCACGCATAAGCTTCTTAAAGGAGCCACCGGCGACTGGGAGATAGTCATCGGCATGGAGATCCATGCTCAGGTGACGTCGAACTCAAAGCTGTTCTCGGGCGCCTCCACCGCGTTCGGCGGCGAACCGAACAGCCATGTCTCGCTGGTCGATGCCGCGATGCCGGGCATGCTGCCCGTCATCAACGAGGAATGCGTCAGGCAGGCTGTCAGGACCGGATTAGGCCTCAATGCGCAGATCAACCTGCGCTCGGTGTTCGACCGCAAGAACTATTTCTATGCGGATTCGCCGCAGGGCTACCAGATCAGCCAGTACAAGTCGCCGGTGGTGGGCGAGGGTGAGGTGCTGGTCGAGCTCGACGGCGGCCGCAGCGTCACCGTCGGCATCGAGCGGCTGCATCTGGAGCAGGACGCCGGCAAATTGCTGCACGATCAGTCGCCGACCATGTCTTATGTCGATCTCAACCGCTGCGGCGTGGCGCTGATGGAGATCGTGTCAAAACCCCATATCCGCGACGCCGAGCAGGCCAAGGCTTATGTGACCAAGCTGCGCTCGATCCTGCGCTATCTCGGCACCTGCGACGGCGACATGGAGAAAGGGAGCTTGCGCGCCGACGTCAACGTCTCCGTGCGCAAGCCGGGAGGGCCGCTCGGCACCCGCTGCGAGATCAAGAACATGAACTCGATCAACTTCATCGGCCAGGCGATCGAGTACGAGGCGCGGCGCCAGATTGAAATCATCGAGGATGGCGGCGTCATCGACCAGGAAACGCGGCTCTACGACCCCAACAAGGGCGAGACGCGTTCGATGCGGTCCAAGGAAGAGGCGCACGACTACCGCTACTTCCCCGATCCCGATCTGTTGCCGCTGGAATTCTCGCAGAGCTTCGTCGATGCGCTGAAAGTTGAGCTGCCCGAGCTGCCGGACCAGAAGAAGACGCGTTTCGTCGCCGATTTCGGTCTGTCGAGCTACGACGCGAGCGTGCTTGTCGCCGAGCGCGAGAGCGCGGTGTTCTACGAGACCGTGCTGGACAAGCTCGGCAACCGCGCCCGCGACGGCAAGATGGCAGCAAACTGGGTGATCAACGAGCTGTTCGGCCGTCTCAACAAGGAAGGCCGGGATATTACGGGCTCTCCGGTCAGCGCGCAGCAGCTTGCTGCGATCATCGATCTGATCGGCGAGGGCACGATCTCCGGCAAGATCGCGAAGGATCTGTTCGAGATCGTCTGGCAGGAGGGCGGCGATCCCCGCGCGCTCGTCGAAAGCCGTGGCATGAAGCAGGTCACCGACCTCTCGGCGATCGAGAAGGTGGTCGACGACATCATCGCGGCCAATCCCGACAAGGCCGCGCAGGTCAAGGACAAGCCACAGTCGCTCGGCTGGTTCGTCGGCCAGGTGATGAAGTCATCCGGCGGCAAGGCCAACCCGCAAGCAGTCAACGACCTGCTCAAGTCCAAGCTCGGCATCTGACGTCGCGCGTCGAGCGAGGTGACGGACGACCTCCGTCACCTCGCTTCAGTTCGAGATGCGACGCTCGCGCGCGTCATCGGCGGCAAACATCATCCCGCTCAAACCCGCGAAGCGCCTCCGAATCGCCGTGATGCGATTCGCGCAAAAAGGTGACTTGGACGCGCTCCGGCGAGCGCTCGCGCCGTTAAGCATGAAAATATTTTCGTTGCCAAAATCCGCGACTCAGAGTCCGCGAAACGCCTCTACGACGCGATCGAGCGAACAGCGACACGCATCACAGCATCGATCATGCGCAATGCGCGAGCGCAGAAAAATACTTGCTGCATAGAGTTTTCCTGCAATCGCTGCTCTCGCCGACGTCGATGCGACGGCGCTCTTTGCGATTGCAAGCGCGCCTCTCTTCGCACACCCGCATCGAGCGCGCGAGGCGCGTGCGCTTTGCGCCGTCAACACTTCCTTAAGCGAGACGCTGTTTTTTTCGTTGTGTTGGTGTATTCGGGATGAAGTGCATCTCGATCCCCGAGTGCACGCAGCGATTACAGCCATCTCACACATCGGAGGGCAACATGGCCAAGAAAGCGAAGAAGGCGAAGAAGGCGAAGAGCGCAGTGAAGAAGACTGCGAAGAAGACCCGCAAGGTCGCGAAGAAGAAGAAGTAACTTCGCTTCTGAAGTTGCCGGCTCCTAGAGAGCCGGCACGTCATCAGCGCCTCTCAAAAGGTTCTGGTCGACGATAGAGGGTGTCGGCGAGACATCAGGTCAACGGTCGGATCGTTTTCTTTCGCGGGTTCGCTCGCCGAAGTCCGGTCCGGCAGAAGAAACAAGTTTTCTTCGTTCGGTGCGGGTCTCCTTCACAGGGCTCCGCAATTTCACAGGCGGCCTTCGGGCCAAAGTGAAATCTGGTCCTGACGTGTTCGCCGACGCCCTCGTTCTCTTGAGGCCGGGGTATTGCCGGCATTCCTTTTCCGACATTGTTGATCTGACCGTGACGTGGCAGCGCTGCCTTGGGGCAGGCGAGAGCTGCGGCTTTTTCATTGCGCGGCGTCCGTGCGTCGTTTTCCCATTCGCGGTGTCATCGCCCGGCTCCGACCGGGCGATCCAGTACGCCGCGGCTTCTCGATGGATGACTGCCGTCTCTGGAATACTGGGTCACCCGCCTTCGCGGGTGAAGATAAGGCGTGGCGGAGTGTACGCGACAGCGCCCGCCACCGCGCGCGATGGTTATCGTTGTCCAAAAATCGCAGGGTAAACCGAATCTGACGAATCGCAGAAGTGGCCGTCAATTGCGGACTTCTTGCATTCCGTTCGCGCGCGTCGGGCTTCCGCGTTTACGGTCCCTTCATCGCGATGCTTAAACTGCCATTCAAATTTGCCCGCCATCATCGCCTCCAACAAGCCGGCAAACGGCATGGGGATGAGTTGAACAGCGCATGATCCCGGAAAAGTGGCTTCCGGTTTTCCGGGAAGGATCATGCCAAATCAGAGTTGGACGGGAGCCGCGCTCGGGCGAACAAGCCGGCAGAAGAAAAAGGGGATGCGTTATGTTTCAGGGTACATTCGATCTGGAGACGGCGACGCCGATCGACGCGGGCGCGCTGTCGGACGTGCTGTTCGAGCGCGGGATCTATTGGGCGAGCGGCCGTTCCGGCCTCGTCGATCTCGTCGCCGCACACAAATGGTTCAACCTTGCCGCGCTGAAGGGCCGCAAGGACGCCGTCACGTTGCGCCAGGAAGTCGCCGGACAGATGTCGGACGCCGAGATATCGGCCGCGCAGCGCGAGGCGAGGGCGTGGGTTTCCACGCACTGAGCCGAGAATCGCGCCGAGCCCGGTTGCGCTGAATCAAGACCATGCGTCGTGCCGCCGCCTAGACCTGCGCGGCATGAGCGACCCCGACAAGAATGGCCAATGGCTCCCGATTCAGATCGCGCCCGATGAATGCGATCTGGAACTCGGGCGGCCGCAAAAGACCGGCATTGTGCCCTGGACCTTTCCATGCCGGCGCAAGTCCGGCCTGTGGTTCCAAGTCCGCCATATGGTTCAATGTCTGGACCGGCGAGCCGGTGCCGATTTCGCCCTCGCATTGGCGAGTCTGGCGCTCCTGCCGCTAGATGCGGACACACCATATAAGGAGAACGCGAATCAGGCTGCACCGCGGATGCTGCCGCGAGGCTTGCGTGGCCGGCCGATGGCGGCTTTCAGGTGAAAGAACGCGCCGACCTCAATTCTGCCGCTTGCGGCTCGCCGCCGTGTCGGGCATACCCGGCATATTGGAGACGTGGCCGAGTGGCTGAAGGCGGCGGTTTGCTAAACCGTTATAGGCTTGTAAAGGCCTATCGAGGGTTCGAATCCCTCCGTCTCCGCCAGCCGAGCTGCCGGCCCCGATCTCAATATCCCCTGCTATCCATATAGAGTCTCCGCTGTTAGCGTTTCCGCCGCGGACCTTGCCTGCTGTTTGGCGGATGGCGTGCCTGTCGCTACGTCGAGAGGCTTTTGCGCGTCCTCTTGAGTCCCTGTCCGATTCTACGATTCGAGCGCGCCTGAACCGCAACAAGGCCTCAGCTCGCTTGCGTCGCCCTAGGTGGGGAAATTTGGCGGCAAATGGAACCTTCTCAAAAACATAAGTAAAAACAATAAGTTGCAAGGTCGGTTTGATCACATCTACGTGTTATTTGTGCAACACCTCTTGGAAAACGCGCTTCATATGCCCGTTTCGGAGCGTTCTCTTGTTGTGTGTGCAAGGACGTTCAGTAATTGTGACTGAGCGACGGAGGGGGGCATCCCGAGGTCGTCCCGTTTAGGTCTTTCGCTTAAGTAGACCATCGTTACGAGGATGCGTTGATTTCCAACGTCTTTTCGCGGGTAGCTCAATCGGCTTTGTACGAGGAATTGTACGGGGCTTCAACTTGGAGGTTTAACATGAAGTTCAAGGGCCTTTTGCTCGGCTCCGCGGCAGCACTGCTCGCCGTGGGGGGAGCACAAGCGGCTGATCTTCCCGTAAAGGCCAAAGCGGTCGAATACGTGAAAATTTGTTCGCTCTACGGTGCGGGTTTCTACTACATCCCTGGCACTGACACTTGCATCAAGCTGGGTGGTTATCTGCGCGCTGAGGTCGCGCTGAACACCAACTCGGACTACAATGGTCAGTTCACCTCGAACAACGGTTCGCGCAACCGTCTGTCCAACTACTACACGATGCGCGCTCGTGAAGACCTCAACATCGACACGCGCACCGCGACCGAGTATGGCGTCGTCCGCACGTTTTTCGACGGCGTGTTCTCCTGGACGACCGGCAACTATGCCGGCACCGGCAGCGCGTTCGGTACGACCGCCTACAGCAGCACGCTGGCCCTCAACACCTCGGGTGCGACCCCGGCACTCGTTGGTTCGGCGGTCAACGGCACCGACGGCGCCACCTCGGGCGGTTCGCTCGGCGTGTACTACGCCTTCATCCAGTTCGCCGGCTTCACGATGGGTAAGGCCGTGTCGCAGTTCGACGCGCCCTGGACCAACTATCCCGGCAACAACTACGACGGTCTCGTCGGCGGCAGCGGCACGGTCACTGGTGTGGCCCAGTTCTCCTACACCGCTGACTTCGGCCAGGGCGTGACGGCGGCGTTCTCGGCGGAAGATGCGACAGCCTACTACCAGGCTGGCAACCTGAACCTGGCGGGTGCGACTGCAGCTGGCATCCTCGGTGGTTCCTACGGCGCCAACGCCATCGGCGGTTCGCGCTCGCCGAACCTCGTTGGTATGGTGCGTGTCGACCAGGCTTGGGGTCTCTTCCAGGCGTCGGTGGCTGCGCATGACAACCACGTTGCCTACTACGGCGCGACCGAGCCGACTGGCCATCCCGACGACAAGTGGGGTTGGGCGGTTCAGCTCGCTCTGTCGATCAAGAACATCCCGACCGGTGCGGGTGACGTGATCAACATCCAGGGCGTCTACACGGATGGCGCGACCCGCTACAACTTCCAGAACCTCGCGGGCAGCAGCTACTCGATGTTCGGTGGTTCGAACGTCGCCTACGGCAGCGTGGGCTTTGCCAATGCTCCGGACACGGTGTACACTTCGCTGGGTGGCGGTTCTTCGCAAGAAACCGTCAAGACCTGGGGCTTCCGTGGCGCTTACACCCATAACTGGGATCCCTACTGGAACACGGCGATCTACGGCGCCTACGCTCAGGCGCAGTTCGGTTCGCTGGCCAAGACCGCTCTGTGCGGTGCTGGCGGCACGTTTGCTGTCGGTGTCGTGGCCGGTGTGACGGGATGTAATCCGGACTTCGCCATCGAACAGGCGGGTATCATCACCCGCTGGACCCCGGTCAAGAACCTGACGTTCTCGGCTGACTTTGCCTGGACCCGCGTTGACCAGAAGTATTCTGGTATCGTTAGCACTCTTGCCCCGTCCGGGACGACCGCTAAGCCGGTTGCAACCTACGAGCTCAAGGATCAGGACACCTTTACCCTGCTCCTCCGCGCTCAGCGCAACTGGTAAGTCTGGTCTAACGACCTGACCTCCAAGGCCCCCGGCGGGAAACTGCCGGGGGTCTTTACGGTTGAGAGGCTATCCAAACCTCCGGCCTCCAATAGAGGTGCCCGTGGACGAAAGGGATCAATTCCTCGGCCGCTCAGACGAGCTGATAAAGGCGTGGAGCGAGACTTTTGGGACTGCCGGCCCAGAGTGGATGATTTTGGCGGCGCTTTCAGAGGCGGATCAAAATGCTGGCCTTCGCGCCGACATGATCGCAAAGCGGCTTAACGTCAGCGTTTCCTACGTGACCGCGCAGTCAAGGCTTCTAAAGGTGCGAGGTCTTCTGCGGTTGGCTACTGCCCGCGACCCGAAAGCAACTCGCCTCTGGCTGACTGAGGATACGAAAAGTCGCATCTCTGCGATAACTCAATTGTCGCCAGAGGCGTCTCAAGCATCAGCTGTCACGAGACGTCGATAGCCAGCAATCGTGCAGCCAGTCGAGCGTTCTTGGCAATAGTTGCAAGCGCAACGTTCAGAGCTGCCAAGGTCTGCTCGTCCAGATCGTTGAACATCGTCGAATTCAAGGCGAGCTTTCTCTTGGACAGTTTTTCGATTTCCCTTGTCGCCTTTGCCGTAAGCGACATCAGGACATAGCGCGCGTCGTCTGCTGCCGGTTGCCGCGTTAGAAAGCCGCCCTTTTCGAGGGACTTGGTCTGATTGGTCACGAAGGCCGGGTGAACGCGCAACTTGTTCGCAATGTCGATGCCGGCGACGCCTCGTCCCCCGTCCAGTTCAGTGATTGCCATCAAGATCAACCACTGTGGCTCGGTAATGCCCAGCAGCTCGGCCCAACTGTTGTGGATGTCCTCCAGCTGAGAGTGGATTTCGACGACATTCCAAACGAAGTCCGTAATCGCCCTGTCGAGTTTCTTCTCGATCATTTTGGTTCCTGGTTTCGTTGCTGAACGATGCTGCCGGACGTCGCATTGCAGCAAAAAGCAGTCCTTGATACTAACAATTAATTCAATCATTCCGTACGCGCCGTATGCCGAATGAGGGACGGTATTATTGGACGGGATAGGCTCCCTCCCTAAGCCGACTGCAACGCTCAACGACATTGATCCGCAGGCTTGTCTCGCGGTCCTGGCCCACCTGTCACCTGCCAATCGCATTCACAACTCCTGCCCTGGAATTGGCGTCCTCAGAGCGGCGCTCACGCCAAGCCGCACAGCGTGAGACCATTCCGCCAAACGTTGCTGGCTTAAGGGCGTCGTCTTACTTAGGTCTACCCTCGCGAGACACGCGCGTGAGACACAAAGATTGTCTCGATAGGATCGAATTTCATGTTGCGACACGCCGTCGTCTCAGGGTGTGGACCTGATCGAGACAAGGTCGACCGATGCGACTGGGCATCTGTGAGTGGGAAGCGCTGGACGGACACACGGCTTCCTCAAGCCGGGCGGCGGCTGCGGCCTTTAGGCAATGTTTTTGAAATTGCCCCCCCGGCCTCGTGAAAAAGGGGCCCACCTCAAGAAAGGGGACCCGGCAAAAGGATACTTCGAGAGGCAGGAAGCAGCCGAAGATCCCTTGCAAACTGTTCGTAGTTCGGCCATTCTACGAACAGTCGTTCTTCTCATTCTGGTGAAAACATTGGCCAAATCGCACCTCCGCTTGATCACCCCCGACACCGAAAAACGAACAGTTACGCCCAAGCGGCCTCCAAATGCCGACCTGCGCACCCGCGAGTACCTGACCGAGGCTGAGGTTGAGCGGCTGATCGAGGCCACCAAGGGAAACCGTTGGGGCCACCGCGACGGCACCATGATCCTTGTGGCTTACCGTCACGGCCTGCGGGCATCCGAACTGGCCGACCTTCGCTGGGATCAAGTCGACTTCACGACAGCCACCCTGCACGTCCGTAGGGTCAAGCAGGGCAGCCCCAGCACGCACCCGATCCTTGGGGACGAACTGCGGCGGCTGCGGCGGCTACAGCGCGAGCAGCAACCCAAGTCGCCCTTTGTGTTCACTTCGGAACGTGGGGCGCCGTTCACCACAGCAGGCTTCGCGCGCATGGTCGAGCGGGCGGGCGTGCAGGCAGCCTTCGGGTTCAAGGCCCATCCGCACATGCTGCGGCATGCCTGCGGGTTCGCACTGGCCTCCAAGGGACACGACACCCGCGCCCTTCAGGCCTACCTCGGCCACAAGAACATCCAGCACACGGTGCGATACACCGAACTGTCACCCACGCGCTTCCGCAATTTCTGGCGGGACTGATCACAGCCCCGCCATAATTGTTTATGTCCGATTGGATAAGTTAATGACTGGGTAGGAAGCGGAACCCGCCCCAACAAATTCGAACTCCGATCGATTGATGCTGGCCACCGGGTCCGTGGTTTCCGCGGCCCTGCCGAGACCGATTTCCATCAAATTTAATGTCCGATTGGGACAGTTTATGACCATACGGCAGCCGGAACTGCCTTGAAGGAATTTCGAGTTCCGAGCGATTGTGGTTTGCGTTGTTACGATGAGCTGACTATCTGGGGATCGCGCGCGCACACTGGCGGCTTTGCCTGCGGCGTGCGAGTTCCACACGGATACACATAAGAAGGATGCGCCGTGGCAAACGGCAGCACGCACAGCTCTCTGAAAATGCAATCTACCGATCAGCCCACCGAGACCCAAGTCCAAGACGATTTGCCCCGAGCGGGCACACCCGAGTTCGAAGAGCGATGCGAGCAGGCCATGAAAAAGGTCTGCGAGAAATACGCTTGGACGGCTCAGCATGGCGGCATGGTGCTTCGTCGCAATCCGCTCAAGATGGCGCCGCTCCAGGACTACGTCTTCATGCGCATAGCGAAGGCAGAGTACGGGTTTCGCTACTACGACAGCGCAGGGCGAAAGAAGGTCTGGTTTCCGTCCTTCGAGAAGGTTCTGTCGCAGTACTACGAACCTGAGTATCACGAGGATGACCCGTATGACGGCGTCTTTGTCATCGCCGAACGCGTCGAGTTTCTGCCCGGTGCGCCCGAGATAACACACGACGGCGACGGTTGCCGCGTGCTCAACTTATGGAAACCTCCACCGTGGAATGACGAGGGGCACACCGAGGAGCCTGCGGTATTCCTTGAGCATCTCGCGTATCTCCTCGATAACGACACGCCCGCGATTGAGCACGTCTTGGACTTCCTCGCTCATCTCGTGCAGCGTCCCCATGAGCGCATAGGGCACGCGCTGCTGATCACCAGCGAAGCCAAAGGCATCGGCAAGTCCACCTTGGGGACCGTAGTGCGCCGCTTGGTGGGTGATCAAAACAGTCGCGTTGCTCAGACCAAGGACCTCAAGAGTTCCTTTGACGGCTGGCTCATTGGCAAACTCGTGGTGCAGGTCGATGAAGTCTACGAGGCGGGAAACTGGGATTTGGCCAACAAGCTCAAACCTCTGATCACCGAGCCGACCGTCAGCGCCAACATCAAGTACGGCCCTCAGATTGAAATCGAGAACTACGCCCGGTTTCTCATGTTTTCGAACCACAGCGCGCCCCTGAACATCGAGGAGGGCGACAGGCGTTACTTCGTGTTCAACAGCAACGCACAGCCGCGCGAGGACGCCTACTACGACCGCCTGTACAGCTACATCGAGGCGCCGGAAGCCATGAACGCCATCTATCGGTTCCTCAAGAGACGTGACCTATCCGGCTTCAACCCGTTCCGGCGCCCCCCGATGACCGAGGCCAAGCGGCAGATCATCGCGGAGAGCGAGCATCCGCTTCACACCTACATCATCGACGCCGTGGTCAGCGGCCACTTCCGTAGCGAGCTTGGAGCCGAGTTCTCATTTGACGCCCTTGCGAGGCAGTCGTCGAAAGACGGCTATGGTGCGCAGGCGAAGAATACGAAGGAGGTGGGCGCGGCCTTGCGGCTCGCGGGGGCCACACAGGTTCGCAAAACGGTGGGGGACCGAAAGGTACGCATGTACGTGCTCCCGGCGAGGGAGGACGACGGGGACGGCGAAGACACAAAATTCTGATGTCAGTAAGAGTTTCAGAACCACCCCGGCCTACCCGGTCCACACGCACACCTACTACATTTTCCGAGGTATTCTGCGGGCCGTGGTCGGAATACCTACCCGGTCCCACCATGGTCCCTTTTGGCCCCTCGTAAGCCCATGGGGGTCGGGCGTCCAGCGGACGTGCGAGAGTTCGAGGCCGGGGTGCTTCGCGGCAATCACTGTCAATCCAGCTTGTATCTTGGGAACTTCTTCAGCGCTTCCGCGAGGTCCTCGGGGGTAGGGGTGGTGTATTTCCTGCCGGTTGTTGGAGGCACGTGACCGGTAATGGCATCGCTGTATCGCTCATCAATCCCAACACGTGCTGCCATCGCTTTGAACGTATGGCGCCATGCGTGGTTCGGGCTGACCTCTGGATCAGCAATCCCGAGCGAACGCACCCAGGTGCCTACTTGGGACCTCATACGCTCAGCAGGGCTCTGCCGAGGACGCTCGTCAGACTTTGCCTTTGCTGGGCGAACGGCTGTGTAGAATAGAGCCTGCCCTTTAGCCCGCGCAACGAAGGTCAGGAAACCTTGGGCTACTAAGTGTTCGTGAAGTGGAACGGTGCGGGCCTTTCGCGTTTTAATTTTCCCTGCGGACGGTGTCAGCCTCGCGAAGTAAAGACCGCCTCGCTCTTGAATGTCGCCGGCACGAAGCTGAGTAATTTCTCCCGCGCGAGCCCCCGTGTAAGCACAGATCCAAGGCACCCATCGACAGGCGCGTTCAGTGAACGACTTCGTGTCATCGCATCTCGATGCGGCTGACAAGATTGTCTTGACCTCTGCTGCGTCAAACGCCTTCGTCTCGCGCTCGACGTTCTTGCGCGGGACATTGATGCGTACCTGGGGAAACGGATTGCTATCGACAATCTTCTCTAGGACACCCCATGAGAAGACCGTTTTGAGGGCAGTGCGCCACGCGGTCGCTACCGTGTTGGCCGAGCGCTCTTCGTTGACCAAGCCGGTCATCCACACCTTGGCCTGATCGTAACTTATATTCCTGACATCAGAAAAATGGCGATCAGCTTCTTTAAAAACCGTTTCCCAACGATAGACCGTACCTTCCGCAGGCTGCACAGCCTTTGCCCAAGCGCCGAAAAGCTCCAGCGCCTTCACTGGCGGCTGGGCACTGACCTGTTGCTCGAACTGAGGGAATACCTGGGGGTGAGTGTCTGGCGAGTAGTCACCACGCGCGAGCGCCTCCAGTCGCTGGAACGCCGGCAGCAGATTGTCGCTAACAGCGTCCACGAAGAGGTTCGTCGCATCGGTGCTTAGGTTTAGACCCTGTTCAATGAGGAACGCTCCGGTCTGAGCTTCGATTGCGATGGCAGGACGCACCTCTTCCCGGACCTCCGCGCTTAACTTCCAATCCCACTCGGGATCGTCCTTCGGACGCTGTTCGTATTCCTCAGGGGCATGCGGCCGGATTACGTCCCATACCAAGGTGTCACTTAGGGTCTTCCAGTGGGCTGGGGTGCGAAGGTCGTGCTCATTCCTGGCGAGAAACCAAGAATACCATCGTCCCGCTAAGGCGTAGGCGCTCTGGCGGGTAAGCGGCTGTGGGCCGTTCTTCTTCGCCGCCCGTAGGCCTCCGATGCGGGTTTCGATATCCGCCAACCATTCGCCGAAGCGCGCGCGGGCCTCATGCTCTGACACCCCGGCATCCAGGTGGAACTTCTCTTCCCAGGCTTTGCCGTACTTGGCCCCGTACGCCGGTCGGATGTCCTCTGGGATCACCTTTCGGGCCACGTAAACCCCTGTGGAAGTTCGCTTCAGTCCAGCCATCAACACAGCCATTTGTACGGTGCCTTGTAGTTACAGGCATCCAAATAGCGTTGGCAATCAGTAACTTACTGATTTTTCTTACGTCGGGTCACCGAAAATTCGGATCGCTTAAGTCCCTCGCGTTCAGCGGGTGTGTCCGAAGACGCGAAGTGGCTCAAGCGGTGATTTAAAGGGGTTGGGGAATTGGCCGTCCGGTCAGTGACCTTCCCTGAAGAGCAACTTGGAGGTTTAACATGAAGTTGGTTAAGAGCCTTTTGCTCGGCTCAGCGGCGGGTCTTATCGCCGTGGGCGGAGCGCAGGCAGCCGATCTCCCCGTGAAGGCCAAAGCGGTCGAATACGTGAAGATCTGCTCCCTGTACGGTGCCGGATTCTACTACATCCCGGGCACTGACACCTGCATCAAGCTGGGTGGTTATCTGCGCGCTGAAGTCGCGCTGAACACCAACTCGGACTACAATGGTCAGTTCACCACGAACAACGGTTCCCGCAACCGTCTGACGAACTACTACACGATGCGCGCTCGTGAAGACCTCAACATCGACACGCGCACCGCGACCGAGTACGGCGTGGTCCGCACGTTCTTCGATGGCGTCTTCTCCTGGACGACCGGTAACTACGCCGGCACTGGCAGCGCGACCGGCACGACCGCCTACAGCAGCACGCTGGCCCTCAACACCTCGGGTGCGGTCCCGGCGCTCGTTGGTTCTTCGATCAACGGCACGGACGGCGCCACCTCGGGCGGTTCGCTCGGCGTGTACTACGCCTTCATCCAGTTCGCTGGCTTCACGATGGGTAAGGCCGTGTCGCAGTTCGACGCGCCCTGGACCAACTATCCCGGCAACAACTACGACGGTCTCGTCGGCGGCAGCGGCACGGTCACTGGTGTGAACCAGTTCTCCTACACCGCTGACTTCGGCCAGGGCGTGACGGCTGCGTTCTCGGCGGAAGATGCGACGGCCTACTATCAGGCTGGCAACCTCAACATGACCGGCGCGTCTGCGGCTGGCATGATTGGTGGTGCGTATGGCTCCAACGCCATCGGCGGTTCGCGTTCGCCGAACCTCGTTGGTATGGTGCGTGTCGACCAGGCTTGGGGTCTCTTCCAGGCGTCGGTGGCTGCGCATGACAACCACGTTGCCTACTACGGCGCGACCGAGCCGACTGGCCACCCCGACGACAAGTGGGGTTGGGCGGTTCAGCTCGCTCTGTCGATCAAGAACATCCCGACCGGTGCGGGTGACGTGATCAACATCCAGGGCGTCTACACGGATGGCGCGACCCGCTATAACTTCCAGAACCTCGCGGGCAGCAGCTACTCGATGTTCGGCAGCTCGGGTACGGCCTACCAGAGCATTGGCTTTGCCAATGCCCCGGACACCGTGTTCGTGACCGGCAGCTCGCAGGAAACCGTCAAGACCTGGGGCTTCCGTGGCGCTTACACCCACAACTGGGATCCCTACTGGAACACGGCGATCTACGGCGCTTACGCTCAGGCGCAGTTCGGTTCGCTGGCCAAGACCGCTCTGTGCGGTGCTGGCGGTGCCGGCGGCGTGTTTGGCGGCCTGGCGGGAGTTACGGGTTGTAACCCTGACTTCGCCATCGGCCAGGCGGGTATCATCACCCGCTGGACTCCGGTCAAGAACCTGACGTTTTCGGCTGACCTCGCCTGGACTCACCTCGACCAGAAGTACTCTGGTACGGTTGGCGTTACCCCCTCCGGTGTGACCGCCAAGCCGACCGCGCTCTACGAGCTGAAGGATCAGGACACCATTACCCTGCTCCTCCGCGCTCAGCGCAACTGGTAAGTCTGGTCTAACGACCTGACCTCCAAGGCGCCCCCGGCGGGAAACCGCTGGGGGTTTTGCTTTTCGATAAGGAAGTTGCCAGGCTTCCGTCTGCCGGGCGTCCATGCTGCTGCGTATCCAGGCATTGGTGCTACCGGTAAAGACGCTGGTGCTGAGCGGGCATTGAGTGGGTTTGAGACGCCTCCGATGAAGTAGTCGCGATTTACATCATTCGCGAACTTTTCAACCCCGCCGGGCGCGTCGAGCGGCACGCGGCGAATCACGCGGCGTTGCCCGCCGCGGAGTTCAGGCGTGGTTCGATAAGCGGAGAAGAGCGGGCCGGTAAGGCGGATGGGGATCGTCGTCGGCCTCATCCGGGATCGCGCAGGAGCCGAATTCCTGCCTGATCCGCTCGATCTCGGCGATGCGCTCGTGCAGCCGCTGCAAATGCTCCTGCGACTTCGCGTTCCAGAACCGGAAGGTGTCGGCCGTAAGCGGCAGGAACGCTGTTCCGAACAGCGTCGGTTCGGGAACGATGGTCCGTCCGAGCAGCAGAAACTTGTCGACGCCGGACACGACGAGGGTCGCGTAACCGCGGTTTCCGATTCTCCTGATGCCGTTCAGCGACCATTCGGCGAGCTTGCAGAAATAGGGCTCCTCGCGCCAGCGATCGGGGCAATGGTCATCGACGGTAACGTTGACCGCGTCCTGACTGAAATGCACGATGATGCCCGATTTCGCGGGAAACCAGTCGTCGTCGAGATGACCTTGCAGCCAGGCGCAGACGAAGGACCGGCACATCTGCGGACGGCGGTCGTAGATGGTGCATCCCGTGCCCGTCTGCCAATGCCTGCACAGCTGGTTCACCGGCTTGTCCACGGCGGCCACCTCGAGGATATCGCAGCAGGCGTTGCACGATCCGCATTGCCGTGCTGCCTTCGGCAGACTGGTCGGCCTAAACCCCTGGCCGTCTCGAACCAGGAGCTTCTGCTTCTCCAGCGCATTCAAGGCACGTTCGATTTTGAGACGGGATAGTCCGGTGGCGTCGATCACGCCCTTCATCGTCGTCGCGCCTGCCTCTACCGCACGGGCGACGCTCAACATTGCCTGATCCATTTTTGTTGTTCTTTTTCTTCTCTTATTACTTCGCGCCCGATGCGCCCTGCACGATCTTCTCGTTCAGCTTCTGGTCCACGGTCTCGACCGTGCGGTTGCGAGCACTTCGGCCGGATGTTGATGGCCATGGCCTCAAACGCCGGGAGCTGATCGCGTCATCCCCTCGCGCGGACGCTTTGTCATCGGATCGCCGCAAGCGAGTCGTTAGGGGCACGCAGCTACTCCACGCTGCCGGCGCCGCGGCGCAGGTCGGCCTCGATCTGCAATCGCGTGCCGCCGCCGAAGCGGGCGCGGTAGACCTGAAGATTCTCCATGATCCGCTGCACGTAGTTGCGCGTCTCCGAGAACGGAATCAGCTCGACCCAGTCGACCGCATCGACCTTCGCGTCGCGCGGGTCGCCGTAGCGGTCGACCCACTTCTTCACGCTGCCGCGGCCGGCATTGTATGCGGCAAACGTCATGATGTAGGAGCCGCGATAATCCTCGAGCAGCCCGCCGAGCTCGGCCGAGCCGAGCGTGGCGTTATAGGCCGAATCGTTCTTCAGCCGTGACAGATCGTAGGTCCCGCCGTGCCGCTTGCAGACATAGCGCGCCGCGTCCGGCGTCACCTGCATCAGCCCATAGGCCTGCGCCGGCGAGACCACCGAGGGGTTGAACGCGCTTTCCTGCCGCGCGATGGCGTAGACGATGCTGCGCTCGACCTCGGGGCCGATCGGGGTGAACTGCGGAATGCCGTTGACGGGATAGGCATAGAAGTCGAACGGCAGCCCGCGATTGAGCGCGGCCTTGCCGACCAGCAGCATGCCGCGCGCGTCGCTGTAGCGCTGGGTGAGCTCGCCGAGACCGGTGAGGGCTTCGGGATCGCCGTTCTCGCCCATGTCGGCGAGAACAGGCACCGCCATCTCGCGCTCGTCGAGCTCGTACAGCAGTTGCGCGGCGCGCACGATCTCGAGACGTTCGGCGCCGCGGCCGCGCGGCTGGCTGTTGAGCTCGATCTGCGGCAGGCCGAGCTTGGCGCGTGCGAGCTGTCCGTAATAGCTGGTCGATTGCTCGGCGGCGCGGGCGTAGGCGTTGCGCGCCTCTTGCTGGCGGCCCGCGGCTTCCGCGGCGCGGCCCTGCCAATAGCCGGCGCGCGCCAGCGTGGTCGGGTTGACGCTGCCGACGCCGATGCGGGCGAAATGCTGGGTGGCCGCTGCTGGATCGTTGAGGAAGCGTAGCGCGATCCAACCCGCCGTGAATTCCTGCTCGGTCTTGTAGATGTCGCGCGAGGGCAGTGCGGCATCACGCGCGATCAGATAGGCGCTGCGGAATTCCTCGGTGTCGATCATCTTGCGCGCCAGCAGGCGCCGCTCGATCCACCATTCATCGAGATTGTAGAGCCGGTTCGGATCCTTCGGCGCCGACAGCATGAGCTGTGCGGCCTCGGCAAACTTCTCCTCGCGGCGCAGCAGCTGGATCTTGCTGAAGATGAAGCCGGGATCATTGTGCAGTTCGCGCGGCACGGCCTCGAGCAGCGCACGCGTGTTCGGCGCCTTCTTGAGGGAGGCGATGCGGGCCTTGGCGAGTGCGACATAGCCGGCGCCGAGGCGCTTGGCCGCGCGCAGCGCCGCCTCGTTTTCGCTGCCATAGAGCAGGGTGTCCATCCGCGCCTTCTGATCGCCCGGCGTCAGCAGGGCGCCGAACTGGTCGAGCGCGTTGTTCTCGGTATCCTCCGACATCGGATCGCTGCGCCAGGCCTCGCGCACCAGCCGCTCGGCATTGCCGCGGTCGCCGCGCGCCAGCATCGCCTTGGCAAGCGTGAAGCGGCCCTTGGCCGAGATCGGGGATTCGTTCTCGAACCACGACCACGCGACCGAGTCGTCGCGCCTGTCGTCCCACATCGCGGCCTCGAGGCGGCGGCGCAGGAAGGTCTGTGACGGCCAGCTCGGATTGGCGGAGAGGAAGGCGCGGTAGCGTTCCACGGTCGCGCCATTGTCCTCGCTGCGCAGGATGATCCATTCCGCGAGTTTTCGCGCGACCGGGTCCGAGATGGTGGCTGCTGCGTTGGTGGCGTCGCCCGATTTGCGCTTGCGCACGAGCTCGATGACGTTCTCCAGCGTGTCCTTGTCGGCTTGCGAGGTCGACGAGGTCGCAGCGACCGCGGCGGGCAGCACGGGCTTGCGTGGCGTCGCGTGCTGACGGGTTGCCGGGGCAAGGACGGGGGCCGCGACGGGAGCGGTCGGCTTGATCGCAGCCGTGGCGCCCGGTGCGTCTGCCGGCTTGGCGGGAACAGGCTGGCCCTTGGGAACCAGATTGCGGGCGATTGGCCGCGGCTTCGGCAGCGGAACCTTGGGCGCAGCCCAGGCCGTGGCCGGAGCCAGCGCAATCGCCGCCGTCAGACCCATGGCAAGGCCTGCGGATATCAATCCGGCACGGGCAGGAGAGGTCACGGCGTTACGTCGCCCCGAATCAGTCAAATGGCTCAAGACCTAGCTGTATTTGATTGAATATGCGGACAAAATACCAACAGCCGCTTACTGTCGCCCGCTTTGCACCATCACCGCGGCAAAATCGCGGCCTAAACGGTGCGTCAGTCGGCAGCAGCCCTTTTACGGGCAGTATAGACCCGATATGAAGGGGGCTTGCTCTAAAAGCCCGCCGCGTACGGAGGAATTCCATGGCAGCCAAGACGAAATTCCGGGGATCGTTCACCGCCTTGGTCACGCCGTTCAAGAACGGCTCGCTGGACGAAGCCGCGTTCCGCTCGCTGGTCAACTGGCAGATTTCCGAGGGTACCAACGGCCTGGTCCCGGTCGGCACCACCGGCGAAAGCCCGACGCTCAGCCATGACGAGCACAAGAAGGTTGTCGAGTGGTGCATCGGTGAGGCCAAGGGCCGCGTGCCCGTGATCGCCGGCGCCGGCTCCAACTCGACCAAGGAAGCGGTCGAGCTGGCCCAGCACGCCGAGAAGGCGGGTGCGAACGCCGTGCTGGTGGTGACGCCCTACTACAACAAGCCGACCCAGGAAGGGCTCTACCAGCACTTCAAGGCGATCAACGATGCGATTGGAATTCCGATCATCATCTACAACATCCCGCCGCGCTCGGTGATCGACATGTCGGTCGACACCATGAATCGGCTGTGGGAGCTGAAGAACATCGCCGGCGTCAAGGACGCTACCGCCAGCATGGTGCGCGTGTCGCAGCAGCGCGCGGCGATGGGCGAGGATTTCAATCAGCTCTCGGGCGAGGATGCGACCATCCTCGGCTACATGGCGCATGGCGGCCATGGCTGCATCTCGGTGACGTCGAACGTCGCGCCGCGGCTGTGCTCGGAGTTCCACATCGCCTGGCAGAAGGGCGATCATGCGACCGCGTTGAAGCTGCACGACAAGCTGATGCCGCTGCACAACAACCTCTTCATCGAGAGCAATCCGGCGCCGATCAAGTATGCGTTGTCGCTGCTCGGCAAGATGGACGAGACGCTGCGGCTGCCGATGGTGCCGGTCTCCGAGCCGACGCGCGTTGCGGTGCGTAGCGCCATGGTGCACGCCGGCCTGATCAACTGACGCACTGCTACCCGGGAGCTTGTCGTGAGTGCAGTCGACGAAAAGGGCAGGCGGATGCTCAGGGAGTTCCGCGAGTTCGCCATGAAGGGCAACGTCGTCGACCTCGCGGTCGGCGTCATCATCGGCGCGGCCTTCGGCGCCATCGTCAATTCGCTGGTCGGCGACGTGATCATGCCGATCATCGGCGCCGCCACCGGCGGGCTCGACTTCTCGAACTACTTCACCCCCTTGTCGAGCAAAGTCGTGGCCACCAACTTGGCTGACGCGAAAAAGCAAGGTGCGGTACTTGCTTGGGGCAGCTTCCTCACGCTAGCGATCAACTTCATCATCATTGCCTTCGTGCTGTTCCTGGTCATCCGCGCTATAAACACGCTGAAGCGCAAGGAAGAGGCGGCACCCACGGCGCCGCCGAAGCCGTCAGCCGAAGTCGAGCTGCTGACCGAGATCCGCGATCTCCTCAAGAAGTCTTGACGCGCGCACTTCATCCAAACTGTTAGCGTTGACGCGCATCTCGATCCGGTACCTGAGCCATGGCCGAAAAGAACGAACGTCCTATCAAGGTCATGGCGGAAAATCGCAAGGCCCGCTTCAACTATGCGATCGAGGATACGGTCGAGGCCGGCATTGCGCTGACCGGCACCGAGGTCAAGTCGATCCGCAACGGCAAGAGCACGATCGCCGAATCTTACGCCGACTCGAAGGACGGCGAGATCTGGCTGATCAACGCCACCATTCCCGAATACCTCCAGGGCAACCGCTTCAACCACGAGCCCAAACGGCCGCGAAAATTGCTCCTGCACCGCAAGCAGATCAACAAGCTGATGGGCGCCGTGGACCGCGAGGGCATGACGCTGATCCCGCTCAAGCTCTACTTCAACGAGCGCGGTCGGGCCAAGCTGCAACTGGCGGTGGCAAAGGGCAAGAAATTGCACGATAAGCGCGAGACCGAGAAGAAGCGGGATTGGAGCCGGGAGAAGGGCCGCCTGCTGCGGGCGAGGGGATAACGGGATGAATCAGAGAAACCTCCTCGAGGTCGACTGGAGCCAGATTCCCGCGCCCGCTGATGACGGCGGCGCCGCGCATCTGAAGGGCATGCCGCTGCCTGCGATCAGCCTTCTTGCGACCGACGATACGTCAGTGACGCTGTCGGCGCTGTCCGGGCGCACCATCGTGTTCGCCTATCCCCGCACCGGCGAGCCCGGCAAGATTTCGCTGGTCGACGATTGGGACATGATTCCGGGCGCACGCGGTTGCACGCCGCAGACCTGCGCGTTTCGCGACCTGTTCGCCGAGCTCAAGGCGGCGGGCGCCTCGCACGTGTTCGGTCTCTCCACCCAGAGCAACGAATATCAGACCGAAATGGCGTCGCGACTGCATCTGCCATTCCCCGTGCTTTCGGACGAGAAGCTGGCGCTCGCGCGCGCCCTCAAGCTGCCGACCATGGAGGTCGCAGGACTGACGTTGATCAAGCGGCTTGCGCTGATCATCGACGCCGCGCGGATCACGCAGGTGTTCTACCCGGTGTTCCCGCCCGACCGGAACGCCGGCGATGTGCTGGATTGGCTGAAGGCAAATCCTGCCAAAGGCTAGTCGAGGCCGGCCTTCACCTTGGCAAACACCGACCGGAACATCTCCGGCGTCAGCACGCGCGTGTTCGTGTTGTAACGGGAGCAGTGATAGCTGTCGTAGAGCCTGAACGCGCCGGCCTGATGCACCGCGCCGTGGCCGAAAGGGGCTTGCGAGGCCTTCAGTTTCAGCGACTTGAGCACGGTGTCGTGCGCAATCCGCCCGAGCGCAACGATGGCGCGCAGATTGGGCATGGTCTCGAGATTCGCTTCGAGAAACTGGCGGCAGGTGTTGATCTCCGCCGGCAGCGGCTTGTTCTGCGGCGGCACGCAGTGCACCGCATTGGCGATCCGGCAGTCCACCAGCTTCAGGCCATCGTCGGGACGCGCCTGATAGGTGCCCTTGGCGAAGCCGTATTCGAGCAGCGTCGCGTAGAGCAGGTCGCCGGCAAAGTCGCCGGTGAACGGCCGGCCGGTGCGGTTGGCGCCCTGCATTCCCGGCGCAAGGCCGACGATCAAAAGGCGCGCCTTGATGTCGCCAAAGGGGGCAACCGGCGCATTGTGCCATGACGGCTCGCGCGCGCGGTTCGCCTCGCGAAAGGCGACCAGGCGCGGGCAGAATGGACAGTCACGGTCAGGTACGAGGATGGGGGCCTGGCGGCTCGACCGGGCCGCCTCACTCCTCGAAGTCGTCATCGCCCCTCGGCGCCATCGTGGTCGCGCGCTGGAGGAACTGCGGGGCGTGGTGGCGCGCCTCGCGCTCGCCGCGATCGCGCGGGGCGGGGCGTTCGGACGGATCGCGGCCGAGCTTGGATTGCAGCTCGACGAGGTCGGTGAAGACATCGGCCTGGCGGCGCAGCTCGTCGGCGATCATCGGAGGCTGGCTCGCGATCGTGGAGATCACGGTGACCCGCACGCCGCGGCGCTGGACGGCCTCGACCAGCGAGCGGAAGTCGCCGTCACCCGAGAACAGCACCATCTGGTCGATGTGCTCGGCGAGTTCCATGGCATCGACGGCAAGCTCGATGTCCATGTTGCCCTTGACCTTGCGGCGGCCGGAGGCGTCGATGAATTCCTTGGTCGCCTTGGTGACCACGGTGTAGCCGTTGTAGTCCAGCCAGTCGATCAGCGGGCGGATCGAGGAGTATTCCTGATCCTCGATGATGGCGGTGTAGTAGAACGCCCGCAACAACGTTCCGCGGCTCTGAAATTCCTTCAGCAGGCGCTTGTAATCGATGTCGAAGCCGAGAGTTTTCGCCGTCGCGTAGAGATTGGCTCCATCGATGAAGAGCGCGATCTTGTCGGTAGAGGAAGGGGACATTCAGTTTGCTCGCGTAGTGTTCGTGATTGATCGTTTATTGTTGGCGCGGCAGCAGTAAGCCGCGCAGTTCAGATTGCTGCCGAAACCCGTCGAAACCGCAAAGCCGGAGAAGTCGGGGCAATCAAGGTGTAGTAATCAAGGTATAGTTATGGCGTTCTTGCATACACCGGCGCCGCCCTCGCTGGCAGCCCGGGGAAATCCACCCATCTAAGCCCCAATGTGGGGGTAGCAGAGCCGTTTGGCGAGGCCAAATCACAAATTGGCCTTGCGAAACCGCCCCGGCCCCTATAACTAGCCCGCATCATCCACATATTTCGTCCCACCCACAACGGAGCGACAGTCCATGGCTCGCGTCACCGTAGAAGATTGTATCGACAAGGTCGACAACCGGTTTGACCTGGTCCTGCTGGCCGCCCACCGTGCCCGCATGATTTCGTCCGGTTCACAACTAACGGTTGACCGCGATAACGACAAGAACCCTGTTGTGTCTTTGCGCGAAATTGCTGACACGACCATTTCGCCGGAGGACCTCCGCGAGGAGCTGGTGCACTCGCTCCAGAAGTTCGTCGAGGTCGACGAGCCCGAACCCGATACGGTGCCGCTGATCGGTTCCGCCGGCGCGAGCGTCGATGCCGACGATACCGAAGTTGCCGTTGAACGCATGACCGAAGAGGAGCTCCTGAAGGGCCTCGAAGGCCTCGCGCCGCCGGAGGAGCAGCCCGAGGAGGACGAGTAAATCGTCCCGTCGCAGTCGTCGACTTCTTGTGATCTTATCAAAGGCCCGAACCCGTGTTCGGGCCTTTGCTTTTGTTGGCGTTTTCGTGGTTACCATAGCGTCGTCGAATGGCGGCGCGCGCACAGTCACTGAATTGATCGAACGCGCGCGCGATCGGGGCTAAGATGTATACAACGGGCTGTCTGATGGTCCGTTTGAAGGCAGGACGGAATGGTGTATCGGCGTCGCAGACCAACGCAGATGCAGGCCGCAACCGAATCGGTTGCCGTGGCCCCGACTGCGCCGGTGGCGCGCCCGGCGAAGCCGCGCGCGCGCATGATGCGTCAATATGACCTCGTCGAGCGCGTCAGGTCCTATAATCCCAACACCAACGAAGACCTTCTGAACCGGGCCTATGTCTACGCCATGAAGGCGCACGGCTCGCAGACTCGCGCCTCCGGCGACCCGTATTTTTCGCACCCCCTCGAGGTGGCGGCGATTCTCACCGACCTCAAGCTCGACGATGCGACCATCGTGGCCGCACTGCTTCATGATACGATCGAGGACACCGAGGCGACGGGGGCCGAGATCGACCAGATCTTCGGGCCCGAGATCCGCGCTTTGGTCGAGGGCCTGACCAAGCTGAAGCGGCTGGAGCTGGTGTCGCGGGAGGCCAAGCAGGCCGAGAACCTGCGCAAACTGTTGCTGGCCATTGCTGACGACGTCCGCGTTCTCCTGGTGAAGCTCGCCGACCGCCTGCACAACATGCGCACGCTGGATTTCGTGCCGCCGGAATCGCGCCGGCGAATCGCCGAGGAGACGCTCGACATCTATGCGCCGCTCTCCGGCCGCATGGGCATGCAGGAAATGCGCGAGGAGCTGGAGGATTTGTCCTTCCGCACCCTCGATCCCGAGGCCTATTCGGTGGTGATGCAGAGGCTCGACGCGCTCGCCGAGCGCAACCGCAACCTGATCGGCGAGATCGAGGCGCAGCTCTCCAACAATCTGCGCCACCGCGGTCTCGGCGCACGGGTCTATGGCCGCCGCAAGAAGCCGTTTTCGATCTGGACCAAGATGGAGCGCAAGTCGGTCGGCTTCGAGCAATTGTCCGACATCTTTGGTTTTCGTGTCGTCGTGAACGACGTCGAGGCCTGCTATCGCGCGCTCGGCATCGTCCACACCACCTGGCCGGTCGTGCCCGGCCGTTTCAAGGACTACATCTCGACGCCGAAGCAGAACGACTACCGCTCGATCCACACCACCGTGATCGGCCCCGGCAACCAGCGCGTCGAGCTCCAGATCCGCACCGAGGCGATGGACCAGATCGCCGAGCGCGGCATCGCCGCGCACGTCTTCTACAAGGAAGACGTGGGTTCGCCGAACGAATTCCTCAAGCGCGAGTCCAATGCGTTCGCGTGGCTGCGCCACACCATCGGCATCCTCTCGGAGAGCGCCAACCCAGAGGAATTCCTCGAGCATACCAAGCTCGAGCTGTTCCACGACCAGGTGTTCTGCTTCACCCCGAAGGGCAAGCTGATCGCGCTGCCGCGCCATGCCAACGTGATCGACTTCGCCTATGCCGTGCATACCGACGTCGGCAACAGCGCGGTGGGCTGCAAGATCAACGGCAAGTTCGCGCCGCTGTCCTCGGAGCTCCAGAACGGCGACGAGGTCGAGGTCCTGACCTCGGAAGCGCAATCGGCGCCGCCTTCGGCCTGGGAATCGCTCGCGGTCACCGGCAAGGCGCGCGCCGCGATCCGCCGCGCCACGCGCACCGCCGTGCGCGATCAATATGCCGGTCTCGGCCGGCGCATCGTCGAGCGCCTGTTCGAGCGGGCCAAGATCGAATACGCCGACGACAAGCTCAAGGGCGCGTTGCCGCGGCTCGCGCGCGCCTCGATCGAGGACGTCATGGCGGCGGTCGGCCGCGGCGAGATCAAGGCCTCCGACGTCGCCCGCGCGATGTATCCCGATTACAAGGAGGAGCGCGTCGCGCGCTACGGGATCAAGAAGGGGCTCGCGGCCAAGCTCAAGGAGAAGGTGGTATCCGAGCCGCCGCGCAGCCCAGCCATCCCGATCCGCGGCATCAATTCGGACCTCCCGGTCAAGTTCGCGCCGAACGGCGGCGCCGTGCCCGGCGACCGCATCGTCGGCATCGTCACGCCGGGCGAGGGGATCACCATCTATCCGATCCAGTCGCCGGCCCTGAAGGATTTCGAGGAGGAGCCGGAGCGCTGGCTCGACGTGCGCTGGGACATCGAAGACTCCATGCCACAGCGCTTCCCGGCCCGCATCAGGGTCGAGAACGTCAACGAGCCCGGCGCGCTGGCGCAGATTGCGACCGTGATCGCCGAGCACGACGGTAACATCGACAACATCAGCATGCAGCGCCGCTCGCCCGATTTCACCGAGACGACGATCGATCTCGAAGTCTACGATCTGAAGCATCTGAGCGCGATCCTGGCGCAGTTGCGTGCGAAGGCAGTCGTTGCCCGCGTCGAACGTGTTAATGGATAGACGTCTTTCGTAGTCGTCTGTCTCCCCGATTTCGTGAGTCCTAAAATGCCCGCTCTTCCACTTCGCCTCGGCGTCAATGTCGATCATGTCGCGACCCTGCGTAACGCACGTGGCGGACGTAATCCCGATCCGGTGCGTGCGGCGCTGCTTGCGATCGAAGCTGGTGCCGACGGCATCACGGCGCATCTGCGCGAGGACCGCCGGCACATCCGCGACGATGACATGGCACGGCTGAAGGCGGAGATCTCCAAGCCGCTCAATTTCGAGATGGCGGCGACCGAGGACATGATGCGCATCTCGCTCGCCACCAGGCCGCATGCGGTGTGCCTTGTGCCCGAGCGCCGCCAGGAGGTGACGACCGAAGGCGGCCTCGACGTGGTTGGCCAGCACAACGCGCTCGCGCCCTATATTGCACGGCTGAACGACGCCGGCATCCGGGTGTCGCTGTTCATCGCCGCCGATCCCGCGCAGATCGAGACGGCGGCGCGGCTGCGCGCGCCCGTGATCGAGATCCACACCGGCGCCTGGTGTGACGCCGTGGTCGACGGCCACACTGAGAAGGCCGAGGCCGAATGGCAGCGGATCGGGGCGGGGGCCAAGCTCGCGAAGGCCGCGGGGCTTGAGGTTCATGCCGGGCATGGGCTGGACGATGCGACGGCGGAGCAAATTGCGGTGCTGCCCGAGATCATGGAGCTCAACATCGGTTACTACATGATCGGGGAAGCCCTGTTCGTCGGCCTTGCCGAGACGGTTCGCAGCATGCGCGCGGCGATGGACCGCGGCAGGATCCGCGCATGATCATCGGCATCGGCTCCGACCTGATCGACATTACCCGTGTCGCCAAGGTGATCGAGCGCCACGGCGAACGTTTCCTCGACCGCATCTTCACAGTAGCCGAGCGGGCCAAGGCGGAGCGCCGCGCCAAGAACGAGAAGATGGTGGTCGCAACCTATGCCAAGCGCTTCGCTGCCAAGGAGGCCTGCTCCAAGGCGCTTGGCACCGGTATCCGGAGCGGCGTCTGGTGGCGCGACATGGGGGTGGTCAACCTGCCGAGTGGGCGGCCGACCATGCGGCTGACCGGCGGCGCTTTGGCCCGGCTCCAGGCCCTGACGCCGGAGGGGTTCGAGGCACAGATCGACCTTTCGATCACCGACGACTGGCCGTTGGCGCAGGCCTTTGTCATCATTTCAGCCGTCCCCGCGACGAAACCCTGAGGGGATGCGGGTAATTTTTATAATTCATGTTATAAATCAATATCTTATACAGTTTTGATGCGATCCTTGATTGCGTGGCCCCCGACAACCGTCTAAAAGTCCGCGAACGCAAATCAGGCTGGGCGAATTCGGCTTTACGCCGGAATTGGCCCTCATTATCAGAATCAGGACAATCTCCTTGGGCCGCGAAGCGATGGGCTATTCGCGGGAGGGGGGCGCTCTGTGACCGCCGGCCGGAATTGAGAGAGCAATGAGCGTGACTTCGGGAACGAAAACTGAGAGCGGCGTCGGCGAAACGATCCGCGTCGTGATCCATGCTCTCCTGATCGCGCTGGTGATCCGCACCTTCCTGTTCCAGCCCTTCAACATCCCGTCCGGCTCGATGAAGGCGACCCTGCTGGTCGGCGATTACCTCTTCGTCTCCAAATATTCCTACGGCTACAGCCACTACTCGATCCCGTTCTCGCCGCCGCTGTTCTCGGGGCGGGTCTGGGGCTCGGACCCGAACCGCGGCGACATCGTCGTGTTTCGCCTGCCGAAGGAAGATTCCACCGACTACATCAAGCGCGTGATCGGCCTTCCCGGCGACCGCGTCCAGATGAGGGACGGGCTGCTCTACATCAACGACACCCCGGTCGAGCGGCAGCGCATGAGCGAGTATGTCGGCGAGGACCCCTGCGGCTCCGAGGGCGGCGGCATCTCTCGGGTGAAGCGCTGGAAGGAGACGCTGCCGAACGGCGTGTCCTACGAGACGCTGGATTGCGCCGACAACGGCTACATGGACAACACCAACGTCTACAATGTGCCGCCCGGCCACTTCTTCATGATGGGCGACAACCGCGACAACTCGACCGACAGCCGCTTCCTCGGCCAGGTCGGCTACGTGCCGCAGGAAAACCTGATCGGCCGCGCCCAGATGATCTTCTTCTCGATCGCCGAAGGCGAGCATGCCTGGATGTTCTGGCGCTGGCCGTGGGCGGTGCGCTGGAACCGCTTCTTCAAAATTGTCCGATGAAAGACGAAGCCAAGGACATCGCGACCCAACCGATAGAGGCGCAAGCGGGCCCTGACGGCGAAGCTGTTTCCAAGACGCCCGCGCGGAAGAGGCGGGCGAAGAGCAGCAAGGCCAAGGGCACGGACGCGAACGCCGCGCTCGAGGCGCGCATCGGCCACAGCTTCGCCGACCCGAACCTGCTGATGCAGGGGATCACGCACGTCTCGGCACTGAAATCCGGGCGCAAGCGCGGCGACAGCTATCAGCGGCTCGAATTTCTCGGTGACCACGTGCTCGGGCTGGTCGTCTCCGACATGCTCTATCACGCCTTCCCGAATGCCGACGAGGGCGAGCTGTCCAAGCGTCTTGCCGAGCTCGTGCGCAAGGAGAGCTGCGCCGATGTCGCCAAGTCGCTCGGTCTGCTCGACGACATCAAGCTGGGCTCGGTCGGCCCCAGCGCCGATGGCCGCCTGCGCAAGTCGATACTGGGCGATGTCTGCGAGGCCGTGATCGGCGCCATCTTCCTCGACGGCGGCCATGCGGCAGCGTCCGAGTTCGTCAAGCGCAACTGGACCGAGCGCATGCACAAGCCGCGGCGGCCGCTGCGCGATCCCAAGACCGTGCTGCAGGAATGGGCACAGGGGAAGGGATTGCCGACGCCGGTCTACCGCGAAGTCGAGCGCACCGGCCCGCACCACGATCCGCAATTCCGCGTCGCGGTCGACCTGCCGGGCCTTGCGCCGGCCGAAGGCATCGGCGGCAGCAAGCGCGCGGCAGAGAAGGTGGCGGCCTCAGTCATGATCGAACGCGAAGGTGTCGGCGGCAGCAATGACGGTTGAAGCAAGCGGCGAGACGCCCGCCGCGACGCGCTGCGGTTTCGTGGCGCTGATCGGCGCGCCCAATGTCGGCAAGTCCACGCTGGTCAATGCGCTGGTCGGGGCCAAGGTCACGATCGTCTCGCGCAAGGTGCAGACCACGCGCGCGCTGATCCGCGGCATCGTGATCGAGAACAACGCGCAGATCATCCTGGTCGATACGCCCGGCATCTTCTTGCCCAAGCGCCGGCTCGACCGCGCCATGGTCTCGACCGCCTGGAGCGGGGCGCATGACGCCGATCTTGTCTGCGTGCTGCTCGACGCCAAGAGCGGCATCGACGAGGAGGCCGAGGCGATCCTCACCAAGGCGGCGAGCGTCAATCACGAGAAGATTCTGGTGATCAACAAGGTCGATTTGGTCCAGCGCGAGAAGCTCCTGGCGCTGGCGCAGGCCGCCAACGAGCGCATGCCGTTCGTGAAAACCTTCATGATTTCGGCGATCTCGGGCGACGGCGTCGACGACATCCGCAGCACTCTCGCCGGGATGGTGCCGCCGGGCCCGTTCCTCTATCCCGAGGACCAGATGTCGGACGCGCCGATGCGACAGCTCGCGGCCGAGATCACCCGCGAAAAGATCTTTCGCAAGCTGCACCAGGAGTTGCCCTATCAGTCCACCGTCGAGACCGACAAGTGGGAGGAGCGCAAGGACAAGTCGGTGCGCATCGAGCAGACGGTCTTCGTCGAGCGCGAAAGCCAGCGCAAGATCGTGCTCGGCAAGGGCGGCGCCACCATCAAGTCGATCGGCGCGGACTCGCGCAAAGAGCTCGCCGAGATCCTGGGCGTGCCGGTGCATCTGTTCCTGTTCGTCAAGGTGCGCGAGAACTGGGGCGACGATCCCGATCGCTATCGCGAGATGGGCCTGGAATTCCCCAGGGAATAACCAAGAAAAGATCGGTATCCGATGAGCGTGCCCCGCAACGTCCGGCGCTTCGAAGCGCTGCTCTATGCATCGCTGATGCTGGATGCCCTATCGGTCGCGGTCCAGGACCGCACGCCGACAATTGAAATGACCGACCAGATGATCATGACGGCGACGCTGCTCGCCGGCGGAATGATTTCGCTGCTGGTCTATTTCGTTTGGCTCGCGGCGCATTGGCGGAAGAACTGGCCGCGCTGGGTGCTGGCGGCGGCGCTGGTGCTGTCGGTGATCTCGCTCGGCCAGATCATTGGCGAGAAGGGAATGGAGCTCGATAGCGCCATCGAGATCGTCTCCTGCGTGCTGACGACGGTGGGATTGTATTTTTCCTTCAGCGGCGATGCGCAGGGGTGGTTCAACGCCTAGCGTCATTCCGGGGTGACCTCGAAGAGGTGAACCCGGATTCTCGAGATTCCGGGTTCGATGCTTCGCGTCGCCCCGGAATGACGAGGAGAGAGCGCTGCGCTCCCGATTGGAATCCTGTAAACTTCCTCCCATGGAATGGACCGACGAAGGCATCGTGCTGGGGGTGCGGCGGCATGGCGAGAGCAGCGCCATCGTCGAGCTCTTGACGCGCGAGCACGGGCGGCATCTCGGCCTCGTGCGTGGCGGCGCCGGCTCGCGGATGCGTCCCCTGCTGCAACCCGGCAACAGCGTCAGTGCGGTGTGGCGCGCCCGGCTCGACGAGCATCTCGGCACCTACGCGATCGAGGGCCTCAAGCTGCGCGCCGCCACACTGCTGGCATCGTCCCACGGCGTCTACGGCGTCACCCATCTCGCCTCGGTTGCGCGGCTTCTTCCGGAGCGCGATCCACATCAGGAGATTTTTGCGCAGCTCGAACATTCGCTCGACGATTTCGACGACATCGGTGGCGCCGCCGTGCATGTGATCCATTTCGAGCTGGCGATGCTCGGCGAACTCGGTTTCGGGCTGGCGCTGGAAAATTGCGCGGTGACCGGGGAAACCGCTGACCTGATCTATGTTTCGCCCAAATCCGGCGGCGCGGTCTCGCGAACGGCGGGCGAGCCGTGGCGCGACCGGTTGCTGCGGCTGCCGCCGTTCCTGCGCCATGGCGAAGCCGCAAGCGAGCTCACGGACCAGGATCTCCAGGATGGCTTTCGACTCACCGGCCTGTTCCTGCTGCGCCACGTGTTGGAGCCGCGCGGACAGGGCCATTCCGACGCGCGAGCCGGCTTCATCAACGCACTGACGCGGCAACAGGCGAGGGCGGCGATTCCGGCGCCATGAACTGACTGCGCCTCTGCATTGCCCTAATGTCCCCCGGAACAAGATCGACCCGCCAACGTTGGCTTAGGTTCCACAACGGGGTCAGCCTAAATGTTGATCAGAGGATTTGCGCTATCAGCGGCGCTATTCGCGCTTGCGCCGGATGCGATAGCCGGCGAGCCGCAACCGGGCCTGTTTCGCCGTGCTTCCTGCACCGTCGTCAGGTACTATGTAGCGAAATATTCTGCTGTGGCCGCAGAGACATGGGCGCGGTCCCATGGCGCGACCGAGGCTGAGATCGAGGCTGCCCGCCGCTGCGTCGTCAATGCGCCGGCACCTGCACAGGCCAAAAACCAACCCGTGACCGCGGGCTGGGCGGGGCAATAGCCGCCCACAGGGAACCAATCGATCCTTGCCCGATTCGCTTCCACGGTTTAACCGGGCGGCATGGGAAAACGATTGATTCCGCCGGAGAAGCCGGCTGAAATTCACGAGGTACCGCTGCGGGACGCGCTGGAAGAGCGCTATCTCGCCTATGCGCTCTCCACGATCATGCACCGCGCGCTGCCGGATGCGCGTGACGGCCTGAAGCCGGTGCACAGGCGCATCCTCTACGGCATGCGCCTGCTCAGGCTCGACCCGGGTACGGCCTTCAAGAAATCCGCCAAGATCGTCGGTGACGTGATGGGCTCGTTCCATCCGCACGGTGACCAGGCGATTTACGACGCCATGGTGCGCCTCGCGCAGGATTTCTCCTCGCGCTATCCGCTGGTCGACGGCCAGGGCAATTTTGGCAACATCGACGGCGATAATCCGGCCGCCTACCGCTACACCGAAGCGCGCATGACCGACGTCGCGCGGCTGCTGCTCGAAGGCATCGACGAAGACGGCGTCGAATTCCGCCCCAATTACGACGGTCAGTCGAAAGAGCCCATCGTTCTGCCTGGCGGCTTCCCGAACCTGCTTGCCAACGGCGCGCAAGGCATTGCGGTCGGTATGGCGACTTCGATTCCGCCGCACAATGCGGCCGAGCTCTGCGACGCCGCGCTGCACCTGATCGAGAAGCCCGACGCCAAATCGAAATCGCTGCTGAAATGGGTCAAGGGGCCGGATTTCCCGACCGGCGGCATCATCGTCGATTCCAAGCAGGCGATCGCGGAGGCCTACACCACCGGCCGCGGATCCTTCCGCGTGCGCGCCAGGTGGGAGCAGGAGGAGGGCGCCCGCAACACCTGGGTGGTCGTGATCACCGAGATTCCATTTCTGGTGCAGAAGTCGCGTCTGGTCGAAAAGATCGCCGAGCTCCTGGATCAGAAGAAGCTGCCGCTGGTCGGCGATGTCAGGGATGAGTCCGCCGAAGACGTTCGTCTCGTGATCGAGCCGAAGTCGAAGAATGTCGATCCCGCCTTGATGATGGAATCGCTGTTCCGGCTGACCGAGCTGGAAAACAAGATCCCGCTGAACCTCAACGTGCTGATGAAAGGCCGCATCCCCAGGGTGGTCGGTCTTGCCGAAGCCCTGCGCGAATGGCTCGACCATCTGCGCGACGTGCTGATCCGCCGGACCAACTATCGCAAGGTCCAGATCGAGAACCGGCTGGAAGTTCTCGGCGGCCTTCTGATCGCCTATCTGAACCTCGACGAGGTGATCAGGATCATCCGCACCGCGGACGAGCCGAAGCCGGCGCTGATCAAGGCGTTCAAGCTGACCGAGGTGCAGGCCGAAGCCATCCTCAACATGCGGCTGCGCTCGTTGCGCAAGCTCGAGGAAATGGAGATCCGCACCGAGGACAAGAATCTCCGCAACGAGCTCAAGGGCGTCAACGCGCTCCTCGCTTCGGAGCCCGAGCAGTGGAAGAAGGTCGGCGAGCAGGTCGGCAAGGTCCGCGACATGTTCGGGCCGAAGACGCCGCTCGGCAAGCGCCGCACCACCTTTGCCGATGCGCCCGAGCACGATCTCGCGGCGATCGAGGAAGCCTTTGTCGAACGCGAGCCGGTCACCGTCGTCGTCTCCGACAAGGGCTGGATCCGCACCATGAAGGGACATGTCGAGGACCTCTCAGGCCTTACCTTCAAGCAGGACGACAAGCTCGGCCTCGCCTTCTTCGCCGAGACGACGTCGAAGCTGCTGCTGTTCGCCACCAACGGCAAGTTTTATTCGCTCGACGTCGCCAAGCTTCCGGGAGGGCGCGGTCACGGCGAGCCGATCCGCCTGTTCATCGACATGGAGCAGGAGGCAGCGCCGGTTGCGCTGTTCGTCAACAAGGGTGGACGAAAATTCCTGGTCGCGAGTCACGAGGGCCAGGGCTTCGTCGTCAACGAGGACGATTGCGTCGGCACCACCAAGAAGGGTAAGCAGGTTCTCAACGTCGACATGCCGAACGAGGCGCACGCGATCACGGAAGTGCTCGGCGACACGGTCGCGGTGATCGGCGAGAACCGCAAGATGCTGGTTTTCCCGCTCGACCAGGTGCCGGAGATGGCGCGCGGCCGCGGCGTGCGCCTGCAGAAATACAAGGAAGGCGGCCTGTCCGACATCGCGGTGTTCGACGCCAAGCCTGGCCTCACCTGGAAGGACTCTGCCGGCCGCGAATTCTCAGCGACCATGAAGGAGCTAGCCGAGTGGCAAGGCACTCGCGCCGACGCCGGCCGCCTGCCGCCCAAGGGATTTCCGAAGTCGAACAAGTTCGGGCGGGTGATCGGGTAGCTCAACTTTCAAACGGGAGGTGCGTCTTGCTGATTCGCAAATCGCGCACCTCCTAGCGTTTGATTACCTTTGTGCCGTTAATTGTAGCATTTCCCGCGGTCTGCTGTTGCCGTTTGAACACGCCGCAAGGCTTTCGCGATGGTTCGCTCAACGAGAGATAGCGAATCACGAATCACCGTGATTCCATTTGTGCTAGGATATTTTGGGAATTTCGTTGGGGACTGGGAATGGGGCTGGGATCGAACACGGTGTTGCGTACGCCGCGCTGCCTGCTTCTTTGTAGCGTCTCAATCATCGCATTGTCCGGTTCGGCGCTCGCGGCGGACTTGCCCGTGGTCAAGGCGCCGCCGGCGCTCTCCGCGTCCTGGGCGGGCTTCTATCTCGGTGTCCACGGCGGCTATGGCTGGGAGCGCGACGAGTTCTCACAATCGGAAGCGTTCGCGCTGGCGACGCCGCAATCGATCAACGGCATCCGCGGGAAAGGCGCCGTCTACGGCGCACAGGCCGGCTACAATTGGCAGTTCGGTCGCGCCGTCACCGGGCTCGAGTTCGATTTCTCGGCGACCGACATCAAGGGCAGCAACGCGGTCAGCCAACTCCTCGGCGGGACCGACGCGACGACCATCACCCTCAGCGAGAAGGTGCAATATCTCGGCAGCGTTCGCGGTCGCCTCGGCTGGCTGCCGGCCGATAACGTGCTGTTGTACGGGACCGCGGGCCTCGCCTGGGAGCGGCTCGACTCCACATCGCAGACACTGCAGACCTCGACGGCGCCGGTCAGTGCGACGCTGTCGTCCAGCCGCACGCCGACCGACAAGTTCGGCTGGGTCGCCGGCGCCGGCGTCGAGGCGATGCTGGGCAGCCCGAACTGGATCGGCCGCATCGAATATCTGCATTACGATTTCGGCCAGACCGCCGACTCCTCCGCGATCACCGCTGCGATCGGCCAGGTGAACTCGACGTCGGGGGCGCAGACCATCGACGTGGTTCGCGCCGGCGTGTCTTACAAGTTTGGCGAGCGGGCGCGTCTCGCGCCGGTGCCTTACGCCAAGGCGCCGGTGATGGCATCGGCGCGCAACGGCTGGGCCGGCTTCTACGCCGGTGCCCATGGCGGCTATGGCTGGGGCGATGATCCCGCGACCTTGCCGCTGCCGCTGCTCGACTTTGCACCGGACGGCGCGTTGACCGGCGCAAAGTCGCAAGGCTGGGTCGCGGGCGGCCAGTTCGGCCACAACTGGCAATATGATCGTGTGGTCGCCGGCCTCGAGGCCGACCTCAGCGCAGCCGACATCAAGGGCAGCACCTCGACGGCATCGATCGCGTTTCCTGGCTTCGCCTCGACGCTGAAGTTCGACGAGAAGGTGAAATATCTCGGTACCGTGCGCGGCCGTCTCGGCTGGACGCCGGTCGACACCATACTGCTGTATGGTACTGCCGGCCTCGCCTGGGAACGGCTGGAGATCACCCAGGTGCGGCAGGACACCACCGCGACGGGCATCACTACCACGCGGACGGACACACCGAGCGACCGCTTCGGCTGGGTTGCAGGTGCGGGGGGTGAGATGATGCTCGGCAGCAGCAACTGGATCGGGCGGCTGGAATATCTGCACTACGATTTCGGCCGCGTCCGTTCCGATTCAAGCCTGGTCGCCGTCTCGCCGCCGTTCACGAATTTTGCCGCGGCGACCTCGATCGGCCACCAGACCGTCGACCTCGTGCGCGCCGGCGTGTCCTACAAGTTCGGGCCGGACGCCGCCTTGCCCGTGTCTGCGCTAGCCTATGCCAAGGCCGGCCCCGCGCCATCACTGCAAAACTGGTCCGGTTTCTATCTTGGTGCCCATGGCGGCTATGGCTGGAAGCAGAACGATTTTTCGAACGGCTCGCTGCTTGGCGGGGTCACCATCGGCGATATCAGGTCGAAAGGCTGGCTCAGCGGCGGCCAGGCCGGCTACAACTGGCAGTATGCGAGCGTCGTTGCGGGTGTCGAGATCGACGGCAGCGCGACCGGCATCAAGGGCTCGACGCCAACCGTGCTCGCGGGCACCGTCAGCGACACGCTGTCGGACAACGTCAAATACATGGGCACGGTCCGCGGGCGTCTCGGCTGGACGCCATCAAGCGGCTGGCTGCTCTATGCGACCGGCGGTCTCGCGTTCGAGCGCGCGCACCGCATCGATGCCTCGGCCAACTCGGCCCCCAGCCCGGTCACGGCTGCCGTGATCGAGACGGCGCGCAATCATTTCGGGGTGGCCGCCGGCGCCGGTGTCGAGGCCTTCCTCGGCAATTCGAACTGGATCGGCCGCATCGAGTATCTGCACTACGATTTCGGCACGGTGGAAGCGACCACCAACATCGCCACCACCGAGCCCGGCGGCACGCCCGCTACCGATCGCGGCGGTCGGCAGACGATCGATACCGTTCGCGCCGGCCTGTCCTACAAATTCACGCCATAGAGCTCCGCTCAGATCACCAGTCGCAAGGTCACTGCCGCGACCGCAAATTGTCGTCACTGGCGATTTCTGTCTTGTGTTGCCATCTGACGCTGCGCCGTCGGGTCAAACCGGATCATAGCTCCGCCCGCATCGCGGAAACGCGCGGCAGGTAGTCGCCACGGCATGAGCGATTCCGTCGCGTGCGGCACGAACGTTGCTTTTAAGAATCGCCCGAGAAAACCCGTGTTTTCCGTGCACCGTTCTGATTTTTCCAAATCGCAAACGAACTCCCCAAATCGCAAAAAGGCACCAATGTCCAAACTGAAGGCATTCATTCCGGCGCTGTTCGGGCTCGCGCTGGTTGCCGCTCCGGCGCTCACGCCGGCGCATGCGGCAGGCAACCTCGTCGCGGTGCTTGAGGCGGAAATCGTCACGCTCGATCCGCATTTTTCCACGGCCTATATTTCGCGCACGTTTGGCTACATGGTGTTCGACACCCTGTTCGCGAAGGATGCCAAGGGCGACGTCAAGCCGCAGATGGTGCAGGACTGGAAAGTGTCGCCGGACGGGCTGACCTACAGTTTCACGCTGCGTGACGGCTTGAAGTGGCATGACGGCCAGCCGGTCACGGCAGCCGATTGCGTGGCGTCGCTGAGGCGCTGGGGCACCCGCAGCGCGCTCGGCCGTCGCATCTTCGCCGTTACGGCATCGCTCGAGCCGACCGACGCCAAGACTTTCGTGCTGACGCTGAAGGAGCCGTCCGGCCTCGTCATCGACGCCCTCGGAAATCCCGTCAGCCCGGTCGCCTTCATGATGCCCGAGCGCATTGCCAGGACGCCCGGCGACCAGCGCATCACCGAGATCGTCGGCTCCGGCCCGTTCGTCTACAACAAGGCCGATCACCGCACCGGCGACCGCATGATCCTAAAGAAATTCGCCGACTATTTGCCTCGCCCCGAACCCGCTGACTTCCTCGCCGGCGGCAAACGCGTCAACATCGACACGCTCGAAATCCGCGTCATCCCCGATGGCTCTACCGCCGCCTCGGCCCTGCAGAGCGGCGAAGTCGACTTCATGCAGTACGCACCGTTCGATCTCTTGCCGATGCTCGAGAAGAACCCTCGCGTGAAACTGGTCAATTTCACCGGCGGCAACATGTTCGCCGGCGCCTATCGCCTCAACGCCGCGTCGAAGCCGTTCGACGATCCGGCGATCCGGCGCGTGCTGTGGAAGCTGGTCGATCAGCACGAAGTGTTGGATGCGCTCGGCCTCGGCGCCAAATACGCAACGCCGTGTGCGACATACTTCACATGCGGCACCACCTATGACAGCAAGGCCGGCACCGAAGCTGCGGCGAGCCCGTCGGTCGAAGCGGCGCGTGCCGCCCTGAAGGCGACGAAATATGCGGGCGAACCGGTCGTCGTCATGCAGGCCAACGATCTCGAAGCCCCGCGCGTCTCGGCGCAGGTATTGGCCGAGCGGATGAAGCTTGTAGGGTTCAACGTCGATCTCCAGGTGATGGACTGGGCCACCGTGCTGGCGCGCCGCGCCAAGAAAGAGGGTTGGAGCGTGTATGGCGTTCACGCCGGCGGCTTCGATCTGGGCTCGCCGCTGACCAACGTCATGGTGGCATTCAATTGCGTCGACTTCACCGGCTGGCAGTGCGACCCGCGCATCACGCCGTTGATGGAAGCCTTCGCCAAAGCGCCTGCCGAAGAGGATCGCAAGAAGATCGCCGCGGAGATCCAGACCGTGATGTACGATCAGGCGCCGGCGATTCCGTGGGGCCAATTCGCCCAGCCGGCTGCCTATCGCGCCAATTGGCGTAATCTGATTCCGTCCGCCATCCCGGTTTTCTGGAACGTTGAGAAGTAACGCGATGTACGATGTCATTGTTGTCGGCGGCGGCTCTGCCGGCGCCGCTGTTGCGGCAAGGCTTTCCGAGGATCCCGCGAGGCGCGTCCTGCTGCTCGAAGCGGGGCTCGACTGGCGCGCCGACGAGGCGCCCTGGGAGGTGACGACGCCGAATCCCATACCGATCATCCACAAGCGCGAGTTCCAGGAAAAATGGCAGTGGCCCGATCTCCTGACGCGCCGCGTGGTGGGGCAGGAGCCGCGGTTCTACTGGCGCGGCAAGGGGCTCGGCGGCAGCTCGATGATGAACGGTCAGATCGCCATCCGCGGCGTGGCCGATGCGTTCGATGAATGGGCGGCCAATGGCTGCACCGGCTGGTCGGCCAAAGACGTGATGCCGTTGTTCTCGGTGATCGAGGATGATCTGGAATTCGGCGAGGTCGAAGGTCATGGACGCGGCGGCCCGTTGCCGGTTTATCGCGCGCCGCCCGAAAAATGGGGCCCGATCGATCGGGCCTTGCGCAATGCGGCGCTGGCCAGCGGCTATCCGTGGTGTGCCGACGTCAACGGTCCGGACGGCGAGGGGGTGGCCTGTTACCCGATCAACAGCCGCGACAGCCATCGCATCACGACCAATGAGGGTTATCTGGAGCCTGCACGCGGTCGCGCCAATCTGGAGATTCGCGGCAAGGTGTTGGTCGATCGCGTGGTGATCAAAGACGGCCGGGCGACCGGCGTCCGCGTTCATGTCGAGGGTCAGGGCACGAGCGAGATCAGCGCGCGCCAGATCGTGCTTTGCGCCGGCGCCATTCACAGCCCGGCGATCCTGCTGCGTTCGGGCATCGGACCGGCCGACGAGTTGAAGGCGATGGGCATTGCGGTCGAACAGGACCTGCCGGTCGGCCGGCACTTCTTCGACCACCCGCTGTTTCGCGCAACGATCGAGCTCCGCAAGGATCTCCGGCCCACCGATCCGGACACCCGCCACACCAATTGCTGCGTGACCTATTCCTCCGGCCTCGCTGGCGGCGGCAAGCGCGACATGATCCTGATCGCCTTCAACCACCGCGGCATCGGTGTACCCGGGGCCATCGGCGCCGGGCTGTTCAACGCCTATTCGCGCGGTTCGCTCAAGCTCGCCTCGATCGATCCCGGGGTCGATCCGATCGTCGAGGAGAACATGCTGGCCGATCCTCGCGACATGCAGCGCATGATCGATGCGGTGAAACGCCTGGCCGTGATCACCTCCCAGCCGGCGCTGGCCGGCATCGCCGACTGGATACGGCTGACCGACACCGATCTGACGCTGCCGCAAGCTGCGGCGCTGCCGGATCATGAGCTCGATGCGTTGCTGCGCCGTGAAACCGGAGATATCCAGCATGCCGCCGGCAGTTGCCGCATGACCGGCTTCAAGAATGCCGATGGCGTGGTCAATCCCGACGGCACGGTGAAGGGCATCGCGGGCTTACGCGTTGCCGACGCCTCGATCATGCCGTCGGACTGCCGGGCCAACACCCACTTCACGACCGTTGTGATCGGCGAGGCGATCGCGCGGATGATGATGCGCTAGCCGTCGCTTCGATTCACATTTCAAACAGCAGGCGAGAGTTCACATTCTCGCGGCGCATCTCGCCCGAGTTTTGCTCCATCGTATCACCCTTGTTGAAACAAGGGCGCAGGGAAGGCCGGGCGCCGGCTGGCACCCGCGATCCGTGCGCCACAGAAATGCACACGGGGTGGACCACAGGTTTCACCGGATCGCCCGGCCCTCCCTGCGCGGTGGTTTTAACGGTGTCCTTCGTGCTCTCCCCGGGGAGCGATGCACTATTGCCCCCGTCGGCTCGCGGATGACTGATGCGCGCGCCCGGTTGGGCCACCCACATCACCGCAAGACTTGACGCACAGGCTCCGGGCGTCAGGACCACACGACTTCTTCGTCCGCGTACGTCTTCGCAGGGACTTCGGGAGCTGGCGTGTGCTCGCGCCCGAAGCCATGCGAAGACGCTGTCAGCGCCGTGTCGTCGGCGCGAAGGCAATTGCTCACGGCCAAAGCCGCCCTGCAATGCCATGCGCGCCCGACGCCGTCGCGTCCATCGCACCCCAGCCCGCGGTTCGTGACGATCGCGATCCGCCCCTTGTCTCGGGCCAGGGTGCTCCGCTTGTACGATAAATCCGAATTTCGGTAAAGTGGAATATTTTTAGGAGTGGAGCTTGACAAGCGATGTGGCCGGGGCGGTCGCGGCTGTTTTGCCCGACGGGCAGTGGTCGACGGGGCGCTAGGCAACAACGCTCCCCCGAGCACACAGCCAGATGGATACAGACATCGGGCGAGCACTGAGCGAGTTGCTGTGCGCGAGTAAGGGCTGTTAGTATCGCGCCCATGCCGTTCGCTATTACACTTCGCTTAGACCCCATCAGCGCTGTTCCTATCGAGGCGATCTGGCGCAAGCTTGCGGTCGACGGAATCGATACCGATCGCTACCAACTTGGGTACGCCCCGCATATTACCCTTGCGATCTATCCGGACGAAACACCATTCAATAGGCTGCGCACCGCGCTTGAAGACACATCCCGAAATTGGCAAGCCCTCCCGATTGGCTTGAGCGGATTAGGTGCCTTTCCGGGTGACGGCACCGTTCTATGGGCCGTGCCGGTCGTGACGTTCGAGTTGCTTGCCCGGCATCAGGCCATACAAACTGCACTGCCCGATCTTAAGGTCGATGCGCATTATCGACCGGGAGCTTGGGTGCCCCACGTGACATTGTCGGGAGCTTTGCCTGATCCGGGGCCCGCTCTCATGGCTCTCCTATCAAGCTGGGAGCCAATCACAGGCTTTCTCGACCGGGTGGAATTGGTGCGTTTCCGTCCCGTCGAAGTGCTGTACAGCTCGGCGTGCGGTCTAAGCGTTTCATAACTCAAGATCTGGCTTCTTGGCCAAGGCTGCCACGCCAGCTTCAACGTCGCCTTCCGGTAGCAAGCCGGATGCGACGAACCTATGAGTAAGAGTCCTAAATCACCCCCGCCATCCGCAGCGCCACGCCGGCGGCGCAGCTGCCGGCGAGCACCGTGAGCATGCCGAGCTTGAAGCGGAAGATCGCGGTTGCGGCTGCGATCGACAGCAGCAGCGCCGGGACGTCGACGCTTGTCAGCACCGGCCTGTCAAAGGCGAGCAGGAAGCTGTGCACCGGCGCCGTCTCGCGGAACAGCGTGTGCAGCGCGAACCAGATCGAGAGGTTGAGGATCACGCCGACGACGGCGGCCGTGATCGCGCTGAGCGCGCCGCCAAGGCCGGTGTTGCCGCGCAGGCGTTCGATATAGGGCGCACCGACGAAGATCCAAAGGAAGCATGGCGTAAAGGTGACCCAGGTCGCCAGCAATCCGCCGAGCGTTGCCGCGAGCATCGGCGACAGCCCGCTTGGATCGCGGAAAGCCGCCATGAAGCCAACGAACTGGAGCACCATGATCAGCGGACCCGGCGTCGTCTCGGCCATGCCGAGGCCGTCGAGCATCTCGTGCGGCTTGAGCCAGTGATAGTGCTCGACCGCCTGCTGGGCGACGTAAGCCAGCACCGCATAGGCGCCGCCGAAGGTGACCAGCGCCATTTTTGAGAAGAACAGCGCGATCTGGCTGAACACGTTGGCCTCACCGAACGCAGCAAGAAGCGCGATCACCGGCACCAGCCAGAGCGCAAGCCATAGCGCGCCGACACGGATCGCACGCGCGGTGTCGGGACGGACGTGGTCGGGCACGGCTTCGCCGAGCATGCTGTCGACCACGGCGCTACTGCCGCCATTGCCGTGACCGGCGGGGGCAAATTCCGGACGACCGCTCCTTGCGCCGACATAGCCGATGATGCCGGCGGCGATGATGATGATCGGGAAGGGGACGGCGAAGAAGAAGATCGCGGCGAAGGCGATCGCGGCGATCGCGATCATGATGCGATTCTTCAGCGCGCGCTTGCCGACGCGCACCACGGCCTCGACGACGATGGCGAGCACGGCGGCCTTCAGCCCGAAGAACAGCGCCTCGACGAAGCTGACATTGCCGAAGGCGGCGTAGATGTAGCTCAGGCCCATGATGGCGATGATGCCGGGCAGGATGAAGAGCCCGCCGGCCATCAGCCCGCCGGCGGTACGGTGCATCAGCCAGCCGACATAGGTGGCGAGCTGCTGCGCCTCCGGGCCCGGCAATAGCATGCAGTAGTTCAGCGCATGCAGGAAACGGCCTTCGGAGATCCAGTTCTTCTCCTCGACCAGGATGCGGTGCATGACCGCGATCTGGCCGGCGGGCCCGCCAAAACTCAGGCAGGCGACGCGGAGCCAGACGCGGAAGGCTTCACTGAGGCTGATGCCGTGACCGGCATCAGCTCCTGCTGCGGTAGTACGGGTATCCATCACGCCTTCACCTTGTTGGTCGGCCAGTTGTGGGTCTCGGTGGTGGCGTCGCGGCACCAGCGGTAGAAGGCGTCGTAGAGATGCATGCCGGCCTCGAGCTGTTCGAGATCGTCGTCATACATGCGCGACAGCCCGAGCGAGGCCGCGAGCAGGCCGGGCGCCTCCGGCGCGAGGTCGGGCCTCGCAGTGTCGGCGCCGCGCACCAGCGTTGCGAGCCGAAGCAGGGACGGCGTGGCAATCCCGAGCTCCTCAACCATCACGTCGAAGGTGCAGAGCTCGCCGCGGTGGCTCCAGAACACATTTTCGATGTCGAAAGGCGCTGCGTTGAAGCGTTCGCCGACGGCGACCACTTCGGACGGCGCGACGAACAGGAACACCGCATTGGGATCGACGAAACGGCGGATCAGCCAGGGGCAGGCGATGCGGTCGACCTTGGGCCGCGCCCGCGTCACCCAGACGGTACGGCCCTTGGCGTCGCGCGGCGGCAGCTTGCGGGTGTCGAGCAGCGGCAGCTTTGCCGCTTTCCAGCCCTCGAAACCGCCCTCCAGGGTCTCGGCCTGCACGCCGAGCTGGCGGAGCCAGGCCGCGGTGCCCTGCGCGAGCTTTTCGCCGCGCAGGCAGGAAACGATCGCGGAACGGCCGGCGAATTCGCCGCCCCAGTCCGGAACGTTGCTGTGGCTGAGCTTGATCGAGCCGGGGATCAGTCGCGGGTCGGCGGCAAAATCCTCGTCCGTACGCACGTCGATCAGGGCAGGGGCGTTCGCCGTGCCGATCAGCCGTGCCAGTTTGTCAGATGATATCGTCGTGTAGGAAGACATGATGCGCCCTCGTAATAACAAACGGGACGCGATACTTGGGCATGTCGCCTCGTGGGGAGATCGCTCAAATCCCCATGAACGTCATTACAGCGAAACCGCGCCGACCTGTCAATCGGTTCATTCCCTCGATTTTGCCCGGACGTCCCGCAGGTCTATATTGCGGGTCAACGGACCAGACCTTCCGGAGAATTTCTGATGCATTCCCATTCCGTCGAACAATGGACCCATGACCACGCCTTCCTGGGCGAAAAGCACGACGAGAACGAGCGGCGCACCTGGCTGGTCGTCGTCCTGACCCTGGTCATGATGGTCGGTGAGATCGTCGCAGGCTCGCTGTTCGGCTCGATGGCGCTGCTCGCCGACGGCTGGCACATGGGGACGCATGCGGCAGCACTCGGCATCGCTGTGTTCGCCTACCGTTTCGCGCGCCGGCACCTGGGGAACGCGCATTTCACCTTCGGCACCGGCAAGTTCGGCGATCTCGCCGCCTTCTCCAGCGCGATAATTTTGGGATTGATCGCAGTCGGGATCGCCTATGAGAGCGTGCTGCGGCTGATCACGCCAGTGCCGATCGTCTATGGCGAGGCGATCGCGGTGGCGGCTCTCGGCCTATGCGTCAATCTCGCCAGCGCGTGGCTGTTGCGCGACAACCATGATCATCATCACGGCCATGATCACGGGCACAGCCATGCGCATCATGACCACGACGATCATGCCCATGATCACCACCATCACGACAACAATCTCCGCGCGGCCTACGTCCACGTCATGGCAGATGCCGCGACCTCGGTGCTGGCGATCGCGGCGCTCGCCGTCGCGATGTATTCGGGGTGGGCCTGGGCCGATCCCGCCGTCGGGCTGATCGGCAGCGCGGTGATCGCGAGCTGGGCATTCGGCCTGATCAGGAGCTCGGGCGCCGTGCTGCTCGACGTGCGTGCCGACGAGAAGCTGGAGCGGGTGATCCGCGCCCGCATCGAGGTGGGCGACGACCGCGTCACCGATCTGCATCTCTGGCAGGTCGGCCCCGGCCATTGCGCCGTGCTGGTCTCGGTGGTGTCGGACCAGCCGCAGCAGCCGGCGATCTACAAGCGGCGGCTGGCCGGCTTGGAGGGCTTAAGCCACGTCACGGTCGAGGTCGAAACGTGTCCGCATTGACGTAATCCGAGAGAGCGGAATTCTGTAGCGCGGCCGGGGTTGATCCTCGGTCGCAGCTTGCCCAAACGCTGCAAGGAGGGACCAAGAATGATGTCCAGGACCAAGCTCGCTCTCGCCGTCGTCACGCTCGCTCTGTCCAGCCATGCGGCGGTGGCGCAAGCGGACAAGACCGGCGTTGAAAAGCTCTACGTCCTGAATTGCGGGGAGGGCACCGCCGGCGACATCTCGCGCTGGACGCCCGGCCTGAACGAGGGCAAGACGATGGACTTCGTCGACACCTGCTACCTCATCAAGCACGCCAAGGGCTGGTTCCTGTGGGACACCGGGATCGCCGATGCGGTTGCCGCGATGCCGAACGGGCTTGCGCCCCCTGATCCCAAGGCCGTGACCTGGCGCCGGCCGAAGACGCTGCAGGCCCAGCTCGAGCAGCTCGGCGTCAAGCCGGATGACGTCAAGGCGATGGGGGTCTCGCACACGCACCCGGACCACACCGGCAATGTCGAATTATTCCCACAGGCCGTCCTCTATGTGCAGAAGGCCGAGTATGACTGGCCCGGCGCCAACAACGAGCCGCGCTTCAAGCCCTCGCATCCCGTCGAGCTGCTGTCGGGCGACAAGGACGTGTTCGGCGACGGCAGCATGATCCTCCTGTCGACGCCGGGTCACACGCCGGGACATCAATCGCTGCTGGTGAAACTGCCGAAGACCGGCGCGGTGGTGCTGTCCGGCGATGCCGTCCACTTCAGGGATAATTGGGACAACCGCCGTGTGCCCAGCATGAACACAAACAAAGAGCAAAGCGCGGCCTCGATGCAGAAGATCGCCGACACGCTCGGCAAGGAGAAGGCGCAGCTCTGGATCAACCACGACAAAGCCCAGCGCGACAGCCAGAAGATGTCGCCGGAGTTTTACGACTGACCAGTCGCGACGATCCTGCTGCCGCAACGCTGACAGCAGGGGCCCTGTGCGATTCTGCTCGGTGCGCGCTGGCCGCAGCGTTCCGACTGGCCGGCCGTGGCGCTGCTCGGAATCTGCCTTTTCGGCCTGTTCTTCATCGGAGAGCCGATCACGCCAAATCTCCTGATCGGGCTGGTTGCGGTGTTCGCAGGAATCTGGATTGCGACCGGCGAAACGAAGACGACGTCAGACTAGCTGCGCGGCGCCGTGATCGGCGGCGGTCCGCCCTCCGGGGTCTTCTTCGGCTTCAGCGTGCCGGCATAGAACGAGAGCAGCCAGACAAGGATGATGGCGAGAAGATAGACGCCCCAGGCCTGCGGCGGCGTGGTCGCCCAGCGCAGGAGGCCTTTCAATGTGCGGGGCGGGCCGGTGTCGTCACTCATGGTCCGCTTGTGCGCGAAAGCGATGGCGCGGTCAATCCGGCCGCCGCTCCGCGCGGATCAGGAACAGCGCCGCCAACGCCGAGAGGCTGAGTGCGGATGAGACGATCAACACCTTGGCTCCCATCACGTCGATGAGCAGGCCGAAGGCCAGCGGCGCCACCGCCTGCGCCATCCGCGCCGGCGCGCCGATGACGCCGAGGCGGTAGCCGAAATCCTTCGGGCCGAAGATCGACAGCGGCAGCGTGCCGCGCGCAATGGTCAGGATGCCGTTGCCCGAGCCGTGGAACAGCGCAAACGCGCTGGCCGCGGCGCCGCCGAAGATCGCTACGACCACTGCGCCGATCGGGTGGGTGAGGCAGGCAAGCCGGGTCGACCACAGCGGATGAAAACGGCTGAGGAAGCCCGCTTCGAGAATCCGCGCGGCGACCTGCGCCGGGCCGATCAGCGCGCCGGCCGCGATCGCCTCGACCGGCGTCGCGCCCGTTGTCTCCAGGATGCGCGGGAAATGCGCGGCCATCGCTCCGGTGACGGTCCAGACCGCGGCGAAGACGAAGGCGAGCAGGATCATGGTGCGGTCGAGCGGCACGTACGGCTTCTCGGCGGTGGCCGCGGCCTGCCTGGCGCCCTTGATCGCCGGAAGCATGAAGAAGTTGAGGGGCAGGCCGATCAGGATGTTGGCAGCAGCCCACGCGAAGCAGGTGTCCCGCCAGCCGATATGCGACAGGCCCCAGGCGGTGAGCGGCCAGCCGACGGTCGAGGCAAAGCCCGCCATCAGCGTGATGCCCGTGATCGAGCCGCGCGCCTCGGTGCCGTAGATGCGGCCGAGTGCGGCGAAGGCGGCATCGTAGAGTCCCATCGCCATGCCGATGCCAAGCACGAGCCAGGCCACCGCCATGACCATCACCGACTGTGAGAGGCCGAGCAGCACGAGGCCGGCGGCGATCGTCAGGTTGGAAGCTGACAGCACCTGGCGTCCACCGACGAGATCGATCTGCCGCCCGATGCGCGGGCCGAGCATCGCCGAGATCACGAGCGAGGCGGAGAACGCGCCAAAGATCCAGTTGGAGGAGACGCCTAGGTCCCGCGCCATGGGATCGGCGAGCAGCGCCGGCAAATAGTAGCTGGAGGCCCAGGCGAGCGTCTGCGTGGTGCCGAGTGCCAGGACGGTCGGAAGCTGTCGTCGGCTCATCTTGGCGCGATTCTGGTCTCGGTCGGCGGGGGTGTCATCAGCCGCATTTGCAGTCCGCAGCGGAAGCGCGTCAACAGCGTCCGCGACATATTTGACCTGTTGCGGGCGGGAGCCTTGATGGCGCACGGCCCGCGCCCCGCCTTTCGCTCGTCACGAATGCACGCCATAATGGCGTATGCAATTGACCTCGCGCCTCGCGCTGATGAACTGGCTGACCGGCCAGGGGCTGACGGGCCTTCCCGAAAACGAACTGCTGCGAGGGTTCTGCGAGCGCTGCCGGGCCGAGGGACTGGAACTCTCGCGCGGGCTCGTTGTCATCGACACGCTGCATCCGATCTATGAGGGGCGCGGCTTCCGCTGGAGCGATCGGCAGAGCAACGAGAGCGACGTGTTCGAGTACGGTTCGACCGCCGAGGGCGATGCGGCGAAAAGCTGGCGCCGCTCGGTGTTCTTCCACATGCTCGAGCACGGCGACGACGAGATGGTGATCGATCTTGCCGATGCGCCGTCACTGGATTTCTCGCAGATCGGCGAACTCGCCGAGAAGGGCCACCGCCACTACCTCGCTTTCGTGCATCGCTTCGGCGAGAACGGCGCGCTCGGCTTGATGGACTGCCTCTATTCCTGCTGGACCACGCGCCGCCCCGAAGGTTTTGGCGAAGCCGAGCTCGCCGCGATGCGCGACCTCGTGCCGGTGCTGGGGCTCGCGATCAAGTCGGCGCAGCAAGTCGACATCGCCCGCACGCTCGGCCGCGTCTATCTCGGCCGCGATGCCTCCGAGCAGGTGCTGCGCGGACGCATCTCGCGCGGTGTCACCGAGCGCATCAACACCGTGCTGTGGTATTCGGATCTGCGCGGCTCGACCGGGATCAGCGAGAGCATCGGCCCCGACGAGATTATCCCGTTCCTGAACGATTATGCACAAGCCGTGATCGATGCGATCCACGACGCCGGCGGCGACGTGTTGAAGCTGATCGGCGACGGTGTGCTCGCGATGTTCTGGGGCGAGGATATGGCGGATGCGCGGCGCGCCGCGCTTCGCGCTGAGCATCTTTCTCGCAAGAACGTCGCGGCGTTGAATGCGCGCCGGGAGGCCGATGGACGTCCAACCACATCGGCCTATATCGGCCTGCATGTCGGCGAGGTCTTTTACGGCAATATCGGCAGCGCGGACCGGCTGGACTTCACCGTGGTCGGCCCGACCGTGAACGAGGTTAGCCGTATTGCCTCGATGAGCCGCTCGGTCGATCGCGAGCTGCTGGCATCAGCCGAGTTCTACAAAGGGCTCGATGCCGCCGGCCGCCGCTACCTCGTCTCGACCGGCCGCTACGCGCTGCGCGGCATCGGCCGCGCGCAGGATCTCTACACGCTCGATCCGGAAGTCGACAGCAACGAACCGGTGATGGGAAGCTACGAGCGGTATTTGGCGGGGTAGCCTCGCTGCTCCCCCAATGTCGTCCTGGCGAAAACCAGGACGACAGTCTTCGGTCCTCGCAGTGACGGCGCTCTAGCACCGCACCGCCGCACCATCGTCCACCATCTCCGGCTGCCGATGCAGTGCCACCGCGGGCGAGAGCAGGATCACCAGCGCCTGCACGGCGAAGACCGCTGCCGCGAGATAGAGGCACGCTTCCGCGCTGTAAAATCCTCCGACGATCGCCCCCAGCGCTGAGCCGAGCGGGCGGGCGCCGTAGCTCATGATGTTGATGGCGGAGACGCGGCCGAGCAGGCGCGGCGGCGTCACCGATTGGCGCAAGGTCGTGGTCGAGATCACCCAGAGGATTGGTCCGACACCGAGCAGGAAGAAGCTGAGGCCCGCGAGCCAGGGCGAGGGCACCAGGACGGTCAGCGCCATCACGACCGAGGCCACGAAGCCCGTGACCGGACCAAGCCCCACAACGGTGCCGAAGGCGATGCGGCGCATCACGCGCGTGGCGAACAATGCGCCGATCACCATGCCGACGCCGTACATCGTAAGCACGGTGCCTACCCCAGCGGCCGTCAGGCCGAGATGGCGCACGGCATAGGGTACGAACACCGCAATCTGGAGGAACCAGCCAGTGTTGAAGATGAACTGGGTGATGAACACCGGCCGCAGCAGCGGGTGATGGAACACGAAGGCCGCGCCCTCGCGGATGTCCTGGAACGGATGGCGCCGCGGCGAAGGCGTGCGCGCGGGCTCGTAGATGCCTGAGAGCAGCACCACGGCAATCGCGGAGAGGGCCGCGGCAAAGCCGAAGGCGAGGCTCGCGCCCCACCAGCCGACCAGCGCGCCGCCGAGCGCAGGGCCGCTGGCGAAGGCGATGGTGCGCGCGAGCTCGATCCGGGTATTGGCGGCCGGCAACAGGTCCGAACTCACCAGCGAGGGCACCAGCGCCGGCGCGGCCACGCTGTAGACCACGGTGCCGCACACCGCGGCAAAGCCGAGCAGTGCCAGCAGTGGCAGGTTGAGCGCGCCGAGCGCGAGAAGCAGTACGATGGCCACCAGCGCCGCGGCCCGCAGCGCTTCGGCGCCCGCCATCAGTGAGCGCCGCGAGATGCGGTCGGCGAGCAGGCCGGCCGGGATGGCGAACAGCACGAACGGCAGGGTGAGCGCGGTCTGCAACAGGCCGGTCTGGCCTTCCGCGACCCCCAGCGTCAGCACGGCGACGATGGGGGCTGCGGCCAGTGCGATCTGCTCGGCCGATTGCGCCGCGAGGTTGGACCAGGCGAGGCGGTTGAACGTGTCGGGAAGGCGGGGCGTCGTTGACATGGCTCATATCCTGCAAAGTCGAATTCGCGCCAGTATCCGCCCTCCAGCCCGGCCAAACCCACCCGCTTCCCGACAGCATTGGGCGTAATGGGAACCGATCCGGCTAGATGCAGTTGCAAATGAGTTGCAATAAGGTCCGACTTCGGTATTCTGGTCTCATGGATGCCCGATCACCCGACTTGACCCGTGACGCCGCCGGTTGGCGCGCCGATGCGCCCACCACCAAGAGCCTCGCCGAGGTGAATGGCACGGTGGCCGTTCCTGCCGCCGGCCAATGGTGGCGGCGCCTGCTCGCCTTTGTCGGTCCGGGCTACCTCGTCTCGGTCGGCTACATGGACCCCGGCAACTGGGCGACCGACCTCGCCGGCGGATCGAAGTTCGGCTACACGCTCCTCTCGGTCATCCTGCTCTCGAACCTGATGGCGATCCTGCTGCAATCGCTGGCAGCACGGCTCGGCATCGTCACCGACCGCGACCTCGCGCAGGCCTGCCGCGCGACCTATTCGCCGGCCGTGAACTTCATGCTGTGGCTCGCCTGCGAGGCGGCGATCATCGCCTGCGATCTCGCCGAGGTCATCGGTACCGCGATTGCACTCAAACTCCTGTTCGGTATTCCCCTGATTGGCGGCGCACTGATTGCCGCGCTGGATGCCTTCCTGCTTCTCGTCCTGATGAACCGCGGTTTCCGTTTCCTGGAAGCTTTCGTCATCGCGCTGCTGGTCGTGATTGCGGCTTGCTTCACAATCCAGATTGCCGCGGCAGCGCCGCCGGTTGCCGCGATGTTGAGGGGCTTCGTGCCGTCGACCGAGATCTTCACCAACCCCGAGATGCTCTACATCGCGATCGGCATCATCGGCGCGACCGTGATGCCGCATAATCTCTATCTGCACTCGTCGATCGTGCAGACGCGCGCCTATGAGCGCAGCGACACGGGCCGGCGCGATGCGATCAAATGGGCGACGACGGACTCGACCATCGCGCTGATGCTGGCGCTGTTCATCAACGCCGCGATCCTCGTGGTGGCGGCCGCAACCTTCCACAAGAGCGGCCATTCCGATGTCGCCGAGATCGGCCAGGCGTTCGAATTGCTCTCGCCGCTGCTCGGCCTCAGCATCGCCTCGACCCTGTTCGCGGTGGCGCTGCTCGCCTCGGGACTCAATTCGACCGTGACGGCGACGCTCGCCGGCCAGATCGTGATGGAGGGCTTTCTCGATCTGCGCCTGCCGAGCTGGGCGCGCCGCCTGCTCACGCGCGGCATCGCCATCATTCCGGTGATCATCGTCACTGCGATCTACGGGGAACGCGGCACTGCCGATCTGCTGGTGTTCAGCCAGGTCGTGCTGTCGATGCAATTGCCCTTCGCGGTCATCCCGCTGGTCCGCTTCGTCTCCGACCGCCGCAAGATGGGCCAGTTCGCGATCCCCGCGTGGGTCGCCGCGATCGCGTGGATCGTCGCAGGCGTCATCGTGATTTTGAACGTGAAGCTGCTGGTGGATACGCTGTTCGGGTGAATGGCGAATGGAGTGTGTTCTATTCGCTACTCGCAACTCGCCATTCGCAACGTCAATCCTGCGGCTCTGACGCCGCATCCCCGTGCGCGTCGATGCGCAGCCAGCCTGAGGGCGCCAGCCGCTGCTGCGGCAGGAAGCGGGCCTTGTAGTCCATCTTCTTCGAGCCTTCGATCCAGTAGCCGAGATAGACGTAAGGCAGGCCCTGGCGACGGGCGCGGGCGATGTGGTCGAGGATCATGAAGGTGCCCATCGAGCGGCTGACCTGGCCCGGCTCGAAGAAGGAATAGACCATTGACAGGCCGTCGCTGAGCACGTCGGTGAGCGCGACCGCGATCAGCTCCTCGCCGCGGCCGGTGATGCCGCTGTCGGGGCCGCGTTTGCGGTACTCGATGATGCGGGTCTCGACATGGCTGTCTTCGACCATCATGGCGTAGTCGAGCACGGTCATGTCGGCCATGCCGCCATGGCGGTGGCGGGAATCGAGATAGGCGCGGAACACCGAATATTGCTCGGAGGTCGGCACCGCGCTGCGCTGCTCACCGATGATGTCGGCGTTGCGGGCGATCACCTTGCGGAAGTTGCGGGAGGGGCGGAACTCGTTGGCGATCACCCGGACCGAGACGCAGGCGCGGCACTGGTCGCAGGCCGGCCGGTAGGCGATCGACTGGCTGCGGCGGAAACCGCCATGGGTCAGGAGGTCGTTGAGGTCGCCTGCACGCTCACCCACAAGGTGCGTAAACACCTTGCGCTCATGCCGGCCCGGCAGATAGGGGCACGGCGACGGCGCCGTGAGGTAAAACTGTGGGGTGTCGCGCGAGTGCTGGGTCAAGGGACGACGTGGGCCTCCGAAGTGGGTCTCAGCATCGCGCTACGAAAGCCCCCGGTCAATCGGTCTGCTCGGCGAGTCGGATCGGTGTCAATCAGATCAGTCAGCTTAGTCGGTCCTGGTTGATAGGTTCTTGATCAGTAGTTCCTGGCGGCCTGAGGCACGGGAGCGCGAACGGAATTGTTGATGACGACCGTTCCAAGCACAAAATCATGCAACAGGCGCCGCCGGCCGTTGAACAGGCCGACCAGCACCACGAACGGCGACAGGAACGAGAACGTCACCCAGAACAGCACGGCATGCATGGCGCCGAGCACGAAATAGCCGGGTGCGCCGTACCAGGTCCGCAATTCCAGGTCCATCACCCGCATCCCCAGCGTCGCCGAGTGGGGCCCACCGATGCAGGCGCCGTAATAGACGATGGCCCAGACCACGGACGCGGGCCAGGCCAGCCAGAAGAGCGCCCAGCCGATGCCGAGCGTGACCACACCGAACACGGCGATGAAGAGGTAGCCGAGGATCACCGGCACCGAGATCACGACCATGTCGATCAGGAAGGCGAACACGCGCCGCGTCGCGACGCCGCGGAACAGTTCCGGGTGCAGATAGGGATCGTAGGCGTTCGGCGGCACCCCGCCGTCATTGCGCCAGGAGCCAGCTTGGGGACCTGAATTGCCCGAGTCCGAATACGACATGGTCCGTTCTCCCAGCGGAAGCTCCGTGGCAGGACATGGGAACAGGCCGTCCGCGTGCCAAGGGCGCCGGGATCAACAAGCCGAAATATTCCGGCGATTCCGCGGCGGTGGCTGGGGAGTGGGTGCCATACCCCTCGGGGTCGTCCCGGCCTTCACCGTGACGACCCGGGGAGGCCAGTGCGTGCCTTACCCCTGCGTCCTGATCTTCTCCGCCGCCTTCGGCGCGAAGTAGCTGAGCACACCGTCGGCGCCGGCGCGCTTGAAGGCCAAAAGGCTCTCCATCATCGCGCGGTCGCCGTCGAGCCAGCCATTGCCCGCGGCTGCCGCGATCATCGCGTATTCGCCGGAGACCTGGTAGGCGAAGGTCGGCATCGCAAAGGTGTCCTTCACCCGCCGCACCACGTCGAGATAGGGCATGCCCGGCTTGACCATCACCATGTCGGCGCCCTCGGCGATGTCGAGCTCGACCTCGCGCAATGCCTCGTCGGTGTTGGCGCTATCCATCTGGTAGGTGCGCTTGTCGCCGGTCAGTGTCTTGGCCGAGCCGATGGCATCGCGGAACGGGCCATAGAAGGCGGAAGCGTATTTCGCCGCATAGGCCATGATCTGCACGTCGAGCAGCCCTGCGCGATCCAGCCCCTCGCGGATCGCGGCGACGCGGCCGTCCATCATGTCGGATGGCGCGATGATGTCGCAGCCGGCTTCGGCCTGCACCAGCGCCTGGCGCACCAGCACGGCGACCGTCTCGTCGTTCAGGATCTTGCCGTCGGTGATCAGCCCGTCATGGCCGTGGCTGGTGAAGGGGTCGAGCGCGACGTCGCAGAGGATGCCGAGATCCGGAAACTCCTTCTTGATCGCGCGCACCGCCTGGCAGACCAGATTGTTCGGGTTTGTCGCTTCCGAGCCCTCCTCGTCGCGCAAGGACGGATCGGTGTAGGGAAACAGCGCGATGCAGGGAATGGTGAGCTTCATCGCGCGCTCGGCCTCGCGCACGGCCTGGTCGACGCTGAGGCGGTCGACGCCCGGCATCGAGGCAATCTGTTCGCGCTTGCTGTTGCCGTCGATCAGGAATAGCGGCCAGATCAGATCGTCGGTGGTGAGCACGTTCTCGCGCACCATGCGCCGGGCCCATTCGGCCTTGCGGTTGCGGCGCGGCCGGACGGTCAGATCGAGGGCAGGGGAGCCTGCCGCGCCGGGGCGAGCCACCTCGCGCAGTTCGATCGGACGTCCGTATTTGATCGCCATTACACTTCCTCCGGCTGGAATTATTCTTATACCAGCTCGCATTGTTCCCGTCACCGCGGCTTGACCTGTCGCAAGGGATGGCAGGCGATTGATTTTGCGGGGCGAAGCAGCCAGAAGGGGGGATGTCCGAGATCTCCACCCGCGATGCGGCCCGCGACAGCGCCAATGCCAGGGACGCCGCCAGAGACAATGCCAGAGACAACGCAATGTCGGTGGCGGCGATCTCGTCGGAGCGCCCGGAGTCCGACGACAACGTCTGGACGCGCCGTCTCGTGCTGTTTTTGCGCTTGATGGCGCTGCTCTCGATCCTGAAGGGCCTTTATCACTGGGCGCAGGTCACGGGCTTCGTCGGCGGCGAGGACGAGGCGTTCGAGAACCAGTCGATGGCTTGGCAGGCCTCGACTATCTACTTCGCCGTGATCGAGCTTGTCGCCGCCGTCGGCCTGTGGCTCGCAACGCCTTGGGGCGCGGTGGTGTGGCTGACCACCGTGGTGTCGATGGCCGTGATCGAATTGATGTTCCCGGGAATCTACGGCGGCAGCCTGGTCGTCGTCGGCGTGGAAGCCTTCATGCTCGCGGCCTATCTCGCGCTCGCCTGGATGGCCGCCCGCGAGCGACCGCCGTAGGCGACGCTTTCGACACACAAATCCTCTCGTGCCCCGGACGCAGCGCAGCGCGCCGCACTTGCGGCGTGATGCGTTGCAGAACCGGGACGCGGGACGTTTCACCTGCGCTTGGTTGACCGCTGGTTGCCTAAAATTTGCGGTAACTTTTCATTGACTCCGTGCATTCCGCCACAGCTGTTACGCGCGCGTTTCGAAACGGGGCGGCCCTGTGCTGGAATGCGACAGAGGCGGCGGACGGAGGGTGAACAGGACCTTGCAACGGTCAACAGACGGTTGCGAAAAGCCCTTGCAGCACAGGTTTAATCAGCAATTCACTGTCTTAAATTCATGATCTCTTTATTCTCTTATTTAAGCTGATCTTCAAACGGTTCCCCTTAAGTTGCACCTATCAGACGGGACACAAGTTTCGTCGAATGAGTGTCGATAAAAACGACAACAGGGGAAGTGTCATGATGAAAGCCGTCGCAACTGCGGCAGATACCGCAGAGCGCGTCTCCGGCCAGCAGGGTTCGGTGCAGACGCTCTATCTGGAAGCTTTGACTCTGGTGGAGCGGCTGCATCGCCGTCTCCTCGACGTCATCAAAGACGAGTTCGATCGTCGTGGCCGTGCCGACATCAACTCGGTGCAGGCGCTCTTGCTCTACAACATCGGCGACAAGGAGCTGACCGCGGGCGAGCTGCGCACGCGCGGCTACTATCTCGGCTCCAACGTCTCCTACAATCTGAAGAAGCTCGTCGAGCTCGGCTTTCTTGATCATCAGCGCTCGCGCGTGGATCGCCGCTCGGTGCGCATTCGCCTGACGCCGCAAGGCCAGGAGGTTCGCCGCATCGTCGACTCTCTCTACCAGAAGCACGTCAAGACGGTGGAGCAGGTCGGCGGCATCTCGGGCGAGGAGTTCTCCACGCTCAACAAGTCGCTGCACCGCCTCGAGCGGTTCTGGACCGACCAGATCCTGTATCGTCTCTGAGTTCTTTTTCGACGGGACAAGGCCAAGCCGGCCCACAACAAGACCGGCAAGCCTCTCCGAACGTGCCTAACTTCCCCAAGCGCGCCGGCCCGGCTCTGCCCGGACCGGTGCGTTTGTCGTTTCGCGGCTGCGAAAAAATCGCCAACCGTACGGAACGAGTTCCCGGCTCGGCGCTTATCCCTTCCGGATCGGAGGCTGACGATGCTGGTCGAGCGTGGCTTGGGGGCGATGAACGTGGAACTCGTGAGCGAGGCCTATGCCATCGCCGCGAACTACCTTCGCCGCTCCGGCGCGATCCCCGACACTCTCGTCACCGACGAGCGCCTGCTCGAGATCGTGATTAAATTGCTCCAGCACGGCGAGTTCAACAAGATCAGGCTGGCCAACAAGGCCATCGTCAGGTTCGAGGCACAGTCCGAGGCTAAAGCGGTTGCCTGATCACGACTCCCAAAATCGGCAAGAACCAGAGGGTGACATGGAAGCTGCCATCGACCGCATCATGCAGACCTATGACCTGCTCGCCAACCGCAGCTCCGCGGCGAGCGCGGAGGCACGGGCCAAGGTGACCAACTACCTCAATACGTTGATGGAAGCCGGGGAGAAGGACACCCACAGGTTGACGGTCTGCGGCCTGACCTATTTACGCCAGCTCGACGGCAGCGTGGACCCGGTGAAGGCGGGGTATACCGGGCTGTAAGGAGTCCATCGTCACAGTTAGCCGCCCATGGATTTAAGGTCCAAAGCGGACCTTTCTTGGACAATGGCTACCGGCGGATCGACAGGATCGCCGGTCGTCCGAATCCTCCAGCCCACCACATCTTGCATAAATATCAGGCCCGACCCGCAAATGCTTGGCCGGGGGCGGGCGATGTGGTAGATCGCGCTCGCCGCTTCCGATCGCCACACTAGTCCGCCCGTAGCCGCCAAAAGGCTGCGGCGGTGGAGATATTCGCAAGATGACGTCCGCCAAAACCGCCTCCGCGCCCGATTCGTTTTTCACCGCCGCGCTCGACCAGGCCGACCCGGAAATCGCAGCCGCGATCAAGGGCGAACTCGGCCGGCAGCGCCATGAGGTCGAGCTGATCGCCTCCGAGAACATCGTCAGCCGTGCCGTGCTGGAAGCGCAGGGTTCGGTGATGACCAATAAATATGCGGAAGGCTATCCGGGCGCGCGCTACTACGGCGGTTGCGAGTGGGTCGACGTTGCCGAGAACCTCGCGATCGATCGCGCCAAGAAGCTGTTCGGCGCGCAGTTTGCCAACGTGCAGCCGAACTCGGGCAGCCAGATGAACCAGGCGGTATTCCTGGCGCTGCTCCAGCCCGGCGACACCTTCATGGGCCTCGACCTTTCGGCCGGCGGCCATCTCACCCACGGCTCCCCCGTCAACATGAGCGGCAAGTGGTTCAAGGCTGCGCACTACACCGTGCGCCGTGAGGACCAGATCATCGACATGGACGCGGTGGCCAAGCAGGCCGAGCAGGTCAAGCCGAAGCTGATCATCGCCGGCGGCTCGGCCTATTCGCGGGCCTGGGACTTCAAGCGTTTCCGCGAGATCGCGGATAGCGTCGGTGCTTATCTGTTGGTGGACATGGCGCATTTCGCGGGCCTCGTCGCCGGCGGCGTGCATGCCTCGCCCGTGCCGTATGCGCACGTCACGACCACGACGACCCACAAGTCGCTGCGCGGTCCGCGCGGCGGCCTGATGCTGTGGAATGACGAGACGCTGACAAAGAAGCTCAACTCGGCGATCTTCCCCGGTCTCCAGGGCGGGCCGCTGATGCATGTGATCGCGGCCAAGGCAGTCGCCTTCGGCGAGGCGCTGCGTCCGGATTTCAAGATCTACGCCAAGAATGTCGTTGAGAACGCCAAGGCGCTGGCCGAGACGCTGAAGAGCCACGGGTTCGATATCGTCTCCGGCGGCACCGACAACCATTTGATGCTGGTCGATCTCCGGCCGAAGGGCCTGAAGGGCAACGTGTCGGAGAAGGCGCTGGTCCGCGCGGCCATCACCTGTAACAAGAACGGCATTCCCTTCGACCCCGAAACCCCCTTCGTTACCTCGGGCCTGCGGCTGGGCACGCCGGCAGCGACCACGCGCGGCTTCGGCGTCGCTGAATTCCAGCAAGTCGGCGGCATGATCGCCGAGGTTTTGAACGCGATCGCACAATCCTCCGACGGCAAGGCGCCGCTGGTCGAGGCCGCGATCAAGGAACGGGTCAAGGCGCTCACCGATCGGTTTCCGATCTACCAGTAAGGTCAAGGCAAACGGATGCGCTGCCCGAACTGCAACAGTCTCGATACGCAGGTAAAGGACTCGCGTCCGACCGAGGACTCTTCCGTGATCCGCAGGCGGCGCGTGTGCGTCGCCTGCAATTTCCGCTTTACGACCTTTGAGCGCGTGCAGTTGCGCGAGCTCACCGTGATCAAGCGCAACGGCCGGCGCGTGCCGTTCGACCGCGACAAGCTGATGCGCTCGGTGCAGGTCTCGCTGCGCAAACGGCAGGTCGAGCCGGAGCGGGTCGAGAAGATGGTCTCCACCATCGTGCGCGAGCTGGAGACCGGCGGCGAGGCCGAAATCTCCTCCGAGGTGATCGGCGAGACCGTGATGGAGCATCTGCGCACGCTCGACGACGTTGCCTATGTGCGCTTCGCCTCGGTCTACCGAAATTTCCGCGAGGCCAAGGATTTCGCCGACGTGCTCGGCGAGCTCTCGGGTGAGGAGGAAGCGCGGCTCGCGGCGATCCGCAAATGATCTTCCGCATCCTGGAAGATCAGTTTGCGCAGAAGGCCCGCGAGTCCAAGGACGCCGATCGCCGTTTCATGCAGCTTGCGCTGGCACTCGGCCGCCGCGGGCAGGGGCGCACCTGGCCCAATCCGGCCGTCGGTGCCGTCATCGTCAAGGACGGGGTGATCGTCGGCCGCGGCTGGACGCAAGCAGGTGGTCGCCCGCATGCAGAGCCTGAGGCGCTGCGGCGGGCCGGCGAGGCGGCGCGCGGCGCCACGCTCTACGTCACGCTGGAGCCGTGCTCGCATTTCGGCAAGTCGCCGCCTTGCGCGAATGCGGTGATCGCAGCCGGCATCACGCGGGTAGTGACGGCGATCGAGGATCCCAATCCGGAAGTCGCGGGCCAGGGCCATGCGAGGTTGCGCGCCGCCGGCATCACGGTGGATGTGGGCCTGTGCGCGTCGGACGCCGCTTTTGACCACGCCGGGCATTTCCGCCGTGTCCGCGACAAGCGCCCGCACGTGATCCTGAAGCTCGCGGTCTCGCCCGACGGCAAGATCGGCGCCGCCGCCGGCAAGCCGGTTGCGATTACCGGTGAAGCCGCGCGCGATCGCGTGCATCTGTTGCGCGCGCAGAGCGATGCCATCCTGGTCGGCATCGGCACGGTGCTGGCGGACGATCCGCAGCTCACCTGCCGCCTGCCGGGTATGGCGGCGCGCTCGCCGGTGCGTGTGGTGCTCGACCGGAGCCTTCGCATTCCGGCATCGAGCCAGCTCGTGCATTTTGCGCGCGAGACGCCGCTCTGGGTGGTGGGTTCTGAGCTCGCCGAAGCCGCGGCCGCAACGCGGCTTGGCGCTGCCGGCGCGCAGGTCATCCGCGTACCGCAGGGGAGCGCATCCAGACTCGATCTTCCGGCCGTGCTGCATGCGCTGGGCGAGAAGGGTATCACCCGGCTGATGGTCGAGGGTGGCAGCCGCGTTGCGGCATCATTCGTGGCCGCCGACTTGGTTGACGAGATATGGCTGTTCCGTGGAGCGAAAGAGGTGGGCAGTGACGGCGTGGATGCGCTCGATGCATTGCCCCTGTCGAAAATCACGCAGTCGCAGGCCTTCCGCGTTCATGCTAGCGAGACATTCAACCACGATACTCTCACCATCTACGAGCGCGCCTAACATGTTCACCGGCATTGTCACCGATATTGGCGAGATCGTCAGCCTGACGCCGACGGCGCAGGGGCAGCTGCATCGTCTGCGCATTGCCTGCCGCTACGATCGCGCGACCATCGCCGATGGCGCTTCCATTGCCTGCAACGGCGTCTGCCTGACCGTCGTGGCCTCCGGTGTCGAAGCCGGTAAATCCTGGTTCGACGTCGATGCTGCGGCCGAGACGCTGGCGCTGACCACCGCAAGACATTGGAAGGTCGACACCAGGCTCAACCTCGAGCGCGCGCTGAAGATCGGCGACGAACTCGGCGGCCATATCGTCGCCGGCCATGCCGACGGGATCGCGACCATCGTCAGCCGCGAGGATCTGCCGGACATGGCGCGGTTCGAGTTCAGCACGACGCAGGAGCTGGCGCGGTTCATCGCCACCAAGGGCTCGATCACGCTCGACGGTGTGTCGCTGACCGTCAATACGGTTGCGGACGCGACCTTTTCGGTGCTGATCATCCCGCATACTCTGAACGTGACCATGCTGAGCGGCTGGAAGGTTGGCGGCGAGGTCAATATCGAGGTCGATCTGATGGCCCGCTACGCGGCGCGGCTGACGGAAATGAAGTGACGGCGCAGCCGTCATTCCGGGGCGTACCCGGAATCTCGAGATTCCGGGTCTGGCGCTTGCGCGCCATCCCGGAATGACAATCTCTTTGAACTTGGCTTACCGGCTCGCGGCGACTACATACCGCGCCTACCCTGTGAAACGGATTGAACGATGGCAGACGCGCGGCGCGCACCCCTGAAGGACCAGACCGACATTGCCGGCGCGCGCGCGCTGATTGTCGAGGCGCGGTTCTATGACGACCTCCAGGACGCGCTGCTGGATGGGGCGGTGGCCGAGCTGAAGGCGGCCGGCCTGACGCACGACGTCATCACGGTTCCCGGCGCGCTTGAGATTCCGGCGGCGGTGGCTATCGCGGTCGATGCCGCGGCGGCCAACGGCAAGCCCTATGACGCCGCGATTGCGCTCGGCTGCGTGATCCGCGGCGACACCATCCATTTCGAGATCGTCTCGCAGGAATCCTCCCGCGCGCTGATGGACCTTGCGGTATCGCGCAAGCTGCCGCTCGGCAACGGCATCCTCACCGTCAACACCGAGGCGCAGGCCTGGGCGCGGGCTCGTGCCAGCGAACTCAACAAGGGCGGCGATGCCGCGCGCGCCGCGATTGCGATGCTGCGCATCAAGCACCGACTGGCGCGGGCTTGATCATGGTCGATCACAGCAAAAAGCCGCCCGCTGGCACAGAGAAGAAAGCGAACCGGCGCGGTGCCGCGCGGCTCGCCGCCGTGCAGGCGCTCTACCAGATGGACATCGCCGGTGCCGGCATCAACGACATTTTTGCAGAGTTTGAGAGCCATTGGCTCGGCAATGAGGTCGAGGGCGACACGTATCTGCCGGCGGAAGCCGCGTTCTTCCGCGACGTCGTTTCGGGCGTCGTGCGCGACCAGAAGAAGCTCGATCCCCTGATCGACGAGGCGCTGTCGAAGGGCTGGCCGTTGAAACGCATCGAAGCGATTTTGCGCGCGGTGCTGCGGGCCGGAGCCTACGAGCTGGAGCACCGCAAGGACGTGCCGGGCCGCGTCGTCGTGTCCGAATACGTCGACGTCGCCAACGCCTTCGTCGACCGTGAGGAGACCGGCATGGTGAATGCGGTGCTCGACCAGATCGGCCGCCAGTTTCGCGGTGACGAGTTCGGGCGGGGGTAGGTTCCGCGAGGGCGGTGAAGTGATGCGATGCGGCTGCCCCATATTCGCCTGTCATGCCCCGCCACCGGGTCTCGCCTTCGGCGAGCCCGATGACAGGCTCCGGCGGGGCATCCAGTACGCCGCAGCCTATCGATCTGACTCGACCGTCTCTGGAATACTGGATCGCCCGGTCAAGCCGGACGATGACAGCGGAGTTTGGGGTTAAGCGATGTCAAACCCTCACAATCCCTCCGGCGAAGATTCCCTCATCGCGCGCTATTTCATGCCGCTGGCGACCGATCCCGGCGCGTTGGGGCTGGTCGACGACGCCGCCATCCTGCAATCGCTCGGCGAGGACATCGTCGTCACCACCGACGCCGTGGTCGAGGGCGTGCATTATCTTGCCGGTGATCCGCCCGACACCATTGCGCGCAAGGCGCTGCGGGTGAACCTGTCCGATCTCGCCGCCAAGGGCGCTGTGCCTGCCGGCTTCGTGCTGACGCTGGCGCTGCGCAGCAGGGAGGATGCCTGGCTCAGGCCGTTCGCGGATGCGCTGGGCGAGGACGCGAAAACCTTCGCCTGTCCGCTGCTCGGTGGCGACACGGTATCGACGCCGGGGCCGCAGATGGTCTCGATCACCGCCTTCGGTCGCGTACCGCAAGGGCGGATGGTCGGCCGCACCGGCGCGAAGCCGGGCGATCGTATCCTGGTGACGGGGACGATCGGTGACGCGGCCCTCGGTCTCGACGTGCTCACGGGCGGCGCGGTAGCGGCCGCGCTCGCACAGGATCGCGCTGCGCAGGACTACCTGATCGATCGCTATCGCGTGCCGCGGCCGCGCAATGCGTTGGCGCAGGCCGTGCGTGACTATGCAACGGCTGCGATGGATGTTTCCGACGGGCTCGCCGGGGATCTGACAAAGCTCTGTGCGGCATCAGGCGTCTCAGCCGCCATCGACGTGGCGAGCGTGCCGCTCTCGGCGGCCGCCGCCGGCCTCGTTGTGCGCGACGCCGTTTGCGTTGAGACATTGCTGGCCGGGGGCGACGACTATGAGGTGCTTTGCACCGTGCCGGCGGCGCAAAGCGATGCGCTGATTGCCGCGGGGCGGGCGGCGGGTATCGGCGTTACGGCGATCGGCATGATCGTCGAGGGCCGTGAGCGGCCGCGCTTCCTGGATGGGCAGGGCAGGGAACTGGCCTTGAAGCGGCTCTCGTACAGCCACTTCTAAAAATTCTTCAAAACCGGCGCTCGCGTCCTAAATACCTGCCGAGATCGGCTTTTTCGGCTGCTTACGGCGTTGCACCCGCATTCTGATTTTGGCAAGCTTGTGACCGAACAGGGCCGCCCCTTCGGGCAAGGGGCGGCCCTGTTCAACATAAAGGCGCCGCACCGCACGACGGAAAACAAAGGCGCCGGGGGTACGTTCATCAAGGATCTGAGGCAAAAAATCACATGACAGCATTATGGTTGATAGTGCTCTGCGGAGTGCTTTCCGTCGTCTACGCGATCTGGGCAACGTCTTCGGTTTTGAGTGCGGACGCGGGGTCGCCGCGCATGCAGGAGATCGCGGAGGCAGTGCGCGAGGGCGCACAGGCCTACCTGCGGCGTCAGTACACCACGATCGGCCTGGTCGGCATCGTCATCTTCGTGCTGCTTGCCTATTTGCTCGGTCTCTACGTCGCGATCGGTTTCGCCATCGGCGCCATCCTGTCGGGGGCGGCTGGCTTCATCGGCATGAACGTCTCGGTCCGCGCCAATGTGCGCACCGCCCAGGCCGCGACGACGTCGCTCGCCGGCGGCCTCGAGCTCGCCTTCAAGGCGGGCGCGATCACCGGCATGCTGGTGGCGGGTCTCGCGCTGCTCGGCGTGACCCTCTACTTCGGCTTCCTGGTCTATTCGCTGAAGCTCGCGCCTGACAGCCGCACCGTCGTCGACGCCATGGTGGCGCTCGGCTTCGGTGCCTCGCTGATCTCGATCTTCGCGCGTCTCGGCGGCGGCATCTTCACCAAAGGTGCGGACGTCGGCGGCGACCTCGTCGGCAAGGTCGAGGCCGGTATTCCCGAGGACGATCCGCGCAATCCGGCGACCATCGCCGACAACGTCGGTGACAACGTCGGCGACTGCGCCGGCATGGCGGCTGACTTGTTCGAGACCTATGCGGTGACTGCGGTCGCCACCATGGTGCTCGCCGCGATCTTCTTCGCCAAGACACCGATCCTCATGAACATGATGACGCTGCCGCTCGCGATTGGCGGTATCTGCATCATCACCTCGATCATCGGCACCTTCTTCGTCAAGCTCGGGCCGAGCCAGTCGATCATGGGCGCGCTCTACAAGGGTCTGATCGCGACCGGCGTTCTGTCGCTCGTCGGCATCGCCGGCGTGATCTACTCCCTGATCGGCTTCGGCAAGCTCGACGGCGTCGACTTTACCGGCATGGCGCTGTTCGAGTGCGGAATCGTCGGCCTCGCCGTCACCGCGCTGATCATCTGGATCACCGAATACTACACCGGCACTGACTATCGTCCGGTGAAGTCGATCGCCCAGGCCTCGGTGACCGGTCACGGCACCAACGTGATCCAGGGCCTCGCCGTCTCGATGGAGGCGACCGCGCTGCCCGCGCTCGTCATCATCGCCGGCATCCTGGTCACCTACAGCCTCGCCGGTCTGTTCGGGATCGCGATCGCAACCGCGACAATGCTGGCTCTGGCCGGCATGGTCGTCGCGCTCGACGCGTTCGGCCCGGTGACCGACAACGCCGGCGGCATCGCCGAGATGGCGGGCCTGCCGAAGGAGGTGCGCAAGTCGACCGACGCGCTCGACGCGGTCGGCAACACCACCAAGGCGGTCACCAAGGGCTACGCGATCGGCTCCGCCGGTCTCGGTGCACTGGTGCTGTTTGCTGCCTACAATCAGGACCTCAAGTTCTTCGTTGCGGACTCCGCGAACCATCCCTATTTCGCCGGCGTCAATCCGGACTTCTCGCTCAATAATCCCTACGTCGTCGTGGGCTTGCTGTTCGGTGGTCTGCTGCCGTATCTGTTCGGCGCGATGGGTATGACGGCTGTGGGCCGTGCAGCGAGTGCGATCGTCGAGGAGGTGCGGCGTCAGTTCCGCGAGAAGCCTGGCATCATGCAGGGCACCGACAAGCCCGACTACGGCAAGGCGGTCGACCTGCTGACCAAGGCGGCGATCAAGGAGATGATCATCCCCTCGCTGCTGCCGGTGCTATCACCGATCGTCGTCTACTTCCTGATCTACGCCATCGCGGGCGGCGGCGTGGCCGGCAAGTCGGCGGCGTTCTCCGCCGTGGGCGCGATGCTGCTCGGCGTGATCGTGACGGGCCTGTTCGTCGCGATCTCCATGACCTCGGGCGGCGGAGCCTGGGACAACGCCAAGAAGTACATCGAGGACGGCCATTTCGGCGGCAAGGGCTCTGACGCCCACAAGGCCGCGGTGACCGGCGACACCGTCGGCGATCCCTACAAGGACACGGCCGGTCCCGCGGTGAACCCGATGATCAAGATCACCAACATCGTGGCCTTGCTGCTGCTGGCGATCCTGGCGCACTGAAGCACGACATCGCGTGGAACGAAGACCCCCGCGGCGCAGGCCGCGGGGGTCTTGCTTTGAGAGCAACCAGGCGCTGTGTTGACGCGTCGTCCGGATCCGGAACGAGCCAGGTTAGCAAGAGCCGCCTGTCGAGGCCGCGAGGGCAAGCCTCGCGCGGAGCGGTGCACATTGCCTGGCATCAACAATTCCGCAAGAAAAGAAGAAAAAGCGTCCGAAATGCCGGGAAAGGCGCAGGTTTGGGTTGCGGAGACGCACAGACCCTCCGTTCAGGAGCGAAGACTCGGAGCTTTGCGGATACTGAATGCGCTATATTTAAGGTTGCTTAACCGGCTGCATTCTAGAATTTCGCGAGGTTTTTGGCTGCATTTTCGCGAATTTCCGTAGCACACGCGTCTGGGTTCCTCCTCATCTCGTGTGCGGCGCGAAGCGCTCTCAACATGTTCAGGGTGCGCGTTGCCTGCCGACTGAAAAAGGAGGTTCCGTTGCGTGCGCTCCCCATGAACGAGATTGAGCGCGCACTGATGGCGCATCCGGACGTGGCGGATGCTGTCCTCAGTGCCGAGCAGAGTCACGACGGCCGCCAGTTCAGGATCGCTTTCGCCGCAATTGACCCCAATCGTCTCAGCGCCGGCAAGTCGAGGTGCCATCAGGCCGAGACAGATCGGAGGGTTACGCAATGGCGGCGGGCGTTCGATCAAGTGTATCGCGATGCCGCTGACAGCTTTGTGCCATCGTTCGTCGGTTGGACCAGCAACTTCACGAACAAACCCATTCCGGAACCCGAAATGGTCGAGTGGCTGGATTGTACGATTCAGCGTATTCGTGCACTCGGTGCAAGGCGGATATTGGAAGTCGGGTGTGGCGTCGGACTGCTCGTCGAACAGCTCGCACCGGCGTGTGAAGTGTATTGTGGGACGGACCTCTCGCCGGTGGCCGTTCGCCGGTTGCGCGCGTTTGCGCAGTCGAAGCCTGAGCTACGGCATGTCGAATTTCTCGAGCGGGAAGCTACGGATTTCAGAGGCTTGTCACCACAATCGTTCGACGCAGTGGTTCTCAACTCGGTCGTGCAATATTTCCCCGGGATCGAATATTTGCACATGGTCTTGGAACAAGCCGCCAATCTGGTGGCTCCTGGAGGCCACATCTTCATCGGTGACGTTCGTAACCTCGAGCTCTTGCGGGTTTTCCACCGTGAAGTTCAATCCGCAAGAGTGCCATCGGGAGTCACGGAGGCGTGGCTCGAGCGAAAGATTTCCTTGTCGATCGCCCAAGAGCGCGAGCTAGTCATCGATCCCTGCTATTTTCAGAGCGTCTCCGAATCCATCGCACGGATATCTGGCGCGGAAATCCTGCTCAAGCGCGGATCGAGCTACGAACTGACCCGGTATCGGTATGACGTTGTGCTGCGTGTCGACCGTGAAGCTGCTTCAGCTTGCAGGGACAGCAGCAGCCTCGCGCTGCGAACGGAAAACCGGACAAATGAGGGCAGGCCGTTGGCGACGGACCCGATGGCCGCCGCGTTCCTTCAGCATCTCAGCATGGAGCTCGGGAACGTGTTGCGGGCTCGGTTTTCAGAGGCGCAATTGCCCGAGGTCGTGATTGCGCTCAACCAGCGAGATTTTGCCGAAATTGTGCAGGCGTCGCCGATCGCGCCGGGCGATCCCGGCAACGCTGAAGCAATCGAGGCACAGGTATGACTGCCTATAATCTGGGGCTGCATTTCGAAGAGGTCGTGGCGTCCTCGCCGGGCGCTGTCGCGCTGTTCTGCGAAGGCGATAGCTGCACTTTTTCGGACCTCAACAGGTCAGCAAACCGGTTGGCTCGATGGTTGATGTCGCAGGGTGTGAACAAAGGCGCTGTGGTGTGCCTTGAACTGCCGAAGATTGCCGAAGCCTACGCTCTCGCCATGGCCTGCATCAAAATCGGAGCGCCTTATGCATTCCTCGATCCCGCGGCCCCGGCGGAACGTGCACGGCTGATGTTGGAGCGATGCCGGCCCGCGCTGATCGTGAGCGTGCGCGAGGGATCTGGCACGCGGACATTGATCAGCGATGCAGGCGCCCGAGCGGCCTTGCATCATGCCGTTTCGAACCTTGACGACGACAATCTGCCGCAAACATCCCTGATTACCGGGGCCGATCCCGCCTATGTCATGTTCACATCCGGGTCGACGGGCGAGCCGAAGGGCGTGGTCATACCCCATCAAGGGGTGATTCACTTGATCGAGTGGGCGAAGAGCGATCTTGGAATTGGGCCCGGAGACCGGTTGACGAATGTCAATCCGATCTATTTCGATAATTCGGTCTTTGACATTTATGCCGGATTGCTGAACGGAGCGGCGATTGTCGCGCTGGACGCGCTGAAGGGGCGGCCACCTGCGGAACTGGTATCGGAGATCGCGAGGCATCAGTGCACGTTCTTCTTCGCCGTGCCGACGCTCTTCATGTTCCTCGACTCCATCCATCTTCTGAGCCCCGAGTGGCTGCCGACCGTCAGCAGGTTCATGTTCGGCGGTGAGGGATTTCCGCTGGCCCGGCTTCGTAGGTTCTATGACGCGTTTGCTGGCAAGGCGAAGCTGATCAATTGCTACGGCCCGACCGAGACAAGCTGCATTTGCAGCGGTTTCGAGATCGTCGAATCCGTTTTTGACACCACCGACGGGTTGGCTCCCTTGGGGCGGCTTAATCCCAATTTTAGCTACCGGATTCTGGACAAAGACCTGAATCCGGTCGCCGCGGGCACTGCCGGTGAATTGTGGCTGGGAGGCCCGGGAGTGGGGCTTGGTTACATAAATAATCCGCAAGAGACGACCCGCCGTTTCTGTCAGGACCCGCTGATCGACGGCTATCGATCGATACTCTATCGGAGCGGTGATCTCGTGGAAGCCGAACCTGAAACGGGCGTGCTCCGTTTTCGCGGCCGCGCGGACAATCAGGTCAAACTTCGGGGTTATCGGGTCGAGCTGGAGGAGATCGACCACGCCCTGGCGGCGTGCAAGGGAATCACGCGTGCCCTCGCTGTGGTGCTTCACGATGCCAATGGCGCAAGTCGGCTCCTCGCTGCGTATTCGGGTGCAAGAACGGCGGAAAACGATTTGCGCCAGCACTGCGCTGCGCGCCTTCCCGCTTACATGGTGCCCAGCCGATACGTTTGGCTGGAGGACATTCCCGTCAACGCCAATGGCAAGGCGGACCGGCGCTCGGTCGCGTCACTGCTTGGTGAAGCTTTCGCAAGGGCCTCGTAGATGCCAGAGCCAGCAGCGTTCGCGCGCATTTTCCGATGAGCGTTGAAAGCCAGCCCTATGGCTACGCGGCCGCGGGTTTTCTCGTGAAGCCGTCGTGGCGGCTGATCCCTCAGATCGATCGGGACCCGAGACTTGTGGCGGGCGCCCAGGGAATCCGCGGCCGGCTGCTGCTTTGCTGCACGGTCGGGCTGCTCGCCGTGCTGCTCTGGCAGATAGGAATCGACTTTTCGGCGGCGGGTCTCGCGATGGCGTGCGCCTACGCTGGGCGGCACCGGCGCGTCCTAATCTTGCTGGCAACCTTGCTGTTGCTTTGCCGCAGCGGCTTCCTGATCGACAGCGCGTTTCTCGACCGATTGGCCGTTCACGAAGGCGTCGCGGACCGTATCCATCAACCGCTGCTGGCGGCGGGCATGTTGGTGGTGGTGTTTGCGCTGTTCTCGGGCCTGCTGGCGATGCAAGGTTCAGCGTGCATCGTGCTCCGCCGCCCAACGCTCAGCGTGTTGCTCGTATTCCTCGCGCTTGTTTTGATGACGCAAGCAACGCTCATGGCCGGCGTGCCACGCGTTCTGCTTTGGTCGTTCCTGATGACATCCCAGCCCTACCTATGGTTCCTTGCTTACGGTCTTGCCGATGCCGGCAAGGAGCAATCTCCGGTGTGGCAGCGTCTGAGCGTTTTTCATCCCTTCTGGGGATCGTCGCTGACGCCGTTCGGGAAGGGGCTGTCTTATCTCCGCCGCTTCGAGGCCAAGACACTCGAGGAGCTCGCGGTCACGCAACTCAAGGGCGTCAAGCTTGCGGCTTGGACGTTAGTGCTGGCTATCGTCAAGATTTGTCTCGGCGAACTCGTCCACGGTCAGTTGCGGCTGCCAATGTTCGACGACAACTTGCTGCAGTATCTCGCAGGTCATCCCTTGCCGCGTTTCGTCGGGTGGGCCAGCCTCGTCAGCTTCTTTGTGCAAGACCTGCTCAGCATGACGGTGTTCGGCGGCATCATCGTAGCAACGGCGCGGCTCGCCGGTTTTCGCCTGCTGCGCAACACCTACCGGCCTCTGGAGTCAACGACACTCGCCGAATTCTGGAATCGCTATTACTTCTATTACAAGGAACTGCTCGTCGACCATTTCTTTTACCCGACCTTTGTTCGCTGTTTCCGCGGCCATCGCCGGTTTCGAATGTTCTTCGCGACCTTTGCAGCAGCCTGTGCCGGCAACCTGCTATTTCATTTCATTCGCGACATTCATTTCGTCGGCGAAATGGGCCTTTGGAGGGCCGTGATCGGTCAACAATCGCATGCGTTTTATACACTGGTGCTGGCCATCAGCGTGGGGCTCTCGCAGATGCGTCGCGCACGACGGCCGGCGTCGCGAGGACGGCTGCGTAGCCGCTTGCTGCCCTGCCTGTGGGTTTCGAGCTTCTTTTGTCTGATTCACGTCTTCGACGCGCCGTTGGACCGCGAGCATTCGCTCTGGCAACGCGCCGAATTCCTGTTTTATCTCCTGGGAGTAACGACATGACCACGAAAGCTTGCTCTGAAACTAGATCGCAAATGCGGCGCTACATTGTGCAACGGCTCCTCATGAAGGGCGATAGCGCGCCGCTTACCGACGACGATCTGCTGTTTACCAGTGGACGTCTCGATTCACTCGACGCAGTAGAGCTCATAATGAGCATCGAGACCGACCATGGGATCAATTTTTCCGAGATCGGTTTCGACTTGACGCGCCTGGACTCGATTTCGGCCATCGCCGGTTTGGTGGAGCAGCCGTCGACCGAGCCTGCGTAGAAACCGACGTGAGGCGATTCCGCTAGTGGCGCCAATTCCGTTCGCAACGATGTTGGCACTCGTGCACCCCGCAAGCGCGGCGCAGCCTTGCACGCTGCACCGCGTCCGGGACACGAGAGCTACTGCACATCCATCTGAAGACCTTCCTTCTGGATGATGCCGGCGAACTTCTTCGTCTCGGCGTCCACGAAGTCGGAGAACTGCTGCGGCGTGCCGTAGTCGGCGCGGGCGCCCATGGCGACGATGTTCTTCTTGATGTCGTCGCGTTCGAGCATCGCCTTCACTTGGAGATTGAGCGCCTCGATCACGGGGGCGGGCGCGCCTTTGGGCAGGAATACCGCGAACCACGACGAGACGTCGAAATTGGCAAGCTCCGGCGCGCTCTCGCGCATGGTCGGCAGGTTCGGCGCGAGATCGCTACGCTCCGGCGTGGTGACGCAGAGGCCGGTGAGGGTGCCGTTCTGCACCTGCGGCAGGCTCGGATAGAGGTTGTCGAACAGGATCTGGATGTCGCCGGCGAGTGCGGCCTGGAGCGCGGGGCCTGCGCCGCGGAACGGAATGTGCGTCATCTTCAGCCCGGTGAGCTGGAGAAACCAGGCGCCGGTGAGGTGAGGGCTCTGGCCGACGCCGGAGGAGGCGTAGCTGAGCTTGTCCGGATTGGCCTTGAGGAAGGCGATCAGCTCGGGAATCGACTTGATGCCGGTCTTCGGATGCGCCGAGACGATGTTCGGGATCCGGATCATGTTGGAGACCGGCTGGAGCTGGTCCGGCTTGTAGGTGAGGTTCTTGAAGATGCTGTAGGCGATCGCGTTCGGACCGGGATTGCCGACCAGGATGGTGTGGCCGTCCGGCTTCGAGCGCACCACCTCCGCCGTTCCGATCGTGCCGCCGCCGCCGGAGCGGTTTTCCACGACAGCCGACTGGCCCCAGGCGGTTTGCAGATGCGCGGCCAGCAGCCGGCCCATCACGTCGGTCGAGCCGCCGGCCGCGGCCGGCACGACGAGGCGCACGTTTTCAGTGGGCTTCCAGTCAGCAAGGCTTGTGCGCGGCAGAATGGCCGCCGCCGAAAGGCCGGCAGCGCCGGTGAGCACGCGACGGCGGGACAACAAAGTTCTGGGCACGAATCCACTCCCTGCTTCTTGCTTTGCCGGGAGCGTAGGGAAGGCGGCATGCAACGGCAAGTCGCACGAGGCGGCACGACGCCGCAGGCTAAATCCTCAGTTAAAGCTGATCAGCTTGAAGATCGGCGCGAGGTAGCTCATCTCCTGGCCCGACGTCGGCGTGGTGCGGCTGATGAAGTCGAAAATCTTGCCGTCCTGGAGCCCGTAATTCGCAAGCCGGCGCACGCGCCGGTTCTTGTCGAAATAGACCGCGATCACGCGCTGGTCGACCAGTTTCTGATTCATGAAGGCGACCATGCGCTCCGAGCGCTGGGAGATGTAGTAGAACACTTCGCCGTCGAGGGTCGCGACCGTGGAGGGCGTGCCCATCACGATCAGCACCTGGTCCTGGCTCGCGCCAATCGGAATCTGCTCGAGCGCGCCGGGCGGCAGGATGTAGCCCTTTTGGAATTGCTCGCCGGTGCAGCCCACAAGCGCCACGCCGACCAGGGCCGCGGCCGCAGCGATGCGCAACGCGCGCCAGCGTGAATGAAGGCCGCGCCGCTTGTCCGCGCGCAGGCTGGTCTGGTTCGTTATCGTCATCGCGGAACTGATTCCGTCCCCTTGCGTCGGGCGAGGCGCTGAAGTACCGGGCGGAGGATCTGAATGCAGCTCACGCGCGCCCGCTTGCGGAAACCACAATGCTTTGGCCGTTCAATCACTTCAGGAAACCCCGGCTAGCCCCGAGCGGCACCATTCAGGCCATCTATGGCATGATCGTGACGCAGGCGCGAGAACCCATATTTTACCGGGACTTGGGCGTGCCTGATACGGTTAACGGGCGTTTCGACCTGTTGCTGTTGCACCTGTGGCTGTTGCTGCGGCGCCTGCGGACCGTGCAGGGCGGCGGCGTGGAGCTGTCCCAGGCGCTGTTCGACCGCTTCTGCGAGGACATGGACGACAATCTGCGCGAGATGGGCATCGGCGACCAGACCGTGCCGAAGCGGATGCGGGCCTTCGGCGAGGCCTTTTATGGCCGGGCGAAGGCCTATGACGAGGCGATGGCGGGTGGCGGCGAGGCGCTGGCATCGGCCATTTACAAGAATATCTTGAATGGAGCCGGAATGGATCATGCGCGGCGGCTCGCGGCTTACGCCGAGGCCACGGAAGCCGATCTCGGCCGGACCGACGAGGCGGCTCTGCTGGGCGCGTCCTTCAAGTTTCCCTCAGCGCTCAAGGAGGATGTCACGCCATGAGCCGACCGAATGCCGAATCCAAGCCCGATCCATGGCGCGTCCCCGTCACCGTCGCGCACATCCCCGACACCGGCCTGCACCGCGAGCTCGAGGCTTCCGCCGCCGAGCGGCAGGCGATGGCCGAACTCGCTGGCGTGCGCGAAATCCTGTCCGCCCAGGCCGCCGTCGATGTCACGCCGACGAGCGGGGGCCGCATCCACGTCACGGGCCACGCCCGCGCCCGGATCGGCCAGACCTGCGTGGTGACGCTCGATCCGATCGAGAACGAAATCGAGGAGGAGATCGACCTGATGTTCGCGCCAGAGGCCGAGGCGCGGCGGCTGGCCGACCTGATCGAGGAAGGGCGGGACGACAAGGACGTCGTCGATCCGCCGGAGGCGATCGTTGCCGGCATCATTGACCTCGGCCGGCTCGCCACCGATGCGCTGTTCCTGGCGATCGATCCCTATCCGCGCAAGTCCGGCGTCGTGTTCGAGGCGGAGGTCAGCGTTGCCGATCCCGAGGATCATCCGTTCGCGGCGCTGAAAGCGCTCCAGGACAAGAAGAAAGGCAAATAGCCGGCTGTTCCGGGCGGGTCGTTCTCCGGCCGGACGTGAGGCGTTTGCCTGGATGGTTTGAAACACTGTCTTATCTCTATGATTTATATGTCTTTCATGCCAATTCCGGCATCTCGGGCCGGATCGTCCTGAATGCAAAAGGCTGGGGGCAAGAGGTTGTTTCGGGATGACAAAACGCTATTGTCGCGCCCCGGTTCGGGTGCGGCGTCGCGCTTGGCCGGTCGCCATGTCCATGGCGAACCCATTTCGCGGCCCCGCTAGTTGACGACCGCGCCACACCAGGTTTCCAGGACTTTTATGCCAAGCAAGGTTCGCATTGCGCTTGACGCCATGGGAGGCGATGTCGGCGCCGCCGTGGTCATTCCAGGCGCCGCCATCTCGCTCAGCAGGCATCGCGAGACCGAGTTCCTGCTGGTCGGGGACCGCGCCAGGATCGAGCCCGAGCTCGACCGGCACCCCGAGCTCAAGGCCGCCTCCCGGATCATCCACACCGACGTCGCGGTCAGCATGGAGGATAAGCCGAGCCAGGCGCTGCGGCGCGGCCGCAAGACCTCCTCGATGTGGCTGGCCATCGACGCCGTCAAGAAGGGCGAGGCGGATGTCGCGATCTCCGCCGGCAACACTGGCGCGCTGATGGCGATGGCGCGCTTCAATTTGCGCATGCTGCCGGGCATCGATCGTCCGGCGCTCGCGGCGATCTGGCCGACCATGCGCGGCGATTCCGTCGTGCTCGACCTCGGCGCCACCATCGGCGGCGATGCCCGCCATCTGGTGGCGCTTGCAGTAATGGGTAGCGCGATGGCGAGCGTGCTGTTCAGCAAGAAGCGGCCCACGGTCGGCCTGCTCAATATCGGGGTCGAGGAGATCAAGGGCCACGAGGAGATCCGCGAGGCCGGGGAAATCCTGCGCGCGATGAACCTGCCGCAGCTTGACTATATCGGCTTCGTCGAGGGCGACGGCATCAGCAAGGGGCTGGCCGATGTGATCGTCACCGAAGGTTTCAGCGGCAACATCGCGCTCAAGGCGACCGAGGGAGCCGCGCGGCAGATCGCGGGATTGCTCCGCGACGAGATGCGGCGGAGCTGGATGACCAAGCTCGGCTATCTCTTCGCGCGCAGTGCCTTCCAGACGCTGCGCGACAAGATGGACCCCAACAAGGCCAATGGCGGCGTGTTCCTTGGGTTGAACGGGGTCGTGGTCAAGAGCCATGGCGGAACCAACGCCGAAGGCTTTGCCTATGCGATCGATGTTGGCTATGAGATGGCCAAGTTCGATCTTCTGAACAAGATCAATCAGATGCTCAACCGCGATGGGGGTGCGCTCAATTCAGTGCCGACCGCGCCGGAGGATGTTTCGTGACTCAAATTCGTTCGGTCGTGCTGGGCTGCGGCGCCTATCTGCCGGAGCAGGTGGTGACCAATGCCCAATTGGCGGCGCGTATCGACACGTCCGACGAGTGGATCGTGCAACGCACCGGCATTCGCGAGCGGCATGTCGCGGCCGAGGGCGAATTCACCTCGCACCTGGCGCTCAAGGCGGCGCAGGCTGCGCTCGCTGACGCCGGCGTGGACGCGCAGTCGATCGAGCTGATCGTGCTCGCGACCTCGACGCCGGACAACACGTTTCCGGCGAGCGCGGTTGCCGTGCAGCATGCGCTCGGCATCCACCACGGCGCGGCGTTCGATCTCCAGGCGGTGTGCTCGGGCTTCGTGTTCGCGCTCGCCACCGCCGACAATTTCCTGCGCACCGGCACCTACAAGCGCGCGCTGGTGATCGGCGCGGAGACCTTCTCGCGCATCCTCGACTGGAACGATCGCGGCACCTGCGTGCTGTTCGGCGACGGCGCCGGCGCGGTCGTGCTGGAGGCGCAGGAGCAGCCGGGCAACGCCGCGACCGATCGCGGCGTGGTGACCACGCATCTGCGCTCGGACGGCCGGCACAAGGCAAAACTGTTCGTCGACGGTGGACCGTCCTCGACCCAGACGGTTGGTCATCTGCGCATGGAGGGCCGCGAGGTCTTCAAGCACGCGGTCGGCATGATCACCGACGTGATCGTGGACGCCTTCGAGGCGACCGGGCTCAATGCCGAAAATATCGACTGGTTCGTGCCACACCAGGCCAATAAGCGAATCATCGATGCCTCCGCGCACAAGCTCCATATCGCACCGCAGAAGGTGGTGCTGACGGTCGATCGCCACGGCAACACCTCGGCCGCCTCGATCCCGCTGGCGCTGTCGGTGGCGCGCAAGGACGGCCGCATCAAGCGCGGCGACCTGGTTCTGCTGGAAGCGATGGGCGGCGGCTTCACCTGGGGCTCCGCGCTGGTGCGCTGGTAAGCCACACTCGATAAAATTTTGCCCGAATCAGCGTGGATTATCGATGCGTCTGCATTGATGAGCGCTGTTGACCGTCGTATCGTAACCTCATAATTTCAGACAACAATTGTTCGCCGTGATGTGGGGCAGGGCGATGACCGATACAAGTAAAACCGTAACGCGTGTTGATCTCTGCGAGGCCGTCTACCAGAAGGTGGGCTTGTCGCGCACGGAATCGTCGGCATTCGTGGAACTCGTGCTGAAGGAGATCACCGATTGCCTCGAACGGGGCGAGACGGTGAAACTCTCCTCGTTCGGCTCCTTTATGGTCCGCAAGAAGGGTCAGCGCATCGGCCGCAATCCGAAGACCGGCACCGAGGTGCCGATCTCGCCGCGCCGGGTGATGGTGTTCAAGCCGTCGGCCATCCTGAAGCAGCGGATCAACGCCCAGCACCGCACCAATGGCGACGGCAGCAAGGTTCAACCGGAGGCGTAACCGCTCTCCAAAAGGATCAGGCATTTGGACAAGGCGCCGGATGCGTTCCGCACCATCAGCGAAGTAGCGCAGGAACTCGACATTCCGCAACACGTGCTGCGGTTCTGGGAGACCCGATTCTCCCAGATCAAGCCGATGAAGCGCAGCGGCGGCCGCCGCTACTACCGCCCCGACGACGTCGATCTGCTCAAGGGCATCCGCCGTCTCCTCTACGGGGAGGGCTACACCATCCGCGGCGTGCAGCGGATCCTGAAAGAACACGGCATCAAGTCGGTCCAGGGCCTCGCCGACGGCTCGGCCGCGGTCTCGTTCGGGGCGATCGAGGACGCCATCGGCCAGAGCCTGATGGAGCCCGGGGGCGAGGCGCCCACCCGCGGCGTGGTCGACACCGACGATGACGACTACCAGGGCGAGGAGGCGGAAGGCATCGACTTCCGCTTCGCCGAGACCGACGACGAGGAAATCCTCACCACCTTCCGCAAGGGCGGCACGGCGCCGCCGGCCGGCCCCAGCGCCCTCGACCGGGAACGGCTGGGACGGGCGCTTGGCGACCTCGTCGCCTGCCGGGAAATGCTGGACCTGGCGCTGAAGGACGGCTGAGGGCGAGTTTTATCGCGTTGCGGTCAGTTCCGGAGTGCCTTGAGGGCAAACACCAAAATCGTGCGGCTCGCCTTGCGCAACGCGGCGATCCTAGCTAATGGAACGACGTTCGGAGCGTGGCGCAGCCCGGTTAGCGCACTAGTCTGGGAGACTAGGGGTCGGAGGTTCAAATCCTCTCGCTCCGACCAAAAATCCTAAATAAATCAGTTGCTTACGACAGCCTCAATAATAGCCTTGCCCGGGAAAATCTCCCGGGGCAAGGCTGGGGCAAGGAATAGATTTCGCAAGACGGAGGAATATGAGTCGCAAGGGGCACTACAACGGTGGGGGAACACTCGTTGGGCGACAGAATACTTCGTGGTTTGGCTCAACAAGCAGCAAGCCGGTCAAACCGCGGATACGGCGGCCAGGACTTGCAGCGGTGCAGTTCGCGGAATTTGAAAAACAGGGCATCGCCCCGAGCGAATGGGCGAAAGAACAAGCAAGTCAAATCGTGAAAAAGCGGCGTCGCAAAAAAACGAAATAAAAGGCGATTTTCGGACCTTCCTCTACCCCTACGGGAGAAAAGGTTAGACTGATCCGGTCGATCTGTGCGACCCGTCATTCGGTGAGCTGGCCGCTATTCAGCAGTCGAAGCTGAAGCGGGAAAGCAGTCCGAAACTTGAAATGCATCTTGGGGCAGGAACGATATGAATCCGGTCGAAATCGAAGAAGCGATTTCGGCTCTCGCTGAGCAGCCATTCGTCCCCACCGAGTTTCCTTTCGCTTTCCTTCAAGCTTTTGGGAATAAGGATACAACGATCAAGCGGCTGCGCTCGGGCGCTTCTAATCCGAACTTCCCCTTGAGTAGCGACGTAAGCATTTGAGCTGGCGTGTAATTCCAGCGGGCGTGACGGCGCGTCTGCCTACATTATGGGGCGATAGGAATGCCGAGCCGATTGAAGACGTCTTGTTGTAGTGGGGTTGGACTTGTGAGCATAGCGGCCGGGGCGTCCTGACCGATGCGAACGATGTTGCGTGTGAGCGTGGCGAGATCCTGCAACAGCGTTCGAAAGCTGTGCACGGGCCGGCCATCGTGGGTGTGCTTGCGATTAGCCTTGGTTCTGGCCGCGGCCGAGACTCTGGCCTTGGCGACGGGCGAGACGCGCGCGGCGTCGGCGGCCTCGCGGTCGTGATCGTCGAACAGGATCGGGGCCAGCGCGCGGCGCATGTGCCAGACGATGTAATAAGCGAGCATGCAGAGGAAGACGTGGGCGCGCACGCGGCCAGCGAGGCGATGGTGGATCGGGCGCACCTCCAGTTCGACGGTCTTGATGGTGCGGAAGGCGCGTTCGACCTGGGCCAGGCTCTTGTAGGCACGCACCGTGGCGGCGGTGTCGAGGTTCTCGGCCGGCACGTTGGTCCGTAGCACATAGAAGCCGTCGAGCGACGCTTCGTTGGCGATGGCATCCTCGATCCGACTGAAGTCGAACGAAGTGTCGGTGATGGCGAGGTGGAAGTGCTTGGCCATCTTACGCTTGCCCAGCACGGCGCCGACCTTCAGACCGATCTCATCCTCGCCGCGCAAGGGGTTGCGCTGACGCTGCACGGCGGCCTTGACGCGGGCGAGATCCTTCTCGGTCGCCGCCAGCAACTCGCCGCGCTTGCGCCGACGCTCGTCGGCCAGATCCGGGTTGCGGCACACGATCAGGCGCTCGCCGGGGAAGTCGGGGGACGTGATCTCGGCCATATCGCGATCGTCGAACAGCGACAATTGCAGCGGGCCGCCGTCCTCGGCGAGCTTGCGGATCGCCGGCGCCCGCAGAGCGGTGATCCAATCGAGCCCGGCCGGCATCAGATCGGCTTCGATACGGGCGCTGGTGATCATGCCGCGATCGCCGACCAGTACCACACGCGACAGCTTGAAGCGGGCCTTCAGTTTGTCGACTTGCGCGGCCAGCGTGCTCGGGTCGGCGGTGTTACCTTCGAACACCTCCACCGCCACCGGGCAGCCGTCGGCGGCGCACAGCAAGCCGAACACGATCTGCAGCTTGTCGGAACGACCGTCGCGGCTGTAACCATGCCGCGCCAATTCGCAATGTCGCCCCTCCAGATAGCTGGAGGTGAGATCGTAGAGCACCAGCGAGCCGTCATGCAGATGGCGCTTGGCGAGCGTCGCCTCGATCCCCGGTTGGGCCGTGCCGAGCAGGTCGAGCGCTTCGTAAAGCTCGTCCTCGTCGACGGCGCTGAGATCGAGCAGTTCGCCCAGCGAATGCGCCGCCGTCGCCTCGCTGAGCTGGCGCGCCGTGGCCAGCTTGGCGGCCGGTTCGATCACCCGTGCCACGATCAAGGCCAAAGCCAGCCTGGCCAACCGTCTGGGCTTGTCCGGGACAAGGCGATGCAGTCCGAGCTGGCGCGCCATGCCGAGCACCGCGGCCACGTGGCCGTGCGGCAGCGAGCGCTCGATCCGCAGTTGCTCGGCCGGCGAGACCAGCTCCTCGCCTTTCAGGACGCGGCGCAGCGCATCGATCTTCTCATCCGGCCAATGCGACAGGTTGGCCAGCGTGCGCGACTTGATCTTGTCGCCCTCGCGATAGCTCTCGCGCAACAGGATCGCGGGCGGTGAGTTGCGGTTGGGAATGCGGGCGACGAACATGCCGGAATCGAATCACGGAAACCTGCCATTCGCAAGCCAAAAATCATCATTTACATGCCTACAAAATCAGCCCGATCCAAACTTCTCAAATCCTCTCAACGCTCTAACAAAAATCCCGAGGGGAAGTTCGGTCTAATAAGTCCGATTTGGGCGGCGTGCTGCAAACGAACAATATCCACATCGCCGTGTGTCCGCCGGGCGAGGTTACCAAGATTCTTGCCGCGCTGAAGGCCAGCCCGGCGACGGCCAGGGCGAAGGCGCGATACATCCTCGCGACCGATGGGGCGGACTTCGAGGCAGAGGACCTGGAATCGGACGATTCGCCAATTGCTTGTGCCTATCGGGACTTCCCTGATCACTTTGGTTTCTTCCTGCCGCTCGCCGGAATCACCACCGTCCAACAGGTCCGCGACAGCTCCTTCGACATCCGGGCCACCAGCCGCTTGAACCGCCTCTATGTCGAACTTCTGAAGGACAATCCCGAATGGGGCACGGCCGAGCGCCGCCCTGACATGAATCATTTTATGGCGCGGTTGATCTTCTGCTTCTTCGCCGAGGACACCGACATCTTCAACGGCAACGGCCTCTTCACGGCAACGATCGAGCAAATGAGCGCACGGGACTCGTCCAACACCCATGAGGTGATCGGCGCGCTGTTCCGGGCCATGAACACCAAGATCGGGGATCGCGCCGCCGCGAACCTGCCTCGTTGGGCCAATGTTTTTCCTTACGTGAACGGCGGGCTCTTTTCCGGCAGCCTGGACGTGCCGCGGTTCAGCCGGATCGCGCGCTCCTATCTCCTTCATATCGGTAATCTCGACTGGACGAAGATCAATCCGGACATCTTCGGCTCGATGATTCAGGCTGTCGCCGAGGATGAGGAGCGTGGCGCGCTTGGGATGCATTACACTAGTACGCCGAACATCTTGAAAGTTCTAAACCCGCTATTCCTCAACGAGCTGCGGGCGCGGCTTGAGGAAGCGGGCGACAACGCCCGCATGTTGCTTAACCTGCGCAAACGCTTGGCGAAGATACGAGTCTTCGACCCAGCCTGCGGCTCCGGGAACTTCCTTGTCATCGCTTATAAGGAAATGAGAGCCATCGAGGCGGAGATTAACAAGCGGCGCGGCGAAGCCGACCGCCGCACTGAAATCCCGCTCACGAATTTCCGGGGCATCGAGTTGCGCGACTTCCCGGCTGAGATCGCGCGCCTGGCCCTCATCATCGCGGAATTTCAGTGCGACGTGCTCTATCGCGGTCAGAAGGAAGCGTTGGCCGAGTTTCTGCCGCTCGACGCTCAGAACTGGATTACCTGTGGCAATGCGCTGCGGTTGGATTGGCTGAGCATCTGCCCGCCAACCGGGACGGGTGTCAGGCACCACGCGGAAGATCTACTTCACACGCCGCTCGATCAGGCGCAGATCGACTTCGACAACGAAGGAGGTGAGACGTACATCTGCGGGAATCCACCCTACAAGGGTGGAACCGAACAGAACATTCTCCAAAAAGGCGATATGCAATCTGTTTTCGCCGCGACTTTTCCAGCCTGGAAGTCCTTTGATTATATTCTTGGATTCTTCCAAAAGGCTCGGTGGTTTTTGAATTTCTGTGAAGCTTCGGCTGCTTTCGTTACAACGAACTCTATTTGCCAAGGAGAACAGGTCTACCGTTTTTGGCCACAGTGCATATCCGAAGGCGTCCGCATTTCTTTCGCAGTCACTTCGTTTAAGTGGTCGAATCTGGCAAGCAAGAATGCTGGAGTGTCGGTCTGTATTGTGGGCTTGGCAAGAAACCCTAAGAGTCTGTCCGGGATCATGCTGTTTTTTGGCAGAGCTTTCGCAGCATGAGGCGGATTGAGGCGAGGCGCAAGAACGCCAATGCCTTTCGGTTGAGGCACTCCCAATCCTTGGCCAAACGGCGGCAGCGGTTGAGCCAGGCGATGGTGCGTTCGACGATCCATCGCTTGGGCAAGATCGCAAAACTCTTTGCTGTATCGGAGCGCTTGACGATCTCGACGTCGATTTGCCGGAGGATTTTGCGAACGGCGGACTGAAAGATCGGCCCCTGATAGCCGCCGTCAGCATAGAGCTTCAGCAGGAATGGATGCAGGCCAAACAGCGTGGCCATCACCAGCACCCCACCGTCACGATCCTGGATGTCCGCCGAATGCACGAGGGCGTGGAGCAGCAAGCCTTGAGTATCGACTAGGATGTGGCGCTTCTTGCCCTTGATCTTCTTGCCCGCATCGTAGCCATGCGGGTCGATCCACGCCCCCCTTTTTCCGCGCTCTTGACGCTTTGACTGTCGATGATGGCGGCGCTCGGGCTGGGTTCTCGGTTAGCCAATTCTCGACATTGTACATAGAGCGCGTGATGGATGCGATCGAGCGTGCCGTTCCAAGCCCACAAGTCAAAATAGTCGTGCACCGTGCTGCGTGGCGGCAGGTCCTTCGGGATCGCTCGCCATTGGCAACCGGTGCTCAGCACATACATCAGGCCATTGATCACCTCGCGCACATCGACCGTGCGCTTGTTGCCGCCTCGCTTGGCTGGCGCAATCAGCGGCTCCACCAACGCCCATTCCTCATCAGTCAAATCGCTTGGATAGCGTAGCCGGCTTCGGTCGTAACGACCGCGGTTCTCCTTCGTCCACATGGGCGCCCCTTCGAATCGGACCGCCACCCTTGAATCACAAATGATTCCGATGATTCAAGATGTTCCCGGACAGACACTAACATTACAGTTGCCGTTTTGCTTTGAGATGCGCGCGCTGAGCGGCAGCCTGGTGAGCTCTGCGCCAGAATGACCATGCGATGACATGCGCGGGTTGGATCCGCTTTCGAGCAAGCCTGATGGCGATGCGGCGGATTTCCTGGATTGACCAACGGATCAGCGGCGGCGTGGGTGTGCTTTGGCTTTTGCCGGGGGGCGGCGTTTGGTTTTTTTGGGCGGTGGCGGATTGGCGCGATGGCGGATCGCCGCCATCATGGCGAAGGCGAGCATCACCAGGGACACGTGGCGATGCCAGCCATGCCAGGACCTGCTCTCGTTGTGATCGAGCCCGAACTCGTTTTTCGCGGTTTCAAAGCTGTCCTCGATCGCCCATCGATGGCCTTCGACCGCGACCAGCGTTTCAATTGATGTTCCCGCTGGGCACCAGGTGGTGAAGAAGGCGAGATCGCCATCGGCGATATGGCGACGGATCAGCAGACCGCGCGTCCATAAACCATCATTTGCGCTGTTGAACTGCTCGACCTCGAGATCGGCCAGTTCGAGATAACACCAGTCATGCAGCCTCGGTCCTTTGGTTCCGGCTCCCGCCGACAAGCGCTTCCAGTCGGACGGGCGCCGCGTCCGGGCGATGTCTTCGGCCTTGCCGGCGACCGGCTGTCGCTTGCCCCAGGATCGGAAGACATGAGAGCTGCTGACCCCGAGCACATAGCCTTTGCCTGCCCGCCGTAGCTGCTGTTCGATATCGCCAACACCGTAGACCGTGTCACCGGCAACCCACTTGAATGGTACAGACGCGGCTATCGCACGTGCGATCATTCTCGTCGCAAGCTTTGGTTTGGTCGCAAAGCCGACATCGGCAGGCACATATGCGGCTTCCAGACGATCTGGATCGTCAGTCCATTCCTTCGGAAGATACAACGCGCGATCGATGAACGCATGACCATGACGCGAAACGTAGGTAGCGAAGACGCCGATCTGGCAGTTCGTAATCTTCCCTGCCGAACCAGTGTATTGCCGTGCCACTCCGCATGAGGCCTTACCCTGCTTGAGAAAGCCGGTCTCGTCGATCACCAGCACCGCATCGTCATCCGCCAAATGCTCGATGACATAGTCGCGGACGATATCGCGCAGGGCATCAGCGTCCCAATCTCCACGACCCAGAATTGCCTGCTGACGCCATGGGCCAGGATCGCCAGCCGCCTCCGCGCGCATCCAGCCGGTCTTGCGCTGCTCATCTCCGAGCAGACCTTCCAGGAACAAGCCTGCATTCGTCGCCACACGCTCTTGCGTGAACAACGGACGTATCCGTTGCTTGATCTCTCGAAGCGACGCCGCCCACAACGCAAGCGTCTCCTCAACCGACGCGGCCCGCGTCCACGACATTCGAATCATGGTTGCCCATGGATTCAGAAGCCCGCAAACAAAGCAACTGTAATGCTAAGACGCTCCGGTACTTTGACGGTGTAGGAGGACTGGTTAGAGAAGTTGAAAATATTAATGCGTATCTGGTTCCTTAACAAAGATATTTACGTAAAGAATGAGACGGCTCCTCAAAATGGCATGGCTCCCGTCGTAAACGGTAGCAAACCGGCTGATGGTGGCGGCTTAATATTCGACGCGGAAGTCGCTGCTGCTCTCAAGGCGGTAGCACCAAACTATATGCACATAGTTCGCCCATTCTTTGGAGCGCATGATGCCACTCACGGAAGCGGGCGCTATTGCATCTGGGCCTCTAAGGAAGATTATGTTGCGCTGACGGATATAAAAGAGTTTCGAAACCGCTTTTCTATGGTCGCCGAGATGAGGGGGAAAAGCGACAAGCCTCTCACCAAAGCGGGGATGAATAAACCATACGAATTTCAGCAAATTCGACAGACGGGGCTCGAGACTGTTTTTCAGATCCCTCGACATTCCTCTGAGAGCAGAGACTACTACCCCGTAATAGCGCTGCCGAGAGGTGCTATCGTTGGCGATGGAGCGTTTTCGTTCTACGATCCGCCAATCTGGAACATAGCTGTCTTTGCATCGCGCCTTTCGCTCGTGTGGATCGGCGCAGTTTGTGGAAAAATCAAAACAGATTTCCGCTTCTCCAACACCCTCGGGTGGAACACTTTCCCCGTTCCGACGCTCACCGAGAAGAACAAGGCTGACCTGACACGCTGCGCCGAGGGCATTCTCTTGACACGCGAGGCGCATTTCCCGGCGACGATTGCCGATCTCTACGATCCTGAAAAAATGCCTGCCGATTTGCGCGAGGCGCATGCGCGGAACGACGAGGTGCTTGAGCGCATCTATATCGGCCGCCGGTTCCGCAATGACACTGAGCGGCTGGAAAAGCTATTCGAACTTTACACTAAGATGACCGCGTCGCCGGCAGCGGCGAAGAAGCGAAAGGCCGGGGCAAGCGCGTGACCGAACATACAAAATCAATTCCCGCCATCTCGGTTTCCTACGCCCGCAACGGCGCTTCAACCAAAGCCAATGCGCTTGGCATGCGGCCAATGCAGGAGCGCGCCTTTGAGCGGCGAGGCGAGCAATATCTTCTCATCAAGTCGCCACCGGCTTCGGGCAAGAGCCGAGCGCTGATGTTCATTGCCCTCGACAAGCTCCATAATCAAGGACTCAAGCAGGCGATCATCGTCGTGCCTGAGAAAGCCATCGGCGCGAGCTTCCACGACGAGCCACTGACCGAATTCGGTTTTTGGGCCGACTGGACCGTTCAGCCCAAGTGGAATCTCTGCGACGCGCCCGGAAACGACAATGGCGGCAAGGTCAATACCGTCGGCGCTTTCCTCGAAAGCAGCGACAAGGTGCTGGTCTGCACCCACGCGACCTTCCGCTTCGCCGTGGACAAGTTCGGCGTCGAGGCGTTCGACGATCGGCTGATCGCCGTGGACGAGTTCCATCACGTCTCCGCCAACCCCGACAATAAGCTCGGCCTACATCTTGGGCAGTTCATTGCCCGCAACCGCGTTCATATTGTAGCGATGACGGGCTCCTATTTCCGGGGCGACGCTGAGGCGGTACTGGCTCCGCAGGACGAAACGAAATTCGATACCGTCACCTACACCTATTATGAACAGCTGAACGGTTATGAATATCTGAAGCAGCTCGACATCGGCTATTTTTTCTACTCCGGCCCTTATACCGACGACATCCTGAAGGTGCTCGAACCCACCGAGAAAACAATCATCCACATCCCTAGCGTCAACTCGCGCGAGAGCACCAAGCAAAAGATCAAGGAAGTCGAGCATATCATCGAGGAGCTGGGCGAATGGCTGGGGACCGACCCCGTGACCGGTTTTCAGCTGGTCAAGATACCCAACGGCAGCGTGCTCAAAATCGCCGACCTGGTCGATGACGACCCCGCGAAGCGTGACCGCGTTTCCGCGGCGCTGAAAGACCCGGCGCAGAAGAACAACCGCGAGCATGTGGATATCATCATAGCGCTAGGCATGGCGAAGGAAGGCTTCGACTGGATTTGGTGCGAGCACGCGCTGACTGTCGGATACCGGTCGAGCCTCACCGAGATCGTGCAGATCATCGGCCGCGCGACGCGCGACGCTCCGGGCAAGACTCGCGCGCGCTTCTCCAACCTGATTGCCCAACCGGACGCCGCCGACGAGGCCATCAGCGAGGCGGTGAACGATACCTTGAAGGCGATAGCGGCGAGCCTGCTCATGGAGCAGGTACTTGCGCCGCGCTTCGAGTTCAAGCCGAAGAACCCCACGAGCGGCCCAGTGGAAGGGTTCGACTATGGGGACGGGGGCTACGACCCCAACAAATGTAATGTCGGCTTCAACGGGGACACGGGGCAATTCCAGATCGAGATCAAAGGTCTGACCGAACCAAAGAGCAAGGAGGCGGCGCGCATCTGCCGGGAAGATCTGAATGAGGTCATCGCCGCCTTCGTTCAGGACAAGACCACCATCGAGCGGGGCCTATTCGACGAGGAGCTGGTGCCGGAGGACCTGACCGTTGTTCGCATGGGCAAGATCATCAAGGACAAATATCCAGAACTCGATGAGGAGGATCAGGAGGCGGTGCGCCAGCACGCCGTCGCCGCCCTCAACCTGACGCAACAGGCCAAGCAGATTGCGCTAGAGGGCGGGGCAGGCGGCGACCCCGAACAAAGCGCCAACACGGCCCTGATTGACGGCGTGCGCAGGTTTGCGATGGACGTCCGCGAACTCGACATCGATCTTATCGACCGGATCAATCCGTTCGGCGAGGCTTACGCTATCCTCGCCAAGACTATGAGCGAGGACAGCTTGAAACAGGTGCAGGCGGCGATTTCCGCCAAGCGCACGAGCCTGACGCCCGACGAAGCGAAGGAACTAGCTCTACGAGCCTTTAAATTCAAAAAGGAGCGTGGGCGGCTCCCCTCGATCAGTTCGACAGATGCTTGGGAAAAGCGGATGGCCGAGGGCGCTGCTGCCTTTGTTCGTTTCAAGGACGAGGGCCGCTATGACTGACCTCGACCTCGACGAACTGCGCGCTGAACTGGACGACTTCGCTCAGCCCGTAAAGAAGGGCGAACGCTCCGCACGCGAAGAACGCATGATTGCCGGATTCGAGGAAATACAGCGCTTTTTCGAGGAGCACGGCCGTGCCCCGCAGCATGGCGAGGATAATGACATCTTCGAGCGACTCTATGCCGTGCGCCTCGACCGCCTGCGCACGCTTGAGGAATGTCGTTCGCTTCTTGCGCCGCTCGACCATCAGGGGCTGCTGGCCGGAGCGGAAACCGTCGCCGCCGCCCCGGTGGATGAGATTGATGAGGACGAGCTGCTCGCCGAGCTGAAAGATGCGGCGGGGGCAACGGATATCACCGAGCTTCGACATGTCCGCGCCAGTGCCGAAAAGCGTGCCGCCGAGGAAATCGCCAATCGCGAAGAATGTATAGATTTTGAGAAGTTCAAGCCGCTATTCACGCAGCTCCAGAACGACCTGAATTCGGGCGTTCGGACAACCCGGCCCTTCGTGAAGGATGCCGGGTTCCTGAAAGCGGATATCACCGAGGGGCAGTTTTTCATTCTTGGCGGTCAGATTGCCTACGTCGCCGACGTTGGAGAAACTTTCAAAGCCCCAAATGGTGAGTTTGATGCACGTCTGCGTGTGATCTACTCCAACGGGACCGAGAGCAATCTGCTACGCCGGTCGCTCCAGCGGGCATTGTATAAGGATGAGGCCGGAAGGCGGATCACCGAACCCACTGCTGGTCCTCTGTTCGCCGATGAAAACGATCACGGAGACCTGGCGAGCGGGACGATCTACGTATTGCGCAGCAAGTCAAACCATCCGGTGATCGCAGCCCATCGCGATGTTCTGCACAAGATCGGCGTGACCGGCGGGGATGTGGAACGGCGTATCGCGAACGCAAAACTCGACCCGACATTTATGATGGCTGATGTGGAAGTCGTCGCGACTTACGAACTCTACAACGTCAATCGCACCAAGCTCGAAAACCTCATCCACCGCATCTTTGGCCCGGCTCAGCTCGATGTCGAGATCAAGGATCGCTTTGGGAATCCAGTGATCCCGCGCGAATGGTTTCTCGTACCGCTGTTCGTGGTCAACGAAGCAGTTGATCGGATCAAGGACGGAACGATTACAGACTACACATACGATCCGAAAGCGGCAGGATTGGTGCGTGTAGCCTGACTTTGATTGATGCCCCGATAGCTCCATCGGTTCCCGATAGGTGGCCACGGCTGGCGAGCATATTCATGACCGTGTCCTGCACCATATAGAGTGCCGCAGATCGTTCGGAGGTCGTTACGAAACGATCCATTTCTTGAACACAAACGCCCTACTCTCAGGTAGCAGGGGCCCGGCCGCGGATGCGAGCGCGCGGATAGCTCCTGGGATGGAGCGCTTATTCAGAAGATGTACGTTAGACGGGAGCGGCGCTCACGCTTGAACCACATCAGGCTGCTCACGTTTTGACGCTATGCAGTTTCATCGCCTCGCGAAGGCCAATCAACCGGAATCAGCGCGCTACCGGACGCGCGGGTCCAGCGCTCTCGCGTGGCAGCGACATAGCGTGTGTCGTCAGCGAAATAGGCGTGCTCAATCAAAAGGACTTGCAGTCCCGTGCGCCGGGCGGTTTCCGCGAAGAGGAAGTCGATATGTCGCCGCATCGCCTGCACATCCTCGTCCTCGTCGCCGCCGGCGATCTCGGCCTCATCCTCTTCTTGCTCGCCGCTGGTTGGAAAATAAGGACGACTAATCTGGTCCAGCACAAGAAGCCCCGGAACCGGAGCCTCTACTGACTCGAAGTACCGTTGCAGAGCAAACGACAGTGCAATGTGAATGGCGAGATAATTTTGGTCCGATCCAATGTCCGACATGCGAAGGACGGCTCCGCTGTCCGCCTCGATCACCGCCACCCTCGGCTCACGGGATGAAAACTCAAGTTCCGATCCAACACACGGGGCAACCGTCGGGAGCATCGCAAACGCCTCTGACGCGAATTGCGATATTTTGCGCTCGGCCCGCTGCAGCCTAATCTTCTTTGCTTCGCGATCGACACGCGCCTCCAGCTCAGCGATTTCCGCGCGTAGGACGTCCAGGTCACGGGTGGTCTGGCGCGGTTCATCAACATTCGTCTCAAGAAAGAACGATATACGCCCCAGCAGATGCGCTCTAAGCTGGGCGAGATCGGCCAGATGGCGCGTCTCGTCTGTCTGCCGAAGCCATGTCTGGATTTGGTCATCAACCCGTCGAAGCTGCGTACTAAGCCCGCGGATCTGTTCTTCCAAAGTCCGGTCATGCTCGACAAGCCTTGGTTTAACCCGCTCCACTGCGGCGCTCTCGTCGCGCACCTTCGCTAGGATCGCCTGCAGGGCGTTCGCTGTAGTACGACCTCGCTCCGAAGGAGCTTCGCACACCGGACAGACCGCAGCGATCTCGTCAACTTGTAAATGCTCTGCCAGCTTGAGTTTTTCGCGCTGACGAGCGACCGCTCCCTGGAAGCCGGTGGCTTCACGAATCGCAGTCTGCGTTGCGCGCAGCTGCCTCCGCGTACCGTCCAGCTGGGATAAAATCTCGTGACGACGGCTGTGAAGCGCGCCTAGCTCACCTTCGGAAGGATAGCCATTCGCCTCAAGCTTGGTGTTGGCGACCGTCGTCAATTCCGACTATTCCTATGCGATGCGCCTCTGACAGAAGACTGATTGCCCGCTGCTTCAGCGCAGTCTCCGACGCGGCGCGTGATCGGGCCTTTATCTCCTCCCGATCCAGGGCGCGCTGCAACTGGCGCAGCCGCTGTTCATCCATCGCGGTCGTCTCGTCCGTGGCGCGCAGGAAATAGGGCATAGTGGCGACGATGTCGCGCGCCTTCTCAGCCTTGTCTAGCCCGTGTAGCAGGACCGTCTCGCTGTCGATTACCTCTTTAGTGACGAACAAATACGGTGTGACGTAGCGAACCGTGGCTCGGCCGCGACGAGTGGCACCAGGCTCGGCATCTTCAGGCACATCGCCGATGCCAAACACGCGCTCCATGAACGCTTTGGCTGCCTCGAGCGTAGTCGTCCCGTCAAACTCTTCCACGGCCGCCGGTAAAGGCAGATCGCGCCCCGAAGCGGCAAACATTCGGGTACTGGTTGCCTGTCCCACAGGGGGGACAACCCGGCCGATGATCATTTCGGCGTCGCCCGAAACCCACTTCACCCCAACGGCGACGCTGCGCCGACGGACATGGGCTGGCAGCTCGCAGTTGCTGGAGCCGAGACAATAATCGATAGCCTTGATCAGGGTGGACTTCCCCGTACCAGACGCGCCAGTAATGATATTGACAGCTCCAGGGGCCAGCGAAACCTCGCGGCGTTGGCCGGAAACGCCCAAAAAGAAAATGCTCGCTATGTTCCAGCGACTCATACCGCAAGCCCCATGATATTGAAAACCGCTCTCGTCGACCCAGCCACTGCGAACCAATGGCCGAGCCGTTCGGCATGCTTGATAGCTTGCGCTGGTTCGCCACTGAGCGATTTCGTCGCGCTCTTTTTCAGCTTACTTTGTCCTAGCTGTAGTCGTCCCCCTTCACTGAGTTTCAAGACCCGAGTAAAGCAGCCGAAGCGGATCGCCTCGGTGACAATATTCATTGAACCGTTGATGCGCGTTGACAGCCCTACCTCCACGCGCGGGTTCCGCTCCAACCACTGCAACAAGCCCGTGTTCTTATTGGTGTGGTTGAACGTACTTTCGAAATCGCCAGATAAGGCAAGCGGCAGCGCTAGATATGCGATCGGTAGCTCTGGTCCGTCCTCCTTGATCGAAACGTACGAGGTCACAAAGCCCGCGGCAACATAGGTGCAGAACGCCGGGTTCGTTTCGGCGAATACGTCGTGAGCGACCGTCATGCCTCGCCCTTCAACATTTCAGCGTAGTCAGGGTGCCAGCCCACGGTTAGATTGATGGCGAGCACTTGATAGCTGCCTCGTACGTAATAGGGGGCGGTCCAACCTTCAGCGATCGGCCGGACCGACAAGGGTGCGTCCTCATGCGTCCAGCGAAGGAGTTTTAAACCCTCTTCGCATTTCGTCTTACCTTCGCGCTCGGCGCACTCCTCGCACACCTGCATGTGACGATCAGACCAGTGTTCTTTAAGAACCAGATCGTATTCGTTGATCGTGGTCGCCATCGCCGAGTTCGCACTTATCCAACGCGCGCGCTGTTCTCGGGCCTTCCATTCCTCGCGAATCCCCTTCAGCAAGTCGGAACGCTTACCCTCCACAAGTTGGATTTGGCGAGCGAGCATGCCGTCTGGTTGATAGTCCTCTGGGTGAGTCGCCGTTTCAAACTCGGGGAGGAGCTTGCCTTGTTCTAGGTCACCAGCGATAGACATGATTTCAGCTTGCAGCTCTGTCCTGGCTATCGCCCGCTCACGTTTGCCGCAGAGCGAGTAGATTATCTGTCGATCCCACCACTCGATCAGGCGCTTGGCGACAAGTGGCCGCTGATCAACAGGGAGCAACTTTAGATGATCCGCGACTCGGCTCTCGATCTCATCGATGGTCGGACTTTTTTGCTGCACCTGCACTCGGCGCATAAGATTAAGACGCCCCGTATTCGAAAGACCCAAGAATGCTTCGCATCCGTCTGTTCGGATACTGTACGGTAGTGGCTTCGTTGCTTTCGCGGCCTGGGCCCTAGCGTCGATGACACGTTGCGCTTCATCGACCATCGCTGCCACAAGCTCGGATCGGTCAGCGTCGAGACTGGTCAGGGCTAGAAGTGGGCTATTTTGGGGAATCTCGCCAACGGCGACTAGATGCAACGTCGTGTCTGCAAGAGTGATCGTCGGCAGTAGATCGACCCAAACCTTGATAGTCCGCCAAAGCGCCCGCGCCTTCACCGTGATCGGCGGGGGGGTCTCGCTAATTGAGTGCTTCAGCTGATACAGCAGCGTGCGGCCGTCAGCATTCAGCTCAACATCATCGAGCCGCTCAACAGCCACAGCAGCGTCATCCGCGCTCTGGGCGACTAACGTTTCGAGCGCGAAGAACGTTTGATAGTAGAAGCCAAGTGCCGCAGCCTCAGCCGTATGCAGCTCGTTTTTCCTGCTCATGCTGATCGCGAATCACCGTTGATTTAACAAGGCTTGACTGCCGGTAATCCGAGAACAAGCCCTTTATCAAACCGCGTCAACTTGTGCACACCGATCCCCGAGGTCTGGGGATGGTTGCACTTTTACTTGCTCCGATGCAATGCAGCTGATGGATGAACCGTCGACGAAGGTTGCACTGCAGCGCTGATGCTGATGGACGGTAGCACGAGCTGGCTAAGTGCCGGCGAGGCGGCGGGCTTACGCCACCTTCCGATCAAGGGTTAACTGCCAAGCGATCACGTCGTCCTCATACCAGGCGATCCGTCGCGGCGCGATCTCACGGGCCTTCGGAAAGCGACCTTCTTCCATTTCCCGATAGATCGTCGAGCGGCTGAATGGCACGATTGCGAGCACCTGCTTCAGGTTTAGCATTTTGCGGGGCGTCTGGTTGTTGTCGTTCATGAGTTTCCTTTGAGCGATATAAAGGCTGAACAGCCTGTGAATAGGAGACCTGAGAGACGGCTGCGGCCCTTGTGATCGCCGTTATTCCGCGAATTGCGATCCCAGTACCTTCACTTCCCGGAGGTACCGCAGGGACCCTGGATGAATGATGACCTCGGATTCTTCGCGATCCTGAATGAGCGTGATGACGTCCCGTTTCCAGACCTTGGCTGTCATGACGACAGGGTCAGGCAATCGGATGCCACGATGGCCGCTCGCAAACGATTTTGCGATTTCAAGGTCGGTGGTCCAGGAAGTGGCATGCGCGCGGGACCGGTCACAGCCCCGATAGACGGTGATCCGGTCAGGAAGTTTTGAAAAGAATTCCTTCGCCTCCGGACTCATGAAGTCATGCGGCGATGAGTCCCCATAGTAAAAATGCCAAAAGGTGTTGAGCAAATCCTCTTGGAGGTCCCAAGTGTCGTCACAGTCGGACCAGCATTGATTGAAGACTCGCCAGAATGTTTCCGGGCCTGAAAAGGCCGTTAAGTTTATCATCGCTGACAGGCGGTTCGTGGAATTAACTCCAATCCCCCATAGGGTTTTTACGATCCGATCCGGATCATCGCCGATCTCACCCAAACTGCTAAAATAGTTGCGGATAGCTTCCATCCTGATTCCTTTCGTTGATGATTATTGTGATGCGTCGAATCGCGAGCAGTCCACGCGAACGAAGTGAAAACGCCTCCGGCTGGGTTGAGGGCGTTGCAAAATAGTCGGGTGGTCGGAGCAACTGAGGCCTCAGCAGGCGCCGCGCGCATATGCTTCATCGAGGTCGATGATATCGGTGGGGCTGGCCAGCCATTCCCTCAGCCAACGGGGCCCGGTTATCTCAGCAACAGAGACAGCCGGGATTTGCTCCAACGCGGCATGGAGTGCATCGATGGCCCCGTAAAGGCGCGGAGGATGCATTGATCTCATCTCAAATTGGTCTCCATCCATGGGCCGGGCAACCTGTTTTCCGTTGCGAACTTCGGTGATGTAGTCTCGATATGTCGTGTTCATCTGATCATCCTCTCGCGTGTTGATCGGAGACACTCTGGTGAAGGTGGCATTTGCTTACAAGGCGGTTGCATTCGCACGAATGCAAAGGAGAGCCATCAGAGCGAGGGTACGTCCGCCTCACAATGATGACTCGTCCTCCCGGTTCTATAGGATCGGGTTAGTCGTTAGGTGTATTCTGACTCACTGTCATGGGCGCGCCAGTTCATCGACTCGTCAACGCGGCGCTGGACCAGAGTTGCGAGCGCTTCCGGATCATGGCTATTGCCGTTGATGTGGATCGCGACAGAGCCGCCGACGCCACCACCAAAGCCCCCCTCATCGGGACGCCAGACTGCGGAGCGGCGGGAACATTCTTTACCGCGTCAACCGCTGACGGGACTTGGCCGATGGGATTGCCGCGACGAACCATCAGGTTCTTGTCCGCGTCGATCCAGTGTTCCCGAACCGCGTCACCATCGTTGCCGGCCAGCATCTTGATTTGCAGCCGGCCGTTGTGCATTCGGGTCTCGCCCGTCGCGAGGCCAACGTGACCACCGGGCTTATTGTAGCCGTAGCCGTTCGTCTGAAGCAGAACGTCGTTGCGCTTGACGTCGGGCGGGCTGACCGCGGAGCCCCACTTCTGGAAGCTGTTCGCCACCGCGCTGCCCGTCCCATTGCCTCCGGCCGCTTCCAATGCCTTATTAACGAAGCGAGCACACCAAGCATTCGACTTGCCGCGTACGTCACCGCCAAGGACTGCCGCCAACACCCGGTTGTCGGTGTACTCGTTTAAGCCCTTGTACTTTTCGGCCCATGCAACGGCATCGCCGCTGCCGGCCGAGCCACCGCCGGACAGCGCATTCATCTGCTTGCGCACGCCCGCGGGCCAGCCGCCGTTCAGTCGACGTGGATCATTCGCCGCGCCGACCGGTGCATAGCGCTCTCCCATCTTGTCGAGGTTGCCACCGGCCAGACGGTAGTTCTTTGCGACCACCTGGCCGGCCCTGCTGATGCCGGCATCGAGACTGGCGAATTGCATCTTTTTCGCCATGCCGGTTGCCGGGTCCATCAGACCCGCGACGTTGTTTCCAGACAGCACATGGCCGTTGCCGGTTTCGTGCGCGATCACACCGGCCAGCAGCGCAGGCGAGATGCCGTTGGCTCTGGCGGTCGCAACGACCTGATCGTACTTGCCAGCGAGTGCAGTACCGGCGAACTTCTTATCGAAGGCCGCCCGGCTCATGTCGTCAACGCTGCCGCCTCCACCGTTGAATGAGGGGATGTTGCTGCGCTTGATGATGCCAGATGACCCTATGCCGAAGTTCGGAAGGATGCCGCCCGGCGTTACGTTCTTCCACAGAGCATCGGGAGTGCCGACGCCGCTGACGAGACGGTTCATGTTGGTTGCTACGGCGGTGCCACCGCTCAGCCCACCGCGACTACGGGCGCTGAAGTCGGTGCTCGTGAGCGACGCGCGTTCGATCTTGCCGCCCAGCTTGTCGAAGCTGTCCGTGAGGTAGCTCGACCTGTGGACGTTGGCGGGATCGAAGCCTTCGCCTGACTGCTTCTGATACAGGTCTTTCTTGTGCTGACGCTGACGTTCGCGCCATTGGCTGGTCGTCTCTCCCGGCCGCTTCTTTGCGGAGTCGGGAATGCCGGCGTCGTTGTTCTCTGCCAGAAGCCAAGCGAGCAGGGCGGTGGTTCCAACTGGGTTGGCGCTGGCGGCACCCAGCAACGCCCGACCAGTGAGCAGACCGGCGATGCGGCTGATGATGGTCGCAAAGCCGGAGAGTACGGCGATGACCGGGGCAAGCAATCCGAGGGCGACGGACAAGCCAACAATCTGCCCGGCCAACTTACCCAGTACTTCGGCGCTGTTGCCGTCCTTGCCCATGGCAGTGGCGACGCCTTTGAGCATGGTGAGGACGGTATCGGAAATCGACTTGAGTCCACCAACGAAGCCCGACGCAAAGCCAATGATCCTGTCCACGTCGATCGACGATATTTTCGCGGCGATCTTGTCGAGTGCCTCGCCGATGTTGGCGACGCCGAAGGCCTTCTTCAGCCTCTCCACAAACTCTCTCGACTTCTCCCCGATCTTGCCGGAGGTGACGATGCTGGTATGCCTATCGAACCAATCCGACACCTCAATGAAGCTTTGCTCGAACCCGCTTCCGAATTTCTCCCATGCGAGGCCGAACATCGCCTTGATGCGGTCCCAGCGCTTCTGAAGTGAGTTAAGCTTCGTGCGGGAAAACGCAGACACCGCGTCGCTCTTTTGGTCGATTTCCTTCAAGGTCTCCCGTATTTGATCGGAGGCCTTGGCCATCTGCACCAGCTCATCGCGCCATTCCCGCATGCCGGCGAGGTTGGCGAATTTCGCCCGGGTCTGCTCGCTCATGTTCCGCATCTTCGAAAACATATCCAGCATGAACTCAGTCGGTGCAGCGGCCATCCTCTGAGCCATCTGCGCCCGGCCGCCATATCCGATCATCCGGGCAGCTTGATCCAGATCCTTCGCGCGCTGGCCGCGAGCGTTGCCGGCGTTTGCAAATTCGGAGGTCAAATAGCCGAGGAACGTACCGGCCTTGTTCGGCTGGAGGCCTGCCGAGATGCCGACCGACGTGAACGCGGAAAGATCGGTCTCCTTCATTTTTGTGGTGCTCAAAGCGGACAGGGCGCGCTTGTTCGCCTCTACCACTTCGTTCGGGTCTGCGGCGGTCGCAGCGGCGGCGACGGCAACAGAGGTCATCATCCGAGCCACGCGGGCGGGATCGGCGTTGCGGACATTGCCGTACAGCCCGGTCGCGGTCTTACCTGCCAGCTTCATCAGCTCGCCGATGTTCATTTCGAGCGCAGATGACGCTTCCAGGGCGTTCTCGGTGATCTTCTTCGCGGCAGAACCGTCAAAGCCTTGCTTCAACGCCTCGGTGTAGCCATCCAGCACAGCCGCTGCGGACTCTCCGAACCTAATGGCGACCTGATCCGACCAGTCACCGCGAAGTTTCTTCACCTCATCCGGTGACAGCCCACCGAAAATTTGCGCCTTGGTCTCAGCGACGTTGGCCTCCATCCGTTTCTTGAACGCGGATGCGACGCCGGAGATGGTGATGCCGCCGGCAATCAGCGCGGTGGTCGACGAGATGCCACGGGGAGACTTGCCGCGGCTGGCGGACCTCGCACCACGATCTACGCCGCGTTGCTCAGCCTGCTGGCGATTGAAGGTCTGGCGGTCGAGGCGGTCAAGCTCACGATGGAATGTCCGTGCATCACGCAGGCGAGCATCATAGGCGGTCTTCCATTCGGATCGATAAGACGCGGCGGCTTTGCGAGCATCATCAGTGGCCTTCTGCAACCCGGCAGAGAGGCTGTCGGGGAACAGTTTCGATTCTGAGACGCCGTTGATGGACTTGATGGCTGCCTCAAGCTTGCGGACGTTTTTGAGGAGCCCCGCGATGACCGGGCTGGCGGTGTCGCTCGCGGTCAATGAGGCATGGACACTGATGATCTCTGACATGTTTCTCTTACTTGTTGGCGCGCTGAGCGCGCGGATGGTGACCACCCGAAAGGGGTGGGGTCTTTTTCTTGGTGGGTGCCCTCTCGGAAAAGGGCCTTTTGGCGCTCGCTAGTAGGAAGGGGTCGGCCAACCGAGGGGTATGCCGCACAAAAAATCTCTCCTTCACCCCTCCCGCGCTTGCGAGCGCTGGGAAGCCTCACTGGTCTTGCATTGGCGAGGATGATGGTGGCCATGGTGCTCCGGCAGACGGTGAAGCGAGGCACGCCCTGGCCGCGGGCCGGTTGCCTGCCACCGTGACGAATAGTCAGCGTCGGATGCGGCCTATCGAGTCCATGGCGGCCACCGACCTGCATCTTCTCAGGGCAGGTTGCGTCACCTCCCCTTGGGGCTGGCTGACGGCGCCACGCGAGCGGGGGCGCGCTGATGGATGGCCTTCGATCCACCGAGCACCACCGGGGCCGTGCATCTCGGAGCCCTCGCCATGGCGCGCGGCCAGCCAGGAGGCGGGGCGGGCCACCGCGCGGCGCTTGCGTCAAAGGCCAAGAGCCTAGTTCACTTTGGGTATGTCCCAGCGGCACCACCTTGAAGGTTCTCGAAAGTAGTTCTTGAACTAGTCAAACAAGACTCTTATAAGAGAACTAGTCAAACGGAACTATCAGGGAGTCTCCAATGTTCGTGCGTGCATACTTGCGGGCCAGCACCAAGGATCAGGATGCCAACCGCGCGGAGGGGCAGCTGAAAGCATTCGCTGCGGAGCGCGGGCTGAAGATCGCGTCATGGTATCGCGAGAACGAGTCCGGCACGAAGTTGGATCGACCGGAATTGTTCAAGCTGCTTTCCGATGCTCAAGAGGGAGACGTTCTCTTAATCGAGCAAGTTGACCGGTTGAGCCGCCTCAACGAGTCCGATTGGAAGAAACTCAGGGCGGCGATCGATGCTAAGGGCGTCCGCATCGTCGCTCTTGACCTGCCAACGTCGTACCAACTCTTGAGGTCTACCGCGGATGGCTTCACTGGCCGCGTCTTGGAGGCTGTGAACGGCCTTTTGCTAGACCTGCTGGCCGCGACCGCACGGAAAGATTACGAAGACCGACGCCGCCGGGTAGCGCAAGGGGTTGCCAAGGCGCGGGTGGAAGGGAAGTTCAAAGGCCGTCCCGAAAACGTAGATCGAAATGCCGGTATCGAAGGCATGCTGGCCTCCGGCATGTCTTGGAGCGATATCCAGGCGGCGACTGGATGTGGCCGGGCCACGATCGCGAAGATTGTAAAGCGCCAGAAGGACCAGAAGGCTGCCTGATCATCGAAAACTGACGCAGGCATCGCCGCTCCGGAACGTCCGGGGCGGACATGCCGTTCCCGGGATATGCGGGTGGGCACGCGGCGTGTCTCGGTGCAGCGCCTCACACTTGTCACCGAGACCAACATATCCGACCGGACACGCGCCCGTGCGCTGGATGCGTTCCCGGCCATCACGGGTCGATGTTGGGTAGGTGCTTTCTGCTTTGGCTGGCAGCGGAAGGAACGGAGGCGCGGCAGCGAGAGCCAACGCGATGGTTGCGAGCAGCAGTCTCGCGAGTCTCAATATCACGACCGCGCCTCCGAAAGGACGACCGCTCCGGATTGGAGACGGGCAGCTGTCCTATCTTAACTGCTTAGCCAGTTGCAAGTTCAGCGAACTGCTCATCACGGGCGGGCGCCGTCAATGCGGCGATCTGCTCGGCAATCATCGCCCGCTCGGCCAGCGCGTCGGCAAGTTCGGCCTCCAACGCGCTAACGTCAATGCGTTGCAGCCGGTCGCGGACTGCCGCTACTCGCTGATCTGCATCGGCCTGACGCTTCCGAAGGTCGAAAAGTTGAAGACCGATGCCGCGTGCGGCCCGAACCTCGTCGCCGACCGTGAATTTTTCCGATCGCAACTGAGCGGCGGTCTGGCGGGCTAAAATTCCTGGTCTCATCAGTTATCGTCCTTACTTTGCTTTGGCGGCGCGCAGCCGCTCGATTTCGTGCATATGGGCGGCGGTGGTAGTGTCGGCGCCGTATCGTTGGCGAACGCTGTTCCAGTCGTCCGGCATCCGGGTTTGCTTCCGGCCGGCTTCAATCAGCCGCCTCATGTGAGCCGTCAGCGTCTCGCCTGATCGGCGCTCATCCGAGGTCGTCGCCGGCTTGTCGTCGGTCACTGGCGAGAACGCGGCCGGCATGGTGTTTCGGAGCGAGCGGACGAAATCGGCCGGCGAGATTGAGCCTCGACCGGGCATGTGGATCAGCCCTTGGCTGGTCATGGCTGCACCGGCGAGGTCGATGCCTGCCTGCCGTATGGCGTCCTGGTTGGGCTGGTGGCCCTGCCGGTTCGCTTCCTTCACGATCAGGCCTTCGAGGTCGTCGGTCATCACGCGGCCTCGTGTTCGCGGCGAAGGGTGGCGATCAGCGCGCGCCGCATCCAAGCGGATTTTCCGATCATCTCGGATGATGCCTGTTTTTCGATGGCGTCAGCGATGGAGACGGGCAAAACGACGCCAATGGTGCGGGTTGGCTCATAGCGAGCGCTGTTTAGATCGATCATGTTTCGATTCCTTGTCGCAAACGGATATCGGCCCGGCGCACCGCGTGAGCGGTCCAGGCGACTGTTGCGATCGTTTGGGGTAAGAATCACGAAGGCCGTCTCGGGGAGGATCACCACCGGACGGCCTTAGCGCATAGTAGGTACTTCCATACACTCATATGGCCCTTCTGTCAAATTCTGATTATCCGCAATTGCGGTATGAGCCAATGTCAGGGAATTACAGGGACTTTCAGATGCGCGATCAGCCCTACAAAACAAGGGGTGAAATGAGATTCCGCGTGCTTAATGTAAATGCCCTAAGGAGTCGGGATGTAAGCGCGAGCGATCGGAGGAGTAACGGGTGATTCCACGGACCTTTCCACAAGCCAATGGGCTGATCACGCTGGACGACGTACAGCGCCTGTAGAGTGCCCTTCATCTCGAAAGCTAGGTTGGTAACCCCATCTTGAAAGAACGCATGAGCACTCGATACCCGCAGCTTTTAGCGCCGGTCTTGCGGGGGTGGTCGCCACTTGCAGAAGCGCGGTTCGCTCGTTTGATCCTCACGAACGTCGAGCTTTGCGAGCGAACCGATCTTGCCGAACGCGGCGACGGTGTCAGGCCGGGTGGCGTGAACCATCTCGACAACGGCGGAAGGGTTCGCACCTTCCCCGAGCAAATAGCGAGCTGCGGCGAGCATCGGAGCGCGGGAAGCCGGCAGGGTTGACCCATCTGCCAGTGAGATTTCGAATCGGCCATGTCTGTCGTTAGCTTCGCGGACGATGATGCGGTGTCGGCTGGCGGCTGAAGCGCTGCCAACCGATCGTTCGATGGTCTTAGTCGTCATGTGTAATACCTTGGGGACGTGATGCGCTCTGGCGCACCGAAATTTGGCCGGTGATGATCTAGTGGCCAGTTACAGCCACACCGGTCACAGCTTCTGGAACTGCTGCCGACAATCCCTGGACCAAAGGCGTACAGCCGACCCTTCAGGCGTCTATGAGAGCGTCTCGAAGAGGGTCGGAAGAAGGTAATAAGAGAGTCGGCTGAACGGCGTTCAGCGTTTAGGTGCACGCCGCTCAGTGTTTCTTTGCACGCCGTTCACTGTTTAAGTGCACGGCGTTCGGTGTTTCCAGAGTCGGCATTTTGCTTCAAACCCTGAACGGGGCACAGGATTTAGAACGTCCCGTTCAGGGTTTTCACGGTCAGGAGTCTAGAACGGTTCGTCAGACTCATTCGGTAGCTTCTGATTCAGGCAGTCAGAGAGCGAGAGACTCTCTCCTTCAGTGAGATTTGCAACCGCGACCGCAAAACTGATCCCGTTCTTAGCGAATGCGTTCCACGCCGAATTCAGCATGGTCTGATCAACACGACGACCGCCCATTTCATGATACAAATTCGCGAGAGCGACAAACTGTTGCCTGCGCGACATTCCGTCAGCCGTTGCGATTGAGTCTCCGTCAGCTTCGTCGAGGAATGAGAAGGCCCCATACTCACCGGATATGTGCTGTGGCTTCCCAGATAAGAGTATCTGTTTTGCGTCGCCTCCGGATTTGTCGACGGCACCAAATTCGCGCCAAGCATTCAGGAAGTACCAGTTCGCCTTACTGCGACCGCCACCACTGTTGCGGGCCTTTCCATGGCGGTTCACGCGCAAGCGCCAGCGCTCAGGGATGGTCACCCCATTTTTCGTCACGCCGTCCTCAAGCGCAGTCAGATTGTCCCAGACCGCACGCTCTGTGCAGCCGCAATGCTCGGCGATGGTTTTGGGCAACGGATATGCCCAACCGAACTTTTGCGGTTCGTCGCCGTAACCTTCGTTCGTCTTATCGATCAGGCAATAGATGATGGACTTCATCATTTCGGCCAGTCCAGTATCGGCATTGACTGTGTTCCGGAACTTCATCTTGTTGCTGTTGGAAATCTGGATTCGGATTCCATCCGGCGACAAGATGATCGGCGCGTTGCTTTTTTTGTACTGCTGTGTCATTGTTTCGTTTCTGAATGCTAATCGAGACCTTTGAAGCCCTTGGCGCTGCAAACGCTGGGGCTTTTCTCTTTGCTGACGATGTCTTCGTTGCCGGCCTAGGCAGCTGTGCGGACGGCTTGCTCAAGTACTTCGCGCGCAAAATCGCTGCGAGATCGTCCCTGACTCTTCGAGACGCGGTCGATCTCAAGCTTAAGAGCCGCCGGCATCACAAAGCTGGTCGTGACGCCGTTCTCAAGTACGGGAGGGCGACCGCTTTTGGTTCTTTCCACTCGTTTTCTCCATGATTCAGACGCAAAAAAACCGCCGGGCGGATTGCCGGGCGGTTTGTACACGTCTGTTATGCTGCGTTTTTCAATAGCTGCATATGGCCAGAACGTCAATAGGTGCCCGGGCGACGCAAGACAAACGCGCCCGGTACTCCTATTCGCTAAGCGGCGGCCTGGATATCGTTCGTTTGTGCCGGTCGGTCACCAACGATGCGACGCAGTTCGGACAGATTCACAAGCTGCCGCTTTTCTTTCAGCATGTCGTACTTGTCGGTGAGGTCGCCGTTGACGTGATCCGAATATGCCTCGACGCCCGGACCCGCAACACCAGCACGACGTGCGACCGTAGCAGCCGTTAGCCGCAGATCATGCGCGGTGAGATGCGTCAAGCCGAGCAGCTCATCGCGCGATTGATTGGATAGCTCGTCGTAAAAAATGGGGCGTGGTTGGAGGCTGCCGCCGGTTTCTCCCGAGCGGCAACGTGAATTCCGTGACCTTGCGTGCTGTCGTCTGGCCCCCGGATCTTTGCCACAAACTACCTGGTGTCCCAGTCGACGGCGCGCTGGCTGATACGGCAGGAACAATGCCCCGCGGGCAGACTTGGACTCCATGGAGAAGATATGGCTGCCAATCATGTGTGCGCTACCTAGGTGTTGCTGGTGGCAGCAACGACAATCCTCATCGTCCATTCCGAGCTATGGCAAATAGCACGATGAGATGGCGGGCGCGGAGGGCGCTTTTCAGCTGAGTGGTGGTCTCTGTCAGGATTCCGAAGAGGGGTGCTGTACAACATGCGCCTGCTTCGCGGTCTCATTACCGAGTGACAGCTCCGCTTGCTCAAGCTGATCGGCCTCGGCGTGGTACTGCTCGGCCTCAGTGTACGCGATGCCGGCATGTCGCTGATGGAGTTGGAAAGGCGCTCCGCCTGGAGGGCCTGCTTCCTCAAACGGTCCGACTGTTTGCTCACAAATGAATTCCTACCCAATGACGTCAAAACGTCACCGGGCCGAATTTGTTCCGCCGGTAATAAAATCTTGGCACAAGATGTGCTTAAATTGGGCTACCGGGATTTTGCGCGTCACCCTCTCGGGGCTGGAAAGCCGCCGCCTGCGGTCATTTAAGCAGGCGGCGTTTTTGCTTCTGAATTGGAAAGCCCCAGCTCTGTGCAGTATCCAGAAGCGTTCGGCCAGATGGACCGGCCTAACCTGATTAAAATACCGCCGCCGCCTCTAATTTTCCGTTGAGGCTGCCGGCCTCGATTGACCCTCAGTTCTTGCTTTGTTCTATTGGGCAAGATCCCAGGGTTGGTCATGAACACACTCGAATATCTCCGCTCGGAAATCGAGCGTATGCGCTCGCAGATCAGCCGCCAGCGCAAGGAAATCCTTCAACTCCACCGGGCTGGGATAGGGACTGCTTCGGCGGAAGCTCTCCTGGCGCGGATGCAGGCGAAGGTCGATGAGCTCTCTATGCAGCGGGACGAGATGAAGAAGGCCGTGCCGCATGAGACCCGTGCGCGCGTTCTAGGAGGCAGGAAGTGGTAGCCGAGCGACCCAAATACTTTTCCGACATGCAGGACGCCCCTGACTTTTACTTTTCCGACATGCAGGACGCCCCTGACTTTCTGAAGTCGCTCGAACAGACGCGGCGTCTCTCGACCCGTGAAGGTTGGTGCAGGGCGCACATCGAGGCCATCCAGGTCGCGATTGACCAATACGCGGAGGCCGCATTCGGCAACCGGGAGTTCTTCCTCAACAAGCCGCACAGCATTGGGCCGAGCCGAAGCAGGAGCGAGATTCCCTAAACAGTCCGAGCGCCGTTCTCTTTTATCACATCCCGTCCGTGCGCTGTTCGAGAAGTGTTCTCAAAAATACAACCTGCAAAGGCGTTTGCAGTTGTAGGAGATGTTGGGGTGTATTCACGGATGGAACACGTCTCCCGCTTCTGAAGTTAAAGACTCGTTGAGTAACGTAGGTAGACTGCCCGCCGTTAGTCCCCCTGACGGCGGGCTTTTGTGAGTTATGTAAGTGGCGAAGCGTACCAGACCGGCGATGCCGGGCTTCATTAAGCCCCAGCTCGCCACCCTCAAGACGAAAGCTCCAGCGGGCGAGGACTGGATTCACGAAATCAAATACGACGGCTACCGCGTCCAATTCCATATCGACGGTGACACCCGCAAGGCATTCACCCGCAACGGTCACGATTGGATTAAGCGCTTCTCCGTCATTGCTGGCGCCTTCGACCTTCCATACCAGGCCATCATCGACGGAGAGGTCGTCGTGGTCCATGAGGGGCGCACTAACTTCTCCGAACTCCAGGCCGAACTTGCAGGACGCCGTCAGGATCGTTTCCAGTATTACGCCTTCGATCTCCTATGGCTGGATGGTCAGGACCTTCGGAAGACCTCGCAGCTTGCGCGGAAAGAGCTGCTGAAGGAGTTATTCGAGACCCGCGGCATAGAACCGCCGGCTCTCTACAGCGAGCACGCCGAAGGTGATGGGCAGGAGCTATTCGAGGCCGCAGCACAGTTGAACTTCGAAGGCATCATCTCCAAGCGCGTTGACGCCCCGTACCGATCGGAGCGGACTGAAGCCTGGTGGAAGGTGAAGACCGTCCAGCGCGAGAAATTTCCCGTGGTTGGCTTCATCAAAGATCCCACTGGAGTCGCCGCCCTCTACCTCGGCAAGAAGGAAGGCAAGAAGCTGGTCTACATGGGCAAGGTCGGGACCGGCTGGAGCCGAACGACCTCAGCCCAAATTCGCAAGACACTGGATACGGTCGTCAGGCCAAAGCAGAAGCTCACCAAACCGATTAAGAAGCCCAAGGCCACCTGGGTCGAACCGAAGTTCTTTGCTGAGGTCGAATATCGCGACATAACCTCCGAGGGGCTGCTACGAGCCAGCTCCTTCAAAGGTCTGAGCAAAGGAACGCGCGGTTCCTGACGGCGTTTTAAGTTAATCGGCCGTACGTTGAGTATGCGGCTCGGCCGGAAGCGCGCGGTATGCTTGCGTTCTCAGGAGCAAGGTCCGCGCGCTTTTATCAATGGAGGGCTGGCGTGGATAACGACGAGCGTGCGTCGCTGCACTTCCTGATTGATCTGGGGGTAGCGCTCTCGATTGCCGGGCTTAGTCGTGTGGGACTTATGCAGACGAAGTCCCGCGCGGCAAGCTCGAGTTCGAGATCGGTTACAGTCGGGGCCCTCGGGCGCTACCTTGGCGACGGCCAGCAGGCAGAGTTTGAGCGCAGTACATATGGCGTGAAGTCGGCGTCCTCATAAGAAAGGGCCGCCTTGCGACGGCCCCATCCGAAGTCTGAGCATTCCAGTCAAAAAATACGTGTGACAAAGCCAGCCCCGGGAATGAAAACAGCTAAGGATACAAACCCCACGCCCGGTTGGGTCGGAATGAAAGCAGCGGTTTGTTTCAGGAGTATTTCGTCGCCAAGCAAATCGTCATTCCGCAAGGGGAACTGGTCATGCGGCGCCGCGCAGCGGCAGTGAGAGCTGAACGTTGAACGCCTTCGTCGAGTTCTCTGCAATGAAGGCCTGCAAGGCTGCAGAGACTTCGTCGCTTGTATCGATGGCGCGTTGAGCGACGGCGTCGGCGACATCCGAGGTCGCGTCTCTGGACCACCCCTCGATCGCGTTGAAGGCCACGATGCGGACGGGATAGGTGTACTCGCCGGAGAGAATGAGGCGGATCACTGTCTCGAGGTCTGTCTCAGCCTCGTCGGTCTCGCGCCAGGCGCAGCCGGCCCGCGCTCCGAAATCTTCAAGAACCAGATAGACGTCGCGGTCGAGGCGATCGGTCGGTACGATCGAGGGCGAGGAACGCATACGCAAACTCCACAGACAGCGCAGTTCAATCGCGGTAGTAAGCCGATCGTTCCTCCCTGGACGGCCTGTGGATGTCGCGAGCCGTCCTTGTCGATCTCGACCTTAAAGCCATCGGGCATGCGGGGCATTTCGCCCTCAGTTGGGGATTTCAAGCCGGGCAGGGCGCACCGGCGCTGCCATAGGGGCGAGCGCGCGGGCCGTCCCAAGGGCAATCCGTGTTCGCAAGCCCGGCCGGTGTCGTCGCAGGTGACACCTGTCATGAGAGTAGCTTCGCCGGAGAGACGGCCCCGGTTGGGGGCTGGGGGACAGGTAGCCAGGGGGCGCTCCGCCGGCATCGGCGGCGATAGCGGCAGACCTTAACCTACGACGAAATTCCACGTTCCACTGCGGGGCGCAGCGTTGCATAGTTTTCCCATTGCTTGCCTACGTTTTCCAATGGGGTTTTTACCATGTCGAACAGTACCGAAGATCTGCAGATGCTGCGCTTGATCAGGGCATTTCAAAAGCTGGCCGACCAGGACACACGGCGCATGGTCCTTTTGTACGTCGAGGAGCAGGTGCAGAAGCAGCAAGCCGAGCCAACGGGCGAGCGCCTAACCAAGTCATCGCCTGGCGCCGGCAACAGCACAACCGTAGATTCGTAGTCATCGGCCGGCAGACATGCAAAGCTAAGGCATATTGCGTCTCGGAGGGAAAACCCGATGCGCCTTGCATTGCCTTATCTAGGAATTGGTCTCTGCGCGTCGCTGGCGGCGTGGATGTCGGTGATGTTGTTCTATTGAAGTCGGTCTGCCCAAGTTCGGAGATGCGGGCCCCCCTTAACGGTCTAGCCGGGAGGATCGTTTCCCTTCGGCTCTTGCAAGAATTTTGGCATTTGCCCCCGCGCTTCGCGATCACGCGGGGCGGGGCGCTCGGACGGATCGCGGCCAAGCTTGGACTGTAGCTCGACGAGGTCGGTGAAGACGTCGGCCTGGCGGCGCAGCTCGTCGGCGATCATCGGAGGCTGGCTCGCGATCGTGGAGATCACGGTGACCCGCACGCCGCGGCGCTGGACGGCCTCGACCAGCGAGCGGAAGTCGCCGTCACCCGAGAACAGCACCATCTGCTCGATGTGCTCGGCCAGCTCCATGGCATCGACCGCGAGCTCGATGTCCATGTTGCCCTTGACCTTGCGGCGGCCGGAGGCGTCGATGAATTCCTTGGTCGCCTTGGTGACGACGGTGTAGCCGTTGTAATCCAGCCAGTCGATCAGCGGGCGGATCGAGGAGTATTCCTGATCCTCGATGATGGCGGTGTAGTAGAACGCCCGCAACAACGTTCCGCGGCTCTGAAATTCCCTCAGCAGGCGCTTGTAATCGATGTCGAAGCCGAGAGTTTTCGCCGTCGCGTAAAGATTGGCCCCATCGATGAAGAGCGCGATCTTGTCGGTAGAGGAAGGTGACATTCGGTTTACGCTTTCGGTGGAGCAAGTTCGGCTCAAGCCGGAAGCATCGCGGATTAGCAGCGGATATGTCGGTCGCGTTCTAGTAGGGCCAAATGCTTTAAGCTTCAACTAGTTTCGAGAGGTGTCCGACCTTGAAACTCTGACATGGCGGAAAGTTGTCTGTCAAATTTGTAACGTATCCTGCCAATTTCCGGGGACCGTTGACGATTTTGCTCTCTTTGATCTTTCGATTTATAGGCGCGGCCGCGGCTGGCGATAGTCCGCAATAGACCGGTCAGGAAATCCTCTTCTCACTGGGAACGGGCGCGGCAGTACTGCTGCAAAATACATAGAAGGGCGGTGTTTCAATTGATGTTGACTGCTCCGTATCGAAATCGAATTTCCGAGGCAATGAGCATCGATTTAATTTCGAGGTTGCTTCATTAGCGTCGATGCTAACGAGACGCCATCGTAACAACGGAGGCAGTAGGTGGCGAAGAGAGCGAAGAGCTCAAATCTCGGAAGGCTTCTTCGGCAGCGGATATCAAATTGATCAAAGCCCATCCTAAATCCCGTACACCGGTTTCAAAATCTTCGAAGATGATGAAGCGCAGCGAAGGGTCATTGAGGCAAAACGCATTTCGCTCGGCATCGGGCTTGGGGCATCTGCTAACTGTTCACAAGGCCGCAGGAACCAATTAGGTTTGCTCTAGTTGGCGGATTCTTATCCAAAGGAGGTATCGATGGATTGGAATCGTGTGGAAGGCAATTGGAAGGAAATGAAGGGCAAGGTCAAAGAGCAATGGGGCAAGCTTACTGACGATGATCTCGACGTCATTGCAGGAAAGCAAGATCAGCTCGAAGGCCGCCTACAACAGCGCTACGGTTACGCAAGGGACCAGGCGCAGAAGGAAGTAAACAGTTGGTACGGTCGCCAGAAGTGGTGACCAGCACAATGGGCTCTGCTTAGGCAGGGCCCTTTTGTTTAAGTGCGATCAAGTCTCGAGGAGTGGTCATGTCTGGTCCAACCGAGGAAGAGATCCGTACCAAGGCTTATCAGCTATGGAAGGATACTGGCGAACCGGCGTGCAAAATGGATAGGTTCTGGTACCAAGCTGAGACGATCTACTCAAAGAGCGTACGGAGCTGGGTGATCCGCCGCCAGGAAGGACCGACAACTTGCCGATCTAAGGCGCGTACTCGCAATGTGAGATGTCCGCTTCTAGAGAGTAAAGCTGACTTGAGTAGGCGACACCGGCCATTTTGTCTTTTGACCAGTAGCCGACCTGTCGGGCGCCTTCTTCCTAGGAGCCGGGGCAGCGTCACTGACCAAGCGTAACAGGCACTTCTGCTGTTGGCCCGAAGGGGAAGACCGCCATTGTGTCCGGCACGTCGGCAGTCTGGGCCAGACCGGACATCAGGAAGGCGGGGGCAAATTGACACGAATGACCCAAAACTGAAGTCGGCTGGCCAGGTTTTCTCAAGCGCGCGCCCGCCACAGCGTAACTGCAAGCAATATATAGGCAGCACAAGTCCACAGCGACTGCCAATTGTCCGGCCCTTCGCTAAGCACCGCATAGATGGCTGCCACCGAGAATACGCCGGCAAATGTCGCTTCCGCCATGGGGCGGATTCCTTTCTTGGAGCGATTGAGCTGCGTCATAGCCGCAAATGGGACCGCCGCCATAGTGAGGGCCGCAAAAGGAAAATCCTTTTCGCGCGGGTCAAACATAAAGCCCAGCGCGGTCTCCGTGCCGATCACGATGGTTACGATCAAGATCCATCCGTGCATGATCGCCAGCCCCGATGGGATCCGGAAGTCCTTCGGACCCAGCAATTCCAGAAATGTGGGCGGTGCGCGCCCTGACATCAGGGCGTTGGCGCCGAACAGCGGCGAGGCAGTTGCCGCCACCAGAAGTGTGCCCCACAGAAGCCAGCTGCCCGCGTCGTAGCTTTCATAGAGCATCTTTTGAGCGGCCACCCCAAACAGGACTCCGGCGGTGGTTGCCGATATTCCGACCGCAAACCATGAGACGAGCCGGGGCTGCGAGAGCTTCCGGCGCGAGGTCAGCCATGCAGCGCCGAACACCAGGATCGCCAGCGCCATTCCGCTGCTCATTTGCAGTTTCCAGAGCGGATAATTGCTGACGGGGATGCCGGGCGGATATTTCAGCGTGCGCTGCGCGGAATCGAATAAGCCCCACGATCCGCCGACGGTGCCCTCGAACTCATGCTTCCACAATTCATCATACGCCTCGAACAGGTTGACGCGGAAATTCTCGCGCCGGGCAACATCGAGGATCTCCGAGATCACCCGCGCCTGATTGGTGCGCGACGGTAGCGCCGAACCGCGCATCCGCCCTTCGCTCGGCCAACCTGTTTCTCCGATCAGGATTTCCTTGCCCGGAAACGCCGACGCCACCTGCTTTCGGACGGCGTCGACGTGAGCAGCGGCAGATTTCGCCGGGACCGGGACGTTTTCCCAATATGGCAGGATATGAACAGCGACGAAGTCGACGGCGTCATCGAGTTCCCGATAGCGCAGCCAGTACTCCCAGACGTCGGAATAGGTGACGGGGACCGGCACTTGTGCCTTGACCGAGCGGATTAAGGCAGCAAGGTCAGAAGGCGTCATCTTCCGATGCAACAGAACCTCGTTGCCCACAACGAGTGCGGTGATGGTTCCTGGATATTGCTGGGCGAGGCGTATGCCCGTCGATATCTGTGCCGCGTTCTTCTGTCGGTCCCGATCGAGCCAGATTCCCTGAATGACTTTCAGCCCCACCTTGGACGCAAGTTCGGGGATCTGATCCAGACCAAGATCAGTCGCATAGGTACGGATACAGTCGGTTATTTTGGCAAGCTGGGCGAGATCTTCCGCGATCTGGTCCCGCGGCACTGGTGTAGGCGACTCTGACGTTTGGTTGTTGCGGAAGGGCGCGTAGGATATGCATTGCAGTTTGGCATTCGGATCGATCGGTGCGCGCGCCAAGTTGATCGGTATGGCCAGCCACCACCACGCCACGGCGATCGCACCTAGGGATATGATGAGAAGCGCCAGAGGCGTGCGAAGCGAAATAGTTCGACCCTCCAACCTGGAGATCGTCGGTGAACCGGCATACTGTCGTGACCCGACAGCAACAGAAATCATCGTCCGCCGGTACCTACTTGACTGTGAAAGCTGCCGCCAGATTGTCCGTGTCGCAAGTGGCGAGTCAACATCCAACGATGGCCTTAAGGCCACCGCAGGGCGGTTAAAAATAATCTTCGCCATCTCCCGAGATGGCCTTCGGGGACCGGCAGCAGAGTGGCCTTTCCCTGACGGTCGCCGTGCCGGCTAACGAACGTCGCCTGTTGGCCCGTTTCGCGTCGGTTGAGACAATGCAACGAAATGTTCGCAGCCCGGCGCAAACCGGAAGTCACCGGCCGAGTGGCAAACCGACGCGATTGACCCATTGCGGAAGTGGTCAGCTTCAAGGGGAGCGCCCTAAACCTTCGTATCGTTCCGTCACCCCTCTAGATGCCGGACGATTACCTACGTTCAATTGAGTTGCTGATCGTGATCGTCTTAGGCTGCATGCTTGAAAAGCGCACAGGCTCATCGAGTGCGACAGTGAAAAAGGATGATCGACGAATAACTGCGATAAAGCCAAAAGGAGACTACAATGCTCAACTGCTCCGAAAGCATCAAATCTGATAGTGCCTCGCGATGCGCGGTTTGTGAAGGCAAGTTTGGTCTCGTCCGGCACTACTCGTGGCGAACGCCTCTTTGTTCCAAGAAGTGCGTCGATCGCTTTAGAGCTCGCAGGGAAAGTGACCGCAATTGGGTGGGCTGGCTCCAGATCACCTTCAACCAGCTGCCAGAGCACCGCGCGAGGGCTTTGTGATGGTCCAGATCTCACAACGAGGCAAGGCATATTTAGAGACAGCACGAACTTTGCTCCGCGCAGCCCAAACCATGACCGACTCAGCGATTGCGGGTCAGCTTAAGGCCCTTGCCCACGATGACGAGCGGCAAGCTGAGAAAGCTTCGCATGTTGACGCGGCAAAAGTATTCGCCCCATCGGCCGCTAGCGCTGAACGCGAATGGCATGGATGACCGGGTGGGCAGCTTCAAACATGCTCCTCGAATTCTGTACCATTGAAGCGCTGAACCTGCGCCCCGGCTCCAAGGAGCTAGAGGCATTCAACGTCGAGCGAGTGCGCGGCTACCTCGAGTGCAATCTCGGCTGCAAGAAGAAGGAAGTGATCCACGCGCTAGGCCTGCATCCGCGCACGGTGGCCAAGGCCATCAAGATCATCCGGGCAAATGCCCATCGCAGCGATGGGGCTCTCCAGTCATGATCAAGATCATCGCCGTGCTCTGCAATCTCTCCTCTCCGGCAAATTGCCACGAGCAGACCGTCACCACCTCGGACTTCGCCGACGTCTCGATGCAGTCCTGCCTGATGGGCGCGCCGCAGCTCGCCGAGTGGATGAAGCTGCATCCGGCAGAACGCCTGGCGGGCTGGCGTTGCGTGATCGGCAAACAGGATGGCAGGGGAGCTTAGGGTGGAAAGCCACCTTCGGATGCGTTGAACCGCTTAATCCCAAAGGCTGCGATTACTGACTGGGACCGCTCGATAATCACCAAGGCCTGCCGATCGAGTAAGTCCTTGTTTGCGGTGCATGAGTCCGGAAGTGACCCATTAGCGGAAGTCGTCGGCTTCGGCGAGCGACATAAACCTTTGTATTGTTCCGTGAATCCTTTGGATGCCAGACGATTACCCACGTTCAATTGGTCGGCTGATCGCGATCGTCATAGGGTGCATGTGGCCCTTGGCCGATGATTACCAGAGGCGAGCCGAGAAAGCTTCGCATGTTGATGCGGCTGAATGACCTTCGCGACTGCAGAGAGAGTCCGGGTGTGAGATGAATAATCACTTTTGGCATGCAACGCTTGTCGTCTTCACTGTCATGCTGCCGATTTCTACAATCGGTCACGCTCGCGCCCACGATTATCAGCACCCTGAGTTAAACGGTTGGTATGAGAGCTTGCACAGTGGAAAAGGGTCCTGCTGCGATGGCAGTGATGCGAAGCGCGTTGATGACGCCGATTGGGAAACCAAGGATGGTCACTATCGCGTACGCATTGATAGCGAGTGGGTTGATGTTCCGAACGACGCTGTCGTAGATGGACCGAACCGCGCTGGCCGTACGGTGGTCTGGCCTTACTACCTAAATGGTCACCCGAAGGCGCGCTGCTTCATGCCGGGGAGCATGGGCTGATCGCGAGCGCAGGCGATCAGCAGTTCCCGCCTACTAGCTCCAACTCGTCCGATGCCGTGTATTGCTTCGCATAAGGAGCGCCAAATGACAACTGGAAGTTGGAATAGCCGCAACAGGATTACCAAAGAAATTCGCGAGCAGATTCTTGACGCTTATCTAGGCGATCCCATCAAAGGAACCGAACTTGCGATGAGCAACGGACTAACGGCAGCATATGCTTACAAGCTTGCTTATGAGCGCGGGTTATTGCCGACTCGCGATGAGAAGCTGCTTGGGCGAACTCATTTAGCGAGATTGTCATCGACATGATTGTCCTCACTCCAAAAACAAAGGCAATGCCTTGAGGCCGTCAAAGCCGAGTGCGGTGAAGGCGATTACCACAGTTCAGCGCAGCCTACAAAAAGCTTGAGGCAGCGCGGAGCCATCCGCCGCGTGCCAGGAATGAGCAGCGGCATTGAAGTGACCTCCACCGCAACGGATTTTCGCGTATACATGCCTTAGTGGAGTCGTTCACGGCTCGCACAATTCCGTTTCGCGACCTATGCCACTTCCGCATATGGCCCATCGCTTCCGTTGATGCGTTGTAGCCAAATGTCGGTTTATAGGGGCATACCGGAAGTTTGCAACCGAGCGCCAAACCGACGCGATTGACCCGGATGTATGGTCCGGCCGTGCGTTGCAAGAGGTTCGTCGATCTGGTGGTAAGCGGTCTTGCATCGCTGCAGAACGTCGATCGCGTCGCGCGCAGGGGCGGTCAAGGCCGGCCGTCGCGCTTGGCTTGCGGCGGGCTCCGGCGTTGCCAGGCCGCGCCTTGACCGCGCCGAGCACGGCGCGAGGATCAAGCAGGTCGGACGCCTGCATCGTCGGTCCTCGTCAGCTCGAAGGCGCGTCCTTTAGCCAGCACCGCCCAGGCGATGCGGGCAAGCTTGTTGGCGAGCGCGATCGCCAGCACGTTGTGGTGCAACCGCCTTTTGGCGGCTTCGATCCAGGATTTGAGCCCGTAACGTTCCCAGTTCTTGATCCTGACCAGCACAACCCATGCCGCCTGCACGAACAGAACGCGCAGGTAGCGATTGCCGCGCCTCGAGATTTTGCCGAGGATCGTGCGGTCTCCCGTCGAGATCTGCTTGGGCACCAGTCCGAGCCAGGCGCCGAAGTCACGGCCTTTGGAGAATGTGTCTCCCGTGCCGATCGCGGCCACCATGGCGCTCGAAATGATCGGCCCGATGCCAGGCACCGTCATCAGGCGCGAACATGCCTGATCTTGACGGGCCAGTGCTTCGATCTCGCCGGATAGGCCGTCGATGCGCTGATCCAGCCGGCGCCAGTCGCCTGCCAACTCCTCGATGACACGCAACATGCGTGGCGACAGGGCATCGGTGCGCGTCGCAAGGATGGTGGGCAGTTCCGTGCGCAGGAAGCCGATACCCTGGCGCACGGCGATCCCGCGTTCCAGCATGAAGGCGCGAATCTGGTTGATGATGCCGGTGCGTTGCGACACCAGCCGCTCGCGCACCGATGCAGCGCCTGCAGATCCAGTTGCTCCACGGTCTTGGTCGCCACGAACTTCATCGTCGGGCGCTGCACGGCTTCGGCAATCGCTTCGGCATCATTGAAGTCGTTCTTCTGTCCCTTGCTATAGGGGCGGACATATTTGGCCGGCATCAATCTGGCATCGTGACCAAGCGATGCGAGTTTGCGGCTCAGGTGATGTGCGCCGACGCAGGCTTCCATGCCGATCAGGCAAGGCGGTATATTGGCGAGCCGCGCTTCCACTTGGCCACGCGACCACTTTTGCCGCAGCACGATGGCGCCGCGCGCATCGTGGCCCACGACGTGGAACGAGTTCTTGCCGATATCGATGCCGATCACGGCCATCGTGGTATTGGGTGTCTGAGACATGGCGTGCTCCTTGTCTGTGGCGCCCCTTGCCAGCTTCGCTTGCTGGCGGGGCAGGAGCACGGCCGGACCATCCCATTAGCAGACGTTGGACCTTTGGCCGCATCTTCGGTTTGGACGGCCGTAAGAGCTATCGCAAACTGCGGTTGGAGCCGTTATGCTGCCCTCACGGTCTGAGCCGAGGAACTGCTCTGCATGAAGGAGAGGATGATCCAGGGAGAAGGGACCGCTTCGGAGCCGCAAGATCGCAGCTCGAGCGTGGCACATTCGATCAAAGTGCCCTCTGAGATCATCCGAAAATGGCAGGAGATCGTGGAATTACTTGCCGAGATCATGCACGTCCCTTCCGCCGTGGTCATGCGAGCAGAAGGGTCCAACAGCGTCTTCGTATCCAGCCACAGCAAACCTTCCGAAGCCGGATCGCTCTATTGCGAGACCGTGATGAAGACCTGTCAACCGCTGCTTGTCCCTGACGCTCGCCGGGATGAACGCTGGAAATCGAGTCCTGACATCAAACGGGGAATGGTCTCTTAGTGTCTGTCCGGGAACATCTTGAATCATCGGAATCATTTGTGATTCAAGGGTGGCGGTCCGATTCGAAGGGGCGCCCATGTGGACGAAGGAGAACCGCGGTCGTTACGACCGAAGCCGGCTACGCTATCCAAGCGATTTGACTGATGAGGAATGGGCGTTGGTGGAGCCGCTGATTGCGCCAGCCAAGCGAGGCGGCAACAAGCGCACGGTCGATGTGCGCGAGGTGATCAATGGCCTGATGTATGTGCTGAGCACCGGTTGCCAATGGCGAGCGATCCCGAAGGACCTGCCGCCACGCAGCACGGTGCACGACTATTTTGACTTGTGGGCTTGGAACGGCACGCTCGATCGCATCCATCACGCGCTCTATGTACAATGTCGAGAATTGGCTAACCGAGAACCCAGCCCGAGCGCCGCCATCATCGACAGTCAAAGCGTCAAGAGCGCGGAAAAAGGGGGGCGTGGATCGACCCGCATGGCTACGATGCGGGCAAGAAGATCAAGGGCAAGAAGCGCCACATCCTAGTCGATACTCAAGGCTTGCTGCTCCACGCCCTCGTGCATTCGGCGGACATCCAGGATCGTGACGGTGGGGTGCTGGTGATGGCCACGCTGTTTGGCCTGCATCCATTCCTGCTGAAGCTCTATGCTGACGGCGGCTATCAGGGGCCGATCTTTCAGTCCGCCGTTCGCAAAATCCTCCGGCAAATCGACGTCGAGATCGTCAAGCGCTCCGATACAGCAAAGAGTTTTGCGATCTTGCCCAAGCGATGGATCGTCGAACGCACCATCGCCTGGCTCAACCGCTGCCGCCGTTTGGCCAAGGATTGGGAGTGCCTCAACCGAAAGGCATTGGCGTTCTTGCGCCTCGCCTCAATCCGCCTCATGCTGCGAAAGCTCTGCCAAAAAACAGCATGATCCCGGACAGACTCTTACCTAGGTGTCCCGATCAGTTGGCCCAATGGCGAGATATTCGGGACTATTTGCGTTTACGACAACAAAAGCAACGAATATAGCCAGCTTTACCTCAGGCAGCTGCTGCTGTGTCGCGATGTGTTGCAGGTCGACTTGGGAACGCTAGCAACATTGCACAGCCAGCTCGAACAGCACGAAGCCAAGATCCGGCGCCTGGTCGACGCCAACATCATTGGGATCATCATCTGGGATCTCGAAGGTCGCATTCTTGAGGCAAATGACGCGTTTCTCCGCATGGGGGGATACGATCGAGAGGATCTTATCTCGGGTCGCCTGAACCGAACGGACCTGACGCCGCCGGAATGGCGCGATCGCGATGCGCGGACTGATGCAGAGCTGAAGAGGATCGGGGCAGTCCAACCATTCGAGAAGGAGTACTTTCGGAAAGATGGGGGCCGCGTGCCCGTGTTGATCGGGTTGGCTGCGTTCGGCGAAGAACGAGACCAGGGTGTCGCTTTCGTGCTTGACCTGACCGAGCGCAAGCGCGCCGAACAAGCCCTGATGCGGAGTGAGGCCTATTTGGCCGAAGCGCAGAAGCTGACCCACACCGGCAGCTGGGTTTGGGATCCCCGCACCGAAAAGGTGCTGTACTGCTCCGAGGAAATGTTCAGAATCTTCGGATTGGATCCGCGGGAGAGCTTACCTTCTCGAGACAATTTTCGCCAGCAAATCCACCCCGAGGATCGCGATTGGGTAAAGAAGAGATTTGAGGAATTGCTTCGCGAAAGAGTTGATACGTTTGCCGAGTACAGGGTTCTTCTGCCAGACGGAACGGTTAGGCACATCAATGCCTCGGGTCATCCGATTCTCAATGAAGACGGCGAGTTCATCGAGTTTGTTGGTACTGCTGTAGATGTGACAGAGCGCAAACGGGCTGAGGTGGTCGGACAACGGCTGGCAGCCATCGTAAATTCCTCTGAGGATGCCATCGTCAGCAAGGACCTCAACGGCACCATCGAGACTTGGAACGGCGGGGCCGAACGGCTCTTTGGCCATCAGGCGAGCGAAGTCATCGGCAAATCCATCCTGATCATCATTCCGCCGGACCGCCACGACGAAGAGCTGCGAATTTTGGAGCGCATCAGGCGCGGCGAACTCATCAGGTCCTACGAGACGGTGCGGATGCGCGAGGACGGCAGCCTGATTGACATCTCACTGTCCGTGTCGCCGCTCAGGGACACGGCCGGCCGGATCATCGGCGCGTCCAAGATCGCCCGCGACATCACCGAGCGCAAGCGGGCGGAAGCGGCGCTGCGGGACATGCAGATGCAGCTGGCGCACGCCAATCGCATTGCCACCATGGGTCAGCTCTCGGCCTCGATCACCCATGAAGTGAACCAGCCGATCACAGCGGCAGTCACATATGCGTTAGCCGCTCGGCGTTTCCTAAGCGCTGAGCCACCGAATGTTCGCGAGGTGGATGACGCGCTGTCCCTTATTGTCAAGGAGGGGAATCGCGCAGGCGAGATCGTCGAGCGAATCCGCGCGCTCATCAAGAAGGCGCCCGCCCGAAAGGACGCCGTCACGATCGATGATGCCATCCTCGAAGTTATTGCTCTCACCCGTACGGAGGCCGCAAACAACAGCGTGTCGGTGCGGACGCAATTTGCGGAGGGCTTGCCGTGTGTCCAAGGCGATCGGGTCCAACTGCAACAAGTGATGCTGAACTTGATCGTCAACGCCATTCAGGCCATGAGTGGTATTGGGGAGGGCGCGCGCGAATTGCAGATCAGCATCGATGCTGTCCCCTCCGAAGGTCGCGTGCGCGTCGGAGTGCGGGACATCGGCCCGGGGCTGAGCCCGGAGAGCCTCTCGCGTCTGTTCGAGCCATTCTACACGACCAAGCCCGACGGCATGGGCATGGGCCTATGCATCTGCCGCTCCATCATCGAAGCCCACGGCGGACGGCTGTGGGCGATCCCGTGCGAACCGCGGGGTGCTCTCTTTCAATTTACGATCCCTGGCACCCGAGCGGACGGATCGTGATCGAATCGATGTCGCTCTTTGGCCCGAAGCTGACCTGTCAAACGCCTTCCGACATAGACCGCTTTTGACCCAGGCTGTGTGAAAACCCCGTCGATGCTATGATTCTCTTGCTGAATCGGCGGGGGAAGTGATGCAGGGTTTCGTTCAAGGGGCGGATCGCCAGCAGGCGACGTTGCTGCCGGAATGCCTCGATGATTGGGTCGGCGAGAGCAATCCTGTTCGCGCGGTCGATGTGTTCGTTGAGGCGTTGGAACTCCGCGACCTCGGGTTCGATGGCGTTGATCCTGCAGCGACCGGCCGGCCAGCGTACCATCCTTCGCCGATGCTCAAGCTCTACATTTACGGCTATCTCAACCGGGTGCAATCGAGCCGGCGGCTGGAGCGCCAGGCTGGCCGCAATCTTGAGGTGATGTGGCTGACCGGACGGCTCGCGCCGGATCACAAAACCATCGCCGACTTCCGCAAGGACACCGGCATCGCGGTGCCCATAAGCACAAGCGACGTCCAGTCGATCGCTGTGGCAAAAAATGTTTCGGGGATATGTTGCTTCATGTTGTTGGTGCTCCTCGAAAAGCACGCGCAGTCGAATATTCCCGACGGACGACATGTGGATGTCCAGGGCGCGATTCGCTCCATGCGACAGCGAACAGGTCGACTGCACCAGCAAGGGACCGCACCCCACACAACTGGCGGCTTACGAATACTTTATGTCCGAGGACGCATCACGTTCTATGTTCACCAAAACTTCGCCGGTAGTGATTTCGGGATCTCCAAGATCGAGGTCATGCAGACTTGCTTGAACAAACTCCAGTATCTTGACGTTCGCTGCATTGGCGCTTTCGCGGTCCTCGAATATCATCACAGCGACACCAACGCCGTTGCCCCCATCCAGCACATAGTAAGATCTGAATCCGCGCGATTGACTTAGGATCTGACCGATGCCGCTCTTGGCGCGGCGGGCAGCGTCCGCAACCGAACGAACCTTGGTGTACTTGCGAATGACCATGTACATGAGGCCACCACGCGTCACAGTTCCCGCCCCCACGCATCAAAGCATATCGGGTCCCAGTTGGACTAGGGCCTACTTTCGAGATGGGTCAAAAACGCCGGTTGGCGGGCCGCGCGACACGCCTTGCTCCAATGAGCCATCCTCGCCCCGCAAGCGGGGCGAGGTGCTGAGGCTCAGGAGCCCTCGAACTTGAACGATACGTTGAGCTTGACGCGATAGGCCTCTACTTTTCCCTTGGCATCCAGTTGCATATCGAGTTTGACGACCTCCGCAATACGAAGATCCCGGAGAGATTTTGCAGCTTGCTCGACCGCATTGGCGGCCGCCTTTTCCCATGAGTCGTTGCTGGTACCGATCAGTTCAATGACCTTGTAGACGCTATCAGGCATGTCGTCCTCCTGTTCGGTATGAAGCAGGAAGCAGGTGCTCCCTGCCGTCGTGAAATCTAGCATCAGGATATCGGCGCTGACACGACGCGATTGTCTCGGGGACATCGCCCGGAGCCGAAAAGGGGCAAACTGCACCTGGCGGGGAGGGCGGCTCTTGGCGCGAACCGGACCAGCGGGCCAGTCTAATGTGTCCGTTCATCGGGGTAGACCGGAAGTGACTGGGCAGAGGGCCAAATCGGCGCGAATGACCCGAATGTATGGTCCGGCCGCGCGTTGCAAGAGGTTTCGTCAACCTGGCAGATGCGGTCTTGCATCAATGTATCCGGCCTCTGATTGGAGCGTGTTGTGCTCCGGGCCATCATGGATATCAGCGCGCATTCGAGCTAATTAGCGGACAGGCCTCGAAGGGGCCATTCGGGTCACCAGTGTTCGCATGCGCCGGGAAGACCGATCCTCCATCGTCGTCTCATCCTCTCGCAGACCTCGGCGAGTAAGGGATGTTGGTTACGTCATCGATAGCTCCTCACTTCGCACTGTTCCTTTGTTCGTGCCTGGCGGTCGTTCCTTCGTCCCGGCCTGCGCGCGCTGACGCGCCGCGCGCAAGGGCCGTCAAGGCCGGCCGTCGTGCTGTCCTGACGGCTTGCTCGACCGCTGCCAGGCTGCGCCTTGACGGCCCCGAGCACGGCGCGAGGATCAGGCAACTCGGGACGCCACCTCATCTGTCTTGACGCACTCGAAGGCGCGTCCCTTGTTGAGAACCGCCCAGGCGATCCGGGCGAGCTTGTTGGCGAGCGCAATCGCCAGCACGTTGTGGTGCAATCGTTTTTTGGCGGCTTCGATCCAAGATTTGAGGCCATAGCGCTCCCAACACTTGACCTTGACCAGCACAACCCACGCGGCTTGCACGAACAGAACGCGCAGGTAGCGATTGCCGCGCCTTGATATCTTGCCGAGGATCGTGCGGTCGCCTGTCGATATCTGCTTCGGCACCAGTCCAAGCCAGGCGCCGAAGTCGCGGCCTTTCGAGAACACGTCTCCAGTGCCGATCGCGGCTACCATCGCGCTCGAGATGATCGGGCCGATGCCCGGGACCGTCATCAGTCGCTCGCAGCCTTTGTCTTGACGAGCCAATGCTTCGATCTCGCTGGAGAGGTCCTCAATGCGCGCGTCCAGTCGGCGCCAGTCTCCTGCCAGGTCCTCGATAATGCGCAACATGCGAGGCGCGAGGACATCGGTGCGCGTCGCAAGGATACCCGGCAACTCGGACCGCAGCGAACGCAGGCCTTGCCGCACGGCGATGCCCCGCTCCAGCAGGAACGCACGGATCTGATTGATGACGCCGGTACGCTGACCGACCAATCGCTCGCGCACGCGGTGCAGCCCCTGCAGGTCGAGCTGGTCGGCGGTCTTGGTCGCGACGAACTTCATGGTCGGGCGTTGGACAGCCTCGGCGATGGCTTCCGCATCACGGAAGTCATTCTTCTGTCCCTTCGAATAGGGGCGCACGTATTTCGCGGTGACTGGCGCAGCGTCGACACAGTCGAAGAGGTTCCACGACTCATCCGGAAAGAGCATCGGCAGTTCGTCGACCGACAGCCAAGGCACGACGACGCTCTACCACGCGGCAACGTCCTTGCAAGAGAATCCAAAAGCGGCAACATCACGAGCGTCTATGACGCGGGCGGGCGGTTTATGGGCAGACGACAATGACGACGCACACGCAAGCAAAGAAACGAGACCCAAATGCCTGCTAATGCAGATGACCAATGCTGCGTCTACTACATCAATGACGCAAGCTGCACCGATCCGTACCGTCACGGCTACATCGGCATCACCTCCAATGAGGCGCGAATAAGAACGCATGGCTGAGCTGCGGGGCGGGCAAACAAAAAAGCCCCCGACAGGAAACCCAGAATGGGAATTCTTTGGGGGCTATTTTTTGGCGAAGCTCGTATTCAAAAATGCGAGGTTTCTATTTGCACACCCGCCCCGGTTAGTCTTGCCCGGCTGCTCCTGTTGTTATCCCGTTCTCAGTCGCCACAGCACCAGCTTAGTCAATTGCCGTGAAAATCACAGGACACGCACATATGACCAGCGTTGAAATCGTTCTTCTTATTATACCCGGAGTCGTGTAGATTTCGGATATAGAGGGCGCGGTCGCTGCTGCTCACACCGCCCGGCGAGATGACCGGAGACGCACCCATACCGGCAAATGCGTTCATCGGTTGGCGATGATGCGTCCGCTGCGCGGCCAAAGCGGCAGAAGTGGCGAGAGTGAGGATAGCAAAACTAACAAGAATGCTTTTGGCCATAGTCAGCTCCTCTGACATAGCTGCCCCAACAGTATTCAATTCTAGCCTAACCGGCGGCACTCCTCCACAATTTTACAGCGATAGCGCTCTACACCTCGGTTTTCATGGAGCTTCTGATAGCGCTGAATGGCCGCTTTTGGCCCTTTTGCGAAGTAGCGTCTGGCCTCGCGGATGTCCGCTCACTGAGGCTGGCGGACTAATTTGCTCAGGTTGAGTTTTTCGCGTTTGACATATCTTGCCGAGGATCGTGCGGTCGCCTGTCGATATCTGCTTCGGCACCAGTCCAAGCCAGGCGCCGAAGTCGCGGCCTTTCGAGAACACGTCTCCAGTGCCGATCGCGGCTACCATCGCGCTCGAGATGATCGGGCCGATGCCCGGGACCGTCATCAGTCGCTCGCAGCCTTTGTCTTGACGAGCCAATGCTTCGATCTCGCTGGAGAGGTCCTCAATGCGCGCGTCCAGTCGGCGCCAGTCTCCTGCCAGGTCCTCGATAATGCGCAACATGCGAGGCGCGAGGACATCGGTGCGCGTCGCAAGGATACCCGGCAACTCGGACCGCAGCGAACGCAGGCCTTGCCGCACGGCGATGCCCCGCTCCAGCAGGAACGCACGGATCTGATTGATGACGCCGGTACGCTGACCGACCAATCGCTCGCGCACGCGGTGCAGCCCCTGCAGGTCGAGCTGGTCGGCGGTCTTGGTCGCGACGAACTTCATGGTCGGGCGTTGGACAGCCTCGGCGATGGCTTCCGCATCACGGAAGTCATTCTTCTGTCCCTTCGAATAGGGGCGCACGTATTTCGCGGGCATCAGTCGGGCGTCGTGGCCGAGCATTTGGAGCTTGCGACTGAGATGATGCGCGCCGACGCAGGCCTCCATACCGATTAAGCACGGTGGCAGGTTGGCGAGCCGTGCTTCTACCTGGCCGCGTGACCACTTCTGCCGCAGCACGATTGCGCCGCGCTGATCGTGGCCCACGATGTGGAACGAGTTCTTGCCGATATCGATGCCTATCACGGCGATCGCTGAGCTGAGTTTCTGAGACATGGCGTGCTCCTGTCTTGGGCGCCCCTTACCAGCTTGTCGTGCTGGCAGGTCCGGAGCACGGCCGGACCATTCCATTAGCGGTCATGGTCCGCGGCGGGCGGCCCACACAAGAGGCCGCCCGGTCGGCGGCCTCTTTCATTTTCAAGCAGGCGGACCATGTCGCCCTGTTCCAGACTGTTTCCGATGCTGCAGGTTCCGGTTGCAACCCGCTGCGCTCACTCGGCCGGGGCGATGGAGATCTTGCTGGCCGTCATCGTCTGAAGTTTGGCGTAAGGGCGCGCCTCAAGGACGGCCCGGGCGCTGTCAGCCATGATCAGGAGACCGCCGACCAGCATGATTACGTCCTTCAGGGCGCGAATTTGAGCGTGCCGATCCACAGGAATACGATCGCGATGGCGACGCGCATCAGCGGGATGCCGACCCGATCGGAATGAGCGATCCAGGAAAGCGGTAGACGAAGATAGCCGATCATGAGTTCTCTCCTCAGGCGTTGGGATTGATTTCGGCGGCGGCATCGAATGCGTCGAGCGCGCGGGTGGAATAGACGACGGCCGCGCCTGCGTTGACGGAGACCGCCACGCCCAGCACTTCGGCGATCTCTTCCTTTGTCGCGCCCCGTTCCCGGGCCGCCGCGGTATGTACCGTGATGCAGCCGTCGCAGCGTAGGGTGATGGCGACCGCAAGCGCTACGAGTTCGCGGGTCTTTTCATCGAGGTGACCGGCCTTCTGGCCGGCCCGGCTCAGGGTGGTGTAGCCCTTGACGATATCGGGGTTTAGCTTGCCGAAGCCGCCGACCGCGGCGACGAGCTGCTGCCGATAGGAATTCCAATCCAGCATGTGCATGACGCTTTCCTTTTCGATGCGATGTAAAACACGGGACGAATGGTGGATTGCCTGGGTTCAGCGCGCCGTGTTGCGCGCGGACCGTGCGCCGACTTGAGAATCCTGACCCGACTGCGCGGCCGATGACGTCACTTCGGAAAGCGGCTGGCCGAGCGCCGCCCTCATCGCGCCGATCTGCTGCCGCTGCCCGGCGATGATGTTCCTCGCGATCCGGCGCAATTTCCCGTTATGGCCGTAGTGCAGCTCGGCCTCCGCCATATCGACTGCGCCCTGATGGTGAGGGATCATCATGGCCGTGAAGTCGGCGTCGACATTGCCCGATGGCCTCACTGCCATGTCCATCATCATCTTTCTCATGGCGGCCTGGTTCTCGGCCATGAAGGACGCTTCCGCAGTCTGCTTATGTTCGGCTTTGGCGGGCGAGGCCACCGCTGATACCTGTTGCGCCGAGGCGTGACCGGGATAAGCCACGACCAGCAACGCAAGGGCGCCGCCGATGAATGTTTTCTTCATCGCGTATTCGTGATCGTTGCGCGTCTGAACGCCGCGCTTGGGTTGGCGCATCCGCATTACATTCTCCTCATTCATTCGATGCTTTGAGAAATCGGGGCGAATGGGGAATTGGCGATGCTCTCGCGGCGCAAAACCTATGCCGGCCGGATCAAACATCCCGACGACGCGACAGAGCCGGCTACTCTCGACCCGCTCAGTTCGATTGCTCCCCTGTTCCGGGTGCGCCCGGAAATACAGGAGGTGTGCCGATTTGCCTTGCAATGGGAGGTCGTGCACGAAGCGGAGCCGACGGGCTTCGCTCAATTTCACATCGTGACCAATGGAAATTGCCTGCTGGAGCGATATTCCGGCGAAACGTTCAAGCTGGAAGCCGGCAGCATTCTCCTGCTCCCGCAGGGCGACTCCCACGTCGTGCGATCGGCGAGCCGTGGCGGAAGCTCCGGAGCGCCGATCAGAACCGAATACAACAACGCGATCAGGATCAAGACCAACACCCGCGGCGCGACCGAGACCGAGATGATCTGCGGCCGGTTGCGGTTGGATGGGGCCATGTACAGCCTCGTCACTGCCGCATTGCCAAAGGCGATCGTGCTCAGCATCGGCAAAGGGGATCTGTTCGACCGGATGCGGATGCTGGTGCAGGCGATCGATGAGGAACTGCAGGCCGCGCGTCCGGGCGCAGCGACGATCGCCACTGAGCTTGCCACCGCTCTCTTCGTGATGATGCTTCGCCTGCATTTCGAACAGTCCGCGGCATCGAGCGGCATATTGCGGCTGCTCGCATCGCCGTCCTCGGCCAGAGCCGTCGCCGCCATGTTGAGAGCTCCCACGCATCCGTGGACGCTGGATGCGCTTGCGGCGGAAGCGCATGTTTCGCGCGCGACTCTGGTTCGGATCTTCCGGAGGGAGGGGGATATTGCGCCGCTTGGCTTCCTGAGCGAGTTGCGGCTTGGTCTGGCACGCCATCGCCTCGGCTCGACGACTGGAACTTTGGCGCAGGTGGCGGCAGCGGTCGGCTACGACTCCGAGAGCGCATTCGTGCGCGCGTTTCGGAAACGTTACGGGATTTCGCCCGGTAGACTCCGCGCCGTCATAACAGGCGATCTCAAGGAGAAAGCTCACCCGATTCCATGATGGCCGAACGCAGCCTGAGACTGACAGCACGACGGTAATAAAAGGAGGAAAGGCCGCCCCGGTTGGCGGCCTCTCTTTCATTTTCGAGCAGGCGGACCACGTCGCATATTGGCCCTTTTGAGACTCGCTGACGCGGTTTGAGAATGTCTGCAATCTAAGCAGGAACGGAAGAATTTCGTTAATGTGTCCGACCCGCAACGTATTCGCATTCGCGCACCTGAATACCTCGGAAGAGCACTCCTTGACGCGAAATCTCAGGCTCTCCGACGAGAGCCCGCGCTTTTCCGGAGTCAAAACCCGACGCGGCTAAGCAGCGCGCGAACTGCTGCTCCTATCGTGAATTTCGGTCGCCATCTTTGCGACTGGCCGATCGCCAACGATGCGGCGCAGTTCGCTCGCCAACAGTTCTACGACCTGTCGCTTTTCCTTCAGCATGTCGTACTTGTCGTAGACCTCAGTGACATCGCCGTTGACGTGATCAAGTAACGCCTTCACGTCGGGCCGTGGAGCACCTGCTCGGCGGGCGATGGTCGCGGCCGTGCGCCGTAAGTCATGGGCGGTGAAATGCTCCAAGCCGAGAAACGCCCGGATGCCCGTGCGGTCCTCCGCCTTGTCTCCGACCTTCTTGCCGTTCTTCTTACCGGCTAAGGCCTGTGAGAGCGACGCCCGCGCGATCGGAACATCGCCATCGCTGAATTTCGACGGGAAGACCACGGTCTGGTCATCGTCGCTGAGGGCTTCCTTGATCACCTTGACGGCCAAGGCGGACAGCGGAACGATCACCTCGCGGCGTTTCTTCACCCGGTGACGCGGCATGCTGTATTGTGCGTCATGGCCATCGATCCCGATCAGCTCGGCGCGCTCCATCAGCGTCGCTTGATACGGGCGAACCATCGTCGTCAGGATCGTCTTCAAAGCCAACGCGACCTCGCGGTCTGCCGGCAGGTCTGGATCATCGAGCCCCCACCACAACGTTCTGACCTCATCATCAGTCAACACGCGATCACGCGACTGTTCCTTACCGCCGCGGCGATCGAGATCAGCGAGGGGGTTGGTCTGCACGAGCTTTCGGCCGGGCTGCTTCGCCCAGCTGAACATCTTGTGCAGTACCGATTGCGTTCGGTTCGCACTCACGGGTGCGGTCTCTGCGATCTCATCCAACAACTCGGCTGCCATGTCATCGGTCACCGTGGCCGCCGGCAAACGCCCCCAGTCGGCCCGGGCGCGCTTCAGATAGTGCTGGTCGTTCTTCCACGAGTCCTTGTTGGGCTTCGCGTACTGCTCAATGTACTGATCGGCGAGCTGATTAAATGATAGCTCCTCTGCATTGGCTGCCTTCCTTCGTTCCGCACGCTTCCTCGCGCGGGGGTCTTCGTCGCGGGCGATTTCCTTGCGATGATCCCCCACCTTGCGCTTTGCGTCGGTCAGGGTGATGTCAACGTACTGACCGAGGGCCAGAGTCACCGTCTTGGTCAGGATCGGTGACCAGTACTTGAAGGCGAAGGTCTTCGCGCCATTTTTGGTAACCCTCAAGTAGAGGCCCGGGCATGAACTGTCGGCCAGTTCGATGCGGTCTTTCCCAGGCGGGCACTTCGCTGCTTTGATCGCGCTGTCTGTGAGTTTGGGCATCTGTGAACGTTGCTTAAATTGCCGCCCTAGTCTCGCGCAGAATTCCTTGCCCTGGGGCAAGGAATTGTCGGGATAGGGTGGTGCGTCATGAGACGTTGAGGGATGGTAAGTGGTTGGATTTACTCTAGAAGAGGATCCTACCACGTCTCTCGTTGTTCTGCAAACGTTCTCAATATTTCGCCTGGGAGACTAGGGGTCGGAGGTTCAAATCCTCTCGCTCCGACCATTTTTCAACTCATCTGTCGGGCGGACCGATCGTCGGTGCGGGAGCTCCTTGGGCGTGCCCGTTGATCCCGTCATGGCTGGGGACGCATTGCCCGTACGGCTCGACTGTATCCGAGCGACGCCCAGATGGCCGGCCGATATACCAGAGCATAATGAGACGAGGTTCGGCCTGAGGCTTCCGGGACCGGACAACAAAAATATCGAAAACAACCCCATGCACAGTAGCCGACGACGGGCGGGGCGATGTTTGCGTATTTTCCGAAACCGTTTGACGCGTCGGGCAAATCAGCGGCACGATGTCATCATCGCAGGACGTGGGGATCCCCGTGACGTTGGCGGCGTCATCGCCCCTGCGGCATCAATTGGCCGAGTCGGGCCTTCCGCGTATTGTCTGCTGATTCATAATCGCTTTTTTGGGTTGAGAAATATGCGCCGTCTTTTGTCGCTGGGGCTCATCGCCCTGGTCCTGTCCGTGCTTTCGTGCCTCCCTCTCACGGCCGCCGAAAACGATATGCAGCGACTGCTGCGCCTCTATCAAGAGGCGATGGCCGCGGGGAAGTACACTGAGGCCATTGAACTGGCGAGGAAGTGGCAAGCTGTGGGATTGCCCCGCGCGAACAAGAAATTCCCCGCGACCGGCATTCGCGCTGTGGCTGAGGACAACATGGCTCGGGCGTACTTCAGGATTGGCGACTATGCAAAATCCGAAGAGTTGTCACGCAGCGCGGTCAGGAACGCGGAACAGGCATTCGGCCGGGACAATCCGACGATTGCCGAAGTTCTGATGAATCTCGGCAATACTCTAAATGTGACAGGCTCTTACGAGGAGGCACTCAAATTTCATCTCCGATCCTTCGACCTGTTTGGTCGAACGACCGATGGGGAGGATTTCAAGAATTGGGCGTTGGCGCAAGCGTACTCCAACCTCGGCAACGTATATAAGAATCTTGCACGCTGGAAAGAGGCGGAGGACGCGTACAACTCGGGATTGTCAATCCTCAACTCAGTGTCGAAGATCCGGCCGAACAGCTACAATCCGCAAACCAGTCTGGCTGCCAACGAAACCGTCCGCGGTCGAAATGATCGTCTGGTCTCGTCGCTCATGAACAACCTTGGCGTGCTGTTCATGGCAGAGGAGCGATACGAGGAGGCCAGGACGCTGCTCGAGCGCGCCCTTGCCATCGACGAGGCGGTCAAGGGGCCCAATCATCCCGAGCTGGCCCATCCTCTGCAAAATCTTGCCGTTGTCTACGTCGAGCAACGGCAATTCGAAAAGGCTGTTCCTCTTTTCCGCCGCGCCGCTCAGCTCACGGGTGATCCCGCCGGTAAGGCGCGAGCTTCATTTGGCATGGGAAATCTTGAGAAGTCGCGAGGCGACGTGAATGCGGCGCAGAAGGAGTATCTGCGGGCGCTGGACCTCTTCGAGCAGGCCTTTGGAACTTCCTCTATCGTTCGCTGTGATCCGCTCCTGGCGCTCGCGAAAATCGCGCTTGCCGCAGGGAAATATTCGCAGGCCGAGAAATACGGCGGACAGTGCCTGGAAACCATCAAGTCGCCGGGCACAGATCGCGAGTTGTTAGTCGCCGAGAGCTACGCAGTCATGGCTGGCGCGTCGCTGAAGCGGGGCGACCTCGCCGATGCGGTCGAGCGCTCGAGACGATCGCTGGAAATCCGCCGTCGACTGCTCGAGTATGTCTCCGAGAGCGCGCTTTCCGAAGAGGTTGGGCAACACCTTGCGTTGCTTGAGCAGGGGCTTGGTGGAAGCGTTGGCAGCGACACCGTGCAGTTGTCCGCTGAAGCCTTTGAGACGGCGCAGCTACCGCTTCGTTCCACGACCGCTGCCGCGCTGCAACTCCTGGGGCAGAGAGCGGCCGCCAGTTCACCGGAGCTTGCCGGCCTTGTTCGCAGTGAGCAGGACCTCCGGCGTGAGGTGGAGGCGCTCAACAAGCAGCTTTCGGACGCCCTGGCCAGACCCGAGGCGGAACGCAATGCCTCGCTCATTACACAACAGAAACAAGCGCTGGCGGCGAAGACGGCAGAGTTCAACAAGGTCAAGGGCGGGATTGCGGACAAGTCGCCGTCCTACACCGAGCTAACCTCGACCGTCGTAGTCAAGGCCGAAGAGACCCAACGTCTCCTCTCCAATGACGAAGCCATGGTCTTTTGGTTCCTCGGTGATGACAAGGGCTATGTCTTCGCCGCGACCAGGAACAAGATCGTTTGGAAAAGCATCCCATTCAACCTGGCTGCCGCCACACGAAGCGTGGCCAGATTCCGCAAGGGACTGGAAATCGACAGTCCCGACGTGTTCGACCTGACGCTGGCATACAAGCTGTTTAGCGATCTCTTCGGCGCGATCGACGAGACCATCAAGGACAAGCCGCATTGGATCCTGGTCCAGAGCGGCGTGCTCAGCGCGCTTCCCATGCACCTGCTGCTCACCGAGGCGCCCTCCGCGCTTCCGTCGTCGCGGCAGGATTTGGCGGCCTACAAGAACGCACCGTGGCTCATGAAGAGGAACGCGACGAGCGTTCTTCCATCGGTGTCCGGCCTCAAGGCACTCCGGTCCGCCGGCCTCCGCTCTCCAGCCGCCAAGACGATGGTCGGGTTCGGAGACCCGGTTTTCGGTCCCGAACAGCCATCGTCGCCATCGCGCATGGCTTCGCGGTCGGTGGCGCTCCCCTACACGTCGTTCTGGAGCGGGGCGGGCGTTGACAAGGCCAAGCTGGCGGCTGCCTTGCCGCGTCTCGAAGATACCGCGGACGAGCTCAACGCCATCGCCGACACGCTCAATGTGTCGAGGACCGATGTCCACCTGCGTAACGAGGCCAGCGAAAAGCTGGTCAAGACAATGAATCTGTCAGAGTTCAGGATCGTGTATTTTGCCACGCACGGCCTGGTCGCGGGGGATGTGAAAGGTCTGGCCGAACCCTCACTCGCGCTTACCATTCCCAAGCTGCCGTCTGAACTGGACGATGGACTTCTCACCTCAAGCGAGGTGGCCCAGCTCAAGCTAAATGCCGATTGGGTGGTGCTGTCGGCCTGCAACACGATCGCGGGTGACAAACCGGGGGCGGAGGCATTGTCGGGGCTAGCCCGGTCGTTTCTGTATGCGGGCGCGCGGGCATTGCTGGTGTCGCACTGGCCGGTCGAGTCCGCCGCCACGACCCGTCTTACGACAACGGCCTTCAATCTGCTGAGGGAGCACCCTGAATTGGGCCGCGCGGGAGCCATGCGCGCGGCGATGCTAAGCTTCCTCGACAATCCGACAGCGGCGGAAGCCGTCTACCCCGGCTACTGGGGTCCATTCGTGGTGGTCGGCGAGGGTGGAGTGCAATAGTCAAGCACTGAACGGGGGCGGGACAAGGTTCGATCTCAGCTCGGTTTACACGGCGCTACCGCAAATACCCGACCACAAGCCGCGTCGTCTCATCAATGAGCGCTCTGATCATCTTGTCCGACATCATGTCGGCGTGATTCAGAACCGCATTATGCGCCACCGCCTCGATCGAGCTGACGCACACAAAGGCCGCAAGCCCTAAATCGATCTTGCGAATTTCATCGCGGCGGCTTTCGAGATAGGCGCGCACGAGGGTGTGGACCTCGCGGTTGAAGGCTTCGACGTCGGCGAGCTGTCCCGTGCGCGGGATCTGCTCGGCGAGCACGCGGTGCAGTTTCGGGTCGATGCGGTGGGCCTCGATTGCGACGGTCACGAGGCGGCGCACCGCTTTGTCGATCGGCATGTCGGTGACTTCAGCGAGCGCGGCGCGGACGATCTGCATGATCTCCTGGTTGTGGCGGTCGATCACGGCGGCGACGAGCGCCTCCTTGCTTGGAAAATACTGGTAGAGCGAGCCGACGCTGACGCCGGCGACCTCGGCGATGCGGTTGGTGCTGGCCTTCTCAAAGCCTTCCCGGACCAGAATGCGAGCGGTTGCCTCGACCAGCGCATCGACGGTCGCGCGCGACCGCTCCTGCGAGGCATTTTTCCGGGGTTTTGTCGGCGGCTTGCGTGCCATGCCCTGGCGCTTTCGAATGCGAGTAGAAAAAGCGAGCGATCGCTCGCATTATATCCGCAAGTGGCGGCGGATGGGCAAGCGTCTTGTCGCCACGCGGATCAAAGCCAGATGGGGATGTGACCATGAGCGTTGCAAAGATCGTGTCGGCCTTGCAGTTCTGCCCGGGCGGCCGCGTGCTGGATGCGCCGCCGCCGCGCGATCCGGCGCCGAGCTTGCAGAGCCATTGCTTCAACGCGCTGCTGAGCCTGCTTCCGTTCAAGCAGCAGCTGGCATCGGCCGAGGCCGTGCAGGCGCATGTGCGCAAGCTCGCATTGCGGCCGGCCTCGCATGAGCCGACGGGTCTGGGGCGCGGCGTCGAGGTAACGTTGACGAAGATGGGAGGATGGCCGGTCTACTATACGGCGCCGTCTTCGGGCCACGAGGGCCGCAACTACGTGATGTTCCTGCATGGCGGCGGCTTTATCAACGAGATCGTGCCTGCGCATTGGCGCCTCGTTGGCCGGATGACGCGCGAGGCGCGTGTTGTGTGCGTCGTGCCGATCTATCCGCTCGCGCCCGCGGCCACCGCGAAAGACGTCGTGCCGGCGACGGCCGAGCTGTTGCGGATGCTGCTGGAGGACGCAGGATCGGCACAGGTCACGGTGGTCGGCAATTCGGCCGGCGCTGGACTGGCGCTTGCCGCATGCCAGTGGCTGCGCGATCGCGGACACCGGCAGCCAGGCCGGCTGGTGTTGATCTCGCCGGCGGCGGACGCGTCGATCAGCCACCCGGAGCAGGTGGCGATCGCGGCGCGCGATCCCATCCAGGACATTCCGGGGATCATCGAAGCAGGGCGGCTCTATGCCGGCGAGCTCGATGTCGGCCATCCCTTCGTCAGCCCGTTGAATGGTGCCTTCCGTTCGCTGCCGCCGATGCTCATCTTCGCAGGGACGCGCGATCTGCTCTATCCCGACAGCGTCGATCTCGCCGCGCGGGCGAGGGGCGCGGGCGTGCCGGTCGAGCTGCATCTCTTGCGTGACCAGCCGCACAATTATGCGCTGATGCCGACGCCGGAAGGGCGACAGGCGCGTGCGATCATCCTGCGGGCGGTGGCTTAAGGGGAGGGTGTGATCGTGGTCACAAAGCGCGCCGCCTCATGGGGATCTGGCGCTGTGCAGCCCGCGCGGAGGGAAAGGGCGGCCCCCGGGGCGTTTCCTCGATAGCGTCGTTTTGCTGGGCCTTAGGCGTGGCCCTTGATCTCGTAGTGACCCGGCACGCATTTGTAGCGATCGAGGCGCCAATTGGCGTGATAGATCGGATGCTCGCCCATCCATTTCGCAAGTGGAGCCTGTGCGCCGACCGCGCACTGCATCATCGAAATCTCGGGCGTCATGTTGCTGTCGGTCACGATTTCCTCGATGCAACTGCCTGAGCTAGCTGCGCTAAGCCGGCAGAGCACGGCAACGACGGTCACGAACATTCCTGTCACCTCATCGGTAGTTTCTGACCACGAAGAGGATGCAAGCGGAGTGCCAGAGCCTGTGACGGAAACAACACGCTGGCCTGGCCGACTCGACCCAGCGTCCGGATCCCATTCGACGATTCGGATTGTAAAAAATTCCCCTTAACCCGAAGCCGGGCAAATACGGGGAACCGGCGGGAATGACCGATTGTGAGGGCAGCGCCGCGCCAGCGGCCCTTCACAAGCCCCTCGCAGCCGGTAGGCTCACAGGCTGTGGATACCCGCCAAAAGAGCGGAGCCGCCACAAGGGATATGGAAACGCGAGGGCAGAACATGAAGGTGCGACCGACCGGCGTGATCCCGCCGATGACGACGCCGTTCCGGAAAGACGGCGAGATCGACTACAAGCTCGTGGCGCCCCAGGTCGACTGGATGATCGGCGCCGGCGCTCACGGCGTTGCGGCCGGCGGCTCGACCGGTGAGGGGCATACGCTCGACCACGAGGAATATCGCGACCTGATGGCGGCGACGGTGGAGGCGGTGAAAGGTCGCATCCCCGTGATCGCGCCGGTATCATCGTGGACTCCACGCGCGATGCGATCCGCCGCGGCAGGCTGGTGCGCGACATGAATGTCGCAGCGCTCCAGGTCACGCCGGTGCATTATCTGTTCAAGCCGGACGACGAGGCGATGGTGGCGCATTTCCGCGCCATGGCCGACGAGACCGGCATGCCCATCATCATCTACAACGTCGTGCCGTGGTCTTATCTGTCGCCGGCGCTGTTGACGCGGATCATGACCGAGGTGCCGCTGGTCGTCGGCGTCAAGCAGAGTGCGGGCGACCTCAAGCTGTTCGCCGACCTCATGATGATGGCGCCCGACAAGCTGATCTACAGCGCAGTCGATGCCCTGATGTATCCGTCCTACACGCTCGGTGCCCACGGCTCGATCGCCGCGATCCTGACCGCGGCGCCGCATGCCTCGGTCGCGCTGTGGGACGCGGTGAAGGCGGGCGATCATCCGCGCGCGCTCGATCTGCACAAGAAGCTGTTGACGCTGTGGAACGCGATCATCGCCGACAATCTGCCGGCCTGCACGCGCTATGCGCAGACGCTCCAGGGTCTGCCGAAAACCTGGCCGCGCGCACCGATGCCGGAGGCCTCGCCCGCGCAGCAGGCCGCAGTCCGCAAGGCGCTTGAGGTGCTCGGCGCCCTGGACGGGCAGCACGTCGAAGCGGCGGAATAGTCCGTCAGCCGAAATAATCGATGTCGAGGATAGCAGCGCCGATCCGCTTTTACCTGCGGATGCGGCGCTGCTACATTTTGCGCGCGGCCGGCACGCGGTGCGCACCGACGAAGAAACATACCGGCAAGGGGAGGGGGCTGAAGTCCCATGAAGGATTTTGCAGGAAAGATCGCCGTCATCACCGGCGGCGGCACGGGGATGGGGCGCGAGCTCGCGCGGCAACTCGTTGCCGAGGGCTGCAATGTCGCGATGTGCGACGTCTCGGAGGCCGCGATGGCGGAGACCAAGCGGCTCTGCGAGGTCGAGAAGCTGCCGCAGGGCCTGCGCGTCACGACCCATGTCGCGGACGTCTCGATCGAGGATCATCTCAAGCGCTTTCGCGACGAGCTCGCCGAGCAGCAGAAGACGGACAGGATCCATCTTTTGTTCAACAACGCCGGCATCGGTGGCGGCGGCAGCCTGTTCACCAACACGCGCGAGCAGTGGGAGCGCACCTTCAACATCTGCTGGGGCGGGGTCTATCTCGGCGTGCGCACCTTCCTGCCGATGCTGGTTGCGGCGGACGAGGCCCATATCGTCAACACCGCGAGCGTCAACGGGTTCTGGGCTTCGATCGGCATGAACCAGTCGCACACTGCCTACAGCTCGGCGAAGTTCGCGGTGAAAGGATTTACCGAAGCGCTGATCAATGATCTCCGCCTGCATGCGCCGCACGTCAAATGCTCGGTGGTCATGCCCGGCCACATCGGCACCTCGATCGTCTCCAATTCGCGCAAGGTGCAGAGCAGTGACGGCTCCGATCGGCTCAACGCCGACGAGGTCACGCTGACCCGGAAGCGCATGGTCGCGGCCGGCGTGCCAGATGCTGACAAAATGTCGGACGACGATATCCAGGCGGTCTTCGCCGAGCGCGCCCGCAGCTTTCTCGAAGACGCGCCGACGACGGCTGCGCAGGCCGCGAAGATCATTCTCGACGGCGTGAAGGCCGAGCAATGGCGCATTCTGGTTGGCGAGGACGCCAGGCGACTCGACGAGCGCGTCCGTGCGACACCCGAACAGGCCTATGACCGCGCCTTCTACGAAAGTTTTACGCAGGAGGTCGGCTGGCGACTCGGATGAGACTGTCAACGAACGCGCGCGGATATAAGTATGACATCCATCATGGCAAGAGGCGCGTCTTTAATTATACGGCATCTCTCGCGCGCGTTCGTCCCCTCATGACAAAATGGAATGTCACGCATGCGACATGATCCATACGTTCAAGCGATGGTGATCCCGAACGGGTCTCATTCGACGCACGCCAGCTTGGTTGGCGAACTAAAATAGTTTAGTGAATCAGGGGTAAGGCGAAGATAGAGCGTAGCTCCCGATGATACCCGCATGCCTCTCCGACGATTGGATCCTCTGCCCGGAGAGAGAGGACATCTCCGCTGAATTCACGCGGCTGCTCACCGCGGCCCAGGAGGGGGGCGCCACCATCGCGGAATGCCTCATGATCGCGCGGCAACTGAAGCGCGGCGACGAGCTGTCCTGGCATCGCGAGTGGAAGAAGCTGGCGCAGGCCAACAGGCACCGCGCCGAGGCTGCTTTCGCGGAAGGCCACATGGCGACGGCGCAACGCAACTGGCTGCGTGCGACGAACTACTATGGCGCAGCCGCGATGCCGCTCGATCAGGCCGACGAGCGCCGCTGGGTTGCGGTGCTCGCGATGCAGGATTGCGCCCGCCGCTTCCTCGGCGCACGCGGCCCGGCCGGCCAAGTCGTGACGATACCGTGGGCCGACGGCCATTCGTTGCAGGGTTACTTCCTGCCCGCGCCGTCGGCGAACGGGCGGGCGCCGACCGTGATCTGCATCGGCGAGCCCGGGCACCGCAAGGAGGAATTCCTGTTCAAGCTTGCGCCGCATGCGCGCGAACGGGGATTCTCGATGCTGGCGCTGGACCTGTTCGGCGACCAGCGCGACGACTATCTCGACGTGCTGCTCCAGCGCCGGGATCTCGAGAGCTCGATCGCCAGCGTCATGGATTATCTGGAAGCGCGCAGCGATGTCGATTTCGAGCGCGTCGCGGTTCTCGCCGATGGCTGGGGCTCCTCGTTCGTGGCGCGTGCCGTGTTGCAGGAACCGCGGCTCGCCGCGGCCGTCTGCGACGGCGGCCTGTGGGACCTGCACGAGCGCGCCTTCTTTGCCAGCCGCTTTGCGATGAGCGATGTCAGCATCGTTCCGGTGCCGCATTCGCCGCTGATGGCCTCCAGCATCGACTGTCCGGTGCTCATTACGCTCGGCGAGGACGGCTGGCTCAAGGCCGACCGCGCGCGTCAGATCGTGCAAAAATCCCGCTTCGGCAGCTCCGAGATCATGCTGAAAGTGTTCACGGCGGCAGAAACCGGCGCGGCGCAGTCCCACGCGGACAATCCGAGCCTTGCCAACGAATTCATCTTCGACTGGCTCGAATCGCGGCTCGGCGCCGCAGGCCGCATCTGAGGGGCGCGCGCGTCAGAAGTCGAGGGTCAGGCGAACGCAGGCCTTCTCGAGGCGGGTCTTCAACGTCGCGAGCTTGGTGGTGAATTCCGTCAGCTCGCGCTCGTCGAACTCCTGGAAGACGAATTCCTTGATCGTCTTGTACTGCTCGTTGAGGCTCGCCAGGTGCTTCTGCGTCTTCTCGGTCAGGGACAGCCGGACCACCCTGGCGTCGGTCAGCGAGGGCCGCCGCCGCAACAGGCCCTTCTTCTCCAGCAGCTTGGACTGGGTGGTGACGAACGAGGGGTCGACGTGGAGGAGTTTGGAGACGACGTTGACCGGAATGCCATCGTCCTTGTCGAGGTCGGAGATGGCCATCAGGATCAGCCATTGCGGGCCGCTGATGCCGAGCGTCCTGGCCCAGAACTGACGCAGCTCCTCCAGATACATGTTGATCGACGATATCTCCCAGGTGAAGCGCCTGATGATATCCAGATTGCCGATGGAGCGGAGGCGCGCTCCTTCTTTCCTCGTCGCGGACACAGCGTCACTCCCGTGAACTGATTCATCTGGTCGGTGTCGTGCAAGGCCATAGTCCACGCAAGCCTGCTCTGACGCAAGTGCAGAGCAGAGTTATTTTGTCACGGAAATTACAAATATGATCAGCTCAGGCGACTGGCTCAGCATGCTCAGCATGAATTGTTGCGCCCGAGGCACAGGTTTAGTGAAACCACAAAGCTTACTCAATAAACTATTTTGATTAACAGAACGACACATGCATATTGATCGGGACGGTGGGGGGTACTCGATCGTCCCGTTGCAGGTGGTGGTTCGCTCACGTCCCTCTCGTTCAAGCGGGTGTGTCCGAAAGCGCGAAGCGGCCGAGCGGGTTTTAAGAGACGGGGATCTGGGGGGCCTGACGGTCCAGTCTCCGTAAAATGAACAAGTTGGAGGTTTTAAATGAAAGTGGTGAAGAGCCTTTTGCTCGGCACTGCGGCGGTTCTGATCGCCGTCGGTGGAGCACAGGCGGCTGATCTTCCGGTCAAGGCCAAGGCGGTCGAGTACGTGAAGATCTGCACGCTCTACGGCGCGGGATTCTACTACATCCCCGGCAGCGACACCTGCATCAAGCTGGGCGGCTATCTGCGTGCCGAAGTGGCGCTCAACGCCGGCGGCAACTACAGCGCTCAGTACAACGGCGTCTTTGCGGCGAACAACCGCCTGACCAACTACTACTCGATGCGCGCTCGTGAAGATCTCAACATCGACACGCGCACCGCGACCGAATACGGCGTGGTCCGCACCTATTTCGATGCGGTCTTCACCTGGACGACCGGCAACTATGTCGGCGCCGGCAGCGGCACGGGTGCTACCCAGTACAGCAGTACGCTCGGCCTCAACGCGGCCGGCACCGGCCTGATCGGTTCGAGCGGTGGCGCGGTCAACGGCACCGACGGCGCGATCTCGGGCGGTTCGCTCGGCGTCTACTACGCCTTCATCCAGTTCGCCGGCTTCACGATGGGTAAGGCCGTGTCGCAGTTCGACGCGCCCTGGATCAACTATCCCGGCAACAACTTCGACCAGCTGGTCGGCGGCAGCGGCACCACCAACGGCGTCGCCCAGTTCACGTACACGGCCGATTTCGGCCAGGGCGTGACGGCTGCGTTCTCGGCGCAGGATCAGACTCAGGTCTTCCAGACCAACATCTGGAACACTGCCGGCATGACCACCGCGGGCGTCCTCGGCGGCGCTTACGGCTCGAACGACATCGGCGGCAGCCGGTCTCCCGACCTCGTCGGCATGGTCCGCGTCGACCAGGCCTGGGGCCTGTTCCAGGCGTCGGTTGCCGCGCACGACAACCAGGTCGGCTACTACGGCGCGAGCGAAGCTGCCGGTCACCCGGAAGACAAGTGGGGCTGGGCCGTTCAGCTGGCATTGTCCATCAAGAACATTCCGACCGGCGCCGGCGACGTGATCAACATCTCGGGCGTCTACACCGACGGTGCGAGCCGCTACAACTTCCAGGAGCTGGCAGCGACCAGCTACTCGATGTTCGGCAGCTCGAGCGGCGCGTATCAGGGCATCGGCTTCGCCGGCGTGTCTGATGCGGTGTTCGCTCCCGGCGGCGGGCTCGAGCTGACCAAGACCTACGGCTTCCGTGGTGCCTACACCCACAACTGGAGCCCGTACTGGAACTCGGCGCTCTATGGTGCGTGGGCTGCCGTCAATTACAGCGGCACGGCCAAGGGCCTGATCTGCGGCAGCGCCGCGTTCGCGACCCTGACCGGCACCTGCAACCCGGACTTCAACATCGGGCAGATCGGTGTCATCACCCGCTGGACGCCGGTCAAGAACCTGACCTTCTCGGCTGACTTCACCTACAGCCACCTCGACCAGAAGTACTCGGGCGTGATCACGACGCCGGCGCTCACCAGCGTTGCCAAGCCTGCGGCAACGTATGAGCTGAAGGACCAGGACACCTACAGCCTGCTGCTGCGCGCTCAGCGCAACTGGTAAGCTCGGGTCGTTTCGATCTGACGAAGCCCCGGCGGGACACCGCCGGGGCTTTTTCCGAAAGGCTTTCGGAAAATCGGGCAGCCTCCCACGCAAGCGACGAAGACGAGCTATGCGATTCGAACGTCGCGAAACTTATTTACTTACCTGAGTTACTAAGCTATATAGCTCTCAGCCGATTACGAAAGTTGCGGCTCTTAGCTTGATGCTAGACCTCCAGAAATCTCCGGCAGTGCCCTGCCGGAGGTTTTTCTCTTTTCGGGATGCGGTGACGCGGGTCAGGCTCGCATGACACGGGCGCGCGAATTTGGCCGGTAGGCGAGGCGGCTGTGGCCAGCGCAATAAGACTGGCCGTCGGGCGCGGTGTTGCCGCAGAAGCAGAAATCCTCCGCACCCGGCGTCGAGATCGGCCAACGGCATCGATTCTCGGCGAGCTCGAGCAGTGAGCAGCGATTGGCCTCGTCGATCGGCCCCACCACCGCAGGCGCGCTGCTCTCGCCATAGAGTGTAGCCAGCATTTCATATTGCAGCCGCGGCACCGCCTTGGGCGCGCGGGCGTGCGCGAAGCTCCTGTCGAGCTTGCGCTCGTCGGTCGACCGACCGCGCGTCAGATTGAGCCGGGACAGCTTGCCGATCACGGCGTTGCGGCTGACACCGATGTCGGCGGCGATCTCGCGGCAGGACAGGCCGGCCTCGAAGTGCTGCTTCAGAAGTTCGATTCGTTCGTCGGTCCAGGTTGGTGAGAGAACAGGCATTTGTAACGGTCCCAGGTTGCAGATGTCGGCCATCCGCCTGCGAGATCCGTCCGCCTCACGTTCGGCGCGCGCTCACGTCCTGCCATTGTCGCGAATCGACAGAAGCCCGTCCTTGATGGCGAGACGGATGCCTTCCTCGATCAATGTCCGCGCAACGCCGGGAACGCTGGTGCCGTGGGTGCCCTGTCTCACCAGTTTTTCGAGATAGGTGATGGTCGAGAGCGCCAAGGTTACGGGAATGCGGTCAGTCTCGGCTTTTTCGGTGGCCATGGCCCGAACGCTAACCTCTTACTCGGGTACATAAAAGTAACGATTAAGACTCTATTTAGGTTCGGGGCTGGAAGTCAAATCCGGGCTGGAGCGGTGGTTCAGTTCGTTGGAATCGCTGAAGAAATTTTGGACGGCATGGCGCACCCGCGCGCGAGATCGTGCGGCGGCGGAGCGGAGACAGCCAGGGAAGGCGGGTTGGATCAGCCGTGCACGATCGCCTTTTCGATCATGCAATGGATGCCCTTGGAGCCGTTGACGGTCTGCGTCACCCGCAAATCGGCGGCCAGGCTGCACAGCGTGTAGGCGTCCTCGCGCGACAGGTTTCGTTTCTCGCCGAGCAGCGCGATCATGTCGCGCAGCGCCCGCACCACGCACTGGTCGAGGTCCGGGTCCATCGCCATGGTCATGTAGTGCGACGGCGTTTCGGCGCGGGGATAATCGAGCCGCAAATCCTTGCGCAGGGTGAGGCGGAAGCGGCCTTGCAGCGCGGTCTCGATCGCGGTGACGCAGACCTCGCCGTCGCCCTGCACGCCGTGGCCGTCGCCGCAGGAGAACAGCGCGTCGGGCACGAACACCGGCAAATACAACGTCGCGCCGGTGCCGAGCTCCTTGTTGTCGAGATTCCCGCCCATGGCGCGCGGAATCAGCGAGGTGATGCGGCCCCAGGCCGGCGGCGGCGCAACGCCCATCACGCCGAAGAACGGTTTTAAGGGCAGGTCGAGCCCCCAGGGCATGCGGCCGACCATCCGGGTCCGGTCCAAGGGAATGTTCAGGACTCGGCTCTCGTGGAAATCGTCGGGCAGGGTGCCGGACAGCGGCTTGATCAGATTCCAGCCCCAATCCTGCCGGAGCTTGACGTCGAGGATATCGACCTCGAGCACGTCGCCGGGCTCGGCGCCGCTGACGGCGATCGGGCCGGTGAGGATGTGGCCGGGCAGCATGCGCTCGTTCTGCGCATGAACCTCGAACATCTCCGGCGGAATATGAAAATCGTTGCGGTCGGGCAGGACGTCCGGCCCGCCGCTGATGGTGTCGACTGTCACCTCATCGCCGCTCGCGATGGTGAGGACAGGCTTGAGGGCGGCTTCAAAGAAGCCCCAGTGGCAGGTCTCGGGGCTCGAATGCAGGTGGTGATGGGTCATTGGACGCCTCTGGTCGGTTTCAGCTGAATGCGCCATGAGAACCTGCAATGCCCGGGCTTGACCAGGCAATCGATCCTCTTCCAAGAAGATTGAAGATGGACGCGCGGGTCAAGTCCGCGCGCAACAAGCACGATCATTCCAGCGAGGCTCCCCTGCTTTTTGTCCTTTCCAAGACCTTCGGCGCCGCGCTGCTGCCGATCAATCTCCTGGTCGAACTCGGCATCCTGTCGCTCGTGCTGATGGTGACGCGCTTTGCCGCGGTCGGTCGCAAGCTCGCCGTGACCACATTGGTCTTGCTGGCATTGGCGGCATTTTCTCCGCTCGGCAATCTCTTGCTCTATCCCTTGGAGTCGCGCTTTCCGCCGTGGGATCCGTCGCGCGGTGCGCCGGACGGCATCATCGTGCTCGGCGGCTCCGTCGACACCGACCTGTCGGCGGCGCATCACACGCCCGTCGTCTCGCACGCGGCCGATCGCTTGTTTGCGCCGGCTGAGCTCGCGCGCCGTTATCCGAATGCGCGCGTTGTCTTCACCGGAGGAACCGCGAACCTAGTCTCGACCGATGCCAGGGAAGCCGACTACTCTGCGCCGATCCTGGAAAATCTGGGTGTACCGAAGGAGCGCCTGATCCTGGAGCGGAATTCCCGCAACACCTACGAGAATGCAATCTTCACGAAACAGCTGTTGACCCCGAAGCCGGGCGAGCGCTGGCTTCTGGTCACGTCGGCCTTCCACATGCCGCGCTCGATGGGGATTTTTCGCAAGGCCGGATTCGATGTCGAAGCTTATCCCGTGGACTGGCGGATGGGCGGGCGTGACGACCTTTTCTCCTTCACCAACAACAGTGCCGATGGGCTCGGCAGAACCGACCTGGCCGTGCGCGAATGGATCGGCCTCGTGGCCTACCGCCTCATGGGCAGGACCGGCGAGTTGCTTCCGGGCCCGGCCAAGCACTAGAAACGACGACAAGATAAAGATGACCGGCGTGATCGCCGACCCGGAGGACGCCATGCCGCAGCAGAGCGCAGACACGATCGATCTTGCCGGCCTCGTTGCCGATCTCAACAGCCTGTTGCGGCTGAGGACCACGGTGATCGGCATGAAGCTGTTCGCACGTGCTGCGGAGATGGAGGCGATCCCGAAGATCCGGCGGCCGAACGCGGTCCACACCACCGACCAGATCGTCAGCATGGCCGCGCGTTTGGGCTGGACCGTCGGCATCACCGCCGACGATCTCGTCGGCGCGCAGTGCCGCGCGGTGATCGGCCTTGCGCCGCAGGACGAAAAATGGCTCGCGGGCGAAAATTATGTCGGCGTCTGGCACGGCACCGCCGAGGATGCACGCAAGCGGCAGGAGGCGCTGGACGTGGTGCCGTTCGGCCAGTACCAGGCGCTCGCGGTGAGCCCTCTTTCGAGCGGCCGGCTCGATCCGCCCGACATCTGCCTCGTCTATGCAACGCCGGGGCAGATGATCATCCTGATCAACGGCCTGCAATATACCGGCTACAGGAAGTTCGAATGGGGCGTGGTCGGCGAGACCGCCTGCGCGGATTCCTGGGGGCGGGCGCTCAAGACCGGCGAGCCCAGCCTGTCCTTGCCATGCTATGCCGAACGGCGCTATGGCGGCGTGCCGGACGAGGAGATGCTGATGGCGCTGAAGCCCCAGCATCTCGCCAAGGCGATCGAGGGCATGAAGGCGCTGGCTAAAAACGGCCTGCGTTATCCGATCCCGCCCTATGGTATTCAAAGTGACGTCCGTGCCGGCATGGGCGTGAGCTACGCGAAGAAGTAAAGGTCGACCATGAGCTCTACGAAATTCGACATCGTCGTCTATGGCGCGACCGGCTTCACCGGCCAGCTCGTCGCCGAATATCTGACCGCGCACTACAAGGACGACAAGGCGCTCAAATGGGCGATGGCGGGTCGTAGCCTCGGCAAGCTGAAATCGGTCCGCGATGCGATCGGCGCGCCCGGGAACACGCCGCTGCTCGTGGCGGATGCGTCCGACGCGGCCTCGCTGAAGGCGATCGCGGAGCAGACGATGTCGGTGATCACGACCGTCGGCCCGTATCAGCTTTATGGCGAGGAACTGCTCGCGGCCTGCGTGGCAACGGGCACCGATTACTTCGACCTCTGCGGCGAGCCGATCTGGATGCGGCAGATGATCGACAAGTACGGGGCTGAAGCCAAGGCGAGCGGCGCGCGCATCGTGTTTTCATGCGGCTTCGATTCCGTGCCGTTCGAGCTCGGTGCGTTCTTCGTGCAGGAAGAAGCCAAGCGCGTGTTCGGTGCGCCGGCCCCGCGCGTGAAGGGGCGTGTGCGCGACATGCGCGGCACGCTGTCAGGCGGCACCGCCGCGAGCGCGAAGGCGACTTTCGATGCGGTCTCCAAGGATCTCAGCCTCGTCGCCATTCTCAACGATCACTTTGCGCTGACGCCCGGGTTCACCGGTCCGAAGCAACCGAAGGGCAACAGAGCGGCCTTTGAGGAAGATCTGCAATCGTGGGCCGCGCCGTTCATGATGGCGCTGATCAACACGCGCAACGTTCACCGCTCCAACATGCTGATGGGATTCCCTTACGGCCAGGAGTTCGTCTACGACGAGATGGTCTTGACCGGTCCCGGCGAGAAGGGCGAGGCGAACGCGAAGCGCGTGATGGCCGCGAATGCCGAGAAGACCGGTCCGAACGCACCGAAGCCGGGCGAGGGGCCGTCGAAAGAAGAGCGCGAGAGCGGCCGCTTCGATCTGCTCTATGTCGCGATCGCACCCGACGGCCGTCAGGTCCGCGCCGGCGTCACCGGCGACCGCGATCCCGGTTACGGTTCGACCTCGAAGATGATCTCCGAATGCGCGATCTGCATGTTGCGCGATGCTACGGATGTCCCGGCCGGCTTCTGGACGCCGGGCGCAGCGATGCAGCACAAGCTGATCAAGCGGCTGCAGGCGCACGCGGGGCTGACGTTCGGGGTGGAAACCTAAGTTCGCGCGGTGCTCGGGGCCTGATCTTTGTCATCGTCAAAATTCGATATTGTCCTCTACGGCGCAACCGGGTTCACCGGCCGGCTCGTTGCTGAATATCTCGCCGCGCAATACGGGGACGATAAGAAGCTGACATGGGCGATGGCGGGGCGAAGCAGAGACAAGCTCGCGTCGGTGCGCGATGCGATAGGCGCGGCGGCTGACACACCGCTCATCATTGCCGATGCTTCCGATCCCGTGTCGTTACAGGCGATGGTCGATCAAGCGAAGGTGGTGATCACCACTGTCGGTCCGTACCAGCTCTATGGATCCGACCTGCTCGCCGCCTGTGTCGCCTCCGGCACCGACTACATGGACCTCTGTGGCGAGCCGATCTGGATGAAGCAGATGATCGATAAGCAAGAGGCCGCAGCGAAGGCGAGCGGCGCCCGCATCATGTTCTCCTGCGGCTTCGACTCCGTGCCGTTCGAACTCGGTGCGTTCTTCGTGCAGGAGGAGGCCAAGCGTGCGTTCGGTGCGGCGGCGCCGCGCGTCAAGGGCCGCGTCCGCGACATCAGCTGGAAGTTCTCCGGCGGCACCTCGGCAAGCGCAAGGGTCACCTTCGAGGCAGTGGCGCAGGATCTCAGCCTGGTGTCGATCCTCAAAGACCCATTTGCATTCACGCCCGGCTTCGAAGGTCCGAAACAGCCGCGCGCCAACAAGCCCGTCTTCGAGGAGGACCTGCAATCCTGGGCCGCTCCGTTCGCGATGGCGACGCTCAACACGCGCAACGTCCACCGATCCAACATGATGATGGGATTCCCGTATGGCAGGGACTTCGTCTACGACGAGATGGTGCTCACGGGGGCGGGAGAGGAAGGGCAGGTCAACGCGAAGCGCGTCATGGCAGCAAACAGCGAAAAGACGGGCCCCGATGCGCTCAAGCCCGGTGATGGACCGTCCAAGGAGGAGCGCGACAATGGCTACTACGATCTGCTCTACGTTGCGATCGCCCCTGATGGTCGTCAGGTTCGCGCCGCGGTCAAGGGCGATCTCGATCCAGGCTACGCATCGACGGCGAAGATCATCTCCGAATGCGCGATCTGCCTGTTGCGTGATGCGACGGATGTCCCGGCCGGCTTCTGGACACCGGGCGCGGCGATGCAGCACAAGCTGATCAAGCGGCTACAGGAGTATGCGGGGCTGACGTTCGGGGTGGAGACGTAGACTCGGTCGCGCGGCACAACCGCGGTGTCATCGCCCGGCTTGACCGGGCGATCCAGTATTCCAGAGACAGTCGTGATCGAATCGAGAGGCCGCGGCGTACTGGATGCCCCGCCTTCGCGGGGCATGACTGTGTCCTTGCTACGCCGCCCTCGCGTCATACGCGTACATGAACTCCATGCTCTTGGAGCCGAGCGGCAACAGCCATTTCATCATCTGATTTCTGACCCAGGCGCCGGTGGCGCTGAACTCGCGCTTGCTGTTGCCGTTGCGGCGGGCCATTGCCACGATCTTCTCGGTGCGCGGACGCCGCTCGGCCTCGAAAGCCTGGAAGGTGGCGCTGAGCTCCTGGCCGTCCTGCATCAGGCGCGCCAGCCGCATCGCATCCTCGAGCGCCAGCGAGGCGCCCTGGCCGGCATGGGGGCTGGTTGCATGCGCGGCATCACCAATCAGCAGCGAGCGCTTGCGCGACCAGGTCAGCAACGTCGCCACATCGAGCGTATCGGTGACGACGATGTTCTCGGCGGCCTCGATGATATCAGGGATGGGGTCGTGCCAGCCGCGGTGGAAGCCGCGCAAATGCTGCTTCAGCGTCCTCTCGTCGAGCGCGCGAAACATCGCGGCATCCATGCCGTCCGCGGGCTGGGTGCTCCACCACATCACGCCGTCGGTCGGATCGGGGCTGCAATAGCCATAGCCGAAGAAGCCGCTCTGCCCGAACGTGGTCTCGACGTGCCCGCCGATCGGCCTGCCGTCGAGGACTGCGTGCGGCACGAAGCCGCCGAAGCCGATCAGGCCGGTGTTGAACGGGACGGGCCCGTCCGGGATCACTTGGCGCCGAACCACCGAGTGCACGCCGTCCGCACCGATCAGGAAGTCGCCCTCGGCGGTGGTACCGTCGGCGAAATAGGCGGTGATCGGCTGGTCGCCGCGGTCCTCAATCTTGATCAGGCGCTTGTCGAAATAGAGCGAGACGCAGGAGCACCAGGCCTTGTCGATGAGGATTTCGTTCAGCGTGGCGCGACAGACGTTGACCGCGGGCTGGCCGAAGCGCCGCTCCATGTCGCGGTTGATCGAGCCGAGCCTCTCTCCGCGCTGCGAATAGAAGTCGAAGGAGTTCGCGATCGAGCCGCGGCTGATCAGCTCGCCGGCGAGGCCGATCTCGTCCAAGACGTGCATCCCGTTCGGCGCGATCTGGAGGCCGCCGCCGATGCCCTTGGAATAGGGCCAGGCCTCGTAGATCGCGGATTCGATGCCGGCGCGGCGCAGCAGGATCGCGGTGACGGGCCCGGCGATGCCGACGCCGATGATCAGGGCCTTGCGGGGACGGTTATGCATAGCTTGCTCCCGACGTTTCCGTGGTGCTAGGAGAATTTAAGGTCGCTAAATCTCTTAGTGGCTAAGATATATATTGGCTAAGATATGAGGTCGGCCTTGTCAAGGGCAAAGGCGCGCACGGCGTTATTGCAGCAACTCGAGGAAGCGATGCGGCGGTCGTCCGCGCAGGGCGTGCTCTATGGCCAGACCGTTGCGAACGTTGCGGGAATTGCCAATTCCGACCTCGAATGCATGGACATCCTCTATCTCGAAGGCCGCGTCACCGCGGGCCGGCTCGCCGAGGTGACAGGCCTCACGACCGGTGCCATCACCGGTGTGGTCGATCGGCTCGAGAAGGCGGGCCTCGTGCGCCGCGAGCGGGATGAAACGGATCGCCGCAAGGTGTTCATCGCCGTCGTGCCCGAGGCGGCCATGAAGATCGGCCAGTTCTACGTGCCGATGCAGCAGGCGATGGAGAAGGTCTTCGGCGCCTATTCCGACGAGGAGCTGCGCCTGCTGCTGCGCTTCGCCAATGAGGGCTACAAGGGCGTGCTCGCGGCCACCGCAGCGCTGAAGGGCCTGATCGATACGCCGCCGGAGAAGCGCCCCGATCTCAAGCTGCGGAAGCTTCCTCGCCGGCCTTGATCTTGTAGGCCTGCGCGGCTGCGATCATGCCCCACATCGCGCCCAGCATCATCCAGAAGTGCCGCCAGTGGTCGGTGTCGATCACAAAGCTTTCGCCGACGGTGCCGACGAAGGCGGAGAAGACGACGAGATAAGCGCGCTGCCAGGGCACGCGGACGAAGATGTGCCGAAATCCCATGATCACCGTGGTGAAGACCAGCGCGGGATAGCAGACGCCGGAGAGCCAGCCGCCGGACATGAAGGCGTTCAGGTAGGAGTTGTGGGTGTCCTCGGGGAAGAAGCGGTGGAATTGCAGCGGCCCGATGCCGAACGGCAGGTCGAGCGCCATCTCCGCGCCGAGGACATGCCGGCCGAACCGGCCGAAGCGGCCTTCGTCATAGCTCTGGTCGAAACTCGCGCGCTGCTTGAACATCTCGGCGATCGAGTCGAACGACAGGAGGACCGCGATCAGCGCCAGGCCCAGCACCGCGGCGACGATCGCCATGATGATGATGCGCGAGCGCTGCGCGTTGGTCCGGCTGGTCAGGACCATCAGTGCCAGCATGAAGGCGGAGGTCAGGACCAGGCCGCCCCAGGCGGCGCGGGAGAACGCGAGCAGGATCGCGAGCGCCATGATGCCGAAGGCGATGACGTTGCGGAACGCCTTGCCGAACCGGTCGGAGACCACGCTCTGGAGGCAAAACAGCGCCGGCAGGATCAGGAAGGCGCCGAGCACGTTCGGGTCCTTGAAGGTGCCGCGCGCGCGCTCGTACAGCGTCAGCAGGTCGCGCCCGCCGGGAACGAGATTGAAATAGCCCGCGATCGCCGAGAGCGAAGCGATCATCGCGCCGACCACGAGGCCGCGGCGCAGCATGTCGAGCCGGGCCGCCGTGTCCTCGGAGGTCACCATGGCGAAGAACATCACGGTCACCGCCATGTACCAGGAGGTCGCGATCCAGCTTGCGACTTCGGACTGGTCGAGCAGCGGGATCGCGCTGATGGTGTAGCCGACATTAAGCAGGACCAGCATCAGCACCAGCGGCATCAGCACGAGGCTCAAGCGCAGGCCAGTGGCAAAGAAGGTGACGGTGGCAAGCAGCGTCACGATTTCGTAGGGGCTCGGCTCGATGAAGACGATCGCCCCGGAGGCGCCGACCAACCACACCAGCGCGCGCTGCAGGGCCAGCACGCCGAGTGCAGCCGGCGCGGCTGCATTCATTTCCCCGGCTGTCGCCGCATACGCCATCGCACGCTCACATGCTTACGCTACTGGTACAAACAACTTCCGCAGTCATGCCCCGCCTTGTGCGCACTTGCGCACTGGAGTGGGGCATCCAGTACTTCGAGGCGCTCGTGGCAGTTTCCGCTGCCGGTGATTACTGGATCGCCCCGTCAAGTCGGGCGATGACAGTGTGGCTCGGGCACGACGATCTCAATACGCGCTCTCGTTCTTGGTCAGCAGCGAGACCGGCGTCTTCAGGAGAATGTAGAGGTCGAACAGCACCGCCCAGTTCTCGATGTAGTAGAGGTCGAACTCGACGCGCTTCTGGATCTTCTCTTCATTGTCGATCTCGCCGCGCCAGCCGTTGACCTGGGCCCAGCCGGTGATGCCGGGCTTGACGCGGTGGCGGGCGAAATAGCCGTCGACGGCTTCGTCGAACAGTTGGCTCTGGAGCTTGCCCTGCACCGCATGCGGACGCGGGCCGACCAGGGAGAGATTGCCGGAGAAGAGCACGTTGAAGAGCTGCGGCAGCTCGTCGAGGCTGGTCTTGCGGATGAACCGGCCGACGCGGGTGACGCGCGGATCGTTCTTGGTCACGACCTTCGAGGCGGTCGGGTCGGCCTGGTGATGATACATCGAGCGGAACTTGTAGACATCGATGCGCTCATTGTTGAAGCCGAAACGCTTCTGACGGAACAGCACGGGGCCAGGGCTGTCGAGCTTCACCGCCAACGCCACCAATCCCATCAACGGCAAGGCTGCGAGCAGCGCGAGGCCGCCGACGATGCGGTCGAACAGCCATTTCATCACGAGATCCCAGTCGGTGATCGGCGCCTCGAACACGTCGAGCGTCGGCACCTCGCCGAGATAGGAATAGGAGCGGGGACGGAAGCGCAGCTTGTTGGTGTGCGCGGACAGGCGGATGTCGACCGGCAGCACCCACAGCTTCTTCAGCATCTCCAGGATGCGCGTCTCTGCCGAGATCGGCAGCGCGAACAGCACGAGATCGACGCGGGTGCGGCGGGCGAACTCGACGATGTCGTCGACCTTGCCGAGCTTGCGCGCACCGGCGCAGGTGTCGAGCGCACGGCTGTCGTTACGGTCGTCGAACACGCCGAGCACATGGATGTCGGAATCCTCCTGCGCCTTCAGCGCCTCCACCAACTCCTCGCCGTTGCGGTCGGAGCCGACGATGATGGTGCGGCGGTCGAGCCGGCCCTGCCGCGCCCAGTTGCGCACCAGCGAGCGCAGCACGATTCGCTCCGAGATGAGCGCGGCGAGCCCCAGGAAGTAGAAAGCGGCGAGCCACAGCCGCGACATTTCGCTGCCGACCTTGGCGAAGAACGAGGCGCCGATGAACAGCAGGAAGACGAACGACCAGGACGAGATCATTCGCGTCATCTGCCGGAGCTGCCCGCGGAACAATTGCACCTGATAGATGTCGGCGGCCTGGAAGCAGACCACGGCGGCGACTGCGACAGCGACAATCTCCGCGAGATAATCCCAGCGGAAGCCGGTGAGCGGCATGACGTAGCCAAAGTAAAGCGTGATGCCGACCAAGCTTAGCACGACGAAATCGACCGCACGCACGGCGCCGGTGATCACGATCGGCGAATAGGCGCGGGCGACCTTCTGGTTGACGACCTCAAGCGCGGCCGGGGTCAGGCGGCGGCGGCGTTCGACAAAGGGCTGGTCAGCCGGCTTGGCCGCGGCGCTGGTCGCGGCATCGAGCATCGAGCGTGCGTTGAGCGGGTCCACGGGCGTCCACGTCCATTCCAAAAACCCGCGGGCCGCGGCTTTGCGCCCCGGGCGAGCATCCCCTGGCACTTGGATTAGCGGACAATTCGGAAGATTCTCTAAAGCGGTCTTAAGGATGGTTAATGATTGGCAAATGCGTCGCGATAACCCGCGAGCACGCCGTCAACCATCGCCTGCTGTGAGAAATGCGCCGAGATGCGCTCGCGCAAGGATGTTGCGCGCTGTGCGGTCGCCTGCGGATCGTCGAGCGCGGCCGCAATTGCCTCGGCCATCGCTTCCGCGTTGCTCGCCGTGAACAAGGCCGGGCTCTCAGCACTGAAGATCTCAGGGATGCCGCCGACGCGGGCCGCAATCATGGGAATGCCGGCAGCTCCCGCCTCGATGACCACATAGGGCATGGAATCGCCGCGCGAGGGCACGACCAAAAGCCGCCCCTTGGAAAAGCCGTAGCGCGCCTTGGCGTGGCCGATGAAGCGGATGGCGCTGCCAAGACCAAGCTTCTCGACCTGCGCCTTCAAAGCGGCCGTCTCCTCGCCGTCGCCGCCGAGGGTCAGCGTGACCTTCCTGCCGTTCGCATGCAGGCGCGCGACCGCATCGACCAAGAGGTCGGCGCCCTTGATGTGCCTGAACTCGCCGACATAGGCGAGGTCGGTGGCGTCCTCAGTGGTGACGACCGGCTCGAACTCCTCCGGCGTCACGCCGTTGAAGACGCAATGCACCACGCCCTTGGGCGTGCCCACGATGCGTTGATAGGTGTCGCGGGCAAAGGCGCTCTCGAACAGGAACAGGTCGGTCGCGTCCATCAGCGTCCGTTCGAGCCGGGCGTAAAACTCGCCCTTGAACGTGTTGAGGGGATAATGCAGCGAGCCGCCATGCGGGGTGTAGATGCGGATGGTGTCGTCGGCGCGTCGCCGCATGCGGACGAAAGCGCCGGCCTTGGCGCCGTGGCCATGCAGAACGTCGGGTTTGAGCGTGGCGACCAGGCGCCGCATGCGAAGCCACACCAGGAAATCGTCCGGCGACGGTTCGCGGCGGATCGCGATGCGGTGCACGCCGAGCTTCAGCCGCGGCGCAAGTTCTTCAAGCGCCTTTTCGGCGCGCTCGCCGCCGGTGAGGCTGTCGGCGAGGATGCCGACATGATGGCCGCGATCGATCTGGCCGTTGGCGAGGTCGAGAATGTGACGGAAGATGCCACCCACGGGCGCGCGCACGGCGTGCAGAATGCGAAGCGGCTGGTCCGGAGAGGGGGGCATGATTAAAACCAGCGCTCGACGGCGAATGCCGAACAAAGTTCTCGAAATATCGAGACGGATTAAGAGCCCTCGTGGTTAACAAACGGTGACGACAAGGTGCGCGCCAGTCGCGAGAAGCCGCAATTAACCCAGCGGCAACCTTAATGGAGTGTAATCGCCCCGGTTGAGGCAGATTAGTGGCGTTGCCCCTGCGGGAGTGTTCGATGCGTTTAGCGTTCTGGCGTGCCGGCAAGGACAAGGCGGTGGTCGAGCGGGCTGTGTCGAAGCCCAAAGCCGAACCAAAGCCTGAAGCCAAAGCCAAGGTTGAAGCCAAGCCCGCGCCCGTCGCGGTGAAGCAGGCGCCAGTCGAATCCGGTGACATCGATCTGCACGCACTCGGGGGTGCGCTTGCCCGCAAGCGTGGCTGGATTATCGTGCCCACGGTGCTGGCGCTCGTGGCCTCGGTCGCCGTCGTCAATCTCGTCACGCCGCGCTACAAATCCGAGTCGCGCATCCTAATCGACGGACGCGAGAACGTGTTCCTGCGGCCGAGCAGCGACCGCAGCACCGAGGAGCGGCAGGCACTCGACCCCGAGGCCGTCACCAGCCAAGTGCAGCTCGTGCTGTCGCGCGACCTCGCGCGCGAAATCATCAAGAAGAACAAGCTCGCGGAGCGGCCCGAATTCGATCCGGTGCTCCAGGGGATTTCGCCGCTGAAGTCGCTTGCGGCCCTCGTCGGCATCGGCCGCGATCCGTTCTCGATGACGCCGGAAGAGCGCGTGCTTGACGCCTACTACGACCGCCTCCAGGCCTACGCCGTCGACAAGTCGCGCGTGATCGTGGTCGAATTCCAGTCGGCCGATCCCGAGCTTGCCGTGCGCGTCGCCAATTCGATCGCCGACGGCTATCTCGTGCTGCAGCAGAATGCGCGCCAGGACCAGGCGCGCAATGCGAGCCAGTGGCTTTCGGGCGAGATCGAGAATCTGCGCAAGAAGGTCTCCGATGCCGAGACGAAGGCCGAGGATTTCCGCTCCAAGTCGAGCCTGTTCGTCGGCACCAACAACACGACGCTGTCGAACCAGCAGATGGGCGAGGTCAACACCCAGCTCAACAATGCGCGCGCGATGAAGGCGGACGCGGAATCCAGGGCGCGGCTGATCCGCGAGATGCTCCAGAGCGGCAAGCCGATCGAGGCGTCCGAGGTGGTGAACTCCGAATTGATGCGGCGGCTGTCGGAGCAGCGGGTGACGCTACGTGCGCAACTCGCCGAACAGTCATCCACGCTGCTCGGCAATCACCCGCGGATCAAGGAGCTGAAGGCTCAGCTTGGCGATCTCGACAATCAAATTCGCGACGAGGCGGCCAAGATTTCCCGCTCGCTCGAAAACGACGCGCGGATCGCCAGCGGCCGGGTCGACGGCCTGACGGCGAGCCTCGATCAGCTCAAGAAGCAGGCGACGTCGACCAACGGTCAGGACGTCCAGCTTCGCGCGCTCGATCGCGAGGCCAAGGCGCAGCGCGACCTGCTCGAGACCTATCTCGCCAAATACCGCGAAGCCAACACCCGCGAGACCATCGATACCGCGCCGACGGAAGGCCGCGTCATCTCGCGCGCCATCGTCTCAAACACGCCGGCCTATCCGAAGAAGCTGCCGATCGTGCTGATCGCGACGCTGGCGACGCTGCTGCTCGCTTCCGGTGTCGTCGTCACCGGGGAGCTGCTGCGCCAGACCGCGCCGCGCGCCGTCGCCGCGTTCATCCCGGCGCCGGCAGCGTCGGTTCGCCAGGAGCCGGTTGTCGATCCGGTGGTGGCGGAGCCCGCACCGCTTCAGCCGAAGATGACGACAGATGTGGATGTCAGCGAAGTCGCCGAGATCGGGCAACTGGCCGACAGCCTGCGCGCCGCAGGCGTGGCGGCGAAGAAGGTTACGGTGCTCGGCACGGCGTCGGGCGATGCCATCACGCTGTCGACGCTGACGCTCGCCCGCCATCTGGCGCGCGACGCCCGTGTCGTCGTGGTCGATCTCGCCGCATCCTCGCCGACGATCGCCGCAGTGTCCGTCGATGCCTCGGCGCCCGGTCTTGCCGAACTGATGCAGGGCGAGGCGTCGTTCGCGCAAGTCATCACCAGGGACAAGCTCTCGCGGCTGCATCTGGTCATGGCCGGCCGGCCGGGTTTCGATCGCAGCCTGCTGCAGTCGCCGCGGGTGACGCTCGCGATCGATGCTTTGCTGCGAGCCTATGATCACGTGCTGATCGACGCCGGCAGCGCCTCCGACCTGCCCGCCGAGCTCCTGACGGCGAATGCCCGCGCCGTCGTGGTGCCCGATGCGTCCATGACCTCGGATGCGCGCGCGCTGATGTGCGAGCAGCTGAGGGCGGTCGGCTTCAACGAGGTGACGATGCTGAGCAAGCCGGTGCAGCCGTCGGATGCGGGCGAGACCGGCCCGCGCGTGGTGGCGGCGTAGCTGTTTTTCTCTCTCGCACAAGGGCAGAAGGCGAGAGAGCTTGCGGGGGCATAGATCGTCGTTGAGCTTGCGACGTCTACCCGAACGCCCGTCGCAGCCTCTGTGCCAGATCGAACAGCATCTGGTTCTGCTTCACCAGGCGCTTGCCGTGGTTGAGCGAGGACATCGCCATGGCCGCGAGCTTGCCGCGCGAGGTCAGGGGCACGAAGCTGTCAAAGATGTCTTCATCGGCTTTGCAGAACATCCGCTTGTAATCGTCCGAGCCGATGCCGAGGTCGAGCGAGCGGTAGCCGCGCTCGGCGTAGCGATCGATGATGTAGCGCATCAGGATCAGGCCGGGGCTGTAGCGCGCGTGTTCCGACATCGTGTAGGTGTTGAACATCGTCGAGAAGCGCTGGCCGTCGGCGACGCCGGCGAAGATCGCGATCATCTCGTCGTCGCATTCGAGCGCATGGATGTCGATGACGCGGCCTTCGCCGCGCGGCGTGAGGCAGGCGCCGCGAATGAACTGCTCGACACCCGGCTCGGCGAACACGTTCGGCAATTTCTGTTCCGCCATCCGCGCCGGCTTGACGCGAAAGAACCAGTCGAGCAGGCGGGTGACGTCCGCATCGGTGACGGCGAGGTGATAGCGATAACCGGCGAGCGGCTGGAGCTTCTTCTCCTTGCTCTTCAGCCGGCGGCGGAAGGAATTGCCAATCCGCGATGCGGGAGGGCCGCCGGGCTCCATCGCCAGCAGCGGGCAGCCATTGATCGAGCTCTGCCGCGGGAGAGCTGCAAACGGGTTCTGCTGGTCGTGCCAGCGCAGCGGTTGCTGCGCCAGCGCCAGCACGTCGACATGCTCGCGCAGCGGCGCGAAGAGCGCGTCGAGATCGGCGGCCTCGGCTTGCGCCGCGAACTCGGCGTTCCACAGCCCCATGTTGAAGGTCGTATGCTTGCCGCCCATGAAGCAGGCCGTGCGCACGCCGTGGCTTTGGCGCAGCGAGAGCGGCAGCAGCAGGAGCGGCCGGCGTTCGGCGTCGTAGGCAATGACGATGAAGGGACGGGCGCCTTCGTGGCTGCCGACCAGCCGCTGCCACGGGCTCAGGAGATCGAAACGCTGATAGGGCGTGGAAAGGTGGCCAGGTTCCTCGAGCGCACGCCAGACCGGCTCGGCCTCGCCGGGATCGCCGACGATGTCGACATGCGCGATGCGGCTCGCTTTCGACCGCGCTGGCGCTTCTGCCGTCCGGCTTTGCATCGCCGCAGCCATGGTCATTCGCGAAACCTGTCGGGAAAACGAAAATTTAGGGTATTTCGGCCTGTGGCCGACCTTTGCAAAGAAATGTCAACAAAGGGTAATGACAGTAAGAGAGGGAACGGGCAGCCGGCGAACGCGAAGGTGGGATATTGGCCTCCGACGACAGATGGCTGGAGCGGCTGCGGCTTGAACTGGCCTGGTTCACCGGCCAGCCGCTGTTGCGCAGCCGCGGCGCTGGCGCGATCCTGCGCTTCGAGCGCGTGCGGCCGCGGCGGAGCGGCGCGTTCCAGGCGCTGCGCGAGAACGAGATCACGCCGCAGTTCCTCGACCGCGCTATTCGCGCGCTGAAGCGATGGAGGTATGACTTTCTCGGCATGGACGAGGTCTGCCGGCGCGCCGTGACGCTGCCGGAGAAGCGGCGCTTCGTGGCGCTCACCTTCGATGGCGCCGGCAAGGACCTGATCAGCTTTGCCTATCCGGTGCTGGCGCGCCACGGCGTGCCCTTTACAGTCTACGTTCCGACCGCCTTTCCAGATGGCGTGGGCCAGGCGTGGTGGCTCGGGCTCGAGCAGGTGATCGCGCGGGAGAGCCGCATCAGCCTGATGATGGGCGACAGGGAGCAGCGCTTCACCGTCACCAGCAATGCCGAGAAGCAGGCGCTGTTTTCGTTCGTCGAGAGCTGGTTGCGCTCGCTGCCGCCGGCGGATTTGTCGGCCGCGATCAACGATCTCTGCACGCGTTACCGCATCGATCTTGCGTCCGTCTCGCGCGAGGCGTCGATGAATTGGGAGGATCTGACCAAGCTCGCGGCCGATCCTTTGGTCACGATCGGCAGCGCGACCGTGAACTATCCCGTTCTCGCCAACATGAAGGACGCGGCCGCGCTGCGCGAGATGACGATGGGCAAGGCGGTGGCCGAAGCGGCCTTCCACCGCGAGATCCGGCATCTGGCGTATCCGTTCGGCGATCGCTTATCGTTTCGCCGCGGTCATGTCGTGATGGCAGAGGAGGCGGGCTTTGCCAGCGCGGTGTCGACGATACCAGGCATCGTGGATGCGGAGGGGCGGACCAATTTGCGCGCGCTGCCAAGAATTTCCTGGGATGGCCGGGTGCGGTCGCTGCGCATGATGCGCGTGCTGGTGTCGGGCGTTGCGTTTGCGCAGGTCAAGCCGACGGGCGGCGCTACGAATTAGATTTGGCGCGATCGGGCCGCTGCATCCAGCTCACGATCGGCATTGCCGGCAGCACCCAGCCCATGCCCGCGACGACGTAGTAGATCGCCTGCAGCCAGCCGGACTCGGCGATCCACGGCATCTGCGCCAGCGCCATGCCGAGCAGCGCCCAGACGGCGGCCAGCACCAGGAGCGCGATGGTGCCGAGGAACTTGCGGGCGCGAATCTTCATGGCGGACGTTGCGGCTTTCGCTTAACTTGCGCTGCGGGAGCGGGGGACTATAAGGGGCACGCAGTCCGGTTCAAGCCTCATTGGTTTAAAGCCCTGGTTTAGCCCCTGAAATGACGACGATTTCCAACCCGTCCGAGCCGCATCGCGCCCTGCGCTGGTGGCTGATTTCCGTGGCCGCGCTGATCGCGCTGATGGTGCTGGTCGGCGGCGCAACACGGCTGACGGAATCCGGGCTCTCGATCGTCGAATGGAAGCCGGTCACGGGCAGCGTGCCGCCGCTCTCGGAGACGCAATGGACCGAGGCGTTCGAGGCCTACAAGAAGATTCCGCAATATCGCGAGCTCAATGCGAGCATGAGCCTGTCCGAGTTCAAGGAGATTTTCTGGTGGGAATGGAGCCACCGGCTGCTCGGCCGTTTCATCGGCGGCGCCTATCTGCTGCCGTTCCTGTTCTTCCTGTGGCGCGGCGGCCTGTCCGGTGAGTTGAAACGACGGCTGTGGCTGCTGTTTGCGCTCGGCGGGCTCCAGGGCGCAGTCGGTTGGTGGATGGTGGCTTCCGGTCTGGCGGAGCGGGTCGAGGTGTCGCAATATCGTCTCGCGACGCATCTGGTGCTGGCGCTGCTCATCTTCGCCGGCATCGTCTGGACGGTACGGCGTCTGGCCGAGCGACCGCAGATTGCAGCGCCCGCGCGGCTGCGGTTCACGAGCGCGCTGCTTCTCGCGGTGACCTTCGTGCAGATCTATTTCGGCGCGCTGGTTGCGGGCCTGCGCGCCGGGCGTGCCTACAACACCTGGCCCGCCATCGACGGCGCCTTCATTCCACCCGCGGATCGGCTGTGGTTCGAGACGCCGTGGTGGCGCAATCTGTTCGACAACGTGCTGACGGTGCAGTTCGAGCACCGCATGGCGGCCTATGCGCTGTTTGTGCTGGCCGCGCTGCACGCGCTCGACGCCGTGCGGTCGCGCGCAGGTTCAGCGGCGAGCGGCGCGCTGTGGCTGTTTGCGGCGGTGAGCCTGCAGGCGGTGCTCGGTATCCTCACGCTGCTCAACCAGGTGCCGATTGGATTGGCGCTCGCGCACCAGGCTGTTGCGATCCTCGTGTTGACGCTCGCGGTGATGCAGGCGGAGCGACTGGCCTCACGGCAATCTGCGCAAGCGCAGCCTCGGGCAGTTCCGGCCGGTCAGGTCGGCTGATCATCATCAGCCCGGCTGATCAGCAATAGCCGTAGATGCCGCACGAGTAGGGCAGCCGCCAGAAGTAGTCGACCTGCTTCCCGCCGTAATACGAGCCCTGATAGTCGTAGTCCCAGGGGCGGCCGTAATAGCCCGGCAGCGTGTGGGAGCCGGGCAGGAGCGGCGTGCCCGGCAGATTGCGGATGTAGCTGCCGATGCCATAGGCCGGCGAGATCAGCGCATCCGGATCGGTCTCGACATAGACCTTCCGCTCCGGCGGCGGTGCGGCGGCGCGTCGCTTGGCCGTCGCCGGGAGATCGGCGGCGAGGGCGCCTGACACCGTCAGCATCGCCGCAAGGGCAGGCACCATCCAGCGCAGCATCGTCGGCTCCGAATCAAGAGGAGTGATCCAAAGGCGATGTATGCGGCAGATATGGTTAGATATGGTTAATGACTGTTAACCGAAGCCCGTCATTCCGGGTTCGGTCCTGCGGACCATCCCGGAACGACGGCGATGACGGCGACTACGCCCCCAGCGCCTGCTCCAGATCCGCGATCAGATCTTCCTTGTCCTCGATGCCGATCGAGAGCCGCACCACGTCGGGGCCGGCGCCGGACTTGACCTTGGCGGCGTCGTCGAGCTGGCTGTGCGTGGTCGAGGCCGGGTGGATGACGAGCGAGCGGGTGTCGCCGACATTGGCAAGGTGCGAGAACAGCTTCAGGTTCGACACCAGGCTGACGCCGGCATCGTAGCCGCCCTTCAGGCTGAAGGTGAACACGGCGCCAGCGCCCTTCGGCGCGTATTTGCGCGCGAGCTGGTTGTACTTGTCGCTGGCAAGGCCCGCATAGCTCACCGAAGTCACGGCCGGATGACCGGCGAGGAATTCGGCGATCGCCTTGGCATTGTCGCAGTGCTTCTGCATGCGCAGCGGCAGCGTCTCGATGCCGGTCAGGATCATGAAAGCATTGAACGGCGACAGCGCCGGCCCGAGGTCGCGCAGGCCGAGCACGCGGCAGGCGATCGCGAAGGCGAAATTGCCAAACGTCTCCTGGAGCTTGATGCCGTGATATTCGGGCCGCGGCTCGGACAGCATCGGATATTTGCCCCCCGTCGACCAGTCGAAGGTGCCGGCATCGACGATGATGCCGCCGAGCGAATTGCCATGGCCGCCCAGAAATTTCGTCAGCGAGTGCACGACGATGTCGGCGCCGTGATCGATCGGGCGGATCAGATAGGGCGAGGCCAGCGTGTTGTCGACGATCAGGGGTACGCCCGCCTTGCGGGCCACCGTCGAGATCGCCTCGATGTCGGTGATGCTGCCGCCGGGATTGGCGATGGACTCGATGAAGATGGCTTTCGTGCGCGGCGTCACCGCGCGCTCGAAGCTTGCGATGTCATCCGGATCGGCCCACACCACGTTCCAGCCGAAGCTCTTGAACGCGTGCGTGAACTGGTTGATCGAGCCGCCATAGAGTTTTCGCGCGGCGATGAATTCGTCGCCGGGCTGGAGCAATTGCTGCAGCACCACGACCTGGGCCGCATGTCCCGAGGCGACCGCGAGCGCAGCCGTGCCGCCCTCGAGCGCCGCGACGCGCTCTTCCAGCACCGCGTTGGTGGGATTTCCAATGCGGGTATAGATGTTGCCGAATGCCTGCAGGCCGAACAGCGAGGCGGCGTGGTCGGCGTCATTGAAGACGAAAGACGTCGTTTGATAAATCGGAGTCGCGCGCGCACCGGTGGTGGGATCGGGCTGTGCACCGGCATGCACGGCGAGGGTCGAAAATCCCGGAAGGCGATCGCTCATTGAGGGCGTCCTGTTCTTGTGTTCTGAAATCGCGCGGCATGCTGGTCGGCGCCGCGGCTGCCGTCAAGGCGCGGCTTCACAGGGAATGATCGCGCTACGCATCGTCGCGTTCGCGAAGTGGATCCTTCGCAATTGCGTCAGCTTTGCTCGGTCTTGTTTTTGGCGGCGCGATCTGACGCCGCGGTTTCGCCACCGCCGACACTCATCCGATTGAGGGATAGCCGCATGCCCTGCGTCGGTGCCGGCGGGCGCTTGGAACTCAGCGTGCGCGAATTGACGCCCATCCAGGAGATTTCCGAGGACAGCCGGCCATATTCGATCTTGGGGCAGCGGTTCATCACCACCTTGATGCCAACAGCTTCGGCCTTTTCCGCCGCCGCATCGTCGCGTGCGCCGAGTTGCATCCAGATCACCTTTGGCAGCGGATCGAGCGTCAGTGCCTCCTCGACCACGGGCATGATGTGACTGGAGTTGCGGAAGATGTCGATCATGTCGACGGGACGGCCGATGTCGGAGAGCGAGGCGACGAAGGGTTTGCCGAGCAGCTCCTTGCCGACATGGCCGGGATTGACCGGGATCATATCGTAGCCGCGCTGCGCCAGATATTTGAACGCAAAATAGCTCGGCCGCACATTGACCGGCGAGGCGCCGACCATCGCGATCGACTTCACGCTGTTGAGGATGCCGCGGATGTAGTCATCATGATAGGCGTCGTGGTTCATGTGATCCTTCATTCGTCATTCCGGGGCGGCTCGAAGAGCCGCCCCGGAATCTCGAGATTCCGGGTTCGATGCTTCGCGTCGCCCCGGAATGACGGTGTGAGAGATGTGGCTACTCATCCCGCCATGTCGGCACGCGCTTCTCGATGAAGGCACCGATGCCTTCCTCGGCATCGCGCGCCATCATGTTCTCGGTCATCACCTCTGCCGCATAGCGATAGGCCTCGGCAAGGCTCATTTCGGCCTGGCGGTAGAACGCCTCCTTGCCGAGCTTGACGGTGTAGGCCGATTTCAGCGCGACCTGTTCGGCCAGCGCAATCGCAGCGTCGCGCTCGGTGCCGGCGGCCACGACGCGATTGACGAGGCCGATCTCGCGGGCACGGGCAGCCGGAATCGGCTCGCCCGTCAGCAGCATCTCCATCGCGTGCTTCCGGGGCACGTTGCGCGACAGCGCCACCATCGGCGTCGAGCAGAACAGGCCGATGTCGACGCCGGGCGTCGCGAAGCTCGCAGCTTCCGAGGCGATCGCGAGATCGCAGCTCGCCACGAGCTGGCAGCCGGCCGCCGTCGCGATGCCCTGGACGGACGCCACTACCGGCTTCGGCAGACGCACGATCGCCTGCATCATCGCGCTACAGGCGTTCATGAGCTCTGCGAAATAGGCCCGGCCGCGGTCGGGATCGGTGCGGCGCGCGGTCAGCTCCTTCATGTCGTGGCCGGCCGAGAAAGCAGGACCATTGGCCGCGATCACCACGCCGCGGACGGCCTTGTCGTCCTTGATGGCGTTGAGCTCGGCATGCAGGCTTGCGATCATCGCTTCCGAAAGGCTATTGCGCGCGGCCGGCCGGTTGAGCGTCAGGACCGCGATGCTGCCGACCGTTTCGCGCAGCAGGATCGGCGGTTGCGGGGAGGGGGCGCGGGCGGCCTGGGCGGACATTGAAGCGTTTCCGGTTGGATTCTTACAATTGGATGACGCAGATAACTTAATGTAACAGGGGACGTGAAGCGAGGGGCGAGGCGTAGCATGGCGTTAGCGAAAATGAGCGTGGCGGAGCTCGAACAGTTTCTCCGCCACGAGTTTCCCCAGGCCTTCAGTGGCGACGACATCATGATCGAGAGCGCGGACGGCCAGACCTGCCTGCTGCGCCAGCGCTACGGCGAAAAGATGCTGCGGCCCGGCGGAACCGTCTCGGGTCCGACGCTGATGGCGCTCGCCGATTTCGCGATGTACGTGGTGCTGCTGTCGGCGATCGGGCCGATCGGGCTCGCGGTCACCACCAATCTCAACATCAACTTCCTGCGCAAGGGCCAGCCCGGGCAGGACGTGCTGGCGGAAGCGCGGCTTTTGAAGCTCGGCAAGCGCTTGGCGGTGGGCGAGGTGAACCTGTTGTCCGGCACGTCGCCCGATCCGATTGCCCATGTCACATCGACCTATTCCATTCCAAATGTTTGAGCTTTTTGCAGGTAGTATAGCACCATATTTTTAAGCTACTGATTTTGCTAAGGTAATTTATGCCGCTGAGCATTGACCGTCGCGCGTCACTTCTCTAGAAAGCCACGCAGTCCGGCGCGGTGTTCGCGCCGATGCCTCCCCGTCCACGGAAACTCTGACATGAAAACCTTTTCGGCAAAGCCGGCTGAGGTGACGAAGAAGTGGGTGCTGATCGACGCCAAGGGTCTGGTCGTCGGCCGTCTCGCCACCATCGTCGCCATGCGCCTGCGCGGCAAGCATCTCCCGACCTACACGCCGCACGTTGATTGCGGCGACAACGTCATCATCATCAATGCCCAGCATGCGGTCCTTACCGGTCGCAAGCGCGAGCAGAAGACCTACTACAAGCACACTGGCTATGTCGGCCACATCAAGGAGCGCACCGCGCGCCAGATCCTCGAGGGCAAGCATCCCGAGCGCGTGCTCGAGAAGGCCGTCGAGCGCATGATCCCGCGTGGTCCGCTCGGTCGCGTCCAGATGGGCAATCTCCGCGTCTATGGCGGGGCCGATCATCCGCACGAGGCGCAGACGCCCGAGAAGATCGACATCGCCAAGTTGAACCGCAAGAACACGAGGGCCGCATAATCATGGCCGAATCCATTCAGTCGCTCGACCAGCTCTCGCAGCTCAAGACGCCGGCGCCCGACGCGCCCAAGCATGAGAAGAAGGTCGACAAGTTCAACCGCGCCTATGCCACCGGCAAGCGCAAGGACGCGGTCGCCCGCGTCTGGATCAAGCCGGGCGCCGGCAAGGTCATGGTCAACGCGCGCGAGGTCGAGGTCTATTTCGCCCGTCCCGTGCTGCGCATGATGATCGAGCAGCCGTTCGTCGTGGCCGCGCGTGCCGGCCAGTACGACGTGATCTGCACCGTCGCCGGCGGCGGCCTGTCGGGCCAGGCCGGTGCCGTGCGTCACGGCATCTCCAAGGCGCTCACCTATTTCGAGCCGGAGCTGCGCACCGTGCTCAAGAAGGGCGGCTTCCTCACCCGCGACTCCCGCGTGGTCGAGCGCAAGAAGTACGGCAAGGCCAAGGCGCGCAGGTCGTTCCAGTTCTCCAAGCGTTAATCGCTTCGGTAACATTCGCCGCAAAAGCGGCTTCAATGAAATGAAAAAGGGCGCTGATTTCAGCGCCCTTTTTGTTTTTCGTTTGTATGCAAATTGATGACGTGTTTCCCGAAAACTTGGCCTTGCATGAAAACCTGAATGGAACTCGCGAGACATAGCGTCGCATTTGGAAGGGCGCGCAAATCGGCTGGGCCGATCGCGTAACTGCTATGTTTAAGAGGGGGCCGACATGATGTCGCTCGATAGCATCACGCTCTATTTGGTGGCCACCATGATCGCCGCATTGCTCGGCGCCATGATGGTGTTTTTCGGCAGGCAGGAGAACAGTCCCGCGCTGAAATGGTGGGGCACCGCCTATCTTCTCGGTGCGGCCTCCGTCGCGCTATGGACCGCGGCCGGCGACAATCTGGGGCCGCATCTTTATCTCGCGCTGAACGCGGTCGGCTTCGTCGCCTGCGGCATGGTGTGGAATGCGGCGCGCGTCTTCCACGGCCGCAAGCCGAACTGGCCCGGCCTCGTGCTCGGCGCGCTTGGCTGGGTCGCGGCCGTGACGCTGCTCGATCCCGCGGCGTCCATGCTGCGCATGGTCATCGGCGCCGGCATCGTCTCCGTTTACGCGGCGTTGACCGCGAGCGAGCTCTGGGTCGAACGGCGCAAGAGCCTGCAACGGCGCTGGCCGGCCTTCGTCGTGCCGGTGATGCACGGCTGCGTGTTGATGCTGCCGATCCTGCTCGGCAGCTTCTTGCGCCCGAACGATGCCGGCTTCTCCGGCAGCATCTGGGTCACCGTGTTCGCGGTCGAGCTCGTGCTCTATGCCGTCGGCACCGTGTTCGTGATCTTCATGCTGGTATCGGAGCGCACCGTCACCGCGCACCGGACTGCCGCGTCCACGGACCCCCTGACCGGCATGCTCAACCGCCGCGGCTTCTCGGAGGCCTGCGCGCGGGTGATCGAGCGCGAGGCCAAGGCCGGGCGGCCGGTGACCGTGATGATTTTCGACATCGATCACTTCAAGTCGATCAACGACCGCTTCGGTCATCCCGCCGGCGACGAGATGCTGAAACTGTTCTCGACCGTTGTCGTCAGCAATCTGCGCCTCACCGACATGTCGGGCCGCATCGGCGGCGAGGAGTTCGCAGCCCTCTTGCCCTGTTCACTCGAGGAGGGCGTGCTGGTTGCCGAGCGCGTGCGCGAGGCGTTCGAGACCTCCGGCGTCGTGGTCGATGAAGGCCCGGTCGACACCACCGTTAGCATCGGCGTGGCCGGCGGTCCGGCCGGCACCGAGCTCGAGGTGCTGCTGGCCTCGGCCGATACCGCGCTCTACCAAGCCAAGCGCGGCGGTCGCAACCGCGTCGAGGCGGCGGAGGAGCTGCCGCTGTCGCTGGAGAACTGGCGTCGCCAGAGCGCGGCGCGGCTTGGTGTGCCGCAGGTGCGTCCGGCCACGGCTTGAGGGCGAAGAAGCCTGCGGTAAGCCCCTGTTTACCATTCGATCCCTACCATTGCGGTCATGGAATCGATCCGTCGACAGACCCCGCAGGCTGCCCTGACCTCGCTCGAAGCCGCTGCGGCCTCGGCACGCGGCGGCTTCGCCTGTCTGTTCTCGACCGCGGATGAATACGAGACTGCGCTGATCAGCGAGCGCCGCGCGCAGGGACGCTACACGCAGAGTCGCAGTTACTGGCCGCTCGCATGGTTCGTCGGTTGTGCGCTCATCGTCGCGGGCACGGTTCTGTTGCTCGCCTGAGAGCGCCGCATTTTCAGCTGATCAGGGCGCCGTACCGGCGCCTTTTTCTTTGTCCCCGGCTGCGGTAGACACGCCCATTGAACAAAAAGGGTGGAAACCGATGATCACCGAAATCGCGCAAATCGACGTCAAGCCGGGCAGCGAGAAGGACTTCGAGGCGGCCGTCGCCGCGGCCAAGGCGGCCTTCGGCCGCTCCAAGGGCTTTCACGGTTTCGAGCTGCACAAATCGATCGAGAAGCCACAACGCTACCGGCTGATGGTGAAGTGGGCGACGCTGGAAAACCATACCGTCGATTTCCGCGGCTCGGAGAATTTTGCCGAATGGCGCGGTCTCGTCGGCCAGTATTTTGCCGCGCCCCCCGAGGTCGAGCACACCGAGACCGTGCTGACGAGCTGAGCTGTCAGGCGGCTTCGGCCCGGAACGTCGTCTCATACGTCTTGAAGTGGTCGATCATGACCTTGGCGATGGCGACCAACGGCAGCGCCAGCGCCAGGCCCCAGATTCCAAACACAACGCCGAGCAGGATCTGGAACGCGAACAGCGTGGCCGGCGGAATGTCCAGCGCCTGGCGCTGGAGCAGCGGCGTCAGCACATAGCTCTCCATCGCGTGAACGCCGAGGAACAGGACCAAGGCGGATAACGCCGCGACCCAGCCCGACGCGAGGCTCGCCAGCACCACGACAACCCCGGCGATGATGGCGCCGACGGTCGGGATGAAGGCGAGGAGCCCGGCCTGGATCCCGAGGATGAACGAGCCGGGGATGCCGATGATGGCGAGCCCGATCCAGGTCACCGCGCCGACCGCGAGCATGACGATGATTTGCGCGATCAGCCAGCGCTCCAGCGTCTCGCCGATGCGGTCGATGATGAGCGTGACCCGCGTGCGATGCCTGGCCGGCGCGAGGAACAGCAGGCCGTCGTGATAGATGCTGGGCTGGGCGGCAAAGGCGAGACCCAGGAACAACACGATGAAGACGTTGCCGACGGCGCTGATGGTGCCGAGCAGCAGCTTGAAGGTCTGGCTCACGATCGCCCCGCCGCTGGAGGCGAGCGCGCCGGCGCCCGGCAATTGGCCGTGCGAGGCCGGGCTTGGCGAGGGCGTCGATCCCGCGTCGGTGGAGGCGGCCGGCGCGGCATTGCCGAGATCGAAGAAGCTGGTGTCGATGCCGTGGTTATCGAGGAAGGACTTCAGGTTGGTGATCTGTGACTTGATGGTCTTGCTGAGCAGCGAGGCCTGCTCGGCGATGGTGGCGCCGCCGAGATAGCCGACGCCCGCCAGCATCAGCGCCAGCGCGACGCAGACGATGGCGAGCCGTAGGGAATGCGGCAGGTGAACGCGGTGGCCGAGCGCATTGGTCAGCGCGTTGAGGGCGACGCCGAACAGCATGCCGGCGAAGAGCAGGAGCAGGGTGGCGGCAAAATACCAGGTGAAGACAAGCAGGGCGGCGAACATCACCACGCCGATGCCGCCGACCGAAATCGCCCAGGCCAGATCGGTGCGGGTCCGGGATCGTTCATCTGCGGGAGGCATCACGTCGTTTCCTTTTCGCGGGCCCGGGCGGGCAGGGCACTCTTTCGCGAAATTTCACCTGGGATCAAGCCGGGGCGCGCGCCGGTTTGAGGCGTCCGCGGCCTCGGCCGGGGCTTGCGCGCGCGACCCTCGTCCAAGCCGCTGGGCCAACGCCGCTGGCGCCCGGGGTGCCACACCGGCCCTTGGGGCAGGAATTTGCGCGAAATAGCATTGCCGTCCCGCAATCCCTTCGGTTGAATTTGTTCCATCGGAAGGGCATGTTTGTAGAATCTTCTTCGGCGGGAGGTCGGAACGGGAGATGAGAAAGCCGGTCGTCGGCGTGATCGGGAATGCCCATCGCGTTGAGAATCGATTTCAGGTCCAGATGGTCGGCGAGCGGAACCTGCGCGCCGTGGCCGAGGTCTCCGGCGGCTTGCCGGTGATGTTCGCGGGCTCGCCTGACATCACCGATATCGCGGCGCTGCTCGATGCCGTTGACGGCATCGTCCTTACCGGCGCCCGCGCCAACGTGCACCCGACCCGCTTCAACGTCGACCCCTGCGAGAAGCACGAACCCTACGACATTCACCGCGACGAGGTCGCGCTGGCGCTCTCGGTCGCCTGCGTCGCCCGCGGCATCCCGCTGTTCGGCATCTGCCGGGGCCTCCAGGAGATGAACGTCGCCTTCGGCGGCTCGCTGCACCCCGAAATCCGCGAAATACCGGGCCGCATGAACCATCGGATGCCGCGGCTGGAGAACGGCGAGATCCACCCCGACCCGACCGTGATTTTCGCTGACCGCCACGAGGTCGATCTCACGCCGGGCGGGGCTTTTGCAAAGCTGCTCGGCTGCGAGAGGATCCGGGTCAATTCGCTGCACGGCCAGGGCATCCTCGATCCCGGCAAGCGCGTGCTGATCGAAGGCATCGCCGAGGACGGCACCATCGAGGCGATCCGCATCGCGGAGGCTCCGACCTTCGCGCTCGGCGTGCAATGGCACGCCGAGTACGACCCACAGCGCAATCCGATCAATCGCAAGATTTTTCAGGCCTTCGGCGAGGCGCTCTTGGCACGGCAGCGGGCGACGGCGTAGCGCGCATCGTGCGGCGGGGAAGGCGTGCCCCGTTTGATGAGCAGGCGGGATCGTGAGCGATCGTTCGAACCGCTCTTGAGGCTGCGATCCCTGGCGGTTGACTGCGCGTCAGCCGTGCGTGAAGTCGCCGGGTCTTAGTCCGAGCGCTTTAACGGCGACTTCCGGAAGCGGTCCATATGCTTCGACCCGCTCATTCGGGGCCATCATGGCTGCGATGATCGCGGTGGCCCTTGCCGGATCTTCTTCGGCCACAAAGAAAACCGAGCGGACGGGCGCGCCGCCCCCCAAAGGTTCAGTTGTCACCAGCACAACCTGACCACTTGCCATGGTCTCCTATACCTCCATTACGACCTCGTTTCCATGATCGTATGGATCGATCGCCACCAAAGTGGCGGTGCAGCGCGATCAGGCGCGCTGGAGCTAATCCTCCGGTGGTATTGCATCGCGTCGGCACAATCACCACCTGACTGACTTGTAGAAGGCACAATCGCTCCGGGAGTGAGAGCGTGGCCAGCCGAAGGGTAAATCAGGACCTTCCCGTCATCGCGCGCTTCGAGGTACGTCGTCGCAATTACCTCGCGCCGGACGGCTCGATCCAGCGGCCGCTGCCTGCCTTCGCCTCCGACGCCAAGCTTCTGGTCACGCTTTACCGGTCGATGGTGTTGTTGCGCCTGTTCGATCGAAAGGCTGTTGCGTTGCAGCGCACTGGCCGGCTTGGGACTTATGCCGTTTCGCTCGGCCAGGAGGCGGTATCGGTCGGGATAGCCAGTGCGATGCGGGAGGAGGACGTGTTGTTGCCGTCCTATCGCGACAATGGTGCGCTGCTCTGGCGTGGCGTCAAACTGGAGGAGATTCTCCTGTTCTGGGGCGGCGACGAGCGCGGCAATCAGTTTTCAGGACCGGTTCACGATTTCCCATTTTGCGTTCCGGTCGGCTCCCAGGCGCCGCATGCTGCCGGTGTCGCCTACGCCCTCAAGCTGCGCAAGCAATCGCGCGTCGCCGTCTGCTTGTTCGGCGATGGCGCCACTTCGAAAGGCGACGTCTACGAAGCGATGAACTTTGCCGGCGTGCACAAATTGCCGGTCGTTTTTGTGGTGACCAACAATCAATGGGCCATCTCGGTGCCGCTACGTCTGCAGACGGCTTGCGAAACGCTGGCACAAAAGGCGATCGCCGCAGGCTTCACCGGTGAGCAGGTCGACGGGAATGACGTTGTGGCGGTGCGCGCCGCGGCTGAAGAGGCCATTGCCGCCGCCCGTGACGCCAACAGCCCCCGCTTCATCGAGGCGGTTACCTACCGGCTCGGCGACCATACGACCTCCGACGACGCGGCACGCTACCGTTCGGCCGAGGAAGTCCAGGCGCGTTGGAAAGAGGAGCCGATCGCGCGGCTGCGGGCCTATCTCGTCGCCCAGAAAATATGGAGCAAAGGGGATGAGGAGCAGCTCGCGGCCGAATGCCATGAGCGTGTCGAGGCGGCCGCCGGACGCTATCTGGCAACAGCACCGCGCCGGCCGGAGACCATGTTCGATCACCTCTATGCAGATCTGCCCAAGGTCTATGCCGCGCAACGCCGCGAACTCGCGGGAGACCACGATGGCTGAGGCAACGTTGGTGGAAGCCATCAATCTGGCGCTCGCTCGCGCGATGCAGGATGATCCTGACGTTGTCGTGCTTGGCGAAGATGTCGGCGTCAATGGCGGCGTCTTCCGCGCGACCGCAGGCCTGCAGAAGCGTTTTGGCGCAGAGCGCGTCCTTGACACGCCGCTGGCCGAGCTGCTGATCAGCGGGCTCTGCGTCGGCATGGCTGCGCAGGGGCTGAAGCCCGTGGGCGAGATCCAGTTCATGGGGTTCATTTACCCCTGCCTCGACCAGTTGGTGAACCATGCGTCGCGATTGCGCAACCGGACCCAGGGACGGCTCACCTGTCCAATGGTACTGCGCACGCCGCACGGGGCCGGCATCCGCGCGCCCGAGCATCATTCCGAAAGCACCGAGGCGATGCTCGCCCATATTCCCGGCTTGCGCGTCGTCATGCCGTCGTCGCCGGAACGCGCCTATGGACTTCTGCTTGCCGCCATCCGCGACCCCGATCCCGTGGTGTTTCTGGAGCCGACGCGCCTCTACCGCGCGGCCAAGGGCGAGGTCGAGGATAATGGCGAAGCCTTGCCGCTGGATGTCGCCTTTGTCCTGAGGGAGGGGCGCGACCTCACGCTGATCAGCTGGGGCGCCATGCTCAAGGAGACCATGGCTGCGGCCGACGCACTGTCGACTGAGGGGATCGCCGCCGAGGTCATCGATCTCGCGACGTTAAAACCCTATGATGAAGACACCGTGCTCGGTTCGGTCGCAAAGACCGGCCGCTGCGTGATCGTGCACGAGGCGGCGCGCACCGGCGGATTTGGCGCCGAGATCGCCGCGACGATCGCCGAACGCCGCTTGTCGTCGCTGCTTGCGCCTGTCACCCGCGTCACCGGCTACGACACGATCGTCCCCATGGCACGCCTCGAGCAATATTATATGCCTTCGGTCGAACGCATCGTGACCGCCGCCCGCAAGGTCTGCCAGTTCAGCTAGATTGCAATGGAATCTTTGGCCCATGCACCAGTTCACGCTCCCGGATCTTGGAGAGGGGCTTGAGGAGGCGGAGATCGTTAGCTGGTATGTCGGCGAAGGCGATCACGTCGTCACCGATCAGCCGCTCCTTTCCGTCGAGACCGACAAAGCGGTCGTCGAGATCCCGTCGCCGTCGAGCGGGCGCATCGCGCGCGTGTTTGGCACCAAGGGCGATATCGTGAAGGTCGGCATGCCGCTCGTCGAATTTGCCGAGGGCGCCGAACAGGACACGGGCACCATCGTTGGCGAGCTCGGCGGCGACGAGGCCGCGCGGGCGGCAACGATCGCTACTGCACAACCGGCCGGACCGCAGGTGTTCCCCGCGGTACGCGCGCTGGCGCAAAAGCTCGGCGTCGCGCTCGAGCTCGTCGAGGGCACTGGTCCCGGCGGTACCATTACGCGGGCCGATGTCGAGCGGGCTGCGAAGGGCACGTCCGACACGGGACCTGCCGAGCCGCTGCGCGGGATGCGGCGCGCGATGGCGCAACGCATGGCGGCATCCCATGCCGAGATCGTCCCCGCCACTGTCACCGACGAAGCCGACATCGACGATTGGCGGCAGGGCGAGGACGTGACGATCCGCCTCGCGCGGGCGATCGCTGCCGCCTGCAAATCCGCCCCCGCGCTCAATGCCTGGTACAATTCAGGTACGGGAGAACGGCGGCTGATCGACCGCGTCGATCTCGGCATCGCCGTCGATACCGAGGGTGGCCTGATTGTTCCCGTGCTGCGCAATGTTGCCGCGCGCGAGGTATCCGACTTGCGGGCCGGCCTCGATCGTCTGCGGGCGGACGCCATCGCGCGCGCAATACCTTCGGAAGAACTGCGCGGCGCCACGATCACGCTGTCGAATTTCGGAATGATCGGAGGCCGGTTTGCCAATCTGATCATCGTGCCGCCGCAGGCGGCAATCGTAGGTGCAGGCCGAATCTCGGAACGAGCGGTCGCGCATCGGGGCCAGCTCGCGGTCAGGCACCTTTTGCCGTTGTCGCTCACCTTCGACCATCGTGTTGTGACGGGCGGCGAAGCCGCGCGCTTCCTGGTTGCACTCAAGTCGGATCTCGAGCGGGCTTCATGAACCGCGCGACTGCACCGCAGGCAGCAAAAGCCTTTCGACCGACCTGCACCATCGCACTGCCATTGCGCTGCACAACGACGCGCGTGATCCCTCATCCCGATCCGGGGCATTGAGGTTCCGAAACGGAACACCATATCTTCGGCAAGGGAGCCCTTGCCGTGCAGACCATGAAGGCGGCCCTCGTTGCGGCGATCGGCATCGTCGCTTTTCTTTCCTGTCTCCGTCCCGGCTCAGCGGAGGAGAATCGCCGTCTTGCACTCACCGTTACGATCGATGGGGCCATTGGCCCGGCGTCGGCGAGCTACGTGAAGGAGGCGTTGGTCAAGGCAGGCGAACGACACGCCGAGATCGTGATTCTGAGAATGAATACGCCCGGCGGTCTCAACTCCAGCATGCGCGAGATCATCGCGGATGTGCTCGGCTCGCCCGTTCCCGTCGTCGGCTACGTCGCGCCGGCAGGGGCTCATGCGGCGAGCGCCGGGACGTATATCCTCTATGCGACCCATATCGCGGCGATGGCGCCAGGCACAAATATCGGCGCCGCGACGCCGGTGCAGATTGGCGGTCCGCTTCCGGGCCTGCCGAGCGGCACACCCGATAAGGACAGCAAAGACAAGAAGGATGAGCCGAAGGACGCGATGACGGCAAAGGCGACGAACGATGCCATCGCCTTTATCCGCAGCCTCGCCGAACTGCGCGGCCGCAATGCCGATTGGGCCGAGAAGGCGGTCCGTGAAGCCGCCACCCTGTCCGCCAACGGCGCGTTGCAGGCGCACGCCATCGACCTCGTTGCGCGCGATGCGGCCGAATTGCTCAACCAAATCGATGGTCGCGTCGTCGAGGTCGGGGGCGGCAAGACGCAACGCCTGGCAACGCAGAACGCGGTCATCGAAACCGTCGATCCCGGGTGGACCTCCCGATTCCTGGCGGTCATCACCGATCCCAACGTCTCGTTCATCCTCCTGATGGTCGGTATCTACGGCCTGATCTTCGAGTTCATGTCCCCCGGTGCAGTCGCACCGGGAGTGGTCGGGACGATCTGCCTGCTGCTCGGCCTCTACGCCCTCAACCTGCTGCCGATCAATTATGCCGGACTTGGCTTGATGCTGGTCGGGATCGCGCTCCTCGCCATCGAGGCGTTCAATCCGACCGTCGTGATCGGCCTTGGAGGTGTCGTCGCCTTTGTGCTGGGCGCCATCATGCTGGTCAGGGTCGAAGCGCCGGGCTACCGGCTGTCGTGGTCGGTCATCGCAATCGTCGCGGCGATGTTCACCGGTTTCGTCCTGGTCGTGCTCGGCGCGCTTCGGCGCGCCCGCCGCGGTCCGCCACGGGTCGGCGCGCAAGCCATGCGAGGCTTGGCCGCCGAGGTCCTCGACTGGAACGAGAACGAGGGGCACGTCTTTACGCATGGTGAACGCTGGCAAGCGCGCGGCGCCGACACCTTCAAGCCCGGCGAGAGGGTCGAGGTCGCCAATATCGTCGACTTGACGCTGGTGGTTCGGCGTCCGACCGCTGTGAGCGGCGAGGGAGGTCCACTCTGATGATTGAATATTCGATTTACGCAGTGCTTGCGCTGATCGTCGTCCTGTTTCTCACCCAGGCCGTTCGCATCCTCAGGGAATACGAGCGAGGCGTCATCTTCACGCTCGGCCGCTTCACCGGGGTGAAGGGGCCGGGCCTCATCATCCTCATTCCGGTCGTGCAGCAGCTCGTCAAGGTCGATCTCAGGGTGATGGTGCAGGTCGTGCCGCCCCAGGATGTGATTTCGCGCGACAACGTCTCGGTCAAGGTCAATGCCGTTCTCTACTTCCGCATCGTCGATCCCGAGCGCGCCATCATCAAGGTCGGCGACTACATGGCCGCGACCAGTCAGCTCGCCCAGACCACGCTGCGCTCGGTGCTTGGCAAGCATGAACTCGACGAGATGCTCGCCGAACGCGACCGCTTGAACGCCGATATCCAGGAGATCCTCGACAAGCAGACCGACGTCTGGGGCATCAAGGTCACCGGAATCGAGATCAAGGACGTCGATCTCAACGAAACCATGGTGCGCGCGATCGCCAAGCAGGCCGAGGCGGAACGGTTGCGGCGCGCGAAGGTGATCAACGCGATGGGCGAACAGCAGGCCGCCGAAAAGCTGGTCGAGGCCGGCCGGATTCTCGCGCAGGAGCCGCAGGCGATGCAGCTACGTTACTTCGCGGCTCTGCACGACATCGCGGGCGAGCGGTCGTCGACCGTCGTGTTTCCGCTGCCAACCGGCCTGTTCGATCACTTGATGCCGCGGCGTGAGACAACGTGATTTCTCTCGCACCATGGGTTGAGTTCTTGGGGTTGAGTTCTTGCGAAACCCGTCGTCATTGTGATCAACGACTAGGCCCGCCGTCTCAGCTAAGCGGCTCGCATCGTATTCTTGGCGCGATAGGCCTGCGGTGACATTAATGTCAGTTTGCGGAATGCCTTGCGAAAGCTGCTTTCGTCCTCGTAGCCGGTCGTGCGTGCGATCGTCTTGATCGGCTGCATCGTCGTCTCAAGCAGCGTGCGCGCGTGCTCGACGCGGCGACGCATGATGAAGGCCCGCGGCGGCTCGTGCGTGAGCTCCTGAAATTTCCGGTTCAAGGTGCGCTCGCTCAATCCCAGCGCACCCGCAAGGCGCTTCACCGTCATCGGGCTCTTGCCGGTGCGGCGGACGAGCAGGTCTGCCTTGGTCAGCATCGGGTCCTGTGAGAGCAGGTAGCCGACGGGCATGAAGATCGATTGGCTACGCTGCGCGGTGTCGATGACGACATAGTCCGCGCACAGTTTTGCAACCTCCTTGCCCTCGACCAGTTCGATCAGCCTGAGCAGGAGGTCGATCCATGACATCGGTCCGGCCGCGCAAACGATGCGGTCGACCGTGGTGATGACTGCGTCTGCGGCGAGATCGACCGTGGGATGTCGTTGCCGAAGCTCGCTTTGCAGCCACCAGGTGATGGTGGCGCGGCGATTGTCCAGCAGGCCGGCGCCGGCAAGCAGGAAGACGCCGCTGCAAAACGCGCCGATAAGCCGGCCGTTCGCATGCTGTTGCCGGAGCCAGACGCCGGCGCGGGCATATTGCGGCTGCAGGCGGTCGGCCGTGACGTGATCGACGAGGCTGCCGGGGACGATAATCGCATCGCAGCCACCGCGCTTGCCGATCGCCCCGTCGACGGCAAGCAGCTGTCCGCCGCCCGCGCGCACGGCCCTTCCGTCCAGCGAAAGCGTCTGCCAGGTGAAGTGGGACTTTGTACCGCTTTGCTGCATGACGTGGTTGGCGAGCGACAGGACGTCCGCGATCCCGACGACGGCGGAATGCATGCAGCCTTCGAGCGCCAAAATTGCGAGTTTCATGACATCTCCGGGCAGGTGCGGCGATCATACCCCGATGGACGCGGGCGGGTATGGCGGAAATTGCCCGATCTCTGTCTTATCCGCCACTGCCTTCTCGAACATGTCCGGTGCAATCTCCAGCCGTCGCCACCCGACATGATTGGAGAGAAACATGCCTTACGTCACCATTTCCACCGTCCGCGGCATCCTGGATGCCGCCCAGAAGAAGACGCTGCTCGAGCGCGTCACCGACCTGATGGTCGAGGTCGAGGGGCAGGGCAATCCGGATTTCCGCCGCAACGTCTGGGTCAGGATCGAGGAGCAGGAGCCGGCGCACTGGTCGCTCGGCGGCATGCTGCCGACGCCGGAGATCATCGCCGGCACGTTTGGTACGATCGGGGAAGGTGGCATGCGAATAGCGAGGCCGAAGCCGTAGCGGTAGGATGGGCGGAGCGAAACCCATCGTCCTTGCAAGGGGCGAGATGATGGGCTTCGCAAAAGCCCTGCCCATCCTGCGTGCCCATCTTCGGCCCGATTGGCCGTATCGAATATTGACGCCTACGCAAGCGGGAGGAAAATTCGATGACCAAGGACGCCGTCAAATCAGCAGGCCGCCGGCAAAGCCGGATACCGATACTCGCCGTTCCACTGCTTTCCGTCGCGCTTTGGTCTGGGGGCATCAGCCCGGCGGCGCAGGCCGCAGAGCCCGGCAAGGATGCGACGACTGCCAGTCTGCCGCGCATTCTCGTGCTTGCGACGGGAGGGACCATCGCCGGTCAGGCCGACCCACGTGCGACGGGTGCGTACAAATCCGGCCAGATCACGGGCGAACAACTGGTGCAGTCGGTGCCGGGCCTGGACAAGCTGGCGAAGTTGAACGCCGAGCAGATTTCGTCGATCGGATCCCAGGACATGAACGACAAGGTCTGGTTTGGACTGGCCCGTCGTATTCAGGACGCCTTCGACAAGAATGAAGCCGACGGAGTCGTCGTGACCCACGGCACGGATACGCTCGAGGAGACCGCGTTCTTTCTGGACAACGTGCTCCGAGGCGACAAGCCGGTGGTCGTCGTCGGCTCGATGCGTCCAGCTTCGGCCGCCAGCGCAGATGGTCCGGGCAATCTGTACGAAGCGGTCCAGGTGGCTTCCGATCCCCGGTCCCGCGGGCGTGGCGTCATGGCCGTGTTGAACGACAAGATTGAGGGGGCTCGCTCGGTCACCAAGACCAACACCACGAGCATCGAGACGTTTGCTTCTGCCAACGGTGGCCCGGTCGGCTACGTCGACACCGCCGGTGGCATTCGTTTCATGGCTCCGGCTGCCGGTCTCAAGCGCACGACGTATCAACTCCCGGCAGGCGAGCAATTGCCCCGCGTCGAGATCGTATATTCGCACGCCAACATGGATGCCGTCCCGATCGAGGACGCCATTTCACACGGCGCCAAAGGCATCGTGCTGGCCGGTGTCGGCGATGGGAATACGTCGAAGCCGGCGCTCGATGCGCTCGAAGCGGCGGCCAAGAAGGGCATCATGGTCGTGCGCTCCACGCGGGTTCGATCCGGTTTCGTGACCCGAAACGTCGAAGTCGACGACGACAAGAACGGGTTCGTCGTGTCCGAGGACCTCAATCCCCAGAAGGCACGCGTTCTGGCTCAACTGCTGATCGCGAGCGGCATGACGGCTCCAGCCGAGCTCCAGCGGGCCTTTACCGCAACATGGTAATCGGCCGAAGCGGCCCTACTCGTATCCTGCGGACCCACTGATTCCCGCAACGTGCGATCACAAACGAAAAGGCGCCCCTCGCGGAGCGCCTTTTGCTTGTCGCGTACAGTCGGGCCTAATCAGCCCGAATAGTACATGTCGAACTCGATCGGGTGCGGGGTCATGTCGAAGCGGGCGACTTCGGTCATCTTCAGCTCGATGTAGCTGTCGATGAAGTCGTCGTCGAATACGCCGCCGGCTTTAAGGAAGGCGCGGTCCTTGTCGAGATTTTCGAGCGCCTCGCGAAGCGAGCCGCACACCGTCGGGATCTGCTTCAGCTCTTCCTTCGGCAGGTCGTAGAGGTCCTTGTCCATCGCCGGACCCGGATCGATCTTGTTCTTGATGCCGTCGAGGCCGGCCATCAGCATCGCGGCGAAGCCGAGATAGGGATTGGCGAGCGGATCGGGGAAGCGCACCTCGACACGCTTGGCCTTCGGCGAAGCGGTGTAGGGGATGCGGCAGGAGGCCGAGCGGTTGCGCGCGGAGTAGGCGAGCAGCACGGGGGCCTCATAGCCCGGGACCAGGCGCTTGTAGGAGTTGGTCGACGGGTTGGTGAAGGCGTTGATCGCCTTGGCATGCTGGATGATGCCGCCGATGTAGTGGAGGCAGGTTTCCGACAGGTCGGCATACTTGTTGCCGGCGAACACCGGCTTGCCGTCCTTCCAGATCGACTGGTGAACGTGCATGCCCGAGCCATTGTCGCCATAGACCGGCTTCGGCATGAAGGTGGCGGTCTTGCCGTAGATGTGCGCGACCTGGTGGATGCAGTATTTGTAGATCTGCAAATGGTCGGCCATCAGCGTCAGCGTGTCGAACTTCATGCCGAGCTCGTGCTGGGCGGAGGCGACCTCGTGATGATGCTTCTCGACCTTGACGCCCATCTTGGCCATGGCGCCGAGCATCTCCGAGCGCATGTCCTGCACGGAGTCCTGCGGCGGGACGGGAAAGTAGCCGCTCTTGGTGCGGATGCGGTGGCCGAGGTTGCCGCCCTCATATTCCGTGTCGGTGTTGGTCGGCAGTTCCGAGGAGTCGAGCCTGAAGCCGGTGTTGTAGGGGCTGGAGGAGAAGCGCACGTCGTCGAACACGAAGAACTCGGCTTCGGGGCCGACAAACACGGTGTCGCCCACGCCCATCGACTTCACCATGGCCTCGGCCTTCTTGGCGATGCCGCGGGGGTCGCGGTTGTAGGGCTCGCCGGTGGTCGGCTCGAGCACGTCGCAGGTGATGACCATGGTGGTCTCGGCGAAGAACGGGTCGATCGTCGCGGTCACCGGATCGGGCATCAGGCACATGTCGGACTCGTTGATCGCCTTCCAGCCGGCGATCGAGGAGCCGTCGAACATCGTCCCTTCGGCGAAAATGTCGTCATCGATCATGCTGACGTCGAACGTCACATGCTGCCACTTGCCGCGCGGATCGGTGAAGCGCAGGTCGACGTATTTGACGTCGTTGTCCTTGATCGATTTCAGGACGTCTTTGGCGGTCTTCATGCATACCCCTTTTGGCTCTGCGGGTCGGTTTCCAGATGAGCAAAATTATTCTCGCTTTCGGCGAGTTTTGCGCGACCGCATAAACGAAATCAGGCCGCCGAAGCAGCCTTATTTCTTGTCAGAGTGTCGCAAAATGCGGGATAGCACTGGGCTCAGATAGCGTCCAGCCCGGATTCGCCGGTCCGGATGCGGATCGCCTCTTCGATGTTGGAGACGAAAATCTTGCCGTCGCCGATGCGCCCGGTCTGCGCGGCGCGGCGGATTGCGTCGATGGCGCGCTCGACCAGATCGTCGCCGATCACGATCTCGATCTTCACCTTCGGCAGGAAGTCGACGATGTATTCTGCGCCGCGGTAGAGCTCGGCATGACCCTTCTGGCGGCCGAAACCCTTGGCCTCTGTCACGGTGATGCCTTGAAGGCCGACTTCCTGAAGCGCTTCCTTCACCTCGTCGAGCTTGAATGGCTTGATGATGGCTTCGATTTTCTTCACTGCGCGCCTCCCGGCCTTTCGATCAAATAGCAACGTCTTCGTCAGGATGCGCTTTTCTCACGCACGAACTTGTCTTCGCGGCGACGGGATGCCTGACCAACCCGGCGGCGGCCGGCCACACCCTCATAAAATGCCAGTGAGCACGACGAACCGAAGCGACTTCCTCGAAAGCAGGGTCTATGCCAAGTTGCAAATCCCCTGGTTACTGGAGCGTTATCAGCCTTTTAACGAGCATCTCTGATAGGTAGAGCCGACCGGCCCAAAATACCGAAGACTACGAAATAGGCAAACGGTCAATGTGTGTGCAGGCACCTGTTGCGTGCATGGGATCGGCACGGAAGATGCCTGTTGTAGAGGCGTTTGTACCAGGGAAGTGGCATGGAAGTTCTGACCAACGCTGAAATGCAGCGGGCCGACCAGCTTAGCATCGCGGCCGGCACGCCCGGCTTCAAGCTGATGCTGAGCGCCGGCCAGGCGGTCGCCGAAGCCGCCAATGCGATGGTGGAGGAGGGGCCGATCCTGATCGTGGCCGGTTCCGGCAACAATGGCGGCGACGGCTTTGTCGCAGCCGCGGAGCTCGCCGCCCAGGGGCGCGAGGTCTCGGTGATTCTGATGTGCGAGCGCGACCAGCTCCAGGGTGATGCGGCCTCGGCCGCGCGCGGCTGGAAGCATCCGGTGCTCCCGTTCAATCCGCAGGCGATCGGAAAGCCCGCCCTGATCATCGATGCCCTGTTCGGCGCCGGCTTGAGCCGCCCCGTCCACGGCGAGGCGCGCGAGATGATCGCGGCGATCAACGCCAACGGTGCGCCGGTGCTCGCCGTCGACCTGCCGAGCGGCATCAACGGCACCAGCGCGGCCGTGATGGGCGTGGCGGTGAACGCCAGCGAGACCGTCACCTTCTTCCGCAAGAAGCCGGCGCACCTGCTGTTGCCGGGGCGGGTGCATTGCGGCGACGTCCGTGTCGCCGATATCGGCATCGACGCGCAGGTGCTGGACGAGATCGAGCCGCAGGTCTTCGAGAATGATCCGGATTTCTGGGCCGCGGCTTTTCCGGTGCCTCGTATCGACGGCCACAAATTTGCCCGTGGCCACGTGCTGGCGGTCTCGGGCGATGCGGCCGCGACCGGCGCGGCGAGGCTCGCCGCCCGCGGAGCGCTGCGCGCCGGCGCGGGCCTGGTGACACTGGCCTCGCCACGCGACGCGCTCGCGATCAATGCGGCCGCGCTCACCGCGGTGATGGTCCGTCCCGTCGATACCGCGATCGAGTTTGGCGAGCTGCTCGGCGACAGGCGTTACAACACCTGTATGATCGGCCCCGGTGCGGGCGTCGGCGATCGCACCTGCGATTTCGTCCACACCGCGCTCACGGCACAGCGGCACCTGGTGCTCGATGCGGATGCGCTGACGAGCTTTGCTGCAAATCCCGAGCGGCTGTTTGAATCGATTAAGTCCTCGCAAGATGCCGCGGTGGTGCTGACGCCGCATGAGGGCGAGTTCCCGCGACTGTTCTCCGACCTCAGCAACAAATATCCGGGACGCTCGAAGCTCGAGCGCGTACGCGCCGCTGCCGAGCGCTCCGGCGCGGTGGTGCTGCTGAAGGGCCCGGATACCACGATCGCCGCGCCCGACGGCCGCGCCACCATTGCCGCCAACGCGCCGCCCTGGCTCGCCACCGCCGGCGCCGGCGACGTGCTTGCCGGCATCATCGCCGGGCTCCTGGCGCAAGGCGTGCCGGCGTTCGAGGCGGCCAGTATCGGCGTCTGGATGCACGGCGAGGCGGCGAGCGAGGCAGGCCCGGGGCTGATCGCGGAAGACCTGACGGAAACGCTGCCGGCCGTGCACCGGCGGATTTATGGCGCGCTGGGGGTGGAGTACTAGTGCTCAGGCAGCTCGCGCTCACCGACATGAGCGCGGCCGCGCAGGTCCATCGGATTGCGTTTGACCAGGCTATGCCGTGGCTGGTTGGGCTGCACGCGCCGGACCAGGACCGCTGGTTCTATTGCGAGCATGTCTTCCCGACGTGCCGCTTATGGGGACACTTCGAAGACGAGGTCCTGAGCGGGATCATTGCTTTCCGTGAAGCCTGGATCGAGCAGCTCTACGTGCTTCCCGCTGCCCAAGGCCGCGGTGTTGGCACCGAACTCCTCGAGATCGCCAAACGCGCCTGCGAACGGCTGGAACTCTGGACCGTCCAGCGCAACGAACAGGCGCGACGCTTCTACGAAGCCCGCGGATTCGAGCTGGTCGAGCAGACCGACGGGGCGAGGAACGAGGAGAAAGAGCCCGACGCCTGCCATCTCTGGACGCGTGCAGGCCGATAGCTCACTCCACCGCGTACCAGCGCACCAGCCGCGGTGCGGCCCAGTCGGTCACAACGGATTCGATGAGCCATCGTCCGGGTGAGGTTGCGGCGAACGCGATGCGTTGGGTCTGGCCGGGCTCGATCGCGAGCGTGTCGAGCCAGTAGGGCTTCCAGCCATCGTCAAGGCGGTCCAGCAGCCGGAAGTGGTGGCCGTGCAGGTGGAATACGGTGGTGACCGGCGCGGGGTTCTTGAGTGCCAGCACGACGGTGCGGCCGGCCTTGGCGCGGAAGGCTGGGGCGGACGAGGTGGAGAAGCTTGCAGGCCGTATCCAACCGGCGTCGGGTGCGCTGAGCGCGACATCGAACCGCAGGGCGCCTTTCAGATCGAGCTGGTCGGGGAGGCCGTTCGACGGAAGTGGCTGTGGATCAAACAGCGGGACGCGCCGCTCCAGTCTGCCAGAGATCGTGAGGCTCCCGACCTGGTGCGCCTCCTTGCCGTCGTGCAGCAGGAACGGGGCCGACGTGGCCGTATCCACAAATACGTCGACACGCGCGCCGGGGGCCAGCACCACAGCGCCGCTGCGAGCCGGGAACGGCTCGGCCGGCTGTCCGTCCATGGCCATCACGCGGACGTCGTGGTTCTCCAATTTGATCGCCAGGACAGTGCGTTGGGAGCCGTTGATAAAGCGCAGCCGGAGCCGCTCGTTGGCTGCGGCTGAGAGTTCGAATGAAGTCCGCCCGTTGAGGGTATAGAATGGCTGCGTGTCCTTCGGGTCGCGGCCCGGGGGAAGTGCGGTCCCATCCGGCCGCAGGCGCCATTCCTCGATCAACAGCACCTCGTCACGGTCAACGGCCGCGCGGCTCGTCTCCTCGGCGATGATCGGAAGCGGGCGGCCGGGCGCTTTCAGGCCATCCTCGAACAGACGAAAGTCAGCCAGCAAGGTTCCTGCGTTTGGTATTGAAATAATTGATGTTTCGGTCGCATCCGGCGCGGTGGGCGCGCGCCCCCGCAGCGGGTCGGCCGCAGTCGCGCCATTAAGGCCGTACCAGACTGGCGCAAGCGGTACAGGCAGGTCGTTCCGAAATACCACCTCGCAGCGGTCGCCACGCTTGAGACGGACGTTCCCGATATGGCTTACGGCGGCCAGCTCCCAGATTGGTGTAGCCGGCTGAGCCGGCCTCAGAGCCAGGCTCGCGAGGCGGGCTTGGAGGGCGACCTGGGCGGTCACGGGCGGGACTGCGCCGCCGCCAAGCACGCCCACGACCGAGGCTCCCAGGCCGGCCAGAACCTCACGTCGGGTGGAGGCAAAAATCCGCGTTTCCATGGCGCGATGCGGACCACGCCGCGCTGGATAAGTCCAGCCGGCATGCCTACTTGAAGCATGCGTCTACACGGCCATTTTTTTGCTGCGAACAGGCAGGCACATGCTATAAGCCCGCCGCCCGCGGCATCGCGGCCGGTCTTGATGCAAATTTACGCGGGCGTGGCGGAACTGGTAGACGCGCTGGATTTAGGTTCCAGTGACGAAAGTTGTGGGGGTTCGAGTCCCTCCGCCCGCACCAAGCGCTTTCAGCGTTTGCACGGATTACTGAAGGGCCTGCTCCTTGCGGATGTTTTTCCGTCTGGAGCCGGGTCCGATGAACCCACCGGCGCAGGGGCATTGGCCTCGCGCGCTGGACCGATTGATGACAGCGTCCCGACGCGCAACGCGCTGGGACCGAACGAGAAGAAGATTGGACGCCATGCAGGTCACAGAAACCCTCTCGGAAGGTTTGAAGCACGAGTTCAAGATCAGCGTTCCCGCGTCTGATCTCGACGCCAAGGCTGGCGCCAAGCTCGTCGACCTCAAGGACAAGGTCCGCATCAACGGCTTCCGTCCCGGCAAGGTGCCGGTCGGTCACCTGAAGAAGGTGTATGGCCGCTCGGTGATGGCCGAGACCATCGACCAGACCATCCGCGACACCAACACGCAGCTCTTCTCCGAGCGCGGCTTCCGTCTCGCGACCGAGCCGAAGATCACCATGCCGACCGAGCAGGGCGAGGTCGAGGAACTGCTCTCCGGCAAGACCGATCTGACCTATACGGTTGCGATCGAAGTGGTGCCGGCGATTGCGCTCGCCGACTTCAAGGCCTTCCAGGTGGAGAAGCCGGTTGCTGACGTCTCCGACACCGATGTCGACGAGGCGATCAAGCGCATCGCCGATTCGAACCGCGGCTACGCGGCGAAGGCCGAGGGCGCCAAGGCCGAATCCGGCGATCGCGTCACCATCAGCTTCAAGGGCTCCATCAACGGCGAAGCCTTCGAGGGCGGCACCGGCGAGGGCATCCAGGTCGTGATCGGCTCCAACACCTTCATCCCGGGTTTCGAGGAGCAGCTCACCGGTATCGGCGCCAATGAGACGCGTACGCTGAAGGTGTCGTTCCCCAAGAACTACATGAACGACAAGCTTGCCGGCCAGCCGGCCGAGTTCGAGACCACCGCGACGCTGATCGAGGCACCGCAGGATGTCGCGATCGATGACGAGTTCGCCAAGACGCTCGGCCTGGAATCGCTCGACAAGCTCAAGGAAGCTGCGCGCGAGCGGCTGGTCGCCGAGTTCGCGGGCGCGACGCGCCAGCGCGTCAAGCGCGCGCTGCTCGACCAGCTCGACGAGGCGCATCGCTTCGAGGCGCCGCCGTCGCTGATCGACGAAGAGTTCAATCTGATGTGGAACTCGGTCAAGGCCGAGATGGATTCCGCCGGCAAGACCTTCGCCGACGAGGACACCACTGAAGATGCCGCCAAGGAGGAATACCGCAAGATCGCCGACCGACGCGTGCGGCTCGGTCTCGTGCTCTCTGAGATCGGCGAGAAGAACAAGATCACCGTGACCGACGACGAGGTCGGCCGCGCCGTGATTGAGCGGGCCCGCCAGATGCCCGGCCGCGAGAAGGAAGTCTGGGACTTTTATCGCAACAACGCCAACGCGCTGGCCCAGCTTCGTGCACCGATCTATGAGGACAAGGTGGTCGACTTCATCCTGGAGCTCGCCAACGTGACCGAGAAGAAGGTCTCGCGTGAGGATCTCTACAAGGACGACGAAGCGGAAAAGACCGCAGCCTGAAGGCGTTGAGAAAGCCTTCTATTAAGGATGATCGGCGTAACAGGTCGAGCTAGCCAGGTGGCGGGCTGGGCCTCTTTGCGCGAATCAGCTTCAACTGCCGCGTGGATTAAGCCTTAATTCGCTCCGCACTTGTCTGGCGCGAATTGGGCTATATCTGTCGGTGCACGCTGTATCCAAGTCTTCTATCGAAAAGCCTTCTACCAAAGTTCCTGCATCACGGGACGTCCATCGGCCTTCCGGCAAATCCGGCCAAAACTGGCGATGTTCGCGTCCGAAAAACTAGGTGACTCATGCGCGATCCGGTTGAAACCTACATGAACCTCGTGCCCATGGTGGTCGAGCAGACCAACCGTGGCGAGCGCGCCTACGACATCTTCTCGCGCCTCTTGAAGGAGCGCATCATTTTCCTGACCGGGCCGGTCGAGGACGGCATGTCGACGCTGGTGGTCGCGCAGCTCCTGTTCCTTGAGGCGGAAAATCCGAAGAAGGAAATCTCGATGTACATCAACTCGCCGGGCGGCGTGGTGACGTCGGGCCTTGCGATCTACGACACCATGCAGTTCATCCGCCCGCCGGTCTCGACGCTGTGCACGGGTCAGGCCGCCTCGATGGGCTCGCTGCTGCTCGCCGCCGGCGAAAAGGACATGCGCTTCTCGCTGCCGAACTCCCGCATCATGGTGCATCAGCCGTCCGGCGGTTTCCAGGGCCAGGCCACCGACATTATGCTGCACGCGCAGGAAATCCTGAACCTGAAGAAGCGGCTCAACGAGATCTACGTGAAGCACACCGGCCAGACCTACAAGGCGATCGAGGACGCGCTGGAACGCGACAAGTTCCTGACCGCTTCCGACGCCAAGGAGTTCGGCCTGGTCGACAGGGTCATCGACAAGCGCGCCGAGGAACCGGCGGGCGCGAAGGCCCCGTAACACTACCGGGGCTGCAATATCGATCCTTGGAATACCTGTTGGAATTTTCCGGGATCATCAGGGCGACGTTGACGTTAACGGCGCACCTCGCACGGGCGCAAAAAGCAATCTGCGTCTTGCGACGGGCAGAAAGTTCCGCTTTCGTGCTTGTTTTTCGTGGCAATCCAGCAACGCCGGGGTGATTTCGATCACTTCGCCCGTGCCAAGACGTGAAATCACGGTATTGTCACGGGTAGCTGGCGGCTCCCCGATTAGCGAATTCTTGATAGTCGGGTGACAGCATGGTTGGCTACGATTGATCGGCTATGATCGCGGAGAATCGAGTGACCGTGATTCGCACGGGATGTAACGCGTAGGGTCTTTTTTGGTACGGAATTTGCTCTATTTGAAGGTCTGGGCCGGTTGTCGTGCCGGAATAGAGCGATCGAGCGGACGGGATCGAACCGCGGACGGAGACATGAATGAGTAAGGTCGGCACGAGCGACTCCAAGAACACGCTGTATTGCTCGTTCTGCGGCAAGAGCCAGCACGAAGTCCGTAAACTGATCGCGGGTCCCACGGTCTTCATTTGCGACGAGTGCGTCGAGCTCTGCATGGACATCATCCGCGAGGAAAACAAATCCTCGCTGGTCAAGTCGCGCGACGGGATTCCGACGCCGAAGGAAATCTGCAAGGTGCTGGACGATTACGTGATCGGTCAGAGCCATGCGAAGAAGGTCCTGTCGGTCGCGGTGCACAATCACTACAAGCGCCTCAACCACCAGACCAAGCACAACGACGTCGAGCTGGCGAAGTCGAACATCCTGCTGATCGGTCCGACCGGTTCGGGCAAGACGCTGCTCGCGCAGACGCTCGCCCGCATCCTGGACGTGCCGTTCACGATGGCCGATGCGACGACGCTGACCGAAGCCGGCTATGTCGGCGAGGACGTCGAGAACATCATCCTGAAGCTGTTGCAGTCGGCCGACTACAATGTCGAGCGCGCGCAGCGCGGCATCGTCTATATCGACGAAATCGACAAGATCAGCCGCAAGTCGGACAATCCGTCGATCACGCGCGACGTGTCGGGTGAGGGCGTGCAGCAGGCGCTGTTGAAGATCATGGAAGGCACGGTGGCCTCGGTCCCGCCGCAGGGCGGCCGAAAGCATCCGCAGCAGGAGTTCCTGCAGGTGGATACCACCAACATCCTGTTCATCTGCGGCGGTGCGTTCTCGGGCCTCGAAAAGATCATCTCGGCGCGCGGACGTTCGACCTCGATCGGTTTCGCCGCTCAGGTGCTGGCGCCGGAAGACCGCCGCACCGGCGAGATCTTCCGTCACGTCGAGCCCGAAGATCTCCTGAAGTACGGCCTGATCCCGGAGTTCGTCGGCCGTCTGCCCGTCGTGGCGACACTGGAGGATCTGGACGAGACGTCGCTCAAGAAGATCCTCGTCGAGCCGAAGAACGCGTTGGTGAAGCAGTACCAGCGCCTGTTCGAGATGGAGAACATCGAGCTGACCTTCGCCGACGAGGCGCTTGGCGCGGTCGCCCGCAGGGCGATCGAGCGCAAGACCGGCGCGCGCGGGCTGCGTTCGATCCTCGAGGCGATCCTGCTCGAGACCATGTTCGACCTGCCGGGCCTGGAAGGTGTGGAAGAAGTCGTGATTTCCCGCGAAGTTGTGGAAGGCACGGCCCGTCCGCTCTACATCTACGCCGATCGGTCGGATCGCGCCGTCGAGAACGCCAGCGCCTGATTGCGGCGCTGGAACGCTCCAATCGTCTAGACAAGTCACGGCTGCGGAATGTATCTCCGCAGCCGGTGTTGCGTCGCTTATCCGCGTGCGTAAGCGCCTGATGGCGCGCGTTTTTCAATGACTTGACACCCCCCGGGTCGATAGCCACCTAATGTCGGCGGCGAGCGAAAATTCTCTTCAAGATTCGCCTCAGTTCCGATCCGGCAAGCCCGGTCCAACCTGCGACGGACCGACCGGTTTTGCGGATCACCTCGGCACCTTGTGGCGGTTGCGCATGAGCATGGCGGGCTGCGTGCAAGGGGGCAAAGCAAAAGGAAAAGGCCATGACTAATCCCAAACCCCGGCCAACCATCGTCCATGGCGAAACGCACGCTTATCCCGTGCTTCCCCTGCGCGACATCGTCGTTTTCCCGCACATGATCGTGCCGCTCTTCGTCGGCCGCGAGAAGTCGATCCGCGCGCTCGAAGAGGTGATGAAGAACGACGCCCTGATCATGCTCGCGACGCAGAAGAATGCGTCCGATGATGATCCGGCGCCCGATGCCATCTACGAGACCGGTACGCTTGCCAGCGTGCTGCAGCTCTTGAAGCTTCCCGACGGTACCGTAAAGGTGCTGGTCGAAGGGCTCGAGCGTGCGCGCGTGGAGAAGTATACCGATCGCGCCGAGTATTACGAAGCGACGGCAGTTGCGCTCCCTGACACCGATGCGAAGTCGGTCGAGGCGGAAGCGCTGTCGCGCTCGGTCGTGTCCGACTTCGAGAGCTATGTGAAGCTCAACAAGAAGATCTCTGCCGAGGTCGTCGGCGTCGTGCAGGCGATCACCGATTTCGCCAAGCTCGCCGACACGGTCGCCTCGCATCTCGCCGTCAAGATCGCGGATCGCCAGCAAATCCTGGAGACGCTGTCGGTCACGCAGCGCCTGGAGAAGGTGCTCGGCCTGATGGAGAGCGAGATCTCGGTGCTCCAGGTCGAGAAGCGCATCCGCTCGCGCGTCAAGCGCCAGATGGAGAAGACCCAGCGCGAGTACTATCTCAACGAGCAGATGAAGGCGATCCAGAAGGAGCTCGGCGACGACGACGGTCGCGATGAGCTCGCCGATCTCGAAGAGAAGATCTCCAAGACCAAGCTCTCCAAGGAAGCGCGCGAGAAGGCGCAGCACGAGCTGAAGAAGCTGCGCCAGATGTCGCCGATGTCCGCGGAAGCGACCGTCGTGCGCAACTATCTGGATTGGCTGCTGTCGATCCCGTGGAACAAGAAGTCCAAGGTGAAGAAGGATCTGGAAGCCGCGCAGGCGGTTCTGGATGCCGATCACTACGGGCTGGAGAAGGTCAAGGACCGTATCGTCGAGTATCTCGCGGTGCAGTCGCGCGCCAACAAGCTGACCGGACCGATCCTGTGCCTCGTCGGGCCTCCCGGCGTCGGCAAGACCTCGCTCGGCAAGTCGATCGCGAAGGCGACGGGGCGCGAGTTCGTGCGCGTCTCGCTCGGCGGCGTGCGCGACGAGGCCGAGATCCGCGGTCACCGCCGCACCTATATCGGCTCGATGCCCGGCAAGATCATCCAGTCGATGCGGAAGGCGAAGTCGTCCAATCCGCTGTTCCTGTTGGACGAGATCGACAAGATGGGCGCCGATTTCCGCGGCGATCCGTCTTCGGCGCTGCTCGAGGTCCTGGACCCCGAGCAGAACGCGACCTTCAACGACCACTATCTCGAGGTCGACTACGATCTCTCCAACGTGATGTTCATCACGACCGCGAATACGCTCAATATTCCCGGCCCGCTGATGGACCGCATGGAGATCATCCGGATCGCGGGCTACACCGAGAACGAGAAGGTCGAGATCGCGCGCAAGCATCTGATCCCGACCGCGGTGTCCAAGCACGGCCTGGACTCCAAAGAGTTCTCGATCGACGACGACGCGCTGCTGCTTCTGATCCGCCGCTACACCCGCGAAGCGGGCGTGCGCAATCTGGAGCGTGAGCTTTCGACACTCGCCCGCAAGGCGGTGAAGGAGCTGATGATCTCCAAGAAGAAGTCGGTCAAGGTCACCGAGAAGACTCTCGAAGAGCTTCTGGGTGTGCCGAAGTACCGCTTCGGCGAGATCGAGAGCGAGCCGCAGGTAGGCATCGTCACCGGCCTTGCCTGGACCGATGTCGGCGGCGAGCTGCTGACCATCGAAGGCGTCATGATGCCCGGCAAGGGCAAGATGACGGTCACGGGCAATCTGCGTGACGTGATGAAGGAATCGATCTCGGCGGCGGCGTCCTACGTCCGCTCGCGGGCGATCGTCTACGGCATCGAGCCGCCGCTGTTCGACCGGCGCGACATCCACGTGCACGTGCCGGAAGGCGCGACACCGAAGGACGGTCCGTCCGCGGGCGTGGCAATGGCCACCGCGATCATCTCGGTCATGACCGGCATTCCGGTCCGCCATGATGTTGCGATGACCGGCGAGATCACGCTGCGCGGTCGCGTGCTGCCGATCGGCGGTCTGAAAGAGAAACTGCTTGCCGCTGCTCGCGGCGGCATCAAGACGGTGCTGATCCCCGAGGACAACGCCAAGGATCTCACGGAGATTTCCGATGCGATCAAGGGCGGCATGGAGATCATTCCGGTCTCGCGGCTGGATGACGTCGTCGCGAAGGCGTTGGTCAGGAAGCCGGTGCCGATCGTCTGGGAAGAGGACACCAAAGTGACGGTGAAGCCGGACGGCGACGAAGCTGCCGGCGGCCTGACCGCTCACTGAGATCGAACGAAAGATGATAAAACGGCGCCTTCGGGCGCCGTTTTTGTTTTTGGGAGCAATTCTTCTCGGGAGGGCGAAGTCATGCAGATCGACGGGCAATGCCATTGCGGGCAGATCACCTACGAGGCCGAGATCGATCCGGAGGCCGTCTCTGTCTGCCATTGCCGGGACTGCCAGACGCTGACGGGATCGCCGTTCCGGGTGACGGCGGTCTGTTCGGCGACCGATGTCAGGCTCACCGGCGGCACGCCAAAGGTCTACGGCAAACGCGGCGACAACGGCCGCATGCGTTTCCAGCACTTTTGCAGCGACTGCGGTTCCCCGCTGTTCACAAGCGGCGAGGGCGACCAGGTCGACGATTGGGGCATCCGCTGGGGCAGCATCCGCCAGCGCGACGCGTTGCGGCCGAGCCGTCAGATCTGGTGCCAGTCGGCGGCGGTGTGGATCGACGCGGTGCCGGGGCTGCCGGGGCGCCCCAAGGACTGACGTCCAGGGATTGATGTTCCACACTTGCCCCGTTGGGGCGCCTGGGGCTAAAGAGGCGGCGAGGGGCGGTTAGCTCAGCTGGTTAGAGCATCTCGTTTACACCGAGAGGGTCCGCGGTTCGAATCCGTGACCGCCCACCAGCCTTCGCTCGCTTCGCGAGTTCCGGACGTGCAGCCGTTGTTCATCGTCAGTCCTCGAACAATCGGCCACCTTGCATCCACAGAGCTTTCTTGCTTGTTCGTCAGGAGGCATCTCGGCCGCGCCAGTATTGCCCTGATGGCCCTTCGCCATGGCTGCGCTTGGCTCCTTAACTCGGCCCGCAGTTCGTCAATTACAGACTTCTCGCAGGCCGCTCACGGTATTGTCCATGACCTTCTCCAGATGGCACCCCTTGCGAACAGGCCGGCACCCCGCATTGTTGCATGTCATTTGTCCTGTTGCCTGCGGCGGCGTCGGCGCGGTGTCGACTCGCTTTCGCTGCTCATCCCGCTTCCTGGCGTCCTCGCGCGTCGCAACCGGCTTCTTCTCCTGCACCTTCTCGCATTCATTGTCGTCATTGACGCGGTAACCCGCACGGCAGGTGATCTTCACGCATGCATCGCCGTCAGCCTTGGAGCCGTGATCGCAAACCATGGGGCAGACGCGGCCCGGCTTGGCCTTGATCGCATCGAGTGCATCGAAGCTCGCGAGCCTGGTGTCGAACTTGGTTCCGGCGTACTTGTTGAACAGCGTCAGCGAGCGTTGTGACGACGTGTTCCAGTCGCCGTCCGCCGAAGCTGTTAGGCAGCCGACGCGGCGGAGTTCCGACTGCACCAGCTTGGTCGTTTCCTGCGGCGACATCGTCGGCGGACTCGAAGAGGGCGCCACCGCCGCGACCTTTTGCTCCGCAGTGGCGGCGGCCTGCTTCTCGGCGGCCTGCTTCGCGGCCGCCTCGGCCGCGGCCTTGTCGCTGGCGAACTTCTCGGTCAGCGCCTTCTCCGCGGCGAGCTTGTTGGCGAGTGCCTTTGCCGCTGCGGCCTCGGCCTCCTTCCTTCGCTGCTCGGCTGCGGCCGCCCTGGCTTCCTCGATCTGCTTGGCCTTCTCGGCAGCAAGACGCTTCTCCTCCGCCGCCTTGGCTGTGGCCGCCGCCTTCTCCTGCTCGACCTTGTCGGCGCGCTCGGCTGCGAGCCGGGCCTTTGCTTCTTCAGCCTGGCGTTCTTGGCTGCTGCGGCGCGCGCCTCTTCGGCGGCAACGTTCTTCAGCTGCGCACGGGCGAGGCCGGCATAGAACCCGTCGGGATAGGCCTGGAGGAAGGCTTCCCACGCGTCCCGATTTCCCGCCTGCAGCGCCAGCTCATAATCCCGGCGGATCGCGTCCTGAGGACTGGCCTGCGGCCCGGCGGCGACGGGCTTGGCCGGCACGAGCGACACGTCATCGCCGCCGAGGGAGCCGTAGACATAGGGCTCCTGCTTGTAGCCGGTGTTCTTGAGGACATCGTCGCGCACGAAGCCGAAGGCCTTGCGCAGATCGAGCCCCGGCGTCGGCAGCCGCTCGACAAGAGCCGCGGCAAACGGGCTGTTCTTGGAGTCGCCGTCCGAGGCCGTCGAGCCGGCCTTCGCGGCGAAAGCGATCATGGTGTTCGGGCTCGTGGGCTCGACCTTGGCAAGCCCCCGGCCAACGCCCCGCGCGGCGATCGTCCGCTTCATGGTCTTGGCGAAGGGATTGTCGCGACAGGCATCGAGAATGACGAGCCGGAGCTGCTTGGCCGGCTCGACGGCGAACAAGGCACGATCGAGCGGCAGCGTTTCGTCGAGGACATCGCTGTCCGTCTCGAGCGTGGCGTCCGTGGGGATCAGGTAGTTCGTTCCATCCAGTTCGATGCCGTGACCGGCGTAGTAGACCACGGCAACCTCGGCCTCGCGAGCCTTGCCGCCGAAATCGCGCAGCGCCCTGCGCATTTCGGCGGCATTGAGATCGAGCTTGATGTCGACCATGTCGAACCCGGCCTTCTTGAACATGCCGCCGACCAGGGTGGCATCGTTCACAGGGTTGGTCAGCCTGGGTGCGCTCTTGTAGGCGGAATTGCCGATCACCAGGGCGACGCGCTTTTCCGCGCGCGCCGACCCGCAGCCAATACCGATTGCAACAAACAAGAATAGAAAAAGCCGGAATGCGCCCATTGCAGCCCCAAATCGCAACTCGAGCAGACTATTCGCAGCATGGCATTAACGCAAAGCCCCCTTTGTGATTGACGTCACACACTTCAGAGCGCTGGGCGGGCCAATATAATTCGGTAATGGCGCAAGGAAGCTTGCAAGGGAGGGGTGGCCTATGTGGGCGCTGTTAAACTTTATTTATCGGCAATTCTGCCGATCTTGCTTGCTCGAAGCGCGACGGGCCGACCGTAACCGCCTCGGACGCGGCTGGTTAGTAAATACTGTTTCATAGTTCCAGATCGCGGCGAGGGCGCCGGGGTCAACGCGGGCCAAGAAACTCGGTGGCTAGCCAAACACGCCGCAGTTTGTCGCTCGATTTGTGATCGAAATTGCAGAGGACGATTGCGTCCGACGCGGGCGTCGACCTGCAAATTTCGGCCGGGCACGCCAGCACGATCATCGTGAGACCGCCAACTGATCCCACAACGGCGCTCCGTCAGATGCCAGACTGTCTTGGATGTCGTCAGGCAGTCTTGGTGAACATCGTCAGCACACCGTCTGCGATGTTGATGGCAACGACCTGCGACGAGGTCAGGCCCTTCGCCTTGAGCGCGGATGCCACCTGGGGACTCGCGTCAATCGTTTTCCGAAGCGATTGAATATCGTCATCGCTTGTCTGTGCGATGATTTCATCCACCTTCGAGCGAACTGCTGGTTGCAGGTCCTTGACGTCGACAACCTGGATCTGGCGGATGACCGCGCTGGATTGAGCGGGCGACGTTTCTGCCCCGGGTTGCGACGATGTTCCTTGCGCCTGCACGAACGTCGGCGTCCCGAAGGAGAGGGCTGCGATAATGGCGGATGCCGTGAAGCTGCGCATGGTCATGCCTTTCCAAGGTAAGAAACCCGAAAAGCCTATCCACGAAATCTGGTTGACGTCTGATTCTTATGGGGCCATTCGGTGAAACCAATGCGGCCGCAATGCGAGCGCGTCCCGCCGGAAGCACGGCCAAGTTTACGAACTCGAACGAGGGGCCTGATGGAACAGCCAAGCGGACATGAAGAGAATGCCGACCAGATCGCCTATTGGAACGGCCCCAGCGGGCAGCGCTGGGCCGATCGCCATAAGGTGCAGGAGACGCTGCTCGGGCCGATCGCGGACGTCCTGATCGAACACGCCAAGCCGGAGCCGGGTGAGCGTGTCATCGACGTCGGCTGTGGCTCCGGCGCGACCACGGTCGCGTTCGCGAAGGCGGTGGCGCCGAGCGGATTTGCGCTCGGGCTCGACGTCTCCGATCCCATGTTGTCGCAGGCGCGTGCGCTGGCGCCGAAAGGCCTGCCGCTCGAGTTCGCGCTGGCGGATGCGACGGTCCATCCGTTCGAACCGGCGAGTTTTGATCTGCTGGCCTCGCGCTTCGGCGTCATGTTCTTTGCTGATCCGATCGCGTCCTTCACCAACCTTCGTCGCGCGCTGAAGCCGTCGGGACGGCTGGCGTTTGCTTGCTGGCGCGAGCCAAAGGAAAACCCCTGGATGATGGTGCCGCTGATGGCGGTCTACAAACACGTCCCGAAAATGCCGCCGGTCGGACCGGAGGAGCCGGGCCCGTTTGCCTTCGCCTCGGAAGAGCGCGTGACGCGCATCCTGAAAGGTTCAGGCTTCGTCGACGTGGCGATGGAGCCGCACAATCTCGCGATGGACATCGCGATCGGCGGCGGTCTCGATGCTGCGGTCGACGGCTCGCTCCAGATCGGCCCCGCCAGCCGCGCGCTACAGGGCCATCCGCCGGAGACCTATGAGGCCGCAAAAGCCTCGATCCGCGAGATGCTCGCGCCGTACCTGAAAGGGCAGTCGGTGGCGTTGCAGGGCGCGATCTGGATCGTGACGGCGAACGCGGCGTAGGCGTCCCTCACACCACATCATCCGGCGCCAGCGCGCAGCCGGTGTCGGGATGCGTCTCCACCTGAAGCGTGGTGTGGCCGATCCGGAACGACGCCTTCAGCATCTGCGCCGTCTCCATCAGGAACGCGTCGCCGGCGGTGCCCGCGGGCATGACCAGATGACAGGTCAGCGCTGTCTCGGTGGTCGAGATCGGCCAGACGTGGAGATCGTGGATCGCGGAGACGCCGGGACGCGCGAGCAAAAACGCCCTGATCGCGGCAAGGTCAGTGCCCTTTGGCGCCGCCGCCATCGACATGTCGATAGAGCCGCGGAGCAGGCTAGTCGTGCTCCAGAGGATGGTGACGCAGATGATGAGGCTGGTGACGGGATCGAGCCAGAGCCAGCCGGTCCAGATGATCAGCGCCGCCGAGACCACGACACCGAGCGAGACCGCAGCATCCGCCGCCATGTGCAGATAGGCGCCTTCGATGTTGATATCGTCCTTGCGTCCGCGCGCGAAGAGCAGGGCGGTGAAGCCGTTGACGAGGATGCCGATGCCGGCGACCACCATCACGGTGACGCCCGCGACCGGCTCCGGTTCGCGCAGCCGCAAGATCGCCTCCCAGCCGATCGCGCCCGTTGCGACCAGCAGGAACACTGCGTTCGCCAGTGCCGCCAGGATGGTGGAGGCGCGCAGGCCGTAGGTGAAGCGGCCGCTCGGCGCCCGCCTTGCCGCGATCGATGCACCCCAGGCCACGACCAGGCCGAGCACGTCGCTGAGGTTATGGCCAGCGTCCGCGAGCAGCGCGGTGGAGTTGCCGATATAGCCGTAGATCGCTTCCGCCACGACCAGCGCGGTGTTGAGCGAAATGCCGATCGCGAACGCCTTGCCGAAATTGGCGGGCGCATGGACATGCCCATGGCTGTGGTCGTGACCATGACCATGCGCGTCGCCGCCATGGTCATGATGACCCCGATGGTCGTGCCCGCCCAAATCTATCGCTCCCGGGAAGCTGCCAAATCAGGGCGCATTGTAGGCGTTTCGCTCGCTCCGTCACGACGGAACAGCATATACAGCGCCGGCAATACCAGCAGCGTCAGCACGGTCGAGGAGATGATCCCCCCGATGACGACGGTCGCAAGCGGCCGCTGCACCTCCGCGCCGGCCCCGGTGGCAAGCGCCATCGGCACGAAGCCGAGGGAGGCGACCAGCGCGGTCATCATGACGGGGCGCAGGCGGGTCAGCGCGCCCTCGCGCACCGCATCCGCAATGGGGCGTCCTTCGCTGCGCAGCCGTTCGATGAAGGCGATGATGACGAGGCCGTTGAGGACGGCCACGCCCGACAGCGCGATGAAGCCGACACCGGCGCTGATCGACAGCGGGATGCCGCGCAGCAACAGCGCCGCGACGCCGCCTGTCAGTGCCAGCGGCACGCCGCTGAAGACGAGCAGCGCGTCCGCCACCGATCCCATGCTCATGAACAGCAGCAGGAACACCAGCAGCAGCGCCACCGGCACCACGATCGTGAGCCGCTTGGTCGCGGAGACCAGTTGCTCGAACTGTCCACCCCAGCCGATCCAATAGCCCGGCGGTAGCTTGACCTTGTGCGCCACCGCTTCCTGGGCCTCGGTGACGAAGGAACGCAGGTCGCGTCCGCGGACGTTGGCCATCACCACCACCCGGCGCTTGCCGTTCTCGCGGCTGATCTGGTTGGGGCCGGGCGCGATCTCGATCGCCGCGACGGAGGACAAGGGGACGTAGCGCAGCGTTGTACTCGCGGTCCCCGGCCATGCGGTCTTGGTGACGGCCGCCGTGTCCTCGCCCGGCGGCAGCGGGATCGGCAGCGACTTGATCGCATCCGGGTTGGCGCGAAGGTTTTCTGGCAGGCGCACCACGATGTCGAAGCGGCGATCGCCCTCGAATAGTTTTCCGACCGGTTTTCCCCCGATCGCGATCTCGACGAGGTTTTGCACCTCGCCGATGCTTAGGCCGTAACGCGACAGCGCCTGGCGGTCGAGCTTCACCGTGAGGATCGGCAGGCCGGCGATCTGCTCCGTCTTGACATCAGCGGCGCCTTCGATGCCGCGAACGACGCCGTGGATCTGCTGGGCGATGCCCGCGAGCACGTCGAGATCGTCGCCGAAGATCTTGACGCCGACGTCACTGCGGATGCCCGCGATGAGCTCGTTGAACCGCATCTGGATCGGCTGGGTCATGCCATAGGCGGCGCCGGGCAGGGTGTTGGCCGCACGTTCGAGTTCGGCGACCACTTCATCCTTTGGCTTCGCAGGATCGGGCCATTCCTCGCGCGGCTTCAGCGTGACATAGGTGTCTGCCACGTTCGGCGGCATCGGGTCGTTGGCGATCTCGGCGGTGCCGACCTTGGAGAAGATGGTCGCCACCTCCAGAACCTGCTTGATCGCCTTCTCCAGCCGAAGCTGCATGTCGACGCTCTGGGTGAGGCTGGTGCCGGGAATCCGGATGGTCTCGATGGTGATGTCGCCTTCGTCGAGGCTCGGGATGAACTCGCCGCCCGTGCGCGTTGCGGCGAAGAGGCTTCCGGCGACGATCAGCACGGCGCCGAGCGCGACGCTGCCGCGGTAGCGGATGGCACGGTCGAGCAAGGGAACGTAGAGCCGCTTGGCGGCGCGCATGAAGATGTTCTCCGTCTCCGAGACCTTGCCGGTGACGAGGATCGCGATGGCGGCTGGAACGAACGTGATCGATAGCAGCGCTGCGCCCGCAAGCGCCATCAGCACGGTGAGCGCCATCGGCGTGAACATCTTGCCCTCGGTCCCCGTCAGCGTCAGGACCGGCAGGTAGACCACGGCAATGATGAGCGTGCCGAACAAGCTCGGCTTGATGACCTCGCTGGCGCCCTCGCGAATGGTCTGCATCCGCTCCTCCAGCGAGAGCAGGCGCCCGCGTCGGTGCTGTTCGGCGGCGAGCAGCCGCAGGCAGTTCTCGATGATGATCACCGCCCCGTCGACGATGATGCCGAAATCGATCGCCCCCAGGCTCATCAGATTGGCGCTGACCTTGGTCCCGACCATGCCGCTGATCGTGAACAGCATGGAGAGTGGAATGACACAGGCGGTGATCAGCGCGGCGCGGAAGTTGCCGAGGATCAGGAACAGCACCGCGATCACCAGCGCCGCGCCCTCGACCAGATTCTTCTCGACTGTCTGGATGGTCGCTTCCACCAGATGCGTGCGGTCGTAGACCGCGTGCGCAATCACGCCCTCGGGGAGCGATTTCGCGATATCCTTGAGCCTTGCGGCCACGCGCTGGGCCACGGTGCGGCTGTTCTCGCCGATCAGCAGCATGGCGGTGCCGAGCACGGTCTCCTTGCCGTTCGCCGACGCCGCGCCGGTGCGGAGGTCCTGGCCCTCCTGCACGTCGGCGACGTCGCGGACGCGCACCGGCACGCCGCCGCGCGTGCCGATCACGATGTCCTCGATTTCCTGGATATTGGCGACCTGGCCAGGGGCGCGGACGAGATATTGCTCGCCGTTGCGCTCGATATAGCCGGCTCCGACATTGGCGTTGTTGGCGGCAAGCGCCGTCATGATGTCGCGGAAGCCGAGCCGGTAGGCCATCAGCCGGTCGGGGATCGGCAGTACATGGAATTGCCGCTCGTAGCCGCCGATCGAGTTGACCTCGATCACGCCGGGAATGGTGCGGAGCTGCGGCTTGATGATCCAGTCCTGGATGGTCCGCAGTTCGGTCGGGGTGAAATCGGCGCCGGTCGCCGATTTCGCGCCGGGCTTGGCTTCGACGGAATAGACGTAGATCTCGCCGAGGCCGGTCGAGATCGGCCCCATCGCGACCTCGGTGCCGGCCGGCAACTGGTCGCGGGCTTGCTGGATGCGTTCGTTCACGAGCTGGCGCGCGAAATAGATGTCTGTGCCGTCCTGGAAGACGACGGTGACCTGGCTCAGGCCGTAGCGCGAGATCGAGCGCGTGTAGTCGAGCTTCGGCAAGCCTCCCATCGCAGTCTCGATCGGGAAGGTGATGCGCTGCTCGGCTTCGAGCGGCGACAGGCCGGGTGCGCGGGTGTTGATCTGGACCTGGACGTTGGTGACGTCGGGTACGGCGTCGATCGGCAGGCGTGCGAAATTCCAGGTACCGAAGGCGCCGGCTGCGAGCGCGAAGAGGACTACGAGCCATCGTTGACGAATGGACGCGGCGATGATGCGCTCAATCATGATCGGCGTCTCCCTTGCCCATCTCCGCCTTGACCACAAAACTGTTCTCGGCGACGTAGCGCTCGCCGGCCGAGAGTCCCGCGCGGACCTCCACGAATTTCGAGTCGGAGTCGCCGAGTTCGACCGGGCGCGCCTCGATTTTGTCGCCGTCCTCGCGGACGAACACGATCGTCCTGTTCTCCAGCGTCTGGATCGCGCTCTTGCGCACGGCAACGGCAACGTCGCGGGCGGCCAGGATCAGCCGCGCCGTGACGAACAGGCCGGGACGGAGCCGGCCATCCGGGTTGGGCAGCACCACGCGGGCGAGCGCGGTCTGGGTCTCGCTCGCGCCGATCGGGGCCATGTAGGAGATCGCGCCCTTGATCTCGCCGCGGCCGTCGTCCGGGTCGATCAGCACCTCGTCACTGATGCGGACCCGCCTGAGATCCTGGCGATAGATCGAGAGGTCGACCCAGATGCTCGAGAGATCGGCGACGACGAAGGCCGGCTTCTGTTCGGAGGCATATTCGCCGAGCGAAATCTGCCGCTCGATGATGGTGCCGCCGATCGGCGCCTTGAGCTCGTAGACGGTGAGGCTCTGGTTGCTTTCGATCGAGGCGAGCAGATCGTCCTTGCCCACCTTGTCGCCGATACGCTTCAGGATCGATTTGGCGACGCCCGGAAAGCGCGGTGTCACCTGCACCACGGCTTCCTGGTTGGCGCGCAAGATGCCGTTGAAGGCGAGCGTGTCGGTCAGCGTGGCGCTCGCGGCCTCCGCCAGCGTCACGCCCGCGGCGGCAAGCTTGACGTCGGAGATGCGGATGCGATCGGCGCCGTGCTCGTCCTGCTCGACGTGATCGTTCGGCTTCTCCGGCTTCTTGTCCGCGGCATGTTCGGATGGCGCAACGCGGGCCGGCGCCAACATCGCGTAGCCGTAGGCGCCGAGCGCGGCCGCGACGATCGCCACGAGGATGGTGGAGGAGGTCTTCATCTTGCGCCCTCCCGGGCGAGCGAGAACGGATTGCCGACGAGGCCTTCGATGGTTGCGACGCCCGCGTGGAAATTCTGCAGCGCCTCCTGCTCGCGCAGGCGGGCTTGCGCGACGCTTGCCTGGGCATCGAGCACTTCGAGCAGCGTGAAGCGGCCCTGGCCGTAGCCCTGCGAGATCGCCGCGGCCGCCTCCTGTGCCTTCGGGATCGCGGTCTCGCGCAGCACGGCGAGCTCGCGCAGCGAGCCCTGGAGCGAGTCGTAGGCGCGGCCGGCGACCACGACCAGCGTGTTGCGGTTGGCCTCGCGCTCGGCCGTCGTCTTGGCGAGGCTCTCCTGCGCCGAGAGGATGTTGCCCTGGTTCTGGTCGAACACGGGAATCGGGACCGAGACGGTAAGGCGCACCGCGTCGTCATTGGTCTCGTTGAAATGGCGCCAGCCGGCCGCGATCCGCACGTCCGGATAGGGCCTGAGCCGCGCCAGCAACAGCTCGGCGTTGCGCTGGGCATAAACGGCGGTCCAGCGCACAAGTTGCGGATTGGCGTCGATGGCGGCGACCACTGACTGGAATGAGGGCGGCCGGCCGGTGTCGAGCCGGCCGGAGACGTCGGAGAATTTTGGCGCGGGATCCCCCATCAGCACCGCAAGCTCGCGCCGCGCGCTGGCGAGCGTGGCCTTGAAGCGCTCGCGATCCGCTTTCACCAGGGCGGATGCGACCTCGGCGCGGCCGGTTTCGGCCGGCGAGGACGCGCCGGCCTCGACGCGGCGGCGCAGCAGCGGCGTCAGCCGGTCGATCGCGGTAATCTGCTCGTCGAGGATCTGGATGCGCCGCTGCGCGCCGAGCACGCTGAGGAAGGCGATCGCGGTCTCCGACAGCACCTCGAGCCCGATCGCCTTGCGCTGAATCGCCGCGACCGCGACTCCGGCGACGCCGGCGGCGATCCGCGCGTCGCGCTTGCCGAACAGCTCAAAAGCCTGGCTGATCTGGAGCGTGGTTTCGGCCGATTTGGTGCCGCGATAGATGCCGGACCCCAACGAGTTGTCCTGTTCATAGGACAGCTCCGGATTGAGGAGCGCGCCTGCCTGGATGCGCTGGCCGGTGGCGATGCCGAGATCGCGCTCGGCCGCCGTCAGACGCGGGCTCGTGGCCAGCGCCCGCGACAGCGCACTCCGCATCGTCAAAGTCTGGGCGTGCGACGGTGCAAGCGCCGGCCCGGCGATCAGATACGCCGCCGTGCACGCCAGGCGCGCGGCCATTCCCCTGCAAAACATGAAATCGACCTGTGAAGGATGAACCTAATGGGCGCGAGCGCCCGACCAATCCGTTCAGGCAATATGTTTGGGAGGCGGGGAGTCGGTATCGGGGACGATGCCCGCGAGGGACGTTTCGGGCTGCGGGATTGAAGCAGACACAAGCTCGATTGATGCAGCCGATGGGGTCGGCTGCGCCACCGTCACCGAGAAGCAGCCATGGCAATGATGACCGCCCAGCGCCTTGTGGTCGGTGTGGCCGGAGCTATCGAGCACCGCGGCGATCTCCGATCCGCCGGCGGGCGAGGTGACGTCGATGTCGTGCAGGCCATGCAGCGCGCCTGCAAGCAGATAGACCGCCGCGATCAGCACAGCCAGCAGCCCGCGCCAATTGCGCGGGCGACAAAATCCTAAAGGCTGGCGGGTTGCGAGCACGATGTTATTCTCGTTGCGGTCTTCGTCCGGCCTAGCATGCCACCGGGAACGGTGTCGACCCGCAACAGTATTACGTGTGAGGAACTCGGTGTCGCGGGGCAGACCGGACACCGTGATTGTCCGGGACGCTCGATCGCCTTATCTTGTCGGGCATGGCCGATGCATGCTGCTCACCCCCGCCGCTCAATCTCGATCGCCACCGCGACAACAAGGCATATCGCCGCGTGTTGTGGGCGGTGCTTGCCATCAACGCCGTCATGTTCCTGGCCGAAATCGGAGCCGGCCTTGCCGCCGGATCGGCGTCGCTCCAGGCGGACGCGCTCGATTTCCTGGGAGATGCGGCGAACTACGCCATCAGCCTTCTGGTGGTTGGTATGGCGCTGCGCTATCGCGCGGCCGCGGCGCTCGCCAAGGGGCTGACGATGGGCGCCTTCGGCCTCTGGGTAGTCGGCATGGTGGTCTGGCACGCCGCCCATGGCACGCTGCCGAGCGCGTTCACCATGGGTGCGGTTGGTGTCGCGGCGCTTGCCGCGAACGCAGCCTCATTCGGGTTGTTGTGGGCCTATCGCAAGGGCGACGCCAACATGCGCTCCGCCTGGATCTGCACTCGCAATGATGTGCTCGGCAACATCGCCGTGTTGCTGGCCGCCCTCGGCGTATTTGGGACCGGTACGGGTTGGCCCGACGTGATTGTCGCCGCCATCATGGCAGGGCTGGCGCTCCAGGGCGCGGTTGTGGTGGTGCAGCACTCCCGGATGGAGCTGAAGCTTCGCCCGGCCTGACGCAAGAGCGCGAGCTCACCGAGCCGGCAGGCCTCATGCCGCGGGCTTCGCAATGCGCTTGGCCTCAATGATGCGGTCATCCCGCGCCGGCGACGTTTGTTCATTGTCGCGGCCCGATGGCAGGCTGACGCCCTTCACCAGTCCGAAGATCGCAGGGATCACGATCAGCGTCAGCAACGTCGAGGAGATCATGCCGCCGATCATGGGCACCGCGATCCGTTGCATGATCTCCGAGCCCGTGCCGGTGCTCCACATGATCGGCAATAGGCCGGCCATGATCGCGACCACCGTCATCATCTTCGGACGAACCCGCTCGACGGCGCCTTCCATGATCGCCGCGTAGAGATCCTTGCGGGTCAGGACGCGGTCGGCGAGGGCGCAGCTCGCCTTGGTCTCTGCGAGCGCGTAGTTGAGATAAATCAGCATTACCACGCCGGTTTCGGCGGCGACACCCGCAAGCGCGATGAAGCCGACAGCGACCGCGACCGACAGGTTGAAGCCGAGCCACCACATCAGCCAGAGGCCGCCGACGAGGGCGAAGGGCAGCGAGAGCATGACGATCATGGTCTCGGTGACCGAGCGGAAGTTGAGGTAGAGCAGGAGAAAGATGATCAGCAACGTCACCGGCACGACAATCTTGAGCCGTGCGGTGGCACGTTCGAGATATTCGTATTGTCCGCTCCAGATCACATAATAGCCCGACGGGAACTGAATGCGCGCCTGCACCGCGCGCTGAGCATCGGCGACATAGCCGCCGAGATCGCGTTCGCGGATGTCGACATAGATGTAGGCCGCAAGCTGCCCGTTCTCGGTCCGGATCGATGTTGGCCCGCGCGCCGGCGTGACGCTTGCGACTTCGCCGAGGGGAACCGCGCCGCCGGCCGGCATCGGTACCAGGAGATCGCTGGCGATCGCCTTCGGATTGTCGCGCAAGTCGCGCGGATAGCGCATGTTGACCGTGAAGCGCTGGCGGCCTTCCACCGTCGTGGTCACGGTCTGGCCGCCGAGTGCGGTCGCGATCGTGTCCTGAACGTCTTGCACCATGATGCCATAGCGCGACAGCGCCTCGCGGTTCGGCGTGATTTCGAGGTAATAGCCGCCGAGGCCGCGTTCGGCATAGGCCGAGGAGGTGCCGGGGACTGCCTTCAGAACCTGCTCGATCTGCCTGGCAAGCTTGTCGATCCCGGCGAGGTCGGTACCGATGACCTTGACGCCAACAGGCGTGCGGATGCCGGTCGAGAGCATGTCGATGCGTGCCTTGATCGGCATGGTCCAGGCGTTGGAGACGCCGGGAAACTGGAGCGCCTTGTCGAGCTCGGCGATCAGGTTGTCGACGGTCACGCCTGAGCGCCACTGCTCCTTCGGTTTCAGATTGACGATGGTCTCGAACATCTCCGACGGCGCGGGATCGGTTGCGGTTGCCGCGCGGCCGGCCTTGCCATAGACCGAGGCGACCTCGGGGAAGGAGCGGATGATGCGGTCCTGGGTCTGCATCAACTCGGCCGCCTTGGTCACGGAAATGCCGGGTAGCGTGGTCGGCATGTAGAGCAGGGTGCCTTCGTCGAGGTTCGGCATGAACTCGGTGCCGAGCCGGCCGGCCGGCCAGACCGAAACGGCGAGCACGCAGAGCGCGAGCAGGACCACCAGGATTTTGGCGCGCAGCACGCCAGCGATCACCGGGCGATAAATCCAGATCAGGAGGCGGTTGATCGGATTCCTGTGCTCCGGAACGATCCTGCCGCGGACGAAGATGACCATCAGGGCCGGCACCAGCGTGACCGACAACAGCGCAGCCGCCGCCATCGCAAAGGTCTTGGTGAAGGCGAGCGGGCTGAACAGCCGGCCCTCCTGCGATTCCAGCGTGAAGATCGGCATGAACGACACGGTGATGATCAGAAGGCTGAAGAATAGCGCAGGGCCGACCTCGGTAGCAGCGTTGACCAGGATTGCTACCCGCGAACGGCCGGGCTCGGCACGTTCGAGATGCTTGTGCGCGTTCTCGATCATGACGATCGCGGCGTCGATCATGGCGCCGATCGCGATCGCGATACCGCCGAGGCTCATGATGTTGGAGCCGATCCCGAGCAGCTTCATCGCGCCGAACGCCATCAGCACGCCGACGGGAAGCATCAGGATCGCGACGAGCGCGCTGCGCACGTGCAGCAGGAACACGATGCAGACGAGTGCGACGACGATGCTCTCCTCGACCAGCGTGTGCCTCAGCGTTTCGATGGCCGCGTAGATGAGGTTCGAGCGGTCGTAAACCGGAACGATCTCAACCGATTTCGGCAGGCTGGTCGCGATCTCCCTGAAGCGCTTCTTGACGTTCTCGATCACGTCAAGCGCGTTCATGCCGAAACGCTGAAGCACGATGCCGCTTGCGACCTCGCCCTCGCCATTGAACTCGGCGATGCCGCGCCGCTCGTCGGGACCTAGCTCAACGCGGGCGACGTCGCTCAGCTTGACCGGGGTTCCATTGTCGGTCTTCAGCACGATGTTGCCGAGATCGTCGATGCTTCTGAGATAGCCCTTGCCGCGGATGACATACTCGAATTCGGAGAGCTCGACAGTGCGGCCGCCGACGTCGGCATTGCTGGCGCGGATCGCTTCGCGCATCTTCTGCATGGTGATGCCGAGATCGCGCATGCGCTGCGGGTCGAGGATGACGTTGTACTGCTTGACGAAGCCGCCGACGCTTGCGACCTCCGCCACGCCTTCCGCTCTGGCGAGTGCGAATTTCAGGTTCCAGTCTTGGATTGTCCTGGTTTCCGCGAGGTTCAACTCCTTGGACATCACGGCGTATTGGTAGACCCAGCCGACGCCGGTGGCGTCGGGGCCGATCGTCGGCGCGACGCCGGCGGGCAGCCTCGACGAAGCTCCGTTGAGGAATTCGAGCACGCGCGAGCGCGCCCAGTAGATGTCCGTGCCGTCCTCGAAGATGACATAGACGAAGGACACGCCGAAGAAGGAGAAGCCGCGCACCACCTTCGACTTCGGCACCGTCAGCATCGCGGTGGTGAGGGGGTAGGTGACCTGGTCCTCGATCACCTGGGGCGCCTGGCCGGGATACTCGGTGTAGACGATGACCTGAGTGTCGGAGAGATCGGGAATGGCATCCAGCGGCAAGTGGAGCAATGCATAGAAGCCGGCAGCGGCGGCGAAGCCGGTGCCGAACAGCACCAGCAGCAGGTTGCGCGCCGACCATGCGATGACGCGCGCGATCATGGCTTCGCTCCCATCGTCTTGTCGCCGGAGCCGGCGTCTTGCGTGTTGCCGGCTTCGGCAAACCCCTTGAGTGCCGCCTTCAAGTTGCTCTCGGCGTCGATCAGGAAGTTGGCTGACGTGACGACCGCATCGCTCTCGGCAAGGCCGTCGCGGATCTCGACATAGCCGTCGCCGCGTCGCCCGAGCTTGACCTCGCGCGGCTCGAAGCGACCCTGTCCCTTGTCGACCAGCACAGCCTGCCGGCTGCCGGTATCGAGCACCGCGCTCTCGGCCACCGAGAGCACCGGCGTTGGAGTGCCTGTGTCGATTTCGGCGTCGACATACATGTCCGGGAGCAAAGCGAGATCGGGATTCGCCAGCTCGATCCGCACCCGCGCGGTGCGCGTCTCCTTGTTCAGCTGCGGATAGATCACGCTGATCAGGCCATTGAACTTGCGCCCGGGATAGCTGCGCGCCCGCACGGAAACGGGCAGGCCGACGGCGATGCTGCCGAGATCGCGTTCGGCGACGTCGACCATCGCCCAGACCAGCGAGATGTCGGCGATACGAAACAGCACGTCGCCTGGCTGGGCACGCATTCCTTCGATCGCGTTGCGCTGGAGCACGATGCCGTCGCGCGGCGCGGACCATTGAATCGTTACCGGAACAGACCGACTCTTGTCCATTTCGGCGATGACCGGCTCGGGCACGTCCAGGTTTACCAGCCGTTGCCGCGAGCCCCGTCCGTAAGGCCCGGCGCCGCCGGTTACGGGCGAACTGATCGTCGCAATATATTCAGCCGCGGCCGAGGACACAGCCGGGCTGTAGATCTCCATCAGGGATTGCCCCTTGGCGACGCGCGATCCCGTTGTGACGTCGGCCACCTTTTGCAGATAGCTCTCGGCACGCATGGCGATCACCGAGATGCGGCGCTCGTCCAGCTGGATCGTGCCTGGTGTGCGCACCGTCGTCCTGATCCTGCGCAGGGCGGCTGGCTCGGATTTGACGCCCGTTCGCTGAATCCTGCCCGGCGATAGCTTCACGCTACCGTCGTCGCTGTCATCGCCGTCGTAGACGGGAATGTAGTCCATCCCCATCGAGTCCTTCTTCGGCACCGGCGAGGTGTCCGGCAAGCCCATCGGGTTACGGTAATATTTGATCTTGCGATCGGCCCTGGTCTCGGTCGCATTCATCCCTGGCGGCGAGCCCGGCTCATCGAAACTGATATCGGCGCCCGCGGGCACGGCGCGATAGTCTCGGCCGTCCGGCGTTTTCTTCGGCGTCGACGAATAGAGCGGCTTGCCGTCCGGGTCCTGATAGTAGATCGGGGCATTTGTATCCGCTGCGTTCGCGGCTGATACAAATTGGCCGACGTCGGGCTGTTGCCGCACGACGCCGGCGGCGAATAGCGCGACACCTGCCGCTGCGATTATCGCAGCGGCAGTGCCTATGAGGTTGGCGCGAGTCATTTCTCGGCCGTGACGACGAGCTTGTTCTCGACCGTGCCGGTCTCGCCCTGCACCTTAGCGCCGAGCGAGAGTTGCCAGCGTCCAGCCATGCCGAAGCTCGCCTTGAACCGATAGGTTCCAGGCTCCGTGCCCGGCATCGCGGTAACCTTGGTAACCATCTCCTGCATGCCGTCCGGGGCCATGTCGAGCCGGGAGGCGAATATGACGGCGTCCGGTACTGCCTTGCCGGTCTTCTTGTTGATCAGCCGCACCGTCACGACCTTGTCGGCCCCGGCCTGCACGGTCGGTTCGACGAGCTGAAATTCGTAGTCCTTGATGCCAGCGAAGGCGAGTTTTGGCGCTGCCGTAATCGAAATGCCAATCAGCGCGGCGGCGAGCGCGCGCGCAGCAGGGGAAGTCTTCATGATGTCTGTTCCTCGAAATGTCTGTAGGGCCGCCGAAGCGGCATGCGGCGACGCGCGACAGACGCGCGTCAACGTTCCGGCGCCACAGCGCCGGTCAGACGATCAATCGAGGGGGGTGATCCGGAGGGGGCCGGGCGAAGCCGTCGGCAATGATGTCATCGAGCGGTTGAAGCAGTTCGATGACTGGCTGCCCGACAATTATCGGCGAGATCGATGGTCCGGCTTGTAACACCTTCAACATGCAAATTGCGACGAGAGGACAGTCCTGGCATTGCTTGCTGTTCTGCTCGTCCGGGCAGCACGACATGTCGTCCGGCATGTCTTGCGCGTCGGCCATCTGCATGTTGCCCGTCGTCCAATGGCCCGCCGCCGCGGGTGTAACCAGCGGCGCGACCGTCAGTCCCGCGGTCACAAGGACCGCAAGGACGAACTTAACGAAGCAGCGAGCGTTCATGGTGCGACACTCTCACGCGGGGGAGACGCTGGAAAGTCCTCCGGTTCACAAATGCGCGAGCTAGGCGCCCTGTGGTTAACTTGTCTCAAACGGGTCAACCAATGGCTTCCTTGCCAACAAAACGCATGAACGGCGTCCGACCGGCCGGTCCAAACAGCACGACGGTATATGGCTGGGGGTCCCCACCTTCCATTCCCGGCGACCCTATGGGCATGCCGGGCACAGCGAGCCCCGTAGCCTTCGGGCGTTCGGCCAGCAGCCGCTGCACCGCTGCTGCCGGGACGTGTCCCTCAAGGATGTAGCCGCTCACCTCTGCCGTATGGCACGCCGCCAGATCGGGTGGGACGCCCAGGCGCCTGCGCACGCTCGGGAGGTCAGAAGCATCCTCCGCTTCGACGGTGAGCCCCGCGTTTCGCAAGTGTTGTACCCAACCGGAGCAACAGCCGCAGTTCGGATCCTTGTGGACCTTGATCACCCGTTCAGCAGCAAGAGCGGCGCGTGTCACCACTCCGAGTGTTGCAACAGCGACCAATCCCAGAACGGATCGTCGCGCAAAGCGGTGTGCGTCCTTCTCGGCGCTTCCTGCATGGTCGCCTGGAATCATCCGACGTTTCTCCTGTTGCGGTGAACTTGAGCACGAGGGATCGCGGAGCCCTATGCTATTCCGCAATCCCTCGCCGTGGGACAAAGCGAATATCAGAACTAGCGCATGATCCGGAAAAGTGCGAAGCGGTTTTCCCTCGGGACAAACGCGGAACGCGTTTGCGCGGAGATCATGCTCAAACGATAACCTAAAACGCGATGATGATTCATCCTCATCTCATCGCGCTTTAGTGGGACTTGGGCCCTCCCTGATAGCGCGAGCCGGATGCGCCGACGGTCGGTGCTGTCGCGGGCTGCACACCGGATCCGCGATCATAGGCGAACGCGGAGTTCAAGTCGCGTGGCGAGATGGCTGCTCCGGATTGTGTGGCTTGCCTGGCCTCGTTCGGCCAGTAGCTCTTGTCGGAAATGGTCGAGCCCGCCTGGGCGCTGGCGGATAGCATCGCCAGAAGCGTGATTGCGAGAAGGCTTTTGGTCAACATGGTCCCGGCTCCATCATTTTGAGGAAACGCATTCAATGCGCTTCTCATGAGGAGTTCGGAGCCAGCCGTCCGGCGGTTACAGGCTCACGCCGACGTGAGATACATCATCTTTTCACTTACCAACGTAGCAGCCGCGGTCCCAACATCGCACCTGCGAGCGTGCACAGCACAATAGTGCCGCCGTACCAGAGCGCGATGAAAGGCAGCGAATCGTCGGTGCAATGAAGTGCATAGGCGACCGCGCTCACACCGCCTGCGACAAGCCCGCTGAACGCGCCTGTCCGAACCAGATTGGTCGGAGCTGCCTTTCGCACGGCCCAAATAACGGCGGCAAAGGGGACGATCGCAATGATCGGAATGGAAATGAGGCATTCGATCCATTCACCGCCCATCACCATCTTGTCCCAGTGCGACCTGGGCGCCTGTCCAAGGCTGCCGCCAGCAAGCAGCAGGATCGCCACAAACGGCAGCGCGGCCAGTCCCGAGGAAACCCTTCGCTCCCCTCCAGGACGTGCCAGCCGTGCCAAATACACAGATGCCGCGCCTAGGGTACCGGCCGCGAACGCGAACTTCAGGAACAGGAAAATCACGGCGCGAGGCGTGGCCAGGTCCGCGCGGACGCCAAGCGCAACGAACGTCACCCCGATCGCAACAGCCGTTCCAATCGCGAGCGCAATGCCTACGCTGCGGTCGACCAGCCGCCGGTTAACCGGTTCGACGCCCATGCTAAGTGCAGTGATCAGCTCGTCCGTCTTCATGTTTGCGTCCTCTGTGCGATCAATGCCGCCAACGCCTTCAATCCGCGATGAATATTGACCTTCACGCCAGACTCCGAAATACGGCAACGCCGTGCTGCTTCAGCTACGCTCAATCCGTCCAGTTTCACGGCCTCGATAGCGCATTGCATCTTTTCCGGAAGGTGCTTTAGCAGGCGCCTGAGATCAAAGCTGCTCTCAGCGCCGAGGTGATCGTCGTTCGCCGTGACGTCGTTGGCTTCATCGATCGGCACGTCGGCAAGGGATGTCCGGTTTCGGCGGAGGAAATCGATCAGCTTGTAGCGCGCGATCGCGTACACCCAGGGGGTCAATGGCTCCTCCGGATCGTAGGTGTGACGCTGGATGTGGATAGCCAACACGGCCTCCTGAACCAAATCCTCGGCTTCCGTTGCACCTCGGCCTATTTTCGCGAGCTTGCCCTTGTAATAGGCGCGCAAGTGGCGGCTCAACCGCTCCAACAGCACCCGATGCGCAGCCGCATCGCCGTCCTGGCTGGCAAGCATCAGTGCCTTTAGCTCTGTTTCCGGAGACGTCATACCCACTTGGCTTTAGTTCGGTCGTATTGCCGACTCGGTTACAGTCAGTTCGAAAGATTCTCATTTTCCTCCTCCGAGGGAAACGGTGCGAGAGGCCGATCGGAGTGGTCACGCAACGCGAGTTGGGATGGCTTCGTTCGAAGCGACCAGAGGCCGGGGCAATTGGGAACCACGCCTAGAAGCGCATTCGCTCCACGATTTAGCCATGCAGGCGCGGGGCGCGGATTGCCGGCTCCGGAGAGCGACAGCCATCCTCGGACTCGACCGTGATGGCGGCGCGACGGCCCGCTTCCATCGCCCGCTCCAGCCATTTGATGGCTTCATCGACCCATTGGTCTTGATGCTCGGGATCGGCGATCGCCTTTTCCCGGAATGCATTCGCCTGATGCAGGCACGCCGATCTGCGATCCACGCGGCACTCCCCATCCGGAGGTTCCGCCCCGATCGCATCCTTGATGATCGTGGAGCCGGCGTCGTTAACATAGGACAGGGAGAACACCGCAAATGGTCGGCTTTGGCGTCCATCGGCCTCGGTGCGCAGCTCGGCCGGGAATGCGAAAGCTCTACGCCTTTTCCTCCCAGATCATGGCGAGATGCACGATCGTCTGCACCGCCTTCTCCATGTCCTGCCGGCTGACCCATTCGAGGCGTGAGTGGAAGGCGTGTTCGCCGGCAAAGATGTTGGGGCAGGGCAGGCCCATGAAGGACAACCGCGAGCCGTCGGTACCGCCGCGGATCGCGGTGCGCATCGGGCGCAGGCCGGCGCGGCGGATCGCTTCGATGGCGTATTCGAGAATGTGCGGGTGACGGTCGATCACCTGCTTCATGTTGCGGTACTGCTCCTTCACCTCGAAGCGGTAGGTCGAACGCGGAAAATCCTTCATCACGTCCTTGACGATGCCCTCGAGCAGGGCCTCCTTCTCCGTCAGCCCTTCCTCGGTGAAGTCGCGCACGATGAAGGAGAGCGTCGCCTGCTCCAGCGCACCGTCAATCCCGATCGGGTGCAGAAAGCCCTGCTTGCCTGAGGTCGTCTCGGGCGAGCAGCCTTCTTTGGGCAGGCGCTCGACGATCGCGGCTGCGATCTTGATCGCATGCTCCATCTTGCCCTTGGCATAGCCGGGATGGGCACTGACGCCGTTGATGGTGATGGTGGCGCCGTCCGCCGAGAAGGTCTCGTCCTCGACGCTGCCGGCGCTCTCGCCGTCCATGGTGTAGCCGAAATCGGCGCCGAGCTTCTTCAGGTCGACATTGTCGACGCCGCGGCCGATCTCCTCGTCGGGCGTGAACAGGATCTTGATGGTGCCGTGCTTCACGTCGGGGTTGTTGATGAAGAAATGCGCGGCATCCATGATCTCGGCGACGCCGGCCTTGTTGTCGGCGCCCAGCAACGTGGTGCCGTCGGTGGTGATGATATCGTTGCCGATTTGGTTCTTCAGCGCGGGATGCTCGGCGAAGCGGATCACCTGGCTGGAATCGCCTGGCAGCGTGATATCGCCGCCGCGATAGTTCTTCACGACCTGCGGCTTGACGTCCTTGCCCGAGCAGTCGGGCGAGGTGTCCATATGCGAGCAGAAGCAGATCACCGGCACCCTCTTGTCGGTGTTGGCCGGGATCGTTCCATAGACGTAGCCGTAGTCGTCGAGATGGGCGTCCGCGACGCCGATGGCCTTCAGCTCGGCGGCGAGCACGCGGCCGAGGTCTTTCTGCTTCTCGGTTGAGGGCGAGGCCGGGGATTCCGGATCGGACTGGGTATCGATGGTGACGTAGCGCAGGAAGCGCTCGGTCACGGTATGCGAAAAGGTGAGGGAGGACATTTCTGGTCAAACCGCCGGGTCAGGGGAAGCTGGGGATATACCAGAAAAGTGGGCCGCGTTGCGGCCGGAACGACGCCGGATCAGGCTTAACGAAACGTAGCCTCAGATCGCTTCCTTGAGCTCCTTGACCGGCCGGAACGCGACCTTCTTGCTGGCCTCGATATGGATCGGCTCGCCGGTGGCGGGATTGCGGCCGGTGCGGGCGGCGCGCTTGCGGACCTGGAGGATGCCCAGACCCACGATGCGGACCCGGTCGCCCTTCTTCAGGTGTTTTGTGATCAGGTCGACCATGTCGGTGAGGACGGCCTCGGCGTGCTTCTTCGAGAGGTCCTGGCTTTCCGCGATGTCGGCGGCGAGGTGCTTGAGGGTGATGGTGACGGGAGTGGCTGCCTTCTTCGCCATGTTGTCTGGCCTTCCTCGATTGTCCAATGACAGGGAATCCCTGGAAAAGTCGAGAAGCGTGGGATTCTCTAAGTTCTCGCAGGCCTAGACGATTCGGGAGCGGGCTGACTATGCCGCGGTTCCGGCTGGGCGAACGCAATCAATCGCCGGCGCAAAGGGCGTTGAAGAGTTCGGGCTTAAGGCTATGAAGGGATTGCCAAAATGGCGCGAGAGACGGGGCTCGAACCCGCGACCTCCGGCGTGACAGGCCGGCGCTCTAACCAACTGAGCTACTCCCGCGTGGTTCGCTAATCGCGCGCGGAACGAGGGGGGACTTAAAGGGGGGACATGGTGAAGTCAAGGATGTTGCGCTTTGCCAGGACGCCTCGGCTAAGTATTGCTCTGGAAAACGAAAAGGCCGCCCGGAGGCCGCCACTGGTCTCTCCAGAATAGTGCCCGTCAGCGGATCTCCGACGTGCCCGCGCTCGTCACCACGACCGCCTTGCCGGCCTTGATCACGTGGGTGGACTGAGCCGTCTGGCTGTAATCGGCGTTGGTACGGGCAGCGATCCCGAAGGCGGCCACTGCAATGCCGGCCACCAGCGCCACCACCACGATCTTCATGTGGGTACCACGATCAGCAGAGTGAATTGAGTGGTTCATCTGAGCCTCCCGACGGGCTTTGCCGCCGTCTGTTGGCTCTTGTTCTAGGGACCGTCTGTTTCCGGATGGTTTCGCGGGTTCCGCAAAATGGTTTCATTTGGCCGCCCGGCTGGTTTCGCCGCACGATGGGACCACGGACCCGGCCCTCAGGCCGCGGCCCGGCCGATATCGGTCCGGATCGACCGGGCGGCCCAGACGAACAGGAGGGCGCCCAGCGTGGTCGTGACCGCCGCCGAAAGCAGGGAATAACGCACGGCGTCGGCGCCAAAGCTGCCCTTCAGCGCGTCGTTGACCATGCCCACGGCGAGCGGGCCGACGCCCTGGCCGAAGCAGGTGGCGGTGAGCGCGATGAGCGCGGAGGCCAGCGCCCGCATGCTCGGTTTTGCCACGGTCTGCGCGATCGCGAAGATTGGTCCGAGATGGAAGCCGACCAGGAACGAGGTCAGCGCCAGCATCGCCACCATCATCGCGAAATCCTGTGTCAGCATGGCACAGCGCGAACACCGGGCCGGCAAGGCCGGAGGTGATCGCGGGCGCCCACAGCTTCCAGCGGTCGTCGCGCCGGCTGATCTGGGCCACCACGAAGCCGCCGAGCAGGGTGCCGGCCATGCCGGCCAGCCCCTTGAAGGTGCCGGCATAGGTGCCGATCTCGGCGCTCGACAGATGGTGCACGCGCGCGAGGAACGGCGGGATCCAGGCCGCGGTCGCGTAATTGGTGTAGGTGGTGAGGCAGAAGCCGATCAGCACGATGATGAAGCTCTGCTGGGATGCGAGGAAGCGCAGCGTCGGCCCCAGCGGCTCCGGCACGAAACTCTCCTGCATCGCGCCGCGCTTCGGCTCGGAGATCGTCAGCCACAAAATTACGGCGAGCAGAATGCCGGGCAGGCCCGCGACATAGAACGCCATCCGCCAGCCATAGTGCTGGTTGACGTAGCCGCCGACGAAATAGCCGAGGAAGACGCCGAGATAGGTGCCGACGGCGTAGATACCGAGCGCGCGCGGACGTTCGTTCTTGGCAAAGAGGTCGGCGACGATCGATTGCGAGGCCGGCGAGCCCGCGGATTCGCCGATGCCGACACCAATCCTGGCAAACGCGAGCGAGGTCACGCTCGAGGCCATTCCGCACAACGCCGTCATCGCGCTCCAGAACGCAAAGGCCACGGCCACGATGTTGCGCCGGTTGAGCCGGTCGGCCACGCGCGCAATGGGGATGCCGAGCAGGGAATAGAACAGCGCGAAGCCGAAGCCCGCGAGCAGGCCCATCATGGTGTCGCTGAGCGCGAACTCCTTCTTGATCGGCTCGATCAGGACATTGAAGATCGTGCGGTCGAGGAAATTCAGCGCGTAGATGATGGTGAGCAGCCCGAGCACGTAATAGCGCCGCGCCGACGGCGTTGCCGCGGCGGCTGTTGGCACCGACATTTGTGACGTCACATCGACCATCGCTTCCCCCAATTAGTCTTTGTTATCGTTGTCGGTCCAGCTCTGTTTGGAGCTGGCTGCTTCACGCGTCGCGGATGTAATTCCCCGCTTCGAATTCGACCGGCGGTGCGCTTGCGTCGAACGACACACCGATCGGATCGCGGTCTGCGGCCATCGCATCGAGCTGGTCGCTCAGCATGCGCCGGATCAACAGGATGCCGCGGTCGCTCTGGCCGAAATGCTCCTCGGAGTGGACGGTCTGCGGGCCCTGGCCGACCTGGGCTTCGTAGTCGCCGGGGAATTGCTGGTGCTCGGCCTCGCTCATGTCCCACCAGAATTTTCCGTTGAACTTCGAGCGCATGCGGCCGATGTCTCCGGAATTCTTGACGCGGCCGGCGACGTAGATGCGGAACGAGGTGTCGTCGATCGGCAGAGTCCATCCGATCGATTCGACGCGGGCGAATTGCGCCACGCGCGGGTTCGGCACGACGCGCAAGGTGGGCAGCGCGGCCTCGGTGACGCGGTAAAACACCCTGCCGTCATCCTGCTTGCGGATCGAGCGCACGGCGATGCCGCGTGGCGTCTTGTCGAACGTCACCTCCGGCATCGAGGCCATCATGTTGGTGAATTGCGGGCCGCTGAACGAGCCGTGCAGCACCGGCACGTGGTAGGGATCGACCACGTTCTCGAAGTGCTGGAGCCAGTTGCAGGGAATGACCGCCGGCCCGCCGCCGCCGATCGAGGAATCGTCGGCCTCGACGAACTCGCCGTCGTCCATGGTCTCCAGGCATTCGTAGCGCGGCAGCACCGGGCGTTTCTCGGCCGGGCCCATATAGGCGAAGATCAGCCCGTAACGCTCCTCGACCGGATACCAGGGCTGGCGCACCTTGTCCTTGAACGGGCCGCCGTCGGGCTCGCAGGGCTGCTCCAGGCAGTGGCCTTCGGTGTCGAACTTCCAGCCGTGATAGCAGCAGCGGATGCCGTCCTCCTCGACCTTGCCGTAATAGAGCGTGGTGCCGCGATGGCAGCAGCGGGCGTGCAGCAGGCCGACGCGGCCGTGCTTGTCGCGGAACAGGATCAGGTCCTCGCCGAGCGCGCGCACTTTCTTCGGCGTGTCGGTGGCGTCACCGGCGAGGCCGACCGGATGCCAATAGCGACGGAGCAGCTCGCCCATCGGCGTGCCGCGCACGACTGCTGTGAGCTCGGTGCGTGTATGTGCCGGCTTCATCGCATAGGCGGTGCCGAGATCGCGATCCCGCTGGGTGATGGTCATGCTGTTCCTCCCGCCGCAGGCCTTGGGTGGCCGGATCGTTCTTGATGGTTGGATCCAGTCAAAAGCCAATCGATGACAATGTCAACGATTTTTCAAGATGCCTCCTAGTCGCATTTGACCACGGGACGGACCCGGCGGCGCCCGGGCTTGGCAGGTGATGGCTTTCTTGGCAGAGGTGGACCATGAGCCAGATATCGAGCAGGGGCGGGTCGTCGCCCGAGACGGACGAGAACGATCCGCCGGCGCCGATCACCGTGATGCTGTCGTCGCGGCTGATGGTGCTCGCCAATTTACTCAAGCGCGGCGCCATCCTGCGCTACAAGCGCCTCGCCGGATTGTCTTCCGTCGAGTTCGGGCTGGTCGCCTCGCTCGGCCGGCGGCCGCCGATGAGCGTGGCGCGGCTCGCCGAAGCCGTTGGCCAGGACAAGGGCCAGATCAGCCGCGCGCTCGCGGAGCTCGTGTCGCGCAAGCTGATCGCGAAATCGGCGAACCCAAAAGACAGCCGCGAGGTGCTGGTCTCGCTGACCCCAGCGGGCCTCGCCGCCCATGATGCGATCGTCGCCGGCGCGCAGGAGCGCAATCGGCAATTGCTGGAACATCTGAGCCGAGACGAATTCGAGACACTGCTGGCGCAGATCGATCTGCTCACCGCGACCGCCGAGAAGATGCTCGAAGCCGAGAAAGTTCTGCGCTGATCTCTCAGCAATCTCTGGAAATGTTGGATCGCTTCTAAGAGTCTTTCTAAGAAGCTTTCAATTAGGGATTTCGCACCCCCTCACTTAAGCGTCACCGCAAGCGCATGCTGTCCTGGGACTGGCGGCATGACGCATCAAACATGCAGCTTTTGGGGTGGCGCATTGAACAGTCTTCGTATGTTGCGGTCGGCCGTATTGGCGACCGCGTCCGCTTGGGTCTTGCTGCCGCAGGCATCGCTCGCACAATCGTCGGCGCAGAGCGGCGCGACGAACTTGCCGCCGGTGACCGTTGCCGCGCCGGAGCAACGCCGCCGCGCAGCCACGACCGCGCCGCGCCGCGCGCAGCGGTCGGCGCAGAGCGCCAATAGTCAGAAACTGCAGCCGCAACGCAACGTCGGCTTTGTCGAGACACCGCGCGGCCCGGTCCATGGCTACGTCGCTAATCGCAGTTCGTCCGGTACCAAGACCAACACGCCGATCATGGAGACGCCGCAATCGGTGTCGGTCATCGGCGCCGAGCAGATCCGCGACCAGAAGCCGAACAAGCTCGACGAAGTCCTGCGCTACACCGCCGGCGTGCGCGCCGGAACGTTCGGCGCGGACACCCGCAACGACTGGTGGCTGATCCGCGGCTTCAAGTCCGACGACATCGGACTGTTCCTCGACGGCATGCAGCTGTTCTACACGTCCTATGCGAGCTGGAAGCTTCAGCCGTCGAACATGGAGCGGGTCGAAGTGCTGCGCGGCCCGTCGGCGGTGCTTTACGGCGGATCGAGCCCGAGCGGCATCGTCAACGTCATCAGCAAGCTGCCGCCAACCGAGCCGATCCGCTACATCGAGACCGGCGTCAACAATTTCGGCAACGCCTATGTCGGCTTCGATGTCGGCGGTCCGGTCGCGACGCAGCCCCAGGACGGCAAGCTGTTCTACCGCGTCGTCGGCCAGGTGCAGAATGGCGGCACCCAGGTCGATTTCATCTCCGACAACAACTACTTCATCGCGCCGTCGTTCACGTGGAAGCCGGACGCCGACACGACCTTTACCGTGCTGGCGTCGGCCTCGAAGCAGGACACACGCGGCATCAACTTCCTGCCTTACCAGGGCACGGTGACCAACGCGCCGTTCGGCAAGATCCCGACCAGCTTCTTCGCCGGCGATCCCAGCGTCGACAAGTTCACGCGCGAGCAGGAGATGCTCGGCTATCAGTTCGAGCGCAATCTCACCGACGATTTGACATTCCGCCAGAACGCCCGCTTCGCGCATATCGACCTGACCTATCGCGGTTATGTCGGCAGCGGCTGGTCCGACATCAACACGGCCACGCTTGGCCGCTACAATTGGTATGCGAAGGACACCGCCAACCAGGCCAATCTCGACAACCAGCTGGAGTATCGCTTCGACACCGGTCCGGTCAGGCACACCATGCTGTTCGGCGTCGACCTGAAGGGGTATCAGATCGACGACTATCAGATCTTCAACTTCGGCACCGTTCCTTCGATCAACGTCTTCAATCCTGTTTACGGCACCAATGTTCCGCTCACGGGCGCGCCGTTCCGGAACTTCCTGATCACGCAGAAGCAGGCCGGCACCTACCTTCAGGATCAGATGAAGCTAGGCAACTTCACGCTGGTGCTGAGCGGCCGCAATGACTGGGTCGAGACGACGCAAGCCGCCCGTGACACCGGCGCCACGGTGGGTCAGCGCGACGACAGCAAGTTCAGCGGGCGTGCCGGACTGATCTACAATTTCGACAACGGAATTGCGCCCTACATCTCCTATGCGACGAGCTACAATCCGATCATCGGTCTCAATGCGACGAACCAGCTGTTCCTGCCCGAGACGGGCCAGCAGGCCGAAATCGGCGTGAAGGTCGCGCCCAAGGGATTTGACGGCTACTTCACCGCCTCGTTCTTCGATCTGAAACGCCAGAACGCGCCGTCCGCTGCGCCGGGCGCCATCGTCACATTGCAGAACCAGACCGGCGAGGTCACCTCGCGCGGCGTCGAGCTCGAAGCGGTGGCCAACGCCACGAAGGAGCTGAAGCTGATCGGCGCCTTCACGGCCTACCATCTCTTCAACAGCAAGGATATCGATCCGTCGGTGATCGGCAAGGCGCCGACGAACACGCCGGAGATGCTGGTGTCGGGCTGGGCCGATTACACCTTCAAGGACGGCCCTCTTGCGGGATTTGGCTTCGGCGGCGGCGTGCGTTATGTCGGCTCGTCCTGGGCCGACGCCGCCAATACCCTTGAGGTTCCCGCGGTCGTACTCGGCGATCTCGCGCTCCATTACGAATGGCAGAATTGGCGCACGGCAATCAACGTGATCAACCTGACCGACAAAATATATGTCGCGAGTTGCGCGTCGGATACGTCCTGCTTCTACGGCGACCGCCGGCGCGTCACCGGCAGCGTATCCTACAAGTGGTGAGGACAGGCGAGGGAAGGGTATCGTGAAGGCGCGCACGGTCAGGCTCTGGTCCGTGGTCCACACCTGGACCAGCCTGATCTCGACCGTCTTCCTGCTCTTGCTCTGCCTGACCGGCCTGCCGCTGATCTTCCATCACGAGATCGATGAGCTCCTGGGCTATGCCCCCCAGCCCGAAGCTCATGCGGGCGCGGCGCGTGCGACGATCCAGCAAGTCGCCGACGCCGCGCTTGCAGCCGATCCCGGCCGGGTGCTGCAATATATCTCCTGGGACAAGGACGAGCCCGGGATCGTGACGGCATTCACCAACAGTGCGGTCGACGGACTGCCGGACAACACGACCGTGCGCGCCTTCGATGCGGTCTCGACCAAGCTGCTCGGACCGGTCGGTGTCGGGCCGATGCTGATCGTGCTCAAGCTACACACCGACATGTTTGTCGGCCAGGGCGGAAAGCTGTTTCTCGGCGCAATGGGGCTGCTGTTCGCCGTCGCCATCGTCTCCGGTGTGGTGTTGTACTGGCCGTTCACCCGCCGCCAGCGGTTTGCCACCATCCGCGATCACGCCTCGCGCCGCGTGGTCTGGCTCGACTGGCATAATCTGATCGGCGTGGTGACGGTGGCCTGGGCGCTGGCGGTCGGGCTGACGGGCGTCGTCAACACCTGGGCCGAGCTGATGCTGAACCAGTGGAAGGCGACCGAGCTCGCCAGCATGGTTGCGCCCTATGCCGGCAAGCCGCCGCCTTCGCATCTCGCCTCGCTCGACGGTGTCGTCGCGCGCGCCAAACAGGCGGCGCCCGGCATGGAGATCGCCTTCGTCGCGTTCCCGGGCACGCCCTTCACCTCATCGTACCACTTCGCCGCCTTCATGCGGGGCGACACGGCGCTGACGTCACGGCTCCTGAAGCCGGTCCTGCTCGACGGCGAAACAGGGGAGGTCGCCGATAGCCGGGCGCTGCCGGTCTATCTCCAGACGCTGCTGATCTCGCAGCCGCTGCATTTCGGCGACTACGGCGGCATGCCGCTCAAGGTGATCTGGGCCGCGCTCGACGTGCTCACGATCGTTGTAATCGGCAGCGGCCTCAATCTGTGGCTGGCGCGGCGGCGGAAGCGAGCACCAGCCCGGGCGGACGCATTCGCCAAACGAGCCCCGGTCCCGTCGTGACGCATGGCTCGTCCGGCCCTTCGCGCCTGTGGATACGTGTCTTTGCTGCGCCTATACTGCTCGCGGCTGCGACCCTCACCGGCCTGCTGGCTGCACTGCTCTGGGGTGCGGTTGGCAAGTATGTCGCCTGGGTGACGGTGGGGGCTCCCGTGCTGGTCATTGCCTTGGTTTGGGTGCGCTGCCGCACCAGAAGACCCGAGCAATTTGGGCAAGCGCTCCACGGCAAGTAGTTGCCGGGACCTGTGCGCCCCAATCTCAGGACTGCTGCCCTGCAAAACTGTGGCCACCCTTGCCGGGTTTTCTGATCTGCTCCATACCAGCGCGGGGTGATTCCGGGATTTCCATCGTTCTGGGAGCGGCAAAGGGCCTAAAAAGAGCGTGTCTTGCGCCCATTGGTGCACTGCGCTAAGGCTCAGAATAATTCCAAACTGGACGAATCCGTGGCTGTCCCGAGGCTACGGGAAAGAGGGCTCGTCAATGAGCGGCATTCTACAGAACTATCTTCCACTCGTCGTCTTTATAGGGGTCGCGGGCCTCATTGGCCTCGTGCTGCTGATCGCGCCCTTCATCGTGGCGTTCCAGCAGCCGGACCCGGAAAAACTGTCGGCGTATGAGTGCGGTTTCAACGCCTTCGACGACGCCCGAATGAAGTTCGACGTCCGCTTTTACCTGGTCGCCATCCTCTTCATCATCTTCGATCTCGAGGTGGCGTTCCTGTTTCCCTGGGCGGTGGCGTTCGGCAAGCTTGGCGCGACCGGTTTCTGGTCCATGGTGGTGTTCCTCGCCGTGCTGACGGTCGGGTTCGCCTATGAATGGAAGAAAGGGGCACTCGAATGGGATTGAACCATGCACCGCCCGTTGGTCCGGTCATCACGCCGGCCCCCAAGGGCATCCTGGATCCGTCGACCGGCAAGCCGGTCGGGGCCAATGATCCGTTCTTCCTCGAGGTCAATCACGAACTGTCCGACAAGGGCTTCTTCGTCGCTGCGACCGACGACCTCATCACCTGGGCGCGCACCGGCTCCTTGATGTGGATGACCTTCGGTCTCGCCTGCTGCGCGGTCGAGATGATGCAGGTGTCGATGCCGCGCTACGACATCGAGCGCTTCGGCTTCGCGCCGCGTGCCTCGCCGCGGCAGTCTGACGTCATGATCGTCGCCGGCACGCTCACCAACAAGATGGCCCCGGCGCTGCGCAAGGTCTACGACCAGATGCCCGAGCCGCGCTACGTCATCTCGATGGGCTCCTGCGCCAATGGCGGCGGCTACTACCACTATTCCTACTCGGTCGTGCGCGGCTGCGACCGTATCGTTCCAATCGACATCTACGTGCCGGGCTGCCCGCCCACGGCGGAAGCGCTGCTTTACGGCGTGCTGCTGCTTCAGAAGAAGATTCGGCGCACCGGCACCATCGAACGCTAAGGTTTTACGTCATGGACGACGGCAAGCTCGACGCCCTTGGGCAAACGATCGTTAGCGCGCTTCCGGGCGCCGCCACCGGTCACTCGGTGGCCTTCAACCAACTCACGGTTGATGTCGAGGCCGCCAAGATCGTCGAGGTGGTCAAGTACCTCCGCGACGATCCGAATTGCCGTTTCATCAACTTCACCGACATCACAGCGGTGGACTATCCCGACCGCGAGAAGCGGTTTGACGTGATCTACCACTTCCTGTCACCGGTGCTGAACACGCGGGTCCGGCTCAGGGCCCAGGCCGACGAAACCACGCAGGTGCCATCGTTGATCGATGTGTTCCCCGGCGCGGACTGGTTCGAGCGCGAGACTTATGATCTCTACGGCGTGATCTTCGTCGGCCATCCCGACATGCGCCGCCTCCTGACCGATTACGGCTTCGAAGGCCATCCGCTGCGCAAGGATTTCCCGACCACCGGATTCGTCGAGGTTCGCTACGACGACCAGGAGAAGCGGGTGGTGTACGAGCCGGTGCGGCTCAACCAGGAATTCCGCAAGTTCGACTTTTTGTCTCCGTGGGAGGGAGCCGACTATCCGGTCCTTCCGGGTGATGAAAAGGCGAAGCAGTGAGTGGCGAATGGCGAGTGGCGAATAGGGATGTTAGTTGAGCGACCAGTCGATCAAATTCGTATCGGGACCTGAGGATATGGCAGGACGCCATGGCCTTGGCGGAATCCTGCTACCGATTGGTAGCTCAATTTCCGCGCGACGAACTATTCGGTCTAACGTCCCAGATTCGGCGAGCCGCAGCATTGATTCCTGCCAACATCGCGGAAAGGCATGGGCGGGAAAGCACCGGCAGTTTCGTGCAATCGCTGCGGGTGTCTCAAGGTTCGCTAAAGGAATTGGAGACCCATCTGCTCCTGGCCGAGCGCGTCGGCATCCTGGCTGCGTCGGACTTGGGGCCAGTGCTTGGTCGATGCGAGAGCTTGGGCAAAATGGTTCGCGCGTTGATACGTTCTCTGCAGGACAAGTCCACGAAATGAACATCGCCATTCGCCATTCGCCATTCGCTATTCGCCTCGCAGCAGGAGCTGCGTCATGAACGAGCAACCCGAAAACCTTCGCAACTTCACCATCAATTTTGGACCGCAGCATCCGGCGGCGCACGGCGTGCTGCGTTTGGTGCTTGAACTGGACGGCGAGATCGTCGCGCGCGTCGATCCGCATATCGGCCTGCTTCACCGCGGCACCGAGAAGCTGATCGAGCAGAAGACCTATCTCCAGGCGATCCCGTATTTCGACCGGCTCGACTACGTCGCGCCGATGAACCAGGAGCACGCCTTCTGCCTCGCGGCCGAAAAGCTGCTCGGCATCGAAGTGCCGCGCCGCGGCCAGTTGATCCGCGTGCTCTATTGCGAGATCGGCCGCATCCTGTCGCATCTGCTCAACGTCACCACGCAGGCGATGGACGTCGGCGCGCTCACCCCGCCGCTGTGGGGTTTTGAAGAGCGCGAGAAGCTGATGGTGTTCTACGAGCGCGCCTCGGGCAGCCGCATGCATGCGGCCTACTTCCGCGTCGGCGGCGTGCATCAGGATTTGCCGCCGAAGCTGGTCGACGACATCGAAGCCTGGTGCGACCCGTTCCTGAAAGTCGTGGACGACCTCGATCGCCTGCTCACCGCCAACCGCATCTTCAAGCAGCGCAACGTCGACATCGGCGTGGTGTCGCTGAAGGAAGCCTGGGAGTGGGGCTTTTCGGGTGTGATGGTGCGCGGCTCCGGTGCGGCCTGGGACCTGCGCAAGTCGCAGCCCTATGAGTGCTACGCCGAAATGGATTTCGACATTCCGATCGGCAAGAACGGCGACTGCTACGACCGCTATTTGATCCGCATGGAAGAAATGCGCCAGTCCGTGCGCATCATGAAGCAGTGCTTCCAGAAGCTGAAAGCGCCGGACGGGCAGGGCCCCGTCGTCGTCGAGGACAACAAGGTCACGCCGCCGCGTCGTGGCGAGATGAAGCGCTCGATGGAAGCGCTGATCCATCACTTCAAGCTCTATACCGAAGGCGTTCACGTGCCGGCCGGCGAGGTCTATGCCGCGGTCGAGGCGCCCAAGGGCGAGTTCGGCGTCTATCTCGTCGCCGACGGCACCAACAAGCCCTACAAGTGCAAGATTCGCGCGCCGGGCTTTGCTCATCTTCAGGCCATGGATCACATCTGCCGCGGCCATCTGCTCGCCGACGTCTCGGCGATCCTTGGCTCGCTCGACATCGTGTTCGGAGAGGTCGATCGGTGATGGCGCAGGCGCCAATCCAGTTTGACCGCGCCTCGGGGGCCCTTGAAGGGGCCAACCTGTGGGAGCGGACGGCTGCGCTGGCGCTGGTGACGGGATCGAAGATCTCGTCGCACTTCTCGCATATGGGCTACATCGCCTGCGCGAACCTGCTGCGGAAAACGCTGCCTGAGCGCAACATCGCGATCAAGCTCAACCCCGACGCCGTGTTCGAATTTCCCTATGGCGACGGTTATTGGAGCAAGCTGCTCAACCGCTCCTACAATTACGAAGACGAGCTGGAGCTACTGTTCGCCGACTCCATCGACGTCGACTACACGCTGCTCGATTGCGGCGCCAATTACGGCTACTGGTCGGTGCTGGTCTCGAGCAAGCCGTTCGGCGCCCACAAGGCGATCGCGATCGAGCCGTCGGGGCAAAATTACCCGAAGCTCGCCAACAACGCGCGCGTCAACGGCAACCGCTTCGAGACCATGAAATGCGCGATCGGCGCGGCCCGCGGCACCGCGCGGCTGTCCGGCACCAAGCACGAGGCCTTCAGCATCGCCGGCGATATTTCGACCGGCGGTGAAGAGGTTCCGGTCATTGCGCTCGACAACCTCATCGACGACGGCAAGGTGTCAGCCAGCGGCAAATATCTGATCAAGCTCGACGTCGAAGGCGTCGAGATCGAGGCGATCAAGGGCGGCGCCCGGCTGCTCGAGGCCGACAGCGTCATCATGTGCGAGGAGCACGGCAGCGACCGCAGCCACGCTGTGTCGCGCTACATCCTCGAACACACCCCGCTGAAGCTGATCGTGTTCGATCCGCGCAGCAACCGGATGGAGACCGTGACCGAGCTGTCGATCCTCGATCGCATCAAGGTCTCGACCCACGTCGGCTACAACGTTTTCGGCACCGCAAGCGCATTCTGGCAGGACAGGATCAATGTCCTGAATGCCAAGAACCTGAATGCCAAGAACCTGAATGCCAAGACCGCGCGCCGCATGCAGTGAGAGATTGAAGAGATGTCCGTTCGCCGATTAGCACCGAAGGAAGTCCAGCCCGCGAGCTTTGCGTTCACGGACGAGAACCTTGCGTTCGCGAAGCAGCAGATCGCGAAATACCCGGCCGGACGTCAGGCCTCTGCGGTCATCGCGATCCTGTGGCGGGCGCAGGAACAGCACGACGGCTGGGTGTCGGAAGCCGCGATCCGCGCCATCGCCGACATGCTCGACATGCCCTATATCCGCGTGCTGGAAGTTGCGACCTTCTACACGATGTTCCAGCTCGCCCCCGTCGGCAAGAAGGCCCACGTCCAGGTCTGCGGCACCACGCCGTGCCGCCTGCGCGGAGCCGAAGACCTGATCCATGTCTGCGAGCACCGGATCCATCACGAGCCCTTCCACCTCTCCAAGGACGGCAATTTCAGCTGGGAAGAGGTGGAGTGCCTGGGCGCCTGCGTGAACGCGCCGATGGTGCTGATCGGCAAGGACACCTATGAGGACCTGACCAAGGAAAGCTTTGGCAAGGTGCTCGATGGCTTCGCCTCCGGCAATCCGCCAAAACCCGGTCCGCAGAACGGCCGCCAGTTCTCGGCGCCGATCAACGGACCGACCACGCTGAAGGAGACCACCTGATGCGCGGTCTCCCGTATCAGGCAATTGGAGGGAACGTGGCCGTGAAGAAATGGGGCTTCGTCGCCATGCATGCCGCGGCCGCGGCCACCTTCATCTTCCTGCTGCAGCGCTTCATCCTGAACGCGTCGCTGGAATCCAGTCTGCTCTGGGCGCTGACCTTCGCCGTCTGCGCCGCCGGGCTTGCCTACAAGCAAGCCAACCGTTGATCGGAAAGCACTGAAATGCTCGAGGACAAGGACCGCATCTTCAAGAACCTCTACGGCCTCCACGATTGGGGGCTCGAGGGCGCGCGGCGCCGCGGCGCCTGGGATGGCACCAAGGCTATCATCGACAAGGGCCGCGACTGGATCATTAACGAGATGAAGGCCTCCGGCCTGCGCGGCCGCGGCGGCGCCGGCTTCCCGACCGGTCTGAAATGGTCGTTCATGCCGAAGGAATCGACCGACGGCCGGCCGAGTTATCTCGTCGTCAACGCCGACGAGTCCGAGCCCGGCACCTGCAAGGATCGCGAGATCATGCGGCACGATCCGCATCTCCTGATCGAGGGCTGCCTGATCGCGAGCTGCGCGATGAACGCGCATGCCTGCTACATCTATGTCCGCGGCGAGTTCATCCGCGAGCGCGAGCACCTTCAGGCTGCGATCGACCAGGCCTATGAAGCCAAGCTGGTCGGCAAGGACAACGTCAACGGCTGGCCGTTCGACATCTACGTCGCGCACGGCGCCGGCGCCTATATCTGTGGCGAGGAGACCGCGCTGCTCGAAAGCCTCGAAGGCAAGAAGGGCCAGCCGCGCCTGAAGCCGCCGTTCCCGGCCAATGTCGGCCTGTTCGGCTGCCCGACCACCGTCAACAACGTCGAGTCGATCGCAGTTGCGCCGGACATCCTGCGCCGCGGTGCGGCTTGGTTTGCCGGCATCGGCCGCCCGAACAATGTCGGCACCAAGCTGTTCTGCATCTCCGGCCATGTCGAGCGGCCCTGCAACGTCGAAGAGGCCATGGGCATTCCGTTCCGTGAGCTGATCGAGAAGCATTGCGGCGGCGTCCGCGGCGGCTGGGATAACCTCAAGGCCGTGATCCCCGGCGGCTCCTCGGTGCGGATGGTACCGGCCGAGCAGATCATCGACACGCCGATGGATTTCGACAGCTTGAGCAAGCTGCGCTCGGGCCTCGGCACCGCGGCCGTGATCGTGATGGACAAGTCGACCGATTTGATCCGCGCGATCGCCCGCATCTCATATTTCTACAAGCACGAGAGCTGCGGCCAGTGCACGCCGTGCCGCGAGGGCACCGGCTGGATGTGGCGCGTGCTCACCCGCATGGCCGAGGGCCGCGCCCACAAGCGCGAGATCGACATGCTGCTCGAAGTCACCAAGCAGGTCGAAGGCCACACCATCTGCGCGCTCGGCGACGCGGCCGCCTGGCCGATCCAGGGCCTGATCGCGCATTTCCGTCATGAGATCGAAGCGCGCATCGACCAGTATTCGCACCAGTCCGACATCGACGATATCGGCGTCCGCGATCCCGTGAACATGGTCGCGGCGGAGTAGGAAGAATGACCAAGCTCATCATCGACGGCAAAGAGATCGATGTCCCACCGGAGTACACGCTGCTCCAGGCGTGCGAAACCGCGGGCGCAGAGATTCCGCGCTTCTGCTACCACGAGCGGCTGTCGATCGCCGGCAATTGCCGGATGTGCCTGGTCGAAGTGAAGGGCGGCCCGAAGCCGGTCGCGAGCTGCGCCTGGGCCGTGCGCGATTGCCGTCCGGGTCCCAAGGGCGAGCCGCCGGAAATCTCCACCCGTTCGCCGATGGTGAAGAAGGCGCGCGAAGGCGTGATGGAATTCCTTCTGATCAACCATCCGCTGGATTGCCCGATCTGCGACCAGGGCGGCGAGTGCGACCTCCAGGACCAGGCGATGGGCTATGGTGTCGACACCAGCCGCTTCGCCGAGAACAAGCGCGCGGTCGAGGACAAATATCTCGGCGCGCTGGTCAAAACCTCGATGAACCGCTGCATCCAGTGCACGCGCTGCGTCCGCTTCTCGGCGGAAGTTGCGGGCGCCCCCGAGATGGGTGCGACCGGCCGCGGCGAGGACATGGAGATCACGACCTATCTCGAGCATGCGCTGAGCTCGGAGTTGCAGGGCAACCTCGTCGACATCTGCCCGGTCGGCGCGCTGACCTCGAAGCCTTATGCCTTTGCCGCGCGCCCGTGGGAGCTCGGCAAGACCCAGTCGATCGACGTGATGGACGGCATCGGTTCGGCGATCCGGGTCGACACCCGCGGCCGCGAGGTGATGCGCGTGCTGCCGCGCATCAACGAGACCGTGAACGAGGAGTGGATTTCGGACAAGACCCGCCACGTCGTCGACGGCCTGCGCACCCAGCGGCTCGACCGGCCCTATATCCGTGAAGCCGGCAAGCTGCGCGCCGCGAGCTGGCCTGAGGCCTTTGCCGCGATCGCCGCCAAGGCGGCCCGCACCGACGGCAAGCGGATCGGCGCGATCGCGGGCGATCTCGCCGGCGTCGAAGAGATGTTCGCGCTAAAGGACCTGCTCGCCAAATACGGCTCGGGCAATCTCGCGGTGCAGGGCGGCGACGCCTTCGATCCCACGCTCGGACGCGGCGTCTACATCTTCAATCCGACGCTGGTGGGCGTGGAGCAGGCCGACGCGCTGCTTATCGTCGGTGCCAATCCGCGCAAGGAAGCGGCCGTGTTCAACGCCCGCATCCGCAAGCGCTGGCGTGCCGGCGGCTTCAAGGTTGGCGTGATCGGCGCCAAGGCCGACCTGACCTACGACTACGACCATCTCGGCGCGGGCACCGACACGCTCGGCGATCTCGCCGCCGGCAAGCACTCCTTCATGGACGTGCTGAAGAACGCCAAGAACCCGCTCATCCTGGTCGGCGCGGGCGCGACCTCGCGTCACGACGGCGCCGCCATTTTGGCGGCCGCCGCCAAGCTGGCGCTCGATGTCGGCGCGGTGAAAGACGGCTGGAACGGCTTCGGTGTGCTGCACGAGACCGCCTCGCGTGTCGGCGCGCTCGATATCGGCTTTGTCGCAGGCAGCGGCGGGCTGAACGCGTCGCAGATGACGACGTTCGGGACGCTCGACCTGCTGTTCCTGCTCGGCGCCGACGAGGTCACGGCGCCGGACGGCACCTTCGTCGTCTATATCGGCACCCATGGCGACCGCGGTGCGCATCGCGCCGACGTCATCCTGCCGGCGGCCGCCTATACCGAGAAGTCCGCGATCTACGTCAACACCGAAGGCCGCGTGCAGATGACCGGCCGTGCCGCGTTCCCGCCGGGCCAGGCCCGCGAGGATTGGGCGATCGTCCGCGCGCTGTCGGAAGCGCTGGGCAAGAAGCTTGGTTACGACTCGCTTGCGGCCCTGCGCCAGGCGATCTTCAAGGCGGTTCCGCATTTGATCCGTCTCGACCAGATCGAGGCCGGCTCCGCCGACCAGATCAAGAAGCTGGCGGGCAAGGGCGGCACGACCGAGAAGGCACCGTTCAAGCCGCTGGTCGAGGACTTCTACCTGACCAACCCAATCGCGCGAGCGTCCGCCGTGATGGCGGAATGCTCGCGGCTTGCCTCCGGGCAGATGCTGACCGCAGCGGAGTGAGCTGATGGAATTTTTCGAAAGCGCATTCTGGACCGGGTTCCTCTGGCCGCTGATCATCATGATCGCGGAGAGCGTCCTGGTGCTCGTCGTGCTGCTGGTCGCGATCGCCTACATCCTGCTGGCGGACCGCAAGATCTGGGCGGCGGTGCAGATCCGCCGCGGCCCGAACGTGGTCGGTCCCTGGGGCCTGTTCCAGTCCTTCGCCGACCTCCTGAAGTTCGTGCTGAAGGAGCCGATCATCCCGGCCGGCGCCAACAAGGGCGTCTTCCTGCTGGCGCCACTGGTGTCGTGCGTGCTCGCGCTCGCGGCCTGGGCGGTGATCCCGACCAATCTCGGCTGGGTGATCTCCGACATCAATGTCGGCGTTCTCTTCATCTTCGCGATCTCGTCGCTGTCGATCTACGGCATCATCATGGCCGGCTGGTCGTCGAACTCGAAATACCCGTTCCTGGCCGCCTTGCGCTCGGCGGCGCAGATGGTGTCCTACGAAGTCTCGATCGGCTTCGTCATCATCACCGTGCTGCTCTGCGCCGGCACGCTGAACCTCTCGGCCGTCGTCGAAGCGCAGCATGCGCGCGGCCTTGCAAGCCTGATCGGGCTGCCGCAGCTCACCGTCCTGAACTGGTATGTGTGGCCGCTGTTCCCGATGTTCGTGGTGTTCTACGTCTCGGCGCTGGCGGAAACCAACCGTCCGCCGTTCGACCTCGTCGAAGCCGAATCCGAGCTCGTGGCCGGCTTCATGGTCGAATACGGCTCGACACCGTATCTCTTGTTCATGCTCGGCGAGTATGTCGCGATCGTCACGATGTGCGCGTTGGCGACGATCCTGTTCCTCGGAGGTTGGCTGCCGCCGGTGGACCTGCCGCCCTTCAACTGGGTGCCGGGGATCATCTGGTTCTCGCTGAAAGTATTCTTCATGTTCTTCCTGTTCGCGATGGCAAAGGCGATCGTGCCGCGCTACCGCTACGACCAATTGATGCGCCTCGGCTGGAAGGTGTTCCTGCCTCTGTCGCTGGCGATGGTGGTCGTGGTGGCCGGCGTGCTGCATTTCGCCGGCATCGCGCCGAAGTGAGGGCCGTCATGGGTATCAACATCAACGCCACTGCACGCTCGCTTCTGCTGTCGGAATTCGTCTCGGCGTTCTTCCTCGCCATGCGCTATTTCTTCCAGCCGAAGCCGACGCTGAACTATCCCTTCGAAAAGGGCCCGATCTCGCCGCGCTTCCGCGGCGAGCATGCGCTGCGCCGCTATCCGAACGGCGAAGAGCGCTGCATCGCCTGCAAGCTGTGCGAAGCGATCTGCCCGGCGCAGGCCATCACCATCGAGGCCGGCCCGCGCCGCAACGACGGCACCCGCCGCACCGTGCGCTACGACATCGACATGGTGAAGTGCATCTATTGCGGCCTCTGCCAGGAGGCTTGCCCGGTCGACGCCATCGTCGAAGGTCCGAACTTCGAATTCGCGACCGAGACCCGCGAGGAACTGTTCTATGACAAGGACAAGCTGCTCGCCAATGGCGACCGCTGGGAACGCGAGATCGCGAAAGCGATCGAACTCGACGCGCCGTACCGGTGAGATGAGAGCATGATCCTTCCGGACCTCACCACGTCATTCCGGGGCGCGCGAAGCGCGAACCCGGAATCTCGCGCCACAACCTCCAGATTCCGGGTTCGCGGGCTTCGCCCGCGCCCCGGAATGACGGGGAATGCCCGATGATCCTTCCCGCGCTGTTCTTCTATCTCTTCGCAGGCGTCTGCGTCGCCTCGGCGGTGATGGTGATTGTCTCGCGCAATCCCGTGCACTCCGTGCTGTACCTGATCCTGGCCTTCGTCAACGCCTCCGGCCTGTTCGTGCTGATGGGCGCCGAATTCCTGGCGATGATCCTGATCGTCGTCTATGTCGGCGCCGTCGCGGTGCTGTTCCTGTTCGTGATCATGATGCTCGACGTCGACTTCCTCGAGTTGCGCGAGGGCTTCATCGAGTACCTGCCGGTCGGTCTCGTGATCGGCGGCATCTTCATGTTCGAGCTGCTGCTCACCGTCGGCTTTTGGGTCATCAACCCCGGCGTCGCCAAGTCGATCACGGCGGCGATCCCGACCAATGTCAGCAACACCGAAGCGCTCGGGCTCGTGCTCTATACGAAGTATATCTACTACTTCCAGCTCTCCGGCATGGTGCTGCTGGTCGCAATGATCGGCGCTATCGTGCTGACGCTGCGGCACAAGGTGAACATCAAGCGACAGGACATCAACGTTCAGAACGCGCGCACGCCGGAGATGGCGATGGCGATGCGCAAGGTGGCGCCGGGGCAGGGGCTCTCGGACGCCGACGCGGCGGAGTGGGTGAAATGACGATCGGGCTCGGACACTATCTGGCGGTCGGCGCTATCCTGTTCACGCTCGGGATCCTCGGCATCTTCCTGAACCGCAAGAACATCATCGTCATCCTGATGTCGATCGAGCTGATCCTGCTCGCGGTCAACATCAACCTGGTGGCGTTCTCGACCTTCCTCGGCGACATCGTCGGCCAGGTCTTCGCGCTGCTGGTGCTGACGGTCGCGGCTGCCGAAGCCGCAATCGGTCTCGCCATCCTGGTGGTCTATTTCCGCAACCGCGGCTCGATCGCGGTTGAGGACGTCAATCTGATGAAGGGTTAACGCGCATGATCCGGAAAAGTGGATGCCGGTTTTCCGGTCAAATCATGCGTAAAGAGAAATAAGTCATGGTCCAGGCAATCGTCTTTCTGCCTCTGCTGGGCGCAATTCTGGCTGGCCTGATCGCGCTTTTCGGCGCGCATGCCCGCAACCCCTCGGGCGACACGGTCAAGCATCACGACGACCACGGTCACGGCGTGCACGCCCATGCGTCTGATACGATCAACGAGGACGCGTCGGTCATCCACGAGACCCATCACGAGCCCGGCGACGGGCACGACGACCACGGTCATGGCCCGGCTGAGCCGCCCGCGGCGGGCTCGCGCGTGGCCGAGCTGATCACGACGGCGCTGCTGTTCGTGTCTGCGGCGCTGTCGTGGATGATGCTGGTCGATGTCGGCTTCATGCATCACGACGTGCGGATTCCGTTGTTGCCGTGGATCCTCTCCGGCGACCTCCAGGTCTACTGGACGCTGCGGGTCGACACGCTCACCGCCGTGATGCTGGTGGTGGTCACGACCGTGTCCTCGCTCGTGCACCTCTATTCCATCGGCTACATGGACGAGGATCCGTACCGTCCGCGCTTCTTCGGCTATCTCTCGCTGTTCACCTTCGCCATGCTGATGCTGGTGACGGCGGACAATCTCGTGCAGCTGTTCTTCGGCTGGGAGGGTGTGGGTCTGGCGAGCTATTTGCTGATCGGCTTCTGGTACCAGAGGCCCTCGGCGAACGCGGCGGCGATCAAGGCCTTCGTGGTCAACCGCGTCGGCGATTTCGGTTTCGCGCTCGGCATCTTCGCGATCTTCATGCTGGTCGGCTCGACCGATTTCGAGACGATCTTCCATGCCGCCCCGGGGCTGACCGGCAAGACCATCGACTTCCTCGGCTGGCACGCGGACGCGCTGACGCTGACTTGCCTGCTGCTGTTCATGGGCGCGATGGGCAAGTCGGCGCAGTTCCTGCTGCACACCTGGTTGCCGGACGCGATGGAAGGCCCGACCCCGGTGTCGGCGCTAATCCACGCCGCGACCATGGTGACTGCCGGCGTCTTCATGGTGGCGCGCCTGTCGCCGCTGTTCGAGCTGGCGCCGAACGCGCAGGCCGTCGTGATGTTCTTCGGCGCGACCACGGCGTTCTTCGCCGCGACCATCGGCCTGGTGCAGAACGACATCAAGCGCATCGTCGCCTATTCGACCTGTTCGCAGCTCGGCTACATGTTCGTGGCGATGGGGGCGGGGGCCTATTCGGTCGGCATGTTCCATTTGTTCACCCACGCCTTCTTCAAGGCGCTCTTGTTCTTGGGCTCCGGCTCGGTGATCTACGCGATGCACCACGAGCAGGACATCCGCAACATGGGCGGCCTGTGGCGCAAGATCCCCTACACCTACGCGGTGATGGTGGTCGGCACGCTGGCGCTGACCGGATTCCCGCTCACCGCCGGCTATTTCTCAAAGGACGCGATCATCGAGTCCGCCTATGCCGCGCACAATCCGTTCGCGATCTACGGCTTCCTGATGACGGTCGTCGCGGCCGGCCTGACCTCGTTCTATTCCTGGCGCCTGATCTTCAAGACCTTCCATGGCGAGCCGCATGACGAGCAACATTATGAGGCCGCGCATGAGGCCCCGATCTGGATGCTGATCCCGATCGGCGTGCTCGCGGTCGGCTCCATCATGGCCGGCTTCCCGTTCAAGGAACTGTTCGCCGGTCACGGCATCGAGGAGTTCTTCCGCGAGTCCGTGAAGATGAATCCGCATATCATCGAGGAGATGCACCATATCCCCGAGACCATCGCCTTCCTGCCGACGCTGATGATGGTGCTGGGCTTCCTCGTCTCGTACCTGTTCTACATCCGCCGGCCGTATCTGCCGGTCGAACTCGCGAAAACCCAGCCGATGCTGTACCAGTTCCTGCTCAACAAATGGTACTTCGACGAGCTCTACGACATCATCTTCGTCCGTCCGGCGAAGTGGATCGGCTACCAGCTCTGGAAGAAGGGCGATGGCTTCATCATCGACGGCCTGGGCCCCGACGGCATCTCGGCCCGCGTGCTCGACGTCACCCGCAACGTCGTGAAGATCCAGACCGGCTATCTCTATCACTACGCGTTCGCCATGCTGATCGGCGCCGCCGGCCTGATCACCTGGTTCATGTTCGGCTTTGGAGGCCAGTAAATGACGACCTGGCCCATCCTATCGGTCGCGACGTTCCTGCCGCTTGTCGGTGCGCTGATCGTCTATCTCAGCCGCGGCGATGACGAGGCTGCGCGGCGCAACTCGCGCTGGATCGCGCTCTGGACCACGCTGATCACCTTCGCGGTGTCGGTGCTGCTGGTCATGCGCTTCGACCCGTCGAACGCCGACTTCCAGTTCGTCGAGAAGGCGAACTGGCTTGCCACCGGCATCACCTACCACATGGGCGTGGACGGGATTTCGCTGCCGCTGGTGATCCTGACCACCGCCATCATGCCGTTCTGCATCATCGCGAGCTGGACGGCGATCACGAACCGGGTCCGTGAATACATGATGGCGTTCCTGATCCTGGAAACGCTGATGATCGGCACCTTCTCGGCGCTCGATCTCGTGCTGTTCTATTTGTTCTTCGAGGGCGGCCTGATCCCGATGTTCCTGATCATCGGCGTCTGGGGTGGCCCGCGCCGGGTCTACGCGTCGTTCAAGTTCTTCCTCTACACGCTGCTCGGCTCGGTCCTGATGCTGCTCGCCATCATGGCGCTGTACTGGAACGGCGGTACCACCGACATTCCAACCCTGATGCACACCGCCGTACCGCGGTCGTTGCAGACCTGGGCCTGGCTCGCCTTCTTCGCCTCGTTTGCGGTAAAGATGCCGATGTGGCCGGTGCACACTTGGCTCCCCGACGCGCACGTCGAGGCGCCGACTGCGGGCTCGGTGGTCCTGGCCGCGATTCTCTTGAAGATGGGCGGCTACGGCTTCCTGCGCTTCTCGCTGCCGATGTTCCCGCTGGCGTCGCATGACTTCGCGCCGCTGATCTTCACGCTCTCGGCCATCGCCATCGTCTACACCTCGCTGGTGGCGTTGATGCAGGAGGACATGAAGAAGCTGATCGCGTACTCGTCCGTGGCGCATATGGGCTTCGTCACCATGGGCATCTTCGCCGGCACCATGCAGGGCGTCGCCGGCGGCGTGTTCCAGATGGTCTCGCACGGCATCGTCTCCGGCGCGCTGTTCCTCTGCGTCGGCATCGTCTACGACCGCATGCACACCCGCGAGATCGCGGCCTATGGCGGCCTCGTCAACCGAATGCCGCTCTACGCGCTGACCTTCATGGTCTTCACCATGGCCAATGTCGGTCTGCCCGGCACCTCCGGCTTCGTCGGCGAGTTCATGACGCTGCTCGGCACCTTCAAGGTCTCGATCCCGACCGCGTTCTTCGCCACCTTCGGCGTGATCCTGTCGGCCTGCTACGCGCTCTGGCTCTACCGCAAGGTCGTGTTCGGGGCGCTGGTGAAGCCGTCGCTGGCGAGCATGAAGGATCTCACCTTCCGGGAGTGCCTGACGCTGTTCCCGCTGATCGCCTTGACGATCCTGTTCGGCATCTATCCGAAGCCGGTGCTCGACATGTCGGCGGCCTCGGTCCAGCAACTCGTCAACAACTACAACACCGCTGTGACGGCCGTGAAGGCCGCCGCACTGCTCCAGTGAGCGGGCAGGTCAGGATATCGCCATGAGCTTTGAGACTGCAGGTTATCAACTGGCGCCGGTGCTGCCCGAGCTCGTGCTCGCGATCGGTGCTATGGCACTGCTGATGCTGGGGGCCTATCGCGGGCAGGAGACGACCAAGACGGTCACAACGCTGGCGGTCCTGCTCTTGGTCGTGGTCGGCGTGCTGGTCTACCTTCAGCCCGCGGGCAAGCAGGTGACCTTCGGCGGCAGCTTCATCGTCGACGATTTCGCGCGCTTCATGAAGATCCTGACCCTGATCGGCTCGGCGGTGACGCTGGTCCTGTCGACCGAGTTCCTGTCGGACCCGTCGCGCCGCATCTTCGAATACGCGATCCTGGTGCTGCTCTCGACGCTCGGCATGATGGTGCTGATCTCAGCCGGTGACCTGATCTCGCTCTATCTCGGCCTCGAGCTGATGTCGCTCGCGCTCTATGTCGTGGCGACCTCGAACCGCGACAACGCCAAGTCGACCGAAGCCGGCCTGAAGTATTTTGTGCTGGGCGCGCTGTCCTCGGGCATGCTGCTCTACGGCTCCTCGCTGATCTACGGCTTCACCGGCACGGTCAGCTTTACCGGCATCGCGGCAGCCACGACGGTCGCGAATGTCGGCCTGGTGTTCGGCCTGGTCTTCCTGCTCGCCGGCCTCTGCTTCAAGGTCTCGGCGGTGCCGTTCCACATGTGGACGCCCGACGTCTATGAGGGCGCGCCGACACCGGTGACGGCCTTCTTCGCTTCGGCGCCGAAGGTCGCCGCGCTCGCCGTCTTCACCCGCGTAACGCTGACCGCATTCCCCGGGATCGTGTCGCAGTGGCAGCAGATCCTGGTGTTCGTCGCGATCGCCTCGATGGTGCTCGGCTCCTTCGCGGCGATCGGACAGAGCAACATCAAGCGCCTGATGGCCTATTCCTCGATCGGCCATATGGGCTTTGCCCTGGTTGGCCTTGCCGCAGGCACGGTGGAAGGTGCGCAGGGCGTGCTGATGTACATCGTGATCTATGTCGCGATGACGCTCGGCTCGTTCTCGATCATCCTCGCCATGCGACGCAACGGTCAGGCGGTCGAGCAGATCAGCGATTTCGCCGGCCTGTCGCGGACCAATCCGCTGCTCGCCTTCATGTTCGCGATGCTGCTGTTCTCGCTCGCCGGCATCCCGCCGCTCGCCGGCTTCTTCGCCAAATGGTACGTGTTCGTCGCCGCCATCAAGGCCAATTTGTTCACGCTGGCGGTGGTCGGCGTGCTCTCCAGCGTCGTAGGCGCCTACTACTATCTCACCATCATCAAGACGATGTATTTCGACGAGCCGGCCGGTCAGGTCGATCCGGTGCGGGTCGAGGTGCGGACGGTGCTGGCGGTCGCGGGCCTGTTCAACATCCTGTTTGCGCTGTTTGCGGGCCCGGTGGTGAGCGTCGCCTCCGCCGCCGCAAAGTCGTTGTTCTAGGATGGGGTTCGCGCTCGGTCCTCGCGCCTCGTCGGCGGGCTACAAGCTCGCAGCCTTCGAGCGGACCGGCTCGACCAATACCGAGGCGATCGAAAGCGCTCGCGCCGGCGAGCGCGGCCCGATCTGGTTCGTGACATCCGAGCAGACCGCCGGCCGCGGCCGGCGCCAGCGCGCCTGGATCGCGCCGCGCGGCAATCTGGCGGCCAGCGTCCTCGAGATCGTGGACGTGGCACCTGCGGTTGCCGCCACGATCGGTTTTGCGGCGGGGCTGGCAGAGGAAGCAGCCCTTGAGAAGGTCAGCCTCGAGGCCGCGCTGCGGCTCGGCCCTGACAGGCCCAGATACGCCCTGAAATGGCCGAACGACGTCCTCGCGGACGGCAAGAAGCTCGTCGGCATCGGCCTGGAAGCCGAAGCCATCGGCGATCGCCTCGCCGTGGTCGTCGGCATCGGCACCAACGTGGTCGCGGCACCTGAGGGCATGCCGACGCCTGCGGTGTCGCTGGCGGCGCTCGGCGTCCAGATCAGCGCGGAAGAGCTGTTCTCAGCGCTGTCGGACGCCTGGGTGGAATTCCGCGGCATCTGGGATGATGGTCGCGGCTTTGCGCAGATCCGCAAGCTGTGGCTCGAGCGCGCCGCCGGCCTTGGCGAGAAGGTCGCGATCAATATGGGAACAAAGACGCTCGAAGGCATCTTTGACACGATCGACGACACCGGCTGCCTGATCGTCCGCACAGCTGACGGCCGACGCCTGCCGGTGGCGGCCGGCGAGGTGTTCTTCGGCTCGGCCGCCTCCGTGGGAGCTGCGTGATGGCACGGCCTGACGAACTGGTATTTGCGCCGCTCGGCGGCGTCGGCGAGATCGGCATGAACCTGTCGATCTACGGCCTCGGCAACCGCCAGCAGCGGGCCTGGCTGGCGATCGATCTCGGCGTTTCCTTCGGCGACGAGGAGCACCTGCCGGGCATCGACCTGATCATGCCCGACATCAGCTTCCTGGAGAAGGAGCGCAAGAACCTGATGGGTCTGGTGCTGACGCACGCCCATGAGGACCATTTTGGCGCCATCATCGACCTCTGGCCGAAGCTGAAATGCCCGATCTATGCGACGCAGTTCAGCGCGGCGCTGTTCGAGGCCAAATGCGCGGCCGAGCGCAACGCGCCGAAGATCCCGGTGACGGTGGTGCCGTCAGGCGGGCGCGTCGATATCGGCCCGTTCAACGTCGAGTTCATCCCGGTCGCGCACTCGATTCCGGAGTCCCACGCGCTGGCGATCCACACCGAGGTCGGCACGGTGCTGCACACCGGCGACTGGAAGATCGACCCGACCCCGATCATCGGCCGCCCGACCGACGAAAAGCGGCTGCGCGAGCTGGGCGATCAGGGTGTGCTCGCCCTGATCGGCGATTCCACCAACGCGGTCCGCGACGGCCGCTCGCCGTCGGAAGCCGAGGTCGCCAAGACCATCATCGAGCTGGTCAAGGCCGCCAAGGGCCGCGTTGCGGTCACGACTTTCGCCTCCAACGTCGCGCGCATCAAGGCCGTTGCCGATGCTGCCAAAGCCGCGGACCGCGAAGTAGTTGTGGTCGGCCGCGCCATGGAGCGCGTGTCGCAGGTCGCGCGCGAGACCGGCTATCTCGACGGCGTGCAGAATTTCCGTTCGCCGGACGTCTACGGCCATCTGCCGCAGGACAAGGTGCTGGCGCTCTGCACCGGCAGCCAGGGCGAGGCCCGCGCGGCATTGGCGCGCATCGCCAATGACGACCATCCGGAGATCACGCTCAACCGCGGTGACAGCGTGATCTTCTCCTCGCGCACCATTCCCGGCAACGAGAAGGCGGTCGGCTCGATCATCAACAATCTGATCCTCCAGGGCGTCGAGGTCATCACCGACCGCACCCATCTCGTCCACGTCTCCGGCCATCCGCGCCGCGACGAATTGCGCGACATGATCGCCTGGGTGCGCCCGCAGCTCCTGATCCCCGTCCACGGTGAGGCCCTGCATCTGCACGAGCATGCAAAGCTCGCGCGGGCCGCCGGCGTGCCGCGCGTCCTGGTCGTCCGCAATGGCGATCTGATCAAGCTCGGACCGGGCGATCCCGGCATCATTGGCGAAGTGCCCTCGGGCCGCCTCTACAAGGACGGCACGATCTTGGAGGATTCCAAGTCGCGCGCGGTGATCGAGCGGCGCCGGATGGGGTTTTCGGGCTGCGCCTTCGTGGCCATCGCCATGACCGAGCAGGGCGAGCTTGCCGACGATCCCGAGGTCGATCTCGTCGGCATCCCCGAAAAGAACAGGGCGGGTGAGCCCTTCGACGACCTCGTCTTCGATGCCGTGATGTCCACCATCGAGGGATTGCCAAAAGCCCGCCGCCGCGATGCGGATGCGCTGGCGGAGTCGGTCCGCCGCGCGGTGCGGGCCGTGATCAACGAACATTGGGGCAAAAAGCCCCCCTGTCTGGTACATGTGCTGACAGTCTGATTTAGGCATGATCTTTTCGGAAAACCGCTTCACACTTTTCCGGATCATGCTCTGAGGGAGAGAACCATGCTGGGCCGGCTCAACCATGTCGCGATCGCGACCAAGGACGCCGTCAAGGCTGCAAAAATCTACGGCGCGGCGTTCGGGGCGCAGATCTCCGAGGCCGTCGCGCTGCCCGAGCATGGCGTCACCACCGTGTTCGCGACGCTGCCCAACACCAAGATCGAGTTCATCGAGCCGCTCGGCGAGGGCTCGCCGATCGGCAAATTCCTCGAACGCAATGCCGATGGCGGCATCCACCATGTCTGCTACGAGGTCGTCGACATCATCGCCTCGCGCGACACGCTGGTGAAGGAGGGCGCGCGGGTGCTCGGCGACGGCGTGCCGAAGATCGGCGCGCACGGCAAGCCGGTGCTATTCCTGCACCCGAAGGACTTTTCCGGCGCGCTCGTCGAAATCGAGCAGGCATAAGGCCGGCCATGGCCATCCAGATATCAACCGCGCTCGCGATCTACTTCGTCATCTGGTGGATCGCGCTGTTCTTGACGCTGCCGTTCGGCGTACGAAGCCAGCATGAGGATGGCGTAGGAGCACCCGGCACCGATCCTGGCGCGCCGATCATGACCCGGATGGGACGCAAGCTGATCTGGACCACGATCATCTCGGCGATCATCTATGGCCTCGGCATGGTGGCCTACCAGGCCGGATATCTGTCGGTTGAACGCTTGTCGAAATTGATGGGAATGCCGTTCTAGACTTTTCGGGTTGCATCGTTGTTGGGGGGACGAATGACTTTTCAGAGGATCGTCATTGCGCTTCTGGTGCTGATCGTCGCCGGCCTTGGTGCGATCGGCTATGTCGAGTGGCGGATGGCCGTGCAGGCGCGGACGCTGAAGGCGTTCGTCGAGGGCTACGTCTTCAACGAGGCGGTGATGGCCTGCGAGCGGGCGCAGAGCTCGACGCCGTTCAAATGGAACGGCGGCAAGAGCACCTCGGTCATCGGGCTGAACTCGGTCAAAACGGACAAATACGCCGTCAGCGCCAGCTACACGCTGGTGGCGGACAGCGTCTATTGCGATTACGATCCGATCAAAAGAAAGGCCGAGATCGGCTCGAGCTTCCTGGAGCGGGAGTAACGATCCGGCCATGCCAAGCATGGGATGGGATCGTCATGAGCGAGGAGCGGGGAGACTACCGGATTCTGCATGAGGCGGCCCTGCGGGATTATCTCGCGGGCGTTCCGGAACTGGCGGCAACGCTCGGCGGCCAGCCGGCGTCCTGGGCGATCACCGAGGTCGGCGACGGCAATCTCAATCTCGTCTTCATCGTCAAGGGCACAAGCGGCGGCGTCGCCGTGAAGCAGGCGCTGCCCTATGTCCGTCTGGTCGGTGAAAGCTGGCCGCTGCCGCTCTCGCGCGCCCATTACGAATTTTTGGCCTTGTCCCAGCAGGCCCAGCTCGCGCCCGGCCTCGTACCGGCGCTGCTGCATCACAACGATGCGCTGGCGTTGACGGTGATGGAGCTGCTCGAGCCCCACATCATCATGCGCAAGGGGATGGTCGCCGGGGCGCAATATCCGCGTTTCGTTGACGACATCACCACCTTCATGGCGCGGACGCTGTTCCACACCTCCGATCTTGCCCTCTCCGCCGCCGAGAAGAAGGACGGCATTGCCGCCTTCGCCGGCAACCACGCACTCTGCAAGATCACCGAGGACCTCATTTTCACCGATCCCTATCGCGTGGCCGAGCAGAACCGCTGGACCGCGCCTTACCTCGACGCTCTCGCTGCGAGCCTGCGCGAGGACATGGAGCTGCATGTCGCCGTCTCCCGGCTGAAGCTGAAGTTCATGGCCAGCCCGGAGGCGCTGATCCACGGCGACCTCCACACCGGATCGATCATGGTGACGGAGAGCGAGACGCGGGTGATTGATCCCGAATTCGCGTTCTATGGCCCGATGGGCTTTGATGTTGGCGCGGTGCTGGCCAATCTCCTGATGGCCTATTTCGCATCAAGCGGCCACGAGCGCTCGCCGGGCGAACGGCGCGCATTCGAGGGCTGGGTGCTGGGGACGGTCGAGAGGGTCTGGAATGAGTTCGCACGAAAACTCCTCGGCCTGTGGCGGAGCAATGCCAGGGGCGATGCGTACCCGGCCTCGCTCTTCGCCGGCGAGAAGGGTGCCGCGCCGCTGGAGGCGGAGCGGCAGGCCTACATGCAGCGGCTGTTCGCCGACACGGTCGGCTTCGCCGCGGCAAAGACCATCCGCCGCATCTTCGGCCTCGCCCACAACATCGATTTCGAGCTGATCGAGGATCCGCGGAGGCGGGCGGTCAGCGAGGCGCGTGCGGTGCGGCTGGCAAGGGCGATGATGGTGGAGACGGGGTCGTTTCCGGGTATCGCTGATGTCACCGGCGCCGCACGAAAACTGCGCGACTGGCAACCGGATTTCGTAACCGGCTAGGGCATGCGCTCATAAATCGGGGGCTCCCGAGCGCTACGGCCGCATACGCCACCCCCCTTCAAGGAGCTTGCGCTCGACGTGCTGCGAATGATCAACTCGCTGATCGGAATACGCCTGCATTGTTGGAGGGAACATGATGTTCAGGATGATGGCGATTGTGGCTGGTTTGGGGCTGGCACTCGTCGCCACGGCGGAGGCCCAGACACCGCGCAAGGGCGGAACCATCCGCATGACCGCGCCCTATGGCTCGAGTTTCACCAGCCTGGACATTCATACGACACAGCGCGCCCAGGACGAGATATACGCCAAGGGTTTGCACCGTTCGCTCTACATTTGGGACTCCGCTGAGGGCAAGCCGGTTCTGGAGCTTGCCAAGGAGGACGTGGTCTCGGGCGGAGGTCTCGTTCACACCTTCAAGCTGCGCGACGACGCCTATTTCCACCATGGCCGCAAGATGACGGCCGACGACATCATCTGGTCCTACAACCGCATCATGGACGGCACCAGGGCCTATCCCGGCGCGCGTTTTGTCCGCGTGATCGAGGGCGCGGCCGCGGTCGAGAAGGGGCAGGCCAAGGAAATCTCCGGCCTGAAGAAGATTGACGACTTCACGCTCGAAATGAAGCTCACGGAGAAGGTCGATCCGGGCTTCTACTTCTTCAACGCGCTAACCTCGATCTATCCCGCAGATGAGGGCGCAAAGGAGGGCTTCATCCAGAAGCCGATCGGCCTCGGGCCCTTCAAATTCGTCGAGCACGTGCCGGGATCGCGCATCGTGCTGGAGCGGTGGGACAGGTTCTACAAGCCCGGCAAGCCGTACGCCGACAAGCTCATCGTGTCGGTCATGGGCGAGGCCGCCGCGCGCGATGTCGCGTTCCGCAACAAGGAAATCGACACCTCGGTGCTCGGGCCCGCACAATATGTCGCCTATCAGGCCGACCCCGACCTCAAGGGCACCATTGTCGAAGTCGCCGAGGTCTTCACGCGTTACATGGGGATGAATCCCGCATTCAAGCCGTTCGCGGACAAGCGCGTCCGGCAGGCGATCAACTATGCGATCGATACCGACCTGATCATCAACAAGCTGGTCAAAGGCAAGGCCTATCGCGCCACCAGCTGGCTGCCGCTGACTTCTCCTCTCTATGACAAGACCATGAAGCCTTACGCCTTCGATCCCGCGAAGGCGAAGCAGCTGCTCGCGGACGCGGGCTATCCCACAGGCTTCGAATTCGAATGGACCACCAGCCAGAATGAAAGCTGGGGCTTGCCGATCGTCACGGCCGTCATCCCGATGCTGGACAGAGTGGGCATCAAGGCGAAAGTCAAGCAGGTCGAGACCGCGGTGCTGGCGGAGGTGGTTCGCAGCGGCGACTACCAGGCCTTCGTCTATTCCCAGGCGACCGGCCCGGATCCCCAGGCCGCCCTCAAATGCTTCCACTCGTCGACACCGCAATCAGCCTGCAACTACTTGAACTTCAAGAATACCGATTTCGACAAGATGGTCGATGAGGCCGGGCAGACCGACGACGTCGCCAAGCGCGGCCAGCTGCTGCAAAAGGCCAACGCCCTGCTCTATGAAGAGGCACCGGTCTGGTTCTTCAACTACAACAAGGCGGTCATGGCCGTGCAGCCGTGGCTCAAGGGGATTCAGTTGAACGCGACGGAGCTGACCCATCAGAACGTCGAAGACCTCTGGGTCGACGAGACCTCGTCCGCGAAGTGACACGCGCTCTCGCGCTCCCTCCATCGCAACAAACGATGGAGGGAGAGAGGACAAATTCCGATGCTCTCCTTCCTGATCCGTCGAATACTGCAAACCATTCCGACCGTGCTCGCCGTCGTGCTGCTGGTCTTCGTGTTGTTCAGCGTCGTTCCCGGCAGCATCGTCTCGACCATGAGCGACGACAGCGATCCGCAGGTCGAGGCGCGCATGAAGAAGCAGCTCGGCCTCGACGAGCCCGTCTACATGCGCTTCGGCGCCTACATCGCCAAGCTCGCGACCGGTGATTTCGGGACGTCGTTCCGGACGCGCGAGCCGGTCACCACCATGATCGCCAAACGGACATGGCCGACGCTGCAGCTGATATTCGCGGCCATGACATTTGCGGTCGTGGTCGGCGTGCCGCTCGGCTTCGTCGCTGCATTGCGGCCGGGCAGTATCATCGACACGGCCTCGATGGTCGTGGCGGTGTCGGGTCTATCAATGGCCAAATTCTGGCTCGGACTGCTGTTGATGTACCTGTTCGCGCTGAAACTCGGCTGGCTGCCGAGTTTCGGCTATGGCGATGGCGGCCTCAAATATCTGATCCTGCCGGCTGTGACACTCGGCGTCTCGCCGATGGCGCTGCTGGCCCGGACGACGCGCGCCGCAGTCCTCGAGATCATGACCGCTGATTTTGTCCGCACTGCACGCTCCAAGGGCATGAGCGAGACCCGGGTCGTGAAGTGGCACGTGATGCGCAACGCGCTCGTCCTGATTCTCACCACAATGGGCCTGCAATTCGGCGCGTTGATGGGGCAGGCGGTCGTCGTCGAGAAATTGTTCTCCTGGCCGGGCGTCGGCTCGCTGCTCGTCGACAGCGTCTTGCAGCGCGACATTCCGGCCGTCCAGGGCTCCATTCTCGTGGTGGTGCTGTTCTTTCTCGCGATCAACTTGCTGATTGATCTGCTCTACGGCGTGATCGATCCTAGGATCAGATACGCATGACGCTCCGTGCCAATCTCATCATCGGCGGTGCCTTGTTCGCGCTTGCGATCTTCGTCGGCCTGCTCGCGCCCTGGCTGGCGCACACGGATCCCGTCCTGGACGCCAATTTGCTGAATGCAGAAGAGCCCCCAAGCTGGACGTGGTGGTTCGGTACCGACGGGCAGGGCCGCGACATCTATTCCCGCGTCGTGTACGGCGCGCGCGTCTCGCTGACGGTCGGCATCGTCTCGCAGCTCATCAACAGCGTCATCGGCGTGGCACTGGGCCTGAGCGCCGGCTATTGGGGCGGCTGGTGGGACGATGTCGTCAACGGGCTGACCAATCTCATGCTCGCGATCCCCTCCCTGATCTTCGCCCTTGCCATCATGGCGGTGCTTGGGTCCGGGCTGGCGAGCCTGCTCATCGCGCTCGGGTTGACCAACTGGTCCTTCACGTGCCGGATCGCACGGGCGTCGGCGCTGTCGCTCAAGAGCCAGGGCTATGTGCAGGCTGCAACCGTGCTCGGCTACGGTGATTTGCGGATCATGATCACGCAGCTGCTGCCGAATATGCTCGGACCCATCATCGTCATCGGCACGCTTGGCATGGGCAGCGCGGTATTGTCCGAAGCCGCATTGTCGTTCCTCGGCCTCGGCGTCCGCCCACCTTTTCCAAGCTGGGGAAGCATGCTGTCGGAGGCCCGCGACCAGATCACGACGGCGCCGTGGCTCTCGGTTTTTCCCGGCCTCGCCATCTTCCTGACGGTACTCGGCCTCAACTTGCTCGGCGATGGCTTGCGCGACATTCTCGATCCACAATCGCGGAGCCGGCGGACATGACGGGCTCGCCGCTGATCGAAGTCGAGGACCTACGCATCGATCTCAGCCACGGATCCAGCCGGGTTGCCGCTGTCGAGGGTGTTTCGTTCCGCATCGATCGTGGCGAGACGTTCGGCCTTGTCGGCGAATCCGGCTGCGGCAAGAGCATTACGGCTCTCGCCCTGATAGGCCTGTTGCGGCAGCCGCTGTCGATCGGCGCCGGTGCCATACGATTTGACGGCCAGGAGATCCAGCGACTTCCAGCCGCCAAGCAGCGAGCTCTGCGCGGTAATCGCATCGCCATGATCTTCCAGGAGCCGATGACGGCGCTGAACCCGGTCTCGCCCGTAGGCCGGCAGATCGCCGAGATGTTCGTGCTGCACAAGGGAAAAAGCAGGCGGGAAGCCAACCAACTGGCGGTGGAGGCGCTGGCAAGCGTCCGCGTCCCCGCACCCGAGCGGCGCGTGAAGGATTACCCGCACCAGCTTTCGGGCGGCATGCGTCAACGCGTGATGATCGCCATCGCCCTCGCATGCGGCCCGGACCTTCTGATCGCCGACGAGCCGACGACCGCGCTCGACGTGACCGTGCAAGCGGAAATCATCGAGCTGATGCGGAATCTATGCGCCGAGAGAGGTACGGCGATTTTGATGATCAGCCACGATCTCGGCCTGGTCGCCAACGTCTGCCGCCGCGTCGCCGTCATGTATGCCGGCCGCATTGTCGAGGAGCGCGGCTCGGCCGACATTTTCCGGGCGCCCTCGCACCCCTATACGCGAGGCCTGGTCGATTCGCTGCCGCGGTTGGGCAGTCGTGCTGCGCTTGGCCGTACCAGGCTCAAGGAGATCGCGGGCGTCGTCCCGGCGATCACGAACTTCCCGGATGGCTGCCGGTTTAATCCGCGTTGCGCGCAGGCGACCGATATTTGCCGGACCACCGTGCCGGAGACGGATTTGCTGGAGGCTGGTGGTCTGGTCAGGTGCCATCACCATGCATGAGCCGCAGGGGAGGCCGGACGACGATGTCATTCTCAGCGTCGAGGATCTCGCGGTCCATTTTCCGCTGGGGGGCGGCCTGCTGGGCCGCGGCCGGCGGCTGTTGCGCGCCGTCGACGGTGTCGATCTCAAGCTGAAGCGCGGCGAATGCCTCGGCCTGGTCGGCGAGTCCGGCTCTGGCAAGTCGACGGTCGCACTTTCGATACTTGGTCTCTTGACGCCGACGCGCGGCCGCATCGTGCTGGACGGGCAGGTCGTGACGAACCGGCAATCCGGCGATCGAAAGACGCTGGCCCGTATCGTGCAAATGGTGTTTCAGGATCCCTACGCTTCGCTCAATCCACGCCAGACCGTTCGTCGCACGCTTGAAGATCCCCTGCGTGTGCATGGCGTGACCGCCGCAAGCGAGATCGAGGGACGCGTTGAGACGATGCTGCGGCATGTGGGCCTGCGGCCCGAACAGGCGGACCGCTACCCGCATGAATTCTCGGGTGGCCAGCGCCAGCGTATCGGCATTGCGCGTGCGCTGATTCTTAATCCCAAAATTGTCATCTGCGACGAACCGGTCTCGGCGCTCGATGTCTCGATCCGTGCCCAGATCATCAATCTGCTGTTGGAACTGAAGGAAACTCTCGGCCTCTCCTACATCATGATCAGCCACGACCTCGGCGTCGTCGAACACATGAGCGACAGGGTCGCCGTCATGTATCTCGGCCGGATCGTGGAGAACGGTCACTGGCGCGAGATCTTCGAACGGCCGGCACACCCGTATACGCAAGCCCTGATCTCCGCCATCCCCGATCCGCTGCGCCATGCACCGCTCGCGACGACAGGAGGCGACCTTCCCAATCCGCTCGATCCGCCGGACGGATGTGCGTTCAGCCCGCGCTGTCGTTACGCCGAGGCCGTGTGTCATCGCGAGCCGGGGCCATCGCTCGAAATGCGTCCCGACGGACACGCGGTCCGGTGCTGGCGGGCCGACGAGATTGCGGGGCGGGCGGCATTGGTGTCGGCCGAGGGTGGACGTCCCTAGGATGGAGGGCGCGTCCGTTGTGGGTCGAAAGCGTCGTTCTAGTCGTCCGCTAGTCACTTCCGGTCTGTCCCGATAGGCGGACGATTTTGGAGCCCGCCGATGGGCAATCGCGTGGGGTTGATCCTTGGGGCGGTCCAATCGCGTATCGCCCTATTTTCATGTATGCTACCTAGTTGGATAGCAAAATGGTAGCAGGAAAGGGCAGATCATGACTGACGATCAGCTCAATCTCGTCGTTCAGCACCTTTGCGAGCAGTTGCACTTGGCGCTTCGATTGAAGGGCAGCGAGGCACATCCACCAAACGCCAAGGATATTGGATTCGATCCGGCCTCTGTAAGAACAGTATTGCTGACGGGCTTGCGTTCGGCGGGGGTCACGACCCACCACGAGGCGGTCGGGGCGAGCGAAGAGCCGCCGCGGTCATAAACGCAAAGCGCGGGACAGAAGCCCCGCGCCAATGGTCTCAGTTGGGTCGATGTCGTTGAGCTTCCAAAATCCGGCGTCGGCAACCGGGATGTCCGCTTTGGGGCATGAACAACAAAGCTCGAACTAGGCTCAATAGGTCTGCGTTCGGCCAAATTGCCGCCAGTCCGCCCTGCGGCAGGCTGGGGTGAGCTTGACCGCCCGGCGTGATTCAAGCTCCTGATGGAGGGGGGCGAGTGCGGCTCGAACGACCGAGCTGGGCGTCTCCAGCTCAAGCTTAGTGCTCCCCGACACGCGATCGACGCAATGATGGAATTGTGCCGGTGTTTTGCCCGACGTGTCAAACGTCGTCGCGGCGAGGTTATGGATTGCCGGTCGAGCCTATCGTCTGATGCCGACCAGACGAGGGCGTCGGTGGTTTGCGATCCGGTTCTCGGCCGGCAGGGCGCGCAGCCATTTGCGGAAGCTGACGACCTCGGGACAATCCGCGGTGCCTTCAGGCGCAATCAGCCAATCACCCAAACCGGATCCCTCATTGATCCGGTCGCAGCGATAGCCCGGATGGTGGCCAAGACCGCGGGCTATCAGCAGATCGACCTTGCCCTCGACCAATTCGTGCAAGCCGGCGGGCTGCAGCACCCGCAAACCGATTTCCGCATGCGCTCCGCGAAACTCCGTCAACGCGATGCGGCGCAGGTCGAAGCTGCCATGGACCCCCAACTGCAGCAGCACCGCACCTGCCGGTTTCAATTGCGAGGTCGAGTCCGCAATGCGACGAAAACCATCGGATACCCCGGGCAGATAGGCCTGACCGGCCGCGGTCAGGATGAGCTGCTTATGCAGCCGATCGAACAGGCGTACGCCAAGGCGCGCTTCGAGCGCTTTCACCTGCTGTCCCACGGCGGCCGGCGTCACGTGCAGCTCATGCGCAGCAAGCTTGAAGCTGAGATGTCGCGCAGCTGCTTCGAACGCGCGCAGCGCATTGAGCGGAGGAAGGATGTAGGTCATCGCTGCCCAGTTTGTCACTGAAAGGCTGCGCGCTTGCAATAGATTTTCTTGCGCTGAACCGCAGCAACATTGCTTTGCACCGGCGCGATGCAGCCGGTTAAGGTCGATCGACTGCAAACTGGAGAGTCCATGCCCCGCCGCCTCGATCATCTCGTCATTTCCGCGATCTGGCGCGTTGGATTGGCAAAAGCTTGGCTTCACCCTCACGCCGACCGGCATGCATCCGTTCGGAACCAGTAACCGTCTGGCGGTCTCCGATGTCGATGCGACGCGGCGGGCATTGAGCGCCAACGGCGTCGATTTCCAAATATCCGGCCCCGTGTTGCTGGTTCCACCGGCAGCGTCGCATGGCCTGGCGCTGGAATTTGTCGAACAGGAGACAATCTGACATGGCCCAAATCGTCAGTCACAATCCTCCATCGGTGCACGCTCCCGCCGGTGGTTACAGCATGGGACTCGAACTGAGTCAGCAGCGCCGCCTGCTGTTCATTAGCGGCCAGGTGCCCGAGAAATCTGACGGCAGCGTGCCCGAGGGTTTCGAAGCGCAATGCGAGCAAGCCTGGCGCAATGTCATCGAGGTGCTCACCGCCGCCGGCCTCGGCGTCGCGCATCTGGTCAAGGTCACCACGTTCCTGACCGACCTCAGTCAGGTCGTGGCCAATCGTGCCGTCCGCCGCAAGATGCTCGGGGGACACGAACCCGCGCTGACGGTCATGATCGCTGAAACCGTCGACAGCAAATGGCTGCTGGAGATCGAGGCGATCGCCGCGGAATGAAGCAGATCCAAGCCGGACATCGCTAAAGCATGATCCGGAAAAGTGCGAAGCGGTTTTCCGAAAAGATCATGCTCAAACAACAACCTAAAGCGCGATGATGATTCATCCTCATCTTATCGCGCTTTAGCGCCCAAAGGCGTCAGAAGCGGACCTGTAGCGGTGGATTGTCGAGTATCTTTGCAATAGGCCAGTTTGGTTGAGATGTGTCCAATGGCTGAGACCATCCATCCCTTTTACGAGTCGCATCGCGGTGCAATGGAGGCCGGCATGCGCCATCGCCTCGACCTTGCCGAAGCGATGTTGTGCGAGCGTGCGCATCTATCCGATGTTGATCGAATTAGACAGGAGGTGATGGACGAATTCGAAAACGTGCTCACCCAAATGCCCTATGTCGGAGGCGCGGCAAGTCGCATGAGCGATTTCTTCATGCGTCTCATGGGCTTTATGGCCATCAGCCGAGTGCTCCTGCGACATGGCGTGTCGCTCGCCGTGATCGGCGAAATCGAACGGGAAACCTACAAGGCGCAATTGCTCACCGTGCCCGAAGCTGAACGTCTTGCCTCGGGGCGTCAATTCATGTCGTCGGAGAATCAGGCTTTGCTGCGCGAGCAGGCGACGAAAAGCGCTACAAAAGGCCATCAGAAAGAGTTTCCGGAAGATTTCGTCTACGATTTTGTCGAGTCCGGCCCGGATGACAACTTTGAATTCGGCATCAACTACAAAGCCTGCGGCTTTTGCAAATTCGCGGCTCGCCATGGAGATAAAGAAATTTTGCCGAACATCTGTGGGCTTGATTTCGACGCCTATGCAACGCGAGGCATCCGCCTGGAAAGGACACAAACGTTGGCTGGCGCCGCAAACCACTGTGATTTCCGATTCTCGCGGCTCCCGCCGGACGAGATATGTTTTCCAATCCGCCAAGAGAATTCTAAGCTTTAGTGGGATTCGGACGTGGTTCTGGATTGCTCCCCTGTCTCCACATCGTCATTGCGAGCGTAGCGAAGATTCCATGGGGAGTGGATAGCGACCAGGTCTGAGGCCAGACTGAGGTTGCTGACCCCCTCAACCTGGAGACGACGATGTTGCTCGATCATCCTTCCGACGGACCGACCGCTATCCGCACGCAGTTTGGCGCAATTTTTGTGTCTTTGGAACTGAGCCGTTCGACGTGGGTGATTACGTCACTTTCGCCTGGTACGGGCGAGAAGATGTCCAGGCACAGCGTCACGGCCGGCGATACGGCTGAGCTGATGAAGCTGTTTGCGGAACTCAGGCGCAAGGCGGAGGCCAGGACCCGCGAGAGCTATCCGATCATCACGATCCAGGAAGCTGGGCTGGACGGGTTCTGGCTGCACCGTGTTCTGCAACAGAACGGCATTGAGAGCCACGTGGTCGATCCCGCCTCGATTGCGACGTCGCGACGGCGGCGGCGGGCCAAGACTGACAGGCTCGATGGCGAGGCGCTGTTGCGGGCGCTTCTGGCCTACAAGCGCGGCGAGCCGCGGGTCTGTGCGATGGTGGTTGCGCCCTCGCCTGAAGAGGAGGACCGGCGCAGGCTGTGTCGCGAACGAGCGACGCTGATCGCCGAGCGCATCACGCATGTGAACCGGATCAAGGGTCTTCTGTTCGCGCAGGGGATATCCGACTACGTGCCGCTGCGGCGCAATCGGCGGGCGCGGCTTGAGGCCTTGCGCACGGGCGACGGGCGGGAGCTGCCTTCGCATTTGAAGGCGCAGATCGGCCGCGAGCTCGATCGGGTCGAACTGCTTCTGGAACAGATCAAGGCGGTCGAGGCCGCGCGAGATGCTCTGCTGGCCGCAGCCCGGAAGCCTGCAGACAAGAACGCTGCAGACAAGGTCGCGCCGGATCCGGTGGCGATGCTGCTGGCCTTGAAAGGGCTCGGCGCCAACTTTGCGGCCGTGCTCTGGTCGGAGGCGTTCTACCGGCAGTTCTCCAACCGCCGCCAGGTCGCCGCCTATGCGGGGCTTGCGGCGACGCCGTGGCAAAGCGGAGGCATCCGGCACGAGCAGGGCGTGTCGAAGGCCGGCAATCCCAGGCTGCGGACCACAATGATCCAGCTCGCCTGGCTGTGGATACGTCACCAGCCGCAGTCGGCCCTGACGCGCTGGTTCAAGGAGCGAAGCCCGCAAGGCCGCAAGCGCGCGATCGTGGCGCTGGCGCGCAAGCTTCTCGTGACCTTGTGGAAGTATGTCACCGCGGGCGAGACCATCGAGGGGGCCGTGATGAAGCCCGCCGCCTGATCCGGACCGCACCAAGCGGCGTGCTTCGCCGCCCGCGCGCAACGAAAGAACCATAACCCATCTGCCGAGGCCCGATCAGTCTCGGAAGATCCGGGTGGACGAACCGATGGATTGCATGGCTTCAAACGCCGCAACGAAGAATGGCCTCGTCCTCTCGAGCCTGCCCGCCGCAAGCGGAATCGTGGTGCAGTCGCCTTGTGCGACGACCGAATGTGAGTTTGATCTGGCAAGCAACCCAGATCGTCGAACCGGCTCGACCCTTGGATCGCAAATGCGAGGATGGCAGATGCCCTGACAGAACCGCCAACGCGAGGAGCTCCTATCGGCCCAACGCACCAAGCATGATGGCGTGCTCGCTCAACTCAAGGCCAAGCCGCTTCGCGGCGGCCCTAACAGGCCGGCCTTGACTTGATCTGCGCGCGCCATCCTGCAGAACCCGCGGTCGGGACGAAGAGGTGGCTGCAGTCGAACAAAAAGGTGACTGCTCATCCTTGACATACACATTCCCCATGTGAGCAATCCAGAAATGTATCCGCGGATAGAGTCCTGGATTGCTTCGCTGCGCTCGCAATGACGAGATAGCGCCGTGAGCGTGGGTCCGTCGCCCTTGAGGTGCCGGAGCGTAGCGGAGGCCTCGAAGGGCGACGCCCGGTTGCATCTCGGCCGTTCATCCTTCGAGGCTTCGCATGCGATGCGTTCGCATCGCATGCCTCGCACCTCAGGATGACGGAACGCGAAGGGCTGCACCGACACCCACGCCATGATGACATCGTGCTCCTGTTTTGCCCGACGCGTCAAACGTGCCGCGCGGCAGAGCTCAAGCCACTCCGAGCCGAATTCCTCAATGATTTGTACTTTGCATGGGGTTGTTTTTGCATTTTTTGTGGAGCGGCTTTCTCTCGTAGGCCCGCAACTTGAATTCGCAGAAGGTCGTCATGCCCGGGCTTGTCCCGGGCATCCACGTTCTTCCGTACCGCGGGGCAAGGCGTGGATGGCCGGGACAAGCCCGGCCATGACGGTGTGGAAGCTCCGGCGCGCCAAACGATATCAGGTGCCGGGAGAGCGAGACGGCACCCCCTCTGCCTACTCCACCGCCTTCTCCCGCAGCCGCTGCGCGTAGACGTTGATGACCAGCGCTGCCAGCAGGATCAGGCCGCGGATGAGAATCTTCAGGAAGCTGTCGATGTTGACGTGGTCGAGGCCGTTGTTGAGCACGCCGAGCACGAACAGGCCGACGATGGTGTTACCGATGCCGCCGCGGCCGCCGAACAGGCTGGTGCCGCCGACCACGACGGCCGCAATGGAATCGAGCAGGTAGGTGTCGAACTCGTTCTGCTGCGCGCTGCCGAAATGGGCGACACCGAGCATGCCGCCGATGCCGGAGCACACCGCCGAGATCACCATGACCGCGCCGAGGATGAGCTTGACGTTGAGGCCGGAATATTCGGCCGCCTCACGATTGCCCCCGACCATGTAGACGTAGCGGCCGAAGCGCGTGTAGGTCAGCACCAGATGGCCGCCGAGCAGCATGATCGCCGCTACGATGACGATCCAGGGAATGCCGCCGATCGAGCCGGAGCCGAGCGTGGTGATCACGCCGGGCACCTTGTAGGCGATCTGGCCGCGCACCAGCAGCGCCGAGATGCCGGCCGCGATCTGCATCATTGCAAGCGTCATGATGAAGGAGGGGATGCCGATCACGGTGAGTCCGAGCGCATTGACGAGCCCGAGCAGCGCGCAGAGCAAAATGGCCAGCAGGATCGCCGCGGCGCCGGGCAGGGGAATGTTGGGAATGTTGACGTAGGATTCCTGGAGCGTGAAATAGGCGACCGCGATGCCGGTGACGTTGGCGATGCTGGCAATCGAGAGATCGATCTCCGCGCACAGGATCACGAAGGTGAGGCCGACGGCGATGATGCCGGTCACCGATACTTGCGTGAGGATGTTGCCGAAATTGTCGAGCGTGGCGAAGGACGGGCTGGCAAGGGCGAAGAAGCCGGACAGGAAGATCAGCGTCAGGAACGGCGCGATGTTGCGCATCTGCGAGCGCAGGAAGGGCGCGAGACCCCGCGCGCGCCGAGCTGCTGCTGGAACCGTCTCACTGCTCGCCATTGTGCTTCTCCGTCACGCCGCTTCCAGCAGGCGGTCCTTGCTGACCGGCTCGTTCTTGAATTCGCGCACCACCGTGCCGCGCTTGAGCACGAGGATGCGGTCGGCCAGCGACAGCACCGTCTCCGGCTCGGTCGACAGCACGATAATCGCAAGCCCCTTGGCGCGGAGGTCGCGGACGATGTTAATGACGTCGTTCTTGGCACCGACATCCATGCCGCGGGTCGGCTCGCACAGCACCAGCAGCTTCGGCGGATAGGTCAGCCACTTTGCAAGTGCGACCTTCTGCTGGTTGCCGCCGGAGAGCATGCCGAGATCGAGGCCGACCACCGGCGGCCTGATCTGCAACTGCTCGACCTGCCGCTTGGCGATGTCGCGTTCCTGCGCGGGCTTGAGCAGTAGCGCCGAGATGCGGTCCAAGATGCTGATCGAGATGTTCTTGTAGACGGGCTCCTGGTGGAACAGCATGGCGCGCCGGCTCTCCGGCACCAGCGCCACGCCCGCGCGCCGGGCCGCCGCCGTGCTGGCAAAGGTTTTTGCCCTGCCGTCGACGGCGAGCGTCCCGCCATCCGGCTTCAGCTTGCCGAACAGGATCCGCGACAATTCCTGCTGGCCGCAGCCCATAAAACCGTAGATGCCGAGCACCTCGCCGGCGCGCGCCTCGAAGGAGACGTCCCGGAGGCTGCGGGCGAGCGAAAGCTGGTCGACCTTCAGGACCACCGAGCTATCGCTCGGCTGCGGCAGCATCAGATCGTCGCTGTAGCTGTGCTCGAGCGCTTCGCCGCCACGACCGATCATGGCCTCGATCAGCGCGCCCTTGCTGGTCGCCGAAGCCGCGGTTTCCGCGACCTTCCGCCCGTTGCGGAACACGGTCACCGTATCGGACACGCGCAAGATATCCTCGATGAAATGCGAGATGAAGACGATGCCGGTGCCTTCCTCGCGCAGCCGCCGCAGCGTCGCGAACAGCCGCTCGACCTCGGGCGGGGAGAGCGCGGAGGTCGGCTCGTCCAGGATGACGATGCGGGCGCCTGAGAACAGCACGCGGGCGATCTCGATCAGCTGCTGGAGCCCGATCGGGAGGTCGCCGAGCCGCGACATCGGATCGACGTCGATGCCGAAGCGGGCGAGCTGCTCGCCGGCCTCGCGCGCCATGCGCCGCCATTGCACGAGGCCGAGCCGGTTGATCGGTTGATTGCCCAAAAACACGTTTTCCGCGACCGTCAGGTCGGGCGCGACGCTGAGCTCCTGATGCACCATGGCGATGCCGGCCGCGTGCGCATCGCGGGCCGAGCGGAAATGCGTCTCCTGTCCGTCGATCAGGAAACGGCCGGAGAATTCGCTGTGCACCCCGGCGATGATCTTCATCAGCGTGCTTTTTCCAGCGCCGTTCTCGCCGACGAGACCGTGGATCTCGCCGGGTGAGAGCGCAAAGTCGACACCACGAAGCGCTTCGACGCCGCCGAAGCTCTTCGTGATGCCCTGGAGCTCCAGGATAGGCCGTTGTCCCGCAGACATGGAGGCTCAGATCAGGAAGTGATCCTGCATCCACTGCATCCCGGCGGCGTTGGCCTTGGTCACGACCGGGCCGTCGGTGACGACATTCTTGGGGATGCCCTGTCCGCTCTTCTCGCCGCCGACGACCGCGGAAACGCCCGCGATGATGGCGCCGCCATGGATGCGGCAGGACGGATTGCGCACGGTTGCGAACATCCGGCCCTCGCTCACCGCCTGGATTGCCGGCGGCATGGCGTCGACGCCGCCGATCAAGATGTTGGTCCGGTTGCGCGCCTTCATGATGTTGGCGGCGGCGAGCGCCATGTCGTCATTGTGGAAGAACGCCGCGTCGATCTGCGGATACTTCGTCAGATAGGTTTCCCAGAGCCGCGCGGTCTTGGAGACGTCCCAGTCGGCCGGCTGGGTGTCGAGCACCTCGATACCAGGGAATTGCTTGACGACCGTGTTGAAGCCCTTGGCGCGGCCCTGCGCGCCGGTGTGGCCGAGCGCGCCCTGCGTCATGATGATCTTGCCCTTGCCGCCCATCGCGTTGCACAGCGCCTGCGTCACCGAGGCGCCCATGAACTCGTTGTCAGGCGCGAGGAAGGAGTGGACGTTGATCTGGTCGAGAGGGGCAATCAGCGTGTCCATGTCGATCACCGGCGTGCCGGCGTCAATCATCTTCTGCACGGGCTGGGTGAGGGTGCCGATGCCGAAGGCCTGGATCGCGACGAAATCCCATTTCTGCGAGGCCATGTTGTCGATCGCCGCGCGCTGCTTCACCGCATCGAGCTGGCCGTCGAACCAGGTCACCTCGACATTGAACAGCTTGCCCCAGAATTCCGCGGCCTGCTTGCCCTGCGCGCACCAGGTCGCCTGGAGGCCCGCGTTGGAGAACGCCGCCTTCAGCGGCTTCTCCGATCGTCCGACCTCGGCTGCAAGGGCGGGATTTATGCCCATGCTGCCGAGGATGGCAGTTGCGGCGCCGGCGGTCGCTGCCGCCTGAAGAAGATCGCGCCTGGTCGTCGAGAAATCTTTCGTCCCGGACATCGCTCGCTCCCATATATTTTATCGTCGGCGCGTCATTGATTGCGCGACCGATGCAGAAAGTGTCTCACAATCGAGTAGTTCACGCCACCCAATCTGCAATCGCCCGGGAAATCGCCGCGGCGCCTTGGTGTCCGCTGCGCTCGCCCGCGAAGTCGAGGATCGCTTCGATCGTCAGCGCGAGCATCGCCCCCTTCACGAGCTCGCTGCCTTGCGAGCGGAACATCGCCTGCGTCTCGGGATGTTGTTCGAACAGTCGTTGGTAAACGAGCGGCGTGAGATCCGCGCAGCGCGCCGCCGCCAGTTCAAAGCTCTGTCCGATCGGACGAGGGGAAGCTTTCATCGGCACTACAGCCGCGCGGACAAAAAAAGAGCGGGGCCCTAGCCCCGCTCGAAAATTGTGTCGACCCTATTATCCCCGATTCTAAGATTTGCTCTTGATTGACGGGGCGACGCTGCGTTTTGCGCGCCAGGGGCTCCTCCCGAGACTTGGACCACCAGACTTCACCCTCACGGTCAAGCCTGAGCAAGAGGGATGCTAGATCAACTTTTCTCACTTGTCATCATTTTCGGCAACGATTGTTCAAAATTCGAGCAATTGACGAAATGTTCGGGTTATTTACCCTGTAAGCGTATGACAAACATAAGAAATCTGTGGAAGGGTGGGGCGGTTCGACTGCCTCAAATGCCGGACGTCCTTCCCGGTGGGGCGCCCCGACCACACATTTCCGGGAATTTGCGCCAGGTCGGGGGGCCGGCGGAACTGACCTCGACTCGGCCTCGGCGCGGTGTTTAGTTAGCAGACGAACGAATGGCTCGGCGGATGCGCGCACGGCTGCAAAAATTCCTACCCATTGTCCTGCTCGCGCTGGTGATGCAGGTGCTGGCGCCGATTGCCGCCTGCCTGGCGGCAGGGCAGGCCGTTGCCGATCCGCTCCAGACCGCCGTCATCTGCCACAGCGTCAGCGAGCAGGGCGGGGCAGACCAGTCCGGTACGCCGAAAGCACACGGCGGCGGTTGTTCGATCTGTTGCCTGGTACAGGCCAGTGCGTCGCTTGATTCGCCGCCACAGGCGATTCTCGCAGCGCCATTCCGTGCCGCTGAGCGGGTGGTGTGGCGCCCCGCAGCCGATCGTCTCGCCGTGTCCCGCGGCGGCTCCAACGCGCAGGCGCGCGCGCCACCGCGGGCGACGTGAGCTTCGCGGCCAGACCGGCCGCTGAACTGGCACGTCAATCTGCGGAGACCTTTCATGTCGATATCTCACATGCGTGCGGGCCTTTGGGGCGCCGCAATTGCGCTTATTCCTCTTTCCGGCAGCGTAGCCCACGAAATCGTCGGCAGCCGCTTCTTCCCGGCAACGCTCGGCATCGATGATCCCGGCGTCAACGACGAGCTGTCGCTTCCCACGGTCGATAGTTTCAAGACGGGCGACGTTCCTCCGGTCCGTCAACGCGACGTATCGGGTGAGTTCTCCAAGCGCATCACCGAGGATTTCGCGGTGTCGTTTGGCACGACTTACACCTTCCTCGGTCCGATCGATCGGACGGCTCCCGGAGCCAATGGATTCCAGAATCTGGAGACGACGTTCAAATATCGCGTGTTCAGGGACCCCGTGCATGAGTTCGTGATGTCGGTGGGCTTGAGCGTGGAATGGGGCGGTACGGGCGCGCAAAGCGTCGGTGCGGACCCGTTCAATACCTACACGCCGACGATCTATTTCGGCAAAGGCCTTGGTGATCTTCCGGATACGTTCTCGTGGTTGCGGCCGGTGGCGATCACGGGCCAGGTCGGCTACGCGATCCCGGGTAGGAATTTTACGACCAGTTTCGGGATCGATCCGGATACGGGCGAACTGACCGCTGACACCGAATTCCATCCGCGCGTGCTGAACTGGGGTGGCACCATTCAATACAGCATGCCCTATTTGAAATCCTCGGTCGTTGATCTCGGGCTCCCGGAGTTCATCAATCATTTGATCCCGCTCGTCGAAGTCAACCTGCAAACGCCGGTGGCAAACACGCTGACCTCCGGCACGGCGACGACGGGGACGATCAATCCCGGCGTCATCTGGGTTGGCAACACGTTTCAGGTTGGTGTTGAGGCGCTGATTCCGATCAACCGGCAAAGCGGCACCAATGTCGGCTTTATCGCTCAATTGCATTTGTATCTGGACGACATCGACCCGCGCGGGATCGGCAAGCCGATCTTCGGGGGAGCTGTCCAGCCCGCAAGCCCCTTTGCAAGGAATTGATCCATGCCGCGCTTAATTCCGGGTCTGATGCTGCTGCTCCTGGCTTCCCTGTCGGCCGGCGATGCATGCGCTCACGCTTTTCTCGACCATGCCGAACCGCGTGTCGGTAACAAGGTCGGAAATCCTCCGCGTGAGGTGACACTCTGGTTCACGCAGAAACTGGAGGCAGCGTTCAGTTCGATCACAGTGACGGGCCCGTCGGGGCAACGCGTCGATGCCGGCAAGGCGCGCGTCAGCGGTGACCAGATGTCGGTCTCGCTGAAAGGCGGCGGCGCCGGCACCTACCACGTGAACTGGCGCGTATTGTCGGTGGATACGCATACCACCGATGGGAGCTTCACGTTCCAGGTCGGTCCTTAGGCGTTGCCACCGATGGATTGGTCCGCAGTTGGGGTGCCCTTGGTTGCGACGCGTGCTGTGCATTTCGCGGCAACAGCGATCACGGCCGGAAACATGCTTTTTCGTACTGTAGTCGCCGAGCCCGTTTTGCACCCCGAAGCGACCTTGGCAGCCGTGTTTCGCACCCAAGCGCAACGGGTCTCGTACTTCGGTCTCGCCATTGCCGCGATTTCCGGCGCGGTCTGGCTGTTGCTTCAGTCCGCTTCAATGAGTGGATTGCCACTCCACGACGCACTGACTGCGGATGTGCTGTCGACAGTCGTCAACGAAACTCAGTTCGGCGAAGTGATGATCGTCCGGGCAGGCTTAGCAATCTGCGTCGCTGCTTGTTTGGCCTTTGACCGCGCAGCGATCGCACAATGGCTTGGATTGATGGCATCGTTCGCGTTTTCCGCAAGCCTTGCCTGGACTGGGCATGCCGGCGCGACGGTCGGCGCAACGGGCTATTTGCACCTCGTGGCGGATGCGCTCCATCTGATCGCCGCCTCGGCATGGCTCGGCGGTCTGGTGCCGCTGATTTTGCTGTTGGTCGCGGCCCGCCGGAACCACGCTATATTGCTCGCCGCCGATACGGTACGGCGGTTCTCGACGCTGGGCATCATCAGCGTGACGGCACTTATGCTCTCGGGTTTGATCAATGCCGCCATCCTGGTCGGCTCCTTTCGCGCGCTGATCATCACCAGCTATGGACATCTGCTGCTGCTCAAGCTCGCTCTGTTTGCGGTCATGCTGGCGCTCGCAACGATCAACCGGCTGTTGTTGGTGCCCCGGCTCGCACGGCCCGGCGCGGGCGGGTTGCGATGGCTCGCGCGCAACAGCTCCATCGAGCTGGTCCTTGGTCTTGCCATCTTCGCCATTGTCGGTCTGCTGGGAACGCTGCACCCCGCCATCCACCTCGTGATGTGAAGCAATGGCAAAGAAGAGCGTGCCAATGCAGAACGCGGGGACGGCGCCGGACCGACCATGGGCGGCTCGGCTCGCAAGCCTGGAGAATAGCCTCTTCCGAGCAAGTTGTTCTAATGCAAATCAGGACGAAGATGCGATATCGACTCTGCTCCCACTTGGTGTTTAGTTAGCAGACGAACGAATGGCTCGGCGAATGCGCGCACGGCTGCAAAAATTCCTACCCATCGTCCTGCTCGCGCTGGCGATGCAGGTGCTGGCGCCGATTGCCGCCTGCCTGGCGGCAGGGCAGGCCGTTGCCGATCCGCTCCAGACCGCCGTCATCTGCCACAGCGCCAGCGAGCAGGGCGGTCCGAACGATCCGACAGGCTCGCCGACCGCGCATGCCGGTGCGTGCGCCCTGTGTTGCCTGGCACAGGCCAACGCGTCTTTCGATTCGCCGCCGCAGGCCGCGCTCTCCGTTCCCTTTCGCCACGCCGAACGCGTGGTGTGGCACGACGCGGATGTATCTGTAGCCGCCGTCCAGAGGGGTTCAGGCGCCCAGGCACGCGGGCCTCCTCGCTTTTCCTGATCTTGCGTCAAACTCGGGGCCCTTGGTGCAGCTCGCTGCCGCATCACGAGCGCTGTGCAATGGACCGGCTGGCTTGCCGGCGTCAGGAATTATTCCATGCTTTGTCTTCGTTTCTTGCGGACTGCGCGCGCGCGCGAAATGCTGATCGCCTCCGTATCGATTCTGCCCCTTCCACATGCTGCACTCGCCCAAGTCGGTCGCATGGAGCTTCCGCCAATTACTGTTGTGGCGCCGCAGGAGAAGCGTGCGCCGGCGGCCCGACCGCCGCGCAACGCTGTGCGATCGGCGCGCGTCACGCGAAGCGCGCTAACGGCTACGCCGCCGCAGCAAACCGGGAGCGAGCAGGGCACCAGGATCCCCGGTGCCCTGACGGTTCTGACTGCGCAGCAAGCGCTGGCAGAAATTAACCAGACTCCGGGCGGCGTGGCACTAGTCTCGGCCGAGGCGTACAGGAATTCGACGCCGTCCAATACGATCAAGAATGTTCTGGATTATGTGCCGGGCGTGTACGCCCAGCCTAAGTGGGGCGACGACACTCGTCTTTCGATTCGCGGGTCGGGCCTGTCGCGCAATTTTCATCTGCGCGGCGTGCAGCTTTATATGGACGGCATTCCGATCAATACTGCGGATGGCTACGGCGATTTCCAGGAGATCGATCCGAGCGCCTACAAATATGTCGAAGTCTACAAGGGCGGCAATGCGCTTCAGTTCGGCGCGAATTCGCTGGGGGGCGCGATCAACTTCGTGACCCCCAGCGGCCGTGACTCGTTTCCGAATGGCGTGTCGTTAGACGTCGGAGGTTTCGGCTTCAAACGGCTTCAGGCGAACGCAGGAGGCGTCGACGGGCCATGGGACGGTTTCGTTACCGCTTCCACACAGGCCGCAGACGGATTTCGCGATCACAGCTCCGGCTCCAGCAACCGTTTGAGCGGCAATGTCGGCTATCAGTTCTCTCCGGATGTCGAGACACGGTTCTACCTCAATGCCAACGAAGTGCGGCAGCGAATCCCAGGTACCGTGACCAGGACGTCCGCTTTGTCCAACCCGGAAGCCGCCGCTCCGGCCAATGTTGCGATGGATCAGCAGCGCAATATTGATACTGTCAGGCTCGCCAACAAGACGACCGTCCGTTTTGATGACACCAAAGTCGAATTCGGCGCCTTCGGCGTCGATCGTCATTTGATGCATCCGATTTTCCAGTGGCTGGACTATCGTTACAAGGACTATGGAGGGTTCGCGAAGGTCACGGATGACCGCATCATCGGTGGCTTCCGCAATAGGTTGGTCGCGGGCATCTACGTGCTGAACGGCAGCATCGACAACCAGCAGTTCGCCAATATTGCCGGGCAGAAGGGCGCACTGCTTTCTTCCTCGCTTGATCGGTCCGAGAATACCTCCGCCTATATCGAAGACAGCTTCTACTTCCTTCCGAACGTTGCCGTGATCGGCGGCACGCAATTTCTGTACGCGACCCGCAATCGGCAGGATCGTTTCCTCAGCGATGGGGATCAATCGGGGACAACGCGCTTTAACCTATGGTCGCCGAAAGGCGGTCTCTTGTGGCAAATCGATCCGACCTGGCAGGCCTTCGCCAATGTCTCGCGGAGCGCTGAGGTGCCAAGCTTCGGCGAAAGCGCGATTGGTCCCGGCATTCCGACCATCCCGTTCACCAGCATCCGCCCCCAGATTGCAACTACATACGAAATCGGAACGCGCATGAAACGGCCGGATTACGCCTGAGAGATGACGGCCTATCGAGCCAACATTCGCGACGAACTGCAATGCCTCTATAGCGCTTTCGGCAATTGCAACGTGACCAATGCGGACCGCACCATCCACCAAGGCATCGAGGCCGGTGCGGGCGCGGCAATTTTTCGTGACATCTTCGTCAATGGCTCCGCGCCGGACAAGATCTGGCTCAATGTCGCCTACACCTTCAACGACTTCCGCTTCGACAACGATCCGACCTTCGGGAACAATCAATTGCCGGGAGCCCCACGTCACTACCTGCGCGCGGAGCTCCTCTACAAGCACCCAACCGGTCTCTACTTTGGACCCAATATCGAATGGGTGCCACAGGCCTATTTTGTCGATAGCATGAACACACTGATGACAGAGCCCTACGCGCTGTTGGGATTGAAGGCGGGCTTCGACAACGGCGGCCCGTTGTCCGCCTACATCGAGGGACGCAATCTCACCAACAAGTCCTACATAGCCAGCGCGAGCATCATCGATCGGGCGACGGCGACGTCAGCTCTGTTTGAGCCGGGTTCGGGAAGAGCAGTGTACGTCGGGATGAGGTATCGATGGTGACGTGCGAGTGGCATTTGGGTCCATGCCGGGTCCACGGCAGGCCGGCGTTCCGAAGGTCGATGCTAATGGCGAGCGAAGGTCATCGTGGAAAAATGCAGGGCCATTCTCGGTCCGATTAATCATCAAAGAGGCAATCAACATGAAAAAAATCAAGCAGACCCTCCTCACGATTTCGCTGCTGCTGAGCGGCTGCGCCGTCGCACAGGCCGATGAAATCAAGGCCGGCGACCTCGTCATCTCGCAGGCCTGGAGCCGGGCGACGCCGGGCGGCGCGAAGGTCGCCGGCGGCTATCTCACCATCGAGAACAAGGGGACGGCGCCGGACAGGCTGATCGCGGTTTCGGCTGAAATCGCTGGCAAGGCTGAGGTCCATGAGATGGCGATGGACAACGGCGTGATGAAGATGCGCCTGCTCGACAAGGGCCTCGTGATCGATCCGGGCAAGACGGTGAAGTTCGCCCCCGGCGGCTACCATCTGATGCTCCAGGAGTTGAAGGGCGCCTTCAAGCAGGGTGACAAGGTGCCGGTGACGCTGCAGTTCGAGAAGGCCGGCAAGGTCGCCGTCTCCCTCGATGTCCAGGGCGTCGGCGCGCAGGCACCCGGCGATGCTGGCCATTCCGGCCACATGGACATGAAGAAAATGCCGGATCATTCGGGAATGAAGATGTGACGAGCATGATCTGGACTTCCGGGAGACCAAACATGGCAAAGACATCCTGGCTTATTGTTCTGGGCGTACTTGCGGCAACGCCGGCGAGTGCGCACGTCTTCCTCGAGAGCAAACAGGCCACGGTCGGTGGATCCTACAAGGCCGTCTTCGCCGTGCCGCACGGCTGCGCGGGCTCGCCCACGGTGAAGATCCGTGTGCAGATTCCGGAGGGCGTGATCGCGGTAAAGCCGATGCCGAAGGCGGGCTGGAACGTCGATGTCGTCGAGGGCAAATATGCCAGCGAATACGACTATCACGGCAACAAACTCGCCTCCGGCGTCAAGGAGGTGACGTGGTCCGGCGGCAAGCTGCCGGATAAGAACTACGACGAATTCGTCATGCATACCGTCCTGACCGACTCGCTCAAACCGAACGCGACCCTGTATTTCCCCGTCGTCCAGGAGTGCGAGACCGGCGTCAGCCGCTGGATCGAAATCCCGGCGGAAGGGGCCGGGCATTCGCGTGAGGGCAAGGCGCCGGCACCGGCCGTGAAGCTGTTGCCAAAACCCTGATGCGCCTGCTCGCCGCGCTCGCGACGCTGCTCCTCGTTGTCGGCTTCGCGACCGGCGCGGCGGCGCATGCGGCGCTGACCTCGGTCGAGCCGGCGAGCGGCAGCTTGCTTGCGACTGCGCCGAAGGCGGTAGTGCTGCACTTCAACGAGGCGGTGACGCCGGGCGCGATCCGGCTGATCGACGGTGCGGGCAGGGTGCGTGACGATGCGGCCGTCAGCGCATCGGGCGAGACCGTCTCGGTCGCGGTGCCGCCGGACCTGCCGCAAGGCACGGCGGTCGTGAGCTATCGCGTGATCTCGCAGGACGGCCATCCCGTCGGGGGATCAGTGATCTTTTCGATCGGCATGCCGACGGCGACGCAACCTCCCGGAAATGCGGACGGCGGACTGAACGCGCTGATCTGGCTTGCGCGGATCGGTCTCTATCTCGGGCTCTTTGTCGGCGTCGGCGGCGTGTTCTTTGCGCGCTGGATTGCATGGTCGATGACGGGCATGACCGTCCCACGCGTGGCGCTCGCGATCGGCCTTCCGAGCGCCATTGCCTCGCTTGGCATGCTGGGCCTCGATCTCCTCGGTCTTTCGCCAGCGGCTCTCGTGACCATTGCCCCCTGGAAGGTGGCGTTCGCGACCAGCGCCGGCCCCGCCTTGCTGGTTGCCATCGCCACGATGCTGTGCGGGCTGATGGCGCTGCGCAGCGACTGGTACGCGCGCGCTTTTGCCGCTATCGCTTTCGTCGGCGTCGGCCTGTCGCTCGCGATGACCGGGCACGCCGCAACGGCGCCGCCCGAGGCGTTGACGCGGCCTGCGATCTTTCTGCACGGCCTCGGCGTGGCCTTCTGGATAGGCGCCCTGGCGCCGCTTGTTGCGCTGGTGTCAAAGCCGACGGCGGCAGCGTTGCCGGTTGTGAACCGCTTCTCCCGCGTCGCCGTGCCAGCGATCGCTATGTTGGCGTTGACCGGTCTTGCGCTCGCGATCGTCCAGCTCGAAAAATTGTCTGCGCTGGTCGAGACCCGCTACGGCCTCATCCTCTCGATCAAGCTTGTGCTGGTCGTCGTGCTGCTGGCGCTTGCCGGGCTCAATCGCTTCCGCCTGACACCGGCCCTGGCGCGGAATCCGAAGGCCGCGACCGCGTTGAAGCGCTCGATCCTGCTGGAATGCGCGATCGCTCTCGGCATCTTCGCCGTCGTCTCCGGCTGGCGCTTTACGCCGCCGCCGCGGACCATCGTTCCGGAGACGCCGCTGGCGATCCACATCCACACCGACAAGGCTATGTTCCAGGTCCTGGTCTTGCCGGGCAAAGCTGGTGTCGACGACTTCGTGCTCCAGCTCATGACCGGCGAGGCGACGCCGCTGACGGCCAAGGAGGCGACGCTGACCCTGAGCCTGCCCGAGCGCGGCATCGAGCCGATGGAGCGCGCCGCGGAGCTCGGGCCCGACGGCTACTGGCATGTTCGCAAGGTCGAGCTTCCTTTTGCCGGTCGCTGGCACATGCGCGTCGACGCGCTGGTGACCGACTTCGAGAAGATCACGCTGGAGGATGAACTTGATGTGGCGCCGCCCTAAATCCGCCTCGGCCGGCAGCTCAAGCTGAACCTGAAGTCGACGGAAAAATGACAGGAATTCCGCCGCCTTAGCGGCTTTTCCTCACTCCCGGTCTTGTGTTTTCGCTCCCAATCCGGTTTCACTGCAAGCCGTCGCTGATTCTTCGAGTAATGCCATGCGGTTGTCGCGGTTCTTTCTGCCCATCCTGAAGGAAAATCCGAAAGAGGCGGAGATCGTTTCGCATCGCCTGATGCTGCGCGCCGGCATGATCCGGCAGGAAGCTGCCGGCATCTATGCGTGGCTGCCGCTCGGCTTTCGCGTGCTGAAGAAGATCGAGCAGATCGTGCGCGAGGAGCAGGACCGCTCCGGCGCGCTTGAGCTGCTGATGCCGACGCTCCAGCTTGCCGATCTCTGGCGCGAGAGCGGCCGCTACGACGCCTACGGCCCGGAGATGCTGCGCATCGCCGACCGTCACAAGCGCGAGCTTCTGTATGGGCCGACCAACGAGGAAATGATCACCGAGATCTTCCGCGCCTACGTGAAGTCCTACAAGAACCTGCCGCTCAATCTCTATCACATCCAATGGAAATTCCGCGACGAGCAGCGTCCGCGCTTCGGCGTGATGCGCGGCCGCGAGTTCCTGATGAAGGATGCCTATTCCTTCGATCTCAACGAGGCGGCGGCGCGGGTCGCCTACAACAAGATGTTCGTCGCCTATCTGCGCACCTTCGCGCGGATGGGGCTCAAGGCGATCCCGATGCGCGCCGAGACCGGCCCGATCGGCGGCGATCTCAGCCACGAGTTCATCGTGCTTGCCGAAACCGGCGAATCCGGCGTCTTCATCAATCGCGACGTGCTGGATCTGCCGGTACCGGGCGAGGACGTCGATTATGAGGGCGATCTGACGCCGATCATCAAGCAGTGGACGTCGGTCTACGCCGCCACCGAGGACGTTCACGACGCCGCGCGCTTCGAGCAGGAAGTGCCCGCGGACAAGCGGGTGAATACCCGCGGCATCGAGGTCGGCCAGATCTTCTATTTCGGCACGAAATATTCTGACGCCATGAAGGCGCTGGTGGCCGGGCCTGATGGCATCGACGTGCCGATCCATGGCGGCTCCTATGGCGTCGGGGTCTCGCGTCTGCTTGGCGCCATCATCGAGGCCTGCCATGACGATGCCGGCATCAAATGGCCGGAGGCGGTCGCCCCGTTCCGGGCCGTGGTGCTGAACCTCAAGCAGGGCGACGCCGCGGTCGATGCGGCCTGCGAGAAGCTTTATGCCGAGCTCAGCGCCAAGGGCGTCGACGTGCTCTACGACGACACCGACCAGCGCGCCGGCGCCAAATTCGCCGCCGCCGACCTGATCGGCATCCCCTGGCAAATCATGATCGGGCCGAAGGGGCTTGCCGACGGCAAGGTCGAGATCAAGCGGCGCAGTGACGGCGCGCGGGAGACGATGTCGCCGGCGGACGCGGTTGCTCGCCTGGTCGGCTGAATATTGTTCATCGCGCGATGTTGAGGCCGCCAATCCGGCCACATTTGACCCCGAATCATGGGACTATCGAGCGATGGATGAGACCATGACCGAAACCGCGAAAACCGCGCCTTTTGCGCCATTCGAGTGGATGCTGTCGGCGCGTTACTTACGGGCGCGCCGCAAGGAGGGATTCATCTCGGTGATCGCCGGGTTCTCCTTCCTCGGCATCATGCTGGGTGTGGCGACGCTGATCATTGTGATGGCCGTGATGAACGGCTTCCGCAAAGAGCTGCTCGACAAGATTTTGGGCCTCAACGGCCATATCCTGGTCCAGCCGCTGGAATCGCCGCTGACCGACTGGAAGGACGTGGCCGAGCGCATCAGCCAGGTCCAGGGCGTCCGGCTCGCAGCCCCCGTGGTCGACGGCCAGGCGTTGGCGTCCTCGCCGTGGAATGCCTCGGGCGTGCTGGTGCGCGGCATCCGTGCCGATGATCTGAACAACCTCACCTCGATTGCCAAGAACATCAAGCAGGGCTCGCTCGAAGGCTTCGACGACGGGCAGGGAGTCGCGATCGGCCGCCGTCTGGCCGACCAATTGTCGCTGCATGCCGGCGACAGCGTGACGCTGGTGGCGCCGAAGGGCGCGGTCACCCCGATGGGCACGACGCCGCGCATCAAGCCCTACAAGATCGTCGCGGTGTTCGAGATCGGCATGTCCGAGTATGATCTCGGCTTCGTGTTCATGCCGCTTGCCGAAGCGCAGGCCTATTTCAACCGCAGCAGCGACGTCACCTCGATCGAGGTGTTCACCACCAATCCCGACCGCATCGACGCGTTCCGCAAGGCGGTGACGGAGGCCGCGGGCCGCCCGGTCTTCCTGGTCGACTGGCGGCAGCGCAACTCGACCTTCTTCAACGCGCTCCAGGTCGAGCGCAACGTGATGTTCCTGATCCTGACCATGATCGTGCTGGTCGCGGCGCTGAACATCGTGTCCGGCCTGATCATGCTGGTGAAGGACAAGGGCAGCGACATTGCGATCCTGCGCACGATGGGCGCCTCGCAAGGCTCGATCATGCGGATCTTCCTGATCACGGGTGCTTCGATCGGCGTGGTCGGCACGCTGGTCGGTTTCTTCGTCGGCCTCGTGATCTGCCTCAACATCGAATCGATCCGGCAATTCCTGTCCTGGCTCACCAGCACCGAGCTGTTTTCGCCGGAACTCTACTTCCTCTCGAAGCTGCCCGCCGAGATCGACGTCGGCGAGACCACGGCTGTCGTCATCATGGCGCTGACGCTGTCGTTCCTTGCGACGCTGTATCCGTCGTGGCGCGCCGCGCGCCTCGATCCTGTCGAAGCGCTGCGGTATGAGTGAGGGGCTGATGGAGCAGCAGCAGGGGGCTGAAGATGTACCGGTCATTTATCTCCACGAGATAAAGCGGCAGTACTTGCAGGGCGAGGCGACGCTGACGATCCTGGATGGCGCCAAGCTCGCGCTGTGGCCCGGCCAGTCGGTCGCGCTGGTGGCGCCGTCGGGCTCCGGCAAGTCGACGCTGCTGCACATTGCGGGGCTGCTGGAGGCGCCGGATTCCGGTGAGGTCTATGTCGGGGGCAACCCGACCTCGCAACTGCCCGACATCGAGCGCACCCAGCTCCGCCGCACCGATATCGGCTTCGTCTACCAGTCGCACCGGCTGTTGCCGGAGTTCTCGGCGCTCGAGAACGTCATGATGCCGCAGATGATCCGCGGCCTGAAGAAGTCCGAGACCGTCAAGCGCGCCAAGGAGATCCTGTCCTATCTCGGCCTCGGCGACCGCATCACCCATCGCCCGTCCGAACTGTCGGGCGGCGAGCAGCAGCGCGTCGCGATCGCGCGCGCGGTGGCGAATGCGCCGCGGGTGCTGTTTGCGGATGAGCCGACCGGTAATCTCGATCCGCACACCGCCGACCACGTCTTCCAGGCCCTGATGCAGCTCGTCAAGGCGACCCGGGTCTCGATGCTGATCGCGACCCACAACATGGAACTCGCCGGCCGGATGGACCGGCGCGTGTCGCTGTCGGACGGCCAGGTCATCGAGCTCGAGTAAAAAACTCGAAAACAACCCCATGCACAGTAGCCGCCATTGCCGGCGTGATGCCTTCCAGCCATTTGAAACGTCGGGCAAAACGGCGGCGATCGTGCATCGCCGCCGCGTATGTGCAGATCAGGGCCGGATGACCGTCAATTTGAACGGCCCGGCATGGGCCGCGGCGTGAGCCACCGCCTCATTGGCGCGGTCGACGTCGAAGGCCGTCGTCTCGTATTCGTCGAGCCGCAACAGCCCCGCGCGCACCAGCGCGATCAGGCGGCTCGCGGCGTCCGGCGGGTACATCCAGACGCCGTGGATGGTGATGCAGTTGCGCATGATCCAGGGGTAGGGCAGGTCGAGCCCCGCGCCGCCCGCCATGCCGACGCCGCCCATCAGCACGACGCGCCCATAGGGCCGCACCGTCATGATCGCCGCGCGAACGACGGTGGTGCCGACCGACGGCGGCATGATGTCGAAGACGCAATCGATCGGGCCTTGCGCTACGCGCTTCATGGTCTCGCGGTCGTCGTCCTCGTTGCCGGACAGCTTGACCGGTTTCACGCGCGCGTCGAAGCGGCGGACGAGGTCGGCGAGAATCTTCTCGTTGCGGCCGGGCGCCACCACACGCGCGGCACCCATCGCGAGCGCGACGGAGACCGCCGCGCTGCCGAAATTGCCGGTGGCACCGCTCACCAGCACGGTCTCGCCCGGCTGAAGGTTGGCGGCGAGGAAGCCGCCATAGGGCACCAGCATCGTCCCCAGCGCGCACCATTGCGTGGCTTCGTCGGAGGTGATCGCGCCGAGCCGTTTCACGTTCTCCGTCGGCACCATCATCTGCTGCGCGAAGGAGCCATGACGAAAGTGCTTTTGCAGGCGCATGCCGCCTGCACCGGCGGCAGTGAGTCCTTGCAGGACGATGTCGGGCGCAATTGCGTCATCGCGCGAACGCACTGTCGGGTCGCAGAACACCCAATCGCCGATCGCGAGCTTCGTCGCGTCCGGGCCGATCGCACGCACCCGACCGATGCCGCCCGGGCCCGGGATGATCGGCAGATCGAGCGCATAGTTGCGCTCACCGCTGAAGACCTCGTTCATGTAAGACAGCACGCGGGTCGCGACGACGTCGACGATGACCTCGCCGGTGCCGGGCACCGGGTCGGGGACGTTCTCGATCGCAAGCGGCGATCCGAAGGATTTGAGTACGGCGGCTTTCATGATGTTCACCTCATATTCGGGTGAACGGCATATGGACCGGCCTTGAACGGCCGAGAAGGCCTGGTATTATCCTAGTATTCTATGGACCCTGCATCGGGGACTATCGTCATGGCCGACCCACGACGCGTCGAGTTCGGCGACTTCCTCAGGTCCCGCCGCGAAAAGCTATCACCGAAGACCGTCGGGCTTCCCGCGGGCCGGCGGCGGCGCACCGCGGGCCTGCGTCGCGAGGAGGTCGCGCAGCTCGCCGGAATCGGGGTCGACTGGTACATCCGGCTCGAGCAGGGCCGCACCGTCAGCCCGTCGGTCACCACCGTCGATGCGCTGGCCCGCGCGCTACGCCTCAGCAAGACCGAGCACGCCCATCTCAAGGTGCTGGCGCGCGACGGCGACAAGCGCGCCTTCACGCGCGAGATCGTGCCGCCGCCGATCCTGCGGATGATCGAGAGCTTGAATCGGCCGGCCTACATTGTCGGACGGCGCTGGGATGTGCTGGCCTGGAACGACGCCGCCGAGGAGGTGTTTGCGTTCGCCCGGCTGCGTGAGGAGGATCGCAACACCCTGCTCCTGATGATGACCAACAAGCAGACGCGTAAGGCTTACGGTGCGGGCTGGGCCGAAGTGGCCAAGGGCATGGTGGCGATGTTTCGCGCCACCCACGACGTCTGGGCGGGCGATCCCGCCTTCACGGAATTGCTGGCGCGGCTGCGGCAGGGCAGTCCGGAATTCGTCAAATGGTGGGAAGCCCACGAGATCCGCAGCACCGCGTCGGGCCTCAAGACCATGTCTCATCCGACCCTGGGCGTGCTGCATTTCGAGCACACGAGCTTTCAGGCCAATGACGATCCGGCGCTGAAGCTCGTGATTTACACGCCGGTCTAGCCCGAAGTTTGCGCTTGGTTTGACCTGAAAGACGAATCCTTTCGGGCGGATGGGCGGAGAGTAGTTTGCAGTTTGTATCCATGTAACGGGGATTCCCAAATCAGTCGAGATGTGATTCGATTTGGGAATGTTCATCGAGACGATTCCCAATCGAGGCTCGCCGCCTGCGGTGCTGTTGCGGGAGGCGTATCGCGACGAGCATGGCCGCGCGCAGAAGCGGACCTTGGCCAATCTGAGCAAGCTGCCGGTGGATTTGATTGGCGGACTGAAGGCTCTGCTCAAGGGCGGCACGGTGATTGGCACCGGACCGGACGAGATTCAAATCGAGCGCTCACTGCCTCACGGCCATGTTGCAGCGGCGCTCGGGACGATCCGCAGAATTGCACTGGATCGGCTGATTTTAAGCACGACGAAGGATGAGGCATCGCGACGCCATTACGATCTGGTGGTAGCCATGATCGTTGATCGGTTGATTGCGCCACGCTCGAAGCTTGGCTTTGTACGGGCGGTGGATCAGGAGACGGCAATCTCCAGCCTCGGATCGGTTCTGCGCCTGGGCAAGGTGAAGGAGCGCGAGGCCTATGAGGCGCTCGATTGGCTGGTCGAGCGCCAGGCGCGGATCGAGACCGGCTTGGCGCGGCGACATCTCCAGGACGGCGTGCTGGTGCTCTACGACGTCAGCTCGTCCTACTTTGAGGGCCGCTGCTGTCCGCTGGCGCGCTATGGCCATAGCCGCGATCACCGGGGCGACCGGCCGCAGATTGTCTACGGGCTGCTCTGTACGCGTGAGGGGCTGCCGATTGCGGTTGAAGTCTTCGACGGCAACACGGCCGATCCGAAGACGCTGAGTTCTCAAGTCCAAAAGATCAAGGATCGCTTCGGGATCAGCCGTATGGTGTTGGTCGGGGATCGGGGAATGATCACCTCGGCACGCATCCGCGATGATCTCAAGCCGGCGGGCGTCGATTGGATCACCTGCCTGCGCGCGCCGGCGATCCAGGCTTTGGCGGCGGAGAACGGGCCGCTGCAGCTGTCGCTGTTCGATGACCGCGATCTCGCCGAAATCAGCGCCCCTGACCTGTTCCCAGGCGAGCGGCTGATCGTCTGTCGCAATCGCGATCTGGCAGCCGAACGAGCGCGCAAACGCGAGGATCTGCTGGCCGCGACCGAGCACGAACTTGCCCGCGTTCAAGCGCAGGTCCAGCGCAAACACTCTGCGTTGCGCAGTTCCGCCCAGATCGGCATCGCGGTTGGTGCGGTTTTGGACCGCAAGAAGATGGCCAAGCACTTCGACGTCGAAGTGGCCGATGGCTATCTCTCATGGCAGCGACGGATCGAGCAGATCGAGGAAGAGGCTCGCCTCGACGGCATCTACGTCATCCGAACCAGCATACCCGCTGGGCATCTCGACGCTGCAGAGGCGGTTCAGGCCTACAAGGACCTGTCGCGAGTCGAACGCAGCTTCCGGTCCATGAAAACCATCGATCTCGAAATACGGCCGATCCGCCACTGGACGGCACAGCACGTGCGGGCCCATGTCTTCCTGTGCATGCTGGCCTATCACGTCGAATGGCACCTGCGAGAAGCCTTGGCGCCGCTGTTGTTCCACGACACCGACCTTGAGGCCGCCCGGGGAGAACGGACCTCTCCCGTCGCCAAGACCGAACCATCTGAGGCGGCGAAGGCCAAGAAGGCAACAAAGCGATCAGCCGACGGCCATCACGTCATGAGCTTCGATGCGCTCATCGCCCATCTCGGCACGCTGGTCCGAAACACGATGCGCGTGCCCCTTCACACCAAGCATCGCTTCATGCTCCATTCCACACCAACCTCCGTCCAGGAGGCCGCGTTCAAGCTGCTCGATCTTGACCCGCTGCGTGTCCAGTAATTGAAAACACCGACCGTCAACTTATCGAGTCGGATCAATCCCTTGCACACTTCCCAAGCGAAAACTTCGGTCTAGAGCGTAGAACGCAAAGGCCAAGACCATCGACGTGCTGGCCCGCGCGCTGCGTCTCAGCAAGACCGAGCATACGCATCTGAAGGCACTGGCGCGCGACGGCGACAGGCGCGCGTTCACGCCCGAGATCGTACCGCCGCCCATTCGGCGGACGATCGAGAGCCTGAATCAGCTGGCCTACATCACCGGGCGGCGCTTCTGACCGTGGGCGGAAGCGCGTGATCAGATTGGGAAGGCCGCCGGCATATGTCCAGCGGCCTCCATGCTTAATGTGGTTTGCGGGGCGGCGCCCCGACTAGAGATCGATGCTAACGGCGATGTTACGGCCCTGTAGTTCGGCAATCTTCATTCCGTCAGCCTGCACCTGCGCAAACTCCGGGTCGTTTGCCACGGCCTCCTGCACTTTGCCGTAAACTTCCCAACTGGAGTAGCGCGTCGCAACCAGCAAGTCTCCTGCCCACGGGCCAGTGTGGAAACGGGAGAGCCGAAGAAATTCGGCGCCATGTTTTTCAAAGATTTTCTTCGCCTGCCTGACAATCTTGACCATTTCCTCGGCCTTGTCGGTTTTGAAGCGAGTAAATTGAACGATCGGCATGGGGCTACCTCCATAGTTGTGTAAGATTTCCAAGAGGCATGTATCGAGCGACGTTTGAGGAGCGAACCTCCAATTCAATCTCGATGAAGGTTCGTCTTCAGCGGCTTGATCTTGGTTCAGGCTTCGCAAGCGGAAGCAACTCTGCCCTTTCTCGGCGGATGGGCTCGCATCGTCACTGGCAGGCAATGTTTCGCGCAGAGCGGTGTTTGCGGCGAACCTGAGAATCCCTGAGCTAAACCCACGCAACGCCTTCGAGTGCCAGTGGGGCTGTTCGGATGTCGCGATTGCGGCGAAGCGCGATATGGCCGGTCGCAATGCCCGCTGGCGGGCGTAGTTGCTAATTGAACCAACGGACTCGTGGTGCTACGTTTCAGCCTCATCATTCCCTTTTTGGTTTGATGCGGCGGGCGATCGGGCTTACGGACTGCCGCCCGTTCATTTGAAATTGGAATACTTGAGCCAATAGCGCCCCGCCTCCGGCCCCCTTTTGAGGTCGGTTGGACAATGTTTTTTCATTGGCCTCCGTTCTTCCCACGACTCGGAGGCGGGTTCTTTCGGTCGAATTTTGCAACAAGTCGATCTTCAACATGTCAATTCTGACAAGCCAAGCGGATCGCCGCGCACTAAATCACTCTCCGATCGCAGGGTGGGGCAGCCATTTCTTGATTGTTGCATTGCTCTGTGCCGCTCCCTTATTTCAGTTCACGCTCAAGGCGTGGGGACAATGCTCGGCTCGCGACGTCTTACAGAATCAACTGAAACTCGGCAAAGTTCGTGCAGTTGATTTGCCGCAAAAACTCATCGGGTCCGCCCGCGATGTTCCGAAATGGAAGACGATTGCGGTCGGCACCTTTGCCAACTCCATTGCGCTGCGTAACGCATTGGATGCGGTGGGTTGCGGCATCGGCGGGCTGGCCGCGGAAGTTCTCGCTCGACCGGCCTTCACTGTCAGTTCTAACAAGACAGACGTGGAGCTTGTGGCGGTATCCGCGGTCGAGCTTGGCTTTAACACTGATAGCGTGCCTCTGGCTGCCATTTACGCGCGGGCTCGGCAACTCGGCTTTGAACTTGCGACAGCGGAGGTCGGTCCGCAATTGCGCCTTCAATATCTTGATCAGCCCATGGGTGAATTTCTCATAGTGGGAATGGAGCCAGTCAAGACGTGGAGCGGAGAGCCGGTGGTTCTTAACGTGGCAAATGGCGGAGCCGGATTGATCCTAATCGGCCAAGACGGCAGGGATGACGCTGAAATATCGGTGACCTCTCGTTTTCTTTTCGTGCGGTCGCCGGAACTCAGCGACGGACTCGATAAGGCAGCCGCTCTCCTGCCACCATGAAGACGAACCACCGAAATTCGAGCAAGCACAGTGGGTGAGTCCGCTTTGGCCCAAAGTGGATGTAGCATTCGCTGACCACTTGTAATCTGGCTCACAGGCAAGCGCGCCCAATAGCGTTAAAGAAAATCAGGCCCCGTCCCCGCGCGGCCCGTTTCGGAGCTGGCGATGATGGCTGCACTGGCGAAGGCAATATCCCGCGCGACGAGAACCAACGTTGATGTCGAAACCTTAAAAGTGCTCGTGATTTTCTCGGGAGCAGGTTTATTGCTCTCGCTTGTGGCCGCGATGATCTACGGACAGGCTCTCGGCGCCGCGTTATTTTGAAATCGAGCGTCCGCAATTGGCCCCAAACCAGAACTACAGAGGGGCATTGAACGATCGCTCCATGATGATCGTGCGTTCATCACCATAGTAACTGTCGCGCACGGCTTTGAACCCGAGCCGCGCGTAGAAAGGTTCGGCGGTGACCGAAGAAGGGACGGTCAACGAAGGGATGTCTCGCTCACGCGCTGTGCGCTCGATCTCGGTCATCAGCAGCTTGCCAATCCCCTGGGCCTGAGCATCGGGAGCCACGAAGACGGTACGGACGACGCTTCCGTCAAGGCTCGCTGTGCCAACGACGCGACTGCCGACGGTTGCAACAAAGACCGCACGCTTGCCGATCAGCTGCAGCACGGCGCTCGGACTGAAGCTGCGCTCGACCCTCTCGATAATCTCGTCCGTATAGTCCTTCGCATTTGTTTCCCGCAGTGCGCGCAAAATGACCGCGCTTATTTCGGCGGCGTCATCTTCAAGCGCAGGGCGGATCGTGCATTCCATTGATCACCCCGATCGCCCGACAGTCGCGCCGGGAGACGTTATGCCACCGGATCCCTGGGAAGGTCCGCACGGCTACGGTAATCCGGCGCCAGCGGTGGCGCCAGTCTCGCGGGAGCGTTCTCCAGTGGAGCAGCGTCGCTTCCCGAGGTGGCCTCGACCGGAGCGGGTCCGGCGCTGCGATAGGCGACGATCCAGATCAGGAAACCCGCAAGCGCGAGCGCGGCGCCGACGGGACCGGTGGAGGTCCAGCCCAATCCCTCGCGAATGGCAAGGCCGCCCAGGAAAGGGCCGAGTGCATTGGCGGTGTTGAACGCCGAATGGTTGAGTGCGGCAGCGAGCGCCTGCGCATCTCCCGCGACGTCCATGAGCCGCGTCTGCAGGACGGCTCCGAGCGAGACGCCGGCGCCGATCGCGAAGACGTCTGCCGCGAGTGCCCACGGATTGCCGGCGGCAAGCGGAAATACCAACAGCGCGCCTGCCGAAAACAGGAGGATGCTGCCCGCCGTCGGCATCAGCGCGCGGTCCGCGAAGCGCGGCACGAACAAATTGCCGAGCGTGGCTCCGACGCCGAACACTGCCAGAAAAAGTGGAATGACCTCGGCGCTGACGTTGGTGACCTCGATCAGTGTCGTCGCAAGATAGGTGTAGACAGCGAACATGCCGCCGAAACCGATTGCGCCGATCGCCAGCGTGATCCAGACGCGTCCGCTCTTCAACGCCCCGAGCTCTCGCAGCGGATCCGACCTGCCGGCGTGGTCGCGCGGCGCGAACAGGGCGCAAAGCAGGACCGTGAGCAACGCCAGCAACGACACAAGGGCGAAGCTCGCGCGCCAGCCGACCATCTGTCCAACAAGATTGGCAAGCGGCACACCGATGATCGTGGCGGAGGTCAGGCCGAGCATCAGGCGGCCGACCGCCTGCGAGCGACGATGTTGAGGAACGAGTGACGCTGCGACCAGCGCGGCTATGCCGAAATAGGCGCCATGCGGCAATCCGGACAGGAAGCGGGCCGCGATCATCCAGCCATAGCTTGGCGCAAGCGCGGTGAGGGCATTGCCGAGCGCAAACACCGCCATCAAGACCAGCAGCTGCGTGCGCCGCGCGAACCGCGCGCCAAGTACGGCAATCAGAGGGGCGCCCAGCACCACGCCCAAGGCGTAGGCACTGATCACGTGTCCCGCGGTCGGCTCGTCAACCCGAAGGTCGGCTGCAAAAAAGGGCAGCAAGCTCATGGATGCGAATTCGGTGGTTCCGATCGCAAACCCGCCCATCGCAAGCGAGAAGAGGACGATACCGAGATGAGGGGGCGCCGAGGCCGCCGTCGAGTTCGCGCGGCGCGAGGTTGCGTGAGGCGAGGTCGTCATGTGTCCTGCATTGGTGGCGTCAACGGGATCCAGCCCAGCGAACGTCGCCACCCATGCAAGATTTGTCTGTCGTACTTAAACCCGGATCAGTCGGCGTCAACACGGAACCTCAACGCGAGGCACGCCGCATATCAGCGTCCCGATTTGCGTGTGGGGCCGCCGGAGCGTGCAGTCGTTAGGTACGCAACCGTCTTGACCGGTTTCAATGGATCGCACCTGTTCCCCGGATTGCGCCCCCGCACTTATGGCGACGGCGCGGCCGAAGGCGTTGAGCTGACGCTGGGTAGCGGAATTGCTGGCCAAGGGCTCTTCGGGTCGGTCGTCGCCGGCGGACACGACGACACAAGCTGCGTCCACACCGACGCCAAGCCCGTCAAGTATTGCGATACGTGTGCGACATTTGGTCAGTCAGCGGACGTGGTGGTCCACCGCAATTCCTCCTTCAACCGGGAAAAACATTCGGCACAGACCCACTCATTGCGAAGACCCGGCAGATGGTCGATTTCGGTTGTATAGCCTTCGCGCAAAGGGCTGGGAGTTTCGTCGGACAATTTGGCCCAACAGGCAATACGGTGATCGTGATCCCATCGCGGATTGTTGGGAGGCCGCATCCAACTGGAACGACGCCATTTCAAACCCTCGAAGCTGCGCAGATAGTCGAGTTTGTCTGTCATCGCGTTGGGCCAGGTACGGCAGCGTCAATTGCAGGCCTCTTCCATATCAAACCAAGTCTGCAATGTCGCCTGTTGGCCCAACGCAGACCGCTGGCGAGGTTCGCTTCTGTGCTGCTACAGCAAGCACAGCGAACCTTGCGAGCGTGATCAGGACGCGCCCTAATTGGCGCGCCTCGCCCGCCGGGCCGCCGGCTTCTTCCGCGGAAAGTACGGGTTCTCGACACACGCGGCTGAGCGGCCGACGGCGAGATATCTGCACTGTTGCAGCGAGGTGTAGCGGCAGTCGAAATAGCCCACTTGGCCGTAGATCTGCATGCAGACCGGATAGCTCGGATCATAGGTCTGGGCGCGCGCAGGTACGCTCGCGAGGAGTAGGCCGCTCGCAACCAGCATGAGGCCAGCGCTGCGCATCTCAGCGCGACCAATAGCCCGGCGTCTGCGCGCGCGGACGATTCTGATAGGCGTAGGGATCGTCGCTTTGCCCGGCGAAATAAGGATTGGCGATGCAGGTGAGGGCCCGGCCCGACGAACTCGCCTGACACTGCGCGTAAGTGTCGAACGTGCAGTTGCTGAGGCCCGGCCATTCGTCGCCCGTCAGGCAGAATGCATGATGAGTACCGAAGGCGCGCGCTGGCGTGCCTGCGCTCAGCGCGAGCGCAAATGTGGCGACAATGGGGAGAGCAAACAGTGCACGCATCTCGATTCTCCAATCACGCGATCGTGCGCGCGACGTTGTTACGCGCGCAGGCTGTGGATGTCGCGTAGTCGACATTGGAATTCATGAAAACTCTTGTTTCAAAGGGTTTCCAGAGCGCGCTGCTAAACCTTCGTTAATGAAGCAGGGCCCTTTGGAGCGAACTGTGGCGTTGAGGTTACAGCAATTCCGTCGATCGCTGCTAAGACGACGCAACGGCCCGGGGGCCTAACGACGAAACTGGAACGGGAAAAATGAAAAAGAGTTTGTTGCTTGTCACTGCCAGCCTCATCGCGCTCGGCGCGGCTGCGCCGGCGGTGGCTGCTGATCTCGCGGCGCGGCCGTACACCAAGGCGCCTGCGATGGTCGCCGCGATCTACGACTGGAGCGGGTTCTACATCGGCATCAACGGCGGCGGCGCTTCGTCGCACGCGACTTGGGATCTGATCGGCGTCGGCCGCGAAGGTTCGCACGATGCGACCGGCGGCACGGTCGGTGGCCAGATCGGCTATCGCATGCAGTCGGGCCAGTGGGTGTTCGGCGTTGAAGGCCAGGGCAACTGGGCCGACTTCTCCGGCAGCAACACCAGCGCGCTCACCGGTCTCACCGACCGTACCAAGATCGATTCGTTCGGTCTGATCACCGGTCAGGTCGGCTACGCCTGGAACAACGTCCTCGTCTACGTCAAGGGCGGTGCGGCTGTGATCGGCGCCAAGTACGACGTCCGCACCGCGGCCGGCGCGTTCGTCGCTTCGTCCGATGACACCCGCTGGGGCGGCACCATCGGCGCTGGCCTCGAATACGGCTTTGCCCCGAACTGGTCGGTTGGCGTCGAGTACAACCACATCTTCCTGGGTGGTCACGACCAGAACCTGACCAGCGCCGGCGTGCTGGTTCAGGCCGACCACATCAAGCAGGACGTCGACATGGGCCTCGTCCGCCTGAACTACAAGTTCGGCGGTCCGATCCTCGGCCGGTACTGAGCAAGTCCAGAGACAAGCCGCTCCACTTGAGCGGTTGACGAAAGCCCCGGCCTTGCGCCGGGGCTTTTTTGTTGTTTGGGTTCAGCGAGTTAACCATCGCGCTGCGAAATGGCCAAGATCGCTTGACTCCTGAGAACGAAATGAGAACAATGTTCTTCATACGTTCCAGCCAAGGGAGCAAGCCATGTTCAGGATTTTCGTGGAAGAAGCCGCCGCACTGGCGTCGATCACGCTGTTCGTCGGGATGATCGCAATCTGGGCCCAGGTGCTTCCGCAGCTCTAGCATTACAGTTGCCGTTTTGCTTTGAGATGCGCGCGCTGAGCGGCAGCCTGGTGAGCTCTGCGCCAGAATGACCATGCGATGACATGCGCGGGTTGGATCCGCTTTCGAGCAAGCCTGATGGCGATGCGGCGGATTTCCTGGATTGACCAACGGATCAGCGGCGGCGTGGGTGTGCTTTGGCTTTTGCCGGGGGGCGGCGTTTGGTTTTTTTGGGCGGTGGCGGATTGGCGCGATGGCGGATCGCCGCCATCATGGCGAAGGCGAGCATCACCAGGGACACGTGGCGATGCCAGCCATGCCAGGACCTGCTCTCGTTGTGATCGAGCCCGAACTCGTTTTTCGCGGTTTCAAAGCTGTCCTCGATCGCCCATCGATGGCCTTCGACCGCGACCAGCGTTTCAATTGATGTTCCCGCTGGGCACCAGGTGGTGAAGAAGGCGAGATCGCCATCGGCGATATGGCGACGGATCAGCAGACCGCGCGTCCATAAACCATCATTTGCGCTGTTGAACTGCTCGACCTCGAGATCGGCCAGTTCGAGATAACACCAGTCATGCAGCCTCGGTCCTTTGGTTCCGGCTCCCGCCGACAAGCGCTTCCAGTCGGACGGGCGCCGCGTCCGGGCGATGTCTTCGGCCTTGCCGGCGACCGGCTGTCGCTTGCCCCAGGATCGGAAGACATGAGAGCTGCTGACCCCGAGCACATAGCCTTTGCCTGCCCGCCGTAGCTGCTGTTCGATATCGCCAACACCGTAGACCGTGTCACCGGCAACCCACTTGAATGGTACAGACGCGGCTATCGCACGTGCGATCATTCTCGTCGCAAGCTTTGGTTTGGTCGCAAAGCCGACATCGGCAGGCACATATGCGGCTTCCAGACGATCTGGATCGTCAGTCCATTCCTTCGGAAGATACAACGCGCGATCGATGAACGCATGACCATGACGCGAAACGTAGGTAGCGAAGACGCCGATCTGGCAGTTCGTAATCTTCCCTGCCGAACCAGTGTATTGCCGTGCCACTCCGCATGAGGCCTTACCCTGCTTGAGAAAGCCGGTCTCGTCGATCACCAGCACCGCATCGTCATCCGCCAAATGCTCGATGACATAGTCGCGGACGATATCGCGCAGGGCATCAGCGTCCCAATCTCCACGACCCAGAATTGCCTGCTGACGCCATGGGCCAGGATCGCCAGCCGCCTCCGCGCGCATCCAGCCGGTCTTGCGCTGCTCATCTCCGAGCAGACCTTCCAGGAACAAGCCTGCATTCGTCGCCACACGCTCTTGCGTGAACAACGGACGTATCCGTTGCTTGATCTCTCGAAGCGACGCCGCCCACAACGCAAGCGTCTCCTCAACCGACGCGGCCCGCGTCCACGACATTCGAATCATGGTTGCCCATGGATTCAGAAGCCCGCAAACAAAGCAACTGTAATGCTAGGGCACCGGTTTACACAACCGTTGCTCGGGAACTCCTGAGTGCGCCTTGGGGAAAAGCGGGACGACGCGGCCGACCGGCCGCTCCGGCGTGGACTCTGGCGCGGCGACGCCCCACCATTGTGAGGCGAGTCGGCCGGGCGAGCACTTGATGCCTCCGGTGCCGGCGACCGCTCCATCTCACCTGCAAGAGGCCGTCACGCGACCATGCCGAGCGCCGGATTTGTCCACCTTCACGTTCACTCGGCCTATTCGCTGCTCAAGGGCTCGATCAAGATCGCCAAGCTCGCCGAGCTCGCCAAGAAGGACCACCAGCCGGCGCTGGCGCTGACCGACACCGACAACATGTTCGGTGCGCTGGAGTTCTCCGACAAGATGGCGGGGTCCGGCATCCAGCCGATCGTCGGCTGCGAGCTGGCGATCGACTTCGGCGACCAGGATCCGAATGCGCGCAACGCGCTTCTGCCATCGCGCGTGGTGCTGCTGGCAGCGCAAGAGCGCGGCTATCGCAGCCTGATGCGGCTGAACTCGCGGGCGTTTCTGGAGACGCCCGACACCCACGCCTCCCACATCAAGTTCGACTGGCTCGAAGGCGAGACCGAAGGTCTGATCGTGCTCACCGGCGGTCCGGACGGGCCGATTTCGCTGGCGCTGCAAGCCGGCCACGCCGAGCTTGCGGCCGCACGCTGCGAGCGTCTCGCCAGCCTGTTCGGCGACCGCCTCTATGTCGAATTGCAGCGCCACGGCCTGGACAAGGAGCGGCGCATCGAAGGCGGGCTGATCGACATCGCCTTTACGAAAGGCCTGCCGCTGGTCGCGGCCAACGAGCCGTATTTCGCCGCGGCCGACGATTACGAGGCGCACGATGCGCTGCTCTGCATCGCCGGCGGCCGGCTGATCGCGGAGACCGAGCGCGAGCAGCTCACGCCCGATCACCGCTTCAAGACGCGCGCCGAGATGGCGGTGCTGTTCGCCGACATTCCGGAGGCGCTGGCCTCGACGGTGGAGATCGCCGAGCGCTGCTCGTTCCGCCCGATGACGCGCAAGCCGATCCTGCCGTTCTTCACCGTCGGTGCCGCGTCGAGCCCGGACGCCGCCGCGGTCGAAGCCGCCGAGTTGAAGCAGCAGGCGGAGCAGGGGCTTGCCAACCGCTTGCGCGTGCACGGCCTGTCGCAGGGCACCACGGACGAGGACTACAGCCAGCGTCTGGCGTTCGAGCTCGACGTCATCATGCGCATGAAGTACGCCGGCTACTTCCTGATCGTGTCCGACTTCATCAAATGGGCGAAGGGCCAGGGCATCCCGGTCGGGCCCGGCCGCGGCTCGGGCGCAGGCTCGCTGGTCGCCTGGGCGCTGACCATCACCGATCTCGATCCGATCAAGTTCGGGCTGCTGTTCGAGCGCTTCCTCAATCCGGAACGCGTCTCGATGCCGGACTTCGACATCGACTTCTGCCAGGACCGCCGCGGCGAGGTGATCCAATACGTGCAGCAGCGCTATGGCCGCGACCAGGTGGCGCAGATCATCACCTTCGGTACGCTGCAGGCGCGCGGCGTGCTGCGCGACGTCGGCCGCGTGCTGCAAATGCCCTATGGCCAGGTCGACAAGCTGACCAAGCTGGTGCCGCAGAATCCGGCGGCGCCGGTGACGCTGGCCGCCGCGATCGAGAGCGAGCCGAAGCTTCAGGCCTTTCGCGACGAAGACCCGGTGGTGGCGCGCGCCTTCGACATCGCGCAGCGCCTCGAAGGCCTGACGCGCCACGCCTCGACGCATGCGGCCGGCATCGTGATCGGCGATCGTCCGCTGAGCGAGCTGGTGCCGCTCTACCGCGATCCCAAATCCGACATGCCGGTGACCCAGTTCAACATGAAATGGGTCGAGCCGGCCGGCCTCGTGAAGTTCGACTTCCTCGGCCTGAAGACGCTGACGGTGCTCGACGTCGCGATCAAGCTGCTCAAGCCGCGCGACATCCATGTCGATCTCGCGACGCTGCCGATCGACGATGCCGAAAGCTACCAGATGCTGGCGCGCGGCGACGTGGTCGGCGTGTTCCAGGTTGAAAGCCAGGGCATGCGGCGGGCGCTGATCGACATGCGCCCCGACCGCTTCGAGGACATCATCGCGCTGGTCGCGCTGTATCGCCCGGGCCCGATGGCGAACATTCCGACCTATTGTTCGCGCAAGCATGGCGACGAGGAGCCGGAATATCTCCACCCCGTGCTGGAGCCGATCCTGAAGGAGACGTTCGGCGTCATCATCTACCAGGAACAGGTGATGCAGATCGCGCAGGTGATGTCGGGCTATTCGCTCGGCGACGCCGACCTGCTGCGCCGCGCGATGGGCAAGAAGATCCGCGCCGAGATGGAGAAGCAGCGCGAGATCTTCGTCGCGGGTGCGGTGAAGAACGGCGTGCCGAAGGGGCAGGCCGACACCATCTTCGAGCTGCTGGCGAAATTCGCCGACTACGGCTTCAACAAGAGCCACGCGGCGGCCTATGCGCTGGTGTCCTATCACACCGCCTACATGAAGGCGCATTACCCGGTGGAGTTCATCGCGGCGTCGATGACGCTCGATCTCAACAACACCGACAAGCTGTCCGAATTCCGCTCCGAGGCGCAGCGCCTCGGCATCAAGGTCGAGCCGCCCAACGTCAACCGCTCCGGTGCGACCTTCGAGGTCGGCGACAAGACCATCTACTACGCGCTCGCCGCGCTCAAGGGCGTCGGTATTCAGGCGGTCGAGCAGATCGTCGCGGAGCGCACCAAGAACGGCCTGTTCACCTCGCTTGCCGACTTCGCCGCGCGCGTCAATCCGCGCGCGATCAACAAGCGCATCATCGAGAGTCTCGCGGCCGCTGGCGCCTTCGACACGCTGGAGCCCAGCCGCGCGCGCGTCTTTGCCGGCGCCGATGCGGTGCTCGCCGCCTGTCAGCGCTCCCATGAGGCGGCGACGATCGGGCAGAACGACATGTTCGGCGGCGCCGCCGACGCGCCGACGATCATGCTGCCGCAGGTCGAGCCGTGGCTGCCGGCCGAGCGGCTGCGCCGCGAATACGATGCGATCGGCTTCTTCCTGTCGGGCCATCCGCTCGACGATTACGCCACCGTCCTGAAGCGGCTGCGCGTGCAGAGCTGGGCCGAGTTTTCGCGCGCGGTGAAGACCGGCGCGACCGCCGGCAAGGTCGCGGCCACCGTGGTGTCGCGCATGGAGCGGCGCACCAAGACCGGCAACAAGATGGGCATCATGGGCCTGTCCGATCCGACCGGTCATTTCGAGGCCGTGCTGTTCTCGGAAGGCCTCGCGCAATATCGCGATGTGCTGGAGCCGGGCGCCGCGGTGCTGTTGCAGCTCGGCGCGGAATTGCAGGGCGAGGACGTCCGTGCCCGCGTGCTGCACGCCGAGCCGCTCGATGACGCCGCGGCCAAGACGCAGAAGGGCCTGCGCATCTTCGTGCGCGATACCAAGCCGCTTGAATCGATCGCCAAGCGTCTGGCCGGCCCCGAGATGGCATCCTCGAACGGCGCCGCGCCAAAAATCGGCAGCGCAGGCGTCGCGCCGCGCTCCAACGGCGACGGCGAGGTCTCGCTGGTGATGATGCTCGACCTCGAGACCGAGGTCGAGATGAAGCTGCCCGGCCGCTTCAAGGTCTCGCCGCAGATCGCAGGCGCCATCAAGGCGGTCGCGGGCGTGGTCGACGTGCAGCAGCTGTAGTACACGCACGACATTGCAGCCGATTGCATGTTTTGCAGCGGTAGCTGCCTCGCTCCTGTTGCAACCATGCGATGTTTTTGGCTAGCATGCCCTCGGGAATGAATTGGGGGCGTGATGTTACTGCGTGGGCTGGTACTGCTCATGGCTGCCGCATTGCTGTGCGGCTGTGAGACGGCGAGAAGTGGGCTCGACTATTCCGAGACGGTACGAAAGATAGGTCCGCCGAAAGCCGGGCAGGCGCGCGTCGTCGTGTTTCGCGAGAAGGGTTTTGGCGGCATTGGCGATCCGGACTGGGCATTTTCCCTCGATGGTACGCCGATCAAGGGTTTGAAGACCGGGACCTATGTCTATATCGATCGCCCGGCGGGCCAACACCAGTTCGTGGCAGAAGAAGTGGCGCTCGGCGTCACGCGCGTGGACTTCTCGGCTCAATCCGGCCAGACCGTGTTCTTCGTTACGCGCCTCAGTGAGCGCAAGACCGCCATGATCGCAAACGCGAGCACGGGATTGCTCGGCTGGGGTCTCACCCTTGCGATGACCTCCGGTTACAAGAATCAAGGGCCGCTGGATTTCCTGCCATTGGACGAACCGGCCGCAAGGACGACGATCGCAGAGCTTCGGCTGGCGGAATAGGTCCAGGTGAGATTCGGCGAGCGCATCGTTCGGGCTACGCAGACCAGTTCGGGCGCCGCCCGCACCATCATTTGTGGTTTCGTCACATCGTTGCGACTTTGATCGCGACCACGCAGTTCGTCCATCGCGCCGGGAGGAAACGTAACATGTGTGACAAATGCTCTGAATCACTACAGGACAGGATCGCACCATCGCGGCGTTCGGCGATGCTGTTTGCCGCCTCCGCGCTGGGCCTGGCCTTCGCCGGCAAAGCCGTCGCCAAGGAGGCCAAGGCGCCGCCCAAGCCGCAAAATGTGCTGTCGCCGGACGGGGCGCTGAAGCGGCTGGTGGAGGGCAATGCGCGCTACGTCGACGGCGTGTCGCGGCGCCACGATTTCAAGCACGAGCGCGAGGCCCTGGCCGGCGGCCAGAACCCGTTCGCGGCGGTGTTGAGCTGCGCCGACTCGCGCATCGCGCCGGAATACGCCTTCGACAGCGGCCGCGGCGATCTGTTCGTCTGTCGCGTTGCCGGAAATTTTGCCGGCACCGAGACCATCGCCAGCATGGAATATGCAGTGGCCGTGCTCAACACGCCGCTGATCCTCGTGCTCGGCCACGACAGTTGCGGGGCCGTCGATGCGACGCTGAAGGCGCTCAAGGACAACAAGCCGCCGCCGGGACACATTCCCTCGCTGGTCGACGCGATCGCGCCCGCCGCCAAGGCGGCAATGCAGCAGGGCGGGGAGGTGCTCGACAAGGCGATCCGGCAAAACGTGATCGACAACGTTGCGAAACTGAAGTCGGCCGCGCCGATCCTCAATGCTGCCGTGGAGCAGGGCAAGCTGAAGGTCGTGGGCGGCATTTACCGGCTTACGACGGGGACGGTCGATCTGATCGCGCAGGGCTGAACGGCCTGATGGCTGAAGGATCTGCCGAGATGCCCGCCGTTTCGCGGCCGTAAAGGTTACGCGGAGCTGACGTCTGAGTGGGCGCCATTCCGCCGCCTCAATCCAAGCTTTTCGTTCAAGCGCCGTTCAGCCGGCCGCGCGTCTCATGCGCGTTGGCTCTCAACACTCAACAATAGCGGGCAAGCAAGCCATGCGTGGGACACACAAGGCCTTCATCTGCTTCCTTCTGCCGATCCTGTTCTTTGCTGCGGGCGCGCTCGATCCGGCGCGGGCGCAGCAGCAGGAAAAACGCATCGCGCTCGTTGTCGGCAACGGCGCCTATGCCAAGTCGCCGCTGGCGACGACCGCGAACGACGCCGGCCTGATCGCGCAGACGCTGCAGGCGGCGGGCTTCGACGTGGTCGGCGCGCGCGATCTCGACGGCGACACGCTGCGCAAGAGTTTTCGCGATTTCATCCAGAAGGCGCACGCCTCCGGCCCGGGCACCGTCGCGATGATCTATCTGGCCGGATATGGCGTCCAGCTCGCCGGCGAGAACTATTTCATCCCGGTCGATTCCAACATCACGCGCGACACCGACGTTCCGACCGAAGCCTTGCGCCTCAGCGACTATCTCCGCCAACTCGCCGCCATTCCGCTCAAGGCCAACATCGTGGTGCTCGACGCGGCGCGCGCGCAGCCCTTCATCGAGGGCGGCCAGCAGATCGCAAGCGGGCTGGCGCTGGTCGAGCCTGATCCGAATATGCTGATCGCCTTCAACGCGGCGCCCGGCACCGTCGCGCCTGAGGAGCCCGGCCCCTATGGCATCTACGCCCAGTCGCTGGCGGAGATGATCCGCACCGGCGGCCTGTCGCTGCCGGAGGTGTTCGACCGCGTTCGCCTGCGCGTCAACGAAGCCAGCAAGGGCGCGCAGGTGCCCTGGGACGAGCAGAAGATCAGCGCGCAATTCTCATTCTTCGAGCGCGGGCCCGATGCGCCGCCGCCGCAGTCCACGCCGGATCAGGTCGCCGCGATCCGCAACAAGCCGATCCGCGATCTCGGCGCGCAAGATGCCTATGCGGCCGCGCTCGAGCGCGACACGCTGCCGGTCTACGAAGAGTTTCTCGCCGCCTATCCGAATGATCCCCTGTCGAAGCGCGTCATGGCGATCGTTGCGGCGCGGCGCGAGGCGATCACCTGGCGGCGGACCTATCGGAACGACACGCCGGAGGCCTATTGGTCGTATCTGCGCCGCTATCCGCGCGGGCCGCATGCGGCCGACGCGCACCGGCGCCTCGCGATCCTGACCGCGCCGGTCGAGCCGCCGCCGAGCTTTGCGATGATCGACTACGACGTGCCGCCGCCGCCGCCGGAGGAGATCGTCTATGTCGACCGTCCCGTGCTTCTGTTCGGCGATCCCGTGTTCGGCTTCGCGCCGCCGCCGCCGCCGCCGGTCTACTATTTGCCGCCGCCGCCGCCGGATTTCGTCGTGCTGTCGCCGCCGCTGCCTGTGGACGGCTTGTTTATCCTGCCGCAGCCGATGTTCGTGCCGATCCCGGCGTTCGTCAGGCCGCCAGTCTATGTCGCACCGCCGCCCAACAACATCATCTACCAGAACATCCACAACACCACGGTCATCAACACCGTGATCAATCGGCCGCTGGCACCGCCGGCGGGGACGGGCCCCGGACCGGGCAATCTGGCACCCGCGGTCGCCGGCCGCGCCAACCCGGCAGGTCCAGCCGTGCCACAGGCGGTCGCGCAGCGCGCTGCCCTGATCCAGCAAGGCAAGGCGCCGATGCCGCCGAGCGCCGCGATCAATGCGACGGCGAGGCCCGGGACGCCTCCCGCGACCCCGGCGGGCGTCGCGCCCGGCGCGGCGATGTCCGGCCCACAGAAGCTGCCGCAGGCCAACACACTGCCGGCGCCCGGTACGCCGCCGGTGCCTCCGGGGGCAGGGCCACCATCGGCCGCAGCTCCGAATGGCAAGCCGGCCGCGACGGCAACCGCACCTGCGGCCAATGTTCCGCCGGCGCACGCCAACGCGCCCGCCGCAGCTCCAGCGCCGGGGCAGCCCAACGCGCATGCACTTCCGGTTCCCGGTGCCCATGGAACGCCGCCGGTGCCCGGTCGGACCGGTCCGCTGCCGTCCGCGGCCCAAACGCCTGGTGGCCACGCTCCTGGCGGCCAAGCTCCTGGTGGCAAGCCTGGGCCAAGTGCGCCGGCGCCAACCGCTGCGGCGCCAGCCACCGCAACGCCGCCGGCCCCGGGAAGGCCGCCCGGACCGGGCCACGCCGTCGTGCCGCCTCCGGCGTCTGCGACCGCCAGGCCGGCCGCGACCTCGGTCAAACCGGCGGCTCCGCCGCCACCGCCGCCGGTCGCCCGGCAGCAGATGAGGCCCGAACCGCCGCGAGCCGCGGCTCCGCCGCCGCGTCCGCAGGTCACGGCACGCCCTGCGCCGGCGCCACCGCGAGCAGCTCCGCCACCGCCGCCGCGGATGGCTGCTCCGCCGCCACCCCGCCCGGCACCGCCGCCGGTTGCGGCCGCCCGGCCGGCGCCGCCGCCAGTGGCAAGGCCGGCTCCGCCGCCTCCGCCGCCACGGGTCGCGGTCGCCCCGCCGCCGCGTCCGGCCGCCCCGCCGCCACGCCCCGCTGCGCCGCCGGCCGCGGCCAAGAAATGCCCACCCAACCAGCCGAAGTGCTAGAGCGGGTGGCGTAAAACCACGGGAAAAGGGCCTGGAGCAGGGCAGTGAAAATGCCCTCGAAAGGCCCTTATTTCCTTGCTTCTGGCCGAAATCGCGCTATACAGCGCGCCATCTCACACGGAAGCATGGCTCACAAGGCCGTCCGGTGGCAGCCGGGGCGACAACGCTCCGTTTTGCTCACACGCTTCCGGAGGAACCAACCGGAGAATTATAACGATGGCACTACCCGAATTCACTATGCGTCAGCTGCTCGAAGCCGGCGTGCACTTTGGTCACCAGTCTCACCGCTGGAATCCGAAAATGGCGCCGTTCATTTTCGGGGCCCGCAACAACATCCACATCGTCGACCTCGCCCAGACCGTGCCGTTGCTGCATCACGCCTTGCAGGCGGTCAGCGACACCGTCGCCAAGGGCGGCCGCATCCTGTTCGTCGGCACCAAGCGCCAGGCGCAGGACGGCGTTGCCGACGCGGCCAAGCGCTGCGCGCAGTATTTCGTCAATTCGCGCTGGCTCGGCGGCACGCTGACCAACTGGAAGACGATCTCCGGCTCGATCAAGCGCCTGCGTCACCTCGACGACGTGCTGTCCGGCGGCGATGCCAGCTCCTACACCAAGAAGGAGCGCCTGACGCTTCAGCGCGAGCGCGACAAGCTCGACCGCTCGCTCGGCGGCATCAAGGACATGGGCGGTCTGCCCGACCTGATCTTCGTGATCGACACCAACAAGGAAGACATCGCGATCCAGGAAGCCCAGCGGCTCAACATCCCGGTCGCTGCGATCGTCGACACCAATTCGGACCCGAAGGGCATCACCTATGTGGTGCCGGGCAATGACGACGCCGGCCGCGCGATCGCGCTGTATTGCGACCTGATCGCGCGCGCGGCGATCGACGGCATCGGGCGCGCCCAGGGCGATTCCGGTGTCGACGTCGGCGCTTCGGTTCGGCCGGTGGCTGAAGAGCTTCCGGCGACGACGAGCGGCTTCCAGGGCCTCGCCGGTCCGCGCGGCACCGTCGACGATCTCAAGAAGCTCCCGGGCGTGTCGGGCGAAATCGAGAAGAAGTTCAACGACCTCGGCATCTTCCACTTCTGGCAGCTCGCCGAGCTCAATCACGACACCGCGCACAAGATCGGCGAAGAGGTCGGTCTGCCCAGCCGCGCGGACGCCTGGGTAGCCAAGGCCAAGGCGCTGACCGCGGAAGCGGAATAGTCAAAAAGAGCGACGGGTTGGCCGGATAAGATCCGGCCACCATTTCAGTTGACGCGAATTCCTGAGATGGACCGCGGCGGGCGCTTCGATGCCACGCCGCGGCAAACCGGCAGGCAAAAAGGATTTTCAACGATGGCTACGATCACAGCGGCGATGGTCAAGGACCTGCGCGAGTCGACCGGCGCGGGCATGATGGACTGCAAGGCTGCGCTCACCGAGACCAGTGGCGACATGGAAGCGGCGCAGGACTGGCTGCGCAAGAAGGGCCTGTCGAAGGCCGCCAAGAAGTCGGGCCGGGTCGCGGCCGAGGGCTTGATCGGTGCGCTGACCAAGGGCACCAAGGGCGTCGTGGTCGAGGTCAACTCCGAGACCGATTTCGTCGCGCGCAACGGCCAGTTCCAGGGCCTGGTCAAGATGATCGCCCAGGTTGCGTTCGACGTCGGTGCAGATGTCGAGAAGATCAAGGCCACCAAGGTCGGCGACGTCACGGTGGAAGCCGCGATCAATGACGCGATCGCGACCATCGGCGAGAACATGACGCTGCGCCGCGCTGCTTCGCTCGAAGTGAGCCAGGGCGTTGTGTCGAGCTACGTCCACGGCGCGGTCGTCGAAGGCGCCGGCAAGATGGGCGTGATCGTGGCGCTGGAATCGCCCGGCAAGACCGACGAGCTCGCAACGCTCGGCCGTCAGATCGCGATGCATGTCGCGGCCGCCAACCCGCTCGCGCTCGAGCCGTCCGGCCTCGATCCGGCGACCGTCAAGCGCGAAAAGGACGTGCTCGCCGACAAGTACCGCCAGCAGGGCAAGCCCGAGAACGTGATCGAAAAGATCGTCGAGTCCGGCCTGAAGACCTACTACAAGGAAGTCTGCCTGCTTGAGCAGGCCTTCATCCACGACACCGGCAAGTCGGTGGCGCAGGCGGTGAAGGAGGCCGAGGGCAAGGTTGGCGGTCCCGTGAAAATCGCGGGCTTCGTGCGCTATGCTCTTGGTGAGGGAATCGAGAAGCAGGAAAGCGACTTCGCGGCCGAAGTCGCCGCCGCCAGCGGCAAGAAGTAAGCGCCGGAACGTTCCTTCCGGCGTGCCGCCGGAAGCGGCGCCCGGACAAGGAAAAGTGCTCATGACTGATCCGGTCTATCGTCGCGTCGTGATCAAGCTGTCCGGCGAATATCTCGCGGGACAGCAGGGTTTTGGCATCGATCAGCCGACCGTCGACCGGGTCGCGGACGATCTGATCGCCGCGCGTCATCTCGGGACCGAGGTCGCCGTCGTGATCGGCGGCGGCAATATCGTGCGCGGCGTCGAGGTCTCGTCCCGCGGCGTGTCGCGTCCGACCGGCGACACCATGGGCATGCTCGCCACCATGATGAACTGCCTCGCGCTGGAGTCGGCGATCGAGCGCAAGGGCACGCCGGCGCGCACGCTGTCGGCCTTCGTCATGCCCGAGATTTCCGAGCTGTTCACCCGCGCCGCCGCACACAAATACCTCGCCGAGGGTCGAATCGTGCTGCTCGGTGGTGGGACCGGCAATCCGTTCTTCACCACCGACACGACCGCGGTGCTGCGCGCCGCCGAGATCGGCGCACAGGCGGTTCTGAAGGCGACCAATGTCGACGGCGTCTACTCGGCCGACCCGAAGAAGGATCCGACCGCCAAGCGGTTCGACCGGCTGACGCATTCGCAGGCCATCGAAGGGGACTACAAGGTGATGGATGCGACCGCCTTCGCGCTTGCCCGCGAGACGTCGCTGCCTATCATCGTGTTCTCGATCGCGGAGCCGGGTTCGATCGGCGCGATTCTGCGTGGCGGCGGCCACGGAACCATCGTCGCCGGCTGACGGCTCATCGGTCGCGCCTCAAAAGAAGGGGCGCGGAGACGTCGCTGGAATTTTGGCCGGGAGTTCGGCCGGGATTTTGAAGGAGAAGCGAGATGTCCACGGGTAATTTCGACATCAACGAATTGAAGCGCCGTATGCAGGGCGCCACCCAGTCTCTCAAGCACGAGCTCGGTGGCTTGCGCACGGGACGCGCGTCGGCATCGATGCTGGACCCGGTCCAGGTCGAGGCTTACGGCAGCCACATGCCGCTCAACCAGCTCGCCACCGTCAGCGTGCCGGAACCGCGGCTGATCTCGGTCCAGGTCTGGGACAAGGCGATGGTCAAGCCGGTCGAGAAGGCGATCGTCGATTCCAATCTCGGCCTGTCGCCCGCGACAGAAGGCCAGGTGCTGCGCCTGCGCATTCCCGAGCTCAACGAGGAGCGGCGTAAGGAACTAGTCAAGGTCGCGCACAAATACGCGGAAGCCGCCAAGGTCGCCGCGCGCCATGTCCGCCGCGACGGCCTCGACGTTCTCAAGAAGCTCGAAAAGAACCACGAGATGTCCGAGGACGACCAAGAGCGTCTGGCCGGCGACGTGCAGAAGGCGACCGACAGCACGATCGCCGAGATCGATCAGTTGCTGGCCGCCAAGGAAAAAGAAATCCTCACCGTCTAGAGCATCCTTCATGTCCAACGCCGCCGCGCCCGTCACGGAGGGACACGACCGGTCCGACGCGCCTGCGCATGTCGCCATCATCATGGATGGCAACGGGCGTTGGGCGGCCGCGCGCGGCTTGCCGCGGGCCGAAGGCCATCGCCGCGGCGTGGAGGCCCTGCGCCGCGTGGTTCGCGCGTCGCACGAGCTCGGCATCCGTTATCTCACCATCTTCTCCTTCAGCTCCGAAAACTGGTCGCGCCCGGCGAGCGAGATCGGCGATCTCTTCGGCCTGCTGCGGCGCTTCATCCGCAACGATCTCGCGAGCCTGCATCGCGACGGCGTCAAGGTGCGCATCATCGGCGAGCGAGACGGGCTGGAGAGCGACATCTGTGCGCTCCTGAACGAGGCCGAGGAACTGACGCGCGACAACACCCGCCTCACGCTCGTCGTCGCCTTCAATTACGGTTCGCGGCAGGAGATCGCGAAGGCGGCGCAGAAGCTCGCGCGCGAAGTCGCCGACGGCAGGCGCGATCCGGCCTCGATCGATGCCGAGACGCTTGGCGTCCATCTCGACGCGCCCGACATTCCCGATCCCGATCTCATCATCCGCACCAGCGGCGAGCAGCGCCTGTCCAATTTCCTGATGTGGCAGGCCGCCTATAGCGAACTGGTGTTCGTGCCGATCCACTGGCCCGATTTCGACAAGCCCGCGCTCGAAAGCGCGATCGCCGAATTTGCCAGGCGTGAACGCCGTTTCGGCGGCCTCGTCGCGAAAACCGCCTCGTGAGCGAACCCGACGCCGCACCGGCAGGCTCCGCGCCGGCCTCGAGCAATCTCGTGATGCGGGTGGCCGCGGCGGTCGTGCTTGCGCCGCTCGTCATTGCGATCGCTTATGCCGGCGGCTGGCTATGGGCATTTCTCGTCACGCTGGTCTCGATCGGATTGTTCGCGGAATGGCTCATGGTGGTGGGCGCGGGGTCGTTCGCGCTGACCGCGTCCGCGACGACCGTCGTCGCCATCATGGGGTTCTGCGTCGCCTTCGGCGCGCTCAAGACCGCTGTCATCACCGGCTTCGTCGGAGGCGCGATCGTTGCGCTGCTCGCGAGACGCAAGTTTGTCTGGGCCGCTTCCGGCTTCGCCTATGCATCGGCGGCGCTGTTGGCCTCGATCCTGGTGCGGCAGGATCCCGTGAACGGCTTCGCCGCGTTGATGTTCGTGCTGCTCGTGGTGTGGGCGACCGATATCGGCGGTTACTTCGCAGGCCGCGGCATTGGCGGACCGAAGCTGTGGCCGCGCGTCAGCCCCAAGAAGACCTGGGCCGGGGCGCTCGGCGGCTTTGCGGCGAGCCTTCTGGTTGCGGCCGGCTTTGCAGCCTGCGGGCTTGGAAAGGCGGTTCCGCTGCTGCTCGTCAGCGCCATCCTGTCGATGGTTTCGCAGCTCGGCGATCTCTTCGAATCCGCGGTGAAGCGGCGCTTCGGGGTCAAGGATTCCAGTCACTTAATTCCCGGCCATGGCGGGCTTCTGGACCGTCTGGACGGCTTTGTCGCTGCCATCCTGGTGGCATGGATTATCGGCTTTCTCCGCCATGGTGTGCATAGCGCCGGAAGCGGTCTTATGGTTTGGTGAGGATATGAGCGCGGTCCCATTGCGTAACAACAAGGCTGCGGCATCTGCCGTCCGCAGCGTCACGGTTCTCGGCGCTACCGGCTCGATCGGCGACAGCACGATGGACCTGCTGCGTGCTGCTCCCGAGCGCTACCGCGTCGAGGCGTTGACGGCGAACGGCAATGTCGACGCGCTGGCAAAGCTCGCCAAGGAATTTTCCGCGCGCTTCGTGGCGATCGCCGATACCTCCAAGTTCGCCGAGCTCAAGGCCGCGCTTGCCGGAACGAGCACCGAATGTGGCGCCGGCGAAAGCGCGGTGATCGAGGCCGGCGCGCGTCCGGCCGACTGGGTCATGGCCGCGGTCAGCGGTGCCGCCGGACTGAAGCCGGCCTTGGCTGCGGTCGATCGCGGTGCGCATGTCGCGCTGGCCAACAAGGAATGTCTGGTCTGCGCCGGCGACTTCTTCATGCAGCGCGCGGCGAAAGCAGGGGCCTGCATCCTGCCGGCCGATTCCGAGCACAACGCCCTGTTCCAGGCGCTGGGCTCGGGCAATCGCGACGAGCTGGTCCGTGTCATCATCACCGCCTCGGGCGGGCCGTTCCGGACCTGGAAGAGCGCCGACATCGAGCAGGCCACGCTCGCCCAGGCGTTGAAGCATCCGAACTGGAGCATGGGCCAGAAGATCACGATCGATTCCGCCTCGATGATGAACAAGGGGCTCGAGGTGATCGAGGCGTCCTATCTGTTCGCGCTGACGCCGGACGAGATCGACGTGCTGGTTCACCCGCAGTCGATCATCCACGGCATGGTCGAGTTTTCCGACCGGTCGGTCGTGGCCCAGCTCGGCGCGCCCGACATGCGTACGCCGATCGCGCACTGCCTCGGCTGGCCCGACCGCATCAAGGGCCCCGCGGCCAAGCTCGACCTGGCAAAGATCGGCCAATTGACCTTCGAGGCGCCGGATTTCGAGCGCTTCCCCGGGCTTCGCTTGGCCTTCGATTCGCTGCGGACGGGGAAGGGCGCGACCACCGTTTACAACGCCGCAAACGAGGTCGCAGTGGCCGCCTTCATCGCCGGCAAGATTCGGTTCGGCGCGATTGCGCGACTGGTGGAGGCGACGCTGGATGACTGGATCCGCGGTGGGAACCAGGCCCCTATGACCTCCGCCGATGATGCAATCTCTGTTGACCATGTTGCGCGAAATAGAGCTGCCGCCCTATTGCCTCAAATTGCCTTAAAGGCATCCTAGATGGTTCGCGGCCAGGGCCTTGCGGCGCTGGATAAGGGGTATCGATGTCTGACTTTTTCGTCCATAGTTTCAATACGTTGAGCCATGGGCTCCTCGGTTACGCGGTTCCCTTCCTGTTCGTGCTGACCATCGTCGTGTTCTTCCACGAGCTCGGCCATTTCCTGGTCGCCCGCTGGGCGGGCGTTCGCGTGTTAACCTTTTCGCTCGGTTTCGGCCCTGAGCTGGTCGGCTTCAATGACCGCCATGGCACCCGCTGGAAGATCTCGGCGATCCCGCTCGGCGGCTACGTCAAGTTCTTCGGCGACGAGAGCGAGGCCTCAACGCCATCGCCCGAAAGGCTCGCGGCCATGACGGCCGAGGAGCGCGCCGGCAGCTTCCATCACAAGAAGGTCGGCCCGCGCGCCGCCATCGTCGCAGCCGGACCGATCGCCAATTTCATCCTCGGCGCGCTGATCTTCGCCGTCATGGCGCTGTACTACGGCAAGCCGAGCACGATCGCGCGCGTGGACGGCGTTGTCGCCGACGGCGCCGCCGCCACGGCCGGCTTCAAGGTCGGGGACGTCGTCGTGCAGATCGACGGCAAGCCGATCGAGAGCTTTGCCGACATGCAGCGCATGGTCGCGATGAACGCGGGCTCGGCGCTTGTTTTCCAGGTGAAGCGGGACGGTGCGGTGGTTTCGCTGACCGCGACGCCGGCGCTGCTGGAGCGCAAGGACCCGTTCGGCAACAGCCACCATCTCGGCGTGCTCGGCGTCGAGCACAAGTCTCAGGCCGGTGAGGCCTCGACCGCGCCGGTCGGCGTGGGCGAGGCGCTCAAGATCGGGGTCGAGCAGGTCTGGTTCATCATCACCAGCACCTTCAAGTTCCTGGGCTCGCTGTTCGTGGGAACCGGTAATCCCGGTGAGGTCAGCGGCGTTCTGGGAATAGCGAAGATGTCGGGGCAGGCGGCCAGCGCCGGGTTCCAGTTCGTGATCAATTTGTGCGCCGTGCTGTCGGTCTCGATCGGCCTGTTGAATCTGTTCCCGATCCCGCTGCTCGATGGCGGTCACCTTATGTTCTATGCGGCTGAGGTGGTCCGGGGACGGCCGCTCTCCGAGCGGACACAGGAGATGGGGTTCCGAATCGGGCTCGGTTTGGTGCTGATGCTGATGGTGTTCGCAACCTACAACGACATCCTGCGAATGGCGGCGTCCTGATAGGGGCTTTTTTGTGACGTTGCTGATCGGCAACGTCTTGGATTGAAAATGAAATTACGGCGCGCGCGGCCGTTTGCGGCGTCGGGGAAATTGGCTACAAGCGGCGTGAACTTGGGGAATCTCCCAGACTGGCCTTGGGGTTGGGTCTGGTACGGAATGATAAGGGCGCGTTGCGCATGAAGTTTGGACTGCGACTCCGGGGCGGCTTGCTCGCCGCCCTGATCATGTTCGGCGCGCCGGTGGTTGCCCCGGTCGGGGCTGTTTTTGTGTCTTCGTCTGCGCTCGCTCAGACCGTTCAGTCGATTTCCGTCGAAGGAAATCGCCGTGTCGAGGTGGAGACGATCCGCTCCTATTTCAAGCCGGGCCCGGGCGGCCGCCTGGATCAAGGCGCTATCGATGACGGCCTAAAGGCGCTGATCGAGACCGGCCTGTTCCAGGACGTGAAGATCAATCGCGGCTCCGGCGGCCAGATCATCGTCTCCGTGGTGGAAAACCCGGTGATCGGCCGCGTTGCCTTCGAGGGCAACAAGAAGATCAAGGACGAGCAGCTCACCAGCGAAGTCCAGTCCAAGGCGCGCGGGACCTTCTCCCGCGCCATGGTGCAGTCCGACACGCTGCGAATCGCCGAAATCTATCGCCGCTCCGGTCGCTACGACGTCCGCGTCACGCCCGAGATCATCGAGCAGCCGAACAACCGCGTCGACCTCGTCTTCACGGTCAACGAGGGCGCCAAGACCGGCGTCAAGTCGATCGACTTCGTCGGCAACAATGCGTTCTCGTCCTACCGGCTCAGGGACATCATCAAGACCCACGAATCGAATCTGCTGAGCTTCCTTGCCAGCAGCGACATCTACGATCCCGATCGGGTCGAGGCCGACCGCGACCTGATCCGCCGGTTCTATCTCAAGAACGGCTTCGCCGACGTCCAGGTCGTGGCCGCGCTCACCGAATACGATCCGGAGAAGAAGGGCTTCCTCGTCACCTTCAAGATCGAGGAAGGCCAGCAGTACCGCGTCGGCGCGATCGACTTCCGCTCCAGCATTCCGAACTTCGACCCCACTTCGATGCGCGCCTATTCGCGCGTCAACGTCGGTTCGCTCTACAACGTCGAATCGGTCGAGAAGTCGGTCGAGGAGATGCAGATCGAGGCGTCGCGCCGCGGCTTTGCCTTCGCCGTGGTCCGCCCGGGCGGTGACCGCAACTTCGAAGCGCACACCGTGGCCGTGGTCTTCAACATCGACGAAGGCCCGCGCACCTATATCGAGCGCATCAACGTCCGCGGCAACACCCGCACGCGCGACTACGTTATCCGCCGCGAATTCGACATCTCCGAGGGCGACGCCTACAACCGCGCGCTGGTCGATCGTGCCGAGCGCCGTCTGAAGAACCTCGACTACTTCAAGACCGTGAAGATCACGACGGAGCCGGGCTCCTCCAGCGACCGCGTGGTTCTGATCGTCGATCTCGAAGAGAAGTCGACCGGCGACTTCTCGGTTTCGGGCGGCTACTCCACCACCGACGGTGCGCTCGCCGAAGTCTCGATCTCCGAGCGCAACCTGCTAGGCCGCGGCCTGTTCGCCAAGGCGTCGGTGACCTACGGCCAGTATGCGCGCGGCTATTCGCTGTCGTTCGTCGAGCCGTATCTGCTCGACTACCGCGTCGCGCTGGGCCTCGACCTCTATCAGCGCCAGCAGCTCTCCAACAGCTACATCTCCTACGGCACCAAGACGCTGGGCTTCAGCCCGCGCCTCGGCTTCAGCCTACGTGAAGATCTGGCGCTCCAGTTGCGCTACTCGATCTATCAGCAGGAAATCACCCTGCCGTACTACCTGTCGAACTGTAACAACGTCGTGGGATCGGCGGCATTCAACCCGAGCCCGGCCTTCGCCAACGCCAACGGTATCGACCTGAGCGCGACCAGCGGCCTTGGCTGCTACAGCGACGGCGAAGCCTCGCTGCCGGTGCGCAAGGAGCTCGCCAACGGCAAGACGCTGACCTCGGCGCTCGGCTACACGCTGACCTACAACACACTGGACAACAACAAGAACCCCACGGACGGTCTGCTCGTCGACTTCCGTCAGGACTTCGCCGGCGTCGGCGGCGATGTCACCTACCTGAAGTCCGTTGTCGATGCGAAATACTACGCTCCGCTGGTGTCTGACATCGTCGGCCTCGTCCACGTCCAGAGCGGCATGCTGACCAAGCTCGGCAGCGATCTGCGCATGCTCGATCAATTCCAGATGGGCCCGAACCTGGTCCGCGGCTTTGCTCCGAACGGCATCGGTCCGCGCGATTTGAATCCCTTTGGCACGCAGGACGCGCTTGGCGGCACCAAATATTGGGGCGCTTCGCTCGAATTGCAGATGCCGTTCTGGTTCCTGCCGAAGGAAGTGGGTCTGAAGGGCGCGGTCTACGCCGACGCCGGCGGCCTCTACGACTATCAGGGCCCGACGACGTGGTCGCTGACCAACGAAATGACCACGACCAAGAACTCGAGCTGTACGCCATCGACCGTCAACCCGGCCTCGGCCGGAACTTGCACCGGCTTGGTGTATGACAACGGCAATGTCGTCCGCTCGTCGGTTGGTGTCGGTCTGATCTGGCAGTCGCCATTCGGACCGCTGCGCTTCGACTACGCCGTGCCGCTCACCAAGGGCAAGAATGACCGCACGCAGGAGTTCCGGTTCGGCGGCGGCACGACGTTCTAATTCGATCAGCAGGGCACGATCCGGATCAGTGGAGCCGGTTTCCGAAGGGATCGTGCCGATCCAAGAGATGAGGCATGATGCGGCTTGACCGCTTCATGCCGAAGCCGGACCGCGACGGGGTGGAATGGCGCAGCCGATCTTCTTCACAAAGCCGCCAGCCTCAGCGCTGGCTGACATTGCCGCGCTGACCAAGGCGCAACTGGTCGACCCCACCCGGGGCGGCCACGTCATCACGGGCCTGGCTTCGCTCGACGAAGCCGGTCCGATGCACTTGGCGTTCTTCGACAATCTGAAATACGCCGACCAGCTCAAGGCGACCAAAGCCGGGGCCTGCCTGGTGAGCCCGCGCTTCGAGGCCCAGGTGCCCGCGCATGTGGCGGTGCTGCGGGTGGCGCAGCCGTTCCGCGCCTTCGTCAGGATCGCGCGGGAATGGCACGGCGACGCGCTGAGGCCGCAATCCTGGGTCGGCAATGACGGCATCGCGCCGTCGGCGATCATCGACCCCTCGGCGCGGCTCGAGGACGGCGTTGTCGTCGATCCCCTGGCCGTCATCGGTCCCGACGTCGAGATCGGCAGCGGCACGGTGGTCGGCGTGGGGGCCGTGATCGGCCCGGGCGTCAAGATCGGCCGGGATTGCAATGTCGGCGCCCGCACGGCGATCCAGTGCGCGCTGATCGGCAACAACGTCCTGATCCATCCCGGCTGCTCAATCGGCCAGGACGGTTACGGCTTCATCTTCTTCGGTCCCGAGGGCCATCTGAAGGTGCCGCAGACCGGCCGGGTGGTGATCCAGAACGACGTCGAGGTCGGCGCCGGCACGACGATCGACCGCGGCAGCTTGCGGGATACGGTCATCGGGGAGGGCACCAAAATCGACAATCAGGTCCAGATCGGCCACAATGTGACCATCGGCCGGCACTGCCTGCTGGCAGCCCAGATCGGGCTGGCCGGCAGCCTGACCATCGGCGACAACGTGGCGCTGGGAGCGAAGGTTGGCATCAATAATCACGTCAAGATCGGCGACGGGGCTCAGGTGACGGCCATGAGTGGCGTCAAGGACGACATCCCGCCGGGCGGACGCTGGGGTGGTTTTTTTGCCAAGCCGACCAGACAGTGGTTCAAGGAAATTTTGGCGGTGGAGCGCTTGGCGCGCGACAGCAAGGCCGATCCAAAGCAGGAGGAACGGGAGTGACGGAGGAAGCACCGGTCAGGTTCGAGCTTGTGGACATCAACATGATCCTGCAAACGCTCCCGCACCGCTTTCCGATGCTGCTGATCGACCGCGTGATCAACATCCGCACCGATTACAGCGGCATCGGCGTCAAGAACGTCACCTTCAACGAGCCGCAGTTTCAGGGGCATTTTCCGGATCGCCCGGTCTATCCCGGCGTCATGATGATCGAGGCGATGGCGCAGACTGCGGGCGTGATCGGCATCAAGTCGGTCGAGGGCACCGAGAAGCCGCGGGCGGTCTATTTCCTCACCATCGACAAGTGCAAATTCCGCAAGCCCGTGCTGCCCGGCGACACCATCGAGTATCACATGCGCTCGATCGGGCGCCGCAAGGCCATGTGGTGGTTTCACGGCGACGCCAAGGTCAACGGCCAGGTCGTGGCCGAAGCCGACGTCGGCGCCATGCTGACGGACTGAGAGCCGTTCAAGCTCTCGCGGATTCAGCTCGGCGTCATCTTGCGTGTCATCCGGGATGCGTAGCCGATATGTGTCGCGGCGGCTTTGCGGCACTTAAAGCGCTGGATGAGGTCGTTGACATATCGGGGCGGCTGCTTCGGCCGGCATCTGAAACAAGCCGAGATGATACGTCACTGGACAGATCGGGCACAGTCGCGCTAACGACCGGAAAACCAAGCAACTTCAACACATAATTAGACCTTTTTGATGAGTAAGATTGATCCCTCTGCGCGGGTGGAAGACGGTGCCGTGATTGGCGAAGGCACCGAGATCGGGCCCTATTGCATCATCGGTCCGCATGTCGTGATCGGCAAAAACTGCAAGCTGATCGGACATGTGCACATCACCGCGCAGACCTCGATCGGGGATGATTGCACCATCTATCCGTTCGTCTCGCTCGGCACGCCGCCGCAATCGCTCAGCTATCGTGGCGAGCTGACGAAGCTGACGATCGGCTCGGGCTGCACCATCCGCGAATCCGTGACCATGAATGCCGGCACGGTCGCCGGCGGGGGCATCACAGAGGTCGGCGATCGCAGCTATTTCATGAACTGCAGCCATGTCGGCCATGACTGCCATGTCGGCAGCGACGTGATCTTCGCGACCTCGGCGACGCTCGGCGGTCACTGCGAGATCGGCGACTTCGTCTTCATCGGCGGTCTCTCCGCGGTGCACCAGTTTACCCGCATCGGCCCGCAGGTGATGGTCGGCGGCGTCTGCGGCGTACGCGATGACGTCATTCCGTTCGGGCTGGTCAACGGCCAGTATGCGGTGCTCGAGGGCCTCAACATCATCGGCATGAAGCGGCGCAAGTTCACCAAGCAGCAGCTTGCGACGGTGCGTGCATTCTACCAAAAACTTTTCCACGGCCCCGGCATGTTCGCCGAACGGCTCGCGGCGGTGCAGCCGCTCGCCGGCGAGGATCCTGCGATCGCCGAGATCCTCGACTTCATCGGCAAGGGCAAGCATCGCCCGCTCTGTCTTCCTGCCATCGCGAAGTGAGTTCTGGGATGGCCGCGGGCGTGACATCGGCGGCTTCGGAGATTTCATCACCGGTCGGCGTGGTCGCGGGCGGCGGCGCGATGCCGTTCGCGGTCGCCGAGTCGCTCGCCGCGCGCGGCATCATGCCGGTGCTGTTTCCGCTGCGCGGCGCCTGCGATCCGGCGCAGGTGGAAAAATTCCGCCACCGCTGGATCTCGGTCGGCCAGCTCGGCCGCGCGATGCGGCTGTTTCGCGAGGAGGGCTGCCGCGACCTGATCTTCATCGGCACGCTGGTACGGCCTTCGCTGTCGGAGATCCGGTTCGACTTCACAACGCTGCGGCTGCTCGGCAACGTCATCCGCGCCTTCCGCGGCGGCGATGATCATTTGTTATCCGGCGTCGGGCGCATCCTCGAGCAAGGCGGCTTTCGCATGGTCGGCATCAAGGATGTCGCGCCCGATTTGCTGATGCCCGAGGGCTGCATCACGCGCGCCTGGCCGAGCGACAACAGTAAGACCGACATCGAGCGCGGCCGCGCAGTGCTGACCGCGCTCGGCCCGTTCGACATCGGCCAGGCCGCGGTCGTGATCGACGGCCACGTGGTGGCGGTCGAGGATATCGAGGGCACCGACGCGCTGCTCGCGCGCGTCGCGCGCTTGCGCGAGGAAGGGCGCATCCGCGCGGCCACAGGACGCGGCGTGCTGGTGAAGGCGCCAAAGAGCGGTCAGGATCTGCGCTTCGACCTGCCAACGATCGGCGCACGCACCATCGAGGGTGTCGCCGCCGCCGGCCTCGCCGGCCTCGCAGTCATCGCCGGCAACACCATTGCCGCCGAGCCGCAGGCGATGATCGCATTTGCCGACGCAAAATATCTCTTCGTCATCGGTCTGCCGGCGTGATGCAGGGGCGCGATCCAAAGCGGAAGATCTTTCTGATCGCGACGGAGGAATCCGGCGACCGGCTCGGCAGCGCGCTGATGAAGGTGCTGCGCCAGCGGCTCGGCGATGGCGTGCAGTTCGAGGGCGTCGGCGGCCGCACCATGACGCGTGAGGGGCTGGTTTCGCTGTTCCCGATCGAGGAATTGTCGATCGTCGGCTTCGCCGCGGTAGTGCAGCAACTGCCAAAGATCCTGCGGCTGATCCGCGAGACCGCGGGTGCGGTGACGGAGGCCGCGCCCGACGCGCTCGTCATCATCGACAGTCCCGATTTCACCCATCGCGTCGCCCGCCGCGTGCGCGCGCGCAATCCGGCGATCCCGATCGTCGATTACGTCTCGCCCTCGGTCTGGGCCTGGCGACCGGGCCGCGCGCGCGCCATGCTCGGCTATGTCGATCACGTGCTCGGCCTGCTGCCGTTCGAGCCGGAGGAATACCGCAAGCTGCGGGGACCGCCATGCAGCTATGTCGGCCATCCCCTGATCGAGCAATTGTCGTCGCTGCGGCCGAATGCCGAGGAGCAGACGCGCCGCACCGCCGAACCGCCGGTTTTGCTGGTGCTGCCGGGCAGCCGCCGCAGCGAGATCCGGCATCATCTCGAAGTGTTTGGAGCGACATTGGGCCGGCTGCAGGCCGAAGGCCGCGCGTTCGCCCCGATGCTGCCGACCATGCCGCATCTGGAGGCCACCATCCGCGAGGGGGTGGCGAGTTGGCCGGTCAAGCCGCAGATCGTGGTTGGCGAAAACGAGAAGCGCGCTGCTTTCCGGATCGCGCACGCAGCGCTTGCGAAATCCGGCACGGTGACGCTGGAGCTGGCGCTGTCGGGCATTCCGATGGTGACGGCCTATCGCGTCAGCGCGGTCGAAGCCTTCATCCTCCGCCGCGCGGTCAGCGTCTCCTCGGTCATCCTCGCCAATCTCGTGATCGGCAAGGAGGTGATCCCGGAGTTCTTGCAGGAGGACTGCACGCCGGAGAAGCTCGCGCCGGCGCTGTCCGAGGTGCTGACGGATTCGCCGCTGCGCCGGCAACAGGTCGAGGCTTTCGCCCAGCTCGACACGATCATGTCGACCGGCAACAAGTCGCCCAGCGTGCTCGCCGCCGATATCGTGCTGGCGACGATGCGCAAGGGCAAGCGGTAACCGGCGGATCGTAGAGTGAGCACGCTTCGCTTTGCCCCCAACAATAGCGGGCAAAAACGAAAACGGCGCCATCTCGCGATGGCGCCGTTCCGAAGGGCCGTGATGGCCGAACTTACTTCCGATCGCCGATCTGCACGTAGTCGCGGCGGGGGACGCCGGTGTAGAGCTGGCGCGGGCGGCCGATCTTCTGCTGCGGATCCTCGATCATCTCGCTCCACTGGCTGATCCAGCCGACGGTGCGGGCGACCGCGAACAGCACGGTGAACATCGAGACCGGGAAGCCCATCGCCTTCAGCGTGATGCCCGAATAGAAGTCGACGTTCGGGTAGAGCTTGCGGTCGATGAAGTACTGGTCGCTGAGCGCGATCCGCTCCAGCTCCAGCGCCACCTTGAGCATCGGATCGTCGCCATGGCCGGTCTCCTTGAGCACGGCGTGACACATCTTCTGCATGATCTTGGCGCGCGGGTCGTAGTTCTTGTAGACGCGGTGGCCAAAGCCCATCAGGCGGACTTCGCTGTTCTTGTCCTTCACCTTGGCGATGAATTCCGGAATCTTGTCGACCGAGCCGATCTCGGCGAGCATCGCGAGCGCGGCTTCGTTGGCGCCGCCATGCGCCGGGCCCCACAGGCAGGCGATGCCGGCGGCGATGCAGGCGAACGGGTTGGCGCCGGAGGAACCGGCGATACGCACCGTCGAGGTCGAGGCGTTCTGCTCGTGATCGGCGTGCAGGATGAAGATCTTGTCGAGCGCGTCGGCCAGCACCGGATTGATCTTGTACTCCTCGCACGGCACAGCGAAGCACATGTTGAGGAAGTTCTCGGCGAACTTCAGCGAGTTCTTCGGATACACGAAGGGCTGGCCGATCGTGTACTTGTAGGCCATTGCCGCCAGCGTCGGAATCTTGGCGACCATCCGCATCGACGCAATCATGCGCTGCTTCGGATCGTTGATGTCGGTGGAGTCGTGGTAGAACGCGGCCAGCGCGCCGACGGCGGCCACCATGATTGCCATCGGATGAGCGTCGCGGCGGAAGCCCTGGAAGAAGCGGGCCATCTGCTCGTGCACCATCGTGTGATGGATCACGCGGTCGTCGAAATCCTTCTTCTGCGCGGCGGTCGGCAGGCTCCCGTAGAGCAGGAGGTAGCAGGTCTCGAGGAAGTCGCCGTTCTCGGCGAGCTGCTCGATCGGGTAGCCGCGGTACTCCAGCACGCCCGCGTCGCCGTCGATATAGGTGATCTTGGACTGGCAGCTCGCGGTCGAGGTGAAGCCGGGATCGTAGGTGAAGAGGCCGGACTGGCCGTAAAGCTTGCCGATATCGACGACATCAGGCCCGACGCTGCCGCTGAGGATCGGGAGATCGAAATTCTTGTTTCCGACCGTCAGCGTGGCGGTCTTATTGCTTGGTTTTGCGTCCATCAGAGGTCCCCGATGTATGGTGAAACGGGCCGGATCCGGAGGCCCCGATGAAATGGTGGGGCAGGCCGGATGTTCCAGAAGGTACGGGTGAGATGGGTATATTATTGCTGTGTGCGCTGCAAGATGGCGCCGCGCATGGTCGACTTACGTCGTAGCCTAGTCCTTGGCCTGATCCTTAAGCCGGCCCAGGCTTTCCTGGCGTCCGAGCACGTCCAAAACCTCGAAAATCCCGGGCGATGTCGATCGTCCGGTGAGTGCTGCGCGCAGCGGCTGGGCAACTGCGCCGAGCTTGAGACTATTTTCCTCGGCAAAGGCGCGCAGCGCGGCCTCGGCAGCAGCCGCGCTCCAGGTCTCGACATTCTCCAGCGCGGAATGAAGCTGGCCGATCAGCTTGCGGTTTTCGCCCGTCAGCAGCGTCGCCGCCTTGGGATCGAGCTCCAGCGGCCGGTCGGCGAAGATGAAGTAGGCGCCGTCGATCAGCTCGATCAGCGTCTTGGCGCGCTCCTTCAGGGCCGGCATGGCCTTGAGAAGCTGCGCACGCGTGGTGTCGTTCAGCTTGGCCTTAAGCTCGTCGCGGCCGGGAACGTGGTCGAGCACGTCCTCGAACATCTTCACGAGTGATTGATCGTCGGCATTGCGGATGTAATGGCCGTTGAGGTTCTCCAGCTTGGCGAAGTCGAAGCGCGCCGCGGCGCGGCCGACGCCGGAGAGGTCGAACGCCGCGATCATCTCCTCGGTTGAAAAGATTTCCTGGTCGCCATGGCTCCAGCCGAGCCGGACCAGATAGTTGCGCAGCGCAGCCGGCAGGTACCCCATGGCACGGTAGGCATCGACGCCGAGCGCACCGTGGCGCTTCGAGAGTTTTGAGCCGTCGGGTCCGTGGATCAGCGGGATGTGCGACATGCTCGGCAGCGCCCAGCCCATCGCATCGTAGATCTGCTTCTGGCGCGCCGCGTTGATCAAATGATCGTCGCCGCGGATGACATGGGTGACGCCCATGTCGTGGTCGTCGACCACCACCGCGAGCATGTAGGTCGGGTTGCCATCGCCGCGCAGAAGGACGAGGTCGTCGAGGTTCTCGTTCTGCCAGACCACGCGGCCCTGGACCTGGTCCTCGATCACGGTCTCGCCGGTCTGCGGCGCCCGCAGCCGGATCGTCGGCTTGACGTCGGCCGGGGCCGTTGCCGGGTCGCGGTCCCGCCACAGGCCGTCATAAAGGCGGGTACGCCCTTCCGCGCGCGCCTTCTCGCGCATCGCGGTGAGTTCTTCTGCCGTGGCGTAGCAGCGATAGGCCTTGCCGTCGGCGAGCAACTGCTCGGCAACCTTGCGGTGACGGGCGGCGCGGCTGAACTGGTAGATGACGTCGCCATCCCAGCCGAGCTCCAGCCATTTCAGCCCGTCGAGGATGGCGCCGATGGCCGCCTCGGTGGAACGCTCACGATCGGTGTCCTCGATCCGGAGCAGCATCTTGCCCCCGTGCTTCTTTGCATAGAGCCAGTTGAACAGCGCCGTGCGGGCGCCCCCGATATGGAGGAAGCCGGTCGGGGAGGGAGCAAAGCGTGTGACGACGGAATCGGTCATTCTTGGCAGGGCCTATGCATTGGAGGCGGTGGTATATATCAGGACCGGAGCATAACTAAAGCCCGACAGCGGACCCGCCAGGCCTTGGCTCAGCCACGCGAATTTGGCAGAAGGACCGCTGATTTCCCTACAGGATTTTCGGATGAGCACAGAACCGGTGGCGACTGAGGTTGGACGCGATTTCATTCGTGATATCGTCCAGGCCGACCTCGATCAGGCCAAATACAAGGAAATCGTGACCCGGTTCCCGCCGGAGCCGAACGGTTACCTGCATATCGGCCACGCCAAGTCGATCGCGCTCAATTTCGGCATCGCCCAGGAATTTCCGGGCCGCTGCCATTTGCGCTTCGACGACACCAATCCGGTCAAGGAAGAGCAAGAATACATCGATTCCATCCAGGCCGACGTGCACTGGCTCGGCTTCGACTGGGGCAAGAACCTGTTTTTCGCCTCGGATTATTTCGACCGCCTGTACGAATGGGCGGAGAAGGCGATCCGCGACGGGCTCGCCTATGTCGACGACCAGACCCAGGAAGAGATCCGAACCTCCCGCGGCACCCTGATCGAGCCCGGCAAGAACTCGCCGTTCCGCGACCGCACGGTGGAGGAGAACCTCGACCTGTTCCGCCGCATGAAGGCCGGCGAATTCCCCAACGGCGCGCGCGTGCTGCGGGCGAAGATCGACATGGGTGCGGGCAATATCAACCTGCGCGATCCCGTGATGTACCGCATCCTGCATGCGCATCATCCGCGCACCGGCGACAAATGGTGCATCTATCCGAGCTATGACTACGCGCACGGCCAGTCGGATGCGATCGAGGGCATCACGCACTCGATCTGCACGCTGGAGTTTGCGGACCATCGGCCGCTCTATGACTGGTTCATCGAGAAGCTGCCGGTGCCCTCGCAGCCGCACCAGTACGAGTTCGCGCGGCTGAACCTGACCTACACGCTGTTGTCCAAGCGCGTGCTGACCCAGCTCGTCCGCGAGGGCCATGTCGCCGGCTGGGACGATCCGCGCATGCCGACCATGGCCGGGATACGCCGCCGCGGCGTGCCACCGGCCGCGCTTCGCGAATTCGTCAAGCGCATCGGAGTGGCCAAGGCCAACAGCGTGGTCGACGTCGGCATGCTCGAATTCTGCATCCGCGAGGAATTGAACCGCACGTCGCAGCGGCGCATGGCGGTGCTGCGGCCGCTGAAAGTCGTGATCGAGAATTATCCGGAAGGGCAGGTCGAGGAGCTCGACGCGATCAACCACCCCGACGATCCCTCGGCCGGCACGCGCAAGATAGCGTTCGGCCGCGAGCTCTATATCGAGCGCGACGACTTCATGGAGACCCCGCCCAAAAAGTTCTTCCGCCTGTCGCCGGGCAACGAGGTGCGGCTGCGCTACGCCTATTTCGTCAAGTGCACCGGCGTAATCAAGAACGATGCCGGCGAGGTGGTCGAGCTGCGCTGTACCTATGACCCCGCGACCAAGGGTGGCAATGCGCCTGACGGCCGCAAGGTCAAGGCGACCATGCACTGGCTGCCGGCAGCCACCTCCAAGCCCGCGGAGATCCGCATCTACAACCAGCTCTTCTCCAACCCGAGCCCGGACGCCTCGAACTTCGCCGCCGATCTCAATCCGCAGTCGCTGGAGATTCTTTCCGACGCGCGGATCGAGTCATCCGTTGCGGAGAGCAATTTTGCCGAGCCGATGCAGTTTGAGCGCCAGGGCTATTTTGTGCGCGACAAGGATTCGACGCCGGGCAAGCCCGTGTTTAGTCGCACCATCGGGCTGCGCGATACTTTTGCGAAGGAAGTCGCGAAAGGTTGAGGCGTGCATGAGCAACGAAGCCGACGACATCGTTTTCGCCATCATCGCGAAATGGTGCGCCGGCTTCGCGAAGCTCGACGCGGCAACGCTCGCCTCGCTCTATTCAAAAAACGCCTTCTTCTTCGGCTCGAACCCGAAACTCTATCGCGGCCAAGACGGTGTCGCGGCCTATTTCAATGGCCTGCCGCGCTGGCGTGCGCCGCGCGTCGGCTTCTCCGAGGTGGTGGCGGCGCCGGTCGCCCCTGAGGTGATCAATATGGCAGGTATCGCCTCGTTCGACTTCGGCGAGAAGGCCGCGCCGCTCTCGGTCAAGATCACCTGGGTGATCGTCCGCGAGGACAGCGACTGGAAGATCGCGAGCCATCACGTGTCTTCAAAGACCCCGCTGATCGAGCAATAGGCCGCTGTGCCCGCTCGCTGCGTCATTCCCCATTGCGCAAGCGCGCAATGGGGATGGCTCGAAGGGCCAGGCCCGGAATCCATGACCCCGATCGGTGGCTATGGATTCTCAGATGCGCAATTGCGCATCATAGCTCGCGACTTCGCGCCCCGGAATGACGATGAAGATCTACTTTTTTCGCTTACGCCCTGCTGCTGCGGCGAGGCCAGCTGTTGGCGTGTGCCGTGATGATCGCTGCGGTCGCCGCGGGCTTTGCGACCGCGCGGCCACCGCTGGCTAGATGTCGTAGTAGAGATGGAACTCGTAGGGATGCGGGCGCAGCCGAATAGGATCGACCTCTTTCTTTCGCTTGTAGTCGAGCCAGGTTTCGATCACGTCGGCGGTGAAGACATCGCCGCGTAGCAGGAATGCGTGATCGCGCTCGAGGGCGTCAAGTGCCTGATCCAGCGATCCCGGCGTCGACTTCACCTCCTTCGCCTCCGCGGGCGGGAGGTCGTACAGGTTCTTGTCGATCGGGCTGCCCGGGTCGATCCGGTTGTCGATGCCGTCAAGGCCGGCCATCAGCATCGCGGCAAAGGCCAGATAGGGATTGCAGGATGGATCTGGCGAACGAAACTCGACGCGCTTTGCGCGTGGATTTGGCGAATACATCGGAATCCGGCAGCAGGCTGAGCGATTGCGCTGGGAATAAACCAGGTTGATCGGAGCTTCATAGCCCGGAACCAGACGCCGATAGGAGTTCGTGGTGGGGGCGCACAGCCCGCACAACGCCCAGGCGTGGCTCAATAGCCCGCCGATGTAGTAGCGGCCGAGCTGGCTCAACTCGGCGTAGTCACCTTTGTCGTAGAACAGATTGGTCTCACCCTTCCACAGCGATTGGTGAACGTGCATGCCCGAAGCGTTGTCCTCGAACAGGGGCTTCGGCATGAATGTCGCGGTCTTGCCGTGCTGATGCGCGGTGTTCTTCACCACGTATTTGTAGATCATCAGGTTGTCAGCCATGCGGGTGAGGGTGTTGAAGCGCATGTCGATCTCGTTTTGGCCGCCGGTTGCGACCTCATGGTGATGGGCTTCGATCTGGATCCCCAGAGATTCCATCGTCAGCACCATTTCGGTGCGTAGCGCCTGCATGCTGTCGGTCGGAGGAACGGGAAAGTATCCCTCCTTCGGGCGCGGTTTGTGGCCTAGATTCGGCGCTTCCTTTGCGCCGGTGTTCCAGCTGCCTTCGCTGGAGTCGATTTCGTGCATGGCGTAGTTGATGCCCTGTCCGTAGCGCACGTCGTCGAATACGAAGAACTCCGCTTCCGGGCCGAAATAGCTCGTATCGGCGCGCCCGGTGCCCTTAAGGTAGGTTTCGGCTTTCTGGGCGATGTAGCGGGCATCCCGGCTATAGGATTGGCCGGTCACCGGGTCTCTGATGTTGCAGATGAGGACCAGCGTCTTTGCCTGACTATAGGGGTCGACGAAGGCCGACGCCGGATCCGCGACGACTAGCATGTCGCTTTCCTGGATCTCCTGGAAGCCGCGGATCGATGAGCCATCGAATCCAATGCCCTCATTGAGCGCATCGGCATTCACCGCGCTTGGCGGGACGGAAAAATGTTGCCACACCCCCGGCAGGTCTGTGAACCGCAAATCGATCATCTGGAAGTTGTCGTCCTTGATCGCCTTCACGAGATCTTCGGCTGTCGCACATTTCGCAACCATGGCTTCGCTCCCAGATCAGTGTCCTGAGATCGCGTTGCCGTTCGGCCGCAACCGAGCGGCTTGCGACGGACTGTGGTCCACGTTCAGCGTTGGCGTCGCGTCCGCCTCAATCCGGCATGGCGCGCTGCTCGCCGTCAGGCAGCTTCGCCCGACCGCCAGCAGTTTCAGCTTTGGTGTGGCCCGCGCATGAGCTTCATGGCGTCTTCGATATGCCGCCAGGTTCGTGCCCGTTCGAGCTCGCCCTTTGACGCGAGATCGATGGCGTTCTGGGCGGCTTCGGCAATGGCTTTGGGGCCATGTGCTTCCAGCAACTGCCGCGCATAGTCGTGGATTTCCATTTCTCGCATGGCGTCATCTCCTTCTTGTTCCGGGCGCGAACTGGGTGGGCCGAGAACGGTAGACATTGACACCTGTCAAGCTCCGACAGTCTGCATCCTGGTGCGCCGCACTCGCAAGGGCCCTTTCCAGGGCCTGGGCGGCCAGGATTGAACGCCGGTTCTGGACCGGCAGTCGCGGCAACACAACGCAGGCCGGACGGATGATTTTTCATCAGTACGTCCCCACATAAATACGAGAAGGGAGGTGAGCATTATGCGCATCCAACATTGGCAAGACGCTGCCAGCCTGTTGGTGGGCGTATGGCTGGTCCTGTCGTCCTTTGTCCTGGGTTTATCCGGGGCAGCTGTCTGGTTCACCATCGCACTCGGGCTCGGCGTCATGCTGTTTGCCGTAGAAGCCTTTGTGATTCCGTCCTACCTGGAAGAATGGGGCGAAATGCTGCTGGGCCTGGCTCTGGTGCTGGCGCCATGGTCCATTGGCTATGAGCCCGTATCGGCCACGGTCAGCAGCGTATTGTCGGGCCTATTGGTGATCTTGCTCGCTGCTTGGGAATTGATGACCGATCGCGACTTCAGTGCCTGGTGGCACGATCACTGGCCTCATCGCGCCCGCTGAGACGAGAGGTTGCCGGCTCTTCTCCGACCGCCATCGGCTGGCGGCCGGAGAAGAGGTGATCACGTTACGATGCGGTTCTGGGCTCGATCGGTTGCCAGATGCTGATCTTGCGAGTCTCCGGCATCAGGAAGACCGCAAGCACGAAGCACACCGCAGGTACCGCAATCGGGTAGATCAGGGCGTAGCCGATACTGCCGGTCGCCGCGAAGGCCGCCGATGTGATGAACGGCACTAATCCGCCACCCCAGCCGTTGCCGATGTGGTACGGCACCGATACCGACGTGTACCTGATCCTGGCCGGAAAGTATTCCGCCAGGAATGCGCCAACCGGCCCGTAGACCATCCCGACGTAGCAAACGAGGATGAAAATGATGAAGATCGCGATCGGATAGTTGATGTTGCCGGGCTGCGTCACCGTTCCCAGCCACAGATACAGCGGATAGTACGTGATCGCGGCGAGCAGCATGCCGCCCAAGATCACCGGCTTGCGGCCGATCTGATCCGACAGCCAGCCGAAGAAGATCAGGCTCGGTGTTGCGATCAGCAGCGCGGCTCCCACGATATAGGCCGAGGTCAGCGCATCCACCTTGGAGACCTGCTGCAGGAAGTACAGCGCCCAAAACTGGCCACTGTACCATACCACGCCCTGTCCGATCAGGACCACGATCGCGATCCCGATGTATTTGATGTTGGAGCTGAGGAAGGCCTCCTTCCACGGATTCGTCGTCATTTGGCCGCGGGCCCTGATCTCCTGGAAGATCGGCGTCTCCTGGAGCTGGAGCCGAATGTAGATCGCGATGGCCACCAGCAGGAAAGACACCAGGAATGGAACGCGCCAGGCCCATTCGTCGAAGACCTCATTGCTGAACCAAGTCCGTGTCAGGATGATCACGGCCAGTGACACCACGATGCCGAGAGTCGGTGAGGTCTGTAGCCAGCCGGTGTAGTAGCCGCGCTTGTCGTCCGGCACATGCTCCGCGACATAGGTGATGGCGCCGCCATATTCGCCGCCCAGGCACAGACCCTGGATCATGCGCAAGCCGAACAGCACGAACGCCGCCGTCAGACCGATGGACTGGTAGGTTGGGATCAACCCGATTGCCCCCGTACCCAGTCCCATTCCGCTCAGCGTGATGAGGAACGTATACTTTCGTCCGACCCTGTCGCCCATCCATCCAAAGAGGAAGGCTCCCAGCGGGCGGATCAGGAAGCCCGCAGTGAACAGCGCGATCGTGCTGAGGAGGGCTGCAACCGGGTGGGACTGCTCGAAGAACTTGACCGACAGAACTGCGGCCAGGCTGCCGAAGATATAGAAATCATACCATTCGATAACGTTTCCCACCGACGCAGCAACAATCACGCGGCGAAAATCGCTCGGTACTTGAACTGCCATGTGCTGCTCCTATCAAATTCAAACGCTACTCCTGGCGCTTTTCAGCGCCCATTTGCTCGCGGAGTACACTTGGTGCGCGACGCTACAGGCGAGAATTGCGAGTTGCGTCCGCAACGCCTGGTCTCAGGGACGCTTGAGCCACCTGAGAAAGAGCTCGCGGTCTCTTCGGTACCGCGAGCTATCACGACCTGCCCGTCTGCCGGGGAGGCGTAGAAGCAGTGTAATCCCGCCGGGGCTGGCGTCTTATGAGACTTTCGGCTCAATCGACCTGAACCGAGGCTGACCCGTCCTGCGATGGAACGGTCGCCCGTCGCGCCGGGCGGCTTTGTCACGAACGAACGGAAAGGCCTCTCAGGCGTTGTGTGGGTCCAACAAAGGATCCCACCATGCAGAACATCGCTGAGCATATGGAAGTCATCGGCGCCGACGGCGTCCATGTCGGCACGGTCGATCGTGTCGAGGGCAACCGCATCAAGCTGACCAAGAAGGACAGCGGCGAGGGCAGCCATAAGGGCCACCATCACTTCATCGACAAGGGGCTCGTCGCCGATGTCGAGGGCAACAAGGTGCGGCTCTCGGCCAAGGCGGATGTGGCCGTGACGATGGAAGAGGAAAAGTAGGGCCGTCACGGTTCGTTCCTGATCTGTACCGCTATTCGCGCAGCCGCACGTTCCGGTAGCCTCCGCTCCCGTCGCGTATCGTAAGGCGTAGGGAATGGCGGAGCCGGGCCGGCCAGTACGGTCCCAGGGTATCGCGGAGACTTGGCCCGTCGGCCGCACCGCGCCGGCCGGTGGCTTTGTGCCGGCGGGCTTTGGCATTTGGCCGTCGATCGTCGAGACCTTGCGCGCGTGGCTGAGCGCGGAAGCCGGCGCAGGGCGGCTGTTGCCTTGGGTGCCCGTCGCCTTCGGCTGCGGCATCGCGCTCTATTTCGCCGCCGATCATGAGCCGGTGCTCTGGGTCGTTGCCGCGACGGCGGTCGCGCTCACGCTTGGCGCCGTCCTGCTGTGGCGGAGCCGGCTGTTTGCTCCCGCCATCATGATCGCGGCGGTCGCAGCCGGTTTTGCGATGGCGACCTGGAAGACGGCGCGCATCGCCCATACCGTGCTGGCCAAGCCGCTCTATTCTGTATCGCTGTCGGGTTTCGTCGAGACCCGCGACATCCGCGAGCGCACCGACCGTTTCGTGCTGCGCGTGACCTCGATGGAGGCGCAGCGCAGCGACGTCAAGCTCGAGCGCGTGCGCCTGTCGGTGCGCAAGGGCACCGCGCCCGAGGTCGGCAGCTTCGTGCAGTTGAAGGCGCGGCTGATGCCGCCGCTCTCGCCGGTGCGGCCCGGCAGTTATGATTTCTCGCGTGACATGTTCTTTCAGGGTATCGGCGCCTCTGGTTTCGTGATGGGCGCGATCGCGGCATCGGTGCCATCAGATGCCGCCGGCTTGCGGCTGCGTTATGCCGCATTCATGCAGGGCCTGCGCGATGCGATCGACACGCGCATCCGCGCCACGCTCGACGGCGACAACCGCGCGATCGCGACCGCGCTGCTCACCGGCCGGCGCGATGCGATCACGACACCCGTCAACGACGCCATGTTCATCTCGGGCCTTGGCCACGTGCTCTCGATCTCCGGCTACCACATGGCGGTCGTGGCCGGCGTCGTCTTCTTCGCGGTGCGGGCGTTGCTCGCGCTCATCCCGGGACTGGCGGTCGGCTTTGCCATCAAGAAATGGTCGGCGGCGGCGGCATTGGTCGCCGCGGCGTTCTATCTGCTGCTCTCGGGCGCGGAGGTTGCAACGCAGAGATCGTTCTTCATGACGGCGGTGGTTTTGATCGCGGTGATAGTCGATCGCCGCGCCATCACCTTTCGCACGTTGGCCGTGGCCGCGCTGATCGTGCTTGCCGTCGCGCCGGAATCGCTGGTGCATCCGAGCTTCCAGATGTCGTTCGCGGCAACGCTCGGGCTGGTGGCGCTGGTGCAGGTCGGCATGCCGAACCTGTTCGCCTCGCCGGATCATTCCGCGACCGCGCGCATTGCCATGTGGGGCGGCCGCGAGATCGCGATGTTGTTTTTGGCCTCGCTGATCGCGGGGTTTGCGACCACGCCCTATGCCGCCTTCCATTTCCATCGCGTCACGCCGTTCGGCGTTCTCGCCAATCTCGCGGCGATGCCGGTGGTGTCGGCGCTGGTGATGCCGGCCGGACTGTTGGGATTGCTCGCGGCTCCCTTCGGGCTCGACGGCCCGTTCTGGTGGCTGATGGGGATCGGCATCGATTGGATGATCGCAGTCACGCGATGGGTGGCCGCGTTGCCCGGCGCGGTCGGGCGCATCGGCGCCTTCGGCATCGCGCCGCTGATCGCGGCAAGCCTCGGGATCATCCTGATGGGCCTGCTGCGCACACCCTTGCGCTGGTCAGGCGCGCTGGTGCTGCTGGCTTCGATCGCCTGGGGGCTTTCCGTCCGGCAGCCCGACATTCTGATTGCCGGTGACGGCCAGAGCATTGCTGTGCGGGGCAGGGACGGGCACCTGCACCTGATCAGGGCGAACAAGGATGGCTTTCTGCTGAAGGAGTGGCTTGCGGCCGACGCCGATTCCCGCGACGGCGGTAATGCCTCGCTTAGCGATGCAGTGTCGTGCGACGAGTCCGGCTGCGTGACGCCGCTCGCCGATGGGCGCCTGGTCGCGCTGGCGCTGCGCATCGACGCGCTGGCCGATGATTGCAGCCGCGCCGCGCTGGTGGTGACGGCACGACCGGCGCCGCCGGATTGTGCGGCGATGGTGGTTGATCGCCAGCGTCTCGCAACGCAGGGCGCGCTGGCGCTGACGCAGCGCGATGACGGGTTTGCGGTTCGGGCGGTGAGGGCGAGAGGCACAAGCCGCCCCTGGTTGCCGACCGCCGCCGGCGAAGGTGATTTCGACGGAAGCCTTGCGCCGAAGACGGCCGCGCCCCGCAGCAAGGACGCAACGCCCTCCGAGGCTGACTTGCAGGCCGAGGACTGAGCGGACGGGCTACAGATACCAGGCCAGCACGGCTTCGAGACTTGCGTTCCCGATCACCGGCAGCACCACCAGCCGGCTCAGTCCGGAGGCGCAGGCCTGCGAGGCTGCGATCGAGCAGTCATGCGCCAGATCGTCGTTGAGCGCGGGCATGCCGGTTGCCCACGCTCCGCCGATGCTGCCTTCGCCCCTGGCGATGGATTGTGTCGCGTAGAGCGCGGCGAGGTCGGTCTGCGCGCTGCAATCGCCGGCGCGAAAGACCAGCGCCGAACGGGCCTCGTTCGGCACCCAGATCTCGAAGCGTTGCGCAATCGGCGTTGCCTGCGCGGAGAGGAATGTCAGGACCCAGGTATGGTCGGCGCTGTGGTCGGCGCCGGTCCGGTAGGGAACGCCGACGCCGAGGTTGATCCCGACCTTGGAGGCATCCTCCCAGCGCAGGAAGCTCGTGGCGTCGTGGCGGCATGCCCGCTTTCCAGGTGCGTCCGGGCAGGCCGAAGCCGCGTGGAAATTTGGTGTGCCGCGAATTGAACTCGAACATGTCGGCGGTGCCGTAATAGCCGTCGACGAGGCCCATCTCGTGGGAGACCTCGGGATCGTTGTGCCAGAGCTCGACCGCGCCGACATGCGCCTCGTCGTCGCCGCAGAACAGCACCATGACGGCTTGCAGGAATTCTCCCGCAAACACCGGCACCGCCACGCCGCAGGTCAGTCCGGCCTCGATGGCCTGATCGGTCCGTTTGAAATAGGAGTTGGTGAATTTGGTGAGGATCACGGGGTGCCCGCTGGCCCAAGCCTTGCCCGGAAGGCCCTCGTCATATCCGAAGCGCAGATCTTCGCTCACGGCCTTGAACGCGGACAGCCCTTCGCTGTAGAGGCCGCCACCGAATTCCAGCCGCATGCGCGTCGGGTCAGGCACCCAGAGTTCAACGACGCGAATGAAGGTCTTCATCGAACAGGTCCGCCCCCTCAAACCGCAACAGCATCGGCCATTTGGCTGCGGAACGGACGTTCAAAATTCAGGCAGGACAGCGCAAACTTCGTGCGGTGGGGAGCTGCGGCGAGCTGATTTTCCCGATCGGATTTCGAGAGATACAAACCGCTCCACGTCGCCGGCCACAGCCGGCGATAGCGATTTCAATCCTGGTCTCGACCAGTCGGCCGGAGCGGCTGCGTCAGCCGATCGGCAGGCGGGTGACGGTCGGCTGCCTGTCGGCGATGATCTGCGGCTTGTGCTCGCCGAGCGGCTGGGTCACCGGCAGTTGCAGCACGGTTGCGCGCTGTCCTTCGACGAGCTGCGTCACCAGCACGTATTTGCCGTCGGGGAATTCGATCGCGTCGTGATGGCGATCGGGAATGTGCGGATCGGTTTTGCCGAATTTTCCGACACGGGAGTTGATGGTGCGGGTCCAGATCCAGCGATTGTCGTAGCGGACGTTGTCGGCGAAGGCGAGCTCCGTTCCCGGCAGCAGGCAGACCGCGACGGACATGTCGGCTTCGGAGGCGAAGCCGCGCGTCGAGGTGCCGCGGAAGTTTGTCGTGACGATCGTCTCGCCGACTTCGGCGGGACGCGTCGCGACGGCATGCAGGCTGTAGTCACACATCGGGCGCTCCTCATTCAGGATAGCAACCCGCGCCTCTCTCGGAGGCGCAGGCCTCTATCAGAGTGGAAACTGTGATCTTATGCTTGTTTGTGGGCAAATCTGCGGCTCACATCCGTAGAGCGCGATCACATTATCTTTTTCAAATGCGCTGGGAACAAAGTCTGCTCCAGTGCATTTAGCAAGCCTCGACGTCAGCGGCCGGCAGGCGCGGACCAGCCCGAATATTGCCAAGCCGGTTGCGACGGCTGCTCGACGGCGTTGCGGGCATTGCGGAATTGCTCGCTGACCGCCGCCTCCTTGCGGACATGATGACGCGACTGTGCGGCGAGGGCTTGCGACGCTGATGCTGCGATCAGCGCCACGGTGATTGTGCTTAAAGCGATCTTGCGCATGGTTGTCTCCTCGGTCTCTCAAGGCCGCGAAGCAGTGGGCGCTTCGTGCGGCGTGCCGAGGATGTAGCGCCGGAGGGGTGGCCGGATAATCTGTGCAGAACCAGAAAGACTATCCAGCCGGAGCGGACAATCCGTCCGCTCCAATGTGTATCGAATGACCGCCGGATAGGCTCAGTACTTCCGGTACAGCCCGATCAGCTTGCCCTGAATTTTCACCCGGTTCGGCGGCAGGATGCGCACCTCATAGGAGGCATTGGCGGGCTCGAGGGCGATCGAGGCGCCGCGGCGGCGGAAGCGCTTCAGCGTTGCTTCCTCGTCGTCGATCAGCGCCACGACGATGTCGCCGGTATCGGCGCTCTCGTTGCGCTGGATCAGCGCCATGTCGCCGTCGAGGATGCCGGCCTCGACCATCGAATCGCCGCGCACTTCGAGCGCGTAGTGCTCGCCAGAGCCGAGCATGTCCGGCGGTACGCTGATGGTGTGGCTACGGGTCTGCAAGGCCTCGATCGGCGTACCGGCCGCGATGCGGCCCATCACCGGCACCGCGACGGGGCGCTCGCCGTCGTCCGCCGGCGCGCTGGAGCGCACCTTGCCGAGATTGCCCTCGATGACGCTCGGCGTGAAGCCGCGGCGGCTACCGGCGGCGGCCTGGAGCTCGGGCAGCTTGATCACCTCGATGGCGCGGGCCCGGTTGGGCAGGCGCCGGATGAAGCCGCGCTCCTCGAGCGCGGTGATCAGGCGATGGATGCCCGATTTCGAGCGCAGGTCGAGCGCGTCCTTCATCTCGTCGAAGGAGGGCGGCACGCCGCTTTCCTTCAGACGTTCGCTGATGAACCGCAGAAGCTCGTATTGTTTGCGCGTTAACATCTTGACCAAATCCCCCGGTTGATGTCGTTCGATTCCGAGACGGTGAATTCAGCGGCGAACCGCCAGATGCTCGAAACAAATCATGAACGGACACTATATGTTCGATATGTGTTCCGCAACTGCTTAATTTACCGTGAACGCGACGAACTTCGCGGAACGCGTGTGGTCGACGCATTCAGACCGGCAGTCGCAGCACCTCGCAGGGCATGCCCGCCTCGGCCTTCGGCGCGAATGGTGCGCGCACGAGAAGTGCCTGTGCCGCAGCAAGATTCGCAAGCAGCGAAGAATCCTGATGGTTGACGGGAAGGGCCACCAGGGTGCCGTCCTCGCGCAGCTCCAGGCGCGCGCGAAGATAGTCCTCGCGCTGATCATTGGCACCGACATCGCGGCCGAGCACGGCGCGCTCGCGGCGGTGATGAATCACCTCGCGGCCCGACAGCGCGCGAATCAGCGGCACCATGAACAGGAAGCCGCAAACATAGGACGATACCGGATTGCCGGGCAGGCCGATCACGCGCATCGCGCCGAGACGCCCGTGCATCATGGGCTTGCCCGGTCGCATCGCGATCTTCCAGAACGCCATCGAAATGCCCTCGGCGTTGAGCGCCGGCCGGACCAGGTCGTGGTCGCCGACCGACGCGCCGCCGGTCGTGATCAGGATGTCGGCGCCGCTCTCGCGTGCGCTGCGGATGCCGGCGGTGGTGGCCTCCAGCGTATCGGCGGCGACACCGAGGTCGATCGTTTCGGCGCCCTCGCTGCGCGCCAGCGCGTGCAGGGCGTAGCCGTTGGAATAGACGATCTGTCCTGGGCCGGGTGCGGTGCCTGGCATCACCAGCTCGTCGCCGGTCGCGAGGATAGCGACCTTCGGTCGGCGGCGGACAGGCAGGGACGGGTGGTTCATGCCGGCGGCGAGCGCCAGGCCTCGCTCGGTAAGGCGGGTGCCCGTCCGCAGCAGCACGTCGCCCTCGCGAAAATCGACGCCCGCGGGGCGGATGTGCCGTCCGGCAATTGCGGTCTCCTTGATCGTGATGCGCTTACCGTTTGCGACCGTGTCCTCCTGGATCACGACGGCATCAGCGCCATCGGGAACGACGCCACCGGTGAAGATCCGCACCGCTTCGCCGGCGCCGACGGTTCCCGCGAACGGCCGGCCGGCCGCCACCTCGCCGATCACGGTGAGCTGGGCGTCGACCTTGGCCGCATCGGCCGCGCGCACGGCATATCCGTCCATCGCCGACATCGCCTGCGGCGGCTGCGTGCGCCGTGCCGCGACATCGCGCGCGAGCACGCGATGGAAGGCATCGGTGAGAGGGACCGCTTCCTCGGCCAGAGGCTCTGCGCCCGCGAGCACGGCAGCAAGCGCATCGGAAACCGGCATCAAGGCCACGGGCGAAAACTCCTGCTCGGCGCGTTCGGACGAATGGGCGGCGAGAGTTCTAACCGAGTGCGGGCGCAGAGGCAAAACGGCAGCGAGAGGGATTATTCATCCGGCGTCACCCGCTCTGCGTTGGAAGATTAGTATCAGCTCCGGCGCGGCATACTCCGAAGAACGAGACAGACCGGGAGGAGCGTGGCCATGGCAAGGACGAGAATGACGAGAGCCACGGCCAGCATTCGGTCAGCTCCCCGACAAGTTGCCCGGACTGACGTCAGGCGCCGCGGGGCCCTGATCCCTGTCGGGCAGCGGGTCGGCCTGCGACTTGAGGTCGGCAGCCTTGCTGATCAGCTTTGCAGAAAGATCAGAATCCGAGGTGGTTCTGGCGAATTCAAGAAGAAGAGAGGCCTGCTTGGTGAGGTAGGTCTTGCCCAACACGATGATGCGTCCATCCGTAAAAGTCCCAACGGACTCAAGAGTCCGGATGCGGGCATTCCGTTCCAGGAACTCTGTGCAAAAATGCACAAAGTGATTTGGTTCCCGATCCCGGTTCCCGGAACTTCCGGCTGCCGCTGCTAAAGCCGCCACGGGGCTGGTGTCAGATCCCCAGCGCTTTCAATGCATTGCCAACATCACGGGGCGAGGTCACATGCACCGCGGTCAATCCGCACGCCCGCGCTCCCTCGATGTTCTCAGCGAGGTCGTCGAAAAACACGATACGCCTTGCCGACACGCCGATCGCGGCCACGACATGGTCGAAGGCTTCCGCGTCCGGTTTGCGCAGACCGATACTGGACGACAGGTACAGCTCGCGGAAATGGCCGAGCAGATCGGCATATTTCTTCGAGAAATGGTCGACATGCGGCCGGTTGGTGTTGGAGAAGGCGTAGAGCGGCATCTGCTTGGCCGCGCGCGGTAAAAGCTCGGCGATGTCGGGCATCTCGCCGGCGAAGATCGCGTTCCAGCCCTCCAGAAACTCCGCATCCGAAATACCGATTCCGAGCGAAGCGCGTAACGACTGGAAATAATCCTCGTCACTGATCTTGCCGACCTCGTGCAGCCGGTAGGCCTCGTCACGCACATAGCGCGCGACGATGGCCTCGGGCTTGCAACCGGCATGTCCCGCCCAGCAGGCGATCGCCCTGGAGAAATCGATGTCGAGCACGACGCGCCCGAGATCGAACAGAAGCGCATCCGCGCTGCCGGGAGAGAGCGGTGTCATTGCATCCTTTCAGTATCGATAGGGCTCGATGTCGAACAGCGGGAACGCGCTGAACACGCTCGGCGCATTGGTGGCAGTCGCCGCGTGCAGGCAGGACTTGTTGACCTCGGCGAACGAGGTGGTTCCCAGCAGGCCGAGGCAGCGCAGCACTTCGTCCTCCAAGAGCTCCAGCATCCGCGTTACGCCGGCTTCGCCGGCTGCCGCCAGCGCCCAGCATTGCAGCCGGCCGATGCCGACGAGGTCGGCGCCTGCCGCGATCGCCTTGACGATGTCAGTGCCGCGGCAGAAGCCGCCGTCGACCATGATCTTGGCGCGGCCCTTCACGGCCTCGACGATCTCGGGCAGCACATGCATGGCGCCGCGGCCGTGATCGAGCTGGCGGCCGCCATGGTTGGAGACGTAGATCCACTCGACGCCGTGATCGACCGCGATCTGTGCGTCCTCGGCGGTCGCGATGCCCTTGAGGATCAGCGGGATATTGAACTTGTCCTTGATCATCTTCACGGTCCGCCACTCCAGACCCTTCTGGAAGTCGCCGCCTGTGGCGCGCAGCCGGCTCTCGCGAACGTAACGCTTGGCGATGTCACGTTCACGACGGCTGTAATGGGCAGTGTCGACGGTCAGGCAGAAGCCGGCGTAGGTGTGCTTCACGGCGCGGCTGACGACATCCGCGACGAAGTCGTCGTCGCCACGGACATAGAGCTGGAACAGGCGCAGCGCATCCGGCGCGGCTTCGGCGGTCTTCTCGAGACCGGGCTCGGACACCGAGCTCAGCATGTGCGCCGCCCCGAAGGCGCCGGCGCCGCGTGCCACGCTGGCCGCTCCATCCGGATCGAAGATCTCCAGCGCGCCGACAGGGGCCAGCACCACCGGCAGGCGCATCTTGCGCCCGAACTGCTCGACGGAGCCGTCGACCTTGCGGACGTCGCGCAGCACGCGGGGCCGGAAAGCGATCTCGTCCAGCGACAGGCGGTTGCGGCGCATCGTGGTCTCGGTCTCGGCGGCGCCGACGATATAGTCCCAGGCGTTCTGGTTGAGGTTGGAGCGCGCCTTCCGGATCAGTTCGTGCAGGTTCTGGAACGGCTCGTTGCTGGCGCCGAGTTCGACGTTCCGTTGCGGCCGGAGCGCTTCGTTCATTGTTGCCTCCCGAGAATTTGAAGTCTTATGCCATCGCCTATCCCGTCCGGCGCTCCAAAACTATCCTAAAATCGCATAGCTGCGAGGCGTGGGGCGGCCGACCGATTCCCGCTTTGCGCGAGGCGGTCCGCGAACGTTGCCAAAAGTTTAGGCCAGGGCGAAGGGATTTTTGCGGCATACCCACCCGACGGGTACGCCGGCCTTGAAGAAACCAGAATGGTATTGTGAGAAACAGGCTGGATCGCCATTTGCATGGCGGCTCCCAAGCCCCAAGAGAACCGCTAAGCAAAAAGGCAAGCCTACCCATGCGGAAAACCCTGCTGTTCCCTCTGGGCGCGCTCACCGGAGCGTGTCTGACCCTCCTCGTATCCGGTCCGCACGGCGGACTATGGGCGGCACGGGCGGCAGCGGGCGCGGACGACGCCTATTCCCAGCTCAATCTGTTCGGCGAAGTCTTCGAGCGCGTGAAGGCGAGCTATGTCGAGAAGCCCGACAATGCCAAGCTGGTCGAAGGCGCCATCACGGGCATGGTGACCTCGCTCGATCCGCATTCGCGCTACATGAACGACAAGGCCTGGACCGAGATGCAGGAGACCACCTCCGGCGAGTTCGGCGGGCTCGGCATCGAGGTCACGATGGAGGACGGCCTCGTCAAGGTCGTTTCACCGATCGACGACACGCCGGCTTCCAAGGCCGGCATCATGTCCGGTGACCTCATCAGCAAGATCGACGGCGACGCCGTGCAAGGCATGACCCTCGAACAGGCCGTCAACAAAATGAAGGGCCCGGTCGATACCAAGACCAAGCTCACGATCGTGCGCAAGGGGGCCGATGCCCCGCTCGACATGGCAATCACGCGCGAGATCATCCATGTGCGCCCGGTGCGATTCCACGTCGAAAACGGCGACATTGGCTATATCCGCGTCACCTCGTTCAACGAGCAGTCCACCGACGGCCTGAAGAAGGCGATTGCGGCGATCTCCAAGCAGGTCCCGCCGGAGAAGCTCGCCGGCTATGTGATGGATCTGCGCAACAATCCGGGCGGACTGCTCGACCAGGCGGTCTCGGTGTCGAGCGCGTTCCTGCAGCGTGGCGAAGTCGTGTCGACGCGCGGCCGCAATCCGGAGGAGACCCAGCGCTTCACCGCGCATGGCGGCGACCTGACCAAGGGTAAGCCGCTGATCGTGCTGGTCAACGGCGGCTCGGCTTCGGCCTCCGAGATCGTGGCCGGCGCGCTGCACGACCACAAGCGCGCGACGCTGATCGGGACGCGCTCGTTCGGCAAGGGCTCGGTGCAGACCATCATTCCGCTCGGCGCGGGCAGTGGCGCGCTGGCACTGACCACGGCGCGCTACTACACGCCGTCGGGCCGTTCGATCCAGGCCCAGGGCATCGCCCCCGACATCGAGATCCTCCAGGACGTGCCGGCCGAACTCAAGGGTCGCGTCGACACCATGGGCGAGGCCTCGATGCGCGGCCATCTCTCGGCCGCTGACGGCTCCGAGCAGACGGGATCGCAGTCCTACGTGCCGCCGGAAGAGAAGGACGACAAGGCCCTGCATGCGGCCTACGACTTCTTGCACGGCGTTACCGTGAATGCCGCGGCCGCCAAGCCGGCGCCGAAGGCTGCGGTGCCGAACTAGTGGCTCATCACAGTGATTTTGACTCTTTGGCGACGGCTGGATAGGCGCGGCCGAGTTTGGCGCGGGCCTTGTCGGTTGTGAACATCCATTTGATGCGGGCTCGGGTTTTATTCCGCCGCTTTTGCCATGCTGCGATCTCGTTTCGGAGCCTTTTGGGGTCGTCGATGCGGCGGCCGAGGCACTGGCGCTGGAGCACGCTGATCTCGCACTCGACCATATTGAGCCAACTGGCGTGTTTCGGGGTGAAGTGGAATTCGAGGCGGCGCAGGATGCGACGGGCCTCGGCAGGCGCAAATGCTTGATACAACGCGCCGGCGGTATGGATCGACAGATTGTCCTGCACGAGGCGGATGCAGTCGGCGTCGGGATAATGGACGTCGACGAGTTCGCGCATGCAGTAGGCGTAGTCCACGGCGGCGCGGTGCTCGGTGACCTTGACGTTGCGCCAGCCACGATGCGGGTCGAAGGTAACGAAGAGATTGACGGTGCCGTTGCGGCGGTACTCGTAATCGTAACGCTCGCGCTGTCCCGGCTCGGCTGGAATCGGCTGACGGACCTCGCCGATGAGCTGGACGGGGGTCTCGTCGAAGCAGACCAGCGGCCGGACGGGATCCGGCGCCTCGGCGTAGAGGTCGAGCACGTCCTCCATGCGGGCGACGTATTCGCCGTCGACATAGGGGATGCACCACATGTCCCTGCGCCATGGCTTGAGGTCGTTCTCGGCCAGCCGGCGACGCACGGTCTCGCCCGACAGGCTGTCATGATCGGTGAGCTTGACCATCGTGTCCGCCAGCAGCGTCAGCGTCCAACGTTTGCGGCCGGCGGGCGGCTTGGCGCACGCCGTCGCCACCAGCAGGGCCTCCTCCTTGCCGGTCAATTTGCGCTCTGCGCCCGGACGCGGTTCCTCGCTCAAGGCCCGCTCCAGATTGCCTTCCACGAAGCGGCGCTTGGTCCGGCCGATGCTGGACAGGCTGACCCGGACAGACCGGGCAATCTCCGCGTCGCAACTGCCGGCATCGGCCGCCAGCAAAATCTGCGCCCGCTTGAGCTTGCGGGCAGCATGCTTCCCGCCGCCCAGCATCGCCGTCAGTTCGTCCCGCTCGATTTGGCTCAATTCGACCCGATAACGTACATTCATGCTTCGCCTCCTTGTCGGAGGCCGGGACGAATCCAGCGATGAGTCAAAAATCAGGCACGCACTTCACGGAGAAGCAGGGACACTACCTGGCCTTTATCTACACCTACGCGCACATGTTCGGACGCCCACCCGCCGAAACCGACATGCAGCGCCATTTCCGCGTCAGCCCGCCTTCGGTCCACCAGATGATCGTCACCCTCGAACGAAACGGCTTCATCCGACGTCAACCTGGCGTCCCCAGAAGCATCGAAATCCTCGTGCCGCCGGAAAGCTTGCCGATCCTCGAATGGCTCGGTATCAAAACGTCAAAATCACTGTGATGAACCACTAGGGCATGATCCGGAAAAGTGCGAAGCGATTTTCCGGATCCTCTAGCCCGCCTCGCGACGGCGGCTCCCGGCGTGGCCGTGTTGGGCAAGCCGGCTGCGATGCAGCGCGAACAGCTCCATGACCTTGTCGGCCGGCTTCGCCGCGCTGAACAGATAGCCCTGCATTTCGGAGCAGCCGAGCGCGCGTAACAGGCGCTGCTGCTCCTCGGTCTCGACGCCTTCGGCCGTGGTGGTCATGCGGCGGGCGCTGGCGAGGTTGACGACGGCCTGCACGATGCTGGCGGAGCCGTCGGGGCCGGCGATGTCGCTGACGAAGCAGCGGTCGATCTTGATCTTGTCGAACGGGAAGCGGTGCAGATAGCTCAGCGATGAATAGCCGGTGCCGAAATCGTCGAGCGCGATGCGCACGCCGATGGCACGGAGCTGATGCAGGATCGCCAGCGCAGTGTCGTCGTCGCGGATCAGCACCGCCTCGGTGATCTCGAGCTCGAGCCGGCTCGCCGGTAGATTGGAGGCGGCGAGCGCCGCCATGATCTTCAGCGCCAGCGTGCCGCTCTTGAACTGCACCGGCGAGACGTTGACGGCGAGGCGGATATTATCGGGCCAGGCGGCTGCGTCTCGACAAGCGGTGGCCAGCACCCATTCGCCGATCTCGTTGATCAGCCCGGTATCCTCGGCGATCGGGATGAATTCGGCGGGTGAGACCATGCCGCGCTCGGGATGGCGCCAGCGCACCAGCGCCTCGCAGCCGGTGATGCGATCGTCCTTCAGGCTGAGGCAGGGCTGGTAATAGACTTCGAGGCCGCCATGGGCGATGGCGTAACGCAGGTCGATCTCCAGCTGCCGCCGCTCGCGGACCTTGGCGTCCATCTCCGGCTCGAAGAAGCGATAGGTGCGGCGTCCGGCGGCTTTGGCCGCGTACATCGCCATGTCCGCGTTCTTCAGGATCTGGTCCAGCGCCGTTCCATGTCCCGGTGCCAGCGCGATGCCAATGCTGGCGTCGGTAGTGACATGATGGCCCATGCAGTCGAACGGCGAGCGAATGGCTTCGAAGACCCGCGCGACGAGATCGGTAACCTGATCCAGCGAGGTCACCGCGCTCTGCACGATGGCGAACTCGTCGCCGCCGAGCCGCGCCACGAAGTCCGTCGGGCCTGCGCACCGGCTGAGACTCGACGCCACCGACCTCAGGAGCTCGTCGCCGACGAGATGTCCCAAGGCGTCATTGACGCCCTTGAACTCGTCGATGTCGATGTAGTGCACCGCGAGCTCCTCGCCGTGGACGATGCCCGCCAGCTCTTCGCGCAGGTGCTCGTGGAACATGGCGCGGTTGGGCAGGTCGGTCAGCGCGTCGTAGTGGGCGAGGTGGGTGATGCGCTCTTCGATGCGGCGCCGCTCGGTGATGTCCTCGTGCGTCGCCACCCAGCCGCCATCGGCGACAGGCTCGTTGACCACCTGGATCGAGCGGCCGTCGGAGGTATTGACCACCATGGAGTTGCGCACATGGATGTCGCGCAGCACGCGCGCGACGTATTGGTCGACATTGCCGGTGAAGGAACCGGTCGCCTTGCGATGCGCGATGATGTCGTGGAAGCTGCAGCCGGGCTTCACCACCTCGGCCGACAGTCCGTACATTTCGATATAGCGCTGGTTGCACACGACGAGCCGCTGCGAAGCATCGAACAGCAGGAGGCCCTGGGTCATATTGTTGACGGCGCGGTCGAGGCGCTGCTTTTCCAGCGTCAGCCGCTCCCGGGAGGCGCTGTGCTGCTCCAGCAGTTTGCGCACGATCGCGATCAGCACGCCGGCAATGGCGAGCGCGGACGCGCCGGCGACCGAGATCAAGATGCCGATCTGCTCGCGCCAGTCCGTTAGCGCTGCCGCGCGCGTTGTGGTGGCCATCATCAGAATCGGGAAGTGGGGCAGGGCCCGCGCGGAAATCAGCCGATCGTCGCCGTCGACCGGACTGATGAAGCGCCCGGCGAAGTGATCGAGCCCGAAGATCCTCTGCTGTGCGAACGCCCCCGTCTTGAAGTTCCGCCCCATCAAGTCGCTGGCGTGGGGATAACGGGCGAGCAGCGTACCGTCGCGATGCAGCATCGAGATCGTGGCGCCTTCGCCGAGCACAACGGACTCGAAGAATTTCTCGAAATTGGCCGGCTCGATGCCGCGCCCGACGACGCCCATGAACTCGCCGTTCGGTCCCACGATCTTGCGGACGATGAGGATGGTCCAAGCGCCGGAGATGCGGCTGTGCAGTGGCTCGATCAGGATGTCGGGCGAATAGGGATCATATCGGAAGGTGCGGAAATAGGCGCGATCGGCAACATTGACCTTCGGTGCCGGCCATGTCGTCGACGAATTGATCACGTTGCCTTCGGCATCGATGATGTTGACGCCACCAATGTAGGGCAGGGCCTCGATCTTCGAGCGCAGCATCCGGTGGACGTCCTGGCCCGAGAGGCGCTTGCGATAATCCTCCGCGGTGGTGATTCCGGTCGCGCGAACGTGGTCGACGAAGTCCTTCTGGATGACAGCGAAATCCTGCAATTGCTGATCGAAATGATGCGCGAGCAGCAGCACGGTGTTATCGAGCTCGCGGCTGCTGTTGCGCAGCGCGCGTTCGCGAAAGTTCTGCGCCATCAGCGTTGCGCCGATGGCGATCGCGGCGATCAGGAATATCCCACCCACCACCAGCCAGCGGATCGGCCCGCTGCGCACGAGCGCTGCCTGGTCGAAGAGGCGACTGCCGATTTTCGTCATGATCTCGATCGCTGTCGTGTACACGCCAGGATCAATTCTTGATCCCGGAAACACCCGCTGGTTTACGGGAACGATGTGGAGCAGAAGTTAGGAAGCGCGGTTAATGCAGGATGAATCGGCGCGCGCAAATGCAAGCGATGTGCGGAGCGCGAGACGTGCAGGGATTGCCGCAAGGTCTCGCGATGCCGGTCAGTTCCTGCCGGCCATCGTGCTGAATTTTCTCGCCGACGAATCCGGCGCAACCGCGATCGAATACGGCCCGATCGCGGCCGGCATCGCGCTTGCCATCATCACCGTGGTGAACGGCATGGGCAGCAAGCTCAGCGCAAAGTTCGGATCGATCAGCTCGTCGTTGAAGTAAATCAGGCGCGGTAGTGCCCCGACTTGCCGCCGAGCTTCTCGACCAGATGGATGCCTTCGATGTGCACGCCGCGTTCGACCGCCTTGATCATGTCGTAGATGGTGAGGCAGGCGACCGACACCGCCGTGAGCGCCTCCATCTCGACGCCGGTCGGGCCCGTAACCTTTACGCTGGCGCGAACCAGGCAACCCGGCAGTTTCGCGTCGGGCTCGATGTCGACCGTGACCTTCGACAGCGCCAGCGGATGGCAGAGCGGGATCAGCTCCGAGGTGCGCTTGGCCGCCATGATGCCGGCGATGCGCGCGGTGCCGAGCACGTCGCCCTTCTTGGCGTTGCCCGAGACGATCAGTTCAAGCGTCGCCTTGCTCATGACGACGCGCCCTTGCGCGACCGCGAGCCGCTCGCTCGCGGGCTTGTCCGACACATCGACCATCCGCGCCTCGCCGGAAGCGCCGATATGGGTGAGGGCAGATTTGGCCATTGTCTTCGCGGACTTGGTCTTCGATGGCTCGCGCGCCATGTCAGCGCGTGCCCGTCGCACGCGCGGCGTCCCCGCGCGCGAGCAGCATGAGGGTCGCCGCGGTCACGTCGGCCTGCCGCATCAGGCTCTCGCCGACCAGGAAGGTCGACATGCCGACGCGTTCGAGGCGGGCGAGGTCCGCCGGCGTGAAAATGCCGCTCTCGCCGACCATCAGCCGTTCCTGCGGAATCAGCGGCGCCAGCGTCTCGCTGGTCGTAAGCGTGGTCTCGAAGGTGCGCAGGTTGCGGTTGTTGACGCCGATCATTGGCGAGCGGAGCTTTAGCGCCCGGTCGAGCTCGGCGCGGTCGTGGATTTCGATCAGCACGTCCATGCCGTAGGCGAGGGCGGCGTCTTCGAGATCCCCAGCGGTCGCATCGTCGAGCGCCGCCATGATGATGAGGATGCAATCCGCGCCATGCGCGCGCGCCTCGACCACCTGATAGGTGTCGAACATGAAATCCTTGCGCAGCACCGGCAGCGATGTCGCCGCGCGCGCCGCCACCATGAAGTCGAGATGGCCCTGGAACGAGGGCGTATCCGTCAGCACCGACAGGCAAGCGGCGCCGCCGGCCTCATAGGCCTGGGCGAGCAGCGGTGGATCGAAATCGGCGCGGATCAATCCCTTCGATGGCGAGGCCTTCTTGACCTCGGCGATCAGCGCGTAATCACCATTGGCGTGCTTGGCCCGGATCGCGCGCACGAAGCCGCGCGGCGCGGGTTGTGCCTTGGCGTTCGCCTCGACAGCCGACAGCGGCTGCGCGCGCTTGGCGGCTGCGATCTCCTCGCGCTTGTAGGCTTCGATCTTGGTCAGGATGTCGGACATGGGAAACTCAGCCGTTGGAGACCGCGATCAGATGCTTCAGCCGCGCGCTCGCCGCGCCGGTGTCGAGCGACTTGGCGCCGATTGCAACGCCCTCCTTGAGGTCCTTGGCGCGCCCCGCCACGACCAGTGCGGCGGCGGCGTTCAGCAGCGCGACGTCGCGGTAGGGGCTCGGCTTGCCGTCGAGCACGCTCTGCAACGCGATCGCATTGGCGTCGGCGTCGCCGCCTTTGAGCGCACCCGCGTCGCAGCGCGAAAGGCCGGCTTCCTCCGGCGTCACCTCAAAGTTCCTGATTTCGCCGTTGTGCAGTGCGGTGACGAAGGTCGGGCCGGTGAGGGTGATCTCGTCGAGGCCATCGGAGCCGTGCACGACCCAGGCGGATTCGGAGCCGAGATTCTTCAGCACCTGCGCCAGCGGCTGCACCCATTGCCGCGAGAACACGCCGACCATCTGCCGCTTCACTCCGGCCGGGTTGGACAGCGGTCCGAGCAGGTTGAAGATCGTGCGTGTGGCGAGCTCGACCCGGGTCGGGCCGACGTTCTTCATGGCCGGGTGGTGAGCGGGGGCGAACATGAAGCCGATGCCGCATTCGCGCACGCAGAGTCCGACCTGCTCGGGCCTCAGATCGATCTTCACGCCGAGCGCAGCCAGCACGTCGGCCGCTCCCGAGCGCGACGACAGCGCGCGGTTGCCGTGCTTGGCCACCGGCAGGCCGGCGCCCGAGACGATGAAGGAGGCGCAGGTCGAGACGTTGACCGAGCCGGAGCCGTCGCCGCCGGTGCCGACGATGTCCACGGCCTCAGGCGGTGCCGTCACGGTCAGCATCTTGGAGCGCATCGCCGAGACTGCGCCGGTGATCTCGTCCACGGTCTCGCCGCGCACCCGCAGCGCCATCAGAAGGCCGCCCATTTGCGAGGGCGTGGCCTCGCCGGACATCATGGCGTCGAAGGCGGAAGCCGCTTCGTCACGCGACAGGCTGGCGCCGGTCGCCACTTTTCCAATGATCGATTTCAGGTCGTCCATCGCGTGCTTTCAACTGCTTTACTGGTTCGCGCCCGTCACCTGCGCGAAGGCGGCCTGATTAATGGTGGTCCCGATGTCGGTTTCAAGCTTGTTGACGTAGGAAGCGACCTGCTCCTCGGTCAGCGCGCGGTCGAGGCTGTCCTTCAGTTTCTTGACGGCGTCGGAGGCGGCGTCGGCCGCGGGATCGATGATGTCGGTGACGCGGAAGACGATGACTTCGCTGCCGCCGTTCACAGGCGTCTGTCCGACACCGCCCTTGGCGGTGCGGAAGGCGGCCGAAACGACGGCTGCGGGCACGCCGGCGGGCGTGTCGTCGCGCTTGAAGCCGGTGGTGGTCTCGACCTTGGTGCCGATTGCGGCGGCTTCATCAGCGAGCTTGCCGCCCGGCTCGAGCTTCTGCACCATCTCGGTCGCCTTGGTCTTGAGCTTGGCGGCGACCTGGTCCTGGCGCCAGCGCGCCTCGACCTGGTCGCGGACCTCATCGAGATTGCGGTCGCGCGAAGGCGTGATCGCGATCACGTCGTACCAGACATAGCCGCCGCGGAACGAGATCGGATCGTTGTCGATGCCGACGTCGCTGTTGAAGGCCTGCGAGACGACGTCGAGGCCCTGCGGGATGTTGGCGACGGGCTGGCCGTTGGGCGCGCGACCGGAGCGGTCGACCGCCTCGACGGTCACTGCCGTGAGCCCGAGCTTCTGCGACGCGTCGATCACGCTGGCGCCGCCGCCGCGCTCGTCTTCCATCTTGTCGCGGAGCTCCGCGACCTTGACGCGCGCGCGCTCGGTGGCGATCTCGCGCTTGATGTCGCCGACGAGGCTGGCGTAGTTCGCCTCGACACCCGGCTCGATCTTGTCGACCTTGACGATCGCCGTGCCGAGACCGCCCTGGATCGGCTGGCTGATCTCGCCCGCGGGAAGCGCGAAGGCGGCGTCTCCGACCGCAGGGTCGAGCGCGGACTTGGTCACGAGCCCGAGGTCGACGTCGGAAGCGCTCAGCCCACGCTCCTTGCCGAGATCCTCGAACGACAACCCGCCGGCGAGCCGTTCACGCGCGGTCTGCGCCTCGGTCGCGTTGGGGAATACGATCTGGTGGATCTGTCGCTTCTCCGGCGTACCGAGTCGGTCCTTGCGCTGGTCGAACAGCTTTTTCGCGTCGTCGTCGGAGACGTCAGTCCACTTGCCGATCTCCTCCGGCGAGATCACGACGAAGGCGATTTTGCGAAATTCAGGCGCGCGGAACTGGACCTTGTGATCCTCGAAATAGGCTGCCAGCGCCTCGGGCGAGGGCGCGTCGATCTGACCTGCCTGCGCGGCGTCGAGCCTGACAAACTCGATCGCGCGCCGCTCGTTCTGGAAGCGCGTCAGCACGTCGATCATCGCCTTCGGCGGCTCGAGGCCGGCACCGATCGTGCCGGTGATCTGCCGGCGCAGCGACACCTTACGCTGGTCGGCGACGTAACGCTGCTCGGTGTAGCCGAAATTGCGGATCACGGCCTGGAAGCGGTTCGGATCGAAGTTGCCACCGACGCCCTTGAAGTTCGGATCGCTCATGATGAACTGGCGGATCTGGTCGTCGGACTGGCCCAGCCTGAGCCGGCGCGCCTCTTCATCGAGGGCTGCTTCCGCGATCGCCTGCTGGAGCACCTGACGGTCGAGCCCGAACGAGCGGGCCTGGTCAGGGGTGAGGGGCCGGCCGAACTGGCGGCTGATCTGCTGAAGGCGGTCGGTATAGGTCTGCCGGAACTCGTTCAGCGAAATCTCGGTGCCTCCGACCTTGGCCACCGTGGACTGCCCGAAGCCTTTGAAGATGTCGGCGATGCCCCAAACGCCGAAACTGACGATCAACACGCCCATCACCACGGCCATAATGGTCTTGCCGAGCCAGTTTGATGAGGCCTTGCGCATTCCTCGAAGCATTTGGTCCAACTTGTTTGGCAGGAGGGGAACGGGAGCGCGTCTTAATGCAGATTCCGCAGAAGCGCGTCACCAAATTGATAGATCATCATAAAGTGGCGGCTTTCCCCCCGCAACCTCGGGTCAGGCGGCTCTCGATCCCTGCGGTTAAAAGCCCCTGGTCTCTGGAACTGCCGCGGCTCCTCTGCTAGCGCATGCACAAGCCAATCTCGCCCAATCTTGCTGGAAATTGACATGACCGACGCCATCCGACCGCTGATCGCCGGAAACTGGAAAATGAATGGCCTGAAAGCCTCGTCTGCCGAATTCGACGCCATGCTCAATGGTGCGGCAGAGGTGACCGGCAAGGCCGATCTGCTGGTCTGTCCGCCGGCGACCCTGATCGCGGCCTTCGTCGAGAAGGCGCGCGGCAAGGCGGTCGCGGTGGGGGCGCAGGATTGCCACCCCAAGGCTTCGGGGGCCCATACCGGCGATATCGCTGCCGAAATGCTGGCCGATGCGGGCGCGACCGCCATCATCGTCGGCCATTCCGAGCGCCGTGCCGACCACGGCGAGGGCGACGCCCTGGTGAAGCAGAAGGCCGAGGCGGCTTGGCGGGCCGGGGTCATGGCGATCGTGTGCGTCGGCGAGACGCAGACCCAGCGTGATGCCGGCCAGACCCTGGACATCCTGCGCGGCCAGCTCGACGGATCGCTGCCGGACGGCTCGACCGCGGCCAATCTGGTCGTGGCCTATGAGCCGGTCTGGGCGATCGGCACCGGCCTGACCCCTACCGCCAAGGATGTCGAACAGATTCATGGCTTTATCCGGGAACTTCTGACCTCCCGGTTTAGGGACGACGGCGCCAAGATGCGCATCCTGTACGGCGGCTCGGTCAAGCCTTCGAACGCAGCCGAGCTGATGGCGGTCAAAAACGTCGACGGCGCATTGGTCGGCGGCGCCAGCCTGAAGGCGACCGATTTCCTTGCGATTGCCAAGGGCTGCCCCTAGCTAGCCTGGGAGCGCGATGGGTCTGAGTACGGTCCTGCCGATCGGGGGTGGCAATGCCGTTTCCGATCGTGTAACACCGCGCAACTTCAGGAAAACCCGCGAAGCGCGATCGGCTGCCGGTACCGGCGCTGTCGGCTTGTGACGGAAGGACACTATGCAGACTGTTGTCATCGTCATCCACCTCATGATTGTTGCCGTGATGATCGGCGCGGTCCTGCTCCAGAAGTCGGAAGGCGGCGGCCTCGGCATGGGTGGAGGCGCGGGCTTCATGTCGAGCCGCGGCACCGCAAACCTTCTGTCGCGGACAACGGCGGTCCTGGCCGCCGGCTTCTTTCTCACCAGCCTGTTCCTGTCCTGGTATGCCGGCTACGACCGCAAGCCCGCGTCGATCATCGGCCAGCCGGCGTCGCAGACCCAGCCGGCCGGAGGGGCGCCGATCGCGCCGCCGACCTCGGGCGGCATCCTGGATTCGCTGAAGAAGGCGGACGAGCAGCAGCAGAACCAGGCGCCTAGCGGCCCGCAGGTACCGCGCTCGCAATAAAGCAGGGGGGCCATGCAGGGCAGCGGCTAGCGTCCTGCATCAACAATCCCCATCAAGGTTCTGTCACCACTCTTAGTTTTGGCTCACCCACAGGCCCGCAAAATCTTTCGGGCAGAATACGAATCGCTTTGGCGAATCGAATTCGAGGGATTAGAGGTTAAGCCCCATGGCGCGGTACATATTCATCACCGGCGGCGTGGTTTCTTCGCTCGGCAAGGGTTTGGCTTCAGCGGCACTCGGTGCTCTGTTGCAGGCCCGGGGCTACAAGGTCCGCCTCCGCAAGCTCGACCCCTATCTCAACCTCGATCCCGGAACGATGTCGCCGTATCAGCACGGCGAAGTGTTCGTGACCGATGACGGCGCGGAGACCGATCTCGATCTCGGTCACTATGAGCGCTTCACGGGGCGGCCTGCCACCAGGGCCGACAACATCACCACCGGGCGCATCTACCAGGACATCATCTCCAAGGAGCGTCGCGGCGATTATCTCGGCGCGACCATCCAGGTGGTTCCGCACGTCACCAACGCGATCAAGGAATTCGTCCTCTCCGGCAACGACGACTATGACTTCGTGCTGGTCGAGATCGGCGGCACCGTCGGCGACATCGAGGGGCTGCCGTTCTTCGAGGCGATCCGCCAGCTCAAGAACGAGCTGCCGCGCGATCACGCCGTCTACATCCACCTCACGCTGTTGCCCTACATCCCGAGCGCGGGCGAGCTCAAGACCAAGCCGACGCAGCATTCGGTGAAGGAGCTGCGCTCGATCGGCATCCAGCCGGACATCCTGCTCTGCCGCACCGACCGCGAGATTCCGAAAGAGGAGCGGCGCAAGCTCGGGCTGTTCTGCAACGTCCGCGAAAGCGCTGTGATCGAGGCGCGCGACGTCGACAACATCTACGCGGTGCCCGAGGCCTATCATAATGCTGGCCTCGACGACGAAGTGCTCGCCGCCTTCGGCATCGGCTCGCGGATTCCGCCGGTGCTCCAGAGCTGGCAGCGCATCAACGAACGCGTCCGCAATCCCGAAGGCAATGTCACCATCGCCATCGTCGGCAAATATACCGGCATGAAGGATGCGTATAAGTCGCTGATCGAGGCGCTCTCGCATGGCGGCATCGCCAACAAGGTGAAGGTCAATCTCGACTGGATCGAGAGCGAGATCTTCGAGAAGGAAGATCCCGCGCCGTTCCTCGAGCACGTCAACGGCATCCTGGTGCCCGGCGGCTTCGGCCAGCGCGGCGCCGAGGGCAAGATCCGCGCGGCGCAGTTCGCGCGCGAACGCGACGTGCCGTATTTCGGCATCTGCTTCGGCATGCAGATGGCGGTGATCGAAGCCGCGCGAAATCTCGTCGGCATCGAGGAAGCCAACTCCACCGAGTTCGGTCCCACCAAGGAGCCGCTGGTCGGCCTGATGACGGAATGGTTGCGCGGCAACGAGCTCGAGAAGCGCTCCAAGGCCGGCGATCTCGGCGGCACGATGCGGCTCGGGGCCTATCCCGCAGCGCTCAGTCGCGGCAGCCGCGTCTCGCAGGTCTATGGCGGCGCGACCGAGATTTCCGAACGCCACCGCCACCGCTACGAGGTCAACACCGCCTACAAGGATCGCCTCGAGCAGCACGGGCTGAAGTTCTCGGGCCTATCCCCCGACGGCGTGCTGCCCGAGATCGTCGAGTACGAGGATCACCCCTGGTTCATCGGCGTCCAGTTCCACCCCGAGCTGAAGTCGCGCCCCTTCGAGCCGCATCCGCTGTTCGCCTCGTTCATCCAGGCGGCGATGGTGCAGAGCCGGCTGGTGTGATGCCTCAGGGCACAGCGGTGTAGTCACGTTCGAGATGCATCGGCTCCGGCGCGGCCGGCATTGAAGCGTCGGGCGCTAGCGATCCTGTGACGAGCTTCATCAGCGGCCGCCGCGTCAGCTTGTAGACGGCGGCAGGCGGAACGTTCAGCAGGGCGCGATCCACCAGCTTTGCGCGCAAGCCCAGCCGGTCGAGCACCGGTCGCGGGATTGGGCAGCTCATGCCGTAGGTGAACTGGTAGAAGGCGCCGCCGGGGCGGACATAGCTGAACGCGCCACCGATGATCGAGATGACCTTGCGCGTTGACATGTTGAGCAGTGGCAGGCCGCTGACGACGGCGCCAACGGGCGCGCCGTCATAGAGCCGCTCCGTCGTGAGCCGTCCCGCATCCATCCACAAGACGCGCGCGCCGGGAAAGCGCATTTGCAGCAGCTTCATGAACTCCGAGCCGTATTCGATCAGCGTGAGGTCCTGCTGGCGCACGCCGCGTTTCAGGAGCTTGTAGGTGAACGCGCCGGTGCCGGGGCCAAGCTCGAGGATCGGACCGGTCGACGAGGTGATCTCGCGGGTGATGAGATCGGCTAGCGCGGCGCCCGATGGCGCGATAGCACCGACCCGACGCGGGGCCGACATCCAGGACAGGAAGAATGAGAGGAAATCGTTGGGCATGCGCACTCCAGCATTTTGGTTTGCGCCTCGCAAATCAGAAGCGAGGCAGCTCGCAATGTCGCGGGAGTGCATTGCGACAGCATTGCGTATGCTGATTAAATCAGCTCTGCCGGATCGGCGGCAGCGTGATCCGGAAACAGGAGGCACCGCTCGCTGTGTCCAGCACCGAGACGTGGCCGCCATGCAGGAGCACGATCTCGCGCACCATGTTGAGGCCAAGGCCGGCGCCACGATCGAGCGGTGTGAGTCGATAGAACGGTTCGAAGATCTGTTCGCGCTGATCGGCCGGAATGCCGGCGCCTTCGTCGGTGACTTCGATGGTCGCTGGCTTGCTGACGCGAATGCCGATGGTGCCGCGGCGAGGGCCGTGCTGGATCGCGTTCTGCACGAGGTTGGTCAGCGCGCGCTCCAACGCTGCGGCATCGCCGAGCGCCTCGATCGGCGTCGCCGGCGCATCGAGGGCCAGTTCATAGCCGGCGGCTATTGCCAGCGGCGCGAGGTCGGCCGCGACGCCTTGTGCGACGGAGACCAGGTCGACAGGCGCGAAAGGATGCCCGCAGCGATCGAGCCGCTGAATATCGAGCAGCTGCTCGGCGAGCGTTGCGAGCCGCGCGGCATCCTCGATCAGGCGGGTCTTGTCCGGTCCTGACGGAAGCGACTCCAGCCGCGTGCTCAGGATCGCGATCGGCGTGCGCAGCTCGTGCGCTGCGTCGGCGACGAACCGCTTATGGCGGGCGTAGCCCTGATCGAGCCGCGCCAGCGCGTCGTTGACCGCCGCCACGAGCGGCACGACCTCCACCGGAATGCGGTCGACCGACAGCCGCGCGCCGCGCTGATGGATATCGATGCGTCGCGCCTCGTCCGCCGTCATATCAAGCTCCTTGAAGGCACGCTTCAGGATCATCGGTGTCGCGATGAAGGTGGCGGTTCCCATCAGAAGCAGGCCGGGCAGGGCGATGCCGAGCAGCGCGAGCGACGTCGTGAGGAGCGCCTTGGTACTGGTGAGCCTGCCCTGCGTAGCCGTGATGACCTGCACATTGCCAGGCTCGGTGTCGATGCGCTTCAGCCGTGCCGGCGGCTTGCGCGGATCGTCCTCGAAAAGCTGCCAGCCGAGCCGCGCCTGGCCGATCTGGTCGAGGGCGCCGCCGATCGCGGCGAATTCGGCCGGTACCGGGCCATCGCTGAGCGAATGTCCCTGCCTGTCGCGGACCAGGAACCAGAGGTCGGGGGTCTCCTCGCGCAATTGTTTCAGCTCGGGCGTCGGCCGCAAGATGAGGTCACCTTGCGCATCGCGCGCGAGCGCGCGCTGTACCACATCGATCACGCGATCTTCGTCCCGCTCGGCGAGCACGAAGCCCGACGCGCACAGCGCGCCGACGACGACCGCAACCAGCGCCACCAGCAGCGCGGCCTGAAGCGATAGCAGGCGCCAGCTCAGCTGCGAGCGCAGGCAATAGGGGTCGGCATGCTTGCTCATGGCAGCTTCTTGAGGAGGTAGCCGACGCCGCGAATGCCATGGATCTCGATGCCCGCGTCCGCCTCGGCAAGCTTGCGGCGCAGCCGCGAGATATGCGTATCCAGCGCATTCGATTGAATCTCGTCGTCGAAATTGTAGACCGCCTCTTCCAGCGCCGAGCGAAGCACGGTCCGGCCCATGCGGCGGATCAGCGCTTCGAGCACAAGGAGCTCGCGGCGCGGCAGCTCGAACGGCTGCCCGTCGATGCTGGCTTCGCGATGGCCGACATCGAACGCGAGGCGGCCGGCGCCGATGACGTCCGCCTTGAGGCCGGCGGGCCGCCGCAACACCGCGCGCAGGCGCGCCAGCAGTTCCTCGACCGCGAACGGCTTTGCCAGATAGTCGTCGGCGCCGCTGTCGAGCCCGGCGACGCGGTCGGCGAGCTCGCCGCGTGCGGTCAAGACGATGATCGGCACCCCGCCGGCGCGTGCGCGCAGTTTTGGAATCAAGGAGAGGCCGTCCCCGTCGGGAAGCTGGCGATCGAGCAGGATGGCGGCATGGACATCGGCGGAAATGGCCTCCTCCGCCTCGGCGAGCGTGGGGGCATGGTCCACCACCATGTCGTAGCGCTTCAGCGCCGACGCCAGCGCGCCGGCCATTTCCGCCTCATCCTCGACGAGCAAAATCCGCATGGATCCGGCACCTCAACCTCAACCGCACCATTCTAGCGGCCGTATCATTGCGGCAGCATTGCGGGAACCGGTTGTGACGGAATGGTCGTGAGCGGGCCCCAGCCATGCGCGGAACGCCACCGGGGGCGGCCGGGTGGGGCTCAAGACACCGTCACGGCCAATCGTTATAACCCTCCGACGTCATCAGGGAGGAATAAGAATGATCTACGAAATGCGTCAGTATCGCTGCGTGCCCGGCCGTTTGCCGGCACTGCTCAAGCGGTTCGAGACGGTCACGCTGAAACTTTGGGAGAAGCACGGCATTCACCAGGCCGGGTTCTTCACCACGCTGATCGGCGAATCCAACCAGGAGCTGACTTATTTCCTGGCCTGGGAGTCGCTCGCCGAGCGCGAGAAGAAGTGGGGCGCGTTCATGACCGATCCGGACTGGATGGATGCGCGGGCCAAGTCAGAGGCGGACGGCCAGATCGTCGGCAACATCGTCAGCCAGCTCCTGACGCCGACCGCCTTCTCGTCGGTGAAGTAGGGCACTCCGGGAGCCTTGCGGAGAGCTTTGGCGCAACCCTGATATTCGAATGGCCGGGCCGAATAGGGTTGATCCGACCTGTTCGGCCGCTATGGTCGCGGCGAAACGAGGGAAATTGCCTTGAGCTCTTCGAATTCAGCGGCGCCGGTCGTCGCCATTGGCACGGTCAGTTTCGGCAACGATCTGCCGATCTCGATCATTGCCGGGCCGTGCCAGCTCGAAAGCCGCCAGCATGCGCTGGAGGTGGCCTCCGCGCTGAAGGAGATCGCCGCGCGGCTGAAGCTCGGCCTCGTCTACAAGACCTCATTCGACAAGGCCAACCGTACCAGCGCATCGGCTGCGCGCGGCCTCGGGCTGGCGCAGTCGCTGCCGATCTTCGCGGAGATACGTTCCACACTTGGCCTGCCGGTCTTGACCGACGTGCATGATGCCACGCAGTGCGCCGAGGTGGCGCAGGCGGTGGATGTGTTGCAGATCCCGGCCTTCCTGTGCCGTCAGACCGATCTGTTGCTCGCGGCGGCTGCGACCGGCAAGGTCGTCAACGTCAAGAAGGGCCAGTTCATGGCGCCTTGGGACATGGCGAACGTGGTCGCCAAGATCACCAGCGCGAACAATCCCAACGTGCTCGTCACCGAGCGCGGCGCGTCCTTCGGCTACAACACGCTGGTCTCGGACATGCGCGCGCTGCCGATCCTGGCGCGCACCACCGGAGCGCCCGTGATCTTCGACGCCACCCATTCGGTGCAGCAGCCGGGCGGGAACGGGAGCTCCTCCGGCGGCGAGCGCGAATTCGTCCCGGTGCTCGCACGCGCGGCCGTTGCAGTTGGCGTCGCCGGCGTCTTCATCGAGACCCATCCCGATCCCGACCGCGCGCCTTCGGACGGTCCCAACATGGTGCCGCTGCGCGAGTTCGAGGGGCTCATCCGCACGCTGATGGCGTTCGACGCGCTGGCAAAGAACCCGCGCTGATGCAGCAAGGCGAGGCGCGGCCGCAGGATCACGGCTTGCCGGCGGCGCTCTACGTCATCTCCGGTGCGAGCTTCGCCGCAGCGCTCTCGGCGCGGGCGCTCGATCCGGTGCTGCCGCACGTCGCCGAGGATTTTGGCGTCAGCATCGCAACCGCGGCGGGCTTTGCCGCGGTGTTCGCCTTCACCTTCTCGATCATTCAACCGCTGGTCGGCGCTGCCGCCGATCTCTTCGGCAAGACGCGGCTGATGATCGGCTGCCTCGCGCTGCTTGGGCTTGCCAACATTCTCGGTGCGCTCTCGACCTCGTTCTCGTTGCTGTTCGCCAGCCGCATCCTCGCCGGCATCGGCTCCGGCGGCGTGTTTCCGGTCGCGCTGAGCCTGACCAGCGATCTCGTCGGGCCGGAGAAGCGGCAGGTCGCGATCAGCCGCACGCTCGCCGGCGCGATGACCGGCAACCTGCTCGGCGCCTCGGCCTCAGGTCTGATCGGCGACTTCCTCGGCTGGCGCGGCGTCCTGGCGTTGCTCGGCGCGTTGGTGATCGTCGCATCGATCGCGGTGGGCGCCGGTTTTCATGGCGCCAAGGTCAAGCATCCGCCGACGACGAGCCTGTCGGCGCTGAAGGCCGGCTACCGCACCATCTTCACCAATCCGAACGCTTACGTGTGCTATTCGGCCGTGTTCATCGAAGGCTGCTGCGTGCTCGGCCTGTTTCCCTACATTGCCTCGTTCCTGTTCGACCTCGGGCAGACCTCGTTGTCGATCGCGGGCATCGTCATCGCGGGCTTCGCCGCCGGCGGCTTGTTCTACACAATGACGGTGTCACGCATGCTGCCGCGGCTCGGCGTCAAGGGCATGATGATCGCGGGCATGACGCTGGTCGCCTCGCAGCTCGTCGCCGTCGCCTTCGGGCCGCGTTGGGAGGTCCAGGCGCTGAACCTCATCGTGATGGGCTGGGGCTTCTACATGGCCCATGGCTGCCTCCAGGTCTTTGCCAGCGAGCTCTCGGTCGAGGCACGCGCCACCGCACTGTCGCTGCATTCGTTTTTCTTCTTTATGGGACAGACGGTCGGGCCGCTCGCCTACGGCTTCGGGCTTCAGCATGGCGGCAAGGCGCCGACCCTGCTCACGAGCGCCGCGATCATGGTGGTGCTTGGCCTGGTTTGCGCCCGGCTGCTTAAGCCGCGTGCACCCTACGACGCACAGGTCTGATGGAAGTATCGAATTACCGATTCCCCGTATTTCCCGTGGAGGAACGGTAGCGGAATCCCTTCGATCTTAATCAAATCTCACCCTTCGCTCCGTAGAGTGCCGGCAAGCCGTCGGTTGCGGCATCACTCCACCGGATTGTCAGATGCAAAAGCAACGCTCGGTCGCCCGCATTCTCGGAGCAGTGGTTGGTTCTCTCGGCATCGTCCTCGTTCTCATCTGCGCCTACAGCCTGAAGCAGGCGGTCAGCCGCTATGCCGACAGCAACCGTATCGTGTCGCTCGCGATCGCGAGCCGTGACATGACCAATGCGCTGGTGGTCTTCCGGCTCGAGCGCGGAGATACGCTGAGCAATCTGTCGGCGCCTGTGCCGACCCCTGAAAACACGCTCAACGCCATCGCCGACATGCGCGCGGCAGCCATCAAGAACTATGGGCAGGCGCTCCAGACCGTCGAGCAGCTCGATCTGCCCGGCCTTGCCGAGCGCGTGCAGAAGCTGCGTGGGACCTGGGAGCAGGTGGATGGCTTGCGGGTTCGCGCCACTGCGGCCCTGCGTCAGGACAAGGCGACGCGGGACGCGGCTCTCATTCCGGCATGGGCCAAGGCGACCGATGCCTATATGGATGCGATCGGTGACGTCACCGCGCATGTCGACAATGCCATGACCTTGATCGACCCGGTCGTCGACCGCCTGCTGCTGGTCAAGCAGTCGGCCTGGCTGGCGCGCGCTACGGTCGGCCAGACCATCCTCTCGCAGTTCAGCGCGATCCTCGCCAACAAGTCCTGGACCGCCACCGACGGCATCGATTTCGCCGATTTGCGCGGCCGCTCGCAAGCGGCCTGGAGCGTCGTGCGGAATTTGAGCGCGAATGCTGCCTCGCCCGGATTGATGCAAGCGATCCGCGACGCCGAGCCCGATATGTCCGGCGAAATCTATGACGAGCGCAACACCGTCGCGGCCCGCCTGTTGAAGGGCGAACCGGCCGGCATCACCGGTCTCGACTACCGCAATCGCCAGCTTGCCGGCGCCGACAAGCTCGTTGGCGTCACCCAGTCCGCGCTCGCCAACATGATTTCGCGTGCGGAAGAGGGCACAGCCCACGCGCGCAGCGGCCTGATCCTGTTCGGCCTCCTGGTGCCGGCCTCCCTCGCGCTGATGATCGGCGGTCTGTTCCTGATGCGCAATCGCGTCACCCGCCCGCTGACCGCAATCACCGGCGTCATGACCCGCTTCGCGGCGCATGATTTCGCCAGCAAGGTTCCGGGCCTCGACCGCAACGACGAATCGGCCGCATGGCCGCGGCCTTGCAGGTGTTCAAGGAGGCCATGATCAACGCCGAGCGCCTGTCGGGCGATCAGGCCGGCGAGCGTGCCGACAAGGAGAAGCGGGCGGGCGAGCTTGCCGGCCTCGTGCGGCAGTTCGAGAGCCGGATCGGCCAGATGGTGCAGACGCTGTCGAGCGCCTCAGGCGAGCTGGAGACGACGGCGCGTTCGATGTCGAGCACTGCGGCGGAAGCCCAGGACCAGGCCGGCTCGGCCTCGACCCTCGCCGACCAGGTCGGCGGCGGCGTGCAGACCGTGGCGGCGGCGGCTGAAGAGCTCAACGCCTCCATCCGCGAGATCAACCGCCAGGTCGAGCAGGCGACGCGCGCCACTGACCAGGCGGTCGATACCGTGAAGGAAACCAACACCACCGTGCGCGCGCTGGCTGAAGGCGCCGACCGCATCGGCGAGGTGATCGGGCTGATCACCTCGATCGCGGGCCAGACCAATCTCCTCGCACTGAACGCAACCATCGAGGCCGCCCGCGCCGGTGAATCCGGCAGGGGCTTTGCGGTCGTGGCGAGCGAGGTGAAGAATTTGGCGTCGCAGACCGCGAAGGCGACCGAAGAGATCAGCACCCAGATCACCCAGATTCAGGAAGCGACGCAGAAGGCCGTCTCGGCAATCGACGGCATCGTCAAGACCATCGAGGAAGTCTCCAGCATCAACCGCGTCATCGCCGCGGCCGTCGAGGAGCAGAACAAGGCCACCGCCGAGATCGCCCGCACCGTGCAGCACACGGCGGAAGCGACCTCGACCGTCACCCGCAACATCGCAACCGTCTCGTCGGCGGCGAACGAGACCGGCCGCGCAGCGTCCGGCGTGCTCAAGGCGGCCGCCAACCTGTCGAGCCAGTCGAGCTCGCTCACGGGCGAAGTGGACAGCTTCATCACCAAGGTCCGCGCGGTGGCGTAAGACGCCGGGTAGAGCGGCAAGTTCGAGGGACCGTCGCAGCGTCAGGCTGCGGCGGCCTTTCTCGTGGGGCAGGCGCGATCTCGCGTCACCGTGCCACGGTCCTCTCCAGTATACATGGCACGAGGATTGCTTCGATTTTGGGCGAATCGAGGTGAGATATTGTGGACGCCCAGCCCAGCCGTTCGCCCAGCGCAGCCGGCGCGACCCGATCGACCGGATATCCCACCAAGCCACCGCTCCGGCGCTTCCTGACCGATTGCTACGAGGAATTCAGGGCCGACCGTTCGGGAGAACTCGCCGACTACATTCCCGAGTTGAAGCGCGCCGATCCCGATCATTTCGGTGTTGCGCTCGTCACCATCGACGGTCACGTCTACGAGGTCGGCGACAGTGCCGTGCCGTTCACGATCCAGTCGGTCTCAAAAGCCTTCGTCTTCGCGCTGGCACTGGAGACGGTGGGCGAGGAACGCGTCGCGGCCACCATCGGCGTCGAGCCAAGTGGTGAGGCCTTCAACTCGATCCGGCTCACCAACGACAACCGTCCCTTCAATCCCATGGTCAATGCCGGCGCGATCGCCTGCTCCGGCCTGATCTACGAGGTGGACGGGAAGGGTGCCTTCGAGCGCGTCCGCTCAAAGCTCAGCCAGTTCGCGGGCCGCGAGCTCGGCGTGGACGGGGCCGTGCACGCCTCGGAGACCGCGACTGGCAACCGCAACCGTGCGATCGCGTGGCTCTTGCGCAATTACGCGGTGCTGCCGGATGACGTCGATGCGGTGCTCGACGTGTATTTCCGGCAATGCGCGATCCTGGTGACCGCGCGCGATCTGGCGGTGATGGCGGCAACCCTCGCCAATCGCGGCATCAATCCGGTGACGGGCACGCAGGTGATCACGCCGCACATCGTCGCCCGCACGCTGTCGGTGATGACGAGCTCGGGCATGTACGACTATGCCGGCGAGTGGACCTATCGCGTCGGCATCCCCGCCAAGAGCGGCGTGGGTGGCGGCATCGTCGCGGCGCTGCCCTCGCAATTAGGGCTCGGCACCTTCTCGCCGCTGCTCGACAATCATTTCAACAGCGTGCGCGGCCTGAAGGTCTGCGAGGCGCTGTCGGCGCGGTTCGACCTGCACATGCTCAACCGCAACGCCGACGTCCGCACCTGCATCATGGCGGATTACGACGTCTACGGCATCTCCTCGCGCCGCAGCCGCCAGCCGCACGAACAGCAGATTCTCGATGATCGCCACAGCGACATCCGCATCCTTGAGCTCGTCGGCGCGCTCAATTTCGGCACCATCGACTACGTCACGCGAAGACTCACCAGTGAGCCGCCGAACGCGCCGCTGCTGATCATCGATTTCCGCCGCGTCCCCGACATCACCGCGGCCGGTGCCGAGCTGTTGGGCGAAACGCTGACGGCGCTCGGCAACGCCGGTATCATCACCATCCTGTCGGGTTTCGAGGAGACCTCCGCGGTGTGGGCCGCGATCTCGGCGCGCACTGTGGAGCCGCGCCGGCTGCGGCGCTTCGCGCTGCTGGACGATGCCATCGAATGGGCCGAGGACCAGGTGATCTATCGCTTCGGCGGCTTCACCGACGTGAAGGAGAGCGCGCATCTCGGCGAACAGGCGCTGCTCGCCGAGCTCGACACCGACGAGATCGCCGCCATCGTCAAGCTCTCGACCACGCGCCACTATACTGCCGGCCAGCGCATCATCGCGGCCGGCGAGCCCGCCAATTCGCTGTTCTTCCTGCAAAGCGGCATGGTCAGCGTGAAATTGCGAAGCGGCGTGCGGCTGGCTTCGCTGGGCCCCGGCATGGAGTTCGGCGAGATGGCGATCCTGGAGAGAAGCCGCAGCGCCGACGTCTTCGCCGATACGCTAGTGACCTGCCTCGAACTGCCGCTCGACAGTTTTGCCGACTACCGCCGGCTGCATCCCGAAACCTCGCTGAAGATCATGCGCAACCTCGCCGCAATATTGGCGCGGCGGCTGGTGCTCGCAAATGCGAAGGTCGACCTGCTCAGCGCGTATTAGGGGCGCTTGCCGGCTTTGCGCTTGCCAAGCTCCCGCAATGTGAAAGGATGAATTTGGAGCGGTAGCTCCCAACGCAATTTCAGGGAGAGTCGCGTGAGTGAACCGCTTCATCCCGCTGCGCCCCATCATTTGCCTTCCTTCATTACGGCGCCCGGCGACACCGATGTCCTGATGGTTGTCGTCGGCATCGTTCTCGTGGTGGCCGTTCTCGCGGTCGGGAATCTCTATTTGCACCTGCACACAATGCCGGAGCGGATGGCCCACAAGTCGCAGAAATTCCAATTTGAGATCGTGGCCGTGCTGGGGCTGCTGGCGCTGTTTACGCACAACCACCTGTTCTGGGTGATCGGCCTGTTCCTCGCCATGATCGATCTGCCGGATTTCAGCACGCCGCTGCGCAAGATTGCCGGATCGGTTGAGAAGATGGCCGGCGTTGCGCCGGAGCAAGATCCGACCGAGCCGCCGCATGAAGCCGCTGCCGCGCAAGATTCTGCGGCCGGCGATACCAAGGGCGGCATCGCCAAGAGCGAGGTGCACAGCCATGCTTGAGCTTCTTCTCTGCTCCCTCCTGACGATATTCCCGGACTATCTCTATCGCCGCTATCGGCAGGGAAAGCGCATCGGGCACGAAATCACGCTCTATTCGGTCTGGTTCGAGCTGCGATTTGGCATCATCGCCTGCCTGATGCTGACGGTCTCGCTGATCACGATGATCTTCTATTATCATCCTTCGACCTCGTCGGCGACGCTGTTCTATCGGACCGTTCCGATCGTGTCCGAGGTCACCGGCCGCGTCGCGGAGGTTCATGTCGGTGTGAGCGCGTCCGTCAAGCAGGGCGACGTGCTTTTCAGACTCGACAGCGCCAAGCAGGAAGCGTCGCTCCTGACAGCCAAGCGCAAGATCGCCGAAGTCGATGCCGCCATGCTGGCGGCGCAAGCCGATATCACGAAGGCGGAAGGCCAGCTTCAGGAGGCAAAGGGCTCGTTGCAGCAGGCGACGGACGAACTCGACACCAAACGCGAATTGCAAAAGCGCAATCCCGGTATCGTTCCGCAACGCGATATCGAAAAGCTCGAAGTGGCCGCCGCGGGGCGCCAGGGCACGCTCGACGCTGCGACTGCTTCCAGACAATCCGCGATGACGCGACTGAGCGCTCTGCTACCGGCAGAGAAGGCAAGCGCAGAGGCGGCGCTGGCTGAAGCGCAGGTCGATCTGGACAAGACGTTCATTCGGGCCGGTGTCGACGGGCGGGTCGAGCAGTTCGGGCTGAGGCCGGGCGATATCGTCAATCCAATGATCCGGTCGGCCGGCGTCCTGATTCCGGAGGGGGCGGGACGGCGTGCCCTGTTGGCAGGATTTGGGCAGATCGAGGCTCAGGTCATGAAGGTCGGAATGGTGGCCGAAGCCACCTGCATCTCCAAGCCGTGGACGATCATTCCGATGGTCGTGACCAACGTGCAGGACTACATCGCGGCGGGGCAGTTCAGGGGCGGCGAACAACTGATCGAGGCGCAGCAGGTCGCGCGTCCCGGCACCATTCTCGTTTTCATGGAGCCGATATACAGCGGCGGGCTGGAGGGCGTGACGCCCGGCAGCAGTTGCGTCGCCAACGCCTACACCAGCAATCACGAATTGATCTCGTCGGGGAAGCTCGGTTCGTTCAAGAGCTTTGCGTTGCATGTCGTCGATGCGACCGGGCTCGTGCACGCAATGCTGTTGCGGATTCAGGCCCTGGTGTTGCCGATCCAGACGCTGGTGCTGAGCGGACACTGATCTGGCCGCATCCGCCAAAGATTATCCCCGCCCGCGGTACGGCGCCACGCCTTGCGCCGGCACCCACAATCCCTTCGGCACACGGCCGGTCTGCCAGAACACGTCGATCGGGATGCCGCCGCGCGGATACCAGTAGCCGCCGATGCGAAGCCATTTCGGCTTGATCTCGGAGGCGATGCGCTTGCCGATCATCACGGTGCAGTCCTCGTGGAAGGCACCGTGATTGCGGAAGCTCGCGATGTAAAGCTTTAGCGACTTCGACTCCAGTAGCCAGGGGCCGGGCGCATAATCGATTATCAGATGCGCGAAATCGGGCTGGCCAGTGACCGGGCAGAGCGAAGTGAATTCCGGCACGGTGAAGCGCACCAGATAGTCCGTGCCCGCCTGCGGATTGGGGACGCGGTCAAGCTGGGCTTCTTCCGGAGTGTGCGGCCATTCGACCGCGCGGCCGAGCTGGAGAGATTTCTTCGCCATCGTCGTCATCCTTTGCGGATGCCGAGATGGACGCAATTGTGGCTGCCGTCAACCTGAGGCAACCGTCTGAATCAGCACCACCCTGTCGTTGCCGGATTCGCAGCCCCAGAGCTCGCCCGGCCGACCGTCGAGCTGGCGGACGTTGGCGTTGGGTTTGTCGCTGGCGAAAACGTTGAACTTCTCGGTTGTGGGATCGAAGCGCACGATGGCGTTGGCCGAGAAATCCGTGAGCCAGACCTTGTCCTTGTCGTCGACATAGACCGCGTAGGCGCGGGGACGTTCTCCGGGCAGCTTCCAGGTCTTCCAGGAGCCGTCGGCGGGATCGTGCACCGAGACATGACCGCTGTTCCACTCGCTGACCCAGATCCGGCTCTTCGAATCCGACCAGACCCGCCGCGAACCCTGATTGGGCGGCGGCGGCTCGACGACGGTCGCGTTGCCGGTCGCCAGATCGATCTTCGCGATGTAGCTGCCGGCGAGCGAGGCGTACCAGATGTCGCCCGTGGGCGTCACGGCGATGCCGTAAGGACCGACGCCCTTCGGCGCCTTGAACACCGTCATCTCGCCGGACTTCGGCGCCAGCCGGCCGTAATAGCCGGACTGCCCGGTGAACCAGTAGGTGCCGGCCTTGTCGAACACGCCGGTGTTGAGATTGGCGGAGGCAAACTTTTCCGGCAGGCGGAACAATGTGACTTTCAAGTCCGCCGGGTCGACCCGCGCGATCGCGTTCTGGCCGCCCTCGGTGATCCAGGGGGCACCATCGGGGCCAATCGTCACGCCGTGCGGGGCGGCACCCTGGCCGAGGCTGACGGTCTTGAAACTGCCGTCCTTCGGATCGAGCCTGCCAAGCATGCCCTTGCCCTGCGCGGTGAACCAGACCGTGCCGTCCGGGGCGGGCGCAAGATCGTGCAGGCCGATGCCGGGGCTAATCGGGAAATATTTTGTCCGGAACGGTCCCTCCTGCGCAAAACTTGGGCGGATCGCGAGGAGGGCGGCGCTCGAGGCAAGAAACTGGCGGCGATTCATGGCGTTACCCCGACTGTTTCAGATGCAGGTTGGACGCGCAGACCAGACAAGGTCAAGCTTAGTCCGAGCCGCTTCACGCGTCAGTCGAAGGGCGCCGCCCAAGCGTTCACATTTGCTTGCGCTCCGTGTAAGACCCGCGACGAACCGATCAGCTCCAACGAACGGAAGTGCACCATCATGACCGCCATCATCGACATCATCGGCCGCGAAATCCTGGATAGCCGTGGCAATCCCACCGTCGAGGTCGATGTCGTGCTCGAGGACGGCGCGCTCGGGCGCGCCGCGGTGCCGTCCGGCGCCTCCACCGGGGCCCATGAGGCGGTGGAACTGCGCGATGGCGACAAGGCCCGCTATCTCGGCAAGGGCGTCTCCAAGGCGGTCGGCGCCGTCAACGGCGAGATCTTCGAGGCGCTGAGCGGCCTCGATGCCGAGCAGCAGGTCCAGATCGACCAGATCATGATCGACCTCGACGGCACGCCGAACAAGAGCCGGTTGGGCGCCAACGCCATCCTCGGCGTCTCGCTCGCCTGCGCCAAGGCGGCCGCGAACTCGCTCGACATGCCGCTCTATCGTTACGTCGGCGGCACCTCGGCGCGGCTGCTGCCGGTGCCGATGATGAACATCATCAATGGCGGCGTGCATGCCGACAACCCGATCGACTTCCAGGAGTTCATGATCCTGCCGGTCGGCGCGTCCTCCTTCGCCGAGGGCCTGCGCTACGGCGCGGAGGTCTTCCACACCCTGAAGTCCGAGCTGAAGAAGGCCGGCCACAACACCAATGTCGGCGACGAGGGCGGCTTTGCCCCGAACCTGCCATCGGCGGATGCCGCGCTCGAATTCGTCATGAACGCGATCGGCAAGGCCGGCTACATGGCGGGCACCGACATCGTGATCGGGCTCGACTGCGCCTCGACCGAGTTCTTCAAGGACGGCAAGTACGTCTACGAAGGCGAGGGCAAGACCCGCTCGGTGTCCGAGCAGGCCAAATATCTTGCTGACCTTGTCGGCCGCTATCCGATCGTCACCATCGAGGACGGCATGTCGGAAGACGACATGGACGGCTGGAAGGAGCTCACCGATCTCGTCGGCAAGAAGTGCCAGCTCGTCGGCGACGATCTCTTCGTCACCAACGTCAAGCGCCTGGCGGAAGGCATCAAGGCGGGTCGGGCCAACTCGATCCTGATCAAGGTCAACCAGATCGGCACGCTCACCGAGACGCTCGCCGCCGTCGAGATGGCGCACAAGGCCGGCTACACCTCGGTGATGTCGCACCGCTCCGGCGAGACCGAGGATTCCACCATCGCCGATCTCGCGGTCGCCACCAATTGCGGGCAGATCAAGACCGGCTCCCTTGCGCGTTCCGATCGCACCGCCAAATACAACCAGCTCCTGCGCATCGAGCAGCAGCTCGGCAAGCAGGCGCTCTACGGCGGCAAGGCGGCACTGAAGGCGCTGGCATAAGCCGGCGCTACGACAAAACAGGGGAGGATCGACATGAGCGACGGCAAGACCGGACTGCAACTGCGTTCGCTGATCAGGAAGAGCGGTGAGCTCGAGATCTCGCTGGTCGACGTGCCGACCCCCGAGCCAGCCGCGGACGAGGTCGTCGTCCGCGTCGAGGCGGCGCCGATCAATCCGTCCGATCTCGGGCTTCTGATCGGTGCCGCCGACATGAGCACGGCGAAGGCATCGGGCACGAAAGAGTCTCCCGTCATCACCGCGAAGGTGCCGGAAGGCGCGATGCGGGCGATGGCAGGCCGGCTCGACGAATCCATGCCGGTCGGCAACGAAGGCGCGGGCGTTGTCATCAAGACCGGCTCGTCCGATGCCGCGAAGGCGCTGATGGGCAAGACCGTCGCGATGATCGGCGGCGCGATGTACGCGCAGTACCGCACTCTGAAAGTGCGCGAATGCATGCCGCTGCCCGCGGGCACCACACCGGCGGAAGGTGCATCCTGCTTCGTCAATCCGCTGACGGCGCTCGGCATGACCGAGACCATGCGGCGCGAGGGTCACAAGGCGCTGGTGCACACCGCGGCCGCCTCCAATCTCGGGCAGATGCTGAACAAGATCTGCATCAAGGACGGCATCCCGCTGGTCAATATCGTGCGCAGCAAGGAACAGGCCGACATCCTGCACAAGCTCGGCGCCAAGTATGTCGTCGATTCCACCGCGCCGAGCTTCCTCGGTGATCTCACCAATGCGCTGGTCGAGACCGGCGCCACCATTGCCTTCGATGCCATCGGCGGCGGCAAGCTTGCCGGTGACATCCTCAACTGCATGGAAGTCGCGATCAACAAGACCGCCAAGGAGTACAGCCGTTACGGCTCCAACGTGCACAAGCAGGTCTACGTCTACGGGGGACTCGATGTCCGTCCGATCGAACTGCCGCGCGGCTTCGGCATGGCCTGGGGCGTCGGCGGCTGGCTGCTGTTTCCGTTCCTGATGAAGATCGGGCAGGCGGACGGCGCAAAGCTGCGCCAGCGCGTGGTCGACGAATTGAAGACGACCTTTGCGAGCCACTACACCAAGGTGGTGTCGCTTCAGGAGACGCTCGATCCGGCCAATATCGCGGTGTACGCCAAACGGGCCACCGGCGAAAAATTCCTCATCAACCCGAATAAATTTTCGTGATGTGCGACGGCGCGTCACCGAAAAGAGGACTTGCCTTCTGAGCGAAGCAGGAGATTATTCCGCCGCCATTGAAAGCGGAAAAATCGCAAGGCGCTCAGAAGGGGACATCTACATGACCGATCTCAATCGCCGTCACCTGCTCGCAGGCGCAGCCGCGGTGGGCGCTGCTGCCGTTACCGGGCTCGGGCCGACCATTGCCAATGCCTCAGTGCCGCAAAGCGGCGCGCAGGCGCCCGGCTTTTACCGCTACAAGGTCGGATCCTACGAGTGCACCTCGATCAACGACGGCGCGCGCACCTTCCCGATGCCGGACAAGTTCGTCGTCAACGCGCCCAAGGACGAAGCGCTCGCCGCGGGCGAGGCGGCCTACATGCCGAAGGGCATGGTCACGGTGCCGTTCAATCCGCAGCTCATTAACACCGGCTCGAAGCTCGTGCTGATCGATGCCGGCAACGGCGCCGCCAATCTCGAGCCGAGCAAGGGCGCGGTCGGCCGCACGCTGCAAAACCTTGCGGTCGCAGGCATCGATCCCAAGAGCATCGACATTGTGCTGCTCTCGCATCTGCATCCCGACCACACCAACGGCATCCGCCTGGCCGACGGCTCGCTCGCCTTCCCGAATGCGGAGATCATGGTGCCGGGCAAGGACTGGGAGTTCTGGACCAGCGAGGACAACACCGCCAAGGCCGAGTCCAACGGGATGATGAAGAACTATTTTGCCAACGTGAAGAAGACGTTTGCCGGGCTTGAATCCAAGGTGACGAAATACGAGTGGGGCAGGGAGGTCGCGCCCGGCATCACCTCGATCGCGACGCCGGGCCACACCCCCGGGCACACTTCGTTCGCGGTCGCGTCTGGCGGTGCCAAGGTGCTGATCCAGTCCGACGTCACCAACATCCCGGAGTTCTTCCTGCGCAATCCGGACTGGCATGTGGTGTTCGACACCGACGCCGCGCTGGCGCAGGAGACGCGTCACAAGTTCTACGATATGGCGGCGGCGGAGAAGGCGACGGTCATCGGCTTCCACTTCACCTTCCCCTCGGTCGGTCATGTCGAGAAGGACGGCGCCAAATATCGCCTGATCCCGTCGGCCTGGAATCCGACGATCTGATCGGTACGACATTTTATTCAATGATCAGGCCGCCTCTTGGCGGCCTGATTGTCTTGGGCAACTGTCTGCTTTCGTGAAACACAGCGTTTCCAAATCGGACCGGTTCATGCACTTGCATCCATCGGTCCGGATCGCTTAAGTGCCGCCCCGGCACTCCCGCTGAAGATTTCGAGGACAACCCATGGCCTACAACATCGTCACGATCGCCGGCAGCCTGCGCAAGGACAGCTTTTCGCTGAAGATCGGCAATGCGCTCGCCAAGCTCGCGCCGGCATCTCTCAAGCTTGAGGTCATCACGCCGGCGGGCATTTCGTTCTTCAACCAGGACCTCGAAGGCGCGCCGCCGGCCGACTGGTTGTCTTTTCGCGAAAAACTCCAGAAGTCGGACGGCGTCCTATTCATCACGCCGGAATACAATCGCGCGATCCCGGGCGTGCTGAAGAACGCCATCGACGTCGCCTCGCGGCCCTACGGCAAGAGCTCGTTCAACGGCAAGCCGGTCGGCATCATTTCCAACTCGCCGGGACCGCTGGGCGGCGTCAGCGCGGCAAAGACCTTGCAGAACATCCTGCCCGGCATTGCCGGCCAGATTATGCAGCAGCCCGAGATCTACCTGAACGCCGTCGGCGACGCCTTCGACGCAGACGGCAATCTGGTCAAGGACTCGCTGAAGCACGTGCTCCAGGCCTACATCGACGCGTTTGCAGCGCATGTGGCGAAGCATCACGGGTGATGCCCCACTCAAGTCTCCGTCATGGCCGGGCTTGTCCCGGCCATCCACGGCTTTCTCCGTAGCGACGAAGAACGTGGATGCCCGGCACAAGGCCGGGCACGACGATCGGCGAGGAGGGCTCAATTTCCTCGATCGGCCGAGCGGCCTGCGAGACGGAGCGGGCAGGGAATTAGCACTCCCTTAACCAACCTGTTCCATGTTGCCAAAATGGTCTCCCGCGCGCGCCTGAAATCGATCCTGACCGGTCTCGCCCTCTACGCGATGGCGGCCGCTATCGTCGGCTATTTCGGCATCAACGCCTATACTGGCAAGTACGGCCTCAACGCCCGCCAGGAACTCGATCAGGAGATCATCGCGCTGACCAGCGAACTGGCGCAGCTCAAGCGCGAGCGCGCCAGGAGCGAGCAGCGTGTGTCGCTGTTGCGCTCGGAGAAGATAGACCCCGACATGCTGGACGAGCGGGCGCGCTTTCAGCTCGACTATGCCAATCCGCATGATCTCGTTCGGACGAACCCGCCGAACTAGCGCTTCCGACCGTTCCGAAATCCGCTTCGAAAGCCTCTGTCGAATATCGGAAGCCATGTTCGTTGGTGCCGAAAGTCGTACGGCCGGGGCCATGTTGCCGCCTTGACGGTGGCGCGCTAACGGGTCCATGGCTGTCCCCTGCGCTGTCGTCCAAAGTTGACACAGATCAACCGGACCGCGCCGGCACCGCCTAGACTGTCTTCCGGAGGAAACAGTGATGAATGGGCAAGCCCCCCGGCATCACGCGGCCCGCGTCGAGGCCGCCATCGTGTCAGGCCAGGCGGCTCGCTCCGCGCTCGTGGCCTCGTGGCGCCGTTCGTCCCGGCTGCATCATCTCGATCCCGGCGGCCGTCACTCGCCGATGCGGCTGAGCGAAGCCCAGCTGCGACAGGCGCGCGAGCGCATCGCGCCGCTGCTGGCCGCCGCGCACGGGACAATGGACCGGCTCTACCAGGCGGTCGGCGCCGCCGGCTGTTGCGTGCTGCTCGCGGACGGCGACGGCGTGCCGGTCGATCGTCGCGGCACGCCGGCCGACGACACCACCTTTCAATCCTGGGGCTTGTGGACCGGCGCGCTCTGGAGCGAGCAGCATGAGGGCACCAACGGCATCGGCACCTGCCTCGTCGAGCAGCGTCCGCTGACGATCGATCGCGATCAGCACTTCTTCACCCGCAACACGTTACTGAGCTGTACCGCCGTCCCGATCTACGACCATGAGGCGGCGTTCGCGGGCGTGCTTGACGTCTCCTCTTGCCGCGCTGACCGCACCGACGCCTTCGCCAATTTGATCGCGCTCGCGGCGGGTGACGCGGCCAAGCGCATCGAGGCCGAACTGTTTCGGAAGGCCTTCGCCCATGCCCGCATCGTGCTGACACAGGCCGCGGACGGCCAGTGCGGCGGTCTGGTCGCGGTCGATGCGGATGATCTCGTGATAGGCGCGACCCGATCCGCCCGGGTGGGACTTGGGATCGCGCCCGGCCGCCCGTTGCAGCCGGTGCCCGCGGCCGATCTTCTCGGCGGCGATACCGCGCACGACCACCTTGCCGGCGGTCAGCGCGCGGTGTTGCAGCGGGCGCTGTTGCGCGCGGGCGGCAATGTTTCGGCGGCCGCCAAGGCCCTCGGAGTGAGCCGCGCAACCCTGCACAGGAAGCTCAATCGGTTTGGGCTGAATGCGCACTGAGTCCTGCTGTTTCCTCACTCGTCATTGCGAGCAGGCGAAGCAATCCAGAGTCCCTCCGCCGAAAGATTCTGGATTGCTTCGCTCCGCTAGCAATGACGATGCGGAAGGCGCGCATGACCCAACTTGCACCTTGCTTTGAGGAACCCGGGCAAGCGCGGCTCTCAGGATGAAACCCGTGTGTGTGGCCGCATCACCTGTCGCAGAACTGCGACAGGTCGGCTCAGCCATCGCTTCCGCCCGGGCTGACATAACACCGCTCCCGCGACATCGTCGGCGCAAATCGTGAGCACACGACGGATTGCGCAAACAGCAACATAGTGAGTGAACATGAACAAGGTCGAATTCCTCAGCGTCACCAAGCATCCCTTCGCCGCACGCTATGACAATTTCATCGGCGGTAAGTTTGTCGCGCCGATCTCGGGCCGTTACTTCGACAATGCTTCGCCAGTGAACGGCCAGATCGTCTGCAAGATCGCGCGCTCCGACCATCAGGACGTCGAAGCGGCGCTCGACGCGGCGCATGCCGCGAAGGCTGCCTGGGCACGCACCAGCGTCGCCGAGCGCGCCGCGATCCTGAACAAGATCGCCGACCGCATGGAAGAGAATCTCGAGCGGCTCGCCATCGCCGAGACCTGGGATAACGGCAAGCCGATCCGCGAGACCCGCGCCGCCGACCTGCCGCTGGCTATCGATCACTTCCGCTACTTCGCCGGCGTGGTCCGCGCCCAGGAAGGCTCGATCGGCGAGATCGATCACGACACCATCGCCTATCATTTCCATGAGCCGCTCGGCGTGGTCGGCCAGATCATCCCCTGGAACTTCCCGCTGCTGATGGCCTGCTGGAAGCTCGCGCCCGCGCTCGCAGCCGGCAATTGCGTGGTGCTCAAGCCCGCCGAGCAGACGCCGGCCTCGATCATGGTCTGGGCCGAGATCGTCGGCGACCTCTTGCCGCCCGGCGTCCTCAACATCGTCAACGGCTTTGGCCTCGAAGCCGGCAAGCCGCTGGCCTCGAGTCCGCGGATTGCAAAGATCGCCTTCACCGGCGAGACCACGACGGGCCGGCTGATCATGCAATATGCCAGCCAGAACCTCATTCCCGTCACGCTGGAGCTTGGCGGCAAATCGCCGAACATCTTCTTCAGCGACGTCACCGCCGAAGACGACGACTTCTTCGACAAGGCGATCGAGGGCTTCGTCATGTTCGCGCTGAATCAGGGCGAAGTCTGCACCTGTCCGAGCCGGGCGCTGGTCCACGAGGACATCCATGACCGCTTCATCGAGCGGGCGCTGAAGCGCGTCGCCGCGATCAAGCAGGGCGATCCGCGCGAGGCCGATACCATGATCGGCGCGCAAGCCTCGGGCGAGCAGCTGGCGAAGATCCTCTCCTACATCGACATCGGCAAGCAGGAGGGTGCGAAGCTGCTGGCCGGCGGAGGACGTGCCGAGCTCGCGGGCGATCTTGCCGGCGGATTCTATGTCCAGCCGACGGTGTTCGAGGGCCACAACAAGATGCGAATCTTCCAGGAGGAGATTTTTGGCCCCGTCGTCTCGGTCACGACCTTCAAGACCGACGAGGAGGCGCTCGCGATTGCCAACGACACGCCCTATGGCTTAGGGGCCGGAGTCTGGAGCCGCGATGCCAACCGCTGCTACCGCTTCGGCCGGGCGATCCAGGCCGGCCGGGTCTGGACCAACTGCTACCATGCCTATCCCGCGCATGCGGCATTCGGCGGCTACAAGCAGTCGGGTGTCGGGCGCGAGACCCACAAGATGATGCTCGATCACTACCAGCAGACCAAGAACCTCCTGGTCAGCTACAGCCCGAAGAAGCTCGGCTTCTTCTGATTGGGCAGGAGCGAGCGGCGCCGTTTTGGCGCCGTTCGTTCCAGCGAACGGGCGCTGACCGGCGCAGGGCTTCCAGGCGTAACCCCGCGAATCGCTTGTGATTAAATTTGTTGCCCCATCCGCGCCAAAGATTTTCCAATATTTCGATCACGTTGCAGTGCGGCATAATGAAAGTCGTGCCATGCCGCCGCGGTGCTTTCGCGCGCGTTTGACTTGGGTTAGAGAGGGCTGAAGTTTCTCTGACCCGGAATTCCCATGGCCGCACCCAAGAAAGCCGCCGTAAGCGCTCAACAGGACAAGACCGATGGCGGTTCGCCCCCGGAATTCACCAAGGAGCAGGAGCTCAAGGCGCTCCGCGACATGCTCCTGATCCGGCGGTTCGAGGAAAAGGCCGGCCAGCTCTACGGCATGGGCGCAATCGGCGGCTTCTGCCACCTCTATATCGGCCAGGAGGCCGTGGTCGTCGGCATGCAAATGGCGCTGAAGCAGGGTGATCAGGTCATCACCGGCTATCGCGATCACGGTCATATGCTCGCCACCGGCATGGAGGCCAACGGCGTCATGGCCGAGCTTACCGGCCGCCGCGGCGGCTATTCCAAGGGCAAGGGCGGCTCCATGCACATGTTCAGCAAGGAGAAGCACTTTTACGGCGGCCACGGCATCGTCGGCGCGCAGGTCTCGCTCGGCACCGGTCTCGCCTTCGCCAATCACTATCGCAGTAACGACAATGTCAGCGTCACCTATTTCGGCGACGGCGCAGCCAACCAGGGCCAGGTCTATGAGAGCTTCAACATGGCGGAGCTGTGGAAGCTGCCGGTGATCTACGTCATCGAGAATAACCGTTACGCCATGGGCACTTCGGTCTCGCGCGCCTCGGCGCAGCAGGATTTCTCCAAGCGCGGCGCCTCCTTCAACATTCCCGGCACGCAGGTCGATGGCATGGATGTCCGGGCGGTGAAGGCCGCCGGCGACGAGGCTGCCGCCTGGTGCCGCGCCGGCAAGGGGCCGATGATTCTGGAGATGCAGACCTACCGCTATCGCGGTCACTCGATGTCCGACCCCGCAAAATATCGCACGCGCGAGGAGGTCGAAAAAGTCCGCCACGACCAGGATCCGATCGAGCAGGTGCGCAATCGCCTGTTGGCCGCCAAGGTCAGCGAGCAGGATCTGAAGGCGATCGACGCCGAGGTCCGCGACATCGTCAATGCCTCCGCCGACTTTGCCCAGCATGATCCCGAGCCAGATGCCGCCGAGCTCTGGACCGACATTTATCGCTGAACGCGCGCAAGCTTTCTTTTGGAGCCGATATGCCAATTCAAGTGCTGATGCCCGCGTTGTCACCCACGATGGAGAAGGGCAACCTCGCCAAGTGGCTGAAAAAAGAGGGTGAGACGATCAAGTCGGGCGATGTGATCGCCGAGATCGAGACCGACAAGGCGACCATGGAGGTCGAGGCGACCGATGAGGGCACGCTCGGCAAGATCCTGATCCCCGAGGGTACCGCGGACGTTGCCGTGAACACCCCGATCGCGACGATTTTGGCCGATGGCGAAAGCGCGGCCGATCTTGCCAAGGCACCCGCGCCTGCTCGGCAGCAGAAGGCCGCCGAATCAGCGCCGCCTGCCGCCGCAAAGGCCGAGGCACCCGCGCCCAAGGCTGCACCGTCCGCGCCGCAGGCTGTCGCCGAACCAGATCCGGAAGTCCCTGCCGGCACCGAGATGGTGACGCAGACCATCCGCGAGGCCCTGCGCGATGCCATGGCCGAAGAGATGCGCCGCGACGCCGACGTCTTCGTGATGGGCGAGGAGGTCGCCGAATATCAGGGCGCCTACAAGGTGACCCAGGGCCTGTTGCAGGAGTTCGGCGCCAAGCGCGTGATCGACACGCCGATCACCGAGCACGGCTTTGCCGGCATCGGCGTCGGCGCCGCAATGACCGGGCTGAAGCCGATCGTCGAGTTCATGACGTTCAACTTCGCCATGCAGGCGATCGACCAGATCATCAACTCGGCGGCCAAGACGCTCTACATGTCCGGCGGCCAGATGGGCTGCTCGATCGTGTTCCGTGGCCCGAACGGTGCCGCCGCGCGTGTCGCGGCCCAGCACAGCCAGGACTACTCCTCCTGGTATTCGAACGTCCCGGGCCTCAAAGTGGTCGCGCCGTTCTCCGCGGCGGACTACAAGGGCCTGCTCAAGGCCGCGATCCGCGATCCCAATCCGGTGATCTTCCTCGAGAACGAGATGCTCTACGGCCACACCGGCGAAGTGCCGAAGCTCGACGATTTCGTGATTCCGATCGGCAAGGCGCGTATCGTGCGCTCGGGCAGCCATGTCACGATCATCTCATGGTCGAACGGCATGAGCTATGCGCTGAAGGCCGCCGACGAGCTCGCCAAGGACGGCATCGAGGCCGAGGTCATCGACCTGCGCACGCTGCGGCCGATGGACACCGAGACCATCGTCAACTCCGTCAAGAAAACGGGGCGCGCCGTCACGGTGGAGGAGGGCTGGGCCCAGAGCGGCGTCGGCGCCGAGATCGCCGCGCGCATCATGGAAAACGCCTTCGACTATTTGGATGCGCCGGTCGCCCGCGTCTCCGGCAAGGACGTGCCGATGCCCTATGCCGCGAACCTGGAGAAGCTCGCGCTGCCCTCGGCGGCGGAAGTGGTCGAGGCCGCCAAAGCCGTCTGCTACAGGTAGGCCATGGCGGGCCCGAAGGAGCAGCCATTGCCGCCCGACGTCCTCGCCCGCGACGACGCGGTTGAGATCTTGCGCGTGTTCGTGCTGGACGGCGGGCTGTCGATGGCGTTCCAGCGCGCCTTCGAGGAGCCCGACATGTGGGGCCTGTTGCTCGTCGATCTCGCCCGCCACGCCGCGCGCGCCTATGCGCGCGAGAGCGAATATACCGAGGAGGACGCCCTGAACCGGATCATCGAGATGTTCCAGGCGGAGATCGAGCGGCCGACCGATACCGGCACGACGACACCGCGGGGGAAGGGGCACTGACCGTGGCGATCGAATCCCATCACTACGATTTCATGCTGGAGGCGATCCGCGAGGCGGAGGCTTCGATCGCGCAGGGCGGCCTGCCGATCGGCGCGGTGCTGACGCGCGACAACAAGATCATCGCCCGCGGCCACAACAACCGCGTGCAGGAGAACAACGTCATCCTGCACGGCGAGATGAGCTGCCTGCGCGAGGCCGGCGTGATCTCGTTCCACGATACCGTCATGTACACCACGCTGTCGCCATGCTCGATGTGTGCCGGCGCGCTCGCTCTGTTCAAGGTCTCGCTGGTGGTGATCGGGGAATCCGTGACCTTCCCGGGCTCCAAGGACATTCTCGACAAGTTCGGCACCCCCTGGATCGATCTTGCGGACGACCGCTCCATCACCATGATGAAGAATTGGCGTTCAAATCCAGCCAATGAGCGCCTGTGGCAGGGCGACATCGGCAACTAAACCTTGGTCTGTCGTCTTCGCTCCGAGGACGACGTTTTTAGAAGTTCTTCGTGAGGTCAGCATGCCCATCAACATCCTGATGCCCGCTCTCTCGCCGACGATGGAGAAGGGCAACCTCGCCAAGTGGCTGAAGAAGGAAGGCGACAAGGTCAAATCCGGCGATATCATCGCCGAGATCGAGACCGACAAGGCGACCATGGAGGTCGAAGCGATCGACGAAGGCACGATCGCCAAGATCCTGGTGCCCGAAGGCACGCAGGACGTCCCGGTCAATGACGTGATCGCGGTGCTTGCCGGCGAGGGCGAGGACGTGAAGGCGGCTGGCGCCGGAGCGGCAAAGCCGAGCGCATCGGCTGCGCCGCCCAAGGCCCCTGAAGCTCCTGCTGCTACGCCGGCTCCCGCGGCTACTCCGAAAGCGCCGCCGCCTGCCGCCGCACCGGCGCCGCAGGCCGCGACTCCCGCTACGCAGAGCAACGGCCATGGCGGCCGCGTGTTCTCGTCACCGCTGGCGCGCCGTCTTGCCAAGGATGCCGGCATCGAGGTTGCGATGGTCACGGGCAGCGGCCCGCACGGCCGCGTCGTCGCGCGCGACGTCGAGCAGGCCAAGTCCGGCAAGGGCCTCAAGGCACCGGCCGCGAGCCCGTCCTCCGCGCCCTCGATCGCGCCGACCATGTCGGACAAGCAGATCCTGGCGCTGTTCGAGCCCGGCTCCTACGAGGTCGTTCCGCATGACGGCATGCGCCGCACCATCGCGCAGCGCCTGACCGCATCGATCCAGAACGTCCCGCACTTCTACCTCACCATCGACTGCGACATCGGCAAGCTGCTCGCTGCACGCGAGGAGATCAACGCCGCCGCACCGAAGGACAAGGAGAAGAAGCCGCTCTACAAGATCTCGGTCAACGACTTCGTCATCAAGGCGATGGCGGTCGCGCTGCAAAAGATCCCGAACTGCAATGTGAGCTGGACCGAATCCGGCATGGTCAAGCACCACCACTCCGACGTCGGCGTCGCCGTGGCGATGCCCGGCGGCCTGATCACGCCGATCATCCGCAAGGCCGAGACCAAGACTCTGTCGACCATCTCCAACGAGATGAAGGATTTTGCCGCGCGGGCGCGGAGCCGCAAGCTTAAGCCGGAAGAATACCAGGGCGGCACCACCGCGGTTTCCAACCTCGGCATGTTCGGCATCAGCCACTTCACCGCCGTGATCAACCCGCCGCATGCGACGATCCTCGCGGTCGGCACCAGCGAGGAGCGCCCCGTCGTGCGCGGCGGCAAGATCGAGATCGCGCACATGATGAGCGTGACCTTGTCCTGCGATCACCGCGCCATCGACGGCGCGCTCGGCGCCGAGTTGATCGGTGCCTTCAAGCAGCTCATCGAAAACCCCGTCATGATGATGGTGTGACGAGAAAAGAATTCGCGTCGTCATTGCGGGCGTCGCGAAGCAATCCAGGACGTGACCGGCAGACTGGATTGCTTCGTCGCAACAGCTCCTCGCAATGACGGTCTCGAACATTGAGGCCGGTTAAACGGGAACGAGCGCAGAGCATGGCCGACACATCCTTCGACGTCATCATCATCGGCTCCGGTCCCGGCGGCTATGTCACTGCGATCCGCGCCGCCCAGCTCGGTCTCAAGACCGCGATTGTCGAGAAGTCGTATCTGGGCGGCATCTGCCTGAACTGGGGCTGCATCCCGACCAAGGCGCTCTTACGCACCGCCGAGATCTACCACTACATGCAGCACGCCAAGGATTACGGCCTGTCGGCGGAGAACGTCTCGTTCGATCCCAAGGCCGTGGTGCAGCGCTCGCGCGGCGTCTCGAAGCGGCTGAACGACGGCGTCGGCTTCCTGATGAAGAAAAACAAGGTCAGCGTGATCTGGGGCGCCGCCTCGATCGACGCACCCGGCAAGGTCACCGTGAAGAAGTCCGACGTCGAGGGACCGAAAGGCGCGCTGGGCGAGGGCAGCTACCAGGCAAAACACATCATCGTCGCGACCGGCGCGCGCCCGCGCGTGCTGCCGGGGCTCGAGACCGACAAGAAGCTGATCTGGACCTATTTTGAGGCGATGGTGCCGGAGCGGATGCCGAAGTCGCTGCTGGTCGTTGGCTCCGGTGCGATCGGCATCGAGTTCGCTTCGTTCTTCCACACCATGGGCTCCGACGTCACCGTGGTCGAGGTGTTGCCACAGATCCTGCCCGTCGAGGACGCCGAGATTGCCGGCCTCGCCCGCAAGCGCTTCGAGAAGCAGGGAATCAAGATCTTGTCCTCGACCAAGGTGACGAAACTCGAGAAGAAGGCCGACAGCGTCGTCGCCACGATCGACGACGGCAAGGGCAAGCCGGTCACGACCGAGTTCGAGCGTGTGATCTCGGCGGTCGGCGTGGTCGGCAACATCGAGAATCTCGGCCTCGAAAAGCTCGGCGTCAAAACCGACCGCGGCTGTATCGTGATCGACGGCTACGGCAAGACCAACATCCCCGGCATCTACGCCATCGGCGACGTCGCCGGACCCCCAATGCTCGCACACAAGGCCGAGCATGAAGGTGTGATCTGCGTCGAGGCGATCAAGGGGCTGCACCCGCACGCCATGGACAAGAACCTCATTCCCGGCTGCACCTACTGCAACCCGCAGGTCGCTTCGGTCGGCCTCACGGAAGCGAGTGCGAAAGATGGCGGCCGCGAGATTCGCGTCGGCCGCTTCCCCTTCGTCGGCAATGGCAAGGCTATTGCGCTGGGCGAAGACCAGGGCCTGGTCAAGGTGATCTTCGACAAGAAGACAGGCCAGCTCCTGGGCGCCCACATGATCGGCGCTGAGGTCACCGAGCTGATCCAGGGCTACGTCGTCGCCATGAACCTGGAGACCACGGAAGAAGAGCTGATGCACACGGTCTTCCCGCATCCGACGCTGTCGGAGATGATGAAGGAAGCCGTGCTGGATGCCTACGGGCGAGTGCTGAATATTTGACCGCTGAGGAACCGTAGCGTCATGCGACGGTAGAAGTCCCGTCATCCTGAGGTGCGAGCTGCGCGGTGCACGGCACCGCGCAGCGAGCCTCGAAGGATGGACGGCCGAAATGCAGCCGGGCCGTCCATCCTTCGAGGCTCTCCATACGGCGCGGTGCGCCGCATGGCTCGCACCTCAAGGTGACGGTCTAATACCGAACGGATCAGAACAAGAAGAGGGCTTAACCCGTGCAAGACAACGACAACCTCACCATCGAACGCCCGACCTTCGTCACCCATCTCGAATGCGCGATGGAAGGCGATCACTACGCCGCTGACCAGGTCCACAACCTCTCCAAGGCCGGCAAGCCACTGCTCGTGCGCTACGACCTCACCAGCGTGAAGAAAGCGCTGACCAAGGATGCGCTCAGCCAGCGTCCCGCCGATATGTGGCGCTATCGCGAGCTGCTGCCGGTGCGCAAATGCAAGGACATCGTCTCGCTCGGCGAGGTCACGACGCCGTTGATCCGGCTGCCGAAGCTCGGCGCAAGACTCGGCGGTGGCGAGATCATCGTGAAGGACGAAGGGCGGCTGCCGACCGGCTCGTTCAAGGCGCGCGGCCTGGTGATGGCAGTGTCGATGGGCAAGGCGCTCGGCATCAAGCACATGGCGATGCCGACCAACGGCAATGCTGGCGCGGCGCTCGCGGCCTATGCGACCTCCTGCGGCATCAAGACCACGATCTTCTGCCCGGCCGATACGCCCGAGGTGAATGTCAGCGAGATCGAGCTCCAGGGCGCGACGGTCTATCGCGTCAACGGCTATATCGACGATTGCGGCAAGATCGTCGGCGAGGGCAAGACCAAGGTCGGCTGGTTCGACACCTCTACGCTGAAGGAGCCGTACCGGATCGAGGGCAAGAAGACGATGGGGCTGGAGCTCGCCGAGCAGCTCGGCTGGGACGTGCCCGACGTGATCTTCTATCCGACCGGCGGCGGCACCGGCCTGATCGGGATGTGGAAGGCTTTTGACGAGTTGGAGAAGATCGGATTCATCGGCTCAAAGCGTCCACGCATGGTCGCGGTGCAGGCCTCCGGCTGCGCGCCGATGGTGCGGGCCTATGAAGCCGGCGCCGAGCACGCGACGCGCTGGGAGGACGCCCACACCATCGCATCCGGCATCCGCGTGCCGCAGGCGATCGGCGATTTCCTGATCCTGCGCGCCGTGGGCGAGAGCAGGGGTTTTGCGATTGCGGTCGACGACAACAAGATCTCGTCCGCGCTGAACGAGGTCGCACGCGAAGAGGGGTTGCTACTGTGCCCGGAAGGCGCCGCCACCTACGCCGCCTACAAGGACAGCCTCGCCGACGGCCGCGTCAGCAAGAATGACCGCGTGATGCTGTTCAACTGCGCCACCGGCCTGAAATATCCGCTGCCGCCGGTCACGCGTACGCTGGACCGCCACAAGCCGATCGATTTTTCGCAGTTCTAGCGCGGCAATACGTTGCGAACGACCCCTCTCCCCGTGTGCGGGAAGAGGACAAAAAATAACAATGAGATCGTCGGGGAGAAGACAATGAAGAAGGCCGTCTGGGCCGCGCTGGTTGGCATTCTCGTGTTCGCGGGCGCCGCGCGTGCCGACGAATATCCTTCACGCCCGATCACCATCATCGTGCCGTTCGCGGCCGGCGGCCCGTCGGATGCGATGGCCCGGGTGCTTGCCGAGCGGATGCGGACGACGCTCGGCCAGCCCCTGGTGATCGAGAATGTCACCGGCGCCGGCGGCTCGATCGGCGTCGGCCGTGCCGTGCATTCGCCGCCCGACGGCTACACCATCTCCTTCGGCCATCTCGGCACGCACGTTGCCAACGGCGCCGTCTACAAGCTCAACTACGATCTCGTCGCCGATCTCGAGCCGGTGGTGCTGTTGCCGAGCAACCCGATGATCGTCGTCAGCAAGAACGCCGTGCCTGCAACCTCGCTGAAGGAGCTGCAGGCGTGGCTCAAGTCGCGGCCGTCGCCCGCGACTACCGGCACCGCGGGTGCTGGCTCCGGCAGCCACATCGCCGGTGTCTATTTTGAAAGCGTCAGCGGCATCAAGCTGCAATACGTCCCGTATCGCGGCACCGCTCCCGCGCTGAACGATCTCATCGCCGGCCAGATCGACGTCATCGTCGACCAGACCTCCAATTCCATCAACCAGGTCCGCGCCGGCACCATCCGCGCCTATGCCATCACCGACGACAAGCGCCTGTCGTCGGCGCCCGAGATTCCGACCGCGGAGGAGGCGGGGCTGAAAGGCTTCAACATGACGCTGTGGTCGGGCCTGTGGGTGCCGAAGGGGACGCCGAAGGAGGTCGTGACCAAGCTCAACGCCGCGGCCGTGGAAGCGCTGAACGATCCCGCGGTGAGGAAGCAGCTCGAAAGCCAGGGCCTGGAGATGACGCCGCAGGATCAGCTCACCCCCGAAGCCCTCGGCACCCGCCAGAGGGCCGAGATCGCGAAATGGTGGCCGATCATCAAGGCCGCCAATATCAAGGTGGATTGAGCCACGTCTGAGGCTTTTCCTATGCCGCCGCGCCATCCGACCTCATCCTGAGGAGGCCGCGAAGCGGCCGTCTCGAAGGATGGCCGCGGGAGAATCACGCCGTGGCCTCCCCACGTCCTCGCAGCGCCACCTCCAGGCATTGCATCAGCTCCGAGGTGGCGAACGGCTTGCCAAGAAAACAGATTGCGCCGGCCTCGAGCGCACGCGCACGCACGCTCTCCTCCGGGAAAGCCGTAATGAAGATGAACGGAGTGGCCGAGCCTTGGTCGCGCGTCTGCGCCAGCAGGTCGATCCCGCTCATGACGGGCATCTGCACGTCCGCGATCACGCACGAGGCGTCCCGCAAATCGGTCGATTCCAAAAACTCCTCCGCGGATGCAAATGTGTGCACAATGTACCCGCGCGACTTTAGAAGGTTGTTGATTGCGGCCCGCACATAGGGGTCGTCGTCAAGCACCGAAATTACCGAAGGTCCTGACAAGACGTTCGCTCCTCGCCTGGGAATGCGCCTGCCGTCGCACTCGCGGCCACGCGTAACGTGGGCCCGCCGGGCGAGATTTGAAACTCATACTTAGGTTTGTACATTCGGCTTGGTGCGCCGAATCCCCAGCGTCTCGGCCATTCTCACCAGGTCGGCCAGCGACTTCGCGCCCATCTTGCGCATGATCTGGCCACGATAGATCTTGACGGTTATTTCGGCCAGTTGCAGCTCGGAGGCCACCTGCTTGTTCATCAGGCCGGACGTCACCAGCGACAACACGTCCCGCTCGCGCGAAGTGAGGGACTCGAAGCGACATCTCACATCCGAGACCGTCTTCTCGAGGTCGCGGCGCTTGCGATCCCGCTCGATCGCGGCCTGGACTGCATCCAGGATGTCCTGGTCGCGCACCGGCTTGGTCAGGAAGTCGACCGCGCCGCTCTTCATGGCCCGGACAGTCATGGGAATGTCGCCATGGCCGGTGATGAAGATGATGGGTGTGTGGATATTTGCTCTGGTGAGATCGGCCTGCAAGTCAAGGCCGCTCAGTCCCGGCAGGCGGATGTCGAGCACCAGGCAGCTGGGTACTTCCGGCGGCCCGCTTTGCAGGAGTTGCGGCGCCGAGCCGAATGCCTCGACCCTGAGGCCGACCGATTCAAAGAGATTGGTGAGCGCCCGGCGCATCGACGCATCATCGTCGACGATGAAGACGATCGGCTGATCGTCGTTCGCCTTCGGTGGGGAAGGCTTGGCGCGCTCCGTCACGATGCTTCCTCTTGATGCGAGGGCAGGGTGATCTGAAATGTCGCGCCGCACCCCTGATTGGGCGAGGCCGAAAGCCGCCCGCCGTGAGCTTCGACGATGGAGCGGCAGATCGACAGTCCCATGCCCATGCCGCTGGCCTTCGTGGTAAAGAACGGCATGAACATGCGGTCGATCGCGTCTTCACAGAGGCCGACGCCGCGGTCCGTCACGGTCACCAGCACCGCCGCGCTTTCATCCGAGCCCGAGCGGATCACCAGCTCGCGCGGGCGATCGACGACGTCTTCCATGGCCTCGATCCCGTTCATGATCAGGTTGATCAGGATCTGTTGCAACTGGATTCGATCGCCGAAAATCCTGGGTAGCGCCGACGACAGCTCCATTCGTACCGATACTGCGTGGCTCGCCATCTCGCGCTGAACGAGCGCGACCGCCTCCCGGACGACCCGGTTGGCGTCGAGCGGCGCCATCTCGACGTCGGTTCTCTTGGCGAGCGCCCGGATGTGGCGGATCACCTCGCTGGCGCGGTTGGCGTCTTCGATGATCCATTCCACCGAGCGGCGCGCCAACCCGAGATTGGGTGGATCGCGCTGAAGCCAACCGATGCAGGCGTCGGCATTGGCGATCACGGCGGCGAGGGGCTGGTTGATCTCATGGGCGATCGAGGCGGTCAGCTCGCCGAGTGTCGTGACGCGCGTCACATGGGCGAGCTCGGCTTGCGCCTTGCGCAGCGCCTCTTCGGCCTGGTCGGCCCGGATGGCCGCGGTCACATCAGTGCAGACACCACGATAGCCCAGGAAGTCGCCGTTGGCATCGAAGAAGGGCTTGCCGCTGGTGCGGACATAGATCGGATGTCCATTCCGGTCTTTGCTCCGGTACACCAGGTCGCGGAACGGGATGTGGGCATCAAGTGCCGCCCGATGCTGTTGCCACTTTTCCGGCTCGAGCTCGGCGTCAGGAGTAATGTCCCAGCGCGTGAGCCCGACCACCCCCGATGGGGCCACGCCGGCTATATCGGAATGTTCCGAAATCTGGGTGACGCGATGGTCCGGCCCGGTCTCCCAAAACCAGTCGGACGCGGTCTCGGCGTAGTCGCGGAAACGCTGCTCGCTTTCACGAAGTCGTCGTTCTGTTTCCTTGGCCGCCGTGACGTCGCTCACCGAACCGACGAATTCCAACTGGCCGCCGGCGTCTCGCGTGGCGCGGGCCACCGCATGGACGTGCTTCACGAAGCCGTCGGGCATCACGAGCCGGTATTCGTGATCGTAGTCCTTGCCTTCGCGCGCCGCCCGACCGGTGGTCCGTTGCACCGCGAGCCGGTCCTCCGGATGGATGCGCTGGAGCATGAACGGGATCTCGGGCTTCGTCGTCTCGTCGCATTGGAAGATGCGATAGGTCTCCTTCGACCAGGTGATTTCGCCGGTCATGGACTTCCAGCCGAAGCTGCCGGTGTGGCTCAGTTCCTGCGCCTGCGCGAGGTACGCCTCGCTCTGCCGCAGCGCATTCTCCGCTTCCTTGCGCTCGGTAACGTTCTCACAGGCCACCAGCACGGTCGGTCTGCCATCGGCCCGCAGCATGGCCTTGGCGTTCTCGCGCACCCACAGCACCGAGCCGTCCTTGCGTACCTTCCGGATTTCCCAGGTGTGTGACTGATCGACGGTCTCAAGGCAGAGCGCTACACATTGGCGGACGAAGTCGCGGTCTTCCTCGAAGAACACGTCCAGCACGGATTGGCCGATCAACTCCGCCGTCGTATAGCCCAGTTGTGCGGCGCCGAACGTATTCACGTTCACCACGGTTCCAGCCGGATCGACCATGAAATACATGACCGGGTTGTGCTCGAAGATTTGCTGCCATTGCTTCACCGCCTCGCGCAAATCGGCATCGCCGGATCCGGAGCTCGGCTTGGCGCGGGTAACTTGCCGTTCGCTGCGGGCCTGCTGGATCACCCCCGACCCGATCAGGCACGCGAGCAGGAAGGGAACGATCACCAGGCGATCCTGCGGATCGGCGACACGGAAATCAAAGAGGGGCGGTGCCGAAAAATAGTCGAGCGCGGCAACAGCGAGGAGAGCCAGCAGACCTGAGGCCAGAAAATTGTCCGCGAGCGCGAACAGCAGGATCACCACGAGAAAACAGCAGGCGGTCGCTGCGAGCCCGATCTGGAGGAAAAAGCAGGCCGCGGTCACCACCGCCAGCCCGAAGCAGCCGAAGACGAACTGCGCGGCTGACTTCCCGAATGTCGTTGCCCGGCCAAGCTTCATCGCAGACGGTCCCGGCGGTCCCTGCGGTGAACAGAAGTAGAGCACGTTGCAACTGCATGGGCAATTCCTTCCGACCAAAGTCGGATGAGTCGCGTTTCAGCGATGTCTCACCTTTCGAATTTGCCGCTTGCCGCGCTGTTCGCCGCAGCGCATCGGGCGCGCCGCGCGAGCCGGGATTTCGCGGTCACCGTGCAACTTGCACAGCGTGCGCCGTCTCGTTGCGACTGGGCCCCGGCGCAAACCCCGGGCAACTACGGGACAAACCTAGGTATAGCTCCCGCATCCCTAGTCATGTCGGTCATTTACCTCCGTACAATTGAGCTTGGTGGTCGACGGAATAGCCTTATGACCAATCGGGAAGGGTCGATTGCGCGGTCAATTGCGGTCTCAAGCGCACGGTTCAGGCGATCTCACCGACGGGTGCGCGACGAAAGACGAAGCCGCGGTCCCGGCAATCCACTTACCCGCGTGATCTCGAGAATCGAACAAGCAACAGAGCAGCGACAGAATAAGGGAGAGAACGATGTGCGATAAATCGGAGCCGTCTGAGCGTCCTTCTTCAGACAAAGGCTGTGCCGTCTGTAGCGGAAAGTTTGGCCTGATACGTTACTATTCCTGGCGGACCCCGCTCTGCTCCAAGAAGTGCCTCGATCATTTCCGGACGCGCAGCGAACGCGACCGCCGATGGTTGTTCCGGGCTCAGGTCGCGTGAGGATCAACGGAAGAGCTGGCGCCGATCAATAATTTCGTTCGGGAGGCTGCGCGTTGAACCGTTCTTGCAAGCTCCTCCTCTCGATCGTTCTCCCCGGCCTGATTGCGACAGTCCAGGCGCAGGAGGCGGAACAAGGTGCCGTTCATCGCCAGCATCCGCCCCAGGACCAGGCGCTGCACGAGAAATTCTATTCGACCTGGCATATGCCGGACAATCCGACGCTGAGCTGCTGCAATAGCGCCGACTGTTATCCGACCGATATCAAGTATGTCGACGGCCACATCTATGCGCGGCGCAGGGAGGACGGGAAGTACATCCTGATTCCAGCGCAAAAAGTGGAGCGAAACAGGGATAATCCCGACGGTCGGAATCATCTTTGCGCTCCTCCACCCGCGCTCTCTCCGCTGGACAGCGTCTACTGTTTCGCTTTGGGAGGTGCCACATGAGATTCGCATTCGTACTGGTGAACGACAGGACTCCGTTCCGGCAAACTTGGTGCTTGCAGTGCTGCGAGCGCATTGGCGGCAGCTATCTGCGCGAGATTGGGACCCGTCTGCCTTACTGCGACTATGAATGTTATGCGCTGTTCTGCGAAACGCTCGCGGAGCAGAAGGATATCGTGAGGGCGGCGTCATGAGGTTCGTGGTGGTCAATCACGAACCTCCGTCGCGCGAGGCCGCGTGCTGCACCTGCTCGCAGCCACTCCGATCCGGCTATGTCCGGCATGCGCGGACGCAGCGCCGGTACTGCGACTACGATTGCTACCGCCGAAGCGAGGTCGTGACGCTGATGATGCGGTGGTCGACGCCCGGCCGCGCCGGGACGCAAGCGGCCGACAACCTTGCGGTCGCCGCCCGCAATGCCGTCGAGCTCCTTGCAGTCTTGAGTGCGGTCTCGTGCTGGAGCTCCACGATACAGATGTGGACTTTCGCAGGAGCGTTGACCGGCGCGCTTTTGGACGCTCGCGATCTGATCACGATGGAAGGAGGTGACATCTAGCTGCGCGACGGCGTCGCGTGGAAGCCGCAGCACCGCGACCTTGGTACCGCCGCGTCCAGCCCCGGCGGCGGCGACTAGGGAGCGGGTGCTGCGGCAGCCACAGGTAAGGTCGCGCCGACCGCCTGCGTCACCACGCGCTGCTCGCTCTTGCCGGCCACGGCGCCCGCGCCCTCGAAACGCGCGCGGTAGATCAGCACGTTCTCCATCACCCGCTGGACGTAGTTGCGCGTCTCCGACAGCGGGATGCGCTCGACCCAATCGACCGGATCGATCTTGGGATCCCTGGGATCGCCACGCGCCTGCACCCATTCGCGCACCCGGCCGCGGCCGGCATTGTAGCCGGCAAAGGTCATGATCTGGTTGCCGCGATATTCCGAAAGAAGTGCGCTGAGCTCGGCCGCGCCCATCTGCGTGTTGTAGACGGGATCTGAGACCATCTTGTCCCAATCGTAGGTCAGGCCGAAGCGCTTTGCGGTATCGCGTCCCGCTTCCGGCGTCACCTGCATCAGCCCGACCGCATTGGCGGCCGACTTGTCGCGCTGGTCGAACGAGCTTTCGGTGCGTGCCACCGAATAGATCACGCTGGTCTCGATGGCCGGCGCGACCTGCTTGTGCTCGGGGATGCCGATGGTCGGGAAGGCGTAGTTTTCGAGCGCGAGCCCGCGCGCCAGCGCCGATTTTCCGATCTCGAGCATCGCGCGCGCATCGATGCGCCGGCCGGCAAGCTCGCCGAGCGCTTCGAGCGCTGCGACGTCGGTGCTCTCCTTGGCAAAATCCTCGGCGAAATAGAAGGCGACGTCGCGTTCGCCGATGGCATAAAGCATCTCCGCCGCACGCACGCGCTCGTCCGCGGGCGGCGTGTCGGCCGCGGCCGGCACGGGCGAGGGTGGACGCAGCTCGATGCCGTCGAGGCCGAGCTTTGCGCGCGCGAGCTGGCCGTAATAGGCAGTCGGATAGCGGGCCGCAACCTGATAGCTCAGGCGCGCGTCGACCGTTGCGCCCATCGCCTCGGCCGCACGGCCGCGCCAGTAATGGGCCCGCGACAATGCGAGTGGATTGGCTGAGCCCTCGTCGATCGCCGCGAAGTGCGTCAACGCGGCTTTGGGATCGTCGAGATAGCGCAGTGCGATCCAGCCGCACATGAAGTGATAGTCGACGCGGTAGACCTCCATTGCCGGCACCGCGGCGGTGCGCACCACGTCGTAGGCGGTCTTGAACTTGCCCTGGTCGAGCAGCTTGCGCGCAAGCAAGCGCCGCTCGCGCCACCATGCATCGGTGTCCTGCGCCGCCATCGTGTCGGGCGCGGCGGCCAGGATTACCTCCGCCGCGTCGTCGATGCGGTCTTGCTGGAGATGCCATTGCGCGCGGCACAGGACATAGCCGAGATCGCGACGCGCTTCGGTCGAGACGTCATCGAGATAGTCCTTGGCCTTGTTGGCCTTGCCGGTGACCGCAGCGCAGGCCTTCACGATCGCGAGCGCATCCTCGCCGAGCCGCTTGGCCGCGCGCCGAGCACCAGCGTAGTCTTTCGCCCCCAGGCGCTTGTCCATGCGGGCGCGATGATCGTCAGCCGTCAGGAGATCGCGGAACGCTTCGTACGAATCCTCCTCGCTCCGATCGGACAATTCGTCGGTGCGCCAGGCTTCGCGCACGAGACGCGCGGCCCTGTCGCTGTCGCCCTCGGCGAGCAGCACGCGGGCCAGCGCGAACCTGCCCTTGGCGCTGGTCGGCCGGTCCATGGTGAATTTGTGCACGGTGGCCGCGTCGCTTTTTTCCTGCCACAGCCGCGCCTCGGCGCGGCGTCGCAACAGCGCACTGCTCGGCCAGTCCGGATTGGCGGCGAGGAAGGCGGCATAGCGTTTGAAATTCGCCGTGCTCTCGGAATGGCGCAGCATGAACCAATCGGCCAGCTTCTGTCCGGCGGGATCGGCGATCCGGTCGCGCGCCGCGCTCGCGTCGTCGTTCTTGCCCTTGCGTGTAAGATCGATTGCGTCCTTCAGCGCGGCGAGATCGCCGGTGAGTGGTGGCGGTGCCGGCTTGTCCGAAGGCTCGTCGTCCGGCTTCTTCGACTTGCGTTTGGCGTCGGCATGCTTGCCGTGGCGCGACTTGACCGTAGCGGCATGGCGTTGTTTGCCAGTCTTGTTGCTGTCCTTGGCCTCATGCGTCTTCTTCGACGCGGACGATTTGTGACTGCTCTTCGCCGCCAACTCGGTAGGGAGGAGGGCCACAGCGGCCATGGCAACGACACACGCGAGCGAGCGTAGGCGCTGGTTCATTGCGTGGTCCCCCTGCGAAACCAGTACAAACCAAGGTCCGCGACGACATGCGGCTCGAGAATCAAAACGACATCAAAAACGATGACACGGCATCGTTTCGCATTCCTCACGCTCACGCAACAATGCGGCAAAATACGGATTGGACGCGGGAACTTTCGAAGCGGAAGGACCATGTGAGGCCTTTAACCCTTTGTTAACGAATGGGGCTCGCGCGACGGTTGCGGACGGTTCAGGGCTACGGATTGCTAGATTGCGCGTGTTCCCGAGCCAGAATCCGGTGTATTGAGTTCCCAGACACGTTCTTGCAGCCCTTGCCCCACACCCATGCCGCTTTTCAACCAGTCGATCCGGCGCAAGATCGTCGGCATCGCTCTCGGATTGATCGTCCTGATGCTGGTCACCTCGATCCTGTCGATGGTGATGTCCAGCCAGGTCGGCGTCCTGCTCGACGAACTGACCAATCGCTACATCCCGGCCTATGGGCATCTGGCGCGCGCCAATATCCGCTCGCTGGAGCGCGCGCTGGCATTGCGACGCATGGTCATGACCAGGATGCAGTCGCCATCGGACGAAGAGGCCTATGCGGCGCGCCTTCGCGAGTTCGAGGAAACTGACCGCAAGATCGAGGAGGAGGCCGAGGGCGCGCGCAAGCTCATCAACGCAATCATCGATGATCCGAGGACGCCGTCGGACAACGCCGCACTGGCCCGGATCGAGGTTCGAATGGAAACCGCAGTCACCGAGCTGCGCCGCGATCTGAACGAGGACCACGCAAGACTTCTCAAGCAGGTCGACGCAAGGCAGATGCCCGAGGCCCGCGGCACGCTGGAGCATCTCGACATGCTGCGCGACCAGTTCAATCAGAAGATCGATGCGATCCGCGCCGACATGCTGAAGCAGGTCTTCGCCAGCACATCGCAGGTGATCGGCCGCCAGCGCCAGGCCATCATCATTTCGGGCATCGTGACACTGCTCGCGGCGATCGTCGGATTTGCCTTTGCGCTGTTGGTCTCCAGCGGCATCACGCGCCCGGTGCGGCTTTTGCTGGCCGGCACCCGCGAGGTCGAGGCCGGCCGCTTCGACAAGGCCATCACGGTTTCGACGCAGGACGAGATCGGTGAGCTCGCCGCCGCCTTCAACCGCATGATCGAGCAGTTGCGTCACAATGAGCGCGTCCGCGAGACCTTTGGCCGCTACATCGACCCCAAGGTGGTGCAGGGGCTGATCGACCGGCCGGAGGTCGCCATCGACGGCCAGCGCCGGGTGATGACCATCATGTTCTGCGACATGAGCGGCTTCACCTCGATGAGCGAGGGCATAACCCCGCGCGGCCTCGTCAAGGTGATGAACCACTACTTCACGATGATGTCCGGCCCGATCAGGAACAATCGCGGCGTCATCGACAAATATATCGGCGATGCCATCATGTCCTATTGGGGCCCGCCCTTCATCGAGGAGGACGAGCAGGCGCTTCTTGCCGGGCTTGCTGCCATCGACATGGCCGATCAGGTGCCGGCGCTCCAGAAGCAGTTGCCGGATCTCCTCGGTATCCGCGCCATGCCTGCGCCTTGCGGATCGGCATCGCCACTGGCGAGGTCCTGACCGGCAGCATCGGCTCCGAGCTGATGATGAGCTTTACCGTGATGGGCGATGCCGTGAACCTCGCCTCGCGCCTCGAGGCCGTCAACAAGGCCTACGGCACCCGCATCCTGATCTCGCAGGCGACTGCGGACGCGATCGGATCGAGTCTCGAACTGCGCGAGATCGACCGTCTTGCGGTGGCAGGCCAAAGCGCGTCGCAGGCTATCTTCGAGGTAATGGGCAGGGCCGGCGCGCTCACCGGTGCGCAAGCGACCCTGAGCGCGCATTATGCCGACGGCCTCGCTGCCTACCGCGCCAGGCGTTTCGATGAGGCGCGAGCCGCGTTCAACGCGGCGCTCGAAGCCGTCCCCGGCGACGGCCCCTCGCGCACCATGCTCGCCCGCATCACGCAGTTCGAGGCCAATCCGCCGGACGCCGGTTGGGACGGTGCCTGGCGGTTGGAGCAGAAATAGCCGTCTGCGTCGGGAAAAATTGATTCTACCTCATAACGATGTTCGCCGTGACCTATTTCCCGGACTTAGGTTGAGTGTCCTTGAGGCGTTTGATGGGGATACGCCGATGACAGAATTTGAGGACAGGCTGGAACGGTTCGAGACGCTCACCGCCGAATGCGAGCTGATTACCAAGCTCGCCACCGACAGCACCAAGCGCGAGTTTTACCTGAAGCTCGGGGAGCAGTACCGCCAGCTGGCTGCGGATATGCGGCAGGTGATTGCGGCCAAGGCTGCGGCCTGAGGCCGGCTGCAATCCGTTCTTAATCTTTGGCGCGCATCCTTCCCGGATGTGAGCGTCGCGATCCGCGATTGCTCGTAGTGGGAATGCCGAGGTTCGTTGCGGTGCAGCGCGCCCCGCTGATTTCGCTTTGCCGGTTCTTACAGGGCAATCCCATGCGCCTTCTTGCGGTTCTCGTACTCGCGCTCATGACGGCAGCCTGCAATCAGGAACAGGACATCACCGGCTCGACCGCGTTCTGCCCGATGCGGAACTACGGCTCCTACAATCCCCGCGAACATGAACCAGTGCGTCAGCGCCTGCAAGTCGTGCGACCACGGCAACACGGTCACCTGCACCACGTCCTGCACCCTCAAGGGCGCGCGCTGAGCGCTCCCAATTCACGCGGCTTGAGCCCGGCGACGTCATCGCAACCGGCACGCGGGGCGGCGTTGGCTCCCGGCGAGTAGGACGTGGAGTCCAATGGAATGGGTATGCTCGATCCCGGTCGGTTTCTGGTGTCGTGCTCGCATTGCGGTGCCTGGCTGATGGCGGCCAATGTCAAACGTGCGAGCTGGTCGGCGTCCCGACACGAGGTCCGTTTCGTGTACCGGAGACCCGCTTGGGCTTGTTTCCACCGGATGTGTCCAAATGGGATCGTCTCTCGACAAATATGCTAGGATCACCGTTGGGAGACCAATCATGGCCGCTGACACGCTTTTGCCACATGCCGACCGTTTTCGGCTTCATCCGGTCGCACCGCGCCATGCGCCGATGTTCTGCTTTGCGCTGCTGACGGTGTCATGCGCACTCGCAAGCTTCGCGCTCGCCTGCGCAACGCCGTTTGCAGCATTCGCAGTCGCCGCGGCCGCGATGCTGCCGCTGCGGCCGGCGCTGCTGGTCGTCACCGGCGCGTGGCTGGTGAATCAGATCATCGGCTTCGGCGCGCTGCACTATCCCGTTGATGCCAGCACGATCGTCTGGGGCTTTGTCATCGGCGCCGCGGCGCTCGTCGCGACTGCGGCGTCGTCGGCCGTTCTCCGCGCGCTGCCGCAGGGCCGCACGCCACTGGTGTTGGGGTTCACCCTCGTTTGCGCCTACGCGGCCTACGAGCTCGCACTGCTCGCCGCGACCCCGTTCCTGGGCGGAGAGGGCGCCTTCACCGCGGCCATCGTGACGCGGTTCGGGCTTTTGAGCGCCGCCTGGCTCGCCGGCCTCGTCGCCGCCTGTGAAATCGTCCGCCTGGTCGATCCGTTCGGCCGCGCGATGCGGAACGCATAGGCCTCCGAGCTTCCAAGCGCTGAAGTCCGGTCATTGCGCTGACCGGACTTTGCTCCATCGCCGCAAGGCGACCGCCGTCCAGATCGTCTCGACAAGCCCGAACGGCCATGCGCCCTGGAGAAAGCCGTAAGCCGCGCTGAGCGCGCACGCCGCCGCGAAGGCCAGCACATAATGCGGGCCTCGCGCTTCCAGCGCGTAGAACAGCAGCATGGCGCCGACCGACAGCAGGCCGAAGACTGTCAGCCCTTCCATCAAGCGCTCGGCGGCTTCGGCTTCTTGGCGATCCCGAGGGAATGGAAGACGACAGGCTCGATGACCGGCCACAACGCGGCCGTCGCGGTCAGGACGGTCGCAGCGCACATCGCGGTCAGCACGGACGCTCGAATTTTCAGGCCGGTCGTTCGCGATCGCCAAACGATCCATGCCCAGGCGACCGACAGCTTCGTCATCAGGCCGTGGGCATGGTCGAGCGTGGCGATCAGGCCTCCGGCGCTGGCAAGCACGACAGCGGGCAGTGTGAAGGGGAGCACGCAGCACGCCGTGCAGGCCGCAGCGACCACCGCAGTGGTTACCGCCGCGCCTGCGGCCTTGCCGCCAGGCTGCACGGCCTTCTCCGCGCAGCCGCATCCTGGCGATGTCTCGGACGGAAGGTCGCAGGACGGTCCAATAACGCTCATGTGATTCTCCTGATGCTTGTGCGTCTCAGACCGGATCGGTACGCCCTCAAGCCTCTTGAGGTTCAAGCAAAAAGTGAGAGCTTCCATGAGAATTGGCGTCCTCGCCAAAGCGGCCGGTGTCTCGGTCCCCACGATCCGCTACTACGAGAGCATCGGTCTTCTGACGCTGCCGGCGCGGCGAGGCGGCCAGCGCGTCTACGGCGGCGAAGATCTCAAGGCACTCAGCCTCATCCGGCACTGCCGCGAACTCGATTTCTCGATCGACGAGACTCGCGACATCCTCGCATCGGTTCAGAACCGGTTGCCGTGTAGCGAAACGAACACCTTCGCGAAGAAGCACCTCGGATTGATCGGGAAGAAGATCAACGAACTGCGTGTGCTCGAAACGATGGTAGGCTCGCTGGTCAGCGGTTGTGAGGCGACATGCAGCGACGGCGTGGCATCGGATTGCGTGATCTTGCAAGCAGGCTGCAACGCCGCGTGACCCGGATGTATGGTCCGGCCGCGCGTTGCAAGAGGTTTCGTCAACCTGGCAGATGCGGTCTTGCATCAATGTATCCGGCCTCTGATTGGAGCGTGTTGTGCTCCGGGCCATCATGGATATCAGCGCGCATTCGAGCTAATTAGCGGACAGGCCTCGAAGGGGCCATTCGGGTCACCAGTGTTCGCATGCGCCGGGAAGACCGATTCTCCATCGTCGTCTCATCCTCTCGCAGACCTCGGCGGGTAAGGGATGTTGGTTACGTCATCGATAGCTCCTCACTTCGCACTGTTCCTTTGTTCGTGCCTGGCGGTCGTTCCTTCGTCCCGGCCTGCGCGCGCAGACGCGCCGCGCGCAAGGGCCGTCAAGGCCGGCCGTCGTGCTGTCCTGACGGCTTGCTCGACCGCTGCCAGGCTGCGCCTTGACGGCCCCGAGCACGGCGCGAGGATCAAGCAGGTCGGGACGCCACCTCATCTGTCTTGACGCACTCGAAGGCGCGCCCCTTGTTGAGAACCGCCCAGGCGATGCGGGCGAGCTTGTTGGCGAGCGCAATCGCCAGCACGTTGTGGTGCAATCGTTTCTTGGCGGCTTCGATCCAAGATTTGAGGCCATAGCGCTCCCAACACTTGACCTTGACCAGCACAACCCACGCGGCTTGCACGAACAGAACGCGCAGGTAGCGATTGCCGCGCCTTGATATCTTGCCGAGGATCGTGCGGTCGCCTGTCGATATCTGCTTCGGCACCAGTCCAAGCCAGGCGCCGAAGTCGCGGCCTTTCGAGAACACGTCTCCAGTGCCGATCGCGGCTACCATCGCGCTCGAGATGATCGGGCCGATGCCCGGGACCGTCATCAGTCGCTCGCAGCCTTTGTCTTGACGAGCCAATGCTTCGATCTCGCTGGAGAGGTCCTCAATGCGCGCGTCCAGTCGGCGCCAGTCTCCTGCCAGGTCCTCGATGATGCGCAACATGCGAGGCGCGAGGACATCGGTGCGCGTCGCGAGAATACCCGGCAACTCGGACCGCAGCGAACGCAGGCCTTGCCGCACGGCGATGCCCCGCTCCAGCAGGAACGCACGGATCTGATTGATGACGCCGGTACGCTGGCCGACCAATCGCTCGCGCACGCGGTGCAGCGCCTGCAGGTCGAGCTGGTCGGCGGTCTTGGTCGCGACGAACTTCATGGTCGGGCGTTGGACAGCCTCGGCGATGGCTTCCGCATCACGGAAGTCATTCTTCTGTCCCTTCGAATAGGGGCGCACGTATTTCGCGGGCATCAGACGGGCGTCGTGGTCGAGCATTTGGAGCTTGCGACTGAGATGATGCGCGCCGACGCAGGCCTCCATACCGATTAAGCACGCTGGCAGGTTGGCGAGCCGTGCTTCTACCTGGCCGCGTGACCACTTCTGCCGCAGCACGATTGCGCCGCGCTGATCGTGGCCCACGATGTGGAACGAGTTCTTGCCGATATCGATGCCTATCACGGCGATCGCTGAGCTGAGTTTCTGAGACATGGCGTGCTCCTGTCTTGGGCGCCCCTTGCCAGCTTGTCGTGCTGGCAGGGCCGGAGCACGGCCGGACCATCCCATTAGCGGAGCGGCGAGGCCGATGCATCGTCGCTCGGTTGAAGGCTCGGTCCGATCGCACGACCGCCTCCGCTGCATGCACAGCGGCTGATCCCCAGCCTTCGCTACGCTAGGACGGAAAAGCTCGCAAATGACGGGGGATGTGGCGGTACGTCGCGTAGTGTCTGCCCATGATGCAATTTTGCCGGTGTTTTGCCCGACGAGTCAAACGTCGGAGCGGCTTAAAACTCCAACGCTGCCAGCGCCGTTCTACTTTGCATGGGGTTGTTTTCGAGTTTTTTTTGAAGCGCCCCTAACCCCGGCGCCGGAAATGGGAACTCCCTCCGTCTCCCGCGGGTTCTCCCCTGTCGCTGCCGGCACCTTGCCGGGCGACTTAGAGGGGAAAAGACACCCGCATGCAGTGGAGCCTGCTCCGACCGGTTGGCCTTGCCCCCGCGGCACTTGTCCTTACGACCATTGCGGCCAGTGCCGAGGGCGGCAAATCGGCCGGTCCGTCCGAATTCCTCCTGGTGGCGCAGATCGTGCTGCTGATCGGCGTCGGCCGCGGTCTCGGCGAGATCATGCAGCGAATCGGCCAGCCCTCGGTGATCGGCGAGCTGCTCGCCGGCATCCTGCTCGGGCCGTCGCTGTTCGGCTGGCTCTGGCCGGAGGCGCAACAAGCGGTGTTCCCGAAGACGCCCGAGCAGAAGGCGATGATCGACGGTATCGCGCAATTCGGCATTCTGCTGTTGTTGCTGCTGACCGGGATGGAAACCGACCTCAAGCTGGTCCGAAGGGTAGGCAAGGCCGCGATCGCGATCTCGATTACCGGCATCCTCGTGCCCTTCGCCTGCGGCTTCGCGCTCGGCGAGTTTCTCCCCGACGCGCTCTTGCCCGATCCGCAGCAGCGGCTTGTCGCCTCGCTGTTCATGGGAACCGCGTTGTCGATCTCGTCGGTGAAGATCGTCGCGGTGGTCGTGCGCGAGATGAATTTCATGCGTCGCAATGTCGGGCAGATCATCGTCGCGACCGCCGTCATCGACGACACCATCGGCTGGATCATCATCGCGGTGATCTTCAGTCTCGCCTCGCACGGCACGCTCGATGTCGTCTCGGTCGCGAAAGCCGTGCTGGGCACACTCACCTTCCTGGCGGTCAGCTTCACCATCGGCCGCCGGCTGGTGTTTCAACTCATCCGCTGGGCCAATGACAACCTCGTCAGCACCGCGCCCGTCATCACTGTGATCCTGCTGCTGATGAGCGGCATGGCGCTGATCACGCATCTGATCGGCGTTCACACCGTGCTGGGTGCTTTCGTTGCGGGCATTTTGGTCGGCGAGTCCCCGATCCTGACCCGGCAGATCGACGAACGCCTGCGCGGGCTGATCTCGAGCTTCTTCATGCCGGTGTTCTTCGGACTTGCCGGGTTTAGCGCCGATCTCTCGGTACTCCGCGATCCCAATCTACTGATGCTCACCGGCCTGCTCGTCGTGATCGCCAGCGTCGGGAAGTTCGGCGGCGCCTTCGTCGGTGGCACCGTCGGCGGCCTGAATTATCGGGAGTCGCTGGCGCTCGCGAGCGGGATGAATGCGCGCGGCTCGACCGAGGTGATCATCGCGACCATCGGCCTCTCGGTCGGCGTGCTCAGCCAGAACCTGTTCACGATGATCGTGACCATGGCGATCGTGACCACGATGGCGATGCCGCCGATGCTGCGCGCGGCGCTGGCAAAACTGCCGATGAACAAGGAGGAGAAGGAGCGGCTGGAGCGAGAAGAATTCGAAAAGCGCGGCTTTGTCGCCAATCTCGAGCGTCCCTTGCTGGCGGTGGACGAGAGCGTCAATGCCTCCTTCGCCGCGCATATCGCCGGCCTGATCGCCGGCATGCGCGGCCTGCCGATCACGGTGCTGCATATCGGCCGGCGCGCGACGGAACAGGAGAGGGGCCGCGACGAGGACGAAAGCCACGAGGCCGCGGTGAAGAAGGCGGCTGAAGCGGTGTCGATCAATGGCGCCGGGGACACCGGCAGCGTCGATGTCAGCACGCGAGTCCGTAAGTCCGGGCTCGGCGATGCAATCGGGGAAGAGGCAAAGAAGGGCTTTGATCTCCTGGTCGTCGGCATCGACAAGGTCACCGCGACCAAGGATCGTTTCGACAAAAAGATCGAAGACATTGCAGCGGAGTTCGAGGGGCCGCTTGCGATCGTGGCGGCCAAGGGCAGGCATCTAAAGCAGCCCGTGCCTGACGCGCTCAAGATCCTCGTACCGGTCTCTGGCAGCGGCGTCTCCAAGCGCGGCGCCGAGGTCGCGGTGGCGCTAGCGCAGTCCGGATCAGGCTCGCTCCGCGTGATCTATGTGGCGACGACGAGGGACAAGGGCGCGCAGCGCGGCGCCTCACGTGGCCCGAGCCAGGAGGAGGGCATTCTGAAGGATACCAGCGATCTTGCCGCCCGCTACGAGGTCGACATCACGACGACACTGCGAGTGAACCGGGCGCCAGAGGCGGCGATCCTGCGCGAGATCGACACCACCGATGTCGATCTCGTGGTGATGGGTGTCGATCGTATCCAGGCCGATCACCTCTCCTTCGGCGGCGTCGCCGATGCCGTGATCAGGCAGTCGAAGGTGTCGGTGCTTTTGGTGTCGAGCGGCGAGGCGCACCGGGCGCCCGCGGAGAAGGCCTAGGACTTCACCTCGGCGGCCGGCTGCGCCGTCGGCGCCGCCTTCTTCGACGAACGCCAGTTCTCGAAGCGCTGCACCACCACGAAGAAGGCCGGCACGAACAGCACGGCGAGGCAGGTCGAGGCCAGCATGCCCGAGAATACCGTGATGCCGATCGACTTGCGCGCGCTGGCACCGGCGCCGGTCGCGATCACCAGCGGCACCACGCCGAGGATGAAGGCGAACGAGGTCATCAGGATCGGGCGGAAGCGCGCACGCGCCGCCTGGATCGCGGATTCCAGCACCGGCTTGCCGTCGCGGCCGTGCAGCTCGAGCCCGACCTCCACGATCAGGATGGCGTTCTTTGCCGACAGCGCGATCAAGAGGATCAGGCCGATCTGGCAATAGAGGTTGTTATCGATCTTCAAGGCGTTGAGGATCAGCATCGGCCCGATCAGCGACAGCGGCACCGCGAGGATCACCGAGATCGGCGCGTACCAGCTTTCGTACTGGCCGGCGAGGACGAGATAGACCAGCAGCATGGCGAGCCCGAACACCCAGTAGATCTGGTTGGAGATGGCCTTCTCCTGGTAGGACATCGCGGTCCATTCAAAGCCGGTGCCCGGCGGCAGCGTCTTGTCGGCGATCTCTTCCATCAGTTGCAGCGACTGGCCGGACGAATAGCTCTGCGCCGGCAGGCCGACGATGGTCGAGGATGGATAGAGATTGTAGAGGCTGATCAGCGACGGGCCGGTGACCGGCGTGATCGTGGCGACGGTGCCGATCGGGATCATGTCGCCGTTCTGGTTGCGCACCATCATGTTGGCTATGTCGCGTTCGGTGACGCGGAACGACGGATCGGCCTGGGTATAGACCTGGAACACGCGGCCGAACTTGTTGAACTGGTTGACGTAGGACGAGCCGAGATAGGTCGATAGCGCCGCGAACACCTGATCCGTCGTCACGTGCAGGGTCTGGATCTTGATGCGGTCGATCTCGACGTTGAACTGCGGCACAGAAGAACGGAACGAGGACGAGACGCGCTGCAGCGCGCTCTGGCTCTGGGCGTTGCTGACCATCGCGCCGGTGATGGCCTGGAGTTTTGCGAAATCGCTGTTGCCGTCACGCAGCTCGACCTGCATCGAGAAGCCGGCCGCGTTGCCGATGCCCTGGATCGGTGGCGGCGGCAGCACCAGCGTGCGCGCCTCCATGATGGTCGCGACCTTGTCGTTCAAGCCATACACCAGCGAGCGCAAATCCTCGCCTTTGCCGCGCGCATCCCAATCCTTCAGGATGATGTAAGCGACGCCGGCATTGGCAAGGCTCGCGCTGCTGTCGAGTGCGGAGATGCCGGCGATGGTGATGACCTGCTGGACGCCCGGCGTCTCCTTGATGAGCTCGCTCGCCCGATCAAGCACCTTCTGGGTTCGCTCGAGCGAGGCGCCGTCGGGCAGCTGCACGGCGGCGATCAGATAGCCCTGGTCCTCGATCGGCAGGAATCCGGTCGGTACCCGCGACAGGCCGTACCCGCCGATCCCGATCAGGACCAGCGCAACCGCGACCGATACCGTGGCATGCCCGACCAGGAAGCCGATCAGCCGGATGTAGCCGCGCTCGACGCGGTTATAGACCGCGTTGAAACCGCGGTAGAAGAAATTGCGCTGCTCCGGCGGCACCGTCGGCCGCAGCCAGAGCGCGCATTGCGTCGGCTTCAGCGTCGCCGCGTTGATGGCGCTGAGCAGCGCGGTCGCCGCGATCACCAGCGCGAATTGCGAATAGATGCGGCCCGTGAGACCCGCGAGGAACGACGCCGGCAAGAACACCGAGATCAGCACCAGCGTGATGCCGACGATCGGCGCGAACAGCTGGTCCATTGCCTTGATTGCGGCGTCGTGGCCGTTCATGCCCTGCTCGATATTGTGCGACGCGCCTTCGACCACGACGATGGCGTCGTCGACGACGATGCCGATCGCGAGCACAATCGCAAACAGCGTCGACATGTTGATGGTGAAGCCGAGCGCCGCCATCGCGGCGAAGGCACCGATGATGGTCACCGGCACGGTCGTCGCCGGCACCAGCATCGCGCGCCAGTCCTGGAGGAACACCAGGATCACGACCAGCACGAGCAGGCCGGCTTCGATCAGGGTCATGTAGACCTCGTGCACCGAGGCCTGCACGAACTTCGTGGTGTCGAACGGCGTGTCGTATTTGATGCCTTCCGGGAATCGCTTGGCGAGCTCCGCCATTTTCTTCTCGACGGCCTGCTCGACCTGGAGCGCGTTGGCACCGGGCGACTGGAATACGCCGATGCCCGTGGCGGGCTGCTTGTTGAGTGAGAAGATCTGGCTGTAGGTTTGCGCGCCCAATTCGACCCAGCCGACGTCGCGCACGCGCGTGACGTCGCCGCTGGTGCCGGTCTTGACGATGATGGTCTCGAACTGGCTGGTATCGTCCAGCCTTCCGTTGACGTTGAGCGTGTACTGGAATGCCTGTCCCGGCGGCGTCGGTGGTGCGCCAACCTGGCCGGCCGAGACCTGCTGGCTCTGCTGTTGGATCGCCTGGATGACGTCCTGCGGCACCAGTCCGCGGGCCTGGAGCTTGTTCGGATCGAGCCACACCCGCATCGAATATTGTCCGGCGCCGAACACCGTAACGTTGCCGACGCCGGGCAGGCGGGACAGCTCGTCGCGGAGGTTGATGGTGGCGTAGTTGCTTAAGTACAGGCTGTCGAACCTGGAGTCCGGCGAGGTCAGCGCCACGAACAGCAGGATCGAGGTCGATCGCTTCTGCACGGTGACGCCCTGGTTCTGCACAGAAGCCGGCAGTTGCGACAACGCGCTGGAGACGCGGTTCTGCACCAGTACCTGCGCGAAGTTGAGGTCGGTGCCGATCTTGAAGGTCACGGTCAGCGTGTAGGTGCCGTCTGAGCCGCTGTAGGACTGCATGTAGAGCATGTCCTCGACGCCGTTGACCTGCTGCTCGATCGGCAGCGCCACGGTGTCGATCACGGTCTTGGCGCTGGCGCCGGGATAGCGCGTGGTGACCTGTACCGTCGGCGGCACCACGTCCGGGTATTGCGCGATCGCGAGATTGAACAGCGCTACCCCGCCGATCAGGATCATCAAAAGCGCGATGACGTTCGAGAGGACCGGCCGCTCGATGAAGAATTTTGAGATCATGGCCGGCGGCTCCTACTTGGCAGACGCCTGCGGCTGCTCGATCTTCGTCAGTTGAGGGTCGATCTTCTGGCCCGGGATCACCCGCAGCAGTCCCGCGATCACGACGCGGTCGTCCGGCTTCAGGCCGTTCTCGATCACGCGCAGGCCGTTGTCGACGGGGCCGATCTGCACCTTGCGCTGTTCGACCGTGTTGTCGCCGCCGACCACCAGCAGATAGCGGCCGCCCTGGTCGCTGCCGAGCGCGGTGTCGGGAACGAGCAGCGCCGCCTTCTCCTGGTCGAAGGGAACGCGGACGCGGACGAAATAGCCGGGCAGCAGCACCCGCTTGTCATTTGGCACCAGACCGCGCACAGCGAGCGTTCCGGTCGACTGGTTGATGGTGGGCGCGACGTAATCGAGGTGGCCTTCATGCGGATAGCCAGACTCGGTCTGCAGGCCGACTTGGAGCGGGAAGTGTTTGAGGTCGGTAGGCGTAAGGCCCCGCCGAGCCGCCTCGGCGCGAATGCGCAGCACGTCCTGCTCGTTGACGGTGAAGTTCACAAAGATCGGGTCCATCGCAACGATGGATGCGAGCTGGGTCGGGGAGGCGACGCCGACCAGCTCGCCGATCGAGACCATGTGCGCGCTGACGATGCCGTCGAACGGCGCGCTCACCTTGGTGTAGCCGTAATTGATCTCGGCAAGCCTGGTGCTGGCCTGGGCCTGCTGAAGATTGGCCTGGGCGTTGTCGCGGGTCGACGTCGAGGTGTCGAGGGTGGCCTGCGAAACCGCCTGGCGCTGCACGAGGTCGACCTGCCGCTTGAAGTCGGCTTCGGCCTGCTTGAGCGTGGCCTGCGCGCCGACCTCGGCGGCCTGCGCCTGCTCGAGCTTGAGCTTGTAGGTCTCGGGCTCGATCGTGAAAACCTGGGTGCCCTGCTTGACGAAAGTGCCGTCCGTGTAGTCGATCGATTGCAGGAAGCCTTGCACGCGCGCCACGAGATCGACGCTCTTGATCGGCGCCGTGTTGCCGGTGGCCTCGACATAGCGCGTCACCGCGCGCTGCACCGGCGTGGCGACGTCCACCTTGGGCGGCGGCGGCGCCACGAACGTGTTCTTGTCCTCGCAGCCGGCGAGTACGGCCACGGCCGCTACGGCGGCCAGTGCCCGCCCGATATGTCTCCACTCTCCATTGCGATGTGCGGGACGAGCGAGATTCGCGCAGGTCATTCGATGGCCCCCGATAGCTGTCTGTCGGAGCGGCAGGCTAGCAACAAATGACCCGCCGTGGAACACCATAGCCATGGCAGTCACAGGCCTTGCACTGCAAACGGCGGCGTGGCCTTTGACAAGTTTGTCATGACAAATCGCTTTTCACCGAGCGCATGATCGATCAGAATTGTGTCAAAGGCCGCGCGACGGGCGCGAGGCTGGCGGAATGAAGCAGATGAGAAAAGAAGAAACGGTGAGGAGAGAATGACATGCCAACGCCACTCCGATCGGCCCTTGTCGGCCTCGTTCTCGCAGCGGCGGTTGCCATGCCCGCGCTAGCCGATGGCCTGAAGGACGACATCGCGCCGACCGGCAAGCTGCGGGTCGCGATCGCGATCAGCCCGGCGGGCGGCGCGTTCTGGTCGACCAAGACGGAAGCCGGTTATGCCGGCGTGCCGGTCGACCTCGGCAGGGAGATGGCCGCCCAGCTCGGCGTCCCCGTTGAATATGTCGTGCACCAGAATTCCGGGCAGATCACCGACGCGGCGTCGAAAGGCACTCTTGAAAAAGGTGCTTGGGACGTCACCTGGCTGCCCAAGGATCCCGAGCGCGAGGCCAAGATGATGTTCGGCCCGATCTACGAGGTCGCGGACGCCACCTACATCGTCAAGCCCGGCTCCGCCGTCACCAATTTCGCGACGCTCGACCAGCCCGGCATCAAGGTCGCGGCCGTCAACGCCACGACCACCATGCGCGGCGCGATCGCGCATCTGAAGAATGCGAAAGTCACGGGCTATCAGACCTATGACGAGATCTTCGGCCTCCTGAAGAGCGGCGAGATCGACGCCTTCGCACTGTCGCGCGACCAGCTCAACAAGATGGCGCAGAAGATTCCGGGCACGCGGGTGCTGGACGAGACCTTCAAGAAGACCGTCACGGCAGTCGCCGTGCCGCTGGGTCATCCCCAGGCGTTGACCTTCGTCACCAGGTTCATGAACGAGGCGGTGACGAACGGCACGCTGCGCAAGGCCTATGACAATAATGGCCTGAAGGACACGCCGATCCGGACGGAGTAGGGCAGGCGACTCCGTGAGAGAGATTGAAATCCGCGCCTTCTCGCCGCCCGATGCAGCCGCCGTGCGCGAGCTGTTCATCCGGGTGAATCGTCTGTTGGCGCCCGCGCACATGGCGGAGGAATTTGAAAGCTACATTGCCCGCTCCCTCGCCGAGGAGATCGATCAGCTTGCCGATTATTATTCGAGCCGGAACGGCGGTTTCTGGGTCGCTGTCGATGGCGACGAGATCGCCGGCATGTTCGGTCTGGAGGCCTCGGGCGAGCACGCGATGGAGTTGCGGCGTATGTATGTCGCTCCCGGCTTGCGCCGCCGGGGAATTGCGCGGAACATGCTGGCGTTCGCGGAGAATGAGTGCCGCCGGCGCAATCGGCTGCGACTGCAGCTGAGTACGTCGGAGCTTCAGAACGACGCGCTGGCACTGTATCGAAACGCGGGATACCAAAGCGTACGCGAAGAGATTGCCGATGCCACCAGCAATAAGACCGTAGGCGGCGGCATTCGTCGCTACCATTTCACCAAGACGCTTTGACAACCTTTCCCAGCTCTGTGCCTGCCATTCCGTGATGTGGTGACGGGATCCGCGGTCGCGCGTTGTGAAAAACTTTGTCTGAACCACCGCGCAAAGTGTCTCGTGCGTCAAACTGACACGGCTTTGTCACCCGTGATCGCTAAGGTCCCCGACGTCGGCGTCATTCCTTTGGGGCAAAAAAGATGAAATCAAAACTTCTTGCGACGGTCGCGTTTTTCGCGGCCGCGACGGCACTTGCGTGCAGCATTCCGGTGCTCGCGGACGATTTCGGCCGGGACCGTGATCACGATCACGATCTCGACCATCACCGTCATCCGCATGACATCCACACCGAGACGCCGATCAAGCATCTCGTGATCATCTTCAACGAGAACCGCTCGTTCGATCATTACTTTGCGACCTATCCGAACGCGGCCAATCCATCGGGCTCGATTCCGTTCGTGCCGAAACCGCGTACGCCGAAGGTGAACAACCTCGCCAACGCCAACCTGCTCGTCAACAATCCGAACGGCGGTCCGGCCAACGGCACCGGTGCGACGGATCCGTTCCGTCTCGACCGCACCCAAGCCAATACGCGTTCGCAGAACCACGCCTACACGCCCGAGCAGCAGGCCGTCGACAACGGCAAGGAAGACCTGTTCCCGAAATTCACCGGCCGCGGCACCGCTGGTGGCGCCGGCGCGTTCGGCACCAACGGGCAGGTGATGGGCTATTTCGACGGCAACACCGTCACCGCCTTCTGGAACTACGCCCAGCACTTCGCCATGAGCGACAATCACTGGACTGATACGTTTGGTCCGTCGACGCCCGGCATGCTCGAAATGATCTCCGGGCAGACCAACGGCGTGCAAAACATCGTCGGCACGTCGGCGTCGGTGGCCGACGGCCAGGGCGGCCTGACGCTGATCGGCGACACCGATCCGGGCAACGATTCGTGCTCGAGCAAGACGAGCACGATCCTGATGGACGGCAAGAACATCGGCGACCTGCTCAACGCCGAGCACATCAGCTGGGGCAGCTTCATGGGCGGCTTCGACCCGACGCTCAAGAACGCCAACGGCACCACCGGCTGCGCCCGCAGCACGTTCTCCAGCAACGTCAACGGCACCATCGTGGACTACATCCCGCACCACGCCTGGTTCCAGTACTACAAGTCGACCGCCAACCCGACCCATGCGCGGCCGAGTTCGGTCCACGCGGTCGGCCATACCTACGCGATGGACGGCAAGCTCGATCCCGCCAATCACGGCTACGATCTCGAGGACTTCTACGCCGCGGTGAAGGCCGGCAATTTCCCGGCCGTCTCCTATATCAAGATGCCTGCGTTCCAGGACGGTCATGCCGGCAACTCCGATCCGCTCGACGAGCAGGTCGGCAACGTCGAGCTGATCAACTTCCTCCAGAAGCAGCCGGAGTGGCGCGAGACCGCCGTCATCATCAGCTATGACGACTCCGACGGCTGGTACGATCATCAGTACGTTGCGCCGAAGAGCGCCTCCTATGATCCGACCGCTGATCAGGTCAACGGTCCCGGCCTGTGCGGCCTCGGTCCACAGAAGCAGCCGGCGCCGAAGGGCCTCAGCGGCAAGCCGGTGAATGGCCGCTGCGGTCCGGGCACGCGCGTTCCCTTCATCGTGGTCTCGCCCTACGCCAAGACGAACTTCGTCAGCCACACCTACATCTCGCAGGCATCCGTGGTGCGGTTCATCGAGGATAACTGGCTGCGCGGCCAGCGTCTCGGCGGCGGCTCGTTCGACGCCAGCGCCGGATCGATCATGGACCTGTTCGACTTCGATCAGGACCATAGCCACGACTTCCGGATGGACGCGCTGTTCCTCGATCCCACCGCCGGCACGGTCATCGTCAGCCCGCCGGACGAGCATCACCATCACTAGCTAGGACGTCTGGTCATATGAACAGCCGCACCAAGTGGCTTCTCGGCGCCGGCCTGCTTTGTCTGGCCGGCGCCGTCTTTGCCGTCGAGACGAAAGGATTTGCGCAAGTGAACCCGGCGGGTGCGAACCCGAACCCGGTTCGTCTCATGCGTCCGCCAGTCGCTCCGTTGTCCGCGATGGCGCAGCTCGGCAAGGAGATCTTCTATGACGTCTCACTGTCTTCGTCCGGCGCGCTGTCCTGCGCGTCCTGCCACAGTCCGGATCACGCCTACGGCCCGCCCAACGACGGACCGGTCATGCTCGGTGGCGCGACCCTGTCGCGGCAAGGCGCACGCGCGGTGCCGTCGCTGACCTATCTCGATCGCCACCCGAATTTCAGCATCGGCCCCGACAAGGGCGACGACGACAACATCATCGACCTCGCGCAGATGGCCGCGCTCGGCCAGCAGACCGCACGTACCACAAAAACCGCGGGCGGCACCGCGGCGTCCGCTGCGAACATCGTGCCGCAGGGAGGCCTGTTCTGGGACGGCCGCGCCGATACGCTGCAGGACCAGGCGCTGTTCCCGCTGCTCGACCCCAACGAGATGGACGGCGGCAGCGCCGAGATCGTCGCGGACAAGCTGCGCCGCGCGCCTTACGTCCAGCGCTTCGTCGAGCTGTTCGGCGGCCGCGTCCTCGACAACCAGCGGCTGCTGATCGCGGAGGCAATGTTCGCCGTCGCGCGCTATCAGGTGGAAGAGCCAAGCTTCCATCCCTACACCAGCAAGTACGATTACTGGCTCGAGGGCAAGGCGTGGCTCAGCGAGAGCGAGCTGCGCGGCCTGCAATTGTTCAACGATCCCGACAAGGCCAATTGCGCCGGCTGCCACACGTCGGCGCCGACCCGTGACGGGCTGCCGCCGTTGTTCACCGATCATCAATACGAGGCGCTCGGTGCGCCGCGCAATACCGCGCTCGCCGGCAATCGCGATCCTGATCATTTCGATCTCGGTGTCTGCGGTCCGCACCGCACCGACATTCCCGAGCAGACGCAATATTGCGGCATGTTCCTGACGCCGACGCTGCGCAACACTGCAATGCGCCGCGCGTTCTTCCACAACGGCGTCTTCCGCAGTCTCGAGCAGGTGCTCGATTTCTACAATTTCCGCGACACCGACCCGGAAAAGGTTTTAGCGCGCGCCGCGGACGGCACGGTGCAGAAATACGATGACTTGCCGGCGAAATATCACGCCAATATCGACGTCAGCGATCCGCCTTTCGATCGTCACCTCGGCGACAAGCCGGCGATGACGGAGCAGGACGAAGCCGACATCATCGCGTTCCTGAAGACGCTGACGGACGGCTACCAGCCGGAGAACTAGGGGGCTCGATGCGGACGAAGCGGGCGGCGGCCGCGTTGGTGCTGTTGATGACATCCCCATCGGGGCGCAGAGGATGTGGGATATGAAACCCATGACATCCAGTGGTCGGCGCAACCGATCCCTCAGCGGGCCCTGATCTCCGCGTATTTCGCCATCGCGCGCTCGAACTTCCGATTGAACAGCCACATCGCAGCGAGAATTTCGCGGAAGCTTGCCGACGTCCTCGCCCGGTCGGCCTGTCCGAAGGCGAAGATGCTGTTGTTGCGCAGATGCTTCATGATCGTGGGATTGGAGACCCTGTAGTCGAGCAGATTGCCTGACTTGAGTGCGGACCGCGTCGGGGTGGGAACGATCTGAATCAGCTCGAACAATTTCATCTGGTCGATCGGGTCGGGCAATGTCTTCACGATCACGGGGATCTCCCGGAACAGATCCGCATGCGCATTCATGAGGCCGTCGCGCACCGCGGTCCAGTGATTGAAGCGGTGATCGGCGCCGCGAGCCCGCGCCTCTTCCTTGTCGTCGCGCGCATTCAGTTCGGGATCGGCCGTCGCGATCTCGGGCTTGATGGCCTCCCATTTCCTGCGCCCGTTCCGGTCTTCGGACGGGCCGGTTTGCAAGCTGCCCATATAAGTGTTCGAGCGCCCGTTGCGGACATTCTGCTTGCCGTTGGTCTCCGCGAAGAACAGCCCGAGGCTGATCCGGCCCGCCGCTTCGGCATGAACCGGCGCAAGCCCCTTGGCGCGCGCGATCGCAACGGCGAGATCGACGACGTCCTTGAACGGTGTCGCCGAGGCTTGCGCGCCGGCAGGCGGCGCCTCCATGAGGTCGAACAGCCCTCCGTATTCGTCGATCAGCGGTTCGATGTCGGCATCGAAATAGGCTGGAGGAATTTCGAACTTGTTGGGTCGGCCGATCCTCGACGGCATGGCATCCGTGAGATCCTTGTAGCTGCTGATCACCGCGACCCGAGCGAGGTAGATGGCCTGGCCCGGCAGGTTCGGCAGCGGCTGCTTTGCCTCGATCTGGCCGCGCCGCTCGGCAAGAATCGATTTGAAGTCGCCGAGCGCGCGATCATAGGCGGCAAGCGCATCCGATTGCTTTGTCGTGGACGTTTGCGCCTGGCTCGCGGCGAATGTCGTGAGGATCAGCGCAAACGCCGCGATGGCTGCGGTGGCAAGACGTCGTGCACGCATAGCCGGTTCCCCTGCGATTCGTTGTCAGGGGATCGTAAGCATCAGATGGGAAGGCTGGCGAGATGAAATCCCATCCCGCCGCCGCAGCACCGCGGCACAGAAGGCCGGCCGCCTAGTCGTTGGCTTCGGGCGGCAGGAAGTCGACCTCATGCATGGCCGAGATGCGCACAACCTCGGCTGGGTCGGTTAGATTATGGAGCTGGTTGAACAGTGCCTCCAGCTTCTGCATCGGCGAGACCCAGAACAGCGCGCGGCACGGCTTGTCGGACTTGTTGAAATAGCCGTGCGGGATGCCGCGCGGCATGCGGACGAGGTCGCCGGCATGAGCCTTCACCCACTGGCCGTCGAGCTTGAGATCGAGCACGCCTTCCTGCACCAGGATGAACTCGTCCTGGGCCGGATGGATGTGCACCGGCACGAACGGGCCGGGCTCGCTGTTGGTCTCGAACGCGAAGGTGGAGTCGGTGATGGCCTTCGGGAAGTAGACCTGGCCCAGGATATTCCAGCTCTTGCCGCCAAAGCCTGTGCCGTTCGCGGTAATGCCTTTTTCGAGTGCAGTCATGGCTCGCCTCCAATGGGATTCCAACTGTGTCGGAGTTTTGCGCAGGCGTCGCGCGCTGTCCATCCGCGAAACCGGCCTTTGCCTGCGCTAGCGCCCGTCGCGATCCGTCGCCTGCTTGCGTAGGAATCCCGCGACATCGGCCTGCACCGAATAGGGCGTCGGGATCGGGTCGCCTGCGGAATCGACGGCGGTGTCGAGGGAGCGGCGCAGCATGCGCGCGAGCTCCGCCTTGCGGTAGGGTTTTGTCAGCAGCGGCGCGCCCATTGTGGCGCGTCCCTGCGCGTGGAGCGAGTCATAGGCATAGCCCGACGTGAACAGGACCCGCAGCGAGGGCCGCGCAGCTACCATCTGCTCGGCAAGCTCCCGCCCGTTGATGCCGCCGGCCATCACGATGTCGGTGAAGAGCAGATCGAACGGCGCACCTTCGGCTGCGATGGCGAGCGCTTCGGTCGCGTTGGCGGCGGGGATGACCTTGTAGCCGAGGCTCTCGAGCTGGACCGTGACGTATTGGCGGACATCGCGATCGTCCTCGACGCAGAGGATGGTTTCCGCCCCGCCCACGACCCTGCGATCGTCATAGCCTGTCGGGCGAAGCGCGCTGGTCTCGGCTTTCGGCAAGTAGATCGTGAAGCTCGTGCCGCGGCCTTCCGCCGAATCGACCTTGATGCCGCCGCCGGACTGCTTGACGAAACCGAACACCATGCTGAGCCCGAGACCTGTGCCCTTGCCGACCTCCTTCGTGGAGAAGAAGGGATCGAAGATCCGCTCGAGTATCGCTTGCGGAATGCCCGTTCCGGTGTCGGCGATCTCGATCTCGACATAGTCGCCGGCATAGCCGGCTCCGACCGCCACGGCTTCGCCGACGCCGAACACGACGTTGCGCGTCGTCAGCGTGAGCCTGCCGCCATCGGACATCGCGTCGCGGGCATTGATTGCGAGGTTGAGCAGCGCCGAGCTCAATTGTCCGCGGTCGACGAGGGCCAGCCAGACGTTGCCATCGAGCTTCGTCACGATTTCGATGTTCTTGTCGAAGGTCGCCAGCAGCAGTTTTGCGAGTTCTTCAAGGAGCTCGTTGACGTCGATCTCGGCCGGCTGCAGCGCTTGCTTTCGCGCAAAGGAGAGCAGGCTCGATGTCAGCGCAGCGCCGCGATCGGCCGCCTCGCTGATCAGCTTGGTGATGGTCGAAAGCGGCGGGTTGTCCTTCACCGCATCCGCGAGGATCTCGATCGTCCCCGTGATCACCGTGAGCATGTTATTGAATTCGTGCGCGATGCCGCCGGTGAGCTGGCCGACCGCTTCCATTTTCTGGGCCTGGACCAGCTGCTCCTCGGCGGCTCGCTTCTGGGTGATGTCTCTCACGAAGGTATTGACGACGTAACGCTCTCCCAGCCGCAGCGCCGTGCTTGAAGCCTCGGTCAGGATCCGATCGCCGTTCCTGTGGATCAACGTCACCTCGAAGCGCATGCCGGTCGGCGTATCAGACAATTCGGGCACGAGCCGCATCATGCGTTGTCTGAAGCCCGCGCGCAGCGGCGCGGCGACGACGAGGTCGACGACGTCGGCGCCAACGGCCTCCCGTCGTGTCCATCCGGTCAGGGCCTCGGCCTGAGCGCTCCACTCCAAGACGACGCCGTTTTCGCTGGTCTGAAGGAAGGCATCGAGCGCGGTCTTGACGATGGCCTGCATCATCTGGGTGCTATCCGCGCTGGCCTGCGCCGGATCGGCCGATTGCGCGGCGCGCTTCGCCTGTGACGTCTCGATGGCGCGCGCGCAGAGACGCGCGAGCAGCACCGCGACGACACCGCTTGCCACGACCGCGACGAGCTGGGCCATGCCGAACCCGCGCGGGCCGGCGGTGCCGGTTAGAGCATAGGAGGCTAGCAAGGCGGCGGCGGTCACGATGACCTGCGCGGCCATCGCGAGTGTCACTAGCCCCCTGAGTTTCATGGTCTCACACCAAAGACGCCAGCCGCGGACCGTCCCGGCCGCCCTGTCGAGGAGTCCGGCTTCAGTTGAGCTACAGACTCCACGCGTTCCCGTCGAGGGTCAATTTCCGGCAATGCGGGGCGTGGGCTTCAACTTGCAGGCGAGTCGGTCTGGCGCAGTGTCGTGACCCAGATCACGCGCGCCACCTGCTGGGTCGGGTTGTCGAACATGTGCGGCACGATGCTCGGAAAGCGAAAGCTGTCGCCGGCCTCGAGCAGATGGGCCTGGTTGTCGAGCCAGAGCCGCAGGCTGCCCGACAGGATGTAGCCGGCCTTCTCGCCGGTGTGCTGCAAGAAGTCGGTGCCGGACGAGGCGCCGGGATTGAGCGTGAGCTCGTAGAGTTCGAGCTGGCCGTTGTCCGCCGGCGTCAGCGCTTCCTTGACGACCCCGCTGGCGGTGAGCCGCAGCAGGCGCCGGCTGTTCTTGCGCACGATATAGCGCTGCACGTCGGCGGGATCGCTGGTTTCGAAGAAGTAGGAGATAGGCACGTCGAGGGCGATGCTGAGCAGGCGCAGCGTGCGTATCGACGGCATGGCGCGCGCGCGTTCGAGCTGGCTGATCATGCCGTTGGAGAGGCCGGTGCGGTTGGCGACGTCCTGGATCGAGAGGCCGGCGCGCTGGCGCAGCAGCCTCACGGTCTCGCCGAGGCGCTGGTCGACGGCATCGTCGCTGTCGATCGTCGGGGCGTCCTTCGGACTGCTCGTGTCGCCGCGACCATCCATGTCGCTCTCCCATGCATCTCTCGCCGCCGGACCGCATTGGTCCGAGGCTTCAGTCGGAGTGAAAAGGTCGCGCATTCTAGCAATGTGATTGACAGATGTATTTAGTCGTGATGAAATTTTGGTAGAAAAATTTAGAAGCACTAAAGCCCACTCCTGTCCCTTTGCCGGGGTCTCGGGGCGCGGGAGACGGTGCCGCATGCGACAACGGAGAGTGGTCATGGCAGACGACACCGGCAAGTTCGGCGTGGGGGCACCGCATCTCGGCATTCCGAATCGCCGCCAGTTTTTCCAGCTCGGCGCCGGCGCGGCGGCGGGATGGACTGTTTCGGGCTCCGCCTTTGCGCAGAGCGAGCGCCCGGGCAACCCGCCGGACAAGCCGCGCGGGCAGGTGATCGCGGCGCTGTCGCAGGAGCCGACCGTCTTTCACCCCCTGATGCCCGGGATCGAGGTCGATCAGGGCATCTGGTGGCAGGTGTTCTCGCCGCTCTGGTACATCGATCCCGACGGCAACTTCATTCCCGACCTGGCCCGCGAAGTCCCCACGATCGAAAATGGCGGGCTGTCGGCCGACGGTTTGACCTGGAAGATCAAGCTGCGCAGCGACGTGAAGTGGCACGACGGCACGCCGTTCACGGCGGACGACGTGAAGTTCTCGCTCGAACTGATCAACAATCCCGATTTCCGCGCGCGCAGCCGCGTCGGCCATAGCCTCGTGAAGGACATCAAGATCGTCGCGCCCGACGAGATTCATTGGCGGATGGAAGCTGCCTATTCGCCCTATATGTCGATCCTGGGGGCGCTGACTTTCATCGTGCCAAAGCACATCCTGGAGAAGCTGTCCGATCCGAATGCCTCGCCGTTCCACAACGCGCCGGTCGGGACTGGGCCGTTCCGCTGGGGCGAGCGCGTACCGGGCGACCACATCCAGTTGAATGCCCATACCGGCTACCACGGCAAGGGGCCTTACGTCGAACGCGTGGTCTTCAAATACATCCCGGACCTCACCGTTCTCTACACGCAGTTCCGCACCGGCCAGGTTGACTACACCGGCCTGCAAGGCATTCTGCCGAACTTCGTGCAGGAGGCGAAGACGTTGAAGGGGCGCAAGATCTTCGTTTCCTCGACGTCCTCGGTCGAGCACATCGCGCCCAATCTGGAGTTCGGTGGGCTCGCCGACCGCACGGTGCGCGAAGCGCTGTATCTCGCGATCAACAAGCAGGCGATCATCGATGCGCTGAACTACGGCCTGCCGACGCTGACCGAAAGCTTCGTGCCGCAGCAGGCCTGGTCGTTCCAGCAGGGCCTGCCGCAGCACAAATATGATCCTGCCAAGGCCAACGCGCTGCTCGATGCGGCGGGATGGGTCCGCGGCTCCGGTGGCGTGCGCGAGAAGGGCGGCGTCAAGCTCGAATTCACCAATTCGACGACGTCAGGCAACGCCGTGCGCGAGCAGACCCAGCAGCTCCTGATCCAGGACTGGCGCGCAATTGGTGCTGCGATGCGCGTCAACAACATGCCGGCTGCTGTGATCTGGGGCGACTTCTGGCAGCAATCGAAATTCAACTCGGTGATCGTGGGGGTGAACTTCATGCTGGGCAGCGACCCCGACGTGACGCCGCGGTTCGGCTCCGGCGCTACCCCTGCCAAGGGCGGCCGCGGCTACAACACCTATCAGTATCGCAGCCCGGAGGCGGATCGGCTTCTCGCCGAAGGCGCCAAGCAGTTCGATCTCGCGCAGCGCAAGACGACCTATGGCGATCTGCAAAAACTCATCCGCAACGACCTCGCCATCCTGCCGCTGTTCCAGGGCTTCATCGCCGAAGGCGTGAAGGAAGGGCTCCAGGGTTTCCGCCCCAACATCAACATGTCGATCAACTGCTGGAACATCCGCGAATGGTATTGGGCCTGATGCGTCCGGTGCGCGGGCCAGCCTGAAATGGCGCGTTACGTCATCAATCGCCTGGCGCAGGCGATCATGTTGCTGGTGATCGTGTCCGCGATCGGTTTCGCCATCCTGCATCTGGCGCCTGGCGGTCCGCTCTCGCAATTTGCGGCCTCCGCGCAGATGACGCAGGAGGACCTCGATCGTGTCACCAAGCAGCTTGGCCTCGATCGTCCGCTGCCGATCCAGTATCTCGACTGGTTCGGCCGGATGCTGAGGGGCGACTGGGGCCGCTCGTATCGCGATGGTGAGGCGGTATTGTCAGTGATCTCTTCGCATCTCGGCGCCACGCTGGAGCTGATGGCGACGGCGACGATCATTGCGGTGCTGCTCGGCTGTTGGATCGGCGTGCTCGGTGCGCTGCGCCGCTATTCGCTGTTCGATACGCTCGCAACCGTCGGCGCCATGATCGCGCTGTCGATCCCGACCTTCTGGTTCGGGCTCGTCACGATCTATGTGTTCTCGGTGAAGCTCGGCTGGCTGCCGGCCGGCAACCGCGAGACCGTCGGCGACGGCTCGCTGCTCGACCTCCTGCATCATCTGATCGCACCGGCTTTGGTGCTGGCGCTGGTCGAGACCGCGATGTGGGGCCGCTTCATGCGCTCCTCGATGTTGGAGGTCATCAACCAGGATTACATCCGTACAGCGCGGGCCAAGGGCATGCCGGAATGGCGCATCCTCACCGTGCACGCCTTGCGCAACGCGCTGCTGCCGATGATCACCGTTGCTGGCCTTCAGTTTCCGACGCTGCTCGGCGGCGCGCTGGTTGCCGAGACCGTGTTCACCTGGCCCGGCATGGGCCGGCTGTTCCTCGATTCCATCGGCTATCGCGACTATCCGGTGGTGATGGGCATCCTGATGTTTTCGGCGACGATGGTGCTGATCGGCTCGCTGCTGGCCGATATCTTTTATGCCGTCGTCGATCCGCGCATCCGGGTGGGCTAGGCGATGACGACTGCGGCCCTCTCTACCGATCAGCTCGCGCCCGGCCAGGCTGCCTGGCGGCGATTCCGCCGTCACCGGCTTGCGCTCGCCGGCGCCGTGATCATTCTGGTTCTCGTTCTCGGTTCGGCGCTCGGTCCTTATCTGCTGCCGTTCGACGACACCTATATCGACATCATGAAGCGGTTCGCGCCGCCGTTTTCCGGCGCGCATATCCTTGGCACGGACGAGCTCGGCCGCGACGTGCTGGCACGGCTGATGATGGGCGGGCGCGTGTCGCTCTCGATCGGCATCGTCGCGATGGTGATCGCGATGGCGGTCGGCATCGTCGTCGGTGCCTTCGCCGGCTTCTATGGCGGCGTCGTTGGCGCGGTGCTGATGCGGCTTGTCGATGCGGTGCTGTGCTTCCCGACGATTTTTCTCCTGCTCGCGCTCGCGGCACTCACCGAGCCGGGCCTCGTCACCACCACCGTGCTGATTGCGGCCACCGCCTGGATGGGCGTCGCCCGCGTCGTCGAAGCCCAGGTGCGCTCGCTGCGGGAGCGTGAATTCGCAGTCGCAGCTCTCGCCTTCGGCTCGTCGAACCTGCGGATCATGTTCCGCGAGCTCGTGCCCAATGCGATGGCGCCGATCGTGGTGGCGGCGACGCTGAACGTCGCCAAGGCGATCCTGCTCGAATCCTATGTCAGCTATCTCGGCTACGGCATCCAGCCGCCCGCCGCGAGCTGGGGCAACATGCTCAACAACGCCCAGATCTATCTCACCAGCGCGCCGTGGCTGGCGATCGCGCCGGGCCTTGCCATTACGCTTGCGGTGACCAGCTTCAACTTCCTCGGCGATGGCCTGCGCGATGCGCTCGATCCGCGAATGAACATCCCATGACGAGCCGCCTCGCTTCGATCGAACTGAATACCAGGAGTGTCCCATGTCCCCGCCGCTCAACCGTATAACCAGCGACGAGCGCCTGCCGGCGCAGGTTGACGTCGTCGTCATCGGCGGCGGCGTTATCGGCGTTTCCGCGGCCTATCATCTGGCGAAGAAGGGCCATTCCGTCGCGCTGGTCGAGAAGGGCCATGTCGGCGGCGAGCAGTCGAGCCGCAATTGGGGCTGGTGCCGCCAGCAGGGCCGCGCGCGCGAGGAGATCCCGCTCGCCCGCGAGGCACTGCGGCTGTGGGACGACATGCAGAACGACGCCGGTGTCGATGCCGGCTTCCGCCGCACCGGCGTGCTGTTCCTGACCAAGAGCAAGGACGAGCTCGCTAGTTGGGAGCGCTGGGCGGCGATGGCGCGCGAACAGCAGGTTCACTCTACAATCCTGACGCCGGCCGAGATCGCCGAGCGCCTGCCCGGCAGTGCCGACAAATGGATCGGCGGCTTGCACACACCAAGCGACGGACGCGCCGAGCCGTCGATGGCCGTGCCTGCCCTGGCCACGGCGGCCCGCAAGCACGGCGTCACCATCCATCAGGGCTGCGCCGCGCGCGGGCTCGAGACGCAAGGCGGGCGGGTCAGCGCGGTCGTCACCGAGAAGGGAACCATCCGCACGCAATCGGTGCTGCTTTCGGGCGGCGCATGGTCGTCGCTGTTCTGCCGACGCCACGGCATTGAGCTGCCGATCGGCCTCGTCAACGCCACCGCATGCAGGACCACGCCTGGGCCGGAGATCACCTCGGGCGCGCTCGGCACCGATTTCTACTGCATCCGCCGCCGCCTCGACGGTGGCTTCACGCTGGCGCTGCGCAACCGTGGCACGGTGGAGCTATCACCCGATCTGTTCCGCTACGCGCGGTCGTTCTGGCCGACCTACCTGCATCGCCGCAACGGGCTAAAACTGTCGTTCGGCAAGTCGTTCTTCGACCAGATCGTGCGCGGCACAGGCTGGAGCTTCGACAAGGCGTCGCCGTTCGAGACCGAGCGCGTACGCGATCCGGCGCCGGACATGTCGATCGTCAACTCCGCGCTCGCCGCCCTGATCAAGTCGAATCCTGAATTGAAGGACATCGAGATCGCGGAAGCCTGGGGCGGCACGATCGACTGCACGCCCGACACGATCCCGGTGATCTCGCCCGTCGATGCGCTGCCCGGCTTCTTCCTCGCGACCGGCTTCTCGGGCCACGGTTTTGGCATCGGGCCTGCGGCCGGCAAGCTCGCAGCCGACATCGTGACGGGCTCGACGCCGCTGGTCGATCCTGCCGCTTACAGCCACAAACGCCTGATTGACGGCCGGCGGCTCGCGCCGGTCAGCCCGTTCTGAGAGCAGGGCGGCATGACGGTTCTCTACAAGGCCAACATGGTTCGCGGCGCCGAATGGGCGACCTTATTCGCGGAGCGCGCACCGGATCTGCCGTTCCGGCTCTGGCCCGACATCGGTGATCCCGCAGAGGTGCGCTATCTGGTGGCGTGGGTGCCGCCGGATGACATCGCGGCGACCTTCCCCAATCTCGAGCTCGTCTTTTCGGTCGGTGCGGGCGTCGATCAGTTCGATATCACCAAGCTTCCACCCCATGTTCCGCTCGTCCGCATGCTGGAGCCGGGCATCACCGAGCGCATGGTCGAATATGCCTGCATGTCCGTGCTCGCGCTGCATCGCGATCTCGTGCAGTTCATCGCTCAGCAGCGGGAGCAGGTCTGGCGCGAGCTCCCGGTCACGCAAACCGGGAAGCGGCGTGTCGGCGTGATGGGGCTCGGTCTGCTCGGTCAGGCTGTGCTGGGGCGACTCAAATCGTTCGGCTTTCCGCTGGCGGGCTGGAATCGATCGCCGCGCAGCATCGAGGGCGTCACTTGTTATGCGGGCGCAGACGCGTTGCCGGATTTCCTCGGGCACACCGACATTCTGGTCTGCCTGCTGCCGCTGACACCAGAGACGCGCGGCCTCCTCAACGCAAATCTGTTCGCGCGTCTGCCGCGCGGCGCGCGGCTGCTCAATGTCGGGCGGGGCGGGCATTTGATCGAAGCCGATCTGATCGCGGCACTCGACAGCGGCGTGCTGTCGGCTGCCGTTCTCGATGTCGCCGAGCCCGAGCCTCTGCCTGCGGGCCATCCGTTCTGGGGCCATCCGCGCATTCTTCTGACGCCGCACATCGCGAGCACGACAGCGCCGGAAACGGCCGTCGATTTCGTGCTCGACACCATCGCGCGTCGCCACCGCGGCGAGGCCTTGCCGGGGCGTGTAGACCGGACGCGAGGTTACTGAGGGTGCGATGGTGATGGTAGGATCGATTTCGCCACGAGTCCCTCTTACCTCTCCCGCTTGCGGGAGAGGTCGGCGCGAAGCGCCGGGTGAGGGCTTTCTCCTCATCGGGAATATCGCCCGCGGAGACACCCTCACCCCAACCCTCTCCCGCAAGCGGGAGAGGGAGCGCACCTTCCTCGCGGCAAGCGTTAGGGTTTACGCATGAGCATCGGCGCGAGCAGACCTGACCAAGTCGTTGCCGAGGCCTCAGTGCTGTCAGTGTCAGGCCTCACCACCTCCTTCATGCGCGAGCGGCAGTGGATTCCCGTGGTTCGCAACGTGTCATTCGACATCGCGCCCAGGGAAACCGTCGCGATCGTGGGCGAGTCCGGCTCGGGCAAGAGCGTCACCGCGCTCTCCATCATGCGGCTCATTCCGAAGGAGAGCGGCCGCATCGAGGGCCGCGTCATGCTGGCCGGCCGCGAACTTCTGACGCTGCCCGAGCCGAGCATGAAGGACGTGCGCGGCAACGAAGTCGCCATGATTTTCCAGGAGCCGATGACGAGCCTCAATCCGGTGCTCACCGTTGGCTTCCAGATCGCCGAAGCGCTGATCTACCACCGCCGCCTGTCGCGGGCTGCCGCCGAGGCGGAGACCGTGCGCCTGCTCGACCGCGTCCGCATTCCCGCGGCAAAATCGCGCTTCCACGAGCATCCGCACCGTTTTTCCGGCGGCATGCGCCAGCGCGTGATGATCGCGATGGCGCTGGCCTGCAAGCCAAAACTCCTGATCGCGGACGAGCCGACCACCGCGCTCGATGTCACGATCCAGGCTCAGATCCTGGAGCTCCTCAAGGAACTCCAGCAAGAGGAGGGGATGTCGATCCTTTTCATCACCCACGATATGGGCGTGGTCGCGGAGATCGCGGACCGCACCGTGGTGATGTATGGCGGGCAGGCGGTGGAGACCGACACGACCTCGCGTATCTTCGCCGCGCCGTCGCATCCCTATACCCGTGCGCTGCTCGCGGCCGTGCCGCGGCTCGGCTCCATGGATGGACGGCCGCGGCCGATGCGCTTTCCGATCGTCGACAAGGTGACGGGGTCGTCGGACGATCCGACGGAGACGCCGGATACGGTCTCGATCGCCGAGCGGCCGCTGCTCGAAGTGTCCAACCTCACCACGCGCTTTCCGATCCGGTCGGGATTGTTCGGCAAGATCTCGGGCCGCGTGCATGCGGTCGAGAACATCTCCTTCACTTTGCGCGCCGGCGAAACGCTGGCGCTGGTCGGCGAATCCGGTTGCGGCAAGTCGACAACGGGCCGCTCGATCCTCAAGCTGGTCGAGCCGGACAGCGGCACCGTCCTGCTCGACGGCCGGGATGTTCTGAGCATGAACGGTCGCACCTTGCGCGACTGTCGCAAGCAGATGCAGATCGTGTTCCAGGATCCGTTCGCGAGCCTCAATCCGCGCATGTCGGTGGGAACGGCGATCGCTGCGCCCTTGCTTGCCAACGGTCTCGCGTCCGCGTCGCAGGCGCGAGAGAAGGTCGCCGACCTCCTCGTCCGTGTCGGCCTGACGGCGGACATGGCCGCGCGCTTTCCGCACGAGTTCTCCGGCGGCCAACGCCAGCGTATCTGCATCGCCCGTGCGCTCACGCTCGGGCCCAAGCTGATCGTCGCCGACGAGGCGGTCTCGGCGCTCGACGTCTCGGTCAAGGCGCAGGTCGTCAACCTGATGCTCGACCTGCAGGCCAGCATGGGCCTTGCTTATCTGTTCATTTCCCACGACATCGCGGTCGTCGAGCGCATGAGCCATCGCGTCGCGGTGATGTATCTCGGCGAGATCGTCGAGATCGGCCCTCGTGCCTCCGTGTTCGGCAATCCGCAGCACCCCTACACGAAGAAGCTGATGGCCGCTGTGCCGGTCCCCGATCCTGCCCGCCGCGGCGCCAAACGTGAAGCCTCGAACGACGAGATCAGAAGTCCGGTGCGCGCGCCCGACTATCAGCCGCCGGTCTGGCAATATCGCGAGGTCAGGCCGGGCCATGTCGTCCAGGTGTGGGATGAGGGGAGCTGGTCGTGAAAAAAAAGGACGCAAGGAGACTCGCAACAGTCAACATGGCCTGCGAAGCCATTGTCAGGGTTAGAGGCCCTCTGATTTCGTTGCGTTGACGCCCGGGGGTGGTGTCCGAGACCTGGCTCAGGTCGCGCTCTGTGGATCGGTCAGCAGTTTGGCCAGCAGCCGGCCACTCGGTGGAAGCGGTCGACTGATCGCCGAGATCAGCGAAAACTGGGTCGTATAGCGAAACGCCTCGGCGCCCGAGACTTCCTCCAGTTGATGGATCGGTCTCAGCATCTCGACATAATGCTTCGGCAAAAAGCCGACAAACCCGCCGCCGACCAGCATTGTTGCGACTGCCTCCAGTCCGAAGGCGAGAGCGTGCTGCTTGATATGGAGCCGCCGAGCGAGATTTTGTGTGCGTCGATCGTTTGTTCGCGTCACCAGAGCCACACCGCCGTCACGCAAGGCGTCCAGCGCAAGCGGCCTCGCTGCCGCCGTGTAAAGCCGGAACTCCTCGGTGAACAGCGAGACGTATTCCAGCTTGCTGTTGACGGCAGGCTGCCCGCTGATGGCGAGATGCAGTCGTCGCTCCAGCACGTCCTCGACGAGCGCGCTCGGCAGGCCGATCGCAATGTTCAGGGTGACATTGGGGGCGGCAGCGCGAAACTGAGCCAGCGTGTCCGCCAACCGGCAATGCGGGTTGGACAGGCAGTTGTCAGCGATGCCGATCCTCAGTTCGCCCGACAGGATGTTCCGGGCCAGATTGAGCTCGTGATGCACCATTTCAAGGGCGTCGCAGGCTGCGATGCTGGCCAGCAGGGCCCTGTGGCCGAAATCGGTCAACTCGAACCCGGAGGGGCCGCGAAAGCAGAGCCGGCTGCCCAATCGCGTCTCCAGCGCCAGCAGATGCCGGCTGATGGTCGATCGCTCCATCCCGAGTTGGGCTTCCGCTGCGGTCAGGCCACCCGCCTCAGCGACGGCGCGAAAGATCCGCAGCAACCGGAGATCGGCCTCCGTGAGATGCGGAACGGGTGCTGGCGCGACGTGCTTCATGTTGCGGTTCCTACAAGCATGGTTTCGCGAATCGTCATTCCGCGCGTTGTCGGGTCCACGCTACGGTTGCAGAACACCCGAGCGATGCGCAGACCGCTCGCTTGGTGGCCGGATGCCGATTTGTTCGGCAAGACCAAACTGCTGTGACCTGGAGGACGTATGGCTCTCCCCCTGACGGTGCCACCTTCGCTCCAGCACCAGAGCCTGCTCTGGTCGCCTATTTGCACCGATCTCGACGCTCTCGACGCGCATATTGCCATCCTCGGCATTCCGTTTGGTAGCGCCTACCATGCCGCCGCGATCACCAACGACCAGACGAAGGCACCCGATGCTGTCCGTTCGGTCACCGATCGCATCTGTCGCGGCCTGGAGCGCTACGATTTCGACGTCGGCGGCCCGATCTACGGCGGACGTGCCTTGAAGGTGGTCGATGTCGGCAACGTGCCTGCCGACATGACCAATCTCCAGAGCCACTACGTCCGCGCCGAAGAAGCGGTAAGCAAGATTCTTGCCGCTGGCGCCATGCCCATCACCATCGGCGGCGACCACGGCATCCCGATCCCGATTCTGCGCGCCTTCAAGGGCCATGGACCGATCACGCTGATCCAGGTCGATGCCCATATCGACTGGCGCGATGAGGTGAACGGCGTTCGGGATGGCCTCTCGAGCCCGATCCGGCGGGCCTCCGAAATGCCCCACATCGGCGAGATCTTCCAGATCGGCATCCGCTCCTCGGGCAGCGCACGGACCGAAGAGGTCGAGGCGGCGGCCGCCTACGGCTCCAACATTATTCCGGCCTTCGAGGTGCACGACAAGGGCATGGATTCGGTGCTCGAGCGGATTCCGGAGGGCGGCCAGTATTACATCACCATCGACGCCGATGGCCTCGATCCGACCGTCATGCCTGCCGTCGAGGGCCCGGCTCCGGGCGGGCTCACCTTCCACCAGGTCCGCAAGCTTATCCACGGTCTGGTGCGCAAGGGGCGGGTGGTCGGCATGGACATCGTGGAGATCACGCCGTCCATCGACGTCAACATGATCACGTGCATCACGGCCGGCCGCCTGATCGTGAATCTGATCGGCGCGGCGGTGAGGGCGAATTATTTCGACGCGCCGCCTGCCTGAGGCGGCGGCAACCTTTGCGGACATCGACAACGAAGGGATCAGCCATGCGGAAGACCAATCGCACGATATTCGGCGTTCTGGCGGGCAGCGCCTGCCTCGCGCTGGTCGCGAGCCAGCAGGCCTTCGCCGAGACGACGCTGGACAAGATCAAGCGGACCGGCGAGTTGACGGTCGGCACCGAGGCTGCCTTTCCTCCCTTCGAATTCGTCAAGGATGGCAAAGTCGTCGGTTACGGTTCTGATATTCTGGCAGAAGTGGTCAAGGAGCTCGGCGTCAAGAAGCTGAACCAGCTCGATCTGCCTTGGCAGGGCATCCTGCCGGGCGTGCTGGCCGGCAAGTTCGATTTTGTCGCCACCACGGTCGGCATCAATGCGGAGCGCGCCAAGCGCTACGCCTACACGATGCCAATCGCCGACGGCGTGCCCTACGCCATGAAGCGCAAGGGCGACGGGCTCACCAAGGTGGAAGACCTCAACGGCAAGGTGGTCGGAACCCAACTTGCGTCGTCAACCGAACCGGTCGCTCGCGCGCTCGATGCCAAGCTGAAGGCCGCGGGTGGAGCAGGCTTCAAGGAACTGAAGCTGTTCACCGCTTTCCCCGAGAGTTACGTGGCGCTCGCCAGTGGCGAAGTCGACGCCGTGATCCAGTCGCTGCCGAGCCTCGCGGCGCTGGTCAAGGACAAGCCCGACGTTTTCGAACTGCTGGCGCCGACGCCCCAGGAAGGCGGATTCACCTATCTCGCCTGGGTGACGCGGCCCGACGACAAGGACCTGCGGGACGCCATCTCCGCGGTGATCCGCAAGATGCGTGACGACGGCCGCCTCGCGGCCCTTCAGAAGAAATGGTTCGGCTTCGAGATGACGATCCCGGACCAGGGCTATCTGCCGCCCGGCGCGATGTAGCCGTTCGAAGGCGGGTGACCAGGGGTAACGGTGGGATCAGGCTTCTCGCGACATGAAAGGCCCGTGTCATGGGCTTCAAGCTCGATTATCTGGTGTCGATCCTGCCTGGTCTGATCGGTGCGGCGGCCGTGAATGTCCGGCTGGCGATCATCATCATCACGCTGGCCCTTGCGCTCGGCACCGCGTTGACCATCGTCCGCTCGCTGAAGATCGCCGTGGTGAATGCGTTCGCTGCCGTCGTTATCAGCTTCGTGCGCGGCACGCCGCTCCTCATCCAGATCTTTATGGCCTATTACGTGCTTCCGGCAGTTGGTCTCGACCTCTCGCCGGAAGTGGCGGGCGTCTCGGCCATCGCCTTCAACAGCATGGTCTTCGTCAGCGAAAGCATGCGCGGCGGTCTCGCCACCATCGATACCGGTCAAATCGAGGCTTCGACGGCGCTCGGCCTCCCGCCGCATGCCATCTGGCTCAAGGTCGTACTGCCCCAACTGTTCCGGCGCATCGTTCCGGTGCTGATCAATGAAGCGACGATCATCGTGAAGGGCACGGCACTCTTGTCGGTCATCACCGTTGTCGAAGTGCTGCGCACTGCGCAGCAGATCGCCAGCGCGAACTATCGACCGTTCGAGACCATGATCGGTTCGGCGCTCGTCTTCCTCGTCATCAATCTCGTCATCAGCCTGTCCGGCAGGGTGGCCGAAAGTCGCTTCGCTGCGGCGCGGGTCTGAGCGATGCATTTCGATCCCGCCGTGCTGGTCGACTATTGGCCACTCCTCTTGCAAGGTGCATGGCTGACCCTCCGGGTCTCGGTTGCGGCCCTGGTGATCGGCTATGTCGCCGGGATCGCGGCCGCCTTGATCGCGTTGATGCCGGGTTGGCTGCCGAGGCTCGTCATCGCGCTCTATGTTGAAACACTGCGCAACATCCCCTTCATCATCATTCTCTTCATCGTCTACTACGGATTGCCGTTTTGGGGCATCCGTCTGCCGGCAACCCTGGTCGGGATCGTGGCGCTCGCGCTGTTCGCCAGCGCCTACTATGCCGAGATCGTGCGCGCTGCGATTCTCACCCTGCCGCGCGGCCAGTTCGAAAGCGCGCGCGCCATCGGCATGTCGCCGATGAGCGCGATGTGGCACGTGGTGGCGCCGCAGATCCTGCGCGCATTGGTGCCGCCGTCCACCAACATGACGCTGACCATGATGAAAGAGTCGGCTGTCCTGTCCTCCATCACGGTGCCGGAGCTCACCTACCAGAGCCTCGTCGTGCAGGGAAACACCTTCGCTCCCTTCGAGGTGTTCGCGGCGGTAGCGTCGATCTACTGGCTGATCGCGGTCACCATCGCGGAAGCATCCAGGCGGCTGGAACGCCGCGTCGGGGCCGTCCAGGCAAACGGCGTCAGCCGCAACCGGATCGCCGAGCGCTATCTCTCGCTGGTCGCCAGGAGGACGTGATGAGCGCGACGCCTGTCCTCCGTGTCTCGGCCCTGACCAAGTGCTTTCACGGCGTGCCCGCGCTCGATCAGGTCTATCTCGATGTGCACGCGGGCGAGATCGTTGCGCTGATCGGTCCGAGCGGGTGCGGCAAGAGCACCTTGCTGCGCTGTCTGACCTGGCTCGAACAGCCCGACGACGGCTTCATCGAGGTGGCGGGCAAGCCGCTGGGGCGCGAATTGACGCCTGGCGGCGTCGTGCGCCACCAGAGCCGCCGGCAGATCGACGCCCTGCGCCCGCAGGTCGGCATCGTCTTCCAGCAACTCCATCTCTGGCCGCATATGACGGCGCTCGAAAACGTGGTGCGGCCGCAGATCGTGGTGCTGGGCCGGCCGCGCGCCGAGGCGAAGCGGCGCGGCGCAGACCTGCTGACGCGGCTTGGGCTTGCCGACCGGATGGACCGCTATCCGCACGCACTCTCCGGAGGCCAGAAGCAGCGTGTGGCCATTGCCCGCGCACTGGCGATGGATCCGGCGCTGATACTGTTCGATGAGCCGACCTCGGCGCTCGATCCGGAGCTGGTGAGCGAGGTCCTCAGCGTGCTGCGCTCGCTAGCCGCCATCGGCATGACCATGCTGGTCGTCACCCACGAAATCGGCTTCGCGGCCGGCCTGGCCGACCGCATTGCCTTCATGGATCGCGGCCGCATCCTGGAGGAGGGGCCGGCGCGCGACATCATCGCCGCGCCGAAGGAGCCGCGCCTGCGAAACTTTCTCGAGCTGGTGCGGGCGGACCACCGCATCGCTCGCACCACAGCCAACCCTACGGAGTAGTGCCATGACCCGCGTCAACCGTCCCTATGTCGGTATCCCGTCCTTCCTGCGCTCGCGGATCTGCGAGGATGTGTCGAGGCTCGACGCGGCCATTGCCGTGCTCGGCGTGCCTTTCGACGAGGGTTCGCCGTTCCTGCCCGGCAGCCGCTTTGCGCCCCGCGCGCTACGCGAGCACTCGCTGCGCTTCTATGGCAGTGGCAGCGGCTATTACGATCCGGAGACCCGGCGCGAATATCTGGTCGAGGAAATGTCACAGGGCCTGATCGCCGACGTTGGCGATGTCGATATCCATCCGGCCAATGCGCCTCGAACCTTCGAAAACATCACCGCCATGGTACGCGGGATCCTCGATCGCGGGGCGCTTCCGGTGGTGCTCGGCGGCGATCATTCGATCACCTATCCGGTCTTTCGCGCCTTCCAGGAGAAGCTGCACGTCATCCATTTCGACGCGCATACAGACTACGCGCCGTTCGAGAACGATCTGACCATCACCAACAGCCACGCCTTTCGCCATATCGCCGGCATGGACAACACGCTCAGCCTGACGCAAGTCGGCATCCGCAGCCTGCGTCATTCGCCGGCTCAGGTGGAGGAGGTCATCGCCGCCGGCAATCGGATCATCCCGATGGGCGAGTTCCGGCGGGCGGGTCCCGAGGGGATCGCCGCTCTGCTGCCGGCCAATTCCCGCGTCTACGTCAGCATCGACGTGGACGCCATGGACATGTCGCTGGTCCCGGGCTGCGTCTCGGCTGAGCCCAACGGGATGAGCTATGCCGAACTCCGCGACAGCCTGAAGGCGATCGCCGAGAGACACGATATCGCGGGTTTCGACTTCGTCGAGGTCAACCCGCCGCTCGATGTCGGTACCGGGGTCACCGCCTATCTTGGCGCGCTGACCGTCATCGAATTCCTGGGCCACATCTGCGCCCAGCCACGCTGGGCAGCTCGCCGCAGCGCCCGTCTCGCCGCTTGAAGGAGGAAATCATGAATGGGACACTTGACGTCATCCCGGCCACGCGCGGCAAGGCCGTTCGGCTGAGCAAGGGGCAGGCCGTCCAGGTCATCAACACCCATGGCTCTCAGGTCGTGGACACATGGGCGTTCTGCATCGAGGATCTCGGACACCACATGTCGATGGAGCATACCCGGGTCGAGAACGCCCGGCTGATGCCGGCCGCCGGGCAGACGCTTTTCACGAACAAGCGGGAGCCGATCCTGGTGCTGGAGCAAGACACATCGCCCGGCATCCACGACACCCTGATGGCGGCATGCGACCGCTGGCGCTATGAGCATCTGGGTTGCACGGACTATCATCGCAACTGCGCGGACAACATGGTCGAGGCCTTGGACGAGATCGGCCTGAAGGCGAGCCATGTGCCGCAGCCGCTCAATCTGTTCATGAACATCCCGGTCAACGGCGATCTGAGCCTGACGCAGGGCGAGCCTGTCAGCAAGCCTGGCGACCATGTGGTGCTGCGAGCTGTCCGGGATTGTTACGTGGTCTTCTCGGCCTGCCCGCAGGACATCACGCCGATCAACGGCGCCGGGCGCAAGCCGACAGCCGCACATCTCCGGCTGAAGGCCACTTAAAAATGACGCTGCGCTTCACGAATTGACGTGCACGAAGCACGGCAAGAGTGGATAGATCGGACTTCGGCGAAACGCGGGACAGCTTGCGAGCTGACCGCGCCTTTCAGCTCCCGCTCGCGCGCTCCCGGGTATCGCGACGATGCAGACTCGTCCTCCGGAAATTGTGACCGGATGGAGCGACAGGGAACTGCGGTATGTGAACGATCTCATATTCCATCACTCTCTTTTCGCGCTATCACCCCCGCAAGAAATTGCCGCACCCGGACCTAACTGACAGACACGGGTGGGATGCAATGCCTGCGAAGCCGCGAGCTCGCAGCTTTGGATTGGCCCTCGCCTTGCTCACGAGCAAGCCAGCGCCACCACTCAGAACAGATCCTTCAGAAATTGGAATCAGGGGCATAGCGAAACGCGTCCAGGACGCAGCCTCTATTCCGGTCCACCGGAAGGTTGCTACTTACCTGAGAAGGAGTTCACCAATGAAGATAAGCAATGCAGTTTCCAGCGCATTGTCCGTAACGAAGCAAACCGGCAATCTTCGGATCGCTCGTTCCAGTCTGATCAAATCGGCCCATCTTCTTGAAAGAATTGGACTCGCAGCCGTTGGGGCGTCTTGCGGCCTCTATGTGGGTGCGACCCTGTTGCGTCAGAGAGGCGGACTGTTTGAAAGCGGCTGGATCGTGCTGCTGACGATGCTGTACGGAGCTCTTAGCTATTATGTCGGAATTGATTTGTCCCGCACTGCCGCTCAGAGGTCGATTTCGAGCATCTCGGAAGAATGGAACGGTTTCGAGGCGGCTGAGATCATGAGTGCGGCCGGAACGTTCGGCGCCGCGATTGCAGCAACTCTGTCCGTCAGCATCCTTGTCCTTGATCAAACCTTGCCCAATGGCCTGATAGGCTTTGTTGCCGGCTGTTGGGTGGTTGGTTCTTCGCTTCAAGTTGCGGCGGGCACGATGGCTCGCAACTACGAAGCGCCCATGGACAAGGAATGAAGAAAGCTGTGCTCACAGAAAAACGTCTGCTTGGCGTCGTGGGCACAAGCCGCAGTGTTGGTTTCGGCTTCAGGTCTGAAAGTGAGTAGCTGACGACTCATCGCAACCTCTGTCGTCCAACGCTGCGTGCTGACGATTTTTAGTAGCGCAGCTGTTCGCATCGAGCAATGTCCCTGCTTGGAAGCGGTGCCGGTACTGAGCAACCTAAGTTATCGCGCAACAAACAAGGCGTGCCATCATGGTGGTGTTGGGATATTGTCCCCGCGCGCCGTGGTCCAAAATTCTGCTAACCGCCAACCACACGATCGGTGGAGCCAATGCAGATTGCGGAGTGGCTCGAGAAGCTGGGGCTTGGGCAATACGCAGAGCGTTTTGCCCAAAATGGGATCGACATGGGCGTCCTTCCCGAACTGATGGGCGAGGACTTCGATAAGCTCGGAGTCCTGCTCGGCCATCGCCGTAAAATGCTGCGTGCTATTGCCGACCTCGATCCAGCCGCGTTGATCGCATCGCCGGCTCCTCCTCACGACGCCGAGCGGCGTCACCTTACCGTTATGTTTTGCGATCTGGTCGGCTCGACGGCGCTCTCGGCGCGTCTCGATCCCGAGGATATGTGGGAAGTGATCCGGGCCTATCGTGCCGCCTGCGCGAACGTCATCGCTGCTTATGACGGCAGGATAGTCAGGTTCGTCGGCGACGGAATACTCGTCTATTTCGGCTATCCCCGTGCCCACGAGGATGATGCGGAGCGCGCGGTGCGAGCGGGCCTCGACATCATCTCTGCGATTAGGCAGCTCAGAACAGGCGCCGACGAACGGGTTGAACTGCGGATCGCAATCGCGACCGGGCTTGTGGTGGTCGGCGACCTCATCAGCGGAGATGCGTCAGAGGAGCACGCAACGGTCGGCGATACGCCAAACCTCGCTGCCCGGCTCCAGAGCCTGGCGGAACCGGGGGCGGTCGTCGTTGCCTCGTCGACGCGCCGGCTGCTTGGCGATCTCTTCACTTTTCGCAATCTCGGCCGCCGCGCGGTCAAGGGGATATCCGAACCCATTGCGGTCTGGGCGGTCGAGGGGGCGACCGCATCGGAGAGTCGCTTCGAGGCGGTCCGCGCAGCGCGCTCGATCGGCTTTGTCGGCCGCAAGGAGGAGATCGAATTCACGCTCTCGCGCCAGCGGCTGGCATGGCAGGGGCAGGGCCAGATGGTGTTGATTTCTGGCGAAGCGGGCATCGGCAAGTCGTGCATGGTCGCAACGCTGTCCGAAAGCCCCGCGTTGGGGACGCACCGCCGGGTGCGATATCAGTGTTCGCCCTACCACACCAACAGTGCGCTTCATCCCTTTGTCGCGCAGCTCGAGCGCGCCGCCGGCATCCGCTCGCACGACACGCCCGGGCAAAAGCTCGACAAGCTTGAGGCAATGCTGGCGCTTGGAACACAGCAGGTCGCCCGAGCGACACCGCTCATTGCGGCTCTCCTTTCGATTCCAACCGGCGACCGTTGTCCGCCGCTTGGTTTGAGCCCGGCGCAGCAGCGGCGACAGACATTTGCCACCCTTCTCGATCAGCTTGAGGGGTTGGCGCGAGAGCAACCCCTGCTGATTGTCTGCGAGGATATGCATTGGGCCGATGCCACGACACGTGAACTGTTCGATCTCGGCGTCGACCGGATCAGGGGACTGCCGATACTCGTGCTCATGACGTCCCGTCCAGAGTTCGAGCCCCCCTGGTCGGGCCTTGCCAACGTCAGTCTGTTGCGGCTCGACCGGCTCGATCGGCGGGACACGCGCGCGCTGGTCGAGCAGGTGACCGTTGGTCGCCAGCTGCCCCGCGAGATGATGAAGCAGATCATCGACAAGACGGATGGCATCCCGTTATTCGTCGAGGAATTGACCAAGATGGTGCTGGAGTCCGGACTGCTCGTCGAGGATGCCGGGCGCTATCGCCTCGATAGTCCGCTCCCGCCGCTCGCTATTCCCGCGACGCTGCAAGATTCGCTGATGGCGCGGCTCGACCGGCTGGCTCCAGTCAAGGAGGTGGCGCAGATAGGCGCCGCCATCGGCCGCGACTTCTCATACACGCTGCTGAGATATGTGGCGGGACGCGATGATCTGACGCTGAGCGCTGCGCTAGGGCAACTCGAAGAGGCCGAACTGCTGGTGCGTCGCGGGGCTCCGCCCGAAGCAAACTATAGTTTCAAGCACGCTCTCGTTCAGGAAGCGGCCTACGAGAGCCTGCTCAAGAGCAAACGGCATGTGCTTCACACGCGCATCGGCGATGTCCTGCGCGAAAAGTTTCCAGTCATCGCCGAGACTGAGCCGGAAGTTCTGGCACACCACTTCACCGAGGCGGGGCTGAGCGAGGTCGCCCACGAGTGGTGGCGCAAGGCGGGACAGCAGGCGCTGAAGCGCTCGGCCTATTCCGAGGCGATCGCACATCTCGGCAAGGCGATTGCCACCGCCGATGAGTTGCCTGATGAGCCCCGCGGGATGATGAGTAGGCTCCATCTTCAAATCGCATATGGCCGCGCACTACGGGGCAGCCTCGGGCACAGCGCTCCCGAAACGGTAGCCGCATGGACGCGCGCTCGTCAGTTCGCAGCCGACATCAATGATCCAGTTGAACTTGCGCCGGTCCATTCGGGCCTCTTCAACGCCTGCCTGACACACGGCGAACTCGCTCCGATGCGGGAGCTGGCGGATGCCATCATGAGCGCCGCTAACCGACGACCGGACTCGCCGGTGGCGGCCGTCGTTGCGCATTGGACGGGCGGCGTCACCTGCTGGTTCGGGGGCGACTACTTGAACGCGAGAACGCATCTTGAGCAGGCACTAGCGATCTATGGCGCCGAGCCGGATCCCGCGACGTTCAGGGCTTCGGCGCTGGATCTCCCGTTCGTGATCATGAGGTTTCTTGCCCTGGTGCTCTGGCCGCTTGGCAGGATCGCTCGCGCGCGCGGGCTTGCCGCCGAAGCGGTGAGCGCTTCAGGAGAAAAACGGGCGCTTTCCCAGGCCAATGCGCTTGTTCATCGAGCTGTGTTCGACGGACTATGCGGGGGCATGTTGCAGCAAACAGAGACCATCCTGGCGCTCGGTCTCGCTCGCGACCATACGATGCCGCTGTATGTGGCCGCCGGGACCTACCTGAATGGCCTGGCCAAGTGGCGTGCCGGCGACCGAATGGCCGGACCGATGGAAATGCGTCGCGGCTGGACCTTGCTGCATGAGAATGACTGCTATCTCTGTGAACCGTTTTGGGGGATGCATGTCGCCATGGCGGATGCAGAGGCGGGCCAACTCGAAACCGGGCTGGAAATCTTGAGCGACTTGATCGCGTGGGCGGGGCAATCCGGCCAGCATTGGCTTGATGCCGAGCTGCATCGCGTCCAGGGGGAGCTTTTGTTGCGTCATGACCCTCCAGACGATTCCAGGGCCGAAAATGCCTTCAACCGAGCGCTGGAAATCGCACGACACCAACAGGCGAAGTCTTTCGAGCTGCGCAGCGCCCTTGGACTTGCACGCCTGCACAAGAAAAATGGCCGAGCGGGCGCGGTATCCGAGCTGCTCGCTCCCGTCCTCGCTGAATTCGATGCGGAGCGAAATCTTCCCGAATTTGAAGAAGCGAAAGAGCTGCTCAAGAAAGAGCGTTAGCCACGTGCCGCTTCTCTAAAGCATGATCCGGAAAAGCGCGAATCGGTTTTCCGAAAAGATCATATGCTCAAACAACAACCTAAAGCGCGATGATGATCTATCCTCATCTCATCGCGCTTTAGCCGGCCGTTTGGGGGCAAGAGAGGCGTCTCGATCATGCCGCCAGCACCTGCGAACGTGACGTACGGGCCAGGGAATGACGGTTACGAATTGACGTGCACGAAATCCCGCAACAGCGGATAGATCTCGTTGTTCCAGCGTTTGCCTGAGAACACGCCGTAATGGCCGACGCCGGCCTGCATGTGGTGCACACGGCGATAGGCGCGCACGCTGGTGCAGAGGTCTTGCGCCGCGAGCGTCTGGCCGATCGAGCAGATGTCGTCCTTTTCGCCCTCGACCGTCATCAGGCCCATGCGGCTGACGGCCTTGGTGTTCACGGGACGCCCGCGGTGCATCAGCTTGCCCTGCGGCAGCAGATGCTCCTGGAACACGTCGCGCACGGTCTCGATATAGAACTCCGCGGGCAAATCCATCACCGCAAAGTATTCGTCGTAGAAGGTCTTGATGCTGGCGGCCTTGTCCTTTTCGCCCTTGGCGATGTGGTTGGCGAGATCCATGTGCTGCTTGATATGGCGCTCGAGATTCATCGAGACGAAGGCGGTGAGCTGCACGAAGCCGGGATACACTTTCCGGAGCGCGCCGCGGCACTGCATCGGCACGTAGTTGATCAGATTGCTCTCGAACCAGTCGATCGGCTTGCTCTTGGCGAACTCGTTGACCCTGGTCGGCTGGATGCGCGTGTCGATCGGACCTGCCATCAGCGTCAGCGTCGCGGGTCGCGAGGGATGGTTGTCCTCGCACATGATCGCGGCGGCCGCGAGCGCCGACACCGACGGCTGGCAGATCGCGACCATGTGCGGGCGCGGTCCCAACTGTCCGAGGAAGTCGATGAGATGCTCGGTGTAGTCGTCGAGCCCGAAGCGGCCCTCGCTGCGGGGAATGTCGCGCGGATTGTGCCAGTCGGTGATGTAGACGTCGTGGTCCTGGAGCAGCGTCTTCACGGTGCCGCGCAGCAGCGTGGCGAAATGGCCGGACATCGGCGCCACCAGCAGCATGCGCGGCTGCTCGCCCACGTCCTTTTTCTTGAAGTGCAGGAGTGAGCCGAACGGCGTGGCGTAGGCGATCTCCTCGGTGACGGCGACCTCGCGGTTGCCCACCATGACGCTGTCGATGCCGTAGGCCGGGCGGTGGTAGGTGAGGGTGGAGCGCGAGATCAGCTCCAGCGCCGCCGAGAGCCGGCCGACGACCTGGTCCGACATGCCCTGGGGCACCAGATTGAGGAATTTGAGCGCAGACGAAGCTCCCGCCCGCCACGGCGCCGTCAGGTCCATCTGGTTCTGAAAGGTCTGATAAAACATCGACATCATACTGAAACGCCCACCTTCCCGTGCTGCTATGCAATATCGAAGCCAAAGCTGAGTCAAATCGCCCGGAAAACTGGCACATCGCTTGCTCCTCAAGCGGGGTGAACACACGGGAAGCACAGGTAATGGGCACGCCCGCGGGCCGGGAGGGGTGCCGGTATCAGACGTGAGAGAAGGGGCCATATGGCGAAAGCGACACTGACCATCAGCAGCAAGAACTATTCGTCCTGGTCACTGCGCGGCTGGCTGCTGACGAAGTTTTCCGGGCTCGATTTCGAGGAGATCGTGACCGCGCCGGACGACGCATCCGCACGGGCCGAGATTCTCCTGCTGTCGTCCTCGATCCTGGTGCCGTGCCTGCGGCACGACGGCGCCACGGTCTGGGACACGCTGGCCATCGCCGAATATCTCAACGAGGCGATGCCGGAGGCTGGGCTATTGCCGGCCGATCGCGTCCAGCGCGCGCATTGCCGCTCGATCTGCGGCGAAATCCATTCCGGCTTCACCACGCTGCGCGCCTCCTTGCCGGTCAATCTGAAAGGGCATTTCCCCGGCTTCAAGATCTGGTCGCGCGCGCAGGCCGACATCGACCGGGTTTGGGCGATCTGGCGCGACTGCCTGGAGAAGTCGGGCGGTCCGTTCCTGTTCGGTGAGAAGCGCACCATGGCGGATGCGATGTACGCGCCCGTGGTGACGCGCTTCGTGACCTATAACGTCAAGCTCGAGCCGCGGCTCCAGGCCTATGCTGATACCATCATGGCCATGCCCGAGATGACGGAATGGGTCGCGGCGGCGAAGGAGGAGCCGGCCGAGATCGAGGAGCTCGAGGTCGAATATTAGGCAGGCGCGCGAAGCCCTGCCTGTTTCGGCGGCGAGGGGTGAGGGCCGCCGTTGAGCAGCATTTGCTTAACTTCCCGTCAGGACGCGAGGCTGCATCGCGGACGATCCGCTCGCACTGAAGTGGTGCGACCTTAGGAATTCCTGCGGCAGGCCAGCCACTTCACGATGAGCCACGCAACCCTTCGCTGCATTGCAGCGGCGCTGGCAGGATTTTCGCATAGCACAACAGGCTGCGAACGCGACGGACGGACGCTGCCGACAATTTAGACGCCGACGCGGAGCGCACGCAGATGCACATCAGTGGAGGCCGTCATGAACCAGCATTCGGACGTCAAGAAATTCTCCCACGTCAAACCCGCCGACACTGATTACGGCGGCGGGGGCCTGCGCGACTTCTTCCTCTATCGTGATCTCGGCATTGCCGACGCAACCGGCGGGCAGGTGATCTGCCATCTCGTCAAGGCCAACCCGGATTGCCCGCCGGTGGACGGCACCGGCTGGCATCGCCACGATTGCGAATTCCAGATCGTGGTGATGCTGAAGGGCTGGGCGCGCTTCATGTACGAGGACAAGCCGACCCTGGTCGAGGCCGGCGACGTCGTGCATCAGCGCCCGGGCATCACGCACTATCTCTACGATTACTCGTCCGACATGGAATACATGGAGATCGTCAGCCCGGCCGACTTCAAGACGGTCGACATGCCGCCGGCGATCGAGAACGTGCCGCCGGTGACGCCCTGGAAGTGAAGGCGCCGCGCCGTTTCAGGAATTAACGTTTGTTCTCGGCCGCGGGCCGGAGCCAGCTCGCGCGTTTCGCAGATATGGTACGATCGTGCGGGTCGGCCTCGACATCTAGCCGTGAACAGGCGTGGACAGAGCTTCACGGCTGATTCGGACGTGATTCGTTCGGGCCGCGTTCCGAAGGTTAAGGCGGCGCGCGGCGCCGTTGCATTTTAAGACAGACGCGGCCTATCAGGCCGCCCCGCTATGCTTCATGCGCGGCAGGCGCCAGCCGATCACGGTCGCTTCCACCGCGACGCCAGCCGCGTCGTTCTGCCATCGGCCCGCAACATAGCGACAGGCGAACGGCAGTTGATACGTTCCGCTATGGTCCTCGCAAAGCACTTCGACCGGCAGGCCGGGTGGTGGTTCTCCGGCGCCATCGAATTCCGCCAGACGTCTGTCGCGCGTTGCCATTCCAAAAATCTCCCCTAAACAAAGCCGCGGAAAGAGCGCCCACTTCTTCCGCGTCCGGATCATTGCTCCCCGTCCCGGGGGAACACGGCAAGCTCAACGCGAGAATGCGGTGCCAGTATGGTAGCCTGACGCGGCAAGCGATGCGCGTGCCGCGCAATTTGCCGTGATCGATATTGGAATGAGGAACCATGCCGCCCCGGAGCGCCAGCCTGTGTTTCGCGATATTGCTGCTCGCCACGTTGGCGCCTCTGCCACTCCGCGCTCAGGACGTGCCGGGCATCGAGATCTGCACGGTCGAGAAGACCATGGAGCGGCGCACGAGCTGTCTCCAGAGCAATGTGGATCTCCTTCAGAAGACGATCACGAAGCTCACGCTCGATCACCAGCAGAAGCTGGATGCGGCCAATCGCCAGATCGACGCGTTAAAGACGAGCGTCGCCGGCTTGCAGAAGACGCTCGGCGATCTCCAGGCCGCGCAGGCGAAGTTGGCGGAGGATTTGAAGAAGAAGCAGGACGCACAGCCTGCGAAGGACAGGTAGCGTGGGCAAAGCGAAGCATGCCCACCACGTCTCGCGACGAATGCGGATCAATGGTGGGCACGGCGCAAGTGCGCCTTTGCCGGTGCGGGAGTAGCGCAACGCTGGCATACCCTCCCGCTTGCTTGGCAAGCCTAGGCGACTTTGCCATAACCGCTGGCAAATCTTGCCTGCGGGGCCCCGTGCCGGACATCCCAGGTAAGGCATAACAAGCAGCCGGGAGGTCCAAAAATGTCCAACGTCCGTGTTCTCGCCACCGACCTTGAATTTCCCGAAGGGCCGGTCGTGATGCCGGACGGCTCGGTGGTGCTGGTGGAGATCCGTGGCCAGCGCCTGACCCGCGTTTATCCCGATGGCCGCAAGGAGATCGTGGCCAAGGTTCCGGGTGGCCCGAACGGCGCAGCCCTCGGTCCCGACGGCAAGATCTACATCTGCAATAATGGCGGTTTTTCCTGGATTCCGACCCGCAACATGATCATGCCGGGACCGCAGCCGGACGATTACCTCGGCGGCTCGATCCAGCGCGTCGATCTGCAATCCGGCAAGATCGAAACCGTCGTAACGAAGTGCGGCGAGCACGATCTGCGCGGGCCGAATGATCTCGTCTTCGACAAGCAGGGCGGCCTCTGGTTCTCCGATCTGGGAAAACGCCGCGCGCGCGAGATGGACGTCGGCGGCATGTATTACCTCAAGCCCGGCATGAAGGAGATCGTGGAAGTCGTGCATGGGGTGCTGCCGGCGAACGGCATCGGGCTGTCGCCGGACGAAAACACCGTCTACATCGCGGAGACGCCCACGGGGCGGCTCTGGGCCTACGAACTCTCGGCGCCCGGCACGCTCAAGCCCCGCGACGTGATCTATCGCGGCGAGCGGGGAAAGCCGATCTGCGGTCTCGGCGGTTACCAGATGTTCGATTCGCTTGCGGTGGAAGCCAACGGCAATGTCTGCGTTGCGACCCTCGTCTCCGGCTGCATCTCGGTGATCGCGCCTGACGGCACGCTGGTCGAGCAGGTTCCGACCGGCGACCGCGTCACCACCAACATCGCCTTCGGCGGCCCCGAGCTCAAGACCGCCTACATTACGCTGTCCGGCAAGGGCGAACTGATAGCCATGGACTGGCCGCGCGGCGGATTGCCGTTGAATTTTTTGAATAAGTGACGATCGCGTATAACGCGATCGTCACTCCGGGGCGATGCGAAGCATCGAGCCCGGGATCTCGAGATTCCGGGTTCGGCTCTTCGAGCCGCCCCGGAATGACAATCATGAGGAACGATAGAATGCCCTGGCCTGATCCCATCACCCTGCGCGGACAGCACGCCCGTCTCGAACCGCTGTCGCATCAGCACAGCGAGGGGCTGGTGGAGGCCGTGAAGGACGGCGAGCTCTATACGATTTGGTACACCGCGATCCCGACGCCGGAAAAAATGGCGAAGGAAATCGACCGCCGGCTCGGCCTTCAGACCACGGGCTCGATGCTCCCGTTCACGGTGTTCGACGGCGGCGGCAAGATTGTCGGCATGACAACCTACATGAACATCGATGCCGCCAACCGCCGCGTCGAGATCGGCTCGACCTGGTATGGCAAGAGCGCGCAGCGCGGGCCGCTCAACACGCAGTGCAAGCTCTTGCTGCTCACGCACGCCTTTGAGACCTTGAGCTGCATCGCGGTCGAGTTCCGCACGCACTTCTTCAATCAACAGAGCCGCCGTGCCATCGAGCGCCTCGGCGCCAAGCAGGACGGCATTTTGCGCAGCCATCAGGTCGCGCCGAACGGCACGCTGCGCGACACCGTCGTCTACAGCATCACCGCCGCCGAATGGCCGACGGTGCAAACGCATTTGAATTATCAACTCAACGACAAGCCGCGCTGAGCGACGGCCGAGGCACCATGGATAGATTCGACTATGTGATCGTCGGCGCGGGCTCGGCGGGTTGCGTGCTTACCAGCCGGCTGAGCGAAGATCCCAACACCAGCGTCTGCGTGCTCGAGGCCGGGCCCAGCGACTGGCATCCCTACATCCATCTGCCGGCGGGTTTCATCAAGACCTTCCACATGAAGAGCATCAACTGGGCCTACCAGCAGGAGGTCGGGCCCTGGACTGGCGGGCGCAGCATCTACGCGCCGCGCGGCAAGACGCTCGGCGGCTCGTCCTCGATCAACGGCCACATCTACAACCGCGGCCAGCACATGGATTTCGACACATGGGCGCAGATGGGCAATCGCGGCTGGGGCTATGCCGACGTGCTGCCCTACTTCAAGCGATTGGAGAAGCGGGTCGGCGAGGGCGAGGACACCTATCGCGGCCGCGACGGCAACCTCACCGTCACCACGATGGAGTGGCGCGATCCGCTCTGCGAAGCCTTTATGGAAGGCGCGGTGAGGCTCGGCATCCCGCGTAACCCCGACTACAACGGCAAGACCCAGGAAGGCGTCTCCTACTGCCAGCGCACCATCGACAAGGGCCTGCGCGTCTCCGGCTCGACCGCGTTCCTCAAGCCCGCGATGAAGCGGCCCAATGTGCATGTGCGCACGCATGCGCATGCGACCGAGATCATTTTCGAGGGCAAGCGCGCCGTCGGCGTGCGCTACATGAAGGGCGGCCGCGGCGGCACGCCGGTCGAGGTCCGCGCCAACAAGGAAGTGATCCTCTCGGGCGGTACCTATAATTCGCCGCAGCTGCTTCAGCTCTCCGGCGTCGGCTCGCCGGACCTGCTCCAGGCCCATGGCATCCAGGTGCGTCACGCGCTGCCGGTCGGTGAGGGCCTCCAGGATCATTACGCGCCGCGCACCGTGGCGCGGGTCAAGGACATCAAGACGATCAACGAACTTCGCCGCGGTCTGTCGCTCTGGGTCGAGGCGCTGAAATGGGCGACGACGCGCGGCGGCCTGCTCTCGCTGTCGCCGACCATGGTCTACTGCTTCTGGCACTCCGGCGAGAGCGCGGACAGCTCCGACCTCCAGCTCACCTTCACGCCGGCAAGCTACAAGGAAGGCGTGCAGGGTCAGCTCGAGGACCAGCCCGGCATGACGGTCGCGTCCTGGCAGCAGCGCCCCGAGAGCCGCGGCTATGTCCGCATCCGCTCAGCTGATCCGTTCGCGCCGCCGATCATCCAGACCAACTATCTCGACGCCGAACTCGACCGCCGCGTCATCGTCGGCGGCATGAAGCTCGCGCGCAGGCTCCTGAAGTCCGCGCCCTTGTCGCCCTATTACGCCTACGAGGATTTCCCCGGCCCCAACATCAACACAGACGACGAGTTTCTGGCCGCCGCGACCGAACGCGGCACCACCACCTTCCACCCCGGCTGCACCTGCCGCATGGGCCCGGCGGATTCCACCTGGGCGGTGGTCGATGATCAGCTCCGCGTCCACGGCCTCGAAGGCCTGCGTGTCATCGACGCCTCGGTGATGCCGCGGATGATCTCGGCGAACCTCAACGCCGCGACGATGATGATCGCCGACCGCGCCTCGGATTTGCTCCGCGGCAAGCAGGCGATGGAAGCGGCGAACGTGCCGGATGCGGCGGTGGCGTGAAGGCGCATCTTCGCTCGACCCATGGGGCTCCGCGTAAATTCGATTCGGGGTCAACATGATAAAGAAGGTCTTGCTGGGCACGGTTGCCCTCGTCGCGCTCGCCGTTCCTGCCTCGGCCGCTGATCTGGCGGCGCGGCCGTACACCAAAGCGCCTCCTCCAACGGTCGCTCCGATCTATGACTGGAGCGGCTTCTACATCGGCATCAATGGCGGCGGCGGCTCCGCCCATAAGTGCTGGGACCTTGTCAATACCGGCGGCGTGGTCGTCGCTCCGCCCGTTCCCATGGGGTGCCACGATGCAACAGGGGGCACGGTCGGCGGTCAGATCGGCTACCGCTGGCAGACGGCGAACTGGGTGTTCGGCGTGGAGGCGCAGGGCAACTGGGCCGATTTCAAGGGCTCCAACGCCAACCTCGCTTTCGCAGGGGTCCAGAATGAGACCAAAATCGATGCGTTCGGCCTGTTCACGGGCCAGGTTGGCTATGCCTGGAATAACGTGCTGCTCTACGTGAAAGGTGGCGCCGCGGTCGTCCGCGACAAGTACCGGGTTTTCGATTTTGCGACCGGCCTGACGCTCAATGACGGCAGCGAAACCCGCTGGGGCGGCACGGTAGGAGCGGGCCTTGAATTTGGCTTCGCCCCGAACTGGTCGGTCGGTGTCGAGTACGACCACCTGTTCATGGGCCATCGGGACGTGGACTTCTTCTCAACCGGAATCGTGGGCACTCCGGCCGGCGCTTTTGCAGGAAGCGCCCGTATTGGCCAGGACGTCGACATCGGCCTGGTTCGCCTGAGCTACCGTTGGGGTGGCCCGCTCGTCGGGAAGTACTGATCTTCGTTCGAACGGCAGCGCGCGAATTGAACTGGTCCAATGCCGCGCGGGCGATCGTGACGTCCTTGCGCTCGATTGGTCGCAGCCCGCAGGGTAGAGCCCTTGCGAAACCCATCGCCAGTCGTCGGTACGGGAAAAGTTTGATGGGTTTCGCTTTCGAGGCTGGGCAAGTATTCATTGCGGCGGCCGCGTCGTAGAACATCGTTCTTATCGCGTGGGCCCAAGGCGACTTTGATGGAATTTCCTGACTGCCTCCTCGTACAACAACGGATAATTTTCTACAGCATTGAAGATGCATTGGATACTTGCCCAGCCTCTTTCGCTCTACCCATCCTACAGCGGCCTGTCGAGCGAAATACCGCGCGCTAACGAAAGTGTGTCAATCCCTCTCCACAAAAATATTCCACTTTACCGAAATTCGGAATTGCGGCATATATCGAACCAGCCCGGTCCGAGGAAGAGGGGCGGTTCGCGAGTCGTTCGAAACGCGGACCGGGTTGCGGTGGACGCGGCAGCGTCGGGCGCGAGAGGTGCGGGCAGGGCGGATTGCTCTCCGTGAGCCCGAGGCTTCGCGCGGACGGACGGCGCTGAAAGTTCGCCTCGCCAGCATTCTTCCGGTAACGTCGACAAGGCCGGGAGACAATGCGGTGAACAAACGAACGTGCGTACGGCGAAACCGTGTGGTCCTTGCTGCAAGGTCCTTTTCGGCTATCCAAAGAACGGATAAAACGCAACAAAGCCAATGGGTTGGCTGACGTAGACCGATCAAGATAAAGGCCCGCCCGGACCAGGCGGGCCCTAATAGGCCCCAAGTTTCACTATGAAGGTCATAGTTCATCGATCTCGGCCAATACGCCTATGACCTCTTGCCGCTGTTGCTCCTCGCGTTCATGGACACGCTCTAGCGCAGATCGGTCAGCGCTGCGTGTAGGTCACTATCTGCGCGTCGGCCGCTTTTCTTGTCGGGGTCGTGCTTCTGCAGCACACCACGCTGCACCAGTTCGTAGAACAGGAACCGCGCGTTCGTCGGCAGGCCATCCTCGCCTGCGGCCTCATGCTCTTTTAGTAGGTCGAACACAACCCTTGCGCAGTGCACCGATCTTCGTTTTGGGGTCGAAAAGCTTCATGATGGAGTAAGACAGCGGCCGCGCCCCTTGCCTCTGCGACGGCGCGGATCATATGCGTTAACCTCGCGCTGCCAGCGGGCAACCTCGCTCGCAAGCCACACCCGCCGGTTCTGCGAAATGAAAGTGCCACGAGGAAATTTGCCCTCCCGCATCAGCCTGAAAAGCGTTGCTCGCGAAATCGGGACGAGCTTCAAAAGCTCCGCCTCTGCCAACATACGCTGAGGTTCGGATTTCTCGTCGGTCGCATCGCCGGGCTCGGCTCCTGGCCGCGCTGCTGCAATCATCACGCAAACTCCCATCATTGATCTTGCTTCGACTTCTCGGTCTTCGCCATTGCGGCGAGGATCGTGCCACCTTCGCGACCTTCGCCTGCAGCACGCCAACATTGTCGGCGTCATCTGCCTTCACCATCTCTCGCAGCGTGCGCGTCGACTTGTCCGTAAGATCAGCGACGATGATCCGTGCGCTATTCCGCGCAAGAGTATGGCCTTCCCTTTCCCCGGAAGTGATGCGCCGGGGTCTATCGTCAATGTCTACCGTTTGGTGGTGCCGCCCGCTGAGACGAAGCTGCGAGCAGTGACGCCGTGGCACCGGCTGATGCTGGCTGCAATCGCCCTTCAACCCATAAATTCTCAATCTGCTTCGCCAGCACAGTCAATATGTCCGCTCAAAAAAAAGCCGACAGAGGAACTTGCAGCCAGTGCCAACAGCGGTGCCGCATGACGAAGAATTTGAAAAGCTTCGATTTACGCAATTGGCCAACATAGATCGCAGTTTACGCATGACACGCGCAAAAATCTGAGCCACCTTTACGACATGGGGCTGCATGAACTCGCGCCGCGCGCTCATCATGAGAGGTTCGCCATCGTGCCCACATCATCGCATGCTGTTCACGACCCCGCGCGGTCATGCCTGATCGGCTTCCCGTTGCCACCACGCGCGGTCCGGCGATCATTTCCCTATTCGCCGGGCCGTGCCGAACGCAAAGGGAAGCCCGATGGCAAAATCAGCCGCTGCGACGAATGACTTTGATGTCAAAATAGCATGGAAGGTCCTCAGCAAGATCGAGAAGGCCGATCTCGCCTCGTTGAGTGATCCGCCGCTCCGGTGCGCGACCACCGTGAGCGCGATGGGAGCAGCCAGCGCGCCCGTCCAATAGCGGAGCGCGCGCCGTGAGCAACGCAGTCGTTGCAATCGACAGTGCAAAGGCGTGGCAGGATTACATCGGCAGGATCAGTGCCGCCGACGCTCGTTCCTGTCCGAACATCGCTGTCTCCGCCAGCCTCGCACGCACCATCCTAAAGAAAACCCGCGCTGCGGTCCGCCACCGCGCGCGGGCACTTCCTTCAATTCGTCAACCATCGATGGAGATCGAAAATGGCCGACATCGGCAAAGCTATCGCGCGCCCCGACGGCGCGCAAGCCCATCACAGCGAAATTGCCCGTAGGTCTTTCGCGAGTTTCAAGTTCGATTGGATGAGCGCTCTGGCTGCTGATCCTCGTCTCGATGCGCGCGCCAAAGTGATCGGTAACTGCATTCTTAGCCACATCAATCAGCACTCCGGCGAGGCGATCCTTTCCGATCGTTCGATCAGCGATGAGACCGCAATTCCCGAACGCGGGATAATTAGGGGGCGCGGACCACTTCGGAAACATGGTTGGGTCGATTGGAGACGCACTGGCGGCGCGAATGTCTACCGCGTGAGGAGCGATCACATAGTGGCGATGAACGACCGATTAGCTCGCCTCAAATCGCAGCGGAATGCCGATACCAAGAGCCGCAAGGGGGCACGTCGCGTTGCGCCATCCGTGGCGGAACGGGACTATCGCAACGATATGCCACCCGTGGCGGAACGGAAAAACAATCAACCATCCCAGATCGGTCAATCCCAGCATTGCGATCCGTCACCCGTGGCGGAACACGTTCAGCCACCGGTGGCCGACAAACACCTTAATGGAACACCTAGTTCAACACCTATCATTCCGCCTCGCTTCGTTCGGCGGCCGCTTCGCGGCATTGGTCTTGAAGAAGGCGAAGAAACAGCGACGACAATTGATCAGTGGTTGGCGAGTACAACTATCGAGCACAGGGCTGCCGAATTGATGCCGTGCGCACACCGTCTCGGCCTCTCACGCGATCAAACTCGTGCTCTAGCGGATGAATTCGCTCGACATTGTCGCGCTACAAATAAAAGGAGCAATCAGTGGCCCGTTCTGTGTCGCAGATGGCTTCGAACTCACACTCCGAAAGCCGCCCGGAGTTAAAAGCTCATCAGCACGTTGTTTCCGCTCCTTACGAAGCTTAGCAGCGTCGAAGTTCCCGAGCCGCTATGACCGGGCCCGTCCGTATCAATCTGGCTTCGCTTACGCCGGACGACATAGCCAAACTCCGCGAGATGCTGCGTACGCAACCCGGCCAGCGGCGGCCGGAGACGTTGGCTGCCATTGCCGAGCGGGACCGGCTGATCCGCGCGTTGGCGATAACGTGCTTCGCCGATCTCTGCCGCCACCAACAATCGGTGCGTATCCACGATGCGCTTGTGCGCTATGCCGCGACCACGTGGGTGCGGGCGCGGGTCGACGTCGAATGCCGCCACGCCGATCATCGGCGGCGGCTGCTCTGGCAAATTCTGAAAACGCGCGGCGGCCACGTCCCGGCGGTACGGACTATTGACGATATCTTGGCCGGGTGCGACTAGGCGCTGCGCTCGCTCGTCAATGTCGATGCTGGCGACGGCCGAAGGCGTGAAGGATTTGCCGTTGTGGCGCGCCGCCGCGATGAACGCGGCGCTGGCACAGCCGCACAGCGCGACCGCGCATTAGGTGCGATCATGCGTGCTGTAGTGAAAGCCGTTGATCGCCCGGCGAGTGATGCTGCGATCGTCCGCGATGCCCCGATGCTGGCCTATGACCGTGGCCGCCGCGAACTGATGCAGGCGGTTGCGGTCGATGAAGTCAAGACGATCCGCGATCAGGCCGAAGCGTTGCGCCGTTATTGGGCGCAGCGTCACGACAAAGAGATGGAAGCCGCCTGCTCGGCGATCCGGCTGCGCGCCGATTATGAAATCGGCGTGCGCAGCAAGGCGCTGGAAGGTACATCAGGGCAATATCAGAGCAAATCGCCACCTAGCGGCGATTTGGGCAAGGAATCCGTTCTCCGGGAAGCCGGGATCGCGCCGCAGCGGGCGCGCGAATTCGAGAAACTGACCGAGATCATCACCGAGAAGGATGTTGACCGGCTGTGCCGCGAAGCTCATCAACGCTTTTGAGACTTTGCAGCAAGCTGGCTGTATTCGTTGCAAACGCGACGAGTTCTGATCTCTGCGATCAGGAGGTCCGTCATGACGACACACGATCGATATCAGCATTACGGCTTTGGCGGCGACCGGCCGCCGATCAGGAACGAAGCGGCGAGCTTTCCGGCAGGCGACGCCAGCAACAGCATTGTTTCCGGCCCGCTGCCCGGCATGATGGTGATCAATGCAGGCGACCCGCTCGACGTGCTGCCCCTGCCAGCCCGCGAAAAGGTTGCGGTCCTGCAACGCCGCCGCGCAGAACTCGTCACGTTGTACCGCTCTCATTTCGAGGAAGAGCAGGCGCTGCGCATCGAAATCTTCAAGCATGAAGCTCGCATCAAGGAATTGCAAAAGCCGCGCGGCGAAGGCGGCTACAATCTCGATAGTGACGCGCCACAAGTTGTTGCCGAGCAAAAGAAGCTCGACCACAAACGGGCCGATCTTGACCGCGTGCTTGCCGTGAAGGAGGCGCGGTCCCTAGAAGGCAAGCGCGTCGGCGATCTGCTTCGCAACATCGAGGTGGCAATTGCCGCGCGTCCTGCCGGGACCGTCGGCAAGATGGTCGAGATCGAACCACCACCGTTCAAAGGAAACATCGTTGATACGATTGCAGGCAAACAGCGCCGTGGTCGCGAATTGCTTGCCGATCTCGATCGCTGCCGCCACGCGCCCCGTCCCGCCGCCGTTCGCAAGGCGGCCATGATCGCTCAAGTCGAAGCATTGGCCGAGCAAGGCCGACCGGACGCGGCCAGTAGCATCGAGCATGGCGAGCCGATCGCTTGGCCGCTCGAACGCTTCCAGTGCGATATCTTCAATGGCGCGGCGCCTGGCGCTATCGCCTTCGGGCAACTCACCGATGTCGTCGCCTTCATTGCGTGGCTGTTCAAGGATCAACTGATCGAGCGGCTGCGCGCCGAACTTGACGCGGTCGCCGACGACGATGCGGCGCTCAGCGATCAGGAGCGGCGGGAGCGAGAGGCACAAATCTTGGCCGACTTGCTGGCCCTCGAACGTGAGGAGGTTCTGCTGATCGAAAGAGCGAGATCGCAAGGCCTTCCCGCTGACTTCCGGCCAGATTGCAGCGTGCTCGCCTTGCTGTCGATCACATGGGTGGCCGCGCCGCCGCCGGAGCCGCGCGAGGGCGCGGGCGAGGCTGGCATCGTTCGTCATGTTGGTTCGTGAGGGTCGCGAGATGCGTCGCCGGTTTCGGTCGAGCAGGCCAAGGCGGCGCAGCAGCGGCGGGTGGGTATATGCTGCACCATCCGCCGCTGTGCGGCTTATGGCCCCGGTAAATGGGTTGCGAGCTCTTTACCGCCGTTTACGCAAGCCTGCGCGGTCCTCCATAGGCCCCGCCGACCGCGCACAGGCGGCCATCCTAGCGAACCAAAGCCGAGAAATGGAACCGCCAGATATTCTCAAGGCGGGCGGTCGCGCGTCCCTGCGGTCGATTTTTTTGCTCAGAAGGACCCAAGCAACATCGATGGGTCCTCGCGGCTTTCCCCTTTTGAGTAGAAGCCCGTTTAGGACCGATCCGTGATAGGCTTCTGACCGAAGACCATGCCGGAGAGCGGCCATGCCGAAGGCTTACTTGATCGCTGAGCACGTCATCACCGAGCCCGCCGTATTTGAGGAGTACCGGGTCAAGGTTGGGCCGATGATCGAAAAATACGGCGGGCGGTATCTGACCAAGGGCAGCGCGCATCAATTTCCCGAAGGGGGCCACTGGGAGCCGGAGCGCGTTGTCATCATCGAATTCCCCGATAAGCAATCGCTCGACGCGTGGTACAACTCGCCAGAGTATCAGCCGCTCATAAAATTACGCAAAGAGAGCACGAGTGATCTCGATATGCTGATCACGCTTGAGGGCGTGTAGCCTACGAGGCTGCGGCAGTTCTTTTCGGCACCCGAAGATCGCTCGGGACATCTACCGAGAGCTTCTTGAGCACCGTGTTGGGAAAACGAAGCAGCTTCTCACCGATGCCGACACGGCCAGCATAACGATCGAAGATGATTTGTCCCGGCCCGTTGAATATGACCTCGTGGGTGCCGTCCCGAAACAGCTTGAAGCCGAGATACAGGTCGGGCGTCGTCTTAAACGTTAGATGATCCTGAAATGTTGCTTTGATCTGCACCCCACGGCCACCACGCGTTTTGCCATCGTGAACCGCTCGGCTTACGTCATCCAACTCGATGTCGAACTCCGCCGCCGCAATGATCTCGCCTATGTCGCCGATCAATCGGCCATCGATCGTGAAGCGCCTGTGCGAGAATTCGGCTTGGAGCATTCCGATGCCCTGAAAGATGAGGCCAAGGGCCTCCTTGATCTGTTTCTGTGACACAGGCGCGACGCTCGCATTAAGGCACTGACTTCGTTTCCGGGTCGCTGACAAACGCCAAAAACGATCGTCCCAAGTCGGTGGAGCGACGCTCAAGCAGACCGCTGCCCGTCATCATGACTTGTATGCCGCTCGACGTGGTAAGTCCCATCGCGTTCAGGTCGGCGACGACCCGGTTTAAAAGCTCGCCATTGCTTTGAATTTCCGGAAACGCTGCATCTATTAGATGCACTAACGCACCACCCAACGAGATGCTCTCAGCCTTCCGTATCGCGGCAGGATTACCGCGCGGGTTATCCAGAAATGCCAGCAACACCGCGTGCATCGGCGTGATCCCGTCTAGCATTTGGATGAACAACATCCGGACAGTCTCATCAACGTGCCCGATAGCCGAATTGATGATCGCGTTTTGCAGCAGCTTCTTCTTCTCTGCGGACGCCGTTGTCGTTGCCAAACGCACAGCTTGAATGAACGTAGCCTGAAATTGCTCGTTGTCTCGCAGGTTCTCGGGACGAAGTCGTTCGCTGGATGCCTCCAGTGCAATCAATCGCTCCAATGTCGCCTTCATGAAGTCATCTCGCCGTTCCTGCGCTGGATCACCTATTACGAAGGCCAGGAATTCATTCAGTGGGCCGCCGACCACCGGCAGGGTGCCGACGGCCGCCTTGAGACCGCGATTGAGGAAATCCTCCGGTCGGTTGCCGAAAACGTCGCTCATGCCGATCCTCGTTTACGACAGCAGAGGTCACTCTGCATCGCGCAACTGTCATTGCTCGCCACGGTTTCTGTCCATCTCTACTGTGCATAAACCTACCACAAGTTGCCACAAGGGTGACAGCCCCGCGCGCCGCGCGTAACATCAACAGGAGCGATCTCGATGATCGGTGTGGGGGAGCAATGGACGACGATGCGATAGTCCGGATTTTTCAGCCGCTGTGGGCTGATCTTCGGCCAGAGGACACGTTCGTGGCCAAAAAACCACTGCTGGCGCATTACACGACTGTCCAGACTTTGGAAAAGATACTCGCCAACAATGAGATTTGGCTGTCGAACCCGTTGTTTATGAACGACATCGAAGAAGTCCGCTTTGGCGTGATCCAAGGCAACGAAATGGTTCTCGCCAGGCAGGAACTGGTCGATGCGTGCAAGACCCCCGAGCGCGCCCAGCAATTTAAGAACGCGTATGCCCACTTCTTCAACCAATTTGCCAACGAGCACATCTTCGATACCTACGTTTTCTGCCTTTCCGATCACCGGAGAGATGATGACGATGGGCGGTTGTCCATGTGGCGAGGCTACGGTGCAAACGGCAACGGAGTGGCAATCGTTTTCGATACGGCTCAGCTAACGTCGCTTGGAAGTTCGCCACTGATCATCGCTAAGGTTTCATACGAAACGAATGATGCCCGGCTGGGATGGCTCCAAAACACCATGGCATCGTTTGAGGCCTTGCTTGCAAGCGCGAACATCCCGGATGAAAAGCTTTATTTGGCCGCTCACGCGCTATTTGAACGGATTAAAATATTCGCCCTCTTCTCCAAACACAGGGGATTTGTTGAGGAGCAAGAATGGCGGGTCGTTTACTTGCCAGATCGCGACAAGGAGCAAAAGCTCCATTCAATGTTTCATTACTGGATTGGTCCTCGCGGCGTTGAACCAAAATTGAGGTTCAAGGTCCAACCCATCCCGGGGTTCACGGCTGACGACTTATCGCTGGACAAGATCACTGATAGGATCATTCTTGGACCGAGCATCTCGTCACCGCTGGCCCGTGCGTCGATGGACAGGATGCTAAATATCCTCAATCAACCCGAGCTGAAGTCGAAGCTGCGCATATCGACAATTCCATTTCGCGCAATTGGCTAGATCGCCGCACTTTGCTTAATGCAGCGCAAGACGTAGTTAGCGACGCACCCAGCTCGACCGGGGTCCTCTACGCATAGAGGTCCCGAGAATTTGCCCAATCAATAGATTTTTCGGCTAGCTTCGGAAAGTCGCTGAGCACCTTGCCTGAAAATGCCTCAATGAGTGAAAGTGCGCGGTCATCTGCAGTTCGTCGCTCTAACGTCGAATGCGAAAGCGAGTGCTGCCAAACGTGTGGTCGGTACCGCACCAAAGAACTTAAAAGGAATGCTCCGCAAAACTGTAGTGCAAACTCCGACAATTGAACCCCGTTTAGGGGCTTGATCGCCGTTGGATGATCATTGGTGATGCCCCCGGCCAAAGGAGGCAATATCGACGAAAAAGGGATGCGCGCCCGGCTTCGATCTCGCGCAACGAAACCATTTTCGTTTCTAACGAGGAACTGATCGGAAAATTCACCTTCGACGGGCTTATCAATGTTGTAGAAAAGCAGGACGGTGTTGTTCCACGCGTGACCAGCTTCGCAAAGGCACCACTGTCGAAGAAACGGAAATTTTTCACGCCATTTTTCTACGATCGAGCGCAGGTCATCCCTGTCGGCTATCAGATGAGGATCGTCGATCCGCAACTCAACTTCATCATCCCGATGATAGAAGCTAACCGACAGGCAGGCAGCATCTTCGCGGAACGTTCTTTGATAGAGCCTTTGCAGGCTCGGAATTCTAGCTAGAATTTCCTTCAAGGAACAGTTCGTGCCGCTCAGTGCAGCGGCGGGATCGAATGGCTTTGGCTCCGAACGGGGCATGGAATTCTGAAAATAATTCAGCCGTCCCAAAGATGCCACAACGTCGTTGAACTGAGCAAACAGCCCCTTTCGGTGGAACTGCAGCGTTAGGTCCTCTATGTTGGCAGCCTGTTGCGATACATCCGACACGCCATGAGATTGTGCGATGGTTGAAATTGATTGGACGTTGCGCGCGATAATGATCGCTTTGGCAAATCCAACGACGCCGTAATAGATCTGCAATGGCTGCACTTGGAGTGGAGCAGAAGCGGCTATCTCAAAAAACAGTCTGCCTTGTTGCAAACAAGCAGCGATATCGTGGGCTATTTCCGTCGATGGGGTTCTTCCCGTCGAGTGCTTGATTATTGCTTTGAGATTTGTTGTGCTTTCGAGAAATCTAATCTTGTTCCAATCTTGGGCTTGCATTTAGGTTGCCTTATCTTCCTTATCCGACCCTCGCGCAACGATCTGGAGCGCATCGTTGGGCAGCGGTCGCTGCAAAGCTTTAGCCTCATCCCAGGAAGCCCGCATCCAAACATCGCGCTCCTCGTCGGTGGTCAAGATCACCGGCATTGCCTTAGGGTGGATGGGCGCGACGACCCCGTTGGGAGCAGTTGTCAGAAATCCATAGATGAGATGCGGCCCCGGTACCGGCTTCGACTTGGTGCCTCGATCCCCCTTGAACTCGGTCCAAATGCCCGCGAAGGCGAACAGCGGTCGGTCCTCATTGATCGCGAACCATACGACGTCTTTCTTCTTGGTCTCGGGGTTCGGCTCGGGCGCATACTCAGCAAAGCTGTTCGCCGGGACCAAGCAGCGGTTCTCCGGCTTGAGCCAGCCGCGCCAATGGGGCGATGACGTGTTGCGGATATTGGTGACCGGCGGTCCCCCCGTGCGCGGTGGTGGGGGCATGCCCCACCGCATCAAGACCATCTCGCGCCCTGCGTCGTTGTTGCGGATCACCGGAGCCGGATAGTCCGGAAACACGCCGGGCATCGGGGCGAGATTGCCGACGTAGCGATTGACCACGCGAAACAGAGCGCGGATCGCCTCTTGGTTCGTGGTCACACTGTAGAGATTGCACATGCCGGTCTAGTTATCATTGAGGCCATAGGGCTGGCGAGTGTGCAGGCGCTCCTTCCAATTACTTTCGAGCCATTGAACTTCTTCGGGGGGCATAGTGGGAGAAACCAGTTCGAGGATGGTGAAACGAAAAGTTGTTGGGTCACGCTGCCGCAGCAATCTGTTCCCGCCGTGCCCCGATGCCCCGTAGTGTCGCCACCTACCCAAAAGATTTTCCGACCCATAAGCGGAGCCGATGTAGCCCTTCGCATCCGAGCTATCGAAAATGTAGTAGATGCCCCGCCACTCGGCGAGCTTCGCCTGCCAACGCTTTGGCAAAATACTGAGTTGGCCCCAAGTAAGGTCTAGCTCGTTCCATTTCTGCATCGCTGTATCAAGCGCGCTGTCTTCGAGAACAGCGTGAATGGACATCCTATTGCGGTGGGCGCGCCGCCACCAAGATCGCTCAGGCGGCGGCCAATCCACTACTAATTTGCCCCTCCATTCGGAATAGAAGTCCAACGGTTTCAGGTCGAACCACAGGCAACTGGATCGACGGCCCGTCACGAACGCGCGCATTCCTAGCTTCTTCAATTCGGTATTGGCCGGGATACGCCAAAATTTGGGCTGCGTAAGAGGTCTTGATTTCCCGATAGCATATGCGCCGATGAACAATGCTCTGCCGGAGCCGTGTCGGATGAAGGAGGCCACATGGCTCGCGGACAGCAAAACCTTCTCGACTTTCTCACTGTGCGCTTGTTGGTAGGCGTTGAATAGATCAGGCCGGTCAGCTGCTAACAGCGGAAGGATTTTATTGAGTTCTGGCTCCGTGGGACGGTGCCGAAACACGATAACGCCACGCGGATCGATACCTTTGCCCATCAAAAGCTCGTTCAATTCCATGTGCCCGATCCGTGTCAGTCCGGTGCGAGTGCAGCTTCTGGCAATACGATAAAAGACGCACGACGCGATGTCGCGCCTGCACGAGTGAAGATGGCGCGGCCTCCATTTCGGCGACGAAATGGGCGGCTAGAAGCGTCCAGTGCGAGAAATAATATCATCCAGCAAAGCAAAAAGTGGAGCAGGCCATATGACACCCTGTTTAGCCGCTTCGCTTGCTCGATCCCGAACATATTGGGCGCTAATTGGTCCGTCGGATCTTTGTTCATTGTAGAGTGTCGACATTGCCGCAAGCAATTTCCGTACACGCCGCCGCGCCATGGCTTGGGCGTACCACCAGAATGGCAGCGCGAATGTGCTCATTGAAGCAAACGCCAAGAACAAGAACCCGCATACCCCCATGATCCATTCTGCGGCATTCACTCCGATCCATCCGCTGGAACTTGCCCAGAGTGCAAGCCCAGCAATTCCGCCGAAGAAGACGCTGTTGATGAATTGACCCTTCAAATATCGGAGCAACGGATGGCGTTGTTTCAATGGAGATCTCGCCGGAAATAGTCCGAACGTCTCTTCGTTGAGCATCTCATCGCCAAAGGCGTAAAGCTCCATTGCAATCAGAGCGCGGACGAGAAAACGTTCTAAAGCCTGACACCGATATGGGAGTGCCAAGTAGTTACCGACTACGCCTTCAAGCTGTGAGCGATCGATATAAGGGACCTGCTTTGCTCTTATTTTGTCCAGCGGATTTGCATTGCTGTCCCAGAAATTTGGCGACGGGCTGTCCGAGCCATAGCGGACGAAAGCAAACCGCAACGATCTGACGATCTCTAAAGCAGCATTCAAAACACTCTCTTCAAAATCACGCGGATCAGCCTTGTTCGGCAGTGCGTAATCTGACGCGGCTTTAGCCATCCTCTTCAGGAGAAAGCCATAAAGACCCGGTTTCTCCGCGCAATCGTCACCGAATTGTGCGCTCAGCTCGTAGTTTACGGCCTCGCCGCAAATGTTCTCGAAATGCCATCTTCGAGTTGCGTCGTCCAATATGCCGCCGAGCGCATCGGCGCTTTTCCTGTAATCACCTGCTTCCATCGAAATACGAGCCCCCCAGCGGGCACTCTACTTACAATTGGCCACCGCTACAACCAAGCCGTGCGCCGCTGCGCCGCTCTCGCAGGCCCCTATGTTCGAAGCCTCGGCCAGCTTCGCGCTGACCGGGCTACTCATATCGTGCAAATTGCGCGATCTGGGTTGATCAGGCCGCGACTAGCCGCAGCTTCGGGTCTACGGGCTTCACAGGAAGCTCCCCGATGATCCGCCGCAGTTCCGCTGCGATGCCGTCGAGCACGGCGCGCTTCTCCTTCATCCTTTTGCTGTGATTGTAGACCTTGCCGGTGACGGTCGGCACGATCTGCTCGGCTTTCTTGCTGGCGGCATGGTCGAGACACTTCGCGATCCACGCGTCGTCAAAGCCGAGATCACCCGCCAAGGTAGCCGCCGTCCGGCGCAGGTCGTGCGGCGTGAAAGGCCGCAGGCCGAGTAGCTGGCAGATGCCGGGGATGGTCACCTTGCCCTTGCGCTTGATGCCGCGCAGCGCGTCGGCCATCGCCTTGCGGTACATCGGCTTGTTGTCGAGCAGGCTGGCGAATACGAAATCCTTGTTGTTGCCCTTCAAGGCGTCCCTGATGATCTCCACCGCGAGGCTCGACAGCGGCTGTTGGATCATTCGCCGCTTCTTGACCCGCTTCAATGGCACGTCGAGGCGCGGCTGCTCGCCGTCGAGGTCGATCAGTTCGTTGCGGTGCGCGCCGAGCAGTTCGGCCGAGCGCAGCATGGTGACCAACTCGAACTTGAGCGCGAGCCGGGTCCTCCGGTCCCATGACGCCAGCAGTTCGTCATCAGCGAGGCCGTGCCAGAAAATCCTGATCTCGTCCTCGGTCAGGACGCGGGTGCGCGGATGCTCCGGGTCGAGCGGCTCCAGATCACTGCAAGGGTTGGCGGTGATGTACTCGCGCCGCAACGCCCACCGGAACATGCCCGACGCCGCCTTGCGCATGTGACGTGCATTGCTGACCGACGGCTTGCCGCCGTGCCGACCCGCTACGATGTCGTCCGACAACGCCTGTATGTCGCCTCGGGTGACGTCGACCGCGATCTTCCTGCCCAGCTTCGGGCCGATGAAGCGGCGCAGATGGCTCGCGGTGTTCTCCCAGCTTTCCAGCCGGGGCCGCATCTCGCCGTCCGCCTTGCGAACCGGCGTCTGCATCCACTCGATCCGCTCCTCGATGATCTCGTCAACGGTTTTGCCTCGCCGGGCCTTGAGCGTCTTCTGCTGTCGCAGGCTCTCGGCGATGTTCTCGCCGTTGCCGATCCGCATTCTCAGGGCATAGACCTCGGTGCGGGCATGCTCGACCGTGAAGGTTTCGCGATTGTAGATGCCGAGCCATTTGGACCGTTGCTTACCGGTGGCAGGGTCGGTGAACTTGAAATTGAAGGTGGCGACGCCTGTCGGGATGATGCTGACATACAGGCCGGGACATTTGCGGTCGTAGATTTTGACCCGCTCGGCGACCCGCTTCTCGCAGAGGCGGTCGGTCAGGTTGACGCTGCCCTGGCGGGCGCGCTTGCCAGCGGGGGTGGCGATAATGGTAGTGTCCATGTGGTTTCGGCTCCTCAAGGCTTGGGACCAAAGGGCTCGGCTTTGGGGCTTTCAGTTTGTCGTGCGGACGCTGAAAGACTTAGGGCCGGGCCCTAGATTTGACGAAACCCGCCGAAGCGCCCCGCAACAGGCTAGACGAAAAGTGCTTGTTTCAAAGGGTTTTTGTAGTCTTAGCGGGTCTCACCGAATGCCAAAATATAGACGTGTGGTCCTGGCCGTCGTTGCTACGGTCAAGCTCTTGCGGAGGCAGAAAGCGGGCTCAACCGGGCAAGCATCTGCAGTCAATTCGCGAGGGTGAGGGAGGCCAGAAGGAACTCGGCTCCCGGGAGAGCACGGCATAAGCCGTCAACCCACTGCGCAGGGAAGGCCGAGTGTTTAGGCTGCACCTGTATGCCGCTGTGCAGTCTTTTTGCGCTACCATGCGCGCAGCGGACCGTGGGTGCCAGGCCGGCACCCGGCCTTCCCTGCGCCTTCTTTCTCAGGAGAGTGCGAAGGAGAGAGCATAACTCGGGCGAAATGCGCCGCGAGAATGTGAAGGCGTGTCTGCGAGTTGAAATGTGCATTGGAGAATCGCGATGCCGACCTTGCTCCGTCATTGCGAGCGCAGCGAAGATTCCATGGGGAGTGGATAGCGACCAGGTCTGAGGCCAGACTGAGGTTGCTGACCCCCTCAACCTGGAGACGACGATGTTGCTCGATCATCCTTCCGACGGACCGACCGCTATCCGCACGCAGTTTGGCGCAATTTTTGTGTCTTTGGAACTGAGCCGTTCGACGTGGGTGATTACGTCACTTTCGCCTGGTACGGGCGAGAAGATGTCCAGGCACAGCGTCACGGCCGGCGATACGGCTGAGCTGATGAAGCTGTTTGCGGAACTCAGGCGCAAGGCGGAGGCCAGGACCCGCGAGAGCTATCCGATCATCACGATCCAGGAAGCTGGGCTGGACGGGTTCTGGCTGCACCGTGTTCTGCAACAGAACGGCATTGAGAGCCACGTGGTCGATCCCGCCTCGATTGCGACGTCGCGACGGCGGCGGCGGGCCAAGACTGACAGGCTCGATGGCGAGGCGCTGTTGCGGGCGCTTCTGGCCTACAAGCGCGGCGAGCCGCGGGTCTGTGCGATGGTGGTTGCGCCCTCGCCTGAAGAGGAGGACCGGCGCAGGCTGTGTCGCGAACGAGCGACGCTGATCGCCGAGCGCATCACGCATGTGAACCGGATCAAGGGTCTTCTGTTCGCGCAGGGGATATCCGACTACGTGCCGCTGCGGCGCAATCGGCGGGCGCGGCTTGAGGCCTTGCGCACGGGCGACGGGCGGGAGCTGCCTTCGCATTTGAAGGCGCAGATCGGCCGCGAGCTCGATCGGGTCGAACTGCTTCTGGAACAGATCAAGGCGGTCGAGGCCGCGCGAGATGCTCTGCTGGCCGCAGCCCGGAAGCCTGCAGACAAGAACGCTGCAGACAAGGTCGCGCCGGATCCGGTGGCGATGCTGCTGGCCTTGAAAGGGCTCGGCGCCAACTTTGCGGCCGTGCTCTGGTCGGAGGCGTTCTACCGGCAGTTCTCCAACCGCCGCCAGGTCGCCGCCTATGCGGGGCTTGCGGCGACGCCGTGGCAAAGCGGAGGCATCCGGCACGAGCAGGGCGTGTCGAAGGCCGGCAATCCCAGGCTGCGGACCACAATGATCCAGCTCGCCTGGCTGTGGATACGTCACCAGCCGCAGTCGGCCCTGACGCGCTGGTTCAAGGAGCGAAGCCCGCAAGGCCGCAAGCGCGCGATCGTGGCGCTGGCGCGCAAGCTTCTCGTGACCTTGTGGAAGTATGTCACCGCGGGCGAGACCATCGAGGGGGCCGTGATGAAGCCCGCCGCCTGATCCGGACCGCACCAAGCGGCGTGCTTCGCCGCCCGCGCGCAACGAAAGAACCATAACCCATCTGCCGAGGCCCGATCAGTCTCGGAAGATCCGGGTGGACGAACCGATGGATTGCATGGCTTCAAACGCCGCAACGAAGAATGGCCTCGTCCTCTCGAGCCTGCCCGCCGCAAGCGGAATCGTGGTGCAGTCGCCTTGTGCGACGACCGAATGTGAGTTTGATCTGGCAAGCAACCCAGATCGTCGAACCGGCTCGACCCTTGGATCGCAAATGCGAGGATGGCAGATGCCCTGACAGAACCGCCAACGCGAGGAGCTCCTATCGGCCCAACGCACCAAGCATGATGGCGTGCTCGCTCAACTCAAGGCCAAGCCGCTTCGCGGCGGCCCTAACAGGCCGGCCTTGACTTGATCTGCGCGCGCCATCCTGCAGAACCCGCGGTCGGGACGAAGAGGTGGCTGCAGTCGAACAAAAAGGTGACTGCTCATCCTTGACATACACATTCCCCATGTGAGCAATCCAGAGTCTTTCCGCGGAGGGATTCTGGATTGCTTCGCTGCGCTAGGAAGAAACTGCTGGAGAACTGGCGTCAGGCGGCCTCTGGCGTTGGCTGGAGTTGGACGGAGAAGCCGAGCTTTTTGAGGCCGGCGACCAGTCGGTTCGCTTTGACCTCGTTGGGCCGGCGATCGAAGTGGGCGGCGCCGAGGTCACGATGCTCGGTGCCGTCCTTGAGGATGTGGTAGATGGCGGTGAGGAGCGAGGCGGCGACGGCGCAGATGGCTTTTTGTGGCCCGCGTCTGGCCTGGCGGCCCAGGCGCATTGAACGAGCATCGTCTTGAGCCACGGTGCTCCCTTGCGCAGGCGCGAGGACTTGCGCTTGCCGGCGCTTTCGTTCTGCCCAGAGCACAGGCCGGTCCAGGCAACGAGATGGCCAGCGGTCTCGAACCGGCTCATGTCGGCGCCGATCTCGGACAAAATTGCCGGCGCCGCAACCGCACTGACCCCGGGGACCGTGCTCAGAAGTCCAATCAAGTGGCGAAAGGGGGTCTTGCTGCCGTCTATCTCCGCTTCCATGCAGCTGATCCGCTGAGCGATTTCGACATCAAGCTTGCGAATCGTCTCATCCAGACCATCGCGTTGCCGCAGATGAAGCGCGAGCAGAAAGCGGTGGTGATCCGTCAGGCGCCCGTGCAGGGCATCGTAAAGCTCCTTCGGCGACGCCTTGATCTGCTTGCCGGCAAGCTCGGCGAGCTTGTTCGGCTAGGAATGACGATGTGAGCGCAGATGCGTGCCATGACGGAAGGCGAGAGTGGCGACTCACCCAACTGCGCCCGTGATCGAGCCGAACGCGGGCGCGCGAGGCCGAGCCACAAAATCTGAAGTTTTGGATTGGTCTCCGCTGTGAGGGTATCGCGGTAGGCTCACCCGTGTCTTGCGAGGCACGATTGTGCTGTCCATGCAACAGTCGGCGCGGATTTAACCCTCGTCGCAGGCCGTTCGCGTCGGCGCCGCTTTTTAGCCACACCCGAACATGAATAAAATCACTCTAATGTTTTAGGGGCACCGGCGGCCGACGAAGGCGACGAGAAATCCCAAGGTCGATTCAAATCTTGGGTCTGATTTTTCGGGTCTGAAAGGGTTGGCCGGGGAAACTGGTTTGCGATGGACGCGAAGAGCAACATCAAGCAGAGGCTGCCGAGCCGTCACGTGACGGAAGGCCCCGCGCGCGCACCCCATCGCTCCTACCTCTACGCCATGGGTCTGACCACCGCGCAGATCCACCAGCCCTTCGTCGGCGTCGCCTCTTGCTGGAATGAGGCCGCGCCCTGCAACATCGCCCTGATGCGCCAGGCGCAGGCGGTGAAGAAGGGCGTCGCGTCGGCCGGCGGCACCCCGCGTGAATTCTGCACCATCACCGTCACCGACGGCATCGCCATGGGCCATGACGGCATGCGCTCCTCGCTGCCGTCACGCGAATGCATCGCCGACTCTGTCGAGCTGACGATCCGCGGCCACGCCTACGATGCGTTGGTGGGTCTTGCCGGCTGCGACAAGTCGCTGCCGGGTATGATGATGGCGATGGTCCGCCTCAACGTGCCCTCGATCTTCATCTATGGCGGATCGATCCTGCCCGGCAATTTCCGCGGCCAGCAGGTCACGGTTCAGGATATGTTCGAGGCCGTCGGCAAGCACTCGGTCGGCGCCATGTCGGACGAGGATCTCGACGAGATCGAGCGCGTGGCATGCCCCTCGGCCGGCGCCTGCGGCGCTCAGTTCACCGCCAACACTATGGCGACGGTCTCCGAGGCGATCGGGCTAGCGCTGCCGTACTCTGCTGGCGCGCCTGCACCTTACGAGATCCGCGACGCCTTCTGCATGACCGCGGGCGAGAAAGTAATGGACCTGATCGCGTCCAACATCCGGCCGCGCGACATCGTCACCCTCAAGGCATTGGAGAACGCGGCCGCCGTTGTTGCGGCCTCCGGTGGCTCGACCAATGCTGCGCTGCACCTGCCGGCGATCGCGCATGAGGCCGGCATCAAGTTCGACCTGTTTGACGTTGCCGAAATCTTCAAAAAGACACCATATGTCGCTGATTTGAAGCCCGGTGGTCGTTATGTCGCCAAAGACATGTTTGAGGTTGGCGGCATTCCGCTTCTGATGAAGACGCTGCTCGACAATGGCTTCCTCCACGGTGATTGCCTCACTGTCACGGGCCGCACGATCGCCGAAAACCTCAAGAGCGTGAAATGGAATCCGCACCAGGATGTGGTGCACCCGGCAGACAAGCCGATCACCGTCACCGGTGGTGTGGTCGGTCTGAAGGGCAATTTGGCGCCAGAAGGTGCGATCGTGAAAGTCGCGGGAATGTCCAACCTGAGGTTCACCGGTCCAGCTCGCTGCTTCGACCGGGAAGAGGACGCCTTTGAGGCCGTCCAGAACCGCACCTACCGCGAGGGCGAAGTCATCGTGATCCGCTACGAGGGGCCGAAGGGCGGTCCCGGCATGCGGGAAATGCTCCAGACCACCGCGGCGCTGACCGGCCAGGGCATGGGCGGCAAGATCGCGCTCATCACCGACGGCCGGTTCTCCGGTGCAACCCGCGGCTTCTGCATCGGCCATGTCGGGCCCGAGGCCGCCATTGGGGGCCCGATCGGGCTGTTGCAGGATGGCGACATCATCGAGATCGACGCGGTCGCCGGCAGCCTTAACGTAAAATTGAGCGACGATGAGCTGGCTCAGCGCAAGACCAAATGGCGCGCTCGCGCGACTAACCATACGTCAGGTGCGCTTTGGAAATATGCCCAGCAGGTTGGACCAGCGGTCGGTGGGGCAGTAACCCATCCGGGCGGCGCGCACGAGAAACAGTGCTATGCGGACATCTAGGCGTGCAATAGTTGCGTTTGTGTTGGGGGCTGCTGCGCTGGCCACGCCGGCGCTCGCCTTCGACGGCGCGCCCGTCAATCAGAAGGATGCGACCATCCCGGTGGTTACCACCCTGCCGGGCGCAGCGGGCAAGGTGCGCAATGTGCCGCCGGCGGTGGCGAGCCAGGAAACCTCGCTCAGCGCCCTGCAATATGCCGCCGAGGGTGGCCACCCGATCGCGCAGTGGAAGCTCGGCCGCATGTACGCCAATGGCGACGGCGTCGCCCAGGACGATGTGCGCGCCTTCGAATATTTCAGCCGGATCGCCAACGCGCATGCCGAGGACAGCCCGTCGGCGCCGCAGGCGCAGATCGTGGCCAACGCCTTCGTCGCGCTCGGGCGCTACTATCTCAGCGGCATCCCGAACTCGAAGATCAAGCCGGATACGGACCGGGCACGTGAGATGTTCTCCTACGCGGCGTCCTATTTCGGCAATGCGGATGCACAGTACGATCTCGCTCGGCTCTACCTGAAGACGCCGGACGCCTCGCGCGAGGATTTCCGCTACGGCGCGCGCTGGCTCGGCCTTGCCGCGCAGAAGGGCCAGCATCAGGCTCAGGCGCTGCTCGGCCAGATGCTGTTCAACGGCGACCGCCTGCCGCGGCAGGCCGCGCGCGGCCTGATGTGGCTGACCTTGGCGCGTGACAGCGCCGGAGCCGAGGAGACCTGGATCAAGGAAAGCTACAACCGCGCTTTCGCCAAGAGCTCCGACGACGACCGCGCCATGTGCCTGCAGATGCTGGAACAGTGGGTGCAGGGCCGCCGCGACTGATCTCGGCGGGCCTTACGCCGCCTCCAAATCCAGATCCGCCCACACCGGCACGTGGTCCGACGGCCTCTCCCAGCCGCGCACATAGCTGTCGATGCCGACATTGGCGAGCCGGTCGCAGGCCTGCGGCGACATCAGCAGATGGTCGATCCGCAGGCCCTGGTTCTTCTGCCAGGCGCCGGCCTGGTAGTCCCAGAAGGTGTAGAGCCCGGGCTCGTCGGTGACCGCCCGCAGCGCGTCGGTCAGGCCGAGGCCGAGCAGGGACTGAAAGCTCTCACGCGTTTCGGGCTTGAACAGGGCGTCCCCGGTCCAGGCGGCGGGATTGTGCACGTCGCGGGCAGCGGGGATGACGTTGAAGTCGCCTGCGAGGATCAGCGGCTCCTCGGTCTTAAGTCGCTGCTTCGAATACTCAAGAAGCCGCGACATCCATTTGAGCTTATAGGGATATTTCTCGGTCCCGACGGGGTTGCCGTTGGGCAAATAGAGGCAGGCGACGCGCAGGACGCCGCGCTTGAGCGTCACGACGCCCTCGAGGAAGCGGGCATGCGCGTCCTCGTCGTCGCCGGCCAGCCCCGACTTGGTCTCGTCGAACGGCAATTTCGACAGCAGGGCGACGCCGTTGAAGGTCTTCTGCCCATGCGTGATCACGTTATAGCCCAGCGCCTCGATCTCCAGCCGCGGGAAGGCCTCATCGACGCATTTGATCTCCTGGAGGCAGACGATGTCCGGCTGGCACTCCCTGAGCCAGGTCAGGAGATGCTCGATCCGCTGCCGGACCGAGTTCACGTTCCACGTCGCTACTCTGATCGGCATTGCGGGAAGCTCCAAACGGGGCTCCGTTAGAACAAACTGCAAACGCGCCCGTCAAGGACGCCGCAGAATCTCCCACAAAATTAACCCGGCTTAAGCAGGCAGCAGGCCATTGATGCCGAAAAGGTTCCACGGATGGGATGGCCGGACAAATCCTCACAACGCACTGAGCCGCATGACGGCCTGATCGGCGCGTTCCTGTATTGGCTCGGAGGCTTCGAGATCGAGGACGGCCTGACCGCCGATCTCAGCGAGCGCGAGATGGGCCGCATCCGCGCCAAGCAGATCGACGCCGTGACGCGGCTGATCCCGGTGACGATGGCTGTCACCATGCTCAACGTCGCCATCGTGCTGATCCTGTTCTGGGGCAGGGGCTGGAACGGCTTCCTCGCGATCTGGGGTCTGACCCTTGCCGCCTCCGCCTCGCTCGCCGTTCGCGCGTGGCAGCGTTCCCACAAGAACCCGCCGCAGGAGATGTCGGCCCGCGCCGCGCGGCAGATGATGCGGCAGGCATTTTTCCTCGCCGCGATCTGGGGCACACTGCCGCTCGCGCTGTTCAGCCGCATCGAGCCGACCAGCCAGCTCATCCTGGCCTGCCTGATGGTCGGCATGATGTCCGGCGGCGCCTTCACGCTCTCGACCTTCCCGCGCGCCGGCCTCGTCTATCTCGCCACCATGACCATTGCCTGCGCCGGTGCGCTATTGCTGTGCGGCGCCGGGCCGTATCTCTTGACCTCGGTGTTCCTGATGCTGTTCGCGTTCTTCATGGCGCGCAACATCGTCTCCCAGGGCAATCTGTTCCTCGGCAATCTCAAGGCGCAGCTCGAGCTCGAACGGCAGACCGAGATCATCTCGCTGCTCCTGAAGGATTTTCAGGAGAACGCCAGCGACTGGCTGTGGCAGACCGACGCCGAGGGTCATCTGGTCGACGTGCCCGAGCGCTTTGCCGACGTCGCGCAGCTTCCGCTTCCGCTCCTGAAGGGATCGCACTTCGCCGACGTGCTCGACATGCTCTGCCCCGAGGACAAGACGGCAGCCTACAACATCGTCGGCCTGATGGAACACGCCGAACCGCTGCACGAGATGAGCATCAAGGTCGTCGCTGGCGGCGAGGCGCGGCTGTGGTCGCTGACGGCGAAGCCGGCCTACGACCGCGACGGCCAGTTCCTCGGCTACCGCGGCTTCGGGCGCGACGTGACCGAGCGCTGGCGCGCGGAGAAGGCCGAGGCCGAGAGCCGCGCCAAGTCCGACTTCCTGGCGGTGATGAGCCATGAGATCCGCACGCCGATGAACGGCGTGCTCGGGCTTGCCAGCATGCTGCTCGAAACCAAGCTTGACCCGGAGCAGCACGAGGCCGTCACCACGATCCGCGAATCCGGTGACAATCTCCAGCGCATCCTCAACGACATCCTCGATCTCTCCAAGCTCGAGGCCGGCCGCTTCGCATTCGAGGCGATCGACTTCGCTCCGCAGGCACTCGTCGAGGCGGTTGCGACCGTCGTGCGTGCAGGCGCCAAGAGCAAGGGGCTGGCGGTCAGGGTCGAGCTCGATCCGAACCTTCCGCCCACGCTGCGCGGCGATGTCGCGCGCATCCGGCAGGTGCTGCTCAACCTCGCATCGAACGCGGTGAAGTTCACCGATGCCGGCGAGGTCACGATATCGGCCACCTGCCAGGCGCGCCGCGACCTGCTCGCCACCGTCGAATGGACCGTGACCGACAGCGGCATCGGCATTGCGCCCGAGAAGGTCGGGCAGCTCTTCAGCGACTTCGCCCAGGCCGACGCCTCGATCAGCCGCCGTTTCGGCGGCACCGGGCTTGGGCTTGCGATCTCCCGGCGCATCATCGAGCAGATGGGCGGCACCATTGGCGTCACGTCGACGCCGGGCGAGGGCTCGTCCTTCCGCTTCACGCTGGTGCTGCCCTGGAGCCAGGCGCAGGCGTCCGACCAGAATGCAGACCGCGACGAAGCCGATGATCTCAAGGCGCGCATCGCGGGCCTCGACCGGCCGCTGAAGGTGCTGGTCGCGGAGGACGATGCCGTCAACCGCATGGTCGTGAGCAAGATGCTCGGCGCCTTCGAGGTCGAGCTGCGCGTTGTCACCGACGGCGTCGAGGCCGTCGCGGCGGCCTCCGAAGGCGACTACGACGTCGTGCTGATGGACGTGCGCATGCCCGACATGGACGGCCTTGCCGCGACCCGGGCGATCCGTGCGCAGGGCGGGCGCTTCGAAGTCCTGCCGATCATCGCGCTGACCGCCAACGCCTTCCCCGAGGACGTCAGGATCTGCCGCGAAGCGGGCATGTCGGACTTCTTGGCAAAACCGTTGCGCAAGCCAGCATTGGTGGCAGCATTGCTGCGCGCGCTGAACCATGAGGTGTGGGACGACGCGCCCCTTCAGCCGGAGCTGATGCCGGTCGAGGCGGACTGGACGGATGAGGAAAGGCAGATGACCGGCGCGTAGCCGGTCAGATCGAGAAGCTGGTCCCGCAGCCGCAGGACGCCGTCGCGTTGGGATTGTTGACGCGGAACGAGGCGCCGATCAGATCGTCGACGAAATCTACCTGCGATCCCGCCAGGAACGGCTGCGAGGCGGAATCGACCAGCACCACCGCGTTGTTCTGCTCGATCACAAGATCGTCGTCGGTCCGCGCGCGGTCGATGTCGAACTTGTACTGAAAGCCGGAGCAGCCGCCGCCTTCAACGGAGATTCGAAGCATTGCGCCGGAACCTTCGCCCTTGAGGATCTCCCCAATCCGGCGTGCGGCCCGGTCGCTGATGGTCACGGGGGTCGTCATCGTTCGTCTCCGATCGTGGTGCGGTCACACCAAGGTCTTTTGCCCAATTCATTTGGTATCCCGCGCCCGACATAGTTAAGTGCAAGGGTCCGCAGAATCAAATGGATAGGGACTAAATTCGCCGTGTCCGTCGGAATGGCTGCCCCTCGTGCGCCCTATGCCTGCGATCCCGACCGCAGCCGCGGCCGGCTGGTCGCGGAGCCGCCGAGCCAGACCCGCAGCCCGTTCCGGCGGGATTGCGACCGGGTGATCCATTCCACCGCGTTCCGCCGCCTCAAGTACAAGACCCAGGTATTCGTGTTCCACGAGGGTGACCATTACCGCACCCGGCTGACCCATTCGCTGGAGGTGGCGCAGATCGCCCGCGCCCTGGCCCGGCAGCTCGGGCTTGACGAGGATCTCACGGAAACGTTGGCGCTCGCTCACGATCTCGGCCATCCGCCCTTTGGCCACGCCGGCGAGCGGGCGCTGGATGCCTGCCTGAAGGATTTTGGCGGGTTCGACCACAATGCCCAGGCCCTTCGCGTCGTCGCTGCGCTGGAACACCGCTACCCTGAATTCGATGGGCTCAATCTGACCTGGGAAGCGCTGGAGGGCATCGTCAAGCACAACGGTCCGCTGACCGATCGCAGCGGCGCGCCGATCGGACGCTATCGCGAGCACGGCATTCCCGTGGGCATCGCCGACTATATCAAGTCCTACGACCTCGAGCTCTGGAGCTTCGCCTCGCTGGAGGCGCAGGTCGCCGCGATCGCCGACGACATCGCCTATGACGCCCATGACATCGACGATGGCCTGCGCGCCGGCCTGTTCGATCTCGATGATCTCAAGGTGATGCCGCTCACGGCGGAGATCATCGCCGGGATTGCCGCCCAGTATCCCGATCTCGACGACGTCAGGCGCGGCGCCGAGCTGGTGCGCGAGCTGATCTCGCACCTGATCGGCGCGGTGTTTGCGGAGGCGCAGAAGAACCTCGCCGCCGCCAAACCGCAATCGGCCCGGGACGTGCGCCAGCAGAGCCGGGCGCTGGTCTCGTTCCCCGCTGAAGTCGCTGAGGAGGAGGCCGCCATCAAGCGCTTCCTCTACCAGCACATGTACCGCCACAAGCGGGTGATGCGGGTGATGGACGAGGCGGAACAGATCCTGTTCGACCTGTTCGCCAAATACCTGACATCACCGGGCGAGTTGCCGCCGGAATGGCTGGTGGGGGCGGAGAGTGATAACGAGGGGGACCGGGCCCGCCGGATCGGCAATTTCATTGCCGGAATGACCGACCGTTTCGCCCTGACCGAGCACCAGCGGCTCTTTGACTCGACCCCGGATTTGCGTTAGGCGGCGGCCATGCCCGACACATCCTCATCGCTGCATCTGTTCGCCGACGTGCTCGCGCGCGTGCACGCTGCCTGCCGCGCGCTCGCGGCAGAAGCCCGCTGGCCCGAGGGCATCGATTTCTCGCGCGTGGTGGTCGAGCCGCCGCGCGATCCCTCCCATGGCGACATGGCGACCAACGCCGCCATGGTACTTGCGAAAGAGGCAAAGGCGAAGCCGCGCGACCTCGCCGAGCGGATCGCCGAGCGGCTCCGCGCCGACGCGCTGATCGCCAAGGTCGATGTTGCCGGTCCCGGCTTCATTAATCTAACGCTGCAGTCCGCCGCCTGGGCGGAGGCGCTGCGGACGGTACTGCGCGAGGGTGCCGATTATGGCCGCCTCCGCGGCGGCTCGAAGGTCAATGTCGAATACGTCTCGGCCAATCCGACCGGGCCGATGCATGTCGGCCATTGCCGCGGCGCCGTGTTCGGCGACGCGCTGGCCAGCCTGCTTCACTTCGCCGGCCATGACGTTGCGCGCGAGTACTACATCAACGACGCCGGTGCCCAGGTCGACGTGCTCGCGCGCTCCGCCTTCCTGAGGTATCGCGAGGCGCTCGGCGAGGACATCGGCGCGATCCCGGACGGACTTTATCCGGGCGACTATCTCAAGCCTGTCGGCGTGGCGCTGGCGAAGGAACACGGCGACAAGCTCCTCGCGAAGAGCGAGGCCGAGTGGCTGCCGACGGTTCGCACCAGGGCGATTGCAATGATGATGGACGAGATCAAGGACGATCTCGCCGCCCTCAATATCCGCCACGACGTGTTCTTCTCCGAGCGCTCGCTGATCGAGAGCGGCAACAACAAGGTTGCCGAGACCATCGACTTCCTGCGCGCCAAGGGCGACATCTACGAAGGCCGGCTGCCGCCGCCGAAGGGCGCGCCGGTCGAGGACTGGGAAGACCGCGAGCAGCTGCTGTTCAAGGCGACCGCCTACGGCGACGACGTCGATCGTCCGCTGATCAAGTCGGACAATTCCTACACCTACTTCGCCTCCGACATCGCCTACCACAAGAACAAGTTCGATCGCGGCTTCGCCGAGATGATCGATGTCTGGGGCGCCGACCATGGCGGCTACATCAAGCGCATGCAGGCGGCGGTGAAGGCGACGACCTCCGGCAAGGGCGCACTCGACGTCAAGATCGTCCAGCTCGTCAAGCTCCTGCGCAATGGCGAGCCGGTCAAAATGTCCAAGCGGAGCGGGGATTTCGTCACCTTGCGCGAGGTGGTAGATGAAGTCGGCCAGGACGCCGTCCGCTTCATGATGCTCTACCGCAAGAACGATGCGGTGCTGGATTTCGACCTCGCCAAGGTCATGGAACAGTCGCGTGACAATCCCGTATTCTACGTGCAGTACGGCCACGCCCGCGGTCACTCAATCTTCCGCAACACGCGCGCTGAAGTGTTTCCGGAACTCCCCGAGGATACGAGCAAGCGCGTCGCATGGCTCAGTGAGTCTGCGGTTGAGCGGCTATCGGACCCGGCGGAACTCGATCTTCTGAAGCGGCTCGCAATTTTTCCGCGGATGCTGGAAGCCGCCGCAGTGGCCCACGAACCGCACCGAATTGCCTTTTATCTCTATGATTTAGCCAGCGAATTTCACGCGCTTTGGACGAAGGGGCGCGATTTGCCCTATTTACGCTTCATTATCAATAATGATGCAGAGCTTACAAAGGCGCGACTGGCCATGGTCCAGGGCGTCGTCTCCGTCCTGGCATCGGGCCTCGCCATCCTCGGCGTCCATGCCCCGGACGAGATGCGGTAGTTTGGGGCGAGCTACCTAAGGGGATTTTGGGGGTAACCGGCAGAAGCCGGACCGCTTGGACTTGGTTGAAAGCCTTGTGGGTCGAAGGCCGCGCCTTGGTCGAGGGGCGCGCGGCTTTCCCGAAGGGACGCATCATCACGATGGCCGAACGATATCAGGACAGACCGTTTCCTTCCGACGACTACGGTCGCGGCGGCGATCAGCATGGGAAGGTGGAGAGCGATCCCTTGGCCGAACTCGCCCGCCTGATCGGGCAGACCGATCCGTTCGCGGCACAGGGGCGTCCGAGCGCAAAGCCGCCGGCAGCGCCTGCGCCGGCCCAGAGCTATCAGGAAGACGACTATCCGCAGGACGATTATCAGCAGGACTATGCCGAGCCGGCGGCGCCGCCTCCGGCCGGTCCGCCCTCATGGATGCGGCGCGCCAACGTGCAACCGGCGCCACCCGAACCTGACTATCCCGTCTCCGTGAATCCGGTTCATCCGTTGCATCGCTATTCAGCCCAGCCAGCCGCGCCCGAGCCTGATTTTCATCAGCCGCAGGCCTATCAGGATCACGCTTATCAAGGTCAGGCCTATCAAGATCAAGCTCATCAGGATCAAGCCTACCAGGACCCGGCCTATCAGGAGCCGCACCAGCAGCCCGATCCGGCGCGCTACGATGATGCGCTCTACGGGCGGCTCGAGGCAGGCGAGCAGGATTATCGGCGCGATCCGGCCTATCCGGACGATCCCTACGCCTTCCAGAGCGATTATCCCGAGGCGGATCTCGACGAGCCCAGGAAATCGCGCGGCGGCATGATGACGGTCGCGGCGATCCTGGCGCTCGCCGTTGTCGGCACCGGAGCCGCTTTCGCCTACAAGACCTATATGGGCTCACCGCGCAGCGGCGAACCGCCGATCATCAAGGCCGACAACACCCCGACCAAGGTGGTGCCGGCGCCGACGGACTCCTCGGCCAAGGTGCCGGACCGCATGGTCAGCGGCGATGGCTCCGAGAAGATCGTGCCGCGCGAGGAGGCGCCTGTCGACGTCAACGCCAAGGCGGGCGGTCCGCGCGTGGTGTTTCCGCCGCTGAACCAGAACGCGAACCCGCCGCCGGTGGCGAGTGTTTCGCCGTCCACGATCCTGCCGAGTGCTGGTCCGATCCCGAGCAACGGTACGCTACCGAACAACGCGCCGCGTCCGATCAGGACTGTCGCCGTGAAGGGCGATCAGACCGACAGCACCGCGCCGCAATCTGCCGCGGCTGCGGCCGGCGCCAAGTCGGCAGCTCCACCGAAGCCCATTGCGGCACCCGCTGCACCGACCGCGCCTCGCAGTCCGCCGACATCGGCCAATGCCAGTGCCAATCAGCCGCTCTCGCTCGCGCCGCAGCCGGCGGCATCAGAGCCGCCGCAGCGGATGGCTGCGACCAGTCCGACCCAGATCGCACCGGCCAGCAGTGGCGGTGGTGGCTATGTTGTGCAGGTCTCATCACAGCAGAGCGAGGAAAGCGCCGCCGCGTCCTATCGCGTGCTTCAGAGCAAGTATGGCAGCGTGCTTGGGTCGCGTTCACCGGTGGTCAAGCGGGTTGATCTCACCGACAAGGGCAAGGGAATCGTCTATCGCGCCTTCGCAGGACCCTACAGTTCAGCCGACGAGGCGATGCAGGCTTGCAACAATTTGAAGTCCGCCGGCCTGCCGTCCTGCTTCGTCCAGAGGAATTAACGGCGGTTTCCTTGACCCCCTCACGGGGCAGGGTTAATCGGCCTTTATGAGCACGCGGGCCTTCATTACCGGCGTATCCGGAACGGAACTGACCGCCGCCGAGCGGGAGTTTATCCGTACCGAGCGCCCATGGGGCTTCATTCTCTTCAAGCGCAATATCGAGACTCCGGCTCAAGTCACAGCGCTGGTTGCGGAATTGCGAAACATTGCGGGTGCCTCCGACGCACCGGTCCTGATCGACCAGGAGGGCGGACGGGTGCAGCGGCTGGGGCCGCCGCACTGGCCGGCCTATCCGCCGGGGGCCGTTTTCTCGACCTTGTACGACATTGATTCGGCTCTCGGGCTGACGGCGGCGCGCCTCAGCGCCCGGCTGATCGCGGCCGATCTCGCCGATCTCGGCATCACCGTGGACTGCCTGCCGCTGGCGGATGTGCCGGTCGCGGGCGCCGACGCCGTGATCGGCAATCGTGCCTATGGCACCGAGCCGGGCAAGGTTGCGGCAATCGCCCGCGCGGTTACTGACGGCCTGGAGCAGGGCGGCGTGCTGCCGGTTTTGAAGCACATTCCCGGCCACGGACGGGCGACCGCCGATACCCATTTCAAGCTGCCGACGGTCAATACGCTAGGGGACGAGCTGGAACGGACCGACTTTGCCGCGTTCAAGCCATTGGCGGACCTGCCCATGGCCATGACTGCACATGTTGTGTTTAGCGCCGTCGACCCCGTCCATCCGGCGACGACTTCTGCGACAATGATTGCTCAGGTGATTCGCGGCGTGATCGGGTTCCAAGGTTTGTTAATGAGTGATGACGTGTCGATGAACGCGCTGGCAGGTAGCCTTGCCGAGCGGACCCAGGCGATCTTCGCTGCCGGCTGCGACATGGCTCTGCATTGCAACGGTAACATCGAGGAAATGCGTGACGTCGCCGCCCAGACGCCTGAATTGTCGGGCAGGGCGCTGGAGCGGGCGAAGGCCGCTCTCGCAGCGCGCAAGGCACCACAACCGTTCGACCGCGCGGCCGCACGCGCCGAACTGGACACATTGATCGCACGGGCAAACACGGCATCCGCATGAGCGCAGAAATTCTATCGTTCGAAACCGGGCGGCCCGCAGAGCTCGCCGAGGGTGAGCCGGCGTTGGTTGTCGACGTCGAGGGCTATGAAGGTCCGCTCGATCTGCTGCTCGCGCTGGCGCGGCAGCAGAAGGTCGACCTTTCCAAGATCTCGATCCTGGCGCTGGCCGACCAGTACCTCCACTTCATCGAAGCCGCGCGAAAAATCCGTCTGGAGCTTGCCGCCGACTATCTGGTGATGGCGGCCTGGCTCGCCTTCCTGAAGTCCCGCCTGCTTCTGCCTGAACCGCCGACAGCGGAGGGCCCGAGCGCCGAGGAAATGGCGACGGCGCTCGCCAACCGTCTGCGCCGGCTGGAGGCCATTCGCGAAGCCGCCAACCGGCTGATGAACAGGCAGCAATTGCTGCGCGACATCTTTCCGCGCGGCGAGCCGGAGCAGATCGCGGAGATCAAGCATCCGAAATACACAGCGACGCTGTACGACCTGCTCACCGCCTATGCCACGCAGCGCCAGTCGCGCGTGCTGGCGAGCGTGCATCTTGCCAGGCGCACGGTGTGGTCGCTCGCTGAGGCGCGCGCCACGCTGGAGCGGTTGGTCGGCAGCATCACCGAACAGGATGACTGGGGTGTTCTCGACGACTACCTGATCCGGCACGTCGCCGATCCGACGCAGCGCGCGACGGTGTTCGCCTCGAGCTTTGCCGCGGCGCTCGAACTGGTGCGGGAAGGCCAGCTGGAGCTGAACCAGAAAGAGGCGTTTGCGCCCATCTATTTCCGAAAAGGGCGTCATCAACCGGTGCCAGACGCAACTCCTGCGCCTGATGCGCCGGTCGGTTAAGTGCAAGAAGGAGAATCTGCCATGGCAAGCCTGGCTGAAGTGCGGGTAGACGAGGCCGAGCCGATGGAGAATGAATCCCAGGCGCGTCCCGAGGAGTTGCGTCTCCTCGAAGCTCTCCTGTTCGCCTCGAACGAGCCGCTGGATACCGCGACGCTGGCCAAGCGCATGCCGGAAGGCGTCGACGTCAAGGCTGCGCTCGCGCAGTTGCAGGCCGAATATGCCACGCGCGGGGTGAACCTCGTGCGTATCGCCAACAAATGGACGTTCCGCACCGCCGGCGATCTCGCCTGGCTGATGACGCGGGAGAGCACCGAGACCCGCCGCCTGTCGCGCGCGGCGATCGAGGTGCTGGCGATCATCGCCTATCACCAGCCGGTGACGCGGGCCGAGATCGAGGAGATCCGCGGCGTCATCACCTCCAAGGGCACGCTCGACGTGCTGCTGGAAACCGGCTGGATCAAGCCGCGCGGCCGTCGCAAGACTCCCGGCCGTCCCTTGACCTTCGGAACCACCGAGGACTTCCTGTCGCAGTTCACCCTGGAACAGCTCGGCGATCTGCCGGGTCTCGAGGAGCTGAAGGGCACGGGCCTGCTGGATTCGCGTCTGCCGACCGGATTCAGCGTTCCAAACCCGTCCGATGACCCGACGCTGCGCGAGGACGAGGATCCGCTGGAACCGGGTGAGGACCTCGATCTCGCGCTGGCTCCGGCAGTCGAGCCGGAGACGCCGGAAGGCGGCAATGAGGGTGGTGACGAGGGCTGACGTGCCGTCGTTTTGCGGGCCCCCTGCGACCAGTTAACACTAGCAAGATTACCTAGCGCCCGAAAAACATAAGCCCGGCTAGACGGTTGGCCGGGCTTCGCTTTGCGGTGTGATCCTTTTGTGATCTTGGCTATTCGACGACGTTCCAAACGAACGGTTCCTCGGTCCCGTCAAGGTTGATTATCTTGGGCGCTCGCTCGGGGTGCGCAACGATGGCCCGGCCGTCGTTCATTAGGCCAATAACCTCGCCCGGCTGGCCCGCATAGATCAGCTTTGTACCGGCGCGTAGGGCCGGCACCTGTTGAAGTTTCTCGCTCATCACCGTCGCCCCTGTAGCTGGTCGCATTCCTTCCGGGCCGCCTCGCGCCGGGCGTCGATCCAGTTGGCGAGGTCGGCGATGTGGATGCCCTTCGCCGCCTTCGCGCTCGTCTCGATCCGGACAACCGGGAGGTCGATGCTGCCGTTCGTAGCTTTCCGCGCGAACTCCACGGGCGTCAAGTGGCTGAAATAGTCGCGGCAAACCGCCTCCAGGGGGACGATTGCCGCGCCGTTGTATTGGGCCATGAGCAGGAAAGCGGTGTTCATTCGATCCATCCCTTGCGCAAGGCGATTGCGGCGAGGTGCGGGGTGTTCCTGGCTCCCGCGACGCGGCGCGCGATCTTGATCTGCATCGCAACGGAAAACTCGGTCGCGCCGATCTTGCCGGCGATCGACGCGGCGGTTTCGCCGTTCGAGAGGTGGCGCGCGATCTCAAGTTCCCGTGCGGTCAGCGGGCATGTCTGTGTGTCGGTCATATCTCTCGCCTGTAGATCACGCCGTTGATTTCGAGGACGTCGGGCATCGGCGGCGGGACGGATGCCGGGTCAATGCCAAGCTCGGAGAGGCAGGCCGCAACGTGGGCAGTCTTGAGCGCCGCGTCAGCGTCCAGGCGGTATTCCACCCACGGCCGATCCTGGCCGGCCACCGTCGCGCGCTCGGCGATGTAGACCGTGCGCCCGTCGTGCTGAACCAGGATGATCTTGGTGAGAACGTCCGGCTCGGTGATGTTGCCGCGCCAGAACCGCGACGCGGATTTCCGCGCCTGGGTCTTGTCCGCGCTCGGTTCCTTGCGCGGGGCTTTGAATACGATCCCGCCGTCTCGGCGGAACAGCGCGACCGATGCGAACAGGGTCATAGCCGGCGATCCTGCCATTTGAAGAAGCCAAGCGCGCCCTTGACGGGGATGAACGGGACCGGCCTCGCGTTGCGGATCACGAAACCGTAGCGGCCGACAAACCACGGGCTACCGCTGCTATCGACGCAATCGACGATCTCGGCGACGCCGACGATGCCGCCGCAGTCCGCGCCGGGTGGGCGCGCGCCGCTGATGTCGATAGACCATCCAAGCCGTTCGCCCGTGACGGGATGAATGCCGTTCACAAGGTCATGCCACGGGCCTTTGTCGCCCTTCTTGCCTGCGTGGATCGCCACGGGGCCGCGATACCGCGTCGTCCAGTCACGGTTCTCGATGTCCTTGCGACCGTTGACGATCAGCCATGCCCACGGCTGCATGATGCTGAGTGCTTTTTCTGGCAGGTTCATTCGCATAGCTCCGCTAAAAAATCTCCGATGGCGTATTTGCCCCGCCATGTGTCGGCTTGGTTCCTGCGGCGGTGCGCGGCGTCCCATCTGTTGTGACAGCGCTGGCAGAGCGCGCGGCATCGCTCGGGATCGGCGTGGCTCTCGTCGTGGTCCATGTGGGCAACCGTCAGAACTACCCTGCTGCCGGTCTCGGGGTGGGGCTTGCCGTTCCTGGCGCGGCAATGCGGTCGGTCCGGCGTCCCCTCGCAGCGGTTAGCCGCGCGGAAAAGCAGGAAGGCGCGGAACGCCTTCCAGACTTTCGAATAGATCGAGCCGCCTGGGTAGCGGCTCATTTTCTCGGCGCTGATCGGCATCAGGCCCGCATCGGCATCAGAACGCGAGTCATGGTGGCGTCCTCGTCGTGGATCGAGAACGGCGACGACTGATCGACCATGCGCAGGGTGATCGCGCCCTGGCATGCGTTCGCAACCTCGCGCAGATAGCGGCTGTTGAAGGCGAACGGTGCAGGAACGGTATCGTCCTGGCCTTTGTAGGGCCATGCCGTCGAGGTCTTGACCTTGGCGCTGCCAAAGTCCGCGCTCCGGCGCTCGATCACGGCGCGGCCGTTGCCGTTGCTGAACTTGATCGCCGTCGTCCGGTCGCCGCCGATCGCCGTGGCCTGATCGATGGCTGCAACGATCTCGTCGCGCTTCAAGTTGAACGTGAATTCATGCCGTCCTGGCAGGACGCGGGCATAGTCGGGATAGGTGCCATCGATCAGCTTGGAGCGGATCGAGAGGCCGGGCGCAACGATGTCGATCCTGTTCGCGCCGGCGTCGAACAACTTCACGTCCTTGCCGGCAAGGTGGTCGGTGACGATCCGCACCGTCTTGCGCGGGATGATCCGCGTGCTGGCCTCGCCGCCTTCGTTCGCATACTGGCATATCGCCATGCGGTGGCCGTCCGTCGCAACGAACCGGCGATCCTTCGCAGTGACGTGCCAGCAAACGCCGTTGAGGTAGTATCGCGTTTCCTCGGTCGAGACGCACCATCGCACCTTGTCCAGCGTCGCCGCGAACATGCCGTTCGTGAACGCCTCGATCATGCTGCCGCGCTCGCCGCCGATCTCGGGATAGTCGGTCTCGGGCAGGGTCTCGATCTCGTAGAAGGCCGCCCCGTCTCCAAGGGTGATCGTGGCGTTGAGGTCGTTGTCGGCGCGCTCGATCCGGACGTTCATGGTTCCGGCGACGCGGGCGATGCCGGCGAGAACCGACGCGCTGATGCAGGCGGACCATTCGCCGCCCGCGCCGTCGATCACGTCCAGGTCAACATGCGCCTCAAGGTCCAGGTCGGTCCCGGTGATCCGCAGGCCGGCGTCGCTGTGCGTGATCTTGGCATGCCCCAGGATCGGGATGGTGTTGCGCCGCTCGATGATGGCGGCGACGATCTTCATGGCCTGCTTGAGGGCGCGGCCTTCGACGACAACGAATTTCATAGTGATACCTGGGGTTGGTGGTGGACGGTCGGGGTGAAGGGTGCGGGCTGCTGCTCGGCGATCTCGGCGAGCACGTCCCACGCAAGCGACGTCGCCTCGGAAACCTCGCCGTCGCGCATGATCTCGTCGGCGGTGATCTCGAACAGGGTGCGCGCGCCGGCCGTGGTCTGCTCCCAAGCGGCTTTCGCGGCGGCGCGGCGGCGATCCCACATGGGGCCGCTGAACGCGCGCAGAAACTCCATGGTGTCGGTAAAGGTCTGGCGCTGCTGCGCCGTGGCGCTGGCGAAGTAGCGCCCGGCCGTCTGCTCGGCGGCCTCGACGCGCTCGGCGTGCTCCTGGGCACTCTCGAATTTGCGCCAGTGGTTGCGGGCATAGTCGGCGGGATCGGCCGGCGTTGCGCTCATCGTTGCGTCCTGTTGTGACGTTGTGAATATCACAACACTATGGACGGGTTTAAAGCTCTGTCAAGTCGAGAGCTACAATTTTGTTGTTAAGCTTCGTCGCGCAACTGATGGAACATTTCCTTGATGTCCATCAGCCGCAGTTTCCCAGTGTAGTGCTGGCGCAAAATGTGGAGTTGCCGCGCCGCGATCTCATCGCGCTTCAATTCCGTGTCCGCAGCAAAATAGGCGGCCATGTCCCGCAGGAACGCGCGGCCTGTTCCGGGTGGCAGTTCCAGCGGCGCGCGCTTGATCATTTGCCTCTTACCCTGGCGCTCTCGGCTCGGGCGATCTGCTTCGCGCGTTCTTCGGCGTTCTCGCGGGATGGCCGGCCATTGATGGATCGCCGGCCGGGCTCGTCGTCGAAATAGACGAAAGTCGAAACCCGGACCTCAAAGCTTTCTTCGTGCCTGATCAGGCGGACTATGGTTTGCATCCGCCGATCATGCCGCTACGGGGAGGGCGGGGCAACCCTTCGCCTCTGCCGGGTGGTCGGCCGTTGTGACAAGCCGGCAGCCTCGATCTCGGCGATCGTGATCGGCTCGTCGTTCAAATAGTATTCGCTCGCCCATGCGATCCGGCCGTTGCTCCAGCGCCGACGCCACGTCACCGTTCGGAAGCGGCCTATTGGGGTGTCGATACCGGCAATGACGTCGTGTTCCGGTCCGGTCGCCTCGGCCTCATAGTGGCCGTTCCACATGGTTTGCGCCTCGCGCTGTAGCTGGGCGAGGTAGTTCACTCTCGATAGCGCCGCGATCTTGATCGGGTCGGCAACGCGCAAGCGTTTAATCGCCGCGACGATCGCAAGCGCCTGGGGGCTGGCCGCGTCGTCGCCAATGACTGCCGTGGCAACGCGCAAGGCGTCTGCAATCGCTTCGTCGCGGGCAAGGCGGGCGGTGACGCTCAAAGGCCCAACTCCGGGTTCTCGTTGGCAAGCCATAGCGGGCGGCGATCCGCGCGCGCGGTGACACCATTGGCTAGGAAGGCGTGAAACCCCTCGCTAAAATAGCCGGCCTCGCGCGCCAGCTTGAACGCGCGATATTTCGCGCCGGCCGGCGTTGCGGCGCTGACGGCGCAATCGGTGAACCCGCTGCACCGAACGATGTAGCGGCGGACGTCAAGCGTGGCCTGGGCGGGCTTGCGGGCGGCTTTCATCGTTCCGCCTCGCTGTCAGCCTGTTCCCAGCGCCACGCAAGGGCGAGGGCGAGAACGCCGCAACCCAAGGCGATGAAGGTTTGCGCGATCATGGGCGGCGTCCGATGCAAAGCGGTTCACAGATGACGTCGCTATCGTCGGCGTGCTTGGGGCGCTTGCTAACGATCGTCCATGAACTTTCGCCCAGGAAGCGCCAGCGCCAAGCGACGGGCTCGGCTTTAAGCAACGCGTCGCGCTCCTGGATCACCTCGGCAAGCCGCTTCTCGCGGGCTGCGGCGATGCCGTCACGGGTAGCAAGATAGGTCCGGATGCCGGCGCGCAAGCTTTCGATCTCCTCGGCTGCGGCCTTCATTAGATAGCCGAACGGTGATCCCTTGCTGACGACGTCGCGGAGCTGGGGGACGATATCAGTCACAGCGATCCTCCGATGACGCCGGACCATACGGCGAGGGCGGCGATGAACGAGACCAGGGCGGCGAGCGCGCCGATTTCCTCGAGCGCGGCGAGCGCGGCGGCGGCGATGGGGTGGGGGCGGTTCATTGGCCGGCCCTCACTCGTCGATGTTCGCGAGCGCGTCGGCAACATCGCGGTCGATGTCGGCGAGCAAAATCTTAACCTCCGGGCTGTCGCGATAGGTCGCGAGCGCGTTGTAAAGCTCGATCCCGTGGCTCTTGACGATGTGGGCGCGGGTGCGGTCCAGACGTTCGCGGCGTTCCGCTCGGGCGGCTTCCTGCTCTTGCTTGCGCTGCTCGGCCATGGCCGCGATCGTCGGGATGCGGCCGTTCGCAAGGTATTCGGCTGCGACGCGCTCAAAGTCGGCCTTCTTCTCGACCGTCTCGCCAAGGTGCGTTGACCACGTCCGGTTGGGCGCGCAGATAGCGCGGCCGTCAGCGTCATGGAGGCGATAGCCGCGACCGAAGGAACCTTCGCTCATCATGGTCGCGCGGTGCTCGCCGTCGACTAGGACATTGTAGTCGATGATCAGGCGGGTGGTTGTTCCATTGGCGTCGGCGTCGCGGCGGCGGTTCTTGTTTCCGGGGCAATCGCGCTCGACGCGGACGAATTTCACGGCTGACATTGCTGCGTTCCTTTGTTGCGATAATCACAACAGAACACAACACAAGGTCAGTGTCAACGAGGTTTATAACGAACAAATATGGTTGCTGATTATCCGAAGATTAGGACCGATGCGGTACAATCTTGTAAATTGAGGTAACGAACATTCCTGGCGCCGAAAATGTTCGCTATCAACCTCGCCGCGCTAAATATCCAGATCAATCAATAATATACCTGTGACGAGGACTTTTATAACAGGGTAGTAAACTTTTTAATTAGGAGAGGTATAGCCCGGTTTAAACTTATAGCCGGGTATACAACCCGCTATCCCCACCATTTCAAAAAAGTTTGGTCGCTCTTAGAAACCTCCTTGCCACTCGGAACCGGGGCAGGGGCAGGCATCGCAAATTAGCGTTGTGATCTGAGCAACAACCATCCGGGCTTATACACGCATGCCTAATCAAACCTCTATGTGGCAGTCGTGGCGAAGGCACCGAAACAGGCGATCGAGATGACGGCGAAGCAAGCCGCGTTCGTCCGCGAATATCTCATTGACCTGAACGCGACCCAGGCGGCGATCCGTGCCGGGTACAGCGTCAAGACGGCGGGCGTGATCGCGGTCGAGTTGATGACCAAGCCGCACGTCAAGGCGGCGATCGACGCGGCCATGGCTGCGCGCTCTGAGGAAACCAAGATCGATGCAGCCTGGGTGCTCAAGCGTCTCGCGGCTGAGGCTGAGGCCGACGTCGCCGATATCTATGAGCCGGACGGCGCGCTCAAGCCGCTCAAAGACTGGCCGAAAATTTGGAGGCAGGGCCTCGTTGCCGGGATGGACGTCGAGGAAATCGAGATCGAGGGCGTAAAGATGGGCCTGATCCGCAAGGTGAAGATCAGCGACCGCGTGCGCCGGCTGGAGCTGATCGGCAAGCATGTGAACGTCCAGGCGTTCCAGGAGAACGTTGCGGTCAGCGGCGTCGAGGCGCTGGCCGATCGCATTGCGCGGGCGAAGGCGAAGGCGGGCGGCAAATGACCATCCTGTTCGGCGTCATGCTCGGCCTTGGCGCATTCGCCTTGGCGCTTTTCATCGTGATCCTGACCGATGGCTAGCGCGGCGACTAAACGGCTTGTGATTGCGCCGACGACGATCGCCAAGGCGAACGCGTTCGTCACTGCGTATCATCGCCACAACAAGCGGGTGCAAGGCGCGCGCTTCGCGATCAGTGCGCTCCTAGACGGCGAGATTGTCGGCGTCGCTATCGTGGGCCGGCCGGTGGCCTGGAAGCTCGACGACGGGTTGACGGCGGAAGTAACGCGCTGCTGCACCGATGGCATCAAGCGAACGCTCGACAACGGCCACACCGTCCCGGTCTGCTCCAAGCTCTATGCGGCGTGCTGGCGCGCGTGGCAGGCGATGGGCGGCCGCAAGCTGATTACCTACACGCTGCAATCTGAGCCGGGTTCGAGCCTGAGCGCGGTGGGTTTCCAGATAGCTGCCGAGGTCAAGACGTTCCCGGCCGGCAAGGGTTGGACGTCGCGCGAGGGCCGGGAATATCAGGACGTGAACGGGCAAGCGAAATTCCGGTGGGAAGCTGTGCAGCCATGAAGGCCAGCGCGTCTAAACGCGATCCGAACGACGCGATCATTGAGCTTGCGGCGGCGTGCCAGTTCGATCCCGACATGTGGTCGCAAACGGCCTGGGATTGGGGCCACGGGCAGCTTGCCGAGTACGATGGGCCGCGCTCCTGGCAGACAGATATCAACCGCGTGATCCGCGATCACCTCGCCGATCCGGCAACGCGCTATGAGCCGTTGCAGATATCGGTCGCGTCCGGCCACGGCATCGGCAAGTCGGCCGAGATGGGCATGCTCTCGAATTGGGCCATGTCCTGTTGGGATGACGCGAAAGTCCTGATGACGGCGAACACCGAACCGCAGTTGCGCACCAAGACCGCGCCCGAAGTCGGGAAGTGGTTCAAGATGTCGCTGACCGGCTCGTGGTTCGACGTCCAGGCGATGAGCATCAAGTCACGCGACCCGCAGCACGGCGATAGCTGGCGCATGGATTTCCTGACCTGGAGCGAGCACAACACGGAAGCGTTCGCCGGCCTGCACAACAAGGGCAAGATCATCCTGCTCCTGTTCGATGAGGCGTCGAAAATTCACGATAAGGTTTGGGAAGTCGCCGAGGGCGCGATGACCGACGAGAACACCGTGATCATTTGGGTGGTGTTCGGCAACCCGACGCGCAATAGCGGCCGTTTCCGCGAGTGCTTCCGCCGCTTCCGGCATCGCTGGATCAATCGCCAGATCGATAGCCGCACGGTCGAGGGCACGAACAAAAAGTATCTGCAGAAGCTCGTCGATGACCACGGCGAGGACAGCGATGTCGTCAAATACAGAGTGAGGGGGCAATTCCCAGCCCAAAGCGCCATGCAATACATCTCTGCTGATGACGTTGACAAAGCCCGCGCGGTGCATCTCCGCAAGGGTAGCTATGCCTTCGCGCCCGTGATCCTGGGCGTCGATCCGGCTTGGACGGGTGACGACAAGTTCGAGATCATGTTGCGGCAAGGGCTCTACTCCAAGAGCCTCGCGAGCATCGCGCGCAATGACAACGATATCGAGATGGCGAACCTGATCGCGCGCCTGGAGGATGAGCATCAGGCCGATGCGGTGTTCGTTGATGCGGGCTATGGCACGGGCATCGTGTCGGCCGGTCAGGTGATGGGCCGGACGTGGCGGCTTATCTGGTTCTCGGGCAAGCCGATCGATCCCGGCTATCTGAACAAGCGCGCCGAGATTTGGGGCACGGGCAAAAAGTGGATCAAGGCGGGCGGTGCGATCGATCCGAAGGATGAGGACTTGTATCAAGACCTGATCGGGCCGGAGACCGTGCCGCGTTTAGACGGCAAGGTCCAGCTTGAGAGCAAAGAGGACATGAAGGATCGCGGCCTGCCAAGCCCCAACAAAGGCGACGCGCTCATGCTGACGTTCGCGGAGCCCGTTGCGAAGAAGGTCCGCCATGTGGGCGGGCAGGCGATCAGCCAGCATCAAGCCGCCGTCGATTACGATCCGCTGTCCTAGCTGTTCGTGGCGGCAACCATTCGCGGGATATGCGTCGGGCAACCGAAACGCTCCCGCGAACTGGTGATCTTCCATGTGCCTCGTCCCCAGCATCCCCGACCCCAAGCTGCCGCCCGAGACGCAGGCGATGCAAGAGCCGGACGGCGCAGCCGTTCGCTCCTCCGTCAGCCGCCGCCTGGGCGACAAGGCACGGTCGAGCAGCGCGAACACGATCCTCACGTCCGGTTCGGGTGTCGCCGCAGCCGCGCCGACGCAGGCCAAGACGCTGCTCGGGCAGTGATCCATGACCGTCAACGCGCCGCGCTTCGAAAGTCAAATCCAGTACCATCGCCGCCGCGCTGAGGAACTGAAAACAGTTCGCCAGCCGTGGGAAAGCGAATGGTCGGGGATCGCGGATCACATCGATCCGACGCGGCTGCGATTGACCAACCGCAACGAACGGTCGGTGAGCCGCGCCAAGATCATCGATAGCAGCGCCACGTTCGCCTATCGCACGCTCAAGTCTGGCATGCATTCCGGCCTCACGTCGCCCGCGCGGCCGTGGTTTCGCCTGACGACGTTCGATCCCGATCTGAAAGACTTCGCCCCGGTCAAGGAATATCTCGCGGCCGTCGAGACGCGGATGCGCGAGGTGTTCTCGGGCTCCAACATCTACAACGCGTTTCATACCGGCTATGGCGATCTCGCGCTGTTCGGCCAGCCGTGCGGCATCCTGGTCGATGACGATCAGAGCTTCGTTCGCATGCAACAACTGCTCAACGGGCGGTTCTGGATCGCCCGTGACGAGAAGGGCCGCGCGACCACGATGTATCGGCAATTCCGCTGGTCGGTGCAGCGGATCGTTGGCCGGTTCGGATATGCGGCCGTCGCGCGCGTCAGCAACTCCATCAAGACGGCTTATGACAACGGCAAGTATGATCAGATTTACGACGTCTGGCATGCCGTCGAGCCGCGCATGACGCGCGAGCCGGGCCTGATCGACAAGGCCAACAAGCCGTTCCTGTCGAACTACTGGCTCGACGCGACGACGGACAACAACGGCCTGCTCGAGGAAAGCGGGTTCGATGACAACCCGATTGTCTGCCCGGCGTGGGAATTGGCCGGCGACGATCACTATTCCACGTCGCCCGGGCAAGACGCGCTCGGCGATACCAAGATGCTCCAGAAAGAGCAGGCGCGGAAGCTTGAAGGCATCGACAAGAAGGTACGGCCGCCGATGACGGGGCCGACCTCATTGCGCAACAATCCGGCGTCGCTCCTGCCTGGGTCCGTCACTTATGTCGATGATCCGACCGGCAAGGGCTATCGGCAGGCGATGGAAGTGAACCTGTCGCTATCCGAGTTGCGCGAGGATATCCGCGACGTGCAGGAGCGTTTGCGGCAGGTGTTCTATGCCGATCTGTTCCTGATGATCTCGAACATGGAAGGCATCCAGCCGCGCAACGCGGTCGAGATTGCGGAGCGCAAAGAGGAAAAGTTGCTCGCGCTCGGGCCGGTCCTGGAGAACATTTATAACGGCCAGCTTGAGCCGGTGATTGACCGGACGTTCAACATCCTCAACCGCCGCCGCGAGTTGCCGCCGCCGCCGCGCGAAATCGCCGAACAGGATTTGAAGGTCGAATATATCTCGATCCTCGCGCAGGCGCAGAAGGCCGTCGCCACGGGCGCGATCGAACGGTTCTCCGGGTTCGTCGGCCAGCTTTCGGCGGTGAAGCCGGAAGTGCTCGACAAGTTCGATGCCGACGAGGCGGCGGATCAGTACGCCGACGCGCTCGGCGTGCCGCCCTCGATCGTCGTGTCCGACGACAAGGTGAAAGCGGCCCGCGACGCGCGCGCCAAGGAACAGCAGCAAGCCAAGAACGCGGAAATGATGGCGACCGTTGCCCCGGCCATGAAGCAGGGCGCGGACGCTGCAAGCGTGCTCGCGAGCGCGGGCCAGAACCCCAGCGGCCAAGCCCTCTTGCAACAGATTGGGATTGGCTGATGACGCGCGCAATCCTCGTTGTGCTCGCTCTATTGGCGCTCCAGGGCGAGGCGTCCGCTCGGCCGCGCGCGTGGTGCGGCTGGTGGATGGGGCAGCAACTCGGGAAGCTCGATCCCTCGCTGTGGCTCGCCCGCAATTGGGCGCGCGTCGGATCGGCCGCCAACGGTCCAGGCGTCGGCGTTGTTGTGGTGTGGGCGCATCACGTCGGCATCATCACCGGCCGCGCCGCAAGTGGCGAATGGATCGTCAAGTCTGGCAACGACGGCCATCGCGTGCGCGAACGTCCGCGCTCGCTCGCCCGCGTGATCGCGTTGAGGGTGCCGTGACCGATTTGAGCGAACAACTCTCGCCAGAGCAAGAAATCACCCGCGCGGAAATAGCGAAGGCATTCCGCGACACGCTCGCAACGGTCGCGGGCAAGCGCGTCCTCTACTGGATTTTGGAGGAATGCGCGATCTACCGCGACGCCTATTGCGGCGAGAACAACGCGACGAACTACACGCTCGGGCAACAGGCTAGCGGGCGGAAGATCATCGCAAAGCTCGATGAAGTCGATCCGCGTCTGTACCCGTCGCTCCTGACGGACATGGCCGCGATCAGGGAAATGGACAGAGCGGCGTCGAAAGCGACTGCCGACAACATGGAGAACGACGATGCGGACGATTAAGCACCCCGGCTTGATGATGACTGCTAGCGAGCGCGTCATGGGCCGGTTCATGCGCGCGCCGGAGCATCCGCCCGCCGCGACGCCGCCCGCTGGCGAGGTGAAGCCGGCCGGCGACGTGAAGCCCGCGCCAGATCCCGCCGCGAGCGTGCTGTTTCCGAAGGAAGGCGAGCAGCCGAAACCTGAACCCGCTGCCGGTGATCCTCCGAAGGAAGGCGACAAGCCGAAGGCTGAGGATTGGAAAGAGTACGTCGCCGATCCCGCGAAGTCGGAAGCGGACAACGCCACGGCGAAGGCCGCGCACGACAAGACCAAGCCGGCCGCTGCCGATCCGGCCGATACCGTTCCGGCCGATGGCAAGTACACGCTCGCGATGCCCGAAGGCGTCCAGGTCGATCAAGCGACGCTCGATGCTCTCAGTCCAGAGTTCAAGGAAATGGGCCTGACGAACAAGCAGGCTCAGAAGCTCGCGGACAAGTTCATCGAAGCGCAGCAGAAGCAAGCGGCCGACAAGGGCAAGGCGTGGGGCGAGACCGTCACGGGCTGGGTCGATCAAGCCAAGGCGGACAAAGAGATCGGCGGCGACAAGTGGGACGGCACGGTCAAGACCGCCACGCGCGCCGTCAACACGCTCGGCACGCCTGCGCTCAAAGAATATTTGGAAGCGACTGGTGGCGGCAACCATCCGGAGCTTATCCGTTTCATGGCGAAGGTCGGGGCCATGATCAAAGAGGACAACCCGGCTGACGGCGGTGCGGGCGGGTCGGGCAAACCGGCAGAGGCCGCGCACGTTCTCTTTCCGCACGACGCACCGAAAGGCTGATGAACTATGGCGACTATCGGACAATCCTACCCCAACCTGATCGACGCCTACAAAGCGTCGGCCGAGGGCACCGTTATCGAAATCCTCAATCGGCAAAACCCGATCCTGGATGACGGGATCGCAACCCAGTGCAACATGGACGCCGTTCACCGGCACATGATCCGCACCGGTCTGCCGTCCGTCGCCTGGGGCCGCCTCTATCAGGGCGTGCCGCAGTCCAAGAGCACCATGCAGCAGGTTGACGACACGACCGGCTTTCTGGAAGCCGCGTCGCTCGTCGATAGCCGGTTGCTCGCGCTCGCTCCCGACCCGGCCAAGCAGCGCCTCGTCGATAGCTCGCCGTACCTGGAAGCCATGAACCAGGAAATGGCGACCGGCATTTTCTACCATGACACCGCGACCACGCCCGAGAAGTTCAAGGGCCTGTCCGCGCGCTTTTCTCTGTACAACACGAACCGGCCCGACCCGGCCAAGCCGAACATCGCGAACCATGTGATCCACGGCGGCGGCGCGGGCTCGGACAATACGTCGATCTGGTTCGTCACCTGGGGCGATCACGCGACCTCGTTGCTCTATCCCAAGGGCACCAAGGCCGGCGTCTCGATCGAGGACAAGGGCGAACAGCGCGTTCTCGATGCGAACGGCAACCCGTACTATGCCAAGGAAACCATGTTCCGCTGGCACATCGGCGCGTTCGTGAAGGATTTCCGCTACAACGCGCGGATCGCCAACATCGACGTGTCCGACATGATCGCCGGAACCGTCGATCTGTGGGCGCTGATGCGCAAGGCGTACTATCGCCTCCAGTCGCGCCGCCGCGACGCCGTGTCCAGCCGCATCGCGATCTACATGAACCGCGACGTGCTCGAAATCCTCGACGCGCAGTCGAGCGACCGTTCGCTGCTCGCGGCCAACCCGAACTACACCGGGCTGTCGCAGGCAGTGGTTGAGGGCAAGGAAGTCAAGACGTATCGGGGCATCCCGATCCGCGAGACTGACGCGATCCTGAACACCGAGGCGCTGGTCGGCTCCGTCGCCATCTAATTCGGCCCGGCCCGCTTCGGCGGGCCGTTCCTCCCGTAGCTGGCCGGAAGGCCGAACCCTGAGGCTCACCTATGATTTTCGATCTGCAAACGCTCCTGTCGAACGCACAGGCGATTGTCGCGTCCGCCGTGTCCACCAACGTCGTCGATCTCGGCCCGATCGCGAACGGTCTCGTCCGCGATATCGGCAAGGGCAGGAACACCCCGCTCCTGATCCAGGTCGTGGAGGACTTCAACAACCTGACTTCGCTTAAGGTTGATCTCCAGGTTGCGGATGACGCGGCGTTCGGCACGAACCTGACGACTGTGTGGTCCTCCACCGAAGTCCTCGCCAACCTCAAAGCCGGATACATCTTCGTGCCCGAGAACATCACGCGGCGCACGAACAGGCGTTTCATGCGCCTGAACTACACCGTGACCGGCACCGCGCCGACCACGGGCAAGATCACGGCCGGCGTCACCATGGGCAATCAGAGCGCGCCGGCTTAACCGGCGCGTTTCTCTGACGCTTCCACTGTAGAGGGACTGAAATCATGGTGAAGGTCATTGCGACCACCAAGGGCTACTTCGCCCATACCATTCGCGAGATGGGCGAGGCGTTCGCGATCCCGGATGAGATTTGGGAGGACGTGAAGCGCCGTCCGTCCTGGGTCGTCCTGGCCGGCGCTGCCGCTGCGGTCGAGGCCGTCGAGGTCAAACCGGCCGCCGAACTGATCGTGATCCCTGCCGATTGGGAGGACATGAGCGCGGCCGATCGTCGAGCGCTCGCGTCCAAGATCAGCGGCGCGGAAGTCAAGCGCGCGCCGGACGCGGACAAGATCATCGAGGCGTACGTTGAGGCGAACAAGCCTGCGCCGTTCGATGACGCTCCCGAGCCTCAGACTGTGGCTCAGGCTCAGAAGGCGGCCGGTGGCGTCGAGCCCGACTGGATCGCGCCGGGTGAGCCCAAGCCGGTCGCCGACTAAACGGATGGGGCGGTTCGCTGCCCCTTCCTTCTTTCTGCGGGGGTGGCTGTGGCCGATATCTTCAATGATCAGCGCGTTGTCGGCGTTCACTATGTCGCGGACGGCACGACGATGTACAACGGCCGGCCAGTCGTCGGCGTTGTTGCCGTCGCTGACGGCTTGTTCCTGGTTGACAATCAGCGTGTCGTCGGCGGCGTCGAGATTACTGACGGCAGCACGTTCTACAACGATCAGCCGGTTCTCGGCGCGGTGCTGATCTCGAACGGCCGCAAGCTCTACAACAACCAGTTAGTCACTCCCCTTGGGACAGTGGGGGCAGCATCGTTCGCTCCCTATCCGGCACCGACCGGATTTCACTGGGATTTTGTCACGAGCGCTGCCGATGGCGGCCAGCGCGTAACCAGCAGCAACGACAATAACCAGCCCGTTGTCGCGCTGGTTGCCAATGGGAGTTAGAACCGATGGTTGATATCTACCAGATCCCGCTTACCACGAAGCGGGGCCCTAGCCTTGCGTTCTACGGCGACAGCATCACCGCGAACGGCATCGGCGCATCCGGCAACCTCACCAACAACAACGCGCTTGGCTATTCGTTCTGGACAAACGCGATGACGGGCCAGCGCTTCTATTCGCCGCCCGCGCTTAATTTTGGTGTTAGCGGTGACAAGCTTTCGGACATGCTTGCGCGTCTCTCGACGGTCACGGCTGCGCGGCCGGACATTTGCGTGGTCCTCGGCGGCACAAATAGCCTTTCAGCAGACATCAGCTACGCCAACTGTATCTCTCAGCTTGGGCAGATATATGATGGCCTTCAGGCAGTCGGCTGCACAGTGATCGCGGTTCCGATCCTCGGTCGAAGCGACGCCGTCTTGACGGCACAACAGCGCATTCGTGGAATCGGCATCAACAACTGGATGAAAAATCAGGCGGCAACGCGCCGGAATTTCTTCGTCGCGGACTGCGGGCTCTCGTTCGATGACCCGACATCGGCGTCGTGGGGTGCACTGTCTGGCTATACCTACACCCCTGGTCTCCACCCCAGCCCCAACGGCGCATTTACCGGGATTGCGGCCAAGATCGTCAGCATCTTGAATATCATCGCGCCAGACTGGCGCATATTGCCGGCTAATCAGTCCGATACTTACGACGCGACTGACAACCCGAAAGGCAATATGCTCAACAACGGACCGTTTGTCGGCGGCGCGAGCACTGCAACCAGCACGAGCCTATCGACGACGGCCGCGCTTGGTGTGACTGCGGCGGCATCGAAGGGCACAAATACGGACAATCGAAACATCCAGACATTGACGCTTTCCGGGACCACGACAGGCGGTTCGAACGGGCAGATATTTCTTAGTCAGGGTTTATCGGCGGGGGCGCTTGCTGGCCTTCAGGCCGGAGACGAAATCGAGGCGTTTGTCGAGGTCCGCTGGTCAGGCGGTTTCACGAATATCGCGTATCCCTATTTTGAGATGCGCACCACGGAAAGTGCGACCGTCTACCAGAGACAAACTGGCGTCGGTCAATTGGCAAACCCTTACGGCATTAGCAGCACAAACGGCTTTCTCAGGTGGAGAACACCAAGCCGGGTGCTGACTGCAACACCAAGCGCCGGGTCTATTCAGCTTGGGATATATCTGATCAGCCCGATCACCAACGGCCAGAGCGTTGCGGGTGTGATCGACTTCATGTCGGCTGAAGTCAGGAAGATCAATTAGTAAGGGGGCGTTTTTCTAGGGGCTGAGAGGCTCTGCCATTCCATGCGTCAGCGACTGTATCATCCGCCAGCGTTCGCAAGGTTGGTCCGTTTGCCCCGCAACTGAAGCAATGTATCCAGCCATTTCGGCTGTCATCCCGGACTAGGTCGAGTTGATCCTGAATTCCGCAGAATGGGCACGCATCAAGTCGCTTCATTTTTTTTCAGACTGCATTCGTGGTTGAGAGGGGGTTCCGCTCACCCAGAACTTCAGCAAGCCGGGATTTGTATATAGGCGATTTGGTGCGCATCTTGCGGCGATCTCGGCACCATCTGCTGTTGTCAAACGCACCAAAAATCAGGTCCTTCACCAGATCGCCAAGCAGCCCAGCCTCACGGAGAAAGTGACCTACAGGATGAGAGGCAAAAGGCACAGCAACAATAGTGCATCGTGGGAACGTGGCCCGAAATAGCCGCCCATGCCTAGCGTCGGCGTGGGTTGGATCAGTGAGAACGAACGCATCGGTATCCGCCGCGCCAATCATGGTATCGTCGATGAACTCAATCTGATCTGCGTCGGTTTTCCAGCGCCCTTCGAAAGGCGGCTTTCGTGGATCGGGCGAGAATATGGGAGAGATCGCAACCGCCCGTTTCGCTCCAAGTGCGCTGGCAAACTTCATTGCCGCATAGGCGCCCATGCTCGAACCGTAGGTGACAATGTCCTTCCCGGAGGCGGCCCTTCGGATTGCGGAGAGCGCGTCTAGCATCTCGGGGTACTGATACCAGTGATTTCCGGCGCACTTCACGTAAAAGCCGTCAATGGCTTGCTTGCGCGCGAAGTCCTGGCCGAAGCCCTGATCGGAAAGATTGCGCGGGGCTATCGTCCGTTCTGTGAACGAGATCAGAACAATGTTAGAATTGAAAGTGTTAACGCGGTCTACTTGGACGTTTGGACTTAAGAAAAACGGCATTCTGGTACTCCCTGCAACCAGAATAGCACTGACTTAGCCACCGGCTCAATCCGTCCACTCTCGTCCACTCCCTCAGGGGCAGTGAAAGTGTGGCCTTGGTTTAGAGAAACAACCATCTAGCCCGATTGTGCCATCCGTGTCGATGATCACGGGTGGAAGATGGCAAAGCTCGCAAGCCTCAAGCAGAAATACAGCGACATGGCCCCTCGGCCGGCTGACGCTGACGGGGATGAATACTATCCCTGCCTCTACCTCGACGAAAAGCAAATGGAAGCGCTAGGCATCGACGCCGCGCCGCGCGTCGGCACGGAAATGTCGATGGTGGCGACCGTTCGCGTTTCGAGCGTCAGCGATAGCAAGGGCGGCGGCCGGTCGATCTCGTTCGAGATTGCCGAGGCTGCGCTTGAGCCGAAGAAGAAAGAGCCCGATGCCGCGTCCGTCCTGTTCCCGAACGGGTGACGAATGGCCTCGATTGTCTCGATCTGCAATCTTGCCCTGTCCAATCTCGGCAAAGACAACATCAACGCGCTGTCGGAGCCGACGCCTGAGGCGCGAGCGTGCAATCAATTCTATGAGCACACTCGCGATCTGCTGCTGCAAGGCTATCCCTGGCGCTTCGCGACCAGGACGATTGCGCTTGCCCTGGTGACCAACGACAAGGCAGGCAAGTGGGCCTATGCCTACAAGCGCCCGAATGACTGCCTCAAGGTGCTGTGGCTGCGGCCCTCGTACTCGGCAGACAATCCATGCCAGCAAACGGAGCAAGAGGAAATCGCCAACCCCTACGAGATCGAGGGCGAGGTGATCTATTGCAATCTCTCGACGGCATTCCTGCGCTACATCGTTCGGCTGGTTGATCCGACCAAATTCCCGCCGCTGTTCGTCGAGGCGCTGTCCTGGCACCTCTCTGTCAAGCTGTCGATGCCGTTGACGCGCGATCCCAAGGTTCGCGCCGATGCATTCCAGCTTGCCCAGCGGACGCAGGGCGCGGCTGAAATGGCAGACGCCAACGAGGTCCGCGAGACTTCCGATATTGATAGCGATTTCTTGAAGGGACGTAGCGAGGGATCGGCTCCGGGCAATCTGCCGCGCGGCTGGGTGCCCTGATGGCTGAGCTTCGCACCTATCAACCGTCCTTCACTGCCGGGGAGTTGTCGCCGGCCTTGAGCGCGCGAACCGATCTCGCGAAGTATGGGAGCGGGCTCAAGACGGCGATCAACCTGTTCATCCATCCGCACGGTGGCGCGTCGAACCGGGCTGGGACGCAATTCATCAACGAGGTCAAGGTGAGCGCGAACGATGCGCGAATGATCCCGTTCCAGTTCAATACTGAACAATCCTATGTGCTGGAGTTCGGCGACCTCTATTTTCGTGTCTACCGCGATGGCGGACTGGTTCTTTCGGCCGGTCTGCCTTACGAGGTGGTGACGCCGTACGCGCATGCCGATCTCGACGAACTCGTTGTGATCCAAGAGGCGGACGTGATGTATGTCTGCCATGTTGGCTATCCCTTGCAGAAGATCGCGAGGTTGGCGGACAACAATTGGACGATCACGCCCGTGTCGTTCACGCCAAAGATGGCCGCCCCGACAATCAGCAGCGTGACATACTCCGGGAGCACGACGCCAAACACGATCTATAAATACGTCGTCTCGGCGATATCTGCCGCAAACGGCGAGGAGAGCCTACCCTCGGCGTTCGGGCAAGTCCTCGGCGACTTGAACTATGCGAACTCAACGGTGAGCATCACATGGGGCGCGGTCGCTGGAGCGGATCGCTATATCGTCTACAAGGAAAGCGGCGGCACCTATGGCTATATCGGCGGCACCGATGGCACGTCATTCGTAGACAAGAATTTCACGGCGGACCAAAGCGACACGCCGCAGAAGGCGCGTAACCCGTTCAACGGCGTCGGCAACTATCCGCGCTGCGGCGCGTTCGTCGAGCAGCGGCTTGCGCTCGGCTCGACCAAGAATGATCCGCAGGCTATCTGGATGTCGCAATCCGGCGTCTATGAAAACTATGGCGTTTCTCAGCCCGCCAAGGCCAGCGACGCTGTCACCTTCCGGATCAAGGCCCGGCAGGTTAACGAGGTCCGCTCGCTCCTGACGCTCAAAGGCATGATGGTGCTAACGTCCGGCGCGGAATGGATCGTGTCGGGCGGATCGAACTCCGACGCGATCACGCCTTCCGCGATCAGGACCGACAATCAGGGGTATCGTGGGTGCGCCAAGGTGCAGCCGCTCGTCGTCGGAAACACGGTGCTGTTTGCGCAGCGCAGCGGCGGCGTCGTTCGTGACTTCTCGTTTGAGTTTGCACAGGACAGTTTCGTCGGCCGCGATTTGACGATCCTCGCGCGGCATCTTTTCGAGAACAAGAACATCAAGGCTTGGGGCTATGCGCAAGCTCCGTACTCGATCGCATGGGTGATCCTCGACGATGGATCGCTCGTCTCGCTTACCTACCTTCGGGAACATGAGGTATGGGCATGGACGCGTCACGAAAGCGGTCTCGACAATGACGCTGTTTTCGAGGACGTCGTTGTGATCGGCGAGGGCAATGAGGACGTCCCGTATTTCCTGGTCAAGCGCACGATCAATGGCGTGGCAAAGCGCTACATCGAGCGGCTGCATACGCGCGTGTTTGCGACGATCGCCGATGCGTTCTTTGTCGATTGCGGCCTGTCGTACAACGGCGGAGCGACCAAGACGTTCGGCGGTCTCGGTCATCTGGAGGGACAAGCCGTCGTCGCGCTCGCGGATGGCAACGTTATCCGCAACCTGACCGTAGTTGGCGGCGCGGTGACGCTCGCCAATGCGGCTTCAAAGGTTCATATCGGCCTGCCGATGGTTGCCTCGCTGCAAACGCTGAACCTCGATCTCGGTCAGGTCCAAGGTCTCGGCACGGTGCAGGGCCGCATGAAGTCGGTCAGTGAGGTGACGCTGCGCGTTGAGAACACGCGCGGGATTTTCATCGGGCCTTATGACGGCGATCGCGACAGCCCAAAACTCGTCGAGTATCGCCAGCGATCTACTGAGGCGTGGAACGAGGCTATCGCTATGTATACCGGCGATATCAGGATGACGCCGGCCTGGGACTGGAACACGGCGGGCAGCATGTGGGTGAAGCAATTCGATCCGCTGCCGATGACTATCCTCGCGATTATGCCGGACGTGACCGTTGGCCGCTAACATCGAGATTGTCCCGGCGCGGGCGAAGCATATCCGAACGATTGCGCGGCGGATGCGGCAGGCCGATCGCGATGAAATCGCGGCGGGCTCGGGCAAGTCGCCGGCCGAGGCGTTGGCGTTCTCGCTGCGCAAGTCGTCGATAGCCTGGGTGGCGGTGATCGACGGCCGGCCGGAAGTCATGTTCGGCGCGGCTGATCTCAATATCCTTGCCGGGGTCGGTGCGCCCTGGCTGCTCGGGACGGACGCGATCGAGCGGCACTATCTGGCGTTCCTGCGCGGCTCGGTCAGTTGGCGCGATCAACTGTTGCAGCGTTATCCGGTTCTCAGGAATTTCGTCGATGACCGGAACAAGGTCTCCAAGCGCTGGCTGGCGTGGCTTGGCTTCAAGTTTTCCGATCCGGTCATTTTCGGCGGCTACGCCTTCCGGGCGTTCGAATTGAGGTCTTGCGATGTGCGAAATAATGACGGCTCTGGCGATCGGCTCGACGGTGTTGGGCGCGGCCGGCGCGGTGCAGCAGGGGCAAGCGGCGGCGGCCTCAGGCCGGTACAACGCGCAAATCTCGGACATGAACGCGACGCTCGCGGATCGCCGGGCTAAGGACGCGCTCGATCGCGGCGCGATTGTCGAACAGCGCAAGCGCCAAGAGGTCGCGGGCGTGGTCGGCAAGCAGACTGCGGCGATGGCTGCGAATGGTGTTGATCTGACGTTCGGTTCGCCGCTGGATACGCTGGTCGATACCGCCACGATGGGCGAGCTTGACGCGCTGACGATCAGGACCAACGCCAACCGGGAGTCCTATGACTACCGCGTCCAGGGGGCTAACCAGCGCTCACAGGCGATCTTGCAGCGCTCGCAGGCGGACAGCGCCGAAATGGGCGGGTATCTGAAAGCCGGTGCAACGATCCTTGGCGGCGGCGGTCAGGCTTACGGAAAATACAAGGCGGGCGGCGGGAAGGGATTCGGCAGTCTTTTGATGGGCGGCGGATCGCCTAGCGGTTACGGGGCAGGCTAATGGTCAAGGTTCCTGAGTATCAGCAATCGGTGGATCTGCGCCCGGAGTTTCGGCAGGACGTTGACGTTCGCGCGACGCCGGAGAGCTTCGGCGCGGATATCGGCAAGGGCCTGGAAGCGCTCGGCAAGGGTGCTGACACGGCGAGCGATGCGCTGTTCAAGGTCCAGCAGATTGAGGACGTGACGCGCGCGAAGGACGCGGACAATCGCTATGCGGAGTGGGTGCGCAATCGCCAGTACGGCGAGGGCGGGTTTATGACGCTGGAGGGCAAGAACGCTGTTGACGGTCGGACGGATTTCGAGCGCGAGGCCGCAGAGAAGCGGAAGGAATACGGGCAGGGTCTCCCGCCTGGAGCGGCGCGGGCCTATGACACGGCCTCGACAGCGCGGCTGCAATCGACTTTGCAGCAGTCGGTTGTTCACTCGGCGCAGGCGCGCAAGCAATGGGTCGGCGACGCCTCGGCGGCGCGCGTCCAGTCGTTCGGTGATGATGCGCTGGTGAACTTCAACAACCCGAAAGCCGTGACCAAGAACCTCGCGGCGGGCATCCTGGAGCTTCGCCAGAACGGCGAGTTGCACGGCTGGGACGCGGACACGCAAAGCCAGAAGGAAAAGGAATTCGTCTCGGGCGTTCACAAGAACATCACGCTCCAGATGGCGCAGAGCGATCCGATCGCCGCCGAAAAGTACATGGCGGATAAGGCTGATTTCATCAGCGGCGCGGATCGGTACGCGCTGGAACACTCGCTCAAGGTGCCGTTGAAAGAGGCGCAGTCCTCGCGCGCGGCGGCTGACTTCATTGCCGGTCGGACCAGCGCCGCGCCGACCGATGCGTTCATGGCTGATCCGTCGCCGGCCGGGTTGACGGATCGCGGCAACATCGACTTGACCAAGCGCCCGCGCGTCCAGAACGGAAAGGATATCAGCACCGTCAGGTCGGCGTCGTTCGATTTTGGTGACGGCAAGGAAACCCTGATCCCGACCGTCAGCGATGACGGCAAGTTGCTGTCGAACGATGAGGCTGTTGCGCAGTTCAAGAAAACCGGCAAGCACCTTGGAAAGTTTGAAACCCCGGATCAGGCGAGCGCTTACGCCAAGACGCTCCACGAACAGCAAGAGCAGATGTACGCCGGCAAGGCCCCAGCGGCCTCCGCGGGCCGGCCCATCGCCTCGGCCTATGACATGATCTCCCGGTTCGAGGGCTTCAAGTCCGCGCCCTATTGGGACGTGAACCACCTCCGCGTAGGGTTCGGCTCGGACACGATCACGCGCGAGGATGGTACCGTTGCCGAGGTCAAGGCGGGCATGACCGTGACGCAGGCCGATGCCACGCGCGATCTGCAACGGCGCATCGTCGCGACGCAGGGCAAGATCGCCGGGACCGTTGGTCAAGACAAGTGGGACGGGCTTTCCGCGCCGGCCAAGGCGGCGGTGTCGTCGGTCGCCTACAATTACGGGACGCTGCCGCAGTCGGTTTCGGACGCGATCCGCACGGGCGGCCCGGCTGAGATTGCGACCGCGATCCGTGGGCTCCAGGACAACAATGATGGCGTGAACAAGAAGCGGCGCAACCAGGAGGCTGACGCGGTCCTTGGCATCAACATGACGGCGGCGGGGCGCGACACGCAATCGTTCTTCACCGATATGGAAAGCTACCTCTCGACGATCAAAGACCCGCAGGTTCAAGAGCTAACGCGTAAGCGGATCAACGCGATGCTCGAAACGCAGCACAAGGCGCAGGAGGCGAACGAGAGGCAGGCCAAGGCGGCGCTCTGGAACTATATCGACCAGGGCAAGACGCCGGATCAAATCCCGATGGAGGTTCGGCAGGCGGCGGGTATGGCTGCGGTGTCGTCGGCCTGGAGCTACATGGACACGGTCCAGAAGGGCCGCGAGATTAAGAGCGATGAGGAAATGCTGTATGGCATGCGCCGCGCTGCGGCCATGGACCCGGAATTTTTCTCTAAGGTCGATCTGAATGACTATCGCGACAAGCTGTCTCGCGCCGACATCAAGGAACTGTCGGGGCTGCAATCCAGCGCGCTCACCGACCAGCGCAAGGCGCGCGAGGACGGGCTGAACCTGACTGCGGCGTTTTCGCAGGCTGAGCAGCAGTTGGCGGCCGTTGGCATTTCCACGGCCGGCAAGAAGGGAAGCCAGCTAGACGAGGCCAATAAGCGGGTGGCAAGTTTCAACAATGCGCTGGCCTCGCAGATGGACGAGTTTAAACGCGCAAACTCGGATCGGAAGCCGACGCAGGCCGATATTCAGTCGATGATCAATCGGCTGCTTCTGCCCGTCGTGGTCAAGACGCCGGGCACGCTGTGGGGCACCAACACATGGGCACCGCCCGGTGTTGCCGGCACGTTCAGCAATGGCAAGACGTTCGCGTTCGACGCAGCGTCGAGGCCGGACAACGCGACGGTCGATGTGGCGGTGAAGTATGCGGACATTCCGATCGACCTTCGACGGGGCATCGCGGGCGATCTGGAGCGTGAGCTTGGCCGCAAGCCTAGCGAGGTCGAGGTGACCAAGCGGTATCAGGATTTCGTCCTCAACCGTTGACGTTGATGATCCCGACTACGCCAAGCAGCCAGATCACAGCGACGAATGCTGTGATGAGGATGGCGGGCGCGATGATCATGTTGACGATGAAGCGCCGGGCGATTTGCGCCCGGCCGATCGGATTAGAGTTCACAGAAAGCCCCCGGAATGGATACGATCGCGGACTATACGGCCTGGAAAGCGAAGCAGCAACAGAACGGGGTCGAGGCGGCAAATACCGTGCTGTCCAGCGTCGAGGGCTCGCCGGATGAGGTTGCCGGCGATCTGAACCTTGCAACCGAGTTCGGCAAGGTGACGGGAAACCCGGTTCCGCCTGCGCCGATGGTCTCCGAATATCGGCCTGTCTTTCAGCAGGCAATTGAGCGCGAGAAGAACCGCACGATCCTGTCGAGCGCGCCGCGCCTGACGGAATGGCTGCGCAACCCGGAGAACGCGGCCGTCGCGCGCGATGATCTGTCGGGGCTGTCCTGGTGGGAAACGGCGATCGGCGCGGGCCAGAACGCCTTTAGCCGTGGCGTCCAGCGCGTCCCGCAGTCCTATAACCAGTTCCTCGCGAACTCGGCTGCGGAGCGCGCGCAAGACCAGATGCGCGGATTTACCGACATTCTATCCGACCAGACGGCAATCCGTGGCGCGAACGGCGACGTGATCGCGAACAAGCCGATCGCCGGGCCTCAAGACCTGATGGCGGCCGGCTCGCGGTTCCTGACCTCGCGCCTTGCCGGTCTGATCGGAATCGATGACCAGCAGGCGGCGGCCTACTATCAGCAGCAAGTCGGGTTGATCAACAAGCGGATCGGGGAAATTCCGTTGTCGCCGGCTGGATCGGAAGGGCGGGACTATTGGAACGAGGCCGCTAAGACCAACGATTTCGGCACGTTCATGCGCGTCATTGCGCAGCATCCAGGCCCGTTCATGGCGTTCGTTGGCGAGACGGCGGCCGAAAGCCTGCCGTCAATGGCGGCGGCGATCGGCGTCGGCGTCGTGACGCGCAGCCCTGCGGCGGGCGCGACGTTCATGGGCGTCAACTCGGCGATCACGGAGAAGGGCAGCACGCCGGCCGATTTCTTCCGCGAGAAGGGAATTGATATCTCGACGCCGGAAGGTGCGGCAAAGGCTGTCGGCGATCCTGCGCTGATGCGCGAGGCGATCAAGCGCGGCGACGCGCGCGGGCTCGTGGTCGGCCTCATGGACGGCCTCTCGGGCGGCGTGGCGGGCAAGACGCTTGTGCAGTCGCACGTTGGCAACATGATCCTGCAATCGATCACGCAAGCGTTCATGGGCGCGGCCGGCGAGGCGGGCGGCCAGATCGCGGCCGGCCAGCCGATCAGCCTGGGCGATATCCTGATGGAAGGGTTCGCGGAGTTTGCCGGCGCACCGGTCGAGGTCGCGGGCATGGGCGGCGGGCGCTTGATGGAAAGCGCGCGCAAGGTGAAAGAGGCTGGCGAGCGGCGGGCGCTGTTCGAGGCGCTGTCCGGCCAAGCGCAGTCTTCGATCCTGCGCAACCGGATGCCTGACAAGTTCCGCCAGTTCGTCGAGGCGGCGACGGCGAACGGCCCGGTCGAAAACGTCTATGTCCCGGCCGATCAGTTCGTGCAGTATTTCCAGGGCATCGGCGTCGATCCGCATGCCCTGGTCGATGAGCTCGACGGCGTGTCGCGGGACGATCTCGACGCGGCGATTGCGGGCGGTGGCGATCTCCAGATCCCGACCGCGACCTATGCCGCGAAAATCGCGGGCTCGCAGCATGACGCGTTCCTGATGGACAACATGCGGTTCGACCCCGACCAGTTTACGGCGGTCGAGGCACAGCAATTCAACGAACGCGCGCAAGAGGCGATGCAAGAGGCCCATGACGTCGCGGAGCGTGTCCGCGTCGAGGGCGAGCAACTGCGTTCGTTCGAGCAGGAAATCTATGACACGATGGTTTCCCGCCTGCGCGCTGCCGGTCGATCGACCGACGTGGCGACGACGGAAGCGATGCTTTACCCGGCGTTCTATCGGGTGATGGCGGAACGCTCCGGCCTGACGACTGAGGAATTCATGCAGCGCTATCCGCTGCCTCAGGTGGCCGGCGATATCCCGGAAGGCATCCAGTACAAGACGGCCGACGATCTGAACCGGACGCTCGCGGAAGCCCGTTCGCGCAAGGCGGTGAAGGACACGCGGCAAACGCTCCTGGAGTTCATCGACCAGCACGGCGGCATCAATGACGTCGGCGGCGAGTTGAAGGCGCGCAACGCTGAGACAGTCTCGCGGGGCAAGGGCAAGAAGTCGCTCAAGCTGGCGCGCAAGGGCGTCCTGGCCGGCGCGCGCGATCTGCTCGGCGGCGTCGCGGGAAGCGGCAAGAAGCACGGCGCGGACGATGTTGCGCAAGCGGCGATCGAGGCCGGGTTCCTGGCGGATGATCCGGCCGTTGATGAATACAAGGCAGCGCTCGCGGAAGGGCGCGAGGTGCCCGATATCGTGCGGCCGTTCATGGCGGCGATCGACCGCGAGTTGCGCGGTGAGCCGCAGTATTCGGCGACCGAACAGGCCGATCCTGCGGTAGCGCGCGCGGGTGAACTCGATGATATCGAGGCGTATCTTTCCAGCCTCGGCGTCACGCTCCAGGACGATGACGCGACAATCCGGCAGGCGATCGACGGCGCGAAGCAGTATGCGCAGGCCGGGCCGCGCCGGCTGTTCCAGTCGGGCGGTCCCGGCCCGCGCGGCGCGATCCAGTTTCCCGCTGCCGGCGTCGGCAATGGCGATACCGTGATCCGGCTGTTCCAGACGGCGGACCTTTCGACCATGCTCCACGAAAGCGGCCATTACTTCCTGACGGTGATCCAGGACATGGCGGCGCGCGGCGAGGACGGCGCGACGGCGGACTATGCCACGGTCAAGGAATGGTGGGGCGCGAACGCGGCCGATGTGGCGGCCGACGCCAAGCGTGTGATGCCCGACGTGGCGGTGACGGCTGATGACGTCAAGGCGGCGCTCGCCAACGGCACCACGGGCGACGTCATGAAGGACGCCGCAATCGATGTCGGCATGCAAGAGCAGTGGGCGCGCGCGTTTGAGGGCTATCTGATGGACGGCAAAGCGCCGTCGGCTGATCTGCGCTCGGCGTTCGAGAAGTTCCGGGCGTGGCTGATCTCGGTCTATCGCCGGTTGACCAGCCTGAACGTCACGGTCTCGGATGACATTCGCGGCGTGTTCGATCGCATGATTGCGTCGGACGATGAGATTGCCAAGGCGACGGCGGAAACCGGCGACGCCGGCCCGGTGTTCGCCACGGCGGAAAGCATGGGTCTCACGGACGAGCAGTATGCGGGTTTCCTCAAGCTGCGGGATCAGGCGCAGGAGGACGCCAAGGCGCGGCTGCTGCGCGAGACAATGGCCCCGATTAAACGGCAACAGGAAAAATGGTTCAAAGAGGAACGCAAGGCGGCCCGTGCTGATGTCGAGCGCGAGGTGAACGCGTTCCCCATGTATCGCGCGCTGGAGTGGATGGGCAATCGCCGTTGGCTCGGGGAAGGCCAGCCGGAGGAAATGCCTGATATCCGTTTGTCCAAGGATGCCCTGGTCGAGCGTTATGGCGAGGGCGTCCTAAAGACGCTGCCGCGTGGCAAGCAAACCGTCTACACGGTCGAGGGCGGCCTAGACCCGGACGAGGCGGCCGGCTGGTTCGGCTTCCGCTCGGGCGATGAAATGGTTCGGTCGCTGGAGGCGGCGACGCCGCGCAAGCAGGCGATCGATGCCGAGACCGACCGCGTGATGCGGGATCGCCACGGCGACGCGCTCAACGACGGCGAGATTGAGGCCCACGCGCTCGACGCGATCCATGGTCCGGACAAGCGCGGCATGTGGATTGCCGCCGAATTGAAAGCCGTGGTCGATGTCGCCGGCACGGGCAAAGCCATGACCATGAAGGAAGCCCGCGCGACGGCTCGGCAGACGATCGGCCGGATGCGCGTGCGCGACGCCATGAACGCCAACCGGTTCCTCGCGGCCGAACGCAAGGCGGCCGATGAGGCGGCCCGGCTCGGCGCGACCCTGGCTCGAGAAAAAATCTGGCTCGACAATGCCCGGCGCAAGATCGGCACGGCGGCGCGCGCGGCGGTACGAGGCGAGGGCTCGGTTGATGCGGTCAACGCAGCGATCGACGCCAACAACGCCAAGTTCGAAACCTCGATCGCGTCCTACACGGTCCCGGATCGCGAGGTTGTCGGGAAGGACGGGCAGGCCAAGACGGTCAAGGGCGGCCAGCGGACGGCTACCAGCCACGGTTACAACGATCTGGTCGCCAAGCTGATCGACGCCAAGCGGCGGCAACTGCTCAACCATGCGTTCTATTCTGAGGCGCGCAAGGTCGGCGATGAGGTCGAGAAGGCGGAACGGTTCGTCGACAAACTCGGCAAGGCGTCGCATCGCGAACGGATCGCGGGTGCTGGCCGGCGCGACAACGCACAGGTCGATTACCTGTCGGCGATCGACGAGTTGCTTGAGCGGTACGATTTCCGCCAGATGAGCGGCGCGGCCGAACAGCGGCGCGGATCGCTCAATGCCTTCGTCGCGGCCATGACGGCGGCCGGGCGCGAGAACGAACTTGCCATTCCGGAGAACGTGCTCGCCGATGCAATCCGCAAGCCCTACAAGACCCTGCCGGTTGAGGAACTGCGCGGCGTGGTCGATAGCCTCAAGAACCTGGAGCATATTGCGCTACGCTGGGACAAGCTGATCGACGCGCAACGCGAGCGCGAGTTCTCGGCGACGGCCGAAGGCATCGCCAGCGCGATCGACAAGAACCTGCCGAAGCGTCCGCCCGGCGCGGTCAAGACCAAGGGCGAACAGGCGCGCAACACGGCGCGGGCCTATCTCGATAGCGTCCTGAACGCGACCACGCTCTTGCGCGCGATCGACGGGTTCGCCGACCAGGGCGCGGCCTATCAGGGGATCAAGGCTCCGCTCGATGAAGCGCAGAACCGATTGATCGTTCGCAAGCAGGATGCGGCGAAGGCGCTGGAAGGGCTTTATGCGGTCTACACCAAAGAGGAACGGCGGGCGATGTCCGTCCGGACGGTCATGCCCGAACTCGGGATTTCCATCTCGAAATGGGAAAAGATCGCGCTCGCGCTGAACACCGGCAATGAAGGCAACCTGTCGCGCCTGACCGATCCGCGCGCGCGGCGGCCGTTCACGATGGATCAGGTGAGCGCTGTTCTCGCCTCCCTCGACGCGCGGGATGCCGATTTCGTGCAATCGGTGTGGGACTACATCGGCACGTTCAAGGGCGATATCGCCGCCCGTGAGCGGCGCGCGACGGGCGTAGAGCCGGCCTGGGTCGATGCGTCGCCGGTCACGATCGGCGGCAAGCAGTTGGGCGGCGGCTACTACCCCATCAAGTATGACACCCGCCTGAGCTCTACGGCGGCGGATCGAGAGACGGTCGATATCGCGCAGTCGCTCGCGGCCGGCCGGTTCGGCAAGGCTCAGACGCGCAACGGCCATTTGAAAGAGCGCGCGGCCGGTGGCGACGGGTCGATTGATCTCGACATTGGCGTGATGCACAAGCACGTCAATCAGGTGATCTATGACCTGGAGATGAGCGAGCCGGTCGCCAACGCGTGGCGGCTGATCCAGGACGGCCGGGTTCGTTCGGCCCTCGACGACGCCGGCCGCTCGGCGGACTTCGATGCGCTGCAAGCGTGGTTGAAGGACGCGGCTGAGGGCGAGCTTGGCGCAACGAGCCCGGTGGGCGCGGTGCTGCGCGGGCTCAAGTCCAACTTCACGGCGGCAAAGCTGGCGTTCAACATCTCGAACGCGCTGCTCCAGGTGACGGGTGTGGCGCAATCGTTCGTCGTCGTCGGCAAGAAGGACATGGCGATCGGCATCATGAAGGCCGCTCGCAATCCGGCTGCGGCCGCCAGCGCGGTCGCGGCGAAGTCGCCATTCATGGCGAGCCGCCAAACCACGTTCAACAAAGACGTTATGGATTTCCTTGAGGACAGCGCTGCGGGGGCAACCGCGTCCCGGATCAAGGAGTTCAAAAAAACGATCTGGGGTCCGGCGTCGTTCTGGCTGATGCAGAAAGTGCAGTGGCATTTCGCCGATGTGCCGACCTGGATCGCCGGCTACGAGCAGGGCTTGCGGAAGTTCGGCAACGATGAGGCTCAGGCGGTCGCGCACGCGGACGGCCTGGTGAAGCGCGCTCAGGCGTCCGGCCTGTTCATCGACCGGGCCGGCGTCGAGCGCGGATCGCTGTCGTCGCGCAATCGGCAGTACGATATCGTCAAGCTGTTCACGACGCTGGGCAGCTATATGTTCGCCAAGTTCAACGTCGCCTATGAGCGGACGGCCGTAGCCTCGCGCACCGTTCGCGACGAGGGCGTGTCTGTGAAGTCAGCGCAGGAGGTCGCAAGCTGGACGCTCGACATGACCTTGCTGTTCGTCCTGGAGGCGCTAGTTGGCGCGGCGATCAAGGGGCAGTTGCCGGGCCAAGGCGACGGTGGGGATGATGAAAGCTGGCTGGCTTGGCTGGCGAAGAATACCGCGTTCTCGGTGCTCGGGACGCTGCCGTTTATTCGCGACGGCGTGTCGGCGCTCCAGGGCCACGGCGGCGGCGGCGCGTATGGCTCGATCGTCGAGGAACTGTCAAAGCCTGCAAAGGAGGCGGCGCACGGCGAGGTCAATAAGGCCCTCGTCAAGTCGATCGTCAACGCTGCCGGCACGGTCACGGGCTTCCCATCTGTCGCCGCGAACCGTGTCGTCGATGCCGGGTGGCGTCAGTCGGAAGGCGAGGCCGTCTCGCCGCTGGAATTCGTGTTCGGCAAATTTAAGAAATAACCGTCCGTCGCCCATGGTCCCGCGATCATAAAGATGGCGGGACCAAATGACTGTTGCGAGCGAAACGAGCAAATCCGGGCCGTACACGGGGAACGGCGTCACAACCATTTTTGCCTATGGGTTTCGTATCCTCGACAAGGCGCACCTCAAGGTCACTCGCGATGAGAACAACGTTGAGACCGTTCTCGTTGTCGATACCGATTACATCGTGGCGGGTGTCGGCGATACAGGCGGGGGGCAAATCGCACTGGTCGCTGCTCCGACCGCGTCTCAGACGATCACGATCGTGCGCAACGTGCCGTTTACGCAGGAAATGGACCTGGAGAACCAGGGGCCCTATTTCGCGGACACTGTTGAAAGCGCGTTCGATCTCGCGGTCATGCGCGATCAGCAATTGATTGAACTCGTGGACGAGAACAGAGAAATCGTTGACGAGAGCGCGGCGAACATCGCCGACGTTTTGGCGAGCATTTCCGCGCTGACGAACTTCGCCGATATCTACCTCGGCCCCAAGGCCGTCGCGCCGACGCTGCGCAACAATGGCTCGCCGATCCAGTCTGGCGATATGTATTTCGACACTACCGTTCACCAACTGAAAGTGTGGTCGGGAACGGCATGGCTCGGCCCTGGCACCGGCGACATGCGCGGCTCGAACAATTTGTCCGACGTCGCCGATACCGCTCAGTCCTGGCGCAACCTCGGCGGCTTCGATCTGTCGGCCGTTGTGAACCTTACGGCGGCGTCCGCGCTGACTGCGAGCGCCTTCGGCAAGCTGCACTTCCTCACCGGGACGACGGTCAATTTCACGACGACGCTGCCGACGCCGGTCGGCAACGCCGGCAAAGTGATCGGGTTCATCGTCGGCAGTAACACCGAAGCGAGCAAGCTCTATACGCTTACGACGCCCGCCGGCGCTATCGGGCGCTCTGGCGCGAGCATCGTCATGTGGGCCAATGAGAGCGTTTTGCTGCGCTCCAATGGCGTCAACTGGCAGGTGTTGGAAGCGAAGCAAATCCCGTTCCTTGGCAAGCTCACGCGGACCACGGACCTTAACCTGACCCCCTCCACGAGAACCGAATTCACGTTCAACGCCGCTTCTGATGATCCGACCGGCCTTAATCTTTGCTACGTGGGAAGCCGCTTTGTAGCGCCGCGCGCGGGCTCGTACCTCTTTACGCTGTTTTCCTATCAGACGGCCACCGGAGCGTCGTTCAATCAGAACTGGCTTTCACTCGGCGCTGACGTCAACGTGAAATCATCTGGCACATTCTCTTTCACTGGAACTGTGAACGCCGGGACGGTCTACGGACCAGCGCGCATAACTGCCGCAGCCGGCCAGTCTATTGGTGCAACCGCCAACGTCGATGGGACCACGCCGAAGGTCGCTTCTGCGGCCGTGCCGGCGACATTGGATTTTTCCGAAGTCTGCCCGTCGTGGTGAATGTCCCCGGATCGGAGTTTTCGCGATGATGTTTTCAATGGGCGCGCAACGCGTCCGGGCTGCTGGCGGCGGCTCCGAAATCCCGCCCCCGGCCCCGACGCCCGGCGTCTATCTCGCCAACGATCCAGCCATCTCCTATTCGGATTGTTCCGCCCCCTCTTTCGTCAACGGTTGGGCTCGCTTCGTTCGGCCGATGGATGACAGCGGTGGCGGCCTTGGGCCGAACTACCGCTATTGCATGCCGGGCGCGCGGCAGCGTTTCCGATCGAATGCCCCGCTCGTTCAGGTGCAATTGCGATGGAACGGGCTCGTCACGCGCGCCGATGCGCGCAATCTGATCGGGCACGTCTTTGTTAATGGCGCGTTCGTCCAGGACTTCCAAACCCCTGCGCCAATCAACACCGTGACGACGGCGACGGTGCCGATCAACATGGGATCGAGCGCGGATCGCCTCTATGAAATCATCCTGCCTTATGGCGATGGCGTCGAATTCGGTCTAGTCCAAGTTGACCCCGCTTATACCGTTACGGCTGCGGCTCCCAGGACGGGCCGGGTCATGGTCAACCTCGGAGACAGCATCACGCAGGGGTTCTGGTCTACCGACACGCGCCGCGCGTGGTGGTTTCTGCTCGCGCAAAGCAAGGGCTTCCGAACAATCAACATGGGCTCTGGAGGCCGATTAACCGTATCGGACGACGGGACGGCCGCTGCAAACCTCGCCCCCGATCTGATTACGGTCCTGCTCGGGACGAACGACTATCTCAATCAGATACCGGTCGCGACCTACAAGGCGAACCTCAAGCAGCTTTTGATCAACATAAATGCGATCAGCCCAAGCGTTCCAGTTTACATTTCCGCTCCGATCCCGACGACGCAGACGCGACCGATCCCATTCAGCGATTACGCTGTTGTCGCTGGGCAGTGCATTGCGGAGCTAGGGTATTCGCAACTTCACGGCGTCAATAACGGCACGCTTATCACTGACACCGCGACGCAGCTTCTGGATGGCGTGCATCCTAACGACGCCGGTTCTGTCCAGACGGCGGCAGGTTGGGGCGCGGCTATCGTGTGACCGCCATCAACTCTGACGTTGATCCGCAGTCGAGTGCTTTCCCGATCGCGTCGATGATCGGCGTCATCCATTCGTCGTATCCCTTCCGCGTCAGGTGGACGCCATCTAGGGTTAGACGCTCGCCTTGCATGGCGGCCCGCACGTCGGCGAACTGCGCGGAATTCGAGGCGGCTGCGGCTTGGATCGCTGCATTATTGCGAACAGATGCAGCTTCGTCGAAGTAGCTGGCTGCAAGAGCGCCGCCCATTTCGAGATGCGGCACGCCGACCAGGACCAACGCGGCCGCGCGCGTTTTTAGGAACTCGATTAGTCGCTTGTAGGAGCCGGCGAACGGCGGAGCATTCCGCGCGCCGATTTGCGAATCATTCGTGCCAAGAGCGACGACGATCAGGGGTGCATTGATTTCGCTAAGGAAGGACTTGCCGAATGCAAGATATGAACTCGACGACGCGCCGCCGACCCCCGCGTTCACAACAGGGTGCCCGCACAGTGAGGCCGGGAGCCGCGCCGTCTCGGTGATGCTGTCGCCGACGAAAATGATAGGGGCGTCTACCTGGGCAAGATTGCTCGTGATGACGAATTGGCGGATGGCGGTGTGCTTATGTCCGAGGTCGGCCGGCGCGGAAAACCTGATCTCGTCCGATAGATGCTCGATGCGATCCGAAAGCGCGGCGACCGAACTGGCAATCTTGTCCGCTCTGGTCGTGACGTTGACGAGGTCGGCCCCAGCGACCTTTAACCGCTTCTCGAACCGATCCAGTACAACGGTGACGCCTGCGCACGCGATGACGCATGAAAGCAGAGAGACGAGAAAAGCCGCCCGCATTGTGTTTGCAGGTCTCATTATCACAACCCCAGCTAGATCAACCCCAACGTGCGTCCTTACATGGGAACCCTCGCCGGGGCAAGCCCGACGTTCGTAAAGCCAACCATTCCCCGCATAGAAGCGATCGAGGCAACAATCTGGGCTTGGGCGCGTCACCATGGATGAATTCACGCGGGCGGAAATCGAAAAGCTGCACGGGAGGCTTAACGACATGAAAGAGCGCGTCGTTCTCCTGGAAGCTCAACAGCCCCATATCAAGCAGTCGCTGGAGCGGATCGAAAGCAGCGTTGACCGGCTGAACGGCCACCTCTCGAAACTGATCTGGCTTGGCGTCGCGTTGCTCGTCGCCGCTGGTGTCAAGTTCATCCTCGCGGGCGGGCTCAACCACATCCCCCAAGTTTAGCCGGCAACCGTTGCCGGTCCATGGTGCGGCCTCTCAACGAGGTCGCGACTATGAATTTCCGAATGATCGATGATCGCGTGTGGCATCGCCTCTGGTCGGTGCGGATCGCGATCGGCAGTGGGCTGTTCTGGAGCGCCGTGGGCGGGGCCGTGATGGTCTGGCCGGCGCTCGCGGACAAAATCCCGACCACCTTCTACGTGCTCGGCGGCGTCGTCCTCTCGGCGGCGTTCGGTCTCGCGCGCGTGCTCAAACAGCCGGGGGCTGAATAATGGCGATCACCAAGAAACACGTCGGCTTGTCTGCTGCGGGCGCAGTGCTCGCGGGCGTGCTCGTCTCGCATTGGGAAGGCATGAACCTTGTGGCGGTTCACCTGCCGTTCGATCCGCCCGGCGTCATTACCGTGTGCGGCGGGATCACCACTTACGATTGGCCGTGGCTCAAGGTGGGCGACAAGTACACCAAGGAGGAATGCCAAGCGGAGCTTTCGCATGTCGCGGAACGCTACGCTGACAAGGTGGTGTTGTGCGTTCCTTCGCTGCCGACGATGCCGCCGCACCGGCAGGCGGCGATTGCCTCGTTCGCCGTGAACCTCGGCCCGGCCAAGGTTTGCAACACCTCTATCGCGCGTGACCTCAACGCCGGCCGCGTGCGGGAAGCCTGCGACGCGATGGTCAAATACGTCAACGCGAACGGGAAGTTTCTCCAGGGTCTCTACAACCGCCGCACGGATGCAATGTGGGGCGAGCGGCCTTGGTGTCTCCGGGAGGACTGATCCATGACGTGGCTGCTATGGGCGATCGCGACGTCCGATCTGACACTTATGGCGCTCGGCCTCGTCCTGGTCGCGGCGCTGGTGATCGGCTTCGCCCCACTCCTCGATCGCTTCCCCGTGATCGGCGCTTATGTGCCGCTCGCCCGTTTGGTCGCACTGCTCCTCCTGTTCGTGATCGGACTGTGTGTCGGCCATCGTCTTGCCGACGAAAGCGCTGCTCTCGCCCAGGCGAGGACCGATCTCGCGTTCAAGGATTTGGAACTCGACGCGCAAAAGCGATCGGCGGACGTCGCGGCTAAGCTCCGCGCAGATGCCGAGGCAAAGGCCGGCGAGGCAGACAAGAAGGTTTCCGACTATGAGGCAGAGCTTGCGAAACGTCCTGAGAACGATGCTTGTGCTCTCGATGGCGGCGACGTTGATCGGCTGCGCGGCATCGCAAAATAGTCCGACGCGGGCCGCCGTCCAAATCCCGCGCGACTGCGAAGATTTGGCGCAGCCGGTCGGTTATCCCTCGGCCGAGGTCGGGACGTCCGCGAAGGTGGCGCTCGCGCGTCACCGGGCATCGCTGGGGCAGGCTAACGGCCGGCTCGTAGCCACGCGCGATTGCCAGAAGCAACAGCGCGAGCGGTTCGCGCGCTAAGCGGCCCGACTGCGAACGGCCTTTACCAGCGTCTCGCCGCGCGGCAACGATCCCTTGTCCTTGAGGATCGTGATCGCCTTCGTCGGCGGCATGTAGGAACGGCGGCCGGGCCGCTTGGCGTCGTCCTCGATCTGCCAGTTCAATTCAAGGCGGCAAATCTCAGTCCAGAGACCAAGGCCCTTTGCGTCGGCACGCTCGCGGCGCAGGGCGCGGAACAGGTCATAGAGTTCGGCCCCGCGCTGCATGCGGCGATTGTTGAAAGTCTGGCGGCATGACGGCTTGCAGAACTCCTGCCCCTGGCGGCGGGCGCTGATGGGGTTGCCGCATTCTTGGCACTGGTGAAGCTTGGTCATGGTTGGCGGCTCCTGGAATGAGAAAGAGGCGACCCGTTTAAATGGATCGCCTCTTGTGTCGCACGGTGTTGTGAAAATCACAACAGCCAAGATACGCCTTTTCTACATTTCCCGAAGGGCGAGGATCGCGGCTGCGGCGTAGTTGATGACCCCGAAGAACTCGAACACGGCCGCGTCGTACTCGCCGCGATCGGCCATCCGCTTCGCCTCGTCGGCCTTCTTCATGATCTGGCCGGCTGGGTATCCAAGCCCGACCATGCGGCTGATCTGCATGGTGGGCTGTTCGAGGAACGGCACGTCATCACTGCCATGCCGGTCATGTCCCTTGCCGCGCGCGGCGTGGTCGTGAGCAGCCTGGAGCACGCCCGCGAGGCTCCCATACATCGGGTCAGAAATGACGACGTCGGCGGGCTCGGCTGCGGCCTTGACCGCCGCAAGCTGCTCGTCGGTCAGGAGCGAGGAAAGGCCGAAGTCGCGCGGCGCTTCCCTGCCGTCGCCGTAGAGCATGGCGGCGAGGTCTACGGCAGCGCGGTCGAATTCCCCCAGTCGGGGCGTATCATGGGCGAGGATGGTCGTGGGCGGCTTCGTCATTGATGGTTCCTCAGCTTCTTCGATGTGGACTTGATGGTGCCCCACGCCAGATAGTTCGACATGGGGTCGGCGAGCGATCCGCGAGCGAGCTTGTCGAGGTCGTTGGCAAGAGTGCGGAGATGATCGGCCGCGCTCTTGAGCGCGGCTTTGTCGGCGAGCCGGATTTCGACGCGGGCGAACTCCGGTGTTTCGGGGTTACTGCTGGTCTGCATCGGCGGGGGTCTCGGCAATCTCGACCACCTCGGCAGAAACAAAGCGCTGCTTGATGATCGTGCTGTGGTTGGATGCGTTGATCGCGTTCAGGATGTCCATAGCCTCGACGTTGAACGGTCCAGTCGGAACGCGATCGGGAACGGCGACCTCCTTGCGGATGGTCTGTTCGATGATGGCGATGAGGCGCTTAGCCATTAGATATCGTCTCCCGCTTGCGGGCCGTCGTTGGCGAAACGCGGATCGTTGCCATCCGGGCCGTCCTGGTCGAACACTTCGCCGGTCTCGGCGTCGTGCTCCGGCTCGGGCTGCGGCTTGGCCTTGGCCGGCGTCACATCCTTGAGCGCTGCCGCTGCCCCGCCGCGCTTTTTCGGCGCGGTGAACTGCGTAGGGGCCGGGGTCTCGCCGGGCTCGGCCGCTGCGTCGATCGTGTATTCCTCGTCGATCCGCTCGGCCGCTTGATGGAAGGCGTCCCGGTCGGTGCTGCTCGGCAGATATTTGCTGATGCGGCGGAACACGGTCTTGCGCGCCATTTCCGCCCAATCCGTCGCCCACGGCGTGGACTTAATCTTGCCGGCCTTGAACGCCTTGTAAGCATCGGAGCGGTCGCGGATGGCGTTGACGTCGCCGACGTTCATGACCTCGTGAACAATGCCGCCGCTCATCAGTTCGGCGATGGCGTAGACCGCATAAGCCTCGCCGCGATCCTTGCTGTGATCGACCTTGTGAGTGATCGGCTTCTTGGCGTTGGTCGGCTCGTGCGTGAATTTGTCTTTCTCGCGGACAGGCTCGACAACGAGGCTTTTGATCTGGCCGCTCTGATAGGCGAGCTTCAAAAGCCCGCGCATCATGGGGCGATACTGCACGTCGCCTTGGTAGTCCACGACAAGGGCGGCCTCGCGGCCGTCCAGGATCAGGCCATCGGTCGCGGCCTTGGTGCAGGCGGCGAGCAGCGAGGCCGGGTTCCTCACCTTCTCGATGTTGCGGGTGAGGGCGATGGCCGTCTGAGCGGTGCGTACGAAACGCTCGGGCGTGATGTGACCGGGCAGCGCCTTCTTGAACTCGGGCGTCATCTGGTCGAGCCGGTCGCTAAGGGTGAGCGGCTTGCGCTCAACCTGGGCCGGGAGTGTGTTGGTCTGTGACATTCTCGATTTCTTTCATGATGGCGGCCGCGCGTGATTGCACAAGGCCGGGGGGTGATCCGCTGAGTGCTGTCAGCACCATGATAGCGGTGGCTCGGTTGCGATCCGGAGCACGGCGATAGAAGAAGGCCGCGCTCCAGAATTGTCGCGCTGTGTCAGCGTCGGTCACGCCGCGATTTCTTCGTCCAGTAAGTCCGGGGCCTGGGTCAGGCGGTAGCTCCAGCGCTTGAACGAAAGCTCTTGAACACCGTCGCCATATGCCGGCCAGTGGTTCGCCTTCCTGCACGTGGCATAGGTGTCGATGGCCTTGCGCATCATGGCCCGGCCTTCCTCGACGATGGACGGCGGAAGCTCATAGACCGCGAAGGCATAGGGCGATGTCTTTTCCCACGCCAGGAACGCGAATGCCTCGACCTCCTGGCCGCACGCGTTCCAGCCGTCCGTATAGAAAGCTTCCTGCGCGTGATAGCCGTAGTTCACGACGCTCTTGGCGAAGGCGTCCGGGTGCGCGCTGACGGTCGATTTCACATCGAGGATCAGCTTGAGGTCGCGGCGATAGCGGTCGGGGCGGCAGCGGCAAAGCTCGCCCGTTGCCGGGTCGATCCAGAAGCCTGACGCTTCGTTCACGCCGTCGCCGCTGGTGATGATGCTGTTAATCCACGGATCGGCATGGACGGCATCGCGGATCGCGAGAACGCCGTCATAGTCGCCGGACGTGAGCAGCAACTTCTTATCGACCTTGCAGACCTCGGCGACGTCCTTCCACTTGTTGCCGCGCCGGTCATCAGGGCCGCGAACGACGACCTTCTCAAAGTCGTTCGGCTGGAGAATGCCAAGATGGCACGCCTCGCCGAAGTCGAACGCCTTGCTCTCCTTGCGCTCGCCGAACTTGTAGTGAGCCGGGGATTTGGTCTCGACCGTCCAGAGACCCGACTTCGAAATGCCGGGGCCGGCGTGATACGCCTCGTTGTCGAGCTTGAGATAGACACCGGGCTTCATGCCGGGCGATGTGGTCATGTCGTTCATTGTTGCGATCTCCTGTTGTGAACATCGCAACAGTAATCGCAACACTTGACCTGTCAAGCCAGAATTTCAGAATTTCAGGTTAGAGTTGTGGCGCGATTGTACGGATTGGCAATGAGCTGCGGCGGCGCGCCGCAGACTACTAAGGTATGATGGCGATGACGGGCGTTGCGGTGTCGAGGGCGAACTCCCTGACTTTGCCGTCAATGCACACCACGCGGGCCTCACCCGTCTTTCTCGCGCGCTCGATCTTCGCAATGATCTGCTCGCCCTTGTGGGACCGGCAGATTGATAGGGTTCCGATCGCCGCGCGCTCGACGCCCTCGGTGTGCCCGAATAGGACAACCGCGTCGTCCATGAACATGAGCGGTCCGGACGTCGCCCGGATTTGGGCGGCGAGGATGCGGGTGTTGCTGGGCTGATCACGGATTGCAATCGCCGCGTTGGCGCGGTCAATGATCGACTGGGGCAGGGGCCTTGGCTCCGATAGCCGCTCAAGCTGGCCCTTTTCGTTGATAGCGGCCGCAAGCATTACCTGTGTCGGCTGGCCGTCCAGGTCAACCGCCACCCCGGCGTGCTTCAAAACCTCCGCTACTGGCGCGCCGAGGAAGTGGGCTATTGCACTAGCTTCTTGCATTTTCATTTTCCGCGTCCCGGAGAACATCCGCGACACGGCGGAAACATCCACCTCTAAGTGTCGTGCGAGCCCCCGCATTGATTTGTTGGTTTCTTCTAATTTTCTGGTGAACCACTCGCCATCGATCTCCTGGTTTGCCATTGGCAACGCCTCCAAATACTTAACGCGATACTAAGAATTCGAGTTGTTGCACGATCCGCAACAACCCGTCAATAAAACCCGTAGAACTACGGTTCGCCCTAGCGTTGCATTCCAAAGATAGCGGGAGCATCAGGGGAAAAGTCGGCCCACTTCTATTGACGTTGCGCAAATCACAACGTATGTTGCGATATCAGCATCATAGAGGGCGGTCTTAAAGTGAAGCCAGCCGAACCAGTCACGCCCTGGCAGCGTGTCTATGTCAAATTTGGAATGTCTCAATCGGAGTTCGCACGGGCGCTCGATCGTCACCGATCGAAGGTCAGTCGTGCGCTCAAGGATGCGAAGGGCCTGATTAGCGGGCGCGACCAGGAAGCGATCCTGGCGGCGGCTAAGAAAGGCAACGTCGCGATCACTGCCGCCGACATGATGCCGGTGCACTGATGAGCGGTGCGCCGATGAGCTTCTATGAGCAGGCGGATTTCATCGATCATCTGGCGGACCGCACCATGTCGCGGACGGGGGCGACGGCGGCGGAAACGATGATGCTGGTTTCGGCCGCCGATGTCGAGACTTTGCGGGCGATGGCGACGCGGCTTCGCCGGATGGCTCCGCATGAAAATTCCATTCGGAAAGTGGTGGTCGGCCGGTGAGCGGGTTGATCCTTCGTCCCGATCAGGAGGACGTGCGCGCCCAACTGCGGGTAGCGCTGCGCACCTATCTGTCCGTGCTGGTGTTCGCGCCCACGGGGTTCGGTAAGACGGTCCTGGCCGCGAAGCTGATTGACCTTCTGTTCCAGGCTAGGAAACGCGTGATCTTCTGCGTTCACCGCGTCGATCTGATCACGCAAACAGCCAAGACATTCGAGCGCTGCGGCATCCCGTTCTCGTACATCGCGGCCGGCTATCACTACAACCCGCATCACCGGGTCTATATCGCCTCGATCGCGACGCTGAAAAACCGGCTCGGGAAAATCCCGGCCGATTACATCATGGTTGACGAGGCGCACCTGTCGGCCGCGAGCGGCTGGGCCAAGGTCGCCCATCACTACAAGGGCGAGGGGACGCGGGCGATCGGCCTGACGGGATCGCCGGAGCGTTTAGACGGCAAGCCGCTGGGCGACGTGTGGGACACGATGGTCATGGGTCCGTCTGTCCGGTGGCTGATCGAGCAAGGGCACCTCTCGCGCTACCGTGCGTTCTCGCCTGCCGGTGTCGATCTGACCGGCGTTCGCTCGCGCGACGGTGATTATGTCGCCTCCGACATTGATGACCTGATGTCAGGCAAGGCAGTCCTGGCCGGCGCGGTGCGGCACTGGAAGAAGTATGCACGAGGCAAGAGGACAATTGCTTTTGCTCCGTCCGTGGTCCGCGCCGAACAACTCGCCGCAGAGTTTCGCGCGAATGGCATCATGGCCGTCGCGCTCGATGGGCAAACTCCGCAACCGGATAGACGTTCCGCGTTCGTTGGCTTCGCCGACCGGCAAATTGATCTGATCATCAATTGCCAATTGTTCTGCGAGGGGTTCGATCTCGCCGCGCAAGTCGATCGCGATGTGACCATTGAGGCAGTGCTTGATTACTCGCCTTCGCAATCGCTCGCGCGGCATTTGCAAAAGCATGGGCGCGGCCTGCGGAAGAAACCCGATCCCGCAATCCTGCTCGATCTCGTCGGCGGCTTCGGTCGGCTCGGCCTCCCGGATGACGATCGCGAGTGGTCGCTTGAGGGCCGGGCGAAGAACGCGCGCGAAGTCGAAAACCTGACGTGCTCGAAATGTTTCGCGACGCATGCGCCCGCGAAGTGCTGCCCGGAATGCGGGTTCGTCTATCCGGTGAAGGCGAGCGATAGCCTCGGCCTGGGCCGCGTGCTCGATGAGGTCGAGGGCGAGCTTGAGGAAATCGATGTCGCCGCGTTGCGCCGCGAGCGGCTGCGCGAACAGTCGAGCGCGGGGACGCTCGACGATCTGGTCAAGCTCGCGATGGCACGCGGTTACAAGTCGCCCGAGAAGTGGGCCGGGCATGTGTTCACGGCGAGGCAGGCGAAGGCGGGTTCGCAAGGCAGGGGGATGTCATGATGAGCATTAGCAATCCGATTGAGTGCCCGTGTTGCAGGCAGTCCGTTCGCGTTCCGTCGCTTGCTATCGTGATCGACCATTACAAGGTGACGCCGCTGGAGGCGCGCATTCTCGGCGCGATCTGGAAGGGCAAGGGTCATCCGGTCCAGACGGAACGAATTTTCGATGCGATGTATGCCGACGATCCCGATGGCGGGCCGTCGCCGACGCGCATGTATGCAGCTTTCAAGGTCGCGCTCTGTCACTTGCGCGTGCGGCTTGATGGGTCCGGCGTCTCGATCGAGAACGTCGGTTATCGCCGGGGATACCGGCTTGTCATGGGAGCATAGAGAAATGGCGGGGCACCTTAACCAAGTGCAGTTGATCGGCAACGTCGGCGCTGATCCTGAAATCAAGAATCTCCAGAACGGTAGCGTGGTCGCGAACTTCTCGATCGCCACGTCCGAAAGCTGGAAGGACAAGGCCACGGGCGAGAAGAAAGAGCGCACCGAATGGCACCGCATTGTCGTGTGGAACGAGGGGCTTTGCAGCGTGATCGAGCAGTACGTTCGCAAGGGCAGCAAGGTGTTCGTCCAGGGCGAATTGCAAACGCGCGATTGGGAAAAGGATGGCGTCAAGCACTATTCGACCGAGGTTGTCCTGACCGGTTTCAAGGCGAACCTGATCCTGCTCGGCGACGGCGGCGGCCGGAAGGCGTCCGACACGAAGGGCAACGCGGAACGGCCGGGCAACGGCTACGCCGATGCGACGGGCAAGGCTCCGCGCGAGACTGCGCCGCGCCGTGACCCGATCTCGTCCGGTCGGTCGCTGCACCATGACGATGATATCCCGTTCTGAGGTCGCACTATGAAGCTGACCATCCTCGAACTGATCATCCTCGCCGCCGCCTATGCGTTCATCGGCTACAGCGTCTTTGTGCTTTGGCAGTTGTTCGCCTATGCCGGCGTGCGCGCTACCCTGGGCGGCGGCTAAAATGGCCGAGGCCGATCTAATGCGCCTGCTGCAACGCCTCGCCTCCCAACTCGGGGCGAGGCTGTTTCGGCAGAACGTGGGGCAGGCGTGGGTCGGGAAGGTCGAGCACGGCTTTCCCGGTAAGCGGGTGATGCTGGGCAAAGGCGATATCGTCATTCGCAACGCTCGACCGTTTCATGCCGGCGTCGCCGGGATGTCCGACCTGGGCGGCTGGATGCCCGTCGAGGTGACGGCCGATATGATCGGGTCAACCGTCGCGCTCTATGTCCAGGTCGAAGTTAAGGACGGCGCGCGGCCGACGAAAGAGCAGACAGCCTGGATCGAGGCCGTCAACAAAGCGGGCGGGCGGGCCGGTGTTGCCCACAACGAAAGCGAGTTGGCTCAGATAATCCGGGGCAAACGCTAACTTCTTCTTGACGTTTTCGTTGCAAGTGTTGTGATTAGCGCAACACGCAAATCACCTACGGGGCATTATGTCGTCCGATGTCGAGCGCCTACGGCGTGACGTTTCTCTGCCCGACACGGCGGCCTCTTTCGGGGTGAAGCTGGAGAAGGACGGCGGCGAATTTCTCGGCTGCTGCCCGTTCCATGCTGAGGACACGCCGTCGTTCACCATTTTCGTCGGCAAGGACAAGGTCGAGCGCTTCCATTGCTTCGGCTGCGGCGAGCATGGCGACGTCATGGATTTCGTTCGCGGCATCAAGGGCGTCGGCCTGCGCGAGGCGATCAGTATCCTCGGCGGTGGCAATGCTGGCCCGAACGTTGCGCCGCGTCGGATCGAGGCGCGCGATATCTACGCCGGGATCGAGCCGATTGATCCGCCCGATGGCGCGTCGATCGAGCCCGGTAAGCGGGTCAAGCTCTACAATCCAAAGCGCGCGGGCGATGCAACGGAGTGGGGCGGCTTTGCGCCGTCGATGGTGTTCCCGTATCGTCGCGCCGATGGCTCGCTGTTCGGCTATGTGCTGCGTCATGACCTCGGCGACGGCGACAAAGAAACCCCGATGGTCATGGCAGTCCGTCTGCCTGACGGCCGCGAGTGCTGGTCGCGCTTCCCGTTCCCAAAGCCTCGGCCGCTCTACGGTCTAGACCGTCTCGGCGATGCCCGGCAGGTGATCGTCGTCGAGGGCGAGAAGTGCCGCGACGCGCTCGCGAACGAAACCGCGCGGGTCGTGCTGTCCTGGGCGGGCGGAACGCAAGGGGTCAAGCATACGGACTGGTCGCCGCTCGCTGGCCGCAACGTCGTGATCTGGCCGGACGCTGATGTGCCTGGGCTCGGGACCGCGAACGAGATTGCGGCCATCCTGGTCGGCCTCGGCTGCACCGTGCGCGTGATGGATGTCATGCGCGACGATCCGCCGAAAGGCTGGGACGCGGCCGATGCGATCCGCGATGGCTGGGACAAGCCGCGCCTCGATCAGTTCATGCGGGAGACGGTGCGGCCGTGGACGCCGCCCCAACCGCCAGCGCGCCCCGTGGAGAAGCCTGCGCCCGTTGCTGGTCCTGTCGCGGCTGCGCCGGCAAGGCCCGTCGTCGAGGCTCGCACCGTCCAGCAAGAGCAACCCGCCACGGTGACGGATATCCGGACGCGCCGCACGGTCGCGGCTGACGAGAATTGGATGCTCAATCTCGTTTGCAATGACAAGGGCGCGGTCAAGCCGGGCGCTACCAAGAATTGGGCGCTGTTCCTGGAGAACCACCCGGAGACGGCGGGCGTGTTCGCGTGGGACGAGTTCAAGCTGCGCGTCATGCTGATGCGTCGGCCGCCGTGGGAACGCGAACAGTCGTGGACGCCGCGCGTTGTCCAGGATCGCGACTACAGCGAAGCGGTGATGTGGCTGGAGGCGCGGCAGATGTCGCCGAAAGCCTCGAACATTGCGGCCGTGATCCAGACAATCGCGGAACGCGCGGGCTTCGATCGCCTGCGTGAGTACCTGGAAGGCGTCAAGTGGGACAACCGGCCGCGCGTCGGGAAGTGGCTGAGCTACTACATGGGGGTCGAGGACACGCCGTATGCTCGCACGGTGGGCATGCGCTGGCTAATCTCGGGCGTCGCGCGCGGGCTCCAGCCTGGGTGCAAGGTCGATACCATGCCGATCCTGGAGGGTCCGCAGGGCGCGCGCAAATCGACGGCGCTTCGCTTCCTCTACGGCGACGACTTCTTTACTGACGGCCTGTCCGACATTGGAGGCAAAGATGCCAAGATGGAAATGCAAGGCGTGTGGGGCCTTGAGGTCGCGGAGATGCACAAGTTCTCGGCGGCTGAGGTGAACGAGGTCAAGAAGTTCCTGACGCAACAGACCGATCGCTTTCGCCCGCCCTACGGTCGCGCGGTGATCGAGGCTCCGCGCCGCGTGGTGCTGAACGGCACGATCAACCCGGAAGGCAACGCATACCTGCGCGATCCCACGGGCGCGCGGCGGTTCTGGCCGGTGACTGTCGGCAGCATCGACACGGATGCAATCGCGCTCGATCGCGATCAGCTATGGGCTGAGGCTGTCGCGCTCTACCGCGCCAACACGCCATGGTGGGTCCAGGAGGAAGAACTCGCGGCCGTAGAGCTCGAACAAGAGAAGCGAACCGACGTTGACGTGTGGACGGACAAGATCGGGCCGCTGATCAAGGGGCAATCCTCGATCGCGCAAATCGATATCTTCTCGCACCTGGGCATCCCCATGAAGGATGCCGACTACCGCCACGCCGGCCGCGTCGGCCGGATCATGAAGAAGCTAGGTTGGACGGTGGGCCGCGATCGGCGCGACAACGAGGACCGGGTGACGTTCTACGCGCCGGATCGCAGCAGCGGCGCGACGGACAAAGAGCCGGCCCTAAATTGGTAAAGGCCGCTCCCCGGCTCATTCCGGGTCTGCGGCCTTTGCTCCATCCAGGTTGCCCCGATTACGCTGGTCAATGAAACCCCTCCGCGATCCAGCGCCGTTCTGCACGGACGATCGGGACCATGTTTCCCCGTCATTCTGGATGCTGACGGGAAGGAGTACCGCGAGGGGTGTTCGTTATTTCTTGGCGTCGTCGGCGGAATGCTTGGCAGCCTGCCCGACCTGATAGGGCATCCAGGAACAGAAATAGCCGTACTCCGGCTTTGCGTCGTCATCCTGCAACAGCACGACGCTCGTTTTGCCGAACGCCGCGCCGTTGCTGTCGAACGTCACGAGGTTCACCATGCGATCGCCCCACACATGCGTCACCATAGCGGCGCAAGGCTGCGCGGGATCGATGTGGCGGAACGCGGGATCGGTCTGGTGGGCGTTGATAGACGGGGTGAACCACACCACGCGTCCGACTGTCGGCTTAATCATCGGGAAGTCCCTTCTTGCAGGTTCAATCCCGACGACTATTGATGCGAATGGTTGTTGCGCTTTACACAACCGTCACAGCATCGAGCCATTTCCAGCCGGCGAACTTGTCGCCGCGCTGTCGCAGTTGGGTGTACCGCTTAAGGCTCGTCCAGGTGCGATGCCCGGTGACTGCGGCGGCGTGCGGAATGTTGTACCCGGTTTCGAACAACCACGATGTGCCCTCATGCCTGAGGTCGTGGAAGTGCAGCCGCTCGCTATCGGGCATATCCTCTGTCGTGATCCCGAGAAGCGCGCAAGCTTCTGTGAAGGCTGCGCCGATCGCGCCGGCAGTGTAGGGGAATATCCGCTCGTCGGTGCGCGGCGTCGCCTGGATGATCCGCAGGGCGGGCGCGGGGAGGTCGCACCAAACGTCATTGCCGACCGTCTGGCCGGGGTTCTTCATGTCGCGGACCAGGATGCGGCTGTTGTCCTCGTCGAGGTCGGCCCATGTGATCCGGCAAATCTCATCCTGACGGCGGGTTGAGAAGATCGCGAAAGCGATTAAACGGCACATGGGCGCGGCCCACGGGCTGCGCGTCTGGCGCTCGTCAAAGTGGTTCATCAGCCGGTCTAGCTCGTTGAGCGTCGGCCTCCTGTCGCGGTCCTTGCTGCTGGAGATGATCCCCATCCGACGCAAGACCGTCTTAGCTTCGCGGATCACGATCGGATCTAGCGGGTATCCCCACATGGGCCGCGCAACGGAATAGATGGTCGAGAGGTGGGTGACGTAGTTCATCCGCGTTTGCGGGGTCCAAGGTATGGACTTGATGAATTCGGTGATATCCGACGCTGCGATATGCGAGCAGCGCTTGTCTGCTATGCCGTATGTCTTGATGATGCTGAGCGTTGAGGCTTTGGACGGGTTGATCTCTGTCACAGATTCGGCCGTGTACCGATCGATGACTGCGGCAAGGGTCGGGTCGTTCTCCGCTACCTTTGCGCGTTCGATCGCGCCCGGCTTTGAAAGCTCGTCCTCACGGCGAGCGATCCATGCGGCGGCGGCCGGACGCCGATCGAAAGTCTGTGTCTCGCGGTGGATCACCTCGCCCTTTTGCTTGAGGACGATCTTTGCCATGAATGCCTTGCCGCCGTTCTTGCGTTGGCGCTCGACGATAGTTCCCATTTGCGTATCACAAGGCTCCTGCCGGGGTCACATTGTGATACTAGCAGATGACAAACGCACAATGATGTAGGCAAATACACAACAATCCGCAACGTGTTGCTCAACGATCGCAACAAAATATGCTAAAAACATCAATAAAAACAGTCACGGCGCGGCATTCGACTATTTGTCAGGCAAAACTAGCAAGATTACCTAGCGCCAACAGCGAATTGGCGCTGCCTTGGTCCTTGTTTTTGACACCTGCGAAGCCTAGGTTTCGGTGAAGATCGGCCGGGGTCCCGGCCACGCGCGTTTGGAGGGTTGCAGGATGGGTTCGCTTAGCATTTGGCACTGGATCTTGGTGATCGCAGTGGTCCTGCTGCTGTTCGGCCGCGGCAAGATTTCGGATCTGATGGGTGACGTCGCGCAGGGCATCAAGGCCTTCAAGAAGGGCATGCAGGACGACGACAAGGTCGCCGACAAGCCCGAGCCGGCCAAGTCCATCGAGCACACTGCCGCGCCGACCGCGGCACGGTCCGACGTCGGCAGCAAGGCCGTCTGAGCCAAAGAGCGGGCAGACGCGGTGGTCCCGATCCTGCGTGGAGAGGATTGGGCCGGTGGCGGCTGGCCTGAACGGAAGACCTCATGTTCGACATCGGGTGGAGTGAACTGGTCCTGATCGGGGTCGTAGCCCTGATCGCCATCGGCCCGAAAGAGCTGCCGGGCGTGCTGCGCATGGTCGGACAGTGGATGGGCAAGGCCCGCAAGATGGCCGCCGAATTCCAAGGCCAGTTTCAGGAAGCCATGCGCGAGGCCGAGATGGCCGACCTCAAGAAGAGTTTTGACGAGGTCAAGGAAGCGGCTTCCGGCTTCGCCGGCAACAATTTGATGACCTCGCTCCAGAAGGACGTCAGCGACGCCTTGCGCGTCGATGCGCTCGACAAGCCCGCAGAGACTTCCACGGCCGCTGCTGTCGAACCGCCAGCGACGTCAAGTGAAGCGCCGGCGATTTCAGCGGAAGCGCCGGCCACCCCGACGACACCGGAATTACCGACGCCCGAGACTTTCCTGGAGGCCGAGGCGCATGCGGTGGCGAACGAACCGCTCGCCATCACCCGCGAGGTCGAGTCAGCTCCGGTCAGCCAGGACACCGCGCCATCCGAGGCGATCAAGGACGCCAAAGCGTCATGAGCGACGCCGATATCGAGGCCAGCAAAGCCCCACTGATGGACCATTTGATCGAGCTGCGCTCGCGGCTGATCAAGGCCCTGCTCGGCTTCGGCGTGGCCTTCATCTTCTGCTTCTTCTTTGCCAAGCAGATCTACAACGTGCTGGTCTGGCCGTTCGTGTGGGTGGCGGGGCCGGAGAACTCGAAATTCATCTACACGGCTCTGCTGGAATATTTCATCACCCAGCTCAAGCTAGCGCTGTTCGGCGCCGGCTTCATTTCGTTCCCGATCGTCGCCACTCAAATCTACAAGTTCGTGGCGCCCGGGCTCTACAAGCAGGAGAAGCAGGCCTTCCTGCCGTATTTGGTCGCGACCCCGTTCTTCTTCGTGCTGGGTGCGGCGCTGGTCTATTTCGTCGTGCTGCCGATGCTGGTTCGCTTCTCGCTCGGCATGCAGCAGGCCGGCAGTGACGAGACCGCGCAGATTCAGCTCCTGCCCAAGGTCGGCGAATATCTGTCACTGATGATGTCGCTGATCTTCGCCTTCGGCATCGCCTTCCAGCTTCCGGTCATCCTGACGCTGCTTGGCCGGATCGGCATCGTCACTTCAAAAATGCTGCGCGAGAAGCGACGCTATTTCATCGTGATCGCCTTCGTCATCGCGGCCGTGCTGACGCCGCCGGACGTGCTGAGCCAGTGCTCGCTCGCGATTCCCCTGCTTCTACTCTACGAGGGCTCGATCATCGCGGTGGGGATGGTGGAGAAGAAGGCGGCGGCTTCCCAGCCGGCCAGCGGCGCATCCTCGCCGGCCAATCCGGCGGAGTAGGGCGCCGGCACCCCGGTGTCATTCCCCGCGAAAGCGGGGAATCCAGTCCGCCGCGGCCCCTCGATTGATCGCTGACGCCTCTGGAATACTGGATCGCCAGCTTTCGCGGGCGATGACAGGCGTGCTAGGGGCTATATGCAAACTTGCAACGTTGAACGCTGCAAGTTTGCGACAAGCCTCAGGACCACGGCCATGCACGACATCAAATCGATCCGCGACAATCCGCAAGCCTTCGACGCCGGCCTCGCGCGGCGGGGCCTGAAGCCGTTGTCGGCGTCGCTGCTCGCGATCGACGAGAAGCGGCGCGCGGCGATCCTGGCCTCGGAGCAGGCCCAGGCGCGGCGCAACGCTGCCTCGAAGGAGATCGGCGACGCCAAGAAGACGAAGGATGAGGCGCGGGCGGCCACGCTGATGGCCGAGGTGGCGGAGCTGAAGACCACGATGCCGCAGCTTGAGGCCGCCGCGAAAGCCGCCGACGAGGAGTTGGCCAAGGAGCTGTCGGCGATCCCCAATCTGCCGCTCGGCGGGGTACCCGATGGTGTCGACGAGCGCGGCAATGTGCAGCGCCATGTCTTCGGCAACAAGCGCAACTACGCGCTCGCGCCAAAACCCCATGATGATCTCGGCGCCGCGCTCGGTGACATGGATTTCGAGACGGCGGCAAAGCTCTCCGGCGCGCGTTTCGTCGTGCTGAAGAAAGGGCTGGCGCGGCTCGAACGCGCGCTCGGTCAGTTCATGCTCAATCTGCACATCGACGAGCACGGCTATACCGAGATCAATCCGCCGCTGCTGGTGCGCAACGAGATCATGTTCGGCACGGGACAATTGCCGAAGTTCGAAGACGACCAATTCTGGGCAATCAAGGGCGAGTTGCTCGCCGCGCCCGACCACGAGCGGCTGCGGACCGAGCGGCTCGGCATCATTCCGACCGCAGAGGTGGCGCTGACCAATCTCGTCCGCGAATCCATCCTCGAGGAGAAGCAGCTTCCCATGCGGTTGACTGCACTGACACCGTGTTTTCGCGCGGAGGCGGGGGCTGCCGGGCGCGACACCCGCGGCATGATCCGCCAGCACCAGTTCACCAAGGTCGAGCTGGTCTCGATCACGACGCCGGAGACCAGCAAGGACGAGCACGAGCGCATGCTTGCGTGCGCCGAGGAAGTGCTGCGGAGGCTCGACCTGCATTACCGCGTGATGACGCTGTGCACCGGAGATATGGGCTTTTCGTCGCAAAAAACCTATGACATCGAAGTCTGGATGCCGGGCCAGGGTGAGGGCGGGGCATTCCGCGAGATATCGAGCTGCTCGGTGTGCGGCGATTTCCAGGCCCGCCGCATGGACGCGCGCTCGCGCGGCCCTGACGGCAAGCCGCGCTTCGTGCACACGCTGAACGGCTCCGGCACGGCGCTGGGCCGTGCGCTGATCGCTGTGATGGAGACCTATCAGCAGGAGGACGGCTCGATCGCGGTCCCCAGCGTGCTCCAGCCCTATATGGGCGGGCTCAAGGTGGTCGCGCGCGAATAGGGCGTGATTGCCCGGCCGTGAGGCAGAAACGTTTGGTTGCGAAGATTGGGCGGCCGGTTATCTTGTCGGCCACCCGACAACTCGAAACCATCGTTCATGGCCTTGCACCACGACATCTTCTGGGTCGGCAGACAATGGGCGGTGACAGGTGCCGGCATCCAGGCCGTCGACCAGCGCCTGCGTGGCGTGCTGGACATCGAGATCGCGCGGCTCTGGGACGACGCTCTCGTGCAGAGCCGGCGCGCCAAGGCCGGGGTCAATATCGAGGATTTTGACAGGGCATTGGCGACGGCGCGCACGCGCTATCCGCGTGAGCCGGCTCAATTGGCGGCCGAGCTGCTGCCGGCGCCGCCTGCTGCCATGGAGCCGCTCCCGGCCCTGCCGCCGGTTCCACCGGCCTTCGTGCTGCGTGCGGAAGGCAGGCTCGCGCGGTTCTTGCCGCAGTGGAGGATTCGCCGCTGACGGGCTTTGACCACGGCAGCGCCAGTTTGCCTGATCGGTCATAGCCGGATAAGACCAGCGCGAGACGCCCCATGGAATCGAGCTGAGATATGCGAATTCTCTGCACCAATGACGACGGCATTCACGCTCCCGGCCTCAAGGTCGTGGAGGAGATCGCGCAGACGCTGTCCGACGATGTCTGGGTGGTCGCGCCCGAGCTCGACCAGTCCGGCGTGTCGCATTCGCTGTCGCTGAACGATCCCTTGCGCTTGCGCGAAGTCGGCCCGCGGCACTTCGCAGTACGCGGCACGCCGACCGACTGCGTCATCATGGGCGCGCGCCATATCCTCGGCGCCAAGCTGCCCGACGTCGTGCTCTCGGGCGTCAACAAGGGCCGCAACGTCGCCGAGGACGTGGTCTATTCCGGCACCATCGCCGGCGCGCTGGAAGGCACCATCTTGGGGCTGCCGTCGTTCGCGCTGTCGCAGGAGTTCAGTGTCGAGACGCGCGAGCGGCCGCCGTGGGACACCGCGCGCAAGTTCGGGCCCGACATCCTGCGCAAGGTGATCGCGGCAGGCATCCCGAAGGACACCGTCATCAACGTCAACTTCCCGTCCTGCGCGCCGGAGGATGTCTTGGGCATCCGCGTGACGCGGCAGGGCAAGCGCAACCTTGGCTTCCTCAGGATCGACGAGCGCAGGGACGGCCGCGGCAATCCCTATTTCTGGATCGGCTTCGAGCGCGCGGCAATGATGGACACGCCGGCCGACGGCACCGATCTCGCGGCGCTGCGCGAGCGCTACGTCTCGGTCACGCCGCTCAGGCTCGACCGCACCAACGAGGCGTTTTTCGAAGAGCTGGGCGCGACGCTGAAGTAAGGGACGGCTTGGAAACAGCGGCTAGCCGCCGCGAAGCGCGGCTTCGATGGTCTTGCCGAGAGCGTCGAGCTGAAACGGCTTCTGAAGCGCCGGCCGGTCGCGATATTGCTCGGGCAGGCCCGAGGAGCCGTAGCCGGTGGCGAAGATGAAGGGGCAGCCCTTTGCCTTGATCAGGTCGGCGACCGGGGAGATCACCTTGCCGTTGACGTTGACGTCGAGGATGGCGAGATCGAACTCGGTCGATTGGGCAAGTCGCATGGCTTCGGTGATATCGCCAGCTTCAGCCGCGACCTTGTAGCCGAGTTCCTCAAGCATGTCTGCGACCATCATCCGGATCATCACCTCGTCCTCGACGAGGAATACAGAGCGGCCGGAAAGCCCTGTCGCGATCATAGTTGAGTCCTTGCCCATTCCTGAAAACGTTCGCAGATAACACGAATCGACGCAATGTGTGTTTCGGCGAACTGTTACCTGAAAATGGCCACCGCCGTCGGCCCGTTGCAAGCCGATTTATGGTCAAGTACAGCGCCCGAAAGGGTATCATGGGTTCCTGAGCAGGAACAAGATTCTTGTCCGGGTCTTGAGCTCCACAAGCATCGACCTCAAGCATCGACCTGGATCTGACGAGACGACACAAGCAGCAATGGCCACCCATCAGCACCCGCCGGAAAAGATGATGTTTCAGCTCACGCTGAGGCGTCGGGGCATCAGCGATCAGGCGGTGCTGCGCACCATGGAGGAGGTGCCGCGCGAGCTGTTCGTCGACGAGACCGATCGCGCCGGCGCCTATCGCGACAGCGCGCTGCCGATCGCCTGCGGGCAGACCATCAGCCAGCCCTTCGTGGTCGCCTACATGACCGAGCAGCTCCAGCTCCGGAAGCACCATCGCGTGCTCGAGATCGGCGCCGGCTCGGGCTATCAGGCCGCCGTGTTGTCGCGGCTCGCGGGCCAGGTGTTGACGGTCGAGCGCTATCGCAAGCTCGCGGACGCCGCACGCGCCAGGCTTGAGAAGCTCGACTATCACAATGTCGAGGTGATGCTGGGTGACGGGCTCAACCTGCCTGCCAATATCGGGCAGTTCGACCGCATCATCGTCACGGCCGCGATGGAGCAGATTCCGCAGAACCTGATCGAGCGGCTCGAGGTCGGCGGCATCCTGATCGCGCCGGTCGGCCCGCATCAGGGCGTACAGACGCTGATCCGCCTGAGCCGGAGCGAAGCCGGCATCGAGCGCAAGGAACTCGTCGACGTCCGCTTCGTGCCGGCGCTGCCCGGGGTGGCGCGGGAGCTGTAGAATTCCGGATTGGCTGTGCTGCCAACATCTTATTGGGAGGGTTAAGCCGTTATTTACTCGGCGCGTGTTTACTTAAAAGATCAGTTCTGTTGCGTACGAGTGAGTAACCATGTCTGTTGTCGCCGAGTTGCTTTACGCGCGCCGCGTGCCGCAGGTGGCGGTGCTGGCGCTGATCTCGTTCAGCTTTGCAGGGTGCAGCGCTGACATGTCGTCGCGGCTGTCCCAGTCGAATTTCTCCAATCCCTTCTCCCAGGAAGCGACCGGCTCGGTGCAGCAGGCACCGCCGCCGCAGCGTGAGCTGCCGCAATACTCGCGGCCGCAGACCCAGCCTGGCTATCAGTCGCAGCCCTTGCCGCCGCCGGCGGTTTCCGCGCCGCAATCCTATCCCGTTGCGGCGGGGGGCGGGGTGTCCGGAGGCGGGCGTGGCATGGGGTCCTATGCGCCCCCGGCACAGCCGCATCTCGAGACCACGGCCACCGTGCCGCCGCGCTCGATCGCAGCCGCCCAGCCGGTCGGCGGGACCAAGATCATCGTCGGCACCAGCGACACGCTCGACGTGCTCGCCAAGCGCTATCACGTCACGCCGCAGGCGATCCTCGCCGCCAACGGCTACAAGGGTCCGCGCACGCTCTCGCCCGGCCAGCAACTCATCATCCCGCATCCCGGTGCGACCGCTGCTGCCCCCGCGCCGGTGATGGCTCCCGTCGCGGCCGCTCCCGTGATGGCGCCTGCGGCGAAGCCGGTTGCGGCCGTTACCGCACCGCCCAGCACCCACTTCGTCAACCGCGGCGACACGCTCGCCAGCATCGCCCGCAAGAACCATATAGCGCCGGCCGAGCTTGCCCGCGCCAACGGCCTCGAGCCGTCGGCAAAACTCAAGCTCGGTACCAAGCTGACGGTGCCCGGTGCCAAGACCGCAGCGGTCGCGGCACCGGTTGCTCCGGCTCCCGTCGCGGCCGCGCCGGTTGCGGGGACGTTGCAGCCCATTGCGGCCGCTCCCGCGCCCGCTACCAAGATGGCCGCCGTTGCCGCGCCGGTGCAGAGCGCCCGTCTGGCCCAGGCCACCGCCAACGTCGAAGAGAAATCCGCCGAGACGCCGGCGAAAGCTGCGGAAGTCACCAGCGCGCTGCCGACCTTCCGCTGGCCGGTGCGCGGCAAGGTGGTCACGAGCTACGGCGCCAAGACCAACGGCAAGTCCAATGACGGCATCAATCTCGCGGTGCCCGAGGGTACGCCGGTCAAGGCGGCAGACGACGGCGTCGTCGCCTATTCCGGCAACGAGCTGAAAGGTTATGGCAATCTCGTCCTGGTTCGGCACTCCAACGGCTACGTCACCGCATATGCCCATGCGAGTGAGCTGATGGTGAAGCGCGGCGATACCATCAAGCGCGGCCAGGTCATTGCCAAGTCGGGTCAATCCGGGGAGGTGGCGTCGCCGCAACTCCACTTCGAGATCCGTAAGGGATCGAGCCCGGTTGACCCGCTTCAATTCCTGAACGGGGCTTGAGGCGCAAGTCCGAGTAGCGCCCGCGATCACCACGAACGCGCTGCCGTCGCCCGGCTTGACCGGGCGACCCGGTATGCCGCGGCCTCTCGATTGATCACAACCGTCTTGGAATACCGGATCGTCCGCTCCAGTGCGCAAGTACGCACAAGGCGGGCGATGACACCTGAGAACGTGGCGTCCCCTGCGCTACGCCGCCGTCAGCTTCACGCCGAGCCGTCCCGCAAGCTCCTGCACGAACTGCCAGGCAACACGGCCCGAGCGCGAGCCGCGCGTGGTCGACCATTCCAGCGCCTCGCGCTCCAGCGCTTCGTCGTCGACCTTGATGCCGAAATGGCTGCAATAGCCACGGACCATCGCGAGATATTCGTCCTGGCTGCAGCGGTGGAAGCCGAGCCAGAGGCCGAAGCGGTCCGATAGCGAGACCTTTTCCTCGACCGCTTCGCCTGGATTGATCGCGGTCGAGCGCTCGTTCTCGATCATCTCGCGCGCGAGCAGATGGCGGCGATTTGACGTAGCGTAGAGGATGACATTCTCGGGCCGGCCCTCGATGCCGCCTTCGAGCACGGCCTTGAGCGACTTGTAGGATGCGTCATTGCCGTCGAACGAGAGGTCGTCACAGAACACGATGAAGTAGAAGGACGAGGCCCGAAGCTGCTCCATCAGCGCGGGCAGGCTCTCGATGTCCTCGCGATGAATCTCGATCAGCTTCAGCTTATCGGCCGGTTTGCGGTCGGCATTGATGCTGGCATGCGCGGCCTTCACCAGCGACGACTTGCCCATGCCGCGCGCGCCCCAAAGCAAAGCGTTGTTGGCGGGCAGACCGTTCGCAAAGCGCTCGGTATTTTCCATCAGGATATCGCGCATCCGGTCGACACCCTTGAGCAGGAACAGTTCGACGCGGCTGACCCGCGGCACCGCCGAAAGGCGGCCGTCCGGGTGCCAGACAAAGGCATCCGCCCGCTCGAACGATTCGGGCGCTGCGGCCCGCTTCCCCTGAGCGGACAGGTGCGCCGCAATGGTCTCCAATGCGCGGACGATGCGCTCCTGGGGGAGGTCTGTGGGGGCTACCGTGGGGCGTTTTGCCGCGACGCGAGCCGGCTTCCTGGCAGAGGTACGGGGGCCTTTGCCGGCCGGGCTTTTGCTTGGTTTTCTGGGCATGTCCGAAGTTCCTGAGAATGCAGCCTTATCGGGCCTCGACGTCCGCCGCAAGGTGGCCAAATCGACGGTCTGGCAGCGTTGCAATTGGGGCGCTGGCCGCTATAGTCCGCGCGAATTTGACCGAGCCGGTCGCCCTGCGGGCCTGACCGGCTTTCCCCCGTTCTCACGAGGATCGTCCGAATGCTGATTACTCCTGCGTATGCCCAGGCTGCGGGCGCCGGCGACACCAACAGCATGTTGATGTCGCTGCTGCCGTTCGCCCTGATCTTCGTGATCATGTACTTCCTGATTCTGCGCCCGCAGCAGAAGAAGGTGAAGGATCATGCCGACCTTGTGAAGAACATCCGCCGCGGCGACACCGTCGTGACCTCGGGCGGCCTCGTCGGCAAGGTCACCAAGGTCGTCGATGACGACCAGATCGAGTTCGAGATCGCCGATGGCGTGCGGGTGCGGCAGATGCGTTCGATGGTCTCCGGCGTGCGCGCCAAGGGCGAGCCGGCCAAGGAAAGCGCTAAGGAAGTCGCCAAGGACGACACCTCCGCGAAATGATTGCTCGTGCGAGCATCTCAAGTCTCCTGATCTGACAGGTCCAGTCGATGTTGTATTTCACGCGGTGGAGGGCGCTCGGGATTATCCTGACGGCGCTGATCGTGTGCCTCTGCGCGGTCCCGAACTTCTTTCCCGAGGCGCAGGTGAAGACCTGGCCCGCTTGGGCGCAGCGCCGGCTCGTGCTCGGCCTCGACCTTCAGGGCGGCTCCTACCTGCTGCTCGAGGTCGACGGCAATTACGTGAAGAAGGAGAGGCTCGACCAGATCCGCGACGAGGGACGTCGGGTGCTGCGTGACAACAAGATCGGCTTTACCGGCGGTCTCACTGTGCGCAATGACGCGGTCGAGGTTCGCGTCACCAAGGAATCCGACGTGCCGACCGCGCTGTCCAAGCTGCGGGAGATGGCCCAGCCGTTGGGCGGTCTCATAGGGTCCAGCGGTCAACGCGACCTTGACGTGACCGATGCAGGCGGCGGGTTGATCCGCCTGAGCCCACCGCAGGCCGCGATGATCGAGCGCATGCGCAAGACCATCGAGCAATCGATCCAGATCGTCGAACGCCGCGTCAACGAGCTTGGTACCGTCGAGCCTGTCATCCAGCGTCAAGGCAACGACCGCATCCTGGTGCAGGTCCCCGGGCTTCAGGATCCGACCCGCCTGAAGGAATTGCTGGGCAAGACCGCGAAGATGGAATTCCGGATGGTCGATGCCTCCGTGCCGCCGGACCAGGCGCAGCAGGGCAGGTTACCACCGGAATCCGAACTGCTGATGAGCGCGTCGCCGCCGCCGACCCCCTACGTGGTCAAAAAGCAGGTGCTGGTCGCGGGAGGCGACCTGACCGACGCCCAGGCGAGCTTCGACCAGCGCACGAATGAGCCGGTCGTCAGCTTCAAGTTCAATACGTCGGGTGCGCGCAAGTTCTCGCAGGCCACACAGGAAAACGTGGGGTTGCCGTTCGCGATCGTTCTCGACAACAAGGTGATCTCGGCGCCCGTCATCCGCGAGCCCATCACCGGTGGTCAGGGCCAGATCTCCGGCAGTTTCACCGTGCAATCGGCCAACGATCTCGCGATCCTCTTGCGCGCCGGCGCGCTGCCGGCGCCGCTCACGGTGGTCGAAGAACGCACCGTCGGTCCGGGTCTCGGCCAGGACTCGATCGAGAAGGGCGAGCTTGCGGCCTATGTCGGCTCGATCCTGGTCATCGTGTTCATGCTGCTGACCTACCGGCTGTTCGGCGTGTTCGCCAACATCGCGGTGGCGATCAACGTCGCGATGATCTTCGGCCTGCTGTCGCTGCTCAACGCCACGCTGACGCTGCCCGGCATCGCCGGCATCGTGCTCACCGTCGGCATCGCGGTCGATTCCAACGTGCTGATCTACGAGCGCATCCGCGAGGAGCTGCGCGGTGGCCGCAACGCGATCTCGGCGATCGACGCCGGCTTCAAGCGGGCGCTGGCGACCATCCTCGATTCCAATATCACGACCTTCATTGCCGCCGCAGTGCTGTTCTATATCGGCACCGGCCCGGTGCGCGGCTTTGCAGTGACGCTGGGCATCGGCATCATCACCACGGTGTTCACCGCCTTCACGCTGACCCGGCTGATCGTGGCCGGGTGGGTGCGGTGGAAGCGGCCCCAGAGCGTGCCGATCTAGGAGCTAAGACCGTGACTCACTACGTTCTCGTCGGGCTTGGCATCCTCATTGCCGTTCTCACCGTGGTCGCCGCGCTCGGGCTGCTGCCGTCGCTGCGCATCGTCCCGGACAATACGCATTTCGACTTCACGCGTTTCCGCCGCATCAGCTTTCCGATTTCGGCGGCGCTGTCGATCGTCGCGATCACGCTGTTCTTTACCCATGGCCTGAATTTCGGCATTGACTTCCGCGGCGGCACGCTGCTCGAAGTGCAGGCCAAGTCGGGCACCGCCGACATCGCGGCGATGCGCACCACGCTCGATGCCCTGCGTCTCGGCGAAGTCCAGTTGCAGCAGTTCGGCGGTCCGGCTGATGTCCTGATCCGCGTCGCGGAGCAGCCGGGCGGCGACGCCGCCCAGCAGGAGGCCGTCCAGAAGGTCCGTGCCGCGCTCGGCGATTCCGTCGACTATCGCCGCGTCGAAGTGGTGGGCCCACGCGTCTCCGGCGAGCTGCTGGCTTACGGCATGCTGGGCCTGATGCTCGCGATCGTCTCGATCCTGATCTATCTCTGGTTCCGTTTCGAGTGGCAGTTCGCGCTCGGCGCCATGATCGCCAACGTGCACGATATCGTGCTGACCATCGGCTTCATGTCGGTCAGCCAGGTCGATTTCGACCTGACCAGTATCGCGGCGCTTCTGACCATTCTGGGCTATTCGCTCAACGACACCGTCGTCATCTATGACCGTATTCGTGAAATGCTGCGGCGCTACAAGAAGATGCCGATGCCGCAATTGCTCAACGAGTCCATCAACTCGACGCTGTCGCGTTCGATCATCACCCACTTCACGGTAACGCTGGCGCTGCTGGCTCTGCTTCTGTTCGGCGGTCACGCCATTCACAGCTTCACCGCGGTGATGATGTTCGGCGTGGTGCTGGTCGGCACCTATACCTCGATCTTCATCGCGGCGCCGATCCTGATCTATCTGGGTGTCGGCGAGCATCGCGAGGATGCGGCGGAAGCGGCTACGCCGGCGAAGAAAAGCAAGGCATGATCCGAACCGCATGCCCTCGCAGGCGTTTGCGAAGGCAGTACGCCCATTCGGACAAAGCTCATGGCCGGCGATCCCAACGCTCCGCATTTCCCGCGCTCGGCGCCCGTTGAGGCCTACGGCAAGGGCGGCTTCGCCTTTGCCGGGATGTCGCATCGCGGTTCGCTGCTCTGCCTGCCCGACGCGATCTGGGCCTGGGACGTAACGGATCCCACCAAGATCGATCGCTATTCGCTGGATCGGGTCTTCACGTCCGCCAACAGCATCGATACGCTTCTGATCGGGACCGGAACCGGCGTGTGGCTGCCGCCGCCGGAGCTGCGCCAGGCGCTGAAAGCGGTAAGGGTGGTGCTGGACACGATGCAGACCGGCCCCGCCGTGCGCACCTACAACATCATGATCGGCGAACGGCGGCGCGTTGCGGCCGCGCTGATCGCCGTGCCATGAGCGACGCTGCGCCGCCGCCCGATTCCGTCGCCTTCTGCGCCGATCTCGTGCGCAGCCATGACTTTCCGCGCTATGCCGCGACGCTGTTCGCGCCCACCGCCGAGCGCCGCGCACTGCTGGCGCTCTACGCTTTCAATGTCGAGATCGTCCGCGTCCGCGATCAGGTGAGCCAGCCCTTGCCAGGCGAAATCCGCCTGCAATGGTGGACCGACATGCTCTCAGGCCAAGTCCATGGCAGCGCCGAGGGCAATCCGGTGGCGGCAGAGCTGCTGCGCGCGATCCGCGATTTCGACCTGCCGGTCGAGCCGTTGTCGCTGCTCGCCGACGAGCACCAGTTCGATCTCTATAACGATCCGATGCCGACACTAACGGCCCTGGAAGGGTATCTGGCCGCGACCTGTTCGGCATTGTTCGAACTCGCGGCCCGGATCATGGCGCCGCCTTCGCCTGCCATCGAGCATCTGGCAAGGCATGCCGGGCTGGCCCAGGGCATCGTGCAGATCATCACGAATCTGCCGCGCGATGCCGCGCATCGGCAACTGTTCCTGCCGCAGCAGCTTCTGACGAACCATAGTTGCCCTATGGAGGATGTCTTCGCCGGCAAGGAGACGCCCAATTTGCGTGCCGTGCTGGATCAGCTCGCGGGCGAAGCCCGCCAACACCTGGCCACGGCCTCATCGTTGCTGGCGGAGGTGCCGGCTCCGGCGCGGTCTGCGTTTCTGCCGCTGGGCCAAACGCGGGCCGACCTCAAGCGCCTGTCGCGGCCTGGACGCAACCCGTTCACGCCGCAGCCGTCGTCGCGGCTGCGCACTCTGTGGACGCTGTGGCGGGCCTCGCGGTCACGGGAATTTACCAAATAGCGCTCGGCTTGTCGCCTGGACCCGGCAAATGCCCTATGCTGTCCTATGGCTGAGTTGTCCCAAGGCACGTCCTCCGATCTAAGCGGCTTTCCGGTCGCGCCGGCCCACATTCATGCCGCCGCCGAGACCATCCGGGGCGCCGTCGTCGAGACGCCCTGTGGCTACAGCCGCACGCTGAGCAGCATCTGCGGCTGCGACATCTGGCTCAAATTCGAGAACCTCCAGTTCACCTCCTCGTTCAAGGAGCGCGGCGCGCTCAACCGGCTCACCGCGCTGACGCCGGAGGAGCGCACGCGCGGTGTTATCGCCATGTCGGCGGGAAACCACGCGCAAGGCGTTGCCTATCACGCCAAGCGGCTCGGCATTCCCGCCACCATCGTCATGCCGGTCGGCACGCCGATGGTGAAGGTCGAGAATACGAAGCACCATGGCGCCGAGGTGGTGGTCACAGGCGCGACGCTCGAGGAGGCCGCCGCATTCGCGCGTAGCCACGGCGAAGCCCGCGGCATGATCTTCGTCCACCCCTATGACGATCCGCTCGTGATCGCAGGGCAGGGCACCGTTGGCCTCGAGATGCTCAGGGCCGTGCCGGAACTCGACACGCTGGTCGTTCCGATCGGCGGCGGCGGCCTGATCAGCGGCATCGCCATCGCCGCGAAATCGCTGAAGCCGTCGCTGCGGATCCTGGGCGTCGAGGCCTGGCTCTATCCTTCGATGTACAACGCCATCCATGACGGCAATCTCCCCGCACGCGGCGATACGCTCGCCGAAGGCATAGCGGTCAAATCACCGGGCAAGATCACCACCGAGATCGTTCGCCGGCTCGTCGACGACATCGCGCTTGTCAACGAAGCCGAGCTCGAACGTGCGGTCGCGACCCTGATGTCGATCGAGAAGACGGTCGTCGAGGGCGCCGGTGCCGCCGGTCTCGCCGCGGTGATGTCCGATCCGTCGCGCTTCGCCGGCCAAAAGGTTGGCCTGGTCCTGAGCGGCGGCAACATCGACACAAGGCTGATCGCGTCCGTTCTCACGCGAGAGCTTGCGCGCGAGGGACGGTTGACCCAGTTGTCGCTCGATATCCCCGACCGGCCTGGTCAGCTGGCCGCGGTCGCGGCGCTGCTGGCCGAGGCCGGAGCCAACATCATCGAGGTCTCGCATCAGCGGACGTTCTCCGACCTGCCGGCCAAGGCGACGTTGCTGCAACTGGTCATCGAAACCCGCGACAGCGCCCATCTCGACGAGGTCATGGCCAAGCTTGGCGCAGCCGGATTGAGTGCGCGCTGCACGTGAATGGTGCGGCTCGTCGCGCCAGTGCGTCGTACTATTGCGGCGTCAAGCCAGCCAGATGGCCGATCAGCCGATCGATCTCGGCTTCCGTATTGTAGTAATGCGGCGAGGCACGCACCACCGGCGGCAGCGAACGGACTTCGGCATCGATGCGGGTGCTCGACGGATCTGAGGCGCCGATCGTGATGCCGGCCGCCGCCGCGCTACGGACGACGGCTTCCGCCTGATAGCCCTCGATCGTGAAGCTGACGATGGCGCCCGGCGCGCGTCCGAGGTCGCGAATTTTGATGCCGCGAATGGAGGCGAGGCCGCTGCGAAGACGGTCCGCGAGCGTGCGGCAGCGCTGCTCGATAGGGCCGAGTCCGATCTCAAGCGCATAGTCGACAGCTGCGCCCAGCCCAAGCCGGGCTGCGTAGTTGTTTTCCCAGGTCTCGAAGCGGCGCGCGTCGTCGCGGAGCCGATATGCATCTCGGGAGACCCAGGGGGCTGCGAAGTGATCGATCATCGGCGGCTCGAGCTGTTGCAGCATCGCTTGTCGCACGTAGAGAAAGCCGGTGCCCCGCGGGCCGCGCAGGAATTTGCGGCCGGTGGCTGACAGCATGTCACAGCCGATGGCTTCGACGTCGACCGCCATCTGGCCGACCGCCTGGCAGGCGTCGAGCAGATAGGGAATACCCCGCGCTCGCGCGATCTTGCCGACGGCCGCCGCGGGATTGACCAGTCCGCCATTGGTCGGAACCCAGGTGATCGCGATGAGTTTCACGCGTTCGTCGATCATGCGTTCGAGCGCGTGGATGTCGAGCTCTCCGCTGGCATCGCTCGGCACGACGTCGATGATCGCGCCCGTTCTCTTCGCGACCTGAAGAAATGCGACATAATTGGCGGCGTATTCCGCCTCTGCGGTCAGGATTCGATCGCCCTCGGCAAATCTGAGCGCATAGAACGCCATCTGCCAGGCAACCGTCGCATTCTCCGTGAGGGCGATTTCATCAGGCGCGGCATTCAGCAGGCGGGCCACCGAGCCGTAGACTGATTCAAGTCGGCGAGATTCATGGTCGGCGGCGGCATAACCTCCGATCTGACTCTCCAGATCGATATGCCGCTTCATCGCTGCGACAACGGGCGCCGGCATAAGAGCCGCGCCTGCATTATGGAGATATGCTAGCCGGGAGGTGGCCGGCGTGTTGGCGCGTATCCGGTCGATGTCGATCAAGTGAGGACCTCCGCCTCTGTCATCCATCAGGTTCCCTGAGTTAGACGCGAGGACGCGTGCGAGCAAGATCGGGCCAACGGAAATCCCGGCTGGAGCACGCCGATCCGAGTGCCTATGTTGACGGCGATTTGGCTTTGAACCGAAAGGACACGCAATGGCAAAAAACACGATTTGCCTCTGGTATGACAGGGATGCCGAGGCAGCTGCCCGCTTCTACGCCGAGATATTCCCCGATAGCACTGTCAGTGCTGTCCACCGTGCGCCCAGCGACTACCCGTCCGGAAAAGCAGGTGATGTGCTCACCGTCGAATTCACGGTTGCCGGCGTTGCCTGTCTCGGCCTCAAGGGCGGTCCCGTGTTGGCGGGCAGGAGAGCGCCTGCGGCTGGTGCAAGGACAGATGGGGCGTTTCCTGGCAGATCACGCCGCGCGTGCTGACCGAGGCGCTGGCGGCCGGCGGTGCCGAAGCAAAACGCGCCTTCGAGGCGATGATGGGGATGACGAAGATCGACGTCGCCCAGATCGAGGCGGCGCGCCGCGGCTGATGTTAGGTCGTCTCAGATGCAGAGGCCGAGCAGCTTGATGTGGCAGCTGCTGGATTTGGGCTTGCTTGAGGAAGGAGCCTCACGTTTCACGGCAACCAGCGGCTCCTTGTCCTTCTTGCGCTTGCCCGGCTTCGGCTCGTAGTCGCCCGCAATCACCATCGCCCAATAGGTCCGCTTGCCGCTGGTATTTTTCGCGCTCGCGATCCCGACACGGGAGGCATTATGCAGCAGCAGATTCTTGCGGTGTCCGGAGGAGTCGATCCACTGGCCGAGCGTCTTCTCGAAACCGTCGTAGCCGTAGGCGATGTTCTCGGCGGCGCGACCTGCGCCGGCCGGTGCGACGCGCCGGTTGAACGGGCCGAGGGCATCGTGACTGAGATCGTCCTTCGCCGCCATCGCGCGCGCCTGGTCCATCGCAATGCGGTCGAGGGTGGCATCGCGCACGACGCGGACCTCACCGTGCTTGAGACGGAAGCTGGAGATCAATTCGGCCGGGGTCTCGGCGGCTAATGCAGGCATGGCTGCCAGCAGCATAAGGCCTGCGATCACTCCGCGAAGAACACGACGCTTCATCGTCCCCCAAGTGTCCATTGTTCGCCAGGCCGGCGCGCTATCCGTCCGCTTCTCCACGGGCAATGTGGACGCTTCAAGGCGCGGTCCACGGTGCTAGCTCGCCGGCAAGTCCGCCTCGAAATTGAAACGGTCGCGCAGGTTTTTGCGCTGCTCCAGGATGTCCTTCAGGAAGGCGCGGTCCTGGTCGTTCTTCATCATCGGCTCGATCAGGTCGAGCTGGTTCATGGCGACCAGTTGCAGGATCTCGGTGCGCGGCTTGCCGCTCGTGTCGCGGGGCAGCGCGTGCACGACCTGGATGTGCTCCGGCGGCTTTGGTCCCTTGGCTGCGGTCAGTTCGTTGCGGAGCTGGCCTTCGAGCGCGGCCCGATCAGCCTCGACGAAAGCATAGAGCCCGACGCCGGAGCGGCGGTCGGCAAAGGCGACGATAGCGGTGTCGCGCACGGCCGGATTCTTGCGGATCAGGGCGGCCAGCACCGGCGCATCGTTGACGAGCCTGCGGCCGCCGCCTTCGCGGTCGGTGAAATTGAACAGGCCGCGCGTGATCGCGCGATAGACCTTCTTGCCGGTAGCGAGCCACAGGCTCGCGGCAAAGGACTTGTTGGCGAGGATCTTGCGCTCGCGCGGCGTCAGCGCCTCAGGTGCGTAGGAGCGCTTGTGCTTGAGAAGATGCCGAAGGTCTTCATAGGCGAGGATGCGATAGAGCCGGCCGCGGCGCTCGAAGCAGGCGGCGAGCTGGAAGTCGGTCACATAGGCGCGTCCGTCGCGGCCGACCAGCCAGTTCTGTTCCTTGGCGAGATCGTTGTGGCATATGCCGGCGCGGCGCAGCCGGCGCAGCGCAGCCTTGGCCGAGCGGAAATAGGCGAGGTCGCCATGCGGCTTTGCCAGATGCAGCGCGACGCCGTCGACGAAGCCGCGGACCAAAGCGCTGCGGCCGGCCCACAGCAGTTCGGGGCCGATGTTGAGACCCTTGGCGAGCACCAGTGCGTGCTTCTCGCGGGCGAACAGGTGACGTGCCAGCAGAAGCGACCACCACGGCACCTCATCGAGCCGGCGCAGCACGGCATCGACCTCGCCGTGCTCGCCGCGGAAGCGGCCGCGCTCGACGGTCGAGAACACGTCGCGCTTGAGCAGCACGCCTTCGGTCCAGCGCGCCGAGAGCACCGCGGCGTCGTCTTTGGGGAGGCTCATCGAAAACTCACGCCGCTGCGGCAATGTGCAGGTGATCGGCGATCCAGCGATCGAGATCGGCGAGCGCCCGTGCGCTCATCGCCTGTCTCTTGGCCACCGTCTTTTCGTTGCCGCGCAGACGCGTGCCGTCGGGCTTCTTCGTCGGCACGCTCGCAAGCGGCGGGAACAGGCCGAAATTGATGTTCATCGGCTGGAACGATCGCGTGCCTGGTTCGATGGTTTCGATATGGCCGCCGGTGATGTGGCCGAGCAGAGAACCCAGCGCCGTTGTGCCCGGCGGGCTCGCCAGCGTTTCGCCACGTACGTCGGCTGCCGCATAGAGGCCGGCAATCAGGCCGACGCTGGCGGATTCGACATAGCCCTCGCAGCCCGTCATCTGGCCGGCAAAGCGCAGCCGAGGCTGAGCACGCAGGCGCAACTGGCCGTCGAGCAGTTTTGGCGAGTTCAGGAAGGTGTTGCGATGTAGGCCGCCGAGGCGGACGAATTCGGCCTTCTCCAGCCCCGGAATGGTGCGGAAGATGCGCTGTTGCTCGCCGTATTTCAATTTCGTCTGGAAGCCGACGATGTTGTAGAGCGTGCCGAGCTTGTTGTCCTGGCGGAGCTGCACGATCGCATAAGCCTTTGTGGCGGGATCGCGCGGATTGGTGAGGCCGACCGGCTTCATTGGGCCGTGGCGCAGCGTCTCGGGTCCGCGCTCCGCCATCACTTCGATCGGCAGGCAGCCGTCGAAATACGGCGTGTTGGTCTCCCACTGCTTGAACTCGGTCTTCTCGCCGGCGATGAGCGCGGCGACGAAGCCGTCGTACTGCTCCTTGGTCATCGGGCAGTTGATGTAGTCGGCGCCGTTGCCGCCGGGGCCGACCTTGTCATAGCGCGACTGGAACCAGGCCACCGACATGTCGATGGATTCGCGGTGCACGATCGGCGCGATCGCGTCGAAGAAGGCGAGGGCGCTCTCGTCGGTCAACTCGCGGATAGCGTCGGCGAGGGGCGCGGAGGTGAGGGGGCCGGTCGCAACGATCACGTTGCTCCATTGCGCCGGCGGCAGGCCTGCGACCTCGCCGCGGGCAATCTCGATCAGGGGATGATCGTTGAGCGCTTTGGTGACGGCGGCCGAAAAGCCCTCGCGGTCCACCGCCAGCGCGCCTCCGGCGGGCACCTGATTGGCATCGGCCGCGCGCATGATCAGCGAACCGAGTCGGCGCATTTCCGCGTGCAGCAGGCCTACGGCGTTGTTGGCAGCATCGTCCGAGCGGAACGAATTGGAGCAGACCAGCTCGGCGAGCCCGTCGGTACGGTGCGCCTCGGTCATACGGGTCGGCCGCATCTCGTGCAGCACCACGGGCATGCCTGATTTGGCCACCTGCCAGGCGGCCTCGGAGCCGGCAAGGCCTGCGCCGATCACGTGCACAATGTTGGATTGGGGTCCTGTCATGGGGCGGACAGGTAGCGCTTTTCGGCGATGAGTGGAATCGCCGAAATCGAGTTTTCTGCTTTCGGATACGAGAACGCCCGCACGAGGCGGGCGCTATCGGTCCGTCCGGTGAGGGCTGAACGAAATCAGCCCTGATATTGACCGGCGGCAACGCGCGGGATGTCCGAGCGATCGAGGCCGATATCGGCCAATTCGCGATCGCTGAGCTGGGACAGCTCGGCAACATTGCGCTGATAGTCCCGGAAAGCCTGGATCATGCGGATGAGCGAGAGCAGCATTGGTAGTCTCCTGTAGTTCGATTCAGCCCTTGCCCGAGCCTCATCGTTGAAATGAATATAGATGGGAGTGCTGCAGTGCGGAAGTTCCGATGTTGCGGTGCAGCTAAGCGAACGGCGCATGGCGACGGTAAGTGTCGATTAACCTGTCGGCAGTCCCGCTCAAAGGCTGGGCGGTTTAGGTTGAATCTTGCGATAAATGTCCGGAAATCACGGTCATAATCGCCCGACGATCGGTTCCGAATCATCGCGGAAATAAGGTGCGGTCGCGGCTCTCGCAACATGACCCAAGTCTTGCATGCGCGAATCGCATGAGTAGTTGGCCGTAAATATGAATATAAGTTCATTATTTATACGGAGCGCAGTTCTCCAGATCTGACGCTGGGCCACGCGATTCGGCGCATACGGGCACGGGATCTGCGTGATGGATTCCGGCGGCACGGCCTGAAGACCTGATTCATTTCCAAGTTGTGCGAGGCTTGCCCGTCGCCGCGGTGCACACACGCTAAACGTGCGAGCTGATTACAAGATTGTAATGAAAATCAGAAATTTCGCATGCGGCTCTGCGCCGCGCGCAACATCACGCAATTCTCGCGGGGAATTTATTGCGGCAAGTTGCCGCGTCGGGAGGAAAGTCGTGTCGCAGATTCCGGCAATGTCGCTGGTTCTGTCCCAAGAACAAGAGAAGGAAAGTAACATCATGACGAAGTTGCTCGGGGTTATCGCAATTGTTGCCGTCGCGTTCGCCGTTGCGCCGGCTGAGGCTGCCAAGCATGCCGCCGGTGGCTGCAGCTCGGCCAATCTGGAGCAGACGGAGACCGCGATCGAGAACATGCCCGACGGCGACAGCAAGATGGTCGCGCAGAAGGAGATCGCCTCCGCGCAGGACTCGCTGCTCAACGGCAAAATGGGTGCTTGCGGCATGCACCTGAACAAGGCGATGCACGCCACCATGGGAAAGTAAACGCACCAAGAGAGGGCCGGTCGCCGGGCGATCGGCCCTACGCGTTAGCGAGGCTGCCCTAAGGGGAGCGCGCGAGCTGGGTGGCAAAATACGCGACTGTCTTGGAATAGACCTCGCTCTTGTTCCACTGCTGGAGCACCGCGAAGTTCGGACTGCCCGGCTGCCAATCCTTGCCGCGCTGCCAGCCATAGCCGGCGAGATAGTTGGCGGTGGAAGCGAGCACGTCGGGCGCGTTGTGCAGGAGATCGCGCTTCCCATTGCCGTCGAAGTCGACTGCGTACTTCATCCAGGATGACGGCATGAACTGGGTCTGGCCGAGCTCGCCGGCCCAGGCGCCGCGCATGTCGCTAGCTGCAAGATCGCCGCGCTGGACAATGCGCAACGCATCCATCAGCTCGGCACGAAACTGCTCGGCGCGCCGGCAGTCATAGGCCAGCGTCGCGAGCGAGCGGATCGTTGCGAACTTGCCGGTGTTGACACCGAAATCGGTCTCCAGACCCCAGATCGCAACCAGAACCTCGCCCTGCACGCCGTAGGTCTGCTCGATGCGCGACAGCACCGAGCCGTACTGCTTCATCATGTTGGAGCCGCGCTGAACGCGCGGCGGCACCATGCGGCCTGAAAACTCCTCAAAGGTCTGGCTGAAGACCTTTTGCGAGCGGTCGCGATTGAGCACGGCCTGATCGAGTGTTACGCCGGCAAGCCCCGATGCAATGGCCTGCTGCGAGATGCCCTTGGCCGCAGCTTCGGTTTTGAACTCCGCAAGCCAAGCGTCGAAATTGCCCGAACCGCAGGCAACGGCGGCGAGCGCTGGCTCGGCGGACATGATTGATACGGAGAGGGCGAAAGCTGCGAGAGCAAGACGAGAAATCGTCGGGATCATTCGACTAAATTGATTCCATGAATTGGTATGACCGGCGGCGGCAATCTCGATTGAAACCGCGGCCAAAGCAAGGCGCATGACGTGTCCGATCCTGCCCGGATCCGGGCAGGATCGGACGTCACGATTCGTCAGGCGCCCGTCCGATTTCGCCAGGGGAATAGATTGGCGGGGAAATCGGCGGCCGGCTTGCGCGGACGATGCGGCGGAGGCGGCACTGGCTGCGCACCGGGATCGGAGACGATCACCTTGCGGTAGAGGTGCCAGGTGGCGTGGCCGAGCAGGGGGATGACGACGGCGAGGCCGAGGAACGCGGGGATCGTGCCGAGCGCCAGCAGCACCGCCACGATCAGGCCCCAGGCTGCCATTGGCACAGGATTCCTGGCGACGACGCGGAGCGAGGTGACCATCGCCTCGAACGCGCCGGCGTGCCGGTCGAGCATCAAGGGGAACGAAACGGCGCTGATGCACAGCGCGGCCAACGCGAACAGGAAGCCTGCGCCGCAGCCGACCACGATCAACCACCAGCCCTGTGGCGTCGTCAGAACGCGGCTTGCGAAGTCCGAGATGCCGGTCGCGCCCTCATAGCCGAAGGCTGCGACATAGATCGCCTGCGCCGTCGCGACCCAGGTCACGAATAAAGCGAGCAGCAGCGTGCCGAGGCCGAGCATCGCGCCGAACGAGGGCGAGCGCAGCACCTCCATGGCATCCCAGGCGCTGGCCTGTTCATAGCGCTCGCGCCGGCTCGAGAGTTCATAGAGGCCGAGAGCAGCGAACGGGCCGATCAGAGCGAAGCCTGCGGCCAGCGGAAATAACAGCGGCAGCACCGAATAGCCCATCACCACGCGGGCGAGCACGAGGCCCAGCACCGGATAGATCACGCAGAGGATAATGGCGTGGCTTGGAACCGCCTTGAAATCTTCCCAGCCACGGCGGAGCGCGTCGTGCAGGTCGGACAGTTGGATGGTCCGGATGGTTGGTCCAGCCGCATCCGCGGACTGGGCCATCGTGGGCACATTGCCCTGGTAGAGTGTGACCATGGTCGCTAGCTCCCTTGCCACGCGGCCGACTCCGGCGCCGGCAAACGGCGCAAGCGGCCGCTCTTCTTAGACGATCGCGATCCCGACCAGACGCGAATTCCGGATAGCATCGCGAGCTGAACCTAAAACGTACTCCCAATTCCCTGTCCTGTCCCTCACGCTTGGGTGACATTCGGTGCCGCGCTGCAACCTCGAATGTGTCATTCGGTCGTCATTTCGCCGCAGATAAGCTGATGCTGCTTGTTGGTTCGCTGAACTCGGCGGGCGCAACGCAGAAACTTGGTCTATAAGTGCCACTCAAGGCCCTTCCAACGGATCCTTTTCGGGGAGCAGACATGAGCATTTTCGGTAAAATCATGGGCGCGATCTTTGGCAGCCATCCGGCTTCCGCCGCGCCCGCCGGTAGCGCGCCCGCAGGGACCGCGCCGTCGTCCGCGCCCGCGCAGACCGTGGACGTTGCGGCCATTGTCGACAAGCTGGTGGCTGCCCAGAACGAGAAGCTGGAATGGCGCACCTCGATCGTCGACCTCATGAAGGCGCTCGACATCGATTCCAGCCTTGCCGCGCGCAAGGATCTCGCCAAGGAGCTGGGTTACAGCGGCGACATGAACGACTCGGCCAGCATGAACGTCTGGCTGCACAAGCAGGTGATGTCCAAGCTCGCCGCCAATGGCGGCAAGCTGCCGCCTGAGATCAAGCACTGACCGATCGCTCGGTCGCTGCAAGGGCCCGCCATCGCGCGGGCCCTTTTGCTTTAGGCGACGAGATCCGCATCCTCCGGATGCCTGTCGAGATAGTCGACGACGAAGCCACAGCCGGCGATGACCTTTCTGCCGTCGCGGCGGATCAATTCCAGCGCGCCCTTGACCAGTTCGGAGGCGATGCCGCGACCGCGCAGCGCGCGCGGCGTCTCCGTGTGGGTAATGATCACCGCGGACGGCGTCAGCCGATAATTGGCGAAAGCAACTTCGTTTTCGACATCGAATTCGAAGCGGCTCCTGTCCTTGTTGTCGCGCACCGATGCCGCCATGGAAAAATCCTTCCGAATTGTCGTCCGTCCCCTGATCTAGGCGCCGGCGCCTTTGCCGATTTCGATGCTGCGATCAAGCGCGATCCCAGCTACGCCGCGGCCTACGCCAATCGCGGCTTGATCTACTGCACTGCAGCAGCTTGGGGCGTTGTAGCGGGTGTTCGATTGGCGCGTGAGCCACGATCCGTTAACGCCGCCTCGCGGGCAAAAAAACATTGGTCCGTCTTGCAACTGCGCACCCGGTTCCCCACGTCTTGTTACAGGACATACGCCCGAATGCGGCCGGCAAAGTCGCTAGACATTCGGAGTGTCATGATCGCCAGCCGCTGACGTATGCCTCTCTTGTAGGAGGGTACGATGTCGGACTTTGGTTTCTTTAATACTCATCGAACATGGGAAGACTGGTGCGGGATGCTGCTCGGCGCGCTGATTATCGCGTCGCCGTGGTTCCCTATCCAGGATCAGTCGGGGACCGCCGGACACCAGATGATGGTCCTGAACACGGTCGCGGTCGGCCTCGTCATATTTGGCCTCAGCCAGCTCGAATATGTCGCCCTGCAGCGCTGGCAGGAGGTGGCGACGATCCTAGTCGGGCTGTGGCTCATCATCTCGCCCTATGTGCTCGGTTATTCCGGCGAAGGTTTTCTCCGGGTCTACCATACGAGTCTCGGCGCGGTGGCGGTGGTCCTCGGCGTGCTCCAGCTGTGGCAGGACTGGGATCTGAGTGACCAGGATATGCTGAGGCATGGGCAATAGGCCGTGGATTTCAGCAGGCCCGCCGCGCGATCGGCGGGCCGGCGCGCGCTCATCTCTTCTCCAAATCCGCATACTTCGGGTGCTTCTCGATCCATGCTTTCACGAACGGGCATTGTGGGATCAGCTGCAATCCTGCTGCGCGGACCTGGTCGAGCGCCCCTTGCACCAGCCTTGAGCCGACGCCCTTGCCGCCGAGCTCCTTCGGCACGTCCGTGTGCTCGAACGTGATGACATTGCCGTCGAGCTTGTAGTGCTCGGTCGCAAGATGGCCCTCCACCTCGAGCTCGTAGCGGTGATGGTCCCTGTTGTTGATGACTTCGCTCATGGTCTCTCCGGTCAGCTCTTCAGCGAGTCCGTCAGCATCTTGCGGATCGTCCAGGCTTCGCCATCGGACGAGCCCCGGATGTCGTCGATCCTCCAGCTATTGGCCTCGCGCACGAAGTCATAACGCACAATCTGGTCGGCGGGTTTGTTGCGGTGGCCGGTGATGGTCAGCGGGCTGTCAATATCTGGCGACGACCGGGCCGGCCGAGAAGTGATAGTTGATGCCGACGCGGGCAATCTGTTCGCGGAACGGGGTCGAGGTCGTGAACACGATGGCCGGAATGGTGGATGATGCGACGTTTAGCGTCCGTCGGCCAAGATCGACGTAGAGATACTCGGCCTTGAAGCTCCAGTTCGGCGCGAACATCACCTCGGTGCCGGCACCGGCGGTCCAGCCGGTGCTCGTCCCCGAGGAGGCGCCGCTCGCGCAGATGGTCCCGCCTACGGCGCATCCACTAGTCACGTCGGTTGTGCTGAACGAGGATTTGGTCCGGCCATAGGCGAAACCGCCGGTGCCGTAGAGCAGCCATTGCGGCGCCACTAGTACGCCAACCCGACCGCGCACGGTGCCGAACCAGTCGATGCCCTTGGTGACAGTCGTCGAGGTGGCATCGAAGCCCACCGGCGCGAGCGCCTGGGTGGTTGAGCCTTTGACGTCGGAGCCCTGGAAGTCGGCCTCGAGGCCGACCAGCCATTGCGGGGCGACCTGCCAGTTGTAACCGGCCTGGATGCCGCCGATCACACCTTTGGCAGACGGCGACAGCGAGGTCGGAAATGAGCCGGCCGCGATGAACGCGGCCAGCGGTGCAGCCAGTGCCGGATCGGTCGACAGGGCCGAAATGCCCGTTGAGCTCGTGCTCCAATCGTAGCCGACGTTGCCGCCGACGTAAAACCCATCCCAGGTCTGAACCGGCGCGAACGCTTTCACGGGTGCCTTGTAGGTCGGGGCGAGATCGGCGGCATGCGCCGGCCCCCAAGCCGCTCCTGCCGCCACGACGCCCGCAAGTGCCAGTTTCTTGATGCTCTTCATTGGCCCAATCCCCGATTCCGATGTGGTTTTACGCCATTAAGCAACTGAAGGCTGTGACCAATTGGCAACTCCGAGCCGCGATCGGGGCGCGGTCCGGCCGCACCTGCGGCCGGGTACCGCTCAAACCAGATGGAAATTCGCCGAGGTCAGGTTCGCCAGCGCGGTATTGGTGATGGTGACGACGTGACTGGCGTCGAGCGTCAGCACGCTGTCGGCGCCGACCTGATGCAGGTCGGCGAAAACATTGGCGAGACTGCCGAACTGCGAGGTCTGCAACTGGATGATGTCCAGCGCCGGGTGGAAGTTGTTGATGGTGTTGTGTCCGAAGGCGCCGGCGAACACGAACGTGTCTTGGCCGAAATTTGCGGCGTTCAGCGTGTCGCCGGGGCCGCCGATCAGGACCTCGTGGGCATTGAAGGTCGCCGCGGCCGTGATTGTCGCGCCGCCAGCGCTGCCGTCCAGGACGGTGTTGCCGTAGCCGGAGGTGGCCGATCCGCCCGCGGGAACGAAGACGAAATTCTGGTTGCCGCCGATCACCTCGACGGTCAGCGTCGATGTCGAGGGCGCCGCATGGCCGTTGCTCGCGGTGTATGTGAAGTTGTCGAAGACCGCGCCGGAGACGCCGCTGTTGGCGGTGTAGGAATAGCTTCCATCGGCATGCACCGTGAGGCTGCCATAGGCGCCCGCGACCGGCTGGCCGACGGCGCCGACGAGCCCATCGACGGCACTGACCACGACATGATCGGCGGGGTTGCTGTCGGTGTCGTTGGCGAGCAGGCCGTGGGCTGCATCAGTGGTGACGGTCTGGCCGGCGACGACTTGATTGGTGTCCGCATTGGCCGTGACCACTGAATCGATCACGGCAAGTCCGGTGAAAATCGTTGCGATATTGCCGAGATTGGCGGCGTTGCCGGCGAGATCGATAATCCCCGCGCCGTGCAGATTGATGCCCGTGACCGCCAGCGCGGATGTGAGCGTGTCGCCAGCCCCGACCGTGTAGTCGAACACGAGCTTGCTCGCATCGTGCAAAGCTGCAGTCGCCGCGGCGTCGTAGGTGGCGATGCCGTTGTCGTTGAGGGCCAGGGTGGGCGTGCCACCTGACAGGCTCACGGCTTCACCGAAGGCCACCGTGATCGCGACCGACTGGCCGGCCCCGACCGCGCCGCTTGCGGGAGACGCGCTGACGGCGGCGATGTCCGGCGCGTGCGTGTCGATCTGCAAGGTCCCGGTGGGGTTGATGGTCCCGCCCGGCAGCGTCAGATCGTTCCCGGCGAGGTCGCGAATGGTTCCCGCATTGAGCAGGACATGATCCACCGCGAGATCGCCTGTGTTCTGGCCCGCCGTCACGAGATAGCTGAAGATCAGCGCGCTGGTGCCGCTGCCGCTGGCATAGGTTGCGACGCCGCCATCGTTGAGCTGCATCGTCGGGGAGCCGCCGGTCAGATCGACGTTGACGGCCTCGCTGAGATTCAGCGTCAAGGTCACGGTATGGCCGGCATTGAGATCGCCGCTGCCCGCGACAATGCCCGTGCCGGAGGTTGCAATCGACGCCACCGTCGGCGCGATCGAATCCACCCGCACGCCGGTTGTCGCGCCGACATTGTTCAGCGTCAGTACGGCCGCGTTGCCCGCCGCGTCCGCGATCGTGCCGCCATTGAGCGCGATCGCGCTGCCGACAGCAATGCCATTGGCATCGTTCTCACCGACAGTGACGGTGTAGCCGAAGGTCAGCGCGGAGGCGCTGCTTTGGCCGAGATACTGCGCCTTGACGACGCCTCCGGTGTCCAGCGTCAGCGCGATTTCCGGCGTCCCCGTGACCGACACCGCCTCGCTGAAATTGACCGTGAAGGCGAGAGTCTGACCGGACCGATAGGTCCCGTTGGCGGGTACGATCACCGAGCTCACGGCCGGAGCCGTGTGCTGGAGGGTATAGACATCGCCGCCGGTAAATCCGCCCGGGATCGCGTTGCCGGCGCTATCCGAAATGCCGGTGCCCGAGGCGTTCAGGTCGAGGCGAAGCGTTCCGTCGCCGGTCACGCCATTCACCGTAACCGTGTAGACGCTGCCGCTGACGGGCGTCACGACGATGCCGGTATCGGCAACATTGCCGGTGCTCGTGACCGCAAAGTCGCTCGCGTCGACGCCGGTGACGTTCTCCGAGAACGTCACCGTGAACTGATCACTGCTGGCGTTGTTCGGGCTCGCACCATTTGCGGTGATCGACGACACCGCCGGAGCGGTGTGATCGATGGTGTGGATGTCGCCGCTGGTGAAGCCCGCGCTGGCGCCGTTGCCGGCTGTGTCGGTGACGCCGCTGGAGCCGTTCTTGAAGTCGAGGCGCAGCGTGCCGTCGCCGGTGACGCCGCCGACGGTCACCGTGTAGGTCGTGCCGCTGCCGACGATCTGGCTGATGCCGGTGGTGGCGAGGGGGGGGCCGCCCGGTGTGTTGGCCGTGGTCAGCGCAAAATCGGCGGCGGTCAGGCCGCTGACACTCTCCGAGAAGGTCACCACGAATTGCTCGGAGCTCGCATGGTTCGGGCTGCTGCCCGACGCCGCGATCGATGTCACGGCGGGAGCCGTGTGATCGATCGTGTAGGTCTGGCCGGTGAAGCCGCCGGCAATTGCGTTGCCGGCGAGATCGGCGATGCCGGTCGCGGAGGCGTTGAGATTAAGGCCGAGGGTGCCATCGCCGCTGACGCCGTTGACAGTCACCGTGTAGATGCTGCCGCTGACGGGCGTCACAGCGATGCCGGTGTCGGCGACGGATCCGCCAGTCACGATGGTGAAGTCGGCTGCATCGACCCCGGTCACGCCTTCGGGGAAGGTGACCACGAACGTCTCGCTGGTTGCGTTGGCCGGATTGCTGCCGCCGGTGCTGATCGACGAGACCACGGGCGTCGTGGTGTCGATCGTGAGGTGCAGATCAGTGGCGGCATTGGAGATCACGGCATCGTCGCCAGCACTGCCCTTGATGGTGCCGCCGTTCAGAAGCAGGCTCTGCACCTGAAGATCGGTGCTGTTGTCACCGGCCAGCACGGTGTAGCTGAACGTCAGCGCCGTGCCGCCACTGCCGCCCTGATAGGTCGCGACCTCGTTGTCGTTGAGCTGAAGCGTTGGCGTGCCAGTGACGTTCACAGCGTCGGTGAAATTCACCGTGATGGTCACGACCTTGCCGGCAGCGAGATCCGTTGCGTTGCCGGTGGTCGCTGCCGTAACCGAGCTGATCACCGGCACGTGAACGAGATCGATCGTGCTGGTTGCGATGTTGCTGGTGCCGTTGCTCGATGCGCCGTCGTTCACGCTCCATTCGATGGTGCGCGAGCCGGAGGCGGTCGCTCCCGGCGTATTGAAAGTGATCGACTCGAGCGCGGCCTGATAATGCGCCAGCGTGTCGGTCCCGCCCAGCGTGAGGACGCCGGTGGCCGTATTGTAGCTGCCGGTGATGGCGTGCTGGCTGCTGAAGTTGAGAATGTCGCCGCTGATGAAGCCGCTGGCGATCTTGATCGTTGCGCCGGTCAAATTGCCGCCGCTATCGGGATCGGCGACACTCAGCGTGCTGTCGAGCAACACCGCCGCGCTGCCCACCGCGTAAGTCACGCTGGCCCCGGCTGTGACGGTAGGTGCCGTATGCGTGACGCCGAATGTGCTCACCGTCAGGGGCACCTGGCTTGACGTGAGGGTGACGGAGGAGGTGCCGTAATTTTCCCCCAGCGAGGCCGTGTTTCCTTCAAAATTCGAGCCCATGCTGACGACAGAGCGGCCGTCCAGATTCGGAAGAGCGAAATTGATTTGGCCGTTTCCGCCATATGTTGTTCCGAGAACCGAGAACAGAGCCTGGTTCTGTCCGATCGACAGCAACTGGCCGTTGCACTCGGCCCAGCCCCTATTCAGCATGTCGGTGAGATCGCTGCCATCACCGGCATAGGCAATGACCTCGCCGAGATAGGGGGTGTCCGACGAGGTGGATCCGCTCTGGGACGGAAATATTCCGTTGAGAGCGATCAGATAGTGCAACGTGACGGATGGCTGATAGTTGGTGAAATCGGACGAGAAGCCAATCGGGGAAGGCAAATTGGACGCAGTGAGCGTGGTCGAGTCCTGTCCGAGGACCGTTCCGAAATCAGAATTGCCAAACCCGTCCGTCGTCGTACCAACGATCGTTCGACCGGTGAGGTCCGGCAACGCGAACGTCGTGACGCCGTCGCCGCCAAACGTCGTGCCGAGGGCGTGGAACAGGTTCGGATAGGCGGCAATGCTCAGGACTTGACCGGCCGCCAGCAAGTACCCGTCCGGCGCGAACGTGCCAAGAAAGGGTACTACCTCGCCAGCAACATCGAGCGCGTGGGTGGCCGAACCCGCGGTGGGGCCGCCTGTATTGATGATGTAGTTGATAGCGAGCGATGGCTGATCATTGGTGACGGAGCTTCCCGCGCCGAGGCCGGACGGCAGGTTCGAGGTCGTCAGGGTGACGTGATCCGTGCCGTAGGTCTCTCCGAGCGCGAAGGTGTTGCTGTTTTCGGAGCCAACTGCGAGCGTGGCCTGGAGATTTGGAAGCTGGAAAGTGGTTTGTCCGTTGCCGCCATAGGTCGTCCCGAGCAACGAAAACAGAGCCGTGTTCTGCGCAATCGACAAGGTCTGCCCATCGGCGAGCGCGGTGTCACCAGGGGCGAAATTTCCGGCGAACGTTCTGATGGACGCCATGTCGATGTGGCCGGGGTCGACGGTCCCGTCATTGTCGCGTGAGGGATAGAAGCCATTGAGGACGACAAGCTGGGTCAGTCCGAGCGAAGGCTGGTCGTTGTCGATCTGGCTGGAGACGTCGATATTGGTGTGGGTGCCGTCGGAGACCACCCATGAGATGTCGCGGCCCTGGTGCGTGCCGCCGCCGGTCGGATCGCCGTTGCCGGAAAAGCTGTAGGTGATCGAGCGCAAGGCCGCTTGATAGTCGGCGACCGTATCGGATCCGGTCAGCGTGAGGATGCCGTGCGAAGCGTCGTAGCTGCCGTGGATGTTGTTCTGGTCGGCGAAGTTCAGCGTATCGCCCGCAATGAAATCGGTGATCCGCACCACGGCGGCTTGGAGCGTCGACGAAGCGCTGTCGGTCACCGTCAGCCCGGGCGCGAGGGCTGCGGGCGCACCGCCGCCGCTGAATCCGCCGCCTGCGCCGGGGACCACGGTGATGACGCCAAGCGCCGCATCGAAATGGGCCAAGGCCTGCTCCGTGAACGGCGCGGCGACGGGAGCCGAGCCCGCAGCGGTCGAAGCGTCGAGCGTCCAGCTGACGGGATCGGCATTGCCGACCGGATGCGTCGACGCCTCGACGGTGACGCCGCCGGCATAGGCCGAGAGGTCGGAGATGAACTGGCTTCCGGTGGCGCCGGATGCGGTGTCGCAACCATAGAGGGCGAGAGTGCCGCCGGATGCGAGCGATTTGCCGATCACCGCGAGAGCGGCTGCATCGCCCGCGAGATTCGCATCGTCGATGACGGATGAGCCGAGTTCGATTTCACCCGGCGCGCCATGGCCGACGATGGAGATCGACGACAGCCCGGTCAGGGCGTTGGTCGCTAGAAAGGCCGCGATCTGGGCGAAGCCGTCGCTGGCGCCATCGATGACGAAAGCCTGTTCGTCTGAGGCGAGTCCAACCAGCAGGACATGAATATTGGCAACGCGGGAATCAATAAAAACAACTCTTCCCATACTCACCACACTGACGCCGCGATGGCGCTTACCTAAATTGATGCCGGGCCGAACGACCCGTCAAATGATTGCATTAATGTTTGATTAACTACCGCGAAGCGAGCGCCAGAACAAGCTCGACGTGGGTTCTCGCATGCAACCATTGCGCGAATCGCGACGTTGGACGGTCGTCAGGCAGGAATTGCCTGACAGCTGCGCGACATCGGTGTGAAAATGAGACAATGCGATGACGCGACCGACAGTCCATCATCGAAAACAGGTGAGGCCGCGCGAGGACATCGCGCCGACGGGGCTGTTTCCAGGATCGATCGGCCCTGCCGACGGCGGAACGGCGTCGGTCTCAGCGGACGATACGGACGAGTGGGTTCAATCCGCCGCCTTGGCGAGGCGCGAAGCTTCCGGCTGCGGCTGCGGGCGCAAGCAGCCCTGGCAGATGACCAGCGAGCGCTTGACCTTGGCGTCCTCCTCGGCCCCGTCGATGCCCGCATCGTCTCGGCCTGACTGGGCTGTGGTCCGCGTTGCGCGCGAAGGTTCTGGCGCGCGCCTGGGCTGATTGGGATCCTCGCCGGCGCCGTCCCAGGCATAGCGGGCTGGCATGAAGGCGGGATCGGAGGCGAGGTGGGCCTGCGGGGCGACGGCACATCCGGCGAGCGCCAGCGACAGCAGGAGAACGGCGGGCGCTTTGACCATGATGCGGCACTCTGTACGCGGAGACGGACTGAGGTTGCCTCGATCATGTTTAAGATTCCTTGAACGAGCGCATAGGTGCGCCGCGGCCGGCGGCCTTGCGAGGCCGCTGACGATGGCGATAAATGGGCTCAAATGAGCGGGCGGCCAGCGTGCCGTCCGCCCTCGAAGAGGAAGCCCGATGCAGCCCCTGCGCATGTCCCGCCGCGTCATGAATCTCGCTTACATGCTGACCCAGAATGCGCGGCGGCATGGATCGCGCCTCGGCTTCGTCTGGGGTGACAAGTCCTGGAGCTGGCGCGAGATCGATGCGCAGGTTTCGGCGCTGGCGGCTGCGCTCGCCGTGCGCGGCATCGCCAAGGGCGACCGCATCCTCGTCCATTCCAAGAACGGCGGCGAGATGTTCTTCTCGATGTTCGCCGCGTTCCGCCTCGGCGCGGTCTGGGTCCCCACCAATTTTCGTCTGATGCCCGACGAGGTCACCTATCTCGCGCAGGCCTCCGGCGCGAAGGCGTTCTTGTGCCATGTCGATTTCCCTGAGCATGCCGCGGCAGTGAACGGGGGTGCGCTGGAATTCACCTGGAGCATCGACGGCAACGCATCGTTCGGCGAGACGTCGGTTGCGGATGCCATGGCGTCGCAGGCGGGCGCCGTGGTCGAGAACGTCGCGGTCGAGCACGACGATCCCTGCTGGTTCTTTTTCACGTCGGGCACCACGGGCCGCTCCAAGGCAGCCGTGCTCACCCACGGCCAGATGGGCTTTGTGATCACGAATCATCTCGCCGATCTCACGCCCGGCACGACGGAAGCTGACGCTTCGCTGGTGGTAGCCCCGCTGTCGCATGGCGCCGGCGTGCATCAGCTGATGCAGACCGCGCGCGGCGCACGCACCGTGCTGCTGCCGACCGAGAAGTTCGACATCGACGAGGCGTTCCGCCTGATCGAGGCGCATCGGGTCAGCAATCTTTTCGTGGTGCCGACCATCCTGAAGATGATGGTCGAGCATCCCGCGGTGGACAAATACGATCATTCCTCGCTGCGTCACGTGATCTATGCCGGCGCGCCGATGTACCGCGAGGACCAGAAGACCGCGCTGAAGAAGCTCGGCAAGGTCATCGTGCAATATTTCGGGCTCGGCGAGGTCACCGGCAACATCACCGTACTGCCGGCGGCGCTGCATGATGCCGAGGACGGGCCGCATGCAAAGATCGGCACCTGCGGCTTCGAGCGCACCGGCATGCAGGTCTCGATCCAGGACGACGAGGGCCACGAGCTCAAGCCGAACCAGAGCGGCGAGATCTGCGTGATCGGCCCTGCGGTGTTCGCCGGCTATTACGACAATCCGGAAGCCAATGCGAAGGCGTTCCGCAACGGCTGGTTCCGCACCGGGGACCTCGGCCACATGGACGAGGAGGGATTTCTCAATATCACCGGCCGGGCCTCCGACATGTACATCTCCGGCGGCTCCAACATCTATCCGCGCGAGATCGAGGAGAAGATTTTGACGCATCCTTGCGTAGGCGAGGTCGCAGTCCTCGGTGTGCCCGATCCGACCTGGGGCGAGGTCGGCGTCGCCGTCTGTGTCGCGCGCGAAGGCGCGAAGCCCGCGAGCGAGGCGGAGATGGTGGCTTTCCTTTCGCCAAAGGTGCCGCGCTACAAGATGCCAAAGCGGTTCTTCTTCTGGGAGGCACTGCCGAAGTCCGGCTATGGCAAGGTCCCGAAGCGCATGGTCCGCGACGAGCTCGAGGCGCGCGGGCTGCTCGATCTCGACAAGACGCAGGCGAACTGAGCGCCGATCATGCGCAGCATCAAGCAGCCGGGCGCGCCGGTCACCGAACGCATCCAATGGGTGGAGGCGAAGGGACGCGCCTTCTCGTTCACGCTTCAAGCAGGTTTGCCGCTGCTGGAAGCCGCACGGCGCGGCTTTGCAGCGGAGGGATTTGCCGGTGGCGTGCTCAACTTCACGCACGGCGCGCTCGGGCCATTCGGCTATGTGATGCCGGCGCTGTCGAAGACAGACGAGAACGCCGCGTTCTACAGCGAGACGTTCCGGCCCGGTGGCGTGACACGCGTGAAGCTCGGCAGCATGACGCTGGGCCTGCGCGATGGCGCACCGTTCTTTCATTGCCACGGGCTTTGGACCGAGGCTGATGGCCGCGCCAGCGGCGGCCACATGCTGCCGGATGAGACCATCGTCGCGGAGCCGTTCGCGGTCGAGGCCTTCGGTGTTGATGGTGCGATGTTTACCGCCGAGCCGGATCCCGAGACCAACTTCAAGCTGTTCGGCCCTGTCGCGTCGGCCGCGACCCGCGCGCGAACCACCAGCCGTGCCTTCGCGCTGCGGCTGCGCCCCAACCAGGATTTTGCCGGCTGCCTCGAAGACTTTTGCCGCGCGCACGGTATCGCGCGCGCCAAAATCCATGGCGGTGTCGGCTCGACCATCGGCGCGCGCTTCACCCATGGCGGCGTGACCGAGCCGTTTGCCACCGAGCTCGCCATAACAGCCGGAACGATCACGCCAGGCAGTTCGGGTACGCTGGAGGCCGCCCTCGACGTGGCCCTGATCGACTACACCGGCGGCATCGCAGAGGGGCGCTTGGTTCGCGGCGACAATCCCGTGCTGATGACCATGGAGGTGGTGCTGGAGATCTTGGAGTAGGCCACCACCGGGGCTTGCCAGAGTTCGTAGATACCACTTCCACGCAGTCGATGTTCCTGTTACGTTCGCGAGGGCGAATTTGGGTCGGAGGGAGCAGGGGACGGACATGGGCCGGAAACGACGTCGCCAAACCACTTTGCCTGCGCCTTACCTGCGGCGCGTCTGGCTCGATCGTTCGCTGGTCGAGGATTGGGAGGCCTATCCGTTCTGCCTTCCCGTGTTCAGGGACGAGTTCGACCTGAGCTTCGATACTGCCATCACCATCATCGTCGGCGAGAACGGCACCGGCAAATCGACCATCCTCGAAGGCATCGCGGCGCTCGCGGGCTTTAACGCGACTGGCGGCCGCAAGGGCTACCAGGGGATCGACGACGGCGGCATCGAAATTACCGGCGAGGAGTTGTCGCCCGCCTTGCGGGCCGGTTGGCTGCCGAAGGTCAGCGACGGCTGGTTCTTCCGGGCGGAGACGTTCTTTACGGTAGCGAGATATCTCGATCGCTCCGCAGTGCAAGCCGCGGAAGCCCTTGGTGCGGTGGCAGACGAAGCCCCGCAAATGGCGCCCGACTATCTCTCCTTCTCTCATGGCGAGGGCTTTCTCACCTTCTTCGAAGAGCGCTGCCAGACTCAGGGCATCTTCATCTTCGACGAACCGGAATCGGCGTTGTCGCCCGCGCGTCAGATGGAATTCTTGAAGCTGCTGCGCCGCATGGACGCTTCCGGTAATTGCCAGGTCATCATGGCAACCCATGCTCCGATCCTGATGGCCTATCCCGATGCCCGGCTGCTGCGGCTGAGCAAATATGGACTCGAGCCGGTGACGGTCGAGCAGACCGACCACTACCGGGTGATGTGCGAGTTTTGCGCGGACCCGCGGGGGTTCGTGGAAGCGACGCTGGCGGAATGAAGGATACGGCCGACGGCCGTTCTCTCCGCCGTCATTGCGAGGAGCTCTTGCGACGAAGCAATCCAGAATCTTTCCGCGACGGCAGTCTGGATTGCTTCGCTGCGCTCGCAATGACGGAGTGTGAGGCACGCACATTGTTTTCAACTCGCGTCTGAATCACGGACACACCTTCACCTCCTCGCGGCACAACGCGCCCCAGCTTTGCCAGTGTCATCGCCCTCGAAGATGCCGAGGGCGCAGGGAAGGCCGGGCGCCGGCTGGCACCCGCGGTCCACTGTGCGAAAGATGCGCTACAAACGTTTGCACAGCGGCATACAGGTAAAGCCAAACATCCCGGCCTTCCCTGCGCAGGGGAAAATAATGATGCATATGGAATTGCAGAGAAGTATATGGAAAGTCTAAGTTATTGATCCGCCGCCAACAATCGCCACATAATGCCATGCGCCTCCTTACGCCTTCCCACACACCATTGGGACAAAACCGGGGACACACATGGCACGCAAGGTCCGTCACAGCGCTCTGGAGAGCCGCAGCGCACGTTTGAAGTTGCAGGTTCGTCGGAAGCCCTATCCCGGTCCGTCATTGGCGCGGGGCGTCTCGCTGCTCTATCGGCGTAATCGCACCAACGGCACATGGGTGGTGAAAGCGAGCGACGGTCATGGTGCCTACTGGACCAAGCGCATCGCCGACGCCGACGACTACGCGGACAGCGACAGCAAGAATGTCCTGACATTCTATGAGGCGCAGGACGCCGCCAAACAATTGGCGCGTGGTGATCATGGCACCGGGGACAATGCACCCATCACCCTGGACGGCGCCCTCACGGCCTATGAATCCGATCTCAAGGCGCGCAGCTCCAATCCCTACAACGCACGATGGCCTCGCCTGCACCTCACGTCCGTGCTGCTCGCCAAGCCGGTCGCCCTACTCACCTCGAACGAGTTGCGGAAATGGCGCGACGGCCTGTTGACCAAGATGGCTCCCTCGACAATCAATCGACTCTGCGGCTGCCTGTGCGCCGCTCTGGAGCTTGCTGCGCAGCACGATCAGCGCATTCAGAACAAGCAAGCATGGGACGTGGGTCTTGCCGGTTTGCCGGATGCGCAGGAAGCCCGCAACGTGATCCTCTCTGACCAGAAAGTGCGAGCATTTGTTGAGACCGCTTACGCGCTCGATCACAAGCTCGGGTTGATAGTCGATACGCTGGCGATCACTGGCGCGCGGCCGAGCCAAGCCGTACGCTTGCGCGTCGCCGATCTGGACGCCCATCCGGTGCGGCCGAAACTGTCGATGCCGAAATCAGCCAAGGGCGGCGGACGCAATCGGGCCAAGAAGAAATACGAACGTTATAGCGTGCCAATCAGCGTGCAGCTCGCGGCCAAGCTGCGAGAGGGAGCGAAGGGTCGCGCTGATGACGCGCCGCTGTTCCTGCAGAGCGACGGTACGCCATGGGGCGATAATCCGGGCCAGACATATCATCGCCAGATCGATAAGATCGTGACCGCGATCGGGCTCGATCCTGCGATTGTGACGATCTACGCGCTCCGGCATTCCAGCATCGTGCGCATGCTGCTGCAAAATATTCCAATCAGGCTGGTAGCGTCGCTGCACAATACCAGCGTCGCCATGATCGAACGGACTTATTCGAAGTACATCACCGAGTACAGCGACGACATCTCTCTCAAGGCACTGCTGCAAGATGAGCCGCCGCGCGGCGAAAACGTCGTCGTGTTGGCATCGTGACAACCAGACCAGAGGCACGCAAAACGCTCACGCGGGCGGTGTTGATCGATACGTCGCCATTGCTGAGCGAATTGGTGTCAGCGAGGCGATCGTGCGCGGAAGGCGACCTCGTCATCGTCGTCAAATGACGAGATGACGAGCCGCACTGTCGCAGGACGGCGCACGCCTCCACCGAGAACGCTGGCAAGACCAATCGGGTATTGAGACGGCGCTGCGCTCAGCAGATGTCGTTCCGCTTGAGCGGTTGGCGTCATGACCGGTTCCCAACCACTGCTTTGCAGTGCGTCCGGTATGGTCGGTTGTCGATACCTAGTTGCCTGTTAACTCGGTTTGATTGTTCGTAGGCTCTATTTTGGTTGTTCGTAGCCTATCGCGCTTGTTGACATCTATCTTCTCAAATCGCGAAAATCGCTCATTGTTCTCGTAGCCACACATGGACACGGAGAACAAGGAATGGCGCGCCCGGAAGTTACTGGCCGTAAACAATTCAATGCAGTGGATGCCGCCGACGCTTACAGCGTCGAAGAGTTCTGCGCCCGCCACCGCATCAGCCCGCAGCTCTTTTACAAATTGAAGCCGCAGGGCCTCATGCCCGTGACGTTCAATGTCGGCACGCGCGTTTTGATCTCGCGCGAGGCTGCCGCGGATTGGCGACGTGCCCGCGAGAATGCGGCGCGGGCGTCGCACCAAGGCGTGTCGTAGCCGTAGAAAAGCGGCCCGCCACAAGCCGCCTCTCCATCATACACTCACGGATTTTTAAGATGTTTCTCACGGATACCAGCGCGCCCGCGTGGGCGCAAGCAGGCCGCGATCTTTCCGCACTGGCGGGAGATCGCTAGTCGTGAACGCGCAAGCGCAAATCCTCAAACCGGCTGCCGACGTGATCAGCGCGTTCCTCTACATGCTGTTCGCGCCGGATTTCGTGCGCGCATACCCCGATGCATGGATTGAGATCGTTTGCATCCGGCCCGACAAAACGATCGCGTGGCAGTTTTTCTCCGCGCACGACATCCCGCCCATCGTCAAATACGTCGTGAACATGAACTGTCGCGGCTACAACTGCTACGTTGGCGCTGCTCTGCGTCACGGCGAAAGGCCGAAAGAGGGGCGTGCCGGCAAAGCGCATTTCTATGTAGCCTCCCACGTCTGGATCGACATTGACGATACAGGCGGCTACGAGCGGGCCAGGGCCATTTGCAGACGTGACCATCTCAAGCCTGACATGGTGCACACCACCGGCACTGCCCCCCACACGCGCATCCAGATTTGGATCAAGCTCGACCAGCCGATCGCTGAGATTGCCAAGCTGGAGAAGACGACCACCGCGCTACGCGACCTCTTCGACGGCGACAAGGTGCAGAATGGGGATCGCATCATGCGCATCCCGGGAGCATTCAACTATCCCTCGCCGGAGAAGGTCAACAACGGCTATGCCGTCGAACTGACGACGCTGCACATCAACGCTACGGCGCCTTCCTATTCGGCGGAGAGATTGTGCGCCCTGCACCGAGCGGACCCGAAGTCGGCGGCCTCTGGCGCTGGCAAGAGTGACTCTGCTGGCGGGGGGCAGACTGATAACCACTTTGACCCCTTCCAGCGTTACGCGGACGAGCAGATGCGGGAAGCCGGCCGCCTGACCGATGGCGACATGCGAGCCCTGCTTGAGAAGCACCAGAATGGCAATGGAGAGGGCTGGCACAATGATCTGCTCGCCGTCACCTGGGAACTCCTCGTGCGCGGGTATGACCCGTTTGGCATTCAGATGATCATCGGCAGTGCCTGCAAGAAGGGGTTTGATGACCCCGACATCGGGCGGCTCGTCAACAAAAGGTGGGACGAGTTCCAGGCGCAGAGGCGGGAGGCGGACCGCAGCGAGGCTGAAGAGCGCACGGTCAACGCGTCGGTGCAGCAGAAGCGCTCCTCGATCATCGCGACGCCCTATGGCTGGACTGCACCGGAGGCAATCCCGCCGCGTGAGTTTCTCTATGGACGCAGGCTCATCCGCAAGTATGTGACCGCAACCATCGCGCCGGGCGGCGTTGGGAAAACCGCTTTGGAGGTTACCGAGGTTCTGTCGATGGTATCGGGCACGGCGCTGCTGGGGGTCCAGACTCCGCAGATGCGGGTCTGGCTCTGGAGCCTGGAGGACCCGCGCGAAGAAATGGCGCGCCGTATCCAGGCCACCGCCAAGCATTACAATCTGACGGCCGAGAATATCGGAGATCGCCTGTTCCTCGACAGCGGCCGGGAGCAGCCATTGGTGATTGCTGAGATGCAGCGCAATGGAGTGGTCATCTACCGCCCACTTGTCGACGCCCTGATTGCCCAGCTCAAGGCACGCGCGATTGATGTCCTGATCATCGACCCTTCGTCAGTTGCCATCGCGTGACTGAGAATGACAACAACGCCATTGACGCCGTCACGAAAGAGTGGGCTCGCGTCGCCGATGCCGCCAACTGCGCGGTCGAGTTGGTCCATCATGTTCGCAAGGGAGAACAGGAGATCACGGTCGAAAGCGCGCGCGGTGGCGGGTCGTTTGGCGACGCCTGCCGCATGGTGCGGGTGATCAATCGCATGACGGAGCAGCAGGCAAAGGACTCCGGCACCGACAACCGTCGTCTCTACTTTCGCACCTACCTGGACAAGAACAACCTCGCGCCACCCGCCGACAAGAGTGACTGGTACAAGCTGGCATCCGTCGACCTCGGCAATGGCCCCCTCGGCGATGCCGGTGGAGATAGCATCGGCGTGGTGACGAAGTGGAATTGGCCCGATGCGACCCAGGGATTGACGGGCCGCGACTTCGAGCTGGTTGCCGCCGCAATTCGGGCGGGCAACTGGCGGGCTGATCCTCAAGCCAAGCAGTGGGTGGGGCGGGCAATCGCCAAGGCGCTCGGATACGACCTCGACAACAAGGCTGAGAAGGCCGCGGTCCGCCAGCTCATCGAGTACTGGATCAAAGCGGGGTCGCTGGTCGTGGTCGATGGAGAGACCGACAAGCGGGAGATCAAGAAGTTCGTCAGACTGGCGGAGATGGTCGAGTGAGACAACTTGTTCCTGATCTGCCGCAAATCATCATTGGAGAGTGAAGGATGGCAATCCCCAACGTCGTCGCGTTGAAGCAAGTGGTCGCGCAGCGCGAGACTGCTCCGCTCAAGGATGTCGCGAAGGCGATCAACATCAAGCTGCGGCTTGCAGACCAGAACGACAACGACGCGCGCAACCACCGCATCGAGGCGGGCGAGATGCTCGTCACGCTGCGCCAACGCGTCGAAGCTGACGGTCAGGATTGGTGGAAGTTCGCTTCGGACTATTTCGACCGCGAGCGCAAAGAGCTTGAAAAGCTGATGACCTACGTGCCTGCGCACAAGGTCGCGAAGGCCGCGATTGCAGCGCATCCGCAGAAATCGGATCGCGCCATCGCGGAAGAGATCGGAGTCGATCATAAGACTGTCGCGAAAGCCCGCGCGCGAACTGGGGATCATTCCCCAGTTGAAAAGCGCATCGGCAAGGACGGCAAGGCGCGCAAGATGCCTGAGCCGAAGCAGCAGCATGCCAACCCGGCGCAGCCGGAGCCGCGCAAGCTGCCGAAGCCGCCGAAGATCGACATGAACGTCATCAAGCAGGCGGGCGCGTTCCACACCGAGCTGCTAAACTACACCCTGGAATTCTGCGAGCGCATCAAGTCATGGCACGCCGAACACCCTGTCGATGAAGAGAGCCACGGCTGTGTCGTGCAGGCGCTGGAGACGGCGTCAATGCGTCTGCAACTGATGGCCCAAGAAATCGATGATCGCTGATCCAAATCGCAACACAGAGAAACAGCGCCGGTGACGACACCAAATATCCGCTTTGACAAGCCGCCCCGCGCCGAACTGCCGAACCCGAGGTTCGGCACGAGTGGGGCAGTAGGGCACAAGCCTTGCCGAACCCCCACCCCCCTCTTGAGGGGTGGGGGTGGTGGTAAGGCGCGGAGATCGAAAATAAGAGGTTCGGCAAAATCGGTCGGGTCCTTGGGAATGGCCCGCCGATGCGGGTCGGGCGACAGCGCCCGGGCTGCCTAGCGATGGAACTTTCCAAGGGCAACAACGACGACAGATGGAGTTCAACGTGAAGCTGGTTTCCGCGTTCGGCGCGGCTGACATGCTGGAGCTTGACCGGCAAACAGTCCGCCGCGCCTTGCGTAAAGCCGCCCTGGACGCTCTCTTTGAGCAGTTCGACAACGGCTGCAAGGGCCTCGGCCGCTTGCCGGACTTGGAGGCCCGGCGCCGTGAGGCACGCCGGCTGATGGCGGTGCTGGTCGAGCTGGACACGGCCATGCGGGCCGACGCGCGCGCCCGTCGTGAGGACGAGCTGCGGGCTTCTTTGCGTTGCGACCAACACCTCCGGCTCGCAATGCGCAACTTCGAAGGGCCGTGTGAATGGAGCCAGGAAGAGTGCTGGGCCGTCCTGGCGGAGGAGGCGGAGCAATGACCGAGGAGCAAAAGGCGCTCGCCGCCGAACTTGATTGTCTCTCCGCCGACGCGGCTCGTCTCTCCGTCGACGCGGCTCGTCTTGCAGACTGCGTGCGGCGGCTCGGCAGGTCTGGCGATCCGATCGATGATCTGCGCGAGGGCCTCTTCTTGACAGTCGAGCAGGCCGCGACCGTTTGCACGGTCGCCGATCAGGCGATCTACAACTGGATTGATGTTGCGGCTCGGATGCGCCGTCCGATCGCCGAGAAACGCGCGAGGGTGTGGATCATCGATACGGCGCGGCTGCTCGCTTACGTTGAGAAGCATCGCGGCCGCTTGCCCGCGCGCGTGAAGGCCGAGAACCGACTGAAGGAATTCTGGCCGATTTGGTCGGGGCCGCAGGAGCTGCGCCGGATGTGAAAGAGCGTGCGGGCTGGCTGAGAGAGCCTGTGCAATCGGGTACCAAAATGCCTCTAATGGCGGCTCAACTATTTCTTGTAGCCGACGTAGTAGATGCCGATTTCGGCGCCCGAACTGTCCTTGATCGGTTCATACCCGGTCATGTAGGGCGTCCCCAGTATAGGCACCTCGCCGTAATAGCTTTTCCCCGCCTTCATCGCTTCAAGCGCCGGCCCGGCTAGAACGGTGCCAACTGCTCGGCCGCTTCCGTCGGGTTTGGGCACGCTTGTGGATACTCGGACGTATTCGCCTCCATCTTTGGCGAACAGCGTGGCGGTCATCCCTTTGCCGTCTTCTTTTCCAATCGCGTCGACGATGTCAAAGTGATTATTGATCTTAGTCGTGCCGAAATACAAGGCGGGGGCGTCTTTACCCCAACGGCTTCTCTCCCTTCGAGCTTGGGAGCTCCCAATTTCGCCGTCATGGCCCTCAATGTTTCCATCGATTTCGTCACTCTCGGATCATCCGCTTGGGCGTGCCCGGTGCTTGGCACTAGTGTGGACGTTGCAACAAGGCATGCGGCGGCCAAACTGGTGACGAGAAACGTTTTCCGATCCATCGTAACCTCCTGATATGAGATTTCGGAATGTCGCTTCACGCGTCCTCACGCGATGTGAGGGTTGTCTCGGTTTTCGACTGCGATGAGCAGACCAGAGATTACAGGTCTAGGAATTTGCCTGCCGACGGCATCATCACTGCCGCTGAAAACATGGGACGTCGGCGCGTCCTAATGGCAGCTCGCGAGAGAAGCTACACCACTTCTGCCTCAGTGCAAAGCGCTGTGAGTGTCGGCTGCAATGCCAGCTTCCAAGGACAAAGCGGACACCGCCTGTGTGAAGCTGAAGCGACAGCTTTAGAGCCCAATAATCCGCCGAGCCCACGCTCCGAAAATGCGAAAATGTGGAGGGCGCCACAGCAAACAGCTCGGGGCGTGGAGCGCACCACGCTCCGGCTCTACGCAAATCACATTGCGGCGGCATACACTTGCCGCATGAAAAATCCTTTCCGAAAATCTCCGATGACGCAACTCGAAACCACCGTCGTCTCGCTCACCACGCGCGGCGAACAGCTCGCCGCCAAGCGCGCCGCCGCGCAGGACGCCTTGGAGAAGGCGACCACCGCCCGCCAACAGACGCTTCTGTCGGGCGATCTCGATGATCAGCGCACTCTCGACAAGTTGCAGGGCGCGGTGGACACGGCGGCATCCGCGTTAGCGGGCATCGACGATGTGCTCGCCGTCCTGGCGCAACAGAAGGCGGAAGCCGAGCGCCAGCTCGCTGCCGAACGCGAGGGCATCGAGCGTGCTGCGGCGGCGGACAGGCTGCATAAGCAGGTCGCTGCGATTGAGACGGCGCTGCCGGACTATCTCGCGCAGTCGCGCGCGCTTGCGGACGCGCTGTCCGAGATCAGCCACTTTCATTTTGAGTCCCATCAGATGGCCGGCTTCCTCCAGAACACCATGGGCCAGATCGAAATTGCCGCGAACTTCGCGCTGGCAGAGCTGAAGAGCATGCCCGATGCGTCAGGCAGGGCCGGCAGGCGATCCCGTGCGAGCCGGCGACCGCGCCGGTCGTGGAAACCGAACCGGCGCCGGAGGCGACCCGGCCGGCGGCCATCACGCCCGCGGCCCGCGATCCCATTGCGTCGGCCGAATTCCAGGTGATTGACCGCAGCGCCGAGACGCGCACGCTCACGATCGAGGTGCAGCGCCTGTGACCAAGAAAGCCGCACCGCCCGATTGGGCTCCCCACGAGATCACGCATCGCGTTGACGGCTGGATCATCGACCCCGAAAATAAGGATCGCATCCCGGCCGCCGTTGCCGAGATGATCGCCCGCGCGATGCCGCAGCTCGGCGATGACACCGTCGCTGCGATCTACGTGCGCATGGTCGCGAGGCACAGGAAGGTGTTGGGCGATGTCTAAAGAGAACCCGGCCGAGGAAGGCAATGCGCAACCTGCGACTTCTCTCGGCGGGTCGGAGGCCGCTGCCGGCGTCGGAGGCACGACCGACAACGGCGGCGGCCTCGATGAGGAGATCGATGAATACGACGAACTCCTCGCTTCGCTCGGTCGCACTTACGACGAGGATGTGCGGATCGCGGTCCATGAAACGGGGCACGCCGTCTGTGCGCGCCTGCTCGGGCGTGAAGTTGGAGGCATGACCATGAACCCGAACCCGGTCCGTGGTTACGAGGGCTTGTGCTGGGGTGTCGGACATACCGAGGCGTTCGCGGAAGGTCGCGGGGATGCCTCCGACGTTCGGAAAGCCATTGCTCCGCTGATGCCCAAGGCCGGCGAGGATCACGGCTCGGTCGCTGATGTCTTTGCCAGCGTATATAATCAGTGCATCGAGCTGATGGCCGGCCGGGCTGCCGAAGCAATGCTGCTGAGCGACCGCGATCCTGAACCGCCGGCCGATGATCTGCGGCAGGCGCGTGAGCTGGCCCTGCTGTTCTGCAAGAGCGAGGAAGCGATCGAGACATTCATCGCGCATTGCGATGTCGCTGCGCGTGATTTGTTGTTGCCCTACGGCGATGTCGTGATCGTGCTGTCCACCGTGCTGCGCATCAAGCGCACGCTGGACGGCGTCGAGATCGATCGGATCATCTGGGATGTGGAGGCGCGTAAGGCGTTGGCGGCTGAGCACCGGCGGCGCGCAGACTGGCGTAAGGCGGAGGTGGAGGCCGAGCGGTTTCGTGCGCAATGTGTTCATATCGCTGCCGCAGCCTTGTCACGGTCTGCACCAGATCGGATGCGGTAATCGGCGACATCTGGATCGGAAGGCGCGGCGGACGTACCCGAGCCTGATGATCTTGAAGGCCCCGGCGTGGAGTACGTCGGGGCCATTTGTTTGGAATGACCGATCAAACCCATCTGCTCGCTATTGTTATTCGCTACGTCGGCGCTATCGTGCGCAAGCGGCGAAGCCGCGATAGCTACCAAGAGTAATTGAAGGGAGACTCGCATGAAATTCATCAGTAGCTGGTCTGTACCTCAAGGCACTTTCAATGCAGCGGTCGCGCGTTTCTTAGAAACTGGTGGTGCACCGCCCGAGGGTGTCAAATTGTTGGGGCGTTGGCATGGCATGGACGGTAAGGGATTTGCGATCTCTGAGTCGAATGATCCAAAGGCGATGTATGGTTGGGTCGCCCAATGGGCCGACCTACTCCCGCTGACCGTCACTCCCTGTCTGGAGGACGGAGACGCCGGCGAAGTCATGGCGTCGCTACCGAGGCGTTGACCTTCAATCTGAAATCACAGCCACCGCGGCCAATAGTGTGGCCGCGGCGGCATCCAATCCCTACGCTGCCCTCCACGACGAATGTCTGTTTATTAGGGTAGACCGGAAGAGACCGGCCGAGCACCAAAACGGCGCTTTTGACTGCGGTCATTCAGCCTGCGCGTCTCTGTCGCATGCTGCGGAGGTATTTTGGAACCAATACCTCGGTGGTGTGGTGTTTCTTGCGGACTCTTTGTGCGATATGTTTCTTTGCTCAAGCCAGCTGCTCATGCGTTCAGCACGATGTACAGCCATGGCCGAGGCCATCTCGCTAAGAAAGTAAGCTGCGCTCTTGTCTGGCAACAGGAAAGGGGCGCAGCTGTGCGCGTGTCACGCATGTAGTAGCCTCCGCAAAAAGCGGCCGTCGCGGCTTGAAGACTGCCGCTCGGTAGGAGGTGCCAATGACCCGCTTCAAAATAAGCCTACTCTCAACAGTGGAAACGGCTCTTGTTTGCGCAGTCCTCGCGGCCCTTGTGCCTGGAGCGGCTGGGGCACAAACTTCGGAAAAGAAGGGGACAACGCCTTATGTGACACATTTCATCTTCCGCCCGATCATGAGCATTGACATCCCCGGTCTTGGCACCGCCACCAACCTGGAAGCTGTCGGGACTACGCAAAACATGAAGGGAGAAAAGATGTTCGACAAGATGTCGGCACATTGCGCGGCGCTGAGCATTGCATCAGGCGATAAGAAATACATTGACGGAGCTTGCGTGCTGGCTGACAGCGACGGTGACAAAGTTTTCTCGACGTTTGATACTCGCGACGTCGACAAGTCGCAGCCAGAAATGAAGTGCGGCACGCATATCATCACCGGCGGTACCGGCAAGTACAAAGGCATAACTGGGACCGAGCCATTTGCATGCATAGCGATGCCGGCCCTCGCTGGCCCAGGTGGCTATACCGCGATGGATATCCCGCATAACACGGCGTGGGAGATCAAGTGACGGTAGGCGCGCTTCGCTCTCGTCTTCGCTTGTCGGTATGCTACGCGTGAATGCGGTCGCCCTGCGTTCACGACCGGATTGAAGATACTACGGACCTGGGAAGGATAAGCCGGCGGCAAAATCTGGCACAAGTTCGTCCTGTTGTTGTTTTGGTACCCCCTGGCGCGGTTGGCATAAGGCGAGACTTCCGCTTATGGCCCCAAGGCGAAGTAGTTCAATCGGCCGTTGAGGTCCGCTGTTAGTGCAGATCGGACTTGCCTTCAGGCGACCTCCTACCGACGCTTTTAGGGGGGCGTAGGCTGGCGATGCTGATCTTCCAGCAGCGCGGAAGCGAGCGCGAGCAAGCTCTGCCGGTCATAGCTCGCGCTCCATCGCTGGATGCTTGCGGTTCTTCACTTTGATCCAATAGCGACAGCGACCGCCCTCATAAGGACGGTCCCGCCGCTTGGACACCAGTCCCTCAAGCCCCATGTTGCAGGCCGCTCGAAACAGATCAGGCCCAAGCTCACCGCGTTCGAAGGGATTGACGAAAACGCCTTCAGGTCGGCGCGCCGTACGCATACGACGAAGACCGCCTGATTGAGACATGCGCGCGGGCACGGCGAGCTCTATGATGGCGTTGCGTGAAGGTCAGGCGGCCTGCTGATCGGCGGGCTTGTCGGCTTGGCGCAGGAGCTTCCATTCCCAGGGCAGCAGTTCGTGCAGACGCGACGCGGGAAGATCGGCGATACGGGCGAGGACGTCGGCGAGCCAGGCCTTGGGATCGACGTCGTTGAGGCGACAGGTCGTGATCATCGTCAGCATGATGGCGGCACGGTCGGCACCGCGCTGGCTGCCGGCGAAGGTCCAGTTGCGCCTTCCCAATGCGATGCCCCTCAATGCGCGCTCAGCACAATTGTTGGTCAAGCAGATCCTGCCATCGTCGAGGAAGCGGGCGAAGTCGTCCCAGCGCCTGAGCATGTAGTTCATAGGCTTCAGGACCTCGGAGGAGCGCGAGAGGGTTTCGCGCTCGCGGAGCAACCAGGCGTGCATGTCGTCGAGAAGTGGTTTGCTCCTCTCCTGGCGCACGGCACGCCGCTCGTCGGCGCTGCGGCCATTGATGGCGCGTTCGATCTCGAACAACGCATCGAGGCGTCTGACCGCCTCCAGTGCGATCGGGGAGATGGGTTTGCCCTTCTGGCCTTCCCGGGCGTTTTTCTCGATGTCGGCCAGCTCGAAGAAGCCCCGCCGCGCATGGGCCAGGCAAAACGCCGGTGTGATCGGCATCGCTTTCTTTTGCGGATCGAACAACGGCTCGAAGCCGCTGTAGCAATCCGCTTGCAGGATGCCGGCGAAGGCGGCCAGATGCTTCTGCGGGTGCTCACCTCGCCGGTCGCTCGAGGCGTAATAGACCGCCGCCGGCGGCGCAGGCCCGGCGAAGGGCCGGTCATCGCGCACATAAGTCCAGATCCGCCCGGTTGTGCACTTGCTCTTGGCCAGGATGCGGATGGTGGTGTCGTCGCCATGCAGGCGCTCGGCCGCGAGTACATGGCGCTCGATCAGGTGGAAGAGCGGCATCACGGCGAAGGTCCCGTGACCGACCTGATCGGCCAGGGTCGACAACGGCAAGTCGATCCCCTCGCACTTAAAGCGCGCACTCTGGCGATTGAGCGGGATATGCATACCGAACTTGTCGAACAGGATCGTCGCCAGCAATTGCGGGCCGATGAAGCCGCGCGGCGTGGCATGGAACGGCGCCGGCGGCTGGCTGATCTTCTCGCAATCGCGGCAGGTGAACTTCTCGCGTACCGTCTCGATGACCTTGAAGCAGCGCGGGATCTCCTCCAGCGTCTTGGTCACATCCTCACCGATCTTCGCCAGCCGCGATCCACCGCAGCAGGCGCAGCTCGTTGGAGCCTCAATGACGACGCGCTCGCGTTCGATGTCATCCGGCCATGGCTTGCGCACCGGCCGCTTGCGCGTGAAGGCGCGTACGCTCTGCGCCTTTGCCGCCGCGGCCTGCGCGGCGAGCTCATCCTCGCTCGCCGTGGTGACGAGTTCTTCAAGTTCCAATTCCAACTGCTCGATCAGCCGCGCCGTGCGCTCGGAACGCGGCCCGTACAGTTCGCGTTTGAGCTTCTCGATCCGCAGCTCGAGATGCGCGATCAGCGCCTCATTGTCCGACAGCTTCGCCCGCGCGTTGGCCGCTTCGGCTTGCCAATTGATGGCTTCGGCCTGTATCCGGCTGACCTTCGCCGCGGCCGCATCGCGTTCGACCTCGACCCTCAGCCGCGCGTCGCGTTCAGCCCGCAACGCCTCACGTTCGATCAACAGCGCCGCCTGGGCGCTGGCGAGATCCGAAGGAAGGTCATCCGGCTTCAAACTCATGAAGCCAGTGAATCAGATTTCCCGGTAGGTTCAATCGCAGAATGCTATCCAACTCGCGTTGGACGCAAAGTTTCTTGAGGATTCCGCCAGTCGATCCCAGATAGCAGGTAAGAAAGCTGCGCCGGAGAGATCGTCACGGCTTCACCGGCAGCCGAAGGCCAGATGAATCTTCCTCTTTCGAGTCTTTTTGTAAACAGGCACGCTCCCTGAGAATCGTGCCAGATGATTTTTATCAGATCTGAACGGCGCCCCCTGAAGCAAAACAAATGACCCCCCAGTGGGTCATGCTTCAAGACCTCCTGCACCTGCAAAGCCAGGCTCGGAAAGCCGCGCCGCATATCGGTATGGCCCGTCGCCAGCCATACCCGCACGCCAGAGGGGATCGGAATCATCGCAGCGCCTTCAACACCGCCGACACCAGCAAGGGCGGCGCCGACCCGCAAATCCTGATCCGTCCGCTCCCCGTCAATTCCACCACGATCACTTCACCGGACGGTGCCGCTTCCTTGATCGGCTCCGCTTCCATCGCCGCTTCCACAAAGCCCTGGTCAGCAAGGTCCTGGCGAAGCCGACGCCGCCAGGTGTAAATCAGCCCCGTTGAAATATCGTGATCCCGCGCAACCTGCGCCACACACGATCCCGGCGCAAAGGCCTCCGCAACGATCCGGCACCGCTCATCCTCGCTCCAACGCCGCCGGCGTTCCGGCCCCGTCAGCACCGAAATCTGACCCATCAATCGCTCTTAAGCTCGCTCTTAAACACGTGCTTATGAGTGCTCAATCCGCCTCTCAGAACAAGGCGGCCTTCATCGTGGGCGTACGGCGCGCCAGCAGGCGATCCAAGTTCGCCTTCCGCATCGACAAGGGGAGCATGCGGAGGTCGTCACCGCCTTCGGCGAGGATATCGAAGGCGCAGAACTGCACTTCGTGATCGTGCTTGCGCGAGTGCAGCGCGTTGAAATCTGAGACGCCATCGACGCCGAGCACGACCGCCTCGCCATCGAGCACGAATTGTCTCTGCCTGATCTTGCGCGCAGCCTCGACGATCCAGGGATAGCGGCGGGTCCAATTGTAACCGCCGCGCGTAATCAGGCGGACGCGGGCACCATCGTGCTCCAGGCGGAGGCGATAGCCGTCGTATTTCACTTCGTGGAGCCGGTCGGCACTGCTTGCACGCAAGCAGACCTAGTGGGCAGAAAAGGCCATGCCGCGCAGACCAGCATTCGCCTGCGGAATTTCGCTGGCCATCATGATTTGCGGGGCGCTACGGCTCCTGCTTATCAGCGAGTTCTCGTGCAGCCAAACTAAGCTCCAGCTCTCTGAGCTGCTCGATCAGCCGCTCTACAATCTGCTCGTAGTCAGATGGCGTCAGTGAATGCACGCCGCGCAACGTCAGTTGGTTCTGGAGGATCGTCGCCATCATGGCTTTAACGCTCATGGGGACCTCGACTGAAAACTGGATCGTCATAAAATCAATCTGAAGTAGATGCTAAAGATTGCGGACGCACAATGTCCGTAAGATTACGGACAACGGGAGGCGGCAAAAACTTTTGCGCCGCACACGCGTGCGTTTTCCCTCTCACCTGGCCCTATTCCGGTAACTCATCGCCGAACTAGGCGAGTTGCTCCGATGAAAGTCCGGCCGCACGTCAGCACCGCGCCCGCCGCACGCCGAGCAGACGAAGCGCGGCTCGATGTCCGACAGCCTCGCCTCATCGGGCCAGCGGTCGGCGCTCAGGGCCGCGAAATGGCTACAGTGGTAGTCGGCGCAATAGATCAAGACGCCGTGCACGCCCATCTGGCGCATGTCCTTGAAGGTGATCTTTTGGGGCCGCATGCGGCGTATCCAAGCGCCGCGCTCAGCCCGTTGCAAATTGTCAATCTCGGGGGCGCGATCGGCGCCGGGCTACTGGGCGTCGTGGGTGCGGAAAGGTCCGCTGTCGCGGGTAAACCGGACCTGCCATATGCGAGCGCCGAACCGCTGCTTTTGACCCGGACCTAACGGACGAGCGCTGCACATGTCCGCCCCCTGGCCCACATCACCAGTGCGCTTTCAGCACCGCGTCCACGGACGTCACTCCCGCAATCATTGAGCCGGCAATCGCGACCAGCGCGGGCACGCCGCGCGGTAATTCGAGGTTGGTCAGCGAGGCCATGAAGATCGCAGCCACGGGCAGGGCGATGACGAAGTAACGTCCTTGAACGCCCAAGACATGGGGCGAAGCGACAGGCGTGTAGGTGAGGAAAAAAATCAGATAAACCAACACAAAGTAGCTGAGGACGGCAAAGCCTGTCACGATCGCCACGCGCGCACGCGTTCCACCCAGCGCCAGTTTTTGCAGCGGGACAAGCAGGAGGAGGGCCGTGAGCACGATATAAGTCCAGGGCCGAAGCACAATGTCCTGCCAGCCCAGGATGCCAATGAGTTCCGGCCACAGCGGGGCGCCCCATTCGCGCAGAGCCGTCCATGTCGCCAGCGGGAAATGAAATGGATGCTCCCACATATAAGCGAGTTTCCACAACGGATCAAACTGCTCTACTGGATAGTCGTGTCCCTCGCGGACACGCCACGCCGCTACATCCGCTGAGACTCCGATCACCCACAGCGGCGAGAGGATAACGCCCGGCAGTACCACGATCGCAATGCTCTTCCACCGGCCAAGGAGCTCTCTAAGCCGGCCTGACATCAACTCCAACAGTACGAAAACAATCTGCGGCTGTTTGGCGAGTACACATAGCGTCATCCATAGCGAGCGCTCCCAGACTCGCCCGCCAGAGGGATTCAATGCGGCTCTGAAACAGAGCGCGGTGATCACCAGCGCATAGCTGAGCGCCGCACCGTCCGCACTAAGAACAACGCGGTTATAGAGCGATGCCGGCAGCATCGCGATCAACACGAACGCCCATGGGAGGGCCGGAGTGACCGCGATGGCGTAGGCTGTTAGCGCCGTGAAAACGACCAGGCCGAGGAAGCGCATCAGGAACAGCAGTTCGGGTAAATCGAGGCTGAGCAGACGTCCGATAGCTGCCGCCAGTATATAAGGAGCATAGGCGACCGGACTGTAGCCCTCTGTGCCGGCAAACGGCGCGAACACAGGCGTTTGTGCGGCCCCATCATCTCTCGCGCCGATGATGTTATGATACTCGGCCATGACCTGGCCGTAGCGGAATCCCACATCTCTATACCTGGCGAACCGTTCCCCTGAGTCCTTGAAGAAATGTAGCCGTTGGTAGAGCACGGGCTCCACAAAGATTCCCCTGCGGCCATTGATCTCGGTGACGGGCAGAGGCTCGCCTCGTGTGTACGAATAAATACGCAGAAAATGCGATATCTCGTCCGGCCCGCGTAGTGGCGGATTGACAACGATGATGGCCGATCCGAAGGAAAGCGAGAGCAAGGCAAAGACGATTGCCGGCCAACTCCCAAATCGCCTCCCGATGCGTGACAGCGCGCTCGGGGCGGCATCAGGCTCGTGCACGGAGGCGCCTTGCAGCATCTCATCACCCAATCATGAAATAGCGCGCTTCGAAATCCCGGCCGCCCGCCGAGATCGATAAGATCATCCGGGAGTTTACGGCGCAAAAGACGCTGGCGGCTGAACGGCGGCGGCCGCTGAGTGGCGCAAGGCCGAGCTGGCGGCCGAGCGCTTTCGAGCCCAATGTGTCACGACGATGGTTCGTCGTTCTCGGCGATCTCTCGCGGCGTCATGAGCGTGCGCTCAACGACGCCGAAGAAATGCGCCTCGATCAGGTCAATCATTGCCTTCAGCCTGAACCTGCGGCTTCTGCGCGCCCTGCACGTTCTGGCTCAGCGACGCCAGAGCGTTCTTCAGCTCGTCCGAAACGGATGCGATGCCGTTAACATCTTCGAAGCATTCAGAGACGCGCTCATTCGCCGATTTCGTGAACGGTTCGAAGCCGTCAGAGATGCGCGTTCCACCGCCAAGAACGATCGCAGCCGCGATTGGCACCAGCAGAAGAGCTGCGGCCCAGATGTCGATTTTCCGGTTGTCTTTGCCCTGCTGAAGGACGGGCGGTGGCTGCACGAGGTGGTTGTTCGCCATTGTCGTAGCTCTCGGCGATCAGTGCCTGCATGATGCCGATACTCGCGAACAAACGACAGGCCGCGCGACTGCTATTAAGGGGTAACCCAACGATTGCCCCTTTTCTTATCCCGCCAATCAGGGATGCGCATTCGCATCATCCGAACAGCCGCCAGGCGCGCCGCCTGCTCGGACGCACGCACGATACAGCCACGGCTCGAGGTAGCTGCCGCCCCACATCCCGCGTCCGGCATGCTCGGCATCGCGCTGGGCCGCAGCGTACTTGCCTTTGGAATACTGCGGCCAGTCGAGCGCAAGGCCGCTGCGGACCAGCCATTCCCCGAGGTCGGCATCGCCCACTGTACAGATCGCGACGGTCCGTCCGTATTGATCCATCGAGATCGGAATGCATGAGACCGGCCGTCTCCCGATGAAGGCGTCGAGATCGTTCGCGGATTTTGTGCCGCAGCGATACTGCAAGCTGTCCGCTCTCCGGCAGAGCTGGCTGCTCTCGGGCGAGTCAATGCCCCAGAGGCGAATGCGCGTGCCGTGAATTTCGAGCGTGTCGCCGTCGATGATGCTGGCTTGGCCGATTAAGTCGGCAGCCAATCCGGTGGCGATTGGAGCGAGCACCAAGAGAGAAGCAAGAGCTGCCAACGTTCGAAATCGTGCTAGAGAACGCGGATCACACACTGCAATAGAATGACCGTTTCACTCTTCGTAAAGGGCAAGTTATAGTAAATTGTGCTTTGATTTTCGTCGGTGAGCACAGGCGAACTGCGTTTTCGGTCCGCATCAATGTAGGATTTTGCCCTATCGCTTTGGTCTCCCAAACCCGAGAGGACAACGACGAGATATCTGGCCAAGTCGCGCCCGGTAGCGGAACGAGCTGCCGTCAGGTTTTGAATTACAACTTTTGCATCGTCATGGAACTGCAAGGCTGCAAAGTAGCGTCGGCGCTACCTCCACCGCTAGCCCCGGGATGTCAGGCTTGCTTGCAAGTTTTGTTTGCTGCCAAACGAATCCGCTGGCAGCGATCACTAGACCAAAAGCGATGAGATAATTTGGCGAAACAAATGACATCGGCTGCGCCCATATGACCATGCAAACGACCGCAAAGAGTCCCGACGACCAAAAGATTGATCTAGCAATCCAAGCATGCTCCGGGTTTGGCCATATCAGAGGGGCCACCCCAGCAGCGATCTGGACCGCGAATAGAAAGAGCGTAAGGAAGAGTGCGGTATCCATCGCTCGATCTTAGACGAAGGTTCGCGCGCGGCGCGAGGTGCGCTGATTGTTCATCCCCAGATTACCAAGGAGTTTACAGAATGCGGCGGTGCCTGCGCGCCAGGCGTCAATATTTTTCGGGCTAAGACGCCAACGCGGATCGGGACACAGACGAGGACACAACAGCCTCATCCTATTGAATTACCTTTGTTTTTGGCATGTATATTCTCCCTGCGCAGTGGCTTTACGGCTTATGTCGTGATCTCCCCGGGGAGCGATGCACTATTGCCCCCGTCGCCTTGCGGATGGCTGACGTGCGGACCCGGTCGGGCACACACATCACCGCAAGACTTGGCGCACAGACTCCGGGCGCCAGGACCACACGATTTTGCCGTACGCTGACAGCACCGGTCGTGTTCGCTCACGGAGTCACCCGCCCTGCAAACCACCTTCGCGCCGACGCCGCCCGCGTCCACCACGTCCCATCCCGCGTGTCGTGACGATCGCGATGCGCCCCTCGGCCGGGTTGGGATGGCCTCCTATACGATAATCCGAAGTTCTGATAAAGAGAATTCTTTTTGCCTGATGTCGTTGACCTTCACGTGGGGTATTTCGCCCGCCGGGCAGCGCAACAGATTGTGGGTCGCGCAATCGTTCCGCCGCAACGGCGCCACGAACCGGTCTCCCCTCGGCCCCAAAATGCGCTACGATGATCGCAGCGCGCCTCAAGTCGCGCAGATTCAAGGGTGAGGACACGATATGAGGATGACGATCGGAACGGCGATCGCCGGGGTGGCGGCGCTGGCGGTGGCTGGGATGGCGTTGACAGCGGCGTGGGCGCACGGGCCGACCCGGCAGAAGGTGCGGGAATCCATCGAGATCAACGCAGCCCCGGCCAAGGTGTGGGCGGCGATCGGCAATTTCCAGGACATCAACTGGCTTCCGCCCGTCACCAAGACCGAAGGCGAGAAAGGCAATGAGATCGGCGCCACGCGGCGGCTGACGTTGACGGGAGGCGCGACCGTCGACGAGGAGCTCTACAAGTTCGACGCCACCGCAATGACCTATTCCTACCGGATCACCGCCGTCGACGTGAAGGCGTTGCCGGTCACCAATTATTCCTCCACGCTCACGGTGGCGCCGAGCGCCGACGGCAAGGGCTCGACGCTGGAATGGGCCGGCGCGTTCTACCGTGGCTTTCCCAACAACGATCCGCCGCCGGAGCTGAGCGACGAGGCTGCGGTCAAGGCGGTGAAGGGACTTTATCAGGCCGGCCTCGAGGCGCTGAAGAAGAAGATCGAGAGTGGAAGCTGACCGTGCGGATCCTGGTTCTGGCGGCGCTCGCCGCCAGCATCGCGCACGCGTCCGCCGAAGAAGCGTTCGTCACCAACCAGCTCAGCGACGACCTGATGGTCGTGGACCTCGCCACCTTGCGCGCGGTCGCGACGGTTCCGATCGGCGGCAAACCGGCCGGCGTGGCCGTCACCGCGGACGGCCGCTTTGCCTATGTGACGAGCCCTGACGCCAAGTCCGTGACGGTGGTCGATGCCGCGCAGCGGCAGGTCGTCGGCCGGATCGAGGTCGGCGGCGGGCCGCTCGGCATTGCCGTCGCCCCGGATGGCAGGACGATCTATGTCGCGGACTGGTATGCGGCGGCGGTGCGGGTGATCGATGCGGCGACGCGCAGCGTCACAGCCAGCATCGCGGTCGGCGCCTCGCCGTCGGGGCTCGCGGTGACGCCGGACGGCCGGCTGCTGCTGTCGGCCGACCGCGACGACGACAGCGTCTCGGTGGTGGACACCGCGACGCGCGAGCGGACTGCGACGATCAAGGTCGGCACGCGTCCGTTCGGCGTCACCATCGATGCCGAAGGCGGGCGCGCCTACACCGCCAATGTCGGCTCCAACGACGTCTCCGTGATCGACATCGCCGAGGCGCGCGAGATCGGTCGCGTGGCGGTCGGCATGCGCCCCTATGCCGTGGCGCTGGCGCAAGGCCGCGGCTTCGTCACCGACCAATATGGCGGCACCGTCAGCGTGTTCGATCTCGCGACATTGAAGCCGGTGAAGCGCATCACCGTCGGCGACTATCCCGAAGGGATCGCCGCGACCGCGGACGGCAAGCGCATCATCGTGGCCAATTGGGAGAGCAACACGCTTGATATCATCGATGCGGTCGAGCTGAAGGTCGTGGGCGAGGTCAAGACCGGCGACGGCCCGCGCGCGTTCGGGGCGTTCTTGCGGCGGACGGAGTAGGGCATTATTTTCCCGTAGCCCGCATGAGCGAAGCGACATGCGGGAGCCGTTTCGTACGCTGACGCCCCGGATATCGCTGCGCTCATCCGGGCGACCGCATTCAGCCTATTTCGATCCGGCAAACGCCTTCAGCTTCAGGAAAAAGTCCTTCAGGATCGGGTTGCGATCCACGTAGGTCACGTAGCGGATCGCGTGCCGTCTGCGATCGATGCTCCACGTCATCTGCTCGGTCACGATCGGGGCCGGAATGATGACGCTCGGCGCCCAATCGGGATTGAGGAGCCAGCCGACGGGTGCCATGTCCCAGATTTCCTTCGCCCAACCCAGATGATCGGATGAATACTCCTTGAATCTCTGAGCGAGGAACGCGCCGATGCTGCCGTGCGGTTCGACGTAGCGCTCGATCTCCGGCACCGTGCTGTGAAGGTGCGAGGTGACGCCCTTGCACGGCACGAGAACGAGCGGCACGCCGCTGTCGAGCAGCACTTGCGCGCCGCCGACGTCCTGCTTGAGATTGAACTCGATCGTGTGCGGCCATTCGAGCGCATGGCCGCCAAGCCAGACCACCACGGTGCGGTCGATGATGTCGGGGGCCTTGAGAAGCGCCGAGGCGACGTTGCTGATGGCGCCGATGGCAACGACGTAGAGCGGATTGTCAGGGGAGCCTGCGCGCGCGCGGGCGACGAGGTCGTCTACGGCGGGTGCAGCCTGCGCCGTCTTGCCGCGGCCAACATAGTCGGTGACGCCGCGATGTACCAGGCCTTCGGCTGCGATATTCAGCCGCTCCAGCAGACGCAGGATTTCCTGATAGCTCAGCTCCATGCCGTGGCCGGGACCGTCCGCGCGTGTGTTGAAAAACGGTGCGGCATAGATCGCTTCGACGTCGAAGCGGTCCTTCGACAGCAGCATCTGGACGAGCGCAAACTGATCGTCGATCTCGTTGTAAGTATCAGTGTCCAGCACCACGCGCACCTTACCGACTGGCGGCTCCAGGAGTTTGAGGCGAGCTGTGTCCGTGAGTGTCATCACCGTCTCCCTGGGCCGGGCGTGTCGATTGCGGATCAGGCCTTGCGGAATCCGGCAAACGATGTCCGCAATCTCATCCATCTGCGTGAACATGTGATCAGGCGCAAGCGCCTGCAACGCCGCCGGTGCGGCATAGCCCCAACTGACAGCGCCGCAGGCAATGCCGACAGCCCGCGCCGCCTCGATGTCGCGGACCTCGTCGCCGATCGCGATGACCTCTGCCGGGGCCACGCCGGCGCGCCGGATCACGCGGCGGAATTTCGCTGGCTTACCGAACACCGAGGCGGCGCAGTCGAAATGCGAGAACAGAGCCGCTGCATCGCCGAGTTTTTCGCGTGCATTGGCCTCGCTGTCGGACGTCACCAGTGCCAATTGCACGCCGTGCTCGGCGAGTTCGCGCAGCATCGTCTCGACGCCGACAAACAGAGAGATCTCGGCCGCAGCCCCAGCCTTCAGTCGCCGCGCATGCTGCGCGATCGCCGGCAGCTTCCACAAGGGCACCTCGAGCTGGTTGAGGATCTCGCGGGTCGAGGCATGCCGCAGCCCCTCGACATCCTCATCCACGACACGGCGGAAGCCGAAGCGGTCGGCGACGCCGTTGATGGTGCGCAGGAACCACGGGAAGCTGTCGGCCAGCGTGCCGTCGAGGTCGAAGATGGCGAGGGAGTAGGGCATAAAAGGGGGAATTTGAGACCCACTGACAGACGAGCTTGATTATCCTATCGTCCGACAGCCTTCGAGGACAGCCATGCGGCACGAGCGGATTGAAATCAACCCGGCGATCATGGACGGCAAGCCTGTGATCCGCGGGACGCGTGTACCGGTTGAGCTGGTGCTGCGCGGGCTCGGCGCCGGTATGACAACCGAAGCCGTCATCTCGGAGCACCCGCGGCTCACGCCGGAAGACGTTCGTGCTGCACAGGCCTTTGCGGCCGACTATTTGGCCGACGAAGATATCATTTATCGTTGACGCGTGCGCTGGCTGGCGGACGAGTGCGTCACAGTATCTCTGGTTCGAGAGCTGCGCAGCGCTGGCCACGACGTGCTTTATATCGCCGAGTTTGCTGCCAGCCTGAGTGATGTGGAAGTCATCGCATTGGCATCCCGGGAAGCGCCTTCTTTTTACGGTCGACAAAGATTTCGGCGAGCTTGTTTTCCGTCGCGGGCAAGCCGTTCCGGGCCTGGTACTGCTGCGCATCGATCCGGAAAATGGGCAATTTGTGAGGGCGCGCTTGCTAGAGGCCGTGGACCAGTTCGGCCAGCAACTGTTCGGGCGTTATGTGGTGATTGACGAGGTCCGCTTCCGATCTCGCCCCTTGTAGCGCGTCAGATCACGCGCCGGAGGGGCGCGGCTCACCGCAACTTGCGCACGTGAACATTGATGTCGAGATCGATGTTGCTGACGCAGGTCTGAGTAGTTCGGTGAGAGCCGCCCTCGTGCCAGCGGCCAACGCGCGCGCGGGCATCACTGACATTGGCCAGCTTCAGGCATCGCCATTGTGGCAGTGGACCGCTGCTCTCACCGCCAAATTGCCAGGCCAGCACGGCTTCCTCACCGCTTTTGTTGGTCCCGATGATATGCGGGCAGAGCTCGCGATAGCGACTCTCATAGATGCAGGTCACCTGCTGCTCGGCAAGGATGGCGCTGCGAAAGAGCGTGTAGGTTCGGCTGGGCATCGCGGACGCTCACTCGCATGTTCTCCGAAAGCCCTCCGGGACGAGGCGGAGCGATCCTACTCCGCCGCCTCGCTCGCCGCACGCCCCCGCTTCGGCTTCCGCGCCTTCTTCAGCACCGGCTCCAGAAACTTGCCCGTATAGCTGCGCGGTGCCTTCGCGATGTCTTCCGGCGGGCCCCAGGCGACGATCTCGCCGCCGCCGTCGCCGCCTTCGGGGCCGAGGTCGATCACCCAGTCTGCCGTCTTGATGACTTCGAGATTGTGCTCGATGACGACGACGGTGTTGCCCTGCGCGACCAGCTCGTGCAGCACCTCCAGCAGCTTCTTGACGTCATGGAAGTGCAGGCCGGTGGTCGGTTCGTCCAGGATGTAGAGCGTGCGGCCGGTGGCGCGCTTTGACAGTTCCTTTGCCAGCTTGACGCGCTGGGCTTCGCCGCCGGACAGCGTGGTGGCCTGCTGGCCGACATGGATGTAGTCGAGCCCGACGCGGTGCAGGGTCTGGAAGGTCTCGCGCACGCGCGGCACCGCCTTGAAGAAGTCGGCGGCTTCCTCGACGGTCATGTCGAGCACATCGGCGATGCTCTTGCCCTTGAACAGCACCTCCAGCGTCTCGCGGTTGTAGCGCTTGCCCTTGCAGACGTCGCAGGTGACGTAGACGTCCGGCAAAAAGTGCATCTCAATCTTGATGACGCCGTCGCCCTGGCAGGCCTCGCAGCGGCCGCCCTTGACGTTGAAGGAGAAGCGGCCTGGCTCGTATCCGCGCGCCTTGGATTCGGGCAGGCCTGCAAACCACTCGCGGATCGGCGTGAAGGCGCCGGTATAGGTCGCAGGATTCGAGCGCGGGGTGCGGCCGATCGGCGACTGGTCGATGTCGATGATCTTGTCGATGTGCTCGAGGCCCTCGATGCGGTCATGCGGCGCGGCGCCCTCGCTTGCATTGTTGAGCTTGCGGGCGATCGCCTTGTAGACGGTGTCGATGAGCAGCGTCGACTTGCCGCCGCCGGAGACGCCGGTGACGCAGGTGAACAGGCCGAGCGGAATCTCGGCGGTGACATTCTTGAGATTATTGCCGCGCGCGTTCACCACCTTGATGGTGCGGCGATGGTTCGGCGGGCGCCGATCCGGCACCTCGACCTCGAGTTCGCCGGTGAGATATTTGCCGGTCAGCGATTTCGGATTGCGCATGATCTCGGCGGGCGTGCCCTCGGCGATGATGTGGCCGCCATGCATGCCGGCGCCGGGGCCGATGTCGAGGACGTAGTCAGCCAAACGGATCGCGTCCTCGTCATGCTCGACCACGATCACGGTGTTGCCGAGGTCGCGCAATCGCTTCAGCGTATCGAGCAGGCGGGCGTTGTCGCGCTGGTGCAGGCCGATCGAGGGTTCGTCCAGCACGTAGAGCACGCCTGTCAGGCCAGAGCCGATCTGCGAGGCCAGGCGAATGCGCTGGCTCTCGCCGCCACTCAGCGTGCCCGAGGAGCGCGACAGGGTCAGGTAGTTGAGGCCGACGTCGAGCAGGAACGAGAGTCGCTCGCGTATCTCCTTGAGGATGCGGCCGGCGATCTCGTTCTGCTGCGCGTTCAGCGCCTCCGGCACGGTCTCGAACCACGCGCCGGCGCCCTTGACTGAGAGCTCCGAGATATCACCGATATGCTTGCCGCCGATCTTGACGCAGAGCGCCTCGGGCTTCAGCCGAAAGCCCTTGCAGGCTTCGCAGGGCACGTCATGGAAATACTTGGCCAGCTCCTCGCGCGCCCACTCGCTCTCAGTCTCGCGATAGCGGCGGTTGATGTTGGTGATGACGCCCTCGAACGGCTTTTTGGTATCGTAGGAGCGGACGCCGTCCTCGTAGGAGAACTTGATCTCGTCCTCGCCGGAGCCATAGAGGATCGCGTCTTTCGTCTTCTTCGCGAGATCCTTCCACTTGGTGTCGAGCGTGAACTTGTAGTGCTTGCCGAGCGCGGTCAGCGTCTGCACATAGTAGGGCGATGACGATTTGGCCCAGGGCGCGATCGCGCCCTTGCGCAAAGTCACGTCCTTGTCCGGGATGACGAGATCCTCGTCGACATGCTGCTCGACGCCGAGGCCGCCGCAGGCGGGACAGGCGCCATAGGGATTGTTGAAGGAAAAGAGTCTGGGCTCGATCTCCGGAATGGTGAAGCCGGAAACCGGGCAGGCGAACTTTTCCGAGAACAGGATGCGCTCGGGTCCGCTCTTGTCGTGGATCTTCGCGGTCTTCTTTTTCTCTTCGGCAGGCGCCGCCGCCGGCGCGTCGGCGAATTCCACCACCGCCAGGCCCTCGGCGAGCTTCAGCGCGGTCTCAAAGCTTTCGGCAAGGCGCTGGCCGATATCGGGCCGCACCACGATGCGGTCGACGACGACGTCGATGTCGTGCGGGAATTTCTTGTCGAGCGTCGGCGCCTCCGCGAGCTCATGGAAGGTGCCGTCGATCTTGACGCGCTGAAAGCCCTTCTTGAGCCATTCGGCGAGCTCCTTCCTGTACTCGCCCTTGCGGCCGCGCACGACCGGGGCGAGCAGATAAAGGCGGGTGCTCTCGGGCAGCGCCAGCACGCGGTCGACCATTTGCGACACCGTCTGGCTCTCGATCGGCAGGCCCGTGGCCGGCGAATAGGGCACGCCGACGCGCGCCCACAACAGGCGCATGTAGTCGTAGATCTCGGTGACCGTGCCGACGGTGGAGCGCGGGTTCTTCGACGTCGTCTTCTGCTCAATCGAGATCGCCGGCGACAGGCCGTCGATCTGGTCGACGTCCGGCTTCTGCATCATCTCCAGGAACTGACGCGCATAGGCCGAAAGCGACTCGACGTAGCGGCGCTGGCCCTCGGCATAGATCGTGTCGAACGCGAGTGAGGATTTGCCGGAGCCGGACAGCCCGGTGAACACCACGAGCTTGTCGCGGGGAATCTCGACGTCGACGTTCTTGAGGTTGTGCTCGCGCGCGCCACGGATCGTAATTGCGCGCAGGCTGGAGCCCGCGTTCGGCTGTTGGCGCTTCGCCTTGATCACTTCATCCATCCTGGTGGTCCTCAAGGAATCCCAAAGGCGCGCGATCGCGCCAACGTAAAAGGCGCGCTTCGCCCGGAACCGGGATCGGCGCCGATGGGTATGTCAGCGAACGTAGGAAGAACGGGGACGGATTTCCAGTGCGAGTTGCGAATCGTCAACGGATTGTTGGTGCGCTGGCGGCATCTGGCAGCAGGAGGGGCTTGCGGAACGGCGCGGGAACGTGCCGTCAAAACAAAAAGGCCGGCGCGAGGCCGGCCTTTCGTAACGCGATAGCGTCGGAGACGAAGATCAGTACTTCGCGACGATCGGGCCGTTGAAGTGATAGTTCACGCCGACCTGCACGGTGTGGAAGTTGAGCGTGCCGGTGGGCAGGGCGCCCGAGAAATAGGTCTCGCCGCCGAGGCTGCGATAGAGGTACTCGCCCTTGACCGACCACTGCGGCGCGAAGAACGCTTCGACGCCGGCACCAACGGTCCAGCCGGAGTGCCACTTGCTGTCCGACGCGGTCACGCCGAGTGCGGAGAGGGTGATCTTGTTGTCGATCCAGGCGTAGCCGCCGGTGCCGTAGAACAGGACCTGATTGACGGCGTAGCCGATGCGGCCGCGCACGGTGCCCATCGCATCGGTCTTCGAGCTCGCCGTCGCGGTAACAACACCGAAGCCGGGGACAACGGTGGCGCCAGTCGCCGAAGCGCTGACGTCAGCCCAGGCGCCATCAGCCTCGAGGCCGAACACGACATTGCCGGTCTGCCAGTTGTAACCGGCGGTGCCGCCGACGAAGCCGCCCTTCATCTTCGGGTCGCCCGAACCGTTTTCCCAGGCGCCGCCTCCGACGATACCGAGGTAGAAGCCGGTCCAGTTGTAGACCGAGGCCACAGCCACCGGAGCCTTAGTGTAGGGGCGCGCCGCGAGATCGGCCGCCGAAGCGGGGGCGGCGAGAGCGAACAAACAGGCCGAAGCCAACAAAACCTTCTTCATTTCAACCTAATCCCAGTCCCAGTTTCTGTTGTTGCCTTCCGCGAGCGGAAAGACATCGGACGCTGTGGTCCAACTGATGTCGTATCTACACCAGTGAAGCCGCAAGTTGTGTACCCGAAAAGCCACAGCTAGCTTGAAAGGTAGCAGTGACTGGCCTATTGTCCCGCCTGTGCGCAGCAAAAAGGCCGGCGCGAGGCCGGCCTTTGATCTCCCAGTGATATCAGACGGATATCAGTATCTTGCGATCAACGGGCCGCCCCAGCGGTAGTTCACCCGGATGAGGCCGATATCGACGTCCTGGCCGATTCGATCGCTCCCGAACGCCACGCCCGCGGGCGTGGTGAAGCCGATCGTGCGATGGCCCAGGAAGATGTGATCGTACTCAACGCCCACCGACCAGTTCGGCGCGAAGCCGAATTCCAGACCGGCACCGACCGCCCCGCCCCAGCGAGTTTCACGTGCCGAAGCCAGCAGCGCGCCCGCGCCGGGCGTACCTGCGGCGGCATAGACGTCGTACTTGTCACCGACCACGGCGCCGCCGCCCTTCACAGCACGTTGTTCCAGGCGTAACCAACCTGACCAGTGATCAGGCCGAAAGAATCGATGCGAGAACGGTTGCGATCACCGGTGACCAGTGCGCTACCAGGGAAGAGGGTGCTCACGTTGTCGCCCCGGAAGTCGGCCCAGTTGCCTTGGCCTTCGAGGCCGAACACCCAGTTAGCCGACTGCCAGCGATAGCCGATCTGGCCGCCGACAGTGCCGCCTGTCGCGTTGTGACAGCCTTCGCCTACCAGAACGCCGGTCACCGGCGCAACGAAGTCCCAGCACTTGTGGCTCGACCCGCCGCCGCCGTTGATGCCGATGTAGAAGCCGCTCCAGTCATAGATGGTCGCGACCATCGGCGCCGGAGCCTTCGTGTAGGGACGCGCCGCCATATCCGCCGCGCTTGCGGGAGCCGACAGGCCCAACGCCACTGCACCGATTGCACCAAATAAAAGCTTATTCATTGCCAGTCTCCCCAGGTTCGTCCGCTTCTTGTTATCCCCGAAGCGGCTGATCAGGCGTGACGCCCATATGAATTAAGTCCAAGGCAACCGTAGCCCAAGCAATGGGCAGAGTCCGTCTCCGAAATGCAACACTCGCGGGGCAATGGAGGCGCCTCTAACTTGATGAATGTTAAGTAGTTTTCCTGCTTTGCGGGAACCCAAAAAGGTTCCACCGGGCACCTTGCATTTTCGCTGCGCATTTGTGCGTCCCGCCCGCAGATTCAGCGGCAGGACTTCCTAAGAACAAATCTGGAACAAAATTCAGGTCAATGCTATATTTGGGGATAACCTGAGGCGTAACGGCCTGATCGGCCCTCGCAAGCGTATAGGGTCGGCAACAGGGGGCCGAGGACCGCGGGCGCGCGGCCCGGCCTTGTGAGATTCAGTGGCATTCGGAGTGGAGAGCGGAGATGGCGGGAAGCGTCAACAAGGTCATTCTGGTTGGAAATCTCGGCAAGGATCCGGAAATCCGCCGCACCCAGGACGGGCGGCCGATTGCGAATTTGAGCATTGCCACCTCGGAGACCTGGCGCGACAAGGCGACCGGCGAGCGTAAGGAAAAGACCGAATGGCACCGCGTCGTGATCTTCAATGAAGGGCTCTGCAAGGTTGCCGAGCAGTATCTGAAGAAGGGCGCCAAGATTTACATCGAGGGCGCGCTCCAGACCCGCAAATGGACCGACCAGAGCGGTGTGGAGAAGTACTCCACCGAGGTGGTGCTTCAGGGCTTCAACTCGACCCTCACGATGCTCGATGGCCGTAGCGGCGGGGCAGGCGGCAACTTCGGCGACGAGCCGGGCGGCGATTTCGGCTCCTCTGGTCCCGTCAGCAGCGCGCCGCGCCGTCCCGTTGCCGCCGCCGGCGGTGGCCGCAACAGCGACATGGACGACGATATCCCGTTCTGAGAACGCGGATCGCACGACGAGGACGCGCCGGCTGGATGGGGCGGCGCTTCACACGTCGTGTCAGCAAATCTTGCTAGTCGGCAGGAAGGGCTCGGGATTTCCGGGCCCGCTTCATGTTTGGGTTGAGCTCGGATTACGTCACGGCAAACGGGCTCACTCGCCGCACAGTTTTCCACGTGTTACAGGCGGTTTTGGAAAGCCTGTTCCGGGCCCTTCCCAAGCGCTGCTCGTAAGGCCCTAAGTTATTGGAAAAATAAGCGGAAAAAGGACTTCCCGAGAGCCCGCAAGGGTGGTTATCAGGGGCCCGATGCGCTATATGATTCCCAGATAAAAACTCACCGGATTCCCCCTTGGCTGACGACGACAACAAGCCCGGCGACCAGCCGGCGCAACCCTCGGACATTCGCCCCGTCTCGATCTTCGAGGAGATGAAGAAGTCCTACCTCGATTACGCCATGAGCGTGATCGTGGCGCGTGCGTTGCCTGATGCCCGCGACGGACTGAAGCCGGTGCACCGCCGCATCCTGTACTCGATGCACGAGCAGGGCCACACGCCCGACAAGAAGTACGTGAAGTCCGCCCGCGTGGTCGGCGACGTCATCGGTAAGTATCATCCGCACGGCGACCAATCGATCTACGACGCCATGGTCCGCATGGCGCAGGACTTCTCGATGCGCGTGCCGTTGATCGACGGTCAGGGCAATTTCGGCTCGGTCGATGGCGATCCGCCTGCCGCTTATCGTTATACCGAAGCGCGACTGACCAAGTCGGCGCTGGCCCTGCTGGCCGATATCGACAAGGACACCGTCGATTTCCAGCCGAACTACGACAACAACGAGACAGAGCCGTCGGTTCTTCCGGCCAAATTCCCCAATCTCCTGGTCAACGGCGCCGGCGGCATCGCCGTCGGCATGGCCACGAACATTCCGCCGCACAATCTTGGCGAAGTCATCGATGCCTGCGTGGCGCTGATCGACAATCCCGCGCTCACCATCGACGAGCTGATCAACATCGTTCCCGGACCGGATTTTCCAACCGGCGGCATCATTCTCGGACGGGCGGGCATCCGCGCCGGCTACCATCTGGGCCGTGGCTCGGTCGTGATGCGCGGCAAGGTCACGATCGACACCATCCGCAAGGAGCGCGAGGCGCTCATCATCACCGAGATTCCGTACCAGGTGAACAAGGCGACGATGGTCGAGCGCATCGCCGAACTGGTCAAGGAGAAGAAGATCGAGGGCATCGCCGATCTGCGCGATGAATCCGACCGCGACGGCTTCCGCGTCGTCATCGAGCTGAAGCGCGACGCCGTGCCCGATGTGGTGCTGAACCAGCTCTACAGGTTCACGCCGCTGCAGACGAGCTTCGGTGTCAATATGGTGGCGCTCGACAGTGGTCGGCCGCGGATCATGCATCTGAAAGACTTGCTCGCCATCTTCGTCGACTTCCGTGAGCGGGTCGTCACGCGGCGGACCAAGTTCTTGTTGGGCAAGGCGCGCGACCGCGCGCATATTTTGGTCGGTCTCGCCATCGCCGTTGCCAATATCGACGAGATCATTCGCGTCATTCGTACCTCACCCGACCCGACCACCGCGCGCGACGCCCTGATGTCGCGCGACTGGGCGGCACGGGACGTCGAGGATATGCTGACGTTGATCGACGATCCTCGCCACCGCATCAGCGATGACGGCACCATCCGGCTGTCGATGGAGCAGGCCAGGGCCATTCTCGACCTGCGTCTTCAGCGCCTCACCGCGCTCGGCCGCGACGAAATCCGCGAAGAACTCGACAAGCTCGCCAGCGAGATCGGCGATTATCTCGACATCCTGCGCTCGCGCGCCCGCGTGCTGGACATCGTCAAGACCGAACTCGCCGAGGTGAAGGCCGAGTTCGCCACCCCGCGCCGCACCGTGATCATCGAGCAGGAGGGCGAGGTCGAGGACGAGGACCTGATCCAGCGCGAGGAAATGGTCGTCACCGTCTCGCACGCCGGTTACGTCAAGCGCGTGCCTCTGTCGGCTTATCGGGCCCAGCGCCGCGGCGGCAAGGGCCGCGCCGGCATGCAGACCCGCGACGAGGATTTTGTCAGCCGCCTGTTCGTCGCCTCCACGCACACGCCCATGCTGTTCTTCTCGTCGCGTGGCCAGGTCTACAAGGTGAAGGTCTGGCGCCTGCCGATGGCCGCGCCGAACGCGCGCGGCAAGGCGCTGATCAACATCCTGCCGCTGGAGCAGGGCGAGCGCATCACCACCATCATGCCGCTGCCGGAGGATGAATCGACCTGGGGCCAGCTCGACGTGATGTTCGCGACCACCGGCGGCAATGTCCGGCGCAACAAGCTGTCCGACTTCGTCGACGTCCGCCGCTCCGGCATCATCGCCATGAAGCTCGACGACAATGAAGCGATCGTCGACGTGCAGATCTGCACCGAACGCGACGACGTGCTGCTCACCGGCGCCGGCGGCCAGTGCATCCGCTTCCCCGTCACCGACGTGCGCGTGTTCACCGGGCGCACCTCGATGGGCGTGCGCGGTATTGCGCTTGCGGACGGCGACAAGGTGATTTCGCTGGCGATCCTGCGCCATGTCGAGACCACCTCGGACGAACGCTCGGCGTACCTGAAGATGCGCCGCGCGGTGGTGGGCGAGGCTGCGGCCGAGGAACCCGCCGCGGATGCCGAGGCCGAGGAGACCTCCGGCAGCTTCCAGCTCGCCCAGGAACGCTACATCGAGATGTCCGCGCATGAGCAGGTGGTGTTGACGGTGTCCGTCAACGGCTTCGGCAAGCGGACCTCGTCCTACGAGTACCGCACCACCGGCCGCGGCGGCAAAGGCATCGTCGCCATGAGCGTCAACAACCGCAACGGCAACCTTGTGGCGTCCTTCCCGGTGGAAGAAGCCGACCAGATCATGCTTGTCACCGACAAGGGCCAGCTGATCCGCTGTCCTGTCGAAGGCATCCGCATCGCCGGCCGCTCGACCCAGGGTGTGATCGTGTTCGATACCGCCGAGGACGAGCACGTCGTCTCGGTCGAGCACATCACGGAAGAGGCGGAGAGCAACGGCGCGAATGGGGAGTAGCGAGTGGCGAATAGGTAGGCTGCTCTATTCGCCATTCGCCATTCACCGTTCGCTAAACCGAAGTTTGCGCTTGGTTTGACCTGAAAGACGAATCCTTTCGGGCGGATGGGCGGAGAGTAGTTTGCAGTTTGTATCCATGTAACGGGGATTCCCAAATCAGTCGAGATGTGATTCGATTTGGGAATGTTCATCGAGACGATTCCCAATCGAGGCTCGCCGCCTGCGGTGCTGTTGCGGGAGGCGTATCGCGACGAGCATGGCCGCGCGCAGAAGCGGACCTTGGCCAATCTGAGCAAGCTGCCGGTGGATTTGATTGGCGGACTGAAGGCTCTGCTCAAGGGCGGCACGGTGATTGGCACCGGACCGGACGAGATTCAAATCGAGCGCTCACTGCCTCACGGCCATGTTGCAGCGGCGCTCGGGACGATCCGCAGAATTGCACTGGATCGGCTGATTTTAAGCACGACGAAGGATGAGGCATCGCGACGCCATTACGATCTGGTGGTAGCCATGATCGTTGATCGGTTGATTGCGCCACGCTCGAAGCTTGGCTTTGTACGGGCGGTGGATCAGGAGACGGCAATCTCCAGCCTCGGATCGGTTCTGCGCCTGGGCAAGGTGAAGGAGCGCGAGGCCTATGAGGCGCTCGATTGGCTGGTCGAGCGCCAGGCGCGGATCGAGACCGGCTTGGCGCGGCGACATCTCCAGGACGGCGTGCTGGTGCTCTACGACGTCAGCTCGTCCTACTTTGAGGGCCGCTGCTGTCCGCTGGCGCGCTATGGCCATAGCCGCGATCACCGGGGCGACCGGCCGCAGATTGTCTACGGGCTGCTCTGTACGCGTGAGGGGCTGCCGATTGCGGTTGAAGTCTTCGACGGCAACACGGCCGATCCGAAGACGCTGAGTTCTCAAGTCCAAAAGATCAAGGATCGCTTCGGGATCAGCCGTATGGTGTTGGTCGGGGATCGGGGAATGATCACCTCGGCACGCATCCGCGATGATCTCAAGCCGGCGGGCGTCGATTGGATCACCTGCCTGCGCGCGCCGGCGATCCAGGCTTTGGCGGCGGAGAACGGGCCGCTGCAGCTGTCGCTGTTCGATGACCGCGATCTCGCCGAAATCAGCGCCCCTGACCTGTTCCCAGGCGAGCGGCTGATCGTCTGTCGCAATCGCGATCTGGCAGCCGAACGAGCGCGCAAACGCGAGGATCTGCTGGCCGCGACCGAGCACGAACTTGCCCGCGTTCAAGCGCAGGTCCAGCGCAAACACTCTGCGTTGCGCAGTTCCGCCCAGATCGGCATCGCGGTTGGTGCGGTTTTGGACCGCAAGAAGATGGCCAAGCACTTCGACGTCGAAGTGGCCGATGGCTATCTCTCATGGCAGCGACGGATCGAGCAGATCGAGGAAGAGGCTCGCCTCGACGGCATCTACGTCATCCGAACCAGCATACCCGCTGGGCATCTCGACGCTGCAGAGGCGGTTCAGGCCTACAAGGACCTGTCGCGAGTCGAACGCAGCTTCCGGTCCATGAAAACCATCGATCTCGAAATACGGCCGATCCGCCACTGGACGGCACAGCACGTGCGGGCCCATGTCTTCCTGTGCATGCTGGCCTATCACGTCGAATGGCACCTGCGAGAAGCCTTGGCGCCGCTGTTGTTCCACGACACCGACCTTGAGGCCGCCCGGGGAGAACGGACCTCTCCCGTCGCCAAGACCGAACCATCTGAGGCGGCGAAGGCCAAGAAGGCAACAAAGCGATCAGCCGACGGCCATCACGTCATGAGCTTCGATGCGCTCATCGCCCATCTCGGCACGCTGGTCCGAAACACGATGCGCGTGCCCCTTCACACCAAGCATCGCTTCATGCTCCATTCCACACCAACCTCCGTCCAGGAGGCCGCGTTCAAGCTGCTCGATCTTGACCCGCTGCGTGTCCAGTAATTGAAAACACCGACCGTCAACTTATCGAGTCGGATCAATCCCTTGCACACTTCCCAAGCGAAAACTTCGGGCTAAATCTCCAGCTCGGTCCCGAACTCCACCACCTGCTTGGTCGGTACGCCGAAGAACGCAGCCGAGCGCTCGGCGTTGCGCTGGAGGAAGGCGAACAGGCTTTCTCGCCAGACCCACATGCCCGGCACATCCTCGCGCGGGATGATGGTCTCGCGGCCGACATAATAGGTGATGTCGGAGAGATCGATGCCGGGCAGCTTGCCCAGGCGGCAGGCGAGGGTCAGCCCGTCATAGATCGTCGGGTTCTGCATGAAGCCGTAATGCAGGACCACGCGGGTGATGCCGGGGATGATCTCGATCACCTCGGCGCGTTCCTCGTCGGTGATGTGCGGCGATTCCTCGATCAGGACCGTGACGAGGACGATACGCTCGTGCAGGACGTGGTTGTGCTTGACGAACTGCGTCAGCGCCAGCGGCACGCCTTTCGGCGCCGAGGCGAGGAACACCGCGGTCCCGGGCAGCCTCGCGCTGCATTTGTTGACTGCCGTCTCGATCAAATCCTCCTCAGGCTGGCGCAGCTTTCCACGCGCGGCCTCGACCAGCTTCACGCCGGCGCGCCAAGTCAGCATCAGGAAGGCGACGAGGGCGGCCAGCAGCAGCGGAAACCAGCCGCCTTCGAACAGCTTGATCGAATTGGCCGAGAAGAAGATCACGTCGATCACGAAGAAGAAGCCGTTGACGGCGACCACGAGCCACGGCGAATAGCCCCACTGGATCGCGACCAGCGCGGCAAGCAGCGTGGTGATCGCCATCAGCAGCGACACCGCGATGCCGTAGGCGCCGGCAAGCGCTTCCGAGGTGCCGAAGCTCAGGACCGCGCCGAGCGTTGCGGCGGCGAGCAGCCAGTTCACCAGCGGCACGTAGATCTGGCCGATCGCAGCGCTGGTGGTGTGGCGGATCTGCATGCGCGGCAGGAAGCCGAGCTGGATCGACTGCTGAGTTAGCGAGAACACGCCGGAGATGATCGCCTGCGAGGCGATCACGGTTGCGACCGCCGAGAAGGAGACCAGCAGGTAATGCAACGCGTCGGGGCAGAGTTGAAAGAAGGGATTCTCGATCATGCTGGGATCGGTGATCAGCAGCGCAGCCTGCCCAAAGTAGTTCAGCACCAGCGCGGGCAGGCAGACCGCGAACCAGGCCAGCCGGATCGGAAAGCGCCCGAAATGCCCCATGTCGGCATACATGGCCTCGCCGCCGGTCACCGCGAGGAAGGCCGCGCCGAGGATCGCGAAGGAGACGTGGAAATCCTGGTGGATCAGGAAGTCGAAGGCGTAGAGCGGGCTGAGCGCGACCAGCACCGCGGGCGCCTTGACGATGCCGTGGATGCCGAGCGCAGCGAGCACGATGAACCAGGCCATCATCACCGGCCCGAAGATGCGGCCGATGAAGCCGGTGCCCTGCTTCTGCATCATGAACAGCCCGACCAGGATGGCGATCGTCACGGGCACCACCGCCGGCGCAAGCGAAGGCGCGTCAACCTTGAGGCCTTCGATGGCGCTCAGCACCGAGATCGCAGGCGTGATCGCGCCATCGCCATAGAGCAGGGCGGCGCCGACGAGTCCGACGACCAGCAGGTGGGCGCGCCATGTGCCGGGCTGGGCATGGCGGGCGTGCAGCAGTGCCAGGAGCGCTACGATGCCGCCTTCGCCGCGGTTGTCCGCGCGCAGGATCAACAGCGCATATTTCAGTGAGATGATCAGGAGCAGCGCCCAGAGGATGAGAGATGCAATCCCCAGGACAGCTTCGGGAGCGAGAGTAGCCCCATGGGCGGCCGCCTTGGCGGCTTCCTTGAGGGCGTAGAGGGGGCTGGTGCCGATATCGCCATAGACCACCCCGAGGGCGCCCATGGTCATGGCAAGCGGCAGCGGATCAGGATGATGGCCGGAAGCGACTGCGGGCGTACTGGACAACGGCGACCCCCCAATGGGCTCGCGTCCGGCGGGCCATTCCGCGGGCGCGATCATCAGGCAGTCTGCGACGAGACGTCGCGAATATCCAAGAGATTTATATCCGGGTTTGTGTGACGCGAACCTTACAGACCCGACTACGGGGTGCGGTCGGCAGTCACGAGGCGAGCCTCGCGGATGTTGGCTTTGGTGCCGGCCTGGCGGAGGCACGATGCCTCAAAATTCGGCCAGGCCTGCTGCGAGCAGTCCTTGCCGATGGTGCGCATGTCGAGCCGGTCGGCCTTTGCGAGCGCCTGCGGCACGCTGGCTTCGACGGTTGGAGCAAACCCGGGCAGAAGGCTGAGTGCTGCGGCAACACACGCAGAGAGTGCGATCGCTGAAAGAGCCTTGATCATCGACGGTCCCCTGTGATGCGGCCGCTGCGCCTTGTGTGCGGCCCGTCATTCGTTGGGTGGATTAGTAACCATGGCCAGTTTCCGGACGTCTTCGCGGATACGGAAAATGGTTTCGTCCGCGATGGCTTTGTTTCGTGGCCACCCTCAGGACGAAACAAAGGCCGCCCCGCCGACAGCTCATCGGCTGATTTTTGAGCGGAACGGCCGGGAACCTGCCCGGCTTGCCGGGCCGGGCCGTCCGCGGTAGGAGGGAGCCATGCCGCGCATCGCCTTCTATCCAGGTTCCTTCGACCCCATCACCAACGGCCATCTGGACGTGGTCCGGCATGCCGTTCCGCTCTGTGACAGGTTGGTGGTCGCGATCGGGGTCCATCCCGGCAAGAAGCCATTGTTTTCGACCGATGAGCGCCTGAAGATGCTCCACGACGTCTGCGGGCCGGTGGCGGCAGCGGCCGGCTGCACCCTCGAGGCCACCACCTTTGACGACCTCTCCGTGACCGCCGCACGCAAGCATGGCGCGACCATCATGATTCGCGGTTTGCGCGACGGCACCGATCTCGACTACGAGATGCAGCTCGCCGGCATGAACGAGGCCATGGCGCCGGAGGTGCACACGGTCTTCCTGCCGGCCTCCCCCATGGTCCGCCCGATCACCGCCACACTGGTGCGCCAGATCGCAGCCATGGGCGGCGATATTTCGACGTTCGTGCCGCCGCTTGTCGCAGCACTGCTCAAGGCCAAATTCGCCGGATAACGGCGCACAACTTCATCTCACCTGATCCGGAGTTTTCATGATCCGCCGTCTCGCAATTCTTGCCACGATTTTTGCCGCGCTCGTCGGCGCGGTCCCGGCGGGCGCACAGACCCTGCCGGCGGGCCTCGACAAGGCCAATGCCATTGTCATCGACACCACCAAGGGCCGCATCGTCATCAAGCTGCGGACAGATCTTGCGCCCCAGCACGCCGAGCGCATCAAGCAGCTCGCGCGCGAGGGATATTACAACAACGTGCCGTTCCACCGCGTGATGGACGGCTTCATGGCGCAGACCGGCGACGGCCAGAACTTCAACGGCACCGGCGGCTCGAAATATCCGAACCTGAAGCAGGAATTCTCCAAGGTGCATTTCGCGCGCGACATCGTCGGCATGGCGCGGCGCGGCGACAGCGTCGATACCGCCAACTCGCAGTTCTTCATCATGTTCGCGGACGGCGGCAGCCTCGACAACCAATACACGGTGATTGGCGAGGTCGTGCAGGGCATGGACGTCGTCGACAAGCTGAAGAAGGCTCCTCCCGGCTCGGGCGGCGGCACCGTCACCGATCCCGACAAGATGGTGAAGGTGCAGGTCGCCTCCGACATCAAGTAGGAGAGGCGATGGCGCGTCGCGGCGACAGGCTCCTGGTAGCTGCCGCGGCGCTTTTCCTCGGCATCTCCGGCGCTGCCGCCGAGGACGCGAGGGTTAATACCATCCAGGAGATATTCCAGCATCTTCGCACCTGCTGGAAGCCGCCCCCGGCCGCCAGGGCCCGCCCCATCGACATCACCGTCGTCGTGAGCTTTAACCGGGCCGGAAACATTCTGGGCCATCCAAGGATTACCTATGAATCCGCGGAGGCCTCCGACGATGACCGGCTGCAATACCGGATCGCGGTGATGGAGGCATTGCAACGCTGCACGCCGATGCCATTTACCGATGCGATGGCCGGGGCCGCTGCGGGGCGTCCATTCGCGATCCAGTTTCGCAACCGGAAGACTTCACCCCCAACCGAAGAGAGACGAACATGAGCGCCACCGAAAACACCCTGATCCTCGAGACCACGCAGGGTCCCGTCACCATCGAGATGCGGCCCGACCTCGCCCCCGGCCACGTTGCTCGCATCAAGCAGCTCGTGCGCGAAGGCTTCTACGATGGCATCGTCTTTCACCGCGTCATTGAGGGCTTCATGGCGCAGACCGGCTGCCCGCACGGCACCGGCACCGGCGGCTCGGGCCAGAAGCTGAAGGCCGAGTTCAGCAAGGAGCCGCATGTGCGGGGCGTCACTTCGATGGCCCGTGCGGCGAGCCCTGATTCCGGCGACAGCCAGTTCTTCATCGTGTTCGACGACGCCCGCTTCCTCGACAACCAGTACACGGTGTGGGGCAAGGTCACCGAAGGCATGGAGAACGTCGACAAGATCAAGCGCGGCGAGCCGGTGCAGAACCCCGACAAGATCGTCAAGGCGCGGATGGCGGCGGACGCGGCGTAATTGCTGTCATGCCCCGCGAAGGCGGGGCATCCAGTAATCACCGGCTCTGATGACAACAAAGATCGTGAGTACTGGATCGCCCGCCCCAGTGCGCAAGTGCGCACAAGGCGGGCGATGACAGGTCCCGACTATGCGCACCGATCTCTTCGAATTCGATCTGCCGCCCGAGCGCATCGCATTGCGCCCGGCGCAGCCGCGCGACTCCGCGCGGATGCTGGTCGTGGAAGGCGGCGCGCTGCGCGATCAAACGATCTCCGACCTGTCGCAATGGCTGAAGGCGGGCGACCAGCTCGTCGTCAACGACACCAAGGTGATCGCGGCGCAGCTCAGGGGCCGCCGCATCGGCCGCGAGACTGAGCCGAAGATCGAGGCGACGCTGATCAAGCGCCTCGAGGGTTCGCGCTGGCAGGCGCTGGTGAAGCCTGCCAAGAAACTCGTCGCCGGCGACCGCATCCGCTTCGGCAACGAAGGCAAGGTCTGCCTGCTTGGCCATCTCGACGCCGAGGTCGAGGCCAAGGGCAGTGAAGGCGAGGTGACACTCTCATTTTCGTTTCACGGGCCGGCGCTCGACCAGGCGATTGCGGACCTCGGCAGTCCGCCGCTGCCGCCCTACATCGCCTCCAAGCGCACGCCGGACGACCAGGACCTCGCCGACTATCAGACCATGTTTGCGGCAGACGAAGGCGCCGTTGCCGCGCCGACCGCGGGCCTGCACTTCACCCCGGCGCTGGAGCAGGCGTTGCGCAACCGCGGCGTGGGCATCAACCGCGTCACGCTGCATGTCGGGGCAGGGACGTTTTTGCCGGTCAAGGCGGACGACACCGAAGGCCACAAGATGCACGCCGAGTGGGGGACGATCTCGGCCGACACGGCGGAGCGGCTGAACACCGCGCGCAAGAATGGCGGCCGCATCGTCGCCGTCGGCACCACGTCGCTGCGGGTCCTGGAAAGCGCCGCCGCCGAGGACGGCACCATCCAGCCGTTCGCGGCCGAGACGTCGATCTTCATCACCCCCGGCTATCGCTTCCGCGCCGTCGATGTTTTGCTGACCAATTTCCACCTGCCGCGCTCGACGCTGTTCATGCTGGTATCGGCGTTCTCCGGGCTGGAGACGATGAAGGCGGCCTACGCGCACGCGATCGCCGAAGGCTATCGGTTCTATTCGTACGGGGATGCGTGCCTATTGTTCCGGGCGAGGTGAATACCGGGTGGAACGCAGGTCGGTGTAGGCGCTGTTCCGGCTAGCCGCGATGTGATATGTTCATCGGTATCTTCTGAGATCGATTGATCCATGAACATCCGCTCTACCAAGGTCGACCAGCTTGCCCAACGTCTCTCCCGCCTGACAGGGGAGGATATCGAGACGGCCTTGGAACGCGCCATTGAGGAGCGGCTGTCCCGTCTGGAGCCTTCGGTGGCCCGCGATCGGAAGGCTACCCTCGACTCGTTTTTTGAGCGCGCCTTGCTCCTCCGCGTGCTGGACGCTCGGTCTTCCGATGAAATCGTCGAGTACGATCGCTTCGGGCTCCCGTCCTGATGGTCTTGGACACGTCGGCAATCATAGCGGCGATAACCAATGAGCCCGATGGTCCACGCTATCGCGCCGCAATGCGCGATGCCGACAATCTGCTGATCTCAGCCGTAGCAGTACTTGAAACCAGGATCGTTCTCTTCGCGCGGCTTGGACCACAAGCCGTTGAGCTTTTCGACGAATTGCTGCGGAGCACGACACTGGTCGTGGTGCCATTTGACGACGAAATGTCGAAAGGCGCGTTCGAGGCGTTTCGGCAGTACGGCAAGGGTAGCGGCCATCCCGCGCAGTTGAACATTGTTGATTGCGCCGTCTATGCGTTGGCCAAGTCGCGTTCGCAGCCGCTCCTCTTCAAGGGCGGCGACTTCGGCAGGACGGATATCGCGATCGCGCTGATCTGAAAAGAGGTGGGTTACGCTTCCATCTCTGCTCTTCGAGCTTCGGCGGATAAGTCGCAAACCCACCCCACGCACCTTCTTCGTTACGCCATCACCCGCTGCGGCAGCAGCTCCGCGATCTGCACCGCGTTCAGCGCTGCGCCCTTCAGCAGCTGATCCGCCGCCACGAACATCGAGATCGAATGGCCGCTAGCGTCGCTGAGGTCCTTGCGGATGCGGCCGACCAGGACGTCATCCTGGCCCGAGGCGTCGATCGGCATCGGGAAGTAATTCCTGGTGCGGTCGTCGACGACCTTGATGCCCGGTGCCTGCGCCATGATGGCACGGACCTGGTCCTCGCTGATCGTCTTCTCGCATTCGAAGGTGATGGCCTCGCAATGGGCGCGCAGCACCGGCACGCGGACGCAGGTGACGCCGATCGCGATCTTCTCGTCCTCGAAGATCTTGCGGGTTTCATTGATGACCTTGGTCTCTTCGTCGTTGTAGCCGGTCTCGGGATCGACCGCCGTGTTGTGGTTGAAGAGGTTGAAAGCGTAGGGGTGCGGCATCACCTTGGGCGTATAGACCTGCCCGTTGAGATTGGCGCGGGTGGATTCGACGAGCTCGTCCATCGCGGCAGCGCCGGCGCCGCTGGCGGCCTGGTAGGTCGAGATGATCACGCGCTTGATGCGGTTCTTCTGATGGATCGGCCACAGCGGCACCAGCGCCGTGATCGCGGCGCAGTTCGGGTTGGCGATGATGCCCTTGTGGTCGCGGATGCGGTTCGCGTTGATCTCGGGGATCACAAGCGGCACGTTCGGATCCATGCGGAAGGCGGAGGAGTTGTCGACGACGACGGCGCCCGCCTTGACCGCGATCGGGGCATACGTCTTCGAAATGCTGCCGCCGGCGGAGAACAGGGCGATGTCGACGCCATCGAAGGCGCGCTCGGTCAGTTCCTCGATGACGACGTCCTTGCCGCGGAACGATACTGTCTTGCCGGCCGAGCGGGCGCTGGCCAGAGCCTTGAGCTTGCCGACGCGAAAACCGCGCTTGTCCATGGTGGCGATGAACTCGGCGCCCACCGCACCGGTGACGCCGACAATCGCGACGACGGGATCGTTACTCACATTCTCCTCCATTGCATTTCAGTTGAGCATGATCTTGTCGGAAAACCGGATTCCACTTTTCCGGATCATGCTGTTGAGATTTAGACAACAAAAAAGCCCCGGACCATCGTGGGCGGGGCTTCGGTAGAGCTGATGCGTTTTAGTCGACGACTACGCGCGCACGCCTCCCCGGGCCCCGAAGGCCGTGATGGTTTTGCTCGTGCGTTTGGTGGTCGTGAACATGGCGGCGACTTATGCGGGAGAGTCTTACGCCCGTCAATGGCTTTTCGGCCGAATTGGGGTCGCTGCTATTTTGTCCGCGCCCCCGGCGGTTCGAGGATGACCTCCTTGAGATCGTCGCCGCTGATGACGACGATCGCGAAATTCAGCCGCCCGCGCTCGCGGACCAGTCCGCCGCTGATGGCCTTGCCGGACGCCGCATGCTCGGCGACGCGCACCGCATCGGCGAGGCGCTGCCGGATAGCACCGAGCGCTGCGAGATTGCTGCGATCGTCAAGGTCGAGCTCGGCCAGGGGCAGGGCGGCTTCCCCGCCGACGAGCTCGCCGGTCGAGGCGTTGATCGTGTGCCGCCAAAGGCGGTCGTTGTGCAGGGTTTTGACCCGGTAAACCGGCACGCCCGAGGCGCCGTCGAAGCTGACATCCGCGGTCGTGGCGCCGGCGTGCCGGGCCTCCGCAATCGCCATGGCCTGACGGATCGAGATGGTCGAGCTGCGGAAGCGCTCGATCTCGCGGCTGACGGCTTGGCGGTCGGCCTCGGCGTCACCATCTGTCTCGCCGTGAAGCGCGGTGGGTGTGCCGCCCGTCGCGACGATCGCCTGCGCTGGCGCTGCGATGAGCAGCCCCGACAAGGCGATCGCAATCAACTGCCAGGGGCGTGGTCGTGCTGCTTTCATACTCGAAACCCTCGGCCGGCGAGTGTGCCGGATGATCGTAAAGAAAGTTGCGGCCGACCATGGGCAGCGGCCGGCCGCCGACCGCTGCAACGGGCTGTACCCGTCATGGCGATCCTAGTTTGAAAGGCGGTCGGAACCCATTTTGGGGCTGGTGAAAAAACGGGTCCGAACCTGCTTCTAACGAAACCATACCGTATCGTTTTATTTTGGTCAACGGTGCGGCCGGGAACCCCTTGGGGATAGATCGCGAGCTCACGGAATTGTCAGCGGGACGGGCGGCGCCGCTGCGTGCTCTTGGTGCCTTGCTTGGTGTCTTGCTTGGTGTCTTGGACGCGGTCCGCAGGTCCCAGCGCGCCGGCCAGGAACAGCTTGATCGCCGCGCGCATCCGCTTTTCGGCGGACTTCAGCTCGAGGGCCGTTCCGAACGTCGCCATGCGGTGGGTGTGACCGACGACGACGTCGAGAAACACTTCCGCCGCGATCGTGGTATCTTCGACATCGAGCGCGTCCTGAGCCACCAGGTGGTCGAAGAAGCGTGCCGTGGTGGCGACGGCCTTCAGCCAGCCTTCCTCCTTGCCGAGCTTGGCGATGTCGGGAAAGTTGATGGCCTGCGACGTCATCATGCGGCTGAAGGCGACGGCATCGGGTCCGCAGGTGAATGTCAGCATCTCGTGCCCGATCTCAATCAGTCGTTGCTCGACCGAAATATCGGAGAGGCTGCTGAGCTGCGTCTCGGCCGCCGCGGATAGTGGTGCAAGCCAGCGCGCGATCTCGCGCCTCAGCACGGCGGCGAACAATCCGCGCTTGTCGCCGTAACGGGCATAGACGGTGGGCTTGCTCACCCGCGCCGCTTCCGCAACCGCATCGAGCGAAGTGGCGTCGAAGCCGCGATCCAGGAACAGGCGGGTGGCGACCTCAATCAGCCGCTGATCACGCTCGATCGCGGCACTCTTCGTCGGCCGGCCGCCGCGCGATTTCGGCACCTCGCGCCGTGGCGCTCCGGGTCTTGTCTTGGTCGCAGTCAATCCCATGCCCAATGATTCCTGCGCGTTCCTCACAGTCGTCATTGCTCTATAACGCGCAGCAGCCGGGGCGTCATCGCGAATCTGGCCGAATTGGCCGTATCGTCAACGGTCTCGGTAAGACGTCGTTCCTTTGCGTGGTCTCAAGGCAGCGTCGAGGTCCAGGCCTGGCCGGCCGCCGCTTTCTCGTATCCGTACTGATACAGCGCCCGCATATAGGCGGTATCGAACCCTTCCGAGGCGGGCGCCGGATAAGCGCGCTCGATATAGGAGAGATGGAAGCCCAGCCGGTTGCGCTTGGCGAAATCGTAGGTCGAGAAGATGATGGAGCGCGTCTGCGACTGGGTGATCGAGGACAGGCTGCGTGAGGCGACGTCGATGGTGCCGTTGGACACGAGCTCGAAGTTGCGCTCGATCTTCTTGTTGACGAGGATGTAAATGTTCATCTTCGCATTGCCGGGCAGGCGTCCCTGGAAGAGCAGGGCCTCCGGCAGCGTCAGCACCGGCGCCGTCACGCCGCCATCGACATGCATCTCCTGAAACCTGTGGCCTTGGCCTTCGGCTTCGATCAGGATCGGCGGAAATACCAGGGGAATGCTGGCGGAGGCCGCCATCACGTCGCGAAACAGCTTGAGCGCCTCGGGCGTGCCGACCGCGGCGATCTTGCCCATGTCCCAGATGGCGGTCCGCTGCGTGTCGAGGTCGGTCGTCACCACCAGCAGCCTTCGGCCCTTGGCATTTTCGCGCGCGACCTGTGCCAGGATCTCCGGCCCAACATAGCGCGCCACCAGCTCGCGCAGCCGCGTATTGCCGAACAGGCCGGATCCGAACAGCACACGCATGATGCTGGGATCATTCAGCAGACTTTCTGCGATGCCGCTGGTGTAGACCTCCTTCAGCGTGTCATCGTATTGGGGACCGAGAAACGCAAAAGGCGCGATCAGGCCGCCAGTGCTCACGCCCGAGACGACCGAGAACGTGGGACGGGTGCCGGCCGCGCTCCAACCATTCAGCACGCCGACGCCGTAAGCGCCATCGGCGCCGCCGCCCGAGAGCGCCAGATAGTTCCTGGTCGCGGTGCTGATGTCCTTCTCGAAGTTGAATTTCGTGACGGGTTCGTCGGTGTAGCGGCGCAAGCCGTCGATATCGAGCACGCGCGAGACGCTGGCGTCGGCCGCCGTATATGGCGTGCGCGGCAGGGAGGTGCAGGCGGCGAGCGCCAGGCTGCACGCCAGCACGAGCGACCTGATCAGGCGGGCGCCTGTCTGCTTTAGCCAGCCATGCAAGCGGCTGGACACTTCAGTCGAATATGATGGGAAGGGCATCGGTCGGCGGCTGGCGATCACGCTTATGCTGCCGCCGGCAACCTCGCCGCGGCATCTCGTCCAGCCCCGACATAAAACTACACGGTATCGTTTTATTTAACAAGCGGCAGCGGACATCAAGTCCACGTCAAAATATGTCCCGGTCTGAGCCACCGATCGACCCGAGCGGGTTGATCGGCCTCTCCCGGCACGTATAAGCACCGCATGACTCTTCCCAATCATTTCGAGCTGCTCGCCACCGATGGCGCGGCGCGTACCGGTCGCCTGACCACGCCGCATGGCGTGGTGCGCACGCCCGCCTTCATGCCGGTCGGCACCGCCGGCGCCATGAAGGGCATGCATTGGCGCGAGGTACGCGACGCCGGCGCCGACATTGTGCTCGGCAACACCTATCATTTGATGCTGCGTCCCGGCGCGGAGCGCATCGCGGCGCTCGGGGGATTGCAGAAATTCACCGGCTGGAACGGGCCGATGCTGACGGATTCCGGCGGCTTCCAGGTGATGTCGCTATCGGACCTGCGCAAGGTCAGCGAGCATGCCGTGACCTTCCGTTCGCATATCGACGGCGCCAAGGTCGAGCTGTCGCCGGAGCGCTCGATCGAGGTGCAGCGTTTCCTCGGCTCGGACATCGCCATGCAGATGGACGAATGCGTGCGGCTGCCGGCCGAACGCGAGGACATCGAGCGGGCGATGCGCTTGTCGCTGCGCTGGGCAGAGCGTTCCAAGCGCGCGTTCGAGAGCGCACCGGACGGTTACATGCTGTTCGGCATCGTGCAGGGCGGCGACGTGCCGCAGCTTCGCCACGCCAGCGCGCAAGGCCTGGTCGAGGTCGGCTTCCACGGCTATGCGATCGGCGGCCTCGCCGTCGGCGAGCCGCAGGCCGTGATGCTGGCGATGATCGACGAGACCGCGCCGGCGCTGCCGTCCGACCGGCCGCGCTATTTGATGGGCGTCGGCACGCCCGACGATATTCTCGAGGCGGTGAAGCGCGGCGTCGACATGTTCGATTGCGTGATGCCGACGCGCAATGGCCGCCATGGCGTCGCCTTCACGCGCTTTGGCCAGGTGAACCTCCGCAATGCGCGCCACGCCGACGATCCACGTCCTCTGGACGATGAGAGTTCATGGCCGTCGACGCGCAACTGCGCGCGCGCCTATCTGCACCATCTCGTCAAGGCGGGCGAGACGCTGGGGGCGATGCTGCTGTCCGAGATCAATATCGCTTACTACCAGTTCCTGATGCAGGGCATCAGGGACGCGATCGCACACGGAAGGTTCGAAGAATTCTATCAACGTACGCGCGAGGACTGGGCGAGGGGCGACATCGCCCCGCGCTAAAGCATGATCCGGAAAAGTGTGAAGCGGTTTTCCGAGAGGATTATGCTCAAGCAGTAAGGCTCAGTTGCAGACGAATCGTTGCTTGACAGCGTGTTTGGTCACGAAGCCATAGCCGCAGGTGTCGCAGGTCCAGAGATAGCTGATCACGTGGTCCGAGACGTAGGCAGATGCTTCGGCAGCGACCATGGAATCGGCGCAGACGGGACAGGTCGGCAACTCGCTGCAACGCGGATCGCGGCTCGGTACGACGGTCGACAACACTTCAGCAATCGCTGACATCGTGGTGACCTCTCTGCTTTAGAACATAAGTCTAACATAAGCAGAATCAGTTGACGAGGTCGCAACACAAATGCGTCGTTTTCTGATAATTGCAACTCACGCGGTTTTGCGATGCAGCGTATTTAACATGTGCCGCATTGTCGCTTGCGTGTCGTCACAAGCTGTCTGTAACTGCGCAAAAGCTGCGATCAGCGCGCAAATTGTTGCCACAGGGAGTTCATCATGGACGCATCGTCCAACACGGGTGCAGTGCACCAACCCGGCCGCGGCCGGATCTATGACTCGATCGTCGAGGCTTTTGGCGACACACCGATCGTTCGCCTGCAACGGCTGCCGGGCATGCACGGCGTGAACGCGACCATTTTGGCAAAACTTGAATATTTCAACCCGGCTGCAAGCGTGAAGGATCGCATCGGCGCGGCCATGATCATCGCCATGGAGAAGGCCGGCATCATCAAGCCGGATACCGTGCTGATCGAGCCGACTTCCGGCAATACCGGCATCGCGCTCGCGTTCGTAGCGGCTTCGCGCGGCTATCGGCTGAAGCTGGTGATGCCGGAATCCATGTCGATCGAGCGCCGCAAGATGCTGGCCTTCCTCGGCGCCGAGCTGGTGCTGACGCCGGCAGCGCAGGGCATGAAGGGCGCCATCGCCGCCGCCGAAGAGCTTCTGAAGACGACGCCGAACTCGGTGATGCCGCAGCAGTTCAAGAACCTCGCCAATCCCGAGGTGCATCGCCGCACCACCGCCGAGGAGATCTGGAACGACACCGGCGGCAACATCGATTTCTTCGTCGCCGGCGTCGGCACAGGCGGCACGATCACCGGCGTCGGCCAGGTGCTCAAGCCGCGCAAACCGTCCTTGCGGGTGGTGGCGGTCGAGCCGGAGGAAAGCCCGGTGCTCTCGGGCGGCCAGCACACGCCGCACAAGATCCAGGGCATCGGTGCGGGCTTCGTTCCAGAGATTCTCGACCGCTCCGTGATCGACGAGATCGTGAAGATCAACTCGACGACGGCGATCGAGATTTCGCGGGCGCTGGCGCGCCACGAGGGCATCCCAGGCGGCATCTCCTCGGGCGCCGCGATCGCTGCGGCACTCCAGATCGGCAAACGGCCAGAAGCTGCGGGAAAAACCATCCTGGTGGTGGTGCCGTCCTTCTCCGAGCGATATCTTTCGACGGCTCTGTTTGAGGGAATCTAGCACATGGCGGATCAACCGAGGCGGCCGCGGACATTGGGCGACGCGCGCAGCGAAGCTGAGGCAGCGTTCAAGAAGGTGACGGCCAAGGTCACCGAAGCGCCAGTGAAGAAGAACGTGACGCCGGGGATCAAGGAGCAGGTCAGCTTGCGGATCGATCAGGACGTGCTGGAGCATTTCCAGGCCGGCGGTCCCGGCTGGCAGGACCGGATCAACGACGCGCTACGCAAGGCGGCGGGGAAGTAGGATCTTACCGCCGGATCGGGGGCGTTCGAAAACCGATCCGCTCAGAAGCGAGTTTTAGACGGGATCCTTCCAGCTTGCTCAGAGGACCTGCGACAGAAACCGTTGCGTTCGCTCGTCTTTGGCCGCCGTAAACAATGTTTCCGGCGGCCCGTGCTCGACGATCACGCCGCGATCGGTGAAGTAGACGTGATCGGCGACCTCACGAGCGAAGTTCATTTCATGGGTGATGAGGAGGCACGTCATCCCATCCTCGGCTAGCTCACGGATCGTGACCAGGACCTCTTTGACCGTTTCCGGATCAAGGGCGGCCGTAACTTCGTCGAACAGCATGATGTCCGGCCGCATCGCCAGAGAACGGGCAATGGCCACTCGCTGCTGCTGTCCGCCGGAGAGTTCACCGGGATAGCTGTCCTCTTTCCCTGCGAGCCGCACTTTGGCGAGCAGCGCTCGGGCGCGCGCTTCGACCTCGGTACGTTTCTGACCGAGAAACATGGATCGGCGCCATCATCACGTTCTGAAGCGCAGTCTTGTGCGGGAAAAGGTTGTACTGCTGAAAGACCATCCCGACCTTGCGGCGAAGCGCCAGCGTGTCGAGCCTGGGATCGGAAACCTCGATGCCTTCGATTTGAATGCTTCCGGACGAGATCGGCTGGAGCGCATTGATACAGCGGATGAGTGTGGATTTCCCTGATCCCGACGGGCCGATGATACAGATCACCTCGCCCTTGCTCACCGACAGGCTGATGCCTTTCAGAACCTCGAGAGCTCCGAATGACTTTCTGACGTCAACGCATTGAACGATGGGCTGATCCGGAGTCCAGCTCGTGGTCATGCTCTGCTCCCTCAGCGTATGCGGAACCGACGCTCGAGGCGAGCCGTCCAAAGGTTGATCGGATAGCAGTAGAGAAAGAAACACAGCAGTGCGAAACCGTAGAGCGGCGCGAACAGTTCCGGCCTGCCGCCTTCGGCGGCGTGCACCTGCGCCGTCAGGGTAAGCATTTCCGAGACGCCCACGATCGATGCGAGGACCGTCGCCATAGCGACGAGCGCATAGATGTTCATCCAGGGTGGCAGCATTCGCTTGACGCATTGCGGTAGTATGATCAGCCACATCATCTGGCGTCGCGTGAATGATAGCGACTCAGCCGCTTCCCATTGCGTCGATGGAACGGAACGCACGGCTCCGCGCACGACCTCGGCGACGTTCGCCATGACGGGTAGGGCGAAGCCCACGGTCGCCTTGATCCAGTCCGGCAAAGGGATGGTTGTCTTGAAGATGGTGATCTGGAAGGGCACCAGAAACATGACGAAGAACAACAACACCAGCCAGGGCGCGTTGCGGAAAAATTGAGTCACGAACCAGCTGACGCCGGCGAGCAACCGGAACTGCGACAACAGGGCCAGACCCAGACCGAGACCGGCGACAGTGCCCAGCAGCATGGCCAGCAAGGAAATCAAGATATTGAAAGCGAATCCTCGCAGCAGGAGCGGCGACCACTTCAAGATGACCTGGAGCGGTGACAGCATCGTTGGTGCGGTCTGCGCCCACGCCGTGGATGCAACCATAATGGCGCAGAAACAGAGGATGGCGGCGGACCGCGGGCTGATCCGAATGGACATCCGGACCGGTACGATACGATACGGCAGAAGGACGGGAAGGCCGTGCGCGGGCTCGGCGGGTTTCATCGTCCGTACCCCGGAATGCGCATCGCGCGCTCCCAGCGATGCATCAGCCAGACGAGGACGCCGACGAGGATGCCGTAGGTCGCGAGCAGTACGATCATCATTTCGAAAACGTTTTGCGATTCCGACCAGATCTGCTTGACCGCATACAGCGTTTCGGGAACTGCGATCGCGTAGGCAAGCGTGGTCGTCTTGAGGAGGTTGACGAGGTTGTTGTTCAGTGCGGGAAGGCAGACGCGAATGGCCAGCGGAAGCACGATATGGATGTAGGCCCTCAGACGCGTGTATCCCAGCGCCTCCGCTGCCTCGATGGTTGTTCTCGGCACCGCCTCGATGCCGGAGCGGAAGATTTCCACGTTGAAGGCGGCCGCGAACAGTGACAGCGAAATGATCGCCCATTGGACGTTGCTCAGCAGTGGAACGCGCATGCCCGCCGTCTCGACGGCCGGAAGCATCGTGCCGAGGCCGAAATAGAAAAAGAAGATCTGTACAAGCGGTGGTGTGTTGCGGAACACCACGACGAAAGCATTGACGGCCAGCCGCAACAATCTGGATGGACTGCCCTGCATCAAGGCGCCCACCGCACCGATGACGAGGCTCAGCAGGATCGTCGTAACGCTCAGAAACAGCGTCATCTTGAGCCCGCCGAGATAACGATCCCAGTCGTATGCATCGTAGAGTACGGAGAAATTCAGCCCCGTCGTTTCATAGAGATTCTGAAACCAGTTGCCGATTGCCTGCATTTTGCGCGACACCGAATTGTTGAGGCAATCACCTCGGATCAGTGCATGGGGCTTGACCTCTTCGGAGCGCGAGATGGATCTGGCGCTCCGCTTCACACGTCTATTTGTTCTTGTATCGCTCGTGCATGAGGAGCGAATATTCGGTCGGACTAATGCCCCACTTCTTTTCTGTGTCCACGATGAAGCCGGTCTTCATCCAGTCCTTGGTCGCATCTTCGAGCAGCTTCTGAAGGCTGGCGTTATCGAGCGCGACGGCGATCATCCATGGTGAAGGCAAAACGCCTTTCAGGGGAAGGGCGTAGTCCGTCTTCCACTCATCCTCGAGCAACTTGCCTTGCAGGAAGGTCTGATCGTAGAGATAGCCGACGCAGTTGCCCTGCTTCATGGCAAACAGAGGCTTCTCTGAACCGTCAAACGCAACAATTTCGGGGCCGTAGGATTTGGCGACATCCTTGTTGTACCAGGCCCCCGACGTTGCGCATACGGGTTTTCCCTTGAGGTCAGCCCAGTCGTTGATGCCGGCCTTTTTGTTGAGAAGTATGTTCACATAGTCTGAATAATACAGAGGTTCGATGGCTTGAACGACGCGTCGGCGTTCCGGCCTGTCCGACATGGTCGCGATTAGCAGATCAACCTTTCCCTGCTGTAGAAACTCGATTCTATTCGAAGCCCCGACCGGAACGAGCTCGAGTTTGACTCCGAGGCGCTTGGCAATATCTGCGGCAAGATCCGGCTCGATGCCGACCACATTTCCGGTGGGGTCGCGGTATCCAAAGGGCTTGTAGTCTGCCTTGACGCCGACGTTCAACGTGCCGCGCTGCTTGATGGCATCGACGCCATCAGCCGCTTGAGCGCTGCCAAGCATCAGCAGCGCCGTGGCAGCCGTCATGATGGAACGAAGCACATTTCTCATCGGATGACACCTCCAAGGATTGAAATCACGACGCGCCCGACGCGCACTCTTTTCGTAGTACAAAGTTCGTGCCAAACGTCACAAAAAACGGGACACGGAGAATGGGGTAAGGTCGATCGAGCTTCGGCCATCGGCCATTATCTCAGCCACCACGTTTCCGATGCCGGCTGAGTGCTTGAAGCCGTGACCGGAGCACGCCGAGACGACAAAGACTCTGTCCTGGTCGGGATGCCGGTCGATGATGAAGCCCCGGTCGGGTGTCACCGTGTAGAAACAGGCGGCCGCTTGCGGGACGCGGGGCGTGGCGCCAGCGAGCCGCCCCTTGACGTGCTCCAGGTACATCTTGGCCGACTCCGCAGGATCGACGGTGCGATCGACGGTATCGGCCGTCGTGCTGGTCTCATACTGCTCGGTCGCCACCTTGAGGCGACGATCGCCTGGCAGTGGCGGGAAGCCGTAGAGGTAATCGACATCCGTCGCGCCATGCATCCAGATGAACGCTGGGGCGTTTGCGCGATACGCGCTTGTGTCCTCGAGCTCGTACCAGTGGAGCACCTGACGTTTCACCGTGAGTACGCGATCAAACGGCGCGCCCAGCAGGTGAGCATTCCAGCCGCCTGCCGACACGACCACCTGGCCGGCTTCGAAGCTGCCCGAGGACGTCTCCACCCGAACGACGGAACCTGTCTGCGCGATCGAGAGGACTTCGACCCCCGTGCGGATCACCGCACCGAGCTGCTCCGCGCGCGTCAGTTGCGCCTTGATGCAGCGCTCCGGGAGAACGTATCCCCCGCCGGGCTCGTAATAGGCCTTCTCGTTGCCCTGAAGGTTCAAGAACTGCGGAAAGCGATAAGCCACCTCTCGCCCGTCGATCACTTCATGCGCGATGCCGAAGTCACGCGCTGCCCCAATCGAACGTGCGACGAAATCCGGCTTGCCGTGGTGCGACGTCTCGCCAACGCCGGGCGCCATGACGATGACGCCACACGGGTTCAGGAGCTGGTCAGACGTCTCGGCTTCGAGCTCGCGCCAGATCCGGTGCGCATCCAGGACCAGGGGAACGTAATCGCGGCCTTCGCCGACGGCTTGCCGTGTGATGCGGGTTTCACCGTGGCTGGATCCCATCACGTGGGGAGGCGCAAAGCGATCGATGCCGACCGCCTTTACCCCTCGCTTGGCCAATTGATAGAGAGCCGCGCTGCCCATGGCACCGAGGCCGATCACCAGAATGTCCGCTCGGACGCTCATGACTTGAAGCTGCTCAATTATTAAGATGACGCAGAGATTGCCTTTCAAATCGGCTCTGTGACAAGGATAATTCATACAATTAAGCAAATTTGCACACCAGTATAACTTCTGCTTAATTCATGACATGACGTCCTCCATTCCAGACCTGCGAAGCTTGCAGATTGTCGCCGCCGTCGCGGACTCGGGCAGCATGCTCGAAGCGTCGCGCCAATTCGGGATGACGCAATCCGCGGTATCTCAGGCGGTGCGACGTGCCGAAGCCTCGGTCGGCGTCGCATTTTTCGACCGTAGCCGGAGGCCGCTCGTGCCGACCCGGGCGGGGCGCATCCTTGCAGGCCGCGTTCTCGATCTAAACCGTAACTTTGATGCGCTACTGAGCACGCTCCGGGCCGCGGCGGAACAGTCCGAACGTGTTGATCTGAGGCTCGGCCTCGTCGATTCCTATGCTGGCACGGTCGGCGCGCACCTTGTCAAAGAGCTGATGACGGGCGCGATCGCGCTAAGCCTGTCGGCCTGGTCGGGTCTCGCTCATTCTCATGCGGAGGCGTTGGTGCGTCGAATGATTGACGCGGCGATCACGTGCGATGCAATGGACGATCTGTGTGATGTCGAACGCTTCCCATTCTATCGCGAACCGTACCTGCTGGTGGTGCCACGCGGACTGGAAGCCGAATTTGCCGACCTTGATTTGCACGAAATCCTCGCCCGGCATCGTCTGGTCCGGCATAGTGAACGCTCCTACGTCGGTGCTCAGGTCGAGCGCCATCTGAGCCGTTTGGGTATTCGCCCGCCGCGGGCCTTTGAGTTTGACACCTCGGACAGCTTGGTCGCCATGGTAGCTACCGGGATGGGCGTCGCGATCACCACGCCGCTGTGTCTGTTGCAGGGGCTCGCTCACGCTGCCCAGGTAAGCGCTCTCCCTCTGCCGGGCCCTGGATTTTTTCGTGAACTGCTTCTGGTGACTCGCCGTGGAGATCTCTCATCACTGGCGCCGCGCATCGCAGAGATGGCTCGGTCGAGCATTACGATGCAGGCGATGCCGCGTATCCGGACGCTCGTGCCCTGGTTCACCCAGGATTATTAGCAAGAAAAAAGCCCGGCTCGAGCCGGGCTTTTTCATTGGGAGCTAAGCTTTGCGGCTCACCGGCGGAACATGCCGCCCATCATGCCGCCGACGACGCCGCCCACGAAGGCCGCGCCGGGATCGCCGCCGCCGCTGCGATGGGGCGCCGGTGCGCTGCTCTGGGCGGGGGCGCTGGCGCGCCGGGCCGGCTTCGCGCTGTCGTCGCTCGCCGTCGGCGTGGTCGCCACGATCTCGGAGAGCAGGGCCTTGTGCTGGAGCTTGTTGAGATAACCTGACGACGGATAGCCCCGTGCCGCCTGCCAGCGCTTGAGCACGATCCGGGTGTCGTCATTGAACGCGCCGGACACCTTGGTGTCGAAGCCGAGGCCGGTGAGGCGGCGCTGCACATCGCGGCGCTGACCCTTGTCGAGGCCGATCTGGTCCTCGGTGAGCTGGGTCGCATCGTCAGTGAAGGTCGCGGGATCAACACCGGCATTAAGGTTGCGGGTCGTGGTCGACGGTCCGCTCTTGATGGCCGCGAGCCGTGCCAGCGCCAGCGCCTTGAACTGACCGTTCGGATAGGCGGAGAGGTAGGCGTTGAGCTCCTCCGGCTTGTTGGACTCCTTCACAGAGCGCCAATACTCGAGCTCGACACCGTCCGAGCTGCCGGCGGTCGCAGCCGGCGGCACGCTGCCAGCCGCTGTCGGGGCCGCGTTGGCGACCTGGGTCGTCGGGGCCTGGTTGAGGTAGACGGCGCCGATCAGGTTGGTGTGGCCCCATGGCAGCTGGCCCTTGTGGGTTTCTTCGTTGACCTGGGCGCGCACCGACGTCATCGCCTGCTGGATCTCGATGCCGGGCTTGGTGATGTTGTCGATCAGCGCGCGGGTGAACGGGCTGTTGTTGCCCTCCTGGCCGTCGAGCGCGGTCTGGCCCGGGCCGGTGGCGAACGCGATCAGCGTGCCTTCGCCGGACTTCATCTCGGCGAGGCCGCTCTGCACGTTGACGCTGCGGGTCGCGGAGTTCGACTTGATCTTGGCGGCAAAGGGATTATCGCGGCAGGCGTCCAGGAACACCAGCTTGACCTTGGCATCGCCCATGGTCTGGTCGAGCGTCAGATCGATGTTGATGGCGGCGCCGAGCTTGACGTCCATCTCTGATTTGATGTCGGCGTCGACCGGCAGGAGATAGTTGGAGCCGCCGACGGCGATGCCGTGACCGGCATAATAGAACACCGCGACATCGGAGCCCTGCGCCTTGCGGCCGAAATCGAGCAGCTTCTCCGTCATCTGATCGCGCGAGAGGTTCGAACCTTCGATCACCTCGAAGCCGACATTGCGCAGCGTCGCCGCCATCGCCTTGGCGTCGATCGGCGGGTTCGGCAGTTGCGCAACGTTCTTGTAGGTGCCGTTGCCGACGACGAAAGCGACGCGGCGGTCGGCCTTCGCGGCGCTGACCGACAACGCCATGCACATCAGCGAGACGAGGAGGGTGAGAGTGCGCATCTGAAATCCCCAACAGAATCGAATAATGGGCAGCAACAAATTGGCGGTGAACCTACACGAAAACGCCCGGCTTCGCGCTAGCAAAACGACAGTTCGCCCAACCCATTGCTTTGCGGCCGAATGTGCACGATGGAATGCCCCTCCAACGTGATCCAAATCACGCTCGACCACTTTGTTTTGTCGCGCGAGGCGGCGCGTGGTTCACTGCGCGCGGGCGTGAACCGGCGGAGCCGGCTTCAAATTCAGGAGGTTGCCGAACAGGATCAGCGCCGCGCCGAGCACAGTCCAGGCGTCGAGCCGCTCTGAATACAGCAGCCAGCCTGCTGTGGCGGTAAGTGGGACCCGCAAGAAGTCCATGGGAACCACCACGGTCGCGTCCGCGTAGCGCATCGCGCTGGCGAGGCAATAATGCCCAAAAGTGCCGCAGACCGAGATCACGGCCACCCAACCCCAGACATAGGTGGGGGGCCAAGCCCAGACATAGAGCGTCGGCAGAAAGCCTGCGACCGACTGCACGACCAGCATCCAGAACAGAATCGCCAGCGCGCTCTCGGTGCGGGTGAGTGATTTGACCAATGCCATGGACACGCCGAAGCCGATCGCGGCGCCGAGCGCGATCAACTGGCCCTGATTGATCTCGCCGGTCGCGGGCCGCACGATGACGATCACGCCGACGAGACCGAGCACGATCGCGGCGATCTTCCACGATGTCATGCGCTCGGACAGGAAGCCGGCTGCGAGGATCGCGGTCCAGATCGGCATCGTGAACTCGATCGCCACCACCTGGCCGATCGGAATCAGCGTCAGCGCAAAGAACCAGCCGAGCTGCGAGACGTAGTGGATCAGGTTGCGCGCGATGTGCTGGGGCAGGCGCGTGGTCTTGAGCGTTCCGAAGCGCCGGCGCGCCGGATCATCGGATAGAGCATGCAGAGGCCGAGCAGCGAGCGTACCTCGATCACCTGGAAGACGTTCATCTCGCGCACAGCCTCGCGTCCTGCGACCGCCATCACCAGCGTCAGCGACAGCCAACCGGCCATCCACAGCGCAGCCATCGTTTTGGACGGTGTCGTGCTCACGGGGCGAGGTGCGGTGGGAGAATTCTGGGGAGGGCCGGTATCGGCGACATCGCCGCGGTTTGCAACGGCCAAATCTGCGGATGCAGCGATGCAGGGCGGCGTGCTAAGGCATCAGCGAACAACGAGAAAATCGGGAGACGTCGCTCATGCGCATCTTGCAGCCGGCCGAATGGTCGAAACCGCGCGGCTTTTCACATGGCGTGGTGGTGGAAGGGCCGGGGCGTTGGGTGGTGCTGGCCGGGCAGACCGGTGGCGACGAGACCGGCAACTACGCGCCGGATATGGCGGCCCAGGTCGCAACCGCGCTGAAGCGGATCATCAAGCTGCTTGCGGAGGCTGGCGCCGGCCCTGAGCACATCGTCCGCCTGACCTGGTATCTGACCAGCCGCAGCGAATACGTGGCCGCAGGCGCCGGCATCGGCGCGGCCTGGAAGGAGACGCTCGGGCGCAATTTCCCGCCCTCGACGCTGCTCTACATCGGCGGGCTGGTGGATGATCGTGCCAAGGTCGAGATCGAGGTGACGGCGTTCGTCCCAAACGCATAAAAAAATGACCCGGCGAGGTCGCCGGGTCGATTGTCGTATCGTCGTACTGGCTTAGCGCGACAGCGAGATGTTGGCGCCGCGAAACTGGCTGTCGGCGCGCAGTGTGACGGTCTGCTTGTTGCCGGTCGTTTTCAGCGCGATGTTGGCGTTGAAGCCGGCGGCGGAAGCGACCACCTCAAAGTTTCCGCCACCGCCGCGGCCCTGGAGCGAACCGCTGATGTTGCGGCTGGCCTCGCTCCAGCTCCCGGTGATGGCGCTGCCTTCCGAGCGGACGTTGGCCGCGAGGTTGAACTTGTAGGCGTCGCTGGCGCAGGTCAGCGACAGCTCCATGGTCGGACCGATCGGGGCGTATTTGGCCCGGCAGCGGATCCGCTCGGTGGAGCCGTCATCGAGGATGACAGTGCCGCCGCCGCTCCAGCTTCCGGCCATCGGGGCAAACGGGCCGGACTGGGCCTTGCTTTCGGTGTTCGCGATCGATGCCGCAAACAAAACGGCGGCCGCCATCAGCAGCCGCCGGTTCAGGGCGCTGATTCCGAATTGCTTATTGGCGCGATGCTTCCCACCGCCCGCTGCACGGTATGCCTGCAGATGCTCCATTCCACTTCCCCGATCCGGCGTTGCCGCTGAGTTGACCGTTGGCATATGCACCGTTGATCGAAACTTTCACAAGACCCTCGCGGCCGATGGTGCCGGAAACGTTAGCGCCGGGCGCTGTGATCTTGCCGTCGGCAACCGTCAGCATGGAGCTCGCGGTCGGCTCACAGGTGCCGCTCTTGGTGACGATGGTGACGTGCCAGTTGCCGTCATAGGGTGTCTGGGCGAAGGCGGGGGCGGCGAGGGTGCCGGCGAAAACTGAGGCGGCACAGAACACCGCAATGCGACCAAAACGCATGAATTCCGTCCTTGAATATGTCTAAATTGATGACGCTTATTCAGGCGAAATGTGACGGAAATTTGTTGCAGTGCCAAATCGAAAATTGTTCCTGTGGAAACAATAGTTTATTTGCATTTCTGGTGCCAATTTTTGAAGCAGAATCAACGCGGCTTCGCATTAAGGGTAAACATCAGGAAAGACTCGGCGCAGATGTCGCGAACTGCTCGTCCTGGATCTTGGCCGGAAGCGCCTTGTGGACCTTGGCGTAATCGATCACATCGGCAAGCAGCTTGAGCCCGAGCGGGGCGAGCGCACGCTCCCACAGCTCCCGCGCGGTCTCGCCCTTCTTGACGAAGCACCAGTCCTGGGCGGCGATGGCGCCGGCGTCCATACGGTCGGCGAGATGATAGATCGTGCCGCCGGCGATCGGATCGCCTTCCTTGATGGTCCATTCTACCGCGGCCTTGCCGCGATGGCGCGGCAGCAGCGACGGGTGATAGCCGATCCCGCCGAACCTGGCGGCGGCAAGCGCATCTCTGCCGATCCGGGCGTGGCTGTGCGCGGTGATGATCAGGTCGGTATCGGGGGCGATCTCGGAGGCTACCACCAGCTTCGGATTAGCCTGGACCACCACCTCGATGCCGGCGGCGTGGGCCGCCGCGGCGAGGCGATCCTCGGCATCGGTCACCACGACCCGCGCGATCGACACGCTATGCTCCCGGAGCATGTTCAGGGTGGTCACGCCGAAATGGCGGGAGCCGACGAGGGTAATGCGCATGGGTGTTTGATCCGTCTCGCAACTGCGTCATCCCCCGATAACACGCCAGGCCGCCGCCCTGTCACCATCCGTGGGGCGTTTGGGCCGGTTATCAACAATGCGCCTGAGGATTGCGCGGCGGGGCGTTCCGGTGCTTCCATGCGCGCATCCCATTGGCTCGGAGCGCCCGATGCGAAGTGCGTGGTTTTTGCTTCTTGCCGCGTTGATCTCGGCAGCTCCGGCCCACGCCGGCGGGCCTTATCCGGCGGTACCGCCCGAGATCGGCGTAGCGCCGTTGATCGGTCCGACCTGGGACACGTATCGTTGCGCCCAAGGTCCCGTCTTCAATTTCTATCACGGTGCCTATTACGGCGAGGAGCCGCCGGCGCTCTATCGCGGCTACGCCTATAGACCGTACTACCGCTACACCGCCTATCGCAGGCTGCCGCGGACGTATTTCTGCGTCACGGACTAGCGTTGCCGCGCTGCCACGGTCCGACGGCAATCGGTGGATACGCCGGTTCCTATGTCTCATTCCGAACGAGCGCGGGCTTGCCGCTAGAACTTGCCCGCACCGGGGCTGGTGACATTTCATTCCGGATCCGTTTTCGAACCCGGCTTTGGCCGCTGGCCTGATCGCCAGCGGCCTTTTCATGCCGCGCATGGCGAAATCGCCGGCCGGTAACACGTTTTCAACCAGGCTGTCGTATCGACGAATCCGTCGCGGATTTGTATTGCGTACCGCGACACCGAAAATGTCCCGCCGGCGTGGGTGCGCCGCGCGGGCTTTTTTGCCGGGACCGATTTCATGCCGAGCGCGATTGAGCAGATCGTCGACACCTATGTGCGACTGAAGAACAGGCGTGGCCTCGACGAACTGATGATGCACAGGCAGCGGCTCGCAGTCGACCTGAAGAGCAGGTCCGGCTTTGATTTCAGTCTGGCGATCAGCAAGATCGATGAGGAGATCGCGATCATCGAGGCGGGCCTCAGCCGGCTCAAGGCGGAAAATTCCACCGTAGCCGGCGCAAGCCGGTCGAATTGACGCGCTCAGTCGCGCCGGCCGCCGTCGATGACCGTGAACAGCGGCCGCGCCGGGGTTGGCTCGACCAGCAGTTCTTCCACCAGCGCAGTGGCCGCATCGACATATTTGCGCGTCGGCTTGTCCAGGGGACGTTTGGCCTCGTCGTCGAGTGCCACCTTTGCGGCTTCCACCAGCTTGCGCATCCGCGCCGCATGGTCGTCGCCCGCCGTCAGCGTCGCGCGCGCCAGCGAGCGCAGCACGAACAGCTCGCCTTCGAGGCGGAGCAGACGGTCGTTGAGCCTGGTGAGGACGGCGTTGAGGTCGGCCATGGCTGGTGTTCGGTGTGGCGGATCCATCCTGATCTAGCGGCGATCGGTGAACGGAGTCCCAACGCCATTGGTGCAATTGGGTCGATCTTCCGGCGCGAATGCCGCCGATGTGACCGATTGTGGCCTCGCGGACAAATGGCGCGGCCCGGTTCCCGCACCACATCAGGGCCGGGTGGACGTCTGGAGCACATATGATGCGGTCTGTCCTGGCCCTGGTTCTCTTCATCTCAGCTTGTGCGCCGGCTGTCGCAGCTTCGGCGCATCACGCCCGCCCGCGGCAGCATGCGGTCGTCCGTCCCGCCCAGGACGCGCCTGTCCCGCCCGGCTGGTACAAATTTCCCGGCCATCCGCCGATCCCGCCATCGGAGAACAGGAATCTCGACCCTTCCAATTTCGGCGGCGGCTAAACGCCGCTCGCGCCGCCGTCCTTTACGCCGCAGTTCTGGCGAGATAGTCGCGCGCGAATGCAAGATACCAGTCGAGGCAGGCGGGATTGGCCATCGCCTCCTTGTTGATGACCTTCTCGACGGGCTGGCCAAGCAGCAGCTTCTTGATCGGCAATTCCTGCTTCTTGCCGGACAGCGTGCGCGGGATCTCGGCGACGGCGAAAATCTCGTTCGGCAGAAATCGGCGCGACAGGCCGGCCTCGATCGCCTTGTTGATCTTCGCCTGCATCGCGCCGTCGAACGCGACGTCGTCGCGCAGCACCACGAACAGCGGCATGTAGCTGCCGCGGCCGAGATATTCGAGGTCGACCACGAGGGAATCGAGCACTTCGGGCAGCGCCTCGATCGCGGAATAGAGCTCGCTGGTGCCCATGCGCAGACCGTGCCGGTTGATAGTGGCATCGCTGCGGCCATAGATCACGCAAGAGCCGTCCGGATTGACCTTGAGCCAGTCGCCGTGCCGCCAAACCGGTCCGCGTCCGCTGCCGTCGAAATTGTCCGGATAGGTCTCGAAATAGCTCGAGCGATAGCGCGCATCACCCTTGTCGTTCCAGAAGTAGAGCGGCATCGACGGCATCGGCTCGGTGCAGACGAGCTCGCCGACCTCGTCGATGACGGCGCGGCCCTGTTCGCTGAAGGCTTCCACGGCTGCTCCCAGCAGCCGGCACTGCATCGCGCCGGGGGTCTGCGGCAGCTCGCGGTTGCCGCCGATGAAGGCGCCGGCGAAATCGGTGCCGCCGGAGATGTTCGCCCACCAGATATCGGCCTGCGCCTTGCTGCCGTTCGTCTTCGACAGCGCCGCAAAGCGCTCGTTGAACCAGGCTTGCGTGTCGGCGCTGAGCGGCGAGCCGGTCGAGCCGAGGCAGCGCAGATGTGAGAGGTCGCCGGCGGCGGTGAGGTCGATCTCGGACTTGGCGCAGTTGGCGAAGAACGCCGCGCCGGCGCCGAAGAAGGTCGATTTCGACCGGGCGACGAAGCGCCACAGCGTGGTCCAGTCCGGCTTGTCTTTCGCGCCTGCCGGGCTGCCGTCAAAGATGCAGCAGGTAGTGCCGCTGAGCAGGCCGCCGACTTGCGAATTCCACATGATCCAGCCGGTCGAGCTGTACCAGTGATAGCGTTCGCCGAAGGAATTGGCGTGGTAGGAGCAGCCAATGTCGTTGTGCAGTCCGAGCAGCGCCAACACCACGATGACAATGCCGCCATGGCCGTGCACGATCGGCTTGGGCAAACCGGTGGTGCCGCTGGAATAGACGATCCAGAGCGGATGATCGAACGGCAGCCAAACCGGCTCGAACGCGTCGATCGCAACGCTTGTCCTTGCAAGGATATCGGAGAGCAGGGCGTCCGGCGCTGCAGGCGCGCCGGCATCGCTGTGCAGGATGACGTGCTCGACGGTCGGCAGGGACCGCCGCAGCTCGCCGACGACGTCGCGCCGGTCATGCCGCCGGCCGGCATAGGTGACGGCGTCGCAGGCGATCAGCACCTTTGGCTCGATCTGCTTGAAACGGTCGATCACCGCAGGCGCGGCCATGTCGGGCGCGCACAGGCTCCAGATCGCGCCGATACTGGCGGTCGCGAGAAACGCGATGATGGTTTCGGGGATGTTGGGCAGATAGGCCGCGACGCGGTCGCCGGGCTTGATGCCCTTGTCCTTCAGATGCAGCGCGAGCGCGGCGGCCTTGCGCCGCAGTTCCGGCCAGCTCGTCTCGGTGAGCCTGCCGTCCTCGCCGCCGCTGACGATCGCGGGCAGACCGGCAGCATTCGCGGCCTCGACATGCCGGAACACCTGGCGGGCGTAGTTGACCTGCGCGCCGGGAAACCAGACCGCGCCGGGCATCTTGCGCTCGGTGATGACAGAGGCAAACGGCGTCGGCGATTGCAGATCGTAGTAGTCCCAGATGCTGCGCCAGAAGCCGTCGAGATCACGCACCGACCATTGCCGCATGTCCTCGTAGCTCGCGAAGGAAAGGCCGCACTGCTCGGCGAGCCAATTGCGATAGAGGGCGATCTGGGGAACCAAGGGCGCGGTCATGACGTGTCGACTTCAGTTGCGGCGGGCAGGGGAGTTTAACCGGTGTCGCGGCATAGCCGAAGCGATGGTTGTTCCAGACAATACTGACCGGTTAATGGGGCCCGACCTTCACCGAGAGCGCAACTGTTCCAACATCGTCATTGCTTCGCTGCGCTCGCAACCCGATGGATCACTCTGTCACCGGATCGGTCAAGAGTGCATCGAGGGCGATACCTCAGTCTACCCCCGCCCATCGCCTGCCGAACACGGGCGGCTTCGTCTTCACCGTTTCCCAGCTGAAGAAATGATGCTTGCCGGACCATGCATGCACCACGCCGCTGCAGATGCTGCATTTGAAGCGGCCGGCGTGCGGTTCGGTGTGCTCCTCGCGGGTCGCGCTGTAGTTCATACCGCAGCCAGGGCAGGTGAATTCTTCGATCGTCCAGATGCTGTTGGCCATTGCACCGATTGTTTTTGGGGCACTCCAGCCGAGCGTACGGGTGGGCCTTTGCATCGGCGTAAACCGGCCGGCGAAAATCCGGTTAATAGCCGTTAGGCAAACCCGATTTTGCGATAAGGGCGTCCATCTTCAGGAATGACGAGCGCCCGTCAGTCCAAGTCGCGCCGCCGGTTGGTCCAGCGCACCCTCGATTTCCCCATCGCCTCGGTCGGAAGGCGGGTCAGTTTGGGGAGAGGTCATGGGGAAGAAACTGGTTTTGACGGCTGCACTGCTGTCGCTGGCAACGCCGGCGTTTGCCGCTGACATCATCGAGCCCGCGCCGGTGAAGGCGCCGGCGCCGCCGGCTCCAATCTTCACATGGAACGGCTTCTATATCGGTGCCCATGGCGGCGGCGCGCCTGGAGCAAGTGGACTGGCATCGACCCGACTGATCCGTTAGCCGTCTGGAGCTCCGTCAACTCCAGCGGCGGCATCGTTGGCGGCCAGATCGGCGGCAACTACCAGATCAGCAATTTCGTGGTGGGCCTCGAGGGCACCGGCGCCTGGTCCAGCGTCACGCTCAATAGCGGTGGCCCGTTCGGCGGCGGCGCCGGCTTCACCTTGACGCTGAAGAACGACTACATCGCCACCGTGGCCGGACGGTTCGGCGTCGCCTTCGACCGCGTGCTGCTCTACGCCAAGGGCGGCGCGGCCTTCACCCGCGACAGATACAGCGCCAATAACGGCCTTGCCGGCGCGCTCGCCGGCTCAGCCTCGGGCAGCTTCAACCGCACCGGCTGGCTCGCCGGCGGCGGCGTCGAAGGGATGTTCATGCCGAACTGATCGGTGAAGGCGGAGTACCATTACATGGGCCTTGGCGCGATTAACGAGCAACCGGTGACAACCGGCAACCTTGCGGCGACGCCGGCGAACGTAAAGCTGAACATCCAGACCGGTACGGTGGGCGTGAACTATCATTTCTAACGGGGAGCGGGCGCCGGGGTGATGCAAGTTTCCCCGCTATGAGTTGTGCGACGCGCCGTCGCACGATCAGTATTTGGCGACGAGCGGGGCAAGCCCGGTGTTGAAGCGCCAGTTCACGCCGAGCATGACGGTTTGCATGTTCTGCCGGACGCTGACCGGGAAGAAGGGGGCGGCGGCGCATCCGGGATTGCCGGAGCAGTTGAGAGTGTAGCCGTTCGTTCCGAAGTCGAAATAATTATACTCGGCCTTCAACGACAGATTTGGCAGCAGGGCGAATTCAAGGCCGCCACCGACCACGAATCCAGTCACGTCGCGCGAGCCGTTGAAATTGAACGTCACGGCGGCGAAATCCGTCTGCGTCATCTGATGATTGAAGTGGGCGAAGGCGGCACCGCCCTTGGCGTAGAGCAGCACGCGATCGAAGGCGTAGCCGACGCGTCCCGTCGCGGTGGCAACGCGATCGAGCTGGGTCGTCAGCAGGAAGCCGACAGCGCCACCGGGGATCAGCGTCGCCGTGGTGTCTTTCATGTCGGCCCAGTCGAACTGGCCTTCGACGCCGACCACGAAGGAGCCGACCTGATAGTCGCAGCCGCCTTGCACGCCGGCGAGCCAGCCGCTGTTGTGGTCGGCATTGAAGGTTAGCCCGACGATAGGCTGCTGCTCGTTCACCCCGCGGCCGCCCCCGCCATTGCCGCCGACGTAGCATCCGGTCCAGGAGAATGCGGGCGCTGCGGGCGCGGCCTTGTAGGGCAGCGGTACGTCCGCCGCCATCGCGGAGGTGAACGTCGAAACGGCAAGGGCGAGGGCGCCGAAAAGCGTTTGGGGGGTCATGGCAGATGTGTCCTTCGGTTGATCTCAGCGCTGGGAGCGAGCAGAACGCCGGCCGGCGATTTGCTTCTCGTTACCGGCTGGACCGTATCCGGCAGGGCCCTCAACGGCTGTAACCACCCGGCCACATGGTGGTATTGCCGTACTGCCTCCGGCGTCGCTTCAATGCGACTTTTGCGACGGCGCTGGAGCGCTTCATGCGTGGGCAAGGGCTTAGGATGGCTTGCCGGCGGCGGCGCCGGAAGGATCGGTCCTCGGTCCGGCCGGCCCGCATGTCTCGATGCGCATCTGGACATACGGGCCGGCCGGACCGGGGCTCGGGCAACCCGGCCCGTCTTGACGCCTGATCCGTTGCTGGCAATAACGCAGGGCCGCGCAAGCGCTGGAACCCGCGTCGATGCCGCAAGGAAAGCCGTGCCCGTGAAAAGCCTGCGTCAGCTCCTGACCGGAGAGGACATCATCCAGCTCGTGATCCGGCTTGGCCTGCTGGCGCTGCTGATCATCTGGACATTCCTGATCATCCGCCCGTTCGTGCCGATCCTGGCCTGGAGCGCCGTGCTCGCGGTCGCGTTCTATCCGGCCTTCAGCTGGGTCGCAAAAATCCTCGGCGGCCGGCCCAAGACCGCGGCGGCGATCCTCACCTTGATTACGCTCGGCATCGTCATTGGTCCGGCGACCTGGCTGGGCCTGAGCGCGGTGGACGGCGCGCGGGAGCTGGCGCGCCAGCTCGGTACCGGCGACCTCGCGCTCCAGTCGGCGCCGGAGCAGATCAAGTCATGGCCGGTGATCGGCCCGACGCTCTACGATCTCTGGGAGCAGGCCTACAACAACATCCGCGCGGTGCTGCGCGAAGTCGCGCCCTATCTCCAGCCGCTGGCGGGACCGCTGTTGTCACTCGCGGGCGATGCCAGCCTGGGAACGCTCCAGTTTCTGGTCTCGGTGTTCGTGGCCGGCTTCCTGTTTCCGCACGGGCCGCGGTTGGTCGCTGCCGGGCGCGGCTTCCTGTTTCGTATCGTGCCCGAGCAGAGCGAGCATTTTCTCGGGCTTGCGGGCGCAACCATCCGCGCCGTAGCGCAAGGCGTGATCGGCGTCGCGATCGTGCAGGCGCTGCTTGCCGGCATCGGCTTCAAGCTCGCCGCCGTGCCGAGCGCCGGCTTGCTCGCTTTCATCGTGCTGCTGCTCTCGATCGTGCAGATCGGCGCCTTCCTCGTGCTCCTGCCCGTGATCATCTGGATCTGGACCGCCAAGGACGTCACCACGGCGCTGCTGCTCACGGTGTTTCTCGTCCTTGTCGGCTTCATCGACACCATGTTGAAGCCGCTGGTCATGGGACGCGGCCTGACCACACCCACGATCGTGATCTTCGTCGGCGTGATCGGCGGCACGCTGGCCCACGGCATTGTCGGCCTGTTCATCGGGCCGATCATCCTGTCGGTGGCGTGGGAAATGGCGGCGGCGTGGATCAGGACTGAGGACCGCGGGGAGGCGGCGGCGAGCAAAGGCTGACCGTGTCTTTGCAAGCGATCCGCCCGGCCTATTGCCAGGCTTGGCCTGTGATCAAGGCGCCGCCGAACTTGTCTATTGAAGTAGACAAGTTACCATTGGCACGATTCTGTTTGATTTGCGGCAGCAATGGCGAAGTCTTCCAAACTGGTTGCCGCGAAGCGCGGCAAGGTATTGTTGGTCAGACGCCGGTCGGACGGCCTGTGGATGTTCCCGGGCGGCCGCAAGCGCGCGCGCGAGTCCGAGAAGGACTGCCTGCGGCGGGAGATCAGGGAGGAGCTGCCTAAGCTGAAGCTCGGCAGGATCAGCCTCTGGAAGGAAGTGAAGGCCAGGAACAAGCGCTCTGGCCGCAAGATGAGCGACGCGATCTTCATTGCGAAGGCTGCCAGGGGCAGGCTGGCCATCGGTGACAAGAAGGAGATCGATCGCGCTGCCTGGCAGAAGCCCCGCGGGATCCGCCTGACCCCGACCTCGCGCTACATCCGCGATCGCCTGTTTCCGCGGAAGCAGCGGCGGCGCTGAGCTGGTCCGCATTCTCCGCCGCATGCATCCGACCTGGACAAGCAACCCCTATTGCTTGGCAGCCAGCGCGTCCAGGCAGTGGTTGAGATAGACGGTGCGATCCCTCGGCAGCACCTTCTCGAGATCCGCCTTGAGGGCGCACTCGCGCTGACGCATCTGCTCAGCCCGGCGCCTTTCGGCGGCCTCCCGATATTCGGGGGCAACCTTGTTGGGATCGACGAGGGCCTGCGACCAGGCGGGGGCTGAGCCAAGCAGTGCAACAGCCGCGACGATAATAACCTGTTTCAAATGAGCCTCCTGAAAAGGACTCACCATAGCGCGCGGCGTCTGGATGCTCAAACCGGCTGCAAGTCGAAGGTGCGCGCGACCCCGTTTCGGCGCGCCGTCGCGCGGGAAATGCAGCAAGTAAACAATTGCAAATTGTGTCTGTAGATGTCTATTTGTGTCCGAGGCCGATCGGATAAGGAACCATGCGCAATTTTCTCAAATCCATTCCGCACCTTCGAAGACTTCGATATCGCTCCATGCGGATCAAGCGGGGAACGAGAGGCGAGGCGGATGAAACCGATATCCTCAGCGAGCTCGTCGCGACATCCGGAGCACCGAAAACGTTCATCGAATTCGGTTTCCATCCGGTCAAATTCAATTGCGCTGCCTTCGCATACAGTCCGGATTGGCAGGGCCTTCTGATCGACGGTTCGGCCGAGCAGGTTGAAGATGCCAAGGCGCTGTTGCCGAGCCGTATCGACATCCGGAATTGCTTTCTCTCCCTGGATAACCTCGATTTCATTCGAGCCAAGTTCGAGCGCGTCGGTGTTCTCTCCATCGATGTCGACGGTAACGACTATTGGTTTCTGGAGAGGCTGATCGAAATCGAGCCCTCGATCATTTCGGTTGAGTACAATGCGAGCTTTGGACATGCGCCGGTGACGGTCCCGTATGACCCGTCTTTTGTTCGCGGCCAGAAGCACCCGACCGGTTGGTACCATGGGGCGTCATTGACCGCGCTTGCCAGGCTCTGTCAGCGTTCGGGGTATGGTCTGGCGACGGTCTCTTCTTATGGGGCCAATGCCTTCTTTACAAAATCCGGCAGTCTCGACCCCACGGCTGCATGGAAGCCGAACCGGGACCGCGACGAATGGTCTGGCACAACCACAGCCCAGCAGTGGGAAGTCATCAAGGCGCTGCCTTTGGTGACGGTTTGAGGGAATCGTCACGGGGCAGGCGAAGGCGAACGCGCGGCCCCTGACGAAGTTGTTACCTCTTGCCGCAGGTCGCAGCCGGTGGAACTTGACAAGCCATCACGCGTCTCAACGGCCCTCGACAAAATTCCGGTGCTCACCGAGAAAAGGGCGACCGATAGCGCAGCCTGTCCAAGCCACACTACGCGGGCCTATCGGCAGGATTAGTTCCGACGACAAGAATTTCGCCAGGTGAAGTCCGTCACTTCGAGGCGTGGTCGATCTTGTGGCCCAAATGCCCGGTATCGTGGTCGCGACGTAACTGGCTCAGCGACGTCTCGTTCAACCGAGGCAAGACCTCACTGATTTGGGTCGCATCCGGGTAACCGGCCGCAAAACCTTTCAATTACCCACATTTAGCCGAGTGGGCTGAGGGAGCGCATAAACTGTTGCATCGCAGGAATCGACCGTGATTCCTTGTCTGGCACCGATTCGCGGGGGCGGTGCCAATGGACGGAGAAGCAGGCGCATGGTTTGATCGTGAGCTCGCGGGCTGCAGCCTTGCCGACGAGCGCCTGAACAAGCGGCTCCGCAAACTGGTGGCGCAGATCGGGAGCGCCATGGGAGAAAGCATTCCGCTGGTTTGCCAGGATTGGGCCAACACAAAGGCTGCCTATCGTTTTTTCTCCAACGACCGGGTCAGTGAGGCGGACATTCTGGCAGGCCACTTTCAATCGACGCGTGAGCGCACGATTGCCACAGGCGGTGCTGTTCTGGTGCTCCATGATACAACCGAGTTCAGCTATCGAAGGGAGGACTCAGACGCGATCGGGATCACCAAGAGCATAAACAGCGGCCGGGACAAGGCCGGCCGCCTGAGATCGCACACGGTTTGCGGCATCCTGATGCACTCGAGCCTGGCGGTAACGACCGAGGGGCTGCCGCTTGGACTGACGGCCGTCAAATTCTGGACCCGAAAGAAATTCAAGGGGACTGCCGCGCTTAAAAAGAAGATCAACCCGACGCGCGTTCCCATCGAGAAGAAGGAGAGCGTCCGATGGCTGGATAATGTCCGGCAATCCACAGAGCTGCTGCGCGATCCGGGACGATGCATCCATATCGGTGATCGCGAGAGCGACATCTATGAGCTGTTCTGCGCGGCTCGCGAAGCTGGAACGCATTTCGTGATCAGGACTTGCGTTAATCGCTTGGCTGGGGATGGGGATCACACGATCGCCGACGAAATGGACGAGGTCGCCGTCAAAGGACTGCATCGCATCGACGTCAGAAACAACAACGGCGATCCCGATGAAGCCGTCCTTGAGATCAGATATCGCAAGATTCGCGTCCTGCCGCCAATTGGGAAGCAGAAGCGCTATCCTGCGCTGATCTTGACGGTGATCCATGCCGAAGAGCGCGTAACGCCGAAGAACAGAAAGAAGATCGAGTGGAAGCTGATTACAGATCTGCCTGTGGGCTCACGCGCCGACGCAATCGAGAAACTCGAATGGTATGCCTTAAGATGGAAAATCGAAGTCTTCCACAAGATCCTCAAATCGGGCTGCAAAGCTGAGGAATCGAAGCTCCGGACCGCCCAGCGTCTGACCAACCTGATCTCTGTCTTTTGCATCCTCAGTTGGCGGGTCTTCTGGATGACGATGCTCAATCGCGCAGCTCCAGGGGCGCTACCGACTCTTGCGTTGACCGCAACTGAAATCGCCCTGCTCGATCGACTCGTGAATGACAAACCGCAAGCTCGACGGAAAACCCTCTCACATTACCTGGCCAAGATCGCCAGGCTCGGCGGCTATCTCGCCCGCGCCCACGATCCTCCGCCCGGCAACACGGTCATGTGGCGCGGGCTATCGCGCCTGACCGACATCGCGCTGGGGGCCATAGTCGGTGCAGAAATTGTGGGTAATTGAAAGCCGCAAAACCCTTTCCATAGATCTTGCGCATCGTACCGACCAGCGTGTTGCCGTGCTTCTTGCTGATCGCGCCATCCTTGTCATGGCGGCCCTCCAGGCCCGGTTCCTTCATGTGTCTCTCCCTGCGGTGCGTCTAATGCGCCCGGACAGCGTGGGCCCAACGGAGTTAATTGGCAACGGCGTGGCGCGCGGGAGTTGAGGGGCTGGGTCGCACCACCACAAGAGCGTCGCCTTCGCGCTTCCCTCTCTCAGTCGTGAAGCCGTTTCAGATTGCGGCGGACGGTTGGCGCGCATCACATGTGCCGGGCAGTTGCTCGATTGGAACCGATACGATGCGCTCTGTTCTGGCGATGGGTCTGTTGATCGTTCTGTGCGCCGCCGCAAACGCTGCCACGACGCATCGCTCCCGCACGCATCATCCGCGCTCTCCCGCGGTCGATCGTTCCGGCGCGGACGTGAATCCTCGGGCGCGCTTCGCGGTCCCCGGCTGGAGCGATGAAGCAACGCAGCGGTGGCTGAATAGTGCCTCGTCCAATGTCGGCCGAGGGGGATAGCCACCGCGGATCGGTTGCGTTGTCAATAGCGGTGGCGACCATCCGGAGAGGCCGTCTGTCGGGAGCCACGGTCGGTCGTAGATATGGAAAAATCGGCCAAGTCGTGTGAACCAGTTCACAGCCGATCTCCGAGGCCGCTGCTATGAAGCCTCATTGCCTTACCGATTGATATTTTGAAAACGCCCCAGCGCTCCCTACCAGGCGCTGGGGTTTTCATTTGGATCACCGCAACGCCCGGAGTTCGCGAAGCGCGATCTGATGACCGTGTGGCTTCTGAGTAGCGAAGGCGGGGTGGCTACGCGGCCTGCTCCTCAAACCAGGAGTATACTCGGCCGGTTGGATCAACGATCTGAACGTCCCAGCACCCGTCCTCGACAAGCGCTCTGGCCTTCTTGAGGGCGGCCGCAAGTGACAGCCGCTTGAGGCTGACGGCGCCTGCCGTGTCGAAACCGCTGATTTCAAACATGCCGCTCCTCCTATTTCCTGAATCTTACACCCTTTGAGGGAGTTGTCTGCGGCTTGTAGCGCTTCGAAGCAGGCTGCCCATTTGTCTCCATCACATAGACCCCGTAATCGGCCGGGGGTGGCTGGGCCTGCCAGCAGCCAAGCCGCTAACGTGGAATTAATCCGAAAAGCCCACAATTTTAGGCAGTTGTAGATGGGTGCTGCGTAGAGGAGCCGTCGCGAGGACGTTCCGGCGTCGGCTTCCTCTTGCTCGCTCATTTGAGGTCAATGCACGTGACCACGACATCCGAAGCGCAAGGCCTCGTCGAACAATTCGACCCCGCAGCACTCGCGCTCGCCGCTGCAGCACCCGAACCCGCAGCCCCAGAAGCTCCAGTACGGATCAAGCGGTCCAGCCGGAAATCAGTCCTGGCACTGTCGGTATGTGCCCTGGCCATAAATGGCTCGGCGGCCATCTATACATTGCCGTCTGGTTTTCGCTCTCTGAATGTCAGCAGTTTGGCTGAACTGCTTCCGCGCCGGGAAGCTTCCGCGCCAAAACCGGATCCAGTTGTCGCTGCTTTGACGGATATTCAGTCGGCCCAGCAGCAACACACGGCTTCACTGCAGGAGAACAACCACGCATTGCAGCAAAATGCTGCTCTGCTGCAGCAGGATTCAATGGTGCTCCTTTCGCTGCGACAGAGCATCACGGACGAACGGGTCGATGCGAAGAAGGTATCTTCGCAGCTTTCCACGCTCATTGCGAAGGTCGACTCGCTGCAAAATGCGATGATGTCGGACGTCACGTCCTCCATTCGAAGAGCGCATGCTCGCTATGGACTGTCCGCAGCGATGCGCAAACGGATGGCTCGGCAGTCGAAATCTGTCGGGCCTGTTTCAGTTGGAGGAGCGCCCCTGAGTTTGCCAGTTGCGACGTCGGCTCCGGAAAGCTGAGGACTCGTCATACAAAGCGCGTGGGACTGTGTCCACGCTAGTGCGAATGGTTTAGGCTGCGCGATTTAGAAGCTATGGGCTGCGCGGCGAGGCAGTGGCACCATCGTCGCGGCAACAAAGCGATGGAGGCCCCTATGGCGAAGCAGAACGACCTGAGCAGATGCCTTGTCACATTTGAACAAGACGCGACAGTGATCGCCGTAATCGAGATCGGCCAGTCGAGTTGGCTGGTCGCCGGTATTGTGCCCGGTCTCGAACGCAATCCTTTGAAGAAGCTCAGCCCAGACCAGGATGCGCTTCTGCAGCTTCTGCATCGTTGGCAGAAGGAAGCGGTGCAGGCTGGACGCACGATCAAACGGATCGTCGTCGCCTATGAGGCCGGCCGCGACGGCTTCTGGTTAGCACGCTGGCTGCGAGCGCGAGAGATCGAGGCCTACGTAATCCACCCGTCGAGCGTCCCGGTGTCGCGCGAGCACCGGCGGGCGAAGACAGATCGGCTTGACACTGAGCTGCTCAAACGCGCCTTTCTTGGCTGGCTGCGCGGCGAACCCAAGCATTGCAGCATGGCGGCGATCCCAACCCTCGTGGACGAGGATGCAAAACGGCCGGGCCGCGAGCGCCAGAGCTTGGTCGGGGAACGCACACGCATTATCAATCGCCTGAAGGCCAACCTCGCCCGCCTCGGCATTCGCAGCTTCCGGCCAAACCTGGCTCAGGCATCGAATCGGCTGGAGGCCTTGCGCACGCCGGAGGGCTCGGCCGTTCCAGCGAACACACAGGCCGAAATGCAGCGCGACATGAACCACCTGCGCTTCATCAAGCAGCAGATCAAGGAGATCGAGACGAGCCGTGCCAAACGCCTGGCGGCAGCGCCCAACGAGCAACGCCATGCCATGGTACGCCTGCTCGCGCGGGTCGTCGGCGTCGGCATTGATACCGCGGACATGCTCGTGCAGGAGGTGTTCTCGCGCAACATGCGGGACCGTAAAGCCCTCGCGCGCTATGCCGGCCTGACCGGCGCCCCCGACGAGAGCGGCAAAAAACGACGCGAGCGAGGGCTTGCCAAAGCGGGCAATGCCCGCGTGCGCCGCGGGATGATCGAGCTCGCCTGGGGTCATCTGGTACACCAGAAGGACAGCGCACTGACCGCGTGGTATCGGAAGCGAACTTCCGACGCCCGCGGCGGCACGCGCAAGACGATGATCGTGGCGCTCGCGCGCAAGCTTCTCATTGCGCTGTGGCGGCTCGTGACAACCGGCGAAACGCCGGCAGGTCTGCTGCTGCGACCGGCCGCATAAGTACGACTGAGTTGCTGCAGCCCAGCGCCTTATCGATGCCGTGCTGCAGCTGATGAACCGAGGTGGCGGCAACCCGATGTTGGACTATGGTCCTTGCACCGCGGTTTAGAATGGGCCCGCCTTCTCGGAGCTTCGCCGCCGATGCGCATGACTGCATCGTGGTTGCGATCCTCACGGGTCGGCCGAATACAAGTTCGTGGCGCGCAATCTGCGCGCACGATGGCGAGCTCCCCCTCGGTATCGTCTCAGTAGCTAACGGGGCCGGAATACGCCCCGATCGCGCAAGTCTGCCGCTGTGCTCGCGGCCGTCAAGGGCAAGTCGCTCCGCGATGGCCTTCGGCCACCCTTGACCGCCGCTGCGCGCAGCAGCCTAGCGAAAAGCAGGTCGGGACGAGGAGATGTCGCAGCCCGGCCGAACAAGGAGATGGCCCATAACGAATAGACTTGACACAAATCGCCCCATACAAGTGCACTGGCACCGGAATTCTAAAGACCGACAAACTCGTCAAGTACGCCAGGCACTGGATTCCCGAGACGCCATTTGTCGCGGCTCAGCTACCGCCTGAGCGAGCACGGCGCGGACCCGCGCGAGCGCGGCACTCAGCAGTTCAGCTTCAGCCTGAACTGACCTGAGGGTGACCGATAGCAGCCTGTCCGAGCCACATTACTGGGGCCTATCGGCAGGATTAGTTCCGACGACAAGAATTTGGCCGGGTGAAGTCCGTCACTTCGAGGCGTGGTCGATCTTGTGGCCCAAATGCCCGGTGTCGTGGTCGCGACGCAACTGGCTCAGCGACGTCTCGTTCAACTGAGGCAAGACCTCACTGAGTTGGGTCGCATCCGGGTAACCGGCCGCAAAACCCTTTCCATAGATCTTGCGCAGCGTACCGACCAGCGTGTTGCCGTGCTTCTTGCTGATCGCGCCATCCTTGTCATGGCGGCCATCCAGGCCCGGTTCCTTCATGTTTCTCTCCCTGCGGTGCGTCTTAAGCGCCCGGACAGCGTGCGCCGATCGGAGTTGATTGGCAACGGAGTGGCGCGTGGGAGTTGATCAAGCGTGCTGAAGAGGGTGGTGGCGTTCTGCCTGTGGCCCGCAAGCTTGGGATATCGCGCAAGCTTCTGCATGACTGGATCAAGGCGTGGAAGGCGCACGGCCCCGAGGGGCTGAACCGCAAGCGTGGGCCGAAGCCTGGCCCCCGCAAGCTCAAGCCGCTGCAGACGGACGATAAGAAGCACTTCAGCTGCGCTTTGCGAATCTGTTCCTCAGTGCCTCGCCGCTCTCTCCAGGAATTCCAGCATGGAGGGTGCCACGTCCTCGAACTCGACGAAGCGACGGCGCAGCTCATCCGCGATATCCGCGGTCACATCGCGCGACCATCCCTCGGTCGTGTTGAAGGCCACGATGCGAGCGGGACGAATGTAATGGCCTTCGATCAGGTGCCGCAGCAGAGTCGCACGATTGCCGTCCTCTTCTGCCGTTTCGGACCAGGCCCGCCCGAGACGGCCGCCAAAGTCCTCAAGCACAATATAGACATCGTGGTTTGCCGCACTCTGCGGCACGATGGATGGAGACTGACCCATGAGAACGCCGCTGACTAGAGTTCCCTTCAGGATCGAACCTGACCCCAAACGGTCGAAAAGGCTATGGCAAAAAAGGATTAGGCCGCGTGACTGGCCCCGGCCGGGCCGTATCCGCCTTCATGGCGCCTTCGCGCTGCCGCAGTTGCCGCCCGCCGTTCGCGCATGACGTGGTTGCGATGACACGGACGGGCCAAGCAGCTTGACGCGCAAGGGTGGGTGGGAATTCAGTGCACTGGCCTCCGCAATACAAGGCAAACAAGCCCCCGGGCCGTGAGAAAACTTCCACACAAAGGCTGGCGACCTCAGTGGCCCCGCGCTTAGTCTAGGTCGTTCGCTTGGCACAACAACTCGTGTGAACCAGTTCACAAGCGTTCACAGAGTTTGCTGCTATCTGCACGTCATTGCTTGACCAATTCATATTTTGAACGAAACGCCCCAGTGCCGCTCCAAGCGCTGGGGTTTTTCGTGCTTGCGAGCCAGACCGTAGCGGGACACGCCTGCAGCTCTTTGCAAAGAGATGCGCTACTTCTTCGTCGAACGGTTTAGATCTGCTTGGTGAGCGCGCTGGGGCTCGAACCCAGGACCCCGTGATTAAAAGTCACGTGCTCTACCGGCTGAGCTACGCGCTCCCATGGCCGCTGATGGCACTATAGATCGATCGCCATCGTCTTCGGTCATTTCGAGAAGCATGTCTTGCCGCTACGTTTCAATCGCGTCGCGGGGAAAGCCGGTGAGGCTGTTTCCGGATCATGCTTTCGGCCCGCGCTGTGTAGGGGGATGGGGCGCTGAGGTCAATAGCGGGAGTGATTGCCGAAGTTCGTGGCAGAAGCGGGGATTCGTCCGGCGTTTCCGTAGCTTACCAGGGGATTTTCAACCCGGTTGGCGGTCGTCATCCACGCCGAACATCGAGACGCCTTGCGGGCGCAGGGGTCTCGCCCCGCGCCTCGACCTGCGCCCTGGCCGAGGCGCAGTTAGTTCGTCTCCCGCCGGACCTCGTTCGGCAGCGGCTGCGACGTGCCGGCGGATGTCGGCAGCGCGACTGGGCGCAGGCCGATCAGCTCGGCGGAGCGGATCGCGCTGTCGCGCCAGAACTGGAACGAGTTGATGCGGCTGAGCTCGAGGATGGCGATCGCGACCGCGGCCAGGAACGGCAGGCTTTGCAGCACCAGCACGCCGGCGAAGATGTAGATCTCGGTGATCTGCCGATAGCTGTTGGAGGCGATCAGCACGCCGGCGCCGATCAGCAGCAGCGCGCCGATCACCGCCTCCCAGAACGCCTGGAACTCGATCGACATCCGCGATAGGCCGCCCTTGGAGGTGCGCGCGAACGCAATGTGCTCGGTGATCAGGCCCTGCGCGACCGCGCGCGACACCGTCCACTGCACGCTCATCGCAGCGATCATGGCACCCAGCATCTGGCCGGGTTTGATCGCGACGCGCGCACGGTACATCGACAGGAAGTGCGCGAGCGAGACGACGAACGCGCCAATGATCGGCAGCGTCAGGATCTTGTCTGGGATCGCGATGTCGGCAAAAGCGACGATCGGCACCCAGACGAGGTTGAGCAGCGCCACGACCACGCCGAGGCTTTCGGCCCCAAGCCAGTTCAGCCAGCCCAAACCGTATTCGCGCTTCTGGTCGGGCGTCAGTCGGCTCCTTCCGGGCAGGAAGTGCCGCCAGTGCTTCTTCACGATCTGAAGGCCGCCATAGGCCCAGCGGTGACGCTGCTTCTTGAAGGCTTCGTAGGTGTCGGGGAGCAGGCCCTGGCCGTAGCGGTGATTGGTGTAGTGCGTGACCCAGCCGAGCTCCTGGATCGCGAGGCCGAGATCGCTGTCCTCACAGATCGTATCGGACGACCAGCCGCCGGCCATGTCCATCGCGGCGCGGCGGATCAGGCACATCGTGCCGTGCACGATGATGGCGCTGACCTCGTTGCGCTGGACCATGCCGATGTCGAAGAAGCCGGCATATTCGCCGTTCATGATGTAGTGCATGATCGACAGGTCGCCGTCGCGATGCTCCTGCGGTGCCTGCACGAGACCGACGCGCGGATCGGCGAAGGCCGGCACCAGGTCCTTCAGCCAGTCGGGATCGACGACATAGTCGGCATCGAGGATGCCGATGATTTCGGCATCCGCAGCGGTGCGGTCCATTGCGATGCGCAGCGCGCCGGCCTTGAAACCCTGCACCTTCTCGGCGTTGATGAACTTGAAGCGTTCACCGAGCGCGCGGCAGTGATCCTGGATCGGCTGCCAGAAGGCGGGATCGGGCGTGTTGTTGATGATGACGACGCATTCGTAGTTCGGGTAGTTCAGCCGCGACAGCGCATCGAGCGTCTGCTTCAGCATCTCGACCGGCTCGAAATACGCCGGAATGTGGATCGAGACCTTCGGGTAGTAATTCTCGGGCACGTCGGCGACCGGCTTGTCCTTGCTGAGCAGCCGCTGCGGCGGCCGGCCAAAGGCGACCGCCGCGATTTCGTCGATCCGCGCCATCGCGATCAGCACGAGCGGAACAAGGAGGATCATGCCGAGCGTCAGCGCGAAGGCCGAGCCGAAGATGAAATAGTGCCCGTTCCAGAACGCGAATACGGTCGCGGCCCAGGCGCCGACACCGTTCGCGGTCGCCGACAGCAGGAAGGCCTGCCGCGCGGTTGGCTGCTGCAGCCGCAGGATCGGCAGCGACAGCAGGACGCCGACCAGCAGTGCGATCGTCATCAGCTTCCAATAGTCGGGATTTTCCACCGGGCCGGTCCAGGCGAATTTCGGCTCGCGGCTGGCGTTGAGGATGCCCCAATACGGGCCGACGCCGCCTTCGAAGTACTTCCAGGGCTGATCGATGGCTTCGACGATGTTGTATTCCATGCCGATGGCTTCGGCGCGGCCGACGAAGTTGCGCAGCGTCAGCGCCTGCTGGAACGGACCCGGATCGGCGTTGCGCAGATTGTAGCCCGCGCTCGGCCAGCCGAACTCGGCGATCACGATGCGCTTGCCGGGAAACAAATTGCGCAAAAGGTTGTAGCGGTCGACGGCCTGGTCGACCGCCTGGTCCGAGCGGAAGTTTTCCCAGTAGGGCAGCACGTGGGCGGCGATGAAATCGACGTTGGATGCGAGGTCCGGATTGTCGCGCCAGATGTTCCAAATCTCGCCGGTGGTCACCGGCACGCGGACCGCGCTCCTGACCCTCTTGATCATCTCGATGAGGTCTTCGACCTTTTGCTCGCCGCGATAGATCACCTCGTTGCCGACAACGACGCCGTTCACGTTGCTGTTCTTGCGGGCGAGCTCGATGGCGGCCTTGATCTCGCGCTCGTTGCGATCCTTGTCCCTGTCGATCCAGGCGCCAACGGTGACCTTGAGGCCGAACTCGGCGGCGATCGGCGGCACCAGTTCCACGCCGCCCGTGGACGAATAGAGGCGGATCGCGCGCGTCATGGTGGACAGCGTCTTCAAGTCGGCGCGGATTTTCTCGACGGTCGGGGTGTTGTCGATGTCGGGGTGGGCCGCGCCCTCAAACGGTGCGTAGGACACGCTGGGCAACAGGCCCCTGAAGTCGGGCGCTGGTTCCCTGTCGCGCAAGACTCCCCAGAGGCCGGCGTGGAGCGCGGACACGAGCAACAGGACGGCGGCGACAACGCGCATCGCGGCTAAACCAAAAGGGGCTGAGGTGGCAGGGCAGCGGATCCGCCCCCGAGATCCGACCGAGTCCGCGGCAAATGGAGCATACCTCTGCCGCGCGGTTTCACAACTGTCATGGCCTCATGACCGTATAAGGGCATGGCCCATTTCGGAATACGCGGCAGTGCCAATCGCTTCTATCGCCAATCGTTCCTGAACGGAGGCTGAAACGATCGCGGCTATTTCGGGGGCGCCGGTGACGGGCTTGCCGCCGGCGAGGGGCTCGCGGCTGGCTGCGGCTGCGCATTGCCGGCGGTCGGCGCGGCCGGCTGCGAGGCGGTGGCCGCCGCCTGCTGCGGCTGCGACGCCGGGTTGATCCAGCAGGCGTGCACACGGCTATCCAGGGTCTCGGCGACCTTGGGGTCGATCTGTCCGCCGAACCGGGTCAGGCAGCGGAAGGCGGCCTGGATATGGCCGCCGGGGCAGCCGAAGCGATCGTAGAGGTCGAGATGGCGGAACGCGGTATCGAGGTCATCCCGCCACATCAGCCGCACCACGCGTCGGCCGAGCCAGACGCATTCGGGGTTGCCGGCGGGGCCGCTGATGACTTGCGCTGCTTCCGCAAACTCGTCGGTGCGGCGCTGGTTCTGGGCCGTATCCTTGGCGGCATCGGCGGGCTGCGCGGCTGCCTTGCCCTGGTCAGGGGCGGGAGCGCCGCTCTGGGCGGAGGCGCCACCGAGACCGATCAGGATGACAAGGGAGGAGACGGCCAAGGTGGCGGCGAACTGCCGCAGGACCGCATTTCGTAACTCGAACACCCGTTGCCGCATGAATTCCCCAATATATCCGCTGACCGTCCGCGTAAGGACCTCGCGGACGCGCAGGTGATGGCGTCCAAATGGGTCTCCAATGCGGCGGAAAAGTCCCGCAAAATCCCATGGCCTGAATTTCGAATTTTGTCCAGCAAAGTCACGATGCTAGGCCCCGGTCGAACGGCCGCAGCCAAATTCCTCAGGGGAGGGACGGGTCGGCTCCGCGGTCACCCCCTTGGCAGATGGCGCGCGAGCAGGTAATCGACGGACCCTCGCGGAGGATGGAACCGATTTCTCTTCGTACGCCATTGGCGCTTCTGCTCGTTTCCCTGGGTGCGATTGCTGCCGTGTGGTGGTGGCTGGGCACGCCGATCACGCTCGCGCGCGCCCCGATCGATCCGGCCGACAAGGTCCAATGCGTGTCCTACGCGCCGTTCCGCGGCGAGCAGTCGCCGCTGAACGCATGGACCCATATCGAGGCCGATCAGATCGAGCAGGACTTGCGCCAGCTCAAGGAGATCACGGACTGCGTCCGTACCTATTCGATGGAGAACGGGCTCGACCAGGTGCCGGCGATCGCGGCCCGGATCGGCGGGCTGAAGGTGCTCCAGGGCATTTGGCTCTCGAGCAACCGCGCCAAGAATTTTGAGCAGGCTGCGCTTGCCGTCCGCCTCATCAAGGATTTCCCCGGAATCATCACCGCGGTCGTCGTCGGCAACGAGGTGCTGCTGCGCGGCGAGATGACAACCGGCGACCTCGTGTCCATCATCCGCTCGGTGAAGGCGCAGGTCAGCGTGCCCGTCACCTATGCCGACGTCTGGGAATTCTGGCTCAGGAATCGTGAGATCTATGACGCCGTCGACTTCGTCACGATTCACATCCTGCCCTATTGGGAAGACATTCCGGTGCGCGCGAAATTCGCGGCCGCCCATGTCGAACAGATCCGCGAACGGATGGCCGTGGCGTTTCCCGGCAAGGAGATCCTGATCGGCGAGACCGGCTGGCCGAGCGAGGGGCGCATGCGCGAGGGCGCGCTGCCGTCGCGCACCAACCAGGCGCGGGTGGTCTCGGAAATCCTGAGCCTTGCGAAAGCGCAAAAATTCCGCGTCAACCTGATCGAGTCCTACGACCAGCCGTGGAAGCGCAAGCTCGAAGGCACGGCCGGCGGCTATTGGGGCCTATTCGACTCCGTGCGCCGGCAGGTCAAATACCCGCCGGGCGAGCCGATCAGCAATTTCCCGTACTGGAAATGGTACATGGGCGCCGGCATGGGCTTGAGCGTGCTGGTGTTCGCGGTCGCCGGCCTCACGCTGCGCCGGCGGCCATGGACTCCTCGCTTCTCGGCCTGGCTCGGTGTCGGCATCTCGGCGACGTCAGCCGGCATCCTGCTTGGGATCGGCGCTGACAAGATGTACTATGAGAGCTACGGCGTCAGCGGCTGGCTGCACTGGGGCGCGCTGCTCCTGGCCGGCATCCTGTCGCCGATCTTCTGCGCGCAGGCGCTCGTCATCGGCCGCAGCCTGCCGACCTTCCTCGATCTGCTCGGCCCGAGCGAGGGGCGAAAATGGTCGAAGCTCACGGCCGTGCTCGGCCTGACGCTGGCCGTGACCGCGGTGATCGCGGCGGAGACCGCGCTCGGCTTCGTGTTCGACCCGCGCTACCACGATTTCCCCTACGCCTCGCTGACGATGGCGGTGGTGCCGTTCGCGGTGCTGATGCTGAACCGGCCGCAGATCGGCCAGCGTCCGATTGCGGAGTCCGTCTTCGCAGGCCTGCTCGCGCTGGCGGCGGCGTATATTCTCGTCAACGAAGGCCGCGAGAACTGGCAGTCGCTGTGGACCTGCGCGATCTACCTGCTGTTCGCGCTCACGCTGTGGCGGGCGCGGGCCGCGCAAATCCAAGGATGAGCAGGCCGATCGCAAGGCCCGACAGCACCACGTTGTAGAGCACGATGCCGAGGCCGGCGGCGATGATGCCGACGGTCAAGAGCACGATCGAGGGCCGCATCAGGTTCAGCGTCGCAACCACCAGCGCGACGATGCCGAACACCGAATTCTTGAACAGCACCGTCGAGACCGAGCGCGCCTTGCAGATCAGGGTCTGGAGCCCGGCGTCGCAGGCGAGCCCGACCTGCGAGTTTTCGATTCCGAGATAGCGCAGATAGAGCGCATAGCCGACGCTGGCGAAGCCGACGACGATCAGGAACTGCACCTGGTAGGGCGAGAGGCGGAAGGGCTTTTTTGTCATGGGGGCAATATGGTCGGGAAGGCCGACGCGAGCAACAGGGGGAGTAAAAGTTTCTCACGAGCTTGCGTGAGAACCTTCAGCCATTCCGCTGAAGAATTGCCGCTTTCGAGTTAAGCTACCGCCTGAAGAACGACGACAACGTAGATCCCGCTGACGCGGTCTCCGGCTTGGCCGGGGCAGCCGGTTGCGCTGCAGGTGCAGGTGCAGTCGCGGGCTCCTCGCGCTTCGAGCGTTTTGAGGAATAGCTGCGGCGGTGCTTGTCCGGCTTGGCGCTGGGCGCAGGCGTCGGCGCAATCTCGGCTTGCGGCACGGCGTCCTGGCTTTTCTCCGAGTTCTTCTCCGAACTCTTGTCTTGCCCCTTTTCCTGCCCGCGCATCGACAGGCGCTGGCCGTCGAACACCGTGGTCTCGCAGTGGCGGTCGTTCTCGGCGAGGCCGGCGCAGAGCTTTGCTGCTGCCGCGGCATTGATCAGCGGGCCGGCGCCGAGGCGAAGCTGCATGCCGAGACCGGCGTTGCCTTCCTTGATCATGATGATCGGCCGCAGCGCCGCGACCTCGGGATTAGATTTAGTCAGGCCGCGCCAGAGTGCGCGCAGGCCGTCGAGCGAGTTCGCGCCGCCGAGATCGATGGCGAAGCGCGTCTGCTGAACTGCGATTGAAGGGGCTTCGCTCTCGGCCGCTTCCGGCGGCATGGCCGGTGCGGCGGCGACTTCGGTGGGGGCGGGCGCCGGTTCGGGCTTCGTCTCGGTCGCCTCGGGCTGAATCAGTTTCGATGCAGCGGGATCAGGCGGCGCCATGATCGACTTGGATCGCACCAGCGGAAGCATCGGCAGTGCCGACGTCGTCAGCGGCACGAGCGAGGCTGCGGTTTGCGGCGGCAGGCTCGGCTGGTTCTTTGCAGCGTCCTTCACAGACTCCTTGGCGGGGTCTGCGCGAGGCTTGTCACTGGCCGGGGCGGCTATCGAGGCGACTGGTGCGACGCTGGGTGCTGCGGGCACAGGCTGCGCGGCGGCCACCGGCGTGTCCTGCGGCTTCGACGCGGATGCTTGCGGTGACGCGGCGTTCTGCTTGGCGATGGCGCCGGTGACGGAATCGAGCCCTTGCTCCAGCACGGTGACGCGCGAATAGAGCCGGTCGCGATCGGTGTTCAACGTCTCGATGGCTGAGGCCAGGCGACGGGCTTCGTTCTGGCTTTCCTTCGTCAGCATCTGGAGCCGCTCTGCCTGGCGCGAAAGATCGACGGAGGCGACCTGGTCGCGCCGCCAGCCGAGCTGGGCCTGATTGGCTATCACGGCAATCACGACGGCGCCGACGGCCGCCACGCCCCACGAGCCCAGTCGCCACATCGTACCGCGGTCGAACGTGCTTTCTTCGGCCAAAAGTCCGGAGAACAGTCCGCCGGTCTCTTTGGTGCCGAAGGCATCCGCCAGTGGGTCGGAATCCTTTGCCATGAACGTTAAGTGCCCAGCCCTGTCTGGCTTCCCCGAATCAATCAGGGAACATTAACAGGAAAAGTGTGCCGCACTTGAACTCCGGGCGTTTGCGGGGGTAGCAAGGCGATAGCTTATGACGGCATCGGCCCCGCCGACGCCAATCGATTCGGCCGTATTTGACAGGATTTTGATGACCGCCCGCTCAAGCCTCACGATCGTGCTCGCCGCCGGCGAAGGCACGCGCATGCGATCGAGCCTGCCAAAAGTGCTGCATCCCGTAGCACACCAGACGCTCCTCGCCCACGTGCTCGCCGCCGCGCCGCAGGGAACCGGCACCTCGCTCGCCGTCGTGATCGGCCCCGACCACCAGGCGGTCGCGGATGAGGCACGGCGGATCCGCCCTGACGCGCTCACCTGCGTGCAGGCCGAGCGGCTCGGCACCGCGCATGCCGTGCTGGCGGCGCGCGAGGCGATCGCGGCGGGCGCCGACGATCTCCTGATCGCGTTCGGCGATACGCCGCTGATTTCGGCCGAGACCTTTGCGCGGCTGCGCGCGCCGCTCGCCAAGGGCGCCGCGATTGCCGCGCTCGGCTTCCGCGCCGCCGACCCCACTGGCTACGGCCGCTTCATCGTCGAGGGCGACCGCCTGGTCGCGATCCGCGAGCAGGCCGATGCCAGCGCCCAGGAGCGCAAGATCGATCTCTGCAATGCCGGCGTGATGGCGATCGACGGGCGCCGCGCGCTCGCAATCCTGGACAAGATCGGCAATGCGAATTCCAAGGGCGAATATTATCTGACGGACGCGGTCGGCATCGTCCGCGAACAGGGATGGGAGTCCGTGGTGATCGAGACCAGCGAGGACGAAGTGCGCGGCATCAACACCAAGGCGCAGCTTGCGGAAGCGGAAGCCGTCATGCAGGCGCGGCTGCGGAAAGCCGCGATGGAAGCCGGCGTCACGCTGATCGCGCCCGAGACCGTCTATCTCGCCGCCGACACCGTGTTCGGCAACGACGTGACGATCGAGCCGTTCGTGGTGATCGGCCCGGGCGTGTCGATCGCCGACGGCACGGTGATCCATTCCTTCTCGCACATCGTCCAGACCACGCTAGGCAAGAACGTCTCGATCGGTCCGTATGCGCGCTTAAGGCCCGGCACCTCGCTCGGCGACGGCGCGCGCATCGGCAATTTCGTGGAGACCAAGGCCGCGACGCTGGAGGCCGGCGTCAAGGTCAACCATCTCTCCTACATTGGGGACGCGACCATCGGCGCCAATTCCAACATCGGCGCCGGCACCATCACCTGCAACTACGACGGCTTCAAGAAGCACAAGACCACGATCGGGCAGGGCGCCTTCGTCGGCACGAACTCCTCGCTGGTCGCACCGGTCAAGATCGGCAACGGCGCCTATATCGGCTCGGGCTCGGTGATCACGCGCGACGTGCCCGACGACGCCATGGCGCTCGAGCGCAGCCCGCAGACCATCCGCGAAGGCGGCGCTGCGCGCTATCGCGAGATGAAGACGGGCGGGAAGAAGATCGAGAAGAAGCCGGAAAAATGAGCGGCGCTATTCGTCGTCGTCGAATTCCGAGAAGATCGCGCGCGTCAAGCGCCAGCCGCGCGCCTTGGCACGCTTCGCCGGTTCGCCGGCGGCGTGCTTGACGAAGACAGGCTTGCTTTCCTTGCCGCGCTGGGGCGGCGGCCAATGCGCAAGGTGCGTGCCCGTGGTCTCACTGGCGTGCACAGACATTGACGACAGGCCTTTGCGGTCGGACGAGCCTTTCATGGCCTTGATCTCCCGGTGGGAATGGTTGGCCAAACTTGTTGACAACAAGTTAATGCACGCGGTTTAAGGCCGGCCAATTCGACGCAGGCGAGGCGCGCCGCCGGCTGCCCTCACTGCAATCGATAATTTGCCAGCCGCGCCGGGCCACGCTTGATGGCGGGGTATCGCTAGCTGGGCAAAGACGGCCCCGGCCGTGGGGCTTTTGGGGAATGTGGGCCGGGGCCGCTGGAGGTGCTTGGACCTTGAGGAAGGCCAAGCGATTGGAGCCTACTCGAAGCTCAATGCGCTGTTCTGTTCGTTTCAGCACATTGGCGATACTGTTCCGGACAGGAACAGTGTCTGCGCCGGGTCACCCGCGCGCAAGATCGTGGCGCGCGCCGCCGACAAGGAGGACAAAGCCGCCGATCCGCGCGAGTGTAACCGCTCAGCCACAGTGCCAAAGCAGAAATGCGCGGGCGATCATCGAATGTCGGAATCCGGACCGACTGCCCGCAGGAAGTTTTCTCTAATCGGTCCATTGCTTTGGACCTACGATTTACTTCCGATCGGCCCGGCCCTCGTGCCGGGCTTTTCGTTAGGTGTCCTAATTTCCCGAAACGAGTGTCCTAATTAGGACAGTACCGATCGTCCGTTCAGTCTCGGCGAGCAAGAGACCATGAACGAGAACGCGGTCGGCGAGTGGGACGCGGTCGAGAAGCGCACGGCCAAGAAGGTCGCCAGCAAGCGGGCGGCGCTGGTCGTAGTGGGTTGACAGGCGAGGGCGGTCTGACGATGAAGGCGCCGCCTGCGGGCGGCCTCATTCTTTTTGGAAAATCCGGAATTGCGGGCATTTTCGATGGAACTGGGAAACTCTTCACCAATATCGCCAAAAACCACCGGGGAAACCGTTGAAATCACTGGAATGTACGACAAGGCAATAATTATTGAGTAACTGATTCCTTACGAACTTCGCTAGAAGCTGCACGCGTCGTTTGGATGATTTTTCGACGATTTGGGGGATATTGATCCGCATGTGCGGGATTGTCGGCATTCTCGGGCGCGAGCCGGTTGCAGAGCAATTGGTGGATTCGCTCAAACGTCTTGAATATCGCGGTTACGACTCCGCGGGCGTCGCCACCCTCGAAGGCAGGCATCTCGAGCGCCGTCGCGCCGAGGGCAAGCTGAAGAATCTGGAGGCGCGGCTGCGCGCCGAGCCGTTGAAGGGCACCACCGGCATCGGCCACACCCGCTGGGCCACCCACGGCAAGCCAACCGTGCACAATGCGCATCCGCATGCGACCGAACGCGTCGCCGTGGTCCACAACGGCATCATCGAGAATTTTCGCGAGCTGCGCGAGGAGTTGCAGAAGAAGGGCACGGTGTTCCACACCGAGACCGACACCGAGATCGTGCTGCATCTCGTCGACGATCTGCTTACGCGCGGCAACAAGCCCGTCGAAGCGGTGAAGCAGACGCTGGCACGGCTGCGCGGCGCCTTCGCGCTCGGCTTCATCTTCGCCGGCGAGGACGACCTGATGATCGGCGCCCGCAACGGGCCGCCGCTCGCGATCGGCTATGGCGACGGCGAGATGTATCTCGGCTCCGACGCCATCGCGCTTGGCCCGTTCACCGACACGATCAGCTATCTCGAGGACGGCGACTGGGTCGTGCTGACCCACAAGAGCGCTGCGATCTTCGACAAGGACAGCCACGCCGTCCAGCGCGACAAGATCAAGCACGCCGCCGCGACCTCGCTGGTCGACAAGGCCAACTACCGCCACTTCATGGCGAAGGAGATCCACGAGCAGCCCGAGGTGGTCGGCCACACCCTGGCGCGCTATGTCGACATGGCGACCGAGCGCGTCTCGCTGCCTGTCAAGCTTCCGTTCGACTTCAAGAACATCCAGCGCATCAACATCACCGCTTGCGGCACCGCGAGTTACGCCGGCTTCGTCGCAAAATACTGGTTCGAGCGTTTTGCGCGCGTGCCGGTCGAGGTCGATGTCGCCTCCGAATTCCGCTACCGCGAGGCGCCGCTTCGCAAGGGCGATCTCGCGATCGTCATTTCGCAGTCGGGCGAGACCGCCGACACGCTGGCCGCGCTGCGCTACGCCAAGGACCAGGGCGTGCACACGGTCGCCGTCGTCAACGTGCCGACCTCCACGATCGCGCGCGAGAGCGAGACCGTGCTGCAAACGCTGGCCGGGCCCGAGATCGGTGTCGCCTCGACCAAAGCCTTCACCTGCCAGCTTATGGTGCTGGCAAACCTTGCAATTGCAGCCGGCAAGGCGCGTGGCGAACTGTCCGACGAGGACGAGACCAAGCTCGTCCACGGCCTCGTCGAGATTCCGCGCCTCATGGCCGATGCGCTCACCACCGAGCTCCAGATCGAGAAGCTGGCGCGCGAGATCGCAAAATCCCGCGACGTGCTCTATCTCGGCCGCGGCACCAGCTTCCCGCTCGCGCTCGAAGGCGCACTGAAGCTGAAGGAGATCTCCTACATCCACGCCGAAGGCTATGCCGCAGGCGAGCTCAAGCACGGGCCGATCGCGCTGATCGACGAGACCATGCCGGTCGTCGTCATCGCGCCCTACGACCGGGTGTTCGAGAAGACGGTGTCGAACATGCAGGAGGTCGCCGCCCGCGGCGGCAACATCATCCTGATGACCGACGCCAAGGGCGCGGAGGAGGCGACCGTCGAATCCCTCGTCACCATCGTCATGCCCGACATGGCGGCGGCTTTCACGCCGATGGTCTATGCCATCCCCGTGCAGTTGCTCGCCTATCATACGGCTGTCGTAATGGGCACCGACGTCGACCAGCCGCGCAACCTCGCCAAGTCAGTGACCGTGGAATAGGCAGAAGGGATCGGGCCGGGACGCTTCGTGGTCTTCCAAAACCTGCTAGAAGACCCTAGCTTGAGTGAAGCGACCGACCTGGAACCCGAATGACCGCCCGCCACGATGTGCCTGCGCCTCTGCCTGATCCCATCCCGGAACCACATACCGGCCTGATGGGCCGCTTCCGCAACTATTTCCTCACCGGCCTCGTGGTGACGGGGCCAATTGCAATCACCCTGTATCTGGTCTGGTGGTTCGTCACCTGGGTCGACGGCGTGGTGCGGCCGTTCATACCGCTGGCGTATCGGCCCGAAACCTATATGCCCTACGTCGTCCCCGGCTGGGGACTGATTGTCGCGGTTTTCACGCTGACGCTGCTCGGCTTCCTGACCGCCAACTTGATCGGCCGCACCCTGGTCGATCTCGGCGAGACTTTTGTCGGTCGGATCCCGGCGGTGCGCGCGATCTACCGCGGCTTGAAACAGGTGTTCGAGACGCTGTTCTCGGGCAAGGGCTCGAGCTTCCGCAAGGTAGGCCTGGTCGAGTTTCCGTCGCCGGGCATGTGGTCGATCGTGCTGATCTCGCAATCGCCGAATGAAGACGTCGCCCGCAGTCTGCCGGGCCAGGAGGAGCACGTCTCGGTGTTCCTGCCGTGCTCGCCGAACCCGACCACCGGCTTCTTCTTCTACGTGCCCAAGAGCAAGATCATCGAAGTTGACTTGAGTGCCGAGGACGCCGCGACGCTGATCATGTCGGCCGGCGTGGTGCAGCCGGGCTCGGCGCCGGACCAGAAGAAGGCGGCCGCGCTCGCCGGCATGGCGAATGCCGCGCGCATCGCCAATGCGTCCACGCTCCAGCCCGAGCCTGCGAAGGTGGAGTAGGGCCATTCCCCTGCGGGATGGCCGCGGTCACGCAGGCGTTCGCATCCTCTGCTAGTCTTCCAGTCGAACCGAGCCCATCGCTCGGAATTCGAACTGGAGTGCACGATGTCCCCAACGATAGCGATCCTTGCACCGGGCGCCATGGGCAGCGCGGTGGCGCGTCGTCTCAGCGAGAATGGCGCGCGCGTGCTGACCTCGTTGAAGGGACGGAGCGAGGCGACGCTGAAACGGGCGGCTGACGCCGGCATGGTCGGCGCCGAGGATGATGCGATTGCGGAGGCCGACATCATCCTTTCGATCGTGCCTCCGGGCGAGGCCGTGGCGCTCGCGGAGCGGCTGGCCGCGCTGATCGTCAGGCGCGAGAAGAAGCCGGTCGTGGTCGATTGCAACGCCGTCAATGTCGACACCGTGCTGCGGATCGAGCAGATCATCGGTTCGGCACAGGCCCGCTTCGTCGATGCCGGCATCATCGGTTTCCCGCCGCAGCCCGGCGGCAAGAGCCCGGCCTTCTACCTGTCTGGCGAGCACGTCAAGGATGTCGCGATGCTCAAGCAGCTCGGCCTCGACGTGCGGATCGTCGAGGGCCCGGTCGGCGCGGCGTCGGCACTCAAGATGTCGTATGCCGGGATCGTCAAGGGTCTTGCCGGCATCGGCTCGGCGATGGTGGTCGCGGCAACGAAAGCCGGCGCGGCGGATGCGCTGCGCGACGAGCTCGCGCTGAGCCAGCCCGCGGTCTTGGCGCGGCTCGAAGTCGCGCTGCCGGACATGATCCCGAAAGCCTATCGCTGGGTCGCGGAGATGCGGGAGATTTCCGGCTTTCTCGGCCCGGATCATCCGGCCAGCCAGATCTACGAAGGTTTTGCGCGCTGGTTTGAGCATCTGGCCGAAGATGCGAAAGGCGAGGCGGCGGATGCGGCGCTGCTGAAGGCGTTCGCCGCGAGCATCGCGCAGAAAAAAGGCTCGGGTTAGGACCCGTGAACTGAACGAAGAACTCGGATGGCGACTTCGAGACCAGGACGGACCTCAATCAGCCGGTTGGCTCGCCGGTGTTAAGCGCCAATTGTGCGGCGAAGGCTCGCTTGTAGGCGGGCCGCGCTTCGCCGCGGGCGACATAGGCGGCCAGGTTCGGATAGGCGTCGAGAAGGCCGGATGGTTTCAGCCTGAGCAGTACAGACACCATCATCAGGTCGCCGGCGCTGAACCCGCCATCGAGCCAGTCTGCGCTGCCAAGGCGAGCGGAAAGTTGCTTCAACCGGTCGCGGATGCGATCCTCGACCAGAGGCAGGCGCTCCTTACTCCAGGGCTTATCGCCCTCCAGAAGCCTGGCGGTTACGAGTTCAAGGATCGCCGGCTCCACCGTGCTGAGCGCGGCAAACATCCATGTGATCGCGCGCGCCCGCGCATCGGCATCGTCCGGCAGCAGGCCCGCATGGCGCTCGGCGATATGGAAGACGATCGACCCTGTCTCGAACAGGGCGAGATCGCCTTCCTCGTAGGTCGGAATCTGGCCGAAAGGATGCAGCGCCAGATGCGCAGGCTCCTTCATCGCACGAAACGAAACCGGGCGAACCTCGTAGGGTTGGCCCACTTCTTCAAGTGCCCAGCGAACGCGCGTATCGCGGGCCAATCCCTTGCCGCCATCGGGTGACCGTTCAAAGGCGGTAATGGTGATGGTCATCGTGAGACGTCTCCCTGGCGAAAATCACCGGCTGCGCAGCTGGCAAGCTGTCGCCGCAAACCGCGTCACCGCGATTAATCACGCGCCGCGTGAACCTGTACTGAAACGGAATCCAGAAAATCCTCGATGTCCCGGTCGCTTCTCAGGCGCAGGACCGGGACGTCCGCGCCATACTGCACGCGCTCGGTCTCGATGACAGGCGCCCGTTCCGTGTCGTAGCGCCACGCCTCCCGCATCAATTTCCAGTCGAATTGCTCCGGAGACCCCTCTGGCAAGTCGGACCGCGTCTTGTCGCGATCGAAGGCCGAACGCCAGAGAATGCGCCACTGGCAGAGCCAGCGCGGGCGGTCGATGACGACCAGACTATCAGCGCGCGCGAGTGTGATATCGAAGGCCAGCCCCGAGAAGCTGCCGTCGACGATCCACGTTTCGCCCGCGATAGCCTCCGCGACGCGTGCCCGAAAGCTTGTCTTGTCGGATGGCTTCCAGCCCGGCCGCCAGTAGAGCACGTCGAGATGCACCACCGGCAGGGCGAGCTTTCGCCCGAGCTTCAGGGCGAGGCTGGTCTTTCCGCTTCCCTGGCAGCCAACAACGATGATCCGGCGCATGGTCGGAGGGTTTCATAAAATCAGCCTCAATGAAAGATTGCGTTGCCACGTGCACTCCCTCTCCCGTAAGAACGGGGCGAGGGAGCGTGCCGTCGGCGCGGCCGCAGATCAACCCGCCCCAATCAGCGGGATCGCCTCGTCCCGCTCGTAGAGATACAGCAGGCACCTTAGTGCTTCGCCGCGCTCGCCCTTCAGCTTCGGATCGTCCTTCATGATGCGCAGCGCCTCGTCGCGGGCCTGCGTGATGAGCTGGCCGTGCACCTCGGAACGCGCGATGCGGTAGCCGGGCAGGCCGCTCTGGCGTACGCCCAGCACGTCGCCTTCGCCGCGCAGCTTCAGGTCCTCCTCGGCGATACGAAAGCCGTCGGTGGTCTCACGGATCACCTTCAGCCGCGCTTTCGACATCTCACCGAGCGGCTCGCTGTAGAGCAGCAGGCAAGTGGAGGCTTCCGAGCCGCGCCCGATGCGGCCGCGCAACTGGTGCAGCTGCGCGAGACCAAAGCGCTCGGCGTTCTCGATCACCATGATGGTGGCGGCCGGCACGTCGACGCCGACCTCGACCACGGTGGTCGCAACCAGGAGTCCGATCTCGTGGGTGGCGAACTGGCCCATCACGCGGTCCTTTTCCGTGCCCTTCATCTGGCCGTGAACGAGCCCGACACGGTCGCCGAAACGTTTTTGCAAGCTCTCGAAACGTTTCGTCGCATTGGTCAGGTGCTCGGTGCCCTCGGCCTCGGATTCCTCGACCAGCGGACAGATCCAGTAGACCAGCTTGTCGGCGTGAAGCGCGCGGCCGATGCTGTCCGTGACCTCGTCGAGGCGGCTCATCGATATCGTGCGGGTTTCGATCGGCTGGCGACCCGCCGGCTTCTCGCGCAGTTCGCTGATGTCCATGTCGCCGAAATAGGTCAGCACCAGCGTGCGCGGGATCGGCGTCGCGCTCAGCACCAGCACGTCGACGGCTTCGCCCTTCGAGGTCAGCGCCAGGCGCTCGCGCACGCCAAAACGGTGCTGCTCGTCGACGATGGCGAGCGCGAGATCGCTGAAGATCACGTCGTCCTGGATCAGGGCGTGGGTGCCGACGAGCAGGTCGATCTCGCCCTCTGCAAGTTGCGTGATGATCTCGCGCCGCTCCTTGCCCTTTTCGCGGCCGGTGAGGATCGCGACCCGCATGCCGGCGCGCTCGGCGAGCGGGGCGATGGTCTTGATGTGCTGGCGCGCCAGGATTTCGGTTGGCGCCATCAGCGCGGCCTGCTTGCCGACCTCAGTGACGGCCGCGGCGGCGAGCAGCGCCACCACGGTCTTGCCGGAGCCGACGTCGCCCTGGAGCAGCCGCAGCATGCGCACCGGCTGCTTCAGATCGTCAGCGATCGCCGCGGCCGCGTCGCGCTGGGAGGGCGTCAATGAATAGGGCAGGGCGTCGATGATCTTGTTGCGGAGATGCCCGTCGCCGGCATTGCGCACGCCGGCCGGGCGGCGCAATTGCGCGCGGATCAAGGCAAGGGCGAGCTGTCCGGCCAGCAATTCGTCGAAGGCGAGGCGCGACCAGTAGGTTTTTTCGGGCAGGATGTCGGTGAGCTCGACCGGCTGGTGCACGCGGGTGAGCGCCTCAGTGACCGGTGGAAAATTGCAGCGGCGCAGCACGTCGGGGCTGATCCATTCCGGCAAGGCCGGCAGCTTTTGCAGCGCCTGCGCGACCGCGCGGCGGAGCGAGCCGAGCGCCAGCCCCTCAGTGAGCGGATAGACGGGATCGATGCCGGAGAGCTTTGCGATGGCCTCCTCATCCAGCACGCGGTCGGGATGCACGATCTGCGGAGTGCCGTCATACATCTGGAGCGTGCCGGAGACGAAGCGCTTCTCGCCCACCGGCAGCAGCTTTTCGACATAGCCGGGCTTTGCGCGAAAGAACGTCAGCACGACGTCGCCGGTGTCGTCGCCGGCATAGACCAGATACGGCGCGCGTGCATTGCGCGGCGGGGGCGGACGGTGGCGGTCGACGGTGACCTCGAGCGTCACCATGGTTCCCTGGACGGCGTCGCGAATCTTCGGCCGCGCGCGGCGGTCGATGACCTGGCTCGGCAGGTGCAGCAGCAAATCGACCAGCCGGGGTGTCTCATCGCGGCTGAGCAGATAGCGCAGCAGCCTGTCCTGCTTCGGACCGACGCCGGGAAGGCTGGTCACGGGAGCAAACAGCGGATTGAGCAGGCTGGGGCGCATGACAGGAATCTAGGACTGTTTCCGCCCGTCATGCCCGGCTTTATGCCGGGCATCCACGTCTTTTTTCACGGCTCCGCGTGGGGAGCCGGGAGAAGGTGCGGCCATGAGGAAACGAGGGCTTGAACTGTCGCAACAAAGGGCTGACAGCGGCGGTTCGAGTGGCTATATCACCCCGGCCCGGCACGTCCGGGCTTTTGGCGTTTGACTGGAATCGAGACATGACGGGAACGACACGATCGAGCGACGGCCTGGACGAGCGCCGCAAGCGGATTCTGTTCCGCTGCTGGCATCGGGGCACCCGCGAGATGGACCTGATCCTCGGCCGCTTCGCGGATGCCGAGATCGGCAACCTCTCCGATGACGAGCTGACCGAGCTCGAGCGCCTGCTCGAGGTCAACGATCCCGACCTCTATGCCGCCATCACGGGCGACAGGGTGCTCTCGGCTGACGTCACGGGCGCGCTATTTGCCCGCATCAAGGCGTATCCGATCGCGGACGGCAACGCATGAAACAGCCGTCGAAATCGCCGGCCGAGCTGCTCACGCCCGGCCGCGCGCTGACGCTTGCCAATGTCGCCGAAGGCGCCGAGGGCCTGGTCATCTCGGATCTCGCGCGCGCCATCGCCGCCCGGCCGAAGAAGCCGGCTGTCAGCCTTGCGGTCATCTGCCGCGATGGCCCGCGCATGCAGCAGCTCGAACGCGCGCTGCAATTCTTCGCGCCCGATCTGCCGGTGCTCCAGTTCCCGGCCTGGGACTGCCAGCCCTATGACCGCGTCTCGCCCCATGGCGGCATCCTGGCGCAGCGCCTGACCACGCTGGCCCGGCTTGCCTCGCTGACCGGCAGCGACAAGCCGCTGATCGTGCTGACCACGGTGAATGCCATCGTGCAGCACGTGCCGACGCGCGATCTGGTCGCGGCGCAGGCGCTGTCGGTCGCGCCCGGCAACGTCGTGCCGATGGACACCATCGTCGCCTGGCTCGAGCACAACGGCTACAACCGTTCCTCGACCGTGCGCGAGCCCGGCGAATATGCCGTGCGCGGCGGTATCCTCGATCTCTTCCCGGCGGGCCTCGATCAGCCCGTCCGCTTCGACTTTTTCGGCGACAGCCTGGAATCGATCCGCTCCTTCGACGCCGAGACCCAGCGCACGCTGCTCGACATGCGCTCGCTCGATCTGGTGCCGATCTCCGAATTCCAGCTCGTCACCGACACCATCCGCCGCTTTCGCATGGGCTATGTCGCCGAGTTCGGCGCGCCCGAGCGTGACGATGCGCTTTATGAGGCCGTCAGCGAAGGCCGCCGCCATCCCGGCATGGAGCACTGGCTACCGCTATTCCAGGACCGGATGGACACGCTGTTCGACTATCTGCAAGGCGCGGCTGTCGCGATCGAGCCGCAGGCCGAGGACGCCGTGCGCGAGCGCTTCAAGCAGATCGTCGACTACTACCAGGCCCGGCGCGATGCGATGGAGCATCCGGGCGGCGGCGCCATCTACAAGCCGTTGCCGCCGGACCGGCTCTATCTGACCGAAGACGAGTGGGGCAAGCGGCTTGGCGACGTCCCGCTGGCGCGGCTGACGCAGTTCTCCGTGCCGGCCGACGGCGCGAGTGTCGTCGATGCCGGCGCACGCAAGGGCCGCGACTTCGCGCCGGAGCGCAACGACACCACCGTGAATGTGTTCGAGACCGTCGTCGCGCATGTGATGGCGTTGCATGCCCAGCGCAAGAAGGTTGTGATCACGCTGTGGACCGAAGGTTCGCGCGACCGCATGACTTCGATGCTGCGCGACCACAAGCTGACCCACACCACCAGTGTCAACAGCTGGCGGACGGTGCAGGCCACCCCGCGCAACGAGACCATGCTCGCCGTGCTCGGCCTTGAAAGCGGTTTCGAGACCGACGAGATCGCGCTGATCAGCGAGCAGGACATCCTCGGCGACCGCCTGGTGCGGCCGCGCAAGGCGAGCCGCAAGCTCGACAATTTCATCTCGGAAATCACGAGTCTGGCGGCCGGCGACATCGTCGTGCACGTCGACCACGGCATCGGCCGCTTCATCGGCCTCCAGACCCTCGACGTCGCCGGCGCGCCGCATGACTGCCTCGAGCTGCACTATGCCGCCGAGACCAAGCTGTTCCTGCCGGTCGAGAACATCGAGCTGTTGTCGCGCTACGGCTCCGACCAGACCACGGTCGAGCTCGACCGTCTCGGCGGTTCTGGCTGGCAGACCCGCAAGGCCAAGCTGAAGAACCGCATCCGCGAGATCGCGGGCGAGTTGATCAAGATCGCCGCCGAGCGCCATTTGCACGAGGCGCCAAAGCTGCCGGTGCAGCCGGGCCTCTATGACGAGTTCTGTGCGCGCTTCCCCTATGACGAGACCGAGGACCAGCTGGGGGCGATCGAATCCACGCTGAAGGATCTCGAACTCGGCCGTCCCATGGATCGGCTGATCTGCGGCGACGTCGGCTTCGGCAAGACCGAGGTGGCATTGCGCGCAGCCTTTGCGGTCGCGCTCGAAGGCAAGCAGGTTGCGGTGGTCGTCCCGACCACGCTGCTCGCGCGCCAGCATCACAAGACCTTCATCGACCGCTTCCGCGGCTTCCCGGTGCAGGTGGAGCAGGCCTCGCGCCTGATCCCGGCCAAGCAGCTCAACCAGGTCAAGAAGGGCATCACCGACGGTTCGGTCGACATCGTCGTCGGCACCCATGCGCTGCTCGGCAAGGCGATCAAGTTCCGCGACCTCGGCCTCGTCATCGTCGACGAGGAGCAGCATTTTGGCGTCACCCACAAGGAGCGGCTGAAGCAGCTGCGCGCCGAGGTGCATGTGCTGACGCTCTCGGCGACGCCAATCCCGCGCACGCTTCAGTTGGCGCTCACCGGCGTCCGCGAGCTTTCGATCATTGCATCGCCTCCAGTCGATCGCCTGGCGGTCCGCACCTTCGTCGCCCCGCACGATCCCCTGATGATCCGCGAGGCGCTCTTGCGCGAGCGCTATCGCGGTGGCCAGGCGTTCTACGTGGTGCCGCGCATCGACGACCTCGCCGAGGTCAAGGATTTCCTCGACAAGAACGTGCCGGAGATGAAGGTCGCGGTCGCGCACGGGCAGATGCCGCCCGCGGTGATCGAGGACATCATGACCGCGTTCTACGACGGCAAGTTTGACCTCCTGGTCTCGACCACCATCGTGGAGTCCGGCCTCGACATCCCGAACGCCAACACCTTGATCGTGCATCGCGCCGACATGTTCGGCCTGGCCCAGCTCTATCAGCTCCGCGGCCGCGTCGGCCGCTCCAAGCTGCGCGCCTATGCGCTGTTCACGCTGCCGTCGCAGCAGAAGATCACGGCGCAGGCCGAGCGCCGCCTCACCGTGCTGCAATCGCTGGAGACGCTCGGCGCGGGCTTCCAGCTCGCCTCGCACGACCTCGACATCCGCGGCGCCGGCAATATCCTGGGCGAGCAGCAGTCCGGCCACATCAAGGAGGTCGGCTTCGAGCTCTATCAGTCGATGCTGGAGGAGGCGATCGTCAACCTCAAGGCCGGCGTCTCCGAGCCCGCGGCGGACCGCTGGTCGCCGTCGATCACCATCGGCATGCCGGTGCTGATTCCGGAGGATTACGTCGGCGACCTCTCGGTGCGGCTGTCGCTCTACCGGCGCCTCGCCGATCTCGACAGCGAGGAGGAGATCGAGAATTTTGGCGCCGAAATGCGCGACCGTTTTGGCGTGCTGCCGGACGAGGTGCGCTACCTCTTCAAGGTCGCCGCGATCAAGGCGTTCTGCCGCCAGGCCAATGTCGGGAAGATCGATGCCGGCCCGAAGGGCGCCGTGATCGCCTTCCGCGACAGTTCATTCGCGCATCCCGATCGCCTGGTGTCGTTCATCCGCAGCCACGGCCAGGCTGCGAAGGTGCGGCCCGACATGAAGGTGGTATTCTTCCAGGACTGGGAGACACCGGAAGAGCGGCTCGCCGGCACCACCGAGATCATGCGCCAGCTGGCGCAGCTCGCGCAAAGCAAGAAGGCGGCGTAGGGCGCGCGAGGCCAAGCGAGGTGCCGTAGCGTGGGCAAAGCGAAGCGTGCCCACTACTTGTCGTTGTTGCGGAAAGATGGTGGGCACGGCGCAAGTGCGCCTTTGCCCACCCTACAGGATCGGGGATTGCGGGATCGAAGGCGAAGCAGGCTCCATCCGGCGCCTAAGACCGAGACCGCCCCAGGGGGCCCCCTTCAATTTTGGTCCGCGAGAAGGACAAATTCAGAAGCCTGCTCGATAAGTCCATACGAATTTCGCCATCTAATCGCATGGCGACCGACCGCTTATGACAGCCTGCCAAGGGCAATCACCCCGATCGGTGCCCGGGTGTCCGGGATGAAATTGCCGCGTACAGGAGATCGCTCATGAAACTGCAAGCCGCGGTTATCGCATTGCTTTCGCTGATGGCCATGCCATCGGCCCGCACGGAGGAGACTGCCGCCATGACCGGATCAAAGCCCGCGCTAACGTATGCGGATGTTCGGAAAGTCGCCCCGGCGTTGGAGGCCTACACGCAGAACCGTCTCCTCGGCGACGTGTGGAAACGGCCCGGCCTTGCGCCGCGCGACCGCAGCATTGTCACATTGGCCGCGCTGATCGCGCGCAATCAAACGATCGAGATGCCACATCATTTCAATCTTGCGCTCGATAATGGGGTGAAGCCGCGGGAGATTTCGGAGATCATCACTCATCTGGCCTTCTACGCGGGCTGGGCCAATGCGATGTCGGCGGTCGCCGTTGTCAAGGACGTTTTTACCGCCCGCGACATCGGCGCCGGGCAGCTTCCGGCCGTCTCGGTGACGCCATTGCCGCTCGACGAGGCTGCCGAGGCGCAGCGCGCGGCGTACGTCCAGGAACAATTCGGCGCGTCCTTTCCGGGCGTCGTGCAGTACACGACCGACGTGCTGTTTCGTGACCTGTGGCTGCGCCCGGACCTTGCGCCCAGGGACCGCAGTCTCGTCACCGTCAGCGCGCTGATTGCCAACGGGCAGACCGCGCAGCTCACGCCGCACCTCAACAGGGCGATGGATAACGGCCTGACCCAGATGGAGGCTTCCGAGGCGATCACGCAGCTGGCCTTCTATGTCGGCTGGCCCAACGTCTTTTCGGCGATGCCCGTCGCGAAGGATGTGTTCGCAAAGCGGCCACATTAGCCGGAGGCTGACTTGAGTATCTCGCAACTTCTTCTGATGGGTGCGTCCGTGCTGATGGCGGCCATTTCCGGATCCGCTGCCGCCGCCGATCTGCAGCCGCTATACGTGCAGGAAGCCGAGATAGAGATCGATCCTGCGCAGCTTGAATCCTACAAGGCTGCGGTGAGCGAGCATATCGAGACCGCGACGCGCGCTGAGCCCGGTGTCATCGCGCTCTATGCCGTCTCCGAAAACGACAACCCCGCACGCGTCAGGGTGTTCGAGATCTACCGGAATCAGGATGCTTACCGGTCTCACCTGGAAACCGTCCATTTCAAGAAGTACAAGGCGACCGTGGAGAAGATGGTCCAGTCGCTCAAGCTGATCCGAACCACGCCCATTGCCTTTGGCGCCTTGCCGAAGTGACAGCTCAGTCCCGCTGGCGGAGCGCCTCGACAAGGAGTGCAAAGGCCGCGGAGGGCTGGCGCCGGCTTGGATAGTAGAGGTGGTAGCCTGGATAGGGAGGGCACCAGTCCTCGAGCACCCTCCGGAGGCGCCCCTTGTTGATGTGTGGTTGCACCAAGCCCTCCGGCAAATAAGCCAGGCCCAGGCCGGCAAGCGCCGCATGTAGCATTTGGGTCGTGGTGTTGAAGTACAATTGGCCATCGACCCGAACCTTGAGTTCCCGCGAGCTCTTTTCGAACTCCCAGGAGTACAATCCGCCATGGGTCGGCAGGCGCAGATTGATGCAATTGTGCTCTACCAATTGCGACGGCTTCTTCGGCTCTGACCGGCTCCGGAAATAGGACGGAGCCCCGACGACAGCCATGCGCGAGTCGGGCCCGATTCGTACCGCAATCATGTCCCGCGCGACTTGCTCGCCATCCCGCACGCCGGCATCGAAACGCTGCGCGACGATGTCCGTCAGGCCGTAATCGCTGACGATCTCGACCTTGATGTCCGGATACTCACGCAAGAGCTTCGCAAGTTTCGGCAGAAGGACGGCGTCGGTGGCATATTCGGTCGCCGTGATGCGAATGGTACCGGAGGGCTTTTCGCGAAGCTCGGTCAAGGCGGCGAGTTCCGTCTCGATCTCCGCCATCCGTGGACCCACGTTGCGCAGGAGACGCTCGCCGGCGGCCGTCGGCGACACGCTGCGCGTGGTGCGCGTCAACAGGCGCAGCTTCAGTCGGGCTTCAAGCTCCTTGATGGTGTAGCTGAGCGCGGACTGTGAAATGCCGAGCTTGGCCGCCGCTCTCGTAAAGCTTCCCTCGCGGGCGACGATCAGGAAGGCCGAGAGGTCGTCGAGATTTCCGCGCTGCATTTATCGATCCTGCTTATAAGCCCATGCCGATTATAGTGGCTAGTCTGCATAGCTGCACGCATTAGATCTGGCGCAGTCCCGCGAGGTAAGGCGAGTTCGGCATATGGATCGATCGGACGTTCCCTTCCGGCACTGCGAGAGCAATGCAGTGGAAGTGCAGTGCGTGCTGACGCGACGGAGCATGCTCACAGACGCTGCCGGATTGGCCATGCTGGCATCGCTGCCTGCGGGGTTCGCGAGGGCTTCGGAAGAGACTGGCCCGACAACGGGAAGGCGTGGAACAATGGACGTCAAACGCAACGGCTCACGAGCCTCTGGCAAAGGTCCCGAAGCATGGTTCACGGGCACAGTCCGCGTCGATCCGATGTTTCAGGTGGGTGACCCGGCTCGCCTGAGCGGTGGTCACGTGACGTTCGAACCCGGTGCACGGACCATGTGGCACACCCATCCGCTTGGCCAAACGCTGATCGTCACGTCCGGCTTGGGCTGGGTGCAAAGCGAGGCGGACCGATTGAGGAAATCCGTCCCGGCGATGTCGTCTGGTTTCCGCCCGGCGAGAAACACTGGCACGGCGCGACCGCGACGACCGCGATGACGCATATCGCCATAACGGAATCGCTCAACGGCAAGAATGTCGACTGGATGGAAAAGGTCAGCGACGAACAGTACCGCAAGTGATTTCGCACCTTGGCGAATTGAAATGACCAGCCCGCGCGTGCGGCAGTTGAACGCAAAGCCGACATCCGCCCGTTGATAGCAGCCAAGCGTGAGATCGTCACCTTTTGCGCCCGTGGAATGCGCATTGGAGCGTCGGGCACGATCGGCGGACCGAGGAGATTGAAAATGCAGATGCGTAAGCTTGGCAATAGCGGCCTCACGGTGTCGGCCATTGGTCTCGGTTGCATGGGCCTGAACTATCATCGTGGCCTGGCGCCGGAGCGTAAGGAGATGATCGCGTTGGTCCGGGCGGCGGTCCAGCGCGGTGTCACCTTCTTCGACACCGCCGAGGTCTACGGCCCGTTCACCAATGAAGAGCTCGTGGGCGAAGCGTTGGAGCCGCTCCGGAAAGACGTCGTCATCGCCACCAAGTTTGGTCACGACCTCGGTCCCGCCGACTCTCGTGGGTCTGGTGGCGGGCTCGACAGCCGCCCCGAGCGCATCCGGCAGGCAGCCGAAGGCTCGTTGAAGCGGTTGCGGGTCGAGGCGATCGACCTGCTCTACCAGCACCGCGTCGATCCCAATGTCCCGATCGAGGACGTCGCCGGTGCGGTGAAGGATCTGATCGCCCAGGGCAAGGTCAAGCACTTCGGCCTCAGCGAGGCCGGCGCCTCAACCATCCGCCGTGCGCACGCGGTCCAGCCGGTCGCGGCGATCCAGAGCGAATACTCCCTCTGGTGGCGTCAGCCTGAGACGGAGGTGTTGCCGGTTTGCGAGGAGCTGGGGATCGGCTTCGTGCCCTTCAGTCCCCTGGGCAGGGGATTCCTCACCGGCAAGATCGACGAGACCACCAGCTTCGGCGGTAATGACAACCGCGCCGGCTTGCCGCGCTTTACGCCCGAGGCCCGCAAGGCGAACAGGCCGGTCGTGGACCTGCTGGCTCAGATCGGCGCTCGGAAGCGTGCCACGCCAGCGCAGGTCGCATTGGCCTGGCTGCTGGCGCAGAAGCCTTGGATCGTCCCGATCCCCGGCACGACCAAACTCGGCCGCCTTGACGAAAACATCGCCGCCGCCACGATCGCGCTCACACGCGACGATATCAGGCACACCGACGCTTCCGCTGCGCGGATCACAATCGCAGGCGACCGTTACCCCCAAGCGGAGGCCGAGCGTACACAGCGCTGACCGCGCGTACGCCGACCCGGCAAATCTACAGGAGAGATATTCATGAACATTTCATTTGAGGGACAAGTCGCGCTGGTGACGGGCGCGGCGTCCGGGCTGGGCCTCGCCACGGCAAAGGCTTTTGCGGAATCCGGAGCGTCCGTTGCGCTGGCAGACTGGAACGAGGACGCGGTGCGTGCCGCGGCTGGTGAGTTGACCACCCGAGGCCATAAGGCCATCGCCATCCGCTGCGACGTCTCCGATGACCCGCAGGTCGAGGCGATGGTCGCGCAGACGGTCGCCGCCTTCGGCAGGCTCGATGCCGCCTATAACAACGCGGGCGTCCAGAATGTCCTCGCAGAGACCGCAGACACCACCCGCGAGGATTACGACCGCGTCATGGGGGTCAATCTCCGCGGCGAATGGAGCTGCATGAAATTCGAGCTGCAATACATGCGCAAACAGGGAAGCGGCGCGATCGTCAATTGTTCGTCTCTCGGGGGGCTTGTGGGAGGTGCCGAGCGCGGCATCTATCATGCCGCCAAGCACGGAGTCCTTGGGTTCACCAAGAGTGCGGCTCTCGAATATGCGGCACGCGGCATCCGTATCAATGCCATATGCCCCGGTCTCATCTGGACACCGATGGCCGACCAAATGGTTGCCGCCGGCCAGGGCGATGCTCTCAGGGCAATGGAGAAGAGCGTGCCGATGGGACGGGTCGGCCGCCCTGAGGAGATTGCGAACGCGGTGCTGTGGCTCTGCAGCGACGCAGCCAGCTACGTGACCGGCCAATCCATCTCGGTGGACGGCGGCTTTATCATGCGCTGAAGAGGATAACTACGACGCCGCGCGCGGGGCTTCCGCCGAAAGACGCCCGAGCAGCGACCGCGCCGTGTCCGACGGCGAGAGCGAATCCACGCTGACCACGGGATCGCTGCGCATCTCGTGCTTGCCGTTCGAGGTGTGCCGCATCACCGCGGAGAGGCGGCGTGCGATCATGTGGGCGGTGCGGAAGTCGGTTTCGGCGAATACGACGATGACAGAGCCATCCTTCTGTGCTGCGCCAAAGTCCATCTGCCGCATCAGGCGGCTCAGGATCCGCGCGGCGTCGAGTTGCGCACGGGGATTGCCGGGATCGAAGGCGAATCGCGCCACCGACAGGCCGCCGCCGCGGGCGAGCGTCTGCTCCACAGCCTTGGAAAAATCACGGGCGAAGGCGTCCGTCGTCAAGAGCCCGCTGCGCGGATCGAGCCAGCCGCCGGCGTCGATTGAGCGCAGCGTGCGGCTCAGTTGAGCTTCCATCGCGTGCTGACGGATCAGCGGCAGCGCATTGGCGGCGACTTTCGCCGGCTCGCCCGGGATGAGTTCGAGATTGGGCAGGTCGTAGGTTTGCGTGAGCTGGTGTGCGGTGAGGACCACGGGCAGGCTGCGGAAGCGGGCGTCCTCGGCCAACACCGTGAGGAAGGCGTCGGCGACGCGCGGGGTAAATCCTTCGGCAAGCACGACGCCGTCGATGTCGCGGCTGTTGAGATGTTTTGCGGCGGCCTCGATCGAGAGCGCGCCGATGACGCCGACGCGTTCGCCAAGCGCGACGGAGAGCGCGGGATAGGCTGCGCCGCGGCCGATCAGGAGCACGGTGGCATCGCGCGCGGGATCGGCCTCCGGCAGCGCGACCTTCACTTCCGGCAGCCGGCGCAGCACCGTTGCATGGAGGGTGCGCACGCGGAGCGCGGCACGGAGCCGCGCGATCAGGCGATCGGGGTTACCGCCGTGCGAGGCGAAGGGCAGCGCGTTGTGGGGCAGCGAACCCTGCGCGTCCAGCGCGACCAGCGGCAGGTACAGCGATTGGTCGGCAACCTTCTTCGCGAGCGCCGCCATATGCGGCTCGTGTCCACCATGCATGGCGGTGAGAACCACGGCAGGCTGCACCTGTTCGACGGCGCGCGCGGCGCTGGCCCAATCGCTGTCGACGATGGGAAACAGACGTGCCTCGTCCAGCTTCGCAATGAAGGCCGGCCGCTCGGCATTGGACACAAACAGGATCGGGCCCGCCTGGGACATCGCAAACTCTGATCACGCAATCGATGCTGCGCAATCTAGTTTGCCCGCCTTAATGCAGCGTCAACGGATGGGCCGAAAGTGCGCTCAAACCGGCCCGGAGCGGTCGCGAAAAGCCTCGACCATCAGGGGGTTAAGCCCGAGTTCGCTGAGCGCCTCGCGGGCGCGGGCATTGTCCTGGGCCCGGCCGGCCAACCGGTGACCGCTGAGCCGGTCGGGCAGCGCGGTGAGGAGCGCGCCCTGGCCGAGCCGGCGCGCCCATTCCTGGAGGTCGTTGGAGAGGAAGCGGTAGCCGCCGACGGCCATGATTCCGGAAGGCGGCGCGGTGATGCAGATCGCGCCGCTGGGACGGTCGATCCGCGCGGCATAGCCGGTATCGACATAGTCGCGCGGCGGCTGCGCCATCAGGGTGTCACCGACCGGCTGCGGAGGGGCGTAGGCCGCGATCGGCACCATCGGTCCGCGCAGGCCGAGCGTGCCCTTCGGCGTCAGCAGGATCTCGCCGGCGATCGACGAGCCCGACTGCTCGCGGGGCGCGCCGTGCGGCCCCGGCATCACCGCCACCGGCATGCCGTCCTCGCCGCGCCGGGCGCCGAACAGTCCGGCCTCGCCAAACAGGTAGACGTCGGTGAGCGGCGCATGCGGCGCGATCCAGGCTTCGCTCGCCGCCACCTGCTCGGGCGCGCGCCACAGGCCGATGACGTTGCGCAAGGTCGGCATCCGCGCGGCGAGGTCGGAATCGCCGAGCCGCAAGGCGAGCTGTGCCGGCGCGATCAGCACCTCGCACGCGTGCTCGTTGATCTGCTGCTCCAGCACGTCGTTCTCAAAGGGATGATGCAGCGCCAGCGTTCCACCCGAGAGCAGCCACACCGCGAGCGAGGAGGCGAGGCCTGCGAACGACATCGGCGTGAACGCCGTCATCACCGTCGCGCCCTGCCGGATGTCGGCTTCCAGCGACATTGCAAGGCCGCCGGCGATCAGGCTGAAATGCGGGCGCGGCACCGGGCGAAAACCCTCCGCGGTGACGTCGAACGAGATCATCGCCGCCTTGCGGCCGTCCTGGATCACAGCGCGCGTGGTCCCGGGCGGGCGGGCCAGCACCTCGTCGAGCGAAGCCATGCCTTCCGGAAGGTCGGTGCCGAAACCGCAGACATGACGGATCGAGAAAGCCTCGGCCGCGGCGTGCATCGCGAGGTCGGAATAGCTGACGCCGTCGACCTTGCTCATGGTGACGATGGCGCGCGCCGCGGTGCGGTTGAGCGCGGCGGTCAATTCCGCATGCCGCCACAGCAGCGGCAGCACGGCGACAACGAGCCCGGCGCGATGGGCGGCGAGCACGGTCAGCACGAACTCGACCGTGTTCGGCAACTGGATCGCGATGACGGAATTGGCCGGCAGGCCTGATTCGACGAAATAGGCCGACAGCGCTTCGATCGCCGTGTCGGCCTCGGCATAGGTCAGCCGCCGCGGCTGGTGTCCGGTCACGCGGGCCTTGTTGAGGGGATCGAGCAGGGCCAAAGCGTGCGGCTGCCGCGTCAGCGTGCGCTGGAACAGCGTGTCGAGCGTCGGCGATACGGCTGGCTGGTTCACGGCGTCATTTCGCTTGAGGCTCACCCTTGGACCACCAGGTTTCCGGCTGATAGCCGGAAAGCGCGGTAGCCTTGGGCCGTTCTATCCGATTCCAGCGCGCGATCCATTGTTCGGATACGTTAAACAGGGGGATTGTGTAGAAGCCGGAGATCAGCGCCCTGTCGAGCGCCCGCACCGCCGAGACGAAGGCCGTATGATCACGGGCCTCGAGCAGGGCGGCGATCATGGCATCGACCGCCGGATCCCTGGCGCCCATGTAGTTGCGGGTCCCAGGATTGTCGGCGGCCGAGCTGCCCCAGTAGAAATATTGCTCGTTGCCGGGCGAGAGCGACTGGTCCCAGCGGTTCTGGATCATGTCGAACTCGTAGGCGAGCCGGCGCTGGTCGAACTGTACGGGATCGACCGATCGCACGCTCGGTTCGATGCCGGCGCGCTTGAGGTCGCGCTGGAATGCGAGCGCGACGCGCTCCTGGTCGCGGGTCGTCACCAGCATCTCGAACGTGAAGGGGGCCTTGGTCGCGCGGTTGCGCAGCACGGTGCCATCGAGGTCGTAGCCGGCCTCCGACAGAAGCCTGAGCGCCGCGCGCAGCGTCGTGCGGTCGCGTCCTGAGCCGTCGGTCACCGGCAGGCGGTAGCTGCCGTCCAGGATGTCCGTTGGGATCCGCGCGGCAAACGGCTTTAGCAGCTCGCGCTCGCGTGCGTCCGCAGGCCGACCATAGGCTGACAGGTCCGAGCCGGCGAAATAACCTGCGACGCGCGAATAAAGCCCGAAGAAGTAGTTGCGGTTGACGAGCTCGAAGTCGAACAAGAGCGTCAGTGCCTGGCGCACGCGGATGTCGGCGAAGATCGGACGCCGCGTGTTGAACACCAGGAATTCCGAGGGCTGCGGCACGCCGGGCTTGATGGCGTCGCGGATGACCTCGCCGCTCTTCGCTGCCGGAAAATCGTAGCCGTCGTGCCAGCGCAACGGCTCGTTCTCGACGCGGAAATCATAGAGGCCGCGCTTGAAGGCTTCGAACTGGCCGTTGGCCTCGCGAAAATAGTCGAGCCTGATCTCGTCGAAATTGTAGAGACCGCGATTGACCGGCAGGTCGCGGCCCCAATAGTCGGGATTGCGCGCCAGCGTCACGCTGGCGCCCGGCTTCACCGCCGTGACCCGGTATGGACCCGAGCCGACGGGGCCCGTCAATGTCGTCTCCTCGAAGGTCGCGACGTCGACCGCGTGCTTGGGCAGGACCGGCATCAGGCCGAGGATCAGCGGCAATTCCCGGTCATTGGCGCCGGTGAGGTCGAAGCGGACAGTGAGGGGATCGAGCGCCTCGGCCTTGGCGACCTTGGCATAGTATTGCCGATGGTTGGGGCGGCCGTGGTCGCGCAAGAGCTGCCAGGAGAACAGCACGTCCTCGGCAAGCACCGGCTTGCCGTCGGAGAAGCGGGCGCGGGGATCGAGGCGGAACGCGACGTAGCTTCGCTCGTTGTCGGTCTCGACTGATTTGGCAAGGAGGCCGTAAAGCGTGAACGGCTCGTCGTAGCCGCGCGCAAGCAGGCTTTCAACCACGTAGCTCCGCGTTTGCTGCACGGCCAATCCCTTCACGATGAAGGGATTGAGGCTGTCGAAGGTGCCGAGGATACCCCAAGTCAGCCGGCCGCCCTTGGGGGCGTTGGGATTGGCGTAGGGCATATGGGTGAAATCAGCCGGTATCGCCGGCTTGCCGTGCATGGCGATGGCATGCGCTTCCTCGGCCTGTGCGCCACCGGCCGACAGCGCGACGGCCAGTGCAAACGCAAGACCGCAAAGATGGACGCCGAGGCCCTCGAAAAGGCGCTGGAACATGAACATCGCCACACGTTGATTCGAGGACCGGCGGGCCTGAATCTTATCACAGGGAATTTCACGGGGCGCAGGCTCGGATGCGGCCAAAGACGGTTGCCGGCATTGATCTTTCCGTCGGCCACGCTAAGAAGGCGGGCAATCGCGCAACAGCGTCGAGCCCGTCACTTATCCGCCTCATTTGGCGGGGAGAGAGCCGCGCCCAAGGCGGCCAGGTTCGGCGCTTCGGAGCGGTTCGGGCACTTCCCGTTCAGAAAGGGTTTTCCGCAATGAATTTCCGTTACTTGGCCGCGTCCGTCCGGCCGCGCGGGCGCTTCCTCGCCCTGTTGACGGCGACGGCGTTGGCCGTTCCGTTTGCCGCAGGGGCCCAGACCCCGGCGCCGGCCCCGGGTGCGCCCAAGGCGGCTCCGGCTCCGAAAGCCGCGCCGAAGGCTGCCCCCAAGGCTCCGGCACCCGCCCAGACGCCCCAGGCCCAGCAGGCTCCCGCTCAAGGCGCTCCGGCGCAGCAGGGCGGCCAGCCGGCGGATCAGCAGATCCAGCTCATCTATGCCCCCTGGACCAAGTTCTGCCTCAAGGGTCAGGACGCCAACGCCAAGCAGGTCTGCTTTACCGGCAAGGACGGCCGCATCGAGTCGGGCCAGCCGGTCATCGCGGCTGTGATCATCGAGCCGGAAGGCGAGCCGAAGAAGATCCTGCGCGTGACGCTGCCGCTGGGCATGCAGCTCGTGCACGGCACCCGTATCATCGTGGACAGCAATGCTCCGTTGCAGAGCCCATATGTGATCTGCTTCCAGAACGGCTGCATGTCTGACTACGAGGCGACGCCTGAGCTCATCAACAGCATGAAGAAGGGCCAGAATCTCGTTGTTCAGGCGATCAATGCCAACGGTGCGCCGCTGACTCTGCCGCTGCCGCTCTCCGGCGAATTCCAGAAGGCCTATGACGGTCCGCCGACCGATCCGAAGGTGTTCGAGGAAACCCAGAAGAAGCTCCAGGAAGAGCTTCAGAAAAAGGCTGACGAACAGCGCAAGAAGCTCGAGCAGAGCGGTACTGCGCCCGGCGCGGCTCCGGCCGGTCAGAAATAATCGGGGCTCAAATTCCGGACATGAAAAAGGCGCTCGGTTCGAGCGCCTTTTTTGCTGGCGGCTTGGCGACGAAACTCAATTCAGCGAGGGGTTGCGCTGGCGATATCCGCCGCCCTTGTCCTTGATGAAGATCTCGGCGACCTGGGAATGACGGATCGGCTCGCCGGAATCGTCCGGCAGCAGGTTCTGCTCGGAGACGTAGGCGACATATTCCGACTCCGCGTTCTCTGCGAGCAGGTGATAGAACGGCTGGTCCTTGTGGGGCCGCACCTCCTCGGGGATCGACAGCCACCACTCCTCGGTGTTGTTGAATTCCGGATCGATGTCGAAGACCACGCCCCGGAACGAGAAGATCCGGTGGCGAACGACCTGTCCGATCTGGAATTTGGCGGTCCGCGTTTTAATCATTCCCGTCGATAGACCAGGATTGTGGCCGATGCTAGTGCCCTCATTTCGAATTAACCCGCCGTTAAGGGGCAGATAGCCCCCAAGCCTTCAGAAAACACTTCATCAATGCTCGATATCCTCAATTTGGCCCTACCTTATTTCGGCCTGATCTTTGTCGGTTTTGCCTGCGGCAAGACCAAGTCGCTGCCGGAATCAGGCCTCACCTGGATGAACTTCTTCCTGCTCTACGTGTCGCTGCCGGCGCTGCTGTTTGCGATCATGTCGAAGACGCCGTTTTCGGAGCTGAACAACCCGCCGTTCCTGGTCGCGACCACGCTGTCGACGGTTGCTGCGTTCACCCTTGCGCTCGTCGTCGGCAAGGTTCTCGGCCGGCTGTCGTTGCGCGAGGCGACGCTCGCCGGCCTCTCCGGCGGCTACGGCAATATCGGCTACATGGGGCCGGGGCTGGCGCTCGCCGTGCTCGGAACGAAGGCGTCGGCGCCGACCGCGCTGATCTTCTGCTGCGACAGCATTTTCCTGTTCACGATCGTGCCGCTCCTGATCGAGCTCTCCGACCGCGACCATCCCTCGCTCGTGCACGCCTTCGGCGTCGTGCTGAAGCAGATCGTGCTCAATCCCCTGATCATGTCGGCCTGTTTCGGCGCGGCGGTCGCGGCATTGCGTATCGAGCTGCCGGTCGCGCTCGACCGCACCATCACCTTCCTCCAGAACGCGGCGGCTCCGACTGCGCTGTTCGTGCTTGGCGTGACGGTGGCGCTGCGCCCGTTCGATCGTGTGCCGTGGGAGGTGCCGGGCGTGATCGCGGTCAAGCTCCTGATCCATCCGCTCACGGCGTTCGGCTTGATGCTGGCGTTCGGCCCGTTCGCGCAGCCCTGGGCTGCGACCGCGGTGCTGATGGCTTCGCTGCCGCCGGCCCTGAACGTGTTCGTGATCGCCCGGCAGAATGATGCCTGGATCGAATCCGCCTCCGTCGCAGTGCTGCTCGGCACCTTCGCGTCCGTGGTCACGCTGACCAGCGTGATGTGGTTGCTCCAGACCGGTCGGCTGGCATTCCCCTGAGCGGCGGCTATCGCCGCCAAACTACCGTCGCCAGGTCGGCGTCAGTCCTTCGCGCATGGCGAAGCGCCGCAGCGGGCCGATGGCGCCGAGCAGGTGCATGCCGACCGCACGGACCGGCTGGAGCGGCAGGAAATCGTTGAGCAGGGCGCGGTTGGCGATATCGATCGCAAACGTCCGGCTCAGGACGTCCGGACGCCGCGCCCGGTCGTAGCGCTTGAGTACCTCGGGCGTGCCGGGATCGGTACCGGCGGCGATGGCTTCGCCTGCGAGTCTCGCGATGTCGGCGGCATCCCGAAGGCCGAGGTTGAGGCCTTGGGCGCCGATCGGGGGAACCACATGGGCGGCTTCGCCGACCAGCGCGATGCGGTCTTGGGCGAAGGATTTGGGCCGCTCGATCGCCAGCGGGAACAGGTGGCGGCCGGGCTCGACCGTCATGCGTCCCAAAATGGAATGCGACTGCTTCTCGATCGCGGCGGACAGTTCCTCGTCGCTTAAGCCGCGAAGCCGTTCGGCCTCCGCGGGAGCTGCGACCCAGACGACGCTGGAGCGGTCGCCGGGCAGGGGCACGAACACGCACGGCCCGTGCGGTGTGTGGAACTCGGTCGAGACGTTGCGATGCGGCCGCGCGTGGCCGACGTTGAAGGTCAGCGCGGTCTGTGTCAGGTCGCGCCGCGTCACCGCAATGCCGGCGGCCTCGCGGCACAGCGAATGCCGGCCGTCGGCACCGACCACGAGCCGGGCTGAGAGGAACTGCGCGGACGCCGTGCGGATTGCGACGTCATCGGCTTCGATCACGACGTTCTCAGCCTCGTCGTCGAAACGGACGAGGTCGGGCAATTCAGCCGCGCGCTCTTCCAGCGCCAGCATCAGCGAGCGGTTGTCGATGTTGTAGCCGAAGGCGTCGAGAGCGATTTCGTGACAGGAGAACCGGACCTCCGGCGCACGGAACAGCCGGCCGGTGTCGTCGACCAGGCGCATGATTTCGAGCGCGGCCGCCTTGTCCTTGCAACGCGGCCAGACGTCGAGCGTCTCCAGCAGATCGACCGAGGCGCCGAGCAGGGCAGTGGTGCGATTGTCGGCATACGGCACGCGCCGCGCCACCAGCGCGGTCCGGGCACCGGCTTGCGCCAGCGCGATGGCCGCCGCAAGTCCCGCCGGCCCGCCGCCGATGACGGCTGCGTCAAAGAGTGTCGATGCGTCTGTCATGGAACGACAATTGACATGCTCCACGGCAAATTCAAGCCCGCTGATTTTGCCTGCTTTTATGACGAACTGCGCGGCCGAACGCCGCAATGGCGGATGTGCAAATCGGTCTCATTCTGGTAGCAGAAGCCATGGATAGCCAAGAGGATTCCTTGAAGCCGACGCCTGCGATCCGCGCCGCGGCCTTCTCGGTGCACATCTTCACCGCATTCGGCGCGGCCGTCGCGCTGCTGGCGATGCTGGAGGCTGTGCGCGAGCACTGGGCGGCGATGTTTCAATGGCTGGGCGTAGCCCTGATCATCGACGCGATCGATGGCCCGATCGCGCGCCGGCTCGACGTCAAGAATGTGCAGCCGAACTGGTCCGGCGACGTGCTCGATCTCGTGGTCGATTTCGTCACCTATGTCTTCGTGCCGGCCTACGCGATTGTGGCGAGCGGCTTGCTGTTGCCGGTCGCAGCTCCCTTGCTCGGCGTCGCCATCATCGTCACCAGCGCATTATATTTCGCCGACCTGCGCATGAAGGCGGACGACAATCATTTTCGCGGTTTTCCGGCGCTGTGGAACGCCGCTGCGTTCTACCTGTTCCTGCTGCATTGGCCGCCGCTGCTGTCGACGCTGCTGGTCGCAGCCCTGGTGGTGCTGACCTTCGTGCCGTTCCACGTGCTGCATCCGGTCCGCGTCGTGCGGCTGCGCTGGCTGACGATGTCGCTGATCGCGATCTGGGCGCTGCTCGGGCTCTATGTGCTGAAGATGGACTTTCGCGTCGGCACGGGCGTGACCGTCGTTCTCTGTGCGATCGCACTCTGGATCGTGTTCAGTGACGCAGTGATCCGGCTCGCAAGATCCTTCGCATGATGCGCCTCCTCACCAGCCCCGAAGCCTGGGCCGCGCTGCTCACTTTGACCTCGCTCGAGATCGTGCTCGGCATCGACAACGTCATCTTCCTGTCGGTGATCGTCTCGCGCATCCCCGAGAAGCAGGCCCGCCGCGCCCGCCAGATCGGGCTCGCGCTGGCGCTGATATTCCGCATCATCCTGCTCAGCCTCTTGGTCTGGCTGATCGGCCTGACCGCGCCGGTGTTCTCGATAAAGGGTTACGACTTCTCCTGGCGCGATCTCATCCTGATCGGCGGCGGCCTGTTCCTGATCGCGAAGGCGACGCATGAGATCCATGCCGAGGTCGAAGCCGACGACGGCGAGGGCGATCAGGACTCCGGCCGCAACGCCTTCTTCTGGGTGATCGTCCAGATCATCGTCATCGACATCGTGTTCTCGCTGGACTCGATCATCACCGCGATCGGCATGGCGCAGGACATCGAGATCATGATCGCGGCCGTCGTGATCGCCTGCCTGATCATGTACATTTCGTCGGGACCGGTGTCGCGATTCGTCGCGCAGCATCCGACCACCAAGATGCTGGCGCTGGCATTCCTGGTGCTGATCGGCGTCGCGCTGGTCGCGGACGGATTCCAATTCCACATTCCGCGCGGCTACATTTATTTCGCAATTGCGTTCTCGGCGGCGGTCGAGTTCTTCAACGTGTTGGCGAAGCGCAACCGCAGGAAGGCCGGCAGGCCGTCCGTTTAGTCGTTCCAACCTGCGTCGAGTTGACAAGGCAGGCGCGATGTCTTTCGCTCATCCGCGAAGACCGAGAGCAGGAAGAACGAGGAGCCCAGGCGATGACCAAAGCCGTCCGTGTGCACAAGGTCGGAGGCCCCGAAGCCCTGGTCTATGAGAGCGTCGAAGTGCCGGCGCCTGCTACCGGCGAGGTGCACATCCGCCAGCACGCGGTCGGGCTGAACTTCATCGACGTCTATTTCCGCACCGGCCTCTACAAGGCGCCGGGGCTGCCCTTCATCGCCGGCAACGAGGCCTCCGGCGAGGTCGTCACGGTCGGACCGGGCGTCACGAATTTCCATCCCGGCGACCGCGTCGCCTACTATCACAATCTCGGCGCCTACACCGGCGAGCGCAACATCCCCTGGGAGCGGCTGGTCAAGCTGCCCGACCACATCACCTACGAGCAGGGCGCCGTGCTGATGCTGAAGGGGCTGACGGTCTGGTATCTCCTGCACAAGACCTTCAAGGTCGAGCCGCATCATCGTGTGCTGATCCACGCCGCAGCCGGCGGCATCGGTCTTCTAGCTTGCCAATGGGCGAGGGCGATGGGCGCCCATGTCATCGGGACGGTCGGCTCGCGCGAGAAGGCCGAGCTTGCCGAGGCCAATGGCTGCGATCACGTCATCCTCTACAACGAGGAGGACTTTGTCGCGCGCGTGAAGCAGATCAGCCGCAACGAGGGTTGCGACGTCGTCTATGACGGCGTCGGCAAGGCAACCTTTCCGGGTTCGCTGTCCTGCCTGAAGCCGCGCGGCATGTTCGTCTCCTTCGGCAATGCCTCAGGGCCGGTGCCGCCGTTCTCGATCGCCGAGCTCAACACTCACGGCTCGCTGTTTGCGACGAGGCCTAAGCTCAACGACTACATCGGCACGCGCTCGGAGCTCTTGGAAGGCGCCGATACGCTGTTCGCGGCCGTCATCAACGGCAAGCTGCACGTGCCGATCAACCACGCCTACGCGCTGAAGGACGCCGCGAAGGCGCATATCGATCTCGAAGCCCGCAAGACGACGGGCGCGTCGATCCTGAAGCCGTAGACATTGTGCGGCGAGGAACGTCATGCCCGGGCTTGTCCCGGGCATCCACGTTCTTCGTGCCGTGCGTCAAGTCGTGGATGGCCGGGACAAGCCCACGGCTGTCCGGTTCAGGCTTCGGCGTCAAAAAGCGAGTCGCTAGAGTCAATTAATGGCGTCGGGGCATAGCTGCGAATACTTGTTGTTCGCGAGAACACCGCAAATTTTCTTCATTGCGGACCTCAGCATACTCCGCTGCGGGTCGCTCGGCTAAAACGAGAGCGCAAAAATCGTGAGTCATATCAATGAATTTTGCGCTCATTACGAGTCGATGCGTCTCGTTGCAACCGTTTTGCCTGAACCGGACAGCCGTGGGACAAGCCCGGCCATGACGCAAGAGTAAGGCAGTGTTTACGCCACCCGCCGTGCCGCGCCGGCTTTGGTCAAGATCCCGTCCAGGCAATCGATCATCTCGGCGATCTCAGCCCGCGTGACGTTCAGCGCCGGCATGAAGCGCAGCGCGTCGACCTGCGGCGCATTGAGGAGCACGCCGGCCTCGAACGCCTGTGCGACGATGCCGGGGGCGATCGGCAGCTTGAGGTCGAGCGCCAGCAACAGGCCGCGGCCGCGTACCTCGCCGAGGCCATGCCGGGCCGAGACTTTCTGCAACTCGCTTTCGAGCAGCAGGCCGGTCTCCACGACCGCCTTCAGAAAGTCCGGTTGGCTGATCTGCTCCAGCACCGCAAGCCCCGCCGCGCACATGATCGGGTTGCCGTTGAACGTGCCGCCCTGATCGCCGTGCTCGAAACAGGAGGCACGTTCGGTCGCAAGCAGGGCTGCAAGCGGCACGCCGCCGCCGATGCCCTTGCCGAGCGTCATGATGTCGGGCGCGATGCCGGCGTGCTCGTAGTGGAACAGCTTTCCGGTCCGGCCCATGCCGGTCTGGATCTCGTCGAAGATCAGCAACAGGCCATGCGCATCGGTAAGCGCGCGCAGCTCCGTCAGGAACTGATCGGTCGCGGGCCACACGCCGGACTCGCCCTGGATCGGCTCCAGCATCACAGCGACGGTGTTGCCGTTGATCAGCTTCTCCACGGAGGCGATGTCGTTGAGCTTCGCCTTCTTGAAGCCGGCAATTTTCGGCTCGAACAGCGGCTCGAACGCCTTCTTGCCCGAGGCCGACATCGTCGCCAGCGTGCGGCCGTGAAAGCCGCCTTCGAAGGTGATGATCTCGAACGCGCCGTTCTTGTGCAGGTTGCCATATTTGCGCGCAAGCTTGATCGCGCCCTCGTTGGCCTCCGCGCCGGAATTGGCGAAGAACACCTGGTCGAAGGCGCTGTTGTCGACGAGCGCTTGCGCGAGCTTCAGGCTCGGCTCGTTGTAGAAGGCCGGGCTCGGCGTCAACAGCCGCTTGGCCTGCGTGGCGAGGGCGTCGGCGACCGCCGGCGGCGAATGGCCGAGACAGTTGACCGCCCAGCCCTGCACGAAATCGAGATAACGCTTGCGGCTGTCGTCCCAGAGGTAGGAGCCCGCGCCGCGGACGAACACGGCCTTGGGCCGTGCAGTGATGTCCATCAGCGCGTCATACGGATGGGTGGCGTTGGTCATGTCGAACTCCTCTGGGGGCGGGTGGAAAAGGGCGCGCGAAAAGCAGAAAGGCCGCACTTTGCGGGTGCGGCCTTCTCGAAAACTCTGCTGATGTCAGTGCTTCAGCGGTGTCGTCGGACATGGCGCAACCCATCATCGTCGCGGGAGCGACAACGCATGGCTTGGCGCAGGTGGGTCCGGGAGCTGATCATGGGGCGCGGCAATACAGGCGAATGGCAGGGCTTGTCAAGCGGGCGTTTTACAAACACCCGCCCAGCGTGCATGGGGCAGGTCAGATGTATGGCTTCCTCGGCGTATTCCGATTGTGACGTCGCGGGTGACGAAGAGGTGCAGCGGTTGTGCGCGGCGCGATGCGCCGGATGTCACTCGCACGGTTGAATTTCATCGATCGTCCGCCTAGAAACCATCAAGCCTCTGGCGCGTTTGTGAACGACGAGCGGAAATTGGTTCGAACCGGTCGTGTGACCGGTCAGACCAAGAGGGGCGGGACCAACCAGACAGTTTTCAGCCTTGTCCGACACGCCTTACCCAATCGACCTCGACAGCATTCGCGGCGCGTTTCCGCCGGGCATCGAGGCGCCATCCCTCCTGGTCGATTTCGCCGATTGGCTGAAGGGGCGTCCCTGGGGCAGTGTCGGCTGCTTCTCTCTTCAAGGCCAGTTCTCTGATCACGCGCCGATTATCGATGGCAGCCCGCTCCGCGACAGGTTTTCGCTGTTCATGCGGCTGCCGGACGGTTCAGCCGTCGGCGGCTGGTATGGCGCCGGTCTTGACCGGGACAACCCGCCGATCGTCGGGCTGGGGTCGGAAGGCGCCTACGAATTGCTGGCGCCGAGCCTCGACGGGTTGCTTGCAAAGCTGACGTCGCAGCAGTTCGACAAGGCCTGGAGTGATCTCCTGCCGCATGACGAGGTTGAATGTCAGACGGTCGAGCTTGCGCAGTGGCTCGCCGGCCGGCCGCCTGGCGAGCCGAATGCACCGCCCGAGGAGGCCGCGTCGGAGTTGCCCGACTTCCGCGGTTTCGTGGAAAAATGGAGCCGGGATCGCGAGGAGTTTTGGGCCAATCACCGGCTGATGGCCGAGCTTGGCTGGCGGCTCGCCGCTCATCTGCCCAAGGGCAAGAACGCCTGGGACAAGACGTGCTTCGAGGTTGCGATTGTCGGCAAGCAATACCAGGCGCGCGTTCTGACGCGCGGGCCGCAGCCGTTCGCGGAAGCCTCCTCGATCGAATCCCTGCTGCGCGATTTGCGCGATGAGATGCGGCGCGCCCAGCCCGAGCTCGGATTGTGGTACGCGATGAGTTTTGGACTCCATGCCGACGGCCGCGTCATGCCGAGCTTCGAATACGATGTGCGGCCGACCATCGATGGCGAGCCGGCAAAACTGCCCGAAGCGAAGGCCGATCTTGCCCGCGCACCGCGCCCCGAACGCTGGGTGCCGAAATGGCTAGCGTGAACTGACGCATTCGGCAGCCCCAGCGATGGTCTGCTCCCTCTCCCGCTTGCGGGGGAGGGCTGGGGTGGGGGTGCTTCCGCGATCGAGATACTCCCCGTATGGAGAGAGCCCCCCACCCGGCGCTTCGCGCCGACCTCCCCCGCAAGCGGGAGAGGTTGCAACGAGTTCGCGGCTAGACCAGTCGTGATAGCGGAGCGTTGAAGCCTCAGAACCCCGCGACGCTGCCGTGCAGGTCGTATTGGTCGGCGCGCTCGATCTTCGCGGTGACGATCTCGCCGACGCGCAAGGGGCGGCGGCTCGTGAGGTAGACGGCGCCGTCGATCTCGGGCGCATCGGCCTTGGAGCGGCCCTTTGCGACGGTCGGGCCGACCTCGTCGATGATGATCTGCTGGCGGGTGCCGACCTTGCGCTTCAGCCGTCGCGCTGAAATCTTCTGCTGGCGGGCCATCAGCGCGTTGTAGCGCTCCTGCTTCACCTCGGCCGGGACAGCGCCTGCGATCGCGTTCGACGTCGCGCCGGCGACCGGCTCGTATTTGAAGCAGCCGAGACGATCGATCTCGGCTTCATCGAGCCAGTCGAGCAGATAGGCGAAATCAGCATCGGTCTCGCCGGGGAAGCCGACGATGAAGGTCGAGCGCAAGGCGAGATCAGGGCATTGCTCACGCCAGCGCTTGATCCGCGCCAGCGTCTTGTCCTGCGCAGCCGGGCGCTTCATCGCTTTCAGCACCTCGGGGCTCGCGTGCTGGAATGGAATGTCGAGATAGGGCAGCACCTTGCCCTCGTTCATCAGTGCGATGACCTCGTCGACATGCGGATAGGGGTAGACATATTGCAGCCGGACCCAGGCGCCGAGTTCGCCGAGCTCGCGCGCGAGGTCGAGGAATTTGGCGCGGACCTGGCGATCCTTCCACGGGCTCTCGGCGTATTTGAGATCGACGCCGTAGGCCGAGGTGTCCTGCGAGATCACCAGCAACTCCTTGACGCCGGCATCGACGAGCCGCTCGGCCTCGCGCAGCACGTCGTTGGCCGGACGCGAGACGAGATCGCCGCGCAGTTTCGGGATGATGCAGAAGGTGCAGCGGTTGTTGCAGCCTTCCGAGATCTTCAAATAGGCGTAATGGCGCGGCGTCAGCTTGATGCCTTGCGGCGGCACCAGGTCGAGATGCGGATTGTGCGCGGGCGGCAGCGCGCGGTGCACGGCGTCCAGCACGCTCTCATATTGCTGCGGACCGGTGATCGAGAGCACGCCGGGATAGGCCTGCTCGATCTGCTCGGGTTCCGCGCCCATGCAGCCGGTCACGATCACCTTGCCGTTCTCGGCCATGGCCTCGCCGATCGCCGAGAGCGATTCCTGCTTGGCGCTGTCGAGGAAGCCACAGGTGTTAACAATGACGATGTCGGCCCCGTCATGCTTGCGGGCGAGCTCGTAGCCTTCGGCGCGCAAGCGCGTGATGATGCGCTCGGAATCCACCAATGCCTTGGGACACCCGAGCGACACGAAGCTGACCTTGGGCGCAGCCGTCTGTTGCATATATCTTGAATCTGCCTGATTGATCGGCTGGAGCTAGTCCTAATTGCGGTCAATTACAACCCTTTGCAGGGCGTTCCGGCGTGCTATGGATGAAACGCCGGTGGTGAGTGAGCTATGAGCGCCGAACAGTCCCCCAAAATCGTGATCGTCGACGAAAGCCCGATCCGGGCCGCGATCCTCGAGGAAGGGTTGCGGGAGGCCGGATTCACGCAGGTCGTCCATATCCGAGAGATGCAGAGCCTGTTGGCGCGCATTTACGCGGTCGATCCCGACATCATCCTGATCGATCTGGAAAACCCCAGCCGCGACGTGCTCGAAGCGATGTTCCAGGTCAGCCGCGCCGTCCGCCGGCCGATTGCGATGTTCGTCGACCAGAGCGACTCGGCGTCGATCCAGGCTTCGGTCGAGGCCGGAGTTTCCGCCTACATCGTCGACGGGTTGAGGAAGGAGCGCATCAAGCCGATCCTCGACCTCTGCGTGTCGCGCTTCAATGCCTTCGCCAAGCTCCAGGAGGAACTGGAGCGCACCAAGTCGCAGCTCGAGGACCGCAAGATCATCGAGCGGGCCAAGGGTATCTTGATGAAGGTGAAAGGCCTCACCGAGGACGAGGCCTATGTGCTGCTGCGCTCGACCGCGATGCGCGAGAAGAAGAAAATCGGCGAGATCGCCCAGTCGATCATCACCGCGTCGGAGATGTTGAAATGACCGCTACCCTCCGCATAGGGTTCATCCCGCTGGTCGATGCCGCAGCCCTGATCGTCGCCGTTGACAAAGGATTTGCCGCCGCCGAAGGGCTCGAGGTCGAGCTGGTGCGCGAGGTCTCGTGGTCCAACGTGCGCGACAAGCTCAATATCGGCCTGTTCGACGCCGCGCATCTGCTTGCGCCGGTTGCAATCGCGTCCTCGCTCGGGCTCGGCCATGTCAAGGTTCCGATCGCGGCGCCTTTCAACCTCGGCATCAACGGCAATGCAATCACGGTCTCGCCCGCTCTTCATGCCGCGCTGATGGAAGAGATCGACGGCGACCGCTTCGATCCGTTGGCGACGGCGAAAGCGCTGGCGCGGGTCGTCGCCAAGCGGCGCAAAGCGGGCGCCGAGCCCCTGACCTTCGGCATGACCTTCCCGTTCTCGACCCACAATTACCAGCTGCGGTTCTGGATGGCGGCGGCCGGCGTCGATCCGGACGAGGATGTGCGGCTGGTGGTGCTGCCGCCGCCTTACATGGTCGACAGCCTCGCCAACGGCCATGTCGATGCATTTTGCGTTGGCGCGCCCTGGAATTCTATCGCGGTCGACCTCGGCATCGGCCACATCCTGCATTTCGTTTCCGACATCCTCGACCGTGCGGCGGAGAAGGTTTTGGCGGTGCGCCAGGCCTGGGCCGATAAGAATCCGGATGTGGTCGCGGCCCTCGTGCGTGCAGCGGTGAAGGCCGCCGAGTTCATCGAGCAACCCTCGAACCTGGCCGAGGCAGCGCGGATCCTGGCGCAGCCCGAACGGATCGGCGTCGATGCCGAAGTGATCCAGCGCACGCTTGATGGGCGCCTGAAGATCTCGCCCGATGGCACGTTCCGCGAAAGCGCGCGCTACCTTCTGGTCGGGCGTGAAGGGGCAGGGCGGCCGGATCCGGTCCAGGCGGCCTGGCTCTACACGCAGATGGTGCGCTGGGGGCAGACCGCGCTGACGCCGGACGGCGTCAAGACAGCCATGGCCGTGTTCAGGCCCGATCTTTACGATGGGGCCCTCGGTCGCCGGTCGCCCACCGAAGCCCCCGCGGCCTTCGGTGCATTCGCCGGTCCCGTCTTCGATCCCGACAACATTCGAGGGCATCTCGAAGCCTTCGAGGTTGGCCGCTGGAAGGCCTGATTCGGACCTGCATCGTTTTTGGGCGCTCGACGTCATCGTCTAAATTTTGAGCTGACTGCTCGAATTTTGTGAGAGTTCCAGAACCGGGATCTCTCGGGACTCCTCCTAGCTGCCTGAAATTGCGGGAATTTTCATTTCCTCAAAGCTGGCACGCAACTTGAATGTTGCACTGCGGCCAGCCTGTCACAGATGCCTGCTGAGCCAGTCCCGCAGCAACGAAGCTGACCGGACCGTTGGGTGCAGAGCCGGCTTTCGAGCCAGGCCGAGTTCCTCGCGGGTCGTGCCCTTTTCCGTCGATGCCACCCCAGGTGCCGCAGGAGCTTCGTTACCGACCATGAAAATCGACACGCTCTCAGTCGACTTTACCGACGAGCAGAAACGCTATCTCGAAGGCTTCACGACCGGTCTGCAGATCAGCCGGGTCGGTCGCGGTTTCGGCGGCGCCGCCAAGGCGAACGCCGAGCCTACTGGTCCCGATGCCGTGCACATCAAGGCACAGGACAAGGTCATCGCCTCGGGCAAGAAGCTCGCCGACCAGGAGAAATTCAAGCGCGACGAGCATCCCTTCGATGCCTATCCGCGCTTGCGCCAGCAGGCGCTCGACAATGCGCCGCCGAGCCCTGCGGACAATTTCCGCTGGCGCTATTTCGGCATCTTCTATGTCGCGCCGACGCAGGACTCCTACATGAGCCGCCTGCGCATTCCGAACGGCATCATGAAGCATTGGCAGCTGTCCGGCCTTGCTGATCTCGCCGAAGAAACGAGCGGGCCTTACAGCCACGTCACGACGCGCGCCAATCTCCAGCTTCGCGAGATCCCGCCAAAGAACGCCGTGAATCTGATCGAGGGCATCCAGGACCTTGGCCTGTGCTCACGCGGTTCCGGCGCCGACAACATCCGCAACGTGACGGGAACTCCGACGGCCGGGATCGATCCTCAGGAACTGATCGATACGCGGCCTTATGCGCGCGAGTGGCACTATCACATCCTGAATGATCGCTCGCTCTACGGATTGCCGCGCAAGTTCAACGTCGCCTTCGACGGAGCCGGCAAGATCGCCGTGCTCGAGGAGACCAACGACATCGCATTCACGGCGGTGGAAGTGAAGGACGGTTTCGGCGTCGAGCCCGGGGTCTGGTTTCGCCTTGGCCTTGGCGGCATCACCGGACACAAGGATTTCGCAAAATATTCCGGCATCATCGTCAAGCCGGAAGAGGCCACCGCCGTCGCCGACGCCATCGTGCGCGTGTTCATCGAGCACGGCGATCGCACCAACCGCAACAAGGCGCGGTTGAAATATGTGCTCGACGCCATGGGCCATGACGGATTCCTCAAGCTCGTCGAAGAGCAGATCAAGAAGCCGTTCGTGCGCGTGCCGGAAGAGGCGTTTCAGCCGCGGCCTGCGTCGGACCGCATGGCGCATGTCGGCGTGCACAGGCAGAAGCAGGACGGCTTGAACTGGATCGGCGTGTCGCTGCCGCTCGGCAAGATCACCTGCGATCAGATGCGCGGCCTCGCCAAGGTCGCGCACGACCTCGGCGACGGCGATATTCGCCTGACTGTCTGGCAGAACCTGCTGATCCCCGGCGTGCGCGACGAGAACGTCGAGCTTGCAATTGCAGCGATCAAGCAGATCGGGCTTGCGGTCGAGGCTTCGCACATCCGCGCCGGCCTGATCGCCTGCACCGGCAATGCCGGCTGCCGCTTCGCCGCCTCGAATACCAAGCGCCACGCCGCCGAGATCGGCGACTGGTGCGAGCCGCGCGTCGAGATGGATAAGCCGGTCAACATTCACGTCACCGGCTGTCACCATTCCTGCGCGCAGCATTACATCAGCGATATCGGGCTGATCGGTGCGCGTGTGCCGGTCGGCGAAGAGGACACGGTCGAGGGCTATCACCTCTTCACCGGCGGCGGGTTCGGACCCGATGCCGATGTCGGGCAGGAGGTCTATCACGACCTCAAGGCCGAGGATGCGCCGAAGACGGTCGAAGGACTGCTCAAGGCCTACATCGCCCATCGCTCGTCTCCCGAAGAAACCTTCCTCTCCTTTGCGCGCCGCCACGACAGCGAGACGCTGCGCAAGCTTGCCGATGCAGAGGTGTCCTCATGAACCAGATCAGCCCTCCGCCCAGACTCGATATCATTCCCGGGAGCGCACCGTTCTCGGACGCCCAGCGCTCCTGGCTGAACGGCTTCTTTGCCGGCCTGCTGTCGCCTGATGCAGCGTCGCCTCTGTCGGCAGACCAAGGCGCCGCCGTCATGCAAGGCGCCGCCGGTGATGGCGACGACGGCGAAGCGCCATGGCACGACCAGACCATGCCGATTGCCGACCGGATGAAGCTCGCCGAAGGCCGCCCCGTGCGCCGCCGGATGATGGCGGCGATGGCGCAGCAGGATTGCGGCCAGTGCGGCTATAATTGCCAAGACTATTCGGAAGCGATCGCGGGCCGCAGCGAAGCGCGGCTCAACCTTTGCGTTCCCGGCGGCAAGGAAACCGCGCGGATGCTGAAGGCGCTGCACGAAGAGCTGGACAAGGCGCCGGCGGCCAAAGCTCCTGACAAGCAGGGCGCAGTGACAGCGCCAGCCGTGACGGTGACGATCGCCGAGCCCGGCCGCTCGCGCGACAATCCGGTTGCTGCAACCTTCCTGTCGCGTCGGCTTCTCAACAAGCGCGCCTCGGAGAAGGAAACCTATCACGTCGAGTTCGATCTCGCCGAGAGCAAGCTCGACTACGTCGTCGGCGACTCCTTCGGCGTGTTCGCGCGCAACGAGCTCGGGCTCGTCGACCAGATCATCGCGCTGCTCGGTGCCTCCCACACCACCAAGGTCAACGGCAAGACGCTACGCGAGGTGCTGATCGACGACGTCTCGCTGTCGCCGGCACCCGACACGCTGTTCGAATTGATCTCCTTCATCACCGGCGGCGCGCAGCGCGAGAAGGCGCGAGCGCTGGCGCAGGGCGAGGATCCCGATGGCGATGCCGCCACCCTCGATGTCATGGCGGCGCTCCAGAAATTTTCCGGCACGCGGCCACATCCCGAGGCCTTTGTCGAGGCGCTCGAGCCACTCCAGCCGCGGCTTTATTCGATCTCGTCGTCGCACAATGCGACACCCGGAAAGCTGTCGCTGACGATCGACTCGGTGCGCTACGTCGTCGGCAAGCGCAAGCGTCTCGGCGTCGCCTCGACCTTCCTTGGCGAACGCATCACCGAGGGCGAGAAGCTCAAGGTCTATGTGCAGAAGGCGCACGCGTTCGGCCTGCCGGAGGATCCGAAGACGCCGGTCATCATGATCGGCCCCGGCACCGGCATCGCGCCGTTCCGCGCCTTCCTGTTCGACCGCAAGGCGACCGGCGCGCCCGGCAAGAACTGGCTGTTCTTCGGCCACCAGCGCAGCGATTGCGACTTCTTCTACCAGGACGAGCTCAACGCGATGAAGACCTCGGGTCTTCTTACGCGGCTGTCGCTGGCCTGGTCGCGCGATGGCGAGAAGAAGTTTTATGTGCAGGACCGCATGCGTGAGGTCGGCCGCGAAGTGTGGACCTGGCTTGCCGAGGGCGCGCATCTCTACATCTGTGGCGATGCCAAGCGCATGGCAAAGGACGTCGAGCGTGCGCTGGTCGACATCGTCGCCCAGTTCGGCGCCCGCTCGACCGACGAAGCCGTGAGTTTTGTCGCCGAGCTCAAGAAGACGGGACGCTTCCAGGCTGACGTGTACTAAGGCGCGGTACGATCAGGACAAATCGTCCTCGCGCCGCAACTGCGAGGGGTCACACCGGCAGCCGTCGGCTACTTTGCATGGGGTTGTTTTCGCGTTTTTTATCCTGAGGTCGCAAGAGTTTCAGCCGAGCCCCAATCCCGTCAGGACCCGGGTCGGTTCCACTTGGCTCGGACTTTAACGAATAAGATTCTCGGAACCCCCGCGACTGGAGAGAATTTGCACCTGCGATGGGGGCTCCGAAGAGAACTCTTATCGCTATTTCCGCCGCCGTCTTGCCCGCGACCACGGTTGACCCTTCATATTCCCGCAAATGGGGCGTTGGAGATCGACCATGCGCGAACTGTCGGCGGAAGCCAGGCTGCACTTCTACGCGCGCTCGCTCTCGCGGCGGACCGGAGCGAGCGTTCATCACATTGGGCTTTACAGCGCCTTCGCGGTCATCGCCGCCATCGTGTTCGGCACGCTCTCGGTGCACCCGTTCTAAGTTGTCGTTCCGGGGCGGCGAAGCCGAACCCGGAACCTCGAGATTCCGGGTCTGATGCTTCGCATCATCCCGGAATGACCACAAACCTCACGCGCCCCGCTTGAACGGCGCCACTTCGATCCCGGCTGCCTTCAGCGCTTGACGCAAGCCGCGCGCGATCTCGACTGCGCCCGGCGTATCGCCGTGGATGCAGACCGTGTCCGTGCGCATCTTGATGATCTTGCCGGTGACCGAGACCACCGCACCGTCCTGCACCATGCGCACCACGCGGTCGGCGATCGCCTTGGCGTCGTGCAGCACCGCACCGGGCTTCTTGCGCGAGACCAGATTGCCGTCGTCCTCATAGGCGCGGTCGGCGAACACCTCGTGCACCATCGGCAGGTTGGCCGCTTCGCCGGCCTTCACCAGCTTTGAATTGGCGAGCACGACGAAGATCAGGCTGGGATCGACCGCCTTGATGCCGGCGGCGATGGCCTTTGCCGTCATGTCGTCCTCGCAGGCGACGTTGGAGAGCGCGCCATGCGCCTTCACGTGGGTCACCTTGTGGCCGGCCGCGGTTGCGATCGCCTGTAGCGCGCCGATCTGGTAGGCGACGAGGTTCTCGATCTGGGAGGCCTTCAGGCCCGCGATCGGATGCCGGCCAAAACCGTGCAGGTCGCGATAGCCAGGATGCGCGCCGACCGAGACGCCGCGCGCTTTCGCCAGCTCGACCGTCCGGCGCATGATGTCGGGATCGCCGGCATGGAAGCCGCAGGCGACGTTGACCGAGCTCGCAAGCTCGATCATCGCGGCGTCGTTGCCCATCTCCCACGCGCCAAACCCTTCGCCGAGATCGCAATTGAGATCGATCGTCTTCATGGTGCTCTCCGCCTCTGGTGTTCTCGCCGTTTACGGCTCCGCCGTGACCTGCCAGGTTCCGGCATCGACGGCGCTCACCGCATAGCCCGCAACGTTAGCATCGCTGAGCGCCTCGATGTTGAGCGCGACGGTATCGGAGGAGCGCAGGCGATCGGGGAGGGTGCGGATGAGTTGCGCGAATTTCTTCGCCTCGTCCTGCGCCTCGGCCACGCTGACGGCCTTGAAGCGGAACGCCGTGCCCGCCGAGGTCTGCGCGAGGCGGCCGACATCGGCCGTGATCACGGTTGCGATCTTCGGATAGCCGCCGGAGGTGCCGCGGTCCATCATCAGCGCGATCGGCGCGCCGTTGCCGGGCACCTGGATGCTGCCGTTGACGGTGCCGTCGGAGACGATGTTGTGGCCGTGCAGATGCTTGATCGCGGGGCCCTCGAGCCGGTAGCCCATGCGGTCGGAGGTCGCCGAGATCTTCCACTCGCTGTCGAGAAATAGCGCCCTGTTGGCGTCGTCGAACTCATCGTCCTGCGGTCCCAGCACGACGCGGATCGGACCGCTCGACGGCTTCGGCAGTTCGATCCGCAGTTCCGGCGCGCCGCTTGCGGCATCGACGCTGAACTCGTCGCCGGCCTGGAGCGGGCGCGGGTAGGGGCTGCCGAGGCCCGCGCGCGCGTTCACCGCGAGGCTGCCGAACACCGGCTCGCCTTTGATGCCGCCTTCGATCGCGAGATAGGTGAAGGCACCGCCGCGGGCGAAGCCCAGCGTCAGCGTCTCGCCGTCATTGAGCGTCACGGACGTATCCATGGCGGCCGGCCGCCCGGCAATGTCGGCGTTGCGCGGCGCGCCGGCAATCGCCACGCGCACGGCGCCGTCACGGGCGGTGAAGGTGGCACCGAACGGACCGATCTCGACAGCGGCCGCGAACGGCTCGTTGCCGACAAGGCAATTGGCAGCGGCCAGCGCGAGCCGGTCCATCGCGCCGCTCGGCGTCAGGCCATAGCGCTGCGAGCCCGGGCGGCCGCTATCCTGGACGGAGCTTGCGGGCCCGATACTGGCAACGACGAGCCGGCTCATGCAACCACCTGCTCGGCGATGATCTCGCCGGCTTCCGCGGCGCGGTCCTGCTCGGCGAAGGCCTTGTGGTCGATGGCGAAAAACGTCACGCGATCACCGGGTTCGGTGAGAAAGGTTGGATTCCGGTGCAGCTGATAGGTCCGCACCGGCGTGCGGCCGAGCAGGTGCCAGCCGCTCGGGGCAGCCAAGCATTGGATTCCGGCCTGGATGCCGCCGATCGAGATCGTGCCCGCGGGTGTCAGCAGCCGCGGATTCTGCCGCCGCGACATGTGTAGGGATTTGTCCAAGCCGCTGAGATAAGACCAGCCCGGCGTGAAGCCGATCATGGCGACGCGATAGTCGCCGGCGACGTGGCGGGCGATGATGTCATCGGGCGTGGTGTTCAGCGCTTTTGCGACATCCTCGAGATCGATGCCGTGCTCGCCGCCATAGGCGACGGGAATGCGCCAGCGGCGCGCCTTGGCGCTCGGCGGCATCGGCTGGCTGGCAAGTGCGAGCAGCTTTTCGCCAAGCGCGTCGAAGCCGATCTTGCCGGGATCGTAATGGACCAGCAGCGAGCGATAGGTGGGCACAGATTCGGTGATGCCATCGATGCCTGACGCCGCGAGCGCCTTGTCGAGCGCCAGCACGCGCTGGTTGGCGTCGTCGTCGATGGTGCGGCTGAACTCGACCGTGACGGCGCTGTCGCCACTGGGCAGAAGGCGGGGCGGGGGAAGCGTCGCGGCCATGGGCTGTCGAAATCGGGCTTCTGGAGAAACGCGGGCTCATCCTTGAGTTCCGCGCTGTCCTGCTTCGCGTAAATGCGCCCGCAAGTCCAATAAATTAATGCAAGGGCAGGCGATAAGGCCTTGTTATCGCGTCGCATAACAGCCCTGCGGACCGCGCTCATGGCCCTTGACGTGCGCCTTGCGCCTCGCAAGATGCGCGGCGTCCTTTCCCGCCCATCCGGAGCTCGTTGCCGTCCATGTCGCTGTCCCCCGAAGCCCGCAAGACCCTTGCCGGCATCACCACTGCCACCATCACCACGGTCCTGCTGAAAAAGGGCCTGCGCAATGTGTGGATGCGCGGCGCGCGGCCGCTGCGTCCGGGCCTGCCGCGGTTGGTTGGACCGGCCTTCACGCTGCGCTTCGTGCCGGCGCGCGAGGATCTGGCGACGCCGGAATCCTGGTCGTCGCCGATCTCGACCCGCACCGCGATCGAGGCGATGCCGGACGGTTGCATCGCCGTGGTCGACGCCATGGGCATTACCGATGCCGGCATCTTCGGCGACATCCTCTGCGCCCGCATGGTCAAACGCGGCGTCACCGCGCTGGTGACCGATGGCGTCGTGCGTGACCTCGAGGGCGTGCTCGGCACCAATCTGCCGGTGTGGTGCGACGGCTATGCCGCGCCGCCCTCCGTTGCGGGCCTCACTTTCGTCGGTTGGGGCGAGCCGATCGGGTGCGGCGGCGTCGCAGTGTTCCCGAACGACATCGTCGTTGCCGACCAGGACGGCTGCGTGCTGATCCCGCAGGCAATGCTCGATCACGTGCTTGCCGAGGGCGTCGAGCAGGAGCGGATGGAAGCCTGGATCGTCAACGAGGTGAACAACGGCGCCGCGCTGCCGGGCCTCTATCCCATGAACGCCGAGACCAAGGCGCGCTACGCCGCCAGCAAGAAGTAACTGACAACAAGCGAGGTTACCCCATGGAGATCACTGTCGCAGGCACGCGGCCGACCCGCCGCGCGCCCAAGGAAAACTTCACCGGCACCGTGTTGCAGGACCCCGTCATCATGGCGCCGGCGCCGGCACGGCTGAACTGCTCGCGCGTGTCGTTCGAACCGGGCGCGCGCACCAACTGGCATCATCATCCGCTCGGGCAGACGCTCTACGTGATTTCGGGCGTCGGCCGGGTTCAGGCCAAGGGTGGTCCTATCAGGGAAATCCGACCCGGTGACACCGTCTGGATTCCGCCGGGCGAGCTGCACTGGCACGGCGCCACGCCGAACAACAGCATGACCCACATTGCGATGCAGGAAGCGCTCGACGGCGTCTATTCGACGTGGCTGGAGCCGGTGACCAACGCGGAGTACGGCGCGGCACTAGGCTAGCTTTCATGCCCCGGACAAGACGCATCGCCGAAGGGCGATGCGTCGCCGATCCCGGACACGAGACCTTACATCCGCTCCGCCGTCCAGGTGCCGTTGCACAAGGGGCCGCGCCACGTGCCGGAGCCTGACGTTCCGCTGAGCCGGCCGAAGCCGACGGCGCGCTTGATGCCGGTGCTCAAGGTGACGTTGATGCTGCCGGCATCCGCCACGCGGCCGGACGCGGTCACCGCGGCGCTGCTCGAGGCGATCTGACCGTTGTTGATGCCGATCGCGACGGTCGCGCCGTTGCCGCAGGTCTCGCTCGAGGATGAGATACGGACATTCCATGCGCCGTCGAACGTGCTGGCGCTCGCCTGCGTGGCCGGCAACGCGATGGCGACGATCGTGGCGAAAAGACACTTGCGAAAACCGTTCATGACACGCCCCTGTGGGTTGACCATGCGGGGATCGTGGCATGGGCGCGGAACCGGCGATGTGAGAGGTATCACGCCCGGAGGGGCCTCTGTGAGGTGGCGCACCTCGCGATGACACGGCTCTCAACGCGAAAAGCAAAAGGGGCCCGGATCACGGGCCCCTTGCTTCCGTCACAACGTCGAACGCGAGCTCAGTTCACACGCGTCCAGGTCTGGCCGCCGCAGAACATGCCGCCGAAGGCACAGCCCTGTACGCGCAGGCGGTCCGTGCCCTTCAGCGCGATCGTGGAATCGTAGGTCGAGCCGGTGTTGGGATCGAGGATGCGGCCGGACCATTTCTGCTCCTTGCCGGGCTTCATGTTGATCAAGACCTGCTCGCCATTCTGGTTCGACTTGGTATCGACCGAATAGCCGCAGAGATTGTTGCCGCATTGCTCGATGCGGACTTTCCCTTCCTTCTCCTCGGTGAGCCAGATGCCGAGCGGTGAATTGAGATCGCGCGTGGGCGCGGCTGCGGGAGCAGGGGTGACCGCCGCAGACTGAACGGGGGCGGGAGGCGCCGCTGGGGGCACTGGCGGGGCCGCAGCTACTGTCGGGGCAGCTGGCGGAGGCGGTGCGGGCGGTACCGCGGCCACCGTCGGGGCAGCAGTTGGCGCCGGTTGAGGCGGCGGCACTAGCGCGTCGTCGGCTGGAGCACTGGTTGCCGTGGTGGCCGGAGGCGCCGGCGAGGCAGGAGGCGCCACGGCCACGGGAGCTTGTACGGGGACCTGCTCGGCCGCCTGAGGCGCGGCGGCAGGTGCGGGTGCCGGCGCGGGATTGGCCGGCTGCTGCGGATCAGCCTTGGCTTGTTGCGGTGCCTGCGGGTCCGCTTTCGGAGCCCCCTTGGCATCGTTCTTGGCCTTCTTCGCCTTGCCCTGGCCGGTGTTGTCATAGACACCGGGGATCGACACCGTGCCGCGGTCAGGATCGATGCGGATGGTGCGCCCGCCATAATCGAAAGTGTACTGCGCTTGAGCAGCAGTGCTCGCCAAAAGGAATGCAGCCGTGGCCAACAGCTTCCTCATTTCCGTCTCCTGAGCAGGTGGTTCCCGCACCGACGCTTACGGCCCGGTTCGATCGCAAAAAGTGATCTAGATCACTGTCCTCGGTATGAGTCGTCGTCCCAGCGGTCCGGGTTCAATAGACCCGGAGCCAGTCCAAAGTTTGGCCGGCCGTTGGACGATTCGGATGCGATGTCGGGCCTAATCGAACCAGGCGGCGTAGATCTTCTTGTAGCTGCCGTCCTCCATCGAGATATGCAGCCACTGGTCGACGAACGCCTTCAGCGCCATGTCGCGCTGGAGCCAATAGGCCTTCTCGGAGAAGTCGAACGGCTGGTCCGGATGCACCGCGCAGAGCACGCCAGTGTGCTGCTTCTGCTGGTAACGGGTCTCAGAGGCGTCCGTCATCATCAGATCGGCATTGCCCTTGGCGATCTCGTCGAAGATCACGGTATTGTCCGGAAAGACGTTGATCTCCGCGTCCTTGACGTTGGCGCGCGCGAAACGTTCATTGGTGCCGCCGGGATTGACGATCACGCGGGTACCCTTCTTGTCGATGTCGGCGAGAGTCTGGTATTTTCCGACGTCGGCGCAACGCGCGATCGGCGTCTTGCCTTCGCGCATGATCGGCGTGGTGAAGAAGCCCTTCCGCTGCCGGTCGAGCGTGACCGAGACGCCGCCCATGGCGATGTCGAACTGGTCGGCCTCAAAGTCCTTCATCAGCTTCGGCCAGGCCGTCGGCACGAATTCGATCTTGACGCCGAGGGCCTTGCCCAGCGCCTCCGCCATGTCGACGTCGAAGCCGCTGAACTGCTGCGTGGTCTTATCGAGATAGGTGAAAGGCTTGTAGTCGCCGGTCATGCCGACGCGCAAAGTGCCGCGCTTGACGATCTCGTCGAGGCGCGAGGGCGCTGCTTGCTGCGCAAGCGCCGAGAAGTTCGCCAGCAACGCCACGGCCAATGCCGCCAGGATTCGAACGAGCATATCTTTTCCACCTCCGCGCGAGCTGTCATTGTGTCTCTTGAGGTGGATTTAGACCAGATGCCAGTCGGTGGCGAGACGGAATTGAAAGGAATTTTGGGGTGACGATTTCGATGTACGAGGCCTCGGTCGGCCTCTTCGTGCCGTACCTGCGCAATTTGTCCGGCCTGCTCGACAAGGGCGTCGCGCATGCCGAGGCCCGCAGGTTCGATTCCGCCGTCCTGCTCGGCATGCGGCTGTCGCCGAACATGTACGATCTGGCGCAGCAGGTCGGCGAGGCCTGCCGCCATGCCGTGGTCGCTCCGGCCTTGCTGGCGCAGTGCGAGCCGGTGGCGCTGCCGGCGCTGGAGCACGACATGGCCGGGCTCCAGGCGCGCATCGCGACCTCGATCGAGTTCATCGAGCGCCTGCCGCGTGCCGCGATCGATGCCGCGGCGGAGCAGAATGTCTTCTTCAGGCTGAAGAACGGGACCGAGCTGCCCTTCACCGGGCGGACGCTGCTCTTGTCCTTCAGTGTTCCGCAATTCTTCTTTCACGTCACGACGGCCTACGACCTGCTGCGGCACGCAGGCGTCGAGCTCGTGAAGAAGGATTATCTCGGGCGGAAGTAGAGCATGATCCGGAAAAGTGTGAAGCGGTTTTCCCTCGCGACAAACGCGGAACGCGTTTGCGCGGAGATCATGCTCAAACAAAAATCTGGAGCGCGATGATCACGCTCTAAGCCTCGCCCTTGCGCTCGAACTCCGCGAGCGAGCTGCGGCCGGCGATCTCGCTGCGCAGCTCCTCGAAGCGCCGATGCGCTTCGTCCTCGTGCTCGTCGACGAAATGCACTGCGGCTTCGCTTGTCATCGGACCGCTGATCACGGGCGTGGACTGTTCGCCGATGGTCTCATGCACGTAGTACTGGCCGTCATCGCCGCGCTGAACCGTCCACTTGAGACGGATCGCCACCATCGGCCCGGGACCGACTTTGCTGTAGCCCTCGGCATCGGCCGGCTCCGGCGCCAGCGGCTGTTCGTCGACCACGGGATGCTCGTCGGCGACCGCGTGCTCTTCGACGACGGCCGTCTCGATCTCGGTTTCCCGGACGACGAGAACGGGTTCGGGGTGCTCCAGAATGCTGGCGATGGCCGCTAGCGTCTGGTCGGTCGGGTCGATTTCTGACAAGGCTCCATCCTCCAGCTCGACGCGGCCGGCAAATCTGTCCCACTGCCGGCGCGGCTGGGTTTATTACGCGGGTTTGATTAAGGCTGAGTTGGGGCTCGATCTGCACCAAAATGGGACGCATTCTGGCCTTCCGAAGGCGGGCTGATTGTTTGCCCGCCCGCTCGCCACGCTCAGCCGAGCACGTCCTGATTGATAATGTTCTGCCGGATCGGGTCGCCGTCCAGCACACTCAGGATGTTGCGTGCGGTCTGCTCGCTCATGCGGCTCACCGCCTCGACGGTGACGCCAGCCACGTGCGGGGCCATGATGACGTTCGGCAGCGCGAACAGCGCGTGGCTGACCGGCGGCGGCTCCTGCTCGAACACGTCGATGCCGGCGCCGGCGAGCCTGCCCGAGGTAAGCGCTTCGTACAGCGCCTTCTCGTTGACGATGCCGCCGCGCGCGGTGTTGACGAGATAGGATTTCGGCTTCATCAGACCGATCCGCGCCGCATTGAACAGGCCGACCGTTTCCGGCGTCTTCGGGCAGTGGACGGTGACGAAGTCGGCTTGAGGCAGCGCCGCGTCAAGATCGGCGACGGGCTCGCAGCCGGCGGCCTTGATCTCGGCGGCGGGCTTGTAGGGATCGTAGACCTGCACGTTCATTTCCATCGCCAGGCAGCGCTTGGCGGTGCGGGTGCCGATGCGGCCGAAGCCGATGATCAGCACGGTCTTGCCGTAGAGGTCGAACGGCAGCATGCCCAGCCGGTCGGCCCATTTGCCGTCCTTGACGCAGGCGTGCATCTCCTGCGCGCGCTTGGCCAGCGTCAGCATCATGAACAGCGCCTGTTCGGCAACCGAGGGCGAGTTCGCGCTGCCCGCCACCATCAGCGGCACCTTGCGGCGGGAGAGCGCGGGCACGTCGACAGCGTCATAGCCCACGCCGATTCGTGTCACCACCTTCATGTCGCGGGAAGCCTCGAGCTCGGTCTCGCCGAAGGCGGTGGCGCCGAGCGCGACGCCATGGACCGGCGCGTGGCTCTCCAGCAAGGCTTCGAAGTCCTTGGCAGAAATCAGGTTCGGAAACTCGACGAGCTCGATATCGTCCCGCCGGGTGAGAAGGGCCCGTGCTGCTTGCGACAAAGTTTGCGTGACAAAGATTTTCTTCTTGTTGGTCGCCATCGTCCCCTGCCTGCGCGAGTTTCTTGCCCGGCCGTCACAACACGGCGCCGGTCGCCTCGTTTAGCAGGTGCATGTTGTTGAGGTCCATTGCCAAACGCATGGGTGCCCCGTCCTTGGCGCCGGCATTGGGATCGACACGGCCGCAGATCGGCGTGCCTTCGAGCCCGAAATAGACCAGCGTCTCCATTCCCATCGGCTCGGTGACGTCGAGCACGGTATCGAAGCTCTCGACGCCGGGCTCGAGATGCGCATGGGACTCGGTGAGGTGCTCCGGCCGGAGGCCGAGCAGCAGGTTTTCGGTTCGGGGCAGCGCGTTGTAGCTGATAGCGCGAGCCTGCGGCAGCGGGAACGAGATGCGGTCGGTCAGGCGGATATTGAGCTTGCCGTCGACGTCCTCCAGCCGGCACGGAATAAAATTCATCGCCGGCGAGCCGATGAAACCCGCGACGAAGCGCGTCGCCGGCTTGTGGTAGAGCTCGTTCGGCGTGCCGATCTGCTCGATGCGCCCCTTGTTCATCACCACCACGCGATCGGCCAGCGTCATCGCCTCGACCTGGTCGTGGGTGACGTAGACCGTCGTGGTGCGCACCTTCTGATGCACCTTCTTGATCTCGATCCGCATCTGCACGCGCAGCTTGGCGTCGAGATTGGACAGCGGCTCGTCGAACAGGAAGACCTTTGGGTTGCGCACGATGGCGCGTCCCATGGCGACGCGCTGGCGCTGGCCGCCGGAGAGCTGCTTCGGTTTGCGGTCGATCAGGTCGGTGATGTCCAGAAGCCGGGCCGCCTCGGTCACGCGCGCCTTGATCTCGGCCTTCGGATAGTGCTTCAGGCGCAGCCCGAACGACATGTTCTCCGCGACCGTCATGTGCGGATAGAGCGCATAGTTCTGGAACACCATCGCGATGTCGCGGTCCTTCGGCGGAACGTCGTTGACGACGTCGCCGCCGATCATGATATCGCCGTCGCTGATGTCCTCGAGCCCTGCGATCATGCGCAGCGTCGTCGACTTGCCGCAGCCCGAAGGCCCCACCAGCACGATGAACTCATGGTCGGCGATATCGAGATCGATGCCGCGCACCGCCTCGACGTCATCGTAACGCTTGACCACCTTCCGCAATGCAACGTCAGCCATAAGACATCAACCCTTCGTCGAGCCGGCGGTCAGGCCGGCAATGTAGTAGTCCATCAAGAAGGCGTAGATGACCAGCGGTGGGGCTGCGCCGAGCAGCGCGCCGGTCATGATCTGACCCCAGTTGAAGACGTCGCCCTTGATCAGCGTGGTGGTGATGCCGACCGGCAGCACCAGCTGGTCCACAGAGGTCGTGAACACCAGGGGATAAAGGAACTGAGCCCAGGACACCGTGAAGGCGAAGATGGTTGCCGCGATCAGCCCGGGCAGCGCCACGGGGATGAAGATCCGCGTCAGGGTCTGGAGCCAGGAGGCGCCGTCGATGATCGCGGCCTCATCGAGCTCCTTCGGGATCGAGGCGAAATAGCCGATCATGATCCAGGTGCAGAACGGCACCGTCAGCGTCGGGTAGACGAACAGCAGCACGTACCACCGGTTCAGCAGCGTGATGCCGGTGATGTCCTGGACCGCAGCAAGCATCTTGAACAGCGGAATGAACAACAGGCTGTCCGGAACCAGGTAGGTGAGAAAAACGCCGGTGGCGAGTGTCGTCGAGCCCCAGAACTTCATTCGCGCCAGCGCGAATGCCGACGGGATGCTGATCAGCATGGTGATGAACACGACCACGATCGAAACCATCGCCGAATTCCAGAAGAAACGCAGGAACTGGTTCGAGGTCAAAAGCTCGACGTAGTTGGACAGCGTGGGGTGGAACACCCACCACGGATTGGTCGCGGCCGATATTTCCGCGCTGCTCTTGAGCGACGTGATCAGCATGTAGAGCGGCGGCGTCAGCGAGAAGATCGCGAACAACGCGAGGAAGAAGTAGGACCAGCGCAGTGCCCAAGTGCGGTCGCGGCTCATGCTGCCAAGCTTGACCTTGCGCGTCGGTCCTGCCTTGTCGATTGCGAGCGTGCTCATCAGGCTTCGTTCCCGCGTTTGGAGACATCGCGAAGGATGAAGATCGCCGCGACAGCGAGGATCGGCACCATGAACAGCGAGACGCTGGCGCCGAGCGGAATGTCGCTGCCCTCGATGCCGACCTTGAAGGCCCAGGTCGCAAAGATGTGGGTTCGATCCAGCGGGCCGCCCGACGTCAGGATCCGGACGATATCGAAATTGGCGAAGGTGACGATCAGCGAGAACAACGTGGTGATGGCGATGATATTGCGCATCATCGGCAGGGTGATGAACCAGATCTTCTGCCACCAATTGGCGCCGTCGATCGCGGCGGCCTCATAGAGCTGGTCCGGCACGGATTTCAGCGCCGCCAGATACATGATCATGAAGAACGGCGCGCCGTACCAGACGTTGACGAGAATGACGGAAAAGCGCGCCCACGAAGTGTCGCCGAGCCAGTTGATGGGGCCGATGCCGAAGAAAGAGAGCGTGTAGTTGAAGGCGCTGTAGGAGGGGTCGAACAGCCACAGCCAGGCCAGCGTGCTCATCGCGGGCGGGATGACCCAGGGCACCAGCAACATGCCGCGCCATTTGCGCTGGCCCTTGGCCGGAATGTTGTGCACGAAATGCGCGACGATGAAGCCCATCAGCGCCTTGAAGAACACCGCAGTGACCGCGAAGATGCAGGACTGCTGCACCACCATCCAGAACGTGTCACGCTTGAACAGGAAGGTGAAGTTACCGATCCCGACGAATTTTTGCATCGACTTGTTCAGCGTCGCGAGATGGACGGAATAGACGGCAGGATAGAGCACGAGCAGCGCAATCAGCAGGATCAGCGGCAGCGTCAGGAAGAACGCCACCGTCGATTTTCGTCCCATGGCATTGCGGAGGCTGTTGCGTTTGCTCGCCGTGCGGACTGCACGACCCTGCTCAACGACGATTTCGGCCATGAGTTAGGCTTTCATAAGAGGTGTCGAATGGCGAAGCCGGCCCGATCGGTCGGCTCCTGGCGGCGCGCGAAGGGAAGGCCGGAGCGCCTTGGCGGCTCACGCTTGACGGCGTGAACCGCCCGGCACACCCCCGGCTAGCTTCGCATGAAGCCTTCGCACTCGCCCTCGGCCCAGGCGAGCGTGGTCTCCAACTTTTCGCCTTGCGCGAACCGCAGCGCCATCTTGGTCAGCGTCGCCTGGAAGTAGATCTGCTGCGCGATCTTGGGCGGCGCCGGAGACGCCGCAATCGACAGCGTCTGATGATTATAAGGATTCGGATAGTGGTAGAGCGAACCCTTTGGTGGCCCTTCCTCCGCCCAGGTCTTCAGCGTCGTCATGTTGGCATAGGCGGGCAGATCGTAACCGCCGCTCGCCGCGACGAATTTTTCGATCGATGACGGCTGTGACAGATAGGTGAGCAAGCTCTTGGCCGCTTCCTTGTTCTTGCTGAAGTTCCAGAGGCCCCAGAAGTAGGGAAGGTACGGCGCAAAGCGGCCCTTTGGCCCCGCGGGGAAGCCGTGGGTCCAGCATTGCTCGGCGACCTGAGGTGCGTCGCGCTTGGCGACAGCCCAGGCGCTCGGCGGGTTCAGGATCATCGCGCCGCGGCCCGAGATCAGCCATTTGTTGTTCGAGGCGTCATCCCAGGACGGCGCGTCGGGCGGCAGGAAGGCGATCAGCTTCTTGTAGTATTCGAGGGCCTGGCGAACCGCGTCGGTCTTCACCGTGACTTCGCCCTTGGCGTTGACGAGCTCCGCCCCGAACGACTGGAAGATTGCACCCGCGGTGTCGACGCTGTCGGTGGTTTCGCCGAGCCCGATACCGAAGGGGAAGCCGCCCTTCTGGCAGGCCTCGGCCGCCTTCAGGAACGTGTCCAGGGTCCAGTTGTCGGCTTTTGGCGGCCCGCCTGCCGGATACATTTCCTGGACATCGATGCCGGCGAGCTTCTTCATCAGATCGATGCGGGAGCAGGGCCCCTTGATCTGGCTGCCCGGAGTCGCGGGGATGCCGAGCCATTTGCCGCCGGCCTGGCCGAGATATTTGACGGTGCCGTTGACGTCGCCATTCTGCTTGATGAGCGGTTCCATGACGTCGTTGAGCGGCTCGAGATTTTCGGAATAGGCATGCGGCCACCAGGTCGGCATCTGCAAGATGTCGTGGCCGGATTTGGCCTGGGCTTCCGCCGCAACGGTGAGCTGGATCTTGTTGTTGTTACTGGTGATGTAGTCGATCGAGACTTCGACCTTCTCCTTCGCCGCCCACTCGTTGACGAGGGCGGTGGAGGCATTGTTCGCGCCGGGTACCCAGTGGTCCCAGAAGCCGATCGAGACTTTACCGGCGGCGTAGGCCCCGCGGACATAGGGCGCCGTGATCAGCGCCGCGGAGGACATTGCAGTGGCAGCCACAAATTGACGTCGCGTCAGTGTCTTGCGTGACATCTCGTTTCCTCGCTTGGTGTTTTATTGTTTTGGCGCTTCCTCTGAACTTTCCGAATTTTGCTTTTCTTGTTGGAAGTTTCTTATTTGATGCCGTCGCCGCGGTGGCAAAACACGCGCGGCGCGGCAAATTGGTAGCGCGATCAGATCATGATTGGTCGCGTCTGTCGAGGAAGCCGAACTACTCGTCGTCTAGAACTAACGTCGGCCCGGACGTGTCAGCGCTGCTCAATGGCGCGCGTTCGATGTGAACCATCGCCGCGTATTTTGCGACGCACACTTTGCGTAATGCCGCTTCGGAGGTTGCGTGCGCAATTACGCCGCAGTTTCGAACAAACCTGCATAACCGCTTCGCGCGAAAGACTTTTCGGGCGTGGATAGCAATTGTCGGCGCCTAGACCTCGAAGCTGCGAAAACGATAGAGTTACAACCGGCGGGTGGCTCTCACCCCAACAGGCCAATCAGATCGACGATGGAGATGAGAATGATCAACCCGGCGCCGCCAGCGCGGCTTCACCTGCGACGATGGTTCGCGCTGGGGGCCGTGGTCTCGTTGCTGCTCGGCGCAGCCGCGGTCGCGAACGCGCAAGGCCTGGTCAAAGGCGTTCAGGAGGGGGCTGCGGCCGGCAACAAGGCGGCCGGTCCGGTCGGCGGCGTGCTGGGCGGTGCAATCGGCGGCGTGGTCGGCGTTTTCACCGGCGTGCTCGGGGTCGGTAACAACAATAACAACAACCAGGCGCCGGCCGCCAAGGATGGCACCAAGGACGGAACCAAGGACGCCAAGCAGCAAGGCGCCGGCAAGGACAAGGATGCCAAGAGCGCCAAGTTGGGCAAGGGCGCCAAGGGGACCAAGGAAGCCAAGAACGCGCCCCAGGACAAGGATGTTACGGTTTTGACCCAGAGCGGCACGCCGCAGCTCACAGCCGACCAGATCGTCACCAACAGCGATTCCTACATCGAGCGGATCAAGACCGAACTGAACCTCACGCCCGATCAGGAGAAGCATTGGTATGGCTTCTCGAGCGCCATGCACTACCTTGGGCATAATGGCGCAGAGCGACTCAATCTGCGGGTAGCGCGCGCCAAGCGGGATCCGCCGGACGACATCGTCGAACAGATGCGTAACGAGGCGCAGTTCCTGATCGATCGCGCAGCTGACCAGCGCAATGTCGCCGACGCTGCCGAGCCGCTCTATTCGAGTCTCGACGACAAACAGAAGCAGGTCTTCATCCAGGAGATGGTGCGCCTGAGCCACGAGCGCGGGTTGGATTGATCAACTTGAATCGGATCGAGCGCGTCTGGATTAACACCGCCTGCCACGAATTCGTGAATGCTCTCGCAGCCTCGGTTATGATTAGCTTCCTATAATGGCCGCGGGGTTGATATGGCAGGCGGACTCTCCGTTTTCCTGGTTGAAGACGAGGCGCTGATCCGGATGATGATGGCCGACATGGTGGAGGAGCTTGGCCACCGCGTCGTCGCCGAAGCGGATAATGTTCAGGACGCCAGCGCCTTTGCGATGACCGCGCAGTATGATCTCGCCATCCTCGACATCAATCTCATGGGTGTCTATGTCGATCCTGTCGCCGACCTGATCGAACGCCGAGGAAAGCCGTTCCTGTTCGCAACGGGCTACGGGCCGGAACTACTGCCGTCCTTGCTCCGGCGCAGACCGATCCTGCGCAAGCCGATCTCCCTCGACCAGCTCAAGGCGATGATCGATTCGATGTTTCCGGAGACGTCCGGCTCCGTTCCAAGCTGATCGGGCCAAAACGAAAATGGCCGCCTCGGAGGCGGCCATTTGACGAAAAAGATTGCCGCCGTCTCACATCAGGCCGGTGCTGAGGTCGATGCCACGCGCCATCAGGCTGAAAGAGGCGGCCAGGCCGGCGCAGCAGACCAGCAAGATGGTCTTGAACGAAGAATCGCCAAGACGCGTTTCGACAGCGGCCGGCATCGCGGTAAGTGAAATCATGCTCATGTTCATTCCCCCCTTTGTTGACCTGATTGCATCAGGTGAGGGAACACTTAGCCCGACTTCGCGGATTCGCGCTCGAAATCGCGGATTTTGAGATTTTTTGCTCGGCTAAGTGATTGATTTGCAAGGAGCGAGGTCGTCGGATTCGGCCGAAAATGGCTGTAGTGAAGACCTACCCGATTCCCAAGGGCGGGATGATGCGGATAGATTCTGCGCGTCATGTTCCTGCGACGCACCGAGCGAAAGAAGAACGGCAAGGCGCACCATTACTGGAACGTCGTCGAGAGCAAGCGGCTCGACGACGGACGCGTGGTACAGCGGCATGTGCTGTATCTCGGCGAGATCAACTCTTCGCAGGCGGCGGCCTGGCGCAAGGCGATCGAGGTGTTCGACGAGGATGCCGGCCGCCCGCGGACACTGGCGCTATTCCCGGAGGATCGATGCGATGCGGTCGCAGGCGATGCGTCTGTCGTTCAGCTTCGCCTGTCCGAGATGCAGCTTCGTCGCCCACGCCAATGGGGCGCGTGCTGGCTGGCCGGGCAGTTGTGGCAGGAACTTCAGCTTGATCGGTTCTGGGCCGATCGGTTGCCCCCGAGCCGCAAGAAGACGAGGTGGGATCAAATCCTGCAAGTGCTCGCGACCTATCGGCTGATCGCGCCGGGCAGCGAATGGCGGCTACATCGGCAATGGTTCGGCAACAGCGCGATGGCCGATCTCTTGGGGACTGACTTCGGCCTGGCTGAAGAGCACAAGCTCTATGCCTGCCATGACCTGTTGCTCGAGCATAAGGAGGCGCTGTTCTCGCATCTGGTCGGGCGTTGGCGCGATCTGTTCAACGCCGACTTCGACGTGCTGCTGTACGATCTGACCAGCACCTACTTCGAGGTCAACGCCTCGGACTTGCCGCAAGGCAGCAAGCGCCGCCACGGCTACAGCCGCGACAAGCGGCCGGACTGCCCGCAAGTCGTGATCGCGCTGGTGGTGACGCCGGACGGCTTGCCGCTGGCTTACGAGGTGCTGCCCGGCAACACCGCCGACAGCAAGACGCTGCGGATGTTCCTGGGCAAGATCGAACTGCAATATGGCAAGGCGCGGCGGGTCTGGGTGATGGATCGCGGCGTGCCGACCGAGGCGGTGCTGGCCGAGATGCGCAACAGCGATCCGCCGGTGCAGTATCTGGTGGGAACGCCGAAGGGACGCCTGAACCGGCTGGAGAAGCACCTGCTGCAAAAGCCATGGCAGGAGGCGCGGGAGGGCGTGAAGGTGAAGCTGTTGGCCGAGGACGGCGAGCTTTATGTCTTCGCGCAAAGCGCCGATCGGGTCACCAAGGAACGCGCGATGCGGCGGCGGCAGTTGAAGTGGCTGTGGAGGCGGCTCCGGCAAATCGACGCGATGGAGGTCACGCGCGAAGAGCTGCTGATGAAACTCGGCGGCGCGCGTTCGAAGGCGCCGGCCGCCTGGCGTCTGGTTGATATCGAGATCGACAAGGAGCGCCCGAGCTTCACCTTCGCGCTCAATCGCAAGAAGCTGCGAACGACACGGCGGCGCGAAGGCCGCTACCTGCTGCGCACCAATCTCAGCGACAACGATCCCGCCCAACTATGGCAATACTACACCCAGCTCGTCGCCGTCGAAGAGGCCTTCCGCAATCTCAAAGGCGACCTGGCGATCCGTCCGGTCTTCCATCAGGACGAGAAGCGGATCGAAGCCCACATCTTCATCGCCTTCCTGGCCTACTGCATGCAGATCACGCTGACCCGTCGCCTTCATGCGCTGGCGCCCGGGCTGACCGCGCGCAGCGCGCTCGAAAAGTTCGCCGCCGTCCAGATGATCGACGTCCATCTGCCGACCACCGACGGGCGCGAGATCCTGCTCACTCGCTATACCCACCCAGAACCCGAACTGCAGCTCTTGATCGACCGGCTGAAACTCCGCCTGCCACCGCAGCCGCCGCCCAGGATCACCACAGCCGCCGTCACCCAAGCCAACCGCCGTAGTGAAGACCTTTTGACATAAGCCTTTGATTTACAACGACCGGGTATCTTCAAAACCCGCCAATCCGCGAAGACGGGTTAGAGCAAAAAGTTTGACGCAGGATTGCGAGGGATCGTTAACCGAATCGCAATCGCTCGCGTGTTCGCGCGAGTAGCAAGCGGTCCCGCAAGTCTCAGTTGCGGCCGGCTTTCAGCACAGTGGCGATCGTATGGGCCGTCATGGCGGCGCGATCCGAAGCGCGTTGCGCGGCGAGCTGGTCCCTGGCCTTTTCCTCGATCAACAGTTCGATCAGGGCCAGCCGCTTGTCCTCGTCGTCCGCCTCGGTCAGCAGGCGGTGATAGCGGTGATAGTCGAACCCAAGATCCTGCTTACGCATGTCACGCCCCCGTACACATACGCCATATACGGGGCGGATTATTTCTCATCAGAAACGAACCGGCAAGCGCCATTCTGCTTGGAACCGCGCGTGCGCTGCAATCACCTGTGAATTACCGGAACCGGAGCACAAGAAGAGCGATCACGCATCAATCCGGGTTGTGCTTCGCAAACATCTTTAGCCCGACAAAGCTCGCATCCGGCTTCGTGACCAGCCTGGTCGGGATGTTGCGGAGATAGTCCTGGAAGCGTCCCTTGGCCTCGAAGCGCGCCCGGAACACGGAGCCTGCAAGGAATTCCGGGAAGCGCGGCACGATCCCGCCGGCGATATAGACGCCGCCCCGCGCGCCAAAGGTCACCGCGAGATTGCCTGCTACGGAGCCGAGGATGGCGCAGAACATCTCCAGCGTCGCGCGGCTGAGCTGGCAGCTGCCATCAAGGGCCGCCTTGGTGATGGCGGCAGCGTCGCGCTGCGGCGCCTGGATGCCGTCGACCTCGGCCAGCGCCTCATAGAGGCTTTGCAGGCCCGAACCGGACAGCGCGCCGCGCTCGATCGAGACATGGCCGAGGCGCCGGCGCAAGGAGGCGATCACGCGCTCCTCGCGCTCGTTCTCCGCCGGCAGTGTGGCATGGCCGGCCTCGGTCACGACCGCCAGCCGGGCGCCATGCCGCTCGACCAGGCAGGAGACGCCAAAACCGGTCCCGGGTCCGACCACCAGCAACGGCTCTCCGGCCAGGCCGTCTTGTCCACCGAGCGAGATCAGATCGGCAGGCTGCAAGGCGGGCAGGGACCATGCCACCACCTCGAAATCGTTGAGCACGTGTACGCTGTCGAATCCGAGGGCGGGCTGGAGCTCGTTACCGTCGATGACCCACGGACTGTTGGTCATGACGCAGCGGTTGTTGGTCACGGGGCCTGCGACGGCCAGCACGGCCCTTTTGGGCTGCTCGCCCGACCGTCGGAGCACATCGGTGATGGCTTCTCGGACTGTGGGGAAGTCGGCGACCTTGACATAGTCGATCGGCCCGATTTCGTCGCCGTTGCTCAGCTCGCCGTGACTCAGCGCAAAGCGCGCATTGGTACCGCCGATATCGGCGAGAAGAATTTTTGCTGTGTTGCCGACACTCATGACCATGTGGCTGCCGCGCCTTGCCGGCTGCGGGAACCCACTCCTCCCCTCCTTGAGTCCGATCCGCATCTCGCGGCCGGATTGAGAATCCGCTCTTGGGCGAGCCTAGTCAACACCGACGACGCCAAACCGTTGCATCCCGGGGACGGATCAACGGCAAGTCGCCGCACGCGGTCGGTGGTTGCGAAGCCGCGCGGGAAGATCGACACTGGCGAGAGCCTTCGGCGCCGGTCGCGCCGGCGTATCGAATGGGATCTGCGATGAAGATTTCCGACCGCGACGTGCTGCTGGTGATCGACGTGCAGAACGACTTCTGCACAGGCGGAGCGCTGGCCGTTCCCGGCGGCGAGAAAGTCGTTCCCGCCGTCAACCGCATCGCCCAAAAATTCACCAATGTGGTGCTGACCCAGGACTGGCATCCGCATGACCACGTCTCCTTTGCGTCGAACCATGCGGGCAGGCAGCCGTTTCAGACGATCGAGCTCGACTACGGCACCCAGGTGCTCTGGCCAGCGCACTGCGTACAAGGCACGAGCGGCGCCGAATTCCACCGGGAGCTGGATGTCACCCGGGCAAGCCTTGTGGTGCGCAAGGGATTCCGTCGCGGCATCGATTCCTATTCGGCGCTGTTCGAGAACGACCAGAGGACGCCGACCGGCCTGCTCGGATATTTGCGCGAACGCGAGCTGCAGACTGTCTTCGTCGCCGGTCTCGCGCTCGACTTCTGTGTCCGCTTTTCGGCGGAGGATGCCCGCAAGGCGGGATTCGAGGTCGCCGTTGTCGAGGACGCGTGCCGCGGCATCGACCTCGACGGCTCCGTAGCCGCGACGCACCAGAGTTTTCGGGAGCGGGGCATTTCGGTCGTCGGCCTCGAGGCATTCCTGTGAGGATCGTGAGATAGAAGTGGTGGAGAAAACCGGCAAGCAGCCAAGCGGACCGGGGCATGTCCCGGATGACCCGATGCTATGGCCGTTTGCGGCGGCGCGTCTGGCCATGGACGCCTGCTTCTGGTGGCTGGAACGCGGCCCGGCGGAGCAGAACCACAGCAGCCTGCCATGGACGACGCCCAATACCGTTGCACTCGAGCTTGCGACCATGCGCCTGCGCGATTGCTCGCGGACCCGGTCCGGACAGCCAGCCCTGGTCTGCGCGCCCTATGCGCTGCACCGTGCCCTGATCGCCGACTTCGCACCTGGCCACAGCGTGGTGCAGTCGCTGCAAAATGGCGGCATCGACCGGGTCTATCTCACCGATTGGCGCTCGGCCTCGCCGGACATGCGCTATCTCTCGATCGACAGCTATCTCGCTGATCTCAACGTTGCCGTCGACGAGATCGGCGCGCCGGTGGACCTCGTCGGCCTGTGCCAGGGTGGCTGGTTGTCGCTGCTCTACGCAGCGCGCTTTCCCACCAAGGTACGGCGCCTGGTCCTGGTCGGCGCGCCCGTCGATCTCTCGATCGACTCGTCGCTGTCGCGGCTCGCCAAAGGGGCGCCGGAACTGGTTTACGACCAGCTCGTCGCGCGTGGTGGCGGCAATGTCAGCGGCGAGGAGATGCTGCGCTTCTGGTCGAAGGCGCCGAGCCACGATGATATCGCGGCGGCCCTGCAAAAAGGCTTCTCCGGTGATGAGGGCGCGGCACTGCTCGAGCGCTTCGATCGCTGGAATGCGGAGACGCTCAATCTCCCCGGCAGCTATTATCTCCAGATCGTCAGCTGGATTTTTCGGGAGAACCGGATCGCCACCGGCCATTTCACAGCACTCGGCCGCGATATCCATCTGAAGGACGTCAAGGCCCCGGTTTTCCTACTGGCCGGGCTCGACGACGACGTCGTGCCGGCAGCGCAGGCGCTCGCCACCGCCAGTCTGCTCGGCACGCCGCCGGCCTTCGTTGCGGCGGCCACCGAGCCCAGCAATCATCTCGGCCTGTTCATGGGCGCGCGGACCCATGCGCATGCATGGCCTCGTATCGCCGAGTGGCTGCGCGACGATCTGACCGGCGTGCTGGCGCGCAGCGCCTGACACCGCCACGGGGTGGGGCAGGCGAAGGTGCAAATCCGTTATGCATGCCGTTGAATGGCCTGCACGGGGCGACGTCGATGGGTTAAATAGAGTCCAGAGCTGGCGGGGGCCGGATAACGGCGGCCGGTCGCGACGAGATTAAGGGTACTGCGCTCGATGAGTTTTCACTCGATCTATGCCCACGGATTTGCGCGCGTGGCGGCCTGCGTCACCACCTCCCATGTGGCCGATCCCTCGGCCAATGCGAAGGAGGTTCTGGTGGCCGCGAAGGACTGCCACAAGCAGTCGGCAGCGGTTGCCGTGTTTCCCGAGCTGTGCCTGTCCGGCTACGCGATCGAAGACCTCGTGAAGCAGGATCCGCTGCTCGACGCGGTCGAGCGCGGGCTTGCCGCGATCGTCGAGGCCTCCGCGACGCTGATGACCGTGCTCATCGTCGGCGCGCCGCTGCGCCATGGGGCCCGCATCTACAATTGCGCCGTCGTCATTCACCGCGGCAGCATCTTGGGCGTCGTGCCCAAGACCTACCTGCCGACCTATCGCGAGTTCTACGAGGGACGGCATTTCGCATCAGGCGCCGGGATCGTCGGAGAGGCCATCGCGATCGGTGCGTTGCGCGCACCATTCGGCGTCGATCTCCTGTTTGCGGCAGAGGACGTCCCGGGCCTGACCATCGGCGTCGAGATCTGCGAGGACATGTGGATCCCGGTGACGCCGGCCTCGGAGCTCGCGCTGGCGGGCGCGAGTGTGCTGATCAACCTCTCGGGCAGCCCGATCACGATCGGCCGGGCACGCTCGCGCGCGCTGCTGTGCCAATCGACGTCGACGCGCTGCCTCGCGGCTTACGTCTATTCCGCGGCTGGAGCAGGGGAATCGACCACCGATCTTGCCTGGGACGGCCAGACCTCGATCTACGAAAACGGTGTGCTGCTGGCCGAGGGCGAACGGTTCCGGCAGCGCGGCCAGATCACGCTCGCCGACGTCGATCTCGATCTGCTGCGGCAGGAACGCGCGCTGATGGGAACGTTCGACGACAACCGTCGCCAGCGAGAGGGCTTCTTCCGCAACGTCGCCTTCGCCGTGAAGCCGCCGGCCGCCGACATCGGGTTCCTGCGCAAGATCGAACGTTTTCCGTTCGTGCCGAGCGACGAAAGCCTGCTCGAGCAGGATTGCTACGAAGCCTACAATATCCAGGTCGCCGGCCTAGTGCAGCGCCTGCGTGCCACCGGCACCAAGCGCGTCGTGATCGGCGTATCGGGCGGGCTCGATTCCACCCATGCGCTGATCGTCGCCGCCAAGGCGGTCGACCTGCTCGGCCTGCCGCGCGAAAATATCCTTGCCTACACCATGCCGGGCTTTGCCACTGGCAGCGAGAGCAAGACCAATGCGTTCGCGCTGATGAAGTCGTTGCAGACGACCTGGCAGGAACTCGATATCCGCACCACGGCCACGCAGATGCTGAAGGACATCGGTCATCCCTTCGGCAAGGGCGATAAGGTCTACGACATTACCTTCGAGAACGTACAGGCGGGCCTCCGTACGGATTACCTGTTCCGGCTCGCCAATCATCATGGCGGCATCGTCATCGGAACCGGCGATCTCTCGGAGCTGGCGCTCGGCTGGTGCACGTATGGCGTCGGCGACCAGATGGCGCACTACAATGTCAACGCCGGCGTGCCGAAGACGCTGATCCAGCATCTGATCCGCTGGGTGATCGCCTCGAAGCAGTTCAGCGACGACGTCAACAGGACGCTTGCGTCGATCCTGTCGGCCGAAATCTCGCCCGAGTTGGTCCCGGTCAAGCCCGGTGAGAAGCCGCAGAGTACGGAAGCTTCGATCGGGCCCTACGAACTCCAGGATTTCAACCTGTTCTACACCCTGCGGTTCGGCATGCGACCATCGAAGATCGCCTTTATGGCGCTCCAGGCCTGGAAGGACGTCGCCAAGGGTGAATGGCCGCCAGCGTTTCCGAGCGACCGCCGCAAGGCCTACGATCTTCCTGAGATCCGCCGCTGGCTGGAGGTGTTCCTGCGCCGCTTCTTTGCTTTCAGCCAGTTCAAGCGCTCGGCGATGCCGAACGGGCCGAAGGTTTCGGCCGGCGGCTCGTTGTCGCCGCGCGGCGACTGGCGCGCGCCGTCCGATTCGAGCGCAGCGGCATGGCTCGAGGATCTGGAACGGAACGTGCCGGTTTGAGCGGGAGATGAGCTATGTCGGCCGGCGATGGCCCCGAGCAGGGCGGCGACCAGAACAAGGTCCTCAACGGCCTCTACATCTTTGAGATTGAGATGCGCGACGGCAAGCGCGGCCAGGCCAAAGGTGTCGTCGTGCTCTGCGAAGGCCGCATCATGGGCGGCGATAGTTATTTTTACTACACCGGCAGCTACACCTTCCGGAACGGCAAATGGCGCGGCGAGATGACCGTCAATCAGCACACCGAGGCCGTCGGCAAGACACTCGCGTTCGGCGGCAGGGAGGTGACCTGCGGTTTCTCGGGCGACTACTCCGCCGATAGCGCCGAGGTTGAAGGCATGGCGCTGGTCGGCAAGACCAGCGTGACATTCACGGCGCGGCTCACGCTGAAGGACGCGATGTGAGCACGACCTGATCTGGCGCGCCCGGTGAGGCGCACAGCCGCCGTTCCCCTCAGGAACCTTCACGCCAACGCGACGTTCGCGTCTGTTGGCAAATTATGAGGAGAGGGACATGCGCAAGCACTTAATGTTGTCGACTGCTGCCGTCGGGCTGATGCTCGCATCGGGCTTTGCCTACGCTCAGGCGCCCGGCGAGCGGAGAGACGAACCGAAACGAACCGAGGAACCGGCGAAAGGCGCCGCGCAGCAACACGATCGTGGATCGGCTCAGGAACGGGCTCAAGAACGCGGTCCGGAACGCGCGCAAGGCGGCCGGGATAGAATGCAGGGGCCCGGGCGGGAGGAGAAGGGCAGCCCCAATCGCCAGGCCAACGAAGAGAAGAACCGACCTGCGGCGGCTGCCGAGCGCAATCAACCAAACGCGAAAGAGCAGGCGCAAGAATCCCGCGAGCCGGCGCGAGATCGCAACCGTGAGGCGGAGAGCGCCAAGCAACGTCGCGAGAGTGGCAAGAGCAACGCAGAGACGAAGCAGGATAAGTCCGGCCCGCAGAAGTCAACGGCTGAGTCCGAAAAATCCAGGACCGGTCCGGCTGGCCAGCAGAATGACCGCGCCGGCACGGCGGCCAGCCAGAACGAGCGCAACCAGAACCAGCCACCGCGCAATGCGGCCGAGCAGCAAGCTCCTACGCAACAGGGCAACCGCCCGGCAACGGCAACCGACACGAGCCGGACGCCACCGTCCAACGCACAAAGCGCCCCGTCTCAAACCGGCACGCAGACCAATCAAGCCAATCAAACAACCCAAACCAAGACGCAGGTCAATCAGCAGACCCGCGTGACCTCCGAGAAGCAGGTGCGCATCTCCGAAACGCTGAGCCGCGCGCGCTTGGCGGAGCCGGAGCGCAATTTGAACATCTCGATCCGGGTTGGCGAGACGATTCCCCCACGTCTGCGCCTTCATCGTCTCCCGCCGGAAATCGTATCGATCGAGCCAGAATATCGGGACTACGAATATTTCGCGACGGATGAGGATGTCGTCATCGTGGAGCCGCGCACGCATCGCATCGTCAGCCAGGTGCCACGCGATCCTTCTCGAGCCCGCGCGCAAATGAGTGGCGGTACCTCATCGAGCATGGCCGCAGCCGGCGGCAGCGACGTGAATTGCCGGATCATGCGGCGCGATGCCTCCGGCAACGTCGCGGAAGCGGAACCGTCGACGGTCGGCTCAACCGCCCGCACGGATTCGTTGAGCGTGACTGTTCAGTTGCCCGGCGGCGGTTCCTCCGCGCCGATCGCGCTCGGGGCTGGTGCTGGCGATATCGTGGTCGCCACGCAGGGGCAGGGCGATTGCACCGTCACGATCGAGCCGCAGACGCGGTGAGCGCCCGAGCCAACAGGACAGCACACGAGAACGCGCCGCCAAGCTGGAGAGCCGGGCGGCGCGAAATCGCGTTCAATGTAGAAAGTGCGAGGTCCGGAGTGCCTAGGAGTCCGGACCTCTCACCTTGCCCCAGCCTTTGATCCCCCGCCCCATGTAGTCCCCCAACCCCATGTAGCGCGATCAGAGGATGATGCCCTTGGAAGGCCGCCGATCGATGCGCGCGATGTACGCGACATCAGGATAGGATTCCATTCCGGATCACTACGGACACGAGTGTGCTCAGCGCGCGTGCGCTCGTCTTCATCGAGAGCGTGATCGTCGCTGCCTGAAATCAATGCAGGCGCTCCTGGGATATCCACATCTCCTCGGCGTTCCGGAACCTGCATTTCACGGGCCTGTCATTGAAGTGGTTTAGCGCTGCCCTCGTCATCACCGACGGCCAAGGGAGCAAGCCATGTCGAAGCCAGTGCTGGGCGCCGCGTTATCAATCAAATCGATTCCCGCGCACCGCGACTGGCTTCTCGAGCGTCAGCGGGATCTCGAAATCCAGGACTTCTTTCGCGCGGACCTGCTCGACGGCGACTGGCGAAGCGCAGCCGGCGATATCAAGCAGATGCTTTCGGGCCATACCGGCCGGCTCGGCATTCACGGCCCGTTCTGGGGCTTCAAGATCGACAGCCATGATCCGATGATCCGCCAGGCGGTGACGAAGCGGCTGCTCCAGGGGTTAGATGCCGCCGAGTTCCTCGGCGCGACGCAGATGGTGATCCATTCGCCGTTCACGACCTGGGATCGCAACAATCTCGATCTCTACCCCGAGAATCGCGGCAATCTGGTCGAGCGGGTACGAGCGACGCTCGCCGAGGTGATTGCACGCGCAGAGACGATCGGCTGCGAAATCGTCATCGAGAACATCGAGGACAAGGATCCGCGCGACCGCGTGCATCTGGCCAAGGCGCTCGAGAGCGCCAGGGTGCGCGTCTCGCTCGATACGGGGCATGCCAATTACGCGCATATGTCGACCGGCGCGCCGCCCGTCGACTATTACGTCGATGCCGCCGGCAACATGTTGACGCATGTCCATCTCCAGGACTCCGACGGCTTTGCCGACCGGCACTGGGCGCCGGGCGAGGGCAACATCCGCTGGGCGGCCGTGTTCCGCGCGCTCGGGCGGCTGACCTCCAACCCGCGACTGATCCTCGAACTGCGCAACCACGACGACGTCCGCGCCGGCGCCGCACATCTCGTCGCGCTCGGGCTCGCCGAATAGCCGACATCACAGAGGGCAGGGATTATCGTCATGAGCAAACTCACCCGTCGTACCATCCTGAAATCCGGCGGCGCTGCCGCAAGCACGCTCCTCCTGCCGCGCCTTGCGATCGCGCAGGGCGACAATCGTCCGTCCGTGACGATCGCGGTGCAGAAAGTGACGAATTCGAACGTGCTCGACGTGCTGCGCGAGCAGTCCAATGTCGGCGAGCGCGTGTTCTTCTCCTCGATCTGGGAAGGCCTGATTTCCAAGAACTGGCGCGGCAGCCTCGAGGCCGTGCCGGGGCTCGCCACCGAATGGCGCCGCATCGACGACCAGACCGTCGAGGTGAAGCTGCGCCAGGGCGTGAAATTCCACAATGGCGACGAGCTGACGGCGGCGGACGTCGTCTTCACCTTCAGCCGGGAGCGCATGTTCGGCGAGACCGAGGCCAAGAGCCGCTCCACCATTCAGGCGTTCGAGAAGATCCCGACACCGCGCCCGGGCAAGGAGCTGCCGCCGGACGTGCCGGCCGTCGCGCGCCGCATCTGGCCGGATCTCGTGCGCGTCGACGCCGTCGACAAGTACACCGTGCGCTTCTACAACGCGACGCCAGACGTCACGATCGAAGGCCGGCTGTCGCGTTACGGCTCCGACATCGCAAATCGCCGGGCCTGGGACGAATCCGCGAACTATCTCGACTGGGCGCGCAAGCCGATCACGACCGGCCCGTACAAGGTCGTCGAGCTCAAGCCTGATGTGTCGTTGACGCTGGAGGCGCATGACGAATATTGGGGCGGCCGGCCGCCGCTCAAGCGCATCCGCTTCCTCGAAGTGCCGGAGGTCGCGAGCCGCATTAACGGCCTGCTCTCGGGCGAATACCAGTTCGCCTGCGACATCCCGCCGGACCAGATCGCCGGCATCGAGAAGAACGCTGCGTTCGAAGTGCAGGGCGGCACCATCCTCAATCACCGCCTGACCGTGTTCGACAAGAACCATGCCCAGCTTGCCAATCCGCTGGTGCGGCGCGCCTTCACCCACGCGATCGACCGCCAGGCGATCGTCGACAGCCTGTGGGCCGGCCGCACCCGCGTGCCGAAGGGCCTCCAGTGGGAATTTTATGGCGACATGTTCAACGCTGACTGGAGCGTGCCGGCATATGACCCGAAGCTCGCGCAGGATCTGTTGAAGCAGGCCAACTACAAGGGCGACCCGATTCCGTATCGCCTGCTCAACAATTACTACACCAACCAGGTCGCGACCGCGCAGGTGCTGGTCGAGATGTGGAAGTCGGTCGGTCTCAACGTCCAGATCGAGACCAAGGAGAACTGGTCGCAGATCATGGAGCGCGCGCCGACCCGCGCGGTGCGCGACTCGTCGAACTCGGCGGCCTTCAACGATCCCGTGTCGTCGCTGGTGGCCCAGCACGGCCCGAACGGCCAGCAGCAGCAGATCGGCGAATGGACCAATGTCGAGCTGAACACGCTCTCGGAATTCCTGGAAACCTCGACCGATCGCGCAGCGCGCAAGAAGGCGTTCCGCCGCATGCTGGAGATCGCCGAGCGCGAGGACCCCGCCTACACGGTGCTGCACCAGAACGCGACCTTCACGGCCAAGCCGAAGTCGATCAAGTGGAAGGCGTCCCCGGCCTTCGCAATGGATTTCCGTACCGGCAATTTCGAGGCCTGACGTGTCGCCGCTGGTCAGCATCCAGGGCCTAAGCGTCGCCTTCAACGGCGTGCAGGTGCTGCGCGGCGTCGATCTCAGCTTGCGCAGGGGCGAGGCCTTGGGCCTCGTCGGCGAGTCCGGCTCCGGCAAGTCGGTCACCTGGCTTGCGGCACTGGGCCTCTTGCCGCGGAATGCCCGCGTCTCGGGCTCGGTGCGGCTCGACGGGCGCGAGATCCTCGGCGCGCCTGCTGCGCTACTCGACCAGGTGCGGGGCGGGCGCGTCGCCATGATCTTCCAGGACCCCTCGAGCGCGCTCAATCCGGTGCTGACTATCCGCAAGCAGCTTTGCGAGGCCCTGGCGCTGCATCGCGGTCTCTCGGGTGAGGCGGTGAAGGCGGAAGCGCGGCGGCTGCTCGATCTCGTCGGCATTCCCGATGCGGCAAGGCGGCTATCGGCCTATCCGCACGAATTTTCCGGCGGACAGGTCCAGCGCATCATGATCGCGATGGCGCTGGCCGGAAATCCCGATCTGCTGGTGGCAGACGAGCCGACCACGGCGCTGGACGCGACCATTCAGGCGCAGATCCTGGAGCTGCTCTCCTCAGTCCGGCGCGAGATGGGCATGGCGATGGTGCTGATCAGCCACGATCTCGGCGTCGTCGCCGAAAACTGCGACCGCGTCGCGGTGATGTATGCCGGCCGCATCGTCGAGCAGGCGCCGGCCAGCCAGCTCTTCGCCGATCCCGTCCATCCCTACGCACAGGGCCTGATCGGCGCGTTGCCGCCGCTCGACGGACCGCGCCGGCGCCTCACCGCTATTCCGGGGACGGTGCCCGATCCCGCGATGATGCCGACCGGCTGCGCCTTCGCGCCGCGCTGTGTGTTGGCGACCGAGCCGTGCGGTCTAGCTGCACCGAGCCTCGCGCCGATCGCGGACGATCGCGCGGTCGCCTGCATCCGTGCCGAGGCTTCGCGCCGCGCGCTGCTCGGGGTCGCCGCCGAATGAGCACGCCGCTCGTCGAGGTGTCCGCGATCGCGCGCAGCTACAGCATGCGTTCCGGAATGTTCGGCCGAAGCACGGCCGTCCGTGCGGTCGATAGCGTATCGCTTGCCATCCCCAAGGGCGAAACGCTGGGCCTCGTGGGCGAGTCCGGTTCAGGCAAATCCACCACGGGCCGTATCGTGCTCGGATTGGAGCCGCCCGATCGCGGCGATGTGCGGTTCGACGGCAGACCGATGGCGGTGCCGGGAACGGCAGAGTGGCGCAGGCAACGCGCGCGCATGCAGATGATCTTTCAGGACCCGCTGGGCGCGCTGGACCGGCGTTTGCCAGTTGCTGCACAGATCCGCGAGCCCCTGGACATTCACAGTCTCGGCACACCCAGCGAACGCGACGAGCGGGTGCGCGAATTGTTGCGCGCGGTCGAGCTGACGCCGGCGCATGGCGCGCGCTATCCGGGTGCGCTCTCGGGAGGACAGCGCCAGCGCGTCGTGCTGGCGCGGGCGCTGGCGACGAAGCCCGACTTCCTGGTGTGTGACGAGCCGGTCAGCGCGCTCGATGTCTCGATTCAGGCGCAGGTGGTGAATCTGCTCGCCGATCTCCAGGCCCAGCTCGCGCTGACGCTGCTGTTCATCAGCCACGATCTGCGTGTCGTCAGACAGATCAGCAATGTGGTCGCCGTGATGTACCTTGGCCGCATCGTCGAAGTCGGCAGTGCCGACGATCTGTTCGCGCGGCCGGAGCATCCCTATACGCAGGCACTGGTCTCGGCATCGCCGGCGCCGGGCCGCCGCAGCGCGGGCCGCATCGTGCTATCAGGTGATCCGCCGAACCCGGCTGCGCGCCCGCAAGGCTGCGCCTTCCATCCGCGCTGCCCGCGCGCGATCGCGCGTTGCGCGACCGAGACACCAGTCCTCTCAGCCGTCGGTGGGGACCGGCAGGTCGCCTGCCATCTCGTGTCGGGCCCTCGGGCCGAGACGCAGGACGCAGCCTGATGGGACGCTATTTCGCCATCCGGATCGGGCGCGCGACGCTGACGATCGTTCTCGTCGTCACCTTCGCTTTTGTCGTGCTGCGTCTGTCAGGCGATCCCGCGCTGATGATCCTGGGACCGGAGGCTCCGCCCGAGGTCCTCGCGGCGTTCCGCAAGGCCTGGGGCCTCGATGATCCTATCTGGATGCAATATCTCGATTACTTCGGCGCCATCGCCAAGGGCGAGCTCGGCCGCTCCATGCGTGATGGAAGGCCCGCGATCGAGCTCGTGCTGGAGCGGATCCCGGCGACGCTGGCGCTGACGCTGCCGGCCTTCGCATTCAAGATCGCTCTCGGCATTCCAGCCGGCATCTACGCCGCGCTGCATCGGGGATCGGCGATCGACCGCGCCGTGATGATGACGGCGGTCGCCGGCTTTACCGTGCCGAGCTTCGTGCTGGCGCTGCTGCTCGTGCTCGTCTTCGCCGTGCAGCTCGGCTGGCTGCCCTCGGGCGGGCAGGACAGTTGGCGCCACGCCATCCTGCCGATCGCGACGCTGAGCCTCGGCGGTGCGGCCGTGCTGGCGCGCTTCACGCGCAGTGCGATGTTGGAAGTGCTGGGCCAGCCCTATATCCGCACGGCGTCGGCGAAAGGCGTGCCCTGGCACAGGGTCGTGACGTCCCACGCGCTGCCGAACGCGGCGATCCCGACCGTCACGATCCTGGGCTTCATGGTGGGCACGCTGATCGCAGGCGCGGTCGTGGTCGAGAGCGTGTTTTCGTGGCCCGGGGTAGGGCGCCTGCTCGTCGTTGCCGTCGCCAACCGCGACCTCGCCGTCGTGCAGTGCATCCTCCTACTGGTCGCGCTGACCATGGTCACGTCCAATTTGATCGTCGACTTCCTCTATGGCTTCCTCGACCCGCGGCTGCGCGCCAAAGGAGCGCATGCATGACCGACGCGACGCTGAAGGATACCGCCGTCCGCCGCCGCATCGGCCTTCCGGCGATCCCGGTGTCGGTCGCGCTCGCGGCCGGCTGGATTGTCGTGATGCTGGTGATCGCGGCCTTCGCGGACAAGCTTGCGCCCTATGGCTACACCCAGCTCGACCTGCGCAACCGCCTCGCTGCGCCCGGCAATGTCGCGCACTGGCTCGGCACCGACGAGCTCGGCCGCGACGTGCTGTCGCGGCTGCTCGTCTCGATCCGCATCTCGCTCCTGATCGCCTTCGGCGCGACGGCGATATCGGCGATCGTCGGCACCACGCTCGGCTTCCTCGCCGCGCATTTTCGCGGGGCCGTCGAGCAATTCGTGCTGATGCTGACCGATTTTCAGGCCAGCATGCCGTTCCTGATCATGGCGCTCGCGGTGCTCGCATTCTTCGGCAATTCGCTGCCGCTCCTGATCGGCCTGATGGGATTTTTTGGCTGGGAGCGCTACGCCCGCATCGCGCGCGGTCTTGCCGTCTCCGCCAATGCGCAAGGCTACGCGGCCGCGGTTCGCCAGCTCGGCGCAGGGCCGGCGCGGATTTATCTGCGGCACATCCTGCCCAACATCGCTTCGACCCTGATTGTATCGACGACGCTGGTCTTCCCCGAGGTGATCCTGATGGAGTCCGGCCTGTCCTTCCTCGGTCTCGGCGTGCAGCCGCCGATGACCAGCCTCGGCAACATGGTCGGCTACGGCCGCGAGTACCTGACCCGGGCGCCCTGGATCATGCTGGCGCCGGCGGCCACGATCGTCGTGACCACGCTGGCCGTCTCCGTGATCGGCGACTGGCTGCGCGACCGGCTCGATCCGACTCTCCAATAGAGCATGATCCGGAAAAGTGTGGAGCGGTTTTCCGGAAAGATCATGCTCGAACAATAACCTAAAGCGCTTCGCGCTTTAGCCCGCGCCGGGAGCAGGGGAGGCCTGCGAAAGGCTTATCCGGTCCCGTCAGCGCCAAGTTCCCGTTGCGCGCGCCCACCCCGTGCGCTATCCGGCCGGAAAGGCCTGAGGCGGCTCCACATTTCCCGCCCGGCTGACCCAACCAGGACGGAAACCGCCATGCCAGCCTATCGCTCCCGCACCACCACCCACGGCCGCAACATGGCGGGCGCCCGCGGCCTCTGGCGCGCGACGGGCATGAAGGATGCCGATTTCGGCAAGCCGATCATCGCGGTCGTCAACTCCTTCACCCAGTTCGTGCCCGGCCACGTCCATCTGAAGGACCTCGGCCAGCTTGTGGCCCGCGAGATCGAGCAGGCCGGCGGCGTGGCGAAAGAGTTCAACACCATCGCGGTCGACGACGGCATCGCCATGGGCCATGACGGCATGCTCTACAGCCTGCCGTCGCGCGAGCTGATCGCCGACAGCGTCGAATACATGGCCAACGCCCATTGCGCCGACGGTCTCGTCTGCATCTCCAATTGCGACAAGATCACGCCCGGCATGCTGATGGCGGCGCTGCGGCTCAACATCCCCGCCGTGTTCATCTCGGGCGGGCCGATGGAGGCCGGCAAGGTCAAGCTCCAGGGCAAGACCAAGGCCGTCGACCTCATCGATGCCATGGTTGCAGCCGCCGACTCCAAGGTCAGCGACGAGGACGTCAAGGTGATCGAGCGCTCGGCGTGCCCGACCTGCGGCTCCTGTTCGGGCATGTTCACGGCGAATTCGATGAACTGCCTGACCGAAGCACTCGGCCTCGCGCTGCCCGGCAACGGCACGGTGGTGGCAACGCATGCCGACCGCAAGCGATTGTTCGTCGAGGCCGGCCACACCATCGTCGATCTGGTGCGGCGCTATTACGAGCAGGACGACGCCTCCGTGCTGCCGCGTAATGTCGCCAACTTCAAGGCGTTCGAGAACGCGATGACGCTGGACATCGCGATGGGCGGCTCGACCAACACCGTGCTGCATCTGCTCGCGGCGGCCCATGAAGGGCAGATCGAGTTTACCATGCGCGACATCGACCGGCTGTCGCGCCGCGTGCCCGTGCTGTGCAAGGTCGCGCCGTCGGTCGCCGACGTGCACGTCGAGGACGTGCATCGCGCCGGCGGCATCATGGGCATTCTGGGCGAGCTCGATCGCGCCGGGCTGATCGACACCTCGGTCTCGACGGTGCATGCGCCGACGATGAGCGACGCGCTGGAGCGCTGGGACGTCAAGCGTTCGAAGAGCGAAGCGGTGCGTACCTTTTTCCGCGCCTCGCCGGGCGGCATCCCGACGCAGGTCGCCTTCAGCCAGGAGCGCCGTTACGACGAGCTCGATACCGATCGCGAGAAGGGTGTCGTCCGCAACCTCGAGCACGCCTTCAGCAAGGACGGCGGCCTCGCCGTGCTCTACGGCAACCTGGCGCAGGACGGCTGCATCGTGAAGACCGCCGGCGTCGACGCCTCGATCCTGAAATTCGCAGGCCCAGCCCGCGTGTTCGAGAGCCAGGACGCGGCCGTGGAAGGCATTTTGGACGGCAAGGTCGTCGCCGGCGAAATCGTAGTCATCATTTACGAAGGTCCGCGCGGTGGCCCCGGCATGCAGGAGATGCTCTATCCGACGAGCTATCTGAAATCGATGGGCCTGGGTAAGGCCTGCGCGCTCGTCACCGACGGACGTTTCTCCGGCGGCTCGTCAGGCCTCTCGATCGGGCATCTGTCGCCGGAAGCGGCCGAGGGCGGCAACATCGGTCTCGTGCGCGACGGCGATCGCATCGCGATCGACATCCCGAGCCGCAGTATCAGCCTGGAGGTCTCCGACGACGAGCTTGCCAAGCGCCGCGCGGCGGAAGAGGCGAAGGGCGATGCGGCCTGGCAGGCGCAGAACCGCAAGCGCAACGTCTCGACCGCGCTTCAGGCCTATGCTGCGCTCACCACCAGCGCCGCGCGTGGTGCGGTGCGCGAGGTCAAGCGGCGCACGAACTGAGCGCGTTGCGTGCAGGCGTGATCGCGACTGTCGCGGTCACGCCTCGTGGATGGTCAACGAGTCCTTACCGATCGGCAAAAATCGGCCGTTCGCATTAAGGATGCCCCAACGAAGTTCGGCAGCCCTGGATTTCGCGGCGTACACTGCCGCGACCTTCTGATCCAAATCCATTTCGGGCAACTGGGGCGCCACCACAATGTCTCGTACTCTTGCTGTCGTTTTCTCAACGGTCGTCGCCGCGATTTCGATGACGGGCGCGGCTTCCGCCGGCTGCTACAATTGCTACACGCCGCCGCCGTGCACGACCTGCTATCAGCAGCAATACGTGCAGCCGCAATACCGCGCCGTCGACGAGACCGTGATGGTTTCGCCCGGCGCTACGGTCGCGCACCGCACGCCGGCGCAGTACCGCACCGTGATGGTCCCGCAGACCGTGATGGTCGCGCCGCCGGGCGTCCAATACGAGCGCATCCCGCCGCAATACGCCACGCGCCAGCGCGTCGAGATGGTCTCGCCCGGCTATTCCTATTACGCCCCGGTGGCGACAGGCTGCGCGTCCTGCGGCCACGGAGCCGGCGCAGTGACGAGAGAATTCACGCGGCGCTCCTCACGGGCGCCGCGTTTTCTTTTTGCTTGACGCAAACGAGGCCCGGACATGGAGGGGGACTCCAACCGGGCCTCGCAACCGGCGACGCCCTGGGAGGTGTCGACGGTCCTGCCGAAGCTAGAGGACCACCCTGACGCTCGCCTGACAGACCGTTTCCCCGGAAAGAGTGCAGGCCGCGCGAGTCCGCCAACTTCGCGTTGCCTTGGGCGGTCGTCTGCGTTAAGCGACAGCAATTCTCTGCTTGGAAGGGTGGCCGAGTGGTTTAAGGCACCGGTCTTGAAAACCGGCGTGCCCGCAAGGGTACCGTGGGTTCGAATCCCACCCCTTCCGCCACCTGCTAATCCATCAGTGTCTATACACGTCTATCCAAGATACCTAAACCGTTGAGACATAACGCGAATTTGCACTTTTGTGTCGTTCAATGTGTTCGCGTGTCAACCGGCATCTACGGTGCCGGCGTGGGTTGGGGCGTGGGTTTAGGCGGACATTTTTGGAGAATGGCAGATGGGGAATCTAACAGCGGTGCGGGTGAAACATGCGAAACCCGGAGACAAGCTCGCCGATGGCGATGGGCTGACACTCGACGTTGACAAGAACGGCAATGCGAGCTGGGTCTTCCAATTCAAATCGCCCGTAATCGGCAAAGAGAGGTTCATGGGCCTCGGTCCCCTCCGGGACATCGGGTTGGCGGAGGCGCGGGAGGCGGCCAGTGCTGCGCGCGCTCTGGTGCGCAATATGTCGATCCGATCGAACATTGCATCAGTGAGCGGGCCAAGGTTTTCGGAGCGTGTCCCTGACGTGGCGTAATCGGACAACTCCTAGCCGGTTCTCGGTCTTCGAACGACGCGAGAAAAAAAGCCCGCGCGGGGGACCAGCGGGCTTTCAGGGTCTACCACTTCTGACGACCAAACCAGTCGTTGAGTTCTTTTCTGGCTTGATCCTTTTGGTAGCCGTAGCGCTGCTGGAGCTTTCCTTCAAGCTGGTCTTGCTTTCCGTCGATGGCGTCTAAGTCATCGTCTGTCAGCTTGCCCCACTGCTCCTTCACTTTGCCCTTTACCTGCTTCCAGTTCCCTTCGATGCGGTTCCAATCCATAGCCTTCTCCTCCGGTTGGGAGGACAATCTAACGCGTCAGCACAAGCAGAGTTCGAACGTGAAGCCGATTGTGTCACACTGCACGGACGACCTCGTCGGCCAAGGTAACGCCGACGAGATTAGGAAACGGCCAAGCTCTCGGGGGAACGTCAGGAGCGATCTCGGAATGGCTGTCGCCGAGAGACTCGCTCGGCCTCCGACGTGAGCTCGGCAAAGTGCTCAGCAAGTTTCGCGAACAGCTCCCGCTTTTTCAGGTCCGCCGCCTCGTTTCCCCACCAAGCACTGAACTTTGTAGGCAGAGGCGGGTAATGGCTTTCCTAGCACCGCTTCGATTTCTGAGAATGTGAACCGAACCGTTTGGCCGCCGCACGCTCTCCAGAGTCCTTCGTAGTGGATCGTAAACGGACATAACGCTCCTCGTCACGTTGGTACGTCGACACGACTTATGGAGGTGTTAAAATCGCGCGCGGCAAGCTCGAGCTCGAGATCGGTAATACGTTCAAAGGTACGCGCAGCGATTTTCTCTGACTCTTCGGCACTTAGCGACCGGATGCCTCGCAGAGCGAGCTCGTCTCTGAGAACCTTCGCCACAATGAATTTGATAGCCATTGGATCTATAATCCTAAACCATGATCCAATCGCAACCAGAGGGCGAGCGCAAGGGCCTTCAGTTGTTCGGTCTAGCTCTCCAGCCGTATTCCTGATGCGCAATCGTTGCGGTGATATCGACGTCGTTGCCGGCCGACAGGCGCCAGGCTGCCACCCCAAAGCACAAGGTCAGGGTCAAGGCGAGAGCAAGCAGAAGCATAGAGACGAAATGGCTCACGCGCGTGTATACCCGCAAATTCTGAAATTGGCAGCGAGAGCGAGCAACAGAGGCGCGATTCGAAAAATGCAGACGATCTGACCTACTGGCCGTTTTCCCCATCCTTATACGGGGCCAAAAGCGCTCACGATCCCGACCGTGATTGGGACGAGCGCAACGACTGTCCACAAAGCGGGCGAGCTGGAGGACAGGCCAATGACTAGTATCACGATACCCATAGCCACGAGCGCCGCTGAGATGGCGTAGGCGACTGCTTTTTCCATCTGTCGATCCACAAACAACAAAGGATCGATTGCGCAAGCAGGATTCGGGGCGGACCGAAACGTTCCTATGCTGAAGGTACCGCGGAGTTTTTGCCGAGATGCAGGTAGCTGGGTAAAACCGCCTGATCGCTCATGCCGACCGAAGCGAAGGCTGTTGTCGATTTGCTGTGTACCCGGAGAAAAACTTCAGTGTGCTGCCGCATGAGGTCACCCACGGCGCCGGCACGATCCAATCCCTGGCGTTCAACCTATTGCAGACCGTGCGGCTCTCACTCCGAGAAATAGCGAAGTACGCCAAATACGGACCGATGTCATGAAGCGGCGCCGTAGGCCGGAGGCTGTGGCCCTGACGTTCCGGCCTCCCAAGAGTCTGAGCGCAGCATCCGCACGATGTCGACGAGCTCGCGCGCATGGAGCGCATCTGCCTGGATCTGGCGGAGGAGAGCAGGTTGCCCGGCGAGGCCGCCGCACTGCGCGAGATGGCCGCAAACTACGGTCGCGAGCCCGCAAAACGCGCCGTGGCTGGGACCGTGGATTGCTCGCGATGCGTCCGGAAAAACGAAGCCAATACAGCAAGGTTGACAGGATACCCCTTCCGCCAGAGAATCGTTCTGTTTCGAAATTGTCGTAGATTCAGAGAGTTGCGCGGGGTCTGGATTTTGCGGTTTATTAGTGTCCCGACAAGCGCGCCAATAGACGCTAGGCCGTAGCGGCTCCGCCTTCGGGATCCCGCGACGGAGGCCCTCCCAACGTTCGCGACGGATGTTCTCCGAACATCGCGAAATAGTATTGTGAGAAGCGGCCGGGCTCGTAGAAGCCTTGCTGCATGGCTACTGAGGCCACCGTCGTCGAACCAGGCATGCTGTCGCGCAGAATCGAATGGATCGTGCACAGGCGCTTGTGCCGCAGGAAAGTGACGGGCCCCAGGCCGAACACCTCCTGAAAGGCCCGATGCAGCGTGCGTCGCGATACTCCGAGCCCGGCGCAGATCTCGGATACGTGCACCGGGCGCGTGCCGGCCTCGTCCAGAAAATCCTCGACCCTGTGGATGAGCCGCCTTGCGGAGGGAAGCCAGCCTGTGTCGTCGGGTGGCAGCGACGACATCACATTGGCGGCCATGCATTCGACGATCGAACGTCTCCAGAAATCGGCAGTCGATGGCGTCAGGCCCTGCCTGTGCGGGCGCAGATGAGACATGATCCGGACCAGCCGGCGCGAGGCGGCCGCGCCGGTCGCACCATCTGCCTGGAAATGGCCGCGGCTGCGCCACGTGTCTGGATCGCTCAGCCTGGCTTCCCCGCCGAACAGCGACGCCACCTCGTCGAGATCGAAGCGCATGGCGGCGTAAGCCGATGCGCCGTGAAACACTCCGTCATGCTCGAGCAGCGGCGGAATCACGAGCACGTCGTTGAGCTGCATGTCGAACGACCAATGGGTGACACGCTGCTCGGCCGCCAGCAGCATCCCGACGATCAGCTTGTCATCGCTGGAGACGCGCTGCGTACGCATGCCGACGCTGAAACTGCCGATGCTGAGCGAGAAATCGCCGATGCCGATATGGGACAAGCTGCCGCGCAGTCGCCCGCGTCCGAGCTGCATGACGTCGACGTGAGAGCCGTGAACGGCCCGGTGAAGGCCCTCGAAACCATCAAGCTTCTGCGAATCGACCAGAAGAAAATGTCCCATGATCGTACTCTCTTACTGAAGCGCGACAATTCTGCGGCAGGCAGCAACAAAACACCACCACAACGCGAAGTGGGTGCGATAAACGGACTTCGCGTTTTGAGACAAATCATCACTGAATTCGCCGCGATAGATTCGCCGCTCAACGCTCTGGCTTGAGGGATTTGCGACATGGGTCATTAAGCCTCACTGGTCGCTTTGACGAACTGGCACAAACTGCACATCACAGTCATCCAATCTTCGGATACCATTTGCAACCTAAGCGATATTCGCGAGATGTTGACGCAATACGACATCTGCATCTCCAGCCTTCAGCGCCAAGAGGAGGGGACCAGACAATGTGTCCAGCGCATAGGGCGATCTGCCGCAATCGACGTCTGCTGATTTCCGCAGCGTAGCACCAGGTGGGATGCGCGTATCGGAGTCTCCACCATGCTGCGGGCCGATGTGGATCACTGCGAATGGTTGCCGGATGACGTGAAGACCGGCGAGTTGATCTTCATTCCCGGCGGGACCTTCCGTATGGGATCTGATCATCATTATCCCGAGGAGGCGCCGAGCCATCGCGTCTCCGTCGACGATTTCTGGATTGACCGCACATCCGTCACCAACAGGCAGTTCAAGCAGTTCGTCAACGCCACCGGCCACGTCACCGAGGCGCAGATCGTTCCCGATCCCAGAGATTATCCCGGCGCGCTCAAGGAAATGCTCTGCGCCGGCTCGCTGGTGTTCTCGCCGCTGCCGCGCATCACCGATCTCACCGACTGGAGCCAGTGGTGGAGCTTCATGCGCGGCGCCAACTGGCGCCATCCCCTCATGGGCCCGGCAGCAACATCAGGGGTCTCGACGATCATCCCGTGGTCCACGTCTCCTATAGCGACGCGAACGCCTATGCGCGCTGGGCCGGCAAAAATCTGCCGACCGAGGCGGAGTGGGAGTTTGCCGCGCGCGGTGGTCTGGACGGCGAGGAGTTCGCCTGGGGCGATGCGCTGACGCCCGGCGGCAAGCACATGGCCAACCTCTGGCAGGGAAACTTCCCTGTCCAGAATCTCGGCGAGGATGGGTTCGAGCGTACCTCGCCGGTCATGGCCTTCCCGCCGAACGGCTATGGCCTCTACGACATGATCGGCAATGTCTGGGAGTGGACCTCGGACTGGTGGTCGGCGCGGCACACCATGGAGGCGGCGAAGCCGTGCTGCATTCCGAACAATCCGCGTGGTGGCCGCGAGGACGCAAGTTATGACCCCTGTCAGCCGAGCATCAGGATCCCGCGAAAAGTCCTGAAGGGCGGCTCGCATCTCTGCGCGCCGAACTATTGCCGCCGCTATCGTCCGGCCGCGCGGCACGCGGAGCCGGTCGATACCTCGGCCAGCCATGTCGGCTTCCGCTGCGTGATGCGCGAACCATTGCCGCTCGTGGCGAACAGGAAGGACGCGCCGACGTCGGAGTATTAGTTGAGGGGCGAGTTGGAGATGGCAAGAACCGGTCGCGGGCCTCATCGAAGCGACAGCGTGTCCTTGCGGCCCGTCTTCCCGGCGCAGCGAATCTTTGATCGATGTCGTCTGCCTGCTGTCGATCTCAGGATCGTCCGCCCCACAAGCGGCGCACCCGTGACATTTTCGACGGATTTTCCGAAGTTACTAGGATGCCCCTGTTTTGCCCGACAGGTCAAACGGCATCGTCACACGCGTAAGTCATTGATCCCGCAGGTCCCGGTTACTTTGCATGGGTTGTTTTCCACTTTTTGGTGCCGCGCTGGATCCAAATGCACGTTCGGGTGTATCGTGCGGAACTTATCGGTTGCGGCCTGCGTTAGGTACGCATGAGTGAAGACCTTTCCTTCCGACGCAAACCCCTGACACCCGAGCAGCGCCAGGCGCGCGATGCGACACGCCGGATCGAGGCGGAAAAGGCCATGCGCGACCATGAGGAGGCGCAGAAGGCGTTTTACGCCAATCGCGAGCGGTTGAGAGCCGAACGGTTGGCGCGCGAAGCGCGCGGCACGGGCTGATCGGTCAGGCAGCCGCCTCCAGCCGGCAGCCGCGGACTAGTGCCAACTCGCCACGCGAGTGGCAGTCAAGGCGAGCTTGAGCGCCTGCACCGCGCCGGCAAAGGCGCCCCGTGGCGGCGATTGCGCTTCGATTGCTTCAGCCGCGACGCGGCAATCGTCGGCCACTTTCAACAGGCCGGTTCGCGCAAGGTCCATGGTGGAGAGCGCAGCCTGCTCCAGGCAGAGGCGCTCAAGCCGTCGAAATTCCCGCAGCTCTCTGTTCATGCATCGGCCTCGATATCCCCAAGGCCATGCGACCGTGAGTCCGCTTAACAAACAGTAAACAAGCCCGCTTAATCGTTGAGGCTGGTCCGGACCTGACGTTCGCTATCGGCCCGCGACGGGGCTCGCCCGGCGCAGGTCGTATCACACGCAGGCTTGACGGCGTCAGCCTTCCGCCGGAAGCTTCAAATGATCCTCAATTGACGAGAACCACGGAGACGTTCGCTCCCAGCCAGTCCAATTCCCATCGAAGACACATTGGAGCTGACCATGACCACGTTCGACAAGCGCGAGCAGGGCTTTGAAGCCAAATTCGCCCACGACGAGGAGCTCATATTCAAGGCCACGGCCCGATCCAACAAGCTGCTCGGGCTCTGGGCCGCAGGCCAGCTCGGGCTCAGCGGCGATGCCGCGGCGGGCTATGCGACGGCGCTGGTGACGGACTCTCTGGAGAGCCAGACGATCGACAATATCCTGGGCAGGGTTGCAGGCGATCTTGCCGGCAAGGGCGTATCGCGTGAGCAGGTCGCGCGGAAGCTCCAGGAGTGCCTGCACCAGGCCCTTCAGCAGCTCGAGGCAAACAAGTAGGACGGCTGCCTTCTTATTCGGCGTGCTTGCGCATACCGGATTCGCTGAGCTTGTCGATGAATGCGATGCCGATCGCCGAGACCACGAAGGTGAGGTGGATCAGGACCTGCCACATCACGCCCTACTCGGTAAAGCCGGCGCGGCCCGAACCGAGATTGCCGGCCTCGATGAAGGTGCGCAGCAGCGCAATTGAAGAGATGCCGATGATCGCCATTGCGAGCTTGATCTTCAAGACGCTCGCATTGACGTGGCCGAGCCATTCCGGCTCGTCGGGATGGCCCCGGAGATCGAGCCGGGAGACGAAGGTCTCGTAGCCGCCGACGATGACCGTGACGAGCAAATTGGAGATCATCACGACATCGATCAGCGCCAGCACGCTCATCATGATCTGCTGCACGGTGAGGTCGATCGCGTGCCAGGAGAAGGTGCCAATGTTCCTTGAGGAACAGCACGATGTAGACGCATTGCGCCGCGTGGGCGGGCGGAGTTCGGTCCTGGTTTCAGGCTCAACCGACATTCAGGCAGCATCGTCGCATCGAGATGACCTCGCTTTCGTGTAACCTGACAAGATGGCTGCCGGAAGATGTGACGCTGCCTATCGCCGTCTGCGGATGGCCGGTGCTGTCGTGGCCAACGAGCGCCGCACGATGGCGCGGATCAGGAGGCCGGCAGTGTCTTGCAGCAGTCCTGGCAGATGGCTCCGCAAGGCCGCACTCGGCGCGGTCATGGTCTTTGGCGCAGGCATGGCGGAGGTATCGGCGCTGCCGCTGACGCCGTTTCGCGACGAGGCACAGGCGCGGCGATATTGCCCTGGCGACAAGGTGGTGTGGCTGGATTTCAGGAAGGGCGTCTACTACGCCAAGGGTCAGAAGCGCTATGGCCAGGGCTTCGACGGCAGCTTCGTCTGCCTGAATGAAGCCCGCGACAGTCTTTATCGCCGCTCGCTGCTGGGCTTGCGCTGAACGGCGTGTGATCGGAGCTTGGAAAGGTCTCGCTATTTCTGGTCCGGCAGCTTCATCGGTACGTGCGGGGAGGTGCTGATGACCCGGGGACTTCCATCCGGATAGGTGCGTCCGCCACGGATCAGCGATTCCAGGACCAGGAAAAATTTCTCGGCAAGCATGTGAGTCACCCTCGTTGGTGATGGCCTCTTGAAATGAGTCGAGGCGCCGACGCGGAAATTCAATCAACTGAACGGGAGCAGGGCAATCCCGGACAAACACACGCCTGTTGCGTCGCGGTATGGCTGCGGTCTGAAAGTGGGAAAGTGTCGTCGGTGCTCAGCCGAAGGCCAGTGCCACGAGGCTGGAGCAGAGCAGAACCAGGCCGCCGGCAGTCAATGCCAGAAAGCCATCGGATACGAGGTCATGGTTGCGCATGGGACACCTGCCACTCTCGTCTTCGATGCTCGATCGGATCGATTAAAATTGTCCGAACGCGCCGTCTTGAAAGGAGGTGATGCAATGTTGTTCGCGCGAGTGCCTCAAGCCCTCGTGCGGTAACCTTCAAACGCATGGGCCAGGAAGATCCCCGCGCTTACCAGACCCATCAGTGCCGAAACCGTCTCGATCATCGTAAATTTCCATTCCGCCCCTGCACGCGAGAAAACGCGTGCGGCCTTGCACAGTCAAAAGAATTCCAGTGAAAGTCGCGACAATGGGGTTGGAGTGATGCTTCGGCGCAACAGCCTGTCCAGCGGTGGCACAGAGAATGCCGCCGCGACCTGCCCGCGCTCCGCAGATCAATGGGGAAGGACGAACGTCCTGTTTACCATCCCGGCTCGAACGCCGCACAGACCCCATTTCCGCCGTGTTCCGGTTGCGATATCGTGTGCGCATCTGAAGCGGTGGTGGGCCGCGTCGGGCAAAGGACCGGAAGGCGCTCCTCGCTGACAAGGCGGGTTGGGCACGTCTCCGGCGAAATGGTATTTGGGGCGAATGGGGATCCGAAGGTCAGATTCGGTTTTGCGGGCCGCGCGTGGTGTTGCAGCGGCCGCGACATGCCTTGTGCTCGCCAATTGTGCCTCGTCGGGCAAGTTCGCCAGCCGCGTCGATCCGAAATATGGCGTGTCCTCGAGCCCCCGGGTCGTGGCCCTGGGTGATCCGGTCCCGAAGGGCGGCGGCACCTACCGCATCGGCAAGCCCTATATGGTGGCGGGCCGGACCTATGTGCCCGAGGAGGACGTCAACTACCGTGCCGAGGGCATGGCGTCCTGGTACGGCGACGATTTCCACGGCCGCCTGACCGCCAATGGCGAAGTGTTCGACATGGGTTCGCTGACGGCGGCGCATCCGACCCTGCCGATGCCGTCCTATGCGCGGGTGACCAATGTCTCGAACGGCAAGTCGCTGATCGTCCGCGTCAATGACCGCGGCCCCTATCACGGCAACCGGCTCATCGACGTTTCGAACAAAGCCGCCGAACTCCTTGAATTCAAAGGCAATGGCGTCGCCAAGGTCCGCGTTGAATATGTCGGCCGGGCGCCCCTCGAAGGCTCCGACGACCGCCAGCTGATGGCGACCTTACGCACCGGCGTTCCGGCGCCGACCCCCTCCATGGTTCGCGTCGCCTCGGCCAGACCGTTCGTGCCGGAGCTCACGTCCCCGGGACGGGGAGCAATCCGCGGCGAAGTTCCGATGCCGGAGGGGCGGCCCTACAGTCTCGGCAACACCTCAGCCGATGTCGCCTCGATCAACGCGACCTCGGAAATGTCGGCCTCGAGCCGCAGCCGAGGCCGGGCGCTCCAGAACACGCGCGCCGTGTCCTATGACGAGGATGGCCGCTACGCGGCCGAGGGCGCTCCATCCTCCGCCTATGTCTCCGACGGCGCCGCCGAGGCCCGCGGCATCCTGAGCGGCCGCGGCCTCTACTAAGCACAAACGACTTTCAGCCGGCGGCGTCGCGTCGCCGGCGTGACTGGTCAGAACGGCACGCGGGCACGTCCGCTGCAACAGCTCGATTGAAGTTGGCCTAGGTAGCTGCAGCAATCCGGCCGCGCGCCGATTCTAGCTGCGGCAAGGATTTGTCGAGATCGAACCGGCGGGCGCCGCGCACGTCGCGATGAAAATGAATGTTGTCGCCTAACGGTTGATCTGGAAAGTGTGTAGCCGCTTTCCGTCGCGACAAACGCCGAGCGCGTTTGCGCGCAAATCATGCTCAAGCAAAAATCTAAAGCGCGACGACGATTCATCCCAATCTCATCGCGCTTTAGCGCGCGGCAGCCTCGCGCAAGAACCTGATCAGTGCATCGTTCACCTCGTCGGCCCGCTCCTGCTGCACCCAATGGCCGGCGCCCTCGATGATCAGCTTCCGCGTAAGGTTGGACAGCACGCGCTCGAGCTCGTTGACGCGCTTGGCGCCGATCAGGCCGGTGATGACGGCGTCTCTCGAACCGGCAATGAACAACGAAGGCTGGTGGATCTGCGCATCCTGCCAAGGCGCCGTCAGCTCCCAATTGCGGTCGATGTTGCGATACCAGTTCAACCCGCCGCGAAAGCCAGACTTGCGGAAGGTTTCGGTGAAATAGGCCAAATCGGTCTCGCTCAGCCAGTCCGGCAGCGGCTCATCAGAGGTCGCATGGCCGAGAAAGCCCTTGCCCTCCTGCACGAACATGGCGGCGCTCGGATCGGCGAGCCCGCGTCCGCCGAGTACGATGCGCATGGTGCGGGCGACGTCACGCTCGAGCTCGGCTTCGGCGACACCGGGCGTCTGGAAATACTGCCAATAGAAGTTGGTGACGCCACCCTGGCGCAGCAGGTCGAGCGGCTTGCCGCGGGCGCGGAACGGCGGCGGCACGCTCAGGCCCGCGACCGCTGTGAAGACATCGGGGCGGAACAACGCCGCATGCCAGGCCACCGGCGCGCCCCAGTCGTGGCCGACCACCACCGCCTTGGTCTCGCCGAGCGCCTGCACCAGGCCGACGATATCGCCGACCGTATCGAAGATCGAATAAGCGCTCACATCAGACGGCGCTGCACTCCGGCCATAGCCGCGCATGTCCGGTGCTACGACGTGAAAGCCGGCGTCCGCGAGCGCCGGGATCTGGTGGCGCCAGGAATAGGACAATTCCGGCCAGCCATGACACAGCACGACCAGCGGTCCCTGGCCGGCTTCGCGAATGAAGAGGTCGATCCCGTTGGCCTTGATCACGCGGGTGGAAGACATCGCTTTTCCGCCTTGTTTCAGGGGTTTGGTCGAGAAACATGAGGTGTCACGATAGGGGCGCGACGAGAATCGTGCAATCTCACGGACAAGCGGTCAACCTCGTGTTGTTCGCACCGGTTCCAACTGTTAAAACGCCGCTCTCAGGGCTTGGCCATGGCAATTCGTCTTTTTTCGCTCCGTCGCACCCGGCTGACTGCCGGAGCACTGGCGCGCGGGCTGATCGCGGCGGTTCTGGTGGCGAGCGTCGGCTGGGGCGGGGCGCTTTATGCCGCCAACCAGAGCGTCCAGGGCGCCAAGAAAGCGGAAGATGCCGGCTTTGACGGCGATGCCCCCACCGCGATCCTGATCGAGGCCTCCAGCGGCAGCGTGCTGTTCGAGAAGAACGCCGACGAGCTCCGGGCGCCCTCCAGCATGATGAAGCTGATGACCGCGGAAGTCGTCTTCAACGCGATCAAGAAGGGCGACATCAAGCCGACCGACGAGTACCGGATCAGCGAGAACGCCTGGCGCAAGGGCGGGGCGCCCTCGGGCGGCTCGACCATGTTCGCCGCCATCAACAGCAAGGTCTCTGTCGACGATCTCCTGCATGGCGCGATCATCCAGAGCGGCAACGACGCCTGCATTGCGCTTGCCGAAGGCATCGCCGGCAACGAGCGGATCTTTGCCGCCGATTTCATGACCAAGCGCGCCCGCGAGCTCGGCCTGACCAAGTCGACCTTCGGCAACTCCAACGGCTTGCCCGACCCCGGCAACAAGATGACGGTGCGCGAGCTCGGTATCCTCGCCCGGCACATCATCCTGGACTTCCCCGAATTCTACAAACTGTTCGGCGAGAAGGAATTCACCTGGAACAAGATCCGCCAGCCCAACCGCAATCCGCTGCTCAATGCGCTCGAAGGCGCCGACGGCCTCAAGACCGGCTTTACCAAGGAGGGCGGCTACGGCATGGTCGGCTCGGCTGTGCAGAACGGCACGCGGCTGATCGTCGTCGTCAACGGTCTGGAAGATCCCGAGGACCGTGCTACCGAAGCCAAGAAGATGCTGGAATGGGGCTTTCGCAATTTCGAGACCCGCGCCCTGATCGCCGCCGACCAGCCCGTCGGTTACGCCAAAGTCTTTGGCGGCGAGAGCCGGTCGGTGAAACTCGTGGCCAAGACGCCCGTGAAGGTGATGGTGCACAAGAACGGCAGCGACAAGCTGATCGCTCGCGTCGTCTATAGCGGCCCGGTGCGCGCGCCGATCGAGGCCGGCCAGAAGGTAGGCGTGGTGCGTGTCTGGCGCAGCGGCAATATCGCGGTGGAGACGCCGGTCTATGCGGCTGAAGCGATCGGCACCGGCTCGACCGTGCGCCGTGCAATCGATGGCGCCAGCGAGCTTGTGATCGGCATGTTCCGCGCAGGCGCCGAGAAGCTCTGATCATGAGTGAGCGCGCGGTACAGCGGCCGTCCGGGCGCGGACGCTTCATCACCTTTGAAGGCGGCGAAGGGACGGGCAAGTCGACCCAGATCAAGAAGCTCGCCGACCGGCTCAATGCGGCGAAGCTCCGCACCCTCGTCACGCGCGAGCCGGGCGGCTCCCCGGGCGCCGAGATCATGCGCCATCTCGTGCTCTCCGGCATGGGCAAGCTGCTCGGCCCCGATGCCGAGACGCTGCTGTTTGCCGCTGCGCGCGACGACCATGTCCGCACAGTGATCGAACCTGCGCTCAATCAGGGTACGTGGGTGCTATGTGACCGTTTCGCCGATTCGACGCGCGCCTATCAGGGCAGCCTCGGCAGCGTGCCGGCAGCTCTCATCAATGCGATGCAGCGGGTCACGATCGGCGATCTCAAGCCGGATCTCACCATCATCCTCGATCTGCCGGTCGAGATCGGCTTGCAGCGCGCCGCCGCACGGCGCGGCAGCGGCACGCCTGATAGGTTCGAGGGCGAGAACCTCAAGTTCCATCAGGGACTGCGCGATGCCTATCGCACGATCGCTGCGGACGATCCCGCGCGCTGCGTGCTGATCGACGCCAATTCCGATCCCGACACGGTCGCCGGGCGGGTCTGGACGGCGCTGTGCGAGCGCCTCCTTCCCACGCCGGCATCGGTGGTTTCAGCATGAGCCCGCGGCAGGCCGAGCGCGAAACCGCCATTCCGCATCCGCGCGAGACGAGCCGGCTGTTCGGACATCGCGAGGCCGAGACGGCGCTGCTCGCGGCCTATCGCAGCGGGCGCATCCCGCACGCCTGGTTGATCGGAGGGCCGCAGGGGATCGGCAAGGCGACGTTGGCCTATCGGATGGCGCGCTTCGTGCTCGCCCACGGGCAACCGTTGGCGCCAACCGTGCAACGCGCCGAAAACCTCGCGATCGATCCGAACGACGCCGCGGCGCGGCAGGTTGCGGTTAGTTCGCATGGCGGCCTATTGACGCTGGAGCGCACCGCCAACGATCGCGGCGTGATGCGCACCGTGATCACGGTGGACGAGACGCGCGAAACGATCTCGTTCTTCGGCTCGACCGCGGCAGCCGAAGGCTGGCGCGTCTGCATCGTCGACACCGTCGACGAGCTCAATCCGAATGCGGCGAACGCGCTTCTCAAGATCCTCGAGGAACCGCCGCAGCAATCGCTTTTCCTGCTGGTGAGCCACGCGCCGGCGCGCGCGCTCGCCACAATTCAGTCACGCTGCCGCAAGCTGCGCCTGCGCCCGCTCGCGACCGACGATGTGATCGGCGCAGCAGCCGCAACCGCGGACCTCGATCCGAACGATCCGGCGCTACGCGAGGCCGCGGAGGCCTCCGAGGGCAGCGTTGCGCGGGCGCTGACGCTGCTTGGCGGCGACGCCCTGAAACTCCAGCAGCGGACGGCGGCGCTGCTGGCACGCCTGCCGCAGGTCGATCCGCGCGAGTTGCACACGCTCGGCGAGTCGCTCGGCACCAGCGACCGCGTCGCACTCGCGGCCTTCATCGACGGCATCGACCGCTGGATCGCGGAGCGTCTGCATGCCGACGAGGCCAATGCCAACCAGAACCTGCCGCGCCTTGCGCGCCTTGCGGAGGTATGGGAAAAGATCGTCCGCGCCGCGCGCGACACCGAAACCTACAATCTGGAGCGCAAGCCCTTGGTTTTCTCGGTGTTCGGCTGGCTGGCGGACGCAACGCGCTAGGCGCAGGTTCGTTTCCAAATTTTAAGAAGCCGATAAAGGAATTCGTGGTGGCAACGCGAGCTGAGAAAACTGTCAAACGCAAGAGCGGCAAGAAGGCCGCTACGAAAGCCACGAAGAAGGTCGCCAAGGCGCGCGCCCGCAAAGCTGCGAAAAAGACCAAGAAGGCGGCCGCCAAAACGCGCGTAAAAAAGAGCGCAGCGAAGACGGCAAAAGAGGCTGGCAGGAAGGCTGCAAAGAAGCAGGTCGCCGCAAAGAGGGTCGTGAAGAAAACGGTTGCCAAAAAGGTTGCCGGGAAGCCAGCAAGGGCACCGGCGAAGAAGGTGGCCAAGAAGGCGAAGGTGACCGCTCCGGTGGCGCCGGCTCCCGTCGCTCCACCCAAGGCAGCGAAACCGAAGGCGCCGCGCGCGCTGAAGGCGGTCGTCGCGCCGAAAGCCGCGACGCCCGTTGCAACGCCTGCACGCGAAAACGTCTTCTACATCACGACCGCGATCGCCTATCCCAATGGCCATCCGCATATCGGGCACGCCTACGAGGCGATCGCGACCGACGTGCTGGCGCGTTTTGCGCGGCTCGACGGCAAGGACGTGTTCTTCCTGACCGGCACCGACGAGCACGGTCTGAAGATGATCCAGACCGCGCAGAACGAAAGCCTGACCCCGTCCGCGCTCGCCACCCGCAATGCCGGCCGTTTCAAGGAAATGGACGAGCGGCTGAACGTCTCGTTCGACCGCTTCATCCGCACCACTGAAGAGCAGCACCATCGCTCCAGCCAGGAGATCTGGCGGCGCATGGCCGCCAACGGCGACATCTATGCCGACACCTATGCCGGCTGGTACTCGGTGCGCGACGAAGCCTATTACGCCGAGGATGAGACGCGCGTAAACGACGACGGGGTGCGGCTTGGGCCGCAGGGTACGCCGGTCGAGTGGGTCGAGGAGAAGAGCTATTTCTTCCGCCTGTCGTCCTACCAGGACAAGCTCCTGAAGCTCTACGAAGACCATCCTGAATTCATCGGCCCGGACTCGCGCAAGAACGAGGTCGTGAGCTTCGTACGAGGCGGCCTGCGCGATCTCTCGATCTCGCGCACCACCTTCGACTGGGGCGTCAAGGTGCCCGGCGACGAAGAGCACGTGATGTATGTGTGGGTCGACGCGCTCACCAACTACATCACCGGCGTCGGCTTCCCCGACGAGGGTGACAAGAACTGGCGCTACTGGCCGGCGGACGTGCACGTCATCGGCAAGGACATCATCCGCTTCCACGCGGTCTACTGGCCGGCGTTCCTGATGTCGGCGGGCATCCCGTTGCCAAAGCGGGTCTATGCCCACGGCTTCCTGTTCAGCAGGGGCGAGAAGATGTCGAAGTCGGTCGGTAACGTCGTCGACCCCTTCAACCTCGCCGACCAGTACGGCGTCGATCAGATGCGCTATTTCTTCCTGCGCGAGGTGCCGTTCGGCCAGGACGGTAACTACAACCACGAAGCCATCGTCGCGCGCATCAATGCCGATCTCGCCAACGATCTCGGCAACCTCGCGCAACGTTCGCTGTCGATGATCGCAAAACAGCTCGGCGGCGTGCTGCCGGAGCCCGGCGAGTTCAGCGACAACGACAAGGCGATCCTGTCACAAGCTGACGGCATGCTCGCGGTGTCTCGCCAGGCAATGGCGACGCAGCAGATCCACCACTGGCTCAACGCTGTGTGGGCCGTGGTGGCGGAAGCCAACCGCTACTTTGCGGGCGAGGCGCCCTGGGCGCTGGCCAAGACCGATCCTGTCAGGCAGAAGACGGTGCTCTATGTCACCGCCGAAGTCGTGCGCCAGATCGCGATCCTGGCCCGGCCGGCGATGCCAACCGCCTCGGCATTGCTGCTCGACAGCCTCGGTATCGCCGAAGCAGAGCGCAACTTTGCAGCGCTCGGCGGCGCCAAGCGTATTGCGCCCGGTTCGACGCTGCCGGCGCCGACGCCGGCTTTCCCGCGCTACATCGAACCGGCGGCGTAAGGCGTTCGCGAGATGTTGGTCGACAGCCACTGCCATCTGGATTTTCCAGATTTCGCGGAAGATCTCGACGGGATCGTGTCGCGTGCGCGTGCGGCCGGAATCGGCCGCATGGTCACGATCTCGACCCGGGTGCGACGGCTGAAGGACCTGCTCGCCATCGCCGAGCGCTATGACGACGTCTACTGCTCGGTCGGCACCCATCCGCACAACGCGGACGAGGAGGACGGCATCTCGCCGGACGAGCTGATCGCGCTGACGCGGCATCCCAAGGTCGTCGCGCTCGGCGAAGCCGGGCTCGACTATTTCTACGACAACGGCGCGCCGGAGGCGCAGGCGAGGGGCTTTCGCGCCCACATCGCGGCGGCACGCGCGACCGACCTGCCGCTCGTGATCCACACCCGCGAGGCCGACGAGGATTGCGGCCGCATCCTGGAAGAGGAGGCGGCAAAGGGATCGTTTCGCGCCGTGCTGCATTGTTACACGGGCGGGCGCGAGCTGGCGCTGAAGGCGGTGTCGCTGGGGCTGTATATCGGCTTCACGGGCATTCTGACCTTCAAGAAGTCGGAGGCCCTGCGCGCGCTCGCAGCCGAACTGCCGTCCGATCGTATTGTGGTTGAAACAGACTCCCCCTATCTTGCGCCCGGCAAGTTCCGGGGCAAACGCAACGAGCCGGCCTATGTTGTCGAGGTCGCAAAGGTGCTCGCCGAAACGCGCGGCGTGTCCTTTGAGGAGATCTCACGCCAGACCAGCGAAAACTTCTTCCGCCTGTTCTCCAAGGTGAAAGCTTGAATCTGGGAGCCGCATGACACTGACGCTGACGATCCTGGGCTGCGGCTCCTCCGCCGGCGTGCCGCGCCCGGCGCTCGGCTGGGGTGCCTGCGATCCCAACAATTCCAAAAACCGCCGCCGCCGCTGCTCGCTGCTGGTCGAGCAGACATCAAGTCACGGCACCACGCGCATCGTGATCGACACCTCGCCCGATCTGCGCGAGCAGTTGCTCTCCACCGACGTCGATCACATCGACGCGGTGTTCCTGACGCATGAGCATGCCGACCAGACCCACGGCATGGACGATTTACGCTCGGTCGTGCTCCACATGCGCAAGCGCATTCCGGTCTATTTCAACCTGTCGACCGCGAAGGACATCATGGCGCGGTTCTCTTATTGCTTCATCGCGCCGGAGGGCAGCGACTATCCGCCGATCCTCACCCGGCATTCGATCGAGGCAGGCGAGAGCCAGACCATCCTGGCGAAGGGCGGCGCGGTGACGCTGACCGCCTTCCTGGTGCAGCACGGCCAGATTCCGGCGCTCGGCTACCGCATCGGCAACGCGGCCTATACGCCCGACCTCAACGACATCCCGCGCGAGAGCTGGGGCGCGCTGGAAAATCTCGATCTCTGGATCGTCGACGGCTTGCGCTACACCGGCCATTCCAGCCATTTCAGCATCAACGACGCGCTGTCCTGGATCGAACGCTTCAAGCCCAAGCGCGCCGTCATCACCAACATGACCGCCGACGTCGATTACGAGGTGATCCGGCAGTCGCTGCCCGCCGGCGTGGTGCCGGCTTATGACGGCATGCAGTTGGAGACGCACTGAACGTCTCCAACGGGAATTTTGCCGAAGGTCGGCATGCTCCTTGCTTTCGCGAGCCCCATCGTGTTGGTCTAACGTCTCAAAGACGGACGTTGGATGGTGGCGATAATCAAGCAAAACCTGCGATAATCGCCGGGTTCGATTGAGCCGCAAAGCGAGAGGATGGGACCGCGTTGGCAGGGCACCGCAACGATGTAACGGCGGTTGGATTGGTCCGACGCGCTCTGGACTTGCTCTATCTTGCTGCGGGCTACGCGGCCGGCGTCTTCCTGGTCGCGATCTTCGCGATCATGATGATCATGTCGATCGGGCGGCAATTTGCCCTCAATATTCCTGCCGGCGATGATTTCGCATCGTGGTGCATGGCCGCGATGGCTTTTCTCGGCCTCGCCCACACCTTCAAGCGCGGCGAGATGATCCGCGTCGGTCTCTTGCTGGAACGTTTGCACGGGCGGAAGAAACAGGTCGCGGAGATCGTCGCGCTCGGGATTGCCACGATCTTCATTCTCTACTTCACGCGGCATGCGGTGCAGATGGCTTATGACTCATGGCGCTTCAACGACGTGGCGCAGGGCGTGGTCGCGCTTCCGCTCTGGATTCCGCAGCTCGGTTTTGCCGCCGGTCTCGTGATCCTCTCGATCGCCCTCATCGACGAACTGGTCAATGTCGTCAGCGGAAACCGGCCGAGCTACGAGAAGGGCTCGCCGGACGAGACGCCGGATGAATTCATCGAGCGCATCTCGCAGGGCGGCGGAGGTTGACGATGGCCAATCTCGGCATGATCGAACTGTCGTTCATTCTGCTCGGCGTCATGATCCTGTTCCTGGCGAGCGGTGTCTGGATCGCAGTTTCGCTGGGGCTGGTCGGTTTCGTGGCGATGGCGCTGACCACGAGCCTGCCACTCGGCACGGTGCTTGCGACAACCACCTGGAGCGCGAGCGCGTCCTGGACTTTGGCCGCATTGCCGCTGTTTATCTGGATGGGAGAAATTCTCTTCCGCACCAAATTATCGGAGGAAATGTTCCGCGGTCTTTCGCCCTGGGTTCAATGGCTGCCGGGACGCCTGACGCATGTCAACGTGATCGGCTGCGGTATCTTTGCAGCGGTGTCGGGTTCTTCGGCTGCGACCTGTGCGACCATCGGCAAGATTGCGTTGCCGGAGCTCGACAAGCGCGGCTATGACAAGGGCCTCAGCCTTGGCTCGCTGGCAGGCTCCGGCACCCTCGGCCTGTTGATTCCGCCGTCGATTCCGATGGTCGTGTACGCGGTCACGGCGAACGTTTCCGTGCTTCAGGTGTTCCTCGGCGGTTTCCTGCCGGGAGTGCTCGTGATGGTGCTCTATTCCGGCTACATCGTCATCTGGTCGCTGCTCAATCCCAAAAAGATTCCGCCGCGCGATCCTCCGATACCGTTCCGGCAGAAGCTGCGCGAGTCGGCGCGGCTCGCTCCCTGCCTGCTCCTGATCCTCGCCGTCTTCCTCTCGCTCGTGCTCGGCTTTGCGACCGCAACCGAATGCGCCGCCTGGGGCGTTGCCGGCGCGTTGTTGCTGGCGTGGTGGAGCGGCACGCTCACGCGCAAGAATTTTTTCGAGAGCATCATGAGCGCGACGCGCCTGACCTGCATGATCATGCTGATCCTGGCAGGTGCGGCCTACACCACGGCGGCAATGGCTTATACCGGCATCCCGGCCGCGCTTGCCACCTGGGTCCAGGGCCAGGAGCTGACACCCGGCATGCTCGCGCTCTATCTGAGCATCATGTACATCATTCTCGGATGCCTGATCGACGGCATCTCGATGATCGTGCTGACCGCCGTTATCGTGCTGCCCATGGTCAGGCAGGCCGGGCTCGACCTCGTCTGGTTCGGAGTCTACCTCATCATTCACGTTGAGATGGCGCAGATCACGCCGCCGGTTGGCTTCAACCTGTTCGTGCTGCAGAACATGAGCGGTCGTGATACCTTCACCGTCGCACGGGCGGCGTTCCCGTTCTTCGTCCTGCTGCTCGCCGCGGTGTTTATCATCACGGAATATCCGCAGATCGTGCTGTTTCTGCCCAAGCTCGCTTTTCCCGACTGATCGCGCCAGACTTTCAATTTGACCATGAGGAGAAGTCCGATGAAGTCTCGTTTCGTCCGTGCAGGCCTGATTGCCGGCGCCATGCTGGCCGCCACACCGGCCTTGGCCCAGACCAAATGGAATCTGCCGGCGGCATACCCGGCCGACAATCCGCACTCGGAGAATCTGGTCGCCTTCGCCAAGGATGTCGAAGCCGCCACCTCGGGAAAGCTCCTGATCACCGTCCATCCCGGCGCCTCGCTGTTCAAGGCGCCCGACATCAAGCGCGCGGTGATGACCGGACAGACGCAGATGGGTGAAGTGCTGCTGTCGATCCACGAGAACGAGGATCCGGTGTTCGGGATCGACGTCGTGCCGTTCCTTGCGACGAGCTTCCCGGAGGCGATGAAGCTGTATCAGGCCTCCAAGCCCGCGATCGCAAAGAAGCTCGACGCGCAGGGCGTGAAACTCCTGTTCGCCGTGCCGTGGGCGCCGCAGGGCGTCTATGTCAACAAGCCGCTCGCCACGATCGAAGACATGAAGGGCTTGAAATGGCGCGCCTACAATGTCGGGACCGCGCGCATCGGCGAATTGGTTGGTGCCCAGGCGGTGACGATCCAGGCCGCCGAGCTGCCGCAGGCGCTTGCGACCGGCGTGGTGAATTCCTTCATGTCATCGGGCGGCACGGGCTACGATTCAAAGGCCTGGGAGTCCTTGAAATACTTCTATGACGTGCAGGCCTGGATTCCGAAGGACTACACCTTCGTCAACAAGGCCGCCTTTGAGGCGCTCGACAAGCCGACCCAGGAGGCCATCCTCAAGGCCGCCGCAACCGCGGAAACGCGCGGCTGGAAGGCCTGGGAAGAGAAGGCCAATTGGTACATCGATCAGCTCAAGGCCAAGGGCATGACGGTCGAGCCGCCGAGCCCGGCGCTGAAGGCTGGCTTCCAGAAGCTTGGTCAGCAGCTCACCGTCGACTGGCTCAAGAAGGCCGGTGCCGACGGCCAGTCATTGATTGACGCCTACAAGAAGATGTGAGGGCGGGGATAACTTCCGCTCGCTCTCGCGACGTGAGCGGAAGGTCTCTTCCGTACCCGCGCCATTGATCACCAGACAAGATCACCAGGCGTAGCGCAGCACGGCCTTGCCGGTGTAGGAGCGCATCTGGCTCGACACTTCGCTGTCGAAATTCGCCGCGGCGGACCAGCCGTTCAGGGCGCGCAGCTCGAACGAAGCGCCTGTCAGCGCTGCGTTCGGCGCCAATGCCGTACCGCCGACGATAAATCCTCGACCGGGCAGGGACTGGAACGCCGCCGGGATCGATTGCCCCGCGCTGAAATCATGCGCCCAGGCGAGCCGCCCGCGCAGGGTCGTCACGCAGCTCAACAGGGCAAAGGACGCGCTCGTGCGCAGGCCGAGCTCGGTACGGCTGTCGGTGAAGCTGTCGCCGCCGGGTGCGGCCGAAAACGCATCGGCCGCGTAGGCCCGCTGCGGCGCATTTGAGGGCAGGCGGAAGGTGGTGATCTGCGCGGCCGCATAGGGCGCGAGGCCGAGCCAGGGCGTCGCAAACCGATAGCCGCTCTCGATACGGCCGGCATAGGCGTTGGCGTTGACGGCGGCATTGAGTTGGTCCGTGCCGGCCGGCGTCACCTGATGATCGTTGGTGATGGCCTGCCAGCCATAGGCTAGCGCGGTCGCGACATAGGCCGATCCGACCGTATGCCTGACCAAGGCGCCTGCCTGGAATAGATCGGAGCGGCCGCTCGAAAAATTATTGGCAAAGCCGGTGCCGCCGCCCGCGAGAGCAAAGCCCAAGCGTGTCTGCGGCGAGAGCGAATAGTCGGCGCCGACCACCGTGCTAAAGCTCCGGCTGGCTGAACCAGTGCCGCCGGTCGAGACCTGCGAACCGCCGAAGCCGGCTGCCCAGACGTTCCAGTGCGGGGCCGCGAGCGAGGGCTTGCCGTAGATCGCCTCGTAGGCCTCACGGCCCATTCCGCCATGCGTGCGGTCGTTGCCCAGGGAGACATAGGCGGCGAGTTCTGCGTCGTATTCGGCAGGGCCGATGCCGCGGCCGTCGATGGCGGGATCGAGCAGGGTTTGCGTGAACTGCGTCATCGCGAGGAACGTGACCTGCGCCGTCTCGGTCTGCGAGATACCGTCGGAGCCGCCGCCAAAGGCCTGCCGGATGCCGCCAAACCTTGCCCCGCTTGCGAATCCCTGCGGATCGGCGTTCCAGCCGTAAGTCGGCTGCATGCCGGCACCGCCGCCATTGCCGGACCAGGGCCCGGCTAAACCTGCTGCCTGCGGGCCGCCGAGCATTGTCGGGCCGCCAAAATTGTTGAAGCCGTAGTCGGGCGCATTTGGGCCGCCGGGCCCGAAATTCTGTACCCCCGCAAACGCGCCGAACTCGCGTATGACCTGCGCGCGTGCCGCGTTCGGCAGCAGCAGTCCGGACGTCAATAGCAGCAGCGCCAGACGCGCACGCACGTCCCTGCTCACGACACCAGTCGCATGAAGCGCCCCAACCGCGCCGGCCGCCGGCCGCGCAGCCTGCGCGGCGAATCATCGGGAATCAGCGAATCCGGTAAGCGGAAAGGTAAATGCGTCTCTGACGATTTCCAATCTTTTCCGGTCGTGTCGCGATGTCGTCAAACATGCACGATCGGTTTCAGAACGAATCGCGGCGGCATGAGGAAGCACGGCGTCCATCCGCGTTCGGGAAACCGGCTTGCTGGCAGGGCAGGCGAGTTCGCGCCGCCGCTCGGCTCCTTGACCGTGATCGCCGGGGGATCAGCCTTTGCGAGCCAATCGCCAGCGTCCGGGAGTGGCGCCCGCCGCCGCCGAGAATGCTCTGGTAAAGTGGCTCTGATCCGAGAAGCCGCATTTGATCGCGATTTCCGTGAGCGACAACGTCGAGTCCACCAACAAGGCTTTACTTTGCTCGATGCGTTGATTCACCAACCATCGGTGCGGCGGTGCCCCCGTGCTGATCCTGAAAGCGCGGGCAAAGTGGGCAGCGGACAAGCCGCATTCGCTGGCGATCCGTGCCAACGAGATTTCGCCATTGAGATTCGCACGCATTAGTGCCTTCGCTGTCCGAAGTTGCCATGGCGCCAATCCGCTGCGGTAAGAACGATTGCGAGGTCGGCCAATCGCGTATTGCCGGAGAAAGTGAGTATTGAGCGCCATCGCGACATGGCCCACGAACAGTTCGTTCGCCTCATGAGGTCTTTCCAGTATCGGCAGAAGGCAACCGCCCAGATGAGCCACGATGGGATCGCGAAAGTTCGCATCTGCGACAACGTCATATTGAACGCGACCGACATCAAGCTCGTTCGCCAGCTCACTTAACGCGCTGTGCGGCAGATACAGATAGAGAAAGTCGAACGGATCGTGGAAGTGAACGATCGTTTCGCATCGCAGATCGTAGATGCTCGTCTCGTCCTTCAAGGCGCCCTTGGGGGCGTGACGGCCATCCACCCATGTTTCAGCTCTCTGATGCCGCAGCCGAAGGCAAAGCGCGAAGGCCTCGTCGGGAGGTGATGGCAACGTCGGATCGCCGACCGGACCGGAATATGCCATCCGCACCGCGGCAAACGTTCCCTTCTGTAGCGACTTGACGAGGCCCGAGTTCGGCTCCCGGATCATTGGAAAGAGATTCGCAAGCCGATCGCCGTAGAGGCCATCATCGGTCATGATGTGCGCCCAATGCACGACCAAAGACGATTGGCCCTGTTTGCGTTCCGTCTTATTGCCGTTGCTACGTTTCCTTGCAGGCTCGTTTTGATCAATCGTGGCTCAGGACGTTCAAGCGCCACCGGTCGCGCGCCCTTAGATTTCGGCAACACTTCAATTGTCACGTCGGTTGCCTCCGGAGCATTGATGTACTTCACAACGATCAAACCGCACGTCATGTCGGCGTCGGCGCAGACCAATCTGACTTTTTGGATGATCTCGTTCGCGCTGCCCGCTCTCGGTTCGCGGCACTGCTGGACAGACTTACGGAATTGCAAGCCAGGCCGTCGCCGCGGACCCCGAGCGAGCGTTTCCATGACAGCAATCCGGGCAGTTGTGCACACGGGCTTGCCGGCGCGACAGAGGATATGATCGCGATCGTCTCGGTGTTGGATCGGATGGCCGGCGAGCTTCTGCTGGAATCGAAGGAATTGTGGGCGTCCATCGGATATGTCTCCGGTAACGTCCACAAGATCACCTTTGGACGATGGCGATTGCTGGGTAGCCGGAAGCGGGACGATCTGTTCGCCGTCGCGGTCGACGAGAAGCTCAGGCGGATGCCGCGCTTGGTGATCTCGCTGCTGGAGGTAGCCACCATATTGGAGGGAGCGGTTGCAGACTTGCAACCAGCAAAGACCGGTGAGGGGGCTCGCCGGTAGCAGCGTCTCCGGCGAACACCGCGACGCCGCACCGGGCTTGCGTGCGCGTTCGACCGAACGCGCACGCTCAGAGCGTTGCGGGAGCGCCGCCCACATGGCGGTCGACCCGCAACTTCGGAGGTCATTCGCCCGCTGCGACGACGATGGAAACTGGCCTTTGCTCCTTCGAGAGGGCTCGGTAGATCAATCCACCAACGCTGGCACCTATGAGCCATCCCCAGTCGCCGACATTGAAGATCAGTCCGTAGGCACCCAACAGGGACAATCCGATGGACAGGGTGCCGGATAGGGCGAGCGCGATCAGCGCCCTGTGATTCCAGCCCCCGTCGTAGTTGAATGCGCCGCTCGACGACATCGTGTAGAGGTCCTCGACCATCACAATCTGCTTTTTCACGAGATAGTAGTCGGCGATCATGATGCCGAACATCGGTCCGAGCGTTGAGCCGAAGACGCTGACAAACAGCGTGATGGCCGATGGGCTCGCTACGAACAGCCACGGACAGACCAGAACTGACAGGATGGACGTGATGAGGCCGCCCATCCTGAAATTGATGCGCTCCGGATTGAGGTTCGAGATATCGTAGGCGGGCGAGACGAAGTTGGCGACGATGTTGATGCCCATCGTCGCGACGATGAACGTAATCGAGCCGACGATGACCACGATCGGATTGCCGATTTTCTCGACGATCAGAACCGGATCCATGATCGCCTCCCCGAAAACCTTCAGCGTACCGGCTGTCACGATCACCGTAATGATTGAAAATACCAGGAAGTTGACGGGCAGGCCGAGCAGATTGCCCATCCTCATGGCGTCCTCGTCCTTGGCGAACCGGGCGAAGTCGCCGAAGTTGAGCAGGAGGGCCGAGAAGTAGGCGACGATCAGCATCGCGGCATTGGCCATCACTCCAATCGTTGCCGCGTTCGAAGCCGCGGGCGGACTGAGCTGAAGCGATAGGCTCGAAAAGCCGCTCTGCCACAGCATCCAGATCGCGAGGGCGAGCATGACGACGTAAACCACCGGCCCGCAGAAATCGATGAAGCGGCGGATGCGCTCCATGCCGCTTAGGAAGATGATAAGCTGGAACAGCCACATGAACAGAAAGCTGAACCAGGCCAGGGTGGACAGGCCGATGATGCTGTTATGTGTCAGATCGGCGGCCGAAGGAACCAAGGTGACGACGAGGACCTGAACCGCCTTCGAGGCCAAGTAGGTCTGCACGCCGTACCAGACGATGCCGACGACGCCGCGCACCATAGCGGCGAGATTGGCGCCCATAACGCCGAACGACACGCGCGCCATGACCGGGAAAGGGATGCCGTAGCGCTGGGACGGGCGGCCGATGAGGTTCATCAGGAAGTAGACCGCCGTGATGCCGACCGCCATCGAGATGAGAACCTGCCATCCGGTCAAGCCGAGAAAAAAGAGGCTTGCGGCGAACGTATAGCCGCCGACGGAGTGGACGTCCGACATCCACATCGCAAACAGGCTGAATACACCCCAGGTTCGTCCCTCGGGCGCGGTCGGAGCAAGGTCGTGGTTATAGAGCTTGGGATGGGCGCCTGTGATGATCAGCGTGGGAACGTCGCCGCTCTTGGATGACATGTCCTCTACCTCGAATGTTGCTGGCGCAGGAACAACTGCCTCGTTGAAAACCGCAGCCCCTGCTGTTGATGTCCCGCACCGTGCCGGACGCTCGGATCGAAGCAAGTGACATGCCACTCCTATAACGATCGATAAAATAGTTTAACGATCGATAAAAGTTTTTTACAAACAAGAATTTGCGATTTGGCATGGGTGCTGGGGCAATTGTCGCGCCACAACCAGGGATCGAAATCGCGGAATGAGCGACGATCGCCCGCGCTAGGTGTGAAGTGGGCTGGGTGGGGTGAAAGCCGTTTCGCGTCCAAAAACGGCCGACCGAACAATCGGCTAGGTACCGAGCCTGGCCTTCGTCCGCTTCACGGGAGCCGCCCGGTCCGCCGATCTGTCGTGGCCCTGAAGGCCGAGTCCGCCGAGGACGAGCTGGACGATCGTCGCCTTCGCCGCCGCGTAGTCAGCTTCTTCGAGCTGTCTCTTGCGCTTCATGATGATCATCTGACTCGAATAATCGGCATAGGCCTGGGTCATCGCCCAGATGCAGAAGAAAAGATCGACGGTGCTGATTGGGCGAATGGCCCCGCTCGCAGCCCAATGGTCCAGCGTTTTGACTTTGTCGAGCAGCAACGGGGTCGAGACCTTCTCGATGAAGCTGCCGATGAATTGCGCGCCGCTGATGATTTCATTGGCATAGATGCGTGACAGATGAGGGTGGTCTCGTGAAAAATCGATCTTTTTGTGAATGTAGCGAACGAGGATGGTCTCGACCTCGGACGTCATATCGAGACTGTCCATGTCTCGTGCCCACATGTTCATCGCGCGTTCGAGCACCGCGCGATACAGATCCTCCTTGTCCTCGAAATAGTAGTAGATGTGGGGTTTTGCGATCGACGCTTTCTTGGCGATCAGTGCCGTCGTCGCTCCACGAAACCCGAAATGCCCAAAGACGAACTCCGCCGCATCGAGGATTTTTCCTTCGATGTCAGGGCCCGGCGCCGCCTTGCGGCCGCCTTTTGGCGCGCGGCGGATGCGAAAAAGCTTGACCTTGTCGGCGGACGTGGCAGCCATAGGGCCTCAATGAGAAGCTTTGCCTTCGCGCGCAAAGGCTGAGCGGGATGCTCCGGTCCGCCGGAATGATATCGGCGATCCCGGCCGGAAATTGCCCTGCCTGTCCAGCTTTATCAAGCAATTAGGACAGGCAGGGACACGCCCAATGCGGCGCCGGGTCCAAGCACCAGCTCAGGCCGAAATCGCCTTCACTGATCCCACCTCGTTGCGCAGCAGGAATTTCTGGATCTTTCCGGTCGAGGTCTTCGGGATCGGCCCGAACACGATTGCCTTCGGTGTCTTGAAGCCCGACATGTGGGTGCGGCAGAAGGCGATGATGTCGGCTTCGGTCGCGCTGGCGCCGTCCTTCAGCTCGACGAAGGCGCAGGGCACTTCACCCCATTTCGGATCGGGTTTTGCCACCACGGCTGCGAACAGCACGGCCGGGTGCTTGTAGAGGACGTCCTCGACCTCGACCGAGGAGATGTTCTCGCCGCCGGAGATGATGATGTCCTTGGAGCGGTCCTTGATGATGACGTAGCCGTGCTCGTCGAGCACGCCGAGATCACCGGTGTGAAACCAGCCACCCTCAAACGCTTCCTTCGTGGCCTTCTCGTTCTTGAGATAGCCCTTCATCACGATGTTGCCGCGGAACATGACCTCGCCGATGGTCTCGCCGTCGCGCGGTACCTCCTGCATGGTCTGCGTGTTGATGACGGTGACACCTTCCTCGAGCGGGTAGGGCACGCCCTGCCGCCGCTTCATGCGCGCGCGCTCGGCGGCGGGCAGGTCGTCCCAGCCGGGCTGCTCGGCGCAGACGGAGGCGGGGCCGTAGACCTCGGTCAGGCCGTAGACGTGCGTAAGCTTGATGCCGATGTTCTCCGCGCCTTCGAGCACCGCGACCGGCGGTGCGGCACCAGCGATCAGACCGACGACGCGGCGGGCCGCACTACCTTTAGGCGCATCGGGCGCGTTGATCAGGGTGTTGTAGACGATCGGCGCGCCGCACATGTGGGTGACGTCGTGCGTCTTGATCAGCTCGAAGATTTTCGTGGGCTCGACCTTGCGCAGGCAGACATTGATGCCGGCGGCCGCCGCGATGGTCCAGGGGAAGCACCAGCCGTTGCAATGGAACATCGGCAGCGTCCAGAGATAGACCGGATGCTGGCCGAGTTGGCCTGCGAGGATGTTGCTGACGGCGTTCAGATAGGCGCCGCGATGATGGGTGACGACGCCCTTGGGATTGCCCGTCGTGCCCGAGGTGTAGCTGAGCGCGATGGCGTCCCATTCGTCCTTTGGCGGAATCGCGGTGAAGCTCGGATCGCCCTGCGCAACGGCCTCCTCATACTCGATCTCGCCGATACGCTTGCCGCCCTTGAAGGCGGCATCGTCGACGTCGACCACGAACGGCTTCTGGCCGCTCATTTGCGACAGCGCATCGGTGATGACCGCGGAAAATTCGGGATCGACCAGGATGATCTTCGCGCCGCCATGGTCGAGCTGGAACGCGATCGAGGCCGCATCGAGACGGATGTTGAGCGCATTCAATACGCCGCCCGTCATCGGCACCGCGAAATGCGCCTCGTTCATCGCCGGGATGTTCGGCAGCATTGCCGCCACCGTATCGCCGACGCCGATGCCCTTGCCCGCGAGATAAGAGGCAAAGCGCCGGCAGCGCGCGTAGGTCTGCGCCCAGGTGAAGCTGCGGCCTTCATAGACGGTGCTGACGTGATCGGGATAGACGGCGGCGCTGCGCGCGAGAAAGCTGAGCGGCGTCAGCGGCACGTAATTGGCGAGAGTCTTGTCGAGGCCGATATTGTACTGGTTCTGCCGCTCACTCATCGACACCCTCCTCAAAAGCGTCTCAAAGGAATCCGATCGATATCCAGGGGAAGATCGCGACGATGATCAATCCCACCAGCAGCGCCATCAGATAGCCCCAGATCGGCCTGATGCCTTCGGCCGGATCGACGCGTCCGATGGCGCAGGCCGCATAATAGCCGACGCCGAAGGGCGGGGCGAATAGCCCGATACCCATCGCCAGAATGATCACCATGGCATAGTGCACCTCGTGCACGCCGACAGCACGCGCGATCGGAAACAGCAGCGGCCCGAACAACACGATTGCCGGGATGCCCTCCAGCACGCTGCCGAGGATGGTGAAGGCCAGGATCGAGACGGCGATGAAGGTCGCCGATCCGCCCGGCAATCCGGTCATGGCTGAGGCCAGCGAGCGCGAGAAGCCGGACTGGGTCAGGCCCCAGGCCATGCCGGTCGCCGTGCCGATGATCAGGAGGATCGCGCCCGACAGCGCGGCGGTCTCGACCAGCATCGGAAACAGCCGCCGCCAGTCGAAGCGGCGGTAGACCAGGAGCCCGACCAGGGCGCCGTAGACGATGCCGATGGTGGAGACCTCGGTGGCGGTGGCAACGCCTTCGACCACGGCGTAGCGGATCACGAAGGGCAGCGCGAGCGCGGGCAGGGCGATGATGAAGGTCTTGCCGATCTCGGAAGCCTTGGCGCGGCGGACATGGCTCATGTCCTCGTGGCGGTAGCGCCACCACACCAGCATGCAGAGCGTGATCGCGAGCACGACGCCGGGCAAGAGGCCGCCGGTGAAGAGCGCTGCGATCGAGACACCCGTCACCGAACCGATGGTGATCAGCACCAGGCTCGGCGGAATGGTCTCGGTCTGGGCGCCGGTAGCCGCAAGAAGCGCGACAAGATCGCCGGGGCGGGCGCCGCGCTGCTTCATCTCAGGGAATAGCACGGGCGCAACCGCCGCCATGTCGGCGGCCTTGGCTCCGGAGATGCCGGAGACCAGGTACATGGCGCCGACCAGAACATAATGCAGGCCGCCACGGACGTGGCCGAGCAGGCTGGCCAGGAACGCCACCATGGCCCGCGCCATGCCGGTCATCTCGATCAGCAGGCCCAGGAACACGAACAGCGGCACCGAGAGCAGGATGAGGTGGCTCATGCCCTCGTCCATCCGTCCGACCAGCACCATCACCGGCGTGCGCGTGGTCAGCGCGAGATAGCCGAAGATCGCGAGGCCAAAGCCGAACGCAATGGGAACGCCGGCAAAGACGCAGAAGCCGGCAACGCCGACGAAGAAGATCACGAGGTTGAGATTGCCGAGCGGCCGCAACGACGGCTCCGCCAGCCAGAACAGGCCGATCACGACCGCAACCGACAGCACGGCGGCGGCGACCATCCGGTAATCGGCCGCGCGCACCAGCCGCAGCAGCGCAAACGCCGCCATCAGGCAGATGCCGACCGGGAGCGCTGCGGCGCGCCACATATTCGAGATCTGGAGCGCGGGCGTGGTGATGAAGCTCTCTTCGTAAGCGTAGTCGTAGGACGGCCAGACGATCAGCGCCAGGAACGCCAGCGCGGCGGAGGTCGCGACCAGATCGAGCCAAGCCCGCATCGCGGGCTTTGCGCTTGCGACGATCGCGGTCATCCGCATGTGCTCGGAGCGGCGGAACGCCACGGCGGCGCCCAACATCGCCAGCCACAGGAACAGGATCGAGGCGAGCTCGTCCGACCAGATCAACGGTCGGTGCAGGCCGTAGCGCGCGACCACGCCGGCAAACAGGATCACGATCTCGGCAACCACCAGGATCGCCGCCGGGATTTCGACGATGAGGCCGAGAGCGCGTTCCAGCGAAGCCAGCAGCGAAGGTCGGCGAGGGGACTGAACAGCCACCTCGCCCACCACTGCGGTCACCTCAACCTCGATATGAGCCATGACGGCCCCAACGCGTTACGACAGCTTGCCGACGGCCTTTTCCAGCAGGTCCCAGGCCTGCTCGCCATACTTGCCTTTCCACTCGGCATAGAAGCCGGCCGTGCGCAGCTTGTCGCGGAATGGCGCGACCGTGGGCTGGTTGAATGTCAGGCCCTTGCCGGCGAGCTCCTGCTGGAGATTGGCGTTCAGCTTGGCGGTATCAGTGCGCTCGTTGACGGCGGCGGCGTTGATGTGCTTGGCGACGATCGCGCGCACGTCCTGTGGGAGCTTTTCCCAGGCGCGGCGGTTGGCCAGGAACCAGAAGCCGTCCCACATGTGGTTGGTCAGCGAGCAGTACTTCTGCACCTCGTAGAGCTTTGCGGTCGAGATGATCGCCAGCGGGTTCTCCTGGCCCTCGACGATCCTGGTCTGGAGCGCGGAATAGACCTCGCTGAAATTGATCGAGGCGGGCGCTGCGTCGAACGCCTTGAACATCGAGGTCCACAGCGGCGACACCGGCACGCGGATCTTGAAGCCCTTGAGATCGTCCGGGCCCGTGATCGGCTTGGTCGAGGACGTGGTCTGGCGGAAGCCGTTGTCCCAGATCTTGTCCATCACCTCGAGGCCGGCTTTCTTGATCTCGCCGCGGACATAGGCGCCGAGATCGCCGTCCATGGCCTTCCAGACCGTGTCATAGTCCGGGAACGCGAAGCCGATGCCGTTGATCGACGCCGCCGGCACCAGGGTCGCCAGAATCAGGCCCGACAGCGTGAAGAACTCGACGCCGCCGGAGCGGATCTGGCTCAGCATGTCGGTGTCGGAACCGAGCTGGTTGTTCGGGAAGATCTGGAGGTCGAACTTGCCGTTGGTCTCGCTCTTGATCGCCGCCGCCATCTCCTTGGCGCGCACGTTCAGCGGATGGGTGTCTGGCAGGTTGTTGGCGTATTTGTAGGTGAACTCGGCGCTCTGGGCGCGCGCCACGTGGGGCGCGCTGATGCCGCCCAGGACCGCGGTCGCGGCAGAGGCCTTGAGAAGCGTGCGTCGGGAAAAGCTCATGGGTCGGCTTCCTCGGAAAGTTTGTTTTTGTTGTGAGACGCAAACCTATACGGACGTCAGGTCAGAAGGTCATCTGCGATCTCGCGAGGCTTCGCTTATTGCAGCCGGACAACGTCACGGCAATATCGGCTTTCGGCGCGATGGGCTCGCTACAAAAAACGCGAAAACGACCCCATGCACAGTAGCCGTCAAGGGCTGCGAGGCGGCTCGATGGCCGGGACGAAGGCGGCGTGAGACCGAATGCGCCGTGGAAGGAATTCCACCTAAATATTTGATCCAATTATGTATAAATATATTCCATAATATACCTTATGCGAATTACGGATATGGGCGTGCAGGTCAGGCCCGCCAAATCCGCAGCTACCCAGAACCCCGCTCCCGGCCGACAATCGCAGCCACGAACACAAGCGGTCCAAGCCGCAAGTCATGGGAGGTCTATCATGCAGGAGCACGTCACCCGCGGAGCCGAGTCGCGCGGCATTCCGTTCGACGCCGCCAAGCTCGACCGCCTGATGGAGGCAGCCAACCTCGACGTCCTGATCGCGACGTCCAAGCACAATGTGCAGTACCTGCTCGGCGCCGACCGCGCGATCTTCTTCGACTACATGGATGCCATGGGCATCAGCCGCTATCTGCCCGTCCTGGTCTATCCCAAGGGCGCGCCCGGAAAAGCCGTCTATGTCGGCCACCGCCTGGAGACCCACCAGCGCGCCGTGGCGCCGCCCTGGGTGCCGCGGGTCCGGACCGAGTCCAACGGCTCGGTCGATGCCGTCACGCGCGCCGTGAGCATCCTGAAGGATGCCGGGGTGCCGATGAAGCGGATCGGCGTCGAGATGGCGTTCCTGCCGATGGACGCGGGCCGGGCGCTTGCCGACGCCCTGCCCGGCGCCGAGCTCAAGGATGCGGTGCTGGTGCTGGAGCGGCTGCGCGCGGTCAAGTCGGCGGACGAGCTGGCCAAGCTCAAGACGGCGTCGGAATTGGTGATCGCCGCGATGCTGGAGGTGATCGCCGGGCACGGCCCCGGCACGACCAAGCAGCAATTGTCGGACGGCTTGCGCGTCGCCGAGGTCAACCGCGGGCTCACCTTCGAATATTGCCTGCTCGCCTGCGGCAACAGCCACAACCGAGCGCCGTCGGCGCAGCGCTGGGAGCAAGGCGACGTGCTGTCGCTGGACTCTGGCGGCAACTATCACGGCTATATCGGCGATCTCGCGCGGATGGCCGTGCTGGGCGAGCCGGATGCCGAGCTGAAGGACTGTCTGGCCGAGATCGAGGCGGTGCAGCGCGCCGCCTTCGCCGCAGTCCGGCCGGGCGTCATGGGCGGCGACATCTACGTCGCGGCCGAGCGGCAGCTCGCCCAGATCACCCAGCGCGGCTGCACGGATTTTCTGGCCCACGGCATGGGCCTCGTCAGCCACGAGGCCCCTCGCCTGACCGCCAAGGGTCCGGTTCCCTACGACGATGTCGACGCCCGGCTGCCGCTCGAGCCCGGCATGGTGGTGTCGATCGAGACCACGATGAAGCATCCCAGCCGCGGCTTCATCAAGCTCGAGGACACGGTTGCGGTGACGCCGACGGGGCACGAGATCTTTGGCGAAGGCGGGCGCGGGTGGAATCGCGGTGGGAGTGCGCGCTGACCTTTGCGCGCGCCGCAACGAAGTGCTTCGGCGTCGCCAGACCGGTGAACCATGTTGTTCTTCTGCGCGGCCATGTTCGCGCAGTGGCGATGGACCGGATACGACACCCAGCGACGTCGGAAGGGAGTGTGGAAAACGAATCCTTTACCATGCCCTCCGGGCTCGATTGAGCCCGAGGAATCCCGGAGGTAAAATACGCTGCGATATTCACCGTTGATTTTGCGGATCGGCCGCAAGCGTTCCGTATCGGCGTTAATGCCGGACATCTAGGGTTCGACGTTCATGGACGAATTGCGTGCTGCGACCAGGCAACCGACGGCGAGGACCGGGCTCATCGAATTTGATGGCACCCGGAACACCGTCAGCATCCCCTGCACGATCTCGGACGTTTCCGGCACGGGAGCCAGACTGAAGCTCAACTGGTCGCTCTCGGTTCCGAAAGAGGTCACGCTGATCTTTGGTGACGGACTGCGAAAGGCCTGCCGTGTCGCATGGCAGAAGCGGAGGCTGATCGGCGTCGCGTTCGCGGACGGAGTTGCGAGCCTGGACGAACAGTCCCTCATGATGACCGAGGAAGAGCAGGTTCTGCACAGAAAGCAGATTGGCGCACAGGTCAGAAGCGTGCGCGAGGCGCGTGGCTACACCGAGGTCCAGATCGCCAACCTCCTTGGCGTCTCGCGCGAGTTTGTGTCACTTGCTGAGAACGGTGAGATGACGATCGCTCTCCACGAACTGACACGCATTGCCGATCTGTTGCTGGTCGACCTCGACAGGCTCGTTGCTGGCCCGGCGTTGAGCGGATCACCAGCCGTCGGGTCGCGCGCGAGCGCTGGCTAACTGGCAGCCGTCTTCTGCGCGTTCAGTGTCACGGCGGCACGAATGAGCGCCTTCGCCATTCCTTTCGACGCCGCCGAGACTTGTGACGCAGCGGAACTAGCGCAGCGGCAGCAGATCCAACTGGCTCTGCGCCTTCTTGACGACTGTCGCGAACCAGCTCTGGCTCGGCGCCGCCTTGGCGAAGCACTGGGTGAAGGCCGTCATTGCGTTGTCTTCGCGGGTCATGTCGCCGCGCGGGTCGTTCTGGTCGATCGGCTTTGCCATCATCTGCTTCCAGACCTTCTCGCAGGCTGCGATCGGAGCCGTCTTCACGGCGTCGCGTGCTGCGATGAAGAAGACCTTCTCGCCCTGGATCGCGACGACATCGATTTCGCTTGGCGGTCCCTTCAGATCGCCATTGCCGCGCAGGCCCAGCACGGCGACCGCGACGCTTGCCGCCGCAGGCTTGGCGATCGGTAGCTCCGCATATTTGGCGAAGGCGGCGTCCTGGATCGCGGCGTAGTAGAAGCGGTCCGACTTGAAGGCGGCGCCGATCTCCTGCGGCATGCCGTCCTCGCGGTGCTCGCGAAGCCAGTGCTTGAGCAGCGCAATGGTCGTCACCACGGCTTGCGTCTTGTCGGCTTCGGACGCGAAAGCGAGCCCGTCGAGATGGCCGAAGCCTGAGTCGCCCCTGTATAGCGTGTCCGCGTTGGACTTCGCATCCGCCGGAAGCCCCTTGATCGTGACCGGCCCGATCAGGCCACGCAGCACGCTTGCCAGCTCCTTCAGCGCGGCGTCGTGCTGCTTGTAGGTCTCGTCGTTTTCCGCCGCCTTCGAGAACTTTGCGATGTAGCGATCGCGCAGGTCGAAATAGTGCTGCTCGGGAGCGGCCGCATTTGCGTTGGTAGCGAACACGAGCAGGCAGAGCAAGGCAAGCCACTTCATAGCGATCCCAGGAGGCAAGAGCTGTCTCCAGCCTTTGTGCCTTTGTTTCGCGTGAAGGTTCATCCGCGCAGGCCGGGCGGACCCGGGTGCCCTACTCCGCCGGTGTGAGCTGCCGGCTCAGGCGAGTCGCAGAGGTCTCACGGACGCGGACACGGGCGCGGCGCTTGCGCCACCAGATCACGACCCCTGTGACCGAAAGGGCCGCCACCACCAGCCCCATGATCGAGATCAGGATGCGGCCGAAGAGCCCGACGATGCGCCCCGAGTGCAGCGGGAACTGCGCCTGCACAAAGATATCAGCGGCGGTGCCGACCCATGGCAGCCTTTCGCCGATCGGATGTCCATCCTCGCTGTCGTAGTAGAGCTGCGCCGGGCCGACACCGCCGGCGCCGTGGTCGTCGCCAGGATGGAAGAAGGCGGCGGCATAGACGCCATGGGCAGGGCCGTAATTGATCGAGCCGACCGGGGTGGTCCACCCTCGCCCCTTGCCGTCGGCCGCCGCGCGCGCCGCGATGTCGGCAAAGCTGACCTTGGGCTCGATGGGATCGTCGAGATCCCGGTACGCCCTCTGCTCATAGGGCGTCGGCGTATAGTTCGACACCATCTTCATCAGCGGCGAAAACACCTCGAAATAGAGGTTCAGCGAGAACGCCGTGAAGGCGATGACGAACAGCAGCGCCCAGGTCCAGAGACTGAAAGCGCGGTGGATGTCGAAATTGATCCGGTAGGCGCTGCCGCTTGTCTTGACGGTCCAGGCCGGCGCCCAGCGCGCCCAGAAGCCGCGATCGAGCTGGCGCGTGACTTGAGGCGCCCGCGCGGCCCTGGCGCTGCGTCGTGCGGGCAGCGTGAGATAGAAGCCGACAAAGCAATCGATGGTCCAGATGATGGCGATCACGCCGAGCACGCGCATGCCCCAGCGGTCGCTGCCCCAGAACTCCGGAATGTGCATCGTGTAGTGCAGCTTGTAGAGGAACGAGACGAAGTTCTCCCGCGTCACCGGCCACACCGCGCCCCAGTAGCGCCGGCCGAGCTCGACGCCCGTGTTGGGATCGAGGAAGATCTGATTGTAGTCGAGCGCGTAGCGCTTGCCGGTCGCCGGATCGATCCGCGGCATCACGAAGAACCACAGCGACCGGCCCTGCTCCGGCGTCATGAAGAGGTAGACCAGCGTGCCCGCGGATCGCGCTGCTCGATCTGCCTGGCGAGCTCGATGGAGGGAATTGCCGACCCTTTGCTCGTGACATCGAACAGGTGCCGGTTCAGGACGTCGTCGATCTCATGATCCCAGGAGATGATCGCCCCGGTGATGCCGGAAAAGAACAGGAATCCTGCCGTAAGCAGTCCCGCCCAGCGATGCAGCCGACCAAATATCGCTCTCATCGTCTAAATCTCACCAAGCAGGTCCCGCTTCCCTGTTGCCAAGGCAATCGCAGGTGACGTGAGAGCTTGGGGCGCTGACACCTCCACAGCGTCACGGCCGGGCACAGCCGTCCAAAAGACGCCGCCGCTTCCGCTCGTCTATGTCCCGCCGTCCACGCCACGCGTTGGAAGTCTGTCACGTCTTGCGAGGCCCCACAGTCGCCGGCTTTGCCGGTACGATTTTTGATGCCTCGCCCTAACGCAGGCGTTTTCGGAGTGCGATAGGCGCAGCGTTAGAATCTCTCCAGACGTGTGCGCAGCACGTGCGGCCAATGCGCCCATTCCCTGCGGTTCCACGACTTTGGATTCGAAATATTTCCAGGCAGACAAAATTCTGCCTGTCGGCGGCGCTTGCCGTTCTTGAAAAAGAACACCGGAGCGAGGCAGCTCAATCCAACAGGTCGAGTCTCATGAACTGGTTGTGTGGGCTGGCCCGATAGTCGGCAAACGGCTCACAGGGTACGAAGCCGGCGTTGCGGTAGAGCGAGATAGCAGGAGCGTGCAACGCTGCCGTACCAGTCTCCAAGCTGAGGCGCGCATACCCCCGTTTACGTGCTTCAGCGATGATGTGGCACAGAATAGTCCGCCCTACCCCAGTGCGCCGTGCAGCGGGGGCGGCGCGCATCGACTTCACTTCTCCATGCGTGTCATCCAGCTGCTTCAGAGCGCCGAATCCAACCAGCATATCGTCCTGCCAGGCCGTCCAGAAAGTCACGGCCGCAGCCGAAAGACCGGTCGCATCCAGTGCGAATGCGTGCTCGGCCATGACGCTACGCAGCTCCTCCAGATGATATGCCAACAAGTCGGCGACATGGGGCGCCGTCGGATCGTCTTGTCTGATGTCCACCTCATGCCCCTGTCGTTGTATTCGCATTGCCATTTAAGCATATTCCGCTGGCATATGCTCGCAGTGCGGCCCCCACCCGGATTGCACTGGACGATGCTTCGCATCGCCAGGCGCAATCCGACGACCTTTCCGCGCTGGGGAGAGAGGTGAATACCCCACGCAGCGGATAGACTGTACCTCGCGCGGCAATCTGAAGTGCGGACGTGGGACGTTCACCAGGCCGGCAGATACGTTCCCTTGAAGCGCGTCTCCAAGAACGCCTTCACGGGATCGGAGCGATAGGCCTCGATCAGCGGCTTGACCCAGGGCTTGTCCTTGTCCTCCTCGCGGACGGCGAGGATGTTGACCCAGGGACCATCGGGGTTCTCGCGGGCGATCGCATCGACCGCCGGATTGAGCCCGGCCTGCACGGCATAATTGTTGTTGATCGAGACGACGTCGACGTCCTGGAGCGCGCGCGGGAGCTGGGCGGCGTCGAGCTCGACGAAGCGCAGCTTCTTCGGGTTGTCGGTGATGTCGGCGATGGTCGAGGCGACGTTGTCGGGATCCCTGAGCTTGATCACGCCGTGCAGCGCCAGGATCATCAGGCCGCGGGCGCCGTTGGAGGGATCGTTGGCGATGGCGACGCGGGCGCCTTCGGGAAGCTCAGTGAGCTTCTTGTACTTTTGCGAATAGACACCCTGCGGCGAGCCGATCGTGGTCGCGACCTTGACGATCTTCCAGCCGGTCTTGGAGATCTGGTTCTTCAAATACGGCTCGTGCTGGAACGAGTTCGCTTCGAGGTCCTTCAGCGCCAGCGCCTGGTTCGGGATCACGTAGTCGGTGAATTCCACCACCTTGATGTCGAGGCCGCGCTCGGCCCCGACCTTCTTCACGACGTCCATGATCTCGGCATGCGGACCTGCGGTGACGCCGACCCGGATGGTTTCGGCGCTGGCGTGGTTCGCCAGCATGAGCGCGGCAGCCGTCATCGTTACGAGAAAACGCATTGATGTCTCCAATGTCAGAAAGTCTGTGTCAGCGATGCCGCAGCCGGCGATTGACCCGGCGCGCCAGATAGTCGCCGGCGCTCTGAACGAGCTGCACCAGCGCGATCAGCACGACGACGACGGCCAGCATCATCTCCGGCATGAAGCGCTGGTAGCCATAGCGGATTCCGAGATCACCGAGGCCGCCGCCACCGACCGCGCCGACCATGGCGGAGTAGCCGAGCAGGCTGACCACCGCGAGCGTCAGCGCCAGCAGAAGACCCGGCAGCGCCTCTGGGATCAGTACCTTGAACACGATCTGGAGCGGCGATGCGCCGAACGACGATGCAGTCTCGATCAGGCCGCCGTCGACCTCGCGGATCGCAGCTTCCACCAGCCGCGCAATGAACGGCGTCGACGCGATGGTGAGCGGCACGATCGCCGCCGTCGATCCGATCGACGTGCCGGCCACGAGACGCGTGAACGGGATGATCGCGACCACCAGGATGATGAACGGCGTGGAGCGCGTGGCGTTGACAACGATGCCGAGTGCGGCATTGACGGTCGGGGCCGCGAACAGCTCCCCCTTCCGGCTGGTCGCGAGAAAGACGCCGATCGGCAGGCCGAAGGCGGTGCCGAGCAGCGCCGCGACCCCAACCATGAACAGGCTTTCGCCGGTGGCCTGGATGATCAAATTGATGAGTTCAGGCGACATAGCCGAGACGCTCCGCCGAGAATTGATATTGAGAGAGCCAGGCAACAACCCGCGTCGCCGCGCCCTCGCCGCCGGGAATGCCGAGAACCAGCGATCCCACATGCTGGCCGCCGATCTCGTCGATGCGGGCCGCCAGCAGCGAGACGTCGAGGCCGAGCTCGCGCGCGAGCCGCGCAACCAGCGTATCGCCGGCCCCTGCGCCGCGGACCTGAACGCGGATGACAGCCTGCCCGCCGGCAGCCGGCTGCGGCACGATCCGGCTCGCCAGCGACACCGGCAGGCTGTCGCCGATCGCCTCGGCCAGAAAGGATTGCGTGATCGGATGCTTGGGATGGGTGAAGATGTCGGCGACATGACCGCTTTCGACGACATGGCCGGCGTCGAGCACCACCACTTCCTTCGCGAGCTGGCGGACAACGGACATTTCGTGGGTGATCAGCACGATGGTCACGCCGAGCTCGCGGTTGATGTTGGCGAGCAGATCGAGGATCGCGCGGGTGGTCTGCGGATCGAGCGCCGAGGTCGCTTCGTCCGACAGCAGCACGCTGGGACGGGTCGCGAGCGCCCGGGCGATGCCGACGCGCTGTTTCTGGCCGCCGGAGAGTTCCGAAGGATAACGGTCGTGCTTGTCGGCGATCCCGACCAGCGCAAGCAGCTCGGCAACGCGTTCCCGGATGTCAGCTTTCGCCCAGCCGGCAATCTCGAGCGGCAGCGCAATGTTGCTCGCCGCGGTCCGCGACGACAGCAGGTTGAAGTGCTGGAAGATCATACCGATCGAACGCTGCGCCAGGCGCAACTCGTGGCCGGCTAGCGCGGAGATATCGCGGCCGTCGACGACGACACGACCCGTGGTCGGCTTCTCCAGCCCGTTGATCAGCCGCACCAGGCTCGACTTGCCCGCGCCCGAGCGGCCGATCACGCCGGTGATCGAGCCGCGCGGGATCGCGAAGTCGATACCTTGCAGCGCATTGACGCCGGGCTTGCCGCGATAGGCCGGATAGGTCTTCGAAATACCAGCGAGCCGGACCATCGTGTCGGGCTGGGCGGCGGGTGAAATCGCTTCAAGCGTTTCGACCGGCTGTCCGATCGCGAGCGATTGGTGGGCGTTCATGGAAACGGCCTTCATGCACAATAGTTCGTCTGCTCGCCCACCGGGAGGCGCACGCGAGAGCAAGGTCGCATCAAGCGACGGGGAACAGCGACCGCGCGGTGAACTGCGCTGCACTGCAGCACGCACCATCGCCCGATCCGGTCTTTGTTGCAATTTCAGATATTTGCGAGGAGATGGATGAAGTTTCCCCAATCCCTCCCCGGAGAAGAAAATTCCTCCGCCGGGGCATCAGCCTGCGGCCCGGCCTACCGGACCATCTGCAACCACGGCAGCACGATCAAGAGCAGCCCGCTGAAATAGAGAAGCCCGAAGATCAGGCCGAAGCCCCAGAACTGGCCCTTCCCGATATAGCCGCTGCCGAAATACATCGGCGCCGGCCCCGTCGCGTAGGGCGAGATCACGCCCATCAGGCCGAGCGAATACATGCAGAGCATGGCGAGGGTCGTGACCGGCAGATCGGGGATGCCCGATCCGACCGCGAGCACCACCGGCAGCACCGCTGCAGCGTGCGAGGTGATGCTCGAGAAGAAATAATGGATCCAGAAGAACAGCGCGACCAGCAGGATCATCGCTGTCGATGGCGACAGCCCGGCGAGCGGCTTGGCGTATTCATTCGCGAACCATTTGATGAAGCCGATCTCGTTGAGGCCTGAGGCCAGCGTCAGCAAGGAGGTGAAATAGAAGAACACCTCCCAGGCGCTCTTCTCGCTGACGATGTCGGCAAACTCGATCACGCCGGTGACCAGCATCAGCGAGATCACGATGAACACGACGGTGGTGGCGTTGACGAAGTTCGAACCCAGCACCGGCACGTGGATGTCCGGGCTCGAGCCCGCGATCCACAGGAACATCGCGAGCACGATCAGGCCCAGCATGATCCACTCGTTGCGCGACATCGGGCCCATCACCCCGAGCTCCTTCCCCGCCCATTCGGAGATTTCGGGGCTGCGCTTCACTTCCGGCCGGCACACCGCGTAGCTCAGCAGCGGGACCAGCACCATCAGGAGGAGGCCGAACGGCGCGAAGCCGATGAACCATTGGCCCCAGCTCACGTCGACCCCGACCGTCTTCTTGGCGATCGCAAGCGCGGCGGCGTTGGGCGCGAGCGCAGTGAAGAACAGCGAGCTCGTGACGGCGGTCGACGCGAACGCGGTCCACATCACGTAGGTGCCGATCTTGCCGGCGGTCGGTCCCGGCTCGGAGCCATAGATGCGCGGGATGTTACTGATGATGGGATAGACGATGCCGCCGCTACGCGCGGTGTTGGACGGCGTCGCCGGCGCCAGCAGGAAGTCCGACATTGCCACCGCGTAGCCGAGACCGAGCGTGTTGCCGCCGAGCTTTTGCACCAGCACAAGGGCAATGCGCCGGCCAAGCTGGCTCTTGCGATAGCCGATCGAGAACACGAAGGCGCCGACGATCAGCCACACCGTGCTTTCGGCAAAGCCCGCCAGCATCCAGCGCAGCGACTTGGTCGGATCGGGATCGATATAGCCGCCGACGCCGGCGACCGTCAGCCCGATCAGGCCGACCGCGCCGACCGGCATCGATTCCAGAATGAGCCCGGTGATGACGGCGGCAAAGACTGCAAAATAGTGCCACTGGTTGACGTTGAGCCCGGCCGGCACCGGCCACAGATAGATCACGAGCCACACCACGAGCGGCGCGATCAGCTTCCAGCGAAACCCTTTCGCCTCAGGCACGTTTGAACTGGCCGTCATGAGCCTCCCCCTCAATTTCAATGGCATTCTACGACCTCGTTGACCGAGCCGCTTTTGTCCCAGCGCGGCGTATACGGACTGTCCGCGGCGCGATCAATGCCCGGCTTGAATTCTACCGGCCCTTGAAACGCGGCTTGCGGCATCCGACCCTCGGCCCATGGCCTTTCTCGACCTTCACATGGTCGGCCAAGGCAGCCTCCCTATTCCTATTGTTCTTGCCGTTACAGATGGCCAGTGCGCCGATGCTCCGGTTGGGTGGTACCGGGCGCCGGGAAGCGGATCGTGGTGCCGAGCGTGATCCAGTTGGAATTCTCGCCGGTGATGTTCCGGCCATAGATCAGATCGACAGAGAATATTTCATTAGGCCGGTAGCGCACGCCGGTCTGAAACCGCGGCTGCACCACGCTTGCGATCTCCGAGGCTCCGGCCTGCCCGTACGCCTCGATCGTCCACTGCAACGTGTCGGTGAACTTCCAGTCGAAGCCGATGCCGTAGGTCAGATAGTGGCGATCGACCGTGCGATCCCAGAGCCAGCCGCCGTTGAGGTTGATGCGCATGGTCTCGGAGAGGCGAAAGGTCGCGGGAATGACGGCAAACGCGGACAGGTTTTCGCCGGTCGCCGCATCTAAGGACCCGCCGACATAGGCCGAGAATCCCCATCTCCCGACGCCTGTCGGAACAAAATTCGTCTTGGCCTTGGGCGCAACCGTCGTGCTCCAGTCATCGTCGCTGCGGGCGCGGTTGGTATTGACGCTCAGCTCGATCGGCCTGAAGGGATCGACGACGCAGGACGGGTTGGCGACCGCGGAGAAGTCGGTGTTGGTGGCCGCCGACATCCAGCTTTCGACCTTGCAGGAGCCGACCTCGGAAATGTCGGCTGCATCCACCGCATAGGCGCCATTCGCAGCATGCGCCGCTTGCGCGGCAAGCCACGTCATTGCCGCGATTGCGGCTGCCATTCCAGCTCTTCCAGCCTCGAAGCCCATGTGACCATGCTAGCAGAGTCTTCGCCTCGACAACGCCCGGATTCTGGGACTATGTTCGCCCCCATGAGTGACCACCATCATCATGACGATCACGACCATTCGGAGTTGTCCGAGACCGAGTTGCGCGTGCGCGCGCTCGAGACGATCCTGACCGAAAAAGGCTATGTCGAGCCGGCCGCGCTCGACGCCATCATCCAGGCCTACGAGACCAAGATCGGCCCGCACAACGGCGCCCGCGTCGTCGCCAAGGCATGGACCGATCCGGCCTTCAAGACAGCGCTGCTGGAGGACGGCTCCAAGGCCATCGGCACGCTCGGCCATGTCAGCCGCGTCGGCGACCATCTCGTCGTGATCGAGAATACGCCGCAGCGTCACAACATGGTCGTTTGCACGCTGTGCTCCTGCTACCCCTGGGAAATGCTCGGGTTGCCGCCGGTCTGGTACAAGGCCTCGCCGTATCGCTCGCGCGCGGTCAAGGACCCGCGGGGCGTGCTCGCCGATTTCGATGTCACGCTGCCGAAGGGCATGGAAATCCGGGTGTGGGATTCGACCGCGGAGACGCGCTTCCTGGTGCTGCCGATGCGGCCCGAAGGCACGGAAGGCTGGAGCGAGGAGCAGCTCGCCGAGCTCGTCACCCGCGACTCCATGATCGGGACCGGCTTCCCCAAAAAGCCCGGAGCGCCGTCGTGAACGGCGTGCACGACATGGGCGGCATGGACGGCTTCGGCAAGGTCGAGCCCGAGCCCAACGAGCCGACGTTCCATGCCGACTGGGAAGCGCGTGTCCTTGCGATGGTGCGCGCGATGGGGGCCGCCGGGGCCTTCAACATTGACACTTCGCGTTTCTATCGCGAGACGCTGCCGCCGCATGTCTATCTGTCGAGCTCCTATTACCAGAAATGGTTCCTCGGGCTCGAGGAGATGCTGATCGAGAAGGGCTACCTCACCCGGGAGGACGTCGCGGCCGGCCACGCGGTGCAGCCTGCGAAAGTACTCAAGCATGGCAAGCTCGCTCGCGACGATGTCGACCGCACCATGGTGCGCGGCAAGTTCGCCCGCCCTGCTCGGGCGCCGGCCAGGTTCAAGATCGGTGACCGCGTACGCGCGAAGAACATTCATCCCACGACCCACACGCGGCTGCCGCGCTATGCGCGCGGCCACGTCGGTGTCGTCGAGCTGAACCACGGCTGTCAGGTTTTCCCGGATTCCGCGGCGATGGAGCTCGGCGAAAATCCGCAATGGCTCTACACGGTCGTGTTCGAAGGCCGCGATCTCTGGGGCGCGGATGGTGATCCGACCTCAAAAGTCTCGATCGACGCGTTCGAGCCCTATCTGGACCCGGCGTGATGAGCGGCACGGCTGCGGCCGCTGCGACGGCGGCTATACCGAGCATTCCCCGCGATGACGACGGCCCGGTTTTCCGCGCGCCCTGGGAGGCCCATGCCTTCGCAATGGCGCTGACGCTGCACGAGCGCGGCGTGTTCACTTGGCCGGAATGGGCCGCAGCCCTCGCCGTCGAGATCAAGCGCGCGCAGGCCGCCGGCGATCCCGACACCGGCGAAACCTACTATCTGCACTGGCTCGCCACGCTGGAACGGCTCGTTGCAAGCAAGGGCGTCACCTCCACGGAGACGCTGCATCGCTACCGCGACGCCTGGGACCGGGCCGCCGATCGCACGCCGCATGGCAAGCCGATCGAGTTGATGGCAGAGGATTTTCGGTAGGTCTCGCCCCACTCGTCATTGCGAGTTGGCTTCGTCGCAAGGGCTCCTCGCAATGGCGGTGAGTTTGAGGCGTTAGCTCGCCGCCACATACTCCCGCCACCCCTTCGCCCGCAGGCTGCACGCAGGACACGCCCCGCAGCCATATCCCCACGCATGCTGCGCGCCGCGTTCGCCGAGATAGCAGGTGTGCGACTGCTCGCGGATGAGGTCGACGAGCCCGTCACCACCGAGGTCATGCGCGAGCTTCCAGGTCGCGGCCTTGTCGATCCACATCAGCGGCGTATGCAGTTCGATCTTGCGGGCCATGCCGAGCGAGAGCGCGGCCTGCATGGCGCGGATGGTGTCGTCGCGGCAATCGGGATAGCCGGAATAATCAGTCTCGCACATGCCGCCGACGATGTGGGTGATGCCGCGCCGGTAGGCCAGCGCCGCGGCGAAGGTCAGGAATACTAAGTTGCGGCCGGGCACGAAGGTGTTGGGCAGGCCGTCGGCGCCCATCGCGATCGCGACATCGCGTGTTAACGCTGTGTCCGAGATCGCAGCCAGCGTCGGGATCGACAGCGTGTGGCTCTCGCCGAGCTTGTCCGCCCAATCTGCACGCATCGCCTTGAGGCCACCGATCAGTCGGTCGCGGCAGGCAAGCTCGATCGCATGGCGCTGGCCGTAGTCGAACCCCAGCGTCTCGACGCGCGCGAAGCGGCTGAGCGCCCAGGCGAGGCAGGTGGTGGAATCCTGGCCGCCGGAAAACAGCACCAGCGCGGTTTCGGATGAAAATGCGTCACTCATGGCCGCGCTTTAGCACTGCGGGAGCTACCCGCCAATCGGTGGAAATCGGCCCGTTCCGCACGCCGGCGCTGGGAACGGCGGGCCGCTTTTGGCATAAGGCTTGAGAGCAAGGAGAATGGCCTGCAATGACCCCTTCCCGCGACATTTCCCGCCTGATCGAGATCATGGCCGCGCTGCGCACGCCGGTGACCGGCTGCCCCTGGGACCTCGAGCAGAACTTTGCGACGATCGCACCCTACACGATCGAGGAAGCCCATGAGGTGGTTGACGCGATCGACCGCGGCGATCTCGATGATTTGCGCGAAGAGCTCGGCGATCTGCTGTTGCAGGTGGTGTTCCATGCCCAGATGGCCGAGGAACAGAATGCCTTTGCCTTCGGCGACGTCGTCGAGGCCATCACCCGCAAGATGATCCGGCGCCATCCTCACGTCTTCGCCGACAAGGACGGCAACCTCGCCTCGTCCCACGTCAAGGAAGTCTGGGACCGCATCAAGGCCGAGGAAAAGGCCGAGCGTGCCGCGCGCCGGCCGCCGGAGCAGACGTCGCACAAATCGCTGCTATCGGGCGTGAAGGCCGGCCAACCGGCGCTGACCCGCGCCATGGAGCTCCAGCGCAAGGCCTCCACCGTCGGCTTCGACTGGAACGACCCGCGCGCGGTGCTGCAAAAGATCCGCGAGGAAGCCGACGAGATCGAGGCCGCTCTCGACCGCAACGACAAGCAGGAACTTGAGGAAGAGACCGGCGATCTCCTGTTCGCCGTGGTCAACCTCGCACGCCACATCGATGCCGATCCGGAAAGCGCGCTGCGCGCGACCAATGCGAAATTCGAGCGTCGTTTTGCCTTTATCGAGCGTGCGCTGGAGGCGCAGGGACGGACGCTGGAACAGGCGTCGCTGGCGGAGATGGATGCGCTGTGGAATGCGGCGAAGGGTGAAGAGCAGAAGCCTCCAACTGTTGAGAAAAGCAATCAAGCCCGCCGCTAACGCCGCCGACGTCCCGGCGAAGGCCGGGAGCCATAACCCAGGGCGTAGTTAAGTGAAGACTCGGAGTCACGCGCTCGTCGGTACGAGGACCGCCTTACCTCGATAGATCACGCGGTATGGGTCCCGGCCTTCGCCGGGGCGACGGCGGTTTATGTGGAGAGACGCAGCACGGCGTCGAACCGGTTCACCACGATATCCCTCTTGGTCTCATCGACCCGGACCGTCATGTCGAATCGGCCGTCGTGCAGCTCCTTCGCCAGCACCTCGGCATTGCGATGCAGCCAGGAGATGCCGGCGCCATCGGCCGCGTCGATCGACAGATCGAGCGTGGTGCGTTTGGCGGCGAGCCGCTCTTCGATCGCGGCAAGCAGCACATCAATCCCCTCGCCCGACACGGCGGACACCAGCATCGCCGGATGATCCTCCGGCCTGCGAGCGGCGATGTTGAGCAGCTCCTCGCGTTGCTCCACGTCGAAGCGATCGATCTTGTTCCAGACCTCGATGATGCGACCGGAGTCGTCGGGGTTGATGCCGAGCTGGCGCAGCACTGCGTCGACGTCGCTCTGCTGCGCCTCGGCGTCGTCATGGGCGATGTCGCGGACATGCAGGATGACGTCAGCCTCCAGCACCTCCTCGAGCGTGGCGCGGAAGGCGGCCACGAGCTGCGTCGGCAAATTGGAGATGAAGCCGACGGTGTCCGACAGCATCGCCTTGCCGCCATGCGGCAGGCTGAGCGCGCGCAGGGTCGGATCGAGCGTGGCGAACAGCATGTCGGCGGCCTGCACGTCGGCGCGCGTCAGGCGGTTGAACAGCGTCGACTTGCCGGCATTGGTGTAGCCGACCAGCGCCACGACGCGATACGGCACACGCTGGCGACCGGCGCGGTGCAGGCGCCGCGTCGCCTGTACCTTCTTCAGTTCGCCCTCGAGTTTGGAGATGCGCTCCTGGATCAGGCGGCGGTCCGCTTCGATCTGCGTCTCGCCGGGACCGCCCATGAATCCAAAGCCGCCGCGCTGGCGTTCGAGATGGGTCCAGGAACGCACCAGGCGCGAGCGCTGGTAGTTCAGATGCGCGAGCTCGACCTGGAGCGAGCCTTCCTTGGTCTTGGCGCGTCGGCCGAAGATTTCGAGGATCAAGCCGGTGCGGTCGAGCACCTTTGCATGCAACTCCTTCTCGAGATTGCGTTGCTGGATCGGCGCAAGCGCGCAATCCATCACCACGAGCTCGACATCGAGGCTCTTGGCGAGCCCGGCGATCTCCTCGACCTTACCCTTGCCGATATAGGTCGCGGGGCGGATCTGGCTGATCGGCGCGATAATGGCATCCGCGACGACGAGATCGATCGCGCGCGCGAGGCCGGCGGCTTCGTCGAGCCGGGCCTCGACGTCTCGCAGAACATAGCTCTCCGACTGCGCGTCGGCACCGCCCGCGCGCACTCGCAAGTAGGGGCCGATGACAAGCACCCGCCCCGTCTGCTTAGCCCCTGCCGACCGCGGACGGTCGGCATCCCCGTCGAAATTCCGGGGTTCCAATCAGATCACTCTCAAGCCGGCTGGTCCTCGCCGCCTTCGAACAGCTGGATCGGAGCGCCCGGCATGATGGTTGAGATCGCATGCTTGTAGACGAGCTGCGAGTGACCGTCGCGCCGAAGCAGCAAACAGAAATTGTCAAACCAGGTCACGATGCCCTGGAGCTTCACTCCGTTGACCAGAAAGATCGTCAGTGGCGTTTTGGTTTTGCGAACGTGATTAAGGAAGGTGTCCTGTAGGTTTTGTGCGCGGTCTGCCGCCATTGTTTTTTTCTCGCTTTGAGTTTCTTTTTATTGCGCCGGTTGCGGCCCTCTTTTGAAAATTCGGGGTCCTCTTCCGGTTGCCGTCCCTCATGAGATCCCCCTCGGAGGCACAGCGGTGCGATTAGAGGACAGGTCGGGTTATTAGGCAAGCCGCTTCACGCGGCAGAGCACGCCCTATTGCCCCGAAAAACTACGGAAATCGATGATTTTCCTCGCCTATCGTTGACCGTCAGGCGGCGTCAACCGACGCCGAGCGCCTTCAACTTGCGATGCAGCGCCGAGCGTTCCATGCCGACGAACTCCGCGGTGCGCGAAATATTGCCAGAAAAACGGCTGATCTGAGCAATCAGGTAGTCGCGCTCGAACACTTCCCGCGCTTCGCGCAGCGGCAGCCCCATGATGTGCTCGCCATTGTTGCTGGTCGGCATCGCCGGAACCATGGAGCCGACGTCCTGCGGCAACATGTCGGCGGTGATGATCACCTCGGGTCCGCCCGCGGCGAGAATCATGACTCTCTCAACGTTATTCCGCAGCTGGCGCACATTGCCCGGCCAGACATGCGATTGCAGCACGGCCATCGCGTCCTGGCCGATCTGGCGCCTGGGCAGGCCGCTTCCGGCGGAAATCTGCTCCATGAAGTAGTCGATCAACTCCGGAATGTCCTCGCGCCGCTCCGACAGCGCGGGCACGCGGATCGGCACCACCGAGAGGCGATGATAGAGGTCCTCGCGGAAATGGCCGGCCGCGATCTCCTCCTCCAGGTTGCGCGCGGTCGAAGAGATGATGCGCACGTCGACCTGCACCTTGGCGGTACCGCTGACGCGCTGGAACGACTGCTCGACCAGCACGCGCAAGATCTTGTTCTGGGTCTCGCGCGGCATGTCCGCGATCTCGTCGATGAACAGCGTGCCGCCATGCGCTTCCTCGAGCGCGCCGGGCTTGCGCGCCTGCTCGCCATTGGACTGCTCGACGCCGAACAGCTCGTGCTCCATACGCTCGGGCGTGATCGCGGCGGCGTTGATCACGACGAAGGGACCGTCGGCGCGGCCCGAGGCCGTATGCAACGTGCGGGCGGTCAATTCCTTGCCGGCGCCGGCGGGGCCGACGATCAGGATGCGGCTGTTGGCCTTCGCCGCGCGCTCGATGGTCTGGCGCAGTTGGTTCATGCTGGGCGAGCGGCCGACGAGAGAGCTTGCGCTTGGCGCGAGCTGCTTCAGTTCCTTGACCTCGCGCTTGAGACGCGAGTTCTCAAGCGCCCGCGTTGCCACCAGGATCAGCCGGTCGGCCTTGAACGGTTTTTCGATGAAATCGTAGGCGCCACGCTTGATCGCGGCGACCGCGGTCTCGATGTTGCCGTGGCCGGAGATCATCACCACCGGCAAATCGGCATTATCTTTCTTGACCTGCTCCAGCAGCTGCAAGCCGTCGAGCTTGGAGCCTTGGAGCCAGATGTCGAGGAACACCAGATGCGGCCTGCGGTTGGCGATCTCGGCCAGCGCCGTATCGCTGTCGCGTGCGGTCCGGGTGACGAACCCCTCGTCTTCGAGAATGCCCGCGACGAGATCCCGAATATCGGCCTCATCATCGACAATCAGAATTTCACTTGCCATGGGTCGCGCCTGTCTTGTCAGATGCCTGTCGAGGCTTCGATTTTCGTTGAATCATTGGTCTTGTCTTCCGGCTCTTTGGTTCCGGCGGCCGGCTCTTTTGTTTGCTGGTCCTTGGAGGCCGATTCCGTGGCGGCCGGTGCCTGCTCGGCCAGTTCGGCCTTCGCGGGATGGCCGGACATCGCAAAGCGCATCCGCATCCAGGCGCCGCGCTGGCCCTCCCGGAAGTCGGCGGCGTCCTTCAGCTCGATGCGGCCGCCGTGGTCTTCCAGCACGCGGCCGACGATCGCAAGCCCAAGGCCGGTGCCCTTGGCGCGCGTGGTCACGTACGGCTCGAGCAGACGCGAGCGCGCGACCTTGGGCAGACCGATCCCGTTGTCGATGACGTCGATCAGGACGTCCTCACCCTGGCGCGAGACCACGACGTCGATGCGGCCCTTTCCGTAGTCCTTGCCGAGCTCCTCGGGCGGGACCTGCTCGATCGCCTCGGTGGCGTTCTTGACGATGTTGGTGACCGCCTGCGAGATCAGGCGCCGGTCGAACTGAGCGCGCAGCGGATCCTCTTTGAATTCGACTTCGATGTCGATTTCGGGATGGGCGACCTTCATCAGGAACACCGCCTGCCGCACGGTGTCGGCGACGTCCTCGCCCTCCATCACCGGCTTCGGCATGCGCGCAAAGCGCGAGAACTCGTCGACCATCCGGCGGATGTCGTCGACCTGGCGCACGATGGTGTCGGTGCACTGCTCGAAGATCTGCTTGTCCTTGTCCTCGGTGATGGTCTTGCCGAACTTGCGGCGGATGCGCTCGGCAGAGAGCTGGATCGGCGTCAGCGGGTTCTTGATCTCGTGTGCGATACGACGCGCCACGTCGCCCCAGGCCGAGGTGCGCTGCGCCGAGACGAGCTCGGTGATGTCGTCGAGCGTGATGATGTAGCTGTCGCGCGACTGACCGGTCTTCTCGGCGCTGACGCGGACCGACAAATTGCGTTCCTGCGCGTCGCGGGTGATCGTGATCTGGCCTTGCACCAGGCGCTGGGTTCCTTCCCGCGCCGTCTTCATCATCTCGTCGAGCTCGGGCAGAACGTCGGAGAGCGGATGGCCGAGCGTCTCGGACTCGGCATGGCCGATCAGCTTCTCGGCGGAGCGGTTCATAATACCGACGCTGCCCGACGTATCGACGCCGATGATGCCGGCGCTCGCTGAAGACAGCACGGCCTCGATGAAGCGGCGGCGGCTGTCGATGAGATCGCTGGCGTTGACGAGCTCGTCGCGCTGGCTGCGCAATTCCTGCGTCATCTTGTTGAAGGTCTCACCTAGCTGGGCGAGGTCGCCTTCCGACTGGTGCACGGGCACCTTGACGTGGAGATCGCCGGTCGAGACCGTATGCGCCGCGTTCATCAGGCGCCGGATCGGTGCCACCAGCGAATTGGCGAAGTTCAGGCCGATCAGCACCGAGGCCATCAGGATGGTCAGTGCGATCACCGCGAACATCAGCGCGAAGGCGACCTGGATGCCGAGCCGGCGCGACTCGATCTGGGCGTATTCGGCGACGCTGACCTCGGTCTGCTTGAGTTGATTAACGACATTCGGATCAAGAGGCCGCGCGACATAGAGGAAGGTGTCGCTGAACGCCCGCAGCCGGATCACCGCGGCGACGAAGCTCGCGTCCGGCAGGATCGCGATCTCTGGCTCGGACTCGTTGACGTTGCTGAGGAAATCCGGCGCGGGCGGCGAATAGGCCAGCCGCATGCCGGTGTCGGCGGATTCCAGGATGTTGGTGTTCTTGTCGATGATCATCGCCCCCGGCAGGTTGCGGGAGCCGGCGCTGGCCGTCAGCAACTCGCGGAACGACCGGCGATCCTGGTCGTAGAGCGGCCGGGCGTGGGCGATGTCGTTGGCCATGCCGAGAATGTCGCCGCGGATCAGCTGCGCATGGTCCTGCATATAGGCCCGCGCAATCGTCAGCGAATTCTGGATCACCTCCTTGGTCGGGCCGGAGAACAACCGGTCAAGGCCGCGTTCGAGGGTGACATTGGCGACGACGGCGACGAGCACCGCCGGCAGCACCGCCACGATCGAGAACAGGCTGACGATCTGGACATGGAGGCGTGCGGCCGCCCGGCCCCGCCGTCGCGCCAGGATCAGCTGCCAGAGCTCGCGGATGATGATCGCGACCAGCAGCAGGATCGTGCCCGCATTGATCAGATAGAAGGTCCGAACAACCTCCGGCGTGGGTTCGATCCTCGTCAGTCCAGTCAGGACCAGGAAGGTCAGGAAGGCCGACAGCAACGCCAGCGCCACGGCAAAAGGCGCCAGCCAGCGCCGCAGCGACCAGCGCCGGGGCTCTTCGGCTGGGGCCGTGTCAAAGGATGCGGCCGAGGTATCTGCGCTGATCATTCCGGCAATGAGGTGCTGAAAACGGGAGATCCGCGGATGGCGGATACTGATGTATTCCTACCACAATGTTGCCGAATTGCGACAATTCCGCGGCGCCTCCGTCGCGAGGGACCCGCGCATCCACAGGGCATCGCCGGAACGGCGCCAGCCGCCGGAACGGATTCCGGTCCTGCCGGCTTGACCCGGCATGGACAGATTGTTCCTTGCAATGATGGTCTCGGCCGTTCTGCTGCTGATCGTGGCCGCCGACCTCCTGGTCAACGGTCCCGGCATGCAACAGCCCGCAGACATGGCCAACGCGCCGCCCGTCTCAAGCCGGCTCATCAGATGAGTGCGGCGCCACGACCTGCGGTCGAATGACCAATTCCAACGCGACCGCGGAACATTTCGGCCCGATCCGGACTTCTGTTCACCGCGTCGGCCACAACGGCAAACGCGGTTCGGACAGGCTCAGCTCCGCTTTGGTAGGGGGAGCTGAGCCACCGTCCCGGGAGAACTAGAGCGTTTTCCAGCGAAGTGGACGCCGGTCCGCGTGAAAACGCGTCAAAACAAGAATCTAGACCCGTTCCGATTCAATCGGAACGGAAAAGGCTCTAGCCCCCGCTCCGATACACCTGGATATCCAGATCCCGGATCTTCTTCCGCAGCGTGTTGCGGTTGAGGCCGAGCAGGTCGGCGGCGCGGATCTGGTTGCCGCGGGTGGCCGCGAGCGCGGCCGTGAGCAGCGGCACCTCGATCTCCTTGAGGATGCGGTGATAGAGCCCGGGCGGCGGCACGCCATTCGGAAAGCCCTGGAAGTGCGAGGAGAGATACGCCTCCACTGCGCCGCCGAGATTGTCGACGCCCTGCTGAATCGCAGCCCCCGGACTGACCGTGGGCGGCGCCAGCTCGCCGTCGATGACGGAGCCCGTGATTACGTCCTGCGGATAGAGTGCCGCGAGGCGCCGGGCGAGGTTCTCGAGCTCGCGCACGTTGCCTGGCCAGCGATGCTGTTTCATCCGCTCCAGCGCCAGCGTGTCGAGCTTCTTCGGCGGCAGCCCGTCCTTCTCGGCAAGTGCGAAGAAGTGACGGATGAGATCGGGCAGATCCTCGATGCGCTCGCGCAAGGGGGGCAGCCGCAGCGGCACGACGTTGAGGCGGAAGAACAAATCTTCGCGGAACAGACCCTGCTGGATCAGGACGCGCAGATCCTTGTTGGAGGCTGCCACGATTCGCACGTCGGTCTTGATCGGCGTGCGGCCGCCGACGGTGGTGTATTCGCCCTGCTGGAGCACGCGCAGCAGCCGCGTCTGCGCCTCCATCGGCATGTCGCCGATCTCGTCGAGGAACAACGTGCCGCCCTCGGCCTGCTCGAACCGGCCGGAGGCACGGGTGTTGGCGCCGGTGAAGGCGCCACGCTCATGCCCGAACAGTTCGGACTCGATCAGGTCGCGCGGGATCGCCGCCATGTTGACGGCGACGAACGGGCCGTTGCGGCGCTTGCCGTAATCATGCAGCGCGCGCGCCACCAGCTCCTTGCCGGTGCCGGACTCGCCCGTGATCATCACGGTGAGGTCGGTCTGCATCAACCGCGCCAGCACACGGTAGATTTCCTGCATCGCCGGCGAGCGGCCGACCAGCGGGATCGCCTCCATCTCGGCGTCTTCGTCCGGCGTCGAGGTCCGCTCCTTCGGCTCGGCCAGCGCGCGGCCGACGATGGCGATCAGCTCCTTCAGGTCGAAGGGCTTTGGCAGATATTCGTACGCCCCGCGCTCGGAGGCGCGGATCGCGGTCATGAAGGTGTTTTGCGCGCTCATGACGATGACCGGCAAATTCGGCCGCATCTTCTTGATCCGCGGCAACAGGTCGAAGGCGTTTTCGTCCGGCATCACCACGTCGGTGATGACCAGATCGCCCTCGCCCTGGCTGACCCAGCGCCATAGCGTCGCGGCATTGCCGGTGAGCCTGACTTCGTATCCGGCCCGGGACAGAGCCTGATTGAGTACCGTGCGGATGGCGGTGTCGTCATCTGCAACGAGAATGCTACCTGCGGGCATTGTTAATCCTCATTTTGCCCCCTGTGATTCAGACGACGACTTCCCGGCAGAGCCGTCGCGACTGCTGTGATCGGCGTGTTTGACCGATGTCGAGTACATCGGCATCAGCACGCGGAAGGTGGTCTTCCGCGGCTGAGATTCGCATTCGATGATGCCCCCGTGATCGCCGATGATCTTTGCGACCAGCGCCAGGCCGAGACCGCTGCCGGTCTGCTTGGTGGTCACGAAGGGATCGAACAGGTTGGGCAGAAGATCGTCCGGCACGCCTGGTCCGTTGTCCTTGACGCAGAATTCGAGCGGCAGGGATACCCGGGATTTTTGACCGGGGACTGACAGGCGCACGCCGGGGCGGAACGCGGTGGTGAGCTGGATCTCGGCGTCGGAAACGTCGATCACGGCTTCGGCGGCGTTCTTCACGAGATTGAGGAACACCTGGATCAGCTGATCCTGGTTCGCGAGCACCGGCGGCAGCGAGGGATCGTAGTCCTCGACGAAGCGGATGTTGCGGGCAAAGCCCGACTGCGCCAGCCGCTTCACGTGATCGAGCACCGAATGGATGTTGACGGGACCGCGCACTACGGGACGTTCGTCGCCGAACACCTCCATACGGTCGACCAGCGTCACGATGCGGTCGGCCTCGTCGCAGATCAGCCGCGTCAGCATGCGGTCCTCCGAGGAGGCCTGCTGTTCAAGAAGCTGGGCCGCGCCGCGGATGCCGGAGAGCGGATTCTTGATCTCGTGCGCCAGCATCGCGGCGAGCGCGATCACCGAGCGCGCGGCGCTGCGATGGGTGAGCTGGCGGTCCATCTTGTCGGCGATGGTGCGCTCCTGGAGCATCACCACGATGTGCCCCGGCCGCTCCGTGAGCGGCGCGACATGGAGATCGACCTGACGGTCGCCGCCCATGCGCGGCGTGCCGAGATCGACCTTGTATTCGTTGACCGGCGAGTTCGACGAGCGCACCTGGTCGATCAGTGCCAGCAAGGGGCTACCGAACGGCACCAGCTCCTTGAGCGACTGCCGCTTCAGGAATTGCGTCGAGATTTCGAAAAAGGCTTCGGTCGCGATGTTGGCGGCAACGATCTTGCCGTCCGGCCCGATCATGAGCACGGGATTGGGAAGTGCGTCCAGGATCGCATCGCTGTCGGACGGAAGCGGCCGACGATGTTCAGCAGCTGAGCTCATGCAGCAGCGCTCCATGCGAAGTCGTCGAAGGCATCTTGCAGTGAACGGTGAACGAGGCGCGGATCCTCCGAAGTGAGGACCTTCTGACGCCAGGCTTTCAGCTTCTCGGCCGGCGCGCGGCTCGCATCGGCCGCGACATCGAGCGCCCAGCCGAGATGCTTGCGTGCGTGCCTGAGCCCGATGCGCAGGCCGTAGAGCGCGCAGACGCCCTCATAGAGCGTGCGGACATAATCAAGTTGCGTATCGAGTGACGGCACAGCCTCCGCCGCCCCGCCCTTCAGGCGGCGGCCGATCTGGCCGGGCAGCCAGGGCTGGCCTTGCGCGCCGCGGCCGATCATCACGGCATCGGCGCCGGAGGCATCGAGCGCCGCGCGTGCTTTGTCATAGGACGTGATGTCACCGTTGACGACGAGCGGAACGGAGATCGCCTGGCGCACCGCGCGGATCGCGTCCCAATCGGCCTCGCCCTTGTAGAACTGACAGCGGGTGCGGCCATGCACGGTGACGAGCTTGATGCCGGCAGCTTCGGCGCGCTGCGCCAGCTCCGGCGCGTTGCGGGTGCGGTCGTCCCAGCCGAGCCGCATCTTCAGCGTCACCGGGACTTTCACCGCTGCAATGGTCGCCTCGATCAGGCCGACGGCATGGTCGAGATCGCGCATCAGCGCCGAGCCGGACTGGCCGCCGGTGACGTGACGGGCCGGACAGCCCATGTTGATATCGATGATGTCGGCGCCTTCGGCTTCCGCGATCCGCGCGCCTTCGGCCATCCAGTGCCCCTCACAGCCGGCGAGCTGCACCACATGGGGACCGATGCCGGTTGCTTCGCAGCGCAACCGCGACATCGCATGGCCGTTGACGAGATCGTCGCTGGCAGTCATCTCGGAGACGACCAGACCGGCCCCAAGCTCGGCGGTCAGCCGCCGGACGGGCGAGTCAGTCACCCCCGACATCGGCGCCAGGAAGACCGGGGTGGCGACGTCAATATCGCCTATTTTCAACGGCTTGGAGCCTGTTTCTGCCGTGCCGGTCACAGTGGTCTCGTTGACTATGCAGGGGCTTCATCGCACCTGCCAGAACCCATCTTGCGCACAATTCTTGTGCAGTCAAGCGTCATGCCTACAGTTTAGACAGTTCTGCAAATCTTTCAAGTGCGGTGCAGCAATGCTGTTTCCCACAATCCGGGGAAATCCCCTTTTTTTGCGGGCCTGCCGTGCTAGAGGCATGCCGGCAATCACCCCACTCCCCGACTCCTCATCAGCAACTGAGTATTCGAGTCCTATGGCGAAATCACAGCGCACCGCAGTTGTTCTCGTCGCAGCCGGACGCGGATTGCGCGCAGGCGCCGGCGGGCCGAAGCAATATCGCTCGATCGGCGGCCAGCCCGTGATCTTTCGCGCCATGGAAGCCTTCAGCCGCCACCCCGACGTGTTTGCGGTGCAGCCGGTGGTGAATCCCGACGACAGCGCGATGTTCACGGCAGCAGTCGCAGGCCTGAGTCACGAGCCGCCGACCAGTGGCGGCGCGACGCGGCAGGCTTCGGTGCTCGCAGGTCTCGAGGCGCTGGCCAGGCACAAGCCCGACATCGTCCTGATCCACGACGCCGCGCGGCCCTTCGTCTCGCAAGGCCTGATATCGCGTGCGATCGAGGCCGCCAGCCGTACCGGCGCCGCGATCCCCGTCATTCCCGTCACCGACACCATCAAGCTCACGGGCGAAAGCGGCAACGTCGAGGACACACCGGACCGCGCGCGGTTGCGAATTGCGCAGACGCCGCAATCCTTTCGTTTCGACGTCATCCTCGAGGCGCATCGTCGCGCGGCGAAGGACGGGCGCAGCGATTTCACCGACGATGCGGCGATTGCCGAATGGGCGGGATTGACGGTTGCAACCTTTGAAGGCGATGTTGCCAATATGAAGCTCACCAATCCCGAGGATTTCGTGCGCGAGGAAGCGCGCCTGGCCAGCCTGCTCGGCGACATCAGGACCGGCACGGGCTATGACGTTCACGCCTTCGGCGAAGGCGACCACGTCATGATCTGCGGCGTGCGCGTGCCGCACACCAAGGGTTTTCTGGCCCATTCCGACGGTGATGTCGGCCTGCATGCGCTGGTCGATGCGATCCTCGGTGCGCTGGCCGACGGCGACATCGGCTCGCACTTTCCGCCCAGCGATGCGAAGTGGAAGGGCGCCTCCTCCGACCAGTTTCTGAAATACGCCATCGATCGCGTCTCGCAACGCGGCGGCCGCGTCGCCAATCTCGAGGTGACCCTGATCTGCGAGCGGCCGAAGATCGGCCCGTTGCGCGATACCATGCGTGCACGCATCGCCGAGATTTCCGGCGTCGACATCTCCCGCGTCGCGGTGAAGGCGACGACCAGCGAGCGGCTCGGCTTCACCGGCCGCGAGGAAGGCATTGCGGCCACCGCGAGCGCCACCATCCGCCTTCCGTTTAACGAAAAGATCTGGAGCGTCTAGGTCATGGGCGGCAGCGACGCACGCGCCCTCTCCCGCTCGCTGCTCGATCTGTGCCGGATGCGCAAGCTGACAATCGCGACGGCTGAGTCCTGCACCGGCGGCCTCGTTGCCGGCGCGCTGACCGACATCCCCGGCTCCTCCGACGTGATCGACCGCGGCTTCGTCACCTATTCCAACGACGCCAAGCGCGCGATGCTCGGCGTCGAGGCAAGCACGCTGACAAATTTCGGTGCCGTCAGCAAGGAGACTGCGACGGCGATGGCGGTCGGCGCGCTGGAGCGCGCCGGCGTCGACCTCGCGGTCGCCATCACCGGCATCGCCGGTCCCGGCGGCGCCACGCGCGGCAAGCCGGTCGGGCTGGTGCACTTCGCCGTCGCCGCGCGCGACGGCCGCATCGCCCACCGCGAGCACCGTTTTGGCGCGATCGGCCGCACGGCCGTGCGCCAGCGCTCGGTGGTCGAAGCCTTGCGCATGCTGATGGATCTCGCCCGCAGCCCGCAAGTCTCAGCCAAGCCGCGCCGCGAAGCCGCAAGCCGCCTGCGTCCGCGCGTCACCCGCTCGCCAAGAAGGCACGCCGTGAAGCGAAGACCGCCGCGGTCGCCGAGGGGCTGAGGCGCCTCACGCTGCCGCCAGCAGCGCGCTGGCGTGATCGAGCACGCGCTGCCTGACGGCATCGGCATCTAACGGCTTCACCTTTGCACTAACCGTCAATTCCACGACGGGCGCTGCGGGATTGGCGGCATCGATGACCTTGGAGACGCGGACTGCCGGCTCGGTCCGGTCGTCAATCCTGGGATCCTCACGCAGCTCTTTCAATATATGATCAGCCAGCGCGTTGGCCTCGCCTGCCCTGGCCGGAAACGTCACCTTGACCTCGCCCGTGCTGGGATAGGTGCTGTGGTTGATGATGGGGGCGCCCCATACCTGTCCATTCGGCAGCAGGATCTGCGTGTTGTCGGGTGCGACCAGCTCGGTCATGAACAGCGTCAGGGATCTCACCTTCCCCGCCTTGCCGGCGACCTCGACGTCATCGCCGATGTGGAAGGGACGAAACAACAGCAGCATCACGCCGGCGGCGAGATTGGAGAGCGTGCCCTGCAACGCCAGACCAATGGCGAGCGATGTTGCGCCCAGCACCGCGACGAGGCTCGCGGTCTGGATACCGAAGAGCTGAAGCACGGCGATGCCAACGATCGCCAGCACGCCGTAGCGCGTAACACTGGCGACGAACAAGGTCACGAGCGGATCGACCCGGTGCGTGACGTTGAGTGCGCGCGTGACGAAACGCTGCATCGCGCCGGACAGATACCAGCCGACGGCGAGCAGCAGAATGGCGTAGAGCGCATTCAGCCCATACAGCACGAGAGAAGCTTGCAGCGTGTCGAAATTGATGGTCATGGAGGCTCCAACCCGGACGGTCGGTTGAGAACTCGCAAGCGCGGAAAATGATCCCCTTTCCGCCAACAATCGTCAAACGCCTGCTGGCGGATCGCACAGTGGCAGAAACAATGAAACCCTGATTGGACCCGGCGGGAACTGACGCAGCCCCATCATTGCGTCGTTCGCTCGGTCCGATACATGACAGGGAGTTTTTTGCTCGATCGCCTTCGCAAGCACAGTGCCTGTGGTCCGGCCGAGTTCTTTCGCGATCATCGTAATCGGCTTGGTGCCTGCGAGTGTTCTGAGCCTCCTGAGGTCTTCTTCGCCCAGACGCTGTGATGTCGCCGTTTGTCGTCAAACTGCCGAAACCCAACATGTCATCTATGGCGCGCCGATGCGGGGGATCGCGCCGTGCGACGCCTGCCGCCTGTTACGCCTCGCAGCCGGCGGACGTCCAGCTAGATGACTTCATCATCCGGCACGCGTCCGATCGAGACTGCGGGGTTGCCTGCGACGATGGTGCGGTCGGGCACATCGCGAGTCACAACGGAGCCGGCGCCGACAAGTGCATTTTCGCCGATCGTTATGCCGGGACATAGCACGCTGCCGCCGCCGACCCGTGCGGCACGCAGGATGCGCGGCGCAGCACGCGTGAATCTCATCGATGGCCGCCGGTGGGTGATGCGCCTGTCGTTCATGGTGAGCACGCCAGGCCCGCAAAACACCTCGTCCTCGATGATCACGCCGCGCGTGATGTAGCAGCGGCTCTGAAGCGATACATAGTCGCCGATACGTACCTCACCCTCGATGTCGAGATAGGACCCGATCACGCAGCCCCGTCCGATGATCGTCTTGTCGCGGATAAGAACGAAATTGCCGACGCGGGTTCCCTCACCGATCTGCGCATCGTCGGCAATAACGCAATGCTGCCCCTGCATCGACGACATTTTGATCCTTTCTGACCTTTCGGCCTGCGCAGTTGAGCGGTCTATTTACGGCTGAACAGGCGCTGGCGCCAAGCCGCAGTTTGATCGCGTAGCGCGGCAAGTGGGGATCGAAGGATTTCGGCAAGCGTGCCTTTCCGGCGAATCGTCGCGAGTTCGACCTCCATTGCGGCCACCCGTGCGGCCGAACCGTCCAGATCACGCTGGAGTGCAGTCCTCTGTTCGCGAAGGGAGGCATTTTCGTCGACGACAACGCGGTGCTCGGCCGCGAACTTGTTCGCCGCCAGGAGCGTATCGAAATTTTCGGGGATCGTACCTTCGCCGAGGCGCCGCAGCCATTGCGCCATGAAGATGCCGGTGGCGCGGAGATCCTCCGCGGGGTCGACGAGACGCCGCGCACCGGCAACCTCCCGGTGCAAGGCCTCGACGCGATCGAGATAGGCTGGCAACGTTGCGACCTCGCGGATCCGTTGCGACACCCTCGTCGCGTCAGCTGCGTCGTAAGCTGCGATTTCGGCGGCGATCCCTTCCGCGCTCAGAGGCCGCGTCAACAGGCTCACGCCAAAATTCCTGTTCCGCCACTCGTCCACGGTGGCCGCGGTCGCGAGCCCCGCAAGGCCTCGGCCATCCACGACCACGACCGCGCAACCAACGGCCATCGCCTCGAGCGCCATGCGCGCCGTCGCGAAGACCAGGTCGTAATTCCTGAGCTGCACGTGCAGATCATCGACCTCTCGTCCGAAGGCGGTGCCGATCTCGTCCAGCGCAAGGCCCGATTGTCGCGCGGCCTCGCGAACTGCCGCGACATGCGCGGTATTCTTGGCCAGCAGCAGGGCCCGCGCGGGTTGGGCGGGAAGCGGGCCGCGCGGCCCGAACAGCTCGGTGTCGACCGCATTGGTCAGCAGCGCGATCTCGTCACTCGGACATCCGGTCTCCGCAACCACGCGGGCACGGCAGGCTTCGTCGACCGCGCATATCCGTTTCACACGTGGCAGGCGCGGCGGGCCGTCGAACCAATAAGCCGCGGAATGGCACACGAACAGGCCGGGGCTGTCTCTGAAATGGGCCAAGGCGCTAGCGAGAACATGATTATGGTGGCCGTGGATCACATCCGGCGTCCACGGGACATCTTCGGGCCGATCGGTCACGGTGATGCCGCGAAGACGTAGGAACTCGGCACTCGGGCCGAGCAGCGGGGCGAAGACCGCAACCTCGTGGCCACGCTGTCGAAGACCCGAGGCCAGATCGATGGTCACGATCTCGGAGCCGGACCGGCCGCGAAGAGCGCAGTTCGTCGTCAACACGCGCATTGCGAGAACTGCTCCTCCAACCGGCTCGGTCGGCCATGATAGCGTCCGGGCGACGACACGAAAACGCCAGAAGACCTGGATCCTTCATCTGCTCGACAGGCTGGGCGTGCTGACATTGCTCGACGCCGGTGCCCTCTCGCTGGCTCAACACTATGTCGGGTGGGACATCGTGCCCCGTAAGTCAGTCAGGACGACATAAGCTTCGGCCGGCCGTAGACCGCATCCGCGCGTTTTTCGAACGCGATTGAGAAACGTGCAAACGCGGCGTCGAACATCGATCCCATCAGCAGCGCCAGCATGCGGCTCTTGAACTCATAGGCGAGGAAGAAGCCGACGTCGCAGACATCATCGCCCTTGGGCTCGAAGGTCCAGCGGTTTTCAAGATTGCTGAACGGGCCTTGCAGATATTCGACCAGGATCTTCAGATTGGCGCGATCGAGCGTCACCCGGCTGGTGAAGGATTCCTTGACCAGCTTGAACGACACCGTCATGTCGGCGACGAGCACCTCGGTGCCGTCGGGTTTCGCCACCCGCTGACGGACCTTCAGCGCGCTGCACAGCGGCACGAATTCCGGGTAGCGCTCGACGTCGGCGACCAGATCAAACATCTCGGACGCGCTATGATTGACACGGCGCTTGCTCGAAAATTTGGGCATAGCGGTTCAGCGGGCGTGCGCGGCCCGCGCGGCCTTTAGTCTCGCAAAGTCCTCGCCGGCATGATGCGACGAACGGGTGAGCGGGCTCGCCGACACCATCAGGAAACCCTTGGTGTAGGCGACCTTCTCGTAGGACGCGAACTCGTCCGGCGGCACATAGCGCATCACGGCGTGGTGCTTGCGCGTCGGCTGGAGATACTGGCCGATGGTCAGGAAGTCGACGTCTCCCGAGCGCAGATCGTCCATCACCTGCTGCACCTCGTGACGTTCCTCGCCGAGGCCGACCATGATGCCGGACTTGGTGAAGATGGCGGGATCGAGCTCCTTGACCCGCTGCAACAGGCGGATCGAATGGAAGTAGCGCGCGCCGGGCCGCACGGTGAGATAGCGCGACGGCACGGTCTCGAGATTGTGGTTGAAGACGTCGGGCTTCGCCGCGACGACGACCTCCAGCGCTCCGTCCTTGCGCAGGAAGTCGGGCGTCAGGATCTCGATCGTGGTCGTGGGGCACGCGGCCCGGATCGCACGGATGGTCTGGGCAAAATGTTCGGCGCCGCCATCGGCAAGATCATCGCGGTCGACGGACGTGATGACCACATGCGCCAGCCCCAGCTTGGCCACGGCCTCGGCGACGTTCTGCGGCTCAGCCGCGTCCAGCGCATTGGGCATGCCGGTCTTGACGTTGCAGAACGCGCAGGCGCGGGTGCAGGTGTCCCCCATGATCATGAAGGTCGCGTGTTTCTTGTCCCAGCACTCGCCAATGTTCGGGCAGCCCGCCTCCTCGCACACCGTGTGCAGGCCGTTGGCGCGCACGATGTTGCGGGTGTCGGCATAGCCGCGGGTGTTGGGCGCCCGCACGCGGATCCAGTCCGGCTTCGGCGGCGAAGCGGAATCGGGCCGGTTCACCTTTTCGGGGTGGCGCGGGCGCAACGGGTTCGAGATGGTATCGACAATAACGACCATGGGGTGTCCGGTCCGTTCAGGTCCTACCTAGTCGGTCTCGCCGGGCATCGCAACCCGGCTCGCCCTGCTTCAGGGGACATGGCAGATATGGGGAATATCCTGCTCCGTTCTCCGGCGATTCTCACCTCGAATGGCTCCAAGAAAAGCATCAAGATTGAACGTCTCCACACCGCGCCTCGGCAAGGTGCTCAAACGTGCCTTTTTCGCGCGCAGCGTCCATGAGGTCGCTCCCGACCTGATCGGCGCGACCATGCTGGTCGACGATGTCGGTGGGATCATCGTCGAGGTCGAGGCCTATCATCATACCGAGCCGGCGGCGCACTCCTATCGCGGGTCGACGCCGCGGAACCAGGTGATGTTCGGCCCGCCCGGGTTCGCCTATGTCTACCGCTCCTACGGCATCCACTGGTGCGTGAACTTCGTCTGCGAGGAGGAAGGCTCGGCCAGCGCCGTCCTGATCCGCGCGCTGCAGCCGACCCATGGCATCGCCGCGATGCGCCGCCGCCGCCATGCGGTCGACGTGCACGCGCTGTGCTCGGGCCCGGGCAAGCTGACAGAAGCGCTCGGCATCACCATCGCGCATAACGCCCTGCCGCTGGACCGGCCCCCGATCGCGCTTCATGCGCGGACCGACGACGTGGAGGTGGCAACCGGCATCCGGATCGGCCTCACCAAGGCGGTGGAGCTGCCCTGGCGCTATGGCGTCCAGGGCTCGAAGTTTTTGAGCAAACCGTTTCCGAAGTGAGCGTCATTTCGGGGCGGCTCGTAGAGCCGAACTACGGTGCACCATTGCGCACCTGAAAATCTCGAGATTCCGGGCTCGCGTCTTCGACGCGCCCCGGAATGACAGTCACCTCAAGACGCCTGCTTCAACCGCTCGATCGCTTCCAGCAGCTTTGCCTTGCGCGCCAGCGCCGCCTCGCGCTTTTCGCGTTCCTCCTCGACGACCTCTTCGGCCGCATTGGCGACGAATTTCTCGTTCGCCAGCTTGGATTCGGCGCGCTTGATGTCGGCGTCGGCCTTCGCGATCTCCTTGTCGAGGCGCGCGCGCTCGGCGGCGACATCGATCACGCCCTTCAGCGGCAGCGCGGCGACCTCGCCGCGCACCAGGAGCTGAACCGCCCCGTCAGGCGCGCGCTCGACGAAGGAGATGTCCGACAGCCGCGCCATGCGCTTGATGATTTCGGTCCAGCGCGGCGCGCGCTCCTTCGTCTCGGCCGAGGCGCCCGCGAGCACCAGTGCCGTCAGCGTCGCCGGCGGGATGTTCATCTCGGCGCGGATCGAGCGGATCTGCGTGACGAGGTCGATCACCCAGCCGATCTCGGCTTCAGCCTTGGGATCCGTGAAGTCGGAATGGTCGAAGATCGGGAGCACCCACGCCGGAGAGACGAGCGGGTCGGTCGGTCCCGTCGTCGCCGCAAGCATCGCAAGCTGCTCCGGCGTCGGCCCGGCCGGCTTCAGCGGCCATGGCGCCAGCGCGAGCAGGCCGTCGCGCTTGGCCGTCACCTCCCACAGCTCCTCGGTGAGGAAGGGCATGAAGGGGTGCAAAAGTTTCAAAATCTCGTCGCGGGCCCAGGCGACCATGGCACGGGTTTCGGCCTTGGCTGGTCCGTCCGGGCCGAGCAGCACGGGCTTTGCGAGCTCGACATACCAGTCGCAATAGACGTTCCAGACGAAGCGGTAGATCGCACCGGCGGCGTCATTGAAACGGTAGGCTTCGATCGCCTCCGTCACCTCGCGCGTGGTGTGCGCGCTCTCATGCGCGATCCAGCGGTTCAGCGTCTCCTTTGCCTTCGCCGGCTCGAAGCCATCGGGCACCGCGCAGTGGTTCATCTCGGCGAACCGGCAGGCGTTCCAGAGTTTCGTCGCGAAATTGCGATAGCCCTCGACGCGGCTGGTGGCGAGCTTGATGTCGCGCCCCTGCGCCGCCATCGCGGCCAGCGTGAAACGCAGCGCGTCCGCGCCGTATTCGTCGATCAGGTGCAGGGGATCGATGACGTTGCCCTTCGACTTCGACATTTTGGCGCCCTTCTCGTCGCGGACGAGGGCGTGGATGTAGATCGTCGAGAACGGGACTTCCTTCATGAAGTGCAGGCCCATCATCATCATCCGGGCAACCCAGAAGAAAATGATGTCGAAGCCGGTGACCAGCGCATTGGTCGGATAGTAGCGCTGCACCTCCGGCGTATCGTCAGGCCAGCCCAGTGTCGAGAACGGCCACAGTGCCGAGGAGAACCAGGTGTCGAGCACGTCCTCGTCGCGGGTGATGAAGCCTTCACGCTTGTTGCGGTCGAGCGCCATCTCGCGGCCCTGCTCGACCGTGATCACCTCCTGCTCGACATAATAGCCGAGTGCGTGGCTGACGGCCTCCTCCTCGGTCTCGGCGACGAAGACCTTGCCGTCCGGACCGTACCAGGCCGGGATCTGGTGGCCCCACCAGAGCTGGCGCGAGATGCACCAGGGTTGGATGTTCTCCATCCACTCGAAATAGGTCTTTTCCCAGTTCTTCGGCACGAAGGTGGTCTCGCCGGAGCGCACCGCCGCGATCGCCGGCTTGGCCAGCGTCCTGGCGTCGACATACCATTGGTCGGTGAGATAGGGCTCGATCACGGTGCCGGAGCGGTCGCCATGCGGCACCATGTGGGTGTGCGGTTCGATCCGCTCGACGAAGCCAAACGTCTCCAGCCGCTCGACGATGCGCTTGCGCGCGGCGAAGCGATCGACCTTGTGAAATTCTTCGGCAAACTGCGAGGCGCCTTCCGGCAGCTCGCGCAGATAATCCTCGTTATCGAGGAGATCCAGACAACCTTCCTTGTCGAGCACACTGATCTGGCGCAGGCCGCGGCGCTTGCCGACCTCGAAATCGTTGAAGTCATGCGCCGGGGTCACCTTGACTGCACCCGAGCCCTTTTCCGGATCGGAATAGTCATCGGCGACGATCTGCACCTTGCGGCCGACCAGCGGCAGGATCACGTGCTTGCCGACGAGCTTCTGATAGCGCTCGTCGTCGGGATGCACCGCCACGCCGGTATCGCCGAGCATGGTCTCCGGGCGCGTGGTGGCGACGACGATGAAGCTCGAGGGATCGTCCGGGCTGAACGTCTTGCCCTCGATCGGATAGCGCAGATACCAGAGGCTGCCCTTGACCTCGGTCTGCTGCACCTCGAGATCGGAGATCGCGGTAAGCAGCTTGGTGTCCCAGTTCACCAGCCGCTTGTCCTTGTAGATCAGGCCGTCGCGGTGCAGCTCGACGAACACCTTGACGACGGCCTTGGACAGGCCCTCGTCCATGGTGAAGCGCTCGCGCGACCAGTCGCAGGAGGCGCCGAGCCGCTTGAGCTGGTTGATGATGGTGTCGCCGCTCTCGGCCTTCCACTGCCAGACCCGCTCCAGAAACTTCTCGCGGCCCATCTCGCGGCGGCCGGGCTGCTGGCGTTCCATCAACTGCCGCTCGACCACCATCTGGGTGGCGATGCCGGCATGGTCGGTGCCGGGCTGCCACAGCACGTCGCGGCCACGCATCCGCTCGAACCGGCACAGGATGTCCTGGAGCGTGTTGTTGAGGGCGTGCCCCATATGCAGCGATCCCGTCACGTTCGGCGGCGGGATCACGATGGTGAAAGGCACGGCGTCGCGGCGGTCAGGGCGGCCGGCCTTGAAGGCAAGGCTGTCCTCCCAGACGACGGACATGCGGGATTCGATATCGGCGGGCTGGTAATTTTTCTCGATCATGGGGCTGGTAGAAAGCCGCGCGCGGGGTCCAAGTCAACGAAAACGTCAACGGAAAGCTCGGCGACGAAACGGGCTTTCCGGCTCGGTCAGCCGGTCGAACAGAGCGCGAAAGCGGGGCGTTATCGGGGCCGTGCGGCCCGCCTCAGCGGCCGCCGCGCGAGACCCGCTCGATTTCGGCCTTCACGATGCGTTCAACGAGCCCCGGCAGGTTGTCGTCGAGCCAGGACTTGAGCATCGGGCGCAGCATCTCCTTGACCAGGTCCTCCAGTGTCCGCGCATTGCTGCTGAGCACCGTGTGGGCCAGGGAGTTGAAGGCGGATTCGACCGCCGAGACCGTCGTTTGCGCCAGGATCGGCTGCTGCGGTGGCAACGGCGGGGCATCGAAGTCCACCGGGACGTATGACGGCGGCGGCGCGGGACGGGGTGGAGGCGCAGATTCGGCGAATTCGAGATCGTCGCGCGGCTCGACCCGGCGAAAGCTCGGCGGCGGCGGAGCCGGCGTCGGCTCGGGAACCTCGACCGCCATCTCGTCGGTCAGCTCGAGAACATCTGCTTCGGGTTCCGGCTCCGGTTCGGGCCCCCGCATCTCGGGTGCGGCGGTGGCCCCATCGAGGCCGGCCAGCAGCGCGTCGATATCGTCCTGGTTGTTGGACTCGACGGCCGCAGGGGCCGGAGGCGGCGCCGGCTTGGGAGCTGGCGGTGGCGCAGGTTTCTCGGCAGCGGGCTTCGCAGGCGGCGAAACCTTCGATGGCGGGATGTCGTTCATCGCCTGCGCCTGCTGCTTTGGTGCAGGCGCTGCGGGCGCAGGCGCTGGCTTCGCGGCATCGGCCGGCGGTGGCTTGGCCTCGTCGTCGGCAATGATGCGCCGGATCGAGGCCAGAATCTCCTCCATCGAGGGTTCTGTGACCTTTGCAGGCTGCGTCATCTCCGACTCCACATCCTCAACGCCCTCGCATGCGTTATTTTACACCAAGCACGCCGGGATTGGCCGGTTCCGGACCGGCGGCCCGACATTTTCGTCGTGACAGCCAGACTTGTCCCCAGATCACGGCTCAACGTACGGCCGTGCGCCCTACCTCCGGCACCCAAGCTTTACGCAAACGACATCGGATGCGGGCGAATCGACCCGCAACTTCTTGGCAAGGCTATGTCAGGGAATTTGACGATTGCAAGCAAACCGCCGGTCGGCCTGAGCTATTCGCGAGGCCGACCTGATTGCAGCGATCAGCGTCCGTCAGGCGCACGCACGCCGGCCCAGCTATCGCGAACCTGCTGGTAGTGCACGCTGGGATCATAGACCGTGGTCGAAAGGCCGAGCACCTGCGGCGCGAGACGGCCGACCGCACTGAGCACGGAATAGGATGCAACCACGCGGTCGTGCTGCGCGGTGACCAGCGCGACGCGCGCGTTGACCAGCGCCTGCTGCGCGTTGAGCACGTCGAGAGTGGTGCGCTGTCCGGCCTTGGCCTCTTCGCGCACGCCGTTCAGTGCGATCTCGGAGGCCGTGACCTGCGCCTGCGCGGACTGCACCTGCGCCTTGCCGGCCTGCAACTGTCCCCACGCCTGCACAACGGTGGCGCGGGCCTGGTCGCGCGTCGTCTCGAGGTTGAGGCGCTGCTGCGCGAGGTTTTCCTTGGACTGCCGGATCAGCGAGTATTCAGCACCGCCCTGATAAAGCGGCACCGAGGCCTGAGCGACAGCGGACGCACCGAACGAGCGGGCCTGAATCAAAGATTGTTCGTAGGATTGGGTGACGGCCGCCTGCAGGGAGATCGTCGGCAGCAGAGCGCCCTCGTTGACCTTGACCTGAAGGTAGTTGACGTCGATGCCGAACATGCCGGCCGTAACGTTGGGGTTCTCGACCAGCGCGAGATCGACGGCGGATGGCAGCGTCGGCGGAAGGAAGCGATCGACTGGCGAGCCCGGCGCGAGATTGACCGGGTCATTGCCGATGATGCGGCGGAAGTTCGCGCGAGTGGTGGTCAGGTTCGATTCGGCGGTCAGCGCCTGCGTCCTGCCGGCCGCCAACTGTGCTTCGGACTGGGCGACGTCCGTACGCGTCACTTCGCCGACGTTGAAGCGATCACGCGTCTGCTTCAGCGTCTGCTCGAGCACGCGCACGTTGCTGCGCTGGACTTCGAGCGTCGCGGAGTCGCGCAGATAATCCATGTAGGCCGTGGCGGCCTGGAGCAGCAGGCTCTGGTCAAGCACGCGCAGCGCCTCGCGGGCGCCCGAGACCTGGCTCTCGGCGGCACGCGTCCGGTTGGCGGTCTGGTTGCCGTTGAACAACGTCTGGGAAATCGTCATGCCCGCACTGCGCGGCACGCCCGTGCCGTGAACCGGTGAGCTGCCCGGGCCGCTTTGGAAATCCGTGTATTGGTAGCCGGCGCTCGCCGTTACCGCGACCCTGGGGCGATAGCCCGACAACGCCTGCGGTACGTTTTCGTCAGTCGAGCGCACTTGGGCGCGCTGCGCGTTGAGCTGCGGATTGTTCTGATAGGCGCGCACCAACGCAGCCTCGATGGTGTCCGCCAAGGCAGGCGTCGGCCCGGCAAGCGCCAGCAGCAGGACCGAAACCGCCGCTCCGGTGAAGAGCTTCACCCCATGCATCCCAAAAATTCCGTTCATTCTCACGCCAGACTCGTGCCCGCGAGCCTGGTTACCGTATCCGAGTGGAGTCGTTGCCCCGGGGCAACATAGGACGCGGTCAAGCGCAACGGAACTACCTGAGGGTAGTTAATGGTGGAAACTCTTCACGTGCAGCATCCCGGCCACACTTCTGATTCAGAACGGGATTTTAACGGGCTCCAAGCCGTCAGAAGACGAAGGCAGCGGCCTGTTCCAGCCCGGGAAGGACCGGGGCTGCGGCATCGAACAGCGCCCGATGGCCGAATTCGCCGTGGGTGCGGGTCACGATCATGGCCCGCGGCGGGTTGGATTCGGCAGAGACCCCGACCAGACGCCCGCCCTCCCTAAGCTGCCCGAGCAGCCCTTCCGGCGTCACCTCGGCAGCGCCGTTGAGGACGATCACGTCATAGGGACCAGCAGCGGGATACCCCTCGGTGCAGGCCGCCGCCTTGCACGCGACGTTGGCGAGCCCAAGGCTGGCGAAAGCATCCCTGGCCTTCGCGGCCAGCGCCGAATCGCATTCGGTCGCGGTGACCTGGTGCGCAAGCCTGGCTACCAGCGCGGCGAGATAGCCCGTGGCGCAGCCGACGACCAGCACGTTGTCGCCCTCGCCGATCTCTGCGGCCTGGAGCAGCTTGCCGGTCAGGGCCGGCTTGATCAGGAACCGCTTGGCGGCCCCCTCGCTTACGTCAAGATCGAGGTCGAGATAGGCCAAGGCCTGCCTGGTCGCCGGCACGAAAGCCTCGCGCGGAACCGTGAGCATGCCATCGAGAATGCGGCGATCGGTGACATCAGTAGTGCGCACCTGGCCATCGACCATTTTTTGGCGCGCGATCGAGAAACCGGACATTTGCAGACCCTGGAATGCGGACGATGCCGCGGACGAATTGGCGGCATCTTTGGAACATGCCCGGCGAAAACGCAACATGGCCGGCGGCCCCTAGGACCGGGGCTGCGCACTCACCGCATCAGGGGTTTACACGGCTATTCGATCGCGACCGCGAGGCGGCCGATCAGTGCTGCGACTTCGTCCAGCCGTGCCGAATCGGGTGCCTCGACGGCACGCACAAGGCGCGCGAGGCATTCATCGTCGCTGAGCTCGGGAATGTCGGACGGCAGAATCGAGGGAGCCATCTGGGAACGGTCGACGTGGATGTCTGGCATGGGAATCAGCTCCGTAAGGCCCGGCATCCCGAAGCTTGATTTGAATTGAGTCGATTTGGCGCCGGCCTCATGGCGCGATGGCGCCACCACACACGTCTGCTTGAACGCGATTCCGCACTGGATTCGGCATTGGGCGCTGCTCAGAAACCGCTCAAGCGGCATCACACATCGTGTCAGGATGCGGCAACAACCTACTGAAATAGCGGTGAAATTTGGCTCCCCGGGCTGGATTCGAACCAGCGACCATCCGATTAACAGTCGGATGCTCTACCGCTGAGCTACCGAGGAAAGGGCGAACCGACGTTCGCGCGCGGCTGCGTATAACAAAGCCGCTTGCGCTTGCAAAGGACGAATTCGTCATCTTCCGCAACGCGTCGAGGAAGGGCCTGTGCGGCCCCTCCTCCCGGCCATCAAGGACAAACTACTCGGCGATGAAGGACGTGGTCTTGGTGCCGGAGTCGTAGCGCAGCCTCAGCGCGTTGAACTTGCAGAGGTTGACGTTCTTCCAAAGGACCGACTCGTCGTAGTTCTGCCAGTCGACGCGGATGTTCCAGACGCAGCCCTCATCGTCATCGTCGAACTCGATATTAGGTAGTCGCCTGGTTCTGGAGCACCTTGTCGAGCTCGTTGTCCCATTCGTCCATGCCATCATCCGGTGCGTTGAAGCCGAGGAATTTGATGGCATAGCCGGTTTCGTTGATGACGGAGACATTGCGGGCATCGGCCGCGAACGACGGCGCGGCGGCAATGGATAGACCGATGGCGATCAGTGCAGACAGAAAATACTTCATTTGAAATCCTTCGATCGAAACAGCTTCCGGCCCCTGACGTCGATCCGCGCAGATGCCGCGGCAACCGATGGCGTTGCCTCAGAGATCCGTCCGGAGCGAGATCGAAAGGTTCAACACGCGATCGGCCCGCACTCCAGAGCCGTGCGCGACGCGAGACGCGCACGGGCAGTTCATACCGATTCGAATTCTCCGCAGCAATGAACGGGCATTCATAGATCGGCGACGTTTGGTTTCTCCGCGGCGGTCGCAGGCAGGCGCCGCTCTCACGGCCGCCGGCACACCAGATCGATTTCGATCAGCGCGTCATAAGCGAGCCCGGTGACACCGACACAGGTGCGGGCCGGGAGCCGGCCGGGTGCGAAGAACGTGCGGTAGGTCTCATTCATCAGCGCGTAGTCTTCCTTGAAGCGCGTCAGATACACGCGTGCCATCACGACGTGCTCGAGGCCGAGATCGAGACCTCTGAGAACCACCTTCAGGTTCTCCATCACCGCGTTTGTCTGTGCGACGATACCCTCGGGCAGCACGCCCGGCGTCTGCGGCGTATCCGGCATCTGACCGGTGACGAAAACAAAACCGTCGGTCTCGACCGCGTGGCTGAAGGGCGCGACCGGCTTCGGTCCGCCGCTGATCATGTGGAATTTCACTTCGGTTATCCTTGGTTTTAAGGCGCGTCCTGAAACAGACGCTTGCTGATAATCGCGTGCACGCCCCAATTGCCATCGACCACCTGGGTGACGCCGAAATCAACGGCTGCCGACATCAGCGCGATCGCTTCGTCCTCACTCAGTCCTTTGACGTTCATCAGGAAGCGCCGCATCTTGCGGAAAGCGTCCTTCATGGCGAGGTCGAGCGAAGACTTTGCGTAGACCTCGCTCTGGCCCTGCGCTCCGAACTCGGCGAGGTAGTTGGGATGGCTGAAGCCGGTCAGCACCCAGTCGGTCGCTGTTTCGATCAGGGGATAAGAGAGATCGGCGAAGGGCTGGCCGGCGAGGTCGGCCTTCTTGTGCAGGATCACCTCGAAGGTCCCGGTCATCGAGCATTCGATCGCGGTGCCGCTCAACTCGCCGTCACCCTGCGCCGCATGGGGATCGCCGACCGAGAGCAATGCGCCGGGGACGGAGACCGGAAGATAGACAGCGGCCCCCTTCCCCAGCCGCCAATTGTCGAGATTGCCGCCGAAATAGGACGGCGGCACGGAGTCGATGAAATCGACCTCGCGCGGCGCCACCGCGATCACACCGAAATGCGGACGCAGGGGAATGCGGATGCCGTCGAGCACGGCATGGCGGCGCTTCACCGTGCCGGGCGCGACGGGAACGCCGGGATAGTCGTAGGTCATGTGTACGACGCCGAAGGGATCGGTCTGCGGCTCCCAGCGGTAGGAATAGAGCGCGCGGGCATGCGGCGCGTCGGCGCCGTCGAATATCTCGTAGATCGTCACGACCTCGCGCGGCTTCGGTCCTGAAAGGAACTCGTCGTAATGATAGCCCCACCAGGCCGCTACCGAGGAGCCGAACACGCGGCCTGAATGTTTCGGATGCCGGCTTGCGCGCGGCACGATGTCGAGGATCCGCACTTCCAGCACGTCGCCGGGCTGGGCGTCCTTCACCGCCACGGGCCCCGTGCAGATGTGCACGCCAAACCCCTCGCCGGCGCCGCGACCGAACACGCTGGCGTCCATCGGGCCGGCGCCGCGGCGGTCCACGTTCTTCTTCTCGCGGGTCCAGCCGAACACGCTTTCGGCGGCGGCATCGCCCGCGATCATCAGCTCAGAATCGTCAGAGGCATGCTGCGTCAGCGTTTCGATGGTGATGGTGTCGCCGGAGGTGATCTCGAGCTGCGGCGACAGCGAGCGGCTGAAATACCCCCAATGAACACGGTTGGCCTCGATCGGAAGATGATGGTGCTTGCGTCCCGCCGTTCTCGGCTCATCGGCGTCAGCGCGGGAGACATTGCTGCGCGCCTCCGCACCCGCCTGATGCGCCCGGAGTTGCGCCAGCGCGTCCTGCGGCCAGCCGCGCTGACCGGTGATCCCGTGCTGCGACATCGCCCGCTCCGCCTCCTGCTGGCGAAACTCGCGCGGCGGCAGTCCGAAGCGGTGGCGGAAGGCGCGGCTGAAATGCGCGGAGTCGCCAAAACCATAGGCGTAGGCGATCTCCGAGATCGAGCGATGCGCTTCCGTGGGGTTGGACAGGTCGGCCCAGGCGCGCTGGAGCCGACGTTCGCGGACGTAGTGGGTAAAATTGTCGCCGACCGTCTCGAACAGCTTTTGCAAGTAACGCTCGGAAATCCCCTCGGCCTGCGCGACCCGCGCCGGCACCAGCTCGGGATCGTCGAGCCGGCGCTCGATGGTCTGACAGATCCGGTGCAGAAGTGCGGCCTGCGTCGCGCTCGATCCGGCATCGGACGTCGAGGCCGCCAGTTGATGCGCGAGCGTCAGAAGCAGATCGACGAGACTTTGCGCGACCGAATTCCATTCGGCATCGCTCAAGTTATCGAGCGTGCGCGCGGTAGCGTCGAGCAGGCGCGCGAACACATCTGCGAAACCACTGGGCGGAACGACGCGCGGCTCGCCGAGCCGCGGCTTGCCCGAGAGGCGGCCGTGTAATGCCTCCGAGGTCACCGACAGCACGATCGCGCGCATGTCGCGCTGGAACACGATGCTCCAGTCCCTGCTCCGCGGCAGCAGCACGAGATGGCCGACGGGGACGATGCGATGGCCGCCGGCGCTCCTCAGCACCATGCCGTCCTCGACCGGCATTAGCGCGATCGGAAGGTCTTCATGCGATTTCGTGAGCGGACCGACGCTCTGCGCGCCCGCGGCCATGCGTGTCATCGCGACGCCCGAGGCGTGGCGATGCGACGCCGTTGCGTGCCCATCGAGGAAGGAATGGCCGCCGACGGGTTGCAGGCCGACGGCAGCCAGCACGTCCCGCCAGGCTTCGGGGCGGTCGTCTTGCGCGTAGGACTCGCTCGTGAACGGCCGGAAGCTCATCGGATCGACCCAGATTGCGGTCGATCGAAGCAACCTCTGTGCCAGACGCACGCGGTCATCCGTCGCGGCGACGGGTCGCAAATGACGATCTCTGCTCACCCTCTCATCCCGAAAAAAGACTGCCGTTCAACGCATTAGTCACACCGGAAGATGTTCTTGCGGATCGTGCCGTGGACGCCCCAATTGGCGTCGACCACCTGGGTGACGCCGAAATCGGCGCCGACCGACAGCAGCGAGATCGCCTCGTCCTCGCTCAGGCGATGCACGGTCATCAGGAACCGCCGGAGCTTGCGGAACGCATCGCGCATCGCTCGGTCGAGACTTGAGTGATTGGCAATCTCGGTTTGTGCGTCGGCGCCGAGCGCGGCGAGATAGTTCGGATAGGTGAAGCCGTAGAACGACCAGGCCTGATCGGTCTCCAGCATCGGATGGTCGAGGCCTTCGAGGCTGGTGCCGGCGAGATCGGCCTTCTTGTGCAGGATGAATTCGAACTCGCCGGTGAGCGAGGTCTCGATCGCGGTGCCGCCGAGCTCGCTGTCACCTTGCGCGGCGTGGGGATCGCCGACCGAGAAATAGGCGCCGGGGACGGCGACCGGATAGAACATCCGTGCGCCCTTGCCGATGCGCCAATCGTCGATGTTGCCGCCGGTGTAGCTGGGGGGGATCGAGCTGACGAAGTCGGCCTCGGATGGTGCGAGCCCCATGGTGCCGAAATGCAGGCGCGCTGGCACTTTCACGCTTGCCAGGATGTTCTCGCGCTTCTTGATGGTGGCGTGGTCGACGCGCACGCCGGGATAGTCGATGGTCGGATGCACGATGCCATCGGGATCGGTCTGCGGCGCCCACACGTAATTATAGACGGCCTTCGCATAGGGCTCGCCCGAGGTGTCGAGCTCGAAGATGGTGACGACCTCGCGCGGCTTCGGCTCCTCGATCAGATCGTGATAGTGAAAGCCCCAGTTCGCCGCGACGTTGGAGCCGAAGCAGCGGCCGGCATGGCAGGCGCTGCAGCTCGGCCGCGGCCGGACGTCGAGGATTCGCACCTCCAGAATGTCGCCGGGCTCGGCCCCTTCGATCGCCACCGGTCCGGTCAACAGATGCACGCCGATCCCCTCGCCTGCGCCACGGATGAAGGGGCCTTCGACCGGACCCGAGCCACGGCGCGCCACCGCCTTGTGCTCGCGCGTCCACTGGAACACACTCTCGGCGCCGGGATCGCCCGCGATCATGCGTTCGTAATCGTCATTGGCATGGTGGGTCAGCGTCTCGATGGTGGCGCGATCTCCGGAGCGCAGCGTCAGGGCCGGCGCGACCTTCTTCGAGAAATAACCCCAGTGGACGGTTTTCGGCGAAACCGGCAACGAAAAATGCTTCATGACGTGGTCTCTTCTGACTTGGTCTCTTTTAACTTGGCCTCTTAAGGGAACGCGGTCTTGAACCTGCGGACGCAGCGCTCATCGCACCGCCTCCGGAGTCTTGTCGGCTTCCATCACGCTGAGGAAACGCGCCGTCAGCGGATTGCGCGGGTTGGAGAGAACCTCATGCGCGGGCCCCTCCTCGATGATCGCACCGGCGCTCAGGAAAGCGACGCGGTCGGCGACTTCATCCGCAAACCGGATCTGGTGCGTCGAGATGATCATGGTGAGGCCGTCGTCGATGGCGAGGCGCCGGATCACCTCCAGCACCTCGTTGACCAGTTCGGGATCGAGCGCGGAGGTCGGCTCGTCGAGCAACAGCACGCTCGGATTCGGCGCTAGCGCGCGCGCAATAGCCACGCGCTGCTGCTGACCGCCGGAGAGATGCCGCGGCAGCGCGTCGGCGCGATGCGACAGCCCGACGCGGTCGAGCAACTCGGCGGCGCGGCGGTCGGCATCGATCCTGGTCATGCCATGGACCCAGCGCAAGGGACCGGCGATGTTTTCCTTGGCCGAGAGATGGGCAAACAGGTTGAACTGCTGGAACACCATGCCGACGCCGACGGTGGCCCGTTCGTTGGCGATCGCCCGCGGTGACAGCAGCTTGCCGTCGTCATCAAAACCGAGGCGGCGGCCGCCGACGCGAACGATGCCTCCGTCCCAGCTTTCGAGATGATTGATGCAGCGGAGCAGCGTGCTCTTGCCGGAGCCGCTGGGACCGAGCAGCGCGACCACCTCGCCGATGCGAACAGTGAGATCGAGGCCTCCGAGGACCTTTTGCGCGCCGTAGTTCTTGGTGAGGTCCTTGGTCTCGACGGCGATGTTGTTGCGCGCGATCGTCGCCGCGCGCCGCGTGCGCTCTTCGCGGGTCAGGGCCAGCGGCGGTGTGTCGGTGAGCTCCGGTTGTGCCGCCTCGGGGTCATTGGCCGTAGCTTCGGCGAGCTCAAGCTTGGTGCCGAGATCGACGCGGCGCCAGGGCAGATAGTCGGCAAGCTTGCGCTGACGGCCCTTAACGCGGTCGAGATCAAGCAGCCGTTCGACGAACAGCTGGATGACGCTGATGGCAAAGGTCAGCACGAGGTACAGGAGGCCCGAGGCAAAGAAGATCGAGAAGAAATCGAAGGTCGAGGACGCCAGCTGGGTCGAGCGCAGCGTCAGTTCCTGGACCGCGACCACGGAAGCGAGCGAGGAATTCTTCAGCGCGCTGACGGCCTCGTTGCCGAAGGCCGGAATCATGGTGCGGATCGCCTGCGGCGCGATTACGCGGCGCATCAGAACCGATGGGGTCATGCCGAGTGCCTGGCCCGCCGTCACCTGCCCGCGATCGACGCCGAGCACGCCGGCGCGCAGCATCTCCGCAATGAACGGCGCCTCGTTGCAGGCGAGCGCCAGGCCGGCGGCAAGAACCGCCGGCAGCTTGATGCCGATATGCGGCAGCGCGTCGTAGGCGAACACCATTTGCAGGATCAGCGGCGTGCCGCGGAAGATCACGGTGTAGCCCCGTGCAATCGCAGCCAGCACCCAGAAGCGGCTGAGCTGCATGCCGGCCAGGATCAATCCGAGGATCAATCCGCCGCCGAGCCCGAGGGCAGTCACCTCAAGGGTGAGCTCGATGCCCTCGAGCAGATACGGCATGCTCAAGTAGTGGAGGAACAGAGACATCAGTCAGCCGTCAGGATGTCCGGCTCCTTGAAATTGTTCACATCGAGCTCCCACTTCTTCAGGAGCGCCATGTGCGTTCCGGCCTTCTGCACCTCGATCAGCGCGGCAAGCACGGCGTCGCGGAATTTCGGCTTGTCCTTCGGCACGGCGATGCCGACCGAATACGGGATCGTCACCGCGGTCGCCTTCTCCAGCTTGTCCGGATAGGCCTTCACCGCGCTGTCGACGGTGTTGACGTCGTTGACATAGGTGTCGGCGCGGCCGGCGAGGATCGCCTGGATGCAGTTGGCGTTGTTGTCATAGAGCTGGACGGTCGGCTCGGGCTTGCCGGCCTTCTTGCACTCGGGCATCAGCGCCTGGATCAGGGGCACCTCGACATAGCCGGTGTTTTCGGCGGCAGCCGCGCCGCACATCGACATGTTGATGCCGTTGATGCCCTTGGGATTGCCTTTGGCGACCAGCACGCCGTCGAACACCTTCGAATAGGTGATGAAGTCGGCGGCCTTGGCGCGCTCCTTGGTGGCGTAGATGTCGGAGATGACGATGTCGGCTTGTCCCGCGGCGAGCGTGGTCAGCAGTGCCGCGAACGTCACCGGCTTGTAGGTCAGCTTGAAGCCGAGGCATTCGCCGATGGCTTCGCCGAGATCGATGTCGAAGCCGATATATTTGCTGGGATCCTTCGGATCGATCGTCTCGTAGCCCGGCGTGTGCGGGTTGATGGCGTTGACGAGCGTCTTGCCCTTCCAGTCCGGATATTTTTCCAGGAGCGCGGCGCAGGCCGCAGGTGCCGCCTGCGCGCTCAACGGTGCAGCGGCGACCATGCCGAAAGCGATGGCGGCGCCGAGCGCGACCTTGCGCCATGGCAACGATGCGCGCGCCGTCCCCCGCCGTGCCTGGGGCAAAACCCGTCTGTCCATGTCCAGCTCCTTCGAATTGTCATGGCGCCTGCCATGTTCCAAAACTCGGGAGCTAGCCTAGGAGGAAGGCGGACGGGAAAGCTTGTCCGCGGGCGTACAAAAAATTGGATGGGGTTGGCCTGTGAATTGGGCAGCCCGCTGCACAAAATCTGTTCGCAGGCGTGGGACAGCTACGATCCAGGATTCCGAATTCGGCAGAACCACATCATTTCGATGTTTGCCATGATCTGCACGATTGGCGAATCATTCGGTCGGTTTATTTGACAGAGACGTGACGCCTGGAAGATAGATCCTGGCGCCCGCGTCCGCGAGCACGCCGCCCTCTATCAACAGCCTGTCCGCAGCATATCCACAGGCCGGCTACAGCGGATTCGCAAACAGCTGCCAGCCACTTGCTGCGCACAAACCCACAGGGCCTACCCGCCGGCCTGATCGAACACTGAGCGACAGGCTTCGCTCAGGCTGGCCCGGTTGCGCCGCAGGCACGCCGTGATGGCGCGGACGTTGGGGATCTCGCCGGCGCAGAGCCGGTAGACGTCGGGCGTGCAGACCCGGCGCTGCTCCGATGTTCCCTGTGCATGGGCGGTGGAGGCAAAGAGCGTCAGGAACAGCCCGAGCGTCGAAGCGCGACGCGCCCGGCTTTTCATGCCCGCAAACCGCAAGAACCTCGCCTTCATGACCAAGTCTCCTGTCTGCCTTGCCCCGGCCGGCGCTGGCCGGTCGGGTGTCCAAAGCAGTACGAGGAATAAACCGCGGGGAATGTGATCTCTTTCACACCGGCGGCCGGCCGGGAACGCCTAAGTTCCCGCGGGGATTTTTCAGGAATCGCTAACCAATCGGGCCATGGTCGCCGGATCGATAAAATTCGAACGATCGGCTCAATTGGGAGACAAACCGGTTTTGCGACATTGCGCTATCCGACGTTCCGGAGGGTGTGATGAGCGAAGCCGAATTCAACTTGCTGCTGGATGTCGTCCGGGATGCCATGGTCCATGAAGAATTGGCGCCCGCGGCGGAGGAGGAATTCGTGCCCCGATCGTGGAGCTTCGACGCGACGCCCAAGGCCGCCAATGACAACGAGGGCGCCTGGCCCATTCTGCCGTTTCCGGATGGCTGGTACGCCGCCTGCTGAGACCGCCGCAGCCGCCGCGAACGGATGCGCTCGCATTGCGAGCCCGTCGACATAAGCCGCGCCGAGGCCCGGCGCGGCCACGATCAAGTCTTGACGCGCTCCTCGCCTTGCTGCGACGCCCGTTCGGGTGCGGCCGGCGGAAAGATGCTGTCATAGATCTCTCGCGCCTCGCGAATGAGGCGGGCCCTCTCCAGCTCAGATTTCGGGACTAATCGGACGACGTCGCCCACGTGCTCTCCAGCTCTCGCTTGTTCGGGGATGCATCACCCGGACGCGATGCGAACTCTATGCCAAGCGAGCTGAATCGAGGGTTTCCGGCAAGCCCCGGGCAAACCCGGTGAGCGCCCCTCGGCAGGCCGTATCCGCGCGATTGACGGGGGCCTGCACCGAAGTCGAATTTGTGATGTGAAATCAGAGGCTTGCGATGGAGGCCACGTCGGGACTCGAACCCGAGTAAACGGTTTTGCAGACCGGCGCGTAACCACTCCGCCACGTGGCCCCAACGAGGGCGGAGCAATATAGGGGATCAAGGTTTTAGGCAACCCCGAGCGGCTAGGCCTTTACCTCTGCCGTTCCGGCGAGGTACCGCCCGAGAATCTCCTCGGTCGGACCTGCCGCGGCGATCCGCCCCTCCTCCAGCAGGATCGCGCGGTTGCAGGTGCTCTTGATGAGCTCGATGTCGTGCGAGGCCAGCACCAGGATGCCGGCGCGCGCGACGATCTCGTCGAGCCGCTGCCTCGCCTTGTTGCGGAACTGTTGATCGCCGACGCCGATCCATTCGTCGAGCAGCACGATCTCGCCCTCGACCGCGGTCGCGACCGCGAAGATCAGCCGCAGCATCATGCCGCTGGAATAGGTGCGCAGCGGCAGGTCGAGCCGGTCGCCGAGCTCGGTGAATTCGGCAATCTCCGCGCGCCGCGCGTCGATCTCGGCGCGTCGCGCGCCGATCACGAGCCCTCGCCGCATGATGTTCTCGTAGCCGGTGGCCTCCTCGTCGAAGCCGGCTGACAGGTCGAACAGCGACAGGCAGCGGCCGAGCACGTCGACGCTACCCATCGTGGGATGATAGATTCCGGCGAGCACCCGCAGCAGCGTGGTCTTGCCGGCGCCGTTGGCGCCGATGAGACCAACGCGGTCCCCCGCGCGGATATCGAGACTGACGTCATTCAACGCTCTGACGATGTGTGCGATCGCAGCCTTCCGGCGTAGCGTCACCGCGCTGACGAAGCGGCTGCGCAGCGAGCGGTCGCGAAACGACAGCACCGGAAAGATGACCGAGACGTTGCGAAGCGCGATATGAGCTGCGGGGGTCATATCTCGCGCCTCACAGCCAATACGCCACGCGATGGCGATATCTTGCGTAACAGCCGAGGCCGATGACGGCGACAACGATCGCATAGACCAAGCCGAGCAGCCATTGCTCGGCATCCGTCGGCTGCGACAGAAGCGGCCTGCGCACGAGATCGAGCAGCGTCGCGAACGGATTGGCCCGTATCAGCCAGTGAAACGCAGTGCCGCGCACGGCATCCTCGGTCCAGATGATCGGCGTCAGGAAGAAGATGAATTGCAGGCCGCTGACGATCGCCGAGCCGATGTCGCGGAACCGCGCGCAGAGCATGCCGAGCGCGACAGAGCCGCCGAGGAGCACGGCGAGCAGGATCGCAAAGCCGGGCACCGCGAGCAGCATGCTCCATTGCAGCGGCCATGGCATCACGGCATAGAGCAGGACGATGATCACCAGATGATGCGTGAAGATGAGGACGTTGCGCGCGATCATCTGCAAGACGTGCACGATCAGCGGCGCTGGTACCGCCTTGATCAGGTGGCCGGACGCCACGAAGATGTTGGAGCCCTCCTGGAGCGTCGTGGCGATCAGGGTCCAGACGATCAGGCCGACGGCGAAGTGCGGCAGGAAGACGGCGATGTCCTGCTTGAACAACGCCGCGTAGACCGTTCCGACGCTGGCGATCGTCGCCGCCAGCGTCAGCGTGATCCAGAGCGGACCGATCACGGTGCGCCGGTAGCGCAGCGAGATGTCCATCAGGGCGAGCGTGCCCCAACGATCGAACTGCGCCGCCTGCGCAAGGATCTCCTTCGCTGCGCGATGAATTCGACCGCCCCTTTCGGCTTCCGGCATTCCAATGCCGCGACAGGATAGCAGATCGCGACCTGTCGGCCGAGGGTCTCTATCCGCCGGGTCCTTGCGGGGCAATCGACCGTACGGATGATATGGGCTGGAGTCAGGCTCGTTTGCGCCGGAAATCGCGACGGCGGCCCTTTGGTGCCGGTTTTGGCGCCAAATCCGGCATCTCAGCCTGAACCTCGCGATACCGTGTTAACAGCCGTTCAAAACTGGCGTGCAGCGTCTCGGCGATATCGGCGCGCCGCTCCAGGCCGGCCAGAACCGTCGCGGCGGCCTCGATGGTCGAGAGTCCGTCTTTCCGCGGCTCGCGGCGCAGGCGCCCGTAGCGCGAGGGGTGCACCGGGTTGAGGATGACGCGCTGGCATTTCAGCATCCAGGGATTGCGCCACCACAGCGCCTTGGCCTGGCTCCAGGTGCCGTCGAGCAGCACCACGCCTTCGAGCTTGCCCAGGATGGCGCGCTGGTTCTCCGCGACCTCGCCCTTGCGGGTGAGTGCCAGGATCTCGCCTTCGGCCTCGAGATCGGCCGCGCGCGCCGAGCCCAGATAGAGCACGGCCCAGCGCGCGGCATTTTCGACAGGCTGGCCCAGCGCCTTGGAAAGGCTCGGCCAGGATAGACCAACCCGAACCGTCGCCTTGGGAAAGTGTCTCGCCGTCAGCCGGGCGGTGCCGAGCGCCCTGTCCTGCTCCTGCGGATGCTGGAGGATCAGGAGCCCAAGGCGGTTCGCAATCGGCGTGACGCTGTCGCAGATGCACAGCGGCATCGGCTTCTGGCAATGCGGGCATTCGGGGATCGGCTCGGGCGCTGTGGCGGCCGTCTCTGCTGGGTTCGACATGGCCGCCGCTATACGCTTGAAGCGGCGCTTCAACAACCCGGCTATTCCGCCGGCGCGGTCAGCGGGCGCGGCTCGGAGCGGCGCCGCAGGCGGTCGATCAGGAGATAGATTACGGGCGTGGTGTAGAGCGTCAGGATCTGCGAGACGAACAGGCCGCCGATGATGGTGATGCCGAGCGGGCGCCGCAGCTCCGTGCCGGGGCCGGTCGCGACGACCAGCGGAATGCCGGCGAACAGCGCCGCCATGGTCGTCATCAGGATGGGACGGAAGCGCGCCTGGCAGGCCTCGAAGATCGCCTCCGCCGAGGACAGGCCGCGCTGGCGCTCGGCGTCGAGTGCGAAGTCGACCATCATGATGCCGTTCTTCTTGACGATGCCGATCAACAGGATGATGCCGACGAAGGCAATCACCGTCAGCGGCGTATTTGTAAGCTGAAGCGCAAGGAGAGCGCCGAGCCCGGCCGAAGGCAGCGTCGAGATGATGGTGAGCGGATGGGCGAGGCTCTCATAGAGCACGCCGAGCACGATATACATCGCCACCAGCGCGCCGAGGATCAGCAGCGGCTGGCGGCCGCTGGTCCGGGCGAAATCGCCGGCATTGCCGTCAAAGCTGCCGCGGATGCCCTCGGGCATGTGCAACTCCTCGACCGCACGCTGGATGTTTTGGGTGGCGGCCTGAAGCGCCACGTCCGGCAGCAGGTTGAACGACACCGTGGTCGAGGGGAATGACTGCGAGTGATAGACCGCGAGCGCGGCGAGCCCGCGCGTCGCATGCACCACGGCCGACAGCGGTACCTGTGCGTCGTTGGCGCCGGCGACATAGATGCGCTCGAGATTGGAGGGATCGACCTGAAATTTCGGGTCGATCTCCAGCACGATCATGTACTGGTTACGCTGGGTGTAGATGATCGAGATCTGCCGCTGCGAAAATGCGTTGTTCAGCGCATTGTCGATGTCCTGGACGCGGACGCCAAGCGCCGACGCCTTCTGGCGATCGATGCTCAGCGTCAGCTGAAGCCCGCCGGGATCGCGATCGCTGGAGATGTCGGTGATCCCCTCGACTGTCTCCATGCGTTTGGCCACGATCGGCGCCCATTGCTGCAACAGGCCGAGATCGGTGCTGGAGAGCGTGTATTGGTAGTCGGAATCGCTCTGCCGTCCGCCGGCGCGCACGTCCTGGGCCGCGAACATGAAGAGGCGGATTCCGGGAACGGGGTACAAAGCGCGCCGCAGCCGGTCGATCACGAGCTGCGTCGAGACGTGGTCGCGCTCCTCCGGCGGCTTCAGGCTGATGAACATTGTGCCGCGATTGGAGGTCGCACCGCCCGGCCCGCCGCCGCTGCCGACCGTCGAGCCGATGCCGGCCACAGCCGGATCCTGCATCACGATGTCGGCAAGCCGCTGCTGGAGGCTTAGCATCGACTGAAACGAGATGTCGGCCGAAGCACGCGTCGCCCCGATGACGAAGCCGGAATCGTCCGTCGGGAAATAGCCCTTGGGCACCTTGATGTAGAGCGTCACCGTCAGGGCGATGGTGGCGAAGAACACCAGAAGCGTCAGCAGCGGGAATTCCAGCACCGTGCGCAAGGTGCGGGTGTAGAAGGCGACGATTCGCGACAGCGAGCCCTCGATGATCCGATCGAACAGCGTCGCGGTTCCGGAGGGTGTTTGCCGGACATAGTGGGCGCAGATCATCGGCGTCACCGTGAGCGACACCAGCGTCGACACCAGGATTGCGAAGGTGAGCGTCAGCGAGAATTCGCGCAGCAGGCGGCCGACAATGCCGTCCATGAAGATCAGCGGCGTGAAGGCCGCGATCAGCGACAGGCTGATCGAGACCACGGTGAAGCCGATCTGCCGGGCGCCCTCCAGCGCCGCCTGGAACGGCCGCATGCCATGCTCGAGATTGCGAAACATGTTCTCGATCATGACGATGGCGTCGTCGACAACGAAGCCGACCGAGATCGCGAGCGCCATCAGCGACAGATTGTCGATGGAGAAGCCCGCGACCCACATGCCGGCGCAGGTTCCGGCCAGCGCTAGCGGCACCGAGATGCCGGCCGCGATCGTCGGCGTCAGCCGCCGCAGGAACACGAACACCACGACCATCACCAATATGGCGGTCGCCAGCAGCGTCCACTGCATGTCCAGCACGCTGGCGCGGATCGTGCTGGTACGATCGACCAGGGTGGAGATATCGACGCCAGCCGGAATCCATTGCTTCAGCACGGGGATCAACGCCTTGACCCTGTCGACGGTGTCGATGACGTTGGCATCGCCTTGCTTGGTGATCTGGATCAGCACCGCCGGCTGCTTGTTGAACCAGGCGATCGAGCGCGCGTTGCGGACGCCGTCCTCGATGTCGGCGACGTCGGCGAGCCGCACGAAATTGCCGTTGGAGCTCTTGATGACGATGTCGCGGAACTCTTTCGCCGTGCGCATCTGCCGATTGAGCGAGAGCGTCTCGCTCTGGCGCTCGCCGTTGAAGATGCCGACAGGACCGAGCGGGTTGGCGTTGATGATCGCGGTCCGCACGTCGTCGGTGGCAATGCCCGCGTTCGACAGCGCCACGGGGTTGAGCTGGATCCGCACCGCCGGCTGATCGGCGCCGCTCACCGTCACGTCGCCGACACCAGGCACTTGTGAGATGCGCTGCGCCAGCACGGTATCGGCGACATCGTAGATTGCGCTTGCCGATAGCGTCTTCGATGTGAGCGCCAGCACGAAGACGGGAGCGCCGGCCGTGTTGGCCTTGCGGAAACGCGGCAGCGTCGGCAGGTCGCTCGGCAGGTCGACCAGCGACGCGTTGATGGCCGCCTGGACGTCACGCGCGGCCTTGTCGATGTTGCGGCCGATGTCGAACTGAAGCTGGATGCTGGTCATCCCCAGCGAGCTGGTCGAGGTAATCTGGTTGATGCCGGCGATTTCGCCGAGCCGCCGCTCCAGCGGCGAGGCCACGGTCGCCGCCATCACGGAAGGATCGGCGCCGGGCCTACTCGCCGAGACGAAGATGGCGGGGAAGTCGACGTTCGGGACCGAGGCGACGGGCAGGAACTCGTAGGCCACGACACCCAGCAGGAACAGCCCGATCGACAGCAGCGTGGTCGCGACCGGGCGGCGGATGAAGGGCTCCGAGATCGATGCCATCACTGCATCCCCTCGGTAGCACCCGCGACCGGCGGTCCACCAGGCTCGACCGGCGGCAGCGCGCGCTCGAGGCGGCGGTTGATGCGGTCGAGCGCCAGGTAGATCACGGGGGTGGTGTAGAGCGTCAGGAGCTGGCTGAGCAGCAGGCCGCCGATGATGGAGATGCCGAGCGGGAAGCGCAGCTCGGCGCCGGTGCCGCTCTCGATCGCGAGCGGCAGCGCGCCGAACAGCGCCGCCAGCGTCGTCATCATGATCGGGCGGAAGCGCAGCAGACAGGCCTGCACGATCGCTTCGGTCGCCGGCATGCCCTGGTTGCGCTCCGCGTCGAGCGCGAAGTCGATCATCATGATCGCGTTCTTCTTGACGATGCCCATCAGCAGGATGATGCCGATCAGGCCGATCACCGAGAGGTCCTGACCGCACAGCATCAGCGCCAGGATCGCGCCGACGCCGGCCGAGGGCAGCGTCGAGAGGATGGTGATCGGGTGGATGTAGCTCTCATAGAGCACGCCGAGCACGATGTAGATCGTGATCACGGCGGCGAGCAGCAGCCAGGGCTGGCCGGCGAGCGCCTTGGCGAATTCGGCGGCGTCACCTGCATAGACGCCGACGATGCTGTTGGGCATCTCGATGCGGGTCTCGATCGTCTTCACCGCCTCGACGGCATCGCCGAGCGCCGCGCCCGGCGCGAGGTTGAAGCTGAGCGAGATCGCAGGGAATTGCGCCTGGTGCGAGATCGCGAGCGGCGCCGTGGTGCGCGTCAGCGTCGCCACCGCAGACAGCGGCACCTGGGCGTTAGGCGCTCCGACGGTGGTGCTCGCACCACCCGGCAGATAGAGTTTTGACAGGATCGAGGGATCGCGCTGGTACATCGGCAGCGCTTCCAGCACCACGCGATACTGGTTGGCCTGGCCGTAGATGGTCGAGATCTGGCGCTGCGCGAACGCGTCGTTCAGCGTGTCGGTGACGCCCTGGAGGCTGACGCCGAGCTGGCCGGCGCGGGTGCGGTCGACATCGAGCTGCGCCCGCAGGCCGCCTTCCTCCGCCTCGGAGGACACGTCCCTGAACAAGGGATCGCGCCGCATCTCCGCGACAAGCTTCCTTGCCCATTCAGAGACCAATGTCGCGTCGGTGCCGGTCAGGGTATACTGGTATTGCGAACGGCTGGACTGGGTCGATATCTGCACGTCCTGCACCGGCTGGAAATAGACGGTCATGCCGGGGATGCCGGCCACCCTCTCCTTCAGCCGCGTGATGACCACACTGACATCGTCGCGCCGCTCGCCGCGGGGTTTCAGCGTCATGACGAGGCGCCCGACATTGGTGGTCGGGTTGACCGAGCCGGCGCCAATGACCGAGACCACGCCGGTCACGTCCGGGTCAGCCTTGATGGAATCGGCGGCCTCGCCCTGCCGCTTCTGCATCTCCGCGAACGACACGTCGGCCCCGGCTTCCGTCACCGCCGTGATCGAGGCGGTGTCCTGGAGCGGCAGGAAGCCTTTTGGCGCGACCACGTACAGGACGAGGGTCGCAATCAGCGTGGCGAAGGTCACGACCAGCGTGGCGCGCTGGCGCTCCAGCACCCAGAGCAGCGTCCGGTGATAGACCTCGACGGTGCGGTCGATGAAGCGGCTGATCGCCGCGAGACCCGGCACCGCCAGCTCCTCATGGGCGTGCTTAAGCAGCCGCGAGCACATCATCGGCGTCAGCGTCAGCGAGACCACCGCCGAGGTCACGACCGCGATCGTCAGCGTCAGCGCGAATTCGCGGAACATGCGCCCGACCAGGCCCGACATGAACAGCAGCGGGATGAACACCGCGATCAACGACACCGTCAGCGAGATCACGGTGAAGCCGATTTCACTGGCGCCCTTCAGCGAGGCCTCCATCGCGCTCTCGCCGTTCTCCATGTGGCGGACGATGTTCTCGATCATGACAATGGCGTCGTCGACAACGAAGCCGGTGCCGATGGTGAGCGCCATCAGCGACAGATTGTCGAGGCTGAAGCCGGCAAAATACATGATGCCGAAGCTCGTGATCAGCGACAGCGGCAGCGCCACGCCCGCGATCAGCGTGGCCCGCAGCGAGCGCAGGAACAGCAGCACCACCAGCGTCACCAGCACCACACTGAGGATCAGCGTGAACTGCACGTCATGGACGGAAGCGCGAATGGTGACGGTGCGGTCGGAGACGATGGTGAGATTCACGCCGGCCGGAATCGCGCGCTGGACCTTGGGGATCTCCGCCCGGATCTGGCTGACGACGTCGATCATGTTGGCGCCGGGCTGGCGCTGAATATCGATGATCACGGCCGGTATGCCCTGATACCAGCCGCCGGTGCGGTCGTTCTCGAGGCCGTCGACGATCTGCGCGACGTCGCCGATCGTGACCGGCGAGCCGTTGCGGTAGGCGATGATGATCGGCCTGTAGGCGTCGGCCGCGGCGATCTGGTCGTTGGCGGCGATGATGTAGGCCTGCTGCGCGCCGTCGAGCGATCCCTTCGGCCCGGAGACGTTGGCGTTGGCGATCGCGGTGCGCAGATCCTCCATGGCGATGCCATAGGCCGCTAGGCGCGCGAGGTCGGCCTGGATGCGCACGGCCGGCTTCAGCCCGCCGAGCACCGAGACCCGTCCGACGCCGGAAATCTGGCTCAGCCGCTGCGCCAGCAGCGTGTCGGCGATGTCGCTCATCGCCCGGAGCGAGATCGTGTCGGAGCGCAGCGCCAGCGTCATCACCGGCGCATCGGCCGGGTTCACCTTGGCGTAGGTCGGCGGATAGGGCAGCGTTTTTGGCAGAACGCCCGCCGCGGCGTTGATGGCGGCCTGCACGTCCTGGGTCGCGCCATCGATGTCGCGGTTGAGATCGAACTGGAGCGAGATCTGGCTGACGCCGAACGAGCTCGTCGAGTTCATCGCCGACAGCGACGGAATCTGGCCGAGCTGCCGCTCCAGGGGCGCGGTGATCAGCGAGGCGATCACGTCGGGGCTCGCGCCGGGCAGCTGCGTCGTCACCTGCACGGTCGGGAAGTCGACCTGCGGCAGCGCGGAGACCGGCAGCGCGAAATAGCCGAGCGCACCGCCGATCAGCAGAGCGATGCCGAGCAGCGAGGTCGCGATCGGCCGGCGGATGAAGGGTTCGGAGACGCCCATGAGACGCGCCTGCCGCTCAAGCGGCTGTTGTCGGGATCATGGCTGCTTGGCTCCACTTCCCGATGGTTCAGTCCCCTGCGCCGGTGCCGGTCCGGTTTGGCCCTTCTGGTCGCCCTCGCCGTTGATGCGCTTGGCGCGGCGTTCCTGCCCGTCCTTGGCGCCGTCCTTCGATTGGCCATCCTTGGTCTGACCGTCCTTGGCCTGACCGCCCTTCTGTGCGTCATTGCCCTGCGGCCCGCGCGAGCGCTTGCGTGGCGCCAGATCGGCCGATGGCGTCTGGTCGTCGCGGCCCACAATCACCTTGGAACCGTCGGACAGATTGGCAAACCCGGTGGTGACGACCCGGTCATTCGGCGACAGGCCGCTCGCGATCACCGCGTCATGTTCGTTCTGCTGCGTCACCGTGACGGGCTTGGCCGAGGCGATGTCGCCCTCACCGATGACGTAGCTGAAGGTCCCGATCGGGCCGCGCTGCACTGCCGACGTCGGCACCACCAGCGCCTGCGCCAGTGTCTCGACCTTGAGCCGAACATTGACGAACTGGCCGGGCCAGAGCTGGTAATTGGCGTTGGGAAATTCCGCCTTGAGCTTGAGCGTGCCGGTGGTCTGATCGACCTGGTTGTCGATTCCGGTCAGCTTGCCGGTGTCGATCACGGTGACGCCGTCGTTGCCGAATACGTCCACCGCAAGCGCCCCCTTGGCGGCCGCGGCGTTGACCCGCATGATCTGCTGCTGCGGCAGGCTGAACCACACTGCGATCGGCCGCAACTGCGTGATCACCACGAGTCCCGTGGTGTCGGAGGCGTGGATGATGTTGCCCTGGTCGACCTGGCGCAGGCCGGCGCGACCCGAGATCGGCGCCACGATCTTGGTGTAGCTCAGCGTCGCCGCCGCATTGTCGATCGCGGCCTGGTCGGCCTTGACCAGCGCCTCGGTCTGCGCGACCAGCGCGCGCTGCGTATCGGCCTGCTGCTTGGAGCCGGCATTGGTAGCCGCGAGCTGCTCGTAGCGGGTGAGGTCGATGCGTTGGTTGGCGAGCTGGGCCTGGTCCTGCGCCTTCTTGGCGACAGCCTGGTCATAGGCCGCCTGGTAGATCGCAGGATCGATCTCGCCGACGACGTCACCCTTCTTGACGTCCTGGCCTTCGGTAAAGTTTACCGCGATCAGCTTGCCGTCGACCTGCGAGCGCACGGTCACGGTGTTGAGCGCGCGGATCGCGCCGACGCCGTCGAGATAGACCGGAACGTCCTGGATGCGCGGCGTCGCCGCCAGCACCGGCACCGGCAGATCGGGCCGCTGGTTGCGATTGTTGGCCTGCGGCTGCTGATGCATGACGGTCCAGCCGAGATAGCCGAGGCCGCCGAGGATCGCGAGCGTGATCAGGGTCATGACGAAGCCGCGGCCGCGCGACTTTTTCGCCGTCCCTTCCTTCGCGCCTTCTTTCGTGTCCGGCTTAAAGAGCATTGACCGGTTTCTCCATTCGCGGCTCCCAGCCGCCGCCGAGCGCCTGATACAGGCTGACGATCGCAAGCAAGCGGGCCAGCTGCGCCTGCGACAGCGCGTCCTCGGCCTGGAACAGGGTGAGTTGCGTGTTGAGCACGGTGACGATGTCGGCGGTGCCGGCGCGCAATTGCTGCTCGGAGAGATCGAAGGCGCGGCGCGAGGAGGTGAGGACATCACGCTGCAATTGCAGTTTGATCGTGGTCTGCTTGATCGAGAACAGCGCATTGTCGACGTCGGCAAAGGACTGGACGATGGTCTTGCGGTAGGTCTGGAGCAGTTCGTCCTGTCGCGCCTTGGCAAATTCGAAATTGCCGAGGATCTTGCCGCCGTCGAAAATCGGCTGCGTCGCGCTGCCGACGAGCTGGAAGAACGCCGCATGCGGCTGGAACAGCGACACCAGCGCCGAGCTTTGATAACCGCCATTGCCGGTCAACTGGATGGTCGGAAAGAACTGCGCACGGGCATTGCCGATGTTCGCAGTGGCGGAGGCGAGTTGCGCCTCCTGCCTGCGAATGTCGGGCCGCTGCGTCAGCAACTCTGACGGCAGGCCGGGCGTCACGCGCGGGATCGCGATCCGGTTCAGCGAGCCGCCGAGCACGCGCACGCTCTCCGGCGGCCGCGACACCAGCACGGCGAGCGCATTGACGTTCTGGTCGAGCGTCTGGCGCAGCGGCGGCACCAGCGCCTTCTGGTTGGCGAGTACGCTTTCCTGCTGTGCGACGTCGAGATCGGTGCCGGTGCCGGCCTTGCGGCGCTCGCGGATGGCATCGAGGATGCGCTGCGCGCTGGCGATGTTGCGCTGTGCTGTCTTCAGGCGATCCTGCGAGGCCAAAACCTGGAAATAGGCATTGGCGACGCCTGCAAGCGTCGTCAGCGCGACGACGTCACGGTCGAAGCGATTGGCATTCGCCGTCTCCTCCGCCGTTTGCAACGCATCGCGGTTCTGGCCCCAGAAATCGAGCTGGTAGCTTGCGCTGAGCGAAGCCGAATAGTTGACGACCTCCCGGCCGCCGATGGACAGGCCCGACGCGCTCGCGCCGGAGGTGCGCGAATAGGTCTCCGATCCGCTGCCCGACAGGCTCGGCAGCAACGCCGCGCCGGCCTGCCGCGCCTGGGCGTCGGCCTCGACGATACGTGAGACGGCGGCGGCGATGTCGAGGTTGACGGTCTGTGCCTCTTCCACCAGTTGCGTCAGCTCCGCCGAGCGGAAGCCGCGCCACCAATCCATGGTGGGCGGCGCATCCGGCTTGCCGGCGTACTTGTATTGCGCGGGAACGTCGAGCGCGGGATCGGGGAGATCCTGGGTCAGGACGCAAGCCCCCGAGCTTGTCGCCAGGCACAGCACCGCGACCCAGCGCGCCGCACGCAGCGTCCGGGAAGCAGGACCAACGGATCGCCGAATGGCGATCGCCGGAACTCGCTGTGTCACATCCACCCCCTGCCGGGCAGACCGAACCGCCGCCGCGCAACCGGATTAACCGATTCGCGGCAGGACAGTCGGGGGGCTTTGGGCAACTCGTTCACACCGTTGATGCTTTCTGCGGAACCTGAACCCGATACTAGCCGGGCGCGGAAGTACGGGACAGTCCCGCACCTGCGAAGCAAACGGCCATTAGCGTCGTCACTTGGACCTCAAGAATACAAAATGTTCCTGTCTGGCAATGGTTTTTCGCATTCTCGCGCCATTCCGAAGCGTGTTCAAGCTTACCAAGATTTCATGTGATATTGCCGCCACACTCCAGCTGAAGCCACCGAACCCGGTCCGCGCTCCACTGAAATGCTCGCTGCGGCGCACCGTAGCTTGCCAAACACAAAGGCGGGGGCACACCTACGCATGCGCATCACGGTCATCGCAACGGGATTGGTCGGCGACGGGCACGGGCCTGCTTGCCCAGCCCAGCAACCTGCTCTCGCCGTCACCTTCTTCGACCTTGCGGCTCTGGCTGAAGGGCCCCCGGCTGGTGCCAAGACCTGTTGTGGCAGGGCAGCGCCGCGATGAAACCATCTTGGCGGCCGGCAAAACCCGTAGATATATTATCCGTCGCTGACCGTATGCGGGGCGCGCCGGGGTTTGGCGAAATGGAGAGTTGGGCGCGCCTGGCTCGCGGTCGGACCGTACCCGTTCAGGTGATGGATCCGCCGATGTCGAATGTCGTTTCGGTGACGCCCGACAACATCGAAACAGTGCTTGCCGACCTGCCGCGCATGGTTCGCCTTGCGCTCGCCTTCGGCTCGCGGCTAAGGCGCGGGACGCTCGACGTCATTCTGCCCGATGAGCGCGTGATCCGGCTCGGCGGGCAGGAGCCGGGCCCGAATGCGGTGATGCGGCTGCATAATTACGGCTTTGCCTCGCGCCTGATCAACGGCGGCGACATCGGCATTGCGGAAGCCTATCTCGCCGGCGACTGGGATACGCCGGACCTCACGCAATTCCTCTATCTGTTCTGCGTCAACCACGATTTGATCCAGGCCATGCTGCGCGACAAGCCGCTGATGCGGCTTGTCCAGGTGGTGCAGCACTGGTTCAACCGCAACACTCGGAGCCAGGCGCGGCGCAACATCCACGCCCATTACGACATCGGCAACGCGTTCTATTCGGCCTGGCTCGATCCCAGCATGACCTATTCCTCGGCCCTGTTCGAGGAGAGCACTGCCGATCTCACGGCCGCGCAGACCAACAAATACCGCAAGCTCGCCGAGGCGCTCGACTTGAAGCCCGACCAGAAGCTGCTCGAGATCGGCTGCGGCTGGGGCGGCTTTGCCGAATTCGCCGCAAAGACGTTCGGCACAAGCGTGGTCGGCCTGACGATCTCGACTGAGCAGCGCGATTTCGCCCGCAAGCGCATTTACGAAGCGGGCCTTGCCGAGAAAGTCGAGATACGGCTCCAGGATTATCGCGACGAGCGCGACCGTTACGACCGGATCGCCTCGATCGAGATGATCGAGGCCGTCGGCGAGCGGTTCTGGCCGAAATATTTCGCACAGTTGCGGGACCGGCTGCTGCCTGATGGCCTCGCCGGCATCCAGGCCATCACCATCCAGGACAAGCTGTTCCAGAGCTACCGGCGCGAGGTCGACTTCATCCAGCGCTACGTCTTTCCCGGCGGCATGCTGCCTTCGCCCGCCGTGCTCAAGTCGCTCGGGGACCGCTTCGGCGTTCCCGTCATCCGCGAGCGCATCTTCGGACAAGATTATGCCAAGACGCTTGCCACTTGGCGAAATAACTTCCGCACCGCCTGGCCGGGCCTCGTCCCGCTCGGTTTCGACGACCGGTTCCGGCGGCTGTGGGAGTACTACCTCTCCTATTGCGAGGCCGGATTCCTATCGGGAAATATCGACGTCCGACAGGTCATCTTCGCAAAGCAGCAATAAGAGTTGACGGGGTCGGCTTGTATGCCCGGCGACCCTCCTTTAGGGTCGGCGCCCACGTCATAACCAGCCGGTAATTGCCTGACATGACCATCAAAAACGACGTTGTCGAAGCCATCGGCAACACCCCGCTGATCAAGCTCGAGCGCGCCTCGGAAGCGACCGGCTGCACCATTCTCGGCAAGGCCGAGTTCATGAATCCCGGCCAGTCCGTGAAGGACCGCGCGGGGAAATGGATGATCATCGAGGCGGAGAAGCGCGGCGAGCTCAAGCCCGGCGGACTCGTGGTGGAATCGACCGCCGGCAATACCGGTATCGGGCTTGCGGTCGTGGCCAGCGCCCGCGGCTACCGGACGCTGATCGTGATCCCGGAGACGCAGAGCCAGGAGAAGAAGGATTTTCTGAAGCTGTGCGGCGCCGAGCTGATCGAAGTGCCGGCCCTGCCCTATGCCAATCCCAACAGCTATCAGCATGTCGGCCGCCGGCTCGCCGACGAGCTGCGCAAGACCGAGCCCAATGGCGTGCTGTTCGCAGACCAGTGGAACAATCTCGACAATGCGAAGGCGCATTACGAATCCACAGGTCCCGAGATCTGGGAGCAGACCAGCGGCAAGGTCGACGGCTTCGTCTGCTCGGTCGGCAGCGGCGGCACGCTCGCCGGCATCAGCCGCTTCCTGAAGGAGAAGAACAAGAATGTCAGGATTGCCTGCGCCGACCCGCATGGCGCGGGCATGTACGAATATTTCAGGACCGGCGACCCCAAGGCCACACCGGGCGGCTCGATCACCGAGGGCATCGGCCTCAACCGAGCGACCGCAATCGTGGAGACCGCCAAGGTCGATGATGCCTATCTCATCCCCGACGCCGAAGCCGTCACCGTGATCTACGAGCTGCTCCAGCACGAAGGCCTGTGCCTCGGCGGCTCGACCGGCATCAATATCGCCGGCGCCATGCGCCTCGCCAAGCAACTTGGGCCGGGCAAGACGATCGTGACCGTGCTCTGCGATTCCGGCAGCCGCTATCAGTCGAAACTCTTCAATGCGGACTTCATGCGCGCCAAGAACCTCCCGGTGCCGGAGTGGCTGGAGAAGCGCAGCAACATCAAGCCGCCGTTCGTCTAGCGCCTGATCCGTCTAGCTCCAGATCCGTCTAGCCCCAGGTCGGACGCGGCGTTCCCTGGGAGATGCGCGCCAGACGGTCATGCGAAGCCGAGGATCTGGCGCTGGAGCGCGGCGGCTCAGGATTGCCATAGGAGTCTTCGCGGTCGCCGCTCGGCCAGAACATAAGCGCGAGCAGCAGCGCGAGGTTGACCAGCCCGCCGACAATCGTGCCCTGATGCTCGTGGCCGATGGCCCAGGTCGGAAACCGGGTCGCGACGAGGTGATCGACGATCACGAGCGCGAGCCATGCCGGAATCACGCACACCGGATCCCAACCTATATCGCGGATTCGCATCGATTGCAGTGTGAGGGTCGCAAGTCCGAAGAAGGCGATGGCGGCTATGGTCGCCCAGCTCTTCATGAGGTCTTCCGGACGCATCATGCCGGGCGAGGTATCGCGCAGCACGGCCGTCGCGATCGCAAAGCAGATCGCGGTCATCACGATCGCAAGCGCGACCGTGGCCAGAAAGAAATGCAAACGCCCGAGGCGGGCATTGAGGCCGAACACGAAACCAAGCATTGGCGCCCCTTTTTCGCGCCACATGCGCAGAAAGAGCTTTCGGACGCGTGAAGCGGACAGGATGCAACCGCAGCTATGGTTTCGGAGAGCTTACAAGATCACCGCAAAATCTGGCTCAGGAACAGCTTCGAGCGCGCATGCTGCGGATTGGCGAAGAATTCATTCGGCGTGTTGGCTTCGATGATCTGGCCGGCATCCATGAACACCACGCGGTTGGCGACCTCGCGCGCAAAGCCCATCTCGTGGGTGACGACCAGCATGGTCATGCCCTCGTTGGCGAGGTCGACCATGGTATCGAGCACCTCCTTGACCATTTCGGGGTCGAGCGCCGAGGTTGGCTCGTCGAACAGCATCACCTTCGGGTTCATGGTCAGCGCGCGTGCGATGGCGACACGCTGCTGCTGGCCGCCGGACATCTGTCCCGGAAACTTGTTGGCCTGGTGCGGGATCTTGACCCGCTCCAGGAATTTCATCGCGTTGATTTCGGCGTCCTTCTTCGGGATGTTGCGCACCCAGATCGGCGCCAGCGTGCAGTTCTCCAGCACGGTCAGATGCGGGAAGAGGTTGAAGCTCTGGAACACCATGCCGACCTCGCGGCGCACCGCGTCGACGTGCTTGAGGTTCGGCCCGAGCTCGATGCCGTCGACGACGATCTCGCCCTCCTGGAATTCTTCCAGCGCGTTGATGCAGCGGATCAGCGTCGACTTGCCTGAGCCCGAGGGGCCGCAGATCACGATGCGCTCGCCCTTCTCGACCTCGAGGTCGATGTCGCGCAGCACGTGAAATTCTCCGTACCATTTGTTGAGGCCGGAAATCTTGACGATGGGACTATCGGTCATGGTGAGCTCGATCAGTTGCGGCGGTGGGCGTTGAGACGGTGCTCGACGAACAGCGAGTAGCGCGACATTCCAAAGCAGAAGATGAAGTAAATGATGCCGGCGAAGGCGAAGCCGGTGAACGCGGTCGACGGCGTCGACCATTTCGGATCCGAAAACGACGCCCGCAACGAACCCAACAGGTCGAACAGCGCCACGATCGAGACCAGCGAGGTGTCCTTGAACAGCGAGATGAAGCTGTTGACGAGGTTCGGGATGACGTGCCGCAGCGCCTGCGGCAACACGATCAGCGAGGTCGTCTTCCACCAGGACAGCCCCAATGCTGCCGCGGCCTCACCCTGCCCGCGCGGAATCGCCGCGAGCCCGCCGCGGACGTTTTCGGCCTGATAGGCCCCTGTAAACAGCGAGATTCCAATCAGCGCGCGCACGAGACCGTCGACCGTAAAATTGCCCGGCAGGAACAAGGGTAGCATGTAGGTTGCGAAGAACAGCACGGTGATCAGCGGCACGCCTCGCCAGAACTCGATGAAGGCGATCGAGAATATCCGGATCAGTGGAATGGTGGAGCGGCGTCCAAGGGCGAGCGCGATGCCGATCGGCAGCGAGGTGACGATGCCGGTGACGGAGACCACCAGCGTCACCAGCAGGCCACCCCACAGATTGGTCTGCACGATGGGCAGCCCGCCGTGATCGAGCCCCATCAACTTGACCACGATCGCGATGACGACGAAGGTTGCGATGCTCGATGCCAGAGCCCGCCCGCCGGTACGCACGCCGCCACGGAGGAAGAAGGCGATCAGGGAGACGACTGCGGCTGTGATGGCGAAATCGACCCAGACCGACTGGCCCGTCCCCTGGAGCTGGTCACGGAGCCAGGTCAGCGGAAAGATCACCCAGTAGATCGCGGTGCCGACCAGCACGATCAGGTTACCAACGATCCATAGCAACGGTGCGATGGCCGAGGTCTTGCTGAGATTGAGCAGGGCCTGCCCAGCACCGATGATGCTGTCATCAAACAATTGCAGCAGGCCGGCCGTCCAGCTCAGGCCGAAGCCGGTGAAGCCACCGCCATGCAACAGGAAGAACGCGACCACCGGGAAGGCGAAGAAAAACAGGCCGGCGTTGACTCCCTTCGCCGGCAGGCGCGGAATCAGCAGCGGCAACAGCAGAACCACCGCCAGCACGAGCGTGAGGTTGACACGCCAGCGCTCGGCCTCGGGATAGAAGCCGTAGATCAATTGCGGCAGCTTGGCCTGGATGTAAGGCCAGCAGGCGCCGACCACAAATCCCGCATTCTCGGGCAGGCAGGCCGCACGATCCTTGCCGGTCCAGACCGCATCGACCAGCAGAAACCTGACGGACGGAATGATGGTGAACCAAAGCAGCAACGTGCCGACGATCGTGAGCAGAATGTTGGTCGGCGAATTGAACAGGCGGGTGCGCACCAGGCCGATGAAGCCCGTGGTCTTCACCGGCGCAGGACGCTCGGCGACCAGGTCGTCGCGGACGAAGGCGGACGAGGTGACATCGGTCATGCGCCGAGACTCCGGCTGACGCGCCAACCGTACACGCTCATGACGGCACTGGTGATGAGCGAAATCAAGAGGTAGACGCCCATCGTCATCGCGATGATCTCGATCGCCTGCCCGGTCTGGCTCAACGACGTGCCGGCGAACACCGACACCAGGTCGGGATACCCGATCGCGACCGCCAGCGAGGAGTTCTTGGTGAGGTTGAGGTACTGGTTGGTCAGCGGCGGTACGATGACGCGCATCGCCTGCGGCACGACGATCAGCCGGAGCGTGGCGCCGCGGCTCAGGCCCAGCGACGATCCCGCCTCCATCTGTCCCTTGTGGACGGACAGGATGCCGGCGCGCACGATCTCGGCGATGAAGGCGGCGGTATAGGTCGACAAGGCCAATGTCAGCGCCACGAATTCGGGGATGATGCGCGCGCCGCCGGCGAAATTGAAACCCTTGAGCTGCGGCAGCTCAAAGGTGAAGGGCAGACCGAACACCGCAATCGCGACCAGTGGGAGCCCGAACAGGAGGCCCAGCACATAAGGCCAGATGCGGATCACCTGGCCTCGCTGAAACAGCGCCCGCCGCGCATAGAAGCGCAACGCAAGCGAGACGACGATGCCGAACGCAAGCGTCGCCAGAAATGGCTCGAACCCGGCTTCGCCGATCGGTTGGGGGATGACCAGCCCGCGGTTGCTGACAAAGGAGATGCCCAGAAGGGATATGCTCTGCCGCGGGTTGGGCAAGGCCGCGAGCACTGCCAGGTACCAGAACAGGATCTGGAACAGGAGCGGCAGGTTGCGGATGGTCTCGACATAGATTTCGCCGACGCGTGCCAGCAGCCAATTGGGCGAAAGCCTGGACAATGCGACGACGAAGCCGATCACGGTGGCGAAGACAATGCCCACCACCGAGACCACGAGCGTGTTCAGGAGCCCGACCACGAACACGCGCAAGAACGTGTCCGAGCCGGTATACGAGATCAGCGTCTGATTGACGTCGAAGCCTGCATTGTTCCTGAGGAAGCCGAAGCCGGCGGCAATGTGCTGGTTCTCGAGGTTGGCGCGGGCGTTGGAGACGATCTCATAGGCAATCCAGCCCAGGATCGCCGCGAACGCAAACTGGACGGCGATGCCGTTCCAGCCGGTCTTGCCGCCCAGCACGCGCCTGATCTTCAGCGCGATCTGGGCTGGCGGTTTGCGGGCCTCGGTGCTCATCGCCGCGGGCGCGTGCGCGCGGATCAGCGGATCGGCGGCGCGTACTGGAGACCCCCCTTGTTCCAGAGATTGTTGAGACCGCGATTGATGGCGAGCGGCGAGCCGGCACCGACGTTGCGATCGAACACCTCGCCATAATTGCCGACGGCCTTCACGATGCGCACCACCCAGTCCTTGGTGAGGCCGAGCTGTTCACCGAAATTGCCGTCGGTGCCGAGGACGCGCTTCAGCTCCGGATTCTCCAGTTTCGCCTTCTCGTCGACGTTCTTCGAGGTCACGCCGAGCTCTTCGGTGGTGATCAGCGCAAACAGCGTCCATTTCACGATGTCGAACCACTGGTCGTCGCCGTGGCGCACCATCGGCCCGAGCGGCTCCTTCGAGATGATTTCCGGGAGCACCATGTGGTCGCCGGGATTGGCAAGCTTCAGGCGATTGGCATACAGGCCCGACTGGTCGGTGGTGAAGACGTCGCAACGCCCGGCTTCATAGGCCTTGACCGTTTCGTCGTTGGTGCCGAACGCGATCACCTCGTACTTCATGTTGTTGGCCTTGAAGTAGTCGGCGAGATTTTGCTCGGTGGTGGTGCCGGTCTGCACGCAGACCGAGGCGCTGTTGAGTTCGAGCGCCGAATTCACCTTGAGCGACTTCTTCACCATGAAGCCCTGCCCGTCATAGTAGGTCACGCCGGTGAAGTTGGCGCCGAGCGAGGTATCGCGCGAGACGGTCCAGGTGGTGTTGCGCGAGAGCACGTCGATCTCGCCGGATTGCAGTGCGGTGAAGCGATCCTTGGCGGACAGCGGCACGTACTTGACCTTGGTCGGGTCATTGAAGATCGCCCCGGCGATCGCGCGGCAGACATCGACGTCAAGCCCGGTCCAGTTGCCCTTGTCGTCGGGCGAGGAGAAGCCCGGGAGGCCCTGGCTGACGCCACAGGACAGCATGCCCCGGTCCTTGATGGTCTTGAGCGTTTGCGCATCGGCGGCTTGGGCAGTCAGGCCGGCGGCGAGAGCGAGAGTGAGAGCCAGGGTAACGCGTTTCATGGGCTTAAGGCCTTTCAAAGTCGTCTCAAAGTCAGGAACGTTGTCTCAGGATCATCTCTGCCGGGGCTAGGCCTATCAAGACTAGCCATGCAAGAGTCATGCTGGAAAACCTTGCCGAACACTCGCCCATCCCGGGAGGCCATACCTTCATCCCCGCCGCAGGCGCCCGCCGTTATGGTTCTGGCGCATGGTGCGGTCAGACGATGGATCGAAGGTCGCGGCAGGCCCCTCAACATGCGGCGACTGAATAGCACCTGCGATAACAGAACGACTGGCCTGCCGGGTCAAGGGGTTGACGGGACTCTTCTGTGTTCTGTTATTAACGGACGCGGCCTCCGGCCGGCCCGCAAGGCGCAGTTCGCGTCCGCGGAAACGCGCTTTTGAAAGCAGACGCATGGATTCCTCGCACCCCCTCCAGCAGCACGCCGAGACCCGGCTGGTGACCTCCGGCCGCGACACCAAGGCGCAGAAGGGGTTCGTCAATCCGCCGGTCTTCCACGGCTCGACCGTGCTCTATCCGACCGCCGAGGACCTGCACGCCCATCGCGGCGAGTTCCAGTATGGCCGCCATGGCACCCCCACCACCCGGGCGTTCCAGGAGATGCTGATGGCGCTGGAGGGACCGCAATGCGCCGGCGTCGGCATTGCGCCGTCCGGGCTGGCGGCGATCTCCACCACCCTGCTCTCGGTGCTGAAGGCCGGCGACCATCTGCTGGTCTGCGACAACGCCTACCGGCCCACGCGCAACTTTTGCAACGGCCTGCTCGCCCGCTACGGCATCGAGACCAGCTATTTCGACCCGCTGATCGGCGCGGGGATAGACGCACTGTTCAAGCCCAACACCCGCGCCGTGCTGGTAGAGGCACCGGGGTCGCAGTCGTTCGAGATGCCCGATATTCGCGCCATCGCCGCGGTCGCGCATGCGCACGATGCGCTCGTGATCGACGACAACACCTGGGCGACGCCGCTCTATCACCGCTCGCTCGAACAGGGCGTCGACATCAGCATGCAGGCCGCCACCAAATATATCGGCGGCCATTCGGACATCATGTTCGGCACGATCTCCGCCAACGCCAAGGCGTGGCCGCAGATTGCCGAAGGCATCCGCCTGCTCGGCGTCTGCGCCGGCCCTGACGACGTCTTCCTCGCGCTGCGCGGCCTGCGCACGCTGTCGGTGCGGCTCGCGCAGCACTATCGCTCGGGGCTCGAGATGGCGCGTTGGCTCGCGAGCCGGCCCGAGGTCGCGCGCGTGCTGCATCCGGCGCTCGAAACCGATCCGGGACATGCGATCTGGAAGCGCGACTTCACCGGCGCGTCGGGCCTGTTCAGCATCGTGTTGAAGCCGGCTCCGCAAAAAGCGGTCGACGTCATGCTCGACACCGTCAAGCTGTTCGGCATGGGCTTTTCCTGGGGCGGCTTCGAGAGCCTGGTGATTCCGTTCGATTGCGACAGCTATCGCACCGCGACCAAGTGGGCGCCGGGCGGCCCGACGTTGCGTCTGCATATCGGGCTCGAGAGCGTCGACGACCTCAAGGCCGATCTCGATCGCGGCTTCGCTGCCCTCAAGACGGCAATGTGAGCCTGCTCACAAGGCATCACGCCCTGCGGAACGCGCAGCTGCCGCAAACGTTAACGCCGATGCGCCAACAAATGGTTTGATCCGCTGTCGTTTGGCGCTAGCCTCACCAATCGAATCCAATCCGGACACGGAGCATGGGAACGTTGGTTCTGCTCGATCTGATGGGCGGCGTTGCGCTGTTGCTGTGGGGCCTGCACATGGTCCACAGCGGCATCCTTCGCGCCTTCGGCCCCGACCTCCGGCACATGCTCGGCAAGGCGCTGAGCAACCGCTTCAGCGCCTTCGCCGCCGGCCTCGGGCTGACGGCACTGCTCCAGAGCAGCACGGCGACCGCGCTGCTCACGAGCTCCTTCGCCGCCGAGGGCCTGCTCAGCCTCGTCGCCGCCCTCGCCATCATGCTCGGCGCCAATGTCGGCACGACGCTGATCGTGCAGGTGCTCTCGTTCAACATCGCAGCCATCGCGCCCGTCCTGTTCGTGCTCGGGCTCGTCGCCTTCCGCGCGGGTCCTCGCTCGCGGATCAAGGACGTCGGCCGTGTCCTGATCGGCCTCGGACTGATGCTGCTGTCGCTGCACATCCTGCTCGACACGCTGGCGCCGGCCGAGAACGCGCCCGGCGTGCGCGTCGTGATGTCGACCATCACCGGCGATCCCGTTCTGTGCATCGTCATCGCGGCGCTCGTCACCTGGGCCGTGCATTCGAGTGTCGCCAGCGTGCTCCTGATCATGTCGCTGGCCTATTCGCAGTTCGTCTCGCCTTACGCTGCGCTCGCACTGGTGCTCGGCGCCAATCTCGGCAGCGCCATCAATCCGGTGTTCGAAGGTGCGAGGCGTGACGATCCCGCGAGCTATCGCCTGCCGGTGGGCAATCTCATCAACCGCGTGATCGGGATCGTCCTCGTACTGCCTTTCCTCAGCCCGATCGCCGAGCACATGCACGCCTGGCAGCCCGATCTCGCAAAAATGACGGCGGCCTTCCACATTGCCTTCAATGTCGGCACCGCCGTCCTCTTCATCGGACTGCTCGACGCCATGTCGCGCCTGTTGACCTGGATCCTGCCCGATCGCGTCCGTGAGGCCGATCCGGCCCACCCGCGCTATCTCGACGAGACCGCGTTGGAGTCGCCGTCGCTGGCGCTCGCCGATGCCGCCCGCGAAACTCTACGCATGGGGGACCTCGTCGAGGTCATGCTGCGTAAGGTGATGGCCGCGATGATGACAGGCGACCGTGCGCTGGTCGACCAGGTCTCGAAGATGGACAATGTCGTCGACGGCCTCGATGAGGCCATCAAGCTCTACGTCACGAAACTCATGCGGGGCAGCCTCGACGAGAGCGAGGGCCAGCGCGCGATGGAGATCATCTCCTTCACCATCAACCTCGAACATATCGGCGACATCATCGACAAGAGTCTGAGCGAGCTTGCGACCAAGAAGATCAAGCGCCGCTTCCAGTTCTCGCCCGAGGGCGCCGAGGAGCTCGCCGCCTTCCACAAGCGCACGATGGACTCGCTGCGGATCGCCTTCGGCGTGTTCATGTCGGGCGACGCCAACGAGGCCCGCAAGCTGCTGGTCGAGAAGACGGCGCTGCGCAACACCGAGCTTGCCGCGGTCGAGCGCCACCTCGACCGCCTGCGCGAGGGCCGCCCCGAGACCATCGAGACCACCTCGCTCCATCTCGACGTGCTGCGCGATCTGCGTCGCATCCATTCGCACATCTGCTCGGTTGCCTATCCCGTGCTGGACGCGGCGGGAGAGCCTTACCGCAGGCCCGACGCGGAAGCGGCCGCCCTGCCCGCCTCCGGCGCGGCCTCGGCGTTGCCGCGCTAGCCGGTCCGAGCGGTGCATCCGCCAGACGCGGTTACCCTGCCCGATGATGGCGTCGTGCCACCGTTTTGCCCGACGTGTCAAATCGATTCGAAAATTCCGCAAGGCATTGCAGCCGTCGCCGGCTACTTTGCATGGGGTTGTTTTCGATTTATTTTGGACGGTCGGGGTAGAGGGCGTCAGCGGTCCAGCGACTTCGAGGCGCGGCCGCGGTTTTTCACGATCAGCATGATGTTGCGAACATAGATGATGGTCGCCAGCGCCTGTCCGAGGATGATCACCGGCTCGCGCTTCACGACGCCGTACACCAGCGTCATGAGCCCTCCGCCCATCGAGCAGAACCAGAACGCCATCGGCACCACGCTGTTTCCGGCACGCTCGCTCGCGATCCATTGCACCAGGAAGCGCGCGGTGAAGAACAGCTGCGCCACCAGGCCGAACGCCAGCCAGAAGTCGAACTTGGCGACGAAGACGTCGTAGAGATAGTTGCTCAGCGCCTGACCGAATTGAATGATCATGCCTTCACCTCAGTCACATCCGGTGTCGGCTTCTTGCGGCGGATCAGCCACCACACGCCGGCGAGATCCATGATCCCGATCCACAACCGGTCGAAGAAGCCGTAATTTGACACGCCGGAGCGGCGCGGCCGGTCGATCACGTCGACATAGGCGATCTCGTAGCCTTCACGGCGAACCAGCGCCGGCAGGAAGCGATGCAGCCCGTCGAAATAGGGCATCGTCAGGAAGGCCTCGCGCGGGAACGCCTTCAACCCACAGCCGGTGTCGCGCGTGCCGTCGTTCAGGATCGACCCGCGCACGCCGTTGGCGATGCGCGACTGAAACTTCTTGAAGCCGGTGTCCTTGCGTCCGACGCGTTGCCCGGCGGCGAGACCGACGCGCCCCACGCCCTTCTCGACCGCCGTGATCAGGTCCGGCAGGAAGGCCGGATTGTTCTGGCCGTCGCCGTCGAGCGTCGCCACGATCTCGCCCCGCGCTGCGCGCACGCCGCTGCGCACAGCGGCGGACTGGCCGGTCGATCTGGCGTGGCGAAGCTGACGCAGATTGTCCCGCTGCTTCATGATCGCGGCGAGCCGTTCGCCGGTCGCATCGGTCGAGCCGTCGTTGACGTAGATGATCTCATAGACCCAGCGGCCGTCGAGCGCCGCACTGATCTCCTCGATCAGGGGCGCGATGTTGTCGGCTTCGTTGCGCACGGGAACGACGATGGAAACCGAGGGCTGGGACGACGACAAATCGAAAGCTCGTGGTTGGAATTGGCCTGCCGCGGGAACCGGCGGCCCCGGCAGGAGCCGCTTTTATGGGGCGAAGGCCCCGCGGGCAACCCTTTTGAGGCGGCCCGAGACCGGCTCCGGAAGGGCCGCGACGGTGCCATCGGCATGGATGGCAAAGCCGAGACTTCGGGCTGCAAACCAGTAGCGGACCGCCATGGCGCCGACCATGCCGACCAGGGCGCCGGCCACAACGTCGCTCGGATGGTGCGCGAGCAGCACCAACCGCGTCAGCAGGATCACGATTGCGTAAGTGAACATGAACACGCGCAGGCGCGGCCACAGCGCACCGACCGCAAAAGCCAATGCGAACGCCGTCACCGCATGCCCCGACGGCAGGCTGGCATAGGCTCCCGTTCCTTCGAACGGTATGAAGTTGAACGGATTGGCCTGGCCGCCGACGAACGGACGCCCGCGGCCGATGAGAAATTTCAGGATCTCGGCGACGGACACGGGCACAGCAACGGATAGAAACATGAATTGCAGCCGGGTGCCGAGACCAAGCAGCAACGCGCGGCGGGAGCCATGCAAGCCAGCCGCAACGAGGGCCACGGCCACGAGCGCTATGGCCAGCACCGAGAGCACATACTCATCCTTGCCGAAATCGGTGAGGATGCGGATCGGCCACAGCCCGGGCGTGCCGCGCGCCGGCATCAACTGGATCTCGGTCTGATCGAACGCGACCATGAGCGCGATGACCAACGCCGCGCCCGCCATACTGAGCCACAGCGAATGCCGCGCCAGTTTTCGGGCAGCCTCGGCGCGGCGCGAATGGGAGGGCGCGCGCACGAGCTGCGCCAGGGCACGGCCCGACACCGCGAGCAATTGCGTGGGATAGCTCGCGCGCGGCGCGATGTCAGCGGGCGTCGGCATCCTACTCGGTGCCTTCCGAGCGGAAGATCGAGATCGAGATCGCGCGGCCTTGCGAGAAATTGTAGCCGTCGATGCGCGTACCCACCTTGTAGCGCAGCCCGGTCGCCTCGGCGCGCTGCACGAAGCTGCGCTCGGAACGCTGCTCGATCAGTGCAAAGCGGCAGCTCCCCTGCCGCAGGAAGTCTGCCGCGCCCGAACCATCGGTGAGCAGTGTCGAGGTGCCCGTCAGGAACACGAGGCTCGGCTCATGATAACCAGCCGATGCGGCCTTCGGACCGACGCAGGTGACGTTGCGCAGGGCGCGCGCGATCTCGATGCTCGGAAACAGCGGGATCAACGACGGCAGCACGATGCCGTAGATCGCCACCGCCAGCATCAGCGCGGCGACCAGCGCGTTGAGCAGCGAGCGCTCGGCGCGGTTGTTGTCGTAGAGCCACCAGGCGAACAGGCCGAAGATCAGCGAGGCCGCGATGAACGGCCAGGCCACGAAGGCAGGCTGCCGCGTCAGCATGACCGCGCCGACCACTGCGATGATCGCGCCGGCCGCGGGGATCGCGAACCACCAGGCCGAGCCGCGCATCAGCCAGGACCGCGACAGCACGCGGCGCTCCAGCGCGCCGGCGGTGAGGATCGCGATCGCAGGGTACAGCGGCAGCACGTAATGCGGCAGCTTGGTCAGCACCGCCTCGAACACGATCCAGGACGGGATCAGCCACGCCAGCAGGAATTGCGCGCCGGGCTCGCGCCGCGCGCGCCAGACCGCGGGCGCCGCCATCGCCGCGAGCGGCGCACCCGGCCAGAACGTGATCCAGAACAACGCCAGATAAAGTCCGGGCGGCGCGCCGTGGGATTCCTGGGCGCCGATCTTGCTAAGCATGTCGCCACCGACGGAGTCGGCAAAGAAGGCGTCGCCCGCGCGCCAGAAGATCGCGATGAACCAGGGCAGCACCAGCACCAGCATCCACATCAGGCCCCAGACCGGGCGCAGCCGCCACAGCCAGGAGGCATCGCGATCCTGGATTGCGAGCGCGACCACGGTCAGGCCTGCGAACATCAGGATCAGCGGGCCCTTGATCAGGATGCCAACGGCGAGCGCGGTCCAGAAGATCGCAGGCCAGCTCCAGGGCGGATGCGTCTCGTCCTCTGCGCGCTGCCAGGACAGATAAGCCCGCGCCATCGCCCCCATCGCAGCGACCACGCAGAACAGCAGCATTGCATCGGTCTTGGCGAGCCGCGCTTCGACGCCGAGCAGCACCGAGGCGGACATCATCAGCGCCGCCAGCACGGCGGCGCGCCGCGTGACGAAGCCGAGCGCGGCCCAATAGGTCATGAGCACGGCGCCGGTCGCACCGATCAGCGACGGCATCCGATAGACCCAGATGCGCAATTCGGCCCGCGGCAGCCCGAGCGCCGCCGCGGTTTCGACGGCGGCCGATTGCAGCCAGTAGATGCCGACCGGCTTCTTGTAGCGGACGTCCTCCTGGAAGCGGATGTCGACGTAGTCGCCGCTCTCGACCATCTGCTTGGTGGCCTGCGCAAAGCGCGCCTCGTCGCGGTCGATCGGCGGAATGGTGAAGAAGCCCGGCAAGAACAGCAGCAGCGCACAGAGCACCAGGAAGCCGACGGCGCGGGCATGGCTGGCCGTGACGAAGTCGAGCATGAGCACGAGCCGGCTGCCCGGATTCACGGGCGATTTCGGCTCTCGCGGCGCGCCAAAACGGGGGCTTGGGTAGGTCTCGGCCATTGGTTCCGCTTACGCTGAAACCGCCATCGCCACAACCGCTTGAGGCGGGGTCATTGAATTCGAATGACAACTGTGTCCGCGGCGCCAGTGGCGTCGATCACGGTCAAGCGCGCAAAGCCTGGACCGGGCGGATCGATCAGGCGCTGGCGGCGTCCGTCGATCTCGCCGAGCGCCGTGCCGTTGACCAGAATGGTCATCGGTAAAACCCCGCCGGCGACCTTGACGGGCATGGCCGCCGCCTCGGACCCGCTCGAGCGATCGACATCGATCCGGGAACCATTCAGCGGGAACTGGATGTGCAGGGCCTGCTCTCCCCCGGTCCGGACCAGTTCCCCAACCGGTTGGAACCGTTTCAGAGGCAGCGGCAACTTCGCATTGCCGGCGACCAGAGTTCCCCTCGGCGGCTTCGGCAGCGCGGCCGGCAATTTGCCGGTCCGGGCGAAGGCGTCAAACAGGATGGGTGCGGCAGCCACGCGGCCCACCAGGCCCGCAACGGGCGCGCCATCGGGCCGCCCGACCCAGACGCCGATCGTCATGCGGCCGTCGAACCCGACAGACCAGGCGTCGCGGTAGCCGTAGGAGGTGCCGGTCTTGAAGGCGATGCGGTTATGGGCGGCGTTTTCCGGCGGCGGGGTGCCGAGCAGCACGTTGCCGACCTGCCAGGCCGCGACCTGATCCAGCAGCCGCAGCGGCTCGCGGTCATCCCTGTCCGCCATGACTTCGCGCAGCGGCTTCGTGGTGCCGAGCCGGGCGAAACCCGTATAGAGCTGGACGAGGTCCTGGAGCGTCACGCCGACGCCACCGAGCCCCATGGCAAGCCCCGGCGCTTCGTCCTTCGGCAAGACGAGATTGCCGCCGGCCTGCCGCAGCCGCGATGCCAGCCGGCTCGAGCCGACGCGATCGAGCAGCACGATGGCGGGCACGTTCAGCGACAATTGCAGCGCCTTCCTCACCGGCACCGTGCCCTGGAACGTCATGTCGAAATTTTCCGGGGCGTAGGAGCCGAAGCGGACTGGTCGGTCGTCGATCAGGCTCTCGGGGTGGACAAAGCCGTCCTCGAAGGCGAGCCCGTAAATGAAAGGCTTCAGGGTCGAACCCGGCGAGCGGATGGCGCGGGTCATATCGACCTGCCCTGCCCGGCGCTCGTCGAAATAATCGGCCGAGCCGACGCGGGCGAGCACGTCGCCGCTCTCATTGTCGACGACGATGATGCCGACCGAGATGTTCGGGCCGAGCGCAGTGGCGCGGTCGCGCGCCAGCGGCTCCAGCACCTTCTGGAGATTGGCATCGAGCGTCAGCTTGATGACCGGCGTGTCCTTGACCGTCGCAAGCGCCGCGTCGGAGGCATGCGGCGCCAGGATCGGCATTTGCTTGCGCAGCTTCGGCACCGGCACGAGCTTGGCCTGCTTGGCGTCGTCGATGCTGACCTGGTGCTCCTCGACCATGCGGTCGAGTACGCGATCGCGCGCAACGCGTGCGGCCTCAGGATAGCGGTCGAGCCTGCGCGTCTCCGGCGATTGCGGCAGCGCGACCAGAAGCGCGGCTTCGGCCAACGAGAGCCGCTTCGGCTCCTTGCCGAGATAGGCGATCGAGGCCGCGCGGATGCCTTCGAGATTGCCACCATAGGGCGCGAGCGCGAGATAGAGGTCGAGGATTTCGTTCTTGCTCAAGCTGCGCTCGAGCTCGATCGCGCGCGCGATCTGCCGCAGCTTTGCGTAGAGCGAGCGCTGCCGCCGCGGCTCCATCAGCCGCGCAAGTTGCATGGTGATGGTCGAGCCACCCGAGACGATATGGCCGCGCGTCCCAAGCTGCAATGCGGCGCGTCCGAGCGCCAGCGGGTCGATCCCATCATGGGCGTGGAAGCGCTGATCCTCATAGGCGAGCAGCAGTTTTAGATAGGTCGGATCGACGTTCGCTTTGGCGTCGACCGGCAGCCGCCAGCGGCCGTCCGCCATGGCATAGGCGCGCAGCAGTTTGCCGTTGCGGTCAACGATGGTGGTGGAGACTTGGCGAGCCTCGTCGAGCGGCAGCGGGCCCAGAGAGTAGACCGAGGCGACGGAGGCGCAGATGGCGAGGATGAGAGTAAAAGCACAAACCGAGACGAAGCGAAGAGCGCGCCGCCCTCTCCGCCCGTCATGGCCGGGCTTGTCCCGGCCATCCACGTTCTTGCCCGCGACGCCGAAGTCCGTGGATGCCCGGGACAAGCCCGGGCATGACGACGGTGTGTATGGCACGTCTTTGCTCATACGGCTGTAATCATTCACTTCGCCGCCCGCACCTCGACGTTCCCCGTCCCGGTGCGGCCGTAACGCGAGGGATTGTACATGTCCTCGACATAGGCCTGCGGCAGCACGTATTTGCCGGGTGAGACTGCGCGCACGACATAGGCGACGGTGAAGATCGATTTGGAATCCGAGGCACGGTCGACCGCCGCGGTGAAGCGATCGTCGCGGAACTCGGTATCCTCCGGTTCCTCGCCATCCTCGATCCAGCCCAGCTTGCCGCTGTCGCCCGACGACACCAGCTTTGGATTGTCGATCTCCAGACCCGCCGGCAGATAGTCAGACACCATGATGTGCCCATACTCCGGCTTGGCCTCGGTGATCTTCAGCACCACGGCGAAGCGGTCGTTCTGCTTGACCTTGCTGATGTCGGCGGGCTTGCCGTCGAGCGTGAAATAGCTGCGCTCGATCTTGAAGCCGGCCGAAGCCGCCGGCTCCGGCGTCACCGGCGAGCCCGACACCGAGACCACCGCCTGCACCGGCGCGTCGCCGGTGTTGGTGATCTTCAGCGGCTTGCCGTCCAGCGTCGCGGCCTTGTAGCTCCGGTACAAAGCGGTCTTGACCGGCTGGCCATCGATCTCCATGGACATGTTCTCCTTGGCGAGCGCGCGTGCCGCCAGCACCAGCCACGCATTCTCCTGCGTGGAGGTGTAGGGCGTCAGCCCGCGCGCGGTCTCGACCCGCGACACGGCCTGCGTCAGCGTCGCCTTCGGCGCGTTGCCTTCGCTCGCGAGCGAGACGAGGGCTGCGGCGTCGCGGAGCTGCGAGCCGTAATCGGTGCGGCCGAACTCCAGCACCGGTTTTGGCGCAAGCGAGTCGAGGGCAGCGCCATAGACGCGTTCCGCGCGGTTGCGGTCGCCGACCAGCGCGAGAGCCGCCGCCAGCTGCGACTTCGCAATCGGCGTCGCGAGGTTACTGAGCTTGGTATCGGCGAGATAGCGGAGGTCGCCGATCGGTGCCGCGCCATTGCGGGCGAGCACGTAGAGACCATAGGCGAGATCGCGGCCACCGTCCTTCTCCGGCTCGTTGCCGTTGACGACCGAGTTGCGGATGCGGTCGAGCGCGTTCTTGAACAACACGTCCGGCACCACAAAGCCCTTTTCGCGGGCGCGGGTCAGGAAGTCCGCCACGTACGCGTCGAGCCAGGCGTCGTCGCCGCCGGCCGACCACAGGCCGAACGAGCCGTTCGAGCCCTGGCGCGCCAACAGCCGCTCGATCGCATCGCGGATGCGCTGGTCGACCTCAATGTCCATGGCCAGATGTGCGCCGGCCGCGAGCTCGTTGACATAGAGCAGCGGCATGGCCCGGCTGGTGATCTGCTCCGAACAGCCATAGGGATAGCGGTCGAGAGCCTTGAGGATCGTCGCAGCGTCGAGCGCGGTCGAGAGGCTGGCCGAGACCGAGACGCTGCCGGTGCCCGGCACGAGGTCAGAGAACATGTCCGAGGTCAGCGTCAGGCTCTCGCCCTTTGCCAGCGTCCGGATCGAGCGCCGCGCCAGCACCTGCGTCGCCGCCTTGACGTCGAGCGCATAGTGCCGCGCGAGCGCTAAGCCATTCGGTCCCTTGATATCGACGTCGAGCGTCGCCTGCCCCGCCGCGGTCGCGTCGAGCGCGAGCGAGAACGAGTTGCGCTGCTTGGCGGCGAGCTTGACGGTGGTCGCGGGATTGCCGGTCATCTTCACCGGGCCGCCCGTCTTCACGTTGATGATGTAATCGCCGGCCTGCCCCTCGACATTGTCGATCTCGAGATTGACCGAGCCGTGGTCGCCATTGAGCAGGAAGCGCGGCAAGGTCGCGGTCAGCACCACGGGATCGCGGATCACGACGTCGGTGTGGGCGCGGCCGAGCTTGGTCGCGGTCCAGGCCACTGCCATCACGCGCGCGGTGCCGGCGAACTCCGGAATGTCGAAGCTCACCTCAGCACTGCCGTCAGCGCCGACGGTGACGATGCCCGAATAGAGCGCGAGCGGCTTTTGCGCGGGCGGCGAGCCCTGCAATTCGGCCGCACCTGCATCGCCGCCGGACTTGATCTGGCCGCGCGTGCCCTGCATGCCGTCGATGAGCTGCCCGTAGAGATCGCGGATCTCCGCGGTCAGGCGGCGCTGACCGAGATAATAGTCGTCCGGCGCCGGCGGCTTGTAGTTGGTGAGGTTGAGGATGCCGACATCGACCGCCGCGATGACGATCTTGGCGTCCTCGCCCGGGTTGAGCCCGTCGAGCTTGACCGGGATCTTCAGCATCGCGTTCGGCCGGATCAGCGCCGGCGGCGTCAGCTTGACCTGGAGCGTCCGGGTCTGCTTGTCGATGCCGAACCATTTCAGCCCGATCGCCCGGCCCGGCATACGTTGCGCGGCGGCATCGAGCGGACGGCGCAGCGTCGCCACCACATAGGCGCCGGTGCCCCAGTCCTTGCCGACGGGAATCCTCACCTGCGCGGTGCCTTCCTTGACGTCCATGGTCTGCGTCGTGAGCAGACGGTCGCCGAGCACGTTGATGGTGAGCTTGCCGGCGGTGCGGACGTTGACCGACACCGTCATGGTGTCGCCGGAGGTGTATTGCGGCTTGTCGATCGAGGTCTCCAGGAGGTCCGGCGTGTCGGCGCTGCCGTCGGAGTACCAGCCGACGTCGAACTGCACCGAGGTCACCGGACCGTCCGCATCGTTCGACTTGACGTCGAGCCGATAGCGGCCGGGCCGCGGCGCAAGCGAGATGCGCGACGGCTTGTCGGCGGCGATCGTGACGTCGCCATCAGAGACGCGCGAAGTCGACTTGACCGGCTCGTACTCCCAGTAATTGCTCTGGCGATACCACTGGTAGCGCGACTCCATCTTCAGGAGCTCATAGCGCAGGCCGTCGCGGGCGAGCGGCTTGCCTTCAGGCGAAACAAACAGGACGTCGAACTCGGCCTTGTCGCCCTCGGCGACGTTCTTGTCAGCGAATAGCGGCTTGATGCCGATCATGGCGTTGGCGGGCGCGACCGGCAGCACAAGCTTGCGTTCGACGGCGCGGCCGCCCGTCTCCACCATGCGGATGAAGATTTGCGCCTCCTGCGGTCGCGTCGAGGCCGGCTGCTTGTCCAGCGTCACCGGGAAGGTCGCGACGCCGTTGGCATCCGCCTCGGGCAGGTTCTCCAGCGGCGTGCGCTCGTTCGAGGTGGTCTCCTCGTCGGCGACGCCGAACTGATAGCCGGCAAAGCCCGGTCGCTCGGTGGCGGGCGCGATCAGCATGTCGCCTTCGAGCTGGAGACCGGAGGCCGGCGCGCCATAGAGGAAATGACCGTCGGCCTTAAGCTCTACAGGAGCGTTAGCTTTGATCAGCTTGTCCTTGGCAGACAAGTCGAATTCGATCCTATCAGGAACGTAGTCCTCGACCATGAAGGTGGTCTCGCCGACCGACGAGCCCTTCGGATCAGTGAAGGCGCGCACCCGCCAGGTCCCGGTCGGGACAGCAGAATTCAGCGGCACAGCCAGCGTGCGGCCGCCGGCGCCCTGGTCGGAGAGCACGGCGCGGCGGAATTCGACGCCGTCGGGACGCTCGATCACCAGACTCAGCGGCCCGCCGCTAACGGCATTGCCCTGCCCGTCGCGCAGGAGCGCGGTGAGATAGACCGTCTCGCTGGAGCGGTAGACGCCGCGCTCGGCGTAGACGAAGGCATCGGCGCCGGCCGGCACAACGCGGCCCGCCACACCGCGGTCGGACAGGTCGAAGGCGCTCGTCTTCAGGCTGAGGAAGGCATAGTCGGCCTTTTCGCCGGTCACCGTGAGCAGCGCCGGCGACAGGCCGCCCTCGCCGCGCGCCAGCCCTGCCTCGAACAGCACGTGGCCGCTGTCGTCGGTCTTGCGGGTCGCCAGGATCTCGTTGTTGCGCGCGACCAGCCGAACCTCGGCCTTGCCGACCGGATCGGTCGAAGCCAGCGAATTGACGAAGACATGGATGCCATCGTTGCCGGAATAAGCCGACACGCCGAGGTCGGAGACGATGAACCATTGGGTGGCGAGCTGGTAGTCGTCGTCGGAGCCCGGCCCCTTGGCGGCGGCCGTCATCACATAGACGCCTGCCTGGAGATCGCCAAGCGCCTGGTCGACCGGGAATGCGGTGGTGACGTCCTGGTTCAACGTCGTCGCGGTCGCAAGCTCGCCGGACCAGACTTTGACGCCGCGCTCGCCACCCAGATCCGTGAGCTGATACTTGGACAACGTCTTCTGGAAATCGCTGTCGACTACCGTGTTGATCAAATTGCGGTCGCCGATCCGGAACACATTGATGTTGACCGCGGGCGTATTGACGCTGACCACGGGAATGCCGCGCTGGCCGGTCTTCGGCAGCACATAGGCGCGGCTGGTGAAGCGCACGAACGGCTTGCGGTCGCGCACATAGACGTTGAACTCGGCCGATTTGGGCAGCCCCTCCTTGACCGTGGACGGCAGGCCGGCGCGCAGATTGATGTTGTAGCGCTCGCCGTGCTTCAGTCCGTCGACGCAGAGCTGCTTGCCTTCGGCCGACAGCGCCGGCTTGTCCTGGCCCGCGAGTGCCAGGAACGGCGCGAAGTCGGTGCGCTTGGCGAGCTCTTCCGAGAACTGGAAGCAGGCGCGCGGGCTCGCCGAGTCCGAATCCACGGTGTAATCCAGCAGCCGGAAGCCGTGCTCGTCGCGCAGCTTCTCGTAACTCCCGCGGACGTCGGCGACCTCACGCATGTCGAGCGACAGCCGCAGCGCATCCAGCGCCGGCCGCCAGAGCTTGCGCTCGGCGAGCGATTTTCCGAGCACAGCGAGCGCATCGGCCTCCTCGCCCTGATTGCCGGCGCGCTGGTAGGCGATGTAGGCGGCGGTCGAGGCGCGCTCCAGCAGGAAGGTCTGCTCGCTCGAGCTCTTCGGCGTGATCTGGAAGATGACCTTGGCGAGCCGCAGCCAGTTGCCGGCATCCTCAGGCGTGGTCGCGGCGATCTGGCCGAGGACCGACAGGCCGCTGCGGACATCGTTGCGCCGGAAGGCGGCGTCGGCATCCGTGCGCAGCGTCGCGTTGGTCTTCGCAACCGGCCCCGCCTCACTCTTGATCTGGGCCTCCAGCTTGATGGCGGAATCGGCCAGATCGTCGCGCTTGAACGCCTTGTCAGCAGCCTGTGCGGTCGCAAGGCCGAACGCCAGCGTGGCGCAGAGTATGACGGCGCGGATCAGACCGATCATGCTGGACTCCCGGGATCGCGGACGAACGCCGCGGTGGCATGAAGTGCGCGGAAAGGTGACGGACTCAAGGCGATGGAACCAAAGGTGCAAATCGTCGCATTCGCCATGGCAAGGCAAGCCCAAAGCTGCCCAAGGGCCGCCGCAAGGACGCGGCGGCACCGGAGAAGACGTAGGGACGGAGCATGTCTTGGGCGCGACTTTGGACGCGACACGGCTTGCCGCCGTGTCGCAGAGCCGGCCAACCACACTCCGCCGCTCCGCTTTGTCGCTACCAGGGGGAAAACGGTTCGGTTCAGGCTTGGCGGGGCTGAGGATTTTTCATATGTGCCGTGGTAGAAGCCCGCCAGGCCTCGTCAGAGGCCGGCCTAGGGACGGTCCCATAGCTCAACTGGATAGAGTAGCGGATTTCTACTCCGCGGGTTGCAGGTTCGAGTCCTGCTGGGATCGCCAGCCGGCTTTTGTCACCAATGATTTCAATGATTTGCGGGCGCTTTTGCCTAACTGCCTAGGTGGGTTAGGCAATTGGATATCGAAACCGGCTTGCAGCTTCGCCATCGCGGCAACGGCCAAACCCTTGCGCGCAGCCGCGCGGCAATAGCGCTCGATTTCGCGGATATCCGTGTGGCCGGTAATGCTCATAATCTCCAGCGCTGTGCTTCCGGATTCAGCCAAGCGACGGCACGCAGCCTTGCGCACACCATGCGGCGAGGAGCGTGGAGGCAGGCCAGCGTCCGCCGCAGCCTCGCTAATCCAAGCCGAGAATGCTTTCTCGCTGCGCGCTCGGCCGTGCATGGTTGCGATGAAGGCCGGGCCGTCCTTTGGGGAATCAGCAATGTACCGCGCCAAGTCGCTATGCACCGGAATGCAAAGCTCAACGTGGCCTTGGCTCTTCTTGGTAGTGATAACGAAACCGTCCTTGGTCAGGTGCTTCCAGCCAAGCCGCACTGCATCGGAGCGGCGGAGGCCGGTATGCAATAGCACCTCGAAGGCAAGCCGTAGCGGTGTGCCGACTTTATAGCACCCGCGAAACGCGGTGATGTCCTTTTCCGTCCAGGTGCGATGGCCGGTGGTTTTGAGCTTCACCTTTTTGGCAACTACCACCGGATTGTCGGCGCGCAGGCCAGCCGATACCGCATAGTCCATCACGGCCTTAAGCCGCTTGCGAAAGTTGCTGGCCGCTGACGGTGTGTCGGCCATATCGTCGATTAGTTTGTTGATGTGCTTCGGCTGAAGCCCTGCAATCGGTCCATCGCCATGCTTGTCGACGAAACGATTTAGCACGCCCCGATAGGCCGGCTTTGTCGTCTCGGCCAGCGCCTTGAATTCGGCGCTGCTGTAGTAGCCCCGCACAGCAGCGGCAATCGTGCCGGCCTTGATACGCCGCACCTCCGGCGTTGGCTCGTCGGCGCTCATAGCAGCGCGATAGGCCGTCCAGAATTCGGGCGTATAGAGGGGCGCAGGCAAGGCAAGTTGCGGCCTGCCCGGCCGACGCAGATAGACGCGCGGCTGCCCGTGCCTATCCAGATACTCGTTTACGTATTTGGGTTTCCGCTGCCGCATTGCTTATCCCAATAGTCGTCGTTTTCGTTCCCGACCGAAACACCATCGAACAAGCGGTCGAGATCGTTGCGGTCCCATAGCACCACGCCGAGCATCTGCCTCGGCGCCGGAATATTACCAGCCTTGCGCTGGGTATCGAAATAGCTGGGAGAGATCCCGAGGTATCGTGCCGCAGCCGTGCGACGCAGGCCGCGCGGCTGTACGGGTCGGTTGTCGTTGGCGGGATTGGGCAAGAGCGCGCCCCTGAGAAAATGGCTCTGCTTACCTCGCCGGCTAGAGCCGACGCACGAGTCAGTTTATACATGGTGGCTTTCGAACAAATGCGGCACAAACCGACGCTGTAACCGATTTGTAAGAATTCGTTACTTGCATTGGGAAGAAATAGCCCGCCCCAGCTTTGCGGCTGGAGCGGGCCTCAGCGGCGCAGTGAAACTTGGGGGCAACATCACGCCGCCGATGGGCGTTTTTACCCCAAAACCCCAGCACCGACCACCACGCGATTGCCCGTGCGCGATGCCGGCCGCCCCCTTCGCACCGGCCCAACGCCGCCCTCAAGGTCGACGGCGCCAAGGTAGTTTGCCTCCCATCCGGGCGCGGTCTGGTTGGTGGTCGAGGTCCAACCGAGGCTCGGTTCTGAGTCCTCGTGCGGTTCAGCGCCATCGTGTTCATCTTCCATGTCCCGGCCTGCGTCGGCGTTCATGTGCAGAGCAAGGCCCTCCTGAGGCTGATCCTCTGGCCGATAGCCGCCCGTCGAGAAGCCTAGGCTGGGTTCGCTGTCGGCGTCGTCGAGTTGGTCGAGGAGGTCGAGGAGGTCGATTAGCAAGTCGATTTGCGCCTCCACAATCTGGCGGGAAATGGGCAAGCCGACAGCGTCGGCCTGCAAGCGTGCTTGCGGCATTTTGCGTTTGCTCCGAATCTGCAATTAGGCTAACGTTATGCAAATTGACTTATGCTAGGCAAATAGTCAAGCATTCTGACTATGGTTATACAATTTGTATGATTACAGACGCGCAATGTCGAGCTGCTCGGGGGTTATTGGCTTGGTCCCAAACGGATTTGGCAAACCGCTCGGGGCTCTCTCGCGCGACGGTGGCTGAATTTGAGATCGGGAACCGCCGGCCTATTGCGAACAATCTCGCCGCCATCCGCGCCGCCCTCGAATCTGCCGGCGTCATCTTCCTCGACGATGGCCAGACGATCGATGGTGGGTCGGGCGTTCGCCTTGCCCGCAAGTAGGGTTGCCCCCTCCGCTTCCCTCGCCTTATGGTCGTGACGGGTCTAGGGGATTTCAATGGGGCTATTTCAACGCAAAGAAAGCTGGGAGCGCACGTTCCGGCTCCGTAGCCAGCAGGGCACAGGGCGCGGCCTGCTAACATCTCTTTTCTGGCTTTGGGGCGTCGTCGGACTGTTGTTCAACGCCGGCACGCTGTTCGGTCTCACCGGTAGTATCGGCGTTGGGACGTCGGCGCTTCTTGCTGCCTCCGCACTGATTTGGATCGGCGGAATGGTGTTGTTTGGCATTGGCGCCCTACTCGCTCACACAGATTTTGATGGTGAGCGGCCGAGCGAAGAAGCGTGCGGCGACGTTCGTATCAGTCGATAGAATGCCGCTGCATTATGCGGACACGCCGTCGCAGCGTCCTTAAGGCGGCTTAAATCATACCTCGGCTACGGAACCAGACACATGGAAATGACTCCCACTCCTTCCGCGATGAACAACCTTCCAGAGCTTGAATTCGATGAGGTTGGGATCTGGTCTGAGTTGAAACTTGAGATCGTTGAGAATTATGGTGCGGCATATACAAACGCCTTTGCGAACCAGAGCCTGAAAAAATACTACGTCGATGCGTTCAGCGGAGCTGGCGTGCACATCTCGAAAAATACTGGCGATCAGATCGACGGAAGTCCCGCTAGAGCGCTAAAAATTTCTCCGCCATTTGACGGCTTTTATTTTATCGACATGAACGAGCAAAAGACAGCGCACCTCAAATCCATTTGCGCTGGTAGAAGCAATGTGCAGATCAAGACCGGCGATGCGTCTGATTATTTGATCCGCTCACTGCTGCCGACAATCCAATATGAACATTACAATCGCGCGCTTTGTCTTTTTGATCCGTACGGACTTCATTTGGACTGGAGGGCAATGGACATGGCTGGGAAATCTCGGGCCGTCGATATGTTTCTGAATTTCCCGGTGATGGATATGAACCGAAATGCCATTTGGCGCGATCCCAGCGCCGTGCCACAGGACGGCATCGATCGTATGAATCGCTTTTGGGGCGACGAGTCTTGGCGGAGCGTTGCTTACGCCGAGCACCCCCAAGGTAACCTCTTTGGCGGTCCAGATATTGTAAAGCAGAGCAACGATGTAGTTGTAGAAGCTTTTCGAGAGAGGTTGAAGAAGGTAGCAGGATTTAAGTATGTGCCAGATCCGCTACCGATGAAAAACAGCAACAATGCCGTAGTCTACTACTTGATTTTTGCCTCACAGAAGCCCGTCGCACAAAAAATTATCGAAGGGATTTTCAACAAGCATCGCTAATCAGAAAGTCAGTGTTGGCATCTCGTCGTAGGTCCGGCCATTCAACGTGCGACCTGTCACTTTTTTATTCTTGCCGCCCCACTGCTTGAAGAAAAATGCAGTCCCCGCCCGGCGACACATCGACTCGATTTCATCAACCCATTCTGGATTCATTGGCCGCGCGCGCGGCCCACTCTCACCCCCAACTATCGCCCAGTGAATGCCTGTAAGGTCGCCGTCTGCGACCGAGCCGATAAGCGGCTCCAGTGACACAAACCTGACCGCAGCAGGTACCCTCCGAACATCATCAAGCCGGAACAGTACGCGGCCATCTTCAACACTGGTCCCCAGCCAGACATTCGGCAGAATTTCGAACTGCGGTTGGGACAAAACTTCCGCCATACGGTCGGGACGCTTCGTGAGTATCTGATAGGTGTGGCGGGGAGTTTCCTTCATCACCTGCCACACACGGAAAATAAAATCGGCGGACACGTCAGGATGGAACAGATCAGACATTGAATTTACGAAAACCTTGCGCGGTTTCGACCACGCTTTCGGTGTTTCCAACGAGCTTTGATCGAGCCGAATTTTTCCGGTCCACACGGCACGTTTGCCGCTTTTTCGAGTCAGTCCCTTGTACTTAGCAACGCCCATAGCATCCAGCCGCGCAGCCATGCGCATCGCGTAACAGTTAGTGCATCCAGCAGTTAACACCGTGCAGCCAGCTACCGGGTTCCACGTTGCATCAGTCCATTCAATGGAAGTTTCCGCCATAAGGCCCTCATTCAGAACGGATAAAATAGCAGGAATATGGTTAGATTTCGTTACTGCGACAGCATTGCCAGCTCGCCGACTCCATCATGCACTCCTCGCCCTCACCGGCCGCCAGCCTCACCTCCATCGCTTCCTCCTGCCCCTCAACTCCCGCCGCCACTCCGTCCGACGGCAGAACTCATCATTTACCATCTTGCTGTACAATGATGGCTCGCAGCGCTTTTGCTGGCATGAAATCGATGTCCAACAATCGACAAGAGATCCGCCCGTGGTCGCCCGAAGAAGAAGCGCAACTTCTTGCGCTACTCGATCAGGGCATGACTGCAACCGAGCTCGGCGAGCGGTTAGGCCGCACTCGCCAGGCCGTCTACGGTCGGTTGCAACGTTTCCGCAAGCAGCAAGGCCGAGTAAGCCGCACCAGCGGACGCGCCTTCGCGCAATGGTTCGGTTAGCCCAGGCCCCTCAAGCCAACACCCTTCACGCCTTGGCATCCTTCACCGCAGCAACAAGCAAGACTATCAACCCTGTGCCGCGCGATCTCAGCATCGGAGGAGGCGTCAACCACGCTTACGACCGTGCCCGCACCACGGTCGTAGTCGGGGTCGCTGGCGATATCCCGAGCAACACGGGCGCCGTATTGGGCCGCTAGTTCAGCAGAGCCAAATAGTTCCCCCACATGGTCCGCCTGTGTCTCTCCCTTGTGGAAAATCGGGAAGTAGTAACGTCGCATAGCCGCGGCCCTCGTCCTTTAGCCGCGATCATGCCCACGTCTCGGGACGGCCCGCACCTGTCAAAAACGACAGGGTTCGTCAAACAGCGCCATTCACCAGGGATTTTGCGTACCGCGCGCCATGTGTTAGACCGCGCTCCTATCAATGAAGGAGCGCCGAGTTGGCCAAGAAAAAGAAGACTGTTCGTCGCGAGTGGACGAAAGACGACCTGAAGACGCTGAAGTCACTTGCGAAGCAAAAGACTGGTGTCACGAAGATCGCAAAGAAGTTGAAGCGAACGCCGGGCGCGACGGCGGCTAAGGCATTTGTTCTTGGCGTGTCGCTCAGCACGCAATAGGCGGGCACCTACTAGGTCATCCGACAGCGCTCGCTTCCACGGAACCTTGATCTGATAGGATGCCGCGCGATGCGACGCGCTTTTCTGTGCGCCGCTGATCGCGCGCAGCATTCATTAAGTATCTCAAGCTAAGCGGATACCATGTCGCGCGCGTTGGGGCAGTTGCTATTGCGAGGTGCGGTAAGCGTTGCGGGCGCCGCTTTGACTGCCCTCTGCATCGCTGGAGTCCTGTCGTTGGTGGCGACGCACTTTCCGACCAAAAAAGAAGCAGTCGCCGAAACCATTGCGCTCAAGAACGGTTGCGTACCCAGCCGCTGCGGCACGAAGGTGAGCGCTGAGCACTAGCGGGAACAGCGATGCTTTCCAGGGTCGAATATCCCCACTGGTTGATGCTCGCCGGAGCTGTCCTCGTGCTGGCGGGATTGATCGGATGGGCGTTCCAAAGAAACCTACAAAAGCCCAAAGATAGCGTGCGAGAACCCGCAGTACCTAAAACCGATCAACCGGCCGTCGAACCGGAGGCGAATGCCAACAACAAACAATGATTAGCGAGCGCTCGTAGCGACTGGCCGTGCTATATCACCCGATCCGTAGATTTTCCGCCGAATCTTTTCCGCGATTGTTCACGACGTCGAAGCTGACCTTGGCCCCCTCGGCGAGAGAGGTGAAACCAGCTTTCTCAACTGCCGAGATGTGAACAAAGACGTCCTTGCCGCCGTTGTCAGGCTGTATAAATCCATAACCCTTTGTCGGGTTGAACCACTTCACGGTCCCCATCGCCACTTAACTTCTCCCTTTTTCAAAAAACAAACTAGTGCCCAAATTTCGACAAAAGAAAGGCTGGTCTCGACGCGCGCCCGCGCCCCGGACCACCCGACACGATCGAACCGACGCGCGTCTCCATCAGTTCGCTAAGCGTAGGAGCTAGCCTAAGAAAATCGACGGGCGGGTGATTTGGGACAGGCTCCGCGTCGAGGCGGCATTTACCGACCCGCCGGACGTGGAAAACGCGCCGAACCCCGCTAGACCGGATGTTGAACGGGAAACGAGTCGAACTATCCAGACCCACGACGCGCAGTAGCGTAGCTCGCCCGCGTTCTTCAATAGCCGACGGACGCTTCGCGGAAGCGCTTGGTTTCGGCGCCGACGCGTGGAGCCACCTTGAGCTCCAAGCCCATCGCTGTGAGTACAGCAAGAACAGTGGAAAAGTTCGGAAGCTGTTCGTCGCCGAAACCGCGATAGATGCTTGTACGCTGCAGTCCGGTTTTTTTTGAGATTTCTGAAACGTTGAAATCTTTGAGTGATTGCCCGATCGCCCGGCAAACCGTGTGAGGTTCAGCCGAAGCGAATGCTCGGTTTAGATCGGCGGCGAGCTGCGACGGGATGACTGGCCTGTAGGTCTTTGTCATTTCGAGCCTCCCCAAGAAGAAGGCCGGCTCAAAGAGCCGGCCCCCTGTTCTTTTAATGAAGCTACTCAGTACTTCGCGATCATCGGGCCGCCGAAACGGTAGTTCAAGCGGACGAGGCCCATGTCGACGTTCTGATCGATACGCTCGGTGCGCGTAAAGACACCAAGTCCCGCGCCGGCGAAGTTGCCGGAGCCAGTGAAATCGACGTTACGACGTTCGAGGAAGATGTGATTGTACTCGATGCCAACCGACCAATTCGGCGCAAAGCCATATTCGAAGCCGGCGCCGACCGTCCCGCCCCAGCGGGTTTGGTCGTTCGCCCGATCGAATTCAAGGCCGGTTGCAACGTCAAAGGTCCTGTAGCGATCGCCGACGACGGCGGCGCCACCTTTGACGTAGAACAGGGCGTTGTTCCAGGCGTAACCGATTTGGCCCGTGATCAGACCGAAGGCGTCAATTTTCGACTGATTGCGAAGGCCGAATCCCGGGATCGCGCTGATATTGTCGCCCTTGAAATCCGCCCAGTTGCCCTGGCCTTCGACACCGAACACCCAGCTTGCTGACTGCCAGCGATAACCGATCTGACCACCGACCGTGCCCCCGGTCGCATTGTGACAGCCTTCACCGACAAGACTACCCGGAACGCCAGTCACACCGCCAAAAGTGTCGACGAAGTCCCAGCACTTGTGGCTTGAGCCGCCACCGCCGTTGATGCCGATGTAGAAGCCGCTCCAGTCGTAGATCGCGGCGATCGCCGGCGGCGGAGCTTTCACGTAAGGACGCGCTGCGAGGTCCGCCGCGCTCGCGGGAGCCGACAGGCTCATCGCGATCATCCCGGCCGCGGCAACTAAAAGCTTTTTCATGCGAGTCTCCCCAGAAGAAAGAAGTACAACAAAAAGGTACGCCCACCTGCCAATCAAATGGTACGTCGTTCGCCTGTACGTTGCTGTAGCTGGCTTGCAACACTCGCTGTCAAAAATGGCCAGGAATTCTTCATATTTGTCCGATAGTTGCGGGAACTAAAAGCCCGGTGGCGTGCACACGGCGTGGACGACGCGCCCGCCAGCGTGAACCGGCGGGCTCTGGTGTATCTTGTGGCGCTTGACGACTAGCAGGCCGAAGTCGGCACGATCCGCAACAGGAACCGAATAGTGCGGGCGCTATTAGCTCGTTATGAGCGATCGGGTCCTGTACGAAAGCAGCAACGGCGACGTCTGGTCTTTGGCGCGACACCCGGCTTCGAGCACGCCAGTCGTGAAGCATCAGCCGAATGCCGGCTCAGGAGGACGGACCTCGTACATTGAAATCGGCAAATTCCTGCGGGACAGCGCAAATGGTCCGGAGCACCAAGCGTTGCTCAACCTGATCGGGACTTTGATACCAGACTAACGAGGACGCAATGATGCGGTATCCTTGGACTCTAGCGGCAGCCCTTTTCGCATTCGGCGTCATTGCCTGGGTTGTGGTGGCTGAGCGCCCTCCAGAGAACCCGCTCCGGATCAAGCCTTCCCTGACCTTGGCCGCCGACCCCGACCTTCGATTGGTCTCAGAGCGCAGCCCTTACATGCGGACAGAGCGGTGATAACGAACAGGCGCCCAGCCGCCAGCGTGCCTCGGCGGCGGTTCTGAGCGGCTGGGCGGGATGTTGTTGGGTTCGATCATTTGAACCTCAGTATCGGGTTCTCTTCATCAGCTGCGCCCGAATCCCGAGCACGACCTCGATCGGCTCAGCGTCACAGCCGAGTAACGATTGTGGCTCGGGATTACATCCGACGTCGCGTGGTGGTTTGAACAACGTGGGCTGGGTTGCGTGCCGCGCGCGTTTGCAATGGCGGGGACTAGGGCCGACACCTTGAATCAACGTGTGGTCGCCGGATTAGCAATTCAGCAACCGATGTTTGAAAGCCGGCGGTAATCTCTTCCTTGCCAAAATAGTGGGCTCGGAGGGCTGACCAATGATCGATTTTGAAGACCTTACGCCGTTCGACGCCGGGATTATTTTTGCTGCCCTCGTAATGGCGCTGGGAACATTTTGTCCGATTGTCACCCTCCCGGTGGTTGGCTCGGTCAACTACGTCATGAGCGGAAACGGCGATGGCATTTTCATTGCGATCGGCGCGTTGGGTGTTGTTGCGCTCGTCTTGACTGGATATCGGCGAGCCACCGGAATTGTTGCTGGGGCCGGCATGATCTGGATGCTAATAACCTTGGCCAAGATCGTCTCTCTTCTCGCCGAAGCCAGAGCAAAGCTGGACCACTCCATGAAGGGCAATCCCTTCGGGGGCTTGGCTAAAGTGATGGCGAATTCCGTTGGGTTGGGTTGGGGCTGGGTGCTGCTCTTCGGGGGCGCCATTGCTATCATTGTCCTATCGTTCGCGGCGCAGCAGACACGGGCTGTTGACAAGCGCCCTGCCAAAAGCGAGCGCGACACCGCGGATGAAGGAATTTCCAGGGCCGACGCACTGATCGCCGAGTATGTAGCCGGCCTTAGTGCGCAAAGCGAGCGGCCCGCATCATCAACGGCACATCCCGCATCATTTGGAAAACGACTGCGCTAATCGAGCAAATCGTCTTGAAGCTCATCACCCTTCCAACAAACTTTGCTCGCGTCAGCCCGGCGCCTAGGGGGTCATATTCTGATTTGCAGATGCGCGTGAAACGGGGGCCATCCGGTATTTTATGAGCGATTTGTTTGGAAAACTGACCCAGCCCTCCCCCACCCCGGCCTGGTCACCCAAACGGCTCCGGTGTCGGTGCGAGGTGACGAACTTCGCTAACCGTATCAGCATAGGCGATCTGCCCGTCTACTATTACGACGAACCGCAAATCGCTCGGCTCACCGGCAAGCCCGACAACGCGGCAAGATTGCCACCTACCGCCACACTTGAATTCGGCGGCGAATTCTTGAATGGCAATCACGCCGCGATCTTCCGCAACTGCACGGCCTCGCCGTCATTCGCCGCGAGGAATTCAAATGCATCGCCGGCCGAAGGGCGAACGACTCCCGCCTCGCGCAGCGCCTTGCGGGTGATCGCGTGCGCAACACCATGAGCATCAACCAGCCATAGCCGGCCGAAGCCATTGTCGGCGACGATGCGCTGAAGTGTTCCAAATTTCATGGTTCACCAAACTCGCATCACGTCAACAACGCGATAGCGGTCCCACTCGCGGACAGATCCAATTGAATTGTTCATCGTAGAATCCCTCGACGGCGCTGCGCGGCCTCGATGCGTCGCTTGGCTGCCTGGCTGTTGTTAGCTGATCGAATTCCAGCCGATGTGTTTTTGCCAAATGCGCCAAATAAAACAATCGAGACCTCTATAAGGCGGGCCTGCGTAATCAATCTCCGAGGTAGGGAGTCAGTATCTTCCCACTCTTCGATCTCCGATGAGAATCCAACCGATACCTCATTAACGGTGTCGGTCCCAACCATCGCAACCGCTTCCTGCCCGAGCGGAGAGTCGGGGTTCGGTGTGATCGAGTACCAAAGACCGGCCAAATCCGACCGGAGTTTTAGCGTGCCGTTGCTGACGCGTGCCAGCGGCCTTGAGACGTCGTGCGCCCAGAGGGCTACGACGTCTGGCTTTTCCTGCAAGTGAACGTCAAATGCTCCTCGCGCGAAACGTTCTTCCCAGGAGCCCGCAATGACCGCGGGCTGATTCCACGAAATCGCGTACCCCGTGATAGCTGGCTCACCCATTGCGGGACGCCGCCCTCGTTCGTCGCTCGCGCTTGTCGATCTCAAGTTTACGCGCGAAGTAGATCGCGGAATCGGATCGCTCAACATGGCGCTTTTCGCCGGGGAGTTTGACAAGCCGGCGGCGGGACGAGGCCGGGCGCTTCGTTGCGCTGGTCTTCTCGTAATCGCGCATCTCATAATCAATCGACATAACCCGCCTCCCTTACGTCCCGCATAAACCGCGGAATCTGGCCGCCGTCGCCGCTCGGATCGCCAAGGAAGCCAAGCGACAACGGGATCAACGAGCCCCATGCGACGTCCTCGACGTCGAACTGATTGCGCAAGTCGTCGTACCCAGTTCGCGCCTCGGCGAGCGCTTCGAGCGCTTTCGCTACCGCAGCAACGCGCTTACCGTATTCCGGCTTGACGAGCCGGCAGACAGCCTGGCTCGCCGGCCCTTTCGCATCGCTCAACCGGCGACGGACGATTTCAATAGCGGTCTCGACGTCGGCCAGCTTTGCGCGGATGTCCGCCGCTTGCTTGCCCAACATCGGCGCGCTATCGGCCTCATCGCCGAGCAATTCCGCCACCCGCACCGGTACCCTTGGCCCAGCCCCGCCCGCCGCGTCGATCTGCTTCTGAATATCCCGCAGCTCGCCGTTCAGCTTCGATTGTAGCGCATACAAATCAGCCTGTTTCTGCAGTAGTGCCGCATACATCGGATCGGCGTCCGCCAAGGACGGGATGCGGTATTCAGCCGCCTCTTTCTTCTTAAGCAATACCATCAAAACAAATCCTTCATTAAATTTACGAACGCCTCGCCCTTCACGACGCCAGCAATACGATGAGGTGCCTGTTGATGCGATGCCAACTGTCCCGGCAAAACAAATCGCTTCACCGTGCCTTCCGGCGTGTGCGCCGAAAGCTCGCGCCACCCGTGGACAAATTGAAAGCCATGGCCGCGGACGTCGTCCACGGCGTCGGACGCCCCGCCGATAGCGATCTCGGACATTACGTCCAGATATTCCAACGCCGAGCGCGGAATGGAGTCGGGTGCGTCGGTCGTTAGCACTGCACCGCCGGGAGTCATCGCGTTATAGGCCCGAGCATGATCGACGGGAGCTATCGCCAATTTTTGGTGACGGCCGGAGCCGGTCAGGCGGCGGCGGTTGCGGGCTGACGGTCGGTCGGCTTGGCGATGACCTCGATCCCGTTGTTGAATGTCACACCGAGAACGAGTTTTGGCAACTGGTTGTGGCCATCGAGACGACGCCAATTTTTCTGGGCGCCCTCGACCAGTTTGAAGACCATCGCGAGCGCGGTCTTGTTGGATAGACAGCCCTTCGATCGGATCGTGCGATGACGCACGGTGGCGAAGGTGCTTTCGATGGGGTTGGTCGTGCGCAGGTGTTTCCAATGCTCTGCCGGGAAGTCGTAGAAAGCCAGCAGCGTGTCTCGATCCTTGCGCAGGCAATCGGCGGCCTTCTCGTATTTCAGCGCGTAGCTCTCGATGAAGGCGTCGAACGCCAGCTCGGCTGTGGCCTTGGTTTCGGCCATCCATATCTCCTGCAACGCGCGTTTGGCTTTCGGCTGCTGGCTCTTCGGCAGCTTGGCAAGTACGTTGGCGGTCTTGTGCACCCAGCAGCGCTGCTCGCGCGTTTTCGGCCAGACCTCACCGGCCGCCTTCCAGAACCCGAGTGCGCCATCGGCGATGACGAGCTGCGGGGGCACGTCGAGCCCGCGCCGCTTCAGGTCGAGCAGCAGATCGCGCCAGTCGTGCGCGCTCTCACGGGCGCCATCGGTGAAGCCGACCAGTTCCTTGCGGCCCTCCGGCGTCGCGCCGATCAGCACGAGGATGCACTGCTTTTCGTCTTCGAGGCGGGCTTCGAGATGGATGCCATCAGCCCAGATGTAGACGTAGCGCTTGGCCGACAGATCGCGCTTCTGCCACGCGCCGTGCTCGTCGAGCCAGCCGTCCTTCAGTCGGCCGATGGCGGATGCCGACAACCCGGCAGCATCCTTGCCAAGCAGCGCCGCCAGCGCTTCGGAGAAGTCGCCAGTCGAAATACCCTTCAGATATAGGATCGGCAACAGCGTTTCGATCGACTTCGAGCGGCGCATGTAGGGCGACAGGATCGACGGCGAGAACCGGATGCGGCCAGGATCGGCAGCGGCCACCTCACGATCGCGTACACGTGGCTGGCGGACGGCGACCGGACCGATGCCGGTCATCACCTCGCGCTCCGGCAGGTGACCGTGGCGGACGACGCGCTGGTGGCCGTCCCGGGTCTTCAAATCGGCATGCTGGCCGAGAAAGTCCGCGACCTCAGCCTCGACCGCTTTGGCGAGAAGGGCACGTGCCCCGTTGCGCAAGACTTCTGTGAGTTGATCGTCGAAGATTCCTGGCTGAATCAGTTGGATGACGTTATCGTTGGACACGGCATATCGCTCCTTCGGTGGAGAAGTGGAGGCGTCAAGCACCCCCACGATATGCCGCCTTCCCGATTCCCGCCGTCACCAACTTTCGGCGACAGCTCTGATCGACGGCTTCGTGCAGTTTCGGTGCCGACATCAGCGTGGCAAGTAGGAGGCATACGTCGCGCTGATCCAATTCCGGCGCGATGCCGGGCGCGCCCACGGGCAGAAGGTCGGCCTCTTGCAAGCGCCGCGCGACGCCAGAACTGCGCGAGCGGGGAAAACCGATATGCGTCTCGATAGAATCGAGCACGCTGTTCAAAGTGGCCATACGGCCATACTCCTATGTTGGGAATTGCGATTGATGGGGGAAATAAAAAGCCGCTTGGCGGCTTCACGGCGCTTAGGCCGAAAAGGGTGCGCCGGGATCGAACCGGCGCGCGCCGAAGTCGTCACGTCGGGATCAGCATCCCTACAACTCAATACGGTCCGAGTTCAGGGTAGGGACGTGCGTCTACAAAGACATTGGCGGTCAGTTCAGAAACTTCACAGCGAGACGGCGCTCATCACGCCATACAACCGAGCAATCAATATCCAAGCCAGCACTTGGAACACGCAGGCCGAAAGCCGCGGGCACGAAAGGCGCGTTATCGATTTGGACGATCGCAGAGGAATCCGTGAGGTGGCGGACCTTGCACCGCACAGCACTGCCGTCGACCAATATCTGCGCAGCATAGACATTACGTCGCCGCTCGTTCGCCACGTCTCGCAGTCTCCCCCGCTCTAGCGCACGGGAGATATTGATCGGCGATTCCAGTCTCAAATGAGGCTAGACCATGGTTTCCTTGCTAGGCCGCGAGCTTTTTCTCCATCCCAGCCAACACCGCCAGCGCATCGTCCTGCGCTGCCACGGCCTTGCGCTCACCAACCTTGGTATTTCCCCAGCCATTAGCGGCGGCGATCTCGCGGGCCGTCAGGCCATCTAGGCTAGCCTCCAACACCGCCGCATGGGCCGCCAGTGCGGCAGCGATTTGCGGCGCGTCTAGCGCGGCGATAAGGGCATCTTCGGGGCCGCTCGCCGGGCCGGCGAAGCTGCCGGGTGTCGCTGTGACGTTGTGGTGCTGGCGATGCCCCACGAACTCGGCGCCCGGGGCGATGGCAGTCATGTACCTTGGAATACGACAGGCCAGCGGCAAACCCGCATTGGCCCAGGCCTCCCCGAACGCGTGCCCGCCGCCGACGCCAAGGCGGTCAATCTCCCGGCGCCTATTATCGTTGCATGCGGATAATGTCTGCGCCCAGCGGGCCGCGCGATTGCGCCGATAGTCTTGGCCTTCCGAGCCGCTCTCGACATAGCCCGATCGCTCGGGGAACGCGCCCGTGGCCGGAATGGAAAGGTGCCTGGCGTTATCTGCCTGCCGCTCTTCATCTGTCTTGCGGCGCTTGCCTTTGGGCTGGCGGAAAAGCTCTGCAGTGTCATGCCAGCGCCCATCAGATCCGAGCCAAGCGGTGATCTGCCCTCGCCTATCAATGCGCAGGCGCGCCCGCATCGGCGCATCAAGCTCCGCGGCAGTGATGGGGCCATATCCGTCGCGGGCGCGAATAGCGTCCTTCGCGGCGAGCCGAACCATTTCGTCGGGCGACGGCCGGATCTCGGCCACGCGGTCAACCTGGGTGCCGCTAGCACCGTTATCGTTCGCCGGCATCCAGGCCGACGTCACCGGTGGCGCGGCGTAATCTTGCAGGAGCCGCAAATCAGAGCGCCTGCCGGCGCGCGCAAGGCGGGACTCGAGTGGGGTGTGCCTTTTCATGAAAACCTCGACGTGGTGCTTATATCTGGCCGCTTCAGCGGCTCTAGTACGGCTTTCGCCGCCGAATGCTAAAGGCCGGCTATTCGAAAATCCGTACGGCCGGCGGGTTTTCTAGAAGTGTCACTAGTAAAAATAATCTCGAAATCTGCGGAATTTAGCTTGCTACTGTGCGGCCGGTCCGTAAGTACCATATCCAGAGAGAGTCAGGCCGCCCCTACCCCCGCCTCCTGTCATGCCCTGCACTTGCGCAGCAGCTTGGTGACGTCGATTAGCGGCGTGTTATCCCGCTCGGGCAGTGCACGCGGCTGTCTGGTGCCCGCGTCCAGGCCGCGCCTTATGGCTGCCCGGACCGCACGCTCGCCGTCGACTGCTATCAGCCCGCAACTATGAGCGGCGTTTAGCAAGCCATGCTCGGCCTCTCCTCGATCCAAGGCACCAGCACCGACCAGCGTGCCGAGCGTGAATGCGGTGCGGTTCAGCAGCGTGCCGCGTGAGCCAGCTGCTGCACCAGCCAACGCGGCAAGCTCTGCCAGCACAGCAGCGTCAACGTATCGGTCGTGGTCCGGCGCCGCGTATGGCTGGCTCGGGCGCGGCGTATAGGGCTTGGGCCGGATCATGGCCAATAGCCACTCGGGCGCCTCGGCGGGCGGCAGGTCGCGCTCCAGCACGTAGCCGGGATTGCCCGGCACGAGGACAAACCCGCCCTGGCCTCGCACGTCCCATGCCGCAGGCAGCCTGCCCGGTGAATTGCCCAGCCCGACATGCTTAAAGTAGAAGTGCTTCCCGCCGCTGCGGGTACGTACTGTTTTGGTCTGCGGCAGTTGGTGCGGCAGGTCTGCCTCGGTGGCGCCCTTATACGCGTCTATGTCCAGCACCCAGACGCCGGTCCGCTCGCCGGTAGGCATTCCGACTAGCGCATCAGGCCAGTCGAACCACCATCGTTGAATCACATGCTGAAAGACCGAGGCCGCCTTGAACCCGTTTGAAGTCAGCGGTCGTTTGTCGGCGGGCTTGCACGGGAACACCGGGACGCCTGCCGTGGCAAGTGAAAGGGCTAGGTCTATAAGGAGCATTTAGAGGAAACTCTTCGTGTCATTGCTCGGAGTCTTATCGACTCTGAACGCTACATTTTCCGTAGCGATCAGAGTCTGCACTAATCTCAACCGCCCCCGATCAAAGTGATAAGTGCGATCAGAGTTCTTATATTTTGATTTTATATCAATGGGTTATAGGGGCTCCAACTCTGATCGTTACTCTGATCGGTGAGGCTTAAGCGGTCAGACTTACCGACTCTGATCGGTCTTACCGGGTGCTGGTGTGGGGCGGTCATTTTTAGGCGGCACGGTCTACTGGTCGCCACGCTCCGTATGCGTAGCTCTGCACCAAGCCGTCCTTCGACATCTTGCGGAGGAGACTGCTTACGCCCTCCGATTTCATTCCAACCGCTTTTGCTATTTCACTCGGTGACATTGCCGCGTTTGTGCTGCGCATTGCCTCAAGGATTGCCCTGCGCTGCTCGGATTGTTTCACCTCGTCAGCGTCGCCAAGGACGGTCCAAAAGCCGCCGTCGAACTTCATGGCGACTTCGTATTCCTCCGCGTCGCGGCCGCGGCCATATAGCTTCGCGCCTTTCTCGTCGCGGTCGAGCACAATTATCATGTCGGCCGCACCGGTAACGCCGGTGGTGCCAGACACCTGCTCGATAGGGTCGCCAGACGAGCCTTCCATTTTTCTGAGGTGCGTGACGAGGATAGTTGTCAGACCGTGCTCGCCCGAAAACTCCTGAAGCGGCACTATCGCCGAGTAGTCCGACAGATACGGGTCTTGGTTGCCCCTGCGCTGCTCCTTAATCTTTGCGTGTGTGTCGATGATCAGGAGACGAGGATTCTCGGCGCGGCTGTGCCACTCCGTAACTTCCTTCATAAACCCGCGGTCCATTGTGGGCGCCGCCGTGCGGATGGTCAGGCGGTCAAGGCTCGGTCGCGGCATGCCAAGCTTGGGCGGGAGGAGCGTGACAATTCGCGACTTGGCTCTGCGAAAGTTGTCTTCAAGCGAATATTGAAGTACGTCGCCCTGCTCGCAGTCGACGCCAAGCACCTTCCCGCCCGTCGCGATTGCGATGGCCGTGCTATACGCGAGCCACGTCTTGCCCAGCTTCGGGCGGCCCGCCAAAATGATAAGGCCTTCCGGGATGTAACGCTTAACGGCCCATTTGAGCGGAGGGAATTCCGTCTGTAGGAGGTCTTCCGCGTTGTACTCAGTACGTCTATTGTCGTTAGCTGCCTTAGGCTGCGTCGCATTCGTCATTGTTAATTTTGCTCCAGGCCTGCGCTGCGGCGCGAGTGATTTGCTGATGAAGCTCACGAGTGAATGTTGCGGCCTTCACGCCGTGAATATTGGCGGCGTGAACAACGTATTGTCCGCCGCTTCCGGTCACCAACTTGAAGCCGAATATCCGGCAATCATCGGTCAGTTGCAGATCGAAATGAGCCACAGTCCGGCCCACACCGGGAGGCGCGGGTTTCATGTTAAGAACAAGCAATGCTATTCCCCCCAATCAAAAAACGACCGGCACCATGAACGGTGCCCCTAGGACGGGATGCGGCTCAAACCTGACATCCCATTGAGGCTTGGGCTTAGGAGCCTGCTGCGTCGGCTTGCTCTTTGTGGTCGAGGTCTGAACTTGCATCACTTCACCTCCGAAATGGTTTGCTATCTCAGCAGTACGAGTTTGCGGGCCGGACGCTAAAGGCGCTTCAGCAAAAATATGTGCGGGTTGCGCCTTGGCGCGCTGCTCCTCGCTTAGTGTCTGTCCGGGAACATCTTGAATCATCGGAATCATTTGTGATTCAAGGGTGGCGGTCCGATTCGAAGGGGCGCCCATGTGGACGAAGGAGAACCGCGGTCGTTACGACCGAAGCCGGCTACGCTATCCAAGCGATTTGACTGATGAGGAATGGGCGTTGGTGGAGCCGCTGATTGCGCCAGCCAAGCGAGGCGGCAACAAGCGCACGGTCGATGTGCGCGAGGTGATCAATGGCCTGATGTATGTGCTGAGCACCGGTTGCCAATGGCGAGCGATCCCGAAGGACCTGCCGCCACGCAGCACGGTGCACGACTATTTTGACTTGTGGGCTTGGAACGGCACGCTCGATCGCATCCATCACGCGCTCTATGTACAATGTCGAGAATTGGCTAACCGAGAACCCAGCCCGAGCGCCGCCATCATCGACAGTCAAAGCGTCAAGAGCGCGGAAAAAGGGGGGCGTGGATCGACCCGCATGGCTACGATGCGGGCAAGAAGATCAAGGGCAAGAAGCGCCACATCCTAGTCGATACTCAAGGCTTGCTGCTCCACGCCCTCGTGCATTCGGCGGACATCCAGGATCGTGACGGTGGGGTGCTGGTGATGGCCACGCTGTTTGGCCTGCATCCATTCCTGCTGAAGCTCTATGCTGACGGCGGCTATCAGGGGCCGATCTTTCAGTCCGCCGTTCGCAAAATCCTCCGGCAAATCGACGTCGAGATCGTCAAGCGCTCCGATACAGCAAAGAGTTTTGCGATCTTGCCCAAGCGATGGATCGTCGAACGCACCATCGCCTGGCTCAACCGCTGCCGCCGTTTGGCCAAGGATTGGGAGTGCCTCAACCGAAAGGCATTGGCGTTCTTGCGCCTCGCCTCAATCCGCCTCATGCTGCGAAAGCTCTGCCAAAAAACAGCATGATCCCGGACAGACTCTTAGTGTCTGTCCGGGAACATCTTGAATCATCGGAATCATTTATGATTCAAGGGTGGCGGTCCGATTCGAAGGGGCGCCCATGTGGACGAAGGAGAACCGCGGTCGTTACGACCGAAGCCGGCTACGCTATCCAAGCGATTTGACTGATGAGGAATGGGCGTTGGTGGAGCCGCTGATTGCGCCAGCCAAGCGAGGCGGCAACAAGCGCACGGTCGATGTGCGCGAGGTGATCAATGGCCTGATGTATGTGCTGAGCACCGGTTGCCAATGGCGAGCGATCCCGAAGGACCTGCCGCCACGCAGCACGGTGCACGACTATTTTGACTTGTGGGCTTGGAACGGCACGCTCGATCGCATCCATCACGCGCTCTATGTACAATGTCGAGAATTGGCTAACCGAGAACCCAGCCCGAGCGCCGCCATCATCGACAGTCAAAGCGTCAAGAGCGCGGAAAAAGGGGGGCGTGGATCGACCCGCATGGCTACGATGCGGGCAAGAAGATCAAGGGCAAGAAGCGCCACATCCTAGTCGATACTCAAGGCTTGCTGCTCCACGCCCTCGTGCATTCGGCGGACATCCAGGATCGTGACGGTGGGGTGCTGGTGATGGCCACGCTGTTTGGCCTGCATCCATTCCTGCTGAAGCTCTATGCTGACGGCGGCTATCAGGGGCCGATCTTTCAGTCCGCCGTTCGCAAAATCCTCCGGCAAATCGACGTCGAGATCGTCAAGCGCTCCGATACAGCAAAGAGTTTTGCGATCTTGCCCAAGCGATGGATCGTCGAACGCACCATCGCCTGGCTCAACCGCTGCCGCCGTTTGGCCAAGGATTGGGAGTGCCTCAACCGAAAGGCATTGGCGTTCTTGCGCCTCGCCTCAATCCGCCTCATGCTGCGAAAGCTCTGCCAAAAAACAGCATGATCCCGGACAGACTCTTAGGACCCACAACAAACAGTAAGGTTGGCGAAGAGGAATACTAAAGGTGGCAAAGAAATAATGGCCGGGACGGTGGCTATGGCTGCCAGGTGCTTGCCGGTGGTTAGGCAATCGCCAAATTTTTCTATGGGAAACAATGGCAGGAAAATTGCCTAACCTGTGCCTTAAGTGCCTGTAATTGTTGAAATCAATCAATCCTGCTGGGATCGCCAGTAATATCAGACGCTTACTGGCAACTAGCCCTATCAAAACGTGTTGCGCTTGTTGCGCAAAATTCCCCTTATTTCTCAACGGCTCCCCGCCCCTCCCGGCTAGTCGGCGCGACAAGGGGCGCAACATGATCGCGCTTTGGATCATGGGTGGCGCAGTGCTGCTGCTATCGCTTCCGCCAGAAAGCCCTGTTCGGCCATCGAACTGAAATCGGCATTTTGCTTGGCGGCTGGAGGCAGTTGCTGAAGTTGAGCCGCGACCGATCCATAAACGCAGTCGTCGTAGGCCTTGCGAAGTTGAACTACTGGCGCCGTGGGATCGGCCTGTTGCGCGGTCGCTGAGCTGCCAAGCAACGATATCCCTATGGCGGCGGCGATAATCTTCATGGTGCAATCAAAATTGGCCGCTCTCGATCAGCGCGCCCTGAAACGGGAATGCAACCGTAGGGCAAGACTGAGCGCGCGACAACCTTGTTAGCGATTTGTTAACTATGGTCTCGGCAAGCTTTAGAGCCACCGAGGGTCCGTAGCCGTGTTCAACACCCGAAACGCCATTCTCTTCGCGCTCATGACGGCCTTCATCGTCGGCATGAATTGGGCGCTGGTGGCGCTCTCCAAGGCGATGGAATTCTCGAACTTCATCGTCTTCGGCCTCTGCCTGATCGCAACCATGATCGCAGGCGGGTACGCATGGGATTGGTGGACGGCCGCCCCTCGCGACAATCACGACCGGCGCGCCTAGAACCCCGCGTTCAGGATGTGTTCTGGAGTTGCCGATCTGTTCCCATGCGCCGCCGGGTACTGGTCTGTTTTAACTCCTAGTGGCTTAAGTTGAATTTCGCGGTGGCCTAGTTTGTTCTCGAACGCCACAACCTGTTCTTAGGTGAATCGGTCTATGCACTTTTGAGTAATCCAAAATTTCCTGCCGCCTCAGTTGGCGGCCTCTTTCGGTTCACAGGATACTCAGCAGATAAGCCAGCTCCCGTTGATAACGCTCTGCGGATGAGTTCACCTGCAGTCGCTTGCCCTCCACCATATGGAGCTATCGCCAATTTTTGGTGACGGCCGGAGCCGGTCAGGCGGCGGCGGTTGCGGGCTGACGGTCGGTCGGCTTGGCGATGACCTCGATCCCGTTGTTGAATGTCACACCGAGAACGAGTTTTGGCAACTGGTTGTGGCCATCGAGACGACGCCAATTTTTCTGGGCGCCCTCGACCAGTTTGAAGACCATCGCGAGCGCGGTCTTGTTGGATAGACAGCCCTTCGATCGGATCGTGCGATGACGCACGGTGGCGAAGGTGCTTTCGATGGGGTTGGTCGTGCGCAGGTGTTTCCAATGCTCTGCCGGGAAGTCGTAGAAAGCCAGCAGCGTGTCTCGATCCTTGCGCAGGCAATCGGCGGCCTTCTCGTATTTCAGCGCGTAGCTCTCGATGAAGGCGTCGAACGCCAGCTCGGCTGTGGCCTTGGTTTCGGCCATCCATATCTCCTGCAACGCGCGTTTGGCTTTCGGCTGCTGGCTCTTCGGCAGCTTGGCAAGTACGTTGGCGGTCTTGTGCACCCAGCAGCGCTGCTCGCGCGTTTTCGGCCAGACCTCACCGGCCGCCTTCCAGAACCCGAGTGCGCCATCGGCGATGACGAGCTGCGGGGGCACGTCGAGCCCGCGCCGCTTCAGGTCGAGCAGCAGATCGCGCCAGTCGTGCGCGCTCTCACGGGCGCCATCGGTGAAGCCGACCAGTTCCTTGCGGCCCTCCGGCGTCGCGCCGATCAGCACGAGGATGCACTGCTTTTCGTCTTCGAGGCGGGCTTCGAGATGGATGCCATCAGCCCAGATGTAGACGTAGCGCTTGGCCGACAGATCGCGCTTCTGCCACGCGCCGTGCTCGTCGAGCCAGCCGTCCTTCAGTCGGCCGATGGCGGATGCCGACAACCCGGCAGCATCCTTGCCAAGCAGCGCCGCCAGCGCTTCGGAGAAGTCGCCAGTCGAAATACCCTTCAGATATAGGATCGGCAACAGCGTTTCGATCGACTTCGAGCGGCGCATGTAGGGCGACAGGATCGACGGCGAGAACCGGATGCGGCCAGGATCGGCAGCGGCCACCTCACGATCGCGTACACGTGGCTGGCGGACGGCGACCGGACCGATGCCGGTCATCACCTCGCGCTCCGGCAGGTGACCGTGGCGGACGACGCGCTGGTGGCCGTCCCGGGTCTTCAAATCGGCATGCTGGCCGAGAAAGTCCGCGACCTCAGCCTCGACCGCTTTGGCGAGAAGGGCACGTGCCCCGTTGCGCAAGACTTCTGTGAGTTGATCGTCGAAGATTCCTGGCTGAATCAGTTGGATGACGTTATCGTTGGACACGGCATATCGCTCCTTCGGTGGAGAAGTGGAGGCGTCAAGCACCCCCACGATATGCCGCCTTCCCGATTCCCGCCGTCACCAACTTTCGGCGACAGCTCCACCATATGGAAACTTCCGATCTTCAAGCGCGAGATCGGGATACTCTTTGCGCCGCTGATACGCCCTGCGGACACGAAGTCATCCGTAATTACGAATGAGTCGGCGGGGTTATCGTGGTCAAAGAACTTATGATACTTCTCCGCAATTGAAAGAGCCCGCTCAACGTACATGCGCGAAGCGCGGTCGGGGGTGGCCCTAAGCTGGCTCTTTGATCCGACCATTGTCATTACGATTGCAGCGACGCGCGGCGAGCTTCTTCCACCGGCTCTCTCATTCCACATCACAAAATCCCGGGTCGGGTTCGAGAGCAAATCCAGCGTCAATTCCGGTACTGGCCTGTTTTGGCCTTTTGAACGATTGTCCACTTTGGTACTTAGAAACACCTCAATAGAGGGGGTGATTCGTGTTTGGTATGATCTTCATCATGGCAGCCGTCGGGCTGACGATGGTCGGATTGATTGTCGCCCTGTTCGAGACCCGCGCGGCACTGGATCGCAGGCGACTCAAGGGGTGAGCGTAAATTTCCCAATAGACAGGGAGTAAGGCCGCCTCAGTTGGCGGTCGGGTTCCATATTGCGAGCAAGTAATGATTCCAATAAGAAGCCACGGCGCAGACGACACTTTGGTTTGCCCGGTCTGTGGCAGCCGAATGAGCCTGTCCCGACGACGGCCTCACCTCGACAAGGTGGGGGACTACGAAGCCCAGACATTTGAATGCAGCAAGTGCAGACACGAGATCACACGCGATGTCGGGATAGACGGCAAGCCACTAGAGTAAGCCGCCTCAGTTGCCGCCTCTTTCGTTTGGAATGCGCCGCAGATCAATCCCGCCGCCTAGGAGCCTGTCCGAGTAATCGGATTTTTCTCGACGAAGCACAAGCGTCGTGATTCAAACGGCGGATGAGCAAGACATTTCGTCCTTGGGACGTTGATCAGGTTTGGCTGCTGCCGCCGTCGGTCCAGGATTTGGTGCCTCCCGGGCACGTGGCCCACTTTGTTCGCGACACGGTTCGCACGGGTTTGGACCTGTCGGCGATCATGGATGCCTACGACGAGGAGCGCGGCTTTCCGCCCTATCATCCTGGCATGATGGTGGCGCTGCTGCTTTATGCTTACAGCCAGGGGATCTACTCGTCGCGCAGGATCGCTCGGGGCTGCGAGGAGCGGCTGGATTTTGCGGCAGTAACGGGGATGCAGCGTCCGGACTTCCGCACGATCAGCGAGTTCCGCAAGCGCCATCTGGCCGCGCTATCGGGCCTGTTCCGGCAGGTCTTGAAGCTGTGCCGCGAGGCCGGCCTTGTGAAGCTTGGCCATGTGGCGCTCGATGGCACCAAGATCAAGGCCAATGCCGGGATCAACAAGGCGATGAGCTATGGCCGGATGAAAGAGGCCGAACCGAGGCTTGCTGCCGAAGTCCAACGCTGGTTCGCCGAAGCCGCTCAGACCGACAAGGCCGAGGACCGCCAGTTCGGAGCCTTGAAGCGCGGCGACGAGATGCCGGACTGGATGGCCAATAAAGAGAAGCGGCTCGAGAAGATCCGGGCCGCCAAGGCCGCGCTGGAAGCCGAAGCCAAGGCTGCTGCCGAAACCAAAGCCGCCTCGAAGCCGGACGACGACGGCTCCGGCGACGGCGGCAGGGGCCGGCCGGGACGCAAGTCCAAGCCTGTCACGGCAGAGCCGAGCGACAAGGCGCAACGCAACTTCACCGATCCCGACAGCCGCGTGATGCCGACCAAAAACGGCTTCATCCAGGGCTACAACGCACAGGCCGCCGTCGATGGCGCCCATCAGATCATCGTGGCGCACACGCTGACCAACTCGCCGAGCGATCAGGCGCAGCTCGCACCCTTGCTCGATGCCATCAAAGCCAATCTCGGGACGAACCCGGATGAAGCATCGGCCGATGCGGGCTATTGCTCGCAAGCCAATCTTCGCACGCTCGTTCGACGCCGGATCGAGGGCTACGTCGCCACTGGACGGCAAAAGCACGGCACCAAGGCGGCCACGGCAAAAAGGAAGCTCAAATCCGGCACGCTGATCGCCAGAATGAGCACAAAGCTCAAGCGCGCAGGCTATCGAAGCCGGTATCGATTGCGAAAACAGATCGTCGAGCCCGTCTTCGGCCAGATCAAGCAGGCAAGAGGCTTCCGCCAGTTCCTCCTGCGCGGCATCGACAAGGTCAAAGCCGAATGGGCCATGATCTGCACCGCCCACAACCTCACAAAACTCGCAGCAGTACGCTAAGGAGAAACTTGTCTCCAAAAAAACGCTCAGAACTCGATTCGCTTGATCCCAAGTCCATTACCGGGACAGGCTCCTAGCGTAAGCATTCGCCCCGATTGCACCCACAAGCGCTGTCCGATCGCCCACCGCAGACGATAGCGCCGCATTCCCCTGCCGCCGCTTCAGCGCACTGATGATTGAATCGATGCGGGCGTCGCGAGCCGCGCCCTGCTCTGTCAGCGCCTTGGCTACTTCGCCATAATGCCGCGTCGGATCCGATCGCACAGCGCCCCATGCCGCGTTTGCAGCCTTCTTCGCGCCCGTGGCCAAGAAGCCGGTAATACTCATGCTCGGGTTGAGCATTACGCCGATTGCTCTCGCCGTCGGGTAACTAACGTGCTTGAGGCTGCTCGAGTCAAACGACATCAGTGCGCGCCTCTGGATACGATCGCCGCACTAGTGGTGTTCGCATCCTCGCTCGAAAAGCCCATCTGCCGCAAGTTTTCGCGGCGATTCCGCTTAGTCTATTATTTCTCAGGATACAAAACTAAAGGCGGACAGCTCATTGCGGCTACAAGCTGGTCAGAGCAGCGCCTGACACTCTCAAAAGACCGCTTTGGTTCGCACCGGGTTGGAAATCCGCAAATCTTTCCAGCCCGTAGGATGGGTAGAGCCCTTGAGGCTGGGCAAGTATTCATTGCGGCGGCCGCGTCGTAGAACATCGTTCTTATCGCGTGGGCCCAAGGCGACTTTGATGGAATTTCCTGACTGCCTCCTCGTACAACAACGGATAATTTTCTACGGCATTGAAGATGCATTGGATACTTGCCCAGCCTCCCTTGCGAAACCCATCAAGCCCTTCACCTCTCGGTGCTGGCATTTGAGCGAACATGCTCCCCTCCTGCTGATATATACGCATGTGTGGCGATGACGGCGGTCACTCGACCGACGCAATACGAGCGATGGGTTTCGCAAGGGCTCTACCCATCCTACGAGCCTAATCTTCGCCAAGCTGCCCGTGATGCGCCGCCCACCACCGGGCGATCGCCGCCGTAAGATCCCGCCACAGCTCCGTCGGTAGATCAGGCACCGCCACCCGGACGCTGTACTCATCCGTCGTCGCATCGTGAAACCACTCGGTCGCGGCGAAATCAAAACCAAAACTGCCGGCGTGTCGAATGGGAAAGCCGTCGCGGCTCAGGTCGCGGCTCATGTCTTCGGCGGCTTGCCGCGCGGTCGCCTCGTCGAGGGCATGCCTGCCGCGGAGCGTGACATAGAGGCCGTGGGTGAAATGGAGCTCGGCCGACAGCGCCGCTAGTTCGGAGGCGAAATATCGCGCCGTGTGACGGCCGTTGCGCAAGATCGCCGCGACGCGCTTTTTCGTGAGTGCCCAATAGGCCGCTGTGCCCACAAAGGGCGGAAAATGTGCCGGCAATGCCGCGCCACCGAGAAGCCGTACGGCATTGCCGGTTTCCGCCGCCAGGCATTCGGACATCAAACGGCTTGCCCTGAGATCCTTCCCGCTCCAGCGAACGAAAACCGCAGAGCCGAGCCGGCCGTATTCCACCCCGAGCGAATCCAGCTTGTTATGACTTCGCACCAACACGACGGGAATTTCCCATCGCGCGGCCCATCTCATGACACGCCGGATCCGGCCCGATCTGCCGGCGAAGCATGTCGTGTCGAAGATCAACAGATCGAGCGCCGAGCCGTTACAGCGCAAAGCCGATTCGAACGCCGCCGCAGGGGCGCACGAATCCAGCAGGAGAATCTGCGCCGAGGCTGCCGGAGCAAATGCTTCGTCCAGCGGCAGCCTGGAGGTGACAAGGCGCAAATGAGGGACAAAGCGCTCGATCAGCTCCAGCGTCTCGCCGTAGGAGCCCGGCAGCACCAGGATGTCGGCCTTGTCGATGATCTCTGCGGAGGCGAGCAGCAGCGCCGAGATCGCGGCCATGCCGGAGGCGGTATAGATCGTCTCGCTCGTGCAGCCGGTTTCAGGTTCATAGAACGAAGGGCCGCGCACCCTGAGATCCGCGCGCTGATAGTCGTAGCTGAACTCGAACGGACCGCTGGTGGGACACGCCGCGTGCGACCAGGCCGTCTCCGTCGCTTTCCAATCGTGCAGCGCATGTTCCGCGCGCAGTGCCGCGGCGATCCGGAATTTGGACTTGACGACTTCATCGACCGATTGCGCACGAGCCAAATGCAACGGGCTTCTCAGGCAATCATTCAGCAGCCCGATTTCCCGGTGCTTTCGTTCCAGATAGGCCTGAATGGTCTCCATGCGGATCTTGGCAATCGCGACTTGCCGTTCAACGCTTGGCGAGTGCATTGGCTCCTGGGATCGGCTCCCGCCACCAACCAGGCCCCTTCGGGGGCTTCTTGTTTGTTCACGGTCCGACTCCGCTTCGTTCCCAAAGCACGAATCGTAATCGCGAAAAGCGACACTGTGCGTTTCTTAACGCCTGGTTTCGGCGAACGGGATTGATCATGCGTCTAGCGTCACGAGCATGGGCCGAAACCGGTAAGCATCGATCGCGGCGTTCGACAGCAGCAGTCTGCGCCGCTCGCCGCGCAACATCAGAGATATTTCCAGGCAATCTCGAACGATTGCGCGCGCAACGCGGGATCGGTCATAGCCGTCCAACGTCAGCAAAGATCGGAAGTTCCTGGCTGCGAACCCGGCCAGGTAGATGCGCCTAGTCAAAATTCATGCGGGGCGGAACAACTCCTCGGCGCACAGGTAGTCTGGCAAAAGGGAGACAGCCATGAAACAGATCATCGCACTCGCCGCATTCGCCGTCATGTGCGGCTCCGCTCTCGCCCAAAATACCGGTCCTGCCCCACAGGCGGGCATGGAGAGACCAGAGAACACGAACGGGGCCACGGCAACGGGCTCGATGGATACCACCGGCATGAACGTGGGCCGCGCCGACCAATCCGAGATGAAGGACAAGAAGGCTCCAGCCAAACAGGATCGTAGGAGCAGATAACGAGACCGATGTGAGGGCCCATGAAGCCGGCAAAGTCACTCAAGCAACAGGCGCGTGTGGCGGAGAAGGCTGCCCAGAAGGCCGCCGACGAGTTTGTCGCAGGCCAGATGAAGGCGCTGGCCTCTGGGTTTCGGGCCCAGGCAAAAATCCTCAAGAAGAAAAGGAAGAAGCCGTCGTAGCGCGCGTGCCCTGCACGGCAATTTGGAGGCCACGAAAGGTTTGGCGTTTCTCGATTGAACAGCTGCGGAACAAGCGCGCGACCAGCGTGTTGAACCTGCGAACTGAGTGGTGCCGACTTGCCAGCCCCAGTCGGCTTTGAAGAACCCCGTGCTTGTCCCCCGAGCACGGGGTTTTTCTCATGGCTGCCGCAGCGCTTGGGTCGGATGTCACAGCAGCACACCCCGCGGGTCCGCAATGGACCAGCCTTGACGACGATAGCTCGTAACGCGCGCGATCAGCTCGTCCGCTCCGTCGCGGCGATCGCGGGCGAGGTGATGCCAGGCCAAAGCCAGTTCGATGAGTCTCTGCCGGTCGAGGCCCTCGGACGCGACCGCCTGCTTCATGGCCGCCTCAGCTTCGCGCTGTGGATCGTACTTGGTACACATGAGGCCGACTCTAACCGGCCGATCTGGACAAGCGCGTGGCAATTTTGTCCGTATGATTGCGGTGAAGACTGGCTTGCCGCCCGCCAATCCTGCGACTTGCATTAAGAAATGTACCACAAGACCGACACAACGATCGCCGTGCCGGTCTTCTGGTTTTCGTGATCGGATGCGGACAGGCTTAGCGGCCCGTGGTCGGGTTCGGAGGCGGGGCCGGCTGCGACGGATTTTGGCCGCTTGGCAGCAGCGTGTTGCCCGAGGGATTGATTGTCGTGTTCATTCCGCCATTGGCACCGGTTACGCCGCCCGTACCGGTGCCTGTGCCGGTGGTGGTTCCGGACGAACCGGATGAAGTGCCTCCCGACGTGCCGACGCCGCCGGAAGCCCCCGCCGATGCGCCGCCTCCGGCGGAGCCACCCGCGCCTTGTGCAAGAACGGTCGTCGACGAAATCGCCAGTGCCAGTCCCAAGGTGATCGTCGCCAATTTCATGAAACACTCCTTCTGATCGCTTGCTGACCGAAGGGCTAAGCCACGAGCCGCGCGAATGTTTCCAAAACCTCTCCCGCACGAAACAGTGAGGCCGAGCTTCATGCAGCCGGATCTGTGAATTGCGTCACAGCCTGGGAGCGGCGCCTCCGCTAAACAACGTCGCAACGCTCCGCTGAGCGCGAGAAGGCACAGCGTGACAAGACAAAGCGTGACAAGACATGGGTGGTCTTTCCCGTCATGATACAAGAAGCAGCAGCACAGGCTGACGTAGCCACACGACGACGAAAGCCCGATCTGTTCGGCGCCGCCTGCCTCGCAACCATCGGCATCGTGATGCTGGTCTGGATTGGCGGCCTGATCTGGGCCGCAATGGCCATGCTGAACTGGCTCGCGTCCTAGGATGCTGCCGCGAGCAGCGCGCCAGATGCCCGAGACGCCGTCGAATCGACGGCGGGTCCGCTGAAACAAAAGAGGCGGGCCTGCGCCCACCTCTTTCACCTCAGAATGCAATTTGGCCTTAGCGGCACGCCCTCGGATCGGCCATCACGTATTGGCCGTTCGGGTAGCGGTAGTAGCAATTGTCCTGCGCCCAATAATAGCCGGGCTGCGAAGCGGCCGTGGCGCCTGCGATCGCGCCGGTCGCCCCGCCGAGAACCGCGCCCGCGGCTGCACCGGTCGCGTTGCCCGAAATCAGGCCACCGAGCACGCCGCCGACGATGGCGCCACCAAGAGCACTTGCGCCGGGATCGGCCGGTGGGGGCGGCGGAGGCGGCGCATAGGCGACTGGAGGCAGCGACGCATAGGCCACCGACTCGTCGTCGATATAATCTTCGGAGATGTAGGCGGGCGGGCCGTCCATTCGCTGCGGATAATAGTACCAGACGCCGCCAACGTCCCACCACCAGCCAGAACGGCCGTTGTGGACCTCATGGCGCCAGCGCCCGCCATCCCAGGCGAGGTTGCCACGATAGCCATGTCCGTCCCAGTCGCGCACAGGCGCGGGACCGCGCGCCAGATAGCGTCCGGGCGGCGGGCCACCAGCGCCATGCGGACCAGCACCGGGACCGGCATGGACCGGGCCGCCGGGCTGCGGCGCTGGCCGGGCGGCTTGCTGCGGCGGGGGCCCCTTCCGCATGTTCTGCGGATAGTTCTGGGGCGCGCCGGCGCCTGGCCCTGGCGGCGGGCCGTCCCTTCTCGGACCTGCGTCTTGTGCCTGCGCGGAAAGCGCCAGCAATGCCATGGCCGAAACCAACGGAGTGATGATCTTCATGCGGCTGGACGCACTCATGCGTGCTTAATCCCCTGCTCTCTCGATTGCCGTGGTCCCTGCGCGATAGACGATTCGGGTCGCGCCTGGCTGATGCCGGCTGACATAACAGACCTGCGTGGTCGGCTAAGTCCCGTTACAAACGTTTAAGATCACGGCAATTTTTCGTCCGGGCGGGCCGCGCTGGACCGTTTCTAACGGGTCGGCTCGATCACATTGCAGTTGCTGCGCCCCGACATCAGGCAGTCCTGCATCTTGCTGGCGGCGGTGAGGTTGCGGGCGAGCCACCAGCCGACGCCCAGGATCACGATGGCGATGATCAGTCCGGCGATCGCCCCGCGGCGGTTGTCGCCGGCTTGAGGCTTTGGTTGAATTTTGGGCTTCTCAGCCGGTTCGGGCTTGGGCATGACGACCTGATCGCGCGCGAGACGGCTTTATCACCTCTGCGACGTCGCGTCACATCCCGATCAGCCGCTCCAGTTCAGCCTCGGGTCGGCCTGACCAAATCCTTGCGCGAGGTTTCGACGGCCGGGGTGGCCTGCTGGACCCGCGGCGCGCAGGTCGTGAGCACGAACGCGGTCTGGCTGCACTCCCAACCGGCGCCCAGAACGGGATTCTCGATCGGCTGCGGACGGGCCAGCAGTAACGCGGCGCCGGCCAGCGCCGCCACCACGACCGTGATTGCGAGAGCTTTCAGGCCCTGCCGGAAGAAAGTCATGCCCATGCTCCGTCTCGTAACGCGGCGGACGCTAGGCGCCGCCCCCGTCGCCCCTTATGAGGGACATCACAATTCGGCAGTCTTTCCGGGCTACGAAGAGATCGGCTGGTCTAGCGATTTTTCGTCTACCTGATCGGCTGCGATTATGGGTGGCTTTGCGACGCGCTTGGATGTACACGCTGGCGTCACGCGGCACGCGTTTAATGCGGCCTGCGTACCCACCGACTTGATGTAGGACTGAAAGCGAGGATGACAAGGTTCGTTCGATGAGTGGATTCAGGGAACCAGGCTTCACAGACCGGCAAAAGGCGGCGCAGGAAGCACGTAAAAATCTTTTGAACAAGTTCAAGTCCCAACCGGGGCCTGACGATCCAGCCGTCGTGGCGCGGCGTGCCGAGCGCGAGACGCTCGCGGCGAAGCGCGCCGAGGTGAAGGCTTCGCGCGAGGCCGAGAAGACCGAACAGAAGCGTCGCGAGGAAGAGGCCGCGGCACTGGAAGCCGCGCGGATCGCCCGCGAAGCGGAAGAAGCGGTGATGAAGGCGGCTGAAGCCGAGGCCGAGCAAAAGGCCAGGCGGGACGCCCGCTACGCCGCCCGCAAGGCCAAGCGGAAGTAGCGTTCAACTGAAGTTGAACTGAGGCGCGCCTCAGTTCATCCATCACTACGGGACGGTGTTACCGGGCTCGCGCGAAAGCGCGGCCCGATGACAGGCTCCGGTTCGCCTCATCGAGGCGCCCCGGCATGACGGCACGAGATCAATTCTTCTTCATCATCCCGTCGTCTTTCTTCATGCCGTCCTTCGACATCGTATCCTTCTTCATGCCGTCGTCCTTGGACATGGCATCCTTCTTCATGCCGTCCTTGGCCATCGTGTCCTTCTTCATCATGCCGTCGTCCTTGCCCATCTTGTCCTGAGCAAAGGCAGCCGGCGAAAGCGCCAGGCCAAGCGAGAGAGCGGCAGCCGAGACGCCGAGCACGATGCGGGTACGAATGGTCATGATTGTTCTTCCCTTCGAGATGGTGTTTGTCAGCGACGGATGCCGCTATCTGATCTCGACGGATTGCCGGCAGGCGTTGTTACGCGGCCGCTGACAAATTTTCCGCGGGCCAGCTGCCATCCTTCGTATGGCGTGGTCTCGCGTGGACCGGTGGACCGCGAGTGTGCAGCGCAGCAAGGCCGACACTTGCCGCGGCATTCGGTCTCGAACTATCAGATGAGAGAATATCGGGTGAAAGACCGGCTAGGATGGGCCTCAGCGTCGGTCTCAAAGACCCACCCAAATGACACCCAACAAGAACCGTCCAAGGGGATCAAGCCATGCTCACGCGCCGCCACCTGCTTGCGACCGCCGTCGCCGCACCCGCCATTCTTCGCTTCGGTACCGGTACCGCGCATGCCGCGACCACGCTGAAGATCTCGCATCAGTTTCCGGGCGGCACCATCGACAAGGGTGATTTTCGCGACCGGCTCTGCCGCATGTTCGCCACTGAGGTGGCCAAGCGCAGCAATGGCGACATCGCCGCGGAAATCTATCCGAACTCCTCGCTGATCAAGACCAACGCGCAGTTCTCCGCGATGCGTAAAGGCGCACTCGACATCAGCCTCTATCCGATGCCGTACGCCGGCGGCGAATTGCCGGAGACCAATATCGGCCTGATGCCGGGTCTCGTGACAACCTACGACCAGGGCCTGCGCTGGAAGAAGGAGCCGGTCGGCAAGGCGCTGACCGACTTCCTCGCCGACAAGGGCATCATCCTGCTGACCTGGGTATGGCAGGCCGGCGGCGTCGCCAGCCGTTCCAAGCCGATCGTATCGCCGGAAGATGCCAAGGGCATGAAGGTACGCGGCGGCTCGCGCGAGATGGACATGGTGCTCCAGACCGCCGGCGCCTCGGTGCTGTCGGTCCCGTCGAACGAACTCTACGCGGCGATGCAGACCGGCGCGTGCGATGCCGGCATCACCTCCTCCACCAGCCTGATCTCGTTCCGGCTCGAAGAGGTCGCGAAGTCGCTGACCTCGGGCGCAGGCGCCTCCTACTGGTTCATGCTGGAGCCGCTGATGATGTCGAAGGCGATCTTCGACAAGCTGCCGAAGAACCAGCAGGACGTCCTGCTCGCGGTCGGCACCGAGCTCGAAGCTTTCGGCCGCAAGGGCGCGCAGGACGACGACGTCGAGGTTGCCAAGGTCTACGAGAAGGCCGGCGCCAAGGTCAGCGCGCTCGATGCCACGACCGTCGGCAAGTGGCGCGACATCGCCCGCGACACCGCCTGGAAGGACTACGGCGCCAAGACGGCGACCGCGGCGAACCTGCTCAAGCTCGCCACCGACGTCGCGGCATGATCCACGGTCCGCTTCCGGATCGTGACAACCGGACCAGCGCTGCCGCGGGCAACAACCCTGCGGCCGTGCTCGATCGCGGTCTCGCCGTCCTCAACAACATCATCGTCGTGTTCGCGGCGCTCGCGCTGATCGCGGCCTGCGCCATCCTGAGCTACAGTGTGCTCAGCCGCGCGCTGTTCAAGGCCGCCAATTACTGGCAGGACGAGGCCGCCGTGTTCCTGCTGGTCGGCGCGACTTTCATGACGGCCGCCTATGTCCAGCAAAATCGCGGCCATATCGGCATCGAAGCCTTCGTCGGCCTGCTGTCGCCGCTGGCGAACAGGATCAGGCTCTGGCTCGTCGATGCCGTGACGCTTCTGTTCTGCGGCTTCTTCGCCTGGAAATCCTGGACGCTCGCGCACGAGGCCTATGTCGACGGCCAGGTCTCGAACTCGATGTGGTCGCCGCCGCTCGCCATCCCCTACTCGCTGATGGCGTTCGGCATGAGCCTGCTCTGCGTGCAGATCCTCGTGCAGCTTGCGCTGCCTTTCGCTGGGGGCCGGCGGCCATGAGCGTCTTCGGTATCGGCCTCGCCTACGGGATTGCGACGCTGCTCGTGATGTTCTCGGGCATGCCGATCGCGTTCGCGCTCGGCGCGGTCGCGGTCGTGTTCATGGGCATCTACATGCCCGCCGCCTCCCTCGATACGGTGACGCAGAACGTCTACGAGGAGATGGCCTCGATCACACTGCTGTCGATCCCGCTCTTCATCCTGAAGGGCGCAGCGATCGGCAAGTCGCGCGCCGGGCAGGATCTCTATTCGGCACTGCATGCCTGGCTGCATCGCGTGCCTGGCGGGCTCGGCGTTGCCAACGTCTTTGCCTGCGCGCTGTTTGCGGCAATGGCCGGCTCCTCACCTGCGACCTGCTCCGCGATCGGCTCGGCCGGCATCCCCGAGATGCGCAAGCGCGGCTATTCCGGCGGCTTTGCCGCCGGAATCATCGCCGCTGGCGGCACGCTCGGCATTTTGTTGCCGCCCTCGATCACCATGATCCTGTTTGCTGTCGCTGCCGAAAAATCGCTCGGCCGCCTCTTCCTCGCCGGCATCGGCCCCGGCCTGTTGCTGGTCTCGCTGTTCGGCGCCTATGCCGTGATCCGCTTCCGCCGGGAATATGCGGCAGCCGAAGCGATCTACAAGAACGGCGGCCCCCAAGCGGCGATCCTGGCCCGCGACGAGTACACGCTCGCCGAACGCTTCGGCGTGCTGCCCCGCGTGATCCCCTTCGTGCTGCTGCTGACCGGCGTCATGATCGCGCTCTATGGCGGCTACGCCACGCCGTCGGAGACCGCCGGCCTCGGCGGCCTGCTGGCGCTCGCACTGATCGCGGCGATCTACAGCGTGTGGCGGCCGCGCGACCTTGCGCCCATCATGAAGTCGACGATCCGGGAATCGACCATGCTGATGATGATCATCGGCATGTCGCTGCTCTATTCCTACGTAATGAGCTATCTGCACATCTCGCAGTCGGCGGCCGAATCCGTCGTCGCGATGCATCTGCCGCGCTGGGGCCTGCTGTTCGCGATCCTCGTCATGGTCGTCGTGCTCGGCTTCTTCCTGCCGCCGGTCTCGATCATCCTGATGACGGCGCCGATCATCCTGCCGCCCTTACGTGCCGCCAATTTCGACATCATCTGGTTCGGCGTCGTCATGACGATCGTGATGGAGATGGGGCTGATCCACCCGCCGGTCGGCCTCAACATCTTCGTCATCCGCAACGTCGCGCCCGATATCCCCCTAAGCGAGGTGATCTGGGGCACGCTGCCGTTCGTGCTCTTGATGATGGCGGCTGTGCTGCTGCTGTGCTTCGTGCCGGGGATCTCGACCGCGCTGCCGGACCTGGTGATGGGACCGGACGGCAGCAGGTGACGCAGGCGTAGGTGGGCTAAGGAGCGTATGCCTACCATCCATCGGATTCATTGAAAGACGTGGTGGGCACGGCGCAAGTGCGCCTTTGCCCACCTTACGATTTCTCCTTCCGCGATGACGCGACTCCGGCTCGACTTCGCGGTGACGATGCTGACGGAACGTCTTTCGCCACAGCACCAGAAGATCGCCAAGGTCATCTCGACCGGCCTCGTCGTCGTGTTCGGCATCGCGCTGATCGTCACCTGCGTGCTCTGGATGGACCCGATCGGACTGGCCCGCGCCGGGTTCGACGGCCGCAAGCTCGCCGCCGAAACCTTCAACTTCCTCTACACCGAGCACACCCAGACGCTGAACTGGCCGACCTGGATGCTCTATCTGACGCTGCCGATCTTCGCGGTGTCGATGACCGTTCACAGCCTCGCCAACCTGCTGGAAGATCTCGAACTGGTCCCGCGCACGCCGCCGAAGGGTTTTGCGCTCTCCGAGCTCAACGGGGTCAACTGATGATTACCTCGGCGGCCTTCGTCGCGATCATGCTGGTCGGCGTGCCGATCGGGCTCTGCCTGTGCCTCGCAGGCCTCGTCTACATCGCAGCATCCGGCAATCCGGTGCTGTTCCAGTCCTATCCGCTTCAGCTGTTCGGCGGCGTCGACAGCTACGGCCTGATCGCCATTCCGCTCTTCATCCTCATCGGCGAGATCATGAACGGCGCGGCATCACCCGGCGCATCGTCGACATGGCGATGGCTTTCGTCGGATCGCTGAAGGGCGGGCTCGCCTACGTCAACATCCTCGCCAACATGTTCATCTCCTCGATCCTGGGATCTGCGACCGCGCAGGTCGCCATCATGGCCCAGATCATGGTGCCGGAGATGGAGAAGAAGGGCTACGACAAGACCTTTGCGGCGGGATTGACCGCCTATGGCGGCATGCTCGGCCCGATCATCCCGCCGTCGGTGATGTTCGTGGTTTACAGCGTGCTCGCGCAGGTCTCGGTCAGCGACATGCTGATCGCCGGCATCGTGCCGGGCGTCATCCTCACCGTGATGTTTTGCCTCGTCATCGCGCTGATGGGATACATCTACAACTATCCGCGCGCGGACTATCAGACCCCGCGCCAGCGCGTGGCGACGATCCTGCGGACGTCGCCGACCCTGCTGATCCCGATCGTCATCGTCGGCACTATTCTCGGCGGCCTCGCCAACGCAACGGAATCCGCGGCCGTCGGCGCGGTCGCCGCCGCGCTGGTCGGAAAGTTCTGGACCAGGGAATTCGAGTTCTCGCAGCTGCCGCAGATGATGCTGCGCAGCGCCATCTATTCAGCGATCGTGCTGTTCCTGGTCGCCGCGGCGGCCGTGTTCTCGTGGGTCCTGATCTTCGGCAAGGTGCCGCTGGAAACCGCCGGCTGGATCCAATCGGCCGCCAAGGATCCGATCAGCTTCATGCTGATCTGCAACGTGGTCCTGCTGGTGATCGGCACGGTGATCGACGGCATTCCCGGCCTGATCATGACGGTGCCGATCCTGCTGCCGGTTGCAACCGAGGTCTATCATATCGATCCCCGGCATTTCGGCGTGGTGGTGGTGATCAACCTGGTGCTCGGATTGCTGTCACCGCCGGTCGGGCTCTCCTTCTTCGTCGCGGCCGCCGTCACCGGCGCCAAGCCCGGCAAGATGTTCATGGTGACGCTGCCGTTCTTCGTCATCTCCTGCGTCCTTCTGGTGCTGCTCTCGCTTTATCCGTCGCTCTCGCTGATCCTCATCAAATAGGCCCGTCCAAAGGAGCCCGACTATGCCGATCTCACGTCGCCGCTTTCTCGCCGCCAGCGCAGCCGTGCCGCTGTTCGCCCCGTCGCTGGCGCTGGCCCAGGCCAAGGAATTTCGCCTCGGCCTGATCACGCCCAACGGCCATTCCTGGAACAAGGCCGCGCTCAAATTCGGCGACGATCTCAAGGCCGCCACCAGCGGCCGCCTGACCGTGACCGTGTTCCACTCCGGCCAGCTCGGCAATGAGCCCGCGATGATGCAGCAATTGCAATCCGGTGCGCTCGACATGGGCTTCATCCAGGCCGCAGAGCTTGGCTCGCGCGTGCCGCACATCGCCGCGATCAATGCGCCCTACATCGTCCGCTCGACGCCTGCGGTCGCGAAATTCGTGCGGCATCCGACGGCCATCAAGCTGTTCGAGGTGCTGCCGCAGGAGACCGGAACGATTGGGCTCGGCTGGGGCATCACCGGCATGCGCGCCGTGTTCTCGTCCAAGGATCTGACGACGCTGGCCGACATCCGCGGCATGAAGCTGCGCATCAATCCGACCCCGGTCTATCGCGATTTCTACTCCTCGCTGGGAGCTGCTCCGACGCCAATCCCGACGCCGCAGGTGTTCGACGCGATGGCGAACGGCCAGGTCGATGGCCTCGAAGCCGATCTCGAATTCTCCTGGAACCAGCGCTTCGACAAGGTGTCGAAGGTGATCCTGCAGATGAACGCCGTCTTCATGCCGATGGCGGCGGTCGTCTCGGGCCGGGTCTGGCAGTCGCTGCCGGCTGCCGACCGCGAACTGATCGCCAAGACGGTGAAGTCGACACTGGACGCGCAGATCGACGAGCTCGCCTCCAACGAGCCAACTCTGATCGAGAACTTCCGCAACGCGCCGATCCCGATCCGGCAGGTGCCGGCCGGCGACACCGAGGCGGTGATTGCCGAGTTCGACAAGATCTGGCTGCCCAAGGCGCCGGTCCTGGCCGAATTGCGCAAGGTCGGCGCGACGCTCTGATCCCATCCGCCATCATCCTCACAACACCCGGCGGATGCAGCAATCCGCCGGCAAAATCACTTGGCAAATCCACTTGGCAAAATCACTTGGAGTAAAACCATGAGCCCGCGCATTTCCTGGCAAGGCGTCTTCCCGGCCGTGACCACGCAATTCCACGACGATCTCTCGCTCGACATCGATGCGACCGCGAAGGTGATGGACGGACTGATCCGCGATGGCGTGTCCGGCCTGATCGTCTGCGGCTCCGTCGGCGAGAACACCTCGCTCGAGCGCAAGGAGAAAGTCGCGATCATGGAGACGGCCAAGTCGGTCGCGGCCGGCCGCGTGCCCGTGCTATGCGGCATCGCCGAATTCACCACGGCCTTCGCGGTCGAAACGGTGAAGGAAGCCGCCCGCATCGGCATCGACGGCGTGATGGTGATGCCGGCCCTGGTCTATTCGTCCAAGCCGCACGAGACTGCCGCGCATTTCCGCGCCGTTGCCACCGCGACGGATTTGCCGGTCATGCTCTACAACAATCCGCCGATCTACAAGAACGACGTCACGCCGGACATCCTGGCCTCGCTCACCGACGTCGAGACCGTCGTCTGCTTCAAGGATTCCTCGGGCGACACGCGGCGCTTCATCGACACACGGAACATGGTTGGCGACCGTTTCGTGCTGTTCGCAGGGCTCGACGACGTCATCGTCGAGAGCATCGCCATGGGTGCGGTGGGCTGGGTGTCCGGCATGTCGAACGCCTTTCCGCGCGAGGGCGAGACGCTGTTCCGCCTCGCCAAGGCGGGACGCTATGCCGAGGCGATGCCGCTCTACGAATGGTTCATGCCGCTGCTGCATCTCGATGCGCGGCCGGACCTCGTCCAATGCATCAAGCTGTGCGAGCACATCATGGGCCGCGGCACCGCGCTGACCCGCCCGCCCCGCCTCGCGCTGCTGCCGCAGGAGAAGGCTGGGGTCGAGGCAATGATGGTCAAGGCGCTCAAGAACCGGCCGCGCCTGCCGGATGTGGGCCTGAAGGCGGCGTAGGCGCCTTACGTCGCCGCCCGCTTCCGCTTGGCGTTCAACGCGGACGCCACGCGGCTTGCCGGCGGGCGGCCCAGCAGGCGGCTGATCTCGTTGGTCGCCCCCAGCAGCTTCTCCATGTCGACGCCGGTCCTGATCCCCATGCCCTCGAGCATGTAGACGACGTCCTCGGTGGCGACATTGCCGGTCGCACCGGGGGCGTAGGGACAGCCGCCGAGACCACCTGCGGCGGCATCGATGACGCGGACGCCCTCCTCCATGCCGGCATAGAGATTGGCGAGCGCCTGGCCGTAGGTGTCGTGGAAGTGCATCGCAAGATGGGCGGCGGGAATGTTGGCGCTGACGGCGCGCAGCATTTCCTTCGCCTTGGTGGGCGTGCCGACCCCGATGGTGTCGCCGAGCGAGATTTCGTAGCAGCCGAGATCCCACAGCGTCCTGGCGAGATCGGCCACCGCCTTGGGCTTGATCTCGCCGTCGAACGGACAGCCCAGCACGCAGGAGATATAGCCGCGGACCCGGACGCCGTCCGCCTTGGCGCGCGCCAGCACCGGCTTGAACCGTTCGATGGATTCCGCGACCGTGCAATTGATATTGGCGCCCGAAAAGCCCTCGGACGCCGCCGCGAACACGGAGACGACCTCGGCGCCCGCCGCGCGTGCGGCGTCATAGCCCTTCTCGTTCGGCACCAGTACGTGAAATTCAGCGCCCTCCACATGGCTCACGCCGCGCAACACGGCATCCGAGCTCGCCATCTGCGGCATCGCCTTGGGTGAGACGAAGGCGCCGACCTCGACGGTGGTCAGGCCTGCTGCGACCAGCGCCTCGACGAAGGCAATGCGAGCCTCGACGCTGACGGGGGTCTTCTCGTTCTGGAGGCCGTCGCGCGGCCCCATTTCGATGATGCGAAGCTGGTCGCTCATGCCACCCTCACTCGCCTGACGGTTCGACCACGGCCAGCTCGACGCCTTCCTGGACGATATCGCCGACCTTGCATTTGATGGACTTGAGCACGCCGGCATAGGGCGCCCGCAGGGTCTGCTCCATCTTCATCACCTCCAGCGTCAGGATCGGCGCGCCCTTCTCGAGCTTTGCGCCCTCCTCGGCCAGCACGGCGACGACGGTGCCCGGCAGCGGTGCTGCGATCTTGTCCTCGCCGGCCTGCTCCTCGGTCTCGCCGCCGAACGGGTCGACCCAGTGCAGGTCAAAGCGACCGTTGCGTGTACGCAAATACAGCTCATGGCCGTCGATCACGGCCGCGACCTGTGACTTGACGCCGTCGAGCGTCAGGTCAAAGCCGCCGTCCCGCGGCGTGATCGCAAACCCCAGCTCGCGTTCGTCGATCACGAGCGTCGATGGTCCGCTGCCGTAGTTCAACGTGACCTCCAGTTCAGGCCCATGGCCGACGCGGAAGGCAAAGCTGCGCTGGCGGCGGCCGACCGGCATCCAGCCAAAGGTCTGCCAGGGCGAATTCGCATCCGCCTGTGCGGCTGTTCGCTCGTCGCTGACGATCGCGGCCACCGCGGCGCACAGCTCGAGCTCGCCGGGCGCTGATGCGGCCGGCGTCAGGGCCGCCAGCTCGCGCTCGATGAAGCCGGTGTCGATCGCGTTGGCCCGTACCTTCGGATGCGTCACCAGCCCCGACAGGAACGGGATGTTGGTGACGATGCCGCGGACGTCGGAGTCTTCCAGACCACGGTTCAACCGCTCGATCGCGACATCCCGCGTCGGCGCCCATGCGATCATCTTGGCGAGCATCGCGTCGTAATAGGGCGAGACGCTATCGCCTTCGCGATAACCGGCATCGACGCGCAAGCCGCCGGTCTCGGCCGGCAAGCGCCAGGTCGAGATCTTTCCGACCGACGGCATGAAATTCTTGGTCGGATTTTCGGCGTAGACACGCGCCTCGACAGCATGGCCGTTGAGCCGGATTTCGTCCTGCCTGAGCGGCAGCTTCTCGCCGAAGGCGACGCGCAGCTGCCACTCGACGAGATCAATGCCGGTGATCAGCTCGGTTACGGGATGCTCGACCTGGAGGCGCGTATTCATCTCGATGAAGAAGACATCCTTGCCGTCGGAGACGAATTCGATCGTGCCGGCGCCGACATAGTTCACCGCGCCCGCGGCCTTGCGCGCGGCGGCGCAGACGGTTTCGCGTTGCGCGGCGTTGAGCGTCGGCGACGGCGCCTCCTCGATCACCTTCTGGTGCCGTCGCTGCAACGTGCATTCGCGCTCGAACAGCGACAAGAGATTGCCATGGCTGTCGCCGATCACCTGCACCTCGATGTGGCGCGGATTGTCGACGTATTTTTCGATCAGCATCCGATCGTCGCCAAACGCCGCCTTGGCCTCGCGCTTGGCGCTGACGATCGCGGGCCCAAGCTCGGCCGCCGTGCGCACGATGCGCATGCCTCGACCGCCGCCGCCGGCGGACGCCTTGACCAGCACCGGGAAGCCGACCTTGTCAGCCGCCTTCGCCAGCATGGCCTCGTCCTGGGCCTCGCCGTGATAGCCCGGCACCAGCGGTACGCCGGCCTTCTCCATCAGCGCCTTCGATCCCGACTTCGAACCCATCGCAGTCATCATCTCGGCGGTCGGACCCACGAAGACGAGACCCGCATCCAGACAGGCTTGCGCGAATTCCGCATTCTCGGACAGGAAGCCGTAGCCGGGGTGCACGGCCTCCGCGCCGGTCTTTCGCGCGGCCTCGATCAGCCGCTCGACATTGAGATAGCTGTCGCGGGCCCGCGCGGGCCCCAGCAGCACTGCCTCGTCGGCCAGTGCGACATGCATTGCATCGCGGTCGGCCTCGGAATAGACTGCGACCGTGTGCAGGCCCATGGCGCGCGCGGTGCGGATGACGCGGCAGGCGATCTCGCCGCGATTTGCGATCAGAAGCGTGCGAAAACGCCGGTAGAGCTTTGAGCGGTCCATCGCATCACATCCTGAACAGGCCGAATTTCGTCGGTTCGGTCGGCGCATTCGACGCCGCCGAGAGACCAAGCCCGAGCACGAGCCGGGTGTCGGCCGGGTCGATCACGCCGTCGTCCCACAGCCGCGCGGTCGCATAATAGGGGTGGCCCTGGCTCTCATATTGCGCGCGGATCGGGCTGCGGAATTTGTCTTCCTCGTCCTTGGACCAGCTATCGCCCTTGGCCTCGATATTGTCGCGCCGGACCTGGCTCAGCACCATCGAGGCCTGCTCGCCGCCCATCACCGAGATGCGCGCGTTCGGCCACATCCACAGGAAGCGCGGGCTGTAGGCACGCCCGCACATGCCGTAATTGCCGGCACCGTAGGAGCCGCCGATCACGACGGTGAATTTCGGCACCGAAGCGGTCGCAACCGCCGTCACCAGTTTGGCACCGTCGCGCGCGATGCCGCCAGCCTCGTATTTCTTGCCGACCATGAAGCCCGTGATGTTCTGGAGGAAGACCAGGGGAATGCCGCGCTGGCAGCACAGCTCGATGAAATGCGCGCCCTTCAGCGAGCTCTCGCTGAACAGGATGCCGTTGTTGGCGATAATGCCGACCGGAAATCCCCAGACATGGGCGAAGCCGCAGACCAGCGTCGTTCCGTACAGCTTCTTGAACTCGTCGAATTCCGAGCCGTCGACGATGCGCGCGATGATGTCGCGCACGTCGAACGGTTTTCTGCCGTCGACGGGCACGACGCCGTAGATCTCTTCCGCGGCAAACAGCGGGTCGCGCGGCTTGTGCATGTTGAGATTCGGCCGCGTCGATGGCTTCAGCGTGCCGACGATGCGCCGGGCAATGCCGATCGCGTGCGCATCGTTCTGGGCGTAATGATCGGTCACCCCCGACTGGCGCGAATGCACGTCGGCACCGCCAAGCTCCTCCGCGCTCACGACTTCGCCGGTGGCGGCCTTCACCAGCGGTGGGCCGCCGAGGAAGATGGTGCCCTGGTTGCGCACGATGATGCTCTCGTCCGACATCGCCGGCACATAGGCGCCACCGGCGGTGCAGGAGCCCATCACGATCGCGATCTGCGGGATGCCCTGCGACGACATCTGCGCCTGGTTGTAGAAGATGCGGCCAAAGTGCCGCTCGTCCGGAAAGATCTCATCCTGGAGCGGCAGGAAGGCGCCGCCGGAATCGACCATGTAGACGCAAGGAAGGTTGTTCTGCCGCGCGATGTCCTGCGCGCGCAGATGCTTCTTCACGGTCATCGGGTAATAGGTGCCGCCCTTGATGGTGGCGTCGTTCGCCACGATCACGCATTCGCGGCCCGAGATGCGCCCGACCCCGGTCACGACGCTCGCCGAATGCACGTCACCGCCATACAGGCCATAGGCCGCAAGCGGCGACAGCTCCATGAACGCGGTGCCGGGATCGACCAGAAGGTCGACGCGCTCGCGCGCCAGCATCTTGCCGCGCGCGGTGTGGCGGTTGCGCGAAGTCTCGCCGCCACCGCCGGCGATCTGGCTGAGCTTCTCACGAAGATCGCCGACAAGCGCCCGCATGGCGTCCGAGTTGCGCGCGAAATCTGAAGACGACGGATCGATGCTGGAATGGAGTGGCATGTGGTCCCGCGTTTCTTGTGACGTGGTGAGAGGCCGCGACAGGTTGGATCAGTTTCGCGGCAATTCCAATTGCGCGGAGGCTTAGGCGGTCTCGACCATCAGCTCGCGGCCGATCAGCATGCGGCGAACTTCCGAGGTGCCGGCGCCGATCTCGTAGAGCTTTGCGTCGCGCCACAGCCGCCCGGTGGGAAATTCGCTGGTGTAGCCGATGCCGCCGAGCGCCTGGATCGCCTCGCCCGCCATCCACGTCGCCTTCTCGGCGGAATAGAGGATCGCGGCGGCGGCATCCTTGCGTAAGCTGCGGGCGTGATTGGCGCGGTCGCAGGCCCGCCCCACCGCATAAACATAGGCGCGCGTCGCCTGCCAGGTCGAATACATGTCGGCGAGCTTGCCCTGCATGAGCTGGAAATCGCCGATCGGCTGGCCGAACTGCTTGCGCTCGTGCATGTAGGGCACCACTGCGTCCATGCAGGCCGCCATGATCCCGAGCGGACCGCCGGAGAGCACCGCGCGCTCATAGTCGAGGCCGGACATCAGCACCTTGACGCCCTCGCCCACGCAGCCGAGCACGTTCTCTTCCGGCACCTCACACTCATCGAAGAACAAGGGATAGGTGTTGGAGCCGCGCATGCCGAGCTTGTCGAGATGCGGACCATGGCTAAAGCCCTTGAAGCCTTTCTCGACCAGGAACGCGGTCATGCCGCGCGGGCCGGCCTCCGCATCGGTCTTGGCGTAAACCACGAGCACGTCGGCATCGCCGCCATTGGTGATCCACATTTTCGAGCCGTTGAGCACGTAGCGGTCGCCGCGCTTGTCCGCGCGCAGCTTCATCGAGACCACGTCCGATCCTGCGTTGGGCTCGGACATCGCGAGCGCACCGACATAGTCGCCGGAGATCAGCTTGGGCAGATAGCGCTGTCGCTGCGCGTCGTTGCCGTTGCGGCGGATCTGGTTGACGCAGAGATTGGAATGGGCGCCGTAGGAGAGCCCGACCGCGGCCGAGCCGCGCGAAATCTCCTCCATGGCGACGACGTGGGCGAGATAGCCCATGCTGGAGCCGCCATATTGCTCCGGCGCAGTCATGCCGAGCAGGCCGAGGTCGCCAAAGCGCTTCCAGAGGTCCGCCGGGAACAGATTGGCCTTCTCGATCTCGGCGGCGCGCGGCGCGATCTCAGCCTCCACGAAGGCGCGAAGCGTGTCGCGCAGCATGGTGATGTCTTCGCCCAGATCGAAATCGATGCTCGGGATGTTCAAGGCGATTCCTCCATTTTTATCGGGCCCGAACCTACCCCCGCGCCGGCGCCGCTTCGGTCTAAAAGGTTGCATTTTCCGCCAAGTTTGGCGAGGATTTTTCATGCCGTTCCAAGCCGCGACCGCCACGCCCCGCCGCGCCATGACCCCTGCCGCCTTCGTCCGCGGCGTGGTCACCGCCTATGCGCGTTACGGGCGGGATCCGGCGGAGGCCCTGAGCCGGGGGCAGGTCACGGCGGACCTGGTCAAATCGACAGACGGGCGGGTGACGGCGGCCCAGTTCGAGGCGCTCGCGGGCCATGCCATGCGCGAACTCGACGACGAGGCGCTCGGCTGGTTCTCGCGCCGGCTGCCCTGGGGCTCCTATGGCATGCTGTGCCGCGCCTCGATCACCGCGCCCAATCTCGAGGTCGCGCTCAAGCGCTGGTGCCGGCATCACCGTCTCCTGACCGAGGACGTCCTGTTCGAGCTCGCCGTCAGCGAGGAGACCGCGATCATCTCCATTCGCGAGCAGCGCGACCTCGGTGCTCTCCGCGAGTTCTGCCTGGTCACCCTGCTCCGCTATGTGCTTGGCTTCTCATGTTGGGCCGTCGATTCCGCGATCGCACTCCGCGCCGCGGAATTTCCCTTTCCCGAGCCGCACCATGTTTCGGTCTATCCGACCATCTTCTGCAAAACCGTCCGCTTCGGCGGCGATCGCGCCGGCATTGTCTTCGACAAGCACTATCTCTCGCTGCCGCTCACCCGCAGTCCGGCCGACCTCGACAGCATGCTCAAAGGCGCGCTGCGGCTGACCGTACTGCCCTATCGGCGCGACCGGTTGCTGGTCGAACGCGTCCGTCGCGTGCTTCGCAATGCGCGCGGCCGCATTCTCGGTGCGGAGGACGTCGCGAGCGAGCTGGCGCTTTCCACCCGCACCATGCATCGCCGCCTGCGCGAGGAAGCGACCTCGCTGCGCGATCTCAAGGAAGAGGCGAAGTTCGAGCTCGCCAAGCAGGAATTGATGCGCGGCCGCACGCCGATCAAGCGGATCGCGGAGATCGCCGGCTTCCGCAACGAAAAGAGTTTTTCCCGCGCCTTCCGCACCTGGACTGGCGCCTCGCCGCGCGAGTTTCGCGACAAGTATCGCTGAGCCGCGTACGAGCGCGCTATCATCTGACCGTCATAATTTTGCGGCCTCCGAGAGAGACCCCGGAGGCCGCAATGTTTCGAAACCGATCTCGGATTCAGGTGTTAGTTCGAGTTGGTCTGTGCGCCGGGGCGAAGCTTGGTACGCGACCGCGTCTGCTTCGGCTGATAGGCGAGAGAGTCGTTCGTGCTCTTCGCGCCGCTCTGCGAGCACGAGCCGCCGATGCCACCGGCCGCGGCCCGACAGGCCTCCATCGTCGGAAAGCCGCAGCCGTGAGCGGCTTGGGCGCCATTGGTGATGCAGAAGTCGTCGGCCCGCGCGGCGGGTGCGGTCATCACCAGGAACGCAGATGCAAACAGCGTCGCAGCGGACGCGACAAACGTCTTCGAGGTCGAGGTCATGTTGTCTTTTCCTGCTTCAGGGTCCCACAAAAGAGTCCTCGGCATGCGACACACGCTGAGGTTCACACCTCGCATGTAGGCGGCGCCCCGGAACCGGCAATCACTTCTCAGCGCATTGCAGCACTTCCCAAATCACATGTCACAGTTAGGTGAGTTACTAAGCTTTAGGCACCCTTCGTGTCTTCGGGATTTTCTGCGAGCCTGACAGAATTACGCCTAAACGCGCGGTCCCCTACCCTGCCGACGCGGACGCCGCGATCTCCTGCAACGGCAGCGGCACGTCCTTTGCGACGCCCAGCACCGGGAAGCTGCGGACGTTCCTCACGTTCGGCATCGCGGCGAAATGCAGCAGCTGCTGGCGCATGTTCTCCACGCTCGGCGCCACGCATTTCAGGAGATAGTCGGTGTCGCCCGAAATTCGCCAGCACTGCTGGATGCGCGGGATTGCGGCGATCGAGCTCTCGAATGATTCCAGCACCGGCTGGGCCTGGCTGGCGAGCTGGATGGAGACGAACGACACCACCTCGTAGCCGAGCAGCCGCTCGTCGATGACGGCGCGAATCGCCCGGATCACGCCGCGGCTGAACAGGGATTTGAGCCGCCTCAGGCAGTTGGGCGCGGAGACGCCGACGCGCAGCGCGAGCTCGTTGTTGCGGACCCGCCCGTCCTGCTGCAGCTCGGATAGTATCTTCAGATCGACGCCGTCGAGCTGGTCACGCCCGGCCATACCCCCACCTCGTCATGATCCCGTCACGCCTCGCGGGAGAGCGAAGCACGCGGTGGAATCGCTGCCAAGGGATATGCTGGGGAACTTGGGGCGACCGGTCGCTCCCCGTCGTCATGGCCGGGCTCGTCCCGGCCATCCACGCCTAGCCACGCTGCATGAAGAACGTGGATGCCCGGGACAAGCCCGGGCATGACGGATTCATAGTTTGTGGATTGCTCTCAGTGCGTCCAGGGCTCGCCGCGGCGGAACGAGAAATTGTCGGCATACGCGGCCGATCGGCGTACCGACTCCTTGGGCTCGATCACCTGGTAGGCGATGCCCTTGCGCTCGCAATAGGCGACCGCCTCTTCCTTGGTGTGGAAGCGCAGCGTGATCTGCTGCTTCATGTCACCGGACGAGGTCCAGCCCATCAGCGGCTCGACCGCGCGCGGCTGCTCCGGCTCGTAGTCAAGCTGCCATTCCCGGGTCGTGGACTTCCCCGATTGCATCGCGTTCTTGGCGGGCTTGAAAATGCGTGCGTTCATTGGACGGCCGGATCCTTAATAGTCTGTGCGGCGAAGTCTGTGCGTCACCGAGGCAGTTGGTGGAAACCTCAGGGATAGTATAGAGACACCTTTCGGGAATTTGACCGGTGATTCCGTGACCCCTTGGGTTACTCTGCCGACGGGTATAGTCATTATGCCGAGCCGTGACAATCTCGCCCCCGCCGCACTCCCGGCGGGAAGCCCCGAGCGGTTACGACCGTCCCGCCGACGTTCGTGTTTGCCAGTGTCCCCTCCGAAAGCCCCTTCGCATGGCCTTCCTGAACATCAGCGCAACGCTTCCTGAAAAAGGTCGCGACCTCAGGCTCGACCTGTTTCGCGGCGTCGCGAACTGGGCGATCTTCCTCGACCACATCCCCGACAACGTCGTGAACTGGATCACGACACGCAATTACGGCTTTTCCGACGCCGCCGACCTCTTCGTCTTCATCTCCGGCTACACCGCCTCTTTCGTCTATGCGCGGATGATGCTGGAGCGGGGCTTCCTCGTCGGCGCCACCCGGCTCACCAAGCGCGTCTGGCAGCTCTACGTCGCCCACATCATCCTGTTCGTGATCTACATCGCCTCGATCAGCTATCTGGCGCTGCGCTTCGGCGATTCCGAGATGATCAACGAGTTCAACGTGGCCGGCCTCGTCGACAACGCCACCGAGACGCTGCGGCAGGGCCTGTTCCTGCGCTTCAAGCCACTCAATCTCGACGTGCTGCCGCTCTACATCGTGCTGATGGGGCTGTTCCCGCCGGTGCTCTGGTTCATGCTGCGCAAGCCCGACCTGACGATGGCGCTGTCCATCATCCTGTGGCTCTCCGCGCGTCACTTCGGCTGGAATCTGAACGCCTATCCGGCGGGACAATGGTACTTCAACCCGTATTGCTGGCAGGTGCTGTTCGTGTTCGGCGCCTGGTGCGCGATGGGCGGGGCGCGGCGCTCTATGACGCTGATCAACGCGCCGATCACGCTCTATCTGTGCCTCGCCTATATGCTGTTCGCGCTGCTCATGACCATGGCCGGCCGCTTCCCGAGCCTCGGCGGCAGCTTCCCGCAGTGGCTGTTCTCGGCCTTCAACCCGAACGACAAGACCAACCTCGCGCCCTACCGCTTCATCCACTTCGTCGTGATCGTGATCCTGGTGATCCGCTTCGTGCCGAAGGAGTGGCCAGGCCTGGAGTGGAAGGTGTTCGATCCGATCATCGTCTGCGGCCAGCAATCGCTCGCCGTGTTCTGCGTCGGCGTGTTCCTGTCGTTCGTCGGCCATTTCGAGCTGTCGATGAGCTCGGGCTCGCTGTTCGCCCAGCTCTTCGTCAGCATCGCCGGCATCGCGATCATGACGACGGTGGCCTACTACATTTCCTGGTCGAAGCGGCAGGACAAGCCGCTGAAGCCACCGCCGCCCAAGCCAGCAGTGGCGAAGGCTGCGTGAGCCCGGCGGCAGCGATGCCGCTTCAGGCCGCCTCTTCGCCGTCGTACTCTGTGAACCTTCGGTAGATCCAGTCGCGGCCGTCGTGGCGGCGCCAGACCTTGCCGTAAACGAGCTGCCCGTTGATCGAGCGGCGCGGCACGATCACGGTCCAGAGGTGCCAGATCTCGGCCCAGCTCGACTGCGGATTGACGGTTCGGACGTTGCGATCGAAAGACATGACGCAGAACTCACAAGATTCAAGCGCCGCGACGAACTGTGATCTTGTGTGAGCACGGATTGCAGGCAGCCCGTCGCGAGCCGGGACCAATCTGATAACAGTCGCCAAAGCGGCCGCAACAACCGCTCTCCCTTAACCTAACCGGTCAACCTTACTTCTCATGAGGGAGCGGCGAGACCGGTTGAAAGCCACTGCCGGTTCTTTTAGAATGGGCGCGAGACTTGAGAATGAGCGCGCCGTTTTGAGGACGCGTGGCGATTTTGAACTGACAGCGAATTTTCGACAGACACTGAATTTTGAAAAATGCTTACTGGCTGGGGCGACTACAATGAATTTGCAGTGTGCCTGTCTGCGCTTGGCGGTGCCATCGACGCCGCCTGCTGCGGTCGTCAAGACGTCCGTCGAGGCGCCGCCGAAAGCCTCGAACGACAACCAGATGGCCTGGCCGTTCGTACCGTTTCCGTTCGGCTGGTACGCATCGAATTGATCCCGGAAAAGCGCAACGCCGCGCAAGCGGAATATCATCGCTTGGCGGCGTCCGTTTAGGTATTGGGCGCTGAAATCCCCAATACACTCATTGGTCTCCGGCGACGCCCAAAGGTTCGATCAGGGATTGGTAATTCTGCGCCGGCCTGGTCGGCGCAATCCCTTGAAAACTCGCGCAGAAGTCGCGTGTCGCAGAGAAAGAACGCCAAAGCTTAAGGATGGGTTTGGGCTGGTTCGGGCAGGCGCTGCGGGACGCTTCTATCCGTACCCCCTCTGCACTGGCGGGCGCGTTCGCTCAGACGCCGGCGCTCGCACCGGACGTGCTGGTGGCGTTGGCGTCAAGCGTGCCTTGCGCGTTGTAGGTCTGTCCCGACTGACTGCCTTGCGTGCTCGCCGACGTCTCGACCTCAGTCGTGCCGTCGGAATAGGTGATGGTCGTGGTGGTGATCCCGTTGATGGTGGTGGAGACCTCGCTGACGATGGACTTAGCCGAGCTGCCGCCGCCTCCGGAACCCGAGCTTTCACCCGCCGATTGCGAGGATGAGGTCGCTGACGTCGACGAACGTGGCTGATGTCGACGCTGTCGCCGACGTCGATGATGCCTCGGAGGACGACGTCGTGGCGGTCGACGGGGACGTCGTCACCGCCGCGGTGGAGGAAGCAATCGCACTGATCGACATGAAAACCTCGCCTGAAGGAGACCTCGACGGGCGCGGCATCAATTGCGCGATCCGCCCTCTCCTTCAACGCGGCGCACGCCGAAAACAGGCGTCAAAACCACGACGAAATTGGCTGGCTATCAGCGCGAGCGATCAGGATCTGGTCGGGGCGGCCGGCGTTCGAACCGCCGCCCCGCGCGCTCAGTACTTTGCGATCAACGGGCCGCCGAAGCGATAGTTCAGGCGGACCAGGCCCATATCGACGTCCTGGCGAACGCGAACAGTGCCGGCAGCGCCACCACCGGGGACCGCCGTCAGCGTGGTGTCCCGGTCATTGAGGAAGATGTGGTCGTATTCGACGCCCACCGACCAGTTCGGCGCAAAACCGAACTCAAGGCCCGCGCCGACCGTGCCGCCCCAGCGCGTCTCCTTGGCGGTATCGATCACGGCCCCGGCGAAGATCACGTCGTATTTGTCGCTCACGACCGCGCCGCCGCCCTTCACATAGAAGAGGACGTTGTTCCAGGCATAGCCGACCTGGCCGGTGATCAGCCCGAAGGCGTCGATCCGGGTCCGGATGCTCCCCCCGCCAAGCGGGTTGCCGCCGACCGGCGTGACGTTGCTGCCCGAGAAGTCGGCCCAGTTGCCCTGCCCTTCGACACCAAAGACCCAGCTGGCCGATTGCCAGCGATAGCCGACCTGACCGCCGACGGTGCCACCGGTGGAATTATGACAGCCCTCCGGAATGGAGCCGCCCGGGAACACGAGGTCCCAGCAGGTGTGGGCGGAGCCGCCGCCACCATTGATACCGATGTAGAAGCCGCTCCAGTCATAGATCGCGGCAACCATCGGGGGGGCCTTGGTGTAAGGCCGCGCCGCGAGATCGGCGGAAAACGCGCTGCTGGCGCTCATCGCGAGGACGGCGATCGCAAGTGGCAATTTTTTCATTGGATAGTTTCCCCGGGGAGTAGCTGAGCATCAATTAGCACTCTTTTTCGATTCGAGCTGTCACCCGGGAGGCACACTCGCAAAGCGTGTGCGCTGGGCGACGGATTCCGGCCGGACCGCCGCAACCAATCGCCATGTGGCGAGTTGCCGCTTTTTCCCAGCTGAAGGCGTCCGAAAGTGTCTGTAATCAGCGCATGCCCGCCTGCATGGACAGCCAGATCGTCTCACGTCCACGTGAGATGGAGCGACGGCCGGTGAATTTTCACGAACGAGCAGAGACCAATGAACAGCAAGCCGCAAGGCAAGGGGATGCTGTGAGCCAAATTGATACGATTGAAAAACTATCCGATGCACAAGAGCCCAAAAATTCGCTGTTTGCGCTTTGTGGGCTCGGCGTGGCGGGGATCGCAATGCTGGGCTGGATCGGCGCCCTCGCCTGGATGGCCTGGCGCTTTGCCGGCTGGCTGATGTCCTGACATTTGAAACTTGGGCGGGTGGGCCGTGGGCCGCGCCAACGACATCCCGTTCGTCCCGGTCAAGTCAGAAGTGGTAATTCACGCCGATGGTCGCGGCGTGGATCGTATCTTTGAGGTTTGCCACGGTGACGCTATTGAGCGGACTGGTCAGCAGCACCGGGCCGTGCGTGCCGAAGTCGTAATAATTGTACTCCACATTGGCCGACCAATGCGGCGCGAACGCCCATTCGACGCCGGCGCCCGCCGTCCATCCATTGCGAGTGACGGTCGCGCTGGGATCGGTCGGAACGACAAAGACCGGAGCAATGAACGCGTCATCGATCTTCTCGCGGGTCCAGGCGGCGCCACCCCGCGCATAGACCAGCCAGCGTTCGGCATAGACGCAGCCGAGGCGCGCAGTCGCCGAGGCGAGAAAATCGTTCTTCAAGCCAAACTGCGATGGCACGATCAGGTTGCCAAGCGCCGGGAATCGAACACTGGCGCCGTGTCTGTTCGCAAGGCTTGTCCACGCGGCCCGGCCTTCGGCGCCGACCAGCCAGGTGGACGCAAATTGATAGTTGCAGCCGATCTGTCCGCCGCCCACAAAGCCGGGCGAGCTGAAATCGGCTGTCGCTCCAAGGCTGCTTATGGTGCGGTCGTCGCTTACGACGCCGCCGACGTGACCACCAACATAGCAGCCGGTCCATGTGAATTTGACCGGAGCCGGCGGAGGAGCCTTCATCGCAAGATCAGCCGCAGATGCCGCCGTCGCGGACAGGGCGACAACCGCCGCACCGCAGAGAGCTTTCAACATGTCCTGAGATTCCCCATTGCCCGCGCAGAGGTCGTAGCACGTGGTGCTGTCGCAGAGGTTGCATGCGGGCAACATTTCCCGGGAATTTCTCTGCCGGCTTGACCGCGCTCGGCAGCAACGGAACGGGATCCGCGCGTTGAAATCTCAAGGGATTGGAAATCTCAGGGGATTGAAGGAGATCCAACGTCGGGACTGGTCGGGGCAGCTGGATTCGAACCAACGACCTGCAGTACCCAAAACTGCCGCGCTACCAGGCTGCGCTATACCCCGAATGTCCGGCGAGCCCCGTCGATACACGCTTCCCAAGGCGCCAGCAAGCTTCCCAGGCCGCCGGCAAGCTCTCAAGCCGCCAGCAAGGCGGCAATGGCCCGCAGGATGGCCCTATTTGCCGCCGAACAGCGGGTGGCCGACACGGTCGCCGGGGCGGATGCCGTATTTCTGAGCAGTGCCGGCCGGCACCTCCAGGACGCCCTTGGCGAGGCCCTGTGACGAGATAATCTTCGTCGACATGGGCTCGGTGTTTTCCGCGATCCGCAGGATGCGGCCGTCGGCGCGGATGAAGATCATGTCGAGCGAGATGTAGGTGTTCTTCATCCACATCGACACTTCCTGCTCGGGGCTGAAGTCGAACAGCATGCCCTTGCCGTCCGCCAGTTCCTTGCGGTGCATCAGGCCGGTCTGCTTCTCCTGTTCCGTCGTCGCCATCTCGACCGAGAACACCTGCACACCGTTCTTGGTGACGATCTCGAGCGGCTGGAAGCTCGCGGCGCGGATTGGCGCGCTGGCGACGGCAAAGGCGGCGATGACGAGGATGGCGGCAAGCCAGCCCCGGCCGAGGGACCAGACGGCCTTTCGATCAGAATACATGGGAGGGCACTCGGAACAGCAATCATGGCCTAGCGGCGTGGAACTGCGACAATCCTTACGCGGCGATCGCCGGAAAAGCCAGATGGCGCACAGGCCGTCGGCCGCGCGCCTCTGCTCACGATTATGGGAGGTTTGGGCCTCGCGACCGCTAATTCTACTGCGTCACAAATTTCGGCGTGGTCGCATTTTGCTTTGGCCGCAACACGGGCATCGCGGCAAGGTTCTGGCGATCGCGTTGGCCAAACGGATGCGCATGGTCGCGATTGAGTTCGGGATGTGACGTTCAGGCCGCAACGGCAGTACCTCTGGGTCGGTAACCTGCGGGAAGGGCAAGTTGCGGGAAGATCGGGGCGTGACGAGGTCCTGAGGGGGGAATCGTCTCCCTTTCGGAGATCAGGAATCCGTAAGCTGCGATGCAGAGCGTTGCGTGATGATGGAAGCCACGCCATCCCCGACCTTCAAAATGCCCGAGGCCGACTTCTTGCTTGAGCTCCTGATAGTCGCGCTCAATGCGCCAACGCAGCTTGGCGAAGTAGACCAGACGGTGAAAGGCGATATCGGCGGGAAGCGTCGACAAAAAGTATTTGGTCGGCTCGGTCTCGTCCTTGGGCCACTCGATCAAGAGCCATTCTTGCGGGCACGGCTCGTGGCGCCTTTCGTCACGCCGCGCGGCACGCACCCGCACCCGCGCAAAGCGCGAAGACATGGTTTCCGCCGAACCTTCTCGCCATTCGATGGTGCGCCAGGCGCGCTTGGGCAGGCCGAGTGCAAGGTCTTTGACTGAGACCGGCCAATGCTTGGCGTCGCGCTGCAGGCGCTTTGGTGGCCGTCCGCGGCCCGACCAAGTCTTCGGCGGCAGCGGTCCCGTCCCGTCTGCCCACACCGTCGTATTCGACAGAATGCCCGCGACGTAAGCCAGCCCCAGGGCCGTGATGTCGGCGCGCAGATTGCTGTTATTGCCATAGCCGGCATCCAGCAGCGCCGCGCCACGCGGCAGACCAGCCGCGCAGGCCCAGTGCAGTTGCTCCAGCGCGATCTCATGCTTGGTCTTGAAGCCAATATCTTCAGGAACCCCCACCTTGCGCAGACGATCGCTATCCTCCGCCCATTCCTGCGGCAGATACAGCCGGTACGCCACCGGCAGGCTCGCATGTTCGTTGGCAATCGACAGCGACACCGCGACCTGGCAGTTGTCCTCCTTACCAAGTTGACCGCAATATTGCCGCGCAACACCGACCGACTGCCGCCCCTTCTTCGGCAGTCCAGTATCGTCGATAATCCACGCTTCGATCGGGCCGTGACGCTCGATCTCGGGCAAGACCTTCTCGCGCACCTTGGCCAAGACGCGTTCGTCGGACCAACGTCCCTCGCCGACAAAATGCAGAAGCGATTGATGCTGGGCGGCCACCCGCGCCGGTGCCGTGACCGCTGCGATCGGTTCGACGCTCTTGCGCTCGCCTCGCAGCATCAGCCCGGTGCAATAATCGCGAAGCGGCTGCTCTCGGTCTTTGTGCCCGATCACGCTCGCAAGCCCCTCGACATAGGCGGCAAATCGCGATTCACCGCTCTTAAACCTTCGGCGATCCATCCTCAGCCCCTACCGCTGGCCTGAATCCCGCCCACTACCTGATTCCCTGAATCCCAGGTACTGCGACTTTCTGACTCAGTAGAACTAAAGCATGATCCGGAAAAGTGCGAAGCGGTTTTCCCTCGCGACAAACGCGGAACGTGTTTGCGCGGAGATCATGCTTAAACCGAACTTCCCCTTGAGTAGCGACGTAAGCATTTGAGCTGGCGTGTAATTCCAGCGGGCGTGACGGCGCGTCTGCCTACATTATGGGGCGATAGGAATGCCGAGCCGATTGAAGACGTCTTGTTGTAGTGGGGTTGGACTTGTGAGCATAGCGGCCGGGGCGTCCTGACCGATGCGAACGATGTTGCGTGTGAGCGTGGCGAGATCCTGCAACAGCGTTCGAAAGCTGTGCACGGGCCGGCCATCGTGGGTGTGCTTGCGATTAGCCTTGGTTCTGGCCGCGGCCGAGACTCTGGCCTTGGCGACGGGCGAGACGCGCGCGGCGTCGGCGGCCTCGCGGTCGTGATCGTCGAACAGGATCGGGGCCAGCGCGCGGCGCATGTGCCAGACGATGTAATAAGCGAGCATGCAGAGGAAGACGTGGGCGCGCACGCGGCCAGCGAGGCGATGGTGGATCGGGCGCACCTCCAGTTCGACGGTCTTGATGGTGCGGAAGGCGCGTTCGACCTGGGCCAGGCTCTTGTAGGCACGCACCGTGGCGGCGGTGTCGAGGTTCTCGGCCGGCACGTTGGTCCGTAGCACATAGAAGCCGTCGAGCGACGCTTCGTTGGCGATGGCATCCTCGATCCGACTGAAGTCGAACGAAGTGTCGGTGATGGCGAGGTGGAAGTGCTTGGCCATCTTACGCTTGCCCAGCACGGCGCCGACCTTCAGACCGATCTCATCCTCGCCGCGCAAGGGGTTGCGCTGACGCTGCACGGCGGCCTTGACGCGGGCGAGATCCTTCTCGGTCGCCGCCAGCAACTCGCCGCGCTTGCGCCGACGCTCGTCGGCCAGATCCGGGTTGCGGCACACGATCAGGCGCTCGCCGGGGAAGTCGGGGGACGTGATCTCGGCCATATCGCGATCGTCGAACAGCGACAATTGCAGCGGGCCGCCGTCCTCGGCGAGCTTGCGGATCGCCGGCGCCCGCAGAGCGGTGATCCAATCGAGCCCGGCCGGCATCAGATCGGCTTCGATACGGGCGCTGGTGATCATGCCGCGATCGCCGACCAGTACCACACGCGACAGCTTGAAGCGGGCCTTCAGTTTGTCGACTTGCGCGGCCAGCGTGCTCGGGTCGGCGGTGTTACCTTCGAACACCTCCACCGCCACCGGGCAGCCGTCGGCGGCGCACAGCAAGCCGAACACGATCTGCAGCTTGTCGGAACGACCGTCGCGGCTGTAACCATGCCGCGCCAATTCGCAATGTCGCCCCTCCAGATAGCTGGAGGTGAGATCGTAGAGCACCAGCGAGCCGTCATGCAGATGGCGCTTGGCGAGCGTCGCCTCGATCCCCGGTTGGGCCGTGCCGAGCAGGTCGAGCGCTTCGTAAAGCTCGTCCTCGTCGACGGCGCTGAGATCGAGCAGTTCGCCCAGCGAATGCGCCGCCGTCGCCTCGCTGAGCTGGCGCGCCGTGGCCAGCTTGGCGGCCGGTTCGATCACCCGTGCCACGATCAAGGCCAAAGCCAGCCTGGCCAACCGTCTGGGCTTGTCCGGGACAAGGCGATGCAGTCCGAGCTGGCGCGCCATGCCGAGCACCGCGGCCACGTGGCCGTGCGGCAGCGAGCGCTCGATCCGCAGTTGCTCGGCCGGCGAGACCAGCTCCTCGCCTTTCAGGACGCGGCGCAGCGCATCGATCTTCTCATCCGGCCAATGCGACAGGTTGGCCAGCGTGCGCGACTTGATCTTGTCGCCCTCGCGATAGCTCTCGCGCAACAGGATCGCGGGCGGTGAGTTGCGGTTGGGAATGCGGGCGACGAACATGCCGGAATCGAATCACGGAAACCTGCCATTCGCAAGCCAAAAATCATCATTTACATGCCTACAAAATCAGCCCGATCCAAACTTCTCAAATCCTCTCAACGCTCTAACAAAAATCCCGAGGGGAAGTTCGGCTTAAACAACAACCTAAAGCGCGATGATGATTCATCCTCGTCTCATCGCGCTTTAGTGCGAAGAAACCGGTGACCCAGTCTCGGGATGGATCTCCGCCGCCATCATGCCCTTGGAGCCCGGCCCAAAGCGGACCAGCACGTACTGGCCGGGCCGCAACTCGGTCATGCCGAAGCGGCGCAGCGTCTCCATGTGCACGAAGATGTCGGGGGTACCCTCGCCGCAGGTGAGGAAGCCGAAGCCGCGCAGCCGGTTGAACCATTTGACCTGGGCCCGCTCCAGCCCGCTGGTCGCGGTGACCGTGACATGGGTGCGCGGCGGCAGCATCTGCGCCGGATGGATCGCGGTCGACTCGTCCATCGAGACCACGCGGAAGGCCTGGTAGCCCTTGGCGCGCTGGATGCACTCGACGACGATGCGGGCGCCCTCGTAAGCGGTCTGGAAGCCGTCGCGCCTGAGCACGGTAACGTGCAGGAGCACGTCCGGCCAGCCATTGTCGGGAACGATGAAGCCGTAGCCCTTTGAAGCGTCGAACCATTTGATGACGCCGTGGACCTCGACGAGGTTGGCGCTGGCCTCACCAAGTCCGGTGAAGGGACTGAGCGCGCTATCGCGACCGGCGCCGCTGTGTTCGCCCGGCGCGGGAACTCCGACCTTCTTGGACTCAAATCCGTCCGACGACCCCATAACCCCGGACCCCACACATGCCATGCAACCCGCCTCAATGGCGGCGTCGAATCACGCGTCTTTCGAGAATCTTCTCAGCTGGACGCGACGCGAATCTTTCGAATCAAAAGATAACACTCCCGGTTGAGAGGCATAGACAAAAAAGAGATTCGCCGGAACCTATGAACAGCTTGCACAGCCGCGAATCAAACTGATGCCTCAATTGCCGACAAAGGGCCCGAGCGTTTCGCCGATGTCATGGCGGATGACGAGGTCGGCGATGTCGTCCTGCTCGGTCGGCTCGCGATTGATGATCACCAAACGTGCACCGCTGTCCTTCGCCATCATCGGAAACCCTGCCGCGGGCCATACCACGAGCGAGGAACCGATCGCGATGAAGAGGTCGCAATGCTGCGACAGCTCGGTCGCGCGCTGCATTTCATCCTCGGGCATCGACTGACCGAACGAGATCGTGGCGGTTTTCACCGGCTCATCGCACACGGTGCAGTCGGGTGCGGCGCCCGCTTCATCGAAACGGCGCTTCACCCAGTCGAGCTGATAGGTCTGCCCACATCCGATGCAGCGCGCATAAGTGGTATTGCCGTGAAGTTCAATCACGTGGTCGGAGGCGAAGCCCGAGGCCTGGTGCAGATTGTCGATGTTCTGGGTGATGATCGCGGGAATCTTTCCGGCGCGGTAGAGCGAGGCCAGCGCACGATGGCCGCGGCCGGGCTTTGCCGCCGCAAACGTCGCCTCCATCGCAAAGCGGCGGCGCCAGGATTCGTCGCGCGCTTCCTGGCTGGCGACGAACTCCTCGAACGGGATCGGACGGTTGCGGGTCCAAATTCCGCCCGGCGAGCGAAAATCGGGGATGCCGCATTCCGTGGAGATGCCGGCGCCGGTGAAGGGAACGATGGTCTTCGCCTCGGCGATCATGTCGCCGAGCCGTTCAACGCCGCTGCGAAGATCTGATGCGATCAATCGCGACCTCCCGATTTGTTTTTCCGCTAGCGGCAACATGCGCAAGCGACAAGATTGTTGACGCTGTTGTCCACCGCCGAGACGGATTGCGAAGAGAAACACAGCCGGCAACTTTTTCCGCCCATCGCTTATCACAATCCTGCAATGCCTCCTCCCCATTGACGCCCCAATCAGAAGCGCCAATGCATGTCTTCGAATGCGACTCAGTGCGATGCGGCGGCAGTGCTTGAGTTCAGGTGCGAATAGAGGGGATGGACATGACCGAGGACGAAGAACGCAAAGCACGCGAACGCGACGAGATCACCGCACGTGTTGCCGCCTTCCGCGCCACGCAGGAAAAATTCAAGCGCGAGCGTGAAGAATATTTCGTGTCGACGCTCGAGAACGCGCGCAAGGTGGAGCGGCCCTCGCTCTGGCCGTAAGACGCCGCGCCGGATTTTCGCGCATGAAAAAAGCCCGGAGCAACGCTCCGGGCTTTTCGCTTATGAGTGGCTACTTACCAGTGCCGATAATAGTGGCGGTGCCCGTAATACGGCCCGCCGCCGTAATAGGCATACGGACCAGAACCGTAGTACCTCGGCCCGCCGTAGTAGTAGCCGTAGTCGGGGCCATAACCATAACCGTAGCCATAAGGATGGGACGCGGCGATCGCGCCCGCGGTGATCGCGCCGGCGGCCAGACCGAATGCGAGGCCCGGTCCGATGCCGCGACCGCGCGCCTCGGCAGGTGCCGGGGCCGCGATTGCGGTCACGCCGACCGCCGCGACGGTGGCGAGAACTGCCAATGTTTTCTTCATCATGCATCTCCTCCTTCGCGTCTGGCTGGACAACGCGGAGACCCTGCGATGGTTGCGGGCGGCCGTGGAACCGCAAGCCGCTAAAAAAATTTGTGCGGGGGGAACGAAGTCACCTCTTCCGTGTTGAATTTGCGAGTGCCAGGCCTCCGCTATCCGGTAGAGGTCAACGCACGACAGCCCCGTCAGTATCCACCGTGATGCTGGCGGGGTTTTCGGTTCCAGAACAGAAAATGGCAGCTTCGCTCGAGAGAGAACCAGGATGCCCGTCTGGCTCGAAATCCTGCTCAACCTGTCCGGCTTCGCCGGCTTCGTCGCACTCGCGAGCCGCGGTGCCGCGTGCCAGCGTTCAGACGCCGACGATCCGATTCAATCGGAACGGAAAACGCTCTAATTCGCGTGCGGTGTCTGGCCGGCGGTGCGCACCAGCCGGTCGGCCTTGACCGCGACATGCGTATCCTCGGCCTGCGGCCGCAGTGAGAAGCTGATCACAACGAAGGCGAGGCAAAACAACGTGCCGACCACGGCGACACGCCGGTAGGTGTGCCGGTCGCCTTGATAAAAGGCTGGTTCTGAAAAGGGTGTCATGACAAAGCGGTTCTTGGCAAAAGTTCTTGGCAAAGGTTCTTGGCAAAGCGGTTTCTTGGTTGTCGTTGCCAGAAACCTATCCCAACCCGCCGCAACTGCAACGCGATTGGGCTTTTAACCTAACCGAATAGGGTTATCGGCTTTCCCGCAAGCTTTCGTTAGAGCGTTTTCCAGCGAAGCGGCCGCCGGTTCGCGGGAAGAAAACGCGTCAAAACAAGAATCTAGAGCCCCGTTCCGATTCAATCGGAACGGAAAAGGCTCGAGGAACTTGCGAGCGCCTCAGATCTCGGCGAGCCACTTCAATGTCGCGCGAAAGCCCAGGCTGCGACGCCCCGTGACCAGCACGGTGCCGAACGCCTCGGCCTCCTCCCCGCTGAACGTCCCGGAAAATCCGCTCGTCGCCTCCTGCCCGCCGAACAGCGGCCGGATCAAGGGATCGGCGAACGGCGAATGCTGGTTGGTGACGAGTTCGCCTTTCCAGGTGCCGTTACCGACCGTGTACGACCCGCGCGACCAGTAATGCGGCCCGCCGCCGAGCAGCACGCCATCGCGCAGCACCAGCACGCTGCTGTCGCGGCCCTTCACGCCGTCGAGCATGTGAAGGTGGATGGAATAAAGGCCGTTCTTCATTGATGCGCCCGCCGTCGCAACGACGATAGCGCCGGATGCGGAGGGCGTCGAGACGGTGACGAAGAAGTTCTGGCGTTCTGCTGACCAGCTTTGTTCCAGCTTCACCCGCATTTCGTTCTCAAAGAACGAATCGGAATCGACGAAATCGATGCGGAGCAACTCCTAACAATTGGTTTGCGTCGCGCGAGCGAACGCCCGATCACATCGAATTCGGCGCGCTTGAAACGCGCTCGCATCGACATCAGCAGGCACGGCTTGTTCTGCATCCGACTCCATTTCGTTCTTAAAGAACGAATCGGAGTCGAGGAATTCGACACGAAGCGATTCCTAATGATCGATGAAAGCGCCGCTGCTCACTTCGCCGGCGGCAGAAATTTCGAGACGACCGCAAACACGATGACGATCTCGCGGCACGGCTCGCATCGGAAGCTGTTGGTCGAGCTCGCGTCATCGGCTTGGCGCATCGCGGGCATGTCATGCAAGCCGAACGCGGATGGCAGATGCTCGTTCCTACGCAGTCGGCGGCAACGTTCGAGATCGCTGACGACGCGCCTCAAGCCGCCCGCTTTGCGCTGTCCTTCGCCGCAAAGCATTCGAGGATCTGGATGCGGAGTTCTTCTGCGGCCGGGCCCTCGACCTTCCTGAGCTGATTCCAGAGCCTGATCACTTCACGCTGTTTCTCGATGGTCATGAGTCACCTCCAAGGCGACTAGAACAAAAACAGAACAAAAAGTCCAGCCCCGTCACCGCGGCGCGGTTGCTTTTTGGATTCTCAAACTTAAGTCAGGGATATTGCGGACGGCCAGGCGCTGAAATCCCATTGCCGTCAGCCAGAGCCCCGTGCGAAAGCGCGGGGCTCTTCTTCTCAATCGTTCGCTGATGGGAGCGTCTTCAGGTTCGCCGAGGCGGGCCATTGATGGCCAAACGCCCCCTTGGTCCGTCTGCCTGAGTGCCATCCGCATGGCACTCAGATCGCCGTGGCCGGATTAAACAGCGTCCTTGGCGACCTTCAGCGGCGAGGCCTTGACCGACTTGCTTGCGGGCTTCGCCGCGAATTCCATCGGCTCCTTCGTGAAGGGATTCACACCGCTGCGGGCTTCGGTAGCGGGCTTGTGCACGACCGACATTTTCGCGAAGCCGGGAATAACGAACTCACCGGACTCGTTCAGCTCCTTGTACCCGACAGTCGCCATGTACTCGATGACCGACTTCACGTCGCCCTTCGCAACTTGCGTGCCCTCTGCAATTGCATCAATCAATTGATTCTTGGTCATCTTCGCCATGTCTGGAATCCTCTGAATTTGGTGTGCGCGAGCTACGATGTAACTCTGCCTGGGACGTGGTAAAACTACGCAGCGCGCTGCTGTTCATACCAACGGTCATGAAACTCACCGGGCTTAAAACCTATCGAGGCCCAAAACGCAAGCAGCAGTTCGGCATGAGGTTCCGTACAACACCGGGGCAGGTGATGCCCACATCACCCGAAGTCACGAAAGCCCCACACCAAAATTCCAAACATCAGGACAAGAATGCAGGCCGAGCCAGCAACAACATTGAGCCCGACCTTGGCACCGGAGAGACCTGCCTACCAATTGCAATGCTCAAACAACAACCCAAAGCGCGATGATGATTCATCCTCATCTCATCGCGCTTCAGGGCACGTCACCGCTCTTGCGCGATTCACCAATTGAAACCGGCTTGTTGAGGAAATACTCCCGATTGCCCGTCGCCGCTTCCGCGTATTGATCGATGGCCACAATGACGGCCTGCACGTGCGCATAGCACCACCCCTCCCGCGTGGCTTTGCGTCGAACGTCCTCCAGGGCTTTCAGGAAGGGAGAAAGCTCAGACTCATCATCGAACCAGCGGAGCGCTACCACGTCCGGCCTCCAAGAACCCTGCCCTTGTTCTGATGGATCGCGCCCTTTTTCATCTCGTCCCGCTGCTCACAGAGGCCATCAATCCTGACCAGCATCCGGCCCAGCAACGCTTCCGCCGAGGCCGTACCGACGCCCGCCCGTTGAAGCTGGAGGATCTCCTTCCGTTGGCGCCCGACCTGGATGCGCATGTGTTCGATGTCCCGCCTGATGAAGTCCAGGTCCGGCATGTTCAGCTCCCGTCATGCAGAGATCGATTAGAACAAAAAGAGAACAATGAGTCCAGCCGCTAGGGCTAGGCGGAACCTGGGCAGCCCCACAAACTATGGATTCAATGCGGACGCGAACAGCGGAACGGCGAGCAAGGAAGACCTTTTGAGGCAGGCTTCCAAGGCCCCATCAGCCCCGCTCATGCCGGTGCGGGTTTTGCTTTTGACAAACGGAACGAACGGGATCGGCATCAATTGGTGCCAGGAGCAGACGCCGCCTGCTCGGAGTGGGAAGACCCCGCGCTCGCCCCCCCGACACGGGGTCTTTCTTTGAGGACCCTTCCTGCTGTGGATTGAAGCCATCCCGGCCCACCGGATCAGAGGTGTTACTTCAAGGCCTGCAAGCCCGCCCCAAGGTGGGTTCTCTTTTCAGGCCGCTTCCTGCATAATGCAGCATGGCAAAAACTAAAGTGACCTTTAGAACCGTCCGCGTTTCAGATGGCGACTGGAAAATACTGGCGGATTACCCGGAGAGCGAGCAGCGTGAAATCACAGGGTTCACCAGCAAGGCAGATGCGGACGACTGGATGAACGGCGACCGCAAGATCGCCTGGCTCCGCTCCCAGGGTTACGCCAAGTGACCCGATAAGTGACGCGATAGCTCTCCAACGCGTCGCCCTTCGCCGACGCGCGCATCGCTCCGCAACGAGACATTCATTGGCATCGCAAGGCTTCCCACGCGCGAAGAACGATTTGCCGTGGGCAAGCAGCTTCTTGATCGGCTTGAAGCGAACTGAGCTGGGGCTGTCACCGTAATTTGCCCCCTCAGAGAAACCGGTGCACGCGTCAGTCAAGATCGCGGCGCAGCCCGTCTGCGTCGAACACGGCATCCCTATCGGCTTATCCCGCCTAACGAGTCACCTCATCGTGAAACTTGTGGCCCAGCATGCGTTGTTGAGACTTCAGTAACCCAACGCCTCCAATCTCCCGTCAGTATCGTTGCGTTGGAGTATCCCCACAGTGTTGGATTTTGACGAGCTGCGTGAACTCGCGGCCGATGTTCGCGTTTTTGTCGACGTTGCCGAAGACAAAGCTGAAGCGCTGAGAGCCGTCATCGCGGCTTATGACGTGGTGTTGGCGATCTTCCCTTCTGAAGAAGGTATGGGCCTCCACGTCGTCAAAGGCCGCGAGATCCTGAACAAGATTACGAAATCACGGACCCATGCAATTTACAGCCACACGGCAATCGCGGTTCCTGACCTAGAACATGCAGAAGTGCTCAAGTACCTGACATCCCCCGTCGAGCAACGGATTGCAGCGTAGTTACAGGCGGCGATCCTGTCGGCCTCGGCCGCCGGGCAGTTCGCCGCGAGCAGGTCGCGACGGAGCGCATAGTCGCCGTCGTCAAAGAAGGTGCGCGCCCGGCCATTGCCGCGCTGGGTGACATGGTGGGGATAACCGGGGACGACGACACGGGCGAGACCGACTATGCCGCAGCATGCCTGCAAGCCCGGACAGCTTCAATTGAATGCACTGTCACCGTAATCTTGCACCGTAATCTGGCCAGGTGTCGACTGGACGGCGGGGGCTCGGCGGGAGCAACCTCTCGGCGTTCACTGGTACAGGAGACGAGCATGACCCTCATATGGCTTGGTGTGCTCCTTGTTTTCGGCGGCATACTCCAAATGGCGTATCAGCCAATCTGGCGAGGTCGATTAAGTGGTTCAAAGTGGCTTCGCTACGGGCGTGACACGCTGGAACCTGAAAGACCGGGTAGCGGCTTGGGCATCAAATCGAGTTGGCCTGGACTTGTGATGGTCGCGCTGGGCGGCGCTTGCTTGCTGGCCGGGGCTGCCGTCTGAGTTGAAACGGGCGTTCCGCATTATCTAGCCGGGCCCTCGGGTGCTGGAGCTATGTCTCTTCCTGCCCCATAGCGTCATTGCGCTGCTGTGCAACAACAAGTCGAAATGCTGTTCAAGAAGGCCACAGTTGTGCGCAAGATATTCGACGTGTCCAAAAATAGCGCCGTCAGTGGTATCCGGCCGCATACATTGACCGACAGGCGTCGAGATATGTGGTGACGTGCCCATGCGCCCTGATTAGGCCGGCAACGTCAATGTCCGTGCCAGCGAACTCGATCCCCTTCCGGTTGGATGGGTAGCGATACCGATCGCCCTCTGGATCAACGTCGTGGATGTGGGCGACGAGTTCTCGGCACTTCATACCCCAGTCGTCATTTGGCGGGGAACCGTAGCAATCCATGACCCGGTAAAGCTCGCCCCAGAGATCGAGAAGCCTGTGCCCGACCAACTGTGGGGCACTATCGTCCACCTGCGCGAAGTCGGCTATGGTCGCCTTCAGCGCCAGCTCAATTGAATGCCTCGCCAAAAAGAACAGCGGCTCAATGAGGTGCATGCCCCTTGCCCGTCTTCATACGCCTTCTTCGCCAGCTGTTCGAAGGCCCGTTCATAGGAGAACGCGAAGTAAGCCCATGTCCCGTCCCATCGCTCCCCGAATTCCCGCGGGTGAATAAACTTCGAGACGGCCGAATCCAGGTTTTCTATCTCGTCATAGAAGTCCTCAAACGGGTCGCTCATGCGTTAATCCCACGCCCGGTCGTGAAACCCCGTCGCAACAAAGCCTCGGTGAACGATCTTCTCGCACAGGATCTTTATCATCTGGTCCATTTCGTATTCCGGACCACCAGGTTCCTTCGACTTCAACAGTGCGACGCCATCACGCCGAGAATAGAAAGCGATGAGGTCGGCGAGCTGGATAGCCCTGCACGCCTTCTTATCGACTGTTCCTATTGAGTGAAGAACACTCTCCAGCCCGTAGTGCTTGCGAACCCAATGGAATTCCTTCTCCGCCTGCGCGTTGTTGTCGTGCCCCGCCTCCAGCAGGAATTTGATGCCCTCCGAGTGAACGCGTTTTCCTATGCGGATGTCCCTGAGAAGCCAGTCGCAAATAACCTGGAAGCAAAACGTATAGGGCGCTACGGTTGTTCTAGGAGCCTGTCCCGGTAATGGACTTGGGATCAAGCGAATCGAGTTCTGAGCGTTTTTTTGGAGACAAGTTTCTCCTTAGCGTACTGCTGCGAGTTTTGTGAGGTTGTGGGCGGTGCAGATCATGGCCCATTCGGCTTTGACCTTGTCGATGCCGCGCAGGAGGAACTGGCGGAAGCCTCTTGCCTGCTTGATCTGGCCGAAGACGGGCTCGACGATCTGTTTTCGCAATCGATACCGGCTTCGATAGCCTGCGCGCTTGAGCTTTGTGCTCATTCTGGCGATCAGCGTGCCGGATTTGAGCTTCCTTTTTGCCGTGGCCGCCTTGGTGCCGTGCTTTTGCCGTCCAGTGGCGACGTAGCCCTCGATCCGGCGTCGAACGAGCGTGCGAAGATTGGCTTGCGAGCAATAGCCCGCATCGGCCGATGCTTCATCCGGGTTCGTCCCGAGATTGGCTTTGATGGCATCGAGCAAGGGTGCGAGCTGCGCCTGATCGCTCGGCGAGTTGGTCAGCGTGTGCGCCACGATGATCTGATGGGCGCCATCGACGGCGGCCTGTGCGTTGTAGCCCTGGATGAAGCCGTTTTTGGTCGGCATCACGCGGCTGTCGGGATCGGTGAAGTTGCGTTGCGCCTTGTCGCTCGGCTCTGCCGTGACAGGCTTGGACTTGCGTCCCGGCCGGCCCCTGCCGCCGTCGCCGGAGCCGTCGTCGTCCGGCTTCGAGGCGGCTTTGGTTTCGGCAGCAGCCTTGGCTTCGGCTTCCAGCGCGGCCTTGGCGGCCCGGATCTTCTCGAGCCGCTTCTCTTTATTGGCCATCCAGTCCGGCATCTCGTCGCCGCGCTTCAAGGCTCCGAACTGGCGGTCCTCGGCCTTGTCGGTCTGAGCGGCTTCGGCGAACCAGCGTTGGACTTCGGCAGCAAGCCTCGGTTCGGCCTCTTTCATCCGGCCATAGCTCATCGCCTTGTTGATCCCGGCATTGGCCTTGATCTTGGTGCCATCGAGCGCCACATGGCCAAGCTTCACAAGGCCGGCCTCGCGGCACAGCTTCAAGACCTGCCGGAACAGGCCCGATAGCGCGGCCAGATGGCGCTTGCGGAACTCGCTGATCGTGCGGAAGTCCGGACGCTGCATCCCCGTTACTGCCGCAAAATCCAGCCGCTCCTCGCAGCCCCGAGCGATCCTGCGCGACGAGTAGATCCCCTGGCTGTAAGCATAAAGCAGCAGCGCCACCATCATGCCAGGATGATAGGGCGGAAAGCCGCGCTCCTCGTCGTAGGCATCCATGATCGCCGACAGGTCCAAACCCGTGCGAACCGTGTCGCGAACAAAGTGGGCCACGTGCCCGGGAGGCACCAAATCCTGGACCGACGGCGGCAGCAGCCAAACCTGATCAACGTCCCAAGGACGAAATGTCTTGCTCATCCGCCGTTTGAATCACGACGCTTGTGCTTCGTCGAGAAAAATCCGATTACTCGGACAGGCTCCTAGACGTGTCAGCCCGGTACATCGAATTGTCTTTGTAGTTTCCTTTTTCGGCCGACATGCTAACGCCGAAACTGACGTGCTTGCAGGCAACTTGCGCTATCCGTGCGACAAACGCCTGCTTACTAAGAACAGGCCAGCCCTTGAACTCACCACGAGTACCGTGGAGGTCGAGAGCATGAAGCACTGACACCTTCCTTTCAGTGAAATACGGCTCGACCTCCGTTTCGAATGCTGCCCAAGAATCTTCGCTCGCAAGGTAACCCGCGATTGTTGTTATCGGGTTCTGAGCGTCCTTCCCGCTGTCGTCGAGATAACAAACGAGCATAGCGACCTACTGGAGAACTTCGTTTCTCAATTCTGGAATTGTAGAGTCGAGGAAGGGCGCGGTAGCTTGGGCCATTCGGCAACGCCCCGTCTCCCTTCCCCGCTCATCAAACCGGACGTGCGGATTTGTCGAGTAGGCCGGCGGAATCTCACCGCCGGCCTCTCATAGATCCCAGCGTGAGACTCTCGCCTCACTGGGCTCCCATCAGGCGAACGAGCCGCGTATGCCGATCTTCCAGTGTGCGAACAACCCGGGACGTTCGCGAGATAGTCGTTCGAGAACGCGGCCGGTCTTGGCCTTGCGACCCATAAAGCGTTTGAACTTCCGCATCATCCAAGCCTCGATTGTCTGATTGACGTATCGAAGGATTGGCCCCAGAGCCGCCCGCGTGAATCGACCGTAATACTCAATCCACCCCCGCAGGAGTGGATTGAGCTGCCGAGCGATGTCAGCCATTGACACATGGGTCCGTCTTCGGAGGTTCAAATCCCGGATTGCCGCCCGCATAGACTTCAGCGCCGAAGCGCTGACCCCAGGCAGAAAACTGCAAAACACCGAGGCGTCTTGTGAGTTCTTTGCCCGTCGCGGCCGGAAGCAGTAGCCAAGGAAGTCAAACTTGACGTTCGAATAGCTCCCCTTCCGCCGGCTGTCCTTACAGTAGACAATCCTGGTTTTGGTGGGGTGCATCTCAAGCCCGCATTCTGCCAGGCGAGTTTGTAGCTCGGCCTTTAGGGCTTCCGCTTCTTGCTCGCTCCGGCAGTGCTTCATCACAGTGATTTTGACGTTTTGATACCGAGCCATTCGAGGATCGGCAAGCTTTCCGGCGGCACGAGGATTTCGATGCTTCTGGGGACGCCAGGTTGACGGCGAATGAAACCGTTTCGTTCGAGGGTGACGATCATCTGGTGGACCGAAGGCGGGCTGACGCGGAAATGGCGCTGCATGTCGGTTTCGGCGGGTGGGCGTCCGAACATGTGCGCGTAGGTGTAGATAAAGGCCAGGTAGTGTCCCTGCTTCTCCGTGAAGTGCGTGCCTGATTTTTGACTCATCGCTGGATTCGTCCCGGCCTCCGACAAGGAGGCGAAGCATGAATGTACGTTATCGGGTCGAATTGAGCCAAATCGAGCGGGACGAACTGACGGCGATGCTGGGCGGCGGGAAGCATGCTGCCCGCAAGCTCAAGCGGGCGCAGATTTTGCTGGCGGCCGATGCCGGCAGTTGCGACGCGGAGATTGCCCGGTCTGTCCGGGTCAGCCTGTCCAGCATCGGCCGGACCAAGCGCCGCTTCGTGGAAGGCAATCTGGAGCGGGCCTTGAGCGAGGAACCGCGTCCGGGCGCAGAGCGCAAATTGACCGGCAAGGAGGAGGCCCTGCTGGTGGCGACGGCGTGCGCCAAGCCGCCCGCCGGCCGCAAACGTTGGACGCTGACGCTGCTGGCGGACACGATGGTCAAGCTCACCGATCATGACAGCCTGTCGGGCGAGACCGTGCGTCGCCGGCTGGCCGAGAACGACCTCAAGCCATGGCGCAGGGACATGTGGTGCATCCCCTATGTCGACGGCGAATACGTCGCCCGCATGGAGGACGTGCTCGACCTCTACGCCGAGGCGCCGGATCCCGTCCGGCCGCTGGTCTGCTTCGACGAGACCCCCGTCCAGCTCATCGGCGAGGTCCGTCAGCCGATTCCAGCCGAGCCGGGACAGCGCGAGCGTTACGATTACGAGTACCGCCGCAACGGCACCGTCAATCTCTTCGTTACCTTCGACCCGCATCGTGGCTGGCGCAACGTCAAGGTCACCGAGCACCGCGCCGCCGTGGACTACGCCTACTGCATGCGCGAACTCGTCGACGTCCATTATCCCGACGCCGACTGCATCCGCCTCGTGTAGGACAATCTGTCGATCCATACCGCCGGCGCGTTGTATCAAGCATTTGCGCCTGCCGAGGCCCGTCGCATCCTGCGCCGCCTCGAATTCCACTTCACCCCGAAACACGCCAGTTGGCTCAATATGGTCGAGTGCGAGATCAGCGTGCTCCAGCGCCAGTGCCTCGGCCGCCGCATCGACGACCCAAAAAGGCTCCGAAACGAGATCGCAGCATGGCAAAAGCGGCGGAATAAAACCCGAGCCCGCATCAAATGGATGTTCACAACCGACAAGGCCCGCGCCAAACTCGGCCGCGCCTATCCAGCCACCGCCAAAGAGTCAAAATCACTGTGATGAGCCACTAGGCCATCGTCTGCATACCTACACCATGGGAGGTTGGGGTGCGCCCGTCCCATCCAGAGGTCGAAGTGTAGTGCAGGAAAAGGTTGGATAATATAGGGCTAATCACGCCACCCTGAGGGGTGCCGCGGGTTCGCTCGATAATTATTCCATCCTTGTCCATAGGTACCGTCAGCCATCGTTCGATGTAGAGCAGCGCCCACTTGCACGTCACGTGCTTCCGGACAGCCCGTAGCAAAAGTTCGTGGTCGATGTTGTCGAACAGACCTTTGATGTCGAACTCGAGAACCCAGTCGTATTTCCAGCACCGCTTGCGCGTGACGCCGATAGCATCGAGTGCCGATTTTCTCGGCCGATAGCCATAGGAGTCTGCCAAAAATATTGGGTCCAAGTCCGGCTCAATGAGTTGTTTGACAACCATCTGGGCCACTCGATCCGCTACGGTTGGCACACCTAAAATCCTCTGGCCTCCAGCCTTTTTGGGAATGGAGACGGCGCGCACCGGTGGAGGAAAGTAGCTTCCCGAGCTCATCCGATTCCAAAGCTTGTAGAGATTGTTCTGCAAGTCGGAGTCGAACTGCTCGATCGTCTGTCCATCCACACCGGCCGAACCCGCATTGGATTTGACCGCTTTGTAAGCGTCGTACACACGTTTCTTATCGATATGAAACGGCTTGTTTGTCGTGATCGTCGTCGTCATCCTGTTTCCAGTTGGTACGTCAATACGATTTGTCCTGACCCGACCCCTTTGCTCCGGCCCGATTACGGGGCCTTCACCGCTAGTACGGGTCGGTCCGCCCCAGGCCCTGGCTTCGGTACTCTCGCCTCGCAGTTTTGGCCGCTTCAGCTTCTCCCTTGGCATCCAGGGACTGGTTCCTGCAGTTCCACACGAAAGCCTGCATCCGCTTCACGCCCCCTATACGCCGACTGCTATCTGCCCAGTAACCAGGTAACCGACAGATTTATCCCAGAGGATGCGAGCGCCTCTGGTTTTGGCAGTGTCTAAAGCCTTTCGGCGCGTCACCGAGGGTTTGCTCACGCTCGTCTCTCGAATGCTCACCTGCCCGAATTTCATTCGGACTTTTGATCCAACGCTCACCACCACGCCTTTTGAACGCAGCAGCTTGGACTGGTTTGGGACCTGCTCCTGAAAGCCGATCCCGAGGGGCCCGCCCTCATCTTTCGCGCAGCTTATCCCCACGGTCAGTTGTTCACTGCAAACCCCCTTCCGTGTGCATCTGCAGCACACCCCGCATCCGGCTTTCCGACAGACTTCACTGCAGGTCCACGGGGACGGCGCGAGGTTGAATGCGGGTGAGGCGATGCACGCCGAGTTCTCCGAAGATGGTCTTCATGGAGAAACTGCGCGTACCGCTTCCGCTGACCTTGTGCCGCTTGGCGAGGAAGCGCCTGACACGGGTGTAGACGTGACGATCGACCGCCCGATAGGCCGGAGCAAGCGTCCCGTAGCTGAAGTAGGCCGACCATCCGGCCAACATGCCGTTTAGTCGGTGCTTTACTTGTGGCCACGAGCCCTTGTTTCCCGGCACCAGCACACCGCCGATCTTGGTCTTGATCCGCTTCAAGCTCTTTCTGGATGGACTTGCGCCGAGGTACTTTTGGCCGTTCGAACCGCTGTATTTCGGTCCGAACGTATAACCGAGGAAGTCGAAGCTTTCCGTGCGGGCGTCCTTCACCGAGGTCTTCTCCTCGTTGATGCTCAGCCCGAGTCTGGTCATCACCGCCGCCGTCCACGCCAAGGCCTCATGCGCGTGTCCGCGGCTGAGAATGACGAAGTTGTCGGCATAGTTGACAAGATGGGCGCGGAATGCCTCGTCACACCGCCTCAGCCGCCACAGCTTCAGGAAGCGGTTCATGTAGAGGTTAGCCAGCAATGGGCTGATCACGCCGCCTTGCGGCGTGCCCTGCTTGTTGCTCTTGCCACCAATCATGCGCCGTCTTCCGTTGCCATCCCGTTCCTCGGCCGGAACGCGCAGCCACAGCTTGATCAGCCGCAGCACGTGCCGGTCCGAGACGCGGCGCGCCACGCATCGGAGTAAGTCTCCATGCGGGATCGTGTCGAAGGAAGCGGCCACAGACTACCCATCACCGTGATATTCCAGATTCGCTGACCATCACCCGCGAGCGCCACGCCTTCGAAGGCCAGTCGCTGGCCGTGATCAGCAGCATCCGGCGGCGCGGCGTCCTCCTCGTTCTCGTGGTCTTGCCAGACGGTAGCCGCTCGCTGATTCCGGCCAATTGGACCGATTGGAACGCCGAGCAGGCAAGGCGAACGCCGGCGAACGATGCTGGTGGTGCCCACGATCTCGGCCGGCTTGGCGATTTGCTCCACCTGCGCAAGATCATTGACGCTCTCTACGACCGACCCGTCGAGTCGGTGCAGTGCAAGGAGCGCAACCATGCAACTGAACCTGGCCTTTCTCGACCGCCCCGATCTTCCACCGAACCCCTTTCCAGCAGCCCCGTCGGCGACGGCGTGGGAGCAGCTCGACGAAGCCTCGCGCGTCGCAGCGCTCGAGATCCTCGCACGTCTCATCGCCCGCATGATCTCGGCCAGGTCGACGAGGGAGGCAAGCGATGAATGAACGCGCCAAGATCACGGCCAGCCATCTGTCCCGCCAGGCCATCGTCTACCTGCGCCAGTCGAGCGCCGCCCAGGTCGAGCACAATCGCGAGTCGACCGATCGACAGTATGCGCTTGCCGCCAAAGCCCGTGAACTTGGCTGGCCCAATGATCGCATCATCGTCATCGATGAGGACCTCGGGCTCTCCGGTTCCGGCTTTGTTGCGAGATCGGGCTTCGCCCGCCTCACCGCCGAAGTCGCACTCGCCCACGTCGGCCTCGTGCTCGGACTCGAGGTCTCGCGCCTGGCGCGCAACAACGCCGATTGGCACCGCCTCATCGACCTCGGCGGCCTCACCGACACGCTGATCGGCGATGCAGATGGCATCTATCATCCAGCCCTCTTCAATGATCGCCTCCTGCTCGGGCTCAAGGGCACCATGAGCGAGGCCGAGCTGCATGTGCTGAGGGCCCGCCTCAACGGCGGCATTCGCAACAAGGCAGCACGCGGTGAACTCCGCCGAGGATTGCCGGTCGGCTTTGTCTGGGGCGAGGCCGATGGCGAGGTCCGCTTCCACCCCGACGAGGCCATTGTCACCGCCGTCCGCAACGTCTTCGCGCGCTTCGCCGAAACGGGCTCGGCGCGCCGCGTCTGGCTATGGTTTCGCTCGGAAGGGCTCACATTCCCTCTGCAGATGCACCAGAACGCAGAGATCCGCTGGGTCGAGGCCAGCTACACCGCCATCCACCACGTGCTCACAAATCCCGTCTATGCTGGCGCCTACGCCTATGGCAAATCACGCCAGGAGACGATGCTGGATGCAGCGGGTGCACGCACAAAGCGCGTGCGACAACTGCCGCGCTCCGAGTGGCAGGTACTCATCCCGGACCATCATCCGGGGTTCATCGATTGGCAGACCTATGAGGCCAACCAGGATCGCATCGCCAAGAACACCCGCCCCGGACCGCACAAAGTGGGTGGCGCCGTGAGGGAGGGCAGCGCCCTGCTGCAGAGCCTTGCCAGCTGCGGGCACTGCGGACGCCGCTTGCACACGCACTATCGCGGGCGCAGTTCCGCACCGGGGTATCATTGCCCCGGCAAGATCCTGGTCGAGGGCCGCGGCGTCTATTGCCTCAACATTGGCGGCATTCAGATCGACGAGGCCGTCACGCGGGCCTTCATCGCCGCCCTCGAGCCGGCAAAGCTCGCTGCCACGCTCGCCGCTGCCGAGCGGCTCGAAGCAGATCGCGATACCTCGCTCAAGCAATGGCGTCTCGGCGTCGAGCGAGCAAGCTACGAAGCGAGCCGCGCCGAGCGCCGCTACCGTGCCGTCGATCCAGACAACCGGTTGGTCGCTCGCGGCCTGGAGCGCGAGTGGGAGGAGAGCTTGAGCGCACTCGAAGCCGCCAAGGCCGAGCTTGCACGCCGCGAACGGGAGCGTCCACGCGTGCTCTCCCAAGAGGAGCGCGACCGTCTGCTCGCGCTCGGGCCCGATCTTGCCACCGTCTGGCACGCGGCAACGACCACGCCGCGTGACAGGAAAGAGCTGCTGCGAGCATTGCTCGAGGAGGTCATCATAAAGGTCGAGCGCGACAAGGCTGCAGCCCACCTCACGCTGCGCTGGAAGGGCGGCGCGCTCAACGAGATCGATCTCGCGCTGCCGCGCTCGCGGCCGGCCACGATACGCACCGATGAGGACACGATCGCGCTCGTCCGCCGGCTGGCGGGGCATTATCCCGACGCCGTGATCGCCGGCATTCTCAATCGCCAGGGGCGCGCCACAGCATACGGCCATCGCTTCGAGGCAAGCCGCGTCGGCAATCTGCGTCGCCACTGGGATATCCCGTGCTTCGAGCCGAAGGCCGAGCAAGCCGGAGGCGAACTGCTGACCATCAGCAAGGCCGCGGTCGTGCTCGGCGTCGCCCCTTCGACTTTGCACCGCTGGCTCAACGACGGCATCATTCCGGGCGAGCAGCTGACGCCCGGCGCACCCTGGCGCATTCGCCTGACCGATGACCTCATCGCCCGATTCAGCGAGACTGCTGGGGACGGCTTCGTGACCATGCACGAGGCAACCCGCAAGCTCGGTGTCTCGCGCCAAACCGTGTTGCAGCGTGTCAAGCGCGGCGAGCTCGAAGTCGTGCACGTCACGAATGGCAGGAAAAAGGGAATCCGGATCAAGGTGATAACCCGGCAATCCGAACTCTTCGATCAAACCTCATGAACCAGGGGGCAATATGAAGCGGTGTCCAAGTAGCGCGACAGATCGGCGTCGACCACATCGGTGAAGCCCTGCCGGATCAACCGGTTGGTCTTTCCGATGGCATCGACAGCGCTGCGTTTTGGCCTGTACCCATAAGCACTGTCTTCCAGATCCGCCTCGAAGATCGGTTCCAGCACCAGCTTGGCGGCGGTCTGCGCCACCCGATCGCGAATCGTGGGAATCCCCAACGGGCGTTCTCCACCTCCCGGTTTCGGGATCATCACCCGCCGCACCGGCGCGGGCCGGTACGACATCGAGGTAAGGTCCTCGCGTAGCGCCGCCAACCACTGATCCACTCCGGACCGCTCAATGTCCGCAAAACTCACCCTGTCCACCCCAGGCGCGCCGTCATTGGAACGAGCGAGTTCCCAGGCATGGGCCAGAATGTCCGGCCGACATATCTTGTCGTAGAGCAGATAGAAGCGGAAAGCGGGCTCCGCCTTCGCCTTGCAATAAAGCTTTCTCTGAAGGGTCCTGATCTTATCCGGCGTTTCGAGGCTCATCGCCAATCACCGTTTCCTTTCCTTCTTCGAAAAGCACGTCTGAAGCAAGGGACCTTCCCTCCGCCGGCGTTACCCGGCCTCGACAGTACAACGTCCCTCTCCGACTCCCGCGCGGGCCGCCATCCTGTGATGGCGTTGAAGTACAATCCTCGTCCACGCGGGTCTCCCTGATGACCCGTATCTCTCTTCCAACGTGCCGCGCCCAATACCCCGGCGGATCGAACAGGTGCGCTCGTCGATTGCTTCCCTGTTCGTGCGGCCTTCCCATCACCGTGGCGGGTCGGCATCCGCGTCTTGCCTTTCGAGGCCTGCTCAGGCTTCACTCACGTTACGGCCCGCTGGATTGCTCAGCCGCCCAAAGCGACCTTTGTCACGAGGCTCCGACCCAGCCGGTCACCCAGCCAAGTCGCTCGTCAGCTACCAGATCAATCGACAATTATCCGGGTGGAATCCTCCTCCACTAGAGACACACGCCTTCAGGGCGCACACGGCGACAGTGCATTGAACTCATTCGCCATCGCCACCCTGCTGACTCTGCGGCTTGGTCAGGCTTGGCTGGTTTACTTCCACCAGCCGTTTCGCCCTCACGCGCATGTGCAATCGCCCCCTGCCCCTCATCCCATTTTCCTGCTATCTGATGCTCCCGCCGGTCCGGCCCAAACCAAAAACCCTCCATCCATCCAAGGGAGCAAGAAACATGCGTTACCTTCACACCATGCTGCGCGTGCGCAATCTCGATGTTGCGCTGAAGTTTTATCAGGATGCGCTGGGACTGAAGGAGGTGCGGCGGATCGAGAACGACAAGGGGCGATTCACGCTGGTGTTCCTGTGCTCGGCGGACGACCTCGACGCACTGAAGAAGCAGCCCTCGAGCCGCGGCGCGCCGCTGGTCGAGCTCACCTACAATTGGGACGAGGAGAAATACGGCGAGGACCGCTTCTTCGGCCATCTCGCCTATGAGGTCGACGACATCTACGCCACCTGCGAGAAGCTGATGAAGGCCGGCGTCACCATCAACCGGCCGCCGCGCGACGGCAACATGGCCTTCGTCCGCTCGCCCGATCTGCACTCGATCGAGCTGCTCCAGAAGGGCGAGCCGAAGCCGCCGCAGGAGCCGTGGTCGTTGATGCCCAACACCGGCCATTGGTAACGCCCTCGCCGCTGGAACAAGCCCTCGCGGCTCGCGTTTTCTCCTCATGGAGCGATTGGAGGAGGACGCGATGGGACGCGGACTATTGTTGTGGCTGCTGGGCGTGCCGATCCCGGTGATTATCCTGCTGTGGCTGTTCTTCGGCCGCTGATCGCCTGATCATCCCAGCGTAAAAGCTCCGCCCATGGCGGAGCTTTTTGCATGAGGGCCGCGCCGCAATCGCCGTCGCTCAGGCTGGCGAATTCCGCTATCACCCGCGCCAAGCCTAATGTTGCGGGAGAAGAAACGTGCCGGACACACAGCTGACGATCTGGGGCCGCGCCAACTCGGTCAACGTGCAGAAGGTGCTGTGGTGCCTCACTGAGCTCGCTTTGCCCTATGAGCGCATCGACGCCGGCATGCAGTACGGCAAGACCCGCGAGGCCGACTATCTCGCGATGAATCCGAATGCGCGGATCCCGACGCTGGTCGAGGGCGACTACGTGCTGTGGGAATCCAATTCGATTCTGCGCTATCTCTGCCTCGCGCATGGCCGCGGCACGCCGATCTATCCGGAGGCGCCGAAGAGCCGCGCTGGCGTCGACCGCTGGCTCGACTGGACGCTGTCGAGCGTGCAGCCGGTCGACCGCCCGGTGTTCTGGGGCATCGTGCGCACGGCACCTAGCGAGCGCGACATGATCCAGGTGCAGAGGGATGCCGATGCGGCCGCCGAGGTCTGGGCGATCGCCGATCGCCTGCTCGCCGTGCGCCGCTTCATGGAGGGCGACCAGTTCACGCTCGCCGACATCGCGGTCGGCGCCTATGCGCGGCGCTGGCTCGGGGTCGAGGGCATCAGCCGGCCGGCGCAGCCGCATCTGACGCGCTGGCTCGCCGAACTCGGCAAACGGCCCGGTTTTGCACAGCATGTCGCACCGCCGATGTCGTGAGCCGGTGACGCGGCTTAAGGCACGATGACATCGCGCTGAATCGCCATTCTGCCGCGCGCGTCCGGCGTCATGGCAACACTTGACGGCTACTGTGCATGGGGTTGTTTTCGCGTTTTTTGTTTTGGGACCGCTAGCGCCAGCCGCGCTCGACCAGCAGCACGCCGACGATCAGCACGATGGTCACGACCGCGGTGGCAAGCCACGCGGTCCAGCTCAGGCCGCGGCCGACCCACCACAGCAGCGCGCAATACACCAGCAAGGGAACGAGGAGGTCGAGCCGCAGCAGATCCGGCGACATGCGGCCTCAGCGCCGGACGGTGGCGTCGATGCTGATCGAGCCGCCGATCTTCACGCAGGTGCCGGTGCCCTCGACCATCATGAAGCGCGGGCCATAGGACGCACAGGAATTCACCTTTGCCCTGCCGGTCGCGCCCTTCAGTGGCAAGGTCTTGCCGGCCTGCGGCCGCTCGGCGGCGGGAAGGCGCAGGCTCTCGGCCGCTGCTGCGGATGTCGTTGCGAAGCAGGTGAGGATGAGGACGATTGCGCGCATCCCTCGCGTTCTAGCCCGGACCCGGGCCGCGCGCCATCCGGGTCGCGCAGGCAGATCTTAGAGGAACTTGATGCCGGCCGATTTGCCGCGGCGCCAGACCACCTGGCAGCTCCGCCCGGTGCGCGCATCGCGCGAGAACGCCATCCGGATCACGCCGGGAAGCTGGCTTGCGTCTTCGTCCAGCGTGATCTTCGCGCCGGAGCTGGAGATGTCCTGGACCAGGCAATGCCGCGCCGCGAATCCGCCGTCCAGCGTGATCCAGGCATGCCGCGACAGCAATTTGCGGTCTGCGCGCTTCTTGGGCAGTGGCATGGCTGAAATTCTCCCCCTCCAGCGCTATCTCAGGGAACCCTAAGAAACGGTTGAAATCACCCCCGAATGATCCCGGGGTCGGGGCTGTCCACCGGGTCAAAAGACCGTTCCCGAACGGCTTGCCCACGGCCCCAAAGGCCACTATACGTTCGCCCGCCGCGGCCGCCGGGCACGACTCCTGCGGCCCACGGCCGTGCCGCCAAAAGCGGCGGGGCGTTGCGTTTGCTCCCTTCGTCTATCGGTTAGGACGCCACCCTTTCACGGTGGAGAGAGCGGTTCGATTCCGCTAGGGAGCGCCAGCATCGCGGAATGGCTTTGGTTTGCTTCCGCGTTTTGCGTGATTTGGCAAACCGGGTCTGACGGGAGCCCGTCACGGCGCATTGAACCCCTGGATACCGTGTTCTCGAGCAACCACCCTAAGACGCGCGGTTGAGAAAGATCGGCAGCCCCCGCTTGTTGGAATAAAGAGGACGGTAGCGCTCGGTGTTGTATGTGCTGGCGACGTCCAACATGCGCGGTCCGAGCCTGGCATCAGGGATGGGCACGAGGTCGTAGCGGCCCTCGACCAGCGCCGACATGAGGCCGGTCTTGCCTTCCAAGATGGCATCGTAGGCCATGTTACCGAAAGTCAGGGCGACGAGCTTGTCGATGAAATCAGGGTCGCCCGATCGTAGATCGTAGGTGAGATCAGAGACGATGGTCTCCTCGCCGGCGCGCCGCTTGATCTCGTCGGCAAGCGCTTCGGCCACGCTCGCCTTCTTGCGGTGACCGTAGGCGTCAGGTTCGCCGTATTCCTGGGCCTTGTAGCCCTCCCACTCGGCGCCTTCGCTCAGCACGATCAGCGCGTAGTTGCTTGGGTTGGCGCGCTTCTCCTCGAGCAGCAACTGGATCAGCTTGTCGAGATTGACCTTGTACTCCGGTATCACGCATCGGATCGAGGTCGCGTATGCGGTATAGAGTGCCGTAAATCCGGCGTCGCGGCCAAAGACGCGGAAAATGCCAACGCGCTCGTGTGAGCCGACTGTGGTACGCTGCCGCTGGATGGCATCGCTGGCGCGGGTGATCGCGGTCGAGAAGCCGATGCAGTACTCGGTGTTGCGGACGTCGTTGTCCATCGTCTTCGGAATGGCGATGATCTTGACGCCTAATCCGTTGAGCTTGTCCGCATAGCTGAGCGTGTCGTCGCCGCCGATGGCGATCAGGTGTTCGATGCCGAGCCCCGATAGGTTCGCTAGTACCTGGCCGGTGAGGTCCCAGGACTTGGTTGCGATGCCGCCCTTGGTACTCTCCGAGACTGGAAGGTCCCGGCCCGCGAGATGATCGGGCAGCTTTTTCACGTTTGAGGGATTGGTGCGGCTCGAGTGCAGCACGGTGCCGCCGCGTCGGTCGATGATGCGCGTGTTTTCTCGATTGAGCGGGATGAGGTAGTGCGATTTGCTGGCGGGGTCGTCGAGGTTCAAGTGAGTGAGGCCCTCCCAACCCCGGCGGAGACCGACGACCTCGATGTTGTCCTCGCTGCCGCGATAAGTCACGGTCTTGATGATAGAGTTGAGGCCGGGGACATCGCCGCCGCCCGTGAGAACGCCGATGCGTTTTTTCGCCATGCTCACCTCCCAGGATTAGCATCGCAATAGTGCCTGCGTCACGCCATTGGCGTTTCGCACGCAGACTTCGCATGACGCCGCAGTGCAATCATGCTTTCGATTAAATGCGCTGTCGCCGCAACTCAACGATTCTCACTGCTGCCGGCCTGGCGCAGCGTTCTCTACTCGGCCGCTTCCGGCTTGCGCTCCTCGCGCAGCTGAAAACGCTTCAGCAGTGCGGACACGGTGTCGCGGAAGCCGCCATACTCCAGCTCGGAATAGGGCAGCATCGCAGCGCCGGACCAGCCTTGGCTGCGCATCTCGATCGCCTTGCTTTGTGCGCGCCGGCGCACCTCGTCCCATGCCAGGTTGTCGAAGAAATCGGTATAGGACTCGGCAAAGCGGCCTTCCTTGTCGATCGAAAAGCCAGCGCAGGAAACGATCGGCAGGCAGTACATGCCAGTCACCGGTGTATTGAGCGGCACGGGCATGAGCGGCATGACGTGCGAGCCGCGCGCATCGCCGCCTACGAAGTGCGCCTTGGCGAAGGGAGAGATGATTTCCTCGGGCGCGGGGAAAATTCCCTGGTTCCTGATGATAGCGACCGGATCATCCTTGCCAGTGTACTTGCCCGCAATCGCGTGAAGACGCTGCGCCGACACGGCGGCGGCGACTTCGCCATATGTTTGAGAAACGATGCGATCGATGCCGAAGCGCTCGTTGTCGCGCAGCAGCGCGGCAATGTGGTAGCTGTCCGCGGGAGCGTCGAGTTCGATCACGCTGTCGCCTCCCGTATGGTCCATGTCGATGACGTGGAAACGGAAACCCTTGATCATCGGGGGCAGCATCAGCCCGGCGCAATACATGGGATCGGCGAAGGCGAGGTAGATTGGCAGATTATAGGCGCCCGGCCCGCATTTGTCGGCGGCGAACACCATGAAGGACTCCGCCGGTCTCGCTCCCGACAGGCTGTGGTCGAAGCTGAGTTCGGCGACGCCCGGGCCGGAACCGCGAATGTTTCCGGACGGTGCGTCTGCGAGAAGATCCTGGCCGGCGCCGTAGAGCCCGGAAGTCTTCGCGACCGCAGTGGCGGCGAGAAACGCCTTCCAGGCGAATTGATGGACCTCGGAACTGCCTTCGCCCCGCGTGTGCGTCATGATGATCGCGATGTCATCGCCGGTGTGGCAGATGAAGGCGTCGATCAAAAGACCATTGCAGATCGCTTTCGCGGCCTCGCCCTCGACAGCTGCCATCATGCGCGAAGACGGTTTCGTATGCCCGCCGACGGACCCAATGTCAGCCTTGATCACCGAAAGAGTGAGTCTCATGAGCATCCCTCCCAGCAGCACAATTCAGCGCCTCGGCCACGACGCTTGGCTTGCGCCGGGGCGACGGCGCTGCTCATTCACGGCAAGAACACCTGATGTTGCGATAAGTTCCAGCTGGAGGGTTGATAGCCCTCTGCAACCGAGCGGTTGATTTCGCTCGATTATCGCCCTTCGCTAGGGAGCGCCAGCATCGCGGCTGCGGTGATGCCTGTCCGGCTACTCCCCAGCACTGTCTTGCCCGAGATCGCGTGCGCAACACGGTACCGTTTGCCGATGGCGATGAACGGCATCTCGATGAACCGTCACGACAGCCACGCCATCGGCGTGGCGCATAGGGACCGGCGAACGAGAGCGCGAACAGGGCTGCGATCACCGCCGCAAGCGATCGCGGGCCAAAGCGCCGACAAACGCCAGAATGATCACCAGCGTTGCAAAGCACTCCACCGTCATCGACCAAATCGGTCCATTGATGTCGTGCCTGATCATCAACGCATTGAGCAGGACGCTGAGCGGCGAAAAGTCCGCTCGAAGCCGTGAACCTCCCGGCCCCTTACGTCCGACAAACCTCCGATCGGAACCACCAAGCGCGCGGCCCAAGATCGTGGCAGTCGCCGCGGCGTCAACCGAGTGAAGGACCGGGCCGGACCTATGGAGCTGCGCAGATCCGCCTCGGAAGACCAATCCGGCGTTCCCTCTCCCCCGCCTGCGCTGCCGCCCTGGCTGCGCCACACGACACGGCATCTGCCGGAGCGAGGCGCCAGGATGCTGGAGCACATGGCGCGCAGCCGGGCTCTTCGCGACCACCAGGCCGCAGACTCACCGGCGGCACTGGAGCCCTCCCGCAAAGGCGCCGGGGACTATCTGAGCGGCTTCATCAGTCACATGGTCCTGTTCGGACTTATCGGGCTCGTCTTCCAGTCGCGCTTTCCCCTTTGTCTCGGCGCCTTCTTGTTCTTCACCGACGGTGAGTTCGTCGAATGGATGCTTCGGAAATTCGGCATCCGGTTCGAGCCCGACACGATCGGCCCTGATGTCATCAGATGTTTCGCCTTCTTCTTCGGATGGGGGATGCTCTGCTGGCCTATGGAGAGACGCCGCACCGGCGTGGCTGTCGCTGTGGATGCCGCCGACCGCGTCGCTGTCGTTTATTGCCGGCGTCGCTCTCATGATTGCCGCCGCCGCAGCCGTCTCGGCCGCCATCATGCGGCGCATCTTGCCATGGGTCGGACTGCGGATTGGGCCGAACAGCCTGGGCTGGACGGCGATCCAGATGCTGGTCGGTCTCGGCCTGCTGGCTCTTGCCGACTATTCAACTTCAATGATCACGAATGGGCTCGGAGGCGTTCAAGCCACTCCTTCGCTGCGCTGACGCACATGCCACCGGTTTATTACCGCCCCTCGCATTTACCGGAAATTTACCCCTTCTCCTGAGTGCCGGTATCATTTGCTTAGAATTTGATTGCTACCGTGGAAATACGGAAAACAATCCACAACACGATTGGCGTTCATGTCCGTCGCAGAATTCCTCAGGCAGCGTGCAGTGGACGTCAACGTGAGCGGCAGCTATTCGCTGCATCGCTGGTACGATTGCGAGGGCAAGCTGCGAACCTTCGCCTGCCGCACCAAGCGCGTCTCGCCGTTCCGCATGATCGTGGACGTGCCGGTCGTCGGCAAGGTCGGCGAGCGCGTGACGTCCTACTTCCAGGATTTCGGCGAGTTCGAGTGCACCATCAGTGCGACGCTGAAGACGGGCTTCCTGATGGAACTCGACATGACACGGGCGCGGCGCGCCTGGATGTCGGAAAAGCTGACCTGGCTCGAAAAGAAGCAGAAGGACGCCAGCGTCGAGGAGCTGCGGCGTGACGCGCGGTTCGTGCCGCAGGTCTCGCATACGTCCCTGACGTTCGCCGACGGCGGTACCCATCCCTGCTTCATTATCGACGTCTCCACCGCAGGCGCCGCGGTGTCCTGCGAATTCGACCCCCAGATCGGAACGCCGCTCGCGGTCGGTGCCTGCGTGGGACGCGTCATCCGGAAATTCGCCGACGGGTTTGCGGTGAAATTCGCCGAAAAACAGCAGCGGGACGACCTCGCCCGCCTGATCGTCCGCTCGGCCGTGCCGCAGCCGGCCTGAGGACCCTCCGGGCAAACTTTAACTCTTTTTTAACTAAATGCTGGAGGTCGCCATCCCCACGCGATAGGGTGTGAGCCAGTACGTCCGCAATCACTGCGGGCCTTGAGTATTGGAAGTACTGGAATGTCCATCGCTGACGCAGAGTTCGTCCAGGCAGAGATCGCCGAGAACGGGCTCGCCGCGGCCAAGCCGCAACTGCCACCCGGGGTCGTCACCGAAGGACCGCTCGTCGAGGCCAAGCTGCGCGAGAGCTACCTCCTCCTCGGCATCCTCTATGTCGGCGCAGTCGCTGGCATCACCTGGGCCGTCACGCAAGGCCTCGGCAAGGTAGAGATCGCGGTCTTCGTTGGCATGTTCGCGCTGACCACGTTCGGCATCGGCGCCGGCATGCATCGCCTGTTCGTTCATCGCAGCTTCCGCTGCGGCCCGGTCATGCGAACGTTCTTCTGCGTCATCGCCCAGATGGCGGTGCAAGGCTCGATCGCCAAATGGGTCGCCAACCACCGCCGCCACCATCTCTACGCCGACGATGCCGGCGATCCTCACAGCCCGCAATATGACGGCTTCGGCAACCGCTATGTTAGCGCGCTCAAGGGCTTCTTGCACGCCCAGGGCAGCTGGGTGTTCGACCAGGCGACCACTGACAACGAATACTACGCCAAGGACATTCTTGCCGATCCGATCGCGATGTTCTTCGTCCGGACGCGCTGGGTCTGGTACGTGATGTCGGCCGTCTTCATCCCGGGCGTATTCGGTTACGCTTTCGGCGGCCTTCATACGATGATCGGCTGCGTATTGTTCTCCGGCCTGTTCCGCGCCTATCTGCTGATCCTCGTCAGCCAGCTCACCGGCTCGGTATGCCACGCCTACGGTTATCGCCGCTTCGAGGTCGACGACGCCTCGACCAACGAGTTCGTGACCACGATCCTCACCTTCGGCGAGGGTCTGCACAACAACCATCACCGCTTCCCGCGGGACGCCTATATCTCGCATGCCTGGTGGGAGATCGATCTCAACGGCCTGATCATCCTGGGCCTCGAGAAGGTCGGCCTCGTCCACGACGTCTTCCATGCCTCGCACCGTCAGCTGGAGCGGACGTCCGAAGCGCGGGCGCAGACCGCCTCGACCGCGCGCTGACCGGCAGGCAGCGGCCGTCCCCCGGCCGTTTTGCCTCCGCACCGCCGCCCTATCGCGGCCCCATTGCGGGATCAGCTTTTGAAGGTCCGCGCCGCGTGCCGGCCTTTATTTGCAGACTTGCGATCGGGGGACCGAATGGCAGTCGACAAGATCACCTGGGACAGGGTCGGCCGGGTCACCGAGCCCGGACGCTACATATACACGTTCGGCTGGCTCACCATCACCGCCGGCGATCTCGATATCTGGAAGCAATATCCGCAGGCGGCGTTCACGCTGCTCGCGCAGCAGCCGTCGCCGGATGACGCGACCGGCGAGGAATTCCATCTCGGCGCTTTCGACGTTGCGCCCGACGCGCGGCCGCCCTTCAGAACCCACTGAAGCTGCCACAACAGTCATTTCGCGTAAGCCGCCTCTGGACTCGCCGTCCGGCTATGTGCATCGTGAATCGAAGAAATCTTTGCATTTCCTTGATCCAACTAACCAATCGCGATCCGCACCGGCGGCGCGATCGTTGCCATTGACGACGAACAGGTCCAGTCATGCAATTGATTGCGCTTCTATTCTTCTCGGTGACGGCGCGGATGAGCGGAAGCTGTCGCGCTTGTTAAGCGACGGGACAGCAAGTGCATGACACATGGTCGCATCGGTGGAAGTAGATAAGCCGGTCAAGGAGACCTATTTTCGACGCCGATGTACCTGATTGAAGCACTGCCCACCGTCATCGGAACCGCCGCCATCGCGCCGGCGCTTCTGATGCTGTGGCTTGTCATTGCCGCAGAAGAACGCCCGGGACCGCCAGCCCAGGTCTGGACCGCGTTCCTGCTCGGCGCGGCCAGCATTTCGCTGCTGGGCCTCGCACGCGCCCCTTTTGCCAAGATGGTCGCAGCCCCCGACAATCCCTGGGCGGCGCTGGCCATGCATTCGGTGTTCGGCGTCGCCCTGCCCGAGGAAGCCGTGAAGGTGATCGCCATCGTGCTGGTCTCCTCGACCAAGCGGCGCACTTTCGCCAATCCAATGGACACCGTGGTCTACGGCGCCGCCGTCGGCCTCGGCTTCGCGGCCTACGAGAACCTCGCCTATCTCGTGCAGCATGCCGAGATGTGGCGCTCGCTGGCGGCCTTGCGCAGCGTGCTGACGGTGCCGTTCCACGGCGCGCTCGGCATCATTGCGGGCGCCTATCTCACGATCGCGCGCGCCGGCACGGCGCTGGGCGCGAACCGCCATCATCGCGACTGGGCCCGTCTCTCCAGCCGCCTCCTGATGCTGGCGGGCCCGCTCGCCCTGCATTCGGCCTTCGACTTCCCGCTGCTCACGCTTCAGCAGATGCCGGATCTGGATCCGACGCTCCGGATGTGGCTGGGCGCCGCGAGCCTGCTGATCGGCTTCAGCTCGATCGCCTTCGCCATGCGCCTGGTCCGGCGCGTCGCGCGCCATCACGCGCCCCGAACCAAGGTGGCGCGCGAACGGCTGAGCCAGTTGCGCCGGATGTGGGCGCTGCTGCTCTCCGGCGGCGGCATCGGCTTCCTCGGCCTCGCCTTCGTGCTGACCTCGATTCACCACTGGCTCATCAACCCCGAGCGCAACCTGACGCTGGCCCTGATCCCGATCGGCCTCACCTCGATCCTGCTCGGCATCGCACTTCTGGTTGTCACAAGTGCGATCTACATTCTCGGCCGCAACCGAATCCGCACCAGCGCGGAAGGTTTTTCCTCGGTGCCCGGCGGCGGCTGAGCCGCGGGATGGCAAGCGCGGTGCGCGCATACTAGATTGAGCCACATCTACTACTGCGAGAGGCCACCATGACATCGCCCGAGGATCTTTCACGGCTGCAATCCGCCATGAGCCAGACGGTCAAGGCGCACTGGAAGGCTTTTCTGTTCGAGGGCATCCTGCTCGCCGTTCTCGGCGTCGCCGCGCTGATCCTGCCGCCGCTTGCGAGCCTTGCGATCGCGATCTTCCTCGGTTGGATGTTCCTGATCAGCGGCATCGGCGGGCTGATCGTGACCTACTGGGCCCGCAGCACGCCGGGCTTCTGGTGGTCGCTGATCTCGGCCGCGCTGGCCGTGCTCGCCGGCATGCTGCTGCTGGCGCGGCCGATGCAGGCCGTGCTGACGCTGACCATCGTGCTCGGCGCCTATTTCCTCGCCGAGGGCGTCGCCACCATCATGTACGCGCTGGAGCATCGCCGCGAGCCGAGCGGCCGCTGGTCGTGGCTGCTGATCTCGGGCCTCGTCGACATCGCGATCTCGTTCTTGGTGATCACGGGGCTGCCGAGCTCGGCGGAATGGGCGATCGGCGTCCTCGTCGGTATTAACCTCGTGTTCGGCGGCGCCACCCTGATCGGCATGGCGCTGGCGGCACGCAACAGCAACACCTGAGCCGCCTCATCGCTTCCCCAGGCGATTCGGGGGTGACAACCCCCGACCGCTGCGCTATAGACCCACCCATGATCACCCTCGTCACCAGCTATTTTTGGTACTTTAGCTACGACAGCTCGCTGGCGGCGGGAGGATCGCGCTCAATCTGACACATTGCAGCAAACGTCCGAACAAGCCGCCAGACCTGGCGGCTTTTTTATTGGCCGGCAGGTTCTCAAGACAGACAGGAGCCCGCCGTGCTGAGCACGACCGACGATCTTCGTATCCGCGAACTGAAAGAGCTGAACACGCCGGAAGAGGTGATGCGGGAAGTCCCGCGCACGCTCACCGCGACGCGCGTGGTGATGGCGGCGCGCAACGCCGTTCATGCGATCCTCAATGGCCAGGACGACCGGCTTCTGGTCGTGGTCGGCCCCTGCTCGGTGCATGATCCCAAGGCCGCACTCGAATACGCCGAGCGCCTCGCGAGCTTGCGCGAAGATCTCGCCGACCAGCTCGAAATCGTGATGCGGGTCTATTTTGAGAAGCCACGCACCACGGTCGGCTGGAAGGGTCTGATCAACGACCCCGATCTCGACGGCAGCTTCGATATCAACAAAGGCCTGCGGCTTGCGCGAAACGTGCTGTCCGCAGTCAACAATCTCGGCCTGCCGGCCGGCACCGAATTCCTCGACATGACGACGCCGCAATATATTGCGGACCTCGTGTCCTGGGCCGCGATCGGCGCGCGCACGACCGAGAGCCAGATCCATCGCGAACTGGCCTCAGGGCTGTCCTGCCCGGTCGGTTTCAAGAACGGCACCGACGGCAATGTGCGTATCGCGGCGGACGCGGTGAAGTCGGCTTCGCATCCGCATCATTTCATGGCGGTGACCAAGCGCGGCCGCTCGGCAATCGCCTCGACTGCGGGCAACGAGGACTGCCACATCATCCTGCGCGGCGGCAACAAGCCGAACTACGACGCGGAAAGCGTCGCGGCGGCTTGCAACGAGCTCGCCAAGTCAGGCGTCTCACCGCTTGTGATGGTGGATGCGAGCCACGCCAATTCAAGCAAGAAGCCGGAGAACCAGCCGCTGGTCACAGCCGACATCGCCGGCCAGATTTCCGGTGGCGAGAACCGCATCATGGGCGTGATGATCGAGAGTAATCTCGTCGCCGGCCGCCAGGACGTCATGCCGGGCAAGCCGCTCACCTACGGCCAGAGCATCACCGACGGCTGCATCGACTGGGCGACCACGGCAACCGTGCTCGAGCAGCTCGCCGACGCGGTCGAGATCCGGCGCAACACCAAGCGCGCCGGGCTGCACGAGCGGTCAGCCTAAGCCAGGCAAGCGCGGGCGGGGCGATGCTGTCGCGCCCTGCCCGCCGGTGCCGAGGCCTAGCAGCCGCGGCAGATGCTCTTGATCTTCTTGTCGAGCGCCGCGTCTTCCTTGTTCACGGGATTGTTCGGGTCGCTCAGATTCTTCTCGTTCGGTACGTCGCCGGCCCGCGGCTGGCGATGACCGACCGGCGCCGACGGCAGCGATCCGGACGTGGCGCCGCCAGATGTCGACCCCTTGGTGCCGGTCTGCGCGACCGCTGCGCCGCCGAGCAAGACCACGAGCGATGCGGCCACAATGATCTTCTTCATTTCGTTCCTCCATTCCTCAAGCCGGCTCTCTATCACGACCGCTCAGGTCTCGGGCGGATAGAGATGAACGTCGCCGCAATAGTCCACGATACGATAGCGCGTTTCCGATGCCGCATCACGCGCATCCGGTGCGGTATTTTGCGCCGCCAACACGTAATTCGGACCCACCGGCGATTTGCCGGCACCGCCGGGAATGTCGATGACATAGTCAGGCTGGCACAGTCCCGACGTCCGTCCGCGCAGCTGCCGCATCAAGTCCTGCCCTTGCGCCAGCGTCGTGCGCAGATGCGCGGTGCCCGGCGCGAGATCGCCGTGATGCAGGTAATAGGGCTTGATTCGGCATTCGACGAAAGCTCGCATCAAATCCGACAGAGCGGTGACGTCGTCGTTAACGCCGCGCAAAAGCACGGATTGGCTTACCATCGGGATCCCGGCATCGACCAGCCGCGCGCAGGCGGCGCGAGCCCGGCCCGTCAGCTCTCGCGCATGGTTGGCATGCAGCGCAACCCAGGTGGTCGCGCCCTCGACCTTCAGCGCCGCGACCATCTCGTCGCTGATGCGCGCGGGGTCGGCTACGGGCACACGGGTGTGAAGGCGGATGATCTTGACGTGATCGATCCCCGCGAGTTCGGCCATAATCTCGCTCATACGTCGCGGCGACAGCATCAGGGGATCGCCGCCGGTCAGGATCACCTCCCAGATCTCGCTGTGCGCGCGGATGTAGTCGATCGCCGCGCGATACGCGCTGTCCGAGAGTGCGTTCTCCTTGCCGGGACCGACCATCTCGCGGCGGAAGCAGAAACGGCAATAGACCGCGCAGACGTGAACGAGCTTGAACAGCACCCGATCGGGATAGCGATGCACGATGCCGGGGACCGGCGAATGCGGGTGGTCGCCGATCGGATCGGCGTTCTCGCCGGGCTGTACCTCCAGCTCGGCGGCGCTTGGAACAAACTGCCGCGCGATCGGATCGTCGGGATCCGAAGCGTCGATCAGCTCGACCAGCGCCGGCGTGATCGCAACCGCATAGCGCGCGGCGACGCGCTCGAGCGCGGGCAGCGCCGCCACAGGCGCGAGTCCCTCGCTCACCAGCTCAGCCGGCTCGCGCAACGTGCGTGCAAGGTTCGTCTTCATCATGCCTCACCCACAGGCGGCGTCCACACCACCTGATCAATCCGTAACGCGCCGCTTGCCAGCATCACCAGCCGGTCGAAGCCGAGCGCGACGCCGCTCGCCTCCGGCATTGCGGCGACCGCGGCCAGAAAATCCTCGTCCAGCGGATAGGCCTCGCCGTAGCGACGCTGCTTCTCGGCCATCGACTCCAGGAAGCGCCGGCGCTGCTCCTCGGCATCGGTCAATTCACCAAAGCCGTTGGCAAGCTCGACGCCGCAGGCGTAGACCTCGAACCGCTCGGCGATCCGCGGATCGTCAGCCTTCGCACGTGCCAATGCTGCCTCTGGAGATGGGTATTCGAACAGGATGGTCAAACGCCCCTGCCCCAACTGCGGTTCGACATGCTCGACCAGGACCTTGCTGAAGATGTCTGACCAGGTGTCGTCCTCGACGACGCGGACCCTGCCGGCGGCCGCGGCGGCGAGCGCCACACGGTCGCCCTCGCCGCCAGAGATGGTCGCCAGCAGGTCAATCCCCGCGAACCGCTCGAAGGCACCGGCGACCGTCAAAAGCTCCGGTTCGGCGAAGGGGTCGGCGGTCCGGCCGCGGAAGGAGAACTGCCCGATCCCGGTCGCCTCCGCCGCGCGGGCGATCACGACGACGCAATCGGCCATGATCGCGTCGTAGGGCGCGCCGGCCCGGTACCACTCCAGCATGGTGAATTCGGGCAGATGTAAATCGCCCCGCTCGCGGTCGCGGAACACTCGGGCAAACTCGAAGATTCGGGGCTCGCCGGCCGCCAGCAGCTTCTTGCAGGCAAATTCGGGCGATGTCCGCAAATAGCGGGTGGTACGGGTGCCGTCCGGTCGCATGATCTCGGTCCGCGGGGCGTGCAGATGGGTCTCATTGCCGGGGGAGACCTGGAGCACGGAGGTTTCGACCTCGACGAAGCCCTGTTCGGCGAAAAAGCCCCGTAGAGCTCCGGTGATGGCCCCCCTTGCCCTGAGGAACGGCCGCCGGTCCAGGTGCCGCAAGGGGGACCAGAACGGCGAAATCGGCTTGTCCCCAGCCATTAAGCGACCGCCCCGCAGGCCAGCAAAATGCTGGCATTCAACGACAAAATGCGTATGTTGCGGCCCGAAACGGGCGCCGAGGTCTGATTTGAGGCCCCAGGTCCCCCATCAATTTGACCACGTCCTGGCCGGTGCCGGGCCAAGTAAGCAGGAAATGTCGCTTTGAAAGTCATCGCCAGTTCTATTCGCAAGGGCAACGTGATCGAGCAAGACGGCAAGCTATATGTCGTCGTGACCGCCGAGAACATCCATCCCGGCAAGGGCACCCCGGTCAGCCAGATCGAAATGCGCCGAATCTCGGACGGGGTAAAGATCTCCGAGCGCTACAAGACCACCGACCAGGTCGAGAAGGCCACGATCGAAGAGCGCAACTTCACCTTCCTCTATGAAGATGGTGACGGCTACCACTTCATGAACCCGGAAACCTATGATCAGGTCCAGGTGTCCAAGGACGTCATCGGCGACTCGGCCGCCTATCTCCAGGAGAGCATGACGGTCAAGCTGTCGACGCACGACGTCAACGTGGTATCGATCGCGTTGCCACAGCGCGTGACGCTGGAAGTGGTCGAGACCGAGCCCGTAACCAAGGGCCAGACCGCCTCCTCCTCCTACAAGCCCGCGATTCTCTCCAACGGCGTGCGCACCACGGTGCCGCCGCACATCGCAGTCGGCACCCGTATCGTGGTGATGACCGAAGACGGCTCCTACTCCGAGCGTGCCAAGGACTAGGAAAGGGATCGAGGGATCAGGACAGGTAGCGCCGGGGGGCGAGACAGTGGGTAGGACGGGTTTCCGCTTCGTCTCGCAGCTTCTGGCGTTGCTTTCGCTCCTCGTCACAGCCCCGCTTGCCGCGGACGAATTCCGCAGCCCCTCGCTTACGGCCTTGCGCGTCGATTGGCGCGCAGCGCTCGACCAGCTCCGCGCCGAGATCAACAGCCGCCCCCAGATTGCCGGCGATTTCATCTTCGTGCCCCGCCGCTCGGTGCCGCGCTACGATCCGCGCGCGATGCCGGCGCTGGTGCAGCTCAACGCGATCTCCTCACAATTCTTCACCGGCATTGCGCGCAGCTCTGTTCCCGTGCTGCTGCCGTTCGACGCCGCCGCTTACCTCGAGGCGCAGCGCAGCGGCGCGCCGGCGACGCTCGCACTGTCGCGCTACCAGGCCGATTTCAATCCCGTCGACTTGTTCGACGCCGGCCCCGCCGGCTACAGCGCGAGCTTTTCGTTGGAGCCTGGCGCTGGCGACGGCATGCCGACACGCGTGTTCGCAAGGCCGGTCGAGGTGCAGATCACGGGCTCAGCGCTGATCTACGACATCGCTGATCCCAGCGGCGGCAAGGGCGAGCCTGTCAAACCGCTCGCCACGCTCTATCCGGACCTGCGCAGATTCATCCGCGAAGGCTATGTGCGCTACGCCTTCACCCGCTTCGGCGTCGCCTATGTGGTGTCGATCCAATGCCTCGACAGCGTGGCGAAGCCGCGCCGGCTCGCCTGCAAGGAAGCCTATCCTGTCGCCGAGCGTTTCCTGAGGGCGCTCCGCGTCGCCGGCGGCCAGCGTATGCGGCCGCTGACGGACGTTGCCTCCAACGTCATCGATCGTCCCTCAGCGCGTTCGGCAGATTTCATCTACCGGCCGAGCGGCGACATCATCCCGAACACCGGCTACCGCAATAAGAGCGGTCATCCCGATGTAATGACCTATGCCCAGATTCGCTTTCCCCTCGAAAAGGCGCCTGCTTTCGTGCGCTCGCAATCCTATGCCAAGCGCGACAAGATGGAGAGCACGACCGCCTATCCCTGGCGCGACAATTTCTGCGAGTCCCGCAGTTTTGAGGTCTGGCAATGCGGCGGCGGTTACGGCCACCAGGGCGAGGACATCCGCGCGGCTGAGTGCCCGCCGCAGAGCGAAGGCGGCGAGCGTTGCGACCCCAAGCGACGTAGCGTGGTCGCCGTGCGCGACGCCATGGTGATCCGCGGATCCAGGGACCAGGCCGCGACGCTCCAGGTCAACAGCCGCACCGAGCACATTCGCTTCCGCTACATGCACATGAACCCGCAGGCGATGAACGCCGATGGGCTGCTCAACGGCCGCATCGTCGCCGAGGGTGAGAAGATCGGCGTGGTCTCGAACTATCTCGACCATCCCGCCGGCACCTCCATGCATTTGCATTTCGACGTCCAGCTGTTCACCCGCGACGGCTGGATCTGGGTCAGCCCCTACGTCACGTTGGTCTCCGCCTATGAGCGCCTGATCCGCGCCCGCGGCCGCGAGGTCGGGCCGGAGATCGCAGGCGCCCCGCAGCCCGTGGCACATGCGCTGCCGGAGGACGTGTTCAAGCCGGACCTGCGCGAGGGATCGAGCGGCGAGGAGAATTGAGGGGCTGCTCGCGCCTCATCACACAGCGCGCCTCGATAACAATTCGATGACAGGCTCCTCAGCGGGCGAGGCCTGACCAAGACCAGATTCCGGACCAACTGCACGTCCTAGCCTCCTCTGGCCTCAGAATTGCTTGGCTGCCGGCTGGCAAGGCGAACCCCGATGTCCATGCTGATTTCGAACCCGCGATCGACGGGACTTCGACAGCGGACGTTCGCGTTCTTGCCTTCGCAAGCGTTGCATCGAAGCAAAATGAAGGGAAGCACATGCGTTTTCTCACCACGGCGGCCATTCTGGCCGTCGCGTGCGCCACGCCGGTTCATGCGCAGGAATTGAGCGGCACGCTGAAGAAGATCAAGGAGACTGGCGCGATCACACTCGGGATACGCGACAGTGCCGTACCCTTCAGCTACATCGACGACAAACAGAAGATCGTCGGCTATGCAATCGACATCTGCATGAAGATCGTCGACGAGATCAAGGCCGAGCTCAACCTGGACAAGCTCGAGGTCAATGAGAACATCGTCACCTCGTCCAGCCGCATCCCGCTGATGGCGAACGGCACCGTCGATCTCGAATGCGGCTCGACGACCAACAACGCCGATCGCCAGAAGCAGGTATCCTTCACCAACACGCACTTCCTTACGGCAAGCCGCTTCGTGTCCAAGAAGGCGCTGAAGCTCGACCAGGTCGACGACCTCAAGGGCAAGGCCGTCGTCTCGGTCTCGGGCTCGACCAACCTGACCCAGCTCAACAAGGCCAACGCTGCACGCTCGCTCGGCATCACTGTCATGAATGCCAAGGACGTCCCCGAGGCGTTCCTGATGGTCGAGACCGACCGCGCTCAGGCATTCGTCATGGATGATATCCAGCTTGCGGCCATGATCGCCGCATCGAAGGATCCGTCGATCTACGCGATCAGCTCGGGCGCCTTTTCGGATCCGGAGCCTTACGGCATCATGCTGCGCAAGGACGACGCACCGTTCAAGGCGGTGGTCGATCGGGCGACCGCCAAGCTCTACAAGAGCCCGGAGATCGAGAAGATCTACAACAGGTGGTTCATGGAGCCGGTGCCGCCGCGCGGCCTGAACTTCCACGTCCCGATGCCTGCCTCGATGAAGAAGTCCTTTGAGAGTCCATCCGACAACCCTGATCCAGCGTCTTACGGAGGCTGACGAAAGATATCGTCCGAGGATAGCGGGGCATGCTGGTTCTATAACTCGGGTGAGCGAAGCGAGGTGCAGGATACCAGCTAAGACTGTTCCCGGGTGTCGCTTCGCTCACCCGGGATTCTAGTCTGCACGAACTACTCCAACAACGTCGTCAGCTGCGCGCCCTCGTCCGCCACGAACACCGCGATCAATTCCGCAGGCTCTGTGGCACTGGCGTTGGCCGACACCAGATGCGTCGAGCCCGGCGGCTCGAAGAAGGACTGGCCGACCCCAAACGTCTCGACCGGGCCACCGCCAAGCTGGGAGCGGATCTCGCCCTTGGTAATGTAGGCCGTCACCGAGCCTGCGTGACGGTGCGGCCGCGAAAACCCGCCGGGACCGTAGAACACGCGCACGATGGTGACGCGCTTGCCGGGCACATTGGGCAGCGCGTAGGAGCCGATCGGCTCGACCTTATCGAGCGGCGAGCTCTCGGCAGCGTTCGCGCAGAGCGGCGCCAGCACATCGGAGACCGTGTCCATCGCGACCGGCAACACCTTGCCGATCGCAAGTGCGCAAGCGAGCCCGCCGACCACGGCAAGCAAGGTCATGCGTGATGTCAATTGCCGCGGCGTGGCGGCCAGGATCATTGTAGTCATGTCGATCTCCTCTCCCCGTACTCAGGATGCCACGGCATTCGCCACGACTGGCCGCTTGGCAGGTGTCCAGCGGTACGCCGCACCAAAACGGTTCCAGACGTTGATCGAGGCAATTGCCGAGGTCAGGTACATCAGCTCTGTCTCGGAAAATTCGCGGCTCGCTTCGGCGTGGACTTCTTCGCTGACGCCGTCAGGCAGAAAGGTCAGCGCTTCCGCCCAAGCCAAAGCCGCGCGCTCGCGTGCGGAGAAGACGGGCGCCTCGCGCCAGACTGCGACCAGATTGAGCTTGTCCACGGGCACGCCGATGCGCTCCGAGAGCAGGATGTGATGCTGCACGCAGAAGGCACAACCATTGATCTGCGACGCGCGCAGCTTGACCAGTTCGAGGAGCTGCTTGTCGAGGCCCGCCTTGGCCGCCAGTTGGCCGAGTGCCAGCACCAGATCATAGGCATCGGGCGCGAGCCGCTTGAAATCTTCGTATTCGCTGCGCGCGTGCGCCATTGCCGTTCACCTCGTCTTATTATAAGAGCACTTATATCTTATAAGAGTTCTCATATGGCGCGCAAGACGGCTGACATCACGAGATCGCAACCGCGGCGGAAGACGCCTTCCCCGGAGGACGCTGACTGGCCGGCCGCCGACGGTGCGCCGCGCGTGCCCGCCCCTGGCGAAGGCAAGCGTGGCGAGCAAGGCTATCTCGGCTATCTGCTGCGCCAGGCCCACGCAGCAGTCCGGCTGAAGATGGAGCGAACGCTCGCCGATCTCGGCGTAACCTCGCCGCAATTCGCCGTGCTGACCATGCTCAACGCCTATCCCGGTCTGTCGGGTGCCGACGTCGCCCGCCTCACCTTCCTGACGCCCCAGACCGTCGGCGTGATCATTCGAAATCTCGAACGCGACGGCGCGATCGTGATGACGCCGCATCCCGTCCACGGCCGCATCCAGCAATGGACACTGACGCCGCGCGGCGCGACGCTACTGAAGGCATGCCGGGAGCGTGTGCTGGAGCTGGAGAAACGCCTCGCCAGAGGCCTGGACACCAAGGCGGAAACCACGATACGGCGGTGGCTCGCCGGCATCGCAGCCGAATTGCAGGAAAGCTAGGCGGGACCCGTGTGCTGCTCGCCCCCCGGGCGAGGCCTAATCGCCGCCTCCGTCGCCCCCATCGGCATCAGAGAAGCCGCCGGTAGGGATATTGATATTGCGGGAACGGCGCCCTACCCGCCCTTCAACGCATTCTTAACCTCGCCGTCCGGCCAGCTCTCACTCTCTGCGATCACGCGCACGCGGCTGTGATCGGAGGCATTCACCAGCGCGTGCGAACTGACCTGATCCTCGCTGCGCTCCAGGCGCAAGTCGGTTTCCGGCTTCCAGTTCAGCGTCAGCGCCAGATCACCGGGAAATATCTGCCACCGGGATCCGTCGTCCAGCTCAACGACATGGCTTTCCGCATGCGCGCGTATCTTCATTCAACCCCGAATCGATTGCCGTGACCGGGAGGAATGCGGGAGTGCGACAGTTGTTCCGGGGAACGGCGGGCCGAAAGCTGCTCCGCTCGCGGCCGGAACCGCGCTTACTGCACGCCTCAGGAGCCGACTCACAGAGGCTCGGTTTCCCGCTAGAATGTCTGCATGAAACAAGCTGATTCCTCGGCCAACCGCACCCGTCGCGCCCTGCTCGAGTCCGCGCTTGGCGGTGCTGCCCTGCTCGCATTCCCGACGCGTATCCTTGCCGCGACGCCTCCCGGCTTCGACGAATGGCGCGAAGGTTTTCGTGCGCGTGCCATGGCAAAAGGCATTTCGGCCGCGACGTGGCAGCGCGCGATGGCGCGCGTCGAGCCCGACATGAGCGTGTTCAAGCAAATGCGCAACCAGCCGGAATTCCACGAGCAAGTCTGGCAATACATCAACCGCCGCGTCTCCGACTGGCGCATCATCAACGGCAAGATCGCGCTCAAGAACAACGAGGCGTTGCTCGCGCGGATCGAGCGTGATTTCGGCGTCGAGCGCGGCACGCTGCTGGCACTGTGGGGCGTGGAGTCCGCATACGGCGATCCCCTGGTGCAGCAGAACCACATGACGCCAGTGTTTCCCTCGCTCGCCGCGCTCGCCTGGAACGAGCCGCGCCGAAAAGCCTATTGGGAAACCGAGCTGATCAACGCGCTGCGTATCGTCGACAAAGGCTGGAGCACACCGCAGGAGATGCAGGGCTCCTGGGCCGGCGCGATGGGCCATTCGCAATGGATGCCGGAAGTCTGGCTCAATGTCGGCATCGACTATGACGGTGACGGCAAGGTGTCGCCGTTCGGCAGGCCCGACGACGCGCTGGGATCGACCGCAAAGTATCTCGTCAATCGCGGCAAGTGGCGCCGTGGCGAGCACTGGGGCTACGAGGTGCGAGCGTCCGGCGATATGAGCGGCAACCGGACCTATGCTGCGTGGCAGGCGGCCGGGGTCACGCGCGCCGATGGTCAGCCGTTTCCGCAATCGAATGCTTCGGCACAGCTGTGGACGCCGGTTGCAGGCGGGCCCACGTTCCTGCTGGGGCCGAATTTCTATTCAGTGAAGAGCTACAATCCCTCGATGAACTATGCGCTGGCGATCTGCCATCTCGGCGACCGCTGCCTCGGCGCGCCGCCCTTCATCCAGCCCTTCCCGGGTTCCGAACGCGCGCTCACGCTCGCCGAGGTGCAGGAGATGCAGACGCGATTGACCAAGGCCGGCTTCGACACCGGCGGCACCGACGGCCGTGTCGGCAACGATACGATGAAGGCGATCAAGGATTTTCAGCAGAAGGCCGGGATCGCGCCCGCGGATGGCTACGGTGGGCTGAAGGTCCTGGCGAAGCTGCGGCAGGGGTCGTAAGGCAGCTCAGTGCCGGTATTGCGGCTCCTCGGCATCCAACTGGCGGCGGATCGCCGCAAGATGCAGCCGCGCGGATTCAGAATCGCCCTCGCGCATCTGCTTGTAGGTTGCTGCGGCAATCGCAGGATCGACCGGCAGCACCTGTCGTCCCGTCGACATCGCCAACACCTGCACCTCGGCGGCGCGTTCGAGATAATAGAGGTCATCCCAGGCCTCCGCGATAGTGGGCGCCAGCACCATCACGCCGTGATTCTTCATGAAGACGATGTCGGCATCGCCGACGGCCGAGGCGATGCGCGCGCCTTCGCTGTTGTCGAGCGCGAGGCCGTTGTAGTCGCGATCCACCGCCGTACGGCCATAGAATTTGAGCGCGGTCTGGCCGGCCCAGATCAGGGGATCGCCCTCGGTCATCGACAGCGCGGTGGCGTAGGGCATGTGGGTGTGGAACGCGACCTTGGCGCGCGGCAGGCGCTTGTGCATCTCGGCGTGGATGTAGAACGCGGTCGCCTCGGGCTCGCCGTCTCCGTCGAGCACGTTACCGTGGAAATCGCAGATCAGGAGCTTCGACGCCGTGATCTCGCGGAAGGCGTAGCCGTACGGGTTGACCAGGAAGAGATCGTCATGGCCCGGCACGATGGCCGAGAAGTGGTTGCAGATGCCCTCTTCAAAACCGTTGCGTGCGGCCATGCGAAAGCATGCTGCAAGGTCCTCGCGCGCAGTGCGGATTGCGTCGGTGGCGAGATCCGGCCGGTTCGAGCGGACGGGTTCGGCCGCGGATGAGGAAGCGTGAAGGCCGTGCGCCATGGCGAAGGAAACCTTTGTCGGTTCGAGAGCTGGCCGCCTTGTACAGGGGCGACGCCTGCGCGTCAGCCCCTGCGGGCGCCACCCTGCCCTTCGCGCATCGCGGCCCGATTCAAGCCCGCCGCGGCACGCCGCCCGCGTTCATGCCGCCGTCGATGACGAGCTCGCTGCCGGTGACGTAGCGCGAGGCATCGGAGGCCAGATACAGCACGCCACTGGCGATCTCGGCGGCCTGACCGGCGCGGCCGAGCGGTGTGACGACCCGGGCGCGCTCGTCGGGGTCGATCGGCGCATTGCCTTGGTTGCCGGTCGCGCCTGTCGGGATCTTGCCCCAGATCGGTGTGTCGATGATGCCGGGATGGACCGAGTTCACCCGAATGCCGTCGCCGGCGGCCGCGCACTCCATCGCGATCGATTTTGCGAACATCCGCACGCCGCCCTTGGTCGCCGAATAGGCCGACAGTCCGGGCGAACCGCGCAGGCCCGCAAGAGACGACATCATGATGACCGAGCCGCCGCCGGTCTTGCGCATCAGCGGCAGGCAATGCTTGACCGAGAGAAACACGCCGTCGAGATTGATCGCGTTCTGCTTGCGCCAGTCACCGAGCGTCATGTCGACGATCGAAGCCACGGCAATGCCGATGCCAGCATTGGAGACGAGAATATCCAGCCGGCCGTAGCGCTTCGCGACGTCTGCCACGATCTCCACCCAGCGTTCCTCGCTGGTGACGTCCTGCGCCAGAAAGATCGCCTTGCTGCCGGCCTTGGTGATGCGCTTGGCGAGCTCGGGGCCTCGCAATTCGTCAATGTCGGTGGCAATGACGGTTGCGCCCTCGCGTGCGAACAGCTCGACGACGGCCTCGCCGATGCCCGATGCGCCGCCTGTCACCAGCGCGACCTTGCCCTCAACCTGCCCTACCATGTTCACTCCCATTTTTGTTGTTTATCTAATCACGGATGGCCCTTGGTCCGGTAGCGCCACGTCGATGACGCGAAATTGCACGCGCTCGGCGCCCTGGTAGCGATCGACCGACAATGATCCTGCGACATGCAGCTGCTGACCACGGTTGGCGACCAGTGCATTGCCGAGCTTCTGGCCGACCGAACGGAACGCGATGCCGTTGACGATCGCGCCATCGCCGGACTTGAAGCGCAGTCGCAGATGCGCCTGGCCGACCTCGTCGGCGTAGACGAGCTGATGCGCCGGCAACGCCAGCACGACGTCCGGATTGCCGCTCCCGAACGGACCTGCGCGGTTGAGCGTGGCCGCAAGCTCCGTCGTCACCGCGCGCGCGGAGACCGCGCCGTCGATATAAAGCTCGTTGACATGGCGCACCTCCGCGACGTCGCGCGCCAGCGTGCTTTCGAGATAGGCGCGAAACTCGGCAAGCTTCTCCTTCCGCAGCGTCACGCCCGCAGCCATCGCGTGGCCGCCGCCTTTCAGCAAAATGCCGTCGGCCACTGCCTGCCGCACCGCCTTGCCGAGATCGACGCCGGCGATCGAGCGGCCCGAGCCGGTGCCGATGCCGCCGGGCTCGAGCGCTATCGCAAAGGCGGGCCGCGAAAACTTTTCCTTCAGGCGGGAGGCAACGAGGCCGACCACGCCGGGATGCCAGCCTTCGGAGGCCGTGACGATGACGCCGAGTTTGTCCTCGAACCCGATCGAGGCGAGCGCCTCGGCTTCGGCCTGCGCTTCAGCCGCCTGCTCGATGACGCGGCGCTCGCTGTTGAGGCGGTCGAGCTCGGCCGCGATCCGCGCGGCCTCGACGCTGTCGCCTTCGAGCAGCAGCCGCACGCCGAGATCGGCACGGCCGATGCGACCGCCGGCATTGATGCGCGGCCCCAGCATGAAGCCGAGATGCCAGGCTTCCGGCGGCCCGTTGAGCCGCGCCACGTCCATCAGCGCGGTATGACCGACATGGTCGCGCCGCCGCATCGCGATCAGGCCCTTGGCGACGAAGGCGCGGTTGAGCCCGATCAGCGGCGCCACGTCCGCGACCGTGCCGAGCGCGACGTGATGGAGCATGCCGAGCAGATCGGGCTCAGGCATCTCGCCGCTCCAGAAGCCGCGCTGGCGCAGCTCGCGATTGACGGCAACCAGCGTCACCAGCACGAGTCCGACCGCTGCGAGATGGCCGAGGCCGGAGAGATCGTCGGGGCGGTTCGGATTGACCAGCGCGTCGACCTCGGGAAGATCAAGGCCGGATTGATGGTGATCGATCACGACCACGGACTGGCCGAGGCGCTTGGCTTCGGCGAGCGGCTCGATGCTGGTGGTGCCGCAATCGACGGTGACGAGCAGCGTCGCGCCCTTCGCGGCCAGCGCGCGGACCGCTTCGGTGTTCGGGCCGTAGCCTTCAAAAATCCGGTCGGGAATGTGGATCAGCGGATCGAGCCCGCAATGGCGCAGATGCCAGGCGAGCAGCGCTGCCGAAGTGGCGCCGTCGACGTCGTAATCGCCGAAGATCGCAACCTTCTCGCCCCGCACCGCCGCGTCCGCGATCCGCTTCGCGGCGGCCTCCATCTCCGTCACCGTGTAAGGGTCCGGCAGCAGCTTGCGGATGGTCGGGTCGAGGAAATCGGACACAGCGTCGATGTCGACGCCGCGGCCGGCCAGCACCCGCGCCAGCAGCTCGGGCAATTGGTGGCGCTGCACGATGGCGAGCGCCTTCGCGGCCCCGCGCGCGTCCAGCCGGTCGCGCCACAGCTTGTCGGTGAGCGAGCGTGCCACGCCCAGGAAGGCTTGGGGCGCTTCGACGGGCAAGGCGGTGGCGGGCGGCGTCATGATTCGAGAGACTGGCTGTTGGAAACTCGGGGCCCGGACCATCACGCAGGCGTCCGGATGCTGACTTAAGGGGATTGGCCGGGAATCCCTCGGGATTTGCAACGGCAGCCGTGCACAAAGCGGTGGATGGCCGCTCTACGGGCCGGATTGACTACCATTTAGGCATTCCGCCGAACAGCAAATTAAGCAGGCGTTAGGCGGAATCCTCGAAAAAGACTCGTATTCGATCTGTAATTTGTTGTTCCGGGTTCTTTGCAGATCAGGCCTCATTGCCAAGGGAAGTCCCCGATGTCTGCTGCGCTGGGTCTGAAAGCCAAGCCGATCGCGAACGGAACCACTGAGCCCGATGATGATTCCGACATCTCCGCGCTGATCAACCGCCTGACCGCTGAGGTCAACCAGATCGCGGTCGACAAGACCAAGTCGATCCAGCAGATCACCAACCAGATGAAGATGCTCGCGCTGAACGCGCTGATCGAAAGCTCGCGCGCGGGCGCGCAAGGCGCAGGCTTCGCCGTGGTGGCGCAGGAGGTGCGCGGCGTCGGCCAGCAGGTCGAGACCATCGCCCGCGAGCTCGAGACGCAACTGACCAAGCGCACCGGCGATCTCGTCGCCTCGATCGAGCGGATGAGCCACCGCTCGCGCGGCGAGCGCATGGTCGATTTGTCCCTGAACGCGATCGAGCTGGTCGACCGCAACCTTTATGAGCGCACCTGCGACGTGCGCTGGTGGGCGACCGACTCCGCCGTGGTCGATTGCGCGGCCTCCCCGAGCGCCGCGGCCGTCTCCCATGTATCGCAGCGACTGGGCGTGATCCTCGGCGCCTACACCGTCTATCTCGATCTCTGGCTCTGCGACCTCGACGGCAACGTCATCGCCAGCGGTCGCGCCGACCGCTTTCGCGTCGTCGGCCAGAACGTCGCTCACACCAAATGGTTTCGCGAGGCGCGCGACTTGCGCTCCGGCGACGACTATGTCGCGGGCGACGTCGAGAACCAGCCGCTGCTCGGCAACGCGCAGGTCGCGACCTACTGCGCCAGCGTCCGGGCCGGCGGCCAGGCCAACGGCGCGCCGATCGGCGTGCTCGCCATTCATTTCGACTGGGAGGCACAGGCCCGCGCCATCGTGCAAGGCGTGCGCGTCGGCGACAACGACAAGGCGCGCGTGCTGCTGGTCGATTCGAATTTTCGCGTCATCGCGGCCTCCGACGGCCAAGGCATCTTGAGCGAACGTATCTCGTTGTCGCTCAACGGCCAGCGCTCCGGCTTCTATCAGGACCGCACGGGCACGCTGGTCGCATTCCATGCGACGCCGGGCTACGAGACCTATCGGGGCTTGGGCTGGTACGGCGTGATCGTCTGCGGGGCGTGAGGCGGCCGGTTCGCAGGCCCAACTAAAAATCGCGAAAACAACCCCATGCACAGTAGCCCGGGGTGCCAGTATGAGCATTGCGTGCTCTGTCAGACCATTTGACACGTCGGGCAAAACAGCGGCAACCTGAGATCATCGTGCAGTCCGCAAACGCGGCCGTTCACCTCGTCTGAACACAAGCGCCTGCGCGGGCGCTCCCTGGTGGACCCCCCAACGTTGCGACGCCTATATGCGCTTCTCCGCGACGTAGGCTGACGTCACCAAAGGGGAATAATCCCTTACCAATCCTTGTCGTATCGCAACGAAATCTCTGGAGCATTTTTCGGCAAGGCACGCCCGTTACAGGCAAGAGCTTGCCTCATTGCTCGGGTAAAAGTCGCTTCGCATCGCGTTCATCGACGTGAGAGCGTGAGTATCACTTGGCATTCACCGTCTCACGTTCGCAAAAATACTGAGGGGACATGCCATGAAGATCGTCGTGATCGGCGGAACCGGGTTGATTGGATCCAAGCTCGTGGCGAAGCTCAAGCAGCAGGGCCACGAGGCCGTGGCAGCCTCGCCAAGCTCCGGCGTGAACGCCGTAACCGGAGAAGGACTCGCTGCGCCGCTGGCTGACGCGGATGTTGTGGTCGACGTGGCCAACGCACCATCCTGGGAGCCTGCCGCCGTGCTCGAATTCTTCGAGCGGTCAAGCACGAACCTCGTCGCGGCCGAGGCCGCAGCGGCCGTCAAGCATCATGTGGCGTTGTCGATCGTGGGGACCGATCGGTCGCCCGACATCTCCTATTTTCGTGCCAAGCTCGCCCAGGAGACCATCGTCAAGGCATCTTCGGTCCCCTACTCGATCGTCCGCGCCACCCAGTTCTTTGAATTCCTCGGCGCCATTGGTGAAGCGGGGGCGGTTGGGAGTAATATCGTCGTTCCCTCCGCGCTGTTTCAGCCGATCGCGGCCGACGACGTGGTCGATTGCCTCGCGGAGATCGCAACGGGACGGCCGATCAATGGCACGATCGATATCGCGGGCCCCGAGAAGGCTCCCTTCAATGAGTTCGTTGCGCGCCGTCTGAAGGCGTCCGGCGACAGTCGTCCAGTGATCGGAGACCCAGGCGCGCAGTATTACGGCGCCCCTATTAATGACACATCGCTGAACCCGCTCGGCGAGGCGCGGCTTGGGAAAACGCCGCTCGCAACATGGCTCGCGCGGCTGTGACGCTGGCATCAACGGGAGCCCTCGACGAACGCGACCGGCGTACCTTTCGAGACGCTGGCTGCGACGCGTTCGGCGTCCCAGTTGGTGAGACGCACGCACCCGTGCGACTGCGCCTTGGAGATCTTGTCCGGCGACGGCGTCCCGTGAATGCCGTAGCCTTCGGCGGAAAGGTTGATCCACACCGTGCCGACCGGATTGTTCGGACCGGGCTTGATGGTGAAGGGCTTGCGAGAACGAACGTCCTTGAAGTGATAATCTGGATTGTAGCGGTAGGTCGGATTTCGGCTGACCTCCGTGACCTTCAGCGTGCCCGAAGGCGACGGCTTCTCTTCGCTGCCTACGGTCGCCGGATAGAACCCGATCAGCGCATTCGACTTGTCGAAAAGTTTTACCGTCTGCCGGCTCTTGTCGATCTCCACCCTGTCAGCCTTGGCAGGCGCAGCGCCCTCTTCGCTAGACGTGTCCACGACGACGATGATGTCACTGGTGCGATCGAAATGGCGCCCCGGGTTAAGCGCCGCCAAGAGCTGCTCGCTCATGTGAAATTTCTCAGCCAATCCTTCGCGCGGACTGGTAAAGCTGAGCTTCGGGATATCCTTCATGTCCTCCATCTTCGACGGAAGTTTGCGAAGGAACGGGCCCGCCACATCCTGCTCGGTGATGGTGTAAGTCGCCGTCACTTGCCGGTCATCCGCCTGGAGCGCCTTCCAGACGTCCTCCGTCAAAGCGTCCGAACTCGGCAATTGCTGCGCTTCCGCATAGGCGCGCAGCGCTTTCTTCGCGTTCTCTCCGAACTTGCCGTCGATCTCGCCGGGCGAGAAATGCGCCCGATCCAGAAGAACCTGTAGCCGGACCCCCGCCGGGGTCGGCTTCTCGTTCGACAGGGTCTTCTTCCCCGGCTGGGCGGAATCAATGGCGGCTGCGTTCATCTCGGCGCCGAGCGCAGGCGCGGCCATCAGGGCGAAGACCAGAAAGATGCCGATCTGCCAGGTGCGGTAAACGGACCAAGCGGTATCCCGCGCCGTTCGCAGCGGCCCGTCGTCGACCATGTTGCAGCTCCGAGGTGGAGACGTTCATCGGGATGGCAACTCGGCTCGACGGCGGAAGTTTCCAGGTTTCCCGGGACGTGCGAGCCCCTGCAAGCCGTCGATCCAACGCATGTCAGCCACCGGCGCAGCCGTCAAACGCCGCCTTTGGCTCCCCGGCGACGCGCAGCCATCTCGGCCGCGAGCAGCACCGCGGCGCGGCTCGCGCCGATGGACGCAACGCCCTGGCCTGCGATGTCATAGGCGGTGCCGTGCGCCGGCGTGCAGATCGGGAACAGGAAGCCACCGAGCAAGGTCACGCCGCGATCGAAGCCCATCAGCTTCATCGCGATCTGACCCTGGTCGTGATACATCGTCAGCACCGCATCGAAGGCGCCGCCCTTGGCGCGCAGGAACACCGTGTCGGCCGGAAACGGTCCCTCCGCAGCGATGCCGTCGCGCTGGCCGGCCGCGACCGCGGGAGCAATGATGTCGATCTCCTCGCGGCCGAAATTGCCGCCATCCCCGGCGTGCGGATTGAGCCCGGCGACAGCGATGCGTGGCCGCGCAACGCCGGCGTTGCGCATGCAGGAGTCGGTTAGCTTGAGCGCGAGTTGGATGCGTTCGCCGGATAGTCGCGCGGCGACATCCTTGAGCGGAATGTGCGAGGTGACGCGTGCATTCCAGAGTTCACCAAGCACGTTGAACTCGCTTGCCGGGGTCTTGAGACCGGCGACCTCCGCGGAAAACGCGATCTCGTCGTCATAGTCGGCGCGGGCGAACCGCATCGCCTGCTTGTTGAACGGCGTGAAGCAGACCGCATCGACGCGGCCGTCGCGGCCAAGCTCCAGCGCGCGCTTGTAGTTTGCCAGCGCGAACTGGCCACCGGCAAGGCTCGCAACGCCACGCTCGACCTGCCCGGGATCAAGATGGCCGAGATCGACGAACAGCGCATCGCCCTCGGTCGCGCGGAGATCGGCACCTTGCTCTATCGTCTTGAGCTCCGGCCTGACGCCGGCGATACGGGCGCCTTCGTCGAAAACGCGCCGGTCGCCGATCACGACGAGCCGGCCACGGGCGCGGATGTCGTCCTGCGCCACGAGCTTCGCCGTCAGCTCCGGGCTGATGCCGGCGGGATCTCCCATCGCCAGTGCAATGAGCGGCCTTGAGGTCATATGATCACCTTTTCCTGGCTTGGAGTCTGATCGCCGGGCGACACGGGCTTGCGCGGCAGCAAACGCGCAAACTGCAGCACAAGCGGAAGCAGCAGCAGCACGATGCCGGCCACGACCAGGCACGTCACGAGGCGGTTGGCAAAAAAGATCCCGAGCGATCCCTTGGACATCAGCATCGATTGGCGGAATGCGTCCTCGGCCTTGTCGCCGATCACGATCGCGAGCACCAGCGGGGCCAACGGATAGAACAGCTTCTTGAAGAGATAGCCGACGATCCCGAAGCCGAGCATCATGACCACGTCGAGATAGGAGTTCGACACGGAATAAGCGCCGACGACGCAGATGATCACGATCAGCGGCGCGATAATCACGAAAGGAATCCGCAGCAGGGCGGCAAACACCGGGACGGTGAGCAGCACCAGCGCGACGGCGACGATGTTGCCGACATACATCGAGGCGATCAGGCCCCAAACGAAATCCTTCTGGTCGACGAACAGCATCGGCCCGGGGTTGAGGCCCCAGATCATCAGCCCGCCCATCATGACCGCCGCGGTGGCCGAGCCGGGGATGCCGAGCGAGAGCATCGGCAGCAGCGCGCTGGTGCCGGCCGCATGATCGGCCGTCTCCGGCGAGATGATGCCTTCGACCTCGCCCGTGCCGAAGTACCGGCCGCGACGCGAGAAGCGCCGGGCGATGCCGTAGCTCATGAAGGACGCAGCGGTCGGACCGCCAGGCGTAATCCCCATCCAGCAGCCGATCGCCGCGCTGCGCAGCAATGCGACGCTATGGCGCGGCAGTCGGGCGACCGCGCGAAATACCTCGCGCCAATCGATCTTCGAGGAGACGGCGCGGGCGTGAAACTCCTCTTCAACAGCGACCAGGAGCTCGCCGATGCCGAACAGGCCCATCACCGCGACGACGAAGTTCACCCCCTTCACCAGTTCGTCGATCCCCATGGTGAGGCGCACGCTGCCGGAGACGGTGTCGATGCCGATGGCGGCGATCGCAAAGCCGATCGCCAGCGCTACGACGGTCTTGATCGGCGCAGCACCGCCCATGCCGACGAAGCTGGCAAAGGCGAGGAAATAGACCGCAAAATATTCCGGCGGCCCGAAGGCGAGCGCGACCTGCGCCACCCAGGATGCGAGGAAGGTGATCAGGATGACGCCGACCAGCGCGCCGAACGCCGCCGAGCCGAAGGCGGTGGCGAGCGCCGTCGTCGGTCGGCCATCGCGCGCCATCGGGTAGCCGTCGAACGTGGTGGCAACCGACGACGGCTCGCCGGGGATGTTGAACAGGATCGAGGTCACGGAGCCGCCGAACAACGCGCCCCAATACATGCTCGAGAGCAGGATGATGGCCGAGACCGGCTGCATGCCGAAAGTCAGCGGCAGCAGCAGCGACACCCCGTTCGGTGCGCCCAGCCCGGGCAGCACGCCGACGAGAATGCCGAGCAGCACGCCGGTCACCATCAACGCCAGATGCGGCACAGTGACCGCGATGCTGAAGCCGTGCAGGAGCTCCCCGAGATTGTCCATCGCCCTCTCCGTCAGAACCCGAACGCGGTGCCGAGCGCGCCGTGCGGCAGCGACACCTGGAACATGCGCTCGAACACCACGTAGAGCCCGAGCGACGTCGCAACCGCCATCATCGACGAACGGAGCAGGGATTGATGCTTCGGGAGTGCGAGCACCGCGAAGATATAGAAGGCCGACGCGATATATATCCCGATCAACGGTATGACCGCGACGAACACCGCCGCAGGCACGAACAGCCCCGCGAGCCGGCGCAGCTCGGTCTGCGTGATTGCGACGGGAACGCTTGCGAGCGTCGCGCCCGGCAGGACGCCGCGCGCCAGGTTGTAGAGACTCCCGAGAACGATGATGATTCCGATCAGGAACGGAAACGTACCGGAATCCACCCCCGCGCTCGACCAGCCGATACCGTTGTCGAGACTCGAGACGGTCACCGTGACACCAAAACTGCCGGTCAGGACGGCGGTCGCGAGTTCAAGAGCGCGGCGCGATATCATCAGCGGCTCCAGCCGGGCGCGAGATAATGGGACGTCATTGCCTGGTCGCTCGCCTTCTCACTTGATGAGCCAGCCCTGCTCGCCCGCCACCTGCTTGAGGTGCTCGAGGTCCTCCTTGATGAACTTGTCGAACTCGGCGCCGGTCAGGAACGTGTCGACCTGCGAGGTCTTCTCGATGTAGTCCTTCCATTCCGGCGTGGCCTGCACCTTTTTCATGAGGTCGACATAGAATGCGGCCTGGTCGGGCGTGATCTTGCCGGGCAGCCACACCGTCCGCGGCTGCTCATATTGCGCGATGTCGAGGCCCTGCTCGACGCAGGTCGGGACGTCGCTCCAGTCTTCGGTCGCGGTGATCTTGGGGCCCTGCGGCAGCCGCTTCGGGCTGAAGGCACACAGCGGACGCTGCGTGCCGCCGCGCCATTGTCCGAGGCTCTCGCTGGGATTGTTGACGTGGGAATCGATGTGCCCGCCGGCAAGCTGCACGGCGGCCTCGGCGCCGCTCTTGAAGGGGATGTAGGTCAGTTTGATGTGACCGGCTTTCTCGATCATGCGGGTCAGCACCTCGTCGGTGTCCTTCGACTGCGCCCCGCCCATCTTGAATTCACCCGCTGCGGCTGCCTTGAGATAGTCGCCAGCCGTCTTGTAGGGCGTATCCTGCTTGACCCAGAGCAAGAACTCGTCCTGCGCCATCGCCGCGATCGGAGTGAGATCGGTGTAGTTGAAGGCGACCTTGGAGACGAGCGGCTGCTGCCAGGCATTCGATGTGCCGAAGATCACCTTGTGGGGATCGCCGGCGGAGGCCTTGCCGTAGACATAGCCTTCCGCGCCGCTGCCGCCGCCCTTGTTGACGACGACGATCGGCTGGTCCGTCAGCTTGTACTTGGTGATGATGTTCTGCACTGCGCGGGCGAGATTGTCCGTGCCCCCGCCGGGCCCGGCGGTGGCCACGAACTCAATCGGCTTTTGCGGTTGCCAGGCCGCGCTGGCGGGAATCGTGCCGGCCAGCACGATCGCCGCTGCGGACAGCAAGAGTGTCGACGTATTGCGCATGTTTTCCTCCAGCCAAATTTTTGTTTTGTTTTTTGTCTTGGTATTCTTGTCTTGGTTTTTTGCAGCGACGTCAGGTCAGGCGACGCGTTCCTCCCGCCTGGTCGATGCCGACACGATCGCTCCTTGTTTTTCGAGCGCTTCAATCTGCTGTTCGTCGAACCCGTGCTCTGTCAGCACCTCGCGCGTATGTTCGCCATAGACGGGCGCGCCGGAACGGACCTTGCCCGGTGTCTTCGAGAATTTGACGGGAAGCCCAATCGTCTTCACCGGACCAAGCGTCGAATGCTCGACTTCGACGACCATCTCGCGCGCCAGCGTCTGCGGATCGCTCAGCGCCTCCAGCATGTCGTGCACGGGTCCACACGGCACACCCTTCTCGTCGAGCGCAGCAAGCCAATGCGATCGCGGTTTGGTGCGAAAATGCGCGCTCAAGACTGCTTCAAGCTCCTTCAGATGCGCCATGCGGTCGGCCCCGGTGACGAAGCGCGGATCGGATGCGAGCTCGCTCGCACCGAGCGCTTCCAGCATCAACAGCCAATGCTTCTTGTTGGCGCCGCCGACCACGAGCCAGCCGTCCGAGGCTTCAAAGGCCTGATACGGCGCATTGAGCGGATGCGCCGAACCCATCGCGCGCGGCGCCGTGCCGGCTGCGAGCGCAATGGTCGATTGCCAATAGGTCTGCACCAGGGCAGCTTCGTAGAGCGACGTCTCGACCCACTGCCCCTCGCCGGTCTTGAGACGATGCGTATAGGCGGCGAGAATCCCCATGCTCGCGAGCAGGCCGGCCGTGATATCCGACAGGGGCGGTCCGCACTTCACCGGCGGACCATCGGGACGCTCGCCGGTAAAGCTCATGATGCCGCTCATCGCCTGCGCGACCAGATCAAATCCCCTGCGATGCTTGTAGGGGCCGGTGCGGCCAAAACCCGACAGCGAGCAATAGATCAGCGCCGGAAACTCCTTGTGCAGCGCCTCGTAACCGAAGCCCAGGCGCTCCATGGCGCCGGGCGCGAAATTCTCGACCAGCACGTCGGCGTTCGCGATCAGCCGCCGCAGCACCTGTTTGCCGCCGTCGGTTTTCAGATCCAGCACGATGCCGCGCTTGTTGCGGTTCATCATCAGGAAGGACGCCGCCTCGCCGCCGATCTTCGGCGGCACCGAATGGCGGGTATCATCGCCATTGGGTGATTTTTCGATCTTGATGACGTCGGCGCCCATGTCGGCGAGCATCAAGGTACAGGTCGGCCCCGCCATGACATGGGTGAGATCGACCACCTTGAGGCCTGCGAGCGGACCCGAGCGGCGAGAGCTGGATTGCGATTGATCCTTTTGCATCGGGCCCGTCCTATTGGCCGCGCCATTGCGGCGCGCGCTTGTTGAGAAATGCGTCGAGGCCCTCGCGAAAATCCTGGCTGGTGTAGCACATCAGGATCAGGTCCTGCCCTTCCTCCCGCGTCAGCCGCTGTTGCAGGCGGGCCACCGCCTGCTTGGTCGCAGTGAGCGTCAGCGGCGCATGACCGGCGAGAAGCCGGGCGACCTCGTCGGCACGCCGGTCGAGCGCAGCGATATCCTCGACGACTTCAGTCAGCAGTCCGACGCCGGCGGCTTCTGCGGCTTCGATGAGGCGCGCGGTGAAGATCAGATCCTTGACACGCGCAGCGCCGATGAGGGCGGTGAGACGGCTGACATTGGACATCGACAGGCAATTGCCGAGTGTCCGGGCGATGGGAAATCCGATCTTGGTGCTGCTGGTGCCGATGCGCAGATCGCAGGCTGCGGCGATGCCCGCCCCTCCGCCGGTGCAGAACCCGTTGATCGCCGCGATCGTCGGCACCCGGCACTGCTCGAGCGTGGAGAGCACGCGATCGATCCGGTTCTCGTAGTCGAGCGCGTCCTGCGGTGTCTTGAACTCGCGGAACTGGTTGATGTCGGTGCCTGAGGCGAAGGCCTTGTCGCCTGCACCGCGCAGCACCAGCACCTTGATCGCATGATCGCTATTGGCCTCTTCGCAAATCGCGGCGAGCCGCTCGTACATGGCGAAGGTGAACGCATTGCGGGCCTGCGGGCGGTTAAAGATGATCCGCCCGATGCCGTCCTCAAGCTTGAAGAGGAGGTCGTCCGACTCTTGGGCCTCTAGGTCCATTTCCTCGTGTCCCCGTGTTTTTTACATTTTTGAATGCAAAATTGCGGATTTTCAAGCTGGAACTTCCATTCCTCAACATATAAAATACATTTTGCATGCAAATCGGAGCTCGAGCCCATGCTTCATGAGGAAGTCGTCGGCCGCATCCGCGCCATTCTGCTCGACGGCGAGATCCCGCCCGGCGCCCGGATTCCCGAGCGTGAGCTGTGCGACCGGCTTCAGATCTCGCGCACGCCGCTGCGCGAAGCGCTCAAGGTGCTCGCCGCCGAGGGCCTCGTGCAGTTGCTGCCCCATCGCGGCTCGCGTGCGGCAAAGCTGACCGACAAGGACATGCGCGACCTGTTCGAGGTCTGCCAGGGCCTCGAGGCCCTCGCCGGCGAACTCGCCTGCGAGCGCATCACCGACGCCGAGATCGACGACATCGCCGCCGCGCACGCGGCGATGGTGCAGCATTATCGCGAGGGTGACTTGATCCAGTACTATCGCGGCAACCGTGCCATTCACGAAGCCATCGTCACCGCGGCCGGAAATCCCGCGCTGACCGGGCTCTACGCGTCCGTGACGGCGCGCATCCGTCGCGCGCGCTACGTCACGCCGATGACGCCGCAGCGCTGGGCGCTGGCCGTGAAGGAGCACGAAGCGATCCTGAACGCGCTCCAGCGGCGCGACGGCATCGGCCTCTCCCACATTCTGCGCGCGCATCTGCGGCACAAGCGTGAAGAAGTTCTGCAAGCGGGCTTTGCCGAAACGGAAGGGAGCGAGCCCGCGCTGAGAATTGCGTGAACATGGATATTCGAATCAATTCTACTTGATAGGCTTTCCGAACCGGCGCAGCATGCCTAGTACCGAGCCTGCGCCACATAACTCGCTGGGCCGGTCGCAACGCGAAAAATCGCGTAGGTCAAACGAGAAATTGGAGGAAACCAATGACACCGAATGTCTCACGTCGATCCCTGCTCGCACTCGGTGCTGGCGTTGGCGCCAGCGCAATGCTCGGCAGCAGCGCACTTGCGCGTGCTCCGAAACTCGGCACCCAGACGCCCTACTGGCACCGCTTCAACCTGGGCAACGCTGAAGTGACTGTTGTGTCCGACGGACCGCTGCCCCTCGGTGATCCCTCCGGGACCTTCACCGGCGTTCCCAAGGAAGAGGTGAAGAAGATGCTCGCCGACAATTTCCTGTCGCCGGACAATGTCGTGCTCGAGCAGAACTCGCCGATCGTGAACACCGGTGACAAGCTCATCCTGTTCGACACCGGGATGGGCAGCTCGAAGATGTTCGGCACCACCACCGGCCGACAGCAGAAGAGCATGGCTGAAGCAGGCATCAAGCCGGAAGACATCGATGCCGTGGTTTGCTCGCACGCCCATATCGACCACATCGGCGGCATCGTGGACGCCAACAACAAGCCGCTGTTCCCGAACGCGCAAATCTACATCTCGCAGACTGATTTCGACTTCTGGACTGACGAAGCCAAGCTTGGCAACCCGGAAAAGGACTTCGTCATTCACGCCCGCAAGAACCTGCTGCCAGTCCGAGACCGGATCGTGTTCTTCAAGGACGGCCAGGAATTCCTGCCCGGCATTCAGGCGATCGCGGCGCCCGGTCATACCGTCGGCCATACCATCTTCATGGTCTCGTCGGCCGGCAAGTCCTTTGCCTTCCTCGGCGACCTCTCGCACCATTCGGTGCTGCTGCTGGAACGGCCGCGGATGGAGTTCTCGTACGACACGGATCCGAGGCAGGCGGCCGAGTCGCGCGTAAGACTGCTCACCATGCTCGCGGCCAACAAGACCCCCGTGATGTCCTATCACTTCGCATGGCCGGGCTACGGTCATGTCGCCAAGGCCGGCGACGGTTTCCACTACTATGCCGAGCCGATGCAGATGACGTTGTAATTCGTCAGATCAGGTCCGGGTGGCACTCGTGCCGCCCGGACCGAACGATGCCCGCTATTCGGCGGGCTCCGCGACAGGGGTTTGCACGTGACTGCGCCAGTCCTGGCGCCGGGAAATATCCTGGGACCGCGCTTCATGGCGATCGAGCTGTATGGCTACCGATACAGCGTCTATTCCTGGATCGCCCGACTGGCCCTCCACGAAAAGGGCAAGGCGTACGATTGGATCGAGGTAAACCCCTTCGCTGAGAACATCCCTGCAAGCTACCTTGCAACGCATCCCTTCAAGCGCGTGCCGGCGCTGGTTCACACTGGGTTCGTCGTTTACGAAACAGGCGCCATCACGCGCTACGTGGATGAAGCGTTTGAAGGTCCCAAGCTTCAGCCGGCGGAGCCGAGAGAGCGCGCGCGTTGCAATCAGATCATGTCGATTGCGGACAGCTACGCTTACTGGCCTCTGGTGAGACAAGTCTTCTCTCACGGAGTTTTCAGGCCGCTAACGAAAGTTCAGGCGGACGCGAACGAGTTTCAAAAAGGTCTCGAAGCAGCGCCGAGAGTCCTCTCGGCATTGGAGAAAGCCGCCGGCGAGGGCCAATACCTCTGCGGCAATCAACCATCACTCGCTGATATCCATCTCGCGCCGATGATTGGCTACTTCGTACTGGCCCCTGAAGGCAAAACGCTTCTTCACAAGCACCGCAGGCTCAGTGACTGGTGGGCAGGTTTCTCCAAGAGATCTGCTTTCGTGGACACCACGCCGCAATTGCCGTCGGCATTGCCGTGAAAGCTGCTCTCGGCCAAGGAATCCCTGGGTTCGTCAACGCATCCGCCCGGGGCAAGGCGGGGCGCTCCCCGCTAGCACCCCAGCCTATCAGCGATCCCGCCAAAATCCCTGGCGACAATGTCCCAGCTGCCGGTGGATTCGAAATCCACCTTCTGCAACGGCCCATACTCCGTCGGCCGCGCCACGAACGCGGTCTTCAGCCCGTTCTTCTGTGCGGCCGCGAGATCGCCGTTGTGGGCGGCGACCATCATCACCTCTTCGGGCTTGAGCCCGAGCAGCCGCGCGGCGCCGAGATAGGTTTCGGGGTCGGGCTTGTAGTGCTCGAACAGTTCGGCCGACATGACGAGATCCCACGAAAGGCCTGCAAACTTCGCCATGTTGGTGAGCAGCGCGACATTGCCGTTCGACAGCGGCGAGATGACGAATTTCGATTTCAGCCGCGTCAGGCCGGCGACGCTGTCGGGCCAGGGATGGAGACGATGCCAGCCCTTGGTGAGGTGATCGAGATCGGCCTCGGTGAGGCCCTTGATTGCAAACTGCGCGACCAGCTTCTCCAGCGAGCGGCGGTGCAGATCGTCCAGGATGACGTAGCCGCGCTCGGGGTGCTTACGCACGTCGTCCATGGAGGCCATGTACATGCCGCGCCAGCCGTCGACCAGCGCGGTCCAGTCGGCGCTGATGCCGCGGCCCCTGCTCCACCACATGAAGTCGGTGATCAGGCTGGTGCGCCAGTCAACGACCGTGCCGAACACGTCGAAGACGAGGGCTTTGACGGCGGTAAGATCGGACATGTGCGCATCCTCCACGCTCGTCATTCCGGGATGCGCCGTTAGGCGCAGGCCCGGAATCCATAACCACGGCTGGTGATTATGGATTCCGAGCTCGACGCTTCGCGTCGCCCCGGAATGACGGCTGTTGTTACTGCGTTGATCAATCCAAATGGAACTTCGCCAGTTCGCGGTGCTCGGCCTTGATGTAGCGCACGGTACCGGTGACGGAGCGCATGACCACCGTCTCGGTCTCGATCACGCCGTCCTTGCGGAATTTCACGCCCGAGAGCAGCGAGCCCGTGGTGACGCCGGTGGCGGCGAACAGGCAGTCGCCCTTGGCCATGTCTTCGATGCCGTAGATCATCTTGGGATCGTTGACGCCCATCTTGGCAGCGCGCTCGCGCTTCTCGTCGGAGTCGAGGATCAGGCGGCACTGCATCTGGCCGCCGATGCAGCGCAGCGCCACGGCCGCGAGCACGCCTTCCGGCGCACCGCCGGTGCCGAGATACATGTCGACGCCGGTGTTGTCGGGGTCGGCGCAGTGGATCACGCCGGCGACGTCGCCGTCGGTGATGAGGCGCACGGCGGCGCCCGTCGAGCGCACGCTCTCGATGATGCTGGCGTGGCGCGGACGGTCGAGCACGAGCACGGTGATCCCCTCCGGCGCGACGCCCTTGGCCTTGGCGAGACGGAGGACGTTTTCCGCCGGCGTGGCATCGAGCTCGACGACACCCTTGGCATAACCCGGGCCGATTGCGAGCTTCTGCATGTAGACGTCGGGCGCGTGCAGCAGCGTGCCGCCGTCGGCCATCGCCATGGTGGCAATCGAGCCCGGCATGTTCTTGGCGCACAGCGTGGTGCCTTCGAGCGGGTCGACCGCGATGTCGACCCGCGGGCCGGTGTTCATGCCGACCTTCTCGCCGATGAAGAGCATCGGCGCCTCGTCGCGCTCGCCCTCGCCGATCACGATGGTGCCCTCGATCGGCAGCTTGTTGAGCTCGCGCCGCATCGCGTCCACCGCGGCCTGGTCGGCCGCTTTCTCATTGCCGTGTCCGCGCAGCCGCGCCGAAGACACCGCTGCCCGCTCCGTCACCCGCACGATCTCCAGCGTGAGAATGCGCTCGAGCAACGCGTGCGGCGGGACTGAAATATGGGTCGACATCGGCTCACTCCTTCAAACAGTTCGGGACAGAAGTCTCTGCCCGCAACAACTCGCAACGCCCTCGGTTCGTTCGAACGAACCGCCCTCATTGTTTGAGCATGCTCTTTCCGGAAAACCGCTTCACACTTTTCCGGAGCATGCTCTAGTTCTTCTCGATCCGGATCACCTGCGGCCGGCCGCTGATCACCTTATCGTGCTGCACGGCGGCGAGCGCCCGGCGCACGGCGTCCTCATGCGTCGCATAGGTGATCAGGATGACGGGCACGAGCACCGCCTTGCCGTTTGCCGGCGCCGCGCCGCCATTGGGATGGCGCTGCACGATCGATTCGATCGAAATCTTCTGTTCTGCAAGCCGGGTCGCGATCGCAGCCGCAGTGCCCGGGAAATCGCGCGCCAAAAGGCGGATGTAGTAGCCGCCCTCATGCCGCTCCATCGGCGCTTTCTTGGTGTCGCGCAGTTGCGAAATCGGCCGGCCGAACGGGTTGGCGCGGATGCCGCGCGCGACATCGGCAATATCGGCGACGACGGCGGATGCGGTCGCAGCTCCTCCTGCGCCGGGGCCGACCAGCGTAATCGGCGGAATGCCCTCGCCATCGATCGTGACCGCATTGGTGACACCCATCACCTGCGCGATCGAGGAGGATTTTGGAACCATGGTCGGATGCACGCGCTGCTCGATGCCCTTGGCGGTGCGAACCGCAACGCCGAGCAGCTTGACGCGGTAACCGAGATCGGCGGCCGCGCGCAGATCTTCCGGCGCGATGGACGAGATACCTTCGACATACACCGCGCTTTGAGCAACTTTCGTGCCGAAAGCGAGGCTGGCGAGAATGGCCAGCTTCTGTGCGGTGTCGTGGCCGTCGACGTCGAAGGACGGGTTGGCCTCGGCATAGCCGAGGCGCTGCGCATCCTTGAGGCATTCGGCGAAGGACAGCCCTTCCTGCTCCATCCGCGTCAGGATGTAGTTGCAGGTGCCGTTGAGGATGCCGTAGACGCGGTTGATGCCGGTTCCCGCAAGACCCTCGCGCAACGTCTTGATGACGGGGATCGCGGCGCCGACGGCTGCCTCGAAATTCAGCGCGCCGCCGTGCTTTTCGGCGGCCTTTGCCAGTTTGAGCCCGTGCTTGGCGAGCAACGCCTTGTTGGCTGTGACGACAGACTTGCTGGCGTTCAGCGCAGCTTCGACCGCCGACAGCGCGGGATCGCCGGCGCCGCCCATCAGCTCGACGAAGCAGTCGATGCCGGGATGGGTTGCGAGCGCCATCGGATCCTTGACCCATTCGACGCCGCGCAGATCGACGCCGCGCTTCTTCGCCTTTGAGCGCGCGGTGACGGCGACGACGCGAATGCCCCGGCCGCTGCGGCCCGCGAGCACGCGGCTTTGCGTTTCAATCAAACGGACAACTTCGGCGCCCACGGTGCCGAGCCCCGCTATGCCCACTTTCAGGGGTGCGACCATGATGCTTCAGAAAACCTGTCGAAGAGAATTAGCGCCGGTTGGCGAGCGGAACGACGTTGTGCAACGTTTCGATGCCGCTTTCAAGGAAGCGGCGCACGCCGCGCGCGGCCTGCCTGATCCGTTGCTCGTTTTCCACCATGGCGATGCGGACATATCCTTCGCCATGCTCGCCGAAGCCGACGCCGGGCGAGACCACGACGCCGGATTTCTCCACCATCAGGGTCGCGAACGCCATGCTGCCGACGCTGCGGAACGCTTCCGGCAGCGGCGCCCAGGCGAACATCGAGGCATCCGGCGGCGGGATCTCCCAGCCGGCGCGGCCGAACGACTCCACCAGCGCCTCGCGGCGCTTGCGGTAGGTGTCGCGCATCTCCTTGATGCAATCGTCCGGGCCGTTCAGCGCCGCGGTCGCTGCGACCTGCACTGGCGTGAAGGCGCCGTAATCGAGATAGGATTTGACGCGGGCGAGTGCTGCGATCACGCGCTCATTGCCGACCGCAAAGCCCATGCGCCAGCCGGCCATCGAATAGGTCTTCGACATCGAGGTGAACTCGACGGTGACATCGATCGCGCCGGGCACCTGGAGCACCGAGGGCGGCGGGTTGTTCTCGTCGAAATAGACTTCGGCATAGGCAAGATCGGACAGGATCAGGATCTCGTGCTTCTTCGCAAACGCCACCAGGTCCTTGTAGAAGTCGAGGCTCGCGACATAGGCCGTCGGGTTCGAAGGGTAGCAGACCACTAGCGCCAGCGGCTTCGGGATCGAGTGCACGATCGCGCGCTCCACCGCCTCGAAGAACTGCGGCGTCGGCTCCGATGGCACCGAGCGGATCACGCCGCCCGCCATCAAAAAGCCGAAGGCGTGAATCGGATAGCTCGGGTTCGGACAGAGAACGACGTCGCCCGGCGCGGTGATCGCCTGCGCCACGTTGGCAAAGCCTTCCTTGGAGCCGAGCGTCGCCACCACCTGGGTGTCGGGATTGAGTTTTACGCCGAAGCGGCGGGCGTAATAGCCGGCTTGGGCCCTGCGCAGCCCGGGGATGCCGCGGGAGGCCGAGTAGCGATCGGTGCGCGGCTTGCCCAGCGTCTCCTTCAGCTTCTCCAGCACGTGCGGCGGCGCCGGCAGGTCCGGATTGCCCATGCCGAGATCGATGATGTCGGCGCCGGCATTCCGCGCGGCTGCCTTGGCCCGGTTGACCTGCTCGAACACGTAAGGCGGAAGGCGGCGGATGCGGTAAAATTCTTCCATGGCTCTCTGGGCTCCGGGCAACCGGGTCAGGACAGAATCGAAAGCGCTGTGACGGCCCCCGAAAGGCACCCGGCCCTTGCGCGAAAATACCTCTACGTCAAAGACTTAGAGTAATTTCCCGCGACAAGGGCTGAACTCCTTCGCCCCAACTCTCGGCTGAACTCAGGTCTTTTTAGCACGGAGTGGCGGGGGCGCCAGCGATTACGTTGCAGCGCCTCACTTGACGCCTTTACTTGGCGTCCTTGGCAGCGGTGGCCTGGCGGTCGCGGGCAGCAGCAAGCTCGGCCTCGATCTTGGCGCGCTGATCCGGCGGGATGGTCGCTTGATTACGGTCCGGCGGCAGGTCGTGCACCGGCAGGTAGGCGCCGGGCTCCTTGGGATGCGCCTGCGCATCGGCGGGCGAGAGGTCCGCGAGCTGGCTCGAACAGCCGCCCAGCGCCCACGCCGCCGCGATCAGCAGCGCGCAGCAGGCAAGCCGCGTCTTTTGCAGGTCCCTCAACGCCAACACTTGGGAAATCCCCTACTCGTCCCAACGCACGGCTGCTAGACCTTAACCCAACAACCTGCCCAAGCTCAAACCATTGCTGCCCAAACATGGTGCGAGCGAGAACACATCCAAGGTCCATCAACCCGCCCGGTGCGGCTTGATTGTGACGGAACCAAGAAACTTTGTCGCAGTGCAGCACATCTTCGAGAGCGTTTAAGACGAAACGTGCGAGCTTCGCGGTGACGAATACGGAATGAATCGTTACTGTTCTGCTCATGAATACCGCCACGACTGACACGCCCGGATCCGAGACGAAGTTCAATGCGGAAGCCTTCGCGATGAATGTCGCGCGGGCGATGGAAAGCGGAGGCAAGGCGCTCGCCGCGTACCTGAAGCCGCGCGAAAGCGGCGAGGTGCAGGATCGCCCGCCGGCGGAGCTCGCCGAAGTCGTCAAGACCTTCACGTCGGTCGCCGAATACTGGCTGACGGACAGCTCGCGATCGTCCGATCTCCAGACCAAGCTCGCCAAGGACTATCTCGACCTTTGGGGCTCGGCGGCGCGCCGCATGGCCGGCCAGGACGCTCCGCCCGCGATCGCGCCCTCGCCGCGCGACAAGCGCTTTGCCGATCCGGAATGGAAGTCGAACCAGTTCTTCGATTTCGTGATGCAGCTCTATCTGCTCACGGCCAAATGGGCGCAGGAGCTGGTGAGCGACGCCGAGGGGCTAGATCCGCAGACGCGCCGGAAGGCCGAGTTCTACATCCAGCAGGTCACCAACGCGCTGTCGCCGTCGAACTTCGTGCTGACCAATCCGGAAGTGCTGCGCGAGACGGTTGCCAGCAGCGGCGAGAACCTCGCGCGCGGCCTGAAGATGCTGGCGGAGGACATCGCCGCCGGCAAGGGCATGCTGAAGATCCGCCAATCCAATCCGGACAACCTCGTCGTCGGCGTCAACATGGCGACGACGCCGGGCAAGGTGATCTACCAGAACGAGATGATGCAGCTCATCCAGTATTCGCCGACGACGGAGAAGGTGCTGCGCACCCCGCTCCTGATCGTGCCGCCCTGGATCAACAAGTTCTACATCCTCGATCTCAAGCCGGAGAAATCCTACATCAAGTGGTGCGTCGACCAGGGCATCACCGTGTTCGTGATCTCATGGGTCAATCCCGACAAGCGGCTCGGCAACAAGAGCTGGGAAGACTACATGAAGGAAGGCGTGCTCACGGCGATGGACGTCATCGAGCGCGCGACCGGCGAGTTGAAGGTGCATACCGCCGGCTATTGCGTCGGCGGCACGATGCTCGCGACCACGCTGGCCTGGCTCGCCGAGAAGCGCCGCCAGCGCGTGAGCTCTGCGACGTTCTTTGCAGCACAAGTGGACTTCACCCATGCCGGCGACCTCCTCGTCTTCGTCGACGAGGACCAGATCGCCGCACTCGAGCAGGACATGAAGGCGGCGGGCGTGCTCGAAGGCTCCAAGATGGCGATGGCCTTCAACATGCTGCGCTCCAATGATTTGATCTGGTCCTACGTCGTCAGCAATTACCTCAAGGGCCAGCAGCCGAGCGCGTTCGACCTGCTGCACTGGAATTCCGACGCAACACGCATGACCGCGTCGAACCATTCCTATTATCTGCGCAACTGCTACCTTGAGAACCGGCTGTCGACGGGCACGATGGTACTCGACAACACCCTGCTCGACCTCTCCAAGGTCATGGTGCCGGTCTACAACCTCGCCACCCGGGAAGATCACATCGCGCCGGCGGAATCGGTGCTGTACGGCTCGCAATTCTTCGGCGGCCCGGTGAAATATGTGCTGTCCGGCTCGGGCCACATCGCCGGCGTCGTCAATCCGCCGGCCTCGAACAAGTACCAGTACTGGACCAACGACGACGTCAAGGACGTCAACGTCGCCCAGTGGATGAAGGATGCGGTGGAGCACAAGGGATCGTGGTGGCCGGACTGGCGCGAATGGCTTGGCGGGCTCGATCCGGAGGAGGTCCCGGCGCGCGCGGTCGGCAGCGAGGCGCTGCCGCCAATCGAAGATGCGCCCGGCAGCTATGTCAGAGTTCGCGCATAGCGGAATCGTCCGCAGCTTTGTATAAGCTCCACGCCTGTCGCGGCGATTGATGAGGGGACCGGGTTATGACGCGTGAATTGTTCTGGCTGACCTTGACGGTGTTCCTGACCGGAATCCTCTGGATTCCTTACATCGTCAACCGCTGCCAGATCCGCGGCCTCACCGGCGCGATGGCCAACCCTTCGCGCAATGACAAGCCGCAGGCGGACTGGGCGAACCGGCTGATGTTCGCGCATGACAACGCTGTCGAGAACCTCGTGATCTTCGCTCCGCTGGTGCTGATCCTCAACGCGATCGACTATTCCACGAAATGGACCGTGCTCGCCTGCGCCGTCTATTTCTGGTCGCGCGTGGCGCATCTGATCGTCTACACGCTCGGCCTGCCGGTGTTCCGCACGCTGGCCTTCACCGTCGGCTTCCTCGCGCAAGCCGTGCTGGCGCTGGCGATTTTCAAGGTGGTCTGAAGGCGCGTCCCGGACGCGCGGTAGCAATGCCTAACGAAGCCGAGCGGGACTTTCTCCAGTTCCACGACCTGGGCGCGGACGCGATCCTGTCCATCATCGCGCGCGCGCAGATCCTGGCGGAGGCGTGGAACGACCGCGACATGCCGCAGAGTCTCGCCGGCAAGCGCGTGGCTCTTATCGTCGACGACGGTGGATGGAGGAATACGACGGCCTTCGAGCTCGGCATCCAGGCGATGGGCGGCGTCTGCGCACGCCCGCCTGCAAGATTCGGCGCCGGCGAAGCGACGGCCGATCTGGCGAAATACCTCGACAACTGGTTCGACGTCCTTGTCGTGCGTACCAGAGAGTTGTCGGCCCTGCGAGAGCTCGCATCAAGCGCCGATGCGCCCGTCATCAATGCGAGAACGCGATCAAATCACCCCTGCGAAACGCTTGGCGACCTCGCTTATATCAGGAGCAAGAGGGCCAGGCTCGACGGCCTGAAAATCGTCGCCTTGTCTCCCGCCGCCAACATCGTCCGGTCATGGATTGAAGCCTCCATCGCGCTGCCGCTCCAGGTGACCCAGATCTATCCGGAAGACTGGCATGTCCGGGAGATCGCGAGTCCGAACTTCACCGCCAGCACCGGCCTGGACGCCCTGTTCGACGCGGACGTAATTGTCACGGACTGCTGGCCCGACGGCGCAAGCGGGGATCGACTTCTAGGATACCAGGTATCGGCATCGCTGCTCGAGCGGTGCCGCCCCGACGTCATTTTCCTGCCCTGCCCGCCCGTCACCCGAGGCCAGGAGGTCAGCGCCGACGCGATGTCGCATCCCGCCTGCCAGAGCCCGCGCGCGAAAGCCTATCTCCTGCACGCGCAGAACGCTTTGCTCGAATGGATCGTCGCGTAGCTCCTTCAGCGCCGGTGAATTGCAGCGAGGGGTTGAGACACCCGAAAGCTACCTCGCGGATGCTGGTGTTGCCGAAGGATGACAGTGCGGCAAAATCCACCAGCGCACGGCATAGCTGATATTCTTTGTCACGCATCCAGAGGTATAACATCGCAATTGATTGATTCGGGACAAACATGAACTGGAAGATTGCATCCGCGCTCGGCGCGATCTCGTTCACAGCCGTCGCTAGCCAGGCCAATGCAGCCGATCTGGCCGCCCGCCCCTACAGCAAGGCGCCGCCGATGATCGCCGCGGTCTACAATTGGAGCGGCTTCTACGTCGGTGCCAATGGCGGCTATGGTTCGTCGCGCAAGTGCTGGGACCAGACGGTTGGTTTCGCCCCCGGCGTCGCGGAGGGGTGTCATGATGCGACGGGCGCCGTCGCCGGCGGCCAGATCGGTTATCGCTGGCAGACCGGCGCCTTCGTGTTCGGCCTCGAAGCGCAGGGCGACTGGGCGGACCTTTCCGGCCGGAATGCCAGCACCGTGTTGGGCGTCGCGAACCGCACCCGCGTCGACGCCTTCGGCCTCTTCACCGGCCAGGTCGGCTACGCCTGGAACAACGCACTGCTTTACGTGAAGGGCGGCGCCGCCGTCACCCGCGATCGCTACCGCGGCATCGGTACGGGCGGTCTGGCCGGGGCCGAGTTCGATGGTGCCGACGAGACCCGCTGGGGCGGCACGATCGGCGTCGGCTTCGAATACGGCTTTGCGCCGAACTGGTCGGTCGGCCTCGAATACGACCATCTGTTCATGGGCCGGCGCGACGTTACCCTCACGGCCAACGGCGTGCTGGCACCCGTTGGCACGTTCTCACGTACCGACCGCATCGGTCAGGACGTCGATCTGATCACGGCCCGCATCAACTACAAATTCGGCGGCCCGGTCGTCGCGAAATACTGAGCGGCCACGGCTCTCCTGAACGTCATGCCCGGGCTCGTCCCGGGCATTCACGTTTTTCCTCGATGGCAGCGACGCGTGGATGCCGGGACATAGGCGAGCGCAACCGACGCCGTCCTTCGGACGGCTATGCCCGGCCATGACGCGCGGCGAGAGCTGCGGCTACGCCTCCGGCAATCCCAGCATCAACCGCATGTTCTGCACGGCCGCGCCCGAGGCGCCCTTGCCGAGATTGTCGAGCCGGGCGACCAGCACCGCCTGGTGATATTTGTCGCTGGCGAAGACGTAGAGCTCGAGCATGTTGGTCTCGTTCAGCGCCTCCGGCTCGAGCCGGCCGCCCTTGCTCGCCTCGTTCTGAAGCGGCATCACCGAGACGTATTTCGAGCCGGCATAGCGCTTGGCCAGAGCGGCCTTGCGAACAACGAGATGCATGTCGGCGGGAGTCGACCAAGCCGTCGAATCTCGGCCATATCAGGTGAGCCGTCGGTCGCGCGCACTGAAAAACATTCGGCGAGCATCATCGCCGAATGATGGCCAGCGCCACAGCTCAGTTCGAGGATCGAGCCACCGGGCGGCAGCAGGGTGAGAAAGCCCGGCAGCCGCGTCGAGGGAGCCTTCGCCCAGCCGGGCACAGGCCTCGGCATGGCCGCGGTAGAATTGCAAGGTCGCTTCGTCCACCGCGGTACCCCGTGTCATGGAAACAGAGCGATCTGCTCCAGCCCCGCCGTCTCGGGCAGCCCGAACATCAGGTTCATGTTCTGGATCGCCTGCCCGGCCGACCCCTTCACCAGATTGTCGAGCGTGGAAATCACGATCGCGCGGTTCTTGATGCGGTCGGCGACGACGCCGATCTGCACATAGTTGGAGCCGCGCACATTCTGGGTCTGCGGCAGCACGCCCTTCCTGGCGACATGCACGAAGGGCTCGTCGGCATAAGCCTGCTCCAGCGCGGTTCGCAGATCGTCGGGCGTCGCGCCGTTGAGCTTGACGTAGGACGTGCAGAGTTCGCCGCGCGCCATCGGAATAAGATGCGGCGTGAAGTTGATCGTCACCGCGGAACCGGCGGCGACGCCGATCTCCTGCTCGATCTCGGGCGCGTGCCGGTGGGTGCCGACCGAATAGGGCGACAACCCCTCGCCCGCCTCGCTGAACAACGTGTTCTGTTTCAGCCCGCGGCCGGCGCCGGTGACGCCCGATTTCGCGTCGATGACGATGTCGTCGACGTCGATCAATTTGGCTTTCGCAAGCGGCACCAACGCGAGCAGCGCCGCCGTGGGATAGCAGCCGGGACAGGCGACCAGCCGGGCCGACGTGATCTTCTCGCGATAGAATTCGGTCAGGCCATAGATCGCTTCGCCCTGCAGTTCGAGCGCCCGGTGCTCATGGCCGTACCATTGCGCATAGGTGTTCTTGTCCCGCAGCCTGAAATCGGCGGACATGTCGAGGACCTTGATTTTGGGATTTGCCTTGAGGACCGCGGCGATGATTTCCTGCGTGGTGCCGTGCGGCAGTCCGCAGAACACCGCATCGAGCGTGCCCCAGTCGACCTTTTCCCATTCCACGAGTTTCGGTAGGCCCAGCATGAAGAAATGCGGAAACACATCGCCCATCGACTTGCCGGCGTGGGTGTTGGCCGTGAGCGCGATGATCTCGGCATTCGGATGCCGCGCCAACAGGCGCACCGCATCGGCGCCGGTGTAACCGGAGGCGCCCAAGATACCGATTTTCTTCTTCGTGCTCATCACACGTTCCTTTCCAAGGTAACCGCTGCGTTGTTCTCTGTCGTTTCCGTCGCGAATAATTGTGGGCGCGCGACTCTCATCAGTTGCGCGATCTGCTGCGAGCCCGCGGCGGTTTGCGAGGCAAGCGCGCCTGCGATCGCCGTATAGTCAGCGTCGGACTTGTGCTGGTTGAGCTTGAAGCTGCCTTCGACCTCCTCAACCGTCATGACCAGACCCACGATCCCCTTCTTCAACGTCTCGAGCCGGCCGGCCGTCATCTTGGTCGACGTCCACGGCTTCTTCGGCAGCAGCCAGTTCTCGAACTTGTCGCTGAGCGTGTCGATCTGCTTGGCCAGTTCGTCGTCCGACAAGAGCCGCACCGGTCCGGTCAAATGCACCGACTGATAGAGCCAGGTCGGCACCTGATCCGGCGAGACGTACCAGTCCGGCGATACATAGGCGTCCGGGCCGTTGACGGCGAGCAGCCAGGACGTCGTCCCGTCCGCAAGCTTTACCAGCGGATTGTGACGGGCGACATGAAAGGCGACCTGCGGCGTGCCGTCATCGGCATAGGTGAGATAGAACGGCAGCGCCGAGGCGACCGGCTTCTGGCCGTCGAAGACACACATGGTGCCGAAACCGCGCGCGTCGGCGAATTTCAGGCTCGCGGCGCGGTCCTGCTTGAAAAAGGGGGGCGTGTACATCGTGGTCTCCTGCTGGGCCTCCTTGGGGGGCCGCCGGATCAGATCGCGCTGACAGGAGAGAGAGTGCCGCGGATCGGATCCAGCGGCAAAGACGATGATCTCAAACGCGATCGACCGCCCAAACCGCTAAGCTGCGGCGGCGGCGACGGGCGAACAGAATGGTCGCGGCGTTGATCATGGCGCGGGGCTATAAGGCCAAGCGCGGTTCCCGTCAAGGTTCAGACGTCAGACGAAGCGCCAGATCCATTCCATGACCTTCGCGATCACGTCGCCGAACAGCAACAGCGCCGCCGACCAGACCAGCGCCGAGACGAAATTGGCGGCCTGAAAACTCCAATAGGGCATCTCGAAGATGCCGGCCGCGAGCGGCACCGAGGCGCGCAACGGGCCGAAGAAACGGCCGATGAAGATGCTGGGCACGCCCCAGCTTCGCACAAAGGCCTCGCCTCTGGGGAGGAGTTCCGGATAGCGCGAGAGCGGCCACATCTGCGCGACCTGCTCCTTGTAGCGATAGCCGAACCAGTAGGAGACCCAGTCGCCGAGGGCGGCCCCGATGCCGCCGGCAATCCAGACCGGATAGAAGCTGATGCCGCTCACCCCGATCAGGGCGCCGATCGCCACCAGCGCGCCCCAGGCCGGGATCAGCAAGGAGATGAAGGCAAGCGACTCGCCGAACGCCAGCACAAACACGATCGGACCTGCCCAAACCTGATGAGCGCGCACGAAGTCGGCCAGCGCGTGCGCATACTGCTCCATCCCAGATAGCCTTCCCGCCCCGACCAAGTCCTAACGATGAAAATGACTGGTAAGCCAGGGACTTGTGTGACATCAAGTCACAAAGCCCGGCTGAGCTGGATCTGGACGTCAAATTGCCGGGAACTGGAGGGCCTGCGGCATAAAATCGCCGGGATTGGCTTCCAACCAAACCGCCCGGCCCGCCCTGCGGTGACCTTTTCAAGCCAGCCGTGGCATAGTCACGCCAACCGATTCGCCGCCTCCGCGGCTCTCAAAGCGCATCAATATATATGTCCAAGCAATTGAAATCCAAAGCAAAAGACGACCTGTTCGACGGCAACGAGACGAAGCCCCGCGCGCCCGCCAAGGCGGCCACGCGCACGAGCGGCGCTGAAGCCGACTACACCGCGGCCGACATCGAGGTGCTGGAAGGTCTGGAACCGGTCCGGCGCCGGCCCGGCATGTATATCGGCGGCACCGACGAGAAGGCGCTGCATCACCTCTTCGCCGAAGTCATCGACAACGCGATGGACGAGGCACTGGCCGGGCATGCGACCTTCATCGAGGTCGACCTCGGCACGGACGGTTTTCTGACCGTCACAGACAACGGCCGCGGCATCCCGGTCGATCCGCATCCAAAATTTCCGAAGAAGTCGGCGCTCGAAGTCATCATGTGCACGCTGCACTCGGGCGGCAAGTTCGATTCCAAGGTCTACGAGACCTCGGGCGGCCTGCATGGCGTCGGCATCTCCGTGGTGAACGCCCTCTCCTCGCGCCTCGAGGTCGAGGTCGCGCGTGGCCAGCAACTCTACCGCATGAATTTCGAGCGCGGCCATCCGAAGGGCAAGCTCGAGGAACTCGGCAAGATCAACAACCGCCGCGGCACGCGCGTGCGCTTCAAGCCGGACACCGACATTTTCGGCGCCAAGGCCGCGTTCAAGCCGCAGCGCCTGTTCAAGATGACGCGCTCCAAGGCGTATCTGTTCGGCGGCGTCGAGATCCGCTGGAATTGCGCGGCCGAGCTCTTGAAGGGCATCGAGGACGTGCCGGCGGAAGCGACGTTCCACTTCCCGGGCGGCCTGAAGGATTATCTCGCCGCGGCGATCCACGCCGACACACTGGTGCACCCCGACATCTTCTCCGGCAAGTCCGGCCGCAATGGTGCGCATGGCGCCTGCGAATGGGCTGTCGCCTGGACCGCGGATGCCGACGGTTTTCTCTCGTCCTACACCAACACCGTGCCGACGCCCGATGGCGGCACGCACGAATCCGGCCTGCGCAGCGCTCTGCTGCGCGGCCTGAAGGATCACGCCGAGCGCGTCGGCCAGGGCAAGCGCGCGGCCTCCGTCACCTCGGAAGACGTCATGGTCGGCGCGGCCGTGATGCTGTCCGTGTTCGTGCGCGAGCCGGAATTCCAGGGCCAGACCAAGGATCGTCTCGCCACCGCGGAGGCACAGCGCATCGTCGAACAGGCGATGAAGGATCCGTTCGACCACTGGCTCTCGGGTAATCCGAACCAGGCCAACAGGCTGCTCGACTTCGTGATCGATCGCGCCGAGGAGCGGCTGCGGCGCCGCCAGGAAAAGGAGACGGCGCGCAAGACCGCCGGCAAAAAGCTGCGCCTGCCCGGCAAGCTTGCCGACTGCACCGATGCCGGCACCGAAGGCTCCGAGCTCTTCATCGTCGAGGGTGACTCGGCCGGCGGCAGCGCCAAGCAGGCGCGCGATCGCAAGACCCAGGCCGTGCTGCCGCTGCGCGGCAAGATCCTCAACGTCGCCTCCGCCGGCAAGGACAAGCTGACAGCGAACGCCCAGCTCTCCGATCTCGTGCAGGCGATCGGCTGCGGCACGCTCGCGCAATATCGCGAAGAGGATCTGCGCTATCAGCGCATCATCATCATGACCGACGCCGATGTCGACGGCGCCCACATCGCTTCCCTCCTCATCACCTTCTTCTATAGGCAGATGCCGCGCCTGATCGACGAGGGGCACCTCTTCCTTGCGGTGCCGCCGCTCTACAAGCTGACCCATGGCACCAAGTCGATCTACGCTCGCGACGACGCGCACAAGGAGGCGCTGATCAAGAGCGAGTTCAACGCCAACGCCAAGGTCGAGGTCAATCGCTTCAAAGGCCTCGGCGAGATGATGCCGGCGCAGCTCAAGGAAACCACCATGGATCCGGCCCGGCGGACCATGCTGAAGGTGGTTCTGCTCGCCGACGACCGCGACACCACGGCGGATTCGGTGGAGCGCCTGATGGGCACCAAGGCCGAGGCGCGCTTCGCGTTCATCTCGGACAAGGCCGAGTTTGCCAATGAGGAGCTGCTGGACGTCTAAAGCAGCAATCTCCCCTCAAAAGCCCCGGCTCCACAGTCCGGGGCTTTTTCATTTGTAGTTTCGATCCCGCCCTTTCCCCTGAATTCGCGAGGCGAGCGAGCAGCTAGCTCCCGAGCAGAATCGCGCGCAACGGGCGACTCGGCCAACGACTCACCCCGCCAAGGATGAGGCAGGATTGCCTCCATTTCAGACAAAGCCGAATTTGCTAACGAGAAGTTACCTCGGCCCAAGATCTAGAGATCTACGTAACACACTGAAAACATGCTATTTTTCTTGAATAAGACGTCCCCCCTTCAAATCGCAACTGGCCGGCGTTTTCCGGCGACTGTGCCTGTCCGGCAACAGCATTCCAGCGGAAAATGTCTATAGTCCAAGCATCAGATGAAACGAACTTCAGTGCGCTCGCGCCTGCCGGACAGACGAAAGTTGGGGATTTTGACATGAAGAAGATTTTGCTCGCTCTGACCGCGGTTGCGGCGATGACCGGTTCGGCCTCGGCGGCCGACCTTGGCCCCCGCCCCTACGTGAAGGCTCCGGCGCCCGCGCCGGTCGCCAACTGGACCGGCTTCTACATCTTCGGCGGTGGCGGCGGTGGCCTGTCGAACGCCGATCAGAGCGTTGTGGATACGGCCACCGGCACGCCGTTGACGATCACGCAGCGACAGGGTGGCTCGGGCTGGTTCGGCACCGTCGGCGCTGGTTACGATTGGCAGTTCAGCGGAACTTGGGTCGCAGGTGTGTTTGCTGACGGTCAGTTCGGCAGCATCCGTTCCACCATCCAGGATCCGATTTTCGACATCACCGGCAGCCAGAAGCTGGAAACCTCCTGGGCCGCTGGCGTTCGCCTCGGTTGGCTGGTTGCTCCGAACGTTCTCTCCTACGTCAACGGCGGTTACTCCGGCGCTCACTTCGGCCAGACGAACTTCACGGACCTCGCGGGCGCGCCCGTCGGCGTCCATCTCGCCAGCTACAACCGCAACGGCTGGTTTGTCGGCGGTGGCGTCGAGAACAGCCTGAACATCTTCGGTATCACCTCACCGGGCTGGTTCATGAAGACCGAGTACCGTTCGGCCTTCTACGATACCAAGACTCGGGACGAGCTGTTCGATGTCGGTAATGTCCCGACCGGAAACAGCATCCGCGCCAACAGCTGGAACCAGACGATCTCGACTTCGCTGGTCTACCGCTTCAACTGGACCGGTCCGGTCGTCGCGAAGTACTGATCTGGTCTCACGGCCAAACGTCAAAGCCCCGGCATCGTCCGGGGCTTTTTCGTTGTGGGACCTCTCAGCGCCTGACGCTCGCCTTCAGCGCCCTGTAAGCCCCGGCGAGCTACGCTTCGATCGCCACCCAATCAGCATCTGTGATGATCGCACCCCGCGCGTCGCGAACTGCCATAGCTTCTGCCCGGGCGATGCCGAACTGCCTGATTCCCGCGTCATCCGGACTTTTGCCGTAGGTCATCGCCGTCACGCGCGCGATGGTGAGGCCGTAGTCACGTGGCCCCACCGCTTCACGGCGTGCCTGCCACCAGTCGAGCTCGAGGTGGGCCGACCGCGTCGGCTGGAACGCCTTGGCAGCCTCGGCCGCGCTGAGGGCGATATGGAGGCTCCTTAGCGGCGAAAAGCCGAACTGCGTCCGCGTCGATTCGTAGAGATGGTAGAACAGCGCGGCATAGCGCTTGTCGTAATAGTCGCGCCACATGGCTGTCTCCAGCCGCGCCATCTCCGCCGGATCGAAGGCGCGCAGATCCGCATGGCGTGGAACTGCGGCATAGGCCGCAACCAGCATTGCCGCGATCGCAACACCCTGGATGATCCTGCGCACGGACATGCATCCTCGCTGCGGCCCTGCATCCGGAGCCATTGTATCCGAACCGAAGCTACGGCTAGTCTGGCCCCAAGTTTTCGTGCTTGTGGCGGTTCATGCCGCGGGCTGCGACAGAAGCGGACCAATGGGAGGAATGCATGCGCAGATTTCTGCTGATCGCAGGCCTGTTTGCCCTCGCCGTCGGACTGCTCTGGATCGGACAGGGCACGGGCACCGTCGCCTGGCCACGGTCGAGCTTCATGGTCAACCAGCTGCAATGGGCCGGCTATGGCGCAGCCATGGCCGGCTTCGGGCTGGTGCTGATCTGGCAGAGCAAGCAATAGAAGAAACCAGGGCAAGAAAAGGTAGTGAAAGCATGACATCCAGCCGGTTCGATCTCCGCGGCAAGGTCGCGGTCGTGACGGGAGGCAATGGCGGCATCGGGCTCGGCATGGCCCGCGGCCTTGCCGACGCCGGCGCCGACATCGCCGTGGTGGGACGCAACGAAACGAAGTCCGCCGTGGCCGTGGCAGATCTCAAGCAGCGCGGCGTGAAGGCGATTGCCGTCACCACCGACGTGACCGACAAGGCGGCGGTTGCCGCGATGGTCGAGCGCGTTGCAAAGGATCTCGGCCGCATCGATATCCTCATCAACAATGCCGGCATGAGCATCCGCAAGCCGCCGCACGAGCTCGAGCTCGACGAGTGGAACAAGGTCATCGCAACCAACCTCACCAGCGCTTTCCTGTGCTCGAAGGCGGCCTATCCCGCGCTGAAGGCATCCGGCAACGGCAAGGTGATCAATATCGGCTCGATGATGTCGATCTTCGGTGCAAGCTTCGCGACGGCCTATGCGGCGAGCAAGGGCGGCATCGTGCAGTACACGCGCGCCTGCGCTAATGCCTGGGCGCCTGACAACATCCAGGTCAATGCTATCCTGCCCGGCTGGATCGACACAGATCTCACCCGCGGTGCGCGGAAGCAGGTCGCAGGCTTGCACGAGCGCGTGCTGGCGCGCACGCCCGCGGGGCGTTGGGGCGACATCGACGATTTTGCCGGCATCGCGGTGTTCCTCGCCTCGCCCGCCTCGAACTTCGTCACGGGCACCGCGATCCCCGTCGACGGCGGGTTCTCCGTCATGGCGTGAGCCTGTCCCGCACGCAAAAAAGAAGCCCCGGACGCTGCCGGGGCTTTTTAATTGGTGGTGGTGATTTTCTTTTTTGGTGATCGGTCGTTTGTTGACGTGCTCAGTAGCGCGCGATGACCGGCGCGTCGAACTTGTAGCTGGCGCGCACGACGGCCCACTGGATGTCGCGCGGCTTGGCATCGAACGTGTAATTGCCCGAGGTACCGCCGAGCTGATAGGTCTGGCTGCCGAAGGCGGCGTAGTTGTATTCGAGGCCGACGATCCAGTTGCGGGTGATGCCGTATTCCCAGCCGGCGCCGACGGTCCAGCCGTTGGCCCAGTGGGTCTGACCGCCCGAGCCCGTTGCCACTCCGACCGTGTCGGTGACCGAGAGACGGTTGTTCACGCCGGCGTAGCCGCCCTTGATGTAGAAGAGGTTGTTCTGCACGGCAAAGCCGGCACGACCGACGACGGTCGCGAGAACGTTCGCACGCCAGGTGAAGACGTCGTCACCGGCACCGAACGCGGTGTTCACGACCGTGCCCTTGTTGTCGAGACCTGAGATCGTGCCTTCCATGCCGAACACGTAGTTGTTGGCCTGCCAGTTGTAGCCGATCTGAGCGCCGCCCATGATGCCCGACTTGCGCTGACGGTAGCCTTGGCCCGGAACCAGATCGCCGAACGGCGCGCCGGTCCCGTTGTTGATGAACTGCTCGTTGGTCCAGGCGCCACCGATGTGGCCGCCGACATAGAAGCCGGTCCAGTTGAACAGCGGCTCGGCATAGGCGGGCGCCTTCGTGTAGCGCGCACCGAGATCGGCGGCGGAGGCAACGCCGGTCGAAACCAGAGCGGTCGTGCAGGCGAAGGCGGCAATGAATTTGTTACGCATGGTACACCCCGTGTCCTTTGATGGGTGCACGCTCACAGACAGTTCTTACTAAAATTGGAATCAAGAAAGTTAAGGCGCCGGATTCGCGAATGGCGGTCTTTGAATCCGTTTGCGCTGTTGCACGCATGCAACGCGCAGCATGCGATTTAACCCCTACCAAGCTCTTCCGCGCTACGATGACGGCGCGGCCTTCGAATGCACGTGCTCGGGCCGCACGCCCAGCGCAATAAAGCGCGCCGGAATTCCCTGAAGCCACGGCAGCGCGGTGATGAGGCGCACGACCAGCGGCACCTTCAGCGGCCGGTTGCCGGGCTGCAAGGCGCCGCTGATGATGTTGTTCTGCACGACGGCCTGCATCGCCTGCGTCATCTTCACCGGGAACTCGCGGCGCCGGCGCACCGCATCGAGCTCATCCTCGGATGGACAACCGTGCTGCATCTTGTCCGCAAGCAGATTGGCGGTCGCGACCGCATCCTGCACGGCGAGATTGACGCCGACGCCGCCGACGGGCGACATCGCATGCGCGGCATCGCCGATACAGAGCAGGCCCGGCCGCGTCCAGCGCGTCAGGCGGTTGATGGCGACGGTGAGAAGCTTGATGTCGTCAAAGCTCTTCACGTCGCCAACTCCCGATCGGAGGATCGGCGCCATCCGCACGACGTCGTCGAGCAGCGCCTGAAATCCCCTCGCCTTCACCGCATCGTATTGTCCCTTGGCGATGACATAGGCGCACTGCCAGTAGTCGCCGCGGTCAAAGGTGATCATCATCTTGCCGGGCTCGACGCGCGCGAACACGTTTTCCGTCTCGTCGGGATTGCGGCCGGCGCGGAACCATAGCACGTCCATCGGCGCGCCGATCTCCTCGACCTCGAGGCCCGCGCGCTCGCGCATGGTCGAATGCCGGCCGTCGCAGGCAATGGTGAGATCGGCTTCGATGTCGACGATGCCCTCCGGCGTCTTCGCACGCACGCCGGCAATCGTCTCGCCGCGGCGGATCAGGTCGACGGCCTCCGTGTTCATCATCACCTTGAGCGAGGCGAAGCGCTGGCCCGCCTCGCGCAGGAAATTCAGAAAGTCCCATTGCGGCATGAAGGCGATGAAGGGGTACTTCGTACGGAGCCGGCTGAGATCGGCGATGCGCACCGGCGTGCCGCCGAACAAACCGTCCATCGTCTGCAAGCGCTGGTGCGGCAGCTTCAGGAAGCCGTCGATCAGGCCGAGCTCATCCATGACTTGGAGCGTCGAGGGATGCACGGTATCGCCGCGAAAATCGCGGAAGAAATCAGCGTGCTTCTCCAGCACCACGACATCGATACCGGCCCGCCCCAGGAGATAGCCGAGCATCATGCCGGCAGGCCCGCCGCCGACGATGCAACACCGGACTTTCACGGAGTGACGCGCGATGCGCTCTGGTGTATTTGCTTCCACCATCCGATCCTCGCTTACGACTTTAGCTCGCTGTGCAGTGCAGCAAGCCCGAATTGGTTTGCCGCAATGCCGAATGGCCAGTAGCGTTACTGGTGATTGATTTCAGGATGATCTTGCGGTGCGCACCACACTGATAGTGCTCGGCATCTGGCTGCTAATCAACGTGCTTTTCGTCGTGATCATGCTCCCGCCGCGCAAGCCGCGGAGGCCGGATCCGCATGACACGGGCACGCTTGCGCCAGTACGGATCGACCACAACGGCTATCCGTTCGAAGAGCAGGAGAAGTTCCTGCTTCGTCACGTCATCATCTCGATCGCCATAGGAACATTTTTCTCGCTAGCGCCACCCTTGATGGAAGCGATCGACTCCGTGAAGCGCGTCATCAGGAAGCGACGCGACTAGCGGAGTTCCGCGTGGAACGGCGCCGCGCCGTCTGCATCAGCCGCGACGCAGACCGCTTAGTTGTTGCTGCGGTTCGCGGTGCGGAAACTCTTGATCTCCGACAGGCTGCCGTCGCGATAGGTCAATTCCACCGAGATGAACTGCGTTGCCGGTGCGAGCTTCATGTAGAGCGGCATGCCCGCGCTGATCGCGCTAGGATCGCGCATGTCGCAATTGGGCATCTTCAGCACCTGGTTGGGGACGGCCGTGTCGATGCCGATGCGCACCTCGCGGATGGCGCAGCGGTACGAGACGAGGTGCGTGTAGTAGACCAGCAGCCCGTTGAACTCGCGGAATGACAGCCAGCTCGTGGCGGTCATGTCGAGGATCTTGCGCTGATCGCGGACCAGCGCTGCCTCGGGATCGAACCTGATCGGGAACGGGCCCTGCATGTCGCCGGATTGATCAACATAGCGAACTTCGATCGTGCCGGCCGCAGCGTCCGGCGGCAGCTCGATCGATGGGTTCGGCATCCGCTTGCGCGTGCGCGGATCGAGCGTATCGATGAAACCGGTCTCGCGGAAATCACCGCCGCCCGCCATCCGCCAGGAAATTCCGAGCGTCGGATCAGCGAAGGAGAACACCACGCTCCAGCCGCCATTGTGCCGCGAGAAGCTCGCGATCGGCGCATTGGTGGTCTCCTCCTTCGGCACGCGCGGCACCGAGACCGGCGGCAGCGCCGCGACCTTTTGCGGCGGCGGATCGGCCGGGCGGGCTGCGGCCAGCGCATCCTTGGCGATGCCGCTGAGGAAGACGTCGTCGACCATCTGATCGAAATAGACCGGCACCTGCCGGTGCTTGACGGTGTCGGCCATCTCGCTGACGAGACGGCGGGTGCGCTGTGCCACCTGCACCAGGTTCTCGCCGGGCTGGAGCAGCTCCTTGGCGAAGGTGCGCGTGAACACCGAATTGGGATTGGCGTCGTCGTTGGACAGGCGATCAAGCGCGGTCTGGCGCGGACCTGCCGAGAACACCGAGAACACGCCTTCGGGCAGTTGCACCATTGGCGCAAGCCCGCCGCCACCGGCCACCGCGCGGGTGCCAGAGCGTTCGAACGGGTTGTTGCGGCAGGCGTCGAACACCAGGATCGAGGTCCGCGCCTTCTTGTTCTGGAGCCGCTCGACGATACGGTCGGCCAGAATCGAAGCATCGCGCACCAGCTCTTCCTGGCCTTCCGTCGCAGCCGGCACATCGGTCGGCAGCAGATAGTTCTGGCCGGCGATCTCGAAGCCATGGCCCGCGTAGAAGAAGAACGCGGTATCGCCGGGCTCGATCGCCCTGTCGAAGGCGAGCAGCGTCTCGGAGAATTGCTGCCGGCTCTGGTTTTCGGCAACCATCACGGAGAAGCCGAGCTGCTTCAGCGTATCGCCCATGGTGCGGGCGTCGTTGACGGCCTTGAGCAGCTTCGGAACGTTCTTGTAGTCGTTGTTGCCGACGACGAGCGCGACTCGCTTTTCGGCGTGTGCGGGACCCGTGAAGCCGCTCAGGCCCGCCGCAAGGCCAAGGGCCGCCAGAATTCTGAAAAGCCGACGCGTCATCGAAAAATTCCCGTTGCAGTTTCGGCTTCCCGCCGGTGCCCTTCGAACAGCTCTTGGGCGACCTTCGGCCGTTGTTGTCATAGTCGGTCGAGCCGCAGCTGCGGTTCAACCGGCCCTGGCCGCCGGTTCCATCGTCTAGCCTATGGCAGGATCAGCCGGAATCTGCTTTTTCTTAGGCACCATTCCGTTCGGGACGAGGGGCTACCGTGTTTCACTGGTGCACCGACGAGGTCGAGCCGCACGACCGCTTCGACTTTTGGCGCGAGGTGCGTTCCAAGGGACTGTTCGGGGTCACCGCGGAGCTCGAGCGCGAACGGCGCGCGGATTTTTTCGGCGAGTTCTCGCTGCGCCAGCTCGGCGGCGCCGGTCTCGTCGAGCTGAAGGCTTCGCATTACACGGTCGAGCGCAGCACGGCTGATATTGCCCGCGCGCCGGGCGACGCCATTTGCGTCTACCAGCAGCTTGGGGATGGCGGCTGGTTCGGGGGCCTGCGCGGCGGCGACTTCGCGATTACCAATGGCAGCTTCGCCACCAGCCATACCGACCTGCCCTATCGCACCGCGCCGCTGGGCACGGCGGGATTCCACCTGCGGATCCTGAAGATCCCGGTGAGCGGCCTGTCCACGCAGGACAAGCGCATTCGCGAGCTCGCGCCCAAGACATTTAACGACCACGCCTTGGCGCCCCTGCTCGGCGCCTGCTTTGCCGGCCTCGGCGAGACCGCCGCGGACGACGGCGGGTCCGATGCCGCCTCCCTCGTGCAGGCATTGGCCCATCTGGCGCTGATCGAGCGCGGCATCGTGCGGCCCGGCAGCCGGCTCGGACAGGCCGCGCTGCGGACCGCGCGCCTGTCGCTGGCGCGGCGCCTGATCGCGCGCCACCTGCAAAACCAGGGTCTGGCGCCGGCGATGGTGGCGGACCTGATCGGCGTCTCCGTGCGCCATCTGCACATGCTGTTCGAAACGACCGAGAAGAGCTTCTCGCAGACCGTAACCGACGAACGCCTGAAACAGAGCCGCCGCCTGATGCGCGAGGCGCCTGAGCGGCTGATCGCGGATATCGCGACTTCCTGCGGCTTCGAAAGCCTGGCGACCTATTACCGGGTGTTCAACGCCGCCTATGGCATGGCGCCCGGCGATTTCCGGGCCCAGCCGTCGGAAACGGGCTAGGGCGCAGGGGGCCGAAAAGCCGAGCTACGCCCGCTATTTGGGCAAAAACCAAGGGTTTTTAGGGCCTTCCCGCGGCTGCTCCATTGACTTTGGCCGATTCCCGCCTATGTTCCGGGACGACGCGGCTCAGATCGAAGAGCGATTCCTGAGCCTGGCGCTTTGTTCGCGTGAGTCAGCACCCCCAGCTTCTTTGAGAGCGCGCCGTTTTGGGGTGGAACGCGACAGCCTTTTTACCCTCGATTCCGAACGGCGGTTTCGACCAGAGGCTCAATGTCCTTTAGCAATCTCGGACTATCCGAAAAAGTCCTCGCCGCAGTGGCGGCCACCGGTTACACCACCCCCACCCCGATTCAGGAACAGGCGATCCCCCACGTCCTTGCACGCAAGGATGTGCTCGGCATCGCCCAGACCGGCACCGGCAAGACCGCGGCCTTTGTGCTGCCGATGCTCACCATTCTCGAAAAGGGTCGCGCCCGGGCACGCATGCCGCGCACCCTGATCCTGGAGCCGACCCGCGAGCTCGCGGCACAGGTCAAGGAGAACTTCGACCGTTACGGCGCTGGCCAAAAGCTTAACGTCGCGCTCCTGATCGGCGGCGTTTCGTTCGGCGACCAGGACGCCAAGCTGACGCGCGGCGTCGACGTCCTGATCGCAACCCCGGGCCGGCTGCTCGACCATACCGAGCGCGGCGGCCTCCTGCTCACCGGCGTCGAATTGCTCGTCATCGACGAAGCGGACCGCATGCTGGACATGGGCTTCATTCCCGACATCGAGCGCGTCTGCAAGCTTGTCCCGTTCACGCGGCAGACCCTGTTCTTCACCGCGACCATGCCGCCGGAGATCCGGCGCATCACCGAGACCTTCCTGCATAATCCGCAGAAGGTCGAGGTTTCCAAGCCCGCCACCACCGCCGTCACGGTCACGCAGTGTCAGGTCCCGGCCGGGCGCGAGGCGCATGAGAAGCGCGAATTGCTGCGACGCCTGCTGCGCGAAGCCAAGGATCTCAAGAACGCGATCATCTTCTGCAATCGCAAGCGCGAGGTCGCCGTCGTTCACAAATCGCTGCAGAAGCACGGGTTCAGCGTTGGCGCCCTGCACGGCGACATGGACCAGTCGGCCCGCACGGCGGCGCTCGAACAGTTCCGCAAGGGCGAGCTGCCGCTGCTGGTCGCCTCCGACGTTGCCGCCCGCGGCCTCGACATCCCTGAGGTCAGCCACGTCTTCAATTTCGACGTCCCCCACCATCCCGACGATTACGTCCATCGCGTCGGCCGCACCGGCCGCGCAGGCCGGTCCGGCATGGCGATCTCGCTCGTGACGCCGCTCGACCAGAAGTCGATGGTGGCGATCGAAAAGCTGATCGGCCAGAGCATTCCCCGCGCCGAGGGCGACTACGAGGTGAACGCGAGCACGGCCGAACAGAGCGAGCGCCCGCGCGAGTCGCGTGGACGGGAACGCGAACGCTCCCGCGGCGGACGCGGTAAATCGCGTCGCGGCCACGAGCCGCGTGGCGACGCACCACAGCCCTCCGAGGCAAGGCCCTCGTCCGACGCCAGCCCTGCGGCCGAAGCGCGGCCCGCACGTGAGGCAAGGCCCGCACGCGAAGCAAGACCACCGCGCGAAGCAAGGCCTCCCCGCGAAGCGCGGCAATCCTCCGAGCCACGCGGTGGATCACGCCAACAGGCCGATCCATCCCATGTGCCCTCAATCGGCCGCCCCGAGCCGCGCCGCCAGCGCGAAGTCGACACCGAGCCCGGCGATCACTCGCATCTTCCCGCGTTCCTGCTGCGGCCCGTGCGCTCGCCTGCGGGCGCCTAAACGCTCCAGCGAACGGCCGTTTACCGGCCGTTCACGATCATCCGTTAGCCTACGAACATAATTTAAGCATTGCAGCGATCGGCGGCGCACCGTCGCCGTGGGGAATGTTCAGTGGTCAACGTGCTCGATGAACACGAACGCACGATCGCGTTCGCCGAGGTGGCACTCGGTCAGATCCGCTCGCTCAAGCAAACCGCAATTCCCCGCAATTACGAGATCTGGTACGTCTACGCCACCGGCTACAACGCCCCGCTCAACAAGATCATCAACGAGACGCTGGCGCGTAGCGGCCGGCTGACCGAAGCCGATCTCGAGCAGATCTACGAGACCTATCTCTCCCACATCAAGACCACCGACCGCATCGACAAGGTCGGCGCGCGCGTCATCGGCGAGATCGACGACGTGATGAAGGTTTTGAGCGACGCACTCGGCATGACCGGCTCCTACGACGCCAGCCTGTCGGGCGCGACCGCAAAGCTGTCCTCGGCCAAGAGCCGCGAGCAGATCAAGGCGATCGTCGAGACGCTGGTGCACTCCACCGGCGAGATGCGCGAGACCAACAAAACGCTCGAAGACCGGCTGACGCTGTCGAAGAGCGAGATCAGCAACCTCCAGCAGAGCCTCGAGGCGATCCGGGCCGAGAGCCTGACCGATCCGCTCACAGGCCTGGGAAATCGCAAATATTTCGACCGTATGATCGGCATGGCCGTGCAGAGCGCGCTCGCCAGCGGCGAGCCGCTGTCGCTCCTGCTGTTCGACATCGACCACTTCAAGTCGTTCAACGATTCCTACGGTCATCTCACCGGCGACCAGGTGCTGCGCTTGGTCGGCCTGTCCATGAAGCAGACCATCAAGGGCCAGGACATCACAGCGCGCTATGGCGGCGAGGAGTTCGCCGTCCTGTTGCCCAACACCGCGTTGCGCCAGGCGCTCACCGTTGGCGATCACATCCGCCGTGCCGTGATGGCGAAGGAATTGAAGAAGAAATCGACCGGCGAAATTCTCGGCCGCGTCACCATCTCCGTCGGCGTCTCCATGCTCAAGCAGGGCGATGACACCGATGCGCTGATCGAGCGCGCCGACGCCTGCCTCTACGCCGCCAAGCGCAACGGCCGTAACCGCGTGATCTGCGAAGTCGATCCGGAATACGCGATCGAGACGCACAACCGGGTGGCGTGAGAACTCTCCTCGCATGCAGTGCCTTGGTGGTGACGCGCGCTGGCGCCCGTAACTCGCCACCAATCAGTTTTTAATTGAAACCTCGAGTGTCCAGGATAGCCATGCCGGTATTCTCGGCCAGAGACTTTGCTGCGTGCCTCAGGTCTGGCTGAGGAATGCCGAGATCAGGTGATTGACGGTCTCCGGAGCATCCTCCAGGCAGTAATGCCCCACACCCGCAAGTCGATGGACAGGCGCTCCAGGGAAAAGCGCCCTGAAGAGCGGCAGGAAATGCGCAGCCTGAAGCGTACGGTCCGCATCACCCCAGATCGCCAGTGCAGGTTTGCGGCGGACGGCGCGGTCTGCTGCCGGATCGGGCGCTTCGAACCAGTGTGCACCGGTCGCAAAACCTTTCGCCCATCCGATCGCGCCGAGGCACGCGGCTGGAGTAGCAAAAGGCGCGCCGTAGGCAGCGAGCCAGCTGTCTGTGATGATCGCGTTGTTCTCAAAGCCGTTAAGCTTCAACGTGCTCAGAATGTTGAATCCGAGCTGCCCGAGCACCGCTTCGAGACCGCCGTCGAGCGAGGCGGATCGTTGGATGTGGACCGCGGGGACGTATGGAGCTGTGACCGGTCAAAATGGCCAAGAGAATTAGTCACCAGGATTCGCTCTGCGGCGTCGCGCGGCCCTTGGACGCGATAGGTGACTGGTGGTCGCTCCTGATCGTCCGCGATGCCTTCGACGGCTTGCGCCGGTTCGGGGAGTTTCAGAAGAGCCTTGGTCTTGCCAAGAACATTCTTTCGGCTCGGCTGCGAAATTTGGTGGCGCACGGCATCATGGACACCGTCCCTGCATCAGAAGGCAGGCCCTATCAGGAGTATGTGCTGACCGAGAAGGGCCGCGGACTTTTTCTGGTCCTGGTGGCACTCAGGCAATGGGGCGAAGACTTCTTCTTCGCGCCTGAAGAGGCACACGTGCTGTTGGTCGACAAGAAATCCAGCCTTCCGGTGCGCAGGCTGGAGCTGCGTGCGCAGGACGGACGCATTCTCGGCCCCACCGACATTGTCGTGCGGGGCTCCTGAGGAGACCGACGAGGAACGGCGCTTCGCGCCTCCTCACCATGAGCCCCCAGCTCCGAAACCGGCGCTGCACACGGACCATGAACACGGTATCGTGGCTGCGGGGTTCCGCCTGGAGCAGTGTGGCCGCATGATCCTCTGGTGCACTTGGTTGCCCGGCCATGAGGTTGGCTCCGATCGCTGGCGATTGCACATTTTGGCGAGCATTGCGCTTCCCGTTGGAGAGGTTTGCAATCTCAAAGCGCGGTTGGGCTCTTGGCGGGGCTTCGCACCAGAATGGACAGCAGAAGGACATGAGGGCTTGAATGAGTGAATTGGCGGTGCTGGATCCGCGTGCAGCCTTTGTTGATGTCGGCAGTGAGAAAATGCATGTGTCGATCGCGGGTGGGCCACCCGCGCTGTTCGGCACGGTGACCTCGCAGCTGCATGCGCTGCGCGACTATTTGGCCGAACATCAGGTGCGCTCAGTCGCGATGGAAGCGACCGGGGTCTATTGGTTGCCGCTCTATGGGGTTCTGGAAGCTGCGGGCATGGAGGTGGTGATGGTCGATGGCCGCCAAACGCGCAATCTTCCGGGGCGCAAGACCGACATGAAAGACTGCCAGTGGGGCGCCACGCTGCATGCGCATGGCTTGCTGCGGGCGGGCTTTGTTCCCCCGGCCAATATCCGCCGTCTGCAGGACTATCTGCGCCTTCGCGGGGACCACATCGCGGCGGCCGCCGGACATGTCCAGCACATGCAAAAAGCGCTGGAGCGGATGAATATCAAACTGCACGAAGTCATCAGCTCTCTGACCGGGGCGAGCGGTCTGACCGTGATCCGCGCCATCCTCGCCGGTGAACGCGATCCGCAGGTCCTGTTGGGTCTATGCGATATTCGAATCCGCAACGTCAAAGCTGAGCGCGTCGTCGAATCGCTGCGCGGCGACTGGGCCGAAGAACATTTGTTCGCCCTCGCGCAGGCCGTTCAAAGCTGGGACCATTATCAAGGCCTCATCGCCGCCTGCGATCGCCAGATTGCGGTCGTCCTTCGCCAGATGCCGGACGCGAAGGTGCCGCCACCGGCCGCTTCGACAAAGACAGGAAAACCGCGCACGCGGCCGGGCGTCAATGCGCCGGATATCGCGGATCTGCGGGAGATCCTCGCACAGATCTGTGGCGCCAAGGATTTGACGACGCTGCCCGCCCATAGCGAGTACAGCGTTTTGCAGCTCATCGGTGAAGTTGGCACGGATCTGACCAAGTGGCGGACTGAAAAGCACTTCACCTCGTGGTTGGGGCTTGCTCCCGGAAGCGCTCAAAGCGGCAAACGCAAGGCTTCGGTCAAACGGCGCCGCAACCGAGCCGGCCAGATCTTTTGTGTGATGGCCCGTGCCTTGGCCCGCAGCAAATACGTCGCGCTCGGCGGCTTTTACCGGCGCATGGCGGCACGGCGCGGCGGCTTGGTGGCGAACAAGGCCCTCGCGCGAAAACTAGCCACACTCTTCTGGCGCGTGATGGTCAAAGGCCTCGACTTCGTCGAGACAGGTGTGGCTCAATACGAGGCGAGGGTATTGGAAACCAAGCACCGCATTCTGCACCGACTGGCTCGCCAGCTCGGCCAGCAAATCGTCCCCAATCCAGCCGCCGTCGTCTGACAGCGTGTTCATGGAGAGGGTATTGGAAACCAAGCACCGCATTCTGCACCGACTGGCTCGCCAGCTCGGCCAGCAAATCGTCCCCAATCCAGCCGCCGTCGTCTGACAGCGTGTTCATGGAGAGGCTCGTGCATTGCACGTCACGCAGCGGCGCTTGACATTCTCAGGGACGACCGACATCTGGATCTGCGTCGCCACCGTACTGCGCCTGACCACTAGCATATAGGTCCTGTCGCCTTGCCCAACCCACATGATTTTCACGACCCACAATCGTCCTACTCGAAGGACGACCTGCTGAGATCGAGCGAAGGCGGCTATTTCGGCCCGGGCAACGCGCAATTGCCGGCACCGCCGATGCTCATGATGGACCGCATCACTGAGATCAGCCTGGACGGGGGCGAGTTTGGCAAGGGCCACATCGTCGGCGAGCTGGACATCGCGCCGGGGCACTGGTTCTTCGATTGCCACTTTTGCGGCGATGCCATGATGCCGGCATCTCTCGGGCTGGACGCCATGTGGCAGATGATCGGCTATTGGCTCGGCTGGTCGGGCTCGCCGGGCAAGGGCCGCGCCATCGGCGTCGGCGAGGTGGAGTTCACGGGCTCCGTCACACCGGACACACGATGCGTGCGCTACGAGGTCGCCATGCGCCAAGTGAGGCGCGGCAGGCTGGTTCTGGGATTTGCTGACGGGCGCGTACTTGCTGACGGCATCTGCGTTTACATGGCCAAAGATATGAGGGTTGGCCTGACAAAGGCCGCGGACGGAGCCTAGTCCCCTCGCCTGGCGTGCTTCCGAATCGGGCTCTTCTTGCTCACCTTCTTCTTCGGCGCTTTCGCAGGTATGGTAGCCTTCTTCGTCGGCTTGCTCGCCACCTTCTTCGACGTCTTCTTCGGCCGTTTCTTCACCTTGGCACGCTGGGCCGCGGCGAGCGCCGTCCTCGCCCATTGCGCAAGCTCCTCGGATTCGTCGAACAGGCGCGCGGGCAATTGCCAGTAGGAGTTCACCGTGACCGTCTTGGCGCGGGTCTGGTACTGGAACGGCTTTGAGCCTTCGGCCTCGTAGTCTGGGATCGTGTGCTCGTCGGCGCGAAAGAACAGGCCAGCGCGCAAGGCCAACGCGAAATTAGTGCCGTTGGCGGAGATGCCGTAGCCGGAGAACATTTTTCGGATGGTGACGGGGCCGAAATCGGCGAACAGGTCGATCAGGAATTCGCGGTCCATAGCCCACATGCCTCCCCATGGTCGTCCTGGCGAAAGCCAGGACGACAGCAGTGAGTTGGCCTACCCGTCGATCTTGGCCGGCCGCAGCTCGACCGATTCGCCGCAGCCGCAGGCGGAGATCTGGTTGGGATTGTTGAAGACGAACTGGGCCTGCATCTTGTCGGCCTTGTAGTCCATCTCGGTGCCGAGCAGGAACAGCACGGCCTTGGGATCGATCAGGATCTTGACGCCCTTGTCCTCGACGACCTCGTCGGTCGGGCGGATATCATGGGCGTATTCGACCGTATAGGACTGGCCGGCGCAGCCGCCGTTCTTCACGCCGACACGCAGGCCCACGATCTCGGAATCGGCGCGCCGGGTCAGTTCGCTGATGCGCTGGGCAGCGGCATCCGTCAGTCGCATCACCTGCGGGCGCGGCCGCCGCGGCTTGGGTGTGGATGCTGGTGTCGAGCCTGACGATATTTGGGTCATGTCAGTAATGTGGTCCGTTGCGGAGCGAATTCAATGCCAATTCTGCAAAGCCAGTGCGTCAACGTTACCACATGTTAAGCACGAGGCGGGCCTCGTCGCTCATGCGTTCCGGCGACCAGGGCGGCTCCCAGATGACCTTGACGTCGACCACGCCGACGCCGGGGACGCTGGCGACCGCGTTCTCGACCATGGTCGGCAGCTCGCCGGCGGCCGGGCAATTCGGCGTCGTCAATGTCATCTGCACGTCGACGGAACGGTCGTCCTTGATCTCGACCTTGTAGATCAGGCCGAGCTCGTAGATGTCGGCCGGAATTTCCGGGTCGAACACGGTCTTGAGCCCGGCGATGATCTCGGTGGTGAGACGCTCGGTCTCCTCCGGCGGCAGCGCCGACTGGGTTTCCATCGGATTGGCTTTGACTTCGGCCGTGTCACTCATGCGAACAAATCCCGCGCCTTCAAAAGCGCCTGAACCAGATGATCGACTTCTTCCCGCGTATTATACATGCCGAACGACGCCCGGCATGTGGCGGTCACGTTGAACCGCTCTAAAAGCGGCATCACGCAATGGGTGCCGGCGCGCACCGCGATGCCCTGGCGGTCGATCACGGTGGCGACATCGTGGGCATGCGCGCCCTTGAGCTCGAAGGAGATCACCGGGCCCTTGCCGCGGGCGGTGCCGATCAGCCGCAGCGAGTTGATCTCGCGCAGGCGGTCCTGGGCGTATGTGACGAGATCGTGCTCGTGCGCGGCGATACGCTCCTTGCCGATCGAATTGACGTAGTCGATGGCGGCGCCGATGCCGACCGCCTCGACGATTGCCGGCGTGCCCGCCTCGAACTTGTGCGGGGGATCGCCATAGGTGACCACATCGCGCGAGACCTCGCGGATCATCTCGCCGCCGCCATTGTAGGGGCGCATCGCGACGAGGTGGTCGTACTTGGCCCAGAGCACGCCGATGCCGGTGGGACCATAGACCTTGTGGCCGGTGAAGACGTAGAAGTCGCAGCCGATGTCCTGGACGTCAATCGGCAGATGCACCGCGCCCTGGCTGCCGTCGACCAGCACAGGAATGCCGCGGGCGTGAGCGATCTTCACGACATCCTTGACCGGCACGATAGTGCCGAGCGCATTCGACATCTGCGTGATCGCGACCAGCTTGGTCTTCGCGGTCAAGAGCTTCTCGAACTCGTCGATGAGGAAGTTGCCCTCGTCGTCGACCGGCGCCCATTTGATCACGGCGCCATGGCGTTCCCGCAAGAAGTGCCATGGCACGATGTTGGAGTGATGCTCCATGATCGAGATGACGATCTCATCGCCGGCTTTGATGTTCGGTTCGCCCCAGGACGAGGCGACGAGGTTGATCGCCTCCGTCGCGTTGCGGGTGAAGATCACTTCCTCGGTGCGGGGGGCATTGATAAACTGCGCCACCTTGGTGCGGCCGCCCTCATAGGCTTCGGTCGCGGCGTTAGCGAGATAATGCAGGCCGCGATGCACGTTGGCGTATTCGGACGTGTAGGCCTGCGTCATGCGGTCGAGCACCGACTGCGGCTTCTGCGCCGAGGCCGCGTTGTCGAGATAGACCAGCGGCTTGCCGTAGACCTGCATGGCCAGCGCCGGAAAATCCTGGCGCACGCGCGCGACGTCGTAGGAGCCGTTAGAAACCGCCGGATGCGTGCTCATGACCGCCGCTCCAGCCAGCGCTCGGCAATGCCGATCACGTGTTCACGCAAGTCATCATCGGCGATCTGCTCGATTGCCTCGCCGACGAAGGCCTGGATCAGCAGTGCCTGGGCCTGCTTCTCCGGCAGGCCGCGCGCCTTCAGATAGAACAACAGGTTGTCGTCGAGCGCGCCGGCGGTGGCGCCGTGGCCGCAGGAGACGTCGTCGGCAAAGATCTCGAGCTCGGGCTTGTTGTCGGCTTCCGCTTCGTCGGAGAGCAGTAGCGCGCGAATCATCATCTTGCCATCGGTCTTCTGCGCGTCGGGACGAACGATGATGCGGCCCTGGAACACCGAATGGGCGCGATCGTCGATCACCGCGCGGAATATCTCGCGGCTGACGCAGTTCGGCACGGCATGGTCGACGACCAGCGTGGTGTCGCCATGCTCGGTCTTCTGCAAGAGGTTTACGCCATTGATCGAGAGCTCGCTGCCCTCGCCTGCAAACGTGATGAAGCCCTGGAGCCGGCTGACGGCGGCGCCGGTTGTCATATTGAAGAAGTTAACCTTGGTGTTGGCGCCGACGGTGACGAATTGCGAAGTGATGTTCACCGCGTCAGGCGCATCGTCCATCAGGCGGATGTGCGCGACATCGGCGTTATCGCCGACCGTCACAAGCACGGCGTCGTTGACCTGGTAGGACTTGGCACCGGCCGACACAAAACTCTCGATGATCGTGGCGCGAACACCCTTCCCGATCGCGACCTGCGAGCGGGTGAAGGCCGACGCCGAGGCCGCGGTCGCGACATGAATGATCTGGATCGGCGCCGACAGCTGCGAGCCGTCGGCAATCGACAGCACGACGCCGTCGGTCGCCATCGCCGCGTTCAGCGAGATCACGGCATCAGTGGCCGCCGTCTTCAGAAGCCCGGCATCCTTCTCCAGCGTCGCCCGCAACGTCTTGAAGCCCACCTCGGAGGCGAGCGCCTTCCCGTCGGAGAGATCAGCCGCGAACACGCCATCGACCAGCACCAGCTTGCGGGCGCCCTCGATCGCATTTGCCTTCACAGCTTCTGCCGCGCGCGACAGCGCGGCCGCATCTGGCGCAGCGACCAGCGGCAGCACCTCGCCGACCAGCGCGCGCAGGTCGGTGTATTTCCATTCCTCGATCCGGCGGTGCGGCAGGCCGAGACGCTCGTAGGTCTCGAACGCCTCGCGGCGTACCGCGATCACCCCCGGCGAACCCGGCAGCCGGCCTTCGGCGCTGGCGAACAGATCGCTCACCGCGCGGCCATTCCCGGTCTTTGCCACAGCAACGTTCATCACAAACAATCCTTACGCGGCGTCCTCGAACTGGGCGTAGCCGGATGCTTCCAGCTCCAGCGCCAGCTCCTTGCCGCCGCTCTTCACGACGCGGCCCTTCGACATCACGTGCACGACGTCGGGCACGATGTAGTTGAGCAGCCGCTGATAGTGGGTGATCACGACCATCGCCCGCTTGGGCGAGCGCAGCGCGTTGACGCCGTCGGCCGCGATGCGCAGCGCGTCGATGTCGAGGCCGGAATCCATCTCGTCGAGGATGCACAGGCTCGGCTCGAACAGCGCCATCTGGAGCACCTCGTTGCGCTTCTTCTCGCCGCCGGAGAAGCCGACATTGACGCCGCGCTTGAGCATGTCCTGCGGGATGTTCAGCGACTTCGTGACTTCGCGGACCTTCTTGAGAAAGTCCGGCGTCGAATATTCGCTCTCACCGCGCGCCTTGCGCTGCGCGTTGAGCGCAGTGCGCAGGAAGGTCATGGTGGCGACGCCGGGAATCTCGACCGGATACTGGAACGCCAGGAACACGCCCTTCGCGGCGCGCTCGTCCGGGTCCATCTCGAGGAGGTCCTCACCCTTGAACAGGATCTGGCCGCCGGTGACCTCGTAGCCAGGCTTGCCGGCGATGACGTGGGAGAGCGTCGACTTGCCGGAGCCGTTCGGCCCCATGATCGCATGCACCTGCCCCTCGTTCACGGTCAGCGTCAGCCCATGAAGGATCTCACGCTCCTCGACACGAACCTTCAGGTCTTTCACTTCAAGCAAAGCCATCATCTTGTTCCATCTATCCCCTCGTCCCAGGGAGCGCCATAGGCGCGTCTCGAAGGATAAGGCCAACAATCATTCCGGCGTCCATCCTTCGAGACGGCCGCTTTCCGCGGCCTCCTCAGGATGATGTCCGAATTATCCGACCGATCCTTCGAGCGAGATCGAGATTAGCTTCTGCGCTTCCACCGCGAACTCCATCGGGAGCTGCTGAAGCACGTCCTTGACGAAACCGTTGACGACGAGGCCGACGGCTTCTTCCTGCGAAAGGCCGCGCTGGACGCAGTAGAACAGCACGTCCTCGGAGATTTTTGAGGTCGTCGCCTCGTGCTCGAACGTCGCCGAGGAGTTCTTGGCCTCGATGTACGGCACGGTGTGCGCGCCGCATTTGTCGCCGATCAACAAGGAGTCACAGGCGGTGAAGTTACGCGCGCCGGTCGCCTTGCGATGCGCCGTCACGAGCCCACGATAGGTGTTCTGCGACTTGCCGGCCGCAATGCCCTTGGAGATGATCCGGCTCGACGTGTTCTTGCCGAGATGGATCATCTTGGTGCCGCTGTCGACCTGCTGATAGCCGTTCGAGATCGCGATCGAGTAGAACTCGCCGCGCGAATTGTCGCCGCGCAGAATGCAGCTCGGATACTTCCAGGTGATGGCCGAACCGGTCTCGACCTGGGTCCAGGAGATCTTGGAGTGGGCGCCGCGGCAGTCGCCACGCTTGGTGACGAAATTGTAGATGCCGCCCTTGCCTTCCGAATTGCCGGGATACCAGTTCTGCACCGTCGAATATTTGATCTCGGCGTCATCGTGCGCGACGAGCTCGACCACGGCGGCATGCAACTGGTTCTCGTCGCGCTGCGGCGCGGTGCAGCCTTCGAGATAGCTGACGTACGAGCCCTTGTCGGCGATGATCAGCGTGCGCTCGAACTGGCCGGTGTTGCGCTCGTTGATGCGGAAATAGGTCGACAGCTCCATCGGGCAGCGCACGCCCGGCGGCACGTAGACGAACGAGCCGTCCGAGAACACCGCCGAGTTCAGCGTCGCGTAGAAATTGTCGGAGGTCGGCACCACGGAGCCGAGATACTTCTGCACCAGCTCCGGATGCTCGCGGATCGCCTCCGAGATCGGCATGAAGATCACGCCGGCCTTCTTCAGCTCTGCCTTGAACGTGGTCGCAACCGAGACCGAATCGAAGACTGCGTCGACGGCGATCTTGCGCTGGGCCGGGTCTTCCTCGCCGGGCTTGGGCTCGACGCCTTCCAGCATCGCGACTTCGCGCAGGGGAATGCCGAGCTTCTCGTAGGTCTTGAGGATCTCGGGATCGATCTCGTCGAGCGAGGTGATCGTCTTCTTCGGCTTCGGCGCCGCGTAATAGTAGAGATCCTGGAAGTCGATCTTGGGATAGTCGACGCGCGCCCAGGTCGGCTCGGTCATGGTCAGCCAGCGCCGATAGGCCTCAAGCCGCCACTGGAGCATCCAGGCGGGCTCGTTCTTCTTCTCAGAGATGAACTTGACGGTCTCTTCCGACAGCCCCTTGGGGGCCTTGTCGGACTCGATCAGGGTCTCAAACCCATAACGATATTGGTCGACGTCGATACGCTTCACGCGCTCGACCGTCTCTTGTACGGCTGGCATTCCATCCTCCGCTCGCGGTTTCAAGGACCGCGGTGGATCAAACTCGGTCGACTATTACGATGTTTCTTGGCGGAAAGCACGCGCTTAGAACCATTCAAGCTGTGTTTCGTCGCTTAGCCCTTAAGTAGGTTATTACCGAGCTTTCGCCAAGCCTCTAACGCCACATTGATGTCCTCTGGTCCCGTGGACCAGCCCAGACTGAGACGCACCGCTCCCTGGGCGACTGTGGGATCATACCCCATTGCCGACAGCACGTGGGACGGCTGGACTTTCCCCGAGGAACACGCCGAGCCGGAGGAAACCGCGACCCCTTCGAGGTCGAAGCCGATCACGGCGGTCTCGGCCTTCAGCCCCGGCGCGGTGAAGAGAACGGTATTAGGCAACCGCTTTGTGCCATCCGAGAAGATCGTCGCGCCGGCGATTGCGCGGATACCATTTTCCAAGCGATCTCTGAGGGTTGCCATCCGCTCCGCATCCTCCGGCAGAGCCTGAAGCGCCGCTTTCGCCGCCGCGCCAAAACCGGCGATGCCCGCGACACTCTCGGTTCCCGCCCGCCGGCCGAGCTCCTGTCCGCCGCCCCGCAGCACCGGTTGCAGACCGGCAAGCCCCTCCGCCACGACCAGCGCACCGATTCCCTTGGGGCCACCGATCTTGTGCGCAGAAAAGGTCGCAAGGTCCGCTCCCGCGGTCTTGATATCGAATGGGATTTTTCCCAATGCCTGGATCGCGTCGACATGCAGCAGGCCGCCAGCCTCGTGAACGATCCGGGCCGCCTCTGCGACCGGCTGGACTGCGCCGGTCTCGTTGTTGGCCGCCATGATGGAGACCAGCGCCGGCGGGCCGTCGTCGAGCAGCGCCCTGAGATGGTCGTGATCGACGACGCCTGAGCCTGTGACCCGGATCTGACCAATCGCATCGGCCTGGAACCGGCCGCCGGCGAGCACTGAGGCGTGCTCGATCGCGGAGACCAAAAGCCGTTCTACCGGTCCGCCGGAGGAACCTCGCAGGCCGGGCGACAGCGCCAGCGCATTGGCCTCGGTTCCGGCGGAAGTGAAGACGACGTTCCGTGGCAGCGCGCCCACTGCTGCCGCAAGCGCAGCACGCGCTTCCTCGACCAGCCGCCGCGCCTCCCGCCCTTCGGCATGGACCGAAGACGGATTGCCGACCAGGTCCCAGGCGGCGAGCATCGCCGTCCGGGCTTCGGTCCGGAGCGGCGTGGTCGCATTCCAGTCGAGATAGACGCGGCTCGGCATGCCGCCCTCTTACCACCTTTTGCCACCGGGCAACTTGGAACCGCGGCGCATCAGGCCGGTTGCGGGATCGGCTTGGCGGGCGTTGATGCCTCCCTGCGCAATCCGAACAAGGGCCGCAGCCAGTCGATCCGCCGCACGATCTCGTAGGTGACCACACATGTGAGCACCGTGCCCGCGATCACAATGCAGGCCTCTACTCCGGCCGAGAGGCCGCTGCCGCGCAAGCCGTGCGCAATCATGATGATCGCGGTCTGATGCACGATGTAATAGGGAAAGATCGCATCTGTGAAATAGCGGCGCACCGGTCCGTCCGCCGTAAAGTGGCGCCGCGCGAAACCAAGCACCGCGACCATCCCAAGCCACTGATAGCTGCCATAGACCGTTCCGGCGAACCATCTCAGAACCGGCGACGGCGCGAACAGACCGGCGCGAACCAGCATAAAGGCGATGAAGCAAGCGGTCGCGGCCATCAGCGCCGTCCAACGCCTGCGCTCGACGTCGCACCAGATGTCTCCCCGTCTCGCGAGCAGGAAGCCGATCAGGAAGGCCGTCGCATAGTCCGCATGGTTGTACCAGTCGCCGAACAGCGCATGCGTGGACGGAAAGACCGGAAACAGGAACACGCGCCCGGCCGCAAACAGCAGGCACGGCAGGATCAGGAGCCCAGGTCCGGCAAGCACAGAAGCAAGATTCCGATCCAGCCAATCGGCGAGGAACGGCCAAAGCGCCAGTACGACGACCAACGCCAATGTGTAGGCCCATAGATAGACAACGAACCAGAGGTGGTTCCAGGTCGGCAGCACGATACAGGGGCTCGGACAAAACTGCGACCCGAAAGCAAGGTAATGGCGCAGGTAAAAGTCCGTGAAGCCCGCGGGATAGCCAAGACTCTCGACGATCTGTTCATAGGACTGCAGCGGCACGATCACAAACATGCCGAAGATAAGGGGGACAAGCAGCCTTGCCGATCGCGCGCGTACGAACGAGTCGAGCCGGTACTTGCCGAGCATGAAACGGGTGGCGACACCGGAAACCAGAAACAAGAGTGAGAGCCGCCACGGATTGAGGAACAGCATCAGTGGCTCAAGCCAGGTCAGGCTGTACACACTCTTGATGTGAAACCCCCAGGACACGTAGAGCATGCCGACGTGGTAGAAGATCAGCAGCCCGAAGGCTCCAATCCGCACCCAGTCGAGATCGATGCGCCGTTCCGAGGTCGAGTATTTGTCTGACGTCGACATGGTTTCCTGCTCCTTGACGGGACGCCAAGCACGGTTCTTTGGCCATGGCTGACACCCAAAATGCCCGCGAAACGGAGCGCGTCGAGCCGGTTTGGGATCAGGACCGGACAGCAGGGGACGAGACGCTGCCGGCTGGGACGAATGGCGGACTTCGCGGGATCAGCGGCAGCGATTGGGCGATTTTTGGCGCGATTGCAGCCGTCTCGCTCGCGACCGGAATCGTGAACGGACTATCCGCCGCGCAAGACGCCACTTGGCGCGGCGAGAGCTACGATCTCGGCCGGCGTCTGTTTTGGGAGATGTCGAGCGTCACTGTCATCCTGCTGACGGTTCCACTCCTGCTGTTGGCCGTCCGGTGGGTGCGCCAGACACCGGGTCTCGCCATAAGAGCCGGTATCGGAGCGAGCGCGCTGGTGGGGTTCTCGACCTTCCACATCATCGGGATGGTCTGGATCCGGAAACTCGCAGTCTGGCTCGCCGGAGGCTATTACGACTTCCACCTCTCTTTCGCGACGGTGCTGTACGAGTTTCGCAAGGATGCCGTGACCTGCTTACTGATCGGCGCCACTGTCTGGTTGTTCGACAGCCGGCGTGACCTGAAGCGGGCTTCAGCGACCGGCCAGAACCGATCTGCGGCTCCGCAGCAGTCGGCCGCCCCCGACGTGATCTGGCTGCGTGATGGCGCAAGCCGCATTCGGGTGGCGCCGCGCGAAATTCTATGGGTCGCGTCGGCCGGCAACTACATTGAATACTGCCTCGCCGACGGCACCCAACACCTGATCCGGGGGACGCTGGCGGCGGCCGAGGCCGAGTTATCGCGATTCCACATTGTCCGCGTTCACCGCACCAGGCTAGCCAATCTCGATCGGGTGAGCGGCGTCGACCTCAAGCCGTCGGGCGATTTCGAGCTCACCTTTGACAGCGGCCAAGCGCTTCAGGGGAGCCGGCGCTACCGGTCTTCGGTCGTCGCGCTGGGCGATCGCACGACATCGGAGTGACTCGGGCCGAGATCGTCCGGCTGACAAATCATCGTGATTCCAATTGGTTGCACGACGCGCCGACCGGGCGGTACCCGTCCGGGTGGCGCGGCGCCGTTCATGACCCGCGATGTCTGGCTAACACCTTGAGCCGATTACGGGATGTTCAAGATGCTTGCTTTTTGACCCTCGCCTCATGTTAGAACGCGCGCGTCAGTTCGCCGCGCGCCGCTCGCGCATCATCCGAGGGCGCCGCTCCAACCTTCCATTCGCGGCTTGGTCGGCACAACAGCCGATGAAGTCCGCACAATCGGTTGATTGCTGAGGAACGTCTTCAAGGAATCAATCAAGAGATCATCCATGCCTGAAGTTATTTTCACCGGCCCTGCTGGCCGCCTCGAAGGCCGCTACCATCCGGCCAAGCAGAAGAATGCGCCGATCGCGATGATCCTGCATCCGCATCCGCAGTTTCACGGCACGATGAACCATCAAATCGTGTACCAGTGCTACTACGCCTTCGCGCATCGCGGCTTCTCCGTGCTGCGTTTCAATTTCCGCGGCGTCGGCCGCAGCCAGGGCTCGTTCGATCACGGCACCGGTGAATTGTCTGACGCGGCCTCCGCGCTTGACTGGGCGCAGACCATCAATCCCGAGGCGCGCGCCTGCTGGGTCGCCGGCTTCTCCTTCGGCGCCTGGATTGGCATGCAGCTTTTGATGCGCCGCCCGGAGGTCGAAGGCTTCATCTCGATCGCGCCGCCCGCCAACCTCTACGACTTCTCCTTCCTCGCGCCCTGCCCGTCTTCAGGCCTGATCGTGCATGGCGAGAAGGATGCGGTGGTGCCGCCGAAGGACGTCAACACGCTGGTCGAGAAGCTGAAGACGCAGAAGGGCATCGTGATCGACCAGCAGGTCATCCCTGGCGCCAACCACTTCTTCGACGCCAAGCTCGAGCCGCTGATGGAAACCATCACCGGCTATCTCGACATGCGCCTGGCCAACGTGCGCTAAGGCGCTGCTCAGACGAGCTTGAGGGCGCCTGCGATCACAAGCATCAGCTAGGCCAAGGAAGGCGCCATCTGCTTGGCTCAGGCGGCGAGCTTGAGCAGATGCGCGTCGTGACGCACGAGGAAGGCGCGCAGCAATTGCGGATAGTCCGCGCCGACCGCCGACCGCACGCTTGGACGCTTTGCAAGCACCAATCGCCACGCCCGCACCTTCGGCAAATCCCTCAAGATGCCGAGCTCGGTCAGTTCGTCGAACACGTCGAAATAGCGAAAGATTGGCGCGAACACGGCGTCAACCAGGCTGAACGCATCGCCGTCGAAGAATGGGCCTGCGCTTAGCGCGGCCTCGACCCGCGCGAACTTCGCGACGAGCGCCTTGCGCTTGCTTTCGAACGTCGACGGGTCAGTCGTGGTCTCCAGTCCCCAGAGATCGCCGAGGATCGCCGAGCCGAACTCCATCCAGGCGCGGTGCTCGGCGCGCGTCAGCGCATCGGCAGGATGCAGCTTCGCGCCCGCCTGAGTCTCCTCAATGTACTCGCAGATCACGTTGCTCTCGAACAGCGCGACCTCGCCCTTGTCAGTCGTCACCACCAGCACCGGCACCTTGCCGAGCGGCGAGAGCTTGAGGAACCAGTCGGGCTTATTGGCCAGATCGATGTCGATCCGTTCGAACGGCACGCCCTTCTCGTTGAGCGCGATCACCGCGCGCTGAACGTAAGGGCAAAGCTTGTGGCTGATCAGTTTGAGCGAAGCGGTCATGGCGACGATCCCGGCTGCTGGATACAACTGCACCGAAGATAGATGCAATTGCATGAACACGTCAAGATCGATGCATCTGCATCAACCGCATGTGAGATCAGGGCCGCGCGATCACCCCGCCCGTCATCGGCATCGGCACGCCGGTGGTGGCCGGATAGGACAGCGGCAGACCCTTCAGGCCACGCGCGGCGAGGAAGCCGAAGGCCTGCGCCTCGATGGCGTCGGAGGCCCAACCGAGCACCTCGGCGGCTTCCACGGTCGCCGATCCCACCCGCTCCCGGAGCATGCGCAGCATGGTGAGATTGCGCGCCCCGCCGCCGCAGACGATCCAGCTCCGCGGCCGCCGCGGCAACAGCGAAATGATGCGGGCGATCGCCGCCGCGGTGAAGGCGGTCAGCGTCGCAGCACCATCGGCCGGCGGCACCTCGCCGAGCTTCAGCGCGGCAAAATCGTTACGGTCGAGCGATTTCGGCGGCGGAGCTGCGAAGAACGGCAACTCCAGCGCCCGCGCAATCCAGGCCTCGTCGACCTTTCCGAGCGCGGCGAATTTGCCTTCCGCGTCGAACGCCTGGTTCATGGTGCGGTACATGAAATCGTCGAGCAGGGCGTTGCCGGGGCCGGTGTCGCAGGCGATCAGCGTGTCGTTGCCGTCGATATAGGTGATGTTGGAGACGCCGCCGATATTGACCACGACGATCGGCCCTTCGCGCTCCAGCGAATGGGCGAGCGCCCGGTGGTAGACCGGCACGAAGGGCGCGCCCTGCCCGCCGGCCGCGACGTCGGCGGCGCGGAAATCATGCATCACGGGGATATGGATCGCTTTCGCAAGCGCCGGCGCATCGCCGATCTGCACCGTCAGCCGCCTCTCGGGGCGGTGCAGCACGGTCTGGCCATGGAAGCCGACGATGTCGATGTCCTCCGGCCTCATGCGGTTCTGGGCGATGAACGCGGCCACCGCCTCGGCATGCGCCAGCGTCACCGCGCGCTCGGCCTCGGCCAAAATCCCCGGCCGGGCATCGCGCTGTGGCAGGTGCACGGCCTCGCTGAGCGCCAGGCGCAGCAAATTGCGCTCGGCCGGGCTGTAGGGCCGGTAGCCGGATGGGCCGAACGCCTTCACCTGCTTTCCGTCGGTTTCGATCAGCGCGACGTCCACGCCGTCAAGCGAGGTGCCGCTCATCAAACCGAGTGCCGTCAACATCATCTTGGGTCAGCCTCGACGTCCCTGCCCCGACGCCCGACTTGTATCAAACAAGTACATCTTATAATGCCACAGCGCGCATTTTTGCGGCAGTCCGGGTGGCGCGGGTTCCGAAACTTGCCGCAATGACCGTAAAATAAGAATGATCAGGCATGCCGACAGATGACTGCATTTAAATCGGATTTCCTCAATACCCTAAAGGAACGTGGATTCATCCACCAATGCTCCGATTTCGAGGGGCTGGATGCGCTCGCCGCCAAGGGCGAGGCGATCGCCTATGTCGGCTACGATTGCACCGCCCCCTCGCTGCATATCGGCAACTATCTGACCATGATGCTGCTGCACTGGTTTCAGCAGTCCGGCAACAAGCCGATCACGCTGATGGGCGGCGGCACCACCATGGTCGGCGATCCCTCCGGCAAGGACGAGACGCGCGCGATCCGCACCGTCGCCGAGATCGAAGCGAACAAGGCTTCGATCCGCGGCGTGTTCGCAAAAGTGCTGCGCTATGGCGATGGCAAGAGCGACGCCATCATGCTCGACAATGCCGAGTGGCTGACCAAGCTCAACTGGATCGAGATGCTGCGCGACGTCGGCCGGCACTTCTCGGTCAACCGCATGCTCACCATGGACTCCGTACGGCTGCGGCTCGAGCGCGAACATGAGATGAGCTTCATCGAGTTCAACTACATGGTCTGCCAGGCCTACGACTTCGTCGAGCTCGCCAGGCGCACCGGCTGCCACTTGCAGATGGGCGGCTCGGACCAGTGGGGCAACATCATCATGGGCGTCGATCTCGGCCGCCGCATGGGCACGCATCAGCTGTTCGCGCTGACGACGCCACTGCTGACGACGGCGTCAGGCGCCAAGATGGGCAAGACCGCGCAAGGCGCGGTCTGGCTCAACGCCGACCAGTTCTCGCCGTATGATTTCTGGCAGTACTGGCGCAACACCGAGGACGCCGACGTCGGCAAATTCCTGAAGCTGTTCACGACACTGCCGATGAGCGAGATCCGGAAGCTTGAGGCGCTCGCGGGCTCGGAGATCAACGAGGCCAAGAAGGTGCTCGCCACCGAGGCGACCGCGCTGCTGCACGGCCGCGATGCCGCCAACGATGCGGCCGAAACCGCACGGCGCACCTTCGAGGAAGGCGCGCTGGCCGAGAGCCTGCCCACGGTGGAAATTCCGCGCGGCGAGCTGGACGCCGGCATCGGTGTGCTCAACGCCTTCGTCAAGGCCGGCCTTGTCGCCTCCAATGGCGAGGCACGGCGCCAGATCAAGGGCGGCGGCCTGCGCGTCAACGACGAACCCGTCACCGACGAGAAGATGGCGCTGTCAGCGACCAATCTGACGCCGGAAGGTGTGATCAAACTGTCGTTCGGCAAGAAGAAGCATATCCTTATCAAGCCTGCATAGGCGTATGAGCTTTTCGCTGCTTGTCAGGGCGCGCCGAAGCGCGCTCCCTGACCGGCGATGGACCAGAACACGCCCAAGGAACAGTCCAAGGAAGCGACCAAGGAACGCGTAACGGCGACGCCGCTGGGCGTCGTGCGCACCGCGCTCGTGGTGCTCGCGCTGTGCTTCACGCTCGCCGTGCTTGGCCGTGGCCTCAGCGAGAGCTTCACCGTCTTTCTCAAACCGATCTCGGAAAACTTCGGCTGGGATCGCGCGCAGGTCGTCTCGATCTATTCGCTGACCTGGCTCGTCAGCGGACTGACCGCGCCGCTGGTCGGGCGCCTGTTCGATCATTCCGGACCGCGCATCGTCTATGCGCTCGGCCTCTTGCTGCTCGGCTCGGCCTTCCTGATTGCAGGCCGCGCGCAGTCGCTCTGGCAATTCCAGCTCTCGATCGGATTGTGCGTCGGCATCGGCGTCGCCTTCATCGGCAACGTGCCGAATTCGATCCTGCTCGGCCGCTGGTTCGGGCCGCGGCTGCCGGCCGCGATGGCGGTGGTCTATTCCGCCATGGGCGGCGGCGTGCTGGCGCTGCTGCCGGCCTCGCAGCTTTTGATCGATCATCTCGGCTGGCGCGAAACCTACCAGCTGTTCGGCTTCGCCGCGCTCGTCCTGCTGGTGCCCCTCATGCTCCTGCCATGGCGGCTGTTCGCCTCGGGCTCGCCGCATGTCGCGAAGAAGACCGATCCGGATTTCGTCGATCACGGCTGGACGCTGCCGAGCGCGATGCGCCACCACGCCTTCTGGGCGCTGTTCTCGACCTTCTTCTTCACCGCCGTCGGAATGTATGCGATCGCCGCGCAGATCGTGGCCTATCTGATCGACGCGGGCTTCCCGCCGCTCCAGGCCGCGACCGCCTGGGGCTTTTCCGGCGTCGTGCTGGTGTTCGGCATGCTCGGCGTCTCCGCGCTCGACGGGATGATCGGGCGCCGGCCGTCGGTGCTGCTGAGCTACGCGATCTCGATCCTCGGCATCGCCCTGCTCTGGCTGTTGCAGTATTCTCCAAACCTCATCCTGCTCACCGGCTTCGTCGTCTGCTTCGGCAGCATGATGGGCTCGCGCGGGCCGCTGATCACGGCGACCGCGATGAAGATCTTTGGGGGCAAGCGAGTCGGGACCATCTACGGCACCATCTCGATTGGCAGCGGGCTGGGCTCGGCGTTCGGCTCTTGGAGCGGTGGCCTGATCCACGACGCGACCCGCGGCTACAACGCGCTGCTCGTCTTCGCGCTTGCGAGCGTGGTACTCGGGATGATTCCATTCCTGGTTGTCCCCGCCTTGCGGCGGTAGGTGTGTCCGAGGTAACCTACAACCCTTCGCGCCACCGTGAAATTACGGACGAGCGCAACGCAAACACACGCAAAAAATGCGAGTCGGCGGGGCTGAAATCCCTGCCTGCGGTGTTTTGTCGGACATGACAAAAATGTCAGCGCGAATTGACCCGGCGCGGCTTGCGGGGTGGAACCGAATGCGATCCAAGTCGCTTGGGAATTGGATGGAAGGGCGCAAACCATGAACTTCAACTATCTCTCTCGCTATCAACCGGCTCTGCTGAGTCTATTTCGCTTCATCACCGGACTCCTGCTGTTCCAGTACGGCGTCGCCAAGCTGTTCAAGTTTCCGGTGCTGCCCTACTTCGCCGACATTCCGCCGCTGATCTACGCGGCCGGCACGCTCGAGCTGGTGCTCGGCGCCACCCTGATGCTTGGCCTGTTCACCCGGCTCACGGCCTTCATCCTGGCGGGTGAAATGGCCTTCGCTTACTTCATGGGCCACGTGCTCAAGACCGGCACGCCGGTGCTCCTGCCGCTGCTCAACGGCGGCACCGCGGCGATCCTGTTCTGCTTCGCCTGCCTTTACCTCTCGGCAGCCGGTGGCGGCTCGGTCAGTGTCGATGCGCTGATTGGCAAGGAGAGCGACGCGGCGGGTGGCGCTTTCGCGCGGCGCTGACGCGCTCGCACTCAACGCACAAGTAAGATGGCACCGGCAGCTTTGCCGGTGCCGGCTCAGCGTGCTCCCAGCACATTCCAGATGATGGCGAGCACCGCTACGAGCAGCACGGACATGATGATGCGATGAACGAATCGGTTCATTGCCGCTCCGGCCAGGCTGGGTCCCCACGAAGATCCAAGATCATTCTTCTCCGATGCGTGAACGGGCGCGGGCCGGCACGCGGCCATTTGCCTGCACGCTTGCGCACAGGCTGCGGATGCTGCGCGCGGCAGCACGTCGCACGCGTCTATTCATGATTGGTAAGAACTTCATGCTACCGAGGCGAGCAATAATAACCATTCCGCCGAGGCCGTGATGAAGCTGCTGAGTCATCTGAAGATCCGCAACAAGCTCGCCAGCATGGTCTGTCTCGCGGCACTCACGGTTACGGCCATCATCGGGGTGTCGTCCGTCCTCAGCAAGAGCCGCATGCTGGAAGACCGCGTCCAGCAGATGCGGACCGCGGTCGATATGCTCTACAACCTCGCCCAATCACTTGAAGAGGACGTCGGCGCAGGCAAGCTGACCCAGGCTGAAGCGAAGGTCCAGTTCCATCTGCGCGGCCGCCGCATGAGCTTCAACGGCGGCCAAGGCTATCCCGTGGTCTATAACGCCGACACCTCGATCCTGGTCAACGGCGCGAACCAGCAGCTCGAAGGCAAGATCACGGGCGCGAAGGACTCCAACGGCATCCTCATCGCCGATGCGATCATAAGTGCCGGCAACCAGACCGCTCAGGGCGGCGTAACCTCCTATTTGTATCCCCGCCCCGGCCAGACCGAGCCCGTCCGCAAGACCGTTTTCACGCGCAAGTTCGCGCCCTGGAACGCGACGATCAGCTACGGCCTCTATGTCGACGACATCGATGCCGACGTGCGCGCGTTGACGCTGGAGCTCGGCGCCATCGGCATCGGCCTGATGCTGCTGATGGCCGCACTGTCCTGGCTGATCGCCCGCGACGTGCTCGGTGCGCTCGACCGCCAGAAGAACCGCATGCAGGAGATTTCCGAAGGCGCCATCGACAAGCCGGTCGAGGAGACCGGCCGCGGCGACGAGATCGGCCGCATGGCCGAGACGCTCGAAGTGCTGCGGCGGACCGCCTTGACGGCGCGCATGCTGGAGGCCGAGCAGGTCGCCACCAAGACACGCAGCGAGCAGGAAAAGCGCGACGCCCTGATCGCGCTGGCCGACCGCTTCGACGCCTCCGTCGGCCAGCTCGTCGGCCTGATGGCCTCGGGCTCGGGTGAGCTGGAGACCACCGCCAAGTCGATGTCGTCCACCGCCGAGGGCACCAACCAGCGCGCCGCTGTGGTCGGCTCGGCCGCCACTGAGGCCAGCCAGCGGGTCCAGACCGTCGCGGCCGCCGCCGAAGAGCTCTCCTCCTCCATCACCGAGATCAGCCGTCAGGTGGCGCAGTCCGCCGAGGTCACGGGACGTGCGGTCGACAGCGCACGCCGCACCGACACTATCGTCCGTGCGCTCTCCGACGGCGCCCAGCAGATCGAACACGTCGCCGAGCTGATCTCGAGCATCGCGGCGCAGACCAATTTGCTCGCGCTCAACGCCACCATCGAGGCCGCGCGCGCGGGTGAAGCCGGCCGCGGCTTCGCCGTCGTCGCCTCCGAAGTGAAGTCGCTCGCCAGCCAGACCGCGGAAGCGACCCGCGAGATCGGCGACAAGATCGCCCAGATCCAGGGCGCGACCAAGGAGGCGGTGGACGCCATCGGCGGCATCACCGCCACGATCGAAGAAGTGAGCCGGATCGCGACCTCGATCGGTGCCGCGATCGAGGAGCAAGGCGCCGCCACCGCCGAGATCGCCCGCAGTGTCTCGCAGACCGCGGAAGCGACCAAGGAAGTCACCACCAATATCGGCGTCGTCAGCACCGCGGCCAACGAGACCGGCAACGCCGCCGGCATGGTGCTCGCGGCTGCGTCAGACCTCTCCAAGCAGGCAGAGCAGCTCTCCGGCGAAGTCGGCACATTCCTCGCCGGCGTGCGCGCGGCGTAAGCCGCGCGACGGTTGCCCATCTGAGTATTCGCGAGAGGTCGTCATGCCCGGGGCTTGTCCCGGGCATCCACGTTCTAGGTGTTGCGAGAGAAGGCGTGGATGGCCGGGACAAACCCGGCCATGACGCTATGCAGACTTCGGCGCCCCAAGCTCGTACGCTCTATGTAGACAGCCCCAGGAGAATAGAAACGGGACTTGCGCTATCGCCGCGCGAGAGTGCAACCGCTGGACAGCGGCCTTGCTGATCCCGTCTGGCTGTCGCCGGACTGCGCCGACGGCAGCTCGTCGAACGGCGAGTTCTGCTTGCCGGTATTGAACTCGAAGATCTTGCGGAACAGGCCCGGCGCCATCGCCGAGATCGGGTTGACGCGCATCACCGGGGCGACCGGCGTGCCGACGACCTCATAGGTGACGCCGATCAATCCCTCATTGTTGCCATTGCCGAGGAAGATGCCGAACAACGGGATCTGGCCAAAGATGTTGTTCACGCCGTACATCGGGACGAAGGTGCCGCTCATGCAGACCTGGTTGCCGGGATAGTCGATCGAGCCCTCGATCGTGGCGCCGATCATCGGCCCTTTGACCACGCCGTCGCGAACGGTGAGCGCGCCGTTCTGCCGGGTGAATTCCGCGCGCAACGCCGTGAAGGCGACGCCGCTCTGCGCGCCGTTGGGGCCGCCGGCCGCGACACGATCGAGCTGATCCATTCCCTTCACCGCGAAGTCGCGCACATTGATCAGGCCTTCCCTTGTCGTAGGCTCTGACGTCGGCGGCTCCATCGCCACCACCATCTGGCCACCGAAGACCTTGTTGGTGGTGTCGGTGAAGCGCAGCAGGGCGCCGGCGTCGTTGGTCTGGAGATAGATCACCTCGCGGGCGCCCTGCGCGCGCCCGCCGCGCAGGTCCGCCGCGACCGGCGTCGGCGTGTTGCCGCCGATCTTGCCGCTGAGCGTGAAGGCCTTGATGGCGCCGCTGCGCTTCGACATCTTGGCATCGACGCTGCGCATCGCTTCACCGTTGAAGCCGGCGACAGCGCCGAGCTTCACGTCGATGTCGAAATCGACGTTCTTCAGCTTGCTCTTGGAATCGTCCTTGGAACTGCCTGAGATCGCCGACTTCAGGAAGCCGCGGCCGTCGAACACGTCGCCGCGCATGGTGCCCCGCACCACGCCGTCCTGACCGCGCTCCACCTTCAACGACGTCTTGTCGCCGTCAGACGGCGAGTAGGTCGGGAAGTTCGCATTCATGAGGTCGCCGTTCGGGTCGACCTCGAGCGAGCCCTTGATCGAGGCGCCGCCGCCTTCGATGACGATGTCCTCGAAACGCGTCGATTGCGCCGTCGGCACCACCTTGAAGCTGGCCTTGCCCGATTTGCCGGGCAGCTTGACCCAGCCGGGAAGGATGTTGTCGAGCTTGACCGAGGTCAGGTCGGCCTCGACGCCGAGCTTCGTCGTCTGGTCGGCACCGCCGGCGATCTTGCCCGAGACCTTGATCGGCAGGGAGCCGCTGACCGCGGGGCTCAGGTCGAATCCGAGACGCGCGCGGCTCGCATCGTCCAGCGTGGTCTGCAATTTGACGTCCGCATCGCCCTCGGTCGGCTTGCGATAGTCGAGCGAGGCCGCCTGCCCGTTGATCTTGACGTCGCCCTTGACCTGATAGCCTTGGTTATTAGCGACGATCTTGAGGTTGTTGGCCTCGAGCTTCTGGTTCATCACCAGCTTGTCGGCGGCAAAGCCGTTGAGGTCGGCTGTGACGGCGTAACTGGTGTCGGCCCTGGTCAGCGCACCCTTGACCGGCAGGCCGAGCACGATGTTGGCCGAGAACGTCCCCTTGCTGGTGTTGGGATCGACAAAGGTTGCCGACAGATCGCTCAGACGATCGTTGGACAGGATTTCGGCCGCCGCCGACACCGGTCCGTCAGCGCGGAATTTGCTCCGCGAGGGCGAGGGCTTCGGCGCCATGTCCGGCACCTCGAAGGTGAAATCGGAGATCGTGATCTTGCGGCCCGCCGGCGTGTCAGCGATGCCCTGCCCGATTGTCACGGTGGCCGTGCGTCCGGTCACCCGGGCCTTCAGATCGGCGTCGTGCACCACCGGCATGCCGTCCACGGGGCGGACTGCGACGCCGCTTGCCACGATATTGACCGAGAGGCCGTCGTCGGGGATTGGAGGTCCTTTGCGCGGAAGGTTCTTCACCGGCGAGTTGACGCCGATCTCGATGCGCTGGAGCGTGCCGCGCTCGATCCGCTCGATCACCCATTCGCGTAACTCGGGAACAACAAGCGTCGGCCACATCCGCTTCAGCGCGGAGGCCGACATCGGCGTTCCCGCAAAACCCAGCGTCAGCCGCGGCTCGCCCGAATAGTCGATGGCGCCGGTGCCGGCGACCCCGATCTCGCCATTGGAGATATCGGCCTGTGTCAGCAATAGCCGCTTGTGGTCGGTGTCGAAGCGGAATCCGATCGCGATGCGGTTGAAGACCAGCGGCGGCTCGTTGTCGATGCCGCCCAGCAGGATCGAACCGCCGCTGAAGCCGAGCTGCCAGTCGTTGCTGTTGCCGTTCGGCGGCTCCAGATGCGCGAGCAGCGTGACGCGGTTGGCACCCGAGAGAATCTTGAATGGCGCGACCAGCACGCGCCGGCTCGAATCCCATTCGACATTGATCTCGGCCGAGTCGATCGCCATCGGGTAGTCGGGCGTGTCGGTGTCGATGATGTTGCCGGAGCCGATCGCGATCTTGCCGCGGAAGAAGGTCGGCACGCCGTCACGGCCGAGCTCGCCCTTGAGCTCGCCGGTCAGAGGCAGGTCGGCGGAATAGGTAAGGTCCTTCACCCGCAGCGCCAGCAGGATGTTGGAGGTCGAGAGCTTGTCGGCGCGGATGTCGACCGAGCGCACGCCGTTCTCGGCCGGCCCGATCGTGGTGCGCAGCGACCACGGGTGCGCGCCCTCTTCGCCGAGGCTGAGCGCGACGCCGCCGCGGCTCGGCCGCCGCAGGCTGAGACTGATGTTCTCGAACGTCCATTTGCTGCCGCGCTGCTGATCGTCGACGATCAGATTGCCGTTCTTCAGACCGATCTCGTTGAGGTTCTGGCCGTCGAGGCCGGTCATGCTCAAACTGTCGAGCCAGTCGAGGCCCTGAAGAATTCCGCTCTGCGCGGTGCTCTGGGGTTCGGCTTGGTCCGGGCTCGCAGGCGCGGTCGCGAAAGGCGGCGGCGGGACCCCGGTCCGCGGGAATGTCGGCGGCAAGCCCGCGTCCCTCTTGGATGCGACGCCGGTCGCGAGCGGTTTTGCGGTGTCGCCGGCGGACACCGTGACGGTGCCGTCGGGCGCGATGCGGATCGCAAGTTCAGCATCGACGAGATTGAGACTTTCGGCGCGCAGATGTCCCATGAGGAGACCAGCGCCAGACAGCTTCACCTCAGCCTTCGGGGCGCTGGCGACGATGGCGTGATCGCGGTCGCGGACGATGATGTCGCGGATGCGCACCGCGATGCGGATTCGGCCGACCCGCTCGATCTGGGTGCCTCCGACCTCGACAGTGTTGCCGTGGCCGATATTGTCCTCGATCGCTGCCGCCAGCCATGGCGTTGCGATGTCGAGATTGATGGGACCGGCGCCGAGCCGCCACCACAGCGCGCCGAAACAGCCGACGAAGATGACGACGAGGGCACCGACGACGATGGCCAGGCGCTTCAACCAGCGATCAGCCGCCAGCCACCGCCGGACCGACCCAAACCCGTCACCGAAGCGACGAAAGCGCGAATTGGAACGGGACAACAGCCGGCGCGCCCGATGGCCCGCCGCCTCTTCCTGATCCGGATCCCAGTCGGCCTCGTCCCATTCCGGCGACTCTTGTTGGCCGCCGCGCCGATCGAAATCGCGATTGTGATCCTGGGGCGACGTATTCCTTGCCATTGCCTCTCGATACAGGCGCCCGTCGTAGGATTGAGCGCCGCCGGGACCGCAGCCGTCGACGGGGATCGAAGCTCCCCGCCCCGGCATTGCCGCCATACCTCGAATGTTCCTGCTGTTCGTCATTTCGCCCCGGGAGCGGGTTCAACGAGCAGTGGGGTGGTGCGTGGAATTCCTTGTAACCTTACTCCGGCGTCGTCAAATTTGCCCAGCCGAGGGCGCGAATCCGGCACACCAGACGAGACCTGCAATACCGCTTTGGTTGACCCGCCGAAAGCGACGAAAGGAAGGCGTATGTCCCAGAAATCCCGAAAGAAATCGTCCAAAACGCCCTCCGGCAGTCCGACGGCTAAAAAGAAAGTCCAAAAACCAGGGGCATCGACTCAAACACGCCCAGCGAAAACACAGCGGGCATCAGCAGACAAATCAAGCAAGACCAAACCAAAAGCAGCATCGCATAAGGCCGCATCGAAACGGTTAAAATCTTCTGAAAAGGCCTCCAAGCCCGAAAGCGCTTCTGTACCCGCCTTGACCGAGGGCCAGAAGGCCCCGGCTTTCCGCCTGCCCCGCGACGGCGGCGGCGAGGTGACGCTGTCGGACCATGCCGGCCAAAAGCTCGTCCTGTTCTTCTATCCCCGCGCCGACACGCCCGGCTGCACGAGGGAGGCCATCGACTTCACGCGGCTTGCGGATGCCTTCGCCGCGGCCGGCACCACCGTGCTCGGCATCTCCGCCGATCCTTTAAAGGCCCAGGAGAAGTTCCGCGACAAGCACAAGCTCGGCGTTCCCCTCATCTCGGATGAGAAACATGAGATGCTGGAGGCCTATGGCGCTTGGGGCAAAAAATCCATGTACGGCAAGACCTTCCTCGGGATTCTTCGCACCACGGTGCTGGTTGGCGCCGACGGCAAGCTGGCGAAGGTCTGGCGCAACGTTCGCGTCGACGGCCATGCCGACGAGGTGCTGGCGGCGGCAAGAAGTCTTTAACCAGTCCTTTAAATTCGAGTGTTCCCATTTCCGGAAAATTAACCATGACCGGCCCAGATTGCTGCGGCAATTAGGCCGTACGGACTCATCCGACCGGCGCGGGAGTGCCGATGTCGAAAAGTTCTGCCCAATATTCGCAGTACCCCAAACATCATCCTCACGACCACGGGCGTGCCTTCCATCGCCGTCCTGCCGCCGCAGCGGCGGCCGCGATTGCCCTTCCCGCCGCCGACGACGCCTACACCATCGTCCATGCCGGCAAGCAGGTCCGCTTCGGGCCCGTGGTGTTCTGGATCGTGGTCGGCACCGTCGTGCTGCTTGGGCTGTGGTCGGCGGCGACAGCCACCTATTTCGCCTTCCGCGACGACGTCCTGACCCGGCTGATCGCCCGCCAGGCCGACATGCAATACGCCTATGAGGACCGCATTGCCGAGCTGCGCGCCAAGGTCGATCGCACCACCAGCCGGCAGCTGCTCGACCAGGAACAGTTCGACCAGAAGCTCGACCAGATCATGAAGCGCCAGACGGCGCTGGAGTCCCGGGCCACGGCGCTTGGCGCCATGCCCGACGTGACCGGATCTCTTCCCCGTTCGGCTCCGCAGCGCGGCGACGCGAGCCAGAGCACGACGCAGGGCACACCAAAGCCGTCGCCGATCAGCGACACCGTGATCTTCGTGGCGCCCCCCGATCGCGAAGCGCGCCTTGAATCGCGCGCTCCGACCGTCGCAGCCCCGCCGGTCAATCAATTCGCCAAGAACCAGGGGTTCGACAACGTCCTGGTCCGGCTCCAGACCTCGCTTGACCAGGTCGAGCGTCGCCAGGTTGCCGCGCTCAGCGCCGTCGAGGAAGGCATGGATTCACGCATGCGGCGGATGCGCGGCGTGGTCAGCGATCTCGGCCTGAATCTCGCCAGCCTCGAGGCCGCCGTGCCGCGCACCGCCATGGGCGGGCCCTTTGTACCCGTCAAGCTAACCGCCAATGCCGGGCCGTTCGAGAAGCAGCTCTATCGCATCAACCTCACCCGCGCCGAGATGGACCGGCTCAACCGCACACTCGCGCTGGTGCCCTATCGCAAGCCCGTCATCGGCGAGGTCGAGTTCACCTCCGGCTTCGGCGTGCGTAGCGATCCTTTCCTCGGCCGGCCCGCGATGCATACCGGCCTCGACTTCCGCGCCGCGACCGGCGATCCCGTTCGCGTCACCGCCAACGGCAAGGTGGTCTCGGCCGGCTGGTCCGGCGGTTACGGCCGCATGATCGAGGTCGACCACGGCAATGGACTTGCGACGCGCTACGGCCATCTCTCCGAGATCAACGTCAAGGTCGGCGAGATCGTGAAGATCGGCCAGGTGGTCGGGCTCGTCGGTTCGACCGGCCGTTCGACCGGTCCGCATTTGCACTACGAAACCCGCATCGACGGCGAGGCTGTCGATCCGCAAAAATTCTTGCGCGCCGGCGTGCGCCTCAGCGCGGGCTAAGCCCGCACCCCGCTCTTTTGGCGTGCTTGGCCGTTAAAGCGCGATGAGATGAGGATGAATCATCATCGCGCTTTAGGTTGTTGTTTGAGCATGATCTCCGCGCAAACGCGTTCCGCGTTTGTCGCGAGGGAAAACCGCTGCACACTTTTCCGGATCATGCTCTATCTAGCGCCGGCCGCCGCCCATCCCGCCACCGGGACCACCGAAGCCACCACCACCCATTCCGCCGCCGGGCCCCATGGGTCCGCCACCGGGCGAGCCAAGACCGCCGGGGCCTGACGGGCCGTTGGGGCCAGTCGGTGCGGAGCCAGGAGTCGCGCCCGGGTTCGATCCCGGCATAGGCGCACCTGGCGTGCCGGGTTGACCACTGCCCGGATTGGCCGTGCCGCGGTTGGGATGCAGGATCGAGCCGCCGCCGGGCGACCGATTGGGATTGCCGGCACCACCGGGCCCCTGCATCGGCGATCCCGGCCCTTGGCCGATCGCCTGAGCCGAATCCACCTGGAGGCCGCGCGAGCGATCGAACACGCCGTTGACCACCATGCGCGCTTCGCCCGCCGCAGGGCCGAACCGTGAGCCGTCATGAGCGATGAGCCCGGAGCCAAGCTGGAGATTCGAGCCGGCACGCTGCACATAAGCCTCGATCGAGAGGCGGCTTGCGCCGACGAGATCCGAAAAATCGTCGATCCGCGCGCGCGAGGCCTGCATCGCCCCCTGGCTCGCGCTGCCCTCGATCTGGACCCGCTGGCCGACCAGCAGCGGATCGACGCCGTTCAGTTTCAGCCCGCCGATGTGCAAACCATCCGGTCCGCGCTCGACCAGCCCCGTAACGCGGGAAGTCGCATCGCGCCGCGGCTCGACCAGGCTTGCGACGATGACGCCGTCGCTGCGGCGCAAGCCGTAGACCGCCACCTGTGTGCCCGCACGGAGCCGGCTTTCATTGCCGCTCGAGACGATCTTCTGTCCGAGAACCGTCAGCTCGTTGCCCTTCACGGATCCGATCGGGCCGGAGACCTCGCTTGCGATCGCGATGTTGCGTGTGACGAGCGTGCCGTCGGCTTGGCGGGTCGCGACCACGCGCGCAAGCTGGCCGATGCGCAAGACCTTGGTGGTGGCCGCCTCGCCATCGATCCGGACCGGAACATCGCTCGCGTAAGTGATGCGCTCGCCGTTGACGTAGATGCTGCCGAAACGCTGGATCACGCCGACGATGCCGGTGCCGCCGATGCCGTGATCATCGCCGCGCGTGATTCCGGTGCCGCCGATGCCCTGGTCGGTGCCGCGCTTGACCTGCGCGCGGGCGACGGCCGTGCCGGCGAGCCAAAACCCCGCCAGCAGCAGACGGCGGGAGATGAGCGGCGGCCGGCTCATGACGAACTGCCCTCCTTGCCGCCTTCCTTGCCACCTTCCTTGCCGTCGCCCTCCTCATTGGCATCCTCGGAATAGATGTAGATGCCGAAATTCCAGCGGGCATCGCCGCCCTTGTCCTTGGCGAGTGCGCGGTTCGCTTCGCGGTTGGCGGTCTTCAGCGCATCCATGGCGAGCTCACGCGAGCGCGCCTCGAGGCGCCTGGCAAGCTTCGGCGAGATGTTGTTGTAGTGCACCGCGCGTTCGAGGAAGCGCGGCGACCCCGAGACGTTCTCGGCGGCGGCAGCGATATGGTCGTGCAGATTGCGACCGAGATAGTGCCACTTGCTGTCGTCCTCGCCGCTGGGAACGAAGGCGGCCTCGACCAGCTCGATCTCTTCGGCGGCGTTGATGGTGACGAGCTTGCGGTCGATCCATTCGTCGAGCACCGCGCGCGGGCGCACGTCTTTGGTGACCGAGGCGACGAGCTGCTCGAATGACGGCGCATCGCCCTCGGCGGTCCGCGGAAGCGCGAGCGGCTCGCCCTTCGAATCGGTGAATTCGGACGCAGCGAGCCAGCGCGCGATCACCGCGCTCGTGAGCGACAACGCCGCCGGCGCTTCGTGCACCGGCGCGCCGGCACCGCGCAACCGCGCAACCTCCTTGCGGTGGATACCAGTGAGCAGGCTGACGCGGCTGTCGGTCTGCTCCTTTTCTTCCAGCGCAAAATCGTGCTCGGCGACGTTGACGAAGAGCTCGCGAAGCAATTGCGCCAGGGCCGGGAAGGTCATGCCGCTGCGGATGCAGAGCCGCACCAACGGGCGCAGCAGCCGCGCTAGCGGCGCGTGCAGCTTCGCGGCGGCATTCGGCTGCGGTGCCGCTGCTTTGGACCCGGACTTGGCATTCATGTCTGAAGTGTAACGGCGCCTCGCGTGGGACACAATCCCACTTTTTTCGGTTTGCCGATTGACGTGGTAAATTTTCCCACATATACGGGACGCCACTGAGGGCGCGATTGAAGGGACGTTGAGCATGGCCGACCGCTTGGCCCGCATTTCCAGTTCACCGCTGCCGATTCTCGACCGGGGCCGCAGCGGCCCGGTCGAGCCGATGCTGCCGGCGCTCGTACGCGGCGTGATCTTCATCTCGGTGCTGGCTGCGCCGTTCGTCGCAGCACTTCTCGCAGGTTGACCGCCATCATGCATCACACCAGCGAAACCCCGCGCCGCCCGTCGGTGCTGCACATCTTCAAAATCTACTATCCCGACCTGTTCGGCGGAACGCTCACAGTGATCCGCGACATCTGCGCGAACCTGAAGGACGCCTTTACCTCCTCCGTGCTGGTCTGCTCGCAATCAGCTGAGCCGCGCGACATCGTCGTCAACGACGTTCATGTCGAGCGCGTCCGCTCGTTCGGCAATGTGCTGTCGCTTCCCGCCGCTCCCTTCTATCCCTGGCGGCTGTGGCGCAAGATCGCCGAGCACGATCTGCTGGCGCTCCACGCCCCCTTCCCGCTTGCCGACCTCGTCTTCGCCTTCGGATTCGGTCGCAACCAGCCGCTGGTGGTGCACTGGCATGCCGACATCGTCACCCATGCCGGCCTGCGCTGGTTCGTCGAACCCTTGATGCGGCGGACATTGCGGCGCGCCAAGGCGATCATCGTCTCCGACCATGTGCTGGTCGAGAACACGCCGCTACTGCGGGAATTCGCGGACAAATGCCATGTCGTGCCGTTCGGCATCGACACCACGACCTATGACTGGCCGAAGATCGAGCCGCACCACGTCAACGATCGCGGCCGGCTCGTGCTCGCCTGCGGCCGGCTCGTTCCCTACAAGGGATTCGACGTGCTGATCCGCGCCGCCGTTAATCGCCAGTTCGAGGTCTGGATCGTCGGTGAAGGCGCCGAACGGCCGCGGCTGGAGCAGTTGATCCGCGAGGTCGGTCTCGGCGACCGCATCCGCCTGCTCGGCTCGGTGAACGATTGCGAACGCATCAAGCTGATGTGCCTGTCCGACGTCTTCGTGATGCCGTCGGTGACCAATGCCGAAACCTTTGGCCTCGTCCAGCTTGAGGCCATGGCCGCCGGCCGCCCGGTCGTGAACACGGCGCTCGACACGGCGGTGCCCCGTGTCGCCCGACACGGCATGGAGGCGATCACCGTGCCGCCCGGCGACGCCGAGAAGCTCGGTGAGGCCATCGACACGCTGATCCGCGATCCCGAGCGCCGCCGCCGCATGGGGCTTTCGGCGCGAACGCGCGCCCACACCCGCTATTCAGCCACGGCCTTCAGGGAAGGCATGGAAACCGTGTACCGGGAGGCCGTCGCCGCTCCTTGCGAAGAGCGGTCGGCCATCGTCGAACCGTCGCAGGCCACCGGCTGGCTGGACACCGTCCGGATCGCGGCGGCGCTGGCCTGGTCCGACATGCGCCACCGCTACGTGCGCTCGCTGCTCGGGCCGTTCTGGATGTCGCTCCAGATGGCGATCGTGGTCGCGGTGCTGGGCTCGGTGATCGGCCAGATGTCGAACGCCGACATGCTGTCGCGCCTGCCCATGCTCGCGCTGTCGATGACAGCCTGGACCTTCCTCAACAGCGTGGTGCTCGATGCGACCACGGCGCTCCAGAACTCCGCGAGCCTGATCCGCGACCGGGCGCTGCCGCCGGTCATCTTCCTGCTGCAATGCACCTTCCGCCAGGGGCTGTTTGCGCTTCATAACGCCTGCGTGCCGCTGATCCTCTGGCTCATCCTCTCGCCGCACGATCTTTCCGGTGCGGTCGCGGCGCTGCCCGGCCTCCTGCTATTCGTGGCGTGCACCTTCGCCCTGAGCCTCGTCCTCGGCGCGATGGCGACGCGCTATCGCGATCTCAAGCCGATCGTCGAATCCACCCTGATGCTCGCTTTCCTTGCCTCGCCCGTGATCTGGTCGTCGGAGATGATCAACCACCGCTCGACCGTGATGCGGCTCAATCCGCTGACGCATCTGTTCGCGGTGTGGCGCGAGCCGCTCGCGGGCGGCCATGTCGACCCCGTAAGCATCGTCTACGTCCTCATCGCGCTGGCGCTGCTGATCTTTGCGAGCGCGCTGACGCTGGTCCACCTGCGCAAAGCCGCGTTCTGGATCTGACCATGGTCTCGATCAGCCTGCGTAACGTCTGTCTCGATTATCCGCTCTACGGGGCGTACGACTTCTCGCTGAAGCGGCGGCTGCTCGGCCACCTCATCCGCGAGCAAGGCGAGATGCGGATCATCCGCGCCGTCGACAACGTCAGCATCGAGGCGGAGGCCGGTGCCCGCATCGGGCTTGCCGGCCCCAACGGCTCCGGCAAGTCGACGCTGCTGCGGCTGATCGCCGGCGTCTATCCGCCGAGCAGCGGCAGTGTGGCGATCAGAGGCAACGTCGTGCCCCTGCTCGGCCTGAATGCCGGGGTCAACCTGGATTTCGTCGCAGAGGACAACATCGCACTGCTGCTCCGGATCAGCGGACGCAAGCCGACTCGCGCCATCATCGACGATATCTGGACCTTCACCGAGCTCGAGCCGCGCATGCAGCGGCTACCCTTGCGGATGTTCTCCTCGGGCATGCTGATGCGCGTGCTGTTCGCGACCGCCACGGCCTTCCCGGCCGATATTCTCTTGCTCGACGAATGGCTCAGCGTCGTCGACGAACACTTTGCGGAGAAAGCCGAGAAGCGGCTCCAAAACCTGGTCTCGCAGGCGGCGATCGTCATCATCGCATCGCACGACCAGCCGCTCCTGCGCCGCACCTGCACCAACATCATCAATCTCGATCACGGCCGCATCGCCTCGACCGTCACGGTCGAGCCGCCGGCAACACACTCATTCGAGCTCCGCGAGAAACGCGCATGAAGCAGAACATCCTTGTTGTCTCCGAAGCGCTCGGGGAGCCCAACCACAAGCGCGGCATCTTTCACTTCACGCGCGAATTGGTGCGCTCGCTCGCGGCCGAAGGCCACGAGCTCACGTTGCTGGTGGAGACCACGCGGCGCTACCGCAAGCTGCGCCGGCGCGAGCGGCGCACAAAACTGTTTCCGGCGAAGTCGCGCAACATCGAGCTGCTCGCCCTGTACCGCTTCCTCGACGAGATCAACATGAGCGAGCCGGTGGTACGCGGCGGCCTGCGCAGCAAGCTCGACTGGGTCCGGCACAAGGCCACCATGTCCGTGTCGTGGGACTACATCGTCTGCTTCCTGCGCGCGGTCGGCCTGCGGGCCTTGCACGCCCGGCTGATCGAGAACAGGACCGCGGCGCTCGAATACGTCCCGCCGGACCTGCGCCATCTCGAACTGTTCCGCGACTTCCAGCTCGAGCCCGGCTTCTACAGCTATCAGGATTCCTCGGCCTTCTTCCTGCTGCCGCCGCCGCGGATCGACGCGCGGGACTACGATGTCATCGTCGTCGACACGCCGACGCGGGTCGCAATCAAGCGCAGGCCGGACGCCAAGGTGATCTGCGTCGTCCACGATTTGTTGCCGCTCACCGACCTCAAGCTCAGCGACGTCGCGACGCGGCTGTTCCTGTCGCGGCTCCTCACCAGCCTGCGTCAGGCCGACGAGCTCGCCTTCGTTTCAAACTACAGCATGATGCGGTTCAGGGAACTGTTGCCGCAATTTGCGCACCTGCCGGCGCGGGTCGTGTATCCCCGCACCCGGTTCGACGCCCCGGATGTCCTGCACCTCCCAGCCCCGTCGGGGCGTCCGGGGCGGCCGAGCTTCGTCGTCATCGTCTCGAACGAGCCACGCAAAAACGTCACGACCGTCATTCGTGCCTTCCTCAACGTGCCCCAGGCCGATCTCGTCGTGATCGGCTATGCCGGCAACATCAGCCGGATGCGCAATCTGCCGCCGAACGTCCGCTTTGCCGGCTATGTCGACGAACATGAGAAGGCCGCCCTGATCGCGGAGGCGCACGGCCTGATCATGCCGAGCTTCGCCGAAGGCTTTGGCGTGCCAATCATCGAGGCGCTGGCCGCCAACACGCCCGTGCTGTGCTCCGATATCGCCGTGTTCCGTGAGGTCGCCGGCGAGCTCGCCGACTATTTCGATCCGTTCTCGACCGACTCGATCGCGGCCTCCGTCACCCGCGTGTTGACGCGGCAGGAGGAGTGCCGCGGCAGAATCCGAGCCCGGCGGCGCGAGCTCGCCGAGCGCTTCGGCTACCAGACCCAGGCTCGCGATTTCCTCGGACATGATGTGCCCGCGGAAAGCCTGGTCGCCGCGCAATAGGCGTCGTTCGCATGACCGCCGAACCCGCGGCCTGGTCCGGTCCCGCCGCTTCGCTGGGATGGCGCAGCCGATGGCAGGCCGGGCGCCGCCCCGCCGCGATGATCCGGGCCGCCGATGTGCTCGCCGCCCTGATCGCGGCTTCGTTGCCATGGTCGACCACGGCACCTTCGATCTTTGTCGGGCTGTGGCTGCTCGCGGTGACGCCGACCATCGACTGGCGCGACTATGTCCGCAACCTGGCACGGCCTGCTCTTGCCCTGCCCTTTGCGTTCCTGCTGCTCGCACTGGTCGGCACGCTGTGGTCGGACGGCGACTGGCCGGACCGGCTGCATGCGATCAAGCCGGTCGCAAAGCTCGTGCTGATTCCGCCGCTGCTCTATCATTTCAGCCGATCGGAGCGCGGCTTTTGGGTTTGCTTCGCGTTTCTCGCCTCCTGCGCGCTGCTTGCGGTGTTCTCCTGGATCGTGCTGCTCAATCCCGGCTGGAAGATTACCGCGACGGCGTCGGCCGGCGTTCCCGTCAAGAACTACATCGACCAGAGCCAGGAATTCACGCTATGCGTCTTCGCGCTCGCGCTGCCTGCGCTGACCTTCTGGCGCGGCGGGAACGCGGTCGCGACGGCCGCCTGCCTCGCGCTGATCCTGCTGTTCGTCACCAACATGGTGTTCGTCGCTTCCGCCCGCACGGCGCTGCTCTGCATCGCGGTGCTGCTGGCACTGTTCGCCTGGCGGCATCTGAGCCGGCGGGCGGCGCTGCTCTTGCTCGCAGGCGCCATGGCCGCGAGCGCGCTGGCCTGGACGGCGTCGCCCTATCTGCGCCAGCGCATCACCGATATCGCCGTCGAATACCGGCACGGCCATGAGGACATCGGCCACGCCTCGACTGCCCAGCGGCTGACCTACTGGCGCAAGTCGGTTTCAGCCTTTGCCGAGACGCCTCTGCTCGGCCACGGCACCGGCTCGATCAAGCGGCAGTTCGAGCGCGCCGCCACGGGCGAGAGCGGCCTCGACGCCGAGATCGTCAGCAACCCGCACAACCAGACCCTCAACGTCGCCGTCCAATGGGGCCTGTTGGGCGTCGTCCTGCTCTACGCCCTTTGGTTCGCTCATCTTCGCCTGTTCTTGGGCGAAGGTATTGCGGCCTGGATCGGCCTCGCGGTCGTCGTGCAGAACATGGCAAGTTCACTACTGAACTCGCATCTGTTCGATTTCCACGAAGGCTGGATGTATGTGCTCGGCGTCGGCGTCGCCGGCGGCATGGCGCTGAAGGCGAAAGCCAGCAGCCAACCCTGACTACTGGCTGCGCTCGTGGCCGACCTCGCCGGTGATGACGTCGCCGAACAGCTCCCAGGCCTGCCCGTTGAAGCGCATCAGCTGCATCTGCTCGATCGGGAAATAATCATCGGCTGAGGTGTTCACCATGATGCCGGGCAGCATCAGCTCGGTGTGAAAGTTCTTGAGGCTCGTGGCCTGCTTCATGACGTTCTCGCGGGTGAGATTGTCCCCGCACTGCTTCAGGACCTGCGCCATGGCTTCACCCTGAACATAACCATAGACGTTATTGGCATTGGCCTTGTCGCCGTCGGGATAATACTTGTCCATGAACTCACGCCATTTCAGCACGGCCGGATCCTTGTCCCAGGTCGGATCGGTGGGGTCCTTCAGATACACGGTCGAGATGATGTCCTTGGAATAGTCGAGGCCCGCGGGCTTCAGCACCGAGGCGACTGACGTCGCGGTGTTGGCCAGAAAGAACTTTGGCTTCCAGCCGAGCTCGCCGACCTTCCGGATCGCCTGCGCCGAACCTTTCGGCGCGGCCCATGAGAAGAAGATGTCGGCGCCGGAATCATGCAAGGCGACGATCTGCGAGTCGATCGAGGGATCGCTGACCTCATAGGACTTGTCGGCGATGATCATGTTGGCCTTGTCGTCGAGCCCGTCCTTCAGCCCCTTGAACTGGTCCTTGCCGGCATCGTCGTTCTGCCAGAACACCGCGATCTTGCTGTTGGGGAAATGGTCACGGATGTATTTGGCATAGATCCGCCCCTCGCTCTGATAGTTCGGCTGGAATCCCATCGTCCACGGGAAATTCTTCGGGTCCCCGAACTTGGTGCCGCCCGAGGCGACGAAGAGCTGCGGCACCTTCTTGGCGTTCATGTATTTCATGATCGCGGAATTGGAGGGCGTGCCGAGCGGCTGGAAGATCAGCAGCACCTCGTCGCTCTCGACCAGCTTGCGCGCCTGCTCGATCGCCTTCGGCGGAGAATAGGCATCGTCATAGCTGATGAAGTTGATCTTGCGGCCGTTGATCCCGCCATGGTCATTGATCATCCTGAAGAACGCGGCTTCGGTCTTGCCGATCACGCCATAGGATGACGCCGGCCCGCTATAGGGCATGATGTTGCCGATCTTGATGTCGGTGTCGGTGGCCCCGGGATCGTATTTCTTCTGCGCCAAGGCCGGTGTTGTGGCCAACACTCCAGCAGCAAGCATGGCGAGGGCAGCAAGGTTTTCGCGACGACCCGGCATCGTTCTCTCCCCTGTTTTGTAGTCTTGTTTTGCCGGCAGTGTCGCAAGCAGGCGTGTGGCTGGCAAGCGCCTCGATTTTCCGCGAGGTGAAACGCCGCCAGGAACTTACACCACGCGCCGCGACAGCCGCAGCACACGCCCGTCAATCACGAGCAATGCGCTGCCGATGACGATTGCGCCCGCGATCTCGCGCATCGAGATCGGCTCGCTGAGCGCCAGCCATCCCAGAAAAATGGCCGTGACGGGAATGAGCAGCGTCACCAGCATGACGTTGGTCGCCCCCGAGCGCCGCAAAATCTGAAAGAAGACGATGTAGGCGAGCGCCGTCGACAGGCCGGCGAGACCAAGCACCGCGAGCCAGGTTGTCGGGCCCGGTATCGGCAGACGCCATGGCTGTTCCATCGTACCGGCCACGATCGCCATCATCACCGTCGACGCCATCAGTTGAAAGGTTGCCGTCCCGAGCGGGACTGCGTCCCTCAGCAATCGCCGCGCCGCCAGTGCCGCGAGGCCATAACTGGAGGCACCGCCTAAGCAGAGCAGAATGCCGAGCTCCTGCCCCGGCCTCGTCTCAATGCCCCATCCGCGCAAAATAACCACGCCGACGAACCCCAGCACCACGCGAGCCACGCGCCGCATCTGCAAGGCTTCCTCGCGCGCCATAGCCATCACGATCACCGTGAACAGCGGCGTGATCGCATTCAGGATCGACGCCAGCCCACTCGGAATGAAGGTCTGGCCAATCACGATCAGCGAGAACGGAATGACGTTGTTGAGCAACCCGATCGCGAAGAATGTTTTCCAGCCAGCCGCACCCTTGGGAAAGCTGATCCCCTGCATGCGCAGAAGCGGCATGAGAATGGCCGCGCCGAGCGCGACGCGCAGAAACACCAGGGTGAACGGCGGCAACTCCCGCAGCGCGGCGCCATTGAAGAAGAACGAACCACCCCAGAGGATCGAGAGCACGCCGAGCAGCGACCAGTCTCGCGCATCGATGCTGTTGTCGTTCGGGGGCATGGCATCTCACCTCAGCGGCCAGACCTGCCGCTTATGATGGCGCCGTGGATATTGCCACCCGATTTCCGGTAAGGCACGGGCTTCAGGACCGGTCGCGCGTTCGCGTGTCAACCGCGATATCGGCAACGACCGCCCCGATCACCAGCGCGCCGCCTATGAGCGCATGAACGGCAGGGACCTCCTGAAAGGCAACCCACACCCAGAACGGCATCAACGGCGTTTCCAGGGTCGCGATCAGGGAGGCTTGGCCGGACGGCAGGAAGCGCGAGCCGAGCATATAGAACGTCAGGCCGAGCGCGACCTGAAGGCAGCCGAACATCGCGAGGATCCCAAGATGACCTCCGTCTACATGCACGAGGTCGCGGGCGAAGGGCAAGCTGACAAGGCTGCCGAGAAAGTTCGACAGCGCGGCCGCCGCCACCATGGATGTCTGCCGATAGCGTCGACTGGCAACCGTCATAGCCGAGATCGCAAGTACCATGAGGCAGCTCAGGGCCACCCCGCCGACATCCGCGCCGGCTTCGATGCCGCCGACGGTGATGACCACACCGGCAAGGGCGACAAGGCTCGCGATCAGCGTGCGCCGCGTCGCGGCTTCGCCGAGCCACAGCCACGCCAACGCGGCGGCGACGAAGGGCTGGGCGGCGATCAGCACGGCCACGTTCATCACCTTTGTCATCTGCAAAGCGGGGATGAACGAGACCATGCCGAGCGTGGACAATGACGCGACGAGGAGGCCTCCGCGTCCTGGCGCCAGCAATTGCCGCAGGGCGGCGCGGCCCTGCATCAGGACGAGAAACACCACGATCAAGCTGCCGGCGAACAGGCCGCGCCAGAACAGGATGGTCCAGGGATCGAATGGAAGCATGCGCGTGAAGAACGGCGCCGTGCTCCAGGCGATGGCGGCTGCGACGACGAGGGCAATGCCGAGACCGCGTTCCGAACGAGGCTGCCCCATGTCCACACGAACCGGCTAAGAAGTCTTCTTCGGCTGCGAGACGAGCTCGATCATCTTGCCTTCGTCGTCGTCGGGCATCGTGGCCTTCGCTTGCGCATAGGCCTCGACGGCGGCACGTGCGACGGGCGGCTTGTCGGCAAGCAGGCTCTCGGCGAGCTTCACGGCATAAGCAGCATCCTTGTGCCGCAGCGCCGACGTAAAGGTCGCGCCGCTAAAGTCGCGGGCCACCATGCGCTTGGAGTGGCGCTGCACTTGAGGACTGGCGGCGACGCCAGCCTGGATCGACTCCAGCACGAGGTTCATGTCGAGTCCGGCCTGCTCGGCGATCGCGAGCCCTTCGGCGAGGCCGGCGATCTGGATCGCGCCCATGAGATTGTTGATGAGCTTGTAGACCGTGCCGGACCCGACGGCGCCGAAATGGCGGATGGTCGAGCCGATCGGCTCGAGATAGGGCCGCGCGCGCTCGAGGTCGGCAGCATCGGCGCCGACCAACAGCGTCAGCTTCCCGCTAGCGGCCGCGTCCGGCAATCCAGTCACGGGGCAGTCGATGTAGATGAGCCCGCGCGCGTTCAGCTCTCGGCCCATCTCGCGCGCATGATCGTAGGAGACGGTGGAGCATTCGATCGCGATGGTGCCGGCCTTCGCCGTCTTGGCCGCCCCCTTGGGTCCGAGCCAGACTGCGCGCGAAGCCTCGTCATCGGCAACCATGGTCACGACGGCGTCGGCATCGATCGCGGCATCCTCCGGCGAGGTCGCCCATTGCGCGCCACGCGCGATCAGGTCTTCGGCCTTGGCCTTGCTGCGATTCCAGAGCGTCACCGTGAAGCCGGCATCGAGATAGCGGGCGGCCATGCCGTGGCCCATCCGTCCAAGCCCGATGAAGGCGACGCGTGCCATGGCTAATCCACGTCCTCGATCTCACCGGTCGCGGTGCCGAAGGCGCGCTGCGCCAGCGTCGCGGCCATGAAGTCGTCGAGCTCGCCGTTGAGCACGCCCGAGGTGTCGGAGGTCTGAACGCCGGTGCGCAGATCTTTCACCATCTGGTAGGGCTGGAGCACGTAGGAGCGAATCTGGTGGCCCCAGCCGATATCGGTCTTGGCGGCCTGGTCGGCGGCAGCCTTCTCCTCGCGCCTCTTCAGCTCCATCTGGTAGAGCCGCGCGCGCAGCATGTCCCAGGCCTGTGCCCGATTCTTGTGCTGAGAGCGGCCGGCCTGGCAGACCACGGCAACGCCGGTCGGGATATGCGTCAACCGCACCGCGGATTCGGTCTTGTTGACGTGCTGGCCGCCGGCGCCGCCGGAGCGCATGGTGTCGACGCGGACGTCGGATTCCTTGATGTCGATCTTGATGCTGTCGTCGATCACCGGAAACACCGCGACTGACGAAAACGAGGTGTGCCGCCGCGCGTTGGAATCGAATGGCGAGATGCGCACCAGGCGATGCACGCCGGCTTCCGTCTTCAGCCAGCCATAGGCGTTGTGGCCGGAGACCTGGATGGTGGCGGATTTGATCCCGGCTTCTTCGCCATCGGACTCCTCCAGCACCTCGACCTTGAAGCCGTGGGTCTCTGCCCAGCGCGAGTACATGCGCAACAGCATCTGCGCCCAGTCCTGGCTTTCGGTGCCGCCGGCGCCGGCATGCACTTCGAGATAGGAATCGAAACCATCGGCCTCGCCCGACAGCAGCGCTTCGAGCTCGCGCCGAGCGACTTCCTTTTTCAAGGCTTTCAGTCCGGCTTCGGCTTCCGCGACCACGCCCTCATCGCCCTCGGCCTCGCCGAGCTCGATCATGCCGATGTCGTCCTCGAGCTCCTGCTCGACCTTGCCAATGCCTGAGAGCGAATCCTCCAGCGAGGTGCGCTCCTGCATCAGCTTCTGGGCTTTCTGGGGATCGTTCCAGAGGTTGGGATCTTCTGCGAGCTTGTTCAGCTCAGCGAGGCGCGCCGTCGATTTCTCGACGTCAAAGATGCCTCCTCAGCAGCCCGACTGACTGCTTGATCTCTTCTACCAACCGTTCGATTTCGGCGCGCATGTCGTTCTCTGGTCTCGCGGAATGTCCGCGTCTGATTGCAACGCCGATGTAGCGGCGGCGGCTGCAAAGCGCAACCGCCCGAGCGCAGAACGTGCGTCTTGTCCTAAGCCTAGTACAACCCGCCGGTGCCCGGACGCATGAAGAAGCCGGAATCCGGCGGCTGCTGTTGCTGCGACGCGCGGCCGTCGGCGTCGGCCACGCCAATGACCGAATAATTGTCCGGCGGCGCCGTGCCCGGCTTGAAGGCTTCGAGGATGGTTCCGCCGGTCTCGCCCGGGCCGGCGCGCATGCCGGTCTTGGCCACAACGCGGACCAGCTTGATGCCGGCCGGCACCTTGAACGGAACCGCCTGCTTGTCGGCAAGCGCGAGCTTCAGGAAGTCGCGCGCGATCGGAGCTGCCAGATGGCCACCGGTCGCGGCGTTGCCTTTGCCGAGCGGACGCGGCTTGTCGTAGCCCATGTAGATGGCGACGGCGACGTCGGGCGAGAAGCCGACGAACCAGGCGTCCTTGGCCTCGTTGGTGGTGCCGGTCTTGCCGGCGATCGGCTTGCCGACCTCCTTCACCACGGTCGCGGTACCGGCCTGCACGACGCCTTCCATCAGCTCGGTGATCTGATAGGCGGTCATGGAATCCAGCACCTGCTCGCGGCGGTCGATCAGCTGCGGCTCATTCTGAGCCTTCCAGCCGCCCGGCGCGTCGCAGCCGCGACATTCGCGCTGGTCGTGCTTGAAGATGGTGCGGCCGTAGCGATCCTGGATACGGTCGATCAAGGTCGGCTTCACCCGGCGACCGCCATTGGCGACCATCGAATAGGCCGTGACCATGCGCATCGCCGTCGTCTCGCCGGCGCCGAGCGCGTAGGAGAGATAGTTCGGCAGCTCGTCATAGACGCCGAAGCGGCGCGCATATTCGCCGATCAGGGGCATGCCGATGTCCTGCGCGAGGCGCACCGTCACGGTGTTGAGCGATTGCCGCAGCGCGTTGCGCAGCGTCACGGGTCCCTGGAACTTACCCGAGGAGAAGTTTTCGGGACGCCACACGCCGGCGCCCTGGCCCTGGTCGATTTCGATCGGCGCGTCGAGCACCACGGTCGACGGCGTGTAGCCGTTGTCGAGCGCGGCCGAATAGACGATCGGCTTGAACGACGAGCCCGGCTGCCGGTAGGCCTGCGTGGCGCGGTTGAACTGGCTCTGGTCGAACGAGAAGCCGCCGACCATCGCGAGCACGCGGCCGGTCCAGGGATCCATCACCACCATCGCGCCCGACACTTCCGGGATCTGGCGCAGCCGGTACTGGCCCTCGATGGCGTTGCCGTCCTTATAGAGCGGATCGGCATAGATCACGTCGCCCGCCTGGAGCACCTGCGACACTGCTGTCGCCGCCCTGCCCTTCGCAGGTCCCGCGGCCGCCCTTGCCCATTTGACACCATCGAGCGTGATGAGGCCGGTCTCGCGCTGCTTGCTGACGGCGCCGCCAAGCTCGCGGCTCGGCTGGAAGCCGATGCGCGCCGACTGGTCGCTGGTCTCCAGCACCACCGCCATACGCCATGGCGAGATGTCGGAGAGCGATTTGATCTCGGCGAGCTTCACACCCCAATCGCCCGACGTATCGAGCTTGCTCATGGCGCCGCGATAACCCTGCTGCTCGTCATAGTTCACGAGGCCGGTGACCATGGTCTTGCGCGCCATGACCTGGATCTTCGGATCCAGCGTCGTGCGCACGGAGAGCCCGCCCTCATAGAGCTTCTTCTCGCCGTAGCGCTCGAAGATGTCGCGGCGAACTTCCTCGGCGAAATATTCGCCTGCGAAGGTGTGAGCGCCGTTGGAACGGTTGGTGACGGCCAGCGGCTCCTTGCGCGCCTTCTCGGCGTCGGCCTGCTTGATCCAGCCGTTCTCCTGGAGACGGTCGATCACGTAGTTGCGGCGCTCGATGGCGCGGTCGCGGTTACGCACCGGATGCAGCGTCGCCGGCATCTTCGGCAGGGCCGCGAGATAGGCGGCCTCCGCCACGGTGAGCTCGTTCACCGACTTGTCGAAATAGACCAGCGAGGCGGCGGCGATGCCGTAGGCACCGAGGCCCAAATAGATTTCGTTGAGATACAGCTCGAGGATCTTGTCCTTCGAATAGGTCTTCTCGATCCGCATCGCCAGCAAGGCTTCCTTGATCTTGCGGGCGAACGAGACTTCGTTGGTCAACAGGAAGTTCTTGGCAACCTGCTGCGTGATCGTGGAGGCGCCCTGCGGACGCCGGTTCGAGCCGTAGTTCTGGATGTAGACCACGCCGGCGCGCGCCATGCCGGTGTAGTCGATGCCGCCATGCTCGTAGAAATTCTTGTCCTCGGCCGCGAGGAACGCGTTGATCACGAGCTTCGGCACCGCCTGGATCGGCAGGTACAGCCGCCGCTCCTTGGCGTATTCGCCGAGCAGCGAACCGTCAGTCGCGTGGACGCGGGTCATCACCGGCGGCTCGTAATCCTGAAGCTGAGAATAGTCCGGCAAGTCCTTGGAGAAATGCCAGATCAGGCCAGCTATGGCACCGACACCGACAAGGAACAACACCGTTCCCGCGGCGAACAGGAAGCCCATGAACCGCACCAGCAAGCGCATTATCTGTTTATCCGTTCAAACCCTGGATCAGCCCAAGACCAGCCCACGGCGCCCAAAACAAAAACAGGCGCCAACCTCACGTCGCAAACTCACCAGCCTACTCAATCACATCGGTGCCGGACCTAAAGACGCTTGCCGAGCGGGATTCTCGTCGATTCCAGAACCCTCTGCGGCGTTTTTATAAAGCGCCCGCTGTGGCCAAACTAGGGCTTTCACGGCGGGACAGGAAAACCCTTTCAATTCGAAGACCCTGCTGTGGCCATCCGCTTGGTCAGAAACCCGTCGATCGCCTCCGCCATCGAGGTCACGGCGCGGGACCGCCAGCCCTCGGAGACCAGGTGCTCGAGGTCTCCCTTGTTGGAGACATAACCGATCTCGACCAGCACCGACGGCACGTCGGGCGCCTTCAGCACCCGGAAGCCGGCCGACTTCAGGGGATGCTTGTGCATCCGCACCGTCGACTTCATTTCACCCATCAGCAGACGGGCGAAACGGTTTGAAAAGGTGCGGGTTTCCCGCTGCGTGAGGTCGATCAGGATGTCGGCGACATCGGTCGGCTCCTCGGCGAGGTTGAAGCCGGCGATCGCATCCGCCCGGTTTTCCGCGTCCGCCAGCCGTTCCGCCTCGGCGTCGGAGGCCTTGTCCGACAGCGTGTAGATCGTGGCGCCCTGCGCATCGCCCTCGGCGCGTGGCAATGCGTCGGCGTGGATCGAGACGAACAGTGCTGCCTTCAGGGTGCGAGCGACTTTGACCCGGTCGTTGAGGGGAATGAAGGTGTCGTCATCCCGCGTCATCACCACGCGGAATTTGCCGGTCTTTTCCAGCCGGTCGCGCAGCGCGCGGCCAAAGGCTAGCACTAGGTTCTTCTCGCTCTCGCCGCTCGATTGGGTACCGTTGTCGATGCCGCCATGGCCGGGATCGATCACGACCACCGGGCGGCCATCGGCCTTCTGCTGCCCTACGTCCGGGGTTGCCACGGCGGGAACCGTTGCAGGCGGCGCATCGGCGATCGCCGGCCGCAGCTCGGGGCGGTTTTCCGGGGCGATCGATTGCACGAAGGCGGCGCGGTCGACCTCCTCCAGTTCGAGCACGAGCCGGGCCGGCTGAGCGTTGGCCGCCTCCAGCACGTAGGAGTTGGCGATCTTGGCCGGCCCTGTCAGGTCGAACACGATTCGCGAGCCGCCGGGCATCACCAGCCCGTAGCGGAAGGCCTTGACCAGCCCCCGCCCCCCGGCCCCGGTTCCCGAGGGCAGCTGAAAATTGAGCTGCGGCACGTCGACCACCACGCGATACGGATCGGCCAGCGTGACCGCGCGGAAGCTGACGGTCTGATCGAGGTCGAGGATGAAGCGGGTCTGCTTGCCGTCGCCGGCCAGCCGTGCGGCCGAAGCGATTGGAAAATTCGCAGCTACAACAGAGGGTTGCGGTTGGTTCTCGGCCGCGCTCAGGCGCGAGGAATCGGCACATGGCAAGGCTGCGGCGCACAGAAGCACGCATCCCAGCAGAACCCTTTGATTTGCGCGGCTCGCCACCGATTCCGTGCCTCCGAGCAGCCTCTTTAACGCAATAGAACCACAGGGTTAATCGATCCTTAATGACGGAAATGCGAAACTCGCCGACTGTGACCGGCATGCGACGGTCCCTTGCACGGTTGGTCCATTCCTCGTATGTACGGAGTGCTGACGGCCAATATTTCCGGTTGTGTCGCATTCAGCCTCCCGGTGCATCGCCGGAACTCTCAAGGTTTGGGAATTCCAGCGTTTTCCGTTCCTCTCGAAGGCCAGCGCGGTGCGCGGCAGCGTGGTGGATCGGGTCAAGCCCCGGCGGCAGACGGTCTCCGGTTACCACTCGCGTTTCCGGGGCCGGTTCTGACAGCGACGTAGCCCGTTACCCGATCCCTTAATCCCAAGGGAGCGGTTTGATCTTCAGGACGGGCGCTTCCGCGCCAGGCCTGGCCAGCAGCAACTGATTGAGGGGCGGCCTCGCCGCCCAATGTTTCATACGGGCCGACGCTTGATGCGCCAGACTGTGCCGACGAATTCTGAAGGACCATTCGCGACGCTGCGGAGTGAAAATCCCGCGCGCCGCCTTGGCCCTCCGGCTTCCGGTTCGGCAGGGCGCGAGAGACGGCGTTTCGGCCTTCCCCTCACCCCCGAATCAGGTGGACCGTCGCGTCACCCGGCAGCGCTAATCGCGCCCACGGTGAATCGCGCCCGCCGCCGCCAAGAGTTAAGACATGCCCAACAAGATGTTGATCGATGCCACCCACCCGGAGGAGACCCGGGTCGTCGTGGTCCGCGGCAATCGCGTCGAAGAGTTTGATTTCGAGACCGCGCAACGCAAGCAACTGCGCGGGAATATCTACCTCGCCAAGGTCACCCGGGTGGAGCCTTCGCTCCAGGCCGCCTTCGTCGAATATGGCGGCAACCGCCACGGCTTCCTCGCCTTCAGCGAAATCCATCCCGACTACTATCAGATTCCGGTCGCCGACCGGCAGGCGCTGATCGAGGCCGAGGAGCAGGCTCATCGCGAGGCCGAGGAAGAGAGCGAGAATCGCTCCCACGGCCGCCGCCGCTCGCGCCATCGCAACGCCCGCCGCCGCGGTCATGGCGAACGCGTCCGAAGCAACATCGTCGAAGGCCTCGCTGGCGCCGATCCCGCGGCCCAGCCGGTCGAGGGCGACGTCCTTCCGGAGCACACCGAGGGCGCTCTGCACGAGGGCGAGCATCTGCACGCCGACGCTGAGCATCACGGCGAGCACGAAGCCCATGATCACGATGAACATGGACACGACGATCATCATCACGCCCATGATGAGGATCACCATCACACTCACGATCATGATGACCATGGTCATGAAAGCGGGCACGATCATCACGACCATGATCACGCCGGCGAAACCGCCGCGCCTGTCGCAGCCGTTGGCGCCGAACCCGTGGTCGCCGCCGAGACGCAGGAGGCCGCCGCCTCCGAAGCGCATGCAGAGGCTCTGGCCGAAGCCGTGACCGCCGCCGCTGAACCGACCGATGCCGTGTACGCGGCCGGCGAAATCGCCGAAGCCCCGCATCACGAGTCCACCGAAGTCGAGGAAGACGACGACGATGACGACGAGGATGAAGACGGCGAGGAAGCCGAAGAGGAAGTCGTCGAATCCGTCGGCGGCGACGACGTGCTCGAGGAAGTGCCGGAGCGTACCTTCCGCCCGCGTCGCCAGTACAAGATCCAGGAAGTCATCAAGCGCCGCCAGGTGATGCTGGTGCAGGTCGTCAAGGAAGAACGCGGCAACAAGGGCGCGGCGCTGACGACCTACCTGTCGCTCGCCGGCCGCTACGCCGTGCTGATGCCGAACACCGCGCGCGGCGGCGGCATCAGCCGCAAGATCACGAGCGCCCAGGACCGTTCGCGCCTGAAGGAAGTGGTGCAGGATCTCGACGTGCCCGAGGGCATGGGCATCATCCTGCGCACCGCCGGCGCCGCCCGCACCAAGCCCGAGATCAAGCGCGACTTCGAATACCTGATCCGGATGTGGGAGACGGTGCGGGACCTGACGTTGAAGTCGCAGGCCCCGACGCTGGTCTACGAGGAAGGCTCGCTGATCAAGCGCTCACTGCGCGACCTCTACAACAAGGAGATCGACGAGATCCAGGTTGCCGGTGAATCCGGCTACCGCGAAGCGCGCGACTTCATGAAGATGCTGATGCCCGCCAACGTGAGCGCGGTGAAGCAGTATCGCGACGGCCAACCGCTGTTCTCGCGCATGGGCGTCGAGAGCCAGCTGGATGCGATGTTCTCGCCGACAGTGCAGCTGCGCTCCGGCGGCTATATCGTGATCAACCAGACCGAAGCGCTGGTCTCGATCGACGTCAACTCCGGCCGCTCGACCCGCGAGCACCACATCGAGGACACCGCGCTCAAGACCAATCTGGAAGCGTCCGAAGAGGTCGCCCGCCAGCTCCGTCTGCGCGATCTCGCCGGCCTGATCGTCATCGACTTCATCGACATGGACGAGAAGCGCAACAACCGCGCGGTCGAGCGCAAGTTGTCCGACTGCCTCCGGCAGGATCGCGCGCGCATCCAGGTCGGACGCATCTCGCATTTCGGCCTGCTGGAGATGTCGCGCCAGCGCATCCGCGCCAGCGTGCTCGAATCCTCGACCGATCCCTGCCCGCATTGCGGCGGCACCGGCCACGTGCGCTCGGTGTCCTCGGTTGCGCTCCAGTTGCTGCGCGGCCTCGAAGAGATCCTGATGAAGGGCGCAACCCACAATCTCGTGGTCCGCACCCGCACCGACGTCGCGCTCTATGTGCTGAACCACAAGCGCGGCCATCTGCGCGACCTCGAGAACGGCTTCAAGGTCACGTTGGCGGTCATCGCCGATCCGAGCGTCAGCGGACCGCAGGCCTATCTCATCGACCGCAGCGAGCAGGTGCATACGCTTGAGGCCGCCAAGGCGTTGCTCGTGGCTCAGGCCGCGGCAAGCCCGCCGCCAGTAGCCGAAGAAGCCTATGACGACGAGGAGTTCGATTCGGAGATTGAATCCGAGGTCGAGTCTGAGGAGACCGAAGGCCTTGCCGAGGAGCAGGCTGCCGGCGAAGCGGCACCCGATCAGGACGGCCAGCGCCGCAAGCGTCGCCGGCGTCGGCGCGGCCGCGGCGCCCAGCGCGACGGCGAGCCTCGCGAGGATGGCGCGCCCACGCTTCCCGAAGCCGCCGTGGCAGCAGGCGAAGGCGAAGAGGACGCCGAGACCGAGCAGGACGGAGACGAAGGCGAGGACCAGGCGACTCAGGCCCGTGGCGAGCAGCAGGGCGCTGGCGATCGCCGGCGCCGGCGTGGTCGCCGTGGCGGACGCCGCCGGCGCGGCGGTGCCGAAGAAGGTCTCGCCGGATCCATCAGCGACGAGCTTGGCGGCAATCCGCCGTCGGAGGCGACCGAGGCCGTTGCCGATTTCGACGGCGAGACTGCGCCCTCGATCGCGCAGGCCGACCACACCTACACGCCCGTGGAGCCGACCCAGCCCGAGCCGCGCGCCAAGGTGCAGGTTGAACCGGTGGCCCAGCCCGAGCCGGCTTCTACCGCCGCAGAGGACGAGCCCGCCGACGACAAGGCCGCGCGCCGCCGCTCCACCGTCCGGGAAAAGGTGAGCTTCCTGTCGAGCAGCCAGCCCGAGCCCGCAGCACCCGTTGCGCAGACATCTGAACCGGCTGCCGCGCCGACTCCAGAGCCCGCGCCGCAGGCGACAAGCGAAACATCGGCCGCACCGCGTCGCGCCGGTTGGTGGTCGCGCCGCTTCGGCGGCGGTGAATAGGCCGAACGCCCAATAAAAAAACGCCCGGCCTAGCCGGGCGTTTTTCGTTTCAAAGCTCGCGACAACACTACGGCGGCAGCTCATCGTCACCGAGCGGCGCCACGTCGCGAGATGCAATCTGGCGGAGCTGGTCGTAAAGATCCGGCGCTTCGCTGGTGCAGAGGCAGACGCCCTTGGCGGAAGGCGCGTCGCCAGCGTTGAGGTAGGCGTGGCCCATGGTGCTATCGAGATAGATGCCGTCGCCTTCGCCGAGGATCTCCGGTGCGTAGAACTCGGTGTGGACGGCGACGCGTCCGCTCGTCACCAGAAAATACTCCTCACCGGCATGGCGCAGCAGCGGGCCGAACTCGTCCAGCGAGCGCGCCCGGACGTCGGCCATGATCGGCACCATGCGTTTGCCGATCAGGTCGGTGCATTGATAGTGGTAGGTGTAGAATTTGGTGGTGATCACCTGGCCCTGCCCGGCCCGGCTGATGCTGCGCCGCGCGGTGACCGGCCGCCCCTGCGCGGGAGCCGCGATCGCCGGATTGAACAGCTCAGCGATTTCCATCTTCAGGCCTGAGGTGAGCTGCAACAGCTTGTCGTAGGTGAGCGACATCAGGCCGTTCTCGACCTTGGACAAGGTCGAGAGCGCCATGCCGGTCCGCTCCGCCACCTGCTTGAGCGTCAGGCCGCGCGCCTGGCGGGCAGCCTTGAGGCATTGGCCGAGCTGGGAATTGGCCCCTTCGGGCGTTGTGATCTCGCTCATGCAGCAATGGTAGCACGGCAGCGGAAAAATTGTTGGCCGATCGGTCTAGTCTTTTCGGTGAAAGAGGCCCTAAAACCATCACGGCTGGCCGCCTCTTGGGCAAAATTCCCAGAATTTGTGCATGAAATGCCCCGGTTTGACGAATATTCGTGCGCCTGCAGTACTTTCCGATATGCTAAATTGTTTTCACAATCTGAAAGGGATTGGTATTGTCCGGACTTTGCGATTCCAGCGCCGTTGAGCTGCGCCGCCTGCTCGCTACGCGGGCAATTTCGCCGTCGAGCTGCTGGACACCTGCCTGTCCCGCATCTCCGCCGTCAATCCCGCCGTCAACGCGGTCGTGACGCTGGACGAGTCCGGCGCGCGTGCAGCGGCAAAGGCAGCCGAGGCCGGCTTCCTGCGCGGCGAGGATCGTGGCGCGCTGCACGGTCTTCCCGTTCTGATCAAGGACACGCAGGACACCGCCGGGCTGCGCACCACTTATGGCAGTCCCCTGTTGCGAGACCACGTACCGGCCACCGACCAGGGCTCGGTCGCCCGGCTGCGCGCCTCCGGCGCGGTTATCCTCGGCAAGACCAACACGCCGGAATGGGCGGCGGGCGGCAACACCCGCAACCCCGTTTTCGGCGCGACCGGCAATCCCTTCGATCCCGTGCGTTCGGCGGCCGGCTCCTCCGGCGGCTCGGCGGTCGCACTCGCCTGCGGCATGGCCCCGCTCGCCTCGGGCTCGGACACCGGCGGCAGCCTGCGCAATCCGGCCGGCTATGCCGGCATCGTCGGCATGCGTCCCTCCTACGGCCTCGTGGCAAGCGAAAAGCGCGCCTTCGGCTGGTCCAATTTGTCGACCGACGGACCGATGGCGCGCAACGTCGCCGACACCGCGCTGATGTTGTCGGTGATGGCGAGCGACGATGCCCGCGATCCGCTCGCCTACACCTTACCCGGCGAGCCCCTGCGCGCTCGCGCCGAGCGCTGGGCCGCGCCGCGCCCGGCGGAGCTCGGCAAGCTGCGTCTCGCCTTCACGGAAGATTTTGGCTTCGCACCGACCGAGCAAGCCATCCGCCGCGTGTTCCGCGATCGCGTGAATAAGCTTGCGCCGCTCTTCGCCGAATGCCGCGAGGCGACGCCGGACTGCACCGGAGCGGACGATGCCTTTGCCGTGCTGCGCGCAGGGTTGTTCCTGGCGATGCATGGCAAGAACTACAAAGAGCGTCCCGAGATGCTCGGCCCCAACGTCCGCGCCAATGTCGAGGAAGGCCTCTGCTATACGCTCGAAGACCACGCGCGCGCCGCGACGACGCAGACACGGATTTATCGCGCCTATCAGACCTTCTTCGAAAGCTGCGACGTGCTGATCACCCCGACGATCACGCTGAGTCCACGCCCGTGGTCGGAGCTCTATCCGTCCGAGATCGACGGCGCGCCCACGAAATCCTATTTTCACTGGCTCGCACTCGCTTATGCCGTGACGCTCGCAGGTCATCCCGCAATCAGCCTTCCCGTCGGCATCGACGAGGCCGGCCTGCCCTTCGGCCTCCAGATCGTCGGCCCGCGCGGCGGCGATGCCATCGTGCTTTCGGTCGCTGCGAGCCTCGAAGCTGCGTTCGCGGACGACACGCAATTACGCCGGCCAGTCCCTGATCTGGCGCGACTTGCCGTGGCGCCGCCGCTATCGGCCGCGCCGGGCTTCCTCACCTGGGAATAGATCACCACAAGCTGGCTGCCCCCGGATCGCCGGTAAATCGGAGACGAGCATGACCGAGTTGTCGAAGCGGAAGACCAGCATCGTCACGTTCGTCCTGCTCTATGTCGCCTACTGCATCTCCTACATCGACCGCGCGGCGATTTCGCTGGCGCTGGCGCAGATCGGCAAGGATTTCAATCTCCAGGCCGCCGATCTCGGCATCGTCATCAGTGCGTTCTTCCTCGGCTATGCCGCGATGCAGGTGCCGGGCGGATGGCTCTCCGACCGCCTCGGCTCGAAATATGTGGTGATCGTCACGATCGTGATGTGGTCGCTGTTCACGGCGTTCACGAGCCTCGCCTGGTCGCTCGCCTCGCTGATCGCGATCCGCTTCATCTTCGGCATCGCCGAGGGCGGCTTTCCGCCGGCCAGCATCCGCGCGGTTGCGGAAGTGTTCAAGAAGGACAGCCGGCCGAAGATGTCGGCGCTGCTGCTGTCGTCGAACTATGCCGGCAGCATGATCGCGCCGCTGATCATGGCGCCGCTCATCCTCTGGCTCGGCTGGCGCCATGCCTTCAACACGATCGGCATTGCGGGCATCGTCTTCGCGGTGATCTATTTCGTTTTCGTCCCGCATCTGGGACGCGCAGTCGAGACCGATTCAGGCGCATCGGCGGTGAAGGTCGAAAACCGCGCGCCGATGCGCGAGCTCATGAGGAATCCGCTGCTGTGGCAGCTGATGGTGGTGTGGTTCGGCCTGAGTTGCGTCAACAAGGGCCTGGATTCCTGGATGCCACTTTATCTGCTCCAGCAGCGCGGGCTCGACCTCAAAACTGTCGGCGTGGTGGCGCCGATCCCGTTCGTAATGGCGACGATTGCGACCGCGATCGGCGGCTGGGTGATGACGACGTTTTTCGACGAACGCGAAAAGTACCTCTTGATCGGCAGCTCCGCATTGACCGGCATCTTCCTCTACGCCATGTACAAGGCGGAGACGATCACGATGCTGATCGCCTATCAGTCGCTGGTCTACTTCTTCAAATCGTTCGTGCTGGCCTCGGTGATTGCACTTCCGACCAAACTGCTCCGCGACGACCAGATCGGATCTGGCGTCGGCATGGTCAATCTCGGCGGCCAGAGCGCCGGCTTCGTGGCGCCCGCGGTGATAGGTTTCATCGTAACCGGCACCGGATCGTTCGATGCCGCCTTCGGCTTCCTGGTCGCGATGACCGCGATGTCGGTCGTCGTCGCCGCAACGATCAATACCGCGCAGGCTAAGCTCGCGCCGAGCCCGGCCTGACAGGAGATATTTTGCCGATGCAAAGCGCGATCGTTCTCGGCGGCGGCATGGTGGGCGTGGGGGCTGCACTGCATCTCCAGCGCCGCGGCTGGTCGGTCACCCTCGTCGACCGCAGGGAGCCGGGCCGCGAGACCAGCTATGGCAATGCCGGCATGATCCAGGCAGAAGCAGTGCGGCCCTATCCGATGCCACGCGACCTGGCCACGCTGCTGAAGATCGCGACCGGCCGCACCAACGACGTGCGCTATAGCCTCTCGTCGCTCCACCGCCACGTCGAGCCGCTGCTCCGCTACTGGTGGCATTCGGCGCCGAAGCGGCATCGCGAAGCGATCGAAGCCTGGGCGCGGCTGATCGCCTATGCGACGCCCGAGCACGACATCCTCATCCGCGAAGCCCATGCCGACAATCTGATCCGCCGCGCCGGCTATCGCGTGCTGCACCGCGACCCCGCTTCATTCGACCTCGCAATCCAAACAGCGGAGGAAGACCGTCGCGAATTCGGTGTGAATTTTCGCGTGCTCTCGGGCAGTGAGCTCACAAAGGCCGAGCCGATCCTGCGCGACGATCTTCCCGGCGCGATCCACTGGCTCGACACCTGGACAGTCTCCGATCCCGGTGCCCTGGTCACGGCCTATGCTGGCCTGTTCGCGCGCCTCGGCGGCACGATTGTACTCGGCGATGCGCAGACCTTGCAGCAGACCGCGACTGGCTGGTCGGTCGACACGGACCAGGGGCGCATCGATGCCGCTGCGGCCGTCGTCACGCTCGGGCCGTGGTCGCCCGATCTCCTGCACAAGTTCGGCTATCGCATTCCGCTGGTGCGCAAGCGCGGCTACCACATGCACTATAGCGGCGGCTCGTCGCTCGATCTGCCCCTGGTCGACAGGGGGGGCGGCTATGCCATGGGTCCGATGGCCAAGGGCGTCCGCATCACCACCGGCGCGGAGCTGACCGGCCCCGATGCGCTGGCAACGCCGGTGCAGCTCGCAAGCGCCGAAGCATCGGCGCGAGAGCTGATCGACCTCGGCAAGCGCGTCGAACCGGAGCCGTGGTTCGGCACCCGCCCCTGCACGCCCGACATGCTGCCGGTGCTCGGCCCCGCACCGCGCCACCCCGGTCTCTGGATGAATTTCGGTCACGGCCACCAGGGTTTTACGCTGGGTCCCGCGACGGGACGCCTGCTCGCCGAGATGATGAGCGGCGAAACGCCGTCGATCGATCCGACGCCCTACCGGCCGGAGCGGTTCTAGCCCGCGGCTTTCGCGGCGAGGACCGCCAGCGCGGCCGAGAGGCGCAGTAGCGGATCGTCCCATTCATGCGGCCGGCGCTGGCGGAACAGCCGCATGGTCGGATACCAGGGACTGTCCTCGCGATCGCGCAGCCAGCGCCAGTCCAGCGCGTAAGGCGTGAGCATCCACACGGGCCGGCCGAGCGCGCCGGCGAGATGGGCGACCGACGTATCGACGGCGAGGACGAGATCGAGCGCCGCGACGGCTGCCGCCGTATCAGAAAAGTCGCCGAGCGCAGGCCCAAGATCGATGATTTCGTCGCCGAGCGCCGCCAGCACCGGGGCATCCTCGGGCCGCGGCTCCTTTTGCAGGCTGTAGAGCTGCACGCCCGGCATGAGGAGGTGCGGCAGCATCGCCGCGGCCGATAGCGAGCGCTGCCGGTCGCCCTTGTGTCTGGCATTGCCCGCCCAGACCACACCGACCTTCAGTGCCGTTACATCGGCGAGCACGGCCCGCCACCGCGACAGTTTCGCGGGATCGGGATGCAGATAGGGAACGTCGGCGGGAATGCTGTCGAGCGTGGTGTCGAATATTCGCGGCAGGCTCATCAGCGGCAGTTGCAGGTCGAACGGCGGCAGCGGTTCACCGCGCGCAATCACGGTGACATCGGGTAGCCGCCGCAGCAGCGAGGCCAGCGCGGGCTGCACCTGCAAGATGATCGTGCCGCCTCTCGCGGCCACCATCGGCAGATAGCGCACGAAGTGCAGGGCATCGCCAAGGCCATATTCGGCGAACAGCAGCAATGTGCGGCCTTCGAGCACCTCGCCCCGCCATTCCGGCTCGCTGAAGGTCGGATCGCCGTCCGACAGCGTCTTGCATCTGCGCCGCCACCGATAGGCTTCGAAGCCGTTGGCGAAGTCGCCGTTCATCAGCAGGAAGTGCGCGTGGTTGTATTGCGCAAGCGGCTGCTCCGGATCGAGCGCGACCGCCCGATGCGAGACCACGAGCGCCTCGTCGATCTCGCCGGCGTTGCGCAACGCGACCGCGAGATTGGCGTGGCCCTTGGCATAGGCGGGGTCGGCCGCAACCGCGCAGCGATGCGCGGCGACCGCGTGCTCCACCCGTTCCTGCTTCTCGAAGACGATGCCGAGATTGGTCCAGGCCGGTGCGTGATCGGGTCTGAGCAGCAGCGCGTGCTCGCAGGCCGCGATGGCGTCGTCGAGCGCGCCGAGCTCGGAGAGGCAGGCGCCGAGGTTGGTCGCGATCACATGATCGGCCGGATCGAGCGCAAATGTCCGCCTGTAGATCTCGGCGGCCTCGTCCAGGCGGCCGGCCTCGTGCAGGATGAGGCCGAGCAGGCGCAGCGCCGCAAGGTTATCCGGCACGAGCGCGATCGCACGGCGGTACTGGACGATGGCGTCCTCGAGCAGGCCCTTGCGATAGAGCGCAGCACCGAGATTGCACAGCAGCCCCGGATCATCAGGATCGGCGTCGAGAGCGCAGCGATAGGCGACAACAGCCTCACTGAGCCTGTTCTGGTCCGCAAGGACATTTCCGAGATTGAGCCAGGCGCCGCGATAGGTCAGCTCCCGCGCGATCACCGCGCGATAGGCGTCCTCCGCCTCGGCCAGCCGTCCCTGCTCCGCCAGCACGACGGCGAGGTTGAAGCAGGCCCGCGTCAGTTGCGCATCGAGCCCGAGCGCGCGGCGATAGGCGGCCTCGGCCTCGTCGAAACGCGCGAGCTCGCCGAGTGCCACGCCGAGCTTGTTGTGCAGGCCGGCATCGTTCGGGCGCCGGCAGAGTGCGCGCTGGAACGCCGCCACCGCGCCCTCGTGCTGGCCCTTCACCGCAAGCGCGTCGCCGAGTGTGACCAGCGCCGGCGCATGGTCGGGATCGATGTTGAAGACGCGGTTGAGAAGCACAGCCCCGTCGGCCGCGCGGTCGGTGACGAAGGCGGCGACGGCGGCAAGGTGCAGCGCCGGCACGTGATCCGGCTCCGTCTTCAGCACCTCAGCGCAGAGCGCATCGGCCTCATCAGGCCGCCCCGCCGCAAAATGCTCCGCCGCCTGCAACACAATCCGGTCTACAGCCGCATGGCTCACGATACTGCCCGCCCTTCGCAGTGAGAGATGCGAGTTGAACGGGCGACGCCGCCAATTCCGTCAGTCGACGCGCTCGGCCAGCACGGTCCTGATGCGCTTGGCATCCTCCGGCGTCACCGGATTGTAGACGACCATGCCGAGATCGGGCCTGCCGTCGACGGCAAAGGCCGAATATTCGAACGCAATCGGGCCGAGCACGGGGTGGCGCAAATGCTTGACGCCCTCGCCATAGGTGCGGACGTCGTTGTCGCGCCACAGCGCTGCAAATTCGGGGCTGAGGCGGCAGAGTTCGTCGACGAACTCGGCGACATGCGAGACCGCGCCGGCGCGCGCCGCATCCGCCCGGAAGGCCGCGACCACGAAGCGGGCCACGCTGTCCCAGTCATATTGCGCCGCGCGCACGTGCGGCTCGCAGAAGATCAGGCGGAGGATGTTGCGGCGCTCCGGCGGGAGCTTTGCATAGTCAGTCAGCACGATCGTTGCCGCGCGATTCCAGGCGACGACATCCCATGTCGCAGTCCTGATGATGGCCGGGCTGGTTTCCAGCGCATCCAGCACGCGTTGCAGCCGTGGCGAAACGCCCTCGCCCGCCTGGTAGCGCACCTCGGGCGGGCGGCCGAGGCCGATCAGGAACAGGTGCTCGCGCTCGACATCGGTCAGCATCAGGGCGCGTGCGATGCGGTCGAGCACGTCGGCCGACGGCGCGCCGCCGCGCCCCTGTTCCAGCCACGTGTACCAGGTCGGGCTGATATTGGCGCGCTGTGCCACCTCCTCCCGCCGCAGCCCGGGCGTACGCCTGCGGCTGCCGCCGAAGCCGAACGCCGCAGCATCGAGCCGGGTGCGGCGGTCCTTCAGGTACCTCCCGAGCAGGTTCTCGTGGGCTGCGGTCTCGCTCATCCTGTTAGCTATTATACCCTGATAATCTCACTACTTTACCTGGATAATCTTAGCGCAGATGGTCGTCTCCGCCAACCCTCGACCGATCCTTGGAGATTTCTCATGCGTGTTTTCGTCACTGGCGCCACGGGCTTCGTCGGTTCGGCCGTCGTTCAGGACCTGATCGCCGCCGGCCATCGCGTGCTCGGCCTCGCCCGCTCCGATGCGGGTGCCGCAACGCTCACCGCGATCGGGGCCGAGGTCCAACGTGGGTCACTGGAGGACCATGAGTCTTTGCGCAGCGGCACGGCCACAGCGGACGGCGTCCTGCACCTCGGCTTCAACCACGACTTCTCGAAATTCCTGGACAATTGCGAGCTGGACCGCCGCGCCATCCTCGCGATCGGCGAGGAGCTCGCAGGCTCCAACCGTCCCCTCATCGTCACCTCCGGCGTTGCATTGCTCGCGCCCGGGCGCCTTGCGACCGAAGACGATGAGTCGGCGCACCGGTTTCCACGCGTGTCGAAAGCAACGGCGCTGTCGTTGACAGGGGTCCGCGCCGCGGTGGTTCGGCTTCCGCCGTCCACGCATGGCGAAGGCGACCACGGCTTTGTCCCGATCCTGATCAACCTCGCGCGCCAGAAGGGCGTATCGGCCTATGTCGGTGACGGCAACAACCCGCGTCGATGCCGCTCGCGTCTACCGGCTGGCGCTGGAGCAAGGCGCAACCACAAAACGCTATCACGCGATCGCTGAGGAAGGTGTGCCGTTCAAGGCGATCGCCGAAGTGATCGGCCGCCGGCTCGGCGTGCCCGTCCTCTCGAAATCACCGGAGGAAGCGCCATCACATTTCGGCTGGTTCGCGCAATTCGCAGGCGCCGACGTTCCGACGTCGAGTGCGAAGACGCGCGCCCTGCTCGGCTGGGAGACGAAAGAAAAAGGGCTGATCGAGGATATCGACCAGCCCTATTACTTCGCGCTGTGACGGCGTTGCGCGCCGTCGAGCCTGGCTTGCAGATCAGTCCGTCGTGAGCGCGGTCTCGAGATCGGTCGGATCGATCTGCCGGCTCAGACGCGCGTTGAGCTTGTCGCGATCGAGCTCGCCCTCCCACCAGGCGACGATCACGCAGGCAACGCCGTTGCCGCACAGATTGGTCAGCGCGCGGCATTCGCTCATGAACTTGTCGATGCCGAGCACGATCGCCATGCCCGGCACGAGGCGCGGATCGACCACGGCGAGCGTTGCCGCCAGCGTGATGAAGCCCGCACCGGTGATGCCGGAAGCCCCCTTCGAGGTCAGCATGGCCACGATCAGGATGGTCAGCTGCTGACCGAAGGTGAGATCGACGCCGAGCGCCTGCGCGATGAACAGCGTCGCCAGCGTCATGTAGATGTTGGTGCCGTCGAGATTGAACGAATAGCCCGTGGGCACCACGAGGCCGACCACCGATTTGGAGCAGCCGAGCCGTTCCAGCTTCTCCATCAATGACGGCAGCGCGCTTTCCGACGACGAGGTGCCGAGCACGATCAGGAGCTCGTCCTTGATGTAGGCCAGGAATTTGAAGATCGAGAAACCGGCCAGGCGCGCGATAATGCCGAGCACGACGAACACGAACAGCGCCGCGGTGGCGTAGAAGGTTGCGATCAGCCCGATCAGGTTGAGAATCGCGCCGGTGCCGAACTTGCCGATGGTATAGGCCATCGCGCCGAACGCGCCGATCGGCGCCGCACGCATCACGATGGAGATGACGCCGAACACCGCATGCGCGGCATCGTCGATGAAGCTGCGGATGGTATGGCCACGCTCGCCGAGGCCCATGATGGCGAAGCCGAACAGCACCGAGAACAGCAGCACCTGCAAAATCTCGCCTGTCGCGAAGGCGCCGACCACGGTGTCGGGGATAATGTGCAGGATGAAATCGACGCTCTTCTGGCCCTCAGCCTGCTTGGCGTAGTTGGCGACCGCCTGCGCGTTGGCCGCTGCGCTGCCGAAGCCCGCGCCCGGCTTCACCACATTGCCGACAAAGAGACCGATCACCAGCGCGAAGGTGGAGACGATCTCGAAATAGACCAGCGCCTTGACGCCGATGCGGCCGACCTTCTTGGCATCCTGGATATGAGCGATGCCCGAGACCACGGTGCAGAAGATGATCGGGGCAATCACCATCTTGATCAGCTTGATAAAGCCGTCGCCGAGCGCCTTGATCCATTCGTTGGTGGCGACCGACGGCCACAGCCAGCCGACGATGGCGCCGAGCACGATCGCGATCAGCACCTGGACGTAGAGAATTTTGTACCACGGCTTGGCGGCGGCGGCCGGTGCGTCCGGCGCTGCCGCCATCGTTGTTGTTGTTGTCATTGTTTCACTCCCCCTAAAACTCCGGGTCCAGCCAAGATCAACTTGGCCGGCCCTGTCAATTGGAACTGCTGGGTATTGTGCGCTTTACCGGCGGTCGAGGAGCCGGCGCGCCGCCGGCATCAGCGTGGCGCCGAGCGCATTCTTGACCAGCGAGGCGGCGATGAACGGCACGATGCCGACCTGCCAGGCCTTAGGCACGCCAAGACCAAGGCCGAAGGCCAGCCAGCCGAGCCCGGCGGCCAGAATGACGACGTGGCCGACCGCCATCGCCGCAAACAGCAACACCACGCTGCGATCCCAGCCGCGCTCGGCGAGCCAGCCGGTGACGAAGGCGGCTGCAATGAAGCCAAAGAGATAGCCGGCGGTCGGGCCGACCAGCGGCGCGATTCCACCCACCGGGCCGGCGAACACCGGCAGGCCGATCGCGCCTTCAGCGAGGTAGGCCATCATGGTTGCGCTGCCAAGCCGCCAGCCATAAGCCGCACCGATCATCAGCACGACCAGCGTCTGCAACGTCATGGGCACATAAGGCAGCGGCAGACTGACCTTGGCCGACAGCGCCATCAGGGCGGTGCCGAGCGCAACCAGCACGACCGCACGTAGCGCGCCGGCGGTCTCGCCCGTTTGGGCCGGCCACAACATTGCGGCGAGAGGAAGTTGCGGCGCGGCGGCGGACTGGACGGATCTGTCAGACAAGATGAACTCCGGAAGGCTGTTCGAAACTGGCGGCTATTTAAGCCAGTGAGCGATCCGGTCAACTGCCTCGCGCATCTCCTGAGGCGAACGCGCATAAGAGAATCGTATGAACGAGCGGCCATGGATGGGATCGAAATCGAGGCCCGGCGTGGCCGCGACATGGGCCTGTTCGAGCATCTGCTGGGCGAACTCGAAACTGTCCGACGTGAAGTCCGAGACGTCGGCATAGAGGTAGAAGGCGCCGTCGGCAGGCAGGAATCTCGTCAGTCCGGCCTTGGGCAGCCCCTCGATCAGGATGCGGCGGTTTTCCTGATAGCCGTGCTTGATTTCCTCCATCTCGGCCGCGCCGTCGAAGGCCGCTTCGGCCGCGATCTGCGACAGCGACGGCACCGAGATCGACAGGTTCTGCTGGAGCCGCTCGATCGGCCGCACCAGCACGTCCGGCACGACCATCCAGCCGACGCGCCAGCCCGTCATGCAAAAATACTTCGAGAACGAGTTGATCACGAGTGCGTGCTGCGACAGCGCCGCCGCCGTCACCACCGGAAAGGCATAGTCGAGCCCGTGATAGATCTCGTCCGAGATGAAGCGGATGCCGGCGTCTTCCGCCGCCGCGATCAGGCTAGAGAGCGCCTCCCTGGACATCATCGTTCCCGTCGGATTGGCGGGGCTGCCGACCAGCACGCCCTTCACGGGCGCCTTGCGATGGGCGGCGAGCAGCGCCTCGCCGGTTAAGGCGTGACGCGTCTCATTGGTGGTCTCGATCAGCACCGGCTCGCAGCCGAGCGCGGTGAGGATATGGCGGTACGGCGGATAGCCCGGCACCGTCACGGCGACGCGATCGCCGGGCTCGAACATCGACAGGAAGGCCAGGATGAAGCCGCCGGAGGAGCCGGTGGTCACCACCACCCGCTCGGCACTAACGTCGCAACCATAGGCATCGCGATAATGCCGCGCGATGCGCTCACGCAGCGAGGAGATGCCAAGCGCGGACGTATAGTCGATCCGCCCCGCCTCGAGCGCCGCATGCGCGGCCGCGATCGCGGTCTTGGGCGCGCCAGCCGCAGGCTGGCCGACCTCCATGTGAATGACATGGCCTCCGGCCGCCTCGATTCGGGCCGCCGCGGCCATCACATCCATCACCATGAACGGGGGAACATCGCTGCGGCGGGACGGCACGAGCCACTGCCCCACCCGGTTCCTCAATGTCGCATCGTGCATCGATTTCTGCTATTTCGCTGGCGGACCGGCCCGTTCGGTCCGGAAAACCGGGCGCTTGCGCCCCAGACTGGCCGCATTGTACGGCTCATAAGGGCATATCGCTTATCCGGTCCGCCGCCAATCGCCAAAACCAATCACGAAACTGCTTTCGAAAACCGTTTGACCAAGACCGCTTGATGTTGCTCCAGATCGCATTGCGAAAGAAGGCCTCCGCGCTGACTGCGCTCGTCACGGCGGCCGCGCTCGTGCTGTCGCCGTTTTCGGCGGCAAAGGCGCAGGAGGGCAAAGGCCCCCCTGTCCTGCGCGACACCGAGACCGAGCAGTTGCTCCGTGAATACACGCGCCCGATCCTGCGCGCCGCGGGTCTGGAGAAGCAGAACATCCAGATGGTGATCCTCAACGAGGCCTCGTTCAACGCCTTCGTCGCCGACGGTCGCCGCATCTTCGTCAATTACGGCGCGATCCTCCAATCGGATACGCCGAACCAGATTATCGGCGTGCTCGCGCACGAGACCGGGCACCTGGCCGGCGGCCATCTTTCCAAGCTGCGCGAGCAGCTCGCCAACGCCCAGACCCAGATGATCATCGCCATGCTGCTCGGCGCCGGTGCGATCGTCGCAGGCAGCACACGCGGCAGCAGCAGCGCCGGCAACAACGGGCTTGCCAATGCCGGTGCGGCGGCGATCGCCGGACCGCAGGAGATGATCCGCCGCTCGCTGTTGTCCTACCAGCGCCAGCAGGAGGAGAACGCCGACCGCGCCGGCGTGAAATTCCTGACCGCAACCCAGCAGTCGCCGAAGGGCATGTACGAGACCTTCAAGCGCTTCACCAGCGAGAGCCTGTTCGCCGCGCGCGGCGCCGATCCCTATCTCCAGTCGCACCCGATGCCCGCCGAGCGCGTCGCCGCGCTCCAGGAGTTCGCCAGCAGCAGCCCCTATTGGGACAAGAAGGACGATCCCGCGCTCCAGCTCCGCCACGACATGGTGCGCGCCAAGATCTCGGCCTTCATGGAGCGGCCGGAGACGGTGTACCGCCGCTATCCGCAGTCGAACGACAGCATGCCGGCGCGCTATGCCCGCGCCATCAGCACCTATCTGCACGGCGACCTGCGCAGCGCGCTCGCCCAGATCGACGCGCTGATCCAGGTCCAGCCGAACAATGCGTACTTCTACGAGGTGCGCGGCCAGGCCCTCCTGGAAAGCGGCAAGCCCGCCGAGGCCATCCCTGCCCTGCGCAAGGCGGTGCAGCTTTCAAACAATTCGCCCCTCATCGAGATGTTACTTGGGCAGGCTCTGGTTGGAACCGATAATAAGGCCTACACGGACGACGCCATTCGGATTCTCCGTGCCGCGGTGGCGCGGGAGCCCGAAGCGTCGCTCGGCTATACCCAGCTCGCGATGGCCTACGGCCGGAGGGGAGACTATGCCGAGGCCGATCTGGCGTCGGCGCAGGCCGCGTTTTTGCGCGGCGACAACAAGACCGCCCGCGAGCTTGCTACGCGCGCGAAAACCCGTTTCGCAGTCGGCACGCCCGGCTGGGTCAAGGCCGACGACATCGTGGCGGCCAAGCCGCCGCGCAACTAGAACGAAGCCCGACACCACGACGTCACGGCACCGAGCTCAAGTCCGCCGTGACGTTTTTCGAAACCTGCTTTGGATAAGAGGATTTGCCTATGCCTTCGCTGCGCCTGCTTGCTCCCGCGCTGTTTGCGCTCGCCATGTTTGGCGCAACCGTGCCCGCGTCGGCCGACAGCTTCTCCGATGCCCAGCGCACCGACATCGAGGCGATCGTCAAGAACTACCTCGTCAGCCATCCCGAGGTGCTCGAGGAGGCCATGGCCGAGCTCAGCAAGCGCCAGGCCGCGGCCGAAACGCAGAAGCACGAGGCCAGCATCAGCCAGAACGCGGACGCGATCTTCAACTCGCCCCGTCAGGTCGTTCTCGGCAACAAGGACGGCGACGTCACCTTCGTCGAGTTCTTCGATTACAATTGCGGCTACTGCAAGCGCGCGATGACAGACATGCTCGACCTCATGAAGGCCGATCCCAAGCTGAAGGTCGTGCTGAAGGAGTTTCCGGTGCTGAGCCAGGGCTCGGTCGAAGCGGCGCAAGTCGCGGTCGCCGTACGCATGCAGGATCCGACCGGCAAGAAATATCTCGACTTCCACCAGAAGCTGCTCGGCGGCCGCGGCGCAGCCGACAAGGCGCGCGCGCTTCAAGCGGCCAAGGAGGCCGGCCTCGACACCGCGAAGATCGAGAAGGACCTCGCAAGCCCCGAGGTGCGCGCCACCATCGAGGAGAACTTCAAGCTCGCGGAAGCGATGGGCATGAACGGCACGCCGAGCTACGTGATCGGCAAGCAGGTCGTGATCGGCGCCATCGGCCTTGAAGGCCTGAAGGAGAAGATCGGCGTCGCCCGCTGCGGCAAGGCGACCTGCTGAGCGATACGACATTGCGTTGAAAGAGGCCGGCTCACTGCCGGCCTCTTTTTTGCGCGGTTCGACCGTCGCAGTTTGTCGCGGTCCGGGCACGACCGTTCATCCGGCGTTCAACAAACAAAGCCTGTCGGAACCTCCTGGAATTCGGAACGACTGCGCTCTCCTTTCGTTGTCGGCGCGGGCAATGACGCAAAGAAATCACGAGAGGAGAGGTTCAAATGACTAATCGCTTTTTGGTCTCGGTTGCAGCCCTGGCGCTGATCGCCGGCACCGGTTTCGCCAACGCGCAAGGAACCGGAACCAAAGACTACGGGAGTGGCCAGCAGAGCCAGCACAGTACGCAGCCTTCCGGCGAGCGCAGCGGTTCAATGGGCAAGCAAGAGTCCATGGACAAGCAAGACAAGCATGACAAGGGAACGGTCGGTCAGGCCGGCGGCATGAAGGATCAGCCGGGCGCTCAAGACAAGTCAACTCAGTCCGACAAGATGAACAAGGACCAGCCGGGTGCGACGCGTGAGAAGTCGACGCAGTCGGAGAAGTCGTCGACGGTCGGCCAGAGCCCGCGGAGCGACGAGAAGTCCAAGGGTAGCATGAGCAAGGAAACCGAGACCAAGGGCAGCAAGGACATGAAGGCCCAAGGTCAGGAAGACCGCAGCGGCATGAACGCGCCGGGCCACCAGGGTTCGCAAAGCCAGACCCAGACCCAGACCGGGATCGAGCGGTCGCAGACGACGACCGGCCAGGCTGGCGCGGCCGCCAAGCTCTCGACCGAGCAGCGCACGCAGATCACCTCGGTGATCCGCGAGGAGAAGGTGGCGCCCGCGGCCAATGTGAACTTCAACATTTCGGTCGGCACCCGCGTGCCGCGCGAGGGCATCACGCTTCACGCCCTGCCGTCCCGGGTCGTGACGATCTATCCGGAGTGGCGGACCTACAAGTACATCCTGGTCAAGGAAGAAATCGTGATCATCAATCCGGACACCTACGAGATCGTGGCGGTCCTGAACGTCTAAGGCCGGATGACGGCAACCTCAGGGGGCGGGCAGCGATGCCCGCCCTTTGCCGTTCGACCGCAAGCCACCCTTTGGACTGGTTAACAAGCAATTTCCGTAGCTTCCGCACAGGTTTTTGCACCCCGGATGAACTGCCTGAAGCCTCCTGGGAGGTCCTTCAAGGCTTCCCCTCACGCGCTTTGTTACCTATAACCCCCGCCACGCCGAAGCACCTGCCGGGATAGGAATGGCTGAACCAGCGACCGACACGATCCTCGTTCTCAACGGGCCAAACCTCAACATGTTGGGGACGCGCGAGCCGGAGAAGTACGGCCATGACACGCTGGCCGACGTCGAAACGCTGTGCCGGCAGACCGCGGCGCAGTTCGGCCTCAAGGCCGACTGCCGGCAGTCCAACCGCGAAGGCGAGCTGATCGACTTCATCCACGAGGCGCATGCCCGCAAGATGAAGGGCATCATCATCAACGCCGGTGGCTATTCGCACACCTCGATCGCGCTGCACGACGCGCTGCTCGCGGTGCAGATTCCGACGGTCGAGGTGCATGTGACCAACATCCACGCCCGCGAGAGTTTTCGCCACCACTCCTACACCGCGCGCGCGGCCTTCGCCTCGCTCTGCGGTTTCGGCATCGAGGGCTACCGCCTCGCCATCCAAGGCCTTGCCGCCAAGCTCGGCATCAAGTCCAAAGCCTGACGCCCCCTCATCACACAGAACATTCGGATCAAGCAACATGGCGCGCCAGCCAGACGACAAAGCAGCCGCAAAGTTTTCAAGCGAGGATTCCGCGCTCATCCGCGAGCTCGCCTTGCTGCTCGATGAGACGAGCCTCACCGAGATCGAGATCGAACGCGCGGGCTTGCGCCTGCGCGTCGCTCGCAACATCAGCGTCGCCGCGACCATGCCTATTCCGATGGCGCATGCCGCCCACGTGCCGGTCGCCGCAAGCGCCGCCGCAGCTTCGGCCGCGGCTGCGGACCTGTCGAAGCATCCGGGCGCCCTGACATCACCGATGGTTGGCACCGCCTATTGGGCGCCGGAGCCCGGGGCCAAACCGTTCATCGAGGTCGGCAGCAAGGTGTCTGTCGGTCAGACGCTGCTCATCATCGAAGCGATGAAGACCATGAACCAGATCCCCTCGCCGCGTGCCGGCACCGTGACGCAGATCCTGGTCGAGGACGGCCAGCCGGTCGAGTTCGGTGAGCCGCTGGTAATTATTGAGTGACGCGAATGGGGAGTAGCGAATAGCGAAAGGCATCGCCCTTTACTATTCGCTATTTGCCACTCGCCATTCGCGACAGGACAACATGTTCGACAAGATCCTCATAGCCAATCGCGGCGAGATCGCCCTTCGCATTCTGCGGGCCTGCAAGGAGCTCGGGATCGCGACCGTCGCCGTGCACTCCACCGCCGACGCCGACGCGATGCATGTGCGCCTGTCGGACGAGAGCGTGTGCATCGGGCCGCCGCCGTCCAAGGACAGCTATCTCAACGTGCCCGCGCTGCTCGCGGCCTGCGAGATCACCGGTGCGGACGCGGTGCATCCCGGCTACGGCTTCCTGTCGGAGAACGCGCGCTTCGCGGAAATCCTCTCCGAGCACAATCTGCATTTCATCGGCCCGAAGGCCGAGCACATTCGCCTGATGGGCGACAAGATCGAGGCGAAGAAGACCGCCAAGCGGCTCGGCATTCCCGTGGTGCCCGGCTCCGACGGCGCGGTTGGCCCCGGTGACGACGCGATGGCGATCGCCAAGAAGATCGGTTTCCCCGTGCTGGTGAAGGCCGCTGCCGGCGGCGGCGGCCGCGGCATGAAGGTCGCGCAGAGCGAGGCAGACCTTCAGGTGGCGCTGTCGACGGCGGCCAACGAGGCCAAGTCCGCTTTTGGCGACGCGTCCGTTTACCTGGAAAAATATCTCCAGAAGCCGCGCCACATCGAAATCCAGATTCTCGGCGACGGCCGCGGCGGCGCCATCCATCTCGGCGAACGCGACTGCTCGCTGCAGCGCCGTCACCAGAAGGTCTGGGAGGAAGGCCCCTCGCCCGTGCTGGCCGCCGCCGCGCGTGCCAAGATCGGCGAGACCTGCGCCAAGGCGATGCGCGAGATGAAATATCTCGGCGTCGGCACCATCGAGTTCCTCTTCGAGGACGGCGAGTTCTACTTCATCGAGATGAACACGCGCATCCAGGTCGAGCATCCCGTCACCGAGAGCATCACCGACATCGACCTCGTGCTGGAGCAGATCCGTATTGCCGCCGGCGGCGACCTGCCTGCGAAGCAGGACGAAGTCCAGATCATCGGCCACGCCATCGAGTGCCGCATCAACGCGGAGAACCCGCAGACCTTCCGCCCCTCGCCCGGCCGGATCTCGCAATATCACCCGCCCGGCGGGCTCGGCGTCCGCATCGATTCCGCGGTCTATCAGGGCTACGTTATCCCGCCCTATTACGACTCGCTGGTCGGCAAGCTGATCGTGCACGGCAAGACCCGGGGCGAATGCCTGATGCGGCTGCGCCGTGCGCTCGACGAGATGGTGGTCGAAGGCATCGAGACCACGCTGCCGCTGTTCCGTGCGCTGGTGCGCGAGCCCGCCATCATCGACGGCGACTATCACATCCACTGGCTGGAACAGTATCTGGCCGGCGAGACGGAAACGGCCGCGAAATAATCTCGCCCCCCTCGGGAACCCTTTGGCCCCAATCGTGTTCTGGACGTTGGGACCAGTTCCAAGGGGGCGTTTTGAACTCCGCTGAACTTAACAAGGCGAGACCGTCGTGACGGCTGACGCGCTGCGATGGCGCGCATTTTGGCAGATCCTGTTGTTCTCGGCGGGCCTTCTGGTGCTGACCGTAATCAGCGCCGGCTCCGTCTATCTCGTCAACAAGGCCAGAGACGACAACAAATGGGTGATTCACACCATCGAGGTGGAGAACCAGCTCAACGCGCTGCTGCTCGAAATCCGCCGCGCCGAAAGCGGAGCTCGCGGCTTTCTGCTGACGCAGGCGGCGGATTTCAAGGCGGACCATGAGAAGGCCGTCGCGGCCATCATACCTGTCCTCGACAGGGTTACGCGCCTGACCGGTGATAATCCGGCGCAGCGCACCAACGTCGAGAAACTGAGCGCGGCGATCGAGACCCGGCTCAACCAGTTCGCGCAGGAAATGGACTTCGTCCGGCAGGGACACCCCGACAAGGCCACGGAGCTTGTGCGCGAAGCCGCTGCTGCGGATACCACCACCGCAATCAGCAGCGTCGCGGGCGCAATGATCCAGGAAGAGGAGCGACTGTTCCGGCTCCGCACGACGAACGCCGACCGCAGCCAGACGATCGCCGCATCGGTGACCGGCATCGGCTCCGGTTTGGTCGTGCTGCTGGCCCTGATTTCCACCTGGCTGGTGCGGCGCTCCGCGCTCGCCCGTGACGAGGCCGAGGCACGCCTGCGCGACGCCAACGTCAATCTCGAAGCCATCGTCGAGGAGCGCACCGCGGACCTGCGCGAAGCCAACAACGAGATCCAGCGCTTTGCCTATATCGTCAGCCACGATTTGCGCTCGCCGCTCGTCAACATCATGGGCTTCACCAGCGAACTCGAAGAACTCCGCGGCGACATCTTCCGTCGCATCGGCGACCTCGCCCATGTCCCAGCCGACGGGCCGCCGCTGGCTCCCGGCACGCCCGGTGAGATCGCACTCGAAGGCCCTGACAAGCAGCTTTCGCAGGATTTTTCCGAAGCGCTCGGCTTCATCAAATCGTCGATCGCCAAGATGGACCGGCTGATCTCGGCGATCCTCAACCTCACCCGCGAAGGCCGGCGCGAATTCCAGCCTGTCAAGATCGACACGCGCGAGTTGATCGAAGCCATCGTGTCAACGCTGGCGCATCAGGCGGCCGAAGCGCAGGCCGAGATCCGCATCGAACCGCTGCCCAATCTCGTCAGCGACCGGTTTGCGCTCGAGCAGATCTTCTCCAATCTGATCGACAACGCGATCAAGTATCTCAAGAACGGAGTTCCCGGCGAGATCCGAATCCGCGGGCGCACCAAGCTCGGCTACGCCATCTTCGAGATCAGCGATAACGGACGCGGGATTGATCCGAAGGATCACCAGCGGATATTTGACTTGTTCCGGCGTGCGGGAACCCAGGACAAAACCGGTCAGGGCATAGGTCTTGCTCACGTGCGCGCACTTGTGCGCCGCCTTGGGGGCACCATGTCGGTATCGTCGGAACTAAACGCAGGCAGTACATTCACGATCACGCTGCCTATCGCCTGGAACACCAGCAACCGGAATGCGGATCAATGACCCAGCCTGTCAGCATCATCATGATCGAGGACGACGAGGGCCATGCCCGGCTGATCGAGCGCAACATCCGCCGTTCCGGCGTCAACAACGAGATCGTCTCGTTCGCCAACGGCACCGACGCGGTGAAGCACCTGTTCGGCGCCGACGGCACCGGGCTTGTGCAGAAGGGCAATGCGCTCCTGATCCTGCTCGACCTCAACCTGCCCGACATGAGCGGTATCGACATCCTGAAGCAGATCAAGGAGAACAATTATCTCAAGGCCTCGCCTGTTGTGGTGCTGACCACCACCGACGACTCCCAGGAGATCAAGCGCTGCTACGAGCTCGGCTGCAACGTCTACATCACCAAGCCCGTCAATTACGAGAATTTCGCCAACGCCATCCGGCAGCTCGGCTTGTTCTTCTCGGTCATCCAGGTCCCGCCTGCCGCCTCATGAACCAGCGAACACCAACACTGCTCTATATCGACGACGACGCCGCGCTGGCGCGCCTGGTCGAGCGCGGCCTGACGCGCCGCGGCTACAAGGTCGTTCATGCCGCCAGCGGCGAGGAAGGCCTGGCGCGCATCCGCCGCGCGGATGCCCAAGGCTGTATCGAAGGCTGTATCGATGGCTGTACCGAAGACTGCATCGACGTCGTGGCGCTCGACCAGTACATGCCCGGTCTCGACGGCCTCGAGACGCTCGAACAGATCATGGCGATCCCGGGCGCGCCTCCCGTGGTGTTCGTCACCGCATCGCAGGATTCCAACATCGCGGTGACCGCGCTGAAGGCGGGCGCGGCGGATTATCTGGTCAAGGACGTCAAGGGCGACTTCATCCCGCTCCTGCAGGTCGCCGCCGACGGCGCGCTGCGCCAGGCCGAATTGCAGAAGGCGCGTGAGGCAGCCGAAGCAGAAATCCATGCCTCGCGCGACCGCTACGCCGCCCTTGCCGCCGAGCGCGAACTCCTGCTGCGCGAGGTCAACCATCGCGTCGGCAATTCGCTCCAGATCATTGCATCGCTCCTGCACTTGCAGGCAAGCTCCGCGACGCAGGAAGAGGTCAAGGCCGCGTTGACCAATGCGATGGGCCGCGTCGCCGCGGTCGCCCAGGTGCACCGCCGCCTCTATACCTCGCAGGATCTCAAGAGCGTGGTCTTGAACCAGTATCTGGACTCCCTGCTCGAGGATCTGCGCCGCTCGGCCGAAGGCAACCGGATGTCGCGCCTGACGCTGAAGGCAGAGCCCATCGAGATCAACCCGGATCGCGCAGTCGCCGTCGGCATTATCGTCAACGAGCTGGTGATGAACGCGGTGAAATACGCTTATCCGGACGGCGCCGGCCCGATCCATGTCGAGCTGACCTCGCGGGGCGAGGAACTGATGCTGTCGATCGCCGACGACGGCGTCGGCGACAACGCCAAGGTCGATCCGCGCTCCACCGGCATGGGCCAACGCATCGTCGCGGCCATGGCCGCCAAGCTCGATGCCAGCGTCGAGCGCGATCCCGCCCATACCGGAACCAAGATCCTGTTGAAGTTCCGCCGCGTGCCCGCGTCCCCCGGCGGAACGAGCCACGCGGCGGCGAGTTGATCGGCGCGATCTCGCCTCGCCCCATCGCAAGCGCACTGCGATCCTGCTATTGTCGCAAGCTATGACTTCGCGCGATTCCGCCTCGTCTGAAATCACTCCGGCCGTGCTGTTGCGCGCCTATGCCTGCGGCATATTTCCGATGGCCGAGAGCGCGGACGATCCGACTCTGTTCTGGGTCGAGCCCGAGATGCGCGGCGTCATCCCGCTCAACGGTTTCCGCGTGGCCTCGCGGCTTGCGCGCACCGTACGCTCGGATTGTTTTCGTATCACCGTCAACACCGCGTTCAAGGCGACGATTGCCGGCTGCGCCGCACCGCAGGCGGGCCGAGAGGAGACCTGGATCAACAAGCGCATTCGCGATCTCTATGGCGGCCTGTACGAGCTCGGCCATTGCCATAGCGTCGAGGCCTGGCAGGGTGATGATCTCGTCGGCGGCCTCTATGGCGTGAGCCTCGGGCGGGCCTTCTTCGGCGAGAGCATGTTTCACACCGCCCGCGATGCCTCCAAGGTCGCGCTGGTGCATCTGGTCGCGCGGCTCATCCACGGCCGCTTCGAGCTGCTCGACACGCAATACGTCACCGAGCATCTGAGGAGTTTTGGCGCGGCCGAGATCTCGCGGCGGCGCTACACCGCCCTGCTCGACAAGGCGCTCGCCGGCGAGCCCGGCGATTTCCTGAAGCTGCCCGCGGACCAGCCAATCCCGGGCGCACGCGCCCTCGAGATCATCGCCTCACGGCGATAGTCAATGATTGGGCCCAAAGCATGATCGGAAAAGTGCGAAGCGGTTTTCCGAAAAGATCATGCTCAAACAACAACCTAAAGCGCGATGATGATCCTCATCTCATCCCGCTTTAGCGGCCAAACCCGGGGAAATTGAAAAGGCCCGGCTGCTGCTGTGGCGGCGGAGGCGGCGCCGGTTGCTGTTGCGGCGGCGGCAACGGCTGTGGCGGACGCTGCTGCACGGCCTGCTTGGGCGCGGCCTTCTTCTGCGCCGGAGGCGGCGGCGCGGCCGGCTTGGTCCCGGGATCCGGTGCCGCGGTCGCAATGGTCTGCTGCGGCTCTTTGCAGTCGGTGAGCCAGATGTCGTAGATCGGATGCTCGACGCCGTGCAGGCCCGGGCTCGCCGCATACATCCAGCCCGAGAATATCCGCTTCACCTCGCCCTGCAAGGTGATCTCGTCGACCTCGACAAAGGCGTCGGTATTGGTGGCCTCAGTCGCGGGCCGCGTATAGCAGGCATTGGTTTTGACCCGCAGCGCGCCGAACTGCACGGTCTCGCCGATATCCTCATCGAAATTGATGATGCGGCCGGTGATCTTGTCGAGCCCGGAGAAGGTCGCCTTCTTGTTCACGATCTTCTGCGCGGGCGGCTCGGTGACGACCTCGTCGCCCGGCTGAAGGCTCGCCGGCGTTTGCGGCACGGCGCCACCCGGCCCACCCTTCTGCTGCGGCTGACGCTGACCGGGCGCACCGGGCTGCGGAGCGCCTTGCGGATTGGGCGGCGCGACTGCCACCGAGGGCGGCTGGTTCGGCGGAGCGACGCTAGAGCCCGGCGGCGGCGCCAGGGGCTGGGTCTCGACCGGCCCCGGCATCACATTACCTTGCCGTCCCGGCGGCGGCGCCATCGGGCGCGACGGCAGCACGCGGCCCTGCGGCGGCAGCTCCGGCACCTCTTCGTCATCGTCGGGGATCTGCTGCGGCTGCGGCTGGCCGCGCGGAATGTTGCCGGGCGGCCGCAGCGGCGGCGGATCGGAGAAGATCGTGCCGATCTGCGCCTGCACCGGCGTCGCAACCGTCATCGCGGTGGCGGCGAGCAGCGCCGCAAGACCTGTCAGGGTAATGGTTCGAAACATCTCGCGCGGCTTCAACAGCGAATCGGGCTTGTCGGACATTCTACAAGGGTACCGCCGCTCGCAGGCCATCCGGTTAACACGGCGAATACGGCGGGCGTGTGTTGTCGGGCAAAAGTGCTGCGATTTCAAGCGACATTGAGCCACCTTTGACCATCCATAACCGGTCTTGACCATGGGTTTCCGGGACCAATCCGGGACCGCGCGGTCACTGTTCGTTCTCGTCTCGCGAACAGGAGAGCGGGATTATCCTGATTTCTGTGGAGCCGAACAACCTTACTATTCACAGCTTGCGGTTGAAGAGACATAGATTGACGTTGGCGGGTTCAGCACCTGGGGCTTCGCATTGGTCGCTCATGTCAATCACCCACACGGCGACCTGAGGAGGCGGAGCGCGACTACCCTCGATGAGCCAAGAACAACTACCGCAAAAGGAACGCTCGGACAGGGGATTGGGCCGCCTGATGCACGCAATTGGCGGAATGCTGTTCCAGCTACTGCTTTTCGCAATGCGCCGGCGATCCCGTTACTTCATCCGTCTGTCCGTAAACTGCCATATGGCATGCCTACTCGAGGTTTGGTCCAAAATTTCGGAAGGACCCTTGGATAGTGCGTCACGATCTTACAAGGATGCCGACGCCGCGATAGCGTACTATTTGATGCGATCATCCACGTCGCGGGCTAGCTTCACATCTTTCGAGCAGAAAATATTAGGCTGGCACCTCGTTGCTTGGTACCGCGCGCAGACGGACGTCCCTGATGCGAGAAAGCATTTCAATTTCGTACGCAAGCACCGCTTGGCTAAAATCATTCGCTATTACGAGAATTTGCAGAATTACATTGCGTATGTGGCGACCTCTGAGATCGCGGCACTTCAACAACTCGTCAAAGAGCCGGTAAGTCGCGACGAATGGAAGTCGAAGGTCAGCTTCGACCGTCTCCCGCCCGAATTGAAGGACAAGCCACATCGTGCGCGACGCCTCGCGTCGCTCCTCGCGAAGAAGCTGCAGTCCTTGAGACGCGAAATCGCGATCAAGAATTACTTCAAAATCGACTTTGCGCTTTCGGATATCACCTCCTTCATTGCGATCTCCGGCGCACTTCTCTTGTTGCTGGGGTTCGGGCGCGTCGCTTTCTTTGGATGGTATTTCGACATCCCATTCGCCAGATATTTCAGCACAACCGACTATATCGCTAGCGGTCTGGGCGAAATCTATGGATATCTGATCGCTGCGGTCCTTGCGGCGATGTTGGCATTTTATAGGGTAGCTACGGCCACAGCAGTTTCACTACAGGCCCCTGACTTTTATCAGCGATCATGGAGCGGCCGCGCCGAGAGATGGACTTTGCACTTTACAGGCGTTAGCGCAATTGCCGCGCTCGTTGTGGTCGCTGTGCAATCTCACTGGGTTGATACGATCTCACTTGCGGTTGCGCTGTCATACGTGATCTCGATGTTACTTTGGAGTGTAAGCCTCCGTTTTTTCAAGGACCCCCTCAAGGCAGGCGTATTGTTGACCGTTGTCCTTGTCTCGGCCGCGACTACGTTTGTGGGAACGATCAACGAGATACAGCGGATCACGCACTCATCTTCCAGCGCGCGTCACCGCACAATTCAATTTAGCGAGGTGGTTTTTGATGAACCCACGTGGAAAATTCTTGCGATTACGAACAACTTCGTAATCCTGCGGCGGCAGAGCGACGGAGTTGTAGTAGTGAAAGCTAGGACCGACCTCAAATTCATTGAAGATCAATCGCCGCTTCCCGATGCAACGCGCAGCTAGGTTGCCTTTTTGGAAACACAACAACCCAATCGAATATCTGATAGCGCTCAACACCGCACCCATGGCGTCTTCTTTTTCTCAGAAATGCGGGGCCATTCCGGGACCGAGGGGCACCGTTCGTCCTCGTCCGCAAGCGATCCTGTAGGTTGAGCCGAATTAATACTAACACTTCAGATCGCGGCCTCGCTCTCGTCCGTTACCGGCGTCCGCATGAGTTCGACGGCCGCGCCCTGGTTTGCACGCGACTTCACCGCGTATTCGGCGGGTTAGGTTGCTTCGAAAGTGAACGACCTTAAATTGTAAAGTTAGACATAATAGACCATTACGGTTATATGACATCACCTCCTCATAAGCAATTGATTTTGTTATTAAATTTCAATATATCGTTTCCGGGACCGTTTCCGGGACCGCATAGCACAAAACGTCCATAAACCTTTGAAAATAAAGGAATTTACCGCTAACCCGCCCTTTCCGGCGGGGGAAGGGCGGCATCCCTGCCCTGCCGGTCGCCGGCTGGCCAGACCGGCGGCCGGATGGGATAGTCTGGAGGCCCCTCCCGGGTCCCAGGCGGGCATCGCCCCCGAACGTGACGTCCAACGATAACCAGAAACCGCAGGACCCCTTCCCATGCCCGTCGTGCTCGATCCCGATGCCGCCGCCGTCTACAAGGCCTTCCAGGAGGCCGGCCGTCCCGCCTACGAAACCCTGACCGCAGCGGAAGCGCGCGACTATTATTCGCAGGCGCGCTTTGCCACCAACCCCGAGCCGCCCGAGCTGGCACGCATCGCGCCCTTGTCGATCCCGGCACCGCACGGCGCGATTCCGGCGCGCCTCTATGTCCCCAAGGAGCTGCGCGGGCATGACGGCTTGTCGCCGGCGCTGGTGTTCTTCCATGGCGGCGGCTGGGTGATTGGCGATCTCGACTCCCATGACATCGCTTGCCGCAAGCTCGCCGTCGAGGGCGCGCTGATCGTGATCTCGGTCGATTACCGGCTCGCGCCCGAGCACAAGTTTCCCGCCGCCGCCGATGACGCGATCGCCGCGACCCGATGGATTGCCGCGAACGCGCGCGAGCTCGGCATCGACGCCTCACGCCTCTCAATCGGTGGCGACAGCGCCGGCGGCAATCTCGCGGCGGTCGTCGCACTCGCCGCACGCGACGGCGGTGGACCAGCGCTCGCGGGCCAGGTGCTGATCTATCCAGCCGTCGATTTTGCGATGACGCACGGCTCCCACAGCGAGCCCGAGACCAGCGTGCTGCTGACGCATTCGGTGATCCGCTGGTTCCGCGACCATTATCTCAACGGCGCCGCCGACATCCACGACTGGCGCGCCTCCCCGGCGCGCGCCGCGAGCTTGGCCGGCCTGCCGCCGGCCTATGTGCTGACCGCCGGCGCCGATCCGCTGCGCGATGAAGGCGATGAGTATGCAGAGCGCCTCAAGCAGGCCGGCGTGCCCGTCACCACCAAGCATTATCCCGGCCAATTCCACGGCTTCTTCACCATGGGAAAATTGTTGCGACAGGCCGATGTCGCGGTGAGCGAGATCGGCACGTGGTTGAAGGGGCTTGGTTAAAGGGGGCCGGCTGACGACGCCGTTTCACATGCTGTCTATTTTTCAAAACACTCTTGCCGTCCCCGTGCGGGGGCTCGCATGGCTCGGCGGCCAGGGCACCCGCGCGGTAGCGGCGGTCGTGTTCATCGCGGTCGCGGTGCCGCCGCTTGGCGCGCTGCTGCGCCCTTACGTCACCGAAGCGATCTTCGTTCTGCTCTGCATCTCCTTCATGCGCGTCGATCTGGCGGCGCTCTACGGCCATCTGCGCCGGCCGGTGCTGGTTGCAGCTGCCACCATCTGGACCACGATCGGGGTGCCGCTGATCGTCGGTCTGATCGCCCATGCGACCGGGCTCGACACAAGCTCGCCCGGCCTGTTCCTCGCGCTGATGCTCCAGGGCATGGCCTCGCCGATGATGGCCGCGCCGGCGCTCGCGGCGCTGATGGGCCTCGACGCCACCCTCGTGCTGGTCACGCTGGTAACCTCGACCGCACTCGTGCCCTTCACCGCCTCGCTGTTCGCAAGCCTCTTTCTCGGCGGCATGCTCAGCATCTCGCCGCTCGCGCTCGGCCTGAAGCTGCTCGGCCTCCTCGCCGCATCGCTGTTCGCGGCGACAATCATCCGCTGGATATTCGGCGCTGCGGTGATCCAGCGCCACAAGCGGCCGATCGACGGCTTCAACATCGTCGTCCTCCTGATCTTCGCCTCCGCGATCATGGGCGATGTGGCGCACGAATTCATAGCCGCGCCCGTGTTCACGATCGGCATCGCGCTGCTGGCCTTCACGGTCTATTTCACGCTGCTCGCCGTCACCACGCTGCTGTTCCGCCGCGTCGGCTACGAGCGCGCCTTCGCGCTCGGGCTGATGGTGTCACAGCGCAATCTCGGGCTGATGCTGGCTGCGACCGCGGGCGCGCTGCCTGCCACGACCTGGCTCTATTTCGCGCTCACGCAGTTTCCGATTCACCTTGCGCCGTACATGCTGACACCGATCGCGCGGCGGCTGACGGCGCGCGCGGACACCTCCGGCGCGGCGGCCGCCGGCCGCACCACCTAGGCGTCCATTCATAAATCCGGGATGTCGGCCTTCTCGAGCACCGATGTTACGGACTTCTTCGGCGGCAGCGTCACGTCGAGTCGTCGTTCCCAGCGGTCGCTGGTATGGGCGAAGACATTTCGCATTCCTTCCTTGATTTGAAAGCGTCCGGCGACGCCGGGGGTGCAATATCGCGCGCGTCCCGAGGTCAGCGCCGCGCGCATTGCTCGGGACATCTCGATAGTCGTGTAACCGGTGTTACCACCCCCAGAATACGCTAAAGCGGGGCCTTCCATAATAGTAGCTGCGGTCGGGGACGTAGTAGCTGCGGTAGGAGGTGCCGTACTCGTTGTCATGGTACCCACCGTGCAAATCCCGGAGTGCGCGGTGATAGGCGCGATGCTCGGCGCGGCTCTCGAAGCCGTCCTCATGTGCGCGCTCATGCGCGGCGGACAATTGGTCGTGGAATTCCTCATGCCTGGCGTAACCGGTGTCGTCATCATCATGTGCGAGCGCGGGCACGATGGGTGTGGCCAATAACAGCACTGTCGCCATTATGAGGATCTTAGTGGCGGTCATGACACGTCTCCGTTAGCAGGAGCCCCGTACTGCTGATCATGGGACCCTTGTGATCGGACTCTTAGCCGGACCACGCTGAACGCTGCTGGAATGAGCGCTTCAGACGCCATTCATCCCCGGACGCCTTGCCGCTTTGTTGCCACGGGTCTACCGCGAATGAACGTGCCTGGTCGGGTTGCATGCTCTCGTCGGTCCGGGAGCTTCTCATGCAATCCAACGGGTGCGCGCCCGCTTTTCGTCTCGTGGGCCACGACGGGAAAGCTGGGCTTCTGGATGTCTGGATGGGGTCCACAATGCGATCTTCCCGAACGCGTCAGCCCCACCCAGTTCATGCGGTGTGGGATATCGGCACGAGCAGTCGATGAACCGAAGCTGAATCAGCAATTCCGCTCCTATTCAGGCCATGGCTTCCATGATGTCGGTTCAATGGGAGCCCGTCGATGGTTCCGGTTGAGTTCGACAGCTCATGGAGGATGATGATGGACACGAACAAGCCTCGAAAGAGTGGAATGACGCGGGCGATGCAACTCCTGGCCGCAGCGGCACTGCTCGTCACGTTCACGCAAGCCGCGAGCGCCCATGACGAGGATCGCTGGTATCAGCCCCGCGAGCACGATTGGCACGAGGGCGCGCATCGCGATTGGCACTCTGGTCGGCACTATGGTTTGCACAACAATCGGCACTGGGATCGTTACAACGGCTGGCACTATGGCCAGCATTACGGCCCTCATGCCGGACGTCACTACGACTGGCACCGCGGTGCGCACCATGATTGGTATGGTGGCGGTCACGATGATTAGGGGACGGTCCGGAAGCGCGAGCGCCGCTTTCCACCGGACGATCGCGCTCATAAAAAGTGAAGCCTGCCCAAACCGTACGAACCGAGAAGGACAAACGATGCGCAAGTTTGCGAAGACGGCCCTGACGATCCTGGTGAGCAGTCTCTTCAGCGGATGGGCCTTTGCCCATCCCGCCCTCCAAACAAGTAATCCCGGGCAGGGCGCCACGGTCCCGGCACCACAGGAGATTCGATTGACCTTTTCCGAGAATGTCATCCCGAAATTCTCGGGGTTGACCATCAAGGACAACGGTGGAGCTCACATCGAGACGGCAGTTCCGTCCACTGACCCAAAGGACAAGCGACAACTTGTCGTTCCGATCGTCAAGCCGCTGCCACCTGGAGCCTACGACGTCGAGTGGCATGCGGTCTCCGTCGATACGCATAAGGTAAACGGCCACTTTTCGTTCAAGGTCGCGCAATGATGCTGGAGGCGGGGCTCGCGGGCGCCCGCTTCTTCCATCTGGCGTGCGCCATCATTCTGTTCGGTGGTACGTCCTTCGTACTGTACTCGCGTCTTGACGTCGGTCGATCGAAGCGCCTGGCGCCGTTGCCCGCCATTCTCGCGACGGCCGCGCTTGGCGCACTTCTGAGCGGCCTTGCCTGGTTCGTTCTGACCGCAGCAAACATGTCCGGGGCGCTTGTCGATGCCCTGGACCGCGAGACCCTGTCATCTGTGTTATGGGACACCAGCTTCGGGCTCGTGTGGGCGCTGCGGGTTCCGCTTATGATTCTCATTCTTGCGCTGATCTGGTGGCGCGGAATGGCCGCGTTGAGCCGTCGTGCGATCGCGCTCTTGAGCTTTCTCGCAGCGATCCTGTTGGCGTCATTGGCCGGAGTCGGGCACACGCAAGTCCACGAAGGCGTTTCGGCGGGCATTCATGTCACGGCCGACGCCGTGCATCTGCTTGCGGCTGGCGCCTGGCTGGGCGGTCTATTGCCCTTGTGCCTCTTCCTGGCTCCCGACCAGGCCGCGCAGGTGTCGAATGATGAAGCCGTCCGCATCCTGTCCCGTTTCTCGGGCATGGGGTACGTCGCGGTGGCGGTTCTCATAGCATCGGGCTCGATCAACAGCTGGTTTTTGATCGGGTCTCTGCCGCACCTGATTGATACAAGTTACGGCCAGCTACTCTTGTCGAAATTGGGGTTGTTTGGCCTGATGCTGCTTCTCGCATTGTCCAACCGGTTCCGGATTGTTCCGGCCATCGCGCAATCGAAAACGGCAACCGGGTCGCAACGTTTGCTGGCAAGGCTCCGTCGCCAGGCTGGCGGGGAACTGGTGCTGGGTCTTTTCGTCGTGGGCATCGTCAGCGTGTTGGGAACGCTATCCCCTGCTGTTCACGGTTCCTGAATGGGCGACGCGACCTCGCTTAGGCAGACAGAAAGCCCGCCAAGATTGGCGGGCTCCCAAATGTCAGTGTAGATGGCCCATCAGGTGCATACCGCCACCAACAGTGGGGACCGGCATGTTTTCCTCCAGGGTGATTTTTCTACCGCGAGGAACAGACCTTGACGGTCTTCATCCCAGCTTCCGCTTCGGCTCTAGTCTTGTAGACAGCGCCGGCCGGGCTCACAACGGTCATCGACGACTCGGTCGGTTTCTTGTCGACGACGGTGCATTTTTTGGTCTTGGCGTCCTGCACGACAAGGAACTCATCGGCTGCGAAAGCGGGAGCAGCGAACGACGCTACCAAAGCCGCTGCAGCAACTAGCTTAATTTTCATTGTCATCTCCTCCAGTTCTCGTGCCCACGAGGAATTTTCCTTGTGAGACAAAGCGTCGAAACCTTACGGGCCGTGACTTGAATGACACCAGAACGGGAAATTTAGTTTGCGTTCATCGCCGTGCGGCCAGATCGTAGGCTCGTGGCTATCCGGAATCTGAAGCCACCAACCTGCCCCTCATTCTGAGAGCCCGACCCAAAATAGGTGTTTGGCATATCAGGGTCTTGCGAGGCGCCGAGAAAGCACCACACGGTGGCGATCAGGGCCCAAGCTTCCGCGCTAGGGATGGATGCTGCCTCGAAGTCTTTGGCGTGGCGCCTTTCAGAATACGATCAACGTAATGGGCAAGCAGCCGCCGATACCGGGCATAGCAATTTTGCGGCACTTCGCATTTGCCATTACTGGATGTCGTCCTGATATGATTTTAGTCCTGTTTCTGAACTTCGGGCTCCTGGAACCTCGGGTTCCTCAATAATGTTATTGTTCGTGGGATTCGCTTTGAGGGGGACAACCCTTGGCCGTCGCAATGCTGTCGCGGATCATCGAGTAGGAGGTTATCATGAAGACAATTCTTGCCGTTATTGGAGCCACAGCGCTCTTGGCCTCTGCCGCTTCTGCGGCCGCTTTAAACCCCGCAGCAGTAGGAACTCCGGAGGCCTCCAAGATCGACCAGGTTCGTCTCGTATGTAATGAATACGGACGCTGCTGGCGCACCCGCGGTCCCCGTTACGTCTATCGAAGCTACGGCGACGATGACGGCTACTATGTGCGTCGCAGCTATGGCTATTATGGAGGACCGGGCTATTACAGCGGTCCGGCATACGGCGGCTACTATGGCGGCGGCCCGAGCATTGGGTTCAGTTTTGGAAGCCGTGGTTGGTAACAGTTAGACGAATTGGCCGCTCTTAGGAGCGGCCTTTTCGCCGTCAGACCGGCCTTGCGGACTGAAACGCCAGGCCCAAACGAGAGCATTGCCTGTACCCCTAGACCGAATCGCCGGGCGGGAGCGGGATATGTCGGTAATTGGGGATCTTCGGAGCTTATCTGTGGCCGGCCCGTTCGCCACGGGTTCAGTCCAAATGACCAAGGCTGAATTGGTCACAACGGCTGCAGGAATTCCTGACGACATTGTAGGCGCAGAATCATTGCTGATTTCCAAAGGGAGCAAGTTTGATGATCAATCGGCGTCTCGCACTTGGACTGATCGCGACAGCCACCACGATCGACGCGTCTCGTATCGCCTTCGCGAAGGAGAAACATCATCTCAACGGAAAAGACCTTCTTGGCGAAAAAATCAAAAAGAATGGCAAGCACAAGATCCATACGACTGGGAAGAAAGCCGATGTCTTAGCCGAAGTGAGCAACGGCAAGGTCACCTCCGTTACCGCCGCTGGAATGCAGGTTAAGAAAGTGAGGTCGCGTCAGAAGCTGGCCGATACGACCCCTGGCATAACGCTTGCCAGCATGCAACTCGCACAAGCCGACATCTACTACTACGGCTATTGGGTCTATGACGATCTGACTGATTACTACTATTGGTTCCCAGCTGAATACGTGATCGTCGATTCGTCCTGGATCGACTATGTGGGTTAGGATGCGGGAGCGATCGGCCGAGTAACCTTCGGCCTGACCTGCGCCGTGAGGCTCCCACTTGTGGGCACATGGACGTGATTGACCACAACGCTCGCTTCCCAGCGAGCGTTGTGATGGCGGCTTCGGGTCATTCGCGTCGGTCTGGCCAGGTGCCGGCCACTTCCGGTCTTCCCCGAACTACGGACATCGTCAGGCGGCCTGGCATGTCCGAAAAGTGCCAATTGCACAAGTGCGGTCGAAGATTTAGGGCGCAATAGCCGTTCGGCTTGCGCCGCGCCGACTGTGTCCCAATTGCAGGGATCGTGCTTGCTACAGGCGCAATACGGCAAGTGCCTATTGCGCCCTGCGGACTGTCTTACCCAAGGTGATTTCAGGCCTGCGGAGACCCATCGCAATCCCGGCGGCGATCAACTGCTCGCCGTCACCACGCTGCTGTTCCGCCGCGTCGGCTACGAGCGCGCCTTTGCGCTCGGGCTGATGGTGTCACAGCGCAATCTCGGGCTGATGCTGGCCGCGACCGCGGGCGCGCTGCCGGCCACGACCTGGCTTTATTTCGCGCTCACGCAGTTTCCGATTCACCTCGCGCCGTACATGCTGACACCGATCGCGCGGCGGCTGACGGCGCGCGCGGACACCTGCAGCGCGGCGGCCGCCGGCCGCACCACCTAGGCGTCCATTCATAAATCCGGGATGTCTGCTTCCGAGAGTAAAGCGGACACGCGGTCCCGCCCCTCGGAATGTCACCCTTTGACCCAAAGCAGTCGTTGCTGGAAATCAACAGGATTGAATGCTCCACCAAGAGGGCGGCAATGCCGGGGCAGCCGGGACATCGTCAGAGTGCGATTGTTTCCTCGACTACATGTTTCAGCGGCGTCCCCTCAGCGGACAGGGTCATTCGCAGTTTGAGCTTGCCACCTTTCACCGCCCCGCTACGCACCAGGTTCTCAATTTCACGCTGCGATGTAACTCCGACATGCTTCAGAAATTTACGGATAGCCATATTGAAGCGGTCTTCATCGAACTCGGCGGTCATGGCTGTTCTCCCTGGTCGGGCAGGCGAAGTCTAACACGAGGCGAGCAAAGACCAAACATCGAGGCCCAACTCGCGTCGCCGCTGACTTCCTCCTCAACCTGATTGCCTACAACGTCGGCCCGGAGCGAAGACTACACCTGAGGCTGCAAGGTCGGCCGTTTGAGGTGGACCGGACACGGCTGGCGCTGTCCCCGACCGCCGCTTGTGACCCGACTCGGACATTGCGGCATCGCATCGGTTGGCGTTTCATCAGCACCGAAGGTGCCGCACCCTCGCCGCTCGCCCCATAACATCTGGCCGTCTTCGCCGCAGACGATGCCGACGAGAGGCGTCACAGCGTCAAGCATTCGCGACGTGACGCCGCAGCACCGGCTTGAGCAGCACCACGGCACACAACGCCGCCAGAATGTCCATCCCGGATACCGTGTAAAGAACGGTGGACCAGGTGCCGGTCGCCTCCGTGATGAGATTGCCGATCGGGACGAGCAGAGAGGCGACGCCTTTCGAGCAATAGAGCACGCCGTAGATGCTGCCGATATTCTTCGTGCCGAAGGCATCCCCCGAGGTAGCGCTGAACAGGCTGTAGACCTCACCCCAGGCAAGGAAGACAACACCGCTCAGGAAGACGAAAGCCCACGGATTACCGCCGAACGTGGCGAGCGCGGTGATACCGAGCCCTTCCAGCATGAAGGCCACGAACATCGCATTCTCGCGCCCGATATAATCGGAGATAACGCCGAACAGCGGTCGCGAGATCCCGTTCATGATGCGATCAAGCAGCAGCGCGAAGGGCAGCGCGGCGAGGGCGAAGAAGTACAGATCGACCTTGAGATCCTTGACCCCGAGATCCTGCGACATCGGCCCAAGCTGCGCGACCGCCATGAGGCCGCCGGTCACTGTCATCGTGAACATCACGAACAATAGATAAAAGACCGGCGTCTTGGCGGCTTCGAGCAACGTGTAATCGCGTCGGCTTTGAGGAACGATCGTCGAGGGTCGCGTTTCGCCCGCTTGCGGCGCCCGCATCGTGAGCGAGGCGAGCATGATAATGATACCCTGGATCAAGCCGTACCAGAAGAAGGCGGCCTGGAAGGCGCCATTGGCGATCATGTTGGCGATCGGAATGATAGTGAGAGCGGATCCTGCACCGTAGGCCCCCGCCGTGAAGCCAACCGCAAGTCCGCGGCGATCCGGAAACCATTTGATCGCGTTGTTGACGCAGCTCGCATACACGCAGCCCACGCCAATGCCCCCGACCGCGGCGGCGACATAGTAGCCCGTGAGCGAGGCGGCGTAGGAATCGATGATCCATGCCAGTCCGGTGAAGAAGCCGCCGATGAGTACGATGATGCGCGGGCCGAAGCGGTCGATCAGATAGCCCTCGAATGGCGTAAGCCAGGTTTGCACGAGCACGAAGATCGTGAACGCGATCTGGATCCCGGCGCGCTGCCAGCCGAACGTCTTCTGGATTTCCGGCACGAACAGCGTCCAGGCATATTGGATGTTCGCGGCGGCGACCATACAGACGACGCCGAGAATGAGCTGCACCCAGCGGTAGCCGGCTTTGGCTTGCGCGCTAGGATACGGCGGAGAGGTCGTTGTTGTTGAGGTCATGATACTCCTCCCATGGTCGCACCGCGACGGCCCATCGGACTTCCGCCGTCAATGTCCCATCATTTCAAGGTGCGCAATTGCCCAGTTCGTGGCGTCCGCCGGCATCATGGATGTGACTGCCAGCGAAAGTACCAAGCCAAGAGCAGAGAAAAGAAAGACGACTGTCAGATCATCGTCTCCTCCATAAATTGTGTACATGAATGCCTCCCACGCTTGGATTGAACCGGCATCGGTAGCCCTTCGTCCAAGGTGAAACACTCGGGGCAGCGCTGGACCTGTTCCCTCACCACCGGGGGCGTCGGCGTACCATTCCGATGCGTATCCAGCCGCCTTTGCGCCGTTGCCGCCGACGAGGGTCGAACGACACGAGTGCGCTCGCCAGGGGCGTGTCACATCGCTACGTGGACAGCCGACCGACGGCGAGCGGCAAACCCGCAAGGCGACTATCAATCGGTCCGACGCGCCTCATGGAGGGCGTTCCACCAGCGCCTGCCCTTGCACCTGCATGGGCGGGCTGCCGAGTAGGTCGTCCATAATGTAGCCGCATCTGAGGCGCGCGTCCGTGCGCTCTCATGCCGCACACCCGTAACATGGCATCCTCGGTCACCATCGAGTTCGTGGCGCTCGACAGGACGCCAAGGCGAATTGAGGGCGGGTGGGATGTCCGCGTCTGTGCAGGTTTTCGGATGCCGGCATGCCGAGACCATCCCCACGCTCGGACAGCCGGCGCCCGAAAAGCGGCAAGGCACGAAATCGCGGGATGTGGGGCACCGACTGTGCAGCGGGTGCTATGGGGATTTGGCTTCGGCGTGAGTGTTGCGGAAGTTGAGCTGATGGTGGCGATCGGATCGCTTTAGCTCGAATCTTGGGCGTGCGTGCTGGCGCGAGCGAGCGGATCGCAGGTTGCTCGACAGGATTTGCGGCGCGATCACGGGCCAGTCTTGCTGATCGGCGCAAGTGGATGTGCTGCCGGGCGAGAGCCGGCCAAAATGGTGCGCTTCGGTGCGGTGCTGGATCAGCGATGACAGCATCATGAGGTGTCGATCCTGATCGCGGCCGGCGTGGGCGTGGGTCGGTGCTTTGGCTCGCTGCCGCGCGCGAAGGTCTCGATGACGAACATGCGTCCGCCGCAGCAGGGGCACGGTCGTGGCAGCATGCGGGGTTCGTCGGCCGCTGGGGCCTCTGAGGCATTTTGCTGTTCGGAGCGGATCGGCACGGCGAGCAGTTCGCGCGCCCGCGCGATGTTGGCGGCGCGGCTGCCACTGGCCAGCAGTCCGTAGTGCCGGATGCGGTGGAAGCCCCCGGGCAGCACGTGCATCAGGAAGCGTCGGATGAACTCGCGGGTCGACAGCGTCATGGTCTGATAGCGGCCAGGCCCCTCGATCCGGTAATTCTTCCACCGGAAGGTGACGCCGGTGTGGTCGGCCGCGATCAGGCGGCGATTGGAGATGGCGACCCGGTGGGTGTAGCGCGACAGATAGGCGAGCACGGCCCTGGGGCCGCCGAATGGCCGCTTGGCATAGACCACCCCATCGATCTTGCGCAGCGGCGCCAGATACGCCTTGAAGGCTCTGATGTTATCGAGGCGGGCGTGGACGCCGAAAAACTTGAGACGTCCGGCCCGGTGGGCGGCGACGAGCTTGGCCAGGAACAATCCCCGGAACAGGCACGAGAGAACCTTCACGGGCAGGATAAAGTCTGTCCTGCACGGTACCCACCGCGTGCCATCAATGGAGATGCCGCCGCCCGGCACGATCATGTGGACATGGGGATGATGCGTCAGCGCCGAGCCCCAGGTGTGAAGCACCGAGGTGATGCCGATGCGGGCGCCGAGGTGCTTGGGATCGGCCGCGATGGTAGTCATGGTCTCGGCCGAGGTCGTGAACAGGATGTCGTAGATCACGGCCTTGTTCTGATAGGCGATGTCCGCGATGGCGGCCGGCAGCGTGAACACCACATGAAAGTACGGCACCGGCAACAGATCGGCCTCGCGCGCGGCGAGCCATTCCTTGGCAGCGGTGCCCTGACACTTCGGACAATGGCGATTACGACAGCTGTTGTAAGCGATGACCGTGTGCGGGCAATCTTCGCAGCGCGCCACATGGCCGCCGAGCGCCGCCGTGCGGCAGCGCTCGATGGCCGACATCACCTTCATCTGGTCGAGGCTGACGTGACCGACATTGGCACGACGCCACGCCGCTCCGTGGTCGCGGAAGATATCCGCGACCTCCAGCACCGGGCGAGACATGACCGCTGGCCGCTACGTCGGCGGCTGGTCTTTCCTGTTCTTCTTCGGCTTCTTGCAAGGCTGCGACAGCAGGTCGAGCGGGCTCTTGATGCCAGCGATCATGCCGGTGGCGACGCGGGCGTAGCGCGCCGTCGTGTCCAATTTGTCGTGCCCCAGTAGTCACGATTCATAATGCACCTCGGCTAACTCATTGAAAGTCAAGGACCCGCTGCGTGGCATTTTGTGTTAGCGGAGGCTTCCGACGCTTTCCCTTGGCGAAACCTGCCAAGTCCTCGGCCCTGATCACCCAAGGCGCGCCCACGCAAGCTTGTCGGCCTTTGATGTCGCCGCGGCGGAGCATACGCAAGGCCGTCATGTTGCAGACGCCGATGAGTTTTGCTGCCGCTTCGAGCGTAATTTCGCCGCGCTCCGCCCACTCGCCGTCGCGGAAGACGGCGATGTCGTGGTGATTGCGGAAGCCGCACACGCGCTCTTGCGTCCAGGCATTGCCGTGCCCGGTCTCCACGCCAGCGCGATTGAGCAGGCGCGCGATCTGCCGATCGGGCATCAGCCGCGCCAGCTCACGCACGAGTGCGATCGTGTCGTCGGGGATGCGTGGATTGTGCCGGCCGGCCGCATTCAGTCGCTGTTTGACTTGCAGTTGGGTATGATCGCCGCCTTGCCAGTGCAGGACCGCATGGATGATTGCGCCGTCCCTGCGCACGACGATCTCCGTGAGTGCCGCGCGAAGGATACGCTTGCGCGTTGCGGCGGTTGCAGCGGGATGCAACCAGGCGCGCTCCAGATCAGCACCGAGCGCCACCAATTGCTGGCGCTCCGGCTCACCGAACGGCGGCGGACGGCGCGCAATCAGGGCGGCGATCTCTCCTTCAAGCTTTGCGACAGCCTGCAATGCCTCGTTCCAGCGGCGCTCCAGCTCGCCGGCGACCAGCCGGTTTGCCGGGTCGACGGCGTCGTACTGTCGGCGCGCGTGCGCGGCTTCGTAGCGCGCCTGCTGCAGCGACAGCTCCAGCTGGCGCTCGGCCGCGGTCGTCGTGCTCGATTGCGCCTTGATCGCTTTGAGTGCTGCCTCGGCGCCGAGCGGCTTCAGCACGCGCAGGACCTCGTTACTGATCGCTGCGTCGATGCTCAAGCCGCTGATCGAAATGCAGCGCGCGGCACCGTGGTTCGTACGCGCACCGTAGCAATTGTAGCGGCCGATCTTGCCGCTGTAGTGCACATGGAGCTTGCGGCCGCAGTGGCCGCATCGCAGCAGTCCGGGCAGCAGCAACTCGCCTTTACGAGCTGCTCCGCGAGCGAGTGCGCTGCTCATGCCGGTCGCATTGTTGGCGATCACCTCGAGGTTGTGCTCGAACTCGTCCCAGGTGATGTAGGCCGCGTGGTGATCCTTGATCAAGACATCCCATTCCGCCATGGGCTTTTGCACACCACGCCGGACATGCTTGCGTCCACCTTTGACACTCACACGGCTCGTCGTGCGCCCGAACGCGTAGGCACCTGCATAGATCGGATTGGTCAGGATGTTGTGCACGATGTTGTAGGCCGGCAGTCGCCACACGACGCCGTGCGCCTCTCCTTGGCGCGACTTGACCGGCAGCTCGATGCCCTCCTCTCTCAGCCAGATGTGCACCTGTCTAGCACTTTGCAGCTCGGCGAACTTGGTGAAGACCAGCTGCAGGGCGTCCTGCACGCGTTTGTCCGGATTCTTCTCTATGCGATCGCGACCGATCTTCACATAGCCGGCGGCGACACCGAGGACCAGCGCGCCGCGGCGCGCCTTCTGCTTCAGCGCTTCCTGCGAGCGGTGGCGGAACATCGAGAGTTCAAGCTCGCTCATCGTGCCCTTCATGCCAAGCAGCAGCCGATCGTTGGGATGGCGAGGATCGTAGATTCCGTCCTCGTCGACGATGAGCGTGCCGACCAATCCACAGAACTCGATCAGCGTATGCCAGTCGCGGCCATTACGGGCAAGACGCGACGCCTCGATCGCGAGCACAGCGCCGACACGGCCGTCGCAGATCGTTGCAAGCAGCCGCTCGAAGCCGGGACGCGCGATGCCGCCGCCGGACCGGCCGAGGTCGTCGTCGATGACTTCGACGTTGCTCCAGCCAAGCTGCTTGGCGCGATCGACGAGGCCGTATTGGCGCCGTCGGCTCTCATGATTATGCGCGAGCTGGTCTGCTGTCGATTGCCGGATGTAGACGCAGGCGTTGCGGGCGAGATGCTCAGTCGTGATTTTGGTCATCGCCGCTCCCCCCGCTTGCCGCCTTTGCCAGCGCCGCCGCGATCTCGCGCAGCAGCACCTCGATGACCATCGCGAGCTCGCTCTTTTGAGCTGCACGCAGTTCGACGCACGGTCGCTCGGCCTCGAACAGGCTTGGCTGGAAATTCTCGGATCGCTGCGTCATTCTCTAGTCGCTCCGTTTTTGATTCGGACGCCAGAAAGCCTAGAAGCGCATCGACCTCGTTGCGTAGGGAGCGAAGAACATTCAGGGGAAAATGCGGCTCAACGCTGATCTCGAATCGGGACGCAGCCTCGTCAGTCATCCACGCCGGAAGGCAGGCAAAGGTGCCGTCAAGTTGGTGAACAACGAGAAACGCGGCGCCACCTCGCTCAAGCCGCCGCCTGACACCTACCGTCTCCCCGAAGCGAGGATGAAATCGGTAAGTGATGCGTGCTTCAGCCTGTTGTTCGCGGGCAGTATGTCGCCCTTCCGAGCAGCGCCTGGATGACGCGAATATCGGTGCCACGTTCAAGGAGATGGGTGGCAAAGGAGTGTCGAAGCGCATGGAGCGTTACGCCCTTGCGGATTCCGGCCGCATCGGCCGCCTCATGGAACAGGCGGTTGAGTTGGCGGGTTGTCACCGGCTTACCGGGCTTGCGGCCGGGAAACAGCCAGCGTTCCGCCACGGGCGTTGTGGAATCGTAACTCGGCGGGCGCGTCTTCCACCATTGGCGCAGCAGGTCGAGCGTGTCGGGCGACAGCATGACATTGCGGTCCTTGCGGCTCTTGGACTGCTCGACCCGAATGATCCTCTGCGCGCTATCGATGTGCTTGACCTTCAGCCTGACCACCTCGCCGGCGCGCAGGCCGCAGCCATAGCCGAGACTGAGCAGCACGCGCACCTTGAGGCTACTCGCGACCGCGAGCAGGCGCCGGGTCTCGTCCTGGCTCATCACCAGCGGAATCTTCTGCGGCTCACGGAGGTGATAAATCTCGGCCGCAAGATCCAGTCGCCGCAACGTCACGCGAAACAAGAACCGCAACCCGGTCATGATGCGGTTGCGATTGCAGATGCTCGCGCCCGTCTCGGCAAAGATGCAGTTGAAACCGGCGGATATCCTCCGCCGTGGCCGTGTCCGGGGACTGCTTGAGAAACCTAGCAAACCGCTTGCAGCTGTGAATATGACCCCTCTGCGTCCCCGCGCAGAGCTTGCGTGCATTCATGTCCTCGATCATGCGCTGGCGCAACGGGCTGACCGTAACCGTACTCATGGGCAACTCCTGTCTTGGATGAGGTTGACGACACCCTCGATCTTCAAGACAGGCCGACCGGCCGGCTACCGATGATCTCTCATAGGTTCCCGCACCCTCGGCTAAGCCCCCCGCTTCAGCGGGCTATCGCGCAGCGATTTAGAAGCTATGGGCTGCGCGGCGAGGCAGTGGCACCATCGTCGCGGCAACAAAGCGATGGAGGCCCCTATGGCGAAGCAGAACGACCTGAGCAGATGCCTTGTCACATTTGAACAAGACGCGACAGTGATCGCCGTAATCGAGATCGGCCAGTCGAGTTGGCTGGTCGCCGGTATTGTGCCCGGTCTCGAACGCAATCCTTTGAAGAAGCTCAGCCCAGACCAGGATGCGCTTCTGCAGCTTCTGCATCGTTGGCAGAAGGAAGCGGTGCAGGCTGGACGCACGATCAAACGGATCGTCGTCGCCTATGAGGCCGGCCGCGACGGCTTCTGGTTAGCACGCTGGCTGCGAGCGCGAGAGATCGAGGCCTACGTAATCCACCCGTCGAGCGTCCCGGTGTCGCGCGAGCACCGGCGGGCGAAGACAGATCGGCTTGACACTGAGCTGCTCAAACGCGCCTTTCTTGGCTGGCTGCGCGGCGAACCCAAGCATTGCAGCATGGCGGCGATCCCAACCCTCGTGGACGAGGATGCAAAACGGCCGGGCCGCGAGCGCCAGAGCTTGGTCGGGGAACGCACACGCATTATCAATCGCCTGAAGGCCAACCTCGCCCGCCTCGGCATTCGCAGCTTCCGGCCAAACCTGGCTCAGGCATCGAATCGGCTGGAGGCCTTGCGCACGCCGGAGGGCTCGGCCGTTCCAGCGAACACACAGGCCGAAATGCAGCGCGACATGAACCACCTGCGCTTCATCAAGCAGCAGATCAAGGAGATCGAGACGAGCCGTGCCAAACGCCTGGCGGCAGCGCCCAACGAGCAACGCCATGCCATGGTACGCCTGCTCGCGCGGGTCGTCGGCGTCGGCATTGATACCGCGGACATGCTCGTGCAGGAGGTGTTCTCGCGCAACATGCGGGACCGTAAAGCCCTCGCGCGCTATGCCGGCCTGACCGGCGCCCCCGACGAGAGCGGCAAAAAACGACGCGAGCGAGGGCTTGCCAAAGCGGGCAATGCCCGCGTGCGCCGCGGGATGATCGAGCTCGCCTGGGGTCATCTGGTACACCAGAAGGACAGCGCACTGACCGCGTGGTATCGGAAGCGAACTTCCGACGCCCGCGGCGGCACGCGCAAGACGATGATCGTGGCGCTCGCGCGCAAGCTTCTCATTGCGCTGTGGCGGCTCGTGACAACCGGCGAAACGCCGGCAGGTCTGCTGCTGCGACCGGCCGCATAAGTACGACTGAGTTGCTGCAGCCCAGCGCCTTATCGATGCCGTGCTGCAGCTGATGAACCGAGGTGGCGGCAACCCGATGTTGGACTATGGTCCTTGCACCGCGGTTTAGAATGGGCCCGCCTTCTCGGAGCTTCGCCGCCGATGCGCATGACTGCATCGTGGTTGCGATCCTCACGGGTCGGCCGAATACAAGTTCGTGGCGCGCAATCTGCGCGCACGATGGCGAGCTCCCCCTCGGTATCGTCTCAGTAGCTAACGGGGCCGGAATACGCCCCGATCGCGCAAGTCTGCCGCTGTGCTCGCGGCCGTCAAGGGCAAGTCGCTCCGCGATGGCCTTCGGCCACCCTTGACCGCCGCTGCGCGCAGCAGCCTAGCGAAAAGCAGGTCGGGACGAGGAGATGTCGCAGCCCGGCCGAACAAGGAGATGGCCCATAACGAATAGACTTGACACAAATCGCCCCATACAAGTGCCTTGTGGCAACGCGGACCTCGCCATCCCGCCCGCGCACCGGATTTACGAGTACATGCCCTAGCCGGCCCTAGCCGGTCCGCGCGGCGCGCCGCAGCGCCTGCGGCGGCTGGCCGAAGGCACGGATGAAGGCGCGACGCATTCGCTCGGGATCGCGGAAACCGGTCGCCTCGGCGACGAGCTCGATCGCCTCGCGCGAGGACTGCACGCGCTCGCGCGCGACCTCGATGCGCAGCCGCTCGATCGCCTTGGACGGCGTCGTGCCGGTCTCCGCGGCAAAGGCGCGGGCAAAATGCCGCGCGCTCATCCCGGCGCGGTCGGCGAGGTCCTCGACGGTCAGCGGCGCGTCGAGATTTTCGCGCGCCCATGACAGCAGTGCGCCGAACCGGCCGTTCGGCGTCTTCAATTCCAGCAGCGAGGAGAACTGCGACTGGCCGCCGCTGCGGCGATGATAGAGCACGAGCTGGCGGGCGGTCTGCTGCGCGATCTCCTCGCCGTGATCCTCGGTGACCATCGCGAGGGCGAGGTCGATTCCGGCTGTGATCCCCGCGGAGGTCCACACATTGCCGTCGCGGGTGAAAATCTGGTCAGGCTCGAACTTCACCTTCGGATAGCGCGCAACGAAATCCTGCGTGCGGCCCCAATGCGTCGTGGCTCGGCGGCCGTCGAGCAGGCCGGCCTCGGCCAGCACATAGGCGCCCGAACAGACGCTGGCGACCCGTACGCCGCGCCGCGCCAGCCGCTGCACGAAGGCGCGCGTGACCTCGCAGCGCGCCGCGTCCGTCACGCCCGCGCCGCCCGCCACGACCAGCGTCGTGATCGCATGCGCCGATTTGAGATCGCGCGCCATCATCTCGACGCCGGAGGAACTGCGCACCGGCCCCGCGTTCACCGCCAGCACCCGGATCCCGGGCGTCGTCTTGCCGGTGCAACGTGCCGCGATCTCGAACACCGAAATCGGGCCGGCCGAATCGAGCAACTGGAAATCCGGGAAGATCAGGATGCCGATCATGGTCATGTCCGAAAATAAGGGAAATACGCCATTTTGGACGCAAGGGCATCATGCCATCCTGCCGGCGTCAAGCTCAGAATTAAGGGATCTCCGATGTCGCCACCGCTCCAGATCGGTCTTTTGGTATTTCCGCGCGTCACCCAGCTCGACTTCACCGGGCCCTTGCAGGTGTTCTCTTCCCTTCCGGGCGCAAAGCTGCACCTGATCTGGAAGCGCATCGAGCCGGTGCCGAGCGATTCCGTGCTGACGCTGACGCCGACCACGACATTTGCCGACTGCCCGCAGCTGGACGTGATCTGCGTCCCCGGCGGCGGCGGCACCAACGATCTGCTCAATGACGACGAAGTGCTGGATTTCCTGCGCAGCCAGGCCGAAGGCGCAAAGTACGTCACCTCGGTCTGCACGGGATCGCTGGCACTCGGCGCCGCCGGCCTGCTGAAGGGCTACCGCGCTGCCACCCATTGGAGCGCGATGGAGATGCTTGGCCAGTTCGGCGCGACGCCGACCAAGACGCGGGTCTGCGTCGACCGCAACCGCATCACCGGCGGCGGCGTCACCGCAGGGATCGATTTCGCGCTGACGCTGGTGTCGATCCTAGCCGACCGCACCACGGCGGAGGCGATCCAGCTTCAGCTCGAATACAACCCGGCACCGCCGTTCAATGCTGGCTCGCCGGACACGGCGCCCGCCGAAGTGCTGGCCCTGCTCAGGGAGCGTGGCGCAGCAAACCAGGCGCGCCGGCTGGAAGCGGTCAAGCGCGCGGCCGAACGGGTGATGTAGGGCGCGAAAACAGAAAAAGGCCGCCCGGTTTCCCGAGCGGCCTTTCCTGTCTTACGGCGGCTGCACATTTCATCGGGCGATTTCGGAACTTCCAGACCGGGGGCCTATCTCCCGATCGAGTCCTGGTCGGCGGCCGCTGCATCTCGGGATAGTCGCGAACTGTTGCCCGAACCGAACGCGATGGTCTCCCATCTCCGTAAGATGGGACCATTGAGCCGCATCGCTCGCGTGGCCGCAATGGCCGCCCAAGCAGCATCCCCGCTGTTCCCGTTGTTCACAGCGGCATCAGTCGGATGCGAATGCATCCAACGCCAATGATCTGAAGGTCGGGACGTGCTCAGACTTAGCTTGGCGTCCAGGGCTGATAGTCGCCGGTCGCCTTCGGCCGCTTGCCGCTGGCAAGCGTCGAGCCGGAAGGACGGTAGGCCGTCGGCGTGCCGGTGAGATTCGGCTGATGCGGCTTTTCCCACTCGCGCGGCTGGTAGTTGGCCTCGGTCGGCGGCACGTCCACGACGTGATGGATCCAGCCGTGCCAGGAGGGCGGAATACGGCTCGCCTCGGCGTAGCCGTTGTAGATGACCCAGCGCCGCTCGAAACCGAGCGTCGGATCGATCGCCCCGCCGCGGGTGCGATAGTAACGGTTGCCCTGCTCGTCCTCGCCGACCAGCTCTCCGTACCGCCTGGTCCAGAGTTGGGTGCCAAAGGTCTGGCCGTTCCACCAGGTGAAGAACTTGAGGAAGAATTGTTTCATACGGCAAGGGCCCTGCTTCGTGGGATCCTGATGCCATCCGGAGGCCGAAATGTCCAGTTCGGCGGGTGCGGCTGTGCCCCGCCCAAATGCGATGACACCGGCATGGACGCCGCCGCAAATCGGACGCGATCCGTTCATGCCGGGTACAGCGGCTGGATGAGAGGCTCCCTTCGCACGCAAACCGGCGTGATCCCAGGAACCCCCTCCGCTTCAAGGGGTTTGCTTCCGGGAAAAGGAGCTTGACCATGAACAGTCTGAAAGTTTTGAGTGCCGCCGCGGCGGTGGCGCTGGTTCTTCCGTTGGCGACGCCGAGCTTCGCCCAGGGCCATGGTGGCCGCGGCGGTGGTGGTATCGGCGGCGGCGGCGCTCACATTGGTGGTGGCGGCGGCGGCGGAGCTCACTTCGGCGGCGGCGGCGCGCGAATGGGCGGCGGCGGCTTTGGCGGCGGTGCGCGGATGGGCGGTGGCGGAAGCAATTTCGCGGCCGGCGCCGCGGTGCGTCCGAGCGGCGGCGCAGCGCCGACCTTCAGCGGTGGCGGTGGCCGCAGCTTCGCAGCCGCAGGCACCAATTGGAATGGCGGCGGCGGCAACTGGCACGGCGGCGGCTGGCGTCATCGCGGCGGCGGGTTCTGGCCCGGCGTAGCGGCAGGTGCAGCGATCGGCGGGCTCGGCTCGTACGCCTATTACGGCGGAGGATATTACAACGATCCCTACTACTACGGCGACGACAGCTATTATGACGAGCCGACAGTGGCGGTCGTGCCCGACACGGGCGGCGATTCCGTAGGCTACTGCGCGCAGCGCTATAGGTCCTACGACCCGGCGTCAGGCACCTATCTCGGCTATGACGGCCTGCGTCATCCCTGCCCGTAAGGCGGCCTGAAGCAATCGATCCGCAATTGATCCGGGCGGCGCCGACAATTATCGGCGCCGCCCATGCGTTTTGGCCGGCTGTTTGCAGGTCTCCAGCTTGCGATAGAGTTCGAGCCAGCGTCGCTCGCGCGCTGTCAGCGGCCCGCCTTCGAACGACCACGCGGGACGTCCCTCCTCGTCGAGCGGAGCCATGGCGTCGAGCCGCTCGAACTCTGCAAGCTCCTCTGGAAGGACAACGACCTCGCCAATCAGAACGTGGGGACGAGCAGCGTCTTCCCGATCGGCGGGATCAGATCGCAAGGCTGGCTTGTCGGCGGCCACGCCGGCTACAACTGGCAATACACAAGCGTCGTCGCCGGCGTCGAGATCGACGGCACGGCAACCGGTATCTCCGGCCAGTCGCAACGGGGAGTGCTTCAATTCACGCCGCTGGCAAGTGAAGCGATCACTCTGTCAGATGACGTGAAATATCTCGGCACGGTGCGTGGCCGCCTCGATTTATCTTCGTTGAACATCGACGAAATTCACCTGCCGTCATACTCTTGCTGAGCGAGGCGGCAGTAGCCCTCCCAAGACAGCGCGGGGGCTTGGAGTTTCCGTCTCAGCTATGCACAGCACCGTGCATATCTACCCTGACCCAATCCAAAATTGACCCACCCCACGATTCACCTATATCACCAACGGTATGGGGACTTCGATCTATGGGAAATGTCATGCCGCGTATCCTCGTGGTAGATGACGATCCGATGGTCGGCGCGACCATCGAGGTCCTCCTCCAACGTCAGGGCTTCGACGTCACGCTGGCCGACGGCGGAGAAACGGGGCTTGCTGCGCTCGAGGCGCAGACGTTTGACGTCATGCTGGTCGACATCTTCATGCCGCATATGCGCGGCTTCGAATCCATCCGCATCTTTCACGAGCGTGCGCCCGCGATTCCCTTGATCGCGATGTCCGGCTACGCCTTCGCGTCGGCCGCCGATCCCTCCCCCGACTTTCTGCGCATGGCGTTGGAACTCGGCGCGGCGCGCTGCCTGCGCAAGCCGTTCACGCCGGAAGCGCTGCTGACCACGATCCGGGAATGCCTCGCCGGGCCCGGCGATGGTGCACAGCCGAAGGACAAGAAAGAAGCCCCTTGATCCCAACGCAGCGCGTCATTCTCGGTGCTGGACTTGCAATCCTCCTGATCATCACCGCAGCCTCGATCGGGCTCGACGTCAAGTCGCGGTCCGACGCGGCCTGGGTCAATCACACCATCGGGCTCTTGAAGAAGATCTCCGATCTGCGCGTCCTGATGCGCCGCGCCGAGAGCGCCGCGCGCGGCTACGAGCTCTACCGCAACCCGAGCTTCAGCGACGAATTCCAGGCGGCCCGCGCCGGAATCGCACCCGCGCTCGCCGACCTCAAGCGCGCCGTCCGCGACAATCCCGATCAGGTCGCGCTCATCGAGGGCACCGAACCGCTGGCGCAGCGCCGGATCGAGATTGCGGCCGAAGTGATGCGGCTGCGCGCGGAGAACGATCAGGCCGGCATTGCCGTCCTCCAGGGCAAGGCCGAGGGCCGCGGCCTCATGGAAGCGGTGATGGGCAATCTCGACCGTTTGAGCGCGGAAGAAGAGAGGCTGCTCACCGCGCGCACGTCGGATTCGCGCCGCACCGGCATCGTGCTGCTCGGCATCGACGTCGCCGGCGCCATGCTGATCCTGCTCCTGGTCGCGCTGCTGATACGCGAAAGCCAGCGCGCCCGGGTGGCGCTCCAGAGCACGCTGACCGAGACCACGGCCGCCAAGGAAGTGCTCGAGGCGGCTGTCGCCGAACGCACCGAGCATCTCGTCATCGCCCATGACGAGCTGCGGCTGTCGGTCAACGTGCTCCAGAGCACGTTTCACAGCATGGCGGAGGCGGTGCTGGTCATCGACACCGAAAGCAACGTGCTGCTGTCCAATCCGGCAGCGGAGCGCATGCTGCTGCATCGGACCGGCATGAACCTGGGCAATTTGCGCGCGCTGTCCGGCGTCTTCCACGGCGACGGCGTCACGCCGCTCCGGCCCGAAGAGCTGCCGTCGGCGCGCGTGCTGCGCGGTGAGCCGTTCGAAGAGCTTGAGATGATTGTCCGCCCCCACAGCGGCAATCCCGTCCGCCACCTCATGGTCAGCGGCCGGCCCATGCTGAACGGACAAGGCGAAATCTCCGGCGCGGTGCTGGTCTATCACGACGCCACCACCTCGCGCGAGACCGAGCGGCAATTGCAGCAGTCGCAGAAGCTAGATGCTATCGGCAAGCTGACCGGCGGCGTCGCGCACGACTTCAACAACATGCTGACCGTGATCTCCGGCAACACGGAGACGCTGGTGGCGAGCCTGAAGGAGCAGCCCGAGCTGCAGCGCACGGCGCGCCTGATCGACGATGCCGCCGAGCGCTGCGCCGAGCTGATCCAGCATCTGCTGGCGTTCGCGCGCAGGCAGCCGCTCGAGCCGCGCAATGTCGAGATCAACGCCGCGATATCAGACATCGCAAAGCTCCTGCGCCCCACCCTCGGCGAGCAGATCCAGATCGAGACCGCGCTCGAACAGGGGTCGATGACCTCGCACATCGATCCGTCCAGGCTCACCAACGCCGTGCTCAACATGGCCATCAATGCCCGCGACGCCATGCCGAACGGCGGCAAGCTGCTGCTCGAGACCCACAGGGTCGTGCTCGACGAGGCCTATGCGCAAGCCAATGCGGAGGTGCGCCCGGGCCCTTACGTGATGCTCGCCGTCAGCGACACCGGCACCGGCATGCCCGCCGACGTCCAGGAGAAGGCGTTCGAGCCGTTCTTCACCACCAAGGAGGTCGGCAAGGGCTCGGGCCTCGGCCTCTCCATGGTCTACGGCTTCGTCAAGCAGTCCGGCGGCCACATCAAGATCTACAGTGAGGAAGGCCACGGCACCACGATCAAGCTCTATCTGCCGCCGGGCGAAGGCATGGCCGAGGCAATCATCTCCGCCGCGCCGCCGGCCGCAGGCGGGGCCGAGACCATTTTCGTGGTCGAGGACGACAGTCTGGTGCGCAACTTCGTCACCGCGCAGTTGCAGAGCCTCGGCTACCAGACGGTGGCCGCCGCCGACAGCAAGGCCGCGCTGCAATTGATCGAGGCCGGCCAGACTTTCGATCTGCTGTTCACCGACGTCGTCATCCCCGGCGGCATGAGCGGGCGCCAGCTCGCCGAGGAGGTCGCGAAGCGCCGGCCGGGCCTGAAGGTGCTTTACACCTCCGGCTACACCGACAACGCGATCGTCCACCACGGCAAGCTCGACGACGGCGTGATGCTGCTGACCAAGCCTTACCGGCGCAACCAGCTCGCCGAGATGATCCGCAAGGCGCTGAATGGCGGCGGGACGGCTGCGCCCTAGCGCGTCGCCAGCACCACGCCCGCGAGCGTGAAGATCAGCGCCGCGATCTGCCCCGGCCCCAGCGGCTCGCCCAGCGCCAGCGCGGAGGCCACCACGCCGATCACCGGCACCGCCATGGTGCCGATCGCGGCGACGGAGGCCGGCAGGCGCGACAGCGCAGCAAACCAGCTGACATAGGCGATGCAGAACTGCACCACGGTCGAATAGACCAGGAGACCCCAGCCGACCGGCGTCACTAGGTCCAGATGCGAGGTCTCGACGAGGAGCCCCACGATCGCGACCGGCAGGCAGCCGACGCCGATCTGCCAGGCCGCCGCCGTGATCGGCGGCAGGTGAATGGGATATTTCTTCAACAGCACCGTGCCGAGCGCAAAACCGGCGGCGCCCGCGAGCGCCATGACGATGCCCGGGAGCTTCTCTTCGCTGGCGGCAAAGCCGTTGCCCCCCATGATCGAGGCAAGGCCGGCAAAGGCCATCACCAGCGCGATGGTGCGGAGCACCGTCGGCCGCTCGCCGAGCACCGGCCAGGCGATCAGCGAGGCCCAGACCGGCATGGTGTAGGCAATCAGCGCCGCCTCGCTCGCCGGCAGCCACAGCAGTGCGAGCCCCATCAAGACCATCCAGCCGGTGACGTTGAGGAGCCCCGCGATCAGGAGCCGCGGCCAGATCCCGGCTGCGACTTTCAGGCTGTCGCCGCGGATCAGGGCGAGCGCGGCCAGCAGCACCGCGCCGAGCACGCCGGTCACCCCGCGCAGCGTCAGCGGCGGCAGCTCGGCGAGCAGGAATTTCGTCACCGGCCAGTTGAAGCCCCAGCCGACCGAGGTGATGGCAAGGAACATCAGGCCGGCCGGGGCGATGCGCGGCCGCGCATCCCGGCGAGTCGAATCAAGCATGTGGAGTTACCCGGCAGAAAACGAGGTCAGCTTGGCGCGGATTCGCACCTGCCACCACCACCTCGGCGGGCATGCCTGCCCTCACCTTCCGTAGCCCTACGTGAGTCCCGCTGGCGCAACCCTGTTGCCCAAAAATATACCTGCCCTGTGAACAGCGGGATGAAGCCTCCGGAACACCACAAGATGCAAATTTTTTCGATTGGGAATCCCTGAGGACTCACCGATACTTGCCCTCACAACAGGCGTGGGCTTGCCCCCTGTTTTCCCCCGCTGTCCACCATATTTAGTATTTGATTCAGGAACTCGTACTAGTTCTTGACGTGCGCAACGGAGAGTCCTAGCTTTCGGTCCGTTCGGCGCGAGTGTGTTTGCGTCCCGCCGGCACTCCCCCAACGGGTCCGCAAAACAGCACTCCGCCAAGCCAGACAAAGGCAGCGGGATGAGGGCTTGTCTGCCCTTCAGAAGCGGACTTTTCGGGCGCCAGAACGGGCCGGAAACAGGTTCGGATGGCATTGGTAGAAGACGAGGCGTTGAACGCATGTCGCGCGCATCCCCCTGGGGGCGGATGAGTGTGGACGTGCCGGCGGATGTGAGGTGCACGCACCGAACCATCGCGCCGGGAGAAACTGGGCCGGATCCACCGGCTTGAACTGCGAAGCCTTAAGGCCGCAAGGCCCTTCGAGGAATCGCGAAACGAAATATCGGCCCGGTCGCCTTGCGGAGGCGGTCCGGCAAATTAAAGGACGGGGCAAGACCATGCGGATTGAGCGGCGCCACACCACTGCGGGACAGTCACCTTACGCCGGGATCGATTTCCGGCTCACCACGTCGGAGATTCGCAATCCCGACGGCTCGGTCGTGTTCAAGCTCGACAATGTCGAAGTGCCGACCGTTTGGTCGCAGGTCGCCTCCGACGTGCTGGCCCAGAAGTATTTCCGCAAAGCCGGCGTTGCCGCGCGCCTGAAGAAGGTCGAGGAGGAATCCGTCCCCTCCTTCCTGTGGCGTTCCGTGCCCGACACCGAGGCCCTTAGCCTCCTGCCCGAGAAAGAGCGCTATGTCAGCGAGCTCTCGGCCAAGCAGGTGTTCGACCGCCTCGCCGGCTGCTGGACCTATTGGGGCTGGAAGGGCAATTACTTCTCCTCCGACGCCGACGCCCAGACCTTCTATGACGAGCTGCGCTACATGCTCACCATGCAGATGGTCGCGCCGAACTCGCCGCAATGGTTCAATACCGGCCTGCACTGGGCCTATGGCATCGACGGTCCCGGCCAGGGCCATTATTACGTCGACCCCTTCACCGCCAAGCTGACCAAGTCGAAATCGTCCTACGAGCATCCGCAGCCGCATGCCTGCTTCATCCAGGGCGTCGGTGACGACCTCGTCAACGAGGGCGGCATCATGGACCTCTGGGTCCGCGAGGCGCGCCTGTTCAAGTACGGCTCCGGCACCGGCTCCAACTTCTCGCGCCTGCGCGGCGAAGGCGAAAGGCTCTCCGGCGGCGGCCGCTCGTCCGGCCTGATGAGCTTCCTCAAGATCGGCGACCGCGCCGCCGGCGCGATCAAGTCGGGCGGCACCACGCGCCGCGCCGCCAAGATGGTCGTGGTCGACGCCGATCACCCCGACATCGAGACCTATATCGACTGGAAGGTGAGGGAGGAGCAGAAGGTTGCCGCTCTCGTCACGGGATCCAAGATCAACCAGAAGCACCTCAAGGCGGTGCTGAAGGCCTGCGTCAACTGCGAAGGCTCCGGCGACGACTGTTTCGATCCCGAGAAGAACCCGGCGCTCCGCCGCGAGATCAAGCTCGCGCGCCGCAGCCTCGTGCCTGACAACTACATCAAGCGCGTGATCCAGTTTGCCAAGCAGGGCTACAAGGACATCCAGTTCGACGTCTACGACACCGACTGGGATTCGGAGGCTTACCTCACGGTATCCGGCCAGAACTCCAACAACTCGGTCTCGCTGAAGGACGACTTCCTCCGCGCCGTCGAAACCGACGGCGACTGGAGCCTGATCGGCCGCACCACCAAGAAGGTGACCAAGACGCTGAAGGCGCGCGACCTCTGGGAGAAGATCGGCTACGCCGCCTGGGCGTCGGCCGACCCGGGCCTGCACTTCAACACCACCATGAACGACTGGCACACCTGCAAGTCGTCCGGCGACATCCGCGCCTCCAATCCGTGCTCGGAATACATGTTCCTGGACGACACGGCGTGCAACCTCGCCTCCGCCAACCTGCTGACGTTCTACGACATCCCCTCCAAGCGCTTCGACGTCGAGGGTTATGAGCACCTCTGCCGCTTGTGGACGCTGGTGCTCGAAATCTCCGTGATGATGGCGCAGTTCCCGTCCAAGTCGATCGCCGAGCTCTCCTACGAGTTCCGCACGCTCGGCCTCGGCTACGCCAATATCGGCGGCCTGCTGATGACGATGGGCCTGTCCTATGACTCGAAGGAAGGCCGCGCGCTCTGCGGCGCGCTGACCGCTGTCATGACCGGCATCACCTACAAGACCTCGGCGGAGATGGCTGGCGAGCTCGGCACCTTCCCCGGCTACAAGAAGAACGCGAGCCACATGCTGCGCGTGATCCGCAACCACCGCCGCGCCGCCCATGGCCAGTCCAACGGCTACGAGGCGCTCAGCGTCAACCCGGTGCCGCTCGACCTCGTCTCCTGCCCGCAAGCCGATCTGGTCGCGCATGCGCAGGCCGCCTGGGATGCAGCCCTCGAGCTCGGCGAGAAGCACGGCTATCGCAACGCCCAGACCACGGTGATCGCGCCGACCGGCACGATCGGCCTCGTCATGGATTGCGACACCACCGGCATCGAGCCCGACTTCGCGCTGGTGAAGTTCAAGAAGCTCGCCGGCGGCGGCTACTTCAAGATCATCAACCGCGCGGTCCCCGCGGCGCTGCGCGCGCTCGGCTATCGCGAAGCTGATATCGCGGAGATCGAGGCCTACGCCGTCGGCCACGGCTCGCTCTCCAACGCCCCCGGCATCAACGTCTCGACGCTGAAGGCCAAGGGCTTTACCGATGAGGCCATCGCCAAGGTCGAGAAGGCCCTGCCGACCGCGTTCGACATCAAGTTCGCCTTCAACAAGTGGACCTTTGGCGAGGACTTCATCCGCGACCAGCTCGGCATCGGCGCCGAAGCGATCGCGGCTCCCGGCTTCGACCTGCTCCAGGCCGTCGGCTTCACCAAGCGCGAGATCGAGGCGGCCAACGTCCACATCTGCGGCGCGATGACGGTGGAAGGCGCCCCGCACCTCAAGGCCGAGCACTATCCGGTGTTCGACTGCGCCAACCCATGCGGCAAGGTTGGCAAGCGCTATCTGTCGGTCGAGAGCCACATCCGCATGATGGCGGCGGCCCAGCCCTTCATCTCGGGCGCGATCTCCAAGACCATCAACATGCCGAACGACGCCACGGTGGAGGACTGCAAGTCCGCCTACATGCTGTCGTGGAAGCTCGCGCTGAAGGCCAACGCGCTCTATCGCGACGGCTCGAAGCTAAGCCAGCCGCTCAACTCGCAGCTCATCAGCGATGATGAGGACGAGGACGATGCGGTCGAGCAGCTCTACGACAAGCCGATGGCGGCACGTGCCGCCCAGGTCTCGGAAAAGATCGTCGAGAAGCTGGTCGAGCGCATCATCGTGATGCGCGAGCGCGAGAAGATGCCGGATCGCCGCAAGGGCTACACCCAGAAGGCGGTCGTCGGCGGGCATAAGGTGTACTTGCGCACCGGCGAGTATGATGATGGCCGCATCGGCGAGATCTTCATCGATATGCACAAGGAAGGCGCGGCACTGCGCTCCTTCATCAACAACTTCGCCATCGCCGTGTCGCTGGGTCTCCAGTACGGCGTGCCGCTCGACGAATATGTCGACGCCTTCACCTTCACCCGCTTCGAGCCGGCGGGCCCCGTGCAGGGCAACGACTCGATCAAGTACGCGACCTCGATCCTCGACTACGTCTTCCGCGAACTGGCTGTGAGCTATCTCAGCCGCTTCGACCTCGCCCATGTCGACCCCAGCGAGACCGGGTTCGACGTGCTCGGCAAGGGCGTCGAGGAAGGCAAGGAGCCGGACGACAACGCGGGCCACCACGCCACCAAGCTGGTGTCGCGCGGCCTCACCCGCTCCCGTACCGACAACCTCGTGGTGATGCGCGGCGGCTCGGCCGCGGTCGCCCAGGGCAATGACAGCGCACCGGCCGGTGGCTCCAAGGTCACCTCGCTTGCCTCCCACGGCACATCGGCCCGCGGCGGTGATGCGATGGAAGGCGCGGTCGCGCTGAAGCAGGAAGCCCAACACGACCTCTCGCCAACGGAGAAGCTCGAAGCCCTCCAGTGGAGCAAGACCGGCACCGCGCAAACCATGGTGCCCTCCAAGGCCGAGCGCCGCGCGGAAGCCAAGGCCAAGGGCTACGAAGGCGAGATGTGCGGCGAGTGCGGCAACTTCACGCTGGTGCGGAATGGCACGTGCATGAAGTGCGATACTTGCGGCAGCACGACGGGGTGTTCGTGATTATGCCGACTGACGGATTTGGGGCGGAAGTTCAGAAGCACGACCTCCTCGATTTCGTTATGCGAACTGAAGTCCGCTTCGTTCGGTGAAGCTACGGGACCCGGCGCCGCATGCGCCGAGCCCTTCGAAACAAGGTTCGCGGCGGGCTTCGGTCTCGCCGCGAAATCGCTCAATGAACGAATCGTGAATCAACTTGTGAGACGTACGATGACGAGTTCGGTTGCAGAGATCGCCGAGGATAAGCCGGCGTCGGCGAAGACAAAGCGCAAGGCTATCCCCATTAGAGTCCAGAACATCGTGTGGGGCCGCGCCGCAGGTCGTTGTCAGTATGCGGGCTGCAACAAGCTTCTCGTCGGCGACCAGATCTCCGGCGCCGCGAATGCAAACACGGCCTACATCGGACACATCGTGGCGGACTCGGCCGAAGGTCCGCGCGGAGATCCGGCGCGATCCCCCAAGCTGGCGCATGATCCCGACAACCTCATGCTGGTCTGCGACGTCCACCACCGCGTGTTCGACCGCGAAATGGTCGACGAGCATCCGGAGGAGGTGTTGATCGCGATGAAGCGTCGTCATGAAGCGCGCATCCGGACCGTCACCGGCATCGACGAGGAGCTCGGCAGCCACGTCATCCGGTACGCCGCGAAGATCGGCTCCAACGAATCCCCCGTCGAGAAAGGTGCGGTCAAATGGTCGATGATCCCTGAGCGCTATCCGCTCGACGACGGTTGGATCGACCTCGACCTAGTCACCCTCGAGCTCCGCGACGATGATCCCGCATACTGGCCGACGCATGTGAAGAATCTGCAGACCGTCTTCAACGAAAAGGTCCGCGGCCGGATGGAGCGCCAAGAGATCAAACGCCTCGCCGTGTTCGGTCTCGCGCCTATCCCGCTGCTATTCGAACTCGGACGCCTGATCTCCGACATCGCGACCGCCGACGTCCGGCAGTTGCTGCGCGATCCGAAGGGCTGGAAATGGGACTCTTCCTCACCGACGATCGGGTACGATCTGCGACGCCCGGAGCGAACCGGCGGCCCCGTCGCGCTCAAACTCGAAATCAGCGCGCCCGTCGTCGACGAACGCGTCGCGAAAGTTGTTGGTCCGGACCCTTCGATTTGGTCGATCGCCGCCGCTGGCGCGCACAACGACATCGTGCGGCGTCCCGAGGACATCGCGTCCTTCGCCAAGCTATTTCGCAAGACACTGGACGACATCAAGCTGGCCCACGGCGAGCACGTGACGGTGAACGTGTTTCCCGCCATCCCGGTCTCGATCGCCATCGAGGCGGGCCGGTCGTGGCAGCCGAAGGCACATCCCTCCTCTCGATCTACGACCAGAACTGGAAGCTGGGCGGCTTCGCCCTCATTCATCGCCTCGAACACATTCACTGACGTCACGGAGACCGACATGAACGTCCATATGCGCCCCAGCGTCACCCCCGAAGCCGAAGAAACGCTTGAGGATCTCGCGGATTCGCTTGCGATCCCCGAGTCCCGATACGAAGAGGCCGAGCGCAGCTACAAGTCGCTTGGAGATTGGCTAAACCGTCCAGCCTCGACCATTCGGCAGTTCGACCCGCAGGTGCACGTCCAGGGATCCTTCGGCCTCGACACCGTGATTCCACCGATCAGCGACGAGGAACACTACGACGTCGATGCCGTCTGCGAGTTCCGCAAGTTGAACAAAACGCAGACAACACAGCAGGCGGTCAAGACAATGCTCGGCGACGAGATGAAGCTCTACGCTCGCGCGCGGAATATGGACAAGCCCGTCGAGGAGCATCGTCGGTGCTGGCGTCTCGAATACGCGGAAGATGCACAATTTCACATGGATGTTACCCCGGGCCTGCTGAACGCCGCCGAACAGCGCGCCCTTCTCCTTTCGCGCGGACTCGATGCGCGTTTTGCCGATACCGCGATCGCGATCACCGACATCGACCATCATGCGTACCGCATCATTTCCGCCGACTGGCCACGGTCGAATCCACGTGGCTATCTCAAGTGGTTCCTCAGCCGCATGGAGGTCATCTTCGAGGAGCGGAAGCGGGAGTTGATCCGCAAGGGCGTGCGCGCCGGCACCGAACCGATCCCGTTCTACGCCGTGCGGACTCCGCTTCAGTCTGCCATCATGATCCTCAAGCGTCACCGCGACATCATGTTCGCCGCGCGGTCCGACGAGCGCCCTATCTCGATCATCGTCACCACACTCGGGGCCCACGCCTACAACGGCGAGGTGAAGATCTCTGACGCGCTGTTCTCCATCCTAAACGGCATGGACCGGTTCATCGGCAAAGCACCCGACGGCAGCCATGTGGTAGCCAACCCGAGCGACCCAACCGAAAATTTCGCAGACAAGTGGCGCAAACATCCGGAGCGGGTGGCCGCATTCTACGAGTGGCTCGAACAGGCCCGACATGACTTCGCTTACGCCGCCAAACTCTCTAACAAGCAGCTCATCACTGAGACCCTCGCCAAATCGATCGGGCGCGGTGTCGCCGACCGCGTGCGCAAGCGGTCGGCCGCCCGCCTCGGCGCCCCCACAGTGCTGACTGCCGGCCTCGTTCGCAGCGAAGCCGAGGCGCGTCGTGCCCCGCCCCGCCTCGAGGGAGACCGCCGGAATGCTTGAGGCGAGCCATCCTCTCGTCGAGCGCTTCGAGGCGGCCGTCGCCGCAGTCGAAGCGCGATGGGAGGAACTCGGCTGGCAGCCGCGCAAGCTGGACCGGAGAGAGCTCTCAGCTTACCGCAGACGCGCCGCTGAGAAAGGTTGGCGCTTCGCCGCCGAATTTCCCGGCGGACTTCGCCGTCTCGACGTGCTCGTAAGCGCTGGTTTTCCGTCCACGCCCGCCCGCATTGCGCTCGTCGACCGGCCTCCTTTTCTGACCTGGCCTCACGTCGAGAAAGACGGTGTCCTCTGCCTTTTTTCCGATACGACCACGATGTCGGTGGACGATCCATACGATGGCGTGGCGTCGTTGCTGGACGAGGCATTCGCAATGGTCGGCGCGGCGATCCGCGGCGAATTGGACGGCGACTTCCGTACCGAATTCCTGACCTATTGGCATCACGCCGAGCGAGGCGACCGTACCGTGCTGTCGCTCCTCGACCCCGGTCCGCCATCGCGTCGGGTCCGCATCTGGGAGGGCGTGAGCCAGACTGTCGTAGCCGAAAACGACGAACAACTACGCGCGTGGTTGGCCAATGCCAACCCGAAGGCGACGGCCTCGAAAGTCAAGTCGCGCGCCGGCGCGTTCGTCTGGCTCGATCGGGTGCCGACACCCGCGGAGTACCCGTCGTCCGCCAGAGACGTTTACGCGTTGGCCAAATGCGGCGACTCCACAGAGCTGCTTGATGAACTCGTACGCGAGGCGCTTCCCCGCACCTTCGTGTTGTTCGGCGCGGTTGCCGAAGACGGTCCGGCCCTCGCGGCCGCCGTCGTGAACCGCCCCACCGTGGTCCGGGGGCGGGACCCGCTCTCCGCAGGCTTCCGCCCTTCGGCCGTTCCGGAGCAAGTCGCCCGCGACCGACTGTTCGGCGGCGCGCCGTGCGACCGCAATTCCGTCGAGCGGGTCGATCCGGCCTGGATTCACGGTCGTGACCGCGACGCGCGCGTTTCCAGACTCCGCGATGCGATAGTCGCCGTACTCGGCTGCGGATCGGTCGGCGCGCCTGTCGCGCACGCGCTCGCTCGGGCAGGCGTCGGAAAGTTAATTCTCGTCGACAAGCAGGTGCTGAAGAGCGCCAATGTCGGCAGACATACGCTTGGAATTCAATCCATCGACGATCCTAAGGCTCCAGCGCTCGCGCATCAGATCCGAACAGCCCTGCCGCACGTCGAGGTAGTTCACCACGTCTCGGAGGTACAGGAGTTGCTGCTGCGAGCCGAGGATCCCCTAGCCGAGATGGACGTGATTGTGTCAGCTCTCGGCGATTGGCCCGCCGAGTCCCTTGTCGACGCGTGGCAGGCCGGGCATGACCGCCGCGTCCCAATTGTCTACGGTTGGACTGAGCCCTATGCGGCGGCCGGCCACGCAGTTGCGATTACCGGCCCCGGTGACGGTCTCCGTGCGGGCCTTGATGCTTACGGAGTTCCCCATCTCGTTGCCGTGAGATGGGCGCAGGATCCTCGCCGGTACGAACCCGCGTGCGGCGCCGCGTTCGACCCCTACGGTCCAGTCGAGTTAGGCTTTGTTACGTCGCTGGTAGCGCAAACCGCCGTCGACGTCATTCTCGGCCAAATCACGTCCGGAACGCATCGCATTTGGCTTGCGCGGCGCGGATTGGTCGATTTTGCTGGTGGCACCTGGAGCGACGAATTGCGCGCGATTGCGCCGAATGTGCTTGAAGGGGCCACTATTGTTGAACGGCGATGGGGCCGGAGCGCAAGGACCCTCGCGGCGTGATCTCGTTCGATATCGGGGCGTCCGAACAAAGGCTTTCGTTCGGCGACGCCGTACTCGTACACTTCGATCGACACCGGCAGACGCGCATCTGGCATCGCGAGGCTGGTGGCCTCTTATTTGCCCGCCTCGCCCTCCCGACGATCGAAATCTGCGCCATTACCGGCCCGCGTCGAACCGACCGTCGCAGTCGTTATTCATATCGGCCCGACGAACGAGCCGAACAGCGCGAAATCGACGAGATGTTCCGCCGCAATCTTCACTTCGTCGGATGTTGGCACACGCATCCCGAAGATATCGCTTCGCCCTCACTTGTGGACACGCAAAATATCTCCGACTGTGTCCGGCGTTCCAAGCATGCTTTGAACGGCTTCGTCATGGTGATCGTCGGCAGGTCTGCTCTACCGGACAGCCTTTTCGTATCGGTATGTGATCGGTCATCCGTGCATCGACTCGTGCTCGAAGCGATACCCATCAACTCCGTCAGGTAATGGGCTTCGCAAGGGCTCGCTCCATCCTACCCGCTCCCACAAGACCCATGCCAAGAAAAAACGAGCCCCTGCTCCCTCGCCTTCGCAGCTTCCGGCGGGGCGCTCGGTGGGTGCGAAAGAAGTTCGCGCGAGCACCGCGGATGGTTCGGATCGCGGGCAGCGTGACGATGCTGCTTGCGGTCGCAGCGCTCACGAACCTCGTCTATCACGTGATCCGCAAGCCGACCGAGCTGTTCTTCCTTGTCGGCAACGCCCTCGACAAGGAGCCGGCCGAGAATTGGCGGCAATACGGGCCGCTCTTCCGCAAGCTTTCCACCGCTACGATCACGCCCGAATTGCTTGCCGCGCTGGCGCAGGTCGAGAGTTCAGGCAATCCGGTGGCGCGCACCTATTGGCGCTGGCGATGGAGCCTCAATCCCCTCGCGATCTACCGGCCCGCCTCCAGCGCCGTCGGCCTCTACCAGATGCTAGACGCGGCCTACGCCGACGCCGCACGGTTCTGCGTCCGCGGCAACGCGGTCACGGAGACCGGCTGCGGGTTTACCAGCCTCTATAGCCGCGCGATCCCAAGCCACGCCATCGAGCTGGCATCCGTGTATCTGGACCGCAATGTGGCTGACGTTCTCACCCGCGCGGGCGATGTGAAGGCGAGCCCGCAGCAGAAGCAGGATCTGGCCGCCTTCATCCATCTCTGCGGCGCAGGGCCCGCCACAGCCTACGCACGCCGCCACTTTCAGATGATAGCCGGCGAGCGGTGCGGCGATCACCTCGTCGCAAGCTATATCTTAGGGGTCAACGCGATGAAGCGGCAATTTCTGCGCCTTGCGGCGGATGACGGTAATTAGCTCGTAGGGTTGAGCGGCTCGTCCGCCGTAGCTCGACGAGCGAAGGGAATTACGGTGACAGTGCATTCAACTTGTAGATAATTATGGTGATAGTCCGCTCAATTGACTGCCGCGCTCGCGCGGACTGCATACAGAACGACCAAGCGCTCCCTCATCGATCTCGCCAACGACGAGATTGATGACGCGGATGGGGCGAGCATGGTCTCGCGCGCAGGACGGTCAAGATCCGGCAGGATGGCCTTGCCGATGCCCGGCAAAATCTCACCACATGGCCGCCACGCAAGCGACAACCCACAATCGCGATTTCAGCGCAAACACGACGGAGGCTTGCGGCTTCAGCGATATTCAGGAGCCATTTGCAATGTTGAGTGCGGTCGAAAATAAGCCAACGGGAAAATCCGGCCGGCGCGGCGGGAAGAAGAAGGCCGGGCAACGGACCGGGGCCGGCGAGCAACACACAACTGCAGCCCATCAATTGCCGGATGCCTCGGCGGAGATCAGCCAAGAGAACAGGCAAGAGACCGAGCAAGAGATAAGGCAAGAGACGAGCCGAGAGATCAGTGCGCCTGTACCCTCGGCTGCAGCCTTGCCGGGCGAGGCTTCCGGGATGGAGATCGCTGCAAGCGCGCCCGTCGCACCGGTGGAACCCTCCCAGGCCAGCACGCAGGCGATTGCCGATGCCTATAGCGACTACACGAGGACGTCGCTTGAGCACGCCTGGACCTTCCTGGGAAAGCTCGCGACGGCGCGCTCACCAGTCGAGGCCTTTGAGCTTCAGATGGAGTACGCGAAACAGGTGTGCGAATCGTTGATCGCCGAATCCCAGAAGATCGCCGAGTTGCATGGACAATTGACCAGACAAAGGGTCATGCATTTTGAGGGGTTCGTGGCCAGGCTCACCCAGACGACGCTCGAAATCGGCGCGACACGTCACTAACGACAGCTGCGTATTCCGACGCTCCGGGGCCGGAAGACACATGAGCCAGCGAGCGTAGCCCCGATGAGCGCTGCGATATCCGGGGCTGCCCGCTCGACCATTTCCCGGATGTCGCGGAATTACGGTGACAGTGCACTCAACTTATAGGGGGGCCGCGCGATCCCGAGCCACGCCATCGAGCTGGCATCCGTGTATCTGGACCGCAATGTGGCTGATGTTCTCACCCGCGCGGGCGATGTGAAGGCAAGCGCGCAGCAGAAGCAGGATCTGGCCGCCTTCATCCATCTCTGCGGCGCAGGTCCCGCCACAGCCTACGCACGCCGCCACTTTCAGATGATGGCCGGCGAGCGGTGCGGCGATCACCTCGTCGCAAGCTATATCTCGGGGGTCAACGCGATGAAGCGGCAGTTTCTGCGGCTTGCGGCGGATGGCGGCAATTAGCGCGTAGAGTGGGTTAGTTAGCCTGCGGCTGCGCGAAGCGCAGTCCGCCGGCGTAAACCCACCTCTTTCGCTTCCTCGTCGACAAACAGTGGTGGGTTACGCCTTCGAGGCTGGGCAAGTATCCAATGCATCTTCAATGCTGTAGAAAATTATCCGTTGTTGTACGAGGAGGCAGTCAGGAAATTCCATCAAAGTCGCCTTGGGCCCACGCGATAAGAACGATGTTCTACGACGCGGCCGCCGCAATGAATACTTGCCCAGCCTCCTTCGGCTAACCCACCCTACGCGCTAATCAGTTCCGCGCCCGTCGGTGGCCGATCACCACATGCCCCAGAATGTGATCGATAGTCACCACCAATACGGCCACCGCCAGCCCTCATAGCGGACCCACGAGGACACCAAAGGCGGGCCGTAGGGATCGACCCGGTCGTCTTCAGGGCGATAACGATAGCGTGGAACAATATAGTAATCCCACGGCGTTGGCCTGAGCACGGGCGCCGTGACAATAAGCCTCTGCTGGGGTTCACGAACGACTTGGGCCTTCCGCGCCCGGGCTTCGGCACCTGATATCCCAAGGTTACACAGCACCAGGGCCATTCCGAGAGCACACGCGACGGTTATTGTCTTCATGCGTCGGCCTCCTTTTCAAAAGATTGCTAAAGGACGCAAGGCAACGCAAGCCAATTCGCTCTCGACTTGCTTGAATGACCGCTGTTGGCTCTGCCGGACCGCGGCCGCCCGCAGCAAACCGGCCTGCGACCCGAAACGGATTTGGGGTGCGAAGGCCGGCGCAGCGAGCGTAATGCTCCCAGCCGCCGCACCGCCGTGGTTTGGAGCGCCCGCCTGTTGACCCTCCGATAGATCGCAGGATGGATGGAGCGACTTGTCCGCCGTAGCTCGACGAGCGAAGGCGGAAGCGATACCCATCAATTGCCAGCCGCGAAGATGACGCGTTTCGCAAAGGGCTCAACCCATCCTTGTATTAACGTGCTTTCCGCCGCGTGCTTGTGCCCTACCTGATCTTCGCCAAGCACTCCTTCAGCGTACTCGTCCGAGGACGGCCGTCTTGCGAGTTCATCCGGTCTGTAGCTGACTGTCGGTATGGATATCCTTACTGATAGTCGCCAAGTGAGTCGCCTTGAAATTGTGGAGACTGGTCGGCGTCGGCGCTGGTCGGCTGCGGAGAAGCTGCGGATTGTCGAGGAAAGTTGTTCGGGTCCGCGGCTGGTGTCGGCGACAGCACGGCATCATGGGCTTTCGAAACAGCTTCTGTTTTCGTGGCGCAAGGCCTATCGCGAAGGACAGCTTGGCGGCTGTCAGGTCGGTGGATTTGTGCCGGCCCGGATTGTGTCGGAGGTCCAGTCGACGACGGAGCGTGCGGCACCGGCGGCGACTGGCACTCTGGAAGTCGTGACCGCGAATGGCCGACGCGTGATCGTGGATCGCAACGTCGATGTCGCGGTTTTGCTACGGATCATGCGAGGGCTGGAGACACTACCGTGATCCCGATCCCGACGGGCGTGCGAGTGTGGCTGGCGACGGGCCATACCGACATGCGGTGCGGCTTTCCGAGCCTGGCTCTGCGCGTGCAGGAAGTGCTCAAGCGCGACGCCATGGGCGGCGGTCTTTTCTGCTTCAGGGGCAAACGCGGCGATCTTTTGAAGGTCATTTGGCACGATGGCCAGGGAGCATGCCTGTTTACCAAAAGACTCGAGAGAGGAAGGTTTATCTGGCCATCGGTTGCCGGTGAATCGGTAACGATCTCTCCGGCGCAGTTGAGCTATCTGTTGTCCGGGATCGATTGGCGCAACCCTCAAGAAACCCAGCGTCCGACGCGGGTCGGATAGCCGCTTTTACGGTTTGAATCTGCTGCTTGATCTGATTCAATGGCTTCATGATATCGAAGCCAGACGATCTTCCATCGGACCTTGTGAGTGCCCTGGCGGCGCTGCGGGCCGAGCGTGAGGCGCGGCTGCGAGCCGAGGCGGTGGCTGCCAGTGCGCGGGCGGAGCTGTCGGACAACGAGGCGCTGATCGCGCATCTCGAGCTGCGGATCGAGAAGCTCAAACGCGAACTGTACGGGCAGCGCTCCGAGCGCACGGCACGGCTGCTCGAGCAGCTGGAGTTGGAGCTCGAAGAACTCGTCACCACGGCGAGCGAGGATGAGCTTGCCGCGCAGGCCGCAGCGGCGAAGACGCAGAACGTCCGCCCCTTCATGCGCAAGCGGCCGGTGCGCAAGCCATGGCCGGATGACATCGAACGCGAGCGCGTCGTCATTGAGGCTCCAACGACCTGCGCCTGCTGCGGTGGATCGCGGCTGGCGAAGATCGGTGAGGATGTGACCAAGACGCTGGAGGAGATCCCGCGCCGCTTCAAGCTGATCGAGACGGTACGCGAGAAGTTCACCTGCCGCGATTGCGAGAAGATCAGCCAGCCGCCCGCGCCGTTCCATGCCACGCCGCGCGGCTTCATCGGCCCACAATTGCTGGCGACGATCGTGTTCGACAAGTTCGGCATGCATATCCCGCTCAACCGCCAGAGTGCGCGCTTCAAGTGCGAGGGGATCGACCTGCCGTTGTCGACGCTGGCCGACCAGGTCGGCCACGTGACCTTCGCCGTCATGCCGCTCTTCCACTTGATCGAACGCCATGTGCTCGCGGCCGAGCGCCTTCATGGCGATGACACCACCATCCGTGTCCTGGCGAAGGGCAAGTGCACGACCGGGCGGATCTGGACTTATGTGCGGGATGACCGGCCCTTCGCCGGGCCTGCGCCGCCGGCGGCGGTCTATTACGCCTCGAGCGACCGACGAGGCGAGCATCCCCAGAAGCATCTGGCCGCCTTCGCCGGTATCCTGCAAGCCGATTGCTACAACGGCTTCGAGCCGCTGTTCGACCCGCGGAAGAAGGTGCTGCCGATTACGCCGGCGTTTTGCTTTGCCCATGCGCGGCGGGGCTTCTTCGAGCTGGCTGACATCGAGAAAAATGCTCGGGAAGGTAAGAAGGGCAAACCGGTCTCTCCGATCGCGCTGGAGGCGGTCAGACGCCTCGATGCGTTGTTCGAGATCGAGCGCGCCATCAACGGCCGCGGCGCCGACGAGCGGCGCGCCGTGCGCCAGGAAAAGAGCAAGCCGCTTCTCGAGGACATGCACGTCTGGTTGCTGCGTGAGCGCGAAAACCTCTCGCGCTCTTCCGAGGTCCTGAAACCGATCAACTACATGCTCAGGCGCTGGGACGACTTCGCCCGCTTCCTCGACGATGGCAGGATCTGCTTGACCAACAATTGTGCTGAGCGCGCATTGAGAGGCATCGCATTGGGAAGGCGCAACTGGACCTTCGCCGGCAGCCAGCGTGGCGCCGACCGTGCCGCCATCATGCTGACGATGATCACGACCTGTCGCCTCAACGACGTCGATCCCAAGGCCTGGCTCGCCGACGTCCTCGCCCGTATCGCCGATCTTCCCGCTTCGCACCTGCACGAACTGCTGCCCTGGGAATGGAAGCTCCTGCGCCAAGCCGACAAGCCCGCCGATCAGCAGGCTGCCTGACCTTCTCGCAACGCCATCATAGAGCTCGCCGTGCCCGCGCGCATGCGTCAATCAGGCGGTCTTCGTCGTATGCGTACCCTTCAGCCGCTCCAGCTCCGAACGAACCTGCGCCTCCATAGCGTCCTGCAATGCGAGTACGCCCCTGCTGGACAATTCTGCGGAGGCCTTTCGGTCCAGATTCTGCTTCCAATCCCGGATGGCTTGCTTGGTGGCCCTTTGGGCCTCCGACGTCGCCTTGACGTACTCCTTCATGCAGGCGTCGGCCATTGAGCATGTCTGGCAGTCCTCGGCGGCGGCCGGACTTGAAAGAAGCAGGGCGAGTATCGCGGTAAGGACCCTCATGGCGATTCCTCCCCCATGAGCGAGCGTAGCCCGGATGGAGCGAAGCGAAATCCGGGATTGTGCCGCACATTAGGTCCCGGATTGCGCGAAGCCTGTCGTCGGGCGGCGCTACGCGCCGACCCGTTGGCTCCATCCGGGCTACAAGCTCTTAGCCGTGGCAACTACCCACCATGCCATGATGCCCCTGTTTTGCCCGACGGGTCAACGTTCTTCGGTATCACCGAAATCGAAATTCCTGAGTGATTTCTACTTTGCATGGGGTTGTTTTCGATATTTTTGTTGGACGCAGCCTCTCGAGGGCGGCGATGCCAGCATCAAAGCACCCGACCGCCGCTACGCCGCGTCGACCTCCTCGGCACTCGGCGTCGGGCGAGATGCTGATGCGATAGCGAACGCAGCCCGTAGGGTGAGCTGAACGCAGCGATACCCATCGCCAAAGTATCAGCGGAAGTGACGGGTTTCGCGAGGGGCTCAATCCATCCTACGTTCCACGTGCTGTTGTGTCCGTCAGTACCTGGACCTCAGTACTTGGACCTCAGTACTTGGACCTCAGTACTTGGACTTCAGTACCCTGACTTTGAGCTCGAGCCGGTCGTTGACTTCGTGCTCGAACCGGTCGTTGACTTGGTGCTCGTGCCGGTGGTTTGACCTGGAGCGAAATTCGACGCGCCGGGGCTGGTCTTCTTCGAGGCCTTCGCGTGGTGCTTTGCGTGGTGCATCTTATGTCCGGGAGCGTAGCTGGAAGCGCCCGGCTCGCCTTTCTTAGAACCCGTCTGCTGCATCTCCTGACCTGGCGCCTTGCTCGATACGCCCTGAGCAAATACGGCAGGTGCTGTAGCCATGACAGCAGCAACAGAGAGCGCGATGATCTTTGTCTTCATGATGTCCTCCTCCGAATAAGCCCCTCCATGCAACGAAATGAACCCAGCGCCCGTTCCCCTGAACGAATGTTCATAATGAGTGCGGGATTCCCACCAGCGAGCGCCGCAGGGATGGGCCAACGGTCAGCCCGTGGGATGGGCAGAGCGCATGGCTCCCGACCTCACTGGATGAAATCGAAAGGCATCACCGCAAGACAAGACCAGATCACGGCTGTTCTATCAGGATCGGCGAACCGAGTTCATCGAAATGAAACAGCTGAAATATCCGCTGGCCGTTGAAGTCGAGGATTCTCAGATCATCAGTCTCGTGGAGATTGCTCTCGACCGATTGAAAATGCCCGCCGTAGCGCTCTCTGGCGAGCGACAAGGGAACATCAAACGCGACGAACTTGCCGATCCCTTTGTGCCTGAGCACCTCAAGGAGCGTCTGATCGTTTAAGGACTCGTGCGACGTGAGAATGAGCAGCGGGCCGCTCGCCGTGAGCAGCAAAAGCGATTTCATCGGATCCTCCTGTGCAGCCAGACTGAACTCCGGCGTCATAATTTAGCGCGTCAGATAGGTGGAGCGAAGTGAATTGCTGGGATGGGTGGAGCGGCTCGTCCGCCGTAGCTCGACGAGCGAAGGCGGAAGCGATACCGATCAATTGCTGCGGCGAAAGTGACGGGTTTCGCAAAGGCTCAACCCATCCTGCGGCGCTTTAGGTAGCGGAACCATTCGACCTCCATTGCTTTGAGATATGCTGCCTCCGCTAGGGGTGGCAGCGACAAGTTGAGAGGCGAAAATGTTCCTGACGGGACTTGGCGCGGTGCTCATCTTTGGCGGATTCCTGTACATGGCGCGCGCCACTATTTGGCGGGGCCCCCTTAGCGGTCCGGATTCCTCTCGACAGGTTCGCGACACGCTGGAACCGCCTCGCCGGGGCCTGGGATTTCTTGGGATCGCATCGAACTGGCCGGGAATTGTTCTGATGGCCGCCGGTGCAGTGCTGATGGCGTCAGGCGCGAGCTTCTAGTTCTACTGGGTCAGAAAGTCGCAGTACCTGGGATTCAGGAATCAGGTAGTGGGCGGGATTCAGGCCAGCGGTAGGGGCTGAGGATGGATCGCCGAAGGTTTAAGAGCAGTGAATCGCGATTTGCCGCCTATGTCGAGGGGCTTGCGAGCGTGATCGGGCACAAAGACCGAGAGCAGCCGCTTCGCGATTATTGCACCGGGCTGATGCTGCGAGGCGAGCGCAAGAGCGTCGAACCGATCGCAGCGGTCACGGCACCGGCGCGGGTGGCCGCCCAGCATCAATCGCTTCTGCATTTTGTCGGCGAGGGACGTTGGTCCGACGAACGCGTCTTGGCCAAGGTGCGCGAGAAGGTCTTGCCCGAGATCGAGCGTCACGGCCCGATCGAAGCGTGGATTATCGACGATACTGGACTGCCGAAGAAGGGGCGGCAGTCGGTCGGTGTTGCGCGGCAATATTGCGGTCAACTTGGTAAGGAGGACAACTGCCAGGTCGCGGTGTCGCTGTCGATTGCCAACGAACATGCGAGCCTGCCGGTGGCGTACCGGCTGTATCTGCCGCAGGAATGGGCGGAGGATAGCGATCGTCTGCGCAAGGTGGGGGTTCCTGAAGATATTGGCTTCAAGACCAAGCATGAGATCGCGCTGGAGCAACTGCACTGGGCCTGCGCGGCTGGTCTGCCGCGTGGCGCGGCGCTGCTGGATGCCGGCTATGGCAATAACAGCAATCTGCGCGCCGACATCACGGCCCTGGGGCTGGCTTACGTCGCGGGCATTCTGTCGAATACGACGGTGTGGGCAGACGGGACGGGACCGCTGCCGCCGAAGACTTGGTCGGGCCGCGGACGGCCACCAAAGCGCCTGCAGCGCGACGCCAAGCATTGGCCGGTCTCAGTCAAAGACCTTGCACTCGGCCTGCCCAAGCGCGCCTGGCGCACCATCGAATGGCGAGAAGGTTCGGCGGAAACCATGTCTTCGCGCTTTGCGCGGGTGCGGGTGCGTGCCGCGCGGCGTGACGAAAGGCGCCACGAGCCGTGCCCGCAAGAATGGCTCTTGATCGAGTGGCCCAAGGACGAGACCGAGCCGACCAAATACTTTTTGTCGACGCTTCCCGCCGATATCGCCTTTCACCGTCTGGTCTACTTCGCCAAGCTGCGTTGGCGCATTGAGCGCGACTATCAGGAGCTCAAGCAAGAAGTCGGCCTCGGGCATTTTGAAGGTCGGGGATGGCGTGGCTTCCATCATCACGCAACGCTCTGCATCGCAGCTTACGGATTCCTGATCTCCGAAAGGGAGACGATTCCCCCCTCAGGACCTCGTCACGCCCCGATCTTCCCGCAACTTGCCCTTCCCGCAGGTTACCGACCCAGAGGTACTGCCGTTGCGGCCTGAACGTCACATCCCGAACTCAATCGCGACCATGCGCATCCGTTTGGCCAACGCGATCGCCAGAACCTTGCCGCGATGCCCGTGTTGCGGCCAAAGCAAAATGCGACCACGCCCGAAATTTGTGACGCAGTAGAACTAGAGCATGATCCGGAAAAGTGCGAAGCGGTTTTCCGAAAAGATCATGCTCAAACAACAACCTAAAGCGCGATGATGATTCATCCTCATCTCATCGCGCTTTAGGCGGCTTGGCTTGTTTGACTCGCAGCACGGGTGAACGACTTGTCCACCGTAGCTCGGTGAGCGACGGCGGAAGCGATACCCATCACCTTCGCTTCGCCAAGGTGATGGGTTTCGCAAGGATTCAGTCCACCCTACGGATTTACCGCTCCGTGGCCGGTATCTCGTACACCGACACCTTGGCTGCGATCCCGGTCAGCTCTTGCGTCGCAAGCTCCTCATTGGGGGACTCGCCGACCGAGACGTCCTTCATTCTGCGCTTGACCTCTTCGCATGTCTTGCGGACGTCTTCGGTGAAGAGCGCGCATTCTTCGATGCGCTTGAAGATCTTCCGTCCCTCGTCACGATACCCCGCCGCCGTTTCGCGCATGAAGGCAATCGCATCATGGACCTGGACTGTCAGCGCCTCGCATTTTTGCGCGGCCTCGATCAACTCGGTGCCCATGGCCTCGATCTCTTTTGCAGCGGACTCATAGTCGCGAACGACCGCCTCTGCACTGAGCGCGCCGACGCGCGTGACGCCCTCGGTGTGCTCGACGTAATCAGGTAGAGCAATTGAAGCGATCGAGCTTCCCGAGCGAACCGATGCAATGTCCGCCTCGAGTTGCACCAGGTTCACTCCTTCCCGTCTGCGCAATTGTTCAACACTTGCCATGATCGACCCTCCCAATACGCACCCCGCACCCCAAACGGCGCTCAGTGTATTACGGGGTTAAGTGGCATTCCTAACCCGATCTATCGTTGACAGCCCCAGCTTTGCCATTTTTTCCCAGTTGCCAACTGCGGCACGCAGGGATGATGGATGTCATAAGCGTTCAACCTCTCATAATTGCGATTCGCGAAGATGATGGGTTTCGCAAGAACGAGCTCTGATGGAAAAAGCGGGGTTGGTCACCGTCGCGCTCGTGACCATGGAGACGGCGCAACTGTTCCACGTCCGCAACGCGTTTGCCGCCGAAGGCGTCGTTGAGGATCCCGCGACAGGTGCAGCCGCCGCCGCGTTTGCAGGATACCTGCGCGACATCGGCTGGCCGCACGGCGGCGCCATCGACATCGTCCAGGGCGAAGACATGGGACCGAGGTCGCTCATCCGTGCGGAGATAAGTGAAACGGCGGGCAGCTCCATTCGGGTATCAGGCACGGCGCGCTTCATGGACGATGCTGGTTTGCCCGCCGATCACGCCGCCTTGCTCAGCTCGGTCGTGAGCCTCTTCTCCGCATCGGTTGAGAGGGAAGTTCGAAGGACGCGCGGCTTGAATGGCTCGATCTCCGGCAGCACCTTGTCTTCGGTGACTCGATGGGCGGAGCGATGCCCATCGCGAAGCGGACGGGTCTCGCATATGCTCGACGCATTCGATCACTGGGAGGCATCACCATGAACGGCAACCGCTACTACGGCGTCCGCGTCGAGGGCGCCAAATACGGCGTGGGCTTCGGCTCGGCGCTCGCCATCGCGATCTCCTACACCAACAACCATTCGATCCTGTGGGCGATCATCCACGGCATCCTGGGCTGGCTGTACGTGATCTTTGTCGCGCTGTTTCGGTGATATCACACCGGCAGGCGACGGCCGCCCTTAACGGCGCGCAGCTTTCCCTTGCTTTCCTCTCTCCCGCCCCTACGGTGCGCCGCGCACGCACCGGAGACGAGACCAGCCATGAGCGACGCCACGAAATGCCCGAACTGCAATTCGGAGCATGCCTATCAGGATCGCGATCTCTGGATTTGTCCGGAATGCGCCCATGAGTGGAGCGCTGCGGCCGGTGCGGCGGCGGATGCGCCGCAGGAGGCGGGCGTGCGCGATGCCCATGGCAATGTGCTGACGGACGGCGACAGCGTCATCGTGATGAAGGACCTCAAGGTCAAGGGCTCGTCGTCCGTGGTCAAGGGCGGCACCAAGGTCAGGAACATCCGCCTTCAGGACGCCACCGATGGCCACAACATCGCCTGCAAGATCGACGGCATCGGCGCGATGAACCTGAAGTCGGAGTTCGTGAAGAAGGCTTAATTCGCCGACCCCGCCCCGCGAATTATCTCTGCCGCTGCGCCAGATAAAACCCGCACAGCACCGTCACGAGTCCTGCCGCCTGCAACGCCGTCGGCGGCTCGCCGAGCAGCAGCCAGCCGGTGAGCAGCGTCAGCGCCGGCGCGCAAGCCGGAAATACCGCGGCGCGCGCGACGCCGAGGCGCTGAACCGAGACGGCGAACAGATAGAGCGCGGCGGGGCCTGCGAGGACGCCCTGCGCCAGCGCCTGGATCGCGTTCTCCGTGACGCCGATTGCCGCGACGCGGGCGAGCCCGCCGGTCAAGAGATAGATCGGCAGCAACAGCAGCGACAGCACGTTGATGACGAGCGCGGCCGACACGGCGGAGACGCGCCAATGGCGCAACAGCGCGCCGAATCCTGCGAACATGAATCCGGTGAGGACGAAGATGAGGTCACCCCGCACGCCGTCGGCCCCGATATGGCCGATCGATTCCGCGCCGATCACGCAGAGGCCGCCGACGATGACGATGGCGCCGGTGAGGCGCGAGGCGGAAATGTGTTCCTTCAGGAACAAGGCGGCGAGGAGCAGGCCGCCGAGCGTCGCGCAGGACGGCTGGATCACGCTGCCATGGCCGAGCGGCACCAACAAAAAGCCGGTGTAGGAGATCAGCGACATCACCGGACCGCCAAGCACCATCAGCGCGAGGCCCCTGCTCCAGCCGATGCCGCAGAGGTCCGTGATGCCTGCGCGCAGCACCAGCGGCAGGAACGCGATGCCCGACCAGACGTAGCGATGCACCAGGAGATCGACAGGCGTGAAGCCGACCTTCAGGCCGTGCCGCGTGCCGGCAAATCCCAGCGCCCAGAACAGCGCCGCGGACAGGCCGCAGAGCACGCCGATCAGTGCCGGCGCCGCATCGTTGGTTCGAATGGGAGCGTCAGCGCCGCTCGTCCGCTGATCCATGCGGCAAGCGTTATGTCAGCGCACGGTGTGGCTCAACCCATGTAGTTGCAGGGCTGGCCAGCGGAGCAACGCGGAAGATCCGTAGCTTACGCTCCATCCGACCAACTAGAAAAACCGGGGCTGAGATCCAGCCCATACGTCAAGCTCAGCACGAACACGAACAACGAGGCAGCTACGAACAGCGCGGCGTGCTTGAGAATGGACGTACGCGGCGAGGTGATGGCAATGACGGCCTTCTGCGCAACGGGCATGATGCCTCTGGTATGATTTCAAAAATTGGCCGCAACGACGCGGCGGCCGCATCAGGCGCGCGGCCTCCAAAACAAACTATTAAAGACAGGAGCGCCGTTATGAACCGGCATACATGATCGGACCGCTCACGCGAACTTGTTCGCTGCCGGAGTCTCAATCAGCGCATCGGCGCGCAAATCTGCGCCGGAATATTGAACTGCATGGCTCGCGCGACGATGCACGCGACGTCGTGATGCAGCCCCTCGCATAAGGCGGTGGGTCTCGCGTCGCGAGCCCACCTGCCTTCACGCGACGTCAGTTTAGCGTGCCGCACCGATGGTCGCGGTCTTCACCTTGCGCGGGGTCAGCACGCTGGCCTGGTGCACCGTGGCGACCGCGGCAGGCGCCGTCTCCTGCTGCTGGACATGCGCAGCACCCAGCACGCGAACCTGCATGGGCGAGACCGCGAAGCCATTGGCCTCATAGCTCGGCAGCTCGGTGGCGAAAGCGGCGGTGCTGCCCGCGATCGTCAAAATGGCGGCGGCGATCGACAAAGTCTTCTTGGTCATTGGTGGTGCTCCTGGAAGAAGTTCGGAGCATATTTAAGCGTGATTTGCTGCATTGCGATATGCATTGTTGCATTGCAATATCGCGCGGCGCGCATGGCGATATGTTTAATGCACGCAAGGTCTTGGCGGAATCACGCCTGTCGCGACGCGGGGCTGCTCCGACCGGCGTTCAGCCGCCGAGCACGTTGCCCCAGCCATCGAAGACGTAGGCCTTCCAAGCCACGGTTCCATCCGCGCGCGCCCTGCTGGCGCGGCGATAGTCTTCGGCCTGCTCAGTGGTCCAGGTGATGATCCTGTCGGAGACGAGATCGTGCAGGATGGCGGGTTCAGTGGGATCGAAGGCGTCCATGGGACGAAGCGAGGAATGCGTTGTCATGGACGACCAAACGCGCCGGCGGGCACAAGGTTGCGCCCGGCGTCGGGCAAAACACCGCAGTCGAGTCGCGCCTCAAGCAACACACTCTCTCCAGGAGCGACCAGGGCGACGCCCTACTTCAACGCAGTCGCAAGCGCTTGGAGTTTTGCAACGAGGTTGGTGCCGAGAGCGTAGATGACTTCGATGATGGCGAGCGCGATGCCCGCTGCGATCAGGCCGTATTCGATCGCCGTGGCGCCGGATTCATCGGCGGCAAATTCGGCCAGCAGGCATTTCAATTTCACTATCGTGTCCTTCGCGAGGTCTGCCGGACGCAGTCGGCGCGAGAGAAGTGGACCGCCACAATCCAAGATTGAGTAAATATGGACACTCAATTTGATGACAATCCACGCCTCAATTTGCAGGCTTTCCCCGCCCTTAAGGCCCGTGGAACCGCAATGGAACTCGCGTTGCCCGCGGGCAACACCCGCCCGAAAAGCCCCTCGCCCCGGAATTGCGCCATTGCGCCGCCACACCATCCTCCGAACAATCGACGTACCGCGTGCTTGGCTGTGCAACACTGGTTCGAACAGAACCTTTTGGAGGCAGGGATCATGAACGATCAGCGGTCTCTTATCGTGGCGGTCTCGTGCCCCTCGGCCGTCCTGGTCGGCTGGCTGGCGCTCTCCTTATCCGCCTACGCGCCCGCTCTCATCGAGAACAGCAGCGCCAACGCGGCTGCCGTGTCCAGCGCGAAAGACTTCACGCGTCTCGAACTCGCCGATGTCCCGCGCGCCGCGACCATCGATGATGGCGTCGCGTTGACCGCCGCCATCGCGGCCGCCGTGACTGCGGCGCCGAGCCCGGCGACTGCTGAAACAGCTGCGCCTGAGACAGCCGCACCCGTCCAGCTCGCCTCCGCCGATCCGACGGACATGCTGCCGGTGGAAACGGCCCAGTCCAGACTTTCGACCGAACCCGTTGCCGCCAGCAGCGAGGTCGCGCCGGCGCAGGAGCCCGCGATCAAACTCGCATCCGCTGACCCTGGTGATGTCGTGCCATCCGACACGCTCTCGCCCGCAACGATCGCGACCGGGCCGGCCGTTGCCGCCAGCAAGGCTTCGCCCGCCGCCGACACCGTCGCCGTACTGGACGAATGCTTCGTCGTGGACGCCTGCATCGATCGCTATCTCTGGGCGCTCTATCAGCGCACAGCAAAGGAAGACTCGATCAAGGTGCAGGAGCGCCGCGCCGTCGCCGTCAAGCGCAAGGGCAAGACCGTCACGGTGATGCGCAGCTTCACCAAACTCGTCGACGAGGATTTCGGCTGGAAGGATCCGAAGGCGGCCGATCACGCCGGCATGCCGCTGATGGAGTACGTCATCGGCGGCATGGATCGCAGCTTCAAGCGAAAGCTGTTTCGCACGCTCCTCGCCGCTGAAGCCGCGGGCCTGTCGCCCGGCATCACCAGCGCATTCCGCGACGACTATCGCCAGTCGATCGCCAGCGGCCTGAAGGCGGCGTCCGACCGATCGTATCACGGCGGCAGCACGCGCGGCGGCTACGGTCACGGCATGGCGGCCGACATCGTCAGCACCAAGGGCGACAACCGCGCGCAGCGCTGGGTCTCCACAGAGGTGCTGTGGAAATGGGTCGACGCCAACGGCAAGCCGCTCGGCATCGGCCGGCCCTACCTCGACCGCGATCCCCCGCATGTCGGCCCGGTCGACGGCCAGGAATATATCTCGCGGCGTGGCAGCGCGGATCGGAAGGAAGCCGCGAACGCGAAACCGAGGAAGGTACACGTAGCGTCGAAGTCAAAGCCGCCGAAAGCGCAGGCCGCGCGCGAGCAGAAGAGCCCGGCCAAGCCGCAGAAGTCGGCGCAATCCGCCGCGAAGCGGGCGACCTGAGGCATTACGCGCCTCGCACGGGCAGCGGCACGAGGCGCATCTCGGCCGTGCCAGCTTCTTGCGTGCGGACGAGCACGGCAAAGATGGTCTCGACCCCGAGCCGCACGGCCGCCTCGATCGCCGCACCCTTGGCCAGATGGGCCGCGATCAGGCCAGTCAACAGATCCCCGGTGCCATAGGGACGGATCGGCAGGCGCGGCGTCGCAAAGCGCGACAATTGTCCGTCCGCGCACAGGATCGTCTCGACCTGCCCTTGCGGCGTGTCGGTGAGCGTGCAGCCGGTGGCGACGACGTCGATGCGGCCCTGCCCGGCAAGCGCCGCACACGCCGCACGAAGGCCTTGCGCATCCGCGATCTTGCAGCCGGAGAGCAACTCGAGCTCGAACTGGTTCGGCGTGATCAGGCTTGCGGCCGGCGAGAGGCGGTGCCTCAACACATCCATAATGCCGTCGGCGACATAGATGCGGCCGTCATCCCCGATCACGGGATCGCAGAGATAGACGAGCTTCGAATTCCGCGTCAGCGCGCGCTCGACGAAATCGGCGATGACCGCGGCGTTCTCGGGTGAGCCGAGATAGCCGGTGACGAGCACGGCAGCCTCGTCGACCAGGTCGCGCTCCTCCACGCCCCTGAGCAGATCGGCCATCAGCTCGGCGTCCAGCACGCGCCCGCGCAACGTCGGATAGCGCGGATGGTTCGACAGCAGCGTCGTCGGCACCGCCGCGACGTTCACGCCCTCCGCCTGCATGGCATAGGCCGCCGCGCTGTTGCCGACGTGGCCGTGGACCACCTGGCTCTGGATCGAGATGACGAGCATGCAGAGGTCCGTAGGATCAATCGTAGCGCAAGGCAAGCGTAGCCTGGATCACGAAACGTCGTGGCAATCGTAGCCCGGATGGAGCGCAGCGTAATCCGGGGTCCGAGCTCGCAGCACCATTCCCGGATTACGCTTCGCTCCATCCGGGCTACGAGATTTCATACCCGAGCCCCGGCCGCAGCGCCCGCATCTTCCGCGCCAGGCGCCGGTGGCCCGTCTCCTCCGACCGCGCCAGTTGATCGGCAAGCGCGACATGGTCCGCATCGCTCTTGTGCTGGTTGAGCTTGGCCTGCCCCTCGACCTGATCGACCACGAGGTCGATGACCCGGATCGCCGCCAGCATGCTCTCACGCTTGCCCGGCTCCATCTGCCCGAGATCCCAGGGTGCTTTTTGCAGCCGCGCCTCGGAGACCGCGAGCAGCGCATCGCCATGGCCACGGTTCTCGCCCTGCCCGCGGAGCTGGGCGACGCCCGACAGGTGCACCGCCTCGTAGAGCCAGGTCGAGACGTTGTCGGACGAGGCGTACCAATCGTTGGAGATGTAGGCGTCGTCGCCGGCAACGATCAGCAGGAAGCGCCTGGTGCCGTCCACGAGCTCGACCAATGGATTTTTCGCCGTGAGATGGATCTGCGCGATAGCGCGGCCATCGCGCTCGGCCAGCACAAACGGCGCGTGCGAGGCGCGCGGGCCGTCCGCATCCGCGGCCACGATCACGCCAAAGCCGCGCGCACCCGCGAACTCCAGCGCGCGCTGCTCCTCGATACGGAACTGGGGGCGAAGGACATGCATGGCGCGGCGCTCAATCTGCTGGAAGGGGACAAGGGCAAGCTAGCGACTTGTCGCGGGCTCGTCACGCGCGAGTGGTATGTCCCCGAGGCATGGCCAAGTCCACCAAAAGCCATGATTCGCCTGTTGAAGATACCTACCGCGCGGTATCTTTCGCGCCTCCTTCCAGGTCCGCCATGACGTCCGCCTTCAACGCCCATGCCGCGCTCGCCCTCGCCATCGTCTTCGAGGTCGCCGCATCCGCCTTTCTCCAGCAGTCCGCGCAGTTCACGCGGCCGTGGCCGACGCTGGCGATGGTGCTGTTCTATGCCGCCTCGTTCTACGCGCTGTCGGTCGCGATCCGGGTCATCCCCCTGAGCATCGCCTATGCGATCTGGGGCGGGGTCGGCATCATCCTGACCGCCACGCTCTCCTTTGTGCTGTTCCGTCAGATGCTGGATGCGGCCGCCTTCGTCGGCATCGCGCTGATCGTATCCGGGGTGGTGGTCATCAACCTGTTCTCGGAGACGACGGTGCATTGATGGCGGCAAGCGCCTACACCCGCGCCAAGCAGCCCGAGCAGGTGCGGCGGGCCCTGCTCGACTACGCGGCCGCCATCGCCATGGACCATGGCGTGTCCGGCGTCACGGTGCAGGCGGTGGCGGCGGCGGCCGGCGTCACCAAGGGCGGCCTGTTTCATCATTTCGGGAGCAAGCAGGCGCTGATCGAGGGCCTGTTCGCCGATCTGCTCGCCCGCGTCGACGCCGAGATCGACGCCGCCATCGAAGCTGACCCGAAGCCGCGCGGCGGTTTCACGCGGGCCTATGTGAACGCGGTATTCACCGGCAAGGCCTTCGGCTTCGCTACGCCCTGGGCGGCGCTGAGCATGGTCGTCGTCACCGATCCGCCGCTGCGCCGGCTCTGGAACGAGTGGATGAAGGCGCGCCTGAAGCGCCATCGCGCCACTGACGGTACGTCCGAGCTCCAGATCGTGCGCCTTGCCGCCGACGGCGCCTGGCTGTCCTACGTCGCGACCGGACAGACCCGTATCAGCGCCGACCTCCGCGCCGTGCACGACCGGCTGATCGCACAGACCTATCGGCGCGGGTAACCGCCGACCTTCACGGCGCCGTCTTGATCTTGGCGCGCAGCATTGACGAGTCCACGATTCCTGGCAGGAAGCTGAAATTCGCAGAGGTCTTGCCGTCCGCCAGCGTTGCGAAACTGTGGCAGCTGACGCACGACCCCGGCCCCGCGGCTCCATTGCTGAGATAGTTCTGGATGTAGGTTTCGAGCGTCATGTTGGAGAGCATGCCCGGCACCGCATTGGCCGGAACCGGATTCGGCGGCGTCGGCGGTTCGACATTGCCGCCCCATTGCGTGCCTATCAGCATGTAGTTCTGGAACACGCTCTTGAGCGAGCGCAATGCCCTCCGCCATTGCTCGTTGAGCACGCCCGTGGTCGGGTAGATGCGCCAGCAGCGCACCGCCTGCGGCATCGCAGTCGCGCCGGTCGTACCGCCCTGCGCATATGGCTGGCGCGAATTCCACGGGAATGCCGCCTTGGTGCCGCCGGGGGCTGCGGGGATACGTTGGTGCCGCTGCCCGGCGCAGCGCCAGTGTTGAAGAATGAGAAATGCGCGCCGGGCGCCGGATCGGCTGGACCGCAGCTCGGCTGGTTGATCCAGTTCGTGGCCTTGTCGGTGCCGCAGCCATCCGCGACGTTGCAGGGCGCGGCCGCGAGCGGCGCGTTGTCGACATGCTCGAAGGTCGCCCAGATCCATTGCGGCCGCAGCGCCGGATTAATCTTGTCCAGCGGATTGCGCTCGAGGATGTGCATGCCGACGAGCCCCACCCGCACGCTGCGGCAGAACGGACGGCCGCCGCGCACGAGGTCGCCGGACACTGCGAGCAGGATGTTCTGGGTGAAGAATCTTGCCGGATCGTCTTTGGCAGGATCGTGGATGCGCCAGGACGCCTTGATCTCGATCGCTCCATTGGCACCGTCGGGCACCGTGGCCGACGAGGTGAACTCGGCGCCGCCCCGATTGTGCTTGATGAAGTTGAGCTGACCGGCCTTGGTCGTCAGCGTCTGTAACTTCTGACCACCGGGCGCGCGCAGATATTGCGCCTCGACCTCGTTGACGCGCCGCTCGAACAGGGTCCAGTTGCCGTTGATGTCGATCAGCGGCTTGTTGGTCGCAGCCTGGAGATATTCCTCGTTGTTCGGCATCGGCTGGCCCTGGCCGTTCGAGCCGATATGGAAGATCGGCAAGGCCAGCGCCTGGGTGCAGCCGGCTATCACCGGCGCATTGCCAAACAGCGAAGAGACCTTCGGATAGGTCTGCCAGACCCGCCGGCCCGGCTGCGTCAGTCCCTGCGGCGCCGGCTGCTTGACGCTGTCGGCCGCCCAGTTGAGCGCGACGAACATCTGCCAGGCCATGTTGTCGAACGGCGACTGCACGTCCGCTGTCTCGCTTTGTGGCGGTTGGCCATAGAGGCCGTTATAGCCCTGGGTTTGCTTTAGGCCGGGATCGGGGCCGATATAGGCCGGCACGATCGCGCACAGCCCATTGCCGCCATTGGCGCAGAACTTCGCCTGCGGAATATATGGTGGCGCTGCGGCTTGCGGCGGGGGGCTCTGCTGCGCGGCCGGCCGCGGCAGTGCCGCCGCGATCGCAACCGGCATCAGGGCTACAATTAGCCAAGCTTCATGGGAAATCCACACGGATACGAGCCCGACCCATTGCCGCCAGAGCTCGAAAAATGTGATGCGCGACCTAATCCCGAGATCTGTCCGACGGGGACGCTTCAGTTGCTTTCTGCATAACAACTACTTCAGGTTTAATATCACCTCTCGATGGACTCTACAATTATTCTATTTTTGATTGAACCCGTGGCCGCGCGCCGGAGCGTCGCGGGCGGCGGCTAGCGGTTTTGTCACCGGGCGGGCGGACGTGGCGCGGATCGGGTCGGCTTTGCGGCACGCTTCGCCGCAGCGCGTGGGGGCTCATCGACCGACTGCAGATACGCAGCGAGCGCCTTGGCCGAGTCGGGACTGGTCGCGTAATGGTCTTTCAGGAACCAGGACAGCGTCAGGCTGAAGCGCCCCTTCGCAAGGCCGCGCGGGCTACGATGACAGGTCGAGCAGCCATCGGCGAACAGCTTTGCGGCCGGTTTGCCGGCATCGAGATTTTGCGCGGATGCGATCGTCGCCGTCAGCGCGGCGGCGGCTGCAAGAGTCGTTACAATAGTCATCGGGGGCGCGAGGAAATCGCGCCCCGATCGAAATAGCGAAGTCAAATGTCGTCCCCTAGCCCCGTCGCGCAAGTCACGCCGCCAGCAACTGATCGAACTCCGGCGGCGCGTAGGCCTTGCCGTCCTGATCGGTAATGACGACCCGCCACCCTTCACTCGCCCAAACCTTAGCCTTCGCCACGATGAGCAACCGGCTCTCGCGGGCGAAACTGTACTTCGCATTGTCGCGTTCTGCGACCATCTTGTACGCCAATGCGCATCCCCTTGCGTTGCCCTGCACCCGCTCTCCTCGTGGCAGCGGGCTTTGGCGGCAATTCGCCGGGAGCGTGGCTATTTGGTGCCATCCACGGCAGCATTGTGCGCGGAGATCGATTCCAGCCGGGCCCGGACCGTCGCCATCGCGACGAAACCGATAGCGCCACGTCTGCGCTCCGCTCAGTGCACGCGGATGATATGTGGGCGGCCGAGATCGATCAGCCCCTGCACTGCCGACAGGCGGTCGTTGAGGGCTGCGATGGTGAGCAGCAGATTGTTGCGGCGTTCGTCGAGCAAGCCTATCTCGGCGCCGGAAAGCTTTGTACTCGCCCGTTCTTTCTGGATGCCATCGAGGGATTTGCGCAGACCGGCGATCAGGCCGGTCAGCTGCTTGGCCTCTTTGGTCATCGACCGCTTCGCGACATTTTGGCGGCGCGTCTCCGACTGACTCTGTCTCATCGTCATCCTCCCGTGCCCCGCCTGCCCCGAGTGGATGCTTACAGCTTTCGATAGAGATATTACGATCGATGAAATCTACTCGCGAAGAACTGGTTCAAACTTTAGGCGCTTTGCGCCCGGCCCAAGAAAGAGCCCGGCGCGAAGGCCGGGCTCTTGCAATAGCTAGTGCTTCTGGTGGTCGCCGGGGCCGCCGGCCGGGCCACCGCCGCCATGCGGAGCGGCATTGATATGCGGGGCACCGCCGCCCGGGTGCGGCATGGCAGGTGCGGCTGCGCGCGGCGCCGGCATCTGGGCATGCGCATTCATCGGCGAACCATGGCTGACATTGGGCTGTGCCATATGGGGCTGCGCCATATGCGGCGCCGCCGGCCGGGCCGCGGGCGCGGCCGCCACACGCGGCGCTTCATGTGCACGAGCCATCGGTTGCGCCCGCGCCGCGGCACGGTTCGCAGCATGGTCATGCATCATGCGCGCCTGCGCATCACGCGGGTTGGGGCTCTGCACGTGGGTCTGCTCGCGCGCGAAACGCTCGCTTCGTCTGGCGTGGATGCGGTCATTCGCGACCGCAGCGTCGCGTTTGGTGATAGCGGCGTCATGCCGTGCCGTCACGGCATTGCGCCCGGAGACTACAGCACCGCGCTTGGCGTTTTCCCCGTGACGCCCCAGCGCGATGGCGGCGTCTCGCGTCGCTGTGCGGCCGATGCGGGCTGCGCGCGGATCGAGATCCATCCGCGTCGCGAAACGCTCATGCGAGATCCAGTAGTTATTCCAGTAGGCGTGCCGCCGATACCACGGCCGCCCTTCATAGTAGCTAGACCAGTATGAGCTCAGCACGAAGGGAACGATGGGCACGTCGATCTCGTCGACATAATCGGGAAGATAGACGTAGTGATTGCGGTAGAGATATTCGAGATATTGCGACGACACCCAGCCGCGATCATCGGAGAAGCTGACGTCGCACCAAGCATTCCCTCTCAGGCAACCATGGATGTTGACGCGGGCGCCCCCGGGGACGCGGTCGACCAGGGGAAAGCCCGACCCCGGCCCGGCGCGCAAGCCGGTCGAGACGGTGACGATGCCCGGAGCGGCCGATGCAGCCGTCGGGGCAAGCAGCAATGCGGCAACCAAAATGCTTTTGAGTCTCATGGCGTGTTCCTCCTTTGCAGGTCGGAACGCCCGAGCGGAACGAGCGTTCCGCGCATTGTCATCGCATCCGTCGAAATATTGAGACGCAGGGCAGTTTAGTGTGCGCCGAGTTCGATATTCATCCGCCGTTCATCGGCGAAGCGAATATCCGGCTCACCTTACTTGCAGCATGAACCCGTCAAAGTACGACGCGAGCCCGGCAAAGTCCTTGAGCGGCAGCACCTGAGCGACATATTGATCCGGTCGCACCACGACCATGCAGCCGGCATTGCGATCGATGCCGCGCATGGCGAAGACGTCCTGTCCGTTCTTGAGGTCAGGACAGAACATCTTCTCGTAGTCGATCAGGCCGTAGCGGCCCTTGCGTGGAAGAAGCAGCGCGGGCATCGCCTCGACGGCGAACTCGCGATGATCCTGCTGAAACACCGCGCGCAGGTCGATCACGCTGTCGATGTCGGCGCCTGCCGGAGTGTATCGCTTCACCGGAGATTCCCTTGCTTCGGCGAGGAACTCGCACAACGCACGAATGGCCGAGCCGGTTGCCGCGGGATCTTCCGTGGGCGAAAATGCGTAGATGCGGAAGCGGCCGTCAGCCTGCGCGGCGTGGCCGAGATGGACCGGCTTCGCGTCCGCAAGCCGGATCACGGGCGCGGAATGAAAGCGCGTGCCGATGACAAGACCTTGCGCGAGATGCTGATGCGAGGCCGCGCCGGTGAGGACCGACGGACGATAGTGCGTCGCTGTGCCCGCGGTGTAGCGGCCGTGCCTCACGAAATAGTCCTGCGTCTTCGCCGCGTCGGAGCCGCCGGCCTTGGCGGCGGAAGCAAGAATCCCCGCCCATTCGCGGTCGAAATCAATCAGCTCTTTCGCAACCGCCTGGCGCTCCACCGAATAGGAATGCAGCAGGCTCGGCGCACATTGCTGGCGGATGACGGCGGCGAGCTTCCAGCCGAGATTGAAGGCATCCTGCATCGAGACGTTCATGCCCTGCCCCGCCTTCGGGCTATGGGTGTGGCAGGCATCGCCAGCGATGAAGATGCGTGGCAGGCGCGTCGCAATCTCGGCCTCCGGCACGTCATCGAACTTGTCGGTCAGACGCTGGCCGATCTCGTAGACCGACCACCATGCGATCTCCTTCACCTCGAGCGCATGCGGCTTCAATATCCGCTGCGCCTTGGCGATCACGTCATCGGCGGTGATGCTGCGATCGGCGACGCGCTCGCCGACATCGAGCTTGGCGAGCTCGACATAGAGGCGGACCATGTAGCCGCCCTCCCGGGGAATGATGAGAAGGCTGCCGTCCTTCGCGGATTGGATCAGGGCCTTGAAGCGGATGTCGGGAAAATCGGTCACCGCCAACACGTCCATCACGCCCCAGGCGTGGTTGGCGGAATCGCCGTGCAGTTCGCGGCCGATCGATTTGCGCACCGTGCTGCGCGCACCGTCGCAGCCGACGACATAGCGCGCCTTGATCGTCTCGACCCTGCCCTCGTTCTCGGGATCGACGCCCGCGAGACGGACAGTCACCGCATGATCGACAGGACCGGCGGCGGGATCAACCTGGAGGTCGAGCAGGCGGCGACCGTAATAGGGCTCGAGCATGGCCGGCGATTTGCGCATGACGTCGAGAAAGCCGTCATGGATGCGCGCCTGGTTTAGGATAACATGCGGGAATTCCGATAGCCCGTCCTCGACGTCCTGCACCCGGCCGCTGCGAACGATCTTCTCTGGCGCCCGCTCGTCCGGCTTCCAGAATGTCGTCTCGTTGACCCAATAGGCCTCCTTCAGCACGCGCTCGCTAAAGCCGTAGGCGTGGAACATCTCCATGGTGCGGCAGGCGATACCGTCGGCCTGGCCGACCAGCAACGGGCCCGGCTTCTGCTCGACGATGCAGGTCTTGATGTCGGAAAATTGCGCAAGTTGGGCGGCGAGCGTGAGACCCGCGGGGCCACAGCCGACGATCAGGACATCGAGCTCTCCAGCCACGGCGCCCGGTGCGCCCGAGCCCTGAACGCGCTCGGCGGGATCGGCGATCTCAGGATCGCCCGGCTGAAATCCATTGAGATGGAATTGCATGAGCACCTCTCCCGCCGATGTTCTGTTTGGTATTGCTCAGTATGCTGACTATCAGTATACTTGTCAACGATCCCGCGTCGCGCCTGCCCTAGGAGAATTCGTTGAAAGACAATAACGACATGCCCGGACATCTGGCGCGCCGGTTCCAGCAGATCGCGGTGGCGGTGTTCTTGGCCGAGGTCGGGGATGCCGGCTTCGACCTCACGCCGGTGCAATACGCGGCGCTCGCGACCATCAAGGCTAATCCCGGCCTCGACCAGGTGACGCTCGCCGGATTGATCGCCTACGACCGCACCACCATCACCGGCGTAATCGACCGCCTCGTGCAGAAGGGCCTTGCGGAGCGACGCGCCTCCCGCCGCGACCGCCGCGCCCGCGAGCTCGAGATCACTGACGAAGGTCGTCGCACGCTGCGCAAGATCACGCCGGCCGTGGAATCCGCCCAGCGCATCATGCTGCGCGGTCTCAGCGCGAAGGAAGGCGAGGAGCTGATGCGGCTGTTGCACAAGGCGATCGCCGCCGGCAACGAGCTCAGCCGCGCCCCGCTACGCGATGTGCAGGCATAGCCCGCTTCCAGGTACGTAATTATCGCAGCGCCGCGAAACCCGGAACTAACCTTCGGCTGCTACCGTCGACCTCATTCGGCGCTTTAACGCGCGATTAACTCTGCCGGTTGGGAGTTTCGGATGCTCAGGTTCGTCATTGTTGCCGCAGCGGTCGCGCTCTCGACCGGCCAGGCGCTCGCGAACGGACATGGCGGCGGCGATGCTCCTCCGCCGCCGAAGCCCGACGCCACGACCTCGCCGGCCCGTGTCGTCCTGACCAAGCAGGGCCCCAAGCTCGTCGATCTCAAGGGCATGACGCTCTACTATTACGAGCGGGACACTACCGGCAAGACATCGAACTGCAACGGCAAATGCACCGAGAGCTGGGTTCCGCTGGTCGCACCCGCGGATGCCAAGGCGATCGGGGATTTCACCGTGATTGGCCGCAACGACGGTAGCAAGATGTGGGCCTATCGCTATCGCCCGCTCTACACCTCGCCCGCCGACAAGACGCCGGGCGAAGTCAACGGCAATGCGACGACCCTACAATGGCGCGTGGCTCGGCCTGAAGATTAACGCGAGAACGGCGCGCGTCGGTCAGCGCCCGACGTGCTCATGATCTTCGCCCGCGCCGTGGAATCGACCGAGGCATAATTCACGTCCGGATTCAAATGCAGCGCCGCGTAGAGGACCATTCCGGCCAGGATCGATCCGTAAAAGCCAACGGAGGCCAGCCGCCATTTCCGCACGATGCGGCGGTCACTCTCATTCAATCGGTAAAAGAATCTTTGCATGATGCCTCCAATGGCAGCGAGCCATCGAGACATAGCGCAACGGGAGCCGATCAGTTGTGAAGCAGTTCACCCTTGAAAGGCCGAGTATCGTGCGCTCATTCACACCTGAGTGAGCGCGACGGCAAGTAGGATCGCTCCCCCTCACCCGCGCCAGCTTGCTCCCGTCCCGGCCTGCGTGCTCTGTCCGGGCGGCAGCACCACGACGGTCGAATTGAGCTTCACCCGATCGAACAGATCGATCACGTCCTCATTGCGCATCCGGATACAGCCCGACGAGATCGCCTGCCCGATATATTCGGGCTGGTTGGTGCCATGGATGCGGTAGAGCGTGTCCTTGTTGCCGGAATAGAGATAGATACCCCGCGCGCCCAACGGATTGGCGGGACCACCGGCAACGCGCGGTGGATACGGTCCGAGCCGCGCCTGGATGTCCGCCGTCGGAACCCAGTCGGGCCACTCCGCCAAGCGACCGACCCGGGCCACGCCGGAGAACGCCATCGCTTCCTCGCCGACCGCGACGCCGTAGCGGATCGCCTTGCCCTCGGGCAGGACGTAATACAGGTAGCGCGCATCGGTATCGACCAGGATCGTGCCCGGCTGCTCCTTGCGCGGATAATCGACGATGTGACGGAGATATTGCTCGGGCACGTTCGCCTGCGCGTAAGGCGTGTGCGCCAGCAACTGCCGGTCGCGCGGCGTCATGCTCGCGTCGCTCGACGGCGAAAGCGTTGTCTGCATGCAACCGCCCAGCGGAAGCAAGGCGACGACGAACAAAGCGATTAAAGATTTTGGCACCGCCGGCCCCCCGATAGCGGATAGCAGCACCCCCAGCCGCATCAGATGCTGCCCAAATCGTGCTGAAAACAAGGCAGCACGGAACACGTGGGCGTGTTCGCGATGGCTGGTTCCGTCACCACAAACGGCGGAAGACAGTCGCATAGTCTCCATCCCCTCGCCTTGCTTTGGTCAAACCCGGCTGGACTCGTGCGTCATCGGGCTTGGGATAGGCTCACTTCAACGGATCGGCTCGCGCCAATGCGGACGACCAAGGCTTCAAAGGAGCTGCGATGCTCGCGATGCTGAACAGCAAGCAAATCGTCGATGAGATCGTGAAGGACACGGTCAAGGACAACGATCCGCACGATGCGGTTCAGATTTCACCCGAAATGGTGCTGGTCGCACGCGCGAGCAGCGTTGCGCCCACTCTGGCGCCGGAGATCGCGAGCCGACCGGAACCCAAGTTCGCGCCGATCTTCGAGACACAGGCCACGGCGCCTTCGGTCGACACAGCCGTGCGCGCGGCCGCCAGCGATCTTAACAGCCGGCAGAAGCGATCGTCCGCCGGCAAATGGCTGCGCGGCGCGTTCGTCACGATGCTGTTTGCCGGGGGCAGCGCGGCCGCAACGGTCGCGTGGGAGAAGCACGGCGATACCGCCAGGCAGATGCTCGCCGAATGGATGCCCGCGTTGACGTCGCTCACGTCTTCGCTCACGTCTTCGACGTCGCAGGCAACGCCCGTTGCGGTCGAGCAAGCCGCCGCCGCGCCCGTTGCACAAGCGACAATTGACCAGACCGCCGATCCGTCCGCCACTCCGCCGGTAGCTTCCGCCACTCCGCCGGCAGCTCAAGACGTCGCCGCCGTGCCCGATGCAGCGCAATCGGTGCAATCGATGACACGCGATCTCGCCGCGATGGCGCAGCAGATCGACCAGCTCAAGGCCAACATCGCCCAGCTGAAGGCCGGACAGGAGCAGATGGCGCGCGAGATGGCGAAGACACCGGCACCGAAGCCGGTGGCCGAGGCGAAGCCGGTCGATCCCCGCGCGCGAATCTCTGCGTTGCCGCCGCGGCCGCCCGCTCCGCCGGTGCGCAAGCCGAAGCCGGTGACGACGCAGGCATACTCGCCCGCATATGCTCCTGCGCCGATCGCACCTCCGCCGTCGCAGGTTGTTGCCGTGCCGCCGCCGGCCGTGGTCACGACGCAGGCCGTCGCCGATGACGACGGACCCGTCGTGCGCCCGCCGATGCCGGTGCACTGAACGAACAACGGGCGACGACGCAGCCTCGCTCGCTGCGCGGCTCACGCTGGCCGAGTCGATGTGATGCGTTGAGTCCGGGCGACTACGGTGAGCGATGCTCCGGTCGCGTTTTCGAAAAGAGAAAAGGCCGTCGGGATTTAAGCCGCCGGCCTTCTCTTGCAGCTGCCGGTTCCCGGAGCCCGGTTCTGCTGCAATTCATGCCTAATGATCGCCCCGACATGTTTAATAAAATCTTAATACACCCTCCCGCTGCACATCATTTCTGCGCCATAAGCACAGAGATTGCGCGGCCGGTTTATTCGGTAATGATCGACTCAGTGATACCATCGGACATGTGTTGAAGACTTTTGCTGAAGATCTGGGTCGTCACACCGGGGAATTCCGATGCCTTACTACTACTTCGATCTTGTGGTTGGTGAAGAGTTCAAGAACCAGGGCGGCATTATCCTCGAAGACATCGAGGTCGCCTCCGATCGCGCCGACCAATTGGCGAACGAGCTGTCGCAGGTGAAGCCGGAGCTCCAGCAGAAAGGTTGCGCGGTGCGTGTCACCGATCGCGATCACAACGAGCTCTATCGCACGCCGCTCGATCCCGTGCCGGCCTGGCAACGATCCGGCTAGATCGTCCTCCACCTTCGTCGCCGCACGCTCTCCCCCATTGCGGAGCAGCGCGCCAGCCGCTAGCCTTCCCGAAAATTTGGGGAGGTCCAAGGAATGCGTTACGGTTTCCTGATTGCTGGATTGCTGGTGGCGGCCGCGCCGGCCCAAGCCGCCGACCACCCGCGATCGACCTATGTGACGATGGTCTTGCAGGCTTTCGCCGCCAAGGTCGAATGTCCCGGCACTGACGTCGTCTATCAGGACCTGGTGCAGAAGGCGCAGCAGATGCAGCTGCCTGACGGCACCACCGAGAAAGTGCGCAAGGCCATTGCCTACATGCATACCGGCGGCAAGATGGGCGAGAAGCAGGATGACGACCTGATGGCCGAGGTTGCGGTCGCGACGCAGGCGACCGATCTCGACCAGCGCCGTCTCGGCATGCCCCGCTGGTGCGACGTGCAGAAGACTAATCTCGCCGGCCTGATCCGCAGCAAGGGCGGTTAGCCACTTTTTCGCGGCGCTAAGCCCGCCGCGACGGAATCCCTGCTCCGGCCAACAATCGTCATATTCCTCGCCAACATGCGGGCGTCTTCGAACAGGAGAACCCGATGCGGATCGTTCACGTCGTCTTCGCCGGTGCGCTCGCGGCCGTCACGGTGCTGAGCGTTCCGGTGATGGCGCGGAATTCCGACGCCCAAAAGGGCGAGGACAAGTCAACCTCGTCATCCTGTAGCGCCTATCAGCAGGCGCCGGATGGGTCGTGGGAGCAGCTCCCGTGCAAGGAGACAGGCGAGCGCGGGCAGGCGCAAACGCAGCATCGCACCCCGGAACAGGTCAGCGACCATCGAGAGCGCTGAGCACGCCTGGAGCTGCGGAACTGATCGTGATCGCGGGCAGTCTGCGGATCAGCTCTGGTGCGGTCCGCGAATGATCTTCATGGCGTCCGCGATGTGACGCCATTCCTTGGCCTCTTCCGCCTCGCCGCGGCCTTCACAGGCCTGCGCCTGTTCGGCGGCCTTCGCAATGGCAGCGAAACCATGCCGTTCCAGCATCTGCCGCGCGACGGTGTGGACCTGGACCTCGGGCATCATGGGCGCTCTCCCGTTTGAGGAAGCCGCGGACGATCGGTCGACGGTGCCGCGGTTCGTTTACAACGATCTCGCCGCAGCTCCCGTTCCGCCTGTTGCCGGTCAGATCGGCCGATATCGAGCGCGTTTGGCGGCGAGCACACACGACAATGGCGGCCCGCTGTTGCCAGCGGACCGCCTTTTCACCCACCCCAAAGTTGGACGTTCTCGGCCGGGTCCCCTAAACCGCGATGAGATGAGGATGAATCATCATCGCGCTTTAGGTTGTTGTTTGAGCATGATCTTTTCGGAAAACCGCTTCGCACTTTTCCGGATCATGCTTTACGCGACCGCCACGCGCTTGCGCTCGAAGTCGTTGGGCACCTCGATATCGACCTCAAGGGTCGAGACCTCGTCGCCGCGGTCGAGTCGCACGATCACCTTGGTCGGATCGAGCGTGACGTGCCTGGAGACAACGGCGAGAATTTCCTCACGCAGCACACCGAGCAAGTCGGGCTGGCCGCGCAGTCCGCGCTCGTGCGCAAGCAGGATCTGCAACCGTTCGCGTGCGACGGGTGCAGAGGCTTTCTTGCCGCGGAGAAGCCGAAGCAGACCCATGCTCATGCAGCCCTCCGTCGCAGCAGACGATCCATGAAGCCCTTGCGTTCGGACGGCACCTGCATCGGCACGCTGTCACCGCACAGCCGCCGCGCCGCGTCGATATAGGCCCGTGCAGGCGCACCTTCCGCGTTCGACAGCGTCACCGGCGTGCCGACGTTGGAGGCGCGCAGCACGTCCTGGCTCTCCGGGATGATGCCGAGCAAGGGCGTCGCGAGGATCTCGAGGATGTCGTCGATGGACAGCATCTCGCCGCGCGCGGCGCGGGAGGGATCGTAGCGCGTGATGAGAATGTGCTTCTCGACGCGCTCCCCCTTCTCGGCCCGCACTGTCTTGGAATCGAGCATACCGATGATACGGTCGGAATCGCGCACCGAGGAAACTTCCGGATTGGTGACGATCACGGCTTCGTCCGCAAAGCGCATTGCCATCGAGGCGCCGCGCTCGATGCCGGCCGGGCTATCGCAGATCACCCAGTCGAAGCGGCCGCGCAGGTCGTCGATGACCTTGCCGACGCCCTCCTCTGTCAGCGCGTCCTTGTCGCGGGTTTGCGAGGCTGGCAGCAGCCAGAGGTTCTCGAGCCGCTTGTCGCGGATCAGCGCCTGCGGCAGCTTGGCCACGCCTTGCACCACGTTGATGAGGTCGAAGACGACCCGGCGCTCGGCACCCATCACGAGGTCGAGGTTGCGCAAGCCGACGTCGAAGTCGACGACCACGACCTTGTCGCCGCGTTGCGCGAGCGCAGCGCCCAGCGCGGCGGTCGTCGTGGTCTTGCCGACGCCGCCCTTGCCTGATGTCACGACCAGAACCTTGGCCATCGAAATTTCCTCCTTAACTGGTCAGTTCAGCGCTGTAATTCGCATGGTGTTGCCCTGGAGCCAGGCCTGGGCAGGCCGGCCACGCAGGGCGTCGTCGATATCGTCGGCGGTCTGATAAAACCCATCGATTGCAAGCAGTTCGGCCTCGATCTTCTGACAATAGATGCGCGCGCTCGCGTGTCCGTTGACGCCCGCCATGGCGCGGCCGCGAAGAGCGCCGTAGATGTGGATCGACCCGCCCGCGACGACTTCGGCACCAGAACCGACGGATCCGAGAATGGTGACGTCGCCATCCGGGAAGATGATCGTTTGGCCGGAGCGCACCGGGCTTTCGAGCAGCAGCGAGGTCGGCTGTTTGGCCTCGACCTTCTTGGGCGCGCTCGGCTCGACCACGCAGCTGCGCCCGCCCGAGAGCAGCGGCGGCATGGAAGGCGTCAGCCGCGCCTCCTCCACGCCCTCGATTCCGAGCACGCGGATATTGCGATCCTGGAGGCTAACCAGCAGATGGGTGATACCGGACTGGCTGAGATCGACCGAAGATAGGTCGACCACCACGGGCCTTCCGGCGAAGAATCCCGGCGAGCGCGCGATCGTGGCGTCGATCTCCTGGAGCCAGTCCTGGATCGGAACCGTCGGCACGAACACGAAGGCCACATAGGAGCGCCCGCGCAGGCGTACCAATTGGCGTTGAGGTCTTGCTACTGCTGCCTCCATGGCCTGCCGACTCGTCCCTGTTATTGAATGGTTAACGATGCGGCGGATATGGTTAACGGGCGGTTAATTTCTCCGTGAGGTTACGTGGGTTGGGCGGAGGGACGGACACGCCCGCCCCAGTGCGCACAAGGCGGGCGATGACAGAGAGTGTGCGGGCGCCTGGCCCGCTACTTCTTCACCTTGCCCGCATCCATCTTGATGCCGGGATCGAGCATCCTGGTCGTGAAGGCGGCGGTGACGTCGAATGGCTTTTCCATTCCGAGATAGGTCTGGACCAGCTCGTAGTCCTTCTTCATCCGATCGCCGTCGATCCAGCCGAGCGACTTCGTCGTCGTGAACTCGTCGGTCATCAAGAACTTGATGCGCTCCCACTGCCGTTCCTGGTTCTCCTTGTCGAGCCCGGAGACCTGTTCGAGCAGCGCCTTCAGGCACGGCGTAGCGTCGGCGACGCAGGCGGCGAACGCCTTTTGCGAGATGCGGACGAAGTCCTCGACGAGCTTCGGGTTCTTCTGGAGATAGGCACCGTTGACGATCAGCGAATTGCCGTAGGGGTTGAGCCCGATGTCCTTCCAGTTGACGTAGCCGAGGTCGGCGCCGAACTCGATCGCCTTCAGATCGTGCTCGTTGTAGAAATCGCTGATGATATCGACGGTGTGGCTCTTCAGCGCCGCGATCTTCGCGGTCGGCCCGATATTGACGAAGCTGACGGAGTCGGGTGTGAGGCCCGCGGCCTTGGCGAAGGCCGGCCACATCACGCGCGAGGCGTCCCCTGGGGGATTGCCGATCTTGTGGCCGGCGAAATCCTTTACCCCGTTCACGCCGTAGCTCTTCAGCCAATAGAATGTCTGGCCGGTGTTGGCGTAAATGCTCATCACGGCGACATCGTCGGCACCCTTGCTCTTCGCCACCAGCATGGTGGCGAGATCGGCAATACCGAAGGGCGAGCCGCCGGACCCGACCTTGGCGGCGGAGACGCCGGAGCCCTTGCCGACTTCGATTGTTAGGTCGATCCCGGCCTTCTCGTACCAGCCTTGCGCCTTGGCGAAATAGAACGGCGAGTGGTCGGCCGTCGGCGTCCAGTTCAGGATCAGGTTGACCGCCTCGCCGGCGCCCGCGGGCACCGCCGGCAGACCGAGCGTCAGGGCAACGACCAGCGCCTTTAAACCCTTCATCGCATCTCTCCTCATTTCCGCGACCCGGCTTGTCGCTCTCCCCGTGTACCGCTACCAATGCAACAAGTCCCTCCTCCAATTGTCAACTGTTTGGTTGGAAATGCCTGCAAAACGATCTGGCGACACCGTGCCGCAGCGGCGCGACCCCGTCGCAACCCGCCGGAAACTGCTCACCGCGGCACGCCTGGAGTTCGCCCGGCACGGCTTTGCGGGCGCCCGTGTCGACGAGATCGCGGAACGCGCGGGCGTCAACAAGCAGCTCGTCTATCATTATTTCGGGGACAAGGACGCGCTCTATCTCGCCGTGCTCGAATGGGTCTATGAGGACATCCGCGAGCAGGAGCGCAGGCTCAATCTCGAGGGCCTGCCCCCGGAAAAAGCGATCCGCAAACTGATCGAGGCATCCTTCGATCACCTTGCCGCCAACCCTGATTTCATCGTGCTTTTGAACGACGAGAACCGCGGCGGTGCCCGCCACGTTCGCGGCTCGACGCGGTTGGAGGCCATGCATTCACCGCTGGTGAAGAGCGTTTCCCACATCCTCAACGAAGGAGTGCGCAGTGGCGCTTTCCGCAAGGGAATCGACCCCGTCCAACTCTATATCTCGATTGCGGGGCTGAGTTATTTCTTCTTCTCCAACACGCCGACGCTGTCCGCCATCTTCGGCAAGGACCTGTCGAGCCGGGCTCAGCGGCGCGCCCGCCGCAGGCATGTCGCAGACCTGGTGCTCCAGTCGCTCCGGCCCTAATCAACCAATTGGTTGAAACTCGCCTCAAGGCCGGTTAGGCTTGTCGTCGCGGCAGGATGGCCGCAACAACAGGGAGCAATCGGTGGCAGGCGACGGAGCACGCACCGCACGCAGCTTTGCGATCATCCTGATCGTGCATCTTGCCGTGCTCGTGCTGTGGCAGGTGCTGGTGGATGCCTTCCACGTACCGAAATTCATCCTGCCCTCTCCGCTCGCGACAGTTCAGACGCTGGGAACCGCAAGCTACGCCTGGGGCGCCAACACGCTGGTAACAGCCGCCGAGATCCTCGGCGGTTTTGCGCTCGGCGCCGTCGTTGGGGTCACATTTGCCGTGATTTTCAGCTGGGCGCCGCTAATCAGCCTGGTGCTGCTGCCGCTGTTCGTGACGCTCAACATGATCCCGAAGGTGGCGCTCGGTCCGCTCCTGATCGTCTGGTTCTCCTACGGCATCGTCCCGAACATTCTGATCGCGTTCAGCATCTGCTTCTTCCCGATCCTGCTCACCACGGCACGGGGCCTGCGCGAGGTCGAGCCGGACCTGCTCGATCTCGTCAAATCGCTGCGCGGCTCGCGCTGGACGCTGTTCCGCAAGATCCAGCTCCCGGGATCGCTGCCTTACGTGTTCTCCGGCATGAAGGTCGGCGCCATCCTGGCGGTCGCCGGCGCCATCGTCGGCGAGTTCATCGCCTCCGAGCGCGGGCTCGGCTATCTCATGATCCAGGTGCAGTCGTCGCTCGACACGCCCGCGATGGTGATGGCCGTTGTGCTTCTGACGCTGCTCGGGGTCGCTCTCTACGGCCTGGTGCTCGCCCTCGAACGCATGTTCGTGGTCGGCGACGCCAGACAAACCTGAAAACGGCAGACTTAACTGACCAAGGAACGGTTCGATGCTCCTCACCCGCCAGACGCTGCCGAAGACCATCCCGGACATCGCCGCGCTCGACGACCTCCTGTGCCGGCCGACCCAGGCGCTGATCGACGATCTCAGCAAGATCGACGGCGACATCATGATCCTCGGCGTCGCCGGCAAGATGGGACCGACGCTGGCGGGGCTTGCGAAAGCGGCTGCGCCCGACCGTCGCGTCGTCGGCGTGGCCCGGTTCAGCGACCCGGGCATCAAGGACTGGCTGCACGCGCGCGGCGTCGAGACCATCAACTGCGATCTGATGGACGAAGCTGCGATCAAGGCGCTGCCTAAGGCGCCCAACATCGTCTTCATGGCCGGGCGAAAGTTCGGCGCCGAGGGCGATCTGTCGCTGACCTGGGCGATGAACGCCCATGTCCCGGCGCTGGTCGCGCAGGCCTTCCCGTCGTCGCGGATCGTGGCGTTCTCGACCGGCTGCGTCTATCCCTTCGTGCCTGTCGACGGCAAAGGATCGAGCGAGGAAATGGCGCCGAACCCGCCCGGCGAATACGCCCAGTCCTGCGTCGGCCGCGAGCGCATGTTCGAACATTTTTCGCGCAGGTTCGGAACGCCAGGGCGGCTGTTCCGGCTTAATTATGCGATCGACATGCGCTATGGCGTGCTGCACGATATCGCGACAAAAGTGCTCACGGGCACGCCGATCGACGTCAGCATCGGTCACGTCAATTTCATCTGGCAGGGCGATGCGTCGTCCCAGGCGCTGCGATGCCTTGCCCATTGCACGACGCCGACCTCGCCGATCAATGTCAGCGGACATGAGATCCTCGCGGTGCGCGATCTCGCCGCAAAATTCGGCGCCCGCTTCGGCCGCGCGCCGGTGCTGGTCGGCAAGGAGGAGCCGACGGCGTGGCTGACCGACACCTCGAAGGCAGTCGAGCTGTTCGGCCTCCCCGTCGTCGAGACCGAGCAGCTGATCGCCTGGACAGCGGATTGGGTCGCCCGCGCCATGCCGAGCCTCGGCAAGCCCACCAAATACGAGGTGCGCGATGGTCGCTACTGACGACGTCCCCGTCATTCAGCTCGGCGTCGAGGACGCAGCGGCCGGTTTGGTGCTCTCGACGGAAGCGCACTGGAACCAGACTGAAGAGGATTGGCGCGTCTTCCTGCACCAGGGCATCGTGTTCGGCATCCGCAACGGTTCTCAACTGGTCGCCACGGCCGCGCTGCTGCCCTACTCCGGCGAGAACGCCTGGATCAGCATGGTGCTGGTGACGGCGAGCCAGCGCCGCCGTGGTTTCGCAACGCGTCTCGTCGACGCCTGTCTGGAGGCGGCGCGCAAGCGCGGCCTGACGAGCTGGCTCGACGCGACGCCCGACGGTGCCGCCGTCTACGGTCCGCTCGGGTTCACGCCGACCCTGCAATTGCGGCGACTGCGGCTGGAGAAATCCGGCCAAGCCTTGGCGCCGGCACCTTCGGCCGCGCCGCGTGACGCACTCTGCGAGCGCGACCGGCGAGCCGCAGGCTTCGACCGGACCGCGCTCCTCTCCGCCTTCGCACAGCGCCCCGGCTCGCGTATCATCTCGACCAAAGGAGCCATTGCGCTGATCCGCGACGGGAGAACCGCGCGCCACATCGGCCCGTTGTTTGCAAATGACGCTGCGGACGCCTTGGCTTTGGTCGATGCGATCGCGCGGTCGGAGAACGGACCGATCCTGCTTGATGCCGTCGCCTCGCAGGATGCGTTCCTGGCGGGATTGACCACCGCCGGCTGGACTATCGAACGTCCGTTCCAGCGCATGCGGTTCGGCCCCGCCACTGCTGCAGGCGAGGAAGTGCCATTTGCCGTCGCCGGCCCAGAATTTGGATAGGACATCATGCATCACAGCCAGATCAACAGCGACGTCCGCAAGCTGATCGCCGACGGCACCGTGCTGCCGGCACATCCGCTCGCACTCACGGCCGAGCGCCAGCTCGATAAAAAGCATCAGCGTGCGCTGACGCGCTATTACATCGATTCCGGCGCGGGTGGGCTGGCGGTCGGCGTGCACACGACGCAGTTCGCGATCCGCGATGTCGGCCTCTATCGTCCCGTGCTCGAGCTCGCCGCCGAGACCGCCTCGAGCTGGACCAAGCGACCGCTGGCGATGGTCGCAGGCCTCGCCGGGCAGACCCCGCAGGCGACAAGCGAGGCGCGCACCGCGCGCGACATAGGCTATCATGCCGGACTGCTCAGCCTCGCCGCGATGAAGAGCGCCTCCGAGGACGAGATCATCACGCACTGCACGGCGGTCGCCGCCGAAATTCCCCTCGTCGGCTTCTACCTCCAGCCGGCCGTCGGCGGCGTCATCCTGTCGAGCCGGTTCTGGCAGCGCTTTGCATCGATCGACAATGTGATCGCGATCAAGATCGCGCCGTTTAACCGTTACCGCACGCTCGACGTCTTGCGCGGCGTTGCAGCCGCCGGCGCGCTCGACCGCGTCGCGATTTACACCGGCAATGACGATCACATCCTGCTCGACCTCACCTTGCCGTTCGATTTGCGCGACAACGGCGTCACCACGCGGACTTATTTCAAAGGCGGGCTGCTCGGCCACTGGTCGGTGTGGACCGCCAGCGCCATCAAGCAGTTCGAGCGCTGCAAGGCGGCGCGGCACAAGGACAGTGTGCCGGCCGATTTGCTGGCGCTCGATGCCCGCGTCACCGACTGCAACAGCGCCTTCTTCGACGTCGCCAACAATTTTCACGGCTGCATCGCCGGCTGCCACGAGGTGCTGCGGCGTCAAGGCCTGATGCAGGGCCTGTGGTGCCTCGATCCGAACGAGGGCCTGAGCCCCGGCCAGAAGGACGAGATCGACCGCGTCCGCCGCGAGCATGCCGATCTCAGCGACGACGCCTTCGTTGCCGCCAATCTGGACAAATGGCTGGCATGACGGCGGAGCCCTTCATCAGCCTGCGCGGCGTCCGCAAGGTTTATCGCAGCGGCGGCGCCGAATTTTTGGCCGTCTCCGACGTCACCATGGACGTGCAGGAAGGTGAGCTGGTCTCGCTGGTCGGTCCCTCCGGCTGCGGCAAGACCACGGTGATGAAGATATTGGCCGGCCTGCATGGCGCCGACGGCGGCACGGTGAAGATCGGCAACGCCAAAAGCCTGTTCGATCCGACCCGCGACATCGGCATGGTGTTCCAGCAGGCGTTGCTGCTGAAGTGGCGGACGATCCTGGACAACGTGCTGCTGCCGGCCGAGATCGTGGGCCTGCCGATGAAGGCCGCGCGCGAGCGGGCGCGCGATCTGCTCAACCTGGTCGGGCTAGCCGGCTACGAGACCAAGTTTCCGCAGCAGCTCTCCGGCGGCATGCAGCAGCGCACCGCGATCGCGCGCGCCTTCATTCACGATCCAAAACTGATCCTGATGGACGAGCCGTTCGGCGCGCTGGACGCCTTGACCCGCGAGCAGATGAACCTGGAGATGTTGCGGATCTGGCGCGAGAGCGGCAAGACCATCGTCTTCGTCACGCATTCGATCCAGGAAGCCGTCTTCCTGTCCTCGCACTGCGCCGTTCTGACGGCGGGACCGGCGAAGATGGCCGATTATTTCGCGATCGACCTGCCCTTCCCGCGTGCGCTTCCGCTCAAGACGACCGACGCGTTCGGCGCCTATGCACGGCGCATCTATGAGAAGCTGGGTTTGGGCGCGGCCTAGACACCGCGCCCGCCCGTCCCATGATCAGCCCTTGCGCATCTTGCTGAGCAGATAGTTGTCGTAGAAATTTTCCGCGATCTGCGTGTAGAAGAGCAGCTCCTTCATATACGCGTCGTGGCTCTCCTTGGTCCGCTTGAACAGATCGCTCTTGCCGGCAAGCTCGTTCAGATGGTCCTGGGTCGCGGTGTAGCAGGCCTCCAGAACCGGCTGCGGGAACGCCTTCAGCTCCGCGCCATTGGCGATCAGCCGCTTCAGAGCCGCCGGATTCACGCTGTCGTATTTCTCGAGCATCCAGGCGCCTGCCGCCGAGCCGGCCTGGTTGAGGATCGCCTGGTACTGCTTCGGCAGCGAAGCCCACTTCTCATCATTGACGATCATGTGCAGCATTGCGCCGCCTTCCCACCAGCCGGGGAAGTAGTAGTATTTTGCGACCTTCTGGAAGCCGAGCTTCTCGTCGTCATAGGGACCGACGAACTCCGCGGCGTCAATCGTCCCCTTCTCAAGCGCAGGATACACGTCGCCGCCTGCGATCTGCTGCGGCACCACGCCGAGCCGCGCCAGCACATGGCCGCCCATGCCGGCGATGCGGAATTTGAGACCCTTGAGATCGTCGACCGTCTTGATCTCCTTGCGGAACCAGCCGCCCATCTGGGTGCCGGAATTGCCGCAGAGAATGGCGTGGGCCTTGAACGGCTTCAGCGCCTCGTTGGTGAGCTCGGCGCCGCCGCCGAACGCCCACCAGGATTCCTGATGGCGATGGTTCATGCCGAACGGCGCGCCGGTCGCATAGGCCAGCGCCGGCTCCTTGCCGATGTAGAAATAGAGCGGCGTCTGCGCCATCTCGACGGAAGCGACGCTGACGGCATCGAGCGCCTGGAGACCCGGGACGAGCTCGCCGGCGGCAAAGGTCTGGATCTGGAATTTATTGTCGGTGGCCTCCGCCACGTACTTTGCGAAGGTCTGCGCGGTGCCATAGATGGTGTCGAGCGACTTCGGAAAGCTCGAGGTCAGGCGCCACTTGAGCTCGGGCATGCCTTGCGCGATCGCAGGTGCCGCAACCAGCGTCGTCGCGCCGGCCACCGCGCCGCCCTTGAGGAATGTACGGCGTTTCATGATGGGTTCTCCCCCGGAAAGTAAGCTTCAAACGTATTGGCTTGGGCCACGGCCTTCGCGGACCGTTTGCCTATTCCTATAGCGGAGTTCAAGCTGTGAGCGGCAGCCCGGATGGAGCGCAGCGCAATCCGGGAATCTTCCAGGATCTGCATGGCTGGCCCCGGATTACGCTGCGCTCCATCCAGGCTACAGCCACGCTTCTCAAAGCAGTCTCGCGCTGACGAACAGCGCGCGTACGGCGTTGGTCGCCTGCACCGCGAGCATGGCGTTGCCGGCGGCGCCCTCCAGCGCTTCGACGGCGTCCTCGTGCAGCGCGCGGAATTCCATCCACTCGACCGATTTGAAGTTGGTGAGGAACTGATAGGCTTGGCCGACGGTCGCAATCGCCAACGTATCACCGTTCAGCTTGATCTTGAACGTCGTGCGCAGCGGGGTGTCGGAGCTTGAAGGATCACTCATGGGCTGCTTCTGGACGAGGACGGCTTAACGAAGGGGAAACGGCAGCCCCGCCGTAGCAGGCAAATATCAGGAGTCGGTGCTCGCGCGCTGCGAGGCGGTCGCCGGCCCGCTCAGGTTCGGCACGACGACGAGGCGGTTGAACTCGCCATTGTCGTAGGCCTTCAGGAAACGTTCGTAGTCCTTGATCGAGACGCAGCCATTTGAGTCGCCGCGCGGCCCGAGCATGTAACTGTGGGTGAGAAGGCCGACGCGGCCGAGCGCGCTGGTGCCCTCGGCGGGTGTCATGCGCAATGCGCGTATGCCGTGGAACAGTTTTTCGCGCGGCTTCAAGTCGTAAGTCGCCGGCGGGGTCGCGCCGACCATGCGCTGATCGACATGCTCGGGGTTGTCCATCAGCGGACCCATGCCCGAATGGGCTTCCAGCGCGGCGCCACTCGGCAGGTAAAGCGCCTTGGCCGAGATGTCATAGACCGCCGTTCGCGAATCGTAGCCGAGGGCGGCAAGATCCGGCCCTTGGCGGAACAGGCCGCTGTCGGGTGTCAGCGAGGCCAGCTTGATCTTGTCACTGAATCTCTCGAGGAAGTTGCGGTTATCGACCCTCGGGTTGGTATCGGCAAAGGCCTGGCTGGAGGCGACCTGGGAGGCGAGATCGGCCTGGACCGGGCGCGAGCGCGGCATCGGGACGGCATCGGCCCGCTGCGAGGACCTCGTCTCGTCGGCTACCGGCGGCCGGTCATCATCCGTCAGGGTCGAACGCCAGTCGTCGCCCTGAAGTCTCTGGGCGAGCATCGCCTTGGCGTCGCGGAGCTTGAGCTGGACCGCGTTCAGGGCAGAGCGCTCGATCGCGCGCAAGCCGGTGTCGCGGGCCGGAGGGCTGCCCGACAGCGAAGTGAAACGTTCGTCGAACGACAGGTGATTGGCGGGCGGCAGCGCGGCGGAGACCAGCGGAGTCGAATCACTCATGTCCGCGACCCAGGCTGCCGCGCCCACCGACAGCGCAAGGGCGGCCAGAGACAGCAAAATTGTCTCGGCCCGCCCGATACGGCGGCGCGACAACAGCCTCTCGGCTCTTGCGGTGTCGGAAACCATCAGATCCCCAAATCGACCCCCGGGGGGCCCACCCCACCCGGAGACTCTGTACCAGCTACCACATTGGGAGCCAAAAGTTAGGCATAATCGCGGCCGGCGAGGTGCCCCAAGGTATCCAATGTCCGATCCTTTCGACCTAAACCGGTTCGTCCAGGCCCAGAATCCGGTCTATCCGACCGTGATCGGGGAGCTGTCCCGGGGCCGGAAGCAGAGCCACTGGATGTGGTTCGTCTTCCCGCAACTCGCTGGCCTCGGCTTCAGCGCCATGTCGCAGCGCTACGCCATCGGCTCGCGCGAGGAGGCCGATGCCTACCTCGCCCACCCTGTCCTGGGCGCCCGTCTCGTCGAATGCACCGGCCTCGTGCTCGCCGTGAAGGGACGGACCATCCACGCGATCCTCGGGGCGCCGGATGACGCCAAATTCCGCTCGTCGATGACGCTGTTCGACGCCGTGTCCGACCAGCCGATCTTCGGCCTGGCGATCGCCAGATATTTTTCGGGCGAGCGCGACGGCGCCACGCTGGAGATCCTGGCGAGGCTTGAACGGCCGGTATAACGCCCCGTGTTCAGCGGCCCTGGAAGACGGCGGCCCGCCGCTCGATGAAGGACTGAATGCCCTCCTTCGCGTCCGCGCTGCCGAGCACGCGATCACGGATATTGGGGATGTAGGCGATTGCCGCCGCCTCGCCGCCTTCGATGTACTTCGCGGCGGCTTCCTTGGTGACCTGAATTCCGAGCGGCGCGTTGCACGCGATGAGGGCGGCAAGCGTCATTGCACGGTCGATCTGCTCTCCGGGTGGCACGACCTCCTGAACGAGACCGATCGCATGGGCGCGCTGCGCCGAAAACTCGTCACACAGGAACAGGTGATACATCGCATCGCCCCAGCCGGCGCGCGACAGGAAGCGGAAATGCGCGCCGCCGAGCGGCGCGATGCCGCGTCTGGCCTCCATCTGGCAAAAGCGCGCATCCGCGGCCGCGACCACAATGTCGCCGGCGAGCATCAGCTCGATGCCAATGGTGAACACGATGCCCTGCACGGCGGTGACGATCGGCTTGCGGCAGCGCTTGCTAAGGCCGAACGGATCGACATTGCCGTCCTTGATTTTCCGCTTCTCTGCGGTCGGGCCGAAGAATTTCGGCATATCGAGCCCGGCGGTGAAGTCGCCGCCTTCGGCGCAGATCACGCCGACCCAATACGTCTCGTTGTCGTTCAGCTCGGTCAGCGCATTAGACAATTGCTCCATCATCGCCGGCGTGAACGAGTTCTTCTTCGTGACGTTGTCGATGATGATTTTGAGGATGTGGCCGTGCTCCTCGGTACGAATCTGTCCTTCGCTCATGCGTTTCTCTCCATGATGGTCGCCTGGTGTTGGCAGTGCGTCAGGCCGGCGGCTGAACCGCCGCGCGAATCGCGTTGCTCCGCTGCGGCGTGAACACGCCGGTTTCCAGAAGTTGGAGGATCGAGAGCACGCCGCCCTGCGACCCCCAGCTTCCCTCATCGATGATCTCGAAATTGATCCACCAGGTCGGCGCGGGCGCCGGCATTTCGCAGGCCTCCGCCAACCGCGCCAGCACGTTGCCTATCACCTCGGCCCGCACCTGCGCAGGCCACGCCGCATTCATCACCGCAATATTGATGGTCATGATGTCGGGCGGTGTGTCCTGGTCGGACAAAAGCCGACCGCCGATCGCCATGCAGTCGACCGGTAGGTCGTGGAAATGGACCTGAAAGCCCATTCGAGCCGCCGGCGCGTGCTGGCCGACTTCGGGCTCGAGCACGGCGTCGGTCAGAGTTTCCGCGAGGCGGCGGCGCTGCGCCAGGCTGAGCCGGCCCCCGGGCGCAGTCACGGTGATGATGGTCACGCTGCATCCCTCCCATGGGCTATGACACATGTCATATCCAGCCTCGCTTGCCTATGTCAAGCGTCATAGTATAAATGCGAAAGCAAATTCGCCCGAGAGCTCCATGACCGCCACCACACGCGACAAGATGATTGCCGGCGCCGCCGACCTGATGAGCCGGCGCGGTGTGAACGCCACAAGCATGCGCGACGTTGTCCGTCATACTGCGACCCCGCGCGGCTCGATCAGCCACCACTTCCCCGAGGGCAAACGGCAATTGATCGCCGAAGCCGTGGTGTTCGCCGGGCAGCAGGTGTCCGTCCCGCTTGAGAAGGCAGTGAATCAGCTCGGCGCCATCGCTGGACTGAAGGCGTTCGTTGCATCATGGCGACGGCAACTGGAATCGACCCGCTTCGAGGCGGGTTGCCCGGTGCTTGCCGTAGCCGTCGACCGCTATGTCGGCGAGCCCTCCGACAAGGATGACGAGACGGCGCAGCAGCATCTGCTCGACCTTGCCGACGGCGTCTTTGCCGACTGGCGGCAGATCATGCTCAGGGCGTTGTGCCGCGAAGGTCTGGCTCTGAAGCGGGCGGAGCGGCTCGCAACCCTCGTCGTCGCTTCGATCGAAGGTACGGTCGCGATGTGCCGTGCAAGCCGCAGCGCGCAGACGCTCGACCATGTTCAAGAGGAGCTGAAGATGATCCTGTCCGACGCCCTCGCTCGCACCACCGAATAGATCGGACACACACTTGTCACGACAGCGCGAACTCGCCCGGCATCTCGCCACACTGCGCCGCGAGGCCCGGCAGCAGAGCGGCCTCGACGAGGGACTGGTGCCGCCCGATGCCGATACGGCTTACCGCATCGCGGAGATGGTGGAAGAGGAATTGGGCTGGGAAGTCGTCGGCTGGAAAATTGCCGGCATGAAGCCCGAACTCCAGCGTCAGCTTCGCACGACCTCGCCGATCTACGGCCGGGTCTTCGCGCCCTTGATCCAGTCGTCGCCCGCAAGCGTCGAGCATGCCAGACAATGCAGCCCGATTCCCGAAGTCGAATACCAGGCGCGCCTCGGCGTCGACCTGCCGCCGCGCGCTAGACCATACTCCGCTGAAGAGGTCGACGAGGCCGTCGCCTCGCTGCATCCGGGCATCGAGCTCGCCGAGTGCCGCTTCGTTCACGATGCGGCGTTTCCGCCGATGCCGGCGATTCTGGCCGACGGCGCCGGATCAGGATCGATCGCGCTTGGCGAAGCCATCGCGGACTGGCGCAGCCGCGACATTGCCAATCAGGAGGTGGTTTTGAATTGCAACGGCGCGTTGAGGCGGCGCGGGACCGCGGCGGATGCGATCGATCATCCCCTTGTGCCGCTCACCTGGCTCGCCAACGAGCTGTCACGGACCGGCATCGGCCTCAAGGCGGGTCAGACCATCAGCACGGGCACGCTCACGGGCATGTTGCGGCCGAAAGCGGGCGAAACCTATGTCGCAGATTTCGGTCCCCTGGGAACAGTGAGCGCGACCTACGACTAACGCGGGGCCGGCGGCGCGGAGCGTAAACCCGGGGTTAACACGCGCAACCTATGGTCCTGCAAGATAATTCTCCCCCGCGCCAATTGCCGGACTGCCCATGAAAATCGGTACACTCCTGACCGCCGCCATCGTCTCGCTCTCGACCGTCGGCGGCGGCCTCGCCGTCTATGTCGCCGTGACGAAATACCAGACGATGGAGCGGATCACCGAAGCGCAGGGCCGGCTCGCGATCGTCCGCGCCGTCAGTGACATCCCGCGCTACCTCAACCCCGAGCGCGGCTTTGCCACCAACATCCTCTATGGCCCGGCGACCGTCGACCCGACGCTGCTCCCCGAACACGACAAGCTGCGCAAGCAAACCGACGGCGCGCGGGACAAGATGAACGCGCTACGCAAGGACCTGCCCGGCCCGTTCGATGACGGCAACACCATCGGCAGCAACATCGACGCGCTGAACACGAAGCTTGCGGCGCTGCGCGACGCGATCGACAAGGCGATCGCTGGACCGGCGGATGCGCGCAAGGACGCGGCCAGGAAGATCGTCGCCGACAACGCGGTGCTGAACGCCAGCGTAACCGCGCTGCTCAACGAGCAGGTGCGCCGCATGGCGATCCTCAACGGTGATGCCTACCGCCAGGCCAGCTACGCCAACATCACCATGACGCTGCGCGACATCGGCGGCCTCAACGCCAGCCTGCACAAGAACCTCGTCGGGGCCAGGAAGGTGGCGACCGAGGCCGAGAAGGCCGACATCGCCCGCTCGCAAGGGCGCAACGACCAGATCGCGATGTCGCTCCAGGAGCTGCGCGGCAATCCGGCGACGCCCGCCAATGTCGCTTCCGCGCTCGAGACGATGAACTCGGCCTATGTCGAAGGTTTTGGCCACGAGCTGAAACTCGTGAAGGACGGCGCGACCAGCGGCAAATACGAGCACGACGTCGAGACCTTCTACGCAGGATCGCAGCGCGGCCTGGGCTCGGTCATCGGCGTCCGCGACGCCTTCTACGACAATGCCGAGCAGATCCTTGCCGGTGCCTCTTCGGCCGCGCGCACGAGCTTCACGATCGCGCTCGCGGGCCTCGTTGCCGTGTTGATCGCGAGCATCGGCCTCGTCGTGACGGTGCGCCGCCGGGTCTGCGCACCCATCGTCGACCTGACCACACGGATGTCGCGGCTTGCAGAGGGTAACGTTGCCGAAGAGATCCCTGGCGCTGCGCGCTCCGACGAGATCGGTGCCATGGCCGCCGCCGTGCAGGTGTTCAAGGACAACATGATCCGGGCCGACCGGCTCGCAGCCGAGAAACAGGCCGAGAACGACGGCAAGATGCGCCGCGCGCAAGCGCTCGACGGCCTCACCAGCGCCTTCGAGGCCAAGGTCACCGAGCTCGTCGGCGGCCTGTCCCAGGCCTCCACCGCGATGGAGAGCACGGCGCAGTCGATGACCTCGACCGCGGCCCAGACCAACAGCCAGGCTGCGGTCGTCGCGGCCGCCTCCGAGCAGACCTCGACCAACGTGCAGACGGTCGCGAGCGCCACCGAAGAGCTGACCTCCTCGATCGCGGAGATCGGCCGCCAGGTCGCTCAGTCCACCGAGATCGCGGCCCGCGCCGTCGACAACGCCCGCCGCACCGGCGACACCGCGCGCGCACTCGCCGAGGGCGCCCAGAAGATCGGCGACGTCGTCACGCTGATCCAGAGCATCGCCGAGCAGACCAATTTGCTGGCGCTGAACGCGACCATCGAAGCCGCGCGCGCCGGCGAAGCCGGCCGCGGCTTTGCCGTGGTCGCTTCCGAAGTAAAGTCCCTGGCCGGCCAGACCGCCAAGGCGACCACCGAAATCTCCGAGCAGATCGCGGCGATCCAGAGTGCGAGCGACGAGACCGTGAGCGCGATCCGCAACGTCGCCGATGTCATCGCCGAAATCGACCAGATCGGCACCGCGATTGCGGCCGCGATCGAGGAACAGGGCTCGGCGACCAAGGAGATCTCCCGCAGCGTCCAGGAGGCCGCGCGCGGTACCCAGGAGGTCAATACCAACATCACCGGCGTGCAGCGCGCCGCTGACGACACGGGCGCGGCCGCCAGGGAGGTGCTGGGCGCAGCCGAGCAGCTCTCGACGCAGTCGCGCGATCTCGCCGGACAGTTCGACCGCTTCCTCAGCGAAGTCAGGGCCGCCTAGCTAGCGTGTACTCATAAATGCCGCTTTTCAGGCTTCTGGTGCGATGGCGTGAACGACTGCCGCAGCCAGGACGCGCTGGCCTAAGGCGACTCAGTTGGGCTTTCATTTGCGAAGTCGGCGGACATCGCGCGGCCGTAAGTCGATGCCATCCACTCGCAACTCAGGCCACGACCGCCTCCACGATGCTGGCTGCTGAACTGGTCGGCACGACCTGCGTTAGACGGAAACCCGCCTTGCTGAGAAGTGACGCGTATTCGGTTTCGGTACGCTCCTGTCCCCCCATTTGGACGAGCATCGTGATATCGAGTATTTTCCCCGGATGCGGCGTGTCGCCAAGCGGCAACCCATTTCAATAAGCAGCAGACGGCCGGCGGCATTCATCGCTTCGCGTATGTGATTGAGGATCGTAAGACACTGATCATTGTTCCAGTCGTGGATGATGTGCGAAAGTATGTAAGCATCCGCGCCGGTCGGGACACGCTGAAAGAAATCGCCGGGCTCGATCGTCACTCGCTCGCGAACGCTTTTGGCATCAAGCAAAGCCGGTACGTCCTGCAGGACATGCGGCCGGTCGAACAGGATGCCGCGCGGACCGCCATGTTGGGCAAGCACAGCCGCCAGCATGTTGCCAGTTGCCCCACCGACGTCGACAATGGTCTTGAAGGCTGAAAAATCGTAGGCCTCGGCGACAGCGGTAGGCTCCTGGCTATGCAAGCCGACCATCGTCTCGCTGAACAGCGAGGCGTCGTCGGTATGTTGCATGAGGTAGTCGAAGAATGCCACGCCCTGCGCTTTATCGAAGCCGGGTTTGCCGGTCTGTATGGAATAGACCACGTGATCCCAGCCACTCTGAGACGAAGGGCTGCCCGAAAATATCACCGCTGATCTTGCCGAACCGGTCGCGCCTGTCTTTAACGCCTCGCCCAAACCAGTCAGGGCAAAGCGCTGCTCCATTCGCTCGGTCAGAATGCCGAGGTTCGCCAGCGTACGCATCAGCCTGTGCAACGAAGGCGCATGGACCTGCATCGGGCCGGCCAGCTCCGCGGCACTCTTCGGTCCGGGGGCGAGTTGATCCGCCAGCCCCAGCTTGGCCGCTGCATAGACGATTCTTGAGACGATGTGGGCACGGCCCATCTGAATCAATTGAACGTGCGGCGGAAGGACGTCCAGCCGGCTATCTGTCATAATCAATTCCCCCAAAACCGCATTCCGCAATAACTGTACGATCTATTGAGAAGCTCGCTGCTCCTGTCCGGTGCATATCTATGTTCTTCGGTTCTTCGCCAACGCCGATCCGATCAGGACGAGCCTCAATCTTCCGATGAAAAGCCGGAAGCCTGAACAATCGGCCCCCAGCGGTTGAAATCCGATTTAATCAATTGTGCAAATTCCCCTGGTGTGAGCCCTGCCGGGTCAACCGAAAGCTTGGCCGAGTTTGCTTTAAACGCATCGGTTCTGACTACTGAGCGGATCGCCCGATTTAGGCGGTTAACCGTTTCGGCCGGCGTGATTGCCGGGACGAAAACGCCGAACCACTCAATGGCCTCAAGCATAGGATATCCGGCCTCGCGAACCGTCGGCACATCGGGAAGCAACGGAGACCGTTGGGGGCCGGTTGTTACTAACGCGCGAATGGCTCCGGACTGGACGTGCGGAAGTGCGGTGCCGGTCGGGTAGATTGTTGCGGCAATTCGACCGCCGATCAGGTCTTGGATGCCGTTTGGGCCGCCATATGGCAGATGCACGAATTCGAAACCGCCGGCTTTAGCTAGGGCTACGCCGGTAAAATGCAGCATTGATCCAGCCGCAGCCGTGCCATAGGTCGCAAGCTTTGGATTGGCCCTGCACCAGCTTACAAAATCGGTGAGTGTCTTCACGTCAGCCGGCACCATCGGTCCCACTGTGACCAGAAATGGGAAGTCGCAAACGGTTGTGACCGGAGCAAAGTCCTTGAACGCATCATAGCCAAGCTTCTTGTAGACGTGGGGAAACACGGCGAAGTTTGACGCTGGTGTCAGGATCATCGCCGTGCCATCTGCTGGGCCGACCTTCAGGGCTCCAAGCGCAACACGTCCGCCTGCTCCGGGGCGGTTGTCCACGATAAACGAAGGGAAGTCGTCTTTCATTCCATCGACCAGCATTCTTGCGATGACATCGATTGCGCCACCCGCGGTGAAGCCGACCAACATTCGCGTGGTGGCCTGGTTGGCTTGTTGAGCCCATGCCGCACCGGGAAAGACCGAAGCTAGGCCAACCGCGGACGTCACGAATTTTCGTCTGGTAATCATCGGATTCTCCAGCGCAGACGGTGCCCGCGCGCCCGATCGACTCTGGTCGGTTTGCCTCTTATCTGGTAGACCGAAAATCATGACATCCCTGTAACTCCAGGGTTAAGGGCTGGCTCATATGGATTCGTCGGATCGAATTGGCCGTCTCATCAAGTTACGCGATCTTCGCATCTTGATGGCGATCGCAGATGCCGGCAGCATGGCGAAGGCAGCCGCAAAATTGAGAATTTCCCATCCTGCGATCTCCAACACGATATCCGACTTGGAAGGTACGCTCGGCGTGCGACTACTGGACCGTGGCTCGCGGGGCGCGGTGCTGACCGCTTATGGAGAAGTTCTGCTCCGATGCGGAGTAAATATATTCGATGAAATGCAACAAGGTCGTCGCTCCCTGGAATATCTTTCTGACCCAAATTCGGGCGAAGTGAGGTTGGGATGCACCGACATCATCCTACACAGCTTGGTGCCGACGATCGTCCGGCGATTTTCCAGGGAGCATCCCGGTGTTCAGCTTGACGTGAAGCTCACTAACCCGGGTGAACATCAAATGCAGGAATTGCGCGAGCGCAGAATTGACCTGCTGATTACCAGAGCCCCGGCGCGGCAAGACGACTTCAATTCCGAGGTCCTGTTCGACGAGCCACTTGTGTTCGTTGTTGGGGCGCACAGTGATCTTGCGCGAAAGCGGCGAACAGCACTCAAGGATATCATGGAAGCTAATTGGGTCCTGCCGCCTTACGACAGTCCGCCGGGTGCACTCGTGGCCGCGGTATTTCGAGCCAACAACATTTCGCCACCGAAGCCGCTGATCAAAACGATCGCTGTTCAGCTCACGGTATCCTTGATTGCGAGCGGAGAATTCGTCGGAATTCTACCGACATCGGTTGCGGCACTGAGCGCTCATCAATCCGCTTTGAAGGTATTGCCGCTAAAGTCCTCAGGCCCCCTAATTTCGGCCGAGATCGTATTTTTGAGGAATCGGACGCTCAGTCCAGCAGTAGAATCATTTATTAAATGTACGCGGGAAGTCGCTAGATCTCTTGTGAATATATCCTAGTCGGTCGAATTGGCCGCTAATCACGCGTTTAAGTCCAGAGTCCGTTCTTGGGCCCTTAGCCGACTCGCTAGGGCGAACTGGCCTTGTCCGGCCTCAAAGACAGAACGGACACGGCCTACTCAACGGGCTGATCGGGTTTATGAGTACACGCCCGGAGCGGCTCAGTAAGGCGGCGCCTTGCGCGCCCGCTGCGCCTTGCCCGCCTCGATCCACCACATGAGGTCGTCGGCAAAACGGGGAAACGACCGCTCCAGCGCCTTGCCGCCCTCGCCGATCGGCTCGCCGTCTGCCGACAGCGTCTGCGCGATCGGCCCGACGCCGATGGTGCTCGACACCACCACCATGCCCATCTCCGAGAGCGTGCCGTGCCAGGCAGTCGCCGCGCGCGCGCCGGACAGGCGGCCGGCCGAATAGCTCGCGATCGCAGCCGGGCGCCAGAACCACTCTTCCAGGAAATGGTCGGTGAGATTCTTCAAGCCGGGCTGGATCCCCCAATTGTACTCGCCGGTGACGAAGACGAAGCCGTCCGCGCCGCGGATCTGCCCGGCCAGCTTCTCCAGCGCCTCGGGCGCCGAGCCCTTTGGATATTCCTTGTACATGCGGTCGAGCATCGGCAGGCCGATCGCCTTGGCGTCGATGAATTCGACCTCCTCGCCGCGGGAGCGCAAGCGATCGATGACGAAATTAGCGAGGCGGATGCCCATGCGGTCGGAGCGATAGGATCCGTAGAGGACGAGAATGCGGTTGCTCATGGCCGGCAGGCTAGCACGAAACGCCGGAACGGACCCAATCCATTTGTCGCGCTACGCCCTTCGCCCACGCACCAGCGTTTGCGACGGCGTCTCGCCGAACTGGTCGCGATAGCTTCTGGAGAAGTCGCTGAGATGCCAGAAGCCGAACGCCAGCGCCACGGCCTTGACGCTGTCGGCTCCCGCGAGCAGCCGCCTGCGCACCAGCCACAGCCGGCGCAAGCGCAAATAGCGGTGCAAGCTCATGCCGCGATAACGGCGGACGACGTCATGCATGGTGCGGACGGAAATGCCGAGCTTGCGCGCAATCTCCTCGCTGTAGATGGGCTGTGAAAGATCGTCGGACAACAGCGCGCGGATATCCTGAAATGTCTTGAACTGCCGCTCGTCGTTCGGCCGCACTGTCCATCGTGCGGGAACGACGTTGGCGAACGCGGCATCGACTGCGCCGATCAGCGACTCCTTCATCGCGGCAGCCTTCAGCGGCACTTCGGCCGGATCGACGGGCTCGGACGCGGCGGCCATCACCTCCCTGACCACCTTCCGCAACCAATGCAGAGCCGATGTGCTCGTCTCGAAAATCTTGAAATTGGAGTTCGTCTCGGGCCAGCCGCGGTCCTTCACCTCCGGACGGAAGATGACCGAGGCGATTTGCCGCTGCACCTCCTCGATGGTGTTGTAGGCCGCGCCGCTGCTGCCGATGACGATGACCGAGCAGTCACGTTGTGCGCCGTTGAAGCGAATGGGAACTTCGAGGTCGTCCATTGCAAATCCGACCGCCGTGCAATCCGCGACGAGCTCGGCGTCTACCACACGCGGAAACGCACGCGTGACGTTCACGTCGCAGCCGGGCAAACGCAAAATGACCTGCTCAGTCGCAATCCTTCGCACGAGCGGTGTGAACTCGAAGTTCAAACCGCGGATCGCGTTGCGAAACTCATCGACGTCTGCAAAACGAAATATCTTTGGCGCCAACCCGGGCGCATCATCAATGCTGGTCATGATAAATGAAAGCAGCGTCGCGAAACGACGCGCATCCGGCGACAGTACCGGTCTGATTCCCCCCTTTCGGTTGCCCCGTTAGACCGAAAGAATCATCCTATCCTCTCTCGATCAGTTGGCGAAGGTGCAATTCAAAGGACAAGCTGACGGTTCGCATTCTGCCAAATTTCGATAGCGTTTCAAGTGAAGTGGACGGTGCGCCGATACCCGAAGGATCGAATGTTAAATTCCAAATTAAGAAGTGTGGAGCGCAATGAAGCCCGTTGGATAGTCGAAGTTATTTGAATTCAGGCTCCTGCCATGATGGCAAATTCGCCTGCTGATATTCTTGTTGAATTGGAAGAAGCGGTCGCAGCGAGCCCGCCGGAGCGCTGCGCGCGTATCCTCTGCGGCATTGTGCACCTGCTCGCTACCAGCCGCGACAGGCCTCAGGAAATGCTCGTCAACGTCGTCGACGGCGTCCTGCTGCGCCTGACGGAGCGGGTCACTCCCAGCGCGCTGGTTCAGCTCAGCAAGGCACTTGCCGAATTCGATGTTGCGCCGCAGGACACATTGCGGCACCTGGCTTCGCACGACGATCCGGAGGTAGCCTGCCCGGTCCTGCTCAAATCGCGGGCATTGTCCGCGACCGATCTCAAGGCGGTCGCGGCGTCGTGCGGCGAACGACATCAACTCGCGATCTCCGCCCGCGACACGATCGAGCCGGTCGTGACCGAGGCGCTGATCGAGCGCGGCACCGCTGCGCTCTGCCTCGCGCTGATCAAGAATACGGGGACCGGGTTCTCCGACGCGGCCTATGCCGCGCTGATCGCCAGGGCCGAACAGGATGGCGAGATCACGAAGGCTCTGGCCCTCCGGCCGGGCACGCCTGACCTGGTCGTGCGGAAGTTGCTCTCCATCTCACCCACCCCAAAAACGCCGGCCAAGCCCAACGTCTCCTCCGTGCCACCCAGGCAAACCGCGGCTCCGAATCCGGCGCCCGCGCCGGTTTCGCCCAAGCGGCCTTGTTCGACCGACTATGCGAGCGCAAGGCCAGAGATCATCGCGCTCAATCGTGTGGGCAAGCTCAACGACTCGACGGTGAACCGCTTCGCGATCCGCGGCGAGACCGCCAACCTGTTCACCGCACTCTCGGTGCTTTCGGCCGCCCCGATCGAGATCGTCGAGCACGTGATGACCGATGGCAACTGCGAGGGCCTGGTCATGGCCTGCCGCGCTTCGCGCCTGAACTGGCAGACCACGCTCGCGATCCTCAGCAATCGAAGCGGCGCTCGCCTCTCCTTCGCGGAGCGCAAGCGGGCGCAGCAAATCTTCGAAACGCTTCTCTTGTCGACCAGCCAGTGGACGGTGCGCTGGGGGGAAATAGCAGCAAGTGCCAACACAAGCGATCAGGGAAATCGCGGCACAAAAATGGGGGTTAACCGATGAAGTTCGACGGTCGCAAGGCGCTTCGCGTGCGAATGGACCACAAGCAAGCTGTAAAACTGATGGGCTCGGACGGCACCTGGCGACGCAGTTGCGTTCTGCTCGACGTGTCGCAGAGCGGCGCCAAGCTCGAGGTCGAGGGCACGCTCGACGTGCTCCAGGCCAAGGAATTCTTCATGCTGCTGTCGTCGACGGGGCTCGCCTTCCGGCGCTGCGAACTGGTCTGGATCGACGGCACCATGGCCGGCGTGCACTTCATCACTGCAGACAGCAAGAAGAAACCGCCGAGCGCCCGGGCAGCCGCCGCGCAGAACTCCACCCAGAGAAAATAGCCTCCAGAATTCATCAAGCTCGTTCAACTCCGGTATAGTCCAGGCCCACCGTGCAGAATGCGCGAACCATATCCCGCCCGGTCAAAGGCGACGGCAGCATCCGAGAGACGGAAGCGCCACGCCCGTTCGTGCATGTGCTGGCCGATTCCTCCGACAAATTGTCGGGCGTCTGCTCGATCCTCGAACAACAGTTTACCGTCGCGGGCGAACGGCTCGATGTGGAAGCCAAGCTGTCGCAAGTGCCATTCGCCATCGTCATCCGCGCGGAACTGCGTGACGTCGGCAACGTCGCGGCGATCAAGAAGCGGGCCGCCAAGCTGGCGAAAGCCACGAAGCGCATCTTCCTCGTCGAGCACTCATCTCACGTGAGTATCTCGCAGGCCTACGCGCTCGGCGCCACGCTCGTGCTTCCCGGGACGATCAACAAGATCAAGCTGCTGGCAGCGCTGGCTGACCCGGCCTCCGCTGCCTCAAGTGACACACCGCAACCGGGTAATGCCGTCGAAACCGCGGCGACCGCCATCGCCTCGATGTTCACCGCCGTCACGCTCGACGAGCCCCTCGACGTCGACGGCACGAAAGAAGCCGGCCGCAAGGTCGCCGATCGTATCACCGAGCACGGCCTGTCCGAATGGCTCACCACGGTGCGGCGTCACCACGAGGGAACCTACCAGCATTGCCTGCTCGTGACCGGCGTGGCGATCGACTTCGGACTAAGCCTCGGCGTCGGGCGAACCGATCTCGAGCGGCTGTACTCAGCCGCCATGTTCCACGACATCGGCAAGGCGCAGATCCCGCTTGCGATCCTGGACAAGCCCGGCCGCCTCGACGCCGACGAACGCGCCATGATCGAGACGCATCCGGCGGCGGGTTATGAGTTTCTGAAGGATCACGAAAACATCTCGCCCGAGATTCTCGACGCCGTGCGGCATCACCACGAATATCTCGACGGGAGCGGATATCCGGACGCGCTCAGCGGCGAGAGCATCAACGACGTCGTGCGCATTCTCACGATCTCGGACATCTTCGCCGCACTGATCGAGCACCGGCCCTACAAGCCGACGATGCCGCGCACGGAGGCCTACAACATTCTCCGCGGGATGACCGGAAAGCTGGAGAAGGCGCTCGTGATCTCGTTCAAGCAGGTCGCGCTCACGCGGTGAGCGCGCGGGTGCGACGATCCCGCAACGAGGACCTCGTCACGAACGGGCTTAGTGCGTGGCCCGGTATTTGACGTTGCGCGGGATGGACCGGCAGGCCAGTCCTTCCGCAAGCAGCTTCATGTCCTTGCGTCGACCGCTACGGATCAGCCTGCCGAACTCTTCAGGTGTGAAAGGAAGACTTGGATCATCATCGATCGGGCGCCGCACTCGCGGACCGAAGAACTGTCGAATCAGGCTAGCCAGCCGCCGCATGTCAATTCCCTCGCGCCAGCATCAAACCTTTTACGTCTGATATTGTTCCTCCCGCTCCATCGAGATTGCAAGAGCCGGCGAGGAGTCAGCACCAAAAATTTCCATGAAATTTCCATGGGAGAATAATCTCCTCCGCCGCGTCGACGTGTCGTTTCAGTCAGCGAATCCGACGAACCGCACGAACCCCTCGTTGTCCTCACGATCCGAGCGAACGGCATTTGCGGCAAATGTCTCGTCGGGATAGCCCATCGCAACGCAGGTCATGATGGCTTCGTCTTCCGGGATCTTCGCGACCTCGCGCACGATGTCGGATCGCATGATGCCCTGCCCGTTGATCACGCTGCCTAGTCCGCGATCCCAGGCCGCGAGCACGATGCCGTAGCAGAGCGCGCCGAGATCGAAATGGCAGACCGCGCCGGGGTCGAGCACGCGGTCATAGCTGAGCACGAGCGAGACCGGCGCGTCGAACTGGCGGAAGCCGCGCAGCACCCAATCCTGCCGCATCGGCTTGTCGTCGCGTGCGATCCCCATCGCCCCGAACAGTTTCTTGGCAACGTCGACCTGCCGGGTGCGGTGAACGCCCTGGTACTCGCCATGGCTGATGATGTCGCGCTTGACCTTGGCGCCGGCAACCATCTCCTCCATGTTGCGGCGGCGCACCTCTTCCAGCGGCGCGCCCGTGAGCACGTGGACATGCCAGGGCTGGGTGTTCATCGACGACGGCGCGCGCTTGGCACTGTCGATGATCGCCTCGATCACCGTTCGCGGCACCGGCTCGTGCTTGAAACCACGCACGCTGCGGCGTGACTGGACCAGCGTTTCGAAATCCACCTCTTTACCTCCCTGGCGCATACCCGTCCGGCGGTTGCCGATGCGGCGCGCAAAATCTATGCTAACGCGCAAGCAAGACCAAGAACCGCGCGAGGACCCGCCATGGCTGCACCGCTCGATCCCGTCATCGCCCAGATCATCCCGCTGCTGCCAATGCGCGATCCCACGGTCATGACGCCACAGAGTGCCCGCGAATCCTTGCGCGCACTCGCTGCCTCACGCGCCGCCATACCGCCGCCGCCCGTCGATATTGTGCAGGACATCAAGGTCAAAGGCGGCGCCGGCCCGCTCGATGCGCGGATCTACAGGATCGGCACCGGTCCGGCGCCGACCGTGGTGTTCTTCCATGGCGGCGGCTGGGTCGCGGGCGATCTCGAGACCCACGACCGGCAGGCACGATGGCTTGCCATCGAGACCGGCGCAGTGGTGGTGTCCGTCGACTATCGGCGACCGCCGGAGACGCGCTTTCCCGGCGCGTTCGAGGACGCTTTTGCAGCAGCGAGCGACGTCTTCAACCGCGTCGCGGAATTTGGCGGCGATGCAAAGCGGCTCGGCATTGCCGGTGACAGCGCCGGCGGCAATCTCGCGGCGGCAACCGCGATCGCCTGCCGCGACACGGGCATCAAGCTCGCCGCACAATTGCTGGTCTATCCCGTGACCGACGTATTGGGCAGCTACGCGGATGCGCGCGAGAATGCGCGCTATCCCTCACGCGCGGAGAACGCGGAGGGCTATTTCCTGTCGCGCGCGGTGATGGAATGGTTCACCGGCCACTATCTCGCGGATCCCGCCCACGCCACCGACTGGCGGGTTTCGCCGCTGCGCGCGGTATCGCTCGCCGGCGTCGCGCCCGCGATCGTGACGACAGCCTGGTTCGATCCGCTGCGCGACGAAGGCGCCGCCTACGCGCGAGCGCTGGAGGCGGCTGGCGTGCGGGTCAAGCACCACGAAGGCGCCAGCCTGATCCACGGCTATTTCGGCCTCGGCGAGGCCTCGGACGTCGCCAGGGCCGAGGCACAGCGCGCGCGAGCCGACTTCAAGGCGCTGCTCGCACGAGGGGTCTGAGGCAATGGCGAACAAAAATCCGCGATGCCGGCCGGGACCGGCGCCGATCCGGCTTGATTGCGCCGCGATTCGCGGCTCCAATCCGCAAGCCATTTCTGGTTTAGGGAGACACCATGATGAAGCGGATTTTTCTCGCTGCGATCGTCGCCACCTTCGCGGTCGGCTCGGCCTTCGCGGACGACACCTGCGCAAGCAAGGCGGTTGGCAAGGACGGCAAGGCGCTCGCCGGCGCAGCCAAGACCTCGTTCATGAAGAAGTGCAAGGAAGACGCCTGTACGCCGAAGGCGGTCAGCGCGGACGGCAAGCCGCTCGCGGGTGCCGCCAAGAACAGCTTCATGAAGAAATGCGAGACCGGCGCGTAACGCGCTGTGATGTCGCTCCGGCGCAAGTGCGCCCCCCTCGCCCCGCTCTTCGCGGGGAGAGGGTTGGGGTGAGGGGCTGCTTCCGCAGTCATGGTGAGAATCGGACTCGCGGAGAGTCCCCCTCACCCGAATTCGCGCTTCGCGCAAATTCGACCTCTCCCCGCAAGCGGGGCGAGGTGAAATCACAGCTTCAATCCCGCTGGAAGCGGTAGTCGAACGCGCCGCCGAGCGGCTTGATCAATCCCACCGTCGGCGTCGGAAAATGGATCGGCAGGATCAGCGTGTCGGTGTCAGCGACTGAGGCGAAGAATTTTCGCCGCGAGACCGCCGACTGCTTCGGATCCCAATCCGGTTTCGCCGACCAGTCCGGCTCGCGGCACTGGATCTGGTGGTGCATCAGGTCGCCGGCGACCACCGCGCGCTGGCCCTTCGAAAAGATGTTCACGCAGCAATGGCAGGGCGAATGCCCGGGCGTCGGCGTCAGCGTGACGGTATCGTCGAGCGCGTAATCGTCATCCACCAAGAGCGCCTGTCCGGCCTCGACGATCGGCAGGCAATTGTCGCGAAAGACGGTGCCGGGCGGGTTGTTGCCCTTGGCGTGCTCGGCCTCCCAGGCCGCGTACTCCCCCTTGTGAAAAACATATTTGGCATTGGGGAAGGTCGGCACCCAACGCCCGTCGCGCAACGTCGTGTTCCAGCCGGTATGATCGATGTGCAGATGGGTGCAGAAGACGTAGTCGATCTGCTCGAAGCCGATCCCGAGCGCGTACAGCTCGTTGCGCCAACGCTCCTTGCCGGAAAAGTCGAACGGCGGTGGATGACCCTTGTCCTCGCCGGTGCAGGTGTCGACCAGGATGGTGTAGCGCGGCGTGCGCACCACAAACGTCTGGTAGGTGATGACCATCATGCCGCGGGAGGCGTCGAAAACCTCAGGCTCCATCGTGGGCAGATGGCGCTTGAACACGCTCTCGTCATAGGCCGGGAAGAAATCCTGCGGCCGCCGCCAGGGCCCTTCCCGCTCGATCACCGCATCAATGGTGATATCGCCAATCCTGAGCTGTTTCATCGTCGGTTCACTCCCTTTTTTTGGGGGAGCGTAGCGAGAGCATCCAAGACGTTCAAGTGAGCGAGATCATTGCCAGCCTCGCGATTTGGTTGTAGCCCGGATGGAGCGAAGCGTAATCCGGGAAGGCCCTGACGTGGTTCGCTATCGGCGCAATTTTGTCCCCGGCGGGACCTTCTTCTTCACCGTAACGCTGGATGATCGAAGATCGTCCGCGCTGGTCGATCATGTCGGAGAACTTCGCGACGCATTCCGCGTGGCTCGCACCGAAAGAGCTTTCACCATCCATGCAATCGTGGTCCTGCCGGATCATCTGCATGTCATTATGACGCTTCCCGACGCTGACTCGGACTTCTCGGGCCGATGGCGGCGGATCAAGAGTCTCTTCACGCACCGGCTGGCTGCATCAGGCGCACCGATTTCCCGCAATCATCGCGGCGAATTCGCTTTGTGGCAAAGACGATTTTGGGAGCACACCATTCGCGACGACGCGGATTTCGAACGATGCGCCGATTACATCCACTTCAATCCAGTCAAGCACGGCCTCGTCCCATCGCCGTCAGACTGGCGGTATTCGTCGCTCCATCGCTACGTCCGCGCCGGCTTGCTGCCTTCCGATTGGGGAGGAGCCGGTCAGATGGACGGCAATTTCGGCGAACGCGGCGACTGATCCCGGATTACGCTTGCGCTCCATCCGGGCTACGGACTCCATCAATTCGTCTCTTGTAGCCCGGATGGAGCGAAGCGCAATCCGGGAACACGCCAACCACATTGTTCACCAGCGCGCGTGGCACAGCACCCGGATTGCGCATCGCTCCATCCGGGCTACCGATCCCATCTACGACCGCAACCCCGGAGCCTCCTGCCCGGTGCGCGCGACGTATTCGGTGTAGCCGCCGCCGAATTGATGGATACCCTCCGCCGTCAGCTCCAGCACGCGGTTGGACAGGACGCTGAGAAAATGCCGGTCGTGCGAGACGAACAGCATGGTGCCCTCGAAATCCGACAGCGCCGTGATCAGCATCTCCTTGGTGGCGAGGTCGAGATGGTTGGTCGGCTCGTCCAGCACCAGAAAGTTCGGCGGATCGAACAGCATCTTGGCCATCACCAGCCGGGCCTTCTCGCCGCCCGAGAGCACCCGGCAGCGCTTCTCGACATCGTCGCCGGAGAAGCCGAAGCAGCCGGCGAGCGCGCGCAGGGAGCCCTGCCCCGCGGTCGGAAACGCGTCCTCCAGCGACTGGAACACGGTGCGCTCGCCGTCGAGCAGGTCCATGGCGTGCTGGGCGAAATAGCCCATCTTGACGCTGCCGCCCACCGCCACCGTGCCCTCATCGGGCTCGCTCGCGCCCGCGATCAGCTTGAGCAGCGTCGACTTGCCGGCGCCGTTGATGCCCATCACGCACCAGCGCTCGCGGCGGCGGATCATGAAATCGAATCCGTCATAGATCCGCTTGCTGCCGTAGCCCTTGAAAACCTTCTTCAAGGCGACGACGTCCTCGCCCGAGCGCGGCGCCGGCGGAAAGTCGAACGCCACGGTCTGGCGGCGCCGCGGCGGCTCGACCCGCTCGATCTTGTCGAGCTTCTTGACCCGGCTCTGCACTTGCGCGGCGTGAGAGGCGCGCGCCTTGAAGCGCTCGATGAACTTGATCTCCTTGGCGAGCATGGCCTGCTGGCGCTCGAACTGGGCCTGCTGCTGCTTCTCGTTCAGCGCACGCTGCTGCTCGTAGAACTCGTAATCGCCCGTGTAAGTGGTGAGCGAGCCGGAATCGATCTCGACCACCTTGGAGATCACGCGGTTGATGAACTCGCGGTCGTGCGACGTCATCAGCAGTGTGCCTTCGTAGTCGTGCAGGAATTTCTCCAGCCAGATCAGGCTTTCCAAATCAAGATGGTTGCTCGGCTCGTCGAGCAGCATGACGTCGGGGCGCATCAGGAGAATGCGAGCGAGCGCCACGCGCATCTTCCAGCCGCCGGAGAGCGCACCGACATCGCCGTCCATCATCTCCTGGCTGAAGCCGAGGCCCGACAATGCTTCGCGCGCGCGGCCATCGAGGGCATAACCGTCGAGTTCCTCGAAGGCATGCTGCACCTCGCCGTAGCGCGCGATGATATCGTCCATCTCGTCGGCGCGATCGGGATCGGCCATCGCGGTCTCGAGTTCGCGCAACTCGGCCGCCACCGCACTCACCGGCCCTGCCCCGTCCATGACCTCAGCCACGGCGCTGCGGCCATTCATCTCGCCGACGTCCTGGTTGAAATAGCCGATGGTGATGCCGCGATCGGTCGAGACCTGCCCCTCGTCGGGCAGTTCCTCACCGGCGATCATCCGGAATAGCGTGGTCTTGCCGGCGCCGTTCGGGCCGACAAGACCGATCTTCTCGCCCTTGTTGAGAGCGGCGGAAGCTTCGATGAACAGGATCTGGTGGCCGGCTTGCTTGCTGACGTTGTCGAGGCGGATCATGAGGTCTTTTTGGGGGAATTGTTGCGTTGCGGCGTAGTAGTCCATGCCGGCCGCCAGGGGAAGCCCGGCCGGGCCCGGATCTGGGCAGCTCTACCAAATCCTTAGCAATTTTGCGCCAGAAACACCTGCATGCCCGCCGAACCGGCGCGGGTCGAAACAACGCCTCCTGGAAACATCCGAGGAATCCCCATGAAACATCGATTTCGCCTTGCCGCGGCCGCCACGCTGCTGCTGGCCTTTGGCGGAGCTGCCACGGCCCAGACGCTTCCCGATTACATGGCGCCGATCTCCGGCAGGAGCACGGCCGCGCCTGCCGACATCGCAACCAAGGACGTGCTCGCGCTGAACACCGGCATGTTCGAGCTCTACGGCGATGCTGCAAAGGTGTTCCAGAAGAACATTCTCGACAAGCACCCGGTGATCCTCGGCCTGTTTTCCGGCGCCGGCGGACGTCTGATCCTGTATCGGCCGGGCCAGCCGCCGCTCGACGCACCCCAGGTGCCGGTCGTCTATCAGCTCCTGAAGTCGGTCGGCCATAGCACCATGGCGCTGGCCGAGGTCGTCGGCCCCTATCTCGATAATCCCGACAACAAGTCGTGGCGCGGTTCGATGATGGCCTATCGCAGCCGGATGCAGTCGGCGCTCGAGACCCTCGACGCGACGCCGATGCAGGCCGATTGGCGCGACAACAACCGCACCATCCTGCAAAACAACCTGGCCTTCATGGACGAATGCGTCGCCAGCGGCGTCATTCCCTTCGCGAGGCTCGAAGCCTTCGGCAAAAAGCAGGCGCCCTTCCTCGCGAAAAACGTCGCCTGGGCGGCCCAGACCCAGGTTGCGCATTGGATGAGCGTGCTGGGGGATTGGAAGACACAGCTCGGCCCGGACTGGGAGAAGGCCTATGCCGCCAGCAACACGATCTACGTGACGCGGCAGAACAACGTGATTTTCAGCGTGCTCGCGCAATTCTTCGGCGCCGATGCCATCAATTCACGCCTGCTGCTGATCGAAACGGTTTCGTTCACCACGACGCCGGCCGACATGCTGGAGTCGCTGACGCGGATCATCGCCGATCGCTCGGTCGGCGCGTTGTTCTTCGGCAATTATCACCTGATGGACTACGAGTTGATGGGAGGCGACGGGCGCGCCGCGATCATCGCGGAGACGGCAAGGCGCGGCATGACGCCGTTCCTGCCGCCGCCGGTTCCCTTCGGTTCCAAGCAGTGGCCGACCCTGATCACGCCGGGATCGGGTCCTGCCACGATCGCCGACCTCAAATAGGTTCCGGATGTCGGGACACGAGGGCGGCCGCGTCGCTGCTGCCGCCTTCATGTGTTGGTAAGGCCTTCGCCCTTTCTATGGTCGTATGACGAATCATGACGGATTCGAGCTAGCGTCGGCGCGTACCTTCGGGCATCGATGCCGTCAGCATCATGATGTCCTCGAAACCTTGTACAAGGATCTGATCATGGAGCCTTCGCGACGCGAGTTCGTGAAGTGGTTATCCGCAGGAGGCATCTCGGTCAGCCTGTCGCATCTTGCTTCGGCGGCGGGAGTTCCCTTCGCGGCCCACGAGACGCTGCCTGGACGCGGCAAGTTCAACCCCGCAACAAAGGGCACCGGCCGTGTCGACGGCGTCGCCAAGGTCACCGGCGCAAAGCTTTACGCCTCCGACTTCCGCGCCAATGATCTGCCGGGCTGGCCACAGACCACCTCGCACGCGATCCTGGTGCGCGCCAATGACGCCACGCATGTCTACACCGGCATGGACCTCGCCCGCCTGAAGGGCGCGCTGAAACCCTCCGTCGTCGTGAGCGCTGATGATCTCGCGCGCATCGGCACGCAAGTGCCGGAGTTCTACGCCGGCGACCTGTTCTGCCCGCCCGGCAAGACGCCGCTCTATCTCGGACAACCCGTCGCGCTCCTGATCTTCGAAAAGTTCGACGCCTTCGACCAGGCGCGCCTCGCCCTGCGCGACGGCACCTTCGTCAAATTCGGCGAGGAGACCGGACCGGTAATAGCGCCCGATTACGGCTCCTACCGCTTCACGCGTGTGGCAGGTCCCTCGCATGAGAAGCCGGACGTCTATTCGCCGATCCAGGCCGGCTGGGTCACGCCCAAGAAGGTGCAGAACGCAGCACTTCCGGTGTGGTCACCGCTCGCGAAGGAAATGCCGCCCGATTATGTCAAGGCCGCCAAATATGGCGAGCAGATTCGCGCCGAGCTCGCCGCGGACGACGCCTCGCTGCTGGTGCTCGACCGCGAGTTCGAGACGCAGTCGGTCGATCCGATGTTCCTGGAGCCGGAATGCGGGCTCGCCTGGTACACCGGCAAGGGCGGCAATCTCGAGCTGGTGCTCGGCGTGCAGTCGCCCTATGAGGCGGCGGAGTCGCTCGCGTTTCTCATGGCCAAAGCCCGCGCGCCTTACAAGCCAGGCCATATCAACGCGCAGTTCGGCCATGTCGGCGGCGGCTTCGGCGGCCGCGATCACACGCCGTTCATCCTCTACGTCGCGCTGGCGGCGATCTGCTTTCCCGGAAAACCGGTGCGGCTGGCGCATGACCGCTACCAGCAATTCCAGGGCGGCATCAAGCGCCACCCGATCAAGATGCGCTCGCGCATCGGCGTCGACCGCGCGACCGGCATCATCAAGGCCTTCGCTGCCGACCACGTGCTCGACGGCGGCGGCCTCGCCAATTTCTCCGCCAACGTTGCTACCGTCGCCGCCACCGCCGCGATCGGCATCTACGACATCCCCAAGGTCGACGTCACGACGGTCGTGGTGCATTCGCGCGGCGTGACCGCGGGCTCGATGCGCGGCTATGGCGCGCTCCAGACGCTGACCGCGATCGAGACACTGATCGACGAGGCGGCGGGCGAGCTCAAGCTGGATCCGATTGAATTCCGACGGCGCAATGCGCTCAAGCAGAACGGCCGGACCATGACCGGCAATCCGTACATCGTCTCCGTGCGCACGCCCGAAATTCTCGACAAGCTCGAAAAGCATCCAATCTGGCAGCAGCGCGCGCAATTCAAGCAGAGCGCCTCCGACCGGCTGGTCGGCACCGGCGTTGCCTGCGTGACCAAGGACTACGGCGCCGGCGCGGACTGCTCGCTCGGCCGCGTCGAGCTCGGAGCCGACGGCAAGATTGCGATCTTCTGCGATCATGTCGAGATGGGCAACGGCATCGGCACGGCGCTGGCGAACCGTGTCGCGAACCATGTCGGCGCCATCGCCGACGAAGTCTCGATTGCCCGGGTCGACGGCTATGAGGCGCTCGGCCTGGTCACATCAGGCGATCCCTACACGATGGATCAAAAGACCCAGGATGCGGCGCAGAGAAATCCACGCTGGGTGCCCAGGATCAGCTCGGCGACATCAGCCTCGGTCGGCGCCCATGTCGGCACCCATTCCTCCGCGGAGGCCGCCCGAATCATCTTCCGCTTCGGCCTGTGGCCCGCGGCGCTCGAATTGTGGCGCATCCCGAAGACAGATCCACGCGCCACGCAATGGGCGAGCGCGGCCTGGCAAAACGGCCAGCTCGTGATGCCCGGTCTCGAACCGCTGGCACTCCCCGTGCTCGCCGCAACAGCCCATGCCCGCGGCTTCATCACCGGCGCGATCGCGCACAGCTTTTCGCGCTGGGCCTGGTCGCGCGCACGCTTTCCCCTCTTCGGTGAGCAACATCGTGCCGAGATCGACGCGCTCGCGATCCGCCGCGGCAATGGCAAGTTCGAACGGATCAATCGCACCAGCGTCACGTTTCCACCGACCAACAATAACCGGATCGGCACCGCCTACACATCGATGTGCGGCGCGCTGGTCCGTGTCGAGATCGAGCGCGCGACCGGGAGCTTGCGCATCGCCAAGGCCTATAGCGTGCTCGAATGCGGCACCGCGCTCGTGCCGGAGGTCGTGATGGGCCAGACCCAGGGCGGCTTCGCCATGGGCGTCGGCTACGCGCTGCTCGAAACCTTGCCGCCGTTCGAGGGCGGCCCCGGCAACGGCGAATGGAATCTCGGGCGCTATCTCGTCGCACGCGGCTCGGACCTGCCCTTGCGCGATCTCGAGATCGAGATGCTGAAGGCGCTGACGCCGGACGAGCCGCCCAAGGGCATGGCTGAAGTCGTGATGGTCCCGATCGTTCCAGCGCTGATCAACGCCATCCACGACGCCACCGGCCACCGCTTCCGCGCGCTGCCGGTCACATCAAACCTCCTGAAGGGAGTGCTCGCGTGACGACCCTCAGCCTCACCATCAACGGCCAGAAGCACGGTCCGATGGACGTCCGCGACGACCTCTCGATGAACGATTTTTTGCGCGAGATGCTCGGCATGACCGGCACCAAGTTCGGCTGCGGCGCCGCGCAATGCCTGAGCTGCGCCATCATCGTCGACGACCCCGACGGCACCAGCTCCACCAGCCCGACCTGCGTCGCTCCCGCCGTGAACTTTGACGGCAAGTCGATCCGGACCGTCGAGGGGCACGCCAAGGACGGCGAGCTCTCGATCCTGCAAAAGGCCTTCATCAATCACTTCGCGTTCCAATGCGGCTATTGTACCGCCGGCTTCCTCAACGAGGGCCAGGTGCTGCTCGAGCGCCTGGCACGCGCGCCGGTGCCGCGCGAGGCGCTGGAGCAGACCATTGCGGATGCGCTCGACGGTCATCTCTGCCGCTGCACCGGCTACATCAAATATCACGAGGCGGTGCGCGACGTGATCCTCGCCGATTCAAACCGCTATCTCATTGCTGCCAAGTGAGTGGGCTTGAGGGGACACGAGCCATGATCTCCCATGCGCGATTCAAGACGATTGCCGTGATCGCGGCGCTCGCGAGCAGCCTGTGCGCGGCCTACGCGGCCTCGGAGACGGCGAGCCATGCGCTAGCATCGCCCGAGAGTTTCGCTGGCATCAGCGACACGGAAAAGCGCTCGGCGGCGGTCTTCACCGAGCTTGGAAAAGTCCTGACACATCCGCGTTGCACCAATTGCCATCCGGCCGGCGACAGGCCGCACCAGGGCGATAATGCCCGCATCCATCAGCCGCCAGTGGCGCGCGGCGCCGACGGCCACGGCCTGGAGGCGATGCGCTGCAACACCTGCCACCAGAAGGCCAATTTCGAGCCCGGCCGCATGCCCGGCCATCCCGACTGGCATCTTGCTCCACTCGAAATGGCCTGGGAGGGCAAGACCGTCGGCGAGATCTGCGAGCAGATCAGGGATCCCGCACGCAATGGCGGACGCAAGGTGGAAAACCTGATCGACCATATCGGCAAGGACACTCTCGTCGGCTGGGCCTGGAAGCCCGGCTTCGGCCGCTCGCCCGTGCCGGGCAAGCAAGAGCAAGCCGGCGCGCTGGTCGAAGCTTGGGTGAAGACCGGGGCTGCGTGTCCGGCACCGTGACGCGAAGGCGAGCACTCATAAACTAAATGTCGGCTTCCGAGGGTAAAGCGGAAGTCGCCCCGCTTGGTCGTCATCGACGGCTGTGACCCCAAGCCGACTCTTACGCCGTTAGCAGTGCAGGGGTGCAGACGACCAAGACGGTGTAGGGGCAATGCTCGATCTCTTTGAGGCGGCCCTAGCCCGATCCTACTACAAACTTTCAAAGCATTGATTTGGAGCATACCCTGAGAGAGATCGCTCGTGGTTCAAGTGTTTTAGGGGCATTCCCATGGCTTGGCTCTTCCTGCTCGTTGCTGGCCTGTGTGAAATCGCCTGGGCGATCGGGCTCAAATTCACGGAAGGCTTCGCGCGCCTTTTACCGACAATCGGCACAGTCGTCGCTATGGCGGCCAGTATTGGGTTCCTCGGAATCGCGCTTAAGTCGCTGCCGGTCGGTACGGCCTATGCGGTGTGGACGGGCATTGGCACTGTTGGCACCACGGCGCTCGGCATCTATTTATTTAACGAGCCCCTGACGTTGCTTAGGCTTACCTGTATCGGCTTTATTCTATTGGGCATAATCGGACTGAAAATCACCACTTAGGCGGAACGGTGCGACGAGACGAATTGGAAGTCGGCTCAAAAATAGCTCTTCAACGTGCCGCGCCGTCGGACGTCGAGCGTGGCGCAATGGAAGCCGCCACCAAATGCCGCATAGTGTAAGAACTCACAGAGAATCGGCTCGAATCCCCAATTCTCCAACGCACGCGTCATTGCAGTATGATGTGGATCTACGATGACGCGCTTCTCGTCGACCATCAGTACGTTCATGTTGAGCCATTTCCCGCATAGCGAAGTGATCCTGAGCATAGGATCGGTTATTGGGTCGGGCTCGGGGGCCACGAGGATGTCCCATCCTTTCAGGATGGCCGGAAGGTGGTTGACGTCTATGTATTCGGGATTGATCAGAATCTTGCCGGGCCCAAGCGGCAATATGGTGGTGTCGATGTGCATTGGATTGGGACAGCGGCTCTCAATCTCATGGATGCGATAACCGTCGCCAAGGTGGCGACGCAGCCATTCAATACCAGACGCATTGGTGACGTTGCTGCGGGTCACGAACAGGTCGCGCCCGCAGCGAAAGAAGTCGGCGGCGTCAAAGACCGGCTCGAATTCGGTGAGGATGTATGAGATCGGCTCGCCTTTCTTGGGGACGCGAAATTCTGGGTCGAACAGTTCGTCCGTCAGTTGAGGTCTGGGCGCGCTCGTCCACCGCGCGCCACGTTGGAAATAGTCCTTCAGAATCGGACGATAGGAATGCGTCTCGAAGTACCGACAGGGCCAAACCATTGGGGTTTCAATGATCTCGTCGCCGATCACGAGCATGCTGTCGCGCGGGCAGGAATTGCAGAAGCCGCGCGAGGACCATTCCGGCGTGCTGAAGCGCTTCCTGTGGTCGACGGCGTCCGGCCGCCTTACGATGATACCCAGCGACTGCAGCAGCGCAACCAAAACATCAAGCTCACGCTGAGCCGGTTCGATCATGATCTTTGGGTAACGGAAGCCTGCGACCAGCGATTGGGCACGCGCCGCCATGCCCGGAATGTTGCAGGTGACAACCGGATGATCGGACGGGATAACCGCACCCTCAAGCCTTCCGACTATCACTTCCTCCAGCGTGCCCCACTCGTTGTGTGAGCTCACCGGAGAAACTTGGCCCGATGGGACGGCATCCGAACCGCGAACGCGTGTGACCATGTCCATGCATGAGGCCCTCTGTGCGCTACAACCGCCGCAGGTCCAGGGAGTTCCAGAGGTCCGACCGCGGTCGCCGGGTCGAGTCGCAAATCCTTGGTGTCGCCTGCTGTGCCCTAAACGGACCAACCGGCCCGATCTGGAGATGTCCGCTTTTTGCGGGAAGACCGGAAGCGAATTGGCAAAGGATCAAGGCGGCGCTTTTGACCCGAAATTGATGTGCACGCCGGCGCCCCATAACGGACATCCGACGCGGATCGCTTCCGATTGTGCTCTTTACCTCAACTGGCCAGCCTATTCGGCCAGTTCGCGCATGACCTTGATTAGATCCGACTTGCCCTCGAAGCCGATGCCCGGAATGTCCGGCATGACGATGTGACCGTCTTGAACCCGGACCGAATCCGGGAATCCGCCGTAGGGCTGGAAGAGGTCCGGGTAGCTCTCGTTGCCGCCGAGCCCTAGACCGGCGGCGATGTTCAACGACATCTGGTGACCACCGTGCGGGATGCAGCGCGACGGCGACCAGCCGTGTTGGGCTAGGACGTCCAGGGTCCGGAGATATTCGACGAGACCGTATGACAAAGCACAGTCGAACTGTAGCCAGTCGCGGTCCGGGCGCATGCCGCCGTAGCGGAGCAGGTTGCGAGCATCCTGATGCGAAAACAGGTTCTCGCCCGTGGCCATCGGACCGGGATAGAATTCGGCGACGGCGGCCTGGAGGGCGTAGTCGAGCGGATCGCCGATCTCCTCATACCAGAACAGCGGGTACTGGCGCAGCATTTTGGCGTAGGCGATGCCGGTCTCGAGATCGAAGCGACCGTTGGCATCGACGGCGAGCTTGGCCTGCGACCCGATTTCCTTGAGCACGGCCTCGATGCGACCACGGTCCTCGTCGATCGACGCGCCGCCGATCTTCATCTTCACGACGTTGTAGCCGCGGTTTAGATAGCCGCGCATTTCCGCCTGCAATGCGGAGTTGTCCTTGCCGGGATAGTAGTAGCCGCCGGCAGCGTAGACAAAGACCCGCGGGTTGGCCTCCTTGCCCTTCATTTCGGCCAGCAGGCGGAACAGCGGCTTCCCGGCGATCTTGGCGGTCGCATCCCAGATCGCCATATCGAGCGTTCCGACGGCGACGGAACGCTCGCCGTGACCGCCGGGCTTCTCGTTCGACATCATCTTCGCCCAGATGCGATGCGGATCTAGATTGGTACCCTCGTCGTTGAGCAGGCTGGCGGGTTCGGCTTCCAGAATGCGGTCGCGAAAGCGCTCCCGGATCAGTCCGCCCTGACCGTAGCGGCCGTTCGAATTGAAGCCGTAGCCGATCACTCGCCGCCCGTCGCGGACGACGTCGGTTACGACGGCGACAAGGCTGGACGTCATCTTCGAGAAATCGATGTAGGCATTCCGGATCGGTGACGAGATTGGTTTGGTCGTCTCGACCACATCTACGATACGCATGGCATTCTCCCTTTGAGTTGCTGACTCGGATTAGTGGGTTGTCTCGGGAAGTTCGTATTCGGCTGTGATGGGCTCCTTGCCATGAAGCCTCATGGCCTCCGCTGCCTGCTTCTGGTCGAACGCGCCGTCCCACTTGGCGATCGCGATCGTAGCGACCCCGTTGCCGATCAGGTTGGTCACGGCACGAGCTTCGTTCATGAAGCGATCGACGCCGAGCAGTAGAACGAGCCCGGCTACGGGAACGGTGTGGATCGAAGAGAGGGTCGCGGCGAGCGTCACGAAGCCGGCGCCAGCGACGCCAGCGGATCCCTTCGACGTCAGGAGAAGCACGCCCAGCAGAACGATCTGGTCGCCGAAGGAAAGATCGGTGTTCGTCGCCTGGGCGACGAAGATGGCGGCCATGGAAAGGTAGATCGACGTGCCGTCGGCATTGAACGTGTAGCCGGTGGGCAGCACCATGCCGACGACGGTCTTGTCGCAACCGAGCCGCTCGAGCTTGACCAGCATTTGCGGCATCACCGCTTCGGTCGAGCAGGTGCCCAGTACTATGAGGATCTCGTCCTTGAAGTAACGGAAGAACTGCGGCAGCGAAAAACCGGTCCACGTCGCGATGCCGCCGAGCACCACGACGACGAAGAGAATGGTGGTGACGTAGACACCGAGCATCAGATAGCCGAGCGACCAGAGCGTCGCGATCCCGTACTTCCCGATCGTAAACGCGACCCCCGCCCCGGCTCCCAGCGGGGCGAGGCGCATCACCATTGCCACGACCCGGAACAGGGCGTGCAGTAGGATGTCGATCACGTTCACCAGCGGCTTGCCGTAGTCGCCGAGTTGAACCATGGCGATGCCGATCAGCACCGAAACCAAGATGACCTGCAGCATCATTCCCTTGGCGAAGGCGTCGACGATCGTGGTCGGGATGATGTCGAGTAGAAACTGTACGAAACCGTGGTTGCCGTCGGCGGCTTTTACGTAGGCCGAGATCGATCCCGCATCGATGTGGCTGGCGTCGATGTTCATGCCAACGCCTGGCTTGATCACGTTGACGACGACCAGGCCGATCACCAAGGCCAGCGTCGAGACGACCTCGAAGTAGATCAGCGACTTGACACCGATCCGGCCGACTTCCTTGATGTCGCTCATCTTGGCTATGCCGACGACGACCGTACCGAAGATGATCGGCGACAGCAGCATCTTGATCAGTTTGATGAAACCATCGGCGAGCGGCTGAAGGCTGGTCCCGACCTGAGGCCAGAAATAGCCGACCAGAGCGCCGAGCAGGATGGCAAGGAGGACCTGCACATAGAGTTCGCTCAAAAATCCGAATGATGGCGCTTTTCTCAATGTTTTCTTCCCTGATAAGTGAGTTGTGCTGGGCCTTGGCCGGCCTCTGTAGCTGTTTGGAAAGGGCCGCTCCGGTGTCCGGAACGACTTCCGTGCTGCTGCTGTGTTATGTAGCCTGCAGTGATCCGTAGGCTTCAGGTGGGGAGAAGGCTAATGCTGTTGCCGAGAATAGTTATGCCGTTTCGGCATTACCGATGGAGCTGATCTGGTTGGAGGACTATCTGGCTCTCTCTGAGACCTTGAGCTTCTCCAAGGCGGCCGAAGCCCGTCACGTCACCCAGCCGGCCTTCAGCCGGCGGATCCGGGCATTGGAGGACTGGGTGGGGGCGCCGCTATTCGTTCGCACGACGCACAGCGTGACGCTCACGCCCGCCGGCGAGCACTTCCACACCCAGGCAGAGATCCTGACCAGAGCGCTTCATCAACTGCGCCGCGAGACCCTCGAAGTGGCCGGACGGGGCGCGGGACCGCTATCGATCGCGGCGACGCACGCACTGTCGTTCACGTTCTTTCCGAAGTGGGTCCGGAGCAGCGAGAAGATCCTCGCCTTGGGCAATCTCAATCTCGTTTCCGATAGCATGCTCGCTTGCGAGCGGATGATGCTCCGGGGCGACGTGTCGTTCCTGTTGTGCCACTATCACCGCAGCATGGGCAGCCGGCTCGATACCAGGCAATTCAAGAGCATCGTCGTGGGTACCGACACGCTCCTTCCGCTCAGCGCGGCGGGCGCCGGCCGGAAGCCGCGGTGGTCGCTGCAGAGCGACGAGACCATCCCCTACTTGGCCTACAGCCCGCAGTCAGGGCTGGGCCGCATTGTCGCAAGTCAGTTGGCGAAAAGGAACCTGAAGAAGATCTTCACCTCGCATCTCGCCGCGACGCTGCTATCGATGGTCAGGTCCGGAGACGGTGTCGCCTGGCTTCCTCGAACGCTGGCCGAAGACGACATCAAGGCGGGTTCGCTAGTCGAGGCCGGCGATGCCAAGTCCGTGATCCCGATCGAGATACGGCTCTTTCGCCCGGCAGCACGACAGAGTCACGAAGTTGAAGCTCTGTGGTCGGCATTCGAAGCTGCAGAGGTCGGCTGAAGAAACACTCGGCTGCCATGATGACGACCACGCGCACCTTCTTCCATCCTTCGAGCCCGTGCTTCTCGGCCGCCATCGGAATAGCGCCGGTCAGGATCCGAAGGCCGCAAGCCCCGCCGCGGCGACCTGCGCGTCCTGGGTCGATTGCATGCCTGATACGCCGATCGCGCCGATCACCCTCCCGTCGCGCACGATCGGAAGGCCGCCTTCCAGAGGCGTCAGATTGGTCATGCCCAGAAGCCGCAGATGAAGGCCGCCGTCGGCAAGCGCGGATTCGAACGCCCCCGTCGACCGCCTGAAATCGACCGCCGTTTTCGCCTTTTGCTGAGCGACAAGCACGCTGCCATGTTGCGCCTGATCGAGACGGTGTAGCAGAACGAGATGGCCGCCGCTGTCGGTGACGGCGATCACCATAGGCCATCCATGACGTTGCGCTTCGCCGCGCGCCGCGTCGGCGACGAGCGCTGCCTCGTCGAGCGTTATAGGGGCACCATAGAGAGGCGTCAGCGCCGCAACAGGCGCGCTTGCCGTAAAGGGGTCAATTTTCGTCATGGAGAGCTCCAGGTTGCTGAGAGCTCATCAACAGCATATCGCGCATCTGCTGATAATATATGATATCGGGGATAGATTATCTCAGTTTCCGAGAGAATAGCCTGACCTCGCTTGCGGACTACACGACGTTTCTAGCTATTGTAGATGAGGGCAGCCTGACGTCGGCTGCAGTTCGTCTTGGCCGATCGCTTCAGGCGGTGAGCCGGTCGCTGGCGAGGCTCGAGCAGGATCTTGGCGTGGAGCTCGTGTCGCGGACGACGCGGCGCCTGCATCCGACGCCGGCAGGGCTCGATTTTGCCGACCGCATCCGCCTGGCACTCACGACCATCGACGGCGCGCGTGAAGATCTGCTGGCTCGCGACCGGCGCCTAGCCGGCACCATCCGCATCGGCACATCGAGCCTGTTCGGTCCCGAATATGTGACACCTGCGCTGAGCCAATTTGTAACGCGAAATCCCGAAGTCGAGATCGAACTTGTCTTGTCTGATGAGCATGTCGACCTCGTCGCTGGGAAGCTGGATTTCGCCGTTCGCATCGGCAACCTGCCGGACTCCAACTTGCGGGTTCGCCGCCTCGGCGGATTGAACTGGGCGGTCTTCGCTTCACCGGCTTATCTCGCCACGTACGGTCGTCCCGAGAATCCGCGAGAGCTATCCCATCATGAGTGCGTGCTGCGGGCCAGCGACGACGACAGATGGGTATTTGACGACAACAAGCGGCGCATCGAAGTGCATGGCCGCTTTCGGTCGGAAAATGCCGCTGTGCGCAATGCGGCCGTAGCATCAGGCCTTGGCATCGGGCTCGCACCGCTCTGGCAGGTGCGCAGGCTCATCGAGCAAGGGATTGTCGAGCAAATCCTTGTCGGCCACGAGCCGCCGCCTATTCCACTCCAGATCGTTTGGGTCAGGCGGGGCGCCGGCGCGTTGCCGCGGCGTGTCCGTGCCGCGATGGAATTCCTCGTGGCGCGGCTCTCTGCCCTGCGGATATGAGTTGCAGCTTTCGCCACATCGCCGCCATCAGCGTCGCGCCGGCACGGACGGCGTTGCGCGGCTGTCGTCGGACCGAGGCTGGAATTCAGGCCCGCCGCATCAGCTTGAGCGAGGCCGCAAGGCGCAGGCTGCGCTTGCCCGCAAGCGCGATGCCTTCGAACTCGCCGCTATCCGCCGTGCAAGTCCCGGAAAATCCGATCCCGACCTCATAGCCGCCGAAGACAGGGTTTTCGCCCTTCGCCGGAGTGTGCTCCTGGTTCAGCATCTCGCCCTTCCAGCGGCCGTCCGCCGAGTGAGTAAGAGCCGAGATAGTAGAAGAACGCATCGCCACCGAGGATGCGGCCGTCCATCAGCAACATCACGCCCGAGAGTCCGGCATCGACGCCGTCGAGTGCGCGGATGTGGATGGAGTACAGCCCGTTCACGATACTATCGGGACCGACCGTGCCGCGCGGCGGCAGCGCCTCGTCGTCGAGCGGCGCGAGATTTGCCCAGAACACGCTGTCGGGCATCGGATCCGCCTTGCCCTCGAACAGGATCGTCGATCCCTCCATCCTGCCGCGCACCTTGATCGCAGCGACGTCGGCGCCCATCAGCGGCCTGAAATTGGGATCGTCATTGTGGCGCTCGGTGATGACCTCGGCTTCGATCACACCGTCCCTGACATCGTAGGTCCCGAGATGCGCGAAAGCGGAATTGCCGCCCAGCATCTTGCCATTGTGCATGCACATGATGCTGCGGCCGAAGGCGCCGTTGATGCCGTATTCAACCTTGTAAAGTCCGTCCAGCAACGCAATAAACCCGCAAAATCAAAAAGAAACGTGGGCTACCTAGCACTGCTGCCGCACGGAGGCCATCCCACTTTTCCGCGCAGGGGCCGACGGCGGGACCTTCCTCGCCATGATGCCATCATGCTCCTGTTTTGCCCGACGGGTCAACAATTTCGCCAAATCCGCAAGCTGCGATTTCAGCGCCTTAGCTACTGTGCATGGGGTTGTTTTCGCGTTTTTTGTTTGCCCGTCCCGGACGGCATTGATCACGCGTTAGTGCATGATCCGGAAAAGTGCGAAGCGGTTTTCCGAAAAGATCATGCTCAAACAACAACCTAAAGCGCGATGATGATTCATCCTCATCTCATCGCGCTTTAGTGCCGCTTGAAATACTGCACATCACGCTCGTGCTTCTCGGCCGCCGCACGGCTTTTGAACGTGCCGAGATTGCGCCGCTTGCCGGTCTTGGGATTCACCTTGCGTGAATAGAGGCGATATTCGCCGGATGCCAATTTGCGGATCATGGTGCGCTCCGTTCTGTCTCGCCATCAACGGCGTACGGGCGGGCCAAGTTCCGTCACGGCTTGCCAGCCAGTGGCTGAAAGGCCGCTTCCCTCCGGCGACGCTCAGAAGCACAGCGTGGTGACGAGCTTGCCTTGCTTGTCCTTGATCGCATAGGGACAGCGCAGTCGCTCCAGCGCCTTCTTGGCGTCGTCGTCGCCGAGTGCGGCGGCGCGCTCGTAATAGGCCTTCGCGGCGTCCTTGTCCTTCGCCCCGCCGCGGCCTTCCTGCGCGAAGGCTCCCATTCGCTCCAGCGCGCCGGGATGGTTTTGCGCCGCTGCCTTTTCGAACAGCGCGCGCGCCGCGACGTCGTCCTTTGCACCGCCGGTGCCATCGGAGAGCATAAGGCCGAGCTGGTACTGCGCCTCCGCATTGGTCTCAGCGGCCTTGCCGAGCAGCGCTCGCGCTTGCGCGGGATCGGCCGGTGCGGCGCCGCCTGCCCCGCCGAGCGCTGCGAGATTGCTGATACCGCGGGGATTGCCGGCCTGCGCCGCCTTCTCGAACAGTTTTCGCGCCTGCGCCTCGTCTTTGGCAACGCCGGAGCCGGTGCCGTAGAGCACGCCGAGCTCGACCATGGCCGCACTCGATCCCTTGTCGGCCGCCTTGCGCCAGACGGTGATCGCGTCCGCGGTCTGCCGGTTGGCGGCATAGGCGCGTCCGAGCTCGAACATCGCGCGTCGCGACGACGTTGCGGCCTGCTTGCAGAACTTGATGGCGGTCGCGACGTCGGAGGCTGCGACCTCCGCGACGCCCCTCACGTCGGCTGGCTTGTCGGGATCGCTGGAGTCGGCCGCCACGCGATCGCACAGGACGAGGTCGGCCGATTGCGCATGCGCCGACAGGGGCGCGGCGAGCGTCAAGAGGATGGCACAGAGATAGGTTCGCATAGGCGTCACGTTGCGTCCGCGTCCCGGCGAATTCAAGGCTCGAGTCCCGATTGCCGCAGCACGGGTACGACCTCCGACGATGCCAGGTAGCGCAGCAACCGATCAGCGGCTGCAGCGTGCTTTGCGCTTGCCATGCGGCCGGCGGAGAACACGGCAGGCGTCTGCAAGTCGTGCGGGATCGGGCCGACCACTTCGATGCCGTCGACCTGATTCAGCTCGCTGATCTGCTGCACGGCGAGATCGGCCTCGCCGCTCACCAGACGCTCGGCCGTAAACCCCTGCTGAACGACGGTGGCTTTGGCATTGATCTCGGCCGCAATGCCCATCCGCACCATCAACTGGGCAAAATAGATTCCGCTGGCGCCCAACCGCGAATAGGCGACGGACCGCGCCGCGAGCAGCGTCCTGCGCAGCGCGGCTTCGCTGGCGATGTCGGGATGCGCCTGCCCTGCCCGCACGGCAATGCCGACATAGGACCGCGCCAGGTCGGCCGCGCTCTCGGCAACAACGCGGCCTTCGCCGATCACCTCGTCGAGCCCCTCGCGCGTGAGGATCACGAGATCGGCGGCCTCGCCGTCGCGCAGGCGCTTCAGGAGTGCCTGGGTCGGCGCGAAGTCGGCATCGATGCGGACGCCCGTTGCCGTCTCGTAGGCGGAAGACAGGCTGCGCATCGCGCCCATCAGGCCGAGCGTCGAGAGCATGCGGATGACATTTTCCATGTGTGATCCCGGGGTAACGATCAGGCGCGGTGCATCAGCTTGAGCGCGGCGGTCAGGCGCAGGCTGCGCTTGCCGGCGAGCGCCGTTGCCTCAAGCACGGCCTGCGCCTCGTCATAGGCGCCGGAGAAACCGATGCCGACCTCGTGGCCACCGAACACCGGATCGTCCTTGGCCGGCGTGTGCTCCTGATTGAGAATCTGTCCCTTCCAGCGCCCGTTCGCAGCGGTGTAGCTGCCGAGATAATAGAACGACGCATCCCCACCGAGAATGTGGCCCCTGTTCAGCAGCATCACGCCGGTAAGGCCGCCATCGAGGCCGTCCAGCATGCGCAGATGGATCGAATAGAGGCCATCGGCGATACCGGACTCACCGACCCCGCTGGCGACCGGCACCTCGTGCTCCGTGATCGGCGTCATCAATGACTCGAACGGGACGCCGGGCAGCTCCTTCAGCTCGCCCTTGAAGCGGTAGAGATCACCGTCCGCCCACCCCTTGGCGATCAGCGTTGCATCGTCGGTGCCGGCCATGGCGCGATAGTTCGGATCGGGGTTGTGGCGGACGGTCTTGATCACGACGTCGACGCCGTCGTCGGTCTTCTCGTAGTTGCCGATATGGGCGAAGGCCGAATTGCCGCCGAGCATCTTGCCATTGCCGGCATGCATCACGCTCCGGCCGACCGCGTCGCCGAGCTGAAATTTCACCTTGTAGAAGCCTTCAAACACCAGCCGTCCCCGGCCTGCGCGCATCCGGGCGCAGTCTATCCCGCTTTCGGCCGTGATGGACAAGTTTCACGCAATCGAAGCCCGCGAACCACAGATGCGACCGTCATCAAAATGCAAAAATCCGCCGGAGCCTTTCGACTCCGGCGGATCGAGAGCCAACCCGGGCCAGCCCCCTAGCCCGGGCCGGGAGGATCTTAGGCGGCCGCCTTCTTGTCGGCCGGCACGGATTCGATCGTCTTCAGGATCTGCGAAGCGATCTGGTATGGGTCGCCCTGCGAGTTCGGGCGACGGTCTTCCAGATAACCCTTGTAGCCGTTGTTGGCGAAGGAGTGCGGAACGCGGATCGAAGCGCCACGGTCGGCAATGCCGTAGCTGAACTTGTTCCAGGGCGCGGTCTCGTGCTTGCCGGTCAGACGCTTGTCGTTGTCCGGGCCGTAGACGGCGATGTGGTCCATGATGTTCTTGTCGAAGGCCGCCATCAGCGCCTCGAAGTACTCCTTGCCGCCGACCGTACGCATGTACTCGGTCGAGAAGTTGGCGTGCATGCCCGAGCCGTTCCAGTCGGTGTCGCCGAGCGGCTTGCAGTGGAACTCGATGTCGATGCCGTACTTTTCGGTCAGGCGCAGCATCAGGTAGCGGGCCATCCACATTTCGTCAGCGGCCTTCTTGGACCCCTTGCCGAAAATCTGGAATTCCCACTGGCCCTTCGCCACTTCCGCGTTGATGCCTTCATGGTTGATGCCGGCCGCGAGGCAGAGGTCGAGATGCTCCTCGACGATCTTGCGAGCGACGTCGCCGACGTTCGAGTAGCCGACGCCGGTGTAGTACGGACCCTGCGGGGCCGGATAGCCGGAGGACGGGAAGCCGAGCGGGCGGCCGTCCTTGTAGAAGAAGTATTCCTGCTCGAAGCCGAACCAGGCGCCGGCGTCGTCGAGGATGGTGGCGCGCTTGTTGGAGGCGTGCGGGGTCTTGCCGTCGGGCATCATGACTTCGCACATCACGAGCACGCCGTTGGTGCGCGCGGCGTCCGGGAAAACAGCGACCGGCTTCAGCACGCAATCGGAGCTGTGGCCTTCGGCCTGCTGGGTGGAGGAGCCATCGAAGCCCCAGAGCGGAAGCTGCTCGAGCGTCGGGAACGACGCGAATTCCTTGATCTGTGTTTTGCCGCGCAAGTTCGGAGTCGGCGTGTATCCGTCGAGCCAGATGTACTCGAGCTTATACTTGGTCATTGAGCCTCTCTGTAGATGATGCGAAAGGTGGGGACGGCTAGTCCCCGCACGTTTGTACCCGGCCACCATCGGCCGCCCCTTTACAAGCATTTAACGTGCCAAAAAGCCGCAGCGCGGGAGGTTATCCACCGCCCCCGTTTCTCACCGGCGGAGCGGTCACGGTCGGCGGCGCGTGCGTCATAGCGGCGCACCTTTCCGTGAGGCTGCACCGCAAAAATTCCGCGGAAAACGCCCGATTCTGGTGCACGTGGACCCTTGCCCGAGGTTGCCGACTAAACGCGCATCAACGTCCGGCAATATTCGCCAAGTCATGGCCCATCGCTCGCAACCTTCGCAATGGCCCAAGCGTTAGTCACCCGACCGCTGCCTTGGACGAAGCAGAATGCAGCTTGCCTACAAAATAGGCCAACAGTGATTTCCTTTTCAGCACTTTGCATTCCGGAATGCACGGCCAATATGGGGATTCCAGTAACCACAAGCGAACGAGTCGGGCGCACCATGGAGGCCAAGCGCTTCGGTCTCAGGAGATACCGCAATGATGAACAATGGACTGAGTCACGGATCTGCACAGATCTACCAATTTCCCGTCGGGGGCCGCTCGGCTCTCGGGGGACGCCGCTACGGTGACACCCGCCTTCCCGCCGACCATGCCTCGCTTCCCGTGAACGAGACGATCTGCAGTGGAAGCTGGTACCATCAGGAGGCGATCGAGGAAGCCAAGCCGAAATGGGATCGATAATGCCTGCGTTCGGTTCAATACCGCCGCGCCCTCTCGAGCGCCGGCGTCAGTTTGAAAAAGGGTCGAAACAACGAAGTTTCGGCCCTTTTTGATTCTTGTTTTGATTCCTGCTTCGAAGGCTGAACTCAGATCACCGCACACGCCGTCGCCGGCCGCTTCAGATGCCTGACCGTAGTTCCGGTCTTGCCGATCGTCAGCGTGGTCCCCGCCCCCGAATAGCGCGTGCCCGAGACCGTGAGCCGCTTCGCAAGCGTGACCGGCTCGCCGCCGATCTGGAGGAAGGCACGCTTGTCGTAGTCATAAAACCCAACGATGAACTGCGTACCATCGGTGCAGCGATAGGTCTGGAACGTCTGCGCATCGGCCTGCCGCGCGCCGGAAACTCCGCTCGCCAGCATGGTGATAGCCAAAAGAACGGCCTTGTGCCCGCCCATCATCGCCCCCTGTAATAGACCTCGAGGATGCGCAGCAAGCGCGTCCAGTGGAAACATAACCCAAGCTGGTCCCAATAATCTAAGCTGATCCAATGTCAGAGTCCCCTGCCCGCCACCTCAGCCTCCAAGGCGCCAGCAATTTTCGCGACCTCGGCGGCTATCCGACCGCCGACGGCCGCACGACGCGCTGGCGGCACATCTTCCGCTCCAACCATCTCGGCCAGCTCACGACTGCGGACGTCGAGAGCGTCCGCGCGCTGGGCGTCAGAAGCGCATTCGATTTTCGTGGGCTGGAGGAACGCGCGGCCGGCGTCTGCGTCGTGAACGAGATCACCGTGCATTCGCTGCCGATCGAACCGACGGTGGTGGCCGCGCTGCGCACCGAGCTTGCCGCTGGCAGGCTGACCGCGCCGGTTGCGCTGGACATCATGCGCCAATCCTATCGCAACTATGTCCGTCACAACACGCACAGCTTTCGCACGCTATTCGGTCATCTCCTGGAAGATCGCGCGCCTCTCGTCATCCATTGCACCGCCGGCAAGGATCGCACCGGCTTTGCCAGCGCGCTGATCCTGCATGCCCTGGGCGTGCCCGATAACGTCGTTGCCGAGGACTACCTGCTGACCAACCAACACTACCGTCGCGACGTGTCCAGCGCCTACGATCTTCCCGCCGACGTCCTCGACGCGATTGGTTCCGTCGAGGCCTCGTATCTCGCTGCCGCCTTCGAGGCCATCGGCAGCGAATATGGCGACCTTGAAACCTACTTGCGCGACGGGCTCAAGCTTGGCGCGGCCGAGCGGACTGCGCTGAAGGAACGCTATTTGCAAGCCTGATCCGCAGCGACCGCCTCAAGCTGTCGGTGTGGCGGTCTTGACGATGGCATTCGTGAGGGCGACCGACACTTGCCATGTGCTCCAGTCGCTCTGATGCAGCTTGTCCGGATCGGTCGTATCCACCAATTGCTCGAACGATACATTGTTCTGCACGTGCCAGTGCCGCATCAGCGCCCAGCGCTGAAACAGATTGACCTTGGCCTCGTCGGCCGCGGCGCGGATCAGGCGCACCATCTTGTCTGATACCTCGGCGCGGTCATCCCAGAGCATCTTCGGCGCATATTGCGGATCAATCAGCAGAACCTCAAAACCGCGGGCGCGCAATTGCGCCAGGCCTTTCCGAATGTTCTCGGCCACCACATCGACGTCGTATTTGTCGTTGTGAAAGACGGCGTTCGTCCCGACCTGCCAGATAACCAGCGCGGGATCGTCCTGGAAAATATCCGTCTCGAAGCGGCCGAGCTCTTCGTTGGCCTCCTCCCCGCCCCTGCCCCGATTGAGTACGTCGATCCGGATATTCGGGCGAGGATCCTTGTATCGCTGCCGTAGATACATTTCGAGCCTGTACGGATAAGGAACAACGTCGGCTCGTCCTGCCGTCGAGGACGACCCCATCGCGACGATCCGCACGGGATGCTTTCCGTTCAGCGCCTGCCGGAATGTCGTCAGCGAATATCTCAGATCGACGATCGCAGCTGGAAATTCGATGGTCGGCAAATGATCGGGCATGAAAGGCCCTCCTCCACGACCTGACGTTGCGGCAATCATTCAGCCTTGAAGCTGCCGCCATTGCAAGACCAATTCGTCAGGAGCAATAGTCGCCGCGAATTGAAAATAACGGAGAGTATCGTGCAGGGAAAAGTCGTTGTCGTGACCGGTGCGCTCGGTGCGCTTGGCAAGGTGGTCGCGGAAGTCGCGCAGTCGCGGGGCGCGCGCGTTGCCGGAATCGATTACGCCCCCTCGCAAGGACCTGCCACGCCCAAGCGCATCGAGATCGGCGGCGTCGATCTATCCGACGCGGCGCAGGCGAAGACGGCGGTCGAGGTTGCGGCAAAGCATTTCGGAAGGCTGGATGCGCTGATCAATATCGCCGGTGGCTTTGCCTTCGAAAGCGTTGGCGACGGCGACGCCAAGACGTGGCAGCGCATGTACGCGCTCAACGTGCTGACCGCGCTCAACACCTCGCGCGCAGCGCTGCCCCATCTCGCCGCCTCCACGGCCGGCCGCATCGTCAATATCGGCGCCATGGGCGCACTCCAGGCAAGCGCCGGCATGGGCCCCTATGCGGCCTCGAAGGCCGGCGTGCATCGCCTCACCGAAGCATTGGCCAATGAATGGAAGGGCAAGGTCACCGTGAACGCGGTACTCCCCTCGACCATCGACACGCCGGCCAATCGCGCGGACATGCCGAAAGCGGATTTCTCCAAATGGGTCACGCCGCAGGAGCTCGCCGAGACGATCCTGTTCCTCGCCAGCGATGCCGCGAGCGGCGTCACCGGAGCGCTGATCCCGGTGAGCGGGCGGGTGTAAGTCCGGGGGGTTCGGCGCATCTATTCTCGGCAAACTGAAACTGCTATATTGGGGTCATGACAACCGAAGATATTGAGAAAGCGGTCGAGCGGCTGACGCCGGATGAACTGGCACGGTTTCGTGCGTGGTTCGAGCAGTTCGATGCGCAGCTCTTTGATCAAGCCCTGGAACGCGACGCCAAGGCCGGAAGGCTTGATGCATTCGCGGAGGAAGCGCTGAGCGCCTACCGCGCGGGGCAGACGCGCGAATTGTGAGACACGCGGCCTCGCCGAGATTTTGGAAAACTTACGCGGCCTTGCCCGCCCATGTTCGGAAATTGGCAGACGCGAACTTCGAACTGTTGAAAAGCGATCCCAGCCACCCCTCGCTGCAATTAAAAGAGTCGGACGATTTTGGTCTGCCAGAGTTGGATGACGCTATCGCGCGTTGGCCATCGAGACTGAAGAGGGCTACGTCTGGTTCTGGATCGGCTCCCATGCAGACTATGATCGCCTCATAGGCTGAACGCGAGTCCGCTCAAATGGCGCAAAGCCCGAATCCAATCCGGGCTAGACTGCCCGCAACTGATTCTCCGATCGGAACACAAGACTCGAAAGCTTTCTTTGGAAACCGCGCTTTATCTGCCTGTCAAACGCTTCCTTGAAGGGCTCGGCTTCACCGTCAAGGGCGAGATCGGCGGCTGCGATCTCGTGGGCCTCAGCGCCGGCGATCCGCCGGTGGTGGTAATCGGCGAGCTCAAGCTCGCCTTCAATCTCGAGCTGATCCTTCAGGCGGTCGATCGCGCGCCGGCCGGCGACGAGGTCTGGATCGCCGCGAAGATGTCGGTGCGCGGCAAGGGGCGCGAGAGCGATGCGCGCTATCGCAATCTCTGCCGGCGACTCGGCTTCGGCATGCTCGGGGTAACCGACCGCGGCGAGGTCGAAGTGCTGGTGAAGCCGCCGACGGCGGCGCCGCGCCGCGAACCGAAGACGCGCTCGCGGCTGGTCGCCGAACATCAGCGCCGCCAGGGCGACCCCGTCCTCGGCGGCAGCACGCGCGCGCCGATCATGACGGCCTACCGCCAGCAGGCGCTGGCCTGCGCCTCCGCGCTTGCCGACGGCCCGCGGCCTGTGCGCGAGTTGCGCGCGCGCTGCCCTGATGCAGGCAAGATTCTGCTGCACAATGTCTATGGCTGGTTCGAACGCGCCGAGCGCGGGATCTACGGGCTGACCGAGCCCGGCCATGCGGCACTCAAGCGCTGGCCGCAGGCGCCGATCGGGGACATTGCGCGGGAAGCCGCTCCAGCCTGACGTCGTGCAACCCTGGGGATCGTATGATCGTCGTGACTGGAAGCGTGACGGCCCGGCCGGAAACCTTCGACGAGGTGCGCCGCCTCAGCCTCGAGCACGTCCGCCGCTCGCGCCAGGAGCCCGGCTGCATCTCGCATGCGGTGCATGTCGACTGCGAGAATCCGCTCAGGCTTGTGTTTTTCGAGCAATGGGCGGACCGCGCCGCGCTCGCGGCACATTTTGCGGTATCCGCTTCCGGCGAATTGGTGCGGACCTTGCGCTCCCTTGCCGCAGGCCCGACGACACTCGACCTTTATGATGCCAGCAAGCTCGCGAAGCTTTGACTGCATAACTGAGATGCCACACCAAATTGATATTGCAATGCAACATAGACGGCACTAGGTATCCCCGGCATCGAAACGAGGCCCCTATGAACGCAGACTGGAATACCAAGTACGGCACGCGGCGCGTCCGCCACGATCCGCCCACCCTGGACGAGGCGATTTTCGCCGCCGTCGGCATCACCGACGATCAGGAGCAGCAGGCCGAGATCGCCGCCGCCTTGATGGGTATGCCGCTCGATGTCGTTCAGGCCGAGGTCAAGAAACAGGCCCGTACCAACAGCCGCATCACCGCCACGCGTGTGATCGCGGGAGAACAGGGCGCGCAGCGCTCGATCGTGGTCGAACGCCGCGTCGTGCGCCGCTTCGGCAACGACAAGCGCACCGGAACCTGAACGCTTATTCTCTAGCCTAAATTCGAAAGCGGACCGGCCTGGCCGGTCCGCTTTTTGATTCTAAAGCGCGATGAGATGAGGATGAATCATCATCGCGCTTTAGGTTGTTGTTTGAGCATGATCTCCACGCAAACGCGTTCCGCGTTTGTCGCGAGGGAAAACCGCTTCGCACTTTTCCGGATCATGCTCTAAACTAGGCGGCACGGTTGCCGTACATGCTCGAGATGAGCTTCCACCAGGTAGAGTTGAAGTTGAGCAAGGCCCGGCCGGCCGTGAACGGCGCCGCTGCGAGTTCGGCGAGTTCAGCTTCAGGCGTCTTGGCCAGGTCAATCGTGCCAGTCGATTCGCCATGGCGGAATTGCAGATGCGCGCCGAACTTCCTGGCAAGCGCGCGCATTGCGTGATTTTCCGATCCAGTGGTGATGCGCAGCCGCTTGAAACCCTTCCAGCGCGCTTCCGCGATCAGGCGGCTGAACAGCACGGTGCCGACGTTCTGGCGGCGCGCTGAGGCTTCCACGCTGAAGGCGACCTCGGGCAGCGAATCATCCTCCGGCGGATGCAGCTCGGCCGCGCCGCGGACCATACCGTCGACGATATAGGCGACGATCACGGTGCCGTCTTCGGCGCAGCGGGCGGCGTAACGCTCGATGAAACTATCGTCGAGAAAGCCATTGAAGCGGTCGTGCCGGCTTTCGGCATCGAGCCTCAACAGGTGATCGCGCAGAAGCGGCAATTCTTCCTGCTGGCTTAAGGTCCGCACGTAACCCCGAACGGACCTCGTGCGGGTGGTTTCTTCAAGTGCCAAGTCTGCTTCGAGTGACAAGTCAAAACTCCTCTTGGTGTCCCTCGAGGAGGCGTTCGAATCCCTAGACCTCCAATGTTGTGCGTCGCAACAAATTTTTCAAGACGGGAACCTGCCCAAGTTAGAGGCACCGGGAGCGACTAATTCGTTAACAAAATCAACGCCCCGCAATTATACGAGGACGAGCTGGGTCTGGGTGACTACGGCGACCAGTTTGCCCTCCTCGGTCTCCAACCGGGTCGTCCAGACCTGGGTCCGCCGGCCCCGATGGACCGGGGTGGCCGTCGCGATGAGCGTGGTTCCCTCCTTGGCTCCGCCGATAAAGTTGGTTTTGCTCTCCAGCGTGGTGGTACCCTTGGCGTCCTCCGGCAGGTTGATCACGGTCGCGGCTGCACCGACGGAATCGGCCAGCGCCATCACCGCGCCACCGTGGATCGTGTGGTGAAGCGTGCAGAGGTCGGGCCTCACCGTCATCCGCGCCACCACGCGATCCTTCTCGGCCTCGACGAACTCGACGCCCTTGAGCTCGGCGAACGGCATCTTCATCGCTTTAAGTTTCTCGAGCGGCGTCATCGGATCTCCTTCCAATTCGTTGTGTTCTCAGCGTGAATTGCTCCGCGCGGCAAAGCAATGACGTCCGAGGTAATAGTCGCCGTGACATCGGTCGAGACGTTTGCGCATATGGTCCCACCATGCGCCACTTCCCTCCCCGCCGCATCGTCTGCCTGACCGAAGAGACGGTCGAGACACTCTATTTGCTCGGCGCGCAGGATCGCATCGTCGGCGTCTCCGGCTATGCCGTGCGCCCGCCCGAAGTGCGACGCGAGAAGCCGCGGGTGTCCGCCTTTGTCTCCGCGGACATCCCAAAGATCCTGGCGCTGGAACCGGACCTGGTGCTGGCCTTCTCCGATCTCCAGGCCGGCATCGTCGCCGATCTCGTGCGCGAGGGCGTCGATGTCCACGTCTTCAACCAGCGCGACGTCGCCGGGATTTTGGCGATGATCCGCACGCTCGGCGCACTGGTCGGCGCAGGCGAGCGCGCCGAGGCACTCGCACAAGGTTTCGAACGGCGCCTCGCCGCAATCGCCGCAACGCCCCGGCCCTCACCGCGGCCAAAAGTCTATTTCGAAGAATGGGACGACCCGCTGATCTCCGGCATCGGCTGGGTCTCCGAGCTGATCGAGATCGCCGGCGGAGAGGATATGTTCCCCGAGTTGCGACATCGGCAGGCCGCCAAGGACCGCATCGTCTCGGCGGACGCGGTACGCAAAGCCGCGCCTGAGGTCATCCTCGCCTCCTGGTGCGGCAAGAAGGTCGTACCTGCCCGCATCCGTGCGCGCGAGGGCTGGAGCGATATCCCCGCCGTCCGCAACGACCGCATCGTCGAGATCAAATCGACGATCATCCTGCAACCGGGGCCGGCAGCGCTGACGGACGGCCTCGATGCGATCGTGAAGGCGTTGTGGCCCGCTCACGTCACCGCATTCGCCACCTGATATTCCGGCCGGCGCCACACCTCGCCTGCGATCACCTCCTCGATGATCGCGGCCGCCTTCAGCACCTCAGCCTCGCCGATATAGAGCGGCGTGATGCCAAACCTCATGATGTCCGGCGCGCGGAAATCGCCGATCACGCCGCGGGCGATCAGCGCCTGCATGGCGGCGTAGCCGCCGTCGAAGGCAAAGGAGACTTGCGAGCCGCGGCTCTCGTGCGCGCGCGGCGTCACCAGCTTGAGCGACGGGCAGCGACCCTCGACTTCGGCAATCAATAAATCGCCGAGCGCGAGCGAACGGGCGCGGACCTCCGAGATATCGACGCGGTCCCAGATGTCGAGCGAGGCCTCCAGCGCCGCCATTGCCAGCACCGGCGGGGTGCCGACGCGCATGCGCTCGACTCCACCGGCAGGCGCATAGCCGAGATCGAAGGCGAAGGGTTTTGCGTGGCCCATCCAGCCCGAGAGCGCAGCACGCGCGCTGTCGGCGTGGCGCGGTGTGACGTAGAGGAAGGCCGGCGCGCCGGGTCCGGCATTGAGATATTTGTAGGTGCAGCCGGCGGCGAAATCGGCGCCGCTGCCTGCGAGATCGACCGGCAGCGCACCGGCCGAATGCGCGAGGTCCCAGACGGTGACGATGCCGAGCGCATGCGCCTTCGCCGTGAGCCTCGCCATGTCGTGGCGGCGGCCGGTGCGGTAGTCGACCTCCGTGATGTAGAGGACCGCGATCTCCCCCGACAGCGCGGCCTCGATCTCCTCCGGCGCTACCAGGCGCAATTGATGGCCGCGTCCGAGCGTCGCAATCAGGCCTTCGGCCATGTAGAGGTCGGTCGGGAAATTGCCGGTGTCCGACAGGATGACCTTGCGCTGCCCGTTCATGTCGAGTGCGGCGGCGAGCGCCTGATAGACTTTCAGCGACAGCGTGTCGCCCATCATCACCGAGCCGGCCTCTGCACCGATCAGCCGCGCGATGCGGTCGCCGACGCGGCGCGGCTGCACGTACCAGCCCGCGGTATTCCAGGCGCGGATCAACTCATCGCCCCACTCGGCCGTGATGACACGATTGACGCGCTCGGCGACGCCCCGTGGCAGCGCGCCGAGCGAGTTGCCGTCGAGATAGATCACGCCGTCAGGCAGATGGAATAGCGACTTGGTGTCGTCATAGACGCGCAGTTTCGACTCGGAAGTGGACATCTCTTTGGGCATCTCTAGAGGATGGTGCGAACGCGCCAGAGTTCGGGGAACAGCTCGATCTCCAGCATGCGCTTGAGATAGCTGACGCCGCCGGTGCCGCCGGTGCCGCGCTTGAAGCCGATGACGCGCTCGACCGTCGTCACGTGGTTGAAGCGCCAGCGCCGGAAATAATCCTCGAAATCGACCAGCTTCTCGGCGAGCTCATAGAGCATCCAGTGCGTCTCGGGCGCCTCGTAGACGCAGCGCCAAGCCTGAAGCACACCTTCGTTGAAACTGTGAGTCTCGCGAACGTCGCGCGCCAGCACCGCCGCCGGCATAGTGAGCCCGTTGCGGTCGACGAGCCGCAGCACCTCGTCATAGAGGCTCGGCGTCGCAAGCTCGGCTTCCAGCAGCTTCGTCACCTCGGCGTCGTGCGCGTGCGGCTTCAGCATGGCGTGATTGCGGTTGCCGAGCAGATATTCGATCAGCCGGTACTGGCGCGACTGGAAGCCCGAGGATTGCCCGAGTTGCGAGCGAAAGCGCGTATATTCGCTGGGCGTCATGGTGCGCAGCACGTCCCAGGCGCCGTTGAGCTGCTCGAAGATGCGCGACACCCGCGCCAGCATCTTCATCGCTGGCTGCACCTCGTCATGCGCGATGGCGCGGCGGGCGGCGCTGAGCTCGTGGATGGCCAGCCGCATCCACAGCTCGGTGGTCTGATGCTGGATGATGAACAGCATCTCGTCATGCGCTTCGGAGAGCGGATGCTGCGCGCCGAGGATCGCATCCAGCGCCAGATAGTCGCCGTACGACATGCTCCGGGCGAAATCGGTCTCGGCGCCTTCGCTGGTGGGATCGTAATCGCTGGACGTCATGATTGCCCCTCTCGATCGATCATCCCTTTTGCCCTCGTCAGTCGAGACCGATCAGGCGCGCGGTGATCTGAGACGACGGATCCTTCAACCCGTCGATCACAGTGAAATGGTTCAGCGCGGGCTCGACGACCAGACGCGTCGTCACATCGAAGCCGGTCCAGACATTGGCCATCAGATCGGACTGGCGGATGAATTCGGGCCGCTCGCCGCCGCCGACCCAGGCGGTGACCGGCGCGGGCCCACGCGGCAGATGCAGCGCCGCGCTTTCGAGCGTCGCCTCCTCCATGGTCATGCGCAGCGTCTCATTCATCTTCGTCTTCAGCAGCGGCCGCAGATCGTGCAGGCCGCTGATCGAGAGTGTGCCGGTGATGCGGTTGTAGACAGCGGGCTCGAGCCGACTGTCATCGCACAGCATGCGCGTGACGAGATGGCCGCCGGCGGAGTGGCCGGCGAGCCGGATCGGTCCGGACACGAGCGCAGCCGCCTCGGCGATCGCGGCCGTGATTTCGGCGGTGATGTCGGAGATGCGCGCGGCCGGCGTCAGGGTGTAGCTCGGCAGCGCGACCGTCCAGCCATGATGGCGCGCGCCTTCGGCGAGATCGGTCCAGTGTGACTTGTCGAAGCGCATCCAGTAGCCGCCGTGGACGAAGACGATGACGCCCTTGCTGTCGCCGTCAGGCAGGATCAGGTCGAGGCGCTGGCGCTCGCCGGGGCCATAGGCGATGTCGGGACGGAAATCCTTCAGCCCGGCGCGATAGGCCGCCGCCCGCTCCGCCCACAGCGCCGGCAGCTTGTCGGAGCCCGGCACATGGGCCGAATTGGCGTAAGCATCGTCCCAATCGCGCATCGTTACTCCCGAGGACTCGGCCTGAGATTGGGGGCCAGTCTGCCACCGGCCGGGCGTCCGGCCTAGTCTTTATTTTAAGCTTAAAGTATCTGGTTGCGCCCGTGTTTCGGGCAACGGTCGCCCCAATTCCAGAAGTCGGGTGGGCAAAGCGAAGCGTGTCCACCGGATGTTTCCGAACCGAGGAAGGTTGGTGGGCACGGCGCAAGCGGGCACGGCGCAAGCGCGCCTTTGATGCCGGAGCAAGAGGCTACTCCTTCTCCACCCCGCACCATTCCGCAATGAACAGCGCCATCGCCTTGGTCGACTTCTTCAGCGACTCCAGGTCGACGAATTCGTTGAAGCCGTGCATCTCGCCGCCGCTCGCGCCGAAGCAGAGGCTGGGGATGCCGTAGTTGAGGCCGTAGAAGCGCGTGTCGGTGAGCGCGGTGAAGACGAGATCGTCGACCGCGCCGCCATAGACGGCGTTGAAGGCTTTGCCGAACGCGGCTTCCGGCGCGGCGGCGTCGGTCAGTTCATAGCCGTCCGACAGGAAGCCCGACCATTCGATCTCGGGCGGATTGTTGGCGAGGAAGCGATGGTTGCGCGCGGCGGCGGCGACGCAAGCCAGAATCTCCTTCTGGTGATCGGCCACCGACCAGCCCGGCAGGATCGCGATGCGGCAATCGACATCGCACCAGGCCGGCACGCTGGAGGCCCAGTCGCCGCCCTTGATGATGCCGGGATTGAAATTGATGGGGTGGTTGAGCGTCTTGAAATGACGATCTGCTTTCGCGCGCTCGTTCCATTCGATCTCGAGCTTCTGGATCGACTGGATCAAATGATACGCCGCCATGATCGCATTGGCGCCTGAACCCGCAAACGCGACATGGGTCGGATGGCCCTTCACGCGCAGGCGAAACCAGATCACCCCGACCTGGGAGCGCACCATCTTGCCGCCGGTCGGCTCGGGGATGAAGCAGGCATCGGCACGATAGCCACGCTGCAGCGTCGAGAGGGCGCCGACGCCGGTGCTTTCCTCCTCGATCACCGACTGGAAGTGAATCCGTGCCGTCGGCCTGAAGCCCGCGGCCTTGATCGCATCCAGCGCTGAGAGCGCGCCGATGGTGCCGGACTTCATGTCGCAGGCGCCGCGGCCGAACATCTTGCCGTCCTTGATGACGGGCGAGAACGGCGGCGTGTCCCACAATTCCAGCGGCCCCGCCGGCACGACGTCGCAATGGCCCTGGAGGATCAGCGATTTGCCGCCATTGGTTTGAGGACGGTAGGTCCCGACCACCGAGCGCGCCTTGGAGAAATCGTGCTCGATCGGCCCGAAGCCGCGCAAATCCTTGAGATCGTCGACATTGATGTGCCAATCGTCGACCTCGTAGCCGCGTTCGCGCAGGAGGTCGCCGATCATGTCCTGGCACGGTCCCTCCGCGCCGCGGGTCGAGGGGATCGCGACGAAATCGCTTGTGGTCGCAAGCTGGGCTTCGAAGCCGGCGTCAACGGCGTCAAGAATCCTCTGCTGCGTGTCGGCATTCATCAGGCTACTCCAATCGGGCATTCAGATCATCGAAGGAGCGCAAGCTAGCCGATTTCAGCCGTTCGGGTACTCTGCAAAATAGGCATCCCGCAATGCATCTTCGAGCAGGCGGCCTTCGGAATAGCCATCCAGCGTCACAGGCCGCGTCACGCCGTCGAGCAGGCGCGGACACGGTTCCGGCGCGCCGAGCACGGTGCGCACCGGAATGCGTTCGGCGTAGATCGGCAACGCGTAGTCCTCATCATCGTCGGCAACACCCTTGGCGCGGACTTTTGCGGAGGCTTCCTCGATCTCCATCGCGATGAAGGAGGTCGCCTTGATCTCCTGCGTGTTGCTCTGGCGCAGGCCAGCGGTGCGATCCGGGAAGAAGCGGTCGACCATCGCGATCACCGCGCGCTCTTTCTCTTCGGGATCGGTGACAAGATGGGCGGTGCCGAACGCCATCACGGCGCGGTAGTCGGCGGAGTGATTGAAGCCACAGCGCGCCAGCACCAGGCTGTCGAGATGAGCGACCGTCAGGCACACCCGCTCGCCCTTGGTCTGATTGCGCAGCATCCGGCTCGCGCTCGAGCCATGCCAGTACAGCTTGGTCCCCTCGCGCCAGAAGAAAGTCGGCGTGCAATAGGGCTGACCGTCGATCACATAGGAGACGTGGCAGAGCATCGTGGCATCGAGGATGCGATGAACCGTGTCGTGATCGTAGAAGCCGCGGTCGTGACGGCGCTTCACCTGGCTGCGCGCTGACGTCGGATAAGAATTTGAAGTCTCAGCTTGGCTCACGGCTGCTCCTGTCGGGATTGGAAGAATTCCAGAGCAGTTGTAGCGGTGGATTTGGTCTGCGATAGTGCCAATTCCATGCAAAAGATTCCGACCAATTTTGTCCCCTCGCCGGCCAAGGCCGAGCTACCGCTGGACCTCACCGGCCCGCACATCACGGATGGCGCCTCCGCCGCGCACCGGCTGTACCAGGCGCTGTGCGAGATGATCGTCGGCGGTCTGATGAAGCCCGGCGAACCGTTGCCGCCCTCGCGGACGCTGGCCAAGCAGACGGGGTTCCGACGCAACGCCATCGTCACCGCCTACGAACGCCTGATCGCCGATGGCTTTGCGGAAGCGATCGTCGGCTCCGGCACCTTCGTTGCCGCACGAATCCCTGCACGGGCCACCGGGCCCAAGAAGCCGATAGCAATCGTCGAGTCGCCCACGCAGGGCGCGTTCTCGCTCGGCTGTACCCATATCGACGAGCGCGCCCTGCAGCGCTTTCGCGCCTTCGTCGGCCGGCGCATGCGCGCGTTCGGTGCCGAACATCTCCACTACGGCGATCCCCGCGGCAGCCGCGAACTGCGCGCGGCGATCGCCGATCATCTGCTGTCAGCGCGGGGCCTGCGCTGTGATCCCGACCAGATCATGCTGACGTCAGGCACGCTGCACGCGCTCCGCATCGTGCTCAGTGCAATCCTCAAGCCCCATGACCAGGTCTGGTGCGAGGATCCTGGCTATCCCGCCGCACGCAAGACCATCGCGCATTGCGGCTATCGTGCGGTACCCGTTGCCGTCGACGAGCATGGGATGCGTGTTGCCAAGGGTCGTACTGCCGCGCCATCGGCGCGCGCAGCCTATGTGACGCCGTCGCATCAATTTCCGTTGGGCGTGCAGATGTCGATGCCGCGACGGCTCGAGCTTCTGGATTGGGCCAAGACCGCCGGCGCCTTCGTGCTGGAGGACGATTACGACAGCGAGTTCCGCTATGACGGCGCTCCGCTGATGTCACTCGCCGGCATTGATCGCCTCCAGCGGGTGATCTACATGGGCACGTTCGCCAAGACGCTGTTTCCGGGCCTGCGCATCGGCTATTGCGCAATGCCCGACCGCTTGATCGCGGACGTGACGGCCGCGCGTGCCGCGCTCGACCGCTTTCCCGGCACGCTGATGGAAGGCGCGGTGGCCGACATGCTCAATTCCGGCGCGTTCGCCGCGAACCTGAAGCGCGTGCGAAAACTCTATCGCGAGGCGCGCGACGCCCTGGCTGAAACGCTGGAAGCGGCATCGGGTGGCGCGCTGTCCGTGCCGGTGCCGTCACAGGGCCTGCATCTGGTCGCCAGATTCGACCCGTCGGTCGATCTGTCGGTTGCCGCCGAAGCCAAGCAGGCAGCCGGCGCGGAAGGCTGGCTGCTGGCCGACACCTATTCGCGCGCACGTCCCCTGCCCGGTTTCGTGCTGGGATTTTCGGGGCACGCAGTTCCGCAGCTTGTGGCATCCGCCGAGCGGCTCGCGCGGGAATCGCGCGCCGCCTTGCGTGCGAAGGGCAAATCTGCCCGGCGGGCGTGACGATGCCTCACTATCAGAATCGCGTGCCGCTCCCTACACTGGGGCATCGATGCTGGGACCTCACACCATGCTGCTGCGCCGCGCGACTTGCCTCTCGCTCCTCATCTCCATCGCGCTCGCCACGACAGCCCAGGCAGGCACCGTCGGACGCGAACAGGACATCGTCGATCTCAAGCTCGGCCAGCGTGTGCAAGTGGATGACGGAACTTGTCCCGCCGGACAGGTCAAGGAAGTGCGCGGCGCCAAGATGACCGACAAGGGCGTCTCGCGGACGAGCACCTGCGTGCCGCGGTTCGGTCCGAAATCAAAGCGATGAGCGCTACTTCGCCGGATCGAACATGCACTGCAAGGTCGGCTTGGCGATCTTGGTGAAGGTCGGGCCGATTTCGGTCTGCTTTGCGGCCGGCACCCAGTCGGTCTCGATCGTCGGCACCCCGGTCTCGCTGATGCCGCGCAGCAAAGCCTCACGGAGATCGCGATCCTCGACGACGGCGGCAGCATGATCGTGCAGGCAGCCGCAGACCTCTTCCGGATGCTCCCAGCGCCCGAGCATGCGCGGCGCGCATTGCCTCACGAACTCGGTGCGGGGATCAGGTAATCTGGAGGGAGAGCGCACCTGCGCCTGGACGGAACTGATCGTCAGAAGGGAAATGAACGTTGCAACGCAGAGACGAACAAGCATGATGGCCTTTACCGGCTGATTTTCTTGTTGCGATCAGAAGCGCGCGGCGACCACGATCGCCTGCGGCGCCGTGGTGGTGGCCGGCGAGCCGCTGTACTGGAAGGTGCCGACGCCGGGCAGATTGCCGTCGGGCGATCCTGCGAACGAGGAACCGGCGAGCACGAAGCCGAAAGCTAGGACGAAGCTGAGCGCGCGCATCGATGTCTCTCCAGGTTCCGTGGCCGGCGATGCCGCCGTCGTCGTTGTGAACCTGATAACCATGGGCGGTTTCTTCCGTGATGCGCCAAACGCCGAAAATGGTTTCGTGTTCGTGAGAATTGTTTCGTCGCGTTCGGCGCGACGACACATTCGGCGGAAAACCCCAATTGTTTCAGATGGGTCGCGCCGCGGCTCAAAGCGCCCTGGCAAGCTCCGTTAGAGCTCGGAAACGTACCGCGCGCAGGCGCCGTCACATTCGCGCCTTCCACACTTCACATGCATTTTACGTTTTTCTGCTGAAGAGAGCCCAAACGAGGCTGGTCCTGTCGAACCGGGGGCGTGTCGGCTGCGACCCAAGCCATCGAAACGAAAAGTCCGGAGCACTACCGGGCGCGTTCATTTGAGGGATGGCCATCATGATGGCGGGAGATCGCGCAACGGCGCGCGACGCGGACCAACGGACGGACCGCGGAGATCAACGACCCATTCGCAGCCGCGCCAGCTCGCCCGGCGAAATGACGCTGCAATCGAGCCGCGGCCTTGAGGCCGCGCCGCAGGCGTTCGTGCGGCTGACCGGCTCGCATCTTGCCAAACCGCGCATCAGCCGCGAGCGCGTCACTGAGTGAAGAAGTCGCCGCACTTCTGGACGTTTGCGTCAGCCGCACCCCACGGCATGATCGGCACGGTCGAGGTCGAGTTCTTCGGCGAGCCCTCGATCAGCCTGTCCGAATAGACCATGTAGACCAGCACGTTGCGCTTGGCGTCGCAGCCGCGCACGATCTGCATCTTCTTGAAGAACAGCGAGCGGCGCCGCCGGAACATGTCGTCGCCCTGCTCCATCTTGTCCTTGAACTTGATGGGTCCGACCTGACGGCAGGCAAGCGAGACGTCCGAGACCTCCTCGGCAAGGCCGAGCCAGCCCTTGAAGCCGCCCTTTTCCGGCACCGTGAAATGACACGCCACACCCTCGACCTCGGGATCGTCGAGGCCATAGGTCGCGAGCTTGTCATTCGGGCTCATCAATTTGAACACGGTGGAGCGGCGGAAAATCAGATCCGGCTCGTCGGCGGCTGAGGCGGACGCCGCCGGCAAGACCAGCAGCAGGAGGAATAAAGCGAAGCCTTTCAAGCGGATGCCGGAAAGAGCGGGGAAACGAGATGACATGAAGTTCTCCGGTAATAAGTCCCCACAATGTAGGCATGCGATAGCGGGTCAGGAGGGCGACGGGCAAGCCGCCGCGGCCGCCGTTTACCGCTCCGTGAGGCTTTTTTGCTACGGTTTGGACAAATGTAGCTGACGGCTGAACTGCAGTGCCGGTGAACGCGTATCCCCTCTGAGAGACTAACATCTGATTTGGATTATGGATTCGAGGATGAATAGCGTGAACGGGTCTGGTTTTTCTGCCAAGCCGGCGCGGCTGTGGCAGGTCGCCATTTTGACGGCGGCGGGTGCGATCGGCACGGCCAGCCAGGCGGAAGCAGCGTTTTATTATTGGACGGATTATTCCGACGGGTCCTCCTACGGCCGGCAGGAGCGGCAGCCCGAAATACCGCGGCAGAAGCCGCAGAAGCGCGGCGCAGCCGGCAAGAAGGACGTCGTCGCCGAGAAGGAAAACGGCACGAAGCCGCAAGGGCCGCTTGTCATTGTCGTCTCGATCGATCGGCAGAAGGTCACCGTCTACGACACCAACGGTGTGTTCGCAGAAGCCCCGGTGTCGACCGGCATGAAGGGCCATTCGACACCGATGGGTGTGTTCAGCATCATCCAGAAGCACAAATTCCACCACTCCAACATCTATAGCGGCGCGCCGATGCCGTACATGCAGCGGATCACCTGGTCCGGCGTCGCCATGCATGCCGGTATGCTGCCTGGCTATCCGGCCTCGCACGGCTGCATCCGCATGCCGATGGCGTTCGCCGTGAAGATGTGGAACTGGACCAGGATGGGCGCGCGCGTCGTCGTCACGCCCGGCCAGATGACTCCGCAAAACTTCTCGCATCCCCTGCTCGCCTCCGTGCGCGTCCCGCCGCAGCCTGCGGCGAGCCTCCAACCGACGACGACCGTTGGCGAAAAGGCAGACAAGGGCGCGGTCGACGGCGAGGTCGCTGAAGCAAAGCCGGTCGAGACCAAGACCGCCAGCGCGGACGCCGTGCTCGAGCTGCGCTCGTCGGTCGGACACGCCGTGATGTCGGATGTGACGACCGGCAACGCGTCGGCGCGCGAGGAAGCCGCCGCACCTGCCGCTGACGCAGCGGCGAAGCCCGCCGAGGGCGCGGAAGCGCCCAAGACGGCGACGACCGAAGACAAGCCCGCCGACAAGATCGAAGCCGCCAAGGTCGAAACTGCAAAGCCCGAGCCCGCGAAAGCGGAGTCGGCCAAGACTGAGGCTGCCGACACCGCAAAGAAGCCCGACACAACTGTTACGGCCACAACGCCGGCCGCCTCGCCGGATGCGAAGAAGGACGAGAGCCGGGTCGCCGATCCCGCGCCCGCCGCAAAGCCGGAGGCGCCGAAGCGGGCCGGCCAGATCGCGGTCTTCATCAGCCGCAAGGATTCCAAGCTCTACGTGCGACAGAATTTTTCGCCGCTGTTCGAAGTGCCCATCACGATCGCCGCGAGCGACCGGCCGCTTGGCACGCACGTCTTCACCGCCGAGGTCGACAAGACCGACACCAATGCGCTGCATTGGTCGGTGGTGTCGCTGCCCGTGTCGATACGATCCGCCGCCCGAGAGGACGACGGCCGCATGACGCGCCGCCAGCGTGGTGCCGCCGTGATCCCGGTCGCCGCAAAGCCCGTGGTCACCCCGGATAGCCCGGCCGAGGCGCTTGACCGCGTCTCGATCCCCGCCGACACCATGGCGAAGATCAACGAAATGCTCACCAGCGGCAGCTCGATCATCATCTCCGATCAAGGCATCAACCAGGGCGAGACCGGCGAAGGCACCGACTTCATCGTGCGCCTGTACTGAACGGTTCACCGCGTCAGATAACGCGGTGTTGAGCAGGCCGATCGCATCGGCGGCGTAAAGTGCGTCCCGGATCATTTCGGGGGACGCCGCCATGCTGAACCGCAGGACCGTGCTCACCGCGGCGCTTGTCGCGACGGCCGCATCAGCAACGCGTGCATTGGCCGATGGCGGGATGAGCCGAATCTCGGCCTACGCCTTCTCCTTCCCCGCATTGTCCGGCGACGACATCCGCCTCGCCGCCTTCACCGGCAAACCGCTGCTGGTCGTGAACACCGCTTCGCTCTGCGGCTACACCCCGCAATATGCGGGGCTGCAAGAACTCTGGAGCGAGTTTCGCGAGCGCGGGTTCACCGTTATCGGCGTGCCCTCCAACGATTTCGGCAGCCAGGAGCCCGGCGGCACCAGCGAGATTTCGGAGACCGCGCACCACCAATACGGCGTTACCTTCCCGATCGCGGCCAAGGCGATCGTGGTCGGGCCGATGGCGCATCCCTTCTACAAATGGGCGGCCGACGCACGGCCTCGGGAGGTTCCGCGCTGGAACTTCCACAAATACCTGATTGGCTGCGACGGCTATGTCGCCGAGGTATTTGCCTCCGCCGTCGAGCCAACCGACACACGGATCAAGATGGCGGTCGCCAAGGCTTTGGCCGATAGTTGACGCGCCGCCTCCCAACACGCTTGGGCACAATTGTGGCGGAGTGCCAAACAGCCGTTGCAATGGCGATGGCCCACCATCTAGGCTAGGCTATCTGGGGCAGGACAGGTTTTGCCGGAAGCGAAAAGCCACGGCGGAACAACGGGATCAATCTCGAGGACAACACCATGCGTGTGGCGGCAGGACTCATTTTGGCAGGCGCGATGTCTCTGGCGATGACAGGCGCGGCATGGTCGCAGACCCCGGCCACGAAACCCTCAGCCGCGACGCAGGCAGCACCGGCTGCGACGACGGCAGCTCCAGCGCCCGCAGCAGCACCCGCACCGCAAGCCGCCACAAAACCGACCGCGCCGCAGCAGGCGCCGCAGCCCGCCCGCGCAGCCTGCAACACGCCGGGTGCACTCGGGGTCGCCCGCACCGTCGAGATCGATACCACAGGCGGTCCGGGCTTCGGCTTCGAGCACTTCAAGGAGCTCGACTTCCTGCGCGACCATGAGGTGGTCCTGACCTTCGACGATGGCCCTTGGCCGAAGAACACGCCCGCGGTGCTGAAGGCGCTCGCCGATGAATGCACCACCGGCATCTTCTTCTCCATCGGCAAGCACGCGACCTATGAGCCGGAGATCCTGAAGCAGGTCTACGCGGCCGGCCACACGGTGGGCGCTCACACCTGGTCGCACGCCAACCTCAACAACAAGAAGCTCACCGAGCAGCAGCGCAAGGAAGAGATCGAGAAGGGCTTTTCGGCGGTGAAGTGGGCGCTTGGCGGCATCTCACCCTCGCCGTTCTTCCGCTTCCCCGCGCTCCAGCATCCGCCGGAGATGGTCACTTATCTCGGTAACCGGAACATCGCGATTTTCTCGTGCGACATCGATTCCTTCGACTTCAAGGCCTCCAAGCCCGAGAAGGTGATCGAGACCGTGATGAAGAAGCTCGACGGCAAGGGCAAGGGCATCATCCTGATGCACGACTTCCAGAAGCACACCGCGGAAGCCCTGCCCGAGCTCCTCAAGCGCATGAAGGCCGGCGGGTACAAGGTGGTGGCGATGCGTGCCAAGTTCCCGGCGTCAACGCTGCCCGAGTATGACCAGGAGCTGCTCAAGGACGTCAAGCTGCCGACGGTGAGCAACCGGCCGGTCAACAGCGTCGTGACGACGGTCTCCGAATAGCCGCGCCATTGTCCTTTCGTATCGAAGGCTACGTCATCGTCTCCGCGGACGGCATGCTCGCCGACGCGACGCATGTCATGCCCGGCAGCCTGAAATTCGAGGGTGACAAGCTGTTCTTCGAGCAAGCGCTCGAGCGCGCTGCATTGATCGTGCACGGCCGGCATTCGCACGAGCAGCAGCCCAACTCGCCGAAGCGCAAGCGGCTGGTCACGACCCGCAAGATCAAAACCCTCACCGTTGATCCGGAGCTGCCCAACGCGACGCTGTGGAATCCCGACCATGCGAGCTTCGAGGAGGCCTGCGCCTTTGCCGACGTCGCCTCCGGCACGGTCGCGATCATCGGCGGCCCCGTCGTGTTCGACATGTTCATGGACCGTTACGACACATTCTGGCTGTCGGAAGCCCCGCATCTGCGGCTGCCCGGCGGCGAAGGCTGTTTTGTCGGCGTGCCGGCGCGGACGCCGCATGAGGTGCTCGCCGAACACGGGATGAAGCCGGGCGCGCCATTCGTGCTCGACGCGGCGCATGACGTCACCGTAACGCCGTGGCGCAGGACCGGTTAGCGCCTCGCCGGCCTACCCCACCCGCCTCGCAAAATTATCGAAAACAACCCCATGCAAAGTAGAATGGCCCTGCCGGCCAGGATGCTTTGAGCGGCACCTGCGGAACTCTAGACCGAACTTCCCCTCGGGATTTTTGTTAGAGCGTTGAGAGGATTTGAGAAGTTTGGATCGGGCTGATTTTGTAGGCATGTAAATGATGATTTTTGGCTTGCGAATGGCAGGTTTCCGTGATTCGATTCCAGCATGTTCGTCGCCCGCATTCCCAACCGCAACTCACCGCCCGCGATCCTGTTGCGCGAGAGCTATCGCGAGGGCGACAAGATCAAGTCGCGCACGCTGGCCAACCTGTCGCATTGGCCGGATGAGAAGATCGATGCGCTGCGCCGCGTCCTGAAAGGCGAGGAGCTGGTCTCGCCGGCCGAGCAACTGCGGATCGAGCGCTCGCTGCCGCACGGCCACGTGGCCGCGGTGCTCGGCATGGCGCGCCAGCTCGGACTGCATCGCCTTGTCCCGGACAAGCCCAGACGGTTGGCCAGGCTGGCTTTGGCCTTGATCGTGGCACGGGTGATCGAACCGGCCGCCAAGCTGGCCACGGCGCGCCAGCTCAGCGAGGCGACGGCGGCGCATTCGCTGGGCGAACTGCTCGATCTCAGCGCCGTCGACGAGGACGAGCTTTACGAAGCGCTCGACCTGCTCGGCACGGCCCAACCGGGGATCGAGGCGACGCTCGCCAAGCGCCATCTGCATGACGGCTCGCTGGTGCTCTACGATCTCACCTCCAGCTATCTGGAGGGGCGACATTGCGAATTGGCGCGGCATGGTTACAGCCGCGACGGTCGTTCCGACAAGCTGCAGATCGTGTTCGGCTTGCTGTGCGCCGCCGACGGCTGCCCGGTGGCGGTGGAGGTGTTCGAAGGTAACACCGCCGACCCGAGCACGCTGGCCGCGCAAGTCGACAAACTGAAGGCCCGCTTCAAGCTGTCGCGTGTGGTACTGGTCGGCGATCGCGGCATGATCACCAGCGCCCGTATCGAAGCCGATCTGATGCCGGCCGGGCTCGATTGGATCACCGCTCTGCGGGCGCCGGCGATCCGCAAGCTCGCCGAGGACGGCGGCCCGCTGCAATTGTCGCTGTTCGACGATCGCGATATGGCCGAGATCACGTCCCCCGACTTCCCCGGCGAGCGCCTGATCGTGTGCCGCAACCCGGATCTGGCCGACGAGCGTCGGCGCAAGCGCGGCGAGTTGCTGGCGGCGACCGAGAAGGATCTCGCCCGCGTCAAGGCCGCCGTGCAGCGTCAGCGCAACCCCTTGCGCGGCGAGGATGAGATCGGTCTGAAGGTCGGCGCCGTGCTGGGCAAGCGTAAGATGGCCAAGCACTTCCACCTCGCCATCACCGACACTTCGTTCGACTTCAGTCGGATCGAGGATGCCATCGCCAACGAAGCGTCGCTCGACGGCTTCTATGTGCTACGGACCAACGTGCCGGCCGAGAACCTCGACACCGCCGCCACGGTGCGTGCCTACAAGAGCCTGGCCCAGGTCGAACGCGCCTTCCGCACCATCAAGACCGTCGAACTGGAGGTGCGCCCGATCCACCATCGCCTCGCTGGCCGCGTGCGCGCCCACGTCTTCCTCTGCATGCTCGCTTATTACATCGTCTGGCACATGCGCCGCGCGCTGGCCCCGATCCTGTTCGACGATCACGACCGCGAGGCCGCCGACGCCGCGCGCGTCTCGCCCGTCGCCAAGGCCAGAGTCTCGGCCGCGGCCAGAACCAAGGCTAATCGCAAGCACACCCACGATGGCCGGCCCGTGCACAGCTTTCGAACGCTGTTGCAGGATCTCGCCACGCTCACACGCAACATCGTTCGCATCGGTCAGGACGCCCCGGCCGCTATGCTCACAAGTCCAACCCCACTACAACAAGACGTCTTCAATCGGCTCGGCATTCCTATCGCCCCATAATGTAGGCAGACGCGCCGTCACGCCCGCTGGAATTACACGCCAGCTCAAATGCTTACGTCGCTACTCAAGGGGAAGTTCGGTCTAGACGTCGCCGTAGGCCGTCTCGGCCGGGCGCGTGGCACGGCCGTAGCCCATGATCATGAACAGCGCACCGATGATGGACAGGTTCTTCAGCGCGTCGACCAGCACCTTGCCGTTCTCGGGCGGCACCTGGTTCCAGAAATCGTAGAACAGCACGGTTGCGACGGCGACGTAGATGATCAGCAACATCGCGAACAAGCGCGCACCGAAATTCAGCGCGATCATCACCCCCGCGATGATCTCCAGCGCGCCGACCGCGATCGCCAGCAGCTGCGGCGTGGTCATGGCGGTCGCCGTCTCGATCTGCTTGGCGTAAGGCGCGATCATGTCGGGCACCACGACCTTGGTGGCGATGAAATCGGCCGTCGCCTGGATCGCGAACAGCTTCGTCGCGCCGGTGTAGATGAACAGCACGGCGAACAGAATTCGCCCGAAAGTCACGAACGCTGGCATGGTCGGCCTCTTGGCAAAGCTTTGAGCGCGGGATGCTTCAGGTGATTATGAAGAGTCCGTCTGAGCTTTTCAAACGGGGAAATGGAGAACTACAGGCAATTCAAAGTGTGCAGCGCGCTGTGCTGTGGCGCTCCCTAGCGGAATCGAACCGAGCTCTCCTTCCACGCCCTCAACGTCGTGGCCGGGCTTGTCCCGGCCATCCACGCCTTGCCCAGCTGTACGAAGAACGTGGATGCCCGGGACAAGCCCGGGCATGAGGAGTTCACGGGAGGATCGACTGTCCGAACGACGGAGGCCCGTAAGAGCAGCTACGTGAACAACGCCGGCTGCTGTCGTGCCGCGCGCTCCTGTGCTTCCACCACGGCGACCGCGGTCATGTTGAGGATGCCGCGGGCCGTAACCGACGGGGTGAGGATGTGCGCGGGCCGGGCCGGACCGATCAGGATCGGGCCGACAGGGAGCGCGTCCGCCAGCGACTTGATCATCTGATAGGCGACGTTGGCGGTATCGAGGCTCGGCATGATCAGGATGTTGGCCTCGCCCTCAAGCTTGGAGTGCGGCAGCACCATCCTGCGCGCCGCGGCGGAGAGCGCGGTGTCGCCCTGCATCTCGCCGTCGGCCTCGATCTCCGGATGCTTCTCCTTCACGAGTTGGGTCGCCCGGCGCATCTTGCGCGAGGATTCGGTGTCGTAGCTGCCGAAATCGGAATGCGAGACGAAGGCGATCTTCGGCTTGATGTTGAAACGCTGGACGTGGACTGCCGCCAGCGAAGCGATCTCGGCAAGCTCCTCCGCGCTCGGATTGGGCCGAACTTGCGTGTCGGCGATGAAAAAGGCACCCTTGCTGGTGATCAGCAGCGCCAGCGCCGCATAGTCGCTGATGCCGGGCGAGAAGCCGACGATCTCGCGGACATGGCGCAGATGGCTCATGTAGCGGCCCTCGACGCCGCAGAGCATGGCATCCGCCTCCCCGCGCACCACCGCGAGCGCCGCGATCACGGTGTTGTTGGTGCGCACCACCGTGCGCGCCGCATCCGGCGTGACACCGCAGCGACCTGCAACCTCGACATAGGACTGCACATAGGAGCGGTAGCGCGGATCGTCCTCGGGATTGATGAGATCGAAATCCTTGCCGGCCCGGATCGAGAGGCCGAAGCGCTTGATGCGGGCCTCCACCACCGACGGACGGCCGACCAGGATCGGCTGCGCCAGCTTCTCCTCCAGCACCACCTGCGTGGCGCGCAGCACGCGCTCGTCTTCGCCTTCGGCATAGATCACGCGAACCGGCTGGGTCTTGGCCTTCGCGAACATCGGCTTCATGACGAGGCCGGAGCGGAAGGCGAAGCGCTCGAGCAGCGCGGTGTATTCGTCGAAATTGGTAATGGGGCGCGTCGCCACGCCCGATTCCATCGCGGCCTTCGCAACGGCCGGCGCGATGCGCAGGATCAGCCGCGGGTCGAACGGGCTCGGGATCAACGAGCCCGGGCCGAAACCCTGCGTCTCGCCGGTATCAAAACCCTGCGCCACGGCATCCGACGGCGCCTCGCGCGCGAGCTGCGCGATGGCCTCGACCGCGGCGTGCTTCATCTCCTCGTTGATCGCGATGGCGCCGACGTCGAGCGCGCCGCGGAAGATGAAGGGAAAGCACAGGACGTTGTTGACCTGGTTCGGATAGTCGGAGCGCCCGGTGCAGATCATGGCGTCGGGACGGGCTTTGCGCGCCTCCTCCGGCATGATCTCCGGCGTCGGGTTCGCGAGCGCCATGATCAATGGCTTGTCGCCCATCGCCTTAGCCATCTCGGGCTTTAGCACGCCCGGTGCAGAGAGGCCGATGAAGATGTCGGCGCCGCCGATGACGTCGGCGAGCGTGCGCTTGTCGGTGTTCTGCGCATAGACCGCCTTCCAGCGGTCCATCGAGGTGTTGCGGCCTTCGTGCACGAGGCCGTCGATGTCGCAGACCCAGATGTTCTTGCGTTGCGCGCCCATCGACACCAGGAGATTGAGCGTCGCGATCGCCGCAGCCCCTGCCCCGGACGCCACGATCTTGACGTCCGACAGCTTCTTGCCGTTCAGCCGCAGGCCGTTGGTGATGGCGGCGGCAACGATGATCGCGGTGCCGTGCTGGTCATCATGGAAGACCGGGATCTTCATGCGCTGCTTCAGCTGCGCCTCGATCTCGAAGCATTCCGGTCCGCGGATGTCCTCGAGATTGATGCCGCCGAAGGTCGGCTCCAGCGCCGCCACCGTCTCGACCACGCGGTCGATGGTGTCGGCGGCGATCTCGATGTCGAACACGTCGATGCCGGCGAACTTCTTGAACAGAACCGCCTTGCCCTCCATCACCGGCTTCGACGCCAGCGGGCCGATATTGCCGAGGCCGAGCACCGCGGTGCCGTTCGAGACCACGGCAACCAGATTGGCGCGGATCGTCAGCGTCGCGGCCTCCGCCGGGTTCTTGGCGATCTCGGTACAGGCGGCGGCAACGCCCGGAGAATAGGCAAGCGCGAGGTCGCGCTGGTTGGCAAGCGGCTTGCTCGCCTGGATCTCGAGCTTTCCGGGGCGCGGCAGACGGTGATAGGCCAGCGCAGCCTGGTGGAGATCATCAGAATAGGACGACATGCGGTGTCTCGCCTCGCGTTACCGGCCTCGAAAATGCATGATTTGGAGCGGCCGCCCGTTCGGACGGTATTCCGGGTCATGGAAACGGGATGAAGCACGGCCCACGCCCCGGTGGCAACATCCGATTGCGGACCCATCAACAGACCGCGCATTCAAATATTTGAAAACCATAGCTTTCCCTGGACCGCACAAGGCTTTGCGAATATGGCAGGTTGCGCGGTGCACAATGGGCAACTGGAGCCAGAGGAATGAAGCGAATCCTGATCGGCCTGATCGCGGCGGCCGTGCTGGCCGCGGGCGGATGGTTCGGCTTCAACCTCTACGCAAAACATCGCGCCACCGCTGAGATCGAGGCGACGTTCGAGCATATCCGCAGCCAGGGCGGCAAGGCGAGCCACGGCAAGATCGCGTTCGACGTGATCAGCCGGACGCTGACGATCGAGGACATCGCGGTCGATCCAGGCCCGCAGTCGCAGTTGAATGCCAGGATCACCGGCATCAAGGCAGCTGGCGTTCGCCAGATCGACGATGCGCGCTTCTCCGCCGAAACCATCGACGTATCGGGCATCGAGTTCACGGTCGACACCGCAGTTGGTCCCTCGCAGCTCAAAGCCACCTATAAGATCCCGCAGGCCGCGGTACGGGACTACACCGGCGAGCTTCGTCTTCCGGATGCGCGGGCATCGGGCTCTATCGTCGACCTCTACCGCTTTTGGCTCGAGCAGCTTGGACGCGTCACGGCGTCTTCAATTCTGGTGCCGACCATTACCATCGCCACCACCACCAATTCCGGCTCGAGCGCGTCCAACATCGGCGACATGGCCTATTCAGGTCTACAGATCCGCAACCTGCGCCGCGGCAAGGCCGATGCAACCAACGCAGATCGCTTCACCTTCACCATGCAGGTGCCGCAGCCGGGCAAATCCGAGAAGATCACGGGCGAGCTGTCCAACCTGGTCATGAATGATCTCGACATGACCGCCATGCTCGCGAGCTTCGATCCAGAGAAGGCGAATGACGACAGCTACCACCGGGTTTACAGGCAAATCTCGACCGGCCCCTATGTCCTGACGTCCACGCAAGGCGTGCGCATGCAGATCGACAGCATCACGGTCGATGATCTCGCAATCAAGCCGTCGAAATTCCGGATGGCCGAGATGCTGGCCGCGCTGCCGCAAGATCAGTCGGCCCCTCCGACGCCTGCGCAGGCGCGCGACATTATTGAGAAATTTGCCGGCGTTTATGAAGGCTTGCTGATCGGCAAAGTCGGCGTTCGCAATCTATCGCTCGGCACACCGCAAGGGACCGCGCGGCTCAATGCCGTCAAATACGACCAAGGCGAGTTTGCGCTCGAGGGCCTCGATGCGCCCACGCCGCAAGGCCAGATCAAGATGGAGCGCTTCGCACTCAAGTCGCTCAGCCCGACGCACCTGTTGCGCTGGACGGCAGGCCTCATCAATCCCGGACAGGCGCCGTCGCCAGATCAGATGCTGGGCCTGTTCCGGGCGCTCGACGGCGCCGAAATCAAGGGCGCGGTCACGCCCTACAAGAACACACGGCAGCTCGTCACCATCGACACGATCAGCCTGAACTGGGGACAATTGGTCGGCTCGATTCCGAGCAAGGCCAATCTGGTCGTGAAGATGGTCGCCCCGACCGATCGGACCAATCCGGCACAGCTGCCGCTGACCATGGCCGGCATCGACAAACTGGCAATCAACCTCGATCTCGGTGCGGCCTGGACGGAGGCGTCGGGGGCTTTCGCGCTCGCGCCCGTCACCATCGATCTCGGCAATCTCGCCAAGGCGCAGGCCCGCCTCGCGCTCGCCAGCGTGCCGCGCGGCGTGTTCTCAGCTGATCCGGCGCAAGCGATGGGCCAGGCCGCGCAGATCGAGACCGGTGCGATCGAGCTCTCCTTGCGCGACAACGGCGCCATCGATCTGGTCGTGGCGCAGTTCGCGCGCATGCAGAACGTCAGCCGTGACGCTGCGCGCAGCACCATTGTCGAGCTGATCAGGGCAAGGGGTGAGCAGATCGCTTCCGCCAATCCCGACATCAGGGCGGCGGTGGATGCGTTCGCGAGCTTCGTCGCAACCTCGGGCCAGACGCTCGCCATAAAGCTGACGCCGCTCGGCAAGGTACCGGTGGTTCAGCTCATGAACCTCCTGAGCAACGAGCCGATCGTAGCCCTCGCGCAATTTCGGATCGAGGCGTCGACGGGGTTGTAGAAAGCCGCGAACGTGGCTGCGCTCCCTCGCCCCGTTCTTACGGGGAGAGGGTTGGGGTGAGGGGCTGCTTCCACAATCACGGTGACAATTTGGACTCGCGGAGAGTCCCCCCTCACCCGGATCGCATCTACGATGCGATCCGACCTCTCCCCGCAAGCGGGGCGAGGTAAAGAAGCGGCAGCTCAGCTCTTCTGCGGCAGGTTCACCCGCACATGCAGCTCGCGGAGCTGCTTGGTGGTGGCCTCCGAGGGCGCGCCCATCAGCAAGTCCATGGCTTGCTGGTTCATCGGGAACAGCGAGATCTCGCGCAGGTTGTTGGTGCCGCAGAGAAGCATGACGATGCGGTCGACGCCCGCGGCCATGCCGCCATGCGGCGGAGCGCCGTACTGGAAGGCGCGGTACATGCCGCCGAAGCGCTCGACCACTTCCTGCTCGCCATAGCCCGCGATCTCGAACGCCTTCACCATCGCTTCCGGCACGTGGTTGCGGATGCCGCCCGAGGCGATCTCGTAGCCGTTGCAGGTGATGTCGTACTGGAACGCCTTGATCGTGAGCGGGTCCTGGCCCTTGAGCGCGTCAAGGCCGCCCTGCGGCATCGAGAACGGGTTGTGCGAGAAGTCGATCTTCTTGTCGTCCTCGTTGTACTCGTACATCGGGAAGTCGACGATCCAGGCGAGCTCGAACCGCTCCTTGTCGGTGAGGTTCAGCTCCTCGCCGACCTTGTTGCGGGCAAGGCCTGAAAACTTCCAGAACTTGTCGGGATCGCCGGCGACGAAAAAGGCGGCGTCGCCTTCCTTGACGCCGATCTGCGCGCGGATCGCAGCGGTGCGCTCGGGCCCGATGTTGTTCGCGAGCGGTCCGGCGCCCTCGCCGCCCTCACGCCACATGATGTAGCCAAGGCCCGGCTGGCCCTCGCCCTGCGCCCAGGAATTCATGCGGTCGCAGAACGCGCGCGAGCCGCCGCCCGGCGCCGGGATCGCCCAGACCTGGTTCTTGGGGTCTTCGAGCATGCGCGCGAACACCTTGAAGCCGGAGCCGCGGAAATGCTCTGATACGTCCTGCATCTCGATGGGGTTGCGCAAGTCCGGCTTGTCGCTGCCGTACTTTCGCAGTGCTTCCGCGAACGGAATCCGGCGCCAGCCCTTCGTCACCGGCTTGCCCTTGGCGAACTCCTCGAACACGCCCGTGATCACGGGCTCCATCGCCGCGAAGACGTCATCTTGCGTAACGAAGCTCATTTCCACGTCGAGCTGGTAGAACTCGCCCGGCAGGCGGTCGGCGCGCGGGTCCTCGTCGCGGAAACAGGGCGCGATCTGGAAGTAGCGGTCGAAGCCCGACATCATCAGCAGCTGCTTGTACTGCTGCGGCGCCTGCGGCAGCGCATAGAACTTGCCGGGATGGATGCGCGAGGGCACCAAAAAGTCGCGCGCGCCTTCCGGCGAGGATGCGGTCAGGATCGGGGTGTTGAACTCGAAGAAGCCCTGCCCCTTCATGCGGCTGCGCATGGAGTCGATGATCGCGACGCGCGTCATAATGTTCTGGTGCAGCTTCTCGCGACGCAGGTCGAGGAAGCGATACTTGAGCCTGATGTCCTCGGGATATTCCTGGTCGCCGAACACCGGCAGCGGCAGGTCGCCCGCCGGGCCCAGCACCTCGATCTCGCTGACATAGATCTCGATCTTGCCGGTCGGCAAATCGTCATTGTCGGTGCCTTCGGGGCGGCGGCGGGCCTTGCCGTCCATCCGCACCACGAATTCCGAGCGCAATTTTTCGGCCCGCGAGAACGCCGGCGAGTCCGGATCGACCACGCACTGGGTCAGGCCGTAATGGTCGCGCAAGTCGATGAACAGCACGCCGCCATGGTCGCGAACGCGATGGACCCAGCCCGAGAGGCGGATCGTCTCGCCGATGTTGCTCTCGCGGAGCGCGCCGCATGTATGTGACCGGTAGCGATGCATGGTCGTCCCAAAATGATGTCTGAGGATCGAATCGGACGGCCGAAACGGCCGGTCCAAAGTTGCGGCAGGGTTTACCCGACGAGGCCGGGGGCGGCAACCAAGGGAACGGCCTGTTTTGGGCCCGAACCGCCCATTTTCGCCCAATCAAGGCCCGGGCCTTTGCCGATCGGCATTCCCCGCCTATCTTTAGGCCATGACGATCCATTTCCCCTTCCAGAACTCCTATTCGGCGCTGCCGGACGCTTTCTTCGCCCGTGTCGCGCCGACCCCTGTCGCAGCCCCCCGGCTGATCAAGCTGAACCGGCCGCTGGCGGTCCAGCTCGGGCTCGATCCCGACCTGCTGGAGACGCCGGAGGGCGCCGAGATTCTGGCCGGAAAGACGCTTCCAGCCGGCGCCGATCCCATCGCCATGGCCTATGCCGGCCACCAGTTCGGGCAGTTTGTTCCTCAACTCGGCGACGGAAGGGCGGTCCTGCTCGGCGAGGTCATCGACAGGAACGGCGTCCGCCGCGACATCCAGCTCAAGGGAAGCGGCCCTACCCCGTTCTCCCGCCGCGGCGATGGCCGCGCCGCGCTCGGGCCGGTCTTGCGCGAATACATTGTCAGCGAAGCCATGTTCGCGCTGGGCATCCCGACCACGCGCTCGCTCGCCGCCGTCGTCACCGGCGAGCACGTCATCCGCGAGACCGCGCTGCCGGGCGCGGTGCTGACCCGCGTCGCCGCGAGCCACATCCGCGTCGGCACCTTCCAGTATTTTGCGGTTCGCCGCGACACCGACGCGATCCGCCAGCTCGCCGATCACGTCATCGCCCGCCACTATCCGGAGCTGCTCGGCACCGAGCGGCCCTATCACGCGCTGCTCGCCGGCGTGGTCGCGCGCCAGGCCGAACTCGTCGCGCGCTGGCTGCTGGTCGGCTTCATCCACGGCGTGATGAACACCGACAACAGCTCGATCTCCGGCGAGACCATCGATTACGGTCCCTGCGCCTTCATGGACGCCTACGATCCCGCGCAGGTGTTTTCCTCGATCGACGAGACGGGCCGCTACGCCTACGCCAACCAGCCGCGCATCGCGCTGTGGAATCTGACGCGGCTCGCAGAGTGCCTGCTGCCGCTGTTCGGCGAGGAGCAGGACAAGGCGATCGAGCAGGCGCAGGAGATTCTCGGTGCGTTTCCCGACATCTTCAGCAAGGCGTATCAGGCGGGCCTGCGCAAGAAGGTCGGCCTGTTCACGGAGCGCGACGGCGACGAGGCGCTGATCCAGGATTTGCTGGATGCGATGGCCAAGAACACCGCCGACTTCACCCTCACCTTCCGCAAGCTCGGCGATGCCGCGGGAGATCCGGCTGCTGACGACGCGCGCGCAGAGTTCATGGACCCCGCAGCCTTCGACGACTGGGCCAAACGCTGGCGCGAGCGTATCGCCGCGGAGCCGCAGACCGCCGCCGAGCGGCAGACCGCCATGAACGCCGTCAATCCCGTCTTCATCCCGCGCAATCACCGCGTCGAGGCCGTGATCCAGGCCGCCGTCAACAACGACGACTACGCGCCGTTCGAGGAGCTGGTGAAGGTCTTGGCCAAGCCGTACGAGGACCAGCCGGACTACGCCGCCTACGCCGATCCGCCGCTGCCGGATCAGCGCGTGTTGCAGACGTTCTGCGGGACGTGAGGCGCGGCCAATCTTCGCCACCACTTTTAATTGGTTCACGGGTGGATTACGCCTTCCGCTAATCCATCCCGCGCGGCGGACGTTGTGGACATGTCCCGCCCGCAGGAACCGCTGTCATCAAACTGAAACACTCGCGCTCTAACGGGCTGACGGGCCGTCTTGCCGGAGGCGACCATCCTCCAACAGCCCGACAGCGTGCCATGCCCTTCAAATTCATCCACATCACCGATACGCATCTCGCGGGCCCGGGACAAAAGCTCTATGGCCTCGATCCGCGCGCCCGGCTGGACGCTGCGATTGCCGACATCAACAAGCATCAGTCCGATGCCGCCTTCGCGGTCGTGACCGGCGACCTCACCCATTGGGGCGAGCCCGCGTCCTACGCGAATTTCGCCGAAGCGATGACCGCGCTAAAAATTCCCTACATCGCCATGGTCGGCAATCACGACCGCCGCGTCGCCTGCCTCGACGGGCTGAAGGCTGCGCCGCGCGATCCCAACGGTTTTGTGCAGGGGACGCGGACCACCGAGCACGGCCTGTTCGTCTTCCTCGACACGCTGGACGAGACCAGCCATGCCGGCGAGATGTGCGCAAAGCGCCTCGGCTGGCTTGCGAGCACACTTGCCGCAGCTCCAACCGACACGCCGTTCGTCGTGTTCATGCATCATCCGCCCTTCCCCGTCGGCGTACTCGCGATGGACGAGATCGCGCTGGCGCAGAGCGCCGAATTTGCCGAGGTGATCGGGCCATATCGTTCGCGCATCCGTCACCTTTTCTTCGGCCATGTGCACCGGCCGATCTTCGGCAGCTATGGCAATATCCCGTTCTCGACGCTGCGCGGCACCAACCATCAGGTCTGGTTCGAGCTCGATGCCAACGCGCCGCATCTGGCGAGCCACGAGCCGCCAGCCTATGGCGTGGTGCTGATCGACGGCGAGAACCTGGTCGTGCACAGCCACGACTTCCTCGACACCAGTCTGCGTTTCCCCTTTGCCGCACCGGCGGGAGTGGACGACCGCGACTATGCGCTCAATTTCCCGGCGCGGTGAGATGAGCTTCGCTGAACCCGCGACTCTCGCGGTCGCGGCCTCGGCGCCGCCGCGACTGCACATCGTGAGGCGGTTCACGACCGGTTTCAAAACCTCGCTGCCAGCTTATCTGCTGCTACTCCCGTCGCTGGTCTTTCTGGCGCTGTTCACCTACGGCGCGATGGGGCGCGTGTTCGTCGACGCGCTCTACCAGCGCGCCACGCCCAAAGCGCCTGTCCGCTTCGTCGGCCTCGACAACATCAGTACGGTGCTTGCGGATCCCGCCTTCACCGGCGCGGTCGTGAATAACCTCATCTACGCCGTCGGCACGGCGATCCCGAGCATCGCCCTCGCGCTGTTGTTCGCGCTGGCGCTGGCGCGCACCAACGCCGTGACCAGCGCGTTGCGCGCAGCCCTGTTCCTGCCGGTGCTGATCCCGATGGTCGCGGCGTCCGCGCTGTTCCTGTTCATCTTCCTGCCCAATGTCGGACTGCTCGACTATTACATCGGCAGCCTGCTTCCGGTGTTGCCGAACTGGCTCGGCGATTCCGACATCGCGCTTTACGCGATCATGATCATCACGATCTGGAAGAACGCGGGCTACTACATGCTGTTCTTCCTCGCCGGACTTCAGGCGGTGCCCGAGGACGTGATGGAGGCCGCCCATCTCGACGGCGCCGGGCCGTACCAGCGCCTGCGCCACATCATCCTGCCCGAGCTGCGCCCGACCTTCCTGTTCGTCACGGTGATCGCCACGCTCAATGCGGTCACGCAGGTCGACCACGTCTTCGTCATGACCAAGGGCGGACCATCCAACTCGACCAACCTCGTGCTGTTCTACATCTACCAGCAGGCAGTGGAGCATTACGACATCGGCAAGGCCTCTGCAGCGACGCTGCTGACGCTCGCCGCGCTGATGGGGCTCACCGCGCTCTCCTTCCGCACGATGGCGAACCGCGAGGGCGGGCCATGAAGCTGTTCGATGGTCTGTTCAAGGACGCGCCGCTCGCCACGCGCGGCGAGATCTCGCCGAAGCTCGGCTTCGTGCTGACGGTGCTGCTTGCGATCATCTGGCTGATCCCGTTCCTGTGGATGGGCGTGGCGACGCTGCGCCCCGCCTCTGACGGCATCAACCTGATGGCCGAACTGATGCCGAGCCTGAGGCCGACGCTCGACAACATCAGGGATGCCTGGGAGATCGGCGATTTCCCGTGCTACGTCCTCAACACCACGATCATCTGCACCGGGATTCTGATGGTGCAATTCGTCACGATCACGCTGGCGGGGTTTGCGTTCGCGCGCCTCGCCTTCGCCGGCAAGACGCTGATCTTCTATCTGTTCCTGATGCAGCTCATGCTGGTGCCGGTGCTGCTGATCGTGCCGAATTTGAGCCTGGTGGCGCAGCTCGGCCTCTACGACACGCTCACCGGCGTGATGATGCCTTTCTTCGCCTCGGCCTTCGGCACCTTCCTGATGCGTCAGGCCTTCGAGGCGATTCCGACCGAGCTGGAAGACGCGGCCCTGATCGACGGCGCCAGCATGTTCCAGCGCATCCGTCACATCTATGTGCCGCTGTCGCTGCCGAGCTTTTCCGCCTTCGCGATCATCTCCGTGACCAGCCATTGGAACGACTTCCTGTGGCCGCTGATGGTGATCAACTCGCCGGATAAGCGGCCGCTCACGGTCGGACTGTCGGTCTTCACCACGACGGCGGAAGGCACCCAGGCCTGGGGCACCATCGCCGCGGGCACGCTCATGGTGATCGCGCCGCTGCTCATCACCTTCCTGATCTTCCAGAAGCGCTTCATCAGCTCTTTCGTCACCTCAGGCATCAAATAGGAGATTTTTCGATGATGTTTTCCCGCAGGCTCATGCTCGGCCTCGCCATCGCAGGTACCATGGCAGGCGCCCTCGCCTTCCCGGCGCTGGCCGAAGGTCCGACCGAGATCGACTTGTTCTTCCCCGTTCCCGTCGACGGCAAGCTCGCCCGCGACATGGGCACGTTGATCAAGGAGTTCAACGAGACCCATCCCGCGATCAAGGCCACCGCCGTCTATACCGGCTCCTATGACGACACGCTGATCAAGACGCGCGCCTCGATCAAGGCCGGCAAGCCGCCGGCAGCCGTGATCATGTCGGCCAACTTCCTGCTCGACATGCAGATCGAGAACGAGCTCACCAACCTCGATTCCCTGATCGCCGCAGACGGCACCACCAAGGACCAATTTTTGGGCCAGTTCTTCCCGGCCCTCCAAGGCAATGCCGTGATCAACCGCTCGGTCTACGGCGTACCGTTCCACAATTCGACGCCGCTGCTCTACATCAATGCAGACCAGGCCAAGGAAGCCGGCCTCGATCCGAGCAAGCCGCCGCAGACCTGGGCCGAGCTGACCGACTGGGCCAAGAAGCTGACCAAGCGCGACGGCGACAAGGTCACGCGCTGGGGTATCGCGATCCCCTGCGCCTATGACTATTGCGGCTGGATGATGGAAACGCTCACCATGACCAATGGCGGGCGCTACTACAATGAGGAGTTCGGCGGCGAGGTCTATTACGACACGCCTTCGATGCAGGGCGCACTGACCTGGTGGAGCGACCTCGTCAACAAGCACAAGGTGCATGCGCCGGGCGCCACGCCGGGTCCCGCCGTGAGCACCTCCTTCATCTCCGGCAATGCCGCGATGATGATGCTCTCGACGGGCTCGCTGACCTATGTGCGCGACAACGCAAAGTTCGCCTACAAGGTCGCCTTCATCCCGCGCAACGTCCGCAACGCCGTGCCGATCGGCGGCGCCTCGCTGATCATTCCGGCGGGCCTCGAAGCCGACAAGCAGAAGGCTGCCTGGACGCTGATCAAGTGGATGACCTCACCCGAGAAGAGCGCCTGGTGGAGCCGCGCCACCGGCTATTTCGCCCCCAACATGGCCGCCTACAAGACGCCTGATATGGTCGACTTCCTCAACAAGAACCCGGACGCCACGACCGCCGTCGAGCAGCTCGACGTCGCAAAGCCCTGGTTCGCCACCTACAAGACCGTTCCCGTGCGCAAGACGCTGGAGGACGAGGTGATGCTGGTCCTCAACGGCAAGAAGCAGCCGAAGGAGGCGCTCGCCGCCGCCCAGAAGGCCGCCGACGAGCTGCTCAAGCCGTACAACGCGGAGACCTCGCTGAAGCTGCCTTGAGGTCCGAAACCTCTCCCGCGCCAAATTATTACCCGGGTAATATTGACAAACGTATATTACCCGGGTCTAATTTATCTCTCAGGACGCATCTGCGTCGTTCAGACCTTGCGCCGGCGTTGCGGCGTAGCGGTCGATCATCGTCTGAGAGAGCCAATGACCCACAGCCACAACGCGTACACGCGCGATCCCATCCCTTCCACGTTCATGCGCACCGCGCTGCCGATCATCCTGGTGAGCAGCGTCAGCGGGCTGCAGACATTGGTCGATGCGATGTTTCTCGGGGCCTTTGTCGGCCCTGAGGCTCTCACCGCCGTCACCATGGTGTTTCCGATCTCGATGCTCTTGGTTGCGCTCGCGACGATGGTCTCGAGCGGGATGGCCAGTCTCATGGGACGCCTGCTGGGCGCGAACACACCGGGCGACGCGCGGAGCCTGCTCGCCGGGGCGCATGGTCTTTCGCTCTGCATCAGCGTGATCGCAATGGGGCTGTTCGCCTTGGTGGGCTGGCCCCTCACATTGCATCTGGCCAGCGGCTCGCCTGAACTTGCACGGATGGGCTATGACTTCCTGAGCATCGCAGTCTACGCGTCCCCGCTCCTGTTCCTGCTGTCCATCAATTCCGATTCCCTGCGTATCGAGGGACGCGTCGGCGCAATGACGATTGCTGGCGTGCTGGTGACCTTGGCCAACATCGCCTTCAACTACGTCCTGATCGTCGACTTCAGGCTTGGCGTCGCCGGATCCGCGTGGGGGACAGTGCTGGCGCAAGCACTCGCGCTGGCCGTGATCGCGCTCTACCGGGCCAGCGGCAAGGCACGGCTGACGCTCGCATTTCGGGATGCCGCGCACTGGCGCACCGCATGGAGCGACGTCATGGCGCTCGGCGCGCCCCGCAGTCTCAGCTTCATCGGCATCGCGGCCGGTGCAGCCGCGACAATCGTATCTCTACGTCTGTTTGGCGGCGCGCACACCGATGCCTCGATTGCGGCCTACGGCGTTCTCAGCCGCATGATGACATTTGCTTACTTCCCGCTGCTCGGCATGAGCCTCGCCCTCCAGGCAATGGTCAGCAACAATTATGGTGCGGGCCTGTGGTCGCGTTCCAATTCCACGATGAAACTGGCCCTGGTCTGGAGCCTGGCCTACGCAGGTCTCGCCGAGATTGGTCTGATCCTGTTCCGGCACCAATTGGGGGGACTGTTTGTGTCGGATACGGTCGTGATCGAGCAGGTGGCCGAGATCACGCCAACCTTCGTCGCCGGCTATTTCAGCTTCGGTCCGATGATGATGATCGCGAACTATTTCCAAAGCATCGGAGACGTCAGGCGTTCGGCGCTGCTGTCGCTCTCGCGCACCTACCTGTTTGCCGTGCCGCTCATCTTCCTGCTGCCGCTTGCGGTCGGCGAAATAGGCATCTGGCTGGCGTTACCGGTCGCGGACGCGTCTCTGGTGGCCGTGACGTTGATGGTGTTGAAGGCGAGATCAGCGCAAGCCGAATGGGGATTGTTTCAACCGGCCAGATAGCATCCACGGCTACTTCCATCGCGCGGCGGCGCCGTGCATTAACGAACCGTCCACCATCCAATCCGCCCCGCTCGCCGGTAACCACGAGAATTAACAGACCCTCAACGGACCCCAGACAAGTTTCGCAATGTGTCTGGGGGGATTTTGCCGTGGATCTGTTGGTGTTCGAGTTCCTGGGATTGGCGCTTGTCGCCATGTGCGTGGTCGTGGTGGCGCTGCCCTGCGCCCGAAAACCCTCGCAGCGGGTCCGTTACGAATAGGATTTTCGCGGAAAAAGGCGATTTCGGCCCAAATGCAAAGCTTGAATTCGCTACGAGCCCTTGACATCACAGCACTTTCGGCAGAACGGCTGATATACGTGTCAAGGGCCGTTCATGGATTTGATTACCACCATCGCTGACCTTGCGGCTGCCTGCAGCCGACTGGCCAAGCACCCCGTCATTACCGTCGATACCGAGTTCCTGCGCGAAACCACCTACTACCCGCTATTATGCGTGGTGCAGATGGCGAGCGCCGAGGAGGCCATCGTCATCGACACCCTGGCCGAGGGCATCGACCTCAAGCCGTTCTTCGAGCTGATGGCCAACGAGAGCGTGTTGAAGGTGTTCCACGCCGCCCGCCAGGACATCGAGATCATCTGGCACCAGGCCAACATCATCCCGCATCCGGTGTTCGACACCCAGGTCGCCGCGATGGTGCTCGGCTATGGCGACAGCATCGCCTACGACCAGCTGGTCGAGAAGGTCACCGGCCACCGACCGGACAAGACCCACCGCTTCACCGACTGGTCGCGCCGGCCGCTGACCAAGGAGCAGATGCACTACGCGGTATCCGACGTCACGCATCTGCGCGACGTGTTCGCGGCACTCGACGCCGACCTCAAGAAGCGCAGCCGCAGCGAATGGGTCTCGATCGAGATGGAGGTCCTGACCTCGCCCAAGACCTACGACTTCCATCCCGAACGCGCCTGGGAACGGCTGAAGACGCGGGTGCGCAAGCCGAAGGACCTGGCGGTGCTGATGGAGGTCGCGGCCTGGCGCGAGCAGGAGGCCCAGAGCCGCGATGTGCCGCGCGGCCGCGTGCTGCGCGACGAAGCCATCAGCGACATCGCAACCCACGCGCCGAACAGTGTCGAGAAGCTCGCCCATCTGCGCTCGGTGCCGAAGGGTTTTGAGAAGTCCAAATGGGGCGCGGACATCGTCGCAGCGGTCGAGCGCGGGCTGGCACGCGACTTGTCCATGCTGCCGAAGCTGGAGAAGCCGCGCAACAACTCCAACGGCGCGGCCATCGTCGAGCTGCTGAAGGTGTTGCTGCGGATGACGGCCGAGCGCCATGCGGTCGCCAGCAAGGTGATCGCGACCGTCGACGATCTCGAGGAGATCGCGGCTGACGACGACGCCGACGTGCCGGCCCTGCGCGGCTGGCGCCGCGAGCTGTTCGGCGACTCCGCCCTGAAACTCAAGCGCGGCGAGATGGCTCTGGCGATCGAGAAGGGTCGCGTGATCGGGGTCCAGCGGGCTTAGGCGCCTCCCATGCCGTCCTGGCTTTCGCCAGGACGACACCGAGGATGTGATGACGCGTTCGCCCTAAGCCGGCGTCAACTTCGCCACTTCCGGCTTCATGTCATCCAGCACGCCGGTGATCGCGGCGACCAGTTCGTCGATCTGGCCCTTGGTGACGATCAGCGGCGGGCAGATGGCGATGGCATCCAGCATGTTACGCGAGATCACGCCGCGTTCCTGGAGCATGCGGCTGGCCATGCCGCCGACAGCGCCGGGCGTCGCTGCTGCAGTCTTGCGCTGCTTGTCGAGCACGAGCTCGAGCGCTGCGATCATGCCGACGCCACGGACCTCGCCCACCAGTGGATGGCTGCTGAGCTCGCGCAGCCTGCCTTGCATATAGCCACCAAGCTCGGCAGCGTGTGCGACCAGACCGCGCTCCTCGATGATCTTCAAATTCTCCAGTGCAATGGCTGAGCCGACGGGATGGCCGCCCGCGGTAAAGCCGTGGCCGAGCACGCCGATCTTGTTGCTCTCGTCCGCGATCGGATCGAACATGCGGTCGTTCAGGATGATCGCCGACAGCGGGAAATAGCTCGAGGTGATCTGCTTGGAGACCACGATCGCATCAGGCTTGATGCCGTAGGTCTCGCAGCCGAACATCTTGCCGGTGCGGCCGAAGCCGCAGATCACCTCGTCGGCGACCAGCAGGATGTCGTACTTGTTCAAAACCTTCTGGATCTTGTCCCAATAGGTCGCCGGCGGCACGATGACGCCGCCCGCGCCCATCACCGGCTCGCCGAAGAAGGCCGCGATCGTGTCCGGCCCTTCCTTCTGAATCAGCGCGTCGAGCTCCTCGGCCCGCCGCGTCGCGAACGCTTCCTCGCTCTCGCCGGGCGCGCCGTCCTTGTAGAAATGCGGCGAGCCCGTGTGCAGGATGTTCGGCAGCGGCAAGTCGAACGAACGGTGATTGTTCGGCAGGCCGGTGAGGCTTGCGGACGCGATCGTGACGCCGTGGTAGGCGCGCATGCGGCTGATCACCTTCTTGCGCTGCGGCTGGCCCAGCGCATTGGAGCGATAGGCGATCAGCTTCAGGACGGTGTCGTTCGCCTCCGAGCCGGAATTGGTGAAGAACACCTTGCTCATCGGCACCGGCGCCAGCGCCACGAGCTTCTCGGCGAGGTCGATCGAGGGACCGTGCGATTTCGCGGAGAACGTGTGGTAGAACGGCAAGGCCTGCATCTGCCGGTGCGCTGCCTCGACCAGCCGCTTCTCGTTGAAGCCGAGCCCGACGCTCCACAGCCCCGCCATCGCCTCGAAATAGCGCTTGCCCGCCGCGTCGAAGACGTAAGGCCCCTCGCCGCGCTCGATCACCAGCGGACCAGCCTGCTGATGGGTGCGCGCGTTGGTGTAGGGATGGAGCTGGTAGGCCACATCCCGGGCCTCTTGCGAATTGGGCAGCATGGACATTTGCGAGGATCCTTAAAGTCGTCACGTAGCCGGCGTCATCACTTGGCTATTGCGAGAGTAGACAACTTGCAACGCCAATTCGTCGGCAGCAAACGCCCAGCAGCGTTGCACAAAGCGGCGCCAGACCCGACTCAGGCCGCGCCGTCGTCATCTCCGCCGTCCGCGGCCTCAGCGGCTTCCCTCACCTCGACCAGCGCCATCGCGAGCAGATAGACGGTCGTGGGCAGGCCGGCACGGCGCGCCGTCTCGATGGCGCGCGACAGGTCGACCGCCAGCTCCTTCAGTTCTTCTCCACGTGACAATGTCCCACCCCATCCATCCGCCGATCGCGTCCGCCTACACCGCGACGACGCCGCTGGTCTTGATCAGTTCGGCGCTGGAATGGATTGTAGCAAAATTGCCGATGACATTCACCACCGCCTGCTTGTAGGCGGCGGCATCGCCCGAGCCCGGTTGCCGGCAGGCCACGGCATCGCCGACCACCTGGTAGCGATGACTGCGGTGAAACCCCTCGACCACAGTGGCCAGGATGGTCTCGTCCAGGGAAAAGCCTGTCAGCACGCAGCGCGCGCTCCGGATATTGGACATGTAGTCCACGAACCGCGACGAGCTGTAGGCCGAGGGCAACGGGTGCTCGAACGTCATCTCTCCCGGCCGTGGCTTCGCCTCGGGAATCCAATCGGTCAGCCTGGATGCCGGATTGAACCACGCCGCCTGCGCGATGCGCTTCAGATGCATCACCGGCCAGAGATTGCCGCGCCACAGCGTCAACAGTTCCAGGCAGCGCGAGGTGGCGGCGTCGCCGTCGAGGATGACATGGCGACGCCCCTGGGTGAGGTATTCGACCTGGAGATCCGCGCAGACCAGGATCGGCGGATCGTCGTGAGCGGAAACCAGCATTGTCTTGCGCGTGGCTGCACCAGTTTCAACGGCCGGCGAGCGCGGCGTCCCGCAACGGCGACGTCACGGTCCGCCCCGCCGAGGCATCGAGCACGCCTGGCCGGTCCCAATCGCCCTCGGGGCGGATGATCACATAGGGATCGCTGTCCAGCGTGATCGCGTCCGGCCCCGGCTCGATCTCCAGCACCATCTCCGTATAGGAGAAATCGGAGAAGGTGATCTTGCGGTTGTGGCCGAGCGGCTTGGCGCCGAAATGAGCCCAGAAGTCGACCAGCCGGTCCTGGGCTTGGCCGTAGATCTTCCGGAACCCCTTGCGCTTCACATAGTCGACGCTCGCCTGCACCAGCTTGAACGAGACGCGCGAGCGCCGATATTGATGGCGCACCGCGAGCCGCTCGACCTTGGCGAATTCGCCGAAGAAGCGCACCCGCAGGCAGCCCGCAGGCTCGTTGCCGACAAAGCCGATGAAATGCGCGGCGACCAGATCGTTGCCGTCGAACTCCTCCTCGAACGGACAATCCTGCTCTGCGAGATAGACCGCGGAGCGGATGGCGGTGACGAGCATGAGATCGCCGGGGTCGCGCGCAATCCTGATGGTGATGGCGCGTGAGTCCGGCTTGGCGAGAGGAATCCTAGTGCCGTGCATCTGCAAAACTCCTTGCTTGGACGATCGAGCCGGGCATGCGCATCGGCCGCCGGTTCCAGGGCCGCTCGTAACACCAGAGGTCGGGTTGGAAGCTCGGGACGGGCTCGAAGCCGGTCGCCCTCATGATGTCGCGTCCGGCCACGGTCGAAGGCTGCGCATAGCAATCGGCGCCGCGAAACCGCTGCTGGCGCAGATGCGCCGCGGCCTTGCCGAGGCCGGCGATGCCGCGCCCCGACGCCGCAATCGCCCAGATGTAGACCGCGGCGACCTCCTCCCTCGCGGAAGCGAGATAGCGCGTCTCGGGCGCGGTCAGGCAGATCTCGTCGAGCAGCAGCGCATCGTGTCCGCGATCGCTCAGGAACAGGAACGCCATGCCGCCGAGCAGATCGCCCTTCCGGCTGAAGGTCAGGATGCTCTGGGGATCGAAAGTGAAGTATCTTGCAAGCTCCGCCGTGGCGAGCCGCACGCCCGGCACCAGCCGGCGCGCCATGTCGGAAAGCGCGGCAATTTCGGACAATTTCGCGCAACGGACATCGATGTCCGGGCTCAGCGGCAGCGCGTCGAAATCATGCCTTGCGGCAAACGAGCCTCTTTCCATACCCATGCCGCCCCTCTATCGTTTGAGGCTTTCGTGCCCCGCTTAGACGCCGAGCTTAGCGGTTGGGGATCAGGAGTATGCAGCAACTATTGCACCGGGGTGCTGCGATGATGCATCACCGTGAAGAAGCCCTGGAGGCATCCTGGGACGATTTGAAACTGTTTTTAGCTTGCGCAAAATATAAAAGTTTCCGCAACGCCGCCGAGGAGCTCGGGCTCACCAGCACGACCCTGATGCGCCGGGTCGACCGACTCGAAGAGAGCATCGGCTGCAAGCTGTTCCTGCGCGACCAGAGCGGGCTCACGCTCAGCGATGAAGGCACCGCGATGATCGCGGACGTCGCGCATATGGAGCGTCACGCCTTCAACGTTTTCCGGCGCGCCTCGCGCTCCTCGAACGATACCGCCGGCACCGTGCGCGTCGCGGTAACGGAAGGCCCCGGCAATTTCTGGATCCTGCCGCGACTGATCGATTTCCAGAAGACCTACCGCAAGATCGCGGTCGATCTGCGCTGCGCCATGGAGCAGGCCGACGTCGCGCGGCTGGAATCCGACATCGCGATCCAGCTCGAGCCGCCGACCAATCCCGATCTCATCGTCGCCAAGCTCGGCCGGCTGCACATCTATCCCTTCGTCTCGAAGGAATACGAAAGCCTCTATGGCGTGCCGGCGACGCTGGCCGAATTGAAGAACCACAGGATCGTCAAGCAGACCGCGCCGCAGGTCGACGACACTGCTTATGCGCGCATCCTCGGACTGACGTCGCTTGAGGGCATCGTGGGGATTAAGACCAACTCCTCGGTCGGCGCGCTCTACGCAGTGGAGCGCGGCGCCGGCATCGGTTTCCTGCCGACCGTTTCAATTGCCCTCGGCGCCTCGCTCGTCGCCGTCGATCTCGGCGTCAGCCACCACGCCGATCTCTGGCTCACCTATCACAAGGAATTCCGCGCCTCCGAGCGCCACAAAATCGTGGTCGACTGGCTGAAGAAGATCTTCGATCCCAAGACCTACCCCTGCTTCCGCGACGAATTCATCCACCCGAATGCGCTGGTGCCGATGATGACGGCCGCGCGCGAGGGCTTTGGTCTGACCGGCTATGTTGCGGCGACGCCGATGTGAGGGCGCCTCACCACCTGTGTTCGAAGCCGACCGTGCCCTGGTGCGACCTGATCTCGTTGCGGAACTTGCCGTCGTAATTGACGTAGAGCCGCGCGGTGCTGGTCAGGCTGAGCGAGGCCGAGGCGCCGGCATCCATGCCGTAACGGCTCTCGCCGATGCCGGGGACGACGATGCTCTCGGTCCCCAGACTCACCTGGATTGAGCCCAGGTTCTGATAAAAATTATCGACGAACTTACCGTAGGCCAACAGATCCAGAATCTTCCGGTCGAAGATAAAGTAGCGCCCGATCTCGGCCCCGATCATGACACGCGCGCGCGAGAGCGCCGTCGAGCCGACGTTGAGCGGATCGAACCCGCCGGCCTCCTGGAATGCCGCGCTGGTGGCGCGGACATATTCGAGCGCGCCCTTGGGCACGATGCGCATCTGATCCTTGGTCCAGTAATAGCTGATCTCGGTCAGCGCGCCGTCGACCGCGGCGCGATAGCCCGCGGTCGCGAGGCCAAAGCCGGTGTCCCGGCTGGAATGGACCTTGCCGAAACCGTGCACCACCGCGAATGCCCAGGTCCACGGCCCCTTGTCGACGGAGCCGTTGAAGCCGAGCTGGGTCAGGTCGAGCGCTGCAGACTGGAGCGCGAGCGGCACGTCGATGTCGGTGTGGCTCTGGTCGACGGAGAAGCCGATATTGACGCCGGGCGCAACGCGCGCGCCGAAGCCGGCGACGCCGCCAAAGGTCTTGCGCTTGTCGCCGACGAAATCGCCCTGCGCATCGGTCCGGACCGAAACGCCGTAGCCCTCGACCCAGGTGCGGTAGCGCGGATCCTCCGTGCTCTCGGAAGCGCCGCCACCGCCGGGATTGGTCCGGAACGCCCGATTGAAGCCGCCCGATGCCTGGTTACCGAGCCGCTCCAAAAATCCCGAACCGAGATTGAGCGTGCTGTTGCCGGCCGACTGGTCATAATTGGTCGAGGTCGGCATCGGAACCGGGGTCGGTGACGGCAACGGCGTCGGGGTCGGGGTCGGCGTCGGACTTTGCGCGAAGCCGGGCGTCGCCCCTGACATCATCACGACGAGCGCAAACGCCATGGCGATCTGGCGGACACGGTCCAGCCCGATCGTCTGCCGTGTCCCGGAGAGCTGCGAGGTGCAGCGCATGACGACAAATCCCGAAACGAATGGTGGGGGCGCAGGAATGCAACATAAGCTGCGGCGCGTGCGGCGATTTGTGCTGAACAGCCACGGAGGGTCAACCGGTTGGCACGCCACGGCCGAGGCTATTGCCCTGATTGTGGTTCCGCGGCCACAGGTCGCAATTTGCAATCCCGTTCGCCCGGCCCGGTCTTGAAATTCGCGCACCGCTTGCTAACGCGCGATTTTCATGTTGCAATATCGGACACAATCGGAATTGGCGCTCGGCTGTGCGTTTCGCGACATTGAGACTCAAGACTCGAACAGACTTCCGGAAGCCCGTTTGTGGCGTGGCACGCGAAAAGCGGCCGCGTCTTTTTTGTATCTAGCGGAGGAGACTGAGGATGCCGCAAAAGGGCACCGTCAAATGGTTCAACCCGACCAAGGGCTATGGGTTCATCAAGCCGAACGGCAGCGACAAGGACGTGTTCGTCCACATCTCTGCCGTCGAGCGTGCCGGACTCTCCACCCTCAACGAAAACCAGGTGGTTGAATACGACCTCGTGGAAAACCGCGGCAAAGCCTCCGCGGAAAACCTCAAGGTCTCCTGACTACTCTCAAGACCTGCGAGAGATCATGACGTTGCCCCCGGCTCTGCCGGGGGATTTTATTTGTGACCATGAAGAAAAGCGTGCGCTCCGCCGCTTCAGCTCGTCACGACGGGCGCAATCAGAAAATTTTCCGTCGCCCCGCTTCCCGCCGTCTTGCAGACGTCGCCCTCGATCCGGACCTTGCCGGTGGCGATCAGCCGCAGCGCCTCGGGATAGATGCGGTGCTCGACTTCCAGGATTCGTTCCGAGAGCGTAGCGGGCGTATCGTTGTCGCTAACGGGGACCGCGCCCTGCATCACGATCGGGCCGGCATCGGTCTCGGGGATGACAAAGTGCACCGTCGCGCCGGACAGTTTAACGCCGGCGCGCAAGGCCTGGCCGTGCGGGTCGAGGCCGGGGAAAGATGGCAGCAGGGAGGGATGGATGTTGAGCATCCGCCCGTACCAGGACTTGGTGAACTCGGCCGTGAACAGGCGCATGAAGCCGCCAAGGCAAATCAGCTCGATGCCGTGCTGATCGAGGGCTGCTTGCAGCACCGCCTCGAAGCCGGCGCGGTCCTTGCCGAACGGCTTGCTCTCGATCACCAGCGTCTTCACGCCGCTCGCCTTGGCCCTTTCGAGTCCCAGGGCATCGGCCTTGTTCGAGATCACGAGGGAAATCTCGGCCGGAAAATCCGGCGCGGCCGCGCCCTTGATCAGCGCGGCCATGTTGGAGCCCCGCCCCGATATCAGGATGGCGACGCGGCGCTTCATGGGGCTCACGGCGCGAGATCGAGGTGGCCGTTATAGACCACGCGATGCTCGCCCTCGGCCGGGATCACCTGGCCGAGCACGGCGACCGTCTCGCCGGCATCGGTGAAGACCTGCACCACCTTGTCGACCGCATCCGGCTCGACGATCGCGATCATGCCGATGCCGCAATTGAAGGTGCGCAGCAATTCGAGCTCGGCGATGCCGCCCTGCGCGGCCAGCCATTTGAACACCGGCAGCACCGGCAGGCGCGCCAGATCGATGCCGACGCCGAGATGTTTTGGCAGCACGCGCGGAATGTTGTCGGTGAAGCCGCCGCCGGTGATGTGGGCGAGCCCCTTCACCGCGCCGGTCTCGCGGATCGCGCGCAGGCAGGATTTGACGTAGAGCCGGGTCGGCGTCAGCAGCGCGCCGCCGAGCGTCATGACGGGCGAGAACGGCGCCTGCGCCTCGAAGCTGAGCCCGGACTGCTCGACGATCTTGCGCACCAGCGAGAAGCCGTTGGAATGCACACCCGACGAGGCCAGGCCGATCACGGCATCGCCGGCGGCGATGTCCTTGCGCGGCAGCAACGTGCCCCGCTCGGCGGCGCCGACGGCAAAGCCGCCGAGATCATAGTCGCCATCCCGGTAGAGGCCGGGCATCTCGGCGGTCTCGCCGCCGATCAGGGCACAGCCCGACTCGCGGCAGCCCTCGGCGACACCCGCCACGATCGCCGCGGTTGCCTCCGGATCGAGCTTGCCGCAGGCAAAATAATCCAGGAAGAACAGTGGCTCGGCGCCCTGTACCACGAGGTCGTTGACGCTCATGGCGACGAGGTCGATGCCGATGCCGCCATGCAGGCCGGTCTCGATCGCGATCTTGACCTTGGTCCCGACGCCGTCGGTGGCGGCGACCAGGATGGGATCCTTGAAGCCAGCCGCCTTGAGGTCGAACAGGCCGCCAAAACCGCCGATCTCGGCGTCGGCGCCGGGGCGCGCGGTGGCGCGCACCATCGGCTTGATCAGGTCGACCAGGCGGTTGCCCGCATCGATGTCGACGCCTGAATCGGCGTAAGTGAGGCCGTTTTTGCGGTCGGTCATGCCCGATTTCCAGTGGGTTTGCGGCTGGTTACGTCGAATTCCGGGGACACGCAATGGCTCGCATGGCGCCCCGGGCTGTACTATGTAGATATCAACCGGTTCAGCCTTCAAACGGGCCGGATTCGACGTCAGGCCGGGTGCCGGGAAGCGCCGCGTGAGTATTCCGAATATCATTACCCTGGGCCGCATCATGCTGGTCCCGATCATTGTCTGGGCCATCGTGTCGAGCCAAATGGAGGTGGCGTTCGCCGTCTTCCTGATTGCCGGCATCAGCGACGCCGTCGACGGCTTCCTCGCCAAGCGCTTCAACATGGCGAGCGAGCTCGGCGCCCTGCTCGATCCGCTCGCGGACAAGGCGCTGCTGGTCTCGATCTACATGTCGCTCGGCATCTGGGGCGCCATTCCGCGCTGGATCGTGATCCTGGTGGTCTCCCGCGACATCATGATCGTCGCTGCCGTGATCGTGTCCTGGCTGTTCGACAAACCGGTCGAGATGAAGCCGTCGAAGGTGTCCAAGCTCAACACTGTGGCCCAGGTGGCGTTCGCGGCGCTGGTGCTGGCCGCACTTGCCTTTGGCTTCAAGCCGCAGCCCTATGATATCATCCTGATGGGCTTCGTCACGGTCTTCACGCTCTCCTCCGTGTCGCTCTATCTCGTCGAGTGGCTGCGGCACATGAGCACCATCGAGGCCAAGTGAGCCGGGACGCGGCCCCGCAAAAGGCCAACTCGCGCTCGATACGTCGAATCTCTTCAAGCAAAGCCGGCGCGCCGGCATGGAGCAAAGCAAGCGTGGCAGGCCGCGTTCATCCCCGACAATTGGCGTTTTCGCTTCCGCACGCGGAAAGCCTGAGCCGGGACAATTTCCTCGAAGGCCCCGCCAATGCGGCCGGTCTCGGCCTGATCGACAGCTGGCCGGAATGGCCGAACCGGATCATGTGGCTGGCCGGCCCCGAAGGAAGCGGCAAGAGCCATCTCGCCGCGATCTGGGCCGAGGACGCCGGCGCCCGCTCCACCACGGCCAATGCGCTGACCCCCGCGACCGTCCCGGGCGCGCTCGCGACCGGCGCGCTGGTGGTCGAGGATCTCAAGGCGAAGGATTTTGACGAGCGCGCCGTCTTCCATCTGATGAACCTCGCGCGTGAAGACGGCGCCTACGTCCTCTTCACCGGCCGTGAGATGCCGGCTGCGCTGGATATCGAGCTGCGCGACCTGCGCTCGCGCCTGCGCGCGGTCCCGGTGATCTCGCTCTTGCCGCCCGACGACCAGCTCTTCCGGGGCCTCATCGTCAAGTTCTGCGCCGACCGCCAGCTCACCGTTGACGAGACCGTGGTCAGCTACCTCGTCACCCGCCTGGAGCGGTCCTCGGCCGCCGCCCGGCAAGCCGTGGAACTGCTCGACAGCGAGGCCTTGCGGCTCGGCCGCCCCGTCACCAGGGCGCTCGCCGCCGAGCTGCTGCGGGACGCCTGACCGCGTCCGTTCGATTCCAAGGCCGCTTGACGCGGCGGGTTGGCGGAACATCAATGTCATCGAAACGTCATCGCACTCACACATGCTTGCGCCGGTTTTGCGCATAAGTCGCAAAGTGAGGCGAAACAGGATGGATCGACTTCTGATGGACTCTGCGCAAGCCATTGAAATTAAAGAAAAAGCTCAAGAACCAGAGGCACAGCCGGCGATCGCTTCGAGCCCCGAACGGTTCATCAACCGCGAGCTGTCCTGGCTGCATTTTAACCGGCGCGTCCTGGAGGAATCGGTCAATCCCAGCCACCCCGTGCTGGAGCGGGTTCGATTCCTGTCGATTTCGGCAAATAACCTCGACGAGTTCTTCATGGTCCGCGTCGCCGGCATCAAGGCCCAGGTGCGCGAGGGCATCGCCGAGCGCAGCCCTGACGGCCTAACGCCGTCGGAACAGCTCGCGCTGATCAACCGCACCGTCTCCCAGCTTGCCTCCGACCAGCAAGCGATCTGGCGTGACCTGCGCGCCACGCTGGCCGACGTCAACATCGTGCTGATCGACGGCAAGGAGGTCACCAAGGCTGAGCGGGCCTGGATTGAGGACTACTTCCTCAGCAATGTGTTCCCACTGCTGACGCCGCTCGCGATCGACCCGGCGCATCCCTTCCCGTTCATTCCGAGCCTCGGCTTCACCATGGCGCTCCAGCTCACGCGCGCCGCCGACGGTAAGCAGATGAACGCGCTGATCCGCATGCCCGGCAAGATCGACCGCTTCATCCGCCTGCCGGCCGACGGCACGGTGCGGCTGATCACGCTGGAACAGGCGACCGCCTTGTTCATCAACCGCCTGTTCCCCGGCTACAATCTCCACGGCCAGGGCGCCTTCCGCATTATCCGCGACTCCGAGCTCGAAATCGAGGAAGAGGCCGAAGACCTTGTCCGTCTGTTCGAGACCGCGCTGAAGCGGCGCCGCCGCGGGTCGGTGATCCGGCTCGAGATCGACGGCAAGATGCCGGAGCAGCTGCGCAGCTTTGTGCAGCATGCGCTCTCGGCCGCCGACGACGAGGTGTTTCTGGTCGACGGCGTGCTCGCCATGAACGAGCTCTCGCAGCTCACCCGCCTCGACCGGCCCGACCTCGAATTCACCCCTTATGTGCCACGCCATCCCGAGCGCGTGCGCGAGCATGGCGGCGACATTTTTGCCGCGATCCGGCAGAAGGACCTCGTCGTCCACCATCCCTACGAATCCTTCGACGTGGTGGTGCAGTTCCTCCAGCAGGCGACGCGCGATCCCGACGTCGTCGCGATCAAGCAGACGCTCTATCGCACCTCCAACAACTCGCCGATCGTGCGCGCGCTTGCGGAAGCCGCCGAGGCCGGCAAGTCCGTCACCGCGCTGATCGAGCTGAAGGCACGCTTCGACGAAGAGGCCAACATCCGTTGGGCGCGCGACCTCGAACGCGCCGGCGTGCAGGTCGTCTACGGCTTCCTCGAACTGAAGACGCACGCAAAACTCTCGATGGTGGTGCGCCGCGAGGGCGGCAGCCTCACCACCTATGTCCATACCGGCACCGGCAACTATCACCCGGTGACCGCGCGCATCTACACCGACCTTTCCTACTTCACCTCGGATCCGACCATCGGCCGCGACGCCGCGCGCGTGTTCAACTTCATCACCGGCTACGCGGCGCCTAGCGATCTGGAAAAGATGGCGGTGTCGCCGCTGACCTTGCGCAAGCGCATCATCCAGCACATCCAGGGCGAGACCGAGCATGCGCGGCACGGCAAACCTGGCGCAGTCTGGATGAAGATGAATGCGCTGGTCGATCCCGACATCATCGACGCGCTCTACGAGGCGTCACAGGCGGGCGTCCAGGTCGAGCTCGTGGTGCGCGGCATCTGCTGCCTGCGGCCCGGCATCCCCGGCCTGTCGGAGAACATCCGCGTCAAGTCGATCATCGGACGCTTCCTGGAACACGGCCGAATCTACTGCTTCGGGATGGGCCAGGGCCTGCCGAGCGCGAAAGCGGCTGTGTATATCTCGTCGGCCGACATGATGCCGCGCAACCTCGACCGCCGCGTCGAGGTGCTGTGTCCGCTGCAAAATCCCACGGTGCATCAGCAGGTTCTCGAACAGATCATGGTCGCCAACCTGAAGGACAATGAGCAGAGCTGGCAATTGTTGCCGGACGGGTCCTCAACGCGTATGAAGACCGCGAAGGGCGAGGAGCCTTTCAACGTCCACAACTACTTCATGACAAATCCGAGTCTGTCTGGCCGTGGAAAGTCGCTCAAGGAATCCTCGCCGCGTCGTCTCACGCGCCGGAGCGAACGTCATCAATCCTGATCGGGGATCGCCGACGTGACGCGGCCGCGCAAGCGTGGCTCGAGCGTCGCAGTCATCGACATCGGTTCCAACTCGGTCCGTCTCGTCGTCTACGAGGGACTGACGCGGAGCCTCATTCCGATCTTCAACGAGAAGACGCTGTGCGGCCTCGGACGCGAGGTGCAGAGCACGGGCCTGCTTGCGCCCGACGCCGTCGACAAGGCGCTGACCTCGCTGAAGCGGTTTCGCGCGCTGTGCCGCGTGATGCAGGTCGGACGCGTGTTTGCGATCGCGACCGCTGCGTGCCGCGACGCCTCCAACGGTCCCGACTTCATCGCAAAGGCCGAGCGCATCTGCGCCGTCAAGATCGAGATATTGTCCGGACCGCGCGAAGCGCGGCTGTCGGCGCTGGGCGTGATCTCGGGAATTCATTATCCCGACGGCATCGTCGGCGATCTCGGCGGCGGCTCGCTCGAACTGATCGACGTGCGCAGAAACAGCGTGCGCAGCGGTGTCACGCTGCCGCTCGGCGGGCTTGCGCTCCAGGATCTCGCACACAAATCGCTCAAGCGCGCCGACCGTATCGTCCGCGAAGAGCTCGATGAGGTGCCCCAGCTCAAGGCAGGCAGCGGCCGCACCTTCTATGCGGTCGGCGGCACCTGGCGCGCGCTCGCACGCATCCACATCATCCAGAGCGGCTATCCGCTCCAGGTGATGCACGGCTATTCGATTTCGGCCGCCGAGGCGCTCGACTTCTCGCGTCGTCTCCGTCGTCTTGCGGCCGCCGACATGCTCGCCGACATCGAAATCGTCGCGGATGCGAGGCGCCCTCTCCTCACCTATGCAGCGCTGGTGCTCGAGCACATCATCCGCGCGGCGAAGCCCAAGACGATCGTGTTCTCGACCTTCGGTGTGCGGGAGGGCCTGCTGCACGAGAAGCTGTCGGAGACCGAGCGCAACAAGGACGGATTGATCTGCGCGGCGGAGGAGCTGAACCAGCTCCTGTCGCGCTCGGCCCGCCATGCCCGCGAGCTGATCGCCTGGACCGACCGCCTCGCCCGCGTCGTGAAGCTGCGCGAGTCCGAAGAGGACCGCAGGCTGCGCCACGCCGCCTGCCTGCTCTCCGACATCGGCTGGCGCGTCCATCCCGACCATCGCGGCGAGCAGACGCTGAGCCTCGTCGTCAACGGCAATTTCGGCGCAATCACGCACATCGAGCGCGCCTTTGTCGGCCTGTCGGTGTTCTATCGCTATGCCGGCCTCAGCGAAGAAAACCAGCCGCCGGCCGCGATGCAGGAGTTGCTCACGCCGGCGCAGCTCGAACGCGCCCGTCTCCTGGGTGCGGCGTTCCGCGTCGCGCATCTGATCTCGGCGGCACGGCCGGGCGTGCTGCCCGCCACGCATTTCCGCAGCCAGGACCGCAAATTGATGCTGGTGTTCGAGCACCGCCTCGGCGATCTCGTCGCCGACCGCGTCGGCAGCCGCTTCCGCGCGCTCGCCCGCCTGATCGGCCGCGCCGGCTCAATCGTGCGGCGCTAGATTAGAAAATCACTCCGCCGAGACCTTGGCGTGGCGTTCGGAGGCTTCGAGCGCGGCGTGGCTCAGGCTGCGCCGGCGCCAGATAGTGCCGACGACCAGCACCACGACGACGCCGAGCGCTGCGCAGAGATATTCGCCGCCTCCGCCGCCATGAGTGAATTGCGGCGGGATGCGCAGTGCAGCGAGCATCGAATCCAGCGACGCTCCGAACGGCCCGTCGAACAGCGTATGCAGCTTCGGCGCGACGCCGGGATCGGTCGCGATCACCTCGCCCGAAATCCAGCCGAGCAGCGCCGCACCAGCCCATACCAGGACCGGTAGCTTTGAGAGCAGCGCCATGATCAGCGCCGCGCCGGCGACGATCAGGGGGACGCTGATGGCAAGCCCGAGGATCAGCAGCGGCGCACTGCCATTGGCGGCGGCAGCGACCGCGATGACATTGTCGAGGCTCATGACGATGTCGGCGACCACAACGATCTGCACGGCCTGCCACAGATGGGAGGCGGACTCGACGCCGTCCTCGTCCTCGTTTTCCGGCACGAGCAGCTTTGCGGCGATCACGATCAGCGCGAGGCCGCCCACCAGCTTGAGGTACGGCAGCGCCATCAGGCTGGCGACGATGCCGGTGAAGATGATCCGGAGCAGCACCGCGGCGCCGGCGCCGAGCACCATGCCCCACAGCCGGTGCCGCGGCTTCAGGCCGCGGCAGGCGAGCGCGATCACCAGCGCATTGTCGCCGGAGAGCAGGATGTTGATCCAGATGATCTTGCCGACCGCGATCCAGAAGGTCGGTTCGGCCATCTCACTGCGGAACTGGGTGAAGAATGCCCCGATCGTGGCGGGATCGAAGATCTGCCAAAGCCAGTTCACAATGCGTCCTTTCGCCCCGCCGTCTTAACTTATCGGCTGATGGATCAGCCGACGATCTCATTGCCCGAGAAGAACTGCGCGATCTCGATCGCGGCGGTCTCCGGCGCGTCCGAGCCATGCGCGGAGTTCTCGCCGATCGACTTTGCGTAGAGCTTGCGGATGGTGCCGTCGGCCGCTTTGGACGGATCGGTCGCACCCATGGCATCGCGATACTTGGCGACGGCGCCCTCGCCTTCCAGCACCTGGACGACGACCGGGCCCGAGGTCATGAATTCGACAAGCTCGCCGAAGAACGGGCGCGCCTTGTGGACGGCATAGAAGGTCTCGGCCTGCTCCTTGGTCATACGGATACGCTTCTGCGCGACGATGCGCAGGCCGGCCTTCTCGATCACGGCGTTAACCGCACCGGTCAGGTTACGCGCGGTCGCATCGGGCTTGATGATCGAGAAAGTGCGTTCGATGGCCATGATCTTGTCCTTGAGGAGAGAGCGGTGGTTCGGAGTTGCGCGGCTTATATCGGCGCCGTTGCCGAACGGCAAGCGACCGCCAGAATGGCCTCACTGGCGCTTCGTCGCAGGGCCAGGACCCGAGATTCCACCCTGGATTACAACGATTTCATCCAGATGAACCCAATCTGAAGCCGCTGTCAGGGTTTGGTTCAGCCTCGCCGGCGTAAGGTCCTGCCTATCGAAACGAGAGCCTGATCATGAGGCGAACGGTTTCGGCGGCCTTTCCATCGACGCGCAGGCCCGCGCCGGCAGTTCTGAGGAGATCACCATGTTGAGGAAACTTTCGCTTGCCGCAGTTGCCGCGGTCGCGCTGGGTGCCGCGCTGGCGCCGACCTCCGCCTCCGCTCACTGGCATGGCGGCTGGGGCCACGGCGGCGGAGGCGGCTGGCATCACGGCTGGGGTGGACCGCGCTTCTACGCCGGCGGCCCCGTCTCCTACGGCTATGGCGGCTGCTATGTGCGCCGGCTGGTCCCGACCCCCTGGGGACCCCGCTGGCGGATGATCAACCGCTGCTACTGAGCCCGACAGCACCTTCCAAAGGTACCTACCGCCCCCCAGGTACCTTCCAAGAGAAGCCCCGGCGTGCCCCCGCCGGGGCTTTGCGTTGGGGCCGCCCTTGCGCGGTCCTTGGGCGGCCCTTGGCCTGCATGACGAAATTCATACAATTTTTACTAGAATGCCCAGCGGCCCGTGGCGGGGGCGAAACAATTTTGCGCTCAGGGACTTGGTAGGGTGTCGTAATTGTGAACCAACGGAACCTCGCATGAATTGCCTCCTCGCCGATGACAGCGAACAGATCGACCGACGCACCAGCCGCTCGATTTGCGATGCCGTTGGCGAACGGCTTCAGCAGAGCATTCGGCCAGAACCCCGGCTGCCTTCGAACCTTGAACACCTCTTGAACGAGTTGCAGAAGCGCGACCGCGAGGGCGGCTCGCACTAGCTGACAGGCCGCAAAAACGGGTTGCGTTCGCGGCGCCTTGCGGTGACAAGGCCGCATGCTTTCCATTACCGACCTTACGGTCCGGCTCGCCGGACGCCTGCTGATCGACCAGAGTTCCGTGCAGATCACGCCCGGTTCGCGCGTCGGCCTGGTCGGGCGCAACGGCACCGGCAAGTCGACGCTGTTCAAGATCATCCGCAGTGAACTGGCGGCCGAACACGGCACGGTCACGCTGCCGCCGCGCTGGCGCGTCGGCAGCCTCGCCCAGGAAGCGCCGAACGGGCCCGAAAGCCTGATCTCGGTCGTGCTCAAGGCCGACCTCGAACGCGACGCACTCCTGCACGAGGCCGAGAGCGCCATCGATCCGCACCGAATCGCGGAGATCCAGACCCGGCTCGTCGATATCGACGCGCATTCGGCGCCGAGCCGAGCCGCGGCGATTCTTTCAGGCCTCGGCTTTTCCGCGGCCGATCAGGCCCGCCCCTGCGCCGAGTTCTCCGGCGGCTGGCGCATGCGCGTCGCGCTGGCAGCGACCCTCTTTGCAGCTCCCGACCTGTTGCTGCTCGACGAGCCCACCAACTATCTCGACCTCGAAGGCACGCTGTGGCTCGAGGATCATCTGGCGCATTACCCGCGCACGGTGATCGTGATCAGCCACGATCGCGACCTGCTGGAAAGCTCGGTCGACCAGATCCTGCACCTGGAGCGCGGCAAGCTCACGCTCTACCGCGGCACCTATTCCTCCTTCGAGGAGCAGCGCGCCGCGCGCGAGCTGCTCGACGCCAAGCAGGTCAAGCGCCAGGAGGCCGAGCGCGCCCGGCTGCAAGCCTTCGTCGACCGCTTCAAGGCCAAGGCGTCCAAGGCGCGCCAGGCACAATCTCGCGTGAAGATGCTGGAGCGGCTGAAGCCGATCACCGCGCTGGTCACCCAGGACGTGCGCGAGATCAGCTTCCCGGCGCCCGAGAAAATTCTGTCGCCGCCGATCATCGCCGCCGACAACGTGTCGGTCGGCTACGATCCGGCTGCCCCCGTGCTCAACCGCGTCACCCTGCGCATCGACAATGACGACCGCATCGCGCTTCTCGGCGCCAACGGCAACGGCAAGTCGACGCTGGTGAAACTGCTCGCCGGCCGCCTTACGCCGTTTTCGGGCAAGGTGACGCGCGCCGACAAGCTGTCGATCGCCTATTTCGCGCAACACCAGCTCGACGAACTGAACGAGGACGCCTCCGCCTACGACCACGTCCGCAAGCTGATGGGCGATGCGCCCGAGGCGAAGGTGCGGGCGCGTGCCGGCGCGATCGGCTTTTCCGGCAAGGCGGCCGACACCAGGGTTGGAAAACTGTCGGGCGGCGAGAAGGCGCGGCTGCTGCTGGGCCTTGCGACCTTCTTCGGCCCCAACATGATCATCCTGGACGAGCCGACCAACCATCTCGACATCGACAGCCGCGCCGCGCTCGCCGAGGCGATCAACGAATTCCCCGGCGCGGTCATCATGGTCTCGCACGACCGCTATCTGATCGAAGCCTGCGCCGATCAGCTCTGGATCGTCGCCGATCGCACCGTGACCAATTACGACGGCGATCTCGACGAATACCGACGCCTGGTGCTGTCCTCGCGCAACGCCGAACCCGGCCAACGCGACCGCAGCGCCGCAAGCGAAAAGTCACAGCGTCCGAGATCGGACAATCGCGGCTCGCTGAAAAAGCGCATCGCGGAAGCCGAATCCGAGATCGCCCGCGTCAGCGAGATCATCGCCAAGATCGACACCGCGCTGGCGCTGCCCGACATCTTCACACGCGACCCCAGGCAAGCCGCGCAATTGTCGAAAGCGCGCGCCAATGCTTCGGACGCGCTGGCGCGTGCCGAGGAGCAATGGCTTGAGGCGAGCGCACAGTTTGATGAGGCGGCGGGGTAACATCTCCGCGGCGAGGCCACGAAAATCCGAAAAACAACCCCATGCAAAGTACCGGTATTAACCACCTTGTAATTAGTCATTGAACGGAATGCCATTTGCCGGGTCGATGGGTGCCGCTGACTCGGCGATGCCGGCGCAATTGCCTTGTGGCATCAGTTGTCGCGATCACGATCATGATCGCGCCGCCGACGCGCGTGGCGATCTGGGCAAACGTCATCAGGCCAACCCAAAACGGCAGTACGCGTAATCCGCGTCTCACCGTTGCGGCAGTCACCGTAATCACGTGAGGAAGGCATTGAGCTTATCGAGGAGCAGCTCCGGTGCTTCTTCCGGCAGATAGTGGCCGCAGGGCAGGCTTCCGCCTTGCACATCGTTCGCCTTGGCGCGCCATGTCTCGAGCACCTCGTAACTCGATCCGACGACTCCCTTTCCGCCCCAGAGCACCAGCAGCGGGCAACCGATCCTCCTGTCGGAATCCGCCTCATCGTGGATCAGGTCGATCCCGGCGGCGGCGCGATAATCCTCGCAGACGGCGTGCAGGGTCTCGCGGGTGTAGCACCGGCGGTACTCTTCGAACGCAACCGGGTCGATGGCGCCCGGCGTTTTGTTCTGCTTGTTGATATGGGTCTGAAGATAGAATTCGAGGTTGTTGCCGATCAAGGTTTCCGGAAGCGGCGCCGGCTGAATGAGAAAGAACCACCACATGTACCGTGTGGCGAACTCCTTGTTCACCTTGGCGTACATCGTCGCGGTCGGCGCGATGTCCAGCAGGACGGCCTTGGAAACGGCATCCGGGTGATCAAGCAACAGGCGATGCAGAACCCGCCCGCCGCGATCGTGGCCCACGGCCCGGAAGCGATCAAAACCGAGCGCGCGCATCACCTCGACCTGATCCCGCGCCATCTCGCGTTTGGAATATCCGGTACTGTCCTTGCCACCTTCGGGCTTGCTCGAGTCACCGTAGCCGCGCAGATCGGTCAGAACCACGGTAAAGCGCTCCGCAAGCTTGGGGGCCACCTTGTGCCAGCACGCCACTGTCTGCGGGTGTCCGTGCAGCAGCAGGAGCGGTGGTCCCTCGCCTTTCACGAGGGCGTTGATCTCGGCCCCGCTCGTTTTGAGGCGCATCTGGCGAAACCCTGGCAGCAACTTTTGAATCTGGCCGGTATTCACGGCATCGTTCTCCTGAGCGAAAGCACCCTGCGCCAGTATTGCCGAACCGACGGCACCACTTGTCAGCGCCATCGACATCAGATGACGGCGCGTCAGCCCGATCTCCGATGGATCGAAGCATGATTCAGCCTGTTCGAATTCAAGCATTAAAGTCTCCCCTGGAACATTCATCCCGCGCGAAACGCCGCGGCCTGTATCAAGACATCGATTTCATCAAGAGTGTCGCGATGACGATCATGATCGCGCCGCCGACGCGGGTTGATATCTGGGCGAACGCCATCAAGCTCATGCGATCCGCGGCGCCGAGAATGGCGACGTCGCCGGTGCCCCCGAGGCCCGAGTGGCAGGCGGTCACGATCGCCGCCTCGACCGGATACATGTTCAGCCACTTGCCGACGAAGAATCCCGACGCGATCATCGCCAGCACTGTGGTCGTGCAGATCATGATGTAGCCCGGATTGAACGAAGCGACGAGCTGTTGCCACGAGACCAGCAATGTCCCCATCGCCACCAGGATCGCGAAAGTCAGGTTTGTCGACATGAACTTGTTGATCTGGTAGGCGCCGAGCTCCATTTCGGCCGGCAGGATCCTGGTCAGCTTCAGCGCCACCGCGGCGATGATCATCATGATCGGCCCGGGGATGCCGGTGAACGGCGCCAGGATCATGCCGAGCACGAACAAGCCGCACGAGAGCACCATGCCGGCGCCGAGCAGTCCGAGATCGATCGGCCGGTCAGGCCGCGCCTCGCCGAGAATGTCATCATCCCCCGTCTTGACCAGCATGCCCTTGCCGTTGAGGTCGTTCCGCGTCTCGCCGAGCCGAGCCAGCAGGCCTGCGCTGACGATCGCGACGACGTTGCCGAGCAGCGCCGCCGGCACCATTTGCGCCACGAGCTCGCCTTGCGGCCGGTGCAGCATCTCCGAATAGGCGATCGAAAGCGGCAGGATCCCCTCCGCAAGTCCGCCCCCGACGATCGGAATGATGACGAAGAAGAACGTGTCCTTCGGGCTGTGGCCGAACAGAAGCCCGACGGCGATGCCCGCGCCGACGGCTGCGATCGTGCCGATGAGGAGCGGGACGAACATGCGAATGAAGCCCTGAACCAGGACGCGGTAGGGCATGCCGAGGATCGAACCCGCGACAAGGCAGGCGATGAAGAAATACTGAAAGTTGGCCGTGCGGAACGTGGTCGTGATCGCCTTCAGGGCAGCCTCGGGCATCAGGCCGTAGCTCACCAGGGCCGAAGGCACGAACAGGCAGAGGATCGCCGTGCCTCCGATCTGCTTCAGGACCGGAATGGTCTGGCCGAGCTTGCCGAGCAGAAAGCCGAGCAGCATCAAAACCAATAAACCGCCGATGACGTCGTTCGGCAGCTTTCCGAAATAGACGGCTGCTCCGCAGACGAGCGCGGCCACGACGTAGATGCCGATCGGCAATGGGCCGATCTTGAGGCGAGCGAGAGTCGTTGCAGCGGCGGCCTCCGGTGCCTCAGCCGGGCTATATGTCGTGTCTACCAAGGGTCCCTCCGCTGTTTTATCGTTCGCGGCACGGCGGATCGAGCCGCGCCGAAATCGTGCCGTTCAGACGATCCAGGGGTTCTCCGCGCGATACCGCGCCTCGAAGGCGTGGATATCGTCGGCGAAGACAAGCGTGGACGCGATGAAATCGCGGCCCGTCAGGAAGGCCTCCTTCCTCGCCAGCTCGATGTCGAACGTGATCGAGCGGCGGCCGCGGTCGAACCGGATCGTCTGGGCCGCGAGATCGATCGTGACACCATTGCGCGAGCTGTCGGCCACGACCTGGGCGAGTTCAGTTACCACGACGGGATCGAGCGAGATCGTCAAGAGACCGTTGTTGGCGCAATTGTCGTTGAAGATGCCGGCGAAGCTGGTGCCGATCAGCGCGCGAATGCCGAGTTGCTGGAGCCCCCAGACGGCGTGCTCGCGGCTCGACCCGCAGCCGAAATTCGGGCCGACCACAAGAAAGCAGGCGTCGTGATAGCCTTCCTGGTTCAGGATGAATTCCGGATTGGACTTGCCGACGCTGAAGCGCAGCAGGTTGAAGGCGCCCTCGCCGAGGCCGCTACGGTCCACGCCCTTGAGAAACATCTTCGGCATGATGACGTCGGTGTCGACGTTCGGCGCCATCATCGGTGCAGCCGCGCCCGTGACCTGATCGAAGGGGGTCATTGGCGTGGTCCTCCCAGAAGCGAACGCACATCGGTGATGTGTCCAGTGACGGCGGCCGCGGCGACCATTGCCGGGCTCATCAGGTGCGTGCGCGCGCCCGGCCCCTGGCGGCCTTCGAAGTTGCGGTTGGTCGAGGACGCGCACCGCTCTCCCGGCCTCAGCACGTCGTCATTCATCGCAAGGCACATCGAGCAGCCGGACTGCCGCCATTCGACCCCGGCATCGGTGAACACCTTGGCGAGGCCTTCCGCCTCGGCCTGCCCTCTGACCTGGGTCGAACCCGGCACCACGATCGCTCGCACGCCGTCCGCGACGCGGCGGCCGCGAAAGATCTCGGCTGCATCGCGCAAATCCTCGATCCGCGAATTCGTGCAGGACCCGATAAAAGCGAAGTCGATCGGGACGGATTGAATAGGCAGTCCGGGCGTGAGGCCCATATAGCTCAATGCGCGGCTTGCGGCCGCCTTGCGGTCGGGCGCGGTCTGCTGTGCAGGATCGGGAATGCTCTCCGTGACCGCGATCGCCTGGTCGGGACTCGTGCCCCAGGTCACCAGCGGCGCGACCTCGGACACATCGAGCGCGATCTCGCGATCGAACCGGGCGTCGGGGTCCGAGGCCAGTGCCAGCCAGCTCTTGGCCGCGCGCTCCCACATCGTGCCTTTCGGCGACCGCGGACGGCCCTTGAGATAATCCAGCACCTTCTGATCCGGCGCGATCACGACGCCGCGCGCGCCCGCCTCGACGATCATGATCGACATCACGATCCGTCCCTCGACGCTCATGTCCGAGATGACGGGACCGCTGAACTCCACCGCGTATCCGGACGCGCCGTCGGCACCGATCCGCCGGATGACCTCCATGACGATGTCCTTGGACGTGACGCCGAGCGGCAGGTGGCCGCTCAAGTCGATGCGCATCGTCTTGAGCCGGCGGTAGCGAACCGTCGAGGTCGCCAGATAGTGCTCGATGTCGGATGTTCCGATGCCGTAGCCGAGGGCGCCGAACGCACCATAGGCCGTGCTGTGGCTGTCGCCGGCGGCAATCACCATGCCGGGCATGACGAGCCCCTGCTCCGGAGCAACCACATGCTCGATACCCTGCCGGGGGTCGAGAATGTCGAAATACTCGATGCCGAAATCCCTGGCGTTCTCGGCGAAATAGTCGACCTGCCGCGCCGCCGCGCTGTCGGGCATCGCGCGGGTGCGGCGCGCGGCCGTGGGGTTGACGTGGTCAACCACCATCAGCGCCGCTTTCGGATTCCAGACCTTGCGTCCAGCCGCACGCAGCCCGGCGAAGGCCTGCGGACTGGTATATTCGTTGAGCACGGTGCGGTCGACATAGAGCAACACGAGACCGGCATCATCGAGATTGCGGACGACATGGGCGTCGACCAGCTTATCGTATAGCGTCCGCGCGGCCATCGCGCTTTCCTCCCGGAAAACTCTTTCGCCCCACCGTGCCGCCCGCCACACTGGAAATCCAATGTCGTGTTCTGATATCATTATGCAAAACATGCATAAGCAATGCAGGGACGGCAGGAGGGTCTGCGATGGAAATCAACTGGCTGCACGATTTCATCGCGGTGGCGACCACACGCAGCTTCTCGCGGGCAGCAGAGCAGCGGAATTGCTCGCAGCCGGCGCTGAGCCGCAGAATACAGGCGCTCGAGCTATGGACTGGCGCTGCGCTGCTTGATCGCACGACTCACAGCGTCAATCTCACGCCGGCGGGCGAAGGCTTTCGCGAGACGGCCGAGGACGTCCTGCGCCGGCTCGCCGCCGGCCGGCTCGACGCTCAGGAGCGAGCCCGCGGCGCATCCGACGTGCTGAAGTTCGCTTCAACCAACGCGCTGTCGCTGACCTTCTTTCCCGATTGGCTGCGCGGTATCGAGACCAAGCTGTCGTTCGTTCCAAACGTGCAGCTCGTCGCCAATCACATGGAGGCCTGTGAACGGATATTGCTGGCTGGCGACGCCCATTTCCTGCTCTGTCATTACCACCCGGCGGCGACCACGGCTTTGGCGCCCTCGCATTTCCGCTCGCTGCATGTCGGCAATGACAGGCTCATCCCGGCGACGGTGCCGGTTTCAGGTCGGAGCCGCAAGCCGCGTTTCAAGCTCCCGGGTACGGCAGCCGCACCGGTTCCGTTCCTGAGCTTCCGTTCGGAATCGGGCATGGGACGGATCCTTGAAGCCGTGCGCGCGACGTCTTCGCTCGACGTCCATCTGCGTACGACGTTCACCTCTCACCTGGCGAAGCTGCTGGTGACAATGGTCCAGGACGGCCGCGGCATGGCGTGGCTGCCTGAAAGCCTGATCGCTTCTCAGCTCGCCTCCGGCGAGATCGTCGCAGCGGCCGGGCCGAAATGGCATGTGCCCATCGAAATCCACGTGTTCCGGCCGAAGCTCCGCCTGCCCCAGGCCGCAGAGGCGTTCTGGCGTCATATCGAGAAAAACGGCAGTCAGGTCTGATATGGCCTCGTCGCAAGACGATGAGCGGCTCGCCTTTTCGCACGCTTGCCAAGGTGCGGCTTCGGACACTGCTGAGCCGAGGCCTATAGCGATGCAAGCTGGGTCCCGGCTCAGCGCCGCGTCATTTCATGCCGCGCCGCGTCCGGGACGTGAGAGTGATCAGGTCGCTGCCTTCTTCTTCGCCTTTGGCCTGGTGGCCTTCGGCACGACCGGCGGCTCCGGCGTGCCCTCGATCGAGGACAGACGTCCGGACGTAAAGGTGTAGATGCCGGCACGCGGGCCGGTCGACCAGGTCACCACCGCGACGCGCCTGCCCGCGGCATCATTGGAGAGATTGACGCTCGAGGGCGCGCCAATGCCGCGCACCACATCGCATTCAGCGTGGCCGAGTGCGACCGTGCCGCCCGTGGCCGCCGGTGCGGTTGTCGACGCATTGGCATCAGCCGGCCCCGGGGCCGGCGCCATGCCGGGACACGCACCATCGGCACTGACCAGATCCTCAGCCGTCACGGGCCGATCCGGAGTGAGTGGCGGCGATTCGATCGAGATGTTCCTGATGAAGAGGCGGCCGGGCTTCTGAAACCATTCGGCGTCCTTCGACAACAGATCGGGCGCGCCGCCCGAACAGCCCGCGATCAGCGGTGCTACGGTGGCCAACGCAACTATGAGCGACTTGGGAAGCTTTTGATGTCGCACGATAAACCAAATTCCCCGCGTGAAGGACCAGCCCTAAGCGATTGTCCCAACATCACTTTGCGGCACGAAGGTGACCGAAGCCAACCTTACCCGAAAAGTGCAAATTATCATTAATTCCGAACGACGCTAATTCCGCCGCTGCCACCGGCCGCGCTCATCGGCTTGCCAATAGGTGACATCAAATCCCCGCGCCTTGCAATCCGTCCAGGCGCTTCGGGCTAAAGCCAGCGCGTCCGGATCGTCGCCGTCGAACAGCCACACCATGCGCTCGTAGCTCTGGCAGTCCTGCGGCAGCGCGGCATTGTCGATCAGGAAGCGGACATGGGCGCCGTTCGGATTGTCTTCCTCGATCGCCAGCACGATCGACTGATCGGCAGCGTCGTTCACGCGCCATGTCGCGTGCGGCAGGAAGGAATCGTCGCGATAGGTCCATAAGTGCGCATCGAGCGCATCGGCGCGCTCCGGCGAGGTCGACTGCACCACGACGCGCCAGCCGCGCTCCAGCGATTTCTCCAGAAGCGGCGGCAAGACGTTCTCCACCGCCATGTTTTGGAGATGATAGAACAGCACCTCAGTCATCTTGGGTCATTTGCGCTCGTAGTGGTCAGCGACCAGCCGGTCGAGCAGCCGGACGCCATAACCGGATCCCCAGCTCTGGTTGATGTCGGTCTTCGGCGCGCCCATGGCGGTGCCGGCGATATCGAGATGCGCCCAGGGCGTGCCGTCGACGAAGCGCTGGAGGAACTGCGCCGCGGTGATCGAGCCGCCATGGCGGCCGCCGGTGTTCTTCATGTCGGCGAACTGGGAATCGATCAGCTTGTCGTATTCCGGGCCGAGCGGCATGCGCCAGACCTTCTCGCCGCTCTCGAGCCCGGCCGTCAGCAGCCGTCCGGCAAGCTCGTCATTGTTGGAGAACATGCCGGCATGCTCGGTGCCGAGCGCCACCATGATCGCGCCGGTCAGCGTCGCCAGGTCCACCATGAATTTCGGCTTCGTTTTCTTGGCGACGTACCAGAGCACATCGGCGAGCACGAGGCGGCCTTCCGCATCGGTGTTGATGATCTCGATGGTCTGGCCCGACATCGAGGTGACGATGTCGCCGGGGCGCTGTGCATTGCCGTCGGGCATGTTCTCGACGAGGCCGATGGCACCGACCACGTTGGCCTTCGCTTTGCGTGCCGCGAGCGCATGCATCAGGCCGACGACGCAGGCAGCTCCCCCCATGTCGCCCTTCATGTCCTCCATGCTGCCGGCCGGCTTGATCGAAATACCCCCGGTGTCGAAGCAGACGCCCTTGCCGACGAAGGCAACCGGCGCCTCGCCCTTCTTGCCGCCGTCCCAGCGCATGATCACGGTGCGGCTCGGCCGCGCCGAGCCTTGGCCGACGCCAAGCAGCGCGCCCATGCCGAGCTTGTCCATCGCCCTGACGTCGAGCACCTCGATCTTGACGCCGAGCTTGCGGAGCAGGCTGGCACGGCGCGCGAACTCCTCGGGGTAAAGCACGTTCGGCGGCTCGTTGACGAGGTCGCGCGCGATGATCACACCATCGACGACAGGTCCGGCCGACGCAAACGCCTTCTTTGCCGACGCGACGTCGCCAACCGCGAGCGAGACGTCGGCGCGTGAGCCACCCTCCTCGCCGTCCTTCTTCTTCGTCTTGTAGCGGTCGAACTTGTAGGCGCGCAGCCGCAGGCCTGCGGCGATCGCGACCGCCTGCTCGCCCGTCATGGCGCCATCGGGCAGTTCCGCCATGATGGTCATGGCGCTGGTCCCGGCGGCAAGCTTGCCCGCCGCCACGCCGCCGAACTTGAGCAAGTCGTTCGCCTTCAGGCTCGTTGCCTTGCCGGCGCCGATCACGATCAGGCGGGTCGCCTTCACCCCCTCCGGCGCCAGAATGTCGAGCGCGGCACCGCTTTTACCTTTGAAGGCGGCAGCGGTTGCCGCTCGCTTCACGAGTTCGTTGGCACCGCCAAGAGCTTTGGCCGTCGCCGGACCGACCTTCAGACCGTCGTCGCAGAACACCACCAGGATGCCACGGGGGGCGGCAGACAGCGGGACAAAGCCGACCTTGATGGCATCGGACATGGATAACTCCTCCAAAACATGGGGCTTTTTGCCGGTCAGCAGTCTTGGCCAAGGGCCGGACCTGAACGGCGATTCAGCGGACTTTCCGCACTATGGCCCGCCCGCCCCACAGATGCCAAGCGCCGCCCGTGGCCGCCAGGCCACTACGAGGGAAATATTAACCATATGTTGAGGGTGCCATGGGGCAGCCATTTTGTTGACAGATCAAAGGGATGGTAGTGAGAAAGTAAGCTGGCGGACGAGATGGCTGCACGACCCTGGGGATCCCATTTCGGGATGGGTCGGACAGCCGGAAATTCCGGTGACTGCGTTTTGGGGTCTTGGTGGGGATCGTGCGGTAGCGCATGGGGTCGATCGATAGGTATATCTTCCGCACGACGCTGGCGTCGTTTGCGCTCGTCCTCGTCAGCCTCACCGGCGTGATCTGGATTACGCAGGCGTTGCGCGGCATCGACCTGATGACGAGCCAGGGTCAGACCATCCTCACCTTCCTCGGCATCACCAGCCTCGTGGTCCCGGCACTGGTCCTGATCATCTCGCCGATCGCGCTGATGATCGCGATCTCGCATACGCTGAACAAGCTCGCGACCGATTCCGAGATCATCGTGATGAATGCCGCCGGCTTCTCGCCGTTCCGGCTGTTCTATCCGTTCTTCTACGCCACCTGCGTGGTGGCGCTGCTGGTCGCCTTCATCGCGGCCTATCTCGCCCCTGACGGCATGCGGCGCATCAAGCAGTGGGACGCCGAGATCACCGCCGACGTGCTCACCAACATCCTCCAGCCCGGCCGCTTCGCCCAGCTCGACAAGAACCTCACGATCCGGATCCGCGAACGCCAGCCCGGCGGCATCCTCGCCGGCATCTTCATCGACGACCGCCGCGATCCGAACGAGCGCGTCTCGATCGTCGCCGAGCACGGCGAGGTCGTGAAGAACGAGAACGGATCGTTCCTGGTGCTGAAGGACGGCAATCTCCAGCGCTTCGAGACGGGCAAACGTGATCCGGCGCTGGTGGCGTTCGGCCGCTACGGCTTCGACATGTCGAAGTTCTCCAACCAGGGCCATGACGTCACGCTCGGCATCCGCGAACGCTATCTCTGGGAGCTGGTCGCGCCGTCCGAGGACGACCCCGTCTACAAGGCGGTCCCCGGCCAGTTCCGGTCCGAACTGCATGACCGCATCATGGCGCCGCTCTATCCCTTTGCCTTTGCGGCGCTGACCTTCGCCTTCCTCGGTGCGCCGCGTACTACGCGCCAGAGCCGCAACTTTTCGATCGGCGGCTCGGTGATTGCGGTGTTCGGCCTGCGCATGGCGGGCTTCGCCTGCTCGGTGATGGCTGTGAAGTCGCCGTCCGCGGCACTCGTCCAATACGCGATGCTGGCGACTGCGATTGGCGCCGGCATCTGGTTGATCGTCGGCGGCATCGTGGTCGAACCGCCCGCCCGCCTGATGGAGGCCATCGACAGATCGAACGCGCGCATCGCGCGGCTGTTCGGACGGCCGGCCGCCGCATGAGCATGCTCACCAACACACTCGGGCGCTATTTCGCCGGCCGCTTCGTCGTCGCGGCGCTCGGCGTGTTCGCAAGCATTTTCCTGCTGCTGGTGCTGGTCGACTATATCGAGATGGTGCGCAAGACCTCGGGGCTGGCGTCCGCCTCCGCGATCATGGTGGCGGAGACCTCGCTGTTCCGCGTGCCGCAACTGCTGGAGAAGCTAACGCCGTTCTGCATGCTGATCGGCGCGATGACCTGCTATCTCGCCCTCTCCCGCCGGCTCGAGCTCGTCGTCGCCCGCGCCGCCGGCATCTCGGCATGGCAATTCATCTCACCGGCGCTCGGCAGCGCGCTTCTGATCGGGGTGATCGCCACCGTCGCCTATAATCCGATGTCGGCAAATCTGCGCGAGCTCTCCAAGCGCATGGAAGCCGAGCTGTTCGGCTCGGCGCCCGGCGGCGGCATCCAGGACGCCTCGGGCTTTTGGCTCAATCAGGTCACCGATGACGGCCAGATCATCATCAACGCGGCGCGCAGCGAACAGCAGGGCGTCCGGCTGACCGGACTGACGCTGTTCCGATTCGATACGGATTGGCATTTCAAGGAGCGGATCGAGGCGCGCGAGGCGACGCTGGAGGACGGCCACTGGCTGTTCAGGACCGTGCGGCGCTTCACGCTGGACTCGCCGCCGATCGATCAGGCCCGGCTGGAGATTCCGACGACGCTGACCGAGGCACAGGTCCGCAACAGCTTTTCCACACCCGAAACTGTGTCCTTTTGGCAACTACCGAGCTACATCCGCTCCTCCGAAAGCTCAGGCTTCGCGACAGCCGGATATCGACTCCAGTATCACAAGCTTCTGGCGCAGCCGTTTTTGCTCGCAGCGATGGTGATGCTTGCGGCTTCCGTGTCATTGCGCTTCTTCCGGATGGGTGGCGTACAGAAGATGGTTTTGAGTGGCGTGGGCGCAGGCTTTCTGCTCTACGTCCTGTCGAAAGTGACTGAAGACTTGAGCAAGGCTGAGTTGATGCATCCGATCGCTGCGGCGTGGTTGCCCGTTGTGGTGGGCGGCCTCACCGGCTTTTTGGCCTTGCTGTATCAGGAGGACGGATAGTGACTGCCGTCCACCGAGGGCTCGTGTCTCGTTTGACGCGGCGCACCGTGGTGCGCGCGAACGGGTGCGGCTTGTCCGTCCGCAGGCTCCTGCTCGTAGTCGTCGCAGCGGTATCGCTCGGCGGGCTGATCGACGTTGCCGCAATGGCACCGGCCGCAGCCCAGAGCTTCACCTACAATCCGCTGCCGCCGCGTCCGAAGCCGCCGAAGGCCGCCAACGACAATCAGATGCTCGTGCAGGCGACCGAGGTCGACTACGACTACAACAATTCGCGCGTCTCCGCGGTCGGCAACGTCCAGCTGTTCTACAACGGCACCAGCGTCGAGGCCGACAGGGTCGTCTACGACCAGAAGACCAAGCGGCTCCATGCCGAAGGCAACATCCGCATGACGGATGCCGACGGCAAGATCACCTATGCCGAGATCATGGATCTCTCGGACGACTACCGCGACGGTTTCGTCGATTCGCTGCGCGTGGACACCGCCGACCAAACCCGCATGGCCGCAAGCCGCGCCGACCGCTCCAGCGGCAACTACACGGTGTTCGAGAACGGCGTCTACACCGCCTGCGCGCCGTGTAAGGACGATCCGAAGAAGCCGCCACTGTGGCAGGTCAAGGGTGCACGCATCATCCACGACCAGCAGGAGAAGATGCTGTACTTCGAGACGGCGCAACTCGAATTCTTCGGCGTGCCGCTGGCCTACATGCCGTATTTCTCGACGCCCGACCCGACCGTGAAGCGCAAGACCGGTTTCCTGATGCCGGGCTTCACCTCCTACACCGCGTTCGGCTACGGCGTCGAAGTCCCGTTCTACTGGGCGATCGCGTCCGACATGGACGCGACCTTCAGCCCGCGCATCACGTCCAAGCAGGGCGTGCTGATGCAGGCCGAGTTCCGCCAGCGCCTGATGGACGGCGCCTACCAGATCCGCGTCTACGGCATCGACCAGCTCGACCCCAGCCAGTTCGCCGGCCAGCCGGGCGACCGCCAGTTCCGCGGCGGCGTCGAGACCAAGGGCCAGTTCGCGCTGAACGACAAATGGGTCTGGGGTTGGGACGGCGTCCTGCTCACCGACTACTATTTCATGTCGGATTACCGCTTGTCGGCATACCGCGATCCGCTCGGATCGTTCCTGAACCTGCCGACGGACGCGCTCTCGCAGCTCTATCTGACCGGCGTTGGCAATCGCAGCTTCTTCGATGCGCGCACGATGTACTGGCTGAGCTTCTCGGGCAACCAGAGCCAGGTGCCGGTCGTCTACCCCGTCATCGACTACTCGAACGTGCTCAACTATCCGGTCTTCGGCGGCGAGTTCAGCTACAAGACCAATTTCGTGAACCTGTCGCGTGACAGCGCCGTGTTCGATCCGATCACGACGCTCGCCAACACCAACAGCCTGTGCACGACGGCGTCGGCCGATCCGCTCGCGCGCACGCCGTCGCAGTGCCTGCTGCGCGGCTTCCCCGGCACCTACACCCGTCTGACGGCGGAAGCGCAGTGGCGCAAATCCTTCACCGATCCGTTCGGTGAAATCTGGACGCCGTTCGCCATTCTCCGCGCCGATGCGATCAATTCCTCGGTCTCCAACCAGCCGGGCGTTTCGAACTATCTGCCCGTCGGCGACACCCAGGCGTTGCGGCTGATGCCGACCGTCGGCCTCGAATACCGCTATCCCTTCATCAACATTCAGCCCTGGGGCTCGACCACCGTCGAGCCGATCGCCCAGATCATCATCCGGCCGAACGAGACCTATGCCGGCAAGCTTCCCAACGAGGACGCCCAGAGCATGGTGTTCGACGCCTCGAACCTGTTCAGCGTCGACAAGTTCTCCGGCTACGACCGTGTCGAAGGCGGCGGCCGCGCCAATGTCGGCGTGCAGGCCACAACGCAGTTCGACAAGGGCGGCGCCGTCAAGGTGCTGTTCGGCCAGTCCTACCAGTTGTTCGGCATGAACTCCTACGCAGTCCAGGACTCCATCAATACCGGCCTCGCTTCCGGCCTCGACAAGCCGCGATCCGATTATGTCACGAGCGCCAGCTACTCGCCCAACAGCACTTACACGTTCAGTGTCCGCTCCCGCATGGACGAGCAGACCTGGAACGTCCAGCGCTTCGAGGCAGAAGGCCGCGCCAACTTCAATCGCTGGTCGATCAGCATGATGTACGGCAATTACGCGCCGCAGCCCGAGCTCGGCTATCTGACGCGCCGCGAGGGCATCTTGACCTCCGGCTCGCTGAAGGTCGCGACCAATTGGGTGGTCACGGGGTCGGCGCGCTGGGACCTCGAGGCCAACAAGATCAACCAGTATGTGCTCGGCGCCGGCTATGTCGACGATTGCTTCGTGCTGGCGGCGAACTATGTAACTTCGTATAGCTATTCCGCGGGCTCGACGCCGCCCGTCCTGAGCCACGCGTTCATGTTCCAGATCGGCCTGCGCACGCTGGCGACCACGTCGACGACCAGCAGTTCTGGCAGCGGTCTCCAGTGAACAGTTTGAAGTGACGGCCGCGTGTTCCCGATCGCAGGTTCACCGCGGCTGATGCGAGCGACAACCATGACGAATCCATTGCCTGTCTTCCGCCTCCTCCTCGTCTTCGCTGCCCTGATCCTGATCGGCACGCCGGCGCGGGCGCAGAACATCGTCGTCATGGTCAACGGCGATCCCATCACCGATTTCGACATCGATCAGCGTTCCAAGCTCGACCAGTTGACGACGCAGAAGACGCCGGGCCGGCAGGACGTCGTCAACGAGCTCATCGAAGACAAGATCAAGATGAAGGAAGGCAAGAAGTACGGCGTCGATCCCGGCGTCGCCGACATCGATCAATCCTACGCCGGCATGGCGCAGCGCATGCGCCTCTCGCCGGAGCAGCTCACCAAGTCGCTCGAGACCAAGGGCGTCCGTCCCGAAACCCTGAAGGGCCGCATGAAGGCCGAGATGGTTTGGACCAGCCTGGTTCGCGGCCGCTACAAGGAGAAACTGATGGTCGGCGAACGGGACGTCGCACAGGCCGTGCAGGCCCAGACCGGAGAGAAGCTCCAGATCGAAGGCACCGAATACAAGATGCAGCCGATCGTGCTGATCGTGCCGCGCGGATCGTCTCCAGCCTTCCTGGAGACGCGGCAGAAGGAAGCCGAGACGTACCGCTCGCGCGTCGCGAGCTGCGACGAAGCCAATTCGCTGTTCCGCTCGACGCCGAACGCCACCATCCGCGAGAGCGTCACCAAGACGACCGCGGAACTGCCCGAGGCACTGCGCAAGGTGCTCGACGACACGGCGATCGGCCACCTGACCGCGCCCGAGGCGACCAAACAGGGCATCGAGATGGTCGTGCTCTGCTCGCGCAAGCCGACCATGATCGACACGCCGAAGAAGCGCGAGGTGCGCGAGAAGATGTACGCCGAGAAGTACGAGAAGACGCAGAAGACCTATCTCGAAGAGATCCGCAAGGCGGCGATGATCGAATATCGCAACCGCTGATGGTTACGCACCCGGTAAAGCCCCTCGCCCTGACCCTGGGAGAGCCCGCCGGCATCGGCCCTGACATCACGATCGCAGCCTGGCTCAGGCGCCGCGAATTGAACCTGCCCGCCTTCTATCTGCTCGGCGACGAGGCGACGATCGCGCGCCGTGCCGGAGCGCTCGGCGTTGACGTCAAGATCGCCTCCGTGAGCGAGAGTGAGGCCGAGGCCGCCTTCGCCGACGCCCTTCCCGTGGTTGCGACCGGCGAGACTGCGACCGCCGAGCCCGGCAAGCCCGACGTATCAAGCGCGCCGGCCGCGCTCGCCTCGATCCGTCAGGCGGTCGCCGATGTCCGCGCGGGCCGCGCCGGCGCCGTCGTCACCAATCCGATCGCCAAGAGCGTGCTCTACCGCGCCGGCTTCCGCCATCCCGGCCACACCGAATTCCTCGCCGAGCTTGCCGCGCAGGACGGATGCGTGCCGCAGCCGGTGATGATGCTGTGGTCGCCGCGGCTCGCCGTGGTGCCGGTGACCATCCACGTCTCGCTGCGCGAGGCGCTGTCCCAGCTCACGAGCGAACTGATCGTCTCGACCGTCCGCATCGTCGCCACCGAGCTGAAATCCCGCTTCGGCATCGTGCGGCCGCGGATCGCGATCTCCGGCCTCAACCCGCATGCCGGCGAGGACGGCTCGCTCGGCCACGAGGAGCAGACCATCATCGCGCCGGCGCTCAAGGCGCTACGCAACGACGGCATCGAGGCCAGGGGCCCCTTGCCGGCCGACACCATGTTCCACGAGGCTGCGCGAAACACCTATGACTGCGCGGTCTGCATGTACCACGACCAGGCGCTGATCCCGATCAAGACGGTCGCCTTTGAGGACGCCGTCAACGTCACGCTCGGCCTGCCCTTCATCCGCACCTCGCCCGATCACGGCACCGCGTTCGACATCGCAGGCTCAGGCAAGGCCAATCCGGCGAGCCTGATCGCAGCGCTCCAGCTTGCGAGCCGTATGGCGGCGACAACAAGCTGATGAGCGCGATCGACGACCTCCCGCCACTTCGCGAGGTCATTCGCCAGCACGCGTTGTCGGCCCGCAAATCGCTGGGCCAGAATTTCCTCCTCGACCTCAATCTCACCGCGCGCATCGCGCGCGCGGCGGCGCCGCTGGAAGACTCCACCATCGTCGAGATCGGCCCGGGCCCGGGCGGGCTGACGCGCGCCCTGCTCGCGCTTGGCGCCAGGCGCGTCATCGCGATCGAGCATGACGAGCGCGCGATCCCGGCGCTGGAGGATATTTCCGCGCGCTATCCCGGCCGGCTCGAGATCGTGCATGGCGATGCCATGACCTTCGACCCGCGCCCGCTGCTCGAAGGCCAAAAGGCCAAGATCGTCGCCAACCTGCCCTACAACATCGCCACGCAGCTCCTGATCGGCTGGCTCACGACCGAGCCCTGGCCGCCCTGGTACGAGATGATGGTGCTGATGTTTCAGCGCGAGGTCGGCGAGCGCATCGTGGCACGCGAGAGCGAGGAGGCCTATGGCCGTCTCGGCGTGCTTGCCAACTGGCGCGCGGAGACGAAGATCCTGTTCGACATTTCGCCGTCCGCCTTCGTGCCGCCGCCGAAGGTCACCTCCTCGGTCGTCCGTCTGGTGCCGCGCGCGAGCCCGCTTGCCTGCGATCGCAAACTGCTCGAGCAGGTCGCGGCCGCGGCCTTCGGCCAGCGCCGCAAGATGCTGCGGCAGAGCCTGAAATCGCTCGGCGTCGATCCGGCGCGGCTCGCGGCGGCTGCCGGCGTCGATGCGACGCGGCGCGCGGAGACGATCCCGATCGCGGGCTTTGTTGCCATGGCGCGTGAATTGGCTGATATACGCGGCGAAGCCAGATAGAAGCATGATCCGGACCCGAAGGGCCGCGTTAGCGCAAAGTGTGAAGCGGTTTTCCGAAGAGATCATGCTTAAATAACGAGACCAAAGCGCGACGATCGCGTTTTGGTAAAAATTCCGGAGGAAAGAATTATGGCGCTGATGCGTCGGCAGTCCCTGGTCAAGTTCGATGCGCCGCTGTGCGAGACCATCGTCGACACGCCCAAGCCGCAAGGCGCGGAGGTGCTGGTGCGCATCGAGCGCTGCGGGCTCTGCCATTCCGATTTGCACATCCAGGACGGCTATGCCGATCTCGGCGGCGGCAAGAAGCTCGACACCACGCGCGGCATGACGCTGCCGTTCACGCTCGGCCACGAGATCGCGGGCGTCGTCGACGAAGTGGGCCCCGACGCGCCGGCAAGCCTCATCGGCGCGAAGAAGGCGGTGTTTCCCTGGATCGGCTGCGGCCAGTGCCGCGACTGCAAGAATGGCGACGAGAACCTCTGCGTCAAGCAACGCTTCCTAGGCGTCTCCATTGACGGCGGCTTTGCCAGCCACGTTCTGGTGCCCGACGCGAAATACCTGCTCGACTATGATCCCCTGCCCGTCAACCAGGCCGCGACCTTGATGTGCTCCGGCGTCACCGCCTACGGCGCGCTCAAGCGCCTGGTCGACCGCCCGCGCCAGCGCAACCTGCTGCTGATCGGCCTCGGCGGTGTCGGCATGATGGGCCTGTCGTTCGCGCAAGCCATGTTCAAGCAGCCGATCACGGTCGCCGACCTCAGCCCGGCCGCGCGCGAGACCGCGCTGAAGAACGGCGCCGCGGTTGCCTACGACCCGGCCGAACCGGAAGTGATCCGGCGCATCCTGAAGGAGACCGAAGGCGGCTTTGACGAGGTCGTCGATTTCGCCGGCAACGAGAAGTCGATGGCGTTTGCGGTCGCGGTCGCCGCGCGCGGCGGCAAGATCGTGGTGTCCGGTCTGATGGGCGGCCAGTTCACGCTGCCGATGGTGCAATGGGTCTACAAGCGCATGACCATCGAAGGCTTCATGGTCGGCACGCTCGCGGAAGCGCAGGAGCTGATGGCGCTCGCGCGCGCCGGCAAGATCAAGCCGACGCCGATGCAGGAAGAGCCGATGGGCGATGTCCAGAAATGGATCGACGAGCTGCGCGCCGGCAAGGTGGTCGGCCGCATCGTTCTGAAGAACTGAGACGCAGGAGCGCTTGGAAGCCCCCCGGCGGCGTGATGCATGTCTCGCCGCCACGCTTTCATCGGCGTGATGACACGAAACAGCGGGTTGGGTTCCTCATGGGGGAACGCAGGAGTTGCGAACCATGGGTCTCGCCAGCCTGCTTTTCGGAATCTTGTGCTGAAATTGCGTGAGACGCGCGTTCCTTCAGGCAACGACGCGTGCGGAACGTCAGCGGCCGCACCGCGTTGGCAGCGCATGTCCATTCGCTGCACCGTCGAGAGCGCATTCTTCATTGCCTGGAGCTTCCTGGAGCAGAGCGGCGAGCTCGGCCCGCCGGATGCGACCGCAAACTTCCTTCTCGATGCCATCGAAGCGCGGCTCAAGACCGGCGAACGGCGGCCGTTGATGCTCGCCAACAAGGCGATCGACGCCTACCGCGAGCAGCTTGCCCAAAGCCGCATGTCCGCCGAACGCCAAGCGCGCCATGGATAGCGGCCCCTCGGCCCCCGGGCCTGGCGGCGTTAAGGTGGGTATAGGCCGGCAGTCCGTCGGGCAGAGCGCGCGGAGCGCACTCGGCAACAGTAACGTTGGTCCAATCCGCAAGGTCGTTATGTTCACTCCTGAACAGAGCGGCCAAACCCTGTTTCGAATTCCGTAGTTCTCCGGCCGTGAACAAAGTTCACGGCGTGGCGCTGGCACCACAGCGCTGTCTTCACCGCACCTTTTGGCGACTTTTCGCCCGCTGTCGGGTCCTTGTGTTCACTTTCGACGCAAACAGCATGAGCGCCACCACTGAGAAAGGCACGCCCAGCCCTCACGACCCGTCGGGCAAAACACCTCGTCAATCTCTCTGCGCAAAAACATTTCACTTTTCCGAATTTCGGATTTATGGCATATACCCCCTCACCTCGGCCCTGCCAAAGGGGCGTTCGCGATCGTCACGATATGCGGGCCGGGCGGCGATGGACGCGGCAGCGTCGGCGCGGGAGGTGGTGGCAGGGCGGGCAACCGTGAGCCTCACGCGACGCGGTACGACACGGTGCTGTCACGGCGGCCTCGATGGTCAGCAGGGGGTGAGCACGCGCCAGCCCCGGATGATCGGCGGGGACGTCCGCGGACGGAGAAGTCGTGTGGTCCTGTAATCCAGTACTTTTTTTCGTTCGCCAACCAACGGATAAAGGCCATAAAAACCAAATACTTAGACGATATGCACAAGATCGGCATAGGGGGCGACCTTGTGTGTCGCACCCCTGCCACACCACCCGGCATGCGGGTCCGCACCGGGCGGTTCGAGAAGTTGAGGTCATGAGAGCCGGGGCAGTCCCAGCCGGTCCGACCAGTTCAGGGTCAACACGGCGTTGAGGAGCATGCCGCTGTTACGCCACCAGCGACGGCTGTTGGCCGCCACCACCTGTCGCGCAACGTCGAGATTGGCTCCCAGCGCCAGCAGTTCCCTGTACATAGTCGTACCGCGCTTCCACTGCTTGAGCTGAATGGCGCGCAGCCGATGACGCATCCATTGATCGAGCTCTCGCCAGACCCGTGGGGTTTGCGCCAGCCGGAAGTATGCCTTCCATCCCCGAATGTAGGGCCGCAGATGATCCACCACATCCTGCATGCTGCGCCCGCCTGAGCGGCAGGTCAGTTGCCGGATGCGCTGCTTGAACGTCCTCAGCGGCTTGACGGCGACCTTGCGTTTGATCACTCCACCCGGGGCTGCCCAAAAACCGTAGCCCAGGAATTTGCGACCAAACACACTGGTCACCGCGCTTTTGGTCTCGTTGACCGTCAAGCGCAGCTTGTCATACAGCCGCCGAAGCAGCGCCATCACCCGTTCACCCGCCCGGCGGCTGCGGACGTAAACGTTCGCATCGTCGGCGTAGCGCACGAAGCAATGGCCCCGGCGTTCCAGCGCCTTGTCCACTTCGTCGAGCAGGACGTTGGCCAGCAGCGGCGATAGCGGCCCGCCTTGCGGCGTCCCCATCGTGCGCGTCTGGACCACGCCATCGTCCATGATCCCGCTGTTCAGATACGCCCGGATCAGCCGGATGACCCCGGCGTCTCCAGTCCGTTTCTGAAGGCGGTCGATGAGGATGTCGTGATCGACCCGGTCAAAGGAAGCGGCCACAGACTACCCATCACCGTGATATTCCAGATTCGCTGACCATCACCCGCGAGCGCCACGCCTTCGAAGGCCAGTCGCTGGCCGTGATCAGCAGCATCCGGCGGCGCGGCGTCCTCCTCGTTCTCGTGGTCTTGCCAGACGGTAGCCGCTCGCTGATTCCGGCCAATTGGACCGATTGGAACGCCGAGCAGGCAAGGCGAACGCCGGCGAACGATGCTGGTGGTGCCCACGATCTCGGCCGGCTTGGCGATTTGCTCCACCTGCGCAAGATCATTGACGCTCTCTACGACCGACCCGTCGAGTCGGTGCAGTGCAAGGAGCGCAACCATGCAACTGAACCTGGCCTTTCTCGACCGCCCCGATCTTCCACCGAACCCCTTTCCAGCAGCCCCGTCGGCGACGGCGTGGGAGCAGCTCGACGAAGCCTCGCGCGTCGCAGCGCTCGAGATCCTCGCACGTCTCATCGCCCGCATGATCTCGGCCAGGTCGACGAGGGAGGCAAGCGATGAATGAACGCGCCAAGATCACGGCCAGCCATCTGTCCCGCCAGGCCATCGTCTACCTGCGCCAGTCGAGCGCCGCCCAGGTCGAGCACAATCGCGAGTCGACCGATCGACAGTATGCGCTTGCCGCCAAAGCCCGTGAACTTGGCTGGCCCAATGATCGCATCATCGTCATCGATGAGGACCTCGGGCTCTCCGGTTCCGGCTTTGTTGCGAGATCGGGCTTCGCCCGCCTCACCGCCGAAGTCGCACTCGCCCACGTCGGCCTCGTGCTCGGACTCGAGGTCTCGCGCCTGGCGCGCAACAACGCCGATTGGCACCGCCTCATCGACCTCGGCGGCCTCACCGACACGCTGATCGGCGATGCAGATGGCATCTATCATCCAGCCCTCTTCAATGATCGCCTCCTGCTCGGGCTCAAGGGCACCATGAGCGAGGCCGAGCTGCATGTGCTGAGGGCCCGCCTCAACGGCGGCATTCGCAACAAGGCAGCACGCGGTGAACTCCGCCGAGGATTGCCGGTCGGCTTTGTCTGGGGCGAGGCCGATGGCGAGGTCCGCTTCCACCCCGACGAGGCCATTGTCACCGCCGTCCGCAACGTCTTCGCGCGCTTCGCCGAAACGGGCTCGGCGCGCCGCGTCTGGCTATGGTTTCGCTCGGAAGGGCTCACATTCCCTCTGCAGATGCACCAGAACGCAGAGATCCGCTGGGTCGAGGCCAGCTACACCGCCATCCACCACGTGCTCACAAATCCCGTCTATGCTGGCGCCTACGCCTATGGCAAATCACGCCAGGAGACGATGCTGGATGCAGCGGGTGCACGCACAAAGCGCGTGCGACAACTGCCGCGCTCCGAGTGGCAGGTACTCATCCCGGACCATCATCCGGGGTTCATCGATTGGCAGACCTATGAGGCCAACCAGGATCGCATCGCCAAGAACACCCGCCCCGGACCGCACAAAGTGGGTGGCGCCGTGAGGGAGGGCAGCGCCCTGCTGCAGAGCCTTGCCAGCTGCGGGCACTGCGGACGCCGCTTGCACACGCACTATCGCGGGCGCAGTTCCGCACCGGGGTATCATTGCCCCGGCAAGATCCTGGTCGAGGGCCGCGGCGTCTATTGCCTCAACATTGGCGGCATTCAGATCGACGAGGCCGTCACGCGGGCCTTCATCGCCGCCCTCGAGCCGGCAAAGCTCGCTGCCACGCTCGCCGCTGCCGAGCGGCTCGAAGCAGATCGCGATACCTCGCTCAAGCAATGGCGTCTCGGCGTCGAGCGAGCAAGCTACGAAGCGAGCCGCGCCGAGCGCCGCTACCGTGCCGTCGATCCAGACAACCGGTTGGTCGCTCGCGGCCTGGAGCGCGAGTGGGAGGAGAGCTTGAGCGCACTCGAAGCCGCCAAGGCCGAGCTTGCACGCCGCGAACGGGAGCGTCCACGCGTGCTCTCCCAAGAGGAGCGCGACCGTCTGCTCGCGCTCGGGCCCGATCTTGCCACCGTCTGGCACGCGGCAACGACCACGCCGCGTGACAGGAAAGAGCTGCTGCGAGCATTGCTCGAGGAGGTCATCATAAAGGTCGAGCGCGACAAGGCTGCAGCCCACCTCACGCTGCGCTGGAAGGGCGGCGCGCTCAACGAGATCGATCTCGCGCTGCCGCGCTCGCGGCCGGCCACGATACGCACCGATGAGGACACGATCGCGCTCGTCCGCCGGCTGGCGGGGCATTATCCCGACGCCGTGATCGCCGGCATTCTCAATCGCCAGGGGCGCGCCACAGCATACGGCCATCGCTTCGAGGCAAGCCGCGTCGGCAATCTGCGTCGCCACTGGGATATCCCGTGCTTCGAGCCGAAGGCCGAGCAAGCCGGAGGCGAACTGCTGACCATCAGCAAGGCCGCGGTCGTGCTCGGCGTCGCCCCTTCGACTTTGCACCGCTGGCTCAACGACGGCATCATTCCGGGCGAGCAGCTGACGCCCGGCGCACCCTGGCGCATTCGCCTGACCGATGACCTCATCGCCCGATTCAGCGAGACTGCTGGGGACGGCTTCGTGACCATGCACGAGGCAACCCGCAAGCTCGGTGTCTCGCGCCAAACCGTGTTGCAGCGTGTCAAGCGCGGCGAGCTCGAAGTCGTGCACGTCACGAATGGCAGGAAAAAGGGAATCCGGATCAAGGTGATAACCCGGCAATCCGAACTCTTCGATCAAACCTCATGAACCAGGGGGCAATATGAAGCGGTGTCCAAGTAGTCCGCGAGGTCAGCGTCAACGACTTCCGGGTGGCCACGGAACAGCAGCCCTTCCACCTTGACCACCGCCTGTTGGGCATTGCGCCCTGGACGGTACGCGTACTGTTCGGGTGGAAGGTCGGCTTCGAAGATCGGTTCCAGCACCAGCATTGTCGCTGTCATGCAGACCCGATCCCGCACCGTCGAGATGCCCAGCGGCCTGAGTTTGCCGTTGGCCTTCGGTATAAACACTCTTCTGATAGGATCCGGTTGGTAGCTCTCGTTCCGGAGCGCAAGCGCCAGTTCGCCAAGCCACCGCTCCACGCCGTACGTCTCAATATCCGCGAAGTCCTGCCCATCTACTCCCGGTGCGCCCTTGTTGGAGCGACACTGCGCGTAGGCGTGTGCCAGAATGTCCTCGCGGCTGATCTTGTCGTACAGCGCGTAAAAGCGACACCCGGCTTCTGCCTTCGCTTTCGCGTGCAACGCCTTCTGCAGTTTCTGAACAGTTTTCGGAGTTGATAGGTTGCCCAATCTCCAAATCCCTCACCACTTGTTGCGTCTGTCTTGAACTGAGGTCCCTTCCCTCCACCGGCGTTACCCGGCTTCCGCGGTAATACGAACCCCTCCGCCACCCCATGGCGCCCGGCCTGTCCCTCGCGGGCGTTCGGTTGGTCATCGCTGACCACGCCACGGGGCCTCCCGTGTTGCGTACGCTTTCCTTGTGTACATGCCGCCGCCACTACCCCGGCGCAGCGTCTGAACGTATCCTTCGCTCATTTCGTCCAGACGTATCAGTCTTCCCCGAAAGGGTTGTCGGGTCGACCTGCGCATTGTCCTTTTCGAGGCTTGCTCGGCGTTCACTCGCGTTGCGGCCTGCACACTCGCGCTGTCACCAATTCGTGACACGCTAATCGAAGGCTTCAGCCACTTCGTTACCTCCATGACTGCTCCGATGCTTCCGGCTGGAGCGGTTGCCGGGTGGGGTTTGCACCCACTGGAAAGCGCCGCCTTTGCACGGCGCACACCCAAGGCGGACGTCGCACGTCGTTGTGGCACGGCCGCTTTCGCATTGCGCCGCTCGCGCGGTTTGAGCAAAATCTATCGTCCCTCGCGTCCGCCAAAGCGTGCCGGGCGAGAGACGGTGATCTGACCGCCGGGTCGCGGCGACGAGTGCAGCAACGGGAGGCTCAAATGACAACCTGTATCGCAAGCGGGCCGCGGACCCACAGCACGCGGGCCATAACTGTCATTGCTCTGTGGTGTCTTGCAATTGAGTTTTCTGCCGGGGGCGCCGGTGCGCAGCCAGCCGGATTGGAGAAGATTCAGCACATCATCGTCATCTATCAGGAGAATTGGAGCTTCGACGGTCTGTACGGCAAGTTCCCCGGGGCGGACGGCATCGCCAACGCGGGCGAGCGCATCAGACAGATGAAAAAAGACGGCACCCCCTACACGATACTTCCACAGCCGCTCGATACGTCGAAAAATCCTCCGATCCCCGACCCCCGATTCCCGGCAGATCTGCCGGTCGCGCCGTATGACGCCGCCCGGTACGTTCCGCCCGACCAGAAGACTGGGGACATCGTGAATCGCGCCCTCCAGCAGGAACGTCAAATCAACGGCGGCCGAATGGACGGGTTCGTAGCCTGGAGCGAGAACGGCGGGTTGGCGATGAGCTACTATGACGCGACCGACCTGCCCGTCGGCCGCTTGGCTCAGCAGTACGTTTTGGCCGATCATTTCTTCCACTCGGCGTTTGATGGCTCACTGTTCAACCATTTTTGGTTGGTCTGCGCCTGCACCCCAGTCTGGCCGAACGCACCGGCGAATTTGGTGATCCAACTCGACGCGCAAGGTGTCGTGGTCAAGAATGGTTCGGTCACTCCGGACGGCTACGTAGTCCATACGGTCTATCCAACGAACCGGCCGTATCCCGCGAGCATCAAGGACCCCGCCCAGCTGATGCCGCTGCTGACGATGCCAACGATCGGAGACCGGCTAAGCGCGAAGGGGATTTCCTGGGCCTGGTATTCCGGGGGCTGGAATGACGCGGTTGCCGGCCATCCCGATCCGCTCTTTCAATTTCATCATCAACCATTCAACTACTTCCTCCCGTACGCAGAAGGCACGTCCGCCCGAGCCGAGCACCTGAAGGACATTGAGGACTTCCTCGCTGCTCTGCGGACAGGCAACCTGCCGGCCGTGGCCTTTGTCAAGCCAATCGGCGCTTACAACGAACACATGGGTTACGGGGATTTGCTAGGAGGTCAACAATACGCGGCGAATCTGGTCAAGGCGGTGCAGGACAGTGGCGTTTGGAAGGACAGCGCGATCATCATCACCTACGACGAAGCCGGCGGACGATGGGATCACGTGCCGCCCCCGCGGGGCGACCGCTGGGGTCCAGGGGTTCGCGTTCCGGCCATCATTATCTCGCCCTATGCCAAACGCAGCTTCGTCGATCACACCACCTATGAGACCACTTCGATCTTGAAGCTCATCGAAACCCGCTGGAGCTTGGCGCCTCTCGGTCCTCGAGACGCTGCGGCCAATAACCTCCTGAACGCCTTCGACTTCTCTCAGAACCCTTGATAGCGGGAGGGGCGCTGACCAGACTCGCCGCTCGATGGGATGTCCGCCTCTGTGCAGGTTTTCGGATGCCGGCATGCCGAGACCATCCCCACGCTCGGACAGCCGGCGCCCGAAAAGCGCCAAGGCACGAAATCGCGGGATGTGGGGCACCGACTGTGCAGCGGGTGCTATGGGGATTTGGCTTCGGCGTGAGTGTTGCGGAAGTTGAGCTGATGGTGGCGATCGGATCGCTTTAGCTCGAATCTTGGGCGTGCGTGCTGGCGCGAGCGAGCGGATCGCAGGTTGCTCGACAGGATTTGCGGCGCGATCACGGGCCAGTCTTGCTGATCGGCGCAAGTGGATGTGCTGCCGGGCGAGAGCCGGCCAAAATGGTGCGCTTCGGTGCGGTGCTGGATCAGCGATGACAGCATCATGAGGTGTCGATCCTGATCGCGGCCGGCGTGGGCGTGGGTCGGTGCTTTGGCTCGCTGCCGCGCGCGAAGGTCTCGATGACGAACATGCGTCCGCCGCAGCAGGGGCACGGTCGTGGCAGCATGCGGGGTTCGTCGGCCGCTGGGGCCTCTGAGGCATTTTGCTGTTCGGAGCGGATCGGCACGGCGAGCAGTTCGCGCGCCCGCGCGATGTTGGCGGCGCGGCTGCCACTGGCCAGCAGTCCGTAGTGCCGGATGCGGTGGAAGCCCCCGGGCAGCACGTGCATCAGGAAGCGTCGGATGAACTCGCGGGTCGACAGCGTCATGGTCTGATAGCGGCCAGGCCCCTCGATCCGGTAATTCTTCCACCGGAAGGTGACGCCGGTGTGGTCGGCCGCGATCAGGCGGCGATTGGAGATGGCGACCCGGTGGGTGTAGCGCGACAGATAGGCGAGCACGGCCCTGGGGCCGCCGAATGGCCGCTTGGCATAGACCACCCCATCGATCTTGCGCAGCGGCGCCAGATACGCCTTGAAGGCTCTGATGTTATCGAGGCGGGCGTGGACGCCGAAAAACTTGAGACGTCCGGCCCGGTGGGCGGCGACGAGCTTGGCCAGGAACAATCCCCGGAACAGGCACGAGAGAACCTTCACGGGCAGGATAAAGTCTGTCCTGCACGGTACCCACCGCGTGCCATCAATGGAGATGCCGCCGCCCGGCACGATCATGTGGACATGGGGATGATGCGTCAGCGCCGAGCCCCAGGTGTGAAGCACCGAGGTGATGCCGATGCGGGCGCCGAGGTGCTTGGGATCGGCCGCGATGGTAGTCATGGTCTCGGCCGAGGTCGTGAACAGGATGTCGTAGATCACGGCCTTGTTCTGATAGGCGATGTCCGCGATGGCGGCCGGCAGCGTGAACACCACATGAAAGTACGGCACCGGCAACAGATCGGCCTCGCGCGCGGCGAGCCATTCCTTGGCAGCGGTGCCCTGACACTTCGGACAATGGCGATTACGACAGCTGTTGTAAGCGATGACCGTGTGCGGGCAATCTTCGCAGCGCGCCACATGGCCGCCGAGCGCCGCCGTGCGGCAGCGCTCGATGGCCGACATCACCTTCATCTGGTCGAGGCTGACGTGACCGACATTGGCACGACGCCACGCCGCTCCGTGGTCGCGGAAGATATCCGCGACCTCCAGCACCGGGCGAGACATGACCGCTGGCCGCTACGTCGGCGGCTGGTCTTTCCTGTTCTTCTTCGGCTTCTTGCAAGGCTGCGACAGCAGGTCGAGCGGGCTCTTGATGCCAGCGATCATGCCGGTGGCGACGCGGGCGTAGCGCGCCGTCGTGTCCAATTTGTCGTGCCCCAGTAGTCACGATTCATAATGCACCTCGGCTAACTCATTGAAAGTCAAGGACCCGCTGCGTGGCATTTTGTGTTAGCGGAGGCTTCCGACGCTTTCCCTTGGCGAAACCTGCCAAGTCCTCGGCCCTGATCACCCAAGGCGCGCCCACGCAAGCTTGTCGGCCTTTGATGTCGCCGCGGCGGAGCATACGCAAGGCCGTCATGTTGCAGACGCCGATGAGTTTTGCTGCCGCTTCGAGCGTAATTTCGCCGCGCTCCGCCCACTCGCCGTCGCGGAAGACGGCGATGTCGTGGTGATTGCGGAAGCCGCACACGCGCTCTTGCGTCCAGGCATTGCCGTGCCCGGTCTCCACGCCAGCGCGATTGAGCAGGCGCGCGATCTGCCGATCGGGCATCAGCCGCGCCAGCTCACGCACGAGTGCGATCGTGTCGTCGGGGATGCGTGGATTGTGCCGGCCGGCCGCATTCAGTCGCTGTTTGACTTGCAGTTGGGTATGATCGCCGCCTTGCCAGTGCAGGACCGCATGGATGATTGCGCCGTCCCTGCGCACGACGATCTCCGTGAGTGCCGCGCGAAGGATACGCTTGCGCGTTGCGGCGGTTGCAGCGGGATGCAACCAGGCGCGCTCCAGATCAGCACCGAGCGCCACCAATTGCTGGCGCTCCGGCTCACCGAACGGCGGCGGACGGCGCGCAATCAGGGCGGCGATCTCTCCTTCAAGCTTTGCGACAGCCTGCAATGCCTCGTTCCAGCGGCGCTCCAGCTCGCCGGCGACCAGCCGGTTTGCCGGGTCGACGGCGTCGTACTGTCGGCGCGCGTGCGCGGCTTCGTAGCGCGCCTGCTGCAGCGACAGCTCCAGCTGGCGCTCGGCCGCGGTCGTCGTGCTCGATTGCGCCTTGATCGCTTTGAGTGCTGCCTCGGCGCCGAGCGGCTTCAGCACGCGCAGGACCTCGTTACTGATCGCTGCGTCGATGCTCAAGCCGCTGATCGAAATGCAGCGCGCGGCACCGTGGTTCGTACGCGCACCGTAGCAATTGTAGCGGCCGATCTTGCCGCTGTAGTGCACATGGAGCTTGCGGCCGCAGTGGCCGCATCGCAGCAGTCCGGGCAGCAGCAACTCGCCTTTACGAGCTGCTCCGCGAGCGAGTGCGCTGCTCATGCCGGTCGCATTGTTGGCGATCACCTCGAGGTTGTGCTCGAACTCGTCCCAGGTGATGTAGGCCGCGTGGTGATCCTTGATCAAGACATCCCATTCCGCCATGGGCTTTTGCACACCACGCCGGACATGCTTGCGTCCACCTTTGACACTCACACGGCTCGTCGTGCGCCCGAACGCGTAGGCACCTGCATAGATCGGATTGGTCAGGATGTTGTGCACGATGTTGTAGGCCGGCAGTCGCCACACGACGCCGTGCGCCTCTCCTTGGCGCGACTTGACCGGCAGCTCGATGCCCTCCTCTCTCAGCCAGATGTGCACCTGTCTAGCACTTTGCAGCTCGGCGAACTTGGTGAAGACCAGCTGCAGGGCGTCCTGCACGCGTTTGTCCGGATTCTTCTCTATGCGATCGCGACCGATCTTCACATAGCCGGCGGCGACACCGAGGACCAGCGCGCCGCGGCGCGCCTTCTGCTTCAGCGCTTCCTGCGAGCGGTGGCGGAACATCGAGAGTTCAAGCTCGCTCATCGTGCCCTTCATGCCAAGCAGCAGCCGATCGTTGGGATGGCGAGGATCGTAGATTCCGTCCTCGTCGACGATGAGCGTGCCGACCAATCCACAGAACTCGATCAGCGTATGCCAGTCGCGGCCATTACGGGCAAGACGCGACGCCTCGATCGCGAGCACAGCGCCGACACGGCCGTCGCAGATCGTTGCAAGCAGCCGCTCGAAGCCGGGACGCGCGATGCCGCCGCCGGACCGGCCGAGGTCGTCGTCGATGACTTCGACGTTGCTCCAGCCAAGCTGCTTGGCGCGATCGACGAGGCCGTATTGGCGCCGTCGGCTCTCATGATTATGCGCGAGCTGGTCTGCTGTCGATTGCCGGATGTAGACGCAGGCGTTGCGGGCGAGATGCTCAGTCGTGATTTTGGTCATCGCCGCTCCCCCCGCTTGCCGCCTTTGCCAGCGCCGCCGCGATCTCGCGCAGCAGCACCTCGATGACCATCGCGAGCTCGCTCTTTTGAGCTGCACGCAGTTCGACGCACGGTCGCTCGGCCTCGAACAGGCTTGGCTGGAAATTCTCGGATCGCTGCGTCATTCTCTAGTCGCTCCGTTTTTGATTCGGACGCCAGAAAGCCTAGAAGCGCATCGACCTCGTTGCGTAGGGAGCGAAGAACATTCAGGGGAAAATGCGGCTCAACGCTGATCTCGAATCGGGACGCAGCCTCGTCAGTCATCCACGCCGGAAGGCAGGCAAAGGTGCCGTCAAGTTGGTGAACAACGAGAAACGCGGCGCCACCTCGCTCAAGCCGCCGCCTAACACCTACCGTCTCCCCGAAGCGAGGATGAAATCGGTAAGTGATGCGTGCTTCAGCCTGTTGTTCGCGGGCAGTATGTCGCCCTTCCGAGCAGCGCCTGGATGACGCGAATATCGGTGCCACGTTCAAGGAGATGGGTGGCAAAGGAGTGTCGAAGCGCATGGAGCGTTACGCCCTTGCGGATTCCGGCCGCATCGGCCGCCTCATGGAACAGGCGGTTGAGTTGGCGGGTTGTCACCGGCTTACCGGGCTTGCGGCCGGGAAACAGCCAGCGTTCCGCCACGGGCGTTGTGGAATCGTAACTCGGCGGGCGCGTCTTCCACCATTGGCGCAGCAGGTCGAGCGTGTCGGGCGACAGCATGACATTGCGGTCCTTGCGGCTCTTGGACTGCTCGACCCGAATGATCCTCTGCGCGCTATCGATGTGCTTGACCTTCAGCCTGACCACCTCGCCGGCGCGCAGGCCGCAGCCATAGCCGAGACTGAGCAGCACGCGCACCTTGAGGCTACTCGCGACCGCGAGCAGGCGCCGGGTCTCGTCCTGGCTCATCACCAGCGGAATCTTCTGCGGCTCACGGAGGTGATAAATCTCGGCCGCAAGATCCAGTCGCCGCAACGTCACGCGAAACAAGAACCGCAACCCGGTCATGATGCGGTTGCGATTGCAGATGCTCGCGCCCGTCTCGGCAAAGATGCAGTTGAAACCGGCGGATATCCTCCGCCGTGGCCGTGTCCGGGGACTGCTTGAGAAACCTAGCAAACCGCTTGCAGCTGTGAACATGACCCCTCTGCGTCCCCGCGCAGAGCTTGCGTGCATTCATGTCCTCGATCATGCGCTGGCGCAACGGGCTGACCGTAACCGTACTCATGGGCAACTCCTGTCTTGGATGAGGTTGACGACACCCTCGATCTTCAAGACAGGCCGACCGGCCGGCTACCGATGATCTCTCATAGGTTCCCGCACCCTCGGCTAAGCCCCCCGCTTCAGCGGGCTATCGCGCAGCGATTTAGTGCTTTGACCCAACGGGGACATTGACCCAAGACCAGCCGATCCTGTCTACTCAACTGAGTGGCTGGCAACTGAGTGGCTCGCAGCGTGGATGTTAGACAATGCTGACGCAAATTTACGAAGTGGCGACACCTGCGGAAGCCGAGGCGATATCGACAATCGGCGTGGATCATGTTGGCGTGCTCGTCGGCGATGGTGCCTTCCCTCGCGAACTTCCGGTCCAGAAGGCGTCAGCCGTTATGAAGATGATCCGGGCGCCGTCCGTACTTTCCGCGCTGTTCCTCTCGGCGGATGTCGCTCTTATCGAACGGATGGCAGAGGAGCTTGATCCGCCCATCGTCCATCTCGGCGCATCAAGCGAATTGCTTACGCCTGATCTTGTCGTGGCGCTGCGAAAGTCCCTGCCAAAGACCAAATTCATGCGCAGCGTACCTGTCACCGGACCTGAGGCGGTAGGTGTGGCGCACGCATATGATGGAGTTGTCGATTGGATCCTGCTTGATAGTCATCGCACAGGTGATGCGCAAATCGGCGCGCAGGGCGTGACGCATGACTGGAGCATCAGTCGAAAGATAGTGGAGAGTGTTCGTACCCCAGTAATACTTGCTGGCGGCCTCGGACCAGACAATGTCAAAGAAGCTATTCGGTCCGTGCGACCTGCCGGTGTTGATTCGAAAACAAGAACCGATCACGAGGGCACTCACTCAAAAAACCTGGAGAAGGTAGAAGCCTTCTATCGCGCTGCGACGAGCGGTTAGATCGCACTTCTCTTCTTGTGCACTTTTCGGACTTCGCTCGATGTCCGCGTTGCGTCTGCAATGCGAAGCAAAGCGGACATAGCTATGGTTGATCGGAACAGCCAACAGGCGATCCGCCCGTTCGTCGGCAAACGCGGTAGCGCCAAGGTTCCTGGAAGCTACCGCTCCAAATTCCAAGGTTCGCGGACTTCGCCACCGATTGCGTGCCGCATAATATCCTTGGTCACGCGCCTGATCTCACTGACCCATCTCGCGGCGGCGGCCCCGGAGCTTCCGATACTTCAATCTCGCTGTGGTCGTGGATGTGCTCTGCGAGCTGACCGAGATCGCGCATGTCATACCATTGCCCGCAGGCCGGGCATCATTTCATGCGGTGGTCGGCCTCGGTCCTAGCGATGCCGTTGACGTCCCGACCCGGTTTCGTCATCTACAACGCCTTTGATCTCGTATTCAAACACGACACCTTCAGGATCGTTCACCATGAACCATTTTTCGGCGGCGTCCTCGCTCGCAAACCTTGTCGCCAACTTGCTTGCTTGTGCGGACAAGAGCAGGCTTGGACCCTGCCAGGAGTGCCAGCCTCACTTTTTAGCTGACAATCTCCCTGACCTTGATGCCGCGCAAGGTCTCGATGCAGTCAGCTACCAAATGCAACAACTCTTGCCGCTTTATGCTTTTCACCTGACGACCTTCCATGTTGATGAGAATGAATCTCGCCATCTCGTAGGCGACTTCAAACTGCGATTTGCCGGTAACCTCGACATCGATTCTTTCAGCCATTTCGCTCCCCGCTAGTTGGAGTTCTCCTCTAACCACTCATCGGCAAGGCCCGGGCTTGCGAACACCTTGAGATGATCAACATCGCCAACCTGTTTGCTGGTATCGACGTAAATCCAAACCGTTTTCATCGATCTCGCGCCAGCTTGCGGCGTCCCCAGTGAGGGTCCTTGAGAGATAGGTTAAACTCCCGAACGTGGCCCCGGTTCAATGCTTTCATGACGCCGATCCGGGCAAACATCGTCGGGCCTCCCAGTTCGACCACGCTATCGGTCACGCGGCGGCGGCCTTGTCTTCCTTATCCTCGCCCCGTGCGACGATCCTCAACGCTTCGTCCGGCAGCGGTCGCTGCAACGACTTCGCTTCGTCCCACGGCGCGCGCATCCAAACGTCGCGCTCCTCGTCGGTCGTGAGGAGAGCTGGCCCCGGTTGTCTGAACAGAATCTCCGCGTCGATAGGTGGAGCTTCTGCCGGGGTTAGGCCGCCGCGCGGAGCGGAGGAAGATCGAAGTAGGCTTGATCCGGGGTGCGGTCGTCAAGGCTCGAATGTGGTCGTTGTCCGTTGTAAAAGTCGAGATACCGGCCAATCGAATGTCGCGCCTCACTGACGGTTTCGTAGGCTCGCAGATAGACCTCCTCGTATTTGACGCTTTTCCACAGTCTCTCAACGAACACGTTGTCGCGCCAGGCTCCTTTGCCATCCATGCTGATGGCGATGCCGTTGTCGGCGAGAACGCCGGTGAAGGCCGCACCAGTGAACTGCGAGCCTTGGTCGGTGTTGAAGATGTCCGGCCTGCCGTGACGCGCGAGAGCATCCTCCAGCGTCTCGACGCAGAAGGCCGCCTCCATCGTGATCGACAGCCGCCACGACAGGACACGACGTGTCGCCCAGTCCAGCACCACGGTGAGATAGACGAAGCCCTGCGCCATTGGAATGTAGGTGATGTCCATCGCCCAGACCTGGTTCGGCCGCGTGATCTCGATGCCGCGCAGCAGATACGGATAGATCTTGTGGCCGGGTTCGGGCTTCGTGGTGCGCGGACGGCGATAGAGCGCTTCTATCCCCATCCGCCGCATGAGCGTCTTCACATGCCGGCGGCCGATCTTGCACCCTTGCAAAGCCAACAGGCCTCGCAACATACGCGAACCGGCGAAGGGATACTCCAGGTGCAGCCGATCGAGCTGCCGCATGATCTCGAGGTCGGCAGAAGAAACCGGCCGCGGCAGATAGTAGACGCTGCCGCGGCTGACCTTCAAAATCTCTGCTTGCTTGGTGATCGACAGATCGTGCTTACGGTCGATCATCGCTTTGCGCTCAGCAATCCCGCCTTGGTGAGCGCGCCTTCTAAAAAATCGTTCTCCAGCGTCAGCTCCCCGATCTTGGCGTGCAGCGACTTCACGTCGATCGCAGGCGCGGACGGCGCCGTGTTCCCCGATCCGAAAACTCCGGAAGCACCGCCCTCCAACTGGGCCTTCCAGGCCGTAATCTGATTGGGGTGGACATCAAAGTGTTCGGCCAGTTGGGCTATCGTCCGGTCGCCCTTGACGGCGGCAAGCGCCACCTTCGCCTTGAAAGCCGGTGTGTGGTTCCGGCGCGGTCGTTTGCTCATGGTCTCTCCTGCTCGCGGCGATTATCGCCGTTGTCAGGCAGAAATTCCACTTATCGACCTGTTCAAATTTGCGGAGCCGGCTCTAGGATCACCGGCATGGCCTTCGGGTGGATCGGCTCAACCACCCCGTTCGGCGAGGTCGTTAGAAAGCCGTAGACCAAGTGTGGACCGGGGATTGGCTTGGACTTGGTACCCCGATCGCCTTTGAACTCGGTCCAGATGCCCCCAAACGCGAACAGCGGGCGCTCCTCATTGAGTGCGAACCACACGACATCCTTTTTCTTGGTGTCGGGGTTCGCCTCTGGCGCATACTCGGCAAAGCTGTTCGCCGGGACCAAGCAACGGTGCTCTGGCTTGAGCCAGCCGCGCCAATGGGGCGATGACGTGTTGCGGATGTTGGTGACGGGCGGCCCGCCGGTACGCGGCGGCGATGGCATGCCCCACCGCATCAACATCATCTCACGGCCTGCGTCGTTGTTGCGGATCACCGGAGCCGGATAGTCCGGAAACATGCCCGGCATCGGCGGCAGATTGCCGACATAGCGGTTGACCACGCGAAACAGAGCGCGGATCGCCTCTTGGTTCGTGGTGACGCTGTAGAGATTGCACATGGACCCTGTCTATCACGGATGCCAATCCTGGCGAACATGGGTCGGGCCGCCGCGCTCGACTACCAGCAGCAGGGCTTCGGCCGCCGCAAGACGGGACCATCACTAGCCCACCGGATTATCTGCCGCCCGAGCACGCCACGTTGGGCGAAAAATCAACGATGGCGGCAGGGCTGAGCGAAAAGATGGGCATGTGGCCTGATTGGTGCCGCAATGGCACCTACCTTTTGATGTGGGCATGGGCGCTAGCTGGAGGCCCGAATGGGTAAGCAACAGACCGTCTACGAGAAGAAGCAAGAGCTAGAGAAACTGCTCGCCGAGATAACCGAAGCCACGCAGCGCGCGCGTGACGCCGCAATAGGCGTCACCGATGCCGACCTCAAACGCCAGATCGAATGCAAGCTCGACGAAATGCTTGAGCACGCGCATGTCGTTCAGCAGGAACTCGACAAGACCGGGATTGGATAACCCTCGCGTTCCGCCTCGAGCGCTTGCAGCGCGTCCCACGCGTGCGTTAATTCCGGCTCCGCGCGCGAACACAGCGGCGATCGTGCGAACGCATCAGCGGCCAAATAGCGCGTTTCAGTGTGTTTCAAAGGAAAGCCCGGCCAACTTCTTGCTGACCGGGCTTGTCGTTTGATGGGCGGCTTATTGATAGCTGATCTCGCCAGGTCTGATTACCACCCGCGCCGCCTCGCCATCATGGTCAACCACCACCACGTTGATGGGCGTCTTGAAGGCATTGTCCTCAACGTGCTGCGCCAGCGTGTCCGGTCCGCGACCTTCATTAATCCGCGTCACCAGCACACTGCCGTTGGGGCTCATGGCGCATAGAATGAAGGGCAGCTTCATCCCGTCATCGATGCACTGTCTCAGCACTTCGACGAAATGCTCCTGTAGTTCTTCCATCTTTGGGTCTCCATCGGTTTGAGGGAGACCTTGGGCCCTTGGCCCTGACCACGCTCGCCTTAAGAGCCGGCAAGGTCGAAATCCTTGCCTTGCCTTGCCTCGCCATGCCGCGTTGCAGCGCCGAAGCGCTGTGAGGCCGTCTAGGGTCAGGTCGGCGGCCTCAATGGTCCTACCTGAGCGCCAAGACTTGGCGAAGTTAAGGCGCGCTTCACGGCGTCTCAGCGGCGCTAGAACCTAGCGCCGCGAAGGAATGGGATCGGGCTTCCAGAAAGCTCAGGCTACGAGACGCAGTTCGGTTTCCGCTTGGCTCGTTGGTGCAGGCTCGCCGATGATCCGCCGCAGTTCCGCTGCGACGCCGTCGAGCACGGCGCGCTTCTCCTTCATCCGCTTCAGTAGTTGCCCGTGATTTGGTGGCTCACACTCTAGATGAATTGCGGAGCATCGACCTCGATCATCCTGATACGCAAAAGGCCATCGAGGAGATCAAAGTCATCTTTAAATCCACGGGGCGGCCGACCGGGTTGATGGCGAAGGAAGTGTCGATGCTGAGGGAGATCAGGCACTCGTTTGGCGTTTGAGGGCCACTCTCGCGCGATAGCATCTGTCAACACTGAGGCGGTGCTGCCTATCGCCACCACCACGCGCTCATGTCCGGGCGGCTTTGGCCTTGCGACCGATGTCCGAGATCAGCCGGTAACCGGACGTATAGCGGATATGACAAAATCGGCGTGATTGACCCGCAACAGACACTCGGTAAGTCGTGCGGCTACCTGAGAAGTTCAGGAAAGGTTCTAAGTTGCCGATCTGACCCCTTTCCACTCAATAAGTTGGTGAATGGTCCCTTTTGATTTTTAACAGTGGCCCCTTTTGATCACGATGCGCTCTCGAGAGAGCGGTGCTGACCCCGTGGGATTACGGTTCGTAGAAATGCGTACTTACCGCGCAGCCGGGCCGTGGATTAATTTCTCCACCTTGCCGAGCGGTCCCCAAAGGGAAGGATGCTGTTCCGGCTGGTTAGGGGTCCGAACAAACCCTCTTCCGGAGTCCCGCCTCAGGGCCATCCACCCATCAGTTCGCGGCCTCTTTCATTTACAGACCATGGCCTTTTGAATCGTCAAATCGCAACGGCAGACCTCCACCCGGCCTGACGCTGATGTGACCACGTTGCCCTCGACTAGGCTGGCCGAAATCGAGCCTACCCGTGCAGGTCAAGAATTCCGTCCTTATCGGATCGTTGACTGTTCAATCGACGAACGGGCGGCGGGTTATGTCAGGGAGAAAATAACCATAGTGTCGATTGCGTCAGCCGTATTCAGCATTGCGCAACGGTTGCGACAGCACGATTCGGATGGAATTGCACTTACCAAGATATATCACGGGGGCGCCATCCGCATGTTTACCATATACAGCTGCATCGCCTACGAGCATGACCTGCGACTGGTGGTGCTGGCGGCCCTCGTATGTGCGCTCGCGTCTTTCGCGGCGATCAACTTCCTCAATCACGTCCGCAAGACAACGGGGTACATGCGCGATGTCTGGTTGTGCGTCGCCGCCACCGCATGCGGCTTCGGCATCTGGGCAACACACTTCATCGCCATGCTTGCGTACTCGCCTGGCATCCCGAGCGGATACAACATCATTCTCACCCTGCTATCGCTCGTTGCGGCCATCCTGCTCACCGGCGTGGGTCTTTCGATCGCGTCCGGAAACAGGGTGCCTGCCGGGCGCTGGATCGGTGGAGCGACGGTCGGCGGCGGCATCGCAGCGATGCACTACACCGGAATGGCAGCTTTCGAGATCGCCGGACGGATACAGTGGGACCCCTTTCTCGTTGTCGTTTCCATCGTGCTGGGGGCAGCGATCGGAGCTACCGCGCTGCCAGCCGGTTTGCGCGACGGGTCGATGAAATGGAAGGCTATCGGGGCGGTGCTGCTCACGCTGGCAATCTGCAGTCACCACTTCACCGCCATGGGCGCGGTTTCGATCATCCCCGACCCAACTGTCGTGGTATCGGAACTGGCGCTGCCGGCTGGCTGGCTTGCGCTCGGCGTCGCGCTTGCGTCGCTGACGATCCTGTTTCTCGCTTGCGCGGGTCTTGCGCTCGATATCCGCGAACGCCATCGCGCCGAACTGGAAGTCGATCGCATGCGCGGTCTCGCCGATGCGTCGGCCGAGGGGCTGCTGGTCTGCTACGGCGACAAGATTGTTTCAATCAATACAAGCCTGACAGAACTGACAGGCTATGTCCCCGACGATGTGATCGGCGAATCGCTGGCGATCTGCCTGCCCGAGGAGTCCGTCAGGCGCAAGCTGGTAGCGAGGCCGCGCGAGCGGATCGAGGCTGAATTGCGCGACGTCAACGGCCAATTCATTCCGGCTGAGTTCATCCTTCGCTCGATCGATTTCGCCGGTCAACCGCATCATGCCATCGCCGTCCGCGATCTGCGTGACCGGAAGAAAGCTGAGGAGCATATTCATTTTCTGGCGCACCACGACGCCTTGACGGGTTTGCCGAACCGAAACAGCTTCAACGCCCGGCTCGATCAGGAAATCGAAGCGCATCAGGCCTCGGGCCGGTCATTTGCAGTGCTTTGCCTCGACCTTGATCGCTTCAAGGAAGTGAACGATCTGTTCGGGCATGCCGCCGGTGATGCGCTCCTGAAGAAGGTCGCGAAATGTGTCACGGCAGTTCTAGAACGGAACCAGATGATGGCGCGGCTCGGTGGCGATGAATTTGCGATTATCGCGACAAACCTCTCCAGTCCATCGGCGGTAGGCCGCATCGCCGAGAAAGTCGCCGAAGCGTTGCGGATCGAAAACGAATCATCGACCACGGCCTCGTTCGTTTCCACCAGCATCGGCATAGCGATTTTCCCGAACGATGCCCGGGACGGACGGGGCCTTCTTACCCACGCAGATACCGCGCTCTATCGCGCCAAAACCGACGGCCGCGGTGTTTATCGCTTCTTTGAAGCCGCGATGGGCGTTGAGGCACGCGATCGCCGCATGCTTGAGCACGATCTTCGCAGCGCCATCGCACGGCACGAATTTGAACTGGCCTATCAGCCGCAAGCCCGGCTTGATACGCGCGAGATCACCGGCTTCGAGGCCTTGTTGCGATGGCGTCATCCGCAGCGCGGTCAGGTTCCACCGGCCTTATTCATTCCCGTCGCGGAGGAAAGTGGAACGATCCAGCAGATCGGCGAATGGGTGCTTAGACAGGCATGCGCGGAAGCCAGCGGCTGGACGAATCCGCTCGGAGTCGCCGTGAACGTCTCGGCGATGCAACTGCATAATCCGCAGTTTACGCAACTGGTTCACGGAATCCTTGTTCAAACCGGGCTGAACCCCGGGCGGCTCGAACTGGAGATCACTGAAACCGCGCTGGTCCGCGACTTCAACCGGGCGCTGGCGACGTTGCGTCAGCTCAAGGCGCTTGGCGTCCGCATCGCGATGGACGATTTCGGGACCGGTTACTCGTCGCTATCGAACTTGCGGGCATTCCCGTTCGACAAGATCAAGATCGATGGCTCCTTCATCAAGGCGGTCGACACCAACGAACAGGCGGCGACCATCGTTCGCGCGGTGCTTGGCATCGGGCGCGGGCTCAAGCTGCCGGTGCTGGCGGAAGGTGTCGAGACCAGCGAGGAGCTGGGTTTCCTGAGCGCCGAACTCTGCGATCAAATTCAGGGATATTGGCTCGGGAAGCCAGCCGACGTAGCTGCTTTCCGCCACCTCACGCATGCCGCGGAAAGCGTACGCGATCTCGAGTTTCCCTCGCCCCACACTGGTGAGGGCGTTGCGCTGAAGGTCGTCCGTCGATGAAAACATTGAGCGCGATCAGTGCTTCGTTCGGCAATCACGCTGCTTCCGCCATCGACCGCGCAAACGGGATTAGCTTTCGGCGAGTTCGTCCAAAAATCTTCCGCGCATAGCCGTCGATTGGCCTCTGGCATCCGTTCCAGATCAAATAGTGGCCTGACGCCGGCGCCTTTGTGGCCGCAGACCTGACAAACGAACAGCGGCTCAAGATGCGACAACCGAATATGGTCCGGCCACTGCTCCGCGCTGATCTTTGACGTAGTGAGCGCACTTGTAGTCTTCGCAATAAACAGGAGCCGACGAAGGCCCGTGGCCCGCATTTCACCGAGAGTGATTTTCTGTTCTCGCCGAACTTGGGCAAGAATGAATCTGGGTGTGTAAGCGCTCCTCCTCGAACTAACACCATAAGTACGCGCTCCTGCGGGTGTCTCCTATTTGGCACTTTTCGGACTTAGCTCGATGTCCGCGTTGCGTCTGCAATGCGAAGCAAAACGGACATTGCTTTGGCTCATCGGAACAGCCAACAGGTGGGCCACCCGTTCGTCGGCAAGCGCGATAGCGCCAAGGTTCTTGGAAGCTGCCGCTCCAAATTCCAAGGTTCGCGGACTTCGCCACCGATTGCGTGCCGCATAATATCCTTGGTCACGCGCCTGATCTCACTGACCCATCTCGCGGCGGCGGCCCCGGAGCTTCCGATACTTCAATCTCGCTGTGGTCGTGGATGTGCTCTGCGAGCTGACCGAGATCGCGCATGTCATACCATTGCCCGCAGGCCGGGCATCATTTCATGCGGTGGTCGGCCTCGGTCCTAGCGATGCCGTTGACGTCCCGACCCGGTTTCGTCATCTGCAACGCCTACGACCTCGTACTCAAAGACGACGCCTTCGGGATCGTTCACCACGAACCACTCATCGGCAAGGTCCGAGTTTGCAAACACCTTGAGATGGTCACGGTCGCCGACCTGTTTCCTTGTATCGACGTAAATCCAGACCGTTCGTGAGAGGACCTGAGCACCAAGCGCTATTGCGTTTAATCGGTACGCTGGTCGAGGTGCCGCCATATGCCTAGAGGTCCGGGCTGCTTCCTCGGCATCGGCGTAGGGCCAGTCGGCTTTGAATTTCATGCGGCAAGCCTATCTTCCTTATCCGCACCGCGCATGACGATCTTGAGCGCATCGTCCGGCAGCGGACGTTGCAACGCCTTCGCTTCGTCCCATGCCGCGCGCATCCATACATCGCGCTCTTCGTCTGTCGTCAGGATTACCGGCATGGCCTTGGGATGGATCGGCTCGACCACAGCATTCGGCGAAATGGTCAGGAAGCCGTAAACGAGGTGCGGTCCGGGGATCGGTTTCGACTTAGTGCCCACGGTCGCCTTTGAACTCGGTCCAGATGCCGCCGAAGGCGAAAGGCGGTCGGTCATCATTCAGCGCAAACCACACCACGTCCTTGTTGGTCTCGGGTTCGGCATTCCTTCAGTGCAAATCAGCACCTTCCTCAGCCGAGGTGATCTCGCCACATTGGGGGCACCGAAAAATACGAACCGTCTTGCCCGTGCGTGTATCTAATGGCGTGGTGAGCAAGTGGGGCTGACGGTCGCAGCGAGGGCAGCGACGATCTTCCTGCACCTGCTGAGGTGGGAGCTTATCGCCATTCGAAGAGTTCATCGTCCGCTCCACCGCAGACGAAACCACCCCATCACCGCTAGACATATTAAATTACAGAACGAACGCTAGTTCCCAACAAATTGGTGACACCCGCGCGGTTTCAGGATCGGCGAAGGGGCGCTGCCGGGGCCTGTTGGAACGTCGCCGCCGTCCCAGTGGTGCGCCAGGACCCGATCCCGGATAGAAGCCGCAACGCCAGCACCACGGATCGGAGCCGTCCGGATTGCCGCTCCTCATAGCGATCTCACCAGCGCGGACATCCCCGTAGTAGACCAGCCCAAGCTTCCCTGGCTGGCATTGGGATCACGGCGGCAGTTGAGTTCGGGCATGCGCGCATCAAAGGGCACGTCGGACCGGTCCGCAAATGACGCTGTCCGTTGTGCCGCCCATGCCGTCTGGCGAGTACGGTTTCGATCTCTTGCAAATCGCTGCAGTCGCTTACTTGAAAAATCTGGACGAATTACATGATGACCGAGGCGCGAGACGCGCGGCAGATCAAGCTTTGGCCGAGTGTTTAGAGTCACGACGTGCGCAGGCCGACACATAGTTTTGGACCATACACCAGAGAAGGAGCGAACAGCATGCCAGACAATATCTCTAACGCAAACCGATCTGCGGGCGACCCACAAAGGCGCATCACAGCAGCAACTACAATCGGCATGAATGCCTTGAAGCCAATCATGCACTTTCAGGTCTCAATGCTGAGGATGTGGGCCGACAGCATCGAGAGGTTCGCGGGCAATTACGAAAAGGGGTTGGAAGAAACCGCGACTATTGTCGAGGAACAGTCAGACAAGCAACGCGCCGCGTAATGTCGCAAATGAGATTAGGCGGAGTCCGAGTTGGGTCAAAGGCGTCGTTTCCGCTATATCTGCGATGGGTCCGCTTCGCCTCTGGGAACAGACATTGCCTACCTTGTTCCGATCTCGGTCAAAACGTCGCGCACTTTGCGGTCGATCCCGGCAAGGTCAATGCTCCGATAGGTGCGGCAGCCGTACCGCGCCGTGCGGACGGCCTGCCCATACGTTTGCGCGCGGCCCCCGGACCATTTCCCCGCGCGTCGGACAAGCGTACCAGCAGCCAAATGGCGCGTTTCATGGTGTTTCAAGAAGCAACCCGGCCAGCTTCGCGCTGACCGGGCTGCCGAATCTAAGGAGCTTCCAGATTTAGGGGATCACGCCGCGAGCCGCAGCTTCTGGTCAACGGCCTTGACGGGCGGCTTGCCGATGATCCGCCGCAACTCGGCCGCGACGCCGTCGAGTACCGCGCGCTTCTCTTTGATGCGCGGCGAGTGATTGTAGACCTTGCCGGTGACGGTGGGCACGATTGCGTCGCCCTTTTTCGTCACTGCGTGGTCGAGGCACTTGGCAATTGCGGCGTCGTCAAATTCAAGATCGCCCGCCAAGGTCGCCGCCGTCCGGCGCAGGTCGTGCGGCGTAAATGGCTTGAGCCCGAGCAGCGCGCAGATGCCGGGCGTTTTCACCTTGCCCTTGACTTTGGTGCCCCGCAGCGCGGTCGCCATCACCTTTCGGTTCATCGGCTGATCGCCGAGCGGGCTCGCAAAGACGTATTGCTTGTTAGACCCTCTGAGGGCCTCCCGGACGATCTCCACCGCCAGATCGGACAGCGGCTGCTGGATTTGCCGGCGCTTTTTCACCCGCTTGAGTGGGACGTGAAGTAGCGGATCGGCGCCGTCGAGGTCGAATAACTCGTCGCGGCGGGCGGGCAGCAATTCACCGGATCGCAGCATGGCAACCAACTCGAACTTGAGCGCGAGGCAGGTCCGGCGATCCCACGGCGGGTCGTCACGGTCGAGGCCGTGCCAGAAGATCCTGATCTCGTCGGGCGACAGAACGCGGGTGCGAGGATGTTCGGGATCGAGCTTCGGCAGGTTGACGCAGGGGCTGGCAGTCACGTAGTCGCGGCCGGCTTCGGCTGCCCAATTGAACAGGCCCGAGGCCGCGCGCCGCATATGCCGGGCGTTGGCGACCGACGGCTTGCCGCCGTGTTTGCCTGCAACGATGTCATTCGATAGCGTGGCAATGTCGTGCTTGGTGACTTCGCTGGCGATCTTCTTGCCGAGCCGAGGCCTGATGAAGCGCCGCAGATGGCTGGCGACGCTTTCCCAGCTTTCGATCCGGGGCCGCATCTCGCCGTCCGGCTTCTTGACCGGCGTCTTCATCCACTCGATCCGCTCCTCGATGATCTCATCGACGGTCTTGCCGCGCTTCGCCTTCTCCGCCTTCTGGTCGCGGAAGGTCTCCGCCAGCGCCTCGCCACCCATGCCCTTGAGGCCGTAGACCCGGCTGCGGGCGTCCTCGACGGTGAAGGTCTCGGGATTGTAGACGCCGAGCCATCCGGTGCGCTGCTTGCCGGTGGTCCGATCGGTGAACTTGAAGGAAAAGGTAGCCACGCCGGCCGTGGTGATGCTGACGTAGAGGCCCGGACATTTGCGGTCGTAGAATTTGACCCGCTTGGTGGCCCGCTTCTCGCAGAGGCGATCGGTCAGGATGACGCTGCCATTGCGGCCGCGCTTCCCGGCGGGCTCGGTGGTCGTGGTAGTATCCATTTCGGTTTCAGGCTCCTAAGTGTCTGTCCGGGAACATCTTGAATCATCGGAATCATTTGTGATTCAAGGGTGGCGGTCCGATTCGAAGGGGCGCCCATGTGGACGAAGGAGAACCGCGGTCGTTACGACCGAAGCCGGCTACGCTATCCAAGCGATTTGACTGATGAGGAATGGGCGTTGGTGGAGCCGCTGATTGCGCCAGCCAAGCGAGGCGGCAACAAGCGCACGGTCGATGTGCGCGAGGTGATCAATGGCCTGATGTATGTGCTGAGCACCGGTTGCCAATGGCGAGCGATCCCGAAGGACCTGCCGCCACGCAGCACGGTGCACGACTATTTTGACTTGTGGGCTTGGAACGGCACGCTCGATCGCATCCATCACGCGCTCTATGTACAATGTCGAGAATTGGCTAACCGAGAACCCAGCCCGAGCGCCGCCATCATCGACAGTCAAAGCGTCAAGAGCGCGGAAAAAGGGGGGCGTGGATCGACCCGCATGGCTACGATGCGGGCAAGAAGATCAAGGGCAAGAAGCGCCACATCCTAGTCGATACTCAAGGCTTGCTGCTCCACGCCCTCGTGCATTCGGCGGACATCCAGGATCGTGACGGTGGGGTACTGGTGATGGCCACGCTGTTTGGCCTGCATCCATTCCTGCTGAAGCTCTATGCTGACGGCGGCTATCAGGGGCCGATCTTTCAGTCCGCCGTTCGCAAAATCCTCCGGCAAATCGACGTCGAGATCGTCAAGCGCTCCGATACAGCAAAGAGTTTTGCGATCTTGCCCAAGCGATGGATCGTCGAACGCACCATCGCCTGGCTCAACCGCTGCCGCCGTTTGGCCAAGGATTGGGAGTGCCTCAACCGAAAGGCATTGGCGTTCTTGCGCCTCGCCTCAATCCGCCTCATGCTGCGAAAGCTCTGCCAAAAAACAGCATGATCCCGGACAGACTCTAAAGGGTTTTGACCAACAGGGCCGGCCTTGGGGCCGGGCCCTAGACCGAACTTCCCCTTGAGTAGCGACGTAAGCATTTGAGCTGGCGTGTAATTCCAGCGGGCGTGACGGCGCGTCTGCCTACATTATGGGGCGATAGGAATGCCGAGCCGATTGAAGACGTCTTGTTGTAGTGGGGTTGGACTTGTGAGCATAGCGGCCGGGGCGTCCTGACCGATGCGAACGATGTTGCGTGTGAGCGTGGCGAGATCCTGCAACAGCGTTCGAAAGCTGTGCACGGGCCGGCCATCGTGGGTGTGCTTGCGATTAGCCTTGGTTCTGGCCGCGGCCGAGACTCTGGCCTTGGCGACGGGCGAGACGCGCGCGGCGTCGGCGGCCTCGCGGTCGTGATCGTCGAACAGGATCGGGGCCAGCGCGCGGCGCATGTGCCAGACGATGTAATAAGCGAGCATGCAGAGGAAGACGTGGGCGCGCACGCGGCCAGCGAGGCGATGGTGGATCGGGCGCACCTCCAGTTCGACGGTCTTGATGGTGCGGAAGGCGCGTTCGACCTGGGCCAGGCTCTTGTAGGCACGCACCGTGGCGGCGGTGTCGAGGTTCTCGGCCGGCACGTTGGTCCGTAGCACATAGAAGCCGTCGAGCGACGCTTCGTTGGCGATGGCATCCTCGATCCGACTGAAGTCGAACGAAGTGTCGGTGATGGCGAGGTGGAAGTGCTTGGCCATCTTACGCTTGCCCAGCACGGCGCCGACCTTCAGACCGATCTCATCCTCGCCGCGCAAGGGGTTGCGCTGACGCTGCACGGCGGCCTTGACGCGGGCGAGATCCTTCTCGGTCGCCGCCAGCAACTCGCCGCGCTTGCGCCGACGCTCGTCGGCCAGATCCGGGTTGCGGCACACGATCAGGCGCTCGCCGGGGAAGTCGGGGGACGTGATCTCGGCCATATCGCGATCGTCGAACAGCGACAATTGCAGCGGGCCGCCGTCCTCGGCGAGCTTGCGGATCGCCGGCGCCCGCAGAGCGGTGATCCAATCGAGCCCGGCCGGCATCAGATCGGCTTCGATACGGGCGCTGGTGATCATGCCGCGATCGCCGACCAGTACCACACGCGACAGCTTGAAGCGGGCCTTCAGTTTGTCGACTTGCGCGGCCAGCGTGCTCGGGTCGGCGGTGTTACCTTCGAACACCTCCACCGCCACCGGGCAGCCGTCGGCGGCGCACAGCAAGCCGAACACGATCTGCAGCTTGTCGGAACGACCGTCGCGGCTGTAACCATGCCGCGCCAATTCGCAATGTCGCCCCTCCAGATAGCTGGAGGTGAGATCGTAGAGCACCAGCGAGCCGTCATGCAGATGGCGCTTGGCGAGCGTCGCCTCGATCCCCGGTTGGGCCGTGCCGAGCAGGTCGAGCGCTTCGTAAAGCTCGTCCTCGTCGACGGCGCTGAGATCGAGCAGTTCGCCCAGCGAATGCGCCGCCGTCGCCTCGCTGAGCTGGCGCGCCGTGGCCAGCTTGGCGGCCGGTTCGATCACCCGTGCCACGATCAAGGCCAAAGCCAGCCTGGCCAACCGTCTGGGCTTGTCCGGGACAAGGCGATGCAGTCCGAGCTGGCGCGCCATGCCGAGCACCGCGGCCACGTGGCCGTGCGGCAGCGAGCGCTCGATCCGCAGTTGCTCGGCCGGCGAGACCAGCTCCTCGCCTTTCAGGACGCGGCGCAGCGCATCGATCTTCTCATCCGGCCAATGCGACAGGTTGGCCAGCGTGCGCGACTTGATCTTGTCGCCCTCGCGATAGCTCTCGCGCAACAGGATCGCGGGCGGTGAGTTGCGGTTGGGAATGCGGGCGACGAACATGCCGGAATCGAATCACGGAAACCTGCCATTCGCAAGCCAAAAATCATCATTTACATGCCTACAAAATCAGCCCGATCCAAACTTCTCAAATCCTCTCAACGCTCTAACAAAAATCCCGAGGGGAAGTTCGGCCTAGATTTGGCGAAACCCGCCGAAGCACCCCGAAACAGGGTAGGCGAAAAGAGCTTGTTTTAAAGGGTTTTCTTAGTTTCGGCGTGTTTCACCGAATGCCAAGATATAGACGTGTGGTCCTGACGCCCGGAGTCTGTGCGTCAAGTCTTGCGGTGATGTTGCGGCCCGACCGGGCGCGCGCATCAGCCATCCGCAGGGCGACGGGGGCAATAGTGCATCGCTCCCCGAGGAGAGCACGAAGGACACCGTTAAAACCATCCGCGCAGGGAAGGCCGGGCGTTCGGCTACACCTGTGGTCCAAACCGTGGGCACTTCTGTAGCGCACGGACCAAGGGTGCCGCCGGCGCCCGGCCTTCCCTGCGCCCTTTGGTTTTGAAGGGCGACGAGTTGAAGCAAGGCTCGGGCAAAACCTGCCGCGAGAACGCGAAGCCGTGGCCCCGCGCCACAACCGGCGCAGTCGCCGGGGCCAGGGCGCGACGACGGGTGCCCTGGGACATGGAGATCGACCGAGCAATGGCGGAACCCAAAAAACCTGATTTCGCGGCGGAACGAACGCGCCGCAGGCCCAATTCAGGCCACATCCTCTCCGGATTTGCGGCTCATTGCCACCCAACTCTTTGATGAGAAAGGGAAGGTAACGAGTTGCATCGGGCGTAAACGGGAGACCAGGATGGGCAACCGCACCGCGAAGTTCATTTCGACGCTGTTCGCCAGCATCATTGCCGGCGCGCCGTTGGCGGCCGTGTCGCAGAACGCGCCGAGCACATCGAGCACGGCAAACGCCGCCGCCGCCGACTGCCTCGCCTCGCCGAAGAGCACCGCGCCGCAGGGACAGCATTGGCACTATCGTCTCGATCGCAGCACCAAGCGGCAATGCTGGTACCTGCGCGCCGAAGACGGCAAGGCGACCACACAGAGCGCGCAGGCCGCGACCGACACACCCGCCCCGGATTCAGCGGCGCCGCCGCAGCACCCGGTGCAGGATGCGCGCGCTGAATATCTGACACCGCAGAGCTTCGCCGCACCGAGAATGCCGAACGCGCCGGCGCAGGGCGCGGCAATCGCACCGGCCGCGCCCCAATCTCCGGGCGCCAACGACAGCAATGCCCAACAGCCCGCGCTCGATGCACGTTGGCCCGACGCTTCCGCCACGGTCGCTTCGCCCGCGCCGCAATCGGTGACCCCACCTGCAACGGCCGCCGCGCAACCGAGCGCGAAGCCGGCAAAACCCGCTGCTCCGGTGGCGCTCGCCGCGGCCGATGCGTCCGCCGACAGGCCGACCGGCTCGCTCCAGATGCTCCTGCTCGTCATCGGCGGCGCACTCGCGCTCGCAGGCCTCCTCGCCAGCCTCATCTACCGTTTTGCCGGCGCACGCGTCCGCGTCCAGGCGGGCGACCGCCGCGTGAATTGGGACGATTGGGAGCCGCAGGATCAGCATGGCAGCCGTGCGCCATGGCTCAATGCGACGCCGCGCACGCAGCAGCCGCGTCCGGTGGACTTCGATGCCGCACCTCCGCAGGCCGCAACACCCGTTGCGATCGCCGACAAGATCGACATGGTTGTAGCGCACAAACCCGCCGCAGCAGAACGTGACGAGGCCAAGATCGAGTCATTCGACGGGGAATTTGAGGTCGAGGCATCGGCGCCTCAGCTCGCGGCCAACGATACCCATGACGAAGAGCCGGCCGATCACGTTGAAAATTCGCACGATGAGGATGCGGTCGACATCGACGTCATCACGACGATGCTGGAACGCCTGGCGAAGGAAGGGCCGAGGTTGACGCGGCCAGCTATCTCTCGAGCTGATTCCGCAGTCCACGTACGAAGCCTTCAAGACCGACCTGGCGTTCGCGCTTAAGCTGTTCGGCTCGTAGGATCGAGCGCACCGCCTCGAAAGCAATGCCGATATTGTCGTTGACAACAATGTAGTCGTAGGCGTCGAAATGGCTCATTTCATCGCCCGCTTTTTTCATGCGGCCGCGAATGACCTCGTCAGAGTCTTGCGCGCGAGTATGCAGCCGTTGCTCAAGCGCAGCAACCGACGGCGGCAAGATGAACACGCTAACGACATCCTTACCCGAACGATCGCGAAGCTGCTGGGTCCCCTGCCAGTCGATGTCGAACAACACGTCATTCCCCGCCGCCAGCGCAGCGTCGACGGGTCCGCGCGGCGTACCATAGCGATTGCCGAACACATTCGCCCATTCGAGGAGTTCGCCATTCGTCACCATCGTCTCGAAGCGATTTTGGTCGACGAAGAAATAATCCTTCCCATCGACCTCGCCCGGCCGCATCGGCCGCGTTGTCGCTGAGACTGACATTTGGAGGCCGGGGGTCTCCGCAATCAGCATACGCGACAACGTTGTTTTGCCCGCGCCTGACGGCGAGGACAGCACGAACATCAGCCCGCGCCGCTCGACACCGTCAGTTCCGTGACCGCTTGTCGTCATCGATCACTCCAGATTCTGGACCTGCTCGCGGAACTGCTCGACCACGTTCTTCATGGCGAGCCCCGTATTGGTCAGCTCGATGTCGTTCGACTTCGAGCAGCAGGTGTTGACCTCGCGGTGAAATTCCTGCGCCAGGAAATCGAGCTTGCGCCCGACCGGGCCGCCCTTGCCGATCAGTTCGCGCGCTTGCGCGATATGGGAGGCGATGCGGTCGAGCTCCTCGCGGATGTCGGCCCTGGTCGCGATCAGGATCGCTTCCTGCATCAGGCGATCGGAATCGAAACGGTCTGAGGTGTCGAGCAGCGCGGCAATCTGCTCGGCGAGCCTGGCCTTGATCGCCTCGGGCTTGCGGCCGGGCGCGGCCTCGGCCTTTTTCGCGAGCGCCTCGACCTCGTCGACCCGCTGGATCAGGATCTGCCCGAGCGAGGTACCCTCGCGCTTGCGCATCTCGACGAGTTCGGCGAGCGCCTTGTCGAAGGCTTCGGCCGCCGCCGCTCGCGCGGCCTTGTCCTCCTCCTCGTCGCCGTCGGGCTCGGCGACCTCGATCACGCCCTTGATGGCGAGCAGGCCGTCGACGCTCGGCGCCACCGCGTCGACCTTGCCGGCGATCACGGCGGCGGCCTTCAGGACGGCGTTGAGCACGTCCTCATTGACGCGGACCGTGGCGGCGGCATTGGTGCGCTTGACCGTGAGATTGGCGTAGACGGTGCCGCGCGACAGCACCTCGCCGGCGCGCTTCTTGGCATGCGCCTCGAGCTCCTCGAACCCCTGGGGCAGCCGCACGCGCAGGTCAAAGCCCTTGGCGTTGACCGACTTCAATTCCCATTCGAACGTATACGGCCCGCTAGCGCCGTGGCTTCGGGCAAAGCCGGTCATGGACGACAGCGCCATCGGGTCAGTTTCTCCGGACAGATGAGATTCGCGAGGCCATCAAGGCACGCGAATCTTAAGACAATTTTGCAGGAAAGTGGAATCCGCAGAGACCGCAGGTCTGCGTAGCCTCTAGCGTTGGACCACCGGCGGCGAAGGCTGCACCGCGCCCTGCCGGGCCGGCGCGGGATTGGCGGGCCGTGCCGGCGGCTTCTTCTGCTGGTTGGGCCGCGCCGGCGTGGTCGCGGTCGGCGTATCGGCGGCGGCGGGCGCGGCGGCGGCCGGCGCCTGCGCATCGTCGGCCGGCTCGACCGTGTCGTTCTGGATCTGCTTCTCCATCGCGCGCAGCTTGGCGACATTCTTCTGGTGCGCGTCGTAGGTCTCGGTGAAGGCATGCCCGCCGCTACCGTCGGCGACGAAAAAGAGGTCGCGGGTGCGGGCCGGGTTGGCGGTGGCTTCGAGCGAGGCGCGGCCCGGATTGGAGATCGGCCCGGGCGGCAGGCCTTCGATCACATAGGTGTTGTAGGGCGAGGGCTGCGTGATCTCACTGCGCTTGATCGGGCGGCCGAGCGTGCCCTTACCGCCGACGATGCCGTAGATGATCGTGGGATCGGACTGCAGCTTGATCCTCTGCTTCAGGCGGTTGACGAACACGGCGGCAACACGGCTGCGCTCATCCGGCTTGCCGGTCTCCTTCTCAACGATCGAAGCCAGAGTCACGAGCTGCTCCGGAGTCTTGACCGGAATGTCCTGACTACGGCGCTCCCAGATCTCGGCCAGCACGCGCTTGTGCGCTTGCTGCATGCGCTGGATTACCTGCTCGCGCGGGGTCCCGCGCGGGAACTTGTAGGTCTCCGGCAGCAGAGTGCCTTCGCGCGGCAGCTCACGCACGCTGCCGGTGAAGATGTCGTTGTCGGACAGCCGCGCCACGATCTGCTCGGAGGTCAGGCCTTCCGGGACAGTGACGGCGTGCTGCACCACCTTGCCTTCGACGATGGTGGCGATGACGTCGCGCAAGGAGGCGTTCTTCTGGAATGCGTACTCGCCAGGCTTCAGGTCCGAGCTCGCCTTCAGCGCAGCCACGCTGGCGATGAACACCCACGGATTGACGTCGGTCACGCCTTCCCGGTTCAGGGTCTCGGCGATGTCGCGCTTGCCCGCGCGCTGCGGGATGTTGACGATCTTGTCTTCCTTGAGCGGACCCGCTGCCTCAAGCACCTGCCGGCCGTAATAATAGACGGCGCCGGCGCCGACCATGGCGATCAAGAGGATGGTGATGATGGCGTTGCCAACGATCACGAACGGATTGCGCGCCCGGTCCGATCGCTTCGGCGGCGGCGGGACCTGCTCGGGCTCGAGCGCTGCCCGCGGACTCCGGGGCGAAATGGGCGGCCTTTCACTCATCCAAACAACCTGAATCCTGCCGGTTCAATCGCGGCCTGACAATCGCTTGTCCTGCCAAATGCACGCGCCCACGAGTATGACTATCGCCGAATACGGCAAAACGGTGGATTCGTCTCAAACGCAAGCTAACTGGCCAAACGCCGGAAGATCACCGACGCATTGGTACCGCCGAAACCGAAAGAATTCGACAGTACGACGTTGATCTCGCGCTTCTTGGCCGTGTGCGGCACGAGATCGATCGCAGTTTCGACCGACGGATTGTCCAGGTTGATGGTCGGCGGCACGATATTATCTCGAATCGCGAGGATGGCGAAGATCGCCTCGATCGCGCCGGCCGCGCCCAGAAGATGGCCGGTCGACGATTTGGTCGAGGACATCGCGACCTTGGAGGCGGCATTGCCGAGCAGGCGCTCCACCGCACCGAGCTCGATTTCGTCACCGAGCGGTGTCGAGGTGCCGTGCGCGTTGATGTAGTCGAGATCGGATGGCGAGAGGCCGGCGCGCTTCAGCGCGGCCGCCATGCTACGGAAGCCGCCGTCGCCGTCGGGCGCTGGTGAGGTAATGTGATAGGCATCGCCGGAGAGGCCGTAGCCGATCACCTCAGCGTAGATCTTGGCGCCGCGGCGTTTGGCGTGCTCGAACTCTTCGAGGACCAGGACACCGGCACCTTCACCCATGACAAAGCCGTCGCGGTCCTTGTCGTAAGGACGCGAGGCCTTCTCGGGCGTCTCGTTGAATCCGGTCGACAGCGCGCGTGCGGCATTGAAGCCGGCAATGCCGATGCGACCGATTGGGGATTCCGCGCCGCCGGCGACCATGACGTCGGCGTCACCCAGCGCAATCAGGCGGGCGGCGTCGCCGACCGCATGTGCGCCGGTCGAGCAGGCCGTGACCACCGAATGGTTCGGCCCCTTCAGCCCATGCTTGATCGAGACATAGCCGGAGGCGAGATTGATCAGGCGGCCTGGAATGAAGAAAGGAGACACCCGGCGCGGCCCGCGTTCCTTCAACAGGACCGCAGTGTCGGCGATGCCATTGAGGCCGCCGATGCCGGACCCGATCATGGTGCCGGTCGCGCATTTGTCCTCTTCGGTCTCGGGATGCCAGTTGGCATCGTCGAGCGCCTGGCCCGCTGCGGCCATGCCGAAGATGATGAAGTCATCGACCTTGCGCTGGTCCTTCGGCTCCATCCAGATATCGGGATTGAAGCTGTCGTTAGATCCGTCACCGCGCACCACGGTGCAGGCGATCCTGGTCTGAAGATCGGAGACATCGAAGCTCTCGATCTTGCGTGCACCGCTTTCGCCGTTGAGGATGCGCTTCCAGGTCGGCTCGACGCCACAGCTGAGTGGCGACACCATGCCGAGGCCCGTGACGACAACCCGCCTCATATCCGAAAACTCCGCTTCGAAAGATTCACGGCCGATAACAAGAAACCGGCTGACCGCTGGGAAGCGGCCCGTCCGGTTTCAATGTTGTCCCCGCGAAATGAAGAGCTTAGCTCTTCGCGTTCTTCTCGAGAAACTTCGTGGCGTCGCCGACGGTGAGAATCGTCTCCGCGGCGTCGTCCGGAATCTCGCACCCGAATTCTTCTTCGAACGCCATCACCAGCTCGACGGTGTCCAGACTGTCGGCGCCGAGGTCGTCGATGAAGCTCGCAGCGTCGACAACCTTCTCGGGCTCAACACCAAGGTGTTCGACCACGATCTTCTTAACCCGCTCGCCAATGTCACTCATTGCTTAACCTCGTGTTGTTCCCTGTAGACCCGACCCCCCGGGACGATACGAGCCGCGTGGTCGTTGACTGCCTTCGCTTACGAACTTTGATTTGGCCCCATCCTAACCGATGCAGGCCCGGCGAACGACGGCCAAGGCTCCGCATCGCCAATATACAGGGTTTCAAAAACCTGCAATGGCGTTCTTTGCCTATCCGTTGAAGGTCCGGTTATCATACTTCAACTGCCTTGACTACAAGCCTCATTTCGCTCCGGAAACGGCCGTTTGCCGCATCTCGCGCCGCCGGTGTGGGCGGTGCGGAACGACGGGCTTAGATCATGGCCATGCCACCGTTGACGTGGATAGTTTGCCCTGTGACGTAGGCTGCTTCGTTCGAACTGAGGTAGACGGCGGCTGCCGCAATGTCCTCGGGAGTGCCCAGGCGGGCGGCCGGAACCTTGGTCAGAATCGTTTCGCGCTGCTTGTCGTTGAGCGCATCCGTCATCGGCGTCTTGATGAAGCCCGGCGCAATGCAGTTCGCGGTCACGCCGCGCTTGGCGTATTCAGCGCCGAGCGTCTTGATCATGCCGATCAGGCCGGCCTTCGACGCGGTGTAATTGCCCTGCCCGGGGTTGCCTGTGACGCCGACCACCGAGGTAATGGCGATGATGCGGCCGAAGCGCTTGCGCATCATCAATTTGGTGGCGGCGCGCGCCAGACGGAAGGTCGAGGTCAGATTGACGTTGATGACCTCCTCCCAGTCCTCGTCGCGGAGCTGGACGAAGAGATTGTCGCGGGTGATGCCGGCATTGGCGACGAGGATGTCGACCTGCCCCATCGCCGCTTCCGCGGCGGGCACCAGCGCCTCGACCTCGTCGGCCTTGGAGAGATTGCAGGGCAGCACGAGGGCGCGCTCGCCGAGCTTGCTCGCAAGCTCGTCCAGCACTTCCTTCCGCGTTCCCGAAATCGCAACCGTGGCGCCCTGCGCGTGCAGCGCCTGCGCGATTGCGCCGCCGATGCCGCCGGTCGCGCCGGTGACGAGCGCCTTCCTGCCAGTCAGATCGAACATTGATAACTCCTCTAGGCCTGCTTCGCAGCGGCCGACGCTTCCTTGGCAGCGGCAATGTCGTTCGGTCCGCCGACCGCGACGCCGACGGCACCGTCTGCGATGCGCTTGACGAGACCGGTCAGCACCTTTCCTGCGCCGATCTCGAAGAAGCGGGTGACGCCCTGCCCTGCCATATAGGCAACCGATTCGCGCCAGCGCACCGTGCCGGTGACCTGCTCGACCAGGCGTCGACGGATCTCATCGGGGTCGGTGATGGCGCTCGCCAGCACGTTCGACACCAGCGGCACCGCCGGCGCCTTGATCGTGACCTTGGACAGCGCCTCCGCCATGGCGTCCGCGGCCGGCTGCATCAGCTTGCAATGGAACGGCGCGGACACCGGCAGCAGCATCGCGCGCTTGGCGCCCTTGACCTTGGCGATCTCGACGGCGCGATCGACCGCCGCCTTGTCGCCGGAGACGACCACCTGCCCGCCGCCATTGTCATTGGCGGCCTGGCAGACCTGGCCTTGCGCCGCCTCGTTGGCGACTTCGATGGCGGCCTCGTAGTCGAGGCCGAGCAGCGCGGCCATCGCGCCGGCGCCGACCGGCACGGCTTTTTGCATTGCGAGACCGCGGGTGCGAAGCAGCCGTGCGGTGTCGGAAATCGTCAGGCTGCCGGCAGCAGCCAGGGCTGAATATTCGCCGAGGGAATGGCCGGCAACGAAGGCTGCGTCCCGCGCCACGGAAAAACCAGCCTCGCTCTCGAGCACGCGCAGAGTGGCGACGGACACCGCCATCAGCGCCGGCTGGGCGTTCTCGGTGAGCTGAAGGGTTTCGGCCGGACCATCCCAGATGGTCGCCGTCAGCTTCTCCCCAAGCGCGGAATCGACCTCGTCGAACACGGCGCGCGCCGCGGGAAAGGCGTCGGCCAAGGCCTTGCCCATGCCGACCGCCTGGGACCCCTGCCCCGGAAATGTGAATGCTGCCGTCATCGGGCGCCCCCTGGATCGCTTGAGCAGTTTTCTTCGAGAACCGGCAGCCGACTACGTCCAGCCCGAGCCTTGGTTCCGATCATGCCCCAAAGGGGGCCGTAGACAACGACCGGGGGCGCGCTGTCAAGCCGCGATGGCGCTTTCGACCGGGCTTCGCGCCCCCAAAGCCACCCGCTGCCGTGCACCAACCGGGCTTGGCGCGGGCAGCCCGCTGGCAAAGCGTTTACGCTATCGGGAACTTCGCCGCAGCACTTAAACCGCCTTAAATGCCGCTGACCTAGGTTGCCGCCATGGCAACCATGGTCCCACAGACATTGAGCGCTTCCGCTTCTGCCGGGCAACCGGCGCGGCCGTGGCTTCATCTGCAGGGTTGCGTCGACTGGCTGCTCGCCGGCCCGCGTCCACAGCCCGACGACATCCAAAACGAATTGCTCCAGCAGCGGACCAACAAGACGAGGACGTTGGTGGTAGCCGTGCTAGCATCGCTGTTGATCGCATCGCTGGCCGCCGCACTGACCGGCGCCACATGGGCCTATGCCTGGGTGCTGGCAGAGCTGGCTCTCGGCAGCACACGCATTTTTCTGATGATGAAGGCCCTCGCACGGGCGAAAGCAAACCGGCGGGCGCCTGTGAACGTTTCGCCGATCTGGGCGGGCCTGGCATCGGTCATCCTGATTTCCGCCGGCTGCTATCAATGCGTCGCATCGGGCGTCATGTCGCTGGTCCTGATGGCCGGCATCGGGCTTGCGAATCTGGTCGGCGGCATCGCCTCGAGGAACGCCGGAACGCCACGCTACGGCATCCTTCTGATTTGTATTCTGACGCTTCCCTTCGCGGTGGCGACGATCCTGTCGCCGGTCCCGTTCCTGTTCATTATCGGGTTGCAAACGCCGGTCTACACCGCCGGGATGATTTTCCTGCTGCTCGAGAACCATAAGATCCTGCTCGACCTCCATCATTCCGAGCGCAACAACCGCCTGATGGCGCATCACGACCTGCTCACCGGCCTTCCCAATCGCGCCCTCAACCAGAAACTTTTTGCGGAGATGCTCGACGGCTCATGGCCGGATGCGGCGTCGGCCACCTCGAAGCTCACGGTGTTCTGCGTCGATCTCGACGGCTTCAAGGGCGTCAATGACAGATTTGGACATGCAGCGGGCGACGCCGTTCTCGTTGCCGTGGCGAAGCGCCTGTGTGCCAGCGTGCGCGACGCCGATGTCGTGTGCCGCATCGGTGGCGACGAGTTCGTCATTCTGCTGCCCGACATCACGGACGACGAAGCTGCCGCGGTCGCCCGGCGGATCATCACGCGTGTTGCGGAGCCATTCGACTTTGCGCCTGCGGTCCGGGTCGGCGCCAGCGTCGGCCTCGCCTCGGCGCCGCGTGACGGGATGACCGGCGATGAGCTGCTGAGCGCCGCCGATCGCGCGATGTACGAAGCCAAGCGCCGCGGCAAAGGCGCTTTCGTGATCCACAGCGGCATGGCCGAGCCGGTCACCCTCGTCCCCGAAGCGATACCTTTCCTCGCTGCGCCGAAAGCTGCGGCGCTCGCCTGCTAGAAACCGCCCGCCTTCTGATCCGCACCGACCTCGGCACCCTCCCGCGCGCGGCGCGCACTGCTCGCCAATTGGCCCGGCCGGTCGTCGCGGTCCGGCTTTGCGGTGGCAAGCCGCAGCACCGCGGCGTAGCTCCGCTGCACCTCCATGCGGCCGGCGTGCCGGCTCTCGCTGAGCAGGCGATGAACGTTCGGCAGATTGTAGCAGGGCACGTAGAACAGCAGGTGATGCTCGAGGTGATAGTTCACGTAGTAAGGCGCGATGAACAGGCGCTCGAGAAAATTGGCGTGGGTGGTGCGGGTGTTGCGCAGGGGATCGTGGCTATCGGGGACGACGGCGTGCTCGGCGATGTTGCGGACACGGGTGATAACCATCATCCAGGTCAGAAGCGGCACCAGCCATAGCAGCGGATAGGCCCACCAGACGCCGGCCGCCGCCAATGCCCCGAACATCACGGCATTGACGATGCATTGCGGACCCAGCTTCTCCCAGAAATGCGCGGCACGCTGCCGCCACGGCCAGTCCTTCGGCCCGAGCGCGTTGAGCAGTTGCGCCTTACGCTGCTGGTAGCCGGTCTGCCCGGTGATGTCGCGCATGAACTTGCGGCGGTAGCTCAGCCTGGTAATCGGAAACGGCGCCGACAGCACGAGGTCGGGATCGTCCTCCTGCTGCGTACGCGCGTGATGCTGCAAATGATAGCGGCGATAGGCGCGTGTCTCCGCGAAGATCGGATAGGCGCAGAACCACTGGCTCAGCGTCAGGTTGGTCTTCTCGTCGGCCGACAGGCATCCATGTGCGCCGTCATGCATGAGGATCACAAGCCCGAGCTGCCGCGAGCCGATGACGGCAACGGCAAAAATGTAGGTGAGCGGATTGGGCCACCACGCGACCAGCGCAATTGCACCGATGATCAGCGCCCAGGCGTGCGCGATCAGCGCCACGCCCTTCCAGGTCACGCGCTGACGCACGTCGACGAGTTGATCGTCGGTCAGGAAATCGCGGGCACGCATGCGAAGTGCCGTCATGGCCTAACTCTCCCCATCCGCAATGGTTGAAGCGTCGCGGTCGTCGACGAGGCGCAGGCGCGCGGCGTCGCTGGTGAATTTGGCCTGCTCGCCGAGCACGCGCAGCATCTCTGCGCATAGTTCGTCCGGCGAACGGCCCATGGCGCAGCCTTCGAGGATGACGCCGATGGCGACGGCCCAGAACCTACGAGAACTCTCGTCGGGGGCGCGCAAGGAGCGCCAGCCATGCCGCGCGACCTGGCTCGCATAGGCCCGCGCGCCTTCGGCGTGCAGGCGTTCGATGGTGCGCTCGACCAACGGCGCCAGATCCGGGCGCCGCCGTGTCAGCGTCAGCGCCTCGGCGAAGAAGGCGACCGAATCGCTCGCCGTCACCGTCTCGGCAAGAGCGTGGGTATACTCCTGCGGCGAGCGCGCCTTCAACGCCGCCTGCTCGGTCGCGCGCGCCAGATACAGCAGATCGCGGCAGGCGCATTCAACGAACAGCGCCTCCTTGCTGCGGAAGTAATAGGTAATCTGGCTAGGGAATGCGTTGGCGGCGGTCGCGATGTCGGCGATCGAGGCGCCGGACACCCCCCGTTCCTTGAACAGTGGGCTCGCCGCATCTAGCAGCAGCGAACGTGTCTTGCGGCCGGCTGAGCGCGTGGCACGCGCGGCATGCCTGGGGTCGCCTGCCGTCGCCTCAAATGGCGCATGGACGGATCTTTTCGCCATCATGCTCCTCCCTTGATTTATTTGTATGATATACAAACAAATAAATCAAGCGCTTCGGCTCTGATGGGCCCGCATTCCGACCATTCGGGCTCAAATTTGGCCCTGCAACCTTGCCAAGTCAGCCAAAATCCGTATAAGCGCGCCATCCGCAGACCCCGGCCGGGAGCTGAACGGACGGCCTCAGCAAGTCACTCGTGATTTTGGTGTGGCAGGGCCAGTCGGCCCGTCGTCCCGTGTTTCCGCCTTCTGAGCTTAATCCCAGAGTCCTTTCCGAAGGTCTCTTAAGGGCTTGACGCCGGGCGATGCGCCAACATGAGGAAAGGACACCCATGCCTCTTTATGAGCATGTTTTTCTCGCGCGTCAGGACGCGAGCACGCAGCAGGTCGAAGAGCTGACCGCACAGATGACCGGCATTGTCGAAGGTCTCGGCGGCAAGATCACCAAGACCGAGAATTGGGGCGTACGCTCCCTCACCTACCGCATGAACAAGAACCGCAAGGCGCACTTCGTGCTGCTCAACATCGACGCGCCATCCGCGGCGATCGCCGAGGTCGAGCGCCAGGAGCGCATCAGCGAGGACGTGATCCGCTATCTCAGCGTCCGCGTCGAAGAGCTGGAGGAAGGCCCGTCCGCGATGATGCGCAAGGCCGATCGCGATCGCGAGCGTGATGATCGTGGCGGCGGCTTCCGCGGCGAGCGTGAAGGCGGCTTCCGTGGCGACCGCGAGGGCGGTTTCCGCGGTGGTGATCGCGACGGCGGCTTCCGCGGTGATCGCGGCCCGCGTCGTCCGCGCGACGAAGCTGAAACCACCACCACCACGACGGACGCGGAGTAAGATCAATGGCTGAAGCTGGTGCACGCCGTCCGTTTTTCCGTCGCCGCAAGAGCTGCCCGTTCACGGGCGCGAATGCTCCGAAGATCGACTACAAGGACTCCAAGCTGTTGATGCGCTACGTCTCCGAGCGCGGCAAGATCGTGCCGAGCCGCATCACCGCGGTGTCCGCGAAAAAGCAGCGTGAGCTCGCCCGCGCCATCAAGCGCGCGCGGTTCCTGGGCCTGCTGCCCTACGTCATTCGCTAAGACGACCAATACGATCGGCGGCGATGCGCCGCCGATCGTCGCTTTCTGAATTCATAAGGCTTCCGGGTCGTCCGGGCGCCGATGGTTGGGGCGAGTGCCTCTAACCGCTCGAAGGGAGCGGGACAGCTGATGATGGCCTTTGGACTGATAGCCCTGATCGCCGGCGCTGCGTCGGCCCTAATGTTCGCCTCGATCGTATCGGGCGCGCTGATCTCGCTCGTCCTGTTCTATCTCGCACCGCTGCCGCTGATGGTCGCCTCGATTGGCTGGGGCCCGCTCTGCGCCAGCATCGGCGGCATCGGCGCTGCGATCGGCCTCGGCGCCCTGTTCGGCGTGCCCTACTGCATCGCCTTCGCCGTCACCGTCGCGCTACCGGCCTGGTGGCTCGGCCATCTCGCCCTGCTCAGCCGGCCGGCCGCGAGTATCACGCCTGCCGCCGCCACCGAGCCGCCGGTCGAGCCCGGGATCGAGTGGTATCCGGTCGGACGCATCCTGCTGTGGATCGCGGGCTTCGCGACGCTGACGACGATCGCGGCGCTGCTCACGCTTGGCACCGACGCCGACAGCATCATCGACACGCTGCGGCGCGGCTTGATGCGCATCCTCCGCGCCACCGATCCGCAGGCCGCAGGCGAGGCCGGCCCGTTCGTCGACGCGCTGGTGCGCATCGCGCCGGCTGCCGCCACCATCGTCGCGATGATGACGCTCACCCTCAATCTCTGGCTCAGCGCCAAGGTGACGGCGACGTCGGGCCGGCTGCGCCGCCCCTGGCCGGATCTGATGACGGCCGAACTGCCGCCGATGACCCTCGTTGCGCTCTGCGTCGCGCTCGCCTTTTGCTTCACCGGCGGGCTGCTTGCGATCGTCGCGCAGATCACCGCGGCAGCGTTGATGATGGCCTATGCGCTGACCGGCTTTGCCGTGTTGCATACGTTGACGCTCGCGCTGAAGAGCCGCACTTTCTGGCTCGGTTCGACCTACGCCGTCGTCGTCGTGTTCGGCTGGCCGGTAATCGCGATGGTGATCCTGGGCCTCGCGGATGCCGTGTTCGGCTTCCGCGAACGCTTTCTGCGCAGCCGGCAGCAGCCGCCGCCGCTGCCAACCTCTTAACTGCAACCCCGAAAACTGAAACTCAGAGCACTTCAAAGGAGAACGAATATGGAAGTCATTTTGCTGGAACGCGTCAACAAGCTCGGCCAGATGGGCGAAGTCGTGAAGGTTCGCGACGGTTATGGCCGCAATTTCCTGCTCAAGCGCGGCAAGGCGCTGCGCGCCACCGCCGACAACCGCGCCAAGTACGACGGCATGAAGGCCGAGCTCGAGACCCGCAACCTCGAGACCAAGGGCGAGGCGTCCAAGATCGCCGAGAAGATCCAGGGCAAGAACATCATCGTGATCCGTCAGGCTTCGGAATCCGGCCAGCTGTTCGGCTCGGTCACGGTGCGCGACGTCGTCACGGCCTTCGAAGCCGACGGCGTTGCGCTTGAGCGCCCGCAGGTGCAGCTCGACGCGCCGATCAAGACCATCGGCAGGCACACCATCACCGTCGCCATTCATCCCGAAGTCGAGGTCGAGGTCACCGTGACGGTCGCGCGCAGCCAGGACGAGGCCGAGCGCATCAACCGCGGCGAGGACATCTCGACCCGCAACGAGGACCGCGATGCGGCCGCCGAAGCGATCGCGGCCGCCGGCGAGTTCTTCGATCCGGAAGCGCAGCAGGGCGAATCGGCGCCGGCTGCAGAAGAGACCGAGAAGTAAGCCTCGCGTCCACGCTCGAAGCGAAGCCCGGCCGCCTCAAGCGGCCGGGCTTTTTGTTTTGGCGGCGACGTCCTCGCCCAGCATCGCGATCGAGGCGAGCGCGGTTGCCGTATGCTTCTCGACACCGTCACGGACGCAGAACACGTCGGCCGCCACCACGGAGACCTGACGGCCCGGCTTGATTACCCTTGCCCGGCAGATCAGCTTCTCGCCGACCGCCGGCGACAACAAATTGAGCTTGTATTCTGCCGTCAGCGCCGGCTGCCCGCGCGAGGTCGCGGCCGCGATCGTCGTTGCATTGTCGACCAGGAAGGCGGTGACGCCGCCATGGAAGAAGCCGTGCTGCTGCAACAGCTCCGGCCGGCGTTCCACCGCAATCGTGCAGGTGTCGCGCGACAGCTCCGACAGCTCGGCGCCGACCAGGTTCATAAAGCCCTGGCGGCCGACATTGGCGTGGATGCGCTCGGCTACGGCTGCGAATTCGGGGTCGGCTTCGTTCATAACGCAACTCCTTATGTGTTGATGCGTTTGGGCGGCAGCAGCGCGCGGACGGCGCAGGCGATCAGCGTATCGGCCTCGCTGCGCGGATCGGCGCGGGCGCGTCCCGAGAGGAAGGCACGGCAAAATACCTGCGCCGGGCCGATGAGCTGGCTGACGAACATCACCGGCGTCATCGGCAAAAGCTCGCCGCGCGCAACCAGCGGCGCACGCCAGCGTTCGATGCCCTCGGCAAGGCGCGCGTTCTGCGCGCGCTGGGCGTCGCGGACGTCCTCACTCCATTCGCCGCGCGAGATTTCGAAGAGATACCGCGCCTCGCGCCGGCTCAACACGACCCAATCGAGATGGGAACGGATCAGGCGGTCGATGCCCTGCCCGGCATCGGGCGGAGGATCGAGCGCGGCCAGCATCGCGGCGTGATAGTGCCGTAGCACCTCCAGGAACAGCTCGCCCGCGAGCTCCTTCTTCGATCCGAAGACATGGAAGAAGCTCCCGTTGGAGGTCCGCGCTTTGGTGCGGATCGCGGCCACCGTCGCGCCTTCGAACCCGACCCGGTCGAACACCGCAAGCCCCGCCGCCAACAGATCGTCACGCACACCGGATGGCATCGGCATCTCCTAGAGTATAACTCTAGAGTAATACTCTAATAGCGGTCAAGACGATGCGGAGGCGGCGATGACGCGACCTCCGTGGTCGATCAGAAGGCTTAGCGCGAGATCGGCGGCGCCGGCGGGCCGGAGGACTCGGCCGGCGCCGGGGACGGAGCTGCAGCGGTCGCAGGCGGCGCCGGCTCCTGCGGCTTGGCCGCCGGTTCGGAGTTGCCGCTCGTGGCGGGCTCAGCCGGCTTGGGAGCCGCGGCTTCAGTCGGTTTCGGCGCAGCCGGCTCAGCCGGCTTCACGGCGGGGGCCGGCGTCACGGCCGGCACCTGATCGGGCCTTAGCGCCGGAGCCTCATTGCCGCTCGGCTCGATCTTGGCACTTTCCGGCTTGGCTTCGGCGGGCTTGTCGAATGTCTCGTCGGATACCTTGCCGCTGTCGGGCTTGGACTCGTCGCGTTCGGAATCGACCTTCGCGCTGTTGCTCTTCGGTTCAGCCTTGGGTTCAACCTTGGGCTCGCCCTTCTTGTCGCCGGCTGACGGCGTAGCGGCATCCTCGGTCTCCGGCTTGCCGCGCTTGCTCAGGCGCTTGGCCTTGCGGCCCTCGGGCGATTGTTCGTTGCTGACCTGGCCTTCGGGCTTTGCGCCTTCCTTGACGCCCTCCTCGCTCGGCCGCGCCGCGCGCTTCTGGCGCCCCTCAGGCGCGGGCGCAGCGCCCTCGCCCTCCGGCTTGGCGGCCTCTTGCGAGCGCGGGCGACGGCCGGGATGTTCAGGCAACTGCGCGGGATTAGTATTAGCTTCTTTCTCCTTGGCGCCGTCCTTTTTGTCTTTGCCGTCCTTGGCCTGATAGCGGGTGTCGGTGGCACCGTTGGAGACGAGGTAGGAGGCCAGCACGCCGGCCATGTCGGAGCTGGTCGTGTAGTGCTGACGCAGGAAGCCGGACAACGAACCTGGCGCTACTGTCTTCAACAGACCCCTTGGGCTCTTGTGGCAGGCGCTACAGGTCTGCGCGAAGAGCTGGGATGGGGCCTTGCCGGCCTCGAGGTTCGTCGCCTGCGCAAGAACGGAGTCGGTCGCGCCGAAGCCGATCAGAAGCAATACCGTCGCGAGGCTGAGCGCTCGGCTCGACATTCCCATCATCTCCATTGAATTCCGAGAGGTGCAGCCGGCATCGGGGCGCGGCGGCGGGTCACCTTTTAGCGGATTGGGCCGCGAATGGAAGCAGGCTCCGCGCGCATGGCAGTGATTACGCGATTTTCGAATATCGGCTTTGAACACAGCGCAATAGCAGACCCCAAAGATGCCGTTTAGATTTACATGCAAACGCATAGGAACCATGTCGGTTCCTGGGCGTGGAATGTGAAGACCGGGTTAGTCGCATCTTATCGGGTTCGCCCGAGAGGAAGAGCATCGATGGACCGCTTGTTGCGTAGATTCTTGGCTCAATTCATCCGCCGCGGGTCGATGACGGTGACGGCCGCAGGCGGAACGAGGTTCACCGTTGGCGACGGCTCAGGACCACCGATCGAAGTTCGCTTCGTCACCGCTGATGCTCAACGCAAGGTGCTCATCAATCCCGAACTCGGGCTTGGTGAGGCCTTTATGGACGGCGAGTTCGTCGTCGAGCGCGGCACCATAGCTGATGCCCTCGCGATCACGCTCGATCAACCCGACCTATTGCCGCAGTGGGCAAAACCCTGGTGGCACTTGCGCTACCTGACGCGGCATCTGAAGCAGTTCAATCCGCGCTCGCGCTCCCGCAGCAACGTCGCGCATCACTACGATCTCGATGGCCGGCTCTATTCGCTTTTCCTGGACGCCGATAGACAATACAGCTGCGCTTATTTCGAAACGCCGGAGACCTCGCTTGACGATGCGCAGCTCGCCAAGAAGCGGCACATTGCCGCAAAGCTCCTCGTCAGGGACGGCCGGCGCGTGCTCGACATCGGCTCGGGCTGGGGCGGACTCGGCCTCTATCTCGCCGAGATCGCGGGCGCCGACGTCACCGGCGTCACGCTATCGACCGAACAATTGCAGGTCGCCAACACGCGCGCAGCCGAGAAGGGCCTGGCGCGGTCGGCGCGGTTCCTGCTCCAGGACTATCGCGACATCGACGGGCCGTTCGACCGCATCGTCTCGGTCGGCATGTTCGAACATGTCGGAGTCAGGTTCTACGAGACGTACTTCAGGCGCTGCGCCGAACTCCTGAGCGAGGATGGCGTCATGTTGTTGCACGCGATCGGCCGGTCGCAGGGTCCGGATTCGACTAATCCCTGGATCGCCAAATACATCTTCCCCGGAGGCTACATCCCCGCGCTGTCGGAGGTGTTGCCGGCGATCGAGCGCGCAGGATTGCTGGTCTGTGACATCGAGATCCTGCGCCTGCATTATGCCGAGACGCTGAAGGCCTGGCGAGAGCGCTTCATGGCGCGGCGCGAGGAAGCCGTGCAGCTCTATGACGAGCGCTTCGCGCTGATGTGGGAGTTTTATCTGGCGGCTTGCGAGATGACATTCCGAAAGCAGGACATGATGAACTTCCAGATCCAGCTCGCCAGGCGTCAGAACGTGGTGCCGATGACCCGCGACTACATCCTGCGCGAAGAGGCCCGGCTGCGCGACCTCGAAGGCGGCGCCAAGCCCAGGTTGAGGCTGGCGGGTGAATAGGCCTAGTGGCGCAAGGTCGAGAGCTGTGGGAGCGCGGGAATGAGGCCGGCAACGCCAATTGTGCCCGCAACTGCGCGACCGTCTCGGCTCCGACCGGCGTTCGCAGGAGTTCCGGGCGTACGACATCCTCCATGGCGGCAATCAGCCCCGAAAGCCAAAGCCGGCTGGCAGCCTCGCTTCGCCAAATCTGGGGCTGCCGTTCTGGCCGCATCGCTTGCCTCGTCTCCCTTGATGGCGGGGTCCCGGAACAACCGCTCTCCCGCCTACCCGTTCCGGTACTAACCCCGAAAGAATCCGGGGAGATGTGATCTGCTTCACATGAGTCTGGTCGGCCCTGGCTTAGACGATCGGCATGAGCAAAGAGAGCCAAACCTCATTCGACGTGCAGGACGACCTCCGCACCGATTACGCGCTGATCGCCACCGGCGTCGGCGCGGCCCTGGTTGCGCTGGTCTACCTCCTGCTGGTCTAAACCTGTGCCGAAAGTGGCCAGCGCGCCATATTGGACGCGCTTCTGGGTAGGTCGGCACGCCGACATATAAGGTTCACCTCATCCGGATTTTTCCGTGGCGCAGTCGCAGCCGCTTCCTGGCGCGGCGAATTCCGTGAAAATCCGTCAAGCGCGGCGCGTGCTGCGGTTGCTAGTCATCCACCGCTTTAATGATCAGTTGATAGCGGTCAGCTTTTGCTTCCGCTTCGGCCTGCGTCGGTGCTTTATCCCGGCCCCGCATCCGCCCAAGAAAATTGCTAAGCACGCCCGACCATGGCCCAGACTGATTCGAACGTCCTCAAACTCGCGCCCGACGCCGGAACTCCAGCCTATCGGAGTGCGCCGCATAATATCGAGGCGGAACAGAGCCTTCTGGGCGCAATTCTGGTCAACAACGACGCCTTCTACCGGGTCTCCGACTTCCTGGAGCCGAAGCACTACTTCGAGCCGCTGCACCAGACCATCTTCGAGACCGCCAGCAGCCTGATCCGGATGGGCAAGATCGCCACGCCCGTCACGCTGAAGACGTTCCTCCCCGCCGATACCGACGTCGGCGGCATGACCATCGGGCAGTATCTGGCGCGCCTCGCCGCCGAAGCGACCACGATCATCAACGCCCAGGACTACGGCCGCACCATCTACGACCTGGCGTTACGGCGCGACCTGATCGGCATCGGCGAGGACATGGTCAATGTCGCCTATGACGCCCCGGTCGACTTCGCGCCGAGGGCGCAGATCGAGGACGCCGAACGCCGCCTCTACGAACTGGCGGAGTCCGGCCGTTATGATGGCGGCTTTCAGAAATTCTCGCAGGCCTTGACGCTCGCGGTCGATCTCGCGGCGAAAGCGTTCCAGCGCGACGGAAAGCTGTCCGGCATCTCGACGGGCCTGCGCGACCTCGATACCAAGATGGGCGGCTTGCAGCACTCTGACCTCATCATCGTGGCTGGGCGTCCCGGCATGGGCAAGACCTCGCTTGCGACCAACATCGCCTACAATGTCGCCCAGGCCTATGTTCCAGAACTCCAGGCGGACGGCACCATGAAGGCCGCCAATGGCGGCGTCATCGGCTTCTTCTCCTGCGAAATGTCGGCCGACCAACTCGCCACGCGTATCGTGGCGGAGCGCACCGGCATTCCCTCCTCCCACATCCGCCGCGGCGGCATCTCGGAAGCCGATTTCGAGAAGATCCGCCAGGTCTCGATCGAGCTCCAGTCGCTGCCCTTCTATGTCGACGAGACCGGCGGTCTCTCGATTGCGCAGCTGATGGCGCGCGCGCGCCGGCTGAAGCGGCAAAAGGGGCTCGATCTCATCGTTATCGACTACATCCAGCTGCTGTCCGGCTCGGGCAAGCGCTCCAACGACAGCCGCGTTCAGGAAATCACGGAAATCACGACCAGCCTGAAAGCGCTGGCGAAGGAGCTCAGCGTCCCCATCATCGCGCTGTCGCAGCTCTCGCGTCAGGTCGAATCCCGCGAGGACAAGCGGCCCCAGCTCTCGGACCTGCGTGAATCCGGCTCGATCGAGCAGGACGCCGACGTGGTGCTGTTCGTGTTTCGCGAGGAATATTACCTCGCCATGAAGGAGCCGCGCCCCGGCACCGAGGAACACGCCAAATGGCAGGGCGACATGGAACGCACGGTCGGCCGGGCCGAAGTCATCATCGGCAAGCAGCGCCATGGTCCGACCGGCACGGTGGAGCTGCACTTCGACGCCTCCGTCACGCGGTTCGGCGACCTCGCCCATGACGGCCAGTTGCCGGATCGCAACGACTACTAGGTTCGTGGCCAAGTTCCCTGGGTTGAACCGCGGCGGCCTCTTGCGTAAAACGACGCCATGACAATGGCGTCCGACCCGAACATGATCCCGCAAACCGGCCTTCTCTCCGCGGAGGCCAATCAGGCTGCCGCGCTCGCAGCCTTCGGCGGCGTGCTCACCGTCGATCTCGACGCCATTATCGCCAACTGGCGCAAGCTCGAGAAGACGGCGGTGCCTGCGGAATGCTCGGCGGTGATCAAGGCCAACGCCTATGGCTGCGGCACCGAGCAGGTCGCACGCGCGCTGAACAAGGCCGGCTGCAAGACCTTCTTCGTCGCTACCATCGAGGAGGCGCGCACCGCGCGCGCGGCGGCGCCCGACGCCACGATCTACGTGCTCGGCGGCTACTTCCAGAACACCGGCGAGCACTATGCCAAAATCAACTGCCGGCCGGTGCTCGGCGACCTCAACGAGCTTGCCGAATGGGACGTGTTCTGCCGCCGCACCGGCTGGACCGGGGGCGCCGCGATCCACATCGACACCGGCATGAACCGGCTCGGGCTGACGCTTGCGGAAGCGCAGGCCATCATCCCTCGCATCAACGCGGGCGATCACGGCATCACGCTGGTGATGAGCCATCTGGTCTCGGCCGAGCAGCTCAACAGCCCGGTGAACGCCAAGCAGCTCGCGGCCTTCCGCAGCATCGCCAGCGAATTTTCTGGCGTGCCGGCGGCGCTTGCCAATTCGTCCGGCATCTTCCTGGGCGCGCCGTTCCAGTTCGATCTGGTGCGGCCGGGCGCCGCGCTCTACGGCGTCAACCCGACGCCGGAGGCCGACAATCCGATGCAGCCCGTAGTCGATCTCAAGGCGCGCATCGTGCAGATCCGCAACGTCGAGCGCGGCGAGAGCGTCGGCTATGGCGGCACCTGGACCGCACGGCGGCCGACGAAACTCGCGATCATCGCGGTCGGTTATGCCGACGGCTATTTCCGCGCCGCCAGCTCCAATGACGGCACCCGCGGCGCCGAGGTGATCGTCGCCGGCAAGCGCTGTCCCGTCGCGGGCCGCGTCTCCATGGACTTGATCGCGATCGACATCACCGACTTGGCCCCGAACGCGGCACGGCGCGGCCATTTGGTGACGCTGCTCGGCGGCGGCATCACCGTCGACGAGCTTGCCCATCACTTCGGCACTATCGGCTATGAGGTGCTGACCAGCCTCGGCCGCCGCTACGCCCGCGTCTACAAGGGCGGCAATGCGGTGGAGCCGCTGGAGCGGCCGGTTTCCCCGCCGACTGCCGAGCAGCCGCCTTCCCCGCCGCCAGTCGAGCAGCCGGCGAGCCCGCCGCCGCTGCCGAGCTGAGTGAGCTGGCAGCCGCTTACTTCTTCTTCCTACTGTCCAGCGCCGTCTTGCAGGTCGCGCTGAGCTGGTCGCGCTTGCCGTTGAGGCAGGCGACGATACCGCCGCCCGGCGCGATGCCGGCGCAGAATTTATCATAGTCCGCCTTGCACGCGCCGCGCGGATCGGCCGACTGTGCTGAAGCGGCGCCGGAGAATGCGACGACGAATGCAATAGCGGCAAAGTTCAACTTGGACATTGTATCTCCGGTGTCGGGACGTGAGAGGCGGTCAGCTCTACATGAAGATTGCGACATTCAACATCAACAACATCAATCGCCGCCTGCCCAATCTGCTGGCATGGATGCGCGCGGCAAAGCCTGATGTCGTCGCGCTCCAGGAATTGAAGGCAAGTGATGGCGAATTTCCGGCGGCGGCCATCGAGAAGGCTGGCTACGGCGCGGTGTGGCGCGGACAGAAGACCTGGAACGGTGTCGCCATCCTCGCCCGCGACGTCGAGCCGGTGCTGACGCGCGATCGTTTGCCGGGAAAGCCTGATGATCTCGAGGCGCGCTACATCGAGGCCGCGGTGCGCGGTGTCATCGTCACCAGCATCTATCTGCCGAATGGCAACCCGCAGCCCGGACCAAAATTCGACAACAAGCTCGACTGGTTCGCGCGTCTCAAGCAACACGCCAGGACTTTCATCAAGCAGGATTTGCCGGTCGTGCTCGCCGGCGACTACAACGTCGCGCCGACCGCGAGCGACATCTATCCGACGCGGTCGTGGGACAAGGATGCCTTGATCCAGCCGAAGAGCCGCGCGGCGTTCGCCTCGCTCGTCGCGCAAGGCTGGTGCGACGCGATCCGCGAACTGAACCCGGACAAGCGCATCTACACCTTCTGGGACTACAAGCGGAACCGCTGGCCGCGCGATGCCGGCCTGCGGCTCGATCATCTCCTGCTCAGCCCTGCCCTCGCCTCACGCCTTGCCAAGGCCGGTGTCGACAAGAAAATCCGCGGCGAGGACGGCGCCAGCGATCACGCGCCGGCGTGGGTGGTGCTGCGGTGACAGCGCTCACCACAAATTCTTGCCGTCGATCAGGTTCACCGGCACCGCCTCCAGATCGAAATCGTCGAACAAGCGCGCGTTGACGCCGACCTTGGGATTGTCGAAGTCGGGTTTGCCGGACGACCAGTCCGGCGACTCCGAATAGGTGCCGCAGCCGCAGCTTGCGCAAAAATGATGTTTGACGGTGCGGCTGCCCCAGCGATAGGTCGCGACGTTCTCCGGCGGTGACAGCAGGCGGAATTGCGTCGGCTTGTAATAGGCCCACAATGCGCCCCGCTTGGCGCAGAGCGAACAGGTGCAGCGCGTCACACTCGCCGGCGCCTCCGTCACCTCGAACACCGTCTCACCGCAATGACAGCTTGCCTCGATCGGCATGACCCGCACTCTCCACTTTTGTCAGGAGGTGGTCGTAGCCGGTCGCTGCTGCCAACATGCTGTCAGCAGCGGGCCCTCGTCTCGCAATTCGATCCGGCGCGGGTAGCGGCCTTCCGGCCCCTCCAACAAAAATATGAAAAACAACCCCATGCACAGTAGCCGACCACAATCGATTCAATGCTTTAGCGTGCCCGCACATCCGATTGACACGAGGGCCGCTCGCCCCTTTCCCGGCCGTTTGACTCCAGCCTCTTGACCCGAGCGTACTGGTTAGCATACTGGTCTGACCAAGATCAGACCAAAAGAGACCGGGATGGAGCTGAAACGGGTCGCCGAAGGCGAAAAGGGGTTCGAGAAGGTGTTTGCCTTCTTGCGCGAACGCCTGCTTGCTGGCTCGCTCAAGCCCGGCGACCGCCTGATCTCCGAGCGCGAACTCGCCAGCCTCCTCGGCGTCAGCCGGCCGATCGTCCGCGAGGCGCTGCGCGCCCTCACCGTGCTCGGCATCGTCGAGATCCGCGACCGCATCGGCACTGTGGTGACGCGGCCGGACGTCTCGGTGCTCAACGACTTCTTCACCTTCGCGCTCGCCCAGCAGGCGGACATGGTCGACGACGTGATGCAGGCGCGCGTCGCGATCGAATGCCAGGCGATCCGGCTCGCCTGCGAGCGCGCCAATATCGCCGATTTCGAGCGCCTCCAGCGCACGCTTGCGAAGATCGGGGAGACGATCGACGAGGCGGATGCTGGCGGTATGGCCGATTTCGAATTCCATCGCTCCATCGTCGTCGCATCGCACTCCGAGACATTGACGGTCCTGCACAATTCGATGGCGGGCCTGCTGACGCATTCGCATCGCAGCCGCCGCGAGCTGGTGCAGGCCTTCCCGTCGATGAAGACGTATCTGATCGACGACCACCGGCGCATCTTCGAGGCGGTCATCGCGCGCGATCCGGAACGAGCGGACGCGACGCTACGCAAGCATTTTGCCATCGGCGATGAATATCGGCGGCGTGCCATCGTCGGCGACATGGACAAGACCAGCGCCTCGCGCTGACCGCGGACAGGCTAATCAAGAAACGGACGAGCAACATGGGACGGGATGACAAGGGCAGCGTCGGCTTCATCGGCATCGGCACGATGGGCCGGGAGATGGTGCGCAACCTTCTACAGGCCGGGCACGCGGTGCGCGCCTTCGACCTCAACGAGGCCGCGGTGGCAGACATCGTCAAGGAAGGCGCGACCCGCGCAAAAACCCCTGGGGATGCCGCGCAGGGCGCCGACATCGTCATTACCATGCTGCCCGATACTCCTCACGTTGAGGCAACGGTTTACGGCGAGCACGGCCTGCTGAAGTCACCACCCGCCGGTAAGCTGATCGTCGACATGAGCACGATCTCGCCGGTCGCCGTCCGCCGCATCCATGCTGACCTCAAAAAAATCGACGTCAGCTTCATCGACGCGCCGGTCTCGGGCGGTCCGGTGGGCGCCAAGAACGCCGCGCTCTCGATCATGGCCGGCGGCGACGCTGCCGCCTTTGCGCAGGCCGAGCCCTTCTTCCGCGCGATGGGCACCACCATCACGCATGCCGGCGCCAGCGGCGCAGGCCAGACCGTCAAACTCTGCAATCAGCTCATCTGCGGCATCAACATCCAGGCGATCTGCGAATCGCTTGCGCTCGGGCGTGCCTCGGGCGTCGATCTCGAACTGCTCCGCCACGTGCTGCTCGGCGGCTCCGCCGCCTCCTGGATGCTCGACAAGCTCGGCCCCGCCATGATCGAGGGCGACGTGGCGGCCGGCTTCCGCATCGACCTGATGCTGAAGGACCTCCGCCTGGTGCAGGAGCATGCGCAGTCCCTGAACGTGCCGCTGCCCGGCACCGCCCTCGTTACCAGCCAGTATATCGATGCGCGCGCGCATGGTGAGGGCGCCAACGGCAACCAGGCGCTGTTCCGTGTCTACGACCGCATGACCAACCAGGTGACCGGCTGACCCGACACGATGAGCGTCCAACTCGACTTTCCCGCAGTGCTGGAGCGATGGCCGAGCTTTCTCGGCGGCGCTGCGCTGACGCTGGAGTTGGCATTCTTCGCGACTGTGCTCGGCGCCCTGTTCGGCACGCTCGCAGCCGTCGGCCGCGGCTCGCAAAGCTCGCTGATCGCGGGTGCCTGCAAAGTCTATGTCGAGACGATCCGCAACACACCGCTGCTGGTGCAGATCTTCCTGGTCTATTTCGGGCTCGCCAGCCTTGGTCTGAAACTCTCCGCCTTCACCGTGGCGGTCGCCGCGCTGACGATCAATGTCGGCGCCTACACCGCAGAGATCATGCGCGCCGGCTTCGAGGCGATCCCGCGCGGCCAGATCGAGGCGGCCGAGGGATTGGCGCTGTCGCGCCTCCAGATCTATTGGCACATCATCCTGCTGCCGGCGATCGAGAAGGTCTACCCGGCACTCACCAGCCAGTTCGTGCTCTTGATGCTGGCCTCCTCGGTCTGCTCGCAGATCTCGGCCGAAGAACTCACCGCCATCGCCAACTACATCCAGTCCGACACCTATCGCGCCTTCGAGACCTACATCATCGTCGCCGTGCTCTATATCGTCCTGTCGCTCGTCATGCGCGCCGGCTTCTGGGGTCTCGGCCTCGTGCTGTTTCCGCGCCGGCGCCGGCTCGGCACGCCGTTGTGAGATGACCATGGGCGGACATCTCAACATCAACCATCTGATCTTCCTCGGCCAGGGCGCGCTGTGGACGGTCGGATTGTCCGTGATCGCGCTGATCGGCGGCGGCATCGTCGGCTTCGTGATCGCGCTCGCGCGGATATCGCCGCTCAAATCCGTGCGGCTCGCCAGCGCGATCTATGTTCAGCTCGTTCAGGGCACGCCGCTGCTGGTCATCCTGTTCCTCGGCTATTTCGGCCTCGCCGCGATCGGCCTCAAAGTCTCGTCGCTCACGGCCGCCGGCGCCTCCCTCACGCTCTATGTCGCTGCTTATCTCGGTGAGATCTGGCGCGGCTGCATCCAGTCCGTGCCGAAGCCGCAATGGGAGGCCGCCGAGGGACTCGCACTGAGCCGGACCCAGCGCATGATGAAGGTGATCCTGCCGCAGGCCATCCGCATCGCGACACCGCCGACCGTCGGCTTCATGGTGCAGATCATCAAGAACACCTCGCTCGCCTCGGTGGTCGGCTTCGTCGAGTTGATGCGGTCGGGCCAGATCGTCAACAACTCGCTGTTCGAGCCGTTCGTCATCTACGCGATCATCGCCGTCGTCTATTTCGCCATGTGCTATCCCCTGTCGCTGTTCAGCCAGAGGCTGGAACGGCGGATGGGGCGTGGCAGAACCAACCTCGCGCCAGCCTGACATGCAGCAAATCATCCCCTCCTCCGAACCAATCGTGTCGCTCCGCGACGTGCAGAAGAGCTTTGGCCCGCTCCGGGTGCTCGACGGCGTCAGCTTTGCCGTCGAGCGCGGCGAGGTGCTGGCGCTCATCGGCCGCTCCGGCTCGGGCAAGAGCACGGCGCTCCGCTGCATCGACCGCTTCGAGAAGGTTGACGGCGGCGAGATCGTCGTCTGCGGACATCGCGTCGACCGTCCCGACGTCGATCTGCGCGCGCTCCGTCAGGACGTCGGCATCGTGTTCCAGAGCTACAATCTGTTTCCGCACCTCACGATCGAGCAGAACATCACGCTCGCCCCCTGCGCCGTGAAGGGCATGGCGACGTCCCGAGCCAAGGAGTTGGCAGGCAAGGTGCTGGCGCAAGTCGGGCTCGAGGAAAAGCTGCACGCCTATCCCGAGCAGCTCTCGGGCGGCCAGCAGCAGCGCGCCGCGATCGCCCGTTCGCTGGCCATGCAGCCGAAAGTCATGCTGTTCGACGAGGTCACATCCGCGCTCGATCCCGAACTGACCGGTGAAGTGCTGAAGGTGATCGAACAGCTGGCGGCCGACGGCATGACCATGGTGATGGTCACCCACGAGATGGGATTTGCCAAAGGTATCGCCGACCGGATCGTCTTCATGCATCGCGGCAAGGTCCACGAGACCGGACCCGCCTCGATCCTGACGTCGCCCACGACGGCCGAACTCACGCAATTCGTCGGCACTGGAAATCTAAAATCATAACAGGAGAGGAGAACCAAGGATGATAAACAAGAAACTGCTTGGAGCTGCCGCCGCGCTATGCGGCTTCATCATGATGTCAACCACGTCGGCATCGGCCGACCTGCTCGACGACATCGTGCAGGCAAAGAAGATCCGCATTTCGACGGATGTCGCCATTCCGCCCTCGGGCATGATGGATTCCAGCATGAAGCCGACCGGCTCCGACGTCGAAGTGGCCCAGCTGCTCGCCAAGGACTGGGGGTTCGAGCTCGAATTCATCCAGACCACTGGCGCGACCCGCATACCGAACGTCCTGACCGGCAAGGCCGACATCATTATCTCGACCCTGTCGGTGACGGCCGAGCGCGCCAAGGTCATCGACTTCACGAAGCGCTACGCGACGCTCCAATCGGATGTCGGTTGCCTGAAGTCGTCGACCGTCAAGGACTGGCCTGACCTGAAAGACAAGTCGATCGGCGTCTCGCGCGGCACTACGCAGGACACGACCCTGTCCAACATGAAGGACAAGGACCTCAAGATCGCGCGTTACGACGACGATGCTACGATGGTGACGGCAGCCGTCTCCGGGCAGGTCGATTGCGTCGGCTCGTCGGCGACGATCATCAATCAGATCGGGGTGAAAAATCCGGCGCGCGTCTTCGAGTCCAGGATTCCGCTCGCGACCTTCGATCTCGCCATCGGCCTGAAGAAGGGCGAACAGCGCCTGATGGACAAGCTCAACGCCTGGATCGCAGAGAACGTCAAAAACGGCAAGCTGAACGCCATCTACAAGAAATTCCACGGGGTCGATCTGCCGCCCGACATGCGCAGCTGAACCAGAAAGAAGCCGTGACAGCCGTTTTGCGGCTGTCACGGTCAATGCACAATCGAAAAGGAAATCATATGCGTCTCGTCATCGGATCCGACCACGCCGGCTGGCCGCTCAAGCAAACCATCATCGACCACATCCGCAGCCTCGGCCACGAAATCGTCGACGTCGGCTCCTATGACGACAAGCCGGTGGACTTCCCCGACATCGCACGCGCCGTGGCGCAGAAGGTGAGCTCGGGCGAAGCGGCACGCGGCATCATGGTGTGCGGCACCGGCGTCGGTGCCTCGATCGCCGCCAACAAGATGAAAGGCATTCGCGCCGCGGTCTGCCACGACATCCATTCCGCTCATCAAAGCGTCGAGCATGACGACGTCAACGTCATGTGCATCGGCGCGCAGATCGTCGGCGCCTGGCTCGCCGTGGATCTCGTCTCGTCCTATCTCTCCGCCGAATTCTCGACCGATGAGGATTTCCGCCGCCGGGTCGAAAAGCTGCGCGTTATGGACGAGCAAGGCTGACAGGCCGCCTACCATGATCCTGGTGTTCGGATCGCTCAACGTCGATCTGGTTGCTCTGGTCCCGGTCATTCCCGGCCCCGGCCGGACGGTGCTCGCGCCGTCCTATCAGACGCATTTCGGCGGCAAGGGCGCCAATCAGGCGGTCGCCGCCGCGCGGATCGCAGGACCGCGACAGGTCCGGATGGCGGGCCGCGTCGGCCAGGACGGATTCGGCGACAGCGCGATCGAGAACCTCCGGGCAAACGGCGTCGACACCGATCTCGTCGTCAGGTCCGAGGAACCGACCGGCTGCGCCTTCATCACGGTCGATCAGGCCGGCGAGAATGCGATCACGGTGGCAAGCGGCGCCAACATGGCCGCGACCGCCGGTAACTTGCCTGCCGCACTCTTCAGTCCCGACACGGTGCTGGTGCTTCAGATGGAAGTTCCTTTTGCGCATGCGGTCGAGGCCGCGCGCCGGACGACATCGGCCTCCGGCACGGTCATCTGGAACCTCGCGCCGGTCCCGGAGAAGATGACCCGTGAGATGGTGACGGAGCTTCTCGCCGTCACTGACTATCTCCTCGTCAACGAACATGAGGCGCTGGATGCCGCCGCGGCCATCGGCCTCGCACCATCTGATTACGAAGTCGCGGCCGCTGAGCTCGCCAGAGCCGGTAACCTCAGCTGCATCGTCACCGCCGGCGCACAAGGCGCGCTGGCCGTTACCGCCGACGCCACCCGCCTGCGCGCGCCCGCCCCGCGCATCACGCCCGTGGACACGACCGGTGCCGGCGACACTTTTGTCGGCGCATTTGCGGCCATGCTGCACGAGGGGGCCTCCCTGCAACACGCGCTCGATGTGAGCTGCGAAGCTGCTGCATTAAAGTGCCTCAAGGCGGGCGCCCAAACGGGCATGCCAATGCGCAGTGCGATAGGTTCCCTCGCCTAGGACGAATCGCCCGCGTGACCGCCCCCGGCTAAACTCTCCCGATTCGTGGAGACCATTTTGGCCTTTCTCTTCGTCCTCATCGTCGGCCTCCTGGCCGGCACCATCTCAGGCATCGTCGGCACGGGGTCGTCGATCATGCTGATGCCGGTGCTGGTCTATGCCTATGGGCCGAAGGAAGCCGTGCCGATCATGGCGGTGGCTTCCGTGATGGCGAATTTTTCGCGGATCTTGGCCTGGTGGCGCGAGGTCGACTGGCGGGCCTGCGCGGCCTATTCGGTCACGGGCATCCCGGCCGCCGCGCTCGGCGCGCGCACGCTGCTGGCGCTGCCCGCGCACGCGGTCGATCTCGCCATCGGCATCTTCCTGATCGCGATGGTGCCGGTGCGGCACTGGCTCGCGCGCCATGCCCTCAAGGCCAATCTCTGGCACCTCGCGATCGGCGGAGCGATCATCGGCTATCTCACCGGCATCGTGGTCTCGACCGGCCCGCTCAGCGTACCGCTGTTCCTGTTCTACGGCCTGTCCAAGGGCGCCTTTCTTGCAACCGAGGCTGCCGCATCGCTCGGGCTCTACTTCGCGAAGTCCGTGACCTTCGAACGTTTCGGCGCGTTGACGCAGGATGTCTTCATCAAGGGCCTGGTCGCCGGCTCCTCGCTGATGGCAGGCGCCTTCATCGCAAAACGCTTCGTGCTGCGCCTGAAGCCGGAAATGTTCCGCCTGGTGATGGACGCGATCATGGTCGCGGCGGGGCTCTCCATGCTATGGAACGCGACGCAATCCTCCTGAGTACGACTCACTATCCCATGGCCAAATCCACCCTTTCCTTCGTCTGCCAGAACTGCGGCGCGGCCTATAACCGCTGGCAGGGCAAGTGCGAGTCCTGCGGTGAGTGGAATACACTCGCCGAGGAGGACGCGACCGGCAGCGTGCCGGTGTCGATCCGCTCCAAGCGCAAGGGACGGACGTTTGCGCTCGAGAGTCTGTCGGGAAAAACCCAGGACGCACCTCGCCTATCCTCCGGCATGACCGAGCTCGATCGCGTGACCGGCGGCGGCTTCGTCCGGGGCTCGGTGCTGCTGGTCGGCGGCGATCCTGGCATCGGCAAGTCGACGCTGCTCACGCAAGCAACCAGCCTGCTGGCACGCGCCGGCCACCGCATCGTCTACATCTCCGGCGAAGAGGCGGTCGCTCAGGTGCGCCTGCGCGCCGAGCGTCTCGGGCTATCGGATGCACCGGTGCAGCTTGCCGCCGAGACATCGGTGGAAGACATCGTCTCGACGCTGTCGGAAGGCGCGGTCCCCCGGCTGATCGTGATCGATTCGATCCAGACCATGTGGACCGACACGGCGGAATCCGCGCCCGGCACGGTGACGCAGGTGCGTGCCTCGGCGCAGGCCTTGATCCGCTTCGCCAAGAAGACGGGCGCGGCCATCATCCTGGTCGGCCACGTCACCAAGGACGGCCAGATCGCAGGCCCCCGCGTGGTCGAGCACATGGTCGATGCCGTACTGTCCTTCGAGGGCGAAGGCTCGCAGCAATTCCGCATCCTGCGCGCCGTGAAGAACCGTTTCGGGCCCACCGACGAAATCGGCGTGTTCGAGATGACGGGCCTTGGCCTGCGCGAGGTCACCAACCCGTCGGAGCTGTTCCTGTCGGAACGCGATCTCGGCACACCGGGCACGGCCGTGTTCGCGGGCATCGAGGGGACCCGGCCGGTCCTGGTCGAATTGCAGGCGCTGGTGGCTCCGACCTCGCTCGGCACCCCGCGCCGGGCCGTGGTCGGCTGGGACCCGAGCCGGCTCTCGATGGTACTGGCCGTGCTGGAGGCCCATTGCGGGGTCAAGCTGTCCGGCCACGACGTCTATCTGAACGTCGCCGGCGGCTTGCGCATCCACGAGCCGGCCGCCGATCTGGCCGCCGCGGCGGCGCTGGTGTCTTCCCTGGTTAACGCGCAGTTACCGACCGATGCGGTCTATTTCGGCGAGATATCGCTCTCCGGCGTGGTCCGCCCAGTGGCGCAGACCCCGGCCCGGCTGAAGGAAGCGGCAAAACTCGGCTTCCAGCGCGCCGTACTGCCCGAATCGGCCCGCGGCGAAGCCGGCGGAGACGCCGGGCTCACGCTCAATGCGGTCAACAACCTGACGACCCTGGTGGCGGAAATCGCCGCCCGCGGCTCCCGCAGGGGCGAATCGAACGCACCGGCAGAGAAAAATGCCACACCGGCAAGATTCCGCCGTGGAGAGGGTTAGCCGGAGGTGACGTCTCCGGCCCCTGCCGCTATACAGCCGTCACAAAAGCAGCATGGGATTGCGTGGTTGCGGCCTTGCCGGCAGCGTCGTCTGCCCCTCAGTTAGGGCGGCGGCCAAACACCGATTCGCTGAGCACCTTCGAGAGTACGAGCGGACCAGACCAGCCGATGCCAGTAACACTCCTCGACCTGATCCTGCTCGGTGTGATGCTGATCTCGGGCCTGCTCGCGATGGTCCGCGGCTTCATGCGCGAAATCCTGTCGATCGCGGCGTGGGGCACGGCGGCGATCGTGACGCTCTATTCCTTCTCAAAGCTGCTGCCGACCGCAAAGACCTATTTCAACAACGATACCGTCGCGAGCGTGGTCGTGGTCGCTGGCGTGTTCGTGGGCACCCTGGTCGTGGTCTCCGTGATCACGGTCCGGATCTCCGACATGATCCTGGATTCGCGGATCGGCGCGCTGGACCGCACCCTCGGCTTCCTGTTCGGGCTGGCTCGCGGGCTTTTGATCGTTGTGGTCGCCTTCCTGTTCTTCACCTGGCTGGTGCCGGACAAGCAGCGCCCGGATTGGGTCACGGGAGCCAAGTCCCGCGTGGTTCTCCAGGGAACCGGGGATTGGCTGATGGCCCTCTTGCCGGATGACCCCGAGAACACCATCTTGAAGAGATTCAAGAAAAACAAACCAGATGATGATCAAGCTGAGTCCGAGCAGCAGCCTTCGAGCAGTGGCGACGGATACAGTAAACCGGCTCGTGACAGCCTTAAAAAGCTGATCGAGAAACCTGCGGCGCGTTGATTAGGCCCTACAGAGAGGCGCGGACGAGATGCGAAACCCTGACCAGGACGCCCAGCTTGATCTCGATCCAAAGGCCAATTTGAGTCCGGCCGCGCTAGAGCTTCAGGACGATCTGGAGGGAGATACGCTGCGCGAGGAATGCGGCGTATTCGGCATCTACGGTCACCCGGACGCCGCCGCCGTCACCGCCCTCGGCCTCCACGCCCTTCAGCACCGCGGCCAGGAAGCCGCCGGCATCGTCTCCTACGACGGCAGCCGCTTTCATTCCGAACGCCGCCTCGGTCTCGTCGGCGACACTTTCTCCCGCCGTGAAGTGATCGACCGCCTGCCCGGCACTGTCGCGGTCGGCCATGTCCGCTATTCCACGACCGGCGCAACCATCCTGCGCAACGTGCAGCCGCTGTTCGCCGAATTGAATGCCGGCGGCCTGGCCGTCGCGCATAACGGCAATCTCACCAACGGCCTGACGCTGCGCCGCGAGCTGGTGAAGAACGGCTCGATGATGCAGTCGACCACTGACACCGAGGTGATCCTGCATCTGGTCGCACGCTCCAGGCGCAGCCGCTTCATCGAACGCTATATCGACGCGCTGCGCGAGATCGAAGGCGCCTATGCGCTGGTGTCGCTGACCAACAAGAAGCTGGTCGGCGCGCGCGACCCGCGCGGCATCCGCCCGCTGGTGCTTGGCGATCTCGACGGCTGCCCGATCCTGACCTCGGAGACCTGTGCACTCGACATCATCGGCGCGCGCTTCGTGCGCGACATCGAGCCTGGCGAAGTCATCGTGTTCGACGAGAACGGCCAGGACATCCACAAGCCGTTCCCCCCGATAGCCCCGCGTCCCTGCATCTTCGAATACATCTACTTCTCCCGTCCGGATTCCATCGTCCACGGCCGCTCCGTCTACGAGGTGCGCAAGGCCTTTGGCGCGCAGCTCGCGCGCGAGAGCCATGTGCCGGTCGACGTCGTGGTGCCGGTGCCGGATTCCGGCGTGCCCGCCGCGGTCGGTTACAGTCAGCATTCCGGCGTGCCGTTCGAGCTCGGCATCATCCGCAACCACTATGTCGGCCGCACCTTCATCCAGCCGACGCAGGCGATCCGCGAGTCCGGCGTGCGCATGAAGCATTCGGCGAACCGCGCCGCGATCGAGGGCAAGCGCATCATCCTGATCGATGACTCGCTGGTGCGCGGCACCACCTCGAGGAAGATCGTGCGTATGATGCGCGACGCCGGTGCGAAGGAAGTTCACTTCCGTCTCGCTTCGCCGCCGATCCTTTATCCGGACTATTACGGCATCGACCTGCCCGACCGCGGCGGCCTGCTCGCCGCGACGCATTCGCTCGAGGAAATGCGCGAGATCATCGGCGCCGACTCGCTTGCTTTCCTCTCGATCGACGGCATGTACCGCGCCATGGGCGAGCCCGGCCGCGACCCGGCCAATCCGAAGTTCTCGGATCACTGCTTTACCGGCGCCTATCCGACGCACCTCACCGACCAGACCCAGACCGAACCGCAGCCACGGCAATTGTCGCTGTTGGCGGAGGCGAGTTAAGTTCGTCGTCCTGGCGAAAGCCAGGACCCATTACCACAGGCCTCCGTGGTTCGAAGAAGGTGTGACAACCATCTTCCCCAGCCATAAACGTCACGGCGTATGGGTCCTGGCTTTCGCCAGGACGACGCTGGATAGAACCTTTCAATGACAAAGCTCCTCGCCAACCGCATCGCTCTCGTCACCGGCGCCTCGCGCGGCATCGGCTTCGCCACGGCAAGAGCGCTGGCCAGGGCCGGCGCGCATATCGTGGCGGTCGCGCGCACGCAGGGCGGGCTCGAAGAGCTCGATGACGAGATCCGGAAAGACGGCGGCAGCGCCACGCTAGTGCCGCTCAACCTAACCGATTCCGACGGCATCGCGCGGCTTGGCGCCGGCCTTCACGAGCGCTACGGCAAGCTCGATATTCTCGTCGGCAATGCCGGCGTACTTGGCCCCTCCTCGCCGGTCGGCCATATCGAGCTGAAGACCTTCAACGACGTGATGGCCGTGAACGTCTCCGCGAACTTCCAGCTGATCCGCTGCATGGAGCCGCTTCTCAAGCAGTCCGACGCCGGCCGCGCCGTGTTCATCACCTCGGGCGCCGCCAACAAGGCGACCGCCTATGTCAGCCCCTACGCCGCCTCCAAAGCCGCGCTGGAAACGCTGGCGCGCGCCTGGGCGCAGGAGACCGCGAACACCAAGCTCCGCATCAACCTGTTCAACCCGGGTCCGATCCGCACTCGCATGCGCGCAACCCTGATGCCGGGCGAGGATCCAGCGACGCTGGAGACGCCCGAGCAGGTCGCCGAACTCATCGTGCCGATGTGCGCGCCCGACTGGACCGAGACCGGCAAATTCTACGACTACAAGACGCGCAGCTTGATGAGCTTCCGCTCGCCGGCCTGATTGACTTGGCCTGATTGACTTGGCCCCCCTCCCGCGATTGACTGCCGCGCTCAAGCGGCAGCAAGCCGCAAGCCAAAAAGGGAGGTTGCCATGGCACCGTGGCAGAATCGCGCAGGCCTCGACCGTGCGCTCGCACGCGTCTCCCACGCCGTCTCCATCCTGATTGCAGCAATCGCATTCGCCCTTCCAGCTGTTGCGGCCGCGGGCGATGTCCCGACCTTCGCGGTCGATCCCTCCTGGCCGAACCCGCTGCCGAACAACTGGATCCTCGGCCAGGTCGGCGGCATCACCGTCGACTGGCAAGGCCACATCTGGGTGATCCATCGCCCGCGCTCGCTCACCGACGACGAGAAAGGCGCGAGCCTCAACCCGCCGCGGTCCAAGTGCTGCGTGTCGGCGCCGCCCGTGCTCGAATTCGACACCGACGGCAACCTGCTGCGATCCTGGGGCGGTCCGGGCGAAGGCTATGAATGGGTCGGCCGCGAGCATGGCATCGAGGTCGACGAGCGCGGCTTCGTCTGGGTGGGCGGCAATGCCGACAACGACAACGCCATCCTGAAGTTCACGCTCGAGGGCAAGTTCGTCGCCCAAATCGGCAAGATCGCGCCGAGCCTGGGCAGCAACGACACGACGCAGCTTGGCAAGCCCGCCGAGACCGCGATCGACAAGGAGGCCAACGAAATCTACGTCGCCGACGGCTATGGCAACCGCCGCGTCATCGTGTTCGACGCGAGCACGCTGGCCTACAAGCGGCACTGGGGCGCCTATGGCAACAAGCCGAACGACGACAAGCAGTCGGCCTATGATCCCAAGGCCCCCGTTGCCCAACAATTTGGCAACCCCGTCCACTGCGTGAAACTCGCCAATGACGCGCTGGTCTATGTCTGCGACCGCATCAACAACCGCATCCAGGTGTTCCGGAAGGATGGCACCTTCGTGAAGGAGTTCTTCTTCGAGAGGAACACGCTCGGCAACGGCGCGGTTTGGGACATTGCGATCTGGCCCGATCCGAAGCAGACTTATCTGCTCAGCGCAGACGGCGAGAACAACGAGATCCGGATCATCAAGCGCGATGACGGCAGCGTGGTCGGCAGCTTCGGCCGCAATGGCCGCAATGCCGGGCAATTCCACTGGGTGCATGCCATGGCCATCGACGCCAAGGGTAACGTCTATACCGCCGAGGTCGATACCGGGAAGCGCATCCAGAAATTCAAGTTGACCTCGGACGCGCTCAAATAGATCGCGGCCGGTCCTGCCCAAAAGTTAACGGCCGGACGACGCTTCGACACAGCATCGTCCGGCTTAAGGCGCATTGCCGCGGACCGCGGGACACGCTAGAGCCATCAACCGGAACAAGGCTCCATCCAAGAGAGCCGCCCGAATATTTGACAATGGAGGAAACCTTTCATGACGACGCTCGCGCGCCGCACTGCGGCATTTCTGGCCTGTGCCACCTTCGGTTTTGCAACATCCGCCTACGCCCAGGACAAGACCGTCAAGATCGGCGTGTTGAACGACATGTCGAGCCTCTATGCCGACATCGGCGGACCAAATTCGGTGGCCGCGGTGAAAATGGCGGTCGAAGATTCCGGCCTGAAGGCCAAGGGTTGGACCATCGAGGTCATCTCGGGTGATCACCAGAACAAGCCCGACATCGGCGTCAACATCGCCCGGCAATGGATCGACAACGACAAGGTCGACGTCATCTCGGACACCCCGAGTTCGGGCGTGGCGCTCGCGGTCAATAACCTTGTCAAGGAAAAGAACTCGGTGCTGCTCAATTCGGGCGCGGCGACCGCCGATCTCACCGGCAAGGCCTGCACGCCGAACACGGTCTCCTACACCTATGACACCTACATGTTGGCCAATGGCACCGGCAAGGCGCTGACCAAGGCCGGCGGCGACAGCTGGTTCTTCCTGACCGCCGACTATGCGTTCGGCCATGCGCTGGAGCGCGACACCAGCGCCGTCGTTACCGCCAATGGCGGCAAGGTGCTCGGCGGCGTCAAGCACCCGCTCAACACGGCTGACTTCTCCTCCTTCCTGCTTCAGGCTCAGTCATCGAAAGCCAAGATCGTCGGCCTCGCCAACGCCGGCGGCGACACGACCAACGCGATCAAGCAGGCCTCCGAATTCGGCATCGTTCAGGGCGGCCAGAAGCTTGCGGCGCTGCTGCTGTTCATCAACGACGTGCACTCGCTGGGCTTGAAGACCGCGCAGGGCCTGACCTTCACCGAGTCCTTCTACTGGGACCTCAACGACCAGACCCGCGAATGGTCGAAGCGCTTCCAGAAGGTCTCGCCCAAGGGCTCGATGCCGTCGATGACGGTTGCGGGCCTTTATGCCGGCGTCCTGCATTACCTGAAGGCGATGGACGCGCTCGGCGGCAATCCGCATGACGGCGCCAAGGTCGTGGCCAAGATGAAGGAGATCCCGACCGACGATCCGCTGTTCGGCAAAGGCCCGCTGCGCGCCGATGGCCGCCGCCTCATCCCCGCCTACCTGTTCGAGGTGAAGAAGCCGGAAGAGTCGAAGGGGCCGTGGGACTACTACAAGCTGGTGGCCACCATCGCGCCCGAAGACGCCGCCAAGCCGCTCGAGGCCAGCGACTGCCCGCTGGTGAAGAAATAAGTCGATGCTGACGTAGGGTGGGCAAAGGCGCGAAAGCGCCGTGCCCACCATCTCTCCGCCGTCGGGAAGAAAAAGCGGTGGGCACGCTTCTCGCTTTGCCCACCCTACGAAACCGTCTTCGTCGCAGTCAGCGTCCTCATCGCGATTGCCACGCACGCCACCATCAACACTCCCGCAAGCAAAAACGGCGCGCCGGGCAGATGCAGCGGCGCGCCACCGCCGATGAAGTAAGAGAACGTCAGCGTGAACAGGAAAGGGCCGACGAGCTGCGACACGCTCTGCACGCTCGCGGTCGCGCCCTGCAATTGGCCCTGCTGGTCGGGCGCGACCAGCCGCGTCATCAGCGATTGCATCGCGGCTCCCGAGATGCCCCACAGCGACATCACGGGAATGCCGAGCCAGAACAGCGGTCCGGTCGGCGCACTGCCGAAGATCATGAAGCCGATCGCGCCACAGCACAGGCCGAGCAGCAGCGCATTCCGCTCGCCAAGCACGCGCACGATCGGACCAATGGCAAGCCCCTGCACCACCATGGCGCAGATGCCGACCATTGCGAGCGTCAGCCCGACCGTCTTGGAATCCCAGCCATAGCGGTAGGTCGCATAGAGCACGAAGGTCGATGGCAGCACCACATGCGCGACCTGCGCGACGAAGTTGACGACCGACAACGCAGCCAGCACCGTGTTGGAACGCAGCAGGCGCAGCGCACCGATCGGATTGGCGCTCCGCCAGCGGAACGGCGCGCGCTTCTCCGGCGCCAGCGATTCCGGCAGGATCAAGAGGCCATAGAGCGCATTGGCGAAGCTCAGGACCGCCGATGCCCAGAACGGCAGTCGCGGATCGATGTCGCCGAGCAAACCGCCCAGCGCCGGGCCCAGGATAAAACCGGCGCCGAAGGCCGCCCCGATCCTGCCGAAGACCGCCGCACGCCGTTCCGGCGGCGTGATGTCGGCGATATAGGCGAAGGCGGTCGAGATGCTGGCCGAGGTGATGCCCGAGATCACGCGGCCGACGAACAGCCAGACGAGCGACGGCGCGAGCGCCATCAGCACGTAGTCGGCCGCGAGCCCGAAGTTCGACATCAGCACCACCGGACGCCGCCCGAAGCGATCCGACAGCGCACCCAGGAGCGGCGAGAACACGAACTGCATCAGCGCCCAGGCGGTGCCGAACAGTCCAAAAATGCGTGCCGCATGCGCCGTGTCGTTGTCGACAAAGCTCTCGATCAGTTTCGGCAGAATCGGCATGATCACGCCGAGCGCGAGCATGTCGAGCAGGATGGTGACGAAGATGAAGGCGACCGCGCCGCGCCGGACCGGCGCAGCGCCTGGCGCTGTCGCCTCACCGGCCTCTTCGCTCACGACAATCGCTTGCGCTTGTGCGCGAAGGGATTGGCTTTCTCGCGCAAGGTGATGCGTACAGGTGTGCCCGGCAGATCGAAGGCCTCACGCAGCGAATTGGTGAGATAGCGAAGGTAGGACTGCGGCACGGCGTCCGCGCGCGAGCAGAACAGCACAAAGCTCGGCGGGCGCGCCTTGGTCTGCGTGATGTAGTTCAGCTTGAGCCGTCGGCCTGACACGGCGGGCGGCGGATTGGCCTGGACTGCCTCCTCGAACCAGCGGTTCAATGCCGAGGTCGACACGCGCCTGTTCCACAGCGCGTAGGCGTCCTGGATCGCCTGCATCAGGCGATCAATGCCCTCGCCCATCAAGCCGGAGACGGCGACGATCGGCACGCCCTTGACCTGCGGCAGCAAGTGGTCGGCGTCGCGGCGCAAGCCCGAGATGGCACCGCCACCTTTGCTCTCCATCAGGTCCCATTTGTTGGCGGCGAGCACGATCGCGCGGCCCTCGCGCTCGATCAGGTCGGCGATGCGCAGGTCCTGCTCCTCGAAGCGGTTTTGCGCATCCATCGTCATCACGACGACTTCGGCAAATCGCACCGCGCGCAATGCGTCCGCAACCGAGAGCTTCTCCAGCTTCTCCTCGATGCGCGAGCGCCGGCGCAGGCCGGCGGTGTCGAACACGCGAAACTCGCGGCCCTTCCAGTTGATCTCGACCGCGATGGAATCGCGCGTGGTGCCGGCCTCCGGGCTCGTCAGCAGGCGCTCCTCGCCGAGCAGGTGGTTGATCAGCGTCGACTTGCCGGCATTGGGCCGGCCGACGATCGCGACCCGGATCGGGCGCGTCGCTGCCTCTTCCTCCGAGAGCGGCTCGTCGTCCTCGGCTTCATCTTCGTCGACAGGTTCAGGCATCAGCCGGGCCAGGGCGTCGTAAAGCTCGCCCATGCCCTCGCCGTGCTCGGCCGAGACCTGGATGGGATCGCCGAGGCCGAGCGCAAAGGCCTCCATCGCGCCGGCATCACCATGCTTGCCCTCGCTCTTGTTGGCGACCAGCAGCACCGGCTTGTTGGCGCGGCGGGCGAAATCGGCGAAGGCGCGGTCGTTCGGCGTAAGGCCAGCGCGGGCATCGATCACGAAGAACAGGGCGTCGGCCTGCGCGATCGCGGTCTCCGTCTGCTCCTGCATGCGCGCCGTGAGCGAACCCTTGGCGCCCTCGTCGAGGCCGGCGGTGTCGATGATGATGAATTCGAGGTCGCCGAGCCTGGCCTCACCCTCGCGACGGTCGCGGGTGACGCCGGGGAGATCGTCGACGAGCGCGAGCTTCTGTCCGACCAGGCGGTTGAACAACGTTGACTTGCCGACATTGGGCCGGCCGATAATGGCAATCGTAAAGGACATGGGTCATTCGTGCGCTGCGGGGGCCGCGCCTGTCAATGCAATGAAACAATCAGCGGGAGAAACTGCCGCTCGGCATCGGCGCCGGGAAGGCTCCCTGCGATTGCTGCTGCGTGGTTTGGGTCGGTTGCGCCTGCTGGGCGGGCTGATCCGACGGTGGCGCGGTGGTGCGCTTGCGCACGATCTTCTGCTTGGGCGGCGGAGCGGCCGTGGGCGGCGCTGCCTCGGGCTGGACCTCGCCGTCGACTTCGCCGGCCGGCGCCTCAGCGGGCGCGGTCGCGGCGGTGGCAGGCTGCCTGGTCTTCTTCGCCTTGGCACCCTTTGCCGATTTGGCCGACTCGGGCGGTGGCTCGACCGGCGCAGCGGCAACGGCAGCCGTGTTCGGATCCGGCTGCTGCTGCGCGCCCTTGTACATGTCCCGCGGGACGCCCTGCTCGAGGCCCGGCACCCCCTCGGGGAAGACCGGCTTGCGGTCGCCCGGAAGCTTCTTCTTGGTGTCGAGGAAGTCGAGCATGTCGCTCGGATCGAAGCTGGAGCAGCCGCCCAGGACGCCCGTGAAGGCGATCAGGACGGCGGCTGCGATCAAGCGTGGCGTGCGGCGCATATCGGTATCTCGTCTCAGCTCTCGGGGCCGTCAGCTTTTGGCGACGGGCGGCAGCAGGGCCTGGAGCGCGTCAGCGCGCGAACGCAGGCCCGGCGGCGTTTCGCCATCCTCGGCGATCGCGTCGAGCCATTTGCGGGCCGCGGTCATGTCGTTGTTGCGCCAGGCCGATAGCGCCAACATCTCGCGGGCGCTGTGACGGAAAGTCGACTTGGGCGCGGCGGAGGCCTCCAGCCGCTGCTGCATGTCGGCATAGCCAACGCTGTCGAGCAGCAAGCCGGCCGCGCGGACCTTGGCGAGGTCCTGCCACTCACCGGCGACGCTGCGGTCGGCGGCAATATCGTCGTACATTTTCGCGGCGGCCTTGGGATCGCGAGCCGACGCCTCAGCCGCAGCGCGCAGCCGCGCCAGCGTTCGGTAGCCCGAAGGCGCCTTGACGGCGAGATCGGTGAAGGCGGCCTCGGCCTCGGCGTGCTTGTCCTGCTCGGACAGCTCGACGGCCTTCTCGAAGGCGGCGCCGGCCTCGGCAGCCTTCTTGGTTTCCAGATACTGGTAACCGCGCCAGCCACCCACGGCGGCCACGATCAGCACCATCAGGGCGATGAAGTAGATCGAATATTTATCCCACAGCTTCTTGAGCTGTTCGCGACGTACTTCCTCGTCGACTTCGTCAAATAATTCAGCCACTTAAGCCAATCCCATGCCCCGGCCGGGAGCGCGCGCCAGATTGTTCGCGTCAAAAACCCGTCCCCACGTGGCGGCGGCGATACCCTATCGATATGGCGGTGGCAAGGCAAAGCAAGCCCAATCAAGGCGTTAACCCGCCCGGGATACCCTGGAGGACGCCCTATCCGCTCAGGTTCCGACCAGAATCTCCCGCAGCTGGCGTTTCAGCACCTTGCCGTTGGCGTTGCGCGGCAGCGGCTCGGCGGTGATCGCTATGGTTTCGGGGACCTTGTAGTCGGACAGCCGCTCGGCGCACCAGGCCCTTAAGGCCTCGCCGGCAACCGGCGCGCGCGTGACCACCACCGCGTGGACGCGCTCGCCCAGCACCGGGCATGGTTTGGCGATGATCGCGCTTTCGACCACGGCGGGATGGCCGGCCAGCACGGATTCGACCTCGGCTGAGTAGATTTTCAAGCCGCCGCGATTGATCATGTCCTTCTGCCGGTCGAACACGCGGACAAAGCCGTCCGCATCGACCGAGCCGAGATCGCCGGAATGCCAGAAGCCCGAGGTGAAGCTCTCGGCTGTGGCCTTCGGGTTGTTCCAGTAGCCCTTGATGACGGAAGCGCTCTGGATCCAGAGCTCGCCGATCTCGCCGTGCGGCATCTCACGCCCGTCCGTCCCCATCGCCACGATACGCGCGCCAGGGCACGGCAGGCCGACGCTGTCGATATGGCTTGCCGTCAGTTCGCCCGGCATGATCGTGGACGGCGACGTTGTCTCGGTCGAGCCGTAGCAGTTCATCAGCTTCAGCCCCGGAATCTTCGCCTTGAGCTTCTCGATGGTCGCGACCGGCATCGGCGCGCCACCGAAGCCGCCGATGCGCCAGCTCGAGAGATCATAGCCGTCGAAATCGGGTTGGAGCAGGCAGAGATTGTACATCGCCGGCACCATCACCGTGTAGGTGACGCGCTCGCGGGCCGCGAGCTTGAGATAATCGGCTGCCTTGAACTCCGGCATGATGATCAGCGCGCCGCCGCAGCAGATCATGGTCGTGATGTTGGCGACGACGCCGGTGACATGGCCGAGCGGCACCGCCGCGATCGAACGGTCCGCCGCCGTCAATTGCAGGCAGGACGCGAACACCATCGAGGAATGGACGATGTTGCAATGGGCAAGCATCGCGCCCTTCGGCTTGCCGGTCGTGCCCGAAGTGTAGAGGATCATCGCGGTATCCTCCTCGCTGACATCGACCGGCGCCGAGGCGGGCGCGTTGTCTGCGAGCACTGCGAAACGCGAGAGCTGCGGATCGACGTCGATGGCGATGCGATGGATCACGTCGGGAATGTCCCGCGCATCAGGCAGCCGCTCGGCGAGCGCCGCTTCGTGGATCAGGATTTTGGCGCCGCAATCGGTCAGCACATAGGCAATCTCCGGCTTCTGCTGGCGTGTACTGAGCAGGACCGTGACGAGGCCCTCATGCGCGGCGGCAAACAGGATCAGCGGAAATTCAACGCGGTTGCCGAGCAGGATTGCGACGCGGTCGCCGCGTTGCAGGCCGAGCTTGCGGAAGCCCGCCGCGATCCGCGCGGCCTGGTCCACGACCTGCCGCCAGCTCAGCCGGACATTGCCGCAGATCAGCGCTTCGCCATCGGTATTCCGCGCGCAGGCGTCCGCAATCATCGCCCAGATGCTCGCCGGCCGGCCACAGAATGCCGGCACGACCCGATCGCCAAAGCGCGCCTCGAGCCGCATCGGCGGGATCTGAGAATGCGACCAGTCCATCGGAGGGCCCTCGACTTGTTGCTTTTGTCACCTTCCGCGCATGGGCACGCAGTCGTGTCTTGCGCTGATCGGCTGCGGCTAGACCCCTATGACGGGAACACCGATCACGACCGGATGGAACGCGAAGGCGAGCGCCAGATAGGCGACGACGCCAACCGCGACCGCGATCAGATCGTTGCTGACGCCGCCAACAGGTATCGGTGGACCGCCGCTATCGGTGCGGTGCTTCAGCGAAATGCGATCATACACCGCCCAGCCGAGGAACGAACCGAACAGGATGATGGAGCCGAGATCGCCGTTGGCCAGGAGATGCGCCGCCGCCCACAGCTTGATGCCCGCCAGCATCGGATGCTTCAGCGTCGCATAGATGCGGCCGCGCAGATATGACGCGACCACGAGGATCACGGCGGGCAGCATCAGCGCGAGCGCGATGTGCTTCATTGCTTTCGGCGGATACCAGACGTCGATCCAGCCGGTCGCCCGATAATGCGCAAAGCCCCAGATGATCAGCGCGAGGCCGGCGAGCGATACCAGCGAATAGAGGAGCTTGTAGGTCCCCTCGCCCAGTCTCGCGACCGCCTGCGCGCGCGCCTCGCGTTTGGTGGTGAACACATGCGCCGCAAAAAACAGCGCAAGCCCCAGGATCATGACCAGCAGACCCACGACGTCCTCCCCTCAACCAGCGCCCACACACATGGCGTATCATTGATTGGGCGGCGGTCGCAACTGATGCCCCCTCATGGTGAGGAGACAGAGCCTATGTCGGATTACTTCTTGAGCTCCCGATTGTCGACATACCGGATCGCGATCGGCCGCCCCGCCAAAGCTCCACCGAGCCCGCCGGTGAATTTCAGCGGCAGACAGGCGTTCAGCGACGTGTTGATGGCGTCGAGATAGGTCGTTCGGATAACGGCCGGGACGCCTGCGGTCGCATAGGTCAGGCGCGGCGGGCCGATCAGGCCACCCGCCCTGTTGAAGCTGAACCGCACCGACATCTGCATGCCCGCGCGCCCATTGTCTGATGGCGGCGACCAGCAGGCGCGCAGTTCGGCGAAGAGGTCGCCGATTGTATCGAGATCGTGACCCGGCTTCTGATACTTGGCGCGGTCAACCTCGGAGGGGACGCTCTCGATGGTGAGCTGGAGATTCTGGCCGTAGGGATAGTCGATCTCGGGAATGCAGGGGCCGTGCTCGAGCACGCTGCAATAGGACGGCGTACAAGGGCGGTTGTCGAGCACGCTGCACGGCTCGTGCGAAAACGGGATCGGATTGATCTGCCGCGGCCGCGCGTCGGCGGAGATCGAGGTTGTTGCCAGCAAGAGGAGAACAAGAATGCAGCGCCACATGTGCTGAGACCGTAATGGCATTTGCACGACAGTTGGCGACGGTTGTGAAAGGGACAAGGCTTGCCGCGATGCGACGACGGGCTTGCCGCCAGAATTGGGACAACAATCCCATGCAAAGTAGCCGCTCCGAGGCGGAGCAGGCTCAGTCGGGACAGCAAACCCGCTTCACTCAACGACTTGATCGGCTTGTGCCACCAGCGTGGGAGGTACACTCAGTCCCAACGCGTTGGCTGTCTTGAGATTGAGCAGGAATTGGAATTCATTCGGCTGCTGGACTGGCAAATCTGCCGGACGCGCTCCTCTCAAGACGCGGTCAACATAGTCCGCCGAGCGGCCGACAAGGTGCGAAATCGAGACTCCGTACGACATCAGCCCGCCTTCCGTGACGAAGAAAGGGAACGGATACATCGCCGGCAGACGGTGGGTGGCCGCCAATTCTAGAATCAATTGCCGGTGAACGAGTGGAAACGCGTCGGGAAAGATCAGCAAGCCGCCGTGTGGCTGCTCTGCAAAGCGGGAAATCGCCTGTTCGAGCTCGGTCGCGTTGTGCGCCGGTGCCGGAACCAGCTGGAGCTGGACTGCCGGAATGGCAGCTTCCACGGACGGCATCAAGATCATGGGAGCTGTTCGCGGATTGAAAACTGCGGCGACCCTTCGTATCTCTGGTGCCGCCTGCTTGAGCAGTTGCAGCCACTTGCCAGCCATTTCAGGTTCGAAAGTTGTGAAGCCCGTAATGTTTCCACCCGGCTTGCCCAAACTTTGAACGAAACCGGCACCCACGGGATCGGCAACTACCGTGAACACAATCGGCAACGTCTGCGCGTGTCGCTTGAAGGCTTCCACGGACGGAGTACTGATTGCCAGGAGCACGTCCGGACGCAATCCCGCCAGCTCAGCCGCCTGAGCATCCGCAAGAGCCGGATCGCCGGCCCACCAACGATATTCGATCTGGATGTTGCGTCCCTGTTCCCAACCAAGTTCACCTAGACGCTGCCTCAGTTTCTGGTAGCTGGCCTGGCTTTCCGGATCACTGGGCTTGCCTCCCGCCATCACACCGATTCGCCGCACATTACCCTGCGCGGACGTGCCAAGCGGGTAGGCCGCCGCGCTTGCAACGAGCATGATGAAATTGCGCCGCCTCATGACCGCCGACCTCGCTATGCGTTGCCATCCTGCTTCACGGGCAACGTCTGGGAAACACTAGCTCTTCTTCTTGACGTCCTTGACGTTGGTGAACTCGATGCCCTCGGCGCGCTCCCGGGTGTAACCGAGATAGAACTCGTTCCTGGCCAGATACACGGGATCGCCATCGACGTCGTCGGCGATGCTCGATGTGTTGGCGGCGATGAAGGTGTCGAGTTTCTTGCGGTCATCCGAGGCGACCCAGCGCGCAAGCTGGAACTCGCTTACCTCGAATTCGACCGGCAGGGCATATTCGGCCTCCAACCGCGCCTTCAGCACGTCAAGCTGCAGCGCGCCGACCACACCGACCAGCGCCGGCGCACCGTCGCGTGGGCGGAACACCTGCACCACGCCCTCTTCCGACATCTGCTGGAGCGCTTCCTTCAGCTTCTTCGCCTTCATCGCATCGGTCAGCCGGACGCGGCGGACGATTTCCGGCGCGAAACTCGGCACGCCGACGAAGTTGAAATCCTCGCCCTCGGTCAAGGTATCGCCGATGCGCAGCGTCCCGTGATTGGGAATGCCGACGACGTCGCCGGCAAAAGCTTCATCCGCCACCGAGCGGTCCTGCGCGAAGAAGAATTGCGGGCTCGACAGCGGCATGCTCTTGCCGGTGCGCACCAGCTTGGCCTTCATGCCACGGCTGAGCTTTCCGGAGCACAGCCGCGCAAAGGCGATGCGGTCGCGGTGGTTCGGATCCATGTTCGCCTGGATCTTGAACACGAAGGCGCTCATGCGCGGATCGGTTGCTTCGACCTTGCGCTGGTCGCTCTCCTGCGCGCGCGGCTCAGGCGCAAACTTTCCGAGCCCTTCCAAGAGATCGCCGACGCCGAAATTGCGCAGCGCGCTGCCGAAATAAACCGGCGTCAGATGGCCCTCGCGAAAGGCCTCGAGTTCGAACGGCTTGGAGGCCTCGGTGACGAGCTCGAGTTCGTCCCTCACCGCCGAGACGTCGAGATTGGCGTTGAGCTTGGCCAGCTCGGTGATCTCGATCTGCTGCGCGGCGCCGGTCTTGGCGCCGCCGCCTTCGAGCAGGCGCACGCCGCCATTGACCACGTCATAGGTGCCGAGGAAGTCGCGGCCGCGGCCGACCGGCCAGGTCATCGGCGTGGTGTCGAGCGCCAGCGTCTTTTCGATCTCGTCGAGCAGCTCGAACACGTCGCGGCTCTCGCGGTCCATCTTGTTGATGAAGGTGATGATCGGGATGTCGCGAAGACGGCAGACCTCGAACAGCTTTCGGGTGCGCGCCTCGATGCCTTTGGCGGCGTCGATCACCATCACGGCGGAATCGACCGCGGTGAGCGTGCGATAGGTGTCTTCCGAAAAGTCCTCGTGGCCCGGCGTGTCCAGCAGGTTGAACACGAGGCCTTCGAATTCGAAGGTCATCACCGAGGTCACGACGGAGATGCCGCGTTCCCGCTCGATCTTCATCCAGTCCGAGCGCGTGTTGCGCCGCTCGCCCTTGGCCTTGACCTGGCCGGCGAGATTGATCGCGCCGCCGAACAGCAGGAGCTTTTCGGTCAGCGTGGTCTTGCCGGCGTCCGGGTGCGAGATGATCGCAAAGGTTCGCCGCCGCGATACTTCAGCGGCAAGCGGGGAACGAGCCGGCGATTCGGCTGGGATGGCGATGTCGGACATGGCGCAGCGTTTGGCAGGGAAAATGGGCCTGATCAAGCCTCATTTGCTGATTGCGGAGCCCTCCGGCCAGCCCCATATCGGGCTTGGGATCAGGCTTGGGAGGGACGGCCTTCCTGCCCATCAGCACATCACCCGCGGGGACGACCCTGCCTTGAACGGAGGTCGTCCTGGCCTGGAGCATCCTGTTCGTCGCAGGTCTTCTGGAGATCTCCTGGGCGATCGGCCTCAAATATACCGAGGGCTTTACGAAGCTTGTCCCGTCCGTCCTCACGCTCGGGGCCATGGCCGGCAGCATCATCCTGCTTGGCCTCGCCCTCAAATCGCTTCCGATTGGAACCGCTTATGCAGTCTGGACCGGGATCGGCGCGGTCGGCACCGCGACGCTCGGCATCATCCTGTTCGGCGAGCCGGCGACCGCGTTTCGCCTTGCGAGCATCGGACTGATCGTCGCCGGCATTGTCGGGCTGAAACTGGTTACCTGACGAAGATCTTGACCGCCCACCAGGTCAGCGCGGCAACGATCGCCGAGGCCGGCATCGTGATCACCCAGGCGTAGACAATCGAGCTGGCGACGTTCCATCGCACCGCCGAGAGGCGGCGGGCGGCGCCAACGCCGACGATCGCGCCGGTGATGGTATGGGTGGTCGAGACGGGAACCCCGAGGTAGGTCGCCATGAACAGGGTCGCTGCGCCGCCGGTCTCGGCGCAAAAGCCCTGCATCGGCGTCAGCTTGGTGATGCGCAGGCCCATGGTGCGGACGATGCGCCAACCGCCCATCAGCGTGCCCATCGCCATGGCCGCCTGGCAGGACAGCACCACCCAGAACGGGACAGAGAATTCGCTGCCGAGATGGCCCTGCGAATAGAGCAGCACGGCGATGATGCCCATGGTCTTCTGCGCGTCGTTGCCGCCGTGGCCGAGCGAATAGAGCGAGGCAGAAGCAAATTGCAGGATGCGGAAGGCGCGATCGACGGCAAACGGCGTCGAGCGCACCGAGGCCCAGGACACGATCGCAACCAGCATCATTGCCAAGAGGAAGCCGACCAGCGGCGACAGCACGATCGCCAGCACAGTCTTGGTCAATCCGCTCCACACCGCCGCCGAAATCCCGGCCTTTGCCATGCCGCCGCCGACGAGGCCGCCGATCAAGGCGTGCGACGACGACGATGGGATGCCGAGCGCCCAGGTCACGAGGTTCCAGACGATGGCGCCGACCAGGGCCGCGAAGATCACCTGCGCATCGACGATCGCGGGATCGATGATGCCGGTGCCGATGGTCTCGGCGACGTGCAGCCCGAACACCATGAAGGCGACGAAATTGAAGAACGCGGCCCAGAGCACCGCGAATTGCGGCCGCAGCACGCGGGTCGAGACGATGGTCGCGATCGAATTGGCGGCGTCGTGCAGGCCGTTCAGGAAGTCGAACAGCAGCGCGACGGCGATCAGTCCGACCAGGACGGGAAGACCCAACGCAGCATCCACGGCGCGGCCCCTGTCCTAAACTTGCTCGATGACGATGCTGTTGATTTCGTTCGCGACGTCGTCGAAACGGTCGGCCACCTTTTCCAGGTGGTCGTAGATCTCGGCGCCGACGATGAAATTCATCGCACTGCCGTCACGGTGCTTCAGGAACAGCTCCTTCAGGCCAATGTCGTGGAGATCGTCGACGCGGCCCTCCAACTTGGTCAGTTCCTCCGTGATCGCCGTCAGCATGGCGACGTTTGGACCAATCGCCTGCATCAGCGGCAGCGCGCGCCCCACCAGGTTGGCGCATTCGATCAGAAGCCCACCGATCTCCCGCATCGGCGGCTCGAAGCTGCGGACCTCGAACAGCATCACCGCCTTGGCCGTCTGCTGCATCTGGTCGATGGCGTCGTCCATCGACGTGATCAGGTTCTTGATGTCGCCGCGATCGAACGGCGTGATGAAAGTGCGGCGCACCGCCGTCAGCACCTCACGGGTGATGTTGTCGGCGTCGTTCTCGAACTGGTTGACGCGCTGGCAATAGACCGGCGTCTCCTCGCCGCCGTTCAGCATCCCCTGAAGCGCGATCGAACCCTGGATCACGGTCTGGGCATGGCGGTCGAACAGGTCGAAGAACCGTTCTTCCTTGGGCAGGAAAGCGCGAAACCATCGCATCATGGGGATAGGCTACCGGTTGGAAATGGCCCGGCCCGAACCGGCCGTCACAAAACTTTCATAGACCATTTTCGATCCGCGCGCGTGCCACCTCACGCCCGCGGAGCCGGATCATCCACCGCTTTCACGCAACAGATAAGTTTGATATAAATCAAAAGCTTAGAGTGAGCGCCGGAAGTAGTGCGCGATTTCACCGACCACGCCGCGGCGGAAGGTGAGCACGCAGATCACGAAGATCGAGCCCTGGATCACAGTCACCCACTGGCCGAAGCTCGCCAGATATTGCTGCATGGCGATGATCGCGAAGGCGCCGACTACAGGCCCGAAGATGGTGCCGAGACCGCCGACCAGCGTCATCAGCACAACTTCGCCCGACATCGACCAATGCACGTCGGTGAGCGAGGCATTCTGCGCCACGAACACCTTCAGCGATCCGGCAAAGCCGGCCAGCGTGCCCGACAGGACGAAAGCCAGGAACTTGTACTGGTCGGTCCGGTAACCCAGCGAGATCGCCCGCTGCTCGTTCTCGCGGATCGACTTCAAGACTTCGCCGAACGGCGAATTGATGATGCGGTAGATCAGCAGGAAGCCGGCGAGAAAGCCGACGAGCACGACATAATAGAGGACGGTCGGCTTCGAGAGATCGAAGATGCCGAACATGTGTCCCTGCGGAATGCCCTGGATGCCGTCTTCACCATGGGTGAACGGCGCCTGGAGGTAGATGAAGTACAGCAGCTGCGACAGCGCCAGGGTAATCATCGAGAAATAGATGCCCTGGCGGCGGATCGAGATGTAGCCGGTCACGATCGAGAGGACGAAAGCACCAGCGACGCCGACGAGGATACCGAGCTCCGGCGGCAGCGCCCACACCTTCAGCGCATGCGCGCTGCAATAACCGGCGGTGCCTAAGAACATCGCGTGACCGAACGACAGCAGGCCGCCATAGCCAATCAGAAGATTGAAGGCACATGCGAGCAGCGCGAAGCACAGCGCCTGCATCACGAAGAACGGGTAGACGCCGCTGAATGGCACCGAGGCCAGCAGCAGTGCCATCACAGCGAATACGATCATCTCGTCGCGCATCGCGCGCGGGGTCACCGGCAGCGTATCGTCCGTCAAGGCTGTCATATCAGGCCGCCCTTCCCGTCAATCCCGTTGGCTTCACCAAGAGTACCAGCACCATCAGCACGAACACGACGGTGTTGGAGGCCTCGGGGTAAAAATACTTGGTCAGGCCCTCGATCACGCCGAGCGCGAAGCCGGTGATGATCGATCCCATGATCGAACCCATGCCGCCGATCACCACCACCGCGAACACGACGATGATGAGGTCGGCGCCCATCAGCGGCCGCACCTGGTTGATCGGCGCCGAGAGCACGCCGGCGAGCGCAGCAAGGCCGACGCCCAATCCGTAGGTGAGCGTGATCATGCGCGGCACGTTGATGCCGAAAGCGCGCACCAACGTCGGGTTTTCCGTCGCGGCGCGCAAATAGGCGCCGAGCCGCGTCTTCTCGATCAGGAACCACGTCGCAATGCACACCACCAGCGAGAAGATGACGACCCAGCCGCGATAGACGGGCAGGAACATGAAGCCGAGATTCATCCCGCCCTTGAGCTGATCCGGAATGGCGTAAGGCAGGCCGGACGAACCAAAGTAGTTCTGGAACACGCCCTGCACGATCAGCGCGATGCCGAAGGTCAGCAGCAGGCCATAGAGATGGTCGAGCCCGGTCAGCCATTGCAGCATGGTCCGTTCCAGGATCATGCCGAAAATGCCGACGACAATCGGAGCGACGATCAATGCTGGCCAGTAGCCAATACTGAGATAATCATTGTTGAGCAGAAAATAGGCGACGAACGCGCCCATCATGTAGAGCGCGCCATGGGCGAAATTGATGATGTTGAGCATGCCGAAGATCACGGCAAGCCCGAGACTGAGCAGCGCGTAAAACGAGCCGTTGATCAGTCCTACCAGTAGCTGAGCAAAAAGAGCCTGCATCGATCGATCTCGTACCCGGTCTCGTTAAGTCATTTCACAGGGCTACGCCCGCGGGCGCGGCTGGTCTTACTTCTTCACCAACGGACAAGCACTCTCCGAGAGCGGTCGGAAGGCCTGGTCACCCGGGGTCGTGCCGATCAGCTTGTAATAGTCCCAGGGGCCCTTGGATTCCTCGGGCTTCTTGACCTCGAACAGATAGGCAGGATGGAGCTTGCGGCCGTCCACGCGGATCGTACCCTGGCCGAACAGCGCGTCGTCCGTCGGCATCTCCTTCATCTTGGCGACCGCCTTGGCCCCGTCGTGCGGATTGCCGCCCATCGCCTCCAGCGCCTTGAAATAGTGGATCAGGCCCGAATAGACGCCGGCCTGCACCATCGAGGGCATCGCCTTGTTCTTCATGCGCTCGGAGAAGCGCTTAGAGAAGGCACGGGTGCCGTCGTTCATGTCCCAATAGAAGGTTTCAGTGAAGTTCAGCCCTTGCGCCACCTTCAGGCCGAGCGCGTGAACGTCAGTGATGAAGAGAAGGAGGCCGGCGAGCTTCTGGCCGCCCGAAACGATGCCGAATTCAGCCGCCTGCTTGATCGTGTTGGTGGTGTCGCCGCCGGCATTCGCCATGCCGATGACCTTAGCTTTCGACGCCTGCGCTTGAAGCAGGAACGAGGAGAAGTCTGCGGTATTCAGGGGATGCCTGACGGTGCCGATCACCTTGCCGCCCGATTTCACCACGACCGCAGCAGTGTCGCGCTCGAGCGCATGTCCGAAGGCATAGTCCGCAGTCAGGAAGTACCAGGTGTCGCCGCCCGCCTTCACTAGCGCCTGCCCCGTGCTGTTCGCGAGCATGTAGGTGTCGTAGACCCAGTGGATCGTATTCGGCGAGCATTGCGCGTTGGTGAGATCCGACGTCGCCGCGCCGGTGTCGATCAGGATGGAATTCTTCTCCTTGACGATATTGTTGACCGCCAGCGCAACGCCGGAGTTCAAGACATCCATGAAGATGTCGACCTTCTCGACGTCGATCCATTGCCGGGCAATCGCGGAGCCGATGTCGGGCTTGTTCTGATGGTCGGCGGAGATCAGGTCGATCTTCCATCCCTTGGCTGCAAGCCCGGAATCCTCGATGGCCATCTGCGCCGCCACCGTCGAGCCGGGGCCGCCCAGGTCGGCATAGAGCCCCGAATTGTCGGTGAGCACGCCGATCTTGATCGTCTTGTCCTGCGCGACTGCCCCGCTCGTTGCGCCGATCGCCAGCGCCGCACCAAGCAACATCCCTGAAATGCTATGCTTCATGGTTCGCTCCCAAATCCCTTCCTTAGATTATTCTTCACTCGAGGCTATTCTTCACTCGGCCCGATCTTTCGCAGAAAGGTCATACGCCGAGATAGGTATGAAGCTTGTCCATATTGGCGGCGAGCTCCGAATTGGAAAATCCGTCAATGATTTTGCCGTGCTCGACCACATAATAGCGGTCGGCGACGGTGGACGCGAACCGGAAGTTCTGCTCGACCAGGAGGATCGTGAAGCCCTCCTTCTTGAGCCGCGCAATGGTGTGACCGATCTGCTGGATGATGACCGGCGCCAAACCTTCGGTCGGCTCGTCCAGCATCAGGAAGCTGGCCCCGGTGCGCAGGATGCGCGCGATCGCGAGCATCTGCTGCTCGCCGCCGGACAGCTTGGTTCCCTGGCTGTTGAGGCGTTCCTTCAGGTTCGGAAACAGATCGAAGATCTGTTCGAGCGGCAATCCGCCTGCACGTACCACCGGCGGCAGCAGCAGGTTCTCCCGCACGTCGAGACTGGAGAAAATTCCCCGCTCTTCCGGGCAGAACGCGATACCCATCCGCGCGATCTTGTCCGAGGTCGTGCGGATGATGTCCTGGTTGTTGAACTTCACCGAGCCGGTGCGCTTGCCGATGATGCCCATGATCGACTTCAGCGTGGTCGTCTTGCCGGCGCCGTTACGCCCGAGCAGGGTAACGACCTCCCCTGCATTCACGTCGAAATTGATCCCGTGCAGGATGTGGGATTCGCCGTACCAGGCTTCCAGGTTGCGGACCTGAAGGATGTTGCCGCCGGTCGCAGCCTTTGCCGGAGCTTCCGCAATCGCAGTCTCAGGCATGACCCGCTCCCAGATAGGCTTCCTTGACGCGCTCGTCCTTGGTGAGTTCGCTGTAATGGCCCTGCGCAAGCACCTGCCCGCGCGTCAGCACGGTGATGATGTCGGAGAGATTGGCCACGACGCTCAGATTGTGCTCGACCATCAGGATGGTGTACTTCGCCGAGATGCGCTTGATCAGCGCCGCGATCTTGTCGATATCCTCGTGGCCCATGCCGGCCATCGGCTCGTCCAGCAGCATCATCTCCGGGTCGAGCGCGAGCGTGGTTGCGATCTCAAGTGCCCGCTTGCGCCCATAGGGCATTTCGACCGCGGGCGTATTGGCAAACTCGCTGAGGCCAACATCGTTCAACAGTTCACGCGCGCGATCGTTGAAGCCATTGAGCACGGACTTGGAGCGCCAGAAATCAAACGAGCTGCCGTGCTGGCGCTGGAGCGCGACGCGAACGTTTTCAAGCGCGGTGAGATGCGGAAACACCGCCGAAATCTGGAACGAACGTACCAGTCCCATGCGCGCCACGTCGGCCGGCGCCATCGCGGTGATATCCTGCCCCTTGTACAGGATTTTCCCGGCTGACGGCTTGAGGAACTTGGTCAAGAGATTAAAGCACGTCGTCTTGCCGGCCCCGTTCGGGCCAATCAACGCGTGAATGCTCCCACGACGAACCTTGAGCGCAACGTCGCGGACGGCAAAGAAGCCCGCGAACTCCTTGGTCAAGCCTTCCGTTTCGAGAATGAACTCATCGGCCAAACAGATTTCCCCCTGCCCGCACGACGCGCTGGCCGCGCGTGGCTGTCCTTGTTGCTTCGGCTTTCCGGAGGCCTTTAGAGCCTATCCGGAACGCCGCCTCCGGGCGCGGAATATGCCGGAGGTGACGGGGGTTAGGCAAGGCGGAAAGCTGAGCAGATCAGGCCTCCGGCTGGGATACAAATGCTCCCTTAGTCGGAGGTGTTTCGATGTCGCGCCTGCCCGGCCTCCCGGTTCGCAAGGCACCGGTCATCAAGTCGTCGTTAACGGTCTTTCGTTCCGCGCGCCAGCCTTCATAGAAAATTTTCCCGCAACTGGGATCATGTGCGGGTTTTTATCGCTGGGAATATTGTTTTGGATTTCGCAAGCGCCGCTCCCTCCGCAGTCAAGTCGATCAGGCAGCGTGATCTCCTGAACACGTGGCTGAGACTTTATGCGCGCCAGCAGATCGCACCGGCAATCTGGGAGTATCAGCCGGCGCGGCTGGAGGAAGAGCTGTCCGATCTCATCTATTATACGGTGGACGCCTCGACGCCGACACCGCGCCTGACGATCCAGAGCGAAGGCACGCGCATTTCGCGCGCCTATGGACATACCGGCAAGGGCGTTCTGCTGGATGAGTATATCGGCCCCCGACTCGTGCCTTTCGTGATGCCGGTTTATTATGAATGCGTGGCGCGCGGGCTTCCGGTCTACAGCGTTGCTGACGTCGACGACATCTACGGGCGTATCGTCGCCTATGAACGGTTGTTGCTGCCGTTCCAGGCCGACGGCAAGATCTGCCACGTCATCGCATCGCTCAAGACCTTCTGCGAGGACGGCGGCTTCGAGATCAAGAATCTGATGCGCGGAAATGACGCGCTGCCGCGCCCGAAATCGCGCGCCGTGATCGACCGCGATCTCTTTCATCGCGCACCGGGCCGTATCGCGGCTGCCGAATTGGTCGAGTTCGCCGACCAGTCCGGCCCCAACGTCACCACCGAGATCATCGAGCTGAATTAGCCATCAGCGCGACTTTGTGCCGACTTCCTCGGCGCTGATTCTTTGGCGCCGACTTCCTTCGCATAGATATCCGGCTTGAAGCCGACCAGGAGCTTACCGCCGATTTCAAGCACCGGCCGCTTGATCATCGATGGTTGCGCTAGCATCAACGCCAGCGCCTTCTTCTCGGACAACCCTCCCTTGTCGGCCTCGGGCAGCTTCTTGAAGGTCGTGCCGGCGCGATTGAGCAGCGTCTCCCAGCCGAGCTTGTCGCTCCACTCCTTGAGCTTATCCTGCTCTACGCCGGCCGACTTGTAGTCGTGGAACTCGTAGGCGACACCATGGGTGTCGAGCCACGCGCGCGCCTTCTTCATGGTGTCGCAGTTCTTGATGCCATAGATGATATTGGGCAATGCTCATTCCTCGGACATGCGTCGCGTGACGCTTCGGCTGTGGCCGTTGTACGAAACTCCGGTTCACGCGACAATATTGCGAACGAACTTGTGGACTCTCCAAACGGAAACCCCATGCACGTCACCTACGATCCCGCCGCCGCCGTGTCGCCGACCATCGACTTCAACGCCTTCCTCGCGGTCGATATCCGCATCGGCACGATCGTCGACGCCAAGCCTTTTCCGGAGGCGCGCAAGCCGGCCTGGCGTCTCTGGATTGACTTCGGCCCCTCCATCGGCGTGCGCAAGAGCTCGGCGCAGATCACGGAAAATCACCCGATCGAGACGCTCGTGGGACAGCAGGTCGCGGCAGTCGTCAATTTCCCGCCACGCCAGATCGGGCCGGTCGTCTCAGAGGTGTTGACGCTCGGCTTTCCCGATGCCGACGGCAAGGTCGTGCTGGTGCAGCCGAGCAAGCCCGTGCCGAACGGCGGGCGGCTGTTCTAGTTTCACGGCCGCTTTGGAATGTTCAGCCCGCGCTGCACCGCCGGTCGCGCCACGCCCCGCTCGAGCCAGGCGCCGACCGATTTGAACTGGCTGAATTCGACGAGATCGCCGGCGCCGTAGAAACCAACGAGATTACGCACCCAGCCGAGCATGGAGATGTCGGCGATGGTGTAGTCGTCATCCATGAACCATTGCCGGCCGGAAAGATGGCTCTCCATCACACCGAGCAGGCGCTTGGACTCGTTGACGTAGCGCTCGAGCGGCCGCTTGTCCTCAAAATCCTTGCCGGCGAATTTGTGGAAGAAGCCGACCTGGCCGAACATGGGACCGATGCCGCCCATCTGGAAATGCACCCATTGAAAGGTCTGGTAGCGGCGCGCGGCATCCTGCGGCAACAGCTTGCCGGTCTTCTCGGCAAGATATTGCAGGATCGCACCGGACTCGAACAGCGGCACCGGCCGGCCGCCGGGACCGTTGGGATCGAGGATCGCCGGGATCTTGCCGTTCGGATTGAGCGAGAGGAATTCCCGCGTCTTCTGGTCGTCCTTGCCGAAGTCGACCAGATGCACCTCGTAAGGCAGTCCGATCTCTTCCAGCATGATCGAGACCTTGACGCCGTTCGGCGTCGGCAAGGAATAGAGCTGAAGCAACTCAGGATGCTTGGCCGGCCAGCGCTTGGTGATGGGAAAGGTGGAGAGATCGGACATCGAGACCCCGGCTGCATGCGTGAGATGCAGCCCAATCTAGGCGAGCGGACGAATGACGCAAGGCCCTCCACCATCGCACGCGTACCCAGGTCGTATCAGAGCGGCCGCAGCAAATGGGTCGTGGCGTATGCGATATCGCGTTGCGCGCGTTGCTCGATGAAGAGCTGCCCGGTGACGAGCAGTGCAACGGCGAAAGCGAGCGTGAGTATCGCGGTCGCGAATTGACTGGCATCATTCATCGCGAGCTACTCGGTGTCAGGTTCGCACGGGAAACGCCGGCCGATCACCGGCAGTTCCTGCACATCTGAAATAAATTGCCAGTTTTTCCCGGTCCGTGGCCGCGCGGTAGGCAGCCTCAATAATTGATCTCCATCCGCAAGCCCCGCGGATCGACCTCCTCACCGCCGACGCGCTGCGAGCCGTCGCGTGCCGCGACCGCGCAGGCACAGGCATCGATGAGATCGTCGCGGCCGATGCCGGTGCCATGACGCTGGGTCAGCCATTTCGGCAGGCGCGTGAAGCCGCGTTGCTCCAGGAGCGCGATGCGCTGCTCGCGGCCGCGCGCCGACGTCTTGCTGTCGAGGTGCACGCGGCCCGCAAGATTCCAGAAGATCAATTCCGGATGCGCTTCGCCGACGATCTCTTGCCGTGCCGGCGTCATGATCTCGTCGAGGTCCCTGATCTTGTCCCTGATATTCCAGAGCTGCGCCGACACACCCCTGCCCTTGCCCTCGTGCTCCCAATAATGCCGATTGGCCGCGGCCATGTCGGGAAACCTCCAGAGGTCCCGGCGCGCACCGAGAAACACGGCGGCGCCGACCAGTTCGCGTGCACGCAAGTCGCACGCTCGATAGCCGCTCGGATTCAATCCGATCGGCATGTCGACCATCGCGCGTGCATGCGGCATTGCAAGGAGACGCGTGAGGCCCGGCGAATAATCAAAACCTTGATCACCGCGATCGTCGATCCAGGCCGCCACCCAGCCAAAGCGAAATCCGTCGAGGCCCAGATAGTTTGGCAAACTACGTGTCCAGATGTCTGCAAGGCACCTACTTTTCTCCGTCACCTCGATGTTGCTCGAACAGGCGCTGCGCCAACAACGCATGGCCGAGGGTACCGCCGGCGCGCACCGCCGCCGCAATCAACGCAGCTTCCGCCACTTCCTCGCGCGTAGCACCCGCCTTCGCGGCTTGCGCCGTATGCACGTCGAGGCAATAAGCGCACTGCGTGGTGAGCGCGACCGCGAGCGAGATCAGTTCGCGATATTTTGGCGGGATCAGTCCATCCTTGCGTTCGACGGCATGATTGAACGCCAGGAACGCGTTGGCCTCGACCGGCGCCAGCGCGACAAAGGAGGGAATCGATTTCAGATCGTCAGGGGTTTGATAATCGGTCATGTCTCATCTCGTCAGATATTCGCGCATCAGGGCGCGGGCGCGATGCAGGCGTGCCTTCACGGTCTGCCGGGAGGCACCGAGCGCGGCGGCGATTTCGTCGATGGTCATTTCCTTGACGTCCCGCATCAGCGCGACATCGCGGTAGTGCGGCGGCAGCGCCTCGAAGGCGGCGGCCACGTCGAGCCGCAGATCGGATTCGGAGCGCGACAGCAGCAGCGCCTCCGCCTTGCTGTCGTCGATCGCCGGCGCAAGGCCGGCTTTGCGCGCGAGCCGCAGACATTCGCGACGGACCACGCTGAACAGCCAGCCGGAAAACGCCAGCAGCGACCGGATCGTGCCGACATGCCGGAACAGGATCCACAACGCCTCCTGCGTCGCATCCTCGGCGTCGGCCGAGCTGCGGCAGGTTGCACGCGCATAGCGGCGGATGTCCGGCTGCGCCGTCTCGAGCAGGCGGGCGATTGCATGTTGGTCGCCGAGCCGCGCCGCGTCAAACAGGTTTGGCGAGATTGCGGCCGCGCTCACGACATGTCCCCTCTTCCGATCCCGGCCATCGCGCACATCGGGCAATAGCCGACCAGCCCCGTCAGCGCAAAGCCCACGCCGCCGAGCACGATGAGCCACGCGGCAGCACCGGCGAGATAGGCGAACGCCGCGACCGCCACCGCTATTCCAACGGCAATCCGCGCCACCTGGTGCAAGCCGCCGATGTTCTTTCTGTAAAATGCCATCGCATCCTCCGAGTTGAGCCGAGGCGAACTGCCCCGACCAACAAGAGGACGCAATAACCGCAAAGGATTCGCGGGAGCCTGCAAATTTTTTCGCGATCAGCCTCCAACCGCCTGATAGGCCAGCCGCTTGAACTCGAAGAAGAACGGATTCCAGAAGCCCATGTAGCGTTGGGCCATCAGCACGCCGGCGGAATTGGCCTGCGGGCAAATCCACCAATGGGTGCCGGCGAGCCCACCCCACTGGAATTCGCCGGTGGAATTCGCGGGATCAAAGGGCGTCGGCGCGAAGGTGACGGCGCCGCCGAGGCCAAAGCCCTTGCCGGGGATGGGGCCGAGATTGGCGAAGCGAATGGTTTGCCCTGCGGGCAACTGGTTCGTCATCATCTGCCGCAGCGTCTCCGGCTTCAGCAGCACATCCGAACCGGGCAACAGCGCGCGCAGCAGCGCGAGCATGTCCGGCAAAGTCGAAACCAGACCGCCGCCGCCCGACAGCCGCGGAAATTGCCGCCGATAAGCCTGTGGAAACGGCAGATTGTCCGCCCGCGTGAGTCCGGGCTTCATCGGGTCGAGCACGTCCGCGCCGGTGTAGAGCGCGACCAGCCTGCCCTGTTGCGCCTGCGGGACGTAGAATCCGGTATCGACCATGCCGAGCGGATCGAAGATGCGCGTCTTGAAGAAGGCATCGAGGGCCTTGCCCGAGACGACCTCTGCGACGCGTCCGAGCACGTCGGTCGCCACCGAATATTCCCAGCCCGTGCCGGGATGATAGGACAGCGGCAGATCGGCAAGGCCGTCGATCATGTCGGTCAGCAGCGTTAGCGGATTGAGGATGCGCGCCTCGTTGTAACCCTTGAACAGCACGGTGCCGGGATCGAAGATGCCGTAGCTGAGGCCCGACGTGTGAGTCAGAAGCTGGCGGATCGTGATCGGGCCCTTCGCCGGCTCGACATCGGCAAGGCTCGCCGCGCCCTGTTTCAGCACCTTGCGATTGCCGAGCTGCGGCAGGAATTTTTCGAGCAAATCATCGAGCCCGATGTGGCCCTCCTCCACCAGCAGCATGATCGCGCAGGTGACGAATATCTTGGTGTTGGAGAACGCGCGAAAGATGTGGTCAGGCCGGAGCGCGGTGCTGGCCTCGCGGTCGGCAAAGCCGACGCATTGCTGATCGACGATTTCGCGGCCACGCAGCACCGCCCAGGACACACCGGGGATGATCTCCTGATCGACGTAGCGCTGCATCGCCGTCCGTGCCGTGGAAAAATCGGTTGTCCTGGCGTCCATGTATTCCCCCAATTGTGGTTGGGATGGATATAGCCTGAATTCGTCGGATATGAAGCCCACCCGAACAACGGCGCCGCTTATCCCTGCTTCATCAGTGCGGTGACGTGCAGGCGGCGCCGGATTGCCATCCCCTGCCGCTGATAGAGCGCAATCGCCGACGCGTTGCTCGAGAACACGTGCAGGAACGGAATTTCGCCGCGCGCCTCGATCTGGCGCGCGACGGCCGCGAGCAACGCCTGCGCGTAGCCGCGGCCGCGATGTTCGGGATGCACGCAGACCGCGGTCATTTCGGTGAAATTGCCCGGCTTCATCCGCTCGCCCGCCATCGCGACCAGCTCGTCGCCGGCGCGGATGCCGAGGAACGTGCCGAGCTCGTGCGTGCGAGCGGCAAACGGGCCGGGCTTGGTCAGCTCTGTCAACGCCATCATGGCGGGAACATCGGCAACGCCGAGCCTGACGATCGCGGCGTCGCGCAATGGGCTGTCAGCGGGCGAGCCGATCATCTGCTCGCCGCTTTCGGCGAGCACGACCTTGAAGCCGGCGGGAACGTCGACGGCCTCCGGCGTGAACAGAGCGGCGACCTGCGAGTCCGACAGGAGGTCACCGAGCGCGGCGAAGCTTGCCGCCGACATGTCGACCATGTCGGCGAAGGGCGTCATCGCCACGGGATAGCGCAGCGCGCGCGGGCCGCCTTCCGCCAATGCCTTCTGGCGGGTCGTCAGCGCGCTCCAGATCGGGCGGTCCAGCAATGTCAGATCGGAATCGGGCATCGGCCCCTATTCCTTGTCGAAGCTGACGATGACGGCGGCATTGGCGATGAGGATAGAGTCATTGCCCTGCTCCGCCGGAATCTCAAGCCCGCCGTTGACCGCGTTGACGGTCACCGTGCCGTAAGGCAGCTCCTTGGCGACCGCTTCCTTGTCGACGGCTTCGGGATTGGGCACCGCGATGGTGACATCGACGAACATGTCGTTCGCGGTTTTCCCGATCATCCGGAAGAAGCCGAGGCTCGAATGCCTGATCGCATCCGACACCGCGCGCTTCGCGGCCTTGGTGGCGTCCTTGCCGTGGACGTCGACGCCCATGCCCATCTCGGTGATACAGCGAACGCGCGTCATTTCTTAGTCCTGTGGTTGGTTGGATGGTTGGGAGTGTCGGAGATCAATGATGGCGACACAAGTTGTTAACGTATTCCGGCCGGCAACACACCCCGTCATTGCGAGCCCAACGAAGCAATCCAGACTGCCGCCGCGGTGAGATTCTGGATTGCTTCGCTGCGTTCGCAATGACGAGGTGGGAATGGCTGTGCATCAAACTACCTGCGTTACCTCTCCCGCGCCCGCAGCTCGTCGACGAGCACCCGCACGTTCTCCGAATAATCGATCGGGATCGAGACCAGGTGCACGCCGCCTTCCTCGAACGCGGCGTCGAGCGTCGGGGCAAACCTGTCGATCGACTGGATGCGATGCCCCTTCGCGCCATAGGCCTTCGCGTACAGGACGAAATCGGGATTGCCAAAGGTCATGCCGAAATCGGCGAAATGATCGACGGCCTGCTTCCAGCGGATCATGCCGTAAGCGTTGTCCTCCAGCACCAGCACGACCAGGTTGAGCTTGAGGCGGACGGCCGTTTCCATCTCCTGGCTGTTCATCATGAAGCCGCCGTCGCCGGCGACCGCGAGCACGCGGCGGTCGGGATTGAGCATCGCGGCCATCATTGCCGACGGCAGGCCGGCGCCCATCGTCGCCAGCGCATTGTCGAGCAGCAGCGTGTTGGCGACGCGGGTGCGGTAGTTGCGCGCGAACCAGATCTTGTACATGCCGTTGTCGAGCGCGACGATGCCGTTCTCCGGCATCACCTGCCTGATATCGTGCACGATGCGCTGCGGCGTCGGCGGCCAGCGCGCCTCGGTGGCGCGGTCGGCAATATGGCTGAGGATCTTTTCGCGCAGCGGCAATAGCGCCGCCGCCTGCGGCAGCTTGCCTTCGACACGGTCGGCGAGCAATTCCAGGCTTGGGCCGACGTCGCCGACGACTTCCGCGTCCGGGAAATAGACCTGCTCGACGCTGGCCGACGTGTAGCTGACGTGAATGACCTTCGGCCCCGAGGGACCCATGATGAAGGGCGGCTTCTCGATCGGATCGTGGCCGATCGCGACGATCAGATCGGCGGCATCGATGGCCTCGTGAACATAGTCGCGCTCGGACAGTGCCGCCGTGCCCATATAGAGATTGGTGCCGCCGGGCACCGTGCCCTTGCCCATCTGCGTGGTGAAGAACGGGATCCCCGTCCGCCGCACGAAACTCGCAATGCCGTGGGTCGCGCGCGGCCGGCTGGTTGCGGCGCCCATCATCACCAGCGGATGTTTCGCGGCCAGGATCATCTCGGCCGCGCGGTCGAGCGCGGCGCGATGAGCAACCGGGATTTCGATCGGATGGGTCGGGATCACCGGGACTGCGGGCACTTCATCGCCCGCGATGTCCTCGGGCAATTCGAGATGCACCGGCCCCGGCCGCTCCTCCATCGCCACGCGAAAGGCGTCGCGGACCACGGTCGGGATACTGGAGGCGCTGATGATCTGCCGCGACAATTTCGTCAGCGGCTTCATGGTCGCAACCACATCCACGATCTGGAAGCGCGCCTGCCGGCTGCTCATGATCGGCTTCTGGCCGGTGATCAAAATCATCGGCATCGCGCCGAGATGCGCGTAGGCCGCCCCCGTCGACAAATTGAGCGCGCCCGGGCCAAGCGTCGAGAGACAAATGCCGGGCTTGCCGGTCAACCGCCCATGGGTCGCGGCCATGAAGGCGGCGGCCTGCTCGTGGCGGGTCAGGATCAGCTCGATCTTGGACGTGCGCAGCGATTCGACCAGGTCGAGATTTTCCTCGCCGGGGACACCGAATATGCGATCGACGCCTTCATTCTCCAGCGCTGCGACAAACAGGTCCGATCCCTTCACCATCCGCGCCTGATCGCCCATGTCGCCTCCCGCTCGCAGTTCCGCTTCCCGTTCCGGGGAAGCTTCGAACGTATGGTAGCCGCCCAGCGCTCCGGCACAACTCACAAAGAGGCATTCCTGTCTGGATTGGACGTAGGTCGTTCGACAACGTCGTCCGGCGAAGCCCGACGGGTCATGGATTTGGCGCGCACTACGTGCGCTTGTCCGCGGCTTTTGTTAGGGGAGGCGTGGCCTGTGCGCGATTTCCGAATTTCGACAAAGTCAAATATTTTGCGCCGGCGATCGATCCAGCTCTGGGATGTTTTTCCTGTCAGGCAACGCACGAGGTTGTAGTCCGGGATAAATTATCAAGCTCCGGATCGTTTCTGCCGGACGACGGAGTCAGGCGCCCGATGCACGACGAGAGTTCCGCGCCCAAAAAATCAGCATCAAATGGCCTCATGTGAGTCAGCAACCTTTCACGGCGCGGCGACTTCTTGGGCAGCGACTCTTCGTCGCGATCTGAACTGCCAACCAACCAAAAGGAGTACACATGGCTCTACTCGGAAACCTGCTCGGTACTGTCGACGGTCTGCTCGGAACAGCAACGGATACGCTGTCTGGCAGTGCCAGCGCAGGTGGAAGTGCAGCGGCCGGTGCCAGCGGCGCCGTCGATCTGTCGCACACGCTTGACGTCGGAGCGCTGATCGAAACCAATCCCAGCGTTGACGTATCCGCGTCGGGCCTTGCGGGAACCGGCGGCATCGATGCTTCGATCTCCGCCCCGACCGCGATTGGCGTCAGTGCAGACGTCGGCCATCTCGACGTCGGGGGCCTCCTTCACGGCCTCGTTTGAGTCGCAATTCCGCACATTCGCGGACCAATCCTTGGCGTGGGGCGTCAAGCCCCACGTCATTCATTGCGTGAGCCCGCCAGCGTCTGCCGCAGGCCCCTTCTCAGCCAGCCGAGGCAATCGGCGCAGCAACTTCACTTTCGAGGATATCGCAGATGGCGGCAGGGCTTTCGACGGTCGCGGACGAAGCGGCAGGGTCGTCGTATCGGGGCGACGACGTTCGCGAGGCGTTGTTGAAACTCTGGCCACACTTCCTCTGGGCCGGATTGTTCTCGAGCGCGATCAACCTGCTCTATCTCAGCTCCCCGCTGTATCTGATGCAGGTCTACAACCGCGTCCTGCTCAACGAAAACATCTCCACGCTCGTCCTTCTCACCCTGATCCTCGCCGTTGCACTCCTGACCATGGCGGGCCTGGACGCAGTACGCGCCTGGATCCTGATCCGCTGCGGCATCCGGCTCGACATGGAGCTATCGACACGTGTGTTCGAGGCGCTGGTGGTACGATCGGCCGAGCGCGGCGCCTCGCGTGGCGCGCAGCAGCTGCGCGAGCTCGACCAGTTCCGGACCTTTGTGACAGGGCCCGGCATCTATTTCGCTTTCGACTTGCCGTGGATTCCGATCTACCTGCTGCTGCTGTTCTTCATCCATCCCCTGCTCGGCATCGTGGCCAGCATCGGCGCCCTGCTGCTGCTGGGGCTTGCCGGCGTGAACGAGGTGCTGACCCGCGCTCCGATGAAACAGGCCGAGGCGGCCGGCAACCAGTCCTACGTCTTCACCGAGAATGTACTGCGCCATGCCGATGTCATCCGCGCCATGGGCATGCAGCCGGCCGTTGAGCGCAACTGGCAGAGCCAGCGCTCCGCGATGCTGGTGCAGCAGGCGGCTGCCAGCGACAAGAATGCGGTCATGACGTCGTCGATCCGTTTCTTTCGCCTCTTGCTGCAATCGTTGATGCTCGGCACCGGAGCCTGGCTCGCCATCGACCACGCCATCACGCCCGCGACCATTTTCGCCGCCAGCATCGTCATGGGCCGGGCGCTGGTGCCGGTCGAACAGGCCGTCGGCACCTGGAAGCAGTTCATCGGTGCGCGCGATGGCTACACACAGGTGCGCGATCTGCTCGCGACTATCGACCTGATCCCGCCGCAGACCATCGTGCCGAAGCTGCGCAACACCATCGAGGTACAGGAGCTCGTTTGCGAGTTGCCGACGCGAAAGGAGCCGGTGATCAAAGGCCTTTCGTTTGCGCTCGCGGGCGGCCAGGCGCTCGGCATCGTCGGTCCGAGCGGATCCGGAAAAAGCACGCTGGCACGCCTGCTGGTCGGCGCAATGGCGCCCGCCGCGGGACGGCTGCGTTTCGGCGGTCTCGACTATGGTCATTGGGATCCGGTCGAATTCGGCCGTCATGTCGGCTATCTGCCGCAGGACGTCGGCCTGTTCGCCGGCACCGTCCGCGAGAATATCGCGCGCTTTGGCGATGCCTCGACCGAGGAGATCATCGAGGCGGCCATACGTGCCGGAATCCACGAGATGGTGCTCGATCTCCCCCGGCAGTACGACACGCGGCTCGGCGTCGGCGGCGTCGGACTGTCCGGCGGCCAACGCCAGCGGCTGGGCCTGGCACGAGCACTGCTCGGCCGTCCGCCGCTTCTCGTGCTGGATGAACCCAACGCCAATCTCGACGGTCCCGGCGAGGAAGCGTTGAAAGTCGCGCTCCTCCAGGCCAAGACCGACGGTGCCGCTGTGATCGTCATCACCCACCGCACCACGATCCTCGACATCGTCGACATCATGATGGTTCTGCGCAATGGGATGCTCGACATGCTCGGCCCGCCCGGCGAGGTCTATCAGGCCTTGCAGCAGCAGGCCACCGCACGAGCCGCCGCATCATGAGTACGCTCGGCGGGACCTATGTCGCCGATCGCGAGCGCACCGCCTATGCGCGACCAGGGCGGCCGGCGTTCGTCGGCGCCATCGTGGCCGGTGCGTTCGCATCCGCGATGCTGCTGTGGGGAACGCTTGCCCCGATCTCGGGGGCCGCCATTGCCAGCGGCAATCTCCAGGTCGAGGGTCGGCGCCAGAGCGTGCAGCATCCCTATGGCGGCGTCATCCGCCAGCTTCTGGTCCGCGACGGGGCTCGTGTCGAGAAGGGACAGCTCCTGGTCGCGCTCGACGACAGCGATCCGCGCGCCAGGCTCGAGGTGCTGGTTGCCGATCGCGATGCGGCCCGTGCTGCGGAAGCCCGGCTGATCGCCGAGCGCGACGGCCGCGATGCGCCGGACTTCGGCGTCGATCCGCAAGGCGCGAACACAAAGCCCGCGCTGCGCCAGGCGATGGCAAACGAGATCTCGATGATGGCCGCACGCAAGCACCAGTTCGACGCGGAGATAGCCGTGGTCAACGGCAAGATAGCCGAACTGACCGCCCAGATCGGCGGCACGCAGGCCCAGCTCGCCGGCACCGAGAAGCAGCGCGAGCTGTTGTCCGACGAGATGAATGGCGCGCAGCACCTGTACGAACAGGGTTACACGCCGAAAACCCGGATCCTGGCGCTGCAGCGCGAGGACGCCAAGCTGCAGGCCGACATCGGCGCGCAACGCGCCACCATCGCCGGCATGCAGCAGCAGATTTCGCAAAACGAGCTTGAGATCGCCAAGGCCGAACGCGCAAGGATGAGCGAAATCACCGATCAACTCCGCTCGACCGAAAACAAGCTCGCCGAGCTCGCGCCGAAGGTTGATGCCGCGACCGACGTGGTGGCCCGCACGCAAATCAGGGCTCCGGCGACCGGTTCGGTCGTCGGGCTCGACGTGTTCACGGAAGGGGGCGTGATCCAGCCGGGCGCAAAGCTCATGGACATCGTGCCTTCCGACAATCCGCTGATCGTCGACGCGCAGTTGAAGCTCTCCGACATCAACGACGTGACGGTCGGCCGCCGTGCCGAAATCCGGCTGACCGGCGTCAACTATGCGGAACGTCCCCGCCTCTACGGCACCGTGAGAACGGTTTCGGCCGACCGCGTCACCAACAACGACAAGTCCGGGCCCGGCTACTACGCGGTCGAAGTCTCGCTCGAGCCGGAGGACGTGAAGAAGTCGCGCGTCGAATTGCAGTCGGGCATGCCGGCGGAGGTGATCGTGCCGACGCGCCCGCGCACGCTGTTCGAATACCTCTTCGGCCCCTTGCGCGACGAACTGACCCGCGCCTTCCGCGAACGCTGACGAGGAGAAGGGCCTATGACCGCGTCCGATCGGAACAACCGTCGCGCAGAGAAGGCGGAGCTTGCACGTCACATCGCGACCGACGAGACAGTCGCGTTCATGACCGCGCTGGTCGCCTTCCTGAACGAGGCCCACACGACCCGGCATCATGATGCCATCGAGGCTCAACCGCCCTCGACGGACTCGCCCTCCGCACCCGACTCGACGCCTGTAGAGGCGGCGCCGGGCGAGCACCAGCCGGCTCCCGGCGTTCAGCATAGCGATGCAGTCGCGCCATCATCGGACGAGGTTTCAGCGGCGCGCCACGCCGACGCCGCGATCGTCGGTGACATCCCGGATTCCGGCGGGAGCGCTAACGTCGCAGCCGCGACAGAAAGCCATGTCACCGCATCTGTCCCCGCTGGCGGGCCGGCTGCGGCGAGCGCCCCCGTCCCAACTGATCACCTCATGGCGGCCGGAGACGGCTCCACGCATGCCGAGGCAGCCACGTCCTCCGCGGTCGATCCGGCTGCGTCAATTCTCCAGCTCGGAACGACGATCACTCACCTTGTGGACACATCGCTTGCGGTGGTGTCGCATACGCTGGAGAGCCTGGGCACAACCGTTGCGCAGTTGACGTCCTCGGTAACCGGCACGATCGGCCAGCTCGCGGACAATGTCACCGGCCTCCTCGGCGGCATCGTGCAGTCCGCCGAAACCCTGACACATGAGGCGCCGGCCACTCACCTGTTCGACGCGCTGGTCACCGATATCGTCAGTTCACCGCTTGCGGCACCGCATGACGGCGCACCGGCACATGAAATTGGCGCGCTCGATACCGCCGGCGCCGTGCCGATGGCCGCCTTGCCGCCACTGACGTTGCATCTCGGCTTTCTCGGCCAGCCGACGAGTGATGGTCACGAAATCCATGACGGCGCGTTTTCGGCCCTCGGCGTGCATCATTTCTAGGGCATGATCCGGAAAAGTGCGAAGCGGTTTTCCGAAAAGATCATGCTCAAACAACAACCTAAAGCGCGATGATGATTCATCCTCATCTCATCGCGCTTTAGGGCGGCTCCGCGCTCCGTGATTGTCCCTCAAGACCTCGCTCAGGCGGTGAAATCCGGGCGACGGGCTTGACATCACACTGACATGTCGCTGGTCCTCCGCCTCCCTCGACCGCGACCGCGCCTATGCCCTGCTTCGCGACCTCGTTATCTCCGGCGAGTTCGCCCCGGACGAGCCGCTCTCCGAACGCAGCCTGTCGACCCGGCTGACGCTGGGACGGACGCCGATCCGCGAGGCGCTGAAGGCGCTCGCCAAGGACGGCCTGCTCACCATCCATCCGATGCGCGGCACGTTCGTGCGGCATATGTCGTTCGACGATCTGCGCGAGATCCACGAATTGCGGCTCGCGCTGGAAGGCATGGCGGCCTATCTCGCGGCGACGCATGGACCGACCGACGCCTTGCGGCACTGTGCGAGCGAGCTGCGCAGGATCCAGCAGAGCACGACTCTCGATGTCGAGGACGCGCAGCATGCCGGCTGGGCCTTCCACGACGAAATGTTCCGCGCGACCGGCAATGACCGGCTGGCGCAGGCCTACGACAATCTGCGCGCCCAGAGCGGCCTGGCGCTTCAGAAGATGCGGCAATACAGCGTCGAACGGACGCGTCAGGCGGTCGGCGAACACCTCGACATCTATGCCGCGATCGAAACCGGCACCCCCGACGCCGCGCAGCAGCGCATGTGGCGACATCTGTCGTCGGCCTTCGACGCGCGCCTCACGGCGCTGGGCGCGATCCGCGCGCAATATCCCGGACAAGGAGACCATCAAGCATGAGTTGGCGAATGATCCGGCCGTTGTTCAGACTGCCGCTCGTGTTTCAAATGCTGGTCGGCCTCGCCCTCGGCCTCGGCGTCGGACTGATCTGGCCGGATGTCGGCGCAAGCCTGCGCCCCGTCGGCACCGCCTTCGTCGAGGGCGTGAAGATGATCGTCATCCCCGTCGTGTTCACCTCGGTCACGCTCGGCATCTACCGGATGGGGAGCGAGCTGAACGTTCTCGGCCGCGTCGCTGCGATCAGCCTCGGCTATTTCTACGTCGCGACCGTGATCTCGATCGTCATCGGCCTTCTCCTCAACGCCGCCTTTCATCCCGGCGCCGGCGCGCCGCTGGCCGCAACCGGCAAGGTGCCGCAGAATCTGGCGGTGTCGGTCGACTGGATCAAGTTCTTCATGGACAGATTCCCTCCAACATCGTCGCGGCGATGGCCGAGCAGAAGATCCTGCCGACACTCGTCTTCGCCATCCTGTTCGGTCTCGCGCTGGCTTCGGTCGGCAAGGTCGGCGAGCCCATGATCGCCGTGCTCGAAGCGGTGATCGCGGCGATGTTCAAGATCACCAGATGGATCACCAACCTCGCGCCGATCGCCATCTTCGCGGTGATGGCCTGGCTGTTCGCGACCCAGGGGCTTGCCACCGTGGTCGCGCTCGCAAAGCTGGTCGCCGTGATGTATCTCGGGCTCGCGATCATGGTCGTGATCTTCTGGCTGATGCTGCTCGCGATCGGTGAAAGGCCGCTTGCCGTCACGCGGGCGGTGATGGAGCCGATGATCCTGGCGTTCTCCACCCGTTCATCGGAAGTGACGCTGCCGCTGCACATGGAAAAGCTGCGGGCCATGGGCGTCTCCGAGCGCATCGTCTCGGTCGTGCTGCCGCTCGGCTATGCCTTCAACCGCGACGGCGCCATCATGTATTTCGCGCTCGCCGTCACCTTCCTGGCGGAAGCCTATGGCGTGACGCTGAGTTGGTCGACGCTGTTCACCATCGTCATGGTCACGACCATCGCGAGCAAGGGCAGCGCCAATGTCCCCTCCGGCGGGCTCGTCGCCATCGCCATGGTGCTGTCGGCGATCGGGCTGCCGATCGAGGCCCTCGCGATCATCGCCGGCGTCGATGCCTTCCTCGACATGGGCCGCACCGCGATCAACGTGTTCGGCAATACGGTCGCGGTGAAGCTGGTCGAGCGGTTCGCAGACGGCGAGCCGGTGGATGAGACACGGCCCGCGACGACCGCACTGCAAGTGCAGGACGCGTGATGGCCGCCGAGCAGTCCTGTGTCGACCTGCGCAGCGACACCGTCACGCATCCCACCGAGGCGATGCTGGAACGCATGCAGTGCGCGCCGCTCGGCGACGACGGCCGCGAGGGTGATCCCACTGTCCGTAAGCTCGAAGCGCGCGGCGCGGGGTTGACGGGCAAGGAGGCTGCCCTCTTCGTGCCGAGCGGCACGATGGGAAATCTCCTCGCAATGCTCGTCCATGCCGAGCCCGGCGCGGTCATTCTTGCCGATGGCGGCGCGCATCTCCTCAACTCGGAGATCGGCAGCGTCACGCGGATCGCGGGACTGGTGCCGACGCCCGTGCCGAGCCACCAGGGCGCGATGGATGAAGCGGCGCTCGAGGAGACGGTCCGGCTGTCGCTCGCCTCGACCCGGGTCGGGTTGATCGCGATGGAGACGACGCACAACGGCGCCGGCGGGATGGTGCTCTCCCTGTCCCACATGGAGCGCATCCAGGCGCTCGGCCGATCGCATCGCGTTCCCGTGCATCTCGACGGCGCACGGGTGTTCAATGCCGCCGTCGCACTCGGCGTCGGGGCCCGCGACATCGCCGTGCATGCCGACAGCATCATGTTCTGCCTGTCCAAGGGGCTGAGCGCACCGGTCGGCAGCCTGCTGTGCGGCTCCGGCGATTTCATCGCGAAGGCGCGAGGCTTCCGCAAGCTCGTCGGCGGCAACATGCGCCAGGCCGGTGTCGTCGCGGCCGCGGGCCTCGTGGCACTGGAGACGATGATCGAACGGCTGCGGGACGATCATGCCAGGGCAAAGCGGCTTGCGACGGGATTGAGCTGGCTCGATCCTTCGCTCACCGAACCCGCGCGGGTCCAGACCAATATCCTGCGCATCGACCTCTCCGCCGGCGCGCGTAAGGCGCCCTCCTGGGCCTCGGCTCTGAAAGAGCATGGCGTTCTCGTGCAGGCGAGCGCCGCCAACCAGCTTCGGCTCGTCACCCACCGCCATATCGACGACAGCGCGGTCGACCGCACCATCGCCGCCTTCGCCGCACTCGGCCGCTAGGGCGTTGCAAGCCCCGCGCGCCGTGCTATCGCTCCCGCCATGACTCCAAGAGCCTTCGAAGCACGCTGCCTGCGCCTGGCCGCCGTCACCAAGGTGGTACAGTGGGAGGGCACGTCGGTGTTCAAGGTCGGCGGCAAGATGTTCGCGCTCGGCGGCGGCTTTGCCGCGCGTTCCGGCGGCTACATGTTCAAGACCTCGAACATGGCCTATGCGATGCTGATCGAGCACGGCATGGCGCGCCCGGCGCCGTATCTCGCACGCGCCAAATGGGTGCAGCTCGTAAGCAACAACGCCCTGCCCGAGGCAGAACTCACGGCCTATCTCGCGCAGGCGCATGCCCTGATCGTCGCAAGGCTCACGCGCAAATCGCGCAAGGCGCTGGGGCTGGACTAGAGTCTAGCCTCACCAAAGATGCGGCCGATCCAGTCGAGGAACACGCGCAGGCGCAGCGTGAGCTGGCGGTTTTGCGGATAGAGCGCCGACAGCGGCGTCGGCGATGGTGGATGGCCGGAGAGCACCTCGACCAGTGTGCCGCTCGCGAGATCGTCCACGAAGCGATAGCGCGGGGCTTGTACAAGGCCGAAGCCGAGCCGCGCGAGGTCGGCCATGGTGTCGGAATTGTTCACCCTGATCCGGCTCGGTAGCACGACTTCGCGCAAGGCGCCACCGATCGAAAACTCCAACGGCAGCACTTCGCCGGTCCGCGACGAGATGAAGCCGACCATCTGATGCCCGTCGAGTGCATCCGGCGATGACGGCATGCCGTGCTTCGCGAGATAGGCCGGACTTGCCACCGTGATCTCAGCGATGGTGCCGAGGCGGCGCTGGATCATGCCACTGTCCTCGGGCTGGCCGGCGCGGATGACGCAATCGACGCCTTCACGCACGAGATCGACCAGACGGTCGCCCTGCCCGATCTGCAACTCCATCAGCGGATGGCGCGCCAGGAAGTCCGGCAGCTTCGGCAGGATGAAGGTGCGCGTCAGCAGCGGATGCGCATCGACGCGCAACAGGCCGCGCGGTTGCGCGTCGCGCATCGCGGCCTCCGCCTCCTCGACGTCAGACAGGATCGCGACGCAGCGGCGATAATATTCGTCGCCGTCGAGCGTCGGCATGACATGCCGCGTGGTGCGCTCGAGCAGACGCACGCCGAGATGTGCCTCCAGGCTCCGCAGCACCTCGCTCGCCGTCGAACGCGGCAGTCCCAGATCGGCTGCGGCGGCCGTAAAGCTGCGCCTTTCGACGAGGCGGACGAACAGGCGCATGGTGTCGAAGCGATCCATGCCGATTGTTCAACACAGCCGACAGGTGATGGCAAGTGCGGCCGGATTATCCGCTCCGCGCGATCGGCTACGTCCTGCACGGAAGGCGAAGAACTGAGGCTGGATATCTTCTGCGATTTGGTTATCGCTTCCTCTCGCCGTCGGCTTGCGTTGCGGAACGTCGGCACGGTGACCGCGAGTGAACTTGCGACGTACATCGTCGAGAAGGGCAAGCCGCCGCTGACGCCGGTGAAGTGAGGCATGCGCGCAGGCTCGGGCTTTGCCGGGCCTCATGCCATCACGCGTCGAACAAGGCCTTGACGTCATCCTCGGTGAGCGTTGACGCCATCCGGCCTTCACGATCGAACAGACCGTCAGCGAGAGCGCGCTTCCGGGCCTTGAGTTCGTCCATCTTCTCCTCGATCGTGCCGGAGGCGACGAGCCTGTAGACGAAAACGGCCTTGTCCTGTCCGATGCGATGGGCCCGATCGATCGCCTGTTCCTCCACGGCGGGATTCCACCAGGGATCGAAAATAATCACGGTATCTGCCGCGGTGAGATTGAGGCCGACGCCGCCGGCCTTCAGGCTGATCAGAAAAACGTCGGTCGCACCGCCCTGAAAGGCTTCGATCGGTTTCTTGCGGTCCTTGGTATCTCCGGTGAGCGTGCTGTAGCGCAGCCGTTCGGCATCGAAGCGTTTCCGGACCAGATCGAGCATGGACGTGAATTGCGAGAAGACGATGATCTTCCTGCCCTCACTGAGCAGCTCAAGCACCATTTCCATCAACCGGTCGAGCTTGGCGGATGGCCGGTCCAGCCCGTCATCGAGTTTCAGGAGCGCCGGATCGCAACACGCCTGCCGCATCCTGAGCAAGGCTTCCAGGACAACGATATGACTTTTCGCCAGACCGCGCTCCTCGATCGCCTTGCGGACCTTGCGCGACATCGAGAGCCGGATCGAATCGTAGACATCGCGTTGCGCGCCCTCGAGCACGATGGTTTCGATGATCTCGGTTTTGGCCGGCAACTCCGTCGCCACCTCCGTCTTGGTCCGGCGCAGCAGGAAGGGTTTCACACGCTGCGCCAATGCGGCGGAGCGTGCTTTGTCGGCACGCTTCTCGATCGGGGTTCGCCACTGCCGCGAGAAGGCCGCCTTGTCGCCGAGATAGCCCGGATTGACGAAACTCATGATCGACCAAAGCTCGCCCAGATGATTTTCCATCGGCGTTCCGGTCAGGCAGAAGCGGTGCTGCGCCTTGACGTCACGGAGCCACCTCGTCGTTGCGGCATCGGGATTCTTCACGGTCTGGGCCTCATCCAGCACCGCAATGTGCCACTCGCGCGACAACAACACCTCGCGATCCCGCGCAATCAAGGGATAGGTTGTCACGATCACGTCGTGATCCGGGATCGCCTCGAAGTTCTGCTTGCGATCGGGCCCGTGGAGGACGAGCACCTTCAGATCGGGTGCGAACCTCTGCGCCTCGTTGAACCAGTTGGTCATCAGACTGGTCGGCGCGACGATCAGCGCGGGCGGCGCGAGATTGCCGCGCGCTTTCTCGAGCGCGAGCAGGGCCAGAAGCTGGATCGTCTTGCCGAGCCCCATATCGTCGGCCAGCACACCTCCGAGGCCACTTTCGCGAAGGAGCTCAAACCATGCGAGGCCCTGGGCCTGGTAAGGTCGAAGTTCGGCGCGGAAACTGTCCGGCAAAGGCGGCGGGACTAGCCCACGCGTCTGAAGCAACCCGGCGAGACGACGAATATTATCGGCTCCCCGGAATGCGAAATGCTCGTTCTCCAGTCCGAGCAGCGGGACCAAATCGGCGCGCGACAGCCTGATCTTGCCCGACGCGTCAAAGCCGCTCAGCCTCAGACTGTGAAGCGCCAGAACCAGCGGGAGAAAGCGATTGGCCGCCAACGCCAGATAGCGTCCATCCGCCAGCGGTAAAAAGAAGGAGTCACCAGCTTCGGCCCGTTCTCGGATCAAGTCGGGAGTGAAGTCGGGCGTCGACACCAACTCCGCGATCAGGGGCGCCAGATCGTGGCGTTCGCCATCGATATCGACGCCCAGCGCCAATTCGAACCAGTCGATGCCGCTCGACTCGAATTCGGCATCGAAGTCGCCCGAGGTCTGGGCCAGCCGAAACGGAAACTGATCATCGACGATGATCTCGAAGCCTTCAGTCTGCAGCTGCGCAACGTCAAGGTTGAGGAAATCAAACCAGTCACCCGGGTCCGCCAGCGTCAGATCCCCGTCGTGGCGGTGGTCCAGGTATTGAAATCGGGACCTCGCCGCGATCAAACCGAGATCGGTCAGCCGCTTGCGCGCCTGTTTCTCCTTTGGCTGGCGTCGCACGATCTCATAAACCTGTCCGGCGTGAAACGCCTCCAGCCGGGCCCCCCGCTTGGTCGATTCGATCTCAACCGGGCCGTAGCGGAAATGCAGCTGCGCAATGCCGATGGGATCGCTCTTCTGCTCACGGCTGCGATAGTAGAACGCGATTGGGCTCTCCTTGCCGGGCATCAAGCGCAGAACGGGAACCGGCGGCGCGTCGATCTTCGTTGCCTGCGCCGGCTTGGACGGCAGCAGATCGTGATGCCGTACAGGCAATCTTCGACCGAGTTGGCGCGACACCTCATCGAGTTCGGCCCGCGGAATCGACGGCGCGGAGAGTAAATGACCGGCAAGCCGCGGCGGCATGTCCAGGGCAACCGGCCCGATCGTCCCGGTGCTCTCGTCGACATAGACCGGAGGCTCGGCATTAAGTGCGACCACGTCCGGCACGATCAGGTGGGGCGCGACCGCTCGCGTACCGACCTGACGCCACTCGATGCGGCCTTCACGCTCTTCACCCCAGCGCAACGGCGCTCGCTCATGGTCGAGCCAGAAGGCACGGCCGGTGGCAACGATCATTTGCAACAATCCGGCAGACTGTGGGACAGCTCCGAACGACTGCCCTCGGGCGCGGGCGTGGAGCTGCGACAGGATGTCGAGGTCGGAGTCGCGATAATATTTGGCCGCGCGGTCGGGAGAGAAATCCACCACGTGGGGCTGCGTGTAGTTGGCCGAAAAATCGCCGTTCTTCAGGATCCGCACCGAGAGCAGGCTTATCGCCAGGACAGGCATCGGAGCGCGTTCGTCGGAGGGATACAGACGATACAGCAGCCGCTGATTCAACTCGGCAGGATAGTCGTCGCCGCGGACCGCACTGCCGAGCTTTTCGAGCCAGCTGTTGATTTCGTAGGGCAGAACGCCGGGCGGCCGCGCCGGGGCGGTTGACCGCGGCGGCAGACGCAGCCCAGCAGAGGGTTGCCCTTCGCTGATAGCCTCGAGCAGCGTCGCCACCACATGCTTGCAATTGGACGCCATCGGGCAACTGCAATTGCCGCGAAGACCGACGAGCTGCGCGTCCTTGAACTTCAATTGGATATCGACGGCGTAATCGTCGACCTCGCTGCCCTCGACGTCCGCCTCGACGCGCGTCAGGTCGTCGCTGATTTCCAATCCCGAAACGCGCGCCTGGAGCTGATAGGCATGGCCCTTCTCGAACGCCGAGCGGGTGAAATAATTATAGAGATCCTTGCGCTTGACGACGTTGGCGAGCACGCGAGCAGATTCCAGTATGGACGGACCGTCGTCCAGACATACTCCCGTCCGCGGCGCGAACAAAGCCGCGAATGCGCGCTATCCAACAGGAAATGACCGCAGGAACCAGGGACGAAAGATCTGCCTTTTTATTGACAGAAATCATTATCTGACTAAAGTCAGATATCATGCTCGATCCCGTCTCCCGCGTCCGCCGGTTCAACCGCGCCGTCACCTCCGCGGTCGGCGCGCTCGATACCTCGTTTCTCGGGCGCGGCCGCCCGCTTGGCGCGGCGCGGGTGCTCAACGCGATCGGGCATGGGCGTTCGGACGTGGCCGAGATCCGCGACTATCTCGGGCTCGATTCCGGGCTGATGAGCCGTCTCTTGCGCAGCCTCGAGGACGAAGGACTGATCGAGACCACGGCGCAGGAGGACGATGCGCGCCGCCGCGTCGCGAAGCTGACGCGCGCGGGCCGGCGCGAGTTCGCGGCCTACGAGGCGCTGTCGAACACGCAGGCCGAAGACTTTCTCGGCCGCCATTCGCAACGGGAGGCGTTGCTGGCGGCGATGGACTTGATCGCCTCCGCGCTGACGCGCGACCGGATCGCGCTGGACGAGATCGACCCGCGCAGCGACGCGTCGCGCTACTGCCTCGGCGAGTACTATGCCGAGCTCGGCCGCCGCTTCAAACAAGGATTCGACGTCTCGCTGTCGCGCGATCCCGATGCCGCGGACATGGTTCGCCCGCGCGGCACGTTCGTCGTCGCGATGTCGGACATGCTGCCGATCGGCTGCGTCGGCCTGAAGGGAACGGATCACGGCTACGCCGAGATCAAGCGGCTGTGGGTCGCACCCGCCGCGCGCGGACTGCGGCTCGGCCGGCGCCTGATGGACGCGGCCGAGAGCGCAGCGCGCGATCTCGGCATCGCGCTCTTGCGGCTCGACACCAACAGCGCGCTGGCGGAAGCGGGCCAGCTCTACCGCCGAAGCGGCTGGAGCGAGATTTCGCGTTTCAACGACGACCCCTACCCTGACCTGTTCTTCGAAAAACGTCTCTGAGCGGGGCGTCGAAACCGCTCCTGCCGCGTTGGTGGCCGTGGCCGCAGGAGCGTTGCTATGACCAAAGCCGACCTCGCCGATATCTATCGCAACTACATCGCCTGCCTGAACCGGCAGGACTGGCCGACGCTCGGCAAGTTCGTTCATGACAACGTTGCCCACAACGCGCGACCGCTCGGGCTGGCAGGCTATCGCGCGATGCTGGAGCAGGATTTTCGCGAGATTCCGGACCTGCATTTCAACATCGAGCTGCTGATCTGCGATCCGCCCCACCTCGCCTCCCGACTGACATTCGATTGCAGGCCGGTTGGAAAATTCCTGGGGCTCGATGTGAACGGCAAGCGGGTCTCCTTCTGCGAGAATGTCTTCTATGAGTTCCGCGACGGAAAAATCCGGCAAGTGTGGTCCGTGCTCGACAAGGCCGCAATCGAGGCGCAGCTCTAGCGCGACGCCTCGATGAACCTGCTTACGCGGTCGCCGGCGCCGCCTCGCCTTGCGGCTTTGCGAACGGGCGGAACGTCATCGCCATCAGGAACGCGCCGAGACCCATCGCCCAGGAGCCGATATAGAGCCAGGCGTAGCTCGAGAACGCGTCGTAGATCAGGCCGCCGGCGAGCGGACCCGTCGCCATGCCGAGGCTACCGGCCATCGCCGTGCCGCCGATCACCGTGCCCATCATCTTGAGCGGAAAGTTTTCACGCGCGAGCACGGCATAGAGCGGCATGGTGCCGGCATAGATGAAGCCGAAGATGGCGCCGACAACATAGAACGTCGCGAGCTGATGCGCGAAGACGTAGGCGAGCGCGCCGAAGGCCTGCAACAGGAGGCCGGAGACCAGCACGCGCTTGGCGCCGAAGCGATCGCCCATCAGGCCGAAGGCGATGCGGCCGCCCATGCCTGCAAAACCCTCGACGCTGTAGATTGTCACCGCCGCGATCAGCGGAATGCCGCAGCTCACTGCATAGCTGACGGTGTGGATGATCGGGCCGGAATGGGTGGCGCAGCAGAAGAAATTGGTGGCGAGCAGGATGAGGAATTGCGGCGAGCGCAGCGCCTCGCCCATCGACATCTCGTTGTGCGGGGCGCCCCCGCCCGACCGCGCGGCCGGCGCGTGCGCGAGCGCCGGCGGGCGGCGGACCAGCAGCGAGAGCGGGATCATGATGGCGCCGACCACCAGCGCCACGATCTGCATCGAGGTGCGCCAGTCATGGTTCGAGACGAGCCAGGCCGCGAGCGGCGACATCGTCATCGGCGCCATGCCCATGCCGGCCGAGACCAGCGACACCGCCAGGCTGCGATGGGTGTCGAACCAGCCGGTCACAGTCGCCATCATCGGCGCGAAGATCGCGGCGCAGGAGGCGCCGACCAGCAGGCCGAACACGAACTGGAACGCCAGCAGCGAGGTGGCGTGGCTCGCGGCAAACAGGCTCAGCGCCAACACCGTCGATCCCGTCAGCACCACCGGCAGCGGCCCGAACCGGTCGGTCAGTGTACCCCAGGCCATGCTGGTGAAGGCCATCGCCAAAAAGCCGATCGTCATCGCGCTGGAGATGCCGGTCACCGACCAGCCGGTGTCCTTGGCGATCGGCTGCAGGAACACCGGCAGCGAAAACATGCCGCCGATCGCGACGCAGCCGAGCAAGCCGCCGGCGGCGACGATCACCCAGCGATAGTTGGAAGGGGTCATTTTTGGTCTCCCGTCAGGTCTCTCTGGGTGGAAGACGAACGGGAACCGCGGGGGCCGACATCGAGACCAGCGTGTTCCACAAATTTTCTGACGAGCTGTTCTGACTCATCTGCAAGGCGGACCGTCACGACGTCGGCAGCCTTGCATCGTTCTCCCGCGGCTAGTTCGCCAATCCCTGCTTTTCAATCCAGTCGTTGACCAGCCTGGCGATGTCGTCCGAGTTGCGGTCCATCATCATCATGTGGGTGTTGCCCTTGATCCCCATCCTGGGCAGCTCGAACGTATCGACCTTGCCGCCGGCAGCCGCGATCGCCTGACTCCATTTGGTCGGATTGACCACGAGCTTCGACCAGACCGGGACCCGGTCGAGGAAATCGCCCCATACGATCAAATGCGGCACGCCCTTGAGGCGGGCGGCATCAGCCTTGGCGGGATCCGGCGCACCGGACGGCTCGATGGTGATCAGCGCCTTCACCTTGTCCGGCGCGTTGAGCGCGGCGGTGAAGCCGAAATTGCCGCCTTGGCTGTGCACCAGGATGATGCACGGGCACACTTTCTGCACCAGCGCGTCATAGGCTTTTTGCGTCGCAGTGTCATTCGTGGCCCAGCGCGGGATACCCTGCTTGGCGAACTGGTCGAACGCCTCGACCGGGAATTGCTCACCGTCGAACGCCTCGCGTTTGGCGCCGACCTCATAGCTCGGCCCGATCCGGAACAGCTCCCAGGCTTCCTTCTTGGGGCGGAAGAACGGCTCGCTCTTGAAGATCTCGGGATAGCGCGCCCAGGAGGCACGGCCGCGCTCGACCGCATCCGAGACGTAGACGTCATAGCCCGCATTGAGGAAGTACTGCTGCCAGCCCGGCTTGCCGTCGGGCTTGGTCTCCCAGGTGACGCCGGAAAGGCCGCCGCCATGCCAGAGCAGCAGCGGCAATTTTGACTTCGGTTGCGCGAGCTTGACGAACTGGACATACATCTGCTCGACCTCGAACTCGCCGTTCGGATCGACCTTGATCGGCGGGGCGCCGGGAGAGAACACGATCTCCTTGGACGGAAGTCCGTTCAGCGTTTCCGTGTGTCCGCCAATGTGGAAGCTGCCGACCTCCTTGACCAGATAGTCGGCCGCGGCCGGCGTTGCCGCTGTCATGGCCGCCGCCAGTGCGATCAGGATCGTGCGCATGAGTTGCTTCCTCCGTTGTCGACGCTTCTTGTTGGCGGCATTGTTATGCGATGCGTCGATGCGGGGCAATTTCGGAAGCAGTCTCCAACAAAAATATCGAAAACAACCCCATGCAAAGTAGCCGGCGGCAGCTGGATCAATGACTTACGATGCCTGTGACATTACCAAGCCGCGATTTGACTCGTCGGGCAAAACACCGGCACCATGTCATCATCCCGCCAACGCAATCGCATCACTCTCCAGGCGCACGCCGCTAAGCCCGCTCAGCACGACGCCTCCATTCGCTTACCGTGAGCCAGAGCGCCGAGACCAGGAAGTAGAGCGCGCCGACCGCGGCATAGCCTGCAACATTCGTGATCGACGGAGGCGCAGGCATCGCGGCTTGAACGATGAAGAAGCCGCCTGCCAGGGCTGACTGGCCACCACTGAGCACCATGGCCCACTGCGCACCAAAACTTCTCGGGCGCCGGACCGCAGTTCCGAGCTGGAGCAATCCGGACAGGATCGCCCATGCACCGAAAACGCCGAGCACCCGGTTCATGCTCATCTGCAAGCCAACAACGACCGCAACCGTGGTCGCCAGACTTACCAGGACGTTCAGAGCCTGCGTGCGATTTTGATTCAACCCGCCGCTGCGCAATGCGTCCAGCAGGTTGGCCGCGGCGTCCCATGCCGGATAGACGACGAGCAAAAATCCGGCGATCACCGCAGAAGACTGGCCGACGGCGAACGCAGCGACGACCCAGACGACCGAAACCGCCGCGCGAAGGAAGTAGTAAAGCGTCAGCCATTGTTCCTGTTCAGCGCGCGCCATGTCCAACTGACGATCCTTCATAGTCACTCCTTTACCTACTAGTTGGTAGTCTATCGCGCGAAGCAAACTCGCCTCGACACGCAGATTGCTTGCCGATGTGTCTCAGTGCCTGGGAGAAAGCCGATCCAGTAGCGGCCGGGTGATCACACCGAACATTTTTGGATCGCCGTAGGCGCGCGCCGACAGCATTGCGCCATGAACGGTCGCCATGAAGCCTTCCGCCTCGACCCGAGCGGTGCTGGAGAGTTGCAGCCTCCCCTGCCGCTTCCCGCGCTCCATCACCGAGGTCAGCCAGGAGGCCAGGGAGCGGAAGTGGGCCCGGACTTCAAGCGCCACGTCCTCAGGCAAGATCGGAAGCTCGCTGGCAAGAAGGGCGCAAACGCAGAAGGGAGCCGTCGCGTCCTTGATGCACGACTCCCAATACGCGACATAGTTTCTGAGTTGTTCGCCTGGGTCCGAGATATTGCGCTCGAGCGCCGCCAGTCCCGCCTGGGCTTCTTCGCGGTACCGCGACACGAGGGTGCGGACCAGGTCGACCTTGCTGGCGAAATGGTGGTGGATACTCGGTTTGCGTATTCCGATGATCTCGGCCACGTCGGCGTAACTGAAGCCGTTGTAGCCGCCAGCAATGATCAGCGTGCGCGCGCAGGCCAGAATGTCGTCGGCGGTCGAGGAAACGTTGCTCATAAGCCAACAACTACCTTCCAGTTGGTAGGCCGTCAACAACGAGATGCTTCAACAGCCCGTGAGTGGTAGGAGCCTGCATGACCATTCGCCCCATCGTCCGCTATCCCGACCGCCGGCTCGCGATGCCGGCGCGCCCCGTCGCCAAATTCGACGACACGCTGCGAGGGCTGGCGACGGATCTGCTCGAGACCATGCGCGCGGCGCCCGGGATCGGCATCACCGCGCCGCATATCGGCGTGCCCTTGCGGGTCGTGGTGCTCGAGCTCGACGCCAGGGACGGCGCTCGCACCTACGTCAATCCGCAGATCGAATGGGCCTCACCCGAGATGATCATGCACCGCGAAGGCAGCGTCTCGATGCCCGGCGTCAACGACGAGGTCCAGCGCCACGCGCGCGTGCGGATCAGCTATCAGGATATCGACGGCAACATGCAGACGGAGGAGTCGGATGGTTTACGCGCCGTCTGCCACCAGCACGAGATCGATCAGCTCGACGGAATGTTCTGGATCAACCGGCTGTCGCGGCTGAAGCGCGAGCGGCTGGTGAAGAAGTTCGAGAAGATGTCGCGGGGGTGACCGCTCACGGTGCGAGTAGCACGCCCCACATGAACGCGAATGTCTGCGATCCCGCCAGGACGGCCGAGATCGGCTTTCCCGTCGGATTGAACGGAAGCATGGGGGTGACGGTGGGTTTTCCCGCAGGCCCGAACGAGGCATAGGCGTGGCAGGTGATGCAGGACGATGCGGCGATCGTCCCGTTGCCCACGATGCCCTCGATCACCGAATTGCCCAGCACATAAGGCGTTCCGTCGGCCGTCGTGTAGTCGACCTGGGTCGATTTCAGGCAGTAGTTCTCCCAGACCGGCGACAGATGCGCGCCCGCCATCAACGCCTTCAGGGCCGGCGTCTTGAGACACGTACCATACTGCGAGTTGAACGCGGTCTTGTTGGGCAGGACGGCGGGAATCTCAGCGCCGAAACTGTCGAAACATCCCATGAAGTCGCAGCGGCCGGGATTGAGGTGGTGCTCGAACGTGCCCCAGACCCAGTTCGGATTCTGCCGGCTGCTGACATGTAGCGACACCAGCGCGTACTCGACGGAATCGACCGTCGCCGTGTGATAGAGTCTCGCGACGTTGCCGGCGCCGCCGATGCTCGGGATCCATTGCAGCAATGTCGGCACCGGAACCCAGTCGCCCTTCACCGCGATCGACTCCGGCGGCATTTCCACCTTGAACGATTTGGCGAATGCGTCGGCGAGCCCCGCCTGCGTGTTCAGACCGTTGGTGACGATGTAATCGAACATCGGCCGGTTTCGCTTGGTCTGCTCGCCGATGCAGGGTTTTGGGTTGCCACTGGTCGGGAAGCCGCCGACCGGCGCATTGCCGGGCGTGGCGCAGGGAACGTCAATTGGGAGATGAGCGTTCGCAGCATCCGGAGTCACCGCCTTGAAGGTGGCAAGCGCGCTCGCGTGCAGCCGCATCGGGGTGCCCGCTTCAGGCCAATGCGGCGTCTTCGAGAAGGTGTCGGCATCCGACGCCCAGGTTTCAAAGACGACGGGCGAGGCTTGCGTGCTTGAGACGGGCGCGGCGAATTGCGTGAGCAGGCGCCAGATGAACGCGTCGGAGTTCTCACTGACGCCATCGACCGCGCCGCCCCTGGCGGGCTCCGCGACGATAACCGGACTCTGCGCGTGGACTGATACCAACCCGAGAACAGCGACGGCAAGCTGGACGAGAACAACTGAAAACAATCTGGTCAGGCGACAGCCCTCCATGAGGACTCTAATTGAGTGCAGCAAGTCGCAATGAAGACCTGCCGGAGACGTGCTTTATTCTGACATATCACCCTGAAGTTGTAAACGACTTTCACTGACACGCGCGGTTTGAGCGCAGACCCTATAGGGCGGACTAGGGACGCTAATCCGCCATCTATCAGCGCGGCACGGCGAGAGAGGTGGCGGATTACGCCTTGCGGCTCATCCGCCCCACATCATTTCAGCGGCAAGAAAACGTCCGCGACCGCCTCATGCTCCGGCACCTCCGGGAACAAGCTCAGCCGCTGGCAATAGATCGGGAAGTCGCGGGCTTCCTCGCCGCTGGCCGGAAGCCAGTCGCGATAAAAGTAGAGCGCGGCGGGCTCCAGATTGTCGGTATTGCCGACGACGCGCAGCACCGCACAGCGTCCGCCAGGGATCTCGCCGGCCTTGATCTCGTCGCCGTTTGCCTCGATCGGCTGGTCGGTCCCAACGCAGAGGTCCGTGCTGTAATCGGCAGGCGATGCAGGGCGCCGCTCGGAACGCCAGACATTGAAGGTCGGACTTGTCCTGGGGTGCAGGCCAGCGGCCCTGCGCCAGGCGATGAATCGCTGAATGGTGGCGCCGAGCGTCGCAGGGCTCCCCCGATGCTCCATGATCGCGACCTTCGTGGGTGGCACATCGCGTATCGTCACGTCGTCAGTGGTAAACGTCTTCATGAGCTTGCTCCTCGCGTTGTCGAGAGGCCCGAAGGCCGCAAGCCACGGCTCCCAGTCGGGAGATTTCCGGAATGACGAAGGCGATTGCCCGAACCGTTGCCGAAAGGCGCGGGCGAAGGCGTCGGGTGCATCGTAACCGGCATCCATCGCTATGTCCGTGACGCTTTGGGCGTCACTGTAGGCCAGCCGGTGCGAAGCGCGCTTCAACCGGGCAAGCTGGACATCGCGATGCACTGACAACCCGAAGGTCGCCGTAAACTGCCGGTGGAAATGAAACTTCGAGAAGGCCGCAACACCGCTCACCGTTTCCAGGTCCAGATCACTGTCAAGATGCCGGTCGATATGGTCCAGCACCCGCCGCATCCTGTCCTGATAGTTTTGCAACGCCGCCTTCATCGTCCCCTCCGTGGCGGCTCCAGATAGTCGCGGACGGCGATAATTTGCTCGACCGATCTTGCGGTTTGGCATGGATCGACCACGACCGCTTTCAGGCATGTCTGTTTGCATCCATGCAGAATCCGTAGCCCGGATGGAGCATAGCGTAATCCGGGATTCGTACCACGCAGGCAGTTGCGCGATGCGGTTGGTCCGTCCCGGATTGCGCTGCGCTCCATCCGGGCTACGAGGATGCCAGGTGATCGCCGGGCACCCCACGCGTTTACCCGCCAGCCGTCAGCTCCCTCGCCAGCGCCATGTAGGCCGGCAACGTCACGGGGTCGTTGGCGGCGTTCCCGGCAACCGGATGCGAGGCGTAGCGTGCGATCACCATCTCGGCTTTGGGATCGACATAGATGCCCTGGCCATGAACGCCGCGCGCCATGTAGGCGCCGTGCGCATTGTGCGTGACCCACCATTGATTGCGGTAGGAGGCGCCGGGCAACGTGGTGTAGCCGGCCGGCTTGAACTTCTGGGGATCGCCGCCGCGCGCGATGTCCTCGACAACAGATGACGGCACGATCTGGCGGCCGTTGAACCGGCCGTGATTGCGCATCGTCTCGCCGAAGCGGGCAAGATCGCGCAAGCTGGTGGACAGGCCGCCACCGCCGCTTTCGGTGCCGATGCGGTCGACATGATAATGCGCGTCCTCCTCCGCACCCATCGGGGCCCAGATGCGTTCCGAGAGAAGGTCGGACAGCGTCATCCCGCTCGCGCGCCGGCAGATCCAGGCAAGCACGTCGGTGTTGACGGTCTTGTAGGCAAAGGCCTTGCCGTGCTCGCCCTGCTTCGTCTGCGCCATGAGGAAATCGAAGATGGTGGTCGGGCCGTCATAATCAGGCGGAATCGGCGCCATGCCATTGGCACGCCGCAGGCCCCACACGTGCGAGTTCTTGTCGGTGTAGACTTCGGTGTATTCGAGCCCCGTAGTCATATCCATGACCTCGTGCACGCGCGCATCGCCGAACGCGCTGGCCTTCAGCTCCGGCACATAGTCCGCCACCTGTGCCTGCGGATCGATCCTGCCCTCCGTAACCAGAATGCCGGCGAGCACGCCGGTGAAGGATTTCGTGACCGACATCGCGATATGCGGCTTGTGCGGCTTCAGCGCACCGAAATAGCGTTCGTAGATCAGCTTGCCCCGATGCAGCACGGCGATGCCGTCCGCATAGGTCTCCTCCAGCATTTTCGCGAACGTCATGGGACGGCCATCCATGGTGATCGAGGCCGACGCGCCGATGTCATGGTCTTCACGCTGCAGCACCGACGCGGGCCCTGCCCCGCGCCAAACGTTCACGGTCGGCACCAGCTGGCGGATGTTGCTCCAGGCCCAGCGCAACTCGGGGAAGCTGCGGAAGGAGCCGTTCTGGAAGGTGATGGTGCGATCGGGTGCCGGGGGGAAGCCCCTCATCCAACCAAGCGCTTCCGGATCGGTCTCGGTGGCGGTTGCGGGTGGTTGGCTGGGGGAGGTAGCAGCGGACATGGGGCGGCTCCGAAGGGGCGATGCGGAGGTCGTATCATGACGTCGCACGGCCGACATCCCGCGTTTGCGCCGGGTACCTGCGCCGGTCGGGACGACGGCATTGGCTGGCCGTTCTCAACCAGCGATTGGCCTTATGGTATTGAGTGTCACCGTAATTCCCCGTAATTCCCAAGATGTTGGCGAAACGACGCATCGTCACGCAATCTTGCCGCGCAGGCCGTCCGCGAGTGCAGAAAGTGCATTGGCAAGTTGTCGCGCGGTCTCCGGTGAGGGCAGCGGCATTTTGAGGCTTTGCGCGCCAGTTGCCGGATCGCGCTCGATCCAGGGATGAGCCACAGTCTTGGGGTCAGCCTTGGGGTCGTTGGCAGCCACCAGTGCGGCAACAAACTGCGCACCGACCTGCACCAGGGCTTGCCACGGATCGGAAGCCGTATCGCGCGATGAAGCTCCAGCCCCATCAGCCTGCGCGATCGCCGTCTCGCCAGCGCCATCGTTCACATCCACATTTATATCTTCCCCGGACCCGGTGTCATCAGCAGTGACGATATTCCTGATTTCCTCAGCCGGCGTCACGGCCTCGCTCTCACCCATGCTTCCGGTGACGCTTTCCACGTCCTTCATGAAGCGGTTGAGGCGCGAACCGCCGAGCGAAATCTCACCACTGCCACCGTCGAGAATTCCTGCCGACAACGATCGCTTGAACGCCAGCACCGAAAGCATGCCCTCCTCGATGGTGCCCTTTGCCACGAAATTGATGACCCGCACCGGCCGCGCCTGGCTCATGCGATGGATGCGTGCGATGCGCTGTTCGAGGATTGCCGGATTCCACGGCAGGTCCATGTTCACCAGCGTCGAAGCGTGCTGCAGATTGAGGCCCGTGCTGCCGGCATCGGTGGACAGGAACACCCGGCAAGCGGGGTCGTCGCGAAACCGCTCGATCAGTGCCGGCCGCTTCTCTGACGGTACACCGCCGTGGAAGCTGACATAGCCGTGTCCATGCGCTTCGAGACGGCGGATGACGATGTCATGGGTCCGCGTCCACTGCGAAAACACCACCGCCTTGGCCTCGGGATCGGCGAACAATTCGTCGAGCAGTGCCGCCAGTTCGTCGGCCTTGACGCCATGGTCGGTTTCCTGGTCCAGCAGATAGGTGCTGTTGCACGACATGCGCATGTTCTGCAGGGCAATCATCAGTCGCCGCTGATCCATCTCCGACAGAAACCTGGTCTTGCGCCAGCGCCGAACGATTTTCGCCACCTCGTCGGCGTTTTCCTGATGGTAGTCCATTTGCATTTGGGTCATCGGCACCAGCAGGTTCTGGTCGGTCCGGGCGGGCAATTGGCGCAGCACCTCGGATTTGCGGCGGCGGATCATAACCGGCGCTAGCGTTTGGCCGATCTTATCCAGCCCGGTATAGCCGGTGACGCGCCCGGCTTCGTCCTTGACCTGATGCTCGTGCAGCAGCTTCCAGGTTGGTCCCAGCCGATGCTGATCGACGAACTGGACGATGGAGATCAGTTCCTCGAGCTTGTTTTCCAGGGGCGTACCGGTCAGCACGATCGCATAGGGGCTATCGATACGTTTCAAGGCGCGTGCCGCAATAGTGTTCCAGTTCTTCACCCGTTGCGCTTCATCGACGATAACCAGTTCGGGCGACCATGCGGCGATCAGGTCGAGATCGGGCTTGAGCTTCTCGTAGTTTGTTATCTTGCAGAAGTCGTCCAGGGCATAGTCCTTCTGCCGCTGCGCGCGGCCGCCGCCGATAACGCGTGCCGCATTCTTGCTCTTCCGTCCCGAGAAGCGCGCAATCTCGCTTTGCCACTGATATTTGAGGGAGGTCGGGCAGATCACCAGAACTTTCGAGACGCCAAAATGCCGTGCCAGTATTTCCGTCGCGGCGATTGCCTGTATGGTCTTGCCAAGTCCCATGTCGTCGCCGATCAACGCCCGACCGGCCCGCACCGCAAACAGCGCGCCCTCGGCTTGATAGGTATAAAGCGGGACCTTCAGAAGCGCCCGCAGCTTTGCATCGGCTGCGCCGCGCGGGAATAGCTGCTCCAGCTTCGAGGCCCGGCGATCCGCGTCCCGTCTTCCCGCGACAAAATCGAGCGCGTCGTCATAAGCGCGCAGCTCATGACCGCACTTCGACGCCATGGCCATGAAGCGTTCCAACTCGCCGAAACGCCCCTCCGACAGCATCCCGCCGCGTTCGGCGTCGAACAGGCCGGCGGCGGCCTCCTTTACCGCCGGCGGGCAATCCGTTCCTGCGCGAAAATGCACGCAGCGTTTGCCTTCATTGCGCAAATACAGTTCAGAAAATGCAGGCTGATAGCCGCGCGTGAACGCCGCCTTTGCGCCGCGCTTTTTCTCCAACCGCGCAAGCGTGAATTCGAGGTGCTTGCAGGTCCCCAGCTCGCTCGTGGCATAATCGGGGCAAGAACAGAAATTGCCGCCCGGCCCCAAGCCTCGAATCGCGACGCGATAGCTGGATTTCGACGCTGGATTGCTGACCCGAAACTCGGAGAAAAACGGTTCGCCGGTCAGATTTTCAAGCCCGAAGGTCTGCTCGCGGCCAAACTGTCGGCGCAAACCGCGTTGCCAGTCCAGCGGCGACAGATCCGCTGGAGCATGGGTGCGGGAGAGCTTGGGTTCCCTGTTCGGCTTGGCAACGAGATTCGGTTTTCGGTGCGTGGATTTCATCGAGACTCATTCCGTTCACAAAAGGGTCTCGGGAGAGAGCGACCCTTCCAAGGCAGATTGCGGGGCGGAGATTACGGGCTATGCCAATCCTCAAGCCCGAGCCCGCCGACGCGAACGAATTCCCGCGCATTGTGCGTCACGATCTTGAGCCCCCGCCGCAAGGCACAGGCCGCAAGGAGCAGGTCATACGCTCCGATGGGCGTCCCCTGGCTGTTCAAGCTTGCACGCAATTGCGCCGCTACACGGGCATCTTCGCGCTCGAACGGCAAAACGGAGATCGTGTTCAGAAGCATCCGCATGGCTTCTCGCACGCGAGGTGTCAGATTGGGATTGCGCGCCAAACCATACTCGACTTCCAACTCCGTGATCACCGAAGCGGCCAATTGCTGCGGCGCTTCCTGACGGAGCCGCGCCGTTACGGCTCGTTCGCCGCGCGCGAAGTCGCTCAGCACATTGGTGTCGAGGAGATACTTCACGAAAAGTCGTCTTCAAGCGGTGACAGCAATTCGCCGCGATACGATTCGAATGGTGGCACGTCGGGAACGCCCTGCCACTCCAGGATCAGCGATGGCCAGCCGGGACTGCCGAGTGTCTTCTTGTCCAGCCATTCGCGCAGCGCCTTGCGGATCAACCCACTGCGCGTCTCGCCCAGCTTCTTGGCCGTTTGGTCCAATTCCTTGGCGGTTTGATCATCGAGATAGAGGTTGAAGTTCACGAGAAATCACCCGAGAGTGAAGTATAACCTACATCAGGTTATAACCGGAAGCCGATTGTGGCAAGCGCAGGCAGGACAGCTTGGTCCAAATCTTTATGTCGTAGCTGGACTGCGACAGGCTATGTCTTCCCCCTACTCCCACTCGATTGTTCTGAAGCATCATAACGCATTGATCCATCGAGGAAAATCTTTCCGCTGACGACGAAGAACCGTATCCCGGATCCGTCAGAAATTCTTGCTCTTGAATTCAAAGGAGAATTTCGGCGATCCGCGATTTGCTCGGTTTCAAAGACTATCGATATCGGTTGGTCTATTTTCCTCGGAGTTCTCCGCAAAAGCGGCGTCTCCAGCCTGCCAAAAAGACCGTCAGCGATGGTGAAGTCCGTCGCCGTCAGTGGTGTGGCCCCTCGCGCCGGTTGCGATACGGCGCAACATTCGCGGATTGAACGACGCCGCTTCAAGCGATCACAGCTCGGCTTCCGACCGGATTACGGCAAGCGTCGCCGGCGACCTGCCGGGCGTCAGTCGCGCGATATGGACAGCCCCGCGAGAAGCGGAGCGTACGCGGAGAGCCTGCGGGATACGAACTCGGTGAAGAGCCGCACGCGCTTCGTCTTGCGTGTCTCGCCCTGTGTGAGAAGCCAAACCGTTCCGTGCATGTGCAGGTCTGTACCCGGCACCCTCACCAGTAGGGGGTCGGCATCTCCGACGAAACACGGCAGTGTCGTCATCCCGAGCCCTTGCCGTACAGCAACGATCTGCGCCTCGCCGTCCGTGGTCCTGAATGGAACCCCCGTGGTGCGAACCTCGCGGGCCCAATCCGGGATTCCATGACTGCTTATGACAATCCACCGGATGGGATCAGGCGCGGCCGCACGCCACGCGGTTAGTCGATCCCGGGACATGTAGACGCCTCCGAACAACTCCGGTCCCTTCAGGCCGTGAAGATTGAGCGGCAGGGTTTTGCGGTCGTAGACGACGCGGATCGCGACGTCGGCCTCTCGGTTGGTCAGATTTGCCAGCTCGCCGGACGACAAGATTTCCATCTCGATGTCCGGATGCAGATGCGCGAAATCGGCGAAGTCCGGCATGAGCAGATGTGTCGCGAGGGGCGGCGCCAGCGTCACCCGCAGAAGCCCGCGCACGCTCTGGTCGCGCCCGAAGACGCGCGTCTCCAGCAGGTGCGACGACGCTTCCATCTGGTCCGCGAACTCGAGGACCTCCTCGCCCGCAGCCGTCAGGCGGTAGCCCGAAGGCAGCTTTTCAAACATGTGCACCCCGAGGCGTTCCTCGAGCTGGGCGATGCGTCGCAGCACGGTCGCGTGGTTCACACCGAGGCGCTCGGCGGCAGCCCGCACCGAGCCTCCGCGCGCGACGGCAAGAAAGTAGCGAACGTCATCCCAGTCGATCATGGTGCAATCCCGCACCGCGCGGTGCGCCTTCCAAAGCCCGTATCTAACACATCGAACAGCAGTACGCGCGGTCATCATAGCCTATGCCGACAAGCACGGCCCAATTCCGAACGGCGGATACCGATCATCGCGGGGCTGGCGTCAGTCGTCCAGCCGGATCGATTTCGCACCACCGATGTGCGCGTTTCCGCACTCAACGCCTGGCGCCGGCGGACCCATGTTGAGGTTCTCGGGAGCATCCCCGAACAACCAAAGACGGAGTCTGAAAGAGAAATCATGAGAAAGCTTGAGGGTAAGGTTGCAGTCATCACGGGTGGATCGAGCGGTATGGCGCTGGCGAGCGCCAAGCGGTTCGTTGAAGAAGGCGCCTATGTTTTCATCACGGGCCGGAGGCAGGAGGCGCTGGACGAGGCCGTCAAGCTGATTGGCCGGAACGTGACCGGCGTGCGCGGCGACGCGGCCAATCTCGACGACCTCGACCGCCTGTTCGATACGGTCAAGCGGGAAAAGGGCAAGATCGACGTCCTGTACGCGAGCGCAGGCATGGGCGAAGCCGTCCCACTGGGCGAGATTACCGAGCAGCATTTCGATGCGGCCTTCAACCTGAATACGCGCGGCACGCTGTTTACGGTTCAGAAGGCGTTGCCGCTGTTCAACGATGGCGGATCGATCTTCATGACCGGGTCAGTTGCCTCGGTGAAAGGTTTTCCTGGTTACGGCGTGTATTCGGCGAGCAAGGCGGCGTTGCGCTCATTCGCACGCACTTGGCTCAACGAACTGAAGGGCAGGAATATCCGGGTGAACGTGCTGAGCCCGGGGCCGATCGCCACACCGATGCAGGACCAAGTTCTCACCGAGGAGGCGAAGCGGATGTTCGAATCCCTGATCCCGCGGGGAAAGATGGGGCGTCCTGAGGAAATTGCGGCGGTCGCGCTGTTTCTTGCTTCAGACGATTCGAGCTTCGTGAATGGGGTGGAGTTGTCTGTCGACGGCGGCTTCTCGGCCATCTGAAGGGCCGGGGAATCAATATCAAGACGGATCGGAGAAGTATTATGAGCTATGCGATTGTAGGATTCGGTGCGGTAGGCCAGGCTCTCGCCCGGGCCTTCGCCCGTAAGAACATCAAGGTGGCCGTCGCGAGCCGCCGGCCGCCCGAGGCGTTGGCGCCGCAGGCTCGGGCGATTGGACCCACCGTCGTCGCCAAGTCGCTGCGGGACGCAGTCGAGGCCGACACAATCATCTTGGCGGTCCCTTTCGGGGAGCATCGCGAGGTTGCGAAGGCCCTGCCGAGCTGGAAAGGCAAGACAGTCATCGACGCGATGAACGCGTTTCCAGTCCCTGAAGAGCTGGACGGCCTCCCGTCCTCCGCCTTCGTTGCGAAGTCGTTCACCGGCGGCAAGCTCGTGAAAGGTTTCAATCATCTGATTGCAGCCACCCTGGCTACCGATCCGGTCGTCGACGGCGGCCACCGGGTCGTCTTTCTGTCTGGTGACGACGAGGACGCGATCGCTCCCGTGGCGGCCTTGGCCAAACAACTCGGGTTCGCACCCGTCAAGCTGGGAAAGCTCAACGAGGGTGGCGCGCTGGTGCACGCACGCGGCCGCGTTTGGGGCCCGCTCATCTTCCAGGATTTGTTCAAGCAGGAGCAGTAATCGATCTACGACCGTGTGATCGACGCCGAGAACTGGTCGCGCGCGCTAACTGTTTCGAGCAGCGCGCGACCGGATATTTGAAGGCCACAAAGTCGCGAAGGTTGGGGTGGGCCTGACGGCGTATGGGCGCCGTTCGAAGAGCGGGGAGACGCCCGACAGAGCGGCAGATCTGCGGGTCGCCTAGAATCTATCGACTGCTATCGATGGCCTGGGATTCGCTCGAGTGTCCTCTGCTATCCGATACGACTCCACGGTACTCCCGTTCACTCCCACTCAATCGTCCCCGGCGGCTTGCTGGTCACATCGTACACCACCCGGTTCACGCCCTTCACCTCGTTGATGATGCGCGTCGCGGTCTCGCCCAAAAACTTCATGTCGAACTGGTAGAAGTCCGCGGTCATGCCGTCGGTGGAGGTCAAGGCGCGCAGGCCCACTACGAAATCATACGTGCGGCCGTCGCCCATGACGCCGACCGTCTTCACAGGCAGCAGCACCGCAAAGGCCTGCCAGATGTCGTCGTAGAGGCCGTGCTTGCGGATCCGGTCGATGTAGACGGCGTCGGCCTTGCGCAGGATATCGAGCTTGTCAGGCAGGCGCCTGGACCTGGTGGGGCCTGGGTCAGGCATTGCAAGTTTTATGCACTGTCACCGTAATTCTGGTCCCATGGCGGCCGGTGATCGACCGCCAGCTTGGCAAAGAGGTGACGGGAATCGTCCAAGGTGGATCGGTATCGTGGCAGTTGGGGCGCCCAAGGGGATTGGCCTTGTGACTGATCAGGCCCACTGGCCCACTTCACGTATCACCTGCCGGACCCATTGATGACCGGGGTCGGTATCGTATCGGGCGTGCCAAGTTTGAACGACCCGGAAGGGCGGTATCTCAATCGGCGGAGGGAGGAGCGTGAGCGGTAGCCGACCCGCAAGCGATCCGAAGAGACGGCGCGGCTCGGTCGCGACAAGATCGGATGCATCAACAAGCATCGGCGCCATCAGGAAGTGTCCGACCGTAACGGCAACATTACGCTTCACCCCCCTTTCCGCCAGAACCGCGTCGACATAGCCGTGGGGATTTCCTTTCATCGAGACCTGCAGGTGTCGAAGGGACAAATAGCGGTCGAGGTCAAGGGAACCGTCGAGGCTAGGATGATCGCCCCGGGCCGCGCAGACGAAGTCCTCCTCGTAGAGGAGTTCTTCCCGCATGTGTGTCGGCGGCTCCGGAAAATTGCCGGCAATGAGCTCGACCGCACCGTCGTCCAACATCGCCAGGCCGACGCTGCGGCTGGTATTGCGGATCGTGAGCGATACGCCGGGCGCTTCACGATCGAGGCGGGCCGTAAGTCGCGGCAGCAAGACAAGCGCAGCGTAGTCTGAAAGCCCGAGGACGAATTGTCGGGTGCTCTCCGGTGGATCGAAAGCGCGGCCACCCCGAAGCACACTCTCGACCTGTTCAAGAATCGATCGGATTGCGGGCGCCGCCTCCAGTGCCGCCGGGGTCGGCACCATGCCGCGCGGAGATCGAATAAAGAGTGGATCGCCGAAAAGCACCCGGAGACGATTGAGCGCGTGGCTAACGGCCGGCTGGGTAAGACCGATGCGCTCGGCGGCCCGGGTTGCATGGCCCTCGGAGACCAGAGCGTCGAACACCACGAGAAGGTTGAGGTCGATATTTGCGAGATGAACGCGCTTCATGACGATTATAGTAATTATGCATTGGATTTATCGCAATCGCCGCAGCAGAGTTTCGAACGAAAGTGAAGTGGGGACGGAAGGCAGAGCTGGAGAGTTTGGGATGTCAGGTTCGGATGCCGTTGCGAAAGAAGAAATGCGTCGCGGCGGCGCCTCATTGAGACAGCTTTCTTTGCTGCAACAAGCTCTTTCGTCATCAGTAGGAGTAACTATGCCATGGCGTCGGAATCTCGTGGGGATCGATTTTCGCGCGGTCTGGAGATACTTCGCCAGATCGGCGGGGAAAATTTTGACGGGCCGATCAATGCTCTCGCGGAAACCTCCGCCGATCTTTCGCGCTTCACCGTCGAATACCCGTACGGCGATGTGCTATCCCGCCCGGGCCTTGATCTCCCGCTAAGGCAGCTATGCACCATCTCCATGCTGCTGGCCGATGGAAGCGCCCAGCCGCAACTGAAATTTCATATAGCCGGCTTTCTCAATGCTGGCGGTGAGCCTAACGCGATCGTTGAATTGCTCTTCGTATCGGTTGCAATCCTGGGCTTCCCGGCCACCGTCAATGCCGTAGGAATCGTTCGGTCGGTGTTCGCCGAACGAGAGCTATCGTTTCAACCCATCGAACCTAAGACAGGTGATGGAGTGGGGCGCGGATGGACCGGACAGGACATGCTGGACCGGCTCGTAAGCGGCGATGCGCAGGACTATTTCGACCGCTTTGCTGGCACCGCGCCCGACCTCGCGCAGCTTTCGATCGATTTCGCGTTCGGAGAGGCGCTGGCCCGTGAGGGACTCGACCATCAGGCCAAGCTGCTCGCAATTATCGCGATGCTAGCCGCGAGCGGTAACCGCAACGACGCGCTTCGCCTTCATCTGGCCGGCGCCTTTGCAAATGGCGTGATACGCGAAGAGATCATCGAGCTTCTGATCCAGCTCAGCGTTTACCGTGGCTTCCCGTCAGCTCTGAACGCATTCTCTATCGCTCAGAATGTCTTCGCGCTCGGAGTCCTGCCGCTTAAGGTCGATATCCCCACGCCCGTCGATACAGAGAGCCGCTCGGATCGACTAGAGCGGGGGAAGGTTCTGCTTGCGAAAACCTCGGCATCGTCAGGCGATGCCGTGGTCCGTAGTTTTGACGACATCGCGCCGGACCTAGGGCGCATGATCGTCGAGCATTCCTATGGTGAGGTGTTCTCGCGCAAAGGAATCGATCTGAAGACTCGTGAGCTCACCGCCTGCGCGGCTTTGGCAGCCATCGGTTCCGCGACGACGGAAACTCCTTTGCGCGTGCACATCAACGCCGCCTTGAACGTCGGTGCAAGCCACGAAGAGATCGTCGAAACGCTGATCAATCTCATAGCCTACAGCGGTTATCCCGCGACACAGCAGGCGATCCGTATCGCTGCGGAAGAGTTCGCCAAACGCGACCAATCTGCCTAAGAGTCTGTCCGGGATCATGCTGTTTTTTGGCAGAGCTTTCGCAGCATGAGGCGGATTGAGGCGAGGCGCAAGAACGCCAATGCCTTTCGGTTGAGGCACTCCCAATCCTTGGCCAAACGGCGGCAGCGGTTGAGCCAGGCGATGGTGCGTTCGACGATCCATCGCTTGGGCAAGATCGCAAAACTCTTTGCTGTATCGGAGCGCTTGACGATCTCGACGTCGATTTGCCGGAGGATTTTGCGAACGGCGGACTGAAAGATCGGCCCCTGATAGCCGCCGTCAGCATAGAGCTTCAGCAGGAATGGATGCAGGCCAAACAGCGTGGCCATCACCAGCACCCCACCGTCACGATCCTGGATGTCCGCCGAATGCACGAGGGCGTGGAGCAGCAAGCCTTGAGTATCGACTAGGATGTGGCGCTTCTTGCCCTTGATCTTCTTGCCCGCATCGTAGCCATGCGGGTCGATCCACGCCCCCCTTTTTCCGCGCTCTTGACGCTTTGACTGTCGATGATGGCGGCGCTCGGGCTGGGTTCTCGGTTGGCCAATTCTCGACATTGTACATAGAGCGCGTGATGGATGCGATCGAGCGTGCCGTTCCAAGCCCACAAGTCAAAATAGTCGTGCACCGTGCTGCGTGGCGGCAGGTCCTTCGGGATCGCTCGCCATTGGCAACCGGTGCTCAGCACATACATCAGGCCATTGATCACCTCGCGCACATCGACCGTGCGCTTGTTGCCGCCTCGCTTGGCTGGCGCAATCAGCGGCTCCACCAACGCCCATTCCTCATCAGTCAAATCGCTTGGATAGCGTAGCCGGCTTCGGTCGTAACGACCGCGGTTCTCCTTCGTCCACATGGGCGCCCCTTCGAATCGGACCGCCACCCTTGAATCATAAATGATTCCGATGATTCAAGATGTTCCCGGACAGACACTAACAGCGGAAGGAAAAGACGAATGATCGACCGACGTTCAATACTCTCCGCAATCGTCGCAACTGTGCGGGAGATCGCCGTCGGCTATTGCTTGAAACAATGATCGCGATGCCGCCTTAGAAAATACGGATGTGGACGATCCGATATGCGCCGCGGTTCAAGCGCGCGACCGGTCTTGTTGATGATTGATCGCACTCCTTCCAAATCGTTGGTTTGACGCGAGATCAAGATTTCCAAATCGTCCGCCAAGCTGATGAGACCTCGATCAAACATCCAATGCGCGGTGCCCGACAGAGCGATCCCATTGCTAATGATATCCGGCCCGCTCGCCTCCACTGGCCGTATGTGAGCCGCCGCTACCTCTGCCCGCCCCTTTCCATTGATGAGCTTCAGTCCCGTGATTGCGCAACGCTCATCATAGGCACGCAGTACAATCCGACGAAAAACGCGATCGCGCAAAACCCTCGATACTGTGAGGCTAACGCGGTCGCGCTGCTGGTCGAACCTGAACGGTGTCTGCTCCTCATCAAAATGAGGCGACTGAACGTCATCATCGAGCCGGGGCAACAAAGGTGCCCCTTCCGCAAAACCAAGTTCGACTATTCTACTGAAATCGTCGGCAGAGATTGGGCGGACTGCTGATTGAGCCCGTCCCGAAATTCGGCCTTGCTCATTTAGGACGCCGCGCTCTACCGGCCCGGTCACTCCGTTGAACGGAACGGGACTGGCGAAATCGAGATAGCTTCCCGGCTCGACAAGCGCGAGATACATCCCGGAAGTTCCGGGGTCGGGAATAACTTGCTGAACCCTTGCAATCGCAAAGTAGCCTCGCGTTTCAGCGACCTTGCTCGGTTCATAGTAGATAATCCAGTCTCCGACGCAGGCTTCAACGCGACGCAAGTACTGAGCGGGAAACTGATATCGTTCAGCGGGACTGTCATCATAGATCGAATCCAAGCGATGGATGAAGACCCCGAATCCCATGACTTATTCGGCGCAGCCCCTCAACTTCGATCTCCCCAATTCGAACAATGCGACTTACCGCAGGAGCACGCCCCCTACTCCCACTCAATCGTCCCCGGCGGCTTGCTGGTCACGTCATACACCACCCGGTTCACGCCCTTCACCTCGTTGATGATGCGCGTGGCGGTCTCGCCTAGGAACTTCATGTCGAACTGGTAGAAGTCCGCGGTCATGCCGTCGGTGGAGGTGACGGCGCGCAAGCCCACGACGAAATCATACGTGCGGCCGTCACCCATGACGCCGACGGTCTTCACCGGAAGCAGCACGGCAAAGGCCTGCCAGATGTCGTCGTAGAGGCCGTGCTTGCGGATCTGGTCGATGTAGACGGCATCGGCCTTGCGCAGGATGTCGAGTTTTTCGCGGGTGATGTCGCCGGGGCAGCGGATGGCAAGGCCGGGCCCCGGGAACGGGTGGCGGCCGACGAAGATTTCGGGAAGGCCGAGCTCGCGGCCGAGCTTGCGCACCTCGTCCTTGAACAGCTCGCGCAAGGGCTCGACGAGCTTCATGTTCATGCGCTCAGGGAGGCCGCCGACATTGTGGTGCGACTTGATCGTCACCGAGGGACCGCCGGTGAAGGAGACGCTCTCGATCACGTCGGGATAGAGCGTGCCTTGCGCGAGGAAATCGGCGCCACCGATCTTCTTCGCCTCCTGCTCGAACACCTCGATGAAGAGGCGGCCGATGGTCTTGCGCTTGGTCTCGGGATCGGTGACGCCTTCGAGCTCGCCCAAGAATTGTTTCGAGGCATCCACGTGCACGAGCGGGATGTTGTAGTGGTGGCGGAACAGGTCGACCACCGTCTTCGCCTCGTCGAGGCGGAGCATGCCGTGGTCGACGAACACGCAGGTCAGCTGCTCGCCGATGGCTTCGTGGATCAGCACGGCGGCGACAGCCGAATCGACGCCGCCGGAAAGACCGCAGATCACCTTGCCCTTGCCGACCTGGGCGCGGATCTTCGCGATCTCCTCCTCGCGGAAGGCGCGCATGGTCCAGTCGCCGGAGAGGCCTGCGATCTTGCGCACGAAATTGCGAATCAGTTTTGCGCCGTCAGGCGTGTGCACCACCTCGGGGTGGAACATCAGGCCATAGTATCTGCGCGTCTCGTCCTGGATGATCGCGAACGGCGCATTCGGCGAGGTGCCGGCGACGGAAAAGCCCGGCGGCATCTTGGTGATGCGGTCGCCATGGCTCATCCAGACCTGATGCTTGCCGCCGAGCGACCAGGTGTCCTCGAACAGCTTGCTCCCGGCCTTCACCTCGACGTCGGCGCGGCCGAACTCGCGGTGATGGCCGCCCTCGACGTGGCCGCCGAGCTGCGCCGCCATCGTCATCTGGCCGTAGCAGATGCCCATCACCGGCACGCCGGAATCGAAGATCGCTTGCGGCGCGCGGGGCGAGCCCGCCTCGTGCACCGACTCCGGCCCGCCGGAGAGGATCACCGCTTTCGGCTTCAACTCCTTGAAGGCCTCTTCGGCCTTATTGAACGGGACGATCTCGCAATAGACGCCGTCCTCGCGCACGCGACGCGCAATCAGCTGCGTCACCTGGCTGCCGAAGTCGACGATGAGAATCTTGTCGTGCGCCGAGGCCACGGAGAGCGTCGACGCGGAGCGGTCGTTCTGTGCTGCTGTCATGGCAAGCAAATACGCGACGCCGTCCCTCCCCGCAACCGCGCGGGCCGCGCGCCCACATCCTTCTTTGGGCATGGACAAATCGATATAGGTAAGTATCATTGACATAATATGGCGCGACCAGCTAGCTGTTCAGTCCGCTATCCCTCGAGGTCGGCGCCGAACAGGATCACCCCATGAAACTCCCCACCTCCCCCTTCACCGTCACCGACTGGAGCCAGGTTGAACCGACGGTGCATCCGGGCGAGACCGGGCAGGCGTTGTGGCGCACGCTGAACATCGGCGATCTCCGGGTGCGGATGGTGGAGTATTCGGCCGGCTACCTCGCCGATCACTGGTGCGACCGCGGCCACGTGCTCTATGTGCTGCAGGGTGAGCTCGACAGCGAGCTGCGCGACGGGCGCAAGTTCAAGCTCACGGCCGGGATGAGCTACCAGGTCTCGGACTTTGGCGACGCCGCGCATCGCTCCTCGACGGCGACGGGGGCGACGCTGTTCATCGTGGATTGAGGGCCCCCTGGGGGCGGGGGCTGTGTGCACCGCAAAATAGCAAAGTCCGCGGGGTTCGCGACCAGCGCGTGCCGTCTTGAAGTTGCCCCAATAATTCGCTAGATTGTGATCATCGATCCTTGGCCGAACGACTGGGCCGCTCCGCCTCATTTCCAATGGGTGAGCACGTTTCAGGTATTTCTCCAAAATCGACCAATCGGGACGATGGGCGCAAAACATTGCGTTCTAGTCCCCCTGAATGCATCCTCAATGAAGGGAAATGACTATGGCAATGGGCACAGTGAAGTGGTTCAACAACCAAAAGGGTTTTGGTTTCATCCAGCCGGATAACGGCGACAAGGACGTTTTCGTCCACATCAGCGCGGTTGAACGCGCTGGTCTGAGCACCCTCAACGAGGGTCAGAAGGTTTCCTTCGACATCGTCGCGGACCGCCGCAGCGGCAAGTCCTCGGCTGACAACCTCCGCGCCGGCTAGTTCGTCGCGCATCTCGCGATCTGACCACGGACGTACCGGCAGATCGTAGGACTATCCAAGCCCCGCCACCGAATTTCGGTGCGCGGGGCTTTGTTTGCGCGGGATGGTGGATGAGGTCGTCATTCCGGGGCTCGCGCAGCGAGAGCCCGGAATCCATGGAACCACAGAGAACGCCGCGCAATGGATTCCGGGCTCGCCCTCCGGGCGTCCCGGAATGACAGCTGGGGTCAGCCAGTCTTCTTCAGCACCGAGACGAAAAACCCGTCCGTGGCGGTCCGCCGCGGGGTCATCAGCCAGCCCTCGTCGGATTGCAGCGCGGCCTGCGCGAAATCCTCGGCCTTGTCCCAGAGCACGCTCGCGGTCTGCCCGGGCGGGACGACCGAGAATTCGGGATGCCGCGCGACGAACGCCCTCACCTGCTCGCCATTCTCCTCCGGCAGCACCGAGCAGGTGATGTAGGCGATGCGGCCGCCCGGCTTCACCAGCGGCACGGCGCGCTCCAGCACCTCGGCCTGGTCTTTCAGGCGGATCTCCAACGCGCCGGGACGCATACGCCATTTGGCGTCGGGATTGCGGCGCCAGGTGCCGGTGCCCGTGCAGGGGGCGTCGATGACGACGAGATCGGCCGAGGCGTGGATGTCCTGGAGCGGATCGGCCTCGCCCTTGGGCGTGCGGACATCGGCATTGTGGACGCCGGCGCGCGACAGCCGCTCGTGGATCGGCGCGAGCATGCGCTTGTCGCTGTCGGTCGCGATCAGCCGGCCCTTGCCCTGCATCATGGCGGCGAGCGCCAGCGTCTTGCCGCCGGCGCCGGCGCAGAGATCGATCACCTGCTCGCCGGGTTTTGCCGCGGTGAAGCTGGCTGCAAGCTGCGATCCTTCATCCTGCACTTCAACGCCGCCCTTGATGAAATCCTCTTCGGCCTGGATGCCGGGATTGCGCGCATCGGCCGAAAGCTCGATGCGCAGGCCGGTTGCCGACCACGGCGTCGGTTTCGCATGAAGATGAGCCAACGCGCGCAGCACCTTGTCGCGATTGGATTTTAGCGTGTTGACGCGCAGATCGAGCGGGGCCCGGCTCGCCATCGCGGCCGCCTCCGCCGCGCGGTCCTCGCCGAACGCTTTTGCCAGATGGGAATCGAGCCATTCCGGATAGTCACCGGCGACCGCGGCGGGTGCGTCCTTCAGGGAACGGGAGGCGAGTGCGGCCTGCTCGGCCTCCGTCAGGGGCGCGGGCGCGAACCGGCTGCCATCGAACAGTGCGGCCATGGTCGCCGCATCCATGTTGCGCTCGAGGCGGAGCATGCCGATCAGCCGGGCGCGCGCGGTGTCGGCGTCCATCAGGAACGCACTCGAGGCATAGCGGCGCAGCACGTCCCAGACGAGACCGGCAATGGCGGCGCGATCGCCGGAACCGGCAAAGCGGTGCGCGGTGCCCCACTCCTTCAGCGCCTTGGCCGCGGGCACGCGGTCTTTCTCGATGGTGTCGATCAGTTCGATGGCCGCGGACAGCCGGGCAGCGGGGGTCATTTCAAATCTTTCAGATCAGCAAAAACATCTTCAGCGCGAAGTAGATCCACATCGCCAGCAGCACGAGCACGCCGGCAAGCCAGATCATGGAGCGCCGGCCGAGATCGTTCGAGGAGACGAAGACGCCGGCATGGGCAAAGCGCGTCACCACGAACACCCAGGACATCAGCACGATGAAGAGGTCGGCATGGCGGAGCGGCAGCGCCAGCGCGATCAGGGCGTAGAACAGCACCGGCAGCTCGAACTGGTTGCGGTAGCAATTGGCGAATTGCGTGGCGCCGTCCGGCCAGTTCGGCTCGCCCAGCGCAACGTCGCGGCTCTTGGTCTCACCCGAGACCAGCGAGCGCCGGCGCGCCAGCGCCATCCCGATCAGGAGCGCGAAGGTAAGCCCGACCTGCACGAAGACCGGCAGCAAAACCATTTGAACGGACATCGGTACTTTCCCGCAAGGCGAAATGCCGCTGACCGTCATTAGCCGCGACTATTGACGCTGACAATGAACGAGTTGAACCACCGTTCCCGATCCGGCGACTAACCGTCGATAGTTAAAGCGATTTCGGCCTTCCGCAGGCCCGGGCGAGATACCGCCATGAACACCCTGTCCAACCTGGTCAACCTCTTCATCGAATCGCCCGACGGCCGCCTCGGCATCCTGATGTCGGCACTGGCCGGCATCGCCGCCGCGCTTGCGGTCGCGCTGACGATGACCGTCTATGTCCGCACCGGCTACCGGACCCGGCGCGACGTGCTCAGGCATGGCCTGGCCGCGCTCGCCGCGGCCGTCCTGTTCGTCTTCGTCGCCTACGACATGCGTCACGCCGCGCTTGCCTATCTCGGGCTCAACCCGTCCAAGCCCGCGGTCGAGTTCGAGATCCGCATGCCCAAGGAGACCCTCACGGCCGTTGCGGATACCCAGATCGAGCTGCACACCGACCGCAACCAGACGCTGGCGCTGGTCGACAGCGTCAGTGACCTCGCCGACGGACGCGCGCTGCTGCGCGGCGCGGTGGCGCTCAACTACCGCACCGCGGACCGGGTGCTGGTCGTCAACCTGCCCGGAAAAGGTACCTTCGAATTCCGCCTTCGCCTGCCCGCCGAACCCCATCGCTCCGAACAGTTCGGGCCCTGGCACCTCGCCGACCGCATCGCCACGCCGCTGGCCGGCAGCGTCGCGCCGCAGGACGCCTACACGATCCGCTATCGCGTGCTGTAGCTGCGTCATCGTTCCGACGCCTGATCAGGGTATGCTTGCACCATGCTCGAATTCCGCCTGACCCAGATTTCCGACACCCATCTCGGCCGGCACTTTCCCGGCCTGATCGCGAATTTTCAGGCGATCAGCGAGCACATCGACGCCTCAAGGCCTGATCTCGTCGTCAACACCGGCGACGTCTCCTTTGACGGGCCGACCAGCCGTGACGACGTCGCGTTCGCCAAGAGCCTGCACGACGCCCTGCCCGTCGGCTGCCGCTACCTTCCGGGCAATCACGACATCGGCGATAATCCCACCGCGATCGGGCCGGCGCCGACGCCGCCGGTCGAGGAAGCGCACCGCCAGCGGTTTTGCGACATCATCGGCGAAGACCATTGGTCGTTCGAGGCGGCGGGCTGGCGCTTCATCGGTCTGAATTCGCTGGTGATGAATTCAGGGCTGGCTTTCGAGGCCGAGCAGTTCGACTGGCTGGCCTCGGAAATCGCGCGCACGAACGGCAGGCCGGTCGCGCTGTTCGTGCACAAGCCGATGTTTCTCAACCTGCCTGACGATCCCGAACTTCCCGAAACCTCGATCCGCTACGTGCCGCAGCCGGCGCGGGCGCGGCTGATCGAGATGTTCGGGAACGTCGATCTGCGCCTGATCGCCAGCGGTCACGTGCACCAGCGGCGTGACTTCACGTTCCACCATACCCGGCACATCTGGGCACCATCGGCCGGCTTCGTCATCAACGACAAGCGCCAGGACCGGATCGCGATCAAGGAGACGGGTCTCGTCGAGTACTGTTTCCAGCCTGACAGTTTGGAGGTTCGCCACGTCCGGGCGGCCGGCCAGATCGATATCGATATCGAAGAGCTGCTCGCCCAGATGGGCGCGCATTAGCCTCGTCCACGGGCACTCGTCCTTACCTTGATACCTGAATGCATCGATTTTGGGCCATGAGTGGCTAATAGACGCTAATGACAACGTTGTCATTTCCCCATATCCTCGCTGCTGGCGGTCGAGGGCCGCAGGTGGAGCGACGATGCAGTCCTTGTCCGCGTGGGATAGCCAACGCCTGTCGACGACCATTCGCGGCATCCCCCTGGTCGACGGCCTGCCTGCCGAGGAAATCGGCAACCAGCGCTGGTCACCGGCGCAGGGCGATCTTGCCCTCCCCGCCCTCACCCTCGACGAAGCCGTTTTCGCGGCCAATCGCGACCTTTTCCTGCAATGGTGCGAGAGCGCCGGCGTCACCGTCGCGCCCCATGCCAAGACGCCGATGTCGCCGGAGCTCGCGCGTTCGCTGCGCGCGGCCGGCGCCTGGGGCACAACGGTCGCCAACGTCCAGCAGGCCGCGGTGCTGCTTAGCCATGGCGAGCGTCGCTTGCTGCTGGCCAACGAGATCGGCGGGCTTGCGGCCGGCCGGCGGCTCGGCACGCTCCTCGGCGCGTGCCCCGATGTCGAATTTCACGCCTTCGCGGATTCGCCGGCCGCGGTCGCAGCACTGGCGGAGGCGGCGCGGGTTGCGGGCCGCAACGAATTGTCCGTGCTGGTCGAGCTCGGCGCAGGCCGGGCCGGCGCGCGCGATCGCGCCGCGATTGAGGCGACCATCGCAGCCGTGCGCGCCGCCGATCGGCTGGAGCTCGGCGGCGTCGCCACCTACGAGGGCGCAGCCGCAACACCCGATACCGACGAGACCATGCGGGCGATCGCGGCGCTGATGGAACGCACCATCGAGACTTTTGCGCTGGTGCGCACTGCTGCCCCGCGCCGCAAGCTGATCATCAGCGCGGGCGGATCGGCCTATTTCGATGTCGTGGCGCGGGCGCTCACGCCGGTCGCGCAGGCTGACCGCAATGCCAGCGTGATTCTGCGCTCCGGCGCGCTGTTCTTTGCCGATCACGGCATCTATGCGCGCGCCTTCGCCGAGATCGACCGGCGCGGCGGTCTCGTCATCAACGGAACGCGACACTCCGCGGCCGAAAGCTTCCGCCCCGCGCTGACACTGTGGGCCGAGGTGCTGTCGCGGCCCGAGACCGGGCTTGCGATCGCAGGCTTCGGCATGCGCGATGCCTCCTTCGACCAGGGACTGCCGGTGCCCTTGCGCGTTTTCCGCGACGGCGTCGAGCAGCAGGGCCTCGTAGCGACACTGTCGGTGACGCGCCTCAACGACCAGCACGCGTTCCTGTCGCTCGCGCCCGATAGCGCGCTTGCGGTCGGCGACATCATCGCCTTCGGCATCTCGCATCCCTGCACGTGTCTCGATCGCTGGCGCGTGATCCTCGGCCTCGACGCCGGTGGCATCGTCACGCGCGCCCTCCCCACCCAGTTCGGCTGAGAGTGGGCACCATGAATTTTCTGCCGCTGTGGCGCTATCAGAACCAGCTCATCGACGGGGCCATCGTCACGCTCAAACTGACCGTGATCGCAGCACTGTTCGGGCTTCTGATCGGCGTCGCCGGCGCGGTCGCGCTGAAGGGCCGCATCACGCCGCTGCGCTGGCTCGTGCGCGCCTACATCGAGCTGTTCCGCAACACGCCGTCGCTGATCCAGATCTTCATCGTCTTCTTCGTGCTGCCGAATTTCGGCCTGAAGCTGCCGGCCTTCGAGGCCGCCGCCGTCGCCCTCTCGCTCTACTTCGGAGCCTATTCGGTCGAGATCATCCGCGCGGGCCTGGATTCCATTCCGCGAAGCCAGGTCGAGGCCGGCCAGTGCCTCGGCCTGTCCGGCTGGCAGGTTTTTCGCCACATCGTGCTGCCGCCGGCGCTGCGCAACGTCTATCCGGCCGTGACCAGCCAGTTCGTCCTCCTGCTGCTCGGCACCTCGCTCGCCTCGCAGGTCGCGGCCGACGAACTCTTCCACGTCGCGGGCTTCATCGAGAGCCGCACCTATCGCAGCTTCGAAGTCTACGCGGTGATCTGCGCCGTCTACTTCGCGATGGCGATGTCGTTCAAGGCGCTGTTCGCCATCGTTGGTGCCGCGGCCTTCCGCTGGCCGCGCCGGCGCTGAGGGAGAAAGCGATGCGATCCTTCTCCTTCATCGATCTCGTCTCGCTCGTCGCGGCGCTGCGCTGGACCATTGCGCTCGTCGTGCTCGCGCTCGCCTTCGGTGCGCCGCTGGCGCTTGGGCTTGCCATGGGCCGCATCAGCCGCTTAGCGGGCTTGCGCTGGGCGATGGCCGCAAGCATCCAGGTCGTTCAAAGCGTGCCGCTGCTCGGGTTGCTGTTCTTCTTCTATTTCGGCATGCCGGTGTTTTTGGGCATCCAGGTGCCCGCGACCGTCGCGGTGACTGCGGCCTACACGCTCTACACGGCCGCCTTTCTCGGTGAGATCTGGCGCGGCGGCCTGGAAGCCGTGAAGCAGACGCAATGGGAAGCCGGCGCCTGCCTCGGGCTGTCGGGCTGGCAGCAATTTCGTCACATCATTGCGCCACAGGCGCTGCGCCTGTCGCTGCCGCCGACGGTCGGCTTCCTGGTGCAGCTCATCAAGGGCACCTCGCTCGCCTCGATCCTCGGCTTCGTCGAGCTTGCCCGCGCGGGCCAGGTGGTGAGCGCGGCGACGTTCCAGCCGCTCCTCACCTATGCGCTCGTCGCCGCGATCTATTTCGCGCTGTGCCTGCCGCTCACGCTCTGGTCCCGTTCCCTGGAGGCCCGCCTCGATGGCTCTCGTTGAAATCCGCGACGTGCACAAGACATTCGGCCGGGTCGAGGTGCTCAAGGGCGTCTCGCTCGACGTCGAGGAAGGCGAGATCGTCACCATCATCGGCCGCTCCGGCTCGGGCAAGTCGACGCTGCTCCGCTGCATCAATGCGCTGGAGAGCGTCGATTCCGGCGAGATCCGCGTCGAGGGCGAGAGGGTCCACGCCGGGATGCCCAACCTCAAGCAATTCCGTCAGCGCGTCGGCATCGTGTTCCAGGCCTTCAACCTGTTTCCGCATCTGAAGGTCGAGCGCAACATCACGCTCGCCCCGCTCCTCACCGGCCGCGTCGACAAGGCGAAGGCGCGCGCACTCGCAGAGGACGTGCTCACCCGCGTCGGCCTCGCCGACAAGATCGACGCCTGGCCGGAGCAGCTCTCCGGCGGTCAGCAGCAGCGCGTCGCAATCGCGCGTTGTCTCGCGATGGCACCTCACCTGATGCTGTTCGACGAAGTAACCTCCGCACTCGACCCCGAGCTCGTCGGCGAAGTGTTGAAGGTGATGGAGGCAATGGCGAAGCAGGGCATGACCATGATCCTGGTCACCCACGAGATGGGCTTTGCCCGCAACGTCGCCAACCGCATCGTCTTCATGCACCAGGGCCGCGTCTGGGAACAGGGCCCGCCGGCAAAACTGTTCGCAAGCCCCGAGACGCCGGAGCTCGCAAACTTCATCGCGTCCTCGAAATGAACATCGTCCACCAAATCCGCCACCAGGAGAGAGCCATGAGAAAGTTGAAGTCCCTCTTCACCATCGCAGCCGCGGCGCTTGCCGTTCTCGCCGCACCGAACCTCGCCAAGGCCGACAAGCTCCAGGACGTGCTCGGCTCGGGCAAGCTGCGCGTCGGCATCCTCACCGATGCCGCGCCGTGGGGTTTCAAGGACGACAAGGGCGAGATCGCAGGTCTCGACGCCGATCTCGCCCGGCTGATCGCCGCCGACATGGGCGTGAAGCTCGAGCTCGTGCCGGTGACGGGCGCGGCGCGCATCCCGAGCCTGCTCTCGGACAAGATCGACCTGCTGATCGCGGGTCTCGGCGCCACGCCGGAGCGCGCCCAGCAGGTGATGTTCTCGCAGCCCTATGCGGTGGTGAATCTCGGCGTCTACGGCGCGAAATCGCTTCCCGCCGCCACCGGCAAGAAGCCCGACAATCTCGATGGACGCAGCGTCGCCGTCGCGAAGGGCTCGACGCTGGACATCTGGCTCACCGACAACGCACCGAAGGTGAAGCTGGTGCGTTTCGAGGACACACCGGCGGCCCTCGCCGCCTATCTGGCCGGCCAGGCCGACACGTTTGCGGAGAACAGCGCGATCGCGCTGAAGGTGCAGGAGCAGAACCCGACCAAGGAGGTCGAGCTGAAATTCCTGATCCGTCAGTCGCCGGCCCATGTCGGCGTACGCCAGGGTGAGCAGAACCTGCTCAACTGGATCAACACCGACGTCTTTACCAACAAGCTCAACGGCAAGCTCGGCGCGCTGCAATTGAAGTGGTTCAAGGAAGAGCAGTCGCTGCCGACGCTGTGAGTTTCAGACAGGCCCCCGCGTCACGCGGGAGCCACCTTCACAAGGAGAATTCGAATGATCAAACGTTACGTCGTCGGCCCACGTATGAGCCAGGCCGTCGCCGGCGGCGGCATGGTGCACATCGCCGGCCAGGTCCCGGACGACCGCAAGGCGGGCATTGTTTCGCAGACCCAGCAGGTGCTCGCCAAGATCGATGCGCTGTTGAAGGAAGCCGGCTCCGACCGCTCCAGGCTGGTCGCGGTCAACGTCTTCCTGCCGCACATCACCGACTTCGACACCATGAACTCGGTCTATGACGCCTGGATCGATCCGGCCAATCCGCCGGCGCGCGCCTGCGTCGAAGCCCGCCTCGCCGATCCCGACCTTCGCGTCGAGATGACCGCGGTCGCCCTGCTCTAAAGGCGCCGCCATCCTTTCAACCTTCGGCCGGCGTCGACAACGACGCGGCCCCGAGGCAAGCCATGCATACCGGACTTTTCCACGAGATCGATTTCGAGAAGGACCAGAAATGGTCCGGCCATCTCGGTATTCCCTTCTCGATCGATCGCTCCCCCTACTACCAGCTCAAGATTCCGATCTTCCGGATCAAGAACGGCGCCGGCCCAAAACTTCTCTTGATGGCGGGCAATCACGGCGACGAATATGAGGGCGAGATCACGCTGACGCGTCTGTATCGCCGGCTCGATGCGGCGGCGGTCAAGGGCGAGATCACGATCCTGCCCTTCGCCAATCTGCCGGCGGTGATGGCGGCCCGCCGCCGCTCGCCGCTCGACGAGGGCAATCTCAACCGCGCCTTCCCCGGCGATGCCGGGGGAACGCCGACGTTTCGTCTGGCGCACTTTCTCGAGCATGAGCTGTTTCCGCGTCACGAAATCGTCTTCGACATTCACTCCGGCGGCACCTCGATGGCGCATGTGCCTTGCGCGCTGATCGAGCGGCAGGGCACGCCCGAAATGTTCGGCCAAGCGCTACGCCTGATGGAGGGACTGGGCATGCCCTTCGCCTTCGTCGCCGAGAATGGTGCATCCGCGCCAACCTCGATGGCGGCCGCCGCGCGCGCGGGCGCGATCGGGTTGTCAGGCGAATTCGGCGGCGGCGGCACCGTCACGCCGCAGACGATGGCGCTCACGGCACGCGCCGTCGATCGGCTGCTGCTCGCGCTCGGCGTCGTCCAGGCACCGGTGCTGGGGCCTCACGCGCCGGTCGAACGCGCCACCGAGTTGCTGGCGCTGCAAAGCCATGCGCAGGCGGTGTTCGCGACGCGGCGCGGCTGGTTCGAGCCGGCGGTCATGGTCGGCGCGCGGGTCAAGGCCGGCGATGTCGCCGGCTGGTATCATGATTTCGAGCGCCCGGAGCTGACGGAAGAGGTGCTGCGCTTCCCGGCCGACGGCATCGTGATCTCGCAACGCCTGCACACCGACAGCCAGAGCGGCGACTGCCTGGTCCAGGTCGGCCGCGCGCTATCCCGCGACGAGGTGTCGGCGCGATGAACTCGCGCCGCACACTCGCTGCACCTCTCCCGCTTGCGGGAGAGATCGACGCGCGCCGAGCGATGCGAAGCATCGTCCGGAGCGCGGCGGGTGGGGGCTCTCTCCATACGGGGAGTATCTTCATCGCGGAGATACCCCCACCCCAACCCTCCCCCGCAAGCGGGAGAGGGAGCGCACCGCCGCGGCGGTTGCAATCCGATCTGATTTCACCATGCTCTAACCCCACGTCGCTCTCTCCAGGGATTCGATGGCCGATCCGGTGAAGCCGACTTACGACGACGTGGTGCGCATTCCGGCGCCGCCCGGCCGCACCAGCGCGACCGGGCGGCCGCCGCGCATCGAGGAGGTGGCGGAGCGCGCGGGCGTGTCGCCGATTACGGTATCGCGGGTGCTGCGCCATCCCGAGAAGGTCAATCGCGACACCCGCGACCGCATCCTCGAAGTGATCGAGGCCACCGGCTATGCGTCCAACCCGCATGCGCGGGCGCTGCGCTCGGGGCGGTCCAATGTGGTGGTGGCCTTCGTCTCCAACATCCTCAGCCAGCAGTTCGGGCTTGCCGTGCGCAGCTTCACCGCCACGCTCGAGCCGCAAGCTTTCGAGGTGCTGGTCGGCCAGACCTCCTACTCCTATGCCAAGGAAGTCGCGATGATCCAATCGCTGCGCGGCATCCGGCCCGCCGCGGTGATGTTCACCGGCGTCATCGAGCTTGAGGAGAACCGCGCCGCGCTCGAAGAGCTCGGCATTCCCGTGATCGAGACCTGGGCGTTTCCGCGCGACCCCATCGACATGCTGGTCGGCCTCTCCAACGCGGATGCCGGCGCGATGGCGGCACGCCGCCTTGCGGACGCCGGGCATCGCCGTGTCGCCTTCATCGGACGCAGCGTTGGGCGCGGTGCGCTGCGCCGCGACGGTTTTCGCGCGGCAGCGGCAGAGCTCGGGCTCGAGATCATCCACGAGATCGGCGTCGGCGAAATCACGGGGCTCGTCGATGGCCGCGCCGCCTTCACCGCGCTGCTCGACCGCGGCGACCGCGTCGATGCCGTGTTCTGCGCCAACGATCTGCTCGCGACCGGCGCGCTGATCGAGGCCCGCGCCCGCGGCCTGTCGGTCCCGCGCGACCTTGCGCTGCTCGGCTTCGGCGACAACGACGTGGCGGATCAGATCACGCCCGGTCTCACCACCATCTCCTTCGATGCGGCGGCCGTGGGGCATACAGCGGGCGAATTGCTTCTGGCGCGCCTTGCCGGTGCGCCGCCGGCCGAACAGCGGCTTGCGGTCGAACTCTTCCTTGTCGAGCGCGGCAGCGTCTGACTGTGCGGCTTACGCGACGTTCTTCAAATCCTGCTGAATCGCTGCGAGCAACGATTGCAGGGCCGCGCTGTCCACGGGCTTCGCCGTCTCCCTGGCGGGCTGCACAGCACGGACCGGGCGCTTCGGAAAGGACGGCGGCGCCGCCATCGCCGCGAGCCCCTCGTCGGCGTGAACGAACTTGCCATGGATGACGTCGTCGCGACGGCCCATGACGAACATGGTCGCCCAATAGCCGGCAGCCAGCAGGATTACGCAGAAAATACCGATCTCAAACATCATCGCACCTGAAATATGCGCAATGATTCAATGCCTTCGCCGGCCCGTCAATGAACCGACGGTCACACCTGCGGCTTTTGCGGGCAGGTGTGGCCGATCGGTGACTCCTGTTAACCATCTCCGTCCGGAGAGTGGCCCAGGTGCAACTAGGCCTTGTCCGGCCCGACCCGGACCAGCTGCTTGCCGAAATTGGCGCCCTTCAACAGGCCCACGAAGGCACCGGGCGCGCTCTCCAGGCCCTCGGTGACGAACTCCTTGTATTTCACCTTGCCGTCGCGGACCCAGCCCGACATGTCGCGCAGGAAGTCGCCATGGCGAGCGGCGAAGTCAGAGACGATGAAGCCGCGGAAGGTCAGCCGCTTGGTCAGGGTCGCGCGCATCATGCTGGCGGCCCATTTCGGCGGCTTGGCCTCGGTGTCGTTGTAATGGGCGATCAAGCCGCAGACCGGCACGCGCGCAAACTGATTGAGCAGCGGGAACACCGCCTCGAACACCGCGCCGCCGACATTCTCGAAATAGACGTCGATGCCCTTCGGACAGGCGTCCTTCAGCTTCGCCGCGAGGTCGGGATCGCGGTGATCGAGACAGGCGTCGAAACCGAGCTCCTTCACCACGTAGTCGCACTTGTCCTTGCCGCCGGCGATGCCGACCGCGCGTGCGCCCTTGATCTTGGCGATCTGGCCCACGGCAGAACCGACCGCGCCGGAGGCACCGGCAACGACGACGGTTTCGCCGGGTTGGGGCTTGCCGATGTCGAGCAGGCCCGTATACGCCGTCATGCCGGGCATGCCCAGCACGCCAACGGCCGTCGAGATCGGCGCAAGTTTCGGATCGACCTTCGCGAGCCCCTTGCCGTCCGAGATCGCATGGGTCTGCCAGCCCGCGCGCGAAAGCACGATGTCGCCCTTGGCGAAGTTCGGATTGTTGGAGGCGATCACCTCGCAGACCGTGCCGGCTTCCATCACGCCGTTCACCGGCACCGGCGTCGCGTAGGACGGACCGTCGCTCATGCGACCGCGCATATAGGGATCGAGCGAGAGCCAGATGGTGCGCAGCAGGACTTCGCCCTGCCCAGGCGTCGGCACTGCGAATTCCTCGATACGGAAATCAGACGGCTTTGGCTCACCGACGGGACGTGCGGCGAGAACGATGCGTTTGCCTTGGGACATGATGGCTTCCTCCGGAGTTTCTTCGTCGGCGCGAGCGAAGCGGAGGGAGCGGAGCGCGTCAATATAAAAGCGGGGGAACGCGCTGTCGCGCGTTTGTCGACTGGCGAGTTTGAGAAAGCTGACACCTCATTCTCCACCGTCGTGCCCGGGCTTGACCCGGGCATCCACGAGCCAAACGGCGAGACGCCAGACGTGGATGGCCGGGTCGAGCCCGGCCATGACGAAGGAGAGAGCGGGGGCTAGCCCCCGCCCGGATAGTTCGGGCTTTCGCGTGTGATGGTCACGTCGTGGACGTGGCTCTCGCGCAGGCCGGCGCCGGTGATGCGGACGAACTGCGACTTGGAATGCAGCTCGTTGAGGTCGCGGGCACCGACATAGCCCATCGCGGCACGCAAGCCGCCGGCGAGCTGATGCATGACGTTGCCGACCGGGCCCTTGTAGGGCACCTGGCCCTCGATGCCTTCGGGCACGAGCTTGAGCGTGTCCTTGATGTCCTGCTGGAAGTAGCGGTCGGCCGATCCGCGCGCCATCGCGCCGACGGAACCCATGCCGCGATAGGCCTTGTAGGAGCGGCCCTGCCACAAGAACACCTCGCCGGGCGTCTCGTCGGTGCCGGCCAGCAGCGAGCCGACCATGGCGATGTCAGCGCCGGCGGCGAGCGCCTTGGCGAGGTCGCCGGAGAACTTGATGCCGCCGTCGGCGATCACGGGGATGTCCGACTTCTTTGCCGCTTCCACCGCATCCATGATCGCGGTGAGCTGCGGCACGCCGACGCCGGCAACGATGCGCGTGGTGCAGATCGAGCCCGGGCCGATGCCGACCTTGATGCAATCGGCGCCCGAATCGATCAGCGCCTGCGTACCCTCAGCTGTCGCGACGTTGCCGGCGACGACCTGCACCGAATTGGACAGGCGCTTGATGCGGTTCACGGCGTGAAGCACGTGACGGGAATGGCCGTGCGCGGTGTCGACGACGACGAGGTCGACGCCGGCATCGATCAGCCGCTCGGTGCGCTCGAAGCCGGTATCGCCGACGGTGGTGGCGGCGGCGACCCGCAGGCGGCCCTGCGCGTCCTTGCAGGCGAGCGGATGGGCGACCGCCTTCTCCATGTCCTTCACGGTGATCAGGCCGACGCAGCGATACTGGTCGTCGACGACGAGCAGCTTTTCGATGCGATGCTGGTGCAGCATCCGCCTCGCCTCGTCCTGGCTGACATTCTCACGCACGGTGACGAGACCTTCGTGCGTCATCAGCTCGGAGACTTTTTGCTGGCGGTCGGTCGCGAACCGCACGTCGCGGTTGGTGAGGATGCCGACCAGCTTGCCCGGCGTCGACTTGCCTGCGCCGGTGACGACGGGAATGCCGGAGATGCCGTGATCGCTCATCAGCTTCAGCGCATCGTCAAGCGTAGCATCGGGGCTGATGGTGAGCGGGTTCACCACCATGCCCGACTCGTATCGCTTGACCTGCCGGACCTGGGCGGCCTGCCCTTCCGGGTCGAAATTGCGATGGATGACGCCGATGCCGCCTGCCTGCGCCATGGCGATCGCCATGCGGGCTTCGGTGACCGTGTCCATGGCGGACGCCATGATCGGGATGTTGAGCGGAATGGCGCGAGTGACGCGGGAGCGGATGTCGACTTCGCCCGGCATGACGTCCGACAGGCCCGGCTTCAACAGCACGTCGTCGAACGTAAAGGCTTCGCGGATGCCTTGAAGTTGCACCGTGGCCATATGCCAACTCCTTCCTGCGGCCATGCCGCAAATAGCTATGGATGAGCGCCGCCCTCGGCCTGCCTTGCAGCAGTGCCGTCGAATCGGAGCCCATCGGTGGGGTTGACGCGGGTCGATAGCACGGCCGGATGACGAATCAAAGCAATTCGGACCGCTGGCCAGCCATGCACAGGCTTTTTAGGCAAATTCAGCGCGGATAGCCCGGCGGCGGGCCGTGCCGGCGGATCGCGTCGACGACCTCCCGGTGCCGCCGATCCTCCCGCTTCATGTGCACCGCGATGAGGGCATGGGCCGACGGCACCAGCAGCAGGACGTGGAAGACCAGGCCGAAGATCAAACAGACGACGCACAGCGCGAGGTTGAAGATCGCCGAAAACGGCTGCCCGTTCAGGAGCAGCCCGATCGGCGGCAGAAGCGTGGCAAGGATGTAGATCATCATGGGATCTCCGGCATCCGGTGCAACCGCTTTGGGGTCACACCGTTGTTACGCAGGATTTAGGTGCTATGCATCGATCCACAATGGTCCCGGCTCAGTGGCGGTGATAAGCCGCGACTCCACCCTTCCTTCTGATTTCCATTACCAATCTGTCATGCTCGACAAGCAACGCGTCATTCCGCTGATCGTGGCCACCGCCCTGTTCATGGAGAACATGGACTCGACGGTGATCGCCACCTCGCTGCCGGCGATTGCGGCCGACATCGGTACCAGTCCGCTGACGCTCAAGCTCGCGATCACCTCCTATCTGCTGTCGCTCGCGGTGTTCATCCCGGCGAGCGGCTGGACCGCCGACAGGTTCGGCGCGCGGATGGTGTTCGCGATCGCAGTCGGCGTGTTCATGGTCGGCTCGGTCGGCTGCGCGCTCTCGACGTCGGTCACCGATTTCGTGTTCGCACGCATCCTCCAGGGCATGGGCGGGGCGATGATGACCCCGGTCGGACGCCTCGTGCTGCTGCGCTCGGTCGACAAGAGCGCGCTGGTCAATGCCATGGCCTGGGTGACGGTCCCTGCCCTCATCGGTCCCGTGATCGGGCCGCCGCTCGGCGGCTTCATCACCACCTACGCGTCCTGGCACTGGATCTTCCTGATCAACATCCCGATCGGGCTGCTCGGCATCTTCATGGCGCTCCGTTTCATCGATCCGATCAAGAGCGAGGAACGAGAGCCGTTCGATCTCTACGGCATGGTGCTCGCGGGAATCGGGCTCGCCGGCATCGCGTTCGGGCTGTCGGTTGCCGGCCTCAATCTGTTGCCGTGGAGCACGATCGTCGCCCTGGTCGCGGGTGGATCGATCTCGATGACGCTGTATGTCCTTCACGCCCGGCGGACGGGATCGCCAGTGCTGGACTTTACGCTGCTGAAGCTGCCGACACTGCGCGCGGCCATTTTGGGCGGTTTCCTGTTCCGGCTCGGCATCGGCGCGCTGCCGTTCCTGTTGCCGCTGCTGATGCAGATCGGCTTCGGCCTGTCGCCGTTCAAGTCCGGCCTCGTCACGTTTGGCTCTTCGCTCGGCGCCATGGGCATGAAGGCGCTCGCCGCGCGCATCATCCGCGCCTTCGGCTTCCGCAACCTGATGACGGTGAACGCGATCATCAGCGCGGTTTTCCTCGCCGCCTGTGCGCTCTTCACGGTGACGACGCCGCTGCTCATCATCATGATCATCCTGGTGGTGGGCGGCTTCTTCCGTTCGCTCGAGTTCACCGCGATCAATACGGTTGCCTATGCAGAGGTCGAGACCGCGCAGATGAGCCGCGCCACCACGCTCGTCAGTGTCAACCAGCAGCTCGCGGTCTCCGCCGGCGTCGCCGTCGGCGCCGCGTCGGTGGAGACGACGATGTGGCTCAGCCACGTCAGCGAGCTCAACGCCACCGTGTTCGCGCCGGCCTTCGTCGTGGTCGCGCTGACCTCGGCGGCATCGAGCTGGTTCTTCTGGCAGATGCCGGACGACGCCGGCCACGAGATCTCCGGCCGCAAGGCGGTGGAGATCGCGAGCCGCAAGGGTGCGGCGAAGAGCGCGGCGAGTGCCGCCGTCAAGACGGCGACGGAGGATACCCAGGACGCGCGGGATCAGCGGCTGGGGTAGTGCCCCACCGCGTCATTGCGAGCCGCCCCGGAATCCCGTCGCGAGCACGTAACGCTCCGACGAGTCCTGCCGGCTGGCGGCAGGCTTGACGTGGCGCACCGTCGCAAAATCGCGCTTGAGCTGGGCGAGCAGTTCGGCGTCGGCGCCGCTCTGGAAAGTCTTGGCCAGAAACGCCCCGCCCGGCTTCAGCACGTCGCAGGCAAAGGCAGCTGCGGTCTCGATCAGGCCGACGATGCGGAGCTGGTCGGTCTTGCGATGGCCGGTGGTGTTGGCGGCCATGTCGGACATCACGACGTCGGCGCCGCCGCCGAGCATGGCGTTGAGCTTGTCCGGTGCGTCATTGCTCATGAAATCGAGCTGCGCGAACTCGACGCCGGGAATCTCCGGCATCTCCAACAGATCGATCGCGACGACCTTGCCCTTGCCGTCGACGGAACCGACGCGCTTGGCCGCGATCTGGCTCCAGCCGCCGGGCGCCGCGCCGAGGTCGACCACGGCCATGCCAGGCTTCAGCAGGCGAAACTTGTCGTCGATCTCGAGCAGCTTGAACGCCGCGCGCGAGCGATAGCCCAGCGCCTTGGCCTTGACGACATAGGGATCGTTGAGCTGCCGTTCCAGCCAGAGCTTTGACGACAATTTGCGCTTGCCGCCGGTCTTGACCTGGACGTGCAAGCGGCCGGTGGTGTCCTTGGCCATCTCACCAGCTCCTGAGCGCGCCGTCCTCGCGCATCATCTCGACCAGCATGCCCTCGCGCAGGCCCCGGTCGGCGACGCGCAGGCGCGGCAGTGGAAAGGCGCGGCGGATCGCGTCGAGAATGGCGCAGCCGGCGAGCACGAGATCGGCGCGCTCGAAGCTGATACAGCTGTTGGCCGCGCGCTCCTCGTAGCTCATGCCGAGCAGCTTGCTGATGGTCGCGGTGATGTCGGTATCGTTCATCCAGATGCTGTCGATGCGGCGGCGGTCATATCGCACGAGGTTGAGATGAATGCCGGCAAGCGTCGTCACGGTGCCTGACGTACCCAAGAGATGCGTGTCGGCGAGATCGCGGCCATGCTCCTCGGCAAACGGCGCGACATGATTCGCGACCTCCTGCTCCATCGCGGCATAAATCTCCGGCGTCACGTTACGGCCGCCGAACTGCTCGGCGAGCGTGACCACGCCGAGTGGGATCGACATCCAGCCCTTTATCCGCGGCTCCGGATCCTCCCCCGTCGGATCGCGCTCAATGCGCACCAGCTCGGTCGAGCCGCCGCCGATGTCGAACAGGATCGCACCACGTCCTCTCTGGTCGACAAGCGGCGCGCAGCCGAGCACGGCGAGTGCAGCCTCGGTCTCGCGGTTGATCACCTCGAGCTCGATCCCGGTCTCGGCCGCGACGCGGCTGCGAAAGCCTTCCGCGTTCGAGGCCGCGCGACAGGCTTCGGTGGCGATCAGCCGCAGCCGCCGCGCTTTCCGCAGATTGATCTTGTCCCGGCAGATGCTGAGCGCCACGATGGCGCGCTCGATCGCGGCCTCGCTGATGCAGCCGGTCGCCGAGACCCCCTCGCCGAGCCGGATGATGCGCGAGAAGGAATCGACCACGCGAAAGCCGTCGTCGGTCGGACAGGCGATCAGGAGCCTGCAATTGTTGGTGCCGAGGTCCAGCGCCGCATAGACGCCGGTTCCCGCCGCCTGCGCGGGGACGGCCGGTTCGGCGGCGAATGCCACCGCCGCCATCGACCCCTCGAGCTCACCGTGCGGCACATGGCCATCGCGGAGCCGCGTGTGGTCATTCATACAAACTGTCTTTCCGCGGCCGGTTGGGCCGATCTGGAATTGCTTTTTCGCCTGAAACATTAGCAGCGCGGCAGGCCTGCGCAACAACGCATCACATGGGACCATGCCCATTCGTGCGTTGTCGTGAACGGGTCGGTGGGTTATTTGAAGGGATCCGGTCCCCGAAGCGCCCACAAAACGCGCAATTGCCGGCTTTTCAGGTCATTTCCATGCAAGAACACACCAAATCATCCACGCTCGAAAACGCTATCGCGCTGCAAAAATATGGCGTCGGGCAGCCGGTCCGCCGCAAGGAGGACGACACCCTGGTGCGCGGCAAGGGCCGCTACACCGACGATTTCAACCTGCCCGGCCAAGCCCATGCCGTGGTCGTCCGCTCGACCCATGCCCATGGCGTCATTCGCGGCATCAACACCGACGCCGCCAAGGCGCTGCCGGGCGTGCTGGGGGTATGGACCGGAACCGACCTCGATGCCGCCGGCTATGGTCCCTTCACCTGCGGCCTGCCGCTGAAGAGCCGTGACGGCTCGCCCCTGCTCCAGACCAACCGCCAGCCGCTGGCGACCGACAAGGTCCGCTTCGTCGGCGATCCCATCGCCTTCGTGGTGGCGGAGACGTTGGCCCAGGCGCGCGATGCGGCCGAGGCCGTCGAAGTCGACATCGACCCGCTGCCGGCCGTGACTGATCCTGAGGAAGCCGCCAAGCCGGGCGCGCCGCAACTCTATGATCACATCCCGAACAATGTCGCGCTCGACTATCACTATGGCGACATGGACAAGGTCGACGCCGCCTTCGCCAGCGCCGCCCATGTGACCAGGGTCGACATCGAGAACACCCGTGTCGCCGTGGTGTCGATGGAGCCGCGCGTGGGACTTGCCTCCTATGACAAGAAGGCCGAGCGCTACACTCTCCAGGTGCCGACGCAGGGGGTGGCGGGCAACCGCGCCAATCTCGCCAAGAACCTGAAAGTGCCGAACGAGAAGGTGCGCATTCTCACCGCCAATGTCGGCGGCTCCTTCGGGATGAAGAACATCAACTATCCCGAATACATGTGCATCCTGTACGCGGCGAAGGCACTTGGTCGCCCGGTGAAGTGGCTCGACGAGCGCTCGACCAGCTTCCTGTCCGACAGCCATGGCCGCGCCCAAAAGATCCATGCCGAGCTTGCGCTCGATGCCGAGGGACATTTCTTGGCGGCCAAGCTCGAAGGCTACGGCAATCTCGGCGCCTACATCACCGGCGTTGCACCCGGCCCGCTCTCGCTCAACACCGGCAAGAACTTTTCCAGCGTCTATCGCACGCCGCTGATGGGCATCGACATCAAGACGGTCTTGACCAACACCACACTGATGGGCGCGTATCGCGGTGCCGGCCGGCCCGAGGCGAACTATTACATGGAGCGGCTGATCGACCGTGCCGCCGACGAAATGGGCATCAACCGGCTGACCCTGCGCAAGCGCAACTTCATCAAGCCGAACCAGATGCCGTTCCCGGCCTCCTCCGGCGTCACCTATGACAGCGGCGACTTCCAGGCGGTGTTCAACAAGGCGCTCGAAATCTCCGACCATGAGAATTTCGCCAAGCGCAAGAAGGAGAGCAAGAAGGCCGGCAAGCTGCGCGGCATCGCGGTCGGCTCCTATCTCGAGGTCACCGCGCCGCCGAGCGCCGAGCTCGGCAAGATCGTGTTCGACCCTGATGGCAGCGTGCAGCTCATCACCGGTACGCTCGATTACGGCCAGGGTCATGCGACCCCGTTCGCGCAGGTGCTGTGCGCGCAGCTCGGCGTGCCCTTCGAGAGCGTCAAGCTGGTGCAGGGCGACAGCGACATCGTCCACACCGGCAACGGCACCGGCGGCTCGCGCTCGATCACCGCGACCGGCATGGCGATCGTGGAGGCTTCCAAGCTCGTGATCGAGAAGGGCAAGCGCGCCGCGGCGCATATGATGGAAGCGTCCGAAGCCGACATCGAGTTCGAAGGCGGCAGCTTCACCATCGCCGGCACCGATCGCAGCATCGACATCATGGAGCTCGCCAAGCGCCTGCATGACGGCAAGGTGCCGGACGGCGTGCCCGATACGCTCGACGTCGATCACACCAGCGAGCCGGTGCCGTCGGCCTTCCCGAACGGCTGCCACGTCGCCGAGGTCGAGATCGATCCGGACACCGGCGTGGTTCAGATCGTGCGCTACAGCGCCGTGAACGATTTCGGCACGGTGATCAACCCGATGCTGGTCGCGGGCCAGCTCCATGGCGGCGTCGTCCAGGGCATCGGCCAGGCGCTGATGGAGCAGATCCGTTATGACGAGAGCGGCCAGCCGATCACGGGCTCGCTGATGGACTACGCGCTGCCGCGCGCGGAGGACGTGCCAAACATGACGGTCGGCGACCACCCCGTGCCGGCCAAGAGCAACCCCTTGGGCACCAAGGGCTGCGGCGAAGCCGGCTGCGCCGGCAGCATGTCGACGGTGGTGAATGCGGTGGTCGATGCACTCTCCGACTACGGCATCAAGCACATCGACATGCCGTTGACCCCGGAGCGCGTCTGGCGCGCAATCCAGGACGCGAAGGGGGCGGTGTGAGGGTCGCTCGCGGCCTCCTAACCCTCGCTGTCATCGCCCGCGAAGGCGGGCGATCCGGTACTCCGAGACGGCGCGGCTAAACCGAGAGGCCGCGGCGTACTGGATACCCCGCCTTCGCGGGGCATGACATTGTGATTTGGGGAAGCCGCCCGCCCCTCTCACGTTACGCCGCCGCCTGCTCGCGCGGCTGGTAGATCGCGATGTGCTGGCAATGCGCCAGCGGCGTCGTGCCGTTGGCAACCACCAATGCGTCGAGCTCGACGAAGCGGTGGACTTTCTTCTCGTAGTTCGCGGTGACTTTTGCCCGCGCCGTGATCTCGTCACCGGCACGGCCGGCTGCGAGCAACTGCATGCGGCTGCCTACATGAATCCACGGCCCGAGAATGGTGTTGTCGACCAGCACGCGGTTCATGACCCGCTGGATCAGGCCGGGATGGCCAAGCCCCTCGCGCGCGAAGATCGGATCGGTCTCCCTGATGTCGGCGAGATAGTCGGCCGCCGCCTGACCGGCCCAGCGGCGTGGCTCTGTGCCCAACCATTTGCCGGTTTCGAAAGTCGCCGGGCTGACCGGCTTGCGCTCGGCAGCCGCGGGGACTTCGACGAAATCGCTCAATGAAACCGCGGGCGCTGCCGCCGGCAGCGCCGCCGTCCCCATGGCGCAGAGCTCACCGCGGCTGAACACCTCGATCGTCAACTCGCCATTGTGCTCGGTCGCATCGACGTCAGCGGTCTCGCCGTCATAGACCGGCTTGACGAAGCGCCCCTCGATCCGCCCGCGCGTGAGGAAATCGCGGCCCCACCGCGCCACCGGCACGTGCATCATATAGGCGAAAGACATCGACGCCCGGAACCAGCCCGCCGGAAAAGCCGAAGCGGCGCGCCACCGTGTCGTCATGCATCTTGTTCTCGGATTGCTTGGCGGTGTTGCAGGCCTCGACACGGTAGGTTTCGAGCCGGTTCGGCATGGTCGGCCTTCCCAATATTCTTGTTGTTTCGGGCCGATGGTAGGCCTTGAGGAACCGCGGTCAATCCCCCTCGCCTTTGCGGCCCGAATGGGGTACCACGCCGCCGATGGCTGACACCCCGAACACCACCCGCATCTATGTCGACGCCGACGCCTGTCCCGTGAAGGATGAGATCTATCGCGTCGCCAGCCGGCACGGCTTGCCCGTCAGCGTGGTTGCGGGGAATTTCATTCGCGTACCCCCCGATCCCCTGATCGAGCGCATCGCCGCCGGTGCCGGCATGGATGCCGCCGACGACTGGATCGCGGAGCGTGCCGGTCCCGGTGACGTCGTCGTCACCTCTGACATTCCGCTCGCCAGCCGCTGCGTAAAGGCGGGCGCCGACGTGATCGCGCCGAACGGCAAGCCATTCACGGAACAGTCGATCGGCATGACGCTCGCGGTGCGCAATTTGATGACAGATTTGCGCTCGGCGGGCGAAGTGACCGGCGGCCCGAGATCGTTCGCGCCGCGCGACCGCTCGGCATTTCTTTCGGCGCTCGACCAGACGCTGCGCCGGATCCAGCGCCGCCGCGCCGATCAGGCTGCAACGAGTCAGGGCTGACGATGGCGCCGCCGCTGATTCAACTGAAAGACATCAAGCTGACGTTTGGCGGCACGCCGCTGCTGAGCGGCGTCGAGCTCAACGTCGCAACTGGCGAGCGGGTCTGCCTGATCGGCCGCAACGGCTCGGGCAAATCGACGCTGCTGAAGATCGCGGCCGGCATCGTCGAAGCCGACGGTGGCACGCGCTTCGTTCAGCCAGGGTCGACGGTTCGCTATTTGCCACAGGAGCCGGACTTCGGCGACCACAAGACCACGCTCGCCTATGTCGAGGCGGGGCTTGCGCCCGGCGACGACCAGCACCAGGCCCACTATCTGCTGGAGCAGCTTGGGCTAACCGGCAACGAGAATCCCGCAAACCTCTCCGGCGGCGAGGCCCGCCGCGCGGCGCTGGCGTGCGTGCTGGCGCCCTCTCCAGACATTTTATTGTTGGACGAGCCGACCAACCATCTGGATCTTTCCACGATCGAGTGGCTGGAAAAGGAGCTCGACAGCCGCCGCAGCGCGCTGGTCTTGATCAGCCACGACCGCCGCTTCCTCACCAATCTCTCCCGCTCGACCGCCTGGCTAGATCGCGGCAGGATCAAGCAGATCGACCGTGGCTTTGCCGCGTTCGAAGCCTGGCGCGACGAGGTGCTGGCGGAGGAAGAGCGCGACCAGCACAAGCTCGACCGCAAGATCGTCGACGAGGAGCACTGGCTGCGCCACGGCGTCTCCGGCCGGCGCAAGCGCAACGTCAAGCGGCTCGGCAATCTGCACGCGCTGCGCGACCAGCGGCGCGACTATCGCGGCACCGCCGGCAGCGCCAATCTCGCAGCCGCCGAAGCGGAGCAATCCGGTAAGCTGGTGATCGAGGCGAAGGGCGTCACCAAGGCCTTTGGCGAGCGCATGATCGTCGACAATTTCTCGACCCGCATCCAGCGTGGCGACCGGCTCGGCATCATCGGGCCAAACGGCGCCGGCAAGACCACGCTGGTCAATCTTTTGACCGGCGCGGCGGAGCCGGACTCCGGCACCGTGCGGCTCGGCGCCAATCTGGAGATGGCAACGCTCGACCAGCACCGCGAGAGCCTCGATCCCAAAACGACGTTGGCGGAGGCCCTGACCGGCGGCCGCGGCGACCAGATCATGGTCGGCGGCAAAGCCAAGCACGTCGTCGGCTACATGAAGGATTTTCTATTCGCGCAGGAGCAGCGCGGCACGCCACTGGAAGTGCTCTCGGGCGGCGAGCGCGGCCGGCTGATGCTGGCGCGCGCGCTGGCGAAACCATCGAACCTGCTGGTGCTGGACGAGCCGACCAACGATCTCGACCTCGAAACGCTCGACGTGCTCGAAGACATGCTCGGCGACTACGAGGGCACGGTCATCCTGATCAGCCACGACCGCGACTTCCTCGACCGCGTCGTCACCTCAGTGATCGCGCCCGAGGGCAACAGCAAGTGGATCGAATATGCCGGCGGCTACAGTGACATGCTGACGCAACGCGGCGCCGACCTCACGCGCGAGACGGCGAAGGCGCAGCCGGCTGCGGAGAAGAAAGAGGATCGGCCCACAGCTCCCGCTGCCGCGCCAAAACGGCGCCTGAGTTTTAACGAGAAGCACGCGCTCGAAACCCTCCCGAGGAAGGTCGAGACGCTTCACGCCGACATCGCCAAGCTGCAGCGCGTGCTGGACGATCCCAATCTCTATGCCAAGGATCGTAAGAAATTCGACGACACGTCGGCAGCGATCGCCAAGGCACATGAAGAGCTTTCGGCTGCCGAGAACCGCTGGCTCGAACTGGAAATGCTCCGCGAAGAGATTGAACAGGCCTAGCGCGCATTCCGCAAAAGTGGGCACCGGTTTTGCGATCAGAATGCGCGCCAACGAAGAGACTCTCCCATGACAACGACTCTTGCCGCCAAAATCGCCCGCGAATACGGCACGCCTTGCGCCGTCATCGACATGGACAGGGTCGAGCGCAACATCGCGCGGATTCAAAAAGCCTGCGATGACGCCGGAATCGCTAACCGGCCGCACATCAAGACGCACAAGAACCCGACGATCGCGAAGATGCAGGTCGCAGGCGGCGCCAAAGGCATCACCTGCCAGAAACTCGGCGAGGCCGAGATCATGGCCAATGCCGGCATCGACGATATCCTGATCAGCTACAATCTGCTGGGCGAAGAGAAGATGGCGCGGCTCGGCGCACTGCAAGCGAAGGCCAACATGACGGTGGCCGCCGACAATTCGACCGTGGTGACCGGCCTGCCCAAGGCGGCCGCAGCCTCGGGACGCCCGCTCTCTGTCGTCGTCGAATGCGATACGGGGCGCAAGCGCGCCGGCGTCGAGACGCCGGCCGAAGCGATTGCGCTCGCGCGCGAGATCGCCGCATCCAAGGGGCTGCAATTCGCGGGCTTCATGATGTATCCGACCGAGACCGGCTGGGCCGACGCGCAGAAATTCTATGACGAGGCGCTTGCCGGCGTCCGCGCCCACGGACTCGACGCCACCATCGTCTCCACCGGAGGCACGCCGAACCTCGTCAACCTCGGCAAGCTCAAGGGCGGCACCGAACATCGCTTCGGCACCTATATCTACAACGACCGCATGCAGGTCGCGGCCGGCGTCGCCACCTGGGACGACTGCGCGCTGCACATCTATTCGACAGTGGTGAGCCGCGCCGCGCCCGAGCGCGGCATCCTCGACGCCGGCTCGAAGACGCTGACGTCGGACACCGGCGGGCTCGACGGCCACGGCCTGATCCTGGAGCATCCCGAAGCCAGGATCGCGCGCTTCGCCGAGGAGCACGGCTTTCTCGACCTCTCCCGCAGCAACACGCGGCCGAATGTCGGCGACGTCGTGCGCATCGTGCCGAACCACGTCTGCGTCGTCGTCAACATGATGGACGAGGTGGTGATGGTGCGCGGCGAGGAGATCATCGGCACGCTGCCGGTCGCGGCACGGGGGAAGCTGCGGTAGGCAGGCTCAGTCAAACTTGGCGAGCGTTGGGGCGTCCACGGTCAACGCTCGCGCATGAAGTGGACTTGCCCTTGTCACTCTCAATCTCTTCATGTCGCTCGTTCGTCCCTGCCTGACAATCGGGCGCTTTACGTCTGTGCCTGACGTTGAATCGACCCCCATGGCATAGAGACTGCCTGGGAAGCCACGGTAGGTTCGATCGACTCTCATTCGGTCGAGAGACGCCGCGAGTGGCGAAGTGGCGTCTTCATCCGTCTCTGGCGCAACATAAGTACTTGGACAACGAGGAAGCCGGTCTGGAATCTGATAGTCCAGCTGTTGCCCATTTCGACCGTATGTCATCCGAACCATTTCGCGCGCAAGCGCGGGCATATTGTGCAGTGTCGCGGCGCCTGCAGGAAGCAGTGCGTTGAAAACAACGGTCCGCACACAAGCCGATGACGGCTTTTTCGGTCGCAACAGCTCGAGCGCCTCCCCGCTCTGATAGACTTGATCGATTTCGGCGTAGGCATTTTGCTTTCGGATACGCTTATCGACGTAGGATACGCCCACGACCGGGGATGCATCGAATGCAAAGACCTTGACGATCCGCGGACGGGCCGGATTGTTGGCGAGTGCCGAAAATTGTGCCAGCCCGGCGCCTAGCGAATGTCCGACCGATACGATCTGTGGGTTCCGCGCCTTCCTGTAGCATTCGAGCGCGGTTATCTTCTTGATGATGGCATCGATGTTACGTCGCAGTTGACGATAATGGTCATCGGCAACGTATCCGGTCACGGGGTCCAGGTTGGTGATCCAATCGGCGGTTGAGGGCGTGCTCCCGCGAAAAGCGATACTGACCTCGCTACAGGCAGCTCCCTCCTTCCGGGTTGCCCGCGTACGGGCCCAGACTTGAAACGTTGGCCCGCCGGAGATCGGCAAAGTCCAACGGTCCTTGCTGATTGCCTTGAGGCAATCGGGATCCGCTTCGAAGCAGGTCAGATAGCCTTCGCTGCCGAATTGATATTGCCAGGATTGGAGATACTTTGTCGCAGCTTGAATTATCTTCGGGTCGTCGGTCGGTATCGCGGCCACCGCGAGCTTGACGTCGGAGCCATCGAGTGCGGGCAGCCCGGAGGGACGGCGCGTCGCATTAAACCTGTCGACATCGGTGTAGGCTGCTGCTGCCTGGATTGCGTAAGGTGCGTAGTATCGAGCAACCCACGTCGCAAAGCTTCCCGTCACGTAGTCGGCGGTGTCGCCACCAAGGGGCTGCGCAGAGGCCGCCTGAGCGCTCAGAACCGCCACGCATGATGCCGCCGCAATCCAGCGGCAGGAAATCAAAAAAAACAAATTGCGCATGTCGCTGCCCCCAGCTCAATGCCTGAAAACAGGCACGATACAACCTTTTGCCGGAAGCTGCAACCTCACCGAGAAGAGCGGGAGCGGCCCTCACGCCTCGCGACAAAGCCCGCTCTCGCGGCAACAAACACCGCAAAGGCGACAAACATTCCGAGAGCCAGAAGCGGTCCAGAGTCGTGGGCAGGCAAATCCTGCATGTTGAGCGCCGCAAAGGCTTTCTCGACTTTTTTGCCAAAAAGCGGGCAGCCGGTACTCTGCGGCTTGCAAAGCCTCTCGTCCGCGAACATCCTGACGGTCCACAGCGGGGCCCAATACGGCAGCACGGCAAGAACCAGAGTGATGGCCGCGCCGATGACGAGCCGGGTTTGCAGGCGCGTCCAGGCGAAGATCAACACGACATAGCAGACGAACAGCCAGGCCCCCAGGATGAGATGGAAATAGGACCGGCGCGCCGCGGAGCCGACGATGTCGACACCTCCGAGCCACAGCGCCCAGTCGATGACCTCGCTGGCGGGCAAAGAACTTACGATGCAGGGAGATTCCTGATCGACCCGGCAGCCCGTGAAATACGCCAGCGCGGCGACTGCACAAATGGCAAGCTCCGGAAGGAATGGGATCACGAGGAGCAACAGAAGCGCCGCCCGTGCCCAGTGCCGACGAGAGGGTTCAGGAGATTGGTCGGCCATGTGAGTGCCGGTTTCTCATATCCCGTTTAGAGCCAATGAAGGTCGCGCCGGCCGGGTCCAAGGTTGCCTAGCATCGTCGCGCGGCTATGCTGGCCTACCCTCAGCGCCGAATCCAACTTCTAGCAAAAACTGACACGGCTTCACGCTACAACCTTGACGCAGCTCAAATGCTGCACCAAGACTTTGCGATTCACAATAGTGGTCCCCGCTCCACAAGCCACTTCAGCACACCCCTTCCTGCGGCAACACCGGTCGCGAACGAGCCCTGCAGCAGATAACCGCCGGTCGGTGCCTCCCAATCCAGCATCTCACCGGCAGCGAATACGCCGGGCAGCTTGCGGATCATGAAGTCGGCATCGAGCTCGTCAAAGCAAATGCCGCCGGCGCTCGATATCGCGCGCACAATTGGTGCGACGCCTGTGAGCATGACGGGCACGGCGTTGATGAGCTCTGCCAACCGCTCAGGCGGCATACCCGACAACGACTCGCCTGCCTGGATAGCGGCTTCCTGCAGCAGCCCGACCGCGACCGGAGAAAGCTGCGCGGCCTTGCGCAGGAAGTTGGAGAACGATTGCTTGCCACGCGACGCTGACAGGCGCTTGACGAGTTCGGCCTGATCGACATCCGGACGCAACGCGACGTGCAAGACCGCCTCACCCTTCGCGATAATCGCCTCGCGCAGCTCCGCCGACAATGCATAGATCGCCCCACCCTCGATGCCGGCCCGCGTGACGATCGCCTCACCGCGCAGGCTGTGCGGGCCAAAGCTCAGCGCAATGCTCTTGAGTGGCTGACCTTCGAAGCGCGAGCGGAAGACATCGGACCAGGCGACGGTGAAGCCGCAGTTCGCAGGCAGTAGCGGCGCGACCGCGACGCCTTTGTCGGCGAGGATTGTCGTCCAGCCGCCATCGGAGCCCAGCCGCGGCCAGCTAGCGCCGCCGAGCGCCAGTACGGCAGCGTCGGCGGCAACAGCGGAAGGGCCATCCGGTGTCTGAAATAGTAGCCGCCCTTCACTGTCCCAGCCAATCCAGCGATGGCGAAGGGCGAACTGCACGCCCGCTGCATCGAGCCGGCGCAGCCAGGCACGCAGCAGCGGCGAAGCTTTGAACGCTTTCGGAAACACGCGGCCGCTTGTCCCCACAAATGTCGGCTCGCCGAGCGCCTCGCTCCAATCGCGCAAGGCATCGGGCGGGAATGCGTCGATGGCGGCTTTCAGTTTCGGCGCCGCCTCGCGATAGCGCGCGAGAAACTGCGGCAACGGCTCGCTATGGGTGAGATTGAGTCCACCGCGGCCTGCCATCAGGAATTTGCGGCCGGCAGACGGCATTGCGTCGTAGACGGTGACGCGAGCGGCGCCCTGCGCGAGCACCTCGGCCGCCATCAGCCCGGCGGGCCCTGCGCCGATGACGGCGACGTTGATTGAGCTTTCAGACATGCCACGACTCTAGGCCAGACCGTGCCACAAAACAGGTCGTCATGCCCGGGCTTGTCCCGGGCATCCACGTCTCTCCTCGTGCGCTGTGGCACGTGGGTGGCCGGGTCAAGCCCGGCCATGACGGCGGAGTGTAAGGCAGCTCCGGAGAGCTACAGCTTTATTCCCGCCCTCGCCGCCGCCTGTGCCACGTATTTCTGCGTCTGCTCGAAGGCGCCCGTCAGTGCCCTGGCCTTCGACATGTCGCTGATCTCGGCGAAATGTGCCGCAACCGCATCCGGCGTCCACTCAGCTTCCGGCAGGTTGATGCCCTCGCTCTCGATAATCTTGATCACCGCGAAGGAGCCGGCGCCGGCGCCCATGATGGTGCGGGTCGGCGCATCCTCGCTCAGCATGTATTCGACCGCGGGTGTGATCGCGTTCGGCTTCATCAGTTGCAGCGCCTGCGGCGGCAGCAGCTCTTCGGTCATGCGGGTCGCCGCCGTCGGCGAGATGATGTTGACGCGGATGTCGGTCTTGCGGCCCTCTTCCGCGAGCACGTTCATCAGGCCGACCATGCCGGACTTCGCCGCGCCGTAATTGGCCTGACCGAAATTGCCGTAGAGGCCGGAGGACGAAGTCGTCAGCACGATGCGGCCGTAGTTGCGGTCGCGCATGCCGGCCCATGCCGCCTTGCAGCAATAGAAGGTGCCGACGAGGTGCACGTCGAGCACCTTCTGGAAATCGGCGGCCTCCATCTTGCCGAACGACTTGTCGCGCAAAATGCCGGCATTGGCGCACATCAGGTCGACGCTGCCCCACTCCTTGGTGGCGCGCTCGACCATCGCGGTGACCTGCTCGAAGTTAGAGACGTCGGCGCCGTCGGCCATCGCGGTGCCGCCGGCTTTCCGGATCTCCTCGACCACGGCTTCCGCGGGCGAGAGCGAACCGCCGCTGCCGTCGCGCGCGCCGCCGAAATCGTTGACCACGACTTTCGCGCCGCGGCTCGCCAATCCCAGCGCATGCGCCCGCCCGAGGCCATTGCCCGCGCCGGTGACGATAGCGACGCGTCCGTCAAACCTGATTGCCATGAGTAAGCTTCCTGCTTCTTCTTCCTTCTCCCCTTGTGGGAGAAGGTGGCGCGAAGCGCCGGATGAGGGGTTGTCTCCACAGGCGAGTCCGCGGAGAGAGACCCCTCACCCGGCTTCGCGTTCCGCGAAGCCACCCTCTCCCACAAGGGGAGAGGGTGAGAGTGCTCCGCGAGAGATTTGGAGAGCTTTTGAGCAGTGATGGATTGCCGGGTCAAGCCCGCCAACGACGGGCGCGAGCTTACGCGAAATAGATCAACCCAAGCCACTCGGCGACCAGCGCCGGCTTGTCCTCGCCCTCGATCTCAACCGTCACGTTGGTGCGCGACTGCAACTCGTTGGGCTTGCGCAGCCTGGCTTCCGCCAGGACGAAACGGCCGCGGACGCGCTTGCCTGAGCGGACCGGCGAGATGAAGCGCAGCTTGTCGAAGCCGTAGTTGACGCCCATCGTCGTGCCGGCAATGACCGGCATCACCTCGTAGGACATGATCGACAGCAGTGACATCGTGAGGAAGCCGTGTGCGATCGTCGTGCCGAAGGCGGTTTCCTTCTTCGCCCTTTCAGGATCGACGTGAATGAACTGGTGATCCTCGATCACATCGGCATAGGTGTCGATGCGGGGCTGATCGACCAGGTGCCACGACGACACGCCGACCTCCTTGCCGACCATGGCCTGATAGGCCTGAAGCGTAATCGGCGGCTTCTTCCAGACCTCGTTCATTGATAGCTCCAACCACTGTCATTCCGGGGCGACGCGACGGGACCGCGCAAGCGCGGCCCGGAGCGTCGAGCCCGGAATCCATCGGGCCACAGCGTCTGTTGCTGAATGGATTCCGGGTTCGCGCTCCGCGCGCCCCGGAATGACGAGCTCACTTCGTTCACTTAGGTCTCACTCCGTGTTTTCGGCAGCTCCGGAAAATCCTCTTCCCGGAATTCGCGACCGCGCAGGGGATCGTTGCGGTCGTCGTCGCGTTCGAGCCGTCGCAGCTGAACGCGGCGGATTTTTCCCGAGATCGTCTTCGGCAGCTCGGTGACGATTTCGATGCGGCGGATGCGCTTGAACGGCGCAAGGCGCGTGTGCAGATGCTTGAAGATCGAGAGCGCGGTCTCCTGCGAGCGCTCCGCGCCAGATGTCAGCAGAACGAAGGCCTTGGGGATCGCGAGACGGATCGGATCGGGGCTCGGTATCACCGCAGCTTCGGCGACGAGCTCGTGCTCGAGCAGCACGCTTTCCAGCTCGAACGGGCTGATGCGGTAGTCGGAGGATTTGAAGACGTCGTCGGAGCGGCCGACGAAGGTGAGATAGCCGTCGTCGTCCTCGAACACGACATCGCCGCTGCGATAGAGCGCGCCCTCCACGCCGGACAGCTCGCCGTCGTCGCCCTGATAGCCCTGCATCAGGCCGGCGGGACGCTCAGTGCCGAGCACCAGCGTCACCTCGCCTTCCGTCGAAGGGTTGCCGTCGGCGTCGCTAACCTGCACGCGATAGCCCGGCAGCGGACGGCCCATCGAGCCGACCTTGATTGCCTGCCCCGGTGAATTGCCGGCAAGCGCCGTGGTCTCAGTCTGGCCGTAGCCGTCGCGGATGGTGAGCCCCCACACCGCCTGCACCTGGTCGATCACCTCCGGATTGAGCGGTTCGCCGGCTCCGCAGACCTCGCGCAGGGCCACCTTGAACGACGCCAGGTTCTCCTGAATGAACAGCCGCCACACTGTCGGAGGCGCGCAGAGCGTTGTGACACCGCAGCGGCCGATGGTCGCGAGCAGTCCCTTAGCATCGAAGCGCGGCTGGTTGACCACGAACACGGTGGCACCCGCATTCCAGGGCGCAAAGAAACAGCTCCAGGCATGCTTGGCCCATCCGGGCGAGGAAATGTTGAGGTGGACATCGCCGGGCTTCAGCCCGATCCAGTACATGGTCGAGAGATGGCCGACGGGATAGCTGCGCTGGCTGTGCCGCACCAGCTTTGGTTTTGCGGTGGTGCCCGAGGTGAAATAGAGCAGCATCGCGTCGTCGGCGTTGGTCGGGCCATCGGGCGCAAAACTCTCCGAAGCCTTTGCCGCATCATCGTACGAAAGCCAGCCATCGGACGCCGCGCCGACCACGATGCGGACGATATTCTCCGCACCGAGGCTCGCGAACTTCGCGACCTGGTCTTGCGCCGCAACCACCGCCCTCGCCTTGCCGCGATCGAGCCGGTCGCGCAGCTCGTCGGCGGTGAGCAGCGTGGTGGCGGGGATCACGACGACGCCGAGCTTCATCGCCGCGAGCATCGTCTCCCACAACGGAACCACATTGCCAAGCAGAAGCAGGAGATGATCGCCGCGCTTCAGGCCCTGCGCGCGGAGAAAGTTCGCGACCTGGTTGGAGCGGCGCGATAGTGCCATGAAGGACAACTTGGTCTGCCGGTCCTGTGCGGCATCGACGATCCAGAGCGCGGGCCGGTCCTTGCTCTCCGCGCCCGCCGCAAGCTCGGCGTCGAACCAGTCGAGCGCCCAGTTGAAGAGAACCGGATCGGGCCAGCGGAAACCTTCGACCGCGGCCTCGTAATCCGTGCGGTTTTCAAGCAGAAACGCGCGCGCTTCCTGAAATGTCGTCATCTCAGGTCGTCTCCCTCCGCGCAGATCCGGGTCATCCAAGGATAGACGACCATTATTTCCCGGCCAGCCCCCTAACGTGCTTGATAATTCCGGAAAAATCCACCCCGCCTTGGCCGTCCCTGTCAAAGGCCTGGTAAATCTCCTGCGCATGCTGGCCGAGCGGCGTCGCCGCGCCCGCGGCCTTCGCGGCGTCCTGCGCCAGCGTCAGGTCCTTCACCATCAGCGCCGAAGCGAAGCCCGGCTTGTAGTCGTTGTTGGCGGGCGAGGTCGGCACCGGACCCGGCACCGGGCAATAGGTCGTCAGCGACCAGCACTGGCCCGACGAGGTCGAGGCGACGTCGAACAGCGCCTGATGCGAGAGCCCGAGCTTCTCGGCCAGCACAAACGCTTCGCTCACCGCGATCATGGAGATGCCGAGGATCATGTTGTTGCAGATCTTGGCCGCCTGCCCCGCACCGGCGCCACCGCAATGCACGATCTTCTTGCCCATCTTCTCCAGCACGGGCTTGGCGGCGGCAAAGGCCTTGTCGTCGCCGCCGCACATGAAGGTCAGCGTCGCGCCCTTGGCCCCGCCAGTACCGCCCGAGACCGGCGCGTCGACCGAGAGCACACCGTGCTTGGCCGCGAGCGTATGCGCTTGCCGCGCGCTTTCGACGTCGATCGTGGAACTGTCGATGATCAGCGCTCCCTTGTCCATGACGGGAACGACCTCGTTCCAGACAGCGAGCACATGCTTGCCGGCCGGCAGCATGGTGACGACGACATCGGCGTCTTTCACAGCGCCCGCCGCGCTCTCGGCGATGCCGGCGCCGTCCACCTTGGCCTGATTGCGGGAAGCTTCGGCCAGATCGAAGGCGACGACCTTGTGGCCGGCCTTGACCAGATTGGCCGCCATCGGGCCGCCCATGTTGCCGAGACCGATAAACGCGATCGTGGCCATCTTCGTTTCCTCCGCTTGTAGCGTTGTTAGTTGAACTTGAGTTCGTCGGTGCCTATCTCGGCGAAATACGGGGCAAGCATGTCCGGCGTCACATCCTCGATGCGCGGCGGCGACCAGGTTGGGTTGCGATCCTTATCGATCACCGCGGCGCGCACGCCGTCGCGAAAATCGTCGCTGCGGAAGACTTCCAGCGCGGCGCGATACTCGCGCACCAGGCACTCTTCCAGGCTCGAGGCGGCACGCGCAAGCCGCAGCAGCTTCAGCGTCACCACCATGCCGCGCGGCGATTTCTCGCCGAGCGTCTTCAATGTCGCCTGCGCGAAGTCAGAGCCGTCACGCTTGAGCGCGGCGAGGATGTCCTCCATGCGGTCGAAGCCGAACAGCGCATCGATGGTCGCCTGTTTTGCCGCCACCGGCCCCGCGGCATCGCTGGTCGCAAAGCCGTTGATGAGCTTGCTGACATCGGCCGCGGTCACCCCGGAGCGAACTTTCGTCAGCGCATCGCGTAGCTCCGGCAATTTCGCCGCCGGCACGACAGCATCGGCGAACTTCGCATGGATCGCGTCCGGCCCGTTCATGGTCTGGCCGGTCAGGCCGATATAGGTGCCGATCTCGCCCGGCGAGCGCGAGAGCAGCCAGGTGCCGCCGACATCGGGGAAGAAGCCGAGCCCGACTTCGGGCATCGCGAGCTTGGTGCGGTCGGTGACGACACGGTGGCTTGCATGCGCGGACAGGCCGACGCCACCGCCCATCACGATGCCGTCCATGAACGCGACATAGGGCTTCGGAAATGCCTTGATACGGGCGTTGAGAATGTATTCCTCCCGCCACAATATCTTGCCGAGATCGCCGTTGACCTTCGAGCTTTCCCAGAGCGCGCGGATGTCACCGCCGGCGCACAGGCCGCGCTCGCCGGCACCTTCCAGCAGAATCACGGCGACGGCGGGATCGGCCTCGAAGCGGTCGAGCGCCTTCTCGATGTCGCGAAACATCTCCAGCGTCACGGCGTTGATGGCCTTGGGACGATTGAGCCGGATCACGCCGGCCGCGCCTTCGACACGGGCGATCAGATCGCCCTCTTCCACTGCCGTCATCATGCACCCTCGATCAGTTTGCGCGCCACGATGAGCCGCATGATTTCATTGGTGCCTTCGAGAATCTGGTGCACGCGCAGATCGCGCACGATCTTCTCGATACCGTATTCGCTGAGATAGCCGTAGCCGCCGTGGAGCTGGAGCGCCTGGTTTGCGACCTCGAAACCGGCATCGGTGCCGAAGCGCTTGGCCATCGCGCAGAGCATGGTGGCGTCCGGATCCTTGCGATCGAGCGCGGCGGCTGCGCGCCACAGGAAGGTGCGCGCGGCCTCCAGCTCGATCGCCATGTCGGCCAGACGGAATTGCAGCGCCTGGAATTCGTCGAGCCGTTTGCCGAAGGCCTTGCGCTCCTTCATGTAGGCGCGCGCCTTGTCGAGCGCGGTCTGCGCGCCGCCGAGCGAACAGGCCGTGATGTTGAGGCGGCCGCCATCGAGGCCGGCCATCGCGATCTTGAATCCGACGCCCTCCTCGCTCAGCCGGTTGGCGACCGGCACGCGGGCGTTCTCGAACATTACCGCCCGGGTCGGCTGCGCGTTCCAGCCCATCTTGCGCTCATTGGTGCCCAAGGAGACGCCGGGCGTCTTGCCGTCGATCACCAGCGTCGAGATGCCGCCGGGGCCGTCGCCGCCGGTGCGCACCATCGCGACCAGCAGGTCGGTGCCGCCGGCGCCCGAGATGAACTGCTTCTGGCCGTTGAGGATGTAATGATCGCCGTCGCGCACCGCGCGGGTGCGCAGCGCCGCCGCGTCGGAGCCGGCGCCCGGCTCGGTCAGGCAGTAGCTTGCGATCAGCTCCATGGTGCAGAGTTTTGGCAGCCACTTCTGGCGCTGGCTGTCGCTGCCATAGGCATCGATCATCCAGGACGCCATGTTGTGGATGGAGATGAAGGCCGAGGTGGTCGGACAGCCCGTCGCCAGCGCCTCAAAAATCAACGCCGCGTCGAACCGCGTCATGGCGGAGCCGCCGACATCGTCGCGGATGTAGATGCCGCCCATGCCGAGCGTGGCGGCCTCGCGCATCACTTCGACGGGGAAATGTTTTTCCTCGTCCCAGCGCAGCGCATGCGGCGCAATCTTCTCCGCCGCAAACGCCAACGCCATGTCGCGAACCGCGATCTGATCCTCGTTCAGAGCGAACTGCATGCTAGGCTGCTCATTGTTCTCGTCATTGCGAGGAGCGAAGCGACGAAGCAATCCACTCTTTCTTTTCGCGGCGATATGGATTGCTTCGCTGCGCTCGCAATGACGGGCTGGGCTACAGCCCTACTTCATCAGCGGGATCGAGAACTCCGCACCTTCCTTGACGCCGGACGGCCAGCGCGAGGTCACAGTCTTGGTCTTGGTGTAGAAGCGGACCGAGTCCGGGCCGTGCTGGTTGAGATCGCCGAAGCCGGATTTCTTCCAGCCGCCGAAGGTATAATAGGCGATCGGCACCGGGATCGGCACGTTGATGCCGACCATGCCGACATTGACCTTGGCCGCGAAGTCGCGGGCAGCGTCGCCGTCACGGGTGAAGATCGCAACGCCGTTGCCGTAATCATGCTCGGACGGCAGCGCCAGCGCTTCCTTGTAGTCATGCGCGCGCACGACCGAGAGCACCGGGCCAAAGATCTCTTCCTTGTAGATCCGCATGTCCTTGGTGACGTTGTCGAACAGCGAGCCGCCGAGATAAAAGCCCTTCTCGTAGCCCTGCATCTTGAAGCCGCGGCCGTCGACGGCGAGCGTGGCGCCTTCCTTGATACCGATGTCGATGTAGCCCTTGACCTTCTCGACCGCCTCGCGCGTCACCAGCGGGCCGTAATCGGCCGAGGGATCGATCGAGGTGCCGATCTTCAGCGACTCGACGCGCGGGATCAGCTTTTCCATCAGGCGGTCGGCAGTGGGCTTGCCGACGGGCACGGCGACCGAGACGGCCATGCAGCGCTCGCCGGCCGAGCCGTAGCCGGCGCCAATCAAGGCGTCGACCGCCTGGTCCATGTCGGCGTCGGGCATGATGATGGCGTGGTTCTTGGCGCCGCCAAAGCACTGGCAGCGCTTGCCGGTCTGGGCTGCGCGCTCGTAAATGTACTGCGCGATCGGCGTGGAGCCGACGAAGCCGATGGCCTTGACATCGGGATCGTCGAGGATGGCGTCGACCGCTTCCTTGTCGCCGTTGACGACATTGAGGATGCCGGCCGGCAGGCCCGCCTCGATCATCAGCTCAGCGAGCATCATCGGCACGCCGGGATCGCGCTCCGACGGCTTCAGGATGAAGGCGTTGCCGCAGGCGATCGCGGGCGCAAACTTCCACATCGGGATCATCGCCGGGAAGTTGAACGGCGTGATGCCGGCGACGACGCCGAGCGCCTGGCGCATGGAGTAGATGTCGATTCCGGGGCCGGCGCCTTCGGTGTATTCGCCCTTCACCAGATGCGGAATGCCGCAGGCGAATTCTGCCACTTCAAGGCCACGCTGGATGTCGCCCTTGGCATCGGGCACGGTTTTGCCGTGCTCGCGCGCCAAAAGCTCGGCGAGCTTGTCGTAATCGCGCTGCACCAGCTCGACGAACTTCATCATCACGCGGGCCCGGCGCTGCGGGTTGGTGGCGGCCCATTCCGGCTGCGCGGCACGGGCGTTTTCCACGGCAGCGCGGACTTCAGCCTTGGACGCCAGCGCCACCTTGGCCTGGACGTCGCCGGTCATCGGCTCGAAAACGTCGGCCGTCCGGCCCGAGGTGCCCTTGACCTCCTTGCCACCGATGAAATGTCCGACTGAACGCATGGAATGATCTCCTTGAGGCCTGATCGCTTTGACAAATCCTATCAACCTGCATTTTATAGGATTCAAGTCTGAGATAATGCACCATAGATGTGCGAAAATGCTGGATCAAGGCACCATCGATTGGGACGACTTCCGCTTCGTGCTGGCCATCGTTCGGGGCGGCTCGGTCTCGGCTGCGGCAAAACAGCTCGGAGTCGATCATGCCACGGTGATCCGGCGCGTCGACCGGCTGGAAAGGCACCTCTCCGCCAAACTGTTTGACCGGCGCAAGACCGGCTATTTGCTGACCGAAGCCGGCCAGCGCGTCGCCGACAGCGCTGAGGCGATGGAATCGACCATCGTCGCCAACCAGGAACAGGTCGGCGGCTCGGTGGCACGGCTGACCGGCACGGTGCGGATCGGGGCGCCCGACGGGTTCGGCACGGCTTTCCTCGCGCCCCGCCTCGCGCCGTTCGCCGACCGGTATCCCGATCTCGATTTGCAACTTGTGGCCACCGCCCGGCTGTTCAGCCTCTCCAAGCGCGAGGCCGATATCGCCATCAGCCTGACCATGCCGAAGGAGGGCCGCATCGTCGGCCGCAAGCTGCTCGACTACCGGCTTGGGCTCTATGCCGCGCCCGCCTATCTCGACCGCTTCCCGGCGATCACCTCACGCGAAGTGCTGCCGCAGCACCGCTTCGTCGGCTACATCGAGGAGCTGTTGTTCACGCCTGAGCTCGACTACCTGCCGCAGGTCTCGCCGCGGATTTCGGCGCGCTTCCGCAGCGCCAATTTGATCGCGCAGCTCAACGCCACGCTCGCAGGCTTCGGCATCGCCGTGCTGCCGCACTTCATGGCGAGCGAATATTCTGGGCTCAGGCCTGTGCTGCCGGAGGAAGTTTCGATCACCCGCACCTTCTGGATGCTGATGCATGCCGACAGCAAGGATCTCGCGCGGATCAGGGCGGTGGCTGATTACATTTCGGAGATCGTCGAGCGCGAGCGGACGCTGTTTGCGGGACGGTGAATCGAGGGCCGTAGGGTGGGCAAAGCGACGGGACGCGGCGTGCCCACCGCTTCTGTTGCGATCATGGAGAGATGGTGGGCACGGCGCAAGGGCGCCTTTGCCCACCCTACGGCATCCCCTAGTTCTGCTTCTCGCGCGGCTTCTTCGCTACCGCCTTCACCGGCTCGCGGCGCGCGCCGTCGAGCGCACTATCCTTGCCGGCCTTCAGCACCTCGTCCGACAGCTCGCTGGTGCCGGCAATGCGCGCCAGCAGCATGGTGCCGGCCATCGTCGCCAGCGTGGCGATCGCCTGCTTGCGTGCGGCCTTGCGCGGCAGGCCGGGAATGTAGTCCACGATCATCTCGATCATCTCGTCGAGCTTGCCGGCAAAAGCCTTGCGCGTCTTCGGGCTCTCGCGGGAGATCTCCGCGCCCAATGAGGCGATCGAGCAGCCGTGGCCGGGATTGTCGCGATGTAATGCTGAGAGATAGGTCTCGACGATCTGGGTGAGCTGCTTCTCCGGCGCGACCTGATCGGACTGCTTGCGCCAGTGCTCCATCGAGCGGTCCATAGCGTAGGCAAAAGCCTCGATCACCAGCGCCTCGCGGGAATCGAAATGCGCATAGAACCCACCATGGGTGAGGCCCGCCTGTTTCATGAGATCGGCGACGCCGATGCCGTGGGCGCCCTTTTCGCGCAGCCGCACGGAAGCCTTCTTCACGATGCGGTCGTGGGTTTCCTGCTTGTGTTCCCGGGAGTAGCGCATGCGGTTCTCATTGGATGTCGGAAGTCATTTCATAACACGCAAATGCCGAAATGGCTGCATTAATTCATGTTAAGTTGTTGCCGATCATGGAAAAGGTTGCAGTTGCATGGACCGCGAGCGCCCCCTTGCCGTCGCGGACGAAGCCCTCGGCGTAGCTGGTCTGCCGCCCCAACTTGATCACCTTGCCTTCTGCCGAAATCAGCCCCGAACGGACCGAGAGCGGACGCAGGAAGGTCAGCTTCAGATCGAGCGTAACGGATCCCTGCCCGGCCTCTAGCCTGGTCGAGATCGCACAACCCATGGCGGTATCGAGCAGCGCCGCGGCGGTCGCCCCGTGCAGGAGGCCGATGGTATTTTCGAGATCCTCCCGGGGCGCCAGTTCCATGACAATCCGCCCCGGCTCGACCACGGCCATCGTGAAACCAATCAGCTTTGCGAAGGGTGGCGGCGGCAGGCGGCCGTCGCGAATCCCGAGCATGGCGTCCATGCCGGAAAGCCCCATCGCCGCCTTCGCAACCGGCGTCGGCACCTGCCAGTCCACCACACGCTCGCGCCGGAGCTCGGGCGAAAACAGATCGAGTTGATCGATGTCGGTCATGGTCGCCTCTTGGTATGATTTACATCATACTATGCTGCGGACTTCACGCTGGCAACTCCGTTTCCCCGCCCGCTTGACAAGCACCCCGTTTCGGCCCGGAAGTGATCTCGACCGGCGCGCTATCGCGTACGTCCACGAAACTTCGAGATCCCACAATGGAAATGCTCAATCATCACTGCGGCGTGACGCGCGATGCGCGCGGCGTCGTTCATGTCACGATCTGCAATGCCGGCTCGCTCAACATCCTGGGCTCGCCCGTGACCGACGCGGTGCGCGAAGGGTTGCAGCAGCTTGCCTCTGACCGCAGCATTCGCGTCGTGGTGCTGCGCGGCCAGAGCGAGAAGAGCATGATCGGGGGCGCCGACATCAAGGAGATGGCGAAGCTCGATCAAAAGTCGGCGGAGGCCTTCATCAGCCGCCTGCGCGATCTCTGCGAGGCCGTACGCGCCTTCCCCGCCCCCGTGATCGCGCGGATGCCCGGCTGGTGCCTCGGCGGCGGGCTCGAAGTCGCGGCCGCCTGCGATTTCCGGATCGCCGCGCACGATGCACATTTCGGCATGCCGGAAGTGCGTGTCGGCATCCCCTCGGTGATCCACGCAGCGCTGCTGCCGCGCCTGATCGGGTGGGCCCGCGCGCGCTGGCTGGTGATGACGGCGGACAACATCGACGCGCCGAAGGCGCTGGCCTGGGGACTGGTCGACAAGGTCGCGCCGGAGGGCGGGTTGGATACGGCCGTCGAGCACACCGTAAAGGCGCTGCTCGAATGCGGCCCCGAGGCGCTGCGGTCGCAGAAGGCGCTGCTGCGGCAGTGGGAGGAGCTGCCGCTGACGGAGTCGGTAAATTTGAGCGTGAAGGTATTCGGCGAGTCGTTTCTGACGGACGAGCCGACGCGGCTGATGCAGGCGTTTGTGAGTCGGAAGCGGTAGCCTCTCTCCCACATGCGGTGTCATGCCCGCGAAGGCGATCTCCCGAACAGCACAACAAATCTCATCCGAACCACGACAATTTCTCATGCCCTGCGCAGTTGCATTTTTTGCGCTGCATCATATGATGGTAATAATCTTACCTACCCGCCATCGCAGGGAGCTCCACCATGGCCGAAGCCGCCGATCCCGTCGTCATCGTCTCCACCGCGCGCACCCCGCTCGGCCGCTTTATGGGCGAATTGTCGCCGCTGGCTGCGCATAAGCTCGGGTCGCACGTGATCGGCGCGGCGCTGGAGCGTGCAAAGCTGGCGCCCGAGAAGGTCGACGAGGTCTTCATGGGCTGCGTGCTGCCGGCCGGCCAAGGCCAGGCGCCGGCGCGGCAGGCGGCACGCGCGGCCGGCCTGCCCGATTCCACCGGCGCAACCACGGTCAACAAGGTCTGCGGCTCCGGCATGAAGGCGACCATGCTGGCGCACGACATCATCCGCGCGGGCTCGGCCGAGATCGTCGTCTCCGGCGGCATGGAGAGCATGAGCAATGCGCCCTATCTGCTGGCGAAAGCGCGCGGCGGCTATCGCGCCGGCCATGACCGCATCATCGACCACATGATGATGGACGGACTGGAGGACGCCTACGAGACCGGCCGCTCGATGGGCGATTTCGGCGAGGCCACGGCAGAAGCCTATCAGTTCACCCGCAAGGACCAGGACGCCTATGCGATGGAAACGCTCAGCCGCGCCCGCAAGGCGGTCGAGGGCGACGCGTTCAGGGCAGAGATCGCGCCGATCACGCTGACCGAGAAGGCGGGTCCCCGAATCATCGCCAATGACGAGCATCCGCTGAAGGTCGATCCTGCAAAAATCCCCGGATTGAAGGCAGCCTTCCGCGCGAATGGCACCATCACGCCAGCAGCCTCCTCCGCGAATGCCGACGGCGCCGCCGCGCTCGTCCTGACGAAACGGTCGCTCGCCGATCGCAACGGCCTGCCGGCGCTGGCCGAGATCAAGGGCCACGCCACGCACAGCCAGGAGCCGCAATGGTTCACCACGGCGCCGATCCCGGCGATCCGCAAGCTGCTCGACAAAGTCGGCTGGAGCGTCGGCGACGTCGACCTGTTCGAGATCAACGAGGCCTTCGCCGTGGTGGCGATGGCGGCGCAGCGTGATCTCGGCATTCCCCGCGACAAGCTGAACGTCAATGGCGGCGCCTGTGCGCTCGGCCATCCCATCGGCGCCACCGGTGCGCGGCTGATCGTGACGCTGCTGCACGCGCTCGAGGCACAGAACCTCAAGCGAGGTGTGGCGGCACTCTGCATCGGCGGCGGCGAAGCCACCGCGATTGCGGTCGAGCGTCTCGCGCACTGACGCAACAAAGTCCGAAAATGAGGGAACTCCGTCATTTCCGACAGGCCGTTCCCGTGCCATTCTGCAACCTCGCGCAGTCTCCCAAAAGCCTGCCCATCAACGTTGAGGCCCAATGATCTCGAACTGGCTCGCGGCATCGCTCAGCCGCCGCAATATCCACTACGGCTGGGTGATGGTCGGCGTGACCTTCCTCGCCGCGCTGATCAGCGCCGGCACGGTCGGCGCGCCCGGCGTGTTCATCGTTCCCCTGCAGAAGGAGTTCGGCTGGAGCACGGCGGAGATCTCGTCCGCGCTATCGATTCGCTTCATCCTGTTCGGGCTGATGGCGCCGTTCGCGGCAGCCCTGCTCAACCGCTACGGCCTGCGCAACGTCACGCTGACCGCGCAGCTCATCGTCGTCTCGGCGTTGGTAGCCTCGCTCGGCATGACCGAGGTCTGGCAGCTCGTTCTGCTGTGGGGCGTCGTGATCGGCATCGGCACCGGCATGACCGCGCTGGTGCTTGGCGCCACCATCGCCACGCGCTGGTTCGCAGCAAGCCGCGGCCTTGTCGTCGGCATCATGACCGCGAGCGTCGCCACCGGCCAGCTCGTGTTCCTGCCGCTGCTGGCAAGCTTGACCGAACGCTTCGGCTGGCGGCTTGCGCTCGGCTTCGTCTGCATCATGCTCGGCGTTTCCGCGCTGGCGGTGCTGCTTGCGATGCGTGACCGCCCGAGCGATCTGGGCCTGCGTCCGTTCGGCGACAAAGGCACCGAGCCGCTGCCCGCGCCGCCCGTCAGCCACGGCTCGATCACGGCCGTGGCGCTCGGCACGCTGCGCGACGCCTCGAAGTCGCGCGCGTTCTGGATCCTGTTCGCGACCTTCTTCGTCTGCGGCGCTTCGACCAACGGTCTCGTCCAGGTCCACCTGATCCCGATGTGCCTCGACTTCGGCATCCCGCAGGTGCAGGCGGCGAGCCTGCTCGCTGCAATGGGCATCTTCGACTTCTTCGGCACCATCATGTCGGGCTGGCTGTCTGACCGCTACGACAATCGCTGGCTCTTGTTCTGGTACTACGGCCTGCGTGGGCTCTCGCTGATCTTCCTGCCGTTCAGCGACTTCTCGTTCTACGGCCTGTCGATCTTCGCGATGTTCTACGGGCTCGACTGGATCGCCACGGTGCCGCCGACGGTACGCCTCACCGCGCAAAAATTCGGTCCCGAGCGTGCCAATCTGGTGTTCGGCTGGATCTTTGCCGGCCATCAGCTCGGCGCCGGCACCGCCGCTTTCGGTGCGGGCCTGTCGCGAACGCTACTCCAGAGCTACCTGCCCGCCTTCTTCATCGCCGGCGCGCTCTGCGTGTTCGCGTCGCTGATCGTGCTGGCGCTGTCGCGGCAGCCGAAGCCGCAACCCGCAATGGCGCAGGCCGCGCGTGCAACTGGGCCGGCGTGAGCCGGCTCAGTACCTGATCGTGGTGGTAACCCCGAACACCGCGGCGTCGCCGATCCGGGAGGTCCGCCATCATCACGCACTCCGCAATGCGCCCATGCCCTGCCCGTCAACAGGCGCTTCGCGGAGCGACAGGTATCGACATTGATGTCGGCTGTAGTCCTCAGGTCGCCGCACCGCGCGGGTTGACGACCGTATAACCCCGCAATGAACGCGCGTGTATTCTCGTTGCGCGTCCGCCCGAGTTGGCGTCATACGCCATCCAGGTGTCTCCTTCGAGATGCTGCTCCAGGACGAAGAGGTGTCCGCGTCGTGCCGCAACCATTCCCGGCGCCGGCGATGCACGGGGAAAGCGTAGCCAGTTGGCCGCCAGATTCAATTCCGGCACCACACGACCGAACACGCGCAGGGCCGCGCCACAGCCACAGAAGGACGACGGGCAGCCGGCCGGTCGACCGCCGACGATCTGGCCGGCAGCGACATTCACCGCCGCAGCGGCGCCACCAGCGTCGGCCACTGAGAGGTGTGTTGAGCGGAGCGTTTGCAATGAGGACCGGGAAACGCGCTCGCGACGCGGTTGCGAATACGAGAAGTCGCAGGGCATGATCACGTTGCATTCGGGCACGCGGTTGATGCGGTAGGGTCGCGCTTCCGAAGCGGTCGAGCAGGCAGCAAAAATGAGAAACGCAGAAAGGACTAGCTTGAACATTGCAGGACTCCGAATTGAAGGGTCCTGCCCCGGACAAGGAGCAACCAATAACAGTTCGGCCGAAACGCGCCTAAAGGACGGCTGAAAATGGCCGAATTTGCGCGCCGCCTTTTCAAATCTCCTAAGCTACACGTTGCGATCGAACTTACTAACCCGCGGAGTACGAAGCTCTGCCTCTACCCCCTGCGCGCAGCTAACAGGTCTTCAGTTGCAGATGCTGGATGCATGTGCACGTCGTCGTCGTCGCCGCGGAATACTTCACGTCGTAGTATGGAAATGTCGACGTGCTCGGGCTGTTCGTCGAGCAGCGCGGGAACAGGTAATAGCTGTCGGTCAATTTGACGGTGCCGGCGATCGTGTAGCCGAGGTTGGGCGTGTAGTCGTAGGACACCTCGCTTAGAATAAGCGAGATGTTGGCATTGCTGGGATTCTTGGTATCAGGTGCGGTAAACGACGACAATGTCATCTGCTGACCGGTTGCTCTCGCTCCCGTCGAACTGGTCGACTTGCTCCATTGAACCGTCGCTTTGCCGGTGCTGTCCGTCGAGACTTCGGAGACCGTGATCGTCATCAGGGAGGCGCCGCTGCCATTCTTGACGGGATAAGGCGCCATGACAGCCGCCGAAGCCGCAAGGATGCTGTCCATCCGGGCCGCGCTGACCTGCGTATTTTGCGAAACCATGTCACCGACAGAGTGCGCAGTTGCGCTGACCTTGACGTTCATGGCCAGCCCATTCCCGAGCTCGACGCCGCCGATATAGAGCACCAGCATGAACGGGACCACGATGGCGAACTCGGTCGCTGCAACGCCACGAACGTCGGTGCACAGGTGCCGCACGCGAAACGACAGGCCGGCGATCATAGCTGACTCCTTCTAGGATTACGGCTCATTCTGGAAAGCGGCGGACGCCATGATCTGCCGGTTGCCGTCCGAGAGATTTGAGAGATTGAATCCGAGCGGCCCGAGGACGACCGGCCATACGTACATCACCCGGAGAACAACGATATCGCCGACATCCCCAGGATTGAATTGCCAGGTATTCGTGACTGCTCCCTTGCTGTCGAAAGTCAAGGTGGGCATCGCCGTGTCCGCCGTAGACCACGAATTGGCAACCTGCACGTCGACCATCAAGCCGCTGCAGGTGAAGAATATCACGACCTGATCGCAGACCTTCTGCTTGAATGCAGCCTGCGTCATCGCCTGATCCTTCACCTGCCCGGTCAGGAGCAGGCGGCTGGATTGACGCACCACGGATTCGAGCAACTCCTGCGCGAAGAAAACCAGAAACGTCTGAATGAGCGCGATGATGAGGGCGAGGAACGGCGCGGCCACGAGCGCGAATTCGACGGCCGTGGCTCCCTTGCTATCCCCCGCGAAAGCGGCACAGCGATTGCCGCGTCTCCTCTTTGTTGCGACGTCCGGTCCGGTCATGGCGGCTTCCCTACTGCACCAGGTTGGCAGTGCTTGACGCAACCTTGATGAAGAGGTTCGTCAGCGCCGTGGAAATGTCGCCGCCGGTCTGAACATCCGCGAACAGACCGGGCGAGGCGCACGACTGCAGCCTTTGTGCGATCAGGCCCGAGGACGACGATGGATTGTTGAACTGCGCGATGCGGCTGGTGTACCAGCTGTTGGTCGGCAATTGCAGATATTCGGTGTAGAGAATCGCAATGCGGATGCCTCGGTTCTTGATGGTATCGCATGTCGCGGTGTCGAGCGGCTGCTGGCACCGATATTTCGAGCCGGCCGTTGGGAGCGGCAGAGTCGCCTTCGGGTCGCATCCCGAACTGGTCGAAATGAGTTTATCTTCGACGCCGTCGGTGACGAGAAAGATCACCTCCTGTGGGGTATCGCCCTGCTGATTGGTGCCGGTGCCCGGTAGGGGCATAATGGCGTTGACACCCGAGAGCCCGCCCGAGATGTCGGTGCCATAGTCGGTGTTGCAGCTGCCGGAAATGACGCAATTTTGGTGGTCAACTGTCATGAGTTGAATATTGGCGATCTGCGTACCGGCGGTGGTCGGGCTGGTCAGCGTCTGGATCGTATTCAGGCCGTAGTCGAAGGTGTAGATGGCGGCCTTGTAGGTGGTGTTGTTGAGCGCCGACATACACTGCATGACGCCGCCCGAAACGCCCGACTGCGGGCACGACCATGGTCCCACGAGCAATTGCTTGACAGCATTGGCCACAAGATCGATGCGCAGCGTGACGTTGTTCGCGCGCGCGATGGTTAGGTTATCCTTGGTTGACGCACTTGCGCCGGAGTCTTTGCTGGGATTCAATTCATGGCAGGCGAATCCGCAGTTCGCCGACCCCGAAGGCTGTTTGCTTGTGTAGGAAATCAGGTTGTCGATGTCATTCTGAGTCGCCGCAATCGCCATCGACGGAGAGTCGTCTAGCAGCAGATAGAAGTTCATGTTGGGCGCGCTCGAAGCCTTCGCAGTCGCGGAGCCGTTGATCTGCCAGGTCTGCTTGCCGAGAACGCCCGGGAAATTATTGACGGACTGGGCGGTATAGGAAACCGTGATGGTCCGCGCGAGGCCGGAATCGACGACATTGATCGTTGGTATCGGAGTCGTCGACAGGCCTGGAAGATTTGCCTTCGCTGCAAAGACGGCTGCCGCCGTCGCCTGGACGACGGTGCTGTCGGTCTGCGTCAGCATCGCCGGCCTCACGGCCGCGATCGCCGCCGCATCGGCAGCCGCGTTCAGCTGCTCCCGCTGCCGCAAGGCCAAAGTGTAGTCGAGCGCCATGCCCAGCAGAAAGATGATGGGGACCAGCATGAGCGCGAAGATAATGGCGACGTTGGCTTTCCGATCTCTCGCGAAACGAAGCACTGCGCAGCGGAGCATGACCTTCATCCTAATTGCCGTCGCTGCGGCACAGACGCTTCCCTGGACTCTTGCGACCGGAGGAGACGGTCAGGTTTCGCCGCCGATCCCTCGCTCGTCACGGCGGAAATATGGCTATGGCCCTCTTAATCAACGCTTACGGGCAATCCATAAACATGGAGGCGACAGATTGAGATGTGTCATATTGAGAAAGCATCATTAACGCCGACTAAACGGGTTCGTCGAGATCGAAGCGGTTGAGGTATCGCGGTGACGCAAAAGGCGCGCACCGCAGGATCACCGTCCCGGGAGCCAATCTGCGGCCAGCCTCAGGACGTGCCAGAGCGCTTGGATTCCGCGTCGCGCCGGAAATTCCGCCTGGCAGCGCCAAGCGCTGCTGCCAGCTCGTCGATGTGGTAGGGTTTCCGCAGGATCTGAACTCCGGCCATTTCGGCGTCATGGACTGCAGCTTCGGAGTATCCGCTCGTCAGCAATACCGGCAGGTCGCTTCGTCTTCTCTTGATCTCTCGCGCGAGCTCAACCCCGTTCATGCCACCCGGCATCATGATATCGGAAAAAACGAGGTCGACAGAGCGGCCGTCCGCGAGGGCACCGAGGGCCGCCGCGGCGCAGGCAGCGCGCGTGACTTCATAACCGAGCTGCGCGAGCATCTCACTGACCAGTGCGGCGACCTCGTCGTCATCTTCGACCAGCAGAATCTGGCCACGGCTGGCCTTCTTCGGCGGAGCCCTTGTCAAGTCGATGAGATGCCGTTCTTGAGACGGAAGATTCATGGATCGCGGCAAATAGAGCTCGATGCTGGTGCCCTTGCCAACCGTCGACTTTATTCGAACCGCCCCCTGTGACTGGGTCGCAAATCCGTGGACCTGAGGAAGCCCAAGTCCCGAGCCCTTCCCGACGTCCTTCGTCGTGAAGAACGGCTCGAAAACCCGCGACAGGATTTCGGGGCCCATGCCAACGCCGGTGTCGACCACCGAGAGACGGACGTAGTCGCCGACGATCTGCCCATCGTTCAGATTGGGCAGGTTCTCACCGCGGACAACGATCGTGCCGCCGTTGGGCATCGCATCCCGCGCGTTGACCGCCAGGTTGAGAATGACCAGCTCAAGCTCCCCGGGGTCGACCTCCACCGGCCAAAGACTATCCGGAAAATCAAATTCGACATGAACGTCACCTCTCAGGCTCCGATCGAGCAATTCGCGCATACCACCGATCTGCAATGCAACGTCAACAGGCTCCGGCCGGAGCTTCTGCCGGCGGGAGAAGGCCAGGAGCTGCCTGGTCAAGCTGGCACCACGCTGCGCAGCCTGGACCATCCCCTCCATGAGACGACGCCGGCGGGCTGGGTCGGTCTGACGGTTGAGCATATCCAGTCCGCCGGAGATCACCATCAGCAGGTTGTTGAAGTCGTGGGCTACTCCGCCAGTCAACTGTCCGATGGCTTCGATCTTTTGTGCATGCCGAAGCGTCTCCTCGACGCGCGCGCGCTCTTCCATTTCGACGCGCAACTGCTTGTTGGCTTCCTCGAGCGCTCGCGTGCGCTCGACCACGAGCTTCTCGAGTTGCTGAGCCGCTCGCTCACGCGCTTCGAGCAAGGTCCGAATCTCATATTGCCGCCGGCGTGCCCGCAGCGCGGATTGAACCGCGCTGGTCAGCGTTATCGGCTGAACCGGCCGTTCAAGCAGCGAAACGTTATGGAGTGCCTCGACGATGCTGCGGCGCCAGGCAACCACCGCCGGCTGCTCTCGATGGCTGGTGAGAATGACAAAGGGCAGATCAGACCAAGGCGGCTGCCGCTCGATCCACTGTGCCAGCGGGGTCGCGTCCCTCCCGAACAAGCCTTCCTCGGCGAGAAAAACGGCGCCGACGCCGGCCGTCATCTCGGTAATCAGTTCCGGGAGACCCCGACAATTGATCGCTTCAAGATTCGAACTACGGAAAAGCTCGGCGGATGCCGGTCCATCGCGGCCGATCGGAGCAAACACGAGAACGCATTGATCTCGGTCGCGGCTCATTCAGTGGGCCCTTCTGGCATTGCCTCGCCGGTGTAGCGCGGATTGCCGGAGAAGATGCCGCTGAACTCCCTCAGCGGAGGGCCGAGCGTGATGCCGGCGCTGCTGAGGCGAAACTCCCGGATGGTATGCTCGTGATTGCCGCTGCGCTTCTTGACGACCGACAGGGCGCGCCGCACCGTTCCGCCCGCTTCAAAATAGCGCAACATCAGCACCGCATCGCTCAAATAGCTGATGTCGAGAGGCGTATCCATCGGACCGACCAGCCCATGTTGAGCGAGGATCAAGATGGTCAGCACGCCCTGTTGCGCGAGATAGGTCAGGAGTTCGTGCATCTGGAGGATGAGAAATCGCTCATCGGGCATTGCGTTCAGGTAGCCATTCAGACTGTCGATGATGACCACGCGAGCGTTGTCCACATGGACGCTCTTCCGCACGTTGGCGGCGAACTCGCCCGGTGACAGCTCGGCCGGATCAATCTGTTGAAACCGGATAAGCCCCGTTTGAAGGTATTGCTCGAGAGGCAGCCCAAGCGTTCGAGCCCGGGCTTCCACCGTGCCGCGACCTTCATCGAAGGCAAAGAATACGGCGTGCTCGCCGCGTTTGGCGGACGCTATCGCATAGGTCAGCGCCACCGAAGATTTGCCGACACCGGCCGCGCCGATGAGAAGCGCGTTGGTGCCGCGCTCGAGCCCGCCTCCAAGCAGCTGGTCGAGTTCGGCATTGCCGCTGGGCGTAAACTCACCGGCAAACGACCTATGATGTTCGGCAGCTACCAGGCGGGGGAAGATCCGCAAGCCTCCTGCTTCGATCGTAAAATCGTGGAAGCCGCCGCGAAATCGAATGCCGCGCATCTTGATCACGCGAAGGCGCCGGCGCTCTGCTCCATAGTCGATGGCGAGCTGTTCGAGCATCACGACGCCGTGCGCGATGGAATGGAGCTGCAAGTCATCCTGGAAGGACGAGAGGTCGTCGAGGATGATGACCGTGCAATTTCGGTTCGTGAAGAAATGCTTCAGGGCCAGAACCTGGCGCCTGTACCGGAGCGGGTTCTGAGCGAGGAGGCGCAATTCGGACAGGCTGTCCAGCACCACCCGGGTGGGATTGATCCGTTCGACCTCCTTGAAAATGAGATTGGTCGTTTCGCTCAGTTCCATTTCGGCGGGATGGAATACGGTAAGCTCGCGCTCCGGATCGAGCGTCGTCTCCGGCGGGACCAGTTCGAAGATATCAACGCCATCCAGCGACCAGCCGTGCCGCCGCGCAACGAGCGCCAGCTCGCGCTCGGTCTCAGACAAGGAGATGTAGAGCACCCGTTCACCACCACGCACACCTTCGCGGAGGAATTGAAGCGCCATCGTGGTCTTGCCCGTGCCGGGCCGCCCCTCGTAGAGATACATGCGGTTGGCATCGAGGCCGCCACACAGGATGTCGTCCAGGCCATCGCTGCCCGTCGAAATCCTGGGCAGATCTCCAGAATCCCTGCTTTGAGCCCCGCTGGATGTGCCTGCCATTGGACCCCCTGACGCTCCTTCCAGAGCAGGGCGCGACCCGGCCCACCGGGGTCCGCAAGGCTAGCGACCCAAGCTCCGACCGAGAAGCGACATCAGCAAAGAACGCCGAGGCGGGTTCCAGGTTCCACGTCTGGGAATGTGAGCGCGGAGGACCTACGGCCTGATCGACATGTTCCCCGACGGGCCCGGCTTGCGCAGCGGCTCCGCCAGCCGTGCGAACTCGCAGAGGAGTGAGCGCGTCTTGCGGGGGTCGATGATCTCCTCGACCCAGAACTTTTCGGCGGAGCGGAACGGTGAGCGCAGCTTGTTGAGACGGTCCTCGATCTCCTTCAGCTTCACCGCCTTGTCCTCGGCCGCGTCGATGTCGGCGCGGTAGGCGGCTTCGATGCCGCCTTCGAGTGGGAGCGAGCCCCAATAGGCCGAGGGCCAGGCGTAGCGGATCGAGAAGCGGTCGGCCGGCTGATGCACCACTCCGGCGACGCCGAAGGCGTTGCGCAGGATCACCGTGCACCAGGGCACCGTGGTCTGGTTGACCGCGGCCATGACGCGAACGCCGTGGCGGATCGTGGCGGCCTTCTCGGCATCCAGCCCGATCATGAAGCCGGGGCAATCCATCAGATAGACGATCGGCAGATGGAAGGTCTCCGCGAAGTCGACCCAGCGCACCACCTTCTGGCAGGCATCCGCCGTCCAGCAGCCGCCATAGTGGAAGCTGTCGCTGGCAAGCAGCAGCACCGCCCTGCCCTCGAGCCGCGCGAGGCCGGTGATGATCGGCTTGCCGAAATTGGAGGCGACCTCGAAGAACGAACCTTTGTCGACGACCGACTCGATGATCGGCCGCATCTTGTAGACCTGCTTGCGGTTGCGCGGCACCGCGTTCATCAGCGCTTCTTCGGTGCGCTCCGGATCGTCGGTGCAGGGCACGGTCGGCGGCAGTTCGTAAACGGACGAAGGCAGATAAGAGAGGAAGCGCCGTACGCAGGCAAAGGCCTCCTCCTCGGTCTCGACGGCATGATCCACCGCGCCGGCGCGGGTCTGGATGTCGGCGCCGCCGAGATCCTCCTTCGACAGATCCTGCCCCAGCCGCTTCACCACCGGCGGGCCCGCGACGAACATCGCGGATTTTTTGGTCATGATGGAATAGTGGCTGGCGGCAAGACGCGCCGCGCCAAGGCCCGCGACCGAACCCAGGCCGAGCGCGACCACGGGCACGCGGGAGAGATTCTCCGTCGTGAAGCGATACCAGCGCGTGCCGCCGATGCCGCCGGGCAGATTGGCCGCTCCCTTGGTCTCGATCGTCTTGACCGAGCCGCCACCGCCGGAGCCTTCGATGATGCGGACGATGGGCAGGCGGAAATCGTGCGCCATCTCCTCCGCCATCAAAGGCTTTGCCGAGATCGACGCATCGGCCGAGCCGCCGCGCACGGTGAAATCGTCGCCGACCACGACCAATGTGCGGCCGTCGACGCGCGCACGGCCGAACACGCAGTTCGCCGGCGTCACGCTTTTGAGCTCGCCGGTTGGATCGTATTCGCCGATGCCGGAGACGGCACCGATCTCGTGAAAGCTGCCTTTGTCGATCAGTCCGTCGATACGTTCCCGAACAGTCAGCCGGCCCTGGTCATGCTGTCGCTTGACCTTGTCAACGCCGCCCATCTCCCGCGCGAAGGCCTCGCGCCGGGCGAGTTCGTCGAGTTCCGGCTTCCAGTTCATTCACTCCCTCCGAATTGATCGGCTTGTTATTGTTATGCACCGCCATCGCGATCGGCTTGCGCGCGAGACGATTGTTGAAGACATCGCCTTCCGCGCCCTCGAGCAGGCTGCCCAACGAGCGGCCGAGCTCGAGCATCGGCGGCGCGACTTCGGCATGCAGACGCTGCTCGTCATACATCGCGGACAGAAGGCCGATCGTGATGACCACGAAGGTCTGGTATTGCGGCGACCAGATCGGGACCGCGAGCCCGTTGATGTGCGGGCTCCACAGGCCGCAGGCCACGACATAGCCGCGCTCGCGCAGGGACTGCCGGTTGGCCTCGATGCGGGGCCTCAGGATCGTGGCGGCCTCGGGAGCTTCCCGTTCCATTTCCGCGATGAAGGCATCGCCGACCTCCGGCGCCATCGCCGCGGTGTAGGCCGCGCCTGCGGCGGTCGAGGCCATCGAGATTCGGCTGCCGGTGCTCTCATGCAGGCCGAGGGCGGTCGCCGAGCGCGCGAATTGCAGATAGACGAGATGAAAGCGATCGGGGACGACGAAGCCGACCGTGCCCGGCAATTGCTCGGCGACTTCCTGGAGCCGCTGCCGGATCATGCTGCGCAATTGCGCGCCCTTCATCATCGACGCGCTCATCGCCACTGCGCTCGGGCCGATGCGATACTTTTGATCGCGCGGCAGATAGACCAGTTGTCCCATCCGCGTCAGCGTGTGCGTGAGCCGCGACACCGTCGAGCGCGGCAGACCACAGCGATTTGAAATTTCGAGATTGCCGAGTCGGGCCTCGTGGCCCTCGAAGCATCGCAACACGTCGAACGCGCGCGAGACCACCTGGATGACATCACCTTCACCGGCATCACCGGCGAGGACTCCTTGCCTACTCAACCGCTCCGAACGTCGTCCCATGATCCCTACCAGTTGTTCCGCTGTGCGGAATTAAATTCCGCTTGCAGACGAAGCTACCTCAGGCATTTTGCGACGACAACAAAAAGGCGATTGGCATGCCAGATATTAAGATCGTCACCGAAGTCGCGGGGCGCGTCTGCGCAACTCCCGTGCAAGTTGGAGGAACCGTCGCAGATGGCGATGACGTTGTGGTGGTCGAAGCCATGAAGATGGAGATACCGGTGTCCTCGCCCGCGGCCGGCACGCTCAAATCGCTGCTCGTGAAGCTCGACGACGTTGTCGCCGAAGGCCAGGCCATCGCGATCGTTGCGAGTTGAGCGAATTTTCGACGTGTCCGCGACAATCTGTCAGACCGACGCTTCGCATTTGCGGTACGGCGTTGCCATCGCCGATGGCCGATGACATGATCGAATCCAAACAAGAAAGTCTTCGCGGCGAAAGCGAGGACGATGGGAGGGAAAACATGCTTCGTGGGCTGATCATGCTCGCGCCTGCCTTGGTGGCAGGCATTTCTTTTGTGTCCACACGCTATGCGTTTGCCGAAGACATCAAGCTGCCGGCGACGTTTACCTTCACCGCCTATGACACCGGCACTGCCGGCTTCAACATCGCGGTCGGCGTCGGCAAGATGATGAAGGACAAATACAACACTGACGTGCGCGTGCTGCCCGCCGGCAACGACGTTGCGCGCCTGGCGCCGCTGCGCGCCAAACGCGCGGTGTCCGCGGCGATGGGATCTGGCACCTATTTCGCGCAGGAAGGCGTGTTCGAATTCGGCAGCAGGGAATGGGGACCGCAGCCGCTCCAGATCCTCTTGTCCAGCGTCGACTGCAATTGCGGCTCGCTCGGCGTTGCCGCCGATGCCGGCGTGAAGAAGATCGGGGATCTCAAGGGCAAGCGCGTCGGCTTCGTGGTCGGCTCGCCCGCGCTGAACCAGAATTCGCTCGCGGTGCTCGCGTTCGGCGAACTGACGCAGAAGGACGTCAAAATCGTCGAGTTCGCAAGCTATGGCGCGATGTGGAAGGGCCTCGTCAACAACGACACCGACGCGGCCTTCGGCACCACCATCACCGGTCCCGCCAAGGAAGCCGAGACCTCGCCGCGCGGGCTGATCTGGCCGCCGCTGCCGGCCAAGGACAAGGAGGGCTGGGCGCGGATGCAGAAGGTCGGCTCGTTCTTCTTCCCGCAGACTGCGACCTGTGGCGCCGGCATCTCGCCGGACAAGCCGATCGAGCTCGGCAACTATCCCTACCCGATCTTCGTCGCCTACGCCGCGCAACCGGCCGACCAGGTCTATGCGATGACGAAGGCAATGATCGTGAACTACGACGCCTACAAGGACTCCGCGCCCGGCGCCGGCGGGCTTGCCGCCGATCGCCAGACCAAGAACTGGGTCGTGCCGGTGCATCCCGGCGCGGTGAAGGCGCTGAAAGAAGCCGGGCAATGGACCGATGCGCAGGATGCCCACAACAGCAGACTGATCAAGCGCCAGGAGGTGCTCGCGGCCGCCTGGGCGGACTATGGCAAGTCCAATCCGCCCGCGGACGACAAGGCCTTCCTCGAGGGCTGGATGAAGGCGCGCGCGACGGCGCTTGCCAAGGCCGACATGCCCAACGGCTTCGAGGATTAGTCCACAGCGGTTACCAACCTACGCGCGAGATCGATCATGTCGTCTGCTTCAGTCTCCTCCGGCCCGCAAGCGCAGGCCAAGCGGATCGTGTTCGACGATCCGCACGGCGCTGCCGGCAACATGCAGGAAGCGGAGGTGACGCGCGTCCGCACGCTGCAAGGGGCTTGGCGCTGGGCTCTGGTCGTCGCGACCGCGGCGACGATCCTGCTCTGCATCAACCAGCAATTCTCGCTACGCTTCTTCATCGGCTACACCCAGCTCAACACGGAGTACTTCTATCTCCTGATCGCCTTGATGCTGCCTTTCACCTTCCTGATCTTCCCGGGCACCGAGCGCGCCCCGCTCGACCGCATTCCCTGGTACGACCTCGCATTCTTCGTCGTCACCTTCGCCGCGGCCCTGCTGCTGATGTCGAACGTGCGCAAGGCGGCGGAGGCCGGATGGGAATTCGGCGGCGCGCCCAACAGCGTGATCGCCGCGGGCCTCGTGATGTGGGTGATGCTGATGGAGGCGCTGCGCCGCACCGGCGGCTGGAGCTTGCTGCTGAGCGTATTTCCCTTCACCATCTATCCGCTGTTTGCGGAGTCGAGCTGGCTCGGGCCGTTCCGCGGCACCCAATCGACGCTGGAACAGGCGACTGCCTATCACGTGCTGTCTGGCGAGAGCCTGCTCGGGATTCCGATCCAGGCGTTTGCCGACACCGTGATCGGCTTCCTCGTGTTCGGCACCGCGCTGATGATGACCGGGGCCGGCAAATTCTTCATCAACCTCGCCTTCGCGCTGTGCGGGACGTTCCGCGGCGGCGCGGCGAAAGTCTGCATCTTCGCCAGCGGCCTGCTCGGCATGATGTCGGGCTCGATCATCTCCAACGTGCTCACTGCCGGCACCATGACCATTCCGGTGATGAAGAAGAGCGGCTTTCGCGCCTCCTATGCCGGCGCGATCGAGGCCTGCGCCTCGACCGGCGCGGTGCTGGCGCCGCCGGTGATGGGCGCGACCGCCTTCGTGATCGCGCAGTTCCTCAACGTCAGCTATGCCGACGTCGCGATCGCTGCGATCATCCCGGCCGTACTCTATTACGTCGGGTTGTTCATGCAGGTCGACGCCTATGCGGCGCGCCACGGGCTGAAGGGCATTCCACGCGCCGAGTTGCCGCGGATCATGGATACGATCCGGGACGGCTGGTACTACGTCTTCGTCATCGCGCTCCTGATCGTGATGCTGCTCTACTTCAAGCGCGAGAGCCACGCGCCGTTCTTTGCCACCGCGCTGCTGCTGGTCCTCAACCAGCTGTTCTCGAAGGACACGCGTTGGACTCTCACGACGATCAGTAAATTCCTGGAGGTCAACGGGCGCACCTTCGTCGAGCTCGTCGGCATCCTCGCCGGCTGCGGGCTTCTGATCGGCGCGTTCTCGATGACCGGCGTGGTGTCGAGCCTGGCCAACGATTTGTTGCGGATCGCGGGCGACAATCCCTTCCTGCTGCTCGGCATGTGCGCGTTCACGAGCCTGATCCTCGGCCTCGGGCTGACGACCACGGCCTGCTACATCTTCCTTGCCATCCTGGTGGCGCCCGCGCTGGAGAAGCTTGGGCTGAACAAGATGGCCGTGCACATGTTCATTTTCTACTGGGGCATGCTGTCGTCGATCACGCCGCCGGTCGCGATCGCTTCCTTCGCGGCCGCAGGCATCGCCGGGTCGCCGGCGATGAAGACCGGCTGGGAATCGATGTGGGTCGGCAGCATCATCTATTTCATCCCGTTCTTCTTCGTGCTCAATCCGGCGCTGGTGCTGCAGGGGCCGAGCCCCTATCTCGCCGGCCTCGGCCTGATGGCGCTCGCCGCGTTCGGCACGCTGTTCATCTGCGGCGGCATCCAGGGCTACCAGCCCTTCGTCGGCGATCTCCGCGGCACGGGCGCGCTGGAATGGCCGCTCCGCGTGCTGCTGGTGATCGGCGGCTTCGTGGTGGCGACGCCCGGCGGCGGGATCATGCCGCTGTCGCAGTTGCAGGTCACGCTCTTGGGACTTGCGATCCTGACGCCGACGATTTTGATCGCGCTTCTGCTGATCCGACGGCAAGGGCCGATCCCGGACGGGTTGCGCGTGCCCTGATTGCGTTGCACAACAGGAGGCGATGAAACCGCACTCGCCTCCCGCCTCCGCCTGGGCCCGCTCAAGACCGCCGTTGCTGCGGTTTCTGGACACTTGCCTCAATGAATTCTCGGCCGAGACCTCGGGCGCCGTGGCCGACTACATCCCCGAGCTCGGCAAGGCCGACCCTGCCTATTTCGGCATCAGCCTCGCGACGCTGGACGGCCATGTCTACGAAGTCGGCGACAGCCGGATGCCTTTCACGATCCAGTCGATGTCAAAGCCGTTCGTATTCGCGCTGGCGCTGGATCTGCTCGGCGCAGGCAAGGTCGAGAGCGCGATCGGCGTCGAACCCTCGGGCGATCCCTTCAACTCGATCCGGCTCAATTCCGACAATCACCCGTTCAACCCGATGGTCAATGCCGGTGCGATTGCCTGCACCGGGCTGATCCAGGAGAGCAAGGGCGCCGCGGCCTTCGAGCAGATCCGCCTTGCGCTCAGCCGCTTCGCAGGGCGCGATCTCAGTGTCGACGAGGCCGTCTATACTTCGGAAAGCCAGACCGGCGACCGCAACCGCGCCATCGCCTATCTGCTGAAGACCAATGCGGTGATCTCGGACAATGTCGCGGCCGTGCTGGACGTTTACTTCCGGCAATGCGCGGTGCTGGTCACCGCGCGCGACATCGCAGTGATGGCGGCAACGCTCGCCAACCGCGGCGTCAATCCGGTGACGGGCGAGCAGGTGCTGACGCCCTACGCGATCTCGCGCACGCTGTCGGTGATGACGTCGTCGGGCATGTACGACTATGCCGGCGAATGGATCTACCGGATCGGCATACCCGCCAAGAGCGGCGTCGGCGGCGGTATTCTCGCGGCCCTGCCCGCCCGGCTCGGGCTCGGCAGCTATTCGCCAAGACTCGACAAGCACGGCAACAGCGTGCGCGGCATCAAGGTCTGCGAGGCGCTGTCCACGCATTACGACCTGCACATGCTCAACCGCAGCGACGATGCCCGCAACGCGATCATTGCCGACTACGACATCGGCAAGAGCCCGTCGCGGCGCGTCCGCCGGCCGCAGGAGCGCGAGATTTTGGCAGCCCATGAGCAGGAGGTGCGGGTCATCGAGCTGGTGGGCACGCTGTCGCTCTCGGCGGTCGACTACGTGTCGCGCCGGCTTGCAGCGCGGCCGCGGCCGCAATTCGTGGTGTTCGACCTGCACCGCGTCACCTCCACCACGCGCGCAGGCGCCCGGCTGGTGGCCGAAGCCTTCGAGGAGCTCGCAGCGCTGAACGTCACCGTGATCCTGTCCGGCGTCAAGCGCGCCTCGAAGGAATGGAATACGTTGCGAGAGTGGACCGCCGAGCTGAAGAACGTCCGGGACTTCTACCTGCTCGACACCGCGATCGAATGGGCGGAAGACCAGATCGTCTACCGCCATGGCGGCTCGATCGACTTTCACGAAACCACTGAGCTCGTCGAGCAGCCGCTGCTCTCAGGACTTAGCGCGGAAGAGCTGACCGATCTGGCATCGCTCTGCACCATCCGCACCTATCAATCCGGCGCCAGGATCGTGGCGGCCGGCGATTCCGCGGATTCCCTGTTCTTCCTGCGCAGCGGCGCCGTCCACGTCACCCTGCCTGACGGCGTACGGCTAGCGACACTGACCGCCGGCATGGCCTTCGGCGAAATGGCGCTGCTGGAAGCCACCCGCTCCGCCGATGTCTTCTCCGACATGGCAGCGACCGCCTTCGAGGTGCCTCTTAAGGCTTTCGAGCGTTTCCGCAAGCAGCACCCGCATGCGAGCGAGCGCGTCATGCGCAATTTGGCGCAGCTTCTGGCCGATCGCCTGATCGTCGCCAACGCCAAGGTGGATATCCTGACGTCGACGTGAGCGCTGCTGATACCGATCAGCGGCTCGCCGCCTCGCTCAGCCGCCGGTTGATCCGCGCCGCGCTTGCTGCGAGCAATTCAGACGGCTTTTGGCCGGTCGCCGCGCACAGGCAGGCCCAGTAGTAGATGACATCGCCGAGCTCATCGACGAGACCCGCCTGATCGAGCCAGCCGTCGCGCAGCAGCTTCTTGATGTGCTCGGCAACCTCGCCCGATTCTCCGGCGAGGCCAAGACCGAGATAGGACAGCCGTTCGTTCGACGGATGCTCTTCGACTTTCGCAATCGTCGCGGCCCAGGCCGCATATTCATCGATCGTCATCGGCATCTCTCGCGCTGCTTCAGATCAGCCCACCACTTCCGTGACCGGCTGGAGATCGATCTCGAAGGTCTCGAGGAATTTCGAGGTCATGATGTAGAAGCCGACCGAGAGCTGCAACTCGACCAGTGCCGCCGGCGTCAGTCTTGACGCGATCGCCTTGAAGGTCGCATTCGACGGCTTGTTCAGCTTGACGATCTCATCGGTGAACGCAAGCGCGGCGCGCTGCGTGTCGTCGAAGCAGCTCGCGGCGTGCCAGTTCTCCAGCGCCTCGTTCTGTTCGTCGGTGACGCCGACATTCTTGCCGATGCGCTTGTGCGCGACGATCTCGTACGGCGCTTCGCACAAAATGCCCGTGCGTGTGATTGCAAGCTCGCGCACGATCGGATCAAGCTCGCCCTTGTGGCGGATGGCACCGCCGAGGCGGCAGTACTGCTCAAAATAGCTTGGCGAATGCGACATCATCCGGAAGATGTTGGCGTTGCGGTTCTTGTCGAGAATTTCGCGGGTGCGGTCGGATGCCTTAAACGGGTCGCTGTAGTTGATGCGGGCCATGATTTACCTGAAGATTTTCCCTGAGCCTTTGATGCTTATTGTCGTTGTCGACGAGAGTTCCCGGAAACTGTATGCGCGCGTGACCTCAGGAGCAACATTATCGAGTCAAAATGCCGCCGCATTGCTGATCGACCTTGGCACAGTCGATATTCGCCGCGTGGGGACACATTGCAGCGGATACTCGAAGTGGGGTGTTCCGAGTAAAAACAATTGGCCGTCGGGTGCGCAGCGCGCGCAGCGATGAGTCACGCCCAAGTCTAGGGAGAAAAGGCATGAAGGAAGCCACCAAGGGGGCGGCCTCGGGAGCGCTCGCGCATATGCTGGCGGTGACGGCGATGCTCGTCATCGCCAGCATCTTGTTCTACGGGCGTTAGCAAGAGTTGCGTTAGTCAGAGTTTTCGTCATTCCGGGGTGGCGCTTCGCACACGCCAGGCCCAGAATCCCGTTCCAGGCTCGGTCCCTTGGACCGCCCCCGAATGACGAATCCCACTATTTCCTCTTTGCGAAGAACGGCACGAGCTTTCCCGCGAACGGTTTGAAGCTCGCGGTGACCTCATCGCCGATGGCGAGATTCGTCTCGCCATGCGCCATCATGCGAAAACCCTCGGCACAATCGACCAGCACGATGTTGTAGGGCACGTGCGCGCGCGTTTCGGGCGTGGCGGCGCGACAGACCAGCGAGGTTGCGTAGACCCTGCCCTTGCCGCTGGCGCGCTGCTCGCGCGGATCAGGCGCGCCGCAGGTCGCGCAGAAGGCGCAGTGGAAATATTGCACATGGCCGCATGAGCCGCAGGTCTGATAGGTGATGGCCCGTTCACCCTTGGTCCAGTCCGCTAGACGCTCGTTCATCGCACCTGCTCCAGAAACATGCTGACATGCGACGACAGCACGCCGCCGTCGCCATGCAGCAGCGCAATCGAGGCGTCGCGTACCTGCCGATTTGCCGCCCGTCCCGTCATCTGCAAATGCGCCTCGACCAGATGCGCCATGGCGCCACCGACGCCGCAATGGCCATAGCTGAGCAAGCCGCCATGGGTGTTGAGCGGCATCGCGCCGTCGCGGCCGAAGTGGCCGGCGCGCACCCGCGCGGCCGCCTCGCCGCGACCCGCGAGGCCGAGGTCTTCCAGCAGCATGGCGAGCGTGATGGTGAAACTGTCGTAGATGGCGGCATAGCGTACGTCGGAGATCGCAAGGCCGGTGGCTTCCTTGGCACGCGCGATGGAAATCTCGGCGCCGAGTTCGCTGAGCGCTGGCGCGGCCGTGACGTGTTGATGGGTGTGCGCCTGAGCACAACCGCGAATGCGCACGCCGGCCTCGCCCGTCCGCTCGCGGCTGATGACCAAAGCCGCGCCACCGTCTGACACCGGGCAGCAGTCGAGCAGCTTGAGCGGCATCGCCACCGGCTTCGATGCCATGACGTCGGCGACCGTGATCGGCTCGTGGAATTGTGCGCCGGGATGGGTGCAGGCGTGGGCGCGCATCAGCACCGCGAATTCGGCGAGGTCTTCTTCCGTCACGCCATATTCGTGTATGTAGCGGGTGGCGACCAGGCCGTAATAGGCGGGGATGGTCGGCCCCAACGGCACCTCGTAGTCGGGATGGCCGACCTGCGCCAATGCCTGGATCGAGGCGTCGCGGCTTTGCCCGGTGAGACGATTCTCGCCGGCAACGACGAGCACGTTACGCACGACGCCTGATACGACGAGGTGATGCGCCAGCATGCTCATCGCGAGCCCCGTGGCACCGCCTACCTGGACAGCGTGGGCGTAAGCCGGGTAAGCCGGCTTTCAATTACCCACAATTTCTGCACCGACTATGGCCCCCAGCGCGATGTCGGTCAGGCGCGATAGCCCGCGCCACATGACCGTGTTGCCGGGCGGAGGATCGTGGGCGCGGGCGAGATAGCCGCCGAGCCTGGCGATCTTGGCCAGGTAATGTGAGAGGGTTTTCCGTCGAGCTTGCGGTTTGTCATTCACGAGTCGATCGAGCAGGGCGATTTCAGTTGCGGTCAACGCAAGAGTCGGTAGCGCCCCTGGAGCTGCGCGATTGAGCATCGTCATCCAGAAGACCCGCCAACTGAGGATGCAAAAGACAGAGATCAGGTTGGTCAGACGCTGGGCGGTCCGGAGCTTCGATTCCTCAGCTTTGCAGCCCGATTTGAGGATCTTGTGGAAGACTTCGATTTTCCATCTTAAGGCATACCATTCGAGTTTCTCGATTGCGTCGGCGCGTGAGCCCACAGGCAGATCTGTAATCAGCTTCCACTCGATCTTCTTTCTGTTCTTCGGCGTTACGCGCTCTTCGGCATGGATCACCGTCAAGATCAGCGCAGGATAGCGCTTCTGCTTCCCAATTGGCGGCAGGACGCGAATCTTGCGATATCTGATCTCAAGGACGGCTTCATCGGGATCGCCGTTGTTGTTTCTGACGTCGATGCGATGCAGTCCTTTGACGGCGACCTCGTCCATTTCGTCGGCGATCGTGTGATCCCCATCCCCAGCCAAGCGATTAACGCAAGTCCTGATCACGAAATGCGTTCCAGCTTCGCGAGCCGCGCAGAACAGCTCATAGATGTCGCTCTCGCGATCACCGATATGGATGCATCGTCCCGGATCGCGCAGCAGCTCTGTGGATTGCCGGACATTATCCAGCCATCGGACGCTCTCCTTCTTCTCGATGGGAACGCGCGTCGGGTTGATCTTCTTTTTAAGCGCGGCAGTCCCCTTGAATTTCTTTCGGGTCCAGAATTTGACGGCCGTCAGTCCAAGCGGCAGCCCCTCGGTCGTTACCGCCAGGCTCGAGTGCATCAGGATGCCGCAAACCGTGTGCGATCTCAGGCGGCCGGCCTTGTCCCGGCCGCTGTTTATGCTCTTGGTGATCCCGATCGCGTCTGAGTCCTCCCTTCGATAGCTGAACTCGGTTGTATCATGGAGCACCAGAACAGCACCGCCTGTGGCAATCGTGCGCTCACGCGTCGATTGAAAGTGGCCTGCCAGAATGTCCGCCTCACTGACCCGGTCGTTGGAGAAAAAACGATAGGCAGCCTTTGTGTTGGCCCAATCCTGGCAAACCAGCGGAATGCTTTCTCCCATGGCGCTCCCGATCTGCGCCACCAGTTTGCGGAGCCGCTTGTTCAGGCGCTCGTCGGCAAGGCTGCAGCCCGCGAGCTCACGATCAAACCATGCGCCTGCTTCTCCGTCCATTGGCACCGCCCCCGCGAATCGGTGCCAGACAAGGAATCACGGTCGATTCCTGCGATGCAACAGTTTATGCGCTCCCTCAGCCCACTCGGCTAAATGTGGGTAATTGAAAGGTAAGCCGGACGGATACCAAAATGCTCGGCGAACACGGTCGCCAGCATGATGTGCGGCGAGACGGTGGAGTAGCCGCAGAGGATGCCGTCGATATCCGAGCGTCTCAGCCCGGCATCGTCGAGCGCGAGCTGGGCGGCCTTGCTCATCAGGTCGAGCGAGGATGATCCTTCATGCTTGCCAAAGGGCGTGAAGCCGACGCCGGTGATGAAGCTCATGGCAGTCTCTCTCCGTCGTCATTCCGGGGCGCGCCCGCTTGGGGCGCGAGCCCGGAATCCATAACCACCATCGTGAGTATGGATTCCGGGCTCGCGACGTTGTCGCGCCCCGGAATGACGGATGAGAGAGTTTGCACCAACACTTCTCCCTATTCCGGCGGCGAACGCGTGACGCCATCGTGGACCATGGCGGCAATCTCATCCTGGGAGTAGCCGATCTCGTGCAGAATCTCCGCGCCATGCTCGTTGAGCCCCGGCGCCAGCCGCACCGGCTCGGCCTCGGTGTCCGACCATGTGGCCGTCACCTTCATGCTGCGGATCGGGCCTTCGGTCGGATGGTTCACGACCGGGAAGAAGCCGGTCGCCTCCAGATGCTCATCATGCAGGATGGTTTGCAGGTCGTGCATCGGCATCACCGGAACGTCGGCCTTGGTCAGCAGCTCGATCCATTCAGCCGTCGTTCGGGTCTCGAAGATGCGCGCGAGCTCGGCATAGACGACATCGATGTTGGCGGCGCGGCCCGCGAAGGTAGCAAACTTCGCATCGGCGCGCAGATCGTCGCGGCCGGTCGCCTCGAAGAAACTATGCCACTGCTTGTCGTTGTAGACGATGACACTGAGATAGCCGTCCGATGTCTTGTACGGCCTGCGGTCGCGCGAGAGATGGCGGGCGTAACCGCCCTTGTCGAGCGGCGGCTCGAAGGTGAGCCCGCCCATGTGATCGCCCATGACGAAGCCCGCCATGGTCTCGAACATCGGGACGTCGACGCGCTGGCCGCGTCCGGTGCGATCGCGATGTACGAGGCTGGCGCAGATCGCGCCGACGGCGGTGAGGCCCACAATGCGGTCGACCAGCGCGTTCGGCACATAGCGCGGCACGCCGTCGCCGGTCTGCGCCATCAGGGCCGGCAGCGCGGTCGCGCCCTGGATCAGATCGTCATAGGCGGGTTTTGCCGCATAGGGCCCGTCCTGGCCGAAGCCGAACACGCCGGCATAGACGAGGCGCGGATTGATCGCGGAGACGACGTCATAGCCGAGCTGAAGCCGCGCCATCGCCTGCGGACGGACGTTGTAGACCAGCACGTCGGCTCCCTCGATCAGCCGCAGCACGGCCTCGCGGCCTGCGGCTTTCTTCAGATCGAGGCAGATCGAGCGCTTGCTGCGGTTGGTGTTGAGGAACACCGGGCCCATGCCGGAGTGGCGCATCGGACCGATCAGCCGGGTGACGTCACCCTCGATCGACTCCACCTTGATCACGTCGGCGCCGTAGTCGCCGAGCATCTGGGTGGCATAGGGCCCCATCAGCACGGTCGTCATGTCGATGACCTTGATGCCCTTCAGCGGCCCCATCGTTCACTCCCGATTGCGCGGGCTCAAGGCGCGGCCCGCGATTTCGGTCCAGCTAACGGCAGCGGCGCCGCGCACGCAAGTGCGGCCGGGGTATGGCCGCATGCGCCGCGCGGCGATATCGCGAGCTATTTCTTCTGGCGGGATTCGCGGATCTTCAGCAGTCGGTCGAGCTCGTCGTTCTGCTGGTTGATGCGGTCGGCGACGCGCGCCTCGTTCTGCTCGCCCGAGGCGGCGGCGGCCTGCTCGATCAGCTGCCTGATATTGTCCTCGAGGATCGCGATGCGATCGTTGAGTTCGTCTATCGATAATGAAGATTCATTGCTCATGACGCATTCCTTGCAAATCAATCAGGAGCAGTAGGGTGGGCAAAACGAAGCATGCCCACCATGACATAGCACAAATAAAGTGGTGGGCACGGCGCAACGGCGCCTTTGCCCACCCTACAAAAACTTACTTCAGCGGCTCCAGCACGGAGACGTAGTTGGCGACCGCGGCACCGCCCATGTTGAAGATGCCGCCGAGCTTGGCGTTCTTGATCTGCATGCCTTCGGGCGCTTGGCCGGCGAGCTGCATCGCGGTCATCACATGCATGGAGACGCCGGTGGCGCCGATCGGGTGGCCCTTGGCCTTCAATCCGCCGGACGGATTGACCGGCAGCTTGCCGTCCTTCAGCGTCCAGCCTTCCTTGATGGCCCGGGCGCCTTGCCCCTTCGGCGTCAGGCCCATCGCCTCATACTCGATCAGCTCGGCGACCGTGAAGCAGTCATGGGTCTCGACGAAGGAGAGATCGGTGAGCGCAACGCCGGCCTTCTCCAGCGCGCGCTGCCAGGCAACCGTGCAGCCCTCGAACTGGAGGATGTCGCGCTTGGACATCGGCAGGAAGTCCTGCGCGTGCGCGGTGGCACGGAAGCCGATCGACTTGCTCATGCCCTTGGCGGTCTCGGCGTCGGCCAGCACCAAGGCAGCTGCGCCGTCGGAGACCAGCGAGCAGTCGGTGCGCTTCAGGGGACCGGCGACGTAGGGGTTCTTCTCGCTCTCGGCGCGGCAGAACTCGAAGCCGAAATCCTTGCGCATCTGGGCGAAGGGATTGGCGACGCCGTTCTTGTGGTTCTTGGCGGCGATCAGCGCCAGCGCATCGGACTGGTCGCCGTATTTCTGGAAATAGGAGCTGGCGATCTTGCCGAACACGCCGGCGAAGCCGCCGACGGTGTCGCCGTCCTCCGGCAGATACGACGCCTTCAACAGGTTCTTGCCGATCTCGGCGCTCGGCGTGCGCGTCATCTGCTCGACGCCGACGACCAGGACGATCTTGGCCGCCCCCGCGGCGATCGCGCGAACCCCCTGATGCACGGCGGCCGAGCCGGTCGCGCAGGCGTTCTCGACACGGGTCGTCGGCTTGAAGCGCAGTTTTGGGTCGGCCTGGAGCACCAGCGAGGCGGTAAAATCCTGCGGCGAGAAGCCGGCGTTGAAATGGCCGAGCACGATCTCGTCGACGTCGCCAGCCGAAATACCGGCGTCCGCCATCGCCTCGTTGGCGACGCGCGTGACGAGGCTTTCGACGGTTTCGGTGTCGAACTTGCCGAACGGCGTATGCGCCCATCCGACGATGCTGGCGGTCATGGTTATTCTCCCTAGGGTCTCTTACTGACCTAAGTCTTAGCCCAAGGATGGCAAGACTTCACGTGGCTTTCAGGGCTTTCAGCGTGCGCTGGCAGATGGCAGTTATGCCGGCCCAGTTCCCGGCCCTGATCTCCGCCGTCGGACACAACCATGAACCGCCGACCGCCACCACATTGGGCTCGGCGAGCCAGGTCGCCGCATTGGCCTCGCCGACCCCGCCGGTGGGACAGAACCGGACATTCGGGAAGGGACCGCCGAGCGCGCGCAGGCCCTTGATCCCGCCGGCCTGCTCGGCCGGGAAGAATTTTGCGAGGTCGAAACCGTGCGTCAGGGCCATCATCAGCTCGGAGGCGGTGGCAATGCCTGGCGCGAACGGCAACGCGCTGTCGGCCGCGGCCTTCAAGAGGTCGGGAGTCAGGCCCGGGCTGATGCCGAACTTGACGCCGAGCTTCTCGACACGGGTGAAGTCGGCCGGATTGAGAATCGTGCCGATGCCGACGATCGCCTCGGGTACTTCGGCCATCATCGCCCTCGCCGCCTCGATCGCAACAGGGGTGCGCAGGGTCACCTCCAGCGTGCGGACGCCGCCGGCAACCAGCGCACGCGCCAGCGGCACAGCATCCTGGATACGCTCGATCGTGAGGACGGGGATAACGGTCGCGTCCCTGAACAGCGTGGCGAGTTGGTTCTGTTGGGCAGTCGTGGTCATCTCGTGGGTCTTGGCTTTCGTTTCACTTGGTCGCCTGGCGTGAGGTCGCCGGCCGGTGCCGCTTCTTCGGCGGCATGGCATAGCCCGGAATGATGGCGCCGGGATAGCAGATCACGAGGCTGGCGAGGCGATGCCCGGCCTGTGCGGCCTCGACGGGGTCGGACCCGGCGAGCCGGGCGGCGATATAAGCCGCGGCAAAACTGTCGCCGGCCGCGGTGGTATCGACCACGGGCCTGGTCAGGGGTTCGGCGCGGACCTCGCTGGTGCCGCCGGGGAAACGCAGCAGGCTCACCGGCTCGGCGAGCCGGAACACCAGTTCCGGCGACGGGATGCGCGCCATCAGCTGGTCGTGGCTTTCGCCGGGATAGAGCGCGTGCAAATCCTCGGTCGAGGTCAGCACGATGTCGGCAGCCGCGAAGGCCGCCGCAAAGACCTCGCGGGCGACGTCGCGATCGGGCCAGCCGCGTGCGCGAAAGTTGGTGTCGAACACGAAGCGGGTGCCGAGCAGGCGCGCGCGCTTGATCGCGGCGAACAGGCGCTCACGCCCGGCCGCGTCGTAGATCGAGAGCGTGATCGCCGAGAGATAGACGATGTCGTAGCTCATCAGCGAGTTGAGCAGCTCGTTCGTCTCCGGCAGATCCATCAGCCGGCGCGCCGCAGCACTGTCGCGCCAGTGGAAGAACTGCCGCTCGCCCTTTGCATCCAGCTGGATCATGTAGAGACCGGGCAGCTTGCCCGGCAAGCGCAGGACACGACGGGTCCCGACGCCCTCCGCCGTCCAGGCCGCGATCATCTCATCGCTCAAGGCGTCGTCGCCGAGCGCGGTGAGATAATCGACCTTGACCTCGAGCCGCGCCAGATAGACCGCCGTGTTGAGGGTATCACCGCCAAAGCCGCGCGAGTACAGGCCGCCACCCTGCCCTTGCCCGCTGGACTGGCCAGCAGAATGTCCCCCTTGGGCCTGCCGGAGCTCGACCATGCATTCGCCGATGCAAGCAACGCTCGCCATCACTTTACCCGCTCAGTCACAGATCACGCGACGAAATTGCCGCCGAGCTCGTCTTCGATGTGAATGCGGATGATGTCGTCAAAGGTCTTCTCGGCGGTGGTGAAGCCGAGCTCGAGCGACCGCTTTGGATTGAAATTGCGCGGCCAGCCGCCGACGATGCCGACGATGAAGGGATCCGGCTCCCGCTTGATGCGGGCGGCGACCTTTTCGCCCGCGACCCGCTTCAGCGCCGCGATCTGCTCGCCGACCGTGGCCGACAGGCCCGGCATGGTCAGGTTGCGGCGCGGGCCGACGGTGGCAAGGTCCATGGTGCCGGCATGGAGCAGGAAGCCGACGGCGGAGCGCGGCGTCGCATGCCAGTGCCGGACATCTTCGGACACGGGAAGGATCACTTCCTTGCCGGCGAGCGGCTCGCGCAGGATGTTGGAGAAGAAGCCGGATGCCGCCTTATTGGGCAGGCCGGGCCGGATGCAGATGGTCGGCAGGCGGATGCCGATGCCGTCGAGGAAGCCGCGGCGCGAATAATCGGCGAGCAGCAGTTCGCCGATCGCCTTCTGGGTGCCGTAGCTCAAAAGCGGCGTATGGAAGAACTCGTCACCGATCGCCTCCGGGAACGGCGCGCCGAACACCGCGATCGAGGAGGTGAAGACCACGCGCGGCTTGTAACCGCCGCCCGCAAGCCTGACGGCGTCGAGCAGCATCCGCGTACCGTCGAGGTTGATGCGGTAGCCCTTGTCGAAATCGAGCTCGGCCTCGCCCGAGACGATCGCGGCGAGATGGAAGATCACGTCGGGGCGGCCGGCAATCAGCTTTTCAGCCGCGCCCGGCACGGCGAAATCGCCCGACACTGTTTCGACGGCAAAACCGGCCTTTTCGGGCTTCTTCGGCTCGACCACGTCGTGCATAGTCAGCTTGGTGATGTCGCTCTTGCCGAGCCGGCCGTCGCGCAACAGCCGTTCACACAATTTGCGGCCGACCATGCCGGCGGCGCCCAGAACCAGAATGTGCAAGAGCCTACTCCTTCTTATTGGCCGGAACGCGCCGCTACTGGCACGTTCTCTTGGCGCGCTCTCAAGGCAGGCCCCGCGATCACTCCTTCACGGCGCCGGTCATTGCCGACACATAGTACTCCACGAAGAAGGAATAAAGGATAACTACGGGGACCGAGCCGGTCAGGGCTGCGGCCATCAGCGCGCCCCAATGATAGACGTCGCCGTTGACGAGCTCGGTGATCGCGCCGACGGGGATGGTCTTGTTCTCGGACGAGGAGATGAAGGTCAGCGCGTAGATGAACTCGTTCCACGACAACGTGAAGGCGAAAATGCCGGCCGAGATCACCCCCGGAAGCGACAGCGGCAGCGTGATCTTGGTGAGGATCTGGAGCCGTGTTGCCCCGTCGATCAGCGCACACTCCTCGAGCTCATAGGGAATGGTGCGGAAATAGCCCATCAGCAGCCAGGTGCAGAACGGAATCAGGAAGGTCGGATAGGTCAGGATCAGCGCCAGATTGCCGTCGAACAGGCCGAGCTGGAACACCGTCGCCGCGAGCGGAATGAACAGGATCGACGGCGGCACCAGGTAGCCGAGGAAGATCGCCAGGCCGACATAGCGCGAGCCCTTGTAGCGCAGCCGCTCGATCGCATAGGCCGCGCAGACGCTGGCGAACAGCGAGATGAAGGTCGAGGACACCGACACGATCACGGTGTTCCACATCCAGAGCGGATAGTCGGTGTCGAAGAACAGTTTCTTGATGTGCTCGAGCGTCGGATGCACGATCCAGAACGGGTTGTACTTCTCGTAATCGTACATCTCCGCGTCCGGCTTGAACGTCGCAACCGCCATCCAGTAGAACGGGAACAGCAGGAAGATCATGATCAGGCCGAGCGGAAGATAGACGCGGATAAATCTCCGCGGCAGGCTTTCCAAATAGGACATTCCGACGGTTTGGTCGTCCACAGTGGTCATGATCAGTCCCTCCCGCCCTGCTGCCAGCGAGAACGCTGAAGTCCGAAGAAGCTCAACAGAATCGCCGCGACCAGGAACGGGATCATCGCATTCGAGATCGCCGCCCCCTCGCCGAGATTGCCGCCGGTGATGGCGCGCTGGAACGACAGCGTCGCCATCAGATGCGTGGCGTTGATCGGCCCGCCGCGCGTGATGGTGTAGATCAGCTGGAAATCGGTGAAGGTCATCAGCACCGAGAATGTCATCACGACGGCGATGATCGGCGATAGCATCGGCAGCGTAATGTGGCGGAAGCGCTGCAGGTTGGTCGCGCCGTCAAGATTGGCCGCCTCATAGAGCGAGGGCGAGATGGTCTGGAGTCCGGCGAGCAGCGTGATCGCCACGAAGGGCACGCCGCGCCAGATATTGGCGACGACCACCGACCAGCGCGCGTTCCAGGGATCGCCGAGGAAGTCGATGTATCGCGTGATCAGGCCGGCCTTCATCAGCACCCACGAGATGATCGAGAACTGGCTGTCGTAGATCCACCAGAACGCGATGGCCGAGAGCACCGTCGGCACGACGAACGGCAGCAGCACAATCGCCCTGATCATCGACTTGAACGGCAGCCGCTCGTTAAGCAGCAGCGCCAGGTAAAGTCCGATGGCGAATTTCACGATGCTGGCGGACACCGTGTAGAAGATGGTGTTGAAGACCGACAGCCAGAACACCGAATCCTTCGAGAGCGAAACGAAGTTCTGGAAGCCGATGAAGCGCCCGACACCGCCGATCTTGGTATCCGTCATACCGAGCCAGAAGCCCAGCGCCAGCGGATAAGCCAGAAACAGCACGAGGATGGTGATCGCCGGCACCATGAACATCGCGCCCAGGAAATTTCGGCTTTCGAATGCTCTGGACCAGAGGCTGCTGCGCTTGACCTGCGCGACGCCGGGCTCGGCCATAACTGCCATGTCGGACTCCCCTTACGGAACGACGACGGCGGCGTCCAGTGAGCTGGACGCCGCCGTCTGTGCCTATAATCAGACCTGATAGTAGCGCTTGGCGCGCTCGGCGGCGCGCGCTGCCGCCTGCTTCGGCGTCGCCGATCCCGAGGCCGCCTCGGCGAACATGTCGACGACGACGAAGTCGCCCATCACGGCGGCGGAGGCGTAGCCGAGATCGCCGGCAAAGCCGTTGTCGCGGCAGCGCTTCAGGCAGTCACGGTACGGCGTGATCTTCGGGTCAGAGGTCCAGACCGGGTTGTCGTTATAGGCCGGCAGCGGCGGCGACACGTAGCCATTGGAGGCGACCTCCCAGGCGTCGTAGTTCTCCTTGTCCCACATGAACTTGATGTATTCTTTCACCGCCTTGGGATATTTGGAGTGCTTGTAGCCGTAGGCGACCAGCACGTTCTGCTGCTCGGTCGACACGCCGACGGGACCGATCGGCATCGGCGCGTGATCCATGTCCTTGGCGATCTCCTGCTGCTTCGGATCCGTGGAGTTCTTGCCGACGGTCCAGATCGAGATGCCGTTCAGCGTCAGGCTGAGCTCGCCGTTCAGGAACGCCTTGTTGTTGTTGGAGTCATTCCACGACAGCACGCCGGGGATGAAGGTTTCATAGAGCTGCTTGACGTATTCGAGCGCCGCGATCGTTTCCGGCGAGTCGATCACGACCTCGTTCTTTTCGTTGACGACCTTGCCGCCATGCGACCACAGCGCCCACTGGCACCAGCCGTTGGCATCGCCCGTGGCGTGACCCAGCGCGAAGCCAGCCGGGGTATTGTTCTTCTTCAGGGCCTGGCAGAGCTTGAGGAAGCCGGCCGTGTCCTTGGGGAATTGCTCGAAGCCCGCAGCCTTCATGTGGCTGACGCGGTAATTCATGCAGCCGCCGGTCGCACCCTGCGGAATGGCGATCCAGCTATTGCCCTTCTTGCCGTACTTCTCGGCGACCGGATACCAGCCGCCATACTGGGCGCCGAGATAATCGGCGACGTCAGTCATGTCGATCAGCTTCTCCGGGAATTTGTGGGGATCGTCGAGCGTGCCGAGGATGAGGTCGGGACCGGCGCCGACATTGGCGGCAACCGCGGCCTTCGGCCGGATGTCTTCCCAGCTCTCGGCTTCCAGCTTCACCTTGACGCCGGTCTTTTCGGAGAACTTCTTGGTCTGCTCGGCGAACTTGTCGAACTCGGCCTGGATGAACTGCTTCCAGCGCAAGACGCGGATGGAGGCGTTCGGCTCCGGCACGTTGGTCCACTCCGCCGCACGGACCGGGACGATGCCTGGGCCAGCCAGCAACGCTGCGCCGCCCAGGCCAGCTTTGAGCACACTACGCCTGTTGAAATCGCTCATCGTTCTCTCCCTGATTTTTTATATTTGTATTGGTTGGTTTTTTACGTCGTTACATGCGTTTACCGGTCGCCTCGTCGAACAAGTGAACCACGGACGGATCGGGCTTCAGCCGAACCTTGTCGCCGGGGTTGAACTGGTGACGCTCGCGGAAGACCGCGACGACCTGCTCACCACCGAGCTTTGCAAACACCTGCGTTTCGGAGCCGGTCGGCTCGACCACGACGATCTCGGCTTCCGCACCGTCGTCAGCGATGGTGAAATGCTCGGGCCGGACGCCAAAGACCACAGGACGGCCGTCGGACGCCGCCGGCGCGCTCTGCAGCGGCAGCTTGACCCCGTTCGGTCCCTCGAAGGTCGCAACGCCATTGACGCGCACATGGCCTTTCAGGAAATTCATCGCCGGAGAGCCGATGAAGCCGGCGACGAACTGGTTCTCCGGCTTGTCGTAGAGCTCGAGCGGCGTGCCCATCTGCTCGACGATGCCGTCATGCATGACGACGATCTTGTCGGCCATGGTCATGGCCTCGATCTGGTCGTGGGTGACGTAGACGGTGGTCGTCTTCAGCCGCTGATGCAGCTCCTTGATCTCGGTGCGCATGGCGACGCGCAGCTTGGCATCAAGGTTCGACAACGGCTCGTCGAACAGGAACACCTGCGGATCGCGCACGATGGCGCGGCCCATGGCGACGCGCTGGCGCTGGCCGCCGGAGAGCTGCCGCGGATAGCGTTCGAGCAGCGGCGACAGCGCCAGAATTTCGGCGGCGCGCTTGACGCGCTTGTTGATCTCGTCAGAGCTCGCGCTCCGCAGCTTCAGCGAGAAGCCCATGTTCTCGCCGACGGTCATGTGCGGATAAAGCGCGTAGTTCTGGAACACCATCGCAATGTCCCGCTCCTTGGGCTGGACATTGTTGACGACGCGGTCGCCGATCGAGATCGTGCCGGAGGTGATGTTCTCGAGGCCTGCGAGCATGCGCAGAAGCGTCGACTTGCCGCAGCCGGAGGGGCCAACCAGGACGACGAATTGGCCGTCCTCGATCGGAATCGAGACGCCGTGCAGGACTTCAAAATTGCCGAACGATTTCCGCACGTCGCGGATTTGCACAGACGACATCTAGCTCCCTCCTTCGACTCGACGACGCAACTGTCGCGCCGCCACCGTCTTGTTTTTTCAGACTTCACCGATCGAAGCCCGATCTTATCGAGCAACATTGTCGGCAGTTTGCGCGGTTTTGGCAATTTCTCTTTGGTTAGTCGTTGCTGGTAGCGCTGTCAACGTTCCTTTGTTTGCGGGAGTGACTGTGTTAAGAGCAACAAATGGGTCGAAAGCGCACCAAGTCAGGCAAAATCCGGCTGGCGGAAGTCGCCGAGCTCGCCGGCGTCAGCCCGATCACCGCCTCCCGCTTCTTTCGCAATCCCGAGGCGCTGTCGGTCGCCAAGCGGACGCGGGTCGAAAGCGCCGCCAAGGAGCTCGGCTATGTGCCGAACCTCGCCGCACGGGCGCTGGCCTCGCACCGCACCGAGGTGATCGGCGTGCTGATCCCGTCCCTGACCAACAACGTGTTCTCCGACGTGCTGCGCGGCATCTATGATGCATCCGAGAACAGCCGTTACTCGATCCAGTTGTCCAACACACGCTACAGTATCCTCCAGGAGGAGAAACTGCTGCGCCTGTTTCTTGCGCAGAAGCCGGCCGGGCTGATCGTCACCGGCATCGACCAGACCGCGGAATCGCACGCGATGTTGGAGGCCGCCGACTGCCCGATCGTGCAAATCATGGAGATAGGGCCCAATCCGGTCGACATGATGATCGGCTTTTCGCACTATGATGCAGCTCGCGCGGCGATTGCGCACCTGTTCGAGCAGGGTCACCGAAAGATCGGATTCGTCGGCGCGCGCATGGACCCGCGGGTGCAGCGGCGGCTCGACGGCTATCAGGCCGCCATGAAGGATGCGGGTCTGTTCGACCAACGCTTGATCGTTGCCACCGGCACGCCGACCTCCGTCACGCTCGGCGGCGCGCTGTTCGCCGATCTGCTGGCCAAGTCGCCCGATATCGACTCGGTGTTCTGCGCCAATGACGACCTGGCGCTCGGTGTGCTGTTCGAATGCCGCCGCCGCGAGATCCCGGTACCCGACCAGATCGCCATCATCGGATTCAACGACCTCGAATTCATGGCCTCCGCCGTCCCCACCCTGACCAGCGTGCGCACCAACCGCTACGAGATGGGCCGGACGGCCGCCACCATGCTGATCGATGCGATCGAAGGGCGGCGCCCGGAACAACCTGTGCTCGACCTCGGCTACAAGGTGATCGAGCGCCAGAGCTCGCCGGTGCGGCGTTCGGACAGCAGGCCGGCCGTTTCCGGCGCGGGCGTGCCGAACAAAATGGTAGCGTTACCAAGTGGCCATGAATAGTATCGCATTTGTGAGGAAACGACCCGCCAGCCGCCATCGCTCGCGCCGCTGGGCATCGCACAAGCTGACACCATAAGACCGACGCCAGTGCGTTTGCATTGCAGGAGAGATCAATGACAAAAAAGCCGACCAACGGGCATGCGCCCGCCAGCAACGGCAGCCGCCGCCATCTTCGCTCGCAGGAATGGTTCAACAACCCGCATAATCCGGGCATGACCGCGCTCTATATGGAGCGCTACCTGAACTACGGTCTCACCCGCGCCGAACTCCAGTCCGGCAAGCCGATCATCGGCATCGCCCAGACCGGCAACGACCTGTCGCCCTGCAACCGCCACCATATCGAGCTCGCGCACCGGGTTCGCGAAGGCATCCGCGAGGCCGGCGGCATCGCGATGGAATTCCCGACCCATCCGATCCAGGAGACCGGCAAGCGCCCGACCGCGGCGCTCGATCGCAATCTCGCCTATCTCGGCCTGGTCGAGATTCTGTACGGTTATCCGCTGGACGGCGTGGTGCTGACCACCGGCTGCGACAAGACCACGCCCGCCTGCATGATGGCCGCCGCGACCGTGAACCTGCCCGCCATCGTGCTGTCGGGCGGCCCAATGCTCAACGGCTGGCATGCCGGCGAGCGCACGGGCTCGGGCACCATCGTCTGGAAGTCGCGCGAGCGGCTCGCCGCGGGCGAGATCGACTATGAGGAGTTTATGGAGATCGTGGCCTCGTCCGCTCCGTCGGTCGGGCATTGCAACACCATGGGCACCGCCTCGACCATGAACGGACTTGCGGAAGCGCTCGGCTTCTCGCTGCCCGGATGCGCAGCGATCCCGGCGCCCTATCGCGAGCGCGGGCAGATCGCCTACGAGACGGGCAAGCGCATCGTCGAGATGGTCTGGGAGGACTTGAAGCCTTCGGACATCCTGACCCGCAAGGCGTTCGAGAACTGCATCGTGATCAACTCGGCGATCGGCGGCTCGACCAACGCGCCGATCCACATCAACGCGCTGGCGCGCCATATCGGCGTCGAGCTCACGATCGACGACTGGCAGAAATTCGGCCACGACGTGCCGCTGCTGGTGAACATGCAGCCGGCCGGCTTCTATCTCGGCGAGGAGTTTCACCGCGCCGGCGGCGTGCCGGCCGTGGTCCGCGAACTGATGCAGCACAAGCGCATCCATGAAGACGCGGTCACGGTGAACGGTCGCGGCATCGGCGAGAACTGCGCCAATGCGCCCAAACCCGACAACGACGTGATCTGGGCTTACGACAAGCCGCTGGTGAAGGACGCCGGCTTCCTGGTGCTGAAGGGCAATTTGTTCGATTCCGCGATCATGAAGACCAGCGTGATCTCCAAGGAGTTTCGCGACCGCTATCTCAGCAACCCGAAGGACCTCAACGCCTTCGAGGGCCGCGCCATCGTGTTCGAGGGACCGGAGGACTACCACGCGCGCATCGACGATGCCGCGCTCGACATCGACGAGCGCTGCGTGCTGTTCATCCGCGGCACCGGACCGATCGGTTATCCCGGCGGCGCCGAGGTCGTGAACATGCAGCCGCCGGCGGCGCTGATCAAACGCGGCATCCACTCCCTGCCCTGCATCGGCGACGGCCGCCAGTCCGGCACCTCAGGCTCGCCCTCGATCCTCAACGCCTCGCCGGAAGCCGCTGCCAATGGCGGGCTTGCGATTCTCAAGACCGGCGACAAGGTGCGCGTCGACCTCAACAAGGGCAGCGCCAACATCCTGATCTCCGACGACGAGGTGAAGAAGCGCCACGCCGAGCTGAAGGCCAATGGCGGCTTCAAGCATCCGCCGAACCAGACGCCGTGGCAGGAGATCTATCGCAACACCGTCGGCCAGCAATCGACCGGCGCCTGCATGGAGCTCGCCACGCGCTACCAGAACGTCGCGGGCACGTTTGGCGTCGCGCGGGATAATCACTAACAACGATTGTCATTCCGGGATGCGCCGCGAGGCGCAGGCCCGGAATCCATACTCCCGATCGTGGTTATGGATTCCGGGCTCGCGACTACGTCGCGCCCCGGACTGACGACAGCAAATAAAGGAGAACAAGAACATGACAGACCGCCTCAAGGGAAAGCGCGCTGTTGTCACGGCTGCTGCGGCAGGCATCGGGCGCGCATGCGCAATTGCCTTCGCGCGTGAAGGCGCAACCGTGATCGCTACCGACATCAATGAAAGCGGCATCGCCAGCCTGACCAAGGAAGGCATCGCCGAGACGGCAAAGCTCGACGTTCGCAACACCGCCGACGTCAACGCCTTTGCCAAGCGCATCGGCAAGATCGACATCCTGCTCAATGCGGCGGGCTTCGTGCACCACGGGACCATCCTGGACTGCTCGGAAGAGGATTGGGATTTTTCGTTCGACCTCAACGTCAAGTCCATGCACCGGACCATCAAAGCATTCCTGCCGCTGATGCTGGCAGGCGGCGGCGGCAGCATTGTCAACATCTCGTCCTGCGCGGCGCTGCGGCCGCCGGCCAACCGTTATGCCTACAGCGCATCCAAAGCCGCGGTGTCGCTGCTGACGCGCGCGGTTGCGCTCGACTTCATCACGCAAGGCATCCGCTGCAACAGCATCTGCCCCGGCACCGTCGAGACCCCCTCGATGCTCGACCGCGCCGCCGCCCAGGGGCCCCAGGGCAAGGAGATGTTCGTCTCCCGCCAGAAGATGGGCCGGCTCGGCACCGCAGACGAAATCGCGTCGATGGCGGTCTATCTCGGCAGTGACGAAAGCGCGTTTACCACCGGCGTCGACCTCGTCGTCGACGGCGGTTACATGCTCTGACGTCCAAGGGATCAGACCTCATGAACAAGATCGATCTCAACGGCCGCGTCGCCATCGTCACCGGCGGCGCGCAGGGTTTTGGCCGCGCCATCACCCAGCGCTTTGTCGCTTCCGGCGCCAAGGTCGCGATCTGGGACTTTGACGCCGCGCTTGCCGAAAAGACGGCGAAGGAGATCGGCGGCGACGTCCGCGTCTTCAAGGTCGACATCACCGACACCGCTGGCGTCGAACAGGCACGCGATGCGACGCTTGCCGCCTTCGGTAAGATCGACATCCTCGTCAACAATGCCGGTATTGCCGGCATCAACAAGCCGGTCTGGGAAACCGATCTCGAGGAATGGCGCAAGGTGCTGCGCATCAACCTCGACGGTCCCTTCATCTGCTGCAAGGCGGTCGTGCCCGCGATGCTCAAGCAGAAATACGGGCGGATCGTGAACATCGCCTCCATCGCCGGCAAGGAAGGCAATCCGAACGCGTCGCACTACTCGGCCTCCAAGGCCGGCCTGATCGCACTGACGAAATCGCTCGGCAAGGAGCTCGCCGCGCACGACATCCTGGTGAATGCGGTGACGCCGGCGGCGGCGAAAACCGCGATCTTCGACCAGATGACGCAGCAGCATATCGACTTCATGCTCTCGAAAATCCCCAAGGGCCGCTTCGTGCTGGTCGAGGAGCTTGCGGCGATGGTGGCCTGGCTCGCATCAGAAGATTGTGCCTTCTCCACCGGTGCTGTGTTTGATATTTCCGGTGGCCGGGCGACCTATTGAGACCTTGGGCGCCCGAGGGGGGCGGACCATGAAGCTTGGGCGTCGGGATATCGTAAAACTCGCAGCGGGCGCATGCGCGCTGCCGCTGCTTCCGCGCGGCGCGCTCGCACAACTGGCGCCCAATCCGGCGAGCATACGCCCGCCGTCGTCAGCCGAGCGCGCGGCGATGGCGAGGCTGGCGCGTGCCTTCATGGACAAATATGACGTGCCGGCGTTCTCCTTTGCGATCGGCTATGCCGGCACGGTCGTCCATCAGGACGCCTTCGGTCTTGCCGATCGCGAGCAAAACGAAGCGGCGACGCCGCGGCACCTGTTCCGGATCGCCAGCGTCAGCAAGATGATCACCTCCGTCACGATCTTCCGCCTGATCGAGGAGAACCGCGTCAAGCTGGCGGACCGCGTCTTCGGCCCCGGCGCGATCCTCGGCACCGATTATGGCCAGCCGCCCTATTCTGCCGGCATCGACCAGATCACGCTCGAGCACCTGCTGACGCACACCGCGGGCGGCTGGAGCAACGACAACCGCGATCCCATGTTCACGCATCCGCGGATGGACCGTGCGCAATTGATCAGTTGGACGCTGGCCAACCGGCCGCTGGACCGCCCGCCAGGCCAGGGCTACGCCTACTCCAATTTCGGCTATTGCGTGGTGGGGCGGATCATCGAGAAGCTCACCGGCCAGGCCTATGCCGAGCACGTCCGCGCCGAGGTGCTCGCCCGTTGCGGCGTTACCGACATGACGATCGCGGGCAACACGCGCGACCAGCGCCAGGCCGGCGAGGTCGCCTATTACAGCCGCGGCGAAAGCCCGTACGACATGGACGTGAGGCGAATGGATTCCCACGGCGGCTGGATCGCCACGCCGACCGACCTCGTGCAGTTCCTGATGCATGTCGACGGCTACGCCAGGCCAGCGAACATCCTGCGGCCGCGCACCATCCAGGTCATGACCATCGCGCCCAGCTACAGCCCGGACTATGCCAAGGGCTTCTGCATCAACAAGTTCGACAATTGGTGGCACAATGGCAGCCTGCCGGGCACCAGCACCATCGCGGTCCGCACCCATGGCGGCTTCTGCTGGGCTGCCTTCACCAACACGAGGCGCGCGAATACGAAGATGGACGGTGATCTCGATGAGCTCAACTGGACCATGGCGCGCCAGGTCGGCGAATGGCGGGTGGCCTGAGCCATGATCCGGGAAGGCGGATGCCTGTGCGGCGCGGTGCGGTTCAAGGCCGAGGGTGAGCCGCTCAACGTCCGCGTCTGCCATTGCCGCAACTGCCAGAAGGCGATGGGCTCGCCCTTCTTCGCCCGTGCGCAGTTCGACCAGACCGCGTTAACCGTCGAGGGCGACACCGGGCGCTATGCGTCGTCCGAGAACATCGACCGCGTGTTCTGCAAGCGCTGCGGCACACGACTGTTCTCCTGGCGGCGCAACGGCACGCTGGCGGGCGTCGCGCTCGCCACCTTCGACGACCGCAACGCCTTTGCGCCGAGCGACCACATTTGGGTCTCGGAGAAAATCGCCTGGCTGAAGCTCGACGACGGCCTGCTGCAATATCCGACGACGATCCCGGCATGACCCACGTGATGTCAGGATCGGTTTGAAGCGGACGCGCTGGCGGCCTGAATGCGATGCCCCGTCGTCGTGGCGATCCATATCCCGGCAAATACCGCGACGATGCCAGCCGCCAGATTCCAGCGCAGCGGCTCGTGCAGCAGGTAGGCCCCGACCAGCGATGCCGTGATCGGATTGACCGTCACCGAGATCGCCACGCGCGTCGGCGTCGTTCGTTCCAGCGCGAAGGCCCAGAGATGGAAGGTCAGCGCGGCACCGAAGGCACCGAGATAGAACGCCGCCAGCCATTGCGGCGCGCCGAAACTCATAACCGGCGCAAAGCTGCCGCGAAAACACGAGAGCAGGATGAGGCTGGCCGCGCCCGCCGCCATGCTCATGGTGGTGAAGGCGATCGGGCTGGAGCGCCGGATCAGGGGCCGCGACCAGATGCCGTACAGCGCCATGCACAGCGCGGCAGCGACCATCAGCAGATCGCCGCGCCAGGCGCCAACCGGTGCCGAAGTCAGGTCGGAGAGAAGCGCGACCGCAACGCCCAGCGTCGCCACCACGACACCGACCGATTTGCGCCACGTCAGGGCTTCGCTGCCGAGCGCCGCCCCGATCACCAGCGTTAACAGGGGAAGCGTCGACAAAGCGAGCGCGCCGCGCGCCGCGGTCGTGAAGATGAGCGATGCATTGAACAGGACCGGAAACAGGGCGAAGAACAGAAAGCCGAGGGCAACCACGGCGCCCCAGTCCCCTCGCTCCGGCCAGCGATCGCCCCTCAGGAACGTCAGAGGCAACAGCAACAGAAAGCCGATGCCGAACCGGAATGAACCGATCGCGAGCGGATCGATTACACTGACGAGATAGCGCGTGGCGCCGATCGAGGTCCCGCCCAACCCGCTCGACAGCACGGCGGCCAAAACGCCAGAGATTTCGCCCACAGTCTCTCTCGTTGAACAGCTTTGCGGACAGCATACGAGGCGCGCCGAAACAGGGAATGGAATTTCCGTCATGCTGAGATAACGTTTCGTCATGAACGTCTCCGATCTCGACCCCGATCTTCTGAAGGCCTTTCTCGCAGTCGCCGAGCATCGCTCGTTCACGCACGCGGCCGCGACGCTCAACCGGACCCAATCGGCGGTGAGCGTCCAGATCAGGCGCCTGGAGGAGCGGCTCGATGCAAAACTGTTTCACCGCACCAGGGCCGGCGTCGCGCCGACCGCGGCGGGCGAAGAGCTACGCGTCTATGCGAGGCGCATCCTCGCCCTCAATGCCGAGGCAATCGGAGCGCTCCGCGCGCGCAAGACCGAAGCCGTGGTTCGCCTCGGCGTGATGGACGATTATGGCACGATCGTCATTCCGCCCCTGCTGGCGAGCTTTGCCAAAAGCCATCCGCCGGTCCAGGTCGAGATTGAGACCGGGCTGACCGCGACGATGCCCGCACGGCTTGGCGAAGCCTACGACCTCGTCATCGCCATGCATCCGCAAGGACGCGGTGACGGCGAGTTGCTGAGGCGCGAGCAGGCGGTATGGGCGGCGGCCGCCGCCTATCCGGCCGGGACGCAAGATCCGCTGCCTGTCGCGCTTTACCCGCCGGGCTGCCTGTTCCGCCAATGGGCTGCTGAGGCCCTCGATGCCGCCGGCCGGCCGTGGCGCCTTGCCTATGTCAGCCGAACCTTGGCAGCGGTCGAGTCGATCGCGGCCGCGGGCCTTGCGGGTCACGGTGGTCAAGGCCGGCACCCTACCCCCTCGCCTTCGCCCCCTCTGCGCGCGCGACGGCCTGCCGCCGTTACCTGCGGCAGACATCCGCCTCCACCGCGCGCGCAGCCTATCGCGCGCCGGGGCGCTGCTGGCGGATCATTTACAGCGTGGCATTTCAGAATCGGCCACCATATGTTGACCTGCAGCGTCGCTGCACCGCCGGTTTGGCTGGGTCGGCTGCAAGGCCGCATACAAAACCGGGACAGATAAGCCGTGAATATTTCCCTCTATGACCTCTCGGTCTGGGTGTTGCCGCTGTTGCTCGCCATCACCTTCCACGAAGCCGCGCACGGCTTTGTCGCGCATCGCCTCGGCGACAACACCGCATGGAAGCTCGGCCGCGTCAGCTTCAATCCGCTCCGGCACATCGACCCGTTCGGCACCTTGATCCTGCCGGCGATGCTGCTGTTTGCGCATTCGCCGTTCCTGTTCGGCTATGCCAAGCCGGTGCCGGTGAATTTCCGCAATCTCAACAACCCCAGGCTCGACATGGTCTGGGTGGCGCTGGCGGGGCCCGTCACCAACATCCTGCTGGCGCTCCTGACGGCTCTCGCCCTCCACGCTCTGCCCTGGGCGCCGGCCAACTCGGCGCAATGGATCTTCGACAACCTCAAAAATGCACTGGTGATCAACGCCGTCCTGGCCGTCTTCAACATGATGCCGATCCCGCCGCTCGATGGCGGACGGGTCGCGGTCGGGCTATTGCCCCGGCCGCTCGCCCTGGCGCTGGCCCGACTCGAGCCGTTCGGTATGCTGATCCTGATCGGACTGCTGATTTTGCTGCCGCTGGCCGGTTCCCAGTTCGGTCTAAATCTTGATGCTATTTCAGCAATACTGCGAACGTTGACCGGTTATGTGATTCAGGCTGTTCTCTTCCTGACCGGCAATGCGTAGTTGAACCGCCACACCGATTACAAGCCGAAGGGCCCGAGGCCGACTTGGTCAAAGCTGCCGATATGCTGATTGCGCGACGCGCCGACACCCGTGCCCGCGCCGATTTCGCCACCTGGAAGATGATGGCCAAACTCAACGGGTTGTCCGCGCTGCCTCCTGAGGCTCAGGAATTCCTCGCCAGCTACAAGAATCTCCTGGCGCAGATGGGCGAAGGCGAGGCCACCGAGGCCACCACGGCTGCGATCTATAAGGCCTATTATGCCGAGATGGGGGGCGCGGGAACCGCGCCAGACGTCCGCGCCCGCCCGCCCGAGCCGTCGGCGGACAATGTTACCGCCTTCCGCCGCCCGGCGCCGAAGCCGAAGAAGGCAGCCTCCTTCGTGGCGGCGACGTTTGGCGGGAGCCAGAAGCGGCCGCTCCCGGTGGCGCTGATCTTCGCCTGCCTGGTGGTGGTCTACGTCGGGATCCGGCTTTACTGGCGCTGAGCCGAGGGGCGCGCCGCGGCCTCAGCCTTGCCCGCCTTCTCGTTCTTCCTGAAGATCACCGGCAAGACGAATGTCAGCCCATCGTCTGCGACCAGCGCCGGTGGCGTCGGTACGGGATCGGAGCGCGTGACCATTCCGATGGCTGCGTCGTCGAAGGCCGGATCGCCAGAGCCCTTCTCGATGGCGACCGAGATCACATGCCCGAGCCGATCGAGCGTCAGCCGGACCGAGAGTTCAGCGGCCTTGAACAGGCCCTTGGGATAGCGCTTGTGCCGGTCGAGATGCGCGACCAGGTCCTTTTCCCAGCCCTGGCGGATGCGAACGGAGCGGTCGCTCTTCTTCTCGGCGTCGGACGTCGGCATCGCCGTCGCTTCGGCCGCAGGTGAAGCTACTGAGGCGTTAGTCGGGACAGCCGGGGTTTTGATGTCTTCCTCGACCGGCTTCTTGGTCTCGTTCAGCGCCACAGCCCGGTCGGCCTCCTCGGTCTCCGTCGGGATATCCTTCGGAAGGCTGCTTTCCTTGAGTTCCGCCTTCTGCTCGGTCAGCTCGGGCGACGCCACGGACTCGTTCGAGTCTGGTCCCGGCGGCAACTCGCTGGGTTCGCCATTGGGAGACATCGCCTCCAGACCCACTTCGATACCTTGCGGATCGGCGATGAAGTCCTGCTCGTCGCCGCGCAAATTGGCGAGCGCCAGAGCCGCGCCCCCGAGATGGAGCGCAACCGCGCCCACTGCGGCGATCACCCACAGCTTGCGAGACGGTTTCAGTTCGAGATCGGACATCGGCGTCGGGCCTTCGTCACGGCTTCGGTGCTGCCGCAGGCGCGTCCTGCGGGGGCGCGGCCCCCGGGACACCCTCCAGCGTCACCAGCTTGACCCTGGAATAGCCCCCCTTGTTCAGGAACTCCAGCACCTCCATCAGTTCGCCATACGGCACGGCGCGGTCGGCGCGCAGGAAGATGTATTTGTCCCTGCTCATATCCGCTGTGTTGTCGAGCGCACCGACCAGTTCGACACGCTTGACGAAGGTTTCCCCGATCGCCACCGAAAGATCCGGCTTGATGGTGACATAGGTCGGCTTGTCCGGCTTCTTCTGGGGCGTCGACGTCGACGTCGGCAAGTCGATCGGCAGGTCGACCGTCGAGAGCGGAGCAGCGACCATGAAGATGATCAGCAGCACCAGCATGACGTCGATGAACGGCGTGACGTTGATCTCATGCGTCTCGGAGAAATCGTCGTCATCGACGTCGTTGTCTGCAATCGAAGCGCCCATCGTTCACTCCGCCGCGCGCGAATGCACGCTGCCGTGGCTGCGATCGAGATCGCGCGACAAGAGCCGCCCCGATGCGCCCGAGGCGCGGCTGACGAGCTCGAGATAGCTCTTCGTCACGCGCGAAAAGTGGTTGTAGATGATGACGGCGGGGATGGCGGCGACGAGACCGATCGCGGTGGCGAGCAGCGCTTCGGCGATGCCGGGCGCGACCACGGCGAGGTTCGTCGTCTGCGACTTGGAGATGCCGATGAAGCTGTTCATGATGCCCCAGACCGTGCCGAACAGGCCGACGAAGGGCGACGTGGCGCCGATGGTCGCGAGCACGCCCATGCCGATGCGGATGCGTCGCTGTTCTGCGCGCACGATCTCGGCGAAGCTCGAAGCCGCGCGCTCCTTGATGCCGGTATCGCTGGAGATGCCCGCCGACATCCGCGCCTCGCGCAGTGCCGCCGCCAGGAAGGACGGCAAGATGCCCTCCTTGGCGCCGAGCGCCATCTGCGCTTCCGCGAGCGAGCGCGCTTCCGCGACCTTCTTCAGCGCCGAACGAAGCTTGGCGGACGCGACCGACAGTTCGATCGACTTGGCGATGAAGACGGTCCAGGTCACGAGCGAGGCGAAGGCGAGCCCAATCATCACCGCCTTCACGATGATGTCCGCAGACATGAACATCACCCAGGGCGACAGTTCCTTCATCATCGGCGCGGCCGACTTCAATGTGCGGCCGCCCGCGTCGACGGATGCTCCGTCGGGCGTCGAGGCCGTCGGTGCGGCGGCTGCCGGCGCAGCGGGCGCGGTAGCCGTCGAGGCCACTGGCGCCGCCGGCTGGGTTTGTTGCTGGGCGGAAACAGGAGACGCGAGCCAGGCGGCCGCCAGCATCACGGCTGCGGCAAGGCTTGCTTGGAAAGATGTGCTCTTCATACTTCGGCCCAGTAGCGAATGAGGTTGTGATAGATACCCGTCAATTTGACCGTTTCGGGATCGTCACGCCCGAGCCGTCCCACCAGCGCCTGAATGGCGGTGTCGAGGTCAAAGATCATGCTACGGGCTTGGTCGTCACGTATCATGCTCTGAAGCCAGAAGAAAGACGCAACCCGCGTTCCCCGGGTCACCGGGGTGACAAGATGCAGGCTGGTCGAGGGATAGAGCACGCAGTCCCCCGCTGGCAACTTCACTTCGTGCGAGCCGTAGGTGTCCTCGATCACAAGTTCGCCACCATCGTACTCCTCCGGCTCGCTGAGGAACAGCGTGACCGACAGGTCTGTGCGGATGCGAAGGCCGGTCAGGCGATCGCCGCGGATCGCATTGTCGACATGCAGGCCGAAATGGTGGCCGCTGTTCGCCGCATAGCGGTTGAACAGCGGCGGGAATATCTGCAGCGGGATCGCCGCCGCCAGGAACCGCGGATTCGACGTCAACGCCGAAATGATGCGGTTGCCCAGCTTGCGCGCGACCTCGCTGTCCGGCGGCAACTGCTCGTTGCGCTTGACCATGGCCGACTGCGCGCCGGCGGTGGAGCGGCCGTCCTCCCATTCGCTGGCGTCCATGATGCGGCGGAAATCCGCCACATCATCTTTGCTCAGGACGCCTTCTATGCATGTCAGCATGGGACCTCGTTTGTTGCTCGGCTCAGTACCGCGCCGAGATGACCAGATAGGCGGCGCGACCCGGTGCTTCGAGCACGAAGGGCGCGGCACTCTGGTACAGCGCGTCGTAGTAGCGCTTGTCGAAGATGTTGTTCACGAACAGCTTGACCTGCCAGTTCTTGTTGATCTTGGCTTCCGCGAACACGTCAAAGCGCCAGTAACTCGGGAGCGACGTGCCCTGGTTGGCCGCAAGCAAGGTGCCGCCGTAGATCTTGGAGCGGTACACCGCCTGCCCGCCGAGCTCCCAGGTGTCGTTGAGCTGGTACTTCGAGAGCAGGCTGAACGACTCGTGCGCGACATTGGCGAGCGGACGCCCGACGTTCGTCGGATACAGGGCCTTGTTCGCGGACGGCGCCAGCGACTGGGTCACTTCCGACTGCATCAGCACGAGCCCGCCGAACACGCTCCATTTGTCGGTGATCTTTCCGCCGACGCCGAGATCGATGCCGCGAATGCGGTAGGCGGCGCCGGCCGTAATACAAGACACGGTGGTGGCGGGGGCCACGGGAGCATACGTGCAGCCAAGCGCCGCAGCGGTGGCGGCATCACCGACGTTCTGAGACTCGCGCGCGTTATCCTTCGTGGTCTGGAACAGCGCCGCGGTCAGCAGCAGATGACGATCGAACAGCTCCCATTTGGTGCCGAGTTCGATGGCCTTGTTCTTCTCCGGCCCGAAGATCTGATTGTTGCCGCCGGCGAGGGTTGGATTGAGGCCGCCATAGGCCGTGCTGGTACCGTCGAACTCAGCACCGACCGGGTTTGCCGAAGTCGCGTAGGCCACATAGACGCTGCCGTTCGGCAAAGGCTTGAGCGTAAGCCCGAGATTGAAGTTGGGGATCAGGAATTCCGCAGACTGCTGGCCGAATGTGCCATTCGCGGCATAACCGGATGCCTTGATGCTGTAATCGTCGTAGCGGAAACCGCCATTGAGGATCAGGAGGTCATGATAGTTCGCGCTATCCATGACATAGCCGCTGACCGTATCGATACCGATCTTGGTCGGCAAGCCCGCCAGTGCGAGCGCTTTACCGGGCAAATACGTGTCTTGAGGAAAGAAGACGCTGACGCCCGTCGGCGAACCGGCTGGGGTTGTGGGAATTCCGTTCCCCTCGGAGGTGAGCCCGAGATACTTGTCGATCGACGATCTCTCACGATCGACTTCGATTCCCGCCAGCGCGGTGTGCTTGAACCCGACCCCGTCCTGGAATTTGTAGGTCGCCTCAGTCTGATTGGCGAGCACGTCGGTGATCTGGAGACGGCTCTGCGGGTTCATCGTGAGCGTCGAAGCCGAGAGCGGGGTGGCGACCACCGGACTCTCCGGTAGCGTTCCGACGTAGTTCTGGGTGGAGCGCGAAGCGCGGAACTTGTTGCTGACCATCAGATCGGGCGTGATCTGCACCTCTGCGTTAATCGTGCCGATATCCTGCCCAGTTCGGAAGAAGTCTCGGTTGATCTGGCCATACCAGTTGTTGCGGTTGGCGCCGAAGTCCGGGAACGGACCGCCCGCGGTCGACGCCGTGCTCGGCCGGTAATACGGCACGCCAAAGTCCGGAACGCCGGTCAGTTCGGTGTGGATGTAGTTGCCGGTGACCTTGATCGTGTCGGTCGGCGTCCAGGTCGTGGCGACGAAGGCGCCGTTTCGGTTGTCCTTGACGTAGTCACGCCCGGCGACATTGGCGTCCTGGAATAGACCGCCGGCGCGAACGGCAAGCCTCGGGTTGATCACCTGGTTGACGTCGAGCGTCACACGCTTGGTCTGGTCGGTGCCAAACGTGGTGTCCGTATTGTAGAAGCTCTTCTCCGTCGTCGCCTGCTTGGTGACGATGTTGATCGCACCACCGGCGATACCACGGCCGGAAAAGGTCGAGCCTGGACCACGTAGGATCTCAACCTGCTCGGTGAAGAAGTTCTCGCGCACGCTGACGCCGGAATCGCGCACGCCATCGATGAAGATGTCGTTGCGGGCATCGAAGCCGCGGATGAAGAAGCGGTCACCGAACGCGTTGCCGCCCTCGCCCGAGCCGAGCGTGACGCCGGCCGTGCTCAGGATCGCCTGCTTCAGCGTCGTAGCGTTCTTGTCCTCGAGCACTTCCTTGCTCAGGACGGTAATCGACTTCGGCGTGTCGACCAGCTTCTCCGGAAACTTGCCGCCGGCCTGAACATGATCGACCTTGTAGGGCGCCGCGGGATCCGCATAGGGATTGCGATCGGCAGCCGGTGCATTGGAAGGGACGACCGGCGCCGTTGCGGCCTGCTGGCGCTGCTGCGCCGCACGCCGCAGCGCGTTGCGCGCACGGATCTGCTCCGCCGTCGGCTTCGACGCCGTCGGCCGCGGACGCTCGACCGGAGCATCCACCGTCACCGGCGGCAGGTTCGACTGCTGTGCATGTGCGCCGCTCGACACCGACGCCACCGCGATCAAGCTCGCGACCGCCGAGACCGTCTTGCCAGAAACACCCGACGATCTTTCATCCCACGAATCGAACGCTACGACCGAACGCAACGACTTCGGTGCGACCACCTGCCCCATTACCAAACGCCCCATCTTCTTGTTCGCTCATTCAGTTCGACGAACGACGGGGTGTTGGTATCGGCCGCAAAATAGCGGGTCAATGCGAGCAACCCGCGAGAACGCTTGAATAAGTCCAGATCAAAACGATTCTAAACTCTCCTTTGAAATCGTTCTAAATCGAAATTTGGATTCGTTCTAAAACCAGCGCGAAAAGTACTGCATCAGTGGGGGGCGCGTTCACGGCTTCAATCGCTGCTCGGCGGCTTCATCAGCGAGAACAATTCATCGACAGTCTGCTGCGCAATCGCACGCACGCGATCGGAATTGTCCATGCCGGCGATGTTGACGCCTTTCACGACGGCTTTGATCTCGTCGCGGAAGTCGGTGAGGAAGCGCAAGGGATCGCGCTGCTCGTTGGCGACGCGCGCGATCAGGCCCGTGATCAAGATCTGACACGCGATCAGCTTGCCGTTCAGTTCGTCCATCCTGCGCTCCCGTTGTGGCGGGCCGATATGAACGATGTCGATTTTCCTGACAACCGGAACACCGTGCGAGCGCTTTAGAACCGTTCTCGCGAAAGCAGGTCCCGCTCCGTTCGAAGCAGCTCCGCCGGCTTTGCGGAGAGCTCGATGTGTCCGCCCCACACCGGTTCCGAGCATTGCGCAGCTCTTGCTCGCGGATCGTTCGCGGCGGGAAAATGCAGCACTGCACACAGTTGCGCCAGAGGGTTGCCTAAGGGGTGCAAAGCTTTCCAATTGTTTAGGATTCTCAAGCGATAGTGCTGTTTACACTGGAACTTGGCGTGTATTATACAAGCGCGCTGGAACCCTTTGATTGCCCCACAATTCGTGCTTCGGGCATGCGAGCCGACGCGAGCCGATATGAAAAAAACACGGCCGATCCTCTGGATTCTGATCATCGCGGCCGTGGCCTCCGCGGGTTACTATGGTTGGCAGAAATTCGCAGGTCCCGACGCCGGAAAGACCCAGACCGCACAGAAGGGTCCGCCGCGCCCGCCCGCCGTCCCCGTCAGCGTCGCGCCGGTCCAGAAGGCCGACTTCCCGGTCTATTTGACCGGGCTCGGTACGGTTCAGGGTTTTAACACGGTACAAGTCCGGACCCGGGTCGACGGCCAGATCGACAAGATCGCCTTCACCGAAGGCCAGATGGTCAACCAGGGCGATCTGCTGGTCGAGATCGATCCGCGCCCGTTCCGGGCCGTCCTCGACCAGGCCAAGGCCAAGAAACAGCAGGACGAGGCCAACCTCGCCAACGCCAATCTCGACCTTCAGCGCTACACCAAGCTCGGCGAATTCGCGACGCGGCAGCAGACCGACACCCAGCGCTCCACCGTCGCCCAGCTCACCGCACAGATCGCCGCCGACGAAGCCTCGATCTCCAACGCCCAGACCCAGCTCGACTACACTCAGGTCAAGGCGCCGTTCACGGGCGTGGCGGGCCTGCGCCAGGTCGACATCGGCAACATCGTCAACGCCTCAACTCAGACCGGTATCGTCACGATCTCGCAGGTCGAGCCGATCTCGGTGATCTTCACCGCGCCGGAGGATCAGCTTCCCTACATCACCGAGGGCCAGAAGGCCGGCGCGCTCAAGGTGATTGCGTTCACGACCGACGGCAAGAAGACTCTGGCCGAGGGCAAACTCGCCGTCATCAACAACCAGGTCGACACGACCAGCGGGACTATTCGCCTCAAGGCGGTGTTCGACAACAAGGACCACGCGTTGTGGCCGGGCCAGTCGGTTTCGACACGCCTTCTGGTGCGGACGCTGAAGGACGCGACCGTTGTTCCGGATGATGCGGTCCAGCATTCGACCAACGGCCTCTACGCCTATACCGTCAATCAGGACAACAAGGCCGAGGTCCACAAGATCAAGGTGAGCTACGGCATCGACGGGCGTTCGGTCGTCGACGAAGGGCTCACGCCGGGGCAGCAAGTGATCACCGGCGGCCAATTCAAGGTCCAGCCCGGAAGCCTCGTCTCTACGGCCGTCGCGAGTTCGGATCCAAGCCAGAACAAGGTACGACAGGAATGAACGCGGGCGGGATTTCGGCACCCTTCATCCGTTATCCCATCGGCACCTCGCTGCTGATGGCCGGCATTCTCTTTGTCGGTCTCGTCGCCTATCCCCTGCTGCCGGTCGCGCCGCTGCCGCAGGTGGATTTCCCGACCATCCAGATCACCGCCAACCTACCGGGCGGCAGCCCCGAGACGATGGCCTCGTCCGTGGCGCAGCCGCTGGAGCGCCAGTTCGCCCAGATCCCCGGCATCGCCCAGATGACCTCGACGAGCTATCTGGGCACCGCGTCGATCACCATCCAGTTCGACCTCAACCGCAGCATCGACGGCGCCGCCAATGACGTGCAGGGCGCCATCAACGCCGCCAGCGGCCAATTGCCGAAGAACCTGCCCTCGCCGCCGACCTACCGCAAGGTCAACCCGGCCGACGCCCCGATCCTGCTGTTGTCGGCGACCTCCGAGACACTGCCGCTGACCAGCGTCAGCGACGCGGTCGACGCCCAGCTCGCCCAGCAGATCAGCCAGCTTTCCGGCGTGGCGCAGGTCTTCATCGGCGGCCAGCAGAAACCCTCCATCCGCATTCAGATCGACCCGGCGAAACTTGTCGCCAAGGGCCTGTCGCTCGAGGACGTGCGCAGCCAGATCGCGATCACCACGGTTGACAGCCCCAAGGGCAATATCGACGGCCCGAAGCGCGCCTACACGATCTACGCCAACGACCAGCTCACCCAGTCCAAGGACTGGAACGACGTCGTCATCGCCTACCGCAACGGCGGCCCGCTGCGGATCCGCGACATCGGCCAGGCGGTCAGCGGCCCCGAAGACGCCAAGCAGGCGGCCTGGGCCAACGGCAAGCGCGGCGTGTTCCTCGTCGTGTTCAAGCAGCCGGGCGCCAACGTCATCGAGACCGTCGACAGGATCAAGGCGACCTTGCCTCGCCTTGTCGCGGCTATCCCGCCCGCGATCAAGATCGAGGTGATCAGCGACCGCACCACCACCATCCGCGCCGCCGTCGAAGACGTCCAGTTCACGCTGCTGCTGACCATCGCCCTCGTGGTCATGGTGATCTTCATCTTCCTGCGCAGCTTCTGGGCAACGGTCATTCCCGCCATAACGGTTCCGCTGGCGCTGCTTGGCGCCTGCGCCCTGATGTGGGTGTTTGGCTATTCGCTCGATAATCTGTCGCTGATGGCACTCACCATCGCAGTCGGATTTGTCGTCGACGACGCCATCGTGATGCTCGAGAACATCACCCGCTACATTGAGGAAGGCGAGGCGCCGATGGCCGCGGCCTTCAGGGGCTCGAAGGAAATCGGCTTCACCATCGTGTCGATCAGTATCTCGCTGGTCGCGGTGCTGATCCCGCTGCTGCTGATGGGCGGCATCATCGGACGCCTGTTCCGCGAATTTGCCGTCGTGCTGGCGATGACGATCTTCGTCTCGATGTTCGTGTCGCTGACGCTGACGCCGATGATGGCCTCGCGCTTCCTGCGCGCCCATGGCGAGGTGAACCACGGCCGGTTCTACCAGTGGAGCGAGCGCGGCTTCGATGCGATGCTACGCGGCTACGAATGGGGGCTCGACCATGCCCTGAACTGGCGGCGGACGACGCTCGCGATCTTCTTCGCGACCCTTGCCCTGTCGGTCTATTTGTTCGTCCTGATCCCGAAGGGCTTCTTCCCGCAGCAGGACGTCGGCCTGATCACCGCGACCTCGGAAGCCTCCCAGGACATCTCGTTCGCGGAGATGCAGCGCCGCCAGGTCGAGCTCGGCAAGATCGTGATGGACGATCCCGACATCGCATCCATCGCGATGAACATCGGCGGCAGCGGCCGGGCCGGCAACAACGGCAACATGTTCATCACGCTGAAGGCGCGCAACGAGCGCGATGCGTCCGCGCAGCAGATCATCGCGCGGCTGCGTCCCAAGCTCGAGAAGGTTGCCGGCGCCCGCCTCTATATGCAGGCGGCCCAGGACGTCCGGCTCGGCGGCCGGCCGACGCGTACGCAATATGAATTCACCTTGCAGGACGCCGATCTCGGCGAGCTCAACGACTGGGCGCCCAAGATCCTCGCCAAGATGGCGACGCTGCCGGAGCTGCGCGACGTCGCAACCGATCAGCAGACGCAAGGCACCACGGTTCAGCTCAAGATCAACCGCGATACCGCAGCGCGCTACGGCATCCAGCCGCAGCTGATCGACGACACGCTGTATGACGCCTTCGGACAGCGCCAGGTCACGCAGTATTTCACCCAGCTCAACACCTACAAGGTGATCCTCGAGATCCTGCCGGAGATGCAGGGCAGTCTCGAAAGCCTGAACAAGCTCTATCTGAAATCGCCGCTGACCGGCGACCAGGTGCCGCTGTCGACGTTTGCGACCTGGACCACCGATCCGGTCCGCCCGCTCTCGATCAGCCACCAAGGCCAGTTCCCGGCGATCACGATCAGCTTCAACCTCGCCCAGGGCATCGCGCTCGGCCAGGCCACCGAGGCCGTGCAGAAGGCGATGGCGGATCTCGGCGCGCCGCCGACGCTCAATTCAAGCTTCCAGGGCACTGCACAGGCGTTCCAGCAGTCGCTCGGCACGGTGCCGCTCCTGATCCTCGCGGCGCTGGTCGTGGTCTATTTGATCCTCGGCATCCTCTACGAGAGCTACATCCATCCGATCACGATTCTGTCGACCCTGCCCTCGGCCGGCGTCGGCGCGCTCGCGATCCTGATGGCGGCCGGCTTCGAGTTCAGCCTGATCGCGCTGATCGGCGTCATCCTGCTGATCGGCATCGTGAAGAAGAACGGCATCATGATGGTCGACTTCGCCATCGCTGCCGAGCGCGACGAGCACAAGACGCCGGCGGAATCGATCCGTCAGGCCGCGCTCCTGCGCTTCCGTCCGATCATGATGACGACGATGGCGGCCCTGCTCGGCGGCGTGCCGCTGATGCTCGGCCACGGCACCGGCGCCGAGATCCGCCAGCCACTCGGCTACGCCATGGTCGGCGGCCTGATCGTCAGCCAGGCGCTGACGCTGTTCACCACCCCGGTCGTCTATCTCTATCTCGACGAGCTCAACAACTGGTTCTCGGGATGGGGCCGTTCGGGTGACGGCGATGGCGACGAGGCGGTCGAGCACGGCACCGTCAAGGAAGCCGCCGAGTAAGCTTGCACCACGCGGCCCGCGACGGTACAGCGAGGCCTCGGTTCACGCCAACGCGGTACGCCATGCCCATGCAATCCAGACTTGTCGCCCTCGCTGCCGCTGTCCTGTTGTCGACAGGCGCCGCGCATGCCCAGCAGGGCGCCAAGAAGAACGCGGCTCCGCCGGCCGCGGCGGCACAGCCGGCGCCTGCTGCCACCCAGCAGCAAGCTGACGGTGCCCCGGCGCAGCAGCCCGGGTGGATCGCGCGCTGCTCCAGCCCGAGCCGCGACGCGCCGCTCGAATGCGCGATCGAGCAGAACGCGGTCCTGACCAAGACCGGCCAGACTATCGTCCTGATCAACATCCGCATCCCGACCGACACCCGCACGCCGGTGGCGCTGCTGCAATTGCCGCTTGGCCTCAATCTGCCGGTCGGCGCAAAGCTCCAGATCGACGAGGGCAAGGCGGTCGATCTCCAGATCCAGACCTGCGAAAATCGCGGTTGCTACGCCTCGACGCCGATCGCGCCCGACCTGCTCGCAAGCCTGAAATCGGGCAAGCAGCTGAAGGTCTCCTTCCAGAACATGGCCAAGGAGACGATCGCGATCCCGATGCCGCTCAACGATTTCGCGGCGGCCTACGACAAGATCAAGTAGCAGGCTTCTCCTCTCCTACTGCCGCGCCATCTGCGCGTTGCCAACGGCCTCGCCGTCGAGCCTCTGGTCATTGTCGTGCTGGGCACACTGGTGAATGCGATCCTCAACGATCCCGGCCCGCTGTCGATCCGGGCAAAGGAGATGGAGACGCGGCTCGCTGGTTGCCTGTTGCTGCTGCTTCAGGCGAGATCGGTCACCCGACCCCGAGATAGGCCTTCTGCAGTTTCGCATTCCGGGCAAGCTCAGTCGGTTTCGGAAGATTAGACATCCGGGATTTCGCTGGTCGCATGCGTATCGCCAAATAATCCGCGCTCGAGTTGCTAAGTGTTGTTGTCTCTTTTCGATAGCTTTGCGGTTCCACGTCGTTGCCGTCGCCAGCCCCTTTGTTGTTAGAAGTTCGCTCTTCGCAAATGTGAGCTTTTTCGTAGAGAATCCTTTGTTGCCCAGCTTCTCATTGATCTTTGTTAGCAAACACAAATTGCCCAACCTGGTAACGCAGTCCTCGACGATTTCGGGATCGGCCGTCAGAATATTCTTCCAATCCACGCCCGGCTTTCTAGGCAGAATATGTTCCACAGTGAGAACGGCCGGCTCAAATTCGCCTGCCATCTTTCCTTTCGCAATCCGCTGCTCTTCCTGTTCAAGAGCTTTCAAAAAATACTGTGCTTTCTGATTAGTTCTTTCGCTTTTGAGTGCAAAAGCGGCTTCGAAATCCGTATCCGATGGATAGACATCTTTTAGCTCCGCGAAGGCCGCAGAGGCAGTTTTCACCTGCCCGTCATAGATAGTTTGAGCGAGCTTGGCGCAGGCAGATTCGAAGCGACCAGTGTTTCCTCCTGTAATGAGAAGAAACCTGACAATGACGACTTCAAGCAGCCAGAGCAGTTTCTGCATCTCGGAAACAGAAAATCTCTTCAGCCCTGACAAGATCACTGGATGTGCCTGCTGGCTTCCGATCAGCTTAAGCGAAACGATTCCCGCACGCGCCTCTTTCGAATATGGAGCCCAAGTGGCATCCGTCGGCGAATCTAGCGCTGCATATTGCTCCGAGGCAGCCAATAGATCGATGGAGAGTGCGATAGCCTTATCGGCATCCGAATACTTCGTTCTGAAAGTATCAAACAATGAGCTGGCACGTATACGGCCGTGCCGGGAGGTCCAATATGCCTTAAGGAAGCTCGTAGCTTTGACATTCGCCAGGGTTGCAATCATTTGGACCCAACGCGCCTGCATGTCTCTCAGAGTTTCGGCTGACTTACCTGCGGCCTGCTTAAACAGAAAATTCTTCACGAGATCGAGGGGCGAAAGGTCCACGCCACGATCATTTAGCGTCTCAAACAGGGTGTAGGCAGCGTTTTCATCTTTAGCAATCAGCCGAACCGTCCGAATGTTGTCGCGAAAGTAAGTCACAAAATCAAAGAAATGCTTCGCCGTCTTTGACGGATCAGCGATGGATTGGGCCATCCCCTTGACCCGATCATGCGCATAGATCACTGCTTCCAAGAGAAGGCGATTTGGGTCATTCCTCTTCAGCTTTCTGTGGGCAGCAACCACATCATCAATCGCAGATCCCTTCACAACGAAGTCTACGAAGTACTGATTGTTGGTCTGATTGAGAACAAGTTTAGGAGTAGGCTCGCTCTGTCCAAGCTCGCTACCACCAATGTACCAATCCTGAATCTTTGTCGCATCTTGAGCGTACTGCGGATATTGCCTTAGCCAATCTCGAATTGCCGCAAAGATTACTACCGTTGTAGCAAGCCGTTGCTGACCGTCGAGTATGGTGTAGGAACTGCCGCTGTACAGAAAAACCAAGAGTCCTAGAAAATATGAATCGTTCTTCTTTCCGAGAGAATCGATCACATCGTCAAACAACTGCTTCACGTCATCATCGCCCCAAGCAAAGTCGCGCTGATGAGACGGAACAATAAACCTTCCTTCCTGTAGAAGGCGCGCAATGCCATAGGCGGGTGCTTCTGAAAGGGCGTCTGTCATACCGATAATCTCGTTAATGCAAAATACGTATAGTAGAGTAGATGCGGATGATACAACCAGACCAGGACGCATACCGTCAACACTGTCAATGCGGTTTGCAACCGATGATCCCCCGCTTTTGGCAGCGGCGCGATCGGTTGCATGTATCGATCAATCACCCGACCCCGAGATAGGCCTTCTGCACCTGCGGATCCTCGGCCAGGGCCGCGGCCGTGCCCGACAGCACGCTCTTGCCGACCTGGAGCACGGTAGCGAAATCCGAGACTTCCAGCGCGAGCTCGATCGACTGCTCGGCGAGCAGGATGGTCAGCCCCTCGCGATGCAGGCGGCCGAAAGTTTCGTACATGGACTCGACCACCGCAGGCGCCAGGCCAAGTGACGGCTCGTCGAGCATCAGGAGTTTCGGGTCGCTCATCAGCGCGCGGCCGACCGCGAGCATCTGCCGCTCGCCGCCGGACATGGTGCCCGCGCGCTGGTTGCGGCGCTCCTTCAACCGCGGAAAGAACTCGTAGACGCGTTCGAGCAACGTGGCCTGGCGCGACTTGTCGTGCAGCGGCGTTGCGCCGAGCATGAGGTTGTTTTCGACACTCTGCTGCACGAACAGACGCCAGCCTTCCGGCGACAGCGCCAGCCCCTTGCGCACGATCGCAAACGCCTTCTGGCCGGCGATCTCCTCGCCGCGAAAGCTGATGGTGCCTGAATGCACCGGGATGAGCCCTGCGATCGCGTTCAGCGTCGTGGTCTTGCCGCCGCCGTTGGAGCCGAGCAGCGCAACGACACCGCCTTCGGGCACCTCCAGCGACACGTCGGAGACACCGATGAGGTCGCCGTAGCGCACCTCGAGATGCGCGATCCTGAGCAACGGCCCGCTCATAGGTCCGGCCCGCCCATCAGTTCGACCGGCGTGTGGCCGGCGGCCGCCTTGGCGGCGCGGGTGCCGAGATAGGCTGCGATCACGGCCGGGTTCGAGGTAACCTCGCGCGGTGACCCGCGCGCGATCTCCTTGCCCTGGTGGAACACCATCACGCGGCTTGCGAGCGACATGATCACTTCCATGATGTGCTCGACAATCACGAGCGTGATGCCGGAGCGGTGGATGTCGCGCACGAGGTCGATCGCGAGCTTCACCTCATGCGCGTTGAGACCGGCCATGGCCTCATCAAGCAGCAGCACCTTCGGTTCGGTCGCGAGCGCGCGGGCAATCTCCAGCCGCTTGCGGCCGGGCGTGCCGAGCGAGCGCGCCGGCGCATCCGCGAGCCTGCTCATGCCGACGCGCTCCAGCACGGCGCGCGCCTTGGTCTCGGCCTCTTTGCGATGCGCGGTGCGCAGGAAGGCGCCGATCATGACGTTCTCGAGCACCGTCATGCCTTCGAACGTCTGCGGCACCTGGAAGGTTCGTGCGAGCCCGAGCCCGGCGCGCAGCTCCGGCGTGAGATCGGTGATGTCGCGGCCCTCGAACAGCACGCGGCCCGAGCTGGTCTTGAGGTCGCCGGTGAGGCAATTGAAAAAGGTCGACTTGCCGGCGCCGTTCGGCCCGATCAGGCCGAGAATGTCGCCCTGCTCCAGCGTCACCGAGGCATCGTCCACCGCCTTGAAGCTGCCGAACGCCTTTGTGATCCTGCGTGCCTCAAGGAGCATGGCCTGCCCCCGTGTCGGTATTCGGCTTGCTGCGCCGCTTGAACAGGCTGAGAAGGCCGCCCGGCTGGAAGCGCGCGATCACCACGATGATCGCGCCGTAGAGCACGAAGGTGAGCCCTGCCCCCCTGCCACCGAGCCAGCTGTTGGAAATCTCCTCCAGCGGCACCAGGATCGCAGCACCCACCAGCGGCCCGAACAGCAGCCCTGCGCCGCCCAGTGCAGCCATGATCAGGATCTTCACGGAGATCAGGATACCGAGACCGGACTCGGGGTCGACGAACCCGAACATCATCGCATAGAGCGCGCCGGCAACGCTGGTCAGCGCCGCGCTGAGCATGAAGGCGTAGAGTTTTGTGCGGCTCGCAGGCGCGCCGAGCGAGCGCGCGGCGCGCTCGGAATCCTTGATCGCACGCAGGTAAAATCCCATCCGACTGTTGGTCATCCACCAGGTGATCAACAGCGTGATCGCGAGGATGACGAGGAAGAGATAGTAGTACGGCAGCGACGACAGGAACGAGAGATCGAAGATGTTGCGCGGCACGGTCGGACCGGAGAGTCCCACGGCCGCGCCGAGCCAGTCGGTGTTGGTGACGATCAGCCGCATCGTCTCGGCGACCGCGATCGTCGCCATGCTGAAATAATGGCCTGATAGCCGCAGCGTTGGCACGCCGATGATCGCGGCCAAGCCTACCGCCAGCACGATGCCGCCGGGGATGCCGAACAGCGGCGACAGGCCGAATTTTGCGTAGGACCCCATCGCAGCATAGGCGCCGCAGCCGAAGAACACGACGTGCCCGACCGAGACCTGGCCGGCGTAACCGCCGACGATGTTCCAGGCGGACGCCGCGATCGCATAGAGCAGCACCAGCGCGCCGAGGCGTTGCTGGAACGGCGATGACAACAGCAGCGGATAGGCGATCGCAATCGCCGCGACGACCGAGAGCCAGATCAAGCGCCGCATCACATCTTCCCCATCAGGACTTGCCCATCAGTCCTTGCGGCCGGAACCAGAGGAAGAGCAGGAACAGCACATAGACGACGATGTCCTTGTAGACCGCGCCGATCAGATAGCCGGAGAGCGACTCGATCACGCCGATCAGGAGGCCCGCGACGAGCGCCCCGGGCACGCTGCCGAAGCCGCCGAGCGAGACCGTGACGAAGGCGACGATGCTGAGCGTCTCGCCGACCGTCGGCACGATGTAGAAGAAGTTTGCGATCAGCGCACCGGCCAGCCCCGTCGCACCCGCCGCGATCGCCCAGGCGATCGCCTGCATGGTATCGGGCCGGATGCCCATGAGCTGAGCCGCGGTGGCATCCTCCGCCACCGCCAGCATTTTGGAGCCGAGCGAGGTGCGCGTCAGCAACAGGTGCAGGCCGAGCGTCACTAGCAGTGCGACCACGCCGGCCAGCAACCGCGAGGCCTCGATGCGCAGGCCCGCCACCGCAAAGGTGCCGCCGACGAAGTTTTGCGGCATCGACAGGAAGTTGGCGCCGAACCACCAGAACACGGAATAGCGCAGCAACAGCGCAAGGCCAAAGGTGCCGAGGATCTGCGCCAGCATCGGCCCCTTCATGATGTCACGGATCAAGGCGAAATAGACCACGATTCCGACGGTTGCGAGCACCAGCGTTGCCAGCGGCGCGCCGAGGATCGGTCCTCCGCCCATCAAGATGTACACGACATAGGCGACGTACATGCCGAGCATGACGAAATCGCCATGCGCGAAATTGACGATGTTCATCATGCCCCACACCAGCGTGAGGCCCGAGGAAAACAGGGCGTAGACGGCGCCAAGCAAAAGCCCGCCGACGATCACCTGCACGAGTACAAAGGACATGAGCTGCGTTGCTCTGATCAAAACATCTCGGGAATAGCGGGGCGCGCGCCCCGCCTTCAAAAAATCTCACCAGCCCTTGTAGGGCAGCACGGGGGCCTTCTCGGCATTGGCCTTCGGCCACACCGCCGTGTAATTCTCGCCATCCTGGAGCTGGATGATGAGGCCGGAGGCGAGAATATTCTGGCCCTTGTCGTCGAACTTCACGCCCTTGTAGCCCATCATCAATTGCTCGGGCTTCAGATCCGTCGCCTTCAGCGCCGCCTGGATCTTTGCCGGGTCGGTCGAGCCGGCACGATCGATCGCATCGGCCAGCACGAAGAAGCCCTGCATCTGGCGGCCAACGGTGTCGTCCATCTCCTCACCGCTTTTCTTCTTGTACATGTCGGCGATGATAGCGGACGGCGAGCCGGAGGGACCAACTGCCCATGACGAACGGTTGAAGACGCCTTGCGAGATCTTGCCGACAGCCTTGATGAAGGACGGATCGGAGTAGCCGGCGTCGTCGGCGAGCAGGATCGGCGGCTTGTAGTCGAGCGACTGCATGGTCTTGGCGAACAGGATCGCATCCGACGTGTAGCTGATCATGATGATGACGTCGGGCTTCTTCTCCTTCAGCTGGAGCACCTGGCCCTGCACGTCGGTCGCATTGACGGGATAGGCCACATCGATCGCGACCGGCTGGCCCTTCTCCTTGAAGGCTGTGCTGATGGTGTTGGCGACGGAGGTGCCGTATTCGGTGTTGTCGTGCACCAGCGCGATCGCATCGGTCTTGGCGCCCTGCGCCTTGATGTCGGCGAGGAAATCGACATAGGCCTTGGCGAAATCGGTCGCGATCGGCGTGGTGCGGAAGAACCATTTGAAGCCGCGCTCGGTGAGATTGGCGGCGACCGACTCCGAATTCAGATAGGGAATGCCATATTTCTCAGCGATGGCGCTCGAGGTCAGCGTGATACCGGACTGATAGGCGCCGAACACGGCCGCCACCTTATCTTCCGTGATCAGGCGCAGCGCCTGGTTCTGGCCCGTCGCCGGGTTGCCCTGGTTGTCGGCGAACACGGCCTCGATCTTGGCGCCGCCGAGGCCGCCAAGGCCTGCATTCTTCGCCAGCGGCAGACTACCGAGCTCGGGGTGGGCGTTGTTGATGATGTCCATGGCGACTTCGAGAGCCGCCTTGGCGTGCGCACCGATCGAGGCGGTGCCGCCGGACATCGGCAGGATAACGCCGATCTTGACGACCTTGTCCTGGGCCCGCGCGCCAGAAGCAAGCGCAAGGGACATAGCGGCCACGCAAAGCAGCCCGGTGACGTGCTTCAATGTCATGAAATCAGACCTCCCAAAGGGTTTCCCCAACCAAGATTTTTTGGAAAGCTCGGCGAGCGCGCCCGCTTCCGTTTGATTATGCCTGGCGACGAGAGGATGGCATGACAGTCCCGAGCCGGCAAGGTGAACGGATTGCCACGATGCAGCATAGGGAAGCAGCGACTACGCTGGCGCAAGGCGCGCTCAGCCCGCGACATCACGCGCCTGAAGCAGCGCCGTGAAGCCGCCATAGATCATGCGCTTGCCGTCGAACGGCATGCCGTCCAACTTCAGCCGCGGGTCCGCCATCACCTTCTTGTTGACGGCGTCGCGGGTCTCGCGGTCGCGGTAGACGATCCAGGAGAACACCACGAACTCGTCCTCCTTCGCCATCACCGCGCGCGGAAACGAGGTGAGCTCGCCATAACGACTTTCAGATGAGGCAAACCGTCGCGAGCGTGGCCCGGCGCGCCGCCCGCGATCCGGCCGCTAACGCGCGCCGATGTGGACCGCAAAACGCCTGTGCACCGCAGCGCTTGCCAGCCCACAGCCGAGCGGGTAGAAACCCCTCCACGCCTGAGCCGTGATTTGCGCGATAAGCGCCGTCGGCCACAGCCGAACAAATCAACAAGTCATTGAATTTGTTCGGCTATTCCGTTGGGGAATGGTGTAACGGTAGCACAACAGACTCTGACTCTGTTTGTCTAGGTTCGAATCCTAGTTCCCCAGCCAGGCTCGAATTTCCTCTCGCAGATCAAAGACTTCAAACCCGCAGCTTCTCGAAAAACCGCGGTGGTCCACAACAATGGTCCACATGGGGTTCGAATGGCGTCCGGTCGGTACCTGCGACGGCGTGGCTGTACATGGTTTTTTCGCTTCCGATGGCCTGCCGCGCTTGCCGCTTGCCATGTCTCGGGCGAGCTTATCGTGAGCCTGAAAACCCGCGACTACCGGTGCGCCCTGCACCGCGCCCGCGTTCTCAGGCTGGGCCTGGAGGGCCTAATGACCCGGTTTACCCCGTCCAAGACCAAAAGTGAGGCGGAGGGACTGGTCCGGCGATGGATCGACGCCGCCCTTTGGCGTCAAGAAGCCAAGCTGGCGGAAACCGATGGGTTTGCTTTCCTGGAGCCGGACGAGATCAAAACAATGGACCGGCAGGACGCCATCGAGCTCGACGGGCTGATGCGCTTTGGCGACCAGATGTTTGCCGGCGAGCAAAAGGCCAAAATCGCACGCGCGCTCGGTCCCGGCAGCCCCGGCTTCGATGCTTTCGACGGGATCGTGAGCGCCGTCGGCCGCGCCATAGACGTACCTGTCGATCGCGAAACCGCTGACGGCCGGTTCTACGCGCGAATGATATTGCGCGGCCACGCAACTCTGCTCGACGAAATGCGGGAGACCATCGCCAGCATCCCCAAACAGGTGCAAGGGTCGGTGGAACAACCGATCCTGCCGAATTTTCCGTTCTTCACGTATTGGGACGAATTCGTCGCCACCAAAAAGAGCGACCGCAAATGGAAGCGAGATACCGCGGGGGGCGCGGAAGCCTCGCCTCGCCTGTTCAAAGCGCTCATCGGCGATCTGCCATTTCCACAGATTGATGGCAGCGTTGTCGGCCGCTTCCGCCTCGAATATTTAAAGCTTCCCTTCGACCACTTTCACAGCAAGAAGTGGAACAAGTTGACGACCAAACAAGTGCTCGCGGCGGTACAGAAACTCGACGATGCGGCCAAAGCGAAACTTCGTCTGATCAGTACGACGAGCGCTAACAAGCACGTCATTAATTTTATCGAATATTGGGACCACCTGGCGCTGCATGCGAAAATCCCGCGCGGCCTGGACAATCCATTCCGCGGCCACTTCACGGCCAAGCCGCGCGGACGCGCCGCGCGTGATGAGCACCCGATGTGGCCGACGGAGCTTGATAAGGCGTTTTTCACTTCGCCTGTCTACGCCGGCTGCAAATCGATTTTCCGACGCGGCATGCCGGGTGATGAAATCCATCGCGATGCGCTGTTCTGGATTCCTCTCTTCGGCCGTACCATGGGCGTTCGTGAGGATGAAATCTGCGGGCGGTTGGTCGGCGACATCGAGTGGGTCGATACGGAAATTGGGCGGCTGCCGTTTTTGAAAATCCGCAACAGCAAAACGAGTTCTTCGAGTCGAGACGTACCATTGCACGAATTAGTCTTGCAATTGGGATTTCTTGAACACCGCTACTTTGGACGCTCGCCGGATGAACCGCTGTTTCCTGAGTTGATTGCGCAGGGCGTCGAGCCGCGGCGCAGCGGCGCGTTCAGCGGCCGATTTACCGAATACCGGAAGAAGACGAAGACTTATCGGCTGGGGGTTGATTTTCGTTCCTACCGCGGAGCCGTGGAAACTGCGCTTCGCAATTTTCCGGATGTGAACGCTGGCTGGGTCGATGAACTCATTGGCCACGACTCTCCGATTCGTCGCAGCGAAGGCGCCCGTTACACCAAATCGATTTTCATGGCCAACCTAAAGCGGACCATCGACAAGATCACCATTAGCGCCGATCTGTCGAAACTTTATTTTTCCGGTCAGCACGGCGTATGCGCGCCCGACACCGCGGAAGAAATCGTACGCTATACCACGCTTGCGGTGCGCGAGATGAATAAGAAAGCAGCCCGTCGCCGCCGCTGATCTTCCGCAGTGTTGCAGTCCGTAACGTTGAAAAGTGCAGCCTCACGCCAAGGGCCTCTCTAGAACGCTGTATAAGGCCCCAGACGTAAGTTTGAGCCTCTCGCAAGTATTGAGCATGATCATGGGATGTACTGGATTTGTCGCTACGGCTAAGGCTACACAGGGCTACAACAGACGACTCGCCCGGTTTTTTCCGATCCGGAAAGGCAAGCCCTCATGAAAGAAATTAATCAATCAGCCCAGCGACAATGCGGAGGTTGGCGGTCCCGGGCCGCCGCGCTTGCCTTGGACCTTGAAGGCTATGGGCTTCAAGAACCGGAAAGCGCGTGAGCCGCAGGCTTAGCGCGAGAGAAGTGGCGTATCAGCCGGAACGCGGCGACGGCAATCGCCAAGGCCGAGACCGGTAAAAGGGACACTCAAGCCGGCACATGCCGATTATCGAACTCCTCCCGTGAAGGGAGTTGCAAAAACTGTCATTGAATAAATCTAACGTTAGCCGGATCGAGCAATAGCTGCTTTCCTAGTCCCTGGGTCCACTGCAACCCTGGAATCGGCGGGCTATTCTTGGTGGCGTAACGATCAAACCCTGCAAAAGGCGCCGTTTTGGCGGATACCGAAAATTCATCGGCAATTTCATTCGCTGTGGATTCTAAAGCCAATGCCTCCTTTCTTACTTCGTACGTCCGCAACGCCTTCGAATAGAGCGTCTCTCCGTCTTTTCCTAGAACAAGGTCACCGGTTCCCAGTTTGCTCGGATGCATCAAGCTCTCACTGTAATAGTTGCCCAAACCGGGCGCTACTTCAGGACTGGCCCAAGCGAAAAGTTTGCTTCCCTTAGGTATCCTTTTGACTGCCACTTCTTCCGCAAAATCAATCCCTTTCAAATGCTTCGCAATTTTTTCACTGTTTCCGACAAAGCCGCGAACGTTGTTGTAATAACCCACCGCTGTGGCCTTCCGGGCCAGTAGCGTATCACCACTCACGCCGTAATGTTTGGCCTCTGCCGCTAACTTGCCGACATCACCCGTTAGAGTATCGACAGTTCGTCGGTAGGCAGCTTTCGCTTCGGGACTCCATGTCGTGAACGCTTGCAGAGCCTCATCAAAATTTCTTATTTCAGAACCAAGCACATTCTTCTGAAACAGCGCAAATTTGTTGATTTGCTGTTCTGACCAGCCCATCGCCTTTAGCTCGTCGACGATGTATTTGCTTCCATAGAGCGCTTCAAGCGCAGCCCTCGCTACGGTGGGATTCATCTCTCGAATCACGCCCGCCACTGCCTTAACGGCGTTTGCCAGACTCGAAGCAGCACCAAACGTCACAAGCGAAGTGGTGAAGATTGTTCCAGCCATAACCCGTTGCCATGTAGCCAACTCCTCGCCTGTGATGAAGTTTCGACCTGTTGCGAGTTCGTAGCCCGAACGAACAAATCCCGTCACTGGATCAAGCCCGACTAGGAGATCCGCCATCATAGTTCCGATGGATAATTGCGTCTCTGCGGTCGATATATCTTGGTCGTCCCAAGATTTTGATGCCGCCATGATCGCAGCATTGCCAAGATCTCTTACTTCCTGCTGCGTCGGATTCAATGGTTGAACCTGAGAGAGGCGTTTCCGGATGGGCTCCGCTCGACCCACAAATTTTGGGTCGGAAGTCTTGTAGCTAGAACGAATATCAGAATCAGATCCTAGTGGAAGCTTCGGACCATTCACAACTTGTGGCGGCGTTTCCAAAAGTGCTTTGACCGACGAAACGGCTATGCGCGCTTGTTCATAGGCATCAGCATAGGCGGTTTGCATTTCTTGCTGAGCCTGCGCCTGACCAGCTTGAGCAGCGTTAAAATTCTCCGTGGCGCGGCGCATTTCCGCCTCACGCGCTGGCGGCATTATCACTGTATTATAAAATCCCCTAAGAGCCGCTGCAGCCGCCGCAGCGGAGAGACCAGCTTGAGCCGCGTCGCCAAATTTTGGCCCGTTCGAGGAAGCTACCGGCGATCCTTTCACAGGCGGACTTGCCGAGGACGGGCCGGATGATTGCGAGCTAGGGGCGGCCCCAGGTTCAGGTTTTGCAATGGATTTCGTGGGCGGGACATAGCCGGGGGGCGCCGAACCGGGAACGACTTTCGGGGAGCCGACGTTTATCTCTAGCGGCTGCACCATGTGGACTGGTTGTCCATTTATGATCTCAACACCTTTGTAAATTCCCAACGTTGGGAGTCCGTTGCGGTCCGAAAAGTAGACCGGTTGACCTTCTCGCCCGCGAAACAAGTCCGTTTCGGTCTTTGGTACTAAATAGATGTTCCGCAAGGAATCGTCGAGCGCGTACGCGCTTTGAGCAAACAACGTGAGAGCAAGTATCGATCCAAGAAATTTCAGAGTTTTCTCCTATCCGCCGCAACAATCTTTGAATAAATACCAATGAATAAACGGTCTGCTCTGGAATACACCTGCTCCAAATTGGGATCCTTTGAGTCGAGACTGCTGCAATCGTTCAGCTGAAATTGCTTCATCAACTGCCGCATTTCGTGAATATTCGAGACTTTTTCATTTGGATAAGGCTGAAATCCATTCAGTGCTCTGGGCCGAAGAAATGGAATTGCCTGTAAAGTGAGTTTTCGCGCCGTAATCAAACAAATTTGTTTGAACAAGACGATCTGCGGAATTCCACCTTCGTCCAGTGCCTTTTTCATCAAGACACTTGCTGTCCAGGTGGCATAGGCTTTCAAACTCTGATTAATTTGAGTTTCAACGGCATCAACTTCCTTTTGATACTTGTTAACGAGGTCTTCCATTTCTTTTCTTGACGTTCCCACTGCCTTAAACAGTTCGTCCATTGATAGAGTTCTATTGCTGATGCTCAAGAGTTCGATGGTCAAATCAACCAGTCGACGATTTTCCGTCGCGTACTGAATTAGTGACTTCAAGCAATCGTCAATTTGGTTCATGGTCTCAAAGACGGTCTGAGGTCCGCAGCTTATTCTCAAATATTCGGCGCCCTTGAGTACGTTCGAGCTCGCCGTACTGACTCTTTGGCGAAGATCGTTAAAGCGAGCTTCGTCAGCGCGCATCATCTGTGATTCCATTTTCATCGACTCTTGATAGTTCTGAGCGACGCGAGTGTAGATCTCCATCAAACGCTTGGCGTGCTTGGCAGATTCGTTGGCGTCTGCGAGCTGTACAGCTACTACGACCGCAGCCACGACTATTCCAACAACTGGATTCACCAATGTCACAGCACCAACAACTGCGCCCGCAGCCGCAAAGCCTCTTTCCTTATCGGTTTGCGCTTTGCTGTAATCGTTGATGGCGATTCCAAGAGAGACCGCAAACAGGACCGCACCACCGACAGAAATCCCACCGCTCGCTCCACCTGCAGCACTATTCGCTCCACTCGTCGCAGCACCGGCAGCGGAGGTAGCGCCTGACGTTCCGACCTGTTGAGCCGTTTGGGCGGCTATCTTATCCAAATAACCTTTGACCAAGTGTTCTACGGCGGCTTTCGCGGCCGCTCTGCCAGCTTCTTCTAAAAGTTCCTCATCTCGGCTCTTTGCTAAAGCCGGAAAGCAAAGCGCAAAAATAATCAAACAGGAAAGTGACCGCCTCATTGGCTACTTATTCAATTCTGCGAGTTGAAGCTCTAGACTCTGCTTCTCCTTCAAACAACTTTCAAGATTCTGTTCTTGGGTTTGCTGAATGGATTGCAAGGCGCCTCGAAGCCCGGAAAGTTCCGTCAAAAATGTAACGACAGCAGCTGGGCTGCCTCCTTCGATCGCCTTCACGACGTAAGCGGCGGTCGTTTGATGCGAACCTTTGATCGAATCCGCTAATGTTTGGAGGACATCATCCCAAACATCCGCCGCTCTAGTATTCCTCTGTGTTTTTGACGATTGAACGAGGGTCACAAACATATGTAGGGCGGCGTCGGAATCCTGGACCGCCTTCGACGCCATATCCAGATTGTTCTGCAAGTGGCCGATGTATTCGAGCCTTGCTTTAGCAAAATCGATCAACAAGTCTTGCTGCTTTGAAACCGCTGGGTACTTTGCGATGATCTGCTTCCATCTGCGAATCTCGCGCTCTTTATCCTGCAGTTGGTTTTTTAAACCGTTGATCTTTTCGGTCTTGGCCTTCTGACTGCCCTCGCGCACGAGCCTTGATTTGTCTTCTTCCGTGTTGGCGCGATCGATGTCTCGCTTACGTCCGTGACCACCGAAGGTAATTAGGTCTTGGGACACATCGAGAGATCGAACCGTGTCCGCAACCGCCTTGTTGAACATATCTTGATATTGTTTAGCGGTCGGCACCTTAGGCGCTGGGGTTGTAGCTGGAGGAGCGGATTGCTTCGGTAGCGGTTGCTGCGGATTTATCGGACCACTCCCTCCTGCGGGTAAGTCCGGTGTTTTTTGGGGCGGCGCTGGGGCTGGCAACGCTGAGTCGTCGCCGGTAATTATCGTGTGGGGCTGGGTAAAGGTTTTGAACATATCCTTGCCGACGGCCGGGCTGGAGATAAGAAATAGCAAAACGGTAGCCACTGACAAATTGCGCTTGGTCATCGGGGTTACTCCCAACCTCAGAATCGAATTGTTCCAAAGAACCATTTTGAATAGCAAGGCTTTTGTAACACAATCTACCTGGAGATGCACTAAATTGGCCCGTCGCAGCAATCCTCCGGTTCATAGCACGTGGGGCCGCCCGAAGGCGGCCCCAGAACGATTAGGCCGCTTCGCCTGCCGGCGCGTCGGCCTCTTCGACCTTCGGCTTGCGAATGACGATCTCCGCGCCGTTAAGCGGGAGGTAATCGAGCTTCACATTGAAGCCCCAACCGTCGCTGTGCACCCAGGCTGCTCCTATCGGCTGCCAGAAACTGCGCTCACCGTTCTTGGTCACGGCGTAAACCCGGTGGCTCGGGCGGTTGGTTGGGCTGCTCATTTGATGTTCCTTCGTACTTGGTTTGAAAGCCATGCACCTTGCGCGGCTTCGTGGGGCACACAGGCCCGCGCGGAAAAGCGGCGCGTTCAAAGGCTGCACGCAGGGCACCGCGAAGCGGCGCGGAGTTGGCAGGGAGCCGAAGGCGACTGAAACGAGCGGCCTTGAAGGCGAAGCGCGCGCGGGTATAAACCCATAAATTCAAAGCCGCTGGTACTGGCTTTCTGATCGAAAGGAACATCAAGGAAATGAGCGACCGACGCCCTTAACCGCCGCCGAAAACCTGGGAAGCGCGCTGAAGCGCCTGGCATTGCGATTAACGGGGTGTGCTCAGGGAGCGGCAACAAGTGTGGAAATCATGCAACGATTATCCCTCGCTTTCTCGGCGCGCAGGCGTAGCGGCAAAAAAGGTCGGCTCAGCATAGCGGCCGGCTGCAGTCCGCTCGGTCGCAGGACGGCAATCGTCTTTTAGCTCGAACAGAGCGAGTTGCCGAGGCTGGGCGGCTTGAATTGCCTCAAGCTGTTGCCGCCGAAGTTCGCAGAGGCGTTGCCAGCTAGATGCATGGCCCAAGGACAATGTCAGGCTTTGCCATGATGCGTCTCCGCTCAGGCCGCGTCGGCCTGAGCGGAGATGGCTTCCTGCGAAGAAGGCTTCTGCAAGCCGTTCAGGAAATCCGTCGCGCGCTGGGCGTGGGATGCGGCGGTGAAGATCGCCCGTTTGTCGTTCTTCAGAACCTTGATCCATGACGCGATATAGGCGGCGTGATCCTCCCGAACCTCGGGGGTCAATTCGAGGTCGGCGGAAAGGAACGCTGAACCAAGCTCAGCGACAAGCTCTTCCATCGCGTAACCCTCGTCGCCGAATCGCTTGCGTCCGAATTCGCGATTGAGGCGAGAGCCGTGACGAGTCCAATGGATCGTCTCGTGAGCGCGCACGGCGTAGTAGCTCTCGGCATCATGGAAAAAATCGATACAGGGCATATGGATGTTGTCGGTGGAAGGGACGTAACAAGCGCGGCTGCCGCCGTGAATGACATTCGCACCAGTCGCGGCGAAAAAGTCTTCGGCATGCCCAATGCGCTGCACGGGGTCGGTGAGAGCTTCCGGTTTTCCGTAGTAATGCTCGGGCAACCCTTCGATCTGCTCGACGTTAAAGACGGTGTAACCCTTCATGAAGGGGATCGCGTGCTCGCTCTCCTCGCCGGTAGCCTGATCTGTCTCGGTGCGGATGATCTTGTCTGCGTAAACGACCAGACTGCCTTGCTCGCCCTTGCGGACGTAGGCTTTCAATTCCAGCGCCTGCTTGAAAGTCATCCAGATCGGAGCGGCGTAGCCCTTCTCGATGGCTGCCGACCACAGCGTCAGAACATTGATACCCTGATAAGGGACTCCATTCCCCCGCAGCGGTCGCGTGATGCGTCCGGCGGTGTGCTCTGCTTTCCACGGCTGGTGCCAGGGCCTAACCCCTTTCTCTAATTCGGAAACGATCTGATTGGTAATCCTTTCATAAACATCGGTTCTCATCTTCTGCTCCTAGTTTGCCGGTTGCGCATGCAACCGGAACTAGGCGAGCGCCGATGAGCGGGGGTTGGCCGTCACAGGCCGGAAAACGAGCGGGGTGGTGCGGGCCGGAGCCCCCTCTTCCTTGGGGCGACTACACGGCCCGCCGGTTTCCGCCCCCCATTCTTCATGGGGGCTTGGCCTTAATGGCCTGGGGGCCGCAGGCCCCGACTTCAAATAAAAAAATTCAGCCGAACGGCTGGCACTGACAAAAACGAAAACAAAAATGCAGCCGCAGGAGCGTCAGCATAGCGACGACGAAGCCGTGACGCGGGACCGACTGCTATCCTGAGACCGGTTAAAAAGGCAGTCGCAGGAGCTTCAGCATAGCGCCGCCCGCGGCGGGAAGCGGGATCGAGTCCCTCCGGCGAAGGGTTCAGAATCCTCTTGCGCGAAGGATTGTTACCGAATGGTCGAGAGCCGACATATGGCTGCGATTCGGCCTTTGTAAGTGTGCCAGACAGACAAATTTGTACAATGTCTGACAGATGATTCATCTTTTATTTGACATTGTACGATTTTCGTGCCCAAGATGAGGCATGCGTGACGACATCCACAGAAGCGTCCCCCGTCCTGCTAAGGTTCAGCAGTGGGTCAAGTGCGCTCTTCGCGAGGCCGACCGCGTAACCGGACGCTCGGTTGAGGCCCTGGCCGTCGCGATGGATGACGCTTGCAAGCGCGAAATATCCGCTGGTTTTCTGAATGGCATAAAGGCGCATCTACAGGGCCTTCCTGATTTGTTTGGCCCCCTGGATGGCGTCGCTCATCCGCGCGACGTCGGCGGCAGCGGCGGCCAGCTGGAAGTCGACATGCTGTCCTGCGTCCAGCGTCGTGTCGCTGAAGGTCAAGCACTGCGGGATGCGATTACGCAGGGATTTGGCGAAGCTTTATCTGCCCGGAACGACGCCGACATTCGGGCCGCTGAGCCGGTATTGCTCGGCTCTGACGACCCTCGCGCGCGCAGTGGCATCAGCCAAATGCGCAAAGACGCCGCATCGATCGATTGTCTCAGCCGCGCCGAGTCGCTACTTGAGCTTCAGCCGGGCGCCAGTGTTGCCCGGCCCGCGCATCGTCTTTCCGCAGACGAAGATTTGCTTGGCGGCACGTTCCGCAATGGTGGCGTCTAATGTCAAACGCGGCGCGGATTGTCGTTAGACCCAGTATCGCCTCCCCGGAAATTTCGACCAGCGCTACACAGTGCGTTGTCGGAAAGGACATCAAACTCAATCCACAGCACCTGCAGGATTACAGCGCCACCCTTCTATTACCCGTCGAGCAGGATCTGGTTATTGTCGCCGGAGCCGTCGCCTACGCGGACAGGATCACTCGCCGGAACCGGTCCTCCGGCTGGAAGCGGACGATCGAGCTCACGCTGCCCGTCAGCGACCCTAGCCGATGGGCCGACCGCAGGGTAAGCGCGCCCCTCACGGACGCGCTCAGCTTTGTGACGGGCGATGATTGGGACTTTACCTTCGTGCCCGGCGCTGAAGTTCTGACCATCCCGCAATCCAGCTTCAACTTTCTCGAACGCGAATACGTCGTTGTGCCATTCAGTGACGGGCTCGACAGTTTCCTGCAATGGCAGATTCTGTCTTCGCAGGCCGGTGGACCGTCGCCCCTGCGCATTCAAACGTCGTCCCGCGCTATTGACGAACGCCGCAACCGCGACATTGACGCGGCGGGACACCATCAACCCCCGCGGCTCAACCTGCCGGTTTCGTTCGCCGTAGGCACGCATCCCGAAATATCATTCAGAACGCGCACTTTCCTATTCTTCAGCATGGCGGCGCTTGCCGCCAGGAAAATTCGCACTCCCCGGATTGTTGTGGGCGAGAATGGCGTTGGCGCGCTAGGTCCCAGTCTCCTCCCGTACGCGGACGAATGTCCTCACCGCACCACGCACCCCGGCTTTACGCGCCGCCTGGCCGCCTTCGTGAACGGCTTGCTCGGCGGCAACATACGGTTCGATCATCCGCAGCAGTTCCGTACAAAGGGCCAGGTGCTCATTGAAGCCATAAAATCCAACATCGCCGATGGATTTGAGCAAACCCGGTCTTGTGTCAGGGGTTCGCGCGATCGCCTGGGCGGTTTCCACTGCGGCGTATGCAGCGGTTGTCTTCTGCGGCGCACGACCTTTTATGCGGCTGGGATCGAGAACGGCACATACTTTTGGGACGATCTGTCCGGCATTTCGCTGGATAGTTGCCGCAGCGATTCCTCTGGTCGTCAGGCAACGCCGAACGATGAGGGGATTGCGCATCATGCAGCCCACGGCATGACCGCGCTGGCGGCACTCGCTGAACGGAGCGCTGGTGATCCTGTCTTCCGCCGCGCGGCGTGGGACATCGCAAACGACGTCACCGGCACGACAGCAACCGCCATACATAGCCTGACGCTGGCCCATGCCGCCGAATGGTCGGCTTTTCGCGAGTCGTACGGAACTGGCGGCTTCTTGAACCACTTAGTCAGAGAATAAAACCATGTCACGTCTTGAAGAAATGTCCGCGCTCGAAATGGGCGAGCGATTAAAAACGGCTCGGAATTCTGCTGGAAAGACGCAGGACGACGCCGCCAACGCCATTGGCGTCTCTCGTCAAACCTTGATTTCGATTGAGAAGGGCGGGCGAAAGGTGAAGCCCGAAGAGCTGGAGCAGCTCGCGCATTTCTATGGCAGCTCCGTAAATCGGTTTGTTGCAAGGGATGCCGTCCATATCGATTTAAACGCCCGCTTTCGACGACAAGGTTCAGAGAAACAAGAAACGATCTCCGCTATCAACACGCTCAATAAACTTGCCGCGTCCACCGTCGAATTGGAACGCATGCTCGGCATTGAATTCTCTCCAAGTTACCCTCCTGAACAACGGATCCTGCCCGGCTCTATAGAACGACAGGCCGAAGAAGCAGCAATGGCTCTTCGGCACCGGTTGGGCGTAGGGCTTTCCCCTATATCCGACATTGTCTCACTTCTTGAGCAGGAACTCGGCATACGCGTTTTCATCAGGCCCCTTCCATCAGAAATATCCGGTCTTTTCGGTTACGATCCCATCGTCGGCGCGTGCATGGTTTTGAACGCACGACATCCCTGGGAACGCCGCGCACTAACCGCTGCTCACGAAACGGGCCACTTTGTCGGCAGCCGTTCGTTCGTTGATATTGTGGAGTTGGATGAAAATGCAACGACCGCGGACGAGCGCTTTGCGACGGCATTCTCGCTCGCGTTCCTGATGCCGCCAGCCGCGGTCAGGCGTAAGTTTCAGGAAACGATCGAATCCGACCGCCGCTTTACGCCGCGCCATCTCATTCTAATGTCCCACATGTTCCACGTTTCGCCCGAGGCCATGTGCAGACAATTAGAACGTCTTGAACTTGTGCCGCAGGGGACGTTTGATAGCTTGCGTGAGCGTGGCTTCAACCGCGAATTTGTCCGTGGTGTGATCGGCGACGTCGCGCCGGCCTCTCCCAACTTGCCCCATAACCCCAGGCTCGCTCAACTCGCGTCTTCCGCCTATCGCCGGGGGCTTTTGTCCGAGGGGCAGCTGGCACGCATGCTGGACATGGACAGGGTAGAAGTCAGGCACCTTCTCGATGCTTTTGGGGGAGGTGAAGGCGATGAATTCGCGATCTCCCTCAATTGAACTGCCGTTGGGCTGCTGGCTGGTTCTGGATGCAAGCGCACTAATCAACCTGCTCGGAACAGGGATAGCCGGAGAACTGGTCAAAGCCGCAAATCGACGCATGCTCGTTGAGGACTATGCTTTTGAGGAGCTGCGCCGACATCCTCTTCCCGAACAGGATATTCAGTCCGAAATTGCCGCACTGCTGGATTCTCGATTGCTGCAACGCGTCCGGATGGACGATGGCGCGCGCGCCTTGTTTCGTGAACTGACGGATGGCGACCTAACGGCGGGGCTCGACGACGGCGAAGCCGCAACCATAGCCTATGCGATGAGTCACGCGGCAGCGATTCCAGTGATCGATGAGAAAAAAGCCAGCACCGTCTTCGTACAACGATGGGCTTCCCGAACGATCGTAGACACGGTCACCCTTCTCGGCCTGCCCTGCATTATAGCCGCGTTCAGCGAAGAGCAATATGCTTCAGCCATTCATTCGGCGCTTCGATACGCGCGCATGCGCGTCCCGAAGGCTGCAAGACCTTGGGTTAGAGCACTGCTTGGAGATGAACGGGCGGCGCAATGCCCATCGCTGGGGCAGGCCGGGTTTATGAATACACCGGGAGGCAAGTGATGAGCCCGGCTGCAGATCAGAGCGCCAGCTATCAGCCCCCTTCCGGCGACGGGGCTGGCCAAACCTGACGGGCAATCCTCTTGAATTCCGAAACACTCAGGGATCCACGCGCCCTCGCCTTGCTTTCGGTAAGCACAAGAAGCTTGGCGACTGAAGAAAATGGCGCTTCCCACATTTCGCGTGGGTCCAACGTTGCGTTGTCCAGCAGAACAAGAAGAACGATGTCACAAGGCGAGTCGGCCTTAATGCGTGACATTCTTTGACCGGGCTTAGCGTTCTCGCCATAGGCGCGTCCCTTAATCTGAATACGCTCCGTGCCGCGCAGCGCGTCATAGCCGATGGTGCGGGCGGGAGCGAGCACCAGGCCCAGCTTTTCCGCCGCGTGAAATTCGGCAATCTCCCCGGTGACACCAATCGGTTTCCCGGTCAGCCGATAGAATTCGCAGGCCAGCGGTTTGATCGTCGCGAGTATCTCGCGGACGCGAACTTCATTCTTGGCTGCGTCCGGCTCAGGATCTTTCATCTATTTGCGCTTTTCATAGGGTGTTTGAGTCCGGGCTATCTGTAATCGCCGGGATCGATATTCTGTTCGTGACGCCGTTCCATTTCGCCTTCGCCGCCACATGCGCGGCAATCGTTGCCTTCCACACGGCCTGTCCCATGGCAAATCGGACACTTGACGTCCTCGTAATCTCGAACGTCAATGCGTTGCAGATCGCCACGATCGATCTTGGCCTCCCCGCCGCAAACGGGACAGTCATCACCTTTGCGCCGACCTTTGCCGTCGCAGACCGGACAATCCACTTTTGAATAATCATTGATATCGATCTTATCGGCAAACCTGCGCTGCATCCGCGCGTCGCCGCCGCATTCAGGACAGTCGCGGCCTTCGTACCGGCCTTTACCCTCGCATAATGGACAGTCAACCTCTTCGTATTCCCTCAAGTCGATCCGGTCGGCGTAACGACGATCTATTTGGGCGTCACCGCCGCAGGCCGGGCATTGATCTCCGTCAAAGCGACCCGAGCCTTCACAGAGCGGGCAATCAACCTCCTGATATTCACGAATGTCGATGTTATCGGCATATCGTTTGTCCATCTGCGCGTCGCCTCCGCAGACGGGGCAATCGCTTCCCCTGAAATGGCCATCGCCGTCGCAAAGAGGGCAATCAACTTTGTTGTAGTCGCTTAGATCGACGCGGTCGGCGAAATGCTCTTCGATTTCCCTGTCGCCGTTGCAAACCGGACAATCGGTTCCTTCATGTCGCCCAGTAGCCTGGCAGAGTGGACACGCGACAAAGCCAAAAGTCGCGACATAGTCCCGCCGGATGTCCTGCGCTTTCCGCAAACGTACAGAAATCGCGGCTGCCCCATTGGAGAGCGATGCGACATCTGCCGATATCGCCTGGTAGGCTTCGTATTTCGGATCGGTCTTCGAGAGGGGTGCGAGCACCGGCATAGCCGCGATCGCTTTTTTGGCGAGGTCTTCGATGGCTTCGATCTGATCTTTCGTCTTAGGGGCCTCAAGTTGTTTGGCCAGAACGTCACAAGTCTGAAGCATGGCAAAAAGCTTATGGCTGAGCTCCTGCTGCATCAGCCACAAACTGCGCTTGAAGTAATGGAGCGCCTGCTTGAAACCCTGGACGAAGTCGGCGTCTTCCGGCTTGGGACCGAAGAAAAGGCCTTTATCGTAAGACGTGTGGTGATTGCTGCATAACCACAGCAGATTTTCCGGATGGTTGTTAAAGGTCTTTGCGACAGGCTCTAAATGCGCAGCTTCGCATGAATCTTTGTTGGACCGACAGATGGCGCATTCACCATTCGCCTCTACCTTGATCTCCCGCCGGATTTCGGCCGGAATATTCGGCCGTTTGCCGTCTTTATGGGGCCATGGGGATTTCAGCCAATTGTTGAAGGATAGTAGTTCTTCCTCTTCGTAGAAGTATCTGTTGTTTTCAATCTTTGCGACTTTGAGGACGCGCGTGTCAGCATGTTTTGGCGGATTCTTCGTCAGCCATCTCAGCAGGTCCGGTGACATGCCGGACGCTACAGCCGCCTCGTATTCGTTCAAGACTTTCTTGTTGGCCATCTCTGCTTCGCTTGGTCCGTCAGTCGTTTGCTCAGGTTACGGGAATGGCGACATGAAAGCGCCCCGCTCTGCAGCGCAGGCCGGCAAGCCGACCCCGTCCGGATTCCAGGCTTCGCCCGCGATTCCGGTTTCGAACTCGTCCTCTTTCGTCTCGGCGATTCGGGGGAGGATCAGACAGGATGTGTTGCCGCGCGGATTGCCACAAACCTTACCGGCCCATCGACTGTCGTGCCACGGCACACGCACGGAGACGTGCATTGTCGGCAACTGCCTTGCACCCTGAATCATAACCCCACCCTCATTGTCAATTATCGTTCTTATTGAATTACCCAGTTCGCCACTTGGACGATGAGATCGCAATTACCTTGGTCTCATCTCCGAACGAATCTCAACCGGATCTCCGGATCTGTGAACCATCACTTTCCAACCGATCATCGCGTAACAGCCCATTTATCAGCGATCGCGCAGCATCTTCTATCGCTGGCCCCGTTCGACGGAATCCCATCCACCGAGCGAAGGCGCGGGTGGCACCTTCCCGTTCAATCCACTGCCGGCCAAGCAGGGAAGCCAAGAACTGCTCCTTCAGAAAGTCACGATCATACTGTTCTATCGTGCGAGCGAATAGACGAACGCCGCCGGACTTGTTGGCGAGGATTCTTCGCCGCGCCGCTGTGCGCAAAGCATTATCAATCTCTTCGTGAATTCGGGTTCCTGTTCGTGGGTACCCTAGCTCTCGGGCAAGCGCATCGATCGCCGTCTCACGTTCTAGTTCCCGGCCGTCGCCGAACAACTGGCGGATGCGGCAAATCAAATCCTCCCGGTCTAACTCGTCGGGATTGGGGCGCATAACATCGGGTTCGGTCGATGCGGCTATTTCGTAGAATGGCGCTTCCGGTTCAGCTGCTTTCAGTAGCTCCGACGGCGGCGTCCGATATGTGATGGTCGCAGAGTTCGGATGCGGTAGGCTTCCCGAATTGCCGGTCTCCTCAGCCTCCACAACGGCTGCTTCGATCGTTCTGTCGCCTTGCGCGAACGCACCCGGCCAGCCACCGTACTTTTCGATTATGTCGTCAACCTCTTTCATCAGCCGAATGGTTTCGGCCAGGGCCATCACGATCTTCTGATAGTGCACGATGTCGTCCTGCGAGAGCGTGCGGCCCCTGCGGTCCTTCAACCACTTTTCGCAGACTTGATAACCTCCCACGTGGAAGTTCCACACTTTCTCGGACACGCCGCGAAACCCAATTGTGCCGGGCGTCGCGGGCTGATCCTTCCTAGTTGCCGCAGCGTCGAGCCAGACGGTGCCATCCGACCAACCGATTCGCTCGACCTCAGGATCTTTCGGACCCGAATATACAGTTATTGGATGATCAAGCTCAGCCGCTTCCAACAGGTGCAGAGCTGTGAGTTCGCGACCGATTCGAACGAGCGCGCGGAACAGCTCTGAGTTAGCACCCAATGGAACACGCGGGAATTCCATCTTCAGCAAATCTTCGTAGCGCGTCCTATAGATGGACGAATACAAGATCGCATATACGTAAGCAAATCCGGCCTCTGCGATTTCGTCGGTCAGTGTTTCAGGTTTTGATGCTGCATCAACAGGTGAAAACAATTCAACAAGCTGTCGTGCAAATCTTTCTCCGAGATTTGGACACCACTCGTCACCAGCATTTCGCTGGAACAGGCTCGTATTGTCCTTCGTAAAGAGAGGGAATAGCGATTGGCCTTCGCGCGACTTATTCGAGATACAGAACATGTCCGCGGGAGCATTGACGACTAGGGCATGACGGAAGCCAGGCGTAGATTGCTGCCTACTACAAAGGAGGCCAACCCGGCTCGGCCCAACACACGCCATCACTTCGCTTCTAGGCCAATCCACGATATCCTTTGTTAGGGCAATCCACTTCTTATCAAACGAGCGAAACACGCATTTAACAATCGTCTTCTTGACCTTTTCGAAATTGGATGACCGTCGTACTTTTTTGACTTCCCAGCCTCGGGTATTTGATAGGCCGAAATCGTCGACTATTTGCTTGTCGGATCGGCTGGCATCAAAGAAGTTACGAAGGCGCCCTTCTAGGCCATGGCGATCATAGTCCGTTGCGAAATCGTCGCGCGATGTCTGGATGCCAGTTCCGTAAAACGGGAAGATATCCTTCAGCGAATAGTACTCACGATACTCGGCATCGAAATCAAGTTGTCGTTTTACAAAAAGATAATACGGGGAAGTGGGATAGAGCTCAGTACTGATGTGCCGGCTTGATGTGTGCCCGAGAAGCCAATCGAATTTGAAATTACGTGCCCCCCAAAGGTCGAAGCTTAGCACGCGCGCAGACGCCTTTTGGGCATCCTTCACGAACATCGCAATCGCAACTCCCGGCAGAATGTCGAAGACGTTGTCATCAATCTGGCCATCAGGAGCATTCTCACCCTTCTTGGTGCTTCCGTGCAGATCGACTATATTCAGATGCGTGAAAAAGCGCCGCAACTGGAACCTCATCCCCCGGCACGTTGGGCTATCGACGTAGCTATGATTCGTAATCATCCCATGAATCCCGAGCGACGATTGATCGAGCAGGAAGTGGGAAAGACGAATGAATTTTACATAATCATCTTGTAGCCAAATCTTTTTCTCGCCTAGCGGTTTACCATCAACTTCGTAGTAGTTTGCTGTCGCGTCACCATTCACGTCCTCGCCTTTCAATAGCCCTTCTATCCAGTCGTTCCGGTTAGAAGAAACTCCTGAGTAGGGAGGATTACCAATAACAACGGTGAACCGCCGGTCGCGTTTGATTGCGTTAACAGCACGAGCCTCATGTGCGAGCGCCGGCACCCACTGTTCAAACTCTCGTTGGGTCTTGTCATCGTTAGGTGGTTCAAGTGCGTTCGTGAGATAAATGCGGGCACGCTCGTCGCTGCCGAAGCGATAGCCTGTTTCAAACAACTTCAGCCCAATCTTCAGATGAGCAATGGCATATGGTGCCATTAGTAGCTCGTAACCATGCAACCGCGTCAGCAGGTGCTTTGGCACGTACTCATTCCACAGTGCTTCTATAGCTTTGTCGGTGCGACCCTCTGCTTTCCATTTCTCGTTGAGAGTTTTATGGATGAGATCGATTACTTCCACCAGAAATGTTCCCGTACCCGTGGCAGGATCCAGGATTTGAACGAAGCCCTGTGTATCTGAAACTCCCTGAGGAATTTTTACGTGCTCATGGCGCGTTGCCATTTCGCCCCACGTGGTGGTATCGGCAAGGCCATCAGATAGACCAAACTCAGTGCGTAGCGACTCGTCCACTGATCGGACGATGTATGAGACTACCGGGCGCGGAGTATAAAAGACGCCGCGCTGCATACGCTTCTTGGCGTCGTACTCTTTAAGAAAAAGCTCATAGAAGTGAATGACTGGATCTTCCAATGGATTCCTGTCGCCAAAGTCTTGAACAACTGCCTCCATTTTCGCGTCGTCGAGTAGTTCCACAACTTCACTAACGCCCAGCTCATCAAAATCGATGCCTGGACCTCCGGCCTTGCCTCGCCTCCCACCGACTCTGAGAAACATCTCCATCAGCTCGCGCAAGAACGGGTTGGTGCGCATGTGGGCAGCGAAATCGTCGGTCGTCTTCTTCTCCGGGTCGGCGATGCGGGCCGAGAGCAATCCATAGGCGATGGTCTGCGCGTACATGTCCGCGAAGCCGTCAGCGTCGAGGTCGTGGACGAGCGCCTCCTGAAATGCCTTCATCAGCTTAGTTAGCGGGCCGGCCTCCGTTTCAATGGCAAGGGCCGCCTTGATGCGGTCACGGATGGCACGCGCCAGTTCGGCGAGACGAATGGATAGGTGTTGCGAGGTGGTGACAACTTCGCGATGGCGCAGGTTGAAGGCACCGCGCCAGCTTCTTCGCCAAGCTTCTACGTCTTCGTCATCGTCGGGCCAAGCGAGGTTTTGCGTCAGCTCTTTAACCACATTGTCGAGGTGGAGTGCCGTATCGAGATTATCCCAGCCCAACACCTTGAGGGTCGGCAAATCGTGGCCGTCCTGCGCCCTCGAAAAGTGTGCGAAGCTAATCTGACGCTCGTCGCCCTCGCCGTAGTTTGAAATGAACAACAAATCGTCCGCAGCCCAGGCGGCTCGCTCTGCGCTATTGGCAGAGGGGCGCTTCTTAAGGGCGACTTGGCTCAGAATGCGGCGCAGTGCGACGACCGGCAGATTCTTCGGCTCGAACTTTACAAAGAAGATGCCCCACGGTTGTTTAGACGAAAGCGGACGCAGTCGCTTGATCTCTTGGATCTTCGCTGAATTCTGAGCATCAATACCCAGCTCAGCGGCCGAAAAATCGTAGAACAGATCATTTACGTCCTCAAACGAGTCTCGGGCAATGGGCCATCCCATCTCGTCACGCAGATAAGCGATAAGCTGGTCGAACCGCTTTATCTTCGCAAGTGCGGCACGGTGATCGGTGACCATATCCTTAGCCCTCGTTGAGTTCCATCCAGCACTTGAGCGCCGGCTTCACACCTACGGGAGCGTCTACCCGTTTAAGGTACGTGTTCTTGATGTGGTTTTCGAGCTTGCTGCGAAGATCGACCAGGGTCTTTTCGTCTGTTTTGCACTGGCGCGGCGTGTCCGCTTCGGAACGAATGCTGGCGACAATCTCGCCTGGCTCTTCCAAAATTGTATTCCGGCCGAGGTCATACAGATACCAACGCATCGTACCTGCCTCATGGGTAAACTCGCCGGTCTCCTTGTCGAGAGCGGGGAGACCATAGCAAAAGAACACACCCGTCGTACCCTTTGCTGGTCGTTGCCTTCCGCTGAAAATCCCGCCGGGCAGTGCCCGAAGCCGGCTTTGAAGCGTCGGATCTGTCAAAAGCAACGCTTGGTATTCCAGGTGCATGTCCTCGACGGCGGTTTTGGTGCCCTCATACGCGTGATTGAACTCCTTGAGCGCATCGTAATCATCATCCGGTCTCAGAAGCTTCTTTCCTTCGATCCCGAAAGTCTTGGAAATCAGGAGCGTTTTCTGAGTTACCTTGCGGTACAACGTCAGGATTGCATTCAGTTCGTCAGGTGGCAGGAAGTTCCAGAAACTTACTTTGCCGCGCGAAGAGGCCACCTCTGGATGATCGTTGACCAGGCGCTTCTCGACCTCTGGATTCATTCGGCGATCAACACGGCCAATACGCTGCATCAGCCGCACCGGATTCCAGTGAATATCATAGTTGATCATCCGCGACGCATCTTGAAGGTTCAAGCCTTCGGATAACACGTCAGTTGAGATCAACACCCGAATTTCATCGCGGCCACTGTCAACTAACATCTTGCTGGTATGGGCATTGTAGTATGGTGAGAACCGTTGGATGACATCCGCGCGATTGGTCTTGGTCGCGCTGTCAACCTGTGCAACTCCCTCCACGTCTGCCTTGTCCAATTGGCGCTTCAGGTAACGAGCTGTATCGGCAAACTCCGTAAAAATCAGAATCTTTTGGCCGGCAAGTTCCTTCGATTTCAACAGACGAATGAGCTTCTGCAACTTGTCATCGTGCTTTGTTTCGAATCTTCTGGCTTCTTCGATAAACTGGACGATCTGATCAAGATCCAGAAACGTCTCCGACATCATCTCGATAACGTCGTAATCCTCTCGATTGAGGCGCTCGACCGCATCAAGCATCTCCTGCGGCACGACGTCGTCATCGGGATCGCTGTCGTCGTCTTCCCAGAATTCGAGTTGCCGCGTCGCCGCATAGCCAAGAATCTCAGCGTTTTGGGATTTCCAGCGGTCCAGCCGCCTCTTTTCTGCGTCAGTTTCGCTGTGCACCTCAAGGAATGCCAGCAGCTTCCGGAGAAGCCGATCGCAAGACAGCTCGAACGCTGCCACAGAGCTCTCGAACCGCTTGAGAAAATTCGTCCTGATAAGACCAACGACCTGTTCCTGCCGCCCCTCTTCAAGGGGGTCTATGCTCTTGTCAGCGCCCTTATACCAAGCGAGTGGATAGTACATAGGCAGCGTGAATAGCGGCTTGGTGCGCGTAAACGCCTTTTCAAACATTTCCAATAAACGGCCGTAGGTCTTCCGGATGGAGTATTCGGCCACCTGGGGAGCTTTTCGATCCGGAAAGACAGCCGCGTTGCCCGTCTCACGCATTTGGCTCTCGCGAGCATATGCCCTGCTTCGCTGCACCACGAGAGTTTTGAAGATCTCGTCCGCAGCAAGAAAGTCCTGGACCTCCGCTATGTGCCCAGAGACGTCCGCGACTTCGGGACCAACGGTCCTTCGTAACTGCTTCTCGATATTGTTAAAGTGCGATCGCAGGTTATTTACGCCGAGCGTTCGTGCGAAATAGGCTTCGTCGCGGCGGGTGAACAGCTCGGCCATATGCCGAAAATCGCTGATCCGATTATTGATCGGAGTGGCCGTAAGCATGAAGAGACTCTTCGGGCGTACTGACGAGTCCAGAAGGTCGTAGAGCTGATAGTAGCGGGATGGAACGCCCTCCTCGTCGGTCGCCCGCCGGCTTCCAGGATTGCGAAAATGATGGGCCTCGTCGATGATCACCACGTCCGCCAGTTCTGCAATACGGCGAAACCGCTCCGGAAACTCACCCTTTCGGCCGAGATCCGTGTGGCTGAATACCGCCAGATTGCTGAAGTCCGCATTACCTCCAACTCCGCCAATGTGAGGCAGATATTCGCGCAGGTGAGGTTCCCAAACACCGTCTTTTGCCGCTTTCGGTGCAAACAGCACGACTCGCTTCCCCTCGTGGAGGACGAGGCGTTCGATCAGCATCAAGCCAACAAACGTTTTGCCCAGGCCGACACCATCACAGAGAAACGCGCCTGAATGTTGCCGCGCAATCTTCATCAGGGCCCAATAGGCCTCTTTCTGGTAGCGATCGATTTTCGGAAACATCTTTGAGCGGGTCTCATCCCACTCGGTCGCCGTCAATTCGTGCCCGCGGAAAAATTCCTGAAGCGCCTTTGTGTAAACGTCGAACGGCGAATAGATTCGGACATGACGCGAAATCGCTTCGAAAATATGATCCGTGACGTCAGCAGCCTCAACCCAATGAGCCTCAAACCATTCCTGGAGTTGAGTTACCTCACGCGCACTCTGAATCTGGACATTGAGCTCGATATTCTTGGTCAAGCCGGGCATCGTAAAATTGCTTGAGCCAACCAACGCTTGCGAACCAATGACGTCCAGCTTCGCGTGCGTAATGTATGTTTTGGCGTGGAATTTTTCGCGATCGTAGACCCGGCATTCGATCTGCCGGGACTGAAGTGCCGCGATGATCGCCCCTACACCTCGGAGAAACGGATTTGGATCCTTGGCTGCCTCCAGGCTCTTGTCGAGTTCATCTACAGCCTTTTTGACCACGGCATCCAAAAACGCCTTTCGCGTCCGATGCGTCGTATCGGCCCCCATAAGTATTCGGATCTTGTTGAGCGACTGCCACTTTCCGTCGAGTGCCAGGATAGTGCCGATGTCGAAATAGCCGGTAGCAATATCAAAACCTTTGGCTATCTCGGTCCACTCTTCGAGATACCGAAGCGCAGTCCAGCCCGACACACTGTTGTCGACAATGAAGAGATCACGACCCTTTCGTTCGTCGTTCATGACCGGGCTCCCCGAGCGGAGGCAACCACGGCTTGACGCTTTAAAACCTCGGTCTCGAAAGCATCAAGGACGAGATCATACGAACCCTCATTCTTGCCTACCTTTTGCGGGTCAGCGCGGAAGGCGTCGAGAATGACGCGATATTTTTTTACGATCGATTCCAAATGCTCGTCCAGGAAGCGGAATGGATCTTCTTTCCAGTGGACGTGGCCATTTGCGTCCTTTGCCATCAGTGCTTTTAGCCCATAAACAAGGGGCATAATGAGCCCATCGGGATATGCGTAGTCGACTTCCATGTCTGTGAAATGCGATCGCGGTTTGGACCGCATCCTGTCGGCCATCTTGACCACGGTAAGTCCACCAAAACGACCGTCTCGATCGCCGTTGTAGGCTGCCGGGAAGTCTCGATAGATCTTGTCGTAAAGCTCGGGAAGTTCGCCCGCGATCACGAGAGCACTATGCACGGCGCCATTGTGGAGTTCGTGTGTATAGTCGCCATCCGAAACGCTGGAGACGCGCTCATCACTCATGAGGGTGTCGAAATGCTTCGCAAGCTCACCCTTGTTGCGGTAGAGGTTCTGCGGAGGAATTTTGATTTCGACAGGCAGATCAATCACGGATAATGGAATCCAGGCAAGCGCGATCAGATCCCGTACCTTAATCTCTCCCCCGTCATTGGTTTTCCACTCGACGCGATTTGCGATCGTTGGCTGCAGAGATTTTCGAAGATACTCGTAGAATCCCTTCTTGTTCGCTTTGGTTTCCAACGTTAGCTCGACGTTGTTGTTGCGGGCTGCGCAAATATCGAGAAGGGAACTGTTGAACTCGTCCACTGTATCGCTGTTGGCGATATCGGCAGGCACAAGGACTTCGACTGGCACAAGAAAATCGAGCGGTCCGCTTCCCGATTCTTCGCCAGCGGCGCGCTTTAGCTCGGTAATCTCCGCGCGGTTTACAGCCCACGCATCCTTGAGCTCCGACCAACGCTTGATCTTCTTGAAAATTCGATCATCGCCCAGGGCTCGCGCCAAAACGTAGGTCCCGATAGCCAGCATATTGTGCCCGCCATCCAAAATTCCTTCGATTTTCGTATTCTCGAAACGGATTTCGTAACGTTTGCGTTCAAGGGCGACATAATTTGAGGCGCCGACAAGAACACCCTTGGTCTTGAACGGGAAGGTCTCCGGCGTCTCGCAAATGCTGTCGATGATATCTGCGGTTACTGCGCCAGCCTTGGCCTCGCGCGGGTTGGCTTCGAGATCTGCGGCATCAAACAGCTGCAGCATATTCTTGGCCCTGACGAAGCCCACGATTCGGCGAACCGGGCCTTCCGTTTGCTCGGACACCTGCTCAAAGCGGATAACGATTTTATCGGGATTCATTTTCGGTTCTCCAAATGGAGAGACCGATTCTAGATGCGGTTTCCGCATATGACGGTTCGATGGAGGCGCAAAATGCCTCGATAAACCATCGCTATCCAGCGACACCACTACCAGAACCGTCTCGGGTTCTTCTTTCAGCTTCCGTCCGGAAGCGTCACCAACATGCACAATCGCGGGTTGTCCGTCAACATAATCTGTTCGAGGCGGCGCTGGCTGATCGGCAAAGGCTCGCGGGCCACGATGCGCGTGCCGTAGAACTACGGCTTTCGGCTACGAGAGGAGGCCGAACTTCACGGGGCTTTTCGAGTAGCCCTTTCTGGACGGGCCTCATCCGATCGACTTCGTCGGAAGTCGCAAGTGGCGGGCCTAGACGGAACCGAAAAAAGCAGGCTCAACTGATAGTTGCCTCGGGACCGAGGGTCTAGGGGGATTTGGGGGACTCGTCAGTATGCACGCGGGGGAAACACCGCCTGAGAAACTAGCGTTGCCGACTCCACGTGCCTCGGTCCAACTTCTAGAGACTGCGTCACCGTGGATTTTGGAGGATTTCGAGACAAGTCCGCAGGGGGACAATGATTTTGACCCCTGGGAGCCTTTGTTCATTTTTCGAGTCCCCCATTTTCCAGAAGTCGAAGACCGTCCCACTGATTCGCCTGTCTTGGAGGACTTTTGGGATCCGATCTCTCCAAGCCATGCCGACGTCGACATCGTCGGTGCTTCCAACTGGCAGACCGACATACTTCTTCCCGACTTCGTCCCGCACGCGGCCGAAAATCCTTTCCATCTTGAACTGAGAGCCCCGAGCAGCGAAGACAAAGCCGGCCAACGTGCCCGTTGGCTTGTATCCTTGCTCGACCTTCCGCAACTAGAACGCCGAAGGGCTTTCGAACGCCGCTTTTCAGAATTGTTTGCCGTCTATCCGCACGCAGCAACGTTCTCGGCGCTCGCAGACCTTGCGCTTGAGGGTGCAGTCGCGGATGACCTTTGGTGGGCTTTCGAGCTTAAGGAGATCTGGGCGTCGTCGCCTTCGTGGTGGAGCATGCGACGCAGGGGCTCGCGCCAACCTCTCACACCGGATGGTGGGATGGGCATGCTTGGTTGGGCACGGTCGCATAGGTTCATCATCGACAGAAAGGGCCTTCCGCCAGAGGCCATAATAGACCCCGATTGGTTCGATGACTGGCTGGAGCTATCAATCGGAGACCCACTTTACTGGCGATTTATCGACTATGCGGAGGCAAGGATTGAGGCGTTTGCTGCTGGAACGCTTGATTCCCCAGTTCCTCCGCGTCGCCATATTGGCTCGCGGCCAATCGTCACCATCGACGGCTTTGACATATTCAATAGCTTTTCCCGCACGGCCGTCTTGTACCGCGCCGAAACCGAGTCCTGGGCCCTAACAGCTGCCCGATCAGAAGACGTCCTTAGTCCCAACAAGGTCCGCGCATGAACGAATTAATACCGATCGAAAACGCCTGGGTCTGCCGAGGTAACAATCCAGCCGAGATCGGCTTCGTTAAGCGAGTTTTCGCCACAGGTGACGAGCCATCTATCGAGGTGGATTTCGGTCCAAAGGGGGTCGCACGCCTCAAGGTTGGAGAATGGGGTTGCGGTTTGCGTGCCGGTTTCACAGTACAGGACGTGCCATTATCCGGTGTACGCGAGACCCTCGGAACCGGAACGGTCATGAAGACTCGCGAACTTGCTACGCGACATCAGGCGCTCGTTCAATTTCACTCAACCGGCCAATCGCTCTGGCTACCATTTGAACGACTCCGCAGAGTCATGGACCCGGCGTTGCGCTTTCGCCGCTCTGAGCCGGCAACAAACGACTCAGCGGAACGCCTCGCGCTGAATGTGATCGCCCACCTCCTAAAATCCTGGAACGAGGCTACCGGTGCTCTAGATCGATTGGACGTTGATCCTCTTCCCCACCAAATTGGGTTGGTCCACCGCATACTAAATTCCGGCCAAACAAATTGGCTGATCGCAGACGATGTTGGACTAGGCAAAACGATCGAGATCGGACTGCTGCTGGCGGCCCTCGAACGGCGTCAAAATATTCGTCGCATACTGGTGGTCGTTCCCTCGGGCCTGACCCGGCAGTGGAAAGAGGAAATGCTCATCAAGTTCGATAGACGATTTCTTATTTATGGGATCGACTTCCGTGTGTCCGATCCACGGGAATGGGGCCTCTACGAACGTGTCATCGTTTCTCTTGATCTTGCAAAGCCGCGCAACGCCCAGGATGACGGCTGCGACATGGATTCAACTTTCGGAATGTTCATGGCCGCAGGTGCTTGGGACATCATAATCTTTGACGAAGCTCATCGTTTGTCCCGGGATGAGCAAGGTCGATCCACGTTGCGTTTTCGGCTTGCGCAAGGGCTGCGCGAACGGACGGACGCGCTCGTCCTGCTCACAGGCACGCCCCATCAAGGTGATCAAGGGAAATTTAGAAACTTGCTAACTCTAGTCCGCCCTGATCTGGGAGCCCTCATAAAGAACATCGATCAAACCCCCGATGTTGTTCGTGAGATTATTCTCAGAAACCGAAAAATTGATGCCGTCGACATTGACGGCAATTTCCTTTTCCACGGTTTGTTAGTTCGGCGGGTGGAAGTGGAAACCGACGAACAATTTACGATCTTGGAAGCACGCCTTCGCCAATACCTTTCCAGAGGGTACGGGGCCGGCGACTCTATCGGCGGCAAGGAAGGAAGAGCCGTAGGCTTCGTCATGACGATCTATCGCAAGCTTGCATCGTCGTCTGTTGCGGCCCTCTGGATCGCCCTCAGACGACGTCTTGATCGGCTTTCCTTGCAGCCAAGTGCTCCTGATGAAAATCAAGAGGCGTTTGACGAGGATGACCAGCCCGAGACCGATGACAATCTTGGCCAACATGGGCCGCTGGAAAAACGTCAGCCTTTCTTTGAGGGCGAGGAGCTCATGCTGAGGGATCTGATTGCCCGTGGCGAAGCGTGCATGAGAACGGACAAAAAAGGCGCAGCTCTGGTCAAAATCGTGCGAGAGGTAGTTCAAGACCAAGGCCAGAAACTTCTGATCTTCACGGAATTTCGATCGACGCAGGCATATTTGCTTCACCAAGTTGAGAAGCTCCTCGGAGCGAGACCCGTGATAATCCACGGCGGAATGACTGTAGACGAAAAACGAGAGGCAGTTCGATCTTTCGAAGGAGATATTCCAGTCCTCATCTCCACGGAAGCCGGTGGCGAAGGTTTAAACCTGCACCGACGATGTCACATCCTTGTAAATTTCGATTTACCGTGGAATCCCGCGCGCCTTACTCAGAGAATGGGGCGACTGTATCGATATGGGCAGAAAGAGCGGGTTGTAGTGATAAATTTCCACGCTCGCGATACCATCGACAACGAAATCGTTTCAACGGTTATTGATCGCGTCGATACTATAGTGCGCGAAATGAAAAGCGTCGGGCCTGAATTCGACGAGCTGTATGCAGCGGAAGTGATGGGCGAACTTTTGGAACGTGTGGATATTTCCGAGTTATTGGATGAGGCGCGAAACGGACATGTCGAACGGACCAAGGAACGCATTGATGCCGCAGTTGCTGAGGCAACCAAGGCCAAGAGGCTACAGGATGAGATCCTCAATCAAGTCGATCGTCCAGATGTTTCAGGATCGCAGTTGCTCGGGGGTTACACCACTGCCAACGTGGCCTCATTCGTTCAACGGGCTTCTGTTCGATTTGGTATCGAGGTCGAAGCGTCGTCTAACCTCGAGAATTTTACCCTCCGCCTCCCCCCAGAACTGCGTGGCACATTTCATGAATTTGGAAATCGAACTGTTATCGTGGCTACGACTCGACGAAGAGGCTGGAATCCAGCCGGTGAAGTAGCGTTGATCGACTTCTCAGGCACGTTCTTGAAGTATCTTGTAACCTCCGTGACGGCGGCCGATTTCAGCGGCTCATATGCCACCTTCGCGGAAGAAGCAAACTTTCCAAAGTTCTTTGCGGTTTTCCTAGCGAGATTTCAGGACGACCAAGGACACCACCAAGGAGAAAATTTGATTGTTGTTCAGCAAGAAGAGGATTCAATTGAAGTAGATGGAAAGTTCCTAAGTCGGCTGTTCGACGGCCCTCTCCGTGATGCGGATCCGATCAAGAGAGATCCCACTACCAAAAAAGCGGAACTGGACGCCGCGAGAGACCGCGCGGAGTTGGCCATGGCTAAAGACGTCACTCAATTCCGTCATCCGAACGATTTGGTTACATTAGCTGTCGCCGAACTTGGTTCGCCAGCCCCGTGAGATATGCGAATCCCGCTAAGTGAGAACAATTCATTGTTCGACGAGGCGACCTTTGAAGGAACCTGCAATGCGATCTTCGTATGTAAAAGCACTGCTGATCATAGGGGTGTGCCTTCTTCTTGAGCTGATTTTCATTTGGCTTTTTCGAGCAAACCCGAGCCTCTTATCGAGACAGCTCTTGAGAGTTTGGTTCGTTGCCGGCGTCTTAGTTGGCTTGCTACTCTTAAGTCCGGTTGTCCGCTATTTGGGTGCATTTTTGCTTGCGGGTTCGGCAATCTACACCGCTTGGAGTTTCGCATCTGCGAAAATTGCAGTGTCGATGATGATCGCTTCGGCCATTGCGGCAAATACCTTGTTCGAGTTTATTGCCGTTTATCTGCTGGTATTTTCTCATTCATTTTCGGAAGATTTTTCTGCTCGACGGGCTGATGCCCCACCTTTTATCAGTTACATGCGCAAGGCATTTTGGGGGTTGGTTGCGGTCTATGCGATCTGGATGACGTTCCTCGATATCCAGAATCTAACGAAGTAGGTCTCTCCTGCTTCCCGCTAAAATCAATTAGGGTAATGCTTTAGCAAGCTTCGCAAGCGAGGGCCGAGGATGAAAAAGGTGATCCGCAAGAGTGCTAAAAAGAAGCGGCAGCTTTTCAATACCTACGGAGAAAAGACGAAACCTCCACGCGGAAAAATACAGGGACCTAAGTTAGCGTCCGCCGGACGGGTTGACGGCTTTCCGGTCCGGGGCAATCGCGCATAATTTCCAACTGAGACATTACCAATGATGCAGATCTATTGACAGTTTCATCGGCTCATGTCCCGATCTTGAGTTACCACACGTTCTTTGGCTCTAAGTTCTAAGCGGTCCTTGATTGCGTGAACAACCCCTGCCACGCGTCGCGAAACCTGTCGTCGCATATGGCGCATGCTTTCGACCAATCGCCAATTTGGGAGGATGAAGAACCAGTGGATCGATATCTCCCGGGCAGCCTCGAATGTCCGTTGTGCAGCCCGCGCAACTATACCGAGATTAAGCGACCTTGCATCACGTCGTATTTCAATTTTCCCAGTGCGCATGAATTCAATTCGGTCCACGACATAGTCTGCGACGTTGGCCTTTTCCGCGTACGATCTTGCTTCCGTGAACAGCCGCTCCCGGATTGCGATAGGCGACGCGGTGGCCCGCCCGTCGAGTTGGCGGCGCTGGACAGTCGCAGCAAGGCGGTCGCATTCGGCGACGACATAAGCGTCGATTCTGTGTCTGGTGAGTCCGACATAGACTTCTCGCGCATCGGTCGGCCTTGCGATGTAAAGGACGGCGGCAGCTGACGTGCGCGCCTGAACCGAATAGGCGGTTCCTGCGTAGGCCGACGAAATTCGAGGCGGGCTGGACAGACGTCCAGGTTGCTCCCGGACCAACGCTGCCCAGGGCTCGTGGATCAACCGGCCGTCCTCGAGTCGGATCGCGACTTTCGTTTGATCGATATCTGATTCAATGCGCTCGATCGTGCCGCGCGTCCCGTTGCGGATCTGCAATTGGGGTAGGTTTTCGCCAAATCGGATTCGATCGCCCTGGGAAAGCTCGATCGGACCGATCTTTTTGTCCCGGCCTACAGCAGTAAGAGATCGATTTGGGCCTGTCAGCCGGCCTTCGGCACGCAGCACGAGGCGGGCAGCCTTGTTGAGAGCCGCCGCGTCGGCATTTCGACGGGTGACGATGAGAACATCGTCGCCATGGGCTGCGCGATATTCATTCCAAGCCTGAATGACGCGGGCTTGCGCTGCCGCCTCGCCCGCAACCAGTTCGAGTTTCTCATTTCTGGCATACGCCCGCAGGCCGGCCTCAGGATCGCCCCTCGCCATTACCATCGAAGCAGCGCGTTGCCACGCAACTTCCTGTCGGCGTACTTGAGAAAGCACCGCGCCGCGCGCTACGACATCAGCCACCGCGCGTAGTGCACTACCCCCAGGAACAGCCTGAAGTTGCCGACGATCCCCGAAACACACTACCTTCGCGTGCGCCTCGTGCGCGGCCTTTAGGACGGATTCGAGTTCGCGCACACCAGCGAGTCCTACCTCATCAATGACGATCAGGGTCTTGGCGTCTAGCGTCAAACCAAGCCCACTCGACTGATCGTACCGCCATTTCGCAATGGCATGCGCATCGATGCCACACGATTTTGAAAGTTCGTCTGCGGCGATCCAGGTTGGTGACAATCCCAGCACCGTCAAACCCGACCGCTGGGCAGATTCAACCAAAGATTTCGTTAGAACGGTCTTTCCCGTGCCGGCAGGCGCTTCACAGATCGCAACGCCATCTCGATTGGCCGAGAACCGAATTGCCTGTGTCTGCTCCTCAGACAGGTGCGGTGCATTGGCAAGTGCTGCTTCCAGCGCGTCCGGCCGAAACCAATCATGCTCATCAAGGCGGTCCGCTGCACGTAGCAGGCTCGCTTCAGTGGCTGCGATGGACGGCGTCGTCCAGCACTCCGACCTCTCCTCATCCGCAAGCCGGACAAGAATTCCCCGATCCTCATACGACTGCAGTTCTGCCCAGACTTGGTCTATACCAACCGCGAGGAAGGTTGCCTCGACCAACGCGCCATGCAGGAGCTCTTTGCGGGTGACCACACTTTGGTGCCGAAAGAGCTTTGATGCGGCAACCGCGACCGGACCTGTACCTTCGATTTCAGGAGGATCAAAGGCACGTTCGACCATCGTCTCGATCTCGCGACTTGGTACGAAATCGCGTGCCGCCTTCCACGGATCGATGCCGGTCTCGGATAGTTCGTCTCTCCAGCGCTGCTCCAGAACCTCGCCAACAGGGATTTCATCTTTTGAGCCACGCGTTGCGAGCGCAGCAAGTTCCTTCTGGGCGCCGCTTGCGTCCCGTCCGACGAGCTCTTCGATCTGGTGCGATCTCTTTGAAAATGCCTCGATCACATTCTCCGGGATACCAGCAATCTCGAATTGGTTTCGGCCCGCCGCACGCAACGAGAAGCCGTTGTCCGCCAGCCCCCGCGCTAAGGAAGCTCTGAATGCCAAGCCAACCAGAAGTTGCGAATTGAACAATCTCTCGGGCTCAAGAGTGCGACACTTCTTTTGATCTTGGCAACCGGCCACGTTTAAAACTACGGAATGTGTGTGAACGTTGGGGTCACCCTCGCGCGAGGTGTAGTGATCGAAGCAACCGACGATGACGTCAGTCGGCGCCTCACGGATATATCCGCCTTGACCTAAGCGAACTTCGACGAGGCGCTCCTTCACCAGGAAGCCGAGGGCATCCTGCACCGCTGCGCGATGCAGTTGGTGCAGCATGGCACGCTGATTCTCGTCTCCGGCCATCCACAGTACGGATAGAGTTTTTGGGGCAGAAAATGTTACATCCCAACCGGCGCGATGTTTGGCTCCGGAACCACGAACAAGTGGTTTTCCGGTACTGGGGTCAATCCCGCCACACAGATCTCGAAATGTTTCCTTGTCGATTTCGGCACCGTGGCGAACGATCGTCTCGCCAGTTGACCACCAGGTGCCGCCCCCGTCGCGCACGTAATATTCATCGCGACTTCTTGGACGGGCCTCCCGATTGGGGTCATTGACGTAATAGAGACCGGCGTCGCGGCCGCCGCCCAACGCGTGAAGCGATGCGGTCATACCTTTGCAGGCGAGTATCGGCACAAGCTGGAAACGTCGACATCGCCGCCAGCGGTCGCCTCGCCGACGAAGGTCGCCAATTCCAGCAGCCCCTGATCGACTGCCTCTAGACGTTCAACCAGGGCAAGGTGTCGAATCGCAATATCCAGATGTTGCCTGACGCACTCTTCAATCAGGTCGACAGGCGATACCTTCGCGGTATTAGCGGCCCGCTCAAGTCGCTCCGCGAGCGTCTTCTCGATCTGAACCGTGTAGGCGGTCATGAGTTCTCCAGATGCCTTCGGCGATTACTGCTGCCGACCGCTTTGGCCGTCGCACGGCGTAGCCGGCGCAACAAGGCCGGATTCGGATCGATTTCGATCGTGGTTAGCCGGTAGCAACTTTAGTGCGTGTGGTGTGCAATTTAGTTAAAATAGTAAATGACTAGTGCTTGGACTGGTAACCCCTAGCATGACTAGCACTGGCTAGTTCGTTGGAATTGCCTAGGGTCAGATTTATGTCCCTAGATCCTAAGAAGCTTCGCCAAGACGCTCAGCGCCTCCATGGCGCGCGTTCAGCGACTGGCGTCGGCAGGGAGACGCTTGGGACGACCAAAGCCGTCCGGGCCGCCCTTCCGGTCATCTATGAGCTCAGGAAGACAGGGGTGTCATGGCCGGCGATTGCGGAGGCGCTTGGGGCGCAGGGGGTCGTTCAGGGAAGAGACCGGGTTCCTCTGACGACGAACAGACTTACGGCGCTCGTGACCCAGATCGAGGATCAAGTGCGTCGGAAGGCGGCAAAGGTCGTCCATCGCAACAGAAACGATACGACTGAGAAGGCAGCGGGACCAGTCAGGCCGCTGACACTCTCACCTGACTTTGCGAACGTTTTCCCAGACACCAGCCAACCACCCACATCGACCGCGGAAGGTCTGCGACGCGACGCGTTGCAGAGGCTTCAAACTATACTAAAAAAGGAAGACTGAATGCCTCGCATTTTGATGATCGCTCAAGAAAAAGGCGGCGTGGGAAAGACCGTTTTCGCGCGGGCTTTGGCTGAAGCGATCGACGGTGCGCCCGTGATCGAGATCGACGCGAGCCCACGCATGATCGAGCTTGGAGAGCGTGTCACCTTCTTCAAAATGCGCGCTGACCGCGAGGCTATTGAGAAAACGGGTGGTAAAGCTTCCCGCGCAGAATTTGACGGTGTACTGGCGGCACTGGAAGCTGCGAAGGCACCAACGATCGTCGATGTAGGCGCGAACACGTCATTCACGCTTTTAAGCGTGATCGCGGAGAGTGCGCCCTTCTTGTCGAGTCGTGGTTGCGAACTTGGTGTGTGCGTCATTGTAACGACAGAACACGCCGCTCTTGCGGCGGCATCATCTATCCTTTCGTCGACCAAATCGTGGACGGCGGCCCAATTCCTGATCGAGAACCGGCTGCACGAAAATGTGGACGCCGACTGGATGAGGAAAAACAGCAAAGGCGTGACGGTAAGTTCCTTCGAGCAACAGATGCTGGAAAAAGGCGCCGAGGAAATTCTGCAAGATGGCGGTTTGGGAAGCATTAAGCGGATCGATCCCGAGAAACTGCGCGCACGACACGGGATCGGGCCCGGGCTCCGCATTCAAAAAGATCTTGAACGGTTCAGAAGAGACGCCATGGAGGCTGTAAGGCCAGCCGCAGAGTGGTTGATTGGATGAGCGGCAAGAAGGACGCGTTGAACAAGAAATATAAGGCTGCGGCTAACCGAGTGACAGAGGTTGAGCGTCAACTCGAAACGGTTAGTAAGATTCGGCTTGCAGAATTGCTGAAACTATCAAAAGCACAGCGCCTCAACGCATTCGATGATCCCGATCTGCTTCCGAACGAGAGACACGAAATTCGGAAGTCGATCTTGATTGGTGACGCGCCACCAAAGTGGCAGGCCGTGACTTGGCGGGCACGGGCTATATTTCGTCGAAGCCGGGCCAGGCTTTTGTCATCGTTGCTTGGAGCTTGCTATGTCGCTGTTTTCATTGTGCCCATAGGATGGCTATTCTACGCCGTATGGCGCAACACAGGCCAGCTTATCGTCGCCTCCAGCCCAATGACCGTTGATTGGAGGATGCCGACCGGTGAAATTATCAGACGCATAGTGCCGGCCGGCGAAAGTCTTGTGCTAATGATGCGGCCCGACGGATCTTACTTCTTCCGGAAGTGGCATCCACAACAAGGTTATGCGATAGCCGAAGTTAATGTCGCCCCCCACCCATAAAGACACTCAGCCGCTCTTGCCTACTGGTGGCTGAAAATCGACAAACGATGCAAAGCGCGGGTCATCATGAGCAACCGTGCGCTTTAGCTTAACCCGGTCCGGTGTGTGGGACAGGCTGTTCAAGAACATAATTTGGTTCTTCTGTAGCACCTTTGGGAGATCAGAGGCGGGCACAAGCCGCAATGCTTCGGTCGTTTTCGTCTGAACCGGCTTTCCCGTCTTGGAGTCAGGCGTCGTTGTGATTTTGATCCCGGTGTAGGTGCCGATTGCGTTCGACCAATACTCGTTCTCTTTTGGCAGCGACGCCGGAAGATTGAAGATGCTGAGCATTTCTGCAGTGGCAATCATGGTATCGGCCCCGTTGACGTTGTACGTATCAACGAGTTGAGATCGAGACTGCCAAAACGTCCAAATTGACAATCCGTAGCCCGGTAACTCTCCGACGCCGTTCAAGATGGCGTCAAATCGACCAAGCACAAATGCCTCGTCGATGAAAGCAATAATCCGTTCTTTAGGTCGATTTTTGCGCACGGACGCGAATAGATCAGCAAGCAGCCAGCGCACATATGGCGCAAGAATCTTTTTCTCTTCTCCGGCAGGTAAGACAACAAAAAGATCGACATTGCCGGCGGCGAGGTCCGCAAGTTCAAAAGTATGAGCTTGCACGACCTCTTGCATACGATTGTCCCGCAGCCACACTGTGGCTTGCTGCGCGGTCGATGTTATGCTGTCGCGAGATTTCGCATCCATCTCAAGTATTGCAACTGCAGCCTGAGAGGAATGATCTGTTGCGCTGCGGGCTGCCTTCAGCATGTCATCGGGCTTCATAAGAAGCAGAGCTGCTCCGACCGGATCGGCTTTTCCATTGCGCACCGTTGCCAGGATTGCGGCGACGATCAGATCGCTCGCTCGGCTGTGAAAATAACTGTTTTCATTTGCCTCCTTAACGGGGGGCAAAAGAGACAGGGCCATGCTTTGAAGATAGAGGATGTCTGTCGGATCTACGAGTAGAAGGGGATTCCATCGGTCCGCTCCGCCGGCGAGATTGAGAGGATCGATACAGCGCACAACGCGCCCCATTGATTCACGGCGACGCTTGACGGCTCGGTAAGCATCGCCTTTTGGATCGATTACCACGGCTGGCCCTGCCCAAGCATCAGGTTCTGGAAATGTTAGGTTTGGAATAATGAAGCCACCAGTTTTCCCTGTTCGAGGTGGCGCGATGGTGAGAAGGTTTCCCTCCACCTGGATCCGTACCGCTTTGCCGCTGATGGGATCGATGCCGACCTCTAACCCCTTATTCATTTTACTGACAGTTCGGTCCGACGCCCAGCTGGCATCGCCATAGACTCCTGAATTGTCGCGGAGCGAGGGAAGCTTGCCACCGAGGAGAAGGAGCGCGGCAATGAAGGCTGTCACGGCCGAGATGGCATAGGACTGGACGACCCCGCCACCAGCGAAGGCGGGCGACTGACCCCGCGCCATATCCCAATACGTGCCGAAGATCATCGGAAAGTTGATAAAGCGATCGAAAAGATGAAGCGCCCAGGCGGCGGGCGAAACGCCGGTGAGTTCTGATGGCCAACTCACTGCAAACCAACCATGCTGAGCAATAAAGGCGGCCGGATAGCCCACCGTAAGCGCAAAACAAACAATGATAAGTGTCAGCGATATTCTTGGAAAAGTCGGTTTCATATTCTGTGAGATGCTTCTTCTTGTTTCATTGACCTCTAGATAATCAGAAGAAGTCTTACGTTAGGGCAAAGAACACCAACGCTTTTTAAGCTTCGTGAATAATCCTCGTTAGTAAGAGTGTGTTCTACGTTGCGCATCAATGTGGAGTACTTGAACGAATGACTATTCTAACCCCAGACCAATTCCGAAGAGCGGAGCTTGTGGCGGGTAACCTCGGTGCTGCCCGCGATCTCCTTTTGCAAAGGATTAAGGCGCTCGCCCCCGCCGTGCGAGGACTTCCTTCAAACGAAGACGATTCACGACGTCTGCAATTCGCGGACGATTTTCTTCGCGACTCATGGGAGATCCGTGCACTCGGCTTTGTCGAAGAAGGAAGAACTCCCGACGAGTGCGATGAGCTTCTTCTGACGCTCGAAGCGGCGCTTGGGAATATCGAGCAGCTTGTCCAGGCTTGGCTCCAAAGACGAGCTGCACGCCGTTGACCCTGCCGATACGATCAGCTCTTGCGCCGTGCTTCATAGAGATGAGACGCAAAGACATTCCACAAATCCGTTAACGATTTCAATTGCTCCAGAGGTTGGGGATCGGGATGAGTGTCCGCGCGCCCCAGCGAGTTGTTCCGGACAGCTCTGATATTCACGCGCCGATGAGGTCATCGAATAGAATTACGACTTCCGCTAACCAAGCTTTGGATTCCGCTTGTGCACAAAGCGTCCGTTTGCGAGGTGCAGGGCCATTTCCTGGAATTGGGGGTAGAGCCGACCTGCCGGTTGCAAGCCGGACCTCTCACTTTGACCCAATCAGACCCGCCCCACGGAAACGACACGTAATACCTCTTTGACCATGCACTACTTCGCGGTTAGCATTCCGTCAGCTAAGCTTGGGATGGACATGAATTGTGATCGGTGAAGATTCCGATTGTGCTCGTTCTCTTCGTTCGCGCGAAGCCGTCGCGCTGCGTACGGCGATGCTGCGCGATCCGCACATCGCGCGGTTTACGTGCTTTGTTGCGAAGCTTGAAAAGGCACATCCGGATTGGGAGTTTCCAAATTTCGACCGCTCGATGGCGGCGCAAAAGCCGATATGCTTTTCCTGTTCGAGAAGCCTGGGCGAATGACATCTGCGGGCGGAAAGGGGTCTGGATTCATCTCGCGCAACAACGACGATCCGACGGCGAAGGCAACCTTCGACTTTATGAAAGAGGCGAACCTGTGCCGCGACCGCACGGTTATCTGGAACGTGGTCCCCGGATGGAACGGCACGCGCAAGATAACCAAGGCGGAGCTTTCGGCAGGCGTGGCTGCTCTGAGAGGCTTGCTACCGTTGCTGCCGAAGCTGCGCACCGTCATACTCGTTGGAAAAAAAGCACAGCGGGCCAAACCGCTTGTTGAGCCCCTAGGCTTCCGGGTTTTCGTTTCAGCCCACCCCTCACCGCTGGTGCGGGCTTCGCAATATGATGTATGGCGCAAGATCCCATCAATCTGGGCACAGGCGGGCATCTTAGATCGGCCACCCGGGCCATGCGACTGACCGGCACCGCCTTGGTCCGTTGTTGGCACATCGCGTCAAATGCGGTGGCGCGGGCGTGTCCGGAGTTGGTGGTGAACCGGACTCCCTCACCGTCGGTCTGGATTAGACGCTTCTGGGGGTAAGGCCGACGTTTGTGCTTGACTCCTACGCAGAGCAGGCAGCCTCCCGTGTGATCGACCATTGGGCGATACCGGCGCCAGGCCATCGCCGATCACCGGCGCTCGCGAGCGGCTGCGCTACCGCCCCCGGGGCACGACCGACCGCTGCCGTCAGGACCACCCTGCCCGCATCTGCCAGCTTCCCCTGACCCCAGCCCATAGCCGCCCATGGCGGCGTTGGCGTGCCGATTCCCGCCGCCGCTTGAATGGTCCACGGCAATGGTCCAAAGTGACTTAACACGACCACCGCGGCAAAACAGGAAAGTGCTGCAGGCCAGTGGTTTTTGATCTCGCGATCGAGTGTTGGTTCGAATCCTAGTTCCCCAGCCAGCCCAGATCAGTCCCTCACATTCGGATGGTCAGAGGCAAGCGCTCTGCTCGGAGCACCGTCATCCCCATGCATCACGATGAGTGCTGCGAGCGAGCTTCATGCACGCACGAAGCTTGGCCGGACCTGCGCGCCAAGCCGCAATCCGGCCCCGAGCCACTTCGAATGTCGCCAGACGATCGGCCTGGAAACTACTCCAGCTTGATGTTCGCAGCCTCGATCACCTTCTTCCACCGCTGCGTCTCCGAGGCGATGTAAGCCGCGAACGGCTCGGCATCCTGCGCCACTGCGGTGGCGCCGAGCTCGGCCATCTTCTGCACCGTGTCCGGCTGCTGCATGAAGGCGCGGATCTCGGCGGAGAGCTTTTCGACGATCGGCTTCGGCGTCGCGGCGGGAACGAAGAAGCCGTGCCAGGCCACGGCCTCGAAACCCGGCAGGAACTCGGCGACGGCGGGAATCTCGGGGTCGAAGGCGGCGCGCTTCGGCGTTGCGGTCGCAAGCAGCGCGAGCTGGCCGGTCTTCACCTGCGGCAGCAGCAGCGGCACGTTGTCGAAGGCGAGATCGATCTGGCCGCTCAGGAGGTCCGTCAGCATCTGGCTCGAGCCCTTGTAGGGCACGTGCACCATCTTGGTGCCGGTCATCTGCTGAAACAGCTCGCCGGCGAGATGCTGCGAGGTGCCGACGCCGGCCGAGCCGAACGAGACCTTGTCCGGGTTCGCCTTCAGATAGGCAATCAGCTCCGGCATGGTCCGCGCCTTGATCTTGTCGGGGTTTACCACGAGGACGTTGGGTACGACGCTGATCTGGGCGACCGGCGCCAGATCCTTGTCCGGCTGGTAGCTGAGCTTCGGCCCGTACAGCGACGGATTGATCGCGAGCGCGGACGTGCTGGCAACACCGATCGTGATTCCATCCGGCGCCGACTTCGCCAGCCGGGTCACGCCAAGAATCGAGCCGGCGCCGCCGACATTCTCGACCACGAACGGCTTGCCCAGCTTCATCTGCAAGTGGTTGGAGACCATACGCGCGAAGATGTCAGCGGTGCCGCCGGCGGCGAAGGGAACGATCACCGTCACCTGCTTGGACGGATAGCCATCCTGCGCTTTGGCCGGTGACGTCGCCAGCAGCATGACTGAGGCAAGAACAAGCCATATCGATTTCATCGAAGTTTCCTCTGTTATCTGTCTGTTATTGATTGGCTGCCGCGCGCGGCGGGAGGGGCTAGAACGCGACCTCATACATCTTCAGGATCGCATCCCGGCCGAGGTCGCGCGGATTGTTGTCGAGCAGGCGGCGGATGGCGTGCGCCTCGTCGGCCATCACGCCGAGATCGTCCCTGGGCACGCCGAGCGCGGACAGCCGCATCTCGAGGCCGAGACCGGTGCAGAATTCATGGGTGGCCTCGAACGCCAGCGTTGGATTTTTGCGCTCGGGCAGGCCGAGCGCTTGCAGCACCGCCACCGTCTTCGCCTCGACCGCCGGCATGTTGAACGCCAGCGTGTGCGGAAAGATCACCGCGCAGGCGAGCCCATGCGCGACATGGTGGCGCGTTCCGAGCGGATAGGCCACGGCATGGCCGGCGGTGGTGTTTACCGGCCCGAGGCAATAGCCGCCGTAGAGCGACGCCAACGCAAGTCCGGCGCGCGCCTCGCGATCGCCACCATCGGCCACGGCGCGCGGGAGATAGCGCCCCACCAGCCGCGCGCCCTCGATCGCGTAGAGATCGATCATGGGTTGCGCCTTGCGGCTGGTATAGGCCTCGACGCAATGCGCGAGCGCATCGACGCCGGTGGCCGCGGTGACCTCCTTCGGCACAGTCATCGTGAGATCAGGGTCGACGATGGCGATATCGGCGAGCATGAAGCGGCTCTGCACCGCCTGCTTGTTGCGGCTGACGGGATCGGTGACGAGCGCGCGGGTGCCGGCTTCGCTGCCGGTGCCCGAGGTGGTCGGAATTTGCATCAGCGCCACGCTGCGGCCAGCCACCTTCTCGGCGCCGACGACGTCCGCAAAGGCCACCTCGCCGGTGCAGAGCACCGCGACCAGCTTGGCGAGATCCATCGCGCTGCCGCCGCCAAAGCCGATGACGAGATCGGGCCAAACCTCGCGCGCCATCGCGATCGCCTTCTCGAGATTGGGCAGGTCCGGCTCGGGCTTGACGTCGCCGAATACCTTGACCGCCCCCGGTAGCGCCAGGCTGTCGACGCGGCGCGCATTGAACGGATCGGAAATAACGAGCGGCCGCTTGGCGCCGATCCGCTCGGCGAAGCGGGCCGCGGCAGTGATCGTACCGCAACCGAACTCGATGGCGGTGGGACGGAGGATTTCGATGGGCGTGAAGGCGTTGGTCATCTCTGCGTTCGGTCTCATGATTTGGATGCGGAGGCGCCAGCGGCCAGCCGTTCGGCATAGTCGATGGCCTCGATCAGGCTGTGCTCGTTGGCGATGCCCTTGCCGGCGATGTCGAAAGCAGTGCCGTGATCGACGGAGGTGCGGATGATCGGCAGGCCCAGCGTGATGTTGACGCCGGAGAGCTCCTGCCAGCGGCCGGTTGCGGGATCGACCTGGAAGCCGAGCAGTTTTACGGGGATGTGCCCCTGATCGTGGTACATCGCGACCGCCGCGTCGAACTGGCCCGCGCGCAGCTTGACGAAGATGGTGTCGCCGGGCACCGGACCGATGACGTCGAGACCATCGGCGACCGCCTTCGCAATCGTCGGCGCCGAAACGTCGATATCCTGCCGGCCGAACAGACCGCCCTCGCCGGCATGCGGATTGAGCGCGGCAATCGCGATCTTCGGCTTGGAGATGCCGAGCCGCAGCAGCGCATCGTTGGTGAGGTCGATCACCAGGCGCAACCGCTCCGGCGTCAGACGTTTCGGCACGTCTTCCAGCGCCACATGGGTCGAGACATGGCTGACGCGCATGTTGCCGTGGGCAAGCAGCATCACCGAACCGCGCACACCAGTCAGATGTGCCAGCATCTCGGTATGGCCGGGAAAATGATAACCGGCCTTGTTGAGCGCTTCCTTGTTGAGCGGTGCCGTGACGATCGCTGAGGTTCGGCCAGCCTGGGTGAGACGCACGCCCTGCTCGATCGCCTTGTAGGCGAAGCGACCGCCATCGGCGCTCAATACGCCGGGCTTGATCGGCGTGCCCTCGATATCGGCCTGGAGGAAGCAGAGGTTCGGCCAGTCGCGATCGTCGGCGCTCACCTCGGGGATCGCAATGGCAGCACCGAGTGCGGCCTTCGCGCCATCCAGCGCCGCGCCGCTGCCGATGATCAGCAGACGCAGATCGCCGGTCGCGATCCGATCCTTCAGTCCGACACAGGCCTTGACGATGATCTCCGGTCCGATCCCGGCGGGATCGCCCATAGTGATGGCAAGATGACGAGAGGTCATGTCGGACCCTCCATATTGAGCAAGTGATTGTCCCGGAGCAGATCGCGCCACAGCTCGCTGGGCCCGAATGCGCCGGATTTCGAGATGACATCAACGCCGGCCCAGCGGCCGCCTTGCAGGACCGAGCGCGGCAGTCCCGGCACGATACGTCCTGTCACCTGGAGCGCAACCGCGCCAAGAGCAACGCAGACGGCCTTCAGGGTTTCGCCGCCGGCCACGATCAACGTACCCGGAGGTTCCAGTGCCGCAATCAGCGCCGTCAGTTCCCGCGCAATCCGCCGCGCCGCCTCGGCGCGCGACAGGCCCTCGACGAGGGAAAATTTGACCAGCGCCACGTCGTCGTCAGCCAGCTTGCGCTGAACGCGCGCGACGCCCTCACCCTCGGTAAGCGCGAGCGTCGCCTCGCCGCAGGCCGCCAGCTGGGATGCGGTCGCGGGCTGGTCGGAGCCGAACAGCCCCAGCAGCGGCCGCTTCAGTTGCGGCGGCGCATCAGCGCGGTGGCCGCGGGCAAGCGCGCCGGCCAGTCCACCACTGCCGCACCACAGCACGGGCGCGGGCATTTGACGTCCCATCTCGACGACGCGATCGAGATCGAGATCGCTCTCGGCATCGAAGACCTGGACGCCGCCTTGCGACAGCGTGTCGGGCCGTCCCTGGCGAGCCTCGATGCCGTCCTGTCGCAATTGGTCCAGCAGATTGTCGCCGACCCGATGCCAGTCGCCTTGCACGGTGCGCGCGAATTGCTGGCCTTCGACGGTGCGACGCCCCTGATAGTCGAAGGCGGGCGCGACCACGCAGGACGCCCAGTGGCCCTCGCTGAGGCAGGCACCGAGCTCGGCCGCCCATGCACCACGGAGCAGGCTATCGACCTTCTTGTAGGCGATCGTGCCGTCGCGGAGCAGCGGCGCCAGCCTTCCGACAATCTCGACGCTCTCCGCCTTCGAGCACTCGCGGGTGCCGCTGTCGATCGCGAGACTCTGAGATCCCGGCGCCGCAGACGCTTCCGCCCAGGTGACGTCGAACGATCCGCACAGCCCGACGAATTCCGCCGCGGTGTCGAGCGCACCGGTGAGATCGTCGGCAAGCAGGCGGACGCTCGTCATCGTCATGTCGCTCCTGCGCTGAAAATCTTGCCGGGATTCATCAGACCGTTCGGATCGAGCAACTGCTTGATGCCGCGCATCAGCTCGATGTCGAACGGATCGGCGACGCGGGCGAGCCGGCCACGATTGGTGATCCCGATGCCATGCTCGGCACTGATCGCCCCACCCTGCGCCGCAGTCTCGTCATCGACGATCTCGTTGATCTCAGCCACCAGCGCGGCCGTCGCAGCCGGATCCTGGCAATGCGCGCGGTCGATCAAGGCAACCACGTGGATGTTGCCATCGCCGATATGGCCGTGCATCACGACGCGCGCATGCGGCACGGCTTGATTGATCCGGGCCTCGACCTTGGTGACGAAGGCCGCCTGACGTTCCAGCGGCACCACGCTGTCGTGCGACACCACATAGCCACTGCGCTTGTTGCCTTCGGATACGCTGTGCCGGACCGCCCAGATCGCCTTCGCCTGCGCGAGGTTGGATGCCAGGATGGCGTCCTCAGCAAGCCCCACTTCCATTGCCTCTGCAAGCACCGCGGCCAGCGGCTCGTTGAGGTCGACGCCCGCGAGCGTGTCGGTCAGCTCGACGATCAGATACCACGGCGTCGTCAGCTCGAACGGGATCGTCACATGCGGCACGGTCGCGGCAATCGCCTCGATCTGCGACCGCGACATGATCTCGAGGCTGCCGAGCCGGTCGCCGACCGCACCGCGCAGCCGTTGCATGATCTCGAGCGCCTGCTCGACGCCCTGCAATTTCAACAGTGCCAAAGCCGAGCTGCGCGGCGGCGCGAACAGCTTCAGCACCGCCGCGGTGACGATGCCAAGCGTGCCTTCTGCACCTATGAAGAGCTGCTTGAGTGCGTAGCCCGTGTTGTCCTTGCGCAACGCGCGCAGGCCGTTGAAGACGCGGCCGTCGGGGAGCACGACCTCCAGGCCGAGCACGAGATCGCGCGTCGGCCCGTAGCGCAGCACGGCGGTGCCGCCGGCGTTGGTCGAGATGTTGCCGCCGATCTGGCAGGAGCCTTCGGCGCCGAGGCTCAGGGGGAAGCAGCGATCCGCGGCCCGCGCCGCATCCTGCACCTCGGCGAGGATGCAGCCGGACTCTACCGTGATCGTGTTCGCAAGCGGGCTGACGTCGCGCACGGCGCGCATGCGGTCGAGCCGGATCACGACATTGCCCGCGCGATCGTCCGGCGTCGCGGCCCCGCACATGCCGGTATTGCCGCCTTGCGGCACGATCGCGAGCCCCCTCGCCCCGCAGTATTTGACGACGGAGGCGACCTCGGCGGTCGAGCCGGGCTTCACCACCGCGACGGCGCGGCCGTGATAGCGCCCGCGCCAGTCCGTCACATAGGGCTCCTGGTCGGGCCCGGACGCGATGACGTGCTTGTCGCCGACGAGTTCGGCGAGCCCGGCCAACGCATCATGGAAAGAACCTAACATCGGAACGCCTCGTCGTCCGCACCAAGCCTAGACGGCGGCTGCGAATGCAGCGACATCGGCAAGCAGCTCTTTTATTTGAGCCGACGGCAACGACTCCAGCGGCGGCCGCAGGCGCTGCCATCCGGCATAGCCGGTGCGCTCGGCAACCAGCGCCTTCAGAGAGGCCATCTGCGGGAAGCGCGAGACCAGCTCGCGCGCCTGGACGATACGCGCCTGCGCCGCCTTGAGCGCCGCGTCGTCGTCGCTGTCGCGGTAGTGCTTATAGACATAGGCGAGGTCGCGCGCGATGAGATTGGAGGTCGCCGTGATGCAGCCCGCACCACCCTTGCGCAGCAGCGGCAGGAGCAGCGGATCCGCGCCGACCAGGACCGCAAAGCCGGGGAAACGCTCGACCATCGCGGTCATGTTGGCAAAGTCGCCGGAAGAATCCTTGATGCCGACGAAGGTGGCCGGATAAGCCGCGCGCAGCCGCCCGATCAGCGCATGCGAGATCGGCTGAGCCGACATCTGCGGGATGTGATAGAGCACGATCCTGAGCCGCGCATCGCCGATGCGCTGCACGATTTCGCTGTAGGACGCATAGATGCCGTCGTCGGTGACGCCCTTGTAATAGAACGGCGGCAGCATCACTACGGTGTCGACGCCGACCGAAAGCGCGTGGCGCGTCAGGGCGATGGTCTCGCTGAGCGCGGCAACGCCGGTGCCGGGGAGAAGCCGCTGCGGCGCGATGCCGGCGGCCACCACTGCCTCGAGCAGCGCGATGCGCTCGGCAGCCGAGAAGGAGTTGGCCTCGCCGGTGGTGCCGAGCAGCGCGATGCCGTCGCAGCCTTCATCCAGCAGATGGCGGCAATGCGCGACAAAGCGCGCATGATCGGGAGCGAGCTCGGCGTCGAGCGGCGTCAACGCGGCGGAGAACACGCCATGAGGGTGCAGCGATGATGTCGACAAACTTCCTCCGATCGTCAAATCGATATTGTTCGGAATGCGAACATTTGTTATTAGCTGATACGTTGGTAAAATCAGGTTGCCGCCGCGTCAAGGGCGACGGCTGTCATGGCGGGGCATTCGAGCATGGCCAAGGCCGCAAAGCGCGCATCGGAAACGACCCCGAAAAATCCCAAGAATTATGTCGCTTCCGTCGGCAAGGCCTTCGCGGTGCTGAAGAGTTTCAGCAGCGAAGCGTTCGAGCTTACCTTAAGTGAAGTTGCCGCGCGGACCGATCTCGATCGCGGCACGGCGTTCCGGCTGATCCAGACGCTGATCGAACTCGGTTATCTCCAGGCCGTTCCGCAGAGCCGCCGGTTCCGCCTCGGCGTCGCCTGCCTTGACCTCGGCTACACCGTGCTGTCGCACGGATCGTTGCGGCCGATCGTCGAGCCGCTGCTGCGCGAGCTAGTGCCGGCGGTTGGCGATGCAGCCTCGCTCGGCGTGCTCGACGGCGGCGACGTGGTCTATCTCGCGCGTATCGGTGCGGGCCTCGATCGCCACAAGATGGATCGACGGCCGGGTACGCGCATTCCCGCCTACAGCGCCGCGCTCGGCCATGCCATGCTCGCGCATCTGGCGCGGGACGAGCAGATCCAGCGGCTGGACGCCCGGCCCCGCGTCAAATTGTCGGAGCGGACGCTGACTGGTCTCGACGCCCTCCTCGACCGGCTCGATCTGGTGAAGCGGAAAGGCCATGCCGTCTCCGACGGCGAGAACGCCTATGGCCTGCGCACGCTGGCCACACCGATCTTCGATGCCCAGGGGATCGTGATCGCGGGATTGAGCGTCACCGTGGACGCAATGCGCATGGACATGTCCGCCTTTCGCGACCAGGCGCTGCCACGGCTGATGCGGATCACCAGCCTGGTGCAGGACCTCGCGATCAAGTCCGGCCTGTCGACCTGATCGCGTCTTTCGGCGTCGGCCAAGCCGTCTACACTTTCGCGGTCCGCCGAACTAATGCGTGCGTCCAATGTTGACGACGATCTCGCCCTTGCAGGTCGCGATCATCACCTGACCGTATTCGTCCTGCGGCGGACTTTCCTCATAGCGAAGCGGGATCGTGGTGATTTGCTCCGGCGCTTCGCCGCTCGGCTGCTGCGCGCTCACGTCGAGGATCAGGATCTTCGGATTGATGCCCTGCGGCGAACGCTTGGTCAGCCTGGCGTGCCAGCCATTGGTCGGCACCCGCACATCGCCCGTCATGATCAGCTTAGGCGGCGCGCCAGGCGCGCGGTCGATCCAGGCCTTGAAGGTATTTCTCAGCAGGACAGTCATGACATCTCTCCTTTGCCAAGTTACGTACCTGCAAGTGCCATTGATAGCGTCATGGCAACGGACGGAGCTTAGGCCGACGTAACGAAGCGGATCGTGAATGACACGTGAATTCGGGACGCGCGTTGGACCTGCGCCCTCCCGCACGCCGTCGGAAACGATGCCCTTTCCGACGCTCTCTTGCGGCGAATTTTCGCCCGGCGGCAGGTGCCCCGAACGGCCAGCCGTCCGGGGAGCTTGACGCCACCGCTCCAACGCGGCCAGCGGACGGATTCGCTCGTCTTCCGCGTGCAAGGTCGATTCACGCTCGAATCACGTTGCTCAAAATAGAGTGCGCTCGGCTTTGGGAGGTCAGCAATGGGCAGGCACGGGGGTGGATTCTCGATCGCAGGGGAGCAACTCGGCGGCGGTGCGGCCGGTGACGCAGGGCTATCCGGCATCGGCAACCGCGAATTGTCCGCCAGGTTGAGGGCTGACGCATTTCCGGATCGGGCATCAGCCCCACCCAAGCAAGGTGTTGTTCCGGGCTTCCGGCATTTCCTTTCCGATCTGGACACATTGCCGCTCGAGAAGCGGTTCAAGGTTGATGGCAACGATCCGCTCAAATCAGATGAGAGCAAGGAGCGGCTTCGTATCCTGATGGAACGCCTTTGCCAAGCGCATGCGCGTCGCTCCGGTGTGGGAGGAAGGACAAGGACCTCAGGAAAACGCCGACATTCCGGCCGGATACACCTATCTTCTCCAGCTCGTCGCTCACGATCTCGTTCAAACGTCGTTCCCCGTCTCGGTGCTTGAAAATACCGCGACCGGCGTGCGCAATGATCGGGCCTACCGGTTGAAACTGGACACGATCTACGGCGGCGGCCCCGAAGTCTGCCCGTTCGCTTACGTCGCCAGGCCGAAGGCCGCCCGTTCAAGGCTGCGTTTGGGCGGCGGTGGGATCAACAGCGAGGACAAGGTCGAGATGAGGCCGAAGGGCCGTGACATCGCACGGGTTGCCTGCGAGTGGGACCCGCACAGTGACGCAAAACGACTAACCGACGTGTTGATTGCCGACCAACGCAACGACGATCATGCGATCTTGTCCCAGCTCACCACCCTGTTCCACTATCTGCATAACGGTCTGCTGACCAGGCTTTCCCCGTCGCCAGCCAGCGGCACGGCAGATTCCGACATCGCGGCGACCTACAAGGCGTTTCTCTGTGCGCGCGGCGCGGCCACGCTCATCTATCGCAATGTCATACGCCGCGATTTGATGAAGCGAGTCCTGAACCGGGCAGTCTACGACAGGTACAATTTGGACCAGCCTCAATTGCTGAGCTCTGCCTCTGCGCGACAGCCCTATCGGGGGTCATTGATACCTCTGGAATTCACTCACGCTGCGTTTCGCTTTGGCCACGCAATGGTCCGCGACAGTTACAAGATCAATCCCGCCAACGAATTTCCGCTCGGCAAGGTCCTGCGCGCGACATCCTATTCCGGGCCCGGCAATATGCCGTTGCGCCGAAAATGGATCGCAAGCTGGTCGCTCTTCTTCGATATATCAGGCAGGTCTCGACCTCAGCCGAGCATGCGCATCAGCCCACACTTCAGCGGGCAACTCTACGACAAGACTTTATTTCCCCCGATTTCCTCCGACGGAGCATGGGGGCTCGCGTACAGAGACTTGATGAGCGCAGCGTTTGCCGGCCTGTGGTCGGTGAACAGCCTCATCGACGAGATCCGCGAACGGCAGCCGTCCCTGATCGGCAGCGATCGGCTGCTTGAAGATCGCAGTTATCGCGTCGGGCGGTTGCGGGCCTGGCTCGAGCAGAATCGCGGAGACCTGACCGACGCCGATATTCGGACCCTCGCCAACGACCCGCCGCTCTCCTTCTTCATTCTGTTCGAAGCAGCCATGGGCCCCGATGACCCGGCGAAGCGGGGCAAGACGCTCGGCATGCTCGGCTCGATCATCGTCGCCGAGGTCATTTTTGGTGCGATGCTCGACGACCGAATGCCGACCGGCTCCTCACCGGGGAGTCTCGAAGACCCGCTTACCAGTCTTTCAAAGCGCATCTACTCGGCCAACCGTCTCAATTTTGTGCCGGAGATCGAAACGATGAGCGACCTCGTCCTGTTCATCGCCGAGATCGCCAACCTGCAAGACGCTGACCCGACTTTTCTCTGACAGCCGGCAATGCCGCCGGCCACAAACCAAGGGAGATCGCAATGAAATTCGAGATGTTCGACGTCGTGAACTATGATGTCTGGGGCGACCTCGTGAAGAAGTGGGCTCACGACAAGTCATCGCGCCCGACCACCGTCACAGAATTCAAAGACCAGCTCGACAAGGCCGGCGTGGTGGCGAAGTATCCCCGTCCATTCACCGAGCTCGTCTTCATCGAGACGTCATACACTGACGGCAAGCTGCTCATCAAGCTGCCGCCGGCTGAGCTGATCGATGAGGCCGAAAAGGATTTGCTGGGTTCCAACTACCCGCTACCGCCGTTCTACACGGACGATATGAGGGACAGCAATCTGGAGAACGACACCCCCGACGGCAGGCTGGTTTTTCATTCCAAGCGCGTCGGCGAGTACACGATCAAGTTCTGCGGATGAGCGGACGATTGCTCACCACGCGTGATGCGTGAGGTCGACAACCGGGACGCCTGCGCCGCCGATTCCATCGCGCAGGCGCTCCCAATCCTCGCGGCGGGCAATCGGATGCGCATGGAGGAACCAGAGCGCGATCTCGCGGTCGGTGGGCGCCTTGCCAAACCATATCGCGCGTATGCCATCGAGGAATTTCTTTGCCTCGAGGCGAGCCTCGTCGTTCCTGCCGAGATGAAACAGCGCGGCGGCTTTCCAGCCGGGAAGCGTTTTCGCCACGTTGCTGGCACGATTGATCCCCTCGATCGCCTCCAGGTAATTGCCTCGCATGAATTGAAGCACGGCGCGATAGGGCCAGTGCAGCGGCGGCGGCGCCCACGAAACCTTGAGCGCTTCGGCCACGAGTTCGGTTCCACGCTCGAAATTGCCGCAAAAGCCCTGACAGGAAGCCGCCGACAACAATGTCCAGGGATCGTTGCCGTTGAGCTCGCATGCAAGATCAATGTGGGCGTAAGCTTCCGAATATTGCATCAGCATCGCCTGCGACCAGCCGAGGCAGAGTTGAGCGCGGGAATCGACGGGATCCAGTTGCACCGCCGTTCGTGCAAGCTCGAGCGTCGACTTCGCTTTCGCCAGGTCGCGGAACAGGCCGGGAAAGACGAAATGCTCGGTGTTGTTCATTTGAACCAGCGCGCTGTAGCTGGGAGAAAAGTTCGGTGCGACGGCGATCGCCTCGGTCAGGAGCGCGATCGACTCGCGCCAATGCTCGGCGCTGAAGCTTCCGAAACTCGCCTGCGCGCGCAGCCAGCGGTCGTAAATGTCCAGGGAAACGTCCGGCGCGGTGGCCACGCGCGTGAGCCGCTCGGTCGACAGATAGACGTTCACCGAGAGCGCCGTGCGTTGCACGATCCTCTGTTGCACCTGGAACCAGTTCTCGAGCTTCAACTCGAACGTGTCGCTCCAGATATAGACGCCGGTACTCGTCTCGCGCAGCGTCAACACCATGCTGATCGTGTCACCCGCCTGATAGGCGGTGGCCGCGACGCTGTAGCGGGACGCTGCGGCGCGTTCTCCGGACGACAGCGGCTGCTCTCCCGTACCGTCTCCGACATACCACTCACGGAATTTGGTCAGACAGGCGATAAAGTGATGTCGGAAACCGGTCACGAGGTGGACGCGATCCGCACTCACGCCGTTCATGCTAAACGGATCAACCAGGATCGCGATCTTGGCGGCGGTTCGCGATAACGCTGGCGATTGCCTCGGCGCTTCGTCGGCAGCCGGCGCTTGCGGGTCCTCCTGTTGCGCCGGATCGCCCGCAAGGGATGGAGCGACGCTCTCGAACTGACCGTTCTTGATGTCGGCAATCAATTGCTGGGTCTTGACCGAGGGCTCCATCCCGTACTCTTCGTCGAGGATGTTCCACAGGGTCTTGTAGGCACGTAACGCGCCGGACAAGTCGCCTTCCTCCGCGCGTGTCTGCATCACGTAGCGGCACGCCTCCTCGTGGGTCGGGTCGAGACACACGATTGCCTCTGCCAGCTCGCGCCTGTTCGCCACGACCAGCTCGACGTTCCGAAGGCCGGCCTCGAGGGCGCGCAGAATTCGATCGTGGAAGGTCTGCCGCTTGGCGAGGAGCCAGACGCGGAACGAAGGGTCGATATCGTCCAGGCCGGCAAGGAGGGTCTCCATGAGACGGGCTGAACTCATCAAGAGTGCATGCGCACGTTGGGCCTCGGCCTCCCGCAAGGCGTCCCAGAGATCGACATTAAGCCCGTCACGCGCCATTTCCACGAGCAGCTTTTCAATCTGCAACCCGTCGTAACCAGCTTCGATAAACGTCTCCCGCAACTCATGGAGGACCTGACGAAGCGACGCACGCGCCTTGTACTCGTCGGACTCGCTCCACAGCAGCCCGACCAGCCGCTCGCGTGTTTCCTGATGCCGGTCCGTCAACGCCAAATAACCGAGAACCGCGCGCGATTTTCGGCCCTTTACCCGGATTTCCCGACCCGCGAAGGCGACGGACAGACTACCAAAGACAGAAATCGTCAGGCTTTCGCGCGGCTTGAGAATGCCACCGTCCCTTACAAGGGATTTCGACAGAGGTGCTCGAGCGCTCACTTCCGATCCGCTCCGTAAACCGCACTTATGAATAGAAGCAACTATAACAAACCAATTCCACGTGTATAGACATCGCCTCCTCCCGTCCGGCTTCGCGCCGACGCCAGCCGTTCGGTCGCGACTTCGGAAGGCTCCATCTGAAGCGCGGGCGCTGCGATCCGCACGACCGGGATGCCGAACGTGGGACGGGTCAGGTCAATCGCAAACGTCTCGATACCTCTGGCCGATAATCTCTCGACCAGGGCGTGGAGCTGCCCCGCCGGCGTGCCCGGGCTGAACTCAGCGGTCGGGCGGTTTGGGGCGACCGGATGCAGCAATTCACACCTCGTCGCGTCGATCAGCGTGCTACGGGCGATGTGGCGATGGTCGTATTCGTTCAGCGCCTGGTCGCCTCCCTCCCGGCGCTTCTGCTCCACGACTGCATAGGCCAACTCCATTTGGCACATCTCCATGAGCGCCGAACGGACCGCGTTCTGGAAGTTCAGACGGGCCGCCAGCCCGCAGGCGAAGCCGCCTCCATCAGCACGGCACGACATCGCGACGATGCAGGGAACGTCCATGTCGGTCGTGATGTCGAGGAGCCAGGACCGCCTGGTCGTTACGCCGCGCCGGGCTTGAGCGACCAAAGCTGCGGCCGTCGCGATGGCGTGACCTTCGAGCGCAACCAGCCGCCCGCGAATGCCGCCGCGCCACCACAGACTGGCCGCATCTCTCTCAACCAGCTCCAGCATCCCGTGCAATGCGGCTGCCTCGAAAGAGGTGCCGGCCGCACAGCCCGAGCTCAAGCTGAATGGCGGCGTGAGCGCGCTGCGTTCAGGAATGCGCCGCAGGCACAAATCCGCGGGAAACCGCACCGGCCGACCGCTCGAAAGCTGCGTCGCTTCGATCCAATCGACATCGCTACGCGCCGACGGCCGCATGAACTCGGAGAGGACTGCCCGGGAAGCAGGATCGAAGGCGGCAAGGCCATCTTCGATCGCCCCATCCTGAAGCCGGTCCAGCGCAGTCTCGAACTGGGAGAGATACTCCACGCCTTCTCCGATGCATGACTCGAAAGCCTGACGTAGCGACAGGCCGGCGCCGGACGCACTCGATCGTGCCTGATGCAAGAAGGTGGAATCGATGCCCGCCGCGCTGATTTTCGCGCCGAAGAATGTGGCTCCCGGAGCGTCACGCGAAGCCAGTTGAAAGACACTGGAAAATCTGCCCGCCGCTTCGAGGAGCGCAATGCGATGGCGCGTTTCCGATGGATCCGTCCCGCCGAGCGGGAGGTATTCGAGCTTTTCGAGGATGACTTCGAGGTCGCTATCGCGGCCGTGCGTTGGCGGGCCCGCCAGGTATGCGGCCAACCGCTCGAATTGGTTGGTTGCCTTCGAGGCTTCCATCGGTCGAATTCCGCTACCCCGGCAGGGTACAGGTGCGACCGCCAGCATGCCATCAAGCCCCGGCGGAAGGTCAAAAAAAAATTCGCGCGATCTCATCTCGACCGATCAAATTCACGCTGGTTTCACGCCCCCACACGATGATCCGCATTGACCACAATGGTTTAGATGGCCCGCATGTTGAAAAATGGCTTTGTCGTTGCAATGGCTGCGGAATTCTCGTTCGCGGCATACGACCGACCGACTTCGATCCGACGGACGATCCGACGATGGATTATCGTATCCCGCTGCGGTCCAAACTCGGAATTCATTACCATCGCGAACGCAGCCGGCAAGGTCGAGCCGGAGGCCGATGCACCGATCGGCCTCGCTCCGATCAACACGGCCGTCGGAGTTCTGCTTTCGGAAACTGCGGCGGAAAGCACCTTCCTTATGGTTCGGCAGCAGCCGACGCGTTTTCCGATCGCAGGATCATTTTTCCCGGCCGACGGTTATGGCCGGATATTCGATACACGGGGAACATTCAGGTTGCGGAGCGAAGGGCGGCACGCGCACAGCCCGAGAGGCCCAGATAGCCATGTCCGCAACGATGTCCCGGATCCCCCGACGAACACGCGACGAGCATTGGGCTGGCACGTGGATGCGATCCGGCGCAACTGGACCGGCGAGTTCTTCACCTAATCGTCTGACACCCTGCTCCAAGGCGATTTGCCGCCATGCCTACAGCTTCACAACGACCTTGCCGAAATGTGAGCTGGTCCGGAGATAGGCGAATGCTTCGGGGCCTCGTCGAAGCCGTAGACGCGATCGACGATTGGGTGGATCGCGTTGTCGGTCAAGAAACGATTCATAGCGGCGAAATGTTCGACCGATCCGACGGTGATACCGATGATGTCGGCATTTTCCCACTGAAGGCGCGCGTGGTCCGGGCTTCGGACCGACCCCTGTCAAAACACCAATCTGAACGATCTTGCCACCCGAAGCGACCGATCGTAGCGATCGGTCATAGGTGACGCTCAGCCAAAGCCGGACAATTCTGGCTGGCTTCTTGGCAAGCGTGAACTGATCGCCAGATACCTGCCGCGATCGAAGGCGATATGCCGGGTAAATTATAGCTTAGTGCTCGATGGGCCGGCCTTCATCCGCAGGCGCAGAGCCTCGCCAGGAAGAGTCGCGACGACTAGACAACGATGTGATCGAAGTCGGCGGTGATCCGGCTGTTCGGAAACACTCGTGCCGCTTCGGCCAATATCTCTTCGTCCCGATAACGTCCCGACAGGTGGGTCAGCACGAGTTGCCCGACGTTGTTGGCGGCCGCAAACGAAGCCGCTTCTGCCGCGGTGAGGTGGCCGTAATCCCGAGCGGTCGACGCGTCGCGATCGAGGAACGTCGCTTCGATCACCAGCACGTCGGCGTCAGCAATGTATTTTGACAGCCCCTCGGTGGTTTCGGTGTCGCCGATGACCACAAGTTTCTTGGAGCCGCTCGGCGGCCCCAGGACATCCTCCGGATCGATCGCCCTGCCGCCCTCGACCACGACCGGTCTTCCTTCAGCCAACTCTCTGCGCATCGGACCGTCCGGAACACCGAGCATCGCGAGGCGGTCGGGCTGAAGGTGGCGGCGAGCGGGGCTCTGGAACGAGAAGCCGAAACTGTCCGTGTCGCGATGGCGGACGGGAAAGCAGTCGACGGTGTATTCGCCCGCATCGATGACCGGTCCCTCCGTCAGTGGCACGAATTCCACCGGTATCGGTGCCCTTCCCGCGCCCCACAAGCCCGCAAGCATTCGGGCGACGATGTCGAGCGTGCCTGGCCCTGCATGGATGGTCATCACGTCGGCGTTCTGCCGCAACCGCAACGTTGAAAAGAGGCCGGGGATACCGAGTACGTGGTCGAAATGACCGTGCGTCAACAAGATGCGATCAAGACGCCGAAAGCCGGCGCCGCTACGCAGCAACTGACGTTGAGTCCCCTCACCGCAATCAATCAGGATACGCTTGCCCGCGGCCTCCACGAGGAGGGCCGGATGGCTGCGCTCTGCGGAAGGAACGCTTGCCGAAGTCCCAAGAAACGTCAGGGCGAACATTGTCTTCGCTTGTCCAGAGACCGCCCTCTCCTCGACAGCACCTCAACGGCCTGCACGGTGGACGGCCTCACCGCCCCCAATGCCACGCGAGCAGCAGCGCGTACAGGCCCATCGACGCGGCGTAGAGCGCGGCCAGGAGTGCGTAGCTCGTGATCTGGCGACCAAGCGCCGCCTTCGGCGCGATCGGCAACGCCCGCACATCGCACTTAGGGGTTCCCGCATCGATCCGGATTCCGGCGGCGGATGCTCTGGCCCCTCGCTCCTTGGGGACGCTCCACCAAAAAACGCGAAAACAACCCCATGCAAAGTAGAAATCATTGAAGAATTTCGTCCGGCATGGCTCGAGGCCTGCCAGCGACGACGTTTGACACGTCGGGCAAAACAGGCGCAGGATTGCATGATCGCCCGATTGTGAATTCACCATCGAGCCGACCGCCATTTACCGTTCGGAAGGCATCGCCGCTTCGAACGCAAGGCTTGGACATCGATGCCGGTGTCGAAGCCGCGTCCCTCGCAAGACAGCTCGACATTCGCTGACCGTGACCACCTCGCGCCCCCGATCGGCGGGCAGGTCTGGTTCCCGTTGCGCCGCCTCCTCATCCCGTTCCACAAATTGCATGTTCGATACTCAGATCGATTTGCAGCCGCGACGGCATCGACACGGCGATGAGATACAATGGAGATCGTGATGCAACGAGGGTTGGCCGCAGAGGCCGTTGATTTGGATTACGGCTCGATCAGCGCGCTTCTGAGCGCCCTGCAAGCGCGCAGGATATCTGCGTCAGAGCTGCTCGAGCACACGATCGCGCGCATTGAGGCGCTGGACTCGGAGATCAATGCCGTCATCGTTCGTGATTTCGATCGCGCAAGAAACGCTGCGCGCGCTGCCGATGCCGCGCTTGGCCGCGGCGAGTGGCGGCCGCTGCTCGGCATCCCCGTGACCTTGAAGGAGCCCTTCAACGTCGCCGGCCTGCCGACGACATGGGGCTTTCCGCATTTCAGGGATTTTCAACCGGCGGAAGACGCCCTTGTCGTCTCGCGGTTGAAGCAGGCGGGCGCCATTATCATCGGCAAGACCAATATCCCGATCGGCCTCCGGGATTTCCAGAGCTACAACGACATCCACGGGACGACGAACAACCCGTGGGACCTCGGCCGGTCGCCCGGTGGCTCCTCGGGCGGATCGGGGGCGGCGCTGGCCGCGGGTTTCGGTCCGCTCTCGATCGGCTCGGACATCGGCGGCTCGATCCGGGTACCCGCACATTTCTGCGGTGTGTTCGGACACAAGCCAAGCCTCGGCCTGGTCCCGCTGCGCGGATACGGTCTGCCGCCGGCACCACCCGTTCCGGGCCAGGGCGATCTGGCTGTGGTCGGACCCATGACGCGCACTGCCTCGGACCTGGCGTTGGCGCTCAACGTGATTGCCGGCCCCGACGAGACGCGCGACGGGATCGGCTATCGCCTTGCGCTGCCCGCCCCGCGGCATACCCAGCTCAAGGATTTCAGGATCCTCGTGATCGATACCCATCCGCTGATGCCGACGGGAGACGCCGTGCGTTCGGCCATTGGACGATTGGCCGACCGGCTCGACAGATCGGGCGCGCGGGTCGCGCGCTCAAGCACGTCGCTGCCCGATCTCGCCGAATCCGCGCGGCTCTACATGAAGCTGTTGAACGCAGCGCGAAGTCCGCGCCTGACACCCACCGCCCTCGCTGAAGCGCAAGGACTTGCCGCTGCATTGGCGCCCGACGACCACAGCCTGCAGGCCGAGCGCGCCCGCGGCTGGGCCATGATCCATCGTGAGTGGCTCGCGACCGACGCGGCGCGCCTGCAGCTGCAACGACAATGGCAAGAGCTCTTCGGCGACTTCGATGCAGTGATCTACCCGGCGGCCGCCGTGCCGGCCTTTCCGCACGACCATTCCGAGCCGTTCGATGCGCGGCAACTCGACATCGATGGCAAGGCATACCCCTACGCCGACGCCTGCTTCATCTGGGCGGACCCGGCATCAACCTGCAGCCTGCCTGCGACCGCTGTTCCGATCGATCGATCGCCTTCGGGCCTGCCGATTGGTGTGCAGATCATCGGGCCTTATCTCGAGGACCGCACGACGATCGTGCTTGCCGAGCTGCTCGAACGCGAGTTCGGCGGTTTTGCCCCGCCGCCGGTGCTGGCTGCAATGCAATCGGCGAGATGATAGAGGCCGCGACGCTGGCAGCCGTTACTTTCGGTCGGCCGACTGCGCCTCGACCGCCTGCATCGCCACATCCGCCACCTGCCGCAGCGCCTCGCGGTCGGCACCGGACGACGCCATCACGCCCATGCCGACGGCGACGGCCGAGACGTAGCGCGCGAGCGCTGCCGGATCCGACGCCGGCTTGAGATCGCCTTCGGCCCTGGCGCGGATGAAGCGGTCGCGCAGCTGGTCTTCGTTCTGGGCGCGGCGCGCGGCGAGCTCGAAGGGGACGTTTTCGGAGCCGGTGCCACAGGCGATGCCGCCTTGCACGAGCAGGCATCCGGGCGGATTGGCAGGATCGGTCTGCTTGTCGGCGATGCCCATCAGCATGCGCTCGGCGACGCCGCGGGCGGTCGGTGCGGCGACCACCTCGTCCATCCAGACGCCGCGCAACTTGGTGTAGCGGTCGAGCGCGGCCTTCAACAGCCCTTCCTTGTTGCCGAAGCAGGCATAAAGGCTCGGCGGGTTGATACCCATGGCCTCGGTGAGCTCTGCGATGGTGGCGCCCTCGTAGCCGTGCCGCCAAAACACTTCCATCGCCTGGTCCAACGCCGCATCGGCGTCGAACTCACGGGGGCGTCCCATGGCCATTTGTGTTTCTCCCTCGAATCGGCGTCGGATATCGAGCTAACGCCTGATCCTATCTATTTGTTCTAACTTTCTTTTCTCCGCCGTCTTCCATTTTTCGCAATCCACGGCTAAGATTTTCGTAGTGAATGATACATAAGTATCTTGCACTGCGACATCCAGCTCCACATCTGTAGTGAACACTACATATCTGGAGCGCGCAAATGCCCCCCTCCCAAAATACCTCCCGCCTCGGCCGTTTTCCTCGCCTTCTCGGTGGCGTTGCCATCGTGGGCACCCTCGCCGCGGCCGGTTCAATCGCAACCGGCCGCTACTTTCATGCGGCACAGGCGACCGCGACGGCCACCGCGACTGAGCAAGCCGTCTCCGTCACCGTCGCAATGATCGAGCCGCGGCAGACCGTGCTGTGGGACGACTTCTCCGGACGGCTCGAAGCCGTCAACCGCATCGAGCTCCGCCCGCGTGTTGCGGGTGCGATCTTGTCGACCAACTTCACCGAAGGCGCGCTGGTGAAGGCCGGTGACTTGCTGTTCAAGATCGATCCGGCGCCTTATGCGGCCGAGGTCGACAAGGCCAACGCCCAGCTCGAGGCCGCCAAGGCGCGCGTGGTGTTCACCCAGAGCGAGCTCGAGCGCGGCGCGCAGCTGGTCGGCAACGCCGTCGTGACCCGCCGCGACTACGACCAGCGCGACAACGCCAATCGCGAAGCAATTGCAAACGTGAAGGCGGCCGAGGCGACGCTCCAGACCGCAAAGCTCAATCTCGACTACACCGAGGTGCGCGCGCCGGTCGACGGCCGGGTCGGCAAGATCGAAATCACCGTCGGCAATCTCGTCGCCGCCGGCACCTCATCCCCGGTGTTGACCTCGCTGGTCTCGGTCAATCCGATCTATGCGTCGTTCGATGCGGATGAGGAAGTCGTGCTGCGCGCGCTGAATTCGATCGCGGACGCCTCCGGCAAGCGCGGCCATCTCGACCAGATTCCGGTCGCGATGGCGACCTCCGGCGGCCTCTCGGCGAAGGGCCACATCCAGCTCATTGACAACCAGGTCAACGGCCAGAGCGGCACCATCCGCGTCCGTGCAGTATTTACGAACGAGGACGGGCGTCTCATCCCCGGCCAGTTCGCGCGCGTGCGCATGGGCCAGCCGAAGCAGCAGACGCTGGTGATGATCGACGAGCGCGCGATCGGCACCGACCAGGACAAGAAGTTCGTGATGGCGGTCGGCGACGACAGCCGCGCGGTCTACCGGCCGATCACGCTCGGCGGCTCCGTCGATGGGTTGCGCATCGTGACGGCGGGCCTGAAGCCCGGTGACCGCATCATCGTCAATGGCCTGCAGCGCGTGCGTCCCGGTGCCCTCCTCAAGACGGAGGTCGCCGCGATGGGTGCGCGCGGGCCGCAGCCAAGTGACGGCAACAAGCAGATCGTTCAGCGCTAAGCTTCTCTTGGCGCTCGGGGCAAAGTCATGAATCTCTCAAAATTCTTCATCGACCGGCCGATTTTTGCCGGCGTGCTCTCCGTCTTGATCTTTCTCGCGGGCCTGATCTCACTGTTCGCGATGCCGATCTCGGAATATCCGGACGTCGTGCCGCCGTCGGTCCTGGTGCGCGCGACCTATCCCGGCGCCAATCCGAAGGTGATCGCGGAAACGGTGGCGACGCCGATCGAGGAGCAGATCAACGGCGTCGAGAACATGCTCTACATGTCGAGCCAGGCGACCACCGACGGCGCGATGACGCTGACGGTGACGTTCCGGCTCGGCACCGATCCCGACAAGGCGACCCAGCTTGTGCAGAACCGCGTGCAACAGGCCGAGCCGCGCCTGCCCGCCGTGGTGCGCCAGCTCGGCATTACCACCAAGAAGTCGTCGCCCGACCTCACCATGGTCGTGCACTTGCTGTCGCCGAACAACCGCTACGACATGACGTATTTGCGCAACTACGCGGTGCTCAACGTCAAGGACCGGCTGGCGCGGATCGACGGTGTCGGCGACGTCCAGCTCTATGGCGCGGGCGACTATTCGATGCGGGTCTGGGTCGATCCGCAGAAGGCCGCCGAGCATGGGCTGACCGCGAGCGATATCGTCAAGTCGATCCAGGCGCAGAATGTCGAGGCCGCCGCCGGCGTGGTTGGCTCCTCCCCGAACGTCAAGGGCATCGACCTGCAACTCTCCGTCAATGCCGAGGGCCGACTTGCCAACGAGGAGCAGTTCGGTGACATCGTGGTCAAGACCGGCTCGCGTGGCGAGGTGGTGCGGCTGCGCGACGTCGCGCGCATCGAGCTCGGGGCCTCCGAATACGGCCTGCGCTCGCTGCTCGACAACAAGCAGGCGGTGGCGATCCCGATCTTCCAGGCGCCGGGCTCCAACGCGCTCGAGATCTCCGATCACGTCCGCGCCACCATGGCCGAGATCAAGAAGAACATGCCGGAAGGCGTGTCCTACCAGATCGTCTACGACCCCACCCAGTTCGTGCGCTCCTCGATTGAGGCGGTGATCCACACGTTGCTGGAGGCGATCGCGCTGGTGGTGCTGGTCGTGATCCTGTTCCTCCAGACCTGGCGCGCCTCGATCATTCCGCTGCTTGCCGTGCCGGTTTCGATCGTCGGCACCTTTGCCGTGATGCACGTGTTCGGCTTCTCCATCAACGCGCTCAGCCTGTTCGGCCTGGTGCTCGCGATCGGCATCGTCGTCGACGACGCCATCGTCGTGGTCGAGAACGTCGAGCGCAACATCGAGGGTGGACTGTCCCCGCGCGACGCTACCTACCAGGCGATGAGGGAAGTCTCCGGCCCGATCATCGCGATCGCGATGGTGCTGATCGCGGTGTTCGTGCCGCTCGCCTTCATCTCCGGCCTCACCGGTCAGTTCTACAAGCAGTTCGCGCTGACGATCGCGATCTCCACCGTGATCTCCGCCGTCAATTCGCTGACGCTGTCGCCGGCGCTGTCGGCGCTGCTGCTCAAGGGCCACAACGAGCCGAAGGACAGGCTGACGCTAATCCTCGACAAGGCGCTCGGCTGGTTCTTCCGCGGCTTCAACCGCGCCTTCACCCGTTCCTCGGAGAATTACAGCGGCACCGTCACCAAGGTGATCTCGGGCAAGGCCGCCGTGATGGGCCTTTACGTGGTCCTGGTCGGCCTCACCGCGGTTCTGTTCCAGCAGGTGCCGAGCGGATTCGTGCCGGGCCAGGACAAGCAATATCTGGTCGGCTTCTCGCGGCTGCCTGATGGAGCGACGCTCGACCGCACCGAAGACGTGATCCGCAAGATGAGCGACATCGCGCTGACCCAGCCCGGTGTCGAGAGCTCGGTCGCGTTTCCGGGCCTGTCGATCTCCGGCTTCACCAACTCCTCCAACGCCGGCATCGTGTTCTCGACGCTGAAACCGTTCGAGGAGCGCAAGGGTCCGGCACTCAGCGGGAACGCAATCGCGGCCGATCTCAACAAGAAATACTCCGGGATTCAGGAAGCCTTCATCGCCATGTTTCCGCCGCCGCCGGTCAACGGACTCGGCACCATCGGCGGCTTCAAGCTGCAGATCGAGGATCGTGCAGGTCTCGGCTATGAGGCGCTGAATGAGGCGACGAAAGCGTTCATGACGGCGATGCAGAAGGCGCCGGAGATCGCCGGCGTATTCTCGAGCTTCCAGGTCAACGTTCCCCAGCTCTTCGCCGACATCGACCGCACCAAGGCGCTCCAGTTAGGAGTGCCCGTGACGGAAGTGTTCAACACGCTCCAGATTTATCTGGGCTCCTACTACGTCAACGACTTCAACAAATTCGGCCGCACCTATTCGGTCTATGTCCAGGCCGACGCGCCGTTCCGCGCGCGCGCCGACGACATCAGGCAATTGAAGGTGCGTTCGTCCTCCGGTGACATGGTGCCGTTGTCGGCGCTGATGAATATCCGCCAGAGCGCCGGTCCGGAGCGTGCGATCCGCTACAACGGCTTCCTGTCGTCCGACATCAACGCCGCGGCTGCGCCCGGCTATTCCTCCGGTCAGGCGCAGGAGGTCGCGACACGGATCGCAGCAGAAGTGCTACCACCCGGCTTTGCCTTCGAATGGACCGACCTGACTTATCAGGAATTCATCGCGGGCAATTCCGGCCTCTGGGTGTTTCCGCTCGCCATCCTCCTCGTGTTCCTGGTGCTGGCGGCGCTCTATGAGAGCCTGACGCTGCCGCTCTCGATCATCATGATCGTGCCGATGGGCCTGTTAGCTGCGATGTTCGGCGTCTGGATCTCGAAGGGCGACAACAACGTCTTCACCCAGATCGGCTTGATCGTGCTGGTGGGACTCTCCGCCAAGAACGCAATTCTGATCGTCGAATTCGCGCGCGAGCTCGAATTTGCAGGGCGCACGCCGATCCGGGCCGCGATCGAGGCAAGCCGGCTGCGGCTCCGTCCGATCCTGATGACGTCGATGGCGTTCATCATGGGCGTCTTGCCGCTGGTGCTCTCGACCGGGGCCGGCTCAGAGATGCGCCGCGCCATGGGCGTGGCGGTGTTCTCCGGCATGATCGGCGTTACCGTGTTCGGCCTGTTCCTGACGCCGGTGTTCTATGTGCTGCTTCGTACCGTCACCGGCATGAAGCCGCTGACGCATCACGGCGGCGATACCAGCGCAGCCCCAGTCCAAGGTCTCGGACATTAGATCAGGGAAATGCCTGACAGGAGCAGCAGAACGAGCACGGTCTTGCGAAAGACCGTCTCGTTGATCCGGTGAAAGGCGAGGACGCCGAGCGCGGATCCTGCAAAGAGCGCAGGCAGGCTGATCGCGAGATCGACCAGGACCTTCGACGACAGACCCTGGTGCCCGACCAGCAGCACGATTGCGAAGAGCTGCATCGCGGCGATGAAGGGATGTACCAGGCCGCGCTGCTCGCTTTTGGGCATGCCGCGCATGTCGCACCAGATCGTCGGGATCGCACCGGGCATGGCGGTCAAGCCGCCGACGAGCCCTCCCCCGAATCCGATCAGCGCGACCCAGTGCCGGCCGACGGTTTCGCCGGCAGTTACGAGCGTCGGCCGCAGGAGCATGTAGGCCGCGTACAGCGTGACAACGATACCGAAGCCGCGCCTGAGCAGATGCGTATCGGTGGTCTGCAACAGCGAAACCGCGATGGGAACGCCAATCAATCCGCCGACGATCAGGAGCAGGCTGCCTTCCCAGCGAATGTTGTGCCGGAGCGCCCACAGATTGGTGGCCTGCACGCCGATGCTGCACGCCATCATCAGCGGCACGGCCTCCAGCGGCTGAAACACCCGCAGCAGGATCGCGCCCGCCACGGCCGAGAACGCGAACCCGGAAAGCTCCGAGACGAATGCTCCGGAAAACACGGCAACGCTGAGCAGAATGCTGGTTGTGATATCCGGCACGATGAACTCTCCGGTCAGTCGTAGGGCGTCTGCGCTGCGGGAACGTCGGCGCTCTCCGTACAAATCGCCCTATCGTGCGAATTCACCAGCGATGGCGAGACCGGCTGCGCGTGCGAGCGATGCAGCATGGCCAACCCGACCAGCTGAAGAGTGACGAGCGCCGCGGTGAGCGCCATCGCCACGATATTGACGTTACGCGCGCTCGAACGTGGGGTCGCCGGCGGCGCGCTCGCGCGCATCAGATCCGTGGGCATGTCCTAAAATATCCTCTTCGTTGCAGACGGGAATGATTTCATTCAAAGGCGACGTGTCGTGTTGCTCCTCCAGCAAGTGGCGATAACGATGCAATGCGCGTCGGGCCTCGATCGCGCGCTGCGCGCGGAACGCCGCGGCGACGCGATCGAAGATGTCGCGGAACTTGCCAGCCAAATTCGATGACGCCGTTCGCATGACAATCTTCTCTCAACCTGTACGCGAGATTGACGGGATTCACTTCTGCTCGCTGTGAGTCGCTTCACACAAAGATCGAACGCGTCGAACAAGAGATCGTTGTGGCGTCTCGTAGAAGAGAACGCGTAAAATCGCGTCATCCGATCGAATGACTCGCGATAACTTTCTAATGATGATTTCGTTTGAACCAATTGGCGTGCCGCATAGACACGCCAGCGCCTCGAAAGCGCGTCAGTGAACGAACGGATTGGAAAATCCCGCCGCGAGCGCCTTCGACGAGGAAAAAACGCTGCAGCGAGATGCTGAAGTATCGAACATTGTCCTTGGGTAACGTCAACCGCAGGATGCGGCTTGGACGTTTTCGCCAAAGACTAGGATAAATGCGAACGGCGGGCGAGCTGTGTGCCGTGGGTTACGCGCCGTCTCGCAGCTGCCCAATCTTGTCCTGCAAGTCTTGTCGACTTCGCAGCCGGCGTCGGGACTTTACTTCCGGTTCTCCTCGCAGAACTTCAAGGCGCCCGCGAGCAGCAACGCGGCGAGAAGAAATCGTTTCATGTCAGCCTCCAGCGTATTCCCCGACCGGAGATGACCATCTCTCCCGGCGGGCCGCAAGGGCTTCGGGAAGCCCACCGCCTATGGTGAAGGATGCTCGGGTTACCCCCGCCGCGGCACGATCGCAATCGGGGTGAAGGTGTAAACCTCCTCTCCGTTCTGGTTGAACATCGTCCATTTCACCAGCGCGATACCCTGCGGCTTCGATTTCGACGGCGTCAGGCTCATCACCTCGCCTTCGAGGTGGAGGCGGTCATTGGGGCGCACCGGAATTGCCCAGCGCAGGCCGTCGACGCCCGCGCCGATCAGCGGATGCGGACCGAAGGGACGGGTCTGGATCGCAAGGTTCATGGCAATCGCCGCGGTGTGCCATCCCGACGCAGCAAGGCCCTTGAGCAGGGTTTCCTTGGCGGCCTCGTGGTCGAGGTGCATCGGCTGCGGATCGAACTCGGCCGCGAAGCGCTTGATGTCGGCCTCGGTGACCTGAACCTCGGGGGATTTGAAGCGCATTCCAACGGCGAGATCGTCGAACCACTCCACCTGTGCCATTATTTTGCCTCGCAATATGGATGTGCCGCCCGCCGGACGCGGGCGTCTAAAGGGACGGACAATGGCGGCGGGTCTGTCCCGCCAAAACCAGCCCAGGGTTCCCCGCGAAACCCCTTTTCCAAATCGACGAAACACGCCTGAAACAGATGGCCGGTTATCTAGTTGTCAAAATCAGACAGGGACGGCCACCATGCAATTCTTCCTCGACCTCATCTGGGATTATTCCTGCTGCCAGCATCTCGTCGCTTATCCGCTGCGGGAGGAAGAGCTATGATCGAGCTGATCTCTGCCGTGCTCGCCCTTTGCAGTATCGGCGTGTTTGCGGCGCACGCGCTGGACGCTTTCCGCACCACGCATTTCTAATCGAGTGGCGCTGGCGGCGCTGATCTAGAACGGCCGCCGGTAAAACTGCTCTGAATGCGTTGCCGGCGGAAACCGGTTGGCGAGTGTCAGCGCCGCCTTCTCGTCGGTCTCAAGCGCGATCTTCTGGGCCAGCATCACGTCGCCTGGCGTGAGGAAGCCTGACGGGACGAAGCACCAGCCCATCGTCGCAATCCCGGCATCGTCGATCTCATGGACGTTGGCGGCGGTGCCGTAGTGGATGCGATACCGCTTGCCGGTATCGCAGCCGATGACATCGAAATGCCGGTGCTGCTCGAACTGCGCACGCTGAGCGGGCGACAGCCATTCGCACAACAGCCGGCGGCCGCGGGCGTCCGGCGTATTCTCGCCGAAAAAGCGCCGGTAAAGTTCGCGCAGCGCATGCAGGCGCGCTCGCGCCGGCGCGCGAAACCAAGCTGCCGCGATCATGAGCAGCTCAGATCAACCGCCGACCAGGCGGGGATAGAACAGCGTTTCATGCGCGGTCGGGTCGAACGATCGGATACGGGTGACCTCACCGGGCCCGGTTCGCAAGGCGGCGGTAAAGCCGGCTCCGGTCAGCTCCCGAAAACGCTGTTCGGCCCGCGCCAGCGCTTCGGCATTGTCGGGATCAAACTCGTGACGCGTGTCGCCGCTCTGGTCCATCACGATCTGGGTAGCCATGTTGAATCTCCTCATGCCCAGCCCTGCCCTGATCAAAGCAATCCTCGTGCCGACAGTTCCCGACGGCAACAAGTTTCTCGTATACGGCCGGTCACACCTTGCGGAGCGACTCACCTCGACGCAGCCGTGCCGCCACCCTCGTCGATCTGCCGCCCCATCAGCGCAATCGCCTTCTGATAGACGCCGGCGGCATTCCAGGCCTCGATGGCGGCGAAATTCGGCTCGCCCGGCTGGTAACCGGCTCCCGCCCGCCAGCCATGGGCTTTGAGGAAATTCGCCGTCGAGTTCAGCGCGTTGGCGGCGACCTCGAGATTGCCGGTGCCGTAGGCCAGAATGTTCTTGGGCATGAACTGGGTCTGGCCGACCTCGCCGTGCATCGAGCCGCGGGTCGCCCCCGACAGCGCGCCACGGTCGATCAGCTTTAGCGCGGCGTAGAGCTGGTCGGTGAAGAATTCAGGGCGGCGGCAGTCATAGGCAAGCGTTGCGATCGACGACAGCATGTTCTGGTTGCCGCGCTGGCTGCCGAAACCGGTCTCCATGCCCCAGATCGCGATCAGCGGTCCCGGCGGCACGCCGTAGCGCTGCTGGATCGAGGCGAACAGGGCGGCCTGGGATTGCTTCAGGGAGCGGCCGCGCGCGACAATGGTGGTGGCGCCGCGCTTGGCGAGGAACTGATCGAGCGACAGCGAAAAGCTGCGCTGGCCGCGATCGGCCGCAACGGTGGCACTGGCGTAATTGGCCTGCATCAGCGCCGCGAGCGCGGTCGGGCCGATGCCCTTGGCCTGCGCCTCCCCGCTGAACTCACGCTTCCAACCTTCAAACCCGGCTGGAGAGCTGCCGCACTGCGCGGCCTCGGCCGCGGGCACCAGGGAAAGCAGCAGCGTGGTCGCGCCGATCATGGCCGTCGCAACGGTCCTGCCCTTGGTCATTGCGCGTTCCCTCCCTGAGATGCGCGACCGGCTCGCGCGGGCGCATGATCCTACGTCAGCCATGATCGCTCAAGCCCAGATGGGCCCAATCGATGCAGGTAACGCTCTTGACATCGAACGGCCGTTTACCGTCCGCCGTTCATCCCCAGCAGGAAATCCATCATGATGCTCTGATGCTGCTGGTACATGTCCGTACCGGTCGCAGTGATGCAGCCGAGCTTCCGGGCCGCCGCAATGAAGGGGGAGATTTCGGGCCTGGTGATCACGCAGCCACAATAGGCCGACGGCGCCAGCCGCGTGACGTCGACCGGCAGCGGATCGCCGTCCTTCATCCCGGCCGGCGTGGCATTGGCGACGAAATCGTAACCGGCGGGGTCCGCGGTGCCGATCCTTACAGGCGCTTTCCCGAGTCCATTGAGCCGGCCGATCAGCGCGTCGCGGCGTTCTTCGGCGCTGTCGTGAATGGCGAGCTCGCCGACGCCGGCCTCGATCAGCGCAAGCGCGATGGCCGAGCCCGCCCCGCCGGCGCCGACGAGGAGCGCCCGCATGCCGCAAGGATCGATCCCCTTCGCCCGCGCGGCGCCGACAAAGCCGAGGCCATCGACCATGTCGCCGTGCCACGAGCCGTCGGCGCGACGGCGCATCAGGTTCACCGTGCGCAGGAAGTGCGCTCGCTCGGTCGCGCTCGCGCAGACCTGATAGCAGGCGAATTTGTGCGGGATGGTGACGACGATGCCGTCGAGGTTTTTCAACCGCGTCGCCACCGAGAGGAAATCCGGCAAGTCCGCAACCGAGACCTGGACCGGCACGAGAATGCCGTCATGACCGCGCGCAGCAAACGCCGCCGTCATGCCCGCGGGCGAGCGCACTTGCGCGATGGGATCGCCGACGATGACGTAGAGCCGTGTTGCGCCTGACGGGGCCGGGATCATGCCGTTCAAGCCGGAACTGCGGAGTCGCGTGCTTCCGTAGCGGCCCCGAAGGTCAATTCCAGTCCGTCCAGATTGCCCTCCTTGCGCCACCGCTCGAGCAGCCGCAGGAACGCCACCGGCCCGCGCCAGTATTGGCTGTTGCGAGCCGCGATCGGATCGAACACGCCCTCGTTGTTGTAATAGCCGGGCGTGCATTCGGCGAGATAGGTCTGGCGGCCGAGCGCGGCCTTCACGACCTCGTCGACCCAGGCGTTCTCGGCGGCAGGCGTCGGCTCCAGCGTTCGGGCCTCGCGCTTGCGCGCCTCTGCGATCACGTAGGCGATGTGCTGCGACTGCTCGTCGATAATGTGCGGGAAGTTGGCGCTCTGGCCGGCCTGCACCGTGACGATCAGGAAGCAGTTCGGGAAGCCGCGGCTGTAGAACCCATGCAGCGTCTTGACGCCGTCGTGCCAGCGCGCGGACAGGCTCATGCCGTCCCGCCCGTAGACCTCGAAGCCCATGCGACGGGCGTAGTCGGTGCCGACCTCGAAGCCACTGGCATAGATCAGGCAGTCGAGCTCATAGGCCTTGCCATCGACGACGACGGCGTACTCGGTGACGCGCTCGACGCCCCTGCCCATGGTGTCGACGAGGTGCACGTTGGGCCGATTGAAGGTGTCGAGATATTCGTCGTGGAAGCACGGCCGCTTGCAGAACGCCTTGTACCAAGGCTTAAGCGCCGCCGCGGCCGCTTCGTCCTTTACGACAGCGTCGACGCGTGCGCGAATCGCCTCCATCTTGCGGTAGTCGGCCTGCTCGATCACCTTCAGCGCCTCTTCCATCGAGGTTACCGGCTGCGGCTGGTGGCGTGGCGCAAGCAGTATCTCGCCGAGCAGGCCGGTCCAGCCATCCTGCACCAGATCCTGTTCGAACGGCTCGCCCGAAATCACGGCCGTGAAATTGTCCATGCGCTCGCGCTGCCAGCCGGGCTTCAGGCTCTCTGCCCAGGACTGATCCGTCGGCCGGTCGTCGCGCACGCCGATCGCAGACGGTGTGCGCTGGAACACATAGAGCTCCTTCGCCGAGCGGCCGAGATGCGGCACGCATTGCACGGCGGTGGCGCCGGTGCCGATGATGCCGACCCGCTTGTCGGCTAGACCGGTGAGGCCGCCTTCCGCGCTACCGCCGGTGTAGGCGTAGTCCCAGCGGCTGGTGTGGAAGCTATGGCCTTTGAAGGTCTCGATCCCGGGAATACCCGGAAGCTTCGGCCGGCTCAGGGGACCGCCCGCGAGGATGACGAAGCGCGCTCGGATGCAGTCGCCGCGATCGGTCTCGACCAGCCAGCGTGCCTCATCCTCTTGCCATGTCATACGCGAGATGACGGTCTGAAACAGTGCGCGCTCGTAGAGGCGGAAGTGACGGCCGATGCGGCGGGAGTGCTCATAGATCTCCGGCGCCCGCGCATATTTCCGCACCGGCATATAGCTGGTCTCCTCCAGCAGCGGCAGATAGATGTAGCTCTCGGTGTCGCAGGTTGCACCGGGATAACGATTCCAGTACCAGGTGCCGCCGAAGTCGGCAGCCTTTTCCACGATGCGAAAATCATCAATACCGGCTTCGCGCAGACGGGCACCGCAGAGCAGGCCGCCGAAGCCACCGCCGACGATGAGCACCTCCGTCTCTTCGCTGACGGCCTCGCGCGCAAAGCCGTGGTCGGCCCACGGATCATCGAGATAGCGACCAAAATCGCCGGTCACCTCGACATATTGCGCCTTGCCCTCAGAGCGCAAACGACGGTCGCGCTCGGCGCGATAGCGCGCACGCAGCGAGGCGATGTCGATGTCGATGTCGATGTCGATGTCGATGTCGATGTCGATGGTAGATTCGCCGGCTGCGCCGGTCTTGTGTTTTTCCGCTGACATCCATTTCCTCCACGGCGGACGCTGCTTCGCCGGCAGCTCGCATCAGTTAGCCCCGAAAAAGTGACGCATGCAATCGCGTCTGCCGTTTTTTGCGTGAACGCCCCGTCACCTTCCGCTACCGTGCGCGCAAATCACAAGCGCGCCGTGCAACGACATGGCGGCTCGGAGGGGACAATGCAGGGATTGATGATGGACATGCCGCTCCTGATCAGCGGCCTGATCCAGTACGCCGCCGATTATCACGGCGAAGCGGAGGTCGTCGCGCGCGAGATCGAGGGCGACGTCCATCGCTACACCTATGCCGATGCGCATCCGCGCATCAAGCGCATGGCGCTGGCCTTGAAGCGGCTCGGGATGACGCCTGGCGACCGCGTAGGTACACTCGCCTGGAATACCCACCGCCATTTCGAGATGTTCTATGCCGCACCCGGCATGGGCTATGTGCTGCACACCGTCAATCCGCGGCTGTTTCCCGAGCAACTCGTCTACATCCTCAACCATGCCGAAGACCGGCTGCTGTTCATCGATCGTGCCACGCTGCCGGTCGTCGAGGCAATCGCTCCGCAGTTGACGACGATCGAAGCTTACGTCGTGATGTCCTCGCGCGAACGGATGCCGGAGACGAAGCTTGCGAACGTCTATTGCTACGAAGAGCTGCTGGAAAAGGAGAGCGACGCCGGCTTCGCCTGGCCGCTGTTCGACGAAAAATCCGCTTCCACCATCTGCTACACGTCGGGCACGACGGGCAATCCGAAGGGCGTGATCTATTCGCACCGCGCCGCGATCCTGCAGACCATGACCTGCAGCAATTTCGACTTCCTGCCCGGACATGACGAAGGCGTGCGCGAGGTGATGATGCCGATGGCGCCCCTCTTCCACGGCAATGGCTGGAACATGCCGTTCACCGCGCCCTATACCGGCTCGAAGCTGGTGCTGCCCGGCCGCAACTACGAACCCGATAAGCTTTACGAACTGCTTGAGGGCGAGAGGGTGACGCTGTCGGCGGGCGTGCCGAGCTTCTGGCTGATCCTGCTCGACTGGTTGGGGCGGACCGGCAACAAGTTCTCGACCCTGCGCGCAACGCTGTCGTCCGGCTCGGCCCCGCCGCGCGCGATGGTCGAGAAGCTGAAGCGCGAGTACGATATCGACTATATCCAGGCCTGGGGCATGACCGAGGCCCTGGGCTGCTCGATGCCGGGCTTGAGGCCGGGCTCGGAGCATCTCAGCGACAGGGAAATATTCGACCGGCGCCAGGTGTCGGGCCGTGCCTGTTTCGGCACGAGTCTGCGCATCGTTGATGACGGCGGCAACGAGCTGCCGCGCGACGGCAAGACTGTCGGTCATCTGCGTGCCCGCGGGCCGTGGGTCGCGTCCGGCTACATGAAGCTCGACGAAGGCCTCGACCGTGACGGCTGGCTGATCACCGGCGACATGGCTGTGATCGACGCCCAGGGCCATGTCACGCTGACCGACCGCTCCAAGGACGTGATCAAGTCCGGCGGCGAATGGATCTCCTCGATCCAGCTTGAGGACATCGCGCTGTCCCATCCCGACGTGCTGCAAGCTGCCGTCGTCGCCATCGCGCATGAGAAGTGGCAGGAGCGCCCCCTGCTCCTCGTCGTCCGCAGGAAGGGAGCGACGGTCGATGGCAAAACGTTGCTCGACCACATGCGCCCGAAGCTCGCGAGCTGGTGGATGCCTGATGCCGTCGAGTTCCTGGACGAATTCCCGATGACCGGCACCGGCAAGGTGCTGAAATCGGCGCTGCGCGAGAAGTTCAGGGAGTACCACGTCGCATAAGCGGGATAGCGCAAGGCCCCCTCTCCGTGCGCGGTCGTCTTCACCTTTTGGTAGATTCGGGGGCGATATATCGAGGCGTCGCTAATCCCTTATCGAGGACATCATGGCCTTTTCCGGATTGGGCATGCATCTCGGCAATCTGTCGCGCCTGTCGAACGCGCTGACGCGCTCGATCAGCCCCGAGAATTTCACCGGTGAGAAGGGCAAAGGCGGCATGTCCGTCGACGGCCCCGCCGCCCGCCAAGCGCGTGATCTCGGCCAGGGCTGGAAAGTTTCACCCTATGTCGTCATCGAGCCCGGCGCGACGTTCACCCTTGCCGACATCGCCGGGCAAGGCGCGATCCAGCAGATCTGGATGACGCTGGCGCGCGGGCGTTTGCGTCATTCGATCCTGCGCATCTACTGGGACGACCAGGAGCAGCCGAGCGTGGAATGTCCGGCCGGCGATTTCTTTGCCTGCGGATGGGAGGAGTTCGCGCAAGTGTCCTCGCTCGCGGTCTGCGTCAATCCCGGCCGCGCCTTCAACTGCTACTGGGAAATGCCGTTCCGCCAGCGCGCGCGCTTCACGCTGGAGAACCGCAGCGAGGAGCAGCTGACCGTCTACTACCAGATCAATTATACACTGACCGAGGTGCCTGAGGATTGCGCCTACTTTCACGCGCAGTTTCGGCGCACCAACCCGCTGCCCTACAAGGACGTCTACACCATCCTCGATGGCGTCACAGGCCGCGGCCACTATGCCGGCACCTACATGGCCTGGGGCGTCAATAACAATGGCTGGTGGGGCGAAGGCGAGATCAAATTCTTCATCGACGGCGACGGCGAATTCCCGGACGATCTGCGGCACCGGCACCGAAGACTATTTCTGTGGGGCGTATAATTTCGATCCCTACGTTGCCCATTCCGGCAAGGGCCCGGCACAGCAATCGCGCTACCAGGAATTCACCACGCCCTATGCCGGTCTGCCCCAGGTGATCCGCCCCGACGGCGTCTACAAATCGCAGCAGCGGTTCGGCATGTATCGCTGGCACATCCCGGATCCCGTGCGCTTCAAAAACGATCTGCGCGTGACGATCCAGGCGCTGGGCTGGCTGCCCGGCATCAAGGAGCTAAAGTATCTTCCGTTGCAGGACGACATCGCCTCGGTCGCGTTCTGGTATCAGACGCTGCCGACGGCGCCGTTCCCAAAACTGGCCGGCCCGGACTATCTCGAAATCGGCTAGCCGCCGTTCCCTGCGCTCGCAGGATCTGCGCCACCCGGACGTCATGCAAATCGTCCGGGTGGCGCCTCCGCGTTACGGCTCTTCAGCGCCGGCCTACCAGGAATACTGGAGGCCTACGCGTCCCAGTGTCCGCACGTCGCTCCACGACTGCGCCGGGATCGCCACGCCACTCTCCGTCGCGGTCCGGTTGGATGTGGACGTGAGACTGCCGCGATCGAGACCGAACGCGATGCCCACGGTCAGCGACAGATTCCCCTGGATCCTGATCATCCCGGCGACACCGGCCGCATGCTGCCCGTCGAACACGGCCCAATGGGTCGAGATCGCGTAGTTGGTCCCGTCAGGCAGGAACGGATTGACGAGTGAAGCGGCCATGGCCGTTCCCGTCGCCGCACGGGTGAGCTGGCGTGCAAGGTCGAACTGGCTCTGCACAGTCTGCTGCGCGTTCACGCAGGTGTCGGTCCCCGGTATGTAGAAAAAGCCGGCACCGTAAAGCGAGCACACCTTTTCGTACTCGACCGCAGCATGGCCCGGCGTCGGGATCGCCAGAACCAGAGCAGCGGTCGCGAGAACCGCGCGCAGGCTACGTCCGAGGACGCATCGTGCCGCGTTGATTTGATTCCACATGGTTGTCTCCAATCAATGACGGTGGCGCTGCTCAGTAACGAGCAACGATGGCGTCGCCGTTGAAGCGGTAGTTCACGCCGAGCTTCAGGAGATGGAGCTCATGGTTGACGTTTTGCGGACTGATCCGTGTCGTCAGCGCGATCGCAGCCGGACCGAAATACAGATAGTCGTACTCCAGTCGCGCCGAGAGATTGTTCGTCAGCGCGTATTCGAGACCCACGCCGCCGATCAACCCGGTTCGCTGGTGGTTTATGTCGACCGGGAACGGCGTGCCGGTAAAGGCCTGGTAGTCGATGTTGGCCCACGCGACGCCGCCCTTGACGTAGCCGAGCAGGTCACCGAATGCGTAGCCGATGCGGCCGGTTCCAGTCGCCAGCGCATGGTACGCCACCGCAAGGCCGGACAAGATGTTCGCGGGATCACTGGGTCTGCTGCCCTTGATCGACGCCCAGGAGAGATCGAGCTCGGCGCCGACCACGAGGTTGTCGAACTGCCAGTTGCCGCCGACCTGCGCACCTGCGATCGCGCCGCGTGTATCCATCGTGAAGCGGTCCTGCGCGAAAGCGAAGCTCGGATCGACGAGACGGCTGCTTCCGACGCCGTAGCCGCCGTGAACACCAATGTAGAAGCCGTTCCAGAGCGGCACCGGGGCGACGACCGGAGCCTTCACGGCCATATCGGCTGCAATCGCAGAGGTGGCGGTGAGCGACATGGCCGCGAGAAGCGGCGTGACGGCAGCGCAGGAGAGGAAGCGGCGCGCCGATCGCAGGATTGAGATTGTCATGGGATGATCTTTCAAAATGTCAGAATGAATTTTCGGAGCGAGTGTCGCGTGCTTCACCAGGCGTACATGAAGCCCGCGCGGCCGAGACCACGGATGTCACTCCACGATTGCGCCGGGATCGCAGTGCCGAATTCCGTCTGCGTCCGGTTGGAGGAGGACGTGAGGTTTCCCTTGTCCAGGCCGAGCGAGAAACCGCCCGAGAACACAAAGTTGCCCGAGATCCGCACCAGGCCCGAGAAGCCAGCGGCGTGCTGACCGTCATAGGTCGCCCAGTGGGTCGAGACCGCGTAGTTCGTGCCGGTCGGAAGCCACGGCGCGACCAGCGACGCAGCCATCGCCGTGCCGGTCGAGGCGCGGGTCTGCGCACGCGCGAGGTCGAACTGGTTGGTCACGATCTGGTTGGCGCTCGTGCAGGTGTCAGTACCCGGAATGTAGAAGAAGCCGGCGCCGTACAACGAACAGACCTTGACGTACTCGACCGGAGCGGCGTGGCTCGGCACGGCGATCATGGCGGTGAAGCCGGCGCTGACGGCGGCGGCGATCGTCCGGGCGGCGCGGCGATTCATGGACGTGGTGAACATGGCGGTTGTCTCCAAGAATTTCTGTTGCATGCTGTTTCGATTGTGCTGGGGAATTAGCGCGGGAGGCCGTCGTCGCCGTTGAATCGCACGTTGATGCCGGCCTTCACCACCTGGACGAAGTGCTTGATCTCGGACGTCGTGTCCGGGCTCACCCAGTGCAGCGTTTCCGCCGGAAGAAAGATCGCGTTGTACTCGACCCTGGCGGAGACGTTACGCAGGAAGGCCACTTCCAACCCGACGCCGCCTACAGCACCGAACAGCTCTCGATTGTAATTGGTGAGCTGCGCGGTGAACTTCGACGAAAGCTCCATGCGGGCGTAAGCGGCACCGCCCTTTGCGTAGGCGAGCCATTGGCCCGACGCGTAGCCGAGGCGTCCCGTTGCGGTCGCGAGCCCGGTGTAGCCGACCCCGTTGTTGGTGCTCGACGAGATCGTGCCCGTGTTGCTGCTGGTGTTACCCTTCACGAAAGACCAGGAGCCGTCGATCTCCGCACCGAGGATGTAGTTGCCCTGCTGCCAGTTGTAGCCGAGCTGCCCGCCAGCGAGCGGCCCGTTGTAGTACGCAAAGAACGGATTGTTGGCAGAGCTGTTATTGGGGTCACGAAACTCCGACTTGCCCCATCCCCAGCCGCCGTGGACGCCGGCGTAGAAGCCGGTCCAGGAGGCAATTGGTGCAGGCAGCGGACCGCCGGCAAGAACGGGTGAAGCGATCATCGCGCTCGCCGCGGCAATTGCGGCTACGAGTCCACGGCGGCGAGTTAGAGAGCGTCCTGGATGTGTGTGCATGTCGGTCTCCATTTCCTTTGCTGAATTTTCGGTTGAAATTCGCCTATATCTAACTCTTAAGTTGAACATGAGACCACAGCTTCGGCCTCAAGCTCATGCTCGTCTTTGAACGCAAGAAGCCAGCGATCACGCACGTAGCGGATCGACGGGCAGAAATTCCTGGGTGTTGGAAGAGCCCGGGCGCGATCTAGGACAATGCGTTCCGCGGCTGGTCGATGGGCGAACTAAAGGCGAGCGATCCGTACGGATGCGCGTCCAAAGTCCCCTTGTCTCGTCATGATTTCTGCCCCCGTTTTAATTGAGGCCTATCTTAGGCACAGTGTTTCGAATTGCCCGTACCGTGAAGGCAACAGTTGCTGTTTGTTGCTGCTTGTTGTCCTGCTCGCTTCTCAATCGCTGCACGACGCAAGACAGCGTGTGAATGATCGTTAACATCGCAGCGCACCAAGTGGGTTCTGACGCAAGTTGCGATCGGCCAGCTGATGAAGATGCGGCGCGGTGCCGCGCGATCGTCGGCACGATTCGAATCCAGCCTGCCCCGAATGCAGGCGCTGACCTATCCACAGGAGACGAGAGATGCTCTATCCGATGTCGCCAAAAGTCGTCGAGCTCAAGCGCAAGCTCGAGAGTTTCATGGACCGGCACATCTATCCGAACGAGGAGCGATTCTATCGCGAGGCGGAAGAGCTCGGGCCTTGGAAGGTCTATCCCGTCGTCGAGGAGCTGAAGCCGCTCGCCCGCGCCGAAGGCCTCTGGAACTTGTTCCTGCCGGAATCGAGCCACGGTGCAGGCCTCACCAATCTCGAATATGCCCCGCTCTGCGAGGTGATGGGCCGGTCGCACCTTGCGCCAGAGGTGTTCAACTGCTCGGCGCCCGACACCGGCAACATGGAGGTGCTGGAGCGCTACGGTACGGAGAAGGACAAGGAGCGCTGGCTGAAGCCACTGCTCGCCGGCGAGATCCGCTCCTGCTTCGCCATGACCGAGCCTGCGGTCGCCTCGTCGGATGCGACCAACATCGAAAGCTCGATCGTGGGCGATGGCGACCACTACCTCATCAACGGACGCAAATGGTACACGACCAACGCGACCGATCCACGCTGCACGATCTGCATCTTCATGGGCAAGACCGATCCGGACAATCCCGATCGCCACAAGCAGCAATCCATGATCCTGGTCCCGATGGACACCCCGGGCGTCGAGGTCAAGCGTGCCCTCCCCGTATTCGGCTTCTACGGCGTGCCCGACCGCGCCTCGGAAGTCGTCTTCACCAACGTGCGCGTGCCGAAAGAGAACATGCTGCTCGGCGAAGGCCGCGGTTTCGAGATCGCGCAGGGCCGCCTCGGCCCCGGCCGCATCCACCATTGCATGCGGTTGATCGGCCTTGCCGAACGCACGCTGGAAAAGATGTGCCGGCGGGTGCGCAGCCGCGTCGCTTTCGGCAAGCCGGTCTCGGAGCAGACGGTGACGCAGGAGCGTATCGCCGAAGCGCGCATCATGATCGAGCAGGCCCGGCTGCTGACGCTGAATGCGGCGCATGCGATGGATACGGTCGGCAACAAGGTGGCAAGAAGCGAGATCGCAATGATCAAGGTCGCCGTGCCCAACATGGCCTGCCAGGTCATCGACTGGGCGATCCAGGCCCATGGTGGCGGCGGCACCTCAAACGATTTTGGATTGACGCAGGCTTACGCAACCGCGCGGCTGCTGCGTCTTGCCGATGGACCGGACGAAGTTCACAGAAACCAGATCGCGCGGTTCGAGCTGAAGAAATATTCGAACGCTTGAGAGAAGCGCTCTGTTCGCAGGGTCACCGCAGCGCATTTCCGCCCTTCTCCCCTTGTGGGAGAAGGTGGCGCGAAGCGCCGGATGAGAGGTCTCCATCTGCGGAGACAGACCCCTCACCCCAGTGAATCTGTGTCAGCCAGCAGAGCTGCCCTCTCCCACAGGGGGAGAGGGCGCAGCAATGCGCAGCGTGACTCGCTTCTAATTCAACACCTCCACCGTCGCCGAGCGTCCCGCAACCAGCGACATGTTGTCGGGGACGGGATCCAGCGCAATGCGCACGGGGACGCGCTGAGCGAGGCGCACCCAGCTGAAGGTCGGGTTGACGTTGGCTAGCAGGCTCGCGCCTTCGGCACGGTCGCGGTCCTCGATGCCGGCGGCGATGCTCTCGACGCGGCCGGTGAGCCGCGCCGGATCACCCATCAGGCGGATCTGAACCTTGTCGCCGATGCGGATGCGCGCGAGTTTTGTCTCTTCGAAATAGCCCTCTACATGCAGTGTGTCGGTGTCGACGAGCGCCATCACGCCCTTGCCCGCCGTGACGTACGCGCCGGGCCGCAAATCCATGTTGGTGATCACGCCGTTCACGGAGGCGTGGACCTCGCTGCGATCGAGGTTGAGCTGCGCGACCGCCCGGTCGGCGACGGCCTGATCAAAGGCCGCCTTGGCCTGGAGCTGGGTGGCCAGAACCTGCTCCTGCTTCTGCTGGGATACCGCGTCGGTCGTCAGCGCGCTGTAGCGCTTCAAATCGGCATTGGCCTGATCGAGGGTTGCCTGATGACCGGCCACCGAAGCGTCGGCCTGCCGCAGCGCCAGCGCGAAGCGTTCGCGATCGATCCGGAACAGCACGTCGCCGCGATGGACCTTCTGGTTGTCCTTGACCAGCACCTCGGTCACGAAGCCCGACACGTCGGGCGCGACCTGGACCACGTCGGCGCGAACCCGCCCGTCCCGCGTCCAGGGTTGCTCCATGTAATAGACCCAAAGCTCGCGGCCGACGGCGAGCGCCAGGGCGACGGTAATGAAGGTCAATGCGAGGCGGCCAAGCCAGGCAAAATTCCCTTTCATGCGAGATACTCCGAGAGATAGACGACGACGCCCAAGAGACAGACGAAGATCGCAAAATCGAACAGCGCGCGGTGCCAGACCAGCCGGTAGAGGTCGAAGCGCTGCATCAGCCGGCGAAGCAGCGCGCTCATGGCGTAAGCAACGATGATCCACAAGAGCAGCGCCGGCACGAGCACACCGTAAATGTCGATCTGATATCTCATGCGGCAATTCCCTCTTCTGCACCTGCCCGATAGGCGGGCGCCTGCGGGAACAGACCGCGGCGGATCCCGACAAGCCCGACCAGGGCATCCTCCCGCGCCTGGTCGTTCGGGTCCTTGACGGCCTTGGCGAGCGCCGCATCAACGCGCGCGAGCAGTTCGGCCGGCATCGCACCACCCGTGTATCTGCGGCAGACCGCAGCAAGCTGATCGAGCATGTCGTCGATGACGTGAATGGTCGACGCCGCGAGTCCATAGCGCGCCCGGCGCAGATCGATGATGTTCAAGCCAATGCGAAGCTGGACGAGGCTGTCGGCGTCGCGCCGATCGCTCTCCGAGAGGAAGGCAATACGCTGCACCAAAAGCCCGAGCCGGTGCAGCATGAGACCTGCGAATTCGGCACGATCGCGCTTACCGCGACGTTCGGCAGCGACCGCGAGCGTCTTCCAGCTCGACAGCACCAGGCGATTGGCGATCCACTCCGCGCCGACGCCGCGCGCGATTCGCGTCACAAGCTCGGCGACGACGACGCCGACGAAGAAGGCGACAGCGGAATTGGCGTAGGACGCGAAGTCCGCGCTGTAGGTCGATTGCAGCGCGAGCAGCGTCGCCGTGTTGGCCGCGAGCGCCATGCCCGTCCCCGCCGTTGCCGGCCGCGCGATCAGGAAGCCATAGAGCAGGAAGGTCGGCGCCAGCGCGACGACCAGCACCTCGAGATGTGAGATCGCAGGCACCAGCGCGAACAAATAGACTGCGACCACCACGATGGCGACGAGCGACCACAATCCAAAACTGCGGATGAAACGTGCGGGTTCGTCCTGGGCGGCGAAGAACGAACAGGCGACCGCCGCCATCATCGGCGCCGACGCGCCGTCCGGCCAACCGGTGCCGATCCAGAACGCGCAGCAGATCAGAATGGCGACGGCTGCGCCGGCCGCCGACCACAGCGCAAGGCCGCGATCCCTGTGGCGCACGGGTGCGGCGCCGGCTTCGGAATGGAAGGCCAGATCGAGGGTCGGAACATTGCGGCTTTCGGCAATCGCCTCGGTCAGTGCGCGACAGTCGCGCGAGAGGTCGACGAGCTCGCGCAGTCGTGACAACAGGCTCGTGGTGATGATCCGCTCCCAGGAGGCGCTGTCGTCGAGGATCGCCTGCCGCTCCGCGATCATGGCGCGGATCCGCTCGGCCGGCTGCCGCGCGCCGACTTCGCTCACGATCCATTGCGCCAGGTCTTCCAGAAGCCGCTTCAGCTCGGGCTGCCGCCGCAACGCCTCCTCGCCCAGCGCAGCCAGCCGGTCCTCGAGCGAGGCGATCACCGGCAGCAACATCAGCATGCGCAGCCGGATTTCGCCGAGGCCGCTCACGGCATTGCTATCCGTCAGCCGGTCGTAGGCGAGATGCGCGGAGAGCGTGTCGATCTCGACGATGTCGGTCGCAAGCTTGAGTCGCCTGGCGCGGCGCGTTTCATTGGTGCCCTCACGCAGCAGCACGACCTGGCTGAGGCGGCGCGCATCCGACAGCCAGGCATCGACGCGGTTGGCGACCGCTGGCGCGACGCTGCGGGGGAAAACGATCGTCGAGACCAGGCTGGCGCAGATGATGCCAAGCGAAATTTCCTCCACCCGCGCAACCGCTGTGTCGAAGATGGCGCCGGGCTCGGACACAGAGGGGAAGCCGATCAGCGCGACCGTGTATCCGGCCAGCATGAAGACGTAGCTGCGCGGCGTGCCGTCGAGCAGCGACAGATAGAGGCAAAGCCCGACCCAGAGCGCGATCGCGAGGCACAGCAGTTCCGGCGCTTCGACAAGATTGGGCACCAGTGCGACCGTCATGATCGCGCCGGCCAGCGTGCCCATGACACGGAAGAACGCCTTCGAGCTGGTCGCGCCTGCCAGCGGCTGGGAAGTGATGTAGACCGTCGCCATCGCCCAATAGGGCCGCGGCAGGTCCATTGCGAGCGCGATGACGAGCGCCAGCATCGACGCGGCAAACGTCTTCAAAGCGAAAACGAGATCCGCATGGCGGACCAGAAACGGCTCTTCGGCCCGCATGGCTATTTCGCCTCTGGACCAGTCTTGGCGTCATGCAGGCGGCACGCCCGCTGCTCGATGCGCTGGAGCGTCTCGAAGGTTACCGCAAGTTCCTCCGGCCCGATATCCTTCAGCAGGCTCGCCCGCACCCGGCGCAGCACCCTGTTGGTCTCCTCGACCTTGGTCTCGCCCGCCTTCGTCAGATGTAGCGTTTTGGCACGGCGATCGGTCGGGTCCTCGCGGCGCTCCACCAGCCCCTCGGCCTGGAGCAGATCGATCAACCGGACCAGCGACGGCCCTTCGATCCCGAGTTCGTCGGCGAGCACGCCCTGGCGGACATTCTCGCCCTGGCGCGACAGCACCAGCAGCGGAATCGCGGTCGCATAGGACAGGCCGTGATCGGACAGCGCCTGATCCGACTCGCGGCGCCAGATGCGGGCCAGGCGCGCGATGAGCCGGCCGATTTCGGCGTGGATGTGAGCCTGCGAGGGAGCCATGCAAATTAGATAGGACACGAACTATTAGTCTGCGACTATATAGCCTGGCATATTGCCGGCAATCACGAAAATGCGAACGAGGACAACGCAGATGGCACCGGGTTCCACGACCGAAGTACGGGAGGCGATGGCGGGCGACAGCACACTAACGCTCGTCCCGACCTTCGTCGTCGTGGCCGTGGACGCCACGGGGATGGGGATCATCCTGCCGCTCCTGCCCTTTTATTCGCAGCGGCTCGGCGCCACACCGTTCCTGATCGGCGCCCTGATTTCGGTCTATGCCGTCTGCCAGCTCATCGCCGGTCCCGTGGTCGGCATCCTCTCGGACCGCTACGGCCGCAGGAAAGTGTTGGTCGTCAGCCAGATCGGAACCCTCGTCGGATTCCTCCTGCTTGCGGTCGCAGACAACCTGACACTGGTGTTCCTGGCGCGCATCATCGACGGCTTGACGTCGGGCAACATCTCGGTCGCTCATGCCTATGCCACCGAGCATAGCGCGCCGGCGACCCGCAAGCAGGCGCTCGGCATGACCAGCGGCGCGATCGGAACCGGACTCCTGCTCGGACCCGCACTCTCAAGCTTTCTCGTCCATTACGGCCCGACCGCACCGATATGGGCTGCGGCCGCACTCTCGTTGGTCAGCATCCTTGCGACGGTCGCCCTGCTCCAGCCTGACCATCCGGCGTCCGAGCCGCTCTACCAGCACCGCGTGCCGGAGCCGACGCTGACCCGCAGCTTGCTCGGCATGCGCTACGCCTGGAGGCTGCTCGGCCTGCTCATCGTCTTCTTCTTCGTCAACTCGATGTTCCTGTCGCAGATCGGCCTGTTCCTGACGGCGCGGTTCTCCTGGGACGGGCATGCTTTCGGCGCACGTGAGCTCGGCTGGATGTTCGCCTATGCCGGCTTCATCAACATGGTCGTCCAGGGTCTTTTGATCACGCGCGCAAACCTCGTTGCTTCCGACCGCAGCATCGTGATGGCGGCGTTCGCCTGCATGGGTCTCGGGTTTGCAGGGCTTGCGGCCGGCGACAATATCAGCCTGCTCGCGATCTACCTAACACTGATCATCGTCGGCACCATGTTCGCCCGCAGCACGCTGACGGCGGAACTGTCGCGCTCGACCGCGATCAACCGCCAGGGCATGATCATGGGTCTCAACCAGTCGCTGATGTCGGGCGCAAATATCAGCGCCCCGCTGGTGAGCGGCGCGCTGATCGGCCATCGGTTGTTCGTCGTGTGGGCACTGGCAATGGCCGCGATCGCAGCGATCGGCGCGGCGTTCGCCGGACGACTGCTTGACACGCCGCGGGCGCGATAGCCCTCGCCTCAATTCACCAAGTACACGTCGGGATCGAAGCTTGAGCTCGGCTTCTTGAAGGCGTTGCGCAGGGACGGCGAGATCGGGACGTTGTAGTTGAGGCCGTTAGGCGGCGTCGGCGATTGCAACCACTTCTTGTAGAGAACCTCGACATCCGGGCTCGCGTAGAGCTCGGCCGTGGCGCGATCGGCGAGCGCCTTGAACGGCGCGTCCTCCCTGCGCAGCATGATCCCGTAGGGCTCCGGCTTCGAAAAAGTCTCCTCGCTGATCATGAACAGGCCCGGCTCCTTTGATCGCGCAATCGCGACCGCAAGCTGGACGTCGTCAAGCGCATAGGCCTGTGCACGATCGGTCTCGAGCAACAGGAAGGCCTCGGCCTGATCCTTGGCCGGCATCACGTTGATGCCGAGATTGCGCTCGGTGTTGACCTTGGCGAGTTGCGTCAGGTTGACCGATCCCGCCACCGCCGTGACCGACTTGCCTTTGAGATCGTCTATGGTGTTGATCTTTGCGGCCTTCTTGGCCGCAAATCGCGTCGCGCTGAGGAAATGCGTGTTGGTGAAGGCGACTTGCTTCTGGCGATCGGCGTTGTTGGTGGTCGCCGAGCAATGCAGATCGAGCGTACCGTTGACCATCAGGGGGATGCGGTTCGACGACGTCACCGCGATATAGTCAACCGCAATGTCGGGCATCCCGAGCTGCTGCTTCACGGCGTCCACGATCTTGAGGCAGATATCCATGGCGAAGCCGACCGGCTTCTGGTTTCCGTCCAGATAGCTGAAGGGAACGGACGCCTCCTGATAGCCCAGCGTGATCTTCTTCGTCTCCTTGACCTTCTGGAGGGTGCCCGACAGGTCTTCGGCCGAGGCTGCGCCCGCAAGACATGTGACGGCCAAGAGAACGGTGGGAAGACGCATCAGTGGCTCCTTTGGGGCATCGACTGCGCCGCCGTGTCGGGGCGCGGTCGCGGACCTGATAGCTCAAAGGTGGAACGATCGCCAGACCAGGTTCCGTCTATCAGCTATCGCGTTTTTATATGCGCCACAGCACGGGGCACTATTCGCAGGTGAGCTGTTGCTCGAGCCAGCCCGACAGTCGGTCCGACAAAGGCTGTCACATCCGATCCTGCGTTAAGCCTCGATGCCACGCTGAACCAGGATTCGCTCGGCGCTGTCGTTCCAGACGTCCATCTTCACGATCTGGCCACCCCTGACGACGAAGCGATCGACATAACGGTTGCCCTCGAACGGCGTGCCGTCCATCCACTCGCCATAGAGCGTGCCGACGCTGTAGACAACGGTCTCGTCCGCGCCCGGGCAGACGTCGAACCGATCCATCTTCTTCTTGACCGAGCGATAGCGCTTGGCGTTGAAGCCCGTCGGCCCGCGCGGATGATCGAACTCACGCCCCCCGGTAAATGTGATCACCGTCCCCGGCTTCATGTATGCCGCCGCGGCATCGGGATCGGGTATCATCGAAGCCGTGAGATAGGCTTCCACGATCTCGGCGTCGGTCATCGGACGAGCTTCGGCTTTTGCGGGGGCGGACATGACGGATTCTCCGGAATCTCGAGATTCTACAATCCGCCCCCCAAATTGCATGCACATTCTTTGAACAATTTGGGGTTAGCACTACAATCTGGAGCTGCCGGAAGCGGCGGCTTTCGTTACACCAGCTCACCTGAATCGGCGCCATGACCACCCAGCCCACCTTCGACCTGATCTTCCGCAACACGCTGTTGCGATCATCCGCCGCACCCGTCGATATTGGCGTGAAAGGCGGCCGCATTGCCGCGATCGAGCCCACGCTTGTCTGCGATGGCGTCGAGATCGACGTCGCCGGCCGGCTGGCCCTGCCCGGCTTCGTCGACACCCACATCCATCTCGACAAGGCGTGCCTGCTCGGCCGCTGCGGGCACAATCATGGCAGCGTCTCGGAGGCCATCCGCGCCGTCGCGGCGATGAAGCGCGACTTCACGGTCGAGGATATCTATGCGCGCGGCGCCCGGGTGCTTGAACGGGCGATCGTGCACGGCACGACACGCATGCGCACCCATGTGGAGATCGATCCGCGGATCGGCTTGCGCGGCTTCGAGGCAGTCAAGGCGCTGAAGCGCGACTATGCCTGGGCGATCGATCTCTCGCTCTGCGTTTTTCCGCAGGAAGGACTCACCAACGATCCCGGCAGCGAGGAGCTGCTGGTACAAGCGCTGCGCGACGGCGGCGAGGCGATCGGCGGCTGTCCCTACATGGACACTGATCCGAACGCGCATCTCGAACGCATCTTCGATCTCGCGCGAGAATTCGACGTCGACGTCGATCTTCATCTCGACTTCGATCTCGATCCGTCCTGGTGGCATCTTGACGAAGTCTGCCGGCAGACCAAGCAGCGCAACTATCAGGGGCGCGTCGCGATCGGCCACGCCACGAAACTCTCCGCGCTGCCGCCAGAACGGCTGAAAGCGGCCACCGCGCAACTGGCGAAAGCCGGCGTCGCCGTCACCGTGCTGCCCGCAACCGATCTCTATCTGATGGGGCGCGAGGCCACCCAAAACGCGCCGCGCGGATTGACGCTCGCACACAAGCTCGCCGACGACGGTGTCGTATGCTCGGTCGCGACCAACAACGTACTCAATCCCTTTACGCCGTTCGGCGACGCCTCGCTGCTGCGAATGGCGAATTTCTATGCCAATGTCGCGCACGCCTCCGTCGCCGACTTCGACACCTGCCTCGATCTCGTGACCGAGTTGCCGGCGCGGCTGATGAACCTGACCAACTATGGCATCAAGGTCGGCAACCCCGCCGATCTCGTCGTGCTCGATACGCACGACAGCCGTTTAGCCATCGCGGCGCTGCCTGATATCCTGATGGGATTCAAGAACGGCCGGAAGATCTTCGAACGGCATCAAGCCGTCCTGTTTCCGCCGTCCGAGTCAGGCAAGGCGCGCGTCGTCATCCCTCACGCTTGATTTTCGCCAGGATGCGGTCCGCCTCGATGCGCCAATCGGCGCTGCGGGCAAACTCCTTCGTGCCTTTGGTGCCGAACAGGCCTTCATCGGCGAGATCGGCCACCCAGGCCTGCCGCTCGGCCGTGCCTTGCGCCGACCATGGCGTCAACCCCGCCTCGCGCACGGTCTCGGCGACCTCGCGCACCTCCTCGGCACGGCGCCGGCCGTGCTCGATCACGCGCTGGAAAAAATACGCGCCCTGCTTCTCCCAGTTGATGCTGGGAAACGTCTCCGCGAGCGAAGCCAGCACCGCATCCTCGACGCCATAGGCGCGCGCGGTCGTAAAACTTTCGATGACCATGGCCTCCAGACCCTTGATCATGATGCTGCGGCACATCTTCACGGCCGACGACACACCGAGCTTGTCGCTGGCAACCTTGGCCGCAAAGCCGATTGCATTCAGAAGCGGCTCGAGCTCCTTCGCGCCGGGACCGCCAAGCAAGAGCGGCACCTTGATGCGATAGGGCGGCACCGAGGTCATCACCGCGCCTTCGACATAGCGGCCACCGGCGCCGTCGATCAGCGCCGCAGCACGCTGCTTGGCGCCGGGCGAAGCCGAATTGAAATCCAGGAACCAGGTGCCCTGGTTGATCGTATCAGCGCAGGCCTTGGCCACCGGCACGGCCTGGCTGGCTGTGACCGCGGAGACGATGAAGTCGGATTTCGCGGTCAGCTCGGCGTGAGAGGCGGCCAGCGCAACGCCGAATTTGGCAGCGTGCTCTTTCAGAGAAGCGCCCTGCTCGCCTCCGAGCTTGATGTCATAGGCCGCGACCTTGATGTCCTGCTGCCGCAGGTCCTCGGCCAAAATCCTGCCGACCTCGCCATAGCCGATCAGACCGATCTGCCATCGCCTGGGATCGCCCGCCATCAGTTCAGTCCTCGCGTGGTGTCGTCGAAGAGCTCCTCGACTGCATAACGGCGCGGGATCAGCGCCTGCTGGAATGCGTAGTCGACGATCAGCTCCAGAGGCTTCCTGTTCGCCTCTATTCCGAAGGGAATGAGATCGGGTGAGGCCGCGGGTCCCACCTGCATCTTATTTCGCTTGAGGAGATCATAGACGCCTGCGACCACGTCGGGATGTGATTTTGCGAGCCGTTCGGTCACGACCACGAGATGGTTGACGGGGACGACGCCGCGGCGGCCGTACCATTTGGCGGCTTCCGCGGCCGGATCGGGGAACAGCGGTTTCAGGCGCACATCGACCGAGGTCTCGCCGAGGACGGCGTCGAGCTCGCCGTCGATCAACATCTGCAAGACCTTCTTGTCCTTCGGCGCGCGCTCGGTGGTGTCGACATATTCGGCGACGTGCGGGTCCTCGAACGTGACCCAGCGTATCTTGTCGAGATTGACGCCATAGTCATTGGCCAGGATGCCCCTGATCCAGGCGCCTGTCGTCGTCGTGAACGAGCGGATGCCAACGCGCCTGCCTTCGAGATCGGAAGGCCCGAGCGTCCCGTGCTCGGGATTATACAGCGCGTAAGCATGCTGGAAGCGGCCGAGCATGGTCGCCGGCAGCAGCACCAGCGGCTTGCCGTGGGCCTTCGCCATCAGATAGGTGACGATCGCCATTTCGCAGACGTCGAATGCCTGCTCGCGCACCATCGGCTTGAACGCCGTGTTGGTCGGCGTGTACTCGATGAACTCGAGATCGAAGCGGTGGGAGCGGAGCTCGCCGGTCTTCACCGCCTGGACATGGGGGTGACTGCCGAACACGGCCCGCAGCTTGAGACGATCCATCCGCCCGCTCCGCTTCTCTTCTTTCGCCGTTCAGGCATCCTCGGGATTGTCGACATAGATGAGCCCCGCCTTCGCCAGCGCCTCGCGCATGCTGTACATGTCCAGCCCGAGCTCGCCCGAACCAAGCCGCTTGCGCTTGCCGTCTTCGTCGGCGTTGCGCTTCTTCGCCTTCTCGGCGACTTCCGCGGCGTAGCGCTTCGGGACCACCACGACGCCGTCGTCATCCGCCACGATGATATCGCCGGGATCGACATTGACGCCGGCGCAGACCACTGGAACGTTGACCGAGCCGAGTGTGGCCTTGACCGTCCCCTTGGCCGAGACCGCGCGCGACCACACCGGAAAGTTCATCTCGTGCAGCGCTTTGACGTCGCGGCAGCCGGCATCGATGATCAGCCCCTGCACGCCGCGCGCCTGAAGCGAAGTGGCGAGCAACTCGCCGAACATGCCGTCGGTATTGTCGGTCGTGCAGCCGACGACGAGAATGTCGCCCTTCCTGCACTGCTCGACCGCGACATGGATCATCCAGTTGTCGCCGGGCTGCGCCAGCACGGTCACCGCGGGGCCCGCGATCGCCGCGCCCGGCCAGACCGGCCGCAGGTAAGGCTTCATCAGTCCGATGCGCCCATAAGCCTCGTGCACGGTCGAGACGCCGTACTCCGCCATTCCGGCGGGATCGGCGCGCTTGATGTTGCGAACGACAACCGGCTTCATGCCAGCACCTCCTCGACGGTCGGGAACAGACGCTGATAGGCCTCGCCATAAGTCATGGGCACGCCGGTGTTGCGGCTGCCCTGGATGCCGCGGTTGAGCGCAACGCGCTCGTAATAGCCCCAGAGGTGCTTTTGCGCCGCGAGGATCTGGAACGCCTCGTACTTCTCCTTCCAGACCTCATCGATCTTGAGGATCAGGTTCGGCTTGAAATTGCACATCTCCGGCTGGTGCGGCTCGAACAGGAACACCGGCGGTGCCGAATATTTGTACTGCGCGCCGGGCTTGTGGCCCATGGCCTGAGCGACCACGCGGGTCTCCTGCGCGAAATGCGCCGCGTTCGGATGGTCGAAATTATAGGGATCCTCCAGCGCGTGCGTCAGCACAAAGCTCGGATTGAGCTCGCGGTAGATGTCGACCATGCGGTCGAAATGCTCTTCAGTGAGCTTCAGCGGATAATCGCCACAGTCGAAGAATTCGATCTCGGCGCCCAAGAGCTTGGCCGCCTGCTCCGCCTCGTCCTTGCGGCCGGCCTTGACCGACTCCAGCGTTGCGCCTGATTCCTTCCAGGCAAACTGGCTCTCGCCACGCTCGCCGAAGGACATGCAGACGATCTTCATGCGGTAGCCCTTCTTCGCGTGCTGCGCGATGGCTCCGCCGGCGCGCCAGACGAAGTCACCCGGGTGGGCGGTGATCACGAGACCCGTTTTCATGGGACAAACTCCCCTCTCTCATTCGTAAGCATCATAGGCTCCCTGCGTCACGCAGGAAGCAAGTTCATCAGGCCGCGGCGACCGCGGGTTCCTCGCCATCAAGCACACGCCTCAGGCGGTCGCCGTCGAGTGCGCCTTCCCATTTGGCAATCGCAATCGTCGCCACCGCGTTCCCGATCAAATTGGTCGGTGTCAGTCCCTGCGACATCAGGCGATGGATGCCGAGCACCAGCGCGACGCTCGTCACCGGAATCGTGCCGGTGGCCGACAGCGTCGCCGCCAGCACGACAAAGGCAGCACCTGCGATTCCCGCCGCGCCCTTGGAGGTCACGAGCAGGATCAGCAGCAGCTCGATCTGCTCGGCGAGCCCGAGCGGCGTGTTGGTCGCCTGCGCCAGGAACACCGAGGCCGCAGCGAGATAGAGGCAGGTGCCGTCGAGATTGAAGGAATAGCCGGTCGGGATCACCAGCCCGACCACGCTGCGCTCACAGCCGGCCTTCTCAAGCTTCGATAGAATGCGCGGCAGCACGGTCTCCGACGAGGTCGTGGCGATGCAGATCAACAGCTCCTCCCAGATATAGCGGATCAGCTTGAGCAGGCTGAAGCCGCAGAGCCGCGCCACCGGGCCGAGCGCCACGATGATGAAGATCACGCAAGTGAGATAGAAGCCGCCCAGGAGCTTGCCGAGCGAGGCCAGAGAGCCGACGCCGAACTTGCCGACCGTAAACGCGATGGCGCCGAACGCGCCGATCGGCGCCACCCACATCACGAAGCCGACAATCGCGAACACCATTTTGGCGGCGATGTCGATCAGATTGATCAACGGCGCGGCCCGCTCCCCGAGCTGCACCAGCGCGAAGCCGCAGAGCACCGAAATGAACAGGACCTGGAGGATGTTGCCCTCGGCAAAGGCGCCAATGAAGGTGGCAGGCACGATGTTTATCAGGAACGGCACGAAGCCGATGGCACCGGTCTGCTTGACGTAAGGCTCGATCGCGCTGGCGTTGATGCTGGCGGGATCGATGTTCATGCCGACGCCGGGCTTTAGCACGTTGACCGCGATAAGGCCGATCACCAGTGCGATCGTGGTCATGATCTCGAAATAGACGATTGCCTTGATGGCGACGCGCCCCACACGCGCCATGTCGGCCATATGCGCGATACCGTGTACGACGGTGCAGAATATGATCGGCGCGATCAGCATCCGGATCGCCTTGATGAAGGCGTCGCCGAGCGGCTGCATCTTGGCGCCTGCCTCGGGATTGACGATCCCAAGCGCGATGCCGACCGCCATGGCGATGAGCACCTGGATCCAGAGCTCCTTCCACCAGGCGCGGCCGCGCGGCTTGTCGATCGTAAGCGCCGTCATTCGTCGAATCCAAACAGGCGCGCCGGATTGCTGACAAGGATCTTTTGCTGGAACTCGGCCTCCGGCGCGAACAGCGGGATCAGGTCGACGAGGTCGCCGTCATTCGGCATCACCTTGACGTTGGGATGCGGCCAGTCGGTGCCCCAGATGACGCGATCGACCGCGGTCTCGACGATTTTTCGCGCGAACGGCACGGCGTCAGTAAAGGGCGGGCCGGCCGAGGACACCCGCTCGGAGCCGCAAATCTTGACCCAGCACTTCTCGTCCCGCCGCATCAGCTCGATCAAAATCTTGAACGGCAGCTGATCGAGTCCCTCGGATGCCTTCACCCGCCCCATATGATCGATGGTGTAGCTCAGCGGCAGCCTTGCCAGCATGTCGGCATACTCAGGCAGATCGATCGCATCGAAATGCAGGTCGATATGCCAGCCGAGCGGAGCGACCATCGCAATGACGCGATCGAATTCCCGCTTGTCGGGAACGCCGCCGAGATGACGGACGAAATTGAAGCGGCAGCCACGGAAGCCACCTTCGTGCAGATCCCGAAGTTCGCGCTCGGTGATGGTGTCGTCGATGTTGGCGACCGCGCGGTAGGCGCCGTTGCTCTGCGCGATGGCATCGAGTGCCACCGTGTTGTCGGTGCCGTGCACGCTGGCATTGACGATGACGGCGCGCTCCACGCCGAGCTTGGCGTGCAGCGCCCTGAAATCCTCCAGCGGCGCGTCAGGCGGCGTGTAGGAGCGATCCGGCGCATACGGATATTTCAAGCCGGGCCCGAAGATATGGCAATGCGCGTCGCAAGCCAGCTTCGGCAGCTTGAATTTCGGCGTGCGCGTGTTCGGGTCGGGGGGCGGAATGGTGGGCGTGTACATCATCGTCATCAGGTGAACTTGAACAGGCGCGCGGGATTGTCGACCAGCAGCTTCTGCCGGATCGCAGCATCGGGCGCGTAGAGGGGGATCAGGTCGACGATCTCGCCGTCATTGGGCATGATCTTGACGTTGGGATGCGGCCAGTCGGTGCCCCAGATGACGCGATCGGGCGCGTTGTCGATCAACGCCTTGGCGAACGGCACCGCGTCATGGAACGGCTTGCCAGTCGCCGACGCGCGTTCGAGCCCCGTGATCTTGACCCAGCACTTCTCGTCCTTCTTCTGAAGGTCCAGCAAGGCGGTGAAGCCGGGATCGTCGAGCCCCTTCCCCGCCTGCACCGTGCCCATATGATCGATCACGTAGCGTGTCGGCAGTGCCGTCAGGATGGGCGCGAATTCGGCGACGGTGCCCGGCTCGAAATAGACATCAATGTGCCAGCCCAGCTCGGCGACGCGGCGAACGATCCGCAGGAACATCGCCATGTCGCCGACACCGCCGAGGCGCTTGAGGAACGCGAAGCGGCAGCCGCAGATGCCGCCCTTGTCGAGCGCCGCGAGCTCCTTCTCGGACATCTCGTCGTTGACGTTGGCGATGCCCTTATAGGCGCCTTCGCTCTGCGCGATGGCATCGGTGACGACGCGATTGTCGGTGCCGTGCACGGTGGCGTTGACGATCACACAGCGCTCTGCGCCGATCTTCTCGTGAACGCTGCGGAACGCCTCCAGTGGTGCATCAGCCGTGTTGTAGGGCCGGTTCGGCGCAAAGGGATAGCGCGCTGCGGGCCCGAAGATGTGAGTGTGGGTGTCGCAGGATTTCGGCGGCAGCTTGAAGGAAGGCGTCTTCGGATTCGGGTCGGGGGGCTCGATCGTCGGAATTGCCTTCGGCTCGGCCGCCTGCGCGCGTACTTCGCTCGCCAAGGCAGCGCCGGCCAGTCCCGTCAAGAGATGCAAGCAGTCTCGCCTGTTCATTTCCTCAACACCCAGTCGAATGGTCCGCTTGCGAGCGGAAACGCTTGACGCGCCTCCCCTCGGCGGTTTCTTTCAAGTCTTGCTGCTTGCAACCGTCCGCCGTCGGGCCGGCAAGGCCTGATCCAGCGCCGGCGCCTGGAATGCAGCGACCGTGGCCTGCACCAACTGCTCGATGGCACTGGCGGCATCGCCGCCGTCGGCCTCGCCGCGCGACAGGCGCGAGACACGGTCCGGCGTCACCAGCGAATAATAGAGCGCGCCGAGCAGGAAATGGCTGCGCCAGACGATGTCGGTGCGCGGAACGTGCGGCACGCTGTCGTGAATCGCATCGATGAAGGCGTGGCTGGTGTCGTCAAAAGTCTGTGCGATGATTTTTCGCGCGACCTCGTTGCCTTCCGCCGACATCACCGCGCGCAGCCGCGTGAAGCGCGCCCCGCCGCCGGCGAGATCGCTGCCCGAGGTGAAGGCCGGCACGACATAGGCGCGCACGATCGCCTCCAGCCGGTCCTGGAGATCGCGCACACGCTTGGCGGCGGCGAGCAGCTCGGAGCGGCGGAGATTCATCGGCCCGCAATGGCGCTGGTAGATCTCCAGCAGCAGCCCGTCCTTGGTCTTGAAATGATAGGTGACGCTGCCGGGGTTGGCGCCGGCGGCGTGCGCGATGTCGCGCACCGACACGGCGTTGAAGCCGTTGGTGGCGAACAGCTCCTCGGCCGCGGCGAGGATCGCCTCGCGCATGTTCGGCTTGCGGGCCGTTTCCTTGCTGGTGGGCTTGCGTACCATGTTATTTGTACTATCGTACAAAAGATCAGGTCCCGTCAACAAAAACCATGGGCAACATCCGGGACTGCCTCGGAAAACCGCGGCAAGGACGCGAATGCCCTTGTGGAGTGCAAAGAAAATGCTGGGTTTCAACAAGAAGATCGGCCGTTTGATGCTGGGTGCCGGTCTGCTGCTGGCGGGCAGTGTCGCGCAGGCGGACAATTATCCGAGCAAGCCGGTTCACATCCTCGTGCCCTATGCGGCCGGCGGTGCCGTTGACGTGCTCGCACGCACGCTGGGCCAGGCGCTGGCGAAGATTTGGGGCCAGCAGCCTGTGATCGACAACCGTCCTGGCGCCGGCGGCATCGTCGCCTCGCAGGCGCTGACGCAGGCCGCGCCCGACGGCTACACGCTGATCCTGGTCGCGAGCGGCCATCCGCTCAATCAGTTCATCTATCCGAGCGTGCCCTATGACACGTTCAAGGATTTTACTGCCATCACTGAAGTCGCCTCCTCACCGCTCGCGATCGTGGTGGCCAAGGACAGCCCTTACAAGACGCTCGGCGATCTCCTGGCCGCCGCGAAGAAGGAACCGGACAAGCTCTCCTACGGCATGTCCGGCAATGGCACCTCGGCGCATCTTGCCGGGGAGCTAATGAAATACATGTCCGGCACGAAGATTGTCGCAATCCCCTACAAGGGCGGTGCGCCGGCGCTGACCGCGGTGATTGCCGGCGAGATCCCGCTCAGCATCAATCCGCTTGCGGAGGCGATCGGCCAGCTCGAAGGCGGCCCGGTGCGCGCGCTCGCGGTCACTTCGGCCGAACGCTCGAAGGCGCTGCCGAATGTTCCGACCGTCGCAGAGTCCGGCGTGCCCGGCTACGACGTCTCGGTCTGGTGGGGCCTGCTTGGCCCGGCAAAGATGCCGCCAGAGATCGTGGCGAAGCTCGAAACAGATTTCAAGGCGGCGTTGCAGGACCCGAACGTGCTGTCGACGCTCGGCAAGATCGGCGCCGCGCCGGTCGGCTCCTCCGCAAAGGATTTCGACGCCTACATGCACGCCGAGGCGACCAAATGGGAGCCGGTGCTGAAGGCCGCCGACATCCGCGCGCAGTGAGGTGGGCTGTTTACATGAGGACACTTTCTCATCCGCGGCGCATCGTGTGCGCCACCCTGCTCGCCGTCGTAGTCGCCAGCCTATCCGGCCCGCCCGCCCGCGCTGACGGCGAAGCAAGAACGTTGGCGCCCAACGGCACCTTGCGCGTCGGCATCTATCCGGGCAGCCCGACCTCGATGGTGACCGACCCGGCCGGCAAGCCGCACGGCCTGAGCTACGATCTCGGCGGCGAGTTGGCAAAACGGCACGCCGGCCCGTGCCAACGAGGTCAGCTTCAGCCAGCCCGTGCTGGCGATCGAGCTCGGCTATCTCGTTCCGGCGAACTCGCCAATCGGCAAGATCGAGGATATCGACCGCCCCGGCGTGAAGATCGGCGTCACCAAGGGCTCGACCTCCGAGCGCACCCTTCCGGCCAAATTCAGGAACGCGACCATCGTTCCGGCTGAGAGCGTCAAGGTGGCCATCGCGATGTTCGGCCGTAGCGAGATCGATCTCTACGCGACCAACAAGCCGACGCTGTTCGAAATGTCCAACCAGATGCCGGGCGCGCAAATTCTCGACGGCAATTGGGGCCTGGAGCACATGGCGATTGCGATCCCGAAAGGACGCGAGAGCGCGCTTCCGCTCGTCAACCGCTTCGTCGCGGAGGAGCAATCATCCGGAGCGCTCGACACGATCCAGCAGCAGGCCGGCCTGCGCGGGGCAACCAAAGCCGCGCGCGAGTAGCCATCGGTCGAACTGGACCTGCCGCCTTTCCCAAGAAGCGCCACTCCGTCAATTGCGCGCGCTCGCGCGCATCCTTTTCGGTGACGCAGGACGCCGCAAGAAGTCGGCATCGTCGTCCCCCGAAGGGATCAGGATCGCGCGCTCTCGCGGCAGGGCTTCCGGCATCTCGTCGCGAATGAAGGCGACGAGCTTCTCCCTCATCTCGCAGCGCAGGTCCCAGGATTGCGGCGCATTTCGTGCGCTCACGAGTGCCCGAAGCTCGATGGTGCGTGAATCCGCATCGATCACCTGGAGATTGACCACCGCGCCGTCCCAGAGCCTGGATTCCTTGATCGCCCCCTCCAGCCAGCGCCGGATGCGCGGCACGTCGGCGCGGTAGTCGACATGGAGCGCGATCACACCGATCAGGGAAGCCGTATCGCGGGTCCAGTTCTGGAACGGCCTTTCGATGAAGTAGGACAGCGGCACCACCATGCGGCGCCAGTCCCACAGCCGGATCACCACATAGGTCGAGGCGATGTCCTCCACCCAGCCCCACTCATTCTCGATGATCACGGCATCCTCGATGCGGATCGGCTGGGTGATCGCGATCTGCAAGCCCGCGATCAGGTTGCTGAGCAGCGGCCGCGCGGCAAGACCGACGATGATACCGGCGGCACCGGCGGATGCGAACAGGCTGACGCCATATTGCCTTACCGAGTCGAACGTCATCAGCGCGGTGGAGATCGTGATGATGACAATGATGGTGTCGGTCACGCGCTTGAACGCGCGGACCTGGGTGACATGCTTGCGCGCGACGAAATTTTCAGCGACGTCGCGAAAGTTCTGGAGATAGCGCGCCGCACTCATGTCCACGACCCTGATCGCAATCCATCCGATCAGGGCGATGAAGGCGACGACGAACAGGCGCAGTAGCGACGTACGGATTGTCTCGCCAAGAGGCGCAAGCGGCAAGACCAGGGCGACCGAGGCAAGACACAGCGCCAGCTGAGCCGGACCGGCAGTCCGGTCGATGAACACGGCCAGAAGAGGGAGGCGGGTTCCGAAGGCGCGATTGAGTAGCCGTACCGCCATCCGATAGAGGACCAGCGCGAGCAGGATCGCGCCGGCGATCAGGCCGAGACCGACAAACCACGAGGGTATCCAGCCGAGCATCTTGTCGATGTCGGCCATAACGGCTTGCAGATTCATCCATGTCCCCGCAATTGCGTTAGCGTCTGCGCTCAACGCATTCCCAACGGCTTCGCTCCCCCCGCTCAGTGCGACGCAACATTCCTCTGGTGCAACCGTCGCCGAACTGCGCTATTTGTGGGCAATCATGACTCGACGTACCGGCAGCGCCGACCTTCCGTTGCACACCGGCCGGGTTCCGCCCTGGCTCGCGACCCGCATGGCCTCGCTTGGCGCGATCGTGACGCAGGCGATCGTGCATCATTACGGGCGCGACGCGTTCCTCCAGCGGCTGTCGCATCCGTTCTGGTTCCAGTCGTTTGGCGCCGAGGGATGGACTGGCACTCCTCCGGCATCACGACCTCGGTGATCGGTGCGCTGAAGCGCGGGCTCGGCCCGCTCCAAGACGAACTCGGAATTTACGTCTGCGGAGGGCGTGGCCAGCACTCGCGCAAGACACCGGACGAACTGATGCAACTCGGCAACCGCGTCGGCTTCGATGGTGCGAAACTCACGCGCGCGAGCCGGCTGGTGGCAAAGGTCGACAGCGCGGCGGTGCAGGACGGTTTTGATCTTTATCTGCACGGCTTCTTCGTCACCGCCGACGCCAAATGGACCGTGGTGCAGCAGGGCATGAACGGCGACAAGCGCCAGGCCCGCCGCTATCACTGGCATTCCGAGGCGCTGAAGAGCTTTGTCGATACGCCGCACAGAGCCATCGACGGCCCGCAGCAAGGCGAGATCGTCAATCTCACGGATCATCGCGCCGACGTCTCGCGGAACGCACAACTCGAGCTGCTGGCTGATCTCGGCCCCGACCGCATCGTGTCGGAGTTCGAAAGGCTGAGCGGCATCGAACCCGCGCAGGCCATGCTGCCGCATCTGATCATGCCCGCGCATCACGACGTGCGACCGAAGGACGTATTCGCGCGGCGCCTGCACGGCACGTTGGCCGCGGCCGCCGAGCGTGGCCCGGTCGATTTTCCGGAGCTATTGCTGACGCCCGGCGTCGGCGCGCGCACTGTGCGCTCGCTGGCGATGGTCGCCGAAGTCGTGCACGGCGCGCCCTATCGCTTCAACGATCCCGCCCGCTTCTCGCTCGCACATGGCGGCAAGGACCGGCATCCCTACCCGGTCCCGATCAAGGTCTATGACGAGACCATCCGCGTGCTGAAGGACGCGATTCAGAACGCGAGGCTCGGGCGCGAGGAAGAAATGCAGGCGATCAGGCGTCTCGATGATCAGGCCCGGCGCCTGGAGCGCACCGCGCAGGGGCCGTCGGTGGAATCATTCATCGCAGGTGAACGCGCGGCATCGCCGGCGCTCGATGGGCGATCCGTATTCGGCTGGGAACGCGATCTCGCGGAGACAAAAAAAGGACCGGCTGAGCACCGGTCCAAGCTGGTCGGGAGGAAACGACCTTCTCCTCAAGTCTCGTCGGAGTCCTGATCCTCATCCGCGAGCCGGTTTGCCGCGTGGTCCTGATATTGCTCAGTCTGGATGAACTTGCCGTCCATGCCGCGGATGTCCGAGTGCTGGGCCTTGTCGCGGTTGGACAAGACCATGTTATCGCCGATTTTGTCCTTGGACACGTCGGCCAAGGCGCCGGTGCCGTCGCTCTTGCCGTGCATGCCCGATCTGAAATGCGTCTTGCTGCCATGTCCACCTGGCATCGGCCTCTCCTTCTCGAATAATCGCCCCGGAAGTCAGTGCTTCTGTTGTTGCGGGGATGGTTTCGGCGGCTTATGGCCGCTCTGGCCGGGATTGTTGTGCTTGTTGTGATCGCTTTCCTGGTTGAGGCCACCGCGACTGACCGGGAATTCGCTTTGCCGCGCCTCCGCCCTCGGGCGATGAACGGCGACGTTCCCGGGATTGCGACCAGAGGCCTGCTCGAGTTCTCGTGCGTCAGGCACATCCGGTTTGCGCTCGAGAATGCGCACCTGCTGCTCGTGGGTCTTTCTGCCTTGCATGTTCAGTCTCCCGGTGTTCACCGGCCTCTTCGAGGCGAGCCGCTGCGCGCGACGTCCTTGTCAATACCCCCGGCGACATTCACGTCGTTCTCGACGTCGCCCTCGATCGTGTTCTCGCCGAGAGCATCCTCGATGTCGTCGGGCGACGCGCCCGCCATGGTGGCGCCCTTCGAACCACCGATCAGGGGATTGTCGCGAATATCCTTGCCGGTGGGCGTGTACAGCTTTGGCTGCTTGTTGCTCATGGTCACCTTCCTCCGCCCTTCCCGGCAGCATCGTGCCTGTGATGGGAATCGTGCTCGCCTCCGCCGCCGGACACCCGGCTGTGGGTCCGCTGCGGATCGTCCGCAGGCGGCTTCTTTATCTCCAATGGGGCCTTTGCATTTTCGTGCGACGCGCCGGGTCCGCCCTGACGAATACTTTTCGGTGTCTTCGTGGATGTCGACATGAGATGTCGTCCTCCTCAGCGGTCTTGCTGGTATCCTTGATTGGTCGTGTTTTGCTTGATGTTGCCCTGTTGACCCTGCTGATCCGGATTCTGCGCGCGTTTCTGACCATGCGGCGTCTGGTCCGCGGGGGTTTGCTTGTGATCGCCGGTTCCCTTCGCACTCTGGTTCGCGCGTGGGACGGGTGGCATCTTGCTGGTCATATCGGTTCCTTTCGGAAGTGACGTCATACAATGAGCGCGCTACTGCCACTCCCCGTCCGCAGGTGCGGAGATATCCTTCAACGCATCCTGGGCGCACTCGTCGTCTGCCCTGCTGATGTCGGCAAGGGCGACAACGCCGACCAGGCGCTTCTGCCGATTGAGCACCGGGAGCCGCCGGACCTGATGCGTCGCCATCACTTGCGAGGCGCCTTCTACGTCATCGTCCTCGAAGCAGTAGCAGACGCCCTCGGACATCACCTCTCGAACCGAGGTGTTGCCCGGCGATCGCTCCTCGGCGACGGCACGCATCACAATGTCTCTGTCGGTGACCACGCCGACCAAGCGATCGTTCTCACCCACCGGCAATGCGCCGACATCGTCGGCACGCATCCAGCGCGCGACTTCCCGGATGGTCATGTTGGGATCGGCAATATGCACTGATGGCGTCATGATCTCGTGAACTTGCATGGCTGCTCCTCAGTTGATCTCAGGAGGTTTGACTGGTTAACGCGGACATCGCGCAGAAGGTTTCTCCCGGCCTAGTGCGACGTACCCTTCGACCGCGCGGATGGATCCGCTGTTGTGCGACCCGATGAGTCCTGCGTACCGGGCTCGCTCCAAATCATCCGCACCTCTTCCGGCAACGCCTCTCTCACCTTGTCGATCTGGCCCGCGCTCAAATGCCGCGACAAAACCTTGAAAACCGCACGCGCCGCGTCCTTGGTATCGACCGGTCGGCCGAACGTCAGTTCCGCGGCGATCATCTGAAGGAATTCGTCGAGGGAACGTACCCGTTTTGGCAGCTCCGATGGCCGGAACTGATCGTAGTACGCGCCACGGACCAACAGCGGCAATTGCGATCCGAGATGCGCGGCGAGTTCGATCGGCAGGCGGTCGCGCAATGCGTGCAACACGGCGCCCGTCACGCGCCATGATTGCTGGTCATCGAGCCCCATCTCTTCACCGATCTCATTGAGCCAGAGGTGCGTGGTTTGTGCCGTCTTATCGAACACGGGAATAGCGCTGGAACCCATTGCGAACCTCCACCTCGGATTCTTGAGCTTTGGATTACAACAGATGCGACTGCGCGCCGTTCCCAGACACGATATAAGTTGAGATCAAATCCGGATACTGGAACTGGCTGGTTGCGCCCAGCGAGCCGGGATCGTCAGGCGGCTTCCTTCGTCGACGCGGCCGGTGCGGCATCGTCGAACACGGGAAGTCTGTCGAGCGCCCGAATGCCCGGTCGCCGGCGCCAGCGGATTTGCGCCGGCTCGACTGCGAGACCGAGCCGCGGCCAGCGCGTCAACAACGCTTCCAACGCACACGCCGCCTCGATCCGCGCGAGCTGGTGACCGAGACAGAAATGAAATCCGGTGCCGAAGGAGATGTGGCGGTTCGGCTTGCGCTGTAGATCGAGCCGTTCGGGATGATCGTGCTCCGCCGGATCCATGTTGGCCGCGGCAAGCATGACCATGACGCGATCGCCCTTCTTCAGGCGCACGCCTCCGAGCTCGATGTCTCGCCGCACGTAGCGCGGCTTTGAGAACTGTACCGGTGAGACGAAGCGCAAAAACTCCTCGACGGCGAGAGGAAGGCGGCTCCAATCCTCCTCCAACCAGTCGCGCAGAGCGGGATTTTTGAGGACTTCATAGACCGACCCGCTAATGAGGTGCGTCGTGGTCTCCGAGCCCGCCGCCAGCAACAGGAACACCATCGACACCATTTCGCTCGGCGTGATCTGGCCGCCTTCCCGCTCGACCTGGACCAACTCGGCGATCAGGCCCTCGCCGCCCTGCTCGCGCGCGATCTGCAACCGCGTTTCGAGATAGCGTCGCATCTTTCGGAACGCAAACAGCAGGCGAAAGAAGCCGGCGATGTTGGTCAGGGAGGACATCGAATTGGCCCAGGCGATGAACCTCGGCCGATCCGCCGGCGGCAGGCCCAACAGTTCGGAGATCACCGACAGCGGCAGGATGCGCGCATAGCGCTGGACGAGATCAGCGGGGCTGCAATTCGCAAACAGGTCCGCCGCGAGATCATCGGCGATGGCGCGAATGCGTGGCTGCATGTCCATGATCGCGCGGCGGCGAAAGGCTTCGTCCACGATGCTGCGCAGCCGCGTGTGGTCCGGCTCGTCCATCGTCAGCATGTTGTTGGCAATGGTCGTGATGAGTTTCGGCATCCACCAGCGCAGGCCTGCGATCTCGCCGTCTTCCCTGCGCAGCGTGAAGGTGGCACCGTCCTTCAGCACCTGCGCCGTCGTCTCATGGGTCGTCGTGATCCAGACTTCGCCGACGAGCGGAAAGCGCGCAGCGATCACCGGTCCCGCGGTCCGGAGCCGCGCAATGGTCGCAGGCGGATCGCGAAAGAACGTGTCGCTGGTGAAATCGATACGCGGTGTCATGGCTCGCCCGCGTTCCTGACGGCCTCACCAGATGGTGGGCCCCGCCGGAGGCGCAAGGGCTGGAACCCCGCAGATCCGGCTTGCCGATCGACCTAGCCGCGTTCCGGCGAACGCTGGCCGGTCTTACGCTGCTGCTGGCTGGTATAGGCGTCCCAATGGCTCCAACTGCCGTTGCTGAGGCTTTGTCGATCGGTTGCGAGCGGACGGCGGGTGCGCTTGTCGTAGTCCGCGATCGAGCGTTCGGATTGCGCGATCTTGTGCTTGAGCTCCGCGATCGCCTTCTGGGTCTGGCCGTTCCGCTTCGACGAGGCGATCTCACCCATCGTGAAGCGCGCGGTCTCGAGCACCTTCAACTCGGCACGGTTCTTCTTCAACTGGACCCGGTGCCAGGCGATGTTGCTGTCGCTGTCCGCAACCATGTGGGAACTCCGCTGATTCGCAGCCACATAGTATCGCGGGCCGAATCGACGCCGCAACGGGCGCGCGGCGGCGAAAATACGGTCTTATTGCGCGAAAATTTCGCGATCAGCGTTCCGCGAAGGCCTTTTCGACCACGAACTGGGCCGGCTCGCCATGATTGCCTTCGACGAAGCCGCGCTCGCCCAGCAGCACGCGGGTATCCGCCACCAGCGCCGGGCTGCCGCAGATCATCACGCGGTCATGGGCTGCTTCCAGCGCCGGCAAGCCGATATCGGCAAACAGCTTGCCCGAGGTGATGAGGTCGGTGATGCGGCCGCGGTTGCGGAAGGGATCGCGGGTCACGGTCGGGTAGTAGATCAGCTGGCTGCGGATGTAGTCGCCGAGCAGGTCGTCGTTCGGCAGCGTCTTGGTGATCATCTCGCCGTAGGCGAGCTCCCTGACGTGACGGCAGCCGTGCAGCAGCACCACCTTCTCGAAACGCTCATAGGTCTCCGGATCCTTGATCACGCTCAGGAACGGGGCCAGCCCGGTGCCGGTGCCGATCAGATAGAGGTTGCGCCCTTCCTCAAGATTGTCGATCACGAGCGTGCCGGTGGCCTTGCGACTGACGATGATCTCGTCGCCTTCCTTCAGGTGCTGGAGCCGCGAGGTCAGCGGGCCGTCCGGCACCTTGATCGAGAAGAACTCCAGCGTGTCCTCGTAATTGGCGCTGGCGACGCTGTAGGCCCGCAGCAGCGGCCTCTCACCGACCTTGAGCCCGATCATGGTGAATTCGCCGTTGCGGAAACGGAAGGTCGGGCTGCGGGTGGTCTTGAAGCTGAACAGCGTGTCGGTCCAGTGGTGGACGCTCAAAACGCTTTCCTGGTTGAAATTGCTCATCTCACCTTCCCTGTCGCTTGCCTGCGGTTCCGGGGCGAACGTCATCTATGCGTCATTTGTACACGATCATTCGTATACTAATGAATAATCCGGCTTGATCCCGCGGTCAAGGCTGCCCAAGATCGGAAGCGTTGCAGTTAAGGACAAGGACCCCCTTCCATGGCGCATGACGCACCCCAGGCCACCGGACCTTCGAAGCTCGTGATCCGCAATATCGGCCTGATGCTGTCGGGCGCGCTGGAAAAGCCGATCCTGGATGGCGACACCATCGTCGCCGAGAACGGCAAGATCACCGCGATCGGCCGCTTCAAGGATCTCGATACGGAAGGCGCGACCACCATCGTCGACGCTCAAGGCACGACCGTTGCACCGGGCCTGATCGACAGCCACGTCCACCCCGTTGCCGGCGACTGGACGCCGCGGCAGAACCAGACCAACTGGATCGACAGCTACCTCCATGGCGGCGTCACCACCATGATCTCGGCCGGCGAAGTGCACATGCCCGGCCGCCCCCGCGACGTCGTCGGCCTGAAGGCCATGGCGATCTTCGCCCAGCGCGCGTTCTGGACGCTGCGTCCGGGCGGCGTGAAGGTTCATGCCGGTGCGCCGGTGATCGAATGCGAGATGGTCGAAGAGGATTTCAAGGAGTTGGCCGCCGCCGGCGTCAAGCTGCTCGGCGAAGTGGGCTTGGGCGGAGTCAAGGACGGCCCCACCGCACGCAAGATGGTCGGGTGGGCGCGCAAATACGGCATCCAGAGCACGATCCACACCGGCGGCCCCTCGATCCCCGGCTCCGGCCTGATCGACAAGGACGTTGTACTTGAGGCCGACACCGACGTGGTCGGCCACATCAATGGCGGCCACACCGCGCTCCCGGACGACCAGATCCGCTGCATCTGCGAGGGCTGCAAGCGCGGCCTCGAGCTCGTTCACAATGGTAACGAGCGCTCCGCCCTGTTCACGCTGCGCACAGCGCGCGAGATGGGCGATTTGCACCGCGTCATCCTCGGCACCGATGCGCCCGCCGGCTCCGGCGTGCAGCCGCTCGGCATCCTGCGCATGGTCTCGATGCTGTCCTCGCTCGGTGACCTGCCGGCCGAGATCGCCTTTTGTCTCGCCACCGGCAACACCGCGCGGATGCGCGAACTCGACTGTGGCCTGATCGAAGTCGGCCGCTCCGCCGACTTCGTCCTGATGGACAAGGCGCAGCATTCGCCCGGCAAGAACATCCTGGACAGCGTGCAGCTCGGCGACCTTCCCGGCATCGGCATGACCATCATCGACGGCATCGTGCGCACCCAGCGCAGCCGCAACACGCCGCCGGCAGGCAAGGTGCCGGAGATCGTGGCGAAGTAGATGCCTGAAATCCGGAACGCACCTTGACTTTGGTCGGCCCCTTACCGGAGGCATCCTGGCCGATCTTTGATTTAATTTCCGGTGACAGCATGTTCGATAAATTTGCAGACCGGTTACGTCGGACGGCTTTTTTCTCGGCAGCTATCGACATCGCGCGCCGGACATTGCCGACGCCGGTGCTGACGTGGATGCGCTCGCAAATGGTGCGCAATCTGCGCGGCACGCCCGGCGAAGTGTTCGGCGAAATCTATCGGCGCAACATCTGGGGTTATCAGGAAACTGCTTCCGGCGGCGGATCCACCCTGCACAATACTCAAAGAGTACGAGCAAGCCTGCCCGACCTGGTCGGCGACCTCAAGATCCGCACCCTGCTCGACTTGCCTTGCGGCGATTTTCATTGGCTGTCGAAGATCGAACTTCCGGTGGCGCACTACATCGGGGGTGACATCGTCCCGGAGTTGGTCGAATGCGCGGCTAAACAATTCGGCCGGCCGGATCGCACCTTCCGCCGGATCGACCTCTGCAAAGATCCGCTTCCGGAAGCCGACCTGCTGCTCTGCCGGGACTGCCTCGTTCATCTGTCCGAGGACATGATCTTTCAAGCGATCGAAAACATCCTCCGGTCCGACATCAGATATCTTCTGACCACCACCTATCCGGATGGCCGAAACCGCGCGATTCGCGCGGGCGACTTCTTCACCATCGATCTGTGCGCGCCACCCTACAACTTCCCGCCGCCGATCACGGTGCTCGACGACGGGGTGCCGCCGTTCGACCGGCGGCAGCTGGCGCTATGGGAAGTCGAAAGCCTGCGTAAGATCCGGTGGGACGGCATGTCGGGCCGACAACCGGTGGCTAGGCCGGGAAAGACGTGATCGCCTGAATCAGCGACGTTTGAAGGTCTCACAACGCACGTAAACTTGGTGCTTGGCTTGGCCGACCGGGCCGTTCTCAACCGGCTATCCGCGCCGATCGAAATCCGGGGATTGGAGCGAAACTTCTCCCCCTCGCCTTCGCAAGCGAGCCGCATCTTCCAGCTTCGATTGGCCTCGGCGGTGATCTCGCTGGCACGGCAGCGGGTCTCGTACCAGTAGAGGCGGTTGCCGCCTTCGATGCTCATGCGGTTGGCACTGTCCTGATCGCGGCAATCCTTTTTGGTCGACGCCCAAAAACCCTCATAGGCTTGGGTTGCCCAGACAGGGCCGCAACCGGCCGCCAATGCCGCGCCGACACTCAATACCGTCGCAAAGCGCTTCGCCGCCCTCATTCCGAACATCCCCGATGAAATCGATTCATCGAGGTTAGTCGCCGCTCACCGCAACTTGTTCAATAGCGCCATCAGCGTCTCGCGCTCCTTGGCATCGAGCGGTGCAAGCGTCTCACGGGTGATGGCGAGCGCATTCGGCGCGACTTTTTCCGCGACCTGCTGGCCGGCGCGCGTGAGGCTGACCAGCAGCCGCCGCCCGTCATCGGGATCCTGGCTCGTCTCGGTCAATCCGCGCGCAGTCAAGCGATCGATCACGCCCTTGATCGTCGCGACGTCCATCGCCGTCAGACGCCCGAGCTGGTTCTGCGAGCACGGTCCGGTCTCGGCGAGTTTCGACAGCGCCGCCCATTGCGTCGGCGTGATATTGGTGCCGATGTCGCGGGCGAAGATCGAGCTATGACGCTGCCAGACCTGGCGCAGGATAAAGCCGACCTGCTCGTCGAGCACATAGGAGGGCTTCGCCTGCTTGACGCTCTTCTTCACCGCAACGCTTCTCGCCATTGACTGCCCGTCCCCCTCACAACGACAGATGCGCATCGCGGATATCCGGGCGCGCATCGAGCTCGACCATCGTGCCGCCGAAGCAGATCCGGCCGCGCTCGATGATGTAGGCGCGATCGGATATCAGCCGCGCAAAGTGCAGATTCTGCTCGGAGACGACGATGCTCACGCCTTCCTTCTTCATGGTCAGGATGGCATCGACCATCTGCTCCACGATCTTCGGCGACAGACCTTCCGAGGGTTCATCCAGCAGCACCAGCGACGGATTGCCCATCAGCGTGCGCGCGATCGTCAGCATCTGCTGCTCGCCGCCGCTCATGCGGCCGCCCGGCCGGTTGCGCATCTCGCTCAGGTTCGGAAACAGCGTGAACAGCTTTTCGCGGGTCCAGAACGGCGCGTTCGGCCGCTTCGGCTGCCGGCCGACCTCGAGATTCTCCTCGACCGTCAGATCGGTGAAGATGCGGCGCTCCTCCGGCACATAACCGAGGCCGTCGCGCACGATCTCATGCGTCGGCCGCACCGATACGTCCTTGCCTTCGAACATGATGCGGCCGGAGCGCTGCGCCACGAGGCCGACGATCGAGCGGAACGTCGTCGACTTGCCGGCGCCGTTGCGCCCGAGCAGCGCCACCACCTCGCCCTCGCCGACCTCGAAGCCGATGTCGAACAGGATATGCGCCGGGCCATAATGGCTGTTGAGCCCTTCGACCGTGAGCTTCATGCCGAGGCTCCCTCGCGATGGCGGGAATCGTAGACCAGACCTTCGCCGAGATAGACCGCCTGCACCTGCGGATTGCCACGCACCTCCGACGGCGAGCCCTCGGCAATCAGCGTGCCGCGGTTAAGCACGATGATGCGGTCGGCATGCTCGAACACCACATCCATGTCATGCTCGGTGAAGAGCACGCCGATCGACTTCTCCCGCGCGATCTGCGCGGTCAGACGCATCAGGTCGACGCGCTCGCGCGGCGCCATGCCGGCGGTCGGCTCGTCCATCAGCAGCAACTTCGGCTGGTTGGCGAGGGCCACCGCCAGCTCGAGCCGCTTGAGGTCGCCATAGGCGAGCTCGCCACACGGGCGATCCGCGTAGCCCCCCATGCCGACGAGTTCGAGCAGACGGCCGGCCTCGCCGCGGTCGAAGTTCGGGGCCGAGCCCCAGAGATTGAACAATTGCTTTCCGTGCGAGATCAGCGCGACCTGCACGTTCTCGCGCACCGTCATGGTCGCGAACGTCGCCGTGATCTGGAACGTGCGCCCGACCCCGAGCCGCCAAATCTCGCGCGGCTTCTTAGCCGTGGTGTCCTCGCCGAGAAGACGGACGTGCCCCGTGTCAGGCTTGTTCTGGCCGTTGAGCATGTCGAAGCAGGTGCTCTTGCCCGCACCGTTCGGGCCGATCAGAGCCAGAATTTCACCGGCGCGCAGTGAGAACGAGACGCCGCGCACGGCATGGATGCCGCCGTAGGATTTGGTCAGGCCTTCGACCGCGAGAAGTGGGGGTGCGACACTCATTCGGCGGACTCGATCGGCTTGGCAAGCAGGGTTGCCCCCGGCGGCGACGTGCTCTTGCGCCGTTGCGCGAGCATCTCCAGCATGCCGACGATGCCCTTCGGGAAAACCACGACGATCAGAACAATGAAGCCGCCGAGCACCAGTTTGGAGAGATCGGTCTGGCTGATCAGCCAGATGTTGAGCGCCTTGTAGACGATCGCGCCGATCACCCCGCCCGACACCGTCTCGACGCCGCCGAGCAGCACCATGACGAGCGCGTCGACCGAGAGCGAAATGCCGAGATTGTCGGGGAAGACGCTGCCCTTGAGGTAGGCGAACAGCGCACCGCCGATGCCGGCCGTCGTTCCCGCGATCACGAAGGCTGTCCACTGCATCCGCTTGACGTTGACGCCAACGGCTTCGCTGCGCAACGCCGAATCACGGGTGGCGCGCAAGCCGTAGCCGAACGGCGAGAACACTGCGATGCGCAGCGCGACCGTCACCAGCGCGGCGACACCGAGCGCCAGCCAATAGAAATGCGACGGGCTCGCCGCCCAGCTCGAAGGCCAGACACCCAGAATGCCGTTGTCGCCGCCGGTCACGCTCACCCACTGAAACGCGATCGACCACACGATCTGCGCGAACGCGAGCGTCAGCATCGCAAAATAGACCCCAGAGAGCTGCACCGCGAAGAAGCCGAACACGGCGGCGCCGAGGCAACCGAGTAGCGGCCCGAGCAGCAGGCAGAAGATCATCGGCAGTCCCGCCATCTTGGCGAGGAAGGCGACGCCGTAGGCGCCGAGCCCGAAATAGGCGGCATGGCCGAAGGACGCGAGCCCGCCGACCGCCATCAGGAAATGCAGGCTCACGGCGAAGATCACGAAGATCGCGATTTCCGAGCCGACGGTCAGCGCATAGTTGCCGGCAAACAGCGGCAGCGTCGCCGCGATGATCAGTGCTGCCAGCGCAGCCAGCCGCTCGTTCAAGGTCAACGGGCGCCAGGGATTGACGGTGAGACCCGGCGTCTTGCGCGCCGGCGCCTCGGGCCGGCCGAACAGGCCCCAGGGCCGCACGATCAGCACCGCAGCCATCACGAGGAAGACGAGGATGATGGAAATCTTCGGAAAGATCAGGATACCGAAGGCGTTGAGCTCGGAGACGAGCACCGCCGCAACGAAGGCGCCGATGATGCTGCCGAGGCCGCCGATCACGACGACGACGAAAACCTCGACGATGATGCGCAAATCCATGGCGTGATGGACTGCATCGCGCGGGATCTGGAGCGCGCCGCCGAGCGCGGCGAGGAACACGCCAACCGCAAACACGCTCGTGAACAGCCATTTCTGATTGACGCCGAGCGCCGCGACCATGTCGCGATCCTGCGTCGCCGCCCGCACCAGCACGCCCCAGCGCGTGCGCTGGAACAGCAGCCAGAGAATGCCGAGCACGACGGGACCTAGCACGATCAGGAATAGATCGTAGCTCGGGATGTTCTGGCCGAAGAAATCGACAGCGCCCTTGAAACCCGGCGCGCGGCGGCCGACGAGATCGTCAGGTCCCCAGACCAGCACCACGAGATCCTCGACCATCAAAGTCAGGCCGAAGGTCGCAAGCAGCTGGAACAATTCCGGCGCATGATAGATGCGCCGGAGCAGCACCATCTCCACGATGACACCGATCAGCGCCACCGCGAGCGCCGCGGCGACGATGCCGCCCCAGAAGCCGAACGCGCCCGAAAGGCGCTCCGTCAGCGTGAAGGCGATATAGGCGCCGATCATGTAGAAGGCGCCATGCGCGAAATTCACGATCCGCGTCACGCCAAAAATGATCGACAGGCCCGACGCCACCAGGAACAGCGACGCTGCGCTGGCGAGACCGGTCAGAAACTGTACGACATAAAAGGCCATCGGCGGTCCGGGTTGGGTTTGGAGTCACCTCTCCCCGCCCTTGCGGGGAGAGGGAGAGGAAAGAACATCAATCCTTCGGACGCAGCTTCTCGACTTCGGCGTCGCTCGGCAAATAATCCGCGCCCTTCTTGTAGGCGGAGTCCACCATTACGCCCTTGCCGTCCTTCAGCGCGGTCTTGCCGACATAGGCGCCGAGCGTCGACTGGTGGTCGATCTTGCGGAAGGTGATTTCGCCGAGCGGCGACGGCATCGACAGCCCCTCCGCCGCAGCAATCAGCTTCTCCGGATCGGTCGAGCCGGCCTTCGCAAGAATTGCCGCCGCCGACTTGATCGTCTGGTAGCCGACGATCGAGCCCAGACGCGGATAGTCGTTGTACTTGGCCTGATAGGCCTTCAGGAACGCATCGTGCTCGGGCGTCTTGATCGAGTACCAGGGATAGCCGGTGACGATCCAGCCCTCTGGCGTCTCTTCCTTGAGGGGATCGAGGTATTCGGGCTCGCCGGTCAGGAAGGAGACAACCTCACGCCCCTTGAACAGGCCGCGGGTGTTGCCTTCGCGCACGAGCTTCACAAGGTCGGCGCCGAAGGTGACGTTGAGGATCGCCTCCGGATTGGCCGCAGCAACGGCCTGCACCACCGGGCCCGCGTCGATCTTGCCCTGCGGCGGCCACTGCTCGTCGACCCATTGGATGTCAGGCCGCTTTTCCGACATCAGCTTTTTGAACACCGCGACCGCGGACTGGCCGTATTCATAGTTCGGCGCGATCGTCGCCCAGCGCTTGGCCGGCAGCTTGCTCGCGGCTTCCACCAGCATCGCCGCCTGCATGTAGTTGGAGGGACGCAGGCGGAAGGTGTACTTGTTGCCCTTCGACCAGGTCACGGCATCCGTCAGCGGCTCGGCTGCGAGGAAAAACACCTTCTTCTGGTTGGCGAAGTCGCTGACTGCGAGACCGATGTTCGACAGGAACGTGCCTGTGAGCATCGCAACGCCCTCGCTCGAGACAAGTTCGTTGGCCGCGGTCTGTGCGTCGGCCGGCTTGCCGCCGTCGTCCTTGGAGATGACGACAAGCTTCTTGCCGTTGATGCCGCCGGCCGCGTTGATCTCCTCGACCGCGAGCTGCCAGCCCTTGCGATACGGCTCGGTGAAAGCCGGCAACAGCGAATAGCTGTTGATCTCGCCGATCTTGATGTCCTGCGCCAAGGCCGAATGAGTCATGCCGCCGGCCAGAAGCGCGAACGCCGCGCCCACAAAATAGTTTCTTGCTCGCATCCCAACCTCCAGTTTTGAATTCACTATTCCAGACCGTCTCTATCTCAGACCGTCCTCGCCCTTGATCTCCGCAACCGTCAGCCCGCCGACGCGCGCCAGCGGACGGCCGCTATCGGTGACGGCGACCGCCACCATGATCTCGTTGGCACGCGGCGCGTCGTTGATCTGCACTTCCATGCCGTCGAAATGACTGCGCACGAAGGCCGCATCCTTATGTCCGAGCGGAATGTCGAGCGTCGTGCCGGGGCCGCTGCGCTTCTTCGACGACGGAATCAGCGCCGCGCCCTTGCTCAGAACTTTCCGCACCGGCGCGCCCATCTTGGGATGGAGGATTGCAGCCGCGTGCTCCAGCTCGCCATTCTCGCCGACCGCGGCCGCCTTGCCATAGCTCTGCGCTTTCGACCCCTCGATGCCGAGCGCGGCCACCGCGCGCTTCGACAGGAGTTCGCCGAGTTCCTCGCCGATCGCGATCAGCGGCGAAAGGTCCTCGACATATCTTCCGGCAAAGGGATTTTCGATCACGGCGATCGCGGCGGCGCGCCGGGTCGGCGGCGACACGGGCCTACCCATCTCGATCTGCGTCTCTTCGACGACGGTGACGATCTTGCGGATGATCGCGCTCATGTTTCCGGTCCCTGCTCAGGCATGAATCGCGTTCTCCAACACAGGCGGGCGCGACCGTTGCCGATCAATATCTTTTGCTCCGATGACAAGCATATCACCACAAAGCTGCAAAACGGCACCCTCGATCAATCCGCGATCGAACAATTGTCGTGCACATTCCGCGCCAGATTCGAGCGCCCTCGCGATTTCGGCCCGCGACAATTCACCGACATCGCGGGTGACGAGGCGCGCGCCGAGATCGCTGTCGGGCTGAAGCTCATTGGCTGGCCGCCGGATGATGGCGGGATGCCCGGGCAGATCGACGGCATTGGCGATGACCGTCGCGGCGGCGTCGGCCTGTGATGCGGTCGCCGCGAACACCGTCACAGCGTCGGCAATCCCAAGCGAAAAACTGCGGCCGTGGCGTCCGCTGGTCGCGACCCCGCGCACGGGATCATCGGCCTCGACCTTCATCGTCCGCAGCACGCCATCGCGATCGGGCCGATCCATCAGGCCGACCGAAAAATGCTCGTCCTCGCCTAGATGAAGCGCGATGTCGCCGCCATTGTTGACATAAGCCCGATCAAGCGATGCAACCTTCAGCATTGCGCCCAGAATTTCCTCCGCGACGCTGCCCGCCACCGCAGCCATCGGCGTGATGAAGCAATCGGCGGCATAGGGCGCGACGGCGGCATGCATCCGACGTGCGACAATGCCGTTCAGCGAACACGTCCCGGGTTCCGACGACTTGCGCAATTCCGTCAGCTCCGCGCAGAGCTCATCGAGCAGGCCGGTGAAGCGCCGTGCGGCAGCCTCATAGGCCGTGCGCACGTCATGCGCGCGCGCCCTCGCCTCGACGATCAGATCAATCGGACCATCCTGCAAATGCAGCCGCCGGCCATCAGACAGCAGTGCGATTTGCGGGAGCCTTGTCATGCCCGGCGGCCCGGAATCGGGTTCTGCCAGGGCAACTGGCGGACATCATCGCCGCCCTTCACCTCGGAGAGCGGTTTCACGTAATCCATATGCCCGCCGAGCGCGGCGTAGTCGGTCAGCTTCATCGTGAATTCGATCGGCGCGACCAGCGCGGGTGTCGGCACGTAGCCGAACGCGCCGGCCGGCATCTGCGTCACGTCGACCATGTAGGTGATGCCGCCGCCCGGCCAGACATAGACCGGCGCGCCGCCGCTGGTGACACGAGTCAACGCATCCTTCACCGAGCGCGTCAGCCGCACCGGATTGTCGGTGACGCCCGCCCGCAGCGAGCCGCCGGCACCGGCCATGAACAGCACCGTGCACAGCGCCGGCTCGCAATTCTCCTGGATGCGCTTGACCGAAAACTTCAGGTCAGCCGGCATCTCCGTCTCGACCGGCTTCAAGCCCTCATCGAGTACATAATAGGACGAATGCTCGCCGGTCGTGGAGACCATCAGCATGGTCAGACCGGCCTTGGCTTCCTTCGCATCGAACGGCCCGAGGATCGCCAGCGGATCGGAAATGTTGGTGCCGCCCCACCCCGTGCCGGGATCGGCGACCTGGAAATAGCGGCCGGGCGTCGAGCGCCGGCCCTTCATCTTGATGCCGGTGTCGGCGATGTCGAGCAGCTTGCCGGCCTGATGCTCGCTGAGCACGCCGGTGATATGGTCGTCGACCACGACTACCTCATCGACCTTGCCGTGCCATTGTTTCGCGAACATGCCGATCGTCGCCGAGCCGCAGCCCACGCGCATGCGCTCTTCCTTGACGCCGTTGACGATCGGCGGCTGGCCTGCCTGCACCACCACCGTTGCGCCGCCGTCGACGGTGAGCTCGACCGCCTTGCAGTTGGCAAGATCCATCAGCGCGTCGCAGGTGGCGCGGCCCTCCTTCTTGGAGCCGCCGGTCAGATGATGCACGCCGCCGAGCGACAGCATCTGCGAGCCGTACTCGCTGGTCGTGACGTGGCCGACCGCCTCGCCTTGCGCACGAACGGTCGCGGTCTCCGGGCCGAGATAGCGGTCGGTGTCAATCTTCACCTTGATGCCGCAATACGAGAAGATGCCCTCGGTGACCACCGTCACCATGTCGACGCCGTCGACTTCCGCGGAGACGATGAACGGCGCCGGCTTGTAGTCGGGATAGGTGGTACCCGCGCCGATCGCGGTCACAAAGGTCGAGGGCTCATGGACGATCTTGCCGTCCCAATCTTCCGTGCGGCTGAACGGCACCAGCTTGCCGCCCTGGGACACCGTGCGTTCGAGGATGATGTGCGGATCGACGCGGACGAGCTTGCCGTCATGGTTGGCATAGCGGTCGCAGGCACCCGCCGCGCCCGGCTTGATGTAGCACATCACCGGACAGGCATCGCAGCGGATCTTGTCGGTGGCGGCGCTCGTCGTTTCAGTCACCATGTCACAGCCATGCGGATCACGACGGGTTATCATTCGTATACGAACGATGTTGCGCGCGCTCCCGATAGCTGTCAAGCGGCGGTGCGCGCGAAAAGACGCGGCTGCCGAATAAAACCTCATTTGCCTTCCGCCCCTGTCCACAAAGCGGGCAATCGCGCTGCACTGCGGCATGCCGACTTGCACGTTTGTGTACAAACGGTATCGTCGCGACGTACAATTTTTGCGACCATGTCGTCGCGGGCTTGGGAACGAGGATGACGCAGACACCGATCCGCCTCACTGTGAACGGCGGGATCTACGACGTCACCGCGGCGCCGCAGACGCCGCTGCTCTATGTGCTGCGCAACGATCTGCAACTCAACGGCCCAAAATACGGCTGCGGTCTTGGCGAATGCGGCACCTGTACTGTCCTGATCGACGGCAGCGCCGCTCGCTCTTGCGTCGTCCCGGTCAGCGGCTGCGCAGGGCGTGACATCGTGACGCTCGAAGGACTCGGCACGCGCGACAAGCCTGATCCCGTGCAACAAGCCTTCATCGACGAGCAGGCGGCGCAATGCGGCTATTGTCTCAACGGCATGATCATGACCACCAAGGCACTGCTCGCGATCAATCCGCAACCGACCGAGCAGGAGGCGATGGCGGCGCTGCGCTACAATCTCTGCCGCTGCGGCACGCATGTCGAAATCCTCCGCGCGGTGATGCGCGCGTCCGGCCAGCTCGCCGAGGCCGGTAATTGATGGCCTCCCCTCTTTCGAACGGAGCTGAGCGGCAATCGGGGTCGCTCGTCGTCGTCCGCACGCTGGCGGAGGGCGCATCCGAGACTTTCGTCCGGATCACCGCGGATGGTTCGGTCACCGCCTATAACGGCCATGTCGATCTCGGCACCGGGATCCGCACAGCGCTCGGCCAGATCGTGGCCGAAGAACTCGACGTCTCCTTTGCGCGCGTCGTCGTGGTGCTCGGCGATACCGCCGTTGTGCCGAACCAGGGCGCGACGATCGCCAGCGAAACCATCCAGATCACCGCGATTCCCCTGCGCAAGGCCGCCGCGCAGGCACGGCACTTCCTGATCGCGCGCGCCGCCGAGCGGCTGGAGCTGCCGGCTGCCGATCTCGGTATCGAGGACGGCCTCGTCCGCGGGCACAATCGCAGCGTCAGCTATGGCGAATTGATCGGCGGCGAGACCATCCGCCTCGAGCTTGCCGACGACGTCGCCCTCAAGCCCGTCGGCGATTACGCCATCGTAGGCCAATCTGTCCCGCGCGTTGACTTGCCCGCGAAGGCCACGGGCGAACTGACGTTCGTGCACGATATCCGCGTGCCCGGCATGCTGCACGGCCGCGTCGTGCGTCCACCCTATGCCGGTGTCGATGCCGGACCGTTCGTCGGCACCAGCCTGATCGCGGTCGACGAATCCTCGGTGCGCGATATCCCCGGGATCATTGCCGTCGTGCGCATCGGTGACTTCGTCGGCGTGGTTGCCGAGCGCGAGGAGAATGCGATTCGAGCGGCGGCGCAGCTCGCGGTGAGCTGGAAGCCGACGCCCACCCTGCCCGATCTCGCCGATGTCGAGACGGCGCTGCGCGCCAATCCATCGACACCGCGCACGCTGATCGACAAGGGCGACATCGACGCGGCAATCGCCGGCGCCGCCAAGCCGATGCCGCGCACCTATGTCTGGCCATACCAGATGCACGCCTCGATCGGCCCCTCCTGCGCGGTGGCCGATTTCCAGGACGGCAACATCCGGGTCTGGTCGGGCACGCAGAACCCGCACGTGCTGCGCGGCGACCTTGCGCTGCTGATCGAGCGGCCGGAGAACGAGATCGAGGTGATCCGCCTGGAAGCCGCCGGCTGCTATGGCCGCAACTGCGCCGATGACGTCACGGCGGACGCGTTGCTGTTGTCGCGTGCGGTCGGCCGGCCCGTGCGCGTACAGTTGACGCGCGAGCAGGAGCACGCCTGGGAGCCCAAGGGCACCGCGCAGCTCATCGACGTTAATGGCGGGTTGAACGCGGATGGCGGCATCGCGGGCTATGATCTCGCCACGCGCTATCCCTCGAACGCCGCGCCGACGCTGGCGCTTATGCTCACCGGCCGTATTTCGCCCGAGCCCGCAGTGCTCGAGATGGGCGACCGCACCGCGATCCCGCCTTACGACTACGACCACATGCGCGTCGTCGCGCATGACATGGCGCCGATCGTCCGCGCCTCCTGGTTTCGCGGCGTCTCGGCACTGCCGAACACGTTTGCACATGAATCCTATATCGACGAGCTCGCGACCGAGGCCGGCGTCGATCCGATCGAATACCGCCTGCGTTATCTGAAAGACCAGCGCGCTGTCGATCTCGTCAATGCCGTGGCCGAGCGCGCGGGCTGGACGCCACGGCCGGTGCGGCAGGAGCAGGACGGCGAGGTCGCGCACGGGCGCGGCTTTGCTTACGCGCTCTACGTCCACAGCAACTTTCCGGGCTATGGCGCGGCGTGGTCGGCCTGGGTCGCCGACGTCGCCGTGAACAAGACCACCGGCGATGTCAGCGTGACGCGCGTCGTCGCGGGGCAGGATTCCGGGTTGATGATCAATCCGGACGGGGTCCGCCACCAGATCCACGGCAACGTCATCCAATCCACCAGCCGCGCGCTAATGGAAGAGGTCTCCTTCGAGCGCGGCGCGGTGGCCGCGCGCGAATGGGGCGCCTATCCGATCATCCCCTTCCCCGATGTGCCGAAGATCGACGTCCTATTGCTGCCGCGGCCGGACCAGCCGCCGCTCGGCGTCGGCGAGTCCGCGTCGGTGCCAAGCGCAGCGGCGATCGCCAATGCCATCTTCGATGCCACCGGCGTGCGCTTTCGCGAGCCGCCGTTCACGCCGGAGCGCATCCTGAGAGGGCTCCACGGCGATGCCCCGGCTGCGCCGCAGGCTCTGTCCGCTCCGGCCGCGCCGCCGCAGTCTCGCATCTGGCAAAATCCTTTCGCGAAACACACCGGCATCTTCGCGACGATTGCGGCAGTCTGCACCGCCGCGATCGGCATCGGCGCAGCGCTGCTGCCTGGGCGCGCGATTGCGCCGATCGCGCGGCCCGATGCATCCGTCTATTCTGCCGCAACGATCGCGCGCGGCCAGCAACTGGCGGCGCTCGGCAATTGCGCGGAGTGTCACAGCACGATCGGCGGCGCGCTCAACGCCGGCGGCCGCGCGCTAGAGACGCCGTTCGGTACGATCTACTCGACCAACATCACGCCCGACATCGAGACCGGCATCGGCGCCTGGTCCTATCCCGCCTTCGAGCGCGCGATGCGGGATGGGCTCCACCGCGACGGACGCCAGCTCTATCCCGCCTTTCCCTACACGCATTTTTCGAAGACGAGCGAGGCCGACCTTCAAGCGCTCTACGCCTATTTGGTCGCACAGCCGGCGGTGCGCGCGACAGTGCCAGCGAATACGCTCGCCTTCCCGTTCAATCTGCGTCCGCTGCTCGCGGGATGGAATGCGCTGTTTCATCAGACACGCGAGTTCAAGCCTGATCCCGCAAAATCCGAACTTTGGAATCGCGGCGCGTATCTCGTCGAGGGTCTCGGCCATTGCAGCGCTTGCCATTCGCCGCGCAACGCGCTCGGCGCCGAGCAGCGCGAGACCTATCTCGCCGGCGGCTTTGCCGAGGGCTGGGAAGGGCCGCCACTGACTTCGCTCTCGCAGGCGCCGATCGCCTGGAGCGAGGACGAGCTTTTCGCGTATTTGCGCACCGGCCACTCGCGCTATCACGGCGTCGCAGCCGGCCCGATGGCACCGATCATCAGGGATCTCGCGGCCCTGCCCGATCAGGATATCCGGGCGATGGCGGTCTATCTCAACTCGTTCAACGACGCCGCGACTGATCGACAAGCACAGGATGCGCTCGCCGCGAAGCTCGAAGGCGCGACGCAAGTCACCGTCGCCTCCGCCGGCGCACGGCTCTATCAGGGCGCCTGCGCGGTCTGCCACGAGGTCGGCGGCCTGCCGCTGTTCGGCAGCCGGCCCTCGCTCGCGCTCAACAGCAATCTGCACAGCAGAACACCCGACAACCTCGTGCAGGTCATCCTGCACGGCGTCACCGAGCCGGCCTCGAGCGATCTCGGCTACATGCCCGCGTTCAAGGACAGCATGAGCGACGCGCAGGTCGAAGAGCTCGTCACCTTCCTGCGCAAGCAGTTCGCGCCGGACAAGCCGGCGTGGAGCGGCGTGAGCGAAATGATCGCCCGCCTACGCGCTTCAGCGCATTAGGAATGTTTCTTGACCTCCACCGGCGGCGTGCCGTGGGTGTGGAAGGACTCGATCGTCTTCAATCCCCACGCCTGGCCCTTCTTGCGCTCCTCTTCCGTCCAGACGATCGGCCTCCAGTCCGGCGCGAGGATCAGCCGCGCACCGGCATTGGCGACTTCAACGCGGTTGCCGCCGGGCTCGTAGACGTAGAGGAAGAAGGTCTGCTGGATTGCGTGCTTGTGCGGGCCGGTCTCGATATGGACGCCGTTCTCGAGAAAGATGTCGGCAGCGCGAAGAATCTCCTCGCGGCTGTCGAGCGCGTAGGTGACGTGGTGAAAGCGGCCCGGCACGCCGGAATGGTCCAGTGAATAGGCGAAGTCGTAGCTCTTGTTCGACATCGTCAGCCACATCGCGGCTTCGCGGCCGTCATTGAGCACGATCTGCTCGGTCAGGCGGCAGCCGAGATAGTTCTCGAAGAATTCGCGGTTGGCCTTGATGTCGGCGGCGAGGCAATTGAGATGATCGAGGCGACGGACGTTGACGCCGCGCGCGGGAAAACGCTGGGCCTGGTTCTTCAGCGCAGGTTTTAGCTCGGGCGGCGCCTGATACCATTCGGTCTCATAATAGAGCTCGACGATGTGGCCGTCGGGATCGCGGCAGCGGAAGGTCGGCCCCTGCCCCATGTCGCCGTCGGTCCAGCCGATGTCGAAGCCGGAACCCTGGAGCGCAGCGACGCGGCGCTCAAGCGCCTGCTGGCTGCGCGCGCGCAGCGCCATGTGTTCCATGCCGGAGGTTTTTGACGCGGTGAGCTTGAGTGAATAGCGCTCGTAATCGTCCCAGCCGCGCAGATAGACCGACTCGCCTTTTTGCCCGCTGACGGTCATGCCCATGACGTCGACGAAGAATCTCAGGCTCTCGTCCGGCTTCGGCGTCAGCAGCTCCATATGGCCGAGATGAGCGAGATCGAGGATCGGTTCGGGCTGCATGGGGTTCCTCCAAGGCGTAGCCGCGATCTTTCCATCGGATCGCGCGATCGGGCGCGGGGCGCAATGACGATCGCCGCGACCGGGCGGCGCTGACGGCTTCATTTGTACCAATGTACAAATGATTAGGTCCCGTCAACAAATCAACCCCCTGCCCCTGTCCCTCCGCATCATCGGGCCGCGTCGTCCTCGAGCCAGCGGCCCTCGGTCGACTGCTCGGACGGTAAAATCTTCCTTAAGCCTTTTGGGCCCATCGGCCTAGAAAAGCAGCGTTTTCCGGCTGATTCCGCCAACAAGTATGCATTAGGAACAAACCTACCCGCCGAATTGTCGCAGATTTAACAAAGCGCGCGCGCCTGCCGTTTAACCGTTTGTGCAGCCCGGGCTCTCATAGTCGGGGACAAACTCCTCGCTCTCGCCAGGTTCATTCATCGTGACATCCTTTGGACGCGTGATTTCGGTTCGCGGATCGCTCGCCCGGGTCGGGCTTTTGGCCGCAAGCCAAATGCCGGTCTCGGAGGTTCGGGCGACCGTCGGCCGTTTCGTCAGCATCCGCTGCGCCAGCTCGGTCATCGTCGCCATGATCACCGAGGTGTCCTGCGAGAACCTCTCGAACACCGACAATTTGATCGCGATCGCGTCCGTCGATCTGCTCGGCGAAATTCTCAACGCCGCCGACAAGGCCAAATTCCAGCGCGGCGTCACCAACTATCCGACCATCGGCGATGCCGTCGACCTGATCACGAGCCAGGAGCTGCGTACGATCTACGCGCCGACGGGATCGGACCAGATCAATGTCGGCTTCCTCCAGCAGGACCGCTCCGTCGTCGCCTATGTCGATATCGAGGAAATGCTGTCCAAGCACTTTGCGGTGCTGGGATCGACCGGCGTCGGCAAATCGACCGGCGTGTCGCTGCTGCTCAACGAGATCCTCAAGGCGCGCCCGAACCTGCGCATCTTCCTGCTCGACGTCCACAACGAATATGGCCGCTGCTTCGGCGACCGCGCGCTGGTGCTCAACCCGCGAAACCTCAAGCTGCCGTTCTGGCTGTTCAATTTCGAGGAAATCGTCGACGTGCTGTTCGGTGGCCGCGCCGGCGTGCCCGAGGAGCTCGACGTCCTCGCCGAGGTGATCCCGATCGCCAAGGGCATCTACACCCAGTACCAGAACGCCGACCGCCTCGGCCTGAAGCGAATCGATCCCAAGCAGATCGGCTTCACCGTCGACACGCCGGTGCCGTACCGCCTGGTGGATTTGATTTCGCTGATCGACGAGCGCATGGGCAAGCTGGAAAACCGCTCCTCGCGCATCATCTATCACAAGCTGATCTCGCGCATCGAAGCGGTGCGCAACGACCCGCGCTACGCCTTCATGTTCGACAACGCCAATGTCGGCGGCGATACCATGGCCGAGGTGATCAGCCATCTGTTCCGCCTGCCCGCCAACGGCAAGCCGATGACGGTGATGCAGCTCGCCGGCTTCCCGGCTGAAGTCATCGATTCCGTCGTCTCGGTGCTGTGCCGCATGGCGTTCGATTTCGGCCTGTGGAGCGACGGCGTTTCGCCGATGCTGTTCGTCTGCGAGGAGGCGCACCGCTACGCATCCGCCGACCGCAATGTCGGCTTCGGGCCGACCCGCAAGGCGGTATCGCGGATCGCCAAGGAAGGCCGCAAATACGGCGTCTATCTCGGCCTCATCACCCAGCGTCCCGCCGAACTCGACGCCACCATCATCTCCCAGTGCAACACGCTATTCACGATGCGTCTTGCCAACGAACGCGACCAGGCGTTGCTCCGCGCCGCGGTGTCGGATGCGGCCGCGAACCTGCTCTCGTTCGTGCCCTCGCTCGGCACCCGCGAGGTGCTAGCGTTCGGCGAAGGCGTCGCGTTGCCGACCCGGCTGCGATTCAAGGAAGTGCCGCCGCATCAATTGCCGCGTGGCGAAGCCACCATCAGCAGCGTACCGTCCGTCACCTCCGGTCACGACATGCATTTCGTCGGCGCCGTGCTCGAGCGCTGGCGCGGCGCCACCTCGCAGCGCGACGTGCCGAACGATCCGGTTTTTTCCCAGCCGCCCGCCAAGACGCTCGCCACGGCGGAGGCCCCGATGCTGCAGCCCTCGATGGGCCTCGACCCGGATCGCTTCTCGCTGCTGAAAAAGCCACTGCGGTAAGCGCGGACCATCGCCTCCACATATTCCGCTGTCATGCCCCGCGAAGGCGGGACATCCAGTACGCCGCAGCCCCTCCGTATTCCATCACCGTCTCTGGGATACTGGATCGCCCGATTGAATCGGGCGATGACAGTGAACGCGTGGCACGTTGAGGCGGCCGCCCGCATGGACTATGTTTGCCGCCCCCGATCCGGAAAACAAGCCAATGACAAAGCCCGCCACGCAACGCTTTCCCGCTCCCGCGCTCGACACGCTGCCCGACGATATCCGCACGCGGCTCCTTGCCGTGCAGGAAAAGAGCGGCTTCGTGCCGAACGTATTTCTCACGCTGGCCTACCGCCCCGACGAGTTCCGCGCGTTCTTCGCCTATCACGATGCGCTGATGGAGAAGGACGGCGGCCTCACCAAGGCCGAGCGCGAGATGATCGTGGTGGCGACCTCGGCGGCCAATCAGTGTCAGTATTGCGTGATCGCGCATGGTGCAATCCTGCGCATCCGCGCCAAGAACGCGCTGATTGCCGACCAGGTCGCGGTGAACTACCGCAAGGCCGACATCACGCTGCGGCAGAAGGCGATGCTCGACTTCGCGATGAAGGTCTCGACGGATGCGCAGCGAATTTCCGAGGATGATTTTGCAGCGCTCGCGCCGTACGGCTTCAGTGACGACGACATCTGGGACATCGCCGCGATCTCAGCCTTCTTCGCGTTGTCGAACCGCCTGGCGAATTTCACCGGCATGCGGCCAAACGACGAGTTCTATCTGATGGGACGCCTGCCGAAGAAATGATCGACCGCTTTGTGTCTCGAACGCGAAAGCAACGCGTCACCGGCAACGCAGCGGACGGGTTCCCGCTTGACGGGAACTCGACGTTTTTGCAATCGCACACGTTTTATTAAGAGACTCACCCCCAACTAGCACAAATACTTCGGCACAACTTGCACAGTTTCCGTCAACGGAGACGCGGATGAGTCGTGCCTGCAGAGGGAAGCCGTCTTATGAACGTTCGAGCACTCGCTATGGCGGCTTGCATCGGCGCAGCATTCTTCGCGGTTGGATATGTATGGAACTACCAGCCCGATGCCATCAATCCCGATGAAATATGGAGCATGTTTCAATCGGAGCATCGCAAAGCGCGGGCCGCTGTCTCTCGTATACTCGTCGAGCCGCATTCAGCCCACTTCAACGGCCTGCGAACGGTCGAAGCAGACAAGGCGACATACGTGTGCGGCTCCGTGAAAGCCATGAAAAGCGGGGGCCAATATGCTGATGCCGCGTTCGTTTATACTGTCGCGATCGATTTGCCCCGTGTCGACGACGACGGCCGGATTACGTTGCAACACTCCACATACAAGCCCTGCCCAACCGCGGCCGGCGGCAAGATTGCCGAGCAACAGACGCTGGTATCGCCCGGCGCGCTGTCGGTGATCAAGACCGTCGAAAAGATCATCCCGAAATCCAGCGGTGGGACAATGGAGCAACAGCTTGGCCAATTGGCCGGACAAACAGCAGCAGTCGCGCCAGGATCGGCAGTCGCGGCGGGATCGGCAGTCCTGTCAGGTTCGACCGGGGCAGGATCGGCCCCGGCAGGGCAGCATTCAAGTTCGAGGGTAGAGGCTACACGGGAAAGCGAACTCACCTGGCGTGCCGATCAGCCGCCGGCCGCGTGGCCGGCGTTCCCCTCGGGACACTCCGTGACGAAATCAACGCCGAAGCGGACAGCCGCTGAGGCCCTGGCTTTCGCGAAGGATATCGAGGCCCGCTGGGAGCAGTCGAAATCATCCGGGATTCCCACGAAGCGTCCTTCGCCGGAAGAGATCAAGGAAGCATGCCGCGCGCTGCTTACGATCGATCCCGCGGACAAGGAATATCCGCGGGCCTGGGCCGCCTTCGTGCGGTTGCGGAAAATCGATCGAGAGATGGCAGCCTGAAGCCGGACGTGCGCTCGCAGCCTATGCGATCGCCCGCACTCTCCCGTTGCTGCACGCTGGTCGACTCGATTGCTTAATCCTCCTCCGCCGGTCCGCACCAGCCGGGCAGATAGATCGCATCCTTGCTCTTGGCTGCGGACATCGCCTTCTCCAGCGCCTTGTCGAAATTGGCGTCGACCGCCTTGCGCAGCAGCTTGCGGCGCAGATAGTCGGCCCACAGGAATTCGGAGAACGGCGTGGTGTCCTTGGCGAAGCCGCCCATGCGGCGGAGCTCGCCGGCGAGGCTGCGGAACGGATCATCCTTGAGATCGACGACCGATTTCGGCAGGTCGCGGAACGGCCGCCGCTCGCCCTTGGCGTCGTAAGGATAGACCCAGCGCTTGTTGTCCATCACGCCCCAGAATGCCTCGCGCTCGACCATCCTGAGGTCGCCGACCACGGTCACCAGCACCTCCTTGATGTCCTCGTCGTGCAGCGCGCGGCCAAGATGATGATGGTCGATCACGTAATAGCGCAGGTCCGGCCCGTGCACGACCGGGATCATGTGGGTGCCGAGCAGCTCGGCCTGCTTGTTCTTGCCGTGCTCGCGCCAGCGCTTGCGCTTCTCCTTCACCTCGCGCATGCCGACCGTCATCTGCGTCGGCCGGAGCGACAGGATCGGCACCGGATGGACTCTCGGCTCGCGCGTATTGGTCATGGTCGAAGGGCTCCTCATGTGGTTGCAACTGGCGGCCAAGCTTCAGCGGATTATGCCATGGCCCCGGCGGCGACAAAATCCGTGCGACCTGCGGAAAGAGATTCGAGCCGATGTTCAGGGGACCGTTGTTGCGACGCAAACCGCTCCTGGCACCGGAAATGACATCCAGTTCCGTGATGCGCTGGCAAGCATCACCTGCAAGATAGTGCGAATGCGCAATGCACGTGCGCGTTGAGAAGATTTTCTGCAACGCCAATGTCACGTGTGCTATCTAAAAGCCGCTGCTTCGGAATGATCCCCGCGCCATGAAAACCCAGCGGCCCATAACCTCGGACGGCGAGCACCGCGTGCTCCAGTTCAGGCCCCGCACCGCGTCCTCCCCATCGGTCCAGCGGGGCAGTGGAACGGTGCAGCCGCTGCACGCAACATCCGAGCCGCTGGACCTGTCGCGCTACGAGCAGCCCCGCACGGAGCCGGACAATTACCGCCATCGCATGCTCGCCAACATTGCGGCGCTCGCCTTCACAATCGCGCTCACCGCGATCGGAATCTGGCTCGCAGTCAGCATTGCCGACCTGCGCCGAACCCAGGATTGCGTGCTGATGGGCCGGCGCGACTGCGTCAAGATCACGACGCCACATATCTAGGCCATCCCCGTCGGATGATCCGCCTCGGCCCCCGATGACAGGCATCCCCAGGTTGCCCCCGGCCCCGCCCGGCTCCATTGAACTCGGGGCGGCGCTCCGATATACGGGCTTTCGACCCGGCCAGAGGGGGGTTTGAGGGCGTCACTCGGGGCGCGATGCCCACCCACCGTTCCACTCTGGACATCTGACAAATATCAGCAATATATCAAAGGCTTAGTGATGTCCTCTACATTCGATCAGGTCGCTACGATCATCGCTGAAACCTGCGACATCCCGCGCGACACGATCACGCCGGATAGCCATGCCATCGATGACCTCGGCATCGACAGCCTCGATTTCCTGGACATCGCGTTCGCGATCGACAAGCAGTTCGGCATCAAGCTACCGCTGGAAAAGTGGACCCAGGAGGTCAACGACGGCAAGGCGACCACCGAGCAATATTTCGTGCTGAAGAATCTGTGCGCTCGCATCGACGAACTGGTTGCGGCGAAGGGCGCGAGCGCCTAATCGCGCGGCCATGCAACTCGAATACTTCCACATGATCGATCGCATCGTCGACCTCAACGTCGGCGAGAAGAAGATCGTCGTCGAGGCGCTGGTCCCGAAGGAGAGCACCATCTTCGAGGGGCACTTTCCGGGCTATCCGCTGATGCCCGGCGTGCTCCTGATCGAATCGATGGCGCAGGCCTCGGGCTGGCTCCTGCTTGGCGTGCTGAAGTTCGAGCGCATGCCGATCCTCGCCGCCGTGAAGGAAGCCAAGGTCCGCGGCTCGGTGTTCCCCGGCGATCTCATGAGCATCGAGGCAACGCTTGCCCATGAGGGCTCGGGCTACGCCATGACCGAAGCCAAGATCCGGGTCGGCGGCAAGCTGCGCGCGAACTCGACGCTCACCTTCACGCTGATCCCCTTCCCCAATGCGGATATGCGCTTGCACATGGACGCGATCGCCAAGCGCGTCGGCTTTCCGCAACAGGCTGTATCGCCATGACCGACACTCCCACTTCGAAGCCGGGCCAGACGGAAGTCTGGATCACCGGCATTGGGCTCGCTACCTCGCTCGGCGAGGGGCTCGACGCCAACTGGGCCGCGCTCCAGGAGAAGCGCACTAATATCGACGAGAACGGTTTTGCGCCCTTCATCGTGCATCCGCTGCTGCCGGTCAGCTTCGACGGCCAGATCCCGAAGAAGGGCGACCAGCGCCAGATGGAAGCCTGGCAGCGCATCGGCGTCTATGCCGCGGGCCTTGCGCTGGATTCCGCAGGGATCAAGGGCAACAAGGATATTCTGTCGAAGATCGACATGGTGGTCGCCGCCGGCGGCGGCGAGCGCGATCTCAACGTCGACACCGGCGTGCTCACGGCCGAGGCCAAGGGCGCAAATGCGCCCGGCTTCCTCAACGAGCGGCTGATGAGCGATTTGCGGCCGACGCTGTTCCTGGCCCAGCTCTCGAATCTCCTCGCCGGCAACATCGCCATCGTGCACGGCCTCGGCGGCACCTCACGTACCTTCATGGGCGAAGAGGTTGCAGGCGCCGATGCCGCGCGCATCGCGCTGGCGCGGATCGCTTCGGGCGAGAGCGACATTGCGCTGGTCGGCGGCTCGCACAATGGCGAGCGCAAGGACCTCATGGTCCTCTACGAATTCGGCGACTTCAACCTGAAGGACAAGTTCGCTCCCGTGTGGGCGCGCGAGGATCACGCCGGCTTCGCGCTCGGCTCAGCCGGCGCGTTCCTGGTGCTGGAATCGAAGGCCCATGCCGAGGCGCGCGGCGCAAAGCCGTTCGCAAAGCTTTCGAGCGTGGTTGCCGATCTCGCCAGGCGCAAGCAGCCGGGCGACATGGCCGCGACGCTGGAGAAGCTCTGGGCGAAGCTGCCGAAGCGCGAGGGCAAGGGCGCGATCATCTCGGGCGCGACCGGCGCGGAGCCCGCGACGTCCGAAGAGCGCGGCTTCCTGAAGAGCCACGCCGACTTGCCCGTGCGTGCCACCGGCACGATGTTCGGCCACACCATGGAGACGCAATTCCCGCTCGGGATTGCACTCGCCGCGCTGGCGATCTCTCGCGGCGCGCTGTTCCCGCCGAACGATTCCACCGGGACCGAGATTGAAATGCAGGGAGCACCCACCCAGATTGTGGTGGTGGGAGCCGGACACTGGCGCGGCGAAGGCATGGCGCTGGTCGAGGCAGTTGGTTAGCTCAAGCGGGGGGACAAATGACTGCACCACGCGACAAACTCGGACGTCCCGTCGTCGTCGTCACCGGCATGGGCATCATGACCTCGCTCGGCGCCGGCAAGGCCGACAATTGGTCAAAGCTCGTCGCCGGCGAATCCGGCATCCGCACCATCACACGCTTTCCGGTCGATGGCCTGAAGACCACGATGGCCGGCACAGTCGATTTCGTCAGCGTCGATCCGTTCTCCTCCACCGGCTTGTCCGAGCGGATGGCCGAGCAGGTCACGCAGGAAGCGCTCGACCAGGCCGGCATCGGCGCCAAGGGTGACTTCCCAGGCCCGCTCTTCCTGGCGGTCGCGCCGGTCGAGGTCGAATGGCCGCAGCGCCGCGAGCTCGGCCGCGCCGTCGGCAAGCCCGACTTCAATTATGACGATTTGCTGCGCATCTCCGGCGGCGGCAAGTACACCGCCTATCATCATCGATTCATGTTCGGCTCAGTGGCCGCCCACCTCGCCGAGGCTTTTGGCACCAAGGGTTCGCCGATCTCGCTGTCGACGGCCTGCGCTTCGGGCGCGACCTCGATCCAGCTCGGCGTCGAGGCGATCCGCCGCGGCGAAACCGACGCCGCGCTTTGCGTGGCGACTGACGGTACGGTGAATCCGGAAGCGCTGGTGCGCTTCTCGCTGCTCTCGGCGCTGTCGACCCAGAACGATCCGCCGCAAGCGGCCTCCCGCCCCTTCTCCAAGAACCGCGACGGCTTCGTCATGGCCGAAGGCGCCGGCGCGCTTGTGCTGGAAAGCTACGAGGCGGCGACCGCGCGCGGCGCAAAAATCCTCGGCGTCATCGCCGGCTGCGGCGAGCTCACCGATTCCTTCCACCGCACCCGCTCCTCGCCCGATGGGAAACCGATCATCGGCTGCATGAACAAGACGCTGGCCGATGCCGGCATGACGCCGGACCAGATCGACCACATCAACGCGCACGGCACCGCAACGCCCGAAAACGACAAGATGGAATTCAACACGACGTCAGCCGTGTTCGGCGAGCTCGCGCAGAAGATTCCGGTCACCTCCAACAAGTCGATGGTCGGCCACACCATCTCGGCTGCCGGCGCGGTGGAAGCGATCTTCTCGCTGCTCACGCTCGAGCATCAGCGCATCCCGCCGACGATCAACTACGACAATCCGGATCCCACGATCCTGTTCAACGTCGTCGGCAACAAGGCGCGCGATGCTCGCGTCACCGCGGTGATGTCGAACTCGTTCGGCTTCGGCGGCCAGAACGCCTCGCTGATCCTGACCCGCGAACCGGCCTGACCGGTCGCATGGCGCTGTTACCTGCGAGCATCAAGGCCCGCGCGCGGGAGGCTGCCAAATCGCTCGGCGGAGGCCTCGTCGGGGCCGCCACCGTCGGCATGCTGCGCACGACGCGCTATTTCGATCCCGCCAAGACTGCGGATTTCTTCTCGCGCGTCACCCGCCTGATCGGCCCGCGCCTGCGCGAGCACCGTATCGGCCGCGCCAACCTCACCGCCGCTTTCCCGGAGAAAACGCCGGAGGAGATCGAAAACATCCTGATGGGCGTCTGGGACAATCTCGGCCGGGTCGGCGCCGAGTTCGCCCATATGGACCACGTCTGGGACTATGATCGCGACCATCCGGACAAGGGCCGGATCGAACTGCCGCCGCGCAGCGTCGAGCTGTTCGACCAGATCCGGGACGACGGCAAGCCGGCGCTGATCTTCGCAGCACATCTCGCTAATTGGGAATTGCCGGCGCTCGCCGCCGTCGCGCATGGGCTGGACGCCGCGATCCTCTACCGCCGGCCGAACATCGCGTCAGCCGACCGCATCATCCAGGAGATGCGCCAAGTCAACATGGGAACGCTGATCCCTGCCGGACGCGACGCGCCGCTGCGGCTCGCACAGGCGCTGAAGGACGGCAAGCACGTCGCCATGCTGATCGACCAATACCTGACCGGCGGCGTCGAGGTCACCTTCTTCGGCCGCAAGACCCGCGCCAATCCGATGCTGGCGCGGCTGTTGCGCCAGGTCGAATGCCCCATCCACGGCGTCCGCATCATCCGTCTCCCCGGCAACCGTTTCCGCGGCGAGCTGACCGAGGAGATCAAGCCGATGCGCGACGCCGACGGCAAGATCGACATCCAGGGCACGACCCAGGCGATCACGAGCGTGGTGGAAGGCTGGGTTCGCGAGCATCCGGAGCAATGGCTGTGGCTGCACCGGCGGTGGCGGTAGCGGGCCCACTGTCATTCCGGGATGGTCCGAAGGACCAGACCCGGAATCTCGAGATTCCGGGTTCTATGCTTCGCATCGCCCCGGAATGACTACATTCACCTTCCCGTCTTCACCTTGGTCCAGAGCCTGTTGATGATCCGCTGCGTCGCCGGCTCGCGCGCCGTGATGACGAAGAGCTTTGCGAGCGCGGCGTCGTCCGGATAGACGTTCTTGTCGTTCAAAATCTTCGGGTCGAGCAGCTTCTGACTGGCGAGGTTGCCGTTGGCGTAGGACAGAAAGTCCGAGTTCTTGGCGGCGACGTCCGGGCGGTAGAGATGGTTGATCAGCTCGTAGGCTTCCTTGACGTTCTTGGCATCCGCGGGGATCGCGAGATTGTCGAAGAACATCTGTGCGCCCTCCTTCGGGATCGCGTAGCCGATCTCGATGCCGCTCTTGGCCTCCGCGGCGCGGGCGCGGGCCTGCATGATGTCGCCGGACCAGCCGACCACGAAGCAGATCTCGCCGGTCGCGAGCGCGCTGAGATACTCGGAGGAGTGAAACTTGCGCACGGACGGGCGAACCTTCGCCACGATGTCGGCGGCCTTCTCGAGGTCGGCCTGCCTGGTCGAGTTCGGATCGAGCCCGAGATAGTTCAGCGCCGCCGGAAAAATGTCGTCGGCGGAGTCGAGCATGTGAACGCCGCAATCCTTGAATTTTGCCAGGTTCTCCGGCTTGAAGACGATGTCCCAGCTGTCGATCTTCGCGTCCGCTCCCAGGATCGCCTTCACCTTGGCGACGTTGTAGCCGATGCCGGTCGTGCCCCACATGTAGTTGGCGGCGTAAACGTTGTCGGGATCGTAAATGGCGAGGCGCTCGGTCACCACGGGCCAGGCATGGCTAAGGTTCGGCAGCTTCGACTTGTCGAGCTTCTGGAAGATGCTGGCCTTGATCTGGCGCTGGAGGAAATAGGCCGTCGGCACCACGACGTCATAGCCGGACTTGCCGGCCATCAGGCGCGTCTCCAGCGTCTCGTTGGCGTCAAACGTGTCGTAGACCACCTTGATGCCGGTCTCCTTGGTGAAGGCCTCAAGGACGTCCGGCGCCATGTAGTTGGACCAGTTGTAGAAGTTGACGACGCGCTCCTCGGCGACCGCCCCTGGCGAGAGCAGCGTCAGCGCCGCGGCGGTCGCAAGACCAAGGAAAACGCCAAGGCGGCTGACGTTCGTCATCATCTATCCCTTGCGGCGGCGCACCGCGTCCGACAGCCGCTCCAATGCGGTGTCGAGCGTCTCGTCCTTCTTGGCAAAACAGAAGCGGACCACCGAGGTGACCGGGTCCTGTTCGTAGAAGGCCGAGACCGGGATCGCCGCCACCTTGTAGTCCCGCACGATTCGCCAGCAGAACTCGGCATCGCTCTCGTTCAGCCCGAGCGGAGACAGGTCGACGGTCAGGAAGTAGGTCCCCTGCGACTTCAGCACGGGGAAACCGAGGCTTTCCAGTCCCTTGGTCAGGCGGTCCCTGCTCCGCGTCAGATCCTTGCGCATCGAGAGGAAATACTCGTCGGGCTTGCCGAGGCCGTAGGCGACGGCGGCCTGAAGGTTCGGCGCGGTCGTGAAGGTGAGGAACTGATGCACCTTGGCCGCAACGCGCAACAGCGGCGGCGCGGCGCAGACGAAACCGATCTTCCAGCCCGTCAGCGAAAAGATCTTGCCGGCCGAGCCGACCTTGATGGTGCGGTCGCGCATGCCGGGGATTGTGATCAGCGGGATGTGCTTGTGCTCGTCGAAGGTGACGTGCTCCCAGACCTCGTCGCAGATGGCGATGACGTCGAACTCCTGGCAGTACCGCGCCAGCAGCTCGAGGTCCTCGCGCGGATAGACCACCGCGGAGGGATTCAAGGGATTGTTGAAGAGCACCGCCTTGGTCTTTGAATTGAAGACGCTTTTCAGCATGTCCTCATTCAGCCGCCAGCCCGGCGGCTCGAGCCGCACGAGGCGCGGAATGCCGCCGGCCTGGCGGATGATCGGCAGATAGGAATCATAGACCGGCTGGAAGCAGACCACCTCGTCGCCGGGCTGAACCACCGCGAGAATGGCAGAGGTCAGGGCCTCGGTGCCGCCCGAGGTCACCATCACCTCGCTCATCGGATCGAGCTTGAGACCGTGCCAGTGGCCGTAATGCGTCGCGATCGCCTGGCGCAGCTCCGGGATGCCCATCATCGACGGATACTGGTTGTAGCCGTTGAGCGAGGCGTCGGCCGCGGCGCGGCGGATGTCCTCAGGACCGGGATCGTCGGGAAAACCCTGGCCGAGGTTGATGGCGTTGTTGTCGCGTGCAGCCTGCGACATCGCCTCGAAGATGGTGACGGGAAGGTCGGCGAAGACCTTGTTCAGGGAACAGCTTTTGGACATCGGCCCGATCAGCCACCGACCTTGCTGGGAAGACCCGCCGCCTTCCACCCCAACATGCCGCCTGCGAGATGCTTGTCGTAAGGCAGGCCCGCCTCCTGCGCGGCGAGCGAGGCGGTCACCGAGCGTTTTCCGGAGCGGCAGGCAAACACGACCTGCTTGCCTTGGGGATCGGGGATCGCCTTGGGATCGAAGGTCGAGAGCGGCACGACCACGCCGTGAGGATAGGCCTCGACCGCGACCTCGTTCGGCTCGCGGACGTCGACGAGGAGATAGCGCCCTTCCGCGACACCCTTGGAGACCTCGTCCGGGGTCAGATCCTGTACCTGGTTTGCCATATCATCCTCCAACGTCGCAGCCGCATGCCGGGGCGATCCCGGCCGGCGGCAACCTCGCCTCTCGGCTCACGAAAATCAAGCGCTACAAAGGCTTGAGCTGCGTCCTGCAAGTTAAAGCTAAATCGCAGCGACTTGAAGCGCGACCTTCAGATGGAGGGTCAGATAGTCACCTGCGTTCCGACCTCGACCACGCGGCCGCTGGGGATCTGGAAATAGTCGGTGGCATCGTTGGCCGAGCGGCTGAGCGAGATGAACAGCCGATCCTGCCAGCGCGGCATGCCGGAATGGGCGGCGGGCTTGAGCGCCCGCCGCGACAGGAAGAACGAGGTCGACATGATGTCGAACTGCCAACCGAGCTTGCGGGCAATAGCCAGCGCCTTCGGCACGTTGGGCGATTCCATGAAGCCGAACTTCAGCGTCACCTTGGAGAAGGTCGGGCTGACCTGCTCCAGCTTCACGCGCTCGGCCGGATCGATCCGTGGCGTCTGAGCAGTCTCGATGGTGAGAATGACGTTCTTCTCGTGCAGCACCTTGTAGTGTTTCAGACTATGCATCAGCGCGGTCGGCGCACTGATGGGGTCGCTGGTGAGGAACACGGCGGTGCCAGGCACGCGCTGGGGCGGCCGCTTCTCCAGCATCGCGACGAGGTCGGCGAGCGGGAATTCGAGCTTGCGCGACTTCTCGAACAGCAGCCGGCTGCCGCGCCGCCACGTGTACATCAGCATGATCATGAGAGCGCCGAGCGCGAGCGGCACCCAGCCGCCCTCGAACACCTTGAGCAGGTTCGCGGCCAGGAAGGTCAGGTCGAGGAACAGGAACGGGACGATCAACGCTGCGGCAGCGAACGGCGACCACCTCCAGGCCTTCCAGATCACGACAAAGCCCATCATCGCCGTGACCACCATGGTGCCGGTGACGGAGATGCCATAGGCCGACGCTAGTGCACTGGAGGAGCGGAACAGCAGCACCAGAAGCACCACCGCGACCAGCAGCAGCTGGTTGATGCGCGGGATGAAGATCTGGCCGGAATGGGCTTCAGACGTATGGCGAATTTCAAACCGTGGCAGCAGCCCGAGCTGAATCGCCTGGCGCGTCAGCGAATAGGCGCCGGTGATGACAGCCTGGCTCGCGATGACGGTGGCAGCGGTGGCGAGGACGACCATGCCGCCGCGGGCCCAGCCTTGCGGAAACAACTGGAAGAACGGACTTTCGATCGTTCCGGGATCGCCGAGGACGAGAGCTCCCTGCCCCAGATAGTTCAGCGCCAGCGACGGCAGCACGATGAACAACCAAGCGGTCTGGATCGGCCGCTTGCCGAAATGACCGAGGTCGGCATAGAGCGCCTCGGCGCCGGTGACCGCGAGGAACACAGCGCCCAGCGTCACGAAGCCGATGATGCCGTGATGGAGCATGAAGGACACCGCATACAGCGGGTTCAAAGCGAACAGAACTTGCGGCTGCTGGATGATGGGATGGATCGCCGCCACCGCGATCACGGCGAACCAGACACACATGACCGGGCCGAAGAAGGCAGCGACGCGGGCGGTGCCACGCGATTGCACGGCGAACAGGCAGACCAGGATCACCACCGTCAGCGGCACTACGTAAGGCTCGAACGTCGCGGTGACGTCCTTCATGCCTTCCACGGCCGACAGCACCGACAGTGCCGGCGTGATCACGGCATCGCCATAGAACAACGCGCCGGAGATGATGCCGAGCAGGACGATGGTTGCGCCGCCGGTGCCGACCGCGCGCTGGGCCAGTGCCATCAAAGCGAGTGTACCGCCCTCGCCATTGTTGTCGGCGCGGAGCAGGATCACGACATATTTGAGCGTCACTACGACAATGAGGGCCCATAGGATGAGGGACACCACGCCGAGAACAGCCGCTGGCGTGGGCGCGCCCTCCGCGCCCGACGCGGCCATTACCGCCTCGCGGAACGCGTAGAGCGGACTGGTGCCGATATCGCCATAGACGACGCCGATGCTGCCAAGCGTCAGCGCGCCGAAACCGGCGGTGGTGTGGGCGTCGCCATGCCCATTGGCCGCCGCCGTTTCCGGGGCGGGAACTGCTACGTCGCTCGTCATGGGAGAGCCTGGTGGCCTCTAAAATGCTTCACTGCACAATGGCGGAAGCGCGCGCGGCTTATAGGCCTGCGCTGCCGGCATAGCCTAGCCCGATTTCGGGCCTTAGCCATGCAAATATGCATAAATCCGCCAACTACGTTCAAATGGTGACCTGGGTCCCGACTTCAACCACCCGTCCTGTGGGAATCTGGAAGTAATCGGTGGCATCGTTGGCGGACCGGCTTAGCGCAATGAACAGGTGGTCCTGCCACAGCGGCATGCCAGACTGCGCCGAGGCCTTCAGCGACCGGCGCGACACGAAGAACGAGGTCGACATGATGTCGAACTGCCAACCCTGCTTGCGCGCGATCGCAAGCGCCTTGGGGACGTTCGGCTGCTCCATGTAACCGAAGCGCAGGCGGACCTTGGAGAACTTTTCGCTGACCTTCTCCATCCGGAACCGCTCCGAAAGGTCGACCCGCGGCGTATGCGCAGTTTCGATGGTCAGCACCACGTTGTGCTCGTGCAGCACCTTGTTGTGCTTGAGATTGTGCAACAGCGCGGTGGGTACGAAGGACGGATCGCTGGTCAGGAACACCGCCGTGCCCTTGACGACGTGCGGCGGCCGTTTCTCCAGGCTTCGGATCAAATCGTCGAGCGGCACCTCGATCCGGCGCGTTTTCTGGATCAGGATTCCCGAACCCCGCCGCCAGGTCCAGATCGTCGCCGCCATCGTCGCGCCAAACAGCAGCGGCACCCAGGCGCCTTCGAGCAGCTTCAACAGATTGGCGCTGAAGAAGGTCATGTCGACCACGACGAAGGGCATGATCACCGCCGCGGCCGTCGCGGCGCGCCAGTTCCACAATTTCCAGATCACGATGAAGCCCATGATGCCGTCGGCCACCATGGTGGTGGAGACCGCGATGCCATAGGCCGAGGCAAGGTTGCTGGGGGTGCGGAACAGCAGCACCAGCAGCATCACACCGATCAGGAGCAGCCGGTTCACGCGCGGCAGATAGATCTGGCCCGCATGGGTTTCGGAGGTGTAGCGCACCTCGAAGCGCGGCAAGAGACCGAGCTGCACCGCCTGATAGACCAGCGAATAAGCGCCGGTGATCACCGCCTGGCTCGCGATCACGGTCGCCGCGGTCGCAAGTCCGACCAGCGGCAGCACCAGATATTCGGGCACCATGCGATAGAAGGAATGCTCGATCGCGCTGGGGTCGGAGAGCACCAGCGCGCCCTGCCCGAAATAGTTGATCAGGAGCGAGGGCAGCACGAAGTACATCCAGGCCAACTGGATCGGCTTGCGGCCGAAATGACCGAGATCGGCATAGAGTGCCTCGCCACCGGTCACCGCCAGGAATACTGCGCCCAGCGTCACCAGGCCGATCGTGCCGTGCGACAGCAGGAATTGCACCGCGTAATAGGGATTGATCGCAGCCAGCACCGACGGATCGTCGGCGATGTGAACGATGCCCATCACAGCCAGACAAGTAAACCAGACCACCATGACAGGCCCGAAGGCCGACGCCACCAGCGCCGTGCCCTTGCTCTGGACCGCGAACAGCAGCGCCAGGATGATGACGGTGAGCGGCACGACATAGTGCTCGAAGGCCGGCGTGGCGAGCTTCAGGCCTTCGACTGCCGAGAGCACCGAGATCGCCGGCGTGATCATGGAATCGCCGATGAACATGGAGGCGCCGACCACGCCGAGCGCGAGCAGGAACCAGCTTCGCCGCCCGAGCGCACGCTGGCCGAGCGCCATGAGGGAGAGCGTGCCGCCCTCCCCGTTGTTGTCGGCGCGCAGCAGCAGCAGAACGTATTTGGCGGTGACGACGATAAAGAGCGCCCAGAGAATCAGCGAGAGCACGCCGAGCACGATGACCCGCGAGACCGGCCCACCATGGGCCGCGCCCCTGACTGCCTCATGAAACGCGTAGAGCGGCGAGGTCCCGATGTCGCCGAAGACGACGCCGATGCTCCCCAGCGTAAGGGCCCAAAAACCCGAGGTGACCGGGCCCTCTTGGGTCTCGGTCGATGTGATGCTCGCCGTCATGTGAGGTGGAGAACGCTTGGTCCTTGGAATTGATCCGGCCTTTTGACGCTTCCGGCCCGTCTGTCAATCGGCACACCACCATAGCAGGCACCGAGGCAGATGCTGTGACGCCGCGGCCACGTTCATCGCCATAGCGACGACATGCCTCAGGTAAAATGGTAGCGCAAGTGCCCTACGGCTTCAAATTCGGCGGCAGCGGCGGATCTTCGCGCATCAGGGTTATCGTCACCCGCCGGTTTGCCGCGAGCGAGGGATCGTCCGGAAACAGCGGCTGGGTATCCGCCTTTCCGGCGACGGCGAAGATGTGCGCCGGCGGCAGGCCCTCGCGCTCGAGGATCTGGCGCACGGCATTGGCGCGATCGGCCGACAGGTCGAAGGCGCCGTAATCGCTGCGGGCCGGCACGAAGCCGGCTGCGGTGTGGCCGGCGATGGAGACGCGCAGCGGCGTCGCCTTGAGCGGAGTCGCGAGCTTCTCGATCAAGCGGCGGGTGCGGTCGTAGGGCACCTTGGAGCCGTCGGCAAACATCGAGCGGCCGTCCTGGTCGACAATCTCGAGGTTGAGGCCCTGCTTGGTCTCCTCGAACATGATGTGCTTGGACATCTCGGTCAGTTCCGGCATGTCCTGCAAGGCTTGGCGCAACGAGGCCGCCGCCAGCGCGAAGTTGCGATCGACCTTGATCTTCGCGCCCGAGGTTCGGTCACGATCCTCCTGGTCCGGCGTCGGCGTGTTGGAGGAATCCTCGGGCTGGATGTGGTCGACGTTCTTCAGCCGCGGCCGCGTCGGCAGGCCGTCGGACTCGACGATGCCGGCGTAGCGCGCTTCGGTCTGGACGCCGAAGGCGTCGCGCATGGAGCCTGCGACGACCTTCAGCTTGTTGGCATCCTGGGTCGAGAACGCGACGAGCATCACGAAGAAGCTCATCATCAGGCCCATCAGGTCGGCGAAGGTCACGAACCAGCCGTGTCCGCCGCCATGTGCGTCGCCGCGCTTTTTCTTGGCCATGACCTAGATCCCGGTGCGCGCGATCAGGCCGGAACCGGCTCGCCGTCGGCGTGGCGGTGCTTCTCGGGCAGATAGGCCAGCAGCATTTCGCGCACCAGCGTCGGGCTCTTGGAGTCGCGGATCATCAGGATGCCGTCGATGATCAGCGTGCGGTTGGTCTCTTCGTCCAGCAGCTTGCCATGCAGCTTGTCAGCGATCGGTATGCAGAACAGGTTCGCGACCAGCGCGCCGTACAGCGTGGCGAGCAGCGCGGTCGCCATGAACGGGCCGAGCTTGGAGGGGTCAGTCATGTTGGCGAACATCTGCACCATTCCGATCAGCGTGCCGACCATGCCGAAGGCAGGGGCGCAGTCGCCGATGGCGCGGTAGATCTTGCTGCCTTCGTCCAGATGCATCAGGAAATTGTCGCGGTCGCGCTCGAGATTGTCGCGGATGAAATCGAGATCGTAGCCGTCGGCGACGTAGCGAATGCCCTTGGCGAGGAACGGCTCGTCGGTCTCGACCTTTTCCAAGCCTACCGGGCCTTGCTTGCGGGCGATCTCGGCGATGCGGGCGAGCTCGTCAACCAGATCATGCGCCGACAGACGGCTCATCGTGAACGCGAACTTGGCACCGAGCGGCAGACCGTGCATCAGCGCTGAGAGCGGAAAGCGGATCATGGTCGCTGCGGTCGATCCGCCGAAGATGATGATCATCGCATGCTCGGAGACGAACATGTGAAGGTCGCCGCCCAGCAGCATCATCACCGCGATGACGATAATGCCCGCCACGAGCCCGATGCTCGTCATGATATCCATGGGAGACTCCAACGCGAACGCAACAACGGCCGTCCTGGCCGGTGGCGCAGTCCAACCCCGAACCGCATCGGAAACCCTAGTGAGCCGCGATTAAAGACGCGTAAAGGTTAAGTCTGGACAGCGTGGCACGAACGCACGGCGCGCGCTGGCCTTGCCGACAGCCGACGGAATCTCAACTCTTTGCTAACCATGATGGGGCCGCGCTAGGGCAGACAGGCCCGTCAGCTCCAGGCTGAGCGCGCGCAGGCGCTTGCGTGCATCGGCATCATAGGCCTGCGAATTGGCGCGCGCCTCGTTCATGCCGTTGAAGAACAGGCCGCTCTTGCCAGCAACGTCGTCGCCCTCGACCAGGTGCAGGATCGCCGCGCCGCCCTGCTCCACCGTCGAGATCGGCGCGATGCCGCCGGCACGCACCATCGTGGTATTCATGTACGTCGCCGGGTGCAGCGAGTTCACGGTGATGCCGGTGGCCCTGAGCTCTTCCGCAAGGTCGACCGTGAACATGATCTGCGCGAGCTTGCTCTGCGCATAGGCGCGCGAGCCGCTGTAGCCCTTCGTGATCATGACATCATCGAAATCGATCGGATGCTGGCCGAGCGAGGCGACGTTGACGATGCGCGACGGCGCCGCGGTTTGCAGCAGTGGCAGCAGCAGATGAGCCAGCAGGAAGCCCGAGAGATAGTTCACGGCGAAGCGCAGTTCGTGACCGTCGCCGCTGACCTGCCGCTGCGGACCGTCGTTTTGCGAACCGATGCCCGCATTGCTGACGAATACATCGAGACGCCGGTGATCGCGGATCACGGCCGCGGCGAGCGCGCGCGTGCCTGAAATCGACGACAGGTCGGCTTGATAAAAGGCAGGCGCGGCGTGGCCGGCCTTCACGATTTCGTCGATCAGCGTCTTTGCGCGCGCGGCGTCGCGGCCGTGGATCAGAACCCTTGCACCGCCTTCGGCCAGCCGGCGAGCGACGTAACGGCCGACGCCGTCGGTCGAGCCGGTGATCAGGACCGTCTTGTCATGCATCTTCATTGTGCGCCTCCGCTGCGGCCCTGCGCCACATCGGCGACGAGGGATCATGCAGTATTCTGTAGCCCTGCGGCATGCTCATGGCCGGAGCCATCGCAATGGTGACACTGTTCAGCCTGCTCATCGCGCTTCCCGCGGTGCTGGCGCTCCACCTGCTTGAACCGGAGCTCGTCCTGCCGGCGTTCAGCATCCTGCTCTTTGCCGAAGCCATCTTTGCCGTGATCGCAGCGCGCCTGCTTCAGGTCCCCGACAATGCGCAAGACATCACGCTGTGGGATTTGGCCGGCGGCTTCACCTTGATCGGATGCGCCGCCGCGATGTTCGGCGAGCCGGATCAGGCCGCCCTGTTCTTGGCGGAACAGGGCAGCCCACGACCGGCGTCGCAGCCCTAAATCGTTCAATCACGCCGTCAGTGGATTTCCGCCGAGCGCTTCAGCGCGGCCTTCAGCTTCTCCAGCGAGAAGTCGGGGCTGCGGGCGATCTCCAGGATCGGCGTCTCGCGACGGCCGCACAGTTCGGCGGCCTCGGGAAGTTTTGCAGCAACGTCGAGCGGGATCACGATCGCGCCGTGCTGGTCGGCGTGGATCAGGTCGTCGGACTTCACGGTCATCCCGGCCACCCGCACCTCGCCGCCGAAGCTTTCCGCATGCACCCAGGCATGCGACGGGCCGATCGAGCCGGCGAGCGCCTGGAAGCCGGGCGCCCATTGCGGGATGTCGCGGATCGAGCCGTCGGTGATGACGCCGAGGCAGCCGAGCGCCTTGTGTACGTTGCTCTGCACCTCGCCCCAGAACGCGCCGTAGCCGACGTCGGGTCCGTCGATGTCCTGGATCACCGAGATGCGCGGACCGTGGCCGGTGCCGACATATTCGTAATAGTCGATGCGGCGCCTGGACTGCTCTTCCGCAGGCAGCGAGGACTTCAGGACCGAGCGGATCGCAACCGTGCGGGCGTAGCCGACGATCGGCGGCAGGTCGGGAAACGGGCAGACGAGCTGCTTGGTGGTGTAGCCGATCAGCCGGCGCTCGGGCGCCACGATTTCCATGGCGTTGCAAATCGTCGGCGTGTCATAGCGGCCCAGCGCTTCGAGGACGGAAGCGGGCAGCCGCCCGGTCGCGGAATTCGTCACGGCGTTCTCTCCCAGATTGGCGACGGCTGTTTGCGCGATGCCGCCGGCACAGGGCGATATAGCCGAGATCGGGCGCGGACCCAACTCAGGGCGCGCTCATGGCAGATATCCGCGTGTCGCCGCTCAGTGCAGCCGATCGGGCCGGTCGTCGCGCGGCGGCTCGGGTGGGTTCGCCGTCAGCGCCGAAGATGATGGCGGCGCCGTGACCTCGCCTCCCGATGGCGCTGCAACCTCCACCGCGCGCGCCTGGTCGCGGTAGGATTTGTAGCCGAGCGGCAGGCCCAGGAGATACAGCACCGTGCCGATCGAGAGCAGGTGCCAGGGATAGGCGATCACCAGCGCGATGAAGAAGATCACCGCGACGAACGCCGGTAGCACGAGCTCGGGCGGCACCCGCATGCGCATGGTCTTGCCGGAGAACACCGGCAGGCGCGACACCATCAGGAAGGCGATCAGCAGCGTATAGCCGGCCGTCACCGCCGCGGGCCAGCGACCGAGATCGAGGAACGCCACGTAGATCGGCAGCAGCACCGTGATCGCGCCGGCGGGCGCCGGCACGCCGGTGAAGAAATTGGCCGCGAAGGCCGGCTTGTTGGGGTCGTCCATGGTGGCGTTGAAGCGCGCGAGCCGCAGGCCGCCGGAGATCGCGAACACCATCGCGGCGATCCAGCCCGCATTACCCAGCTCATGCAACTGCCAGAAATACAGCATCAAGCCAGGCGCCACGCCGAAATTGACGAAGTCGGCAAGGCTGTCGAGCTCGGCGCCGAATTTCGACTGTCCCTTGATCATCCGCGCGACGCGGCCGTCGATGCCGTCAAGCGCGGCCGCGAACACGATGGCGTAGACCGCGAGCGACATCCGCCCTTCGATCGACAGCCGGATCGCCGTCAGGCCGGCGCAGATCGCTAGCAGCGTGATGACGTTGGGCACCAGCATGCGCACCGGGATCGGGCGGAACCGCCGGCGGCGCACGTCGGGATCTTTGAAATCATAGGGCGTCATTGGCTCGTCCTCACCATAAGGCGAGATATAGCAAGCCGCTTTCCCTTCCGCCATTGCGGCGGAACGCCCTCATGCACCGACTTAATGGTTAATTGGCCCGATAAGCGCGGTTCGGGTCATCAGCGGCAAGGTCGGCCAGGATCGTCTCGCCGGCGATCGCGGTCTGCCCTTCCGAGACCAGCGCCTTGGTGCCGGCCGGGAGATAGACGTCGAGCCGCGAGCCGAAGCGGATCAGGCCGAAGCGCTCGCCGGCCCCGACCGCCTGCCCTTCCCGGACGAAGCAGACGATGCGCTTGGCGACCAGGCCTGCGATCTGGACCACGCCGATCCGTGCCGTAGGCGTCGAGATCACCAGCGAATTGCGCTCATTGTCCTCGCTCGCCTTGTCGAGCTCGGCATTGATGAAAAGGCCGGGCCGGTAGGCGATGCGGTCCACCCTGCCCGCCACAGGGCTGCGGTTCACATGGCAATTGAACACGCTCATGAAGACCGAAATGCGCGGCAGCGGCCGGTCGCCGAGCCCGAGCTCGGCCGGCGGCAACGCCATGGTGATCATCGACACGCGGCCGTCGGCCGGCGACACCACGAGCCCCTCGCGCACCGGCGTCACCCTTACAGGGTCGCGGAAGAACAGCGTGCACCACACCGTGAGCGCGGTACCGATCCACCCCAGGGGCGACCACAGCCAGAACAGCACCAGGCTAGCCAGCGCAAAGCCGCCGATGAAGGGATAGCCCTCCTTGTGGATCGGCGGAATCTGACGCTGGATCGAATCGAGAATGGACATCGTTATCTGCCGCTCAAGGGTTGATGGCGCGGGGTCGTCTCGCGCACCGGGGTTGTTTAGGCCAGAGTTGGGACCGGAGACAAGGTCACTCCGCAGCTGCAGGCGTCGTGAGGACGTCCTTGACCGGCGGTGGCTCCCGGTTGGGCGCCTCGCTGCTGTCGGCCATCCTGGCCAGTTTCTCGCGCGCCGCCTCGGCCTCGCGCTGCCTGTTCCACATGCTGGCATAGAGGCCGCCCTGCGCCAGCAGATTTGCGTGGGTACCGCGCTCGGCGATCCGGCCCTGGTCCAGCACGATGATCTCGTCGGCGCCGACGATGGTCGAGAGCCGGTGCGCGATCACGAGCGAGGTGCGGTTCTTGGCGACGCGTTCGAGTGCGCCCTGGATTTCGTGCTCGGTATGGGTATCGAGCGCGGAGGTCGCCTCGTCCAGCACCAGAATCGGCGGCGCCTTCAGCACGGTGCGCGCGATCGCGACGCGCTGCTTCTCGCCGCCGGACAGCTTCAGGCCGCGCTCGCCGACCTGAGTCTCATACCCCTTCGGCGCCATGCGGATGAAGTGGTCGATCTGCGCCAGCCGCGCCGCCTGCTCGACCTCGGCATCGCTGGCGTCCCAGCGGCCGTAGCGGATGTTGTAGCGGATGGTGTCGTTGAACAGCACGGTGTCCTGCGGCACCATGCCGATCGAGGCGCGCAGCGATGCTTGCGTGATCTCGCGGATGTCCTGGCCGTCGATCAAAATCTTTCCGCCGGAGATGTCGTAAAGGCGGAACAGAAGTCGTGAGATGGTCGACTTGCCGGCGCCGGAGGGCCCGACGATCGCGACCGTCTTGCCGGCCGGCACCTCGAAGCTGATGCCCTTGAGGATCGGCCGCGCCGTCTCATAGGAAAAGCGCACATCCTCGAAGCGCACGGCGCCTGCGGAGACGACCAGCGGCTTCGCATTCGGCGCATCCTTGATCTCGGCCTCGCGGCCGAGCACGTTGAACATCTTCTCGATGTCGATGATCGCCTGCTTGATCTCGCGGTAGACCATGCCCATGAAATTCAGCGGCTGGTAGAGCTGGATCATCATGGCGTTGACCAGCACGAAATCGCCAACCGTGTTGGTCCCGTTGCGCACGCCGATCGCGCACATCAGCATGGTCGCAGTCAGCCCGAGCGTGAAGATCACCGCCTGGCCGGTGTTGAGCACGGCGAGCGAAGTATAGGCGTGGACGCTTGACTCCTCGTAGCGCGCGACCGAACGGTCGTAGCGCTGCGCCTCGCGGGCCTCGGCACTGAAATATTTCACGGTTTCGTAGTTGAGCAGCGAGTCGATCGCCTTGGTATTCGCCTCGGTGTCGGAATCGTTCATCTTGCGGCGGATGCCGATCCGCCACTCGGTCGCGACGTAGGTGTAGTACATGTAGACTGCGACGGTGATGAGGGTCGCGAGCACGTAGCGCCAGTCGAACTGCCAGAGCAGCACCGCCATCAGCAGCGAGACCTCGACGATGGTCGGGATCAGCTGGAGGATAACCATGCGCACGATGACCTCGATGCCCTCGCGGCCGCGCTCCAGCACGCGCGTCAGGCCGCCGGTCTTGCGCTCCAGATGGAAACGCAGCGAGAGCTCGTGCATGTGGATGAAAGTGATGGTGGCGAGCTTGCGCACCGCGTGCATGGCGACGCGCGCAAAAATTCCGTCGCGCCATTGCGTCAGCACCGCCATCACGATGCGCATCGCGCCGTAGCTCGCCGTCAGCAGCAGGGGCGATGCGATCACCCAGAGCTGCCAGTTGTCCGCCTGCACCGGCGCGGTATTGGCGCCGGTCAGTGCGTCCGTCGCCCATTTGAAGCTGAACGGCACCGTCAGCGTGATCAGCTTGGCGGCGAGCAGCAGCACCATCGACCAGACCACGCGCATCTTCAGGTCGAAACGGTCGCCGGGCCAGATATAGGGCCACAGATGCGCCAGCGTGCCCATCAAGGTGGCCCGCTCCAGCGGTCCGCCGGCAGGATCAGGAACGTCGGCGCCGTCGAACGATTGAGGTTGGTCCATCAAAAAAGCCTGAAGGCCCGCCGGATGCGGGCCGCGTTGCGATTAACGATTTTCGCCCGTCATATAGAGACTTCCCGATGCCGGCGCACCCCGCCAGATGGCGAATCTTCGATTGTTTGTCGTCATTTACCAGTAGATTTTCCGACAGCCCCGAATCACCAATTGGGCTTGACGCCCCTTCGCTGCAATGCATCATGGCACCAATGAGCACGATCAAAACCGTCTGTGTCTATTGCGGCTCCGGTCCCGGAACCAATCCCCACTTCACCGAAGGCGCCAAGGCGTTCGGCAAGGCGCTCGCCGAGAACAACATCCGCCTGGTCTATGGCGGCGGTTCGCTTGGACTGATGGGCGCGGTCGCGACCTCCGTGCTCGATCACGGCGGCACCGTCACCGGCATCATCCCTGATTTTCTGCGGTTGCGCGAGAACGCGCTGACCCGGGTGCAGGAGATGATCGTCACCCCCGACATGCACGAGCGCAAGCGGCTGATGTTCGAGCGGTCCGACGCCTTCGTGGCGCTGCCGGGCGGCGTCGGCACGCTGGAGGAGTTGGTCGAGCAGTTGACCTGGAAGCAGCTCGGCCGTCACGCCAAGCCCGTGCTGCTCGCCAATATCGACAATTTCTGGGAGCCGCTGTTCTCGCTGCTGTCGCACATGCGCCAGACGGAGTTCATCCGCGCCGGCCTCTCGGTCGACATCCTCAAGGCCGATCGCGTCGAGGAGATTCTGCCGAAGCTGAAGGCGGCGGCGGCACAGATTGCCGACGCGGAAAAGCAGCTCGCCCCGGAAGTGGCCCGCAAGCTCTGAGAGCTACTCAGTCGGAAACGTCACCGCCTCGATCCGGTTGCCATCGGGATCAATGATGAAGGCCGCATAGTAGCGCACGCGGTCGTGCGGGCGGATGCCCGGCGCGCCGTCGGATGCACCGCCGGCCAGGAGTGCTGCGGCATGAAACGCATCGACCTCGCTGGTCGCTTTCGCGCGCAGGCAGATGTGTATGCCGCTCTCCGGTGGCACGCGCGGCATGCCCTCGCGCAAATTGATCCAGAATTCCGGATAGGCCTTGCCGAAGCCGATCGTCCGCGGCCGCGTGACGAGCCGCGCGAGCCCGAGTGTGGCGAGAATTGCTTCGTAGAATTTTGCAGAGCGGTCGAGATCGCTGACGCCGACGGAGATGTGGTCGATCATGTCTGCGCCTCCTCCATCGTCCGTAGCCCGGATGAGCGAAGCGACATCCGGGAAAAGCTATCGATGCGGCACATACTGTCCCGGATATCGCTTCGCTCATCCGGGCTACATCTTTGCTTACGCCGGCGCGCCCGACTTCACGAGCTTGTAGATCACCGAATCCATCAGCGCCTGGAACGAGGCGTCGATGATGTTCGGCGACACGCCGACCGTGGTCCAAATATCGCCGTTCTCGTCCTCGCTCTCGATCAGGACGCGCGTGACCGCGCCGGTGCCGCCATTCAGGATACGCACGCGGTAGTCGATCAGCTTCAGGCCCTCGATGTATTTCTGATACTTGCCGAGGTCCTTCCGCAGCGCCACGTCGAGCGCATTGACGGGACCGTTACCTTCGGCCGCCGAGATCAGGTGCTCGCCGGCGACGTCGACCTTGACCACGGCCAAGGCGACGGTGACGCGCTCGCCGAGCGCGTTGTAGCGCTGCTCGACATTGACATCGAACTGCTCGACCTCGAAATATTGCGGCACCTTGCCGAGCGTGCGCCGCGCCAGCAGATCGAACGACGCGTTGGCGGATTCATAGGCGTAGCCCGCCGCCTCGCGCTCCTTCAATTCCTCGACCAGCCGCGTCAGCTTCGGGTCGCTCTTCTCGTAAGCGATGCCGGCGCGGTCGAGCTCGGCGATGACGTTGGAGCGGCCGGCCTGATCGGACACCAGCACCTTGCGGTGATTGCCGACCAATTCCGGCAACACATGCTCATAGGTCTGCGGATCCTTCATCACGGCGGAGGCATGGATGCCGGTCTTGGTGACGAAGGCGCTCTCGCCGACGTAAGCCGCATGCCGGTTCGGCGCGCGATTGAGCATGTCGTCCAGCGTACGCGAGACTTTGACCAGGGTCGCCAGCTTCTCCGGCGTGACGCTGATCTCGAAGGCGTCGGCAAATTCCTGCTTCAGCTTGAGTGTCGGGATCAGCGAGCAGAGATTGGCATTGCCGCAGCGCTCGCCGAGGCCGTTCAGCGTGCCCTGGATTTGCCGCGCACCGGCGCGCACCGCGGCGAGCGAGTTCGCCACCGCCTGCTCGGTGTCGTTATGGGCGTGGATGCCGATGTGATCGCCGGGGATGTGTTTTGTCACCTCGGTGACGATGGCTTCGACCTCGTTCGGCATGGTGCCGCCATTGGTGTCGCACAGCACGACCCAGCGCGCGCCGGCCTCATAGGCGGCTTTGGCGCAGGCGAGCGCGAAGCTGGGGTCTTCCTTGTAGCCGTCGAAGAAATGCTCGCAGTCGAGCATCACCTCACGGCCGGCGGCCTTTGCTGCCGCAACGCTGTCACGAATGGAAGCGAGGTTTTCCTCCTTCGTCGTCTCCAGCGCCACCCGCACCTGATAGGCCGAGGACTTTGCCACGAAGCAGATCGCATCGGCCTTCGCTTCCAGGAGACCGGCGACGCCGGGATCGTTGGAGACCGATCGCCCGGCCCGCCGCGTCATGCCGAAGGCAGTGAAGCGCGCATGATTGAGCTTCGGCTTGGTGCCGAAAAACTCCGTATCGGTCGGATTGGCGCCGGGATAGCCGCCTTCGACATAGTCGATGCCGAGCTCGTCCAGCAGGGCGGCTATGACCCGCTTGTCGGCCAGCGTGAAATCGACACCATTGGTCTGCGCGCCGTCGCGCAGCGTGGTGTCGAACAGATAGAGACGCTGCTTGCTCATTGCGCTGCTCCGAGCGTCTTCTGCATGGTGGTGTTGGCGAGCCACTCGCCGTTGATGGTGACGGTGTTGCGCTGCTTGGCGGTGTAGCCGCGCTTGGCGAAGAAGCTTTCCGCGGTGTCGCTGGCGTCAACCGTCAGGCTGGTTGCGCCACGCCCGCCGGCGAGCTTTTCCAGCGCGTCGAGCAGGATGGTGGCGATGCCCTGCCCGACCACGGCCGGATGCACATAAAGCATACGGATGTGATCGGTGCCGCGCAGCGACGCAAACCCCACGGGCGAGCCCTCCAGCGTCGCGATCAGCGTCAGGTCGGCAGCGAGCCGCTTGCCGAACTCTTCGCTTTCGGCCGCCGCCATCCAGGCTTGCTGCTGCGCCTCGCTGTAGTCGTCGCCGGTCAATTCCTCGATGCTGGCGGCGAAGATCGCGGCGAGGACCGGCACATCGGCCGGCAGGAAGGGCCGCAAGCCAGGCTTTGGGAACGCCTGAGCCATCACGCGAGCTCCCATGTCGTCACCGGCTTGCCGCCGGCATCCTTGCCGTCCTTCAGAACGACGCCCTTGGCGGCAAGCTCGTCGCGGATCCGGTCGGACTCCCTAAAATCCTTGCGCGCACGTGCGGCGGTCCGCTCCGAGATCAGGCGCTCGACGTCCTTGGCATCGATGCCGCTCGCCTGCTGCTTGCGCCCTTCCCACTGCGCAGCGCTCTCGGAGAGGAAGCCGAGCAGACGCAGCGACGCGGCCAGGCCACCGGCGTCGGACGCGTTGCGCAGCCCATGCAGCGCCGCGATCGTCAGGGGCGTGTTGAGGTCGTCGAGCAACGGCTCGACCACGGATACAGCCGGCTTGCCGGGCTCGACGTCGGCCGCTACCCGATACCAATCGTCGAGCGTCCTGGCGCTCTCCTCCAGCGACTTCATGGTCCAGTCGATCGGCGAACGGTAGTGCGTCTTCAGCATGTTCAGGCGCAGCACTTCACCAGGCCAGTCCGCGAGCAATTCGTGGATGGTGACGAAGTTGCCGAGCGACTTCGACATCTTCTCGCTCTCGACCTGGAGGAAGCCGTTGTGCATCCAGTAGTTCGCCATGCGCTCCCGGTGGAAGGCGCAGCAGGTCTGCGCGACCTCGTTCTCGTGATGTGGAAACACGAGATCGATACCGCCGCCGTGGATGTCGAAATATTCGCCGAGATGCTTCCAGGCCATGGCCGAGCACTCGACGTGCCAGCCCGGGCGCCCCTGCGCGGCGATGCCGGCCGGCGACGGCCATGACGGCTCGCCGGGCTTCGAGGGCTTCCATAGCACGAAGTCGGTCGCATCGCGCTTGTAGGGCGCGACATCGACGCGCGCGCCGGCGATCATCTCATCGAGCGAACGCTTCGACAGCGCGCCGTAGCGCGGCAGCTCTGAATTGGCCGCGTTCATCACCTGCGGCGAGAACAGCACGTGGTCCTCGGCGGCATAGGCAAAGCCGCCGGCGACGAGCATTTCGATGATCTCGCGCATCTCGCCGATATGCTCGGTCGCGCGCGGCTCGACGCTCGGCCGGAGCGCGCCGAGTGCGTCGACGTCGGCGTGAAACTGCTTGCCGGTCTGCTCGGTGACCTTGCGGATCGCCTCGTTCAGCGGCAGGCCGGGAAAATCGCGCGCGGCACGGTCGTTGATCTTGTCGTCGACGTCGGTGATGTTGCGGACATATTTGACATGCGCCTCGCCATAGAGATGGCGCAGCAGGCGAAACAGCACGTCGAACACGATCACCGGTCGCGCATTGCCGATATGGGCGAAGTCGTAGACGGTCGGTCCGCAGACATACATGCGGACGTTGTTCGCATCGAGCGGCACGAATGGCCGCTTCTCCTTCGTCAGCGTATCGTAAAGACGCAATTCCATATGGATACCCGTCGGCTGTTGGCCGGGCGTCCAGTGCTCTCAATGTTTTTGAGAAAAGACGGCTCCAGCCAGCGAATCGCTAGCTCGTAATCTCGCGGCAAATGGCGCAAATGGCGAGGAGACCGTTCATGCGGCAACATATGGGCCACGAAGGGCCCTTGCGTCAAGGGAGCCGCGAAAATGCCGTCTTATCTCCGCAAAGCGGCGCGTCCTGCCATGATGATTCATCATCCTTAACCTTTTGAGTTTATTCGGAAGCTGGCGGTTCCCTTAAGCCCCGGTGCTACCTATGCGGTCCCTGTTCGCGCTCGTCTCCTGTGCCTCCATCGTCGCGGCAAGCGCCGCATTCGCCGAGACCCGCGTCTTCATCATCGCCAACCAGGCCGACGGCTACGGCGTCGACCAGTGCCTGGCCAAGGGCGACAAATGTGGCGCGCAGGTCGCGCGCACCTACTGCCAGTCGCGTGATTTTGCCCAGGCCTCGGCCTATCGCCGTGTCGATCCCGACGAAATTACCGGCTCCGTCCCCAAATCCGGCGCAAACTGCTCTCATGGCCATTGCGACGAATATGTCGCAATCACCTGCCAGCGTTGAATTCCCTCGGAACTGGCGGATCTTAGACCCAGTCTTTGGCCCCAAAACGACGTGACGATGCCGCAGGAAGCGGCTATTGGAGGGCGCGCTTCGGCCCCCCAAGTCATGCTGGGCCGCGACCTCGCTAGAATGGCGGATATGCCTGAATTTTTGTCTCTCTCCCGTCCTCGCTTCCTCCTTGCCTGCACCGTGCTCTTGAGCGCAGCCGTGCTCGCCACCGGCGCTTTCGCGCAGGCCGGCCCGCCCGGTCCGCCGCCACCGCCGGCCCAAGGCGGGCTTGGACCGAACCCGATGTGCGCGCGGCTGGAAGGACAGCTCGCCGGACTCGATCGCGGGGCGAGCGGCGATCCCGCGCGCGACGACCAGATCCGCCGCTACCAGGAATCGGCCACGCGCCAGCAGGCCGAGCTCGACCGCGTCACCATGCAGGCCAAGCGCATGGGCTGCGATTCCTCCGGCTTCTTCTCGCTGTTCAACGGCCAGTCGGCGCAATGCGGCCCAGTCAACACCCAGATCCAGCAGATGCGCGCCAATCTGGATCAGATCACCGGCAATCTCGAGCGCTTGCGCGGCGGCGGCCCCGGCGGCTTCAGCCCGGAGCGCGACAGCCAGCGCCGCTCGGTGCTGATGGCGCTCGCGCAGAACAATTGCGGCCCGCAATATGCCAACGCCGCGCAGTCGCAGGGCGGCAACTTCCTGAGCAATCTGTTCGGCGGCGGCAACAACGCCAATCCGCAGGGAGTACCGCCCTCCGACCTCGGTCCGCAATCCGGCACCTACCGCACAGTGTGCGTGCGCACCTGCGACGGCGCCTACTTCCCGGTCTCGTTTGCGACGGTGCCGGCGCGCTTCCCCGACGACGAGAAGAGCTGCAAGGCGCTATGTCCGGCGGCCGAAGCCTCGCTCTACACCTATCGCAATCCCGGCGAGGACATGAACTCCGCGGTCTCCGTCAGCGGGCAGCCCTATTCGGCTTTGCCAAACGCGTTTAAATTCCGCAGCGAGTTCAATCCGTCCTGCTCCTGCAAGGCCGCAGGCCAGAGCTGGGCCGACGCGCTGAAATCGGTCGACGACAAGGCCGCCGCCGAGCAGCAGGGTGACATCATCGTCACCGAGGAGAGCGCCAAGAAGATGCAGCAGCGTCAGCTCACCAAGGGCACGCCCGCGACCACTGCGAAGAAGGGCACTGCCCCGGCGCCGACGACCGCCACCGCACCGGCTGCAACGCCGCCTGCGGACACCGGCACGGCGACGACGTCCTCCGAGAACAAGCCGATCCGCTCGGTCGGGCCGAGCTTCCTGCCGCAGCAGCAGAAGTAAGCTGCCTTTTGCTGTCATGCCCCGCGAAGACGGGGCATCCAGTACTCCGCGGCGCGGATTGGTTTTCACAACGCTCGCCGCGGAGTACTGGATCATCCGCCTTCGCGGATGATGACAGTGGAGTGGGTGGCGAGACCGCCTGCCTCGCCACACCAGTTTCTGTGAACTCAGTAACCTTTACCCCTCGAACGCGTCGATCGAGGCGCCGTTGGCGCGCGAGACCAGTGTCTCGTCCGGCGCGGGCAGTGGCTCGCCTTTGTCGCGAAAACGGTTGGTGATGGGATAGCGGCGGTCGCGGCCGAAATTCCTGCGCGTCACCTTCACGCCCGGCGCGGCCTGGCGGCGCTTGTATTCGGCGACGTTGAGCAGATGGTCGATGTGCACCACCGTCTCACGGTCGAAGCCGGCGGCGATGATCTGGTCGAGCGGCTCCTCGCGCTCGATCAGACGCACGAGGATGGCATCGAGCACGTCGTAAGGCGGCAGCGAATCCTGGTCGGTCTGGTTCTCGCGCAGCTCCGCCGTCGGCGGACGCGTGATGATGTCGGGCGGGATGACCTCGCCCGCAGGCCCGAGCGCGCCGTCGGGCTTCCAGGCATTGCGCAGTGCCGCCAGCCGGAACACCTGCGTCTTGTAGATGTCCTTGATCGGATTGAAGCCGCCGTTCATGTCGCCATAGAGCGTGGCGTAGCCAACCGACATTTCCGACTTGTTACCGGTGGTCACCACCATCAGCCCGGTCTTGTTGGAGATCGCCATCAGCAGCGTGCCGCGGGTGCGGGCCTGAAGATTTTCCTCGGTGATATCAGCCGGAAGATTCTTGAAGATGCCCGAGAGGATGGTCTCGAACCCGTTCACCGCCTCCGCGATCGGCAGGACCTCGTAGCGGATCCCCAAGTGCCCGGCGAGTTCGCCGGCGTCCGCAATCGAGCTCGGCGCGGTGTAGCGATAAGGCAGCATCACGCCGTGCACCTGATCGGCGCCCAGCGCATCGACGGCGATCGCCGCGCACAGCGCAGAATCGATGCCGCCGGAGATACCGAGCAGCACGCCGGGAAAGCCGTTCTTGGTGACATAATCGCGCAGGCCGAGCACGCAAGCTGCGTAATCGGCGTGGTCGCCCTCGGGCTGTTCGGCGATCGGGCCCGTGCAGCGCCAATCGTCGCCATTTTTGGTGAATCGCAGCGTGGTGATGCTCTCCTCGAACGCCGGCAGTTGAGCTGCAAGCGACAAGTCGCCATTGAGCGCGAAGGAGGCGCCGTCGAACACCAGCTCGTCCTGGCCGCAGATCTGGTTGAGATAGACCAGCGGGAGACCGCTCTCAGTCACCCGCGCCACCGCGACCGACAGGCGCACATCGTTCTTGTCGCGGGCGTAGGGCGAGCCGTTCGGCACCAGGATGATCTCGGCGCCGGTCTCCGCGAGAGTCTCCACCACGTTCTCGTAGTCCTCGGACTCCTCCAGCCAGATATCCTCGCAGATCGGCACGCCGATCCGCACGCCGCGCACGGTCACGGGACCTGACGCAGGTCCGCGCGCAAACAGCCGCTTCTCGTCGAACACGCCGTAGTTCGGCAAATTGCATTTGAAGCGCAGCGCGGCGATGAGGCCGCCATCGAGCAGTGCGCAGGCATTGTAGAGCCTGTTATCCTCGACCCAGGGCGTGCCGACCAGCATCGCCGGGCCGCCATCGGCGGTCTCGCGCGCCAGCGCTTCGATCGCGGCGCGGCAAGCGGCCTGGAAAGCCGGCTTCTGCACGAGGTCTTCCGGCGGATAGCCGGCGATGAATAATTCCGGAAACAGCACGAGATCGGCGCCGTCGGAAGCGGCCTGCGCGCGCGCGGCGCGCGCTTTCGCGGCATTGCCGTCGATGTCGCCCATGGTCGGATCGAGCTGCGCGAGCGTGACCGCGAATTCGTCGAGACGTTCGGTCATGGCCGCCTTTTTCCGATCCTGTGGCTACACGAAGCCCAACCGCTCGACGATGGCGAAGATCCAGAACGCGCCGGCCATCAGCAGCGCGACGCCGACGGCGGCCGAGCCCATGTCCTTGACCCGGCCGATCTGCTTGTCGTGATCCATGGTCAGGCGGTCGGCGAGCTTCTCGATCGCGGTGTTGAGCAGCTCGACCACCAGCACGAAAGCGACCGCACACACCAGTTCGACGGCGCGTATCGCGGTCGAACTGATGAACCACGCGATCGGCAGCGACAGCAGGAGCGCAACGATCTCCTCGCGGACGGCCTGCTCCGAGCGGAACGCAAAGGCCAGACCGTTGCGGGAATTGATCGTGGCCTTCCATATCCGCAGCAAGGTCTTAGAGCCCCGCAACGGCCGGCATCGGCCTGACCTTGCCGGCGCGTTCCTGCTTCAGCAGCTCCGCGACCAGGAAAGCCATGTCGATCGATTGCTCGGCGTTGAGGCGGGGATCGCAGACCGTGTGGTAGCGGTCGTTGAGATCCTCATCCGTGATGGCGCGGGCGCCGCCGAGGCACTCGGTGACGTTCTGGCCGGTCATCTCCAGATGCACGCCGCCGGCATGAGTGCCTTCGGCCGCGTGGATCGCGAAGAACGACTTCACCTCCGACAGGATGCGGTCGAACGGCCGCGTCTTGTAGCCTGACGTGGAGGTGATGGTGTTGCCGTGCATGGGGTCGCAGGACCAGACCACCATCCTGCCCTCGCGCTTCACGGCGCGGATCAGGTTCGGCAGGTGCTCGCCGACCTTGTCGGACCCGAAGCGGCCGATTAGCGTCAGCCGGCCGGGCTCGTTGTCGGGATTGAGCACGTCGATCAGCTTCAACAGCTCGTCGGCCTTCAGCGACGGACCGCACTTCAGCCCGATCGGGTTCTTGATGCCGCGGAAATACTCGATATGGCCGTGATCGAGCTGACGAGTGCGGTCGCCGATCCAGATCATGTGGCCTGATGTCGCGTACCAGTCGCCGGTGGTGGAATCGACCCGGGTCATGGCCTGCTCGTAGCCGAGCAGCAGCGCCTCGTGGCTGGTGTAGAAATCAGTGGCGCGCAGCTCGGGATGGCTCTCCAGGTTGAGGCCGCAGGCCTGCATGAAGTTCAGCGCGTCCGAGATGCGGTCGGCGAGCTCCTTGTAGCGGCGGGATTGCGGGCTATCCTTCAGGAAGCCGAGCATCCACTGATGCACGCTGCCGAGATTGGCGAAGCCGCCGGTGGCGAAGGCGCGCAACAAATTCAGCGTCGCCGCCGACTGCCGATACGCCATCAGCTGGCGCTGCGGATCCGGCACGCGCGCTTCCTTCGTGAAGGCGATGTCGTTGACGATGTCGCCGCGATAGCTCGGCAGCTCGACGCCGTCGAGCTTCTCGGTCGGCGAGGAGCGCGGCTTGGCGAACTGGCCAGCGATGCGGCCGACCTTCACGACGGGCACTGCGCCGGCATAGGTCAGCACCACCGCCATCTGGAGCAGCACACGGAAAAAGTCGCGGATGTTGTTGGCGCCGTGCTCGGCAAAGCTCTCGGCGCAGTCGCCGCCCTGGAGCAGGAAGGCTTCGCCGGCCGCAACGCGCGCCAGCGCCCTCTTCAGGTTGCGCGCCTCGCCCGCGAACACCAGCGGCGGAAAGGTCGCAAGCTGCGCCTCGACATCGGCCAGCGCCTTGGCGTCGGGATAGTCGGGCACCTGTAGCACCGGCTTGCTGCGCCAGGACTCGGGCGTCCACCGCTCGGACATCGCAATCTCTCCGTGAAGCAAAAAGTGCAACCTGATCTGTGGGTTGCGAGGGCCGCCTTATACACAGGCTGGCCACCGGCCGCCAGTTGTAAATCCATTTCGCACTGCAAACCCTTGCGGGGAAAGCCGAATTCGCATCTGCTGGAAGCCAGAGGAAACTCGGCAAGGACATCGGCTGCCCATGGACGCCGCAAGCGACGACGTTTTCATCGACGAGATCAGCTTCCCGGCAGGCGACGGCTATGCGCTGACCGGCACCCTGTTTCTGCCGCGCGGCACCAAGCGCCATGCCGTCCTGATCAATTCGGCGACCGCCGTCCCGCGCAAAATCTATCGCGGCTTTGCCTCCTACCTCGCCCATCGCGGCTGCGCGGTCCTGACCTACGACTATCGCGGCATCGGCGACTCCCGGCACCCCGCGATGGTCGGATACAACCAGCCGAAGTCGCTGGTCGGCTTCAAGGCCTCGATGTCGGACTGGGCTGCGCTCGACGTCGCCGCGGCGGTGCGCTGGATGCGTGAGCGCTACAACACGCTGCCGTTTGCCTATGTCGGCCATTCCTTCGGCGGCCAGGCGCTGGGGCTGCTCGCGAACAACACTGAAATATCGCGCGCCATACTCCTGGCCTCGCAGGCCGCGACCTGGCGGCTGATGACATCGCCGGAGAAATACCGCGTCTATGCCTTCATGAATTTCGTCGGCGTGCCGCTGGTCCACACGCTCGGCTACGCGCCGGGCTGGGCCGGCATCGGCGAGGACCTGCCCAAGGGCGTCTTCCTGCAATGGGCCGAATGGGTCTCCAGCCCGCGCTATCTCTTCGATTCAAAATTGCCGGCGCTGGAGAACTTCGCGAAGTACAAGGGCGAGCTGCGCGCGCTGTGTTTCTCCGACGATCCCTGGGCGACGCGGCCCGCTGTCGAGCTGCTCACGAGCGGATTCGTCGCGACCAAGCCGGAGGTGCTGACGGTCAAGCCATCCGAAATCGGCGCCAAGGCGATCGGCCATTTCGGGTTCTTTCGCCCCGAGCACCGCGACACGCTCTGGCGCGGCGTGGCGGAATGGATCCAGGGGGAGTGAAGGCGCTAAAGCATGATCCGGAAAAGTGCGCAGCGGTTTTCCGAAAAGATCATGCTCAAACAACCTAAAGCGCGATGACGATTCATCCCAATCGCATCGCGCTTTAGCGGATGATCGTCGTCAGCGACGAGTAACGCCTGTTCGGCTTGGCTTCACCCGGCGCGAATTGCGCGAAGGCGTCGCTGACGCGGACCGCCGGCGGCGTGTCGCCTGCGAAGCGAAATTCCCTTGGCCGCGGCGCATAGAAGGCGCTGCTGTAATAAGCGTCGTCGAAACGCGCTTCGCCGAAGCCGAACAATGCGTCGCAGGCGAACAGAAGCGCATACACCCCTGCCACCGCAACGACGATCTCTCTGAGAACCGACATGCTGATGCCCTACCCTTTCCGGGAAGGATGCATGTCGGTTCCAAAGCTCGGGTTTAAGGCGGCGCGGTTCTTGTCCGCAGGGTTTGCCGCCGCTGAGCGGATTGCAGACAATTTTATTGATTGTGAAAATGGAACCCGCCTGACCGGACGGATCAGGCAGGCTCCAGGGCTGGCCGGCTCGGGAGGTATCAGACGGCCAAGTTCATCCAGACTGCCTTGGGCTCGGTGAAATTGTCGATCGCGGCGGTGCCGTGCTCGCGGCCCAGGCCGGAGTCGCGTTCGCCGCCCCAAGGCAGCCGCACGTCGGTATAGCCATAGGTGTTCATCCAGACGGTGCCTGCACGCGCCCGCTTGGCGAAGCGCTGGAGCTTGCCCATGTCGCGGCTCCAGACGCCGGCGGCAAGGCTGTAAGCCGTGCCGTTGGCGATCCTGAGCGCATCGGCCTCGTCCCTGAACTTGATCACGCTGACGACGGGGCCAAAAATCTCCTCCTGCGAGATCCGCATCTCGTGCGCGACATTCGCGAACACCGCAGGGCTGATGAAGTAGCCGCGCTCGCCGACCTTCTCACCGCCGGTGACGAGGGTCGCGCCTTCCTTCTGCCCGATGTCAACATAATCGAGGATCGACTTCATCTGCTTCTCTGAGATCACCGGCCCGAGCGCCGTCTTGCGATCGAGCGGATCGCCGATCCTGAGCGATTTTGCGCGCGCCGCCAGTCGCTCGACGACTTCGTCATAGGCTTTCTCCTGCACCAGCACGCGGGAGCCGGCCGAGCACACCTGGCCCGCATTGAAGAAGATGCCGGATGCAGCCGCCTTCGAGGCGGCTTCAAGATCGGCATCATCGAAAATGACATTGGCCGACTTGCCGCCGAGCTCGAGCGAGACGCGCTTGAAATTGCCAGCTGCGCCCTTCATGATTCCGCGCCCCACACCCGGCGAGCCGGTGAAGGTGACCTTGTCGACATCGGGATGATTGACCAGCGCGTCGCCGACAACGTGGCCGGGTCCCGTGACGACGTTGAAGACGCCGGGCGGCAGGCCGGCTTCAAGTGCCAGCTCGGCGATGCGTAGCGCCGACAGCGAGGTCAGCTCGGCCGGCTTCATCACAACGGTGCAGCCGCAGGCCAGCGCCGGCGCGAGCTTCCACATGCCGATCATCAGCGGGAAATTCCAGGGCACGATGGCCGCGACCACGCCGACCGGCTCGCGCACGGTGTAGGTCAGGGCATCGTCACGCACGGGCACGACGTCGCCGCTGATCTTGTCGGCCCAGCCGGCGTAATAGATCAGCGTGTCGACGGCCGCCGGAAAATCCTGGCGCAGCGTTGCAGAGATCGGCTTGCCCGCATCCATCGACTCGATCTCGGCGATCTCGTCGCCGTGCAGCTTGAGCAGCTCCGCCCAGCGCAGCAGGATCTGACCGCGCCCGGAGGCCCGCATCGTCCGCCACGGGCCTTCGAACGCCCGCCGCGCGGCGGCGACCGCATGGTCGACATCGGCCCCGTTGCCTTCGGCGACGGTGGCGATGACTTGCCCGGTCGCAGGATTGAGGGACTTGAAAGTGCGCCCGGAGCTTGCGGGGACGCGGCGGCCATTGATCAGCAGATGCTGCGACCGGGACATGAACTCGGTGGCCGGCGAGTGTGCAAAGTCATATGCAACGGACATCATATCTCCTCCTCTTCTGGTATACCAGACTAGGCGCCCGTTGGCCGGTGTAAATATGATATGCTGTGCCTATGGACGCCCCATATATGAACTAGACTTCATAAGGCTTGCCCTTGCTTCAAATCGAGATCGAGGCTGTTTGGAGGTTTCGCCGGGAAGGTAGCCCGCGCACGGCGGTGGTCATGCTCGGCATCCTCAATGAAATCCGGAAGACCGGGAAAATCTCAAGCGCGGCCAGCGATGCCCACCTCTCCTACCGCCACGTCTGGAATCTGATCGAGCAATGGTCGGCGTTTTTCGGCACGCCGCTGGTCGAAACCCAGCGCGGCAAGGGCACCAAGCTGACTGCGTTCGGCGAGCGGCTGGTGTGGGCCGGCGAGCGCATGCAGGCGCGGCTCGGGCCCCAACTCGAAAATCTCGCGCAGGAGCTTGCGAGCGAGATCAAGCCGTTTCTCGAGCAGCGGCCTTCGGTGATCCGCGTCCATGCCAGCCACGGCTTTGCGGTGGCGAAGCTGCGCGAATTCCTCGACCGCGAGCCCGGCATCGGCGTCGACCTGCGCTATGTCAGCAACCAGAACTCGCTGGTGTCGCTGGCGCAGGGCGCCTGCGACCTCTCCGGCCTGCATTTGCCACACGGCGCGCTGCGGGCGCAGGGGATCAAGACGGCGCGCGAATGGCTCGATCCGCGCGAGGACCGCGTCATCAGCTTTGTCACGCGCGAGATGGGGCTGATGGTCGCGCGCGGCAATCCACTTGGCATCACATCGATCGAGGATCTCACCGCGCCCAAGCTGCGCTTCGTCAACCGCGACCATGATTCCGGCACGCGCCTGCTGTTCGACCAACTGCTCGCCGCACACGGCATCGACGAGAGCCGCATCAACGGCGCGCAGCAGATCGAGTTCACGCATGCCGCGGTCGCAGCCTATGTCGCAAGCGGCATGGCGGATGCAAGTTTTGGCGTCGAGGCCGCCGCCCGGCAATTCGGCCTCGATTTCATCCGGATCCTCACCGAGGATTATTTCTTCGTCTGCAAGCGCGCGTTCCTGGACACCGGGCCGATGCAGCGCATCCTCGAGATCATGCGCAGCGCGGATTTTCGTGCAGCGGTGGCGAGCCTGCCCGGTTACGTGCCGTCGGACACGGGTGATGTGACCGGCGTGAAGGCGTTTCTGGAGATGCACGCCGTGCGATGATGCCGCATTGTATCGCCGCGTTCAGTCAGAAGACCGGCTCGTCCTTCAGCGCGGAGATCACCTGCTCGCCTTGCGCGGTCAGGCGATAGGTCACCAGCGGACGGCTCGACGGCGGCTTGCGCGCGATTTCGACGATGTAGCCGCGCACCATCAGGGCTTCAAAGCTGCCGTAGTAGCCGAACATGCTGATCTGGCTCTGCTTGAGCGTCTTGAACTCGCGCAGCAGACGGATCTCATTGCCCGAGAGCAGCGATCGGCGGACGCGCTGAACGAACCGCTCGCGCTGCTCGAACCAGGCCTGGTCGGGCAGCTCGCGCGATGGCGGTGCAGGGTCCCGTTCGCAGGGGCGCATCTCAGCGGAGACATTGGCCGTGACCGGCGGCAGGCACGGGATGCTGCTTCCGACCGCTTCCTTCGCGAGATCCAGCAATGCGATAGGCCAGCGCCGCTTGTTGTCCACCATGACCGGTGACGGCACGACGTTGTCGCGCACCAATTGCTCGAAGCGGCCAGCGGTCACGCCGACATAGGCGGCCGCGCGACGGCGATCGACCAAACGGGTCTCCAGCGCGACCCCGGGTTCGCCCGCGACCTCGGGTTCGCAAACAATGTTCTCGTCCACCCAAAAATCCCCTGGCGCGTCGTTGCGCAGGCCTGGCGCCCCAGCCAAGCCGCGGCGAACCTAGGTGGAACCAGCGCTCTCGAAAAGCAGAGAATTTCGTACATGTTGATGCCGTTTCGGCAACAGCTATAGTCCGGCTGGGGATCCCATGCGATTTCACTCACCTTCTATCCAGTATTTCCATGCGGTCCGCCGCACCGGCTCGATCCGGGCGGCCGCGCGGGTCCTGAACGTCGCCTCCTCCGCGGTCAGCCGCCAAATTCTCAAGCTCGAACAAGAGATTGGATCGCCCTTGTTCGAGCGCACGGCGCGCGGCCTGACCTTGACGACGGTCGGCGAGATGCTGGCGCGCCACGTCATGAATGTGCTCCAGGACCTCGACCGCTTTCGCTCCGATGTGCAGTCGCTGTCCGGCACCTGGCACGGCACCGTCAGCATCGCCTGCATCGAGTCGCTCACCGAGTCGGTGCTGCCGGACCTGATCGCCTCGCATCGCGGCCGCGCCCGGCGCGTCAGTTTCACCACCGAGGTGAAGGGATCATCGGACGTGCTGGAGGCCCTGAGCCGCGGCGAAGCCGATATCGGCATCGCCATGGCGCTCCGGCATCCGCCCGACTTGCGGCAGGTCGCATTGAAGCGGTTTCGCCTCGGCGCCGTGGTCGCGCGCGAGCATCCGCTGGCGCGCCGCAAGACGGTCACGCTGGCTCAATGTCTCGCCTTCCCCGTCATCCACGCGCTGCCGGAGCTGTCGATCTATCACCTGCTTCAGCCGCTGATTGCGCAACTCTCCGAGACGCCGGAGCCGGCGATCCAGGCCAACTCGATCGACTTGATGCGCGAGCTCGCCGCGCGCGGCGTCGGCGTTGCGTTCCAGACCCAGCTTGGCATCGGCCGCCTGTCGCGCGACAGCCAGCTCGTTTTCCTGCCGCTCGACAATGCGGGGAGCCCGGTGTGGTCGGATCTCGGCATCTACGTTCGCGCCGAACGTACCCTGCCCGCCTACACCGAGTCGTTTCTTCAGGAACTGGTGCGCGAATTGGGTGAGCGCGAGCGGCGGGAGAACGCGGCGTATCCGCAGGTCGCGTGATGAGGCGTCGACGAACTGGCAGTAGTCTTCCGGAATAGGGCCAATGGTCGGCCGTCTGATACTTTCGGTGGACTCAGCCCGCTCAACCAGATGCCCCCAGGATTCCGAAATGCCGCTCCACCGGCTGAAGCCTTCGCGAGTCCTCGGCATCGAACGCTTCTCGGACTTCGGCGAATTTCGCGCCAACGAGGTGCTTGGCCTCGGCACCAGCACCCCGCTCCGCCCGCGAGATTTCTCCTTGTCCCGCGCCATCCTGCCGCTCCAGGACGGGCTCTTCGTGCTCCAGCGCGCCTTCGCCCGCCGGCTCGAGGTCGATGTCGGCACCGACCATGGCGTCGGCCTCGTGGTCCCGTTCTGCTTTCACTCGATCAGCAACGGCCGCGAGATCGACAATGCGACGGTGAGCGTCGTACGCGGCAAAGTTCCTATCAAGTCTGTCGAGCAGCACCCCAACACTTACCTGATGATGCGCTTCAATTCGGACATGCGCCATCGCGGCTGGGCGGACTACGACACCGGCCTCGCGTTCTTTCGTCCGCCAAACGAGCCGATGGCACGCCTGCGTGCCGCGATCCTGAACATGTTTTGCTTGGCCTCGGGAGGCAACGATCCCAGGCAGTTCGAAGCGCTCAACCGGCCGATCCAGGAGACGCTTCTCGCCTGCCTCGACGCCACTCTGGTGCCAGCCGAGGCGCTGGCCGCGCGACGCGGATCGTTCGACAAGTACCGCAAACTGATCGCGCGTCTCGACGAAGTCGTCGTGCTGTTCGGCAGCAAACCGCTCTACAGCGACGAGCTCGCCAGCGCGCTCGGCGTATCCGTGCGCACCCTCCAGACCGCGACGCACGCGGTGCACGGCGTGAGCCTGCACCATTATCTGCGTCTCAAGCGGCTGTGGTCCACCCGTATCCAGCTCATGACCGGAAGCGCCGGAGTAAGCGTCAAGGCCGCAGCACTCGGCAACGGCTTCTGGCACATGGGTGATTTCTCGAGGGGCTACAGGTTGACGTTCGGGGAGACGCCCTCCGAGACGCTGGCGCGGGGCCGGCGCCTCTGAGCGCCCCGTTGACGTCTGAGAGGCCGGACCGCACCGCTCAACCGTGACGGGCCTCCTTGCGCTGCCCGCTCTCGCTGAGACGGTCGACCCAGGCGATGCCGACCGCGGAGATGATGAAGGTCAGGTGGATCAGCACCTGCCACATCACGCCGGTCTCGGTAAAATTGCTGCGCGTGGTGCCGAGATTGCCCGCCTCGATGAAGGTCCTGAGCAACGAGATCGAGGAGATGCCGATGATCGCCATCGCGAGCTTGATCTTGAGCACGCTGGCATTGACGTGGCTCAGCCATTCCGGCTCGTCCGGATGGCCGCTTAGGTTCAGGCGCGAAACGAAGGTCTCGTAGCCGCCGACGATCACCATGACCAGCAGGTTCGAGATCATCACGACGTCGATCAGCCCGAGCACGATCAGCATGATTTGCTGCTCGCTGGCGTCGAACGAGTGCAAGACCAGCTGCCAGAGCTCTTTCAGGAACAGCAGCACATAGACGGCCTGCGCGATGATGAGGCCGACATAGAGCGGCACTTGCAGCCAACGAGAGCCGAAGATGAGTTGGGCAAACGGCCCGATCTGCGGCTCCGGCGCGGAGAGCGCCGAAGGTGCTTTGGGTTCAGACGTCATTGATCACTCCGGATTGCGGACTAGAAGCGTCGGGTCAGAGACTGGCGATGACCGGCGCAAGCTCGAGCGAGCCGCGATAGATCATCTCGAAGGCGACGTAAACGATGATGGCGAGGCCGACATAGGCGATCCAGCGCTGCTTCTGGAGCACGCGGCCGAGCAGATCGGCAGCAACGCCCATCAGCGCGACCGACAGCAGCAGGCCGAAGGCGAGGATGTAGGGATGCTCGCGCGCCGCGCCTGCGACCGCGAGCACATTGTCGAGCGACATCGAGACGTCGGCAGCGACGATCTGCGCCGCCGCCTGGCCAAAGGTTTTGCGCGGCGCTGGCGCAGCGCTTGCGCTGCCGCCATGGCTGAACGCGATCTCGCGCGTGTGCGCGGCCCGCTCGCGCAGCTCGCGCCACATCTTCCAGCACACCCACAACAGCAGCACGCCGCCCGCGAGCAGCAGGCCGATCACCTGCAAGAGCTGGGTCGCGATCCCGGCAAAGACGATGCGGAGCGCAGTGGCGGCAACGATACCGACCACGATGGTGCGTCGGCGCTGCTCGGCGGGCAGGCCGGCGGCGGCAAGGCCGATGACGACGGCGTTGTCGCCGGCGAGCACGAGGTCGATCAGGACGACTTGGAGTAGCGCGGACAGCGCCTCTGCGGTGATGAATTCAGTCATGACTGATCATTTTTGGGGTGCGGACGGATCAAGCCAATGCGGCTTGCGCCGCTCGATCCAGTCGAAGACCTTTGAACGGGACGAGCGCAGCGCAGGCACGTCCTCGGCGAGTAGCGCCAGACCCAGCGGCAGCATCCAGATGCCGAGCACCGGCAGGAAGGACAGTACGCCGCCGACGATGAACAGCGCGCCGGAGGGAATCCGGACCCAGCGGCTGGATGGTTTCAGCAGATAAGTGACGGTCTCGGCGAGACGGGGCGGCAGCCGATGAACGAGCGCATCGAGGCGCGCGTCGCCGCCGGCGGAGCTGCTGGCCGTGTTTCGCTCGTCTGAAGCTGCACTCATACTCACTCCGCGAAGGCTGCACGCTGTTCGGCGCGCGCGACATTGGGGCCGACCTGCTTGGCGCGCGGTAACACCAGCGTCAGCAGGCGCAACAGCTTGATCGCCTGCACTTCGTGAGGATGCACATCCTCGTCCGCGGCGGCGACGCGCTCCGACAGGTCCATCAGGTGAGTCGATAGCGGCAGGTCCGAGACCGGACGCAGCGTATCGATCACCACATTTGCAAAGTCCGGCTCCTCGAGCCGTTCCGCCAGTTCATCAAATATTGCGAACAGCCGGTCGTCGGTGACGTGCGGCGCCAGCTTGCGATCCCTGATGAAGCGGACCACCTCGTCGCGCTCGACCGGCGAGACCCGGCGGTCGGCGACCGCAACGAGCGCACCGGCGATCACAAGCGCCACCGCAGCCTGCTCGTTGAGGCTGGACGGTTCGGTGATCTCGATCGGGTTTGAATGGTTGGCGTCAGACATCGTTGCTCCCTTACATTGCGCAAATGGCCGCGCGGAGCTGCGATGGGGACGATTAAGTCGGAGAGAACAGATAAGACCCGACGATCGGCCGATCCATCGCATTCGCGCGGGACAGGTCATCCGACATCACGAGGTTTGCCGACATCGTCGGCGTCCTCGCCAGAGGGGCCCGGATTCTTGTTCTCTCCAGAGATAAAGACGGGTCTGTCGGAATCAAGGCGGCCACAGTGCGACCAGCCGCCGCATCGGTTCCGTGTTGATGTATCCTTCAACTTCGTTGTTTCGACCGACGGCGTTCAGCCCACCCGCTCAACCAGATGCGCACGCGAACGCCCCGGATCGAACCGGTCGCCGAAATATTGCGTTTCGTGGGCGACCAGTCCTTCGCGGAATTCCATGATGCTCACGACGTAAGACGGCACGCCGTCATAAGTCAGGACGAGTTCGGTAACCCAGAGATCGCCACTGCCGATCATGCGCCGTACCGCAAAGCGCTTCTTGCTTGGCTGCACGGCACGACTTTCCTGGATGTTGCGTCGGCCATGAATCCGCTCGCCAGACTGCGGATAATCGAGCACCGCATCGTCTTGATAGATGTCGTGCTCCACCTCGAAATCATTTGCGTCCGAGGCATCCCAATGACGCCTAAGCGCCGCCAATTTGGCTTGATCGTCCATCTCGATCTCCGATCCTGGCTTCTCGCATCTCGACCGCGGAACTCCGTTGAAACCGACGCTCCCGGGAATGAAAATATACCCTGCGGCGTTCATCTGATGGCGCAGAACTCCAGCGGCAAGGCTGCCCTAGCAACGTCTAACAACGGCTAACGAGCTAACAATACGGTGATTAGGCTGCGGGCGACGATCGACGCGCAGGTCGCTCGCGACAACGGCTTGCAATTCGCGCGATCATCGCCGGGGAAAAATGATGGCCCGTCTGCTTTCGCTCAATGTCGGCTTGCCGCGCGACGTCGCCTGGCAAGGCAGAACCGTACATACGGGCATCTGGAAAGCGCCGGTTGATGGCCCGCGCATGGTGCGCCGACTGAACGTCGACGGCGACGGACAGGGCGATGTGGCGGGCCACGGCGGCGAACACCGCGCCGTCTTCGTCTATCAGGACGATTCCTACCGGTACTGGCAGGACCAACTGGGTCGAACGGACCTTGCTTACGGGCAATTTGGCGAAAACTTCACGGTCGATGGCCTGGCCGACGCGGAGGTGTGCATCGGGGACCGCTACCGGATCGGAAGTGCCCTGCTCGAGGTGACGCAGCCACGCGTGACCTGTTACCGCCTCGGCATTCGCTTGAACGAGCCGGAAATGGCCGCGCTGCTCGTGAAGCACGGCAGACCCGGCTTCTATTTTCGTGTGATCGAGGAAGGCCAAGCAGAGGCCGGCGACGAGATCACGCAAGAAGCGGCGGGGCCCGAGCAAATGAGCGTGTTCGAGATCAACGCGCTGTTGTACGCGCCGGGTCATCCCCGCGATCGCCTGGAGCACGCGCTGCGTATTCCGGCGCTGAGCAGCGGTTGGCGTCATTCCTTCGAGGCGCTGCTGGCGCAGCAGCGTAGGGACGGTGCGACAACGGGAAACCCGGGACTTGTCGCAGCGTCCGGACCACCTCCGGCCTGGCGTGGATTCCGCGCGTTTCGCGTATCGCGCAAGGTGCGCGAAAGCGACAACGTGACCTCGCTCGTGCTCGAGCCGACCGACGGACAGCCTGTTGCCGCCGCCCTCCCCGGGCAGTTCGTCGTGTTGCAGTTGGGGCCGGCTGCCGCACCCGCGCTGATGCGAAGCTATTCGTTGTCGGGAGAGCCCAGCACTGCGTGCTATCGTCTCAGCGTCAAGCAGGAAGCACACGGCGTGGCCAGCGCCTATATCGCCGAAGAGCTGAAGGCCGGCGACGTGGTACACGCGAGTGCGCCGCGCGGAGGTTTCACACTGCGACAAGGCGAGCGGCCTGTCGTGCTGCTGAGCGCCGGGATCGGCGTGACGCCGGTGCTCGCGATGCTTCACGCGCTGGCGGCGGAGGCATCGACGCGGGACATCTGGTGGCTGCACGGGATCCGTAACGGCCGCGAACATCCGTTTGCGACGGAGGCGCGCGGACTGCTGGATGCGCTAGCTCACCATCACAGCCACATCTGCTACAGCGCGCCCGCCCCCGGCGATCGGCCCAATGTGGATTTCGATACGGCTGGCCATCTCGATATCCGAGTGCTCCAAGCTCTCGACATACCGCACGACAGTGACTTCTATATCTGCGGACCGGCAAGCTTCATGAGCGATCTGACCTCCGGCCTTGCGACCTCAGGCGTAACGGCGGATCGCATCCATACCGAGTTGTTCGGCGCCAGGCCGTCCCTGACGCCTGGCATTGCGCGATCGCCGCAGATGCCCCCGCATCTGCCGGTCGGGCCTCCCGGCCCGGGACCGAACGTCTCGTTCGCCCGTAGCGGTCTCAATGTTCGCTGGTCGCGATCATACGGAAGTTTGCTGGAATTGGCCGAAGCTTGCGACATACCCGTACGTTGGTCGTGTCGAACGGGGGTCTGCCACAACTGCGAGACCGGGCTCGTGGCGGGAACGGTCAGCTATCGTCCGGACCCGATCGACGCGCCGGCGGACGGCAATGTCCTGATCTGCTGCTCACGACCCGAGGGCGACATCGTGGTCGATCTTTGATCGGCGCCGACGCAACTGCACCAAACCGTGGAGAGATTGAAATGCGACCAGACATCATGGAGGGAGTCACCTTTCCGGATTACGAGCTCAGCGACCACACTGGCAAGCATCGAAAGCTGTCCGAGTTGCAGGGTGACGATCCGATGGTGCTTGTCCTTGGCCGTGGCGGCTTTTGTCCGAAGGATCGACGTCAGGCCGAAGGGCTGCTGCAACTGCACCGGGAGATGGAGGTGGGCTACTGCCGGATGGTCACGATCACGACCGACACCATCAGCCAGACCAGCGAATACCGCAGCGGCGTGGGCGCTCACTGGCCTTTTCTCTCCGATCCGCGGCGCATCATTCAGAAGGATCTCGACATCGCCGAGTATACTGATCCCATCCACAATCCGATGATTCCGCACGTCATTGTGCTGGAGCCCCGCCTTGTCGTTCACAAGGTCTACAATGGCTACTGGTTCTTCGGACGTCCGACCGTCGAAGAGCTCCGGCAAGATCTCCGAGCCGTAAGCAGGAAATGCCGTCCGGATTGGGACATCACAGCGCCCGGACTGAAAACTCTCTGGCAGCAGGGCCGCAAGGAGCATTTTTATCCGTATGGCAAGGCTCAAATCCAAATCCTTGGCGAACAGGACTAGAAGCACGCACGAGACGCACTCGGCACGATCCGTGTCGGGAACGCAGCTCGAACCGCCTATGGCGGCACCGTCATAGCGCCCGCGCAAGCTTGGGGAATGAAAATGTCGTTCCTGAATTCGGTGTCGTCGAGGACCGCATGAACCACATTACCTGTTGCGCCGGCTGCGGCCAGGGCCTCGTCCCCATCCTGTCCGAGAACGGCCGCGCGCAGCTCAGCTGCTTCTGGTGCGAGGGCGTTGACGCGCGAACGATGGACATGGCGAAGTGGGCGGACAGTCCGACGGGCAAGCCTGAGCCGATTGCCCGTCACCCCTTCGAATGAGCTCTCTCCGCGTCAGATCCTCGCCGCCAGGCTCTGCGGGGAAACAAGACGGTACTTCAGGGGGCGAGCAGCCACCGGCGTTCGTGACGGACGGCGCCGCGGGATGAAGAAGCTGTTCACCAGGATCGGCTCGTCATCGCCGAGCGTGGTTCGCTCCCTGACGAGCAGGCTCATGACCGAACGCATCTTGAGGATTTCCTGCGCCACGAAGCTACAGTCCTCGTCCCGATTGATCTGTTCACGCACGATCGCCTCAGCCTCGAGCATGCTGACGCGGAGCGCCCTAATGGTTCTGCGGATTTCGTTGATACGGTTGTCCATAGCTGCCTCCATCACGGTTGCAGCATAAGAACAAATCATGAACAAACCGTCAAGGGCCTGGAGGACGTCCAGGCCCGGAAACTGAACCCTACTCCGCTGCCTGCCGCACGTGGCGCGCGGTCGGGGTGCGCATGGTGACGAGCTCTTCGGCGGCGGTCGGGTGCAGCGCGAAGGTGGCGTCGAAGTCGGCCTTGGTCGCCTTCATCTTCACCGCGATCGCGACCGCCTGGGTGATCTCGGCGGCGGCATCGCCGACGATGTGGCAGCCGAGCACGCGATCGGAGGCGCCGTCGACGACGAGCTTTATCAGCACGCGGGTGTCGCGGCCGGACATCGTCGCCTTGATCGGGCGAAACGTCGTCTTGTAGATGTCGACGTGGCCATATTGGGCGCGCGCCTCGGTCTCGGTGAGACCGACGGTGCCGATCTCCGGCTGCGAGAACACGGCAGTCGGGATGGTGGAATGATCCACCCTCACCTCGCGCTTGCCGAACACGGTGTCGGCGAAGGCGTGGCCCTCGCGGATCGCGACCGGCGTCAGATTGTGGCGATGGGTGACGTCGCCGATGGCGTAGATGTTGTCGACCGAGCTCTTGGAGAAATGGTCGACCGCGATGCCGCCGTTGTTCGGATTGATGGCGACGCCGGCCTTTTCCAGGCCGAGATTGGCGACGGCGGGATGGCGGCCGATCGCGAACATCACCTGCTCGGAGGCGACGCTCGAGCCGTTCGACAGATGTGTTGTGAATTCCTCGCCATGGCGATCGACCTTGCTCACCGTGCAGCCGGTGAGAATGGTGATGCCCTGCTTCTCCATCTCGGCGCGGACATGAGCGCGGACATCCTCGTCAAAGCCGCGCAAGATGTTGTCGCCGCGATAGATCACGGTGACGTCGGAGCCGAAGCCGGCAAAGATGCCGGCGAATTCCAGCGCAATGTAGCCGCCGCCCTGGATCACGATCCGCTTCGGCTGCGTCTTCAGGTGAAACGCCTCGTTGGAGGAGATCACGTGCTCGATACCGGGGATCATGGCGCCGTGATTGGGCGCGCCGCCGGTTGCGACCAGGATGTACTTTGCCGTGATCCTCCTGTCGTTCTCGAGCAGGCGGACGGTGTGCTTGTCCTCGATCACCGCGCGGCTCTTGACGATCTGCCCGCCCGACTTCTCGACGTTTGTCGTGTAGGCCGCCTCCAGCCGCGCGATCTCCTTGTCCTTGTTGGCGATCAGCGTCGGCCAGTCGAAGCTTATGGACGGAATGGTCCAGCCGAAGCCCGCGGCGTCCTCGATCTCGTGACGGACGTGCGAGCCGATCACGAGCAGCTTCTTCGGCACGCAGCCGCGGATCACGCAGGTGCCGCCCATACGGTACTCTTCCGCGATCATCACGCGGGCGCCGTATCCGGCCGCGATGCGGGCGGCGCGCACACCGCCTGAACCGCCACCGATGACAAAGAGGTCGACGTCGAATTCAGCCATTGTCCACTCCGACCTCTAGCTAGAGCTTGATCCGGAAAAGTGTGGAGCGGTTTTCCGAAAAGATCATGCTCAAATAACAACCTAAAGCGCGATGACGCGCTTTAGGGATTTCTGATCAGATAGGCTCTGTCAGATCTCCTTGCCACGCTTGCGCATCTCGGCGCGGAAGGCACCCATCACCGTCTCGGAGAAGTTCTGGGCCCAGGAGTTCATGAAGGCCATGCTCAGCCCGATGGCGCGGGGCTCGGCCTCGATCAGCTTCTTGCCGAGCGGCGACTTGTAGAAGGTGACGAGGTCCTTCAGCTCCTGCTCGGTGAACTCGCTGGCATAGACCTGCGCCATGCCTTCGCCGATCTCCTTCTCGCGGCCGGTAAGCTGCTGGTTGACGACCCCGGCGACCTCGTTGAGATCCTTCTGGTAGTTGAGGTTCTGCTGGATCAGCGCGATCTTGGTCTTCTCGACCAGGCCGGGCACGGCGTTGGCGTACATCGCACTGGCGTTCTTGATCGTCAGGATCTCCTTGGCCGCCGCGATGGCCGCCGGCGAGGATTTCGACGGGGGCGGCTGCTGGGCCACGGCCGGGGCGGCGCAAACGGCCAGTGCCACAGCGAGGGTCGCGGCCGGCAAGAATTTCAAAACACTCTTCATTCCTAGTCTCCTTTCGGCTTTCGCCGTTCAATCACGCGGATTCCCTCGCCACCCGCCAAAACAGCCGAGCTGGCCAAGCCGATGAACAGACCATGCTCGACGACGCCGGGGATCGCGCTCAACGCCGTGGCGAGATGAGCCGGATCCTCAATCCGTCCGAGCTGGGCATCGACGATCCAGTGGCCGCCATCGGTGACGAAAACGTGGCCATCTTTGCTCTTGCGGACCGCCATTTGCCCGGAAACGCCGCATTCCGCAAATGCCTTCTCGATCGCCCGCCGGGTTGCGCCGAGCCCGAACGGGATGACCTCGACCGGCAGCGGAAAGCGGCCGAGCGCCGGCACCCATTTGGTGTCGTCGGCAATCACGATCATGCGATCCGAGGCGGCCGCAACGATCTTCTCGCGCAGAAGCGCGCCGCCGCCGCCCTTGATCAGATTGAGCGCGGGATCGATCTCGTCGGCGCCGTCGATGGTCAGGTCGAGATGCTCGATCTCATCGAGCGTGGTCAGCGGCACGCCGCAGCGCTCGGCGTCGGCACGCGTGGCCTCGGAGGTCGGCACGCCGATCACCTTGAGCCCGGCGCGTACGCGCTCGCCGAGCAGCTCGACGAAATGCTTTGCGGTCGAGCCGGTGCCGAGCCCGAGCTGCATGCCGTCACGCACCTCCTCGAGCGCGCGCGCCGCAGCCTCTCGCTTCAACTGGTCCATGTTCAAATTGCGCCCGCCTCTGATCTAACTGTGCCGCCGATAGTGCTCGCTTGCGGCGGCCTATGTAGCCTCGTTTTCCCCGCCGGAACAGGCCTATAAGCTGATCTTATGGCCTCGCCCCTTGCGCCGATACGGCTGGACCGATAGCGCTTTCCACATGACCTCCCCTCATACGATCGTTTTCGATCTCGACGGCACGCTTGTGGATACGGCGCCCGACCTGATCAGCGCGCTGAACCACGTGCTCGACCGCGAAGGCCTGCCGCCCTTGCCGATGCAGTCAGCCCGCAACATGATCGGTGCCGGCGCCCGCAAGCTGATCGAGCGGGGCCTGGAGGCCGAGGGCCGCACCGTCAGCGTCGAGGACATGAACCGGATGACGGCGGATTTCATCGCCTATTATGCCGACCATATCGCCGTCGAATCCCGGCCCTTCGAGGGGCTCGAGGCGGCGCTCGACCATTTTGCGGCGCAAGGCCACCGGCTTGCGGTCTGCACCAACAAGCTGGAATGGCTGTCGAAGCGGCTGTTGGACCAGCTCGGCCTGAGCCCCTGGTTCGCCGCGATCTGCGGCGCCGACACCTTTGGCGTCCAAAAGCCCGACCCGACCATCCTGCGTGAGACCGTAGCCCGGGCCGGCGGGCAGCTTGCGGCCAGCATCATGGTCGGCGATGCCGGACCCGATGTCGGGGTGGCCCGGCGGGCCGGGGTGCCTGTGATCGGGGTCAGCTTCGGCTACACGGACGTGCCGATCGCCGAGCTCAAGCCGGACCGGCTGATCCATCACATGCGCGACCTGCCGGCTGCCGCCAGCAGCCTGATGACGGCCTAGTGACTCGGCAAGGCACTGAAATCCCTACAAAATCCCAAGATATCCCGCATTAGCCAACTATTAACTATGCGCACCCCGCCGGTTGCGTGGCCGGAACGACACCTCTAAGGTCGCTGGCGGGGATGTGGCGGTTCGTCGCAGTAAAAGTGGATGGTCATGCGTCGTGTCATCGCGATTGCGTTAGCGGCAGCGAGCCTTTTTGCCGGAATGAGTCTTGGCGGCTGCTCCTCGGTCTCCTGGGACATGTTCAAATCGGCCCCGCCGACCGTCCAGGTCCAGCTTGAATCCAGTCCTCCGGGTGCTGACGCCAAAACCTCGCTCGGGCCGGGCTGCAAGACGCCCTGCTCCGTCTCGGTTCCCGCCCCTGACGGCCCTTTCACGGTCAGCTACGCCCTGAACAAGTTCCAGCCGGCGAGCGTGCCGGTGAACGTGATCAAGAATCCCGGCGATTTCACCACGCCCGCCTCCGTCACCACCGATCCGAACCCAGTGTTCGCCGAGCTTCAGCCGGCCACCCCACCCAAGCCGGTGAGGAGACCGCACCGGCCGAAGAAGCCGAAACCGGCCGCAGCCACACCCGCAGCAGCCGCACCGACCGCCGCCACGCCTGCCTCGGGTTCGCCGTTCCCCGATCCGAACGCGGGCAAGCGTTGAACTCTGTACGGCGCACGATTGTCCTTGCCACGTCTGATGCTTAGATTGCTTCCAGAGCACCGCTGACGCAAAGGTGCGCCCGTCGCCGTTAGTGACAAGGCCTCTCGTATGAACGGATCCTCCGCCCTAGCCCAGCTGTCGAGCCCCATGACCGACCCGTTCGGGCGGACCATCAGCTATTTGCGCGTCTCCGTCACCGACCGCTGCGACCTGCGCTGCTTCTACTGCATGTCGGAAGACATGACGTTCCTGCCCAAGGCCGACCTCTTGACGCTGGAGGAGCTCGATCGGCTCTGCTCGGCCTTCATCGCCAAGGGCGTGAAGAAGCTGCGACTCACCGGCGGCGAGCCGCTGGTCCGCCGCAACGTGATGACGCTGGTGCGTTCGCTGTCGCGTCACCTCGCGAGCGGCGCATTGGGCGAGCTGACGCTGACCACCAACGGCACCCAGCTTGCGAAATACGCCCGGGAACTCGCCGATTGCGGTGTCCGCCGCATCAACATCTCGCTCGACACGCTCGATTCGCAAAAGTTTCGCGAGATCACCCGCTGGGGCGAGATGGACAAGGTTTTGGAGGGCATCGAGGCGGCGCGCGCCGCGGGACTTGCCGTGAAGATCAACGCCGTGGCGCTGAAGAACCTCAACGAGGACGAGCTTCCCGAGCTGATGCGCTGGGCCCATGGCAAGGGCATGGGGCTGACGCTGATCGAGGTGATGCCGATGGGCGAGATCGGCTCCGGGCGCATCGACCAGTACCTGCCGCTGTCGCTGGTGCGGGCGCGGCTCGCCCAGCAATTCACGTTGACGGATTTAGCCGAGAGCACCGGCGGGCCGGCGCGCTATGTCAGCGTCGCCGAGACCGGCGGCAAGCTCGGCTTCATCACGCCAATGACCCACAATTTCTGCGAATCCTGCAATCGGGTGCGCATCACCTGCACGGGAACGCTGCACACCTGCCTCGGCCACGAGGATGCCTCCGATTTGCGCAAACCTCTGCGTGCATCGAGCGAGGATGCGCTGCTTGCGGATGCGATCGACCGTGCCATCGGGCTGAAGCCCAAGGGCCACGACTTCATCATCGACCGCCGCCACGATCGCCCCAGCGTCAGCCGCCACATGAGCGTGACCGGCGGCTAGCCGTTCAATCTGCCGCCTCCGCGGGCTATTCCCCTTAACTATCAACAAACTTCCGATTGACTGACGGCGCGGCCGCTGGTTTTGTGCGGCTGCCTCATGCCTGCGCGGCGAGACAAGCCAACGCGCCACTCGGCGCAGTCAAGACGGCCGGGGCAAATCGGGGAGGACCTATCATTGACAGCGCTCCTTAAGTTGAGCGGCGGGATCGACGCGTTTACACGCTGGACCGGCAAACGCCTGGCTTGGTTGATTCTGGTCGCCGTCATCATCTCGGCGCTGAATGCGATCGTTCGAAAGACGTTGGACACGTCCTCCAACTCGTGGCTCGAGCTGCAATGGGTGCTTTTCAGCATTGTGTTCCTGTTGTGCTCGTCCTGGACGCTGCTCGACAACGAACACATCCGAATTGACATCGTAAACAACATGCTGCCGAAGACGGCCCGCAACGTGATCGACGTGATCGGTCATCTGTTCTTCCTCATTCCGCTGACCGTCGTCATGATCGTCACTGGAATACCGTTCTTCCTGCGCTCGTTCCAGATCAACGAGCAATCCGGCAACGCCGGCGGCCTGCCGCAATGGCCGGCCAAATCGCTCATCATGATCGGCTTCACGCTGCTGCTCGTTCAAGGCATTTCCGAGCTGATCAAGCGGATCGCCATCATGCGTGGCATGATTCCGGATCCCCACGAGTCGCAGATTTCGGCGCTGGAGGCCGAAGTCGAGCACCTCGTTGAAGCGATCGAAAAGAAGTAGCCGTTGGCGACGGTTTAGGGGGAAGTCATGACCGCGTTTCTAATCGCCAATATGGCGCCCATCATGTTCGCGACGCTCGTCGTCGTGCTGCTGCTCGGCTATCCGGCGGCATTTTCGCTCGGCGCCGTGGGCCTGTTCTTTGCCGTGATCGGCATCCAGCTCGGCGAATTCCATCCGGATTTCCTGCAGGCGCTGCCCGAGCGCGTCTACGGCGTGATGAACAACGACACGCTGCTTGCCATTCCGTTCTTCACCTTCATGGGATTGGTGCTCGAGCGCTCCGGCATGGCCGAGGACCTGCTCGACACGATCGGCCAGTTGTTCGGGACCATCCGCGGCGGCCTTGCCTATGCCGTCGTCTTCGTCGGCGCCCTGCTTGCGGCGACCACTGGCGTTGTCGCGGCCTCCGTGATCTCGATGGGCCTGATCTCGCTGCCGATCATGCTGCGCTACGGCTACGACCGCCGCATGGCGACGGGCATCATCGCCGCGTCCGGCACGCTGGCACAGATCATTCCGCCCTCGCTCGTCCTGATCGTGATGGCCGACCAGCTCGGCAAGTCGGTCGGCGACATGTATGAGGGCGCCTTCGTCCCGGGTCTCGTGCTCGCAGGTCTTTATGCGGTTTACGCGTTCCTCGTGACCTTGATCTTCCCGAACGCCGCCCCGGGCCTGCCGAAGGAAGCCATCGGCTTCCGCGAGGAGAGCGGCGACCGCGGCCTGAAGTCGCTCGGCGTGCTGTTCCTCGCGAGCTGCGTGTTCGGGTGGTTCGTGATGCGGAATTCGGAGACCCACGGCGCCGACTTCGTCGTGCTCAGCATGTTCTTCGGCATCATCTTCGCGTTCTTCGTCGCCGTCGTGAACTGGGGAATCGACAAGCTGACGGGCTTCCGTTTCCTCTCGAAGATGGCGCAACAGACCACCTTCGTCATGGTGCCGCCGCTGTTCCTGATCTTCCTGGTGCTGGGCACTATCTTCATCGGCGTCGCCACCCCGACCGAAGGCGGCGCAATGGGGGCCACCGGTGCGCTCATTCTCGGCGCCATGAAGCGACGGCTGAACTGGGACCTCATTCGCCAGGCCACCGAGTCAACCGCAAAGCTCTCCGCCTTCGTCGTCTTCATCCTGGTCGGCGCACGCGTGTTCTCGCTCACCTTCTACGGCGTCAACGGCCACGTCTGGGTCGAGCACCTCCTGACCTCCCTGCCCGGCGGCCAGATCGGCTTCCTGATCTTCGTCAACGCCTTCGTCTTCGTGCTGGCGTTCTTCCTCGACTTCTTCGAGCTCGCTTTCATCGTGATCCCGCTGCTCGGGCCCGCGGCGGAGCATCTCGGCATCGACCTGATCTGGTTCGGCGTCATCCTCGGCGTGAACATGCAGACCTCGTTCATGCATCCACCGTTCGGATTTGCGCTGTTCTATTTGCGCTCGGTCGCGCCGAAGGAACGTTATACCGATCGCCTCACCGGCAAACGCATGGAGCCGGTCACAACGGGACAGATCTATTGGGGCGCGGTGCCGTTCGTGGTCATCCAGGTCATCATGGTGCTGCTCGTGATCATGTTCCCGTCGATGGTCATGCACTACAAGGGCGTGCAGTCCACCGTCGATCCGAACAGCATCAAGATTGAGATCCCGCAGATCGAGCTGCCGCCGCTGGATTTCGGTCAGCCGAAGCAATAACAAGCGGGCACCGATCCGGTCTCTTCCCTCCCCTCCAAGGGCCTACAAGGGAGGGCGAATTACGCCCCTTGGTCCGACAGCTTGAAATACAGCGTGAACTGCGCGCCGCCGCCGGGGAGGTTCTCCACCGCAACGGTTGCCGCGTGATCCTCGGCCACGCCGCGCACGATCGACAGGCCGAGCCCGGCGCCGTCGGTGCGGCGGCGGTCGCCGCGCCAGAAGCGCTGGAAAATCAAGTCGCGCTCGGTCTCCGCAATGCCCGGACCGCAATCGCGCACCCGCACCGAGCCGTCGTCGTGCACCTCGACGTCGACCGACGTCTCGTTCGCGGTGAACTTGATGGCGTTTTCGGCGAGGTTGAAGATCGCCCGCTGGAGCATCTCGGAATTGCCGTGGATCATCACGGGCATCTCCGTGCCCCTGAGCGCGATATCCTTGTGCCGGGCGAGCGCGAACGGCGCGATCGCGCCGACCACCTCGGCGCAGACCGCACGCAAATCCGCGGTCTCACCGGGATCGAGCACCAGGGTGTCGAGCTCGGCGATCTCCAGGAGCTGGGCGACGATCCGGCTCATGCCCTCGATATCGGCGTGCAGCACCTGCCGCGCGGCTCCGTCATGAAGCGTCTCGACCCGTGTGCGCAGGATCGCGAGCGGCGTGCGCAATTGATGCGCGGCGTCCGCCGTGAACTGCCGCTGCACGCGAAAGCCGTCCTCCAGGCGGTCGAGCGCCTGGTTGACCGCTGTGACCAGCGGCATGATCTCGCGCGGGATCTGCTCGGTGGGCAGGCGGATGTCGGTGCGCGCCGGACCGATATTGCTCGCCTCTTCCGAGGCCTTCCACAGCGGCGCAATCGCGCGGCGGAAGATGATGATGTCGGTGGCGAGCAGGATCAGCAGGATCGGGATGGTGATCCATCCCACGCGCCGGAAGAAGTTGGAGATGATGTCATCGATGATGACGTCGCGATGGGCGAGATCCTCGGCGACCTGGATGCGCACTGTCTTGCCGTCGATGTCCCGGGTGACGCCGGCGCCGGAAATAGTCTCGGACAATGGCGGCGTCACCGCGGCAGCGCCGGCGCGCCGGTGCGAGGAGAACAGCGGCCGGCCTTCGGCATCGCGAATGTCGTACTGGTAACGGCCATAAGCATCTGAATAGAGTCCTCGCAGGCTGTCCGGCAGATTGAACGTCAGCGTGCCGTCCGGCTGCGCGACGATGCGCTCGGCGAGCACTTCGGCCTGCGCGCGCATGGCGTCGCGATGCAGCTGGTCGACCTCCGAGTTGAGCAGCCAGAACAACACCAGCGGCAGGAAAATCGCGACCACCGCGACCGCGACGAGGTGCATGAACACGATGCGCCAGATCAGCGATTTGAAGGTCGGCGACCTGCCATAGGACGCGGCGGCGGCCACGCTATTTCTCCTCGGCCATGAGATAGCCGACGCCGCGAATGGTGTGGATCACGACCCTGGCGCCGTGCTCGGCGAGCTGCTTGCGCAGCCGCGAGACGTAGACCTCCACCGCGTTGGAGGCGACCTCGCCCTCGAGCCCGAAGATGTGGTCCTCGACGTTCTTCTTCGGCACCACCCGCCCCTGCCGGCGCAGCAGGATCTCCAGCACCGACGCCTCGCGTGCGGAGATGATCCGCGGCTGGTCGTCGACGAAGATCTGGCGGCTTTCGGTGTCGTAGACGAGATTGGCCAGATGCAGCGAGCGGCCGAGCAGCTGGCCCGGCCGGCGCAGGATCGCTTCCAGCCGCGCCACCAGCTCCTCCATCGCAAACGGCTTTGCGAGGTAGTCGTCCGCGCCGCTGCGCAGGCCGTTGACCCGGTCCTGCAAGCCACTGCGCGCGGTCAGCACCAGCACCGGCAGCGGATTGGTCTGCCGGCGCAGCTCGCGCAGCACCGACAGGCCGTCGCCATCGGGCAGGCCGAGGTCGAGGATCATCGCGGCATAGCTGACATTGTGCACCGCCTCACGCGCCTCGGCCGCGCTACCCACGATGTCGCTCTCATAGCCGGCCGCCGAAAGCCCGCCGGCAACGAGGCGCGACAGCTCGGCATTGTCCTCGACGATCAGAAGACGCATCGCATTCCCGCCGGATGTTCCGGTGCAACCACACGGCTCGCGCCGCTTGATCGCTCTCTTCCAACATTCGGGGCGTCTCGGCCAGCGAAAAGCACGCGGCCTGATGCTCGCGTTTGTCAGGCTCGTGTAAGCTGTTGAGGACGCGTGCTGACAAAGCCGCCAATGTTGGCTGTTGGAGCAGGACGACAGGGCATCGCCGTTTCTGGCCACGAAAGCGGACATTTGCAGCGCCGCTGGGTAAGGTCAGCTTCCGCCCCAAAGCGGACTTAGGCATCTGAATCGCCTATTGACGCCAGCGAGTCCGCGGCCTTGAATGCTTCTTGGAGTGCGGGCGGAAGCAATTGCGGTGCCCGCAGATTTCCCGGGGGGCGTTGCCTCGCGAGCGCCCGGTGGCCACCCCTGAATCTTGGCCTTCAGAAAGACAGTCTGGCTTCGCCTAGGCGCACAGAGGTCTTGAGAGCCATGAAAATTGCCACAGGGCTTTCAGCGCTTTCGCTGATATCGCTTGCTGCAGCGGGGGCGCCTGCACAAAGCCAAGACGGTCCGCCGGCATGGGCCTATCCGGTAAACCCGCCAAATTTTCAACGCGCACCCGACGATGGCAAGATCAGGCACGTCCCGGATAGCGCCGCCGGTTTTACGCTCACGCAAGTGCGCGATCTGTTCGCCGCGCCCGACTGGCATCCCGAAGAGCATCCGCCAATGCCAGAAATCGTGGCAACGGGCAGGAAGCCCGATGTGTTCGCGTGCGGCGTCTGTCACCGGACGGACGGACCGGGCGGCCCTGAAAATGCCAGCCTGTTTGGCCTCTCCGCGGAATACATCATACAGCAAACGGTGGAGTTCAAGACGGGCCTGCGCACGAACTCGGTGCCTCGCGTCGCCACCGACTTGATGATCAAGGTGTCCAAAGCGGTGACCGATCAGGAACTCAAGGAGGCTGCGGCCTATTTTGCGTCAATCAAGCAGAGATCGAACATTGCGGTCCTAGAAGCCGACACCGTCCCGAAGACACATGTCAGGGACTTGTTCTTGGCCGCGATGGATGGCGGCGAGAAGGAGCCAATCGGCCAGCGGATCATCGAGATTCCGGAAAATGTCGAACACTTTGTGAGCCGGGACTCGCGCGCTCGTTTCATCGCCTACGTCCCGCTTGGGAGCATTGAGAAAGGCCGGGCATTGGCGGCGAGCAGCGATCTCCGCGTCCAGTGCGCCGCCTGTCACGGTACCGACCTCAAAGGGACTGCCGTGGCGCCCGGGATTGCGGCCCGTTCGCCTACGTATGCGTTCAGGCAGCTCTACGACTTCAAATCGGGCGCACGGAAGGGCGCCAATAGCGAACTTATGAAACCGGTTGTTGAAAATCTCAGCATCGACGCCATGATCGCGCTGGTCGCCTATACGGCGTCCCTCATGCCGTAATATTTTTCGCCGCCGGAGCGCAATCTCGTTGGCATGTCGGCTCCTGGACCCAAACCGGACATCGGCCCAACAAGCCTTCGCACGAATTGCTGTCCAATTCGTTTGCGATGAGTGGTCCAGCAGGAGTACGGTTCCGCGCCAGTCGTAGATCCACCTACCCTAAGGGATTTCGGCCCACCGGCCAATTGCGGTCGGGAAAGTGCATTCGATTCCTGTGCCCAGGGAGGACTCGATGAAGTCGATTTGGCCGTTACTCGTTGGAGCAATCAGCCTAGCGTCGGTATCCGCTGTCGAGGCGCAGACCTGGCCAGCGAAGCCAGTGCGAGCCATCATTCCCTTTGGCGCGGGCAGCACGACCGACATCATTCCGCGCGTCGTGTTCGAGCAACTCGCTGCTCAGATCGGACACGGGATCGTGGTTGAGAACCGCAGCGGGGCGGGAGGAACAATTGGCGCCGCTTTCGTCGCCAAGGCCGACCCGGACGGCTACACGCTGCTCGTCAATTCGAATGCGCATACCATCGCGCCGTCGCTTTATCCGAACCTCAGCTATGAGCCCGCGCGCGATTTTGCCGGGGTGATTCCGCTTGGGTCTTTGCCGTGCGTTCTGGTTGTCTCGCCGGGAAAAGGCTTCAAGACGGCTGGCGACCTCGTGACGGCCGCCAAGGCGAAGCCAGGCGCGCTGACGTTCTCGTCGGTCGGAGTAGGGAGCGCAACGCACCTCAGTGCCGAACGGTTTCGGCTGAGCGCCGGCATCGATGCCTTGCACATCCCGTTCCGGGGCGGCTCGGAAGCCATGACCGAAGTGATCGCGGGCCGGGTGGACTTCTTCTTCGGACCGGTCGGCCTGGTGTTGCCGCTCATCCGGGACGGCAAGCTCGCGGCGCTGGCGCTCAACGGTGCCACGCGTTCGGCGGCACTGCCGGACGTGCCGACCACACAGGAAGCCGGCTTTGTTGACGCCGAGTATCCGATCTGGATTGGCGTCTTCCTGCCGGCCAGCACGTCTCGCGACGTCGTCGAAAAGCTGCATAGCGAGACGGGCGCGGCGCTGAAGAGCGCCAAAGTGAGTTCCAAACTGCTGGCGCTGGGAGTCGATTCGATCGTGATGACGACATCGGAATTCGATGCCTATGTCCGAAAGGAAATCGCGCTCAACGCCAAACTGGTCAAGGCCATCGGGCTCAAGGCCGAGTAACGTAACGATACCGTCTGGGAGGAAAGCCGGTTTGACCGAGCCTGCGAAAGGTGCCGCGTATTGCTTCGACGACGGCACCGCCTACGAGCGCTTCATGGGTCGCTGGAGCCACGGCGCGGGCGAGGTATTTCTGAAGTGGCTCGCGCCGGCACCGGGCGCGTGCTGGCTTGATGTCGGTTGCGGAACCGGCAGTTTCACTCAGCTGATCGTCGATCGATGCGCGCCCTCCGCGGTATTCGCCATCGACCCGGAACAGGCACAGATCAGTCACGCGCGCCATCGGCCGGCGGCGCAACAGGTTGATTTCCGGGTTGGAGATGCCTTGGCGCTGCCTTTCACCGATCGCACCTTCGACATTGTCGCTTCAGGCCTCGTGCTGAACTTCGTCTCGAACCCGGATCTGGCCCTGTCGGAGATGCGTCGTGTCGCGCGCAAGGAAGCAATGGTCGGCGCCTATGTCTGGGACTTCGCCGCGGATCTTTCCCCGACATGGCCGTTCCGCCAGGGACTTCGCGAACTAGGCGCCTTGGTCGCGCCGACGCCGGGCGCTGAAGGCAGCAGTCTTTCCGGGCTGAATGCGTTGTTTGAGCGCGCCGGATTGAACGGGATCCTAACCAGAATAATCAATGTGACGATGCGGTTCTCCGATTTTGAGGACTTTTGGACATCGCAAACGCCGAGTTTCAATCCGATCGCCAGGCAGATTGCTGGATTGGAGACGAACGAACGCACGAGATTGGTCGACGCCGTGCGGGCCAAAATTGTTCGGCCTGACGGCTCTGTCGAGTATGTGGCGCGAGCAAATGCAGTCAGGGGTAAAGCGCCGGGGTGACCTTGATCATGGGCACCTCGCCTCACGTCCACTATTGTGAAGGGTTTCGGATGCCGGCCCCATGACGGTGGGGCCGCGCGCACGGGGCCGGCGTCCGAAAGCCTCCAAGGGAGATGCTATGTAGCAGACGGCGGCGGTGAGGAAGGTAAGGATATGGCATTCATCGGCGCTGATGTGAACCGATGGAGCACCCCATGCAGAAGTTGAACGACCTGAGCCGATCCCTCACACCCCTCAAACCGGACGGCACTCTGATCGCCGTGATCGAGATGAACCTGTCGAGCTGGCTCGTTGCGGGGATTGTGCCTGGCGTCGAACGCCAGCCGTCGAAGAAGCTTGAGGTCGACGAGAACGCCTTACTGAAGCTGCTCAATCGCTGGCGAGATGAGGCGCAGAAGGCAGGATACGGAATCGAACGCATCGCGGTCGCTTTCGAGGCCGGCCGTGACGGTTTCTGGCTGGCCCGATGGCTCAGAGTGCGCGACATCGAGGCGCATGTCATTCACGCGTCGAGCGTAGCGGTATCGCGCGAGCACCGGCGCGCCAAGACCGATCGTCTCGACACCGAACTGCTCAAACGCAGCTTTCTCGGCTGGTTGCGGGGCGAGCGTGATCATTGCAAGATGGTCGCGATCCCGACAATCAAGGACGAAGATGCCAAGCGCCCCAACCGTGAGCGCGAGAGCCTCATCGGAGAGCAAAGTCGGATCGTCAACCGAATGAAAGCAGCGTTGATCCGGCTCGGCATCCGCGGCTTCAATCCCAAGCTGAAGAAAGCTGCCGAACGCCTTGACGGCTTGCGCTCCCCCGAGGGCGAGCCGATCCCGCCCAACACCCTGGCTGAGCTGCGTCGCGACATGGCGCGCCGGCGGCTCGTCAGCGATCAGATACGGCAGATCGAGGACGCTCGCCTGGAGCGTCTCAAGCAAGCGCCCAGTGATGGACCACATGCAATGGTGCACCTGCTGGCGCGCGTGATCGGGGTTGGTGTTGAGACGGCCGACATGCTGGTGCAGGAGGTACTGTCGCGAAGCATGCGCGACCGACGGGCTGTAGCGCGTTACTCCGGCCTCACCGGCTCGCCCGACGAGAGCGGCAGAAGACGCCGGGAGAAAGGACTGACCCGTTCCGGCAATGCTCGAGTGAGACGAGGCATGATCGAATTGGCGTGGCGATTTCTCAGGTTCCAGAAGGACAGCGTCTTGGCGCAGTGGTTTCGAACCCGTACCGAGAATGCCCGCGGGACGCGCAAGACTATGATCGTGGCCTTGGCGCGCAAGCTCCTGGTCGCCCTGTGGCGGCTCGTGCGGGAGGGCGTAGTGCCGGACGGGGTCGTTCTGCGGCCGGCATCATGAACGGAGGCCATTGAAGGACACCCAACAGTTTCGGCCCTGTCTGTCCGCTTGTGACGGTGTCGCCGATGACGGTTCGAGGTGGCGGGGTCCCGACGTGTTTCCTTGGCTTCAATGCCGAAAGGGAGAATGGGTCCGCCGCTTCGGAGCTTCGCTGCCGATGCGCATGACTGCATCATGGTTCGGGTCCTTGGACCCACCGAATACAAGGTTGTGGCGCGATTGATCGCGCCCGCAAGCGAGCTCCCCTCCGATCGTTATCCCGATCGCACCAACCGTGCCGTCGTGCTCGAAGCTGTCAAGGTGTGGCCTGGCAACGGCGGAGCCTGTGGTATGATTCGTGCGACGGCCAACCTTGACAGCTTCTGCGCGCGCCAGCGCAGGCGAAGTGCGGGTCGGGACGAAGAAACGGCTTTCAGATCGAACAAAGAAACTGACGAAGGAAAAGATGCGCGACCTGTCGCCTCTTGAAACGCCTCCTTGACAAAACCCCATACAAGGAAACCGCGCTTGAGGGAACGTAAGGCCGTGCGGCAGGCGTTATGGGGATTTGAGCGCCGCGGGTGAGACGTTTGATTGGGATCGAGCTGATCCGGTAGGTTGTTCGACGGTGAAGCGGGTGAGGAATAGACGGCGGATCGCGTCGGACATGATGAACTGCCGGGCGATTTGAGACGCCAGTTGGAAATCTGGGCGCGCTCTGCCGTGGCCGGTCGAGAGCCAGCGAGCGCGATGGGCTGATTTACAGGATTGAGACGCGGTCATGAGGTGTCGATCCTGATGACGTTCGTTGGACCTGTCGGCCGATGCCGTGGCGTTGCACCGCGCTCGAAGACCTCGATGACGATCATGCGACCGCCGCAGCATGGACAACTCGGCTTGCTGGGATCGACAACGGCCGCGGTGGGCTGGTCGTCAGATTTTGCAACGGCGAGCAGCTCACGGGCGCGTGCGATGTTGTCGGCGCAAGCGCTTTTGGCAAACAGGCCGTAGTGGCGGATGCGGTGGAAGCGGGATGGCAGCACGTGGATGAGGAAGCGGCGGCGTGAACACCACGTGATAGTACGGCACCGGCAAGAGGTCGGCCTCACGGTCGGCGAGCCATTGCTTCGCGGCGGCGCCCTGGCACTTCGGGCAGTGCCGGTTGCGGCAGGAGTTGTAGGAATCGTCGTATAGGCGCAGTCCTCGCAGCGCGCGACACGGCCGCCGAGAGCTGCCGTGCGGCAGTTCTCGATTGCCGACATCACCTTCAGCTGCTCGAGGCTGACATGGCCGGCATTGGCTCTGCGCCATGCCGGTCCACGGTCGCGGAAGATCTCCGCGACCTCCAAAGCCGGGCGCGACACAAGCGCCTCAACGTCAGCCGGGCGGCCGGATCTCCTTGAGCTTGAGCGCGATGTGCTCTAGCGGGCTCATGACCTCACTGATCGTCTTGGTGGCGACGCGGGTATAGAGCGCGGTGGTGACGAGCTTGGCTGGATGACGCGGACATCAATGTTTTGCTCGAGCAGGTGGGTGGCAAAGCTGTGCCGCAAGGTGTGCAGCGAGACGCGCTTTTTGATCTCTGCCATCTGGGCGGCGGCGTGACAGGCGCGATTGAGCTGGCGCGTGGTCATCAGCTGGGCCGGATCGCGGCCCGGGAACAGCCAGCCCTGCGGACGCGCCGCCTTCCACCAGGTCCGCAGCAGGTCGAGCAGGCTCGGCGACAGCATGACGTTACGGTCCTTGCCGCCTTACGGTCTGATTGAGGGTCGGCACGCCAACGCCGCTCGCCGTCAGATGCAGCTGGTAGCGGCGCACGTCCTCGAAGCTCGCTATATCGGGTGATCGCCCGAGGAACGCCGCGAAGTTCTTGACCCTCTGCACGTAGTCATGTTGGGTCTTCGGCGCTAACTTGCGGATCGTCATGTCTTCGATCATGCGCCGCCGCAATGGGCTCATGGCCTCGTCGGTCATGGGGATGCTCCTGTCTTGAGTGAGGTTGTCGAAACCCCTCGATCTCAAGACAGGACGCCCCGTTGCGCTATCCTCTCGGCTTGTGCCGCCAGCCGCAGCGTCCTACCGCGCGAGCGGTTTAGAAGCTATGGGCTGCGCGGCGAGGCAGTGGCACCATCGTCGCGGCAACAAAGCGATGGAGGCCCCTATGGCGAAGCAGAACGACCTGAGCAGATGCCTTGTCACATTTGAACAAGACGCGACAGTGATCGCCGTAATCGAGATCGGCCAGTCGAGTTGGCTGGTCGCCGGTATTGTGCCCGGTCTCGAACGCAATCCTTTGAAGAAGCTCAGCCCAGACCAGGATGCGCTTCTGCAGCTTCTGCATCGTTGGCAGAAGGAAGCGGTGCAGGCTGGACGCACGATCAAACGGATCGTCGTCGCCTATGAGGCCGGCCGCGACGGCTTCTGGTTAGCACGCTGGCTGCGAGCGCGAGAGATCGAGGCCTACGTAATCCACCCGTCGAGCGTCCCGGTGTCGCGCGAGCACCGGCGGGCGAAGACAGATCGGCTTGACACTGAGCTGCTCAAACGCGCCTTTCTTGGCTGGCTGCGCGGCGAACCCAAGCATTGCAGCATGGCGGCGATCCCAACCCTCGTGGACGAGGATGCAAAACGGCCGGGCCGCGAGCGCCAGAGCTTGGTCGGGGAACGCACACGCATTATCAATCGCCTGAAGGCCAACCTCGCCCGCCTCGGCATTCGCAGCTTCCGGCCAAACCTGGCTCAGGCATCGAATCGGCTGGAGGCCTTGCGCACGCCGGAGGGCTCGGCCGTTCCAGCGAACACACAGGCCGAAATGCAGCGCGACATGAACCACCTGCGCTTCATCAAGCAGCAGATCAAGGAGATCGAGACGAGCCGTGCCAAACGCCTGGCGGCAGCGCCCAACGAGCAACGCCATGCCATGGTACGCCTGCTCGCGCGGGTCGTCGGCGTCGGCATTGATACCGCGGACATGCTCGTGCAGGAGGTGTTCTCGCGCAACATGCGGGACCGTAAAGCCCTCGCGCGCTATGCCGGCCTGACCGGCGCCCCCGACGAGAGCGGCAAAAAACGACGCGAGCGAGGGCTTGCCAAAGCGGGCAATGCCCGCGTGCGCCGCGGGATGATCGAGCTCGCCTGGGGTCATCTGGTACACCAGAAGGACAGCGCACTGACCGCGTGGTATCGGAAGCGAACTTCCGACGCCCGCGGCGGCACGCGCAAGACGATGATCGTGGCGCTCGCGCGCAAGCTTCTCATTGCGCTGTGGCGGCTCGTGACAACCGGCGAAACGCCGGCAGGTCTGCTGCTGCGACCGGCCGCATAAGTACGACTGAGTTGCTGCAGCCCAGCGCCTTATCGATGCCGTGCTGCAGCTGATGAACCGAGGTGGCGGCAACCCGATGTTGGACTATGGTCCTTGCACCGCGGTTTAGAATGGGCCCGCCTTCTCGGAGCTTCGCCGCCGATGCGCATGACTGCATCGTGGTTGCGATCCTCACGGGTCGGCCGAATACAAGTTCGTGGCGCGCAATCTGCGCGCACGATGGCGAGCTCCCCCTCGGTATCGTCTCAGTAGCTAACGGGGCCGGAATACGCCCCGATCGCGCAAGTCTGCCGCTGTGCTCGCGGCCGTCAAGGGCAAGTCGCTCCGCGATGGCCTTCGGCCACCCTTGACCGCCGCTGCGCGCAGCAGCCTAGCGAAAAGCAGGTCGGGACGAGGAGATGTCGCAGCCCGGCCGAACAAGGAGATGGCCCATAACGAATAGACTTGACACAAATCGCCCCATACAAGTCCGTTGGCCCATAGCGGACCTCTGAAAGCGACAGGCAACGTTGGCTGCTGCCCCTAACCTGACTTAGTACGGTGCTCCTGAAAAGCGGATCTGAGTTCAGCGAGTTCGTCGCTTGTTGCTCCTAGCTCCGCGTCGGCGCGATTTGCTCGCAAGTCCATGTACGCGATTGGCCGATCGAACTGGCTGGCAGTGAAGTCATACCTTCGGCCTCCGATCCGATTGTAAAAATGGTCGCCGGCCGGCAGAGGCGTCTTCAGTAAGTCGCCGCCAAAGAGTTCGTGAATCAGCAGCGAAGTGACGTTGCATTGCCCTGCCGCTGGATTGTTCGGGGCCCATTTGCTGGCAGTCGACAACGACCATGCCTTGCGCAGCGCGCTTTGAACTTCGTCAGGATCGAAGCTCATCGTCACCTCCAAGGATCGACGCCGGGGGCACGTTTCGGATTATACGATGATCGATTTTTGGCACTGTTTTGCCCGACGAGTCAAACGGCTTCGCAGATCGTAGGACGGACAGGGCAAAACGAAACCGATCGGTCGGCCGGTCCCGACGACGGCAGTCGTGCCCTGGTCACCTGCTCTGGCCTTCGAATCGCCGCGCCGGCCCCGGCCGCGCGATGCTCGCCTCGTCCCGCTGATTTACCCCGACGTCTCAAACTGTTGGCGGCATCCACAGCGCATCGTGCACGAACCCCCGTCTACTTTGCATGGGGTTGTTTTCCATATTTTTGTTGGGCCCCCTTCAAAGCGGCAAAGCCCCGGAGCCTTCGCTCCGGGGCCAGCATTCGACACGCGATCAGCTCTGCGAGTTGCGCGCCATGAAGTTGTCGTATCCGACCTCGGCGACCTGGAACCACTGATAGCCGTTGTTTGAGAACGTCGTCAGCGATTCGTAAACCTTCTTGAAGTCCGCGTTGGTGGCCGAGACTTCGGTGTGCAGCTCCTTTGCCGCCTTGAAACAGGCTTGCATGACCTCCGGAGAGAACGGATGCAGCTTGGCGCCGGCCGCAAGCAGGCGCCGCAACGCCTGTGGATTGGCCTGGTCATACTTCGCCATCATCCAGTTGTTGGCGTAGTGCCCCGCCTGCTCGAGGATGCTCTGATAGTACTTCGGCAGCGCATTCCACTTGTCCTGGTTGACGAAGGCGAGAAGCATGGGCCCGCCTTCCCACCAGCCCGGGAAGTAATAATGCGGCGCGACTTTGACGAAGCCGAGCTTCTCGTCGTCATACGGACCGACCCATTCGGCGGCGTCGATGGTGCCCTTCTCCAGCGCCGGATAGATGTCCCCTCCGGCGATCTGCTGCGGCACCGCGCCGAGTTTGGCCATCACCTTTCCGGCGAAGCCGCCGATGCGGAATTTCAACCCGCTGAAGTCCTGAGGCGTCTTGACCTCCTTGCGGAACCAGCCGCCCATCTGACAGCCGGTGTTGCCGGCAAGCAGCGAGACGACGTTGTACTTCTTGTAGAACTCGTTGAGGACGTCCCTGCCGCCGCCCAGCATGTACCAGGCCTGGTTGATGCGCATGTTTGGTCCGAACGGCACGGCCGAGCCAAAGGTGAACGTCGGATCCTTGCCGAAATAATAGTAAGATGCGGTATGGCCGATTTCGCAGGTGCCGTTCTGCACGGCATCGAGCACCTGAAGGCCGGGCACGATTTCGCCGCCGGCAAATGTCTGGATCTGGAATTTGTTGTCGGTCGCTTCCGCCACCATCTTGGCCATCATCTCGGCGCCGCCATAGAGCGTGTCGAGCGATTTCGGCCAGCTCGTCGGCATGCGCCATTTGATCTCCGGCGACGACTGCGCGATCGCCGGAGCCGCGAGTGTCGCTACACCCGCTGCACCGAGTCCTGTGACTTTGATGAAGTCTCTTCTCTTCATGATTTCCTACCCTGATGGATTGTGATTGTGAGCCTTCTTGCTGAGACTTCGGGCCAGCATGGAACATCGCGCTGCCGATTTCCATCCCGATCGCATTGCGGCAACGAAAAAGCCCGACCTCCTGGAGAGGCCGGGCTTTCCGGTTCTACGACTTTAGGACTAAAGCGATCAGCCGCGGGTGCGCGAGCGGATCATGAAGCTGTCGTAGGTATATTCGGCAACCTGCCACCACAGATATTGGTCGGAGCGGTAGGCCTGCATGGCGTCGATCGACTTCTTGAAGTCGGGATTCTTGGCTGAGATCTCGCCCCACAATTCGTTGGTCGCCTTGAGGCAGGCTTCCAGCACTTCATTTGTGAACGGACGAAGCTGGGTGCCGCCGGCCACCAGACGCTTCAGGGCGCCCGGATTCAGCATGTCGTAGCGCGCAGCCATCCAAGTATTGGTGTTGATGGTCGCGTTGGTGAGGATCGCCTGATAGCTCTTCGGCAGCTCGTTCCACTTGTCGATGTTTGCGAAGGCGTGAACGGTCGGACCGCCTTCCCAGAAGCCCGGGTAATAGTAGTACTTAGCGACCTTGGCGAAGCCGAGCTTCTCGTCATCGTAGGGGCCGACCCATTCGGCGGCGTCGATGGTGCCCTTCTCCAGCGACGGATAGATGTCGCCGCCGGCGAGTTGTTGCGGCACCACGCCGACCTTCTGGAGCACCTGGCCAGCGATGCCGCCGATTCGCATCTTGAGGCCGGAGAGATCTGCGACCGTCTTGATCTCCTTGCGGAACCAGCCGCCCATCTGCGTGCCGGTGTTGCCGCAGGGGAAGCCAACCACGTTCGACTTCTTGAAGAACTCGTTGGCAAGCTCGTTTCCGCCGCCCTGGTACAGCCAGGAATTCTGCTGGCGGGCGTTGAGGCCGAAGGGCACCGACGCGAAGATCGCAAAGGTCGGGTCCTTGCCAACGTAATAGTACGACACCGTATGGCACATCTCGACGGTGCCCTTCTGTGTCGCATCCAGCGCCTGCAGCCCAGGAACGATTTCACCCGCCTGGAACACCTGGATCTGGAACTTGTTGTCGGTCATCTCGGCGACGTACTTCGCCATCTGCTCGGCGCCGCCATAAATCGTATCGAGCGACTTCGGGAAGCTCGAAGTCAGACGCCACTTCACTTCGGGCGAGGACTGCGCGATCGCCGGCGAGGCCACCGCGGTCGCCGCCGCGCCGACTGCCGACACTTTCAAGAAATCACGACGCTTCATCTTCAGGTCTCTCCTTGCTGGGGCGTTTCCCCTAGACTTCCTCTTTGCCGCCGCTCATACCGGCGACGCGTTTTAAGCCGCGTCGAACCGAAGGGGCTTGACTGCCGTGGGCCTTTAACACGGAAGCCCCGCTTTCGGAACGCGACATTGGCATGACGGGGCTCGACAAAAGTCGCATGTCCCCCGGAAGGCCGGCTCAGGCCGCGGCGATCACGCCCTTGAGCTGGTCCCGGACCTGACCGGCGATCACGCGGTAGATCGCCGCATGGGGCCCGTCCGGCTCGCTGTCGACCACGGGGTTACCGGCATCCGAGCTGGCGCGAATCGCCATGTGCAGGGGGATCTCGCCCAGGAACGGTACTCCGAGCTTCTCGGCCTCGTGCCGCGCCCCACCATGACCGAAAATGTCCGACTTCGTGCCGCAATGCGGGCACTGGAAGTAGCTCATGTTCTCGACGATGCCGAGCACGGGCACGTTGACCTTCCTGAACATCGCAAGCCCCCGCCGCGCGTCGATCAGAGACAGGTCCTGCGGGGTCGAGATGATGACAGCGCCCTTCAGCGGCACGTTCTGCGCCAGCGTGAGCTGGGCATCGCCGGTGCCGGGCGGCATGTCGACGACGAGCACGTCGAGTTCGCCCCATTCGACATCGCGCAGCATCTGCGTCACCGCCGACATCACCATCGGTCCGCGCCAGATCATCGCGGTTTCTTCCTCGACGAGGAAGCCGATCGACATGATCGCGAGGCCGAAACGCCTGAGCGGAATCATCTTGCGCTCGCTGTTCAGCTCCGGCTTCTCATGCAGGCCGGTCAGCCGCGGCACCGAGGGGCCGTAGATGTCGGCGTCGAGCAGCCCGACCTTCAGCCCAAGGTCGCGCAAGCCCAGCGCCAGATTGAGCGCGGTGGTCGATTTGCCGACGCCGCCCTTGCCCGAGGCAACTGCGATCACGGCGGCGACGCCCGGAATCTCGGACTGCCGCGCCATCGGCGAGGTGCCGCCCTGCGGCGGCTTATGGGCATGGACCGGCTGCACGCCCGGCGAGCCGCGGCTGGGCGTTGGCGGCGGTGGTGGTGCGGCGCCGGCCTTACGCTCAGCGGTGAGCGCCACCATCGCGGTGGTAACACCGGGAATGGCGCGCACGGCGGCCTCCGCTTCGGCCCGGACGGTTTCCCAGGCCCGCGCCTCGGCGGCATCGACATTGATCGAGAAGAACACCTTGCCATCGGACGCGCTGATCGCGCTCAGCACATCGGCATTGGTGAGCGCGACCCCGCGCGGCGACTTGATCCGGCTAAGGCTGTCGAGAACCTGTTGCTGTGTCACGCTCAAAGCGCATCTCCTGAATTCAAGATGTGCCCCATTAGAGCGGAAACGCCAAAAAGGCTACTGCCTGCCGATATCGTCAGCCATCTCGGCGGGCGCAGCACCCTGCTCCTTGGCCGCCTCGTAATTGAGCTCGATCATCACCCCGTTGGGGTCGTGGACGAAGATCTGCCAGAGGTCGCCGCCGGGCACCTGACGGGAGTCGAATTGCATCCCCTTGGAGGCGAGCCGCTGCTTCATGCCGTCAAAGCCGCGGCTGACGAAGGCGACGTGGTGGACAACGCCGGAATCCGGCTTTTGTGGCTCCGAGGTCGGGGAAATATCGACGAGGTGCACCACCGGCTTGCCCTCGCTGTACATCCAGGCGCCCGGGAAGGCGAAATTCGGCCGGGCGCCTTTTTCCAGGCCCAGCACGTCCTCGTAGAAGCGGACCGTCTCGGCCAGATTCCGGGTCCGGATGTTGAAATGATCGAGGACGCCGACGCTCACGCCCAAACCCACGCCCATGCTTTCGCTCCCTTTTTTTGAAGTCCTTGTCCTGCGATCCTAGCACAGGAGGCGGCCAAACGAAGCCGTTGCCCTCCCCGCCTAAGGGTTTATGGTGCGCCCCGATCCGCCTCCACGGCGGAACCTGACGACGCGCGGCTGGCGCCCCTCGCCCGGCAAGAACCCGTAAAACCCAAACTACGGACAAGGTACCACACATGGCTAAAGTCGCTTTCCTCGGTCTCGGCGTGATGGGCTTCCCCATGGCCGGACACCTCGTGAAAAAAGGGGGCCATGAGGTCACCGTCTACAACCGCACCGCGGCCAAGGCGAAGGAATGGGCGGACAAGTTCGGCGGCAAGACCGCGGCGACCCCGAAGGCCGCCGCCGAAGGCCAGGATTTCGTGATGTGCTGCGTCGGCAACGACAACGATCTGCGCGCGGTTACGATCGGCTCGGACGGCGCGTTTGCCGGCATGAAGAAGGGTGCGACCTTCGTCGACCACACCACCGCCTCCGCCGAGGTCGCGCGTGAGCTCGATGCGGCCGCGACCAAGACCGGCTTCAAATTCATCGACGCGCCGGTTTCCGGCGGCCAGGCCGGCGCCGAGAACGGCGCGCTGACGGTGATGTGCGGCGGTGCGGCGGATGCCTATGCCGGCGCCGAGCCGGTCATCGCGGCCTATGCGCGGATGTGCAAGCTGCTGGGACCAGCCGGCTCGGGCCAGCTCACCAAGATGGTCAACCAGATCTGCATCGCAGGCCTCGTCCAGGGTCTCTCCGAGGGCATCCATTTCGCCAAGAAATCCGGCCTCGACGTCGCCGCCGTGATCGACACCATCTCCAAGGGCGCGGCGCAGTCCTGGCAGATGGAGAACCGCTACAAGACCATGAACGACGATAAATACGATTTCGGCTTCGCGGTCGAATGGATGCGCAAGGATCTCTCGATCTGCATCGCGGAGGCCCGCCGCAATGGCGCCAACCTGCCGGTGACCGCGCTTGTCGACCAGTTCTACGCCGAGGTCGAGAAGATGGGCGGCAAGCGCTGGGATACGTCGAGCCTGCTCGCGCGCCTTGCACGCTGACACTCGACTGTCCGGAGCCGCCTTGCTGATCGTGATCGCCGCAATCTTCGTCGCCGCCTATGCTGCGATCGCGCTCGAACATCCCCTCGGGGTCAACAAGAGCGCGACCGCGCTCGTTTGCGCGGGGCTGCTCTGGACGGTCTACGCACTCGCGACGGGCGACCACGCGCTGGTCGGCCGTCAACTCGACGAATCCGTCGCCTCGACGGCGCAGATCGTCTTCTTCCTGATCGGAGCGATGACGATCGTCGAGGTGATCGACGCCCATGACGGCTTCGAGGTCATCACCTCGCGCATCAGCACAACGAGCCAGGTCCGGCTCATTTGGCTGGTCGGCTTCGTGGCATTCTTCCTGAGCGCGATCCTCGATAATCTGACGACCACCATCGTCATGGTCTCGCTGGTGCAGCGGCTGATCGCCCGGCGCGAGGACCGCCTGCTGTTCGCTTCCGTCATCGTGATCGCCGCCAATGCGGGCGGCGCATGGACCGTGATCGGCGACGTCACCACGACCATGCTGTGGATCGGCGGGCAGATCACGCCCTTGAAGATCATGGGCTCGGTGTTCCTGCCCTCACTGGTCAGTTTGCTGGTGCCACTTGGGTTCATCAGCATTTCGCTGAGGGGCAAGACTATCGCGCCGCCACCGAAGGGCAATGAGTCACTGAGCGTCGAGCGGTTTGAGCGCAACCTGATGTTCTATCTCGGGCTCGGCGTGCTGATCGCGGTACCTGCCTTCAAGACAGTCACGCACCTGCCGCCCTTCATGGGCGTCCTGCTCGGGCTTGGCATCGTGTGGCTGGTCGGCGAGATCGTTCATCGCCACAAGGACGAGCATGTTCGCCATCCGCTCTCGCTCGCCAATGCGCTGACGCGGATCGACATGGGCTCGATCGTGTTCTTCCTCGGCATTTTGCTCGCGGTCGCCTGCCTCGAACATGCAGGTCTGCTCGCGATGCTGGCCAAAGGGCTGGATGCTACGATCGGCCGCCAAGACGTCATCGTCGTCGTGCTCGGCCTCCTCAGCGCCGTCATCGACAACGTGCCGCTGGTGGCTGCGACCATGGGCATGTACGACCTCGCGCACTACCCGCCCGACAGCTTCCTCTGGGAGTTCATCGCCTATTGCGCCGGTACCGGCGGCTCGATCCTGATCATCGGCTCGGCCGCCGGCGTCGCCGCCATGGGGCTCGAGCGGATCGAGTTCCTCTGGTACGCCCGCCGCATCGCAGTTCCGGCGCTCGCGGGATATCTGGCCGGATCGGTCGTCTATGTCGCACAACATGCGGCGTTGCACTGACCGGCGTGCGCGCGTTCAAAATTAACGCCCGGTTAACGTAATTCTTTAGCTCCTTAAGTCAGCTCTTAAGGATTTCTTGCCAGAGATAGACAATGCAGAAGGCCCGTCTCGCGCGGGCAGGAATTGTTGTTGTTCGATGAGTAAACCCGCTGAAAAGCCCGAGGTTGTGCAGCTTCCGGCCGAGCCGGTGAGCGCGCCATCGGCGAGCAGTCGCCGGGCTGCGGCGCAGCGAGTGCGCGAGGCGCGCGACAAGTTAACGTCGACCAGCGGAACCCGGCCGGCCTTCGACGCCGAGTTGCTCCGTCAATATGCCCAGACAAGATTGTCGGCATCCTATGTCGTGATGCTGCTGGTGGTCGCGACCGGCGTGCTGTTCGGGCTGTGGATGCAGCCGATCCCGGCCGCGGCCTGGACCTGCGGCATGCTCTGCATCCATGTCGCGATGACCCGCAGCTGCAGGCGGTTCCTGACCGAGACGTCCTCGCCGACAGCGACGCGCGCATGGCGGACGCGCTTCGTCGTGCTCGACCTGCTCTATGGCCTGTGCTGGATGGCGATCCTGATCCATCCCGTGCTCGACATGGTCACGGAAACGCTGATGATGTTCCTGATGCTGCTGGTGATCGCAGTATCGAGCATGCTGGCGGCCAATTTGCCGATCGCAGCCCTTGCCGCCACCGCGCCGGTCGCGGTCGCGATGGCGCTGAGCTTTGCGATGAGCGGGTCGCTGGACAACTACATCCTGGCAGCGCTGGCGCTCGCGGCCGAAGGCTATTTCATCCTGCTGGCGCACCGGCTGCATTCCTCGACCTTTGCCACGCTGGAGGCGCGCGCCGAGAAGGACGCGCTGATCGGCGAGCTCGAGCAGGCCAAGGCGATCTCCGACGAGGCGCGTCACCGCGCCGAATCCGCCAATGTCGCCAAGTCGCGCTTCCTTGCGCAGATGAGCCACGAGCTGCGCACGCCGCTGAATGCCATCCTCGGCTTTTCCGAGGTGATGAAGAGCGAGATTTTTGGCGCGCATGCCGTGCCCGTCTACAAGGAGTATTCCGGGGACATCCATAACTCCGGCGTGCATCTGCTCAACCTCATCAACGAGATTCTCGACCTGTCGCGGATCGAGGCCGGCCGCTACGAACTCAACGAGGAAGCAGTGTCGCTGGTCGGCATCGTCGCCGACTGTCATCACCTGATGAAGCTGCGCGCCTCGAGCCGCGGCATCACCATCCACGAGGTGTTTGAGCAGGCCATGCCCCGCCTTTGGGCGGACGAGCGTGCGATCCGCCAGGTCGTGCTCAATCTGCTGTCCAACTCCATCAAGTTCACGCCGCAGGGCGGCGAGATCTGGCTCAAGGCCGGCTGGACCGCGTCGGGCGGACAATATCTCTCGGTAAGGGATACAGGCTCCGGCATTCCCGAAGAAGAGATCCCGGTCGTGCTCGCCTCGTTCGGCCAGGGCTCCAACTCGATCAAGTCGGCCGAACAGGGCGCGGGCCTCGGCCTGCCCATCGCAAAAAACCTGATCGACCTGCATGGCGGCACGTTCACGCTGAAATCGAAGCTGCGCATCGGCACCGAGGTGATCGTCACCTTCCCGCCGGAGCGCGTGATGAGCGCGCTGGCGCCGCTGTCGGAGGATGCCCCGCCGCTCCAACCGGAGCATTCCGCTGTGCCCGACGAGAAGCGCCGGCCGCGCCACAAGCCGATCATGAGCGCAGGCACGGGCTCTTAAACAGATGCTTGCAGAAATGCCCGACGATCCCTCACTATGCCCAAATGAGCAAAGAAACACCGTGCGTCGCCGTCTGCATGATCGATCCCCGGACCAAGCTGTGCTTCGGCTGCGGCCGCACCTTGCCGGAGATCGCGCGTTGGCATGCGATGGAAAGCACGGAACGGCTCGCCGTGATGGCACTGCTGCCGTCGCGAATGGCGAACGCCGGATTGCAGCCGATGGCTGGATCGCCGCGGCGCGCTTGACCGGCACGCGTGCCTTCGGAGGCGCGCGATGATCCGCTTCCTGCTCGTTCTGATGATGCTGGCCGGCACCGCGGGTGCCGTGGTCGCCTACGGCGATTCCGACCAGATCGCGCGCGCGAGTCACAAGGTCTCGCACATGTTCCGCGGGCAGGCTGCATCACCCGCCCCCGCCGTGCAGATTCAGCGCGGCCAGGGCGGCGAGTTCGCGCTGCGCGCCAAGATCAACGGCGTTGCCGCGCCGATGGTGATCGATACCGGCGCGACCTCGGTGGTGTTGACCTGGGAAACCGCGAAAGCGATCGGGTTGCCGCTCGATATGCTCGAATATGACGTCGACCTCGAGACCGCCGGCGGCCACACCAAGGCGGCCCGGCTCACGCTCGCCCGTCTCGCCGTCGGCCACCTCGTCGAGAAATCGGTGCCGGCACTGGTCGTGCAGCGCGGACAGATGAAGACCAACCTGCTTGGCATGAGCTTCCTCGATCGCCTGGAGAGTTGGGGCGTGCGCTCCGACACGCTGATGCTGACCGGCTATCCGGAGCTGCAAGACAGCCACCGCCGCCCGCGTATGGCGATCGATTAGCCGCCAACGCGCCTCGATAGCCGCGGCGCGGCCGCCGAAACGCCGATCGCACGCGCTGTCATCCATGCCTGACCACGACATCGAGCGGCGTACCCAGGAAAGCCCTCAGTTGTGGCATTTCCGGCATTTACAAACCGCCTAGTCGGTTTATAAAGCCATCCCGGATCGGGGTTGGACAAGCGCTGCTGCCTGACGGGCGCGGCCAAGTGGGAGATTGAGAATCATGACTGCCAGAGCCGTCTTACGTCGCATGATGCGCGCCTTGCCAGTTGCCGCGGCGTTCGCCGCGGGCAGCGCCAGCGCTGCGGACCTGTCGCCGCGCTATGCGGCGCCTGCCTATACGGCACCGCAGCCGGTCTATTCCTGGACCGGACTCTATGCCGGCTTCAACGCGGGCTACGGCGCGAGCTCCGACGACGCCTTCAACAATCTGGTCGGGACGAGCGGCGGCAAGATCAAGGGTGCCATCGGCGGCGTGCAGATCGGCTTCGCCGATGTTCGTGGTCGGCATCGAGAACGATTTCGAGGGCACCGACCTCAAGAACCGCGACGCCGTGAACAGCGCCGCCGTCAGCCTCCCCTGGTACATGACCGGCCGCGCCCGCGCCGGCATCGCGACGATGGATTCACGCCTGTTGTTTTTCGGGACCGCGGGCCTTGCCACCGGCGAATTGAAGGATGGCCCTATCAACAAGATGAAAATGGGCTGGACCGCCGGCGGCGGCGTTGAATGGGCGTTCCTGCCGAAATGGTCGGCCAAGGCCGAGTATCTCTACACCGAGTTCAAGCGCGACAACCTGCCGGACTGGAACGCCGCGAGATTCCACACCTTCCGTGTCGGCGTGAACTATCATTTCGACCTGTTCCGGTAAGGCCGGCCGACGAAGAGCCGGATTGGCGTTCCGGCTCTTCATAGCGGCTGCGGCTAGGCAGCCGCCTCTGCGGGCGCGCGCGTACCGACACGCGCGATCGCATCGCGCAGCACATCAAGGCCAGCGCCCGGTTTCACACCCTGCTCGGCGAGATGGCGGCGGAAGGCGCGCGCGCCGGGTACGGCGTGGAATGCGCCGACGAAATGGCGCGTGACGGCGTGCAGCCGCGTGCCGCGCGCGAGCTGCTCCTCGATATAGGGCATCATCGCCTCGAGCGCGTCCTGCATGGTCGCATGCGGCGCCGCTTCGCCGAAGACATCGGCATCGACGGAGAGCAGCCGCCACGGCTCATGATAGGCGGCGCGGCCGAGCATCACGCCGTCGACATGCGCGAGGTGCGCCTTCGCTTCGTCGATGCCGAGGATGCCGCCATTGATGATGACAGGCACGTCCGGCATCGCATGCTTGAGCCGATAGACGCGGTCGTAGTCGAGCGGCGGGATGTCGCGGTTCTCCTTCGGCGACAAACCGTTGAGCCAGGCTTTTCGGGCATGCACGATCAGCGCGTCGCAGCCCGCAGCGACCACCGCGCGCGCGAGCGTATCCAGCGCCGCTTCCGGGTCCTGGTCGTCGATGCCGATGCGGCACTTCACCGTGACGGGCACGGTGACCGCGGCCTTCATCGCACCGACGCACGCCGCCACGGTCTCCGGCTCCGCCATCAGGCAGGCACCGAAGCGGCCATCCTTCACGCGATCCGACGGGCAGCCGACATTGAGGTTGATCTCGCCATAACCGAAATCCTCACCGATCCGGGCGGCCAGCGCGAGATCGCGCGGATCCGAGCCACCAAGCTGGAGCGCCACGGGATGCTCGATCGCATCGAACCCGAGCAGCCGTTGCCGATCGCCATGAATGACGGCACCGGTGGTCAGCATCTCGGTATAGAGCAGCGCCAGACGGGTCAGGTGACGGTGGAACACCCGGCAATGCCGGTCGGTCCAATCCATCATGGGTGCAACGGAAAAGCGATAGTCTTGATATTTCAACAGTTTATCTTACTCTTCAATGGGATGAACCGCGAACGTGTGCACTCCAAACTAGACGAAATTGCACACGTTTGTACCCGTTTTGACCTCTCGGTGCACACATAGTGCACACGAAAGTCGGAGTGCACACGCGTGGCGACCTTCACTCAATTGACATCCGGAAACTGGCGCGTCCAGGTCCGCCGCAAAACCCGTTATGTGGCCGAGACGTTCCGTCGGCGCAAGGATGGCGAAGAATGGGCGCTCGAAAATGGAGCGCAACATTGACCGCAACGGCTCGTCCAAGCCCCGCGTGGTCCGGAACGTTCGCACGTTTGGCGATCTGATCGACCTGCACGACGAAGACATGCGCGAGGTCGGAAAACCGAGTTGAGGATTGCAAACAGCGCGCCTGCGATGCCGCCAGCGGCAGCAATGGTCCCGCCCTCTTCAAAGATTTCGGGGGCGTACGCTTCGTAGGCAAACCACCATTCGAACAATCGCCAGGGCAGATAGACCGGATAGCCGGCAAACAGGAACCAAGGCGCTCCAAGCCGCTCCTGAAAACCAAGAGCGGCCGCGGTCCATTGAGTTGCTCCCCACGTCGACGCTATGACGATGCCGAAGACGACAGTAATCTGACCGATGTAGATTTTTGCTGGAAACATCTTCCGCCCCACTCACTCGCGTTAGCGAGCGCGGCGAGATGAAAAGCGGGAGTGCGGTGAGCATTCAACCGGAATAAAAATCGTGGTCAGCAACGAGATCCGTGTCGATCAAACTCATCAGTGAGAGATCGATGATGGGCCAGTTTCAGCGTGGTTGAGGAAGCGCCTCAATAGAAGGTGAACGGCCTGACTAAACTGGATCAATCATCTGGTTCAGCTGATTGCTCAGCTCACCGACGTTGTAAGCAAGGAAGCGGGCGAATCGAAGTACGCATACGACGAAGACCGCCTGATTGACGCATGCGCGCGGGCACGGCGAGCTCTATGATGGCGTTGCGTGAAGGTCAGGCGGCCTGCTGACCGGCGGGCTTGTCGGCTTGGCGCAGGAGCTTCCATTCCCAGGGCAGCAGTTCGTGCAGACGCGACGCGGGAAGATCGGCGATACGGGCGAGGACGTCGGCGAGCCAGGCCTTGGGATCGACGTCGTTGAGGCGACAGGTCGTGATCATCGTCAGCATGATGGCGGCACGGTCGGCGCCACGCTGGCTGCCGGCGAAGGTCCAGTTGCGCCTTCCCAATGCGATGCCCCTCAATGCGCGCTCAGCGCAATTGTTGGTCAAGCAGATCCTGCCATCGTCGAGGAAGCGGGCGAAGTCGTCCCAGCGCCTGAGCATGTAGTTCATAGGCTTCAGGACCTCGGAGGAGCGCGAGAGGGTTTCGCGCTCACGCAGCAACCAGGCGTGCATGTCCTCGAGAAGCGGCTTGCTCTTTTCCTGGCGCACGGCGCGCCGCTCGTCGGCGCCGCAGCCATTGATGGCGCGCTCGATCTCGAACAACGCATCGAGGCGTCTGACCGCCTCCAGCGCGATCGGAGAGACCGGTTTGCCCTTCTTACCTTCCCGAGCATTTTTCTCGATGTCAGCCAGCTCGAAGAAGCCCCGCCGCGCATGGGCCAGGCAAAACGCCGGTGTGATCGGCATCGCTTTCTTTTGCGGGTCGAACAGCGGCTCGAAGCCGTTGTAGCAATCGGCTTGCAGGATACCGGCGAAGGCGGCCAGATGCTTCTGGGGGTGCTCGCCTCGTCGGTCGCTCGAGGCGTAATAGACCGCCGCCGGCGGCGCAGGCCCGGCGAAGGGCCGGTCATCCCGCACATAAGTCCAGATCCGCCCGGTCGTGCACTTGCCCTTCGCCAGGATACGGATGGTGGTGTCGTCGCCATGCAGGCGCTCGGCCGCGAGTACATGGCGTTCGATCAAGTGGAAGAGCGGCATGACGGCAAAGGTCCCGTGGCCGACCTGGTCGGCCAGGGTCGACAACGGCAGGTCGATCCCCTCGGCCTTAAAGCGCGCGCTCTGGCGGTTGAGCGGGATATGCATGCCGAACTTGTCGAACAGGATCGTCGCCAGCAATTGTGGGCCGATGAAGCCGCGCGGCGTGGCATGGAACGGCGCGGGCGGCTGGCTGATCTTCTCGCAATCGCGGCAGGTGAACTTCTCGCGTACCGTCTCGATCAGCTTGAAGCGGCGCGGGATCTCCTCCAGCGTCTTGGTCACATCCTCACCGATCTTCGCCAGCCGCGATCCACCGCAGCAGGCGCAGCTCGTTGGAGCCTCAATGACGACGCGCTCGCGTTCGATGTCATCCGGCCATGGCTTGCGCACCGGCCGCTTGCGCGTGAAGGCGCGTACGCTCTGCGCCTTTGCCGCCGCGGCCTGCGCGGCGAGCTCATCCTCGCTCGCCGTGGTGACGAGTTCTTCAAGTTCCAATTCCAACTGCTCGATCAGCCGCGCCGTGCGCTCGGAACGCGGCCCGTACAGTTCGCGTTTGAGCTTCTCGATCCGCAGCTCGAGATGCGCGATCAGCGCCTCATTGTCCGACAGCTTCGCCCGCGCGTTGGCCGCTTCGGCTTGCCAATTGATGGCTTCGGCCTGTATCCGGCTGACCTTCGCCGCGGCCGCATCGCGTTCGACCTCGACCCTCAGCCGCGCGTCGCGTTCAGCCCGCAACGCCTCACGTTCGATCAACAGCGCCGCCTGGGCGCTGGCGAGATCCGAAGGAAGGTCATCCGGCTTCAAACTCATGAAGCCAGTGAATCAGATTTCCCGGTAGGTTCAATCGCAGAATGCTATCCAACTCGCGTTGGACGCAAAGTTTCTTGAGGATTCCGCCAGTCGATCCCAGATAGCAGGTAAGAAAGCTGCGCCGGAGAGATCGTCACGGCTTCACCGGCAGCCGAAGGCCAGATGAATCTTCCTCTTTCGAGTCTTTTTGTAAACAGGCACGCTCCCTGAGAATCGTGCCAGATGATTTTTATCAGATCTGAACGGCGCCCCCTGAAGCAAAACAAATGACCCCCCAGTGGGTCATGCTTCAAGACCTCCTGCACCTGCAAAGCCAGGCTCGGAAAGCCGCGCCGCATATCGGTATGGCCCGTCGCCAGCCATACCCGCACGCCAGAGGGGATCGGAATCATCGCAGCGCCTTCAACACCGCCGACACCAGCAAGGGCGGCGCCGACCCGCAAATCCTGATCCGTCCGCTCCCCGTCAATTCCACCACGATCACTTCACCGGACGGTGCCGCTTCCTTGATCGGCTCCGCTTCCATCGCCGCTTCCACAAAGCCCTGGTCAGCAAGGTCCTGGCGAAGCCGACGCCGCCAGGTGTAAATCAGCCCCGTTGAAATATCGTGATCCCGCGCAACCTGCGCCACACACGATCCCGGCGCAAAGGCCTCCGCAACGATCCGGCACCGCTCATCCTCGCTCCAACGCCGCCGGCGTTCCGGCCCCGTCAGCACCGAAATCTGACCCATCAATCGCTCTTAAGCTCGCTCTTAAACACGTGCTTATGAGTGCTCAATCCGCCTCTCAGAACAAGGCGGCCTTCATCGTCTTTCAATTACCCACAATTTCTGCACCGACTATGGCCCCCAGCGCGATGTCGGTCAGGCGCGATAGCCCGCGCCACATGACCGTGTTGCCGGGCGGAGGATCGTGGGCGCGGGCGAGATAGCCGCCGAGCCTGGCGATCTTGGCCAGGTAATGTGAGAGGGTTTTCCGTCGAGCTTGCGGTTTGTCATTCACGAGTCGATCGAGCAGGGCGATTTCAGTTGCGGTCAACGCAAGAGTCGGTAGCGCCCCTGGAGCTGCGCGATTGAGCATCGTCATCCAGAAGACCCGCCAACTGAGGATGCAAAAGACAGAGATCAGGTTGGTCAGACGCTGGGCGGTCCGGAGCTTCGATTCCTCAGCTTTGCAGCCCGATTTGAGGATCTTGTGGAAGACTTCGATTTTCCATCTTAAGGCATACCATTCGAGTTTCTCGATTGCGTCGGCGCGTGAGCCCACAGGCAGATCTGTAATCAGCTTCCACTCGATCTTCTTTCTGTTCTTCGGCGTTACGCGCTCTTCGGCATGGATCACCGTCAAGATCAGCGCAGGATAGCGCTTCTGCTTCCCAATTGGCGGCAGGACGCGAATCTTGCGATATCTGATCTCAAGGACGGCTTCATCGGGATCGCCGTTGTTGTTTCTGACGTCGATGCGATGCAGTCCTTTGACGGCGACCTCGTCCATTTCGTCGGCGATCGTGTGATCCCCATCCCCAGCCAAGCGATTAACGCAAGTCCTGATCACGAAATGCGTTCCAGCTTCGCGAGCCGCGCAGAACAGCTCATAGATGTCGCTCTCGCGATCACCGATATGGATGCATCGTCCCGGATCGCGCAGCAGCTCTGTGGATTGCCGGACATTATCCAGCCATCGGACGCTCTCCTTCTTCTCGATGGGAACGCGCGTCGGGTTGATCTTCTTTTTAAGCGCGGCAGTCCCCTTGAATTTCTTTCGGGTCCAGAATTTGACGGCCGTCAGTCCAAGCGGCAGCCCCTCGGTCGTTACCGCCAGGCTCGAGTGCATCAGGATGCCGCAAACCGTGTGCGATCTCAGGCGGCCGGCCTTGTCCCGGCCGCTGTTTATGCTCTTGGTGATCCCGATCGCGTCTGAGTCCTCCCTTCGATAGCTGAACTCGGTTGTATCATGGAGCACCAGAACAGCACCGCCTGTGGCAATCGTGCGCTCACGCGTCGATTGAAAGTGGCCTGCCAGAATGTCCGCCTCACTGACCCGGTCGTTGGAGAAAAAACGATAGGCAGCCTTTGTGTTGGCCCAATCCTGGCAAACCAGCGGAATGCTTTCTCCCATGGCGCTCCCGATCTGCGCCACCAGTTTGCGGAGCCGCTTGTTCAGGCGCTCGTCGGCAAGGCTGCAGCCCGCGAGCTCACGATCAAACCATGCGCCTGCTTCTCCGTCCATTGGCACCGCCCCCGCGAATCGGTGCCAGACAAGGAATCACGGTCGATTCCTGCGATGCAACAGTTTATGCGCTCCCTCAGCCCACTCGGCTAAATGTGGGTAATTGAAAGCTTCATCGTGGGCGTACGAATCGAACGATCTCGTTTTGAGCGTTCGATTTCGAATTTGCGGCATCAACCGAGAATCCGAAGACGGGCCGGTTATACGCGTTCCGCGAAACGAGTATAATTTTCGCGAATCCCGACGTCTTGGTCATCACGGCTGCCGACGCCGATCATCCGTCGTTCGGTTGCGAGGACAAGGCGAAGTGGACTTATTTCGGTGACGCCTTCACTTCGGATCGGCAGCGATCGTCAGCATGGTAATCCCCTGATGGCAGGTGGCGCAAACTGCAGCCATTGCTGGTTGTGCGCCCTTGAACGATCGGCCACGCTCGTCGCCACCACCCCGGCTCGAAGGTGGTGACACCGAATACACGGGTCCGCCCGCGACGGCGGGATCTCGCCGGTGCGCACGGTCTCGAATACTGGCCTAAGCCCCAAGGTGGCATCTTTCAACCGTGAACCAGGAGAAAGCCATGTCGCGCCGCGGCTCTGCGGTTGCTGACTGAGCGGCATCGACCAAATCCACAGGTCGCTCTGTCTCAAGAATCGCCGCCCTGCGATGTCGCCTTGCGGCCGCATCGCCGACAATAGCGTTCCAACGAACGTCGTTTTGCGCACAAGAACGGATGTACCGGGGCGACCTGACCCGACTTGTTGCCCGTCCGCTTTGCGCCAAGAGCTGCCGCTCCAAATTGCGTTGCCGCAAGGCTCCGGGCCCCCAGTCCCGAGCGCGCGTTCGAGAACTGAACGTTGATCGGCCTTCAATCCTTTGAACGCGTAAAGGGTACAAAGCGCACAAGGCCGACGGCGCGCGTGGTCGTCTGGCCAGGGCCAGTTTTTTCGACCACGGTGAGGGTCTGAGTGGTGTAGGCCGGGCCCACTGGCATCACCAGTCGGCCCCCCACCTTGAGCTGGTCAATCAGCGGCGGCGGCACTTGTCCGAGCGCGGCGCTCACGACGATTGCGTCAAACGGACCGCATTCCGGCCAGCCGGCATAGCCGTCGCCAAGCCGGATGCTCACATTGTCATGCGAGAGATCCTTGAGTGTCTTGGCGGCCGCCTCGGCCAATTGCGGGATGATCTCGATGGTGCAGACCTTCCGCGCCAGATGCGCAAGAATCGCGGCCTGATAGCCCGAACCCGTACCGACTTCGAGCACAACATCATCGGGCGCGACGTCAGCGAGCTCGGTCATCAAGGCCACGATGTACGGCTGCGATATCGTCTGGCCGAGGCCTATCGGAAGCGGCCCGTCTGCGTATGCGATCGAGCAGGATCGCTCAGGGACGAACAGAAGCCGCTGCGTTTGCCCCATGGCCTTAAGGACTCTCTCCGACAGCCCCTGCTGTCCCGAGACACTGACGTAGGACCGGGCGTGAGCGCGGATGGTCTCGACCATGGCGGCGCGTTCGCGGACGCATTGGGTGTCTTCCGGTGCATCTTGCGCGATCGCTCCCCGCGCCACAGCAAGCATATAAATCAGGAGCAGCAGCAAGGTCTTCATGAGCCGTGCGGTCTCCTCAAGAGGTCCGCGAGTCGCGTCGACCGCTTGGCGCGACGCGTGGATTCAATCGATCAAAGAACAGCCCGCCTGGTCCTTTTTTTCTGAACCACGATGGCGCGCTCGCGCATCCGTCCACGGATACAAACATCCTCCAAATTCGGACCAGGCGAACTCATGCCGGTCATCCCCCGGCTGACCTTTGATGCATAGGCCAACACGGCGTGCTAGCGCAGGGGCACTACCGTGACCCCAGGCGGCGGCGCGTCGTCGTCGGGCACAAAGAAGTCCCGCGCCAGCGGGACAGAAGGATCCACGCGATAGCGCTCGAAGTCACGTACTCCGCTGGAATAGAGCAGCTTATCATCGATACAGAACTGCCCGGTGAACTCGCGCGACGGCTTCGTGAGGATGACATAAGCCGCATCTCCCATGATCTCGGGCGTTCGGCTCGCGCGCATCATACTGTCGCCCCCAAGGAGATTGGCGACCGCGGCGGTAGCGATCGTAGTGCGCGGCCATAGCGCGTTGACCGCGACGCCCGCGCTCTTCAGCTCGGCCGATAGGCCCAGCACGCACATGCTCATGCCGAACTTCGCCATGGTATAGGCGGTGGAGTGCTCGAACCATTTCGCCTTCATGTCGAGCGGCGGCGACAACATCAGGATGTGCGGATTTTCCGCCTTCTTCAGATGCGGGATACAGTATTTCGACACCATGAAAGTGCCGCGGGTATTGATGCCCATCATCAGGTCAAACCGCTTAATGTCGGTTGCTTGGGAGTCGGTCAGGCTGATGGCGCTGGCGTTGTTGACGCAGATATCGATGCCACCGAATTCGGCGACAGTCTTGTCAACAACGGCGATCACCTGGGCCTCGTCGCGAATATCGCAGATGACGGGCAGCGCCTTGCCGCCGGCCGCGCGCACCTCGTCAGCCGCGGTGAAGATGGTACCCTTGAGCTTCGGATGCGGCTCCGCGGTCTTCGCGGCGATCGCGACATTGGCGCCGTCGCGCGCTGCACGCAGCGCGATCGCAAGCCCAATGCCGCGGCTCGCACCCGAGATAAACAGCGTCTTGCCATTGAGCGATGACATTAGAGGTCTCCACGCCGCTGCCGTCGCGGCAAGTATACTCCAGTATGGCGAGTGTCGACAGACATCCCTATCAAGCGCACCTCACCCGAGGCTTCTGGCCCTTCTGAGACTTGTGGGTGGGACGAACGTCCGCTTTGCGCGCCAATAGCTGCCCTCCCCGCCTCGACGTCGGTAGTCGAGCCAATACGTTTCCGAACAGGACCGATCTGTCGCCTTGGCCCCAAAGACACTGGAATCGATTACGGCCGAACACAGCCGACGAGGAATCCCTTCTACCAGTGCGCACAAATCCACCGCGACGCGAACCCGCGAGCACCTGCGTCCCGCGAAAGTTCAGGCCTTGTGGTAGACGGTTTGCAGGCCATAGACCGGCGTCGGGATGCCCTCGTAGCGTGCTTTCAACTGCAGGGAAAGGAATTGCGAGTAATGGCGCGACTGATGCAGATTGCCGCCGTGGAACCACAGGCCTTCCTGCTGCGTCGGCTTCCACATGTTGCGCTGTTCGCCTTCCCATGGGCCGGGGTCCTTGGTCGTGTTCGAGCCGAGCCCCCAGACCTTGCCGACCTTGTCGGCCGTGTCCCGGCTGATGAGGTCGGCCACAAAGCCGTTCATCGAGCTGTAGCCGGTCGCATGGACGATTACATCGGCGGGCAGTTCCTTGCCATCGTCGAGCCTGACGCCGTTAGGCGTGATTTCCTCGACCTGACCTGCGGCCAGCTTGACCTTGCCGTCGATGATGAGGTGCGAGGCGCCGACATCGATGTAATAGCCGGAGCCGCGCCGCAGATATTTCATGAACAGCCCGGAATCATCGTCGCCGAAATCGAGCCGGAAACCGGCTTTCGTTAGCCCCGCATAAAACTCGGCGTCGTCCTCGCGGATCTTGTCATAGACCGGCTTCTGGAACCCAGCCAGGATCTTGTAGGGCAGCGAGGCAAAAGTCAGATCAGCCTTCGCCGTGGTCATGCCGCCGCGGACGGCGCGCTCGGAATAGAGATCCGCTATCGATTCCATCAGCGAATCCGAGCGCACGACATGGGTGGTCGAGCGCTGCACCATGGTCACGTCGACGCCGGCCTCGTACAGGGCGGCGCAGATGTCATGCGCGGAATTGTTCGAGCCGATGACAACCACCTTTTTCCCTTTGTAGCGGTCGGCACCTGGATGACGCGAGGAATGGTGTTGCTCGCCCTTGAAAGTGTCCATGCCCCTGAATTGCGGCATGTTCGGCTTGGCCGACATACCGGTCGCAAACACCAGCTGCTTCGGCTTCAGCGTGATCTCCTTGCCATTGCGCTCGACGGTGACGATCCATTCTTTGCGGGCGTCGTCCCAGTCGGCGTGCTTGGCCGTGGTGCCAGTCCAGTAGTTCAGCTCCATGACCTTGGTGTACATCTCCAGCCAGTCGCCGATCTTGTCCTTGGGCGAAAATACCGGCCAGTTCTTCGGGAAATCGATGTACGGCAAATGATCGTACCAGACCGGGTCGTGCAGACAGAGCGACTTATAGCGGCTGCGCCAGGAATCGCCGGCACGGTCGTTCTTTTCGACGATGATGGTGGGTACGCCAAGCTGGCGCAACCGCGCTCCGAGCGCGATGCCGCCTTGGCCGCCGCCTATGATGAGCACATAGGGCTGGGTCTTGATGCCGAGCTGCTCGGTTTCCTCGTCGCGCAACTCCTTCCACGTTTTGGCACCGGGATTGACACCGTGCCGGGCGCCGAGCGGCCGGGTGAAGCCCGCCTTTTCCTCGTGACCTTTCAGCTCGACCATCGTCGTCAGAAGCGTCCAGATCTGGCCGTTCTGGAGGCGGACCAAGCCGTAGCCCCGTGCGACTTCGGTCTCGAACGAGATCCAGCACTCGGTTACACCGCCGGCTTCAGTCGCGCTTTCCCCATCGGCGATTTTCCAATTGCGCGACTTTGTGTGCGCAAGGCAAGAGCTGAGCATCTCCCGGACCTGATCGCGGCCTTCGAGGGTCTTTATGTTCCAGGTGAAAGCAACGAGGTCGCGCCAGTAGCATTCCGAAGCGAACATCGCTACGGCGGCGTCGAGATCACCTGCCGCAAGAGCCGCTTCGAATTTGTCAAGAAAGACCTGGACGCGCGCGTTGAGCGTGGTGTCGAGCATGACTTCCTCCCGGCGGGTCGGTTTCAATCCTTCTGCAATTACCGAAACTACCTTATCCCAACTATCGAACGAATCCATACTTGCGACGCCCGATTTCCCGGGTAACCCCATTGTCGCGCGGTGCCCTTAATTACCGCTACGGAGTAGTATCTGCTTGTGTCCTGAGCAGAAGGGCGGGCAGCCATGACCGCGTCGGCTATCGGTCGTTCACTGAACTTCTCTTGGCTGCTAACGCCCGCTTTGCGCCACTAGCGGCCGACGGCCGGATTCTTCGCGCCCGGCCAAGCACTCGCGCGGCGGTGCAAGCCCGCTACCATCAGGAGCACTAAATCGCGGAGGATCGCATGCGGGAGCAGCAGGAAGACAACGTGTCTCCCCGGAGACCGCCAACCCTTATGCCCGGCGCCGGCGGCCTTAGCGTTTTTGGCGGGTCATTTGGGCGCGCATAGGCCCGAGAACCGATGACTTGTGCCATTCAATAGCTTCGCAGAATACGCGCCCGAGCCGAACCCTGAGGGATGTCATCTGGTTTGCTGGTTTGCGCTCAACCCGTCCGCTAACCGCGTTCGCCGGCATCTGGACCGAGTTCAAGGGCGACCGTGGCACCAAGTCCAAGCCGATCCCAGGACCGCACAACGTCTATGGCTTCTTGACGATACGCGGAATGCCGTTGCGGACCCGATCCGTCCCAAAGCGATGCCGGTGATTCTGACGAGCGACGAAGAGCGCGATGTATCGATGCGAGCGCCTTGGGATGAGGCGAAGGCGTTGCAACGCCCGTTGCCGGATGATGCGCTCAAGATCGTGATGCATACCCAGGATAAGGAAGATCGGGCGGTGAACTAAAGAACTAGTGGCTCATCACAGTGATTTTGACTCTTTGGCGGTGGCTGGATAGGCGCGGCCGAGTTTGGCGCGGGCCTTGTCGGTTGTGAACATCCATTTGATGCGGGCTCGGGTTTTATTCCGCCGCTTTTGCCATGCTGCGATCTCGTTTCGGAGCCTTTTGGGGTCGTCGATGCGGCGGCCGAGGCACTGGCGCTGGAGCACGCTGATCTCGCACTCGACCATATTGAGCCAACTGGCGTGTTTCGGGGTGAAGTGGAATTCGAGGCGGCGCAGGATGCGACGGGCCTCGGCAGGCGCAAATGCTTGATACAACGCGCCGGCGGTATGGATCGACAGATTGTCCTGCACGAGGCGGATGCAGTCGGCGTCGGGATAATGGACGTCGACGAGTTCGCGCATGCAGTAGGCGTAGTCCACGGCGGCGCGGTGCTCGGTGACCTTGACGTTGCGCCAGCCACGATGCGGGTCGAAGGTAACGAAGAGATTGACGGTGCCGTTGCGGCGGTACTCGTAATCGTAACGCTCGCGCTGTCCCGGCTCGGCTGGAATCGGCTGACGGACCTCGCCGATGAGCTGGACGGGGGTCTCGTCGAAGCAGACCAGCGGCCGGACGGGATCCGGCGCCTCGGCGTAGAGGTCGAGCACGTCCTCCATGCGGGCGACGTATTCGCCGTCGACATAGGGGATGCACCACATGTCCCTGCGCCATGGCTTGAGGTCGTTCTCGGCCAGCCGGCGACGCACGGTCTCGCCCGACAGGCTGTCATGATCGGTGAGCTTGACCATCGTGTCCGCCAGCAGCGTCAGCGTCCAACGTTTGCGGCCGGCGGGCGGCTTGGCGCACGCCGTCGCCACCAGCAGGGCCTCCTCCTTGCCGGTCAATTTGCGCTCTGCGCCCGGACGCGGTTCCTCGCTCAAGGCCCGCTCCAGATTGCCTTCCACGAAGCGGCGCTTGGTCCGGCCGATGCTGGACAGGCTGACCCGGACAGACCGGGCAATCTCCGCGTCGCAACTGCCGGCATCGGCCGCCAGCAAAATCTGCGCCCGCTTGAGCTTGCGGGCAGCATGCTTCCCGCCGCCCAGCATCGCCGTCAGTTCGTCCCGCTCGATTTGGCTCAATTCGACCCGATAACGTACATTCATGCTTCGCCTCCTTGTCGGAGGCCGGGACGAATCCAGCGATGAGTCAAAAATCAGGCACGCACTTCACGGAGAAGCAGGGACACTACCTGGCCTTTATCTACACCTACGCGCACATGTTCGGACGCCCACCCGCCGAAACCGACATGCAGCGCCATTTCCGCGTCAGCCCGCCTTCGGTCCACCAGATGATCGTCACCCTCGAACGAAACGGTTTCATTCGCCGTCAACCTGGCGTCCCCAGAAGCATCGAAATCCTCGTGCCGCCGGAAAGCTTGCCGATCCTCGAATGGCTCGGTATCAAAACGTCAAAATCACTGACTAGGTCGCCGCTATCCCTCCGCCATACGCCTTCTCTTGGCTATCTGCGCATACCCGCCGCGACACCGCCACGGTGGTAAAGCTCAGAAATTGAAATAAAACGTGAAAAAAAGAGCGGGGATATTCCCCAAAGCTGACTTGATTTCTCCCTTCGCTAACTTCCTCAGCGTGTCTATTGATGAGTAAGCAGCGATGACTGATCAGCAGTTGGCCCTGCAAGCGATTAGCGAAGCGCAACTCATATTGGAAGAATACCTTCAGCCCTGTCCCAAGGATAATACGCTTATCCTTGAAAAGTTGGTGGAAGTTCTCGAACGCCCCTCCTTGATCGTTGCTGTAAGTCGATTGCAGCAACAAGCAATGGCAAATGTCTATTCAGCTCTGTCAATGTCCTCAGTTGCTACCGTTCTCACGGCTGGCAATGTCCAGGCTCAAAGCATTCCTCCGGAAGGCCCGGTCTCCGTTATATTCAGCGCCACGCCCATTCCAGCCCCCAAGCCGATGCCGATCGGCATCGGAAGAGAGTTTGCCCTCGTGACCAAACACGCGCCATCTCTTCGTCCGTCAGCAGACTGCGGTGATCAATTCGATCTGAGCGCATCTTGCCGAGTTTTGCATTGTCGCAGCGGTCGGACGTAGTGGTGTCGATCAACCGCTTGATAAACGGGAAAGTAGCGATCATTGATCTTTTCAAGGAGATCAAAAAGTCAGTCATGCTGGACGATGCAACTGCCTAGTCTAGGCGTCGACGATGTCCGATCTACGATCACTAACGCCGGAGATAACTTTCCGCCGAGGCATTAGCTATGCCGGCGGTCTGGTCGCAATTGGAGTGATCTATTTCGTCCTGGCGAAAGGCGGCCTTACTCTCGCCTCTATTCATCCCAGTGCAACGCCAATTTGGCCACCGACGGGCGTCGCGCTGGCGGCGGTGCTGTTGTGGGGATATCGGACTTGGCCCGCAATTTTCATTGCAGCAATGATCGCCAATGCGACGACCGCCGGCTCGGTTGCCACCGCAATTGCGATTGCGACCGGCAATACTCTTGAAGCCGTTGTTGGCGCTTATCTGGTCAATCGATGGTCGAGCGGGTGCAATACGTTTTCGAGACCAAATTCTGTCGCGAAGTTTGCTCTGATCTGCATCGTGATCGCGACGCCGATCAGCGCGAGCATTGGTCTGACCAGCCTGGCGGCCGCCGGGTACATCGATCGGACCAATTTCGTGAACGCCTGGGTCACATGGTGGCTGGGAGACGTGACCGGCGCGCTGGTCATTACCCCTGTTATCGTGCTTTGGGCATCAAGCCACGACCATGCTTTCAACCGCAATGAATTTTTGGAGACGGTCGGCGTCCTCGCAACAGCGGCGGTTGTTGGACTCATTGCTTACAGTCCCCTGATCGAGCAAACGCCGAGCCGAGATCCACTGGGTTTTCTCGCGATCCTGCCAATGTTGTGGGCGGCGCTGCGCCGCGGTCCGCGTGATACCGCAACGGTTGCGCTGGTGCTTGCCGGCATCACCATTTGGGGGACGCTCACGGGCGGCGGCCCCTTCACGACCGCGGATCTCAACGTTTCATTCCTGCTGGTGTTGATGTTCCTGATCAGTATTACGGTTCCGAGCTTGTTACTGAGCGCCGACGTCGAGGTCCGCAAGAAGGGGGAGGAAAGTCTGCGCCGCGCGCAGATCGAACTCGAACGGAAGGTAGCAGAGCGTACGCAAGAGCTTGAGCTCGCCAATGCAGCAAAATCGCGCTTTCTTGCCATGGCCAGCCACGATTTGCGGCAGCCACTACATGCACTGGGCTTGTTCGTTGCCCAACTGCGCATGCCGCTCAGATCGGGGGAACGGACAAGGACGATCGAGTTGGTCGATGCAACGCGCAAAGAAATGGATGAAATGCTCAATTCGCTCCTGGATATGTCCAGGCTCGATGCTGGGATACTCATACCCACAATTACTGAATTCCCGATCGCGCGCCTGTTGCAAAAAATTGAGACGACGTTTGATCAGGCAACGCAAGAAACGGGCTTGCGTCTACGCGTCAGGCGAAGTGACGCCTGGGTGCGGAGCGACGCCATGCTGCTCGAACGCATACTGCTCAATTTGGTATCCAATGCTGTGCGCTATACATTGCGGGGCGGGATCATTGTCGGCTGTCGTCGGCGCGGTCAAATGTTGCGCATCGAAGTATGGGATAGTGGTCCCGGCATTCCTGAGGATCAGAAGCAGAATATCTTTGGCGAGTTTTTTCAACTTGCTGCCCGAGACCGGAACCGGTACGGCAGCATGGGGCTCGGCTTGGCTATCGTCGACAGGCTTCGCCTGCTTCTCAACCATCCAATCGACTTAGCTTCGACTGTGGGCCGAGGTTCGCGATTCGCCATCCTGGTTCCGATGGCCGATGAATGCGACACGTCCACCGAGCCCGTCGACTCACCTCACCCCGCGGCCTTTGCTGTCGAAGGCAAGGTCGTTCTTGTTATTACCGATGCTCCAATCGTGCAGGAGGGAACGGGCGGATTGCTTGGCAGATGGGGATACTTCGTCCTGACCGCCGCATCCGACGAAGCGGCACTTATCCGACTTGCGGAGCGCCAACAACGCCCCGATCTTATAATCTCGGATTATCATCTTGCGAGCGGAAAGACCGGGATCCGAGCTATTGAACAAATCAATGCGGCGTTTGGTTCATCAATTCCAGCAATTCTCATCAGCGGCGATACGGCACCCGAACCATTACGTGAGGCCAAGGATAGAGGATACATTTTGCTGCACAAGCCTGTCGACCCAATGCGGCTCCGCGCTGTCATGCACGAGCTCTTTATGGATCATGATGATAGAAGAGATACCCGGTCGGCTTTATGACTCAGATTTCGGAGACGATTCCCAGCCCATTTTTCCTACTTTTATGACTGCCTCGGTGCGGCTTGTTACGCTGAGCGCCTTGAGAACGACCGTGATGTGGTTTTTCACTGTCGGCACTGCCATGTTGAGGGTCTTGGCAATGATCTTGTTGCTTTTTCCCTTCATCAGAAGCGCAAGCACTTCGATCTGCCGATCGGTCAATCCGAGGCCCTTAGGAAAGTCGGGCGTCGTTGGTTTATTTGTAAGCCGCGGAGACGGTGTTTCCTCGAGGATTTCCGAGGGAATGTAAATGCCGCCAGAGAACACTAGCTCAATGGCGTTGAGCATGACCTCTCGTTCGGTCGTTTTCGGGATGAAACCCAGAGCGCCAAGTTTGAAAGCGCGCTTGACCGTGTCTTGATCATTCGAGGACGAGAGAATGATGATGGCAATGGTCGGATAGCGGTCTCGCAGTTCGCGGAGGACAGAGAAGCCATCTCTGTCAGGCAAATTGATATCAAGCAAGATAAGGCTGATGTCGGGATGTTCCTCGACTATGTCCATTGCCTGACGGCTGCTCGAAGCTTCAAATATGACGGCTTCTCGCTTCAGTTGTCTCAGAACGGCGTACAACGCCTCGCGTATCAGTGCATGATCGTCAACAATAAGAACTTTCATGAAAAGCTCTCCGTCATCCCATGGCACGGAGATCCAATTGAAGAAATCATACACCCACCTTTGGGTCTTTGGCGAGGAAGGGGCTGGCGGGAAGATTGACCCCGAAATCGTCCATTCTTCATCCCTGGCCGAACCAGCGGTTCACGGTTAGGCACTCAAGATAGAAGTCGAATGCCGTTGTGTGCTGTAATTGAAATAAGCTCACAGGACGCCGAAAAAGCGAGTGCGGACCACGAGAGTCGCGGGATTCAGAGTGCGGATATCTGTAGGTACCTTGATCATAGGACCTAAGAACCCCTCGGTGAGGACCTCCGGCTGATTTACGCGCTGTACCGTTGAACGATAATCGTCCAACCAACAGCCTCCCGCGCCAGGAGGTTCTATCAGGCGTCGCCATAATTCGCGGCCGGGTTCGGCGCGGCTGATGTTTTTCGTCAGATTCGGTCCCTCTTGAAACGTGCTTGGACGCCGGACGGGGAACCAGATGCTTGATCGAACTGCCCCCCCGAAGCCATTGGCAGGCGCGCTGCCGGAGCTGAAAGGCTACGGCCGCGATCTGCGCATTGATGCCTGCCGCGGCATCGCGCTCTGGTGCATCTTTCTCAACCATGTCCCCAACAACGTCGGGAGCTGGCTGACGCTGCGCAACTACGGCTTCAGCGATGCCGCGGAAGTATTCATGTTTCTTTCGGGTTTGACCTGCGCGCTGTCCTACGTCAAGGCACGGCAGAGCGGGGGCTGGACCGGCGTGATCGGCCGGACGCTGTGGCGAAGCTGGGATATTTACGTCGCATTTCTGCTGCTCACGCTCGCCTGCGCCGTCGTGGTTCACCTCGCAGGCGGCGGCCCTCTTGCCGACAGGAGCAATACGCGTATCCTGTTGGATCAGCCGGGCGTGACGCTCGCGCACGCGGCGATCCTGCAATACCGCCCGGTCAATACCGACATCTTGCCGCTCTTCGTGCTTTATCACCTTTTGTTCGCGCCGCTGCTGTGGCTGCTGCTGCGAGCGCCGAACGCAACGCTCGGCGCGTCGCTGTTGCTTTACACACTGGTGCACGTCTTCGGCTGGACCATCCCGGCGTGGCCGAACAGCCACTGGTTCTTCAATCCGCTAGCCTGGCAACTGCCGCTTGTGCTTGGCGCGTGGTGGATCATCGAGGGCAAGAGATTCCGACCGTGGGTGACCTCACGCACCGCGCTTGTGCCTGCCGTTCTCTATCTGGTGTTCAGCCTCATCATCGCATTGAGCTGGAGCATCAAACCGCTGGAAGCGCTGGTCCCGCAGCCGCTGCTGACGCTGCTTTACCCGATGGACAAATCGAATCTCGCTCCACTGCGACTGCTGCATTTTTTGGCCCTTGCGGTTTTGGTCGTATGGTTCGTGCCTCGCGATTGGCGAGGGCTGACGACGGCGGTGATGCGTGGCGCCATTCTCTGTGGCCAGAATTCGCTGCCAATCTACTGCCTCGGCGTTCTGCTGACGCTGGCCAGCCACCTGGCGCTACTCGACATCTCGGACGGGCTGATGATGCAGATCGCGCTCAGTGTTGGTGGCGTCCTGGTGATGGTCGCGGCGGCGACGCTGCTGAACTTGATTAACACCAAACCCAGGCAGCAGCCGCACGCGAAGTCCGCCGACTTGCCCGTCGAGCAGCCAACCAAGTTTGAGCTGGCCATCAATCTCAAGACAGCCAAAGCGCTCGGCGTTGACATTCCGCCCACGCTGCTCGCCTCGTGCCGACGAGGTGATCGAATAAAGATGCTGTTTGCTCCAGTGCGCGAGTCCGGCTCCGGCGCTGATCCAGTGCCAGCAATCGCGCACGCCTTCGGGCTACCAGCGAAAAATGTGGGGCAGGATGTGAATTAGATCACAAGGGGGCCTTTGTACAGGAGCCAAGGCCATGATTTCCCACCCAAGGACCCACAAGAGAGCGGTGCTGATCGCGGCGTACGTGATGTTTGCCTGCGTTGCGGCATTACTGTCGGTCAACTTGACGTCACCCACCAGCGCCGCGCTCGGCGCTGGCTGGCAGTGCAGCCGGTTTGCGCTCGTACTCACGACCTGCACCCCGGTGCCTGCACACGAGACCGCTTCCACTGGCGTGCGCAAGCGGACCTAGTACCCGACAAAACGAACATCATGCTGCGAATGTCAGCTGAAATCAGCGGACACCCTCTGCGAGGGCTCCTTTCCTAATTTGAGTCGGGCTGGCGATGCGCTCGGCCAACTCCAACAGCAGCTCGGTCTTGCGCTCGGTTGGAAAGTTCGGCGGATGATATGCCATCTTGGTCAGGAATTCCTGGAACCAACGATCCCATACGTGGCCGCACCGATCATGAGAACGCATCTTTGGCGCGGTGCATGGCCGGCGACCTCGGGCTTCCCCTTGATCCAACGCGGTGATCAGCCAGCCCTATAAGGCCGATCCCGGTGCTTGGAGACCAAGTTCAATGCCTGCTACTGCTCAGATCCAATTGCCCGAACGCATTATCCACCGGCCGCAACGCCTCGACTTGCTCGCAATGTAACCTCAAACCTCGACCTGCATTGCTGCACTCGAGCACGATCGGCTGGAACACGCACACGATAGCGCCTTCGCGCAGGCACCACGACCCGAACATCAGCTCCAGGCGCTTCCAGGCAAGTGTGCAAGACTTGCCCGGGTTTCAATGATTATCCAAATGTCGCCTATGTCGCTTGATGGCCCTTCTCCGACCAACGGGTCACGCCGAATGCCCGCTTTGCCGCCAAAAGCTGCCGCAAGACTGTGCTTCATTGGCGCGATAGGGTGACGTCTCATAGGCAAACCGGGCCCTGACCCGCTTTCGCAGTTTGCATCGCAAGCGGGCGCTGACATTTGGGAAGCCGTTGGCTGGCTCGGAACTGGTAGAGCACCTGAAGGCTGCGACTGTCACCGCCCAGACAGTCTACGAAAGTTGATTTCATGGAGTTGAACATCATGAGTTTCTCGCATTAGATAAATCCTTTGGACTACGCGCAGCACATCGCGGACTGATCACCATCCGTTTTTTGGTTGATAGATGACCCTGGGCCCACGTCTTTCGCAAAGCGGACGGCCGCGCCTGATTCTAGGCGGCACCACGATGATGCTGGTCCGCGCAGTGACGCTTGTCGTGGCGCTGGGCTCAACTCGCGCATACGCCGCTGACATTGGCTATCTGGCCCCGCCAGGAAGCCCTGCGAAGGAATTCCCCTCACCTCGGCGTCCGGTTGCGCCGATCGCCACCCTGAGCCGCTCCGCCGAGGAGCACCGCGATTCTCTGAATGAGGCCGGTGAGGTCGCACGCCTCCTTGAGCTGAAACCAGGCATGACGGTCAGCGATATTGGTGCAGGCAGCGGCTACTACACGGTCCGTCTCTCACATCTCGTCGGCCCCAGCGGCTCGATCATCGCCCAGGACGTCATGTGGGATTACCTGATCGAGCTCCGCAGGCGAACGGAACGATTGGGGCTCATAAACGTCACATTCGCGAAGGGCGAACCACACGACCCCCGCCTGCCCACTTCCTCGCTGGATGCCGTCATCCTGGGACACATGTATCACGAAATAGCCCACCCCTATGCCTTCCTCTATAATCTCGCGCCCGCCATGAAGCCGGGCACGCGGATTGGAATTGTCGACTTCGAGCGTCCGACCTCAAAGCATGGCACGCCGATTGAGCTGTTGCGTTGCGAACTCACCGCCGTTGGCTATGGCGAGATCGCTACATATCAGCTCGCAGGCGATGGAGGATACTTGGCGGTGTTCGTTCCACCGCAGGAGGCGGGTCGAATATCTCCCCGCGATATCGTTTCTTGTACGGATCGTGCCGGCTCTCGCTGATTAGAGGTTGCCGGAGACCGACACGAGTCCCAGCCGGGCCCGATGTTTCTCAAGTCCGGAGGTTGCGATCTGTAGCTTGCCACCGTAGCTGCTCACTTCATCTTTCTAACTGGGGCCAAGGCTTCCATCCAGGGTGTCTCAGCTGTCCCACTCCGTCCCATTGTCGGCAATCGAGAAGGTGAGACGCGACAGGCGCCTGCCGATTTCATAGGTCAGCCGGGCGCAGCGGGACTCACTGACAAAGAGCTGCCCTCCCCTGAGTTACAGACCCAAAATGACTTGCTCCCATCGTACGAGATGATCTCGACAATGGGTAATGCGTCTTTCCGTCTATCAGAATTGCCTTCAAAAAATGCTCGCTGAACCACAACACGGCGCGACTGTCGCTCGCCCCAGCCGGCTTCAGCATTTTGCCGTTGCACCTCCGCAAGAAGAACCTCACGCGTCTGCTCACGCAGCGCCCCGACGGCATCTTCGATGCGCCTTTACGAGGTGGGCGAGATCAGCCTCGCGGTGCCCTGTGAGAAACATACGACAGCCTCAGTCCTCACGCGGCGGCAATCGTCTCAAGCGTGTTATTCGCGCTTGTGACTCTTTGAAGCTGCGCTGGGTCATTCGACCCAATCGCGTTGCATTCCTGGAAGTAGGAAGACAGCTCAAGATGGGCCAGGTGCTCCCAGTATTCGGCTTCCGCGAGAAGCTTCCAATTGTGTTCATGCGGTTGTACGCGGCCTGTTGTCTGCGATCACTTTTTTGAGGGTCTGCGAAAATCTTGATGACTCTTGACTGATAACCACATCTACAAGCAACGCAAAGCATCATCGCGACTGGTCGTGCCGGGCCCAATAATGACTCCAGACACCCCGGCTCAGACCTCAATCAAGGCATAGGGTCGACCGGTTGGCTTCTCGATTGATCGGGCCACGTTGTAGACCCGCGCGCCTCCGGGCATGCGGCCTTCATAGCGGCCCTGATGAGCATGGCCATGCACGACCGCGCTCACTTTAAATCGATCGATCGTTTCGCCGAGACGTGACGAGCCGAGGAACGGGAGTATCTCTAGTGGCTCGCCCTCGACCGTATCGAGAATCGGCGCATAGTGAAGAACGACGACAGCCTGCTTGCTCGCTACCGCGCGCATCGCATTTTCGAGGCGCGTCGCTTCGTTGACGGCTTCGGCGACCAAGCTCTTGACGACGGCCTCGCCGAACGAAGCGAGCATGCGACGGCCGAACCCACCGATGAATCCCTTCACCCCGACGAAGGCGACACCGTCGATTTCGTACGACTGCCCGTTGAGCAGGTGCATCCCGGCGCCCTTCAAAATGCGCCTTACGTCTTCAGTCTGCCCGGATTCGTAGTCGTGATTTCCGAGCACGCCGACAACGGGAATGGAGCAGGCGCGCAAATCCTCCGCCAGAAGTTCCGCTTCGGACGGCTTGCCGAGGTCAGTGAGGTCGCCGCAAAGGACGAGCACCTGGGCCTTGGTCGAGAGCTCGGCGAAGAGCTCCCGGAAGGACAACGTGCGGTCCTCCTTCACGTGGAGATCGCCAATGGCAGCGAAGGTGAGCGTGTCGGGTTTTTCGGACATCGCGCTACTCACTATCCTGGTCTGCGTCGGCAAAGCCCCATTCCTCAACGGCCGGGGCATAATCGACCTGCGAAAACAGGCGCCCCCGACATATCTTCACGCGCGGAGGAGGAAGTTCGAACTGGGTCTTCAGGCGGGCGACCAGTTCGTCCATCAGCCAGCGCGGCACGCAATCGCGCTCGCTCGGATAGGCCCAGCGGAAGTTGAGTAGATGTGCCAGAAGCACCTCCCAATGCAGCTCCATGTAGGCAAGCAGACGCCGCCAGTCGATCTGATCGTGCTGCTTGAGAATGAGATGCGCGATATCCGGGCCGTCGTAACGGTGCCGCAGCTGGACGAACGCCTTGGACCAGATCAACTCCGTCGGGGCGATGACGCGCATCTTCGTACCCAACACCTCGATGCGCGGCGCGGATTCAAACCATTGGTCGGTCACGGGAGCCATGCCATGCCAGAACGCGAAGATCACATCGAAAAAGTGCTCGTCCTGGAAGACCTTGCCGAGCCAGCGTTCGTCCTCGATTGCGACGGTGTATCCGAGGTTGCGGAAGTGGTTGAGAACACGGGGATAATCAGTCGGCTTGCACACGATATCGAGATCTTTGGTCGCGCGCACCACGCCGGTATAGGCGCTGAGCGCATACGTGCCGGCCAAAAGAAACGGCAGATCCAGCTTCGCGAGCTCGCGCAAGGCCTGAGTGTAAAACATCCCGGCGCCGGCCGATGGCGCGGTCGGCTCGGCGGCCGCATCGATCATCTCTGTAGATCCAGTGATCGGTCTGACCTCCTTCGTCATCAAGAATTAGTCGAAGCTCGTCGGCTTCGACCATTGAGGTACCTTATTCGACAATTGAATAAACCATGCAAAGTTCCAAGCGACGGGCTCATTCACGAAGACGGAACCGCTATCGATCAGGTCACGCGCAGCGCGTTGTTCGCGGTGCCGCTGATCGCGATTGCGTTGGCATCTGCTCGCGCGAGAGAGCGAGCGCCTTGGCAGCTCCGACCGCCGCTGCGACGAATTGTCAACATTGCAATTGGCGTTCTGACTCCCAGTTCTGACTCCCATATGCAAGCCAGGCGGCCATATGCAGGCCAGGCGGCGGGCCATTTTCTGCTGCGGCCTTCACATCCAAGCGCGGATTTTTCGTGCAGCCATCGAAGCCGCACTGCTGCGCCATCGCGGCGTAATCGCCGACCGCTGTTACACTTGCACCTGTGTATCCTCAAGCCAGCACGCACTGCTAAGCCGGCGCGACGACATGGAATGAGGACTCTATCTCAAGGCGGCCGCGCCGCCGCACGCAAACAGGAAAATGGGGAGCAACATGAGACCGCGAAAATCCCAGTCCCGAAGGATCGAACCTGCAGTGGCTCGCCAGCATTCCTCAAGATCCGAAGGAGCTACGAACGTTACCTGGCGCTGGCTCACGCCGAAGCGCTGAACGGCGACCGGATCGCCGCCGAGAATTACTTCCAGCACGCCGAACACTACTTCCGGTCAATGCACCAGAACTAGAGAATACGGTTCGAAAAGGTCACACCTTCCGCGCGAGCCGATAGCGATCCTTGGAGGGCGTACTGCCAGCAAGGATAGGAACGCTATCGCCTCGCTTCCATTGAATACAAGATCCGTTTAGAGCGGCGAGCTGGGAAACGGTTCCGGTGCCGCCGATGGGCGCCATGTCCGCGCCGCCCGCACATCGAAAAGTGATCGGACAGCGAGGAGCCGCCGTCCACGCATTGGAAGCGGAAGTTCGCCATGGCGGAAACTCCCGTTCGCAACTTCACTATCAATTTTGGGCCGCAGCATCCGGCTGCGCACGGTGTGCTGCGCCTCGTGCTCGAGCTCGATGGCGAGGTGGTGGAACGGGTTGATCCGCATATTGGGCTCTTGCACCGCGGCACCGAGAAGCTGATCGAAAATAAGACCTACTTGCAGGCGAGCCCGTACTTTGACCGGCTCGACTATGTAGCATCGATGAACCAGGAGCACGCCTTCTGTCTCGCCGCGGAAAAGCTGCTTGAGGTGCCGCGCCGCGGCCAATAGCGGGAAGTGAATGGCCGCGACTTCCTGCCCCTCCTTTTGAACCACATCGCCTGCGGCAAAACCCACGCGCGATGATGCCCCCGTTATGAAGTCGAGATCCCGAAGAGGAGGGAGGGCTAGGAGCTTGCTACGAAGAGGATCCTCATCCACTGCGCAACTCTCGCCCGATCGGTCGGGCCGGTCCGCAAGGGGCAAAACAACGCTCCGCTGGCGACGGATTGTTACGAAAAGACAAGGCGGATAAGGTCTATCCGTTCCTCACAGTTCCTTATCTGCGGTGCGGGATAAGTCTCGATCTGGTTTCAGAATTCGTCTGTGGCAGGCCCGCTAGGGCTCGGCCGAAACCATCTGTGTCATCATCTGCGAAATGCTTCGGGAATTTACGCCTCACCGAATGCGCCAACTATTTCCGAAACTCACAAATGCAGGCCCGATCAGCCAGGCGAGAAACCATGATGTGCCTCCGCGGCGCGTGAACTGGCGGTCCAAGAAACTTCCGGTTACCGGTCGGCGGGATATGTGGCCCCGCCTATCATCGGCTGGCCTGGTGCGCGGTCCAGTGGCGGGTGTGGCCTGGCGAGGCCCGTCGTACCGGGCGGGGCCTCGTTGTTAGCCGTCCTTGTGTCGACCCGCTCTAGCGTCGTGACCCATGCCGCGACTATTGCGATTATCACAATCGCGAAAAGTACAATGGCGGTATGTTGGCTATTCCGCTCGTTACTCATGAGGAATCTCCGCTCTAACGAAGAAAAAATCCTTGCACTTGCTAAAAGAGCACCGGCTTCCAGACCAACGCGTAAAGGTAGGCGCAACGTCACCGGCGGCATATGCCAAGCGAAGCCTTGCTAGTGGCTCATCACAGTGATTTTGACTCTTTGGCGGTGGCTGGATAGGCGCGGCCGAGTTTGGCGCGGGCCTTGTCGGTTGTGAACATCCATTTGATGCGGGCTCGGGTTTTATTCCGCCGCTTTTGCCATGCTGCGATCTCGTTTCGGAGCCTTTTGGGGTCGTCGATGCGGCGGCCGAGGCACTGGCGCTGGAGCACGCTGATCTCGCACTCGACCATATTGAGCCAACTGGCGTGTTTCGGGGTGAAGTGGAATTCGAGGCGGCGCAGGATGCGACGGGCCTCGGCAGGCGCAAATGCTTGATACAACGCGCCGGCGGTATGGATCGACAGATTGTCCTGCACGAGGCGGATGCAGTCGGCGTCGGGATAATGGACGTCGACGAGTTCGCGCATGCAGTAGGCGTAGTCCACGGCGGCGCGGTGCTCGGTGACCTTGACGTTGCGCCAGCCACGATGCGGGTCGAAGGTAACGAAGAGATTGACGGTGCCGTTGCGGCGGTACTCGTAATCGTAACGCTCGCGCTGTCCCGGCTCGGCTGGAATCGGCTGACGGACCTCGCCGATGAGCTGGACGGGGGTCTCGTCGAAGCAGACCAGCGGCCGGACGGGATCCGGCGCCTCGGCGTAGAGGTCGAGCACGTCCTCCATGCGGGCGACGTATTCGCCGTCGACATAGGGGATGCACCACATGTCCCTGCGCCATGGCTTGAGGTCGTTCTCGGCCAGCCGGCGACGCACGGTCTCGCCCGACAGGCTGTCATGATCGGTGAGCTTGACCATCGTGTCCGCCAGCAGCGTCAGCGTCCAACGTTTGCGGCCGGCGGGCGGCTTGGCGCACGCCGTCGCCACCAGCAGGGCCTCCTCCTTGCCGGTCAATTTGCGCTCTGCGCCCGGACGCGGTTCCTCGCTCAAGGCCCGCTCCAGATTGCCTTCCACGAAGCGGCGCTTGGTCCGGCCGATGCTGGACAGGCTGACCCGGACAGACCGGGCAATCTCCGCGTCGCAACTGCCGGCATCGGCCGCCAGCAAAATCTGCGCCCGCTTGAGCTTGCGGGCAGCATGCTTCCCGCCGCCCAGCATCGCCGTCAGTTCGTCCCGCTCGATTTGGCTCAATTCGACCCGATAACGTACATTCATGCTTCGCCTCCTTGTCGGAGGCCGGGACGAATCCAGCGATGAGTCAAAAATCAGGCACGCACTTCACGGAGAAGCAGGGACACTACCTGGCCTTTATCTACACCTACGCGCACATGTTCGGACGCCCACCCGCCGAAACCGACATGCAGCGCCATTTCCGCGTCAGCCCGCCTTCGGTCCACCAGATGATCGTCACCCTCGAACGAAACGGTTTCATTCGCCGTCAACCTGGCGTCCCCAGAAGCATCGAAATCCTCGTGCCGCCGGAAAGCTTGCCGATCCTCGAATGGCTCGGTATCAAAACGTCAAAATCACTGTGATGAACCACTAGTTCTCTGGACGCGACTGCAATTGTGCAACCTCTACAGCATCACCACCAACCAAGCCGCCATCCTCGCCCTCTTCCGCGTCATCAACCGTTACGTCGGCAACCTGCCGCCGAGGCCCGGCGTGTTTCAGAACCGCTGTCTCGTACCGTTCACCGCATCGCTGACGTAGCTGCCTAGCGCGCTCAATTTGGCGATGGTCCGGGCTTGGATCAGTTCGTTCCAATTCCGGAACGCGGCGAAGCAAACGTCGCGAGCGTTGCCGGTTTACAACCCGCACAGCCGTTCGAGATACTAACCTCGCCGTTGAGACGACCAAGCAAATTGCATTCTTAGTTCAACATGATCGGCGGGGGCGAAAGGTGTTTGATGTCTATCGCAATGACAAGCGCGACTTGCTCGTTCTAAGTACAGGCTCTGCCGTACCCGTGCTTTACTCTGCACATAAGTGACGCAAGAGCAGAAAAAGAGTTCTCAAGGTCAGCGACGAAATCCAGTCAGTCGTTCAGGCACAAGGCTATTATCTCCGCAGCCTGCGGGGCACCAAGGAGCGAATGATCGAGGTCGAGTAGGTCGGCGCCCGCTAATTTGACGACCGGCGAGGAACGCGATGTCTGGATGCGCGCGCCATGGGATGAGGCCAAAGCATTACAACAGCCGTTGCCGAATGATGTGCTCAAGATCGTTATGCGTGCGGCGGAGAAAGAAGAACGGTCGGCTGGTAGAACGCGAACAGCTGATCGGTTATTTCGTCGTTGCGCCGTCCAACCGCGCCAATCCAGTCTCGATGACGACGATGTCTTCCTCGATCTGCTGGATAGTACTCGTGCAGTCGATCCCGGTGTACGCGTTGAGGTCTGCGATAAGTTTCCGGCGGTGAATCCGAAGCTCATCGAGAGACTTCTGGTCCTTGAGCGAAACGTATCCCTCCACGATCAGCCCAATCGCTCCTGACATCTCCCGTACCCCCGAGCCTCATTCATACCCTCAAGCTGCACTCACGCGTCCCGAGTTCGTCTAAAACAACGCCCCTCCGCAATTCGTGCGCAGCAGCCGTCAAATGTGAGCCTACGAGCAGCCCGAGCCGCCTTAAGGTCAGGAGAGCAACGGGGGCGCACAGTTCGATAAGAAAGTCCGGCTCCCAATATCGCAATGGCGCGCTGCTCATCCGCGTCGAGATCAGCCCATGAGATGTCTTCCATCACGCGCCTCCGTCCCAAGAATTGTTTAGATCCCAAACGCGTGCCTGATTTGCCGCAGCATAGCCATGGCCGCGTCGGTGTACCAACCGTTGGTTAGGTATTGATCCAGCTGCGCTGTACTAATCCGAAGTTTGCGCTTGGTTTGACCTGAAAGACGAATCCTTTCGGGCGGATGGGCGGAGAGTAGTTTGCAGTTTGTATCCATGTAACGGGGATTCCCAAATCAGTCGAGATGTGATTCGATTTGGGAATGTTCATCGAGACGATTCCCAATCGAGGCTCGCCGCCTGCGGTGCTGTTGCGGGAGGCGTATCGCGACGAGCATGGCCGCGCGCAGAAGCGGACCTTGGCCAATCTGAGCAAGCTGCCGGTGGATTTGATTGGCGGACTGAAGGCTCTGCTCAAGGGCGGCACGGTGATTGGCACCGGACCGGACGAGATTCAAATCGAGCGCTCACTGCCTCACGGCCATGTTGCAGCGGCGCTCGGGACGATCCGCAGAATTGCACTGGATCGGCTGATTTTAAGCACGACGAAGGATGAGGCATCGCGACGCCATTACGATCTGGTGGTAGCCATGATCGTTGATCGGTTGATTGCGCCACGCTCGAAGCTTGGCTTTGTACGGGCGGTGGATCAGGAGACGGCAATCTCCAGCCTCGGATCGGTTCTGCGCCTGGGCAAGGTGAAGGAGCGCGAGGCCTATGAGGCGCTCGATTGGCTGGTCGAGCGCCAGGCGCGGATCGAGACCGGCTTGGCGCGGCGACATCTCCAGGACGGCGTGCTGGTGCTCTACGACGTCAGCTCGTCCTACTTTGAGGGCCGCTGCTGTCCGCTGGCGCGCTATGGCCATAGCCGCGATCACCGGGGCGACCGGCCGCAGATTGTCTACGGGCTGCTCTGTACGCGTGAGGGGCTGCCGATTGCGGTTGAAGTCTTCGACGGCAACACGGCCGATCCGAAGACGCTGAGTTCTCAAGTCCAAAAGATCAAGGATCGCTTCGGGATCAGCCGTATGGTGTTGGTCGGGGATCGGGGAATGATCACCTCGGCACGCATCCGCGATGATCTCAAGCCGGCGGGCGTCGATTGGATCACCTGCCTGCGCGCGCCGGCGATCCAGGCTTTGGCGGCGGAGAACGGGCCGCTGCAGCTGTCGCTGTTCGATGACCGCGATCTCGCCGAAATCAGCGCCCCTGACCTGTTCCCAGGCGAGCGGCTGATCGTCTGTCGCAATCGCGATCTGGCAGCCGAACGAGCGCGCAAACGCGAGGATCTGCTGGCCGCGACCGAGCACGAACTTGCCCGCGTTCAAGCGCAGGTCCAGCGCAAACACTCTGCGTTGCGCAGTTCCGCCCAGATCGGCATCGCGGTTGGTGCGGTTTTGGACCGCAAGAAGATGGCCAAGCACTTCGACGTCGAAGTGGCCGATGGCTATCTCTCATGGCAGCGACGGATCGAGCAGATCGAGGAAGAGGCTCGCCTCGACGGCATCTACGTCATCCGAACCAGCATACCCGCTGGGCATCTCGACGCTGCAGAGGCGGTTCAGGCCTACAAGGACCTGTCGCGAGTCGAACGCAGCTTCCGGTCCATGAAAACCATCGATCTCGAAATACGGCCGATCCGCCACTGGACGGCACAGCACGTGCGGGCCCATGTCTTCCTGTGCATGCTGGCCTATCACGTCGAATGGCACCTGCGAGAAGCCTTGGCGCCGCTGTTGTTCCACGACACCGACCTTGAGGCCGCCCGGGGAGAACGGACCTCTCCCGTCGCCAAGACCGAACCATCTGAGGCGGCGAAGGCCAAGAAGGCAACAAAGCGATCAGCCGACGGCCATCACGTCATGAGCTTCGATGCGCTCATCGCCCATCTCGGCACGCTGGTCCGAAACACGATGCGCGTGCCCCTTCACACCAAGCATCGCTTCATGCTCCATTCCACACCAACCTCCGTCCAGGAGGCCGCGTTCAAGCTGCTCGATCTTGACCCGCTGCGTGTCCAGTAATTGAAAACACCGACCGTCAACTTATCGAGTCGGATCAATCCCTTGCACACTTCCCAAGCGAAAACTTCGGACTAATCAGCGCCACAACTGCCACCATGAAGCCTTTAAACATCGGGCCTCTCCTACAAGAGACCGCCAACCGGGGCGTGTCGAAGTATTAGACTGTTCTCAGAATGCGCTGCCGAATATGGGAATATGGCCACCTATTTCTAAATGGTGACAGTGACCAGTAATAAATTCCTTAACCGGCGCGAAGTTTGGACGCACGTGCCGTGGGACGAGGCGAAGGCGCTGCAACGGCCGTTGCCGGATGATGGCTCAAGATCGTGATGCAAGAAGCCGACCAACGCCAGGCCGGTAACGGCCACGTTTGCGTTCACAGCATCTGGACCGAGTTCCGAATTTACCCGCTTCGGCGATGCAGCTGCATACTTGTTCGATCGACCAGAAAATCGTCCAGCCTTTTGCCTGATTGAAGCTCGGCCGTAAGCCAACTGGGACATCTGCCTCGACCGGACCAAGTCTGTCGGGGATCGTTCGAGTTCTGATACTTGGGACGAACCGGGCGGTAGGGATGGCGCTCACTGGCCACTCCAATTCTACGCAGCCGTTCATCGAGTTTGGCCTGTTTTGCCGCTATCTTCTCACGTAGTTTCCGAAGGACCTGTTCATGGAGATCCCACAGCTCAGTTACAGACATTAGTTCAAGGTCATTGCTTGCCATGAGGGCCTCCGGCCATCACGACTAGTTACCAATTAATACCAATTAAGCCGGTGTTTCGGAGTTCCAAATTTGGGCCGCAGCACTTCAGGGATAGCGCGCGCCATACGGTCGCATCGAAGAGGCAAGTCGCGCAGCCCACCTCTATATCGGGGTAGCTCCGAGGGCACCTCGATGAGGCCAATGTCCCGTTAATGCCAGATGGTCGATTTCAGCCGCGATTTGGCGGCAACACGCCTTTTGACGATAGTCCTTGCTTCCGCCAGCCGTAAGCGCGCTCGAAGCATCTGCACTTCTGTAAGCTGAAGAACAAGCGCCTGATGCCGTTCGTGAAGAAGAGAAAAATTGTAAGTGCGACTGCGAATACTCATGTTGCCAGCCCCCAGATGAAATTCGAACCGAAGACGAATTGCGACACTAAGCAGCAGCTAAGTCATTCGCAGCGGCGGAGCTTTGAGAGCGCAGCAGCCGCCAAATGCTCCCAGTAGTCGGCCTCAGCGAGCAGCTTCCAGCTTTTGTCAGGATGATACGCGGCGCCCTGTCGGCACAGCAACGCCATCGCGCGCAAGCGCTGTACGATTTCCATTCCAGCCTCCCGTGTTTTTCCCGACCTTAATTTTTGTTTTTGCGTCAGAGTCATTATGATTATGACTTAGAACTATTTTCATGTTTTTTCTAATAGCTAATCGGGCAGTTGACGGCGCGCTTGCTGCGAATGATTTTCGGTTTGGCTTCACAATCGGGACGACTGCGCTACCGCCTCAGTTCACGGCCGCTCCATTTGCGAGAGGTTGGCCAAATCCGCGCGAGACACCGGAAACCCAAAGGGGCCGCCTCACAGCGACCCCTTGCCGGTTACAATTTTGTTCGGGATGAAAATGCCAGCCCCGGCGCTCCTACTTAGCGGTCTCATTATGCCGAGTGGAGTCCGGATAACTACCGCTCGGAGCACTACAAATTTCCCGGAAATGCCATCTACGGGTCTGCCGACCTGGCAAGTTCCACGTCGCAAACTTGCCGAGAATGCCTATTTTCACCGCATGCGTTCATTTGAGTTTTGCCTGCCGACCAAGGGCATTGCGGTCCGGACGGCCCTGATTGGCTTCATGAAGTGAAATACGACGGCTATCGCGTCCGTCTGGAGCGCGATGGTGACCGCGTCCGCCTGATTACGCGCGGCGGTTACAATTGGACCAGCCGCTATCCCTGGATCGTCGAGACTGCGCGCAAGATCAGGCAGAGACAATTCGTGCTCGATGGCGAAGCGGTCGTGCTTGGCGTCGATGGCATCTCAGATTTTAACGCGCTTCACTCGCGCAAGCACGATCACGAAGTGCAGTTTTGCGCTTTCGATATTCTCGCCGAAGGCGGTGACGACCTCCCCATGCTCCCCCTGTCGATGCGGAAGACGAGCTTGAGGCGCCTGCTGGCGCGGCGTCCCGAAGGTGTGTTCGTTAATCCATTCGAATGGGCCTGATCTATTCCGCGCCGCGTGCAACATGGCGCTTGAGGGACTGGTGTCCAAGCGGCGGGACCGGCCGTATGAGAACGGTCGCGTCGCTATTGGATCAAAGTGAAAAACCGCAAGCGCCCGCGCCAAAAATGCTTCGGTTTTTCCGGGACATGCCCGAAAACTGCTTTGTCGAGATGCGCCAACTTAGAGAGGAGGACATCATGCGCATAGCTCCAGCATTACTTTTTTGCCTACTCACCGCTGCTCCCGCGGTATCGTTCGCCGCAGACGCCAAGAACGACGTGGAGAAAGCGTATGCGGCCTGCGATGCCGCATTCAACAAGCAAGATGCGAAAGCGCTGGCTGCCGACTATGTCTCGACTGCTAAGCTGCTGCCTCCAACATACGAAGTCTCGTCGGGTCCAGCGGAGATCGAGAAGTTCTGGTCCGGGCTCTTCGCCGCGGGCGTGACGGGACACAAGCTGGAGGTCATCGATGCTGGCGGAGACGACAAGATTATCTTTGCCTCAGCCAAATGGAGCGCCACAGACAAGGATAAGGAGGGCAAGCCGGCTCCCTTGAGCGGCATAGCAGTACACGTGTTTGAGCGCCAAGGGGATGGCTCACTAAAGCTGAGGCTTCAGACATTCAACTGAGCCTGCCGCGAGGCGTTCCGACAATGGAGCTGGCGGCGCTCGCGATGGTGCGTCGCCCGCGGTCTCCACATACAACGCCGCGGCGAGCTACAGCCCGCCGGGGCTCATGTCGGAACGTTGAGACCGCTGATCGCCCAAACGATCCAAGCGGGGCCTCGCAATCACGTCATTCGATCATGAGCACCGTGCGGCACCGGCGTGACAATCGGCTCCGAAAGCGCTGCCTTTCCACAATGAACCGAGCGCCTCCGGCATCTGCTGGGTCGGGACCAAGCGAAATCCCGCGCTGCTGAGACACGCGATAAATTCGCGCCGCCACATTAGCTGCCCGGCTCGGAGTCCAAGCCTCCGGACCTACTTGGCGCGCTTGTAGACGAGCTCAGAAGAGCCGCCAATGGACGTTGATGGATTGGCGACCTTCAATTCATCCCCGGCAATTGTGAATGCTCGCGTCTGTTCGGTTTCTGTCCGATTTGGAAACGAACTGCCCTCAAATTTCAGCGTGTAGGCTTTTTTCGTTTCGTCGACCGTGTACGTGCCGAAGTTGGCAATGCTTCCCTGTACCACGGCTTTGTTTTCCTCTGGCGTACCCTGTGCGCGGTTTTGCGTCGCAAACTTCGGAAGATCGGAGCGCACAATTTGCGACGAGAAGTATCCGTTCTCGGTAAAGATTAGCAGCCCTTTTGGATTGGTGCCCCATGCCGGACTGCCGTCCGGAAGTTTGGATGTTGAGGAGACGAACGTCCAGACCCCCACGAGTTGCTCTTTGATCGACTTCTGTTGACCAACGACGTTGCTCGGTAGCAGGGCGAATCCTAACGCCATTAGTGCAGACACGCTCAACACACTACGCCAATTCATGTTGTCCTCCTGTCGCGAATTGATTGCTGAACGGATCGCAAGTGCGCTCGCAAATTCACGGCCGCACGTTTTGGCGGCCACGGCGCATATTCCGGCAAGAATGAACGTCGGTTTGTCAGAGTCCCATGCCCGCCGACGGCTCGCCTAGCAGCCCGCTCCCGCGCGGAGAATTCGGCACGTCCCGCTTCAAAGGCAGCTACATCAAATCTAGCAGATTTCGCGGGCTTGAGGAATGAGACTCATGGCCCGGTCGATGTCTCAAATGGGGGTTGTCGATTACCGCACCCGATCTGGTGCAGACCGGCCCAAGCCTACGGCATCGGCGTGATACATCCGGCTCGAAAGCACTCGGCCGCCAGCTCGGCCTTGCGCCATTCAGCGCGACGCCGATGCTCAATCGCCAACGCCTCGCGCGTCTCGACATCCAAGATGATCTTGTCAATCTCTACGCCGTCCAGTGTCCGCCTGATCCGTAGCACGGTGGACAGCACGATCACGACATCGCCATAGGGCATCAACAAATCGCGCGCGGCGACATCGCAATGTGCGACGAAAGTTTCTATCGCTTCTTCGCTCTTGCAGAACAGCAAGGCCAGCTCACGCGCCTGCCGCGGATCGTCGGCCGGCGGCTCAGGATTGCCATCGCTCAGCAGCATTGCTTCGGCAGCCCGGCCGGCCATCAGCTCGACGCACTGGCTATAAGCGCTCGCATAGACATCAGAGACCGACCTGCGATCTTCGCCCGGCTCGGGCATCACCGGAGCAAGCGCTTCTCGAATATCCGACGCATCGCCGCGACCTTTCTCGAACGCCTCCGTATGGCTGACACCCCAACAGAGGCCCTCGTAACCGCGGGTCGCGTCTGGATTCACGGTGACGCCGCCAACCTCGTGCCCGAGCAGGCGCGCGCAAACAGCGTGCCCCGCTTCATGGACCGCGATCCGCACATCCTCGTCGTAAGTGCGACCGAGCGAAGCGAGGAGTTCGTCGTATTCATCGATCTCCACTTCGAGGCCGCCGCCGTTGTCGGTCGTGCCTCCGACGCCGGCAGCGGCCTCCCACCCGCCGAGAGAAGTCGCAGGTTGCGCGTTGCCGTCCTCGGCCGGATTTCGTTCAGACATTCCCGAGCACCTTCTTGTGGCGGGCGAGCATGCGCGCGTAGATCGCAGCGACGGTGTCGTCGTCCGGCTGCGGCATCGCGCGGGCGATCATCTCGGCTACCGCGGTCGGGATGCGGTTTTCGTGTTTGGGGTCGATCACCCAGCCATCGATCCGATGTGTGATGAGGTGGGGCTGCCAGTCCGGCGGTCCGGCTTTCCTGCTCACAGGCGCTGCACCTCAATCTCAATCGTGCGCGCCTCGGCGCTGCGGTCAATCACCTGAAATCGCGGATCGCTGACCATGGTCGGCGAGACGTGCGGCGGCCGGATCGTGGCCGCGGGCTCGGACACAGCGACTTCGGCAGGCTCCGGCTTCGGCGTCGGGATGGGCGCAGTGCCGTTACGGATTTCGCTCACGGTGGAGCGCAATTCGGCGAGCGCGACCCCCGCTGCGACATCGACCTGCGCTGCCGCGTTGCCGATAAAACGCGCGATTGCCCCGCTCTCGAAATGGAAGTGAATTCTCTCCAGGGCATCGGCAAAGCGCTAACCAGCCGCAAGATAGTCCGGCAGCGCTTGCTCAATAGCATCGAGATCACGCGCCAGCGTTTCGTTCGCCGCCTTGCGTTCGACGGCTGAGCGTTCGGCAGCTAGCTTCTGCTCGGCTTCTGCGATCTTGGTCTGCACCTCCGCGAGCGCGTCGGCGTAACCGTCACGCGTCAACGCGCCGGCGGCGATCGCCGCTTCCAGCCTCGCGCGAGCCTTATCGTCGGCATCGAGATTTTCTTCTAGGTGATGACGCTGCAACTTCGACTTGGCATCAACGAACGCTGCGTCGGCAGCGGCGTGGCGGCTCTTCAAGGTCTCGGCGCGGGCACGCAGCGTGCCGAGCTCGGCTTCGAGTTTTTCCATGGGTGATTTTCGTCGGAAGAATGTTGCCATGCCCTCAAGCTACGGATGGCAAATCGATTTGCGAAGGCTCGACCTGTGGCGTGCGCCACATGGGGTTGGCACTAGCGGCAACACGAGAGCCCTGCGGCTGCTGCCGGGGTCGCATTCGCCCCCTCTCCTTCAGGTCTGCTTCCGGGGCAACGCGGACATCAACCGGTGAGATAACCGGCTAAGTCGGTCGAAAATAACCCAACTCGGACATTTGCGCGAGACGGGGTGGCGGCGAAGAAATGCCACGCGCGCACGTTCGAGTAACCCGCCTCAGCGCACGGTCGCAGCATGCTGCCGCTCGGCTAACGCCGAGAGCGCGCCGCACTAAGACTGGTGCGGTGCCAAGGTAGGGCGACAACGGAATTAAATGTCGGCCCCTTTGTTGGGGTCACCATGCTCTTCTGCGCCCTGCAATTCCCTCTGCGCTTGGTCCCAGAACTCGTCTTCGCGTCCTTTCGGGTTTGCCCGCCTGCTCCCACAGCTCGAACGCGCGTTTCCGTACCTGCTCCTCGGTCGGGTGGGTCATATGAATTCTCCCAGAGCGCGGTCCTGCCTTGGGCAGGAGGCACAAAGGGCAGGACGGCCAGGTCAATTTTATCTCCCGGTGTAGACTGCAGTGTGACCCATTCGAGCGATGTTGCGGCGTGCTACCCACTCAAGATCGAACTCTTCGGATCGGATAGAACAAGGCTCGGCACCTGGACTTGGCCGTCGCCAAGTCAATATCACCGTCGCCACGGCACACCAGCTTAGACTTCGCAAAATGGCCGGCGCAATTCGGCTGAACGATTGCGCGCAGTTGGCCCTTACACGATCACGGAATATTGGCTAATGTCCGTTTTGCGGCGCCAAGAGCAGTCACATCGGCGATGTCGCCTTGTCCGTTGCTTCGCCAGTTCTTGCGCCGGGAGCCTAGCTCATTTTGGCGACTGCAATTCGACATTGTAATGCGCGTAGATCCGCGCGAGGGTGCCGTTGGCGAGCAATGCTTCAAGGGCTGCGTCGAGTCCCTGCCTGAGCTTCTCGTCTGGGCTGACCATCCCAACAGCGACATTCCAGTTCAAGTCGGGATCGTCTTCGAAAGCAGGAATACGGCGCACGCGCGCATCGGGATGAACTTGGTTGAACCAACCAATTGCGGCGGGTGTAACCGCCGCAGCGTCGATCTCGTTCTTGGCAAGCGCGTCCATGATTTCATCCTCGAAGACAAACGGTGAGGTTTGGACGCCTCGCTTGCTGAGTGTCATGGAGGCGATCGAGCCGACCTGTACCCCGACACGCTGGCCTGGCCTCAAATCTGCGAGTGACGCTGCGCTGGAGTTTGCTCCGACCGCCAACGCGACACTGCTGCGCTGGTAGGGCCGCGACATGCGCAGCCCCACCTCCGCCAACACCGCCCGATCCGCTATCGCATCGAGGACGATGTCGCAGTCGGCACGGCGGTACTGAAAGCTATTGACGACCCACCGCTGTTCGAGCGAGACCCCGAGCTGGTTTGCCAGCGCCTTGGCGATTTCGACCTGAAATCCAGGATCGGCATCGCGCCTGCTGGCAAACGGCAGCGCGTTTGGGTGCGCGCAAAGCGTCAGGGCGCCGCGCTCACGAATTGCCTCCAGCGAGCGCGCTGAAGCAGCAGTCGCGCCGAACAGCATCAGCAAGATCACCAGAGTGACACGTCGCATCTCCGGCTTCACTACTCGATGCTCCGGATATAGGCCAATATTGCCATGATCTGGCTCTCCGAAAATGCGCCTCCAAAGGCAGGCATCGCGCCGGGCTTACCCTTCTTGATCCGCTCCACGATAAACTCGTCGCTGCGCGTCGTGCCCGCGAGCTTCGGCCCTTTGCCGGCGGCGCGGCCGCCGTTTTCGTGACAGAAGCCACACAAGGTCGCGAACATCGTCCCGCCCTCGATATCGGTTTCGCTGGCCGATTGGTCCTGCTTGGGAGCCTGGCTCTGCTGCGCGTGGAGGCCGGAAGGCAATGACAACGCAATGCCGATGGCCAGACTGATCGATTTCAACATTCGCATCAGGACTTGCGGCGGCAGGGTGCGACTGCACCCCACCGCCTCCACCCGTTATTGCTGCTTCAGCGTAAAGACGACAAGCGCACCCGCGTCCTTCGGCATGCTCGTAAAGGGTTCGCCGAAAAGGGCCGGGAACTCGTCCGCCACCATGCCGCCCCAACCGGCCGGCACTGCTATGTATTGCTTACCGCCGGCGCTGTAGCTGATGATGCCACCATTGTGGCCGACGCCATTGAAATGCGACCACAGTTCCTGTCCAGTCTCCGCATTGTAGGCGCGCAGCACGCCACGCGAGTCAGGTACGAATACCAGATTGCCGGCTGTCGCAAGCACGCTCGCAAGCGGCGGCTCGTCGAAATTGACCTCCCATTTCTTGGCGCCGGTTACCGGATCACGTGCATCAAGATGTCCACGCGCCGGTCCGTCCGGCGGTGGAACGAGCTTGAAGTTTGCGCCGATATTGAGCTGCGCCATCGGCTCGGTGATTGGCGTGGTCTTTATCACGTCCACATCCATGCACCATTCCTGCGCGATCTTGTACCACAGGCCGGTCTTCGGGCTGTAGGCGCCCGAGTTCCAGCTGACGCCGCCGGCGATCGCCGGGCAGAGTGGCTCGCTCGCTTTGCCGAGGGTTAGGTCGCGCCGACCGACCAGATCGCCGGTCTTCGGGTCGATATCCTTGACGAAGTTGATGTTCTTCGCGATCCGCCACACGTTCTGCACCTTTGCATCGGCGCGATCGTAGACGAAGACGAATCCGCCCTTGTTCGGATGCACGACGAGCTTGCGGCCGTCGCGGTCGATCATCAGGAATTCCCCGACCGCCGAGTCGAAGTCCCATGCGTCGTGTGGCAGCTCCTGATGGTAGAACTTCAGCTTGCCGGTATCGGGATCAAGTGCAATGACCGAGGTCGTGTAGAGGTTGGTGCCTGGCCGCGGCCCGCTTTTCTGCCAGTCCGCGCCGGACCAGTCGTAAAGCGGTGCCGGATTCGCTGTCCCCCACCAGATGGTGTTGGTTTCAGGATCGTAGGTGCCCGGCATCCATGCGCCACCGCCGCCGGTGCGCCAGGATTCGTTGCCCCAGGTCGCCTTGGCTTCCTCAGTGTCGGCGACCGTCAAGAATTCCCATTTCTTCTTGCCGGTCTTGATATCGACGCCGAAGAGCGGACCACGCGACGTCCACTCGCCGCCCTGGCTACCGATGAGGACGGTGTCCTTCACCACCAGCGGAGCACCCGTGAAGCCGACCGTGAGCTTCTTGGAGTCGACGAGGCGCGTGTTCCACACCTCCTTGCCGGTTTTCATGTCGAGCGCAATGAGATGCCCGTCGACGGTGGCGACGAAAACCTTGCCATCGCCAAGCGCGACGCCGCGATTGTATGGCGAGTGCGTCTGCATCGCCACGAGCTCCTCGTCGAGCTGCGGGAAGTACGACCAGATCATCTTGCCGGTCGCCCCGTCGAGCGCGTAGACACGGCTATAGGACCCCGAATAATACAGCACGCCGTCAGCGACGAGCGGCATCGTCTGCAGGCCGCGGGTCGAGCGGCCGGGCATATGGATCCACGCGACTTCGAGGTTCTTCACGTTGTTCGCGTTGATCTGATCAAGTCCGCTGTAGTGATACGATTTGTAGCCGCCGTGATAGGTCAGCCAATCGCTTGGGTTCTGCTCGGCCGCCTCGATGCGAGCGGGATTGATCTCTGACGTCGCGATCGCCCAAGCTGGTGGTGCAACAGCCATCGCGGCCAGTGCGGCAACACAGGTAAGGTGTCTTGTACTGACTGTCATTGTTTTCCCTCCCTTATTGTATCGCGGGAACATCGAACATGCAGTCTGCTGCGGCCCTTTACAGAAGCTGCCTCATCCGTGCAGCCAGATTCCTGACTTCGGCGAAGGGTGCAGACACCAAAAGGTGATCGCTGCGGCCGAATGCATTGCGTTCAGCTGCGCCGTAGCATCACGATGAATTCAATGCTCAAAGTAGTACAAGCGCAAGCGACGTAATTTGGCAGCCAGACTGTCCCAACACCCTTAATCCGAACGACGCAGATGCATTCAGCAACCGCGGCCACGCCTACTATGCTAAAGGCCAATACGACCGCGCCATGAGGATTTGAACCAAGCGATCCGGCTTAATCCGAACTTCGCATATGCGTTCTATAACCGCGGCCTCTCATGGGAACGGAAGAACGATCTGCAACGCGCATTGGCGGATTTCAAGAAGTTCTCCGAATTGGCCCCGTCCGATCCGGATGGTCCAAAGGGAGTTGAGCGCGTCACAAAGGTGTTGAGCGGTCGGTGACAGCCGTGTGTTTTCGATACGCCATCGACCAATAGATAGTCTACGACAGCGAACGACCTGATGTCGCAGTTTGTGCCCGTTTGGGACATGCCAACCGGCCCGGAAACTGTCCGCTTATCGAGGTAAACCGGAAGTGGCTCGCCCGCGGCCAAATTGGCGTTCTTGACTCCAATCGGACGTTGCGCGCGCCCCAAGACAGGAACTGTGGTATCCTCCGTCAAACGCGATGGGACGGTTCAATGAAGCGGCTGCCCCCTCGAATGGCGCGTCCTCGTGTCCTCGCCGGGCTCCGGGAGACAGCACAAAATGGCCTGGCACCCCACCTCTTAGGCGCTGCTCGGCCCGTGCCGACGAGGTGATCGAATCAGTACGCCAGGCTGCGATCCAGCCGGCGGAAGACCGGTCCGAGTAACGCGTAGCGCTCTCCCGGGTCTCGAGGAGGACCAGCGTCGTGAAACGGGACTTCGACATCATCGTCTATGGCGCGACGGGTTACACCGGCCGTCTCATCGCCGAATATCTGGCGACGTCCTATCGCGGCGACGATGCTCCGTCCTGGGCGATCGCCGGGCGCGCGACCGACAAGCTCCAGAAGGTGCGTGCCGACATCGGCGCACCAGACGATTTGCCTTTGGTGAAGGCGGATGCCGCCGAGCCGGCCAGCCTGCGTTCGATGTGCGAGCGTGCGGCCGTGATTATCACGACAGTCGGGCCCTATCAGCTCTACGGCCCCGAGCTTGTGGCGGCCTGCGCGGCCACGGGCACTGGTTATGTCGATCTGTGCGGCGAACCGGCGTGGATGCGGCGCATGATCGACGCCCATCACGAAGAGGCGAAACGGACCGGCGCGCGCATCGTCTTCTCCTGCGGCTTCGATTCCATCCCGTTCGATCTCGGCGTGCTCACGTTGCAGGAGAAGGCGCGCGAGAAATTCGGACGCCCGGCGCGGCGGGTCAAAGCCCGCCTGCGCAAGGTGAAAGGCGGTATGTCTGGCGGCACCGCGGCGAGCGCTCAGGCGACGTTGGCCGCCGCCGCGCGCGACCCGGCCCTGATCCGGCTGCTGACCGATCCCTTCGCGTTGACTCCCGGGTTCACCGGGCCGTCTCAGCCGTCGGGCCTTATCCCCGAATACGACCCGAGCATGAACGTGTGGCTCGTGCCGTTCCCCATGGCGCCGATCAACACCAAGAACGTGCACCGCACGAATTTCCTGTTGGGTCATCGCTACGGCAGGGACTTCGTTTACGACGAGATGATGGTCGCGCCGGGATTTGGGGAAATCGGTCGCGTGACGACTGAGACGTTCGCCACGATTGTTTCCTTGTTCCGGACCGGCGGTCTCAATCCCGGCGCAGGTCCGACTCGGGAAGAACGCGAGAAGGGCTTCTACGACATTCTTTTCCTGGGCGAGCTGCCGGATGGCGGACGGGTCGAGGCGGTAGTCACGGGCGACCGCGATCCGGGCTACGGTTCGACCAGCAAGATGATCGCCGAAAGCGCTCTCTGCCTCGTGCGCGACGTGCAGGGCGAGGGCGGCACCTGGACGCCCGGCGCGCTGATGGGCCCGGCGTTGCGTAAGCGTCTAAAGGAGCACGCCGGCCTCACCTTCAGCGCGCGTTGAGGTAACGCTCAGAACTGCAGCGGCGTGCTTGAGACATCCCCTCTGGCTCTGAGAATGTCCGATTATCGGGATAGCGACGAGCTCCATCGCAAGGTTGCACGATGAAGAAGGTAATCAACTCAGCACCGTCGCGCCGCCACTTTTTGCGGCTAACATCAATGGCTGCGGCATCCGCCCTGGCTCCAACGGTTTTGTGGGCCGAGCAGCAAGAAGCAGCGGATTCGGCCATATCCCAAGCCGTGCCGGCACGCATCGCCACGTTCGAGGAGGTATGGCGGACCGTGCGAGACCGCTTCTACGATCCGCACTTACACGGGCTCGATTGGGCGGCGGTCCAGGAACGTTACTTGCCGGACGCCACGCGGGCGAGTTCCGAAGAGGCGCTGGCCGGCGTCATCAATAGCATGCTCTCTGAGCTGCATGCTTCGCACACCCGCTACTACACAGCGTACGAACCAGAGTACTACCAGCTTTCCGATATCTTTGCTGGTGCGCTAAGGCGGCGCGGACTGCAACGCGCTTTTCCGAGTGGCCGTATCTCCTATCCCGGCATTGGCGTCCTCTCTCGTCTCGACATGCAGGGCCGCAGCATGATTACCGGTGTTATAGAAGGCACGCCGGCCCAACAAGCCGGCCTGCTCGCTGGCGATGTGATCGTCTTCGCCGAAGACGTACCGTTTCAGCCGGTCCAGTCATTCCGTGGCAAGGTTGGCAAGGAAGTCGTGCTGGGCCTGCGTCGTGCCAGCGCGTTTATGCAAATATCGGTTACCCCGGTCGATATTGAGCCCAACAAAATGTTCTTGGACGGCTTGAAGGCCAGTGCCCGTATAATACGGGCCAATGGCCGAAGCATCGGCTATGTTCATATCTGGTGCTACGCTGGCTTCGTGTACCAGCGGACGCTCGAGCATCTTCTATCGCAAAGTCCGCTGAACGACGCCGACGCGCTGATCTGGGACCTGCGCGATGGTTGGGGCGGCGCGATGCCCGAGTATCTTGATTTGTTCAACGCGCGAGCGCCGACAATGCAGGTCACTGATCGCAATGGCGCCGGCGAACTCCGGAACGTGAAGTGGCGCAAGCCTGTCGCCATGCTTGTCAACGGTGGCACCCGCAGCGGCAAGGAGATCCTTGCCTATGGCTTCAAGAAGTACCAGCTTGGCGAGGTCATCGGTACCCGGACCGAGGGAGCTGTCCTCGCTGCGACGGCATTTCTCATTGACGGCGGCTTGCTGTTACTCGCGGTCGGGGACGTGCAGGTCGACGGCGAGCGGCTGGAAGGCGTTGGCGTCGCACCCACGATCGAGGTCCAAGCTGACCCGGCCTCCATGGGTCTAGGTGATCCTCAACTCAATCGTGCAATCGCAGTCCTATCCGTGGCCTGATCCTCGGGAGGCAGCCCGCTGGCTCTGACACTGATCCGCGAGGATCGGACGCCACGAGTGAAATGCTGCGTTTCTTGCTTGAGCAATCGCTCCCCCGGCAGCCAGGTTAGAGTTAGCCCGCTCCTGGCCCTTCTGAGACCGCGGGTCTGGCCGAATGTCCAGTTTGCTCGCCCCAAGAGCAGCCTCCTCAACATCGCTCGTTGGGCCGATGGGGGACTCTTTGCAGTGTTCGTACTTTTCCAGCCTGTTCTGGGTAAGCGCGGCCACCCGCGCAAAACGCGAGCAATTGCTTCGCTCGTGAGGCCAAGCGCCGCACGGAAGCTCAGGTGGGTCAGGGATTTTCGCGCCCAAACACCGTTTGAGAAATCAACTGCTCAAGCGGTCGCTCTCGCTAAGCTATTGAAATGGTGGGCGCACCAGGGCTCGAACCTGGGACCCGCTGATTAAGAGTCAGAAAGCTTATGTGTAACAATTGCGCTGAAGACAGTCATTTAGGTCAATGGGTTACAGGCGAACTGTAAATAGGGCGGCCGGCAATTCCCCCAGTACTGGCTCAACGCACCGCGATTGGTGACCTATGATCTTCCCCCGAAAAAGTGGACGGGTTTAGGCGGCTTTTAGCTCCATCTCGATCGGGGCGGTATATCCGATGGCGGAATGGAGCCTGGTTCGGTTGTAGAAGCCCTCGATGAAGGCGAAGATATCGCGCTCGGCCTCGGCGCGGGTGTTGTAATTGCGATGATGGACGAGTTCGGTCTTCAAGGTATGGAAGAAGCTCTCCATCGGGGCATTGTCGTAGCAGTCGGCTTTGCGGCTCATCGATGCGGTGATGCCGGAACCCGCGAGAGCATCGCGATAGGCGCGTGGGGCATACTGCACGCCGCGATCGGAGTGGTGGATCAATCCGGCCTCGGGGCGTTGCTGCTGGATAGCCATCGTCAGTGCCGCGGATGCGAGTTCGACCTGCATATGATCCCGCATGGCCCAGCCGACGATCTTTCGGCTGAAGAGATCCATGACGGCCGCCAGATACAACCACCCTTCCGTGGTCGGGATGTAGGTGATATCGGCGAGCCAGACCCGGTTCGGGGCTCCCGCCGTGAAGTCGCGCGCGATCAGGTTTGGTGCGATCGGCAGGTCGTGACGGCTGTCGGTGGTGCGAACCCGGCGGGGTCGCGCCATGATCGCTCGAACGCCATACCGACGCATCAGCCGCTCGATCCGGCCGCGGCTGGCACCACGACCCTGCGTCCGCAGAGCGGCATGGACCCGTGGACTGCCATAGCGCTGACCGCTGTCCCGATGGACCTGCCGGATCGCAGCCAGGAGCGTGGCATTGGATTTTGTCCGCTCGCTCACCGGGCGCTCGCGCCAGGCGTAATAGCCGGCCGGCGAGACCTCGAGCACGGCGCACATCAACCGTACCGGATAGGTGTCGCGGTGGTCTTCAATGAAACGGAAGCTCATGTCCGGGTTCCGGCAAAGATCGCAATCGACTTCCTAAGAAACAGCCGGATTGGCATCCTCTCCCGGAATGGCCTGTAAGACGAAGCCTAGTGATTTGGCCCGTCGCTGAAGGTTAGAGAGGACGCGACTGCGATATTGTTGCTCATATTGGTCGGCGCCTGGGTCCTTGTAACTCATGCCGTGCCGAAGTGTGTTGTAGAACAAAACTGCGATCTTGCGGGCGGTCGCTGTTACGGCCTTCGACTTGCCGGCACGTGTGGCCAGCCGGCGATAGAATGCGCCGAGCGCTGTCTCGCTCCGCCCGACGGTTGTGGCTGCCAGACGCAACAGTGCGGCTGCCCGACTGGAGGATCGCCGGGTGCGCGAAGATAGCACCTTGCCACCGGAGATTTTGTTACCCGGTGCCAGGCAAAGCCAAGAGGTGAAGTGCTTAGCGCTCGGCCATGCCCTCAAATCTGTGCCGCACTCGCCGATAAGCTTTAATGCGAGCGACGGACCAAGCCCATGGATGTCAGTCAGATCGATGCCGAGCACGCCGTAGAGCGCGGTCCTAACATCGAAGGTAGGTGTGTTGACCTGCTTGGTCTTGATGCGTGGCTTGGATAGCTTTCCGACCGGCTTTGCCCCTTTGCTGCTCAATGCAGCTATCAGGACTTCGAGCTTGCGGTCGCAATCCAGCATCTTTGCCTGGTAGACGTCGTAGAGTTCTAGTGATTGGCTGAGGGCGAAGACATGTTCATCCCGGTCGTTGCCGACCAGTGCTGCGCGGATTGTCTCGGCCGAAGAATGGCACCGTACATCCCGGTAGGTTGCCAACACGTCAGGATTACGTTCGCCTGCAACAATAGCTCGGATAATCCGCATGCCCGTCGCGCCGGTGATATCCGAGACAACATGATGGAGTTGCAGGTTCATTTCCATCAGGGCCTTCTGCATATGCTGGATGTGGGCGGCGGCATATTCCACAAGCCGCTCTCGCTGGCGCAGATAGGCGCGCAGGGTTGCAATCTCGGCATCGGGTCGGAAGCTGCCGCGCAACAGGCCATAGGAATGAAGCTGGCGTAACCACGCGGCATCGCTGACATCGGTTTTGCGGCCAGGCACATTCTTGGCGAACCGAGCATTGACGAGAATTACATCAAACCCGCGCTGCTCCAGGATCTCATAGACCGGGATCCAATAGACCCCGGTGGATTCCATCGCAACACTGGTCACGCCACACGCTTTGAACCAATCCGCCAGTGATCCGATGTCGATGGCGGCGGCCCCGAAGTTGACCGGCTTGAACTCGGGGCGGTTATCGGTCGTCGTCTTGGGCATAGCATCCTCCGTTCAAATCGTGAGCAGGAGGGTCTGGGTTATGCCAATTGTCATCTTCCTAATCGGGATCGTCGCCGGAGCGGCGTCACCACTCTCAAGTCCGCATGCACCCATGGACCACGTTTTTTAACGGGGATTGTGCCTCCAATAAGCTGACGGCCGCTACCCTCCCGGCTGCAGACGATAGCACAAGGCTGTTTCTACACCGCACAGGCGTGCCACGGCCCTGGACAGTTTTTTAAAATGTCGCGCTCCATGCGCAGCCGTTCGTTCTCCTGACGCAACCGGGCGATCTCCGAAGCCTGGTCCGCCGACATCGGCGTCGCCTGCGTGGTGGGGCGCCACGCCGCCGATGCCGGCTCCTGCCGAAGCTTGCCAACCCAGCGTCGCAGCACCGAGTCGCGCAGACCGAGCTCCTTGGCCACCGACGTTTGAGCGACGGCTCGATACCACCAGTTCAACGGCCTGGCGCTTGTACTCTTCGGTAAATGACCGACGTTGACGTTCCATTCGACACCTCCGGGCTCAATGAGCCTACTACAGGTGTCCACTCATTCGGAGGAGGTTCACTACGCCAGCATACCGAATCTCGCGATATGGAAGTCGCCCCTACTAGCCTGGGTCCGTCACGTCTTTGCTCGTCACGTCAAGGAAGACGGTATGCAGGGGCGATCGGGATCATTGCTGCGGATGATCTCACGGCTGCGCGCCGTTCGCGTGCTCATGAGCGCGCCAGATCCGGCGGCACGAGAATCCTCACCTCTCCTCATCCTCACCGTCATCGTGCACGTGATGCTCCTCGCCATGTTGGAAGTGGATTTGCACAGCGCCGACCTCCAGTCCTTGGGGTTGATGGGCGATGCGTTTTCGGCCGCCCCGGTTTTTAAGAGCCCTTAGAGCCTGATAGGAACGGACGAGCTTCACATCGGTCGTCAGAGTTGCTCACAGCAAGCTGCATTGTGAGATAGGTGCAGCTTGTAAATCATGGAGTTGCGCATGAAAGCTTTTCTGCTCGGCTGCGCTGCGGCCATTGTGATCGCAATTGCAGCAATGGCTATGTTGGATCAGGTGCAGGAGCCCGTTGGGCGGCAACGCCGGCACTCAGATGGGCGGTTGGTTTCGGAAGGAGATCAACAGCCTGGAAGACCTCAGCGGGCTTAAAATACGGATTGGCGGCTGGGCCGGCAAAACGCTTTCCAAGCTAGGCACGGTCCCGCAGCAGATCGCGGGCGGAGACATCTATCCGGCATTGGAAAAAGGTACTATCGATGCGACCGAATGGGTCGGGCCCTACGACGACGAGAGCTCGGCTTCTACAAGGTCGCCAAATACCACTATTTCCCCGGATTGTGGGAAGGTGGTACGGCGCTGCACTTCTTCATGAATTTGGGCAAATGGGACGCCCTGTCGTAGATGGCGAGCAAGTGTTGCACCGAGAAGCAAAGCGTCGTTTCGCCATTACCGAACGAAGATGGAGAGTTGCTTTCCTGCGCGGTCGTCGAAGACGGACCAATGCATGCTCTTTACGCCGAATGGCAGCCCGTCTCGATAGCTTCGTCTGACCGGGATCTCGAAATCTGCGCATGCACTACGGTGGCATCGTCCATACGCATGCATTTCCTTGTCACAAGAACGGATCCACTCGCGTCGATCGTTGGGATAAGACGCACGCCGACATTCGACCGCCCCATTGGCGCAAATTGACTGACTCACGCTGGCGAGCAAGTGTTGCACCGAGAAGCAAAGCGTCGTTTCGCCATTACCGAACGAAGATGGAGAGTTGCTTTCCTGCGCGGTCGTCGAAGACGGACCAATGCATGCTCTTTACGCCGAATGGCAGCCCGTCTCGATAGCTTCGTCTGACCGGGATCTCGAAATCTGCGCATGCACTACGGTGGCATCGTCCATACGCATGCATTTCCTTGTCACAAGAACGGATCCACTCGCGTCGATCGTTGGGATAAGACGCACGCCGACATTCGACCGCCCCATTGGCGCAAATTGACTGACTCACGCTAGCTAGGCGCGCGGTCCGCGCCCAACGCTGAACGAGATGTCATTTCCATCACCTGCCGCAGAACTACGCGGTTCTTCAGAACCGCGAGGGTCTCGCGCGCAGATAACTCGTCAAACAGCTCCTCGAAGCTGTCGCTGTCCTCGATCTTGGCGCGGGCAATCGCGAGATCGACATCGATCGTGCCAGATTTTCGGCGCGGCGGCGGCAGCGATTCGATGTGTCGCCACAACAGCGCAGGGTTCCGTCGCAGCTCGTCGAGCGCGGCGGGCGCCTCGATGAAGCCGGACGAGGCAAGCTCCCTCGCCCTAACCAATACCTCAGGCGAGAGATTGTCCTCCGGCGTCGCAAACAGCCGTCCTATTCTCGTTGGCGACGAGGTAACGATTCCGATGGGAATGGCGAGCGCGAGACCGATAATCACCGGAGACATCCAGAGCAGCAACGGCACGGAGGTTGCGAAGGCACTGACCGCCATCACGATCCCACACAGCGTCGGGACTGTGAACTTGCGGCAAATCTCGTCCCGCGTGAGGCCGCCGTTGCTGCGCCGCTGAACCTGCCAGCCTCCATCCCGACCAACCAGAATCTCTGCCACCGCCGTGGACTGAAAGATCATCATTGATGGCGCGATCAGCGCCGCCAGCAGGATCTCCGCGACTACTGCCACCAAAACGCGAGTACCGCCACCAAAGGCACGCCGTTCCTCCCGGTGGGCGACCATGACGAGATAGGCCAGCAGCTTCGGCAGGATCAGAAGCCCCATCGTTGCGACAAAGACCCAGGCGGCAAGCACGGGGTCCTGGGCCGGCCAGGCGGGAAACAGCGCGAAGCCCTTGGGAAAGTATTCTGGGCGAACGAAATACGCCTGCAAGGAGATCAAGATACCGAGCAACAGAAACAATAGCCATAGCGGCGCGGTCAGATACGAGCCTATTCCGGTCAAGAGATGAAGCCGCGATACCCAATGCAAGCCTCGCGCGGGCAGCACGGCAATGTGCTGTAGGTTGCCTTGGCACCAGCGGCGATCACGCGCCGCGAAATCCAGCAGCGACGGTGGAATCTCCTCGAAACTGCCTCCCAAATTGGCTGCCATGAAGATTCCCCACCCGGCACGGCGCATTAGCGCGGCCTCGACGAAATCGTGGCTTAGTATGTGCCCGCCAAACGGCTTGCGTCCGTGCAGTTCCGGTAAGCCGGCTGCCTGCGCGAATGCCTGGACGCGGATGACGGCGTTGTGGCCCCAATAGTTGCTTTCCGAGCCGTACCACCAGGCGTTTCCCGCGGCGATCAACGGACCATAGAGGCGTCCGGCAAATTGCTGGAGGCGACTAAACAGACTCCGCGCGTTAATGATGACCGGGAGCGTCTGGATCAACGCGGCGTACGGATTGTCCTCCATCGCATGCACCAGCCGAACGACGGTGTCCCCGCTCATCAGGCTGTCGGCATCGAGGATAATCATATGGTCATAAGCACCACCGAAGCGCCTGACCCATTCGGCGATATTGCCGGATTTCCGGGCGGTATTGTCCGAGCGGTGCCGATAGAAGAGATGGCCGACACTACAGGCCCGCTGCAGTTCTATGAACGCAAGCTCCTCAGCGATCCAGACGTTGGGATCGGTCGTATCGCTGAGCAGAAACCAGTCGAAACGCTGAGCCGTTCCGGTGGCTTCGAGCGACTCATACATGGCGCGCAGCCGTGCCATGACGTGATGCGGATCCTCGTTGTAGATGGGCAGCAGCATGGCCGTGCGAGTCGAGATCGCGGGTACCGGTCCTTCATTGTCGATCGGCAGGACATCTCGGCCTCTCGCCAGCAGCAAGAAGAAGCCGGCCAGCGTCGACATGAACGAAAATGCAATCCAGGCAAACAGGACCAAGAACAGCGCTAGCACCAGTCCTTCCAGCACCGTGATCCCGCCGACCTGAAGCACTTCGTACATCCCGTAAGCACCTGCTGCGGTGAGAGCCACTGTGCCAGTCAAGATGAGGATGCGCCGCCCCGTAAAGCCTTGGCCGCACCTGCACGGCGTTGACTCGGGTATCCGATCCAGACGACAGGCCGGCATGGCGATCGGGTTTTCAGCGGGCAAGTAGCACTCGCCTTCGACAAGCTCGAGCGCGGGCGATGTCCTCATGGTGTCCATCGATATATCCAAACCTCCGAGATGGGGTCCTCGCCCTCGTTCAAGACCGCCCGCAATTCGATCGGCGCTGCTTTGATCGCGCATTGAAAGCTCAGGCGCCAGCCACCGGTTTCGAGATTTGGCTGGCTGACAACATTGGTGATCTCGGCTTTCTCGGCACTGATCACGCCCCTGACCTTCTCAGGATCTACGGCCTTCAGCCTGTCCCCGACGAGTTCGAGCACGAACAGCTTGCTGCTTTCGCCGCGCGCACCGACACCGGTGCGAGCAAACCGCGCCAGTGAATTGGGTTTCGGAGCGTCAGGGCCCCAATGCATCCGATATGTGAGGCTGATCTCGCTTTTGGCTTTGATCGGTTCCTTAGGCCGCCAGAATGCCGCGATATTGTCGTGAATCTCGTCCTTGGTCGGGATTTCGAACAGCACGACAGCGCCTTCACCCCAACCTCCAATCGGCTCGAGCCAGAGGCTCGGCCGGCGTTCAAATCGAGATTCGATGTCCTGATACGCGAAGAAGTTCCTTTCTCGCTGCATAAGACCAAATCCGCGCGGATTGAGATCGTTGAACGTGCTCACCTGGAGATCACGCGAATTGTTCAGCGGACGCCAGAGCTGCTCGCCCTTGCCATTAAAGATCGCCAGACCATCCGAATCGTGCACCGCCGGGCGAAAGTCATCGACATCCTTGCGATCATTCGGGCCGAAGAAGAACATGCTTGTCATCGGCGCGAAGCCAGCATGCTGAAGGTCGACGCGCGGATACAACGACATCTCAACGTCGAAGACGGTCGTCTTGCCAGGTCTGATCGTGAAGCGGTAGCCGGCTGTTGCGCTCTTGCTGTCGAGCAATGCGTGAACGACCATTGATGTGGCGTGGCGCGCGGGCTTCTCCAGCCAAAATGCCTTGAAGACGGGAAATTCCTCTCCCTTCGCCTCGGCGGTATCGATCGACAGACCGCGTGCGGATAGGCCGTACGTCTCGCCCCTCGCGACGGCGCGGAAGTAACTGGCGCCGAGAAATACGCAAACCTCGTCATAGTAGTCCGTCCGACTAATCGGCGCGTGCACGCGAAAGCCCGCAAACCCCAGGTCGGCGTCCGGCACTTGGCCGACCTTCTCCCCGAACGAAAACTCATCGCGCCGATATCGGATTGGAGCGGCGCGCCCGTTGGCGACCTCGTACAGGCCGACCCTGTTCTTGTACAAGAAGCCGCGATGAAAAAACTGCACCTCGAACGGCAGTCCCTCACTGCGCCAGAGGGCCCGCTCGGGCAGAAACCGAATAGAGCGGTACTGGTCGTAGTCGAGGTCTTTGATCGCATCCGGGAGCTTCTCGTCCGGAGCTTCAAACGGCTTGGCCGCAAGATTGCGGGCGAGCTCGCGCACGTATGAACCGTTGAAGGGCACTTCAGCCCCCAGGGCGAACGCTCCACGGGAAAAGGCAGTCGTCAACGGCAGCGCGGCCGAGGCTTCCAAGAACTTGCGGCGATTCAAACGTCAATCCTGTTCGGGTTCCCACACATCGAGAAAGCAACTTTCTTGGGATCGCCGGGTTCCATCGACGGCAGGACGGCAGCGACTGGCGCTGGAAAGCGGCAACATGTGCGGGTCAGGCGGCGTCGCTGCGCGCCGCGGGCTGGCGATTCTCGGAATCTCTCCTTCGAACACTGAGGCTTCGCAACCTCAGTTTCCTCGATTCAGACCAGATGGACAACCTCCTGAAAGACCACAAGGGGCGGCCCGGCGACTCCAGATAGCGGACCTGGAGCCACTGGCCGTCTTCCATGTTTTCCGTCACTTCGGCGACGATGCCGTTCTGCAACTTCAGCCTCGTTCCCACCGCAACAGCCGTGACATCGATCATTTCGGCATCCCCAACCCGTTCAGAAAAACGTGGTCAGATTTTTAGCCAGCAGGATGCTCTGCTCAAGCAGTATCTCGCGTCTGTCGATCTTCCAGCCCCGGTCGGTCAGGCGCAACGTGTCGTGGCGGCGCCCGACAAAGGTGTAGGTCTCGTATTCGACCCGGTTCTGGTAGACCAGAAAGCGCGAGGTGACATCGAGTTCGCGTGCGTCGTCGAGTTGCGGCCGCGTCGCCTTGATCTGGACATTGCTCACCATGTGGGTGATCCGCGACAGCGGCTCCTCGGCATAGTGAACGCCGGTCAGACTCTGATCGACGCGCTTGGTGAGGGTCCATTTATCCTCATCGAACCAGCTGATGCCTTCGCCCTGGCGCGTGTTTTCACGTGCAGCTTGCTGGCCGAACTTCACATTGCGCCGGATCGGCATGAAGTAGGTAGTGTCCTCGGCGAGCAGGTCGAGCCACTCGCGAAAGCGCCGTTCGTCGAGCAAGTCGGCCTCATGGCAATAGAAATCCTCGACATCGGCCTTCAGCCGGTAATAGGCCGTAGATCTTTCGAGTGACGAATTGGCGGTCGGTCCGGCGGGTGCCCGCTTCTGATTCTCAATGGTCGCAGTCATGGCTTTTCCTCCAAGATCACGGAGTTGGTTTTGCGGGGATCGGGCCGCCCTGCTGCGCGAAGCAGCCGACATCGATCACGGTGCCCGACAACGTTTCCGCCTCCAATGACAGCAGGAAGGCAACGACATTGGCGATGTCGTCACCGGTTGCGACCCGGCCAGCGGCCGTGCCGGGCGCGCCCCTGCCGAACCGCGCGGCATCGCCGCCGACGCGGCCGAGGCTCATGCCGCTGATTATGCCGCCGCCACCGGGACTCACGGTGTTGACGCGGATGCGGTGATGAAAGAAATCGTAGGCCATCGCCGTGCTGAGTGCGGCGACGCCGCCCTTGCTCGCACTGTAGACCGCCATGTTGGGCTTGCCCCAGCCGGCGTCGGAGCCGATGTTGACGATCGAGCCCCCGCCCTGCGTGCGGGACGGCGGCGCGGCTCGTCAGATAAGGGCCCTTGAGATTGACGGCGATGATCCGGTCGAAGACCGCCTCATCGGTGTCGAGCACGGTGCCGAGCGGACCGATCGCCGCATTGTTGACGACGGCGTCGATGCGGCCAAAGCGCGCCAGCGCATGCTCGATCACCTTGGCGACGTCGGCCGAAAGCGAGACATCCGCTTCCATGAGTTCCGCGGCAAGGCCGCGCTGCGCAAGTTCCTCGCGGAGCGAGGGGATCGCATTCCGCGCCGTGCTGGAGACCTGCGGCGCTTCCAGCCCGAACGCCACGACCGAGTGGCCGCGTTGCGCGAGACCCAGCGTTATCGCCCGGCCGATGCGCATATCGCAAGACGATTCGATCTTTCCGTCATTGGCCAATTTGAAAGGAACCGGGATCATCGAACCACGAATATCGTCCTTGAGGCAGCGCTGTTCGAATCCGGAAGACCGGTGCTCATCGTACCATTTATTCAGATGGACCGCCTCAAACTCGATCATGTCATGGTATGCTGGGATGGCAGCCGGGCAGCCGCCCGAGCGGCCGCCGATGCCATGCCGTTTCTTACCCGCTCCGGCACGACGAGTATTGTCGTTGCGGACACTCAGAGCGCCAAAAGCGCCGACCTTCCGGGTACGGATATCGCGACCCACCTGACCCGTCACGGAGTAAACGCCACGATTGAGCACATTCCCACCAGCAAGATCGATGTTTCCAATGCAATCCTGTCATATGCAGCCGATACAGGTGCCGACCTCATTGTCATGGGCGGGTACGGGCATTCCCGGCTGCGGGAATTTATTCTTGGCGGAACGACACGTGGTATGCTTGCTTCGATGACCAAACCCACGTTGATGTCGCACTGATCGGATGCCGGTGTGAGACAAACCACAGTCTGGTCTTGCGCCGCGGATCGCGCGGCGGGCCCACTCAACGGGGGCCGATCACTCAGCGTCACCATCTAAGCGAGCCAGCGTTTGCGCCGCTTGTAGTGCTTCCCATCGCGGAATGATTTGCGCTTGTCCCCGGCGACGCCAAGATAGAACTCCTTGACATCCTCATTTGCGGCGAGCGCCCTGGCCTCGCCATCCATCACCACGCGGCCATTTTCGAGGATATATCCGTAGTTGGCGTATTTAAGTGCCATATTGGTGTTCTGCTCGGCGAGAAGAAACGAGACACCCGCCTTGACGTTCAGATCCTTCACTATCTCGAAGATCTCTTCGACGATCTGCGGCGCGAGGCCCATCGAAGGCTCGTCGAGCAGGATCATCTTCGGGCGCGACATCAGCGCACGGCCGATCACGCACATCTGCTGTTCGCCGCCCGACGTATAGCCGGCGGTCGAACTACGCCGCTCCCCGAGACGGGGGAAATAGGCATAGACTCGCTCCAGATCCTGCGCGATCGCGGCCTTTCCGTCCCTGCGCGTGAAGGCGCCGGTCAGGAGATTCTCTTCGACCGTGAGGTGAGCGAAGCAACGCCGTCCCTCCATCACCTGAATGCAGCCGCGCCGCACCACATCGTTTGGCGACAGGGACTGCACTTCGACGCCGTCGAACAGGATCGAGCCCTTGGTGACCTCGCCGCGCTCCGCATGAAGCAGATTGGAGACCGCCTTCAGCGTTGTTGTCTTGCCCGCACCATTGGCGCCGAGAAGCGCGACAATTCCGCCCCGCGGCACATCCAGTGATACACCCTTCAACACGAGGATGACGTGATCGTAGACAACCTCGATATTGTTGACCGACAGAAACAGCGCTGCCGCTTCTGTCGCCGTGGCGGCCTTGGGGCTTGACACGCTGCTCCCTCCAGACGGTTGCGGCTCTCGGGATATCCGGGAGGAGGCGAACGCTCCTCCCGGATCGCCGAGATGTGTTCAGCTTTCTTTCGAGCAGTCGCGCGGCTGTATCTTCTTCTCCGCGGCATACTTCGCGGAGACTTCGTCGACGAGCGGTTCGGTCTCGGATTGGTTGGCCGTGTACCAGTCGGAGATGACTTTCCAGCCCTTGCCGTCCCACTGCTGTACGCGCCCTTCCCGCGCGCCCTCGTGGTCGGAGCAGGAAATCTTGATCGGCTTCAACATACCCTCGAAGCCGAGTTCCTTGAGACGTGCTTCAGACAGGTTGAGGTTCTCAAGACCCCAACGGACCTGCTCGCCCGTCAGCGGCTTCTTGCCGAACTTTTCCTGCGCCGTGCGGATCGCCTCCACGCCGAGCATGGCATTCACCATGCCGCGGTTGTAGAGAACCTCGCCGACCTTGCCAGGCTCCGACGATCCTTTGCCCCTTGCATACACGTACTTCTCGAGGTCGGCATGCACGGGAAATTTGCCCGCACCATGTTGAAGCATCAGCGATTTGTAGCCGGCGGCTTGATCGCCGGCGGGCGTTACATCCGGCTCTGCGCCGGACCACCAGACACCGATCATCTTGTCGCGCGGATAAGCAACGCCCGCCGCTTCCTTGACTGCCGTGCCGTTCATGACGCCCCAGCCCCAGACCAAGACATAGTCCGGTCGGTTCTGGCGGATCGCCAGCCATTGCGACTTCTGTTCGACACCGGGGTGCGTGACCGGGATCGGCGTGAACTCAAAGCCGTACTTCTTTGCCAGCACCTGCAGCATTGGGATCGGCTCCTTGCCGTATGGGCTGTCGTGATAGAGCAGCGAAATCTTCTTGCCTTTCAGCTTGTCGAAGCCGCCGACCTCCTTGGCGATGTGCTGGATCGCGATATCGGCAGCCGACCAGTACGTGCCGAGCAGCGGGAAATTGTACGCAAACACGGCTCCGTTTTTGGAATCGGCGCGGCCATAGCCCATCGTGATAATCGGGATCTTGTCAGTCGTGGTCTTCTCGGTGAGGGCGAAGGTAATGCCGGTCGACAGCGGATTGACAAAAGCCGCGCCGGTCGGGCCCTTCCCTTTGAGACGCTCGTAACATTCAACGCCCTTGTCCGTGGCGTATCCGGTTTCGCATTCCTCGACCAAGAGCTTGATGCCGTTGATGCCGCCGTCACGCTCGTTGATAAGGTTGTAATAGTCGGCCACACCGTTTGCATACGGCACGCCATTCACGGCGTACGCGCCCGTCCGGTAGGATAGTATCGGGATGAACTGCTCGTTCTGCGCTGCAGCAGGAGAGGCAAACGCTCCGCCTGAAAGTATGGCTGCCGCCAGCATCAGTTTGTTGCGTACCATATTGGTGTCCTCCTCATTCAGCCCGGTTTTTTTGCCGTACCGGGTCTAATTTTTGCGGAGCTTCCTTCCTCCTTTTGCCAACGACCGCCGCTCCGCGTTGCGATCTTCGGCTTCCGTCGCACTGACCGCCCCTTCAGTAGGGAAACGGCCAAAGTCTGAGCTTCTCCTTGCCAATCGATATGAGCCGGGCAAACCCGTGTGGCTCCTTGATGAGAAGATAGCAGATCAACGATCCAAAGATGATGAATTCCAGATGAGTAATCGTCTCTGTCGACAGCGGCACACCGAGCTGGGTTGGAATCCGGTTCAGCATGATCGGCAGAATGAGGATAAAGGCCGCACCGACGAACGAACCCATGATCGATCCCAACCCGCCGATGATCACCATGAACAGAAGCTGCAGCGAACGGTCGATCGAGAAGGCCAGCGGCTCCCACGAGCCCAGATAGACGAACGCCCAGAGTGCGCCCGCCACGCCGATGATAAATGAAGAGACCGCAAAAGCCGTGAGCTTTGCGTAGAGTGGCCGGATGCCGATCAGCTCGGCGGCTATGTCCATGTCGCGGATTGCCATCCATTGTCTGCCGAGATTGCCGCGAACGAGGTTCTTCGCCAGAACCGCGAACACGGTTACGAAGATCAGGCACAGCAGATAGCGCTCGATCGGCGTACGCAAAATCAGACCGAAGAAATTCAGTTCCGGTGCATTGACTGACCCTGAGGGCGCGTAATTGGTAAACCATGGCACCCGCAGGAACACCCAGTCGAAGAAGAACTGCGCTGCGAGCGTTGCGACCGCCAGATAAAGGCCCTTGATCCGTAGACTGGGGATACCGAAGAGGATTCCGACAATCGCCGCCGTGAGCCCGCCCAGCAATATGGATGACAGCACGGGCAGCGGCGGGATCGAAATCGCGAAGCCAAGCCAGGCAAGCGGAATATGAACGCCGGTCCCCAGCTTGTAGGCAGAATAGGCGCCGATGGCCATGAACGCGCCGCTTCCGAGCGAGATCTGGCCGCAATAACCGACGAGAACGTTTGCGCCGATTGCGGCGAGCGCGAGGATCAGGAAGGGCAGCAGAATGGCCCACAGCAGATACTCGCTGGCGAACGGCCAAATGTGGAAAGTCGCCAGCACCGGCACCCCGATGAAGGCGATCCCGAGCAGGATACAGAGCGCAATACGATCCTGGCGGATCGGGAAGATCGCCATGTCCTCCGCGTAGGTCGTTTTGAATTGGCCTGCCTCGCGATAAAGCACAACTGGCTCCTCGTCTCAGATACGTTCGATGATCCGCTCGCCAAACAGCCCCTGCGGCCGCACGAGCAGCACTGCCAACGCCAGCACATAGGCGAACCAATATTCGATGCCGCCACCTATATGCGACCCCAGGAACACCTCGGCGATCTTCTCGCCTGCCCCCACAATGAGCCCGCCGACGATGGCTCCCGGAATGGAGGTCAAGCCCCCGATGATGAGAACCGGCAAGGCCTTCAGCGCGAGAAAGGTAATGGAGAACTGTACGCCCAGCTTGGTACCCCACACAGTCGCCGCAACCAGCGCAACGAGACCGGCAGCAAGCCAGACCACGAACCAGATCCAGCTGATTGGAATCCCGACCGACTGAGCGGCCAAGTGGTCGTCGGCAACCGCCCTGAGTGCGCGACCGGTCTTGGTGCGCTGGAAGAATATCGCGAGGCCCGCAACCAGAATGCCGGCGATAAAGCCGCCCCAGACATCCAGCTTGTTGACCAGAATTCCACCCGGAAACTGACTTTCGAACAGGAGCCAGACGTCCGTCGGGAACAGTCGCAACGGGTAAACATCGGAACCGAAGATCATCTGCGCCGCACCCTCGAGGATGAATGTCACGCCGATGGTGGACATGAACAACGTGAGGGCGTCCTGATTGACAAGGGGTCCGATCACCAACCGCTCGATCAGCCAAGCCGTTATCGCCATGATCACGGCAGCGAAGCCTATGCCGAGGATGATCGCAGCCCAAAGCGAGAGGCCCCAGGCCACCAGTAGGTCGAGCGAGCGAACCAGCGCAAGCCCGGCGAGCAAGACCATTGCGCCTTGCGCAAAGTTAAAGACGCCCGATGCTTTGAAGATCAGCACGAAGCCGAGCGCGACCAGCGAATACAGCACGCCGGACATCAATCCGCCGATCAGCACTTCAAGAAATTGACCCAACGCGATCACGCAATGCTCCTTAATGCGCGATGCCGAGATAGGCGTCGATCACGCCCTGATTCTTCTTGACCTCATCCGGGGTGCCGTCAGCGATCTTCACGCCATGATCGAGCACCGCCACGCGATGGGAGAGATCCATCACCACAGCCATGTCGTGCTCGATCAGCGCAATAGTCGTGCCGTAATGATTGTTCACGTCGATGATGAACCGCGACATGTCCTCCTTCTCCTCGAGGTTCATGCCTGCCATCGGCTCGTCGAGGAGAAGCAGATCCGGCTCCATCGCAAGGGCGCGGCCGAGTTCGACGCGTTTCTGCAGGCCATACGGCAAACGCGCAACCGGCACCTTGCGGATCGCCTCAATCTCCAAAAAAGCGATGATCTCCTCGACCCGGTGCCGATGCTCGATCTCCTCCGCCAGCGCAGGGCCGTAGCGCAGCATCTGCCAAAAAAGGCCTCGGCGCATCCTCAATGTGCGGCCAGCCATAATATTGTCGAGCGCGCTCATTCCCTTGAACAGTGCGACGTTTTGAAAGGTGCGCGCGATGCCGCCACGGGACGCCTCGAACGGCTGCATCTGGGCGCGGGTCCGTCCCTTGAAGGTGATCGCGCCGTGATTGGGATGATAGAAGCCGTTGATGACGTTGAGCATCGAAGTTTTTCCGGCGCCGTTCGGTCCTATGATGGCGCGAATTTCGCCTTTCCTGATGTCAAACGAAACGTCCCTCAGCGCTTTCACGCCGCCAAACGTCAGCGATACGCCCTGGACCAGAAGCAAGATTTCGCTCGTATCCGGCGTCCTCATGCGGCTTTCCCCAAAGGTTCTGTCGCACCAATTGTTTGCAGGTCGCGGATCTTGACCCGAGCCGCGATCACGCCCTTGCGGCCATCCTCAAAAGTGACCTCGGTGGAAATGTCCGCTTCATGCGAACCGTCGTAGAGCGCCGTGACCAGTGGCGCATAGCGCTCGGCGATGAACCCGCGGCGAACTTTCTGAGTGCGGGTCAATTCGCCATCGTCGGCGTCGAGTTCCTTATGCAGAATGAGAAAGCGGCGAATCTGCGCGCCCGCCAGTACCTTTCCCTCCGAGAGAGACCGGTTCACCTCGGCAACATCTTTCGCCACCATGTCGTAAACCAGCGGATGCTCCGCCAGATCCTGATAGGAACCGTACGCGATGTTGTTGCGTTCGGCCCAGTTCGCCACAGCGACCGGGTCGATATTAAGAAAGGCGCAAACGAAATCTCTGCAGTCGCCGTAAACGACCGCTTCCTTGATGTTGGGAAAAAACTTCAACTTGTTCTCAAGATACTTCGGCGCAAACATCGTGCCGTCGGCCAGCCGACCAACATCCTTCGCGCGATCGATGATCTTCAGGTGCCCAGTCTTTTCGTCGAAGAAACCGGCGTCGCCGGTCTTGACGTAGCCGTCGGACGTCATGGCCTCCGCGGTCTTCGCCTGATCCTTGAAGTATCCGACGAACATGCCCGGTGAGCGGAACTGCACCTCGCCTGTTTCCGCAATGCGGATGTCGACGTTCGGTGCAGCCGAGCCGACCGTATCGGAGTTGATCTCACCGTCAGGCTGGCAGGTAACGTAAAGGAACGCTTCGGTCTGACCATACAGTTGCTTCAGGTTTAATCCGATCGAGCGGTAGAACGCGAACAGATCCGGACCGATGGCCTCACCTGCCGTATAGGCGACGCGCACGCGAGACAGGCCAAGAACGTTCTTGAGGGGCTCGTAGACCATCAAACGCCCGACCGCATAGAGCAGCCGGCCAGACAGTGGCACCGACTTTCCGGTCAAAATCGACTCGCCATACCGCCGCGCAATGCCAAGGAAGTAGTTGAACATGCGCCGCTTGATGGCTGCAGCGTCCTCCATGCGGATCATCACCCGCGTCAGCATGGCCTCGAAACCACGCGGCGGGGCAAAATAGAAGGTTGGTCCGATCTCGCGCCGATCCTGCTCGATCGTCTCACCGCTCTCGGGACACGCCATGCAGAATCCAGCGACAATGCCCTGTGCATAGTTGAGGTAATGATCACCAACCCAGGCGAGCGGCAGGTAGGCAAGCGCCACGTCCTTGTCGGTCAGGCTGTCGAACCCGACGGTATCAGTCGCAGCATCGATGCAGCCTCGCGCCGACAGCATGACGCCCTTCGACGCGCCGGTGGTTCCCGAGGTGTAGAGGATGATCGAGATGTCGGAACCTTCACCCTGCCGGATGAACTCATCGACCTGCCTGCCGAGCGCCGCGCTGGCCGCAAGCGCGGCGCGGCCGTCTTCGATGACATCGCGGATTGCGATCAATCGGTCGTGGTCGTAGTCATCGAGGCCACGCGGCTCGTCATAAACGACCTTGTCGAGATGCGGCACCCGGTCGGATACAGAAAAGACCTTGTCGACCTGCTCCTGATCTTGCGCTGCAACAAACTTCGCATCGGCGTGAGCGAGGACGTAAGCAAGCTCGTCGGCCACCGCATCCGAATAGACCGGAACCGGAATCGCGCGCAGCGCTTGCGCTGCCATTAGGGTCCAATAGAGCTTCGGCCGGTTGGAACCAACGATGGCGATCGTGTCTCCAGGCTGCAATCCAAGTCGATGCAAGCCCGCAGCGTAAGCGCGCACGATCTCTGCAACCTGAGCCCAGGTCCACGTCTGCCAGATGCCGAGATCCTTATGCCGAAACGCAGGACGGCTGCTAAACTGCACGGCATTTCGCGCCAGCAGCTTGGGGAACGTGTCAAACGATCCGCCAACAGCCATGTCGGTCTCGATCCCAAAAACCGGCACGTTGGTTCGCGCCTGCTTATTGTGACGCTGCCCTTCGGGGAAGCAGCCATGCGGATTCCGCATGCGTCCTCTACATTACAACGGATCGAAAGTCCTACAAGTCCCGGCTTGACCGACTCGAACCCGTTGGTGGGTATCACTTGGTATAAATGAGAAAGCTGGCGACCGACGGTGGCGTAGCTTCGCTCTACAGTAGCAGTCTTCGAGGATGCAGACTGTAATTCAGCTCAGACCGCCTTGATATGTCCACGCGCTCCGATGCTGCGATTGAGGCCGCGCTGACGGAGGCCGTTCGACTTCCATGTCCGCTCCGATCTCCATCTCAAGTCACTTCGCGCCGAAACGCCCGGCACCTGGATCACGATGAGATTCGACGAGGATCTCGACGTCGCCGCCAAAGCTGCGTTACGCGACATGATCGAACTCATCCGCGAACGAGGCCGTGCGGAGCCACCCCATGAAATCGCCCGACAACGCCGCGGCCAGTCGGGAATCCAAATAACTGAAGCACCTGATCTCGAGAATCGCGCGAGGCAGGGACGTATCACAACAGCCCTTCGACCCGCCATGCCTCTCTCCGCTGCTGACCGCAGGCGCGCCGCATCTAGTCAGCGGAATTCGACCAATCTTGGACTCGGGTCTCGGCAGGCCCGATTCAGCAGGTAACGTGAAAAAGGCCGATCTTCTTCGCGCGCGAGTCGTTGAACGTATGGATCGCCTCAGGGGTCGGCTGCAACAGGACCGTGCAACCCTTTTTCGCAAAGTACGCCTCAGCCTCCGGCGATAGGTGCACATTGCCCATCTGGCCCGAGCCAAGAATTAGCTGCTCGCATCCGTCTTCAAAGACGAACTTCGCTTCGTCCTTCGAGAGGACATGCGAGGTGCCGTAGTACTTCTTCGACAGCTTCTTCTTCCGCCTTGCCACTTCGCCGGACAGACGAATGATTACGTCGTGTTCATAGGTCTTCCCGTCAATCGTGATGGTGCCGAATGTAGTGCGTTCGATCTCCATGGCCTGACCTCCTCATGATCCTGGCATGAGGCCCAGATTCGGCAGACGAGCCTGGCATCGAGGTCTGGGCAGCCCGCGTCGCTCGCGGGCCTCCTGTTTCCGAACCTTGGACCTCGGCGGTGCCGTAGCCGGCAATTCGCTGCTGGTGTCTACCCGACGATCTGGAACGCGTCAGCCGCACGCAACACCGTGCCGTCCTCCCAGTGGCGTCCAACCAGCATCATGCCAACAGGGAGCCCTGCCGACATGCCTGCCGGAACCGTGGCGGCAGGATGGCCAGTGACGTCGAACGGGCAAGTGTTGGAAATCATCTCGAGTGCCCGCGCAACGTAGTCCTCGCGGCTCGCGTCCGGCGGTGGGAGTAGCGTGGCCTTCAAAGGTAACGTCGGCATGAGCAGGAGATCGACGCCTTTGAGTTGCTCGTCGTAGGCGGCGCGTAGCACGCGCGCGAGGTTTTGGGCCTTCGCGTAGTAGCGGCCCTGGTAATTGTCCTGCATGTACTGGCCGAGCAGGACAACGAGCTTGACGGTCTCCGAAAGGTCGTTGGCGCGCACCCGCCGGCTCCGGCCGTAGAAGTCCAGCAGCGAAGTCGTGTAGTGCCCTTTCCAGTTGGTTCCCATGCTGTTGCCCGCGACCATCAGCGCCGTGGCGCCCTCGACGGCGATAGCGTTCCAGATATGGATGCCGTCGCGGTGGAGGGGGATCGATACCTCGCTCACGACTCCCCCCGCTCGCGTCAAGCGCTGTGCCGCCTCGCGTACCATGGCGTCGACATCGGGCTCGGAATTGGGCCAGCCAAACCCTTCCTTGACGATCCCGATCCGCAGGCCGCGGGCGTCTCCGGTGAGCTGCTTGGTATACGCTTCCGTACGCAGTCCCGCCGGTTGGCGCGGGTCGAGGCCGTCAGCTCCGGCGAGCACCTCGAGAAGCCGGGCGGCATCGCCGGCGGTACGAGCAATGGGCCCGGTATGATCAAGTGTTAATTCAATGGGGAAGACACCGGTGTATGGCACAAGCCCGTGGGTGGGCTTGTGACCAACCGCTCCGCAGAAAGAGCTGGGAATTCGGATCGACCCTCCCTGGTCGCCTCCGATGGCCATGTCGCACTCGCCGGCGACGACGAGCGCCGCGCTGCCGCTGGAGGAACCGCCGGCAGATCGCTTCGGATCGTGCGGATTGAGTACGGGCCCTGTGTCGGAGGTATGGCTACCGCCCGAGAAGCAAAGATGCTCGCACACGGCCTTGCCGATGATCTCTCCACCGGCATCGAGGATGCGGGTCACAATGGTTGCGTCCACGTCAGGGACGTAGCCCTCCAGCACGTTGGAACCGTTCATCATCGGGATACCGGCAACGCACACATTGTCTTTGATGGCGATTTTCTTGCCCGCGAGAGGCCCCGAAGTTGCGCCTTTGATTGAGCATCTCCAGTACCAAGCGTTGAGTCGATTGTCCGAGGCCCCTGGGCGGAACCCCGCGTCCCGCGGGTACTTCACCACCAATGTCGGCTCCGCGAACTGGTCCAGGCGACGGTACGACGCGAGCACGCCGTCCATGAGGTTGCGGAACGACATCAGATCGTCGCGGCTGAGAGCCAAGTTGTAGGATTTGGCGATGCGCTCCAATTCAGGCAGCGGTGGCTTGCGCAGAATCCGCGGCGCCGTCGCCGTCGAGGGTAGCGGTTGCGTACCCGCCTCGGCGGCCGCACGAACGGGCGTTGTCGCCGCGGCGACAACGGTTGCTGCTGCGCCGGCCGCGCCGGCATGAAGGAAGCGACGACGCGAATAGTCTGGCGAGGCTCTCATAGCACATCCTCCCTCGACCAATGGGTTGACCTCTCAAATCCACCGCTCGCCCTAAAGCGTCGGGGACCGTCTGGTGGTCGGTGGCCGCGACGGTCACCAAGCGGAGGCAGCCGACGCTGCGGCCGGCGTGCCAAACTGCAACATCACAGTGAGTCCTTGCATCCGGACAGAGCTGAGGCGCAGCAGCCGCATGAGGTCGGGACGTGAGGCTTGGCCGAGCGGATCGCGACGGCAATTAAGGCCTGTACTGGATGCCTCCGCATCCTCGCGCGGACTGCGGAGCGACGCGCCGTCCAGCAGCAGATTATCGCGCAACCACCAGCGATCTTCAAGAGCTTGCATCTTTCACGGTCCGCGCCCGCCAGCCACGTCGCGGAGCACTTCCGCCGTCGCGACCCACTCACAGTCAAGCCGCGCGCGCCATGTCTCTTCCTGGGCACTTAACCGACGTCAGCCGCTTGGCGAATGTCCGCTTTGCGCCGCCAGAAGCGAACCCTCCTATGAGATCGCCTCCTGACCCATTTGAGACATGGCATGCGTCGGCAGGACCCTCGACTGTGGCCATCGATAACCGCCCGATTCGATTGAAGCACTATCTGCACCGAAGGGATGTGCCAGCGAGGCCGACAAACGTCTGCTCATTGGGCAACGACGTGACCCAATCTAGGAGCCTGTCCCGGTAATGGACTTGGGATCAAGCGAATCGAGTTCTGAGCGTTTTTTTGGAGACAAGTTTCTCCTTAGCGTACTGCTGCGAGTTTTGTGAGGTTGTGGGCGGTGCAGATCATGGCCCATTCGGCTTTGACCTTGTCGATGCCGCGCAGGAGGAACTGGCGGAAGCCTCTTGCCTGCTTGATCTGGCCGAAGACGGGCTCGACGATCTGTTTTCGCAATCGATACCGGCTTCGATAGCCTGCGCGCTTGAGCTTTGTGCTCATTCTGGCGATCAGCGTGCCGGATTTGAGCTTCCTTTTTGCCGTGGCCGCCTTGGTGCCGTGCTTTTGCCGTCCAGTGGCGACGTAGCCCTCGATCCGGCGTCGAACGAGCGTGCGAAGATTGGCTTGCGAGCAATAGCCCGCATCGGCCGATGCTTCATCCGGGTTCGTCCCGAGATTGGCTTTGATGGCATCGAGCAAGGGTGCGAGCTGCGCCTGATCGCTCGGCGAGTTGGTCAGCGTGTGCGCCACGATGATCTGATGGGCGCCATCGACGGCGGCCTGTGCGTTGTAGCCCTGGATGAAGCCGTTTTTGGTCGGCATCACGCGGCTGTCGGGATCGGTGAAGTTGCGTTGCGCCTTGTCGCTCGGCTCTGCCGTGACAGGCTTGGACTTGCGTCCCGGCCGGCCCCTGCCGCCGTCGCCGGAGCCGTCGTCGTCCGGCTTCGAGGCGGCTTTGGTTTCGGCAGCAGCCTTGGCTTCGGCTTCCAGCGCGGCCTTGGCGGCCCGGATCTTCTCGAGCCGCTTCTCTTTATTGGCCATCCAGTCCGGCATCTCGTCGCCGCGCTTCAAGGCTCCGAACTGGCGGTCCTCGGCCTTGTCGGTCTGAGCGGCTTCGGCGAACCAGCGTTGGACTTCGGCAGCAAGCCTCGGTTCGGCCTCTTTCATCCGGCCATAGCTCATCGCCTTGTTGATCCCGGCATTGGCCTTGATCTTGGTGCCATCGAGCGCCACATGGCCAAGCTTCACAAGGCCGGCCTCGCGGCACAGCTTCAAGACCTGCCGGAACAGGCCCGATAGCGCGGCCAGATGGCGCTTGCGGAACTCGCTGATCGTGCGGAAGTCCGGACGCTGCATCCCCGTTACTGCCGCAAAATCCAGCCGCTCCTCGCAGCCCCGAGCGATCCTGCGCGACGAGTAGATCCCCTGGCTGTAAGCATAAAGCAGCAGCGCCACCATCATGCCAGGATGATAGGGCGGAAAGCCGCGCTCCTCGTCGTAGGCATCCATGATCGCCGACAGGTCCAAACCCGTGCGAACCGTGTCGCGAACAAAGTGGGCCACGTGCCCGGGAGGCACCAAATCCTGGACCGACGGCGGCAGCAGCCAAACCTGATCAACGTCCCAAGGACGAAATGTCTTGCTCATCCGCCGTTTGAATCACGACGCTTGTGCTTCGTCGAGAAAAATCCGATTACTCGGACAGGCTCCTAGGGATGCGCGCCTGTCGCCCCGTCATTTTTCGGCCCAGGTAGTACAACCGCAATAGGGTGCCGCTGGTCTTAAGCCTCTAGTGTTGCGACTTCACGTGCGCAAGTAGCCTCCAACCTCGCCCTCAGCCCAGGCGAGCGTCTTCTCCAGCGGCTCGCCCTGCATGTGGCAGACTGTCATCTGGGTCATGAGGCCCTGGGAATAGATCTGCACTGCGATCCAGGGCGGGGCCGGCCGCGCGGCGATCGATAGGATCCGGTGGTTGTAGGGATTCGGGTAGCGGTAGAACGTGCCCTTCGGCGGTCCTTCGTCGGCCCAGGTCTTGGGCGTCGTCAGGTTGTCGAAGGCCGGAAGGTCGTGGCCTCCGCTCGCGCCACCATCTTTTCGATTGCCTTCCGCTGCGACAGACGCGCCGGCAGGCTCTTTGCCGCCGGCTTGCTCTTGGTGAAGGACAGATCCCCCAGAAGAAAGGAATGAAGGGTGCGAAGCGGCCCTTCGGACCCGCCGGCGACCGGGCGCGATTACCCAAAAGGAGACTCGTCAATTGGTCGCGAACCCACAAAGAAAGCTATGGGCGATTCTGTAGTCGCCTCAGATGAAGCGTCTTACGTAACAGGTTCGATACTTTTGGTGGCCGGCCAGTTCACGAAGTGAGACCATGGCCAGCGCCTCGAAGCTAAGACTTGATTTCCTGCTGCGAGGGGCGACAATGACGTTGCGCCAGCTTCCGGTACCGAACTCCATATAAGACGGGAAAAACCCGCTTGGCCACGGCAATACCGTCGCTGCGCGGGAGGGACCGTTATGACGGTAGGGTTCATGCGCTGGCTACAGCGCCGACACGATCCAGGCCGCCGGTCGTATCGCCGTTACGATTGGGAACGATGTAATCGCGCCGCTGCTCTGCGAAGAATTCACCCTGTTTCGCGGCGAACTCGCCACCACGGCGCTGCAAGTGGAACACCAACAAATGATCATCAAGCCAACGTATTGCGCAGGCGACAACGTGCGCATGCGTTGAACCACGGAGGCGCGATAGACTGAAAGGGACTCCAAGCCGGCGTAAGACTGGCCGAAGGGCATCAGCTCAGACACATCGAGGGAGGAATGCATGACGACAGTAACCCGACGTAACGTCCTCAAGAGCGGTACCGCGCTTGTGGGCGGCATGGCCGGCATCCTGGCGGCCGGCAGGGCACCTGCCTATGCGCAAGCCACCACGGTGCACTGGCTGCGCTGGACCGACTTCGTTCCGGCGTCAGATCAGCTTCTGCGCAACGAAATCGCCAAGGAGGGTGAGAAGGCGCTCGGCATAAAGCTCAATATCGAGACAATCAACGCCAACGATATCCAGGCGCGCGTCACCTCGGCGATCCAGTCGGGGTCAGGCCCCGACGTCGTCTGCGTCCTCAACAATTGGGGGCAACTTTACGGCGAGAGCGTCATAGACGTCAGCGACATCGCTGAGGAAATCGGCAAGGGCCAGGGCGGCTTCTACGAAACATCCCGCGCTGTCGCCAATGACGGCAAGAAATGGATCGCAGTGCCGTGGTGCATCGTCGGCCTGCAGATCGCATACCGAAAGTCCTGGTTTGCTGAGATCGGCTACACGGATGGAAAATTTCCTCAGACGTGGGAAGAGTATCGCGAGGCCGGCAAGAAGCTGAAGGCAAAGGGACGGCCCATCGGCCAAACGCTGGGTCACACCTTCGGCGATGCGCCCGCCTTCACTTACCCCTACCTGTGGTCCTGGGGCGGCAAAGAGGTCGAAGCAGACGGCAAGACGGTTGTGCTGAACAGCCCCGCAACGGTCGAGTCGGTGAAGTTCATGGTGGCCTTCTGGAAGGACGCCCACGATGAAGGCGGGCTCGCCTGGGACGATTCCAACAACAACCGCGCTTTTCTGTCCGGGACGTGCAGCGCCACGCTCAATGGCGCCTCGATCTACATCGAGGCCCTGCGCAAGCCGGATACCTACAAGACGGAGGCAGGCGGGCAACTGAAGGACGACATCCTGCACGCCGCGCTGCCCAGGGGCCCCGGGGGGCAGTTCAGCTATCACGTCCCGTTCTCGAACCTCCTGATGGGTTATTCGAAGAACCAGGATGCGGCGAAGAAATTCCTTAGCTGGATTCACTCCAAGGACGTCTACAACAAGTGGTTCGTCTCCCAGAAGGGCTTCTCGGTCGGCCCGACCACGGATTGGGAAAAGCACAAGCTGTGGGGCGACGACCCGATCATGCTGCCCTACAAGCAAGCGGCGCGCACAGGGCGCTTCGCTGGCTACCAAGGGCCCTCTACGCGCAAGGCAGCCGAGGTCGTAACCAAGTACGTCATCATTGATATGTACGCAAAGGCCGTCCAAGGCATGCCCGCCGAGGATGCCGTGAAGTGGGCAGAGGCTGAGCTCAAGAAGGTCTACGTCTGAGGTTAAGCCGTCCCCTCCCCATTTTTCGTGGGGAGCAAGGGAATCTTCCGGCCGACGAGGATCGAACATGACGATAAGCGCGGTTTCCGCCACCACGCTCCGCGAGGCGCCCCCTCCGCGGCGACAACGGTTGCTCGAGGACGAGCGCTGGCTGGCGTTCGTGCTGCTGGTGCCGACCATCGTGCTGCTCGGCATGTTCATTGCCTATCCCTTCATTCGAGGGATATTGCTGTCGGTCACCAGCTCGCGCGTCGGTATGCCCGGCGACTTCGTCGGCCTCGCTAACTTCTACAAGATCTTCAATGACGGGATCTTTCGCACCTCCGTTTACAACACCTTCCTCTATACGGGCGTGACCACCGTCTTCAAGCTGGCGCTCGGACTGTGGCTCGCCATGCTGCTCAACCGTAATTTCCACGGCAAGGCTTTTACCCGTGCTTTCATCCTGCTGCCTTTCATTATCCCGACCGTGCTCTCGACTTTCGCCTGGAAGTGGATGTTCGACCCGACGTTCAGCGTTCTCAATTGGCTCCTCTACCATTTCGGCTTGATCACCGGTCGGATCAATTGGCTGGGCGATCCAGATCTCGCCATGATCTCGATTATCATCGTCAACATCTGGCGCGGGGTGCCGTTCTTCGCCATCAGCCTGCTCGCCGGCTTGCAGACCATCAGTCCCGAACTCAACGAGGCCGCCGCCATCGACGGCGCCAAGCCGTGGCAGCGGTTCTGGCACATCACCTGGCCGCTGCTGCTGCCCGTGACCATGGTCGTGGTGCTTTTCTCAGTGATTCAGACGTTCGCCGACTTCCAGATCGTCTATGTAATGACGGGCGGCGGACCAGCCAACGCAACGCACCTGTTCGCCACCTACGCCTATCAGATCGGCATCGGCACCGGCCTCTTGAGCGAGGGCGCCGCCATCTCGCTCGCAATGTTTCCGGTCCTGTTTCTGGTCGTCATCATCCAACTTCTCTACATCCGCCGCGTGGAGGTCCGCTGAGCCATGATCGAAGGCGCAAGGTGGCGAAAGTGGGTGTTCTTCTACGTCCCCATGGCGCTGTTCCTGCTTTTCCTGCTGTTCCCGTTCTACTGGATGGTGATCACTTCGGTGCGGCCGGACGGCGAGCTTTACCGGCCCTGGAATTCGATCAACTACAATCCGTTCTGGACCTGGAAACCGACCTGGGACCACGTCAGGTACCTGTTCGAGGAGACGCTGTTCGCATCGTGGCTGTGGAACACGACGTTCATCGCGCTCGCGTCAACCGCTATCTCGCTCGTGTGCGGCGTGTTCGCCGGCTATGCTCTGGCGCGGCTGAACTTTCCATTTGCCGGCAGCCTGGGCACCGCCATCTTCATTACCTATCTGGTGCCTCAGACGCTGCTGTTCATTCCGCTGGCAGAGATCATACGCAACTATCGGCTGGGTGACACGCCTTGGTCGCTGATTCTGACCTATCCGACCTTTCTTATTCCGTTCTGCACCTGGATCATGATGGGCTACTTCAAGGCGGTACCCAAGGAGCTCGAGGAATGCGCGCGCATTGACGGCGCCTCGCGCTGGCAGGCTATGCTCTACATCGTCATCCCGGTGGCGATCCCGGGCATCCTCTCGGCCGGCATCTTCGCTTTCACGCTGTCGTGGAACGAGTTCATCTATGCGCTTGTCTTCCTGTCCTCGCCTGAGCAGAAGACTGTGCCGGTCGGCGTCACATCGGAGCTGATCCGCGGCGATGTATTCTACTGGGGACCGCTGATGGCTGGGGCCCTGCTTGGATCGATACCGGTTGCTATCGCCTATTCGTTTTTCGTCGAGCACTACGTCGCAGGATTGACCGGATCGGTGAAGGGCTGACAGCACCACGGATCAAGGGGATTCGAAAGCGCGCATGCAGACTGCGCATAGGCCGTTGGGAGGCAGGTGGAAGCGAATGGGCCAGGTCGTCCTCAAGGGGATCAACAAGTTCTTTGACAGCGTGCACGCTGTCAAAGACGTCAATCTGCAGATCCGCGACAAGGAGTTCATAGTGTTCGTCGGACCATCCGGCTGCGGCAAGACGACGACGCTCAGGATGATCGCCGGGCTTGAAGCGATCAGCTCCGGCGATATCTCAATCGACGGCAACGTGATCAATGAACTGGCGCCCATGGACCGCGACATCGCCATGGTGTTCCAGAACTACGCGCTCTACCCGCACATGAGCGTGTACGACAACATGGCGTTCGGCCTGAAGATGCGCAAATTCGAAAAGCCCGAGATCGATAAGCGCGTGCGGGAGGCGGCTGACATCCTCGGCATCGGCGAATTGCTAAAGCGCAAGCCTCGCCAGCTCTCCGGCGGCCAGCGCCAGCGCGTGGCGTTAGGCCGTGCCATCGTGCGCCACCCCCGCGTGTTCCTGTTCGACGAGCCGCTGTCGAACCTCGATGCCAAGCTGCGGGTGCAGATGCGCGTTGAGCTCAAGAAGCTGCATCTGCGTCTCGGCACCACCGCGATCTACGTTACCCACGATCAGGTCGAGGCGATGACGCTGGGTGACCGGGTTGTCGTCATGAAGGACGGCGTGGTGCAGCAGGTGGGGGAGCCGCTCGAGCTGTACAATCAGCCAGCCAACAAGTTCGTCGCCGGCTTCATCGGCTCCCCAGCCATGAATTTCGCCGCCGTTACAGTGACCGAGGCGAACGGGTCGCTGATCGCCGAGAACTCCGGCTTACGCATCAAGCTGCCGGACGAGACCGCGCAGCGCCTGCGCGGCCATGTCGGCCACGAGGTCACGCTCGGCGTGCGCCCGGAGGACCTCACCGTGGCGGGCCCTGCCGATCTCGACCACCCGTGCTTCGATGCTGTGATCGAGGTGGTCGAGCAACTCGGCTCGGAAATCCTGCTCGATATGAAGGTCGGCGAGAGTGTCATGGTGGCAAGCGTCGAACCAACCGCGCGGGTGAAGGTGCGCGACAAGCTGCGCCTTGCCATGCGCCCTTCCAGGCTTCACGTCTTCGACGTGAAGACTGAGGCGGCAATCTAGCGTCTGCGCGCAGTAGGCCAATTTCCCTCCGGTGAAGGGAATTGGCTCGAAACCGGTGACTTCCCTTTCACCAGCTTCCATTACGCCCGGCGAGCGCGAAGGCACGTGGCCTAACCATTCCCGAGTCCTTCTTGGTGTGTGCTGACGAGATGATTGATGACGCCATTTGCCGCGGTACAGGAGTCCGTTGTTGGCCGATACTGTTGAAAACGTCGAAAATCGAACGAGCGAGACAATCCCGCGAAAGTCGATTCTTAGAGTCTGTCCGGGATCATGCTGTTTTTTGGCAGAGCTTTCGCAGCATGAGGCGGATTGAGGCGAGGCGCAAGAACGCCAATGCCTTTCGGTTGAGGCACTCCCAATCCTTGGCCAAACGGCGGCAGCGGTTGAGCCAGGCGATGGTGCGTTCGACGATCCATCGCTTGGGCAAGATCGCAAAACTCTTTGCTGTATCGGAGCGCTTGACGATCTCGACGTCGATTTGCCGGAGGATTTTGCGAACGGCGGACTGAAAGATCGGCCCCTGATAGCCGCCGTCAGCATAGAGCTTCAGCAGGAATGGATGCAGGCCAAACAGCGTGGCCATCACCAGCACCCCACCGTCACGATCCTGGATGTCCGCCGAATGCACGAGGGCGTGGAGCAGCAAGCCTTGAGTATCGACTAGGATGTGGCGCTTCTTGCCCTTGATCTTCTTGCCCGCATCGTAGCCATGCGGGTCGATCCACGCCCCCCTTTTTCCGCGCTCTTGACGCTTTGACTGTCGATGATGGCGGCGCTCGGGCTGGGTTCTCGGTTAGCCAATTCTCGACATTGTACATAGAGCGCGTGATGGATGCGATCGAGCGTGCCGTTCCAAGCCCACAAGTCAAAATAGTCGTGCACCGTGCTGCGTGGCGGCAGGTCCTTCGGGATCGCTCGCCATTGGCAACCGGTGCTCAGCACATACATCAGGCCATTGATCACCTCGCGCACATCGACCGTGCGCTTGTTGCCGCCTCGCTTGGCTGGCGCAATCAGCGGCTCCACCAACGCCCATTCCTCATCAGTCAAATCGCTTGGATAGCGTAGCCGGCTTCGGTCGTAACGACCGCGGTTCTCCTTCGTCCACATGGGCGCCCCTTCGAATCGGACCGCCACCCTTGAATCACAAATGATTCCGATGATTCAAGATGTTCCCGGACAGACACTTAGACTTTCCTACGCTGCAAAGCCCTGTAGGGTCGATACGAAGGTCCGTGGTCGTTTTTGTTTAAAACGATGAGGTCCCTCACGTCGCCCCAATGCGAAACGCATCAGCGGTCGTAGAAAATTTTGCTCGTCAGCCCAAAGATTTCAACACTATCGGCACTTAGCCGACATCGTAGTTTAGGCGAATGTCCGCTTTGCGCCCCAGGAGCAGTCATTCGATAACCGACCACAATGCGAACATTGGTAGCCGCCCATTGGGGCGGTGCTTCGTCACCCGAATGGAGCCAACGGCTCGCGCGAACGAAGATCACGCGCTTCTCCAAACAGGCGCCAACGCTGACACTGAAGCGCGTTCAGTTCAGCGCTGCTCACGTTGGATGTCGCTAGATTTTGTTTGATCTCTCGGCGTACACATCGCGCACACGCCGCCCTCTAACTATTTGAACGAACTAAACTCTCGTTCCAATCCTCGACAGGTCATTCCAATGGCTCGCATCGTTCGGTACGCGGTTGCCACAACGATGCGGCAAGAAGAGATTTGCCGGCCTGATTGGCGCGATGTCGATATGAAAACTCGAGTCCTGATTATCCGCGATCGTAAGGATCCGCGGGGCGAAGGATGGCAACGATCAGAAAGTCCCGCTTCTGAATCTGACAGGCTACGATGCGTGGGAGATCATGCTCCAGCAGCGGATCATCACGAGAGGTTGGGGTCGCGTATTCCCGTATGATCACCGCTCAGTAAGCGCGGCGTTCACGCGAGCCTGCGATGAGTTGAAGATCGAGGATCTGCATTTTTCACGATCTGCGCCACCAGCCGTCTGTTCGAAGCAGGGCTTACGATCGAAAAGGTCGCCTTGGTCCATCCACTCGGCCATTCGGATGTTGCTCAAACGAACGCCTCCAGATACCGCTTGGTTCCACGGCCAACTAGTTCGAGGGAATTCCGGTTCGTTCCGATGCCCCACAAACCCGCCGATCAGCGCTAACAGCACGAGCAATCCGACCAGCAGCCGGAGAGCGACCGCGTTGGCCGCGTCACGACAGCCAACGCACGCGTCACGACAGCTAACGCAATTGCGACGGCGGGTCGTAACGTTGTCCGCGGTCCACGAATTCCGATGTGCGTATCTTTCCTACTCGACTCGTCAAAATCCACCATGCTCGGCCAGAACCGCTTGGTGGTGCCATCACGCGCATCTGCTCGGTATCTTCGGACGCCTTGACGAACAGCACGTCGGCACCGGCATCGGCGTAGCGCCCGGCACGATCGATCGCAGCCTCGAGGCCCTCGACGGAAATGGCATCGGTCCGTGCCATGATCAGGAGTTTCCGAGTCCGACGTGTGTCAACCGTGGCTTGAAGATCGGTCGGCCGATCCCTGGGCAATATGAGACCCGAACGCCAGCGGTGAACTGGATGGAGAGTCGGGATCGTCCTGCGAACCCGGCGTCCCGAACGCAGTGAACATCTTCTAAGTTGTTGATTTTTCTCTCAGCCGCGGGTGTTGGCGTCGATGGGGGACGACTATTCAACCGAAGGCCGCGCGACGGACCTCGTGGCAGTTATCGACGGACTCGGGATCGAACGCACACGCATCGTCGGCATGTCATTGGGAGGAATGGTGGCCTGCGAGTTCGCGCTGCGCCACCCGGACCGCACCGAAAGCCTGGTGAGGGTCGATGTGACCTCACGGCCCGCATTCACCGCAACGGCGCGGATGCGCGCCCTCGTCGCCTCCGAAAATGCGGCCCATGACTTCACCGCACGCTTCCCCGACGGGCGGTGGATTAACATCAAGGGCGCGGGCGGACGTCTGCGGAGCACGACACAGAGTTGAGCCGGCCCTCTTCCAACTCAGTCGGCTGCCCGGTTTGTGGTACGGCCCTCCGCTGGGAGCCTCGATTTCCTCCCACGAGAAGCGGAATTCTTTAGCCGTTGAGTCCTGTTGGTCGCGAAAGGCTCGGTGCGCTCGTTTTTCAACGCATCATAGCGGCCTGCGCTTAAGATCTCGTCTGATAGACGAGGTGTCTGCCCGGTCGCTCGGGCGAGCACCAGCGCACCAAGCATGATGGATAGGGTCGCTATAGCCTCGCTGCGCGCCTCCTTCTTCTTCGAGCCGGACATCTGTCCGGCAAGAATACCAATCATTTCCTGAATCCCCGCCACAAACGCGGTCTTGATCGCCGGGGTCGAACGCGGCACATCAGCAATCAGCGCCGGCAGCGCACAACCGCCTCCGACGTCCAGACGATGACGCTCCGCGAGGTAGAACTCTACAATGCTTGGCAAAAATTGGTCGCGATCCGCCCGGTCGCAGATTCGACGCCAAGCTTCGACAGAGCCTTCCATCGCTTTCGCGAAAGCCTGGTTGATCAAGTCATCGCGGGACTTGAAATGAAAATAGAAACCGCCCTGAGTAAGGCCGGCCATCTTCATAAGAGCAGCGACCGTTATGCCCTCGGATCCTCGTTCTCGAATCCACACCGACGCATGATCCAGGATTCGCGTGGCAGTTTCGTCCCGGCGACCTTTGTTGTAGCGCATGATGTAATGTTCCGTTATGTGCCAGACGCCTCTTCTGCCCTTTTCCTTGGGAAGCAGCTCACATCATGCTGCCTGGCATGAAGCAACGGACCCGGGGGTGGCCATCGATATAGTGCTTCCACACCATGGCGCGTTCGGTCTTGTTCGGCTCCGTGATCACGGCGCCCTCAGGCACCACCACCCACTCATCGTCGATGCGCACGCGATAGTGGCCGTGATCGGATTCCCAATCAACATCGGCAACGACGTATCCATCCGCATCCGAGCAGCATGGCCCGAACTCGCTGCTAAGGCTCTCGAACCATGATTTCAATGGTGAGTTGGCGTAGCGCCCGTCGTCACGCGCCGGTGCGGCTGTGGCCAGCATGATCAGACCCAGCGAAAGCGCGGCACGCATCACGGCAGGTATTCCTACTTTCCCGCCGTATACGTTTTGGCGTGGCGCAGCACAAAGTCGTAAACGCTGAGCGGCGGCGTGCCGGTGATCTTCTCCACGTCCGACGTCAAGCGGTCATACCGATTCTGTTGTTTGAGGAGCGCCATTGTCGCGAGGTGGGCGAGTGCATGCTCATTTAGCATCCCGCTGGCCTCCAGCTGCTTGCGCCAAGGTTCCCAAGGCACGTTCACGTAAGTGATTGGGCGTCCGAGAGCTCTGGAGAACTCCTCGGCAACGCCATTCATATCCTGGGACCGCGGTCCCGTCAGTTCGTATATCTTGCCAATGTGCCCGGCTGGCGCTTCGAGGATCGTGGCCATCACCCGCGCAACATCTTCACTCGCGATCGGCGAAGTCTTTCCCTCTCCGAAGGGGAGCCGAATTTGCTGATGCTCGCGGATCGAATGCATCGACAATCTGAGGAAGAAGGTATCCAGGAATGACGTCGGGCGAACGTGCACGACGGGCAATCCGGACCAGTTCAGCGCCTGCTCCGCCAGCCAGTGCATCTTCTGCTGCGGGCTGTCCGTGGTCGAATTGATTCCCATCTGCGACACTGTCATCTGCGAAATGTTCACGAACGCGCTCACGTTGTGATGCTTCGCGACGGCCGCCGTATTGATGGTGGCCTCGAGATATGGAGCCGAGACGGTCATACCGAAGTAAATTCGGTCGCAACCTTCGACCGCACGGTGCATTGCGTGCAGGTCGAGAAGGTCGCCGGCAACAACCTCAACACCGCGTTCGGCAAGTTTTGCCGATCGCGCATCCTCCGTGCGGACCAGCGCCCTCACCTTGCATCCTCGTCCGATCAACAGCTCGCATACGGCGTGACCAACGGTTCCTGCGGCACCAGTCACTAAGATCGGAGATCCCATTTTCTTCCTCCTCGCGCTCCATGAGCTGAGCTTGGTACGGCAGGTCCGGCGCGTTCAGCGCCCAGATCGAGAACTGGTCGATTCCCGACCTGGACGGGCGGTGAGTGACTGCCGATCTCGCGCTGTAAAGCGGTCACTCGCAATATTCTTCAAGCAACAGCGCGGGCGGTCGCATTCGCGACAGCGCCGTCAAGGAAGCCGGTCAGCCGCTGCCGGATGATCTGCTCGGCTTCCGTCATGATGCGATCGATCAACTCCTTCACCGTCGGGATATCGTTGATCAGCCCGACCACCATGCCGCAGCTCCAGGCGCCGGCGTCCATATCGCCATCGACCATCACCCTGGGGTAGACGCCCGCCACCTGCTCATGGATGTCCTCAATCTTCAGGCTCGCCCCCTTCTCGCGCTCGACTTCGAGCAGCTGGTCGACGCCCTTGTTCTTCAGCACGCGCTCGGTGTTGCGCAGCGCACGCATCACCAGCACCGTGTCGAGCTCGGTGGCTTCGACCAGAGCCTGCTTCACGTTGGCATGGACGGGCGCTTCCTTGGTTGCGACGAAGCGGGTGCCCATGTTCATGCCGGCGGCGCCCATCGACAGCGCGGCAACGAGGCTCCGCGCATCCGCCATGCCACCCGAGGCCACGAACGGGATCTTCAGTTCATCCGCCGCGCGCGGCAGCAGGATCATGTTCGGGATATCGTCCTCGCCGGGATGGCCGCCGCATTCGAAGCCGTCGACGCTGACGGCGTCGCAGCCGATTCTCTCGGCTTTCAGCGAATGCCGCACCGAGGTGCATTTGTGGATCACCTTGATGCCGGCCGCCTGCAGCGCGGGCATGTACTGCTCGGGGCTGCGGCCGGCGGTCTCCACGGCCTTGACGCCGCCTTCCTTGATGGCGGCGATGTATTCTGGATAGGGCGGCGCAGTGAGGCTCGGCAAGAAGGTCAGGTTCACACCGAACGGCTTGTCGGTCATGTCGCGGCAGCGCGCGATTTCCTTCGCCAGCAATTCCGGCGTCCGCTGAGTGAGGCCGGTGATGATGCCGAGACCACCGGCGTTCGACACCGCCGCGGCCAGCTCGGCGAAGCCGACATAATGCATGCCGCCCTGGATGATCGGATGCTGGATGCCGAACAGTTCAGTGATTGCTGTCTTCACGTGTGGTTCTCCGCTTTCCGCTCAATTGACGATTTCAAACAGGCCCGCCGCGCCCATGCCGCCACCGATACACATGGTCACCACGCCGTACTTCGCCTTGCGCCGCCGCCCCTCGATCAGGATGTGACCCGTAAGCCGGGCGCCCGTCATGCCATAGGGATGGCCGATCGCGATCGAGCCGCCATTGACGTTCAGCTTGTTCGGGTCAATGCCGAGCTTGTCGCGGCAGTAGATCACCTGGACAGCATAGGCCTCATTCAGCTCCCAGAGATCGATGTCGTCGATCTTCAGACCGTGCCGCTTCAGAAGGCGTGGGATCGCAGCGACCGGGCCGATACCCATTTCGTCCGGTTCGACTCCGGCCGCGACGAAGCCGCGGAAGATGCCGAGCGGCTTCAGGCCCTTCTTGGCGGCGATCTTGTCGCTCATGATCACGCAGGCCGATGCGCCGTCCGAGAGCTGGCTGGCATTGCCCGCCGTGATGGTCTTGCCTTCGAACACCGGCTTGATCTTCGCGAGGCCTTCCGCCGTGGTCTCGGGGCGAGGACCTTCATCCTTCGACAGCGTCACCTGCTGATAGGTGACCTCCTTGGTGTCCTTGTTGACGACGGCCATCCTGGTCGTGATCGGGACGATCTCGTCATTGAAGCGGCCGGCCTGCACCGCGGCTCCGATACGGCGCTGACATTCGAGGCTGTATTCGTCCTGCCGGTCGCGGCCGATCTTGTAACGCTCGGCGACGATCTCCGCGGTGTCGAGCATCGACATGTACATTTCCGGCTTCATCGCCATCAGTTCGTCGTCGACGGCGTGGAATTTGTTCATGTGCTCGTTCTGCACTAGGCTGATCGATTCGATACCGCCTCCAATCGCGATATCGACGCCGTCCAGCATGATGGAGCGTGCCGCGACGGCTATGGCCTGCAGGCCGGACGCGCACTGCCGATCGATCGTGGTCCCGGCGACGGTGACCGGCAGGCCGGCACGAATCGCCCCCTTGCGTGCGACGTTCATCACCATGGTGCCCTGTTGCATCGCGCAACCCATCACCACGTCCTCAACCTGGCCAGGTTCAATGCCCGCGCGCCTGACCGCTTCGGCCATCACATGACCGGCCATGGTCGGTCCCTCGGTGTTGTTCAGCGCACCGCGATAGGCCTTGCCGACGCCGGTGCGCGCGGTGGAAACGATAACTGCCTCTGTCGTCATGCTTGCCTCTTTTGTTACGCAGCTGCGTCGAGCTGCACATAGCGCAGCAAGTGGTGAGCGGGATCGCCGAACTGGATGTTGATGGAGGAGATTCGCTTGAAGTAATGGCCGACATTCAGTTCGTCGGTCATGCCCATGCCGCCATGGAGCTGCACCGCCTGGTCGGCGATGAACTTGCCGGCATAGCCGACCTTCGACTTGGCGCCGGAGGCGAGGCGCGAGATACTGCTCTCGCCGGTGCCGAGGCTCAGATTGAGATGCTGCATCAGCGAGAGCGCCTCCTGATGGGCGATGAACATGTCGACCATCCGGTGTTGCAGCACCTGGAAGCTGCCAATGGTGACGCCGAACTGCTTTCGGGCCTTGGAGTATTCCAGCGTTGCGGAGTTCAATTCGGCCATCGCGCCGACCGCCTCGGCGCAGAGCGCGCCGATGGCCCGGTCGCGGCAGGCTTCCAACTGGGCGACCCCCTCGCCCTCGCTGCCGAGCAACTCGCCGCGCACGTCGCGGAACGTGATTTCCGCAGCGCGGCGTCCATCGATGGTCTTGAAGCTCCGCAGATCGACATTGGCCGCGCGGGTATCGACGACGAACAAGCTGACGCCGCCGCGATCATCGCACTTGCCTTTGGTGCGGGCGGAGACGATGAGATAATCCGCCCAGGGCGCCGCGATGACGGCGGTCTTCTCGCCACTGAGTATGTAGTCCTTGCCGTCGCGCCGCGCCGCGGTCGTGACATTGGCGAGGTCGAAGCGCGAACCTTTTTCGGTCCAGGCCAGCGCCCAGATCTTCTGTCCGGCGATGATATCGGGGATGCAGGCCTGCTTCTGCTCTTCAGTCCCTGCATGCTCAATCAGGCCGCCAGCCAGCACGACCGTCTCCACGAACGGTTCCACGACAAGGTGACGGCCGAACTCCTGGGCAATGATCATGGTGGAGAGCGAACCGCCACCAAGTCCGCCGCTCTCCTCGGAGAACGGCGCGACAAGCAGACCGAGCTCCGCAAAGGCCCCCCATTGCCTGCGGCTCCAGCCGTCTTCGCTGGCAACGATCTTGCGGCGCGCCTCGAAACTGTACTGGTCGCGTAGCATGCGCTGTACGCTGGAGCGCAACAGTTCCTGCTCTTCCGTGAACTGGATATCCATCCGATCCTCTTGTTGCGCTGTTGCTAGAGACCGAGCACCGCTTTGGCGATGATGTTGCGCTGGATCTCGTTCGATCCGCCGTAGATGCTGAGCTTGCGCGCGTTCAGGTATTTTTCCGACGCGGTGTGGCCGTAGTCGGGACCCGGCATGAACTGGTTAGCGCTGAGCGGTTGCTCGCGAAGTGCCAGTCCGTAATTGCCGATTGCACGGTGTGTGAGCTCGGTAATACCCTGAAAGATCTCGGTGCCACGGATCTTGAACAGCGAGGCCGCAGGACCTGGATCGATGCCGCGGGCCATTTGGGCAATGACGCGCAACTCGGTGGCCTCGAGCGCAAGCACGTCGAGCTCGATCCGACCGATCTCCTTGCTGAATTCGAGACGCGCCGGATCGTCCGCTGCGATCTCCGCCTTCACGATCTTCTTCAACCGGTCGAGATAGCGCGTCGACCGACCGATGCCGGCCATGCTGGTGCGCTCGTTACCGAGCAGGAATTTTGCGTAGGTCCAGCCCTTGTTCTCCTCGCCGATCAGGTTCTCGACGGGGACGCGGACGTCCTCGAGGAAGACGTCATTCACCTCATGCGATCCGTCGATCATGATGATCGGACGCACGGTGACGCCGGGCGATTTCATGTCGATCAGGAGGAACGAGATGCCGGCCTGAGGCTTGGCCGAAGGATCGGTACGCACCAGGCAGAAGATCCAGTCGGCGTGCTGGGCCAACGTTGTCCAGGTCTTGTGGCCGTTGACGACGTAATGGTCGCCGTCGCGCACGGCCTTGGTCCGAACGGTCGCCAGGTCCGAGCCCGAGCCCGGCTCGGAATACCCCTGGCACCACCAATCGTCACCCGAAAGGATCCGCGGCAAAAACCTCTGTTTTTGCGCGTCGTTGCCGAAGGTGTAGATGACGGGACCGACCATGGTGACGCTGAACGCCAACGGCGGCAGCGTACCGGCCCGGCTTGTTTCCTGCTCGAAGATGAAACGTCGGGTGATCGACCAGCCGGGGCCCCCATATTCCTTGGGCCAGAGTGGCGCGATCCAGCCCTTCTTGTAGAGGATGCGGTGCCAGAGCAACGATTGCTCTTTCGTCAGGTCGGTCTCCGGATTGGGGACGCGCATTTCCTGCGGATAGTTTTCGGCGATGAAGGCGCGCACCTCATCACGGAAGGCCGCGTCTTCAGGAGACAGTGCGAGTTCCATCGTGCGTTTCCTACCACTTCTCACCGAAGGGGCGGATTTCCAGCTCGAAGGTCCAGGCGCTCCTCGGCTGCTGGTACAGCTGCCAATATGACGTCGCGACTGAGGCCGGCGGCATGAGCAGATCCGGATCGTCAAGTGCATTGGGCCCGAGCGCTTCCAGCCGCCGCTGCCGAACCCACTCGGTGTCGACACCCGAATCGATAACGAGGTGGGCGACATGGATATTCTTCGGGCCCAGTTCGCGCGCCATCGCCTGCGCCACGGCGCGCAGTCCGAATTTGGCGCTGGCAAAGGCGGCATAGCCGCTGCCGCCGCGCAAGGACGCGGTCGCACCGGTGAAGAAAATGTTGCCTTGGCCGCGCGGCAGCATCAGCCGGGCTGCCTCGCGCCCGGCGAGGAAGCCGGAGTAACAGGCCATCTCCCAGACCTTGCGGAACACGCGCTCGGTCGTTTCGAGAATCGGGAAGTTGACGTTTGCACCGATGTTGAAGATGCAGACATCCAACGGCGCGTGCTGGTCGGCGTCATTCAGGAAGGAGATGATCTCCTCCTCTTTGCGCGCGTCGAGCGACCGGGCGTGGATCTCGCCGCCGGCGGCCTCGATCTCTTTGACCAGCGGCGCCAGCTTGTCGCCGTTACGGCGGCCGGCGAAGACGGTAAAGCCCTCGGAGGCAAACTTCTTGGCGATCTCGCCGCCGATGAAATCGCCAGCGCCGATCACGGCGACAGTTGCATTTCTTTTTTTCAAGGGTCTTCTCCCGGTTAAGTTAGGCTCGCTATGTGCGAAGCTGTTCTGTCGGCCCTGGAACGCGGAGCGCAACGCAATTTTCGCGACCGATGGCGACGTGGTCGCCCGCTCTCACCTCGCCAGCGCACTGACCGAAATTACCATGGCCGGAGGCGCAGTCCTCGGCCGGCATGGTTCGATTCGGAGCTTTGGTAAGCTGGCGGCCCGTCGATTGATCGATGCAGCTCGGCAACCCCAAAGCAATCTCACTGAGACCAAGCGCTTGCGACAGTTTCGCCACGACCAACCGCCTCCCGCCTGAAGAACATTGGCGCTTTTCAACATTGCGCCTCGCCCGAACCATGCGTTCTTTTTTAGAACTCGTCAATCTCTATTTCATGTCCACTGCAGAACGGGAAATGGCAAGTTCGCTGCCATATTCCAGCGCTCCAGAGAACTCCGTTACAACACGACTTTCAACCGATACCCATATCGTATCAAATAAGAACTTATGGGAGGAGCGAGCATGGGAGAAAGTCGCGGGGTCGCGATACTGGTGGGCGCGGGTGATGCCATCGGCGCTGCCGTTGCGCGGCGGTTTGCCAGCGGCGGCTACACTGTTTGCATCTGCAGACGCGATGCGGCCAAATCCCAGGTACTTGTCGATGAGCTCAGGGCTAAAGGCCAGAGCATCCACGCCTTCAGCGTCGACGCCCGCCAGGAAGCGGACGTCCAAAAGCTGTTTGCGGACGTCGAACGCGAGATCGGGCCGATCGATATCTGTCTTTTCAATGCCGGATCGAACGTCAACATGCCCCTGCTGGAGACCACGGAGAAGCTGTTCTTCAAGGCCTGGGAGCTGGCCTGCTACGCCGGATTCCTGGTCGGACGCGAAGCCACGCGCGTCATGCTGCCGCGCGGACGCGGCACCATCTTCTTTACGGGTGCGACCGCAAGCATTCGCGGTGGCAAGGGGTTTGCCGCGTTTTCATCGGCAAAATTCGGTCTTCGCGCGCTGGCCCAGGCCATGGCACGCGAGCTCGGGCCCAAGAATATTCATGTCGTCCATCTTGTCATCGACGCCGGCGTCGATAGCGAAGCCATTCATCAGCGCATGAAAGCGGCCAAGGGGATCGAGGCAAGCGAGATCCCTCCCGACAGCCTGACCAAGACCTCCTCGATTGCCGAAGCGTATTGGTTTGCCCATCAGCAAAGCCGCGACGGCTGGACCCATGAACTCGATCTTCGCCCCGCTGTAGAGAAATGGTGACATGAGCGACAATCCGGACCTCACCCTGTGGGGAGTCGGGACAAGCCGCACCGTTCGACCACACTGGGCGATGCACGAGCTGGGCCTGACTTACAAGATCAAACCGATCGGCCCGCGGACGGGTGAGACCAAGACCGCCGAATATACCAGGCTCAATCCGCGCCAGAAGATTCCGCTGCTGCAGGACGACGACTTCTGCATCGGCGAAAGTGCCGCGATCGTCGCATATTTGTCGCGCATGTACTCCACTCCGGAGCGTGCATTGATCCCGGAATCCACCCGCGACTATGCGGCGTGGCTGGAATGGTGCTTCTTTATCGTCACCGAGCTCGACTCCACGAGCCTGTACGTGATGCGCCGTCACAGCGCCGATGCGCTCGGCCCGATTTACGGCGTTGCGCCAGAGGTCGTAGCTCAAGCCGCGGAATATTTTCGTGCGCAGTTGCGCCATGTGGAAGTCGCATTGGGTGACGGCCGACAGTTCCTCATGGGCGACCGCTTCAGCAGCGCCGATATTCTGCTGACGACGTGCCTCGACTGGGCGGTCGCATACGGTGTCGGCATTTGCGACAATGCGAAGCCATATCTTGACCGTATGCGAAGTCGGGAGGCTTACCAGCACGCGGTTGCGGCGAATGTTCCGCTAGCACCGATTACACCGATGCCTGCCAACGCTTGAGAGCCGATCGCCGGTGGCGCGAGCGCTTCGGCCTACACGGCCACGCGCAACGCGTGCGCGGCGACCATGTCGTCGATCGCGCCATCATCGTAACCCAGCTCGCGCAGCACCTCGCGCGAGTGCTCGCCGACGCGAGGGGCCGGTCCGCCGATCGCAGCCTGGTTGACCTCGAAGCGAGCCGCGGGCTTCGGCTGCCGCACCCGGCCGACCTTCGGCTGATCGAATTCCGCGATGATCCCGCGCGCCACCACCTGTTCATTGTGAACGATTTCGCCGCGCCGCAGGATGGGCGCGCAAGGGACATCCGCAGCGTCCAGACGCTCCAGCCATTCTGCGGTCGTGTGTTGGCCTATATACTCCGCCATCTTGTTGATGCGCGCCGTGGCGTTGACCGAACGCGCTGACGGGGTCGCAAAGCGGGGATCCTTGGCAAGCTCGGGATCGCCGGACGCGCGACAGAAGCCATGCCATTCGGAATCGGAGATGGTGCCGGCCGTGATGTAGCCGTCGCTGGTCTTGAACACGAGATCCGGCCGGTCATTGGGATCGGCGGCGCCGGCCTCGGCTCCGACCACCGTGTATTGCATCATGCCTTCCGGCCAGAGGTAGGAAATCATGGCATCCAGCATCGCGACCTGGATATGATCCCCCTGCCCGGTTTTCTCACGCGCATAGAGCGCTGCCGCCACCGCCTGCGCCGTGAACACGGCAGTCGTCTTGTCGCATACAATGGTGCGGATCATCTGCGGGCGATTGGTGACCGGCTGCGACTGGATATCGGCAAAGCCCGACAGGCCCTGAATGATCGGATCGTAGACGCGCTTCTTCACATACGGTCCGGTCTCGCCGACGCCGCTGATCGAGACGTAGATCAGGCGCGGATGCCGCCGGCGCAGTTCTTCGACACCGAGACCGAGGCGCTCCATGGTGCCGGGCCGGAAGTTCTGCACCAGCACATCGGCTTGCGCGACCAGTTTGGCCAGCACCTCGCCCCCGGCCGTGCTCTTGACGTCGATCGAGAGCGAACGCTTGCCGCGGTTTGACGAGATGAACAGCGCGGAGAACTCGCCGTCCTTGTCGATGGTGGCCCGGCTGCGGCGGGTGATGTCGCCGCCGATCGGCTCGATCTTGAGTACGTCGGCGCCCTGATCCGCCAGAAACATGGTCGCAAATGGGCCCGACACCACGCCGGTCAAATCGAGGACACGAACGCCGCTCAGCGGACCAGCCATTGCACTCTCCCTCGATTTTTTTCTGCAACCGGCCGAGGATGACTCTAGCGTCCGCGGGGTCCCTCGTCACGATACGCCCGAACAGCAAGTCCGTAACTAGCCGGTTTTGGAAACGGGCTGCCGGGCCTGTTCGACGATCGATTCCTCGACGTCCCGGAGTTGATCCTTGCCGAAAAACATCTCCTTGCCGACGAAGAACGTCGGTGAACCGAAGGCACCGCGGCTGACCGCGTCATTGGTCAGGTCGATCAGCTTCTTCTTGACGTCATCCTGCTGCGCGCGCGCGACCAGCCTGTCGATGTCGATCCCCGAGGCAGCAAACGCGCTCCGGAACACTTCGGGATCGTCCATCTTCTTGGGCTCTTCCCACATGTGATGATAGGCGGCGCGGAAATAGGGTTCGAACACGCCTTCGAACTGGGCCGCGACGGCCCCGCGCATCAGCATCAATGTGTTCACCGGAAAGAAGGAATTCTGGCGAAATTTTGTGATGTTGTGGCGCCGGATAAACCGCTGGGTCTCGAGCGCCTGGAATTCCGGCTTGTTCTTGATCCCGCGAAGCGAGTCGAACGGGGACATGTTGCCGGTCGCCTTGTAGATGCCGCCAAGCAGGACCGGGACGTACTCGAATTTCACGCCGGTCCGCCGCTCGATCCCGGGAATGGCAACTTCCGCCAGATAAGCATTCGGGCTGCCGAAATCGAACTGGAATTCAACCTTAGGGGTCATGACCGCTTTCTCCCGCAGAGCGCATTGGATGGTCAGAGACCGGCGATCCAATCGCATGCCTTGCCTAATCTCATCTTTATAGTTCTAAAATTGAACTGTCAAATTTGGCCGGATTTATGCTGGTTTGGCCTGTCCATCGGGTATTGTTCGGAATTCAGTACCTATCTAGAATGCAAGGGAATGCGACGGCCTCAGTGACGATTCGAGGCGGCCATGCCGGTATGACTGGAGAGTATGGATGAAATGGAAGGAACTCGAGGAAGAGCCGTGTTCAATGGCTCGAACCATTGGCGTGATCGGCGACCGTTGGACCCTTCTGATCCTGCGCGAATGCTTTCTGCGCACGCGCCGCTTCGAAGGATTTCAGTCGGCGCTCGGAATTACACGCCATCTGCTTGCCGAACGGCTGAAGAAGCTGGTTCGGCTGGGCATCCTGCGCCGCATTCCATATCAGGAAGCGCCCAAACGTCACGAATATATCCTGACCCAAAAGGGCCTCGATCTTTATCCGATCATGATGGCGCTCGTGCATTGGGGCGACACTCACATGGTCGACGAGCGCGGCCGGCCGCTGCTGCACCAGCATCGCAAGTGCGGTAAGGACTTCGATCCGGTCATGGTGTGTTCTGAATGCGGCGAGCCGCTCATGGCCAAGGAGGTTCATACCCATCCAGGCCCCGGTGCCCAAAGCCCCCTGGCGATAAAGGCGCCTGACAAGCCCAAGGCAAAGGCGCGCCGCAGCGCCGCTTGAGGCAGCCACGATCACCATCAACTGAATGCGTCCTCAGATCCGAACCACATCCGGGGCGGGTTCGTTCAAGTAGAGACATTCCGCTTGTTCAGCCCGGTGTTTGAGCACGGCACGTTGATTGACATAGGCCTTGTCGGTGATTTCTCCCGCAGCCAATGAAGGCGGATCCTTCAGCAGGTAGAACGAGCAGATTTTTTCGCTGCTTCCAACAGCCTCATTGTATTCCTGCAAACGATGTCTCAGGAATTCAATGACCCGGGGGTCGCAGGTCAAATCCGAAGCCGGAGCGTTCGAAATCCGCGCCGCCTCGGTCGGATTCAGCCAGCATAGCAGCGCACAAGCTTCACGGTTTTCTCCCGCAACGACAATGTCCAGCAATACGCCGCGTGTTGCAGCCAGGATGGCGGCGCGCATATTGCCGATCGAGACCCAGGTGCCGTTCGCGAGCTTGAAGTTCTCCGAAATTCTGCCGGTGAAACGAAGACCGAGCTCCGGCTTCTCGGGATCGAGAAACGACACCGTATCGCCGATGCGATAGAAACCCTCCTCGTCGAAGGCCTTCTCCGTCAAATCGGGCCTTCCGAGATAACCGGGGGTGACGTTGGGGCCCTTCACCCTGGCCTCGTACGTATCGGAAACAGGGATCAGTTTCAGCTGCACGCCCGGCGCGGGAAGACCAATCTCCCCCGGCCGATCCGTTGCCCAATGCGTCGTACTTATTGTCGGCGCCGTTTCGGTCGTCCCATAGCCCGACATGACTGGAATCCGCCGGCCCGTGATCGATGATGTCAGCCGATAGAGTTTTTCAAGCGTGCCGTTCGAAATTGCAGCCCCCGCGTAGCTCAATCGATCCATCCGCTTAAAGATGCTCGCGCCGAGGGCGACGTCGTTCTCGATGGCGTCACACAAGAGATTATAACCGGCAGGAACGTTGAACATGGCCGTCGGTGAAATCTCCTTGAGGTTCGCCACCGATTTGTGAAAGAGCTGAGGCAGCGGCCGGCCATCATCAATGTAGAGCGTCCCGCCGTTCTTGAGAATGCCGTGAAGAATGACGTTGCTGCCCATCGTATGGTGCCACGGCAGCCACTCAACCTGGACCGGCGCATCCGGAGGCGACACGAGCAGGCTTCCCATTTGCAGGGAGCTCGCCATCATGCGGTGGGTGTTCAGCACGCCCTTTGGCAGACCGGTCGAACCGGACGTGAAGAGAATTTTCGCAACGGCGTCGCAAGGTGCCGCACCCGAAGCATGCGCGAACCCTTTGCACTCCGTTGGATCCGTCAGAACACGGAAGGGCGTCGTGTCCGGCGCACCATCGACGCTGATCCAGGCCGCGTCTGCCAATTCGGGAATGGAGCGGGCCGCGGAAAAATCTCGTCCACTCTGAACGAAAACGAAGTTCGGCCGCAGCACCTGCGCGATGTCCTTGAGGCGAGCAAGGCCGCCGGGCATCAGCGTGTAGTTCGGCGATATTGGCGCCAGAATGACTCCTATCGACATCGCAGCAAAGGAGATCACCGCGTTTTCGATGGAGTTCCCCGAAAGCACCGCCAGCCTGTCAGCCGGCTTTGCGCCCATATCGATCAAGCTTTGGCCGACCGCCTGGACCTGCGACCATGCCTCGCTATAGGTGATCTCGTCCCATCCCTCTTTGGCATTGCGTTGCGCGAGGAACATTCTGTCTGGAACGGCACTTGCCCAGCGCGGGAGAAAATCGGTGACGCGCCAGTCGCATGGTCCCAATTCAAGGGGCGACCTCAATATGAGCGTGCCGTCGGTCCGGCGCTCGACGGAGAGCTCCCTTGGCGCGAACGTCAGTGGCTTCGTCGACATCGAAAACGATCTCCTGAATTACCGCGATGGATAGAGCGAGCGGGCTACGCCAGGGTCACTCGGACCTGGCGTCCAGGACTTCTCCGAAGGCTTGCCACGTCGTGCCGGTCCAGCGCTGCAGCCGCATCTGCGTCCAGATCATGTTCTCGGTCTCGGTGGTGTTGACCTTGATCCCAGGCAGTGCAGTCGGGACGACGACATTTTTCAGGTTCTTCGCCTGCCCAAGAATATTCTTCCGCGACAGATCATCACCGCATTGCTTGAGAATCTGCTCGAGCAGGACGCCTTGCTGATAGCCGGTCAGATAGCTGCCGTTGGTGATATCGGCGCCTGGCAGATACTTGTCGAAAAAAGCCCGGTAGGCCTGCATGCCCGGGTCGTCCTTCCACGTCTCATCCAGGATATCCTTGTTGATTGTCCCGACCATCACGCCGACCGATTTGTCGAGGCCGGCCGGTGCAAGCGTGCCTCCGACCGATGCGGAAGGGAAATTGATGATCACGGTCGCCTTCCAGCCGATCACCGAGGCTTGCCGGATGGCCTGGGCTGCGAACTTCGGCGTCCCGGCGATTACCAGGGCCTCGGCACCCGAGCTCTTCAGATTGGTAATCTGCGAATCAATCGTCGGTTCGGTGACCTCATAGGACGCGCTGACGACCTTCCGGTCGAAATCCTTGCCGAGAAACGCCTTGAAGGCACCGACGTAATCTTTGCCGAGATCGTCGTTCTGATAGAGGATGGCATACTTGGCGTTCGGCAGCGTCTTCGTCAGGTATTTGGCGTAGATTTTTCCTTCGGTGTCGTAGCTGACAAGACCCGTGGTGATCAGCGGGTAATTTGCGACGTCCGTAAACTTGGACGAGCCACTGACGATAGCGACACTCGGTACTCCCTTGGCCCTCAGGTATTTTGCAGTGGCCGAAATGCCGGGAGTGCCGAGCTGGCCGAACATGAACGACACTTCGTCGCTTTCAACGAGTTTGCGGACGTGCTCCACCGCCTTGGGAGGACTATATCCGTCGTCATAAGCGATGTAGTTGATCTTGCGTCCGTTGACGCCGCCGCGGTCATTCAAGGCCTGAATGTAGGCCATGAGTCCCTTGCCCACGAGACCGATGGATGACGCCGGTCCGCTGAAGGGAAAAACTCCGCCGATCTTGATCTCGGCGGCAGAGACTCCCGGCTCGTCGGCGGCGAATGCCGGGCCGCTCAAAAATAGCGCCAAAGCCGCAACGATCTTCCATCTCACCAGCATTGCTCGTCCTCCCAAACGTGCACCCTTTCCGGGTACGTGGCTTTGTTCTGTTGCGCCGGCGGCTGCTCGTCGCGCGTCGTTGCGAAGACGCATCGCGCTGAACGGGTCCGGCCGTAATCCGGCACGTCGCGGCCGTTGCGTTCGGCCATCTTCTCCCACAGCCTACAGTTCTTTTTTTGAACTCGTCAAGCACTTAGATGATCATGTGCCGGGCCGTGAACAACTGGCCTGCTCTTGTGCGCGGCAAGCCGCGGCCTTCAAAACTGCGCGAAAAAGCAGATTTTTGCGGCCGCTCACTCGCGGGACCGCAGGCGCACCTGCGCGCTGTGGAACGCGCTTTTATAAATTCTATTTTCGAACTAGTGGCTGCTCAAACTCGCGCGGGGACGACGTAGCGCCCGCTCACCTAATCAAACGCTTGCTATGAAGTAGTTGAGAGGTTTCTGGACGCCGAGGTTCAAGCGGCAAGGGCGTGCAGCTGGTCCACGCATCATCGATCGAACCGAGCTGGCGAGAACTTCAAGCGTCTCCCCTTCCAAGAGAGCCCTACTCGGCAGCCATTGCTGTTCGCAATTCCGGTTCCTTCGTTGAATGCTCATAGACCTCATCTGATGTCGGCTTGATCCGAAACCAGGCGACATAGAGCGCAGGAAGGAACAGCAGGATCAGCACCGTGCCGACCGCCGTGCCGCCGATCAGCGTATAGGCCATCGACCCCCAGAACACGGAATGCGTCAGAGGGATGAAGGCCAGCACGGCGGCAAGTGCGGTCAGGATCACGGGCCTGGTGCGCTGCACGGTGGCTTCGATGACCGCGTGATAGTCATCGAGGCCGGCAGCACGGTTCTCCTTGATCTGTTCGGTCAGGATCAGAGTGTTGCGCATCAGGATGCCGGCCAGTCCTATCAGGCCGAGAATGGCGTTGAATCCGAACGGCTGATTGAAGGTGAGCAACATCGGCACGACGCCGACGAGGACAAGCGGTGCCGTCAGCATCACCATGGCCATGGTCGAGAAGGACCGCACCTGTAGCATGATGACGATCAGCATGGCGGCGATCATGGCCGGAAAGACCTTCCCCAAGGCGTCATTGGCCTTGGTTGCTTCCTCGATCGATCCGCCGAATTCGATGCGATAGCCGACTGGAAGTGATGCGATCAATGGCTGAAGGGCCGTCATGATCTGCTTGGAAACCTCTGGTGGCTGAGTCGCCTCATTGATGTCCGAGCGGATCGTGATGACCGGTGTGCGATCGCGGCGCTTCAGGATGGGCTCTTCCAGACGAACCTCCGAATGGCCGATCTGGTCGAGCGGAATCGGGCGGCCGTCCCGGCTCATCAGTGAGAAATCCGCCAAACGCGTCGGATCCATCCGCTCGCCGCCTGCGCTGCGTGCCACGATCGGGACATTGCGGATGTCCTCGCGGACCTGGGTTACGGCGATGCCGGTCAGCAGGAGTTGTAACTGCCGGCCCACCTCCGCAGGCGAGAGGCCGATGAGGTTCAGTCGATCCTGATCTGGGATGAAGCGGAGCACGGGTGTGCGAATGCCCCAATCGCGGTTCGCTTGCCGCGCATCAGGAACGCCCCGCATGATGTCGACTGCTTTTTCAGAGATAGCGTACAATTGCCCGGGATCGGGCCCCGTCACCCGAAACTCGACGGGGAACGGCGTATAGGGTCCGAACACGAGCTGAGTGACGCGGAGATGCGCCTCAGGTGCAAGCCCTTCCGACACGGCCTGTCGGCGCCGGTGCTTCAGAGCCTCGCGCGCCTCCGCATCCGGCGTAAGTACGACGATCTTGGCGAAGGCCGGATTGGGCAATTCCGGCGCCATCGCGAAGAAGAAGCGTGGAGCGCCCTGCCCGATATAGCTCGTGACGATCTTGGCTTCCGATTGTTGGCCCAGCCAGCGTTCGAGTTTCTCGACTGTGGCAGTCGTCGTCTCGATGCTGGTGCCTTCCGGCAGGCGGACCTCCACCAGCACTTCGGGACGGTCGGACGTCGGGAAGAACTGCTGCTTGACGGCGCCCATGCCGACACCGGAAAGCGCGAAAGCGACGGCAACGATACCGCAGGTTACGAATTTGTGGCGCACGGCAAAGGTGGTGAGCGCTCGCAGGCGCCGATAATTCGGTGTGCCATAGATCGCGTCGTGGCCGCCTTCGATCGGTTTGATCGCCGGCAGCATCTTGACGCCAAGATAGGGTGTAAAGATCACCGCGATGATCCAGGAGACGATCAGGGCAAAGCCAACGACCCAGAAGATGTTGCCGGCATACTCGCCCGCCGTCGAGCGGGCGAAGCCCACCGGCAGGAATCCGGCGATCGTCACCAGTGTTCCGGACAGCATGGGCGCCGCCGTGTGGCTCCACGCGTAGGCGGCCGCCGCGATGCGGTCCATGCCCTCTTCCATTTTCACCACCATCACCTCGATGGCGATGATGGCGTCGTCCACGAGCAGACCAAGCGCCAGGATGAGGGCACCGAGCGTGATGCGGTCGAAGAACCGGCCGGTTTCCAGCATGATGAGGAAGATGACGGCAAGCGTCAGAGGGACTGCAGCCGACACGACGATGCCGACGCGCCAGCCGAGGCTGAGCAGGCTGACCAGCAACACCACGCCGAGCGCCATCGCGAATTTCATCATGAATTCGTCGACCGCCGAGGTGATGTTGACGGCCTGATCGGACACCTTGTCGAGCGTCATGCCGAGTGGCAGTGTCTTTGCGATGGCCGCGGCCCTGTCCTTCAGCGCCTTGCCGAGCGCGAGACCATCCCAGCCCTCCTGCATCACCGCCGCGAGCACGATCATGGGCTCACCCTGATGTCGGATGAGGTAGGTGGAAGGATCCTCATAGCCGCGGCGGACCCCGGCGATATCGGAGAGCTTCAGCGTCCGCCCCGAGGCGACAATGGGCGTGTCGCCGATCGCCTGGACACTGTCATAGGCGCCGTCGATCCGGATAAAGACCTGCGGCCCCTGAGTGTCGATCGAGCCAGCCGGCCTGACGGTGTTCTGCCGCTGCAAGGCGGCAACTACATCCTGTGCCGACACGCCGAGGGTAGCGAGCTTGGCGTAGGAAAACTCGATGAAGATCCGTTCGGGACGTTCACCGAGGATGTTGATCTTCTTGACGCCCGGCACATGCAGAAGGTCCTGGCGAATGGTCTCGGCTTGCCTCGCAAGTTCCCGCATCGGCATACCCTTCGCCTTGAGGGCATAAAGCGCGAAACTCACGTCCGAATATTCATCGTTGACGAAAGGGCCGAGCACTCCGGGCGGCAGGTTGCGCGCTTCATCTCCGAGCTTCTTGCGCGCCTGATAGAATTCCTCCTGCACGCTGGATGGCGGGGTGCTGTCCTTCAGCGTAACAGTCATATACGCGTAACCCGGCCGCGTGGTCGTCTCCACCCTGTCGTACCAGGTCAGCTCCTGAATCCGCTTCTCCAACGGTTCGGCGACAAGGTCCTGCATCTAACGCGCCGTCGCGCCCGGCCATACTGTGGTGACCGTCAGGGTCTTGATGGTGAAGGAGGGATCCTCCGCCCGTCCGAGCATGAGAAAGGCGTAGGCGCCTGCGGCCGCCAGCAGGATGATGAAGAACAGGGTGACGGCCCGTTCGCGAACAGCGATCGCGGAAAGATTGAGGTTCATCTGCTAACTTACAATCGGCTCGGCGACAGCTTCTGCGAGGCCAGCCGCCGCTTGGGCGGCAAGCCCGCGGGCCGCTTCCTGTGAATCTTGAAATTCCTCGAGTGCATGGACTCTGCCCCACCGCAGCGTGAACACGTGGAGACCACGGTTGACATACGACCCGTCACCGTCGAGCAGCGTAGCGGTGCCGTCCCACTCGACAAACATGGTGGTGTTCCAGGGCCAGCCCTTCACCCAGACGTTATTGACCGTGATATGGAGAGTGGGCAGGACGCGTCCGAGCCGCTCAAACCAGCGGCGCAGGGCCTGTTTGTCGTGGCGCTCGCCACCAAGCGCGTGGTCGCCGGAAAGACGGTGATGGATGTGCGGCGCGACCGCCTTCACCGCTTCATCCCAGCGATGGTTGTTGACATGGTCGAAGGTCTTTCGGATTTCCTGCTCGACGATATAGCTGTACAGCATTCGACTTCTCCAACGACCAACGCGGAAAGATTGACGCTCGTCATTTGCTCCGGCTTTCAGCGGCGGTCCTGACGCGCGCGCCCTCCTGCAGGAGATGAGCGCCGAGCGAAACAATCGCATCACCAGAGCTCAATCCAGAGATCACGGCGGTCTCGTCGGTCACCCGAACAAGCCTGACCGGCCGAAAGCGTACGGTTGAGGTGGCGCTATCCAGGATCCAAACACCCGTCTTGCGGCCATCATCGAGCACGGCGCCGAGCGGCACCTGGACTTCCGGCTCGCTCGTCCCGCTTGCCAGCCGAATGGTCACCGTCGCGCCAAGTGGTGCGGCCGCGGCCTCACCGTCGAGGACATAACGCGCTTCATAGGTGCGGGTCTGGGCATCGGCGGCGTCCGACAATTGCCGCAGATGCGCCGTGTAGCGCCGCCCATTGGCAGCCCCATACACGCTGGCCTCGGCCACGGAATCGATCGCTGGCCGGATCGTTTCGGGAAGCGCGACCACCGCTTCGCGAGGTCCCGCCTTTGCAATCCGAACGACCGTCTGGCCGGCCGAGACGACCTGCCCGGGCTCGCCGAGCGTTTCAACCACCGTTCCGTCCGCGTCCGCTAACAGGACCGAGTAGGTCGCCTCGTTCTCAGCAACCCGCGCATCAGCTTCAGCGGTGGAGAGTTGCGCCTCCGCCGTGTCCAGCGCGGCCTTGGCTTGCTTGTAGCGCTGTCGGGAAGCCCATCCGTCACTCACCAACTTGGCGTATCGCTGTTCGTCCGCTTCGGTCTGAACGACGGACGCGCGCGCGGCTGCAACGGCGTTGCGCTTCGCAGTGACCGCAAGACGAAGGTCGGTTTCGTCGATCCGCATCAGCGGCTGACCGGCTTTGACCTGCTCACAGCCGCTCCACGATCTTGCCGGGAACGCGAAAACCGAGGCTGCTCTGCACCCTCGCCCCGATGATGCCCGTGAAGCCGCGCTCCGATCCGGTCACCCGCGCCGCGGCCGCGATCCTGACGATCGGGGCTTCCTGCCTCGGATCGCTCACGGCCGAGGCTGCCGGCGTGCGAAGCGCGACGAATGCGGCCACCGCGCATCCCGCGATCAGGACGCTCCCCAGCACGATAATGGGTCGTTTTTTCATGCCATCGCCTCATGCCAGATAGATTGCGTTCGAGCTCTATATCGGATAATAGAAGTCGAACGCAATCTAAATGTGGAGATCGATGATGCGAGTGAGTCGCATTCAGGCTGAGGAAAACCGGCAAAACGTCATCAATGTCGCAAGTCGCCTGTTTCGGTCGCACGGATTTGACGGCATCGGCCTCAAGGACCTGATGGAGGCTGCCGGGCTGACTCAAGGCGCTTTCTACAAGCAGTTCGCGTCAAAGGAGGACCTGGCCGCGCAGGCCTCGGAGCGCGCGTTGGAGAGCGCCACGCTCCGATGGTCGGCCGCCACCGCCGCACAACCTGACGATCCGCTCGGCGCGGTGATGGCATTCTACCTGAGCACGGATCATCGCGACGAAAAGATGGACGGCTGCCCGATCGTCGCGCTCGGCTCAGACGTGGCCAGACAGAGCAGCGACGTGAAAGCGGCGTTCGAAGGCGGGATCAAAGCGCATATCGAGATCCTGAGCGGTCTGATTTCCAAGGCCAACGACGAGAAATCCAAGGGCAAAGCCATGGCTATTCTCTCGACGATGGTCGGCGCGCTGACGCTCTCACGCGTTGTCAACGATCCCGATCTCGCCCAGGCCTTTCTGGAAACGGCGTCCCGACAGATTCGCGACGCCGTCGCCGCTTGAGGATCGGTGTTTCAAATTCACAAGGAGAAAGCCATGCGCAAAGCAGGGATACACAATTTTCCGGCAATCGATCGTGTCGTTTATGGCAAAGCTGCGTCTGACGCTTTGAACGATGAAGCGGTGCGACTTGAGGCAAAGCGCGTCTTCCTTATCGTCAGTCGAACCCTCAACACGAAGACCGACGAGATCGATAAGATCCGGCGTACGCTCGGGGCCAGGCATGTAGCGACCTTCGATGGAATTGCACAGCACACCACGCGCAAACAAGCTGCCGAGGTTGCCCGTCAAGCTAATGACGCACGAGCTGATCTGGTCGTCGCCGTCGGCGGAGGTTCTGCGATTGACCTCGCAAAGATCGTCATCATGGCAATGGAACATGACATCCGCGATGACGCGGGTTTCGATCCGTTCCCCATGGGCCCGGGCGTAACCTTCTCTCCATTCCGAGCGCCTAAAGTCCGACAGATCGCGGTACCATCCACGCTGAATGGCGGCGAATACAATGCAGCAGCGCTCGTCACCGATGAACGCAATAAGTTGAAGCAGATTTTCTTCCATCCCCAGATGATGCCAGTGGCGATCATTCTCGACCCCGCCCTCACCCTTCATACGCCTGCGAAACTCTGGATGGGATCGGGAACGCGCTCGATGGATCACGGTATCGAAGCATTGTGCTCGCCCGCCGGCACCCCACTGGCTGACGAGGTCGTCTTGGCAGGCATCCGTACCCTGCGCGAGGGAATGCTCGGGACTTTGGATCAACCTGATGATCTGGAGGCGCGTCGACTGTCTCAATATGGCTCATGGCTCGCCGCTTTTGGCCTCCAGGCGCGCGTGCCGATGGGAGCCAGTCACGGCATTGGCCATGTGCTTGGAGGGACCTTCGGCGTTCCTCACTACTACTGCACACCTGTCATCATGCCGAGCCTTCTTCGCTACAACAAGCCATTCACCGAGGATGCGCAGAAGCGCTTGGCGACGGCCCTTGGCGAGCCGGGTATGGAAGCCGCAGCCGCCTTTGCCGAGTTCACCACTCGACTCGGATTACCTGGCCGCCTTGCCGATGTCGGTATCGGCGAAGACAAGTTTGATCAGATAAGCAAGCTTGCGATCAATCATCGCTTCGTCCAGGCCAATCCGCGGCCTTTCAAAAGCGAGGCTGATATCGTCGATCTGCTGCGAATGGCCGCTTAGCCGAATTCGAATGAAGCGATACTTATCATCCAAATTGATAGAGGGTAAAATCCAGCCGTGACGATCAGCTCCGCTCCTTCGGCCGGACACGCCGAGCTTCCGGGGCAGACACGGGAGAGCTCTCCACTGCGTGACTATATCCGCAAGCGGATAGTTCGCGCTAACGGGCTCGATTTCCCGATCCTCGAAGCCGGGAGCGGGTCTCTCGTGCTCTGCTTGCACGGCTTTCCCGATCACGCGCAGAGCTGGGTCCACTTTCTCGATCGCCTCGCGCAGGAAGGATATTGGGCGGTCGCGCCGGCGTTGCGTGGATACTGGGCGGGTGGCGCCGCACCCGACGGATCTTACCGCGCCTCAGCGACGAAGCTGGTACATGTTCTTCTTTCAGACACGACTGGCAGAGACGGCCGTTCAGCTCAACGACTTTGCATTTCTCGACCGACTCTGGCGAGAATGGTCGCCGGGGTACGTGCGTCCACCTACGGATCGTTCCGCGCTCAATGACACATTTCGGCAGCCCGGCGTGCTAACTCAGGCGCTGGCCTATTACCGGCAACTGTTCACGCCGCCATCCGAATCGCAAGCCCAAGCGCTGGAAGCTCGCGCCAGCGGTCCAATTGCCGTCCCGTCGCTCTATCTGCACGGGACGAACGACGGCTGCATGTCCACGCAGCTCAGCGAAGGCATGGAGGCAGCGTGCACCAATGGCTTCGAGCGCGTCATGATGCCCGGTGTCGGTCATTTCCTGCATCTTGAACAACCCGGCGCTCTGTTGGGCCACGTCTTGCGCTTCCTGAAATGCTGATCGGTTCTAACGGCGCGGACGCTCCGTATCCAATTCTGATCACCGGAGATGGCGTCGAAGTTGCAAGCTCCGTGCGACACTCGTTAGAGCGGCGGCGTTCTTCTTCGCGAGCGCGTATCGGGCGCTGCTCCCACTCGTCGCGCGCAATCAGATCGCGGGCGGTCCAGAACTCTACGGCCGATCGGCGTAGGCGCCGTCGCCGGTGCATTCATGCTGCCCTGGATGAAGGCGACCTTCGGACCCAAGGGGCTCGTTGCGGCCGGCACCGTCGGCACGGCGCTTAGTCAGATCCTCCTGGGCGTCGCGCGTTACTCGGAGATCGGACTTGCGGCATGCCTGATCGCAGGCAGCTCATGGATCGCCGTCCTCGCAACGGTCAACGTCTCAGTTCAGGTCTCGCTGCCGGATTGGGTGCGCGGCCGCGGATTGGCCATTTACGTCACCGTGTTCTTCGGGGCGATGACCGTCGGCAGCGCACTTTGGGGGCAGCTTGCCTCAAGACTCGGCCTGCCGGCGGCACACTTCCTCGCCGCTGCGGGCGCCATCGCGGGAATCGCGCTCACCTGGCGTTGGAAGCTTCAAACCGGTGCCGGAGTTGATCTTGCACCTTCCATGCATTGGCCGGCCCCGATCTTGACCATTGACGCCGATGCGGATCGTGGTCCCGTATTGGTCACGGTCGACTATTTCATCGTTCCGGAAAAGCGCGACGTTTTCCTCGCTGCCGTCGCGGAATTAGGTCGGCAGAGGCGGCGCGACGGCGCTTATTCCTGGGACATCTTCGAAGATGCCGCCGAGAGCGGACGCTTCCTGGAAACATTCATGGTGGCGTCATGGCTCGAGCATCTGCGACAACACCGGCGCGCGACGAACGCGGACAGGGTCATTCAGGACGCGATCCGCGAATTTGGCGCTGCCGCCGAGCCCAAGGTTACCCACTTCATCGCCGCCAATTTTCCGCAAGCCGGGTTAGGCACGCGCAGCAAACAGTCGTAGCACCAAATGCTGATATGCCGACGCTGGGGTGCTACCATCTAGCGTAAGAAATCGTACAAAATCGTAGTTTGGAGTGCAAAATCGCAGTCTTGGTAGCGGGAGAGAGACTCGGACCCCCGACATCAGTATTCTTCACCCTTGCGCTGAACAGCAGCCCTGTTCCAGCGATGACGCGAAGGCAGGTCCGTGCGCCGGCCGATAGGCGAGATCCGCTGCTCGCTGACTGCCCTGCTCTTGTCAATTCGATCACTTCGAGCTCGACGTCCACGTCACGCCTCGGGCCGCCTGCTCAGACTTGCGATCAATAGATTTTTTTGGATCTCCCGGTGCACACATCGTGCACACGCCGCCTTCTAACTCATTGAAAATACTAAACTCTCGTTCCAATCCATCATGGGGAAGTTTGAGCTATGTCCAGCCAGCAGGAGCTATTCAGATCCAATATCTACGCCCATTTCCGCTTTGCGTCGCTGCGAACGGAACGCATGCTCGCAGCGAAAACTCATCGCCCAAGCGACTTCTTGATACCGTTGAGCCCGAGGCGCAGGAAGGGGTCGGAATGGACGTAGAAGAACTGCACGCCTTTTTCGAGCCAGTACGGCAACTCTTCAGCGGTCACCAGTGTGCCGGCGACCTTGCCGGCGGCGCGGATCTTATCGACGGTGAAACCGACCTTGTCGATCACGGCTTGCGGCCGGGACTGGCCGAAGGGCGGCGCTGGCGGGTATCCCATGTTCTGCGACAAATCGCCGGGTCCAATGAAGAACACGTCGATTCCTTCGACGGCGAGGAGTTCGTCGATATTGCCGATCGCCTCGAGCGTCTCGATCATCGAGATGACCAGTCGCTTTTCGTGATCGGCCGGACAGGCGTAGCGAACCGCGTCGACGACGGCGCGGGCCTGAGCCGCGGTATCGACCATCGCTACCATCAGCCCGTCGGCTCCTGCGTTCAGATAGCGGATCAGCAGCGAACGCTGATGCGAATCCGGCCGCACGATCGCGGCTCCGCCGGCGCCGCGAATGACCTGCGCAGCATTGCGCACGTCCTCAAAACCCCACGCGCCATGCTCGCAGTCGACGAAAATCGAATCCGCGCCGAGCTCCACCAGCCGCGCCGAAAGGCCAGGTGACACGTGGTGCGGATTGAACATGGTGATCGTCTCGCCCTTCGACAGGCGTTCGCGCAGCTTGGCTCCATTCATGGCCGTTCCTTCCGGTCTATTTCTTTGGCTTGTCGGGGGTATCGTCCGGCGCGCCTACCCAGCGCGCGGTCTCGATATCGGCCGAGGTGTCGCGCATGAAGGTCGGGCAGATCTGCAGTTCGGGAATCACTGCACCCTTCTGCAGGCTGGCGCAGAGCAGCACCGCCCGGGCCACGTCGTGCGCATCGAGCATCACCGCCCGTTCGCTCTCCAGCGGCGGGCGAGCACGATTGTCCATGATCGGCGTGTTGGTCTCACCGGGTAGGATCGTCGTCGCGCGGATGCCCTGGTTGCGGTAGGTGTTGTGCAGGAAGGTCATGAAGTTCTTGACCGCTGCCTTCGCCGCGCCATATGCGGCGCCCCCCAACAGATTCGGATTGAGCGCTGCAAGCGACGACACCGTGATGATCGTGCCCTCGCCCTGCGCAATCATGCCTGGCAAAACCGCCTGGGTGAGGTTGAACACCGCGGTGAGGTTGACGTTCACCGTGGAATTCCATTCCTCTTCGCTGATGAAGCGGGCATTCAACACCTTGCTGGCGCTGCCAGCATTGTTCACGAGGATATCGATCGCACCGACGTTGGCGCCGACCCAGCGAACCGCTTCCAAGATCGCTGCGCGAGACTCGATGTCGAGGGAACGACCGATCGCTTCGCCGCCTTGCTGCTTGATCTCAGCCGCGACTTCTTCAAGCGTTTCGATCCGGCGGCCGGTGAGCACGACAGTCGCACCTTCCCGCGCCAGCAGGATAGAAGCTTCCCGACCGATACCGGTACCTGCGCCGGTGACGAGGGCTACTTTCCCATCGATCAGACCCATCATGTCTCCTATTCGGCAGCCGCGGGCGTCGCGCGTGTGTGCCAGTAGATTTCCTTGGCCGCTTCAGGAGTAATCAGTCCCTCGGCGAGATCAAGTTCGACCAACTCACCGATGCGCTCGGACGTCCTGCCCCATCCGCCGCCGCCGGGCGTTTCGACTTCCAGCCGCTCGCCGGTCTTCAGCACGACCTTGCCTTTCGGAAATTGCGACTGGCCATTTTTCTGCACCTTCCCGGCGCTCCCGGACCGGCCGCCCACCACCCCAAAGCACGGATGCCGTACGCGCTCAGAGGCCAGATAGATGCTCATCGGGCCCTTGCCGAGATTGCGCAACACGACGCGCTGACCGAGGCCGCCGCGATATTTTCCGGCTCCGCCCGAGTCCGCAATCAGCTCCTTGCACTCGGTCAAAACAGGCACGGCGATCTCGAACATCTCGATCGCGGTCACCTTGCAGTTCGAAGGAAAACTCAGCGTATCGAGACCGTCGATCTCCGAACGCCCGCCCTGCCCACCATGGAAATTCTGGACTGAGCCGTACTGCGTGCCATCGTCACGCTGTCCGACGCAATTGGCGGCCCAAATCGGCGCACCGCCGCTGTCGCCCATGACCTTCTCGGGAACCACTTTCTCAAGCGCCTTGAAAATCAACGAGGGAATGACGTGACCGATCAGGTTGCGCGAATTGCCCGCCGTCCACGCGTTCGGATTGAGGATAGAGCCCTCCGGCGCCTCGTCGGTGATCGGCGTGATGCAGCCTTCGTTGTTCGGCGTGTCGGGATCCAGCAGGCATTTCAGGGCATAGACCGAATGGGCGTAGCGGTAGTTGGTCCGGCAATTGATCGAATGCAGCACCTGGTCCGACGAACCGGCATAGTCCACGTGAATGGAATCATCCTTCACGATCACCGCCGCCTTCAGCTTCACGTCGATGTCGTAGCCGTCGAGCAGCACTTCGGCAGGGTAGGTACCGTTCGGCCATTGCCGGATCGCCTTGCGGGTCTGCGCTTCCGAGCGCGAATGGATGGCGTCGGCGAGACCATCGATCTCATCGAGCTCGTATTCGTCGAGGAATTTCAGCAGTTCCCGTCCCATGACATTGTTCGCCGCAACCATCGACTCGAGGTCGCCGAGCACCTCGGTCGGCAGCCGCACCGAAGCGGCGATGATATCAAGGACGTCCTGGTTCGGAACGCCGGCCTTGTGCAGCTTCACGATCGGGAAGCGAATGCCTTCCTCAAAGATGTCGCTGGCCTCCGAATGCAGCGGCCTTCCGCCGACATCGGGCAGATGCGCGATCGAGCCGGCATAGGCGACGACTTTGCCCTTCTTGAAGATCGGCGTGATCATGGTGACGTCGGGCAGATGGCCCGTACCGATCTCCGGATCGTTGGTGGCGAGCACGTCGCCTTCGCTTAGCGTTTCGGCTGGAAACTTCGGCAGGAAATATTTTTGTGCGGCGACCGGCAGCGATGTGATGAACACCGGGATCGACCACGTGCACTGGGCAAGCGCCCGGCCGCGGCTGTCCAGCAGCACGGTGACATAGTCGTGGTTCTCGCGCACGATCGGCGAGAAGGCGGTGCGACCGAGCACATTATCGGCCTGATCGGCGATGAAGATCAGGCGATTCCACATCACTTGGAGATTGATCGGGTCGTTGAAGTCGGGAGTGTTTTTCGACATCGCGCGTCGTCCTCAGAGAATGTTGATCACGAGATTGCCGTGCCCGTCGACATGAGCCGCGCCGCTTGGGCCAACGACGGCCGTGGACTCGCGCTGTTCAATAATGGCCGGACCCTTTATCGGCTGATCGAGCGGCAACTTGTAATGGTCGTAGACGGGCGTCTCAACGTAGGAGCCCAGTTCGTTGAAGTAGACCGACCTCTTGCCCTTGAGGGCGACCGCGACCTGGGCCTTATGCGGGCGCGTAACCTGATCCTTGCCGCCGCTGGAACGAAGCCGCCAGGTAATGACCTCGAGGGACGCCGATACGGTACGGCCGAACAGCTCGCGGTAGAGCTTGGTGAAATTGTCCATTAGCTGTTGGAGGAATTCGTCCTTTCGCAAATTACGATCGGGCAACGCAACCGTGATCTCGTGCCCCTGCCCGACATAGCGCATGTCGACGGTGTAACGGTTGGTGATCGCCTCTTTCGCGATGCCAGCGGCGCTGACGACCTCGGCCCCCTGAGCGGCCAGATCGTCGAGCAGCCGCTCCATTTGTTCGAAGTCCCAATTGTCCACGCCCATCGGAAAACTGGCGGACAGGTCCACCGCAACCGGGGCGATGAGGAGACCGATCGCCGAGGTGACCCCCGCTCCGGTCGGGCAGATGATACGTTTGATGCCGAGCTTGCGCGCGATGCCGTAGGCGTGGACTGGACCGGCGCCGCCGAAAGCCACCATCGGCAGCGTACGAGGATCGACGCCAAGGTCGGTCGCATGCATCGCCGCCGCCTTGCTCATGGATTCGTTGACGAGGTCGTGAATGCCCCAGGCGCAGCGGTCGACGCTGACGTCGAGCGAGGCAGCGAGCTTTTCCATCGCCTCCCGGGCCGCATCTTTCGAGACTTTGAACGAGCCGCCCACAAAGGATTCGACCCCCATGTAGCCGAGCAGGATATCGGCATCCGTGACGGTCGGCTCCGTGCCGCCGCGTTGGTACGCTGCCGGACCCGGAAGCGCGCCGGCGGAACGCGGGCCGACATCGAGAAGGCCGAGCGGATTCTTTGCCGCGATGGACCCGCCCCCCGCGCCGATCTCGATCATCTGGATCGACTGAATCTTGAGTGGGAAGCCGGACCCTTTGCGGAAGCGCTGATAGTGGGCCACTTCGAGGTCGGTACCGACGGTCGGCTCGCCATTCGGGATCAGGCAAAGCTTGGCCGTGGTGCCGCCCATGTCAAAGGACAACACGCTCGCCTCACCCGCCGTTCTGCCGAACTCGGCCGCCGCGACCGCACCGGCAGCCGGCCCCGATTCAATCAGACGCACGGGCAGTTCGGCGGCGCGTAGGCTCGGAACGAGGCCGCCGGAGGAAGTCATCCACAACACCTGCCGGTCGATACCCTTGTTGGCGAATTCGCGCTGCAGGTGGGCGACATGCCCGGCCATCTGCGGGCGGGTATAGGCATTGACGACCGTCGTCGAGGCGCGGTCGAACTCCCGCACCTCCGGACAGACTTCCGAGGAAAGCGACACAAAGATATCCGGGCTCTCTTCCCGCAGCAGCGCGGCAATGCGCTGCTCGTGCTTGGGGTATTTGTAAGCGTGCAGCAGGCAGACCGCGACGGATTTTATGCCCTTGCTGCGCAATCGCCCAGCTATCTCCCGGATAGCGTCTTCCTTCAGTTCAGTAACCACGGCGCCGTCGGCGGTCATGCGCGCCTCGGCGCCGAAGCTGTTGGCACGCGTGACCAGCGGATCGGGATATCTGAGGTTCAGGTCATAGAGATCGTAGCGGCCCTCATTGCGGATGCGCAGCATGTCCTGAAAGCCGGCCGTCGAGATGAAGCCGGTTTCCACGCCCTTGCGTTCGAGAACGGCATTGGTGACCACGGTCGTGGCGCCGAGCACCTGGAGTTTTACCAGATCGATAACGCTGGCAAACCGGTCGAGCAGCTCGGTTGCGCCCTGCACGACCGCTTCCGCCGGGTTCTTCGGCGTGCTCAAAACCTTGTGCAGATGCAACTCGCCGTCGTCGTCGAGAAGGGCAAAATCGGTGAAGGTGCCCCCGGTATCAAATGCGAGCTTGGCCATTGTTTCCTCGGCGCGACAGTTCTACAGGCAGCCCGGGAATAGTCCCGATCGACCCGATAAATCATCGAGCCCGGGTTACCGGAATCCCGTTATGGTTGAAGGGTACGGGATGCAGCCGGAGCCAGCCAACACAAGTGCAGTCTGCCGCTATAGACTTTGCTTATGGCGCCGACCGAATTCCTTGCGGGTGCTTGCGCATCAGCTTCTCGACCACGTCGAGAAGCACCGATCGAACCGCCACTGCGGGTTCCGACAGCGGAAGATGATCCGAGGTGCAAAGCGAGACCGTTGCCTCGATCACGGGGCGAGCCAGGCGCCTGACATCGGCTCCGGCAAAACTCGATGCGCCGGCGGCAACGGAAGCAGGAAGTATCGTCGAACCAAGGCCGTCCATGACGGCCGCGCCGAGCGACGAAACCGACTCGATTTCGGAGACCACGTTGGGGACGACACGCGCCCGGGCCAGGGACTCGTCGATCAGCCGGCGCAGGAAATGGCCCCTGCTCGGCAACAGGAGCGGCATATCGGCAAGCGCGGAAAGCGGCAACGATTCGGTCGATGGTTTGTCGAATTTGGTACCTGGAGGTGACACCAGAAACAGTTCTTCCCGAAACAAGGGGCGCAGCGTGACGCCCTTGATCGGTTCCGAGCCGTAGATGATGGCCATGTCCATCCTGCCGGTCATGATCAACTCGCTCAGCACGTGGCCGAAGCTATCGTTGATATGAACGATGATCTGGGGATGAAGCGCTTTCATCTCCTTCAGGATCGGCAGCGACAGCGCACTCGAAGTCGAATAGGTCGCTAGGCCGATCGAGACTCGCCCAGCCAACGATTTCGAAGAGTTATCGATGTCGATCTTCGCCTGCTCGATCTGCTTCAGCAACAACTGGGCGTGCCGATAAAGAACGAGACCGGCCTCGGTCGGCGTGATGCCGGTATTGCTGCGCGTGAGAAGCTTGTGCTTGAAATGGCTCTCCAACGCGGCGATCTGCTGGGACAGTGCTGGCTGAGCCGTACGTAAAATGCTGGCGGCGCGAGATACGCTACCAGCATCGACAATCTTCACGAAGCTCTTCAATTTAGTGAAATCAACGCTCATGGCTCGCCGTTTCGCCGTGTAATCCGAAGATTAGGGCGATCACGGCAAGAGAACAAGGCACTGTCGGCCAGGACATTGTCGGCCAGAGCGCTCCGACTGCCTCAGCGCAGATCGGAGCAGGCCTTCTCGATGCGGTCGCACGCCTCTTTGATCATCTCCATCGATGTCGCCGTCGATAGCCGGAAATAGGGAGAAAGCCCATAGGCCGCTCCATGGACCGACGCGACCCCACCCTTGTCGAGGAGATAGAGGACGAAGTCGAGATCGCTGTCGATCGTCTTCCCTTCCGGGGTGACCTTGCCGATCGCGCCCGCGCAGCTCGGATAGAGATAGAACGCACCGTCCGGCACCAGGCAGCGCAGGTGAGGCACGGCGTTCAGGCGTGCGCAGGCATAGTCGCGGCGCTCTCTGTAGAGCTTGACGCTTTCCCCGACGAAAGTCTGCTCGGCGGCAAGCGCGTGTGCTGCGGCGGCCTGGCTGATCGACGATGGACAGGAGAACATCTGCGACTGCAGCTTGTTGATAGCCGCGATCAACCCGGCTGGACCGGCCGCATAGCCGATGCGCCAGCCGGTCATCGCGTATGACTTCGAAACGCCATTGGTGAGAAGGATGCGATCCCTCAGCATCAGCACCGCTGCCACAAGCGTCGTCATCGGCTCGTCGCGGAACCAGATCTGATCGTAAATGTCGTCGGACAGCACCATCACGTGAGGATGGCGAAGCAGCACCTCGCCCAGCGCCTCCAGTTCGGCCCGATCATAGGCCGCGCCCGTCGGGTTCGAGGGCGTATTCAAGATCAGCCATCGCGTCCGCGGTGTGATCGCAGCCTCCAGCGCGGCCGGGGTCAATTTGAAGCCGACGTTCTCGGAGCACGCAACGATGACGGGCTTGCCGTCGTTGGCGATCACCATGTCGGGATATGACACCCAATACGGTGCGGGAATGATGACTTCGGCGCCCTCCTCGACGCTCGCCATCAATGCCAGGAAAAGGATCTGCTTGGCACCGCCGCCGACACAGATTTCGCTTTCCGCATAGTCAAGTCCGAGGCGACGCTTGTAGTCGGAAATGATCGCAGCGCGCAGGGCAGGCGTGCCATTGACGGCGGTGTACTTGGTCTCGCCCCTGTCGATCGCCGCGTGTGCAGCGGCCTTGACGTGATCTGGGGTGTCGAAATCCGGTTCGCCGATCGTCATATCGACGATGTCGTGCCCGGCAGCCTTCAATTCGCGCACACGCGCCGCGGCGGCCGTCGTCGGGGAAATCTTGATGCGCGACACGCGCGCGGCGGGTACGAAGTTGGTCACGGTGGTTTCCTCTAAACGATAATCAATGTTCGGCTTTGGCCTCGCCCCGCATCCTGCCCGTCAGGAAGAGCTCGCCGAGTTCATCATGGGTGATATCTGCGGGCCTGCCATCCCAGATCACCTTGCCGAGACGCAGGATGACCGCGCGGTGCGCGACCTCCATTGCCTTCCTGGTGTTCTGCTCGACGAGCAGGATGGTCTGTCCACCGGCGTTGATGCGCAGCAGCTCGTTGAAGACGATTGCAATAGCCGCCGGAGAAAGACCGACCGAGGGTTCGTCGACGAGCAGGATCTTCGGCCGTTGCAGGACGGCCATCGCCACCTCCAGCAATTGCTGCTCGCCGCCGGACATGTTGCCGGCCAGCGTATTGCGTCGCGTCTTCAGGATCGGAAACAGGTCATAGACATAGTCCCGGTCGGCCTTTACCCTGGCATCGTGCAGCGTATAGGCAGCCATTTGCAGATTTTCGTCGATCGTCATGACCGGAAAATTACAGCGGCCTTGCGGCACGAACGCGATGCCTTCGGCGAGGATCGCCCGCGACTTGTAGCCGGCGATATTCTTGCCCTGCCATTCGATGCTGCCGCCCTTGATCGTCGTCATTCCATAGAGCGACTTCAGCAGCGTCGACTTGCCCGCGCCGTTCGGCCCCATCAGGGCGACGAACTGTCCCTGCGGCACGTCGAGATCGACGCCGTTGAGGATGTCAAGCGAGCCGTAGCCTGCGCGCAGGCCTTTAATCGAGAGACTGGGATCATCAGCCACCGAGATAGGCCTCCCGCACCGCCTGGTTGCGAACGATTTCGTCGGGTGTCCCCTCAGCCAGCTTGCGCCCCTGATCGAGCACGACGATGCGTTCGCAGATGTCGGTAACGACATCGATGTTGTGCTCGATCACCAGGAAGCTGGCGCCGAATTTATCATTTGCGAAGCGAATGCTCTCGACGACACGCTCGATCAGCTTGGGATTGATGCCGGCCATCGGCTCGTCGAGAAGGATGAGTTTAGGCTCCGGCATCAGCATGGATGCAAACTGGATCAGCTTCTGCTGGCCACCCGACAGTTTCCCGGCGGGCTGATGGCGCACATCCCAGAGGCCGGCGATCTTGATCAGCTCACGCGCACGTTCCCTCAACGCCTCGACGCGATCACGCGCCGCAGCACCAATCCCGAAGGTGGACCAGAGGCCCGGAAAGGTGAACATCTGGCCAGCAATAACGAGATTTTCCTCTACATCGAGGGCGCTAAACACCACCGTCTTCTGGAACGAGCGCAGCATGCGGCCCTCCCGGGCGATACGGTTAAGCGACCATCCCGTAATGTCCTGACCGTCGAGTTTCACCGTACCGGCGTTCGGCTTGGAGAGACCGGTCGCGCAGTCGAAAAAGGTCGACTTGCCCGAGCCGTTCGGGCCGATAAGCCCGCATATCTCGCCGCGGCCGACATACAGGCTGACATCGTCGACCGCGCGGACGGCGCCGTACGACTTTTGCAGTCCGGAGACTTCGAGAATAGGCAGACCGGTCATTTCCGCTCCTTGAGAAAATACCAGAAGCGATCGATGAGCGGCGCAAATCCCTTCGGGAACCAGAATACGAGCGCCAGCAGGCAGAGCCCGTAGGCGATCATTCGAACTTCCGGCGCGATGCGCAAGGCCTCGGAGAGCCCGACGAACAGCAAACTGCCGAAGACGACACCGGAAATTGTTCCCGCGCCACCACCGAGCACGATGATCAGCATCGTCGTCGAATAGTACATCTGGAATGTGAGCGGACTGACCACCGTGAGATAGTGCGCATAGATGCTTCCGCCCAAACCAGCAAAAGCCGCGCTGATCATGAACACGACCAGCTTGTAGCGCCAGGTCGGGATGCCGACGGATTCGGCCAACGTCTCATTCTCGCGAATGGCAACCATGTTGCGCCCGGCCGCCGACCGCACGATCAGATATGCCGCGAGTGTGCCGATCACGGCGATCACCAGCACCAGATAATAGAAGCTCGTCGTTCCCGAGATGGTGAATGATGCCGGCCCAAGCGCGAAATAAGGCTTCGGAATGCCCGACAGCCCCATGTCACCGCGGGTGAGGCCAATCCAGTTCTTGGCGATGGCCTGCCCGATGATAACGAAGCCAAGCGTGCACATCACGAATGAGGTGGCGCGCAGCCGGAGCGCCGGAATGCCAAGGGGCAGCGCAATCGCGCCAGCAACGGCGCCGGCCGCAATGAGGTTCAGATAAAACGGCGTGCCGAAATGCACCGCCATCAGCGCGGAGGTGTAGGCACCGATGCCGAAGAACGCCGCCTGCGCCAGCGACAACAGTCCGGTGTAGCCCACAAGCAGATTAAGGCCGTGGGCCGGCAACAGGAAGATCAGCGCGATGATGATCGCGTGCAAGGCATAGTTGCCGAGGAACAATGGGGCCGAACAAGCGGCTGCCGCCAGCGCGACGCCGAACGGCAATCGCAGATCGCGTCGGAGCGCCGAGAGTGAGAGATCGTTGGGCGACATCGTCTGTCCTCGAACAATCAGAACCGGGCTTGCGCAGAGAAAAGGCCGTGGGGACGCCACATCAGTACGAGCATCAATGTTGCGAATCCGACGGTGTCGCGGAACTGCAGACCGACATAGGTCGCCACCAGGCTTTCCGCGATGCCGAGGATCATCGCCGCGAAGAACGTGCCGCGGACATTGCCGAGCCCACCCATGATGATGACCGGCAAAGTCTTGAACGTGATGATCTCGCCCATCCCGCCATAGACGCTGACATTCACCGGCGCCGTCAGCACGCCGGACAACGCCGCCAGGCAAGCCCCAAGAATGAACGTCCGAAGCGCCACCTGGGGCACGTCAATGCCGACCACCGCGCAACACTCGATATTCTGCGACACCGCGCGCATGGCCTTTCCCATGCGGCTGTAGGTGACCATCAATTCCAGCCCGGCGAAGACCAGAATGCACACGATGATGATCAGGACGCGCTGCTCGGCCAGCGTGAAGCCGAAGATCGAAACCGGCTCGATGTAACCGCCGGAGAAGAATTTATAGCCGCCGCCGAAGACGAGAATCACGGTATTTTGCAGGACCAGCGCGATGCCGAGCGTTGCCAGCACCCCGGTTTCCGGCGGCGCGCCCACGATGCGCTGCATCACGAACCTGCCGACGACGACGGCGATGACCGCGGTCGCGATCACGCCGATCACTATCGCGACGGGATAAGGCAGTTCGAAATATTCGATCGCAAACCAGGCACCAAAGGTGCCCAGCATGTAGTATTCGCCGTGCGCGAAGTTGATGGCGCGGAGAACACCGAAGATCATCGTCATTCCGACGGCGACGATGGCGTAGACGGAGCCGGAAACGATGCCGTTGACGATCTGCTCGAAGATCGCGGACAACATTTCGGTTACTCCTCTCTCGGGTTCACTTGGCGGGATATTTGATTTCGGCCGAGTATGCCCCCTTGATGGAGGGCTTGCCGTTCTCGATTTGAAGCAGGATCATCGGCAGGCGAGCCTGATTGTGATCGTCGAAGGTCACCTCGCCCATGGCGCTGTCATACTTGATCCTGGACAGGGCATCGCGAACCTTGGCACGATCGGCGCTGCCGGCAGCCTCGACCGCCTTGGCCAGCAGATGCACTGTCTCCCAATGCACATAGGCGTGATTGTTGGGAGTCTCGCGATATTTGGCTTTGAACTTCTCCACGAAAGCGAGGCTCTTCGGAGCGTCCCAAGCAGGCAGCCATGCGGCGGCCTCAACGGCTCCTTCGAGCGCCTTCGGCGCTGCCTTGATGGTGCTTTCGGTATTGAATTCCGCGTTTCCGATTAGCGGTACCTTGCCGGCCAAGCCGACTTCGATCATCTGGCGCCCGATGATCGGTGTCGTGTCCGCGTTACCGTACATGATAATGGCCTGAGCGCCGGAGTCACGAATCTTCGCGAGCACACTGCGAAAATCAACCTCCCCTTCCTTGTAGTAGTCTTCCGTCAGGATCTCGCCTTTGAATTTGGGAAGATATTTCTTCGTGAACTCGATGGCTGCGCGCCCGTAGTCGGTATCGACGGAGAGAATCGCAAACTTCGTAAAACCTCTTTTCTCTGCGGCATACTGGATGACGACGAGCGCGCGGTTCTCATCGGTCGGATAGTTGCGGAACGTCCATTTGAAACCGCCGACGCCCGCACCATAGGTAATCTTCGGATTGGAAGAAGCGGCATTCAGGAGCAGTACGCCAGCGTCCTCGGCGACGGGCTGCATGGCGAGCGTCACCGAGCTCGACACGTCGCCGATGATGAAGTCGACTTTGTCCAGGTCGATCAGGCGGCGCGTGGCCGAAACGCCTTCGACCGGTGTTCCCTGGCTGTCGCCTGAAATGATCGCGATCTTGCGGCCACCAACGCCGCCGGCATTGTTGATTTCCTCGGTTGCTAGCTGAGCGCCGCGCAACGAGAAGGAGCCGTAGCGGGAATTGGGTCCGCTCATCGGAGCAACAAGGCCGAGCCGGATTGCCGCATCCTGGGCCCGGACTTCAATCGATCCGGCCCCCAACCCGATTAGGCCCATAGCAACGCAGAATGCTCTACGATCAAGTTTGTGCATCATGACCCCGATCTCCATCCGAAACTGGCGGGTTGCCACACCGTCGTTCACCGTCTTGCGAATGGGCGCATCCCGGCTTGTGACAACAAGATTATGGTCGTGGCCCGGAGCGAGGGAACCACAACTGCAATCTGCCGCCATAGCGTTTACTTATGGCGAGCGTGCATGGACATCACGAGGAACTGCTTGCAGCGGCCTGAGGGCGCGCGATGTTTTAGGGCAGTGATGGCTACCGCGCGAGCGCCTGTCGGAAATGCTGTAAACGGAGAAGAGCGTTTTGGAGAACACCACGACATTGTCGGTCGATGATCCGCCGGCCCCTCCGAACCCGCCAAGGATATAGAGGGGACGCGCGACACATAAGCTTTCCAACGCTTCCTCAGCGATGCCGGGATAACGCCCACGCACGCGCTATCTTTGATATGACCGCAGGTCCGGACTGGATGCGGCCGCCGCATATTCATTTCGAAATTCACGGCCGGTTCGAACGGCTGATCACCCAGATGTATTTTCCCGACGAGCCGCTCAACGCCTGCGACCGGCTGCTCAACGCGGCACCGCGTCCGGATTTGCTCATCGCAAAGCCGGTTCCATCGGAAGATGGATCTGGCCACCGCGTGTTGAATTTCGATATTGTTCTTGCGCGGGGATAGGCGTTCTTCTGTCGGCAGGACCGAAGCATGTTGGTAGCCGACGCTGCGAACGACTGCTTTGCGCCACGAGCGGCCGTTCGCTTACCACGCATCAGGCGAGGACTGCTCGTGACATGGCACGCGCGCCCGCGGCTTAGGCGCTACCATCAATCGTACGCGACCACAGAATATCGTAGTTTGGCGCACATCTGAGCGTTGGTAGCGGGGAAGAACGCTCCTCCGCAGTACGAAGGCGCCGAGCGGCTACGGGCTCTGTTGCCGAAGCATGTCTTCTCCCGACTTCTCTCGAGAGCGGTTGCGACCCTCCCGAAACTCCTGCGCAACTTCAATTCGAGCTTGGAAGTCTTCGAATTTCAGTAGTGTTTTCAACACCCATTCCGACATTTTGCAACTTTTCAGGCGATTGAGATCGCTACAAAATTTCTCTTTGCGGAATGGTCTTGCGAGCCCTCATGAGCGATCTCCATGGAAATCCGTGAAGTATGGGCGGCAAGGCTTGTACCAGCAAAACGGCGCCACCGCTCAACACGCTCACCCCCACCACGAGCAGGAGGTTTGTCAGTGGGGTCGGGCGGCTATCTGCGCGCGGTGCGGGGATCGTCGAGCGCAAGGCCGGACCTTGGCCAGTCCACCGCAATCAGCCGGCCCGTGCCGGAGAGCGTGATGAAGGCGGTGCGCATGTCGGTGCCGCCGAAGCAGATGTTGGTGCAGTAGACCTCGTCGGCCTGGCGGAACTCCAGGAGATCGCCGTCTGGCGAGAACACGCTGATCCCGCCACGCACCAGGGTCGCGACACAGATATTGCCGCCCTCCTCAATCGCGAGCGAATCGAAGCGCTGGTAACCCGGCAGGCCGTGCAGCAGCTTGCCGCCGTTGGGCGACGGCCAAGGCTCCTTCGTGACCTCACCTTCGCCGGTGATCGGATAGCTCCAGATCCGGCTGGTCTCGGTCTCGGAGACATAGAGCGTGCGCCCATCCGGCGACAGCCCGACGCCGTTCGGTGTCATGATCGGAAAGATCGCCTCCCGGATCATGGACCCGTCGGTGCGCGCGTAGTAGACCGCGCCGCGATCCATCAGCCGGCCATAGGTCTTGCCGAGATCGGTGAACCAGAATCCACCTTCGCCGTCAAAGACGATGTCGTTCGGGCCCTTGAGGTGAACACCACCGCAACTATCGTAGAGGGTTTTGACGGCGCCGGTGTCGAGATCGACCTGTTCGATGCGGCCCGTGGTGTAATCCTCAGCGCGGCCGGTCGGGCGGACAAAGTTGCTTCTGTCCTTGTGCCAGGAGAAGCCGCCATTGTTGCAGACATAGCATTTGCCGTCCGGACCGATGGCGGCGCCGTTCGGACCGCCGCCGAGATTGGCGATCACCTCTTTCCGGCCGGAGAGGAGAACACGCGTGAGCCGGCCGCCTTCTATCTCGACGACGATGACGCTGCCGTCGGCGAGCGCAATCGGCCCTTCGGGAAAGGCCAGTCCAGTCGCGATCTCTGTGCCCTCGAGGCGCATCTGTCACTCCGTCATGCCGGCGCGGGTTGGCCCGCGCCAAGATAGGCTTCCACCACCTCGGCACGGTTTGCCGCGGTCGCAAGGTCCGCCGCGCTGCGATGGCCCACGATCGCGCCATTGCGGACGAAATAAAGCGCGTCGGCCACTTTCATCGTCATGCGGAAATTCTGCTCGACCAGCATGATGGTAAGGCCTGTCTCCTGCTTGATCGTCACCAGACGCTCGAACACGCGGCGGATCAGAAGAGGCGCGAGCCCGAGCGAAGGTTCGTCCAGAAGCAGCAGCCGCGGCGCGCTCATCAGGCCGCGCCCGATCGCGAGCATCTGCTGCTCGCCGCCGCTCCGCATCCAGGCCGGCGACTTCAGACGGTTCGCGATCTCGGGAAACAGCTCCAGCATGAGGTCGCGCCGCTGCCGCTGCATACGCGCGTCGAGGAAGAAGCCGCCGAGCAGCAGGTTTTCGGCGACCGTCTTGGCGGCCCTCGGGGACATAGACGATGCCAAGCCGGACGCGCTGCCGCGCGGCGAGCGCGCCGATATCCTCGCCGGCAAAGCGCATCTCGCCTGCGGCCGGCACCAGCCCTGCGATCGCCTTGAGCGCCGACGATTTGCCGGCGCCGTTGGCGCCGAGCAAGGCCACCACGCCATTCTCGGGCACGGAGAGATCGACATTTTCGACGGCGCGCGCCGCGCCATAGCTGATGCAAAGGTTACGGGCGGAGAACAGCTCAGTCACCGGAATCGTCTCCGAGATAGACGCGGATGACATCCGGATGTTCGCGAATTTCGGCGGGCGTTCCGCTTGCGATCATCTTGCCGAAGTTCAGCACATAGATCTGCTCGCAGAGCTCCATGATCAGGTCCATGTCATGCTCGACGACGAGGAGCACGAGGTCGGGGCGCATCAGGCGCTTCAACGCGCGCATCAGGTCGCGGGTCTCGACCGCATTGAGGCCCGCGGCCGGCTCGTCCAGCAGGATCGCCCGGGGGGCGCTGGCGATGGCGCGCGCGATCTCGGCCAGACGCAACGTTCCCGGCGGCAGATCGGACGGCTTATCATAGGCGGCGGACGCGATGCCGAGTTCGGTCAACGCCGCCATGGCACGGCGTTCGGCGTCCTCCTGCTCGGCCCGTTGCGCCGGCGTCGGCACGAAGGCGCTGAACCAGCCCGAACGCCGCTTCAGGGTGAGGCCGACCAAGACGTTTTCCAAGAGCGACAGATCCGGGCACATCGCCAGATTCTGGAAGCTGCGGGTGATTCCGCATGCGGCGCGTTGTGCGGGGCCGAGGCCGTTCAGCGGCGCGCCGGCGAAGCTGCTCTACCCACGCTGACCGTGGTAGAGCCCGGTGAGGCAGTTGAACAGGCTGGTCTTGCCCGCGCCGTTCGGCCCGATCAGCCCGGTAACCACGCCGGGACGCAGCGTCATCGAGACGTCGCTAAGCACCTGAAGCCCGCCGAAGGCAAGCGAGATGCCTTCCGCGATCAGCCCGTCGTTCCCGGCCGCCGCCGTCATCGCGCTCTCCCACGCGGCAGGAAGCGGCGCAGATCGCCGGCATTCGCCGCCAGCGTCACGACGACGAGCGCGACGCCGTAGAGGATCGGAACCCAGTCACCAGCCTGGGCGAGATAGGTCGGCACCAAGGTGATGAAGGCACCGCCGACAAGGGCAGACGGCAAGGACAGCCCATTGAGGCTGACGACCGAGCCGACCAGCAGGAAGATGAAGAAGGTGAAGCTGTTCGGCGAGACCGTCGAGGACGCAAAGGACCCGAGAAGCACAGGCTCGGGTGAGGCTGTGGTCGGCACAACTTGTCCAATCGTGTCGGCCAGAAGCTGACGCGCCAACTTACTCTGGCCTGATCGTGTCGATCGGCACGCTCTTCTCGTGCAGCGACCGCACGATCTGTCGCGTCCCGTATCCGAGATCATAGCTTCAGTCGGCCCCGCCAAGTGGAGCCGCCGAGCACGCCATAAATCGGAAGGTCCGGGAAACGATTCCGCGCATGCGTTGAACCGAAGGAAATCGATCGTTGGTCCGAACGGAGTGTCGACCCAGACGATCGCCGACTTTAAAGCGAGGTCAACCAGGCTGCTGACCGATACGCAGGCCGACCGGATCGAAAAACAACGCCAACAGAACCATATCCGGCGTCAAGGACCTGCAGGGCCTGCCGAGACGCTGCGCCGCTATGACGCCTCGCTCCATACAGCAGGCCAAAACCGCGAAATCCTGCAGCGCTTGATTGGGCAATATGACCAATTGAGCGCGGCCACTCGCCACTTCGAGGAATTTACCGGACACCCGGACCAGCGCGATCGCATCGCCAGCGCAGACCACATTCTAAACGAAATCCGAACTGTACTTTCCTCCGCTCAAACTCGGGTCTTCGGGGGCCGCGACATCTTGATCTTAGCATTACAGTTGCTTTGTTTGCGGGCTTCTGAATCCATGGGCAACCATGATTCGAATGTCGTGGACGCGGGCCGCGTCGGTTGAGGAGACGCTTGCGTTGTGGGCGGCGTCGCTTCGAGAGATCAAGCAACGGATACGTCCGTTGTTCACGCAAGAGCGTGTGGCGACGAATGCAGGCTTGTTCCTGGAAGGTCTGCTCGGAGATGAGCAGCGCAAGACCGGCTGGATGCGCGCGGAGGCGGCTGGCGATCCTGGCCCATGGCGTCAGCAGGCAATTCTGGGTCGTGGAGATTGGGACGCTGATGCCCTGCGCGATATCGTCCGCGACTATGTCATCGAGCATTTGGCGGATGACGATGCGGTGCTGGTGATCGACGAGACCGGCTTTCTCAAGCAGGGTAAGGCCTCATGCGGAGTGGCACGGCAATACACTGGTTCGGCAGGGAAGATTACGAACTGCCAGATCGGCGTCTTCGCTACCTACGTTTCGCGTCATGGTCATGCGTTCATCGATCGCGCGTTGTATCTTCCGAAGGAATGGACTGACGATCCAGATCGTCTGGAAGCCGCATATGTGCCTGCCGATGTCGGCTTTGCGACCAAACCAAAGCTTGCGACGAGAATGATCGCACGTGCGATAGCCGCGTCTGTACCATTCAAGTGGGTTGCCGGTGACACGGTCTACGGTGTTGGCGATATCGAACAGCAGCTACGGCGGGCAGGCAAAGGCTATGTGCTCGGGGTCAGCAGCTCTCATGTCTTCCGATCCTGGGGCAAGCGACAGCCGGTCGCCGGCAAGGCCGAAGACATCGCCCGGACGCGGCGCCCGTCCGACTGGAAGCGCTTGTCGGCGGGAGCCGGAACCAAAGGACCGAGGCTGCATGACTGGTGTTATCTCGAACTGGCCGATCTCGAGGTCGAGCAGTTCAACAGCGCAAATGATGGTTTATGGACGCGCGGTCTGCTGATCCGTCGCCATATCGCCGATGGCGATCTCGCCTTCTTCACCACCTGGTGCCCAGCGGGAACATCAATTGAAACGCTGGTCGCGGTCGAAGGCCATCGATGGGCGATCGAGGACAGCTTTGAAACCGCGAAAAACGAGTTCGGGCTCGATCACAACGAGAGCAGGTCCTGGCATGGCTGGCATCGCCACGTGTCCCTGGTGATGCTCGCCTTCGCCATGATGGCGGCGATCCGCCATCGCGCCAATCCGCCACCGCCCAAAAAAACCAAACGCCGCCCCCCGGCAAAAGCCAAAGCACACCCACGCCGCCGCTGATCCGTTGGTCAATCCAGGAAATCCGCCGCATCGCCATCAGGCTTGCTCGAAAGCGGATCCAACCCGCGCATGTCATCGCATGGTCATTCTGGCGCAGAGCTCACCAGGCTGCCGCTCAGCGCGCGCATCTCAAAGCAAAACGGCAACTGTAATGTTAGTGTCTGTCCGGGAACATCTTGAATCATCGGAATCATTTGTGATTCAAGGGTGGCGGTCCGATTCGAAGGGGCGCCCATGTGGACGAAGGAGAACCGCGGTCGTTACGACCGAAGCCGGCTACGCTATCCAAGCGATTTGACTGATGAGGAATGGGCGTTGGTGGAGCCGCTGATTGCGCCAGCCAAGCGAGGCGGCAACAAGCGCACGGTCGATGTGCGCGAGGTGATCAATGGCCTGATGTATGTGCTGAGCACCGGTTGCCAATGGCGAGCGATCCCGAAGGACCTGCCGCCACGCAGCACGGTGCACGACTATTTTGACTTGTGGGCTTGGAACGGCACGCTCGATCGCATCCATCACGCGCTCTATGTACAATGTCGAGAATTGGCTAACCGAGAACCCAGCCCGAGCGCCGCCATCATCGACAGTCAAAGCGTCAAGAGCGCGGAAAAAGGGGGGCGTGGATCGACCCGCATGGCTACGATGCGGGCAAGAAGATCAAGGGCAAGAAGCGCCACATCCTAGTCGATACTCAAGGCTTGCTGCTCCACGCCCTCGTGCATTCGGCGGACATCCAGGATCGTGACGGTGGGGTGCTGGTGATGGCCACGCTGTTTGGCCTGCATCCATTCCTGCTGAAGCTCTATGCTGACGGCGGCTATCAGGGGCCGATCTTTCAGTCCGCCGTTCGCAAAATCCTCCGGCAAATCGACGTCGAGATCGTCAAGCGCTCCGATACAGCAAAGAGTTTTGCGATCTTGCCCAAGCGATGGATCGTCGAACGCACCATCGCCTGGCTCAACCGCTGCCGCCGTTTGGCCAAGGATTGGGAGTGCCTCAACCGAAAGGCATTGGCGTTCTTGCGCCTCGCCTCAATCCGCCTCATGCTGCGAAAGCTCTGCCAAAAAACAGCATGATCCCGGACAGACTCTTAAAAACGGGCCTGAACACTTTCAGAGTGACATTCGCTGTTCCTATCGATGGCGCCAAATGTCAGTTTTCCGAACCTACCCGAGAGCGTGACGGCCACCATCCTTGAAAAGAGCAGCATCGGGTTCGCCGTGATTTTCATGCCGAGCTGTGTCCCGATCGAAATGCTACCTCTCTTCCAGGCAGACGCTAGGCTTTAGAACTGCCTCGACGGTGGCAATCGAGAAATCCAGCAAGCCTCGCCGACTTCTAGCCGCTGAATGGTCCAGAGCCCGCCCGAATTGGTTAGCGGGTTGTTAATCGGCGTTCGGCAGGCTTGCGGTCAGCGCTGCCGATCAACCCCCAGCCCAAGGTGGCGCGAGCGATGGCCGGCGGCAGTGATGCCCGCCGGCCATTGTCCACACCCACGAGCGGCAGTGGTCGGCCAGCTTCTCGACACGCAAGCAATTGACAATTTGCAGGCCTCATCCATTTACCGCTTTCCTAGCGGCATGCCCGCCCTCAGCCGCTGTCGCAGCAAGGACGATCCCCACCGCGCGTGGCTGATCTACTTCGGCGACGCCCGGGTCGGCCTGATCGGGCGTCGCGCCGGCGTCCCGAATTCGTCGCCGCAATGGGGCTGCTCTTGCGGCTTCTACGCGGCGCGCAAGCTGGTCGAGATCGCCGCCCGCATCGAGCCGACCATGTCGCGAAAGAACTATCGTCCGTGCGGCTTCCCGACTGGCCGGTCGGCTCATGAGCAACACACTCGCGTGCACCAGCCGTTAATCTGAGCGGATTGCCCACAGTGCCTTGGTAAAAATTCGATAGCGTCGGCCAGTGTGAGAACCGGTGACTTCGAAATAACCTTCGCGAATATCTTCGGCCGTCGTAATAGTCCTCCTCGTACTCCCCGGAACGCGAGCCCTTTCAGAAAAGCCCCGCAAAAAGCGGGGCTTCTTTTCACCACCTCTGGCGGCCATACCAATCGTCGACCTCTTTTCTGGCTTGGTCCTTGGCGTATCCATATCTCTTCTGCAGACTACCTTCGTAGCTGCTCTTGCTTGCCGTTGATGATGTCAAGATCATCGTCAGTAATCCCCGCAGTCCGCTCGACTGCCGATATCAAAGAGTTCAAGATCATCGCGATCTTCTGCGGTCTGGGACTGCTGATCTCCGTGCTCGCAGCCATGAGCTACGGCCTGGATCTCGCCGCCTTCTGAAGGCGCCGTACGCAGTCTAGGAAGCGTTCGCTCGCGCCCGTTCACGCCCCTCGCGCCGACGCGCGCGACGTTCGCGTCGCCGCCTCGCCCGCTCGGCGGGCAGCAGTGGCGCCTCTACTTTCTCTGCCGGCACCATCTCTATCGCCTGGTCGGCGACCGGGTGCGCCTCCATGAATTCCAGCACGGTCCGTCCCTTGACACTGATCTTCCAACCGCCGTTTTCGCGCGCGACGAGGCCTTGCGAAAAGATATCGAGGTCCGGCACGCGCGCGGCCAGCCGCTTGGTGCGATCGGCCCAGTCCCGACCGCTGGTCGCCAGGATCGCCATGTCGCGCTTAAGGTCGGCCATCACGGCAAATCCATCCGGGTAGCTCACCAGGATCTTCAGCACCGTGACCTGAAAATTCAACCCCGCCCCCTCGTCCGGTCAGCGCCACATGGTCGGCGCTTGCGAGAGAGCTTGGCGCCCAACCTGCTTGAGAACCTCGGGCGACACCTCTCCGCGGGTAGCGGCTTGCAGAATCTTCGAGGCGACGTGGGTGCACGCTCCGATCTCGCGGAGCGAAACGCTGACGCAGACCTCGTCGAGGACCGCGCGCAAAAGCGCGGTGGTGGCCGTGTCGAACATGAACTGCCCCTACGCGGGAAAGCCCGACCCTAGCGCAGTTTCTCGATCTTGGGATCCAGCAATGTTAAACTTTGCGAAAGTTCAGTTCGTCTGACCCACCATCCAAACCAAGGGGCGCCCGGCTCGACCGGCAGGGCCGGCGCCTTTGCGAGGTGGTCCTCGTCGATGGTGGACTTGGGCCCGAAGATCAGGCAAGTCCTCAAGCTACTTCCAGGAGTTCCCGTGTCGCGCCCAAGGAGGGCATGCCGCAAGCGACTCTTTCGATGCCGGTCGTTTTGCTTCTGGCAGCCAATGCCATGGCGCAGGAGGACAAGAAGACCGACGAGGACAAACCCGCCGATCCCGACACGGGAGAGAGCACGGTGAAGGAGAAGACGCTCGGTCTTCTGCCCAATCCGCTGCAGAAATACGGCGTGAAGTTCGCGGCGACCTACATCAGCGAGGTCCTCGGCAACGCTTCCGGAGGATTGAAGCAGGGCGCGATCTACGAAGGCCGCCTGAACCTGACCGTCGACGTCGATCTGCAGAAGCTCGTCGGCTTCGACAAGCTCACCTTTCACGCCAACATGTTCCAGATCCATGGCGACGGGTTGTCGCGCAGCAATCTGCAGAATTTTTTCGTCGTCAGCGGAATCGAAGCTCTGCCGTCGACGCGCCTGTACGAAGCTTATTTCGAGAGGCAGTGGGGCGCGAAGAAGGTCTCGCTGAAATTCGGGCAACTCGCCGCCGACAGCGAATTCTTCAACGTCGGAACCGGCTCCAGCGCGGCAGCGCCAACTTCGCCACGCGGCACCGCGCGCCTGCCGATGTCAGTCTACGAAGTCCGCTCGAAATTGCAGGTTCTTGCGCCAGGTTGGAGACTTCATAGCCGAGTGCCGAATGCGGATGCTTCAAGAAGACGCAACAATACTCCTTAAGCAGAAAAAGTGGCTCTCAAGTGCCTGGGCAAGCTCAGCATCAAAATGGGCACTCGGCCAGGCTCTATGGTCGCCTTTGCGGCGACTGACATCATGCTTTGCCTAAAGCTGGTTGCAAACCGCCATGAGCGATCTCATCTGTCCTTCTTCTGCCGCGCACTCGCCAGCAGCACCCGCATGAAGGAGGCCGCCGTCATCAGCGCCGAGATCGCGGCGATGGTCGGGTCGATCTCGTCGCTCAACGTGGTGAATAGCCTTTGGTTAAGGGCTGATACTGGCCGCCGGAGATGGACAGCGCGACGATGGTCTCGTCCATCGCCGAGATGAAGGCGAAGATGCCGCCTGCTACCACGCTGGACTTGATCTGCGGCAAGGTCACCGCGAAGAAGCTGCGCAGGCGGTTCATGCCCCGTCCGTCGTTCCAGAGAATGCAAGGCCGCAACGGCTTTGCGCCCGCATCGAGCAGCGTGGCACCATGCATCTGGCCGGACAGTCCGATGCCTTCGACCGCAGCCAACTCGCCCCCATGCGTCTCCTTCAAGGCATCCAGCGCGGCAAAGGTCGCGTCGACCCACTGCGCGGGATCCTGCTCGGAATAGCCGGGCAGCGCCGAGGTGGTCGTCAACGGCCGGCTCTCGCTTGCAATCACGCGCTGGGCACCGTCGACGAGAACGGTCTTGACCGCCGAGGTGCCGAGATCGATGCCGATCTAGATGCCGATCTACATGAGTGGTTACAATTGTCGACGCCGATATGGACGGCGGCGTCCAGACGTCGGATAGTCCAATCAAGCCAAGAAGCCTGATCGCGTCAAGGGAGGCGCTGCATGCTGAAATCGATCGACCCACTTCTCAATGCGGATGTACTCTACGCCCTGCGGGCCATGGGGCACGGCGACGATCTTGTCCTCTGCGACACCAATTTCCCCGCCGACTCCGTCGCTCGCCAGACCGTACTGGGGCGGCTGTTGCGCATCGACAACGTCAACGCCGGCCGCGCCGCGCGCGCGATCCTGTCGGTGTTGCCGCTCGACAGTTTTGTCGACAAGCCGGCGTCACGCATGGAGATCGTCGGCCAGCCCGACGAAATCCCGCCGGTGCAGCAAGAGGTTCAGGCCACAATCGATGCCACGGAAGGACGCTCGTTTCCTATGGGATCGGTCGAGCGATTTGCCTTCTATGAACTCGCCAAGAAATCCTATTGCGTGATCCAGACCGGCGAACGGCGCTTCTACGGCTGCTTCATCTTCAAGAAGGGCGTAATCCCGCCCGACGCCTGACTGAGCGCCGGCGCTGCGCGACAGGTCCGGCACAAATATGACACCGGCACGACGCCGCTGCCGGAAACAACCAATTCACGCTCGCCAGGAACGTGATCGACGCTGCACATCGTCTCGCCTGATCGTCTATCTTGCAGTGCGGCATCATCGACGGCTGTCTTCGTCGTTCACATCGACACCGTACGCGGCTTCCAGTTCACTTGCTTTCGTTGACTTTGAAATGCGCCGTTGCATACTCGAACCGACCTCTGTCACCACGCCACGGCATGGAAGTTCGCGAGCGTCACGTCACGGTGCCCAGGTGGTCCAAACTTGACATCAAGAAAGTCAACGATGGGAGGTATCGTGGTGAAACAGCAAGGGCATGATCAGCATCCCGCACTCCAGCCGAACCGGCGCACGGTGCTGAAAGGCGCGGCCGGCGCCGCCGCATTGGGCACGACGGGCGCGCTCGGCACGTTCTCCGAGCTTGCCATGGCGCAAGCCAACCTGCGCGCCCAGATCACGCAAATTCCCGGTGTCGGCAAAGGCGCGCCAACCGACGCCGACTGGCAGAAGGTCGGCGAGCTCTGCCTCGGCCCGACCAAGGCGAGCATCAAGCAAGGCGAATTCAAGGGCGTCGAACTCTCCTTCATGGGGCTGAACAATCAGAACCTGCACAATCTCCTGTTCCGCGGCTTCCTGAAGCCATGGGAAGCGTATACCGGTGCGAAAATTTCTTGGATCGATCTCGCCCAGGCTGACTACAATCCTCGCTTGCAGCAAGCGATCGCGACCGGCACGGTCGACTTCGACATCCTTGAGATGGGCGCGCCGTTCGAAGGCGACGTCTGCGGCAAGGGTCTGGCGTCGGAGATGCCGGATTGGGTCAAGAAGCAGATCGATATCGACGATTATGTCGATTACCTGAAGCCGCCGGTCGGCACCTGGAACGGCAAGACCTATCGCGTCACCATCGACGGCGACTGCCACAACTTCAACTACCGCACCGATGTCTTCTCCGACCCCGCCCTCGCTAAGGCCTGGAAAGACGCGGGCAATTCGAGCGAGTGGGGCGTGCCGAAAACCTGGCAGCAGGTGCAGGCAGTGACGAAATTCCTCAAGGGCAAGAAGATCAAGAACCAGAACGCCTTCGGCTATCTCGATGCGCCAAAGCCCTGGGGCGGCTTCGGCTTCTATTTCCTTGGCAGCCGCGCCTCAGCTTACGCAAAGCATCCCGACGACAAGGCCTGGCTGTTCGACATCGACACGATGAAGCCGCGCATCAACAATCCGGCCTGGGTGCGCGCCATCCAGGACGTGATCGACGCGCTGCCGTTCGAGCCGGCCGATCAGCTCAATGCCGATCCGAACACCACCGGCTTCCAGCAATTTCTGGCCGGCATTGGCTCGATGATCCCCTGGTGGGGCGACATCGGCCAGGTCGCGAAGGCGAGCGACACCTCCGTGGTCGGCGACGTCGTCGGTTTCGACATCCTCCCGGGCTCGGACGATGTCTACAACTCCAAGACCGGGAAATGGGACAAGCTCGCAAGCGGCCCGAATCACGCGCCGAACTGCGCCTATCTCGGCTGGGGCGTATACGTCATGGCACGAGTCAATGGTGACGAGAAGAAGCACAAGGCAGCGTGGAGCGCAGCCGCGCATCTCGGCGGTAAGGATCTGTCGCTGTGGATGGTGATGTATCCGTCGGGCTTCCAGGCTCACCGCACCAGCCATTTCCAGTTCGACGAGTGGGTGGCCGCGGGCTACGACCGCAAGTACATTACCTCCTATCTCAACTCGCAGCTCGCCTCCTACAATCACCCCAACCGGGCGGTGGAGCCACGCATTCCCGGTATCTTCCAGTACTACAGCATTGCGGAAGACGAGCTGACGAAGATCTTCGCCGGCAAGGTCGACGCGCAGACCGGCGCGAACAACATCGCGGCGGCCTGGGAGAAGCTGACCGACCAGATCGGTCGTGAGCGACAGATCGGACTCTACAAGGCCTCCCTTGGCGTGTAGCCGCGTGAGTTTTCGCGAAAACATATCGGCTGGCACCGCTCTGGTGCCGGCCGTAAACTTGCCCGGCGGCCGGTCGATCGTTTGAAACGGCAGAGTTCGATTGCGATGCAAAACCCAGTTCCCGTGAGCGACGCGCCGCACCACATGTCCGCCACGACGCGCGCTCCTGGCAGCCGAATGACTGCCGGCCGCGCGCTCGTCGCGCTGGCCTCGTTTGGCTTCGCGCTCTTGCTCCTCGTCCAGATCCTGCACACGACCGGGACGATCGCAGCCGGATTTTCCGACTGGCGCCCGATCCTCATCGCCTATGTCGTTTGGGCCGTTGCCTTCGGCATCGGGCAGGTCCTGACCCGCGGTGAGCGCGGCCAGCGCGCGCTGTTCCTGCTGCCGGCGGTGTTCTTCACGGTGGCGGTGGTGATCTTCCCGACCATCTTCGGGCTCTACATCGCGTCGCTCGACTGGAATCTCAGCTCGGTCGAGGGCCCGCGCTTTTCCGGTTTCGACAATGTCAGGGGTATATTGAATGACACCTACTACTGGAATGCGCTCGGCAACATGATCTTCTACACCGTTGCGGTACTCGGCGAGTACGCGATCGCGTTCGGCCTGGCGCTCCTGCTCAGTGCCGAGGTCCGGGCGCGAAGATTCTTCCGCGTCGTGTTCCTGCTGCCAATGATGCTGAGCCCTGTGGCGGTGAGCTGGATGATCGGCAAGTCGCTGCTGGAGTATCGCTTCGGTCCGGCGGCAACGCTGGCGCGCGACCTCGGCTGGGACAACCCGGCCTTCTTCGCCTCACCCTGGATGGCGCGCTTGAGCATCCAGGCGATGGACGCTTGGGTGTCGATCCCCTTCATCATGATCATCCTGCTCGCAGGCCTCCAGGCGATGCCGAAGGAGGTCCAGGAGGCAGCCAAGGTCGACGGCGCCAACGGCTGGCAGTCGTTCTGGCACGTGACGTTTCCGATCATGCTGCCGGTCAGCATCACCGTCCTTATCATCCGCATCATCTTCAAGCTGAAGCTTGCCGACATCGTCATCAACGTGACGGCCGGCGGCCCTGGCGGGGCAACCGACACGGTGTCGAGCTTCATCTACCGCGTCTACCGCGACCGCTCGAACGTCGGATATGGCACGGCGCTCGCCATGGTCTATCTGCTTATGATCATCTTTCTCCTGACCGTGCTCCTGCGCCTGTCAAAACGCTGGACCCAGAAGGTCGGTTAAGGCGCGAAAATCGCTTCCAAACGGAGTTGCTTGATTGACGCGATCGACCCTCGCACCGAAGCACATCCGGAGGCATCCGGCGCCCCCCCGCGCAAAGCGGAGGCTGAGCCGCATGCTGATCTACGCTGCACTCCTGTTCTGGACATTTATCTGCCTGTTCCCAATCTACTGGACCATCACGACGTCATTCAAATCGGCGGTCGATGTGACGCAAGCCCACTTGATTCCCTGGGTCGATTTTCAGCCGGACTGGAAGGGATGGCGCTCGCTCGGCCTGTCGCCAGATACACTGTTCGGGACCTCGACCGCCCGCTCCGAATTCGTAAACCGCTTCGCCAACAGCATCATCACGTCGGTCGGCGCATCCTTGCTGGCGCTGATCCTCGGATCGCTGGCAGCCTATGGCCTGAGCCGCTTCCGCTATAAATTCGCCTGGATGCGCAACGACGATATCCTGTTCTTCTTCATGTCCCAGTTGATCCTGCCGCCGGTCGTGCTCGCGCTGCCGTTCCTCGTCCTCTACAAGGCATTGGCCCTGCTCGACACGCGAATTGGGCTTGTCTTGCTCTACACGCTAACAGTGCTGCCGATCGTCATCTGGATCATGCGTGATCAGTTCAATGCGATCCCGATCGAGCTCGACGAAGCTGCCTTCGTGGACGGCCTATCGACCTGGGGCGCCTTCCTGCGCATCATTCTGCCGCTCGCCGTTCCCGGAATGGCGGCCGCATTCATCCTCTCGCTGGTGCTGTGCTGGAACGAATATTTCTTCGCGGCGCTGTTGACGAGCACGGACGCCAAGACACTCCCGGTGATGGTGGCGAGCCAGACTGGCTCGCAAGGCATCAATTGGTGGTCGATGGCGGCGCTGTCGACGGCGGCGATCGCGCCGCTCGTCCTGATCGGCATTTTCCTCGAGCGCTACATTGTCAGCGGCTTGACCACGGGAGCAGGAAAGTAGCTCGCAAGGCCAAGCCCGGGCCTATAGGGGCTAGGGAATACAAAAACCGGACACGCAAGGACCACAGACTTACCGTCGCTGCAGTTCACGCAGCTCAGCCCGGCGAACGCGAGCGCAGAAACTCGTAGGTTAGCGTACAAGATCGCACGATTGGTAGCGTGCACGCGCTGTTCGTTTCTAGTTGGAGCAGGGCTGCGCAAATGCGCGGTGAAGGGAATGGCGCGCTCCGCCAACCGGCACCGCTCGTCAGCACTCACTTATGTCCCTTGCTCTTGGATATCTTGGTCGTGCCCGTCCGCGAAGCCGGAGCTACCCTAGCCCATTTCAGAAGCTTGCTCACATTGGCGTGCATACGCCGCCTTCTAAGCGCCTGAAAAACTTGAACTCTCGGTCCACTCCATCATGGGGGCGACGGAGAAACGATAGTCTTGCAATTTCAATCTGTTATCACATCCTCTTCCCGTCCACCCCCGCTATACTGGTTCCGCGAAAATAGTACAGCCGCCGGGCGCGCGTGATCGCCAAGCCGTCCGCTCGACGGGCAGACAGATCACGGCAGGAAGATCCTACGGTTTCGATCACGAAGCCCGAAAGTTCTTCTTGAGCTGCAGAACTCAAATCAAGGACGAGTTCGCGCAACACGGCCAGGACTCCGCGTCCGCAATGGCAGCTGCGGCCGCGCTCTCGACGCATCGTAGCAAGCAGCGTGACGATGGCACCGATCGCTTCGCGCTCTGGCAGGGCAAGGCCGCCAAGCGGAGCCTGGTTCCCGGTCTCTGCGTCGAGAACTTGCGAAGGGCAGAGAACGTCGAGCTCGGCAGCCGCAATGAGGATTTCGAAGCTCCGTCGCCAAGACTCCCGAGCGACTCACCGAGGACGAAGCCACGTTTGCGCGGACACATGTAATCCGGGCTGTCGCGGCCGCCCACGTCGGGACGTCGGCCGCTCCTGCGCACATGATGCAGCGCGTTGACCGGCTGATCGCCTAGCGGCCGGATCGTCGAGATCAGAAGGGATCGGCTCAAGGAACCGGTCTACCCCACGCCAGAGATGATCAGCCTCGAGCGTGAGCCGATTGATCTTGCCAGCGAGCTTACGAACCGGCCATGGCGCGGACCCGACCTTGTGAAGCTGAAGGACAGGGCTTCCACCGCCGGCAAGCGACCAGCTCGTCGCCGTGAACCGGCTCGCCGAAGGGCCGGCGTTGTCGCTGCTCCGAGGCAAGGCAGGAACGGCGAAGACATATTCGCTCAAACCGCCAGAGGATCGCGGCCGAGCCAGTTTCTTATCTTGGTGGTCAGAAGCCGAAGCATGATCTTCACAACGTAACCGCATTGAGGCGCCAACGGATTTTCCTTTATTCGGAGCGACGCGTTTCCTCCAGCGACATCCGGAGTGCCTGTTCCGTGCTCGGCTAAGGCGGACCTGCGGCCGGTGGGCAACGCGCTGCCGCGGATGCGCCGCGCGGACCCTGACTGGCGAGATAGTCGATGTCGCGGCGAAGGGTGGAGACGGAAGCGGCCGACTTCATCTTGTTTGGCGTGTGTGTGGAAAATCAGGCGGCTCTCTTCAGGCGCTTGAAGCGCTCCATCCGGAAGGGTGCGGGATCGACGCAGGGTGTCGATCCGGTCACCAGATCAGCCATCAGCGCGCCCGCGCCGGGGCCAATACCGAAACCGTGACCGGAGAAACCTGTCGCGAGATAGAAGCCCGGAACGGAGCTGACCGGCGCGATCACCGGTACAGCATCGGGCGTAACGTCCATGAGACCAGCCCACATCTTCGTGATCTTTGCGTCGCCGAACGCTGGGAAGGCCTCGCGCAGATTGCTCACGCCGCCCTGAACGAATCGCCGCGACGGATCTGGATCGAGAATGCGGACCTGTTCGAAGGGCGTAACCTCGTCACTATTCCAGCATCGAGCCATCGACAACTCACGAAAGAACTGGCCGCCGATGCGAAGCGTCAGTTCATTCCAGCTCTTGATCAGCGTCGGCGCATAGTCGCAGAACAAGCGGAAGCTGTCCGGCGTGACCGGGGCGATGTTTGCGTTGCGTTGGGCGACGGTAAAGCCGCCGTCCAGACGGCGACGGAAAGCGAAGTTGCCTGCACCGACGGCAAAATCCGGAACGCCGTCGACCGAGGACAGGCGGACGACGCTGCCAAGGATCTTCAGGACGGGAAGATCGATGCCCAGATTGCCGGCGAAGAGGCGCGACCAGGCTCCTCCCGCCAGAACCACGGACGAACAGCGGATCTCACCGCGTTCGGTCACGCAGCCGCTGACCCGGCCCGCCGATCGCTCGATGGAACGGACCGCACAATTGGTGATGATATGCGCGCCCTTGGCGGCCGCTCCTCGCGCAATCGCCGAAGCCGCGATGAACGGCTCGGCCTTGCCATCGCTCGCCGTGTGCAACGCCGCGCGGAACGGCTTCGCCGCACCGGGAATCAGGGTATCTAGCGCCTCGCCACTCACAAGGCGGGAATCGAGACCAAGCGGAGTGGCGTGCTTCAACCACGCTTCATACATCGCAACGTCGGCATCGGTGTCGCAGAGATAGGCGATGCCGGCCTGTCGAAAACCCGTTTCGCCGTCGATGCGCGCGTTCATGCCGCGCCAGAGCCGAAGACTCTCGATGGCAAGCGGTAACTCGGCCGGGTCGCGCCCCATCTGGCGCACCCAGCCCCAGTTTCGCGACGACTGCTCCGCTCCGATCAATCCCTTCTCGCATAAGGCAACGCTGACGCCGCGCTCAACCAGCGAGAGCGCCGTCGATACGCCAATGATGCCTCCACCGATGATGACGACGTCCACCTTCGCGGGCAGGTCCTGCGGCGTGACCACGAGGTCGGGAATTATTCTGGACAAATTGTCCTCCTTCAAGACGAGCGCATGGAAGACATGCGGATAAGACGTTTCTTGCCGCTCTGAAGCGGGCAATCAGGCGTTCGGTCCGCTCGAGATCGGTGAAGACCGAGATGTCGCCAAACAGGAGATCGGCTTCTGCCCCGCTCATGAGGCCGCAGGCGACCGACGCATCGCGGATCGACAAGCCGTTGCCGCCGCATGCTTGGCGATCACCGAGGCCGTTGGATAGTCATAGATGGCCGCAAGCGCCGTCGAAAGCGCGAGGGAGCCCGATGCGTCAGCGAGGCAGCGTTCGACGTTCGCCTCGAGGCCCGTCACGCAGCCAGAAACGAACAGAGGTATGGCGCGATGCATCAGGCGAATGGATTCGGCGAGCGCCTCGAGAATGACGGACTCCCAGACGTTGAGGTCCAGCTCGCCTTCAGCTGCGCGCGTCACCGTCGCGTCGTTGCCGACGACGCGGAAGGCCACCTGCATCATCATCTCCGCGCCGTCTGGATTCCATAGGCGAGATCATCCGGAATGTGGCGCGTGCCGAGCACGTCCTCTTCCAGGCGTGTCGGAACGACGGACTGTTCCATTTCAGCGTCCCGGACGGTCGAGGAAATCGCGCAGGCAATACCAGCCGGCAAAGAGCGGCACGAACCACGGCTTGCCCGAATAGAAGGGCACGGCTGCGAATGTCTCGCGGTCGAAGGCCGAAGGGATATTCTGCTCGCCGAGAATTTTGCGCGCTGTCTGGTAGCCGAGAAAGGTCATCAGCGCGACGCCGTTGCCGTTGCAACCAGCCGCGAAATCTGCGCCGTCGCGGGCGCCGAGATGGGCGATCTTGTCGACGGTCATGGCCACGCGCCCGCTCCAGGCATGAGTGATCTTCACGCCCGCAAGCTGCGGCCAAACGGCCAGCATGCGCGCATAAAGCCGCTTCGCGGCAAGCTTGTCGGGCATGTCGAAGATGCCCGGGCGTGAACCGAACAGAAGCCGCGTCCCGTCAGGCGACGGCCTGGCGTAGATCAAATCACGGCGCGTGTCGGACACCATGCGGGCCTGCGGAATGAGCTCGGCCAAGAGATCGGCCGGCAGCGGCGCGGTGGCAATCTGATAGCTCTTGACCGGCACGATGCGGCTGGCGAGGCTCGGTGTCGCATCGGCGGCGGTGTAACCGTTTGTGGTTGCGACGACGTGGGCAGCCCGAATGTTGCCTCGAGCGGTCGGCACGACTTTCTCTCCGCTCGCACCATCCTGTACGACACCCGCACGCGCATGCGAGCGCAGCATGACGCCAGCGGCGCGCGCCCGGTCACGCAGCGCCTTGTGATACTTGCCCGGATGCAGGCCGCCATATTCATCGATCACCATGCCGCCATGATAGTAGTCCGAACCGATCGCCACCCGCTGATGCGCGGGATCGAGGAAATGCACGGTCACACCCGTCTTTTCCGCCAGCAGCGTGCCATGCCGCTTCAGAGTTTCGTAATCGCCCGCGGCGTGGGCGCCGAAAAAGCGGCCGGTGAGCGCAAGACCCGCATCCAGCTTCTCCGTCTCGACCAGCATCTTCAGATAATCGAAGCTCTCGTTGCTCTCGCCGATCAGGCGCAAGAAGAGCGCCGGATCGATCCCCTTGATCGCGCCACCAACCACCAGCTTCTGGCCACTCGACACCATGCCGCCCGAACGCGTCGAGGCTCCCTCCCCGATCCGGTCACCGTCGATGACGACGACGGAGCGCCCGGCGCGCGCCAGATGGGTCGCCGCATTCAACCCGGCATAGCCCGAGCCAATGACCACGACGTCGGCTCGCTCCGGCATCGGATCGAGATCGGTCTCCGGTTCCGCGGCCTCCCACCAGTAAGGCGTCTCCTTGAAGTCCTTGGCGTAGATGTCGTCAAAACGAGGCATGATGCATTGGGCCTTCCGGCTCACCTTTCATTGCACATGGGATGGCAGCACCGCGCAGCGCACGCTCAATCCCGACGAGTCGGCTGTACCGGGCCGGACGACACTCGTCCGCCCCGATGATGCGATCAGAGAACCTGACCGAGGAATTCGCGAGTGCGCGGGTCTCGCGGATTGTCAAAAAGTTCTGCAGGAGGCGCACTCTCCACGATCAGACCATGATCGGTGAAACAAACGCGGTGTGAGACCTCCCGGGCGAACTTCATCTCGTGAGTCACGAGAATGCAGGTGAGGCCTTCCTCCACCAGTTCGCGGATCGCGAAGAGCACGTCCTTCACCGTTTCGGGATCGAGCGCAGCCGTCACCTCGTCGAACAGGATCACTTCCGGCTGCATCGCGAGTGCGCGGGCGATTGCCACGCGCTGCTGCTGGCCGCCGGAAAGCTGCCCCGGATAGCTGTCCGCCTTCTCCGAGAGCCGCACCTTCTTCAGGAGCTTGCGGGCTCGCTCCTCGACTTCGGCGCGATCGTGTCCGAGGACCTGGATCGGCGCCATCATGATGTTATCCAGTGCTGTGCGGTGCGGAAAGAGATTGTACTGCTGGAACACCATCGCCACCTGATGGCGTAACGCCCGCATCTGCTTTTCCGACCTCATTTCATGCACACGGTGTGCGCCGACCCGGACAAAGCCTTCGTCCACGGGAATCAGGCCGTTGATGCACCGCAGAACGGTGGACTTTCCCGACCCGGAGGGGCCGATAATGCAGACTGCCTCGCCCTTCCGCACGAACATCGAGATGCCCTTGAGAACTGGGACGTCACCGAAGGACTTGCGGACGTTATCGAGCTCGATCAGCGCGTCGATGCGGTTCACAGGCTTTCTCCCTTCACCGCGCGCTCCCACCGACGCGCGACGGCAGCGATCGGATAGCAGTAGGCGATGAACAGGAAGAGGATGGTCAAATAGAAGTAGACGATCACCCGCTCGTTCTCCATGGCCAGCAAAGTGTTCAGAATCGTCAGCACGTCCTGGATTCCGGTAACCGTGGCGAGCGCTGTCGCGATCATCAGCAGCGCGTAGAGATTCATCCAGCCTGGGATCATGCGCCTCAGCGCCTGTGGCATGATCACGTGGCGATAGATCTGGCCGGTGCCATAGCCGAGCGAACGTGCCGCATCCCACTGGCCGCTGTGAATGGACTGAACGGCACCCCGGATCACCTCGGAGAAATTCGCCGCCGTCGGCAACGCAAGGCCAATCACGGCCTTCACGAATGGCGGGAACGGAATGGTCGTGCCGAAGACGTGCATCTCGAACGGCAGGAAATAGAGCGTTGCAAAAAGCAGAACGAGCCACGGTGAATTGCGCAGGAAATTCATCAGCAGAAAGGACGGGACTCGGATCGGTCCGAACCTGGCGAGCGTCGCAAGACCCATGATCGTACCGAGCGCCGTCGCCAGTGCCATGGAGGCGAGCGAGAGAATGATATTGAGGACAAAACCGCCCGTGATCGGCCAGCCGGACGCCGAGCCGGTGAGAAGCAGAGGAAGCCGCACCAGCACGCGGCTCCAGTGCGCCGAGCCGCCCGCCGCGGCATCGCCCCCGATCCAGATGACTACGCCAAAGGCGATCAGCAGCAGAACGGCGCGCTTCTTTCCCTCATAGGAGAGCATGGGGCCCGCGATCAATGCACCCTCCCGTAACCTGGGAAGGCCATGAAGGCTTCGAGCCTCGCCATTGCAAATGTGAGAATGGACACCAGCACCACGTATATGAGGAGGACCAGGATCATCACCTCCAGCGTGCGAAACGTGTCATTGTAGATCTGTCCCGCGTAGTACATCAGTTCCGGCACAGTGATGACGGATGCCTGCGACGTCGTCTTGAAGAGGTTGGTCAGGATGTTCGTCAGTCCCGGCAGGCAGATGCGGGTGGCGATCGGCGCCTCGATGCGCCAGAAGCGGGCCCATCGGCCGTAACCGAGTGACCGCGCCGCGTCGATGATCGACCGCGGCATGGTTTCGATGCCCGAGCGGAAGGCCTCGATAGCCAGCGCCCCGCCGAAGAGACTGAGCGAAATCGCAGCACAGGCAAAGGCACTGAGAAGCGGAACCGACAGTCCCGTCGACGGATCGGTCACCCTGAGGCCGAGGGTTGAGAGGGTGAAATAGGCAAACAGCATCTGCAACAGCGGCGGCGTGTTGCGGAACACCTCTACGAACAACTCGATCAGGGCATCGAGCCAGAAAATCCGCAGCGTGAGCCCGAGAGCCCCGAGCATGCCGATGAGGATGGCGGCGCTCGATGAGAGCACCGCCAGCTTCAGCGTGTTGACGACACCGGTAAGCAGCCATTGCTGGTACGCAGGATCCGCGAGCCACGAATAGTCGAGACCGAACAAAAGGCCGCTCCGTGTCCGTCAGTTCTTCTTCGCAACCGCAGCCTTTGCCCGCGCGGCAATATAGTCGGAGTGCGGCATGCCGAACTCGGTCTCCCACGCGATCAGCTTGCCTTCGGCCTCGGCCTTCCCGATGGCCTTGTCGACGGCTTCGTGGAATTCTGTGTCACCCTTGCGGAGGCCGCCCGCCATCGGCAGCAATTCATAGGGTGCCACCGCGATCTTGTAGCTCGCCCAATCGGGCTCCTTGAGCTTCTGCTGAAGCGTCATGTCGTCAAAGACGAAGCCGATGCAACGATTGTCTTTCAGCGCGCGATAGGCTTCCGGCTGGGTCTTGAAGGCCACGAGATTGATGCCAAACTCCTCGGTCATTTTCTTGTTGTAGTAGGAGCCCTGGATGCCGCAGATCGACTTGCCCTTCAGCTCTTCCCACTTGGAGATCGTCGCTTCCTTGGCCATCAGCACGGACGGGCCGGCAGCTGAAACGTATTCCGTCGTGAAGTCGATGACCTTGGTGCGCTCGGCAGTGACGCCGAGCGTGGCGAAGATCGCATCGATGCGGCCGGCAGTCAGGAATTCGATGCGATTGGAAGCGACGACGGGCACGAGCTCGATCTTGTCCTCGGAGCCAAGGAGCTCCTTGGCAACGTACTTGGCAAGCGATACCTCGAAGCCGACGACGTCACCCTTGTCGTTCAGATAGCCATAGGGCGCGTAGTCATTCTTCACGCCGACCACGAGCTTGCCGCGCGCCTTGACGTTCTCAAGCGTGCCCGCCAGGGCGGCGCTACCAACAAGGAAGGCAGCGAGCGCAAGGGCGGAAACGCCCATCATCCTTTTGAAGCCTGTCATCCTGTTCCTCTGGAAAAATCACAGCCCTCCGGCGCTGCTACCGCAGCGCCGCGTCGGCCATCAGCTTTTTGCGAATGCAGAAATCAGCTCGCTCAAAAAATATGCACCCTTCTCAAGCGACCTAATTTTCATCATTGGAGACACATCTCTCTCAATGTACAAGTTGCTGAGGTCTCTTTTTTCATAATGTGAGATTCCATGCCGGCGATCGCCCAACCGCCCTCCGGTGGAGCCCAGTTGCTCGACCGGGCCGTCATCCTGCTGGATCTCGTCGCCGATGGCGGCGTCGAGGGCCTATCGCTCAAGGACTTGGCGGCCCGCTCCGGGCTCAACACCGCCACCTGTCACCGCATCCTCAACACGCTGGTCGGTCACAAGCTGCTTGCCCGCGACGACAAAAAACGGCGCTACAGGTTGGGTGCACGCATGGCGATCTACGGTGTCCGCGCGGCCCGCGGCCCCGGCATCATCAGCCGCTGCGAGGTCGCGCTGTCCCGGCTCAGGCGCCGCACCGGTGACACGACCCACCTGATGGCTCGCTTCAACCACGATTCCGTCTGTCTCGACCGGCGCGACGGTGAATGCATCGTGCCGACCCTGACGGGATCGATCGGCGGCTTCGTGCCCCTCGGCGTAGGCCCCGGCTCGATCGCGATGCTCGCCTTCCTGGACGAGGACGAGCAGGATTACATCATCCGCGCCAACCTCGGGCGCTACGCGTCCTATCGCAACCTCACCGAGGACAAGGTTCGGCAGCTGATCGCCGACACCCGCCGCCGCGGTTACGCGGTGGATGTGGGCGAACTCATTCCCGGCATTGCCGGAGTTGGATTGCCGATCATGACGCCGGGCGAAAAGCCGGGCGCCGCGCTCAGTTTCACGCTGCTCTGCGCCAAGCTCAGGCCAAGCGTCCTCGAACACTACGGCGCCCTCCTGAAGGAAGAAATCGACGCGATCGTCGGTCAGTAGGAAGGGGTCAGGGGCGCGAGGCAACGGCTCGAAACAGGTTAGCGGATCTCGTTCACGTAGTGATGATGCACAGTCGTGGCGCGGTGCTCGCTCAGGATCGCAAGCGCACCGGCTTGATCGTACGCCTCCTCGCGGATCACCAGAACGGCGTTCGGCGAAGCTAGCGCAAGTAGACGCCGGTCCTCCTTGTCGGCTAGCTCTGCCAAGAGCTTCTCGCGTATCGCTGCAATGCGAATGCCGTAGGCGTCGAGCAGATGGAGGTAGAGCAGTGCAGGCACGTTCGCCGCCTCGTGCGGGAAATCAGGCACGCGGCGCGCAATGAGCCGTATTCGCGAATGCATTACCGGCACGCGGCCAACACGTCGGATGCGGTGAAGACAGAGCAGCGGCTCACCAACAGCTTCCGTGAAGAGCACCGCCTCCTCTGCATCTGCCGGCCGCAGCACCACGGACAAGACTTCGGGCACGGAACGCTGGAGGCTGCCGTCTTCGCCATGAAGTCGGAAATACTGGAAGAAAAAGCGCAGACTGTGTTGCGGTGCGCGGCCGGTCACGACCGTCCCGGTCTTGCGCCGGCGCACCAGCATGCCGTCGGCGGTCAGGTCCGCGAGCGCCCGGCGGATGGTGCCGACCGCAACGCCGTATCGCGCAGCAAGCGCAACTTCACCGGGAAGCACCGTGCCCGGAGACACTTCGCCCACCAGGATCGCCTCGGCGATCTGCCGCTTGACGTGCTCGTACAACGGAACCGGCAGGCTAGATGGGCCGCTCGCCGCTGCTTCTGCCTGTTTACCGGTCACGCCTGCCTCATTCTTTGGAATTGACAGCAATCGGCTTCGCCTATTTCTTTATAGAATATAGAAATGAGCCGCTGCAAATGCTTTCTCCACTGCAAGGCCCAGGACAGGCCAGCCCGACGCTGGCCGACGGTTTCGCCGAGATCAAGCGCACAGCCGAACGTGCGATCGACGATCTTGCGCGGATGGTGGCAATCGACACGACTTTCCCGCCCGGCGCGGGATACGAAGCGTTTGCCGGCTTGATGGAGAGCGCTGTTGCAGCGCTCGGCCTGGACTGTCAACGCGTCGATGTCCCCGAACATTTGTGGCGCGTGGCGTGCGGCCCGGCGCAAGGGCGCAGAACCAATCTCATCGCGCGCCGCCGCTCGGACAAGCCGGTGCTCGGGCTGTATTTTCATGTCGACACCGTACCGGCAGCGCCCGGGTGGAGCACCAATCCGTTCCAGTTGACGCGCGACGGCGATAGCCTAATCGGCCTCGGCGCCGCCGACATGAAGGGCACTATCGCGGCCGTGCTGCTCGCGCTGCGCGCCGCCGACACGATCGGCCTTCCACTCGGCTACGACCCGATGCTGCTGCTTTGCACCGACGAAGAAGGCGGACTCTATCCCGGCGTGCGCTATCTGGCGGAGCAGGGTTTGCTCGAAGGCCACATTCTCAACTTCAATGGTGCCGCGGCGCCGCGCATCTGGGCCGGCTGCTTTGGCCTCTTCACGCTTCTGGTGCGCATCCGCGGCAGGACGGTTCACGCAAGCGAAGCCGGGACCGCCGGCTCAAGCGCCAACGCTATCGAGGTCGCACTGCCGATCCTCAATGCGCTCGCAGCATTGAAACCAGAAATCGCCGCGCGGACGTCCACCCTGCCTGCGTCGCCGCATGCGATGCATCCGCTCGCAGCCCAGCTCGATATTTCCGCAGCCCATGGCGGCCAATGCGGCGGTCAGACTCCATCGCTCTTTGAAGTTCTCGTCTGTCGGCGCTATGCGCCGGAGGAAGACTTTCAGGCCGCGCGTGCCGAAATCGAGAACGCCGTCTTTGCAGCGGCTCCCGGAGCTGACGTCGACGTGGTTCTGACCGGTCACCTCATGCCGACATCCGATCCGACAGGCCCGCACTGGGCGCGCTGGAAGGAGGCGCTGTCGGTCGGATTCGGATACGCACCGGACGATTTCGCTAAATGGGGTGCGACCAGCTGTTCTGATTTCGGCTGGGTGCAACAGACCGGAATGCAGGAGATCCTGCTGACCGGCCTCGGCCGGCCGGAAAGCCACGTTCACGCGCCCGGCGAATTCACGACGCTCACCGACATTGTCGCGCTGGCGAAATCGGTCCTTGCCTATCTGTACGCCGACTTCCGTCCCGATCTGTCTCCCGAAACACTCGCCGCCCGCTAACTCAAGGAGCACGCATCTATGCTGTCCGTCAGTCGCCGTCTTTTCCTTGCGGGAACCGCGATCGGCCTCGCCGGTCTGCCCAGGATCGCCTTCGCCGAAGCCCCGAAGCGCGGCGGCGTGCTCCGGATGTCGGTCGACCAGGCAGCATCGGTCATCCATCCGATGCTGGCGCGCGTGAACCCGGAATATCTCGTCACCGAACTGCTCTACTCCAACCTCACCCGGCTGAAGCCGGACATGACCGTCGAGCCGGACCTTGCGATCTCGTGGGAGCCGAACGCGACACTGACGGAATGGACCTTCAAGCTGCGCCCGAGCGTGACGTTTCACGACGGTTCGCCACTGACCGCCGACGATGTCGTCGCCACCATCACTGCCATCCTCGACCCGAAGACCGCTTCCCCCGGCCGCACCAATGTCGGCCCGATCAAGGAAGTTGCCGCGGTCGATCCGCTGACCGTCAAGTTCACGCTCACGGGCGCCTATGCCGACCTGCCAGTGGCACTCACCTATCTCAACGCGCGCATCGTTCCGGCCAAGGTCATCGCCGGCGACTTCGCGAGCCTTTCGACCACCGCCAACGGCACCGGCCCATTCAAGCTGGCGTCCTACGAACCCGATCGCCGGATCGTCGTCGAACGTAATCCTGCTTACTATGATCCGGTGCGGCCCTACCTCGACCGCATCGAGTTGCTCGTCTATCCGGACCGCACCGCCGAAGCGTCCGCAATGATTTCCGGTGATATCGATTTGCTGCTCACGACCGCGCCAGGCGAATATGAACGCCTCGTCAAGGCCGATGGCGTCAAGGCCCTACGCACCCCATCCGGCCAATTCCTCAATATCAATCTCGGATGCGACCAGAAGCCGTTCAACGACGTGCGCGTTCGCCAGGCCCTGGCATTGGCGGTGGATCGCGAGGCAACCGTGGGCTTCGTCGCGGGCGGCTATGGCACGCCCGGCAACGACACGCCGTTGAGCTCCGCCTACCACTTCTACAAGAACATTCCGCTGAAGAAGCCCGACATCGCCAAGGCGAAGAAGCTCCTGGCCGACGCGGGCTATCCCAACGGCATCGATTTGACGCTGGTCGCATCCGACAAACCATCAACCCGCACACAGCTCGGCGTCGCGGTCCGCGAGATGGCGGCCGCAGCCGGCTTCCGCATCAACGTGCAGACCATGCCGCATGCCACCTATCTCGACCAGGTCTGGAAGAAAGGCAATTTCTACGTCGGCTTCTACAACATGCAGCCGACCGCCGACGCCATCTTCAACCTGCTCTACACGTCAAACGCGGCCTGGAACGAGACTCGCTGGAACAACGCGGACTTCGACGCAGTCATCAATGCAGCCCGCGTCGAGACCGATGAAGCGAAGCGCACGGCACTCTACGCCAAGGCACAGGACATGATGAACGCCGGCGTCCCCTCGGTGATTTCGGCATTCTTCGACCTGCTCGCGGCACAACGCTCCTACGTCGACGGCTACGTGCTGCACCCACGCGGATCGGTATTCCGCCTCGACATGGTCTCGCTCGGCGCCGCCGCGCCGAAGCGCTCCTGACACCGGAGGCACTCGGTGACGCTGGCCTGGTTTGCGCGCCGTTTGATGCTGATGATCTACACCCTCATCGTGGTCTCGATGCTGGTGTTCGCCATTACCCAGATTTTGCCGGCGGACGCCGCCCAGTCGCTGCTCGGGGAAAACGCGACGCCCGAAGTGCTGGCCGCGCTCAGGGCAAAGCTCGGGCTCGGCGATCCGGCCTGGCTGCAATATGCGCGCTGGGCCCGCCACGTCTTCACCGGCGATTTCGGCATCTCGATGCGCACGAGCCTGCCGGTCGGCACGGAAATGCTGGCGGCGCTGTCGCGCTCGCTGCTGCTTGCCGTGTCGGCCATCCTGGTCACGCTGACCGTTGCAGTGCCGCTCGGCGTGATAGCAGCGCTGCGGCAAGGCAGGCTCACCGACACGGGCGTCAGCCTCATTGCCTATCTCGGGGTCTCGCTGCCGGAATTCGTCACCGCGACGCTGCTTGCTCTTCTGCTGGCCGACACATTGCATTGGCTGCCGGCGACCGGCTACGTCTCCCCACTGGAGGATTTCGGCGGCGCCATCCGTCATCTGGCGCTGCCCGTGCTGACGGTCTCGGTGATCCTGATCGCGCATGTCATGCGCATGATGCGCTCCGAGACGCTCGACGTGCTGAAATCGGACTATATCCGCGCCGCACGCTTGAAGGGCCTGCCGGAACGCACCGTGCTGTTTCGCCACGCCCTGCGCAACGCGCTATTGCCGGTCGTCACCATCATCGCGCTCGACGTCGGCTACCTGCTCGGCGGCATCATCGTGATCGAGGAGATCTTCGCCATTCCCGGCATCGGGCGGGCGCTGATGGTCGCGATCACCACGCGCGACCTGCCGTCGATCCAGGCGGGCGCGTTGATCATGGCCGCAACCTATGCCGTGACCAACACGTTCGCCGACACGGCCTATGCGCTTCTCGACCGGCGGATCCGCTATGACTGAGCTGTTCATCCGCCTGATGCGGAAACCACAGGGTTTTGTCGGCGTCGTGCTTCTGGCGCTGATTGCGGCCGCTTGCCTGTTCGGGCCCGCATTGGCGCCCTATGCGCCGGAGAAGATCGATTTTCTCGGCCGCTTTCGCGCACCCGGCTGGCAGAACTGGCTTGGCGCCGATCAATTCGGCCGCGACATCCTGAGCCGCCTGATGGTCGGCGCGCGTTCGACCGTGCCGCTCGCTTTCATCGCCACCTTCGTCGGCAGCGCAGCCGGAGCGATCATCGGCGTTGGCTCGGCCTATCTCGGCGGACGAACCGACGAGGCTATCATGCGCACCAACGACGCCGTGATGGCGATCCCAGGCCTTCTGATGGCCCTGTTGCTGGTCTCAACGCTCGGCAACGGCGCCGGCAATGCTGTCATTGCCATCGCGGTGGCCTTTGCGCCCGGCATGGCGCGGGTGACCCGCTCGGCCGCGCTCAACGTACGCAATCAGGACTACGTCAAGGCCGCCATCGCTCGTGGCGAGGGAGCACAGTGGATCATCTTCCGCGAGATGTTGCCCAACGTCATGGCCCCGATCGTGATCGAATCCACCATCCGCGTGTCCTTCGCCGTCATGCTGTTCGCAACGCTGAGCTTTCTCGGCGTCGGCGCCCAGCCGCCGGCATCCGAATGGGGTCTCATGGTGGCAGACGCACGCCAATACATGCATCAGGCCCCATGGGGATTGATCGCGCCCTCGGCCGCGATTGCACTTACCGCCATTGCCTTCAACCTGGTCGGCGATGGTCTTCGCGACGCTCTCAATCCGAAGGACGAGCGGTGACCTCTGCACTTTCGATCCGGAATTATACGCTCGATTACATCACGACCGCCGGGCCGGTACGCGTACTGCACGACATCTCGCTGCAGATCGCACCGGGCGAGGTGCTGGGCCTCGTCGGGGAATCCGGCTCAGGCAAGAGCTCGCTTGCCTGGGCACTGATGCGGCATCTACCCGACAACGCTCGCGAAGTCGCAGGCTCGCTGCAGCTAGGCGATGTCGACCTTCAGCGCCTGAGCCCGCGCGAGTTGACCGAGATCCGAGGACGCCGTCTCGGAATGGTGTTTCAGGATCCTTCGACGTCGCTCAATCCGACGCTCACCGTCGGAACGCAAATCACGGAAGCGTTGAGGCGGCATCGTGGCCTCAAGCCGCGCGACGCCAGTTCGCTCGCCATCGAGCTGCTCGGTCACGTCGATCTCAACAATCCCGCTGCGGTCATGCGGCGCTATCCGCATGAAATCTCCGGCGGAGAAAAACAGCGCGTCGTCATTGCCACCGCCTTTGGTTGCCGGCCCGACGTCATTCTCTTCGACGAGCCGACCACGGCACTCGACGTCGTCACTGGCGCGCGCATCCTCGAGCTGTTCGCGCGACTACGCCGGGAGACGGGCGTTGCCGCGCTCTATATTTCCCACGATCTTGCACTTGTGACGCGCGTCGCTGACCGGGTCGCGGTTCTGGAGCGCGGCCGCATGGTCGAGCAGGCGCCGGTGGCCGACATCTTCCGCGCGCCGCGCCATGCCAATACGCGCGCACTTGTGGACGCCGTGCCCAGACCGGAACGCCGTCTTGTCCATGACAAGCCGCCTGACCAGGTCCTTCTCGCGGCCTCCGACATCGAAGTCCAATATGGCAGCGGCGGGCTGTTCCGAGACGCGCCGCCGCCAGCCACGAAAAAGATCGGGCTTGAGATTCGTAGCGGCGAGATCCTCGGTCTCGTCGGCGAGTCCGGCTCTGGCAAGTCTTCGATGGCGCGCGCCCTTACCGGTCTTGCACGCTTCTCAGGCAAGATCTGCTTCGACGAGCACGAGATCCACGGCATGCGCGACATGGACGCCGCTTACCGCCGCGACGTGCAGATCATTTTCCAGCATCCGGATTCGTCGCTCAATCCGCGTCACAGGATCGACGAGATCCTGTCGCGTCCTCTCAAGCTCTACGGCGGCCATCTTGTGGATATTCCCCGCCTGCTCGACCAGGTGCGCCTGCCCCGATCCTACGCCAACCGCTGGCCACATCAGCTTTCAGGCGGCGAGAAGCAGCGCATCGCCATCGCTCGTGCCTTCGCTGCACGGCCAAAACTCGTAATCTGCGACGAGGTCACCGCGCCGCTGGACGTCTCTGTGCAGGCCCAGATCATCGAATTGCTGCTGACGCTTCGGGAGGAGACCGGAACCGCCTTTCTTTTCATCACCCACGATCTCAACCTTATCCGTCAAATCGCTCACCGCATCGCTGTGATGCGCCGGGGTGAAGTGGTCGACCTTCTGCCCGTCGAAGATTTCGATGCAGACCACGTTCATCCCTACACCCGCGAACTGATGGCTGCTTCCCCCGTGCCGGTCGGCTGACGACAAGGATTTCCTTCAATGCATCACAACGCCAAAGCACTTCTCGCCGGGATCGACGTGCCCGCCGCCCTCGATCTCCTGTCACGCATGGTGCAGCACAAGAGTTACTCCAGGTCGGACGGCGAGAAGCAGCTCGCAGCCTTCATGGCTGGCCGCATGCGCGAGATCGGCCTCGAGACCGAGCTCGCAGCCTTCGGCAGTGAGGGCCGGGTCAACGCCGTTGGCCGCTGGAAGGGCAGCGGCGGCGGCAAGAGCCTGATGTTCAACGGCCATCTCGACACCAACCCGGTGACCGAGGGCTGGACCGTCGACCCCTGGGCAGGCAAGGTCGACGACGCCTTCATCTACGGCATCGGCGTTTCCAACATGAAGGCGGGCGATGCCGCCTATTTCTGCGCCGTCAAGACGCTGATCGACGCCGGCGTCGAACTCCGGGGTGACGTCATCCTCACCTACGTCGTTGGCGAGCTGCAAGGCGGGGTCGGCACCTACTCGCTCGTCGAGCAAGGGCTTCGCGCCGACTACTTCATCAATTCGGAGCCGACCGACCTGAAGGCCATGACCATGCACGCCGCGGCGTTCATGTTCATCATCGAGCTGACCGGCAATACCCGTCATCTGTCCAAGCGCGAAGAAGCGGTCGATGCGATCACGGCAGCGTGCGATCTCATTCCGCGCCTCAATGCGATGAAGTTCTCGGGCGCGCTCTCGCCGGAACATGAACGGATCAATCGCGTCCATGTCGGCGTCGTCCACGGTGCACTCGGGCGCGAGCTGCACGAATGGCGTACGCCCCAGGTCGCGGACTTCGTGCGGATCAAGGGCTCGGGCCGCTATGCGCCAGGCCAGACCGAGGCCGGCGCGCTGGCCGACATGCGCCGCGAGCTCGATGCGCTCGAAGCACGGTTTCCTGGCCTCAAGGCCGAGGTCATGTCGGAGGACCGCTCCGGCGTGCCTACCATGCCGCCGTTCGAGGTGGCGCGCACGAGCCCGATCGTCGCGGCGGTCAATCGCGCCTATCGCGCGGTACGTGGCGAAGATCAGCCGACGGGAGCCGTTGCGCCGAGCTGCTTCTACGGCACCGACGCGGGTCATCTGCACTATTTCGGCGGGATAGAAGGCATCGTCTGCGGCCCCGGCGGGCGCTACAACACCATGCCCGACGAACGGGTCGATATCGTCGACTTCGTCGACATGATTCGCATCTACATGCTGGCCATTCTGGAGATTTGCGGATAGCGGGCGCTCGAACGCGCGCACCTGATCCCACGAAGGACGAACGACGATGTTGTTTCCGGTCGACGAATATGAGGCGCGCGTTGAGCGCGTGCGCGAGCAGATGGCCGCCCGCGAGCTCGATGTCCTCATCATCGACCAGAGCGAGTTCCTCGCCTACGTCACCGGCTTCTTGATCTCGGAGAACATGTACCGGGTCTGCCTGCTGCCGCGCGATGGCGAGCCGATCATGATACTTCGTGCCGTCGACCTTGGCCCATTCACCGAGAGCTCGTGGCTGTCGCGCTCCGTTGCCTTCGCCGATTGGGAAGACCCGATCCGGGTGCTCGCCGACACCATCCGTAACCTTGGCTATGCGACAGGCCGCGTCGGGCTCGACGAGGACTCCTATTGCATGCCGCTCTCCCGCTTCAAGCGTCTGTCGGCGCAACTGCTGGACGCGCGCTTTGTCGACTTCTCCGGCGTGATGGCTGAGCTCCGCGCCAGGAAGAGCACAAGGGAGATCGCCGTGCTCCGGCGCGCTGCCGCGATCGGCGACCTCGGCATCAATGCAGCTCTGAAAGCGTCCGGCGAAGGCCGATCGGCCCGCGACGCGGCAGCAGCCGTGTATCAGGTCTTCATGCAGGAAGGCGCTGACGTCGCACGCGCAGGGATCATTACCGCCGGTGTCGGCAACGCGTTCCTGCATGGCGGACTGACCAAGCAATCGCTGGCCAAGGGCGATATCCTGCATATGGAGCTGTTGCCCTATATTGACGGCTACAGCGCCCGCCTGATGCGCTCGGCCGTGATCGGAGAAATCGACCCGCGCCGGTCGCATCTCGCCCGGCGGCTAATTGATATCCAGGACCGGCAGTTCGAGGCGATCAAGCCTGGAGCCAACGCCGCCGGCGTCGACGCTCTGGCGCGAAAGGCGATGCTCGCCGATGGCCTGCGCCCCGACTACCCCAACATCACCGGCTATTCGCTCGGCTGCTATCCACTCCATAGCCCGCGCACCAGCGACTTCTCGCGCGCCTTCCTGCCCACGGCCCATTGGACGCTGGAGGAAGGCATGGTGTTCCACATGTACGTCTCCGCCGACGGCATCGCGATCAGCGAGACTGTGCTCGTCACTGAGACCGGGCATGAGTGTCTGACGCGCTCGCCGCGGCAAGTGTTTCAAGTCTGAGCAACGCACGACCGAGAGACAGGGTTGGTCGCGAGAGCCGCGCGATGCTCAGTGAAGGGACCACACGTTCGAGTTCCGATGATTGAGATTGCTCTGTCAACGCTCCACGAACTCCCCTCCCCCGGCGAATTCATGTCGTGTACGTCCCCCAACTTGAGGTGGCCTACCCACTTCGGAAGGCCTGTTCACATTGGCTGAGAAGAGATTTTCTTTGATCTCCCGGTGCACACGTCGTGCACACACCGCCTCCCAACTACTTGAAAATCCTGAACTCTCGCTCCTATCCATCATTGGCGCCGCGCCAAATTTTCGATCTAAGGTCTTCATTTTGTTGAGCTATTTTTACTCCTGTCGATCCTCTATGTGAATTGGATCGACTGAGAAATTGTGTTGGACGACGCTTCCGCGGACCGCTCGTCCTAGGCCCTTATACCTCAGGATTGGAAGCGCAAATCGGCCCTTCGGATTCTCAGTGCACACGACGCCGTGTCCACAAGCCTCGCATGGGCTGACGTCTCGCATGCGACGCGGCCTGGTCGCTCGCCTGTCAGAGGAGAAGCTGACACGCCCAATGCCCCCTCCACAGCGGCACCCCACCGTGACCGGCCATTGCCCCTCTGCCCAAGCGCAACGTTTGTTCGCAGCCTGACATCCTGTATAATACTTGTGAGGCAGCTTTTTTGGAGGATCGCGATGAAGGCTTTCATCCTTGCCTGCGTTGCGACGATCGTCACGGCGGCGATTGGAGTTGCCGTGCTCGACCACGCACAGCAACCCGTTGCAGAAGCCTTTGCAACAGCGGGCGTGCGTCTGTAGACAATGGTCCGCCAGCTCTATTCGGCTGCGGATGCAGCACGGCGAGGCTGCGACTGAGAATCGTTCGGGCCGCTCCGTGCCAACTGCTGGTCGAGCCACAGGCTGTGGTGCTCGCGCGCCCAATTGACATCCACCTCACCTGATCCCATCGCGTCGAAGGCCCCCTCCATCCCGATCGTGCCGATGTAGATGTGAGCGAGCATCGCCGCGATAAACAGCACGGCCACGATGGAGTGAACAATCTGGGCAATTTGCATGCCTTCGATTCCCGTCAGGTAGAACGGGAACATGAGCTGATAGCCGGTCGTGGCAACCAGACCTCCACCGATCACAACGATCCAGTAGATCCCCTTTTGACCGGCGTTGAAGCGGCGTGCCGGCGGATGATCATGTCCGATCAGGCCGCCTCCGCGCTTGATCCACTCCAGGTCCACCCTGCTCGGGATGTTGCCACCAATCCACATCAGAAAGATCAGCACGACGCCAATTGTGAAGGGAAAGCTGAGGTAGTTATGGGCGTACTTCGCCCATTGCGACCATTCCGAGAAGGCCTCAAATCCAATTAGCGGAAGCAGCAGCGGCCGCCCGAATGTGATGTTCAGTCCCGAGACCGCAAGGATGACGAAACAGGTCGCAGTCATCCAGTGCGCGAAGCGCTCAAAGGCGTTGAATCGCACGATTGTGCGGCCGGATCGGCCACTCTCCAGACGAACCATGCCGCGCGTCAAATAGAAGATCACGAGAACCGCCAGAATTCCGAGGATGGCAACGCCGCCGATCCAACGCAGCACGACGTTGCGGAATTCACGCCACTCGCGGCCGGCCGGTTGCATCAGCACGCTGGAGCGCTGGTCGGGAATGCTGACGCGCCCCTGGATCCGGTCCATCTCCTGGAGCAACTGGCGCTCGCTAACCGAGCTCGCCGTCGGATTGATCTGCTCCGCCGATGACGGTGCCGGAGCCGCCATGATCAACAGAAGCAACGCCCACGCGCCGATGGCGAGTCGAATGAACCTTCCAAATGACGACATGAACTCCTCCTCGGCATTGGTGCCGCGCGACCGCGGCCTGCTTCAGGACTCGATCGTCTCACGATAGGCGGTCTTCCAGCCCCACGCGCCTGAGCCGTAGCCACGCTTCAGCACGCGTTCTTTGTATATCTGGGCGATGATCTCGCCATCGCCGGCGAGCAGCGACTTGGTCGAACACATCTCGGCGCACAGGGGGAGCTTGCCTTCGGCGAGACGGTTCGCACCATATTTTTCGTATTCCTCCTTGCTGCCATCGGCCTCGGGGCCGCCGGCGCAGTAGGTGCACTTGTCCATCTTGCCGCGCGAGCCGAAATTGCCGATCTTCGGGTATTGCGGCGCGCCGAACGGGCAGGCGTAGAAACAGTAGCCGCAGCCGATGCAGAGATCCTTGGAATGCAGCACCACGCCATCGGCGGTGGTGTAGAAGCAGTTCACCGGGCACACCGCCGCGCAGGGCGCATCCGTGCAGTGCATGCAGGCCATCGAGACCGAGCGTTCGCCCGGCTTGCCGTCATTGATGGTGACGACACGGCGCCGGTTGATGCCCCAGGGGACCTCGTGCTCGTTCTTGCAGGCCGTCACGCAGGCGTTGCACTCGATGCAACGGTCGGCGTCGCAGAGAAATTTCATACGTGCCATCGTCGTTGCTCCTTACGCCGCCGCGATCTGGCAGAGAGTGACTTTGGTCTCCTGCATGTTCGTCGCGGGATCATATCCGTAGGTGGTGATCGTGTTCGCGCTTTCGCCGAGCACGATCGGATCGGTGCCCTTCGGGTAGTTGCTGCGAAGATCCTTGCCTGCGAGCCAACCGCCGAAGTGGAAAGGCATCCATGCAACGCCCTTGCCAACGCGCTCGGTGACGAGTGCCTTCATCCTTGCCTTGGAATTGTTCTCGGCGCCGGTGACCCAGACCCAGCCGCCGTCCTTGACGCCACGCTCGGCGGCATCAGCCGGACTGATCTCGATGAACATGTCCTGCTGCAATTCGGCGAGCCACGGGTTGGTGCGAGTCTCCTCGCCGCCGCCCTCATATTCGACCAGACGGCCGGACGTCAGGATGAGCGGGAATTGCTTGGCGATCCCCTTCTCCACCGCCGCCTTCTGCACGGAGAAGCCGATATTGGGCATGCGGAATTGCTTGGCGTCGGGCAGCGTCGGATATTTGGCGACGAGGTCAACGCGCGGCGTGTAGATCGGCTCGCGGTGCACCGGGATGGGATCCGGCAAGCCAAAGGCATTCATGCGCGCCTTGCCATTGCCATAGGGAACACAGCCATGCGCCAGCGCGACGCGCTGGATACCGCCTGAGAGATCGAGCGCCCACGACACCGTGTCGGGAGTTGCCGGATTGATTTTGTTGATTGTTGCCATCTCGGCTTCCGTCAGCTCCGTGTCCCAGCCGAGCTTCTTCAGGACCGCCAGAGTGAACTCCGGATAGCCGTCCTCGATCGCTGACCCCTTCGAGTACGAGCCGTCCGCGAGCAGGCTTACTTTCCGCGTCGTGCCGTCCGGCAGCTTCTCTTCACGCTCGACGCCAAAACGCGGCCGGAACGTGCCGCCGCCATCCATCACATGCAGATTGGTGTTGTAGAGCAGCGGCGTGCCGGGATGCTTGACCTCTGGTGATCCCCAGCATGGCCAGGGCAGGCCGTAATAGTCGCCGCCGACCTCGGGATCGTCCTTGGGCGCCCGCATCGTCAACATGTCGAACTTCGCCTGGTTCTTCATGTGCGCCTTGAGACGCTCGGGCGATTGTCCGCAATAGCCGGTCGACCAGCTGCCGCGGTTCATCTCGCGCAACACGTCTTCTGCCTCGGGCAAATTGTTCTCGACCTTGATTTTCTTGAACATCTGGTCGGCGAAGCCGAGCTTCTTGGCCATCAAATAGATGACCTCGAGATCATCCTTCGATTCGAAGACCGGCTTCACGATCTGCTCGCCCCATTGCAGCGAGCGGTTGGAGGCGACACGCGAACCCTTGCACTCGAATTGCGTAGCGACCGGCAGAATGTAGACGCCGTCCTTGCGTCCCGCCTCGACCGAGAGCGAGGCCCAGGTCGTCGGATGCGGGTCGGCGATGACGAGCAGCTCGAGCGCCTTCAGGCCGTTCAGGGATTCGGGAATGCGGGTGATGCTGTTGGAAGCGTGTCCCTGCACGAACACGGCCCGCACATTGTCTTTTTGCGCTATCTGATCCTTCGGCAGCGTCACCGCGTCGAACCAGCGCGTCAGCGGGATGCCGGGCGTTTCCATGATCTGCTTGGAATCGAACCGCGACTTCAGGAACTCATAGTCAACGTCCCAAACGCGTGACCAGTGCTTCCAGGCGCCTTCGGCGAGGCCATAGTAGAATGGCAGCGTGACGATATCGAGCCCGACATCGGTCGCGCCCTGCACATTGTCGTGGCCACGGAAGATGTTGGCTCCCATGCCCGGTCCGCCGACATTGCCGGTCATCAGCAGCGCGATACAACTGGCGCGCACATTGGCGGTGCCGACGGTCTTCTGGGTCTGGCCCATCGCCCAGATCAGCGTGGCCGGCTTTTCGGTGGCAAACATCTTGGCGACGCGCTTGAGCTGCTCGCCAGGAATACCAGTGACGCGCTCGACTTCTTCCGGATTCCACTTCTCGACTTCCTTGCGGAGATCATCGAACCCATAGACCCGCTGTCGGATGAATTCCTTGTCCTCCCAACCGTTCTGAAGAATGTGCCACATCATGCCGTAGAGCACCGGGATGTCGGTGCCCGGCCGCATGCGCACATATTCGGTCGCGTGTGCGGCCGTGCGCGTCAGGCGCGGGTCGATGACGATAAAGTTGGCCTTTTGCAGCTCCTTGCCTTCGAGCAGATGCTGCAACGAGACCGGATGCGCCTCGGCCGGATTGCCGCCCATTATGACCTGGGTCTTGGCATTGCGAATGTCATTGTAGCTATTGGTCATCGCACCGTAGCCCCAAGTGTTGGCGACGCCGGTGACGGTGGTTGAATGGCAGATTCGGGCCTGGTGGTCGGTGTTGTTGGTTCCCCAGAACGCACCAAGCTTGCGGAACAGGTAGGCGCCTTCGTTGGTCATCTTGGCCGAGCCGAGCCAATAGACGGAGTCGGGACCCGACTTCTCGCGCACGGCCTGAAGCTTGTCTCCGATCTCGTTGATCGCGGTATCCCAGGAGACGCGAGTCCACTGCCCGTCTACCAGCTTCATCGGATAGCGCAGCCGCCGCTCGCTGTGCACCAGTTCGCGCACGGAGGCGCCTTTGGCACAATGCGAGCCGCGATTGATCGGAGAATCCCAGCTCGGCTCCTGGCCGATCCATACCCCATTCAGCACCTCCGCAGTCACGGTGCATCCAACCGCGCAATGCGTGCAAACGCTCTTGCGAACGGTCGCGCCTGCCGTGAGCGGACCGGCCATCGCCGCTTTCGCCTTGCGCACGCCGCCGACCGGCAGGGTTCCGATCGCGGCGAGCGCGCCGCCGACAAGACCAGATTTGCGTAAGAAGCTGCGACGGTCGAGACCGCCGGCCTGCCCTGCGAGGGATTCGGCGACGGAGCCGTGGCGCTCGGAGCGCTGGTATGTTCGCTTGATCAGCACGGCAGCCTCCCTTCAAACCGGATAACGATTGACGCGATAAAAGGCCTTCACGTGATCGGTTTCCTTGTAGCGCGCCTTGCGCTTCTCATCGTTGGTCTCGCTATCGGCCTGGGCCGACTCGACCAGCGGTGTCGCGAGCGTCACGCCGGCGCCGGCCGTGCCGATGGCGAGCTTGCGCAGGAAGGCGCGGCGCCCGACTGTGGCTTTCCTGTCTTCACCCATCGCATTTCTCCTGGACCTGCGCGTGCAAGTCAGTTGGCGAATGTGAATGCTTCCGTCTCGATGTCCATAAAGGCGCGACCGAGCGCGCCGACCGCACGATAGAAGGTGGCGCTCTTTGCGCTCTCGATGTCGGCGAACAGCCGCCCCATCCAGGGCGCGACGTGTTTCTCGAAGAAGGTGCGCTGCGCGTCAGACGAGGCCTCGAGGCGGCCGCCGGCAAAGCCCGCCATGATCTCGCACAGGATGGCCGCGTGATCTTCCGGCTCCGAATTGTTCGCGACGCGCTCGATCCCAAACGCAGCGAGATCGGCGCGCAGGCGCGACAGCGGTCGCTCGTTGAGAAAGCCGGTCAGGTAGTAGGAAGCATAGGGCAAGAGCTCGCCGCGGCCGAGACCGACGAACAGGTCGAAATATTCGCGTTCGACCTTCGCCACGACCGCCTCGCCGGCGGCTGCGGCCAGCACAGCATGCGCGCGCCCAAGCGGCGTCGCATCACCGGCCAACGCGGTCAGTTGATCGAGCAGCTTTTTTGACGGTGCTGCGGACAAAAACGTCGCGAGCAGCAGATATTCCTGCGCACGCGCCGCGTCGACGGGATCATCAATCGGCTCTTCGGACAACAGCGGTTCCCTGTACAGATCAGGCCGCAACTCGTTGCGCGATATGCCGGTGGCCGATTCGACTGCAATCACCCGTTGCGCGGGCACCTTGCTCCAGTCCGAAACGGAGGGCTGGCTGATGCCGATTTTGCGCGCAAGCTGGGCAACGCCGCCGGCGGCGTCAATGGCTCGCTCGAGGCCATCATCACGCACGCGGACCTCCATCCAAGTCCCAGGTGCTTGATTTTTCTTTTGTTACAAAGCGCTAAGCGAAGCGTAGTCCTGGCCCCGCGGGGGGTCAATTGCCTCCCCATAGCCCAAGGCTATAGCTTTTCGTCGGGGTCTAGCGAGGCAACGCGCCGCCATGTGTGCAGCGCCGAATGGGCTCGCTTTCGCTCTCGCTGGTTTCGGCCGCCGTCGGTTGCGATGCAACAGGAACAGGGGCGGGTTCGGTCGTCGTGGATTCCTCGGCGGCAACTTCGACGCTTGACGTCGCGGCTTGGCGCAATTCTCGCGAAGAATCCGCGGGTTCTACCGGTATCTCAGGCTGCGCCTCGGCGGACTTGCGCAGGCCACCGACGACCCTGTCGACCAGCGCGGCCAACGATCCCTCGGAACAATCCAGCGGGCCAAAGCCCGGCATAGCCGTCGGATCGTTAAAATCCCATGCGTTCTCCGCAAGCCCAACGAAGTCGCGAATGGCAGGATCGGCGCTCCAGGCGCGACGAAGCGCCGCATGGGTCAGCTCCTGCGGAATCCCTTTGCGCAGGAACGCCTTGATGTCGGTCGCGGACGTGATCGAGTCGATCGAAGGCAGGCTCGAGAGGTCGAATTCCACATCGTCGTCTTTCACGGCGGGCGGCGGTGCTGACTGCACGTCGTGCATTGCCGGGTCCGGTAGCGTGGCGTTCGCCTTCGCCTCCTGCTTGCGACGGGACCAGCGCGCCAGGAACTTGTCCTCACTCATTCGTGTCCGCCTTCATGCTGCCGGCGCGCCAGCGCTTCCGGATCTGCCTGCCGCCGCTTGCGCTTGAAGAACTCACGTTCGACGTGGTGCTCGGCAACGAAACTTTCAATCGCCTCGCGCAGCATCTCCGGCATCGGTACGGCCTCGACAAGATTGGCACCGGCCCCGGTGAACGCCTCGCCTTCCGCAGGATCGGCGGTGGCAGCGGCCACCGAATAGGAACAAGCGCCTTCCGCAGGCGACAACACGGTCCAGATGCTCGGACTACCCGAAGCGAGATTGTCGCGATAGCGCGCCGTCTCAGACGGATAGAGATCGACCGTGGCGCTGCCGGCATAGAACAGCATTGCCTCGTTCTCTTCGCGAAGCACCGTCCAGGGTTTCGTGTCCGGCTCGTCTGGCAGCACAGCGACAGCGCGCCAGACAAAATCGGTCCACGGCGAGTCCGCCTTGTGCCGCTCGACCACGATGCCGACGGGAATGCGCACAAGCGGCAGCGCTGCCGGGCTCACGTCACCATCTCCAGGTGTTTGATCGGCAGCCCCGTCAGCAAATTCTGCGGCTTCATCCGGAGCTTCCGATCAGAGTTCATCGACAAGATGAGATAGACCGGCTCGCCCTCTATCTCTTCTGTGGCCGTGTTCGTGTCTGCAAACGTCAAGCGGAACAAGGAGAGCACGCGTCCGGCGCTGCGATCATCGAGCCGCTCGCCATGCCAGAGACGGTCGCCGAGCCCGGTAGCATCGGCGTCGAGCCCGACATACCAGGTGAGCCGCGCGTCGCGCAGCTCGCGCAACGGCTCGATGGTAACGTCGATTCCGAGCAGATGGGAGATCCAGCGCGCCATCGCCTGCGCCAGCGCCCTCGGCCCGCGGCCGCCAGCGGTGAGGTCGAACGCCATGTCGAAATGGTCGCTTCGGTGCCAATAGTCGTCGGCATTGTCCCCGCTCAACACGTCCAGCTGGGCATCGGTCACTGCCCGCAGCATCGACATCAGCGAGAGCACCGGGGTCGGGCTCTGCCCACCGACAACCTCTTCATCGCCGAGCAGCAAGGCCTGTTCATGCGGCAGGATGCGCTGCGGGCGGAAGAACAGCTCGGCTGCGCGCAGCACGAACGGATCATCGCAGTCATCGAGCGCGTTGCGCAGGATCACGTGCACGAGGTGATTGACGAATAGCGGCGGAAAATCGCTGGCCCTCGACCGGACGGTTGCGAGATAGGCAGCTTCCAGCGTCGGATGCCGCACGAGGAGATCGCGAAAGGCGAGCACAAACCGCCAGTTCTCTCGGGCATCCACATCGGCAATCGCGGCGATCTCGTCCGCGCTCACCGGCTGGCGGGGAGCGGCGAGCAGCTCGCGGTGCAGCTGCCGTTCGACCGGGCATGCTGCGTCCGGCGGCATCAGCTCGGGACGGGCGAAATAGGCTTTCAGGAACTCGTCGGTGACACAGAGCCCACCGCTCTCGTCGCGATCGAGCAGATGGTGTCCACACGCGATCCAGAAATCATTCATCGGTGCTGCGACTCCTGGCTCATGTCGGCAAGCCTGAGATCGCTGTCGGGTTCGACATCATCCTCGACCTCCATGAACGAGAACGCCTTGCCGTGTCCCTGCCCTTCCCGCAGTTGCAGCCTGCGGAATGACTCGCGGACTTCGCCGTCGCTCACCAAGCGGTGGACGGCAATGAGCGAACTGATCGGATGCGTGCAGAGCGACTGCGCAAAGGCGATCTCCTCTTCCGCGGCCGTCCGCGCGGTTGGCAGATCTGGCGCGCCGAAGCGATCGAGGAGTTGCCTGGCAAGGAGTTCGATCAGCGCCTGGCAATCGTCCTCCGTCGCCGGCACAATCTGCACCAGCGTCGACCAGCCCCAGGATTTCACCCCGAGGAAGCCGCTGCGGAAGGCCGCGCGAGGCTTTCCGGTGAGCTTCGCCGGATCCTGCTCGCAGAAGCGGAAGGTGCCGGAGACAGCCCATTCGCCTGGCTCGGCCGGCACATCGAACACGAAGGTGTCGGAGGCGTCGAGCGCGATGGTGCGCAGCAGTTTCACAGCCGCGGCCCTCCTAGCTTCAGATCGAGCCAGGATGGCGTGGCGAGCGCGTTGACGAGCTCGCTCCGCTCAGTCCTGTCGGTGCCAACGCGGCGCGTCAGGAGATCGCCGCCATCGTCGATCCTCTGAAGCGTTTGCCGCTCGCGGGGAACCCGGCTGAGATAGTCGCGCGCGACGCTGTCAAAGCCATCGACCTGCCAACTATCGATAACCCGCATGAGGTGCCGTGCAAAGCTCTCGGTCACCTGCTCGGCTCCCGCTTCGCCAAACCCCTCCTCGTCCAGCGCAGATGCGAGCGGATGAACGCCGGGCCCCCGGTCGGTCATTGCGACCGTCCGGATCATGGCGCCAAACACGAGCCATGCGGGCGGCTCGTCCTCGCGCGCGGACGACGGCCATCCCATCCGCCCGCCGCCGACCAGCCCGCCATCAATCCTGACGGCGTCGGGCCAACCGATCGCGACTGCCTTGTTCGGCGGCGCGTAGGCGCCGAGAGCGTCGGTGAGCGCGACCATGCCGGCGTAGAAGGCGCGTCGCGCGGTGCTCAAGGGTTCGCCGGGCTCGAGCACCACGGCGAATTCGGCAAGATCGAACCGCCCGACACACACCAGCGTGCCGGCACCGCTCTTGGGTGCAATGCAGCAAGCGTGGGCAAAGGCGTCACCGCTCTCGCGCAATCGGACGAGCGTGAATGGCGGCGGCAGATGGATCGGTTCCGCCGGGGAAACGTGGCTGGTTGGGGTCGACCGCAGGGCCGTCCTCCACTTTCCTTTTCTTCCCGATAGTAACTATCTATACGAGGTGTAGGAATGACGCGAGTCCGTAAGTCGGCGCCCGCACTGACGGAGGGATTCACCTGGAGCAGCCAGCGAAGACCGTCCTGATCTGCTCGTGTGAAGACACGATGCGCCTCGACATGGCTGCGATCCGGCGTGGATGCCCCAACTGCGAGATCAGGAGCTTTCGTCATCTCTGCGGCGCAGAGCTCGATCATTTCCGCAACGCCGCAAAAGCGGACAGCCCGCTGATGGTCGCCTGCACGCAGCAGGCTGCGCAGTTCACCGATGCGATTGGCGAACGCCCTGGCGGGATCACGTTCGTTAACATCCGCGAGACGGCGGGCTGGTCGCGCGAGGGCGCGAATGCAGGCGCGAAGATGGCGGCGCTGCTGGCGGCGGCTGCGATTCCCGCACCGGACTATCCGCTGGTCACACTATCGAGCGAAGGTATCATCCTGATCTATGGGCACGATGAGGCTGCAGTCGACGTCGGCCGGCTGCTCGCAGGCCACCTCGATGTCACGGTCATGCTCAAGCAGCCGGCAGACGTCACGCCGCCTGCCACGGCAGTGTTCCCGATCGTGAAGGGCACGATCCAGAACGCGCGGGGACATTTTGGCGCTTTCGAGCTCACGATCGACGACTACGCCCGCTCCCGCCCGTCTTCGCGCGACCGCTTCGTGTTCGAAGCCCCGCGCAATGGGGCGACCTCGCGCTGCGATCTCGTGCTTGACCTCTCCGGCGAGCCGCCGCTGTTTCCCGCGCACGACCTCCGGGACGGCTATCTCCGTGCGGATCCGAGAGATCCCGCGGCCGTACTGCGCGCGGTGCTTGCCGCGCGCGATCTGGTCGGCAGTTTCGACAAGCCGAAATATGTCGAATTCACGCCCAGCCTCTGCGCCCATTCGCGCTCGAAGCTGACCGGATGTCATCGCTGCCTCGATCTGTGCCCGACCGGCGCGATCACGCCCGCCGGCGACCATGTCGCTGTCAACGCAGAAGTCTGCGCAGGTTGCGGGCAATGCGCGGCCGCTTGCCCCACAGGAGCTGCATCCTATACGCAGCCGCCCGCCGACACCCAGTTGCAGATCCTTCGCGCCATGTTGCTCACCTATCAAGAGGCCGGCGGCACGCATCCGGTGCTGCTACTGCATGACAGCCAGCACGGCACGCCGCTGATCGATGCGCTCGCCCGCCACGGCGACGGATTGCACGCCAACGTGCTTCCCCTCACTGTCAACGAGCTGACGCAGGTCGGCCTGGAGGCAATCATCGGCGCATTCGCGTATGGCGCGGCTGCCGTGCGGTTCCTGCTGCGCGCCAAGCCGCGACACGGCGTGACCGGATTATTGCTGACGATCAGCATGGCAGAGACCATTCTTGCGGGGCTCGGATTTGACGGACGCCGTGTGGCCACGATCGAAACTGACGATCCCGATGCTTTGGCTGAGCAACTGACGGGGATTGGAAACCTTGCTGGCCTCGAGACGCCAGCGACTTTCCGGACGGTCGGCAAGCGGAGCGATCTGCTTCGCTTCGGCTTGAGTGAACTACATCGCCTCGCACCCAAGACCGTTGACGTGATCGCCTTGCCCGAGGGCGCACCGATCGGTGCGATCACCGTCGACACCGGCGGTTGCACGCTGTGCCTGTCCTGTGTTTCGGCCTGCCCAACCGGCGCGCTTCGCGCCGATCCCGAGCGTCCCGTCCTCAAATTCGTGGAAGACGCTTGCGTGCAATGCGGTCTGTGCGAGAGCACCTGTCCTGAAAAGGTCATCCGGCTCAAGCCGCAGATCGACTTCCGAGCAAGGCGCGCGCCAGCGCAAATCATCAAGGAGGAAGAACCGGCCCTGTGTGTCCGCTGCGGCACGCCCTTCGGCGTCAAGAGCACGATCGATCGGATCGCGACGGAGCTCGAGGGGCGGCATTGGATGTATCCCGCCGGGGACAAACGGCTCAACGTCTTAAGGATGTGCGCGGACTGTCGCGTCATTGTCATGAGCGAGCAACAGTTCGATCCATTCAAGGGCGTTCCCGAGCGCGCGCCGCCGCGCACGACGGATGATTACCTCCGCCGACGCGAAAACAAGGATTAGAGCGCAAAACTATAAGGCTATCTCGACGTGGCCCGGCCGAGAAAGTCCGTCAGCGCGCGGCGATCGTCGGCCGACCCAATGCGCTGCTCCGGCATCTTCGTGCCTGGCGTATAGGTGTTCGGACCGACCTCGAACAGTCTTGAGACCGTCTCGGGTGTCCAGACGATATCCATCTTCTTGAGCGCGTCGGAGAAGCGGTAACCCGGCAACGAAGCGATCTTTCGGCCGTAAAGTCCGGCAAGCGTCGGACCTGCACGTTGCACGTCTGTTTCCGATAAAGTGTGACACGCAACGCACGCTCTAAAGATCTCAGCTCCGTGATCGCCGGCGAACGCAGCGAGTGGGTCCGCTGGCGTGCCGAGCAGGTTCGACCCGATGGGCTCGCCGCTGCGCGCACTCCAGCGCCGGATCTTTCCGTCGGCGTCGCCGGTCAACAAGGTCGTGCCATCCGGCAAAAAAGCAACTGACCAGACGGGAACGCCGGACCCCGCAAGCGTGCGCACCACACTGCGCGCCTTGCGGTCGACGATCGCGACAGTACCGCCAACGCTTGCGGCGGCGATCAACGCGCCGTCGCCGGAGATTGCCAGAGCCACGATCGGTGCAGCGCCGGCCGCCACCTCGCCCGCATCCTTACCCTCGGAGGTCAGCAGGCGCAGCTTGCCATCTGCTGCGCCGGCGACGATTTCGCCATCAGGCGAGACGGCAACGGCATTCAATGGCGCCGGCATCATAACGATCTCGGAGGTGCCGTCCGGCAACTGCCAGATCCGCATTGTCCGGTCGTAGCCCACGCTGACCAGCGATTTTCCATCGGGAGCAAAGGCCACACCGTTCACGTTTTGCAAGTGACCTTCCAGCACGCGCGTCGCACCGTCGAGCAACGGTGAAACCCGCACAGTGTGGTCCCACGAGGCTGATGCGAGCTTCGATGCATCGGGCGAAGCGGCGAGCCCGACGATGGGCCCCGTATGGCCTTCGAAAACCTGGTCGGGCTGCTGCCGGCCTGGCGTCCAAATTGCAATCTGGCCGTCTGCCCCGGCCGTTGCCATTCTTCCGTCCCCGAGGAAGGCAACCGCGTCCACCGCATCCGAATGGAAGCGAAGGACTTGCTCGGCGGACTCGGTTGCAAGGGACCATCGGATCGCCGCGGTGTCGAAGCTACCCGACAGGACGGTCTTGCCATCGGCCGAAACGGCGATCGCACGGACAGGTCCGCCGTGTCCCGTCAACTGCGCGCGCACCGGTTGCAGCGCCAGAAGCAGCGATGCCGTCAGAAGCGCAGTGACAAGACGCAAGGTTAATTCCAAGGGAACAACGCAGCTTTGTCTTGCTGATTGATCTTTGTGGCACAGTCAAAATGCCACTGCTTGACGCAAATCTATTCTCACCGGCGCTGACCGTTGTGCGGATCTTTCCGGTACCGTTCGTGCGCCCGGCAGGCTTGGCGGCCGGACAAAAAGACCACCTATTTGATTCAACTCAACGAAGGGCGTCGTGTTCGGTTCCAGGGTGCGACAACCGGCGCCTTGAATGGCGACCCACGTCGTCGCAGGCTCGCCAATGGCCCCTCACAGGCTGAGGCCGAACATGCAAATGCACCCGAAAGCATATCTGCAGTTCATCTCGCGGTTGTGGCACTTTCGCGCCTTGCCGCCGAAAGATAGCGATCCCGCCACTCAAAGCGCGTCGCCACTGCTCGTCTACATCGTCGCCGTGCTAGCGCTACTATTCGCTATCCTTGAAATCGACCTTCACCGTGCGCCGCCTCAATCTTTCGGAGTGCCCGTCGATCCTGTTGGAATCAATTCCATTTTCATGAGTCCTTGAGACACCGCCGCTCTCGCAGGCGGACCAGCCGCCGGACGCATCGAGCTGTTCGAAATCGTACGAGCCGCCTGACGCGCAGATCGAACCTCAGTTAGTTCGGGGCGCAGCAACCGCAGCATTCCCGCTACCGCTGTGTTTCCCTTGGAAAGACCAGGGATCGATCTTCGAAATCTTCAACCGGCAGATGACCTTGTTGCGGCGCCTTTTGGATCTCTTGCACTGCGGGCATCCCTGCTACCGATGTGCGACCCGCCGACGATGGATGCGATCGCGGCATACTTGTCGCGGCCACGAAAAGCGCGAGGACGGTCAGGCCGGAGATCATCAGGAGCTTCATGCGAATCTCCGTTGGTTCTGAGAGAGTCGAAGCTCCTGACTAGTGCAAGACTCGAGGCCGCCGTGTGAGATCCTTCACATCTCTCTTTTTCTTGATCATCGATCGAGTTGTCCTTCGCTCCAATCCATCATGGGCCAATTTGAGCCAACTCAAGCCCTGCGCGCGGAACACCAAGATGTCCAGGCGAGTCCCAAAGCGTCGTCTTTAACGACGCGGCGCCGTCTACTTGAAGTTGTTTTCGCTCGACACGAGCGACCGATAACGGCAGGCGCTGAACTCCCGGCTCTTTGTCGCTCACACTCCCTAGGTCCTGAGATGTTCCGGCGAACCGCTCAGCGGTTAAACTCGAATCCGCCGTCGTTCACGAATCTTCTTATCGCGCGAGCGCCATCTGGCCAATCGCATCGTAGCTTGAGGAGGAACAGATCGAAGGTATCGAACAGCCGCGCGTGAACCTTCGCCACGTAGCCCCCTGCCCCGGTGAGGCTGACATGGCCCTCCGCCGCAGCCTCGACGAACAGGTTGCGGATGTGCGTCCGCGAGACTCCGACCCGCTCGGCAATGGCGGTGAAGGACAACTCGTCGCTCACAAGCTGCTTTCCCGAGAGCACCGCCTTCATCAGCAGAAGGAAGGCGCAGTAACCGGCATCGCGGGCGAGGAACATCATGATCGCCGGATGGCGGCCGATGAACGCGGTGGCGGTCGGAAACTCGAGAGAACCGATTCTGCGTATCGCCAGATGCAGGCGTGGATCACGCCGAACCACCGGCTCGTAGCCTCGGTCCGGAAACAGAATGTCCAAGGGATACAGAGCAGCAATGTAAGCTCGGTCGTGCGCAAGCAGCCGCTCCGTCGGTTTCAGAACCCGAATCCGTTTGTCGACCACGCTCGACGCCATTTTTCCACGTAGCCGGTTTGACGAAAGCGGGCGATGAGATCGTCCATTCGGCGCCGGCTCGCCAGGCCGAGCTCGGCGACGAGCTTCTGCAACCGTCCCACGGTCGCCCAGGTCGTCGGATCGCCGCGGTCATGGGCGGCAAAAAACCCGACCAGGAGATCCACCGTCAGCACGCAGGCCGCGTCGACGATGAGCCGGTTCGGAATTCTGCTCCTGACGAACACTGCGGCCAAAGCGTCGACATGAGCGCGGCGAGCCTAAGTGAAACGCGGGTGGGCGAGGATCTCTTCGGCCGACTTGTACGAAACTCCGATCATCGTCACCGCGCCGGCTCACACATTTCCTTTCCGGCCGCATTGACGAGACGACGATCGCACTTCGCGCCAGAGCACGCCGCGCCTCGCTCCTGGGTTCCAGATATCCGCAATCTTCAAGCAGGCGCGAACGTTTCTTCTTAAGGTTGTAACTCGTATAGATCGAAGTTCTTAAATCTTACTATCTTGGCGTGGGACGCGTGAAGGCATGAGCATGGCCGGGATAGCAAGTAGCAGTTCATTGCACAGCGACGCCGTCGAAGCTGCGCAATCGATTGGCCTTCAGCAGTCGCTCACACCGCTGCCAAACGGATTGAAACCACGCTGCGATTGCAAGCCGGACTTTCGACGGCCGAGCACCTCAAGACCTCGGGGTGCGCTGTGATGCCCGCGATTGATCAAGGCGCACCGGACTGGCAAGGCAGCACCCTGACCGGGGATTTCATCGTCCTGCCGGCTTTCGGCGACGACCACCTCTACTTCGCCGTGCCGCGAAAGGCGCTTCTCGGTCGGAGAACCGACGGTTCGCCATGGCTCTTCCTCGAATTCTTTTCGGACCGAAACGACGCGACGCTCAACAACAGCCTGTACGCCGTCATCGATCTGGGCCTCGAGCGCGATCGCAATCTTTCCGTCATCTACGATCTCATCACGAAGAACGGCGAGAGCGCCGCCCTCATGCCGGCGACGTTCACCGCCGGCACCTATTGTCATCTGGAGTGCGGCGAGGCGCATGTGACGGCGCCGTTCGCCTGGGAAGATGCGCAACGGGCGACGCTGCGTAGCCGGATTGGCATCTTCGTCCTGGATTGTCGGGATCGCCACCATCTTGCAGTGATCACGCTCGCCGCGCAGCCAGCCGAGAAAAGAGCGTTTGAGCAGCTCGGTGTCGAGCCGATCGGTCTTGGCGCGCCGGTGCTCGCGCGACACCGCCACACTCGATGCGTGAATGACGTGAGCCTCAATGTCGCGTGCCCTGAGCCAGCGCGCCAGCCAGAAGCCGTCACGGCCGGCCTCGAAAACGACGGCGATGCGTTTGATCCGATGCCCGGCCTTCGCCGCTTCCTCTCGCCATCGATGCAGCAACTTCAGCAATGCGCTCTCGTCGACCGCGAGCTTCTTCAATGGCTGGCGCTCGACGCCAGGCACGATGCCGGCGACGAGCCAGCTCGACAGGCTCAGTTCGATAACGGCGATCAGCGTGCCATTCGGGTCGAGGGGGCTCGGGGATCGGCTCAGATCGTTCAACTTCTGCATGGGGCGCTCCATCGGTTCATCAGCAACAATGGATGCAATATCCTCGTCGCCGCCCCATAGCATCTCCCTTGGAGGCTTTCGGACGCCGGCCCCGTGCGCGCGGCCCCACCGTCATGGGGCCGGCATCCGAAACCCTTCACAGGAGCTGACACTCGCTCCTGAGCAACTTCGCACGCGCGGCGAAGCCCATCCCCATCTTCAGCCGCGAGCAACAAGCGCGACAGGATGCGTTTTCTGAAGACGCCGCTCTCACATCCAATGCCGGAGTTCGCCGGTGCGGGCGGCTCTGCTCTACTGAGCACCCCCAATCACCGCCATAGATCGAGGGCCGTGACCTGGATGGACACGACTTGATAACGGATCGCCCGTCCGGGAACGAAGCAACGGCTTCGCCGATCCGCAACGGCCGTCCGGCGCATTAACTCGACGAGCCGTTGCTGGGCAACGCCCCGTCGCCATTGATCTGCCCCAGAAAGGTGCGGCGCTCCATGACGGGCGCGACCATGCCCGGGATGTATGCGTCGGAGACAAAGCGGCGGCAGTGCTCCTCGAAAACCGTAACCAGGCGAGGCTTGCGGCTTTGCGACAACGTCAGCACGCCGATCACCATCGGTCTGTGGTCACCGGACAAGCGAACCCGGGAGACGCGCCGTCCGTCCAGCGCGAGCTCGCAACGCGGGCGCACGTTCGCCAGCGTGTAGCCGTAGCCGTTAGCTACCATCGTCCGGATCACGTCCTGGTGCGTCGAGCGCGACGCAATGTTGGGCTCAAGGCCCTCCTTCATGAACATGCTGAGAAAATATTCACGGCTGATCGGCAGATCCAACAGGATCAACGGCTCGCGTGCCAGTTCCTGCAGACTGACGGCAGAGTGTCGCGCCAATGGCCCCGCCTCGCTGACCACGACGTGTGGCGGCAGACTCGCCAACGGCAGAAACTCGAACTCGTCGGGAATCAACAGGTCATAGGTGATCGCAACGTCGAGTTCGGCACTTAGCAGACGCTCCAGCAACTGCTCATGGTCGGCGACCGTCTGGACGATGCGCGATTCCGGATAGGTCGATGTGAACGAATGCGACAGCTCCGGCATCACCATCGGCGCGAGCGTGATGAAACAGCCCAGCGACAATTGTCCACGGACGCGCTCCCCGACCTCGGAGGCGACTGAATAGACATGCTCGGCCTGTTCGATCAGTTGCTTTGCCTCGACCAGCAAAAGCCGGCCGGCCGACGTGAGCGAGAGCCCTTGCGCATGGCGACGGATGAAAAGCTGGGTTCCGAGCTCCTCTTCGAGATGCGTGATCGCCGTCGAGATCGAAGGCTGCGATATGTTGACGCGCTCGGAGGCCAGAGTGATGCTTCCTGTCTCAGCCGTCGCGATGAAGTACTCGATCTGGCGTAGCGTGTATCTCATGTGGTACTATTCATCTCTGCTGAACTTGGCCGATAGCGACCACACCCTCTTGCCGGCATGGGCGCCGATTGCGTTGCTTCGGCCTGAATATAGCAGGATTGACCGGGCTGAACCGGCCCATCGGTCGTTCAGATCCGACTTTCACCGGCCACACCAAAGCGGGGCGCTTCGGACGGGTTGCTCGCGCGCCGGATATAGTCTTCGACCTGGGGCTCATAGCAGGTCCAGGCCTCCTCGAGCGCGGCGATCGGCCGGTCGCTCCAGTCGACCCGCAAGTCCACAATCGGCCAGGACACATCTCGCACCACGCAAAGACCCGCGGAGCGGACCGGGCCGGCCTCCCCGCCCTGGTCGAGCCCCGCCTGCAGGGCCGCGACCAGCCGCGTGGCAAACGGCTTGCCGGCGGTGGCCTGATAATTCTGGACCATCGCGGCCGGCACCTGGTCATTGGCCAGCAAGTTGCCGGCAGCAATCACGCCATCGCCGAGATGGATGGCGTGATTGCCGAGCGTGTTGCTGCCGGAGTGGAACGCCACGCGCCCAACTGCGTCGACAAGCGCAAGCTGCCGATATGCGATGAAGGGGGTCGATGCGACGACCGCATCGCGAACGTCACTGGCGCTCAGGCCCCGCGCCAGCAGGTCGAGACCGATCTGGCCCAGCGCAGGATCGGTAATGTTCTGGCTCGCGACCGCGCCGGCTTTGGCGCGCAGATGAACACAGCGTGCCGCAACTGCCGGCGAGGAGGACGAGATCACTATTCCGAACATCCCGGTGTCCGGACACCGGGCCGTCAGAGAAAACGTCATGTCGGCCTCATCGGTTGTCGGGAACGACGGCGGTGACGTCGACCTCGACCAGCCATTCCGGCCGTGCCAGCGCCGACACCACGAGACCGGTCGAAACCGGAAAGACGCCCTTCAGGTAATCACCGATCTTGCGATAGACCGGCTCGCGATAACGTGGGTCGGTGATGTAGATGGTGATCTTGCAGATGTCTTCGAGCCGCGAGCCGGCTTCCTCCAGAAGCATCTTGACGTTGGCCATCGCCTTGTCGGCCTGACCGACGGGATCGCCGATGGCGACATTCACCGCGGTGTCGAGATCCTGCCCGACCTGTCCGCGGACAAAGACAATGCTGCCCGTGGCAACCACGGCCTGGCACAGATCATTGTCGAGCTTCTGCTCAGGATAGGTGTCCTTTGTGTTAAACTTACGGATGCGCGTGTGGGTCATCGGGTTCTCCCGGGTGGTCATTGGAGCGATAAGGCTTGACCTGCGGCACGACCTCGTGCCGCAGGCGGTTATGGTGACTTTGGCTCGGGTGAGACGATGCGCTGAGCCTTGCCATAGGCGCGGTCCGCGTAGATCAACGCCGTGCCCAATCCCATTGTCACCGAGCCCACTGCGCCGATGAAGATGTGATGCGTGCCGACCCGTTCGGCCGACAGCACGCGGCAGTCGAACGCCACGACCGCATCGGCCAGACGCGGCGCCCGCGTGTCACCCTCTACCCATTTGCCATAAGCAAACTTGTCGGCACTCTCGAGCTTGCGCCCGCCGAAGCAGTCGGCGATGCTGGATTGATCGTCGCGCAGAATGTTGATGCAGAACACGCCGTTTTCGACGATCGCCGCCGCCGTCTTGCTCTGGTGATGGATGCAAACCAGCACCGTCGGGCTGTTGCCGTCGGCGGAAATTGATGACATTGCCGAGACCGTAACACCGGCGCGGCCTGCCGGGCCGTCGGTCGTCACGACGTTGACACAGAATGCGGCACGGCTCATTCCATCAAGGAATTGCGCACGAATGTCCGGCGCGGCCTGTTGCAAGCTGATGGCTGACACGAAAGACCTCCTCTGCGTGCGTTATTCGGCGGCGTCCCTGACCTGACCGAACCATTGGCTCACGGCGCGATCGCCGGTCCGGACGCCCTTCGCGTCGAGGACCTTTCTGGACAGCCCTGCGGACCTGCGGACGAAGTCCAGCGGACCGTCCCAATCGAAATTGCGATAGACTGCGGCAAGATGCGCGAACGGCGCCGATTGCGCGAACAACTGGAACGTCAGGCGATGACCGCCATAGTCCGAATTCAGGAGATCGCGCGCAAAGGCAAGCAGTCGCCGCCTGTCATCGGCAACCCACTGATCGTTGATCGTGTAGAACTTCTCGAGCCACGGGCCTGTCTCGGCATCGTCGAACGCCGCCTTGTCCGGCGTCACGCAGATCTGCCCCCCGCACAATTCGCGCGCGATATGCATCATCTCGTGGAGCTGCGAGCAGGCCAGCACGCGTCCCGTATAGAGCAGCGACTGGTTCGGCATCATCAGGCCACCGGGACTGCGCTCGGGCAGCGCAATCGCTGCGGTGAGATGGGCGTTGATACCCTCACGGTAGATGGCGAGTTGCGAGAGCTTCTCCTGCACTGCCTGCTGCTTCTCAAGACCGGTCTGACGGACGTTGAAAAGCGCCGCGCCGATCAGCATGTCGGCGAGCTTGAGATTGCGCTGCACGAAGGCAAAGGCCGAATAGCGATGCAGCGTGGCACGAATGAACACCGCGGCCTTGGTGTGCCGGTAGAACAACACGTTCTCCCAGGGGATCAGGACGTTGTCGAAGACGACGAGCGTGTCGACCTCGTCGAACCGGTTGGACAGCGGATAGTCGTCGATCGGCGCGCGGCCGGCGAAGCCGGTACGACAGATGAACTTCAGTCCAGGTGAACCAAGATCGCAAATGAAGCCGACGGCATAGTCCGAATAGGCGGCATCTCCCCAATTGGCGATCGTCGGCTTGGTGAAGGCCTGGTTGGCGTAGGCAGCGGCAGTTTCGTATTTCGCCCCGCGCACGATGATGCCGGCATCGGTCTCCTTGACGACATGCAGCAACATGTCCGGATCCTGGTCCTGCGGCGCCTTCGAACGATCGCCCTTGGGATCCGTGTTCGCCGAGACATGAAAGGGATCGGTATGGAGAACCTTGAAGATATGGTTGCGGATGTTCTTCGAGAACTGCGGGTCCACCTCGTTGAGCACATCCTGTCCATCGAACAGTGACCACATTTCGCCGACGGTTTCGTCGCCGACGCGCGTGACCACGCCGCCGACATCTTCCAGCACCGTATCGGTCGCGCGGCGCTTGTCCCACCAGTCCTGCTGGCTCAACGGCAGCTTGTTGTTAATGGCATGGATTTCGCCGTCCTCCCTATAGGTCATCAGGTGACGGCTCGCCGGGTCATGCTGGAGGTCGTAGATGCGGGCGCGGATATCGACCAGCGGCTTGAACGACGGATGAGTGGTGACGTCCTTGATCCTCTCACCGTTCATATAGACGGCGCGGCTGTCCCGAATGGAAGCTTTGTATTCTTCACCGGTCCGTATCATATCCGCTCCTGTTTCGTCTTCTCGGTGGCCTGGTTGGAACTATCGCGTGTCGGCAAGCAAAGAAAAACTCGAACTTTCCGGTGCCCTGCTTAGCGATAGCCGAACCACGGCGCTCCGAGGCGTCCATGCCTCAGCCGCAGCTCAGTGCGCGTAGGACGGATCTTCGGCATCAAGAATGCGCTTCATCTCCTCGAAATGAGCGATCGAGAAGTCGGTGATCCGCTCCCAATCCTGCGCGGTGTTTTCGGCGACCTCGTCGGGCAGAACCTTGAGCGGCTGGCCGGTTGCGTAGGCCTGCACAAGGATCTGACAGCTGCGCTCAAGCGTATAGATGTCATCGAAGGCTTCACCGATGCTGCTCGCGGTAACGAGCACGCCGTGATTCCCCATCATCAGCCGCGACTTGTTGCCGAGCAGCCGGGCCAGGCGGGCGCCCTCCTGCTCGCTGTCGGCCATTCCGGCGTAGCTTTCGTCGATGGCGAGCCGGTTGAAGTAGCGCGCCGTATTCTGATCGATCGGCCTGACGCTCGGATCTGCCAGCGACGCGATCGTCGTCGCAAAGGGCGGATGCAGATGCATCACGACCCGGGCCTGCGGCAGTTGCTTGTGCATCTGGCCATGGATCGCCCATGCAGTCGGATCGACATCGGGCCTGTCCTTCAGACCCCTCGCGTCATCGAGATCGAACAGCACGAGATCGCTGGCCTTGATGCGGGAAAAATGGCGCCACTTCGGATTCATCAGAAATTTTCGGCCGTCGGCCGAAACGGCGGCGCTGAGGTGGTTCGCGACAGCCTCGTGCATGCCGAGCCTGGCGATGATGCGGAACGCCGCAGCGAGATCAATGCGGAGCTGCTGTTCATCCGGCGCTGCGGCGGAGTGGTTCATCTGTCGCTCCGAGGAATCTGAAGGCGTCTCGAATGGGGCAGCTGAGATTTACGGACTTCGATCCATGGGGTAAAATAGGAAAATCGTGGCCGGTGATTACTGTGAAGCTATAGTTGCAAGTGCCGCCGCATCGAGCGCAAAGATCAATGCATAGTCAATCATCGCCCAATAATTCCGCACTCCGGCCGATTAGGCCTCGTCTAAGCAAAGGGCCCGGATTTCGTAATTTACACATTGCGGCTCCGGACGGCTTACTTTGCGCAAGTTGACCCGACAGGACCTGTAATGGACGCGATCCGCGCCTTTCCACCCCTTCGAAGCCGCCGTAGCGATGCGTTTCGGATGTTGTGGCGATTGGCGCGTAATGACCTCGGTCCGGAGGTCGACGATGTGGCATCCGATCAGACTCCGGCAGGTGAGCCCGCGCAGCAGTCGTCGCGGGTCAAACTGCATGTCCGTGGCATCGCGAAGGCGTACGGCACCTCGATGGTGCTCAAGCCGCTCGAATTGAAGGTCGTTGCCGGCGAGCTATTGGCCGTTCTCGGCCCATCGGGCTCGGGGAAGACGACGCTGCTGCAGATCATCTCCGGGCTGGTCGAGCCGTCAAGCGGCCGTCTTGTCATCGACGGTCGTGATGAGACCGACAATCCCGCCAACAAGCGCGATATCGGCGTTGTCTTTCAAAACTATGCGCTGTTCCCTCACCTCACCGTGCGGGAGAATGTTGCATTTCCCCTGCAGATGCGCGGAACGCCGGCAGACAAAGTGCGGAGCAGGGTCGAGGCGACGCTCGCAATGGTCGGCCTGTCGGAGTTCGCCAGCCGCTTCCCCCGGGATCTGTCAGGCGGCCAGCAGCAACGCGTGGCGCTTGCCCGCTGCTTCGTTTACCGGCCATCGCTGATCCTGATGGATGAGTCGCTATCCGCGCTGGACAAGAAGCTGCGGGATAGCATGCGGATCGAGATCAAGCGGCTGCACCGGGAGACCGGCGCGACCATCATCTTCGTGACGCACGATCAGGAGGAGGCGCTGGCGCTGGCCGACCGCATCTGCCTGATGAACGACGGGCGGATCGAGCAGTTAGGCAGGCCTGAGGACATCTACGAGCGGCCCGCCAACACGTTTGTCGCCGACTTCATCGGTGCATCAAACCTGATCTACGGGACCGTCGCCGCAGGCGGTCGCATCGAAACTGCCGATGGCGTCTTGCCGCTGCCCGACGGTTGCTCCGCGCCGATGGGCGAACAGGCCGCACTGGTCGTCCGCCCTGAAAAGCTCCTGCTCTGCAAGAATGATGACAGCTTCCTGTCCGGCCGCATCGAGGAGAGCATTTATGCGGGCTCGGAGACGAGACTTCTGGTCCGGCTTCCCAGCGACACCGTGTTGACCGTACGCCGTGGCGCCGGTTTGCCGCCGGTTGCGATCGGCGAAAATGTCTTCCTGCGCTGGGACCGCCAACAGGCCCGCCTGCTCGAGGGCCGCTCGGCCGCGGCGATTACATGAGCAAGGCCTGCGAGCGCCGCCACGCAGCTTTCGATTGCGGAAACCGACACGTGTATCACGGAGAACAATAAATGTCTGCCATCACCACGATCACGCGACGCAAGCTTCTGAAGGCTGCCGGCGCGGCTGCGTCGGGCATTGCACTCCCGGCTGTCTGGAGCGGACGGGCCAGCGGGGCGGAGCAGATCACCGTCGCCGACGTCGGCGGCGCGCCGGGACAGGCGCTACGGACCGCCTTCTACGATCCATTCGAGAAAGCCAGCGGCATTCGCGTTGAAGGCGTCGCCCATGAATCCGACCCGGTGACCCAGTTCAGGCTGGTCGTCGATACCGGCAGCAAGATCTGGGATGTCTGCATGGTGACGCCCGACGACGTGGCACGCCTGACCTCGGACAAGAACTATCTCGAGCCGTTGGATATCTCCAAGGGCCCGGATGATGACCTCATTCCCGGCGCGCTGATGCCGAACTGGTTCGGCTTTTCGGCTTACGGCATTGTCATGGCCTATCGCACCGACGTCTACAAGAAAGAGGCGCCGACCGGTTGGGCGGACTTCTGGGACACCGCCAGGTTTCCGGGACGCCGCGGCCTCTACCGCAATCCGAAAGGCGTGATGGAATCGGCGCTGCTGGCCGACGGCGTGGCACCGAAGGATCTCTATCCGTTGGATATCGATCGCGCCTTCGCCAAGCTGGACAAGCTTCGCTCGGATGTGGCGGTTTGGTGGACGAGTGGCGCCCAGAACACCCAGATCCTGCAGAGCGGCGAAGTCGATATGGCGGATACGTGGTCGGCCCGCGCCTTTGCCGCAATCGATGGCGGTGCACCCGTCAACATCGTCTGGAAGGGGCTCTATTCCATCGACGGCTGGTCGATCCCGCTCGGCACGTCGAAGCTCAAGCAGGCACGCGACTTCATCAAATTCTGCATGCAGCCGGAACGGCAGGCGGCCTATTCGAGCATCGTCGCGAACGGTCCGAGCAACCTGAAGGCCTACAAGTTCATCGCGCCGGAGCGCGCGAAGATTCTGCCGACGCTGCCGGACAATCTCGCCGGTCTCACCGTGCGCGACTACGCTTATTGGGGCAAGAACTACGCTGCGGTCTCCGATCGTTTCCAGGAATGGCTGCTGACGGGCGGAAAGCGCTGACGCACGGCATCAGGCGATGATGCAAAGAAACATCGAGGGATGGTCATGAGCAAGAAGAAGCAGATGGTGGTCGGCGCGTTGATTCATGCCAACGGATCGCACGCGGCATCCTGGCTGATGGACGAGGCACGGCCGCACGCCTCGACCGATATCGACTATTACCGCGAGATGGCGCAACTGGCCGAACGCGGCAAGTTCGACTTCTTCTTTATCGCCGACACCCCCGCGGCGCGGACCGAGAACCTCAAGGTCTGGAGCCGCTCTCCCCTGTTCATGAACGTGCTGGAGCCGATCACCCTGCTCTCGGCAATCGCTGGCGCCACCACGCATATCGGCCTCGGCGCGACGGCTTCCACGAGCTTCTTCGAGCCCTACAATCTGGCCCGGCAGTTCGCCTCGCTGGATCACATCTCGTACGGCCGGGCCGCCTGGAACGTCGTGACCTCTGCCAACGACTACGCGGCGCGCAATTTCGGCCTCGACCGTCTTCCCCCGCATGCCGACCGCTACGCCAAGGCAAAGGAATTCGTCGATGTCGTCGAAGCGCTGTGGGATACATGGGAAGACGGCGCTTTCGTCTACGATAAGACAAGCTGCCTGAGTTTCCTGCCCGAGAAGCAGCATCTGCTAGATCACAAGGGCAAATATTTCACCGTGCACGGCGCCCTCAACATCGAACGCTCACCGCAAGGCCGGCCGGTCATCATCCAGGCTGGCGCGTCCGATACCGGCAGGGATTTCGCAGCCGAATACGCCGAAGTGGTGTTCGGATCGAGCGGCGATCTCGATGGCGCCAAGTCGTTCTACAGCGACCTGAAGGAGCGGATGGGCAAGTTCGGCCGTCGGCCGGATGATCTGAAGATCGCATCGGGTATTTCGGTCGTGATCGGCGAGACCGAGCAGGAAGCCCGCGACAAGCTCGATAGCTGGCAGGAGCTCATTCATCCCGACGTCGCCGTGATGCGGCTTGGGATGGACCTCGAAACAGACCTCTCGGATCTGCCGCTGGATGAGCCGGTGCCGAAACATCGAGTTCCGACGTCATCCAATCACCACCAGGCCTATTTCAACGAGATCGCCGGCATAATCCGTCAGGGTCTGACCTTGCGCGAGATCGCGAAGCGCTACAATCGCAACAAGGCGACCTTCTGCGGTACCGTCAAGCAAATCGCCGATCACATGGAAAACTGGATCGAGGCCGGCGCCTGCGACGGTTTCATGATCTCATTCGTCGCCCTGCCGAGCACGCTCTCTGATTTCGTCGAGAAGGTGGTGCCAGAGCTGCAGCGCCGCGGTGTCTTCCGCCGGGACTATGAGGGACGCACGCTACGGGAACACCTGGGCTTGTCACGTCCGGAAAATCGCTACGTCGCGTCCGAGCTGACATCGCCGGCCGCAAAGCGCGCTTAGCCAGCCCCTGCAACGGATCGAACAGAGGTACTGACCGATGGCCGAGATCGCTTCTCTCGGAATCGCCGACCGGCCGAGGCGCCGGAAGCTAAAGCTCGATCCGTTGTGGCTCGCCTTGCCCGGCCTCGCGTTCCTGGCCGTGTTTCTGATCGTGCCGACGGCTCAGATGCTGTCGCTGAGCTTCGTCGACAAGGTCACGGGCGCGGCAACCCTCTCGGCCTTCACCAGGATCTGGAACGGAGGCCCCTACCTAGCCGTGCTATCGACGACTTTTTCGGTCGCGCTCTGGACGACCGCGTTGTGCGTCGGGCTCGGTTATCCCCTGGCCTATTGGCTCGCACGAAAACCACCGCGGCAGCAGCGAATAGCGGCGCTGTTCGTGCTGCTGCCGTTCTGGACCAGTGCGCTGATCAAGAACTTCTCCTGGCTCGTCCTGCTCGGACGCAACGGAATCATGGCAAAAACCATGGCCGCGATCGGCATCAAGGGCGGCGACCAGCTGCTCTTCAGCCGCACGACGGTCGTGTTTGCCATGGTGCACACCTTGCTGCCGCTCGCGGTCGTGACGATGCTACCCGTGATGAACCAGATCGATCGTCGCCTGATGATGGCTGCGTCGACCTTGGGCGCCAACAGCGCGCGGGCGTTCTGGCAGGTGTTCTTCCAGCTCTCGATGCGCGGTGTTGCCGCGGCCGGCCTTCTGGTCCTGGTCGCCTCGCTCGGCTTCTTCATCACGCCTGCGTTGGTGGGCGGCCCCAGGGATACGATGATCGGGCAGTTGGTCATCCTGCAGATCAACGAGTTGCAGAACTGGCAGCTCGGCAGCGCGTTGGCCGCGATCCTGTTGATCTCCACGATCGCCACCTGCTTCGTCTATGACAGGATCTTCGGCCTTTCTTCAGCGACGAATGATGGCGATCGACCCACGCGCCCGGATAGCCTCGTGCGGCGCGTGGGGCTTGCCGTCGTCAATCTCGTGGGACTGATTTGTGGACTCGTCGAAGAGACCTGGAAACGCAATATCCGCGGCCTTCGCGGCGGTACCCTTCTCTCGGTCTATGCCTGGACGATGATTGCGATCCTGCTGGTTCCGATTATTGCCTTCATTCCGATGGCATTCACGGGATCCACCTTTCTGTCTTTCCCGCCGCCAAGCTGGAGCGTTCGCTGGTTCGAGCAGTTTGCCGCTTCACCGCTTTGGCTCGGCGCAATGATCCGATCCTTCAGCATCGGGTTTGCGGCCGCCGCGATTACATTGCTGATCGCAGCGACGGCAGCCCTCGGCGTCGCACGGACGCGCAGCCGGCTCGGCAGCGCCGTGTTCCTGCTGTGCTTGTCTCCGATGATGGTTCCATCGATCGTGATCGCGATCGCCCTCTTCTACCTGTTCGCGCGGATATCACTGGTGGCGAGCGACGTTGGCATCATCATCGGCCACACCGTCATCGCCATGCCGGTCGTATTCATGGTGATGCTGGCGACCTTCAAGGGATATGATTGGAAGCTAGATGCGGCGGCCTTGACGCTCGGGGCGGGACGCCTGCGCGCTTTCTGGCGCATCACACTTCCGCTCGTCGCGAGCGGGCTGGCGGTCGGCTTCGTGACCGGATTCCTGCAATCCTTCGAAGAACTGACCGTCGCGCTCTTCATCGGCGGCGGAATCAAGACGACATTGCCCAAGCAGATGTGGGACGGGATCCTTCTTCAGGTCAGCCCGATCATCGCCGCGGCGTCAGTCGTCGTCCTCATCGTCGTGATCGTTATGTTTGCGATTATTGAATTCGTCCAGGACCGGCGTCTGCGTTCTTCCTCGTGAGCTTCCATAGCCCAGCTAGCGGGATCGTCCTCTTGATAGACCTGTGGACCCGTTCCAGCGCGCTTTGCTGACGAATCTTGAGAGTTCACCGCTTTGAAGCCCGGCGAATGGAACGTCTGCCCCCGAACCTCTGCACGCCACGGACCGACTGCTCAGATTTGCCGTCAAATCGCAATGAGTCTGTACTTCACGGCCGACTGTTTGAAGCGATGCGGCATTTCCTTCAATTGATGTTCAACTGGAATGAGATTTGTGGCACTCAGGAGAGAGCACCGTCGGTCACACGTGCTGTAACGCGAACTATCTGGGTCCAGATTCGGCGCGGATGGTCCAACACCTCAATAGACGGTGAACGGCCGGCTCAACTTGGACGAGCCGTCGGAAGCCGCCGAGTGCCGGCCCGGAGAATCTATGGTTGATGACACCCGTTTGACACATCCGCTGCTCGATCCGCGTCCGAACTGGTCGGAGCTTTCCCAAGCGGATCGCGACGCTGCCTATGACAATAACGCGGCCGTCAAGAACAGTGCAGCCCTGATCGCCGAGCGGAACGAAACTTCGGGGCGGCTGCGGGACACATTGAAATCCCACCTCGATCTGCCTTACGGCGAGCGGACGAAAAACAAGATCGACCTCTATCCTGCTGCGAAGCATGATGCTCCCTGCCTAGTCTTCCTGCATGGCGGCTATTGGCAGCGCAATTCCCGAGAGCTGTTCGCCATGCTCGTCGAAGGCGTTGCCGCGCATGGCTGGTCGGTCGCCATTCCCGGATATTCGCTGGCGCCCGAGGTTTCCCTGACCGACATCGTTGTCGAAATCCCCCGGGCGCTCGACTGGCTCGCCGAGCACGGCGCATCTTACGGAATCTCCGGACCGATAGTGCTCTCGGGCTGGTCCGCGGGCGCCCACCTCGTTGCGATGGCGCTGGACCATCCGCGCGTGCGTGCGGGACTGGCGATATCAGGCGTCTACGATCTCGCGCCGATCCGCGATACCGGGCTGAACAATGCGCTGAAGCTGACGGATGAAGAAATCGCCGCGCTGTCGCCGCTTCGTCTGCCCGTGAGGCAGAAACGGCTCGACATAGCCTACGGCAGCGCCGAGCTTCCGGCACTCGTGCTCGATTCAATCAATTTCCACGACAAGCGCGCGGCCGCAAAGGCGCCTGGCAAGCTGATCCCGATCGCAGGCGCCGACCATTTCACCATCCTCGAGGCGCTGCGACGCTCTGACGGCATTCTGGTGGACGCTGCCCGCCGGTTGCTGGATTAAAAACGCGAAAACAACCCCATGCACAGTAGAATGCCCCTTGTTTCTGAAGGCAAATCCACCTCGCGCATGGCTTTGACTCGTTGGGCAAAACAGGGGCAGAATGCCATCATCACCCTGACTGTCCCGCCCCCGCATCAATCCGGACCTGCTCTCCCGTGACCCGGACCGGATAGAGCCGCAATGGCGGACTTGACCAGCCCGAAGAGATGCAGCCGTCGCGCAAATCGAACGATGCTGCGTGACGGGGACAAGACAGGCGTCGCGCCGCCACCTGTCCAAGGCCGAGATCAGCCTGTTCGTGCGGACACGCGCGCTCGCAGGCTGTGACCTCGCCATCGTTCCAGATCACGAGCATGTCGAGCCCGGCCACGCGCACGCAAACGATCGTCTCTGCCTTCAGCCGATCCAGCTCACAGACCGCAATCCACCCCGACTCGTCTGGGCGGACCGTCGCATCATCCACCAAGATAGGCCTTCCGCACATGTTCGTTCTCGATCAGCTCAGCGCCGGCCCCGGACAGCACGATGCGGCCGTTCTCGAGCAGGTAGGCATGATCGCACATCTCGAGCGCGGCGAACGCGTTCTGCTCGACCAGGAGCACCGTGGTGCCGGTATCGCGAATGCGGCGGATAATCGCAAAGGTCCGCTCGACGATGTTGGGGGCCAGCCCGAGCGATGGCTCATCGAACATGATCAGCCGCGGCCGCGACATCAGCGCACGCCCGATCGCGAGCATCTGCTGCTCCCCGCCGGACAGCGTGCCGGCCGCCTGCCGGCGCCGCTCAGCAAGCCGCGGAAATTCCGCGTAGATGCGATCGCGATCGGCCGCGATCTCGCCGGAACCGCTCCGCAAGTAAGCTCCCATGTCGAGATTTTCCTCGACACTCATGTGCGGAAACACCCGCCGCCCTTCCGGGCAATGCGCGATCCCGCTCGCCAGGACGCGTGGCGGCTTGGCTCCCGTGATGTCGAGGCCCTCGAAACGCATCTGCCCAGAGCGCGGCGGCACCAGTCCGGAAATCGCGCGCAGCGTCGTGCTTTTGCCGGCGCCATTGGCGCCGATCAGCGCAACCAACTGGCCGGCCTTCACGTCGAGCGAAATGCCGCGCAGCGCGGTGACGCCGCCATAGCCGCACACCATGTCGCGGATCTCAAGCACGCCCCGCCCCATGTCCGAGATAGGCCTCGATCACGGCCGGATCGTTGCGGATCACTTCGGGCGTCCCCTCGGCGATGATGCGGCCGTAGTTCAGCACCACGATGCGGTCCGAGACAGTCATCACCATCGGCATGTCGTGCTCGACCAGCAGGATCGTGATGCCGCGGTCGCGGATGCCTCGGATGAGCTCGACGAACCGGTGCGTCTCCGAAGCATTCATGCCCGAGACTGGTTCGTCCAGCAGGAGCATCGAGGGTTCCGCAGCGAGCGCCAGCGCGACGCCGACCAGACGCTGCTCGCCATAGGAAAGCGACCCGGCCGGATCGTGGGCGCGGCGTTCGAGGCCAACCCATTCAATCAGCTCGCCTGCGCGCCGTCGCAGCTTGCGCTCCGCGGCGCGCGCACGCGGCAGTCCGAGAATCGCATCGACCAGCCGGACCTTGCCCTGACGATGCAACCCGATCAGGAGATTGTCGTAGAGCGTGTCATTGGGAAAAACACTGGTGCGTTGGAACGTCCGGATCAGGCCGAGATCCGCGATCTGATGCGGCTTCAATCCGTTGAGCGTGGTGTCGCGATAGGTGACGCGCCCTGCGCTGGGCTCCAGGAAACCGGTCATGACGTTGAATGCCGTAGTCTTGCCGGCGCCGTTGGGCCCGATCAGACTGACGATCTCGCCCTCCCCCACCGTGAAGCTCATGTCGGAGATCGCGACCAACCCGCCGAAGCGCACCGCAACCTGCTCGATCGTCATGGCAACGGCGCTCACCGTCATCACACGCGCTCCTTGACACCGGTGTCGGTGAGCCCGATCGGCGCCAGCGCCGTCTTCCCGCTCCGTCTCCCGGCAAAGCGCTGGGCGAGCGACGGCACGATGCCGCGCGGCAGCACGAACAGAATGGCGATCAGCGCGCCGCCATAGGCAATCCACTGCGCTTCAGGTGCCATGATCGGACGCAGCGCGACCGGCAGCAGCCCGAAGATCAGGCCGCCGACGACGGGGCCGACCAGCGAGCCCTTGCCGCCACTGACGACCATGATCACCATGGTGACGGTGTTGATGAAGGCAAACACCTCGGGATCGATGATCCGGATATAGTGGGCATAGAGGCTGCCGGCTGCGCCTGCGATCGCGGCCGATATCACCGCTGCCAGCGTCAGCGTCCTGGTCACGTCGATGCCGACCGAGACTGCCAGCGTTTCGTTCTCCATCAGCCCGCGCATCGCCCGGCCGAAATGCGAATGAACGAGGCGCGCGATCAGGAGATAGGCGATCAGCCCCACGACCAGCACGAGGTAATAGTTCTGCATCTTGGTGCGCAGTGTCAGCTCGCCAAGGCCAGCCAAAGGGAGCGCAATCGAGGGAATGTTGGTCAGTGCCAACGGGCCTTGCGTCAGCTCGACCCAATTCAACGCGACCAGCCGGACGACCTCGGCAAAGGAGATCGTCACGATGACGAAATAAGCACCACGGACACGGAATGAGAGCAGCCCGACGAAATAGCCGCACGATCCGGCGATCAGGATCGCGAGCACGAATCCCAGGATCGGCGGCCAGGGCTCATGAACCAGCCGGAAGCCCCCGGGCAGTCCGATTTCGAAGCCGAGCGATGTCAGCGCGCTGACATAGGCGCCGATGCCGAAGAAGGCGATGTGACCGAGGCTCAGTTGGCCGGTGAAGCCGAGCAGCAGATTGAGACTCATCGCGCCGATGACGAAGATTCCGGTCGTGATCAGCGCGTTCAGGAGATAGGGATCACGCAGCCAGAGCGGCACCGAGGCAAGTGCTGCGACCGCGAAGATCGTTACAGCTGCCCTCATCCGACGCGCTCCGCGCGCGCGAACAGGCCGGTTGGCTTGAAGATCAGAACCGCGATGATGATCACAAAGCCCATGGCGTCACGATAACCGGAGGAGACATAGCCGGCGCCAAGCTCCTCGGCCAAAGCCAGGATGAAGCCGCCGATGACCGCTCCAGTGATGTTGCCGAGGCCGCCGAGGATGACGATGGCGAAGGCCTTGACAGCGGCAAGATCGCCCATCTGCGGAAAGATCACGTAAACCGGCCCGAGCAGCGCGCCTGCGGCAGCTGCAAGACTGGAGCCGATCGCGAAGGTCGAGGTGTAGATCAGGTCGACATTGACCCCCATCAGCGATGCCGTGTCGTGATCCTGAAACGTTGCCCTCATTGCACGGCCAAGTCGGGTCCGGTTGATCAGGAGATACGTGACCAGGATCAAGAATGCCGCCGCCGCCAGCACGAACAGGCGCAGCCAGGACACCGAAACCGGTCCGAGCACCAGGGGGGCCTCCGGAAACGGCGTTGCCACCGATTTCGCGACGCCGCCCCAGATCCACAACGTGCCCGACTGCATCGCGATCCAGGCCCCGATCATCACCAGCATCGTGGTGTCGATGTCGGAGCCCCGCAGGGGCCGCAACAACGTCAGCTCGATGGCCGCACCTAGCAGCCACCCGGCCAGCACGGCGACGGGCAGCGCGAGGAAGAAGTTCAGTCCGAGCTGTTGCACCACGATGAACATGATGTAGGCGCCGAACGTGTACAGCACGCCATGCGTGAAGTTGACCACGTTCATGATGCCGAAGATCAGCGTGAGCCCGATGCCGAGCAGCGCATAGGTGCCGCCGAGCACGAGCATGTTGACCAGATGCTGAAGAAATTCGCTCAAGGCTATTCCTGACTGACCCGTATATGAGCGAGGGCCGCCATGCGCCGCCCTCGCCCGGGATTGGTCGACGTCAGAGCGTCTTCATCTCGACCTTGCCGTCGTTGATCTCGATGAGATAGACGTTCGGCTGGCTCTGCCCGCTCTCCTTGCCTTCGGGACCGGACTTGCGGAATACGATGTCGCCGTTGAGCCCCTTCACCTTGATGTCCCAGAACGCCGCCTTGATCGCCGCGGGCTCGGCCTTGCCCGCCTTCTCGATCGCGGCCGCCGCAGTGCGGATGCCGTCATAGCCGCGGAAGCTCTCGGTGCAGCCGGCGAACTCGAAGCCGCGCTTCTTCCATTCGGAGATGAAATAGTTGGTCGCTTCCGGATTCGGCGTCTTGTCGGGGAACCACGGCAGGAAGGTGGTCAGGTGCATGGTGCCGTTGGCGGCGGCTCCGGCCTGCTCGATGATCTGGTCCGGATTCTGCGATCCACCGGTGGTGATGATGCGCTTCTTCAGCCCCAGCGCCGCGGCCTGCTTGAAGATCAGCGTCAGTTGGTCGACCGCGGTCGTGACGATGACCGTCTCGGAATCCGAGCTCTTGATCTTGGAAAGCTGGGCGCTCATGTCCTGCGCGCCCTGGTCCATGGTTTCGACAAGGCCGATGCTGATGCCCTTGTCCTTCATCATCTTGCTGAAGTCCTCGGCGGTGCCACGGCCCCAGTCGTTGTTGATGACGAGGAAGTCGACCTTCTTCAGAGCGAGCTTGTCGACGATCCCCTTGAACGCGGCGGCCTCGACCGCCGAGGGCGGCGAGATGCGGAAGATGAAGGGATTGCCGGTCGTCGTGATCTTGCCCGAGGACGAGGTCTCCACCACCATCGCCGTCTCATATTCCATCAGCTTCGGCATCACGGCCAGCGTCAGGCTCGAGCCCCAGGCGCCCATCAGGACCGGCACCTTGTCGCTGGTGATGAGCTTCTCCGCAACGGCGGCCGCTTCGGTCGGGTTGCTCTTGTTGTCCTCGATCACGAGCTCGATCTTCTTACCGAGAACACCGCCCTTGGCGTTGATCTCGTCGGCCGCGATCTTGGCACCATTGACGACGTAGGTGCCGGACGCCGCGAACGCGCCGGTGAGCGGTTCGTTGATGCCGATCTTGATGGTCTGCGCCTCCGCCGCGCTACCGAACAGGGCTGCCGCCAGCGCGACTGCCGGAACAAGTCCGAGTGCTCGTGTCATTCTGTCTCTCCAAATCCCACGCTGTTGATCCCTAGGCAGTCCAAGCTTCGTCGCTCCGCGCTGCGCGAACGCGCCGATCCGTCATCCCGCTCCGCCCCGGCTGGCGAAGAAGCGGCCAAAGACGCGCGCGACCCGGGCGCGCAAGACATCGAAGATGATCGACAAGCCGCTGAGCTCCGCCGGAGCCACCTCGCGCAGCGGCGCACCCGACATGTGGCGGTCGAGATTGCCGGCGAAGTCCGCAATCAGACGTCTGGCGAGATCGCGCACCAGGTCGGGACGACCGACCTGGGCCAGCATTCCCGTGAGCGTGTAGCCGATCGACAGTTCGACCGCGGTCGCCGTGCCATCATCGACCGGCACGAGGCGATAGCGGATTTCTCCCTGCGTCGCCGAGTGGCTGCGCCGGTCGGTGCCGATGCCAATGATGCGGCCTGAGAGCGTCGCAGGATCGCGTTCGACGCGCGCGGCCCCCTCGAAGGCCGCCGCGATCGGCCCGAGCCTGACGCGGATCGCGCCTACAACGCGCTCCGGGCTCGGTGGCGCCGTCAGCGACACGCCGGGCAGGCAGGCTGCGACGCCCACGATATCATCGAACATCGCAAACACCTTCGCCGGCGCATGCGGCAGCGTGAAGCGCTGCTCCAGAACAGTTGCAGGGGTGAAGTCCGGAATGACGCCCGGGGCGACACCGTCCAATGCCGGCGCGAACTCCTGCCGCGCGAGCCGAAGCGGCTGCTCGTTTCGACCGGGTGCGGCTCGCCCCGAGCCCGCGGGGCCAAGGCAGCTCCGACCACCGCCGGCTTGCGGCGCGATATTGCGCGCGCGCCGGGCCTCGATCACGGACTGCACCGCCCGCACGATTCCGACATAGCCGGTGCAGCGGCAGAGATTACCGCTCAGGCCGACGCGGATTCGGCGCTCGTCGCCATCCGGCAGACGCAGCACCAGGTCGCGCGCCGACACCAGCATCCCCGGGGTGCAATAGCCGCATTGCAAAGCATGCTCCCGGGTGAAGGCGGCACGTAGCTCGGCCGTGACCTCGTCCTCGTCGAGGCCTTCGATCGTGGTGATGTCGGCGCCCTGGCAGGCCACGGCATAGGTGATGCAGGAGCGCGCCGGCACGCCGTCGAGCAGCACGGTGCAAGCGCCGCAAACGCCGTGCTCGCAGCCCAGATGCGTGCCGGTCAGGTCGAGCTTGTCGCGGACGAAATCGGCAAGACTGGTGCGCGGCTCCGCCAGCACCTCCACCGCACGACGGTTGACGTTGAGGGCGATGATGTTCATGCGGCGGCCTCTTCAACGGCGCGCTTCAACACGCTGACATGGATATGACGTTGTACGGCGTCACTGATGCCCGCCTTCGCAAGGAGAACATCCGCGACACGGGCGTCAAAACGCTGCTTGTAATCGGCGGCGACCCGCCCGCCGAATAGCTCCGCTGCATCGGTCACGACGATCGGCGCCGTGTCGATCGCACCGATCACGACGCGGGCCGTGGCGCCGGTCGGATCGACCAGGACCGCGCCGATGGCATGGGCAAACTCGCCGGTCTTGCGGCAGCTCTTGGCATAGCCCCAATGCGCCGAGACCGATCGCGCCGGCACGCGGATGGCCTCGACGATCTCACCGGCGTGCAGCGCCGATTCGAGGGCGCCAACGACGAACGCCTCGATGGCCAGCGTGCGTGCGCCGGCGAGGCTGCGCAGCGTCAACCGCGCCCCCAGAGCCGCGAGCGCCGAGACCCAGTCCGCGGCGGGATCGGCATGGCTGAGCGAGCCGCCGATCGTGCCGCGGTTGCGCACCGCGCGATAGGCGATGTTGGCGGCAACGCCGCGCATGGCGCCACGCGTCACATCGGGCGTGCGTCCATCCTCGATATCGGCATGCGTGATCAAGGCCCCGAGCACGAGCTCGTCGCCGCAAAACTCCGCCTGCTTGAGGTCGGCAAGGCCGGAGATATCGACGACCAGTTCCGGCTGCACCAGCCGCAAGTTCAGCATCGGCCCGAGCGACTGGCCGCCCGCGATGATCTTCGCCGATCCGTTCGCCGCTGCAAGCATCGACAGCGCCGCGTTGAGGTCGCGTGGACGCTCATAGCCGAACGGCGCGGGTTTCATGCCGCGGTCCTTTCGGCGGCGCGCGCGGCCAGCACGGCCTCAACCACGCGACGTGGCGTGATCGGCGACTGCATCATCTCGACGCCGAGCGGCCGCAGCGCATCGTTGACGGCGTTGGCGATCGCGGCAGGCGGCGCAATCGCGCCGCCCTCGCCGATACCTTTCACGCCGAACTGCGTGTAGGGCGATGGCGTCTCCATGTGGTCGATCCGCGCCGCCGGAACCTCGGTCGCGCCGGGAAGCAGATAGTCGGCCAGCGTCGTCGCCAGCGGCTGGCCGGACGCATCGAACGGCATTTCCTCGTAGAGCGCGGTGCCGATCCCCTGGGCGAGACCGCCATAGATCTGGCCGTCGACGACCATCGGGTTGACCAGCACGCCGCCGTCTTCGACGATCACGTAATCGAGGATCTCGACCTCGCCGAGATCGGGATCGACCGCAACGACGGCGGCATGCGCGGCGTAGCTGAAGGTGCCGCTGTCGCGGACGGGCTTGTAGCCCTGGGTTACTTCCAGTCCGCCCGGATCGACGTCGGCCGGCAGATCCTGCGGGCGGCGATACCAGGTGTGAGCGATCGCCTGGAGGCTGACGCTGCCATTGACGCCGCGCACCTCGCCGTTCTGCAACACCACCGAGGCCGGATCATGCTGCAACAGTTTGGCGCCGATGCGCCTGGCACGTTCGCCGAGCTCGCGGCAGGCGGCCGCCACCGCACCGCCCGCCATGACCATCGAGCGCGAGCCCCAGGTGCCGGTCGAATAAGGCGTCATCGCGGTGTCGCCGAGGATAATACGCACCTTTGCGACGTCTATTCCCATCATCTCATGCGCGACCTGGGCGAGCGTCGTCTCCATGCCCTGCCCGTGCGAATGCACGCCGACGCGCAGCTCGAGGCGGCCGTCCGGCGTCAGCCGTACCGATGCCTGCTCATGGCCCGGCACCATCGGAATGCCCCAGCCGGAATAGACCGACGTGCCGTGCGCGGCCTGCTCGCAATAGATGGAGACGCCGACGCCGATCCGGCGGCTATCGGCGTCGCCGTGCCCTCGACGCTGGCGCGCGCGAATGCCGTCGATGTCGATCGCGGCCAGCGCGCGCCGCATCGCCTCGGGATAGTCACCGCTGTCAAAATGCTTCTTCGTAATGTTGTCGAACGGCATCTGTTCCGGCCGCACCAAGTTGCGCAGCCGCACGTCGCCGGGCTCGAGACCGGCTTCGATCGCCACGAGGTCGAGCATTAGTTCCAGCGCAAAGCACACGCCGGTGCGCGCCACACCGCGATAGGGCAGAATCGGGCATTTGTTGGTGGCGACCGAGAAGGTGCGGCAGCGATAGGCCGGCATCCGATAGGGGCCGGGCAGGATGCTCGCGACCTGCGCGGCCTCGAGACAGGCCGAGAACGGATAGGAAGAATAGGCGCCGGAATCCACGGTCGCCTCGCAATCGATGCCGCGCAACGTGCCGTCCCGATCGGCATAGACCGTGATCCTGTAATGGTGCTCGCGGCAATTGGAGCTGGCAACGAGATGCTCGCGGCGATCCTCGGTCCAGCGCACGGGATGGCCGTGCCGCATCGTCAGCCAGGACAGGCAGACCTCTTCGGGCAACAAGATTCCTTTATGCCCGAATCCGCCGCCGACATCGGGCGAGATCACGCGGATCCGGCCCTCCTCCATGCCAAGACATTCGGCGAGACCGCTGCGCGTGATGTGCGGCATCTGAGCCGCGGAATGCAGCGTGAGCTGATCGAGCCGCCGGTCGAAGGTCGCGACCACGCCGCGGCCCTCGAGCGGCGACATGCATTGCCGCGCGGTCGAAATCTCGCGCGTCACCTTGATCGGCGCGTCCAGCGCGGCGGAGATGTCGACCTCATAGTTGGTCTCGAGGAAGACGTTGTCGCCCCAATGCTCATGCACCAGGGCCGAGCCCGGCTCGCGCGCCTTCAGCATGTCGTACACGGCGGGCAGCTCCTCGAGGTCGAGCATCACGGCAGCCGCGATGTCCTCCGCCTCGGCGCGCGTTGGTGCGACACACATAGCGACGAGTTCGCCGACCTGGCGCACCTTGCCGGTGGCCAATACCGGCTGTTCCGAAATCTTGAAGCCAGGAAGTTCCGATACCGCGCGGATCGGATTGACGCCGACGAGGTCCGCTGCCGAAAATACGCTGCCGCGGTAGCGCTCGGGCACGTGGATGCCTCGGATTCGCGCATGCGCCAGCGGACTGCGCACGAACGCGACGTCCTGGAGGCCAGCGAGGCGAATGTCGGCAACGAACTGGCCGCGGCCACGCATCAGCCGATCGTCTTCCTTCCGCGGCAGCCGTGCGCCCACGCCCTGCCTGGACCTGCCAGAAGGAAACTCTCGCTCGTTGCGCACGCCGGCGTCCTCCTTCACCGCGCGCTACGCCGCGACGGCCTGCGGCAGGATCGGCGCGACGGCGTCAAAGCGCGTACCGGCGCGCAGGCAGAACGCCGGCTGAAGCAGACGCTCGGCGATCACCTCGTTCTTCTCGTTGTCCTTGAGGGCGAAGCGGCCGTTCTTCTCCGTGAGAACGGAGATGTCCGCATCCCGGCCGACCTTGAGAGCGCCGATCTCTTCGCTGCGGCCGAGCATCTTGGCCGGATTGGAGGTGACCATCGGCACCACCTGCTCGAGCGACAAGCCAAGCGCCATCATCGAGCTCATAGCCTGTACCAGGCTGAACTTGGCCTGCCCGGCGAAGGGGTGGTTTTCCTCATCCTCGTGCTGGTCGGGGGTCCCGGCCGGCGCGGGCACATGCGTGTTGTAGCCGTGAATGTCTGCCCCGAGCGTCGTCGGAATGATGCCGGCCGCGATCGCCTTCTTCGCAAGCCGGTACGAGAAGTGGCTGCCGTGACCGACGTCAACCCTCAGGCCGCGATCGAGCGCCGCCTGGATCACCGGATGCACCTCGCCCTCGCGGTTGACGAAGCCGCCGGGATGGCGCGTGAAGGGATGCGCGAGAATGTCGCCTTCACGCAAGAGCGGGATCACGCGGGTCAGGATGGTGTCCGCATCTTCGCCATTGACGCCGCTCTCGGGCAAACCCCAGAGCTGGCCGAAATGCACATAGACGGGAAGATCGGCACGGCGACCGATCTCGGCGGCCATCTCGATGACGCGGATTCCCCAGCGCGCAAAGCCGCCGATCTCCGCATGGGCCTTGATGCCGCGCACGATGTCGAGATTGGCCATCGCCGATTTGACGGTCGCATCGATGTCGACACCGTCCGGACTATAGAGTTTCGGATAGTAGTGCCCCTCCAACCCGCCGACGAGATACGCGGACAGGAACGCATAGACGCGCGAGGCCGAGGACTCCGCGATGAAATGGCGAAAACCGGGCAGTGTCATGCAGGACGGACCGCCCTGATCGACCAGCGTCGTTACGCCCGATTGCACGCCGACCATGTCGGCATTCATGCCGAAGCGGCCGGAGACATATTGATAGACATGCGCATGGGTGTCGATCAGTCCGGGCAGCACGAGCTTGCCGCTGACATCGACTACCTCGCTGGCACTGCTCGGCAGGATGTCCGGCGCGACGGCCGCGATCTTGCCGTTTCGGATGGCGATGTCCCTGATGCCGTCCACACCGGAGGCCGGGCAGATCATGCGACCGCCTCGCAGCAGAAGGTCGAAGCTGGCAGTGACGGACATGGCGCTCTCCTCTGTTTCGCGCAGACGGTTTGCCCCGCCCCGGAATTACGAAGCATGCTTCGTATTTTACAGAAGCAAACTTCGTGCCATGATCTGATGGTAGCGAGCGCACTCGAATCGAGCTAAGCGCGACGGAGTTCCAAGCTGGGAGAGCGCGCATTGCGGCAAGCAAAGAAACGTCGCAGCGGGGGCAAGCACCGCCCCTGGCCATTGTCCCAACGTCCCGGCTACTTGATCCGGCGGCTGCACCAGATTCACGTCGCACTCTTTCAGGAGGCGTGCGGCGAGTTCGAAATCACACCATTGCAATACAGCCTGCTTTCTGCGCTGGCGGTCCGCGAGACCGCCGATCAGACGACTTTGGCGGCCGATATCGCCCTCGATCGAACCACAACGACCGGCGCACTGAAGCGCCTCGCCGCACGGAACCTGGTCGAACGCGCCGTCAACAAGAACGATCGCCGAGCACGCTTGTGCCGGCTGACGCCGGCAGGCGCCGCCCTGCTCGTCAAGATCGAGGGCTCAGCGCGAAGGGCGCACCGCGCGACGCTCGGCGATCTCAGTGAGCGCGAACAGGCACTGTTCATCGAGATGATGCAGCGCATCGTGGCCGGCAACCCCAGTCGCGACAGCGCCGCTGCCCTATTTGAATAGCCGCCGGAGCGACCGCCTGCTGCACTTTTGAGTTGGGTTGCCCAATTTATCATCGCGTCACTGCTCCCGGCGCAAACGTCCTCAGCGTCTTCTCATGCGTCCAGACAGCGAAGCAATGTCTCACACATGCTGCGGCGGCACGGCACGTGAGGCCGGCCCACACTTGAAAACTCAGCGGCAATCCAGTGCAAGGCGCGCTGCATCCCGCGGCAGCGCAAGCCCTGCCCGGCAAGTCCGAACCCAATGGCACGATTTATGCTGCAGCCAATGCGAAGTGTGCTTCGTATTGGGGGACGTCATGACGGATTCCGAACTTCGCGCTGACATTCACAGCATCGAGCCCATTCCCGACGCAGACCGGGACTCGACCGGACCACAGCAGATGTGGATCTGGGCGGGCGCCAACATCGCTCCGGTCAACTGGGCGCTTGGCGCACTCGGCATCATCCTGAAGCTCGGATTGATGGAGACGATCGCGGTCATCGTGATCGGCAACATCGTCGGCTGCGCCATCTTCGCCGCGTTCACGGTGATGGGACACAAGACCGGCGTCAACCAGATGGTGTTGAGCCGATCCGCGTTCGGGGTCCGCGGCGCCTACCTGCCAAGCATCCTGATGTTCGTGATGACGCTGGGCTGGATCGGCGTGAACACCTACTTCCCGGTGAAGATTTCGATCGGCATCCTCGGCCAGTTCGGCGTTCCCGACACCTGGCTGATCGAGATCGTTATCATCACGGTGGTGATGGCCGCTCAGGTCATGATCGGGGTTTACGGGTTCTACGCGATCCGCACCTTCGAGAAATACACGGTGCCGCCGACCATCGCCATTATGGTACTGATGAGCATTCTGGCGTGGACCCGACCCGGTGTCGTCAATTGGGGACTTGCAACGTCGCTGCCGCCCGGTGCGCACCTTGCGATGCTGACCCTGCTCACGACGGCGATCGGTGTCGGCTGGGGCATTTCCTGGGTTACATGGGCTTCCGACTATTCGCGCTTCGCACCGAGAAACGTGCCTGCCAAGTCCGTGTTCTGGTACAGTTACATCGGCATGTTCGTGCCAACGGTCTGGCTCGGCATTCTTGGCGCCACCATCGCCTCGACGACGCTCGACACCGATCCCGCCAAAATGGTCAGCGCGGTGTTCGGCGGCCCGGTCAGCATCCTGGTCCTGCTGATGGTGCTGCACGGCCCGATCGCCACCAACATCCTCAACGTCTACTCGGCGACACTGGCGGCACTGAGCGCGGGGCTCAAGTTCTCGCGCTTCTGGCTCACCGTCATCGTCGGCATCGCCGGCTATCTGGTCACGCTGTATTTCATCTTCGCGCCGTCTTTCGCCAAGGCGTTCGACAACTGGATGATCAGCCTGCTGCTGTGGATGAGCCCGTGGGCCGGCGTGGTGCTCGCGGATTTCTTCATCAAGCGCAAGGGCAAGATCAACGTCGCCGAGCTCTATCGCTCGCCGGAAGCCAGCGCCTATGGCGACATCAACTGGGCCGGCATGATCGCCTTTTTTGCGGGTCTCATTGCCGGATGGTCGGTGGAAGACGGCCTGGTCGGTGCGCTCCAGGGGCCGATCTCGATCAACTTCCTGGGCGGCGCCGATCTGAGCTGGCTGTTCGGGATCGGGGTCTCTGGCCTGGTCTATCTGGTCCTCGGCAAGCACGTGACCTCGACTTCTTCGATCGCTGCGAGCACCGCAGGGAGGTGACGGCGAGTCATGGACTTCATTCTTCGATCCACTCCCGGAAACGTTCAGTGGGGACTTTGGGATGGACGGCTGAAGCCGGCGCTCCGGATCTCACCCGGAGACCGCGTAAAAATCGAAACGCTCTCCGGCGAGCCAGATGATCTGCCCGATCCGTCACTCGGCTTTGACGTGGTGCCCGGACACGCGGATGTGCTGGCAAGCACGTTTCGCGGTCCAGGACCGCACCTTCTCACCGGGCCGATCCACATCGAAGGCGCCGAGCCCGGTGACGTCCTCGAGGTGCGCGTCCTGAACATCGAACTGCGCTGCAACTGGGGCTGGAATCTCCAGGTCCCGACGCTCGGCACTCTCCCTGAGGACTTCCCCGAGTTTCGCCGCATCCACATTCCGCTCGACCGCGCGCGCAACGTCGCAAAACTTCCCTGGGGGCAGGAGCTGCCCCTCGCCCCGTTCTTCGGCAATTTCGGTGTCGCACCGCCGCCGACATGGGGCCGGCTGTCCTCAAAGGAGCCGCGGGTCTTTGGCGGCAACATGGACAACAAGGAGCTCGGTGCCGGCAGCACGGTCTATTTTCCCGTATTCGTGCCGGGTGCGATGTTTTCCGCGGGCGATGGTCACGCGCTTCAGGGCGACGGCGAAGTCTGCCTGACCGCGATCGAGGCGGCGCTCACCGGCACCTTCGAATTCCACGTCAGGCGCGATCTTCGCCTCTCCTCGCCCCGCGCGGAAACCGCGTCCGACTGGATCACGATGGGATTCGATGAAGATCTCGATGATGCGGCCAAGGCCGCGCTGCGCAACATGATCGCGCTGATCCGCGAGCGGAGTAGCCTCTGCGCGCAGGATGCGTATACGCTCTGCTCCATCGCGGCGGACCTACGGGTCACTCAAATGGTCGACGGCAACAAGGGGATTCACTGCGTTCTTGCAAAATCTCGCATGCCGTGACCCAGCTTGCTCGTGAGCCACGTCCGCGTCAGATCATGCGGGGCTGGCTCTCGACCGAACCTGATCGTGGCCGCTTGCTGCGCTGCGAAGTCCACAATGAGCTGTTCGAGCGCGCGATTCTTCATGTCGTCGCCGAGGTCAGGTACGGTCACCGAGATGGTACGCGTGCGCGCTTCGCGGTGGGGTGCGCGCAATCGTCCGGGATGCGCGCGTCCATACGCATCGAGGAATGCCGCGCGCTCGGCGCCGGACAAATGGCAGACTTCGAAGATGACCGTGACATGCTTCGCCGGGATCGGCACCAGATACGCCGGATTGGTGATCTGGGTCACGAAGAAGCGATTCTTGCCTAGCGCCGCCGCAAGCAGGGTGCGACGCTGCATTTCCGCGTCGCTGGACCCGACGGCGAGGCCGCTTGCTGCCGTGCTTGCGCTTGTGCGCGACGGTTTCGGCGAAGCTTGACGGCGGTGGCCGAGATCCATCTCATCGGCCGTGCTGCTTCGCCGGGTCTCGCGATCGGGCCGGTCACCATGCTGACTGTGGCCGTGGCCAAGCGGACGGCGAGCGACGATCCCGCACAGGAAGCGATCACTAGTTGACCCAGCTTCCGCTATCCCCGTCATGCGTCGATGACGAGATCGGAAAGTGGAACGGCCTGACAGGTCAGGCAATGCCCGTGATCCAGCTCCGGGCAATCGACGAGATGGCGGACCTCGCCGGTTTTTATCGGCACGGCGCAGCTCTCGCATTGTCCGACACGGCAGCCGCTCGGAATCGCAATGCCCGCAGTTTCCGCCGCTGCGAGAATACTGGCAAGCGGCGCCTGTGGCGACCATGTCAATGTGCGTCCAGAGCGCGCGAAATGGATTTGGCGCGACAGCAGGCCATCGAGCGCGCGAGGCGCGGGCGAACGGAAGCGTTCCTTGAATATCTCGAAGACCGGTACGCCTCGCGCATGCAGAGCCGCGCCGACCTCTTCCATCATCGCATCCGACGCACACATGTAGATGCGCGCGCGTTTGCGCAGCAATTCCGTGTCGATATCCGATGCCGCGAACCGCCCCAGTCGGTCGAAGCGGTCGCCGCTCTGCGGGCGGCTCAGATGCGTGACGAGCGTCAAGTTCGGCAACCTCTGCCGCAACGCTTCAAGCCGATGGTGGAACGGCCGGCTTGCGCCATCGCGGCACCCATAGTGCAGCGTGACGCGCGGTTCATCGGTGCCGCCTTCAAGCGTTTCGAGGTAAGACAAGAATGGCGTGATACCGATGCCGCCGGCGATCAAGACGACCGGAAACTCGTTGCGCAACGGCAGCACGAAGTCGCCCTTCGGTGACTGCAATTCAACGGTGTCGCCGGGTGCGAGCTTATGCCGGACCACCGTCGAAACTTGTCCGCCTGCGATGTGCCTGACACCGATGTGGTAGGCATCGGGCGCAGCGACCGCGCATCCCGTGAGCGAATAGGAGCGGATCGCCTCGCCAATCCGGAAGCTGACGTATTGGCCGGGCCGGAAAGCCGGAAGTGAGCCGCCATCGACCGGTCGTAATGTCAACGCCACTACGTCGCTACATTCCTCCCGGCGCTTTGCAACGACGAACGACCGCCAGCCCTGCCAGGAGGTGGTCTCGTCACGCTCGACGTCGCAGGCAAAGGAGCGCAGCGCCAACGCTCCGCTGAGGGGATCGCGCCCGCCTTCCGAGATAATGGCGTTGAAGCTGGCGCCGATGGGCCGCGTCTCGTCCGGTAGATAGCCCGGCAGGCCGAGATCTGGCGCAGGTTGCCACCAGCCATAGTCGCTCGCCACCACATCCTGCGCGAGCGCTTCGTTAAAGGCCGCGCGCATCCGGATCGTGCCGATGCGACTGCGCACCAACATCCAGTCGCCCTCCAGGATATTCTTGCGACGGGCGAGCTCGGGATGGATCTCGGCTGTCGGTTCCGCGCGCTTGCGGCGTAGCGCATTGATGCCGCGATGCTGGCTGTGGCAGAAATAGCCGCTATTGGCGGAGAACAGCGTCAGCGGAAACGCCTCGTCGCGTTGCTCGGCCGGCTCGATGAAGCGCGGCACCGCCGGATAGCCATGGCGATGCAGCAACTCCGAATAGAGTTCGACCTTCCCGGTCTGGGTGGCGAAGCCGGTCGTCTCGTATTTGCGATGAACGTGCTTGAGTGGCACGCGAATGCCTTCCGGCCTCGCCCGTAGCGCTTCGAGGTCGAGTCCAAGCGGGGCGAGCAGATGCTCAAAACCCTTCTCGATATCGCCGTCGAAGAATAGCTCGCCCATGCCGAGCCGTTTCGCGAGCTGGAATACGATCCACATATCGGAACGGGCATCGCCCTGCCGCGGAATCATCTGCGGGCGCAACTGCACCAGTTCCTGCGCCTCGGGCGAGATCTCGAAACCGAGGCGGAGCGCCTCGTGCTCCCAGGGACTCGACACCGGCAGCACGATGTCGGCCATCTCGGCGGTCGGGTTCAGGAACAGATCGCAGTGAACCTGGAAATCGAGTGCTTTCAGTGCCTCCCGTCCACGCTCCGGCGCAGGATGCGACACCAGAAGGTTGGAGCCGAATGCGAACAGCGCGCGCACGCGGTAGGGCTTTCCGGTCAGCGCCGCGTCGTAGAAGTCGCTGGAGGTGATCCAGCCGTCGGTCGGCGGGCCGAGCGGGCGCTCCGAAAGCCCGAGCGTGCGTGCTCTCGTCTCCGGCGCGATCATCGCGATCGAATGCAGCGAGGGCACCGGAAGGCTCGGCATCCTGACATTGCCGCCTGGCGCATCGAAGCAGCCGGTCAGTGCATAGAGCGTTGCGACGGCGCGTTCGGTCTGTGAGGCATTGGTGTGCTGTCCGAGCCCGGTCCAGCCGTGATAGCAGACCGACGCTGCCGCCGAGATCGTGACCGCGAGCTGCTCAACCTGCGCCGCCGGGATGCCGGTGATACGCCCGACCGTTGCGGCATCGTAGGGCTCGGTCGCCGCCACATAGTGATCGAAACCAGTGCGGCAGGCGACCGGGCCTTGAGGGCCGATGACATCGAAGCATCCCTCGAGCGCGGCTGTCGCGAGCCCGTCCTCGGCCAGCACCGCCCTGCCTGCGACCTCGTCCCAGACCAGGAAACCGTCTCCTTCGAGTCCGGCATCGCGTGCACGCAGAAAACAGCCGTCGCTGTTGCGGATCAGGAAGGCTGCATTGGTCCAGCGCCGCACGAAGTCGGCGTCGTAGGCGCGGTTGACGATGAGCCAGCGCGCCAGGCCGAGCGCCAGCGCCGCGTCGGTGCCGGGGCGGATCCGCAGCCAGAGATCAGCGTCCCGTGCCGAGCCGGCCCGACGTGGGTCGATCACCGCAAGCTTTGCCCCCCTCGCCCGCGCGGCGCCGATCGCCTCCGCTTGGGCGAGCCATACATTGGCGGGGTTGTGGCCCCAGAGCAGGATCAGTTCGGAATTGCGATAATCCGCCGTCGGCAGGCCACAGCCAAAGGTGAAGGCGTGGGCGTGGTCCTTGTGCCAATTGCAGATCTCGGTGGAGAAGCAGTTGTTCGGACTGCCGAAGCCACGGATGAAGCGCTGAATCCAGTCCAGGCTGTCGGATGTCGAGGACGACGAACCGGAGGTCACCGCGAACGCGACCGATTCCGGCCCGGTCTCTCGCCGGTAGCGCCCCAGCCGCTCGGCGATCTCGGTCAGCGCTTCGTCCCAGGATATCGGCACGAAGCCGGGATCGGCGGCCCCCTTCGGTGCGGTGCGTCGCAATGGCGTCTTCAGGCGGCGGGCCGAATGCGCGATCTCCGGCGCGGCCCTGCCTTTCGGGCATATCGCCTTGCCGGTCGGGTGGGCCGGGTTCGGCCGCACCGCGACGAGCCTGTCATTCTCGACGACGTTGATCGTGCCGCAACGGGAGCGGCAGAGCGTGCAGAAGCCGAGCTTTTCCTGCGTAGACATTGCTAGGCCTTCGTTGCCGCACACCCTCGTTCAGGAGGCCGCGCGTGTGAACTCGGATTGCCCTCGCTCACCAGCAGGCTCGCGGCCGCGAGATCCTCAATCGCCGCCCCGACCGACTTGAACAGGGTGATCTCGTCAGCGTCAAGGCGGCCCGGTTTCGCACCGTTTGTCAGTTCATGGAGATCGCCGCAGATACTGTCGGCGCTCCAGGTTCCGGCGGCGATGGGTTGCAGCAGGTCTCCCGCTTCGGCGAGCGCGCCGGGATAGGTATCGACGAAGACCCGGCTGCGCGAAACGGCAGCATCGTCGCTTTCACGCATCTGCGGCGTGAAGGCGCCGACCAGGTCGAGATGGGTTCCCGGCCGCAGCCATTCGCCTTTAACCAAAGGATCGGCCGAGGTCGTGGCGCAGCTCACGATATCGGCGTGCGACAAAGCCTCGGCAAGGTCGACCAGCGGAGCTGCGTTCATACCCTGCCGAACAAGCGCGTCGGCCAGGGCCCGCGCGCGCTGAGGACTGCGTCCCCAGACCAGCACCTTTTCGATCGGACGCACGGCGCGGTGGGCGGCGACGAGTTGGGGCGTGAGATGGCCGGTCCCCACTATAAGCAGCGTGCGGCTGTCCGCGCGCGACAGATAGCCGGATGCGAGTGCTGAAGCAGCCGCGGTGCGGCGGTTGGTCAGCGCCTCGCCGTCAATCATCGCACGCGGCTGGCCAGTCTCACCGTCGAGCAGGAAATACAGCGACGACACCGCACCGAGACCACGCTCGGCATTCTGCGGAAACACCGTGACGAGTTTGACGCCGAGTGCTTCGCCGCGAATCCAGGCCGGCATCGTCAACAGACGCGCCGGCGAGCCATTGACGCCGACCTCGTAGGCCTGCCGCAACGGCATCGGCTCGCCGTCGCGCTTGAAAGCCTCGCGCAATGCCTCGATCAGCATGGGGTAGCCAAGCGCGGCATGAACTTCGGCAGCGGAGTAGCTGCGCAGCATCGCTGTTATTCCTGTCCTACAAAATCATGAGAGCGCGGTGATGCCGGTACATATCCAGATGACCTCGGCATCTTCCTTGCTCAACGATACGACGGCGTGGCCCATCTTGCTGTCGAAATAGGTGCTGTCGCCGACCCCGAGCGTGACGGGGGCGTAGAATTCCGTGAACACCTGGACGGTGCCGGACAGGACGCACAGGAACTCCTCGCCCTCGTGACGCACCCAGCCGGGGAACTCGTCCAGGCTGCGCGCCCGGATCCGTGCCTTGAAAGGCAGGATATGCTTTTGCGAAAGGTCGGTCGCCAACACCTCGTAATCGTAGGTGTCGGTCCGGTGCGGCTTGCCCTCGCCGCTACGCGTGACGCTGCGGCGGCCGAATGGCGCATTCTGGCGACGCTGGTCGAACAGCTCGACGATGTCGAGAGCGACGCCGCGCGTGATCTTCTGGAGCACGTCATAGGTCGGCGACATCTGGCTATTCTCGATCTTCGACAAGGTCGAACGCGCAACCCCGGTTCGCTCGCTCACCTCTTTCAAGGTCAACCCCTTGTCAATCCGCACACGCTTAAGTCTGTGGCCGAGGTCGTCGTCGCCCTCGGCCGGCGCGACGTCGGCCGAGAAACGCGCAGGCACGACCTCAGCGGCCGCGGTCTGCCTCAGCGACGATCGCGTCGCAGTCTTCTTCATCGCGGTTCTCTCCCTTTTTATTGCGTATGTGCGGTCCCGGCGGCGCGGCGCCGCCGGGCTTTGCCTCACTTCTTGACGAGCGGGCATTCACTCTGGGCAAGAGACTGGAAAGCCTGCTCCCCGGGAACTGTCGCCACGACGTTATAGTAGTCCCATGGCTGCTTTGATTCGGAAGGTTTCTTGACCTGGACTAGCAGCATGTTGTGGACCATGCGGCCGTCCTCGCGCACCTTGCCGTCCTTGGCAAAGAAGTCGTCGACGGGCAGTTCGCGCATTTTGGCAGCCACGGCCTTGGCCTCATCGGTCCCGGCAGCCTGGACCGCCTTGAGATAGTGGCGGATCGAGGAATAGACGCCGGCCTGCGGCGCGGTCGGCATCACTTTGCGCACCTCGAAGAAGCGTTTGGCGAAGGCGCGCGTCTCATCGTTCTGGTCCCAGTAGAAGCCTTCGACAAACGAGATGCCCTGCGCGGTCTGCAGACCAAGGGCGTGGACATCCGTGATGAACACGACCGGCGCGGCGATGGCCTGCCCGCCCGCGATGATGCCGAACTCGTTAGCCTGCTTGATCGCCGTCGTCATATCCTTGCCGGCGGTGGCGAGCAGGATAACCTTCGCCTTCGATGCCTGCGCCGGGAGCAGGAAAGACGAGAGATCGGCGGCGCCGAACGGATGGCGGACGGTGCCGAGCACCTTGCCGCCGCTCGCCTTGATCGCCTCGCTCGCAATCTTCTCGAGCGAATGTCCGAAGGCGAAGTCGGCGGTGATGATGAAGAACGTGTCGTTGCCCTTGTCGATCAGCGCCTTCAGCGGGCCGACCGCGTTTGAATAATTGTCGTAGACCCAGTGAAAGCCGGTGGGCGAGCACTGCTTGCCGGTCAAATCCGTCGTGCCGGGCGACGCGAACAGCGCCACCCGGCTGGTCTCGCGCGTCAGCTGCTGCACCGCCAGCGCTATGGCGCTATTGGTGACATCAGAGATGGCGTCGACCTTCTCGTTCTCGATCCAGCGCCGGGCGATGCCGACGCCAATGTCGGCCTTCTGCTGATGGTCGGCGCCGATGACCTCGATCGGCTTGCCGAGCACCTTGCCGCCGAAATCGGCAGCCGCCATCTGCGCCGCCAGCAACGAGCCCGGTCCGTTCAGGTCGGAATACTGGCCAGACATATCGGTCAGCACACCGATCTTGACGACATCGTCGCTGACCTGGGCCGTAGCCTGGCCGGCGATGGCGAGCGGGCCGAGACAGAGCGCGGCCGCAATCCCGCGCAGAAGTTTGGAAGGCGTCTGCGGCATGATCTATCCCCCTGTTGTCAGTCCGCTCTTCCGAGCGGGGTCTGGTTCAGTCCTGTAGCGCTTCCCCGGATGGCGAAGCTTCCTTGTCGAGACGTCCTGGCTCATTCCTGCGGCGCGACCGCCACTTTGCGAAGCACTGCTGATGTCGTCACTGATGCTCGGCGCGGGCGGTGCCAGAACTCGATCAGTTCGCCGACGATGCCGCGTCGGAAGGAGAGCACGCAGACGACGAAGATCAGGCCGTGAATGACGGTGACCCATTGTCCGAACGCCGCCAGATAGTTCTGCATGGCGACGACGATGAAGGCGCCGACGAGCGGGCCGTAGAGCGTGCCGACGCCGCCGAGAAACGTCATCAGCAGCACTTCGCCCGACATTGACCAGTGCACGTCGGTGAGGCTGGCGAGCTGGCTGACGATCGCCTTGGTCGAACCCGCAAGCCCCGCCAGTGCCGCCGAGAGTACAAAGGCCACGAGCTTGTAGCGGTTGGTCTCAAAGCCGAGTGACTGGGCGCGCGGGTCGTGATCGCTGATTGCCTTCAGCACGCGCCCGAATGGCGAACCCACCAGACGCATGATCAGGAAGAATCCGCCGAGGAATATCGCCAGCACGAAAGCGTAGAGATTTGCAGGTCGCGACAGGTCGATCAGGCCGAACAGCATGCCGCGCGGAACTGCCTGCAACCCGTCTTCGCCGCCGGTAAAGCGCGCCTGCAGCGCGACGAAATAGATCATCTGCGCGAAGGCGAGCGTCACCATGGCGAAGTAGATGCCGCTGCGGCGAATGGCGAGCCAGCCGGTGACGAGGCCAAGCATCGCCGCCGTTGCCGTCCCGGCCAGGATCGCAAACTCGGGAGGTAGCCCCCAGATCTTGGCGGCATGGCCGCAGACATAGCCGGCCGAGCCCAGGAACATCGAGTGGCCGAAGGAAACGAGCCGTCCGTATCCGGCGACCAGGTTGAAGGCGCAGGCGAACAGCGCGAAGATCATCGCCTTCATCATGAAGCCTGGATAGACGACGAGTGGCGCAGCCGCGAGGCAGGCGGCGAGCGCCAGGAAGATCAGCATCTGCGTGCGCATTGACGGCGCGGTCACCGACAGGCTGGACGGCGATTGCCCCTGCGCGGCCTCGAGCTTCGATCCGAACAATCCCGCCGGGCGGATCAGCAGCACCACCGCCATCACCACGAAGACGACCGTCGTCGAGCCTTCGGGATAGAAAGCCTTCGTCAGCCCCTCGATGACGCCGACGAGGAAGCCGGTCACGATCGAGCCCATGATCGACCCCATCCCACCGATCACCACCACCGCGAAGACGACAATCAACAGATCGGCTCCCATAAGCGGACTGACCTGGTAAACCGGTGCGGCCAGAACGCCCGCCAGCGCGGCGAGCGCGACGCCGGCGCCGTAAGTCAGTGTGATCATGCGCGGGACGCGGATACCAAAGGCCTGAACCAGCATCGGATTTTCCGTCGCGGCGCGCAGATAGGCGCCGAGCTTGGTCCGCTCGATGACGTACCAGGTGCCGAGGCAGACCACGACTGAGGCTGCGATCACCCAGGCCCGATAGTTCGGCAGGAACATGAAACCGAGATTGTGCCCACCCGTCAGCGCCTGCGGAATCGTATAGGGCTGGCCCGAAGAACCGAACCAGTTGCTGAACGCGCCCTGCACCATCAGCGCAAGTCCGAAGGTGAGCAGCATGCCATAGAGATGGTCGAGCTTGTAGAGGCGTCGCAGCAGCAGCACCTCGATCACGATGCTGAACGCACCGACCGCAAGCGGCGCCAGGATCAGCGCCCACCAATAGCCAACGCCGAGATAATTGAGCAGTAGCCAGGTGCCCATCGCGCCCATCATGTACTGCGCGCCGTGGGCGAAGTTCACGATGTTCATCATGCCGAAGATCACCGCGAGGCCGAGGCTCAGCATGGCGTAGAAGGCCCCGTTGATCAGCCCGAGCAGGAGCTGGCCATAGAGGACTGCGGAAGGGACGCCGAGGATCGTGGTCATAATGCCTGTTCGGTTAGAGTCCGAGATAGCTTTTGAGCGAACCGAGCCTGCCTTCGAACGCAGCGCCCGGAATTTCCTCGACGACGCGGCCGAGCTCCACGATGTAGTGCCGGTCGGCGAGGCCGGCGGCGAAGCCGACATTCTGCTCGACCAGCAGGATGGTGAAGCCGAGCGTCTTCAGTTCGGTGATCGTCTGGCCGATCTGGCGGATGATCACGGGAGCGAGCCCTTCGGTAGGCTCGTCGAGCAGCAGGATGCGCGCGCCCGTGTGCAGAATGCGACCGAGCGCCAGCATCTGCTGCTCGCCGCCGGACAGCTTGGTTCCCTGGCTGTCGAGGCGCTCCTTTAGATTTGGAAACAGCGCGAATATCTGCGCGACCGTCATGCCGCCGGCAGCGACTTTCGGCGGCAGCAGCAGGTTTTCGCGCACGCTCAGGCTCGCGAAGATGCCGCGCTCCTCCGGACAGAACGCGATGCCCTTGCGCGCGATGACATAAGGCGCGGCACCGATGAGTTCGTTGCCGTTGAGCGCGATCGAGCCCGAGCGCTTGTCCAGCAGCCCCATGATCGCCTTCAGCGTCGTGGTCTTTCCGGCACCATTGCGGCCGAGCAGCGTCACCACCTCGCCGGCGCGGACGCTGAAATCCATTCCGTGCAGGACCTTGGACTCGCCGTACCAAGCCTGGAGGTTACCGACCCTAAGGCTCTCAGCCATGCGCCTGCCCCGTATAGGCAGCCATCACGTCGGCGCGCGAGGAGACTTCTGCATAGCTTCCTTCCGCGAGCACTTCGCCGCGCACCATCACGGTGATGGTATCGGCGAGTTCGGCGACCACATTCATGTTGTGCTCGACCAGCAATACCGTGCGACCCTTCCCGGCCTCGCGGATCAATTGCGTTACCCGCCCGATGTCTTCGTGGCCGAGCCCCGCCATCGGCTCGTCGAGCAGCAGCACGCTTGGCTCCAGTGCAAGCGTCGTCGCCAGTTCGAGGACGCGCTTGCGGCCATAGGAAAGACTGCCCGCCATCGTCCCGGCACAGTCCGACAAGCCGAAGCGCTCCAGCTGAGTATCGGCGCGATCGAGCACACTGCGATGACGCGAAATCCGGCCGAGCAAATTCCAGGCGAGACCATGCTCGCGCAGCAGCGCGAGCTCGATATTCTCGCGCACGGTCAGTCCGGCGAACACCGCCGAGATCTGAAACGAACGCACCACGCTGCGCTTGGCCATCGCCGGCATGCTGAGGCGGGTGACGTCATGGCCGTCGTGCAAGATCGTACCGGCCGAAGGCGGAAGGAATTTCGTCAGAAGGTTGAACAGGGTGGTCTTGCCGGCCCCGTTGGGGCCGATCACGGCGTGCATGCTGTTGCGGGCAAGCCGGAAGTTGACGCCATTGACGGCGAAGAAGCCGCCGAACTCGCGGCTGAGGCCGCGGGTCTCCAGAGCGTAAACGGCGCCGTCCGTCATGCCTTACCCTGCTGACGTCTGGATCCTGGATAGGAAAATCAGGCTTGGACCAGACTGCGGGTCCATCCTTGAGCAAAAGTTTCCTATCGTCAACTTATTTCCGATACGATTATTTAGTGCCAGTTCTGAATTCCGGAACCCTGTGGCGGAATCTACAGCCGCGCCTGGATCAGATGAAGGAGCTGCGCCCCGACCTCGTAATAGGCCGCTTTGGCGCTGCGGAAGCTGGGCGTCGTCGGCGTCGAGGCCGGAAGCGGCAGATCTTGCTCGTCGACTTGTCCGAGCGCATGGAGCGCCAAAAGGCGTCCGAAGGTCGTGCCGGGCGCAATGCCGCGCCCGTTGTAGCCGCTGAAGCCGATTACGTTCTCAGCGAGCTTATGGAATCGAGGAAGGTGATCGTCAGTCATCCCGATCAGGCCGTACCACTCGGCTTCAAATCTGACGTCGCCGATTTGCGGGAATAGCTTCTTGAGCGCTCGCTTTGCCCAGGATCGGTGGACCGCGGCACCGGTGCCTCGGAGCGCGCCGCAGCTTCCGAACACAAGGCGGCCGGCGCGATCGAAGCGAAACGAACTCAGCACTTCATTGGTGTCCCAGGCCCCCTGCCGTTCGGGAAGGATGGACGCGCGGATGTTGTCCGACAGCGGCTGGGTGGCGAAGTTGAAATAGGGCAAATAAATCTGCTCCGTTTTGACTTCGGACCAGGGCCCCGTCGCATAGGCATCGGTGGCCACGATGACGCGATCGGCGATGACGTGACCATCCGCGGTTTGCAGCTTCCACTTTCCGCCAACTCGCTCGGCCGAGATAACCGCGCTGCGGGTGAATATCTTCGCGCCAGCGTTCAGGGCGCAGCAGGCAAGGCCCCGCACATAGGCCAGCGGCTGGATCGTGCCCGCGCGCCGATCCCACAGCGATCCGGCGTAAGCGGACGAGCCAATTTTCGCTGCGGTGTCGGCGGCGTTCAACAACTCCACCGGCGCGCCGCGGCGGCTCCACTGCGCGGCGCGCTGCTCGAGTTCCTTCAGTCCTTTGGGACCGACGGCGCAATGCAGCGTGCCGGCGCGCTCGACCTCGCATTCGATGCCATGACGGTCGATGAGATCGAACACCAGCTTCGGCGCGTCGCCCAGCAGCTCGAGAAGGCGCTCGCCGTAACCGCCGCCGAGCATGTCGGGGAGTACATCCGGCATCACCCACATGCCGGCATTGACCAGGCCGACGTTCCGGCCGGCCCCGCCAAAGCCGATCTCCACCGCCTCCAGCAATGCGACGTTCGCACCCGCCTCCGCGAGATGGAGCGCCGCCGAGAGACCGGTATATCCACCGCCGACAATGGCGGTGTCGACCTTGATCGATCCGAGCAACCCGGCGGTTTCAGGCGCCGGCGGTGCGGTCAATTCCCAGAGACCGTGGGATCTGGCGTTGTCTAGCATCGTCTCCGCGTCCTCGTCTGTTGCCGCCCGCAAGGTCGAGTTTTCCGAGGCGCGTTGACTGGTTCATTCCAATTCGGCAAGTTGGATGCCGACCGCTGAAGAGATGCCGAAGATCTGACGGCAAGGCCAGGCGGAAATCTAGCGTTGCCGGCAGCAGCGGGCCAAGCGATGTTTGGTCAAGACCTCATTCGGCTGGAGAATGACGTGCAGGGCCCCCGCCGCTTTTTGCCTTCGCTGCCTCTGCTGTCCGCGTTTGAAGCGGCGGCGCGGACCGGAAGCATCACGGCCGCCGCCAAAGAGCTGTCGCTGACCCAAGGCGCGGTGAGCCGCCAGGTCAAGGCGCTGGAAGAGCAGCTCGAGGTCGAGCTGTTTCATCGCGAACGGCAGACCATCCGCCTGACCGTGGGTGGCGACGCCTATGCCCGCGAGATACGTGATGCGCTGCGCAAGATCAGCACCGCCTCGCTCAATCTGCGCGCCAATCCGTCCGGCGGCACGCTGACCCTGGCCATCCTTCCGACCTTCGGCACCAGATGGCTGGCGCCGCGGCTTCCCAAATTCCTCGCGGGCAACCCCGGCATCACTATCAACCTGGTCACGCGGCTATCGAATTTCGACTTCAGGCTGGAGCCCGTCGACGCCGCGATCCATTTCGGGCGCCCGGAATGGCAAGGGGGTGAACTGGCGTTGTTGCGGTCGGAGACCGTGATCCCTGCCTGCAGTGCCGAGCTGCGAAGCCAATATGGATTCAAGCGAGCAAGCGACCTGCGAAAAGCTCCGCTGCTGCATCTGACGACGCGGCCGGACGCGTGGGAACAATGGCTGACGCTGCACGGCGTGGATGCCCATGCCGTCCATGGCATGCTGCTGGACCAGTTCGCCACCGCATCGCAGGCGGCAATTTCCGGGCTGGGCGTCGCGCTGCTTCCCGAATTTCTCATCGAGGAGGAGCTGAGCACCGGCAAGCTGGTACGCGCCCTTGATTTGCCGATGAAAAGCGCCGAGGCCTACTATCTGGTGTGGCCGACGGATCGGGCGTCCCATCCGCCACTTGTTGCCTTCCGGGAATGGCTTCTTTCCGAAACGGCGCCAGACCGCTGAAGGAGTCCTGCCCCGACGAGGTCAGGTCTCCCAGCGCGCCCTCAACCCCCAGCCACTTTGGCCTTGGCCACCAGTCATTCATCGCTGGAATGACTTGTTGAACTTCTATCGTTTGAAAACGCCGGGCTATTGTCCTCCTCTATGCGGATGGGACATCACCTTCAAGGCGCCGCCCCTGAGAACGATCGTAACCTTCTCAAGCCAATCGCTGACAGCAGCCCCTCTGAAATCAACGCGAGCCCTCGGAAAGAGTCCTCATGTCAGACAAACAATCCGCCCAAGCCAAAGACTTCTCGCTCAAGGCCGAGGTCGACGTGCTTTTGGTGGAGCTCGGTGTCGAACCCGCCAGCTATACCGGCGGCACGCTGGTCGCTAAAACCCCGATCACCGGCGAAACCGTGGCGCATGTCAGGGAAGTCGACGCCGCCGGCGCGACTGCGGCCATCGAAAAGGCTCACGCGGCATTCCTCGAATGGCGTCTGGTCCCTGCTCCCAAGCGCGGTGAACTGGTGCGGCTGCTTGGCGAGGAGCTGCGCACCAACAAGCGCGCCCTCGGAAGGTTGGTTTCCATCGAGGCCGGCAAGATCGAGTCCGAAGGACTCGGCGAAGTCCAGGAGATGATCGACATTTGCGACTACGCCGTGGGGCTTTCCCGGCAGCTCTATGGCTTGACGATCGCCACGGAGCGCCACGAGCACCGGATGGCGGAGACCTGGCATCCGCTCGGTGTCACCGGCATCATCTCGGCATTCAATTTCCCGGTCGCGGTGTGGTCATGGAATGCTGCGCTGGCACTGGTCTGCGGCAACAGCATCGTCTGGAAGCCGTCGGAAAAGACACCTCTCACGGCTTTGGCAACGGACGCGCTGTTCGGACGCGCTCTGGGGCGATTCAAGGCCGAAGGCGGCGCTGCACCCGATGGGCTATCCGCCGTGCTGGTCGGAGGACGTGAGATCGGTGAGGCCCTCGTCAACAACGCCAGGGTTCCCCTGGTCTCGGCAACCGGTTCGACCGCGATGGGACGTGCCGTCGCACCGAAGCTCGCCCAGCGCTTCGCCCGTGCCATTCTGGAGCTCGGCGGCAACAACGCGGCGATCGTTACGCCGACCGCCGATCTCGACCTAACGCTGCGCGGCGTCGCCTTTGCGGCCATGGGCACGGCAGGCCAGCGCTGCACCACGCTGCGCCGCCTCTTCGTTCACGAGAGCGTCTATGAAAGCTTCGTGCCGCGTCTGAAGAAGGTCTATCAGTCCGTCTCGGTCGGTAACCCCCTCACCGGCAATCTGGTTGGCCCTCTCATTGACGGCCTCGCTTATGAAGCGATGCAACGTGCCCTCAGCGAAGCCAAGGCCTCGGGTGCTGCCATTGTCGGCGGAGAGCGCGTCGCCGTCGCAGGCGCCGACGAGGCGTTCTATGTCCGCCCCGCGCTGGTCGAGATCAACGGACAGACCGGAACGGTCGAGCGCGAGACTTTTGCGCCGATCCTCTATGTCATCAAATACAGCAACTTCGATGCCGTGATCGAACTGCACAATGCTGTCCCGCAGGGACTGTCGTCTTCGATCTTCACCAATGATCTGCGCGAGGCTGAAGCCTTCCTGTCGGCGCGCGGCTCCGATTGCGGGATCGCCAATGTGAACATCGGCCCCTCGGGCGCCGAGATCGGTGGCGCATTCGGCGGCGAGAAGGAAACTGGCGGCGGCCGTGAATCCGGGGCGGATGCCTGGAAGGCCTACATGCGCCGCGCCACCAACACGATCAATTATGGCAGCACGCTGCCGCTCGCCCAGGGCGTCAAGTTCGACGTGGATTGAACGGAAATCGCCGTGAACGCGCCGCTGCAGACATCATCGCATTTCCGGCCGGCCTCCCGGCTTTCGTCGATCGGGGTATCGGAGATCCTGAAGATTACCGGCCTCGCTACGGATCTGAGACGCCAGGGCAAGGACGTCATCATCCTCGGCACAGGGGAGCCAGATTTCGACACTCCGGCCCACATCAAGGACGCAGCAGCGCGCGCGATGCGCGCGGGAGCCACGAAATACACTGCGCTCGATGGAACGCCCGAACTCAAATCCGCCATCCGCGCCAAGTTCGCGCGCGATAATGGCATTAAGTTCGCCCAGGACGAGATCACGGTTTCAAGCGGTGCGAAGCAGGTTCTCTACAATGCGATGATGGCTTCGCTCGATCCAGGCGACGAGGTCGTCATCCCGACGCCATTTTGGGTGAGCTACGCCGACATCGTCCTCATTGCAGGAGGTAAACCGGTTCTGGTGCCATGTTCGGAAGCCAACGGCTTCCGGCTCACCGCTGGTGATCTCGACGCGGCGATCACGCCGCGCTCGCGCTGGGTTATGCTGAATTCGCCGTCGAATCCCACCGGAGCCGCCTATAGCGAAGCTGACTATCGGCCGCTGTTCGACGTGCTATCGCGACACCAGCACGTCTGGCTGATTGTCGACGACATCTATGAGCATATCGTCTACGACGATTTCCGCTTTCTCACACCGGCCGCCATCGAACCGCGAATTGGTCACCGCATCCTGACAGTCAACGGTGTTTCCAAGGCCTATGCGATGACCGGCTGGCGCATTGGCTACGCCGGCGGGCCAAGCGCGCTAATTCGTGCCATGGCCGTCGTTCAGTGCCAGTCGACGTCCTGCCCATCGTCGATCAGCCAGGCCGCGGCTGTCGAAGCCCTCAACGGTCCACAGGACATCGTGCGGGACCATTGTCGGTCGTTTCAGGCGCGCCGCGATCACGTCGTTTCCGCGTTGAACGGGATCAGCGGTATTACCTGCCGCGTGCCCGAAGGGGCGTTCTACACCTTCGCCAGCTGTGCGGGCTTGATCGGCAAGAAGGAGCCCGACGGCGGTATCATCGCGAGCGATACGGCCTTTGCGGAATATCTGCTGCGGACCGCCGGCGTCGCGGTCGTTCCTGGTTCGGCATTTGGCCTCGCACCGTATTTTCCGCATCTCATATGCAACTTCGACCGCGGAACTCGAAGAGGCCTGCCGGCGCATCGCGGCGGCGTGCGCCCAACTGTCCTAGAACGACTAATCATAGGAAGCGTTCGAAGACACACACCTGCAGAGTTCTGAAGCACGCGGTGGCGCTGCTTCGAAATGGCACTCGAGCCCGCGTTGGTTGTCGCTGGATTTTCTTTGATCTCTCGGTGCACACAACGTGGACAGCCCGCCCTCTAACACATTGAAAAAATTAGACTCTCGCTCCAATCCATCATGGGCGCGATGGAAAATCGATAATGCCGTGACTTCAATGAATTGTCTCATACGGAGTCGCAGGCTCATCCTAACCACGGGAAAGCGGCTCGCTCCTAACTTTCGTCCGAACGGGCTTCTGCTTCAATTGAAATAAACATCAGGGACCGAGAGGGAAAAGCTATGCAGTTCAAAAGTGATGGGCCGAGAAGAATCAGGGTCTAGCGTCAGCGCAGTTGGTCAAAACCTACAACAATCTGTGAGCATCCAGCCTACATTGGGCTAACCGGCACAAACCGATGGACCAAGATAATGAAGCCCGAAAGTCCGGCGGGCAGGCTCAGCTGTGGCGCGCCCGTACAGAGTGGTAGGCGCGGCCAAGGTAGATCAGGTTCTCCGTCGGACCAGTCTGCAGTGCCACAACGCGGCAGAACAATACATCGTGCGTGCCGACCGTGGTGACATTCGCGATCTGGCAGTCGAAGGCAACCGCACAGCCGGCGAGAACGGGGGCACCCGTCTCGAGCGTCGACCACACCGCCGCCGCGAACCGTTCCCTGGCGGGCACCTTGCCGCCGAACAACCGTGACAATGGCTCTTGCTGAGCTGATAGCACGTTTACACACACTACGTTGTTGCCCGTCACGCTTACATACGCCGAGGATGCGCGGTTCATACACACCAGGAGCGTCGGAGAATCGTCGGTAACACTGCAGACGGCGGACGCAGTGAAGCCGGCGCGACCTGCGGGACCATCGGTCGTGACGATGCTGACCGCGGCACCGAGACGTGCCATCGCATCGCGATAGTCCTCTCGGGCAATTTCCGTCATCCTCCCTCCTCACGCCCCGCAGCGAAGGACTGCCTGGTGAACGCAACCTCTCGCAGCACCTGCGCCAGGACAGACGCGCCGGCGGCGACATCAGCCGGCTCGGCCCATTCGTCCTCCACATGGCTCGCACCGTCCCGGCAGGGGATGAATATCATCGACGCCGGACAGACTTTGGCCAAATGGCGCGCGTCGTGACCGGCAGACGACAGGATACGCATGGCCGAAAATTCCTGGTCGCGTGCGGCCTGCGCAATCAGCTCGCGCAGGCGCGGATCGAACTCGTTCGAGGCTGCGTCGACCAGTGGAGTCACCGTAACCAGGCACGGCGGTGCATGCTGGCCGCAGAGCGCCGCGATGCGCGCACCCGCCGCGTCAAGTACGGAATTGTTCGGATGGCGCAGATCGATGCTGAAACTGACGCGCGACGGCACCACCGAAGGCGCGTTGGGCTGGACGGAGAGGCGGCCGATCGTGAATTTGATGTCGGTGTCGATGGTGCCGATCTCACCATGAAGCGCCGTTGCGATGCGCGCAAAGGCCGCGAGCGCATCACGCCTCTCCTGCTGCGCGAGCGTACCTGCGTGTCCCTCCGCACCCTCGACAACCACCTGAAAGGTCTTCTTGCCTTGGATGCCGATGACAACGCCGATCGTGCAGGCGGCCGCCTCCAGCAGCGGTCCCTGCTCGATGTGCAATTCGAAATAGCTCTCCACGGCAAAGCCTAGCGGCCTGTGCGGCAGATCGGGAAAGGCCCGAAAGAGACAATCGAGCGCTTCGCCAACGCTGACGCCGTCTGCATCGCGCGCCGCGCGGATCGCCGCCATGTCACGTTCGCCCGTAAAGGCCTCCGAGCCCATCATGCCCGGCGCGAAGCGCGAGCCTTCCTCGTTCATCCAGGCGACGACGATGACGTCGCGCGCCGGCCTCTCGCCTTGTTCGGCTAGCGAAACCGCCGCCTCGAGTGCCGCCATCACGCCGGCCGCACCGTCGAATTTGCCACCGGTCGGCTGGCTATCGAGATGACTGCCGAGCAAGAGCGGCGGCGCGGCGCGATCTTGGCCCGCCAGCGCCAGAAACAGGTTTCCCGCGGCATCTGTCGACGGCGTCAACCCCGCTTCGAGCGCCCAGCCAATGACGCGGCGCCATGCGGCGATCTCGCCGTCACTCAGCGCCTGACGGTTGACCCCGCCGGCGGGCGTCGCCCCGATCTCGGCAAGCGCCATCAAGCGGGTCCAGAGTCGATCGGCATCGATCAGAGGTCGGGGCATCATCGATCCGCTACTTCGTGCGCATGATCTGGTCCGGCAGCGCACGCGGATCGCGCGGCAGCCAGCGGCCGGCCTCGACCTGGGCGATGAACTCGGCGAGCAGCGCGTTGAACGCCGCCGGCTCTTCCAGATTGAGGGTGTGGCCGGTCTTGGGGAAGACGGAGAGACCGCAGGCTGGAATGGTCTTCTTGAGGAAGATCCCGGGCTGGAGACAGTGGTCGTCCTCGTCGCCGACGACGACCAGCGTCGGCACCATCATCTTCTTCAGACTGTCCTCGAGATCGTAGAACGACGGCCGCCGCGCCTGGACGCCGCGCATGGTGTTGGCCGCCCCTCGATCGGAATGGGTAGCGAGACGATCGGCAAATTCCCGCCAGCCGCGCGGATCCTTGTTCTGGAACTGCACCCGGCTCGCGCCGAGCGCATAGATCTTGGAGAACTCTTTCGCGCCCTGCTTCTCGAAATTATCGGCAACCTCGAGGGAGACGCCGCGAAAATACTCCTCGTGCTCCTTCTCGCAGCCATAGCCGGCGCCCGCAACGGTCAACGACAAGGCACGCTCGGGCGTACGCAGACCGACATGCACCGTGCAAAAGCCTCCCATCGAGAGACCGACGATGTGCGCTTTCTCGATCTTCAGCGCATCGAGCACTGCAACCGCATCGTCCGCAGCAAGCGCCTGCGAATAGGCCTCTACGCTCTCCGGCACATCCGATGGCGGATAGCCACGTGCGGCATAGGTGATGCAGCGATGGCGCCGGCTGAAAAAGCGGAGCTGCGGTTCCCAGCTCGCGTGATTGCCGCCGAATTCATGGATGAAGAGGATCGGTGTGCCCTCGCCGACCTCCTCCACGTAGAGCTTCACACCGTCCCTGGTCGTGATCATCGTCATCGGCATCACCCTAGAATTGCGGCGGCAGGTCGTTGAGCGTGCGCGCCTGCGCAACCATCTCCGGCAACAATGTACAGAGCTTCTCGACCCAGGACTGAGGCACGGAGGTGCTGATCTTCACGAAGCGGTCGCCGAAACGCTGCGTATGGTAAGTGCCCTGGCGGATCATGATGCCCTGCCGACGATAGCATTCGACCAGCGCCTCGGGGCGGATGCCCGCCGCGACGGTTTCGAGCACCAGGAAGTTGCCGTGCGATGGCATGATCGGTAGTGCCAATCCGTCGATCGCGACAGCCGCCTCCTGGATCATCGCCTTGTTGGCCCGGTCGGCGCTGCGAACCTTCTTCATCCATTCGGCCTTGACCGAAAGCCCCGCCTGCGCCGCACGCTGGGCAATGACACTTGCGCCCAGAACACTCGTGGAGGTCTGCGCCAGCTCTTCGAACAGGTTCGGCGCGGCGATGAGAGCGCCGATCCGCAGACCCGCAAGGCCCAGCCATTTCGAAAAGCTGGTCGAGACAACCGAGCCTTCCGGAGCCACGTGAAGAGCAGGCGTGTGCCCATCGGCAAAATCACGGTAGGTGCAGTCGTGCACCAGCAACGCGCCGCAATTCCGCGCGATCGCTGCAAAGCTCTCGATCTCCTCGCGCGTGTAACGAATGCCGAGCGGATTGTTGGGATCGACCAGGTAGATGATCGCTGTGCGCTCGTCGACATGGGCCTTCAGCGCCTCGGGCGTCAGGCGGTAGTTGCAGGCCGGATCATAGATCGGAATCTCGATCACCTCGGCGCCCTGCTGGCGCGCGAACAGGCACGGCCATTTCCAGGTCGGATCGGTAGTCACCAGCGTCGTGCCGGGCTTGCAGCGCGCACGGCAGATCATGGCCAGCGCGTTGACGCCGCCCTCGGTCACCAGCGCCTCTGCACCGGGCGTGCCGAGGTCGGCGACGATCGCGGCGCGCAGCGCCTCGAAGCCGAGCGGCGGAGCATAGGCATTGAACTCGCCGGCCTCGATCGAGCGCAGCATCGCCTCGCGCACGGCGGGATGGCTCTCGACGTGGTTGGTGTTCTGGCCGAGCCAGTAGAGCCCCGGCGTCGCCGAGAGCTCGTCGAAATAGCGGTTGCGCAGGAGCGCCGCGGATTGAGGTCCTGACATCGACGCCTCAGATTACCGAGCCGCGCGCGGCGATGCCGCCGTCGATCGTCACCACGGTGCCGGTAATATAGCCGGACCGGGGCGAGGAGAGGAAAGCAACGAGATCGGCGACTTCCTCTGAGGTCGCGGGCCGCTTGCCCGGGTATTTGTCGAACAGTTCCTCCCAGCGGCCCTCGTCGCCGAGCATGTCGATCGCCTTGCGCTTCATGATCTTGAGCATACGGTCGGTGGCTACCGGCCCCGGATTGACCGCGACGACACGCACCCCGTGATCGAGGCTCCTGCCGCCGAGCGCCTTGGTGAAGGACATCAGCGCCGCATTGCCGGTGCTGCCTGCGATGTAGCTCGCATCCCAGTTCTCGCCGGAATTGCCGATGATATTGATGATGACGCCGTCCTTGCCCTTCATGCGCGGATAATAAAGGCGCGACAGTGTGATGTAGCCGAACACCTTGAGGTCGAAGCCGCGCCGCCACGCAGCGTCATCAAGGACCTCGAGCGAACCGGCCGGGATATCGCCGGCATTGTTGATGAGGATGTCGATGTCACCGACCTCGGCCGCGAGCTTCTCCATCGCAGCTGTGCTCGACAGGTCGAGCGCATGGATCCTGATCTTCACGCCGTGGCGGGCTTCCAGTTCCCGCTTGGCCTGGAGCATGGCCTCGCCGTTGCGGGCGGCCAGATGCAGATGGCCCCCCTCCGCGGCGAAGAGCTCGGCCACCGCAAGTCCAATTCCTTTCGACGCGCCCGTGATCAGAACGGTCTTGTTCGTTAGCTTAAGGTCCACTCCGGATCTCCAGGATGCAAACTCGATATGCAAAGTCTAGCAATTTGCATACCAAGCGACCGGAAGGTCATTCGAAGGCGGCCAGGAAGTCCAGAAGGTTGTCGCCGAGCAGGTTGACGTGATCGCGCATGGCGCTGTGCGCCCGCTCGGGATCGTGGGCCAGGATCGCCTGCATGATCGCCTCGTGCTCGCGGACGGTATCGGCGATCCGGTTCGGCATGCGCGTCACCCGGCGGCGATACGCCGCCACCTGATTGCGCAGCTTGCGGGTCTGCTCGGCCAGGAAGGCGTTGCGCGAGGCCTCGTAGATCGCCTCGTGGAACTCCTGATTGACGTCGTAGAAGACGTCGATGTCGCCAGCATCGCCAGAAGCCACAAGCCGCTGATGAATCTCCCCAATTTCGTTACCCCAGGCCTGCGAGACACGCCGCGCGGCAAGCCGGGCGCAGAGGCCTTCGAGCTCTGCCATGACCTGGAACATCTCGATCAGCGCCTGGGCCTTGATGCTGCGAACCGTTGCTCCCTGTCGCCCGCGCAGTTCGACCAGATGGTTGGCGGCCATCAGACGGAACGCCTCCCGCACCGGTGTGCGCGAGACGCCGAAACGCTGGGCGATCTCCTGCTCGTCAAGCCGGCTGCCCGGCTCGAGATGGCCTGCCGCGATCGCGCCTTCAAGCTTCTGGCGCAAGCTCTCGGCGAGCGTCATGCCGGGGCTTGCCATCAAGGATTCGTGCCCATTTTTCACGCGCCTGCCTCCGCTGTGTGCACTTGCGGCCGCCATTATGTTTCTCCGATATCAATATACGTATACAAAATGACACCGATCTTCCAGCGAAAGAGCGAGTTTTCTTCCGAGAAGCGCACAACGCCGGACCTCTTCTCGCAAGTCTTATGCCTGATTTTCGGGAAAATCGCGCTGGCACACGAGTTGCTAAGAGATTTCGACGCGGTCTGCTTTCGTATGCGAATGACCGTTGCCATTATACAAGGACAATCCCGGTGCAGGCTGCCCGCCTTCCCAATCCCGGACCGACCACCAAAGCCCCGCAGGCGCACCCGAAGCCTGAGCCGCTGCTTGAACTACGTGCGGTGACCAAGACCTTCGGCCCCGTCGCCGCGCTGTCGGGACTTCAGGCGAACATCGCCCCCGGCGAGTTCGTCACCGTCGTCGGCCCGAGCGGCTGCGGCAAGAGCACGCTCTTCAACATCGTCGCCGGATTGGAAGAGCCGGACGCCGGCGGCATCCTGCGCTTCGAGGGCAAGAGCTGCCACGCGGCCGATCTGCTCGGCCGCGTCTCCTTCATGCCGCAGCGCGACCTGCTGTTTCCATGGCGGAACGTGGTCGACAACGCCATTCTCGCGCTCGAGGTCGAGGGCATGCCGCGCGATCAGGCGCGCGCCAAGGCACTGAAGATGCTGCCCGAGTTCGGGCTCGCCGGCTTTGAGAAGCAATATCCCAATCAATTGTCGGGCGGCATGCGCCAGCGCGTGGCCTTGATGCGCACGTTCCTGTTCGAACGCGACCTGATGCTGCTGGACGAGCCGTTCGGCGCGCTCGACGCGCTGACGCGAGCGATGATGCAACGCTGGCTGCTCGACGTATGGCAGAAATACCGTCGCACCATTCTTTTCATCACCCACGACGTCGACGAGGCGATCTTCCTCGGCGATCGCGTGCTCGTCATGACGGCCCGTCCCGGCTCGGTGAAGCTCGAACAGGTCGTCGATCTCCCCCGCCCGCGCCGGCCCGAGATCGTCACCGCCCCCGAATTCGTGCGCCTCAAGCGCACGCTGCTGGATGCGATCGAGGAGGAAAGCATGAAATCATTCCAATCCTCCACCGCGCAGGAGAAGACGCAGTGAACGCGATGTCAGCAAGAGAGCCACACGCCGCGGCGCACGGGATCGAGCCAGCCGAATGGGATGCCCGGGTCAAGCTTGCGGCCTGCTATCGCATGGTCGCAAAGCTCGGGATGGACGACCTGATCTACAATCACATCTCCTTGCGCGTTCCCGGCCACGACGATCAGTTCCTCCTCAATCCCTACGGGCTGCTGTTCGACGAGATCACGGCGTCGAGCCTGGTGAAGATCGATACCAACGGCAACAAGCTCGACGACACACCGCACGCCGTCAACGTCGCGGCCTTCGTCATCCATGCCGCGATCCACACGTCGAACCACGACGCGGCCTGCGTGCTGCACACCCATTCCGACGCGAGCGTCGCGGTGTCTGGGCAGGAGAAGGGCCTGTTGCCGCTCAGCCAGTTCGCGATGCGCTTCTACGACAGGCAGGCCTTCCACGACTACGAAGGCGTCGCCATCGATCTCGATGAGCAGGCGCGTCTGGTGCGGGATCTCGGCCCGCACAAGGTCATGCTGATGCGCAATCACGGCATCCTCACCGTCGGCCGGACGCCCGGTGAGGCCTTCATGCTGCTCTATTATTTCGAGCGCGCCGCCCGGATCCAGCTTCAGATGCAAGCGGCCGCCGCGGCCGGCGCCACTCTCGTGATACCGCCGCACGAGGTGTGCGAGAAGGCAGCCCGCCAGTTCTGGGAATTGCAGGGCGACATCCTCGTGCCCGGCGAACGCGAATGGCCGGCGCTGATGCGCCAGCTCGACCGCACCGATCCATCCTATCGCAATTGATTTTCACCGTCTGGAGTATGACCATGATGAGCCGACGCCACGCCTTCTCAGTCCTCTCCGTCCTCGCGCTGGCGACCGGCTCGCTGATCGCGGCTGCGCCCGCATCGGCCGAGCCGCAGAAGGCGAGCCTTCGCCTGAAATGGCTGCCGCAAGCCCAGTTCGCCGGCTTCTACGTCGCGCAGGCCAAGGGCTACTACAAGGCCGAGGGCATCGACCTCACCATCAATCCCGGTGGCCCCAATCTGCTGACCGAGAATCTGGTCGCGACCGGCGCCGATACGTTTGGCCTGTCCGGTGGCACCGACAGCGTGTTCGCCGCCCGCGACAAGGGACTCCCCATCGTCTGCATCGGCGTGTCGCATCAGGTCACGCCGTTCATCTTCGTCACCCGCAAGGACGGGCCGGTCAAGACGCTGCAGGATTTCAAGGGCAAGACCGTCACCACCTGGTTCACCGGCGCCAACCATGTGCTGAACGGCATGCTGGCCAAGGAAGGCATCAAGCCGGATGAGCTGAAGATCCAGCCGCAACAGGTGTCGGTGACGCCATTCGTTGACGGCAGTGTCGATGTGGTCACGGCGACCTATTACAACGAGTTCTACACCATCCAGTCGCGCATGCCGAAGGACAGCCTGAAGACCTTCGTCGCCGAGGATTACGGCATCACCTTCCCGCGCGACACGCTGATCGTGGCCGAAGCCACCGCCAAGGAGAAGCCGGAACTCGTCAAGGCGTTCCTGCGGGCTTCGCTGAAAGGCTGGAAGGATGCCTTCGCCGATCCGAAGGGCGCCGTCGACACCGTGATGGCCGCAGCCCCCACGCTCGATCGCGCGCAGCAGGAGTTCATGCTGACCGAGGTGAAGCGCCTGATGACGGCCGGCGCAGCGGCGAAGAACGGCAGCTTCTGGATCGATGCCGACGCGGTCAAGACCGCGCACGATTTCTTCCTGAAATACGGCGTGATCTCTAAGCCGCTCGATCTCGCCGCCGCCTATGACGCAAGCTTCATCCAGAGCGTCCCGCTGGCGGACCGGTTGCCGTGAACGATCATGCGGCAACGTCGCTCGGGCAGGGCCAGATGGCGACACGGCCAATCGTAATGCCGGCTTCGCTGCGGAAGCTGATCCGGCTCCTGCTTGGCCTTGCCATCGCGGCGGTGATCTGGGAAGGCGCGGTGCGGCTGTTCGGCATCCGGCCCTACTATCTGCCGCGCCTCAGCACGATCCTGATGGCGATTGCGGCCACGCCTCGCGCCTATGTCGACGGGTTCCTGCGCACGCTTGCCGAGACGCTGATCGGCTTTGCCGCCGGCGGCGCGTTCGGCGTGCTCATAGGCATCGCGTTCTTCCGCATGCGTGCGCTGCGCGAGATGGTGTTTCCGATCTTCGTGGTGTCGCAGACCATTCCGGTCATCGCGTTCGGCGCGCTGGTGGTGCTGTGGTTCGGCAATACACTGCTCGCCAAGGCGATCATCGCGTTCTATCTGACCTTCTTTCCGGTGACGGTGAACACGCTGCTTGGCCTGGAGACGGTCGATTCCAAGCAGGTGGCGCTGATGCGCAGCTTTGGCGCTTCCAATCGCCAGCTTCTGCTGCGCCTGCAGCTTCCGACAGCGTTGCCGCAGATCTTCGTGGCGTTGCGGCTCGCCGCGTCGCTGAGCCTGGTCGGCGCCATCGTCGGCGAATGGTTCGGCGACACCACCGGACTCGGCGTCCTGCTGCTCCAGGCGATGTTTACCGAGAACGTCGTCGCGATCTGGGCCGCCCTGCTCGCCGCCGCCCTGCTCGGCACCGGCTTCTATGCGGTCGTCGCCGCGGTGGAGCGGCGTCTGGTATTCTGGAACGCCGAGCAATGAGCCGCGCGCTCGCCTTCCCTTCGCTCGCCGTCCAGCGCGGCATCCTGGGCGCCATCCTCCTGATCGCGTGCTGGGAAGGCGTGGCGCGCGGACTGCATCTGCCGGCCTACGTTCTCCCTGCCGTCAGCAACATCGTGGCGGGACTCTGGTCCAAGCGCGCAACGCTGGTCGACGCCGCCGGCTATACCCTTGTCGAAGCGCTGGTGGGCTATGGGCTCGGCTGCCTGATCGGTATCGGCCTTGCCGTTGCCATCGCTTTGGTGCCGGCCCTTCGCACCGCAATCCTGCCCCTGGCGACCGCGATCAACTCTGTGCCTGTGGTCGGTTATTCACCGCTGATCCTGCTCTGGTTCGGCATCGGCGTCAGCTCGAAGATCGTGATGGTCGCAATGGCGGTGAGCTTCACCATCCTGCTGTCGATGCTGGCCGGACTCGATCGTGTCGATCGTCGTGCCATCGATCTCATGCGCAGCTTCGGCGCAAGCCGCTTCGGCGTGCTGTGGCGCCTGCGCCTGCCGACCGCCTTGCCGTTGCTGCTCGCCGGAATGCGCGTCTCCACGGTGCGCAGCGTCATCGTCGCGATCGTCACCGAAATGCTCGGCGCGCATGGCGGGCTCGGCTGGGTCATCTACCAGGCCGTGCTTCAGATCGACTTCGTCCAGGTCTGGGCGGCGATCTTCGTGGCGTCCGCGGCGAGCCTCGCCTTCTTCGGCCTGATCGGCTTTCTCGAGCGTAAGATCCTGTTCTGGACATGATGCCATGAAACGACAGATGCATCTCGGCCTGTTCATCCTCGGAACCGGCAGCCACGTCGCAGGCTGGCGCTATCCCGGCGCGGTGGACAGCTTTCAGGATTTCGCGGCGATCCAGGAGATCGGCCGCACCGCCGAGCGCGGCAAGTTCGACCTGATCTTCATGGGCGACAATCTCTATGCCGACGCGGCCGCCCATCCCTCCTACACGCTGCGGCTGGAGCCGCTGACCATGCTGGCTGCGCTCGCGACATCCACCAGCCATATCGGGCTCGGCGCGACCGTCTCCACCACCTACAGCGATCCGTTTTCGGTCGCGCGCGTCTTCGCCTCGCTCGATCACATTTCCAAAGGCCGCGCGGCGTGGAATGCGGTGACGACGGCCAATCCGGCGACCGCTGCGAATTTCGGCACCACCCATCCCGACCATGCTCGCCGCTACGAAATGGCGGGCGAGTTCCTCGACGTCGCCAAGGGCCTGTGGGACGGCTGGGCCGATGACGCCATCGTCGCGGACCGCACGGGCGGCCTCTACATCGATCCGGCCAAGCTGCGTCCGATCGACCATGACGGCACGTTCTTCAAGGTGAAGGGCCCGCTCAACATCGGCCGCAGCCCGCAAGGCCATCCCGTCGTGCTTCAGGCCGGCGGCTCCGAGGCCGGCCAGGCGCTTGCCGCGCGCACCGCGGACATCGTGTTCTCGGTGGTGCAGGATATCGAGGAGGCCAAGACCGGCTATGCCTCGCTGAAGAAGCGCCTGCCGGCGTTCGGCCGCAGGCCGGAAGATGTCACGGTACTGCCTGGCGTGATGCCGGTCGTTGGCCGCTCCGACAAGGAGGCGTTCGAGAAGCTCAACGTGCTCCAGAGCTTCGTCAGCGGCAGCAATGCGCTCGCCATCCTGTCCGACCGCTTTGGCCAGGACATGTCGGCCTACGATCTCGACGGGCCGATCCCCGACATCGCGCCGTCCGACAGCTATCACGGTTTTGCAAGCGTGATGCTTGCCAAGGGCCGCCGCGAGAACATGACGCTGCGCGATCTCTACAATCTCACCGCTGCGGCCCGCGGTCATTGGGTGCTGTGCGGCTCGGCCGAACGCATCGCCGACACGCTACAGCTCTGGTTCGACGAACACGCTGCCGACGGCTTCAACGTCATGCCGCCCTATTTTCACGAAGGGTTCGAAGATTTCGTCCAGCTCGTGGTGCCCCTGTTGCAGGAACGCGGACTGTTCCGCGCGGACTATGAGGGGACGACGCTGCGCGAACATCTTGGTCTCGCGCGGCCGAACAACCCGTTCTTCCAAGCCTAGCCCGCACCTCAATTTGGCTTCATCATTGACCGGCCAGCCGCAGGGCCAGCTCGAGCGCATGAAGCTCGTCCGGCGTCACCGGCGGTTGCGGCGGCCGCACCGCATCGCATGAAAGCCTTCCGAGCAGTTTCAGGCACGCTTTGAGCCGCGCCGTCGCCCGTCCTCCGGGCGCATCGCGATAGATCGCGGCGACCAGCGGATACAGCTTTTCGTTCGCGGCGCGAACCCGCTCCCAGTCGTTGGCTTCGGCTGCATTCCAGAGGCTGACCACGAGCTCCGGCACGACGCAGGCGAGGCTGACCTGGCTGCCCGCCGTGCCAACGAGATAGCTCGTCATGAGATGTTCGTCTCCCGAGCCGAGCACGACGAACTCCGGCCGTAGCTTCCGGATCAGCCTAAAATTCTGTTCGTAGGCTGCGACCTCCCAACTGCCTTCCTTGATCGCGACAAAGCGGCGGTCGGCGACGAGCTGCTCCAACAGCGGCGGTGCATAGGCCATGGCCCCGGCGCCGACGGGTGCCGCGTAGAACATCAGGGGCGTGGTCGTTGCATCGCGGATGCGGCGGTGATGCTCGATGACGCAGCCGTCGGCGTGAGCGAGGGCCCAACTGTTGGGAGGAAACACCAGGAGCCCGTCCGCGCCCGCCTGCTCCAGCGCGGTCGCCTCGCGCGCGGCCTCCAGGCTCGATTCATGATTGACCCCGGAGACGATCAAACAATCCTTCGGAGCATGCGCACGCGCAAGCTCCACCACGCGCCGTTTCTCGGCCAGCGACAGCACGAAGTTCTCTCCGGCGTGGCCGTTGACCAATAGCCCATTGATGCCGGGCACGGACGCCACTGACGCAATATGCGCCGCCAACGCCGGCTCATCGATCTGGAAATCGGACATCATCGGCACGATCGTCGCGGCATGAATGCCGCAGAGCCGATCGCTGAATGACTGCGACGTTGCCATCTCGCCCGACACCGCCGACACGCGAACTAGTGAATGATCTGGTCGAGGAACGTCCTTGCCCGTTCGGACTTCGGATGGCTGAAGAACTCCTCCGGCGCGGCCTGCTCGACGATCTTCCCCTCGTTCATGAACACGATCCGGTCCGCGACCTCGCGGGCGAAACCCATCTCGTGCGTCACGCACAGCATGGTCATGCCCTCTTCCGCGAGCTTCTTCATGGTCTCCAGAACTTCCTTGACCATCTCCGGGTCCAGCGCCGAGGTCGGCTCGTCGAACAGCATGATCTTCGGCCGCATGCACAGCGCGCGTGCGATGGCAACGCGTTGCTGCTGGCCGCCCGACAACTGCCCTGGAAATTTGTCGGCCTGCTCTGGAATACGAACCTTGGCCAGGAAATGCATGGCGAGGTCCTTTGCCTCTGCCTTCGTCATGCCGTTCACAGTCATCGGCGCCAGGACGCAGTTCTCCAGCGTGGTCATGTGCGGAAACAGGTTGAAGCTCTGGAACACCATGCCGGTATCCCGCCTGATCGCATCGATGTTCTTGCGCTGGCGATCGAGCTCGGTGCCGTTGACGTAGATCAGGCCTTCGTCGTGCTTCTCGATGTGATTGATGCAGCGGATCAGGGTCGACTTACCCGAGCCGGAGGGACCGCACACCACGATCTTCTCGCCCTTGGCGACCTTGAGATCGATCTCGTTCAGCGCGGTGAAGTCGCCGTAATGCTTGTAGACGGCCTCCATGCGAACCGCCGGCACGTCGCGCAGCCGCGGCTGCACAATTTCACCCTCGATACTGGCCGCCATCGCTGCGTTCCCCGGTGATGCGCTCATGCTCTGGCCTCGACGCTCGCCTGTGCAACCGGCGCCCTCGCCACAACCCGCCTGGACTTCGCAGCGTTGGATCGACCAAAATGCTTCTCGAGCCGGCGCTGAACCGCATCCCAGACCGAGGTGAGGATCAGGTAATAGGCGGTTGCAGCCGCATAGACTTCGAGGATCTGGAAATGCTCCTGCATCAACATGTCACTGCGGCGCATGATCTCCTCGACCGAGATGACGGAAGCGAGCGAGGTCGCCTTCAGAAGTGAGTTGATGGAATTGCCGAGCGGGGGGATCATCAGCCGAAACGCCTGCGGCAGGGTCACGCGACGGAATGTCACCCATGGCGACAGGCTCAGGGCCCAGGCAGCTTCGCGCTGCCCGGCCGAGACGGCCATGAAGCCGCTGCGCACGATCTCGGCGAGATAGGCCGCCTCGTTGAGGATCAGGCCGACGAGCGCGCAGGTGATCACGCTGAACTTGATCCCCAGTTGCGGCAAGCCGCTGTAGATTACGACCAGCTGGATCAAGAGCGGCGTGCCGCGGAAGAACCAGATGTAGAACCGCGCCGCACCTGATAGCACCGGGTTGGACGACATGCGCATCAACGCGATGCCCATGCCGAGGATCAATCCGCCGATCACAGCAGCCACCGTCAGCCCGATGGTGACGAGCACACCCTTCATCAGGAAGTAGTTGAAGAAGTAGTGGACGGCGGCCGTCGGACTGAAATAGCTCATCAGCTCTTCTCCGTGTCTCAGGCCGGACCTGGGCCGGCAATCGCCAGCGGCTGATCAGCCGGCAGGCTGGTCAGGCCGAACTTGTCGAACAGCGCTTGGTAGCTACCGTCGGCGCGCATTGCGTTCAGCGCCTTGACCACGGCATCGACCACGGGCTTATTGCGAAAACCGAGCGTCGTGCGCGCCGTGCCGAGGCCGCTCAGCACTTCCTTGACGCGGCCGCGCCCGACGAGATCACGTGCAACGCTATCGACGAGCAGCGCATTGTCCACCTGGCCCGCGAGCAGCGCGCTCACGACGTTGGTCGCGGTCGGAAACGTGCGCATCTCGACGGCTGCGCCGCCCTTTGCCACGCTCGCATCGCTGAGCTTCTTGAGCCAGTTCATCTGGTAGGTGCTAACCTCGACGGCAGACGTTTTTCCAATCAAGTCTCCTTCGGTAGCAATTTTTGTGCCGCTATCAGGCGCGACCACGACCGAAATGGCCTGAATGGCGTAGGGCACCATGTACATCAGCTTCGAGCGTTCCTCGGTCCAGAACATGCCGGTATCGATGCCGTCGATACGGCTCGCGGTCATGGCCGGAATCATCGCCGGAAAATCCATCCGGACGAGCTCGACCGGAAGACACAACCGCTTGCCGAGTTCGGCGGCCAGTTCCACGTTGAGGCCCTGCAATTGACCGTCCTTGTCGACGAATTGCTGCGGTGGATTGGTCGGATTGATGGAGAGCTGCAACTTTCCGGGCGCAATCAGATTGTCGTCTGTGATCGCAGGCGTGCATGCGGCATGCACAGCAGTGGATGCGAGAACGAGTGCGGCAGCGGCACTCAAGCGAAGCAGTGTCGAGAGCATGTGATACCTCCAATAAGACGCAAATAACCGATGCAGTCCCTCGCTCGGCCTCCCCTCAATGTTTTTGGATGCGGCCGGCCGGATCTCGCGACGCGGCAGGCTGCATCATCATCGATCCCCTAAAACCGGTCCGGACGACGGCTTGAGCTGAATGCGCATGAAATTCTTCACCAGATTCTCGAACGGACCGAAGCCCCTCACCTTCAAGAACTCCGGCGTCTCGAAAGCCCACCGTCCCGCGACTTCGTACATGGCCGCGTATTTCGGCCCGTCGCCGATCGAGACGAAGCGTTTCGCCGAAAGCCAGCCGGGACAGCCGAGCAGGTCAGGAAAATGCGTGTGCTCGTACCAGGCATTGAAAGCGTCTTCGTGCTCGGGATCGATGTCGACCCGCACGATGTGGAGAACGGCCTCGTCTGGCATGAGCGCCTCCCTCATGCCAGACGAATGTCGCCGGCCGCGCGCGCCGCGCCGACGGTCGTTGCAATGGTGTCGCACAGCGCGGGAAGGACTGGCAGTAGCGGCGGCCGCGGATCCGCATTGCTAATCAGGCCGAGCGCCTTGAGCCCGACTTTCATCCGTGTATGCATGTCCATGATCGGTGCCGGCCCATAGATCGCGCGAACGACCGGATAGAGCCGTTCGTTGACGGCGCGCATCGCCTTGAGATCGTCGGCGAGCGCAGCCTGCCAGAGCGCGATGAACAGGTGCGGCGCGAGACTGACCAGACCGGACAGGATGCCGTCGCCGCCGACGGCAAGCTGCGGCAGGAACCAGTTGAAATTCGACGGCAGGAGCGCGACGGACGGATCGGCCTGCTTCACCGCCCGCCGATTCTCGTCATAGGCAAGGATGGCATCGCTGCCTTCCTTGATGGCGATGACACCGTCAAGCGCCGCGATGTCCGCAAGCGTTTGCGACGAATAGCCGAAGCCGGACGCCAGCGGATACTGGAAGATCGACACCGGAATCCCGATGGCGGAACTGACCGCCCGTACGAAAGCCACCGGCGCGCGCGAGGTGGCCGATGCACCGCCACCAAGCGGCGCCGGCGGGAATAATACCGCGCAGTCCGCGCCGGCAGCCTCGGCGAGCTGCGCCTGATGGATCGCTTCCGCGGTCGAATGCGCGATGATGCCGGCCAGCAGCGGCTTGCCGCCGATATGCCTGCGCGTGCGTTCGATCACCGCCTGGCGCTCGTCGTCCGAGAGCGATCCGCCCTCGCCGGCATGTCCATTGACGAACACAGCCGCGATTCCGTCCGGGCAGGCGCAATAGTCGAGCAGGCGAGCATAGCCGTCCCAGTCGATCGAGAGATCGTCCTTGAAGGGCAGCACGGTCGCGACCGTGACGCCGCGCAGGTTCGGTTTCTTCATCAGCTCGCTCATGACGGTTTGTGTCGGGGGAATTTCAGGCTCGCACGCGCCTTCAGCACCTCGAGGCCGTTCTCGTTGCGGGCGCTCGCCTCCCAGATGATGGTTCGGGTCTCGTCGTGCTGCTCAGCGATCCAGACGTCGAAGGTGAGCGTGTCGCCATAGAACACCGGCCCCGTGAACCAGAAGCGATCCTCCACCGACACGCCGATCGTGCCGACCAGCTCGCTGGTGAGGATGCTGGTGCAGAGACCCGCGACCATGATCCCCGGCGCCAACCGGCGGCCGAAGCGCGTCGCGCCCGCATAGACCTCGTCGACATGGACGGGACCGAAATCGCCGGTGGCGGCGATGTAGAGCGCGCCATCCGCCTCGGTGATGGTCTTGCTGAGGCTGACCCTGTCGTTCACCTTCAGCTCGTCGAAGGACTTTGGTTCGTACATGGCTCAGGCTTTCGCGAAGGGAACGAGCGTCGCGGTGCCATCCACCACGGTCGCGCCGGACGGCGACAGTGTGCAGGTGATCCGGCAAGTCGCTTCGTCGCCGGCGACCGAGACGATCTCGGCCATGGCCTCGACGGAATCGCCGACGATCACGGGCGCTGCAAAATTCAGCGCGATACTGCCGATCCGCCGCGTGGGTCCGCCGAGCTGGCTGAGACAGGTGGTGGCGAGACCGCCGACTGCGAGTTCGAAGGCGACCATGTTGGACGCGCCCGCCTTCTTGGCGCGGACGGCATCGACATAGAGACCACCGAGATTGCCGCTGATGCCGGTGAACATCGCCTGTTCGGCGACCGTCATGGTCTTGCGGAACGCGAAGGCGGCACCGGGCTTGAGAAGTGCGTGAGACATCGACCTTTCCCTAGAGCTGCAAGCCGTTCTTGATGGTGCTGCGCGCGACCAGCATGCGATGAATTTCGGAGGTGCCGTCATAGATGCGAGTGACCCGCGCATCGCGATACATGCGCTCCAGCGGCAGGTCCTTGCTAAAACCCATGCCACCGAACACCTGGATGGCGCGGTCGACCACGCGGCCCTGCATCTCGGACGCTGCGACCTTGATCATCGAGACCTTGTCGCGCGCATCCCGACCCTGATCGATCTCCCAGGCAGCATTCATCACCATCATCTTGACCCCGAATATCTCGGTGGCGGAATCGGCGATCAGCTTCTGCACCATCTGGAAGTCACCGATCGCCTGACCGAACTGGCGCCGCTCGCCGGCGTGCTTGCGCATCATCTCGAGTGCGCGCTGCGCCATACCGACGGCGCGCGCGCCGATATGGGCGAGACGAATCTGGAGCACGCTCTGCATGATCAGCTTGAAGCCGCCACCGACCCCGCCGAGCACGGCCGCCTTCGGAATGCGGCAGTCCTCGAAGGTCAGCTCGGCATGGCCATAGCCTCGATGACCCATCATCGGTTGGGTGCGGGCAACCTTGAAGCCTGGCGTGCCACGGTCGACAAGGAACAGCGTGATGCCGCCGCGCGCACGCTTCTCCTTGTCGGTCAGCGCCATCAGGATCACATAGTCGGCGATATCACCATCGCTGATGAAATGCTTGGTTCCGTTGAGGACCCACGCGTCGCCATCGAGGTGAGCCGTCGTGCTGATCGACGCCGCGTCAGAGCCGGCCCCCGGCTCGGTGATCGCCATGGCGCAGATCTTGTCGCCCTTCACTGTGGGCAAGAGATAGCGGTCGACCTGATCGCCCTTGCAGGCCATCAGCATCGGATAGACTTGGCCGAACACACGGCGGATCAGCGCATCGGAGGTCTTGCCTAATTCCTCCTCGACGAGACAGTGCTCGACGCAGGACAACCCGCCACCGCCGACATCGGCCGGCATGTTCATCGCGTAGAGGCCGAGCTTTTGCGCCTTGGCCTTGGTGACCGCCAGCGCGCCGGCCGGCACGGTCGCCGTTCGCTCCACCTCGTCCTCGAGCGGCTGCACCTCCGTTTCCACGAAGCGGCGGACAGTGTCGACCAGAAGGCGCGTATCCTCGGGCAGCGAAAAATCGATCATCGCGCCACTCCAACAGCTTTGCTGGAAACCATCGCCTCAATGTCCGCAGAGCCGTAACCGATCTCGCCGAGCACCTCGCGCGTTTGCGCGCCAAGCGGCTGCGGCACCAGCCGCACCTCGGGCGTCTGACCGTCATATCGCGCAGGATGCATCACCATCCGGATCGGCACGCCCCCTGCACTCTCGGCGGTCTTGAACACGCCGAGGTGCCTGAGCTGGGGATCGGCCTCGAGGTCGCGATAGTCCTGCACAGGCGCGTGCCAGATCCGCGCGGCTTCAAGCATGGGCAGCCATTCAGCAGTCGATTTCTGCTTCAGCCGCGCCGCAACAATCCGGGTGATTTCCTCGCGCTGCGAGAAGCTGTCGGCATCGCCGAACTGCTTCAACGCGTCGCTGCCAAGCGCCACCGCTAACGCCTTGGGCGAGGCCATCGAGATCGCGAGATGCCCGTCCGCCGTCGCATGAATGCCGTAGGGCCCGGGGCTGAACCATGCCGCGATGCCGGCTGGACCGCGCGACGTCGGCGACGGTGCGCCGTTCAACCAGGCGGTCAATGGCTCGACCTGAAGATCAATCGCGGCCTGATAGAGATTGACCTCGACAAGCTGCCCTTTTCCGGTCTTCGTCCTGGCGAACAGGGCCGCGAGAATGCTCATGGCGTAGAGTGAGGCTGCGTGCTGATCGACGACCACCGCGCCGACCGCGGTCGGCTCGCCGTCGGCTCGTCCAGTCCGCATGGCGAGACCGGACATCGCCTGGAGCAGGAGATCCTGGCCCGGACGGTCCTTGTACGGCCCCTCCGATCCGAACCCGGTTGCGACCGCATAGATCAGGCCCGGGTTGATCGGCTTGAGCGTGTCGTAGCCGAGGCCGAGCTTGGCCATGGTGCCCGGCCGAAAATTCTCCATCACGACATCGGAGGTCGCGACCAGCTTCTTCACCGCGGCGATGCCGTCGGGATGCTTGAGATCGACGGCGAAGCTGCGCTTGTTACGCCCGGTCGCCAGATGATTGACGCTGTCGCCCGCTACGAAATGATTGGCGACCGCCCAATTGCGCTGAAACGCGCCTTCGATCGGCTCGACCGCGATGACGTCGGCGCCGAGATCGGCGAGCGTCTGCGCGGCAAGCGGCCCTGCGAGATAATGATTGAAGCTGAGGATTTTGACGCCGTCGAGCAGGTTCATTCGTTCACACCATGCAATGCAGTCATGCGCTTACCCGTGATGACGTTTTTGCAGTCGGCCAGGCCAGCCCAAACTGCCTGACCAGCGCGAGCGCGGCCGCGTCCTGTGCGGCCGGCAACGGCAGACGCGGCGGGCGCGGATTGCCGACGGCGAAGCCCATGTGGCCGAGCAACGCCTTGCTGCCTGCGACATAGGCCTGACCGCCGACGAATTCGATCACCGGCAGGAATTTCAGGTAGAACTCGCGCGCCTCCTTGATCGCGCCGTGATCGGCGACGAGGCTGAAGATACGTGCCATCTCGGATGGTACCACGTTGGAAGCGACCGCCACCCAGCCCTGCGCACCCTCGACGAAGGATTCGAAGCCGAGGATGCCGCCGAACACCGTCATCCTGTCACCGCAGAGGCGGATGATGTCGCGCACCCGCGTCACCTCCAGCGTCGACTCCTTGATATAGAGACAGTTGTCGATCTCGGCGATGCGCGCCACGAGCGGCGGCTTGAGATCGACATTGGCGGTGGCGGGATTGTTGTAGACCATGATCGGCAGTGAGATTGCATCGGCGACCGTCTTGTAGTGATGGACGAGTTCGTCGTTGGTCGGAGTCGAATAGAACGGCGGAATGATCATCACGCCGTCGGCGCCCAGTTTTTCGGCACGGCGGCTGAGCCGCACCACCTCGCGGGTGTCCTCGGCGCCGGTGCCGATCAGCACGGGCACGCGTCCTGCAGCCTGAGTAATGACGACCTCCGCCACCAGCGCCTTCTCGTCATCATCCAGCGACAGGAATTCTCCGGTCGAGCCGAGCGGGATCAGCCCATGGATTCCTTCGGCAATCTGCCAGTCGACGAACGCGCGCAGCGCCGCGACATCGACGTCGCCCGCCGGCGTGAACGGGGTGATCATGACGGTGTACGTGCCGCGAAACATCTTCATCAGGGAGCTGCCGGGTGATCGGTTGAATTCAGGAAATGACGATGCTCTGCGGAATATCCGCAGTAGTCCTGCAAACGATTGCGTAACTGGCTCTGCATTGAGCACCACCATCCATTTTTTGGGCTTGATCCATGTGGAATTGGCCCATAACGTCCCTGCAATCGTTTGCAGTCTATCGGCAGGTTTGATGAGCGTCACGCTCAAAGATGTGGCACACGCGGCCCGCGTTTCGATCAGCACCGCCTCGCGCGCGCTGACCGGGACGGGCCTGACCAGTGAGCGCACACAGCAGCGCCTGACGCGCATTGCGCGCGAGCTCGGCTATCGGCCCAACCCAATCGCGCGAGGCTTGAAGACCGGGCAGTCGCGTCTCGTGGCGCTGCTGGTTCACAACCTCACCAACGCTTCGTTTCAAGTAATGGCCGAAGTCGTGCAGGCGCGCCTGAAGGCGCTGGGCTATCAGATGCTTCTGTGCATCGGCGGCGATGATCCGCAGCAGGAGAGCGACACCCTCACCACGCTGGTCGACCATCGCATCGACGGGCTGATCGTCGTGCCTACCGGCAAGAACGGCGCGCAGCTCAAGGCATTGGCGAAGGACGTCCCGATCGTCTGCCTGGTACGCCGCGATGACGCGACCGACCTCGAGACCGTGCTCGCCGACGACCCGCAAGGTGCCTATCTCGGCACGCGCCATTTGATCGAGCTCGGGCACAGGCGCATCGGGCTGATCGTCGGCCGCCAGGACACCACGTCGGGCCGCGAGCGACTGTCCGGCTATGTCCGCGCGCTGCGCGAAGCCGGCATCACCCTCGATGGCACATTGATTCATGCCGGTCATTTCGTCCCCGAGACCGGCGCCGCCGGCTGCCGCAGGCTCCTGGATCTCCCTCGCCCGCCGAGCGCGATCTTCGTCGCCAATCATGAGGCGACGCTCGGCGCACTGCGCGTGACGGCGGAGCGGAACATCGCGGTTCCCGACGATCTCTCATTGCTCTGCTACGAGGACATGCCGTGGTTCGAATGGCACCGCCCGGCCATCAGCATCGTCGACAACGGCGCGCGCGATCTCGCCAATCTCGCCGTCGACCGGTTGCTGCAGCGCATGGATGCGAAGGGCAACGGCAATGACGGCGTTCGCGAATATCGCGTGGGAGCCCGGCTGGTGCAGCGCGATTCCTGTCGCAGGATCGAGGCCGCGAGCATCGCCAAGTCCAGCAAACTCAAGCCATCCCTGTCCAAATCGTCTGCGGCCAAGTCCGCGAAGGTCTGATCGATGCCCTATGTCGAAGTGCTCGCCCCGCAAGTTCCGCCCCAACGCAAGGCCGCGCTGGCGAGGTCCGTGACCGACGGCCTGATGTCGGCGTTCGGCGTCGGAGCGGAGACGGTCACACTCTATTTCCTTCCGATCTCGCCAGACGACTTCGCTCATGCCGGCGTGATGGGACCTCAGGACGGCAACCAGCGCATCCTGCTCAAGGTCCATGCGTTTCGCCGCAGCGAGGCCGAGCGCCGCGCCGCAGCCATCGCCCTGACCCGCGGCGTGAGCAGCGCCTACGGCGTGCCGGGCGATGACGTCGCGGTCTATTTCCTCGATCGCGACAAGAGCGAGGTTTCCCACAATTCCAAGCTCGCCAGCGACTGACGAGGGCCACACGCCATGGACCGCTTCTATACCCAAGACCAGAAAGCCCTGCGCGAGACCGCCCGGCGCTTCGCGCAGACGGAAATTCTGCCCCGCGCGGCCGCGATCGATCGCGAGGATCGCTTCGACCGCATGCTCTACAAGGGCATGGCCGATCTCGGCCTGTTCGGCATTTGCCTGCGCGAAGGCGCGGGCGGCGCCGGCCTCGATGCGATCGCGGCCTGCATCGCGATGGAGGAGCTGGCGCGCTGCTCCGGCGCGGTCGCAAATGCATTTGCTATTCCCGTCGAAGCGGTGCTGTTCTTCGACCAGCACGGCACCGACGCGCACAAGGCGTTGATCCCGAAGATTCTCAGCGGCGACATCATTCCCGCCACCGCCGTCTCGGAGCCCGACCACGGCTCCGACGTCGCGGGCATCCGCACCAATGCGGTACGCGAGGGCAATGGCTGGCGGCTCAACGGCACCAAGGCCTGGGTGACGCTCGGCGGCGTCGCCGACCGCATCATGGTATTCGCCCGCACCGGCCCAGATGCTGGCCATCGCGCCATCTCCTGCCTGCTGATCGACGGCGCCCTGCCCGGCATCGCCCGCGGCAAGAACGAAGAGCTTCTGGGCATGCACGGCCTTGAAGACTGTCAGATCACGTTCTCCGACGTGCGGCTGCCCGCGGACAGCCTGATGGGTCCCGAGAACCAGGCCTTCAAGATGGCCATGAGCAATTTCAACTTCAGCCGGCTGATGATGGCCTCGATGGCGCTCGGCATGGCGCAGGCCGCGTTCGAGGACGCCACCACCTATGCCCGCGACCGCAAGCAGTTCGGCCAGGCGATCATCGGCTTCCAGGCGGTGCAATTCATGCTCGCCGACATGTCGACCGACATCGCCGCCGCGCGCCTTCTGATCAATCACGCCGCGCGCCTCCATGATGCCGGCGAGCCGATCGCCAAGGAGGCGGCGCAGGCAAAGCTGTTCACGACCGACATGGCGATGAAGCACGTCTCCAATGCGCTCCAGATCCACGGCGGCAACGGCTATTCGCGCGAGTACCGCATCGAGCGCATCTTCCGCGACGTGCGCCTTGCCCAGATCTACGAAGGTACCAACCAGATCCAGCGGCTCATCATCGCCCGCCAGGTCGAGAAGGAGGCCGCGTGATGGGGTGCGTGCGGTCATGCTGAGCATCATCACCGCGGTACAAGCCGCAGGCCTGATCCGCGACGCCGACACGCTGATTGTCGGCGGCAATGGCGGCACCGGCGCGGCCGAAGCGATCCTCGACGCGCTGGAGCAGCGCTTCCTCAGCGGCCAGGGCCCGCACGGGCTGACGCTGATCAACATCACCGGCGTCGGCGCCGTGACCGAGAAGGGCCTGTGCCATCTCGCCCATGAAGGCCTCATCGCGCGTGTGATCGGCGGCAATTTCGGCCTCCAGGTGCCATTCATGCGCCTGGTCCGCGATGAGTTGATCGACGCCTACAATTTTCCGCAGGGCGTGATGAGCCAGCTCTGCCGTGCCATGGCGGCGAAACATCCGGGCGTGCTCACCCATGTCGGCCTCAACACCTACATGGACCCGCGCCAGGACGGCGGCCGCATGAACACGCGCACCACGGCGCCGCTGGTCGATCTGCTCGAGCTGCACGGCCAGTCGTGGCTGCTCTACCGCGTCCCCGCACCGCCGGACGTCGCCATCATTCGCGGCACCTCCGCCGACGAGGACGGCTATGTCAGCATGGAGCACGAAGGCACGACACGCGAGGATCTCTCGATCGCACAGGCCGTGCACAATGCCGGCGGCACGGTGATCTGCCAGGTGAAGCGGATCGTGAAGCGGGGCTCGATCCATCCGCAGATGGTCAAGATCCCCGGCTTCCTGATCGATCACATCGTGCTCGAACCCGAGCAGATGCAGACCTACGGCACGGCCTATGACCCGGCGCGCTGCGGTGAGACGCGCGTGCCGGTGGCGCTAATCGCGCCCGATCCGCTGACCGAACGGCGGGTGATCGCCCGCCGCGCGGCCTTTGAGCTGCGCCCGCGCGACGTCGTCAATCTCGGCGTGGGAATTTCCGCAATGATTCCCAATGTCGCGGCCGAGGAAGGCATCTCCGACCTGATCACGCTGACGGTGGAATCCGGCGTGGTCGGCGGCGTGCCGGGCCACGCGCGCGAATTCGGCACCGCCATCAATCCGCGTGTCATTCTCGACCAGGCCTATCAGTTCGACTTCTACGACGGCGGAGGGCTGTCCTGTGCGTTCCTCTCTTTCGCCGAGGTCGACGAGGCGGGCAACGTCAACGTCACCCGCTTCGGCGAGCGCCGCGACGGGTCCGGCGGCTTCATCGACATCACCCAGAACGCGCGACGGCTGATCTTCAGCGGCACCATGACCGGCGGCAAGTTCGACATCGGGGTCGAGAACGGCCGCCTCGCGATCCGGCGCGACGGCGCCTTCCGTAAATTCGTGCCACAGGTCGGCCAGATCAGCTTCAGTGCCTCGCTTGCCGCGCAGCGCGGCCAGCAGGTGAGCTACGTGACCGAGCGCGCCGTGTTCGAGCTCGAGAACGGTAGCGTGACACTGACCGAGATCGCGCCGGGTGTCCGCCTCGAGGAGGACATCCTGGCGCATATGGGCTTCCGACCGCGCATCAGCCCGCAACTGAAGGATATGGACGCGCGCATCTTCCGCTCCGGCCCGATGGGGATCGCACAGAGCTTCAAGGCCCTGCCGGCGCGACCGCGCAAGGTTGCCTGAGGGGATACGCCCATGGACACCGCCGCCACCCCCACCAATCTCTGCTACGAGGACATCGCGCTCGGCGCGGAGTTCGAGACCGCCGCGCATACAGTGACGGAGGCCGACATCGCAACCTTCGCCAACGTTACGCGCGACCATCATCCGCTTCATGTCGATGCCGCCTATGCGCACTCGCGTGGTTTCCCCGCGCTGATCGGCCATGGGCTGTTCGGCCTGTCGCTGATGGAGGGACTGAAGTCGGAGCTGAAGCTCTACGAGGAGACCTCTGTCGCCTCACTCGGCTGGGACGAGGTACGATTCAAGGCGCCCATCGTTTCCGGCGACGCCTTGCGCGTGCGCTTCCGTTTCGTCGAGAAGCGGCCGACGCGAAATCCCGAACGCGGCATCGTCATCGAGACGCTCGACCTCGTCAACCAGCGCGACGAAGTGGTGACGGCGGCCCGCCACACCTCGCTGATCCTGACCCGGCAGGCCGATCGCGGCGTGCCGGCCGCCACATGACGCGCCAATGAAGAAGACGTCGGACCGGAGACGGCTCAACTGCCACCCACGATTTGACAGGAGTATTTTGATGCGATTTCTCGAGACCTTCTCCGCCCTCGCTCTGCTAATCGGCCTATCCCAGGCGGCCGATGCCCAGACCTGTACACCGAAGGTGCCGGCGTCGAGCCTGATCGAGGCGCCGAAATGGCAGATGTCGATCAACCCGACGCTGCCGCCGCAGCAATTCGTCGACGACAAGGGCGAGTTGCAGGGGCTCAATGTCGAGCTCGCCAGGGAGATCGCCAAGCGCATCTGCGTCGAGCCGGTGTTCCTGCGCATGGACTTCCCGCCGATGATCCCGGCGCTGCGCTCCGGCCGCTTCGACGCCATCAACACCGGCCTGTTCTGGACCGAGGAGCGCTCGAAGATGCTCTTCCTTGTGCCCTACGCACAGCAGGCGATCAGCATCTACACCGATCCCTCCTCCAGCCTGAAGCTCGAAAAATTCGAGGATCTTGCCGGCCGCGTAGTCGGCGTCGAATCCGCGACCTATACCGAACGCAAGGCGCGCGAATTCAGCGCCGAAATGGTCGCGAAAGGTCTCAAGCCGATCGAACTCCGCACCTTCACCACCGTCACTGCGACCTCGGCGGCGCTGCGCGCCGGCCAGCTCGAGGCGGCGCTCAACATCAACGAGACCGCCAACTCGCTTGAGCAGAAGGGCATCGCCAAGATCTGGGTCCGCGACATCGCCGGCACCGACATCACCTTCGCCTTCCGCGACAAACTGCTGGCGCAGGCCGTGGCGGAGGCGTTGACGGCGATCCGAGCCGACGGCACCTATGACAAGCTGTTCGATAAGTTCGGCATGACCAAGCTGAAGCCCGCAACCTTCGCAATCCGCGGCGATGGGCCCACCAATTGATCCCGCACGCCGTCGCATACCCGCGGCAGCATCCCTGAACTACGGACCCCATGGCATCGCGTGTGAAACCAGATCAGACCAGGCTCGACTTGCCGCGGCTCAACACTTCACCCGCCCCCTTGGGGCCGACGATCTTGCCCCGCTCATAGACGACACGTCCCCGCGCGATGGTCGTGACCGGCCAGCCGGTGACATCAAAACCTTCCCACGGCGTGTAGTCGGAGCCGTGGTGCAGATCGGCTTGCCGGATCGGCTTCGTCAGCTTCGGGTCCCATAGAACGATATCGGCATCGAAGCCAACGCCGATCGAGCCCTTACGCGGGTAGAGACCGTAGATACGCGCATGGTTGGTCGAGGTCAGCTCGACGAATTTCTGGCGAGTGATCCGCCCTTTCGACACACCTTCGGAAAACAGGATCGGCAGCCGCGTCTCGACGCCGGGAATGCCGTTCGGCACCCAGCGGAACGAGGTGCGGGAGTTCGGTGTCAGCTTGCCTTTAGGATCATCATAACGGAACGGGCAGTGGTCGGACGAAAACGTCTGGAACACGCCGGTCGTGATTCCCTCCCAGATCGCCTGCTGGCTTTCGATGTCGCGCGGCGGCGGCGAGCAGACATATTTGGCGCCGCTGATGTCCATGTTCAGGCCCTTCATATCGTCGGCCGTCAGCGTGATGTATTGCGGACAGGTCTCCGCATGCACCGGCAGGCCGCGCTGCTGGGCCCAGCGCACCTGCTCCATCGCCTCGCGCCCGGAGACGTGGACGATCATGATGGGAACGCCGACCACTTCGGCATGGCTGATGGCGCGATGCGTCGCCTCCCGCTCGACGGCCTGGGGCCTGGACACGCCGTGATAGTAGGGGGCGATGTGACCTTCACGTTCGAGCTTCGCGGTGAGGAAACGGATGGCGTCGTAGCCCTCACAATGGACCATGACCAGCGCCTCCTCGCGGCGCGCCACATCGAAGACCTCGAGCAACTGTTGGTCGCTGAGCACGAGGTCGTCATAGGTCATGAACACCTTGAAGGAGGTGTAGCCGTCTTTCACCAACGCCGGCAGCTCCTGACCGAGCACGACCGCGGTCGGATCGGAGATGATGAGATGAAAGGCCGTATCAATGTAGCACTCGCCTTCGGCGAGCTTGAGGAAGTTCTCGACGCAAGCTCGCAGCGAGGTACCCTTCTCCTGGAGCGCGAAGGGCAGCACCATGGTGTTGCCGCCGGCGGCAGCAGAGCGGGTCGCCGAGGCAAAGTCGTCAGCCATGACCACGTCGGGGCCGGAGGGCTGCGAAATGTGGACGTGGCTGTCGATCCCGCCCGGCAAGGCGAGCAGCCCGGTCGCATCGATCTCGCGCGCCGCGCATTCAATGCTGTCCGCTATGCTGACGATCCGGCCGTCGCGAATGCCGACATCGGCACAAAACTCGTCGCTGGCCGTCACGATGGTGCCGCCGCGAATGGCGAGATCGAGCTGTGTCACTTAGGTCTCCATCACTTGACGAGCGCCGATGGCTGGAAGATCCGGCCCCAATCGGCAAGAGCCCCGATGTCGCCACCGGCAAGGTCGAGGGTCCGCCACAACGTGACCGCCACCGAATCGAGCACGGCAATATCCAATTCCTGTTCGAGCGAGGCCGCAAGCGCGGCACCGTCGAGATTGGTGCAGAGGACGACGACGGCATCGGCGCCTTCCGCCGCCACCGCGCGGATCATGCCAATGATCGTCGCAGGCGCAACCTCGCCGAAGGAGAAATTGTCGCGCAGCCCGAGATGCCGCTCGGCATGCGGGGCGATCCCCTCCTCGGCCCAGACGTCTGCGATCCGCCGCTGCACGTCATCCGTATAGGGCGAGACCAGACCGACCCGTCTGGCGCCGAGCGCGCGTACGGCTTCGATGCAGGCGAGCGTCGACGTCGTTGCGGGCACGCCCGTGCGCCCTGTAATCGCCTCGCAAAGGCTCCTGTCGCGATGGACGCCAAGCCAGCTCGCCGAGGTGCCGTTCCAGGCGATAGCATCAACCTTGGCATCCGCCAGCAGATCGGCCGCCGGCAGCATCACGGATGCGTCGAATTGATTCAGCGCCGCGGCGTCGAGTGCAATCTCGGTGACGCGGAAGCGTGAGAAATGCGAGGTAACGCCCTCAACACCGGTCAGCATGGCGCTGGTGACCGGCTCGAGCACAGAGTTGGAGGACGGCGTGATCATGCCGAGACGCTTGCGCATGGCTATACTCTACGACGCCTGCGCAAGGCGCGTCGACTCCTCCCGGATCAGAGCCAGGATGTGGCGCTTTGCGTTGTTGAATTCGGGGCTGGTGATATCTCGCGGGCGCGGCAGGTCGAAATTGACGGCATCGCGGATCCGGCCCGGCCGCTTCGTCATCACGACGATCTTGTTGCCGAGCACCAGCGCCTCGTCGACGCTGTGGGTGACGAACACGATCGTGCAGCGGCGCTTCTGCCAGATCGCGACCAGTTCCTCCTGCATCTCGAGCTTGGTCTGCGCGTCCAGCGCCGCGAACGGCTCGTCCATCAGGATGACACTTGGATTCATCAGAAGCGCACGGGCAATACCGACCCGCTGGTTCATGCCGCCGGACAGCTCCGAGGGATGATGGTGCTCGAAGCCGCGCAGGCCGACGAGATCGATGAACTCCATGGCGCGATGGTGCCGCTCGGCCTTAGAGATGCCCTTGAGCTTGAGATGGAAGGCGACGTTGTCGATGGCCGTCAGCCAGGGCATCAGGGTCGGCTGCTGGAACACCACGCCGCGATCCGACCCCGGCCGCTCCACCTGTTTTCCATCGACCAGCGTGCGCCCTGACGTCGCCTGCTCGAAGCCGGCGATGATGTTGAGTAGGGTCGACTTGCCGCAGCCGGACGGGCCGAGCAGGCAGACGAAATCATTGGCTTCGATGTCAAGATTGATGTTGTCGAGGGTCAAAAGATCGCGGCCGCGCCGCTTGTCTGAAAACACCTTGACGATGTTGCGGAGCTCGATGGCCGCCATCAGCCGGTCCTGCCTTGCACGGTGGTCGTCGTCTGCCAGCGCAGTGCGCGGGCCATGATGGCCTTGAGGCCGAGATCGGAGAGATAGCCGAGCAGCCCGATCGAGATCATCGCCGCGAGCACGATGTCGTAGCGCAGGAAGTAATAAGAGTCCCACAGCACGTAGCCGAGCCCGCTCTTGACCGCGACCATCTCGGCCGTGACCGTCAGCATCCAGGCCGACCCGACCGCGATGCGTAACCCTGCGAAGATCGAGGGCAGCGCCGCCGGCAGCACGATATCGGTGAGCATCTGCCGTTCATTCGCCCCCATCATCGCGCCGGCGCGCACGAGATTATGGTCCACCGTCTTCACACCATGAATGCTGTTCATCAGCACGGGAAAGAAGGCACCCAGGAAGACGAGGAAGATCGCGGGCTTGTCGGCAATGCCGAACCAGATGATCGCGAGCGGTATCCAGGACACCGGCGGAATCGGACGCAGCATCTGGAGCGTCGGCTCCAGCGTCTTCTCGAACAGGCGCGACCAGCCGATGGCAACCCCGGCGAGGATTCCGAGCAGGCTCGCCAGCGCAAAGCCGCCGAAGACGCGCAAGGCGCTGGCGAGCGCGTCGCGCAGCCAGTGCCCCGAATAGGTCTGTGTGGTCTCGTCGAATCCGAACACCCAATCGCCGAGCGCATGCAGCACCGCGCTCGGCGCCGGCAACAGCGCCGGCGGCAGCATGCCGCTACGGGCGACGGCTTCCCAACCCGCGATCAGCAGTGCAGGAACGACGACGCGTTCGAGTCCCTGAAGCGCGCGGGCCAGCCGAAACGCCGGCTTGGCCGGCGAGACGTCAATAGCCGAGGTCATTCTTGGATTTTCCCGTCGCCTGCTCGAGGAACGAATAGTCCATGTTCTTCTCCGCTTCTGCGGAGACGTCCTTCGAGATATATTTGAGGTCGCGCATCATCGCGGCGATCGCGAGCGTCTGCGAACGATGAATCGCCGGGTCTGGCGCGGCATTCTTGAGCGCCTCGGTCGCCACCGTCTTGTCGAGGCCGGTGAGCTTGTTGATGACGTCGATCCACGGCGCCTTGTCGGCGATCAGCTTGTTGTCGAGTTCGACCACGGCGGTGACGACGGCCTGGACGCCAGCGCGCTGACTGGCAATGACATCTGAACGCGTGACGATCAGGTTCGTCAGATTCCCCGCGGCCTGGTCATAGGGTAGCACGAAATGCTTGCCTGCACCGGCAAGCCGGACCTGCGAGGCGAACGGCTCGACCGTGCAGATCATGTCGACCTCACCGCGCTGCAACGCCGCGAGATGGTCGGACGGATTGGGGATGTTGATGAACTGGATGTCCTTGTTGGGATCGACGCCCTGCTTCAGGAAGGCGCCGCGCATGTGAATGTCCTGCGCGTTGCCGCGGGAGGCCGCGACTTTCAGCGGCTGGCCGTCGCTCTTGGCTTTCGCAACGATCGCCTTGAAGGCGGCCCAGTCCTCAGGCGGAAGGTTCAGCTTCGCGGAGGAGAGACATTCCGAGCCACCATTGATTTGGCCGGACACGGCGACGACGTCGAAGCCTTTGTCGAGCGCGGTGATGTAGTGGAGGTAGGTGACCTGCGCGACCTCGATGCTCTTCGACACCAGGGCGGTGAGGACGTCATTGCCCGAGTTGAAGCCGGTGGCATCGACCTCGACGTTCTTGGCCATTCCCGGGATCAGGGACATCGGCAGGCAATGCGCGCATTTGGCGAAACCGAGCTTGATCTTTGCGGTCTGCGCGGAGGCGAGATGGCTCGTGCCCAACGTCGCCGCCATCAACACGAGGCCCAGTCGCAAGGTCGTCCGCATCGCTTACTCCGTTTCGGAAGGCGCGAGGTCTCGCGCGTCTTGCAAGATCATCAGCCGCCATTTGCGGCAGCGCAACGGGGATTTTGCATGCTGCATACAATTTGCGCGTTGTGCTATTGTTTTCAGCCATATACGTCGGTATTTTGGGCAAGTCAAAGGACTGGAAACGGCTAAGATGAAGTCGAGCGGTGAGGCAAGTGTGCAGCAGAAATCCGAAGCGCCGAGAGGACGAAAGTCGCCCAAACTCAAGCGGATGGGTCTGCATGAGCGCGCCGCCGCGCGGATGCGGGCGATGATCATTCGCGGCGAGTTGCCGCCGGGATCCCAGACCCAGGAGACCAAGCTGTCGAAGTCGCTCGGCGTGTCGCGCACCCCGCTGCGCGAGGCGATGAAGGTGCTCGCGGCTGAAGGACTGATCGAGTTGCGCCCCAACCGCAGCCCGCGCATCGCCGATATCGCGGTCGACAGCATCTCGGAATTGTTCGAGGCGCTGGCCGGCATCGAGCGGCTTGCCGCCGAACTCGCCGCGGAGCGCGCGACCGACCGCGATCTCGCCCGCCTGCGCACGCTTCAGACCCGCATGGAGGGTCATCATCGCAACGGCAAGCTCGACGACTATTTCGCCATCAACGGCGAGATCCACAGCATGATCGTCCGCATGGCCCGCAATACGCCGCTGCGGGAGGCGCATGAGACGCTGATCTCCCGCGCCGAACGCGCGCGCTATCTCGCGCTCGGCGCCGATCGCCGCTGGAGCAATTCGGTTGACGAGCATGCCGATATTCTGGCGGCGCTCGAGGCGCGCGATGGCGCGGCGGCCGGACGCCTGCTCGGTGCCCATGTCCGGCGTACCGGCACCGCGCTGCTGGAAATCCTCGCCACCTCCACGCTCAACCGGACGGCGGCGTGGCAATGAAGCTGCTCCTGCTCAACCCCAACACCAGCGCCGGGGTCACCCGGCTGATGATGGATGTCGGGCAGCGCGCGGCTTCGCCCGGCACCGTGCTGGTCCCCTGCACCGCGTCCCGCGGCGTGCCCTACATCGCAACGCGGACCGAGGCTCAGATCGGCGGGGCGATCGCCCTGGAAATGCTGGCCGAGCAGCATCGTGAGGTCGATGCTGCGATCATCGCGGCCTTCGGCGATCCCGGCCTGTTTGCCGCGCGGGAGACGTTCGACATTCCCGTGGTCGGCATGGCGGAAGCCGCGATGCTGACGGCCTGCATGGCCGGACGGCGCTTCGCAATCATCACCTTCGCTCAGGCGCTGGGCCCCTGGTACGAGGAATGCGTTCGCGCCCACGGGCTGTGGGAGCGCTGTGCCGGCATCCGCATGCTCGATACGCCGTTCCAGGCGATCTCCGAAGTCGGCACCGAGAAGGAGGACGTGCTCGTCGCGCTCGCGCAGCGCGCGATCGTCGAGAATGAGGCCGACGTCCTGATCTTCGCCGGCGCGCCGCTCTCGGGCCTTGCCGAGCGGGTTGCCGACCGGATCCCCGTCCCCGTCATCGACCAGGTCGTCGCCGCCGTGAAGCAGGCCGAGGCGCTGCTGGCGCTGCGCCTGCGTAAGGCGACGGGGGGCACGTTCCGCCGCCCCGCGGCCAAGCCCACCACCGGTCTCGCCGAGGCGCTCGCCGCCCGGCTCGAACATCGCGACAGTTGATCAGGCAGGCGGTCGGCGATGCGAAAAACCCAGCGTCTTCTCGATGGTCCGGCCAAAGGCAAACAAGCGGGATTCGCATCCCGGCGGCGCAATAATCTGGATGCCGAACGGCAGCTCATTCGCCTTCCGGCGCGTCGGCACGGTCAGGACCGGAAAACCGACCAGCGAGACAATGAAGGTAACGGCGAGATAGTCGATCGGCGTGTCCGACGTCGTGCCGTCGATTGCCGTGACATCGCTGACCTCGTTCGGCCAGGGGAAGACGGACGCCGCCGGCGCGACCAGGAAATCGGCACCGGTGAACAGGTCGCGGAAGCTGCGGTAGATCGACGTGCGGCGGCGCTCCGCATTGAGATAATCTTCGGCCGAGAGCTTTGCGCCTGCCTCGATATTCCAGATCACGGTGGGCGTGAGCTCGTCGCGACGCGTCTTCAGCAACTCACCAAAACCGTTGGCGATGTGCGCGGCACGCAACGTGCGGAAGGTTTCGATTGCGCCGCCGCAATCGGGCGACGACGGCACAATATCAGCAACGCGCGCGAGCGCCTCGCAGGCCACCGCAAAGCGTGTCCGAACGTCGCGGGCAACCGGTGCCACGCCGAAATCGGGCGTGGCAGCGATCCGGGGACGTCCTGCGCGTGTTCGATCGTCGCCGAGGCCTCCGGTCGAGAGTGGATCATGCGCATCAGGTCCCTCACACACCGACAACGCAAGCTCGAGGTCGTCGATGCTGCGGGCGAGGAAACCGTGGGTGGCCAACATGTCCCAACCCAGCGGGCGGCGCGGCGACGGAATGCGGCCCGGCGTCGGCCGGATCGAGGCGACGTCGCAGAAGCTCGCGGGCGTGCGCACAGATCCGCCGAAATCGGTGCCGTGCGCCAGCGGCACCATACCGGCCGCAACGGCAACTGCGGAGCCGCCCGACGATCCGCCGGAGGTCAGCTCGGGATCGAAGGGATTGCGCGTCGGCCCGCACAGTCGATTGGTACAGACCGCACCGAAGCCGAATTCCGGCGTGTTGGTCTTGCCGAGAATGATCGCGCCGGCGTGACGCAGCCGAGCGACCACGAGATCGTCCTCCACCGGTACGTGGTCGCGAAACAGAACCGATCCATAGGTGGTCGCGAGCCCGCCGGTGTCCGTGAGGTCCTTGATCGCGACGGGCACACCGTGCAGCGGGCCGGTCGGCGCGGGCGCTGCATCGCAGATCTGCGCCGCACGGCGGGCACCCTCCGCATCGAGCGTTACGAACGCCGCCGATTGCGCGTCGCGGCTCGCGATCCGCGCAAGATGCGCCTCGACGACGTCACGCGACGACAGCTCGCCATTGGCAATGGCGCGCGCAAGGGTCGTGGCGGTGAGCTCGCAAACGGATTGATCCGACATCATCGGGCCACAATGCCAAAACTCGCATCGAAAAGCGACCGGCTCGGGCACGAGACTTGCTTTCTCTTTTGGGGCAACGGGAGGCAACACCATGGCTGATGCGCAAAGCGGCCGTTCGCTCGTCGTCGACGCCGTCACCCACCGCTATCCGAGCGGCGCGCTCGCGGTCGAGAATATCAACCTCGACATCAAGGGCGGCGAGATCATCGCGCTGCTCGGCCCCTCCGGCTGCGGCAAGACGACCCTGCTGCGGATCATCGCCGGCTTCATCGCGCAGAGCCAGGGACGGATCATCATCGGCGACGACATCGTCGATGCGCTGCCGCCGAACCGCCGCGCGGTCGGCATCGTGTTCCAGAACTATGCCCTGTTTCCACATCTCACCGTCACCGAGAACGTCGGCTACGGCCTCGCCGCCCGCGGCATCGACAAGGCGACGCGCCAGCGCGAGGCGAAACGGCTGCTCGAGCTGGTGCAACTGCCGTCGATGGCCGAGCGCCTGCCGCGGCAGCTCTCGGGCGGTCAGCAGCAGCGCGTCGCGCTCGCGCGCGCGCTAGCGATCAAGCCGTCGATCCTGCTGCTCGACGAGCCCTTTGCGGCGCTGGACAAGAACCTGCGGCTCGACATGCAGATCGAGGTCAAGCGGCTGCAGCGGGTCTCGGGCATCACCACGCTGATCGTGACGCACGACCAGGAAGAGGCGCTGTCGATGGCCGACCGCGTCGCAGTGCTGAGCCACGGCAAGCTCGAACAGTTCGGATCGCCGTCGGACGTCTACGACCGTCCGCAGACCCTGTTCGTGAATACCTTCGTCGGATCGAGCAACCGCATGCCCGGCGTCGTGATATCGGCGGACCGCACCGCCGCAAAGATACGCCTCGATGCCGGCGCGGAGATCGTCGCACGGCCCGCGAGTGGCACCCTCGCCGAAGGCGGCCGCGTCACCGTATGCATCCGCCCCGAACACCTGCAATTCGTCGGCGACGAAACGGGCTTTGCCGGTGTGGTCGGCATGTCGTTACCGTTAGGTGCCACCGTCGTCCATGAGGTCACGACCGCCGACGGCTCCGGCGTAAAAGTATCCCAGGCGCGTATCGGGGAGACGCGCGCGCTGGAGAACGGCGCCGCGGTGCGCCTCGCACCGCTCGCGCCATCACTCGCCAACGCCTTTCCCGCAACGCTTTAGACCCAGTCATAGTCCACAGGGAGTTTGCCATGATCCTCAACCGCCGAAGCCTGATGACGACCGCACTCACACTCGGCGCCATGAAGGCGTTTCCCGGACTGAGCTTCGCCCAGGCCCGTCCGCTCGTGTTTGCGACCTTCACCGGAAGCTGGGAGGAAGCGCACAAGGCGGTGCTGGTGCCGGCCTTCCGAAAAGCGAACGCCGACGCCGCAATTGTGCTCGATCCGATGCTCTCGGTCGACCAGATCGCAAAAGTGAATGCCGCCAAGGCCAACCCGCCGATCGACGTCATGCTGCACGATCCCGGCCCTGCCCTCGTCGCCATCGGCCAGGATCTCGTCGAGCCTTATCCGGTCGAGAAGAGCGCCCACTACAAGGATCTGATTTCCGAGGCGCAGGAGCCGATGGGCCCCGCCCCGTTCTTCCAGGTCGTCGGCCTCACCTACAATCCCGAGGCGATCAAGACACCGCCGACCTCCTGGGCGGATCTCTGGAAGCCGGAGTTCAAGGGTCGTGTCGGCATCACCAATCTCAACTCGACGCTGGGCACCGGCTGGCTGGTCGAAATCGCCAAGATGCGCGGCGGCTCCGAGGCCAATGTCGATCCCGGCTTCAAGGCGCTGGAAGAGCTCAAGCCCAATCTCGCCGCGGTCGCCGCCAATCCGGGCGCGCTCGCAACCCTGTTCCAGCAGGGCCAGATCGACATCTCCCCGGGCAATTTCAACGCCATCCAGATTCTCAAGGCGCGCGGCGTGCCGGTCGAGTTCGTGGCACCAAAGGAAGGCGCCATCGCCTTCAAGACCACGATCCACATCGTCAAGAATTCGCCGAACCGCGAGCTCGCCTTCAAGCTGATCGAGGCGGCACTGACGGCGGAGGTGCAGACCACCCTGATGAACCCGCCCTACCTGATCGTGCCGACGAATTCCAAGGTGACGATGGGCGGCGAGATCGCACGCGTGCTCGCCAAGGATACGGCCGAGCTGAAGCAGAAGTTCGTGTTCCAGGACTGGACGAAGATCAACGAGCAGCGCTCGGCCTGGATCGAGCGCTTCAACCGCGAGATCAAGATCTAGGCCATGGGCGCAGCACCGGCATCACGGGACGTGACGTCCTACGGAATGGGATTGGCGGCGCCGCTGGCGCTGTTCTTCCTGGTCTTCTTCGTCGCGCCGCTGCTGCAATTGTTCTGGCTCTCGCTGCACAACGACACGGCCGGGCTCCATTGGGGGCTCGGCCAGTACCTGCAGTTCCTGACCGATCCCTTCAGCTTGGGCGTGCTCGGCTCGACGCTGCTGCTCGGCGCCGAGGTGACTGCGGTCTGTCTCGTACTCGGCTTTCCCATTGCGTGGCTCTATCAGAGGGTCGGGCCGCGGCTTCAGACAATTATCATTCTGATCGTGCTGCTACCGCTTCTGACCAGCGTCGTGGTCCGCACCTTCGCCTGGATCGTCATCCTGGGTCGCCAGGGCATCATCAATGCGACGCTGCAATCGCTCGGCATCATCGATACGCCGTTGCGGCTGCTCTACACCCAGTTCGGCGTGGTGATCGCGCTGGCGCAGGTGCAAATGCCGCTGATGACGCTGCCGCTGATCACCGCGCTCGGGCGGATCGATCCCAATCTCGACGATGCCTCGTGCTCGCTCGGCGCTGGAAGCTGGCGCACTTTCTTCAAGATCGTGCTACCGCTATCGCTGCCCGGCGTGATCGCCGGGTGCACGCTGACCTACGCCGCCGCGATCACGGCCTTCATCACCCAGTCGCTGATCGGCGGCGGTCAGATGCTGTTCATGCCGATGTATCTCTATCAGCAGGCGTCGACTCTCCAGAACTGGCCCTTTGCATCCGCGATCTCGATCATCTTCCTGCTCGCCGTGCTCGCGGTGGTGTCCGTCTTCACCACGCTCGGCCGCATGTCGCGCGGCTATGGAGGCGCGTGATGGGCGGACGCAAGCGCACCTTGGAGGCGATCAGCTTCGAAGTCGTTATGACCGTGATCGCGCTGATCGCGCTTATCCTGATCATCGCGCCGTCGCTTGTCGTGCTGATCGTCTCCTTCACCAGCGGCTTCTCGCTCAAATTCCCGCCGCCGGGCTATTCGCTGCGCTGGTACGTCGAACTGTGGAATGCCTGGCAGTTGCACTTTGCCGCACGTAACAGCCTGTTGGTCGCGCTGTGGGCAACGGGGCTGACGATCGTGCTCGGCGTCGCGGCGGCACTGGCGATCTCGCGGTCGCGGACGTTGTCGGCGCGATTGCTCGATTCGCTCTTCATGTCGCCACTCGTGCTTCCTGCGCTCGCTTTCGGGCTTGCAGCGCTGATGTTGTTCTCGTTAGTCGGCCTGCCGGTGTCGCCGCTGACGCTGGTGATCGGCCACACCGTGGTCTGCGTCCCCTATGTCCTGCGCAACACGGTCGCGGCGCTGGCGCAGCTCGAGCCGACCCTGCTTGAGAGTTCGGCGGCACTCGGCGCGAGCCGCCTCTACACGTTCCGCCGCATCGTGCTGCCACTGATCCGGCCGGGCATCATCGCGGGCGCTTTCATCGCCTTCATGTCGTCCTTCGACAACGTGCCGGTCTCGCTGTTCCTGCGCGACGCCGCAACCGATATGCTGCCGATCCGGATGTGGCAGGACCTCGAGGGCAAGCTCGACGTCACCATCGCCGCGCTGTCGGGCGTGCTGATCATCGCTACCGTCGCGCTGGTCGCGGTGATGGAGCGCGTCACCGGACTGTCACGGCGGCTGACCAACTGATCAGGCGCCGCGGAACAGCGAATAGCCCCAGCGTGTGAACTTCAACGGCAGATGAAAATGCTCGTCGATATTGTTGATGCGGAAGCGGAACGGCGTCACGGTGAGAAAGCCGTCATCAGCGAAGAACTCGCCGAGGTGAAACAGCACCTCGTATACGCCCGCCGTGATGCCGACGCCTTGCGCGACGGGATGATCGAGCACGCCGTTGGCGCCGAGCCGTCCCTCGGCGAGGCGCACCGAATCGGGATCGATCCGCCAGATCTCGACCCGCAGGCCCTGCGCCGGGCGTCCGCTCGCCACGTCGACCGCGTGAATGGAAATACCGCCTGCCACCTTGCCGTTCCTCATATGAGCGCGCGGCCATGGTAGACGGAAACACTGCCGTTCGGCCAGCGCCCGCGTTGCTGCCGGCCCTGGGGGCGATGACCTCGCTCCAGGCGCTGGTCGCGCTGGCCTTGTTCGCGCCGGGCGTGGTCGCGCCCCGCGCCCATATCGACGTCTGGCAACTTTCGATGTTCTCATGCGCGGTGTTCGCCGTCTTTCAATTACCCACAATTTCTGCACCGACTATGGCCCCCAGCGCGATGTCGGTCAGGCGCGATAGCCCGCGCCACATGACCGTGTTGCCGGGCGGAGGATCGTGGGCGCGGGCGAGATAGCCGCCGAGCCTGGCGATCTTGGCCAGGTAATGTGAGAGGGTTTTCCGTCGAGCTTGCGGTTTGTCATTCACGAGTCGATCGAGCAGGGCGATTTCAGTTGCGGTCAACGCAAGAGTCGGTAGCGCCCCTGGAGCTGCGCGATTGAGCATCGTCATCCAGAAGACCCGCCAACTGAGGATGCAAAAGACAGAGATCAGGTTGGTCAGACGCTGGGCGGTCCGGAGCTTCGATTCCTCAGCTTTGCAGCCCGATTTGAGGATCTTGTGGAAGACTTCGATTTTCCATCTTAAGGCATACCATTCGAGTTTCTCGATTGCGTCGGCGCGTGAGCCCACAGGCAGATCTGTAATCAGCTTCCACTCGATCTTCTTTCTGTTCTTCGGCGTTACGCGCTCTTCGGCATGGATCACCGTCAAGATCAGCGCAGGATAGCGCTTCTGCTTCCCAATTGGCGGCAGGACGCGAATCTTGCGATATCTGATCTCAAGGACGGCTTCATCGGGATCGCCGTTGTTGTTTCTGACGTCGATGCGATGCAGTCCTTTGACGGCGACCTCGTCCATTTCGTCGGCGATCGTGTGATCCCCATCCCCAGCCAAGCGATTAACGCAAGTCCTGATCACGAAATGCGTTCCAGCTTCGCGAGCCGCGCAGAACAGCTCATAGATGTCGCTCTCGCGATCACCGATATGGATGCATCGTCCCGGATCGCGCAGCAGCTCTGTGGATTGCCGGACATTATCCAGCCATCGGACGCTCTCCTTCTTCTCGATGGGAACGCGCGTCGGGTTGATCTTCTTTTTAAGCGCGGCAGTCCCCTTGAATTTCTTTCGGGTCCAGAATTTGACGGCCGTCAGTCCAAGCGGCAGCCCCTCGGTCGTTACCGCCAGGCTCGAGTGCATCAGGATGCCGCAAACCGTGTGCGATCTCAGGCGGCCGGCCTTGTCCCGGCCGCTGTTTATGCTCTTGGTGATCCCGATCGCGTCTGAGTCCTCCCTTCGATAGCTGAACTCGGTTGTATCATGGAGCACCAGAACAGCACCGCCTGTGGCAATCGTGCGCTCACGCGTCGATTGAAAGTGGCCTGCCAGAATGTCCGCCTCACTGACCCGGTCGTTGGAGAAAAAACGATAGGCAGCCTTTGTGTTGGCCCAATCCTGGCAAACCAGCGGAATGCTTTCTCCCATGGCGCTCCCGATCTGCGCCACCAGTTTGCGGAGCCGCTTGTTCAGGCGCTCGTCGGCAAGGCTGCAGCCCGCGAGCTCACGATCAAACCATGCGCCTGCTTCTCCGTCCATTGGCACCGCCCCCGCGAATCGGTGCCAGACAAGGAATCACGGTCGATTCCTGCGATGCAACAGTTTATGCGCTCCCTCAGCCCACTCGGCTAAATGTGGGTAATTGAAAGGTTCGCCGTCGGCATACCGGCGTCGTTGTGGGGCGGTAGCTTCATCGCGCGCCTCGGCTCCTTGCGAATCGCGAGCCTGTGCGCGGCAGCCATCGCCGCCAGCATGGCGCTGGCGTCACTCGGATCGAGTGCCGCATTGCTGGCGGCGGGCCTCTGCCTCGGCCTTGCCTTTGGACCCGAGACTCCCGCGAGCGCAGCGCTGCTGGCAAGGCTCGTGACGACCGAGCGGCGCGCCTTTGTCTTCTCGGTCCGCCAGACCGGCAACCAGATCGGCGCGGTCTGCGGCTCGCTGGCCCTGCCCGCGATCGCCATCTGGCTTGGACCGGCCTGGTGCTATGCGGCGGTCGGCGCCTGCGCGCTGCTCGCAATCCTGCTCTTCGAACGTCTGAAGCCGGCCTATGCCGGCAAAGTCATCCCTCCTCCGAAGCTCGATCTTCGCGCGCGATTGGCGCTCGTAACTGCGGACCGGCGGATCGCGATGCTGGCGCTGGCCTCGATGCCGTTCAGTGCGATGCAGGTGTCGCTCAACACGGTGTTCGTCATGCTGGGAACGCGCGAACTTGGACTGAGCCACATCGAGGCCGGCATGGCGCTCGCCTGCGCGCAGGCAGGCGGCCTGATCGGTCGGCTCGGCTGGGGCTTTGTCGCCATGCGCCTGGACGCCTCGCGCATGGTGCTCATTGTTATCGGGTTGGGCATGGCGTTCTGCGCCGCTTTGCTTGGCCTCGATGGCGTATCGCTCGGCCGCACCGGACAATTTGCCGTCGCGGCCTTGTTTGGCCTGACGGCGTCGGGGTGGAACGGCGTCTTCATCGCCGAGATCGCGCGCCTTGCTCCGCAGGACAGGATCGGCGAGACCACGGGCGCGGTGCTGACCGCATCCTATGCAGGCCTGCTGGCGGCGCCGGCGCTGATTTCTATCTTGGACACCACCGCCAGCCTCGGCGCAGCCTTCTTCGCCATGGCATGCCTCGCCCTCTGCGGAACATTGGCGTTGATCTGGGGAAGCCATGACAAAGCCGGCACATAGCGCGTCCGACATCGCGGCCAATGTCGCCGCCGGGCGGACGAGCGCTGTCGCGACCGCAAAGGCGGCTCTCGACCGCATCGAGGCAGCGAAAGCCTTGAATGCGGTTGTCTCCATCGATCCTGCGCGCACGCTTGCCGATGCCGCAGCAGTCGACGCTCGCCTGAGCGCCGGGGAGAAAATGCCGCTGGCCGGCGTCCCCGTCGTCGTCAAGGACAACATCTGGGTCGGCGGCTGGCGCGTGACGCAGGGCTCAAAGCTGTTCGCAGACTTCGTCGCACCGCAGGATGCGATTGCCATATCGCGGACCCGCAAGGCCGGCGCCGTTGTCGTCGGCATCGGCGCGACATCCGAATTCGCGTGCAAGGGCGTCACGACCTCTCCCCTGTTCGGTCCCACCCGACATCCCCTCAACCCGAATCTGACCCCGGGCGGCTCTTCGGGCGGACCGGCCACCGCGGTTGCAGCCGGGCTCGTGCCTATTGCGATCGGCACCGACGCGGGCGGCTCCAGCCGGAGGCCGCCGGCCCATGTCGGCGTTGTCGGCTTCAAACCGTCGTACGGAGCCATCCCTTATGGCCCCGGCTTTGCCGAGCCATTCTTCGGGCTGTCCGTCATCGCGCCGATCGCCACTACCGTCGTCGACGTCGCGCTTGCATTCGAGAGCATGGTCGGTCTCGATCCGCGCGACCCGGATTCCGCGGTCATCGCGACCAACGATCGCGAACTCAAGAATTTGCGGATCGCCTATTCTCCCCGCCTCGGACTCGACGTTGCGACCGACCAGGTCGTCGCCGACGGACTGGCTTCGGCCGTCGCGCGTCTGTCAACCGCGGGTCTGCGGATCGAAAATCGCGATCCAGTGTGGCCGCCCGAGGCGACCGAGGAGGCCATCATGCCCTTGCAGCACGCTGGCCTCGCCGCCCTCTATGGCAGCGCCTTCCGTAGCGACCCGACCGTCTTCGATGCGGATATCGCCCGGCAGATTGAGCGCGGCCTTTCCTGGACGGGCGCGGAAGTCGGCGCTGCGTTGGGCGCGAGCACAGCCATCGCCAATACGTTCGCCGCGTTTCTCTGCGATATCAATCTGTTGCTGGCGCCGACCGTCCCTTGCCTCGCCTGGCCGCTGAGCCAGCCTGGCCCGACGACGATTGGCGGTAAGGCCGCGAGCCCGCGCGGGCACGCGGTTTTCACGCCCTTCGTCAATCATGCGCGCGTCGCTGCGATCTCAATTCCGTGTGGTACGAGTCCGGACGGACTTCCATTCGGATTGCAGATTATCGCTCGGCGCGGACAGGACCGAACGCTGCTCCGGGCGGCGCAACAGATAGAGGCGATCCTACAAGCGCCATGATCCAGACCCCATAATATTTGATCATGGGGACACTGGCCTCCCGAATGAAGCGAGTACCGACGTTGCCGCGCGCGGCCTCCGCCAGGCAAAGATCACACGTTCGAATCGTGTCGGGCGCGCCATTTCGGTACAAAGCCGGGCACCCCAAAACCTGCCGTTTTTGCGCTTGAAGCCGCGACCAGCGTGCGCAGGAGCACACTTTTCGCCCAGCGTCGCACGCGGCCTCTTACGCGGTCGTACCGTCGATCGAGCGGCGGATCACCCGCTGCACTTCCGCATTCGATAGAAAAAGATCGTGGTTGATGATGCCCCAGCCTTCCTGGGAAGCATCGACCACGCGCACGCCGAGCCGCTCGATGGCGGCCTTCTCGGCGGCACCGACCCTGGTCATTCCACCTGCGATTTGTCCCGACAGCGCCAGTGCGCGATCGTTCGTCGCGGCGATCACGGTGATCTTGCCGGCAAGCGGACCGATGCGGTGGATCGCCGACGAGAATACGTCCATGTCGATATCAGGGGCGGCAAACACGACCGCGCCGATCTTGCTCGTAACAGTGTCGCCGTATCGCGCATAGAGCTGACGCAGGCTTTCGAGCGTCAGCATGGTTCCCATGCTGTGCGCAACGATGTGCACGCGGCCGCCGCCTGAAGCTGACACGAGGGAAGAGAGCACGCGTTCGAAATCGTCGCGGGACCACATCGCGCTGTCGCGGTCATAGGCATAGTCGAACAGTCCTGCCTTGGAGGGCCAGGAGAACACCATGGTCCGGCCACGGAACTTGATCCCATCGGAGAGATGGGCGGCATCGAGCACCGCCGTCTCGAACGTCTGCTTGAAGCCGTGCACATAGATCAGCACGTCTCCTCCGCCGCCGGCCGCGGCAAGGAGATCGCCAACGTCGCCCGGCACCGGTTCGACCCGATCAAGGCGCCAATCGCCAAGTCCGACCGAGGCGAGAGAAAGACGGCTCTCGTCCGGCGCCACCAGCTTCGCCTGCGCGACCGTCATTGTGGTCGCGCGCTCCGGCCCGAACCAGGGTTTCGTGCGACCGCCGTTCACGGGCTTGCGCGTGGTGGTGACGAGCAATGTCGGGTCAACGGAGAGGGACGAGGCGTCGTAGCGCGCGCCAGTCGCGCCCAAGCCTGCGCATCCGCCGAGCGCGAGCGCGCTGCCTGCCGACGCAAGCCCGCCCAGGAGCGCGCGGCGCGATACGAGAGTCTCATGTTGCAGAAGATGTCGGACGATCACACGGAACCTTCGGGAACACTGCCCACCGTTTGCCCCGCCCTGGTAGCTGCGTGAATGATGATGGCGGCGAGAAAAGGGCGGTCCGGTTCCGCTTCAATCAGAACCGATGAGTGCTGGCGCTGATGCGGGCTCCGGCTCGGGATTCTTGCCATGACGGTGTTGCAGATTGCGGATCAAGGCTTCATCCTTGCCACAACTTCAGGCCGGTTCTTCTCGAGCCAGGCCTGAGCTTCCGGCCCGTCGACGACACACTCGAAGGTCTCCCAGGTTGGGTCCTCCAGGGATTCCGATTGCAGCCGCTTCGCCGCATACTCAACGAGGTCGTGCAAGCGTTCGTATCCTCGTCGGTGCTCGAGGGAATCTGCAATCGCCGTGCTGGTCCATCCTCGTTGGGCCAAATCGATAATGCTCGGAGCATTAGCCTCGCTGAACCAGGGTGTGGCATCGAACTCGATGCAGCGGACATTGTCGGCGGTATGGCAAGTAGCGTGGATCATTGACTTCCTCCGTTCGCCGGTAACGACCTGCGCGGGCATTGCACGTCTTGCATTGCTGCCTCACACGCTCTCAGGCTTTGACCAAGTCCCCAAGCAAGTTCGCCGCCACCATCAGCTTGGCGAGCGTCAGGCCACCAGCGGCAATCTCTTCGACCGCACGGCGAATGCGCGTCGCCTCGGGATGAGCTGCAAGCCAGGTCTCCGCAGCCTGCTGACCGGATTGGCCGATGGTCAGCATATCTGCGGCCAAGCGTCTTTCGGCTGCCGCGATCAGCTCGACGGCGCGGTCGATGGCCAGGCGTTCGAAATGATCGCTGGCCGGCACACTGCGCGCGGCGGCGATGATGCGGTCGAGGCGGAAATTGGCTTCGGCGGCAAAGAACGTCGCGGCGGCATCGCCGATGCTGCGACTGGTGCGCTCGGCGACCGTCACGATGTCCGGCGCCGAGACCAGGGCGTCGAGGTTGGCCAGTTCGCCGGCGAGTTCGGTCGGGACGCCGGCATCGGTCAGGTCCTGCCGGCGCTTGCTGCGCGCGGCATGCAAATCCGGTGGCAGGGCGTTGTCGAGAGAGGTTGAGATCTCGCGGATGGCAGGGCCGAACCGGGCAATCACCGCGTTCAGGCCATCCTTGAAATCGACATTGCGCACATACCAGACCATGCGGGAGAGCAGGAGATCCTGGATCGCCGCGTAAAGGCCGAGTTGCAGCTGTCCGTCGATGCGGGTGTCGAGCGCGTCGATCGCGTCATTGAGTCGCCTGAGCTCGTAGATCGCGTCCACCGCCACCTGCGCCATGACGATGGTCGAGATATCGGCGTCGGTCTCGTCGGTCAGGCGCACTATGCAGGCGGGGCCCCCACGGTTGATGACGGCATTGACGAGACTGGTTGCGATGATCTCGCGTCGGAGGCGATGGAGCTCGACCGCGGTCGGGAATTTGTCGGGAACTTCGCGCGGAAAATACAGGGACAGTCTGCGGGCAAGATAAGGATCATCAGGCACGCCGGTAGCGAGCAGGTCGTTGTAGAGTGTCAATTTGGCGTAGGCGAGCAACACGGCAAGTTCGGGCCGTGTCAGGGACTGCCCGCGTCGTGTGCGCTCGGTGATGGCGGCGTCGTCGGGCAGGAATTCGACGGTGCGGCTGAGCAGGCCGCGCTGCTCGAGCGACTGCATCAGGCGGGTGAGGAAGCCGGTCTCGGCCACGCCCTTGCGTTCGGCGAGCGAGAGCGCCAGCGTCTGCAGATAGTTGTTGCGCAGTACGAGCGCACCAACTTCGTTGGTCATCGCGGCAAGGAGGCTGTTGCGGTCAGCCGGATTGAGGCGTCCCTCGCGCTCGGGGCGCGCCAACGCGATCTTGATGTTGACCTCGACGTCCGAGGTGTTCACGCCAGCCGAATTGTCGATCGCGTCGGTGTTGAGCTTGACACCCTTCTGCGCCGCTTCGATGCGGCCGCGCTGGGTGACGCCGAGATTGGCACCTTCGCCGATCACCCTGGCGCGGACGTCTGCGCCCGCTATACGGATCGGATCATTGGCGCGGTCGCCGGCCTGATCGTCGCTTTCCCCCGACGCGCGGACATAGGTGCCGATGCCGCCGAACCACAAGAAGTCCACGCGCGCCTTGAGGATCGCCGTCATCACCTCGAACGGCGTGGCCTCCGGCTTGTCGAGATCGAGCAGGGTGCGCACTTCCGGTGCGAGCGGAATCGCCTTGAGCGAGCGTGAGAACACGCCGCCGCCCTGCGAGATCAGCGCTTTGTTGTAGTCCTGCCAGCTCGATCGCGGCAGGTCGAACAGACGCTTGCGTTCGGCGAAGCTGATCGCCGGATCGGGGGAGGGATCGATGAAGATGTCGCGGTGATCGAATGCCGCCACGAGCTTCGTCGCCGGCGAGAGCAGCATGCCGTTGCCGAAGACGTCGCCGGACATGTCGCCGACGCCGACCACGGTGAAAGGCATGGTCTGAATGTCGGTGCCGAGCTCGCGGAAGTGGCGCTTGACCGCCTCCCAGGCGCCGCGCGCCGTAATCCCCATCTTCTTGTGGTCGTAGCCTTGGCTGCCGCCGGAGGCGAACGCATCGCCGAGCCAATGGTTCTTCTCGGCCGAAATCGCGTTGGCGACGTCGGAGAAGGTGGCGGTGCCCTTGTCGGCGGCGACGACCAAATAGGGGTCGTCGCCGTCATGCCGCACGGTGGAGTCGGGCGGCACGATGTCGTCGCCGTCGAGATTGTCGGTAAGTTCGAGCAGCGAGCGAACGAAGATGCGATAGGCTTCAGTGCCTTCCGCCATAAAGTGGTCGCGATTGGACGGCGACGGTAGGCGCTTGGGCACGAAGCCGCCTTTGGCGCCGACTGGCACGATCACGGCGTTCTTGACCTGCTGCGCCTTCACGAGGCCGAGGATCTCGGTGCGGAAATCCTGCGGCCGGTCGGACCAGCGCAAGCCACCCCGCGCCACCTTGCCGAAACGCAGGTGAATGCCTTCGACACGGGGCGAATAGACGAAAATCTCGTACAGCGGTCGGGGAGCCGGCAGGTCCTCAATCCCGCGTGCGTCGAACTTGAAGGAGATCACCGGACGCGGATGTCCGTCCTGGCCGACCTGCCACAAATTGGTACGGATGGTCGACTGCACCAGATTGGTGAAACGGCGCAGGATGCGGTCTTCATCGAGCGAGGCGACGGATTTGAGCTGCTCCTCGATCTCGGCAAGGAGGGCCGTCTCGCGTGCCGAGCGCTCGGAATCAGTAACTGCGAGGCGTGGATCAAGGCGACCCTGGAACAGCGCGACGAGATTGGCGGTGATCGCGGCGTTCTTGCGCAAGGTCTCCCACATATAGTCCTGGCTGAACGGGGCGCGGATCTGGTGCAAATAGCGAGACAGCGCCCGGATGGTCGAGACTTCCCGCCAGCCGAGGGCCGTGCGCAGGATCAAGGCATTGTATCCGTCAGATTCGGCGCGATCGGTGACCACCGCCATGATCGAGGCTTCCAGGCGATGGCTGAACTCCGGGCTGATCTCGATCGGCTGGCCGTCGCTGATCTCAATCGTCATGTCGTGCAGCCAGACCGGCGCCAGCCTGGTGCGGGGCACGATCTGATAAGTCCGCTCGTTGACCACGCGCAGGCCGTGATTCTCGATCACCGGCACGCGGTAAGACAGCGACAGCGGTGCGGCGTCCGAGAAGACCTTCAGGCCGAAGCGCCTGGGATCGCCCTCGCCATCGTCGCGGTGAACCGAAATCGTCACCGGACGGGCTGGCGTGAGCTTTTCGATGGTGGTGATATCGGCGATCGCCTGTTCCGCCGTGAAAACCTCGGCATAGCCGCCGCTAAAGGCCTGGGCATAGCGATTGGCGAGCATACGCGCCCGCATGCCGTCGGTAGACGCGGTCAGCGCGGCTTTCAGCTTGTCAGCCCAGGTTGCGGCAATCGCACTGATCCCGGCTTCCAGCGTAGCACGCTCGACGACGGGCGTTTTGCCCTCATAGCGCCCGATGATGTAGTGGACGCGCGCTAGCGCCCCTTCAGGGAATGACACGTAGGAGGCGGACAGGGTCCCCTTGTAGACCTGCGACAGAAGGGCACCGACGCGCGTGCGCACATCGGTGTCGTATTTCTCGCGCGGAATGAAAGCGAGGACGGAGACGAAGCGATCGAACTTGTCCACCCGTGCCAGCGCGCGGACGCGGGGGCGCTCATAGAGGATCAGGATCTCCATGACGAAGTTGTAGAGGGTCTCGACGTCAACCTGGAACAGTTCGTCGCGCGGATATTCTTCGAGAATATGCATCAGCGCTTTGCCAGAATGGCTATTCGGGTCGAAGCCGGCGCGCTGCAGCACCTGCGCCACCTTGTGGCGGACATAAGGGATCTGCCGTGCCGAGCGAGTATAGGCGCCCGAGGTGAACAGGCCGACAAGGCGCAACTCGCCCTCGAGCCGGCCGTCGGGCGTGTAGAGTTTGATGCCCACATAGTCCATCCGGATCCGGCGATGAACGCGGCTGCTGACATTGGCCTTGATGACAATGAGGAGGGTCGGCTCCCGCATAAACTCGCGAATTTCCGACGTCATCACCACCATTTCGCTGCCGCGGCGCAGGACCTTCGCATTAGGATCGCGGAGGATGCCGAGGCCTTCCCCGGTCGTGATGTCGTCTGATGCATCGCTGTCGGGCGAGAACCGGTATTCGCGCAGGCCCAGAAACGTGAAATTGTCCGCGCACAGCCACTGCAGGAACAGGTTGGCTTCGGCGACCTCTTCGATCGGCAGCGGCGGCGGATCGGAAGCGAAGGTCTTGATCGCTTTCTCGACCCGGTCGCGCATGGCTCGCCAGTCGGTGATGCAGGCGCGCACGTCGTTCAACGTCGTGGTAAGGTCGTCGATCAGCTTCTTGCGATCGGCATCGGCGTCCAGGCGGGCGATGTGGAGATGAATCAGGCTCTCCCTCGCGCCCTTTGCCCCTTCCGGCAATGCTTCGCCGTGGAAGCGCAGGAGCTGGCCTTTGTCATCGCGCTCCACCGCGATGACCGGATGCGCAACGAGGGTGACTTCGATGCCTTGCTCGACGAGCTCCGCCATGGTGGAATCAAACAGGAAGGGCATGTTGTCGTTGAGAATTTCGAGCACGGAAATCTCGCGCCCATCCGGCATCATCGGATTGACGACGCGGATATCGGCCCTGCCCGCCGTGCGCTGCTGCACATGCTCCCACGCTTGCTCTGCCAGGAAGGCAAGCGAGGAGGCATCGTGATTGGCGAGGTCCTCGATATTGGTGTAGCCGAACAAAAGCTCGGCGAAAGTTCGAGGGCTCTTGCCCGGTTGAACGCTTCCCGCCGCGTCGCGGATCAGAGCTGCCCGGGCTTTGTCGTCACGCCACGCCATAGCGTCCTCCATGTCCCAGCTGACGAACCGCAAATGCAGTCAGGCATTGTTTTTGGAGTGCATCTCCTCGAGCGCCATCATCCTGACCGCGGTTCAATTGCGTACGCGAAGATCTTCGATCTTGCGGCCCCGACGATACTAGCACCCTGGAGCCGCCAAGGCGCGCAGAGTTGTGAGGCGTGCCTAAGGCCGAAATCCGGTGCCGACCGTCGGGCGGCTTGCAAAATCACAAGGAATTTCAATTGTGTAGGAGTTCGTGGTTTTGTTCTGAAAGGCGCGCCATGATATAAGGTTGCTCCACAAGACACCCCGAAGGACGGCGTCGCCGTAAGGCAACTTTTCACCAGCCGGGTCGATCGACCTCAGGATTTGCCGCCTTTCATCGCGACCTCCGCTACCAGCTTGAGCAGACGGTCAAATCTCTCGCCGGCGACCGACACTTGATCGAGGACGCCAGGATCAAGCTCGTCCTTCAAACGCGTCGTCTCGTCACCGAGTCCGCTTTCCTGCTCGCCGTAGGCCATCCTGCGCTCGGTGGCACGCAGGCGGTCCGATAGAAGAATGGCGAGCGCGCGATAAAAGCGGCTGGCGAAGGCGTGATCTCCCGCGATCTTTCGCAGCAGGACCTGCTTGTCCAGGAACAGCGCAACCGAATCGACCTTCGCCGTCACCGTGGCCGAGGGCGGCGCTGAATCGACCAGCGACATCTCGCCAATGAAGTCGCCCGCCTCGATCTGGGCGATCTCGCCGGCGCGGGACACGCTCACTCCCATTCTTCCCTGCAATAGGAGGATGATCGCGTCGATGGGTATGCCTTCATGGATCAGGACTTCCTGTGTTCTGATTCCGCGGCGGGAGCCGGCACGAGCCATCCAGTCGATGTCCGAGTCGTTCAGCACTCCGAATATGAAGAGGACCTTGCGCATGATGGGTGCCCCTAGATCAATTGACGTTCCGCGAAATCGGCAAAGAGGCCCGGCTGCTCCATCAACTCGGCAAAGGTGCCGGTCTGCACGATCCTCCCGCCGGCCAGGACGACAATCCGGTCCGCAGACCGAACTGTGCTGAGCCGGTGAGCGATAACGATACGGGTCAGGTTGAGCCGTGAGATGGAATCGCTGACGATAGCCTGGGTCCGATTGTCGAGCGCGCTGGTGGCCTCATCCATCAAGAGCAGCCGCGGCCGATGCGCAAGCGCTCGCGCGATCAGCAATCGCTGGCGCTGACCGCCCGAGAGCGTGCTCACGCCCTCGGCGACCAGAGTTTGCATGCCCATGGGCATGGCCTCGATGTCGCGATCGAGTCCCGCCAGCCGGGCGATCTCCCAGGCGCGATCAAGCGACAATTGGGCAGCGCCGCAGATGTTCTCATAGATGCTGCCGGAGGCGGGCCTGGAATTCTGCAGCACGACACCGACTTGTCGGCGCAGCAGGCCAATGTCGATGGTCTCGAGCGACTTGCCGTCGACAAAGATCACGCCGGATTCGGGCTTCTCGAAACCGAGCAGCAGACGGACAAGCGTCGACTTCCCGCCTCCGGACGGGCCGACGATGGCGAGGTACTCTCCATTGCCGACGCTCAGGCTGACGTCATCGAGAATCCGCGGCCCGCTTTCGCCGTAGCGGAACGACACCCTGGCAAACTCGATCGATCCGCTGATGTCGCCAACCGACTTGCGGTCATCGCTGATTTCGGTCGCCGTCGCAATGATCGGCCTGAGCCGCTCGATCCTCGGGATTGCGACGAGCAGTTCGCCGGCGGCCTGCGCCCATTCGCCGACCGCGGCGAGCGACAGCCCGAACGCCGCATAAAATGCCAGGAAGGTGCCAAGGTCGTGTCTGAGGCTGGACACATTCTCAGCCAAGGCAAACACGAGCAGCGTCGCCAACGAAGGAAACGCCGCTTCAAGGCTCTTCTGGAGATTTCCCGCACGCTGCGACGCTGTGAAATTCCGCTTCTGCTCGGCGAAACGCTCGACCCAGATTGCCAGCGCGTGCATGGTCGCATTGGCAATCCGCAGTTTTCCGACGCCAGTGAGGAATTGTAGAACCAACCCATCCAGCCATCCCTGCAGACGAAGGCTCTCCCGTTCGTTCGACAGCCGGGCGAGACTGACCGCCGCCACCATTGCGACGCGCAGCACTCCGAGCGCAGCGGCCAGCATGCCGAGCCTGGCATCGAGATACAGCATCACGGCAAAACTGAACGCGCACGACACCAGGGCCAGAAATCCACGGATGGCGCGGCTGGTCACCACCGTGCGTACCGCTTCGATCCCAAGCGCGCGATCCGCGAGGTCGCCAACGGAAAAGCCGCGGAAAAACGTGGTCGGCATCCGCAGAAGACGATCAACAATGGCCGCCTGTAACAGCCCGTCCAACCGGCTCTCGAGCCGGAGCATGGCAATGCCCTGCATCATCTGAAAACTACCGGCGACCAGCGTGACGACCACGAGCGCGATGGCGCAGATCAGCAGTTGATCGACTTCCGCCCGCGGCAGGACGGAATCGATCAATAGCTTGGTAACTAGCGGTGTGGCGAGCGCAAGGAGGCCAAGGCACAAGGCCGCCAGCATGACCCGCAGGAAATCCGCCCGAACCATCGCGGCGCCGAACCCGAGGAGATCGCGAACCATCAGGGCTCGCGACGGCAGCGGGCGATAGAACATCACCGCCTCGGGGGCCAGTTCGGAGGCGGTTGCCCGCGTCAATTCGCAGCACGTGCCGGCGCCGGGGTCAACGATGATGTGGCGACCGCCTGCACCTGGCAGGACCGCGACCGCCCGTCGGTCTTCGCCACGAAACGCGACGAACGGACCAACACTGTTGGTCCACCAGTCCGCTCGCAGCAGCAGGCGCCGGCCACGCACGCGCGACACCCGTGCGATTGTCATTGCGTTCGCGAGATCGTCGCTGCCGGAGAGCACGCTGGCTGGAGATTCAAGCGAAATGCCCATGGAGGCCCCGACTTCCCGACAGGCGGCGAGCAAGAGGTTGGCGCCAATGGCACCGGGGCGCGACGAACCGGGCTCGGCAGCGATGATGCCGGCAAGACGACCGACAATGCGGCTGGTCCGTAGCCGGTTGAGATCCGAGCGCAGACGAAGGCGGTGGGCCTCCGCGAGGGTTTCCTCATCGATCCTGCCACGTAGGCTCTCCATGACGCGTATGTGGAATCGATCGAGCGTGGCCCATATCTCGGCGAGCGCGAAATCCATACTCCCCCGAACCTCCACCGTCGTGTCCTCACGGGCCACGATCCATGTACCCGGTAGCATCGGCAACGGACACTCCCCGGAGCCGTAGGGCTCCGGCATCTCCATCACGCCGATGGTCCCATATTCGATCCTGATCCAGCCGACCCGCCGGCCGGCCAACCGGAGAGTCTCGCCGGACGCCAGTGTGTATCGCGAACCGATCGCTGCCTGCTGCACGACCGCTCCGTGAGGAGGCGTCGCGATGCTCCCGAACACCTGCGCTGTCCACGCGTCGATCGCGACCCGATCGCCAAAATGGCCGCGGTGGTCGATCAAGACCTCGGTCTCGAGACCACCGACTGCAATGACGGCCATCGAATTCCCGCTCGTATCGCTGACACCAGGCAGGCCGAAGACGACACCGCCTTGCTCGACCCGAAGCAAATGATGCCGCCGGCTCGCCTCGCCGTTCGCGGTCTGCGTGACGGCAAACAGATCGACATAGCCGCGCACGACATGCAGGACGAGATCGATATCATTGACCGGCAAGGGCCGATGGCTCTCGAGCGCGATCGGAACGAACGCCAAGCCCGCGTGCCGGGGCGGGGTTTCGAGCGACGGAGGCTGGTAGGCGCTGCTCATTCGCCCGACACCAACTGGACATATTCGCCGCCCTCGGCAAGCAGCGCGTCATGCGTCCCCCGCTGCACGACCCGCCCGTTATTCATCACGAGGATCTCGTCGCAGTCGCGGATCGTGCTGAGCCGGTGCGCAACGATGATGCAGGTGCATCCCCTGCGACGGAGATTGTCGTCAATCGCCTTTTCGACGATCGGGTCCAATGCCGAGGTGGCCTCGTCGAGAACGACGACAGAAGGATTGCCCGCCAGCGCCCGTGCGATCTCGAGCCGTTGTCGCTGGCCGCCGCTGAAATTCCTGCCGTCCTCGGCCACGTGGCAATCGTAGTTGCCAGCGCGGACGGCGACCTCTTCGTGGATCTGCGCATCCTTAAGCGCCCGGGATATGCCGGCTTCCGGCACCGTATCGTCCCAGAGCGTGAGGTTATCGCGGGCGGTGCCTTCAAACAGCAGGATTTCCTGATCGATATAGGCGACCGAGTTGGCGAAGATCTCCTGGGGAATCTCGGCCATCGACCAGCCGTCAATTCGGATGTCGCCGGACCAGGGCCGGTAGAGTCCGCCGATCAGCCGTCCAACCGTGGATTTGCCGCTGCCCGAAGCCCCGATCAGGGCCACCCGGCGACCGGGTTCGACCACCAGCGAGAAATCCTTGATCAGCGGCGGCTCGAGTACGGAATAGCCGAACGAAATGTCTTTCAGCTCGACCCGGCCCGACAGCTTCGCGGGCAGGCCCGCGGGCGCGCCCTCGATTGGCACGAGGGGACGGGCGGGATAGTTGAAGACGTCTTCGATCCGGAACAGGTTGCCCTTGATGGCAACGAAGGCAGTGGTCTGCTGCACAAGCGCATTGATCGGCTCGACCAGGCCGGCGAGCAGCGCCTGCAAGGCGACAAGGCCGCCGATGGTCAACGCACCATTGACGATCCGCAAGCCACCCACGCCCAGCACCACCGCGGTGGTCAATCCGGTCAGGAAGACGGGACAGGCGTCGAGGAAGGTTGAGTAGACGCCAAGATCACGCTCGGCGTTCAGGACCTTGGCCTGGAAGCCCGCCCAGCGCGCGAAAGCGTCGTCTTCCAGACCGCCGGCCTTGATCGTTTCGATCGTGCGGACGATTTCGATGGTGCTTCCGTTCAGCTTGGCGCGTTCGATGACCAGCTTGCGGTTGAGGTCCTCGCGCTGGCGCGCGACCAGCTTGAGGACGAGTACATTGAGGAGAGCCATGGCGATGCTGATCGCGGCCAGAAGGCTGTCGTAGAACGCCATCGTGACGGCGATAAAGATCACCGAGATCAGGTTCAGCGCATTGGCGGCGACCCCGTTGGAAAGCAGCTGGGCGATTTGTTCGCTGGCGGCAACGCGGTTGGCGAGGTCGCCCGAGTGCCGCTGAGTGAAGAACTCCATCGGAAGGGTGAGGACGTGCCATATCAATTGGCTGACCATCGTCACCGTGAGCTTGGTCTGGACACGCAGGAGCAGCGACTGTTGAAACGCCGTCATCAGCCCCCGCGCCACGGCCGTGATCGCCATGCCGATCAGCAAGGGCGTGAACCAGCCCTCGACACGTTTGATCAGGACGTCATCGACAAAGATCCTTGTGAAGGTCGGAACCAGGATGGTGGGCACGACGAGCGCTATGCTGAGTGCGACGAGCAGCAGCACCGCCCCCAATGAATTCGACAATCGCCGCTGCAGCAGCGGAAAAAAATCGGGCTCGCGTCCGCCTGGTTTGAATTCGCCTCCCGGCTCCATCGCCAAAACAACGCCAGTGAAGGCAGCGTCAAACTCCTCGTGGCCGACCTTGCGACGCCCGACCGAGGGATCGTTGATAAAAGCGTAATCCGAATCCAGTCTTACCAGCACTACGAAGTGGTTGAAGTTCCAGTGGATGATCGAGGGCATGGGGAGCTCATGCAGCGTCGCCGGCTCCTTTCTGAAGCCCTTTGCTGTCAGCCCGAATTGTCGCGCGGCCTTGAGCACGTTGCTGGCCTTGCTGCCGTCCCGGGAAACGCCGCAGGCTTCGCGCAGCTTTTCCAGCGGCACCCAGAGGCCGTGATAGGCCAAAATCATCGCGAGCGAGGCGGCGCCGCATTCCAGCGCTTCCATCTGGAACACCGTGGGCGTGACCCAGTGCCGTCGCCCCGGCAGCGGGACGCGCCCGATCCAGTTGCCAAGGCGATCGAGGAAGGCCGGATGCCCGTCGGTTTGCTGCGATGACGCGGTCATGCGCTGCCGATCCTAGCCGCCGATTCCGCTCAGCCGCTTCATCAGTGGGATCACCAGATCGATCGGCGGCTGCTCGCGCGTCGTCACCTCGGCCCGGGTCAAAGTGCCGCTCGATAGCCTTAGCGGAGGCCCCTTGCCCGAGGTCCAGCGATACCCGCTGACGGTTGACGGATCGCGCTCTAGGGTCACCTTAGCCGCATAGGGCGCGCCGTCCTGCGAGAAGCGTTTGACCAATGCATCGTTGTGAAGGTCCGCCAGCATGCCCTGGGGCGTCACGGGGAAGTCCGACACCGTCACCACATTACCGACAATCGAGCCATACTCTTCCCGCTTGACGCTGGTTGGCTCGACACGAACCTCCATGCCCGGCCTGATGTTCTTGCCGCGGTCCGGCGGCATATAGACGGTCGCCTCCAGAAGCTGCCCCGCGATTTCGATTTCGACAACCGGCGTTCCCATCGCAAGCACGGCGCCGCTGGACACCTTGATCTCGACGACACGGCCGTCAGCGGGGCTGACGATCCGCGATCCTCGCTCCAGATCGGCTGCAAGCTGCTCGACCGTCCGCTTCGCATCGTTGATCTTGAATTCCGACTGCAGCCGATCGCGGTCACGCTGGCTCTGCAGATCCAGCCGTTGCGCATTGAGCTTGAGAATGTCACCCTTCGCATCGGTGATGCGCTCCCGCGCATTGTTGAGCTCGACCCGACGGTCCTCGAGATATCTGCGCGTGACAGTTCCGCTTGCCGCGGCAGGCTCGAGCTTAGCCACCTCGTCCGTGAGATAGGCGGTGCGCCGCTCGGCGGCCGCTATCACATTAGCAAGGCCGGCTTCCTGCGCCGCATAGTTTGCGAGTTTGGCATCGATCTCCCGCGAGATCGCCCCGGTGAGCTCGACATGCTCGCGCTCGCGCTCGCGCAGGACGTCCCTCGCCTGCTGAAGCCGCTGCTCGGTCTCGGTCTGCACGACCCGGGCAATCACCTGATCGCGGCGGACCCCGTCGCCGATACCAACGTCGAGCGAGGCCAGCTTTCCGCTGACCGCGGACACGGCGTCGACCAGGCGACCACCACTGCTCAACAAAATGCCGTCGCCGGATACGCGGGTCGGAATGCGGCCCAGCACGCTCCAGGCCAATAGCACGGCAAGGCCCAGCGCCAGCGTCGCAGCGGCCATCCAGTCAAACGGGCGCGTAACGCCGACGACATGGTCGAGCTGCTCGGGATTCGAAAGCCGCTCGATGGCCGCTTCACGAAAGATTCGCTCCGTGCCCCGTTTCATGCTGCCCCCGCGAACACCGAGCCATCCTCGATCGGGCTCGATTTGGCCGGAACGCTTTCGCTTTTTCAAGCAGATATTGCCTGCCAGCACGGGTAAGATCTTGACGGCTCGCTTTCCACAACACGATTGGATCAAGAGCATGAGCCCCGGGCCTGGCCGGCGCTCATGCAGAAACCACTCACACCGTTCCACGAAGGCTCCCTTCTAGATCAAAAGGCAAAGTCCCGAAAACAGCAACGAGCCAAAGATAACTCGTTTGAAGGCTGATTCGTTGATCCGTCCGAACAGGACGATACCTACGGCCGTTCCAGCAGCTAAGGCGGGCAAAGAGATTCCAAAGTCGATCAAAACTTTTAACGAAAGGCTGTGGTGCGAAAGCATGAGAACGAGGGCGAAAAGCTGCATGACCGCTATGTAGGGTTGGACTACGCCGCGCTGCTGATTTTTCGGGAGACCATGGATATCGCACCAGATCGCAGGAAGTGTACCGGGCATCGCTGTCAACCCGCCGACCAGTCCCCCACCAAACCCTACCAGCGCGTTCCTGCTCCGGCTCTCCATCTGACGCGAGTAGGCAGGCGTTGGCCGGATGAAGGCATATGTCGCGTAAAGAGATAAGAGAGCTCCAAAACCCAGCCTGAAGGTCCCGGTATCCACATTCTGCAGGAGATAGATCGCGATCGGAATCCCTAATAGGCCACCGGCGATGAAACCGACACTCGTCTTCCATTGCATGCTCTTGCGTAGCGCGAACAGATTAGCCGCTTGCACGGCGATGCTGCAAGCCATCATCAGCGGCACAGCTTCTATGGGCGGAAAAACGTGTAGCAGGATAGCGCCGGCGACCGCCGAGAACGCAAACCCTGAAAGACCAGAAACGAACGCGCCGGCAAAAACCGCCCCACTGAGCACAAAATAAGCCGCTATATCTGACATGGCATCGCTTCCTGGAGAATGATGATCGCCGTCAAAAGCCCGACAGCATTGGGTCGTCCGAACTCACGCAAGCGACAACAGCCAATCCATCTAGTCGCCGCCGATCGCCGTTGTTGCCGTCTCGATGGATCGGATACTCGGCGTGTGATGCAGCATGTATCCTCCGACGACGTGCAAAATGCCGAAGCCAACTAGGACAACGATTGTCCACACTTTGAGAGGTGACGATGGTCGCCGGGCGTGGGAGCTTAGCCACAGGAGAAACTCACTGGCCTGCATGCTGCTCACCACTGATACCGCGCCACGCCTTTGCCGGCGTAGGAGCGCGTCACGTTGGAGAACTCGCCCTCGAAGGTCGCCGCGGTGGACCAGCCGTTGACCCATTTCATCTCGGCCGCGCCGGTGACAAGCGCGGAGTCGGACGCCTGTGCGGCGCCGTTGACGACGAAGCTTGCGCCGGGCAGCGTCTGGAAGGTAGCGCCGAGGCTGCGGTCCGGATTGAAATCATGCGCCCAGGCGGCGCGGCCGCGCAGGGTCAGCACGCCGTCCTGCAGGGCAAAGGATTTGTCGGTGCGCAGGCCGAGTTCGCTGCGGGTATCGGTGACGCTCTTTGAATTGTAGGCCAGGGCAAAGATGTTGCTGCCCGCGATGGCGGCTTCGGCGTAAGCAGGCAGATCGAAGGTTGTGAACTGGCCGGCGGCATAAGGCGTGAGGCCAAATCCCTGGCTGACGAAGCGATAGCCACCCTCAAGCCGGCCCGACCAGGCGTTTGCCTTGAACTCGGCGCGCAGGCGGTCGATGCCGGCGACCGTGACCGTGCGATCGGTGGTGATGTCCTGCCACCCATACGCCAGTGCACCGGTCAGATAGGCTGCCCCCATCTCGTGACGAATGAACGCGCCGGCCTGGAACAGGTCCGAGCGACCGCCGCCGAGGTTATTTGCAACAGAGAAATTGGTGCCGCCACCAGCGAGCGCAAAACCGACGAGCGTATCCGGCGAGAAGCGATAATCGGCGCCGACCGCCGTGCCGTAGATGCCGCTTGTGGTGTTGTTCGAGCCGAGGCCCACATTGCCGTCGGTGGTCTGCGACCCGCCAAAGCCTGCCGCCCACACGCTCCAGCGTTGTTCGAACGTGAGCGCGCGCCGTGGCGCCTTGGTGTTGATCGCCGCGAATGCGTCGCCCGACCGGCGCTTTTGCGCATAGGCCAACGCTTTTTCATCGGCGTAACCGGCAGCCGTGCCGCCAGCCGAGACACTGTCGCTGCGCCCAGCGACGAACGGATCGGTCATCACGCCGATGAACTGATTCATCGCATTGAAGGTGGCCTGCTGCGAGCCGGTGCCGGCCTCGCCCGAAAGCTGCGTCAGTCCTGGCGGCGTCAGCGCGCCGAACACGATCGGGATGCCGCCGGTGCTATTGAAGAAGTTGACGATGGCGTTGCCGACGTTCTGCTGGTTGGCGCTAAGACCTGCGCCCGGCGGTGGAATGAAGCTGAGCGCGAGATCGAGATACGCATCGTAGGTCTCATAGCTGAGACTTGCGGTGAAGCCCGACGGCAGATCGGTGTTGACCAGCGACGAAAATGTGCCGTGCACCCCGCTGCCCGCATTGAGGATGGTGTATCGTTTCGCAATATAGGTGCCCGGCGCAAAGCTCGCGTTCACCGTCGCGTCGCCAAGCGTCGCCGCGCCCGTGACGTTGGTGCGGTCCGCGCTGACAGGTGAAACTTGCACCATGTAGCTCGCAGTCGCGGTGAAGACCAGGCTGCCTTGCACGGTGAGCAAGCCGATCGAATTGCCGGGCGCCAGCGCACCGCCATTGATGGTGGTGTTGCCGACAGTGCCGTTTCCGCCCAGCGTTCCGCCGGCATTCACGATCACGTCGCTGACAATTGAACCGTTAACCGACAACAAGCCGCCGTTCACGGTGGTAAGACCGGTATAGGTATTGGTACCGGTCACCGTGGTGGCGCCGCCATTCGCGGTCAGGCTCATGCCGCCGCGGAGGCTGTCCAGCGTGCCCCCGGTCGAGGTCACCGCGCCGTTCAACAAGCCACTCTCAAGCGTCCCGCCTGCCAGCGCCACGGCGTTGATGGTCTGCGCGGTGCCGCCGAGATTGACAGTGCCGCCGATGTTGATCGTCGTCGCGCTGGCCGCGCTGAACGAATTGTCGACGACGCTGAACAGGGTGGCTCCGTTGTTGACCGTGGTGGCGCCGGTATAGGTGTTGCCGAAGAGGAACATGGTGGTGCCACCATTCGCGGTCAGATTCATGCTGCCGCCAACGCTGGCGATGGTGCCGCCGGTCGAGGTCACCGCGCCGGCCAAGAATCCGTTGCTCAGCCTGCCGCCCGCCAGCACCACCGTATTGATCGTCTGCAAAAAGCCGTTGAGGTTGACGACGCCGCCGATGCCGATCGTCGTCGTACTGGCGGCGCTGAAGGCATTGACACCGGAGCCCGTCAGGGTCGAGCCGTTGTTGACCGTGGTGGCGCCGGTATAGGTGTTGGTGCCGCTAACGGTGGTGGTGCCGCTGTTCGTCGTCAGGCTCATGCCGCCGCCGACGTCGACCAGATCGCCATCGATCGAGATCACCGCGCCGGTCAAGGTGCCGAAGGCCAGTGTGCCGCCTGCCAGCGTCACCGAATTGATGGTCTGCGCAAAGCCGCCGAGATCGACCGTGCCGCCGGTGTTGATCGTCGTCGCGCTGACGGCACTGAACCCGTTGACGACGCCGCCGAGCAGGATTGCGCCGTTGTTGACCGTGGTGGCGCCGGTATACCCGCTGCTGAAGCCGCCCACGTTGGTGGTGCCGCTGTTCGCGGTTAGGCTCATGCTGCCGAACATATTGATCAGCGTGCCGCCGGTCGAGGTCACCGCGCCGCTCAGTATGCCCTCCGCCAGCGTCCCGCCTGCCAGTGCCACCGCGTTGACGGTTTGCACGGAGCCGGAGAGAAGGAAGGTGCCGCCGCTGTTGATCGTCACCGCGCTGGCCGCGCTAAACCAATTGTCGCCGGGGGTGAACAGGATGGCACCACTGTTGATGGTGGTTGCGCCCGTATAGGTATTGGGGCCGCTCACTGTGGTGGTGGTGCCGGCATTCACAACCAGGCTCATGCTGCCGCCAAGACCGCCGATCCCGCCGCCGATCGACGTGACTGTGCCGGTCAGAGAACCGTTCTTCAGCGCGCCGCCCGCCAGCGCCACGTTGTTGATGGTCTGCGCAGTGCCGCCGAGGTCGACGGTACCGCCACTGATCGTCATCGCGCTGATGGCGCTGAACGCGCCGGCATTGCCGGCCAGCAGCGTCCCAGCACTGACGAGCGTCGTGCCGCTAAAGGTGTTCGTGCCGGTCAGCGTCCAGGTGCTGGAGCCGGCTTTCGCGAAAATGCCGAAGCCGCGATACTGGGCTGCCGCGCCCATCGTGGACACGTCAAACGTCGCATCCGTGGTACCGCCGAGCCGCAACGTGTCGGCGCTGCTGAACGCCACTACATTGCCGGTGATGGTCGAGCCCGCCTGCAGCGCCAGTATATTGGTGCCACCGGTGAACGTGATGGCAAGGCCGCCGGAGCCGCCGGCAATCGTCCCGCTATTGACGACAGTGACGTTCGCGCCCGAGACTCCGGTGCCGCCGACACCACTTACGCCATTGGCGCCATTGAAAAGCCCCGTTCCGCCAAGTCCGCCTGCGCCGGCCGCACCGCCGGTGATCGTGCCGGCGTTTGTCAGGATGCCGCCATTGACCATCAGCACGCCCGTACCGCCGTTGCCGCCATTGCCACCGTTGCCGGCAACGTCGTTTACCGAGAAACCGGCGGCGCCGCCGGCACCGCCGGCGCCGCCCTGAACCGTTGCCCCCGCATTATTGGTGAAGTTCGCGCCACCGGTTAGCGCCACGCCCAGGCCGCCGGCGCCGCCGCTGCCGCCCGAACCCGAGGTAAAAAAACCGTCGCCGGTATTGCCGCCGTTGCCGCCATTGCCGCCGGCAATGGTCGAAGCGTTCGAGCTTGCGGCGAGTCCCGTAAACAGGACGCCGCCACCGCCTTGGCCGCCACCACCGCCACCGCTACCGACGCCACCGTTCCCGCCGGTACCGCCGACCGTTCCGGATATGGGAATCCCGTTCGGGGCGGATGGTATGACCAAGCCGAAATTGCCGCCGCTGCCGCCATCGCCGCTGGGCGTAGCGCCGCTACCAGACTGGACGGTGCCGCCGGTGCCGCCGGCGCCGCCAGCACCCGTGCTGAGGCTGACGCCGCCGCCGCCACCACCGCCGCCGCCAAATATGGTTATTAGGTCCTCGTCGCTCCCATGACCACCGGTTGGAGCTGTCGCGGTGCCGCCGGCGCCGCCGGAACCGCCGACCGCTGGCGCGCCGCCTTGGCCGCCATCGGCCAACGCGGGCGTTATTGCGAGATGGGCCGCGACCAATGTGCCGGTGAGGGTCAGCCCCGCCACCCCGGCCCGCACGATGGCCGTGCTCGCCAACGCTGCCTTGATCGAAAAACGTCGCTTTCTTTGCCTCAAGGCATAGGGGCGCAAGCGGGGCGCGCGCATCAGCTCATTCATCGCTGTATCAGAACCCCTCAGCGTCACCGCCGTCGTGCGAGACTTCCTGAAGCGAAGCCGCGCGTCTTGATAGCCGCCGTCGACGGCACACCCCTGCTCCCAACGGCCGAATTCAAGATCGGCTGCCGTTCAAGCGCGTCCTGTTGGCGTGAAAGATATCGCCGGGTTCACTCGCGAGCGATACGGCAGATGTCGTATTTCGTCGTCGGTAAGGAGGCTGGGCAGCCACACATCCTTTTAGCAACCGCTATCGATTGCATCCTTGCCGTCAACACAGGCTGCAACGATCGCCTCATGCAATTCCTCGCCGGTGATCGGCTTGTGCAGAATATGATGGCCGCTGGCGGTGGCTTCCTTGATCCGCGACGGCGAAGTATCGCCGGTCACGATAACGGCAGGGACCGACCGGCCGATATGGGCGCAAAGAGCCTCGATTGCGTCCAGGCCTGTAGCACCATCTCCGAGACGGTAGTCGGCGATGATCAGATCGACCGGTGCATCGCCGGCCACCATCGCCTCTGCATGAACCTGCTGCACTTCGGCGGCAGACCGGCCAGCATAGACGCGATGCCCCTGCAGCGTGAGCAACTGCACCATGATGTCGAGAATGGGCCCCTCGTCCTCCACGACCATGATCGCGACGGCGATGCCTGCTGGTGACGTCCTGCTATCGGGCAAGGGAGTTTCCACCGCACTGGCTTTCGGAACCGTAACGGAAAACATAGATCCGCGTCCGGTCACGGAGACCAGCTTTAACGGATGTTGAAGCAGCGCGGCGGTGCGGCGAACGATGGCGAGACCGAGGCCAAGGCCTTGCGTGCGATCCCTCGCCGGGTTCTGCAATTGCACGAATTCCTCGAAGACCATTGCGTGCTGATCTGCGGGGATGCCGGGTCCGGTATCCCATATCTGGATTTCCACCGAAGCGCCGCGCCTGCGGCAGCCGAGCAGAACGCCGCCGGATCTCGTGTATCGAAAGGCGTTCGACAGCAGATTGCCCAAGACCCGTTTCAGCATCATGGGATCGCTGTCCACCTGCAAACGGCTTTCGACAACACGCCAATCAAGGCCGCGATCACTCGCCGTTGGAGCGAATTCGTTGCTGAGATGGTAGAACAGTTGGGACAGATTCACCGTCTCCCTCGCGACAGTGACGACGCCGGCATCAAGCCGGGAGATGTCGAGCAGACCATTCAGAAGGCCGCTGAGGTTGCCGACAATGGATTTTGCCTTGCCGGCCAGATCGCGTGCATCGCCGGATTGGACAGCGCCGCGGTGACCCAGCGCCGCGAGCGTGGCGATCAGCAGACTCAAGGCATGGATCGGCTGGCGCAGGTCGTGACTGGCGGCCGCAAGGAAACGCGTTTTCGCACGATCGGCGGCTTGTGCGCGGTCGCGTTCTTCCTGCAGATGGCTGACCAGTTCGACATTTTCCAGGCGCAATCTGATGGCCTCGCGCAGCATGCGGTACGTTGTGCGGCAGTAGTAGAGATTGATGGTCACAAGCCCGGCAAGCAGGGCGAGATATGCGCCGGAGATATCGCCTCCATTGGTAATGGAGCGTACCGTGATCGGCAGCACCGTTGCGATGATCGAGCCGACGAGAGCAGGCGGAAAGGCCGAGAGCGACGGAACCGTGCCGCAGATCAGACCGGTCAAAACAATGACAGTGAATGAAAAAAGAACGGGCTCCTCAGGAAGGAACCCAACCCAGCCGAGCATTCCCCAGAGCAGGCCTGACACGCAGGAAAACGCAGCCGCAAGCCAGGCCCATCGCAACACGGACGCCGGCTCTCTATGCCGAATGATGAAGAACTGGCGCGCCGCCAGGACGCGTATGGCGGTGAGCAGATATAACGCGCCGAGCCATACGATCAGCCAGCTCGCCGATACAGTGCTCCTCAGCACGTACGCTGCCGCCAGCGAGATGAGGATGTTGGCAACCACCACGCCATAGGAATTGCGATACAAAAGCTCGACGAGCGCCGCGCGTATCTTGTCTTCCTGCATCGAAACCTCTCCGCGCGCCGTTAGGTGCGGCGGCTTCGTTCGCGAGTTGCCGCTAGCCCGCTGGAAGGCCGAGACGAACCGCGTAGGCTGTCAATTCGGCGCCGCTGTGCAGATCAAGCTTCCGCATGAGATTCTCGCGATGTTTGCGGGCGGTAAGCGGGCTAATGCCGAGACGGTTGGCGATGTCGCGGCTGGTGACGCCGAGAGGGATCATCCCGAGGATTTGCCGCTCGCGCCTTGTAAGCGTGACCGGAGATATTATCGCAGCCGTGGGCTCCGGGGTTTCGTTGGGGCCGTCATGCTGGTCCACCGCAAAGCGAACCTCCTCCGCCACATAGGTGTTGCCTTTTCTGATGGCATCGATCGCAGCGATGAGTTCGGATGGATCGCCGCTCTTGGTCAAATAGCCATTCGCGCCAGCGGAAAACGCTGCCCGAACGGACCGCGGCTCGACATTGGCGGTGACGACAAGAATCCGCAGCCCCGGCCATGCGGTTCTCAGGTTAGCTATGAACTGAAACCCGCTCACACCCGGCATGCCGAGATCGAGTATGAGAAGATCGGCGGAGCTTTCGTTCAGCAGCCGGTAAACAGCTTCACCGTCCGCCGCTTCGCCACTGACAGTAAGCTCGTCCACGGTCGACAGAAGCTGTTTCAGACCTTCCCGAACGATGGCGTGATCGTCAGCAATGATCGTCCTCACCAGTCCACCCATACATCGCACCCGTCCATGACGGTAAGATATCAATCAACTCCAATCAAGGATTTGGATCCACAAATCTATTTGCTGGAAATACGCCACTTGCCGTATTTTTTGCTTGTGGTCGCTCCGGTAATCTTGCGGCGGTTACCCAGCGCATGGTTGCAACGTCGGGTCTAACCGATCGGCATTGAGGAAAATGGAGATTGAATATGATCAATAGGCAGGACACGAATTCGAAGGTGGAAGCCGAATCGCTCGATAGCCTCAAGGATGCTGCTCAGAACAAGGCATCCCAAATCTCGACGACAGAAAAGGATGCACTCGGCGATAGCTCGCTGGACGATGTGTCCGGTGGTCGCGTGCCTCCTACCCACGGGTTCTGACGTCCGGGCGTAGTTGCTTGGCTTTGATCAAAGCCGGAGATTGGCATGTCCGCTTTGCTCCATACCCGGTGAAGCGGACATGATTAATTTTTGAGCGCATCGCTCAGAGATTGCGGTTCCTTATCGCCGAGCTCCCACGACACAAGAGGGTGAAGCCACGAAACCGTTTTCAATAGCTCTCGACATGTCCCAGAAATGAGCCAAGCGCAGGATTTTAACGTCGGGTTTAACTGATCAACATAGATGAAGATGGAGATTGAAGATGACCAATGGGCAGGATGGGAATTCAACGGCGACGGCCGAGTCTCTCGGGAGCACCAACGAGGCCGCTCAGAACAACGCCTCCCAAATCTCGACGGCGCCTGACAAGGATGCGCTCGGCGACGGTTCGCTGGACGCAGTGTCAGGCGGAAGCTGGCCGTACGCAACCATGGGCTCCGCTCACGTCGGTCCGACCATCTAACCCTGAGCGATGGCGGGATCGGTTTAGATCTTGTCGAGCCTTTACAATGACCAATGCTCCTGCCGGCGGGGCATCGGTCATTTCGTTTTTGCTTGCTGCTGCACTTGGCGCAAACCGACTCTGTCAAACGTCAAACTGCCGTGGATGGACCTTGCGATAGAGGTGACGCCAGTCCACGCAACGCACTCTTCGGATGACTACGGGGTGACCGTCGTTGCCGATTTCCAGCGGTAGGCAGTCGGCAGTTCGATGTTCTGAGTTTCACGCGCTGCACTTCGCGACGAGCATGCTGGGCCCGGGCATCCTATCGTGAGAGCCAGCAGAGATGTTCGATCATGGGGCGCTGCGCATGTGCGTGTAAATGGCTCGGCCAAGCGCATGTCTGCTGATACCGGCGTACGCACGGCAGGATTGCGGAACGGTCGAATTGGCGCCTTTGAACATCTGAACTGTCAGAAGCTGCTGCCCAGAATGAAGACGATCGCGCCGAAGACGCCGAGCATTGCTGCGGGAGCGCTTCGCGGAGCTCTATCCGGCCAAGATCGACTAGATTGAACGGCCGTCCCGAAGGTCCGCGGCCACTTTCGACGGCAGAACATCCATGGACTGGAATTAAAAATCTGCAAAACAACCCCATGCAAAGTAGCGGACGCTCGCAGGCATGCCGTAGCGCTTCGGCAAACATCCTTTGACTCGTCGGGCAAAACACCGGCAACATTCCATCATCGCGGCCGTCGTCCCGAATATCCAGCGACCGGCTGCCTTCTCGGCAGTCGGAATTCAGAGTGTTTGTCACTCACTTCGTTGCGTCTATCCATATCCCCGGCTCCGAACGCTCGCGGATGTAAGTCACCAGGAAGTCGGAAAAGACCCTGATCTTGGCGGGCAGCCCCGCACGATTCTGATATGCGACGTTCATGGTGAGCAGAGGCAGCTCCCAATCCATCAGGACCGGGACAAGGCGGCCCGCTGCGATGTCGCTCTGAACGATGTAGAGCGGCTGGATGAGAATGCCGAGACCTGCGAGCGCCGCTCCACGGATGATTTGACCATCATTGCTCTCGAGTGTCGGCGTGATGCGAACCGTTTGCGCGCCATTGCCCTTTCGCAGACGCAGGGAATACGGGTCGTTCGCAAGATTGTAGACCAGCATGTTGTGACGCGCGAGATCGGCGGGCTGTTCCGGTTGGCCGTGGCTCACGAGATATGACGGCGCGGCTGCCAGCACGCGGCGCATCTGGCCGATACGGCGGACGATGATGTTGGAGTCCGGCTCCTGCTCCCGCGTGCGGATCGCAACATCGATGCCGGCCTCGATGAAATCAGGATAGCGGTTGGCGGCTATGATCTGCACGCTCAGATTCGGATAGAGCGCGCGGAAGGCGGGCAGCATCGGCGCCAGGTAGATCATTGCAAACGACAGCGAACTCGTGACGCGCAACATTCCCTTGGGCGACAGCGCGCGGTCGCTGACGGCGGCCTCGGCCTCGGCGAGCTCGTTCAGAAGCGTACCGCAGCGCTGCAACAGCTCCTGCCCGGCTTCGGTCAGCCATTGCCGACGCGTGTTGCGCTCGATCAGACGGACCGCGAGCCGCTCCTCCAGCGCGCTGAGATGCCGGCTTGCCGCCGCATTCGACATTCGCAAGATCTCGGCGGCCTTGGAGAGGCTGCCGAGTTCGGCCGTTCTGGAGAAAACCTCGAGTTGGAGCAGCCTGTCCATTTTTGCCAAAATCGGAAAAGAGACTTGCAAAATTTGACCTTTATTTCCGATTTCTGCAAGGCAAAATGCCACCAACAAGCAAGATAGCAGGCGAGGAAATCTGGGAAATGTCGGGACCGATCAAGCACATCGTAATGTGGCGGCTGCGCGGGGACACGCCCGCGGAGCGCGCGGCAGCCCGAACCAAGGTCAAAACCCTGTTCGAAGGCCTCAAGGGCCTGATCGACGGCCTCACTCATATTGAGGTCGGCGTCGACGTCAGCGATGTCGATTATGCCTGCGACGTCGTCCTGGTCTCCGAATTCGCCGACAACGCGGCCCTGAAGGCCTATGCCACCCACCCGGAACATCTGCGCGTGCGCGAGGCGCTGGGCGACTTGCGAACCGGGCGCTTCCAGGTCGATTATCCCATCAAAGAGACCGGCGCATGATCGGTTCGTTCACCTTTGAAAACCTGCCTTGCCGCGTCGTGTTCGGCAGCGGAACCTTGGCTTCGGCCAAAGCCGAGATCGAGCGGCTCGGCGGCAAGCGCGCGCTGGTGCTGACGACGCCGCAGCAGGAGGCGCAAGGCAAGAGCCTTGGTGAGGCTCTCGGCCCGCTCTATGCCGGGCTTTTCCCGGGCGCCACCATGCATACGCCGGTCGACGTCACGGAGCGCGCGCTCACAGCGATGAAGGCGTGCGATGCCGACTGCGTCGTGTCACTCGGCGGCGGATCGACGACTGGCCTTGGCAAGGCGCTGGCCTTGCGCACTGGCGTCAACCAGCTCTGCATTCCGACCACCTATGCCGGCTCCGAGATGACACCGATCGTCGGCCAGACCGAGAACGGCCTGAAGACCACGGTGCGCGATGCGGCGGTGCTGCCGGAGACCGTGATCTACGACGTCGATCTCACCCTGACGCTGCCGGCGAGCCTGGCTGCGACCTCCGGCATCAACGCGATTGCGCATGCGGTGGAAGCGCTTTACGCGCGCGACGCCAATCCCGTCACCGCGCTGATGGCGGAAGAAGGCATCCGGGCGCTGGCCCGCGCCCTGCCCGCCATTGCGGCCAAGAGCGACGACCGCGAGGCCCGCACCGAAGCGCTCTATGGCGCCTGGCTGTGCGGCGTGTGCCTCGGCACCGTCGGCATGGCGCTGCATCACAAGCTCTGCCACACGCTCGGCGGCACGTTCGATCTGCCGCACGCCGAGACCCACACCATCGTGCTGCCGCATGCGCTGGCCTACAACGCACCCGCCGTGCCCGACGCGATGGTGCGCATCTCGCGCGCGATCGGTGTTACCGATGCCTCGCAGGGGCTCTACGACCTCGCGAAGCGGCTGGATGCAAAGCTTGCCTTGCGCGATATCGGCATGCCCGAGAGCGGCATCGACAAGGCGGCCGATCTCGCCGTCACCAACGCCTACTGGAATCCGCGCCCGCTCGAGCGCAACGCCATCGGTGACCTGATCGCGCGCGCCTGGGCCGGCGAGCCGCCGGTCGCAATCGAAGCGGCGGCCTGAGGCGATGCGGCGCACGCTGATCAAATCCGCGGTCGTCATCAGCATGGATGACAGGATTGGCGACCTGCGCACCGGCGATGTGCTGGTCGAAGGGAAGCGAATCATCGACGTGCGCCCCGGCATCGACCTCGGTAGCGGCGCGGCCGAAACCGAGATCGTGGACGGCACGGGGCGCATCGTCATCCCGGGCCTGATCAACGCGCATATGCACACCTGGCAAACTGCGCTACGCGGCTATGCCGCGAACTGGACGTTGCTCGAATATTTCCGCCGCATGCATGCCGGCCTTGCAACCGTGTTCCGGCCGGAGGACGTCTACATCGCGACGCTGGTCGGCGCGTTGAACCAGATCAATTGCGGCACCACCACCCTGGTCGACTGGTGCCACAACAATCCGACACCTGAGCATACCGATGCCGCCGTGCGCGGCCTGATCGAGAGCGGCATTCGCGCCGCGTTCTTCCACGGCTCGCCGAAGCCCGAACCGAAGCCGGGCGAGCCGCATTTCTCGGAAGTCCCCCATCTGCGCCGCGAAGTCGAGCGGCTGTTGGCGGGCTCCCTCGCCAACCGCGACGGCCTCGTCACGCTCGGGCTTGCGATTCTCGGTCCGCACTATTCGACGCTCGATGTCGCCATGCATGATTTCCGCATGGCGCAGGAGCTGAAGCTGATCGCATCGATGCATCAGGGCGGCGGCCCGGCGAAGACGCCGGGCGGCTGGGAGAAGCTGATCGAGGCCGGCCTCGTCGGTGCCGGCGTCAACATCGTCCATGGCAACGATCTGCCTGACGATCTCCTCGATCGTCTGGTCGACCTCGGCGTGTCGTTCTCGGTGACGCCGGAGAACGAGATGATCCAGGGGCACGGCTTTCCGATTACCGGGCGGCTCTTGAAGCGGGGCGTTCGGCCGACGGTCGGCATCGATCTAGAATCCGTGCTGGCCGGCGATCTCTTCTCCGCCGCACGGGTCGCGCTCTCGATGCAGCGGGCGCTGGATAACGCGGAGGCGCGCAAGGCCAGCGGCACCATCCCGGCGACGACCACGATTCCCGTGCGCGAGGCGCTGCGCTGGATCACGACGGAGGGCGCGCGCATGCTCGGCCGCGAGGACCAGATCGGCTCGCTGACGCCGGGCAAACTCGCCGACCTCGTCGTCATCAACGCCAGCGATCTCAACCTCTTCCCGGTGCACGATTCCGTTTCCACCGTGGTGATGCAGACGAGCCTCGCCAATATCGAGGCTGTCATGATCGATGGCGTCTGGAAGAAACGGAACGGCCGGCTGCTGGCTGAGGGGCTGGAGCCAAAGAAAGTATTGCTGGCGCAATCCGGCCAGCGGCTGGTGCAGGACATCGAACGACAGGGACGCGCCGCCTGAAGGCGCCAACGGACGAGAACAATGACAGACGCTTCGAAGAATGTAGCCTTCATCGGGATCGGCAAGATGGGCCTGCCGATGTCGGTGCTCATCGCCAAAGCCGGCTACGCCGTGATCGCCTTCGATCAGAACGGGGCACGGCTCAACGATGCGCGCGCGCAAGGCATCGGCATCGCCGCCTCGCCGGCCGAAGCGGTTGCCGGACGCGCCGTGATCGTCACGTCCCTGCCCGATGATACGGTCTTGCGCGCCGTGATGCTCGGCCCCACCGGTCTCATCGGCGCGATGACCCCTGGAGCCGTCCTGATCGAGACCAGCACCGTGAGCGCCGAGGCTTCCGCTGAAGTCGGCGCCGCCGCGGAGGCCCGCGGTGTTGCCTATCTGCGCGCGCCGGTCTCCGGCAATGCCAGCATCGTCCACACCGGCGCGCTGACGTGCTTCGTCTCGGGCCCCAAGGACGCCTTCGAAACCGCAAAACCGTTGTTCGCCGCCTTCACGCGCGCGCAGACCTATCTCGGCGCCGGTGAGGAAGCCCGCTACGCCAAGCTTTCCGTCAATCTGATGATCGCAGTGTCGGCGGCGATGATGGCCGAGAGCCTGGCGCTGGCGCGCAAGGGCGGCATCGCCTGGCAGGACATTCTGAAGGTGCTCGACGACAGCGCGGTCGCCTCGCCGATGGTGAAGTACAAGACCGCCCCGCTCAGGACGCGCGATTTCGAATCCAGTTTCTCCTGCAAGCAGATGGCCAAGGACCTCGATCTCATCCTCGGGGCCGGCCACGCCGTGGGGGTACCCTTGCAGCTCGCCGCGCAGGTACGCGAGACCTACGGCTCGCTGGTCGCGCAAGGCGACGGCGACACCGACTTCATCGCGACCGTCAAGCACATCGAGCGGCTGTCAGGCCTCGGCGAGCCCTAACTCTGATCAAAGGAGGCGCATATGCGAAACTTCAATGAGAATACGATCACGGATGCGGTGCTGGAACGGATCCAGGGCGCGACCGATCCGCGGATCAAGCAGGTCAGTGAAGCGTTGGTACGGCACCTTCATGCCTTCGTCCGCGAGGTCCGCCCGACCCAGAAGGAATGGGAATACGGCATCGACTTCCTGACCCGCACCGGTCACATGTGCGACGACAAGCGCCAGGAGTTCATCCTGCTGTCCGACACGGTCGGCGTCTCCATGCTGGTCGACGCGATCAACCATCCGGTGCCGGAAGGGGCCACCGAGACCACGGTGCTGGGACCGTTCTTCGTCCAGGCTGCGCCGGAGAAGAACAGGGGCGACGACATCTCCGGGCCGATGGAGGGGGACCCGATGCTGGTCACCGGCTCGGTGTCGACCGTCGACGGACGGCCGCTTGCCGGCGCGGTCGTGGACGTCTGGCATTCCGACGATGACGGCTATTACGACGTGCAGCAGCTCGACAAGATCGGCGATCTCGCGATGCGCGCCCGCTTCCACACCGACCAGAATGGCCGCTTCCATTTTTGGTCGATCAAGCCTGCCGCCTATCCCATTCCGCATGACGGTCCGGTCGGCGAGATGCTGGAGGTGCAGGGCCGTCATCCCTGGCGTCCGGCGCATGTGCATTTCATGATTTCCGCGCCCGGCTTCGAGCAGCTCGTGACACATGTGTTCGTCGCCGGCGACCGATATCTCGACAGCGACGTGGTGTTCGGCGTCAAGGACAGCCTGATCCGCGAGTTCGTCCGCCACCCGGCCGGCCGTGCGCCGGATGGTCGCACGGTGGACAGCGAGTATTTCCACCTCAACTATGATTTTGGCTTGAAGCAGGTTGCGAGCAGCGCGCAAGCTGCCTAAGCCAAATGAAGCCGAACCAACAAGAATCCGGCAGCAGACAGGGAGCGAGGATGGGACCGCGGGTCAGCACAGCAACATTGGCCGATCGCCTCACAGGCCTGATCGGTCCACGCGCAAGCGTTGCGCGCGGCGTGCTCGATCAGCATGGGCAGAGCGAATCGCACTACCGCAACCTGCCGCCGGACATCGTTGTCTTCCCCGAGACGACGATGGAGGTGGCCGAGATCGTCAAGCTGTGCGCCGGCGCGAATATGCCGATCGTGCCGTTCGGCGCCGGCACCTCGCTTGAAGGCAACGCAGCATCCGTCGCGGGCGGCGTCTGCTTCGATTTCGCGCGCATGAACAAGGTGCTGACGGTGCACGAGAGTGACATGGACGTCGTCGTGCAGCCCGGCATCACCCGAAAGCAGCTCAACGCCGAGCTCCGTGGCACCGGCCTGTTCTTCCCGATCGATCCCGGCGCGGATGCCTCGATCGGCGGCATGACATCCACGCGCGCTTCCGGCACCATGGCGGTGCGCTACGGCACCATGAAGGACAATGTCATGGCGCTCGAGGTGGTGCTGGTCGACGGGCGCGTGATCCGCACCTCGCAGCGCGCGCGGAAATCGGCCGCCGGCTACGATCTGACGCGGCTGTTCGTCGGGGCGGAAGGCACCCTCGGCATCGTCACCGAGATCACGCTGAAGCTGCATCCCGTGCCGCAGGCGATCTCGGCCGCCGTTTGCAGCTTCGACACCCTGAACGATGCCGTCGACACCGCGATCTCCGTGATCCAGTCCGCAATTCCCGTGGCGCGCATCGAACTGCTCGACGACGTCATGATGCGCGGCATCAATGCCCATGCAAAGCTCGGCTATCGCGAGGCCCCGACCCTGTTCTTCGAATTCCATGGCTCCGAGACGTCCGCGGCCGAGCAGGCCGAAGCCGCGGAGACAATCGCCGCCGATCATGGCGGTCACGGCTTTGCCTGGGCAAAGGCTGCCGAGGACCGCAGCCGGCTCTGGCACGCGCGCGACAACACCCTCTACGCCGGCCTCGGCTTAAGGCCCGGCGCCCGCGCCGTGATCACGGACGTCTGCGTGCCGATCTCGCGGCTCGCGGAGTGCCTGATGGAGACGCGACGAGACGCGGACGAGCACGGCTTTACCGCTCCGATCGTCGGCCATGTCGGCGACGGCAATTTCCACATGCTGATCCTGATCGATCCGGCAAAACCGGACGAGATCGAAGGCGCCAAGGCGCTCCAGGCCCGCATGGTCGCCCGCGCGATCGCCATGGACGGCACCTGCACCGGCGAGCACGGCATCGGGCTCGGCAAGATCGATTATCTCGCTGACGAGCTCGGCGACGCCGTCGACGTGATGCGGTCGATCAAGAGCGCGCTCGACCCGAACGGCCTGATGAATCCGGGAAAGATCTTTGCAAGCGGAGCGCACGCATGAGCACCACGGCACCGGCCGTTGAGCCTTCCTCGCCTATCCCGCTGCTCGAGCTGCGCGGCATCAGCAAGGAGTTTCCCGGCGTCAAGGCGCTCGACGATGTGTCCTTTGCCGTCTTCCCCGGGGAAATCCACATGCTGCTCGGCGAGAACGGCGCCGGCAAGTCGAGCCTGATGAAGGTACTGTGCGGCGCCTATCGCGCCGATGCCGGCGAGTTTCACTACAAGGGCGAGAAGGTCGCGATCACCTCGACCGCGGACGCGCAAAAGCTCGGCATCGCCGTGATCTTCCAGGAATTCTCGCTGGTCCCCCATCTCGATATCGCGCAGAACGTCTTCCTCGGCCGCGAACCAAAGGGCCGCATTCCCGGCACGATCGACCGCCGCAAAATCCTGGCCGACGCCAAGCGCGTGCTCGATATGATCGGCTTCGAAATCGATCCTTCGACCACCGTCGACAAGCTCGGCGTGGCGCAACAGCAGATGGTCGAAATCGCGAAAGCGATCAGCCAGAACGCACGCATCCTGGTGATGGACGAGCCGACCGCGGCGCTGTCCGACCGCGAGACAGAGCTCCTGTTCGCGCTGATCGCGCGGCTCAAGGCCGATGGCGTTTCCATCGTCTACATCTCGCATCGCATGGCGGAGGTGTTTGCGCTCGGCGACCGCATCACCGTCCTGCGCGACGGCCGCCGCATCGATGGCGTTCGTCCGGCCGACGTCACCCCGGACCAGCTCGTCCGCATGATGGTCGGCCGCACCGTGGACATGACTTATCCGCGCAATTTTGCCGACAAGCCCGGCGAGGTGCTGCTCGAGGTCAAGGGCCTGACCTCGTCGAGCGGTATCTCCGATATCAACATCGAGGTGCGCCGGGGCGAGATCGTCGGCCTGTGCGGCCTGGTCGGCTCGGGTCGCAGCGAGGTCGCGCGTGCCATCTTCGGCGCCGATCCCGTGAATTCCGGCGAGATCATCTTTGACGGCAAGGCCATTTCCGGCGAGCCCGATCTCGCCGCACGCCGCGGCATCGCACTGATCCCGGAGAGCCGCAAGAGCGAAGGCCTCGCCCTGCTGCGCTCGGTCGGCGACAATCTCGTGGTCTCGGCACTGCGAAAACTGTTCCCGCGCGGCCTGTTCGACCAGCGCCGCGCGCAGCGCACGTCCGACGGCCTGATCCGGCAGCTCAGGATCGCTACCCCGAGCGCGCGGCAGACCGTCGGCCTGCTCTCCGGCGGTAACCAGCAGAAGGTCGTGATCGGCAAGTGGCTCGCCGCCGGTTCAAAACTCTTCATCTTCGACGAGCCCACACGAGGTATCGACATCGGCGCCAAGTCCGAGATCTTCGCGCTGATCGACCGGCTGGTGGCCGAAGGCGCGGCTGCTCTGATGATCTCGTCCGAGCAGGTCGAGATCTGCCATGTCTGCGACCGCGCCTATGTGATGCGCGAAGGCCGCATTGCCGGGCATCTGACGCGTAGCGAGTTGACGGAGGAGAACATCGTGCGACTGGGGATGCATCATGCGTGAGGCCGCGGTCGTTTCACAGCCAAATCCGCTGCAACGCATTCCCGGCGTTGCCATCGTGCTGGTGCTCCTGATCGCGCTGTTCGGCGCAATCGCGCCCGGATTCCTGTCGGTCGCCAACCTCTCCAACGTGCTGGTGCAGTCGACGATCCTGACCATGCTCGCTCTGCCGATGACGCTGATCATCATGACCGAGGGGCTGGACCTGTCGATGGGCGCTGTGCTGACGCTGACCTCGCTCTGCGTCGCGATCGTATCGCTCGCGACCAAGTCGATGCTGCTTGGGCTGGGCGCCGGCTTGCTGGTCGGCGCGGCCTTCGGCACCCTCAACGGCTGGCTGGTCGCGATGTCAGGCATTCCGCCGTTCGTCGCGACGCTCGGCACGCTCGGCATGGCACAGGGCCTGTCGTTGATCGTCAGCGACGGTCAAAGCGTGGTCGGCATCCCTCACAGCGTGCGCGATATCTATTCGGCGACCCTCCTGGGCGTGCCCGTCCCGATCGTGATGGCGTTCGTGAGCTACGCGGCGTTCCACGGCCTGCTCTATCATACCCGCTTCGGCACCTACATCTTCGCGCTCGGCGGCAACCGCGAGGCGCTGCGCTATGCCGGCCTCTCGCCGAACCGGCTCTTGATCGTCGTCTATGCGATCGGCGGCGCCATGGCCGGCATCGCCGGCCTGCTGATGACCGCGCGGATGAATTCCGGCCATCCGACCGCGGGCCTCGGCCTTGAATTCGATGCGATCGCCGCCGTGGCGGTCGGCGGCACCTCTTTCGAGCGCGGCAATGGCTGGCTGCTCGGCACGGTGCTAGGCGTGATCGCGGTTGGTGTACTGCGCAACGGACTCAATCTGATCTCGTTGCCGTCCTCGGTGCAGGTCGCAAGCGTCGGTGTCCTCGTCATTGTCGCACTGTTCCTGGATGGCCTTCGGAGTCGCGCATGACCGACATCACCAAAGAGGCCATCGCGCCACCCCGCTCCTTCCTGTCGCAGGATGCGACCCAGGTCTTCTACCGCCTGCTCGCCGCACTCCTGATCTGCGCGGTGCTGGCGGTGCTCAGCGATTCCTTCCTGAGCCTCGGCAACATCCTCAACGTACTGCGGCAGGCGAGCCTGACCTTCTTCATCGCCTCGGGCTTGACACTCGTGGTGCTGACCGCGGGCCTCGATCTCTCCGTCGGCGCCAATGTCGCGCTGTCCGCCTGTATCGCCGGGACCGTGATCCACAAGACCGGCTCGCCGGCGCTCGGCATCCTCGCGGGGCTCGCCTGCGGCGGCATCGTCGGGCTCCTCAACGGCGTGATGGTCACCGCGCTGCGCATCCCCTCCTTCATCGCCACCTACGGCATGCTCTGGGTTCTGAACGGCCTGACCTACTGGTACATGGCGGGCGAGACCCTTCACGGCTTCCCGGCAGGCTTCCGCCAGATCGGCAGCGGCTATTTGTTCGGCCTGCCGATCCCGGTCTATCTGCTGCTGGTGTTCCTTGGGATCGGAACGCTGTTTGCCCAGCGAACGATCTGGGGCCAGGAGATCTATGCGATCGGCGCCAATCCCGTCGCGGCCCGACTCTCCGGCATCCCGGTGGCACGTCGCCTGCTGCTGGTCTACGCCGTCTCCGGCACCATGGCGGGACTTGCGTCGATCATCTTCCTGTCGCGGCTCAATTCGGCGGAGGCCGACATCGGCGAAAGCCTGACGCTGCCGGCGATCGCGGCCGTGCTGATCGGCGGCACCTCGCTGTTCGGCGGTGTCGGCACCGTGTTCGGCACCTTCATCGGCGCGTTGATCCTGACGCTGGTCCTGAACGGAATGAACCTCTTGTCGGTCAGCGCCAATTGGCAGCCGCTCGTCACCGGAATCATCGTCATTCTCGCGGTCTGGCTCGACATGAAGACCCGCCGCCGCACGCAATGAGCACTTGAAGATCCAACAAGCAAAACGAGGGATGGAGGCAACATGAGACAACAGAAACTGGGTTACCTGACGCTGCCGCTGCTGATCGCCGCCGCATTCACCACACAGGCCCGTGCGGACGGCGAGACCATCGCCGTTTTCACCAAGAACCAGACCAATCCGTTCTTCCAGACGGTACGGGTCGGCGCTGACAACATGGCGAAGGTGCTGAACGCCAAGACGCTGCAATACATTCCGACCAAGCCGGACTCGATTCCCGAACAGCTCAGCCAGATCGAAGACGTCGTGGTGAAGAAGCCAAGCGCCATCGTCTTTACGCCGGTCGACTACAAGGCGATGGTGCCGGGGGTCGAAAAAATCAACGAAGCCAAGATCCCCGTCGTCAACATCACCGACCGCTCCGCGGGCGGCAAGTTCGTCTCCTTCATCGGTGCCGACGATTACAGCCTCGGGCTCGAAACTGCGCGCCATCTCCTGAAGACACTCGGCGGCAAGGGCAACATCGTCATCATCGAGGGCGTCAAGGGCTCGCTGACCAATGTCGACCGGGTCCGCGGCTTCAACGATGCGCTGAAGGAAAACGCCGGTGCAAAACTCCTGGCCTCGCAGCCCGGTAACTACCAGCGGCTCCAGGCGCTCCAAGTGATGGAGAACCTGATGCAATCGAACGCGCAGATCGACGGCGTGCTCGCCGCCAACGACGCCATGGCGGTCGGCGCGATCGAGGCCCTCGACGGCGCCAACCGTAAGGCGCAGGTGATCGGCATCAACGGCACCAAGGAGGCGATCGACGCGATCAAGTCAGGCAAGCTACTCGCAAGCGGCGACTATAACGGATTTGCGCAGGGTTGCCTCGGCACCATGATGGCGATCCGCGCCCTGCGCGACCAGCCGGTCATCAACGAGATCGTGCTGAAGCCCACCGTCATCACCAAGGATAATTACCAGCCGTTCGACGTGCCACTGGAGCAGCGGAGCTGCCCGACATTCGAGGAAGCCAGCAAGCTTGGCGGCAAATAGGCTTACCAATCGCGACAAGCTCGGGCGGCCGTCCGGTACGGCCGCCCAAAAAACGGAGACACCATGCTGTTTGCAATTCATGCCCTCGACCGCGCCGGCGCGCTCTCGACCCGGCTCGCCAACTACGATGCCCACAAGGCTTTCCTGAGCGACACCTCGCAGTTTGGCGTCAAGATCGTGATGTCGGGGCCGCTCGTGTCGGATGACGGCGCGACAATGATCGGCAGCCTTTTCCTGATCGAGGCCCCCGGTCGCGCGGAGGTCGAAGCCTTCAACCGGGCAGACCCCTTTGCCGCAGCCGGGATCTGGGAAAAGGTCACGATCACCGGCTTTCTGCGCCGTCAGGGTTGAAGGTCGCGAACCGGTTTGAGGCCCCACTCGTGCGATGCTGGAGGATGCAGCGTTGATCCGCTGACGACTAGCGGCGGATGGAGCTGGCCGCATGGGAAGATGCTGCCTCACCTCTCGTCCGGTTCGCTTCGTACCGCATCTAACAGCCGCCCGAGCCTGACCTCGGCCTGCAAGCCATTGATCTCATTGGCTGAATTTACGCATTTGCGACATGCGGTCGCACTTGGCACGCTTGCAAGTTCTAACAACCCTTAAGCATCTCTAACGAGCTTCGAGACGGGACCAGCCATATCGTTTGAGCATCGACTTGCTGCATTCGGCAGTCCGGCGCAACCGGCTCGGCTGCAGCGACACTCAAGAAGCGAGACGAACGATGCTCACCGATATGCAAATGGCCGGCGCATGGCTCAGCCATGAAGCCAGCCAGCGCGAACCGGACTCCCCCCTGGCGACGAGCGCCTTTCCCGACGAACGAAGATGGCGCCAGCCGGAGCAAAATGCCGGTATTGCAGCCGAGGACATCACGATCTCGCGCTGGACCTGCGCGCAACCTGCCGCAAGGCGCGAAGAAGCGACAACGCCCCCCGACAAATACTTCATATCGATCGCCTTGAAGACGACTCGTCTCAAGCTAACCAGGGGCAATCACGTCATTTTCGATGGCATCATGCCGGGGGGCACGCTGTATGTCGGCGCACCCTCGAAGCAGCTCAGCGCGCAGTTCGACGCGCCGTGCGATTTCCTGCACTTCCACGTCTCCGCCAGTTGCTTACGATCCCTCCAATCGGGAACGGAGGTTTCCGCCTCCGAAAGCCTGAACGACCTTGTCCTGCTGCGCGACCCGTTCGCCGAGCAGCTTGCAAAGGCGCTGACCGAACACGGCGACTCGACTGACCAGGAATTCGCGCGCTGCATCGGCCAGACGCTGGTACGGCATGTTGCCCGGCGTGAACTGCCACGCGCGAAGGTGAACGCTCTGCCGAAATGGCGCCTGCGACGCGTCGAGGAGTATGTCGGGACGCACTTCGATCACTGCATCAGCCTGTCCGATCTTGCCAAGGTCGCGGGACTGTCCCGCATGCACTTTGCGGCACAGTTTCGCGCTGCGACCGGATACCGGCCGCGCGAGTACCTTCTGCACCAGCGCATCGAACATGCGAAATCGCTGTTGTCGAATTCCAAGACGTCTCTGGCCGAGGTTGCGCTGGCCGTCGGTTTCTGCACGCAGGCCCATTTCTCGACCGTCTTCAAGCGCATCACGGCCGATACTCCTGCGCGCTGGCGTTGCGCCCGGCGGAACGAACGATCTTCGAGCACGACGCTCGGCGGTGAACCGGCTCCCGCGCGCAACACGTTGTCGCGTACCGCCGCAAGGGAACCGCGTGAATCATGCGAAATGAGAAACGTCCTCGGTTCGTGAAATATTTTATCCGCCAGATCGGCGATGCTGCAAATGTAAGTGACTGAGCCCCCCACCAGTCACGGCTCGTGCCTCTCCTCCCTGGCATACGGGCCTCAGGGCCGTCCTCCCCCAAAAGGACGGCCCCTTTTTTCGTCGCCACCGCGCGCGATCGACGGCGTTGGGGCGCGTTCTTCAATCCCGCTTCAGTCCGATCGACTTGATGATGGGAGCCAGACGCCTCAGTTCGTCCTCCACCAACCACTGAAATTTGTCCGCGCTGGAATCGGCATCCGGCTCCATGCCTTGCGAACGATAGGTTTCCTGCAGCGCCGGATCGGCCATGGCGGTACGGCTCGCCGCAGATATGCGGTTCACGATCTCATCCGGGGTCGCCTGTGGCGCAAACAGGCCGAACCATCCGGCATAGCTGAGATCCGGCATGCCAGCCTCGGTGACGGTGGGAATTTCCGGCGCGCCGCTCAAGCGATTCCCGCTCGTCACGGCGAGCATGCGCAGCTTGCCGGCGCGGTGCAATTGCACGAGGTTGCTCGATACGACGGCGATCATCGCGGGGATCTGGCCGCTGACAAGGTCGTTGGTCGCGGGTGCCATGCCGCGATAGGGAATGTGGACGATATCCACTGCGGTGGCCGATTGCCGCCTGAACATCTCGCCGACGAGATGATTGCCGGTGCCGACTCCGGGAGTGCCATAAGAAATCTTGCCGGGATTGTCGTTCGCGTAAGCAGCCAACTCTTGCAGGTCCCTGACCGGGAGCGAGGGATTCACGACGAAGGCAAGCGTGCTGGTGATGAGGCGATATACGGCCCGGAAATCACGCACCGGATCGTAGGCGGGACGCGCCGAAGACAACGGGATCATGACTTGCGTACTGCCATTACCGAGCAGGAGCGAATAGCCGTCGGGCGCACTCTGGGCCACCACGGCGGAGCCGACCGCCCCGCCGGCACCTCCCATGTTCTCGACGTAGATCGGGCCGAGCAGCGAGGCGATCCTGTCAGCCCAGGGTCGGCCGATCTGATCGCCCGCGGCGCCCGCCGCATACGGGATCACCAGCCGGATCGGGCGAGAGGGATAGTCGTTGGCGCTTGCGCCGCCGAGCCGTGTGGCCAGCACGGCAGCAGACGCGACCGTTCCGAGGACTTCCCGCCGTGACAGAAGGTTCATTTTGCGTACAATTCAGCGGACCTGCACCGTCGTTCTTACAGCAGCAAAGCACGCGGAGATACCGCCCAAGGCGGTGAGCTGCCATCTCCATATTTCTTCAAGGACGCAGCGCAGCGGAGTCGCGATCCCCGCATCGTTCAATGGGTTCGGCCAAGCCCTCGACGCTATGCAGCAGCCCTGGCCGGCCGGCGTCGATCAGGATATCCGAGCCGCCGCAAAGGCATTCGCGCAGCCGTCACTTCGAGTCCTTGCTCAGCTCTATTGCGACCTGCGAGACCCAGGCACCGGGCGCATCCATGACGAACGACTGGTGATTGCCCTTGGTCCGGATTGTCACCAGCGCCGCGACGGTGTTGCCTTCAATTCTTGCCTCGATCAGCCCATCCTCCACGCTCGTTCCGTAGATCTTGCCACCCTGGCGGTATTCGCTCTCGAACCAATTCCCCGAGAAATCCGCCCCGTTCTGCTCCATGTTTGCGGACAAGACCATCTTGTAGGCCTCGCTTGCACATCGCAGATTCAGAGTAATCGATCGGCCCGGCTTCGTGACGTTGTAGGCGACCTTGCAGCGCACCTTCTCGCGGGGTCCATCGGCGGGCTTCATCGAACCCATCCCGGACCACGAGCCGGCCAGACTGTCCAGGGTCGCTTCCGCATAGGACGAGCTCAAGGTCACCAGCGCGAGGCAGGCGACACCGAGACTCCTTTGCTTCACGGACAATTTCAAGGACATCGCGGCGGGCTCCGATTCGTAGGGTTGGAACCGATCCTACCCGCGGTCACCCGATCAAAATTTGGCGAAGATGTTGAGATATGTTGCGGAACATGACTGAAGCCCGCGATGCAGATCCGCTTGCGCGTTCATATGCCACGAAGAAGATGACAGTCTACCCCTGCGGCAGTGCGTCGAGATGGCACGCCACCCACTGGTCGCTACCGTTCGAACGAAGTTCCGGCTCTTCTGTCCGGCAGCGGTCGAAGACGTACGGACAACGGGTGTGGAAGCGGCATCCGCTCGGCGGGTGGATCGGGCTTGGCACGTCACCGCCAAGGATAATGGGATTGCGCTGGGCACCAGGCTCGGGCACCGGCACCGCGGAGAGCAGCGCCTTGGTATAGGGATGTCTCGGCGCGGCAAAGATCTCCCGACGCGGCGCCACCTCGACGATCTTGCCGAGATACATCACCGCAACGCGATGGGTCATGTGCTCGACGATCGCGAGATCATGGCTGATGAAGAGCAGCGCCAGGCCGAACTCGCGCTGGAGATCCTGCAACAAATTGACGATCTGCGCCTTGACCGAGACGTCGAGCGCGGAGACGGCCTCGTCGCAGACGATCAGTTCGGGCTCGACCGCAAGCGCCCGTGCAATGCCGATACGTTGACGCTGGCCGCCCGAGAACTCGTGCGGCCTGCGGCTCAGCGCCTCGCGCGGCAGGCGCACGGTGTCCATCAGCGCCGCGACACGCGCCTCGAGGTCGGCTGCGGACTTCGCGAGGCCGAAATTGCGGATCGGTTCGGCCACAATATCGCGCACGCGCATGCGCGGATTGAGGCTGGAGAACGGATCCTGGAACACGACCTGCACGCGGCGACGCATCTGACGCATCGTGCTCGGCGCGGCGTCGTCAATACGCTGGCCATCGAGGATCACCTGGCCCGAGGTAATGTCGAACAGCCGCAGGACGGCGCGGCCGACCGTCGACTTGCCACAACCGGACTCGCCGACCAGCGACAGCGTCTCGCCGCGAGCGATCTCAAAGGACACGCCGTCCACCGCATAGACCCATTCAGACTTGCGGCCGAACAAGCCGGTCTTGACCGGAAAATGCTTCTTGAGGTCGTTGACCTGGAGCAGCGGAGGGCTCATGCAGCAGCGGCTCCCTTGGCGGCGTAATGGCAGGCGGCGACGTGACGGGGCCCCTTCTCTTCGAGGCCTGGCGCATATTGGCGACAGAGATCGGTGGCGAGTGAGCAGCGCCCTGCGAAGACGCAGCCGGTGATCGGCTTCCTGAGATCGGGCACCTGGCCGGGAATCTCGGCCAGCCGCCTCGCGGTGCCGGTCAGCGAGGAGCCGAGCCTTGGTACGGCGCCGAGCAGGCCTTGCGTATAGGGATGACGCGGCGAACGAAACAGCTCGGCCACCGGCGCCTCCTCGACCTTGCGCCCGGCATACATCACCATGACGCGTTCGGCGATTTCGGCGACCACGCCGAGATCGTGGGTGATCAGGATGATTGCCGCGCCGACGCGGCGCTTCAGATCCAGCATCAATTTCAGGATTTGTGCCTGAATGGTCACGTCGAGCGCGGTGGTCGGCTCGTCCGCAATCAGGAGTTTTGGATTGCAGGCAAGCGCAATCGCGATCATCACGCGCTGGCGCATGCCGCCGGAAAGTTGGTGCGGATATTCGCGCACGCGCCGCTTCGGTTCCGGAATGCCAACGAGGGTCAGCATCTCGATCGCGTGTGTTTCGGCGGCCTGCTTGTCCAGGCCCTGATGTATCATCAGCGTCTCGCGGATTTGGCGGCCGACCGTCAGGACCGGATTGAGGCTCGTCATGGGCTCCTGAAAGATCATCGAGATGTCGTTGCCACGGATCGCACGCATCTCGCGGTCGGAGAGTTGCAGGAGGTCCCTGCCCGCGAAGCGGATGGCGCCTGCGATCTTGCCCGGCGGCTCCGGGATCAGCCGCATCAGCGACATCGACGTCACCGACTTGCCGCAGCCGGACTCGCCGACAATCGCCAGCGTCTCGCCCTCGTTGACATGGAAGGACACGCCGTCGACCGCACGGTTGATGCCTCCGGGCGTACGAAAGTGGGTTTGCAGGTTCTCGACTTCGAGCAGCGCCATCGCGATCAGGCCCTTGACACTAGAGGCTCTTGGCCATGCGCGGATCGAGCGCATCGCGAAGACCGTCGCCGAGCAGATTCACCGCGAGAACGGTGACGGACAGGAAGGCTGCCGGAAAGAACACGATGTAGGGCTTGACCTGCCACAGCGCGCGGCCTTCGGCCATGATATTGCCCCAGGACGGAATAGTGGGCGGCGTGCCGGCACCGATGAAGGACAGGATCGCCTCCGTGATCATGGCGCTGGCGCAGATATAGGTCGCCTGGACCAACATGGGTGCGAGCGTGTTGGGCAGGATGTGGCGCAGGATGATCATCGGCGTGCGCGTGCCGCAGGCCACGGCCGCGTCCACATAGGGCTGCTCGCGCAGCGACAGCACCACGCTGCGCACGAGGCGGGAGACACGCGGGATTTCCGCTATGGTGATCGCCAGGATGACGTTGCCGACGCTACCGCGCGTCAACGCCATCAGCGCGATCGCCAGCAGGATCGGCGGGATCGACATCAAGCCGTCCATGAATCGCATCAGGATGCCGTCCGCCCAGCGGATGAAGCCGGAGACGATGCCGATGGCAAGACCGGCAAACGAGGCGAACGTCGCGACCGACAGGCCGACCGTGAGCGAGACCCGCGCGCCGTAAAGCACGCGGGAATAGATGTCGCGGCCGAGCACGTCGGAGCCGAACCAGAAATCGGCCGACGGCGCGCGGGTGCGCCTGGCGGGCGCAAGCGCGGTCGGATCGACCGTTCCGAGATAGGGCGCCAAGATCGCGACGAGGACGAGGGTCAGCAGCAGCGCGCCGCCGATCGCGACCGTCGGATGGCCCCGGAACAAGCCGACCAGACCACGACGGATCACGACCGGCCGGAGGATCTCAGGCAGTTGCGGCGCGACGACGAGACCGGCCGGAAGCGGTTGCTGATTGATGGTCGTGTCGGTCAATAGCGGATCCTCGGATCGACCAGGGTGTAGGTGACGTCGATCATCAGATTGACGAGCACGTAGACGAAGCTGAACAGCAGCACGATACCCTGGATGACGGGATAGTCGCGGCGCAAGATCGCATCGATCGTGAGCCGGCCGAGGCCGGGAATCGCGAACACGCTTTCAGTCACGACCGCCCCGCCGATCAGGAGCGCGATGCCGATCCCGATCACCGTGACGATCGGCACCGCCGCGTTCTTCAGCGCGTGAATGAACAGGATGCCGCCCTGCCCGAGGCCCTTGGCACGCGCGGTGCGAATATAGTCCTGCTGCAAGACTTCGAGCATGGTAGCGCGGGTGATCCGCGCGACCAGCGCGATGTAGACGCAGCCGAGCGCGATCGCCGGCAGGATCAAATTCTCCAGCCATGGCCAAAAACCTTGGGTGAGCGGCGTGTAGCCCTGCACCGGAAGCCATTCCAATTCGAGTGCGAAGATGTAGGCGAGCACGTAGCCGACCACAAAGACGGGCAGCGAGAACCCGAACACGGCGAACGCCATGATGGCGCGGTCGATCAGGCTGCCGGCCTTCCACGCCGCCACCACGCCGAGCGGCACCGCGACCACGATCGTGAGCAGAAGCGTGACCATCATCAGCGACAGCGTCGGTCCGAGACGCTGCCCGATCATCACCGAGACCGGCAGGTTGGTGAAGATCGAGGTGCCGAGATCGCCGTGCAGGATGCGCCAGACCCAGCTTCCGAACTGAATCAGGAATGGACGGTCGAGGCCGAGGCTCTGGCGGATGCGCTCCACATCCTCCGGGCTCGCTTGGTCGCCGGCGATCACCACGGCCGGATCACCCGGCGCGATGTAAAGCAGGCTGAACACAAACAGCGCGACGATTGCCATGACCGGCAAGGTCGCGACGATGCGCCGGAGGATATAGGAGAGCATATGGCCTCAGCGCAGGATCATGCGGACTTCGATACGCCCCAGAAGAAGGGCAACGGCCCCTTCCCGACGCCGGACACGTTCTTGCGCCACGCGGTGTAGCTCAGGAAGAAGCCGGTTGGCGCGTAGACAACATCTTCGAGCGCCGCCTTGTTGAGGCGACCGGCCGCAGCCTTCTCCTCGTCGAGGTTCTTGGCTTCGAACCACGCCGTGACTTCCTTCTCGGTGCCGGGGCTGTTGGGCCAGCCAAACCACGCCTTGTCGCCATTGGCGCGGATGGCGGTGTAGGGCGCCGGATTGATGCAGTCCGCGCCCGCATGCCAGGTGTGGAACATGTTCCAGCCGCCCTGCCCCGGCGGCGTCTTTGCCGCACGACGGGAGCCGACCGTGCCCCAATCGGTCGCGACGAAGTCGACATTCATGCCGAGCTTCTTCAGGAGGTCCGCGGTCACGTCACCTTGCGCCTTGGTGATCGGCTGATCCTGTGCCACGAGGCAGGTGACCGGCTGGCCGGCATAGCCGCTCTCGGCGAGCAGCTTCTTGGCGGCGTCGAAATCACGCTTGCCCTTCAGGATCTCGCCGCCCGCCTCGGAATAGAGCGGCGTATCCGGTGTGAAGTAGCCGGGCAGCGGCTTCCAGAGCGCAGTGTCGTCGCCGACGATCGCACGCATATAGTCTTCCTGGCTGAGTGCCATCAGCACGGCCCGCCGCGCCCGCACGTCGTTGAAGGGCGGATACAGGAAATTCATGCGGAACGAGCCGACGTTACCGAGGGGATCGCCGATATCGACGTTGATGTTCTTGTTCTTCTTCATGACCGGAACGAGATCCGCGATCGGGTTCTCCCACCAGTCGACCTCGCCGTTCTGCAACGCGGCGGCCGCGGTCGCGGGATCCGGCATCACGATCCATTCGATACGGTCAATCAGCATTTGCTTGCCGCCGGCAAGCCAGGACGACTTCTCCTGCCGCGGCGAATAGTCGGCGAACTTCTCGAACACGGCTTTGGCACCGGGGACCCATTCGCCCTTGGCGAACTTCATCGGCCCGGAACCGACATAGTCGCCGATCTGCTTGAACGGATCGGTCTGCGCGATGCGCTCCGGCATGATGAAGGCGCAAGGTGAGTTGTTCTTGGCCAGCGCGTAGAGCAGCTTCGGGAAGGGCTGCTTCAACACCCATTTGAAGGTGCGGTCGTCGACCGCCGTCAGCTCCTGCTGGAGCGCCTTGATCATCAGGCCCATCGGATCGCGCGCCGACCAGCGCGTGAGGCTGGCGACGACGTCCTTGCTCAGCACAGGCTCGCCGTCGTGGAACTTAAGCCCCGAACGCAGCTTGAACGTCCAGGTCGTGCCGTCGTCGGTTACTTCTTCGGACTCGACCATCTGCCGTTGCGGCCGGAGCGAGGAGTCGATGCCGTAGAGGGTATCCCAGACCATCGCGGCCGCATTACGCACGACGTATTGCGTGCCCCAGATCGGATCGAAATTGGCCAGGTTGGCCTGGGGCACAAAACGCAGGGTGCGCGCCGCCGCGCCTTGCGCGATCGCCGGGGCCGAGAGGCCACCTGTCAATGCCAGGCCGCCCGCGCCAGCCAGTCCCTTCAATACGGTCCTGCGATCCATGAAGTCCTCCCAGTAATGCCGCGATGCCGGCCGTTCGTTGGCCAAGGGCAGGTGAAACTGAAGCCATTAGCGTGCAAATGGTATGCCAGTAACCGTGCTTCGCCAGCGGAATCTCATCGGCTTTTGGGTCGCTCAGACATCAAAGTGCGGCCGCCAGCACCGGCCCGGTCTCGATATGCGGGATCGCCTCGATCAGCTTGCGCGTGTAGTCGGTCTTCGGATTATCGAACAGCGCCCGGCTCTCCCCCTGCTCCACGATACCGCCGTTGCGCAGCACGATGGTGCGGTCGCAGAGCATGCGCACGACGTTGAGATCGTGGCTGACGAAGAGCAACGCGATGTCGTTCTCGCGCCGCAGCCGGTCGAGCAGCTGCAGCACCACAGCCTGCACCGAGACGTCGAGCGCGGCGGTCGGCTCGTCCAGCACCAGGAGCCGCGGCCGGCAGGCGATGGCGCGCGCGATCCCGACGCGGGCCTTCTGGCCGCCCGAAAGCTGGTGCGGAAAGCGCGGCAACAGATCGAGCGGCAAGCCCACCCGCTCCGCGCACTCTTCCACCCGCTGGCGCAGCCCATCACCCGCACGCATGCCGTCGAGCCGCATCAGGGGATGGGCGATGCAGTCGAAGGCGGTGAAACGCGGATTGAGGCTATCGTTCGGGTCCTGGAAGACCATCTGAATGTCTTTGCGGAGCGGAGAGCGGTGGAAATCGCGCGCCGCGACGTGGCCGATCGACTGCCCGTCGAACACGATGTCGCCTTCGCTCGGGTCGATCAGGCGGCAGATCATCCGCGACGTCGTGCTCTTGCCGGAGCCGGATTCGCCGACGAGCCCGACGCTCTCGCCGCCGGCCATCGTCATCGAGAAATCCGCAACCGCCGCAGCGCCCTGGTCGAAACGTTTTGCGAGCTTGCGCACCTCCAGGAGGGGCGGAGTTCCGTGCGCGAGCTCCTGCCTCGGCTTGCTGATCGTCGTCGCATAGCGCTCCCTGTCCTCCTTCGTCACGAGATCCTCGATCCGAGAGGTCGCGGTCGGCGACGCCGCAACCAGGCGCTTGGTATAGGCGTGATGCGGCGCGCTGAAGAGCGTTCTTGGACTTGCCTCCTCAACAATGCGGCCGCGCTCCATCACGGCGATGCGGCGGCAATAGCGCGCCGCAAGCCCGAGATCGTGCGTGATCAGCACCGTCGCCATGCCGCGTGCGGCGGCAATGTCTGCGAGCAGATCCATCACCACCTTCTGCGTGGTGACATCGAGGCCGGTGGTCGGCTCGTCGGCAATCAAGAGCGCGGGATTGCAGGAGATCGCGATCGCGATCATGACACGCTGGCACATGCCGCCGGAGAGCTCGTGCGGGTAGGCGTTCACCCGCGTCTCGGGATCGCGGATCTGGACGGCGCGCAGCAAGTCCAGCGCTTCGGCGCGCGCGGCGTCCTTCGATATCCGCTTGTGTGTGAGGATCGCATCCGCGATCTGCAAGCCGATGGCGCGGATCGGGTTGAGCGCCGCCCGTGGATTTTGGAAGATCATCGACATCGCGGCGCCCTGGAGATGACGAAGGTCGTCGCCCCTGAGTTTTGTGACGTCCTGCCCACAAAAAAGGATCTTCCCGGCAGTGACACGCCCGGCCGCATCGAGCAGCCGCGTGGTTGCAAAACCGGTGACCGACTTGCCCGAGCCGCTCTCGCCGACGAGGCCGAGCATCTCGCCGGCCTCGACCGAGAGCGTGACGCCGCGCACGGCCTCGACCATTCCACGCCGCGTCGAGAACGCGACGTGGAGGTCGTCGATGCTGAGCAGCGCCTGGCTCATGTCCGCATACGCGGGTCGAGAATGTCCCGCATCCCGTCACCGAGGAGATTGAAGCACAGCACGGCCATCATCAGTGCAAGGCCCGGAAAGGCCACCAACCACCACCTGCCGGTCGAGATGAAGCGCGCGCCTTCGGCAACCATGATGCCCCATTCCGGCGTCGGTGGCTTGACGCCGAGGCCGATGAAGGACAGGCCGGCCGCGTTCAGGATGGCCCAACCAAGATTGAGCGAGATCTGCACCGCCATCGCCGGCAGGATGTTCGGCAGCAGGAAGCGCAGCACCACAGAGAAATGGCTCTCGCCGCAGGCGCGTGCGGCTTCCACCCAGCCGACATTGCGCCTGACGTTGACCTCGGCGCGTGCAAAGCGGATGTAGAAGGGCAGATTGATGATCGCGGTCGCGATCACGATGTTCTCGATCCGGTTGCCCAACGCAGCGACCATCGCCATCGCCAGCACGAACAGCGGAAAGGCCATCATCACGTCGACGAAGCGGCCGACGCCGCGATCAAGCCTGCCGCCGGCATAGCCGCAGAACGCGCCGACGACCGCGCCGATCACGAAGGAGATGCCAACCGCGGAGAAGGCAATCGCCAGATCGAGGCGTGCTGCAATGACGAGGCGGCTGAACACGTCGCGCCCGAGCTGGTCCGTGCCGGCGATGTGGGCTGCGCTCGGCGGCAGCAGCGCCTCCGAAACATTCGAGACCACGGGATCATACGGCACGATCCACGGCCCGAAGATCGCGACCAGGACGAACAGGAGAACACCGGCCGCGGCAACGCCGGTGAGCGGATTGCCGCGCAGGATCCAGATCGAGTGGCGGAGGGTTGCGCTGGTCATCCGATCGACACCCTGGGATCGGCGATGCCGTAGCAGATATCGACGACCAGATTGACCAGCACGAAGACGCTCGCCATCAGCAGCACGAATCCCTGCACGGGCGCATAGTCGGAGGACAGCAGCGCATCGAGCGCATAGGAGGCGACGCCCGGCCAGGAGAACACCTTCTCCACCAGAACGTTGGCGCCAAGCATGGTCGAGAACACGATGCCCGCGATGGTAATGATGGGCAGGATCGCGTTGCGCAGCGCGTAGGTCACCACCACCTTGCGCCAGGACAGCCCGACCGAGCGCGCGGTGCGCACGAAATCACTGCCGAGCGAGACCAGCATCGAGGCGCGTGTGATCCGCGCCAGCGGCGCGATCACGAACAGGGCCATGCTCACCGCCGGCAGGATCAACTGCTTGCAGGCCGCCCACCAGCCCTCGACATCTCCGGCCAGCAGGAAATCGATCGACAGGAAGCCGGTGCGCTGCGGCGGCAGCGAGGTGAAGACGTCGATCCGTCCGGTCGGATCAGGCGCCAGCCCGAGCAGATAATAGAAGACATAGATCAACAGCAGGCCCGAGACGAAAGTCGGCACGCAAACGCCGAGCGCGCAGAACAGCCGTACGCCGTGATCGACGATCGACCCCGGCCTCAGCGCCGCAACCACGCCGAGCGGTACCGCCGCAATGAGTGCGATCAGCAGTGCCGCGAAGGTGAGCTCCAGCGAGGCCGGGAGCCGCTCGCGCAGATCCTTCAGCACCGGCTGCCCCGTCATCATGGAGCGGCCGAGATTGCCGTGGCCGATGTCGGAGAGATAGAACACGAGCTGCTCCGGCACCGACTTGTTGAGCCCCATCTGCTTACGGATCTGCTCGATCTCTTCCTTGCCGGCGTTGGGTCCCGAGGCAAAGAACACCGCGGGGTCCCCGGGCAGGACGCGCATCAACAGAAAGGTGAAGACCAGCACACCGAACAATGCCGGCAGCGACGACAGAAGCCGCCTGCCCGCCCGCACCATCGTTGCACCAAGACCGGTCATCACCTTTCAGTATCCTTCTCGCTTAGGCTTTTCACTTGCGGCTCACGTCGCGATAGTCGACCTGCCGGTGAAACTCGTAGGTGTAGCCTTCGATCGACGAGGCCATGACCGCGTCCTGGTTGGGCTGCCACAACGGGATCTGCGGCATCTCGCTGAAATGAATCGCGTTGAGCTTGCGGCCGTCCTCCTCGTACTTGGCCTTGTCCGCCTCGAAGCGAGCTTCCTGCGCGATCGCGGCCAGCTCGGGATTGTTGATCGAGCTGTAGTTCCAGCGCTGATTGCCGGTGTAGAAGTTACGGTAGAAATAATCCGTCGAGGGCAGCCAGGCGACGATGCCTTCGGTAAACAGAGGCAGCTTCTTCTCGTTGATCTGCGTCGACATCTGCGCGTCCGGCAGTTTCTGGATATCGACCTTGATCCCGATCTTGGCGAGTGATTCCTTCACCAAAGCGGCCATCGGCTCGGCGGTCGAGGCCTGGCCGACATTGAAGCTGAAGGTGGTCGAGAAGCCTTCGGGAAGCCCCGCGGCCTTGAGATATTCACGGGCCTTGTCGAGATCGATCTTCACCGGCGCCTGGAACGGATAGATGCCGTTCAGCGGCTTGCCATCCGGCCAGTTTGCGCCAAACAGCGGCGCGCCGCGGCCAAACAAGGCGGCCTTGAACATGTCGTCATAGGGCAGAGCGAAGGCGATGGCGCGGCGGACGTTGACGTTGTCGAAGGGCGGCATCTGGTTGTTCATCGAGACGAAGGTGATCGCGTTGTACTGCGGTGTCGAGACCACCTTGAGCTTGCCCTTGGCCTCGAGCGACTGCACGTCGCTCGCCTGGAGATCGACGACAATATCGGCATCGCCGCGTTCGACCAGATTGGCGCGGGTCGCCGGCTCCGGCACGGACTGCACGATCACGCGCTTGAAGAACGCGGGCTTGTCGGGCGAGCCGCGATTCCAGTCCTCGCTGCGCTTGAGGATCACCTGCTCGCCGGGCTTGAAGGTTTCGACCACATAGGCGCCGCTGCCGGCGGTGTGCTCCTTCAGCCAGGCCGTGGCCCAGGGATCATCCGCCGTCGCATGCTCCTTCGCCATCTTCGAGTTGATGATCATCGGATATACGGTGGCGAGGTTGGGCAGCGCCAGCTTGTCGGGCTTCGGCAACGTCACCTCGATGGTGAAGGGATCGATCACCTTGAACTGGTCGGCCGAGGTCAACGATCCCGTCAAGAGTTGCGCCTTGCCGAGGATCGGCGCGGTGACGCAGCGATCGAGCGACCACTTCACGTCTTCTGCCGTGACCGGCGAGCCGTCCTGGAACTTGGCGTCCTTGCGCAGGCGGAAGGTGAGCTTCAGACCGTCGGGACTGACGTCGTAGGATTCGGCGAGCTCGCCCGTAATCTTGTCGAGATCGAACACCCATTTGCCGTTGAGCTGCTTGCGGCCAAATGCCACCAGCCGGTCGTAGGTGCTCATGCTCAGCGCGAAGGACTCGCGGGTCGAGCCTGGAATGTTGGGATCGAGCGTGTTGACGGATGCGCCGGTCACATAGCGCAGCGTTTCCGCTCTGGTTTGCGCCTGCGAAGGCGCGTTGGCGACGAGCAGCAGCGCGACGGTGGCAATGACAGAGGACGCCGGCCTGAAAGACACAAAACGCATTCGTTTTCCCTTGAATTTCGACAAGAACGCCAGCAAGGCAGGTTAAGAAGCAAGCAAGTTACGCGCCAATCCGAGGGGGACGCTTCGTCGCGGCGGAGCATGGACAATCATCAGGATTCTCCCACGTTTTGCGCCGGCCGCGCGATCACGGCCTGCGGCACGTCATATGCGTTCAGCGAAGCCCAGTGGTGCCCGACATCGGCGCGGAACAAGCCGCGCGTGAGCCCATGAAGCAGCTTGGGCACGGCGGTCGTCATCGCGTTGATCGACGATCCCGACGGACCGAAGCTCATGGTCGAGGCGATGGCGAAGAGGTGAATGTCAGAGATCCACGGTGTCTCGCCCGGCATGCGCTCGGTGAAGGCGTAATCGTCGGCGAGATAGGGGAAGCGGCCGAGCCGCTCGTTTCGTTCGCCCTCCGGCGGCTGGTAGCGATCGGCCCAGGTCGCGATATTGCCGGCAAATTGGCGCAGCTCGCCGCGCTTCGCAAAGTTCATGTCGATGCCGGTGCCGCAGATGACGAAATCCGCCGTGATGGCGCCGCGCGGCGTCTGCAATTCGATTGCCTCGCCGGTTTGCCGGGCCGCCTCGACCGGCGCGCCTTCGTGCAGCATGAAATTGGCGTAGCGCGCGCAGCGATCGTAGGTCGGCTGCGGAAATCCCTCCCGCATCTCAAGGATGGTGCGCATGAAGCGCCAGCGCCAGGCATCATCGAGATCGCTGAGATGACGCAAGAAGCCGCGAAAAGTCAGCCAGCGGTAGGGCTGGATCACCTGAATGTGCGCCCGGCGGCAAAGCAGATGCACCTCGGCGGCGCCCGCCTCTAGCGCGGTTGCCGCATTGTCGAACGCGGACGCGCCGGCACCGATCACGGCGACGCACTTGCCGCGAAGGCCTTCGAAATCGATGTTGTCGGCGACAGTCGCGACCGAACCGGCGGGCAGGTGATGAAGCGGTTCCGGAATCATCCAGCCACCCATCCCTTCCTGCCCCGTTGCCAGCACGATCTTGCGCGCATAAAGCGTCTCGACGCCATCGGCACGTTTCACGTGTGCGGCGAGCAAGCCACCGGCTGCCGGCGCAATCTCAAGAAGCTCGCAGCCGTTGCGCACCGGCAATCCGATCGTGCGGCGCAGCCACAGCAGATACTCGGCCCAATGGCCGCGCGAGATCAGGTCGAGCGTCTGCCAGCTCTCCTTGCCGAAGCGTGCTTCGTGCCAGGATTGATAGGTCAGGCTCGGGATGTCGAGGTCCGGGCCGGTATAGTCCTTCGGGCTGCGCAGCGTCGGCATGCGGGCATAGCTGAGCCATGGGCCCTCCATCCCCTCCTCGGCCTTGTCGAGCAGCAGGATGTTGCTGACGCGGGAGCGCATCAGACCGAAGCCGATGGCGACGCCGGATTGGCCGGCGCCGACGACGAGCACATCCAGCGTCGACTTGCCGTCCGGCCCCGGTTTTGGAGGAAGCCATGCGGCGCCCGGATGCGCGATCCGCGTGAGATCGGCGCGGACATTCGCCTCGAGGTCTGTCAGCGCATCACTCATGCCGCAAGCCAGCCGCCGTCAACCACCATCACGGTGCCGGTCGTGAACAAGGATGCGTCGCTCGCCAGATGCAGCGCGGCCTGCGCGATCTCCTCCGCCCGACCAAATCGCTTCATGGCATGGCGGTTGCGGGACGCATCGCGCACCTCGTCCGCATTGGCGTGCCGAGCAAAACTGCGGCGAAGCATCGGCGTGTCGATCGCTCCGGGTGCGATCGCATTGACGCGAATGCCGTCCATCGCGAAATCCACCGCCATCGTCCGCGTCAGGCTGACGATCGCCCCCTTGGCGGCAATATAGGCGCTGTTGCCCTTGCCGCCGGCAATGGCGAGTTGCGACGCGAGCGTGATGATCGAGCCGCTACCCTGCCGCTGCATCTGCGGCACGGCCGCCCGCGCCCACAGCCAGGTGCCGCCGACATTGGTGCGAAACACAGCGTCCCAATCGGCAGGGTCCGTGGTCAGCACCGTGCCGCCGCAGGAAAAGCCCGCGGCAGTCATCAGGATATCGAGCCGTCCATGTCGCGCCACGACGTCGCCTGCGACGGTCTCGGCGAAATTGGCATCACCGACGTCGCCGACATGTGTCGTTGCCTCGCGCACCAGGCTCAAGGTCTCCTCAAGCCCTAAGGCATCGCGGTCGACAAGAGCGAGACGCGCGCCTTCCCCTGCGAACAGCTTTGCGCTGGCGCGGCCGATGCCCGAGCCCGCACCGGTGATGATGGCCGTACGCCCTTGCAGCCGCATGTCAGATCGCCTCCCGGTGCTGGATCCACCAAGCGCTCATCGCGGCTGCGGACTCAGCGCAGCCGAACCGCGCGCACCAGCCGAATTCATCCGCCATCCGCGCCACCGACAGCGGCGCACGATCCGGCCCATATAGCTTGATGAAGGTCTTTTCGCCCGGCGCCGCCAACCGGCACTCCAAGCCGGGATGCAGCGCCGCAAACGCCTCACCCCATTGCAGCGCCGACCACGCCGCGCCGCTTGAGATGTTGTAGAGCCGGTGCCGCGGCCGCTCGGCCTCGATCAGCACTGCCACGGCTTCGGCGGCGTCGACCGCATAGATCCAGTCCTTGATGCCTGGACCCGGCATGATCGCCGGCGCGCCGCGGCTGAACTCGGCCAACATCTGGAACTGAAGGCTCGGCGTGTCGCGCACTTTGCCGATCCGCTCCCACGGACCGAACACGGCGCTCAGTCGCACGCTCAGGAAATCGCCGCCAAACAGCTCAGCATGGCGCGCCACCGATCGTTCCGAGGTGAATTTGCTGATCGCGTAGAACGAGATCGGATCGCAGGGCGTGTCCTCATCCAGCACCTGATGGCGCTGGCCCGCGGCACCGTAGGCCGACGCCGACGAGAGATTGACGACGCGGCGAACCCCATGACGGATCGCAGCTTGCAGGATCGGAATCTGCGCCAGCACGTTGATCTCGAGAATGCGCGAGGTCGACGCTCTCTCGAGATCATCGCCGGCGGTGATCGCCGCGCCCAGCACGATCGCATCGCAGCCCTCGGCAATGAGGGCGTCGATACCTTCCGCGTCGGTGATCTCGCCCTCAACGATCCTGAGCCGCTCTCGATAATCAGCCAGCAATCGCCGTGCGGATGGCGGGAGCGGCACGCGGTCATACAGACTCACGTGATGCCCCCGTGCAAGCAATACCTCTGCGAGATTGAGGCCGACAAAGCCCGTGCCGCCGAAGATGACGATCTTCATCGGGAGCAACCCATCGTCACAGCAGCTTCGCCCCAAAATTCCGTTCCGGATCCATGTCGGCAACAAGCCGGCCGGTCGGCTTCGCCGCCTCACCGCCGCTGCGCGCAAGGAACTTGCCGCTGCCGGCGTCCGCCAGGCACTTGTTGCCATCGACAATGACGCGCCCGCGCGAGAGCACGGTGATGGGCCAGCCCTTCAGCTTGCGACCTGCAAACGGTGTGTAGCCGGTCAAGTCATGCATCATTTCGTCGGCGAGGGTGACCTCGCGATTTGGATCCCAGATCGCGATATCGGCGTCGGCTCCGACCGCGATCGAGCCCTTGCGCGGATGCAGATTGTAGATTTTGGCCGGCGCCGTCGCGGTCAGCTCGACGAACTTTTCAAGTCCCAGCCGTCCCTTCGACACCATTGCGTCGAACAGCAGCGGCAGCCGCGCTTCCAGTCCCGGCAGCCCATTCGCAACTTGCTTGAAGTTGGGATTGGACCCGGCGCGCAGTTTGCCGGTTTCGTCGAAGCGATAGGGTGCGTGATCCGATGAGATCGTCTGGAGATCGCCGAGCGCGAGCGCTTTCCAGAGCGCCTCCTGGTCCGAATGCGTGCGCGGCGGCGGGCTACACATCCATTTGGCGCCGTCGGCGCCGGGCTTGTCGAGATCGCCGGCGGTGAGAAACAGATATTGCGGACAGGTCTCGGCAAAGACCTTGAGCCCTTGCCCACGCGCGTCTCGGATCACCTTGGCGCCTTCGGCCGTAGAGACGTGGAAGATCATGATCGGCTGATCGATCAGCGCCGCCATGCCGATCAGCCGGGTGAACGCTTCCGCCTCCGACACGCGGGCGTGACTGACGGCGTGATATTTCGGCAGCGTGTAGCCGCGCGCGAGCAGCCGTTTCACCATCCAGGCGATGATGCCGTGGTTTTCGGCATGCGCGCACAACATCGCGCCGGACTGGCGCGCCGCGAGCAGGATGTCGAGCAGCGGCTCGTCGTCGACCTTGAGCCGGTCGTAGGTCATGAAGATCTTGATCGAGCCATGACCCTGCTTCACCAGCGCCGGAATGTGCTCTTCGACCGTTTCCTTGGTCGCGTCGGCGATGATCATATGGAAGGCGTAGTCGATCACGGCGCCCCTCTTCGCCAGCGCGTGATAGTCCTCCACCACCTGCGGCAGCTTCATGCCGACATGCTGGGCGGCGAACGGGATCACGGTGGTCGTGCCGCCGAACGCCGCGGAGACGGTCGCGCTCTCGAACGTATCGGCGTTCATGATGCCGGCGGCGGACAATTGCTCGATATGGGCATGACTGTCGACGCCGCCGGGCAGCACCAGCTTGCCGCGCGCGTCGAACTCGCGCCTTGCGGCCGGGAGCCCGCGGCCGATGGCCACGATGGTCTCGCCGGAGATGGCGACGTCGGCTTCGAACACATCGGTCGTGGTGGCGACGCGCCCGCCGCGGATGATCAGGTCGTAAATAGGTTCAGTCATGAGGCACTCCATGATATGCCTGAGGCAAGTGATCGCCATTTCGCAGGGAAGATCGTCATGTCCCGGCCGCGCATTCTCGTCATCAATCCGAACTCCAATCACAAGGTCACGCAAGGGCTGGAGGACGCGCTGAAGCCGCTCGATTTCGCGAGCGGGCCGGACGTGATCTGCCAGACGCTGGCCGAGGGTCCGTTCGGCATTGAAAGCCAGGCCGACGTCGAGAGCGTGGCGATGCCGCTGCGCCGACTGATAGAAGGCGACAACAGCTCCGCCGCTTTCGTCATTGCCTGCTACAGCGATCCCGGGCTTCAGGTCTGCCGCGAAGGCACCGACCGCCCGGTGTTTGGCATCGCCGAGTGCGGCGTGCTGACGGCTTTGGCCCGCGCTGAGACTTTTGGCGTCATCGCCATCGCGCAGCGCTCGATCCAGCGGCACATGCGTTACTTGCGGCAGATGGGACTGACCGAACGCCTCGCTGGCGAGCGGCCGCTCAACATGAGCGTTGCCGAAACCACCTCGGGCGAAGGAACGCTGGCCAAGATGATCGAAATCGGCCGCGCGCTGCGCGACGAGGACGGCGCCCGCGCCATCGTGATGGGGTGCGCCGGCATGGCGCGTCACCGTCGTCCGCTGGAAGACGCGCTCGGCATTCCCGTGATCGACCCGACACAGGCGGCCGTCACCATGGCGCTGGGTACGGTGCAGTTCTCGCTTCACTAGGCGTCCTTCAACTCTTTAGCGTCCCGGTGCGCGAGCCACTGTGCGTGGCTCTCGCGCGTCAGCGCAAACGTATCCCGTTGCGTCGTATAAAGATTGCCAAACATGCGGCCGATCGGCCGATAGGCGTCGAGATTGACATACATGTTGGCCTCGTCGACCAGACCGTCGCGGGCGTGAACCCTGAGGACTTCACCGACCAGGAGCTCGCGATCGGGCGAGAACGTCAGCACGATCTGGCGCCGGCATTCGAGCGCGAACGGCGCGGCGGCCAGGCGCGGCACCTTCACGTCGACTGACGCAAGTGTAGCAAGCCCCGTCGCCGCAACCTCGCTGTCACCGGAGGGGAAATCGACCGCGCAATCGTTCATCGCCGCCGACAGCGCCTCGTCCACCATGTGAACCACGAACTCGCCATTGCGATGGATGTTACGGGTCGTGTCCTTCGGGCTGTGATCCGGCTTGTGTTGGAGCCCCAGCACGATCAGCGCCGGACTTTCGGAGAAGACGTTGAAGAAGCTGAAGGGCGCGGCATTGACCGCCCCATTCTCGTCCAGCGTCGTCACCAGCGCGATCGGCCGCGGTACAATCACGCCGCAGAGCAGCTTGTAGCGGTCGCGCGGATCGAGCTCGCGCAAGGAAATGCCTGACGTGTCCTTGTCTGCCATCGTTCCTATACTTCCGGCGGCGGCACCGCGCCGGTGCGGCTGGTGATCAGGCCATAATGCTCGATGCGACGGTGCTGCGCGAAGTTGAAGATCGTGGTCTTGCCGAAAATGGTGGCATCGAGATCGCAAGGATGAACCAGGACTTCATCCTCTTCCGTCTTCGCCTCGGCAACGATTTCGCCGTTGGGGTCGACGATCAGGCTGCCGCCGAACAGCGGGTGTCCATCCTCGACGCCGGCCTTGGCCACCGCGATGACCCAGGTCGCATTCTGATAGGCGCCGGCCTGCACGGAGAGGCGGTTGTGAAACAGGCGTTTCTCGACGCCCTCCTCGCTCTTCTCCGCGTTGACGGACGGCGTGTTGTAGCCGATCACCACCATCTCGACGCCCTGCAAGCCCATGACGCGATAGGTCTCGGGCCAGCGCCGGTCGTTGCAGATGGCCATGCCGATGATGCCGCCCAGCGCGCGCCAGACCTTGAAGCCGAGATCGCCCGGCTCGAAATAGCGTTTTTCCAGGTGCTGGTGCGAGCGCTTGGTGTCGAACTCCACATGACCTGGAAGGTGAATCTTGCGATATTTGCCGACGATCTTGCCGGACTTGTCGGTGAGGATCGAGGAGTTGAAGTGATGGCCGTCCGGCGTCAGCTCCGCATAGCCGAAATTCATCGCCATCTGGTGCTGCGCCGCGCGCTCGAACAGCGGTTTCGTCGCCGCGTTCGGCATCTCGCGCTCGAACCAGGTGTCAGCCTCTGCCCGGTCCTCCATGTACCAGCGCGGGAAGAACGTCGTCAGTGCCAGTTCCGGATAGACGATCAGGTCGGCGCCTTTGGCCTTGGCCTCGTCCATCAGCGCGATCATGCGTTTGACCACGGCCTCGCGGCTGTCGGCTTTCTGAATCGGGCCCATCTGGGCGGCGGCAGCATTGACGATACGCATCAGCGGTTTCCTGGTGATCCCTTGGGCGAAGTCATAGATTCAACGACGTGCTGGCGCCGGCAGCATAACGCAGCCTCGAACCGCTTTTCCAGTCCGACAGCTCTCATGCCGTCCGTCCCCATTCGGCGTCCTGCAAAAGCCGCCAATTGATCTTGTTGCTCGCGGTCCGCGGCAACTGATCGACGAAGACGACAGCGCGCGGCGCCTTGTAGCTCGCCATCGCGCCGCGCGCCCAACTCATGACATCGTCCGGAGACGTCGTCGCTCGCGCCGCATCATCCAGCACCACCAGCGCCTTGACGGTCTCGCCGCGATAATTATCCGGCGCCGAGACGATGCAGCATTCCCTGATGGCGCGGTTCTGGTACATGGCCGTCTCCACCTCGGCGGGCCACACCTTGAAGCCGCTGACATTGATCATCCGCTTCAGCCGGTCGACCGCGAAGAAATAACCGTCAGCATCGCGGTAGCCGAGATCACCCGTGCGCAGGAACCGCTTGCCCGCGATCTCGATGAACGCCTCGGCATCGGCTTGCGGCCTGTTCCAGTAGCCTTGCAGCACCTGCGGACCATGCACGACGATCTCGCCGACGACGTTGTCGTCGAGCTCAGCCAGACTCTCCGCATCGATGATCCTCGCGTCGGTCTCATGCACGGCAATGCCAAGGCATTGCCGCTTCGGTGCAGCCATGGGGTTAAGGTGTGTGGGCGACATGGTCTCGGTCATGCCGTAACCCTCGACGAAATCGAGGCCGAACCGTCCTTTCAGCCGCTCAGCCACGGCCGTCGGCATCGCGGCACCGCCACCCGTCAAAACTTTGAGCCTGGCAAAGCACCGATTGCGGAACCGGGCGCTTGCGAGGACGTCCACGATCATGGTCGGCGCGGCATTCCAGAACGTCACGCCATAGGTCTCGAACAGATCCGGCAGCAGATCCTTGTCCCAGCGCGCCATCAACAGCAACGTTGCGCCGGCCACGACCGCCGCATTCATCGAACCCTGCATGCCCGCGACGTGAAACAGCGGCATGAAGCCCGTCATCACGTCGCTGCCGTCGAGCCTGTACCAGCGCGCCTGCAAGACCGCGGTGAACAACGCGCTGCGATGGCTGTGCATGCACGCCTTGGGTTTCCCGGTCGTCCCCGAGGTATAGGGCAGGATCATCAGATCTCCCGGCCCCGCGCTCATCGCACCAGGCCGCAAGCCCTGCGCGATCGAGGATGACCAGGAATGCCAGCCCGGCAATGACGACACGTCAGACGGCGCTTCGTTCACGCACGGCGGCAGCGTATAGGGCGTGGCGGCCGGAACTTCGTCGCGATACTGCGCAACGATTGCGTGGGCGATGGCCCCGCCCACCAGCGGGGCCATCACCGTATTCAGCTCGCTGCCGATGATCGCGGTCCGGGCGCCGCTGTCTGCGGCTAGATACGCGATCTCGGCCGTCTTGTTCATGGGGTTGACGGGCACGATCACGGCGTCCGCCCGCATCACCGCATAATAGGCGATGACATATTGCGGTGAATTCTGAAGGGCGATCATGACGCGATCGCCGCGCTTTACTCCGCAAACGCTTTGCAGGAAGCCGGCCATGGCATCGACCCGGTCGCGCAGCTCGGAATAGCTCAGGCTCGCGCCGTAAAACACCGTCGCCGGATGCGTGGGCCGATCACGTGCGGCCCGCGCTAGCGCGTCGTAGAGGGTTCCCTCCGGCAGCGCGAGATGCCAGGGTTCGTTCGGCGGCCAATTCGGTGACCGGCGCAGCGTTGCGTTCGTTACGTGGTCCGCGCTCACCCGTGCTCCTCGTCGGCAATGTCCAGGCCGTGGTCGAGTGCGTCCAGAAGCCATTCAGCCTCATGCTCGGAGATCACGAGCGGCGGCGCGAGGAACAGCGACGTCTGTTCTCCGCTGGTCCCGATCACCACGCCGGCCTCCAGCGCCCGCGTCGCGACGCGAGATGCAATCGGCACCTCGGTCGTGTCGGCATGCCAGGAGCGCCAATCCGGACCGTGCAGTTCCACCGTCCAGTGCAGCCCCTGCCCGGCCACGCGCTGCACGCTCGGATGCTTCTGCGCGATCGCAAGCAAACGACGGGTGAACAGCTTTTCGAGACTGCGGACGTGCTCCAGAATCTTCTCTTCGGTGACGACCTTCAGGTAAGCGCTGACGGCGGCCATGCTAATGGGATGGCCGCGCAGCGTGCCGTAATTCTGCCAGCTTGTACCGTTGAGCCGATCGACGATCGACTTCGAGACCACAACTGCAGCGACCGCGGCCGCGCCACCGCCGAGCGACTTTCCGAGCGTCACGATATCGGGGCGGCTCGTGGTCCCTTGAAATGCGAACCAGCGGCCAGCGCGGCCTGCGCCGGTGACGACCTCGTCCGCGATCCAATATGAGCCGGCCTGCCGCGCGCAACGCGCCACCTCGTCCTGATACGTGCCGTCGTAATAGATTCCGCCTTGCGTGTAGTCGATGATCGTCGCAGCCGTGTCCGAGAGCAGATGCGTGGCGTCCGCCAGATATTCGCTTGGGGGCGCATTGTTGGCCGGCGCGCCATAGATCGCGCCGTCCGGCGCCGGCAGGATTCGCACCGGCGCCATCGGCGCCGGCCGCTGCGAACCGCCGGCATGTACCGCAAGCCCACCATGCCATTGCGGTTGGACGGTCATGCAGCGCGACAGGCCCGTGAGGCCGTGATAGGCGCGTTCGCGCGTCGCAAGCGCGGGCCGCTGCGTCAAAGCCTGGCACAGCGACAACGCCATGTCGTTGGCCTCGCTGCCGCTGATGCAGAAACGGACTGCGCCGACCCAATCTTCTTCGCCCTTGAACGCGGTGGCCATCAGATCGTCGGCGGCCTGCTCGCGCCCGACCCAGGTCCAGCCTTCGTTCACGACTGGCGTATCCGCCGCGCGACGGATCGCCTCCACCATCGCGGGATGACGATGTCCCAAGCCACCGCCAGTGTTGCTGCCGTCGATGAGCCGGCGGCCGTCCGCAAGGTGAAAGTAGACGCCCTCGCCGCCGACCACGGTCATTGGCGCACTTTCGCCCGCATTCAGCCCGGTTCGCAACAAATTGCTCATCGCAGTCCCTTCATTCCGTGGCCTCGGCGCCGTAACCGCCACCGCCGCAGCTCTCGATGGTGACGAGATCGCCGTGCTGCAACACGAGGTTCGATTTGCCGTCTATCGCCACGTTCGCGCCCTGCCTGATCAACGACACGCGGCAAGGCTTGCCGGGCTCGCCGCCCTGCATCCCGAACGGCGGAATCACCATCCGCTCGATGCAGGTCGTCAGGTGCATCGATGGTGCCAGAATGCGGTAGGCGCGAACCACGCCGTCGCCGCCCCTATGTGCCCCCGCCCCGCCCGAATGGCGGCGAATGGCCTGCTGCTCGACACGGATTGCGTAGTTCGCCTCGATCACTTCGGCGGGCGTGTTCGAGGTGTTGGCCAGATGCACCCGGGTCGCCGATACGCCCGGCCGATCATGCCGCGCGCCTTCGCCGCCGCCGTGAACCTCGTAGAGCATCTTCCACGAACCATCTTGCCGGGGCTCGGCGAAGAACAGCACGCCCGCAGTGGTCGCGCCGCCCGCCGACAGGCGCTGCGGAATTGTGTGCTGCATGGCGCGGAAGATCGCATCGACGATCCGCATCGAGGTCTCGTGGTTGCCGGCGGCAACCGAAGCATTCCAGCCCGGCTCAAGGATCGAGCCGGGGCGCGTGACGATGGTCAAAGGCCGCAGCGCGCCCGCGTTCTGCTGCATGTCGCGGCCGCTCATGATGCGCGCAGCATAGGCCACCGCCGAGCGCGCGATGAACGGCGTCGTGTTGCAGAAATTGGAGACGCGATCGCAGCTTCCGGACAGGTCGAAGGTCGCCTCGTCGCCGACGATGGTGATCTTGACGTGGATCCGCGCCGGCGCGTCGTTGGCGCTGCCGTCGTCGAGAAAATCCTCACCCTCGTAGACGCCGTCCGGCAGCGCGCGGAGCGCCTCGCGCATCTCGATTTCCGAGAGATCATGCAGGCGCGACTGCGCTGCCATGAGGACCGGCTTGCCGTGCTCGCGGCAGAGCTCGACGATGCGCCGCTCGCCGGCTTTGGTCGCCGCGATCTGGGCGAGGAGATCGCCCTCACAGGCCTCGGGATCCCTGACATTGGCCTTGAGGAGCTGCATGATCGGCGCGCTGACGCCGGCGGCTGTCGCGATCAGCACTGGCGGAATGCGCATCGCTTCCTGGAACGTGTCGATGGCCTTGGCAAAATAACTGCCGGGCCAGGTGCCGCCGATGTCGGGCCAGTGCGCCAGGCTGACCGCAAAAGCCACGATCTCGCCGTCGACGAAGACGGGACGCACGACCTTGACGTCGTTGAGATGATTACCGCCGAGCGCGCCGAGATTGTAGATCAGCACGTCGCCGTCGTTCAGGCTGTCGGCCGGCACCACCTTCAGCAGTTCGGGAATCGTGTAGGCCATCGCGCCGAGATGGATCGGGATGTCGCGGCCCTGCCCGACCAGACCGCCGCGACCGTCGGTGATGGCCGACAAGAGATCGCCAGCCTCCCGCAGCAGCGGCGAACGCGCCGAGCGTGTCATCACCAGGCTCATCTCCTCGGCCGCGGCGGAGAGCCCGTGCCGGATCACTTCGACGACAAACGGATCGAGCTTCATGTCGTCCCCCGCGTCAGGAACCGATTACCGCCGACATCGGGCTTCGCCTGCCAGCCGGGCGGCACCACCACCGTCGACCATGCGTCTTCGATGATCGCGGGACCGTTGACCACGTCGGACACCGCGGCGCGGTCGATGATCGCAGTCGCAATCTCGTGAAATCCGTCGAATGAGCAGACGCGGCGGCCCGTAGATGTCGTCCTCACTGCTGTCGCCGGCCGACTCACGACCGTCGTCGATGGGCGGCGCGCCTGCACTCGCACCGATTCGATGACGCAGCTCTCGTTGGTCGCATAGCCGAAGAGTTCGTGATGCCGCGCCAAAAAGTCCTTCTTCAGCCGGTTCAGGTCGAGCGGCAGCGTGAACGGCACCGGAATGGCGTCGTTCTGCGCCGCGTAGCGCATCAGCGCCACCAGTTCGACCTCGATCTCCGCCTTCGCGACACCGTTGGCAATGAGCGGCGCCGACGCATCGTCGATCAATGTCCAGATCCGGTCGGATACGCGAGCGAGATCGATGCCGTCGAGGGCGGCGCGCAAGGTATTTTGTTGGAGGAAACTGAAATCGGCGGTGAGGCAGCCGAGCGCAGAAAACGCGCTCGATGCGCTCGGCACTACGATCGATTCAATCCCGTAGAGATCGGCAAGGCCCGCGGCATGCATGGGGCCGCCACCGCCGAAGGCCAGCAGCGTGCAATCGCGCCCGTCGACACCACGCTCGACCGTAACGCGCCGGAGCGCGCGGGCCATCGTCGCGTTCGCCACCTTGATGATGCCGAGCGCCATTTCGGTCAAACTCAGTCCCAAGGCACGAGCGATCGGCTCGATTACGCGCGTAGCGGCCTTGATGTCGATCCCGATCCGAGCGCCGAGCCTGGTCTCGGGGTTGAGATAACCGAGCACGGCGTTGGCGTCGGTGATCGTCGGCTCGGTCCCTCCGCCGCCGTAGCAGGCCGGCCCCGGCTCGGAACCTGCGCTCTCAGGCCCGACCGTCAGGCCGCCGGGGCCATTGCGCACGATCGATCCACCGCCCGCCCCGATGGAATGAACCGCGAGCATCGGCTGGCGCAGCGGCTTGTCGCCGAGCATGCGGCCATCGGTCATCTCGGCCTGGCCGTCGACGATCAGGCACACGTCGGTCGTGGTGCCCCCCATGTCGAAGGTCAGTATCCGCGACGCGCCGAGCTGGCGTGCGACGCTGACGGACGCCGAGACGCCGGCCGCCGGACCCGACATCGCCATCACCAGCGGTCGCCGCTTCACGGCCGAGATCGGGATCATGGCGCCAGCCGAATGAAATACCTGCAAGCCGGGGCCGATTGGCAGCCGCTGCTCCAGCTCGCTGAGATATTCCACCGCGATCGGCATGGCGGCCGCGTTGAACACAGTCGCCGAGGTTCGTTCGTATTCGCGCGCCTCGGGATTGACCTCGTGCGACAGCGAGACGTGGGCCACGACGTCGTTGAGGCGCTCGTGGAGCATTTTTTCGTGCACCGGATTGGCATAGGCGTGAAGCAGGGCCACCGCGACGCTCTGCACGCCGGTCTGCTTCAGCCACGCCACCAGACGCTCGATTTCCGCCGTATCCAGCGCCTTCAGCACCCGCCCCTCGTGATCGAGACGCTCGGCGAGGCCGAAGCATAGGTCCGGCGGCACCAGCGGAGGCGATTTCGGCGGGATGTCGAGACGGTAGAGATCGCGGCGGCGATAGCGCGCGATCTCGAGCACATCGGCAAATCCTTCGGTCGCGACCAGCGCCACCTTCGGCAGCCGGCCCTCGACGATGGCGTTGGTGACACGCGTGGTGCCGTGGACGAAGCGCTTGACCTCGCTCTTGCGCAAGCCCACCGCCTCGATGGCTTCGAGCATCGCCTGAACGGGAGCCTGCGGGCGTGACGGCACCTTCGCGATCCGCGCCTCCGAGGAATCACGCCGGATCGCGATGATGTCGGTGAAGGTGCCGCCGATATCGGTGCCGACTTCCCAGTGACTGTCGGAATCGCTCATGTGCAGGATCAGCTACGCATGACGTCCGAACCGGACGCGGGGTCGTCCCCCTCCACCGCGACTTCCAACGTCGAACCGAAAGCGATCATCATGCATCCCCTGTCATGCCACCATTGGAGAGCGTGCGACAGAGCGGTCGGCTCGGGATAGAGCCAGACTTGTCGCAAACCTCTAGACCAGCAAGCGGCCGACGTCGCACGGCGCGGCATAGACTGCACGTTTTTGTGCAGCCATGCCCGCGCAAAGGGCACACGAACGAAAAACGGTTTCACGCGAGATAAGTGCACTGCAGCGCAGTTTTTTCGGTGCAAGTCATCATCAAGTCGCATCATCTGCTGCAGTGCGATCGAGGACATCCAGATCGTTTGGCTAATTTGCAGGCGCTCTCGGGTCCTCTGAAACTATTCGGATGCCTATGAGCTATGCACAGACGTCGGCTCAGCCTCTCTTTATTGTGCGAGCACCGCCTGGGACTATTGCCGCATCGGTTGATGCATTGTGGGAGCCGCTGCCGATACAAGCCGCGATTCTCGCAAGCAGTGAAGCCGCATCCTCCACGCGCAGCCGTCCGTAGCCGAACACCAGACCTTGCCGCGTCGGCTGCTCCAGGAAATTCTGCGACAATGGCTGCACATGGATGTCGGCCAGCTTCAGGACTCCGGCCGCCTCGCGGTCGCTCATCCGCGCCTGCATTGCGTCGGTAAACAGCGCTACCAGGTGCAGCCCGGTGACGGCGGAGGACACGGTCAGATCGTCCGGCATCAGCGCTGCGATCGCATCGATCAGCGCCTTTCGACGCGCGGCGTAGATCCGCCGCATTCCCCGCAGATGCCGCAGCAGGTGCCCCTCGCGCATGAATTCGGCCAAAGCGAGTTGTCCGATGCCGGAAGTGTGCACGTCAATCCGCGCGCGGCCCTTCGAGAACCCATCGATGAAGTGCCAGTTGGCGACGATGTAGCCGAGCCGCAGGCTCGGCATCATGATCTTCGAGAAGGTGCCGAAATAGATCACCCGTCCCTCGCGATCGAGCGAACGTAACGACGCGATCATGCTGTCCTGATGCCTGAACTCCGAATTGTAGTCGTCCTCGATCACCCAGACGTCGTTCTTGTTGGCCCAGTCGAGAAGCTCGAGACGCCGCTCCAGCCTCATGCTGACCCCGAGCGGATATTGATGCGACGGCGTGACCACGATCAGCCTAGCGCCTGGCGCGCGCCGGATTCCCTCCGAGACGACCAGCCCCTTGTCATCGACGGGAACAGGAACCAGCTTCGCGCCGGCCGCCGTGAGTGCCCAGCGGGCCTCGACGAAGCCAGGCTCCTCGACCCAGACCTCGTCGCCGGGATCGAGGATCATCCGGCTGCAAAAATCCAGCGCGCCCGAAGTACCGGATGTGACGACAACCTCCTCCGGAGAGCAAACGAGCCCGCGCACCGCGCCGAGGAAGTTCGCGATCTCACTACGCAGCCGCGGATGGCCTTCAGGGGCAAGATCGAGGCACTCCTGTTCTCTCGGGTTCTGCCAGCTCTGACGCAGCAAGCGCGACCAATCCTTGAACGGAAAGCTCGAAATGTCGGGCGCGCCCGGGCTGAACTCCGATGGCCAGTTGGTCTCGTAGCTCGAGGCGAGCAGCGAGCGCCAGCGTTCCGACATGTGGGCCGGTTCGACGCCCAGCGATACGGTCGAAGGCGGCTCCGCATGCGGCGCCGCGACGGATGCCACCATGACGCTGCCGCGCGGCGTCGATTCAAGGTACCCCTCCGCGTAGAGCAGATCCCAGGCGGTCAACACCACCGTGCGCGAGCAGCCCAATTCCCGCGCAACCTCGCGCGAGCCCAGAAATTGCGTTCCGGCCGGAAAGATGCCGCGCAAAATGCAGTCCCGAATATGGGCCGCAATCTGCAAGTGCAGCGGCACAGCCGACGTCCGGTCGATACGCATCCCGGCAAGGGATACGCGCTTGCTTGGGGGATGATCTCTGTCCATTGTCTAGAGGTGAGCTGTTGGATGGCCGGCGAAGGTCGCCGGTGTCAGCTTAAGATGGGCCAAGAGCGGATTCGGGTCCAGCCTTGGTAGGACTGGTCCGAGCTTTCGATCAAGAAACTACGCCAAGGCGCACCCAAGGGAGCTGAACTACGGCACGGTCGGCGTCGGCTCTCGTAGCACCTGGCGGCTGCCTATTTCGAGCAGCTCACGGGCACCGAGATTACCCACGTGCGCGTCCTCTTCGTCGAGCAGGGCGTCGAGCCGCTGGTGCTCGACCCGCAGAGCCTGAAGGACTTCATGGCCTCGGAAACCACGAAATGGGCCGGGATCATCAGGAAGATCGGCATCGAGCCGATGTGATCACTCATGTCGTCCCGGTCGGACGAAATCGCGGCTCACGAGGGCGCACCTAGAACTGCACCCCGCGCGTCAAGGCACCGTCGACGACGAGATTTGTCCCCGTGATGAAGCTCGCCGCGCGGCTGGCGAGAAACACCGCTGCGTTAGCCATCTCCTGCGGCGTACCCATCCGCCCCGTCGGATTGAGCGCCAGCGCGGTCTTATAGAGTTCGGGATTGTTGTCCTTGATCACGTTCCAGACCCCGCCCTCAAAATAGGTATTGCCCGGCGAGACTGTGTTGGCGCGGATACCTTTGCCGGCAAGCTGGTTGGCGAGGCCCTGGGTGTAGTGGATGATCGCCGCCTTGAAGGTACCGTAGGGACCGGCCGCGAAATCGACCTCGCGCCCTGAGACGCTCGATATGGTGACGATTGCGCCGGCACCGCTCTTCTCCAGATAAGGCATGGCAGCGTTCACCAACCGGACCGTGCCCATCATATCGGTCGAGAATTCCTTTTCCCAGCTTTCGTCGTCCTGCCCTATCGCGAGCGCACTGACATTGGCGACGACGACGTCGATGCCACCAAGCTTGGCCGCCATATCGCCGACCCAAGCCTTCAGCCCGGCTGCGTCGGAGACATCGACCGAACCGCCATAGGCCGCGACGCCCTTGGCCTCCAGCGCGGCGACCGTGCTCTCAACCTCGGCCTGATTGCGGGAGCACACACCAACGTTGGCGCCTTCTGCCGCAAACGTTTCAGCGATCGCGCGGCCGATGCCCTTGGTGCTGCCGGTGACGAGAACTTTGGCGCCCTTGAGTCCGAGATCCATGGTCGGTTTCCTCTTCTTTGTTTAGCTCCGTCGATCGCATTCGCCGCCGGATCAGTAGTTGCTCGCAGCCGCCTTGACCAGGCCGCGATAGCTGTGCGGCATGCGCATCGAGACCAGGTCCTTTCGCCGCACCACGTTGGTCGGATAGACGCTGTCGAGATTGCCGGTGTCGACCAGCGCCGTGGCAAGGCCTGTGCCGTTGGCGACGATCGCTTCCCGGCGCGGAAATTCGAATGTGTCCGGCCCGAACACGCCGCTCAGACCGGGATAGCCGCGCTCGGGATCGATGACATTGGCGAAGGCGAGGAAGACGTTGTTCTCGCCAGCGCGCACCCGGAAGTGATGCCAGTGGTGCGGATCGGCTCCCGTCGGAATAAAGACCGGCTGGATTACCTCCGTGCCCGCGTGCGACGAGCTGAAGCGCCCCTTGATCGCCGCGGGGCAGACGATGAGATCGCAGCCGCGAAGTGCGAGCACCCGCCCCGCTTCCGGAAACGATGCGTCGTGGCCGATCAACAGCCCGATGCGGCCGATCGGCGTGTCGACGACGGTCCATCCGTCACCGGCGGTTGCCCAGCTTCTCTCGTCAGCCGCGAGGTGCGTCTTGCGATAAACCGATATCTTTCCGTCAGGCGCGACGAGGCATGCGCTGTTGTGGAGCACATCTCCGTCACGCTCAGCCAGACCACAGACAAGATAGATACCGAACTCGCCTGCGATGCTGCGCAGGCTGTCTGTCGCGGGTCCCGGTATCGGCTGCGCCGATTTCGCGGGATCGGCCAGGCCCGTCACCGCCAGTTCCGGGAAGACGACAAGTTCGGCGCCTTCTTCCTTGGCCGCCCGCGCCTGCGCTTCGATCTGCCGTAGATTTTGAACGACGTCATCGACAGGTGCAAATTGCGCGACGCTGACCCGCGAGGTCTTTCCGGGCGGCCAGGGCTCGTGCTCGTAGAGGCCGAAGAAGTCGCGTGGATTCCAGCTGAAGGTGTCGGTGAGCAGTTCCGGATAGAGCTCCGGCCGTCGCTGCGCGAACACGGCCTCGCCGAGCACACGGCGCGCGCGCGCGGCATCGAGATCGATCTCGGAGAGCAAGATTCCATCGCCCTTGTCGAGCACGGCAATCACCTGCCCGTCCGGCGCGATCACACAGCTCCCACCGCTGAACTGCACCGTGCGCTCGAGCCCCCATCGATTGCTTTCGATGACATAGCAGCCGTTCTCGAAGGCTCGGCTGATCCAGTAAGGCGCCGGCGTGCGCTCGGCCAGCCAGTTCGAGATGTGGCAAATGACGTCGGCGCCGCCGAGTGCCATCAGCCGTGCCGTTTCCACGAAGTGGACGTCCATGCAGATCAGCAGCGCAATGCGCCCGACCGGCGTCTCGAATACCTGATTGTGCAGATCGCCCGCCGCCGCCCATTTTGGCTCGGAGATATAAGGATGCGTCTTGCGGTGACGACCGACGATGCCGTCGGGCCCTATCAGGACGGCCGCGTTGAAGTAGATGCCATCCTCGTCGACCTCGGGCATGCCGACAACGATGTAGCAATCATGCTTGCGGGCCAGCGCCGCAAAGCGGTCGGTGGTCGGCCCCGGGATCTTCTCGACGAAGGGCGCGACCTCGGCACGGTCGTACCAGCAATAGCCGGTCGTCCCCATTTCCGGCGTGACGATGAGCCTCGCACCGGCGGCCGCGGCCTGCTCGCAGAGTTCGAGCAGGCGCGCGACGTTGCGTTCCTTCTCGAACATGGTCGGCTCGAACTGGACGGCGGCGACCTTGTGGATCCCTGACATGACCTGACCGGTCCTCAAACCAGATAGGACTTCTTGATGGAGGCGCCCAGCGTGTATTTGGGATCGACCATGTTGCCGAGGCGGACGCGTCCGGCCTGGGTCAGAAGCATATAGGCGTCGATCTCCTCGAAACCATAATCCGCTGCCATCCAGCGGCAGAGCTCGCGATAGGCGATGCGGGCCGCATCCTCCATCGGCCGGGCCGAGCCGATGGTCATGATGAAGTCCTTGGTCTCGAGCCGCGGCCAGGCAATGGTCCAGTTCTTGATCAGGTCGATCTGCACCGTGGTCAAGGTCGGATGCTCGATGGCGACGCCGCAGAGCTCGCCGTCACCCTGCGCGGCATGGCAGTCGCCGAGATAGAGCAGCGCGCCCTTGGTGTTGACCGGCAGATAGATGACAGCACCGACGCCGACGTCCGGCAAATCCATGTTGCCTCCGTAGTAGTCCGGAACCAATGAGGAAATCGCCTCGATCTCCGGCGAGGTGCCGATGGTGCCGATGAACGGCTCATAAGGCAGCGTGATCTTGTCGTTCCACTTGGTCCCGGTCTTCGCATCGATCACGAGCTTCTTCACCCGCTCCGGCAGCGCCGGGTTGAGCAGCGCGGTCTGTCCCGTGCTGACCAGCCCGCCGAAGTCCGGCATGACCACGGTCGTACCGCACGGCTGCGGCCCGCGCGGCACGATGCTCTCGATATAGACGGCGAGCACATCGCCCTTCTCGGCGCCGTTGACGTGGATCGGCCCGTTCTGCGGATTGAGGAACGGAAAATTGAGAATCTTCGATGGACTGTCGCTCTCGTTCTTGATGGCACCCTCGAAAGCGTCATGGGTTTCGGCAGCGACGACGGCGCCGGGATCAACCGTCAGCACCGGATTCACATAGGGGCCGTAGACATAGTGGTACTTGCCCTGCTCGCTTTCCGTGATGGTGTACTGGGTACCGCGCTCGCCCTTGGCAACGCCCTTGCGTGCCATAATGGAATCGTTTTGCCAGGCCATTGCTGTTCTCCTTGGTTGTGGGCGCCGCTTTCAAACTGCGAGGTGTCGGCGCATCTCCGCTTCGTCGTCGAGCGCCGAGCGATCGAGGCTTGCGACGATGCGACCCTTGTCCATGACGTAGCAGCGCTGCGCCATGGCGCGGATCATGTCGAGATTCTGCTCAACCAGGATGATGGTCACGCCGGTCCTGCGATTGAGCTCGACCATATTGCGCGCGATGTCCTGGACGATGTTGGGCTGGATGCCCTCCGACGGCTCGTCGAGCAGAATCAGGTTGGGATCGGCGATCAGGACCCGTCCGATCGCGAGCTGTTGCTGCTGGCCGCCGGACATGGTGCCGGCTCGCTGATTCCAGCGCTCGGCGAGGATCGGGAACGCCTCGACGATCTTGCGCCGGCCTGCCTCGGGAATCCCACCACCCTTGATCGCGGCGCCGACTGCAACATTCTCGCCGACGGTCAGGCGCGGAAACACGTCGCGCCCCTGCGGCACATACCCCATGCCGAGGCGCGCCCGCTTGTGCGCAGGCAGCGAATCCACCGCCTCGCCGCGATAGACGATCGAGCCGCTCATCGCCGGCACGAGCCCGATCAGACTCTTCATCAGGGTGGACTTGCCGACGCCGTTGCGTCCGATGACGGCGACGATCTCGCCTTCGCGTACCTCGATCTCGAGGCCCTGGAGCACCGGCTTGCCGCCATAGCCGGCGCGCAGGCCCAGCGTGGAGAGGATCACTTCCTTACGTGGCATATCAAGCATGGGCCTGCCCCAGATAGATCGCCGCCACGCGTTCGTCGGCGACGATCTGGTCAATCGTGCCCTGCGCAAAGACCTGGCCGAGATGCAAGACTGTGACGCGCTGGGCGACCTGGCGCACGAATGCCATGTCGTGCTCGATCGCCAGCACCGTCATGCCGTCGGCATTGAGCCGCTGCACCATCGCGCCGGTCATGTGCGTTTCCTCCAGCGACATGCCGGCAGTCGGCTCGTCGAGCAACAGAAGGCGCGGCTTCAGGCTGATCGCCATGCCGATCTCGAGCCATTGCTTCTGGCCATGGCTGAGATTGCCGGCGGTCTGGGCCTGCTCGCTCTCCAGTCCGAGGAAGACGAGCAGCCGGCCGATCTCCGCTTCGAGGTCCGCGCCGCGATGGCGGCTCTGCAATGCGATCTCGAGATTCTGGCGAACCGACAGGCCCTTAAAGACGCCGGGCACCTGGAACTTGACGGAGAGGCCGCGGTGAATACGCGCAAAGGACTTCAGCGCCGTGATGTTCTCCCCTGCAAAGAGAATGTCGCCGCTGCCGGGATAATGCTCGCCAAGGATCAGGCGGAACAACGTGCTCTTGCCGGCGCCGTTCGGGCCGATCAGACAGTGGATTTCGCCGGCTTCAAGCGTGAGGTCCACGGCGTTGGTGACGTGGAGGCCGCCAAAATGCTTGTTCAGATTGCGAAGCTCGAGCAGCGACATCAGCCTGCCCTCTGCGTGAGGCGGATGGCGAGCCGTCCGAGCCAGTTCATCACGCCGAGCACGAGGCCATTCGGGGCGATCAGGACGGTGAGCACCAGCAGCACGCCCATGAAGACGAGCGCATACTGGCTGCCATAGATGGTCAGCGCCTGGAACGCGGCAAGCACCACCAGCGTGCCGATCACGGTCGATGTCAGATCGCTGCGGCCGCCGACTGCGACCCAGATCAGGGGCAACGCCGCCGCCGTCATGCCCATGCTCGAGGGCGTGATGTATTGTCCCCACACCGTGTAGAGCACACCGGATACCCCTGCGAGCGCGGCGCCAATGACGAAGGTGATGAGCTGGTACTTGCGCACGTCGTACCCCAGCATCTCCGCCCGCTCCGGGTTCTCGCGGATCGCGACGATGACGTTGCCGAACGACGAGTTCATCAGAATGCGCAGCCCGAGATAGACGAAGACGAGGAGGCCGAGCACGAGGTAATAGAGACCGATGTCGGCGAACAGCACGATCGGCTCGCCCGGCCACGGGATGGTCAAGGGCGGCATCGCGCTCATGCCGTTGAAGCCGTTCAGCCGCGCGCTGCCGATGTGCCACTCCGGTCCCGCGGTCTGGGCCATGAAGCGCTCCAGCATCAGGGTCACGGCGAGCGTGACGATGCCGAGGAAGACGCCGGCGATACGGCCGAAGAACATGAAGTAACCGAGCAGGACGGCGAACAGCGCGGCAATAGCGACAGCGACCACCATCGCGATCAGCGTGAAGCCATAGGCCGCGCCGAAATTGATGGTCAGGATGCCGTAGCTGTAGCCGGCGATTCCGAAGAACGCGGTCTGGCCGAAGGAGAGCGAGCCGCCATAACCCCAGATCAGGCACAGGCTGAGCGCGATGAATACCCAGACGAAGAAGTAGACGGTGTTGCCGACGGTGTAGCCGTCGCTGAACAGCGGATAGGCCAGCGCGGCCACCAGCACAATGGCGAATAGACCCCAGAAGGCCCGGCCGCGACCGACGGTCTGCGGGCCTTCGAGACGGCGGAACAAGGACAGGAAACCGCTCACGACGCCATCACTCCGTCAGGTGCGCTCACGCAGCACGAAGCCGGAGATGCCTTTCGGCAGAACCCGGACGACGATGATGACGGCGACCAACAGGCCGATCTGGCCGAACAACTGCCCCTGCCACGACGTCATCACCGATTTCACCACTGCAAGCACGCCGCCAGCCGGCGCCGTGCCGAGGAAGACGTCGGCGCCACCTATCACGACCGTGACGAACGCTTCCATGATGAAGGTGGCGCCCATGGTCGGCACCAGCGTCATGGTCGGCGCGTACAGGCCGCCGGCAAGGCCGGCGAGCCCTGCCCCGCAGGCGAAGGTGAGGCTGTAGATCAGCCGCGTGTCGACGCCGAGGGCCGCCGCCATATGCGGCACCTGAATGGTGGCGCGCGCCAACACGCCGAATCGCGTCCAGTTGAACAGGGCATAGAGACCCGCCAGGACGCCGAGCGCGGCGCAGAACAGCACGATGCGATAAATCGAATAGGAGTAGTCACCGACCTGAAAACTCCCGAACGGCGTGCCGACGCCCGCCATGGTGGAACCGACCATGATCAGCGTGCCCTGCGTCGCGATCAGGCTGAGCCCCCAGGTCGCGACGATGGTGTCGAGAGGCCGGTCGTAGAGATGACGGATCACCGCGAGTTCGACCAGCACGCCGACGAGCGCGGATACGATAGTTCCAGCCAGAATCCCCAGCGGCAATGGCAGACCGGCATGCACGGTCGCAGCCGTCACATAGGCGCCGCACATGATGAACTCGCCATGGGCGAGATTGATCACACCCATCATGCCGAAGATCACCGCGAGCCCGCAGGCCGACAGCACCAGGAACGCGAAGGCGTCGCCGAATTGATAGAGCGCCGAGAATGCAAGGGTCGCGATGTCCATAGACCTACCAGACTGGTGAGAGAAGCGACGTTGCCGCCGCGGATGTCCGTGATCGCCCCGGCGTGCCGGACTTGCCGGGGCGACCAACCGCCGTCAGGGTTTCGGCGGCGGATTCGACGGCGTGTACTGGGCCATCGGATCTTTCTTCGTCAGGTCGCAGCCGGCGTCACCGAGCCAATAGGGCTTGATGTCTTCCCAGGTCTTCGGAAAGGAGATCGCGTGATCGGCCCCGACCTTCGCCAGATAGATTGTGTGCGACATGTGCTGGCTCTTCGGGTCGATGCAGACCTTGCCCTCCGGTGCGTCCATGCAAACGTCACCCATCGCGATCACCTTGCGGATGTCCTCGCGCTTGGTCGACTTCGCCCGCTCCACCATCTGCTTGTAGAGATAGACGGCGAGGTAGGAGTTTTCCGCCTCCTGGTTCACATAGGGCTCGCTCGGGAATTTCGCCTTGAACTTGGCGTAGAACTCCTTGCTCTTGGGCGAGTCGATTTCCTCGATGTAGTTGGTGGTGACGTACATGTCCTTCAGGCTCGGCGGCTTGAAGCGCTTGTGCTCGTAGCCCTGACCGACGTTGACCGAGGACGCCATCGGCAGGTTGACGTTGGCGGACGCGGCCTGCTCGTAATAGGAAGCCTGCGCGGTGCCGACCAGCAGCGTGACCACGAAGTCCGGCTTGGCTTTCTGGATGTTCTGGATGCTCTGCGAGAACTGCGACACGCCGAGCGGGATGAACTCCTCGCCGGCCATCTTGCCGCCGTTCTCCTTGACGATCTTGCGCACCCATTCCGCCGAGATCTGGCCGAAATTGTAGTCGGCTGCGAGCGTGTAGACGTTCTTGCCGTACTTCTCCATCATGTAGGGAATGAGCGTGGAGAACTGCTGCTCGGGCACCGCGCCGGTGACGATCATGTGGCCGTCGCAGACGCCGCCTTCATACTGGTTGTTGTAGAAGGCGAAACCGTTGAACTGGTCGACGATCGGACGATACGCCTCGCGCGAAGCCGAAGAGAAACCCGCGAACACGACATCGACCTTGTCGCGCTGGAGCACGCGGCGCATGAACTCCTGGTAGCGGGTGTTGTCGGACTGCGTGTCGTAGGGCACGAGCTCCAGCGGCCGGCCCATGATGCCGCCGGCCTTGTTGATCTCGTCGGCGGCGAGCTGGATGGCGTGGACCTTGCCGATGGTGGCGGCGGCGAAATCGCCCGACTGATCCTCCAGTACGCCGAGCTTGATCGGGTTTTCCGCTGCGAGCGCCAGGTGTGATCCGAAGACAAGCGTCCCCGTGAGGGCTGCGGCGCGCAGCCCCCGCAATACAGACTTGGGCATATTTGGTTCTCCTAGATGGCCTGCTTGTTGCCGCCTTGCAGCGTGATGCCGGTTGTGCGGCCGGACGTGTCGGGCGGCTTCGCCCGCTTGCTCAGAAACTCCTCGCAATAGAGTTCCATATTCTGCCGCGCGCGCATGCTGTCGCGGCGGAGCTGGCAATAGGCCCCCTCCTCGTCGAGGCCATCCTGCTGCATTAGCAGGATGACGGCCCGAATCACCGCGCGGCGCCCGCGGCGACGCTCCTCGAGGCCCTGCAAGCGCTCGTACATTTCAGCGCGCAGCAGGAACTGGTTGATGCCCATGAACAGAGACGTGTAGACCGCGCCGCCATGCACCGGCTTGCGCAGGAACGAGGTCGCGCCGAGATTGACGAGCGCCTTGAGCCGGCTCGGCGCCTCGACACCGACCAGGCCGATCACCGGCACCGGCGGCAGGCGCGAGGCCGGGTTGACCTCGATCGCAACCGCGCCTTCGAGATCGCCGTCGACGAACAGGATGTCACGGTCGGCCTGAAGGCCCGCGACGTCGATCTGCGCGTGGCCGTCGATGATCTCAGGATATTCCGTCGAGACGCCGAGCTTGGCGAGCGTCGTTTCGAGCGCGCTCTCCCATCCCCCTCGCCGGGTGACGACGATCGCGCGGCCGCCCTTGAAGTTCTGTAACAGTCGGGAGCTCATGATTGCACCACTTTCAACAGCGGAGAGCGCATTGCGCTGGCAAAGCGCGGCGACGACTGGACGAGATAGGGATCGGGCGCGATCGGCTCGCGGGATTCCAGCAGCACCTCGAACTGCCCGTTGGCAGCCGAGCGGCCGATGCGCGGCGTAAGCCAGGCGTGAAAGGTCTGCCGGTCGATGCGGACCTCGCCTTGCGGAGCGCGTAGCCGCTGATCGGCCACGGCGGCGCGCACCGTGCGGGCATCGTCGGTGCCGGCCTGCGACAATGCTGCCGCGAGCAATTTGACGGCGATGTAAGAGGATTCAGCATCTGCCGACGAGACCGGTCCGTCCGGAAAGGATGTCGTGTAGGCGCGAATGAAGGCACCGTTTTCTGGCGAATTCAGGGAGGAGAAATAGACACTCGAGGACAGATGTCCGTCGACCGCGTCCGGGCCGATCTCCGGCAATTCCGGTTCCGACAGCGTGCAGCTAGCGACCGGAATCTCCGCAGCCTGATCGATGCCGCGCGCCCGGCAAGCGGCCCGGAACGCCCGAAAAAAGGCATAGGCGCTGGTGCCGATCAAATTGTTGAAGACGAAGTCGGGACGCTGATCGATGATCGCCGTGATGACCTGGTCGACCTCGGTATCGCCGACCGAGAGATAGCGCTCGGCGAGCACGGTGCCGCCCCGCGCGGTCAGCGCCTCGCGGAAGATGCGGTTGTTCTCCCAGGCCCAGATGTAGTTCGAGCCGACGCAGAAGGCGCGCGAGCCGACGCGGGAGGCCAGATAGTCCACCAGCGGCAGCACGTGCTGGTTGGGCGCGGCGCCGGTGTAGATGACGTTATCGGAGCTCTCGAAGCCCTCGTAGTGAGACGGATACCACAACAGTCCGTCGAACTTCTCGAAGCACGGGATCACCTCCTTGCGGCTCGACGAAGTGTAGCAGCCGACCACGTGCCGGATGCCGGAACCGAGGAGCTCGAGGCTGAGCGAACGATAGCGCGCGAGGTCGCCGGACGGGTTGACCACCACCGGCTCAAGCGCAATGTCGTCGTGGCTCGCATTGACTTCCCTTAACGCGAGCAATGCACCGTTGAGGATCGAACGTGCGACGACGCTGTAGGAGCCCGTCGTCGAGAACATCACGCCGATCCGATACTGTTTCCGCGTCATCACTCGATCCAAAAACAAAAAAGCGCCCGTCGGCTGTGAAGCCGAGGGCGCCCTCGCCGCCAACCGAACACGCGACGAACGCGTGGTGTTGGAAATGGTTGAACTTATCGCGTCGATGGGCCGTCTTGCCCTACGCTTGCACATTACGGTCGTTGAGATCGGATACGATGTCAAGCGCGTTGTTAAAGCGAGAACTGCCGCAATTCGTGTCGCCGTGTAGCAAATCTGTGCAGCCCGCGCTCAGAGCTGAACTGTCGCGGGTTTCAAACCCGTCGGGCAATGAAGGAGGACCGCAAGCGGCGCCAGCCGATGACGATACCCGTGACGGAGAACAGCATCCCGAGGGCACAAAGGCTCACGATCAGAACGTCGCGCAAAAGCGGATGCGTCACGAGAATTGGAAAGTCGAGCGTGTGCAGCGCGCTATAGAACCAGCGATAGGCCCGCCGCGACGCATCCAGCCTTTGCAGCACGCTGCCGTTGGCGCTGTCGATGTCGAACCAGAGGTCGCCGCATCGGGAACGGTAGGCGGGCGCTGCCGCAACGATGGACCGAGCGGGATAGTCGTCGTTGACCGCAAGCACGGACGGTGCGTCGCAGCCAGCCGCAAGGCGCGTCGTCAAATCCTGGACCTCGTGTGCGCTCAGCAATCCCGTCTGCCTATCGCGGCCAGCGTCTCCTGCCCTGACCAAAATCTGGCTGCCAAGGGCGACCCGGTCACGACGATAAACATCGCCGTTGAAGGCGAACCATTCGACTTCGCGGGCCGAGGACGATATCGGCTGCCGAACGAATGATGAAACGACCGGCCAGTCCGGCCAAGCGTTCATTATGTCGGATTCAGCCGGGGTCAACTGCCCGCGCGAGAACAGCCGGCCGTGATCCATGGAGAGCCACCCGCTGAAAATCCAGGTCAACACGAAGACCGTCGCAACGAGGCCGATGAGGTGATGCAGCGCATGCCAGCCACGGTATGGCGAGATTTGACGCCCTCGAATTCCGATCCGGCTGATCCCGAGCAACGCTCCCAGCAGCGCTGCGATCGACGCCAGTAGCGACAATGTCCAGACCACGCTGTCCCATAGCGCCCAGTTGCTTCGCAGGACCGTCGGATAGATCCAGTGCAGGACACTACCGACCAGGTTCCATGCACGCTCGTTTCGCGTCGTATCAAGGACAACTTCGCCGGTGAGCGACGAGACATAGACCTCCGTCCCGGCGGCATCGCCGAGGGCCACGCGAAACAGCGGCCGGTGGCGATCAAAACCGTTCGGGACGGTCCATTGATCATAGTCCGCGCGCGCGACGATCACGGCGCCCGCGGCATCGAACCCGCGATTGCGGGCATGCTCCTGCGCGATGGCGAGCGCGATATCAGGAGACGTCACCGATGCGTCGCCTCTGCCCGAGGCGCGGATTGCGCGCAAATGCGATGGTCCCGAGACGATGTAGACCGGTCCGTCGCTCCGCTGGATCAGGCGAACGCGCGTGGCATCCGCAACCCCGCTGGCGGCCACCGCGTCAGAAGCAGGGATAGTGACCTGAGCATGGTCCACCGGCGCAAGCCCGGCAACGCGTTCCGCTTCCGTCAGCGACGGAAACGGAACGAAGTGCATCACGATCCCCGTCGCGAACCACATCGCGAACAGCAGGCAGAACGCGATCCCGAGCCAACGGTGCAACAGGATGATCGCGCCCATGGTCTCAACGCCCTACCATTTGAACGCAGCCGAAATCTCATAGGTGCGCGGCGCGCCCAGCAGGATCTGATCGGGATAGAACGGATCGCCCCAGATCGCGTAGCGCTTGTCGGTGATGTTGCGCACACGGAACGTCAGGCGGGCCTGGTCAACCGCATTGAACACCGTCCTGGGGATGTCGACGAAGGCATAGACATCGGCCACAGTGTAGGCCTTCAGCGTCACCGTGTTCGCGTCCGTGTTGTAGCGGTCGCCGACATGACGGCTGACGATTCCGAGCTCCACCGGCCAGGGCGTGAAGAAACGGTAGGAGGCGCTGGCGTTGGCAACGATGCGCGGCACGTTCGGCGGCGTATTGCCGGAGAACGAGCCGCCGACGAAATTGTAGTCGGCATAGCGCGCATCGACGTAGGCGATATTGCCCCACAGCCGCAACGCCTCGATCGGGCGGACCGAAGCGGCGAGCTCGACGCCCTTGGATTCCTGCCGCCCGGCGATATTGAGCTGCATGCCGCCAGCGGCCGCATAGACGTTCTTGCGCTGGATGTCGTAGGCCGAGAACGACCACTCCGCCCTGTTGTCCCACAACAGATGCTTGACGCCCGTCTCGTAGGTGCGCGAGGTCGTGAGGTCGAGCGGCTGGGTAGGCCCAAGCAGGAAGATGTTGTTGGCCGAGATATCGGCGCCCGTGGCGTACTGGCTGAAGAAGGTCAGGCCGGGAACGGCCTCCCAGGTGTAGCCGATGCGGCCCGTCACCGGCGCCCAGGATTTCGAGAACGGAAAATTAGCCTTCTCCAGCCCGTTCACGTCGGTCGAATTGCGGTCGAGCCCGATATGCTCGACGCGCAGGCCGCCGATCAGCGCAAAGCTGCGCGTCAGTTTTAACCGGTCCTCGAATGACAGCGCCTCGTTGTCGATGCGCGCAGTCTGCTGCTGCGTCGTGAGCAGGCCGTAATAGCCGCGCGCGGGATCGACCAACGAGACGTAGTCGTCAGGGAAGTTGGCCGCGCCCGGCCTGACAAAATCGAGATAGCTTGAGGAAAGCGTCGTGACCATGCGGTTGTCGAAGCCCGCGATATTCGCATCCCAAATCAGGTCGGTGATGTTCCCGACGAGGCGCTGGCTGTGCGCGACGTAGAAGCGCTCGCGATCCACCATGTTCGAGTTGGGGAGGCCCGAACTGGCATTGAACGCCTCGACCTCATTGTTGAACCACGTGCGCTCCGCGCTATAGCCATAGGCCTGGCTCTTCAGCGTCAAGTCAGGTGCCAATTTCAGCTCAAAGCCGCCGCGCAGCCACACCTCCTGGGCGACGTTGCGATTGTCGAGGACGTTGTAGTTGGTGTTGAAAGTGCGGTCATCAATCGTGACCGGTCCGAGATTCGTTTTGTTGAAGTTCGAGATGTAGTTGCCCGAGACGATTCCAGTCGTGGCATGCGAGCCGCTGAAGGCGATCGGCACCAGAGGCGCGCCCCAATAGGCCTTTCCGCGGTCCTCCCTATACTCGATCGCACCCCAGATCTTCAGGTTGTCCGAGATGCGGTAGTTGAGCTGGCCCGACACGTCGAGCGTCTTGGTGTTGGTGTCGTCGGCAAAGCCGTTGAGCAAGGAGCGGCTGATATCGAAGCGGTAGTCCAGCCCCTGAACATTGGTGCTGCCGCCGGAGCCGTAATGCGCGCGGAACGAATTTAGAGAGTCATAGGAAAAGTCCGCCTCGTTCCGGATCGGTCCGGTGTGCGGCTGTTTGGTGACGAAGTTGATCGCGCCGCCGGCGGCGCCCTCGCCCGAGATCAGCGAGGCCGGACCTTTCAAGAATTCCACGGCCTCCAGATTGGCCGTATCTGTGATCCGCGAGGTCATGTTCTGCGGGCCGATCTTGATGCCGTTGTAGAGCGTGTTGATCTGGCTGTTGGTGAAGCCGCGCATCGAAAAGGCCGAGGGCTCGGCCGGGTTGTCGCCCGAGGTGACGCCCACCGCGCCCTGCGCGACGTCTGACACGGTGCGATAGCCTTGCTCACGCATGGTTTCGGCCGAGATCACCTCGAGGGTCGCCGGTATTTCGCGCACCGTCAGGCCGAGGCGCGAGGCGCTCTCGGCGACCGTATTGGTATTGAGCGGCGTCTGCACCGTCGCAGCCGGCACGACCGGCTTTGGCGGGAGCGGCGCGGGCGCGGAACGGCGCGCTGCTGTGCGGCGCGCGCCCTGCCCCTCGCGTCCCGCGGGCCTGGCAGGCTTGCGGGACTGTTGCGGGGCGATCTCGATCGGCGGCAGCGGTTCGCGGGCCTGCTGCGCCAAGGCTACGGGTAGATCGATGGCAGCAAACGATGTGAGAGCGGCGGACGCGAGCAAAAACGCGCGCGGTCGCACAAGACGGACGGAAGACATGGTTTAGGACCTCGGTATGACGTCAGTGGCACGTCACAGCGAACGAGGTCTCACCCTGGGCCTTTCAGCCTTCCGATGAAGCCGAATGTCTGTACTCCCCGACCGACATCTTCGCGTGTGACCACGGCTGACGGCAGGTCTCCTGGCTCGCGGGTCATCACCTTGCGTCGCCTTCCCGGGACCGAGATACCCAGTGGCTTGTGACGCAAGATTCGCCGCTTACAGTTGCGGGGGCAGCCGCGGCATTGGGGACAACGTCCCCGCACCGCATTCCCTTTTCATCCCCGGATGGGGAAACCGTCCTGACCATCTAGGATTACGATCAAGACAGAGTCAATGTACCTGTTGCGGCGTCTTTGCTACAGCGACCAACTTTCCCTGGAGATTTTCGCATGGAAGGCGAGACCTTCCTCTGGCTGATACGGCATGCGACCGTCGACGGCGTCGCGGGAACGATCCATGCGGCCGATGCTCCGGCCAATCTCGGCGATCGCGCGCAATTGGAGGCAGTGCGGCAGCACCTGCCGCGGGACGCGGTGAGCTATGCGAGCCCGTCACGGCGCACGGTCGAGACGGCGCGCGCGCTGGGGCTCGATCCGGTGCTCGTGGGTGAATTCAGCGAGCAGGATTTTGGTGACTGGACCGGCCGGCGGCACGACGAACTCGCCGCGACGGGCGGCGATGCCTATGCGCAGTTCTGGAGCGATCCGGCCCGCGCGCGGCCGCCGGGCGGTGAGAGCTTCGAGGATCAGGTCGCGCGCGTCCGGCTGGGCCTGTCGCGGATCGGGGCGGATTCGTCCACCCTCGTGGTCCATTCCGGCACGATCCGCGCCGCGCTGTGCATCGCGCTGGGTCTCGAGCCGCAAGCCGCCTTGCGCTTCGTGATTGATCCGCTCTCCCTCACCCGGATCGATCGGCTCGCGAGCGGCTGGCGCGTCGTCTCCGTCAATCACCGCGTGGCTTGAGCCTGATCAGACTGGCCGATCCGGCACATTGGCCTGCGCAAACGTCGCCATGTCATTGTGAAGGCTACAGGCCAGCCGCACCAGCGGCAGCGCGATCGCCGCGCCCGATCCCTCGCCGAGCCTGAGATCGAGGCTGATCAGCGGTTGGACGTTCAGGGCACGAAGCACCAGCCGATGCCCCTGCTCCGCCGATTGATGCGACGACAGCAGGAACGGCTGGCACGAGGGATTCAGCCGCACGGCCGCCAGCGCCGCGACCGATACGATGAAGCCGTCGATCAACACGGGAATGCGGCGCTGCGCAGCCGCAATGATCGCGCCGCAGATGGCTGCGATTTCGAGGCCGCCGATGGCGCACAGGATCTTTTCGGCCGAGGCACCGGCAACCCCATGACGCGCGATCGCGGCATCGATCACGCGCGCCTTGTGCGCCCGGCCGACCGCATCGATGCCGGTGCCGCTGCCTGCGATCTCCTCGGCGCGCAGGCCGAGCAGGCCCGCGGCTATCGCCGCTGATGTCGTGGTGTTGCCGATGCCCATCTCGCCAAAGATCAGCAGATCGGGCTGGGCGGCCTCCGCGCGCGCGACCGCGCGCTGGCCGGCTTCGAAGGCAACTGCCAGCTCCGCGGGCGCAAGCGCTGCCTCAACGCTGAAATCGCGCGTGCCGTTGCGCGGCTTGTCCGTGACGATATCGGCGACCTCCGATGGCGCCAGCGTGCCCGCGTCGACGACCTCCAGGCTCGAGCCAAGCTCGCGCGCCAGCACCGAGATCGCGGCGCCGCCCGAGGCAAAATTCGCCATCATCGCAATCGTTACCTCCTGCGGATAGGCCGACACGCCCTGCGCGACGATGCCGTGATCGCCGGCGAAGATGACGATCGGCACCCGCGCGGCACGGGGTTGCTCGGTTGCTTGCAGACCCGCAAGCTCGATCGCGAGTTGCTCGAGCCGGCCAAGCGCGCCGGTCGGCTTCGTCAGTTGCGCCTGCCGCGCGATCGCCGCCTCGCGATGGACCGCGGAGATATCTGGGCATTTCCGGTAGACCCATTCGGGGAGCATGCTGCCTCGCTTGCCTCACGGCCTGCGCTTGAGAATGTAGCTGTCCATGATCCAGCCGTGCCGCTCGCGCGCTTCCTGCCGCACGGCGACAATGTGCGGGCCGACCTCGGCAAGCGCGCCGGACATGACGATCTGATCAGGCATGCCGAGATAGGCGCCCCACCAGATGTGCAGCCCCGCCGGATCGAGCGACTGGAATGCGGTTTCGCCGTCGAGCATCACGACCACGGTGTCGGTGCCTTGCGGCCAACCGCCCTCGCGCAAGCGCCGCCCGGTCGTGACCAGGAACGGCTCGCCGATATCGTTGAGCGGCAGCGCGTGTGCCGCACAGAGCGCCTGGATCGATGTGATGCCGGGGATGACTTCGATCTTCGGCAACGGATCGAGCCGACGCGCAATGCGCAGCGAGGAGTCGTAGAGCGAGGGATCGCCCCAGATCAGCAGCGCGACCTTGCCCTCGCGCCCGAGATGGTTCGCGATCGTTTGCGACCAGGTCGCGGCGACTGCATCATGCCAATCGTCCACGCCCTTGCGGTAATCTGCCTCGCCCGCGTCGCGCACCGGAAGATCGAACTCGACGATGCCTGTCTTGTCGCTGGTGAGCACGTCCGCGCAGATCGTCCGTCGCAGATCGGCGAGATCGGATTTCGCAGTCCCCTTGCGCGGGATCAGGACGAGATCGGCAGCGTTGATGGCACGGATCGCGGCGCGCGTGAGCTGCTCGGGATCGCCGCAACCGATGCCTATCAGGGAGAGCGTGAGCATCTTACCTGCGAAGGGCGGCCGCAACGGCCGCCCATTCGCTTGTCTCTAGGCCGCGTTGTGCAAACGCGGGGTGACGAGGCCGGGCGCGGTAACCCCACGCAACGACTTCGCCAGCGCCAGTACCGCGAGATCAGCCAGCGGCTCGATCACGATAACGAGCGCATAGGACGCTGCGAAGGTTGCGATGTTGGCGAGGTTGGCCGCACCAAAGCCGGAACCATAGAGCGCCCAGAACGCCACCCAGGCGATGACGCCGGACTGATACGTGGTCGAGAGCGCCAGCGCCTGGCGATATTGCAGATCGACATAGGCGGTGTTGCGCGGAATGATCCGCGTGGCGATCGCCTGGATCGCGAACAGCGGCACCAGGATCGTGGTGACGTTCATGCCATATTGCGGCAGATCGGTCGGCACGAAGAACACGCCCTGGAGCAGCAGGCCGAGCGCGAGGCCGAAGGCCGCCGGTGCTGCGCCGAACAGCAGGAACAAGGTCGAGCCGAGGATGAAGTGCACTTCGGACACCCCGACCGGGTAGTGCGGCAGGATCTCGAAGAAGGTGAACACAAGGCCCGTGGTGGCGAGCGTCCGCGCCGCGAACGAACCGATGCCTTGCTCGCGCATCGTCTCGACCGCTAGTTTAAGGGCAACGCCGCCTGCGGCGATGCCCGTTGCATAACTCAACACGAGCTTGGCGCCCGTCACGACTCCGGGTTCGACATGCATGGCTCAAATCCTTCCTGCCGTCACACCCGACGGCCTTGACGTCAAAACACGCACGGCCGGTCTCCTGGCTCGCGGTTCACTGGGGTTCTCCGGCCTTCCCGAACCTTGCGGCCCAGTGGCGGATCGGAGTCCCTCACCGCTTACAGTCGCGGGGGCGGCTGGGGTTTGGGGCGCCGCAACTGGGTCCGCCCATCCCCATTCCCGATTATGCTCCGGCGCTTTGCGCCACGTCGAGCACCATGCGTCTCCTGTGTGCCCCTTTCGCAAGCCGGGCGTCAAGGGGCGACGGGCGGCCGAGGGCATCATGACGGATATTCTCCCGCGAGCGCGCCGAACAGGATGACAGCCGCCGTGGAGGCCGCGCCACCCCGCGCAAGCTGCTCGGCCAGTTCGGCGATGGTGGTGCGGACCAGCCGCTCGTCGGAACGCCCGAGGGATTCGGCGAACAGCGCCGGCGTGCTTGGGGCGAGCCCGTGCCCGATCAATTTTGCGGCAAGCGCCGGAAAGGTCCGCCGGCCCATATAGACCACGGTCGTCGCCTCCGGATCGGCCAGTGCCGCCCAATTCAGGTTCTGCGGCAGTTCGCCGGTGACATCGGCCCCGGTTACGAATTGCACCCGGCGTGAGGTGTGGCGCCGGGTCAGGGGAATGCCAGCTTGCGCGGCCGCAACGCAAGCCGAGGTGACGCCGGGAATGATCTCGTAGCCGATGCCGGCGTCGCGGAGCGTCTCGAGTTCCTCCTCGAGCCGCCCGAAAATGCCTGCATCGCCCGACTTCAGGCGCACGACGCGCAACCCGGTCGCGGCATAGTCGACCAGCAGGCGGTTGACATGGTGCTGCTTGGTCGAGGGCCGCCCGGCCCTTTTCCCCACCGCGACGAGATTGGCGCCGGGCCGTGCCAGATCCAGGATCGCGCCGGATGCGAGGTCATCATAAAGCACGACGTCGGCCTGGCGCAGGCGTGCCGCGCCTTTGAGCGTGAGAAGCTCGGGGTCGCCGGGACCGGCGGAGATGAAAGTGACAAAACCGCTCACCGGTCCTCCGCGATCAGATGGAAGAACGTGCCGGTGGCTTGGCCGCGCCGCGAGCCGGTCTCGGCGATGACCGCACCGGTCGCGTCGTGCACGACCGCTAGCGGCGTATCCGGCTGCGCGACGATGGTCGAATAGTGAAACTCGTGGCCGCGCAGGCGCGCACCGGCCTGATGTCCCGGCATCGGCGCGGCGAGTTCGGCCAGACGGTAGCCCAGATGCATGCGGCGTTTGGCAAAGCTCGTCTCCAGGCCGAGCAGACCCGTCATCTCATGGTGTATGCCGTCGGCATCGGTGAGGCCTGCACCCAGCACCATATAACCTCCGCACTCGCCGTGCACCGGGCGCGTTTCGGCGAAGGCGCGTAGGCCGCCACGAAAGTGCGCATTGGCGGCAATCTTCCCTGCGTGAAGCTCGGGATAGCCGCCGGGCAGCCAGCAGACGTCGGCGCTCGCGTCGGGCGTTTCGTCGGCGAGCGGTGAGAACGGCAGGATTTCGGCGCCGGCTGCACGCCAGGCTTCCAGCATGTGCGGGTAGACGAATGAGAACGCGGCATCACGGGCGAGCGCGATGCGCTGCCCGGGCGGCGTCACGTTCAGGCCCTTCACCGCAGGCTCCGGCGACCAGGCCGCGGCCGATCGCAGCACGGCATCGAGATCGACATGCTCGGCGACGAAGCGCGCGGCCTCGTCGATCAGGCCGCCGATCTCGGCCTGCTCCTCGGCCTGCACCAGGCCGAGATGCCGCTTCGGCAGGCTGATCTCGGCATGACGTGGCAGCGCGCCGAACACGGCAATGCCTGCGTCCGCGAGCGCCCGCCGCACCAGATCTTCGTGGCGCGGGCTTGCGACGCGGTTGAGCACGACGCCGGCAAGACGCAGGCCGGCGCGATAGTCGCGAAGGCCGGCGGCAATGGCCGCAGCTGTCTGCGCCTGCCCGGAGGGATCGATCACCAGCAGCACCGGCCAGCCCAGCATCTCCGCAATGTCGGCGGTGGCACCGGTACCACAGACGCCGCGCGCGGCGACGCCGTCGAACAGGCCCATCGAGCCTTCGGCGAGCACGACATCGGCATCGGTGCCGCGGCCGACGAGATGCACGATCGTCGCGCGGTCCATCGCCCAGCTGTCGACGTTGACGGAGGCGCGCCCTGTGGCAGCGGCGTGGAAGGCGGGATCGATATAGTCAGGCCCGCTCTTGAAGCATTGCACCTTCAGTCCGCGATTACGCCATGCGCGCGCGAGCGCCAGCGTCAGCGTCGTCTTGCCGACGCCGGAGGCCGGCGCGGAGATGACGAGGCTTGCGGCCATCACGACGCCTCCGGAAAGCGCGGCTCGGGGCCAACCGGCCGATAGCGGCGATCGTAGTCGGCGGCGTAGAGGCGGCTCTCGGAAAAATCCGCCGCGCCCAGCGTCTTGCCGACCAGGATGAGAGCGGTACGTTCGAGCTCGGCACCAACCGCAGCATCGAGAGTTGCAAGCGTCGCGCGGACGATGCGCTGATCCGGCCAGCTCGCGCGCCAGACGATGGCGACTGGACAGTCCGCGCCGTAATGCGGCGTGAGCTCCGCAACGACCTTGTCGAGCAGATGGATCGACAGGTGGATGGCGAGCACCGCACCGGTCGCAGCAAATGCACCGAGCTTCTCGCCTTCCGGCATCGCGCTGGCGCGGCCCGGCGTGCGCGTCAGCACCACGGTCTGTGCGAGGCCGGGCAGTGTCAGCTCGGCTTCGAGTGCCGCGGCGGCGGCCGAGAAGGCCGGCACGCCCGGCGTCACGGTGCAAGGAATGCCGAGCGCGCGCAGGCGGCGCAGTTGCTCACCCATCGCCGACCAGATCGAGAGATCGCCGGAATGCAGCCGCGCGACGTCTTTACCTACCGCATGCGCAGCGGCAATCTCGGCAACGATCTCGTCGAGCGACAGCGGCGCGGTGTTGACGATCCGCGCGCCGGGCGGGCAATGCGCCAACACGCCTTCCGGCACGAGCGAGCCGGCATAGAGGCAGACCGGACAGGCGGCGATCAGATCGCGGCCGCGCAACGTGAGCAAATCGGGAGCCCCCGGCCCTGCACCGATGAAGTGCACCGTCATGCGTCGTCTCCTTCCGCGATCGCCGCAGTCGCGGTCCGATCCTGCGAGACCGTCCGCGTCGCAATCAACCGGGCGCGAGGACCGGCCGCCGCAAGTGCAGCAGCTTCGGCAACAGATCCTGTGCCGAACTTTTCGACGATGAGCTCTGACCGGGTCGGCGTCGTGATGCCTGCGAGCACATCGTGCGGAACAGCCTTGATCGGCACGCCGCATTCGCGCGCCAGAAGTTTCAGCGCCTCGGCGTCGGCCTTGTCGCTGACCGTTGCCACCGCCGCGAGGCCTGCGGGACCGCCAGCCGCCAGAAGCGCCTCGCGCAACGACGCTAAGGTGACATCGCGCTTGAACCCGAGCCCGGCGACCTTCATCGGACTGTACTCCACTGCACCACCGGCCGCGCCGCCTCCCAGGACCGATAGCGGCCGAGCGGACCGGCATGGGAGATCTCGACCCGCATCAGCTCGCCGCCGTGGCGCTGATGCAGCTCGCCGAGCACCGCTTCCGTTTCCAGCGTCACCGCATGCGCAACCAGCCGCGTACCCGGCGCGATGCGCGACCAGACCGCATCGAACATCGCAATGTCGAGGCCGCCGCCGATGAAGACGGCATCCGGCGCTTCCAGCCTCGCGAGAGATTCGGGCGCTTTCCCTGCGATGACGGTGATCCGATGCGCTAATCCGAACTCGGCAGCATTGCTGCGGATGTTGGCGGCGCGATCCTCGCGCGCCTCGACGGCGATCGCCGTCCCGCCGCACAATGCCCACTCCACCGAAATCGAGCCTGAACCCGCGCCGATGTCCCATAGCCTCTTGCCGGGAGAGGGCGCCAGTGTCGAGAGCGCCAACGCGCGCACCGGCCGCTTGGTGATCTGGCCGTCGTGAGCGAAGAGATCGTCCGGCAGGCCCGAGCTGCGAGACAAACCGTGCGCCCCCTTCGCCTCCAGCGCCACCGCGACCAGCTTTCCGGCGGAAGCGCGCGTATAGCTCTCAGCGCGACACTCACCGACGCTTTCATGTGGCCCGCCAAGCGCGGCGAGAGTCCAGAATGCCGAGGCGCCCCATCTGCGCTCGGTCAGCCATCTCGCGAGATCGCCGGCAGCCTTGCCATCGCGCACCAGACAAATGATCCGCGCGCCATGCGCGAGATGCGGCACAAGGCGCTCGAATGGCGCGGCGTGAAGACCCACGCACACGACGGATTCGAGCCGCCAGCCCAGCCGCGCGGCGGCAAGCGAGAAGGTCGACGGCGCGGAATGCGCAATCCACTCGCCGGCATCGAGCTTCTCGGCCAGGCTTGCGCCGACGCCATACCAAAACGGATCGCCGGAGGCGAGCACCGCGGTCGGCCGGCCGCGGCAGCTCAGCACGGCATCTGCATCGAATGGCACCGGCCACGCGCGGCCGCGACTGGTCACGCCCGCCAGCACGAGATGACGCTCGCCGCCGAATATCGTTTCTGCATTGGCAAGCGCCTTTCGGCTTGCTTCCGACAGCCCTGCGAGTCCATCTTCGCCGATGCCGATGATAGTCAGCCAGGGATCAGCCATGACGCGCGCCCTCATTCTGGGCGGAACAGCCGATGCGAGCCTGCTCGCGGCGGCAATCGCGCGCGCGGGCATCGCGGCCGTCTATTCCTATGGCGGCCGCACCCGTGCGCCCGCCGATCAGCCGCTGCCGACCCGGATTGGCGGCTTCGGCGGCGTGGTCGGGCTTGCCGACTACATTCATCGCGAAGCCATCACGCATGTGATCGATGCGACGCATCCCTTTGCCGCCGAGATAAGCCGCAACGCGGTTGCGGCTTGCGCGGAAACCGGGACGCCACTGATTGCACTGGAGCGAGCGCCTTGGGACAAGTCGCCCGTCGACAACTGGATCGAGGTCGCTGACGTCAACGCTGCGGTCGCTGCTCTTCCCGAATCCCCGGCGCGCGTCTTCCTCGCTATCGGGCGCCAGCACATTGCGCCATTCGCGACCAGGCCGCAGCACACCTACACGCTGAGATTCGTCGATCCACCGGAAGCGCCCCTGCCCTTCGCGGCTGACGTAATCGTGTCGCGCGGACCGTTCACGCTTGATCGCGAGTTGGAGATGATGCGCGCGCGAGGCATCGCGTGGATCGTCGCCCGCAATTCCGGCGGCGATGGCGCGCGCGCCAAGATCGACGCCGCCCGTGCGCTGGGCCTGCCCGTGATCATGATCTCGCGGCCGGAACTGCCCGAGCGACAGCGGATCGAAAGCGTAGCCGGAATCATGCAATGGCTCGGTCATCGGATCTGCCTCGGCGCATAGACCCAGCGGCCAACGCGGCGCGTCTGCGAGTTGCCGACGATCACGAGCGTGCGCATATCGGCCATCTCGGGCCGCGCGTCGTTCAGTGTCACCGTTTCGATCCGCTCGTCGGGCGCGCTCACCGCGCGCGCAAAGATCACGAGGCGTTCGCCGCAGCCGGCTTCTTTCAGCACGGCAAGCGCGCGGCCAAATCCCTCCGGCCGGCTTGTCGAGCGCGGATTGTACATCGCGATGGCAAAATCGGCTTCCGCCGCCAGCCGCAGGCGCTTCTCGATCACCGCCCACGGCTTGAGATTGTCCGAGAGATTGATCGCGCAGAAATCATGGCCGAGCGGCGCACCGGCGCGCGCGGCAGCAGCCAGCATCGCGGTAATGCCGGGTAGCACACGGATCGGAAGCTCCCGCCATTGCGGCGCCTGTTCGAGCGCCTCGAACACGGCGGACGCCATCGCGAACACGCCGGGGTCCCCCGAGGACACGACGACAACTTGCCCGCCTTCGGCGGCAAGCCGCAAGGCTTCGCTAGCGCGCTGCAACTCCTCGCGGTTGTCGGACGGACGGAGGTTAAGCCCCACCCGCGGCGGCACGCGCGCGACATAGGGCGCATAACCCAGAATGTCGGTCGCAGCCGCGAGTGCGGCAGAGACCTCAGGCGTCACCAGTGTGTCGCTGCCCGGCCCAAGGCCTGCGATGGTCAGCGTGCCCGTCATTCGGCGGCGTCCAGATGCCGGCCCTTGCCGTGCACGAGCACGATCGCGAAATAGGGACACTCGGCGGCATCGATATCTGCGAGCCGCACCACACGCTCGCCCGGCATGGTGCCGCGCTCGACCAGCCAGGCATCGTCTAGCCTTCCGGCGGCAGCGAGCGCGCGGCGCACTTTCTCAAGATTGCGGCCGGTCTTCATGATGACGAGCGCATCGGAATCGCGCATGCGCCGTTCGAGTTGTTTCTCGTCCAACGTGCCCATCAACACCGTCGTGACGTCGTCGCCAAGCGCGATCGGCTGCCCGACCGCATTCCAGCAGCCGGCCATGCCGGGAATGCCGGCGATCACCTCGAGTTCGACGCGGCCTTGCAGGCGCGCGTGCAGATGCATGAAGGAGCCGTAGAAATAGGGATCGCCCTCGCAGAGCACGATGACATCAACCGCGCGCGCCAGCCGTGCCAGGCGCTCCGCCCACTCGTCGTAGAAGCCGGCGAGCAGGCGGACATAGTCGGGACTGTCGAAGGCGATCTCCGTGGTGACCGGATATTCCATCGGATATTCGGTGACGTCGCCTGCGAGCATGCCTTCGACGATGCGGCGCGCCTGGCCCGGCCTGCCCTTCTTGCGGAAATAAGCGACGTGCTTTGCGCCACGCACCGTCCGGTCCGCGCGCACGCTCATCAGGTCGGGATCACCGGGGCCGAGACCGCAGCAGATGATGCGTCCCATCGCTATTCGCTCCGGCTCGCCAGCGCGTTGACGGCGGCAACGGTGATCGCGGAGCCGCCGAGACGTCCCTCGACCGTCAGCGCCGGCACCGGCGGATCGGCCATCAGCGCGGCCTTGGATTCGGCGGCACCGACAAAGCCGACGGGGCAACCGATCACCGCCGCCGGCCGCGGGCAGTTGCCGTCCTCAAGCATGTTGAGGAGATGAAACAGCGCGGTCGGCGCGTTGCCGATCGCAACGATTGCGCCGTCGAGATGCGGCCGCCACAACTCCAGCGCTGCGGCCGAGCGCGTGTTGCGCATGGATTGCGCAAGCGCAGGAACGGCCGCGTCGCCGAGCGTACAGATGACGGCGTTGCCGGACGGCAACCGCGCGCGCGTAATTCCCTCCGAGACCATGCGTGCATCACACAGGATCGGCGCGCCTCTCTGCAGTGCGTCGCGCGCAGCGGTCGCCATGCCGGGCGTGAAGCGGATATGCGCCTCCAGGCCCACCAGGCCGGCGGCATGGATCATCCGGACCACGACCTGCTCCTCGTCGGGCGTGAAGCGCGACAGATCAGCTTCGGCCCGGATGGTCGCGAAGGACTGCCGGTAGATCGCGGCGCCATCGGTCTCGTAGACGTGCGGCATCAGTGCCCTCCCACAAGGATAGAGGGATCGCTGACGATGTCGGCGCCGTTCAGGCCGCGCAACACCGGCTCATCGCGCGTCGAGCCGTCGCGGACGAGATCGAAGCCGCCGCTGGTCGCGACCAACGTCACCGCAGACGCCCCGGAACGAGCACAGCCCTTGGCGCAACCGGAAACGTGCAGCCGCGTATCGGCGGTGATGCGCGGCGCAAGTGCTGCCGCCAGCGCCCGCGCGTCGGCATGCGCCTCGCGGCAGCGCGGGGCGCCGCTACAGGCGATGACGCGCAACGCGGGATCGTAAGGCTCCGTGATGAGGCCTGCCACCCTCGGCATCTCCCGCTTGCCCTCGCTCAGAACCATCCGCCATGGCGTCATGCGCAGCGCATGTCCGCAACCCGCGAATTGATGGAGCGTCGAGTGCAGCATCTGTCCGAACGCGACGCCAACCATTGCCCCCTGCGGGTAATGCCCGGGCCGCAACGCGGCCATCACCGGGGCAGGCTCGGTCTCAGCGCGCAAGCTCTCAGGCAATGCCGCGCCAGCCGCAATGTGGGCCGCCATGCGCCCTCGCCCGCCCTTGGCTCCTCCGGAGACGATGAACCAGTTTGCGAGCGCGAGCGCCGCGCTCACCGCCTCTCCGCGTGCGACGGAGCGGCCGAGCCTCGCGCCATCAGCCCGCACCAGAAGCCGGCCTCCGCGATCGCGCTCAATGCGTACGTCAGCGGAATCGCCGGCCAGCACGCGCGACTTTCCGTCATCGATGGCGAAGCCGAATTTGGTCGGAAGCGCCAGCGCGCTATCAGCAAGCGCTTCTTCGAGCTCCGCGGCAAGTGACTGGGTTTCGTCGCCGCCGATCCAGAACGGCGTCACCAGGATGTTGCGCCGGGCTTCGGTATCAGCGTCGTGGTCAAGCAGCCCCAGATGCGCAAGTCCGTCGAGCAAGAGCCGATGGCCCTGTTCGTCGACACCCCTGATCTGGAGATTCGCGCGGCTCGTCACATCAAGGAGGCCGTTGCCGAAGCGTTCAGCCAGCTCAGCAAGTCCGGCAACCTGGGTTGCTTCAAGACGCCCGCCGAAAGGACGCACCCGGACGACGAGCCCATCGCCCGATTGCATCGGCCGCAGCGCGCCGGGACACCAGCCCTTGACCGCAATTGCACTCATGACGCCTCCCGGAGCCGAGCGGCAATCGAATTGCGGCGGGTTTGCCAGAGAGAGGCCTCATGCAGTCGTGTGAAGCAGATTTCCATCGCGGCGAGCGCCGCCGGATTATCGCGTCCCATGAAGGCGCGGACGTCGTCATTGCCCAGCGTCGCATCGTAGTAGAGATCAAAGAGATGCGGCGGGACGGCGCCGGCCAGATGGGCGAAGGCGGCCATGTGCTCGAGCGTCGCGGTGATCTCGGCGGCCCCACGAAACCCGTGGCGCATCATGCCGGCGATCCAGTCAGGATTGGCCGCGCGCGCGCGAACGACACGCGAAATCTCTTCCGTCAGCGTTCGCGCATGCGGCTGGTCCGGCCGCGTCGCATCGAGATGATAGAGCGACGGTGCGGCTGCGCCGAGATGTGCCGCAGCAGCCGCGACGCCGGCCTCATGCGCGGCGTAGTCGGCGGCGAGCAGCAGATCCGTTTCAGGCAAATCCTGGACATGGACGAAAGCGTCGGCAGATGCGAGCCGCGATTCGATGCCGGCACGATCGGGCTTGATCGCGCCGTCGGCGGAGAATGCCCAGGACGATGCCGACAGCCAGGCTTCGCCGGCCGCTTCGCGCGTATCGGGTGTGAAGGCATCCGGGATCGCCGACAGGCCAACGCCGTATTGTCCGGGACGCGGCGCGAACACCCGGGACGCGCGATGACGGTACGGATTCTCGTCGCCCTCATCCTCGCGCGTCGATAGCGCCTCGGCCGCCGCCTCGAACAATTGCGCAAGGCCGGAGAAGACATCACGGAACAGGCCCGACACGCGCAGCGTAACGTCGATGCGGGGGCGGCCGAGTTCGGCCGGCGCGACGATGTCGTAACCGGTCACACGCCCCGAGGCGTGATCCCAGCGCGGCGCGAGGCCGGCCAGATGCAGCGCCATGGCAAACTCTTCGCCTGCGGTGCGCATGGTCGCCGAGCCCCAGAGGTCGATCACGAGGCCTTTCGGCCAGTCGCCGTGATCCTGCAAGTGGCGGCGCAACAACTCTTCCGCGAGCTCGATTCCCTGCGCATGCGCCGATGGCGTCGGCACGGCGCGCGGATCGACCGCAAAGAGATTGCGTCCCGTGGGCAGCACATCACGGCGCCCGCGATAGGGCGAACCTGACGGCCCTGGCGCGACGCGCCGGCCCGCGAGCGCGGCACGCAGAGCGTCGCGCTCCGCCTCGCCGCAGGCGCCGCGGCCGAACACGTGCAGGCCGTCGCCGAACTGGCTTTCCTTGAGGTCGCAGACGAAGCGATCGATCCGCGGGATGGCTTCAACCGGCGCGGCCGATGCATCGAGGCCGAGATCGCCCTCCAACCCCGCTACGCGCGCCTCGTCGCGGATCGCGGCGATCAGGCGCAGGCGACGTGCGGGATCGAGGCCGTCGGCGGTCGAATATTCGTCGAGGAGCTGTTCGAGCCGGCGCAAGCCTTCAGGCACGGCGGAGGCTGCAAGTGGCGGCGGCAGATGGCCGATCGTGACGGCAGAGGTCCGCCGCTTGGCCTGCGCGGCCTCGCCGGGATCGTTGACGATGAAGGGATAGATCACCGGCAACTCGCCAGTCAGCGCTTCCGGCCAGCAGCTCGATGACAGCGCCACGGATTTTCCGGGCAGCCATTCCAGCGTGCCATGCGCGCCCATGTGGACGACGGCGTCGATGCCCTGCCCTCGGAGCCAGAGATAGAAGGCCACGTAAGCGTGGCGCGGCGTGCGGGCGAGATCGTGATAGTCGGCATCGCGCATGGCCGTGTCGCCGCGCTCAGGCTGGACGGCCACGAGCGACTTGCCACATCGGATCGCAGCGAACTGGAACGCGCCGTCGCGGTAATTCGGATCATCCTCCGGCGTGCCCCAGGCTTGCGCGAGATCGTCCTGCAACGCTTGTGGAAGACGCGACAGCGCCGCGCGATAATCGGCGACGCTCCAGGTCAATTGCTGCTTCAGCATCGTCTCGCCGAGCGCATGGACCGGCGCAACATCGAAACCGGCTTCAGCGCAGTCAGACAGCAGTGCTTCGACCGAGGCCAGCGCATCGAGACCAACCGCATGCGCGATCTGGTGCGGGCGTCCCGGATAGTTCGAGAGCACAATCGCCAGCCGCTTTTCACCGGCTGGCTTCTCCGCGAGCCGCCGCCACGCCGCAACGCGCGCAGCGACGGCCTTCACGCGCTCTTCATCCGGGCGATGAGCAAGATGCGAGAATTGCAGATCGGGATCACGCTCGGCGGCCGATTTGAAGCTCACCACGCCCGCGAACAGGCGGCCGTCGACCTCCGGCAGCACCACATGCATCGCGAGATCGCCGGGCGAAAGGCCGCGCAGCGACTCCGTCCAGTCCTCGCGCCGTGCGGTCGAGAGCGCGACCTGAAACACGGGGCACTGAACGGCATCGAACGGCGTCGCGCCGTCGTCGCCGATCGCGGAGAACGCCGTTGCATTGACGATCACGGCGGGAGGCGTTTGCTCAAGATAAGCTTGCAGCCAATCCGTGACGCCGGCGGCCTTCAGCGACGTGACGAACACGCCGTAAGCATCGAAGCCCCTCCCGCGCAGCGCTGCGATCAAGGCGTCGACCGGACCGGTATCGGCAGCAGTGAGATACGAGCGATAGAAGGTCACAAGCGCGCTTGGCTTCCCCTCGCTCGCCGCGGGCGCTGCGACCACACCGCGTGCGGGATCGTAAAAACCCATCTCCGGAACCGTCATCTCGCCGACGACCGGCCCGGCATAGAGCCCTGAGGCCAGCGCGAGCTGCGCGATCGCGGCTTGGGCCGCGACCGGGCCGCCGGTGTCGCAGAGCACCTTGAGCCGCCGCAGCGTCGAGACCGGCAAGGTCGAGTACGCGTCTAACCGCGTGTCGTCACGACCATCTGCCGGCAGCACAGCCAGCACGATGTTACGGTCCTTCGCCAGTTGATGGAGGGCCGCGAGCCCGTAGGCCCAGTAGGACTCGCCGCCGATCAGGCGCACCAGAATGCCGCGCGCCTGCGAAAGGGTGCGCTCGATATAGGTATCGACCGAGAGCGGATGACGCAGTTCCGCAAGGTTCGCCAGCCGCAGCGAGGGCAGGCAGTCGCGGCCGCGCCGCCAGCCGGCCGCGAAGGCCGCCAAATCAGAATCTGAGAACGAGAGCACCACGAGATCGGCCGGATCCTGGCCGATGTCCCTTGGCGTCGCGGTCTCCTCGAGACCGCGGCTCTCGCGGAAGACGACGTGCATCAGATACCAAGTCCTGAGATCCCAAGTCCCGCCTTGATCGCGGCCTCGTCGATATCGCCGTGCTCGCCGATCACGACGAGCTTTGATTGCCGCGCGCCGACGCCCCAGGGCTTGTCGAATTGGTGCCGCACCCGCTCGCCGACCGCCTGGAGCAGCAGGCGCATCGGCTTGCCGGCCACCGCGATATAACCCTTGGCGCGCAGCACGTTCTGCTCGCGTGCGAGACGCTGGACCGATGCGACCAGCGCGTCGACATCCGCAACTTCCGGAAGATCAATCACCACGGAGGCAAAGTCGTCATGCTCGTGATCCTCCTCGCCGTCATGATGCGAGGGACGCGCGGCGAGATCATTCTCCGCGGCAGCACCCAGGCCCAGAATGAGGCGCGCGTCGATCGCGCCGTCGGTGACCGGCAGCATCGGTACGCGCCGCGGCATCTCGGCGGTGATGGCAGCCTTTGCCGCTTCGAGCCCCGCCGCGCCGGCAAGATCGGCCTTGGTCAGGAGCACGATGTCGGCGCAGGCGATCTGATCCTCGAACACTTCCGACAACGGCGTCTCGTGATCGAGATTTTTGTCCGCTGCCCGCTGCGCTTCGACCGCGTCCGGGTCCGGCGCGAAGCGGCCGGCGGCCACAGCCTCGGCATCGGCGAGCGCGATCACGCCGTCGACCGTAATGCGCGAGCGGATTTCGGGCCAATCAAATGCCTTGAGCAGCGGCTTTGGCAGCGCCAGACCCGAGGTCTCGATCAGGATGTGGTCGGGCCTCACGGGCCGCGACAGCAACTTCTCCATGGTCGGAATGAAATCATCCGCGACGGTGCAGCAGATGCAGCCATTGGCGAGCTCGACGATGTTTTCTTCCGGGCAATTGGCATCGGCGCAGGACTTCAGGATCTCGCCATCGACGCCCTCGCTGCCGAACTCGTTGACGAGCACCGCGAGCTTCTTGCCGTTGGCGTTGGCGAGGAGATGCTGGATCAGCGTCGTCTTGCCGGACCCCAGGAAACCGGTGACGACCGTGACCGGGACTTTTGCGAGCGAATTCATTCGGCGGCCTCCGGCACGACGGCAATGGGGGGAATGCGGGCAAGCGATTGCTTGCGGAATATCTCCGGGCGGCTGCGCCAGGGCACGATGCCGTCGGGCGCGCCGGCGTAGGCCGCAGCACCAGCGATCACGTCGCCCGCATGGGCCTCCGACAGGCGGCCATAGACATAGGACCAGCGGCCGGGCGCGCTCAGCGCAACGGAGCAGCCCTGGCTGCACGCCGACAGGCATTCGACGGGAACAACGGTGACGCCCTCAGGCACGCCGGCGTCGAGGATCGCGCCATGCAGCCGCGCGCCGGGCGCGACCTCGCCCTCCGCGAGCGTCTGGCCGGCACGGCAGGTGATGCAGACATGAAGTGTGACGGTCATCGCCCTTCCAGGATAAACAACGGGAGGCGATGAGGCGCACGAACCCTGACTTGCGAAGGTCCGCTTCCCCGTCGCGGAACACCCCGTCCGCCGGTCCAAATCGTCCGCGCTGGCAGGTCTCCCGGCTTGCGGAGCAGGGTTTTGCCCTTCGATCCCCGCCTTCCCGATCCCCGCAGGGGTCAGTGGCTTCGGGCATCTCTCCGGTCACGGTCGCGGGGGCGGCTGCATTTTGGACCCAAATCTTGCCGATTCGGACCCTATCGCATTCCCTCTTCGCCTGTCATAGGACAGGAACCAACGTCGGCCCACCATTTGCCCCCGACCGCCACTTGTCAAGCCGAAGGACCCGTCCGATGACGCCTGAACCGGATCCCCAAACGGCCGAGGAAACCGACACCCGGCATGCCGCGAAAATGGCGAAGAAGAAGGTCGCCCGCGACAAGATCATGGCGACCAAGAGCGGCGAAAAGGGCCTCATCATCGTCCACACCGGCGCCGGCAAGGGCAAGTCGTCCTCCGCCTTCGGCATGATCGTCCGCTGCGTCGCCCATGGCTTGCCCTGCGCGGTGGTGCAGTTCATCAAGGGCACTTGGGATACCGGCGAGCGGCGCCTGCTCACCGGCCATTTCGGAGATCTCTGCCAGTTCCACGCGATGGGCGAAGGCTTTACCTGGGAGACGCAGGACCGCGCCCGCGACATCGCAGCCGCGCGCGCCGGCTGGGAGAAGGCCAAGGAGCTGATCCTCGATCCGAACTTGCGCATGGTCGTGCTCGACGAGATCAACATCGCGCTACGCTACGACTATCTCGACGTCGCCGAGGTCGTCGATTTCCTGACGACGCACAAGCCGCCGATGACGCATGTCGTGCTCACCGGACGCAACGCCAAGGACGAGCTGATCGAGATCGCCGACCTCGTCACCGAGATGACATTGGTCAAGCACCCCTTCCGCTCCGGCATCAAGGCGCAGGCCGGCGTAGAGTTCTGAGACAATCTCGCGATGGCACGCGCATTGATGATCCAGGGAGCGGGCTCGGACGTGGGCAAATCGCTCATCGTCGCCGGCCTTGCGCGCGCCTTTACGCGGCGCGGCCTGCGCGTGCTCCCTTTCAAGCCGCAAAACATGTCGAACAATGCGGCCGTGACCGCCGACGGCGGCGAGATCGGACGTGCGCAGGCGTTGCAGGCACTTGCCGCGGGCGTCGAGCCGCACACCGACATGAACCCGGTGCTCTTGAAGCCCGAGACCGATGTCGGCGCACAGGTCGTGGTGCAGGGAAAGCGCATCGCGACCGTGCGTGCGCGCGAGTATGCGGCGATGAAACCATCGTTGATGAGCGCGGTGCTGGAGAGTTTCGAGCGGCTGAAGGCGCGCGCCGACCTCGTGCTGGTCGAAGGCGCCGGCAGTCCCGCCGAGGTCAATCTGCGCAAGGCCGACATCGCCAATATGGGCTTTGCCCGCAAGGCCGATGTCCCCGTCGTGCTCGTCGGTGACATCGATCGCGGCGGCGTCATCGCCCAGCTCGTCGGCATCAAGACGGTGATCGACCCGGATGACGCCACGATGATCCGGGGTTTTGTCATCAACAAGTTCCGCGGTGATCCCACGCTGTTCGCCGACGGCTACCGGCTGATCGAGCAGAAAACAGCCTGGCGCGGCCTTGGCGTGCTGCCCTGGTTCGCACGCGCCGGCGAGCTGCCGGCCGAGGATGCGCTGGGCCTAAGCGACGCGCGCAAGCCGGGCCAATGCAAGATCGCCTGCCTTGCGCTGTCGCGGATCGCCAATTTCGACGATCTCGACCCGCTCAAGCTTGAGCCTGGTGTCGATCTGGTGATGGTGCGTCCAGGCGAGGCGATTCCCGGCGATGTGCGTCTCGTCATCATCCCCGGCTCCAAATCGACGCGCGGCGACCTCGCCTTCCTGCGCGCACAAGGCTGGGACATCGATCTGCTGGCGCATCATCGTAGAGGCGGCCATGTGCTCGGCCTCTGTGGCGGCTATCAGATGCTCGGACGCAGCGTCGCCGACCCTGATGGAATCGAGGGACCCGCGGGCGAAACGCTGGGCCTCGGGCTTCTGGATGTCACGACAGTGATGAACGCACAGAAGACCCTGACGCGCGTCTCGGCCGTGCACGCGGCTACGGATCAACCGATCCAGGCCTACGAAATCCACATCGGCCGCACCGACGGGCCGGATCGCGCCCGCCCCTTCGCGAGGCTCGACGGCGCTCCGGAAGGCGCCATCTCAACCGACGGGCGCGTGCAGGGTAGCTATCTGCACGGCCTCTTCACTTCGGACGATTTTCGCAGAGCGTTTCTCGCAAAGCTCAATATTCCCGCAGGCAACGAGCCGTATCACGCCAGGGTCGAGAGCGCGCTCGATGCGCTCGCCGATCACATCGAGACCCATCTCAACGTCGAAGGCCTGCTCGCGCTTGCGCGCTGAGCGCTCAGCGTACAAGAACCTCGGCGAGGCGCGTCCATTCGGACTCGATGCCTGGCAGTCCCAGGCGCAGCCATGTCGGCTTCTTCGTGAAGACGCGCGACCAGATCTGGCTGCGCGCCAGTTTTTCCTGCGCGTCTAACGCGTCGCCGGTCTCGTAGAGACGAAACAGCGGCGTTCCCCCAACCAGTCTCCAGCCCTGCGATTGCACCATGGCGTCGAGCCGAACACCGTCGCGCGCGAGACGTGCTGATGTTGCCGTGGCCCAGGCGTCGTCAAGCAAAGCGCGGCAACCGATCGCGATCGCCGCTCCCGATATCGGCCATGGGCCGGACATCGCCGCGAGCGTGGCGATGTCGGTTGCATTGCCGAGCGCAAAGCCGAGTCGCAGGCCGGCGAGCCCGTAGAACTTTCCAAAGGAACGCAGGATCAACAGCTCCGGCCGCTCCGCTTCCGAAGCGAGCGACAGATGCGGAACGGCGTCGGCAAAACTCTCGTCGATCACGAGGCGGCCGACGCGCGACTGCAGCGCGAGCAAGTCCTCAGGTTCATGACACCGGCCGTCAGGATTGTTGGGATTGACGACGATAGCAAGGTCCGCGCCTGCCAGCGCATCAAGGTCCCTGACGTCTTCGACGTCCCAACCGGCGTCCGATAGGACTGCGGCATATTCGTTGTACGTTGGCGCCAGGATGCGCGCCCGGCCGGGCGGCGCGAGACGCGGCAGAAGCTGAATGGCAGCTTGCGCGCCGCCGATCGCGACGACCGGTGCGCTCGTGCCATAGGCGTGCTGGGCCGCCTGATGCAAGGTTTCGATCTCGGATCGTGACGGCAAAGCACTCCAGGAGTGCGAGTCGATCTCGCCCACCGGATAAGGCAGCCGGTTGATCCCCGTCGAGAGATCGATCCAGTCCTCCCCGCATCCGCCAAAACGCTGCTGGGCCTGATCGAGATTTCCGCCGTGCTCACGCATGCCCTGTTCTTTCACGCGAAAGCCAGGATCGCAAGCAGACCGGCGAGCAGCAGCATGGCGCGGCGGTAGATCGTCAACCCTTGAGTGATATCGGCGGCGAGCGGATCGCGCGCGCCTTCGTTCAGCCAGGGCTCATTCGTGACGCTGCCGTGATAGATGCGCGGACCGCTGAGCCGCACGCCGAGCGCGCCGGCCATCGCCGCTTCCGGCCAGCCGGCGTTGATCGAGCGGTGGCGGCGCGCATGCCGCGTCATGCACGACAAAGCCTGCGACCGCCGCGGCGCGAGCAGCACGAACAGAAAACCGGTCAGCCGCGCCGGAATGAAATTGGCGACATCGTCGATGCGCGCAGCCGCCCAGCCGAAGGCCTCGTGGCGTTCGGTGCGATGGCCAATCATGGAGTCCAGCGTGTTGATCGCCTTGTAGCCGAAGATGCCGGGCAGACCGAACAGCGCGCCCCAGAACACGGGCGCCACGACACCGTCGGAGGCGTTTTCCGCGAGGCTCTCGATCGCCGCACGCGCGATGCCGGCTTCGTCGAGCACCGCGGGATCGCGACCGACAATGCGCGAGACAGCCACGCGCGCGCCGGCGATGTCGCCGGCCTGCAAGGGGTTCGCGACGGCGGCGACATGGTCATGTAACGAGCGCAACGCGACCAGAGGCCAGGCCAGGAGGCCGACCAGCACGACTTGAATCCATCCCAGCGCGAGCATGGACTGAAGCACCCAGCCAAGCGCGGCCGCCAGTGCGATCACAACGAACGCACCGGCAACGCCCGCTGCGCGGCGAACCGCCGGCGGATCGGACGAGCGATTCCAGGCGGCATCGACGACCGCGATCAGCCGGCCGAGCCAGGTCACGGGGTGGCCGATCCACGCGAACAGCGGGGATGGCCAGCCCAACAGGGCATCCACCGCCATCGCCACCACCATTGCGCCCGCAAAGCCCACGCACGTCTCCTGTCCCGCCTGCCCCTGTTGCGCAAAGCTCAGGCCGAGCGCAAGCCCCTCGGCGGCGGATTTCGGCTTTGTCTTTGGCTGCGTTTGGTGATTAGTGCTGGCCGGCAGGAGACTTTTATGGCCGTCATCTTGATCACGGGCGGAGCGCGATCGGGCAAGAGCAGGCGTGCGGAAACGCGTGCGCGCGCCTTTCCCGGGCGGCCCGTCTATGTCGCGACGGCCGAGGCGCTCGATTCGGAAATGGAGGCGCGCATCGCAACGCACCGTGCGCGGCGCGGAACCGACTGGATCGAGCGCGAGGTGCCGCTCGATCTCGTGCAGGCGCTGCTCGCCACCGATGGCGGCGGAGCCCGGCTCGTCGACTGCCTGACGCTGTGGCTCTCCAACCTGCTACACGCGGAACGCGATTGGGAGCGCGAAGTTAAAGAACTCGCCGGCGCTCTGCCTCGCCTGAACAGTCCGGTCGTCCTCGTCACCAATGAGGTCGGTCTCGGTATCGTTCCGGACAACGCGCTGGCGCGCACCTTTCGCGACGCCGCCGGAATCATGAACCAGACCATTGCGGCTGTTGCCGACGAGGTCGAGTTCGTCGTCGCGGGCCTACCGATGAAGCTGAAATGATGCCTGGCGCCGAACTTGTGAAAGACGTCATTGCCGATCTCAGAATCGCGGCGTCATTCGTCACGATCCTGCCGGTGACATCGTCAAAGCCCAGCGCTGCTGGCGCAATCGCGCGCGCGACCTGGGCGCTTCCTGTCGCCGGACTGGTGGTCGGCCTCGCAGGCGCTGCGGCCTATGCGATCGCGAGCAAGCTGGGATTGCCGCCGGGTCCGTCCGCCCTGCTCGCTCTGGCCACAACCGCCCTCGTTACCGGCGCACTGCACGAGGACGGGCTTGCCGATACCGCCGACGGGCTCGGGGGCGGGCGAACGCGCGAGCGCAAGCTTGAGATCATGCGCGACAGCCGGATCGGCACCTATGGCGTCTGCGCGCTGATCCTGTCGTTCGGCTTGCGCTGGAGCGCGCTCGCCGCGATCGCCAATCCATGGGCAGTCGCGCTTGCGCTGTGCTCTGCGCATGCCGCGGCCCGCGCGGGCGTGCCGGCCTTCATGTCGCTTGTGCCGCCGGCGCGGCCCGACGGGCTGTCGGCGAGCGCCGGATCGCCGCCGGGACCAAGCGTGGCCATCGCCTTCGCTCTCGGGACGCTCTGTCTTGCCCTAGCGCTTGGGCCGGGCAAGGCGTTGGTCGGCCTGATCCTGCTGTCGCTCGCCGGGCTGGTTCTGGCCCGGCTTGCCATCCGCCAGATCGGCGGGCAGACCGGCGACATCCTCGGCGCGTTCGAGCAGACCGGCGAGATCCTGATCCTCCTGGTGGCCGCGGCCTTCCAGATGGGGCTATGACCTCATGGTCGAGTTCGACGACATTTTTCGCCGGCAATTGCGCGAGCTGTTCGTGTGGCGCCGCGACGTGCGTCGCTTTCGCACCGATCCGCTGCCGGACGGCGCCATCGCGCGGCTGATCGAGACGGCTTGCCTGTCGCCCTCGGTCGGCCTCAGCCAGCCCTGGCGCTTCGTCACCGTCGATGATGCTGCACGGCGCCGCGCCGTCATCGAGGATTTCAAGGCGTGCAACGCCGATGCGCTAAATGCCTATGCCGGCGAGCGTGCCGCGCGCTATGCCGCGCTAAAGCTCTCGGGCCTCGAACAGGCCCCTAGCCACCTCGCCGTCTTCGCCGACAAGGCGAGCGATATCGGTCACGGCCTCGGCCGCGCGACCATGCCGGAGACAACGGAATATTCCGTGGTCGCCGCGATCACCGCGATGTGGCTCGCCGCGCGCGCCGACGGCATCGGGCTCGGCTGGGTATCGATCCTCAATCCGGATCGTATCCACGACACTCTCGACGTCCCGCAGTCCTGGAAATTCATCGCCTATCTCTGCATCGGTTATCCCGAGGCCGAATGCGACCAGCCGGAGCTCGAGCAGGCGAAGTGGGAATATCGGCGGGGAGCTAACGAATTCACGCTGCGGCGCTAGCGCGGCCGCATATTGCGACTTGCAAGGCTGCGAATGAACATTCACACGCGCTTTTTTTCATCAATTGTGGATGCCGGGCTTTCGCGCTAAGCATCCGGCTTGGGACAAGCCATTGAAACGAATTCCATGACCGAACGGCCTTCCGCTGCGGTGGCGGTCGATCGCCGCGACTTCATTCGCCTCGCGGGCACAACGGCCGCAGGATGGCTTGCGCTCGGCGCAACGCCGGATCGTATCCGGATCGTCGCCTCGCTGACCGGATTGCCGCTCGACGATGAACTGACCCGCAGGAACTTCTCCGACAACATGAACTCGCGCCTGGGTGGGCTCATCGGAGGCTTGAGGCAGCGCGGCTGGGTTGAAGGCGTCAATATCCGCTTCGAGATCCGTTCGACTTTCGGTGGACCGGCCAAGCTCCAGGCCGCGATCCAGGAGATCATCGACCTCAAACCGGACGTCATCCTGACCGGCTCGACGGTCGAAACCGCCGCCGTCATGGCGACCACCAGGACGATCCCGATCGTTTTCGCGACTGCAAACGATCCCGTCGGCAATGGCTTCGTCGAAAGCCTCGCGCATCCCGGCGGCAACGTCACCGGCTTCACCAACAGCTCCGCCGAGATGGGCGGCAAATGGCTTCAGCTCGTCCGGGAGGTTGTACCGGATCTCGCGCGCGTCGGCGTCCTGTTCAATCCGGTGACCACGCCGCGCGCCGGGCGCTTCTTCCTCGACTCCATCGAACAAGAGGCGGCGGCGTCCGGAGTGTCCGTAGTCCCCGCGCCCGTCAACGCGGCAGCTGAGATCGACGCGGCGATAGGCCGCTTTTCCGAAGCGCCGAGGGCGGCGATGATCGCGCTGGTCGACAGCTTCCTGGTGATCAACCGGCAGGCGGTCGTCGCGGCAACCGCCAAATATCGCGTCCCCATGATCTATCCGTTCCATTATTTCATCGATGCGGGCGGGTTGATGAGCTACGGGCCAACGTTGGAGGTGCGCTCGGCCGACTATGTCGACCTCATCCTGCGCGGCACCAAGGCCGGCGATCTCCCGGTGCAATCGCCGCGAAAATACGAGCTCCTGATCAACCGCACGGTCGCTGGGGCGCTCGGGTTGAAGCTGCCGTTCACGCTGCTCGCGCGCGCCGACGAGATCCGCGAGTGAACGAAGCGATCGACCAGGGACATTTGCGAACGCCTCCCGGCCGGCTGTTCCGCAAATATCTCTACTCGATCGTCGCACTCGCCTTTGCCGCGCTTGCCATCAACACCGCCTTCGACGTCTGGTTCTCTTACCGCGAGCAGAAGCAGCTTCTCGCGGCAACCCAGCGCGAGCAGGCTGCGTCCGCAGCCATTCAGATCGGACAGTTTATCGGCCAGATCGAGAACCAGATCAGATGGCTCGCGCGCCTGCCTGCGGAGCTTTCGACCAATGAAGACGAACGCCTGAACGCCATCCGCCTCCTGCGCCTCTCGCCTGCGATCGCGGAAATTGCCGAGCTCGACTCGCAGGGCCGCGAGCAGGTGCGCGTATCGCGCCGCGTCGCGGACAGGATCGGCAGCAAAGCCGATCTCTCCATGGCCTTCCGCGGCGCGAACGAAAGCCGGACCTATTACGGGCCGGTCTACTTCTTGGGCGACACCGAGCCGTTCATGACGCTCGCCGCGCGCAACGTCGGCCGCGATCCCAATGTGATCGTCGCCGAAGTCAATCTGCGTTTCATCTGGGACCTCGTCGCCGGCATCAGGGTGGGTAGTACCGGCAAGGCCTACGCGGTCGACCGCATGGGGCTGTTGATCGCGCATCCCGATTTGTGGCCGGCGCTGCGCCGCACCGATCTCTCCGGGCATCCGGACGTCCGCGCCGCGCTCGATGGCGTGGCGCCGCCGGCAGGCGGGCTGGTGAGGGAGGATTTGTCGGGTCAGCGCGTGCTGTCGACCTATGCGACCGTCCCCTCGCTCGGCTGGGTGGTGTTCGTCGAGCTTCCGCTCAGCGAGGCCTACGCCCCGATCTACGCATCGATCGGACGGTCGACGTTTCTGCTGATCGTCCTGCTCGCCTTCGCGGTCCTGGTCTCCCTCCTGCTCAGCCGGCGCATGACCGTGCCGATCCAGATGTTGACGCAAGGCGCGCGGCGAATCGAAAGCGGCGATCTCGGCCTGCGCCTCGCGATCAAGACCGGTGACGAGCTGGAAGCGCTTGGCGACCAGTTCAACCGGATGGCCGCACATCTTCGCGACTCCTATGCGACCCTCGAGCGCAAGGTTGCCGAGCGGACCGCCGAACTCGAAAAGACCCGCGATCAGGCCCTTGCCGAGCATGACGCCGCCGAGCGCGCGCGCAGCGCGGCTGTCGTGGCCAACGAGACCAAATCTCGCTTTCTTGCCGTGGTCAGCCACGAGTTGCGCACGCCCCTCAACGGCGTCATGGGCGTGCTGCAACTGCTTGACGACGGCAGCCTCGGCGAGGTCCAGCGCCGCCACCTCGCCACCGCGGCCGCATCGGGGGAAACGCTGATCGCGCTGGTCGATGCCATTCTCGAATACGCACGCTTGGAGGCCAGCACCGAAACGCTGGAGACGCGCGACTTCCGCCTCGACCAGCTCATCGAGGCGGCCGCCGACCTGATGCGTCCCCAGGCTTTCGGCAAGGGACTGATCTTCGACCTCGTCTGCGATGCGACGGTTAGCACGTCCGTGCACGGCGACCCGGTACGGCTCAATCGCATCCTGCTCAACCTGATCGGTAACGCGATCAAATTCACCCCGCGCGGCGGGATCGGCTTGATCGCGACGGCGGCGCGGCATGACGATCATGTCCTGCTTCGCATCACGATTCGCGACACCGGCATCGGCATCGCGCCCGACATGCACGAGCGGATCTTTGAGGATTTCGTGCAAGCCGACGATAGCATCGCACGGCGGTTCGGCGGCACCGGCCTCGGACTTGCGATCGCGCGCCGCCTGACGCGCCTGATGCGCGGCGAGCTGACGGTAGAAAGCACGCCGGGCGCGGGCAGCTTGTTCATGCTCACCGTCCCGCTCGCTCTCGCGGCGAGCGGAATCGCTCAGGGTGCCGTCCAGGCGCCATCGCGGCAGCTTCGCGTGCTGCTGGTGGATGACGATCCCGTCAACTGCGAGGTCGGCGAAGCGATCCTGAACCGGCTCGGCCATCGCCCCATGATCGCAAGGAACGGTGCGTCGGCCGTGGAGCTTGCCCGGGATCAATCGTTCGACGTCATCCTGATGGATCTGCACATGCCCGACATGGATGGCGTCGAGGCCGCGTCGCGGATCAGGGAGCTTGGCCTGCAGCGGATGCCCCGCATCATCGCGGTGACCGCCGACGTGTCGCGCAGCGCTCGCGAACGGCTCGCCGGCGCGGGGATCACCAAGGTCGTCAGCAAGCCGATCCTGATCAACGCGCTTCGCGAGGCAATCGAGGACGATCCCCAGGACGAACCGGCCGCGACGCAACTCGCCGCTGGCGCATTGATCGACCTGCACTTTCTCGACGACCAGAAAGAACTCCTGGGCGCCGCGCAAATCGCGAAGCTTCACCAATTGCTGGAAGAGACCGGCGAAAAACTGATCGAAGACATCGTGAAGGCCGCGGCAGCCGGCGATCGCGCGCAGCTCGCGCGGTCCGCGCACCAGCTCGGCAGCGCTGCAAGCGCACTCGGCCTGGTCCGGCTGTTCGAGCACTGCCGTGAAGTGGAGCTGGCGACGGCCTCGATGTCCCCCGCCGAGTGCCAGAGTGCCGCCCGCGAACTCGCCGCACTTCGGCAGGCATCGATGAGCGCACTGGACGACCTGCATCTGCCTGCCGAGCAGCGTTCGGTCACCTAGCTGCGGAGCGTCCGCGCGCGCCTGCGTCGTCGCCGGCGCTGAAACGCTCAACGAGGAAATCGATGAAGAGTCTGACCTTCACCGAAAGATGCCGCGTCGGCGGATAGACCGCGTAGAGCGCGAGCGGCGGTGCAAAGTAGTCTTCGAGCACGGCGCGCAGCTCGCCTTTCCTCAAGGCGTCGGCGGCGATGAATTCGGGGAGCAGTGCAAGCCCCCTGCCCTTGATCGCGACATCGCGCAGCACTTCGGCATTGTTGACGCAGAGCGACCAGGCCGGCTGGATCCAGTGATCGCCGTCCGCACCGGTGAGCTTCCATTGATTGCCGGTGAGCAGGAAGCCATAAGTCAGCGATGCGTGCTCGCGCAAATCCTGCGGATGTTTCGGCGTGCCGTGACGCGCAAGATAGTCCGGCGAGGCGCAAATCATGCGCGCGACTGGCACGATCTTCCGCGCGATCAGGCTTGAAGATTCCAGCTCCGCGATTCGCAGCGTCACGTCAAAGCCGTCCTGGACGGGATCGAGCAGATCGTCGCTCAGCACAAGCTGAAGCTGAAGCTCGGGATATCGCGCCATGAAATCGGCAAGCACCGGCCCGAGCCGCAGGGTGCCGAACGACATCGGCGCATTCACGCGCAACAGGCCGCGCGGTGCCGACTGGAGCTGCGTCACCGCCTGATCGGCTGCCTCGATCTCGGAGAGGATCACGACCGCGCGCTCGAAATATCGCTGGCCGCTCTCGGTCGGGCTCGCGTGCCGGGTGGTGCGGTTCAGCAATTGCACGTCGAGGCTCTCCTCGAGGTCGGCGATGTATTTGCTGATCGCGGAGCGCGAGAGCCGCAATTGGCGACCGGCCTCGGCAAAACTGCCGCTTTCGACCACCTTCACGAAGGCGCGCAGGCTGGCGACCTTATCCAAGGGCCGGCCCCGGCGATTGTTTCCAAATCGTAGACATAGACGTCATATTTGCATGGATTGTCTCCAATTCAAAGCCATCCGATATTCCCACCCAGAGCAAGACCGCTCCACGAGCTTTTGGAGGACGAGCATGTCTGGACTGCACCATGTCACCGCGATCGCCGGCGACCCCATCAGGAATTTTGGCTTCTACACGCGGGATCTCGGGCTGCGCTTCGTCAAGAAGACGGTCAATTTCGACGATCCCGGTACCTATCACTTCTATTATGGCGATGAGACCGGCCGGCCCGGCACCATCCTGACCTTCTTCCCTTGGGCTGGCGTGCCTGCGGGCCGCCGCGGCGTCGGCGAGACGCATCAGACTGCTTTCCGTGTGCCGCAGCGCTCGCTCGGTTACTGGACGCAGCGCCTCACCGAGAAGGGCGTCGCTTACGAAGCACTTGAAAAGCGCTTCGGCGAATCCGTGCTGCCGTTCACCGATCCGGACGGCATGGCGCTGGCGCTGGTCGGCGTGCCCGGCGCCGAGAATGAGCCGGGCTGGAGCAACGGCGACGTGCCGGCCGAGCATGCGATCCGCGGCTTCCACGGCGTGACGCTGCTGCTCGACAGCGCAGCGAAGACGGCGGCCGTCCTCACCGACGTGTTCGGCTTCAAGGAGACGGCGCGCGAAGGCTCCGTGATCCGCTTCAAGGCGCCCGGCGATGTCGAGGGCAGCGTCGTCGATATCTATGAGGCCAAGGGCTTTTTGCGCGGCCATCAGGGCGGCGGCTCCGTGCACCATATCGCCTTCCGCGCGGCCGATGATGCCGAGCAGGGCCGAATGGCGCAGAAGCTCGTCAGCAATCACGGCCTGCACCCGACCGAGCAGAGGGACCGCAACTACTTCCGCTCAATCTACTTCCGCGAGCCCGGCGGCGTGCTGTTCGAGATCGCAACCGATATCCCCGGCTTCGCCGTCGACGAACCCGTCGCGACGTTGGGCCGCGACCTGAAGCTGCCGGGCTTCCTCGAACAGAATCGCAAGCAGATCGAGGACGTCCTGCCGAATTTGGAAGAGAGCGTATCATGACCGAGAGTTCATTCGTCCATCGCTTCGAGCCCGCGAGCAGCGCGGGCTCCACCCCGCTCCTGCTGCTGCACGGTACCGGAGGCGACGAGAACGACCTGCTCGGGCTCGGCAAAATGATCTCGCCGGGCTCCGCCCTGCTCTCGCCGCGCGGGCGCGTGCTCGAGCACGGTATGCCGCGCTTCTTCCGCCGCCTCGCCGAAGGCGTGTTCGACGAGGAGGACGTGCGCCGGCGTGCAATCGAGCTCGGCGAGTTCGTCGAGGACGCGCGGCAACGATACGGCCTCGCGGCGCCGGTCGCGGTCGGCTTCTCCAACGGCGCCAACATCGCGGCGGCGCTGTTGCTGCTGAGGCCGCACGCGCTGGCCGGCGCGATCCTGCTGCGCGCCATGGTGCCGCTGTCGGATCCGCCGAAGGCTGAACTCGACGGCAAGCCGGTTCTGCTCCTGTCCGGGCAGGCCGATCCGATCGTGCCGGCGAGCAACGCGGCACGGCTGGCGGCCCTGCTGTCGGAGGCGGGCGCGAGTGTGAGCCACAGAATCCTGCCGGCGGGCCATCAATTGTCGCAGGCCGACGTGACGCTGGCCCGCGACTGGATCAGCAACGTCGCCGCCGAGGCTGCCTGATTTGGAAGGGGCGCTCCGCTTGATCGTGGTGCGCCCCCTCTCGTGTCCGCGACCTCCCTGCGCCGTGCGCAATCCGGCGCCAATCTTTGCGCGAAATTTCCGCTTGCCCGTTTCCACGCCAGGCTTAGAATTTGGGACATGGTTCCGAATTATGGAACTGACGTGGACAAGGCCCATGAGCGCCCTCACCAACGCCATCGAGATCCTGCGCTGCTTTTCCAGCGCGCGGCCCGATTTGTCGTTCGCCGACGTGATGGCGTTGACCGGCAAACCGAAGAGCTCGACCTCGCGGCTGCTGCGCTCTTTGCGCGATTGCGGGCTGCTCGAGCAGGATCCTCACACCCGCCGCTATCGACCGGGCCTCCTCACCTTCGAGCTCGGCCGGCTGCATCGTGCCCATGACGATTTGATCAGCATGGCCGAGCGCGAGCTGCGCGAGGTCTGCGCGCGCACCGGACATACCGGTTACATCGCCGTGCTCGACGGCTACGAGCAGGTCGTGCTCAGGATCGTGCCGGGCTCCAATCCCTTGCGCGTCGTCAATCCGCCGGGCCAGCGCACGCCGGCGGTTGCCACTTCGAACGGCCGCGCCATGCTCGCACGCCTCTCAGACGACGACGTCCGCGCACGGGTGCCCGCGACCTATCCAAAACTGCCGCGCAACTCGCCGCAGAATTTCAAGCAGTTGATGGCGCGCCTGGATGAAATCCGCCGCACCGGCGTATCCGAGGCGGCCGATGAATCCATCGAGGGTGTGGGCTCGCAGGGCTTTGCGTTGAAGAGCGGCGAGACCGGCGAGATGATCGGGATCGCGGTGTCCTATTCGGTGCAGGCGACCACCGTCGCCGAGCGCGCCAATGTCCGGCGCGAGCTGACGGCGATGGCCGCAAAGCTGCGCCGGCTGACCGGCGATCAACTCGACCAGGTTGTCACCCGCGCTCAGGCGGGGACGCGATGAGCGACGCCGCCACCCAACGCCCCAACGGCCTTGCGCTCTTCATTCTGCCGAGCGTGCTGCTGTTTGCGCTGTTCTTCTTCCTGCCGATCGGATTGATGGCGCTCATGAGCGTGCTCACCGGCAATCCGGTGGTGGCGCCGAAGGTCGCCTTCACCACGCGCCACTATGGCCGCATCATCGACGACCCCTATTATCTCGAGGTGATCTGGACCACGATCCGGATCGGCCTCGTGACCACGCTGGTTGCGCTCGCGATCGGCTATCCGCTGGCGCACTGGATGGCGCGCATCCGGAGCCGCACCGGGCACGCGCTGCTGCTGATGGCAGTGCTGGCGCCGATGCTGACCGGCATCGTGGTCCGCACCTTCGCCTGGATGACGCTGCTGTCGGACAAGGGCGTGATCAACCAGACCCTGATCTCGCTCGGTATCATCAGCCAGCCGTTGAAGCTGATGTACACGGAGACCGGCATCGTGGTCGGGCTCGTCCACATCTACGTCCCCTTCATGGTGCTGACGCTCACCGGCGTGATCGGCCGCATCGACGAACGGCTGGAGCAGGCCGCGGAAAATCTCGGCGCCAGCCCCTTGCGCGCCTTCATCGAGGTGACGCTGCCCCTGAGCCTGCCTGGCATCCTGGCCGGCTCGCTGCTGGTGTTCGCGCTCGCGATCAGCGCCTATGTCACGCCGATCCTGCTCGGCGGCTTCCAGATCATGACGCTGCCGATTCTCATCTATCAGCAGATCTCGGCGAACTTCAACGTCGGCTTCGCGGCGGCGCTCGGCATCGTCCTGCTCTTGATCTCGCTGATGCTCGTCATCGCCTATAACCACGCGCTCGGCCTCGTCTCGGGCCAGCGCGAATTGCAGTGAGGCCGATGATGGGACCCTCGGCCTCGCACAGCCCATCGCTCGTGTCCGATCGAGAGGCCGCGCCTCGCCCCGCGACGGCGCCAATGCGTGCGATCGCAAGCCGACCGCACTATGGCCGATACCTCTATCTCGCCGTCAACATCTCCATACTGACGTTCCTGCTGGCGCCGATCGCCGTCGTCGTCGTGTTCGCCCTGAACCCGACGCCCTTCATCCAGTTTCCGCCGGTCGGCGTGTCCTTGCGCTGGTTCGAAAAATTCTTCGCCTCGCGCGACTTCATGCATGCGCTCGGCTTCAGTCTCGAAATCGCGCTCCTCACCACGGTGTCCGCGACCCTGCTCGGCGCGTCCGCGGCGCTGGCGCTCGCCCGCGGCAATTTGCCGGGCACGCGGCTGATCGTAGCGACCATGCTCTCGCCTTTGATGCTGCCGGCGATCCTGACTGGTCTCGCGCTGTTCCAGACCTATGTGCTGCTTGACGTCGGCCGCCCGACCTGGGGCCTGGTCGCCGGCCATACCCTGGTGACGTTGCCCTATGTGGTGCGCACGACGCTCGCGGTGCTGCATAATTTCGACCTGCGCCTCGAGGAAGCCGCGCGCAATCTCGGCGCAAGCCCGCTGCGCACCTTCTTCGAGGTCACGCTGCCGCTGATCAAGCCGGGCGTGCTTGCGGGCGCGATCTTCGCCTTCATCGTCTCGTTCGACCAGTTCCCGGTGTCGTTGTTCCTGGTCAGCCCGGGCAACGAGACGCTGCCGGTCACGCTGTTCAATTATCTCAAGTTCGATCTGGACGGCACCATCGGCGCCGCGTCGGTGGTTTCGATCGTCCTCGCTTTTGTCGTCGTCATCGGGCTCGACCGCACCGTCGGCCTGCGCTCCTACGTCAAATTGTAACCGCTCATTGGACCCGAAGGGATTCGAGACATGATGAAAGTTCTGGGATCGTTACGGCTCAGCCGCCGCCGCTTTCTGACCGCGAGTGCCTCGTTCGGAATCGGCACGATTGCCGCGCCCTACGTCGCGCGCGCCGACGATCCCACGCTGCGCATCACCGGCTGGGGCGGCAAGTGGGGCGAGGTCATGAAGGCCGAGATCGGGCCGGCCTTCGAGACCGAGTTCAAGTGCAAGCTCCAGACCGATTCCGCCTTCCCCTATCTGCCGAAGCTCCAGGCGAGCTCACGTTCTGCGCCGATCTATGACGTGCTGCACACCAATTCCAACGAGCAGTGGGCGGCGGCCGAGATGGGCCTGGTCGAGCCGAAGATCGACGCCAAGCTCGTGCCGAACCTCGCCGACGTCTATCCCTACGCCATCAGCGACAAGATCGTCGGCGTCTCGATCTTCACCAGTGCCATCGGGCTCGGCCTGCGCACCGACAAGGGCTATGGCAACATCAGCTCCTGGAAGGAGCTGTGGGACGCGAAATACAACGGTGTCCGCGGCGGCTACGTCATTCCCGTCAACAGCCTCGGCCAGGCCTTCCTGATGATGTGCGGCACGCTGTTCGGCAAGGGCCAGACCGATCTCGACGCGGCCTATGCGGCGCTGGAGAAGCTGAAGCCGATCAAGATCGTCGATTTCACCGGTGCGATGGAGAAGATGCTGCTGTCGGGCGAAGTCGGCCTCTGCGTCATCCACGATTCCGGCATCTACCGCTATGACGGGCAGAACCAGCCGATCGATTTCGTCGCGCCAAGCGAAGGCGTCCTGTCGCTCGAGCAAGTCCTGACCATCACCCCCGGCAGCAAGATGAAGGAGCTCGCCAACGCCTATGTGAATTACATGCTGCGCCCGGAGGTGCAGAAGCGCCTCGCGGAAACCGTGTGGTACTCGCCGGCCAACAGGAAGGTCAAGCTCGACGCCAAATACGACGCCAAGCTGCTCACCACGCCGGAAAAAGTCTCGAAGCTGATCCAGGTCGACTGGAAGTGGTACAACGAGCGCAAGGACGAGATCGACCAGCGCGTCAATCGGATCTTCCGCGCATGAGCGCATCGATCGAGATCGCCGGCGTCAGCAAGATCTACGACGGCGGCGTGCGCGCCGTGGACGCGGTCGCCATGGACATCCGGCAGGGTGAGTTCTTCTCCCTGCTCGGCCCGTCAGGCTGCGGCAAGACCACCACGCTGCGCATGATCGCCGGATTCGAAACGCCGAGCTCGGGCGCGATCTGCGTCGACGGTGCCGACATCACCCATGTGCCGGCGCATAAGCGCGACATGGGCATGGTGTTCCAGAACTACGCGCTGTTCCCGCATCGCACCGTCGCCGAGAACGTCGCCTTCGGCTTGCGCATGCGCGGGCTCGACAAGGCAAGCATCGCGACCAAGGTGAAGGCGGCGCTCGCCATGGTCGAGCTGTCCGGCCTGGAGAACCGCCGGCCTGCCCAGCTCTCCGGCGGCCAGCAGCAGCGCGTCGCGCTCGCCCGCGCCATCGTGATCGCCCCGCGCGTCCTGCTCTGCGACGAGCCGCTGGGGGCACTGGACAAGAAGCTGCGCCAGCAGATGCAGTTCGAGCTCAAGCAGCTCCAGAAGAAGCTCGGCCTGACCCTGGTCTTCGTCACCCACGACCAGGAGGAGGCGCTGGCAATGTCCGACCGCATCGCCGTGATGAACGGCGGCCGCGTCGAGCAGGTCGGCACGCCGGCCGAGATCTACAACCGGCCCACGACCCGCTTCGTCGCGGACTTCATCGGCGACACCAACATTTTTCGGGGCGAGCGCATCGCCACAAGCAACGGCGAGTTGGCTCTCGACGTGGGCAAGGGCCTGATCCTGGCGCTGCCGCCTTCCGCGGACATGCCAGGCAGCGGCGTGCTCTCGGTGGCGCTGCGTCCCGAGAAAATCCGGCTCTCGCCGCGCGCCGAGGCCGCAGACGGCGCGTCCGGCGTCACCGCGCATGGTGTCGTCGAAAACACCAACTTTCTCGGCGGCGCGGTACTCTATCGCATCGTGCTCGAGGGCGGACATCGCGTCCTCGTGCAGCAGCCCAATGCAGGCACGAGTTGCCTGTTCGCTCCCGGCAACGGTGTCACGCTCGACTGGACGCCGGCCGATCTCGTCGTATTGAAGGACTAGACCAGACATGAACATGCCATTGAAGCATCAGCGCATCGGGGTGGTGGTGATCGGCCAAAGCCCACGTCCCACCGTCGCGTCAGAGATCGCCGCCGTGCTGTCGCCGGGCATCCAGATCGAGCTGCGCGGTGCGCTCGACGGCATGAGCCGCGCCGAGATCGACGCCATCCCGCCGATGGACGGCTACGACACGCTATTCACTCTGCTGCCGAACGGCGATGGCGTCACCATCAGCAAGAAGGAAGTCGAGCGGCGGGCGAGCCAGCAGATCACCCGTTTCAAGCACGAGGGCGTCGGCGTGACACTGATGGCCTGCACCGGCAAATTTCCCAATCTCGCGGCCGATGGCCTCGTCATACTGCCTTCGGCCATCCTGCATAACCTCGTCGAAGCCGTGCTGCCCCATGGCCGCCTCGGCGTGTTCTCGCCGTTGGTCGAACAGACCGCACTGATCGACAAGAAATGGCAGCGCGAGGGCGTCGAGGTGGTCGGCGTTACGCTTCGCCCCGGCTCGGACGAGGCCGCGGTCGACGAGGCCGCACGCACGATGGCGGAGCTCGAACCCGATCTCGTGGTGATGGATTGCATCAGCTACACCAGCGCCAACAAGGCGCGCGTGCGCACTGCCTATCCCGGTCCGGTTATCCTCGGCATTGCCGCTGCGGCCCGCATCGTCGAGGAGCTGGTGTCGTGAGCAAGCCGGAATTGAAGACGATCAGCCTCGAGGAAATCGAAGCGCTCGCGGTCGGCGCCTGGATCCTCGGCACCGGCGGCGGCGGCAGCCCCTATCTCGGCCTGCTCAATCTGCGCCGGCTCTATGCCGAGGGCCACCGCGTGCAACTGATGTCGCCGCTCGACCTCGATGACGACGACTGGGTCGCGGTGGTCTCCAACATGGGCGCGCCGCTGGTCGGACAGGAACGCCTCGCCGACAGCCGCAACATCGCGCGCGCGGTGCGGATGCAGGAGGAGATCAACGGCATCAAGTTCCGGGCCGTGATGTCGGTGGAGATCGGCGGCGGCAACGGCGTGCAGGCGCTGATGGCGGCCGCCCATCTCGGCATTCCCGTGGTCGACGCCGACTGCATGGGCCGCGCCTTCCCGGAGGCGCAGATGACGTCAGTCGCGATCGGGGGCCTGCGCCCCTACCCCTGCACGCTCTATGATCCGCGCGGCATCGAAGCCGTCGTCACCAAAGTGCCGAGCTGGAAATGGATGGAGCGGGCGAGCCGCAAGATCTGCGTCGAGATGGGCTCGATCGCCTCTACCAGCAAGGCCCCGCGCACGGGGCGCGAGGTGAAGGACTGGGGCATCCATTTCACGACCACCAAGGCGATCCGCATCGGCCGCGCCGTGCAGGAGGCAAATCGCCGTCACGAGGACCCGATCGCCGCCTTGCTTGCAACTGAGGGAGGCAAGAAGCTGTTCACCGGCAAGATCGTCGACGTGGCCCGGCGCACGACGGAAGGATTCTTGCGCGGCTCGACCATGATCGAGGGCAGCGATGCCGACCGCGGCAGCCGGCTCAAGCTCTCGTTCCAGAACGAATGGATCGTGGCCTGGCGCGGCGAGGAGGCGATCGCGACGTCGCCCGACCTGATCTGCGTGCTCGACAGCGTCGACGGCCATGGCGTCGGCACCGAGACGATACGCTACGGCCAGCGCGTCACCGTCGTGGCTCTGCCGGCGCCACCCGTGCTCACGAGCCCCCGGGGCCTCGAATTCGTCGGCCCGCGCGCCTTCGGCTACGACCTCGACTACCGTTCCCTCTTCGCGCCCGCTGAGGCAGGAGCTTAAGATCTCATGAAACGTATTGGCATCGATGTCGGCGGCACCAACACGGACGCCGTGCTGATCGTCGACGAGAAGGTCGTCCATTCCGTCAAGCGCCCGACCACCGCCGACGTGACCTCGGGCATCCTGGACGCGCTGAAGGCGTTGCGCGCCAATCCGGCCGCCGCGGTGAAGGTCGATGCGGTCGTTATCGGCACCACCCATTTCATTAACGCGGTGGTGCAGCGCCGCCACGTCCAGAAGATCGCCGCGATCCGCATCGGCATGCCAGCGAGCGCCTCGCTGCCGCCGTTCTGCGACTGGCCTGCCGACCTCGCCGCGCTCGTCAACGGCGACATCTTCATGCTGGAGGGCGGCCACGATTACGACGGTCGCCCGTTCATGCCGCTCGACATCGCCGCCCTCAAGGAGGCCGCGCGAAAAATCAGGGACAAGGGCCTGCGCTCGGTCGCGGTGTGCTCGAGCTTCTCGCCGCTGGATCCCTCCTGCGAGACCACCGCGCGTGACATTCTCGGCGAAATCTGCCCTGACGTCGCCGTGACGCTGTCGCACGATCTCGGCCGCATCGGCTTGCTGGAGCGGGAGAATGCCGCGCTACTCAATGCTTCCTTGCACGATCTCGCCATCACCACGGTCGCGGCCTTTCGCAAGGCAATCGCCGACAGCGGCATCGATGCGCCGCTGTTCCTGACCCAGAACGACGGCACGGTCATGCAGGCCGAGATCGCCACCGCCTTCCCGGTGATGAGCTTTGCGTCCGGCGCCACCAATTCCATGCGCGGCGCCGCCCACCTCTCCGGCCTCGACGACGCCATGGTCGTCGACGTCGGCGGCACCACCTCCGACATCGGCCAGCTTCGTCACGGCTTTCCGCGCGAGGCCAACGCCGTGGTCGAAGTCGGCGGCGTCCGCACGCTGTTCCGGATGCCCGACCTGCTGTCGATCGGGCTCGGCGGCGGCAGCCATGTCGACGAGGATCCGGTCCGCGTCGGCCCGCTCAGCGTCGGCTACCGGCTGACATCGGACGCGCTGGTGTTCGGCGGCGCGCGCCTCACCGCGACCGACATTGCGGTCGCCGCCGGTCTCATCGAGATCGGCGACCGCTCCCGCGTCGCCAAATTGCCCAAACGCCTGATCGAGGCCGCGCTTCGCGATGCCTGGCGCAAGCTGGAGGAAGACATCGACCGCATGAAGACCGAGGCCGGCGACGTGCCGCTGCTCGCGGTCGGTGGCGGCGCCTTCCTGGTGCCGGATCGCCTGCCCGGCATCTCCGAGATCGTCCGCGTGCCGCACGGCGACTGCGCCAATGCGGTGGGCGCTGCGATCGCGCAGGTCAGCGGCGAAGCCGATCAGGTGTTCCGCGATCTCAGCCGCGAGGATGCGATTGCGGCGGCGCGCGATATCGCGGCCGACCGTGCCGTCCAGGCTGGAGCAGCACGCGACAGCCTCAAGACCGTCGATGTCGAGGACATGCCGATCGCTTATCTGCCCGGCAATGCGCTGCGCGTGCGGGTTCGCGTCGCCGGCGCCATCGCCGATCCGGATTTGCCTGCGGCGGCGTAGCGGGATCATCCCCAGCGTCATGGCCGGGCCTCGTCCCGGCCATCCACGCCTTAATCACGCGGCACGAAGAACGTGGATGCCCGGGACAAGCCCACGGCTGTCCGGTTCAGGCAAAACGGTTGCAACGAGACGCATCGACTCGTAATGAGCGCAAAATTCATTGATGTGACTCACGATTTTTGCGCTCTCGTTTTAGCCGAGCGACCCGCAGCGGAGTATGCTGAGGTCCGCAATGAAGAAAATTTGCGGTGTTCTCGCGAACAACAAGTATTCGCAGCTATGCCCCGACGCCATTAATTGACTCTAGCGACTCGCTTTTTGACGCCGAAGCCTGAACCGGACAGCCGTGGGACAAGCCCGGGCATGACGACCTCCGGTCAAACAAAAAGCGCGAAAACAACCCCATGCACAGTAGCCGGTAATAGCAGAATCAACGGCTTACGCGGGCAGGCAACGAGGCGGTTTGACTCGTCGGGCAAAACAGGGGCATAATGCTATTATTCCGAAATCGACAAGTTCTCCTCCCGTTTGTGGGAAAAGTATTACATTGATATCATTAGCGTTTCGCGGCGGTGTACGGCGGGTGTCAAAAACAGAAATATTTGCTGACACCGCCGCGAGATGCGCTTTGCGGGACAATAGGTCAGTCCCTGACCTGCTCACCGAGCCTTGCTGAGTCTCGTGCCGTGCGCCCCGCGCGCTGCGCGGCTTCTTCCTTGCTACCCGCGTGAGTGATTTCCTTCAGAACGTGGTTCACTGCACGCGGGTTGATCACATAAGCCGCTGCGATCTCGTGCTGGAACTGCCCGCTCCAGCGGCGCAGCCAAACGTCAACAGCTTCTTCGAATGTGAACTTGGTCTTGCGGGGGTGGTTGTCTTGAATGACAGGACTAGCCAAGCTAGGGTCTCCTCCGTGGTAACGGACATGCGAAAGCATCTCCTGTGAGAAACGCCACGGAAAGCCGAGCCCGCCTGCAAAGTGTGCTCGGCTTTTCCATGCGTGATACGGGGATCACGTCGCCCATTAGGCCAAAGCCGTTGGGGTCGCGCAAGGTGGCGCGGACAGTCCCCGGATTCAAGGGATTGAGGGTCAGTTCCCCCACGATTTACAGGCAAAACTGGACGGTCGCCCCTGACGCGATGATGGCGGGAGGACGGAATGTCGGAAGTGTTCTCACCACGAATTGCAAAGCAAATTACCACGCAAGGTAAAAAGCTGGGTCGCGCCGAGGCGATGCTAACGAGGCGCGGCAACCACGCTGCGCCGAAAGGGGGAACGCAATGAAGCCATTCCAAAGACTAAGCCACGGCGACGAGCGGACGGTAACGCTGCAGCTAAGCGGAATTGATACGGTCGAGCTTTTGGATTTTCTAAAATACGTTGGCGAGCATTTCACCGAATGCGCCGACGAGCACCGAAGAAACGGCGAACATGACATGCGAACGGAAAGCACCGAACTCGCAGCAATCGCTGCGAAACACTGGCTGGAAATAAATCACCAGTTCGTTTTCAAAAAGCCGTCAGGGTTTAAGCTGCCGCCTCGTTAGATGAGTTTAGTGCCGTGGTCAGCGGTGTTCGTCGATCCAATCATTTGGCAGCGGGCGCGCGGAGATGCCCGATGGCATTGCCTCGGCGCGACCACCTGACGATTTGCCCTGCGCGGTAATTCGTCGGGCGTTCGACTTCGGCACCTTGGCGACTCCTCGCCAATGCGAGCCAGCAGAGAGGTGCGCTAGAAGCGGGCGATAGGTTTACCGGGTCAAAAGGTGTCGCGCTCGCGCGGATGGATCGGCGCGGCGGCCTCCATGATGGCGGCGAGTTCGGAATCGGAGAGCGAGAGCGGCATTGGGCGGAAATCCTTTCCCGCCAACTAAGGGTTCAACCTTCCGGTTTCCACGATAGCCGCGAGGCTCTCAAGTTGGTGCGATAGCGCTGTCCAGCTACGTGAAATGCTCGTCAGCACGGCGGATCGGCGGGCCGAATTCGCTGGATCAGCTCCGAGGGTATCTTCTCCCCTTGTGGGAGAAGGGTGTTCATATATTTTCTTGATGGTTCAATGGCTTACATCGTTGGCGTCCCTGTGGTGTCCCTAAGGGCTTTCCTCGGTTCACCTGTTTATAACAGCGCTCCACCGGGTCCACACGGATTGATCCAGTATTTCCGAACACGCCATAGTTGCGCGGTATGGCGACTCAAATCCCAGAGCCTTACTACGTCGCTTACATTGATGAGGCGGGCGACGCAGGACTGAAGAAAGTGCGCCCGATTGACGCTGTGGGCGCGACGGAATGGCTGTGCCTTGGCGCGGTGCTAATCAAAGTTAAGTACGAACCCGAAGTGAACAACTGGGTTCGAGCGATCTTGTCAAAGGCTGGGAGCAACCGCGCCGACCTTCACTACAGGCACTTGTCCGCCTCTCAGAAACGGGTTGCTTTGAGCGAGATCGCTCAGCTCCCTTTGCGTGGCTTTGTTCTTGCGTCGAACAAGAAGAACATGCGGGGTCACCGAAATGAGCGAGCCGAGCGTGCTGGAGCCCAGCAATGGTTCTACAACTACTGTCTGCGCCTACTTTTGGAACGCGTAACTGACTTCTGCTACCAGCATGCAGCCAAAGAGCACGCAAAGGATCGTTTCGTGAAGATCCTATACAGCGAACGCAGTATTCATTCTTACGCCCAAACAGCGGCCTACCATGAGCTTCTGAAGATGCAGGCAAGAGCCGGGGCTCTCGTCCTTACGAATCGACGAATTATGTGGGAAGTGTTGGATTGGCGGCTTGCCCAACCAGTATCGCACTCAGCAAGTCCGGGCGCGCAGCTTGCGGATGTTGTAACGAGCGCTTTCTATCAAGCTATGGATACGCTTCCCCACTGTAGCGCGCGCGTGATCTCAAACATGGACGCGGCGGCCGAGATGACGCCGATGCGCTGGGCGCCACCTACGCCGCGCACAGGCCTTATTAGTGCAGTCGCTGATCAGGAAGACGGACCCCGCTCATAAGCGCCAGCTCCTGCTCTAGCTGCTCATTGAGGAGCATGAGCGCTCGAAGCGCATCGTGCAGATCACCGTCACAAGCGGCGACGATCTCATCGACCGTCAGCTCGTACTGATCCAGAGCAGAGTTGGTGCGTTGGCGTGGCATAGCAACAACATACAAACAGAAACCTAAGTTGATCGTGCCGATCCGCTGCTGATTTCCCCACAATTCACAGCCCGCCGGGCTTCCCTCAGTTCGCCCTCATTTGGATGCTGCGAGCCAAAAAACCGTGCGCGTTGCAGATTTACAACCCGCACCGTCATTCGAGATACTAACCTCGTCCATGGAGACGACCAAAATATATTTCATGCTTACTTCAACATAATCGCGGGGGCGAAATGTATGATGTCTATCGCAATGACAAGCGCGACTTGCTCGTTCTAAGTACAGGGTCCGCCGTGCCCGTGCTTTACTCCGCACATAAGTGTCTGTCCGGGAACATCTTGAATCATCGGAATCATTTGTGATTCAAGGGTGGCGGTCCGATTCGAAGGGGCGCCCATGTGGACGAAGGAGAACCGCGGTCGTTACGACCGAAGCCGGCTACGCTATCCAAGCGATTTGACTGATGAGGAATGGGCGTTGGTGGAGCCGCTGATTGCGCCAGCCAAGCGAGGCGGCAACAAGCGCACGGTCGATGTGCGCGAGGTGATCAATGGCCTGATGTATGTGCTGAGCACCGGTTGCCAATGGCGAGCGATCCCGAAGGACCTGCCGCCACGCAGCACGGTGCACGACTATTTTGACTTGTGGGCTTGGAACGGCACGCTCGATCGCATCCATCACGCGCTCTATGTACAATGTCGAGAATTGGCTAACCGAGAACCCAGCCCGAGCGCCGCCATCATCGACAGTCAAAGCGTCAAGAGCGCGGAAAAAGGGGGGCGTGGATCGACCCGCATGGCTACGATGCGGGCAAGAAGATCAAGGGCAAGAAGCGCCACATCCTAGTCGATACTCAAGGCTTGCTGCTCCACGCCCTCGTGCATTCGGCGGACATCCAGGATCGTGACGGTGGGGTGCTGGTGATGGCCACGCTGTTTGGCCTGCATCCATTCCTGCTGAAGCTCTATGCTGACGGCGGCTATCAGGGGCCGATCTTTCAGTCCGCCGTTCGCAAAATCCTCCGGCAAATCGACGTCGAGATCGTCAAGCGCTCCGATACAGCAAAGAGTTTTGCGATCTTGCCCAAGCGATGGATCGTCGAACGCACCATCGCCTGGCTCAACCGCTGCCGCCGTTTGGCCAAGGATTGGGAGTGCCTCAACCGAAAGGCATTGGCGTTCTTGCGCCTCGCCTCAATCCGCCTCATGCTGCGAAAGCTCTGCCAAAAAACAGCATGATCCCGGACAGACTCTAAGTGGCACAAGAGCAGAAAAAGAATTGTCAAGGTCAGCGACGAAATCAAGTCAGCCGTTCAGGCACAAGGCTATTGCGGGCCACCAAGGAGCGAATGATCGAGGTCGAGTAGGCCGGCGGCCGGTGTTCTCGATTTGCAATCTCTACAGCCATCACCACAAGCCGAGCCGCCAGCCTCGTATCAATACTTAGGCTTCAGTGTAGGGGGCTGCGCCTGCTGAACGCTTCCCTGTCTCGCCGCCTTCGAGGGTCGGCTAGTGACGGCTTCAAACACCGCAATACGCCGGTCGAGTTGCCATAGCTCGATGTCGTTGGCATCAACTAGCTGCTGAGCACGTTCCCGTGCTTCCTGCTCGTCGGCACACTGCAAATTGGCCACGCTTATAACGTGGCGGTCGTGATCCAAAAGATAAGCTCGGTAGTGCGCCATCCCACCCCCCAAGGTCCGCGCTCATCCATCAGTGTCCGGTCGACGTGCTCGGCTTGTTCCTTGTCACCAGACCCTAACTGGCTTGATCATCGAACCATCACCTCAATCCTTCAATGAGCGTTCTCCAGCCGAGCGCATCGTTCGCCGTTAGCAGCGAAGCGCCAAGCGTTGCCAAGTAGTTTGGCAACTCGCAATCGGGACGCGCGTTCATATTGCCGACCAACGAGACGACCGAGTTCTTGAGATCGCCTCCGTCGAGATGATCGAAGGCCCGTTGCTTGCACCGCTCGACATATTTGTCGCGCGTCATCTCAATTAACAGGGAACGTTCCATTTCGCCTCCCCAACCGATGACTGCTTCCAATAGTGGAGTTGGAACGGAGTGGATTTGGCCTGTCTGTTCGAAAGGTGACAAACGGATGCCCTTTTGGTCGCAAGTGTGGGAATTGGGACACAGACACACATCGCGACCGCGCCTGTCCGCGCCGGGCGCACGGCAGAAGGCTCTTTGTCTTCACACTCAGTCTGGCTTGGTCAGATGTTTCAGTACGGCGTTACAGGCTTCCTCGGCCTCCGCGAACGTCTTGAATGGAGAGCCGCCGATCTTGATCGCGCCACGGCTCTGATAAACCGGGCGCCATGATGCCACATAGCCGGAGCGCCCGTGAAATCCGGGACCGGCGGGGCTCTCATATGTGATCACGAACGAAAAGTCGTCGCTGCTTGCGCTCCATATTTCCATGCCCTCGACGGCACGGTGGAATTGCAGGGACATCACCAGTCGTTCACTTGTAGCTACGGCCGGAATAGAAACGGCCCGCGGTGTGCCGAGCCGTTGGGGATCGTCGTTGTCGTAAAGTTCGCGCCATGACAGCAACGCAACACGGCGTGCCCCGCACCGGCGCCCCGACAGGAACCTCAGCCTAGAGGGCGCGCAACTAACGCGGCCAGCCGCCTCTGAAATCCGTCGATCTCCCTGATTGCATTCTGTCGCTCTGGTCCCTCGGGGAGTCGTTGCGCGGCTTCGCATAGGCTCGCCAGCATCTGCGTCATCTCTTGCAATTCGTGCTCGGATCTTCCAACCGCGCGTCGGCTCAACGTTGTGCCCTCACAGATCGAATTCAGTTGCCGCGCCCACACTTGTCACGGATAATATTCTCAACGTTAAGTAGCGCCAATTTCCGGCTCTTACAAATGTCGAATATGAGGGTCAGCCTCCGGTTTGCAGCATAGATCTACGGAGGAGTTTAGCTCTGCACGATATGACGCGAAGGAACCGCCCCAGTCTGCGCTATGGTTGCCTCATTTGGCCGCGCCCTTCGCAACTGACCTGCCATGCAGTCGCGCCGCTCGCTTCTTCCTTGTCCGCCGCGCACCGAGCCCAACGCGGTTGTCGCGCCGATCCATCCCAACGCCATGCCAGTGATCCTGACGACAATGAGGAGCGCGATATGTGGATGCGCGCGCCATGGGATGAGGCCACGGCGTTGCCACGGCCGTTGCCGGATCACGCGCTCAAGATCGTGATGCGTGGGGCGGAGAAGGAAGATCGAGCGGCAAGTTGAACGCGACAGGTTTGGCTGGTTAGCCCGTCGTCACCCATCCAAGCGCGCCAACCCAGCCTCAATCACGGTGATGTCTTCCTCAACCTGCCGGATCGTGCCGGTGCAGTCGATGCCGGCGCACGCGTTGAGCGTTTCAACGAGCTTCCGGCGCTGCACGAGTAGATCGTCAAGAGCCTTTCGATCGTTCAAGAAAACATAACCGTTCACAATCGACTGAATTGCGTCTGCCATTTCGGACCTACTAGCGGCAATGCTTGCCCTTCGGCAAAGTCTAGGTTTCGAAGCGCTCGAACAGAGTTACATTACGCGATCGCGCGCCCTGAGTTCGTCCAAAACAACGCCCCTCCGCAACTCGTGCGCAGCGGCCGTCAAATGAGAGCCTACGATCATCCCGAGCCGCCTCAAAGTCAGGAGTGCAACGGGCTCACACAGCTCGATAGAAAGTCCGGCTCCCAATATCGCAATGGCGCGTTGCTCATCCGCGTCGAGATCAGCCCATGAAATGCCTTCCATCACGCGCCTCAAAGTTATCCCCGAGGGACATCTCAAAACCCAAACGCATGCCTGATTTGCCGCAGCATGATCATTGCCGCGTCGGTATACCGTCCGTTGGTTAGGTATTGATCCAGTTGCGCCGTACTAATCAGCGCCACAACTGCCACCGTGAAGCCCTTAAACATTGGGTCCCTCCTGCAAGAGACCGCCAACCGGGCGTATCGAAGTATTAGCTGTTCTCAGAATGCGCTGCCGCACAATGCGACCTATATGTAAATGGTGACAGTGACCAGTAACCAATCCCTTAACCGGCGCGGACGTTTGGATGCGCGTGCCGTGGGATGAGGCGAAGGCGCTGCAACGGCCGTGCCAGAACTATGTGTTCAAGATCGTGATGCGTGGGGCGGAGAAGGAAGACCGAGCAGCGGCGTAGGCACGGACTGAACGTATTGCCCCAGGCTGATCGGCAAAACTCGATTTTGCTCGCCGCTGTCAGCGGCGCTCCGCCACGGTCCGGGCAGCCAATGCATTTCGAGTTACGCCACCTATTAGCCGCCAGACCGCATCAGAAACGGATCCACAGACAGAGCTAATCGGTCCGCCACTTGCGTCGCGCCCGACGTGGATTGCTTTTCGGGCGACAGCGAACGGAAAGAATTGACGGTCAGCCCAGTACAAGCGGCAAGAACAGCTATCGCAATCGCAGCGAGATATTTGGTCCTCATGGCGATGGTCCCCTTTATCACCCCTGAATTAACCGGGCACTCTCAGAAATAGTTCCCGAGTGCTGTTTGTGTGTCAGTTGGGCCGAAATGCATGGCTGCAAGTGGATGCGTCGAACGCCGCACTTCGGGTTCCTCGTCCGGATGGAACATCGCGTCGCGATGAGAGGTCCAACGGAACGAAAACACCTGCCAGGCTTTGAAAAAACATGAGACCGTCGCTCGCCGGTACTAACACGGCGCATGTCGCGGATAGCCAAAGGTCGTTGCCAGCGACCCGCTGCTCTGAATACAAGCGCTCGCGCAGATAGCCAAAAGCGGCGGTCTCCAGTTTCATTCAAAAGCGTCAGCCGTGCCTCGATTGGGTCGCGGGGAGCAGTGTTGGGCCGCCGATATCGGCCAGCCGGACGGCGTTTTTGCCAACCGAAGGCTCCGTTATGCTCAACCATATCGACATTGACTACCTACACAGCCGGGCCATCGTTCGAGAGATCGGCGAGAGGCTACGCGCGTTGCTGAAGCCAGAGCCGAAACTGCCGGCGCGCCTCAAAACGCAAATCGACCGGCTTCGCGAATTGGAGCGCACACCGTCAATCGTTCCCGATGCGGAGCATTGGAATAAACGTCGCCGTTGAGCCGCAGATGGGCCGGCCGAATATGGACGAGCAATGCCATCGGAGAAACGTCGTGCGTCAAAGATTTTGAGCGAGTACGGTAAGGCGCAATCTGAATTGATCGGCAAAGCCGTCGTCCTCACCGATGGAAAGGCAGGTACGGTGGAGAACGTTTGGCTGGATGAATTGCACGGGCTTCGGATTTCGATCAAAGGCCATGACGGAAGATGGCCGGTCTCAACCATCAAGTTCGAGGAAAACTAGACCTTCGCACCCGCTGCGCACCACCCCAATAGCGCGCTATTTCAGAACATTCCGATCAGGATGAAAAACCCGATCTCAATCAGGAACGTCGTGCTCATAACCGCGACCGTAAGGAACACGTCGCTCGCCGAAAGAGGGTTCATGAATGCCTCGCATCTTGCGAAGCCCCAGGGCGGGAGCTGGCGTATCGAAGATAGCAGCCGGCGTCCCGAAGGTGTGTTCGTTAATCCATTCGAACGTGGCGAGCTTGGGCCTGATCTATTCCGCGCCGCGTGCAAGATGGGTCTTGAGGGACTGGTGTCAAAACGCCGCGACCGGCCGTATGAAGCGGGCCGTTGCCGCTATTGGATCAAGGTGAAGAACCGCTCTCATCCATCGATTGATCGCGTCAAAGAGGCATTTGCCTGAAAATTTTCGCGCCTTGGCTTAATCCCGGACCTAGCATAGCATTGGTCAGGTTTTTGTGTCTCAGCGGATAAAACAAATGCACCGCTTCCTGCTGATCTGCGTTGCCATTACCTGCTTTGCAGCGGCCCTTCTTTTCCGTTCCTCAGAAGCGAATGCAGTCTTCTGGCGCGGCATCACCGCGCCGACGAACATCGACATTCACGGATGGCCCATCATCAAGGAGCCACCGCCCAGCCGGTGCCAATGGATACGAGTAAGCGGCGGCTATTGGGTCCGGCAGTGCATTAATTAGGGCGCGTACTCATAGGACCGCCAGGCTGACGGTCCAGCCACAAGGATTTCCGCTTTACGCTCGAAAGCGGTCATCGGAGGCGCAGGCCCTATGCCCGCCTTGGGCACATGAGCCGACGTCGCTCCAATCCAGCGCGATACTTGTCAGGCTTCTTAGCGGCCGTAAGGGAAGCAGCGGTGGCGATCGAGTGTGAGACCGAAATGCGCTCCCAGCGCAGCGATGGCCGCGTCCTGCTCAGGATAAGGATCGGCATTGGATGCGGCAACGATGATGATCCGGAACCTGCCGCGATCCTTGCCACCCGGTGGCAGCATCGCTGTAGCCAGTGCATTGCCCTCCCTGTCGCGCAACGTGAGGAAAACCGGCATCTCTCGCTGTACATGGGCCTCGAGGCCGATGTCGCGCTCGATCGCGTTGGGCCGCTCCGGACGCCAGGACTGGACTGCCTTCTCCCGCTCGTTGCGGAAATATTTCTCGACTGTGTGGTTCATCAGGCGCGACTCATACATCGCTTCACCTTCCGTCTCGATACGGAACCAGGTCTTGCCCTTCGGCGCGTCGCAAACATACTGCATTTCGCCCGTCCTGCGATCGCCGCAATTCTAGGGCGGTGGGCCTGCAAAGCCAATATGAGACTAGCTCCCGTGTATAGCGCTGCACGATCAGAGGGGCTAAGAGTATTTGATTGGACGTTGAAGTTCTAGTGAGCCCAAACAATACTAGTCGACCGGAATAATCCTCTTCAAGGAGCGTCCCGATGCCTGACGTAAGGGAAAAGCAACGCGAAGCCCGCCGGAAGATCATTCGCCAATGGGCGAAGCTTCCGAAGGATAAACGGCAGTCTATGGAGGGGATTTCTGAATTCGCCAGGACCGCCGCTCAGCAGAACGAGAACGCATTCGTCCGCAGTCGTCGCGATCCGTATCAGAAGATCATGGGATGGCTATTGCCGCGTGCTCATCTCTGAACGATTGAGTCCTCTGCACATCCTTCGAAGGCGACACCGAAATTTCGGCAAAGTCATCGAATGTCCTGCCGTGTCCGAACCCCCGGCAGGGCCGTCACAAAGCGACAAGATAACTGTGAAGCTGAAAGCAACAATCATCGTCGTAGCGCTGCTAGCTGCAGCGGCTGCACATGCCGAGACGATCGATCTGAAATGCTGGGCGCGGGGCCTTACGGGCGGCGAGCGCAACTCGGTCTACATAAACGGGGAACAGGTCACCGTTAATCTGGACGAGGGGACGATGCACTCTCGGACATTCGGAAGCAATTTGGCCGTCCACGTCACGGATACGCACTTGTTCTTTGAGACGGCGCTTACGCTCGGCAACATTTGGCAACATCTGTTCGACCCGACCGCTGTCTGGCAAGGTTTCATCAAACGCGTCGACGGCACGCTTAAGGCGCATAAACGCGACGGTACTGTCATCGGCGGGCACTGCCAGCTGGTCGGCTGAACCTGCCCATGTCGCAGATGGGCCAGAGATCGGGATAGGGGGGAGCCTTGCGGCTCCACCCCTCCCACACCACCGTACGTACGGGTCCGTATACGGCGGTTCGAGAAGTTACGCTAACGCGCTTCGATCAAGGACAGGAACCCGAGCGATTTGAAGTGGGCATTGGAGAGTCCAACAGAGAGGGCTTTGCTCCGGGCGAGGTGCCAGGGTCCACGGCCGCTACCGGCCATGTTGCGCAATTCCCCCGAGACTCCCAGCGCGATGAGTGCTGCTCGACGACGTCCTGGTGTTTTCCATTGGCGCCAAAGAGCGGCCCGCAATCGCAAGCGGACCCAACGAGTGAGGGCGATCAACACCTCGGGCGTTTCGCAGAAGCCGAAATAGCCACGCCAGCCCCGCATATACTTGGCCAGTTCCTCCATTGTCGTCTTGATGCTGACGCCCTTGGCCCTTCGCGTAGTATCTCGGATTCGCTGCTTGAACCGTTCCAGCGATTTCGGCGCGATCGTGCGCTTGATGCATGGACCAGCCGTGAAGCTGAACCCGAGGAACTTTCGTTCCTGCGGTCGTGCCACCGCACTCTTCGCCTCATTCACCTTGAGCTTGAGCTTTTGTGTGCTCTCCATCACCCGCTGACCCGCGCGTTCGCTGCGAACGTAGATGTTGCAGTCGTCCGCATAACGGACAAAGCGGTGTCCCCGGTGCTCCAGTTCGCGGTCGAGTTCGTCGAGTACGAGGTTACTTAGCAGTGGCGAAAGCGGTCCTCCTTGCGGAGTTCCTTCCACGCTGGGGCTGACCAGTCCGTTCTCCATCACCCCGGCATTCAGGAATGCCCGGATGAGCTTCAACAGCCGCTTGTCCCCGACGCGCTTGGCGATCTGGCCCATCAGTTTGTCGTGATTGACTCGATCAAAGAACTTTTCCAAATCGAGATCGATCACCCATCCGTAGCCTTGCGCGATGTACTGCTGCGCTTGAGCCACGGCGTGATGAGCCGACCGACGCGGTCGGAACCCATAGCTGTATTGGGAGAACGTCGGATTCCATTGCCGCTGCAGAACCTGCATCACCGCTTGCTGGACAAAGCGGTCCAGCACGGTTGGGATGCCAAGCTTTCGCATCCCTCCGCCATCCGGCTTCGGGATTTCCACCCGTCTCACCGGTTTCGGTTCGTAGGTCCTGTTCAGCAATTGCTCCCGAATGACCGGCCAGTGCTGCTTCAGGTAGTCACCGAGTTTATCAACGGTCATCCCATCGACGCCGGCGCTGCCCTTGTTGCTCCTCACTTGCCGCAATGCTTCCTTCAGGTTCTTTCGCTCACATACCTCCTCCATGATCCGACGCGTGTCGGCTGGGCGTTCGGGCTCATTCGCCACCGAGAGCGATTCGATGTCTCCCCCTCCCGCCTGCCGGGCTTCACCCGTCGGCGCCGATGAGAAGTCCAGTCTCAACTGGATGTTCAGCCGCTTGTCGCTCTCGAGATTCATGTCCTACTTGCCTCTCCTCTCGTTCGGGCCTTCAGCCATCGTTCCCGGCTCAGCCTATCTGTTGCCTCCACCTTTCGGCGACGGAGTGCCTCACTAGCCTTGCCGACGACATGACCTAATACGCCCTCTGCTGACTTCTGCCCCGCGGTCAGGATGCCTCGCGGCATTCTCAGTCGCCGAAGCGACACAGAGCAGATCTCCTGGGGTAAGTTCAGTTACTTTCCGTGCACAGGTCGCCGGATCTACGCTTCGCATCCTTGATGGATATGGACTTCGCGGTAAGTGGCCCGCTCGTCCGACGCTCGCGCCTTGTATCCGGTTCTTGTCCATCGACTCGCACGTTTGCTCTACGCTTCCTTCAGACCTCGCCTCGCGGCGATAGCCCTTGCGTTGTCACTAACCCTTCACCTCCATCAGGTTGGGTAGAGGACTTTCACCTCCAAGTTACTGAACATGCCCAGCACACCACTAAATCGCTGCGCGATAGCCCGCTGAAGCGGGGGGCTTAGCCGAGGGTGCGGGAACCTATGAGAGATCATCGGTAGCCGGCCGGTCGGCCTGTCTTGAAGATCGAGGGTGTCGTCAACCTCATCCAAGACAGGAGTTGCCCATGAGTACGGTTACGGTCAGCCCGTTGCGCCAGCGCATGATCGAGGACATGAATGCACGCAAGCTCTGCGCGGGGACGCAGAGGGGTCATATTCACAGCTGCAAGCGGTTTGCTAGGTTTCTCAAGCAGTCCCCGGACACGGCCACGGCGGAGGATATCCGCCGGTTTCAACTGCATCTTTGCCGAGACGGGCGCGAGCATCTGCAATCGCAACCGCATCATGACCGGGTTGCGGTTCTTGTTTCGCGTGACGTTGCGGCGACTGGATCTTGCGGCCGAGATTTATCACCTCCGTGAGCCGCAGAAGATTCCGCTGGTGATGAGCCAGGACGAGACCCGGCGCCTGCTCGCGGTCGCGAGTAGCCTCAAGGTGCGCGTGCTGCTCAGTCTCGGCTATGGCTGCGGCCTGCGCGCCGGCGAGGTGGTCAGGCTGAAGGTCAAGCACATCGATAGCGCGCAGAGGATCATTCGGGTCGAGCAGTCCAAGAGCCGCAAGGACCGCAATGTCATGCTGTCGCCCGACACGCTCGACCTGCTGCGCCAATGGTGGAAGACGCGCCCGCCGAGTTACGATTCCACAACGCCCGTGGCGGAACGCTGGCTGTTTCCCGGCCGCAAGCCCGGTAAGCCGGTGACAACCCGCCAACTCAACCGCCTGTTCCATGAGGCGGCCGATGCGGCCGGAATCCGCAAGGGCGTAACGCTCCATGCGCTTCGACACTCCTTTGCCACCCATCTCCTTGAACGTGGCACCGATATTCGCGTCATCCAGGCGCTGCTCGGAAGGGCGACATACTGCCCGCGAACAACAGGCTGAAGCACGCATCACTTACCGATTTCATCCTCGCTTCGGGGAGACGGTAGGTGTCAGGCGGCGGCTTGAGCGAGGTGGCGCCGCGTTTCTCGTTGTTCACCAACTTGACGGCACCTTTGCCTGCCTTCCGGCGTGGATGACTGACGAGGCTGCGTCCCGATTCGAGATCAGCGTTGAGCCGCATTTTCCCCTGAATGTTCTTCGCTCCCTACGCAACGAGGTCGATGCGCTTCTAGGCTTTCTGGCGTCCGAATCAAAAACGGAGCGACTAGAGAATGACGCAGCGATCCGAGAATTTCCAGCCAAGCCTGTTCGAGGCCGAGCGACCGTGCGTCGAACTGCGTGCAGCTCAAAAGAGCGAGCTCGCGATGGTCATCGAGGTGCTGCTGCGCGAGATCGCGGCGGCGCTGGCAAAGGCGGCAAGCGGGGGGAGCGGCGATGACCAAAATCACGACTGAGCATCTCGCCCGCAACGCCTGCGTCTACATCCGGCAATCGACAGCAGACCAGCTCGCGCATAATCATGAGAGCCGACGGCGCCAATACGGCCTCGTCGATCGCGCCAAGCAGCTTGGCTGGAGCAACGTCGAAGTCATCGACGACGACCTCGGCCGGTCCGGCGGCGGCATCGCGCGTCCCGGCTTCGAGCGGCTGCTTGCAACGATCTGCGACGGCCGTGTCGGCGCTGTGCTCGCGATCGAGGCGTCGCGTCTTGCCCGTAATGGCCGCGACTGGCATACGCTGATCGAGTTCTGTGGATTGGTCGGCACGCTCATCGTCGACGAGGACGGAATCTACGATCCTCGCCATCCCAACGATCGGCTGCTGCTTGGCATGAAGGGCACGATGAGCGAGCTTGAACTCTCGATGTTCCGCCACCGCTCGCAGGAAGCGCTGAAGCAGAAGGCGCGCCGCGGCGCGCTGGTCCTCGGTGTCGCCGCCGGCTATGTGAAGATCGGTCGCGATCGCATAGAGAAGAATCCGGACAAACGCGTGCAGGACGCCCTGCAGCTGGTCTTCACCAAGTTCGCCGAGCTGCAAAGTGCTAGACAGGTGCACATCTGGCTGAGAGAGGAGGGCATCGAGCTGCCGGTCAAGTCGCGCCAAGGAGAGGCGCACGGCGTCGTGTGGCGACTGCCGGCCTACAACATCGTGCACAACATCCTGACCAATCCGATCTATGCAGGTGCCTACGCGTTCGGGCGCACGACGAGCCGTGTGAGTGTCAAAGGTGGACGCAAGCATGTCCGGCGTGGTGTGCAAAAGCCCATGGCGGAATGGGATGTCTTGATCAAGGATCACCACGCGGCCTACATCACCTGGGACGAGTTCGAGCACAACCTCGAGGTGATCGCCAACAATGCGACCGGCATGAGCAGCGCACTCGCTCGCGGAGCAGCTCGTAAAGGCGAGTTGCTGCTGCCCGGACTGCTGCGATGCGGCCACTGCGGCCGCAAGCTCCATGTGCACTACAGCGGCAAGATCGGCCGCTACAATTGCTACGGTGCGCGTACGAACCACGGTGCCGCGCGCTGCATTTCGATCAGCGGCTTGAGCATCGACGCAGCGATCAGTAACGAGGTCCTGCGCGTGCTGAAGCCGCTCGGCGCCGAGGCAGCACTCAAAGCGATCAAGGCGCAATCGAGCACGACGACCGCGGCCGAGCGCCAGCTGGAGCTGTCGCTGCAGCAGGCGCGCTACGAAGCCGCGCACGCGCGCCGACAGTACGACGCCGTCGACCCGGCAAACCGGCTGGTCGCCGGCGAGCTGGAGCGCCGCTGGAACGAGGCATTGCAGGCTGTCGCAAAGCTTGAAGGAGAGATCGCCGCCCTGATTGCGCGCCGTCCGCCGCCGTTCGGTGAGCCGGAGCGCCAGCAATTGGTGGCGCTCGGTGCTGATCTGGAGCGCGCCTGGTTGCATCCCGCTGCAACCGCCGCAACGCGCAAGCGTATCCTTCGCGCGGCACTCACGGAGATCGTCGTGCGCAGGGACGGCGCAATCATCCATGCGGTCCTGCACTGGCAAGGCGGCGATCATACCCAACTGCAAGTCAAACAGCGACTGAATGCGGCCGGCCGGCACAATCCACGCATCCCCGACGACACGATCGCACTCGTGCGTGAGCTGGCGCGGCTGATGCCCGATCGGCAGATCGCGCGCCTGCTCAATCGCGCTGGCGTGGAGACCGGGCACGGCAATGCCTGGACGCAAGAGCGCGTGTGCGGCTTCCGCAATCACCACGACATCGCCGTCTTCCGCGACGGCGAGTGGGCGGAGCGCGGCGAAATTACGCTCGAAGCGGCAGCAAAACTCATCGGCGTCTGCAACATGACGGCCTTGCGTATGCTCCGCCGCGGCGACATCAAAGGCCGACAAGCTTGCGCGGGCGCGCCTTGGGTGATCAGGGCCGAGGACTTGGCAGGTTTCGCCAAGGGAAAGCGTCGGAAGCCTCCGCTAACACAAAATACCACGCAGCGGGTCCTTGACTTTCAATGAGTTAGCCGAGGTGCATTATGAATCGTGACTACTGGGGCACGACAAATTGGACACGACGGCGCGCTACGCCCGCGTCGCCACCGGCATGATCGCTGGCATCAAGAGCCCGCTCGACCTGCTGTCGCAGCCTTGCAAGAAGCCGAAGAAGAACAGGAAAGACCAGCCGCCGACGTAGCGGCCAGCGGTCATGTCTCGCCCGGTGCTGGAGGTCGCGGATATCTTCCGCGACCACGGAGCGGCGTGGCGTCGTGCCAATGTCGGTCACGTCAGCCTCGACCAGATGAAGGTGATGTCGGCCATCGAGCGCTGCCGCACGGCGGCGCTCGGCGGCCATGTGGCGCGCTGCGAAGATTGCCCGCACACGGTCATCGCTTACAACAGCTGTCGTAATCGCCATTGTCCGAAGTGTCAGGGCACCGCTGCCAAGGAATGGCTCGCCGCGCGCGAGGCCGATCTGTTGCCGGTGCCGTACTTTCATGTGGTGTTCACGCTGCCGGCCGCCATCGCGGACATCGCCTATCAGAACAAGGCCGTGATCTACGACATCCTGTTCACGACCTCGGCCGAGACCATGACTACCATCGCGGCCGATCCCAAGCACCTCGGCGCCCGCATCGGCATCACCTCGGTGCTTCACACCTGGGGCTCGGCGCTGACGCATCATCCCCATGTCCACATGATCGTGCCGGGCGGCGGCATCTCCATTGATGGCACGCGGTGGGTACCGTGCAGGACAGACTTTATCCTGCCCGTGAAGGTTCTCTCGTGCCTGTTCCGGGGATTGTTCCTGGCCAAGCTCGTCGCCGCCCACCGGGCCGGACGTCTCAAGTTTTTCGGCGTCCACGCCCGCCTCGATAACATCAGAGCCTTCAAGGCGTATCTGGCGCCGCTGCGCAAGATCGATGGGGTGGTCTATGCCAAGCGGCCATTCGGCGGCCCCAGGGCCGTGCTCGCCTATCTGTCGCGCTACACCCACCGGGTCGCCATCTCCAATCGCCGCCTGATCGCGGCCGACCACACCGGCGTCACCTTCCGGTGGAAGAATTACCGGATCGAGGGGCCTGGCCGCTATCAGACCATGACGCTGTCGACCCGCGAGTTCATCCGACGCTTCCTGATGCACGTGCTGCCCGGGGGCTTCCACCGCATCCGGCACTACGGACTGCTGGCCAGTGGCAGCCGCGCCGCCAACATCGCGCGGGCGCGCGAACTGCTCGCCGTGCCGATCCGCTCCGAACAGCAAAATGCCTCAGAGGCCCCAGCGGCCGACGAACCCCGCATGCTGCCACGACCGTGCCCCTGCTGCGGCGGACGCATGTTCGTCATCGAGACCTTCGCGCGCGGCAGCGAGCCAAAGCACCGACCCACGCCCACGCCGGCCGCGATCAGGATCGACACCTCATGATGCTGTCATCGCTGATCCAGCACCGCACCGAAGCGCACCATTTTGGCCGGCTCTCGCCCGGCAGCACATCCACTTGCGCCGATCAGCAAGACTGGCCCGTGATCGCGCCGCAAATCCTGTCGAGCAACCTGCGATCCGCTCGCTCGCGCCAGCACGCACGCCCAAGATTCGAGCTAAAGCGATCCGATCGCCACCATCAGCTCAACTTCCGCAACACTCACGCCGAAGCCAAATCCCCATAGCACCCGCTGCACAGTCGGTGCCCCACATCCCGCGATTTCGTGCCTTGCCGCTTTTCGGGCGCCGGCTGTCCGAGCGTGGGGATGGTCTCGGCATGCCGGCATCCGAAAACCTGCACAACAGCCGACATCGCGCCTGTGCCGGAATGACGAAAGAGGCCGCCGATTGAGGCGGCCTCTTTTTATGCTTCGGCGCTTCGTTTTTACTTCTTGCGCGGATCGTCGGCTGGATCGATGAACACGATGCCCCCCGGCCCGGTGAATACAATTTGGACCATCGTTTCTTCGTTTGTCGTCCAAACATAATGGGGGTGCTTCGCCGGCAGCGCGAAGACGGAGCCCGGCTTCAATATCTCGCCTTTCGAGGGATCAAACTTTTCCCCCATGGCGTTCCCAAAGCTGCCACTCATCACGGTGACGACCTCGGCATAGGGATGAGTGTGCGGCGGAACTTTATAATTCGGCGGGAATTTCACCCGCTGGACGATCGTCTCGGCCTTTGCTGGGTCACCGATCAAGATGGCGGTTTGCACGCCCCTGAAGACCGGATGCTCTATCCACGTCAGCCCATCGGGCTTGACCACCTTCATCGCATCTTGAGCCATCGCAGAACTTGCCAACGCGATCAAAGTGGCGGCGACAGAGGACTTGTTCATCCTAACCTCCTCCCAAATGTTGCGGAGCTCGAAGGCCCAATAGGATACAGCAAAAACTCAGACTGAAGCGCTTAAATTCATTTTCGGATCGCCATCGCGAACCAAGTCCGAATTGGGTCATCAGCGGTCGTCCCACGCTCGCACGAGACAGGTCCGGTGCACTGCTGACAGCGGACCTTTCCCCACCCACGAGGCCCAGCAGTCCAGCGCTGACCCGATCCCAATACATTAGCATTATCCCGCGGCATCGCCCGGCGCTTTCATTGGGCCATGCCACATTTTACCGGCCGTCGGGACCGTAACGCTCGTCAGAAAAGCTGGCCGATCTGCTACGGCGATACCCACGTCGGGAGCATCAGCATCCGCAGCGGTAATCCGGCCGAGAGCGATCCATGGCAATGGCGGTGCGGCTTCTATCCCGGATCACGTCCCGGCGAATGCACGTCCGGCACGGCCGCCAGCTTCGAGAGCGCGCGCGCTGCGTTCTCGGCGGCGTGGGTTGTGTTTCTATCCAAGCGAACCGGCAGATTTTGAGGCGTGGCGGCAACAGAGCGATTGGACGGCGCGGAAATACGACGCACGGAGATGCGGAGAGAGGGCGGCCGCCCGATGAACACCAACAGGCAGGACAAGTCCGAGGCTGCACCTAGTGTAAGGTGACGACTCAGCATATCCACAGTCCCATGAAGTATGCCGACAAACGTCCTTACGCAGACCCCGAAACCGCCGCCAGCAAGCTCGTCGAACTCACCGCTACCACCGACCCCGTACAAAACGGCCGCATCCATATCGAGAAGATCAACGCGCCCTTCATGTACCAGCACGGCGGCAGCGGCCCGGAGTTCGGCGCCGGCATCAAGATGGCGGTCGAGCGCGGCTGGCTTGAGCTGCACGAGAGCGGGACATACGTGCGGCTGATCAAGAAAGAGGCCGCCAACTGAGGCGGCCTTACAATTGAGAAACTAACAAGGTGACGCACGCGATCAGCGTTGCTGTACTGAACGTCACGACCACGAGAGCCTGTTCACTGCGGGCTTGCAGCTCTTTGTCATCCATATGGCCCAACGCCCGTTCGCGCCGTCGGTTTCAGGTCGGCGGTCTTAAACCCGGCGAATTCAGCCACTCGAACATGTGGGAGGCTGCTTCGTCCAAACTGGCCTTTCGGAGCATAACATCTCGCTCATGCCCTGGCGGTAGCTTCTCGGCTTGTTCCCGCAATCGCGTCGCCGCGTCGGCAAATCGCTCTTCAGCGGTTGTAACGTGGGGAGGTTGCTTCATGTCGCGCTCCTTTCCCCTTATGCAGGCGGGAGCGCGATTGGTCTCTCAGCCACCGACGCCTACAAAGAATGCCATCGGCCGGTGATGATGGAACAATAATTCCTTTCCGGAGCAGTTCCAATTCTAGAGGGAAGCTGGCGGAGTGATTAGCGCGCTTCGCACTGGGCCCGTTCCTTAACATATGTTGGGCTGGGAACCTCGGGCTTTATCTTGGGGACCTTTTGAGCGGGAGCGCAGGCATCGAGCAGCTTAAGGAAAGGATCGCCGAGCAGGTCGAGCTCGTCGCGGCGCTGATTTGCGAAGGAAAGAATGCGGCCGACGCGCTTGCCAAACTGGAGGTGATGACGAGGAAACTCGTGCTGTTGGAGCATCTACTCTCAACGTCCCTGACATCGACCGCAATTGCGAGGTCCGCCGGGCGAAGCTCCGGGGGACACGAGCATGAGCATCACCACCGGGGTGGCGACTAAGGTCGCTCAATGGAATTTCGTGGACGGATGCTTATCTGCGCCCCATGCGTCGCACCTTTGAGTTCTGCCTGCCGATTAGGGGCACAACGGTCCCGGCGGCCCGGACTGGCTCCACGAAGTGAAGTATGATGGTTATCGCCTCCGTTTGGAGCGCGATGGCGACCGCGTCCGCCTGATCACGCGCGGCGGCTACAGTTGGGCCAACCGCTATCCCTGGATCGCCGAGGCCGTCTGCAAGGTCCGCCAGAAGCACTTCGTGCTCGATGGCGAAGCGGTTGTGCTTGGCGTCGATGGCATCTCCGACTTCAACGCGCTGCACTCGCGCAAGCATGATGAGCAAGTGCAGTTCTGCGCCTTCGACATCCTCGCCGAAGGTGGCGACGATCTGCGGAAGCTGCACATTTATCTTCGCAAGGCAATCTGGAACGGCTGCTTGCGCGGCGGCCGGAGGGCGTCTTCGTCAATCCGTTCGAACGGGGCGAGATCAGCCCCGATCTCTTTCGCGCCGCGTGCCGGATGGGCTAAGAACCGGCTGCATCCGGCGATGGAGCGCGAGCTATGACAGGGAGAGCATGTTCGCGCCGCCGCGAGATTTCAGCTGTTCCAAATTCGAAACCCGGTGTCTGGAGAGATGATCCGTTGCAGCACCAACGGCCCGTATAAATACTGTAATCTCATTTAGGCTTTTGGGTTACTTACGTTTCGCCTTAAGTTCGCTGAACTGGAAGTTGGGAGCGCGGTCGCGCTCCGCTGGTGAAATCTCCGTCAGCCTTACGGTGTCCGGCTGGCCGTTCGAGAGGCTTCCTGACATGACCAATTATTCATACGCCACCAATCGATAATCCCTCGGCGCCGGAAGCACCCGGCCGAGGAGTCAGCAATTGAGGGTGCATCCCTCGATACTGTATGCGCCAACCCAAGAGAGGAGGTTTCCATGCGCATTATTCAAGCATCAGCATTAGCCTTTTGTCTGCTCACCGCCGCTCCGGCGATAGCGCTCGGCGCAGACGCCAAGACCGACGTCGAGAAAGCCTACGCCACCTTTGATGCCGCATTCAACAAACAGGACGCGAAGGCCGTCGCTGCCAACTATGTCCCGACCGCCAAGGTGCTGCCGCCGACGCACGAAGTCGCGTCAGGCCCAGCGGAGATCGAAAAGTTCTTTGCCGGGTTTTTCGCGAATGGTGTGACTGGCCACAAGCTGGAGGTTATCGACGCGGGCGGAAACGACAAGGTCGTCGTCGGCACAGCCAAGTGGAGCGCTACGGGCAAGGACAAGGACGGCAAACCGGCTCCCTTTAGTGGACTTGCCATGCACGTCTTTGAACGCCAAGCGGATGGTTCGTTAAAGCTGAGGTTTCATACCTTCAATTGAGTTGGTCGTCTGATCAAAGCCCCAAGGATGGCAAGTAGGCCAGCGATCAGTCGTCGCGCTGCAAGTCTCAGTTGGAGCTTGATGGCCCTGGGCACGACAATAGCCCCGACGCATTGCACGTCGGGGCCCTTCAAGATCATCAGGCCGGGTACCTCCGCCGCGCCATCCGATCGAAATGTCGCCGATCACGGCATCCGATCTGGTACAGACGATGACAAGGCTGCGGCAGCGATATGAACACATTGCGCCCGGAAGCGCTCGGCCTCCACCTCGGCCTTGCGCCAGTCTGCGCGCCGCCGGTGTTCAGCCGCCAACGCCTTGTGCGCCTCAAAGTCCCAGATGATCTTGTCGATCTCGGTACCGTCCAGCGTGCGACGAATGCGCAACGCGGCCGCAAGTGCACCGAGAACATCCCTGTGAGGCCGCAACAGATCATCGGCCATGGTCTCGCAGAGGCGGATAAACCGCTCGACCGCTTCTGCCGACCGACAAATCATCGACGCGTACTTGATCGTATGTTCGATGTCACTGACGGAAGGCACAGGTTCGCCGTCAAGCAGCATGCGCTCGGCGACCGAGGCCGCGACAAGTTCGATGCAACGGTTCAACACGTGCAGGTAGACATCGGCGGCAGCATCGCGCGGTTCGCCGTCTTGCGGCATCAGATCGCGCAACGTATCGCAAAGCTCCGGCACATCATCCCGATCATCATGCTTTCCATACGCAACACGGTGGCGCGGCCCCCAAACAAGGCCGCCATAGTTGCCGTTCGGATCGGGGGCGATGGTCGCTCCGCCGAGCGGCTTCCCGAGCAGCCGAGCGGCGAGAGCATGACCGCTTTCGTGGACGCTGATTCTTTTATCGTCCTCCGCCGAGCGCCCGATCGCCGCAAGCAGTTCGCCGTACTCCTCGATCTCCACATCGAGGCCGCCGCCGTTGTCGGTCGTGCCTCCGACGCCGGCAGCGGCCTCCGACCCGCCGAGAGAAGTCGCAGGTTGCGCATTGCCTTCCTCGGCGATGCGTTTGATCCGATGCCCGGCCTTCGCCGCTTCCTCTCGCCATCGATGCAGCAACTTCAGCAATGCGCTCTCGTCGACCGCGAGCTTCTTCAATGGCTGGCGCTCGACGCCAGGCACGATGCCGGCGACGAGCCAGCTCGACAGGCTCAGTTCGATAACGGCGATCAGCGTGCCATTCGGGTCGAGGGGGCTCGGGGATCGGCTCAGATCGTTCAACTTCTGCATGGGGCGCTCCATCGGTTCATCAGCAACAATGGATGCAATATCCTCGTCGCCGCCCCATAGCATCTCCCTTGGAGGCTTTCGGACGCCGGCCCCGTGCGCGCGGCCCCACCGTCATGGGGCCGGCATCCGAAACCCTTCACAATAGGCGACATGCAGTGGCATATTACTCTATGAACAGCAGCCCCCGCTTCTTATCGCCGTCGAACGTATTTACAGCGTCGAACAGCCGCTTCCGCTCGACCAGCCATGGCTGGAAGTTGAAATTGACGTCGAGCACGAAAACGAAGGTCCTCGGCTTCGAAATAGCCCCCAATTGGGGAATGATGTCCGCTACCAGCACCAAAAATTTGAGCGCGATCGAAATTCACGATGAAGCGTCGGCCCGGATCGTTGGAGCGACGCAGATGCTCCAGAAACTGGTTCTCGCTGAGATCGCGTAAGACCGTGACTTTCCGGCTCGTGTTGGTCCTGGGCGACTTTGGCAAGCTCGTCGATCGTGAGACCCATGATGCATACGCCTGTCCAGCAGCTCCATGTACCGGCCAACACCTCGCCCTCCGTCCTTGCCGCCTCGCCAAGCGAGCGGTAGGCATTCGCAACAGCTGCAGGTCCGCAGCGAGAGCCATTTGACTGCCAGTCAACGTGCCTTTGGAATGTAGCTGCCGCGGGCAGTTGCCACGCACGCTCCATAAGCTCCGGAGTACGCGTTACCGATGACGCTATGGCGTCTGACGGCACGTGCGATCGACCGACCACCAGGGCCCCGGCACACACCAGACCCACGGCGATAACCATGCTGCTGATACTGACGTAGCGCCATCGCTTCATGGCTCAGAACCTTAGCGGCAATGACGACATTGGCCGGCAGGATTATATTTTCAAGCTAACTGGCGGGAGGGAGATTTCATGTGAGCGTCCCGTGGACGGCAACGGCTGCTCTCGATGGCGGCAGTCAGCCTGTCCCGCTGACGGCCAATAAGCGAGACGAGAAAGAAGCCGCCGAGATGAAGAGCTTCGCTGGCACGTAGTGGGACCACCGGATGGAATTAAAATCAGGACTTGTCGTGCGCGTACTTCTCCAAAAGCAGCCGATTATATTCATCTCTCACGGCTCTTCGCGAAATATGCCTTTTTCGGTCTTTGGCAATCTTCAGAAGATCAGGATCTGTCGGTGCCCGTGATTTCCGCCTAAATCTCCCAAAGAGTCGGGTAGCAGGCGCCGACGTCCTTCCAAACAGCCGGTCAAACCATCCCATTGTGTCCTCCCGGACAGACCGCGGTTACGACACTATCATCATGAATTTGGGGGTCAAAGGGACAGTACCACTGCATTTTTTTGAAACGCTTGCCACCACATGGCTCGCGCGATGCAGTTCGAATGTCGGTAAAGGGCCGATATTGTTGCAAATGTCGAAAATCGAGCGACCCCAAAAATCTCGCCAAAGTCGATCTTGAGACCTCTCTGCTGCTGCGCCGCTTTTCAGCGCCACTACGGAGGTCCGTGATCGATTTTGGATGAAACGATATGGTCCCCTCACATCGCCGCGCACAAATCGCATCAGCGGCCCTAAGAATTTTCGTTCGCCACCCCAAAAAGACTTTTGCAACAATATCGGCCACAAGCAGAGTTTTCGGAGACCTTGTGCCGGTTGGTCATATCGGCCAGCACAGGTATAACTTTCTCATTCCTTTTCTGGCATTGCTTTTCTGGCGTTTTCACCCTGGGCATTTTCGGAAGTTGTCATGGCAGCGCGTGAACATTGGCAGATGGATGCCAGCGCCCCTGAGCTCTATGAGCGCTATCTCGTCCCCGCCATCACGTCGATTTGGGCCAAGGATCTGCTTGACCGTACCAGACCGACAAAGGGGGAAAGCGTACTCGATGTCGCCTGCGGAACCGGCGTCGTGGTGCGGCTATTGGATGAACGGGGGCACGTCGGGAGGTTGGTTGGCATAGACCTGTGGCTCGGACGAAATCGACCAAGGTCGAGTGGATCGAAGGGAGTGCGTTGGACTTGCCATTCGAGGCGCATAGTTTCGATGTCGTGCTCTGCCAACTCGGACTGCAGTTTTTCCCTGATCGACCGCTGGCTCTCAGAGAGATGGCCCGGGTCCTCAAGCCGCGAGGTCGCGTCGGGCTCAGCGTCTACAGCGCCATTGAGCAAACGCCCGCCGCGCATGCTTTCGTGCAGGCACTCGACAGTTTTCTCGGACCTCAGTCCTCACGGACGAAACGCTCCGAGCATCTTTCCTGCGCTGCCGAAGACCTCGGCGACTGGGTGCGGCAGGCTGGCTTTGAGGACGTCAATGTTGCGACTGTATCCAAGCAAATTAGCTTTCCTTCAGCGCTGGATTACGTCCGCTTCCAGCTCACGGCGACCCCGATGGCTGCGCTTTTAAAGAGCGAGGATGGTCCTGGGCGTGAACGCATGATTGCCGCCGTCGCCGATGACGCGGCGGCTCGCCTCGATCCCGCTATGCTGGCGAACGGCGAGCTGACATTCCCGCAGCAATCTTTCGTGGTGACGGCTTCGCTTCACTGAGGCCCGCTATGGGTCAAAAGCGTCGGCCCGCTCAAGGGCCGGTGACTTCTGGCCTACCCCGACAAGCCGACCTTCTCAGCGCCGCGTCAAGCTTCGGATTCGGGCCAACAGGCGACCAAAAACATTTGTCCGGACGTGAACCAATTCACATATGGCGAAGCCGCCCGGCTGCAGTATGAAAGCGAGTACGCTTATTAGAAGCGCGGGGGGCCGGAGCGATGATTTACTTTTTCGCTGTACTCGCCGTTTTGTGTGCCGCCGCAACGAGAGCCGCCGCCGAGACACCGATCGAGCGCGGCAGCTACCTTGTCAACGCGGTCATGGCCTGCGATGGCTGCCATACGCCGCGCGGGCCCGGCGGTCTCATCATGGAGCGGCGGTTTTCCGGCGGATCTATTGTCTGGGACGGACCGGCCTACACTGTCCACGGGTCAAACATCACGCCCGACTGCGACACAGGCATTGGAGCCTGGAGCGAGGACGATATCAAGCGACTGCTGATCAGCGGTGTGCGACCGAACGGCGTGTCGGTTGCGCCGCAGATGCCCTACGGCTTCTACAGGATTCTGACGCCAAGCGATCTCGATGCGATCGCGGCCTACCTGAAGACCGTCAAGCCGGTAAGCAACGAGATGCCGCCGTCGGTCTATAAAGCCGCGGCGTATCCCGTGCCACTGCCAGGCGCCGAAACATCAATCGGTGACGCGGTCCCTCAAGATCAAGTCAAGCGCGGCTTCTATCTCGCCACCCTCGCGCATTGCATGGAATGCCACTCCCGCAAACCCGATGGCACTCAAGACTTTAAGAACTGGTGGGGCAAGGGCGGTCACGAGATGAAGGGCCCCTTCGGCTCCGTTGTCGTCGCCAACATCTCCTCCCACAAAGAGAGGGGTGTGGGCGCGTGGACGGACGGCGAGCTCAAGCGCGCGCTGACCGAGGGCATCAGCCGCGACGGCCGCGTGCTCAAGCTGCCGATGGCCCGGCAACGCTATTTCAGCAGGATGACTGAGCAGGATCTCGACGCTATCGTCGCCTGGGTCCGCACCATTCCGCCGATCGAATAGTTCATGATCATTCTTTCGAATTGTCGAATGTCGCAGATGGGTCAAAAGCGGCGGTCCGGCGCTCGCATACGGCGGGTCCGATCTACCCTTAATAGCGGACCTATCCACACCCACGCGCCAACTATCCCTACGCCGATCCGATCCAAACCGCACAACAGATCAGGACGCGCGCACGGCCATCTCGCGAGCAGCTACAGCCGCCGCCACCGGTTGAACCTCGTGGTGGTTCGTCAGCGTCGGAAGTTACCTTCGTGATTGTGGAAAGGCACCACCCGTAAATTTCCCAAGTGTTGGCAATCAGGCGCACTGGTTTAAGTGGTCGGCGGGTTGTGAGCGCCGCACCATGAAAACACCGAAGCCAAAGCAATGGGCCGAGCGCGAAGTCCAGCAATTGTTCAAGCTGGCCCGGGTAGGAGCTGGCGTATCGAAGATAGCAGCCGAGCTGGGCCGTCACGCCGGATCAGTAAGGCGAATGGCGCGAACGATGGGGATACTGTTGAAGAAGTAGCGCCGCGCCTCCCTGCCCGCGGACCAGCTCGACAGACTAAAAAGCGCGCACGCGACACATCATCCCGTTTGTGCGGCGCGAAAGTTTTCCCACCTCGCGTTGTCCGTAATCTTACGGACGTTGTGCGTCCGCTATCTTTAGCATCTACTCCAGATTGAATTTGATGACGACCTGATGTTCAGTCGAGCTCCCCGTGAGCGTTAAAGCCATGATGGCGACGATCCTCCAGAACCAACTGACGTTACGCGGCGTGCATTCACTGACGCCATCTGACTACGAGCAGATTGTAGAGCGGCTGATCGAGCACCTCAGAGAGCTGGAGCTTAGTTTGGCTGCGCGAGAGATAGCGGACACGCACGAGCCGTAAGTGGCCCAATGAACGGGACCGCTCCAGCTCCAATGCCCAGTGCTATCAGTCCCTCCATACGTCCCTACCCCCTTTGCGCCACGTTTGGGCTTGATTTGATAGACATCACTACTAACCTTGCAATCGAGACAAATGATTGCGGCGACCGAATTTATCGCCAGTTCATAGTGGGGCCACCTCTTTATTTTTGAGGAAGTGATTGCAACGCGCCCGTCGGGAGATGGACGATGACCGAAGAAAGAATTGCTCGTTTACGGACCCATAGAAACAACATTGATCGGTATCGGCGCCTGCTCAAAACGAAGCTAAGTGAGATTGAACGGCAATACCTCGAAAAGCGACTGTCCGAAGAGCAAGCCGCAATGGAATTGAACTTGAGCGCGGGCGAGCCGTCACCGATTATGGTCGGGCCTAAATGACCGCTCGGCTACCATCGGCGGTATGCCCAATCGCAGTGTTGGATGACCAATCTCGGTGCCGGCCAACGTCGGCTTGTTGGGCGACACGGTCGATAACGCGATGACGAAAGTCGCACGAGCAGTCCGGTGCTCGCAGGGGGGCTGCGGTTCTTTACCTTGATCCAATTGTGAGACCTGCCGCCCTGATAGGGCCGGTCGCGATGTTTGGACACCAGCCCCTCTAGACCCATCCGACAGGCGGCGTGAAACAGCTCAGGACCGATCTCGCCGCGCTCAAACGGATCTACAAGAACCCCCTCCAGCCTGTGCGCGAGCCGGGCAATGGGAGTTTTGCCATATCGGTCCGCCGAACGGCGTCGCCATGGTGTTCCAGTCGTTCGCGCTGTTTCCCTGGCTGACGGTGCTTCAGAACGTCGAGCTGGGGCTTGAAGCGCTCGGGATCGATGCCGCCGAACGGCGCAAGCGCGCGCTGGCGGCGATCGATCTGATCGGCCTCGACGGCTTCGAATCCGCCTTCCCCAAGGAATTGTCGGGCGGAATGCGCCAGCGCGTCGGCTTTGCCCGTGCGCTGGTCGTGCATCCCGACCTGCTGCTGATGGACGAGCCGTTCTCTGCGCTCGATGTGCTCACGGCAGAGACCTTGCGCACCGACCTGATCGATCTCTGGATCGAGGGCCGGCTACCGATCAAGTCGGTGCTGATGGTGACGCACAATATCGAGGAGGCGGTCTTGATGTGCGACCGCATCTTGGTGTTCTCGTCCAATCCGGGCCGCGTCGCCGCCGAGATCAAGGTCGAGCTGTCGCATCCGCGCAACCGGCTCGATCCCTATTTCCGGCAGCTCGTCGACAATATCTATGCCCGCATGACCCAGCGCGCCGAGCCGAGGGCGCCATCGATCGAGGGCATCCCCGGCACCGGCATCGGCATGACGCTGCATCATGTCTCGTCCAACGTGCTGTCGGGCATGATCGAGACGCTTGCCGCGCCGCCCTATCATGGGCATGCCGACCTGCCGGTTCTTGCGAGCCAGCTCCAGTTCGAGGCAGACGAGATCCTCCATCTTGGCGAGTCGCTGCAGCTGCTGCGATTTGCCCAGCTCAGCGATGGCGACCTGATGCTCACCGAGGCGGGCAAGCGCTTTGCCCATCTTGAGACCGACGCGCGCAAGAAGCTGTTCGCCGAGCATCTCGTCACTTACGTGCCGGTGATGGGGCTGATCCGCCGCGTGCTCGACGAGCGCCCCTCGCACACGGCGCCTGCGGCGCGTTTCCGCAATGAGCTCGAGGACTACATGTCCGAGGAGAATGCAGATGATACGATCAAGACGATCGTGTCTTGGGCCCGCTATGGCGAGCTATTCGCCTATGACGAACAGTCCGAGACGTTCAGCCTCGAAAATCCGGGCTGAGCCTCCAATCCTAGCGACCCCAGCGATCCTGCCAGATCTTCTCGCCGATCGTGCAGCTTACGCGCGGCTCCTTCTCCGCGACCGGCACCAACCGACGTCCCGGCGTCCTGCCTGCCACCTCGAGCAGGAGTTTCGTGCGGATCGCTTCCTTGAATTTGTCGCGATCCGTGATCGTCACGACGAAGGAACCTGGCCCTCCTACGACGCAGTCTTCGTAGTACCAGTCGAGATTCTCGATATCCATCGAGGAATAGGATGGCTCCTTCACCATGATCGGCAGGCCGTTGATGACGATGCCCTTTCCGAGTGCTTCGTCGCGGGCGGGCGTGATCGGCGGGCCGTTGTTGTTGGGACCGTCGCCTGAAATGTCGATCACGCGCCGGAAACCTCGGTTCGGGTTCTCGTCGAAGAGGGGCATCGCGTACAAGATGGCGCCGGAGATCGATGTGCGCGACCCTCGCCGGACGGGCGTCCGCATGATTTCGTTGGCGACGGCATCGGCCGTCTCGGGACCGTCGATCATCCGCCAAGGAATAATCAGCTTCTGATCACTGGACGCCGACCACTCGAAATACGTGATCGAAATCTTACCGTTCGGACCGCCCCTCAGCGCCTGGAGGAACTCCTTCGATACGATGGCCTGGGCATAACCCTCCCGCTGGATTGCCAGTTCGTCGAGATCCATCGAGTAGGAGACATCGACCGCGATGACCAGTTCGACGTCGACCGTTGGCGTCGTCTGTTTGTCTGTGGACTCCTGCCGTCCGCCGACACCGGCGATGCTGCTCCCCGCGAGTAACCCCGCAACGAAAAACGATCCAATGGAGACGCCCCACCGAATCTGCATGTGTGGACCTCCGCGTCACAAGTGCAATGTTGACATGCAGCGGCTGTCGCCGAAAGCGGAAAGGCGTATCTCGTCAATTCACGTTCCCGGGATAGGCTTTCGCCGGACACATGAGGGTGGCCGTTCGGGAGAGGCATGGCAGGGCTCACCATACCAGGGCGGCGTGTCTCGGAGACTGGGCAGACCTTGCCAGGATCGCCCTTCAAAGTGATCAAGCCCGAGTTCCTCTTTCAACTGCTGATGGGCCTGTTCGCAAATCCATCGTGCCTTGATGATGGCAGCTAACGTGCGCAGATCTGTCGCGGCGGGCAGGTTGGCGAGATAGTATTTCTTTTCCCCCGACGTCCGGTGCTCGCCCATCAGCCAAGCCTCCTCGCCGGGAAGATGCTGCTGGCCCTTATCCTTGATCCGCTGGGGCGGCCCATCGGCAATCCGCGCCCAAACCGCGGCAAAACGGGCTTTCAATCGACCCTTGGTCCCGTTTCGCCAGCTTACAGTTTGCCACTTTGAATCGGCGACCATGTCTTCGGCTGCCCTCGACAGAATGTCCGGAATGTATCGCTTGCGGGGGCGGCCCGCATTGCAACTGGCCAGATCAGCTTGACGCCGAATGGGTACACCTTGAGATGACGGGGGACGCCAACGGCCCAGGTAAGCCCGCGTGCCGTGAGCCCTTGTCGAAACGGCGCACTGAGGCCGTAGCCCGCGTCCGCCAGCACACAGCCGAAGCGCACGCCAGCTGCCATCGCACGATCAATCTCCGCCAAAGCGATCTCTGGCTTGGATCGTGGCGTTCGGTATTCGATCATCACCGGCACTTCACCGTGCGCGTTCGGCACCGCGGTGTCGTCGATAGCCAGCACCGCATCATCGCCGCCGACGAGCCGGTCGGCCTCCTTGAGCAGCTCTGTCTCCAGCAGTGTCGCATCCCAGACGCCATCGGCGATGAAATGGTGCAGCTGATCGTAATCGCCCGCGGCAAAGCGCTCCGCCATCGGTTGAATGCTCTTGCGCTCACCAGGGCCGATCAGCCCCGCAATGTAACGCGGACACATCCGCCGCCGGGCCTTATGACCCAAGCGATCCCGGAATGGCTTCAGCCAACGCTCGAGCTGGTCTTCCCAATCCGACGTCGCGTTCGCCATGGTCGGCCCTCCAAAAGCCGCCCTCCATGAATCATTGAAAAATCGATTCGGGAATCCTGATTGTCTCACCAGACCGACAAATCTGCCAAAGTAGTGCTAGTCGGTCATCACTCCCGGCAGGCCAATGGCGCTTTGGCACGTCAATATTCTCAGCGGAGAGATAAAAAATCTCACGGTGACCACAGTTGCCAGCAGCAGAAAAGGGTCTCGGCGGTAGCGTGGCCCTAATGTGCTGGTGACTCCGCCAAAGCCATACGAGCCATGCGCGGCACCGGGGACCGGGGACAAGAGTATGATCAGACACGGTTAGCTTGCTTCTCCACGGGACGTCAGTACGCACTTAGCCGCAAAGGACAGTGTTTAGCTCGGAAAGCACGCCTGTGCAGTCAGAGTCAGTGGCGAGAGATTGAGCACTTGCGGAAACTGAAATGCATAACTTGCGCTGACCAGACTGCCACACGTCGGCGTGGAGTAGGTGAACGTTTGCGCTGGGAGATCCAGGCCGAATGCCTGCTGGGCAGCATAGCTCGTGATTTCGTTGCTGCCTGGGCAGAGCTTCGGATTGACGCTGGCGCAGCGTGCCGCCATTTCGGTCCCGTGTTGCAGACCGAGCTGGGTCCAAAACAGCAGTCCGAACTCGATGATCCCAAATACGAAAAGAAAAAAGACCGGAGCGGTCATCGCGAATTCGAGCGCCGACGCTCCGCGATCGTCTCGCCATAGCGCTGTGACTTTCACTGCAGCCTCGCGGTGGATTGAGCGTTGTAGGTGTAGGTGGCACCGACAATCTGATAGTTGATCAGGGTATAGTACGTCGCCTGCGCCGAGACCGTCGCATACGTGCCGGCCTGCGCACCGCCCGTGCAAACCGTCCCGCAACTAACTGAGCTAACTCCCGTGCTCGTGGGGCAACCGCAAAACTGAACAGGGCTCGGTGACGCAGTGATGGCTGTGGAATTCGTAGCGCTCGTTACCGCGCTCGAAATGCCGCTCATATCAAAGCCGTGCACAATGGCGTATTGAGCTCCCGCTTGCGCCGCATCCTCCACTTGCATTTTGCGATATACGGCAAGCCCAATATCGCTTACTGAGACCACCATCAGGGATAGCAGCGGGATCATGAATGCGAACTCGATTGCAGCTGCGCCGCTTTTATCGGCGACAGCGACATGAACGAGATCCCGTACTTTGCCAAACCATCGGACTTGGTTTTTGAGTGATAGAGTTTGTTTCAAGAGGCCAACCTCATTCGATGAGCTGCGCGGTTTGGCCGCCGATCGTGGCGGTGCCGAGCGCAGAGCAGTTAACCTGAACGTTCGATGTGCCAGTGAATGTCAAGGTATCCGCGATGATCTTGGTGCAGGAGGTGCTCGTCCCATTACCGCCGCTGAAGCTCAGATTGGCCTTTGGCAGGTAGATGGCGCCGCCAAAATTTTGCGTGCCACCACCGGTCAGATTGAAGGCAGTTCCTGCGGGCATTTTTCGGTCGCCATAGATGACGATGCCCTTGGTGGATCCTTAAAGGGGCGACACCGGCCGGTGGAGCACCTAATACCTTCGAGCTCGTCGTCAATCTCAAGACCGCGAAGGCGCTTGGGCTGACAATTCTGCAGACGCCTATTGCGCGACGAGGAGATCGAATAGCCTCTTCCTACCGTACGTGAGTCCAGACTTTGGCCGATCGTGTTGAAAAAGTCCTTTCTCGCTGATGAGTGAAAATTCTCAGGACCGCTGGTGCGTCTCTCTCGCCGCAAAAACGATCGCTGGCCCTCGTATCGATTCTACGGAGCCTTGCAGCGGCTGAAATCGCCAATGCGCTACATTTGCGAGATTTTTGGAGCCCCGCGACTTTCGAGTTTTTCAACACAATCGGTCCCACCAGTCGCCGGGATTGCAGCCGGCAACGGCAGGGGCCGCGCATGCAGACGCCGCGCTCTTCATCGGTCGTCAGGATCACCGGCATCGCCTTGGGATGAGGGGGAGCGCTCCAGCGGCCATTGCCGGATGACGCGCTCAAGATTGTGATGCGAGGCGAGGACGAGCAAGATCGGACAGCGGCATAGCTGAACCAAGGAACAACTCTCCTCAGCCCGGAATTGGCTGTTTGGGCCACAAGTAAGATTGGCCGACGGCCCCGCCCTAGTACCTCCCGAAGGCGGGACCTGCGCTCTCGGAGAATTCATCATGGCTCACCCAACAGAAGAGCAGATACGGAAACGCGCGTTCGAACTGTGGGAGCAAGCGGGCAAACCCGAAGGACGCGAAGACGAGTTCTGGCACCAAGCGCAGAGGGAATTGCAGGGCGCAGAAGAGCGTGGCGACCAAAACAAAGGTGCCGACATTTAACTCCGCATCCGCTCGGTGGCTTGACTCAACCGGGCCAACTGGCAGCGTCCGACCGATGTGCCCTAGGGCGGCGGTGACCGAAACCGATCTTCACCCAGCGCCGAGCAGAAACCCTGGAACGACCACCATCGTCAACCGCTGGAGCTGACCGCAAGTCTTGAGGATGATTAAGCCATGATAAAAACAGTTGATGTAATTGGCGCTCTGCCGCTTGCCACGTCAGCCTCCGCTCAAACGGATACGAAGGACTCGCCGGGAGCTTCGCAGTATGCACCCGGCCAACAGATGCAGGAACCCAACGCCAAGTCCACGGCACCTGGCGTTTCAGAGTATGCTCCAGGTCACCAGAAGAACACCACGGCCGCTCCCGGTCATTCTGAAAGCGCGCCTGGTCAGCAGACGACCACAGGATCGAGTTCGAAGCCGGATACCAGCAGTACAAAGAAATAAGGGGCAGAAAACCAACTATGCTATACCCGCCCGTGCGCGGCCGCGGCTGCATCCTGATGAGATATGTCCTGCGCGCGATCACCGCTTCGGGCTCAATAGAAAGGTACGGGTGTAGCCGTTCCGCAGCAGCGCGATCCGCCCTAAGCTCTCATCAGTCTTCAAGCGCTCAGAAGTGGGATGACGGTGCGGTACTTTCCGGCGGAAGACGGAACTGGCGGTTCGGCGGCCAACTCAACAGAGACGTGACTAAGCCCATGCGCATTCAACAGCTTGGTCAATTCGGAATGCACCGCCCGCCAAACCCGGTTTGGATCGGCGTCGGGTGCGGGATGTAGGCGAACGCGCAATTGTGTTGGCGCGGTCTGCACGATCTGAAACAACTCCACACCGGGAACGTGATCGATCTCAAGCGCGAGCCGTGGCACTGCGACTTTCTCTCCGCGTTCGGTTGGAAAGGCGAGAATGTCGGCAGTGCGGCCGCGTACACGGATCGCCGGAAGCGGGTTGCCGCAAGGGCAAGGATCAGGTCGTTGCAGGATGCGGTCGCCTAGATCATAGCGGAGGATCGGCTGCACGCGATTGGCGAGATTGCTCACAAGGACCGTATGGGACTCCTCGCCAGGCGCAACCGGCCGATAGCTCGCATCGACGGGTTCGAGAATCACCCAATCGCTGTTGACATGATACCAACCGTGTTCACAACCGATGGCCATGAACAAGCATTCCGTCGCGGCGTAAAAGGTCCGGACCTTGGCGTGGAATGCCCTCGCGATCCGGTCGCATCCGTCCTGCGAAAGCCCTTCGGAAGTCGGAAGAACCAGCACCGGCTGAATATGCAGGCGGCCGGCATCCTGCTCGGCGGCCAATAGGGCCATGACGCTGGCGTATCCGATGAGCAGAGCGGGGCGGTACCGATTGAACTCCGCAACCAGATTGCGCAACGACGCCTGCGCTGGAAGCGCCCGTAAGCGTTCCGCCGACCATTTTGTGCGGATTGCAGCAAAGCTGGTTGCGCCGATGTAATGGCCGCCCATCGCCAGCACCGACGCCGCGCGGCCGCCGCGGACGAGGAGACGAAATATGTCGCTGGCGCTAAGCCAACCCATTATCATGCGCAGCGAGAAAGCGAGAGTGACCGTCCAATTGTGTGCGTCCAACAGAATTATTCCAGGTGTCCCGGTGCTCCCCGAAGTGATTGCCACGGAATACTTGCCAAGGAGGCGTTGCCCGATCAGCTCAGGGTTATCGACGAATGCTCGGACGGCCGCGAAACTAACCTCGCGGTCGGTGACCCAATCGTCAAAATGATGCATGAGCTCTTGCTTATTGGCCACCGGTAGCACGGACGAGCCCTCAATCCGCTCCGGTAGGCTCTGATAGAGGTCGTGATAATAGGGCGAATTGGCGCGAGCAAAGGCGACGGCCTCGCCAAGCCGCGCGCGTTGTCGCTGCGCGATGGCGTTGAGACCTTGCCTTCTTGCGCAATGCGCATCGAGCAATACCGACGAGATGCTTTCGCTCATGACCCGTGAACCTACAGCAGGCGAGCGCGTGGCGATGATATTCGCGCTCCTCTCGTGGCGAGGCCCAACGCTTGCGCGCAGCTACCTTGCTGTGCATCTCCGCGCGATGCTTAACTGATGATCTAACAAGCTGACATTACTTGGTCTTTTGCTCAACGCAGAGCACGAGTGTGAATTTGAGGGGGAGGTCCCGCTTCGATCCGATCCGACACCGCCGAAACCCAGCCTTCAGTCAATTGGTCGCCTCTCGCGTCTGTGGAACCGCCCTCTCCTTCTCCCCTTGTGGGAGAAGGTGGCGCGAAGCGCCGGATGAGGGGTCTCTCTCCGCGAATTCAACTCGCGAGATTCGTGTGCGGAGGGAGAGCCCTCACCCCTGCGAGTCCGTGTCTATGAGCGGAGCTGCCCTCTCCCACAAGGGGAGAGGGCACAGCAACGGACGGCGCGCCTCTCGTCACGCGTGCGCAGGCACCTGATCCAAAAATCCCATCACGCTCTTGATGCGGCCGTCCATGAGCACCGCGAAATCGGGCCCCGTGCTGCCCCCTACTCCCAATACCAAGCCGAGAAGTCGTTCTCGAATTGCGGGACTTCCTTCCAGACGCCTTTCAGCTTCTTGTTGGTGATGGTGATCAGCTGCGGCTGGAACAGGTAGCCGGAGACCGCGTCGGTTGCCAGCATGCGCTGGGCGTCGCCGAGAAGCTTTGCACGGGCAGCTTCATCCGGCGTTGACACGATCTGCTTGTAGAGCGCGTTGAACGCCTCGTTGTTGTAGCCGAGATAGTAGTCCGGCTCGGTGATCTTGACGAGATCGAACGGCTCGACATGGCTGACGATGGTGAGGTCGAAATTGTGCGGACCATTGCCGGCGAACACCTGCGACAGCCATTGCGCCCATTCGACGTTCTCGATCTTGGCGATGATGCCGACCTTGGCAAGCTGGGCCGCGAGGATCTCGCCGCCCTGCCGCGCGTAGGACGGCGGCGGCAGCTTCAGCGACAGCTCGAGCGGCGTGGTGACGCCGGCCTCCGCGAGCAGCTTCTTGGCCTTCTCGGGGTCGTAGGGGTTGATGCCGGTGGTGTCGACATAGCCGAGCGCGCTCGGCACGTAGAAGCTGCCGATCGGCGTGCCGAAACCGTCGACCGCGCCGTCGATCATCGCCTTGCGATCGATCGCGGCGAGGATGGCACGGCGCACGCGGACGTCATCGAGCGGTTTCTTGCGCTCGTTGATGGCGACGATGGTCTTGGCGCGGGAGCCGCCGACCTGGACGTTGAAGCGCGGATCGGCCTTGAACTGCGCGATGGTGCGCTGGGCCGCGACGCGCGGAAACGCGTCGACATCGCCCGAAAGCAGCGCCGCGGTCTGCGCCGCCGGATCGGAGATGAAGCGGATCGTCACCTTCGAGAGCTTGATCGCGGCGGCGTTGCGATAGTCGGCCCATTTGGTCAGCGTCATCGAGGAGCCCTTGGCCCAGGCGCCGAGCTGATAGGGCCCGGTCCCGACCGGCTGCGTGGCATTGGTCGGTGCGCTCTTCGGCTCCACAATCGATCCGCTCGCCTGCCCCAGCAGGAACGGCAGGTTCGGCTCGGAATTTTTCAGGGTGATCACGACCGTGTCGGCATCGGGCGCGGCAACGGACTCGAAGCTCTGGAACAGGCTCTTGTCCTTGTTGGTGCTGGTCGGCACAGCATTGCGCTCGAACGAGAACTTCACCGCGGCGGAGTCGAACGGCTCGCCATTGTGGAATTTGACGCCCTTGCGCAGCTTGAACGTATAGGTCTTCAGATCGGGCGAGGCGGTCCAGCTCTCGGCCAGCAGGGGCGAGGTGGTGCCGTCCTCGTTGATCTTGGTCAGCGTCTCATAGATGTTGTAGAGCGTGACTTCGGCGATCGCGGCGGCGGCCGCATTGGTGGGATCGAGCCCCGGCGGCTCCAGCGCCATCGCCATGACGACGCTGTCCTTCTTGCCTTGTGCCAGCACCGGCAGAGGCGCCGCGGCGAACGCGGCGGCGAGTGCGACGATGGATAGTTTCCTGAACATGCGTAACTCCCCTGCCTTCTCTAGTCCCAGTCTACGCCAATCCTGTCCGCGAGACTAACCCTCCGCGGCCGGCGTGGGCAACGCCATCACGGCCTCCGCCTTGTGGCAGGCCGCGAGATGCGCCTCGCCCACCTTGCGTAACTCAGGCAGGGCCTCGCGGCAATGCTGGTCGGCCAGCGCACAGCGCGAGACGTAGGGACATCCGGTCGCGGCCGCCGATTGCGAGGCGATTGCCTGGGCCCCGCGCCGCCGCCGTCCGCCGCCGGCACGCGCCCACGGCACGGCGTCCAGCAGCGCCCGCGTATAAGGATGGGCGCAGTGCTCGAACAGGTCCTCAGGCCGCCCCTGCTCGACGATCCGGCCGAGATACATCACCGCGACCTCATCGCAGAGATAGTCGACGACGGCGAGATCGTGGCTGATCAGGATGTAGCTCAGGCCGAACTGCTCCTGGAGGTCCTGCATCAGGTTGAGCACCTGCGCCTGCACGGAGACGTCGAGCGCGGAGACCGGCTCGTCGGCGACGATCAGCTTCGGCTGGGTGATCAGCGCGCGCGCGATCGCGATGCGCTGGCGCTGGCCGCCGGAGAACTCGTGCGGATACTTGTCCATGTCGGCATCGCGCAGGCCGACCTGCCGCAACACTGCGGCGACGCGTGCGCGAAACGTGGTGCGATCGGCTCCCTCCAGCACGGTCAGCGGTTCGGCAACGATACGCGCGATGGTCTGGCGCGGGTCGAGCGAGCCATAGGGGTCCTGGAAAACCATCTGGAAGTCGCGGCGGGCGCGGCGCAGCTCGTCGGCGGAGATATGGTTGAGGTCGCGCCCGAGCAGCGCGACATGCCCCGATGTCGGCCGCTCCAGCGCCATCACCACCCGCGCGAAGGTCGACTTGCCCGAACCGGACTCACCGACGATGCCGAGGCTCTTGCCCGCGTGAACCCGCAGGCTCACGCCGTTGAGCGCGCGCACCTGCCCCGGCGGGCGGAACAGGCTTTCCCGCGGCAGCATGTAGCGCTGCACGATATCCTTCACGTCGAGGAGAGGCTCCGCTGCGGCGGTCATGCGGACAGCGCTCCGACGCGATCAGCCATCGATACGTCCGTCCTGATGCAGCGAACGCCATGGCCAGGTCCGACATCGACTACGGGTGGAAGCGCGGCGCGACATTGATCGATCACAAGCGGACATCGATCCGAAAAAGTGCAGCCAGAAGGCAGATCGGCGAGCTCCGGCACCGTGCCTGAAATCGTCGTCAGCCGCGTCCCCTTGCGCGCGCCGAGCCGCGGGCGGGCGCGGAACAAGCCTTGCGTGTAGGGATGCCCCATGCGCCGGAACACCTCGTCGGTCGGCCCGCTCTCGACGACGGTGCCGCCATACATCACCATCATGCGCTGCACGTTCTCGGCGATGACGCCGAGATCGTGCGAGATCAGGATCATCGACATGCCCCGCTCTTCGACGAGGTCGGCGATGAGATCGAGGATCTGGCCCTGGATGGTGACGTCGAGCGCGGTGGTCGGCTCGTCCGCGATCAGGAGGTCGGGCTCGCAGGCGAGCGCCATCGCGATCGTGACGCGCTGGCGCTGACCGCCGGAAAACTGGTGCGGATAGGCATCGATGCGCCGTGCCGGATCGGGCAGCCCGACGCGGTCGAGCAAGGCGATCGCTTCTCGCCGCGCCTGCGACGCCGAATATTTCTTGTGACGGCGCAGGGGCTCGGAGACCTGGTGCCCGATCGTGTGCATCGGGTTGAGCGCGGTCATCGGCTCCTGGAAGATCATGCTGATGCGGTTGCCGCGCAGCCCGCAATACTCCGCATCCGAAAGTCCGGCGAGCTCGCGTCCGTCGAGCCGGATGCTGCCGGTGACGACGGCGCTGTCCGGCAACAGCCCCATCAGGGACAGCGCGGTGACCGACTTGCCGCAGCCGGATTCGCCGACCAGCCCGAGCGTCTCGCCGCGCTTCAAGGCGAAGCTGACGCCGCGCACGGCCTGTGCAGGCCCTCGGCTGGTGTTGAGGCGGACGCCGAGATTGTCGGCCTCGATCAGTGGCATGGTCGCGGGATCAGCCATCGTCACCGCTCCCGCGCCAGTCTTGGATCGAGCAGATCACGCAGTCCGTCGCCAAGGAGATTGAGGCCGAGCACGGCGACCGCGATCGCCGCACCTGGATAGACCGCCAGCATCGGCGACTGGAACAGCAGCGTCTGCGCATCGTTCAGCATGCGGCCCCAGGACGGCTGCGGCGGCTGCGTGCCGAGGCCGAGATAGGACAAGGCGGCTTCGGCAAGAATCGCAAGCGCAAACTGGATGGTCGCCTGCACGATCAGGATCGACAGGATGTTGGGCAACACGTGCTCGATGGTGATGCGAAAGGTCCCCTTGCCCGCGGCACGCGCGGCCAGCACGAACTCACGCGCCCAGATCGCGTTGGCCGAGCCGCGCGTCAGCCGCGTCAGCGTCGGAATCTGAAAAATGCCGATCGCGACGATCGAGGTCACCATGCCCGGCCCCACGACGGCGGCCAGCATGATCGCGGAGAGCACGGCCGGAAACGCGAAGGTGAAGTCGGTGAAGCGCATGATGATCTCTTCGGTCCAACCGCGCCGCGCCGATGCGATCAAGCCGAGGCAGACGCCGAAACTGAGACCTATGCTCACCGCGATGATGCCGACCATGATGGTGGAGCGGGCGCCCGCCAGCAGCAGCGAGACGATGTCGCGGCCGAAGGAATCGGTGCCGAGCCAGTGCGCCGCCGAGGGCGGCCTGAGTTTTGAGGCGATGTCGATCTCGTAGGGCGACCACGGCGTCCACACTAGCGACAGCAGCGCCGAGGCCAGCACCAAAAGGCTGAGCGCGCCGCCCAGCACAAAACTGCGATGGCGTAGCGCGCGGCGCCAGAACGTCCGGACCGGCAGGGCACGCGTTGCGGCCGGCGCGTCAACCAGGGTGGTCAGCGGCGCGCTCACAGGTCGTGCACCTTGATGCGGGGATCGACGAAGGCATAGAGCACGTCGACCACGAAATTGACGATGACAACCATGGTCGCGAGCAGCATCACGCAATTGCGCACCACGATGAGGTCGCGGTTGGCGATCGACTGGAAGATCAGGCGGCCGAGGCCCGGCAGATAGAATACGTTCTCGATCACGATGGTGCCGGCCAGCAGATTGGCGAATTGCAGCCCCATCACCGTCATCACCGGGATCATGGCGTTGCGCAGCACGTGGCTCCACAGCACCTCGCGCCTGCCGAGCCCCTTCGCGCGCGCCGTGCGGACGAAGTCTTCACGCAGCACTTCCAGCACCGCAGAGCGCGTGACGCGCGCGAGGATCGCGGCCTGCACCACCGCGAGCGAGACTGCCGGCAACAGCAGCGACTTGAGCCCTAGCCAGATGCCGTCCTCCCAGCCGGGAAAACCGCCGGCGGACAGCCATTGCAGCCGCACCGAGAACAGCAGGATCAGGAGGATCGCGAACCAGAAGTTCGGCAGCGCGATGCCCACCTGCGTCAGCGACATCACGCCGACGTCGCCGAGCTTGTTGTGGTTGGCGGCGGTATAGATGCCGGCGAAGAGCGCCAGCGTCACCGTGATCAGCATGGACATGATCGCGAGCGGGATGGTCAGCACCAGCCGCTCGGCGATCAAGCTAGCTACCGGCGTGCCGTAGACATAGCTGTTGCCGAGATCGCCGATCAGGAGTCCCTTGATCCAGTGCAAATAGCGGATGGCCAGCGGCTGATCGAGCCCGAGCTTGACGGTGAGCGCGCGCACCGCATCAGGTGAGGCGTCGGCGCCCATCAGCATCTGCGCGGCGTTGCCGGGAAGAGCGTCCAGCACCAGGAAAATGATCAAGGATGCGCCGACCAGCGTCGCCAGCAAGGTCAGGAGACGTCGGAGGACAAATACGCTCATGCGATCACGAGCTCCGACGTCGTCCTGGCGAAGGCCAGAACCCATAGCCCCAGGGAGCGGTTTGGCGAAGACTGGTCGTTCGGTACTGGCACCGCCCGTCACCGATAAATTCCGCGGTATGGGTCCTGGCTTTCGCCAGGACGACACCGAGGGGATTGCGGGCGCCATGCCGCATTGGGACAAATACGCTCATGCGCGCTCGGTTTCGGGGCTCATCCGTGGCACGATCAACATGTCCGGGCGCCGGACGCAAGCCCCTTGCCGCATGCGCATCTCCTCAAGCAGGCCGGCGGGACAGAAGGTCGTGCGAGGCCTCGAACAGCGCGCTCACGCGCAGCAGGTCGGCATCGGCGCGGAAGCGGCCGACGAGCTGAAGCCCGATCGGCAGGCCGTCGCGACCGAAGCCGCAGGGCAGGCTGACGGCAGGATGCCCGGTCATGTTGAACGGCATGGTCCAGGGGAACCAGTGCGGCCGGACGCTGTCAAAGTGCTTGCCGTCGATCTCGATGGTGCCGAACAGGTCCTGCTCGATCGGCAGCGCGGTACGGGTGATGGTCGGCATCGCCAGAAGATGCCCGCGCGCAAGCAGGGATTGCACACGGTGGAACAGCGCGGTGCGCGCGAACATCGCCTCCTGATAGGCAACGCCGCTGACGTTGGTCGCGAGCGCCAGCTGCTTGAAGAACGCCTCGCTCAGGTCGTCCTTGTGCTCGGCTGCGAGCTTGGCAAAGCGGGTGCGCCAGACCGTGTGGTTGATGGCGCGCCAGATCGGCTCGACGTCAAAACCCTCGCCGGAGAATTCCGCGAGCTCGGCGCCGAGACTGGCCAGCCGATCGAGGCTTGCCTTGAAGGCGGTGGCGACATCTGAGGACGCCGGGCGCCCGGGCGGCGAGGCACAGAACAGGATTTTCTGCCCGCGCAGATCGCCGCGCGGGATGGCGGTGCCGATGAAATCGGGCACGGGAACGCCGATCGACCAGGGATCGCAGGCGTCTTCGCCGGCCATCGCCTGCATCATCAGCGCGGTATCGGCGACATCGCGCGTCATCGGCGTGACATAGGTCTGGTTGCCGAAAGCATCCAGCGCCTGGCTGTGCGCGATGACGCCGTTGCTCTGCTTCAGCCCGACCACGCCGTTGCAGGCGGCGGGAATGCGCGTCGAGCCGCCGCCATCGGTCGCGATCGCGAGCGGCGCGATGCCGCTCGCAACAGCCACCGCCGCGCCGCCGCTGGAGCCGCCCGACGAGCGCTCCGCGCTCCACGCGTTGCGGGTGCGGCCGAACAGCGGCGAGTCGGTCAGGCACTTGCTGCCGAATTCGGGTGTGGTGGTCTTGCCGATCAGAATCGCGCCTTCCGCGCGCAGCTTTGCGACCGCGACGGCATCCTCGGCCGGCACATTGTCCTTGTAGGGAACGGCGCCGAAGGTGGTCTTCACGCCCCTGGTGTTGACGATGTCCTTGACGGTGACAGGGATGCCGTGCAGCAGGCCGAGCGGCTCGCCCGCCATCACCTTGCGCTCGGCCTCGCGCGCCTGCGCCATCGCCTCGTCGCCACAGAGCGTGATGAAGCAGTTCAATTCGCCCTGGAGCGCCTCGGCGCGGGCGAGCACGGCGCTGACAATTTCGACCGGAGATATCCGTTTTTCGGCAATGAGGCCGCGCAGTTCGGTTGCGGACAGCAGGCAGGGATCGCCGTTCATCGTCAAATCACGCTCCGAAGCCGGCCGCCGTTGGCCCAAGACATTGACATGGCATTGACAGCCAGAATGACAGTTTTGTTAACTCGCCGTCCAATACGATTTTGATGATCAACCCATACATTTTCGGTATGCCTATGGATCTTCGCCGGCTTCGCTACTTCGTCGCTGTGGCCGAGGCGCGCAGCGTCGGCAAGGCCGCCGAGCGGCTGCGGATGGCGCAGCCTCCCCTCTCGGTCCAGATCCGCAAGCTCGAGGCCGAGATCGGCACGCCGCTGTTCCGCCGCGGCACGCGCGGCATGGATCTGACCGAGGCGGGCCAGGCGCTGCTGGCGCGCGCCAGCGAGGCGCTCGCGCTTGCGGCCGACGGCGCCGAAGCCGCGCGCGCAGTTGCCTCGGGGCGGCGCGGCCGGCTGTCGGTCGGCTACATGTTCGTGCTGGCGAACGCGGTGCTGCCGCGGCTGATCCCCGAATTGCGCCGGTCCGTTCCCGGTGTCGACCTCGACTTCGCCGAGCTCAGCGCATCGACGCGCGAGGCGCGGCTGCTCGACCGCAGCGTCACGGTTGCCCTGTGCATGCCGGCGATCCATCATCCCGAGATCCAGGTGGCGCGGATCGGTGCGCAACCTTTCATGCTGGCGATGCCGATCCGCTCGCCGCTCGCCCGCCTGACCTCAGTGCCCATGGCCCGATTGCAGGGCCGTCCCCTGATTGCGCTGCCTTGGCCTGACGAAGACCCCGCCTCCTCCGCCGTCGCGGCCCTGCTGCGGCGGCATCAAATCGTGATGCCGATCGCGAGCCGGGTGGAGACGGTGCATTCGGCGATGAGCCTCGTTCTCGCCGGTGAAGGTCTCGCAATCCTGCCGGCCTGCGCCAAGCTCGGCGCGCCGCGCGGCATCGTGTTCAGGCCGCTGCGCGACGCCGCCGACTCCATCGACATCGCGGTGTGCTGGCGGCGCGATTCCCAGAGCCCGCTGATCCGCACCTTCCTCAAATGCGCCGAGAAAGTCGTGGCGCGGCTGTGATGCGATGCGGAGCTACCAGCTCCAATTGATCTCGTGACTCCAGGGCGGATCGGCGCCCGGGCGGGTGCAGGTAAGCCCGGCACAATTGGCCGCGAACGACAACGCGCGGCGGAGCTCCTCAGCGCTGATGTCCTTCAGTTGGTCTCGGACGAGGCGTCCCTGCTTGTGCAGGGCGAACAGCAGCGCCGCCTGAAAACTGTCGCCGGCGCCGATGGTGTCGGCGACCTCGACCTCCGGCGCTACGACTTCGACCTGCCCTGCGTGCGCATGCCATGCGATGGCACCGTTGTTGCCACGGGTGATGACGACGAGGCTCGTCCCCTGCCCCAGCAGCGCGTTTGCCCGTTGTTCATAGGGCTCGTCACCATGGAGATAGGCGAAGTCGACATCGGACATCTTGATCAGGTCGGCGCCGCCTGCGAACTCGGCGATGCGCGCAAGATAGGCCGGCTTGTCCTTGACCAGATTGGGCCGGCAGTTCGGATCAAAGGAGATCGTCGAGGATGCCCGCGCATCCGTGATCAGGGCTTTGGTTTCCACCGCGCCCTGGTCGTTGACCAGCGTGGTCGAGCCGACATGGATCGCTTCGACCGTCGCGAACGGAATGGACCCGCGCCGGTAAGTCCAGTTCCGCGTCGCGGTCTCGGCATCATAAAAGGCATAGCTCGACTCGCCCGCGACGATGCGCACGAAGGCGAGCGTGGTCTGGTGGTCGCTGCGGGTGGCGAGACCAAGCTCGACATGCGAGGCGGCGGCGTGGTCGGCGATCATCCGTCCGAACATGTCGGTCGAGATGCCGCCGACGAAGCCCGTCGCTGCGCCGAGGCGCGCCAGGCCGATCGCGACGTTGAGGCAGGAGCCGCCAACGGCCGGCATCACCGCTTCACGACCATCGGCCGTTCGCGTCGGCACGAAATCGATCAGCGCATCGCCGCAGGCAATCAGCATCGGTTTCAGCCTCTCGCGATTTCGCGCATCGCCGCGCGGCTGCCGCGATCGACCTCGCGCAGCAGCTTGTAGACGTCGCGCTTGCGGTCGTGAAAGGCGGCCATGTCGGGCGCGGTCGGCTCGCTCAGGCGTCCCAGCGCCGACATCTTTGCCATGGTCTCCCCGATCGAGGCATAGGCGCCACCGGCCACCGCGCCGAGCATCGCGGCGCCCAACAGCACCGGCTCCTTGGTCTGCGGCAGCGCGACGGTGAGACCGGTGGTATCCGCCATGATCTGTCGCACCAGCGGGCTGCGGCTCGCGCCGCCGCCCATGATCATGATGCTGGAATGAACGCCATGCGCGGCAAAGGCCTCGATCACCTCGGCGAGCCCATAGGCGAGCCCGCAGAGGCCGGCGATGAACAGCCGTTCCATCGCGCCGATGTCGGTGTCGAGATCGAGGCCGGCGATCACCGCGCGCGTGTCGGGATCGGCGTATGGCGAACGATTGCCGATGAATTCGGGGAGGACATGGACGTCGCGGGCCAGCAGCGCGGCACGACTGGCATCACCGGCATGCGCGATGATGCGCCGTTCGAGGAACTCGATAATGTCGAGCCCTTCCGCGCGCGCCGCCGCGCTCGCCTCAGCATGGCCTGGATGCGACTTGAGGAGATGATCGATCGCCGCGCCCGCGGCGGACTGCCCACCCTCGTTGAGCCAGAAATTTGGTACCATGCCGGAGTAATAAGGGCCCCACACGCCGGGCACGAAGCACGGCTCTCTCGTCGTCGCCATGATGCAGGCCGACGTTCCCATGATGTAGGCAAGGCGATCGCAAACGTCAGTCGCGCCGCCCGATCCGTCGCGGCCACCGATCGCGCCGATGCCGCCGGCATGGGCATCAATCAACGACGCGCCGACCGGCGTGCCCGGTGACAGGCCGAGGTCGACCGCCGCCGCACGGGTGAGACCTGCGCCGAGCCGCGTGCCGGGCGCGACGATCTCGGTGCCGATGCGGGCGTATTTTTCCGCGACGAAGTCCGACAAGCCAATGCGCCGGAAGAATTGCGCGCTCCAGCCGCCGCCGTCATGGGCGAGATAGTTCCATTTGCAGGTGACGGTGCAAGTTGAGCGTTGCAGCGATCCGGTCGCGCGCCAGGTCAGGTAGTCTGCCAGGTCGAAGAAGTGGCCGGCAGCATCGAAACTCGCTCGCATGTGCCGCTTCAGCCACAACAGCTTCGGCATCTCCATCTCGGGCGAGATCGAGCCGCCGACATAGCGCAGCACCGCATCCTCGGTCTCGTTGATCAGCCGCGCCTCGGCCGTGGCGCGATGATCCATCCAGACGATCACGTTGCGCTGCTTGTCGCCGGATCCGCTGACGGTGACTGGCTCGCCCTGGGGATCGAGCACCACGAGGGAACAGGTGGCGTCAAAACCGATGCCGCCGACGCTGTCGGGCGCAATGCCGGCTTCCGCCATCGCCGCCCGCACCGATCTCGCAGAGGCATCCCAGATGTTTTGGGAGGACTGCTCGACGATATCCCCCGCCTCGTGCCAGATCCTGATCGGATACCGGGCGGTTGCAAGCAGGGTGCCTGCCTCGTCGAAGACCCCTGCCCGCGTGCTCGTGGTCCCCACGTCGACGCCGATATACGCTCGCGGCATTGTCGCTCCCGGTCGCTCTCGTCAATTTTGACGCAAGCCTACCAGCAAGTGTAGCCGCCATCCACCAGCACGATGCTGCCGGTCATCAGGCTCGCGGCCTCGGAGCTAAGGAACAGCACGACGGAGGCGATCTCGTCCACCCGCCCCATCCGCGCCATCGGGGTTCCACCGATCCAGGCGTCGTACATCCTCGGGTTGCTCTTGACGAAGGCGTTGAGGGGCGTCTCGATATAGGTCGGCGCCACCGCGTTGACCCGGACGCCGCGCGCGCCCCACTCGGCGGCGAGCGACTTGGTGAGATGGTGGACCCCGGCCTTGGAGGCGTTGTAGAAGCTCTGCTCCTGCGGCTTGTTGACGATGAAGCCGGACATCGAGCCGACATTGACGATGGCACCGCTCTTGGCCTTCAGCATGTGCTTGCCGAATTCGCGGCAGCACCAGAAGGTGCCGTTGAGATTGACGTCGATGACATTGAGCCAGTGCTCGTCGGTCACGGTCTCGGCCGGCGTCTCGCTGCGCGCAATGCCGGCATTGTTGACGAGGATATCGACCTTGCCGTGGCGGGCGACGAGGTCGCTCGCGACCTCCGCCACGCGCTTGGTGTCGGTGACGTCCATGATCGCGGTCTCGGCGTCGTAGCCCTTCGCCTTCAGGCTGGCTTTCGCGCTGTCGGCGACCTTGCTGTCCCGGTCGCCGATGATGACCCTGGCGCCGGCTTCTACGAGCGCCTCGGCGCAGGCCAGGCCAATGCCCTGCCCGCCGCCGGTGATGAACGCGGTCTTGCCGTTCAGCTTGAATTTTTCCAGGTACATGTTGGTCTTTCCGTTTCTTTGCCGTTTCTTGCCGTTTCTTGTCAGCCCCGAATGGCGTTGCCGCTCTGGTCGAAGCGATGGATACGCGCGGGGTCCGGCACCAGCGACACGCGATCGCCGGCATGCAGGCTCAATTCGCCGATGTAGCGCGCCGTCAGCATGCCGAGCGGGCCGGCATCGACGTAGAGAAAGGTGTCGCTGCCGAGATGTTCGGCGACCGCGATCGTTCCTTGCCAACCGCCAGCGCCGTCGCGCTCGATCTTGAGGTGCTCCGGCCGCACGCCCATGGTGGTCGCGCCTTGCTGCTTGGCGGGCTCGCCGGCGACGAGATTCATTTTGGGCGAGCCGATGAAGCCGGCGACGAAGAGATTGGCGGGCTTCTCGTAGAGGTCCAAAGGTGAGCCATATTGCTCGATCTTGCCGCCGTTGAGCACGACGATCTTGTCGGCCATGGTCATGGCTTCGACTTGGTCGTGGGTGACGTAGATCGCGGTGGTGCCAAGCTGCTTCTGGAGCCGCGTCACTTCGATCCGCATCTGCACGCGCAAGGCCGCGTCGAGGTTCGACAACGGCTCGTCGAACAGGAACGCCTTGGGCTCGCGGACGATGGCACGCCCGATCGCGACGCGCTGGCGCTGGCCGCCGGAGAGCTCGCGCGGCTTGCGATCGAGATAGGGCGTGAGGTTCAGCGTCGCAGCTGCGGCCTCGACCTTGCGGTTGATCTCGTCCTTTGGAAGCCCCACCATCTTCAGGCCGAAGCCGATATTGCCGCGCACGCTCATATGCGGATAGAGGGCGTAGGACTGGAACACCATCGACAGCCCGCGCTTGGCGGGCGGCGTATCGACGACGTTCTTGCCGTCGATCAGAATCTTGCCGCCGCTGACATCCTCGAGCCCGGCGATCAGCCGCAGCAGCGTGGTCTTGCCGCAGCCGGACGGGCCTACGAACACCACGAAGGAGCCGTCCGCGATGTCGAGATCGGCGCCCTTGATGATGTGCACGGGGCCGAACGATTTTTGAACGTCCTGAAGTGTGATCTGACCCATGATCCGGCAGCCCCTTTACTTCACTGCGCCGAAGGTGAGCCCGCGCACGAGCTGCTTCTGGCTGAACCAACCGAGGACGAGAATGGGCGCGATCGCCAACGTCGAGGCCGCCGACAGCTTTGCCCAGAACAGTCCTTCGGGACTTGAATAGGAGGCGATGAACACCGTCAGCGGCGCGGCCGACGAAGTGGACAGATTGAGCGTCCAGAACGCCTCGTTCCAAGCCAGGATCAGATTGAGCAGCATGGTCGACGCCAGGCCCGGGATCGCCATCGGAGTCAGCACGTAGACGAGCTCGCGGCCAATGGTGGCGCCATCCATCCGCGCGGCTTCCAGGATGTCGCGCGGGATCTCCTTGAAATAGGTGAAGAGCATCCAGATCACGATCGGCAGATTGCCGAGGCAGAGGATAAAGACGAGGCCGATGCGGGAGTCGAGCAGGCCGAAACTCTTGTAGATCAGGTAGATCGGCACGAGCACGCCGACCGGCGGCATCATCTTGGTCGAGAGCATCCAGAGCAGAATGTCCTTGGTGCGCTTGGTCGGCGAGAACGCCATCGACCACGCCGCGGGAATGGCTATCAAGAGCGCAATGAGCGTCGAGCCGCCGGCGATGATGATCGAGTTCAGCGCATGGTGCAGATAGTCGCTGCGCTCCTGCACGGTCGCATAGTTTTCCGTGGTCCAGTGGAAGAACAGGAAGGACGGCGGAATGGAAAAGGCTTCCAGCTCGGTCTTGAAGCTCGCCAGCACCATCCACAGGATCGGGAAGAAGATCAGGAAGCCAACCAGCCAGGCCGCCGCCGTCGATATCGCCACCCGCCGCGTCGTTGCCATCCGCGCCATGACCTATGCCTCCAGATTCCGGCCGACGATGCGGACGAGGAAGAAGGCGACGATGTTGGCGATCACGACCGCAACGAGGCCGCCCGCGGACGCGCTGCCGACATCGAACTGGATCAGTGCCTGCGAATAGATCAGGAACGCGATGTTGGTGGTCTGAAGGCCTGGTCCGCCGCCCGTGGTGACGAAGATTTCCGCGAACACCGTGAGCAGAAAGATGGTTTCGATCAGGATCACCACCGTGATGGGACGCGCGAGATGCGGCAGTGTGATGTAGATGAACGCCGAGAGCGCGCTGGCGCCGTCCATCTCGGCGGCCTCCTTCTGCTCCTCGTCGAGTGATTGCAGCGCGGTGAGCAGGATCAGCGTCGCAAACGGCAGCCATTGCCACGCGACAATCAGGATCACCGCAAAGAGCGGCACGTCGTTGAACCAGTCGATCGACGTCAGCCCGAACAGCGAGGCGATCCAGGCGAACAGCCCGGAGACCGGATGCATCAGCAGGTTCTTCCAGACCAGCGCGCTCACTGTCGGCATCACGAAGAACGGCGCGATCACCATCAGCCGCACGATGTTGAGGCCGATCACGGGTTGATCGAGCAGCAGCGCCAAGGGAATGCCGAGCAGGATGGTCAGCGCCAGCACCGAGCCGACCAGCACCAGCGTGTTCTGAAGTGAGGCGAGGAAGGCGGGATCGGTCAGGAAGTAGCGGAAGTTCTCCAGCCCGACGAACGCTTCGGAGCCGGGATCGAGCAGGCTGTAATGCAGGGTCGAGAAGTAGAGCGTCAGCGCCAGCGGGACGATCATCCAGATGAACAACAGCCCGACGGCCGGCGTCAAAAGCGACCGTGCAAGTAATTGCGTCTGCCGGGTTGCCATCCACGCTTCTCCGCTGGGGAAGAAGGCGGCCATCCATCCGCGATGGTGGATGGCCGCTAGTCTGAGCTCAGGAGGGAGAGCCCGGGTTCACTTGATGTAGCCGGCGCGCTTCATCTCGCGCTCGGTCACGGATTGCGCCGCGGTGAGCGCAGCATCGACCGTCATCGAGCCGGCGAGCGCCGCGGAGAATTGCTGCCCCACCTGCGTGCCGATGCCCTGAAATTCCGGGATCGCGGCGTATTGCACGCCGACATAGGGCACCGGCTTCACGGTCGGCTTGTTCGGATCGGCCGCGTCGATCGAGGCCAGCGTCAGCTTGGCGAACGGCGCGACCTTGAGGTAATCAGCGTTCTGATAGAGCGAGGTCCGCGTGCCCGGCGGCACGTTGGCCCAGCCCTCCTTCGCCGCCACGAGCTTGGTGTAGTCCTTGCTGGTCGCCCATGCGACGAACTTCTCGGCGGCTTCCGACTTCTTCGAGCCGGCGGGGATTGCGAGACTCCAGGCCCACAGCCAGTTGGCGTTCTTGCCGAGCCCGGTATTGGGCGCCAGCGCGAAGCCGACCTTGTCGGCGACCTTGGAGTCCTTCGGGTTGGTGACGAAGGACGCCGCCACCGTCGCGTCGATCCACATCGCACACTTGCCGGCGTTGAACAGCGCCAAATTCTCGTTGAAACCATTCGAGCTCGCGCCGGGAGGGCCGGCCTGCTTCATCAGGTCGACATAGGTCGACAGCGTCGCCTTCCATTCCGGCGTGTTGAACTGCGGCTGCCACTTCTCGTCGAACCAGCGTGCGCCATAGGAATTGGCCATGGCGGAGAGGAACGCCATGTTCTCGCCCCAGCCGGCCTTGCCGCGCAGGCAGATGCCGTAGACACCCCCGCTCTTGTCGGTCAGCTTCTTGGCCGCGTCGATCACGAAGTCCCATGTCGGCTTTTCCGGCATCTTCAGGCCGGCCTTCTCGAACAGGTCGGTGCGGTACATCACCATCGAGCTCTCGCCGTAAAACGGCGCGGCGTACAGCTTGCCGTCGACGGAGACCGCGTCCTTGATCTTCGGCAGGAGGTCGGCGACATCGTAGTCGGCGCCGAGATTGGCGAGCGGCACCAGCCAGCCCTTCTTGGCCCAGATCGGCACCTCGTAGGTGCCGATGGTGAGCACGTCGAACTGGCCGCCCTTGGTGGCGATGTCGGTGGTGACGCGCTGACGGAGCACGTTCTCCTCCAGCGTCACCCATTTCACGGTGATGTCGGGATTTTTCGCAGTGAATTCGCTGGTCAGCCCCTGCATGCGGATCATGTCGCCGTTGTTCACGGTGGCGATCGTCAGGGTCGTTTCGGCCATCGCGGGGACGGCCAGCAGCAGGACAGACGCGCCGCAAACGGCGCCGAGGACGTGTTTCACGGTGACCTCCCTAAGCTCGCGCTTTTGGGCATATGCCCACGCGTTGGGCGTATGTTCAACTTCGGGAGTGCCGTTGTCAAGCAGGCGTGCGCGTATTCCCGCAACTTCCGAGTGCTGCGGTGCGGGAGTGGGTGGGGTTGATGGTCTCGAGTGAGTGCCGCGGGCGTTCTTACCTCTCCCGCTTGCGGGAGAGGTCGCATCGCATCGAAGATGCGATGCGGGTGAGGGCTTTTTCCTCCTGGGGAGCGTCGCGCGCGGAGACACTCTCTCCCCACCCCTCTCCCGCAAGCGGGAGAGGGAGCCGAGTCCCGTTGCCGCGCTAGCTTCGCCTCACCGCTCCAGAATCGCCCGCGCGGTCGTCTCATCCGTAATCAGGCCGTTGATCAGGCGCCCGTTCAACGCGGCCGCGATCGCCGGGACCTTGGCCGAACCGACCGCGGCGCCGATCGTCGTGGTCTTCGCCGGCACTTCCGGCGGAATGCTGGTCAGGCGTTTGTTGGTGCCGGCCTTGAGCAAGCGGCCTTTGGCGTCATAGGCCCAGCCTGTGATCTCACCGATCGCCCCCTGCCGCATCATCTCGAACAATTCGTCACGGGTAACGAAGCCGTCGACATGCACCTGCGCCTTCTGGTCCATTTGGCCGATGCCGACGAGGCGCAGATCCGCCTTGGCCGCAACCGCCTTCACCTTGGCGATCGGTTCGATCCGGACCATCTTGTTGCGCTCGTCCTCCGACGACATCAGGAACGGCAGCGGCATCGGATAATGCCGCGCGCCGGTGCGGTCGGCGAGCCTGCCGACGGTATCGTAGAAGCTCGCCGAGCCGTCGGCGGAGATGTTGCCGACCAGCGAGACGATCTGATGATTGGGGCGGTCGATCGGCGTGACGCGCTCGACCGCGGCGCGGACCGCCCGCCCCGTCCCGAGTGCGACGATGACGGGCGTCTCCGAGCGCAGCGTCGCGTCCAGCAGGTTGGCGCAGCGTTCGGCAATTCCCGCGGTAGCCTGCGGCGCCGCAGGATCGGCCGGCACCACCTCGCAATGGGCGAGATCAAAACGCTGCTTCAGCCGCGACGCCAGTTCCATGCATGCGGCAATGGGATGTTCGAGCCGGAAGGTGATGAGCCGCTCGGCAAGGCACAGCGAGACCAACCGCTGCGCCGACGCTCGCGACACCTGGAGCATTTTGGCGATCTCGTCCTGGGTGTGACCGGCAATGAAATAGAGCCAGCCGGCGCGCGCGGCGTCGTCGAGCCTGGATTTTTCGTTCTCGGCGGCCATCGCTGAAGTCACGCCTCCCAGAAATCACTCATGCGCGCGAAGACCCGATCGGCCCCGGCGACGGTCAATATAGCGTGGCCATCGCGTTCCCGATAATGGCTGCCGCCGACAAATCCCCAGACCGTCATGCCGGCAGCCTTGGCGGCCTGCACGCCGCTGACACTGTCCTCGATCACGAGGGTGCGCGAAGGATGGGCTTGCATCTTCGCGGCGGCGTACAGAAAGAGGTCGGGCGCTGGCTTGCCGTGCTTCACCATCTGCGCGGTGTAGAGGCGGTCGCCGAAATGCGTCCGGAGGCGGGTGATATCAAGCGAGAGCGAGACGCGATCGATGTCGCTGGACGAAGCCACGCAAAACGGCACGCGCAATTCGGACATCACGGCGGCAATGTCGGGGATCGGTTGGAGTGAGCCCGCGAAGGTCTTCAGCACATGCGACTTCAATCGCAGCAGGAAGTCGTCCGGCACGACCTGTCCGAGATTACGATAATGCTGCTCGATCGCCTTCGTGCTGCGTCCGAGAAAGAGCTCGAGCGCCTGGTCTTCGCTGAGCGCGATCCCGAACTCGGCCAACACCTCGGACAAGCAACGGCAACTCAACAGCTCGCTGTCGACGAGCACGCCGTCACAGTCGAAAATGATCAGATCGGGCTTGAGCCGGGCTCGGTGCATCCAGCCATTCGATCATATACCCAACTCGTGAGCAATAGTTCACTCGCGACCATGACACCGCATCTTTTCCGCATCAACAGCCGCTGGTCACCAGGACAATCGTGCCGAGTAGGACGCAGTAGAGGCGAGCCGCAAACTGTTAGATCGGCCGGGCGCTACGAAGGCTTAACGCCATCTTTAGGTTGTGCCTATGATCTATTCCCAGCAACGAGGCGGGGAGCATTTCATGCTCAAGGACGGCACATACCGGGCGTGGTTCAAGACACCGACGGGTCAAGGCACCGGCATCGCCCATGTCGCGGACGGGATTGTCTGGGGCTGCGACGGGGTCATGAGTTACAGCGGCTCCATCGACGTCAGCGGCGATCGATTTACCGCGACCGTTTTGACCAAAAGGCATACCGAACGGCTGCCTACGGTTTTCGGAACCGACGACGAGCTCAAGCTTACGCTGGAAGGAACGTGCTCCGGCAAGGTCGCTCGATACACCGGCACGGCTGAACAGTTCCCGGGCGTGCTCCTCGAGGGCACACTTATTCTCAGTGAAGAACAGTCGCCCGCGCCGGCGGCGCAACAGCCGACACCGAAATTCGACCCAGCCAAACTCCAGAAACTGCCAAAGCGCTCCCGTTGACGGGGCGATAGACATCGACCCGGCACAAGCGATCCATACCAATTTGAGATCAAGCTGCTGGGCGAATTGGCCGCCGCCCTATCTCCGCTGATTGTACACGTCGATGCACACCGCCCCGAGCAGCACCAGGCCCTTGATCACCTGCTGGTAGTCGATGCCGATGCCGAGGATCGACATGCCGTTGTTCATCACGCCCATGATCATGGCGCCGACCACGGCGCCGCCGACGCGCCCGACGCCGCCATAGGCCGAGGCGCCGCCGATGAAGCAGGCGGCGATGACGTCGAGCTCGAAACCGAGACCGGCCTTCGGGGTCGCGGTGTTGAGGCGCGCGGCGAAGACGAGGCCGGCGAGGGCTGCGAGCACGCCCATGTTGACGAAGGTCAGGAAGGTCAGCCGCTCGGTCTTGATGCCCGAGAGCTTTGCCGCCTTGGCGTTGCCGCCCACCGCGTAGATCTGCCGGCCGATCACGGTGCGGCGGGTGACGAAGCCGTAGAGCGCGATCAGCGCGCTCATGATCACCAGCACGTTGGGCAGGCCGCGATAGGTCGCGATCAGATAGGTGGCGTAGAGCACCGCGCAGGCCAGCACGACGCTCTTGCCCAGGAAGAACGCATAAGGCTCGACCTCGATGCCATGCGACTGCTCGCGCGTGCGGCTCTTGGCGCTGGCGTAGACCAGCCCAAGCGCCAGCACGGCGCCGATCAGCATCGACGTCGGATGCAGCGTCCCGGCCTCAGGGAGCATTTCCGGAATAAAGCCCGACGACAATTTCTGGAAGGTCGGTGGGAACGGTCCGAGCGATTGGCCCTGCAACACCGCGAGCGCGAGCCCCTTGAACACCAGCATGCCGGCCAGCGTCACGATGAAGGATGGGATCTTGAAATAGGCGACCCAGTAGCCCTGCGCGGCGCCGATTCCTGCCCCGAGCACGAGGCAGGCGATGAAGGCGAGCATATAGTCGATCTTGTACGTCACCATCAGCACGGCGGCCACCGCGCCGACGAAGCCTGCGACCGAGCCAACCGAGAGGTCGATATGGCCTGTGACGATCACCAAGAGCATGCCGAGCGCCATGATGACGATATAGCTGTTCTGAAGCACCAGATTGGTGAGATTGAGCGGCTGGAGCAGCGTGCCGCCGGTCATGACCTGGAAGAACAGCATGATCGCGATCAGCGACATCAACATGCCATAGTTGCGCAGATTGTTCTTGATGAAGCTGCCGTGCCGGCGCTCCTCGGGCAGCGAAACCGTCTTGTCGGTCATGGCTGCGATCCTCCCATCTCCGCGGCAACAGGCGTGCCGCTACCAAAGTTTCTATCGTTGCGCATGATGGCGCGCATGATCTTTTCCTGCGTCGCATCAGTGCCCGTAAACTCGCCGACGAAGGCGCCGTCGTTCATGACGCAGATGCGGTCGCAGATACCGAGCAGCTCGGGCATTTCCGAGGAAATCACTACGACGCCGCGGCCGGCCTCCGCGAGCTCGTTGATGATACAGTAAATCTCGTATTTCGCACCGACGTCGATGCCCCGCGTCGGCTCGTCCAGGATCAGCACCTTGGGATCGGTCATCAGCCATTTCGACAGCACCACCTTCTGCTGGTTGCCGCCGGAGAGCTGGCCGGTCTCCTGGTAGACGTCGGAGCAGCGGATGCGCATGCGATTTCGATAGTCGCTGGCGACCTTGAGCTCGGCGATGTCGTCGATCACCCGGCGCGGGGCGACCTGATCGAGGCTTGCCAGCGTGATGTTCTTGCGGACGTCGTCGGCGAGGATCAGCCCGAGCTGCTTGCGGTCCTCGGTGACATAGGCAAGGCCGGCATCGATGGCGGCTGCGACGTTCGGCAGCACGATCTCATTACCTTCGAGCCGGATCGACCCGCTGACATTGGCGCCCCAGGAGCGGCCGAACAGGCTCATGGCGAATTCGGTGCGGCCCGCGCCCATCAGCCCGGCGATGCCGACGACCTCGCCGCGCTTCACGCTGAAATCGACGTTCTTGATCACCTGCCGCTCGGAATGGATCGGATGATAGACCGACCAGTTCCCCACGGTGAGGACGGGTTCGCCGATCTTCGCGCGACGCTCCGGAAAGCGGTGGGCGAGATCGCGGTTGACCATGCTGCGGATGATGCGGTCCTCCTCGACCGGTTCCGTGCGGCAGTCGATGCCGTCGACGGTGCGGCCGTCGCGCAGCACCGTGATATGATCGGCGACGCGCGCGACTTCGTTGAGCTTGTGCGAGATCAGGATCGAGGCGATGCCCTGCTCGCGAAACTTCATGAGGCGCTTGAGCAGCGCAGCGCTGTCGGCCTCGTTCAGGCTCGCGGTCGGCTCGTCCAGGATCAGCATCCGCACCCGTTTGGACAGCGCTTTCGCAATCTCGACAAGCTGCTGCTTGCCGACACCGAGATCGGTGATCAGCGTATCCGGCGATTCCTTCAGGCCGACCTGCGCCAGGAGCTCTCGCGTACGCCGGTACACCTCGTCGCGATCGATGACGCCGAGCTTCGACGGCGGATGCGACAGAAAGATGTTTTCCGCGATCGACATCAGCGGGATCAGCGCCAGCTCCTGGTGGATGATGATGATGCCGAGCGCCTCGGAATCGTTGATGTCGCGGAAGCGGCGCTCCTCGCCGTCGAAGACGATGGTGCCCTCATAGCTGCCGAAGGAATAGACCCCGCTCAGCACCTTCATCAGCGTGGACTTGCCGGCGCCGTTCTCGCCGACGAGGGCGTGGATCTGCCCGGCCTCAATCGAGAAGTTGACGTCGCGCAGCGCCTGTACGCCTGCAAAGCTCTTGCTGACGTTGCGCATTTCCAGCATTGCGGTCATTGGCGTCGTGTCCCTGTCTGCGAGCTTACCTCGCCCCGCCTGCGGGGAGAGGTCGGATCGCATCGCAAGATGCGATCCGGGTGAGGGGGAGCTTCCGCGAGGGCAACTTTCACCGTCCCCGCTGAAGCAGCCCCTCACCCCAACCCTCTCCCCGTAAGAACGGGGCGAGGGAGAAGAGAGATTCCTACTGAAACTGCGACTTCTTGTAGTAGCCGCTGTCGACCAGGAGTTTCTCCCAATTGTCCTTGTAGACCGCCACCGGCTTCAGCAAATAGGACGGCACGGTCTTGGCGCCATTCTCGTAGGTCTTGGCGTCGTTGACGGTGACCTGCTTGCCGGCGAGCGCAGCGTCGACCATGTCGGCGGTCACCTTGGCGAGGTCGCGGGTGTCCTTGAAGATGGTCGAATACTGATCGCCACGCAGCATCGCCTTGATCGAGGGCACCTCGGCATCCTGGCCGCTGATGACAGGCATCGGCTGACCGGCGCTGCCGTAGCCCACGCCCTTCAGCGAGGAGATGATGCCGATCGAGAGGCCGTCATAGGGCGACAGCACGGCGTTGACCTTCTTGTTGCCGTAGTAGGCGCTGAGCAGATTGTCCATGCGGGCCTGCGCGGTGGCGCCGTCCCAGCGCAGCGTCGCGACCTTGTCCATGCCCATCTGGCCGGAGACGACGACGAGCTTGCCGCTGTCGATGTACGGCTTCAGCACACTCATCGCGCCGTTGTAGAAGAAGTAGGCGTTGTTATCGTCGGGCGAACCGCCGAACAGCTCGATGTTGAAGGGCCCCTTGCCTTCCTTCAGTCCGAGCCCCTGCTCGATCGACTGCGCCTGGAGCACGCCGACCTGGAAGTTGTCGAAGGTCGCATAATAGTCGACATTCGGCGTGCCGCGGATCAGCCGGTCATAGGCGATGATGATGATGCCCTTCGCCTTGGCCTGCTTGAGCACGTCCGAGAGCGTGGTACCGTCGATCGCGGCAATCACCAGCGCTTTCGCGCCCTTGGTCACCATGTTCTCGACCTGCGAGAGCTGGTTCGGGATGTCGTCCTCGGCATATTGCAGATCGGTGTTGTAGCCACGCTCCTTCAGCACCTTGACCATGTTGTTGCCGTCGTCGATCCAGCGCGCCGAGGATTTGGTCGGCATGGCGATGCCGACGGTCGCCTTGTCCTGGGCGGAGGCGGGAACGCCCGCGGCCAACGCGGCGGCGCCTGCCATGGCGAGCGCGAGGAATGTCGTCTTCAGTTTCAGCATGTTTCACTCCCTTATGTGTCAGACTGTTTTTCGTTTGGTCGAGAACGCGGTATGTGCTGGCTCTGGTCTCCTATCCAAGCTTGACGTCTGGTTCCGCACGACCGCGCGCGGAGGCCTCCAACAGAAAGGTGCAGCCGGCTTGCGGATCGGCGGCGCGCGCCGCATCGTCCAGGTCCTGCCAGGCGGAAGTGACCAGGAGGCGCGACAGATCGGGTCCAACGAAGGCGGGACAGCTCGCCTGCCGTGCCGGCACACGCAGCGAGCGCAGGCGCTCGCCCTGCGGACTGTAGATGTCGATGCGGCCTGCACCCCAGCAGGCGTTCCAGATTTGCCCATCGGCGTCGACCACCGAGCCGTCGAGGCCGCCGATGCCGGTGTGGCGCAACAGCACCTCCGGCTCGCCGCGCGGCAGACCGGTCGCGGGATTGAGCGGGACGGCATAGAGCACGTTGCGCGCGGTGTCGGCGAAGTAGCCGGTTGCGCCATCGGGCGAGAAGCAGATCGAATTGGCAATGCTGATGCCGGGGAACAGCATCGAGATCTTGCCGCGATGGAGCGCATAGATCGCGCCGGCATTCGGCTCAGCCTTGCGCCCCATGGTGCCGATCCAGAACGTGCCGGACTGATGCACGCGGCAATCGTTGGAGCGGGTGGCGGGATTGTCGGCTTCGAGCGGGCAGAACAGCGTCATGGCGCCATCGGCGAGCTGACGGATGTAGAGACCGTCTTCCGCCACGATCAACTGGCGCTTAGCGTCGATACGCCCGAGCGCGCTCGCCATCCGGCCGAGCGCGTGGACCCGGATGTTGCCGCTGGCCAAGCGCGCCTCGAACAGCCGCCCTTCGCGGATGTCGAACCACCAGGCGGTATCTGTAGCCACGTCATAGGTCGGTCCCTCGCCGAGATGGCAAGGCTCGGCGGAGAGGACCGAGGTCCGCACCTCTTCCGTCATGGCGTCCTCACTGCGAACCGATAGACCGTGTGATGGCGATAGACCTCGCCGGGCGCGAGGCGCGGGCTCGGAAAGTCCGGCCGGTTCGGCGCGTTCGGCCAGATATGCGGCTCCAGACACATGGCGTCCGATTGCCGGATCAGCTTGCCGCCCTTCCCGGAGACCGTGCCGTCGAGGTAATTGCCCGAATAGACCTGAAGGCCCGGCTGATCGGTGAACAGCTCCATGATCCGTCCCGAGCGCGGTGCTTCCAGCCGTGCCGCGAGAGCCAGCTCGCCGTTACGCTGGAGACAGTAAGTGTGGTCGTAGCCCCTTCCGTTGCGCAATTGCTGATCGCTTTCGCGGATCCGTTCGCCCACCGGCCTTGCAGTCCGGAAGTCGAACGGCGTGCCGGCTACCGCGCGCGGCGGCTCCGGCAGCGGAATGGCAGTCGGGTCGATGGCGAGAAACTGCTCGGCGGCGACCGTCAGCCGGTGATTGAGGATGGGCGTCCCTGACGTGGCGCCTTCCAGATTGAAGAAGCTGTGATTGGTCAGGTTGACGATGGTTGCCCGATCGGTCCGCGCCTCCATGCTCAGCGACAACTCGGTCGGGCCGGTGACGCGATAGGTCAGGCGCACGTCGAGCCGGCCGGGATAATTCTCTTCGCCATGCGGGCTCGTATAGGTGAGCGTCACCGCGGGCTCCGCGCCATGGTCGATCTCGGCGATCTGCCAGAGCTTTCGATCAAATCCGTCCAGGCCGCCATGCAGCGCATTGGGGCCGTTGTTGACGAGAAGCTGCACCGCCTCGCCGTCCAGCGAAAATTGCCCGTTGGCGATGCGGTTGGCGTAGCGGCCGACGGTGGCGCCGAAAAACTTCCGTTCTGCGAGATAGCCGGCGAACGCGTCATGGCCGAGCACGACGTCGTCATAGCCACCCTTCGCGTCCGGCGCGATCAGCGCCTGCAACACCGCGCCATGGGTGATGATGCTCGCTTCGAACCCGCCCGCCCCGCGCAGCACGATACGCTCCACCACGCGGCCATCCGGCAGCGTTCCGAAAACGTCTTTTTCTAGTTTTGAGCCAGCCATGTCTAGTCCATAAACGGTTCGACGATGGTGCGCCTGCCGAGCAGGAAAGCATCGGCGACGAGACGAAGCGGTGTCAGGTCGACGTCGCTCGCGCCGGTCGCGGCGAGCGCGACGAAGCGGCGATAGAGCCCGCGATATTCCTCATCGGGCGCCTCGGCAAGCACCTTGCCGTCGATGGCCATGCGCCGCCCCCCACCCGACAATGTCATCCGGCCCCGATCGGTTTCCACGACGATATCCCAGCTCTGCGGGCCGGTCTGGCGGAAATCGAACTCGGCCGTGACCGGCAGTCCGCTGATGTCGGTCAGCGTCAGGTTCGCCGCGATCGGCGCCTGGCAATTGGCGGGAAAGGCAAGCTCGGCCGCCGTGACGAACACCGGTTGCGGCACGATACGGGTCAGGATCGAGAGCGCGTTGATGCCGGGATCGAACACCCCGAGCCCGCCCGGCTCCCAGATCCAGCCCTGCCCGGGATGCCAGACGCGGACATCCTCCTTCCAGCTGATGTGCACAGACGCGATCCGGCATTTCGCGAGCCATTCGCGCGCGGGCTCGACCGCGGGCGCGTAACGTGAATGCCACGTCGCAAACAGCGTCCGCTTTGCCGCTGCCGCCATCGCGATGAGCGGATCGAGCTCGGCGACGCCGGTGCCGGGCGGTTTCTCCAGCATCACATGCTTACCGGCGGCGAGCGCTGCCGCAGCCTGTGCACGCCGCACTTGCGGCGGCGTGCACAGCGATACTGCGTCGATCGCCGGCCCCTTCTCAAGGAGTTCTTCAATCGTGGCAAAATGCGGCAGCCCCGGCAGCGAGGCGTTGCGGCTCGCAACAGCCGCGAGGGTCGCGCCCGGTGTTGCTGCGATCGCGCCGACATGCTGGTCGCGCGCGATCTTGCCGAAGCCGACGATGGCGATACGAAGTTCGGTCACGATCTCTCTCCAGCTTCCACCGACGGCAGCGCCTCGGCCGGCGCGGTCTCGATGACCGTGCCTTCATGGCGGCTCATACCGTTGTGAATGACATAGACCATCGCCTCGGACGCCGTGTTGGCGTCACCTGCCGCGATCGCATCGACGATCTTCTGGTGCCAGAGCAGCACGGTGTCACGGTCCTCCGGCTCGACCGGGGCACTCAGCAGGAACGAAGCGCGCAGCGCGGCCTCGATCACGTGGCCGATCGAGCGCATGAACAGATTGCCGGACGCGCGCGCCACCGCGACGTGAAGCGCAAGGTCCGCGTCGGCAAAGCCGACCGAGTCGGACGCTTCAAGCCGCATGCGGTCCATGCAACGATGGAGCACGGCGAGATCCTCTTCCGACCGCCGCGCCGCCGCCAGCACCGCCGCCCGCGGCTCGACCGCGAGACGGATCTCGGCGAGGTCGTTGAGGAAGCGCTTGTCGATGCCGGCATCCAGATGCCAGGCCAGCACATCCGCATCGAACATGTTCCAGGCCGTGCGCTCGCGCACGACGGTGCCGACCCGCGCCTTGGTGGTGAGAAGACCCTTGGCGACCAGCGTCTTCACGCTCTCCCGCAACACCGGCCGCGATACGCCGAACATCGCGGTCAGCTCGGCATCGCCGGGCAGCCGCGTCTCTTCGGCATATCGGCCGGCGATGATGTCGACGCCGATCGAGCGGGCTACCTCCGCGTGATTGGAGTGAGCCCGCCGCGTCGGGATGACGAGGATGCGCGAGGTCATGAGGCCGCTCCTGCGCTCTTCGCCATCGGCCGGCGCGCGAGCGCGACCAGCGCCTGCTGCAAGGCGATGAAGGCGAACAACAGCACCCCGGTCGCGATCTTGGTCCACCAGCTCGACAGCGTCCCGTCAAAATTGATGTAGGTCTGGATCAGGCCCTGGATCAGCACGCCGAGGAACGTGCCGACCACCGAGCCCTGCCCACCCGTCAGCAGCGTGCCGCCGATCACGACGGCGGCGATGGTGTCGAGCTCGACGCCGACGGCGGAGAGCGAGTAGCCGGCGCTGGTGTAGAACGAGAAGACGATGCCTGCAATGCCTGCGAGCAGGCTCGACAGCATGTAGATCTTCACCGTCATCTTGCCGACGGCAACGCCCATCAGGCTTGCAGCGACCCGGCTGCCGCCGAGCGCGTAGACGTTGGCGCCAAAACGGGTGAGATTCAACAGCAATGCGCCGCCGATCACGATGACGAGCATGATGATCGCGATTGCCGTCAATCGTCCACCGCCGGGTAGCCGCAATGCGAAGTCCGACACGGTCGAATAAATCGGCGCGGTGATCGGCACCGATTCCGTCGAGAGCAGGAAACTGGCGCCGCGGGCGAGGAACATCCCGGCCAGCGTCACGATAAAGGGCGGCAGATCGAAGGCATGAATGACGGCGCCCATCGCCGCCCCAAAGGCCGCCGAAAGCGCCAGGATAGTGACGAAGGCGACCAGCGGCGGCATGCCCCAGCGCTCGATCGCCAGCGCGACGAATACGGTGGTGAAGCCGATCACCGAGCCGACCGAGAGATCGATGCCGCCGGAAACGATGACAAAGGTCATCCCGGTCGCGACGATGCCGAGGAAAGCGTTGTCGGTCAGGAGATTGCCGACCACGCGGGTCGAGGCGATGTTGGGAAATTGCACCGCGCAGAGCGCGAAGCCCAAGACGAGCACGATGGCCGTGATGAGGACGGGCGACAGGCCTTTCATGCTTTCGTCCTCCGCAGCCGCGCCATGATCCCGGAGAAGCCAGACAGCTTCGGCGATTGCAGCAGCAGCACCGCGAGCACCACGACCGCCTTGACCAGCAGGTTGAACTCCGGCGGGTAGCCCGACAGCAGAATGCCGGTGTTCATGGTCTGGATGATCAGCGCACCGAGCACCGCCAGCACGAGGCTGAAGCGGCCGCCGAACAGCGAGGTGCCGCCAATCACCACGGCCAGGATCGCGTCGAGCTCGAGCCAGAGGCCGGCATTGTTGGCGTCCGCCCCCATGATGTCGGCGGCCGCGATCACGCCGGCAAGGGCGGCGCAGACGCCGCACCAGACATAGACCGCCAAGATCATCGCGCGCGTACCGACGCCGGCAAGCTCGCTCGCCCTTGCATTGCCGCCGGTCGCCTCGATCAGCAGCCCTAGCGCCGAGCCGCGCACCATCGCGCCGGTGAGGATCAGCATGCCGAGCGCAATCGCGACCGGTAGCGGCAGGCCGAGGATGGAACCATTGCCGAGCCAGACCAGGTCGGGCGAGCTGAAGGTCACGATGCGCCCCTCGGTGATGAGCTGGGCGATGCCGCGGCCAGCGATCATCAGGATCAGCGTCGCGACGATCGGCTGCATGCCGAGCACGCTGACGAGAAATCCGTTCCAGAGGCCGCAGACGAGGCCCGCGCCGAGCGCCGCAGCGAGCACCACCGGAAGGCCGTGGCTGTCGGCGAGGCTCGCCGCGATCGCGCCGGAGATCGCCATGATCGCGCCGACCGACAGATCGATGCCGCGCGTCGCAATCACCAGCACCATGCCGAGCGAGAGCAGCGCCACCGGCGTGCCGCGGTTGAGCACGTCGATGAGACTACCGAACAGCCGGCCATCCTGGAGACGCAGCTCGAAGAATTGCGGCGACACCACGCGGTCGACTGCCAGGATGACGATCAGCGCAAGGATCTGGGCGAGGCCCCGGCGCGACAACAGCGCTGTCATGCCCGGCCCTCATGCGCCACGGCGGCACCATCGGCGGCGATGGCCGCGAGAATGTTGGTGACGTCGATCGCTTCGCCGGTGAGCTCGTCGACATGGGCGCGATCGCGCAACACCACGACGCGGTCGGAATAAGTCACGATCTCGTCGAGCTCGGAGGAGATCACGAGCAGCGCCAGCCCATCGTCGCAAAGCTCGCGGATCAGGCGGATGATCTCGGCATGCGCGCCGACGTCGATGCCGCGGGTCGGCTCGTCCAGCACCAGCAGCCGCGGCGAGGTCGCAAGCCAGCGCGCCAACAGCACCTTTTGCTGATTGCCGCCAGACAACAGGCCCACCGGGCGCTCCGGATCTGGCGGGCGGATGTCGAGCATCTTGACATAACGGCGCGCGATCTCGTCCTGCTCGCGCCGCGACAGCGGCCTATGCAGGCCGCGCTTGGCCTGGAGCGCGAGAGCGATGTTCTCGCGCACCGTCAGCTCGGCGACGATGCCGTCGGTCTTGCGCTCTTCCGGGCAATAACCAAAACCGTGGCGCACGCCGTCGCGTGGCGACTGGAGCCGTATTGGCGCGCCCTCCATCTTGGCCTGGCCGCGATCGGCGCGCTCGGCCCCGAACACCAGCCGCGCCGTCTCGGTCCGGCCCGAGCCGAGCAGGCCGGCGAGACCGACGACCTCGCCTTGGCGTAGTTCGAGATTGAACGGCGCGACGTAGCCGGCCTTGCCGTAATTCTCGAAGCTCGCGCAGACCTCGCGCACCTGATGTTCGCGCGTGGCTGCGCGGGCGCTGGTAGTCTCGGCAAGCTCGCGGCCGAGCATCATCCGGATCAACTCGAGCCGCGGCAGCGATGCGGTCTCGCGCTCACCAACCAGGCGTCCGTTGCGCAGCACCGTGATGCGATCGGAGATCTCGTAGACCTGGTCGAGGAAGTGGCTGACGAAGACGATGCCGATGCCGCGGCCGGCAAGCTGGCGCATGATATTGAAGAGGATCTCGACCTCGTGGCGGTCGAGGCTCGCGGTCGGCTCGTCGAGGATCAGCACGCGAGCGGAGAGATCGACGGCGCGCGCGATCGCGGTGACATGCTGCACGGCGACGGAATAGCTGCCAAGCGGCGCGGACACGTCGATATCGAGACCGAATTCCGTGAGCAGCGCTTGCGCGCGGCGGCGCATCTCGCCTTCGCGCACGATGCCGAAGCGCATCGGCTGCCGGTCGAGGAACAGGTTCTGCGCAACCGAGAGGTTGGGCAGCAGATTGACCTCCTGGTAGACGGTGGCAATCCCGGCCTGAAGCGCCGCCTTGGCCGATCGCGGCGCGACCTCTTCGCCGCCGAGCCTGACGATGCCCGCGTCGCGCGGGAATACGCCGGTGATGACCTTGATCAGCGTGGACTTGCCGGCGCCGTTCTCGCCGAGCAGTGCATGGATCTCGCCGGCGCGAAGCGTGAAGTCGACCTCCTGCAACGCGCGCACAGCGCCGAAGCTCTTGCTGATCCCGCGCACCTCCAATAGCGGCGGAGCAGGATCGAGGCTGTTCTCCATTGCGACGTCACTCCCACCGGCGCCCGCACACAAGCGGACGCCCAGCCTACTTGTTTGCGCAGCGATTTCGAAGAGGTTGCACCGCCGGACCGCCCAAGCGGCGGTCGCAGCAGTGCGTCCAACCTCAGTAACCGAGGCCCTTCTTGCTGTCGTAAATCTTCTGCGGATCGTCGGCGGCAGTGAAGAGCTTCGAGTCCGTCTGGATCCACTTTGGCGGAGTGGCGCCCTTGTCCTTGAAGGCCGCGATGGCATCGAGCGCGGGGCCTGCCATGTTCGGCGTCAGCTCGACCGTAGCATTGGCTTCGCCGGCGACCATCGCCTTGAAGATATCCGGGACCGCGTCGATCGAGACGGTGAGGATCTCCTTGCCCGGCTTGAGGCCGGCTTCCTTCATCGCCTGGATCGCGCCGACCATCATGTCGTCATTGTGCGCATAGACCGCGCAGATCGACTTGCCGCCGCCTTCCGCCTTGATGAAGCTCTCCATCACCTCTTTGCCCTTGGCCCGGGTGAAGTCGCCGGTCTGGCTGCGCACGACCTTCAGGTTCGAATGTTTGGCGATGGCAGTGTCAAAACCCTTCTTGCGGTTGGCGGCGACGCTCGCGCCGACGGTGCCCTGCAATTCGACGACGTTGCAGGCCTTGCCGCCGACGGTCTTCGCCAGCCAATCGCCGGCGACTTCGCCTTCGTGCACGCTGTCCGAGGTCACGGCGGTGAGATAGAGCTCCTTGCCGGAGGGATCGATGTCGCGGTCGAGCAGCACGACCGGGATCTTGGCCTCCTTGGCTTCCTTCAGCACCGAATCCCAGCCGGTCGAAACGACGGGCGCGAGGAAGATGGCATCGACGTTTTGCGCGATGAAGGAGCGGATCGCCTTGATCTGGTTCTCCTGCTTCTGCTGCGCGTCGGCAATCTTGAGATTGACCTGGCGCTTGGCGGCTTCCTGCTTGGAGACCGAGGTCTCGGCCGCGCGCCAGCCGGATTCCGATCCGATCTGCGAGAAGCCGATGGTGAGCTGGCCGGCGCTGGCCGGAAGCGCGAGCAGCAACGCGGCCGTGGCGCTGGCCGCAAAAAGGGCTTTGAGGTTCATAAGGCGTGTCTCCCAAGTGTTTATCTCAGGCGCCGATTGGTAACATGGCACCTGAAGACCGCCCTTGAGGGCGGCGAGAGGCACTATTTCACGGAAGATGGGTTCCGACTAGTCATATTATCTGACTATTTGCGAGAGGCGCGGTCCGCAAAGGCGGACAGTCCTATGAACACCCATCGCGATTTTGTTCCGCAGTTGCAACGCGAAGATGAAAGAATGTGTGCGGCTCGGGCCTTCCGCCACCACACCGTCGTGGCCGGGCTTGTCCCGGCCATCCACGCCTCACCCCACGGAACGAAGAACGTGGACGCCCGGGACAAGCTCGGGCATGACGTCCGGTGCAACCGCCCTGCCGTAAGTCAGGAGAAGTGAAGCTGGCTAGATCAGCTTCCGCTGCGCCAGATTCTTCATCAGCGCGCCGATGCCGAAGGTCCAGGGTTCGCACTCGTCGCTGCCGCGCATGCGGTTGACCAGCTTGCCGAGCTGCGGCGCTGCAATCGTGACGATGTCATCGCGCTTGTGCGTGAACCCCTGCCCCGGCGCATCGCGATCCTTGACCGGCGCGAACATCGTGCCGAGGAACAGCACGAAACCATCGGGGTATTGATGCACGGGCCCGATCGTCTGTTCAACCAGATCGGTGGGATCGCGGCTGATCTTGCTGATCGAGGAATGGCCGTCGAGGACAAAACCGTCCGCCCCCTTCACGTTCAGACTGATATCCAGCTTCCGCGCGTCGTCGAGCGAGAAGCTGTCGTCGAACAGGCGCAGCAACGGGCCGATGGAGCAGGAGGCGTTGTTGTCCTTGGCCTTCGACAGCAGCAGCGCCGAACGCCCTTCGAAGTCGCGCAGATTGACGTCATTGCCGAGTGCGCCGCCGACGATCTTGCCGCGGCTCGAGACGAACAGCACCAGCTCCGGTTCCGGGTTGTTCCAGGTCGATTTCGGATGCAGCCCGGCATCCATGCCGGTACCGACCGATGACAATGTCGGTGCCTTGGTAAAGACCTCGGCATCCGGGCCGATGCCGACTTCGAGATACTGGCTCCAGGCGTTCTGCTCAATCAGCACCTGCTTCAAATGCATCGCCTGGTCCGAGCCCGGCTTGAGCTTGGAGAGATCATCGCCGATGAGCCGCGTCACTTCCTTGCGGATCGCTTCGGCCGAGGCCGGATTGCCCTTCGCTCGCTCCTCGATGACGCGCTCCAGCATCGAGATGGCGAAGGTGACGCCGGCCGCCTTCAGTGTCTGGAGATCGACCGGCGCAAGCAGCCACGGCTTCTGGCGGTCGCGCTGATCGGGCGCCGTATTGGCCACGATCGCGGCGAGATCGCCGATGCGCTCGCCCTTGGTTGCGGCGAGCGCTTTGGCCGGATTGTCTTCCTCGCAGAGTGCGCTGATGGTCGGGAATTTTGCGGTGACATCGAAGACCCCGTCGCTACGCACCGCGACCACGGCCGGGCCATTCGCCTGCGGCAGCCAGACGCGGCCGACCAGCGTTCCCCGCGTTCCGTCCTCGGGGAGAAGATCCTTAGCAGTCAGTGTCGTCATGGCCGTGTCCTCGCTCTTTTTCGGATCGGCCGCGTTCGCTCAGCGGCCAATCACGTTGGCGAAGACCAATAAAGGTCTGGCAGGGGATGTCCAGAGCGGCCGCGCGACCTCGGCTATGCCCCCGCCCGCGCCTTCCGCGCCGCGATCTGCTGGAGTGCCCAACGTGCGTTCTTGCGCACGTCGGGATCGGCGTCGTCGGCGATAACAGCCAGGAATGTCTCGCCGTCGGGATGGGCAATCTCGCCGAGCGCCGCAGCGGCTTCCTTCCGCAGATTGGCCTGGTCATGATTGATGCAGTTGCCGATCGGGCGCACCGCGCGCTCGATCTTCATCCTGCCAAGGCTGCGGATCACCTTCAGCCGCACCTGCCAGAATTCGTCGGCAAGCGAGCCGACGAGTTGGTCGGCAGCAAGCGCGCCGTTAACGTTGAGGCCCAGCGTCTCCGCGGCCATCTCGCGAACCATCCAGTCGGCATCCTTCAGCGCACGGGTGATCGTCTCGGCCGCCGGCTTCAACTGCGAGAAGGCCAACGCGCTCACCGCAGCACGGCGCACATGCGCGTCGGGATCGTTGATCAACGCGGTCAGCGCGGGGATGGATTCTTCGAGCTTCAGGAATCCGATCACGCCGATCGCCTGCACGCGCACGGCGGCGTCCGTGTCCTGGAGCGCTTCAAGCGCCGGCTTCAGCGTGTCCTTGCAGCGCAGCTCCTTCAGCGCGCGCAGCGCGCCCATGCGGACGAAGGCGTGGGCATGCTTGACCAGCGGCAGGATGATTTCCGCGCAGGCGGGATCCTTGAACTCCGCCATGCTGTCGGCCGCGGCTGACGCGACGATCCTCTCGGGGTCGACCAGCAACTTGACCAGCGCGCTCGCGGCCTCCGGCCCGTCGAACTCGCCGAGCGCCATCGCGACCTGCTGGCGCACGCCAGCGTCGGGATCAGCCACCATGTTGGCGAGATGCGGGACGGCTGCTGAGTCGCCGGAATGGCCGAGTGCGATGATGGCGACGCGGCGCTCGGCGGGATCGGCCGCCTGGAGCCGCTCGTCCGCATCTTCGAGGTCGTCGTAGGATTCGAACGGGCTCGACATGACTACCTCAGGAGATAGGGAATGTTGACGGTGACGGCGCCGGTCGGGCAGTCCGCCTCGCAGGGCATGCAGTACCAGCATTCGTCATAGGCCATGTAGGCCTTGCCGGTCATGTCGCTGATGCGGAGCACGTCGAGCGGGCAGACGTCGACGCACACGGTGCAGCCCTTGTCCGCGATGCATTTGGCGTCGTCGACGACCACCGGAACCGATGTCTGATAGGATGCGAGAGGCATCGTTGGTCTCCTGTTGCTTGCAGTTGGCGGTGGATCAGGCGGTGACGCGGATGCGCTGCTTGTCGTAGAGATCCTTCTCGTCGTCGGCGATCGGGACGACATAGGGCTCCACGGCGCGCTTCTCGCTGGTCATCTTGCCGCCCTGCTTGCTCAGCAGCGTGTGGCAGAACCAGTTCTCGTTGTCCTTCTCCGGGAAATCCGTGCGCCAGTGATAGAGGCCCCAGCGGCTTTCCTCGCGGTACAGCGAGGCGTGGGCCGCCATGTCGGCGCAGTCCATGATCGACTGCACTTCGAGAGCGCGGAGCAGTTCGTGCGCGTTGCGGGCGATCATGTGATCCTGCATGTCCTCGCGCACCTCGGCCAGGCGACGCATGCCGAGCTCGTATTTTCGCGTGACTTTTGGCGGCTGGAGATAGTCGTTCACCAGGCGGCGGGTCTTGTATTCGACCTGGTTCGGCGGAATGCCGTCCTCGCGCTTCGTCGGCGCCAGCACGCGGTCACGCTCCTTGGCAACCTCTGTTGCATCGAACTCCGCGAAGTCATGGCTGTCCGCGAATTCCATCGCGTCGATGCCGGCAACCGAGCCGTTGGTGAAGGCGCCGAGCATGTAGTTGTGCGGCACGCTCGCCATGTCGCCGGCAGCATAGAGGCCGGGCACGGTGGTGCGGGCATTGTCATCGACGAACACGCCGGACGCGCTGTGGCCGGAGCAGAAGCCGATCTCGGAGATATGCATCTCGATCGACTCGCTGCGGTAGTCGACCCCGCGCCCCTGCTGGAACAGACCGCGCGTCGGCCGCTCCACCTTGTGCAGCGTGGATTCGATCTCGGAGATGGTGTCCGGGTGAAGATGCTTGAGCTGGAGGAAAACCGGCCCCTTGCCCGACAACAGCTCGTTGTAGAACTCCAGCATCATCTGGCCCGACCAGTAGTCGCATTCGATGAAGCGCGAGCCTTCGTTGTTGGCGGTGAAGGCGCCGAAGGGACCGGCGACATAGGCGCAGGCCGGGCCGTTGTAGTCCTTGATCAGCGGGTTGATCTGGTAGCATTCGAGGTTCGCGAGCGCGGCACCGGCGTGATAGGCCATGGCATAGCCGTCGCCGGAATTGGCGGCGTTCTCGTAGGTCCCGAACATGTAGCCGGAGGTCGGCAGACCGAGCCGGCCGGCGGCGCCCATGCACAGGATCACCGCCTTGGCCTTGATCACCAGGATCTCGGCGGTGCGCGTGTTGACACTGATCGCCCCGGCGATGCGGCCGTCCCCCGATTTCAGCAAGCGTGTCGCCATGTAGCGGTTGGAGATCAGGATGCGGGCACGGCGGAGCTGGCGGTACAGCGCCTTCTTCACGGTCTCGCCATTCGGCATCGGCAGGACGTAGGTGCCGATATGATGCACCTTCTTCACGGCGTAGTCGCCGTTCTCGTTCTTCAGGAAGCGGATCCCAAAGCTGTCGAGCTCCTCGATGATCTTGTAGCAGTTCTGCGCGTATTTATAGACTGCCTTCTGGTCGACGATGCCGTCATTGGCGATGGTGATTTCCTTGGTGTACTGCTCCGGCGTCGCGTAACCGGGGATGACGGCGTTGTTCAGGCCGTCCATGCCCATCGAGATCGCCCCGGAGCGCTTGACGTTGGCCTTTTCGAGCAGGACGACATTGGCCTTCGGGTTCTTCAGCTTCGCCTTCAGCGCCGCCATCGGGCCAGCGGTGCCGCCGCCGATGACCAGCACATCGCAGGAAACCTCCGAAAGTCCGTCGACGATCTGATCTAGTGCCATCGCTTGCTCCTGGTTCGCCGGCAGGTCCGGTGCCTTTGCAGCAGATTTGTTCAGCAGGCTTCCCGGCGATAGCAATTAGTTGTCGCCGCAGAGCGATTTGTCCTCACCGCTCGACGAAGGCCTTTTCGATCACGAAATGGCCGGGCTGGCTGTGGTTGCCCTCGAGAAAGCCGTGCGCGGAAAACATCGCGGGGAGTTCCTCCAGCATCGCCGGGCTGCCGCACAGCATGATGCGATCCGTCTCGATATCGAGGCCGGACTGGCCGATGTCGTCAAAGAGCTGGTTGGAGGCGATCAGATCGCTGATGCGACCGCGGTTCCGGAACGGCTCGCGGGTGACGGTCGGGTAATAGACGAGCTTGTCGCGGATCAGCGGCCCGAAGAACTCGTGATTGCGCAGACCGTCGACAAGCTGCTCGCCATAGGCGAGCTCGGAGACCTGGCGGCAGCCATGGGCGAGCACGATCGTCTCGTAGTTTTCGTAGACATCGGGATCCTTGATCAGGCTGGCGAACGGCGCAAGCCCGGTGCCGGTCGAGAGCAGAAGTAAGCGCTTGCCGGGAATGAGATTGCCGGTGATCAGCGTGCCCGTGGCCTTGCGGCCGACAAGGATGATATCACCCTCTCTTATCTTCTGGAGACGCGAGGTCAGCGGGCCATCCTGAACCTTGATCGAGAAGAACTCGAGCTCCTCCTCGTGATTGGCGCTCGCCATGCTGTAGGCCCGCATCAAGGGCTTGCCCTCGACCTCCAGCCCGATCATGGCGAACTGGCCGTTCTGGAAGCGAAAGCCGGGATCGCGCGTCGCGGTAAAGCTGAACAGCGAGTCGGTCCAATGCCTGACCGACAGAACCGTTTCCTTCTGAAATGCGCTCATCCGTCGTCTCTCCATCCTCGCGATCGGGCGCAAGGTTTCGGAGACAGAGGAATCGGGCAACGCCGAATTGAAATTCCCGGTCGATTAGTTTCACATTTCGCGTGCGGTGATCGATACCAAGGCAACGACGCCCACACAGCCGGCCGCGCCGCACGCCTGCTCCGGCAATTAGTTGCTATTCGCGCTCGACCGAGCCGGCGTAGAGAGGAGTCGGAGGTTCGTCATGACCATGACCGCATTGGTGACGCCGACCGTGACCGATTACGAAGCCAGCGCCGATCTCGCCTCGCTCGTCGTGCGCACGACGCAGGACGACGCTCTCAGCCTGCCCGCCGAGCAGCTGCGCCTCTCCTGCAAATGCGCCCACTGCACCCGCGCCCGCTTCGACGGCCGCTTCCCCGAGCGGTTTCCGGGAATCGCCATCACCGAGATCGGTGATCTCGGCTACGGCCTGAACATCTCGTTCTCGGACGGGCATAACCGGGGGATTTATCCGAAGCCGTATCTGCTGAGTTTGGCCGGGCGCTAGTCCCATACTCGGTGTCGTCCTGGCGAAGGCCAGGACCCACTACCCCAAGAGCCCGTTGCGAAAGTCGGATTTGGCAAAGCGGCGCGCAGAACGACGTTGAAGGGGCACTCTGGCCAATCAAACCTCGTCATTCCGGGGCGCCCGAAGGGCGAGCCCGGAATCCATAACCCCCCGCTCGTGGTTATGGATTCCGACCCTGCGCGCTTTGCGCGCATCCCGGAATGACGCAGAAGGTTGGCGCCTTCCCATCTGGCACGGACATTGCTCTTCTTTAGAACGATTTAAACGTTCCGGAGGCGGATGATGTTGCAGGCGGCCAATGCGGTTCGCGGGACCGTTTCCCCAGCAGTCCGGCCTGCCGGCGGCTCCTCGCTGCTGCTCACCGAGAACCAGCAGTGGATCGGCGGACCGCCGCCGCTGATGGACAAGCTTAGCCAGCACGAGCGGGGACTGGTGCTGAAGCAGGGCCGCCGAAAAGTGCTCAACCGCGGCCAGACGCTGTTCAGCCAGGGCGGCAAGCATGACGGCATCTGGCTGATCGAGAGCGGCCGCATCCGCGTGTTCTACACTTCGCCTTTGGGGCGCGAGATCACGCTGGCCTATTGGCATGTCGGCAACTTCGTCGGCGGGCCCGAAGTGTTCGAAGGCACCGTGCATCAATGGTCCGGTGTTGCATCCAGCAATTGCAGTGTCGTGCACCTGCCCGGAAAAGAACTGCGCACGCTCGCCGTGGAGATCCCGAATCTCGCGATCGGCCTGATCGAGGGCCTGACCTTCAAGGGCAAGTGCTACTCGGCGCTGGCCCAGATGCTGGGAACGCGCTCGATCACACAGCGCCTTGCGCACCTGCTGCTGCATCTCGTCGACCTCTACGGGGTCGAGGATGCCGACGGCCGGGTGATCGCCGCCGCCTTCACCCATGCCGACATCGCCCACATGGTCGGCGCCACCAGGCAGTGGGTCACAATCAGCCTGAAGCGCATGCAGGAGAAGGGAATCGTCCTGACCAGACGCTCCCAGATCGTGGTCTGCCGACCCGACGTGCTCGAGGAGATGCGTGGACAGGCGGGCGACTAGGACCGATGCACAGGCAAGCGGCTTTAAAGTGCAGGATTGCCCAAGGAGTATGCAATCGGCTTTTCCCGGCAACTAATCGACTGCGGCAGTAATTCCGGATTTGCCCTGTCCGCGCCCTCACCCAATCATGGCAACCACAGCACATCCAACCGAATGAGGATGAGAATGGTCCGCCATCTTCCCACGCTTTCGATCGCGATGTCGGTGACGTCGCTGGCGCTTCTCCTCGCGCAGCCGGCTTCGGCGGAAACTGTCACGCTCGGCATCGGGACGCAGGACACCACGACCAACACGGTGACCGCCGGCGTCGTCATCCGGCAATTGCATCTCCTCGAAAAATACCTGCCGAAGGACGGCAAATACGCCAACATCAAGTTCGAGCTGGAGTGGCAGAATTTCACGTCCGGTCCGCCCGTCACCAATGCGATGATGGCGAACAAGCTCCAGATCGGCATGATGGGCGACTATCCGCTGATCGTGAACGGCTTCACCTTCGAGACCAATCCTGAAAGCAAGAGCCGGCTGATCGGCATCGCGGCCTACAGCCTCTCCGGCTCAGGCAATGGCATCGTCGTCCACAAGGACTCGCCCTATTACGATCTCGCCGATCTCAAGGGCAAGCTGGTCAGCGTGCCCTTCGGCTCCGCCGCGCACGGCATGGTGCTGAAGGCGATGCAGGATCGCGGCTACGCGTCCGATTTCTTCCAGCTCGTCAGCCAGAGCCCTGAAGTCGGCTCGACCAATCTCCAGGAGAAAAAGATCGACGCGCACGCCGACTTCGTCCCGTTCGCCGAACTGCTGCCGTTCCGCGGATTCGCGCGCAAGATCTTTGACGGCGTGGAGACCAATTTGCCGACCTTCCACGGCATCGTGGTCCGCACCGATTTCGCGGAGAAATATCCTGAAGTCGTCGTCGCCTACCTGAAGGCGGTCACCGCCGCCAATCAGTGGCTGCGCGACGATCCCAAGCTCGCTGCGGAAAAGATTCAGGAATGGACCGGCATCAACAAGGAGGTCGTCTACATCTTCCTCGGCCCCAGCGGCAACATGACCACCGATCCCACGATCAAGCCGGCGCTGATCGATGCAGCCACGACCGACGTCAAGGTGTTGCAAAGCCTCGGCCGCATGAAGGAGTTCGACCCGAAGAAATGGGTCGACGATTCCTACATCCGCAAGGCCTATGCCGAGATGAAGCTCGACTATGACGCGCAGCTTGCGAGCACCAAGAACTACGAAATCACAGGCGAAGATTCTTTCTGCAAGAAGCCGATCACCGATCCGCGCAAGGCGGGTGAGGTCTGGGTCGACGAGGCCGGTATCCTGCCCTTCTCGTCGGCGAGCTGCACGCTCGGCGCCTATGCCGACTTCAAGGCCAAGGGCAAGAAGATCAACGTCGCCTACGTCTTCGACACCACGCGCGGCATCAAGCTGTTTGCCGACCAGGCCTTCTTTGCGGTCGGCAATGGCGACGTCGCGCCATTTCTCCTGAAGAAGGACGCCGAAGCCTATGCGGCCAAGATCAGCGGCAAGGTGCTCGGCTTCGATGACGCGGTGAAGGCGGCGGTCAGCGGAGGCAAGACGTGAGCAGTCCCGCCATCCTCAGACATCGCGAGGACAGCATGCCAGCAGTAACCGCGGAGGCGGATCCCGCGCCCGCCGCACCGCCCGCGACGCCGGCCTCCTTCGGCACGCTCGCGCTGCGCTGGTACCGGCTCAACCGCGGCGGGCTGCGCGCGACCGCGATCGGCATCATCTCGCTACTCGCCTTCCTGCTGGTGTGGCACCTGCTCACGACCTATCGCGTCGTATTCTTCGTGCGTTTCACCAACGTGCCCTCGCCGCTCGCGGTCTATGCGAGCTTCACCAAGGCGATCCACGATCCCCATTTCCTGATGCACATCCTGCTGAGCTGCCGGCGCATCTTCTTCGGCTTCTCGCTTGCCGCAATCGTCGGCGTGCCGCTCGGCCTGATCATGGGCCGCTTCAAGCTTGTCCATGAGATCATCTTCCCGGTGGCGGAGGTGCTGCGGCCGATTCCGGCGATCGCCTGGGTGCCGATGGCAATCATGCTGTGGCCCACCAACGAGCAGAGCATCGTCTTCATCACCTTCCTCGGCTCGTTCTTCCCGATCCTGATCAATACGCTGCATGGCATGTCACTGGTCGATCCCGTGCTGGTGCGCGCCGCGCAATGTCTCGGCGCGCGCGAACGCTCGATCTTCCGCGAGGTGTATTTTCCGGCCTCGCTGCCGCACATTTTCACGGGCCTCACCGTCGGCATGGGCGTCGCCTGGGTGTCGCTGATCGCGGCCGAGATGATCTCGGGCCAATACGGCATCGGCTATTTCACCTGGGAGGCCTATTCGCTGGTCCAGTATGCCGATATCGCGCTCGGCATGATCGCGATCGGCGTGCTCGGTCTTGGATCGAGCCTGCTGATCCGGGGCGCCGGACAACTGGTGATGCCGTGGGGACAAAAATGAAAGAGATCCTGACCAAAGCACCGCAGGGCCATATCGAGGTCAGGAATTTCTCGCTCAGCTATGAGAGCATTGAGGGACCGGTTCAGGCCGTCACCGATACGCAGATCCACGTGAAGCCGGGCGAGTTCGTCTCGATCGTCGGCCCCTCCGGCTGCGGGAAATCGACGCTGCTTAATGCCGTCGCGGGCTTCCTCAAACCGACCACCGGCGTGGTCACCGTCGACGGCGAGAAGGTCAATGGGCCGAGCGCCGAGCGCGGCATGGTGTTCCAGCAATATTCACTGTTTCCCTGGAAGACGGTGCGGGAGAATGTCGAGTTCGGCCTGAAGATGCGCGGCATGCCGCGCTCACAGCGCGAACGCGCCGCACGCACGCTGCTTGGGCTGGCCGGGCTGGACGCCTTCGAGAAGCATTATCCGGAAAAGCTCTCCGGCGGCATGAAGCAGCGCGTCGGCATCGTCCGTGCACTCGCCACCGGGCCGAAGGTGCTGCTGCTCGACGAGCCCTTCGGCGCGCTGGACGCGCAAACCCGTGTCATCATGCAGCAGATCCTCACCAACATGTGGCAGCGGCTAAAAATCTCGGTGCTGTTCGTCACCCACGACATCGACGAGGCGATTTTCCTCTCCGACCGCGTCTACTGCATGACCGCGCGCCCCGGCTCGATCAAGGCCGAAATCCCGATCCCGCTGGAGCGGCCGCGGCAGCAATCGATGATGATGTCGTCGGAGTTTTTGGCGCTGCGCCGTGGATTGATGTCTTTGATCCGCGAGGAAAGCATCAAGGCGATGGGCGGCGAGATCACCGATCTCGGCATGCAGGGATTGAACATCGAGCTGCATGGGCACTCGCTGGCGGATGTGATTTAACGATTCTCTCGAGCTTGCGCGGTGCTTTTCCTTCTCCCCTTGTGGGAGAAGGCGCGAAGCGCCGAATGAGGGGTCCTCTCCGCACGTTCACTGCAACAGATCATCCGCGGAGAGAACCCCTCACCCGGCTTCGCTTATCGCGAAGCCACCCTCTCCCACAAGGGGCCACAACGGGAGAGGGTGCACTGTCCGCCCCTCACTTGAACCAGTGCACCAACGCGATGCTGATCCCGAGCAGCAGCATCAGCGACAGTGTCACCGCGGCCGTCACCCGGCCGCCGACATTGGCGAGCACGCGCACGTCGACACCTAAGCCTAGCGCGGCCATCGACACCACCGTGAGGAAACTCGTGATCTTCGTCACGGGTCCGATCACCGTGGCAGGCACAATCTCGAGCGAGCGCAATGTCGCAAGCACGAGGAAGCCCAGGATGAACCAGGGCACCAGGCGGAAGAAGCCGACATTGGCCTTCTTCGCGCCGCTTTGCCAGCGCGAGGCGACCAGCGAGAGGCCGACGACGACGGGCCCGAGCATGAGCACGCGCATCAGCTTGACCAGCGTGCCGATCTGCGTGCTGACGAGCCCCGCCGGCACCGTTGCGGCTAGCACTTGCGGGACCGCGTAGACGGTGAGGCCTGCGAGGATGCCGTATTGCGTGGCGGACAGTTGCAGCAGCGGAATCAGCAGCGGCAGCCCCAGCACCATCATGACGCCGAGGATCGCGGTGAAGGAGATCGAGGATGCGATCTCGTCGTTGTTCGCACCGATGATCGGCGCCACCGCCGCGATCGCCGAATTGCCGCAGATAGAGTTGCCGCAGGCGATCAGGATCGACAGCCGCGTCGACAGGCCGAGCATCCGGCTCAGCCCAAATGAAACGCAGAGCGCGACCATGACGACCGCTGCGATGGAGGCGAGCAGCGCAACGCCTGAGGCGGCGATCGCCGCAAAGCTGATGGAGGCGCCGAGCAGCATGACAGCGACTTCGAGCAGCTGCTTGGCGCTGAAGGCGATGCCGGACTGCCAGCGCGGCGCGGGCTTCCAGAAGCTGCGCAGGGCCATGCCGAGCAGGATCGCCATCACCAGCGCCTCGACATAGGGATGCTCGAACACGCCGAGCTCCGCCCGCTCGAGCAGGGCCGAGACGCCGGCTACGGCGATGCAGAGGAGAATGCCCGGAATCAGCGCGGCAATGCGGCTTGCGGCGGTGGTCGGCTTGGCGTCGGCCGAACTGGATGCTTGATTCTGCGACACAAATCTCTCCCGGAGGAGAAGGATTTATACGCAGGCTCGCTCGTTTGGGGAATAAGTTTTCGACATATCAGGGCCGAGGGAAGTTCTGTCCTCAGGCCGAGATCGGGCTTAGAAGATCAGGCTCTTTGCGAGCGAGGCCACGCGGCTGAAGCCGTCATAGACGCCGGGCTCGAAGAAGGCCGCACGCGCCAGCACGATCCCCGCCACCAGCGACCAGAACAGGCCGGTGCCGGCCCGCAGCAGGAGTTTTGACGCGCGCGACTGCGGCTGGGTGTCCGTCGCGGACACCAGGCGCTCGCCGAAGGGCTCAAATCCAGTGCGTTCCATATGCGTAGCCAATCCATCAATCTGTGACCGAAATGTCGTCGTTTCGGCCCCAAACGGCAATGGAAGCGATTGGCTTTTTCTCGCCCTGGAGGGGAAACTCCTTCCGCCGGGGCGATCCGAGGCAATAGTTTTCTTCTTTTGACCGCCTTTGGCGGCCCGGAGCTCCGGCTACAGCGCCAGATAACGGCGGCGGATCGCGTCGTTGGCCTTCAGCTCATCGATCCCGGCGGCATAGACGATCTGCCCCTTGTCGATCACCGTGGCGTGGCTCGCAAGGCCCAGGCAGAAATGCATGTTCTGCTCGGCAATCAGCACGGTCGATCCGATGCTGCGCAGCTGCCGCAGAAGTTCGCCGATCCGCTGAACGATGATCGGCGCGAGCCCCTCGCTCGGCTCGTCCAGCAGGAGCAGCGCCGGATTGCCCATCAGCGTGCGCGCGATCGCGAGCATCTGCTGCTCGCCGCCCGAGAGGCGGCCCGCAATGCGATGGCGCAAGGGCTCAAGCAGCGGGAAGACGTCGTAGATGCGCTTGATCGGCCATTCGTCCTGGCCGTCGGGCCCGCGCTTCCTGCCGATGACGAGATTGTCCTCGACCGTGTGCTCCGGAAAGATCTGGCGGTCCTCCGGCACGAAGCCGAGGCCGGCGCGCGCGATCGCATGCGGCTTGAGGCCGGAGATCACAGCACCGCGCAGGCTGACCTTGCCGCGCCGTGGCGGTGCCAGTCCCATGATCGCCTTCATGGTGGTGGACTTGCCAGCGCCGTTGCGCCCGAGAAGCGCCATGGTTTCGCCCTGCCGCACGGCGAGGGCGACGCCGAACAGGATCTGGCTGGTGCCGTAATAGACGTCGAGATCGGCGACTTCGATGATTGCGGCACTCATGCAGCGGCTCCCGCATGTTCAGTGCCGAGATAGGCCTCAATGACGGCGCTGTTGTTGCGGATCTCGTCCGGCGTTCCGGTCGCAAGGATACGGCCATAACAGAGCACGACGATCTTCGGCGCGATCTTGAACACGATGTCCATGTCGTGTTCGATGAACACGACCGTGATTTTCTGCGCCTCCCAGAGCTCGCGCACCTTGTCGATCATGCGCCAACGCTCTTCTGGGCCCATGCCGGCCGTCGGCTCGTCCAGCAGCAGAACTTTCGGTTGGAGCACCAGCGCCAGCGCGATATCGAGCAGCTTCTGGTCGCCATGCGAGAGCGTTGCGGCGGTGCGGTTGCGCTTGCCGGCCAAGCCCAGCAGCTCCATCACATGCTCGGCGCGGTCGCGCGTCTCGGGCAAGGGGAAGCGCTTGTGCAGCACCGCGGAAGAGCGCTGGTCGGCGCTCACGGCGGCAAGCATGGTCTCCTGCACCGTGAGCGATTTGAAGATGCTGGCAACCTGGAACGCGCGGCCGATGCCATGACGGACGATCTCCGGCGGCGAGCACCCGGCGAGATCGACGCCGTCGAGCAGGACCTGGCCCGAGTCCGGCTTCAGCGCGCCGGTGATCAGGTTGAAGAAGGTGCTCTTGCCCGCACCGTTCGGGCCGATCACGGCGGTGAGCGAGCCGTCGGGGAAATCGAGCGTGACGTCGTTGGTCGCCTTCACGCCGCCGAAGGATTTCGCGAGCTTGCGGATCTCAAGCATCGCTAGCGCCCCCCGCCTGCATCGCGCCGGTGCGCGAACCATTCGGCGACGAAATCCAGCAGGCCTTTGCGCAGGCCGAGCGCGAAGAACAGGATGACCACGCCGAGCACGATGCCGTGGTACTCGGTGTACCGCGTGACGGTGTCGTTGAGCAGCAGCAGCAGCACGGTGCCGACCATCGGCCCCAGGAAGGTCGAGACGCCACCGAGCATGTTGATGAAGATGCCCTCGCCCGAAATGGTCCAGTAGGCGAATTCCGGATAGGCACCGGAGACGAACAACGCCATCACCATGCCGCCCATCGACGCAAACAGCGCCGCCAGCACGAAGACGGTGAGTTTTGCGCGCCAGACATCGATGCCGAGGAAGCTCGCGCGCGCGGCGTTGTCGCGGATCATGCGCAGCGTGTAGCCGAACGGCGATTGCGCGATCTGGCGCATCGCGAGCAGGCCGAGGATCAGCAGCGCGCAGCTCGCAACATAGAGATGAACGTGGTTGGCAAGATCGATGCCGAGGAACGCCGGCCGCGGAATGCCACCGCGCAGGCCCTGGTCACCGCCGGTGAAGGAGGCCCAGGACAGGATAGTCGAGTGGATCAGCATCTGGAAGGCGAGCGTGACGAAGGCGAAGTAGATGTCCTTCAGCCGTACGCAGATCGCACCGATAACGGCGGCGATTACCGCGGTGATCGCGAGCGTCGCGACGAAGGCCACCGGGATCGGCAAGCCGAGCCGCTGCATGATCAGACCAAAACCGTAGGCGCCGAGGCCGAAGAACATGCCGTGGCCGAACGAGGTCAGGCCGGTGTAGCCGACCAGCAGGTTGAGCGAGGTCGCGAACAGGCCGTAGGCCGAGCAGCGGATGACGAAATCGAGCAGCGCCTTGCTGCCGGTGAACATCGGCAGGCTCGCCAGCACGACGAAGGCGATCAGCGCGATCAGGACGTCGCGATAGCGTTGCAGCACCGCGCCGTTGCGCACCGGCGCCAGCCTCTCGGCGCGTCCGGCTTCGAGCTCGGTCATGCCGCCTCCTTGCCGAACAGGCCGGTGGGCTTCGAGACCAGCACGATCACCATGAACAGATACATCAGGCCTTCCGTGAACAGGGGAAAGCCGAGCGAGCCGAACGAACGGATCAGGCCGATCAGCAGTGCGCCGACGAGAGCGCCGAGGATCGAGCCCATACCGCCGATCACGGTGACGATGAAGGATTCGATCAGCACCGAAAATCCCATGCCGGGGGTCAGCGACCGCACGGGCGCCGCGAGCGCGCCGGCAAGGCCGGCCAGCATGCCGCCGAGCGCGAATACCCCGCCATAGATCAGCCCGGTGTTGATGCCGAGCGCGGACACCATGCCCGGATTATGCGCGGCCGCGCGGATCACCTTGCCGATGCGGCTGCGCGACAGGCCAAGGCCAAGCACGACGGCGACCGCAAGCGCGACGCCGATCAGCAGCAGATAATAAGGCGGCACCACGCCGCCGGCGATGAACAGCGGCATCACCTGGAACGCCGCCGGCATGCCCATCGACTTGAATTCCGGTCCCCAGATCAGCCGCACGACGTCGTCGAAAATCAGCACGAAGGCGTAGCAGACCAGGAGCTGCATCAGCACGTCGGCGCCATAGACGCGGCTCATAAACACGCGCTCGAACACCAGGCCGAGAATCGCGGTGCCGGCCGCACCGCAGACCATCGCCAGCGCAAAGCTGCCGGTGAGCTGATAGGCCGTCATCGCAAAATAGGCGCCGAACATATAGAAGGCGCCGTGGCTGAAATTGACGATCTTGAGCACGCCGAAGATCAGCGTCAGCCCGACCGCGACCAGGAACAGCAACATGCCGATGATGAGCCCGCTGGTGGTTTGCGTCACCAGGCAGGAGGAACTGGAGAGGCAGCCGGCAAGCGCGTCGAGATCCACGGGAGCACTTTCATTGCGTCGCACCGAGCCCGGCGCGGAAAACCAAACGAAACCGGCGGAGACGGTCAGCCGTCTCCGCCTTGCGCGTGATCAGGTGTAGCCCTTGCTCTTCTTCCACTCGGCTTCGAGCTCGAGAATGGTCTTCCAGTCGCCGGCCTTGACCTCCGGCACATAAGGCTCTTGCGGGATCGTGGTGCCCCAACCGATCGCGTACCCGATTAGGGTCTGGTCCTCGCCGCGCATGGTCACGGTGCCGTCGGCGCCGAAGGGACATTTGATGGTCAATCCGCGCATGACTTCGGCAAGCTTCTTGCCGTCGGCCGAGTTGGCCTTCTTCGCGGCTTCCGCCATCAGCATCACGGCGGTGGCGTTCTCCCACGACCAGTTGGTTGGGTACTCGCTGTACTTGGCCTTGTAGGCATCGCCCCACGCAGCATTCTCCGGCGTCGCCGGAAATGTCTTGATGTAGCGATTGCCGGAGTGAATGCCCTTCGGCAGGTTCTTCACCACCGTGAGCGCGGTGTAGTCGGCCATGTTGACCGCGAACACCTCCATCTGGCCGAACATCGCGTAGATGTTGGCCTGATCGATGTAGGAGGTGAGATCACCGCCCCAGAGGCAGGAGTAGAGCGCCTGCGGCTTCGCCTGCAGGATCTTGGTCACGACCTCGGTGTAGTCGGGCTGGAACAGCTTTGGCCAGGACTCGCTGATGATCTCGACGTCGGGCGCAAAGCGCTTGAGATACAGAGTGAACTCTCCCGTGGTGTCGCGGCCATAGGCGTAGTCCGGCGAGCAAGTCGCCCATTTCTTCAGGCCTTTTGTCTTGGCGATCGCCGCCGCATAGCTGCCGCCGACGATGGAGTCGTGCACGCCCTGTCGCGCAGTACGGAAGGCGTTCGGGATGTGCTGCTTCGGATCGGCCGTCAGCGCCGAGGTTTCCGAATTGGTGTGGATGCAGAATACGCCGAGGTCGCGTGCGACCTCGTGCACCGCGAACGCGCCGGACGACGCTTCGGCATCGATCATGAGCTCGCAGCCGTCGGTGTTGACGAGCTCGCGTGCGACGCGGGCGGCTTCCTGCGGCTGGCCCTTGGAGTCGCGGGTCACCATCTCGATCTGCCGGCCGGCGAGGCCGCCGGCGGCGTTGACCTTCTCGACCTCGAGCATCACCGCATTGCGCGACGACGTGCCGAGCTGTGCCACACGGCCCGACAGAATCGTCGGCATGCCGATCCTGATGGTCTTGGCTTGCGCGCGCGCCACCCATGGCGCGGCAACACTCATCGCACCGGCGCCCATCAGCGCCAGCGTTGAACGGCGGCTGATGCCCGGCGTGCGGGTTCTCGTCATGTTTTCCCTCCCTCTGTCGGGTCGGCGTTCCCTGATTCCTGCCGGAGATCGTTTCGTCTCCGTGTTCCCGAGGATTTCAGAGGCGGGGGGTGACGTCAAGCCAAAGATGAATTATGAGTCATAATTCATCTTGGAGGAAACGGCGCCGGCAACCGGCCCGAAAACTGCGCAATGATCAATTTGTCGAGCTTCATCGCCTTTTATGCCCGGCGCACGCCGGACCGGCCTGCGCTGAAATACCGCGGCGAGGAGATCTCCTACGCGGTCTTCGACGCGCGCATTCGAAACGTCGCCGGCTGGCTCGCCGCGCAGGGCATCGGCGCCGGCGATGTCGTGGCTGTGTTGATGAAGAACAGCGCGGCGTTCCTTGAGCTGGTGTTCGCCACCAGCCATCTCGGCGCGGTGTTCTTGCCGATCAACTTCCGCCTCTCGCGCGATGAGGTCGGCTACATTGCCGGCAATGCCGGCGCGCGGCTGTTGATCACCGATGAGGAATTGGCAGCGAATGCCGCAGGCGCGCAAGTCGCCGTGCTCGACGAGGCCGCGCAGCAGAGCGTCACACGCCTAGCTGGCGACGTGTCGCCCGCGCCGATGCATGTACGCCGGCCGTCCGACCTGATGCGGCTGATGTACACCTCGGGCACGACCGACCGCCCCAAGGGCGTGATGCTTACTTACGATAATTTCTACTGGAAGTCGGCCGACCAGACGATTGCGCTGGGCCTGAGCGCCGAGACGCGCCTCCTCGTCGTCGGGCCGCTCTATCACGTCGGCGCGCTCGACCTGCCCGGCATCGCCGTGCTCTGGCATGGTGGCTTCATCTCGATCCAGCGCAATTTCGAGCCGGAGACTGCGCTTTCCGTGATCGCCGAGGACAAAATCAACGCGGCGTGGTTTGCGCCTGTCATGACCACCGCAATGCTCACGTGCCCCACCCGCGGCCGCTACGATGTCTCCAGCCTGAAATGGGCGATTGGCGGCGGTGAGAAGACGCCGGAGGGGCGCATCCGCGCCTTCTCGGAGTTCTTCCGCAATGCGCGCTACATCGACGCTTATGGCCTCACCGAAACCGTCGGCGGCGACACCTTCATGGAGGCCGGCCGCGAGATCGAGAAGATCGGCTCGACCGGCCGCGCCATCGCCCACGTGGAGATTGAAATCCGCGACGACGCCGGCAAAACGCTACCTCCGAACGTCGACGGTGAGATCTGCTTGCGCGGGCCAAAAATCACGCGCGGCTATTGGAGGGATCCGGAGAAGACGGCGGCTGCCTTCTTCGGCGACTGGTTCCGCAGCGGCGACGTCGGCTATCTCGACGAGGAAGGCTTTCTGTTTCTGACCGACCGCAAGAAGGACATGATCATCTCCGGCGGTGAGAACATCGCCTCCTCCGAGGTCGAGCGCGTCATCTACGAGCTATCAGGGGTGCGCGAGGTCGCCGTGATCGGCCTGCGCGATGCGCGCTGGGGCGAGCGACCGGTCGCGATCGTCGTGCTGTCCGAAGGCGCTACGCTCGAGCTCCCTGCCCTCACCGAGCACTGCCGCGCGCGGCTTGCGAGCTTCAAGGTGCCGAAGCAGCTCGTCATCCGCGACAGCCTGCCGCGCAACCCGAGCGGAAAGATCCTCAAACGCGTACTTCGCGCCGAGCTGGAGACTTCTGAATGACGCAAGCAGACGCCACGGCCAAGGTGACGAAGCTCAACCGCGTCGAGCGCAACGCCTGGACCAAGCAGAAGATTTTTGATGCCGCGACCAGGGTCGTCGGCAAGTATGGCTATGCCGAAGCCTCCGTCGCCCGCATCACCGAACAGGCCGGCGTCGCCCAAGGCACCTTCTACAATCATTTCGAGAACCGCCAGGAGCTGCTCGACCAGCTTCTGCCGAAAATCGGTCTCGACATGGTCGAATTCATCCGCGCCCGCACCGGCACCGAGAATGCGGCGCGCCAGGAAATCGAGCGCTTCTCCGCCTTCTTCGACTTCATTCGCGAGGTGCCGGAATTCTTGCGCATCCTCAACGAGGCAGAGTTCTTTGCGCCAATCGGCTACCAGAAGCATCTGGACAACATCTCGACCGCCTATGTCCGCATCCTGCGCCGCGCCCGGCTTGCCGGCGACATCGACGACTACAGCGACGAGGAGTTCGAGGCGATCGTCCACATGCTGATGGGCTCGCGGGGCTATCTCAGCCGCCGCTACTCCTATTCGGCCGACGGCGTCACCGCCGTGCCCGACCACGTCATCTCCGCCTATCGCAAGCTGATGACGCGCGGCCTCTTCAACGCATCCGGAGATCAGGAAACGCCATGAACATCGAATCTCCACGCAAGCCGCTCGACCTCGCCTCGACGATCGCCGAAGGCGATATCCGCTGCCTCCTGATGGTGCTGGTGCACATGACTGGCGATGAGCGGTGGCTCGAGCCGCCCTATTTGCCCAAGCGCGACATCCGCCTCATTCCCGATCCCGAGGCCGGGGTGCCGAAGGAGGTGCAGGACGAAATCCGCGCCGCTGTCGTCAACCTCTTTATCAAGGGCACACCCAAGCCTGTTATCACCGATCCCGGCGAGGAGCTGCTTCTGAAGATGATGCGCGCCTGCCTTGGCGAGAATGTCACGCCGGAATATGCGCCGCTGATGCGCGAGGAGATGGGGTTTGTGCCGCGCGAGGCTCGCTGGAGCGAGCCCCCCTCGAACGACAAACTCGCGCAGCAACATGTGCTGATCGTCGGCGCCGGCGTCTGCGCCATCGCGCTCGGCATGGCGCTCGGACATCTCGGCATCCCCTACACCATCGTCGAGAAGAACGACGAACTCGGCGGCACCTGGTGGATCAACCGCTATCCCGGCTGCGGCGTCGACACGCCGAACCACTCCTATTCCTATTCCTTCGGCTCGCACAACGAATGGACACGATATTTCTGCCAGCGCGAAGAGCTGCTCGGATATTTGCAGAAGGTCGCCGAGGAATACGGCATCCGCAAGCATCTGCGCGTCAACACCGAGCTGACCTCAGCGCGCTGGGACGAAGGCAAGCGGCGCTGGATCTCGACACTGAAGACGAAGAACGGCGAAGAGACCTTCGAATCCACCGCTCTAGTGTCCGCCATCGGCCAACTCAACGATCCCTCCCGCGCCCGCTTCAAGGGTGAGGAGGATTACAAGGGAATGATCCTGCATTCGGCGGCGTGGTCCGATGACATCAAGTTCGACGGCAAACATGTCGTCGTGATCGGCACCGGCGCCACCGCGATGCAGCTCGTGCCGGCAATCGCAGGCCGCGTCGCTTCCGTCACGGTCTACCAGCGCAGTGCGCAATGGGCGCGGCCGGTGCAGGGCTATGCCGATCCGATCAGCGAGGGCGCGCGCTGGCTGCTCGCGCATCTGCCGTTTTATGTGCAGTGGTATCGCTTCAACATGTTCTGGCGCTATGGCGACGGGCTCTTGCCGTTCCTGCGCAAGGACCCGGCCTGGCCGCATCCCGAGCGCGCCGTCAACAAAGGCAACGACCGGCATCGCCAGGAATTGACCGACTTCATCCTCACCGAACTGAAGGACCGGCCTGACCTGATCGCGAAATGCGTGCCGACCTACCCGCCCTATGGCAAGCGCATCCTGCTCGACAACAACTGGTTCAAGACGTTGACGCGGCCCAATGTCGAGCTCGTCACCGACACCATCGACCATTTCGACCAGGACGGCATCGTGACCACGGATGGCGAACACCGTCCCGCCGACATCATCGTGATCGCGACCGGCTTCAAGGTCACGGAGATGGCGGCGCGCCTCAACATCAGCGGTCGTGACGGCAAAGACCTGCGCGAGGCCTGGGGCAACGACAACCCGACCGCATTCCTCGGCCTCACCGTGCCCGATTTCCCCAACTTTTTCTGCATGCTGGGTCCGAACTCGGGGCCTGCCCACGGCGGCAGCGTCATCTTCCAGTCGGAATGCCAGAGCCGCTACATCTCCGCCTGTCTGGTCGACATGATCGAGCACGACGTCGCCGCGATCGACGTCCGCCATGATGTGCTCGATGATTATGTCCAAAGGGTCGATGCCGAGCACGAGACCATGATCTGGACCCATCCGGGCATGACGACGTACTATCGCAACAGCAGCGGCCGCGTGTTCTCGGCAATGCCCTGGCGGTTCGTGGATTACTGGCGGATGACGCATGACCCAGATCTGGGGCAGTACAGACTGACGAAGGCGTAGGGGAGCTCGCCATGCCCAAGCCGCGCGTCCGCGTCTACACCGACTACAAGAGCCCCTACGCGTTCGTTGCCAACAAGCGCCTGTTCGCGCTCGAGGAAACGCACGGCGTCGAGCTGGATTGGCTGCCCTACACGCTGCGCGTCGCCGAATTCATGGGCACGGTCGAGGAGCGCACGCCGCATTTCTGGCGCAAGGTGCGCTACGCCTATATGGATGCGCGGCGCTATGCCAATGTCCAAGGGCTCGTCATGAAGGGACCGCGGCGGATCTACGACGCCTTCTATTCGAGCGTCGGCATGCTGTTCGCGCAAGCCCACGGCTTCTTCCGCCCCTACCACGACACGGTGTTTCGCCGCTTCTGGAGCCATGAGCTCGAGATCGACGATCTCGCTGAGATCACGGGCGTCATTACCGCGTGCGGCGGATCGGCCAGCGCGTTCGAATCCTACGTTCACGGCCCCGCGCGCGCCGAGCACGACCGCATCATCGACGAGGCCGAGGCGCTCGGCGTGTTCGGCGTGCCGACCATGGTGTTCAACGGCGAGCTGTTCTGGGGCGGCGATCGCATCGATATGCTGATCGAGCGCATCGAGAAGCCCGAGACCATCGAAGCCGCGCTCGGCAGCCGCTACCGTAAGCCCGCCTAGCGGCGCGCTCAGGCCGCGAGCCCGCTCTCCACCGGCGCGAATTCGAGCCCGAGACTTTCCGCCACCGCTTTGTTGGTGATGCGGCCGCGATGAACATTGAGCCCGTTGCGCAGATGCAGATTTTCCAGCACCGCTGCAAAACCTTTGTTCGCGAGCATCAATCCGAACGGTAGCGTCGCGTTGTTCAGTGCCTGGCTCGACGTCACCGGCACCGCGCCCGGCATGTTGGCGACGCAATAATGCACGACGCCGTCAACCTCGTAGGTCGGATCAGTGTGCGTGGTCGGGTGCGAGGTCTCGAAGCAGCCGCCCTGGTCGATCGCGACATCGACCAGCACCGCGCCCGGCCGCATCGACTTGAGCATCGCGCGCGTGACGAGTTTCGGTGCGCTCGCGCCCGGCACCAGCACCGCGCCGATCACGACGTCGGCGGTGAACACTTCGTCTTCAACAGCCTCTATCGTTGAGAAGCGTGTCCGCACCCGTCCTGCGAAGAGATCATCGAGCTCGCGCAGCCTCGGCAACGAGCGGTCGATCACGGTGACTTCCGCGCCGAGCCCTGCCGCCATGCGCGCGGCCTGCGTTCCCACCACGCCGCCGCCGAGCACGACGACGCGCGCCGGCTGCACGCCGGGGACGCCGCCCAGCAGCAGCCCGCGACCGCCAGCCGAGCGCCTGAGCGCGGCGCCGGCGGCCTCGATGGCGAGGCGGCCGGCGACTTCACTCATTGGCGCGAGCAGGGGGAGCTGACCTTTCGCGTCGGTGACGGTTTCATAGGCGATCGCGGTGCAGCCAGAAGCGAGCAAGCCCTTGGCCTGTTCGGGATCCGGCGCGAGGTGGAGATAAGTAAACAGAATCTGGCTTTCGCGGAGTTGAGCCCATTCGCTCTTCTGCGGTTCCTTCACCTTCACGATCATGTCGGACTCGGCGAAGACGTCGCTGGCGTTGCCTGCAATCGCGGCCCCTGCCCGCCGATAGACCTCGTCCGGAGCGCCGATGCCGCTGCCGGCGCCGGTCTCGACCGTCACCTGGTGCCCGGCCGCAACATATTCGCGGACCGCACCCGGCGTGAGCCCGACGCGATATTCCTGCTCCTTGATCTCCCTGGGCACACCGACGCGCATCTCGAGCTCCTTCCGACGCCTTGATTCACGTGGATATCGTATCGATCGGACCGGTTTGGTTTCGTGCAAATATCCGCTAGTTTCATCCTCCCGGCGCCGGTTTCCGGCGTCGATCCGCCCTTTCACGCTGGAAACGAAACCTTGGCCCTCGACCGGAAAGATCTCGCCATCCTCGCGGAACTCACGACCAATGCGCGGGCCAGCCACACTGAGCTTGCCAACAAGGTCGGCCTGTCGAGCACGGCGCTGGCGCGGCGGCAGAAGGCGCTGGAGGACGACGGCTACATCCAGGCCTATCAGGCGGCGCTGGACCTCGCGCAGTTCGGCCTCACCACGACGGTGCTGGTCCGCATCGCGTTGGAAAGCCAAAGCGATGAGGCGCTGAAGGCATTCGAGGCGGAGGTGGTGAAATGCCCTTCCGTGGTGCGCTGCTTCCTGATGTCGGGCACCGACGACTACATCCTGATCGTGCTTGCCCGCGACATCCAGGATTTCGAGCGCATCCACCGCACCGAACTGTCGCGGCTGCCGCGGGTGGCGCGGGTGCAGTCGAGCTTCGCGCTGCGCGATGTCATCAACCGCGCCGTGCCGACCGTGGTGTTCGGCGAGGCGAAACGCTGACCGCTCTCAGCGGATAGGAAAACCCTCGGGAACCAAGCGACCGGTCGTCCGTTGGCGCTATTGGCCAGCGGAGGCGACGCGCCCTCGCGTCAGCACGCCTGACTTCTCAGCTCGGCCTCCGTCGCAGGGAACAAGAGCCCCTCAGGGAAAAAGATATGGCCGATGTCACAAATCAGATCCCCGAACGCATTCCGATCGATCTTGTCGTCAATGGCGTCAGGCGCACGCTCGACCTGGTGCCCTGGACCACGCTCCTGGACGCCCTGCGTGACCATCTTGGGCTGACCGGCACCAAGAAGGGCTGCGATCATGGTCAGTGCGGCGCTTGCACCGTGCTGGTGGATGGCCGGCGCGTCAATTCCTGCCTGACGCTCGCCGTCATGAAGCACGGCGCCGAGATCACGACGGTCGAAGGTCTTGCCAAGGATGGCACGCTGCATCCCCTGCAACAGGCCTTCATCGATCACGATGCCTTCCAGTGCGGCTATTGCACGCCGGGACAGATTTGTTCGGCGGCCGGCCTGCTCGCCGAAGGCCGCGCCGGGGATGCCGACGAGATCCGGGAGCTGATGAGCGGAAATCTCTGCCGCTGCGGCGCCTATCCGAACATCGTCGCCGCCATCGAGCAGGCAATGGGGCGGCCATGATCAACTTCCAGTACGCGCGCGCCGCCGACGTCGCCGACGCGATCCGCTTGCTCGCCGCCAATCCCGACGCCAGGCTCATCGCCGGCGGTACCAATCTGATCGATCTGATGAAGGAGAATGTCGAACGTCCCTCCCGGCTGATCGACATTTCCCGCCTGCCGCTGCGCAAGGTCGAGGAGACCGCCGACGGCGGCCTGCGCATCGGTGCCTTGGTGCCGAACTCGGACCTCGCCTACCATCCGCTGATCGAGCAGCGTTATCCCGTGCTCGCCAGCGCCATCCTGGCCGGCGCCTCGGCCCAATTACGCAACATGGCCTCCGTCGGCGGCAATCTGATGCAGCGAACGCGTTGCGCCTATTTCTATGACACGGCCACGCCCTGCAACAAGCGAGATCCGGGCAACGGCTGCTCGGCGATCGACGGCCTCAACCGCAATCATGCGATCCTGGGTACGAGCGCCTCCTGCATCGCGACCAACCCGTCCGACATGAGCGTGGCGCTTGCCGCGCTCGGCGCGCTGGTGCACATCGCGGGCCGCTCCGGCGAGCGCACCATCGCTCTGACCGATTTCCATCGACTTCCCGGCGACACGCCTCATGTCGAAACCAATCTCGGCACCGGCGAAATCATCACGGCGATCGAACTGCCGCCGCGCGGCTTTGCCCAAAACTACAGCTATCTGAAGATCCGCGACCGGCTATCTTATGCCTTTGCCCTGGTCTCGGTCGCGGCCGCGCTCGAACTGGAGGGCAACACCATCACCGAGGCGCGCGTGGCGCTCGGCGGCGTGGCTCACAAGCCCTGGCGCAGCCTCGAAGCTGAATCAGCGTTGCGCGGCCAGGCGGCAACTGTGGATCATTTCTCGCGCGCTGCGGATCTGCTGCTACAGGGAGCAACGGCCCGTTCGCATAACGGCTTCAAGATCGAACTCGCGCGCCGCGCCATCGTGCGGGCGCTGACGCAGGCCGCAGGCGCCACGCCGCAATCGCAAGCCCACAAGAAGATCGCGTGAGGGATCGATGAACGCCTATATCGGAACGCCAACGTCGCGCGTCGACGGACGGGCCAAGGTCACCGGAGCCGCCAAATATGCCGGCGAATTCCCGGCCGACGGGCTGGTTCATGGTTTCGTCGTCGAGGCCACCATTTCTCGCGGACGCATTGCCCGCATCGACACCAGCGCAGCGCTGAGGGTGAAGAGCGTGCTCGACGTGCTCACGCACGCGAACCGCCCACCGCTCGCCGACAAAGACGAGGCCTGGAAGGACGAGGTGGCCCCGGAGGGTTCGCCTTTCCGTCCACTCTACGACGACACGATCAAGTTCAACGGCCAGCCGATCGCATTGGTCGTGGCGGAGGACTGGGAAACCGCGAAATTCGCCGCAACGCTCGTGCGGGTCGAGTATGAGCAGCAGGAATTTGTAACCGATCTTGAATCGGAGCACGGCCGCGCCGCTGAAATGGACAAACCGCACAAGCCGCGCGGCGACGCCGCAGGAGCCCTTGCCGGAGCAGCCGTGCGCCACGAGGCGGACTACGTCATTCCAACCGAGCATCATAACCCGATGGAGCTCTATGCGACCACGGCGGTCTGGGACAGCAATGGCAAGCTCACGGTCTACGACAAGACGCAAGGCGTCCAGAACGTCCACAAATTTCTCTGCGGTGTGTTCGACAAGAAGCCGGATGACATCCGCGTGGTCTCGCCCTATGTCGGCGGCGCCTTCGGCTCCGGCCTGCGGCCGCAATATCAGGTGGTGCTGGCAACGCTTGGTGCGATCGCCCTGAAGCGGCCCGTTCGCGTCGTGCTGACGCGGCGGCAGATGTACGGGCTCGGCTACCGGCCGATGACGATCGAGCGGGTCGGGCTCGGCGCGAAGCCCGACGGCACGCTCGACGCCGCCACACACGAGGCCACCGCCATCACCTCACGCTACGAGGACTTTTCGCGTAACGACGCCGGCTGGGCCGACCAGCTCTATCGAAGCCCGAACACGCGTTTCACGCACAAGCTCGTCCGCCTCGACCTCCCCACCCCCTGCGACATGCGCGCGCCGGGGGCGGCTTCCGGCGTCTGCGCGCTCGAATGCGCCATGGACGAGCTGGCCGTCGCGCTCAAGCTGGACCCCGTCGAACTGCGGCTGAAGTGCTATTCGGATCGCGACCAGAGCGAAAACCTGCCCTACACCAGCAAGCAGCTGCGCGAATGCTATGCCCGCGGCGCGGACGCCTTCGGCTGGAGCAGACGCAATCCTGCGCCGCGCTCGATGTGCGACGGCAAGGAGCTGGTCGGCTGGGGCATGGCCACGGGCGTGTGGGAAGCGCTCCAGATGCCGGTCGCGGTCCGTATCGTGCTGACGTCGAACGGTCATGCCGAGGTGTCTTGCGCCGCGTCCGACATCGGCACCGGCACTTACACCATCGTGGCGCAGGTCGCGGCCGATGCGCTCGGCCTGCCGATCGAAAACATTAGCGTCCGGCTTGCCGATTCCACTCTGCCGCAGGCGCCGGTCGAAGGCGGCTCCTGGATGGCCGCATCGAGCGCTCATGCGGTGCTCGCAGCCGCCGAGGAGGTGCGCAAGGAACTCGTACGCCTGGCGAAGAAAATGCATGGCTCGCCACTTGGCGATGCCGAGGCGGCCGATACGGTCCTGATCGACGGCAGCATTGCCAGGACCAGCGACAACAGCCGCGCGGTCTCGATCGCCGACGCGATGCGCCACGGCAACGTCGAACGCATCGAGAAGGAAAAGCTCAACCAGTTCGATGAAGACAAGAAGCACGCGCGCAATACCCATTCCGCGGTGTTCGCCGAGGTGAAGGTGGACGAGCAGCTCGGCGTCATCCGCGTGACCCGGATGGTCAGTGCGGTCGCGGCCGGGCGAATCTTGAACACGAAGACTGGCCGCAGCCAGATCATGGGCGGCGTGGTCTGGGGAATCGGGATGGCCTTGCACGAGGAGACGGTGATGGACCACCGTTTCGGCAGGATCATGAACGCGAACATCGCCGAGTACCACATCCCCGTGAATGCCGACGTTCACGACATCGACGTGATCTTCGTCGACGAGCCGGACGCGCACATCAACGCGCTCGGCGTCAAGGGACTGGGCGAGATCGGCATCGTCGGCGTCCCCGCGGCGATCGCAAACGCCGTCTACCACGCCACCGGCAAACGCATCCGCCGCTTCCCGATCACGCTGGACAAGCTGCTGGACTGAGGCGGCGGGTCGGAGGACGGCAACAGCTCAAGGACATCAACTATCCTGCCGATCAAGCTGCTCGCAGGCTGCGTCGCTTCCCGCTGTGGTCCATCTGCCCGCATCGCCTTATGGGCGCTGGCGGGAGCGCAGCTCCCGGCCGCTAGGCCTCAGGACGGAAAATCGGCCGGTCTTATCTGAATGCGATCGGCATGCAGCGACCAGTGATGCAACGCCTGGTCCTTACAGAACTTCGCCTTCGCCCGCTCCTTGGCTTCGTCCTCGTCGGAGGCGTCGATCTCGAGCGTACCCTGGCAAACCTCGATCTGCCGGCCGTACTGGCCGAGCACATCCTTCATGAAGCTGACGACATAAGTTGACATGGGACCTCCTGCTCCCCCGGGGCGGCACTCTAATCCCATTTTGCCTGGATGCGGGAGAGGGATTTTGACGCGGATCAAGGTCAGGCGAGCTGCGGTTCCCCCTAGCTCCGTCATTCCGGGGCGGCTCGAAGAGCCGAAGCCGGAATCTTGAGATTCCGGGTTCGATGCTCCGCATCGCCCCGGAATGACGAAGGAGAGGGCTACCCCGGCATCACGCCAAACGCCTGCTTGAAGCGCTCGGCATACACCGGCCAGACCTCGGGATTGATGATACGCGGCGGGCGCTTGCCATCGAGCGTGTCCAGCACCTGCTCGGCGGCGATTTTGCCCATGTTCTGGCGCGCCTCGATCGTGACGCCTGCGGTATGAGGGCTTGCCAGGACGTTGTCGAACTGGAGCAGCGGATGCTCCGGCGGCGGCGGCTCCTTGGACCAGACGTCGAGGCCGGCACCGGCGATGCGCTTGTCGCGTAGCGCCTGGAGCAGCGCGTCCTCGTCGTGGATGAAGCCGCGCGCCGTGGTGATGAAATAGGCATGCGGCTGCATCAGCGCAAATTCGCGCACGCTGATCATGCCGCGGCTGCCCTTGTTGAGCGGACATGAGATCGAGACGAAATCGGCGCGGCGCAGCAGCTCGTCGAGTTCCACCTTCTCGCCACCCCGCTCGGCCATCACTTCAGCCGTAAGATACGGATCGTAGGCCAGCACCTTCATGCCGAGCAGGCCCTTGCACAGCGCGGCGATGCGACGGCCAACGTTGCCGAGCCCGATGATGCCGACGGTCTTGCCCTCGACCTCGTTGCCGACGAGCTCGTTGCGGTTGACGTCGCGCTCCCTGCGAAGGCGGCGGTCGGACTGGATGATGCGCTTGGACAGCGTCAGCATCATCGCCAGCGCATGCTCGGCGACCGAATGGGCATTGCCGCCGGACTGGTTGACCACCAGCACGCCCGCATCCGTGCAGGCCTCGACGTCGACGGGGTCGAACCCCGCGCCATTGCTTGAGACGAGCAGTAGTTTCGGGGTGCGCTCCAGGAAGGCGGCGTCGACATGGAAATGCGGCGCAAGCTCGTCCCGGGCCGCGCCGATCTGATAGACATGCGCCGCGGTGATGATCGGCGCATAAAAGTCCTCAGGGCTCTCGTTCTCGATGCGATCGAGCCGGACGTCGGGCCGCGCCTTCAGGATGTCGATATAGATCGGATTGGCCAGATATTTGACGTAGAAGACGCGCTTGTTGTTGACGGACATCAGGACCCTTCCGGCTCTCTCGGGGAGATCGCAAGGTCAGCGCAGCGCGCGCTCCCTCCGTGCTTCCCTCCCGATTTTCTCATTGCCGCGGCTTATGACATGGCGGTGCCGGCCACGGCAGGCCGTCTGGCGCAGATCACAGTGCCGGCCGGGACATGTTGACAATCCCGCTCGCTCCGTCAAGTTCGGCAGACCGCCAGGCCAAAGACCAAGAAGCATGCGCGGCCCAAGGAATAGCGCCAAGGGAGAACGCAATGGCGATTGCGGAGCAGCATACCTCGCCCCAGGCAACACAGGCGTCCAATGACAAGACTTCCAGCGACAAGAGCTGGCACGGCATCGTCCTGCAAACCCTGAAGCGGAACGAGATCAGCCTCATCCCTTACGTGCCCGACCGGGTGCTGACGCCGCTGATCAAGAACCTGCACGCCGATCCCTTCTTCACCACCTTTGCCACCGCGCGCGAGGAGGAAGCCGTCGGCATCGTCTCGGGCGCCTGGATGGGCGGCCGGCGCGGCGCGGTGCTGATGCAGACCTCCGGCTTTGCCACGCTCGCCAACGTGCTGGCCTCGCTTGCGGTGCCCTACCAGATTCCACTGATCATGTTCGTCTCCGAGCGCGGCACGCTCGGCGAGTTCAACTACGGCCAGTCCCTGGTCTGTCGCACCATGCGTCCGGTGCTGGATTCGCTGGCGCTGGAACATCACACCATTACCCGGCTCGACGAGCTCGAATTCATCGTCGACCGCTCGATCAAGCAGGCCGTCACGACGCAAGCGCCGGTGGCGCTGATCCTCAACCCGCTGCTTACGGGCGGCAAGGCTTTCGACAAGTGAGGCCGGCCAAATGAATACAGACTTGGACACGCACAACACCAAGGTGATGAACCGGTTCGACGTCACCTCGCGCCTGATCGCGAAGCTCAAGCACGAGGAAGCCGTGATCGGCGGCATCGGCAACACCAATTTCGACCTGTGGGCAGCCGGCCACCGCCCGCAGAATTTTTACATGCTCGGCAGCATGGGCCTCGCCTTCCCGATCGCACTCGGCGTGGCGCTGGCGCAGCCCGAACGTCGCGTCTTCGCGCTCGAAGGCGACGGCTCGCTGTTGATGCAGCTCGGCGCACTCTCGACGATTGCGACTTTGAAGCCGAAAAACCTCATCATGATCGTGATGGACAATGGCATCTACCAGATCACCGGCGCGCAGCCGACGCCGGCGGCTGATGTCGCCGACATCGTCGCCATCGCCGCCGGCTCGGGGCTTGCCAACAGCACCTGGGCCGCAGACGAGGAGGATTTCGAGCGCCTGGTCGAGGAGGCGATGTCCGCCTCCGGGCCGAGCCTGATCGCCGTCCGCATCGACGACAAGCCCGGAGTCGGCGCCACCCGCCGCGATCCCGTGCAGATCCGGGAGCGCTTCATGCACGGCCTCGGCGTGCGCGAGCCACTTTAACGTTTCGTCATTAACTACACGGCGATCTGATCCCGGCCCCGCAACAGCCTGTTGCAAATCCGTGCTATGCGGACCGGATGTCCAGTTTGGTTCGCTGTTTTGCCTGGCTGCTCGCGGCCGCCGTCACCTTCGCTACCCTCGGGCCGCCCGGCCTGCGGCCGCATGCCGACCTCGGCCAGGATGGCGAGCATGCCCTCGCCTTCGTCCTCCTCGGACTGGCTTTCGGTCTCGCCTATCCGCGCCGCCGCCTGGCAACCGCAGCCGTCGCGGTGGTCCTGATCGGCCTGCTCGAGTTGATGCAGTTTTGGGCGCCCGGACGCCACGCGCGGCTCGAGGATTTTCTGGTCGACGCACTCACGGCGTGCTTCGGCTTTGCGCTCGCGGCCGCAGCCGATTGGGTCATGACCCGCTTTCGCGCAAGCCCAGCCATCACAAGCGAAGGCCCCGCGGAGTGATGCTCCGCAGGGCCTGATCTCTTTCGCCGGTGCCCGTGTCGATCAGTCGATGATCTTGACCACGCGGCGGGTCCGCGGCTCGACGATCACGCGGCGATCGTTCACGACGGCATAGCGATACTCGGTGTAGTTCGGCACCGGCCGCAGCACCACGGTCGGCGGCAGAGGTTCACCGACCACGACGCGCTCGCGGATTACCACCGAATGATCGCGCGGGATTCCGCCCAGAATTGCATTCGGAATTTCCAAGCCGGCCCCGACGGCCGCACCGACGGTGCCGCCGACCATCGCGCCGACCGGGCCGCCGATGTCGCCGCCCGCACGCGCGCCGGTTGCGGCACCTTCGGCGGTCGTTGACTGGGCAAAGGCTGAACTCGACACCAGCAGCGCCGCGGCAGCCAGTGAAATCGCAAGACGGGTTTTCATGTCCTCAGTCTCCAGTGATTGTTCTGCACCTTCAACCGCGCGATCCGGATCATTGTTCCGGTTGCGCCGCGACGAAAGACGCCATCACACTGAAGAACTGTTACCGCGTAACACTTCACGCCGCGGCGATTTCGTGGCCCGCCATCAGTTCCAGCGCCCGCACCATGGCCGAGTGATCCCAGCCCTTGCCGCCATGCGCGGTGCAGGCCGAGAACAGTTGCTGCGCGACCGCCGTGCTCGGCAGCGACAGGCCGAGCGCGCGCGCACCTTCGAGCGCGAGGTTGAGATCCTTCTGATGCAGCTCGATGCGGAAGCCGGGTTCGAAATTGCGCTTCACCATGCGCTCGCCATGCACCTCGAGAATCCGCGAGGACGCGAACCCGCCCATCAGCGCCTTGCGCACCAACGCAGGGTTCGCACCGGCCTTGGATGCGAACAGCAGCGCTTCGCTCACGGCCTCGATCGTCAGCGCGACAATGATCTGATTGGCGACCTTCGTCGTCTGGCCATCGCCATTGGCGCCGACATGCGTGACGTTCTTGCCCATCCTGTCGAAGATCGGCCTCATGGTGCCAAAGGCCCGCTCGGGCCCGCCGACCATGATGGTGAGGCTCGCGGCTTTCGCCCCGACCTCCCCACCCGACACCGGCGCGTCGAGATAGTCCGCCCCCAACGCCTCGATCTTCTTTGCGAACTCTTTGGTCGCCAGTGGCGAGATCGAACTCATGTCGACGACGATCTTGCCCTTTGAGATTCCAGCTGCGACACCGTCCTTACCGAACAGCACCGCCTCCACATGCGGGGTGTCAGGCACCATGATGATGACGGCATCCGCCTCTTCCGCGACCTCCTTGCCCGACTTGCAGGCGACGCCGCCGGCTGCAATCAGCTCAGGCGCGACCGGCGCGACGTCATGCAGGAGAACGCGATGCCCCGCCGCCAGGAGATGGCCGGCCATCGGCCGTCCCATGGTGCCAAGTCCGATGAAGCCGATGTCGATCATGTCTGCGTTTCTCTCAGTTGCATTAGCGAAATTCATCCACGTGCGCGGTGCACATCTCCCGCTTGCGGGAGAGGTCGGCGCGAAGCGCCGGGTGAGGGTTCTGTCCACTCGGGGATTTCAAGACTTCCAAATGAGTCCCATCATGGAGACACCCTCACCCCACCCCTCTCCCGCAAGCGGGAGAGGGAGCGCACCGGTGACCATGGCTCATTGCCTTACTACGTCTCGAATGTCTGCGCCGCATGCCACGACAGCCCTTCCAGCGTCGTGGTGCGCGGCTTGTATTCGCAGCCGACCCAGCCGCGATAGCCGATCGCATCGAGGTGGCGGAACAGGAAGGGATAGTTGATCTCGCCGGTGCCGGGCTCGTGGCGGCCGGGATTGTCAGCGAGCTGGATGTGGGCGATGCGATCGAGATATTCCTGCATGGTGCGGGCGAGATCGCCTTCCATGATTTGCATGTGATAGATGTCGTACTGGATGAACAAATTGTTCGAGCGCACCTCGGAGACGAGCTGCACCGCCTGTTCGGTGCCGTTGAGGTAGAAGCCGGGAATGTCGAGCGTATTGATCGGCTCGACCAGCAGCTTGATGTTTTCCCGTGCGAGCGTCGATGCCGCGAAGCGCAGGTTTCCGACCAGCGTTTCGTTGAGCTCGCGCGGATCGGCATCGACCGGCGCGATGCCGACGAGGCAGTTGAGCTGCTCGCAATCGAGCGACTTGGCATGGTCGATGGCGCGGAACACACCATCGCGAAACTCGGCGACGCGATCGGGCAGGATCGCGATGCCGCGCTCGCCCGCCGCCCAGTTGCCGGCGGGGAGATTGTGCAGCACCTGCGTCAGGCCATGGCTGTCGAGCTGCTCGCGCAGCAGCGCCTTGTCGAAATCATAGGGAAAGAGATATTCGACCCCACTGAAGCCCGCGGCCTTCGCTGCGGCGAAGCGGTCGAGGAACGGCATCTCGTTGAAGAGCATGGTGAGGTTGGCGGCGAACTTCGGCATGATGCTGTCCCCTATTCTGCCGGCTGAAGTACACCGGGCCGTGTGGTCGCGACCTCATCGAGCGGCAGATCCAGCACCTCCTCGAACTCGACGATATTGTCGATCTCGGTTCCCATCGCTATGTTGGTGACGCGTTCGAGGATGAACTCAACCACCACCGGCACCCGGTGCTTTGCCATCAACTCGCGCGCGGTCACGAACGCGGCTTGCGCGTCTTTCGGATCGGTGACGCGGATCGCCTTGCAGCCGAGCCCTTCCGCGACCGCGACGTGATCGACGCCGTAGCCGCCGAGCTCGGGCGCGTTGATGTTCTCGAACGAGAGCTGGACGTGATAGTCCATGTCGAAGCCGCGCTGGGCCTGGCGGATCAGCCCGAGATAGGAATTGTTCACGACGACGTGGATATAGGGCAGATTGAACTGCGCCCCGACCGCGAGCTCCTCGATCAGGAACTGGAAATCGTAGTCGCCGGAGAGCGCGACGATGTCGCGATCCGGACACGCCGCGCGCACGCCGAGCGCCGCAGGCAGCGTCCAGCCCAGCGGTCCCGCCTGACCGGCGTTGATCCAGTTACGAGGCTTGTAGACGCCCAGGAATTGCGCGCCGGCGATCTGCGACAGGCCGATCACCGTGACGTAGCAGGTATCGCGGCCGAAGGCCTTGTTCATCTCCTCATAGACGCGCTGAGGCTTGATCGGGATGTTGTCGAAATGGCTCTTGCGCAGCATCGAACGCTTGCGATCGCGGCAGGCCGCGGGCCACGCCTGGCGCTCGCGCAACCTGCCTGACCGGCGCCACTCCCTGGCGACGGTGACGAACAACTCCAGCGCGGCCTTGGCATCCGAGACGATGCCGAGATCGGGATTGAACACGCGCCCGATCTGGGTCGGCTCGATATCGACGTGCACGAAGGTGCGGCCTCTGGTGTAGGTCTCGACCGAGCCGGTGTGCCGGTTGGCCCAGCGGTTGCCGATGCCGAGCACGAAATCGGATTCGAGCATGGTGGCATTGCCGTAGCGGTGGCTGGTCTGAAGGCCGACCATGCCGGCCATCAGCACGTGATCGTCGGGGATCGCGCCCCATCCCATCAGCGTCGGCACGACAGGCACGTTGGTGATCTCGGCGAACGCCACCAGCAGATCCGAGGCATCGGCGTTGATGATGCCGCCGCCCGCGACGATCAGCGGCCGCTCCGCAGCGTTGAGCATCTCCAGCGCCTTCTCGACCTGCTTGCGCGTCGCGGTCGGCTTGTAGACCGGCAGCGGCTCATAGGTCTCGTCGTCGAACTCGATCTCGGCGAGCTGGACGTCGAGCGGCATGTCGATCAGCACCGGCCCCGGCCGGCCGGAGCGCATCACGTGAAAGGCCTGGCTGAACACGCGCGGCACCAGCGCCGGCTCGCGCACCGTCACCGCCCATTTGGTCACGGGTTTTGCGATGGACTCTATGTCGACGGCCTGAAAATCCTCCTTGTAGAGCCGCGCCCGCGGCGCCTGGCCCGTGATGCAGAGGATCGGAATGGAATCGGCAATCGCCGAATAAAGCCCGGTGATCATGTCGGTGCCGGCCGGCCCCGAGGTGCCGATGCAGACGCCGATATTGCCGGCCTTCGCCCGCGTATAGCCCTCCGCCATATGGGAGGCGCCCTCGACATGGCGCGCCAGGATATGGCGGATCGAACCGCGCTTCTTCAGCGCGGAGTAGAGCGGATTGATCGCCGCCCCGGGAACTCCGAACGCGGTGGAGATGCCTTCCTTCTCCAGAATACGGACGGCAGCATCGATGGCTCGCATCTTCGCCATATCGGACCTCGCTCGATTGCATTGGCTCGAGCGGGATCATCGGGCGCGCGCGGGCTGTGCTCAACGAGATCGATTTTATTTTCCACGATGCGGCAACGGCAGAAAAATCGCGGCGGTCTCAATCAGTTAGATTGAGAAATGCGTGAAAGCCGCTACTCGAACAGCGGCGCCAGCTCCATCTGCGGCACCAGCACGAGGCCCTTGTCGGTGATGCGGATTTCCGGAATGACCGATAGCGGAATCAGATTGAAGCCCATGTAGGGGATGGTGCAGCCGGCCTCCGCCCATTCCTTCTTCAGCACCTTGACCTCCTCGGCCACTTCGGTGACGCGCTTGTCGGACAACAGCCCCGCGATCGGCAGCGGCACCAGCGCCCTCACCTTGCCCTCCGCGACGACGCAGACGCCACCCTGTTGGTCCTTGATGGCCGCGATCGCCGCCTGCATATCGGCCTCGTTGATGCCAGCGATGATGATATTGTGGCTGTCATGGCCGACGCTGGAGGCGACCGCGCCGCGTTTCAGGCCGAAATCCTTCAGCAGCCCATAGGCGACATTGCCTGCCGACTTGCCGTGGCGCTCGACCACGGTGACGAAGCACAGGCCGTATCGCGCAAGCAGCTCCAGCCAGTCCTTTGCCGGCTCGATCGCGACCTTTTCGTGGATCAGCGTAATGCCTGGCAGCGCGGTCTTGATCGCATTGACCATGCAGGCCTTGGTCGGCAGCTCCGGCGTCAGCTTCAGTTTCTCCGGCAGCTTGACGGTCACGTATGCCGCGTTCGGATATTGATAGCGCTGTGACAGCGCCTGATCGAGGCGCGGCGTGATCTTGCGGTTCTCGACGACGAGCTCGCCGCCATACCAGGTGCATTGCGGCTTCAGATTGTCGTCCATCAGCACCAGATCGGCGCGGCGGCCGCCGCCGAGCCCGCCGATGTCGCCCTCCATGTTGAAGCGCGTCGCGCCGTGGAGGGAACCCATCGACCAGGCCTGCTCTGGCGACATGCCGGCCTTCACGGCCTGGCGCACCACCCAGTCGAGACCGAACAGCAGGAGATCGTCGGCATCGCGGTCATCGGTACAGACGGCGGTCCGCTTGTGCGACGCACCGAGCTCCGTGATGGTGCGGATCGCCTGTGGCAGCGAGTGCCAGGGCGTGGTTGGCGGGCCGCCACGCAGGAAAACCCAGACACCGGCATCGAGCAGATCGTCGGCGATGTCGCGGTCGATCGCCTCATGCGTATCGGTGACACCGGATGCCGCATAGGCCGCGACGAATTCGCGGCCGTAGACGTGGCCGGACACCGGCCGCCCGCGCTTCAAGGCGGCTGCAAGGATCGCATGGCTGCGCTCGTCGCCCATGGTCACCGGCACGAAATCCATCTTCTCGCCGAGCGCGACCGCTTCCGGCCAGCGGTCGAACAGGCCGGCGATCTTGTCCGGCGTCAGATCGCCACCCGCTGTCTCGAGTTCGGCTGAGGTAGCCGGCACCGTGCTCGGCACCGTCAGGAAGATCGAGAGCGGCGCCTCGCGCGCGTCCTCCAGCATCGCCTCGACGCCGGCGACGTCCATGACGTTGCCGATCTCGTGGCTGTCGCAGAAGATCGTGGTGGTGCCGTTGAGGAGTGCGGCCTCCGCATAAGCGCAGGCCGTTACCATCGAAGATTCGATGTGGATGTGCGGATCGACCAACCCCGGCGCGATGATGCCGTCGGCCGCGTCATAAACCGCAACGTCGCTCCACACCTTCTTGGCCGCGCCGGCCGGCTTCACCGCGGCGATCCGCCCGCCCGCGATCCAGACCTCCCGTCCGGGATGAACGCGCTCCGAATAGGTGGAGAGCACCCGCGCACCGGTGACGACGAGATCCGGCGCGACACGCGCGGAGGCGACATCGGCCAGACGGCGGGTCATCGAATGCAGCGGGGCGACGGTGAAGCGGGTAAGTCTGGTCATCAGGACCCTCGCGTGGCATTACAGCCGCGCGATGGTTACGCCCTGCGCCAAGCCGGGCAAGCTCAAATATAACGGCACGCCTGCTTACGCCTTAGGCGGCGAACCGCCTGCCGTCCCCGACCTTGCAGGTCTGCGCGAGTTCCGCGCTCTCAACGGTGGTGCGACAGTGGGCTTGACCCGAATCCGCATCGACCGGCCCTTTGGCTCATCAATCTCGAACGAATTTGTCTTTCGCACGAGGTCGCTCAGCTTGCGGAAGCCAAAGGTCCTCGGATCGAAATCGGAAGCCAAATTGGCAAGCTGCCGGCCGACTTCCCCGAGAGCGACCCAGCCGTCTTCGCTCTCCATCTGGGTGATGACCTTCTTGATAATGGGGGTCGCTGCATCGAGTGGCTGAAGCGATGCCGATCTTAAGGCGGCGTCCTGGGTGTTCGCCGGGGCGGCAAGCAGGTTCTCAGTATAAACGAACCTCCGGCAGGCCTGCCTGAAGCTCTCCGGTGTCTTCTGCTCGCCGAATCCAAAGACATCGACGCCTTGCTCCCGGATGCGCGCGGCAAGACGGGTAAAATCGCTGTCGGACGATACCAGGCAAAAGCCATCAAACCGACCGCTGTGAAGCAGGTCCATTGCGTCGATGACCAGCGTTATGTCGGAGGCATTCTTTCCCGTCGTATAGGCGAACTGCTGCTGCGGTATGATGGCGTGTTTCGACAGGATGTCAGCCCACGCCCTTGATCGCGCATTGGAGAAGTCCCCATAGATGCGGCGAACGCTGGCCTCGCCGATCTTGGCAATCTCCTCGAACAGTCCATCAGCGATTTTTGCGGATGCATTGTCGGCATCGATCAGGACAGCGAGACGGGGCGAACGAAGCTCAGCAGGCATGACATTCCCCAAAAGGACGCGACAAAGGTGGATGGATATACCGATGTCGGGGCTCCTGCCGCCAGACCTGATTTCCGTTAACGGGTCGCGACGGACTGCAAACCCGGCTCAGGCTGGTTTCGCCACCGGCGTCACGCCCCCGAGCGCAGCCGTCAGCTCCGCCGCGACCTCGCGCACCACGCGGCCGATCTCCGGCAGCCGCCCGTCGGTGACGCGGCTGGTCAGGCCTGAGACTGAGATCGCGGCGAGCGGTTCGGCAAGCGCGTTGTAGACGACGGCGGCGACGCAGCGCAGGCCCATCTCGGCTTCTTCGTCGTCCACCGCAAAACCCTGCTTCCGGATCACGTTGAGCTCCCGGAACAGATCGCTCGCCCGCACAATGGACTTTTCCGTCAGCCGCGGCATGCCGTGGTGACGGATGATGGCGCCGACGTCCTCGTCCGAATAGGTCGCGAGCACCGCCTTGCCGACACCCGACGTCACCATGGGAACGCGGCCACCGACCTTGGTCAGCGAGCGCATGATCTCGCGGCTTTCCATCCGCGTCAGCACGATAATGAACTCGTCGTCGACAACGGCGAGATTGGCGGTCTCGCGGGTGAGATCGCGGAGCTTGCGGAGATAGGGAATCGCCTGCGCGGTGAAATTGCGACGCCGCGCGAAACTCGCGCCCACCGTAAAGCTGCGGACGCCGACATGCCATTTGGACTCGGCGCGGTCGAACTGCACAAAGCGGCGGCTTTCCAGCGTCGAGAGCAGCCGATGCACGGTGGAGGCCGACAGGCCGGTGCGGACGGCGAGGTCGCTGAGGCGATAACCCTCGTCGTCTTCGGCCAGCGTTTCGAGGATCGACAGCGCGCGATCGACCGACTGCACGCCGCCGTCGCGCGCGTCGTGGTCAGCCTCCGATGGCGATCGAGGCTCGAGCGATTTGCGCCGGATCACGTTCTTGCTCATCGCGACCTGACCGTTCTCCCTCGCCCCGCTTGCGGGGAGAGGGGGAGCTTCCACGAGGTCGGTGACAAAGAGACTCGCGGAGAATCCCCCTCACCCGAATTCGAGCTTCGCTCAAATTCGACCTCTCCCCGCAAGCGGGGAGAGGTGAAGAACCACCCGCTCCGGATCATGGCCGAAGCGGCATCCCGTCTCAGAGCAGCCCCGCCCCGCGCGCCCACTTGTACTTGGCACCGAGCACCTCAACCGGCAGCTCGGTCGAATAGGCGTAGGCCGGGATGCCGTTCTGGTAGAGATATTCGGCGGCCTCCTCGACCTCGACGTCGCCGGCGAGCGAGGCAACGATCGGCTTCACAAAGCCCTTGGCCTCCATCTCCTTCTTCACCTCGACCATGTTGCGGGCGAACACCATCGGCGGCGTGACGATGGTGTGCCAGTAGCCGAGGATCAACGAATGGATACGCTCGTCCGACAGGCCGAGCTTCACTGTGTTGACATAGGTGATCGGCGGCTCGCCGCCGGTGATATCCACAGGATTTCCGGCCGCACCGAACGGCGGAATGAACTTGCGGAAAGCCGCATCGAGATCAGGCGGCATCGACATCAGCGACAGGCCGTTGTCGACCACGGAGTCCGAGAGCAGCACGCCCGAACCGCCGGCACCGGTGATGATCAGCACGTTCTCACCCTTGGGCGTCGGCAGCACCGGCACGCCGCGGGCGAATTCGAGCAGTTGGCGAAGCGAGCGAGCGCGGATCACGCCGGACTGCGCCAGGACATCCTCGTAGATCTTGTCGTTGCCGGCGAGCGCGCCGGTGTGCGACGAGGCCGCCTTCGCACCGGCTGAGGTACGGCCGGCCTTGAGCACGATCACCGGCTTCTTCTTGGAGACCCGTTTTGCCGCTTCGGCAAAGGCGCGGCCGTCTTTCAGGTCCTCGCAGTGCTGCGCGATCAAATTGGTGTTGGGATCCTGCTCGAAGAAGGCGAGCAGATCGTCCTCGTCGATGTCCGACTTGTTGCCGAGGCCGACGATCGCGGAGACGCCCATCTTGGCCGAACGCGAGAAGCCGATGATGGCCATGCCGATGCCGCCCGACTGCGAAGACAGCGCCGCGTGGCCCTTGACGTCATAGGCCGTGCAGAAGGTCGCGCAGAGGTTCGCAGGCGTATAGTAGAAGCCGTAGATGTTCGGGCCCATCAAGCGGATGTCGTACTTCTTGCCGACTTCAACGATCTCTGCCTGGAGCTCGGGAGCGCCGGCTTCCGCAAAACCCGACGGAATCAGGACCGCGCCCGGGATTTTCTTCTCGCCGCATTCGGCCAGCGCGCCGGCGACGAACTTCGCGGGGATCGCAAACACCGCAGTGTCGATGACGCCGGGCACGTCCTTGACGCTCTTGTAGGCCTTGTAGCCCAAAATCTCCGGCGCCTTCGGGTGGATCGGATAGATCTCGCCCTTGTAGCCACCGTTGATGAGGTTCTTCATCACGGAGTTGCCGATCTTGCCGTCCTCGGCGGAGGCGCCGATCACGGCGACGCCCTTCGGCTGCATGATGCGGCTCATCGCCGCGACGATTTCCTCGGTCGGGCGCGGCTTCGGCTTGGGCTTGTAGGCGAAGTCGACGACGATGCGTACGTCGGCGGCGGTCGCATTCTTGGCGGTCGCAAAGACAGGGTTGAGGTCGAGCTCGACGATCTCCGGGAAATCGGTAACGAGCTGCGAGACCTTGACGATAATTTCGGCGAGCGCCGTGCGGTTGACCGGCTCGCCGCCGCGGACGCCCTTCAAAATCTCATGCGCCTGGATGCCGTCGAGCATCGACAGGGCATCTTCCTTGGTCGCCGGTGCAAGACGGAAGGTGATGTCCTTCAGAACTTCGACCAGCACGCCGCCGAGGCCAAAGGCGACCAGCTTGCCGAACGAGCCGTCGGTGATGGAGCCGACGATCACCTCGGTGCCGCCGGCCAGCATCTGCTGCACCTGGATGCCCTCGATCTTGGCGTCGGCCTTGTACTTCTTGGCGTTGGAGAGAATGGTCTCGTAGGCCCTCTCGGCATCCTGCGCCGTCTTGACGCCGACGATGACGCCGCCGGCCTCGGTCTTGTGGAGAATATCGGGCGAGACGATCTTCATCACGACCGGGAAGCCCATCGAGGACGCGACCTTGCCGGCCTCGCCCGCCGACTTCACCACGCCCTCCTTCGGCACCGGGATGCCGTAGGCGTCGCAGACCAGCTTGCCCTCGGGAGCCGTCAGGCTGGTGCGATTGTCCGACTTGACTTGGTCAAGCACCTTGCGGACGGCATCTTTGGAATTGGACATGTGGCTTCCTCCTTGACTTCAAATTCTTGCTTTACGGGGGCGCGATTGTGGCTGCCCGTGATGCTTGCCATGCGCCGCGCCTGTTCCGTGCAGCGGACCGGAGTGGCAGATTGGCCAGATGCTCCGCCGGCTTGGATCAAAAATGGCTGGCGATGGCATTTGGTATGCCAGAAGCCAACTTGTCAAGCCGGCGCATCGATTAGAACGCTGCAAAATATAGGCAGCTTGACACGCTGGCATTTGGTATGCCAAAAACTTTCCAGTTAATATTCCTGTAAAAGACGACTCCCACTGGAGGAGAATCGTCGTGTCACTGCGGAAACCAACCAAGGCGTTGCCGAACATGGCCGAGGCAGACATCGCAATCGTTCGTATTGCCCCGGAGAGCAGCTTCAAGAACAAGGCCTATGACGCCTTGAAGGAAGCTATCCTCAAGATGGACATCTACTCGACGCCCGAGCCGGTGATGCTCGATGAGCGCGCGCTGTCCGAACGTCTTGGCGTCAGCCGCACGCCAATCCGCGAAGCCATCGCGATGCTCGAGCAGGACGGCTTCGTCAAGACCGTGCCGCGCCGCGGCATCATGGTGGTGCGGCGGACCAAGAGCGAGATCGTCGACATGATCCGGGCCTGGGCGGCGCTGGAGAGCATGGCCGCGCGCCTGATCACGACCACCGCGCGCAAGAAGGACATCACGGCGCTGCGCGACTACTTCAAGGATTTCAGCAAGGACCGCCTGCCCGAGGATCACGTCGAGGAATATTCGCGTGCCAACATCGCCTTCCACCAGGCGCTGATCTCGCTGTCGGAATCGCCGGTGCTGGTCGATCTCACCAACGATCTGCTGTTGCACGTGCGTGGCTATCGGCAACTGACGATCGGACGGAAGGACCGCACCGCGACCTCGCTGCCCGAGCATCTCGGCATGATCGAAGCTCTCGAAGCGCGCGATACCGAGCTCGCCGAGAAGCGCGCCCGCGACCACACCCTTGGCCTTGCCGCTTACGTCGAAGCGCATGGTCAGGAACTCTTTTAACTAGCAACGTTCACCAGAAGGGCGAGCCATTCGCCCCCCAAAACCTAAAACCGTACCTTGAGACCAGGGAGACAAGGCCCATGCTGAATACCGCGACCAAGTCCGAAGCACCGGGCACCGAGCAGGAATTGACGGATGGTTTTCATCTCGTCATCGACGCGCTCAAGCTGAACGGCATCAACACCATCTATAATGTGCCGGGCATCCCGATCACGGATTTGGGCCGCATGGCGCAAGCCGCCGGCATTCGCGTGATCTCGTTCCGCCACGAACAGAACGCCGGTTACGCTGCGGGCATCGCCGGCTACCTCACCAAGAAGCCCGGCGTCTGCCTCACGGTTTCCGCGCCCGGCTTCCTCAACGGTCTCACCGCGCTCGCTCACGCCACCACCAACTGCTATCCGATGATCCTGGTCTCGGGCTCCTCCGAGCGCGAGATCGTCGACCTCCAGCAAGGCGACTATGAAGAGATGGACCAGCTCGCGATCGCCAAGCCGCTGTGCAAGGCGGCCTATCGCGTGCTGCACGCCCAGGACATCGGCATCGGTCTCGCCCGCGCCATCCGTGCCGCGGTCTCCGGCCGTCCGGGCGGCGTCTATCTTGACCTGCCGGCAAAGCTGTTCGGCCAGGTGATGAACGCCGATGCCGGCCAGAAATCACTGGTCAAGGTGATCGACGCGGCGCCTGCGCAGATCCCCTCGTCCGCCTCCGTCAAGCGCGCGCTCGACGTGCTCAAGAGTGCAAAACGTCCGTTGATCATCCTCGGCAAGGGCGCCGCCTACGCGCAGGCGGATGAAGAGATTAAGAGCTTCGTCGAGAAGAGCGGCGTCCCGTTCCTGCCGATGAGCATGGCCAAGGGTCTTCTCGCCGACAACCATCCGCAATGCGCCGGTGCGGCCCGCTCGACGGTGCTGAAAGAGGCCGACGTGGTGATGCTGATCGGCGCGCGGCTGAACTGGCTGCTCTCGCACGGCAAGGGCAAGAGCTGGGGCGAAGCGCCCAAGAAATTCATCCAGGTCGACATCGAGCCGAGGGAGATGGACTCCAACGTCGAGATCGTCGCGCCCGTCGTCGGCGACATCGGCTCCGTCGTCTCGGCGTTCAACCAGGCGATGGGTTCAAGCTGGACCGCCCCGCCGGCCGAATGGACCAAGGCAATTGTGTCCAAGCGCGAAGAGAACGTCGCCAAGATGGCGCCGAAGCTCATGAACAACAAGTCGCCGATGGACTATCACGGCGCGCTCGGCGTGCTGAAGAACGTCATCAAGGAGCATCCCGAGGCGATCCTCGTCAACGAGGGCGCCAACACGCTCGACCTCGCCCGCGGCGTCATCGACATGTACAAGCCGCGCAAGCGTCTCGACGTCGGTACCTGGGGCGTGATGGGCATCGGCATGGGCCAGGCAATCGCGGCGGCGCTCGAGACCGGCCACCCCGTGCTCGCGGTGGAAGGCGACAGCGCCTTCGGCTTCTCCGGCATGGAGGTCGAGACCATCTGCCGCTACAATTTGCCGATCTGCATCGTCATCTTCAACAATGACGGCATCTATCGCGGCACCGACGTCAACAGCGCCAACGCCGATCCGGCGACGACCGTGTTCGTCAAGGGCGCGCGCTACGACAAGATGATGGAAGCCTTCGGCGGCGTCGGCGTGAATGCCACCTCGCCCGACGAGCTCAAGCGCGCCGTCAACGAGGCGATGGCCTCGGGCAAGCCGACGCTCATTAATGCGGTGATCGATCCGGCTGCGGGCTCGGAGAGCGGCCGCATCGGCAACCTCAATCCGCAGAGCGTCTTGCAGAAGAAAAAGTAAAACGCATGATCCGGAAAAGTGTGAAGCGGTTTTCCGAAAAGATCATGCGCAAACAAAAAGCTAAAGCGCGATGACCATCGCGCTTTAGTCCCCGTTCAACCCATTATTCCCTGCGGATGCAGGGGCAGACAGAGTACGGAGCAACACGATGACCAAAGCGCTCGCGGGCGTTCGCATTCTCGACTTCACCCACGTCCAGTCCGGACCGACCTGCACGCAGTTGCTCGCATGGTTCGGCGCCGACGTGATCAAGGTGGAACGTCCGGGCGTGGGTGACATCACCCGCGGCCAGTTGCAGGACATCCCGAACGTGGACAGCCTGTATTTCACCATGCTCAACCACAACAAGCGCTCGATCACCCTCGACACCAAGAACCCCAAGGGCAAGGAAGTCCTCACCGAGCTGATCAAGAAGTGCGACGTGCTGGTGGAGAATTTCGGCCCCGGCGTGCTCGACCGCATGGGCTTCCCCTGGGAGAAGATCCAGGCGATCAACCCGAAGATGATCGTCGCCTCGATCAAGGGTTTTGGTCCCGGGCCGTACGAAGACTGCAAGGTCTATGAGAACGTCGCGCAGTGCACCGGCGGCGCCGCTTCCACCACCGGCTTCCGCGATGGCCTGCCGCTCGTGACCGGCGCGCAGATCGGCGACAGCGGCACCGGCCTGCACCTCGCGCTCGGCATCGTCACCGCGCTCTACCAGCGCACCGTCACCGGCAGGGGCCAGAAGGTTACGGCTGCGATGCAGGACGGCGTGCTCAACCTCGCGCGCGTAAAACTGCGCGACCAGCAGCGCCTCGCCTATGGCCCGCTGAAGGAATATAGCCAGTATGGCGAAGGCATTCCGTTCGGCGAAGCCGTGCCGCGCGCCGGCAATGATTCCGGCGGCGGCCAGCCCGGCCGCATCGTCAAGTGCAAGGGCTGGGAGACCGATCCCAACGCCTACCTCTATTTCATCACCCAGGCGCCGGTCTGGGAAAAGATTTGCGACGTGATAGGCGAACCCGGCTGGAAGACCCATCCCGACTACGCCAAGCCGCCGGCCCGGCTGTCGCGCCTCAACGAGATCTTCGCACGCGTCGAGCAGTGGACCATGACCAAGACCAAGTTCGAGGCGATGGAAATCCTCAACAAGGACGACATCCCCTGCGGTCCGATCCTGTCGATGAAGGAGATCATCGAGGACCAGTCGTTGCGCGCCACTGGCACCGTGGTCGAAGTCGACCATCCCACCCGCGGCAAGTACATCTCGGTCGGCAATCCGATCAAGCTGTCGGACTCACCGAGCGACGTGGAGCGCTCTCCCCTGCTCGGCGAGCACACCGACGAGATCCTGCGCAGCGTGCTCGGCTTCAGCGATCACCAGGTCGCCGATATCCACAAGTCCGGCGCGCTCGATCCGCCGCAGAAGCAGGCCGCGGAGTAAGCGGTTCATCCGCAGACACGAAAGGCCGCCGGTTTCGGCGGCCTTTTTGTTGGCTTTGGTAACGGCTGCTTCCCTTAATCGGCACGCGTCCCGCGCTGCCAACTCTGAATTAAAGACCGATCCGGAGGAACAGATCCGGTGGCCGGCTGTTATCCTCTCCACCGGCATGCTATCAGAAAATGCGAGCGTGCCGCCTCCATAGCGAGTGACTGAGCCTCGCAGAAGACCTGCCCAACGCTGAAGAATTGGCTGCCTTCTTGTCTGATGGTGACAAGTTGATCCATATTGGCGTGCAAGCAGGAGGCGTCGCGTCCGGCGCTCGTCGGGACCACGCTCGTTGATCAAATTGAGGTCGAAATGTTGAGAGATCAATCCTCTGATCGAGCCAAGCGTGAAGCCAACAAGGCATTCAAGCCTGTCACAACGCAGAAGCCGATGAATGACTATGCGAAGGATCAGCACTCCATTAACGAGAATCGCGAGCGGCTGAAAGCGGAGCGATTGGCCCGCGAGGCCAAGCCGAAAGGTCGCTCCGAATAGAAGGCGTTCTGTGCGAGGTTACGATCCTACGTCCGGGCGATTGAGGATCGCGCTGAAGGCGCTGCGTCGAAATCGACGCCTGCCCCCGATCTAGAGCATCGAGAGCACGACGATCCCGTCTTCCAGCTCCCCGGAAGCCAGCCGCGTCCGCGCGATGCGCTCGAACTCCGTCCGGTATTTCTGAAGATAGCTGAAGGCCTGCTTCTGCGTCTGAAACGTGGTCGCAAGTCGGCACATCTGTCGGCCTGCGCCAAGCGCAAGGAAAAAGGTGATTGTGCCACCGCCGTCCGACTTGACTCTAGGCACGACCCGCACTCGTTGGCATGTGACCGGCCCTCACCAGATTTTCGTCGGCGCTATTGAAGGCAACTATCGCGGCACCTTCTTCTTGCGCTTCGTCAGGGTGGGCGCCGGCAACGATGCTTGAAGAGTTGCGTCGGCCGCTTCCTTGGCTTCGCGCAGCTCTCGGAGCCGCGCCATGTTCTTGCGAACATCGACGGCTTGCTTTTCGGCATCCGCCATTGCCCGCGCTCCTTCTTCAGATGCCAAACGCTGGCGATTGGAGCGCGCGATACCTTCGGGTGACGGTTCTGCCGATTTCCTGGCGCTCATCCTTCACCCTGCTCCGGAACGGACAAAACCCGCTCGATCCAGGGATCAAGCGGGCAGCGTGGCCGTTTCAGTACATCGGTGAAACGGCACAAAGAACTCAAGCCAGCGAGAGATTCTCAGCGCTGACCTTGCCCCGCATCTTGTCGGTCTTGACCTCGAAGTTGACCTTTTGGCCCTCGGCGAGGCCCGCAAGACCAGCCCGCTCGACCGCGCTGATGTGAACGAACACATCGTTGCCGCCGTCGTTGGGCTGAATGAACCCAAAGCCCTTCTGGCCGTTGAACCACTTCACAGTACCTGTCGTCATTTTCTTCTCCAAAGCGCACATGCGCGCAGTCCGCGTGACGCTCACGCAGAACCGATTCAACTCGTCGATGTCTCTGGAAAAGGAGCCCGCGGGCGCATTCAACAAGGCACAGCGGCTGAACGAATGATTTTAAGGTATACCTCATCATCGTCATTTGCAAGGCTCGCCCGGTTTTAATTGCGCCCGTGAGGGCGTCGGAACATGCCCAGAAGGCTCAGAGGCGAGGCTACGGAGCCTTCGCAAGCGTTTGCAAGCTTGACGGCGACGACATGAGCTTCGCCCGGGCGCTCAGCGATCACCGCTCGCGAGCTGCTCGCGAAAGAACTGCACGACGGTCGCATTGAACTCGCGGTGGAAGGCTGCCCGGTCGAATCCTGCTGGCACGTTTGGCGGCCGCAAGCTCGTCAATCGCCGCAGTCGGAGCGTTGCCTGAAACGCGTGCGGTTCGCCCAGGGCTCGTCAAGCGTCATAGCCGTGATGCTGCGACTATCTAGATAAAGGAAGAACCGCCCCTTGAGGCAAAATAGCGAACCCGGCTTCAACCATCTGACCGATGCCCTCAAAGCCGAACACGTGGACGCGCATGTTGATATCGAAAGCAGCCTCGCATGCGGCGTCCAAGCCGCGCGCCTGCAACCCAACTTGATCACAGTTGGCGATATCGCGAATTCCGAAATTTTCGGCGCCTTTGACAGCGTTCTCCAATTCAGAACGCATGTATCGCAATAATGCATTTTTACAAAACGGAGGGGTAATCTAGGCTTGATAGATGCCAAGCCGTACGGCTGCGCAATGGGGCGCGACGACGGAGGGATCGACACCGACCTATGCGGCTATTTTATAATCAGACGTCGCCATACGCCCGCAAGGTAAGGGTTGCCATTCACGAACTCGGAATAAGCGACGCGATTCAGTTTGTCGAGGTCGACCCCTGGCTCGAGTCGCATGACTTCATCGACGCCAACCCGCTCTCCAAAGTGCCGGCACTGGTTCTCGCCAACGGGACGCTTGTGACCGAGAGCGACACGATCGGGCAGGCCTTGCACGGCCTGACCGTCGACTCGCAACTCATCCCGAAAGAGGAGCCTGCGCGACACCTCTGCCTTGGACGGGCCGCTCTGTGTCAGGGCCTGATAGATGCAACCTTCATCTGCGCAATCGAAGGGCGCAGGCCATCGGAGTTGCGCTGGGCGGATTGGGTTGCGCGTCAGGAGCGAGCGATTACGCGGACGCTGTCATCGATTGAAGCCCGCTTCGACCTCCATGACCGGCGCTTCGACCTCGGCGACATCGGGCTCGCCTGTGGACTTGGCTATCTCGATTTTCGCGCGGGGCATCTGTCATGGCGTTCCGAAAGACCAAGGCTTGCTGACTGGTATGAACGCGCGCGCGTTCGGTCATCCATGATCGCGACACGGCCATGCTGAGTTTCGAACCCGGAACGGTCTTCAGCAGCCGTCACCTCGCCGATATTTTCAGCACCGCGCCGATGCGCGCTATTTTCGGTGAGCGCAATTCACTGGAATCCATGCTCCTGGTCGAGGTCGCGCTGGCCAAGGTTCAAGGGCAGCTCGGTGTGATTCCTGTCGAGGCTGCTGCTGCGATCGCCTCCGCTGCACGTACTGAACTACTCGATCTTGACGAATTGGCCGCGGGCACTTTGCGCGCTGGTTTGCCGGTCGTGAATCTGGTCGAGCAGTTGATCCGGCTCACCGGTAAACCCCATGGCGAATTCGTCCATTGGGGTGCCACGAGTCAGGACATCATGGACACCGCGCTCGTGATGCAGATGCGCGACGCGCTCGAGCTCATCCACCGCGATCTGGAGCGCCTGATATCGGCGATTGCGGATCTGGCGCGTACCCATCGCGATACGCCCATGGTCGGCAGGACCAAACTTCAACACGCGATCCCGATCACCTTCGGCTTCAAGGTTTCCGTCTGGCTGTCGGGCCTGCTGCGCCACAGGCAACGTCTCGCCGAACTCGTACCAAGGGTCCTGCAGGTTCAGTTCGGCGGCGCGGTCGGCACTTTCGCGTCGCTCGGCGACGATGGCGACCGCGTCCGCGCTGCGCTGGCCCGCGAACTCGGACTCGGCGAGCCGCTGGTGGCATGGCATGCCGCGCGCGACGGCTTGGCCGAGACGGTTTGCCTGCTTGGGCTGATCTCCGCGACCCTGAGCAAGATCGCAACCGATGTCGCGTTAATGGCGCAGACCGAGGTCGGCGAAGTGCTGGAGCCAGGCGGCCATGGCCATGGCGCCTCCAGCACCATGCCGCACAAGCGAAACCCGATCGTCTGCGAGCAGATTCTCAGCACCGGAGTGTCGCTGCGCCGGCTCGCAAGCGCCATGCTCGACGCTTCGGTCCACGACCATGAACGGGCGACGGGACCGTGGCAAGCCGAATGGTTGCTGCTGCCGGAAGCGTTCGTGCTGGTCTCCCGGGCCATGGATAACGCCGTTCGGCTCTGCACCGGACTGGTCGTCAGACCCGATGCGATGCAGGCCAATCTCGGGCGGACACAGGGGCTCATCGCCGCCGAGGCCGTCATGATGGCGCTGGCGCCGCGCGTCGGGCGCCATCATGCGCACGAAATGGTGAGTGCGGCATGCACGCACGCCATCGCTTCGGGCCTGACATTAGCCCAGAGCCTTTCGCGCGATCCGGCCGTGACGGCCCACATCGCGCCGCATGAGATCGAAGCGGCCGCGGACCCGGCCCGATACATCGGCCTGTCCGGCCGTGAGGTCGATCGTGTCCTCGCGGCCTGTGCTGATCGACCAGCCAGCACGGTGCGAGAGGCGACACCATTGATACGGGGTGAGACCATATGATTCTGAAATGCACGCGCACGGTCCTCGTCGCAGCTGCGGTGCTGACAATGTTGAATGCGGCACAGGCCGAGTCGCCGTTCCCGTCACGGCCGATCATCTTGATCGTCCCGTTCGCGGCTGGCGGCCCCAATGACGTGATGAGCCGGATCGTGTCCGAACACATGTCGCGAAAACTCGGGCAGCCGATCATCGTCGAGAACGTCGCCGGGGCGGGCGGCACGACAGGCTCAACGCGCGTCGCGAAAAGCGCTCCCGACGGTTATACGCTGGTCAGCGGTCACGTCGGCACGCATGCCGCATCGGTCGCGCTGTATCCGAATCTTCGTTACGACCCGCTGGTTGATTTCACGCCGATTGGCCTGGTCGCGGAAACGCCGATCCTCGTCGCCGTTCGCCGCGACCTCGCCGCAGACAGCATGGCGTCGTTCATCGCGATCGCCAAGGCGCGTGGCCCGGACCTCACCCTGGCCCATGCGGGTGTCGGTTCGATCAGCCACATCAGCTGTCTGCTGTTCACCACCGTGATCGGGTTCAAGCCGGTGGAGGTGCCATATCGCGGATCGGCGCTGGCGATGACCGACCTGATCGCAGGCCGCAGCGACTTCAGCTGTGGACTGTTGGGAGACGTTCTTCCCTTCCTGGGTAACAACAACTTGCGTTTTCTGACCGTTTCGGCTCCCGCACGAGTTCCGCAATTGCCGGACACGCCGACGGCTAGGGAAGCAGGGCTTCCACATTTTGTCGCATCGAGCTGGTTCGCGTTCTACCTGCCGAAAGGTGTGCCTGACGCCATTCGCGACCGGTTCTCCGATGCGCTTCGCGCAGCGCTCGACGACGACAGCGTGCGGAGACGGCTTGAACTGGTAGGCTTGATCCTGCCGCCGCCGGATCAGCGAGGCCCCGAACCGCTCAAGCGGCGGATGGCCGAAGAGATCGCGCGCTGGCAGGACATTGTCAAAACCGCGCAGATTCGACTCGATCAATAAGTGCAACCGATCCTGGTGTTTGTCAGGTCGCCCGCCCTAGCGCTCGGAAACGAGCTGCAGAGGGAAACTCGTCCTCTTGCGGTTAATCGCTAGCAGCGCGCTTGACTTGCCCGGACCCGCTACCAATCGGAGGATGGCTCAGATCTTCGGGATCTTCGCCCGCTCCACCACGCCCGACCATTTGGCGATTTCCGTCTCGATCAGCTTCTTCATCTCGTCCGGCGTGCTTCCGCCGACCTCGCCGCCAACGGCGGTTTCAAGACGCTGCTTGAGCTCAGGATCCCTGAGCGCCTCGAGCGTCGCCGTATTGAGAGCGGCAATGATGGCGGGCGCGGTGCCTTTGGGCGCCAGCAATCCCGCCCAGGTGCGCACGTCGTAGTCCTTGATGCCGGCTTCCTGGACCGTTGGAACGTTCGGTAAAAGGGCGGTCCGGCTAGGCGAGGTCACGGCGAGACCGCGGACCGCTCCGCTCGCAATCTGCGGTCCAAGCAGGACGGGCGTGCCGACGATGACCGGCACCTCCCCGCCCAACAGCGCAGTGATGGATTGGGAATCGCCACGATAGGGCACGTGCACGATGTCGATGCCGGCCATCGCGTTCAAGAGTTCGCCTGCGAGATGATGCGTGCTGCCAAAGCCGACCGATCCGAAGCTCAAGGAGCCGGGCTTCTGCTTGGCCACGGCAATGAGCTCGCCCAGCGATTTGGCCGGATAGTCGTTACGCACCGCGATCACGAGTGCGTAGTAGACCAGCGTCGAGATCATATAGAAGCTTTCAGCGGGCTGGTAGCTGAGGCTCTTGTAGGTCGCGGCCGATATCGCGTGAGCGCCGGTGACAAGCCCGATCGTATAGCCATCGGGCGCCGCTTTCGCGACAGCATCCGCCGCAATGTTTCCGCCCGCGCCGGGCTTGGCCTCGACGATGATCGGCTGCCCGAGCTTCTTCGAGAGCCCATCGGCGATGATGCGCGACAAGGTGTCGGCGGCGCCGCCGGCTGCAAAGCCGTGCAGCAATCGTATCGGGCGGGATGGATAGTTGTCCGCCGCCGCCGCGGGCCCCGCTGAAAAGAAGCTGGCAACGAGAAATACTGCCGCAGCAAGCCGCTTCATCCATCGCATGGATGCATCCTCCCTGACTGTCTTCCCTGGTCTTATTGCTTGGCCGCAAGCGATGCGGCAGCCTTCAATCGTGTCAAACCGCCTAGCGGGCGAACTCGACGCATTCCGGCGACGGCGGCAGCCCCCAGACATCGCGCGGCAGCCCGACCCAGACTTTTGGCCGCTGCGGACGATCGCGATGCCACGGGCGCGGATCGAAATAGCCGAGCTCTTCATCGACCATGCGATCGAGATCGTAGAACAGCTCGACCAGGTGCCCGTCGGGATTGCGGTGGTAGACGGCGGTGTTGTGTCCGGGTCCGTGACGAACAGGCCCCCAGAGAATGGCGAGCTTGTGCCGGGCGAGATGGTCGCAGGCCTGCTGCATGTGGGCGGCACCGCGCAATTCGAATGCGAGGTGATGCAGGCCGCGCACCGGAGCGCGCGCGAAGTTCAGCGTGTGATGTTCGTAGCCGCTGCGCATGAAGACGAAGCGGTCCTCAACCCAGTCCGAGACCCGCAGGCCCATCACGTCTGCGCAGAACTTCGAAGTCGCGAGCGGATCGGGTGTGCCAAGCGCAACGTGACCGAGCTTGGTGACGGCGAGCGCGCCGATCCGCTCCTGCGCCGGCGTCGGCGTCCAGCCCTGGATCAACTCGAATTGCGTGCCTTCGGGATCGAAGAACGACAGCAACCTGGATATGCCGGGCAGCGGATCGCTGCGCAGCTCCGCCCTCAGGCCGGATTGCTTCAGAGCAGCGCCGAGGGCCTCCAGCTCGACATCTGGAGATATCTCGAAGGCGATGCTGTTCAGCGCCGCATCGCCGGACTCGATCACGAGTGAAAGCTGCTCGGAGTCGCTGGCGAGATAGATGCGATCCTTGTCGCGGCCGACCAGGCCGAGACCGATCACCGCCTGGTAATAGTCGAGCAATCGTTCCGTATCCGGCGAAGCGAAGGTCGCGTGCCGCAACCTGGTGAACCGCGCTATGGGAGCCTGTGTCGTCATCGCGTTGCTGCCGCTCATGGTGTCATGATGATCTTGCCCAGCGCGGAGCCCTGCTCGAGCAGCGCGTGAGCTTTCCCGACGTCTTCAAGCTTCAATCGCGCCGATATCGCCGGCCTGATCGCGGTGCGGCTCAGCGCGTCGATCACGTTGCGCATGAGTGCACGGCGCCCTTCGCGGTCGTGATCGTAGATATGGAAGGAGAAGCAGCGCACGGCGGGACAGATATCGAGATGATCGCGCATCGCGGCCATCAGGTTCTCTTCCGGCAGTCCCGCAAACGCGTTGTAGGACAACAGCGTGCCCCACTTGCCGAGCGCACCCAGATAGCTCGTGAACTCCGGCCCGCAGACGTGATCGAGCACGAGGCCTACGCCCTCGCCCTTCGTCAGTTCACGGGTTCGCGCCACGACATCCTCACGGCGGTAGAAGATCACGTGGTCTGCGCCGTTGCGGCGCGCGAACTCTGCCTTCTCCTCGGTGGAGACGGTGCCGACGACCGTCATCTGCGCGAGCTTGGCGAGTTGCACCAGCGCCGTGCCGACGCCGCCGGCCGCTCCGATCACCAGCACACTCGCGCCCGCGCGCGGATGACGACACTCGTGCAGCAGCGCGTAAGCCACCTGGTAGTTCGAGAGGCAGACCGCCGCGTGCAGATCGACATCCTCGGGAAGCACGTGAACAGCGTCTGCGGGGGCAACGACATACTCGGCGTAACAGCCGCCACGCTGGGCAAGGTCCCGCGCGCTCAGCAGGACTTTCTGACCGATCGCCATACCCTCGACGCCGGAGCCGATTGCGGAAATGCGGCCGGCGACATCATTGCCGGGATTGGCCGGGAGCGGCGGCATCCATTTGTAGACGCCACGGCGGATCAGAACGTCGGGCTGTCCCACCCCGAACGCCTCGGCACGGATTTGGACCTGCCCCGCTGCCGGCACGGGGACCGGAAGCTCGACCACCTCGAGTGCATCCGGCCCACCCGGCTGACGCACCAGAACCGCCTTCATGAGTAATCCCCTCGCCAGACCTGTATTTTCGAAAATAATATCGTTTACGAAAATTATTGCAAGATGGTCGTTCGCGCGGCATGTTGAGGCATCGATTCATTGGCAGAACCATGCCTCACAGCGCCATTCGCCCCCGCAAGGAATTCGGCAAGACCATCGCCGCCGACATCACGTATCGGCTGCGCGAAGAAATCGTCACCTGCGCCCTTCCGCCGGGCGAGCCCTTGCGTTTCGACGTGCTGCGCGAACGGTTCGGCGCCAGTTTCACCACGTTGCGGGAGGCGTTGACCGCGCTCGCCGCGGAGGGGCTGGTCGATGCCCAGGAGCAGCGCGGATTCCGGGTCGCGCCGGTCTCCAGCCAGGATCTTGTGGAAGTGACCGATGCCCGCGTTCTCATCGAAGTCGAATTGATCCGGCGTTCAATTCAGAAAGGCGATGACGACTGGGAAATCGCCGTCATCTCGACGCTGCACAGATTGAAGCGCATCGAGCAGCGCGATCCCGAGCATGCTTTGCGCGACGGCGAATGGAAGATTGCCCATCGCCAATTCCATCAGGCACTGGTCTCGGCCTGCGGCTCCGCGACCCTGCTGGCGATACGCGCCGAACTGTTCGACCGCGCCGAGCGCTACCGGCATCTCTCTGCCAATTTCCGGCCGCGCCCGCGCGACAAGGCCGGCGAGCACCAGGCGATCATGCAGGCGGCCATATCACGCAATGCCGACCAGGCCGCAGAGCTGATCGAGACCCATATCCGCACCACCGCCGACAACGTCGCGAAATACGCCGGGCACCTGCTCGAAACGGAATAGGGCGTCCGATTTCGTTCGCGACGGACTTGCGCTCGGCTAAATTTTCGAAAATAATACACAAGATCGAAAAACGTCAATCTTTGAGGCCGCACCATGAAGCTGTTGTCGTTCGCCGCGGGAGCCCGGGAAAGTTGGGGGGCCGTTATCGAAAACGGCGTCGTGGATCTGGGCCGCGCCTTGCCGCAATACCCGACGCTCGCGGATTTCGTCGGCAGCAATGACTACGAGCGCCGCGACGCCATTGTCGGCCGGCACAAGCCCGACCTGAAGCTCGGCGACATCAAATACCTTCCCGTAATCCCGCGGCCCGAGAAGATCGTGTGCGCGGTGCGCAACTATCTCGACCATCACCACGAAGCGGTGGCGTTCGGCATGAAGCGCGAGATCACGGAATTTCCGCCGATCTTCCTCCGGGTCTGGCGCTCCCAGGTCGGTCACAACGCGCCGGTCATCCGGCCGAAAGTGTCGGACAATTTCGACTGGGAGGGCGAACTCGCCGTCATCATCGGCAAGGGCGGCCGTCATATCAGCCAGGCCGATGCATGGAATCACGTGGCGGGCTACTCGATCTACAACGACGTCAGCGTTCGCGACTGGCAACGGCATGCGCAGCAGATCGCCTCCGGCAAGAACTTCGTCGGCACGGGTCCCTTCGGGCCATGGCTCGTCACGCCGGACGAGATCGGCGATCCGACCAATCTGAAGCTGGAGACTCGCGTCAACGGCACGGTGATGCAGACCTCCACCACCTCGATGCTGATCTTCTCGATCCCGCGCCTGATCGAATATTGCTCGACCATTTTCGACCTCGTGCCGGGCGACGTGATCGCCACCGGCACGCCGGCCGGCGTCGGCTTCACCCGCAAGCCGCCGATCTTCCTCAAGCCCGGCGACGTCGTCGAGGTCGAGATCGAGAACATCGGCGTGTTGCGCAATCCCGTGGTCGACGAGGCATAAGACGGCGGATGACATCCAGTTATGATGTTCGGAAGACCGCGCTCGGTATCGAGACGATCTGGCATGAGCGCGGTCCCCGGCTCGAAAAGCCCCTGCTCGTCGGCACCGCCATTGCCGTGATCCGCAATCCGTTCGCGGGACGCTACGAGCCGGACCTGATGCCGTTTCAAGCTGCTTTGCGCGAGCTTGGGCGCGAGCTCGCGACGAGCCTGATCGCGCAGCTTGGGGGAGCAAGGCATGTCGAAGCCTACGGCAAGGGCATCATCGTCGGCGAAGACGGCGAGCTCGAGCACGGCGCCGTCTGGCACGAGGCGGGGGGACAAGGCATGCGCGAGGTGCTCGGACAGCCGAAGGCGATCGTCCCGGCGGCAAAGACCATCGGCGGTGCAGGCACGCGCCTCATGGTCCCGCTTGGTCACATTCACGCCGCTTATGTCCGAAGTCATTTCGGGACGGCCGAGATGACGCTATGGGATGCTCCCCGGCGCGACGAAATCGCCTTTGGTCTCGTGATGGCAACCGGTGGACGCCCGCATGCGCGGATCGGCGGGCTCTCCGCGTCGGATATTTCGGTTCACGACGGGCAGCGTTGAGACACCCGGACTTGCGGTAGCCCGGAACGGCTAGGCCTTTGGTTCTCGGCGGCTCTGCTGTAAAGCAATTGCCGGAGAGCAGTCGAGGTCAGCATGTCATTGTTGGGCAAGGCGGCCGTCGCAATGTGGTGGAACGTCCGCCCCGAGCAACGCGCGGAGTTCGGCGACTGGCATTCGCACGAGCATTTCCCGGAGCGGATGAGCATTCCCGGCTTCCGGCGCGGCTCGCGATGGACCAGCACCGATGATGCTGATGGCTTCTTCGTGCTCTACGAGCTGGAGCAATACGAAGTCCTCACGTTGCGCGGATATCTCGACCGACTTAACGCACCGACACCATGGTCGACCAAGATGATGCCACATCATCGCGGCATGGTCCGCAGCCAGTGCCGGGTCGCGGCGAGTTTTGGCGGCGGCGTTGCGACCTCGCTCGCCACCATCAGGCTCTCGCCGGAGACCGGACGGGAGACTGAGTTGCAGGCACAACTCTCCGATATCCTCCGCACGCTGGCGCCGCAACCGGGACTGACGGGCGGCCACCTCCTCCTGACCGACACACCCAGGACGAGCTCGCCCACGACCGAGCAGCAGATCCGCGGCAAGGACGGCGCCGCCGACTGGATCATCCTGCTGTCAGGGTACGATGCCGGTGTGGTCGAGCGCGTGGTCGCCGACAAGCTCTCGCCGCCAGCGCTTCACGTCGCAGGCGCGCGGAACAATCCGACCATCGGCCGCTACAGATTGGCGTTTACAATGACGCCGCCGGATGTGGCGGCAGTTTAGCTGGTCCGGCCGGGCGCTCCCCAAAAAAGCCGGCAAGAAATCCGAGATGTCGTGTCGGACCGGCAACGTCTCGTTCGTCCTCGGGGCATGAAGGGGCAACAGACGTCAACGTCGGGCCCATCAATTCATGAGGATGACGAATATGCCCAGCACCGTACGTCTGCACCGCGTTCTGACGACCAGCCCGGAGAAAATCTATCGCGCTTTCCTCGAGGCGGATGCGCTTGCGAAATGGCTGCCGCCGAACGGCTTTGCCTGCACGGTGCATCATTTGGAGCCCAAGGTCGGCGGCACGTTTAGAATGTCGTTCCGCAACTTCACGACGGGCAACAGCCACGCGTTCGGCGGCGAATATGTCGAGCTCGTCCCGAGCGAACGGCTGCGCTACACCGACAAATTCGACGACCCCAATTTGCCCGGCGAAATTCAGGTGACCGTGACGCTGAAGAAAGTCTCCGTCGGCACCGAGCTGGATATCACGCAGGCGGGCATACCGGACGTCATTCCACCGGAAGCCTGTTATCTCGGCTGGCAGGAATCGCTACGGAACTTGGCACGGCTCGTCGAGCCCGAGATCAATCAATAGGGCCAGGACGAGAAAGGGCGCGGGCGGCCGCATGGCTGTGGGGCTACGCGCCCGCCCTCGACTCGAGCCCGCCGGCTGCGGTCCAGCGGTCCGGGTCGGGACTGTGCCCGATCAAGGCGAGGCCGTAGGCGATCGACTCGAACTGGTCCCCCGACATCAGCCGTTCGTTGCCGAACCGCTCGGCGAACAGCCGGCGGACGGCGGGCACGAAGGAGGTCCCGCCGGTCAAGAACACCTTCTCCACCTCGCGCGCGGTGATGCCGGCCTCGCCCAGCACCTTGTCGACGGTAGCGCCGAGCCGGGCGATATCGTCGGCAATCCAGGCTTCGAAGTTCTTCCGTGTGATGGTCGAGCGAATGTCGACGCCGCCGCCATTGAAGTGGAAGTCCACCTCATCCCGGGCCGACAGCGCGACCTTGGCGTCGGACACCGCGCGGTACAGCGAAAAGCCGAGGTCGAAGTCGACGATGGTGATGAAATCCTGAAGCAGGGCCGGCTTCAGCGCGGTGCGCGAAAGCTCCCGCAGCTCGCGCAAATCGCCGTTGCTCTTCATCAGCGCGAGTTGATGCCAGCGCGCGAGGTTGGTGTAGTGACTGTTGGGGATCGGCAGCACCTTGTCGAACGAGCGAAAGCTGGAGCCTTTTCCCAGCCGCGGCGAGACGACGTGGTCGACGATGCGGTAATCGAAGGTGTCGCCCGCGATGCCGATGCCGGCATGGCCGAGCGGCTCGGCGCGCAAGTTGCCGCCTGCTCGCGAGAAACGCATCACGGAAAAATCGCTGGTGCCGCCGCCGAAATCCGCAACCAAGACGGTGGCATCGCGCTCCAGCCGGCGGGCGAAGGAGAACGCTGCTCCCACAGGCTCGTAGACATAGCGCGCGTGGCCGGCGCCCAGCCGTTCGAACGCGGCCCGATAGCGCTGCATCGCCAGCGCCTCGTCGGGATTGCCGCCGGCGAAGCGCACGGGGCGGCCGACCGTGATGCTTGCCGCCTCGAAGCCGAACCTGTCGCTGCCGTGGCGTGCCAGCGTCCGCAGGAACGCCGCGAGGAGGTCCTCGAACTTGTAGCGCTGCCGGAACACCTGGGTGGAATTGAAGCTGGCACTTCCGGCGAAGGTCTTGAACGACTGGAGGAAGCGGTTGATGTGGCGTCCTTCGAGAAACTGCTCGATCGCCCAGGGGCCCCCTTCAGCCTGAGCTCCGGCTCCCGGGCGGTCCTCCCAGAAGCACAGGGCCGACACGTAGACGCTGTGCCGTTGCCCACCATGATCGAAGCGAATGGCTTCGACCCGGCGATCGTCCGCCGCGAGTGCGACGACCGTATTGCTGGTTCCAAAATCGATGCCGATCGAGACGGCGGACGAGGCGCTCGACATGAACCACTCTGACAGATGATTGGAAGGGGCAGACCACTAGCGGCTTTGAATTGCCCTGCCAAGACCCGGTCCATTGTGGCCGGCCGGAATTCGCACCCATCGTGGCGCCGGTGCGCTTCGGGCGAAATAACGCGCCCCTGCTTCCACGTCTTTCTGCGACGGGGAAAGGCATTTTATGGCCACCACCTTGTTACGACAGAAATTTTATGCCCGAAACGGCCGCGTTAACGCGTCATTATGTTGCAATGCGGTAGGTCGGATGCTGCTATGCAATGACACGCATAGACAGTGGCATCTGGTATACATAGATTACCCTCCGAAATGAGACAGCAGTACTGACCGTCTCAAGAAAGGGATTTCCCATGTCCAAGACCGCCTCCGTCGCGCTCGCCCCCTCCACCTCGCTGTTCGCCCGTTTCATGGCGGCGGTCGACCGCTTCCTGATGGCGAGCGCCGAGATCTCGAATCACAACGGCGACCTGCCCCGCTTCGGCCTGTAACCAACGCCTTCCGCGCCGCGACCGCGACGCGCGGGTTTCGGAACAGTCCACATACTACTTTTGATGAATGGCCCCGCACGACGGGGCCATTTCTATTTGCGTTATCCGATTCACAGCCGGGGCCGGAAAGGTCTGCGGCATTTGCGCACGGTGACCGGACCAGCGCTTGAACCTTGGCATAATGAATACAAGAATGCCGCTCCAGCGCTCGCAGAAAAATTAGAGGCGCCACGGGAGGCTTTATGACGGACATGGTGCAGGCAACGGCCCCTACAGCCACGCGGGTTAGCGACACGTATCGCTGGGCGCAATTGGCGGTCGGTGTAGCGGCGATGGTGATGATCGCCAACTATCAATACGGCTGGACGTTCTTCGTCCCCGACATCCAGAAGAAGTTCGGCTGGGATCGCGCCTCGATCCAATGGGCCTTCACGCTCTTCGTGCTGTTCGAGACCTGGCTCGTTCCGGTCGAAGGATGGTTCGTCGATAAATATGGTCCGCGCCTCGTCGTGCTGATCGGCGGCGCGCTCTGCGCGATCGGCTGGGTGATCAATGCGGAGGCCACCACGCTCAACGGCTTCTATCTCGGCATGATCATCGCCGGCATCGGCGCCGGCGGCGTCTACGGCACTTGCGTCGGCAACGCGCTGAAATGGTTTCCCGACAAGCGCGGCCTCGCTGCGGGCATCACGGCCGCAGGCTTCGGCGCCGGCTCCGCGCTCACCGTCGCGCCGATCCAGGCCATGATCAAGGACAGTGGATTCCAGACCACCTTCCTCTATTTCGGCCTGGGCCAAGGCATCATCATCTGCATCCTCGCCTTCTTCCTGCTGGCGCCGAAGCCGGGACAGGTGCCGAGTGTGGTGGCGAATGCCGCGCTGGTGCAGAGCCGTCGCAACTACCAGCCGACCGAGGTGCTGCGCCAGCCGATCTTCTGGCTGATGTACTTCATGTTCGTGATCGTCGGCGCCGGCGGGCTGATGGTAACGGCGAACCTGAAGCCGATCGCGGTCGACTGGAAGGTCGACAGCGTTCCGGTAACACTGATCGGCATGACCATGACGGCGGTGACGTTCGCAGCGACGATTGACCGCGTGCTCAACGGCCTGACGCGTCCGTTCTTCGGCTGGATCTCCGACATGATCGGCCGCGAGAACACGATGTTCCTCGCCTTCGGCATGGAAGGCTTCGGCATCTGGATGCTCTATCTTTGGGGCCACGACCCGATCTGGTTCGTGCTGCTGTCGGGCTTCGTGTTCTTCGCCTGGGGCGAGATCTACTCGCTGTTCCCCTCCACCTGCACCGATACGTTCGGCGCGAAGTTCGCGACCACCAATGCGGGCCTGCTCTACACCGCAAAGGGCACCGCCGCGCTCCTCGTTCCGGTCGCAAACCTGATGCAGCAGGGCTCGGGCAATTGGGACAACGTGTTCATCATCGCGGCCGGCGCCAACATCCTGGCTTCGCTGCTCGCGATCGCGGTGCTCAAGCCCTGGCGCAAGATCGTAGTCGCGAAATCGACCGTCTGATACGCCTCACAAGCGCTATCTCGCGCATGACGCCCGGCCTCGCGGCCGGGCGTTTTCGTTTGCGCAAAGCCTTCTCGATTCCAATAATCCGAACGGAACTGCGCATTTTCTTTGCGCCAGGGCGCCAGTTAAGGCTTGCATTCTGGAATATGGTATACCAAGGTCCCCGCCGCGCTTGCGACGATAAGCCACAATATTTGCGACACTAAGTCATCTTGGCAGCAGTGTTTGCGACCAGACAGGCGCCTTGGGAGGTTGTTGATGATTTCCAGCACGGATGGCGCCGTGACCGCTGCGCCCCTTCGAACCGGTTTCCGTTGGTTCCAACTCGGCATGGGCATCGTCTGCATGGCGATGATCGCCAACCTGCAATATGGCTGGACGCTGTTCGTCGATCCAATCGATGCGGCCCACCATTGGGGACGCGCGGCGATCCAGCTCGCCTTCACCATCTTCGTCGTCACCGAGACCTGGCTGGTGCCGGTCGAAGCCTGGTTCGTCGACAAATACGGCCCGCGCATCGTCATCGTGTTCGGCGGCGTGATGATCGCGCTCTCGTGGATTCTTAACTCGTATGCCGACTCGCTCACCCTGCTCTATGCGGCCGCGGTCGTCGGCGGCATGGGCGCGGGCGCGGTCTACGGTACTTGCGTCGGCAACGCGCTAAAATGGTTTCCCGATCGCCGAGGTCTTGCCGCTGGCGCGACTGCCGCAGGCTTCGGCGCGGGCGCCGCGCTTACCGTGGTGCCGATCGCGATGATGATCGCATCGAGCGGCTACCAGAGCGCGTTCTTGAAGTTCGGCATCGGCCAGGGACTGATCGTGTTCGTGCTCGCCTTCTTCATCCAGCCGCCGCGGATTGCGATCCCGCCGAAAAAGAAGCAGCTCAACCTGCCGCAGACCAAGATCGATTTCACGCCACCGCAGGTGCTGCGTGCCCCTATTTTCTGGGTAATGTACCTCGTTTTCGTCATGGTCGCCTCCGGCGGCCTGATGACCGCGGCGCAGATCGCGCCGATCGCGCACGACTTCAAGATCGCCGACACGCCGGTCACGCTTGCGGGCTTCCAGATGGCGGCACTGACCTTTGCGATCTCGCTCGACCGCATCTTCGACGGCTTTGGCCGGCCGTTCTTCGGCTGGGTCTCCGACACGATCGGCCGCGAGCACACCATGTTCATCGCCTTCGGCACTGCCGCGGTGATGCTGCTGGCGTTGTCGGCCTACGGTCACGTGCCGATCGTGTTCGTGCTCGCGACCGCGGTTTACTTCGGCGTGTTCGGCGAGATCTATTCGCTGTTCCCTGCGACCTGCGGCGACACCTTCGGCTCGAAGTTCGCGACCACCAACAACGGCATGCTTTACACCGCGAAGGGCACCGCCTCGCTGCTGGTCCCGCTCGCAAGCGTGATCTCGACTGCCTACGGCTGGAAGGCCGTGTTCGTGGTGGCGGTGGCGCTGAACGCCACGGCTGCGCTGATGGCACTGTTCGTGATCAAGCCGCTGCGCCGCTCGTTCATCCTCGGCAAGGAAGCCGAGAGCGCGAACACTGCGACGGGCAACGCCAAAACCGAGACGGCGTAGCGACCACACACCTTCACGTCGGTCAGAAGGGGCGCAGCGATGCGCCCCTTTTCTTTTTGCCGGGAGCGACAAACGTCAGCTTGACTGCCGCAAGAATTTTCGGATCAGCCAAATTGAGTCCTTGACGATTGGCATTATGTATACCAAACTTCAATCCATCATTCACCCATGGAGGTTGCAATGCTGGTCGGAGACATTCTGCGCAAGAAGACGCCGCGCGTTGTCACGGTGCGAATGAACGAAACGATGGGTATCGCCGCCAAGCTGATGCGCGCCAACAACATCAGCGCGCTGGTGGTCAAGGACGTGGTCCGCTCGGAAGGCAACACCGCCGTCGGCATGTTCACCGAGCGCGACGTGGTGCGCGCCGTCGCCGAGCACGGCGCCAATGGCGTCAACGTCAAGGTCTCGCAGCTCGTCTCGGTGCAGCAGCTGGTGTCCTGCACCTCGAGCGACACGATCGAGCACGTCCGCCACTTGATGAACCGCAATCACATCCGCCACCTGCCGGTGATCGACGATTACAGCCTCGTCTCCGTCATCAGCATGCGCGACATCGCCGCTGCCATGGACGAAGCGATCAACGGTACGCCGCAAGCAGCCTAAGCGGCACTACCCTTCCCCTGCGACTGCCGGCCCCGGCTCGGATCCTTCCGAGCCGGACCGGATCTTTCGTCCCGGTTTCTGCTCGCGAGGATTTCATGAAGATCTGCATCTACGGCGCCGGCGCGATCGGCGGATATCTCGGGGTTCAGCTCGCACGCGCTGGCGCCGATGTCAGCCTGATCGCGCGCGGCGCCCACCTCGCCGCGATGCGCGAGCGCGGCCTGACGCTGCTCGCAGGCGAAGAGAAGCACACCGTCTATCCCCGCTGCACCGATGATGCCGCCGAGCTCGGCGTGCAGGATTACATCATCATCACGCTGAAGGCGCATTCGATCACCGGCGTGATCGAGAAGATGCAGCCACTGCTCGGGCCCCACACGCGCATTGTCACCGCCGTCAACGGCATCCCCTATTGGTACTTCCACAAGCACGGCGGCCAACACGAGAACTCGACGCTGGAGAGCATTGATCCCGGCGGGCGGCAGTGGCGCGAGCTGGGGGCCGAGCGGGCCATCGGCTGCATCGTCTATCCCGCGACCGAGATCGAGGCGCCCGGCGTGATCCGCCACGTCTACGGCAACAACTTTCCGCTCGGCGAGCCCTCCGGCGAGATCACCGCCGACGTGCAGCGCCTCGCCGATCTCTTTGTCGCCGCCGGCCTGAAGGCCCCGGTGCTCGACCGCATCCGTGACGAGATTTGGCTAAAGCTGTGGGGCAATGTCTGCTTCAACCCGATCAGCGCGCTGACCCATGCAACGCTCGACGTGATCTGCACCGATCCGGCCACACGCGCGCTGTCGCGTGCGATCATGGTGGAGACGCAAGGCATCGCCGAGACATTTGGCGTCAAATTCCGCGTCGATGTCGAGCGCCGCATCGAGGGCGCCCGCAAGGTCGGCGCGCACAAGACCTCGATGCTCCAGGATCTGGAGCGCGGCCGCCCAATGGAGATCGACCCGCTCGTCACGGTGGTGCAGGAGATGGGCCGCCTGACCGGGATTGCGACGCCCGCGCTCGACTCGGTGCTGGCGATGGTGACCCAGCGCGCCCGCATCGCCGGCCTCTATGACGGCGTCTCGACGCCGGCCGATCCGCGCGCCCTGGCGGTGGCATGATGACCGCCGAGACGAAAAAATGGCTGCGCTTTCGTCACGGCGGAGCGACCGGTTTCGGGACACTGACGCCATCCGGCATCAGCGTGCATGAGGGCGAGATGTTCGGCCGCAACGCAGCGAACGGAAAGACGCTGGCGCTGGCCGAAGTCGAGCTGCTGGCACCCTGCGCGCCCAGCAAGATCGTCGCGCTGTGGAACAATTTTCACGCGCTCGCCGCCAAGCTCAACCAGCCCGAGCCGCCGGAGCCGCTCTATCTCCTGAAGGCCACCACCAGCATCGCGGCGCCCGGCGCCGTGATCCGCCGCCCCGCCTCGTATGACGGCAAGACCACCTATGAAGGCGAGCTCGGCATCGTCATCGGCAAGACCTGCGCCCGCGTCACGCCGGCGGAAGCCGATGCCTTCATCTTCGGCTACACCTGCGTCAACGACATCACCGCAAACGACATCCTGACCCGCGACCCGACCTTCGCCCAATGGGCGCGCGCCAAGGGGATCGACGATTACGGCCCGTTCGGGCCGGTGATCACGACCGGCCTAGATCCGGCCAAGCTCACAGTCCGCACCATCCTCAACGGCGCGGAGCGGCAGAACTATCCGATCGCCGACATGATCTTCAGCGCCCAGGAGCTGGTCAGCAAAATTTCGCATGACATGACCCTCCTCCCCGGTGACCTCATCGCCGTCGGCACCTCGGTCGGCGTTGGCGTGATGAAGGAGCCGGCGAATACGGTGACGGTCGCGATCGACGGCATCGGCGAGCTGACCAACGAGTTTCGGCTGTAGCTGCTTCCCTTCTCCCCGTCATTCCGGGGCGCGACCGCCGCCCCGGAATGACAACTGGAAGGTATGGGGCGCGCCCCAAAAACGCGGGAAAACCCGGCAAGCCTCGGAGGGCCATCCACCGATCGGTCGACCCGGCCGGCCTGGATCGCCCCCTCCGAAACACCCCTGCAGCCCGTCCGCCCCTTTGATCTCGGTTCCACTCTCAAATAGCAACACAGGAATGTTGTGTGCCGGCGTGTGGAATTCACGATGTGGCTGTTTTTCCTGGTTGCCTGGTTTGTCCTGCTCGCCGCCATCGCGATCTTCGCCCAGCAGGCGTTTGGTTACGACGTCGGCCACCTGGCCGCCCTGTTTTCGGCCCTGCCGATGCCGCAGCGCATCGCGGCGGGTGCCATCCTGGCCGTGGCGCTGGCGCTGATCGGCCTTCAGGCCTGGCGGATTTCGCGCCAGGACCGGCGTCTCAGCACGCTACGCGACCGCCTCAAGAAGACGCGGGAGGACGTCGTCGTCGCCCATGCCCTGCAAAACCACCTGGACGCGACGGTCCAGCACCTGATCGAGAGCGACCCCCGGGAGGCCGTCTCCGCGCTCCACGACAAGCTGGGCGAGACCGAGCAGCGGGCCCTGCTCCAGCAGAGCCGCAACCAATCCACCGACATGCACGACCAGCTCGCCGAAATCCGCCGCCGCCAGCAGGGGCTGCGCGAGATGGTCGGCAAGGTCGCCGAGCAGCGCCGCGCGGTCGAGCCGGTCTTCACCGAGATCCGCGACCGCCAGAACCAACTCGAGCGCTCCCTGCTCGACCTCGAGACCGACGACCGCAAGAACAACCTCGCCGACCGGCTCAAGGATATCGCGCGCGACGTATCGACGCTGCTGTCCCGGGTGGGCACGGCCCAGGACACGTTCGCGACCCTCAACCAGTACAAGGAAGATCTGGCGAAATCCCACGCCGAGCTGGTGCCGCTGCGCTCGTCCGAGGCCGGCATCGACACCCTGGTCGGCGAATTGAGCCTCAGCCATGAACGCCTCGCCAAGACCATCGACGAGCTCGAGACCGGCGGCGAGACGCCGCTCAGCACACGCGTCGAGGCACTCTCGAGCAACAAGATCGAGATCGAGCAGCGCCTGGCGCGCATCGACGACAGCTCCAACATCCTGAAGGCGATCCGGCTCGATTTCGAGGAGCTCGGTCAGCGCCAGGCGCAGCTCGAACGCTCGCTTGCAGAGGTCGAGACCGACCCCGACGGCAAGACCCTCGCCGACCGCCAGAATGCGCTGAACGATTTTATCATTCAGTCGCGCCAGCGTCTTGGCGCATTGCAAGAGACGCTGACGACATTGAACGCCTTCAAGATCGAGCTTTCGAAGTCGCAGGCCGACCTCGTCCCGCTGAAGGCTCCGGTGTTCGGCATCGAGGCGCTGATCGCCGAGGTCAGCACCACCCGCGACCTCCTCGCCAACACCGTCGGCGAGATTGAAGCGAACGGCGATGTGACGCTCACCTCACGTGTCGACGCACTCACCAAGAGCAAGCGCGAGGTCGAGGACCGTCTCGTCCGCATCTTCGACAATTTCAACGCCCTCGACGGCTTGCGCAAGGACATCGGCGGCATCTTCTCGACCATCAGGAACAGCCTGAACCGGATCGGGTGAAACACGCACGGGATTCGAACCGCGATCCATATCCATGCGACCAACCTCGCATGCGCTTCATCCTCGGTCTCCTCTCCGCTCTGCTCGGCATGCTCGCCGGCTGGTCCGCGCTTGCAGCGCTGGTGATCATGCTGGCCGGGCCGGACCGCGATGGCGGCATCGCCATGGGTGCATTCTTCAACATCGGCCCGATAGGCGGCGTGGTCGGCCTGATCGCTGGCATCTGGCTATTCGCGCGCATCGGCCTCGTTCGAAACAGTGCGGCTCCGCCCGTTGCGGAAACATCCAACGCCGCAGTTCGCGCCGAGACGCGCCTGTCTTTCCCCTTCGCCGTCACGCTTCTGCTGATCACAGCAGGCCTGGTCTGGTGGGCGTGGTACGAGTTCATCCGCTCGCCCTATCTCAGCCACGGCTTCATGACGCTCGAGCTTCAGTTCCGATTGCCCCCCGGAATGACCCTGCCGGATGACAAGGAGGACGTGCAGATCGAGGTCGAGGAAGCGCGGGGGCATGCGATCGCATCGCCGGCTGCAAGTTGGCGCGCTCATGATGGCGACCGCCCGGTGATCCTCGCCTCCGCCTCGCTGATGTACAAGACGCGCCACCGGGTCGTCAGCCTGACGCTCCCGGGCAGTCCTGCGGAAACCTGGCAGATCGATCTTCCGTCAGACCCAGATCCCACGCCCGGTTATTCGCCGTGGCGCGTTGCAGGCGAGCCATCGCGCGCAAGGATCGAGATGAATTTTCGTCTGCGTGCTGATCGCTGACGAACGCGCGGCGCAGCTGCGAAACATTTGGACACACATCACAGCTCCCGCACGCCAGACATATGCCGCCAACATGTCCCGCGTCCGCCGCACTGTAGACGCATTCCGACGCCCATCTGTGAGGCGTGTCTGGGGGCACGGCGTCGCCGTGTTTGGACCAAACCTTCAGGGGTATGACTGTGAAGAAGATTGTATTTGTCGTGGGTGCTACGCTTGCTCTGGTGACGGCTGCGAATGCCGCGGATCTGCCGCGCCGGCAGCCCGTCTATGTCCAGCAGCAGGCGCCGATCGGCAAGATGCCGATTGGCAAGAGCCCGGTTGGAAAGTCCCCGATCGGCAAGGCGCCGGGCCCGGTGGCGTCGCGCTACTGACGCGTGATCTAGCAAGCGCTGAATCAGCGTGAACGGCCGGCAGTCGAGGGGGCACAACGTGACGAACAAAGCTGATCGATCGGGATCCTGCCTGCTCGCAGGGCTCGGCCTTGCGGCCATGATCGCGTGCACGATGCCATCGGCCTCGGCCCACGAAGCGAACAAGCGCGTTGCTGACGCGAATGCGCTTGTCTCGAACGACCCTGGATCAGAACCGGCACCGCAATCGGCGCGACGGCCTGTCGCAAGAGCGGAGAAGGGTCCCTACTACGTCGATTTCCGCGCACGTACGGCCGCGAGTTGGGGCCACGCCTTCGTCTGGTACGGCAAGACCAGCGAACGCGCCGTCGAGGTCGCCGGCCTCACGCCCGCCGGTGACACCTGGGCTTACGTGCTCGGTCACCTGACCTGGGTGCCGTCCGAGACCGGCGCAAGCTACGGCGATCTCGATCCGGACTATTTGACCGCCAGCTATCGCGTCTACCTGAGCGAAGCCGACGCCAAACGCGTGTTCGCCTACATCAAGAAATTGCAGGCGAGTTCGCCGGTCTGGAACGCCGAGACCACGAACTGCACCGGCTTCATCGGCGACATCGCTGAATTCATGGGACTGAAGGTCCCGTACCGCTGGCAGCGCCCGGAAAACTTCGTCAACACCCTCAAGGAAATAAACGGTGGCCGCCAGATGGTGCGGCTGTCGGCGGAGTAGCAAGCCGCGTTCCCGCCGTCGTCCTGGCAAAAGCCAAGACGACGCGGTGAGGCACCGCACATCCGAAATTATCCGCCCTGCGGAATCATCCACACCCCTCGCATAATCGCCCCGCCCCCACCACGCCGGCGCAATAGACTTTTGCTACCCCGGGCGGCATCCTGCCGCCATCAACCGATAACAGAGCCCGCGAGCCACGCGGGCGGGGGAAACAGGTCATGTTGCAGACACGGTTCACAAAACTCGTCGGCGTCGAGCATCCGATCGTCCAAGGCGGCATGCAATGGGTCGGGCGCGCCGAGCTGGTCGCGGCGGTCGCGAACGCCGGGGCGCTCGGCTTCATCACGGCGCTGACGCAGCCGACGCCGGAAGATCTGACCAAGGAGATCGCGCGCTGCCGCGACCTCACCGACAAGCCTTTTGGCGTCAACCTCACCATCCTGCCCGCGATCAAGCCGCCGCCTTACGCCGAATATCGCGCCGCAATCATCGAGAGCGGCGTCACAGTGGTGGAGACCGCCGGCAACAAGCCGCAGGAACATGTCGACGAGTTCAGGAAGCACGGCGTCAAGGTCGTGCACAAATGCACCAGCGTCCGCCACGCGCTCTCCGCCGAGCGCATGGGCGTCGATGCCATCTCGATCGACGGCTTCGAATGCGCCGGCCACCCCGGCGAGGACGACACGCCCGGCCTGATCCTGATCCCGGCCGCCGCCAACAAGATTAAGATCCCGATGATCGCCTCTGGCGGGTTCGCCGATGCGCGCGGCCTCGTCGCCGCGCTGGCGCTGGGCGCCGACGGCATCAACATGGGCACGCGCTTCATGGCCACCAGGGAAAGCCCGATCCACCAGCTGATCAAGGAGAAGATCGTCGCCAATGACGAGCGCGAGACCGAACTGATCTTCCGCACCATGCGCAACACCTCGCGTGTCGCCAGGAACGAGATATCCAGCAAGGTCGTCGCGTTGGAGAAGGAAGGCGCCAAATTCGAGGACATCCGCGACCTCGTCGCGGGCGCCCGCGGCAAGATGGTCTATGCAACGGGCAATTCCGACGAAGGCATCTGGTCGGCCGGTCAGGTCCAGGGACTGATCCAGGACATCCCGAGCTGCGCCGAACTGGTCTCCCGCATCGTGCGCGAGGCGGAAGCCATCATTCGTAGCCGGCTCGAAGGGATGATCGTTCATCCGACAGCGCAAGCCGCGGAATAATCACTGTAAGAAGCGAGAGCAATTCATGAAGGCTTATGTCTATGGCCCTGACGGGGCAGCGATTTCCGACGTCGCAAAGCCCACGCCAAAAGGCACGCAAGTGCTGGTCCGCGTCCGCGCCTGCGGCCTGAACCGCGCCGACACCGGCATGCGCAAGGGCCACGCGCATGGTGCGGCCGGTGGCGTCGGCGCCGTACTCGGCATGGAATGGGCCGGCGAAGTCGCCGAGCTCGGGCCTCACGCGAAAGGCGTCAAGGTCGGTGACCGCATCATGGGCTCGGGCGGTGCTGCGTTCGCGGAATATACGCTGGCCGATCACGGCCGGCTGTTCCGCGCACCCTCAAACATGAATTTCGAGGAAGCCGCCACCCTCCCCGTCGCGCTCGCGACGATGCACAACGCCGTCGTCACCGTCGGCGGCGTGCAACCCGGCCAAAGCGTGCTGATCCAGGGCGCAAGCTCCGGCGTCGGCCTGATGGCGATGCAGATCGCCAAGCTGAAAGGCGCCAAGTTGGTGATCGGCTCGTCGACCGATTCCTATCGCCGCGGCCGGCTGACGGAATATGGCGCCGACCTCGCCGTCGACTCGTCCGATCCCAAGTGGGTCGACGAGGTGCTGAAGGCGACGAACGGCGAAGGCGTCGACCTCATCGTCGACCAGGTCTCCGGCAAAGTCGCCAACCAGAACCTCGCTGCGACCAAAATCAAGGGCCGCATCGTCAATGTCGGCCGGCTCGGCGGCACCCATGCCGATTTCAACTTCGACCTGCATGCGGCGCGCCGCATCAACTATGTCGGCGTCACCTTCCGCACCCGCACCATCGAGGAGGTCCGCGAGATCTTCGACGAAGTCCGCAAGGACATCTGGGGCGCGGTGGAATCGCGAAAGCTGCAACTGCCGATCGACAAGGTGTTCGCATTCGACGACATCAATGAGGCCTTCGAGCACATGGAGGCGAACAAGCACCTCGGCAAGATTGTCGTGACGATGTGATTGCGTGACTGTCATTCCGGGGCGGTCCGAGGGACCGAACCCGAAATCTCGAGATTCCGGGTTGCCTTCGGCGCCCCGGAATGACGGAATTAAAGGCGAACCGACCGTTCTATTCGGAACAGTTCGCAGCAGCATCGCTCCTGCAAATCACTAGCGACTACACCTGTGGATCATCGCTTGATGTTCGCCCGTGGGCTGCTAAATCCCCGCCATGACCTCCCAGCACAGCAAGACATCGGTCGCAGCGATCTCGATCTTCGCCAGCGGCGGCATGGCGGCGGCCAAATTCGCGGTCGGCATCGCGATCGGCTCGCTCGCGCTGATCTCCGAGGCCCTGCACTCCTCGGTCGACCTGATCGCGACCATCATCACCTGGGCGGTGGTTCGGGTGTCCGACAAGCCAGCCGACGAGGAGCACCATTACGGCCACGGCAAGCTCGAAAGCATCTCCGCGCTCGGCGTTACCGCCCTGCTCTACGTGCTCGCCGGCGGCATCCTGGTCGAAGCCTATAGCCGCCTGCGCGAGGGAACCCCGCCGCCGACGATCTCGGCCGTGCCGTTCGTCGTGCTGGTGATCGACATCGTGGTCAATCTTTGGCGCGCCCGCGCGCTGCATCGCGCCGCGCGGGAAACGCGGAGCCAGGCGCTCGCCGCGGACGCGCTGCATTTCGCCTCCGACGTCATGGGCTCCTTCGCCGTGATCGTCGGCCTGATGCTTGCCGCCCTCGGCTATTGGTGGGGCGACGCCGCGGCCGCAGCGGCCGTCGCCGTGATGATTGCGCTACTCGGCCTGCGCATGGCCGGCTCGACCGTGCAAACGCTGGTCGACCGCGCGCCGGAAGGCGCCCAGGAGCAGGCGACCGCCGCGATTCGCGGCGTGCCCGGCGTAATCGACGTCGAGCGATTGCGGGTGCGCATGGTCGGTGCAACCTATTTCATCGACACCATCGCAAAGGTGCCGCGCACCTATCCGATCGACCGTGTCGAAGAGATCAAGCGCAACGCGCAAGCGGCCGTGACCAAGGCATTCGGCGATACTGACCTCACCTTCACGGCCGTCCCCGTCGCACGCGACAACGAGACCGTGCGGGACCGCATCATGGTGATTGCGCGCAATTCGGGCCTCGCCATCCACCACGTCACGGTGTACGACCTCGGCGCCAAGCTGATTGTCGGCATCGACCTCGAGGTCGACGGCGAGATGGCGCTCGACGCTGCCCATGACGTCGCCAACACGCTGGAGCGCAACATCCAGGAGGAGTTCGGCGCCGACGTGGAGATCGACGTCCATATCGAGCCGTTGGAGCCGGAACTTCCGTTCGGTGTCGACGCAGCGCCCGAACGAGTGCAGACTATCGCGGCCGCGCTCACCGAATATGCCGCCGGCGGCGATATCCACGACATCCACAATGTGCGTGTCCGCAACACCGATGCCGGCGAGATCGTCAACTTCCATTGCCGCGCCACGCCGTCGATGAGCGTGATTAGAGTGCACGAGCATGTCGATGCGATCGAGCGCGCGCTGCGGCGCGCGTTCCCCACCGTGAAGCGCGTGATCAGTCACGCCGAGCCGCCGCGCGCGTGATTCAGTGCGCGCGAAGAGTCACACGTTCTCGTTTCGGACTCATGGCGCACGTAAACTTGCGGACGCGAGCCGCGCAAACTCTGCGCGGGATAAGAATAAATTCGCATTAACGATTCGTTGACTCTCGACAGCCTGCGAAAACTGGATTCAAATCGCTGTGATTCGGAAGCGACGTGGGGCTGTTTCCGAACCTCGTCGCAAGCAGGTTTTCAGGGGGCCGAAGGCATGGCGCGCGCAGACGCCGCGGACGCGTGCGTCCAATCCGATTCGATCAAAGGATTGGCGCAATCGATCGCGAAACCTGCCTATCATCGGCTCCTGATCGCGGAGCCGGCGCTGCGTCGCGCCGTGCCGACGCTCATCATCGCCTTCTTGATCACGATCTGCCTCGGCGCCTTCGTTCAGGTCGTCGATCAGACGCGCCAGAAGCGGTCGGTGATCCGGCATGACATCTCGGCGCTGGCCGACCTCCTCGCCGAACGCGTCGACCGCCTCACCTCGTCACGGCAGGAACGACTGAAGAACATCGAGAGCCTGCCGACGCTGCTGCCCGACCTGATCCCGTCCTGGGGCACGGCCTCGGGCCGGCACGTCATCGTCACCTCGGCCGGCGTCGACCGCCGCATCCTCGCCCGCATTCCCATCGACAGCGATCCGGCCGGCAACGATCGCCTGCTCGACGCGATCACCACGGCGCAATTGCTCGCGTCGCCGCCGCGCGACAGCAACGTTTCCGACATGACGCTGCCGAACGGCAACGCCGCAATGGCGACCTCGCGACCGATCAAGTCCCTGCCGGGCCTCGTCACCGTGATCCAGGAGCGCAACGAGCCGATCTGGGGCTCGGATGCTGCACTCTCGGTGACGCTGTCAGCAACCACCGGCTTCGTCGTCCTGATTCTCGGCTTCGCCTTCCACTGGCAGTCGACCCGCGCCCGCGAGGGCGATCTGATCAACGACGCCGTGCGCGGCCGGATCGACACCGCGCTCAACCGCGGCCGGTGCGGCCTGTGGGACTGGGATCTGTCGCGCGGCCGAATCTTCTGGTCGCAATCGATGTTCTCAATGCTCGGCCTCGACGGCCGCAACGAGCTCCTTACCTTCGGCGAGGTCAACGCGCTGGTGAAGTCCGACGACATCGACCTGTTCGCGATCGCCGACCAGCTCATCTCGGAGAAGATCGATCATATCGACCAGACCTTCCGCATGCAGCATGTCGACGGCCACTGGATCTGGCTCCGCGTCCGCTGCGAAAAGACGCGCGGCGCCACCGACTCCAGCGTTCACCTGATCGGGATCGCCGTCGACATCACCGAGCAGAAGAGCCTCGCCGAGAGGACCGTGGAAGCCGACCTGCGGCTGCGCGACGCGATCGAGACCATTCCCGAAGCCTTCGTGCTGTGGGACGCGAGCGACCGCCTGGTGCTCTGCAATTCGCACTTCCAGCGCCTGCACAAGCTGCCCGACAGCGCCGTCATCCCCGGCACCTCCTACGAGACCGTGCTCGAAGTCGGCCGCATGCCGGAGGTCCGCACCCGCCACAACGAGACCGCAAGCCAGGGCCCGGGCGCACGCACCTTCGAGGCCCAGCTCGACGACGGCAGCTGGCTGCACATCAGCGAACGCCGCACCAAGGACGGCGGCTACGTCTCGGTCGGCACCGACATCACCCGCATCAAGGAGCACGAGCAGAAGCTCGTCGACAACGATCTGCGCCTGCGCGCCACCGTCATCGACCTCAAGCGCTCGCAGGCCGCGCTAGAACGCCAGGCGGGCGAACTCGCCGATCTCGCCGAGAAGTATCAGCGCGAGAAGACCCGCGCCGAGGAAGCCAACCAGACCAAGTCGAAGTTCCTCGCCAATATGAGCCACGAGTTGCGCACACCGCTAAACGCGATCATTGGCTTCTCCGAGATCATGGGCTCGGGCATGTTCGGCGAGCTCGGCTCGGAGAAATACCAGGAATACTGCCACGACATCCTGACCAGCGGCCACTATCTGCTCGAGGTCATCAACGACATCCTCGACATGTCCAAGATCGAGGCCGGCCGCATGAAGCTCGACATGGAAGAGCTCGACCTGGCGCAGACGCTCGCGGAATCCCTGCGGGTCGTTACCGGTCGGGCGCAGGACAAGCATCTGACGCTCGACGCCGACATCGAGACATCGATCTCCGTCGTCGCCGACCGCCGCGCCACCAAGCAGATCATCGTCAACCTGCTCTCGAATGCGGTGAAGTTCACGCCGGATGGCGGACGCATCGTGGTACGCAGCCGGCAGCTCGACGACAGGATCGTGCTGATGATCGCCGACACCGGCATCGGAATTGCACAGCAGTCGCTGGCAAAGCTGGGCCGTCCGTTCGAGCAGGTCGAGAGCCAGCTCACCAAGACCTATCACGGCTCGGGACTGGGGCTCGCGATCGCCCGCTCGCTGGCACAGCTCCACGGCGGCTCGATGCGATTGCGCTCCAAGCTCGAAGTCGGCACCGTCGTGCGCGTGACCCTGCCGCGCGACGCCAAGAAGGCGGCAATCGGGGTTTCCGCCGCGGCGTGAAGCCGGGCTAGAGCTGCAGCGTCGGCGCCACCTCGCGCGCGACGTTTACCAGCGCCGCGATCAGCGGCGTCATCGGATCGCGCTGCGGGATCACCATGCCGATGCTGTAATTGACCTCGGGATCGATGATCGGGATTGAGCGCACCGTATCGGAAAGCCCGAGCGTCTCGGCGAGCTTCGCCGGCATCACGCTCGCCCAGCGCCCCGTCTTCACATGCGTGAACAGCACGAGCAGCGAGTTCGAGGTCAGCGTCGGTGTCGCCTCCGCGCCGACCGAACGCAGCGCGCGGTCGATGATGCGGCGGTTCTGCATGTCGGGCGTCAACAGGCAGAGTGGAACCTGACCGACTTCCTGCCAGGTCACGCTCTCCCGGTCCCCGAACATCGCATCCGGCGCGGTCAGCAGACGATAGCTCTCGTTGTAGAGCGGAATGGTGCGAACCTTGCCGATCGGTTCGTTCTCGATATAGGTCAGCCCGGCATCGACTTCGAGGTTTTCCAGCAGCCCCAGCACCTCGGACGAGGTGGTGGACTGGATGCGGAAGCGCACGTCCGGATGTTTGGCGCGGAACGGCGTCGTCAGCGAGGCGACCATGCCGAGCACGGTCGGGATCGCCGCGATGCGGATCTCGCCGGAGAGCTTGTCCTTCAGCGAATTGATCTCCTGGCGCATGGCGCGGGCATCGCCCACAATCCGCCGCGCCCAATCCAGCGCTCGCTCGCCTTCGGGGGTGAAGCCCTGGAAACGTGACCCGCGCTGGACCAGCATCACGCCGAGGATCTCCTCGAGCTGCTTCAGCCCGGTCGACATGGTCGGTTGGGTCACGCCGCACACCTCCGCGGCCCGGCCGAAATGCCGCTCCTTCGCCAGCGCCAGCAGCAGTTCAAGTTTGTCGAGCAACCGCGCATCCCCTCGGATTATGTCGTGGCATGCAAGCTAGCACGCCCGATCCCTCCCAACACGCAAAAACCGGGCGGCGGAACGGCGTCGATTGCAATTTCATATCGATTGATTGCACCCGTCAATCGATCTGAGTTCGCGATCGCAGCATGAGACAGCTTTATTGATCTTCGAACGATTCCAAATATTGATGGGGATCAGTCACTCCGGTCGAGAATGAAGAATGACAGCGGCTTACGAACCTTGGGACGAGAAACGCGGCGCCGAGATCATCGCCGAACATGCCAAGCAGGAAGGTGCGACGCTGGTCGTTCTGCACGCGCTCCAGCAGGCATTCGGCTACGTGCCGGAGGCGGCCATTCCCGTGGTGGCGCAGGCGCTGAATCTGTCGCGCGCCGAGGTCCATGGCGTGTTCACGTTCTACCATGATTTCCGCCACAAGCCGGCCGGCCGCCATGTGCTGAAGCTCTGCCGCGCGGAAGCCTGCCAGGCTGCGGGCGGCGATGCGTTGGCTGCACGCGCTGAATCCAGACTTGGCGTGTCGCTCGGCAACACCACCGCGGACGATCGCGTCACGCTGGAGCCGATCTACTGCCTCGGCCTGTGCGCGACCGCGCCGTCCGCGATGCTCGACGGCCGCCTCGTCGGCCGTCTCGATGAAAAGCGCCTCGATGCGCTGGTGGCGGAGGCGCAGCGATGAGCATGCGTCTATTCGTCTCGCGCGATGCGGGCGCGGTCGCCGTCGGCGCCGACGAGGTTGCGCTGGCGCTGGAACAGGCTGCGGCGAAGCGCGGCGTAGCGGTCGAGATCGTCCGGACCGGCTCTCGCGGCCTGTATTGGCTGGAACCCCTGGTCGAGGTCGCGACGCCGAAGGGACGGATCGCCTTCGGCCCGGTCACTGAGGCCGATGTGCCCTCCCTGCTCGATGCGCTTGCCAGCAACACCCCGCATCTGCTGCGGCTCGGCGCGACCGACGAGATCCCCTGGCTCAAGCGCCAGACTCGCCTCACCTTCGCCCGCTGCGGCGTGATCGACCCGCGCTCACTCGACGACTATCGCGCCCATGGCGGCTACAAGGGCCTGGAGCGCGCGCTGTCGCTCGGCTCCGATGCGATCCTCGCCGAGGTCACCGCATCCGGCTTGCGCGGCCGTGGCGGTGCAGGCTTTCCGACCGGCATCAAGTGGAAGACGGTCGCGCAGGCGAGCGCGAATCGCAAGTTCATCGTCTGCAATGCCGACGAAGGTGACAGCGGCACCTTTGCCGACCGCATGATCATGGAAGGCGATCCCTTCCTCGTCATCGAGGGCATGACGACCGCCGCGATCACAGTCGGCGCGACCAAGGGCTATATCTACATCCGCAGCGAATATCCGCACGCAGTCGAGGCGATGAATGCTGCGATCGCGGCGGCAAAGCGCGGCGGCTATCTCGGGACGAACATCGGCGGGTCCACGCAAAGCTTCGAACTCGACGTGCGGGTCGGCGCCGGTGCCTATGTCTGCGGCGAAGAGACGTCCCTGCTGGAAAGCCTCGAAGGCCGCCGCGGCCTCGTGCGCGCCAAGCCGCCACTACCGGCGCATCATGGCCTGTTCGGCAAGCCGACGGTCATCAACAACGTGCTGTCGTTCGCGGCCATTCCCTTCATCCTCGCCGAAGGTGCCAAGGCCTATGCGGATTTCGGCATGGGCCGCTCGCGCGGCACGATGCCGATCCAGCTTGCCGGCAACATCTGCCATGGCGGGCTGTTCGAGACGGCCTTCGGCGTCACGCTCGGTGAGCTCGTCGACGACATCGGCGGCGGCACGTTCACGGGCCGCCCGGTCCGCGCCGTGCAGGTCGGCGGCCCCTTGGGCGCCTATTTCCCGCGCGCGCTGTTCGACACGCCGTTCGACTACGAGGCCTTTGCCGCGCGCGACGGCCTGATCGGCCATGGCGGGATCGTCGTGTTCGACGACAGCGTCGACATGCGCAAGCAGGCGCGTTTTGCGATGGAGTTCTGCGCGATCGAATCCTGCGGCAAGTGTACGCCGTGCCGGATCGGCTCGACCCGTGGCGTCGAGACCATCGAGAAGATCATGCGCGGCGAGCGCGTGAGCGAAAACCTCGCGCTCGTCGAAGACCTCTGCAACACCATGAAATTCGGCTCGCTCTGCGCACTCGGCGGCTTCACGCCCTACCCCGTGCTCAGCGCATTGAAGCACTTCCGGGAAGATTTTGTCCCGGCGCCGAACACGCTTCAGGCCGCGGAATAGGAGAACAACGATGTCTCTGATCGAAGAAATCGACTTCGGCACGCCGCGTTCAAAATCGGAAACGATGGTCACGCTGACCATCGACGGCAACCAGGTCACGGTGCCCGAGGGTACCTCGATCATGCGTGCCGCGATGGACGCGGGCCACCAGATCCCAAAACTCTGCGCAACCGACATGGTCGATGCGTTCGGCTCCTGCCGCCTCTGCGTCGTCGAGATCGAGGGCCGCGCCGGCACGCCGGCCTCTTGCACCACGCCGGTGATGCCCGGCCTCGTCGTGCATACCCAGAGCGAGCGGCTGAAGAAGCTGCGCAAGGGCGTGATGGAGCTCTACATCTCCGACCATCCGCTCGACTGCCTCACCTGCGGCGCCAACGGTGATTGCGAATTGCAGGACATGGCCGGCGCCGTGGGCCTGCGCGACGTCCGCTACGGATACGAGGGCGAGAACCACGTCTTCGCAAAATCGAATGGCGAGGTGAATGCCGCCTGGATGCCGAAGGACGAGTCGAACCCCTATTTCACCTACGATCCCTCGAAGTGCATCGTCTGCTCGCGCTGCGTCCGTGCCTGCGAGGAAGTGCAGGGCACATTCGCGCTGACCATCTCCGGGCGCGGCTTCGACAGCCGCGTCTCGGCCGGCATGAGCGAGAGCTTCCTTGGATCCGAGTGCGTCTCCTGCGGCGCCTGCGTACAGGCCTGCCCGACGGCGACGCTGACCGAAAAGTCCGTGATCGAGATCGGCCAGCCCGAGCATTCGGTCGTGACCACCTGCGCCTATTGCGGCGTCGGCTGCACCTTCAAGGCGGAGATGCGCGGCGAGGAAGTCGTGCGCATGGTGCCCTACAAGGACGGCAAGGCCAATCGCGGCCATTCCTGCGTCAAGGGCCGCTTCGCCTGGGGCTACACCAACCACAAGGAGCGCATCCTCAAGCCGATGATCCGCGAGCGGATCGAGGATCCCTGGCGCGAGGTCTCCTGGGATGAAGCTTTCTCGTTTGCCGCCGACAGGATGCGCGGCATCCAGAAGAAATACGGTCGCGACTCGATCGGCGGCATCACCTCGTCCCGCTGCACCAATGAAGAGACCTATCTGGTGCAGAAGCTGATCCGCGCGGGTTTCGGCAACAACAACGTCGACACCTGTGCCCGCGTCTGCCATTCGCCGACCGGCTACGGGCTTTCGGTCACCTTCGGCACCTCCGCCGGCACGCAGGATTTCGACTCGGTCGAGGACACCGACGTCGTGGTCGTGATCGGCGCCAATCCGGCGTCCGCCCACCCGGTGTTCGCCTCGCGCCTGAAGAAGCGGCTGCGCCAGGGCGCAAAACTGATCGTGATCGATCCACGTCGCACCGAGATGGTGGAATCGCCGCACGTGAAGGCGCTGCACCTGCCCCTGATGCCCGGCACCAACGTCGCCGTGATGACCGCGCTGGCGCATGTGATCGTGACCGAGGGCCTCGTCAATGAAGCGTTTGTGCGCGAGCGCTGCGACTGGACCGAGTTCGAGGAATGGGCCGCGTTCGTCGCCCAGCCCCAGAACAGCCCGGAAGCGACCGCGATACTGACCGGCGTCAATCCGAACGATCTGCGCGAAGCCGCGCGCATCTACGCCACCGGCGGCAACGGCGCGATCTACTACGGCCTCGGTGTCACCGAGCACAGCCAGGGCTCGACCACTGTGATCACGATCGCGAACCTCGCGATGGCGACCGGCAATATCGGCCGCTCCGGCGTCGGCGTGAACCCGCTGCGTGGCCAGAACAACGTGCAGGGCTCCTGCGACATGGGCTCGTTCCCGCACGAGCTGCCCGGCTATCGCCATATCTCGGGCGACGCCGTGCGCGACCAGTTCGAGGCGCTGTGGAACGTCAAGCTCAACCCGGAGCCGGGCTTGCGCATCCCCAACATGTTCGATGCCGCGATCGAAGGCACGTTCATGGGCATCTATGTCCAGGGCGAGGACATCCTGCAATCCGATCCCAACACCAAGCATGTGGTGGCGGCGCTGTCGGCGATGGAATGCGTCATCGTCCACGACCTCTTCCTGAACGAGACCGCGAACTACGCCCATGTCTTCCTGCCCGGCTCGAGCTTCCTCGAAAAGGACGGCACCTTCACCAATGCGGAGCGCCGTATCCAGCGCGTGCGCAAGGTGATGACGCCGAAGAACGGCATGGCCGACTGGGAGGTCACCATCGCCCTTGCCAAGGCCATGGGCTTCGACATGCCCTACAACCACCCGTCCGAAATCATGGACGAGATCGCGGCGCTGACGCCGACCTTCGCCGGCGTCTCCTACGCCTGGCTCGATGAGCTCGGCTCGGTGCAGTGGCCGTGCAACGAGAAGGCCCCGGAGGGCACGCCGGTGATGCACATCGACGGCTTCGTCCGCGGCAAGGGCAAGTTCATCATCACCGAATATGTCGCGACCGACGAGCGCACCGGTCCGCGCTTCCCGCTGCTGCTGACCACGGGCCGCATCCTCAGCCAGTACAATGTCGGCGCGCAGACCCGGCGCACCGAGAATGTGGTTTGGCATGCCGAGGACCGGCTGGAGATCCATCCGCACGATGCCGAGCAGCGCGGCGTGCGCGACGGCGACTGGGTGCGGCTGAAGAGCCGTGCGGGCGAGACCACACTGCGCGCGGAGATCACCGACCGCGTCGCGCCCGGCGTCGTCTACACCACCTTCCATCACCCGGACACGCAGGCCAACGTGATCACGACCGACTATTCGGACTGGGCGACCAACTGTCCCGAATACAAGGTCACGGCGGTACAGATCTCGCCGTCGAACGGCCCGTCCGATTGGCAGAAAACCTATGACGAGCAGGCGCGGCACTCCCGCCGCATCGCGCCGGCCGAAGCCGCGGAGTAGCGGCATGCACGTGCCGGTCCAGGCCATCGACCGCGAAATCTGGCGCGACGGTGTCGCGTCCGAAGGGACGCGGCTGATTCCCGAGGAGACGCCGCTGGCTCTGACCTATAATGGCGGCACCTATGCCGTCATGATGGGAACGCCGCAGAACCTGGAAGATTTTGCGGTCGGCTTCAGCCTGAGCGAAGGCATCGTCAAGTCTGCGGATGACATCCAGTCGCTGGCGGTGGTGCGTCTCGACGAGGGGATCGAGCTTCGGATGTGGCTGGCGTCGGAAAATGCCGGGCGGATCAGCGAGCGCCGGCGCCACATCGCCGGCCCGACCGGCTGCGGCATCTGCGGTATCGATTCGATTGCGGAAGCGGTGCGACCAGCGGCCGTCGTTCCGCAGGGGCAGGCTTTCACGCCCGAACAGATCATGACGGCGATGCAGGCCATCGCTCCGCTGCAATCGATCAATCTGCAAACCCGCGCCGTTCACGCCGCTGCGTTCTGGTCCCCTGTCGGCGGCATTGTAGCCCTGCGCGAAGATGTCGGCCGCCACAACGCGCTCGACAAGCTCGCAGGTTCGCTGGCGCGCAGCCGGACGGAGGCGAGCGGCGGCATGGTGCTGCTGACGAGCCGCGTCTCGGTTGAGATGGTGCAGAAGACGGCAGCAATCGGCGCGCCGGTGATGGTCGCGGTCTCCGCGCCGACCGCGCTCGCCGTACGTACCGCGGAGGCTGCCGGCATCACGCTGATTGCGATTGCTCGGCAGGACGGGTTTGAAGTGTTTACGCATGGCAGCCGCATTGTCGCCCGCCGTGCCATGGAGGTTGCCGATGTCGCCTGACCGTCTGATCTACATGGCCAACCAGATCGGCACGTTCTTCCGCAGCCAGGGCCACGACAAGGCCGTGCCGGGGATCGCCGAGCACATCAAGAAGTTCTGGGATCCGCGGATGAAGCGCGCGATCTTCGCCCATCTCGATACCGGCGGCGCGGGCCTGGAGCCGAATGTCCGCGAGGCTCTCACCTCGCTGAAGCAGGCCACGTCCCTTCCAACAGCGTCCTGAACACCCGCCGCACCTCGCTCTGCGTTTCCTTCACGCGCGCCTCCAGCGACGAGAAATCCGGCGCATCGCCCGCGCGCGCCATCACGCGCTGAAGGTCGGTGCCGGCGGTCTCCGGCTTGAACCGGTCGCTGACACAGAGCCGCAGGATCTGAGTCAGGTCGTGATAGAGCCGCGCCGCTGCGCGCAAAATCTCGGCCTCTGATTGCGGGAGCACGCCGAGCCTGGCGGCATTGTCCAGTACCTGCAACGTGCTGACGTCGAGAATCCCCGGCTTGTCGTGGGCGTGCACGAGCTGAAGATATTGCGCGATGAAGTCGATGTCGACCATGCCGCCGGCGGCATATTTGAGATCCCAATAGTCGGTCTCACCCTTCTCCTGCGCGATCGCGCGGCGCATGTCGGCGACGTCGTTGGCGGTAACCGTCGGATCGCGGCGGCGGGTGAGGACCTCGCGGATGATGCTCTCGATCCGCGCGCGGAATTCGGGCGATGCCGACACCACGCGGGCGCGCGTCAGGGCCATGTGCTCCCAGGTCCAGGCCTCGTTCGCCTGGTAGTCCGAGAAGGAGACGAGGCTGGATGCCACCGGGCCGGCCCGCCCCGAAGGACGCAGCCGCATGTCGATCTCATACAGCACGCCGTAGTTCGTCCGGGTCGTGAAGGCGCTGATCAGGCGCTGGGTGAAGCGAGCGAAATAATGCGCGCCTTGAAGCGATTTCAGCCCGTCGGAGTCCGGCGCTTCGCTGTCGAAATCATAGAGCAGGATCAGGTCGAGATCGGAGGACGCGGTCATCTCGCGGCTGCCGAGCCGGCCCATGGCGATGATCGCGGTTTCCTGCCCCTGGATGCGGCCGTGCTGGGCGCCGAAACGTTCGGCAACGAGGCCGTGTACGGTATGGACGACGCCTTCGGCGACGTCGGCGAACGCCGTGCTCGCCTGTTGCGCCGAGACGGTGCCGGAAAGGATGCGCGTGCCGATCAGGAACAGGCTCTCCTGCCCGAATAGCCGCAGGCGATCCAAAAACTCCTCGTAGGAGCCCGCGTCCTGCACTGTGGTCGCGAGGCGCGCCGACAGCTCCTGTCTATCCGGCATCGCGCCGAAGAAGCGCGGATCGATCAGGCCGTCCATGAGCTGCGGTTTCCGCGCCAGCATCTCGCCGAGCCGCGGTGCGGCGCCGAGCACCAGGGCCACCAGCGCGACGAGGTCGCGATTCTGGCCGAGCAGCGTGATCAGGCGCCCGCCACGCTGGAGCGCCTGGAGGAAATGATCGAACGCCACGACCGCACGGTCCGGCTCCTCGGCATGCGCGAGACCGTCGATCAGGGCCGGCACGAACTCGACGAAGGCGCTTCGCGTCTGCCCGTTGCGGAACACGCGGTAGTCGGCGGTGATCCAGTCGCACACGGTTTGCGCGACGGCGGCAGGCTTCTTGAAACCGAGCGTCGCCAGATACTGCAACAGGCGCGGATCCTCGGGGCCGGCGCGGTAGTCGATGGCCGGCAGCTGTGCCGTGCCAGTCGGATCGTCGCCCTCGAACAGTTTCTCGTAGTGCCCCTGGACGATCTCGAGCTGGCGCAACAGGTCGCGCGCAAAGGCCTCGCGGCTCTCATAGCCAAAGAACCAGGCAAAGCGCTCGACCGCCTTCTTGTCGTCGGGCAGCGTATGGGTCTGCTCGTCGGCGATCATCTGGAGACGGTGCTCGACCCGGCGCAGAAACTCGTATGCCCTGGTGAGTTCGTCGCGTGCCGCGAAAGTGATCCAGTTGCTGCCGGCAAGCGCATCGAGCGCAGCGAGCGTTGGCCGCACCCGCAGCTCCGGATGACGGCCGCCCGCGATCAATTGCTGCGTCTGCGCGAAAAACTCGATCTCGCGAATGCCGCCGCGCCCGACCTTGACGTTGTGGCCCTCGACCGCGATCTCACTCTGACCGCGATAGGTCTGCATCTGCCGCTTCATGTCGTGGACGTCGGCAAGCGCGGCGAAGTCGAGATGCTTGCGCCAGACAAAGGGAGCGATCTCAGCGAGCATCGCTTCGCCTGCCCCGGGATCGCCGGCGCAGGCACGCGCCTTGATCATCGCGGCGCGTTCCCAGGTGCGCCCCTCCCGCTCGTAATAGTGCAGCGCAGCGTCCCGGGAGATCGCCACTTGCGTCGAGGACGGATCGGGACGCAGGCGCAAATCGACGCGGAAGACGTAGCCGTCATAGGTACGCTGCTGGAGAATGCGCGCCATCCCTTGCGTCACCCGCACGAAAAACGGCTGCGGCTCGATATCGGGTGCGAGCGTCGTGTTGTCAGGATCGAAGAACACGATGAGGTCGATGTCGCTGGAATAGTTCAGCTCGCCCGCGCCCATCTTGCCCATCGCGAGCACGATCAGGCCGCAGCCTTCTTCGGGCGCCTCGGGATTGGGCGGCGAGAGTTTTCCACGTGCGGCTTCCTGCCGCAGCAGGTACTGGAGCGCCGACTGCACCGAGGAGACGGCGACGTCGGTCAGAGTCGCCGTCACGCGCATCACCGGCCAGACGCCGCCGATGTCGCATAGCGCAATCAGAAGCGCCGCCTCCGCTTTCATGCGGCGGAGCAGCCGCATCACGTCGGCTTCGTCGGATGCAGCGAGCACCGCACTCCTCGCCTCTGTGATCACCGCCTCGATATGCGAATCCGGATCGCATTGAAGAAGCCGGATCAGGCGCGGCGGATCGGCGCGAACCAGATCAAACAGATAGGGAGAGAATTCCGCGATGCCGGCCAGGATATCCCGTGTGAGGGGATGAACCAGCAGCGCTTCGAGACGGGTCGATTGTGCCGGCTCGAGTTCGGCCAGCCAATTTTCGAAACGTCGTTCGTCGGTTGCGGAAGCGGCAATATGGGGAGCCTCCGCGAAACGCGCGGCCAGGCTCTCACCATGCTTGTCCGCGTTTCCCGGCGCGGAGTGGTTCATGCCACCTTCTGTGGCACATCCTGCATTGGAGGAGCAACCCTGTCGCCCGCGCGCGCCGGCAGCACCAGCGTGGCGACGAGACCGGGCTGGGCGTCGCCCAGCCGCAATTCGCCGCCATGCAATGTCGCGACCGCCGAGGCGAGGCTGAGACCGAGGCCGGAGCCCGGCAGAGTGCGGCTGGCTTCCAGCCGCACGAATCGCTCGACGACGTGCTTGCGGTCGCCCTCGGGGATGCCGGGGCCGCGATCGGTGACGCTGAGCAGCACCTGATCGCCCTCGCGCTTGGCCTCGATCACGATCTGCCGGCTGTCCATGCTCACCACGGTTCCCGTAGGCTGGGTGGCTGGCTTGCCGTATTTGATCGCATTCTCGACCAGATTGGCGAGCGCCTGGCTGATCAGTTCGCGGTTGGCGTGAACCGGCGTCGGCTCGACCTTGACCTTCAAGGTCATGCCATCGTCTTCGGCGAGCGGCTCATAGAGTTCGTGGATGCCGTTGGCGACCTCGGCGGCGTCGAAATCATCCATATTGCCACGCGCCTGCCCGGATTCCGCACGCGCGATCATCAATAGCGCGTTGAAGGTACGGATCAGCCCGTCGGATTCCTCGATGGTCCGTTCCAGCGCCGCACGGTAATCGGCCTCGCAGCCCGATTTCGCCAGCGCCTCTTCGGCCCGATTGCGTAAGCGCGTCAGCGGCGTCTTGAGGTCATGGGCGATGTTGTCGGAGACCTCCTTCAGCCCCACCATCAGCGCCTCGATCCGCTCCAGCATGGCATTCAGGTTTTCGGCGAGGCGGTCGAGCTCGTCACCGCTGCGCCCAACGGGCAGGCGTTCACTGAGATCGCCGGTCATGATGCGCTGGGCGGTGCCGGTCATGGCATCGATGCGCCTCAAAACCCTGCGCGCGACGAAGACGCCGCCGCCGAGGCCGAGCACCACGACGATCAGGATCGACCATTGCGCGGCCTTCGCGACGATGCCGAACAGGCGGCGCCGCTCGTCGAGGTCGCGACCGATCAGGAGCCGGAAGCCGTTGTCCAGTTCGGTCACGCGCACCAGCGCGCGGTGATCGCGTTCGTCAGCATCCTCGATGCGCCGGTAGGCGGTCTCGGTCCAGCCGCGCGTTGCCATCACGCCTGGCGCCAGCGAGCCGACGTTGCCGGCGATCGCCTGCCCGGTCGGCGTGGTCACGAGATAAAGGTTGGCGCCCGGCCGCAGCGCCCGATACTCGATCGCAAGCACGAGGCCACGCAGGCCGCGGCGGCCGTAGATCTCGTTGATCTCCGAGGTCTCGGCATTCACCGTCTGGGTGATCTCTTCGGTGATCAGCCGCCGCGTATTCCAAGCGAAATAGCCGAGCAGCGAGGCCGCGAAAATCGCAAACAAGAACAGGTAGACCAGCGTCAGCCGGAATGCCGTGGTGCGGACGAGTTTACCGAATGCCGTCACGGATCATGTACCCAATTTGACCAACGCGCCTGCCATCACCGGCCATCGTCTCTCCTCATATTTTGTTGCAATTACAAATGATTATCTGCATCTGCTGTCGTCTGGATTTCGCCGAAAATCGCCTAACGCCGGCCGGTTTTGGCGAAAAATCGGTAAGTTGACCTACTCTCCCTTCCAAAGTATCCGTGACGGCCATACATTCGAAATGGGTCGATTTTGGAACGGACTGACCGTCGCGAGCGAAGCATCCGCGACGGTAAGTGGTAAACGGAATGGGAACGTTAAAGTGGCACTCAATTCGAACCAAGTTAAATCGCTGCAAGCTGGCGTTCATGCGGACGGTTGGGGGCTTTATCTGGTCGTGCGCGAGAGTGGTGAACGGGTGTGGGCCTTCCGCTTCACCGACCTTCACGGCAAACGGGCGCAAATGGAGTTCGCCAGGATCGGCGACCGCGACAGCGCGGCCGGCGACGTACTGACGTTGAGCAGCGCGCGCAACAAGGCCCGCGAATACAGGGTCGCCTTGAAGCGCGACGGCGTCGATCCGCGCGTCAAGAAGCGGGCCACCACAGAGCGCGGCAAGACGTTCAAGGAATTCGCCGAGGAGCAATACCCCGGCTGGTGCAAGGGTCTGTCGGAGGAAGAGGAGAAGCAGTGGGCGCGCTCCATCCGCGACGTACCGAGCCTGCATGATCTGAAAGTCCACGAGATCACAACTGAGCACGTGCTGGAGGCGCTCAAGCCGATCTGGAGCGTGAAGCCGGTCACGGCGTCACGGACGCGCCAGCGGATCGAGCGGCTGATGGACGCTGCCAAGGCGTTGTAGCTTCGCACGGGCGAGAACCCGGCCGCATGGCGCGGCAACCTTAAACACCTGCTGCCCTCGCCCCGGAAGCTGCATCGCAAGAAGGGGCACAGGTCGGTGCCCTACACGAAGATGCCACAGATGATGACCGGCCTGCAGTATGATGGCGGCGTTGCTGCTCGTTGTGTCGAGATCGGTATCCTCACTGTCACGCGCTCTCAGGAAATTCGGCTGATGGAGTAGGACGAACTTGACTTCGAAGCAATGACGTGGACGGTTCCAGCCGAGAAGATGAAGATCAAGGGCGAGCTAGAGCCGAAGCCGCATCTTGTTCCGCTGTCCGATCAGGCCATCGAGATCATCCGCTCGATGCCGCGCACCGGTAAGTACGTGTTCCCGTCCGATCACGCCGAGACGCATCAGCCGTTTCGGGCAAACGCGCTTGTTGGGTCCATCGAGCGAACTGGCATCAAATCCACCATGCACGGCTGCCGCACGAGCTTCCGTAATTGGGGCGCCGATAACAAGAACCACAATTTTCGCCGTGAAGTGCTGGAATTCTGCCTGTCACATCGCATCGGCGGTGAGGCTGAACTGTCATACTGGGAAAGCGAGATGATCGCGCGACGCCGCGAGGCGCTGCAGGCGTGGGCCGACTTCATCAAGCCGCGCAAGAATACGTCAGGCGAGCAGCCGCCCGCAAGAAAGCGGCCAAAGCTCAAGCTGATCGCCTAACCAACAAGCCGCCCTCCGGGGCGGCTTGTTATTTCCACACTGCAGATTTCGACCCAGCCATTTTTCGTTGAACCGCGCGCCAAGTGACCCGTGGGTCTGTGCCTCGGTGGTTCTATCCCGTAGCCTTCGGGGTTCCTGTTATGGCAGGTTCAAACACCGCGATACGACGATCAAGTTGCCATAGCTCGATGTCGTTGACGTCAACTAGCTGCTGAACGCGTTCTCTTGCTTCCTGCTCGTCGGCGCACTGCAGATTGGCCACGCTTATAACATGGCGGTGCTGATCCAAAAGGTAAGCTCGGTAGTGTGCCATGCCTACCCCCAGGAAGAAGCAGTACTCCATGATGCAAAGGGAGACCACGGAAATTGATGCTCGCGTGTTCACGCTTGATGTCTATCCCTCTCAAGGTTGCTTTGACGGATGAGGATAACCGTGTCGGAATACCGCAATGAGCCGATCCTGCCGCCAAAGCTCCGCGTCACGATGACGGCGCAAAAGAAGCCGCCAAAGAATTGATGGGGCACCGCCTTGTCGATCTTCTTCAATCGCCGATCTTTCGTGAGCCGAACACCCTCTTAGCCACGAAGATTGCGTTCGATCATCGGTCCGGTGATGCAATTGTTTGAACCCAATCTTGGCGCGGCGACCACGGTACGCGTCGGCGCCCAGCACGTGCTCAATATCGAGGATCTCAAGCACATCGACGCGCTAAAACTCTACCGCAACCATCATCGGCATGGCCATGGTCTGTGCGCTAATGCCGTGACGTACCTGCTTTCTGCGCGCCTGATACTGGCGCAGCCCGCATCCCCTTGGCGATGCTTATGTCGCAGCGCTTCGACCTCACCAGGAGGGTAGCTCTTCGCGCGAAGCGACCTAAGGACGAGAGAAGCTTATTTGCCGTCGTTCCATATGTCGGTGGTGAGCTTCCAGTCGTTTCCGACCTTTTCCCAAACGACGACATATTTTCCGGTCACCTCCTGCGGTGTCGGTCCCTTGGTCTTCAGAGTGAAGGTCCCGATTTCGCGTGCCGCGGAAGGGCCAAGCGGCTTGACGTCAACGGTTGTGAGCTTTGGATCGCCAACTTGGTCGGCCATGCCTTTCCACATTACCTCGATGGCCGCTCGGCCCTGTACCATCGCAGAACCGGGCGGGAAGGCGGTCGCATCAGTGCTGTAGAGTGACGCAATCCCAGAGAAGTCGCCCTTGTTGAACAATTCAATCCATTTCGTGTTAATCGCTTCGATCTCGGCCTTCTGAGCCGAAGCCGGGGCGGTCAATGAGATCACGACTGCAATCACCAGTGCTGTGCTGCGCATGATCATCTCCCATTGCGATCTTGACCTCGAAGTGGATGCCGCATCTCAGACCGCGTTTGGCGCAACAGCAATTCCGGGGAATTACCGTCAGCAACGTTGACGAACCGGACAGCAACGCAGGTGCCTCGCCCAGCTTGCAAGTGCACCTGGTCCAAACATCGTTGACCCACGCGCGGATATCGAAAGCCTTTTGCTGACGAGTGTCGGTGTGCAATCGAAGCTATCAGATTTGCTTGAGACGATCCGTCCCCTGAGCGCCTCCTCTGAGTTACAAAAGAGATTCGGGTTCGCTCGTCGGGTTCGCCTGCTCCAGGGCCGCTACCCTCTCCAGCTCAACCTCCTTCTCAATTGTCGCTAGTGAGCTACCCATCCTGTCTACGATCCTCGCGAGATCGCTGGCGGAGATACTGAGACGTTTCTTACGGATTTGACCTGGTTTGGGTCGGCTAGGTTGAGCATCGTTCGTATCGGGCGTGGCGATCTTCCTCGCATCATATTTCGGCCTCCTGTCCGAAATAATCGTGGCGAAGCTTTCTTAGTTCCACACTTCATCAATGGCGCAACAGCATCGCCTTCCGAACGGCTCGGCTCGAGCTTAAGACGGAAACGAGTCCCAGAGCCATCAGCAGCATGCCAAGCCAGTTTGCCGTCCAGCCCCGCCCGTCATCGCCCGCCTCGGCAATAGGAAAGCCGACGGGTGAGGCCGGAGCCACGGAGACGGCAACCGTGTCGCTGGCGGCCGGCGCGGCTGCCAGAAGCGTCTCCACGTCCAACTGGCGCTGCGTGGGGTGGTCTGGAGTGAGCTGATCGGTCGCGCGGTTGGCGATGGGGGCCGATGGGACGAGGGCTGCGGCCCCGATAGCTACCACGGAAGCGGCATCAGCCACCTTTAGCTTGGACGCGGGCGGCATCGGTTGAGACGTCGCCGGTGCGGAGCGCCGCAGCTCCGCACGCGCATCCACAAGCGCCTCCTCCTTGCGCGACGGGATCTCGTTCTCCGCAGGAGCGGCGACACGATCCTTTGCCGCGTGATGACGAACTGGCTTCTTCACCGTCGCGATCCCCTCGGCAGCCAGGAACCAGCACTTGCGGTGGCCGTCCAAACGATAGACCCAGTGCTGACCGACCGCCGTCGACTTGCCGGGTCGCGGCAAGCACTCCCTTTCCGCGGAAGCGGGCGCAGTGGCTGTCTGGGGCGCGACATTGAAGAAGTCTGCAAACGGATTCGAAGACGCAGGCGCCGTTGAAAGTCCTGAGAGAAGAACAAGAGCGCCAAAGCAAAATCGCAAATGACCGGACATGAAAACCCCCGGTGTTGCGCCCCCCGGCACGACCCTTGGCTGCGACCTGGGTCACAATGCGACCCAAATCCGGCAATGCGGTGGATTCATTCTGGCCCCAGAAACGAGATCCGAGCCCAAGAACAAGCCCCTGCAGCCGAACGAAAGGCATCCACTATCGCGCGCTGGCCATGATCGAGCCAGGCCGGACCAACTAATCCGGATAAGTGATCCTGAACATGCCATAGACAGGCTGATCAAGGCGGCTCGGTCGGTGCGCACGGGCGAGCCGCTTCCGGTCTGCGGTCTGCCCCCAAAACCGAACCACCGGTCATCCGGCCGGGACTTCGCGTACGGGCAAATCGGCGACATCGAGAGATCGGCCGGCTGACGCGAAATTTGAGCCCCGGCAGTGTCGCATCCTGCCGATCGTCGAACCGCGACGCCCTTCGCCCTCTAGGCAAAGTGGACCGAGTTCCTGTTGGATCACCTGATCCAGGGTCTTTTCGTTGCTGTCGCTGGGCGCATTCTTAGTTGCGCCTCGGTCCGCCGAGCTCGCGGACCTCGGACAAGGTGTCGCAAACTCACCTCAGAGGGTTGCAATCATGCAGCAAGGCGCGAGCGGCTCGGATCCAACCGCTCACGTCAGCCGTAATTGATGGCGGCCCGGCTACGCAGCGCGCTTCATGCGTTCGATACTTTGAGCTATGTGGTTTCCCGCATCGTCAGCCACCTTGAGGGACATGTCTGCCATCCGGCGGCTGGTATCTAAGGCGCTACTGATCGTGTCCCGCACCAGATCGCTGTGCACAGCCGCCAAATCGAGAGGAGTTCGGCAGCGCCAGAGTTCATTCATGCGGTCCATGCTGCTCTCGATCTGCTGTCGAACGAAATCAAAGTACTCGCGTGAGACGCCGTTCATGCCTTTGGCGACAGCAGTGGCGGAGTACATGATTGCTTCAGCGTTCCGCGCCGAGCGTTCCGTAGCCCGCTGCGCTTCATCGTCCGTCAAACCGAAAGTGCGGCCAAGCTGGTCAGTGGAGCGGCCCATCATCGCCGTGGCCATGTCAACGCCATGGCGCCAAGTGTTTTGCAGCATCTCGGCATTTTGTTGCAACAAATGGCTGCTGGCTTGAGCCACCTCCTCCCCGGCCTGAGCCGCGGCTAATCCAATCCGTCTCGTTTGCTCACTGCTCCTCTCGCCGGCGCGTCGGATCGTGTCTTCAGGATTTTGGGTAGACTTTTCCTCCTGGCGTGGCTTTTCCTCCGGGCGTGGATTGGCCATTTTATTGCTCCATCGTTGTTGTTGTTGGTGAGGTCGGATCCTATGCGTCTCCGTCACAGGTCTGATCCTACACAGGCAAACGTGGCCACCTTTGGGCCGTTCCCGGCGAGTTATTTTTTAATCAATGCTCCGCGATTGCGCGCAGGAACGAGCGCTTCAACTTTCAATCATTCTACGAACTGGCTTACCGCGGCTCTTGATCTTAGCCGAGGCGGCATCATCAAGTCTCAGTAATGACCGCCGCTGAAACCGTATTGCTCATCGCGGCCTCGCTGTTGGTGCTTCTCGTCATCGGTAACGTCGTTTTCTCCAAGCTGGCGGAGCCGCAGAATCCACCCATCGGAAACTTCCTCCGATGCGATGGCATGCTTCTGCACGACATCGATCGCGGGGATCCCGCGGTTCCTTGTGTCGTGCTGTTCCATGGCAACGGATCCATGTTCCAAAGACTTCATGATCAGCGGGCTTGTGGACCGTCTTGCTCACGATAATCGTGTTGTATGTTCTCGACCGTCCAGGATTTGGACATAGTCGACAACCGCAGTCCCGGTTCTGGGTCGCGGCGCTCCGCGCCATTTCGCTGTACCCGATCCTGCCCCGGATCATCCGCGCACCCGATGTCTTGCGACGGTGCCAGAGTCCGTTAATGGGGGTCAAATGCGCCCTCTGACCTGTCGAATTGGACCCAGGGACGTCTCCGATCGTCTGAAAACCGACTGTCATTTTATAAGGCTTCCGGCTTGAGACTGGGTGATCAGCTTGCGCGCATCATCGCGTGGAACGCGCCGATCCGCGGTGCGCGGCATGGTTCGCGCACCACTCTTCCGAGATCGCAGCGGCGTTTGCCGCGCCCCGGAAATTGGAACTCCCTATGGTATTACCCATACGCATTTTGCAATTGTGCCGCGTAGAACTGGGATCTAAGTCCTCGATGATCGTGCGAGACAAAATTTCGCCTCGCGCTTACGAGTGTGTGTGGAGTTTTGACATTGAGAGCTTCCACAGCTGGATTGGATTTCTGGGCGCGAAGCGTAGGCGGCTTCAAACAAAGTTTGAGGTTGCCGCCCTATGCCGCGCGAAATGCGATGCGGCGGATGGTTCGCGGCGGCTTACGGTGACGCTTCCCAGCGGAATTGGTAACCGACTTCTGGCAGCACTACCGGCGGCGGACTTCGATCTGCTGGCACCCGAGCTAGAGATGGTTGCGCTCGATCGGGATGCGGTCGTCTCGCGGGCGGGTGACCAGACCGAGCACGTCCTCTTCCCTCATAGTGGCGCCATTTCGGTGATGATCGACATGGCGAACGGGCAGACGGTCGCCAGCGCCGCAATCGGGCGCGAGGGAGCAGTAGGCACTCTTTCCGTGCTGGGGCCGTCCCCTGCGGCCGTTACTGCCATCGTTCGTGCCGCGGGCACCGCCTCGCGGATCCCCGCAGCGCGCTTCCATGCCGCTTTTAGCCGGAGCCCCGCGATCCGCCACGCAGTCCAGATTCACTTCAAGGCGATGCTGATACAGCTACAAATCGGCGGGGCCTGCAATGCGCTGCATCCAGTCCAAGCCCGCATGGCACGCTGGCTGCTCCATCTTCGCGACCGCGTCGACCGCGACATCCTCCCGCTCACCCAGGAGGCGCTTTCGCAAATACTGGGTGTGCGACGAACGACGGTGTCGCTCCTGATGCGCAATCTGCGCGCTTCCGGAGCGATCAGATCTGAACGGCGAGGCGAAATCGAGATCGACCCATCGCGCCTCGCAGTGGTGGCATGCGAATGCCGCGACACCATGCGTCTCGAAGTCGAGGGGATCTTCTCTATGAATGCAGCCCTATCTCGCGTTTTGGTGCTGCCGACGCAGTAAATGAAACGGGCGATGCTTACCGTTTCGGCGCGGTGGCGCCGAGAACTAGTTGCGAGCGAGCAGGCTATGCCTTGAGGAACACCAGAGCAAGAATAAAGACGTCAACGCGAAGCAATCCGTATCGCAGCGCGGAGCGGTGAGCAAAGGAGCGTCAGTAGAGCTGATCATTTTCAGACTGTTCGGGAAAGGACTTCCACTCAGGGTCAAAAGCGGCGGCCCGACGCTCGCCTAAGGCAGGTCCGGTTTACCCGTCACAGCGGACCTATCCGCACCCACGATGCCCGCTACCCTGGCGCCGGTCCGATCCCAATACCTTGATAATTTGCAACGGACTAAGCCGAAGTTTTCGCTTGGGAAGTGTGCAAGGGATTGATCCGACTCGATAAGTTGACGGTCGGTGTTTTCAATTACTGGACACGCAGCGGGTCAAGATCGAGCAGCTTGAACGCGGCCTCCTGGACGGAGGTTGGTGTGGAATGGAGCATGAAGCGATGCTTGGTGTGAAGGGGCACGCGCATCGTGTTTCGGACCAGCGTGCCGAGATGGGCGATGAGCGCATCGAAGCTCATGACGTGATGGCCGTCGGCTGATCGCTTTGTTGCCTTCTTGGCCTTCGCCGCGAACTAAGCGCGGCGCTTTCAATCCGCGGCATCCTGACCACGAGATGTGTGGGCCGGCGCCATACCAAATCTGACGGGAGCGCTCCTTTGGATGCGCAGCCTCCATTCGATCGCCACCAACCAGGCCGCAAACCATCGCGCTTTTCGGCGTGATCAACCGTTATCTCGGCCATAGACGATGTGGCTAATGTGCAACGGGCGCCCGGCTTCTCCACAGCAATGTCCGCAACCGAACAATCCCGCTCATGAGGTACGCGGTACCATCCGCGCGCCAAGTACTGAGGGCCCGTGGATGAACTTTTCAAACTCGAAAGATCAGACCTTATTGTCTCTTTGGGAAAGTGTGCGGCGACAAGTGTTGGCTGATCGCGCGAATGGCGGACGCTCCCGCTTTGTTGGTGACAATTTGCGCATCTATGCTGAATTGCTCCGTTCGGAAATGGATCGGCGGGAGCTCAAGTACACCTCCATCAATTCAACTGAATGAAACAGAGGGTGCCTCTGGGGCACACAGAAGATGAGAGACATGCAGGAGCAGTTGGAGCTATGCAGGATTTTGGGTGACGAGGCGATCAGGCGGCGTGGTTTGCCGGCATGTGGATGACCTCGATGCCGTCGTTGAATCTGACACCTGCGATGACCTTCGGCAACTGATTTGTGCCTTTGAGCCGCCGCCAGGTTTTCGATGCGGCGACGACCAGCTTGAACACCATCAGCCTTGCTGTCGTTGACGACAGTGATCCTTTCGTCCGCACGGTTCTGTGCCGCACGGTTGCGAACACGCTTTCGATGGGGTTGGTCGTGCGCAAGTGATCCCAATGCTCGGCAGGGAAGTCGTAGAAGGCCAGCAGCGCGTCACGGTCCTTGGCGAGGCATTCGACCGCCCGGCCGTACTTGACGCGGTATTTCTCGGCGAAGACGTCGATCGCCGCCTCGGCGGCCGCCCGGTTCGGCGCCCAGTAGATTTCGCGCAGGTCCTTCTTCATGTTGGCCTGCACCGAGAGTGGCACCTTGTCCAGGACGTTCACGGTCTTGTGCACCCAGCAGCGCTGGTGCCGCGTGCCAGGAAAGACCTCGTCAAGCGCCTTCCAGAAGCCGAGCGCACCGTCACCAACGGCAATTTCCGGGGCGATCTGCAACCCGCGCTGCTTGACGTCGATCAGGAGCTCACGCCAGCTCTGCGTGCTCTCCCGGACGCCGACCTGAAAGCCAATCAGCTCCTTCTTGCCTTCCGGCGTCGCGCCGATCAGCACCAGCATGCATTCGCCGTGGTCTTCCATGCGTGCCTGCAGGAATATGCCATCAGCCCACACATAGACGTAGCGCCGCGCCGACAGATCGCGCTTTTGCCAGCGCTCGTACTCGCCCTGCCACTCGGCCGTCAGCCGGGAGATGACCGCCGGCGACAGGTTCGGCGCGTCCTTGCCCAGTAGGGCCGTCAGCGCCTCCTGGAAATCACCGGTCGAGATGCCGCGCAGGTACAGCACCGGCAACAGCGCATCCAGGCTCCTGGTCCTCCGCGCCCACAGCGGCAGGATCGCCGAGCTGAAGCGGATCCGCTCGCCGTCACCGGCCGCCCCGCGGTCTCGAATCTTCGCCCGCGCGATCTCGACCGGGCCGATGCCGGTCGCAATCGTTCGCGCCGGGCCGTAACCATGCCGCACGACACGGGCGCGCCCGTCGGCAAGCTTCAAATCCTTCACCGTGGCAAGAAACGTCTCGACTTCGATCTCGACGGCCTGCGCCAGAAGCTGCCGCGCACCAGTTCGCAGAATATTGGTCAGTGGATCGTCGATATTGTCGGGCTGACGAAGGGCAACAATATTGCTAGTCTCGTTCATGGCGTATCGCTCTCCTTGAGAGGTTCTGGCAGGCTCGACACCCGCCTCGATACGCCGCCTATCTCATTCCGTCATCACCCACTTTCCCGCATAGCTCGAGCAGTTGGAGAACCTCCGCAACGATGCAGCCGACTGCAAATCGATCAGCGATCTGGCCACCGACCTGCAAAAGCGAGAGTTGTTCGCGAGGCCTGCCGATCATCTGGGCGTGTTGGCTTCCGAGGTCGAGCGTGCCATTGCTGCGACAGCCTTTGGCACCGAATCAGAGCGATAAAGGATGTGCCCCGACATCGATGATTGGGAACGAGCATGCGATGGGTGGTGAAGGAGGACATCGCTACCGCGCGGGCTAGCGGAGCTGTCGCCGAAAGTTGGTGACGGCGGGAATCGGGAAGGCGGCATATCGTGGGGGTGCTTGACGCCTCCACTTCTCCACCGAAGGAGCGATATGCCGTGTCCAACGATAACGTCATCCAACTGATTCAGCCAGGAATCTTCGACGATCAACTCACAGAAGTCTTGCGCAACGGGGCACGTGCCCTTCTCGCCAAAGCGGTCGAGGCTGAGGTCGCGGACTTTCTCGGCCAGCATGCGGATTTGAAGACCCGGGACGGCCACCAGCGCGTCGTCCGCCACGGTCACCTGCCGGAGCGCGAGGTGATGACCGGCATCGGTCCGGTCGCCGTCCGCCAGCCACGTGTACGCGATCGTGAGGCGGCCGCTGCCGATCCTGGCCGCATCCGGTTCTCGCCGTCGATCCTGTCGCCCTACATGCGCCGCTCTGAATGAAACAGAGGGTGCCGCCGGGGCACACAGAGATGAGAGACGTGCATGAGCAGTTGGTTCGACGCCTGTCGTGTGAGCTTCGAGATGGAGGCCCACGAACCATTTATCACCCCACGAAAGGTGGTGACTAGATACGAAGGCAGTGGGACGCCATCAGCCACTGAGCGGAGATCCTAGGGGCTCACGCCGATATCATCGTAGGCCGCGGCTTAATTTGGAAGCGAAGGCTGCGTCATGCTCATTCGCTGTAGGACCGGCGTTGCCCTGTTTCGGCAGTCTCGTCCGAGGCCAAGCAACGCCGCGCCCGCTCGATCTGAGCGCCGGTCGCCCCGTGGTTACGGGCATACATCTCAGCCAGCGCCGCCGAATACCTGGCTACGTAGTATCTGACCTCTGAGCAAGAAATCCGCTCTCCCGGTCTGTGCTGGCGCAAAGCATAGGCTTCAGAGCTCAGCGTCATCAGAAACAAGGCAGCAGCGCCAACCGCACGCGTGACAGTCATTGTCATCCCCCACAGCTACTAGGTTCGTTCCAGAGAGCAGGCCTGAATCGTCCCGATCGCGCAAATTAACAGTGGTGCGCTTGTGCAACGTGTTGTGGACTGTTGCTTTCCTGCCCGATCTTCGTGAGCACCGGCCCGCCCATACTAGCGAACCCCGTACAAATCCGGGCTCGTCGACACAGATGCGCAGCAATTGACGTCCCCATGCGTAAGCTGAAGTGCGCGAGAGGACACGCCGCTCTGATCATCTCAGGAACCCAAGCGCGCGACACGCCGGCCGGAGCCGCTGCGGTCTTACGGGCGCAAACCCCTCCGGCGTCGCCTGGGGAGGACCTCACGATGTCGGCGAGCAATTCAACCTCTGCGCGGCTGGGTGACACCGGTACGATCGTCCTCTCCACGATTCTTGTAGTCATTATTCCTGCTGCGGTTGATTAGCCGTTAAGGGTTGGTTTAGTTCCGAGCAGGATCATTGCGGAGCCACCAGGGATCCGATCATGCGATTGCACCAAGCGAGTACCTTGGAAAAGCTCGGGGCGACGGTTGCTGGAGACAGCAGCGAAGGCCCAACGCAGCCTGCGACGTTGGACCCCTGGGATTTCTCAAATCCTAGTCGAGATGAGGTTCTGGCGTTATTGAAGCCGGACGGTTATCGAAAGCGGACTACTTGGCTGGTCGCAGGCGCACTGGTTGCAGGCTTTGGATTAGGAGGGGCTTGCGGGCCAAGTTGGTACGGTGCTGCAACTAGCTCGGTCCTCAATGCTATCACTCAACCAGAAATGTCTTCGCGCCAAGTTGCCCAAACAAAGTCGGTCAAGACCGAAGGTGCCCGAAGGACGGCATCCACGTCACTTTTGCAAACACCATCAACTGTAAATCAGATCTCCGCAGGTCGAACGAGTATTTCCGCCAAGCCTCTAGCCAGATGGTCGGACGGGGCTCACTCAGCGGACTCTTCAAGCACGACCTCTCCGGCTATCCAAGCAGATGTGACTGTGACCGGCTCGATAGAGCCCAGAGCACCTCTTACGCCCGCGCCAGACACAAGACCGACAACGATTGAGGGTTGGACCGTGCTTGATGTTCGAAGCGGGACGGCGGTTCTCGCTGGGCCAGATGGCGTTCGGATGGCAATGCGCGGCGACACAGTCCCCGGCATTGGGCGCGTCGACTCTATCGTGCGTTGGGGCAACCGTTGGATAGTGGCGACGGATAGCGGATTGATCGCAACCCCATGAATGGCGCGCCGGGCTTTTCTTGCTGTATTCTACAGCGTATCCGGCGTTTTGAGTTCGTGGCGAATCAACTCTTCCCCAAGCCGTCGTTCCGCTTCCAGATAGAACTCTCGATCACGCCCGTTAGGCATTCCTGCCTGCTCCCACAGGTGATATGCCCGGCGCTCGATGTCCTTTTGGGTTGGAGGACCTGCCATGTGCGTTACTCCCGATGAGACCAACCCTGAGGCTAGCCACCCTCTCTAGAATTTGTGAGTGTACTAAATCTCCTCAGTGAGCAGTTCGTTCTATCTTCCCAGAAACACATCCGGCTGATCATTGCCGTTGCAGTTCCAAGGCATCTCCGCTCCGCACGGGATGGCTACAAACCTATCCCATGACAGCGGAGCGGATGTCTTCTCGGCTCCACATCGAGATTATCTCTTCGCTGGTGCGCACGCGACAAGTCTGCCCTCCTCTCTAAAGCGAAATCAAAGACTGAACATTGATTTGCACTGCGAAAGGATTGCCAACGGTCTGAGAATAGTTGAAAGGCCGGACTCAATCCACGTTTCGGTTTGTTCGTTGTCCCATTAAACGCATTGGACGAATAAGCCCGGCATTTCCGCCGGGCCGATCGCAAGTAAGTTTCAGGTGCTCAGCAACGGACCGATTTGAATCTATTCGCGGTAGTCAGTCGGTTTGTAACGTTGGATGCTTGCTCGCGCGGTTTGGCAGGTACTGTGTTGCTGACGCGTGACGCTTCTTAGATGCGCCTAGACGGATCGTCTTGCTCCCCGGAACTGCGCGAGGCGCAGCAAGCCGTCTGCATACCCAAGTAGCGTTCGAAACCGATGTGAAGCCGCAAACGAAAGCGGTTCCCACCCAGATGACCTGTCGGAGCTAATCGGGCCTTTCCAAAAATGACAAAAATTAATTTTGGCTCATAATCATGATGACTCTATCGCAATAATAAAAAATAAGCTTGGGGAAAACAGGGAGGTTGGACATGGAAACGGCACGCCGCTTTCGCGCGATGGCATCGCTTTGTCGGCAGACTGCCGAGCGCAATCCTGACAGAAGCTGGAAGCTGCTCGCAGAGGCGGAGTATTGGGAGCACTTGGCGGCTGCAGCTCAAGCTCACTGAGCGCCGAACTGCCGATTACTCAAGTTTTCCCATCGAGCATCGACGCGGGCGTTAGCGCATCGCATATAGATGCCAATAAAGAAAAAGGTCCTCGGAGATCCCAGGACCTTCGTTTTGGTTAGTCCTTCCCTTGTCCGTACAGGACCGCAGGCTACTTATCTGGTTGCGACGATCTCGATTCATTCGCGCCATGTACTTCTCTTTGACTCCCTCGGAAGGACAGGGACAAGGCGGGCCATAGTGGATCTTCCAACACGCGCTTGCGCCGGCATCAATGAGCTCCCAAGCGATGACATTTTCCGTTTGCACGAGACCGCCAGGACCAGGAACCGCGGTTGTACGTGTCCTTCAACCTTGTACGCGGGTGATGGGAATACCTAAGCGGGATCAAGTTCGGTGGGGTAGACACGAACAAGACCCTCCACGGTCGCGTCGCCTTTATGATCGCCCGCACCATTGCCTTTGTATACACCAGCGTGTCGTTCTCACGCGCATCGATGGGGACGCACGCCCACAGGTGAAGTTCTTCTTGAGTACGTATAAGAGCGGACGCTCTTGGGTCGCCTTTGGCGTGGCCTCGCTCGCGATGCGGCAATGGCGCGCGAAGAAACGGAAGCCGGCGCACGCAGTCGCGACCGCAGAGATGGTCTTGGCCTACATGCTCGCGCTGGCGCTCGGAATTCTCGTGTCCGTTGCCTATGACGAAGATTGGGTAATCGTTGCGGTGAACCGGATACCATAGTGGCGCTCACAAAGACATGCGACCGGAACGACGCAACTGACCCTATGGGAAAAGCTACTTGTAGAATTAACGATGTCCGAACTGCGCCACCATCGCATCTCAGACTTCGTATCCGGCCACGGGTATTTGGAGGAGCAACTACGTGAAGCAACACATCTTCGAAGAACTGTCCACCAGCGCGATCGATTGGGATGCCTCGGTCATCATGGGCCACATGATGCCGCCCCGAGACCCTGACGAAGATGAAGAAGACGACGAGGACGAAGAGGACGAAGGAGAGGAAGAGCCGCCGATCGTGCGCGAGCCAGACGAAGACTAGACTAGCCAGTAATTGACAGTCGGCGTTATAGTATCTCCATGAGTTGGGATGACAGAGACTTGGCGCTGCTGAAAGAACTCTGGGCCTTAGGACGCAGCGCCACGCAGATTGCGCGCCGTCTCGGATGTAGTCGTAACGCGGTTTGCGGGCGGCTGACTCGTTTGGACCTGAAACGTGGTCACAAGACATCAACTGCAAAACCCCAGATAAGGCCGGTACCAAAGCGAAGGCTGCCGTTGTCCGCCGCATGTGCCCGCGCGGTAGGTAAGAAGGTGTCGAAACCACTAGAGAAACGGCAGCCCAAAGAGCTCAGCAAGCGTCAGCTTTACGCCATGCTAGCTGAGGCGGTCAGGAATACGGGCTAAGAGCTAGCCCGCGACGCCGTTGCGGCATCTCCTTACCTGGTTCAGTTCGAACGGGCTCGCTATTGCAGAGGTACCCGAGCGATCACCGTGCGGGCCTGCTCCGGGCCGAGCAGCCCCGCCCCGCGCCCACTGAGCAATCAAAGAAGGCGAGCAGAGCGTCTTGCAGCGACATGCGCCTCGTGCGGACTTGATGGCGAAGCTATCATCGACACAATCCATCTGCACCACGCCCATGGCGCGGCCGTGTCGCCCAACGATAGATGCATGATCCGCCCCCGATATCGCGGGCCAGGGCGTCGCCAACCGCTCATCCTGTCTGCAGCAATGCTGCTGCGGTGGCGTTCGACCAGAAGAAATGGCAGGTCCCGACGGACGCCTTTGCGAGTATTCCGTTCGCCATAAGGGCGTTGTAGGTCGCATGACCCACCCGGCCGGAAGCGGCTACAAGCGGGGCGCTTATACAATCCCAGGCGTCGCACCCGAGATTGCGAACCGCACGGAGACGGTATTTCTAAAGCGCGTCGATACTGGCGCATCCGCGGCCTTGACGAACATGCTTTCGGCGGACCCGGCGCCTTGGAATACCGAGATGAAGACGCAATGCAACAGTACCGAGCCAGCCTGATCAGCGAGGGCGGGCCTATCAAGCAGCGCATCGACTCGTATGCGGCCGACGCGGATACGACCAAAGAACCTGTCAAAGCACTCGTCGACGGCGAAGCGATCGTCCCACGTGATCGCGACATTGGGGCCGAAGCGGCAGCAAGCCAGCCTGGTCGTGAGGCCGTAGAGATTGCGCTGCTCAGGCTTCGATCCCTGCGCATACCAGGGGCCGGATAGGAGCTATGCGGGAAAGTGGGTGATGACGGAATGAGATAGGCGGCGTATCGAGGCGGGTGTCGAGCCTGCCAGAACCTCTCAAGGAGAGCGATACGCCATGAACGAGACTAGCAATATTGTTGCCCTTCGTCAGCCCGACAATATCGACGATCCACTGACCAATATTCTGCGAACTGGTGCGCGGCAGCTTCTGGCGCAGGCCGTCGAGATCGAAGTCGAGACGTTTCTTGCCACGGTGAAGGATTTGAAGCTTGCCGACGGGCGCGCCCGTGTCGTGCGGCATGGTTACGGCCCGGCGCGAACGATTGCGACCGGCATCGGCCCGGTCGAGATCGCGCGGGCGAAGATTCGAGACCGCGGGGCGGCCGGTGACGGCGAGCGGATCCGCTTCAGCTCGGCGATCCTGCCGCTGTGGGCGCGGAGGACCAGGAGCCTGGATGCGCTGTTGCCGGTGCTGTACCTGCGCGGCATCTCGACCGGTGATTTCCAGGAGGCGCTGACGGCCCTACTGGGCAAGGACGCGCCGAACCTGTCGCCGGCGGTCATCTCCCGGCTGACGGCCGAGTGGCAGGGCGAGTACGAGCGCTGGCAAAAGCGCGATCTGTCGGCGCGGCGCTACGTCTATGTGTGGGCTGATGGCATATTCCTGCAGGCACGCATGGAAGACCACGGCGAATGCATGCTGGTGCTGATCGGCGCGACGCCGGAAGGCAAGAAGGAGCTGATTGGCTTTCAGGTCGGCGTCCGGGAGAGCACGCAGAGCTGGCGTGAGCTCCTGATCGACGTCAAGCAGCGCGGGTTGCAGATCGCCCCGGAAATTGCCGTTGGTGACGGTGCGCTCGGCTTCTGGAAGGCGCTTGACGAGGTCTTTCCTGGCACGCGGCACCAGCGCTGCTGGGTGCACAAGACCGTGAACGTCCTGGACAAGGTGCCACTCTCGGTGCAGGCCAACATGAAGAAGGACCTGCGCGAAATCTACTGGGCGCCGAACCGGGCGGCCGCCGAGGCGGCGATCGACGTCTTCGCCGAGAAATACCGCGTCAAGTACGGCCGGGCGGTCGAATGCCTCGCCAAGGACCGTGACGCGCTGCTGGCCTTCTACGACTTCCCTGCCGAGCATTGGGATCACTTGCGCACGACCAACCCCATCGAAAGCGTGTTCGCAACCGTGCGGCACAGAACCGTGCGGACGAAAGGATCACTGTCGTCAACGACAGCAAGGCTGATGGTGTTCAAGCTGGTCGTCGCCGCATCGAAAACCTGGCGGCGGCTCAAAGGCACAAATCAGTTGCCGAAGGTCATCGCAGGTGTCAGATTCAACGACGGCATCGAGGTCATCCACATGCCGGCAAACCACGCCGCCTGATCGCCTCGTCACCCAAAATCCTGCATAGCTCGCCGGATAGACCCCTCTATTGCCTCTCTGGTCACTGCAGCAGTTCGTTTCCGAGGGTGCTGCATTCTCTGTGCGCTATTGGCCTGTCCCAACTCTAAGCAGCTAACAAAGGACTGGTTGCCATCTAGCTGTGGATGCCCATACCATTGCGCTCTTGGCGCGATTTGCAATTTTGGCTGAAGCAGCGTGCAGAATAAGTTGGCGGTCCTGATTGCGCTGGCAAGACGCCCCGAGGGGCGAGCGACGCTTCATGAGCTCAGCCAGGACGTGACACTCATTGCAGACATCGACGAAAAGAACGGAAATACCGAGCAACCCTTTGCGCTCGACCTTATCGACGTTTTTCGGTCTGGGTTCGTCGCGTCCGAGGACGACAGCTTGTGGATTACCGAGAATGGTTGGTCACTTCTGCGTACGCTGGGGATCCCGGCGCAAGATCTTGAAGCTCAGCCAGTTGACCAGAATACAGATCTCGCTGCCCCTCACGATAAGACAGGCGGCCGGGAAGCTCGGTCAAGCACTCCCCCGCATGCCGGCCCCCGCATGCCAGCTGCAAGCAATGACCGTCGGCCGGCTCTGATAAGCAACGAAGCATTCGCACATCATAGCGATGGTGAGATCGCCTCGGGTGCTCCTGCTGCCTTGATCCACAAATTCGGCTCCGGGCTGCGAGACGCATCTACAAGGTCCAATTTCATGAGTAAGCTAACGCAGCGTATGCAGGAAGCCATCCGCTTCTGGCGCCGCCATCTCCAGCGGGATCAACTACCGAAACAGACCCGGCGCTCAGGCGCAAATATCGAGCGCGGACTGCTCGCGCTGCTGAGCCTGCTCGCAATCATGAGCTGCGCTGGCGCGGTAACCGCCCTCATGCAAGTCAGATCTTTGAAATCCGAATTGACCGCCCTACAACGCGAACTGCTTCCGCTCAAGGAGCGCGTAGCCAAGCTCGGTCAGATCGAAAAGAGCAAGGAAGAAGCACCAGACAAGGTGAGCGACAAGAAAGGTCAGTCTTCGCGAGAAAGTCGCGCTGAAGAAGCCCCCCTTCTTCTCTCTCGCGAAGAGATTCAGCTTGTTCGCGACTATATCAAGCCGGCTCCCGTCGTGGGCTCTCCCACGGCCCCCATCAGTGTCGGTGATCCTGTCACCGGGCCGACTATCCCCTTCCCGTCTTCGATCACGGAGAAGGTGCAGAAACTGCTTGGCGCGAAATTTACCATTCGAGACGGCGTCATTGTCATTACCCGAAACGGCAGCCATCACGCTGATGTAGTGATCCGGCCCAATTGAGGGGACTCAACCCGTCCGCCAACGCGCCTCCACCGCTTGTGCCTGAAGAGAGGCAATCCACCCGCATGTGTTCAACGGAGATATAGGGCGCAGTACATGGCCGCGGCGGCGGTGGGACGATGACCCGTTTAGCGGCTCGCGGCCGCGCTTTTCCTCCCAGTCCGGAACTACCGCGTTCGTAATATTGAGTGGCCGGAACGCAGGCGGGAATTAACAGGGCAAAACGTGCAAATCGGCCTTTCGAACACAGCCGAACTGCACGAAATTGCGGAAAAGTCGCGAATTCGGCGCGATTTCCCGCGTTAATTCCACGGGATTTATTGTCCTTTCCGATGGGAATTGTGCTGGACCGCATGCGAAAACTCGCATCGGCCTGCGTGGCCGGCCTCGCTTTAACCTCAGCATTACAGCCGCTAAATATGTTTGACGGCCGCGCGTTTGGCACCTAAATACGCTTTCAGCGATCCGGTTGTTCGCCGGTCGCCAGCTCAACAGAACCCCCGAGCTACCGAAGTGATGTTGGACGCGGGCAGACCGCGGCCTCGGTGGGGTTATGTCTGGTTTCCAGAAATCTCGCTCCGAGGCTAACAGCTAAAGGAGCTTGAGATGGACGAGGAATCTCAAAGAAGCGAGCTGCAGGCCACCTACAAGGTCGGCTATGGCAAGCCCCCGAAAGAGCACCAGTTCGGTCAGCGCAAGCAGCCAAATCGCACGAAGCGCGCAGCTGCCGCACCTGAATCTAGCGATATCGCGGCGTTTCTTGATCAGCCGATGCAGGTGAAGCTCAACGGCAGGAAGCTGAAAATGCATCCGCATGAGGCGATGCTGTACGGGCTCTATGGGCGCGTTCTGAAGGGCGAAGTCGGCGCTTTGAAGACGCTGCTTGCGGAGTTCAAGAAGGCCGGCCTGCTTGAACCTATGGCGGCAGCACCGAGCAGCGGCGTGATCCAGGTGCCCAGAGGCGTGCCGGGCGATCTTGCCGGCCGATTGATCAGGACGGGGGAAGCCCCGCCGTGGGATGAGGAGCTCTACTATCAACTGAAAGCGGAGTACGAGCAGGATCTTGCGCATCTTGCCAGGCTGAAAGAGGACGCACTCGCAAAGGCACGGGCCAATGGCGAAAACGTCTACTGAGCGCGGGCGCGTTCTTCCCCCGGAGGACCATCGCTTTCTCAAAGGCAAGTCCGGCAATCCGCGCGGGCGTCCGAAAGGAGCGGTCAGCCTGAAGCAACTAACACGCAAGTTCGCGCATAAGAAGGTTTCGACGCCTATTGATGGCAACTTGCAGAACGCTGATCGCCTCCAGATCACAATCTTGATGGCCCGCGCAATCGCCGCGCAGGGTAAACCGACCGCGGCACGTCTTTTGGCCGAGCTACGCGCCCAGATCGCGCAGCCTGAACCTGACAGAGGCGGCGGCTTTGTCGTGGTGCCCGAGGACCTCACAACGGAGGAATGGATGGCGCAGGGAGAGGCCCGCAACGCGCACCGCGTCGAGCCTGGAACCGCGATCAACATCGAGGCGGAGGAATTCCAAAAGGCCGCCCGTGGCGAGCCCACCGAATACGGCCAGGCCCTGCTCGCCTTCCATCGCAAGTACCGCGGTTAACTCCCGCGAATGTACCTCATTGCCAGAGATGATGCCGATGCCAAGCACACTGACGATCTATGACCTATTCGATGAAACGCGCCTGCAATATTGGGAGAGGCTCGCCAAACAAGGCATCGAACCAAATCGCGGGCAACTCGCTTCTCTCATCGAGGCAAACCTCGCAGAGCCGCTGCCGAGCTGGCTTAATCCCATCATCCTCAAGGGCCTTCGCGGCGAGTTGAAGGGCAAACCTGGACGGCCGAAAAAAGGCTTCATCGATAAGACTCGGCTTGAGCTTGCGGCCGCGGACTACAAGCGCCTCCTTCAAGAAATGCCGCGGGCCGAGCAGACCAAAGCGAGGGGGCCGGCGAAGCGCGGTGCCAAGGAGCCGGGATTGGAGCCGCGGCACGAGCGCGCCGCTAAAATCGCCATCGAGACATGGCGCCTTCAGATGAGCTGGAGATCATTTCTCAACGAGATCGCTTCAGAAAAATAGCTACCGTTTTATTGTGAGTGAGTCCGCGGCGCCCCGGCACTAAGCCTCCTTTTGGAACTAACCAGCAAAAGGAGTTCTCCCGTGTTGCAAGACCTACCGAAGCGCCCCCCGCTTGCGATTACGTACCAAGACCCGGCCAAACTCAATCCCCGCGCAACCAACCCGCGCACTCATTCCAAGAAGCAAATCGAGCAAATCGCCACCGCCATCCAAAGATTCGGTTTTACAAATCCGATTCTGGTTGACCAAAACAACGGCGTGATCGCGGGCCACGGCCGCCTCGCCGCAGCAAAACTCATCAGACTATCACAAGTTCCGACCGTCCGGCTCGCTGATATGAGCGAGGCGGAAATTCGCGCCTATGTCATCGCCGACAACAAGCTCGCGGAAAATGCCGGCTGGGACAAAAACTTACTTGGGCTAGAGTTCAAATATCTCTCAGAGCTTGAGTTCGATTTTGACCTTGCGATCACGGGCTTTGAAGCCCCTGAGATCGACATCCTGATTGGTGATGCCGCAAGCGCCGCGTCGGATGACGAGGCGGACGCGTTTGTCGAACCCGGTCCGGCCGTCTGCCGTGCCGGCGATATTTGGCGGATAGGCGAGCACTGTCTGATCTGCGGCGATTCAACCATGCCCGAGACCTACCAGGCTCTCCTCGGCGACAAGAGAGCGCAGATGGTGTTCTCCGATCCGCCCTATAACGTGCCGATTGCGGGCAACGTCTCCTGCCACGGCGAGGTCGTTCACGGCGAATTCGCCATGGCCTCCGGCGAAATGTCCCCGGCTGAGTTTACGGCCTTCCTCAACTCGGTCTTCCGCAATCTTATTACCTGCACCGTGAACGGCGCCATCCATTTCCAGTGCATCGATTGGCGGCATATTCAGGAGATGCTCGCCGCCGCCGAGGGCATCTACAGCGAGCTAAAAAACCTCTGCGTCTGGGCCAAGACCAACGCCGGCATGGGCTCGTTCTACCGCTCGCAGCATGAACTCGTCTGCGTCTTCAAGTCCGGAATGGCGCCGCATATCAACAATATCGAGCTCGGCAAACATGGCCGCAACCGCACCAACGTCTGGAACTATGCCGGCGTGAACGCCTTCGGCGAGGCTCGTTCGGACCTTCAGCTGCATCCGACCGTCAAGCCCGTGGCCATGGTCGAGGACGCCATCCGCGACTGCTCGCGCCGGAAGGGGATTATCCTCGATCCTTTCCTCGGGTCGGGCACCACCCTGATCGCCGCGGAGCGAAGGTCGACCGCCGTTGCCGCCAGGCGATGTCGCCGGTCAGAGGCTGCCTTGCGACAAAATCGACGTCACGTTGGGCGCAGCCTCGTCCAAGCGGATCACCCGGTCGGCGGAGTGATAGACAAAGATGATTGGCCACCTTTACTGGTAGCGGGTTCGATCCTTCTGCTCGCTCGTGTCGCACATGATTACCGCCTCCGGCAGGTCGGCATGCCGCCATCCGCCACGGCAGGAAACCCGCTCATTCACCGGGATTTGGCGCCCGCCGTTTGCGGCGTCACATGCGTGGGTGTTCGAACCCAACAACCCCTTCATGGGTTGGTTGAATCGATGGACCGTCTGGTTCGAATAATGCACCCGTCGCCAAAGCTCTGTACCGCGGCTATCCAACCCTCTCGGACGCGCTCTCTCGCTGCTTCATCATCTGTGCAGTCAAGGTCGACAGCGCTAATTAGGTCGCGGCGACGATCCAAAAAGTTGACTCGGTAATGCGGCATTTCACACTATTCCGTTCGAGCGCGGCGGCGGTCTTACTTGCCGTCGCCTGCAGCTGAAATTCAGCCTTCCTTTGCCGCCGCCAGTTGTGCGGTCACGCACCGCCGCCATACGCGCTTAGGCCTCATCGCGCAGGAGCCAAATTTGCTGATCGGCTCGCGGCAGCAGGTCCTCGCGCATGTCCTTCCAACGCTCAACCACGGTTTTGGCTTCCATGTTGAGATCAAGAAGCTGCGCCGGACGCTGTATGGAGCGCGCTCGGAGCGGTCGGCGCGACTGCAAGATCAGCTGGAGCTGGAGCTTGAGGAGCTCGAGGCGGCCGCAACCCAGGATGAACTCGCCGCTGAGAAGGCGAACGCCTCCCGGATCGTCTTTTCTGCCGGGACGAGTTCGAGTTGAATGCGGAGAGCAAGTAAATGCTCATAGCCAAGAGAGCTGGGGCATATTGCAGAAGCAAAAACGCCGCCCGCTTAAATCTATCGCGGACGGCGGCGTTCCAGCCCCGGGTAGGATGGCAAAGATCCCGGTGGATTAGTCTGAATGGACTAGCTTGGGCGAAGGTTCAACCCAGCACCAACCGCATCACGGTCATCAAGCGCTCGAGCGTGACGACCGCGCCGCTGCGACAGTCACCCCGCAAAACCCGCCGCCACCTCCGGGCTGCACCGCCCAACGGCGTTAGCGCCCCCGCAGAGAAGCAATAATTCCGCGAGCGACACGCCAGCTACATGGCTCCTGAAACCATTTGGCCTGCGCCAGCCGCACCTCCTATCTAAGGACGAAAATAGCGGACAGCAAAATGCACCATGAGTAGAAGCGATCGACACCTTGTGGCGCAGTCCGGGCGGACTTAAACTCATCCTCTCGGTAACTAATCTTTCGGTCGCAGCGTTAAGCTTAGGGTAGACATGAGTCGCTCTACTACGGGTCGCCGTCGTAGCTTACTGCCATTTCAGGGATGGCGGGCTTTTCAGAGAGTATTGACCTCCAGTGGGAACGCACGCGTTCTATGTTGACTGACTTCCTTCCTGACAAAAAGGAGGGTGCACCGCCTTTCTATTCCGAGCCGTGACGAAGTTGCCGAAAGTGTTGGCATTTCTGATCACGACACCACTTGCCGCTTCGCAAAAAGCGATTGGTTGACGGCGCAATCGCTGCCAATAGCTTGGGACGTTCGAGTGGCTGCGCCCGCGCTCATTGCGGCCGGCCTCTTGGCGGACTGTTGATTTTGCTCAGGCTAGGGAATTGAGCGCGAACGCGCCAAGGCAGTGCGGGATCTGTGCCACACCCTACTGGGCCGCCCGTTGCGGAGGTGCGCCTCAGTCGTACCGCATTCGAACATGTGGGTGATGCCTCCGCTATCAGAGTCCACCGCTGTTCGCACAAGCTTCATTTTCTTGCCGCAGATGCCGCAGGTTCTGGTGGAGTTGTCCGCGACATTGCAAATCTTCTCCGCGCGAAATATTTCCATGAACACCGCCCCTCATCCAAGGTGACCGTGGTGGAGATTACAACGCGGTTGCAGCAGGGAAACTGGAGGAAATGGGATACGAAGTCGCGACAAAAATTGCGACTGTACGCAGAACAAAATAAGATGCGTGACCTCTACGACCCCTAAATTGAGGTACCTCGTTAGGAGTAAATGCCTGATCAGATCTCGGGGCTAATGTAATCCCTGTGCAGGACGGTTGGTCGTTGGGCACCATCGAACAAAACGGTGATGCCCGTGGTACGGGGGCTTGCGTCGACAACGACGCCAACCTTGCCAGCCAGTTCTGGGCAACGAATTGTTCCGAGCTTGCTGATCTTGAAACGAATGCCGACTGCAATCCTGTCTGTTTTCAAATCCATGGTTTGCCTCGCAAAAAAGAGAACAGATCGACTTGAGAAAGCGCAGATCGAGTAGCAATATTCTTCAGAAATACCTCTGATTGTGGCCGCTATCAATTTTCGCGGCTTCACTATTTCGTTAGACGGGTCAGAGTCCTTGACGCAACAATCGCGCCTGCCGTCATTGGTTCCCACCGGCCCTGGGCTAGCCGGCGGTGCAGCGCACATGGCAGGTCCAGCAATATCGATGCCTTGAGCGGATGAAATGAAAGTCTGGATATATACGAATACGGGCAAGAACGTTGGCGACCCACAGCACCTGAAGGTCTTTGCGACTAAGGAGGCCGCGCAGCCTTGGTTTAGGCAGAACGACCCTGAGGGCGTCGCATTCGCTTACGAGATCATCTTGGGCCGCGGTTACTTGGCTAAGACGCTCCTGGTGCTCTCCGTCCTCCTGCTTGGGATCGCCGATCTATTCACCACCAACATGATCCTCAATCTTGGCCTCGGCGAGTTGAACCCGTTCATGCATATTGCTCAGACGTTGCTAGGTCCTTGGTGGCTTATCCCGAAGCTCGGTTTGACCTATTTCATGATGTGGCTGCTTTGGCGAAGCAATAATCCTTACAACATCGCTCTCGTGGTGGCTTTCTGCTGTACGCCTGTACTGAACAATCTACTCATCATCGCAAGTTCACATTGAAGCGCTCACAAGCCACCTCACAGTCCCACACTTGGCGTCACGCGAACCATTGCCCGGCGACGATGCCGTTACTGATGCCGCGCCATCGATTATAGAGCGTCGTCGTGGCGCTTTCGCCTTTTGCCAAGGCTACGCATTTATACAACCCACCCCGTCGCCACCTCGATGCCGGAGCATAGCGCCGCCCCGACAAACATCAACATCCACCGATTGCCGCGGTCGCACCGAAGCTGCCCCCGTTAACTAATGGGTCCCTGCTCCGTTGCCCAACCTGGAAATGCAATGATACACTAGTCGCCATTTCGTGACTCGGGCCTATTTTAATGACCAATTCCGAAACGGTATTGCCGTCGGTTTCAGCCGCCCGGAAGCAATCGGGGATCACAGAGGCGAATGTGCTTTGGCTGATCGTAGGCATCATGATCGCCATCGACGCAGTGTGGCTCAGACGGTCTGGGATCGGGATTTCCGTCGGACCAGCGTTTGTCGTGGGACTGACAACTCTGGTTGCCCTCCATCTGATCTACAGTAGGCTTCGGCCTAACAGGCGAATTGCACAGTTCGCACTGACGTCTATGCAGTTGGTGGCGTTTACCGCCGCCGGCACGGTTCTCGTCTACCTGACCGTGACTTCTAAATTCCCATTAATCGACCGACAGTTAGAGACGGCCGACGCTGCAATTGGCTTCAACTGGCTCACGTTCTTCGATTGGGTAAAACGTCATCCAGCGTTAGATCGAGCATTCGGTATCGTTTACGATAGCTCCATATTTCAAATATTCATTCTGCTCCTGATACTGAATGCCACCGGTCGATTTGAACAGGCGCGAGACTTCACTTGGCTGTTCGTTTTGACGCTCCTAATCGTCGTAGTCTTTGCATGGTTGTTTCCGGCCGAAAGTGCCTGGGCGCATTTCGGCGTCGAAGACCGTGTTGACGCCTACCATCTAGCAGATTTCTTTGCGCTGCGAGCGGGACAGATGAAAGAGATCACGCTGGCCAAGGCTAACGGTCTCATCACCTTCCCCTCCTTCCACGCTGCGCTTGGTTTGATTCTCATCCTTGCCACCAAACGGACCTTCCTTTTTCTGATCTTCTTACCTCTTAATGTTGCGATGATCGTTTCGGCGCTCACATCAGGTGGCCACTATTTGATCGACATCTTCGCTGGTCTAGCTGTTGTTCCGGTTGCTGCATTGATCTGGCGATCATTGAAGCGACTGACGGAAGCAACTAGTTGAAGACATGGTTGAACGGACTGACCGGACCAAAAGTATCCAACCTCGAAGCCTCGATCGTTACCGCGGTAATATTCGCCCTGAGCTATGCAGGATTTTGGGTGACGAGGCGATCAGGCGGCGTGGTTTGCCGGCATGTGGATGACCTCGATGCCGTCGTTGAATCTGACACCTGCGATGACCTTCGGCAACTGATTTGTGCCTTTGAGCCGCCGCCAGGTTTTCGATGCGGCGACGACCAGCTTGAACACCATCAGCCTTGCTGTCGTTGACGACAGTGATCCTTTCGTCCGCACGGTTCTGTGCCGCACGGTTGCGAACACGCTTTCGATGGGGTTGGTCGTGCGCAAGTGATCCGTACGCCCACGATGAAGGCCGCCTTGTTCTGAGAGGCGGATTGAGCACTCATAAGCACGTGTTTAAGAGCGAGCTTAAGAGCGATTGATGGGTCAGATTTCGGTGCTGACGGGGCCGGAACGCCGGCGGCGTTGGAGCGAGGATGAGCGGTGCCGGATCGTTGCGGAGGCCTTTGCGCCGGGATCGTGTGTGGCGCAGGTTGCGCGGGATCACGATATTTCAACGGGGCTGATTTACACCTGGCGGCGTCGGCTTCGCCAGGACCTTGCTGACCAGGGCTTTGTGGAAGCGGCGATGGAAGCGGAGCCGATCAAGGAAGCGGCACCGTCCGGTGAAGTGATCGTGGTGGAATTGACGGGGAGCGGACGGATCAGGATTTGCGGGTCGGCGCCGCCCTTGCTGGTGTCGGCGGTGTTGAAGGCGCTGCGATGATTCCGATCCCCTCTGGCGTGCGGGTATGGCTGGCGACGGGCCATACCGATATGCGGCGCGGCTTTCCGAGCCTGGCTTTGCAGGTGCAGGAGGTCTTGAAGCATGACCCACTGGGGGGTCATTTGTTTTGCTTCAGGGGGCGCCGTTCAGATCTGATAAAAATCATCTGGCACGATTCTCAGGGAGCGTGCCTGTTTACAAAAAGACTCGAAAGAGGAAGATTCATCTGGCCTTCGGCTGCCGGTGAAGCCGTGACGATCTCTCCGGCGCAGCTTTCTTACCTGCTATCTGGGATCGACTGGCGGAATCCTCAAGAAACTTTGCGTCCAACGCGAGTTGGATAGCATTCTGCGATTGAACCTACCGGGAAATCTGATTCACTGGCTTCATGAGTTTGAAGCCGGATGACCTTCCTTCGGATCTCGCCAGCGCCCAGGCGGCGCTGTTGATCGAACGTGAGGCGTTGCGGGCTGAACGCGACGCGCGGCTGAGGGTCGAGGTCGAACGCGATGCGGCCGCGGCGAAGGTCAGCCGGATACAGGCCGAAGCCATCAATTGGCAAGCCGAAGCGGCCAACGCGCGGGCGAAGCTGTCGGACAATGAGGCGCTGATCGCGCATCTCGAGCTGCGGATCGAGAAGCTCAAACGCGAACTGTACGGGCCGCGTTCCGAGCGCACGGCGCGGCTGATCGAGCAGTTGGAATTGGAACTTGAAGAACTCGTCACCACGGCGAGCGAGGATGAGCTCGCCGCGCAGGCCGCGGCGGCAAAGGCGCAGAGCGTACGCGCCTTCACGCGCAAGCGGCCGGTGCGCAAGCCATGGCCGGATGACATCGAACGCGAGCGCGTCGTCATTGAGGCTCCAACGAGCTGCGCCTGCTGCGGTGGATCGCGGCTGGCGAAGATCGGTGAGGATGTGACCAAGACGCTGGAGGAGATCCCGCGCCGCTTCAAGCTGATCGAGACGGTACGCGAGAAGTTCACCTGCCGCGATTGCGAGAAGATCAGCCAGCCGCCCGCGCCGTTCCATGCCACGCCGCGCGGCTTCATCGGCCCACAATTGCTGGCGACGATCCTGTTCGACAAGTTCGGCATGCATATCCCGCTCAACCGCCAGAGCGCGCGCTTTAAGGCCGAGGGGATCGACCTGCCGTTGTCGACCCTGGCCGACCAGGTCGGCCACGGGACCTTTGCCGTCATGCCGCTCTTCCACTTGATCGAACGCCATGTACTCGCGGCCGAGCGCCTGCATGGCGACGACACCACCATCCGTATCCTGGCGAAGGGCAAGTGCACGACCGGGCGGATCTGGACTTATGTGCGGGATGACCGGCCCTTCGCCGGGCCTGCGCCGCCGGCGGCGGTCTATTACGCCTCGAGCGACCGACGAGGCGAGCACCCCCAGAAGCATCTGGCCGCCTTCGCCGGTATCCTGCAAGCCGATTGCTACAACGGCTTCGAGCCGCTGTTCGACCCGCAAAAGAAAGCGATGCCGATCACACCGGCGTTTTGCCTGGCCCATGCGCGGCGGGGCTTCTTCGAGCTGGCTGACATCGAGAAAAATGCTCGGGAAGGTAAGAAGGGCAAACCGGTCTCTCCGATCGCGCTGGAGGCGGTCAGACGCCTCGATGCGTTGTTCGAGATCGAGCGCGCCATCAATGGCTGCGGCGCCGACGAGCGGCGCGCCGTGCGCCAGGAAAAGAGCAAGCCGCTTCTCGAGGACATGCACGCCTGGTTGCTGCGTGAGCGCGAAACCCTCTCGCGCTCCTCCGAGGTCCTGAAGCCTATGAACTACATGCTCAGGCGCTGGGACGACTTCGCCCGCTTCCTCGACGATGGCAGGATCTGCTTGACCAACAATTGCGCTGAGCGCGCATTGAGGGGCATCGCATTGGGAAGGCGCAACTGGACCTTCGCCGGCAGCCAGCGTGGCGCCGACCGTGCCGCCATCATGCTGACGATGATCACGACCTGTCGCCTCAACGACGTCGATCCCAAGGCCTGGCTCGCCGACGTCCTCGCCCGTATCGCCGATCTTCCCGCGTCGCGTCTGCACGAACTGCTGCCCTGGGAATGGAAGCTCCTGCGCCAAGCCGACAAGCCCGCCGGTCAGCAGGCCGCCTGACCTTCACGCAACGCCATCATAGAGCTCGCCGTGCCCGCGCGCATGCGTCAATCAGGCGGTCCTCGTCGTATGCGTACAGTGATCCCAATGCTCGGCAGGGAAGTCGTAGAAGGCCAGCAGCGCGTCACGGTCCTTGGCGAGGCATTCGACCGCCCGGCCGTACTTGACGCGGTATTTCTCGGCGAAGACGTCGATCGCCGCCTCGGCGGCCGCCCGGTTCGGCGCCCAGTAGATTTCGCGCAGGTCCTTCTTCATGTTGGCCTGCACCGAGAGTGGCACCTTGTCCAGGACGTTCACGGTCTTGTGCACCCAGCAGCGCTGGTGCCGCGTGCCAGGAAAGACCTCGTCAAGCGCCTTCCAGAAGCCGAGCGCACCGTCACCAACGGCAATTTCCGGGGCGATCTGCAACCCGCGCTGCTTGACGTCGATCAGGAGCTCACGCCAGCTCTGCGTGCTCTCCCGGACGCCGACCTGAAAGCCAATCAGCTCCTTCTTGCCTTCCGGCGTCGCGCCGATCAGCACCAGCATGCATTCGCCGTGGTCTTCCATGCGTGCCTGCAGGAATATGCCATCAGCCCACACATAGACGTAGCGCCGCGCCGACAGATCGCGCTTTTGCCAGCGCTCGTACTCGCCCTGCCACTCGGCCGTCAGCCGGGAGATGACCGCCGGCGACAGGTTCGGCGCGTCCTTGCCCAGTAGGGCCGTCAGCGCCTCCTGGAAATCACCGGTCGAGATGCCGCGCAGGTACAGCACCGGCAACAGCGCATCCAGGCTCCTGGTCCTCCGCGCCCACAGCGGCAGGATCGCCGAGCTGAAGCGGATCCGCTCGCCGTCACCGGCCGCCCCGCGGTCTCGAATCTTCGCCCGCGCGATCTCGACCGGGCCGATGCCGGTCGCAATCGTTCGCGCCGGGCCGTAACCATGCCGCACGACACGGGCGCGCCCGTCGGCAAGCTTCAAATCCTTCACCGTGGCAAGAAACGTCTCGACTTCGATCTCGACGGCCTGCGCCAGAAGCTGCCGCGCACCAGTTCGCAGAATATTGGTCAGTGGATCGTCGATATTGTCGGGCTGACGAAGGGCAACAATATTGCTAGTCTCGTTCATGGCGTATCGCTCTCCTTGAGAGGTTCTGGCAGGCTCGACACCCGCCTCGATACGCCGCCTATCTCATTCCGTCATCACCCACTTTCCCGCATAGCTCCATTCGCCCTGCTTTTACTAGCCACGAGTACAATCTGAATCGCTATCCGCAGGCGGCCGAACGAACAGCCTCCAGCTCTGCCGAACTGTATCCGATCGCGCCCCATCCGAAGCTATCGCGGATGTGGTCGATGCCGCCCAATGTCGCGGGCTTTAAGGGCGGCCAGGACTGGACGAAGCGCCTTAGTTGAATTGTCGCGTCCGCGCTGACAATCGCCAGGAGCAACGATCTGCGAGCGGCTTGGCGGCTGCTGAATGCGATGATAGCCTCGCTCCGTTTCCTACTTCTGGCCTCTTTCATGAGTAATTTGGCATTGAAATTCACTCTTCAGCGAAATCGCTCTGAGCCGCTTGACGCGCTCCGCGGCTTGGCCATTTCACTTGTCATCGCCCGCCACTACTTCGGCTTCAAGTATGGCATGCTTGGCGTCGACCTGTTCTTTGTTCTCAGTGGCTTTCTGATTGGCGGCATTTTGCTCGATAGCCGTGAACAGCCCGGCTACTTTTCGTCGTTCTACGGCCGACGAGCGTTCCGGATCCTGCCATTGTACTGGCTGCTGCTGGTGCTCCTGCCGCCTGATCATTGGGGCTACTATCTGCTCTTCGTGCAAGCCGTGCCTTGGTTACAGTTCGGCTTTCCTCAATCCGATCTAACATTCGTCACCTGGACGCTGGCCATAGAGGAACAATTCTATCTGATCCTGCCGATCTTGATTTACTGGCTACCGCAGCAATGGTTAGTCCGGGTTCTATGGGGCGGGATTCTGCTTGCGCCGGTCTGGCGCTGGCTGTTCCACTCCTATTTGCCGGATCAATCGTGGCAGTTTTTGCTTCCGGGACGCTTGGATGAATTGTTCGGCGGCGTCCTGCTCGCCTGTTTCGCGCGCGGCTATTGCCGTTCCGCTATCGCGTGGGCAATGTTGGCTTGTGTGCCACCGCTTTGCGATGTGGCGTATGCCGCAACAGTTGAAGCGTTCGCCTTTCTTTCGGTAACAGCGTTCGTATGCTGTGCCATCGTTTGGCTGGGCGCCAATATCGAGCGGCCCCAGTTGCTTCGTCCGCTCGTCTGGCCGGGACGCCGATGCTATTCGCTCTACTTATTTCATATGGTCGTTTACGACGTATTCTTTGACCTCGGCCGGCCGCTTTCTGGCCTCGTTGCACTTCCAATTGTGTGCGTCCTCGCAGAAATAAGCTGGCGCCTTATTGAGGCGCCTTTAATCAACTACGCAAGAAGAAGTTTTGCCAGAGTCGAAACGACTCCCCTGGGCTGCGTAGGTTGAGCTCGCACTACTGGGTCAAGCGGTCGCGGTCATTGGAGCTGAGAAGGCGCGCAGGCTTGATGTCAGAGTTAAGGTCTTCCTCTATTTCCGGTCCTACCGGATCGCCGCATCTTTGCCTCGATTTCCATTCGAGAAACGGGTGCGCCAAAAGTGCCAAATATCCTGACGGCATCGCACGATCGACGCCAAATGTCTTCGGCTTCTGCCCCTTCGGAAGGTAGACACTTCCAAACAGCAAATCATAGAACGAGAACATACCGGCAAAGTTCTTGTCTCTGGCTTCCATCTCGCTGCTGTGGTGCCAATGATGAAATTCCGGCGAAACCAGAATGTAGCGCAGAGGGCCGTAGTTCAAGCGCACGTTGGCATGAACGAGATAGGCCTGCCAGTAATAGACCAGGATGTAAGTCCCGATTGCTTCTGAGGAGAAGCCGAGCGCGAAGAGCGGAAACAGCGAGCCAGCCTTCATGAATACAACGTCCAGCGGGTGCTGATGCACCGCAGCCAGCCAGTCCAGTTCTTCGACAGCGTGATGAACGGCATGGATGTGCCACATGGCGGGCACGGCGTGCAGGATGCGGTGAGTCCAGTAGACCCCGAGATCGCCGATCAGGATCACCAAGACGAATTGGACCAAATAAGGAAGACCGTCGATCGCCTGCTTTACTACTGACGGCAGTATCGATTGATTGACCACAATGGCCATCGTGACGACAGCGATCACGCCGACGATGATCAGCCATCCGTTGAGAAACTGGAAGGCCATATCGGTTAGCAGGCCACGTCTGAAAATCTTCTGAGGCCTCGCAGCAAATAGTCGCTCGATCGGAACGAAGATCAAAAGCGTCAGCACAAATCTACTGAGTCCAAAAAGCTCGTCCATTCAAACGGCCGCCTTGAGAATGGCGAAAGCTTAGCACTTGCCTCCTCATTCGCCAATCGCGGAACAGGGGGAGTGATTGGTTCAGCTCGTGCCGGCGGTGATAAGGATGAGGTTGTTTAGTACGGGGGTGGAGCAGAAAGCCACTACAAGAGCCACATTGTAAACGTTCTTGCTGCGCCAAAGCAGCCACGTCACGAGAAGCGTTAAACTGAGCTTGGGAACAAGCCACCACACGCCGAGCCAGGTCTGAGCCAGCCTCATGAACGGGTTCAGCTCGCCCATTCCGAGGTCTAGGATCACGTTCGTCGTTACGAGGTCGGCGCAACCCAGTAACAAGCAGAAGACCAACAGGAGCGCTTTAACCCGGCTCATTTTTAAGCCCTCGATGCTGAAGATGCCTGACTAGGTCACATGACTCTCAAGATGCAAAGTTCGATTTCTAAGCCAAAAAACTTTACATTTCCTCAAACTCCGAGCGATTCACCCGCAGATCCAGCTCCGTCAATTTCATCCCCTCCGGATTGTTCCTCCTCACGCGCAGCGCAAAGACGGAAGAAATCCGCTCTCCCGTCGTATCGCGCCAGGGAGCTCGGGGGCGATTGCTTCGACGGCCCTGAAGACCATTTTCGACAAACTTAGTCAGGCGCCAAAACCTCATGCGCGTGGACTATTGCCGCTCGCGCAGTGTTAACAAAGCATGTCGAGCTGATGGATCATCCAGATCTTGACTGCGCTTCACCGGCACGGTCTGCAGAAAGCGAGTCCGGTCGATCGACTCGCCGAAGTGGGCTCGTATTCAAGCCACGGCATCCAGAACAAACAATGAACGCTCTCGATATCTCGGCCGAGCCAAAATCTGTCGTTCTACTCGCGAGCCTCCGGGACCGGCGGTCGAGGACCGGGCGTTGTGCATGCCCCGCTTACGCGAGGAAACTCCGTCAAAAAACGCTGCTTGCGCTCGCGCAACGTTTCAGGAAGTATGGGCTACTCGTTCTCTGAGGGCAGAGCTTCTTATTTTTTATCCCTTTTCTCATTGGTATTAGGATCTGACGAAGCCAAAGGGCTGCCTTACCGAACAACACTGAAGCGGCGAGTCATTCCTCATGTCGGGTGAGATCGCAGACGCCGCTCGTCTTGCGGCAATATATTTAGGTGTCATCTACGGTACTCGTCTCTTGGAGACATGGTGGCCCATTGCGCCCGTTCCGGGTCCCGAGTTTCGCGATGATTGGTTAGCCGTTATCGTGAGCATCGGATTGGAAAACCTGCTCGGTCCGATCGCGGCAATATGCGCAGGTACGATCGCGAGCTTCACCGGGCTTGGCTGGATTGCACTACCGACTGATGGTTATTGGTGGTACGCCTCCCTCGCACTCGTAGTGGTTGCTCTCGATCTCTACAAGTACACGTTCCATCGTCTTCAACATGCAATTCCCTTCCTTTGGGCTATGCACTCGTTTCACCACAGCGCGAATGCCCTTACGTTCATCACTGCTGGCCGGCATTTTTGGCTGGAGAGGGTCCTTTCCGACGCCTTTCTTCCAATTTTGGCGATCTTGTTTCGGATCCCAGCGGATATGGCATTGGTCGCTGGATTGATCTTCTTTGTCCCCGACACTTGTGCTCATCTAAACCTCCGCATCCCGCTCGGTCGGTTCGTGACATGGATTAACAACCCGCAATGGCACAGGATCCATCACTCGGTCCTGATGGAGCATCGAGACAAGAACTTTGCCGCTTTTTTTCCGCTTTGGGACTTTCTATTTGGCACGGCGTGGGTGCCGAAACCAGACGAGTATCCCGCAACAGGACTTGTGCCTGCTGAACGAGTGGACATCATCAACAGTGTGATCTGGCCGGTCCGGCATCTGCGGCATCAAGAGTCCAAGAATGACTTGGGCTGAAGGCCTCTTGGGCTCTTCCACGTGTCCTGGGTACGCCGACCTCGTGGCGGAAACGTCTCGCAAGATTCGACTGAAATTGGGAAGCGAGACGCCGCGCCAACATGACAAGCCCGAGGTGAACAAGAAAGACTGATGCCGGTAGCGAACAGGCCCGCGCTCAGTCTCTCGGGCAGGAGATTCGGTTCACAGAGAGTACTTCAGGGCCGCTCGTTCGGCGGACGCTTGGGAGCCTCCGCGCATCGTCGGTAAGTCCTATCACAGGTAAAATGATTCCATCGCCGTGCTCGATGACGAACAAGGTGCGACTGGTCTGCGCGAAATTTGAGAGTCGCAACGGGGCGATCATCATCGGAGGACGAAGCAGCCTCGGCTCGAAGGAGTACTGATTCCAAACTAGATTCGCGCCGCAGGACGTCGGCCTGCCTTGGGCGGCCCTCTGGTAAACTTTCCTGAACGCACGCGATGATGCTATACTGAACCTGTTTTCCTCCGGGACGAATTAACCTCCCGGCGATTTCGTCGACTTTTCAGTTTTCGACGTCGGCAAATTTTTACACGTGACTTTGGCACCGCATATCTCGGAAACACCATGCATTTTGATGGCCAGGTAAATCTTCGAACGATATCCGCACCTGCACTGCGTTTTGCTCCCGTGATATATCCTGCGGCGCTTTTTCTCTCTGCGCTGTTGCTGTTTGCGATCGAACCGATGTTTGCAAAGATGGTGCTGCCTCGGCTTGGCGGTGCTGCAGCCATCTGGTCTGTTGCAATGGTCTTCTTCCAGTCGGCGCTGCTGCTGGGCTACGCCTATGCTCACGTGCTCAGCCGCACATTGTCGCCTGGGCCATCGGCTCTCGTTCATCTAGGGCTCCTGGCAATTGCCGCCGCGACATTGCCGGTCGGCATCGCTCAAGGCTTCGAAACGGCGCCACAGCAAGGGCTCGAACTCTGGCTGCTGACATTATTTGCCGCCTCGATCGGCTTGCCGTTCATCGCACTCGCCGCGACCGCTCCCCTGCTGCAAAACTGGTTCGCGGCGAGTGGTCATCCGCAGGCTGCCAACCCCTACCTTTTGTATGCGACTTCCAATTTGGGCTCGTTCGTCGCGCTCATGACCTATCCCTTCATTGTCGAACCGCTGTTGACGTTGCGGACACAAATTCAGCTGTGGTCGCTCGGCTACCTTCTTTTGACGTTGCTGATCGTGGCCGCGGCGATCATTGTCGCCGGCGCGGGCAAGCGTTCTATCAACCAGGCAAGCCCCGGAACCGCCCCCACGACCACCGAACGAGCGATGTGGACCGTGCTGGCCGCGATCCCGGCGGGCCTTGTGATCGCCGTCACGGCTGCGATCTCTGTCGACCTGGCGGCAGCGCCATTCCTCTGGGTTTTGCCACTGTCCCTCTACCTTTTGACCTTCGTGGCGATCTTCCGCGACCGCGCCTGGGTTGCACACAGGACCGTACTGAAGCTGGTGCCGTTTGCTGCTGTGGCCCTCGTCGCAACCGCCTCTACGCTGGTGCGGCCGTATTTCGGCATCCTGCTTGCGGTGCATCTCACGAGTTTCCTGGCGATAGCGCTGGCTTGTCATGGCGAACTCTATCGCCGCCGGCCGGAAACAGCGCACCTGACTGAATTCTATTTGTGGACCTCATTCGGCGGGATGATTGGCGGCATCTTCGCCGGATTGATCGCACCGCACATATTCAACGGTGTCGCCGAGTATCCCATACTGGTGCTGGCTGCACTGCTGATAATGCCTGGCGCGTTTGACGGCGGGCTGCGCAGGCTTTTGCGGCGGAGTGGCCCCGGTCTGGCATTGGCCGCGTTGACTCTCGGCATTGTCTCGCTGCACGTTCGCATTCCAACCAACACCGCGCTGCCCGTCGATATCGCGCTCATTGTGCTGGCCGGGCTCATGGTGCTGGTGCGTCGGCAACCGGCCATATTTTTCGGCCTTGCGGCGCTCGGCCTCATGACCGCCAAGCTCGACCCGCTGTTCGCCCCCATAGAGCAAGTCCGCAGCTTCTTCGGTGTGCATCGCGTGGTCGAGGACCGCTCCGGGCAGTTTCGTCTCCTGATGCATGGAACGACCGCGCACGGGGCCGAGCGCGTGCGCAATGCGGATGGAACACCGGTCAAAGGCCGCCCCGAACCGACCACCTATTTTTATTTCGGAGGACCGATCGGCGATGCGATCGGTACGCCCACGATGAAGGCCGCCTTGTTCTGAGAGGCGGATTGAGCACTCATAAGCACGTGTTTAAGAGCGAGCTTAAGAGCGATTGATGGGTCAGATTTCGGTGCTGACGGGGCCGGAACGCCGGCGGCGTTGGAGCGAGGATGAGCGGTGCCGGATCGTTGCGGAGGCCTTTGCGCCGGGATCGTGTGTGGCGCAGGTTGCGCGGGATCACGATATTTCAACGGGGCTGATTTACACCTGGCGGCGTCGGCTTCGCCAGGACCTTGCTGACCAGGGCTTTGTGGAAGCGGCGATGGAAGCGGAGCCGATCAAGGAAGCGGCACCGTCCGGTGAAGTGATCGTGGTGGAATTGACGGGGAGCGGACGGATCAGGATTTGCGGGTCGGCGCCGCCCTTGCTGGTGTCGGCGGTGTTGAAGGCGCTGCGATGATTCCGATCCCCTCTGGCGTGCGGGTATGGCTGGCGACGGGCCATACCGATATGCGGCGCGGCTTTCCGAGCCTGGCTTTGCAGGTGCAGGAGGTCTTGAAGCATGACCCACTGGGGGGTCATTTGTTTTGCTTCAGGGGGCGCCGTTCAGATCTGATAAAAATCATCTGGCACGATTCTCAGGGAGCGTGCCTGTTTACAAAAAGACTCGAAAGAGGAAGATTCATCTGGCCTTCGGCTGCCGGTGAAGCCGTGACGATCTCTCCGGCGCAGCTTTCTTACCTGCTATCTGGGATCGACTGGCGGAATCCTCAAGAAACTTTGCGTCCAACGCGAGTTGGATAGCATTCTGCGATTGAACCTACCGGGAAATCTGATTCACTGGCTTCATGAGTTTGAAGCCGGATGACCTTCCTTCGGATCTCGCCAGCGCCCAGGCGGCGCTGTTGATCGAACGTGAGGCGTTGCGGGCTGAACGCGACGCGCGGCTGAGGGTCGAGGTCGAACGCGATGCGGCCGCGGCGAAGGTCAGCCGGATACAGGCCGAAGCCATCAATTGGCAAGCCGAAGCGGCCAACGCGCGGGCGAAGCTGTCGGACAATGAGGCGCTGATCGCGCATCTCGAGCTGCGGATCGAGAAGCTCAAACGCGAACTGTACGGGCCGCGTTCCGAGCGCACGGCGCGGCTGATCGAGCAGTTGGAATTGGAACTTGAAGAACTCGTCACCACGGCGAGCGAGGATGAGCTCGCCGCGCAGGCCGCGGCGGCAAAGGCGCAGAGCGTACGCGCCTTCACGCGCAAGCGGCCGGTGCGCAAGCCATGGCCGGATGACATCGAACGCGAGCGCGTCGTCATTGAGGCTCCAACGAGCTGCGCCTGCTGCGGTGGATCGCGGCTGGCGAAGATCGGTGAGGATGTGACCAAGACGCTGGAGGAGATCCCGCGCCGCTTCAAGCTGATCGAGACGGTACGCGAGAAGTTCACCTGCCGCGATTGCGAGAAGATCAGCCAGCCGCCCGCGCCGTTCCATGCCACGCCGCGCGGCTTCATCGGCCCACAATTGCTGGCGACGATCCTGTTCGACAAGTTCGGCATGCATATCCCGCTCAACCGCCAGAGCGCGCGCTTTAAGGCCGAGGGGATCGACCTGCCGTTGTCGACCCTGGCCGACCAGGTCGGCCACGGGACCTTTGCCGTCATGCCGCTCTTCCACTTGATCGAACGCCATGTACTCGCGGCCGAGCGCCTGCATGGCGACGACACCACCATCCGTATCCTGGCGAAGGGCAAGTGCACGACCGGGCGGATCTGGACTTATGTGCGGGATGACCGGCCCTTCGCCGGGCCTGCGCCGCCGGCGGCGGTCTATTACGCCTCGAGCGACCGACGAGGCGAGCACCCCCAGAAGCATCTGGCCGCCTTCGCCGGTATCCTGCAAGCCGATTGCTACAACGGCTTCGAGCCGCTGTTCGACCCGCAAAAGAAAGCGATGCCGATCACACCGGCGTTTTGCCTGGCCCATGCGCGGCGGGGCTTCTTCGAGCTGGCTGACATCGAGAAAAATGCTCGGGAAGGTAAGAAGGGCAAACCGGTCTCTCCGATCGCGCTGGAGGCGGTCAGACGCCTCGATGCGTTGTTCGAGATCGAGCGCGCCATCAATGGCTGCGGCGCCGACGAGCGGCGCGCCGTGCGCCAGGAAAAGAGCAAGCCGCTTCTCGAGGACATGCACGCCTGGTTGCTGCGTGAGCGCGAAACCCTCTCGCGCTCCTCCGAGGTCCTGAAGCCTATGAACTACATGCTCAGGCGCTGGGACGACTTCGCCCGCTTCCTCGACGATGGCAGGATCTGCTTGACCAACAATTGCGCTGAGCGCGCATTGAGGGGCATCGCATTGGGAAGGCGCAACTGGACCTTCGCCGGCAGCCAGCGTGGCGCCGACCGTGCCGCCATCATGCTGACGATGATCACGACCTGTCGCCTCAACGACGTCGATCCCAAGGCCTGGCTCGCCGACGTCCTCGCCCGTATCGCCGATCTTCCCGCGTCGCGTCTGCACGAACTGCTGCCCTGGGAATGGAAGCTCCTGCGCCAAGCCGACAAGCCCGCCGGTCAGCAGGCCGCCTGACCTTCACGCAACGCCATCATAGAGCTCGCCGTGCCCGCGCGCATGCGTCAATCAGGCGGTCCTCGTCGTATGCGTACTGCGATCGTCGCGGCTCGCCGTGTGCAGGGACGGCTGGCGCGGGTAGCGGCTCGGACTTGGCACCGGCAGCTTGGCCTGCCATCGACAGGACGGCGAGGACTGGACGTTCTTCGAGCTTGATCCGCAAGTGGCGCGCATCGCGCGCGACCGGACTCTGTTCCATTTCCTGTCGGAATGTGCACCAGATATCCGCATTGTGCTCGGAGATGCGCGGCTCACCCTGACTGCCTCACCGGAGCGCTACGATCTGATCGTGCTCGACGCCTTCTCCTCCGATGCGATTCCCGTGCACCTGCTGACCCGCGAAGCGTTTGCCGGATATCTGGCGCACCTCACCGCTCACGGCGTCATCGTTCTGCACATTTCGAACCGGCATATGGCGCTGCGGGGGCCGGCGGCCGCGGTCGGCCTTACAGAAGGCCTCGTCGCCTTTGGCAAACTTCAGATTCCTCCTGTGACGGCGCAGGAGGACGCCCGGGCTGCATCTGAGGTGGTCGTGTTTGCCCGCGATGTAAAGGATCTTGGCGAGCTGCCGATGCAGGGGTGGACGCCCCTCGAACCTGGCTCGCGGGTTGCATGGACCGATGATTATGCAAACATTCTCGGCGCCGTTCTCGACGCCAAGCTCGGGCGCTGATCAAGCAGCCCGCTACGTTCCAGAAGCCTCGATCAAGCTGCTGTTCCGCGGCGGTGGTCAAGCCTACGGCTGATTGTTCGGCGGCCTCTCGATGAACCTGCGGCTGCCATTGAGAAGCTCGAGGTTGTTAGCGATCACCGGGTTGCCCGGATCGAGCGAATACGCCTTCTCGAACTTTCGCCGCGCACCACCCAGATTACCGCGCAGCATGAGCGAATAGCCCTGATCGTTCAGGATCTGGACGGTCTCGCCGCCAAGCCGGATCGCCTGGGCATAGGCCTGATCGGCAAGATCGAAGCGACGCAACTTGTCGTAGCTAGCCGCGAGCCCGACCCAGGCCGTTACATCCTTCGGCGCTTTCTCGACGGCGTCCTTGAAATAGCGCTGCGAGATTCCATAGTTGCCGCGATTGTATTGCTCCAGGCCCATCCGCACCGGCTCATCGGAGGGATAGTACTTGACGTCGGTCGGCTCCTGCACGGGATCGCCGCCCGGCGGATCCACCGGCGCAACGATCGCCGCCTCCCGAATCGTGTAGTCGCAGGCCGCGAGGCCCGTCGCCAACCAGCAGCAGGCGAGCGCCGGAATGAGACGCCGTAATCCCCGTCCCACGCTCCAGCTCCGACAACTTCCCTGCGTCATTCGACAAACCATTTGTGAAAACTACCTGCGAGAAACAGACGGCGCGACGAATGCTGTCAGCGCCAGAACCCAACGTCACAGCGTCACTTCCAAACTCTCTGTCCCAGCAGACGGACGCACCTGAGAGGTTGAAGCTTCAGCTGGTTACCTGCCCCCTCCGCCTATCCCAACGGCCACCGATCCTCCGGTCCCCGCTCCCAATCCAGTTGTGTTGACATTCTGAATTGTCGTGACGGGCGGCGGCTGGCCCATCGCTTTGGTCGGATCGCCCATGTCGGGAAGCTGATCCAGCGGGCGTTGCTGATAGCCATAGCGCGTCACCGCACCGCCCGTACGCCGCGCGTCGTACGCGATCCGGCGATCGCCGACATATGCCGGCCATGGGTGGATGGTGTGGGTGACGGCGTTGACTTGTTTGGCGTTGCCGGCGCTCATCGTGATGGTGTCGGAACGCTGGAAGTAGCGATCCATTTCGTCGTGCCCCGCAACCCCGTAGCAGCCTCCGAGCAGGAGCGGTGCGAGCAGAGCCAGATATCTGATGGTCATTCCTCGCCTCCTCTAGTTCAGGGTCTTCACGACCGGTTGGTTCGCACCAACGACCGGTGGCGGAGCGGGCACAATCGCGTTCGGCGCGATGATGTGACCATAGGGTCCCTTTACCTCGCCGCCGGAATTGACGTAGTCGTCGTAACGCTTGCGAACGTCCATCTGGCCATTGAGGAAGAAATCGACATCGTTGGCCGGCAAGCGGGAGTCGAGCGGCGAGGCCAGTTGCTGGCCGGGCGCGGCCGGCGCGACCAGACGCGGCGTCACGATGATGACCAGATCGGTTTCCTCCTGCTGATACGACTTGCTGCCGAACAAAGCGCCAAGCACAGGCACCGAGCCGATCCACGGCAATTGCGACACGTCCTGCCGGTTACGGGTCTGCAGCAGGCCGGCGATGGCAAAGCTCTGGCCATCGCGCAATTCGACAGTGGTGCGCGCATCGCGGCGGGTCAGCGACGGAACGGTGGTGCCCTGGATCGTGACTGCATTGGAGAAGTCGAGCTCGCTGACCGAGGGCTCGACGCGAAGGTTGATAACGCCACGCGAAAGCACGGTCGGCACGAATGCCAGTTCGACACCGAACTTCTTGTAGTCGATCGACACGGTCGGAAAGCCGGCTGCTGACTGCGTCGGGATCGGCACCGGGAATTCTCCGCCGGCCAGGAAGCGCGCGGCGTCGCCGGACAGCGTGGTCAGGTTGGGCTCCGCCAGCCGGCGTGCCAAGCCCTTTGTCTCAAGTGCATTAATGAGAAGATCCACCGAGCCACCGTTGCTGGTCCTGATGAGACTGGTCAGCAGGCTTCCAAACGGGGCCGGAGCGACACCGCCCGCTGAACCAATGAGCGTCCCCAGCGTTCCAAGCACGGGAAGGCTGCCTGTGGGAGGAGAGCCAACCTGTCCTCCCCCGGCACCCAAGGCGCTGGTGTTGGTATTGATCCCGCCTATGGGAGTCCGGCCCACGTTTGTGGTGCCGCCCAGCCCCGTATTTGCGACGTTGGTCCCGTTGGCGTTCGCCGCATAAAGATTCACGCCGAGGTCACGTCCCGCTTGCCGGCTGACTTCGAGAAAGCGCACCTCAAGCATCACTTGCTGCGGCGCCGCAACGCTCATCGCGTTGACGACGATGCCGCCCTCGGGAACGCTGCCTTTGGCAATCGCGAGCGCCTTCTCCGCCGCCACCGCATCGGCAGCCATTCCGCTCAGCACCACCTGGCCTTCAGACGCAGAGACGCGAATGCCACGCGTGCCCGTGCCCGATGCGATGTTCTGCTGCAGATTGCCGATGTCGAGAGTCACCTCGACATCGAGAATGCCGATCTGCTTCATCGAGCTGTCGAACAGGATGACGTTGGTGGTGCCGGTCTTCTTTCCTTGGACGTAGATCAGGTGATCGCTCAGGGATTTCACGTCGACGATGTCGGGCGAACCGGCCACGATCGTCGCAAAGGCCGAATCGACCCTGAAGGTCCGTGACTTGTTGAGGCTCACCTTGACCCGCTGGACCTCCGTCGCCTCGCTGACGAAGACGCTGCCGGAGGAGAGCCGCCGCTCTGCCGCCCCTGCGCGGTCGGTAGAATCAAACAAGGCCACCGACGCGCCAAGAGCTGTCATGCTCAAGACGACAATCGCGTGTCCCGCGCCACCCAATACGCGACCACCAACCATCCGAATCCCCTTCGCCGCATTTCCGACGGCCAATTCCGTAGATTTACGGCCTCCGACTTCCTGATCACTCTCCTTCGCGCACCACGCCGCAGAGCTTACAGTCTGTCCGACTACAAATAGTTACCTGCTGTTCTCATTCCCTGGCACGCCCGAACCGGAGCACACCCGAGCTCGGTCCGGACACGCCCCGGAGCCAGGCCGCAAAACGCGGCCCAAGGATCATCCCCCGCCACGCCCCTTGATTGCAAGGAGAGAGGCCCGCCCGGCCATGGCAACCCCTGAGAAAAGTCCCCGATGTTGCCAGCACGCACCACTTTCGTAGTCCGCTTGGGCTAATCGTCGGCCTGCCCAACGGGCCGAGACCATTCGGGCGCCCGCCGGCGCCGGTGCGCTCCAGATCAGCCGCAACGAATCGGGGCACGTCAGAATGGAACCTGGGTGGACACGCTCGGCGTGTTGAAGGACGTGCCCCATACCGGCACCAGCATGGTGAAACCCGACTGCGATGCCGTTATGGTAAGCGCGGAGGCTCCCGCCGTGGTGGTCACTGTAGGCGAGAGACCGCCATTATACAGGAAGGGAACAATGGCCTGCTTCTCTGCGTCCGACAGATAGTCAGTGGTGCAAGCGGATGGTGATGTGCCGGCTATTACAGCAGGCGTGTAGCAATTGATGATGTTCGCCCGCGCGCCGGCACTCGCAAGCATGCGCAACGATTGCACCGTGATCGCATATCGTCCGAAATCAAAGATGGCGAAGATCAGGGTGAACAAAGCCCCGCCGACGAGACAAAACTCGAAGGCCGCCACCCCGCGCTGGTCGAGCTTTCTCATCACTGCACCAAACGCACGGTTTGAACATTCGGCTTTGCTGCGCCATCGGATATACACTTGCTGTTGTCCAGGGTCGTATTGCCGGAGAATGTCACAGCGTAGGCTATGACCTGGTAGCAGCCGGGGCCAGTCTGCGAGCTGTTGCCTCCGTACGTGACAGGAGTATTTGGTATATAAACCGTGCCCTTGAAATAGCTGCTTGTGTTGCCGGTGAGGTTGACGCCCCCCTTCGTATAAGCCTCGCCATCATAGATGAGCAGGTCTACCATCTTGCTGCTGACCGACGAAAGCACCGATGGCCCCGCAGGATTCTTCACTGCAGTGATCTGGATTAATGGGCCGCCATTGACCTGCAGCGTTGCGCTCCCGATGAATATTAAGGTGGTCCCAAGCGCTCCAGACGTGATAGTCGTCGAAGAGCTGCTGATTTTGATGGTTCCGCTGCAAAAGTAGTAGGTGCCGTTTAACGTGCCATTTAACGACAGGTTGCCCGTAGGGGCGTTGCAGCAGGAGCCAGCTTCATACGACAGCAATGATGCGCACTGCCCCGCCGTCCCGCCCGGGAAATCCGACGTCTTCAACATGGCTAACGCCGCGCCTACTGCACTGAGTGGATCGGGGATCGGCTGCTGGTAGGTCAGCACGCCGGTGCACTGAGTGCCGCCCGTCTGGGAACAGCCGCCAACCGTGTAGCTCGGCGCACTCACCTGGATGCCATTATTGCCGACGAAGCCAATCGCGTTTGACGCGCTGCTGTCCGACGAAATACCGCACGTTGTCGACGATACAGTGGGGGAACCTTGAAAGGTAACAGAGTCCTTCAAAGCCAGCACACATGGAGGTTTCGCCAAACTGTCAACACCGGCGACCGCCGTCGCGACCACGTTGACCGTCGATAGACCAAGCAACTGAGCCAGGTATGCCGGCTGCTGCTGACTGACGGTGGCCTGAACGTAATTTCCGGCGGTCCCGTTCCACGACGTCAGCGTGGCGATCTGGACCGACTTCGACACGCCTGCGGGAAGGCTCGTCGCGCAGGTGGCGCCGGGATAGGAGGTGTCGCCGGAATTGCAGAACGAGTTCTGAGCAGCAACCTGCTTGCCGCGATAATCAACTGACTGTGTAGTACTGCAGGTTGTGCCAGGCTGTGGTGCGTTGTCGCACGCTAGCCGCAAGGCCCCCGAATAGGCGGCTGCGTCGGCCGCACCCTGGGCGCGTTGCTTAGTGACGTACCAAGACCCGGCTTCTCCGCCGAGCGCCATCACTCCGATCAATGGCACCAATGCAACCACAGTTGCAAACGCTGCGGATCCTCGACGGCAACGAAGCATGTTACGCATGGGACACCTATTGAAATCGCTCTGAATAAGTCAGTGTGAACGAACAGGCATTGCCGGTGGTGCTCGTGCACAACACCGACGTCAACACGATCGGCGCCAACGTAATTGTTGTTGAGTACTGATAATACTTCGCCAGCGAAGGATCGGAGTTTCCTGACGCGCAGACAGCATTGCTGTCGCCGCAAATCAGCTTGATGCTGGGGATCGGAAAGCGGCTATCGGCCTTCGCGAGCGCGGTCGACGCCCAACTGGACGCGTTCGTAACGTCAGGTGGTGGGGAATACAGGATGGATTGCCCGAACGCGCGCAATGCCGCGAGCGCCGATATGTACCGGTAGCCGGCCACGGCAAGATCAGCCAGCGGCAGCAGGATCAGCATGATCAGGAAAAGGTAGACGAACGGCATCTCGAACGCGACAGCGCCGCGCTGATCTGCGATCAAGTTACGTCTGCCCCTCACGAGCCTCTTTCGGCAGAGCAAAGAATGCATCACGTTGGCACCTTTACGCTCCAGTTTAGGACCGATACGTCCCATCATGCATTGTCCACGACTAATTCACGAGCCAGCCGATCACCACACGTACGGAATGAATCTCCAGCGCGACGCTTCGTAGCTCGTGTACTCTGGACAGTTGCGCCGGAGCAGATCTTCTTCGTAGTAGATCCGGCATACTTGAACGCCGATATGCAGCACAAACAGGGTCAACGTCACCGGCGAAAGGACCTTTAGAACCACGCCGAGTATCACAATCTCTTCCGCCAAATAGAGTGGATGCTTGATCCATTGGTACGGACCCGTTTGCACCACGGAACGCGCTTGCGGCACCAGGCTGAACGATTTACCAAGATGCCTGATCGTAACGAGCATCATGGTCATACCCGCCAACACGCAAACCGTGGATGCAAGGTTTGGTAACGCCTTGTCCGTCTCGCTGAAGAAGCCGATCGTCCACGGCATATAGGTGCCAACGAAGGCGGCTACTCTCGGCAGCAAGCCATCAGCATGCGCCTTTGCCGGTGGCCGGGTCATGACCAGCACCCCGAGAAGAATGTAGAAGCTGGCGAGACAAAAACTTGACACGAGTATCAGCCAAGAATCGGAAAACAATCCGATTTTGATCGCGTAGACGAGCGCCAGCAGCATGAACCACATGCCGCCGAGCAACTGCATGGTCCGCTCGTAAGTCGACTTATTCGATAGAGTGATGGTGCTCATAAATTACCTACTTGAACGCACGAACGAGATGCAAAAATGGGCTCGCGCCCAGAATGACGAACATGGCCGGAAGCATGAACAGCACCATCGGAATCGTCAGCTTGGCGCCCAGCTTGTGAGCTCGCTCCTCCAGCTTGGTGATACGCTCCCGCCGAAGGTCGACAGCAATGCCGCGCAGAGCCTGCCCCAGCGGCGTTCCGTACTGCAGGCTTTGGCCGATCACCGTTCCAAAGCGGCGAAGGCCATCCGACTTGGCGCCCAGCTTCTCGAATGCGTCGGCACGGCTCGGCAATATGCGGAGATCGTCGAGTAGGCCGCGCAATACCTGAGCCATCGCCGGATTGGTTTCCTTCATCTCATCCGCGACGCGCTCAAGCCCGCCCTCGAGGCCCATCCCCGCCTCACTGCACACAACGAGCAAATCGATGGTATCCGGCGTTCCCAGCCGAACAGCCGTATCAACGCGCCGTTTCATGACGAAAAGGATCAAGCGAGGTCCCATGATTCCGATCACCACCCCGATGAGCGTGAAAATCATCACGTCGGAGAGCGGTTTTCCGAGAAGCTGTGTCGCAAGGAAGGCCGCAAACGGAAACAGGAACATGCTGACGGCTTTGACCCCGATCCAGATCGGCAGGGTTTGATAATGGTTGAAACCTGCCGACTGAATGATCGTTCGGAGCTGCTCCAGATTTTCCTCCGCATAGAAGCGCTTGTAGCGAGCGCCTATCGAGGAAAGCCAGCCGACCAGATCCTGCGTAGAGCTTGACCGGTCCGGGATGCCGAGCACCGCGTTCGACACGCGCGTATCCAGCGCGCGAATATGCACTTCGCGAATGACCAGGACAAACATTGCGGCCGCAACGACCGTGGCAAGCGCCGCGAATCCGAGACTGGCACTCATAGCGCCGTCTCCCTCTTGATCATCCAACGTATCACGAAGTGTCCAACAACTACCGACGCGATTGCGTACGCCAGCAGCATGTTTCCAGTCGGGTCATAGAACAGCATATCTATCGACTGTGGATTGACCAGGTAGAGTAATCCGCCCACGATGAGCGGCGCTAGCGAAAGGGCACGCGAAGAGAAGATGACTTCTCCGGCCAGAGCCTTCGCGCGCGCAGCCAGCGCAACTCGTTGGCTTACAGTGTCGGCCAGTATCTGAAGGGTTTCTGCCAGACTGCCGCCCGCCTTCAACTGGACCGCGAGCGTTACTGCGAACATGGCGTATTCAGCAACCAGCGTTCGCCGATAAATCCCTTCGACAGCCTCTTCCGGCGCCCTCCCCATAGCCACCTCGCTGCAGACGATCGCGAACTGGCCGGATGTTGGTTGTGGCATCTCGCGCGCAATGGCGCGGAACGCTTCATTGACGGGCAACCCCGATCGAACGGTGCTGGTCACCAACTGAATTGCGTCGGGAAGCTGACGGAAGAGCTGATTGATAAAGCGATTACGTTGCCATCCGAACAGACCTCGTACCACGAGGAGGGCGATGACAGCGGCACTGATCGATAGCGTGGGCGCGGAGAGTTGCAGCATGCGATTGGCATAAAAGACGCCACCTGCCGCCAAGGCTCCGGCGAGAAACACGTAGGCCGGATGCCAAGCGTGGACGATCTCGGCGTTGTAGTTCACGAGCCGATAGAACATTTGCCAACGCGAAGCCTTGGCCGCTCGCCGGATGGACACCAAGGTTGCAGCCTGAGATGCGGGCAGAGCAATTTCGAGCTGGCGGTCCATCCGCCTCTGTCGCCCGTCGAGCCACAGAGTATTTACCGTTGCACACAGCAGAAGCACCAGAACGATGATCAAGGGCGTCGTCATCAGATCTGCCTCATCGCCTCTGCCCAGGCCCGCTCAAGCCCGTAATAGACAAGGCGGCTCTTGAATTTCGGAACTGCGTTCGTGGATCGGTATGTGCCCGATATGCGCCCGTGTACATCCTCGTCCTTGTACTCGAACAGCGCAACATCGTTGGTGGTGATCACCTCGCCTTCTAGGCCAATCACCTCAGTGATCTGAACGATCCGGCGCTGTCCGTCCCGCATGCGTTCGACCTGCACGATGAGATCGAGGGCGGCGACAATCTGTGCGCGGATTGCGCGCGACGGCAGATTGACCTGGCCCATCTGCACCATATTTTCGACGCGCGTCAGCGCATCGCGCGCACTATTGGCATGCACCGTCGAGATCGATCCATCATGGCCGGTGTTCATCGCCTGCAGCATATCGAATGCTTCGGCGCCGCGGACCTCACCCACCACGATACGATCCGGGCGCATACGCAGCGCGTTCCACAGGAGATCACGTTGCGTTACCTGCCCCGTACCCTCCAGGCTGGGCGGCCGCGTCTCCAGGCTGATCACGTGCGGCTGCTGCAGTTGCAGCTCCGCTGCATCCTCGATCGTTACGATGCGTTCGCTGTGGTCGATGAACTGGCTAAGGGCGTTCAGCAGAGTTGTCTTGCCGGACCCCGTACCGCCGGAGACCAGGACATTGAGCCGGCACCGGGAGGCAATCTCCAGCAGCTGGCCGAGGGCGGGGGTCATCGATCCGTTCTCGATCATCCCAGCGATGTTCAAACGCCGGCTTGGAAATTTTCGGATTGAGACGCAGGGGCCGTGGATCGCCAGCGGCGGCAGGATGATGTTGACGCGGCTGCCGTCCGGGAGACGGCAATCCACCATCGGACTGGATTCATCCACGCGCCGGCCAACCTGCGCAGCAATCTTCTGCGCGACCGCGGCAATATGGTCGTTGTCCCGGAATCGCACCGCGACGCGCTCCAGCTTGCCGCTCCGCTCGACATAGACATTGCTCGGCCCGTTGATCATGATGTCGTTGATCGTCTGGTCAAGCAGAAGCTGACGGAGCGGGCCGTAACCGGTCATATCATCAGCGATTTCTTCCGCCAACCGGAGCTGCTCGCGACCGGACAGCTCCAGCCGCTCCTGGTTGGCGATGCCGTGGATGATTTCCTCGATCTGCCGCCGCAGGACCTCGCGCGAGACCGACGCAGCCACTGCCGGCTCGATCTGCTCGATGACCCGTTCGCGCAACGACGCCGACATCACCGTGTGATGGGTTGAAGATTCTTCGCGCTTCGGGGCCGACGCAGACAGCGCCGGGGGCTCCGAACTCGGCACGGATGCGGATGATGCCACGCTTGGCGCAGTTAGCGGCGTAGCGAGCAGCACCGGCGGGAGGCCGGGCGCCACCGTCGGCGTGCTCGCCATCAGTGTGGGCAAACGGGTTGGCATCTCGTCTGAGCGCCTGCCGAACTTTTTCATAACCCGAGCCACCTTCTCCACCGTCCCTTTCGCTTGGGCCCCCCCACGCCGGCGATCTCACGTACGATCGGAGCGAGGTGACGCCGCAGCGCGGATACATGCTTGAGGGCCGGAATCCCGAGGTTGACCGCCTGGGTCATTCCCTTGCCGAGATCCGGGATCACCATGTCCGGTTCTGCGCCCAGAGCCTTGACGATCGTCGCCCTGGGCAAACCGCCGGCGCGATCCGCACGATTGAGCAGGGTGAAGACCCGATCCTTGCCCGCGATGTTCGTGACCGCGTTGCGTAGCGCATGCGCATTGCGCAGACCGGTCACTTCCGCTTCCAGCAGAACCAGCACTTGACGGGACATCTGAATGACCGGATAGATCGAGGCCGGGAACGGCACCGGCACATCGACAACGACGTAGTTGAACCTCTGACGAAGCAGGCCGAGCACGTGGCGGACGCCAGCTTCGGTGATGTCGAGCTTGGCATCGAGGTCTTCGTCGCCGGAAATCAGGCAAACCCGATCATTAACCGCGATTGCCGCGCGCTCCAGAAACAGCGTGTCGGCCCGCATGGGATTTTCAAGAGCAATGCGCAGCCCGGGGCCCGGGCGCACACCCAGCATCACGGCGGTCTCGCCGCCCTGCAGATGAAGATCGAGCAGCGCCACCTTGGCCTTCGTGGTCTCGGCCAATTGCAGGGCGAGGTTGATGGCGATGCTGGTCGCTCCGGCGCCGCCCTGCGCACCGCAGATCGAGACCACATGTCCTCCGCGGTCATTATGAGCGGGCGCGACGGCGCCAAGCAGCTTCGGGCGGAGTTGGTCCAGCACCATATCCCGGGTGATCGGCGTTGGAAGATACTCGGTAACGCCGGTCTCCATCAGTTCGCGGTAGAAAGTGATCTCCCTGTTCTCGCCGATCAGGCATACCCGCACATCGGGCGGGCAGACGCTGGCTAGCCGTTCCAGGTCCGTGAAGGGATCATCGATCCCGCTGATGTCGGTCACCAGCGCGAACAGATCGGTCTCAGTCTCCAGCATGCGCGTCGCATGACGGATGCTGCCCCGCCGGATCACCAGATTGCTGCCGTCGAGCCCCTTGCGTAGCGCAGCAGCGCTCAGCTCGTCGTTCACGAAGCAGACGATACGGTTACGTGTGAGAGCGGACGTCGTCTCTCCGGGTGATTCCACCACTGCCATGTTCACACTCATCAACGTTTCTCCAGCATCTTGCCAGCATCGCCCACCGCAGCAGCCGTGAGGCGCGCAGCCTCCGTCGCCCCATCGCAGGCGACAAGAGCGTCGTCGTCCAGGTCCTGCTTCCTGACCGAGTATTGCTTTAGCTCGCGGCCGGAATAGATCGCGACCGTTGTGCTCTGGCCGGCAACCGCACTCTGGCGGGCCAGCTCTGGCGACACATCGCAGCTGGAAGTCGCACCCGTATCGGCCTTCTCCCACTGCTCGGCCGCAGATCGGACGACGAGCGAGAGCGTACCAAGCTGCTTTGCGACGGAGACCTTCTTGACCTGTTCCGGCTTAAGCTCCAACGAAACAGTTTGCGTCGTCTTACCGGGGAGAGAATTGCTGACGGGGCGCCCGCCTTGCGCCATCTCCTGATCGATCGCGATGACGCGCACGTTGGAAAGTACGGTTTCGCTGACAGCGCGACGCACCGGATCCGCCTTCTCGAACACCTGGGTCAACACGACGTCGACATTGTCGCCCGGCCTGATCAGACCCGAGACGCCAGTCTCCTCGTCGACCTTGAGGCTTATCGCGCGGCTGTCTGGCGCCAGGACGCTGGCGAGGAAGCCGCGATCCTTCGGGCGCAGGATGTCCTGCAATGTAATGGCGCTGCCGGCGTCGACGAACTTGCGAACCAGAGAACCAGGAAGTCCGGCCTTGGTGTCAGGCGTTTCGAGGATTGCCCCTGCAGGGACATGATCAGACACCGCCTGGCGCACGGTGAAATCTTCGTCCCGCGCCAAGGTTCCTTTCGAAAGCGGGCGTGCCGCAACAAAGTAGCCGACGGTGGCACGCGCGACTTGGGGCTTTTCCGCGACCACCTCCGCAACAACCGGATCTTTCGGCAGGTTCACGCTGTATGCAATGAGCCCGAGCGCCGTAGCAGCAAGCAACAGCACCACGATAATCGAGACGCGCAATGCGGACGACATGTCAAAATCCTTTGCTCAAAATAGTCCAGATACCGCCGCATGCGATGGCGACACCGTAGGGCAGCGGCGCATGTCTCAAATGACGCCAGCGCTCGACCGCATAGATCCGGCGTGCCAAGGACGATCCGGCGGCCGCCAGCTTCGGCTGCGGTAGGCGGCGCATCATCAGATGCACCGCGGCCAGGACGCCACCGGCGAGTGCCGTTACCGTCAACAGCTCAATCACGCCGGTTAACGGAAGACCGATCGCCAGAGCAACCAGCAACTTTACATCACCGCCGCCGATCATTCCGCGCTGATAGATCACGATGAGCAGCACGAACAGGATTGCGGCGACAATTAGTGACTGGGCGACCGGCATCGGGCTGGCCAATTGGCCGACGATCCCGAGGAATGCCAGCGCCAGACAAATTTCGTTTCGGATCAATCGTGTCGCGATATCGATCGTTGCGACATAGAACAACAATGCGATTTCCAGACACGAGGTCGTGGACGCAATCCAGCTCATGAAAAATTGCCTCAGACGAGACGGGGGCGCGTTGCAACGCCCCGGCGTCAGACAGTCTCTCTGCCTCAAGCGGCAGTAGTGACCGCGGTGGTGACCGTGCCGATCGCGGTGGTCAGCGCCGCGCCGATGCCGCTGGCAGTCGTGGTACCGAACGCAGCAGCCACTGCAGCGACGATGCAGGCGGCGACGATCACGTACTCGAACGACACAACGCCGACCTCGTCGGTGCGCAGAAGTGTCAGGGCTTCTTGCGCCTTAATGTAGTATTTCCGCATGGGAGTGAACTCCTGCTTTGATAATGAACCTTGTAAAAATTGCGCGGCGACCGTTGGCAGGAAAAGCTGCCAACGGCATCCGGTCGGAGACCAGCCCGGAGCTGGCCTCCCGGCTACAGGCGATCGATTAGGCGGCAGTGGTGACCGCAGTCGTGACCTTGCCGATCGCGGTGGTCAGCGCCGCGCCGATGCCGCTGGCAGTGGTGGTGCCGAACGCAGCGGCAACTGCGGCGACGATGCAAGCGGCGACGATCACGTACTCGAACGAGACAACGCCCTTCGAGTCCGTGCGCAGTTGCTTCAGCGCTTCCGTGGTATTGATGTAATAACGCAGCATAGGGAAAGCCTTTCTTTGAAGAGGAATTTGCAGAGACGCTTGGCAAATTTCAGCGGCTGCGGACGATGTCCGACCCGCCACTCCGTAAACTCTCTATTAAATATTAATCCTCGTCAATATTTAATAGATAATTCGTTTTAAAGGGTAAACGAGCGAGAATAATAAATGTAGATGGGCAGAGGTCAAGAAAACCACATACTTACAAAGGCATAGCCAAACCACGCGTCAGACTGCCGCACAGAGCCGAAGGCTCACCGGAATTATACGGGAGCCTCAAGGAATGGAAATTTTAATACTTGGAGATTTTGCCTTGAGATTATCAATTTGTATATTGAATCTGCACGCAGATCGATACGTGCCGACGGTGCTCAATCGATGACTTTGCGAAAGCCAGCTGGTAGAAAATATCGCAGACGACCATCGCGGTGCTGAGGTGCGAAGCGAAACGACGCACCAGGAGGCGTCGGGTGATCGCTCTGAAGAGACTGATCTCTAAGTTGCAGCTGCATGATTCCGCTAGTTGTAGTCGCGTGGCGCAATCATCAATCCGCGTTCGCGCAGCGATATCCGCGCCGTGAGCAATCAGGAGCTCGACCGCTTCGCCATCGTCGAGGCTCACGGCGTAGTGCAGCGTCGTCCAGTCGTTTAATCCGCGTTGCTGCACGTCAGCACCTCACGCAAGCAACAGGCGCACGATGTCCAGCCGGTCGTCACGCAAGGTCGACAGCGCGGCGATCAGTGAGGGAAAGCCGGACCGGTCGGGATAATTCGGATCGCCGCCGCAATCGAGCAATCGAGCAGCATCTCGATAAAATGGAATGGACTCCAGTAAATCGCATACTCGAGCGGGAATTCGGTCAAGCCGAGACCAAGGGGGGCAGGCTATTCGGAAACTCGGCGGGATGCCCCAGCGCCGTCAGCAAGGCGTTGAGGTCGCCTGTGCGGTAAGCGCCATCGTTGGCCTTGAAAGCCTCGTACCTTTCACATCGCTGCTCTTGTTCGGCCTTGGCTTTCGCCGCCATTGGTGCCGCTGACCGAGCTCGGCTCCGGGGATGAGGCATTTGTCCCTCTTCGCTGCGACCAGCGGCTAGCGACCCCTCTTCCTTCGCTTGCCTGGTCGCGTCATTTCTGACGGAACGACTGATTGAATGACATTGCAAGCGGCCCAACGATGTACTCGAACGCGGTTCGTTGAACTGTCGGGATCATGACGGTCGCCGGCATGCCAGGATACAGGCGAATGTTCGGCATGCCCGCCAACTCACCCTGATCAATCCGGACAAAGGCCGTGTAGTACGGCGCATTCGTTTTTGGGTCCGTGAGCCGGTCAGCCGAGACCTGAATGACGTCGCCATGAATGATCGGCACGATGCGCTGCTTGTAGGCCGTGAGATGGACTTCAGCGCGCATATCGGGATGCACGTCGCTGATGTCCTCGACCGCGACCTGGGCTTCGATGGTGAGTGCGTCTTCCGCGGGCACGATGTCCAGGATCTTGTCGCCGCGCTGGATGACGCCTCCCACGGCGAATACGGTCAATCCCACCACCCGACCGGTATAGGGCGCCCGAATTTCCATGCGACCAAGTACCGCCTTTGCACTCAGCGCCTTCGGAATGACCTCGAGGAGTCTGGCCTGCGTATCGCGGAGGTCCTTGCTGACATCGGTCATTCGATCATTGTCGAGTTGGGCAATCTGCTGATCCTGCTCGGCGATCGCCTGGCGCGCCTTCGCGATACTGGCTTTTGTATCGACGATCTGGCCTTCCAAACCGTACGCCGTCCGCTCCAGCTGGAGAATTCGGGGGCGAGCAATCAGGCCCCGTTCAACGAGCGGCAAGGTCGGCTATCCGCCAGTCGCAGCGGCAGGTCACCCGGGCCACGACAGGATCGCGGTAAAGACCGAGGAACGACATGGCAGTGGACAGGACGCCGGAGCGTTCATTCTCAGATTTGTTGAGCAGCTCTCGCGCTGTCGACGCAACGACGGGATGGGCGCCCTGTTCATCGAGATGCGGCGTGGTCATCATCGCCTTCAACGTTGCCTCGATCGGTCGCTTCGGGTCGGACAGGAAGGCGGCCACGCCAGCCAAGGTCTTATCCGTCTCGGCATAGAGAACGTGAAGGATGGCGCCGACCAGGAGCGAATGACTGGTCTTCTCCCAATGGTTCCGCTTGTCGAGCGAGCCTTCGGGGTCGACCAGGACGTCGGCGACGTTCTGGACGTCACGGACCTCCCATTCCCCGCGCCGGACTTCTAGCAGCGGATTGTAGGCTGAGGATTTGGTGTTGGTCGGATCGAACAACAGGACACGACCATGTTGCGAGCGGAAGCCGGCTGTCAGTTGCCAGTTCTCACCCTTGATGTCGTGAACGATGGCCGAACCCGGCCAAGCCAACAGCGAGGGAACGACAAGGCCGACACCTTTGCCGGACCGGGTGGGCGCAAAGCACAACACGTGCTCCGGTCCATCATGGCGAAGGTAATCATCGTCGAGCTTACCCAGCACCACGCCATCCGGACCGAGGAGACCGGCCGCGCTCACCTCCTTCGGATCGGCCCAGCGCGCCGAGCCATAGGTCTCGACATTCTTGGCCTCGCGCGCCCGCCAGACCGACATGCCGATCGCCACTGCGATCGAAATGAATGTCCCTGACGCTGCAATGAAGGCCCCCTCGACAAAGACCTGAGGCGCATAGGCGTCGTAGACGAACCACCACCAGAAGAAGATTGGCGGGTAATAGATTTTGAAGCCCGACAGCTCGAACCAGGGCCGCCCAAGCTCCGGTTGATAGGCGAGCCGCCAAGCCGTCCACTCGGTTGCTCCCCAGATGGCCAGCAAAACGATCAGGCCTACAACGATCACCTGGCCCCATAGGATCTTGGTTCCGGACATCCCGAAAGTCCTTTCACAACGAAGTTGGCAAGGTTGTTAGAGGCCCAAGTCGCGCTTGCGACCAAACCCCCATTCGATGCCTCCGCCGTCCTTCGCGACGCCGGAGACGTGCTGGCCGAACCTCCTTTCGAGATCGCGCGACCACGGCACGAGCTGGAAGCCGAGCCCATTGTCGATCATGGCGAAACGCCCCGACGTCAGCGTCAGCCGCTGGCGATACGTACCTGCCACATGCTCCCCAGACGCCGCCTTCACGTGAGGCAGGCCGGTGTCGACCGCGACCTTTGCTCCCACCTCGTCCAGTTCGCGTCCGCGCAACGTATTCAGGAGGTCGCGCTGCAGAATGATGCGCTGGCCCTGCCGCCGTGCCAGACCTTCCTGAATCAGATGCTCGGTCCGGGCTTCCATGGCGTCGCGACTCTCTCGACCGAAGCCACCCATTGCGAGTGGCATCGGATCGCGTTCGACCAGCCGGTGGTCGAGCCAGGTCGCTCCCTTAGCGGTGACCTGCTCACCGAGATCGAGATCGGAACGGGACGCGAGCACCAGGGTGGGACGCGGATCGCCGGCTTGACCGAGGCGCCGGACTTCGACGATGCCGCCGACCGGCGGCGCATGTTCAAAGGCCTCGATCCCGCGAAAGCGGACGTGGTGCGCGCGCCCGTCGGTTCCGTCGATCAGGACGTAGGCCTCGCCAGTCAGCTCGTCATGCAATCCCCGATCGACCAGCCGTCCGATGATCTGGGAAGTCGACTGTTCACCTTCGATGGCGTAGTCGGAAACTCCACGCGCTTCCCCACGTTCAGCGAAAGCGCGATGCATGGTCTTGATAATGTCGCCGCGCATGCCGAGGTCGCGCAAGTTGCGCTCGGCCTCGAGCCCGACCATCCATTCCCCTGACGCAGCTGATGTTGCAAGACCCATCTTCTCCAGATGCTGGAGGCGACCAACCATCAGGCGTCGGATTTCGGGATCGGAACTGCCGGGATTGTCGGGGCGAAGATCGATATAGCCGGTTTCGTCAGCCGCCATCCGGATCTCTCGATCGAGGCGCGTCCACCGCTCTGCCGTGACTTCCCTCTCCAGGGAATTACGGATTTCTTGCTCCGGCTTCGGACCGAGTTCGATAGAGACGAGTTCTTCGGCGCGCAAACGCAGGCCACGGCTGATGTAATCGCGAGAAATCACGAGTTCAGCGCCCTCTTCGTCGACTCCCCGAACGAGAAGATGGACCGTGAGGGTTGTCGGTGTTCCAGTGATCGACAGCTACCCAATCGAGCCGCGTGCCGAGATCAATTTCCATCTGCTTGGCAAGGTCTCGGGTGAAGGCCCTGAGGTCGGTCATCTCGCCGGCGTCCTCGGGCGAGACGATGAACCTGAAATGGTGACGGTCGTCCCTGCAACGTTCTGCGAAAGCCGCGCCATCGGCGCGGTCGCTGCCGGCGTCGAACATCTCGGCCCGCTCGCCACTCCGGGTGACGCCGTCCCGCTTCAAGTATGAAAGATGGGCCGTCAGTGGCGCTGAGCGGAAGGCTCGCCCTTTGTGGCGAACAACACGCGCCTTCACCACAACGCGACGCGCGGGACTGAACAACCGGCTGCGGCCAAAGGCAGGCGCGAGGTCTTCCGGCGTCTCGCGCTTCGACGATCTGAGATGCAGCCCAGATCAGGACATCTGCATCCCAGATGGTCGCCATCCCGTGTTCTGGCACGGCCTCGACACGAATGGAGATCACGCCGGCACGGAAATCAATCGGCACGACGCGTTTTGTCTTTGCGAGCGAAAAGAACGGATACGCCATCAGATCCTGTGCGTCGCGCGGCGCGAGGTCGCCGGGCAGCGCACGAAACAGCGCAAGCTGGTCGCGCTCGGATAGGTGTTTGCGCCGCATTGCCAATCTCTCTTCCCCGGCGATTAGCGGCGCTCCTGGCCCGCATACGGGCGCAGGGTCGGATGCTTTTTGGCGGGCAGCACCGTTCCCTTGCCAGGATCGGACGTCGATGTCTTGGCGCCGAGATCGGCCCAGGCCTTCAGATCATCCGGCGCGTAGACGACGCGACCACCGATCTTCCGGTAGGTCGGCCCAGTGCCGTAGGTGCGGTGCTTTTCCAGTGTCCGGCCGGAAAGGCCGAGAAATCGCGCGGCCTCGGGCGTGCGCAAGTATCGCGGCGGCAAGCCGGCGTTCGGATCGGGCATTTGATAGGCTCCGTGACCATTTGGAGCGCCAGCGCGAGCGGCGGCGCGTCGACGGTCACGATCGCGGAGAAGACCCGCGAAGGGGATGCCGATCATGGTGGGGTATGTTTTCGATACCCCCAGGCTGCAGATGCTATTTGTCCTTGCGCCTGGGACGTAGCAATTCGCGATAGCCGCCGAGCTATCGCCAATTTTTGGTGACGGCCGGAGCCGGTCAGGCGGCGGCGGTTGCGGGCTGACGGTCGGTCGGCTTGGCGATGACCTCGATCCCGTTGTTGAATGTCACACCGAGAACGAGTTTTGGCAACTGGTTGTGGCCATCGAGACGACGCCAATTTTTCTGGGCGCCCTCGACCAGTTTGAAGACCATCGCGAGCGCGGTCTTGTTGGATAGACAGCCCTTCGATCGGATCGTGCGATGACGCACGGTGGCGAAGGTGCTTTCGATGGGGTTGGTCGTGCGCAGGTGTTTCCAATGCTCTGCCGGGAAGTCGTAGAAAGCCAGCAGCGTGTCTCGATCCTTGCGCAGGCAATCGGCGGCCTTCTCGTATTTCAGCGCGTAGCTCTCGATGAAGGCGTCGAACGCCAGCTCGGCTGTGGCCTTGGTTTCGGCCATCCATATCTCCTGCAACGCGCGTTTGGCTTTCGGCTGCTGGCTCTTCGGCAGCTTGGCAAGTACGTTGGCGGTCTTGTGCACCCAGCAGCGCTGCTCGCGCGTTTTCGGCCAGACCTCACCGGCCGCCTTCCAGAACCCGAGTGCGCCATCGGCGATGACGAGCTGCGGGGGCACGTCGAGCCCGCGCCGCTTCAGGTCGAGCAGCAGATCGCGCCAGTCGTGCGCGCTCTCACGGGCGCCATCGGTGAAGCCGACCAGTTCCTTGCGGCCCTCCGGCGTCGCGCCGATCAGCACGAGGATGCACTGCTTTTCGTCTTCGAGGCGGGCTTCGAGATGGATGCCATCAGCCCAGATGTAGACGTAGCGCTTGGCCGACAGATCGCGCTTCTGCCACGCGCCGTGCTCGTCGAGCCAGCCGTCCTTCAGTCGGCCGATGGCGGATGCCGACAACCCGGCAGCATCCTTGCCAAGCAGCGCCGCCAGCGCTTCGGAGAAGTCGCCAGTCGAAATACCCTTCAGATATAGGATCGGCAACAGCGTTTCGATCGACTTCGAGCGGCGCATGTAGGGCGACAGGATCGACGGCGAGAACCGGATGCGGCCAGGATCGGCAGCGGCCACCTCACGATCGCGTACACGTGGCTGGCGGACGGCGACCGGACCGATGCCGGTCATCACCTCGCGCTCCGGCAGGTGACCGTGGCGGACGACGCGCTGGTGGCCGTCCCGGGTCTTCAAATCGGCATGCTGGCCGAGAAAGTCCGCGACCTCAGCCTCGACCGCTTTGGCGAGAAGGGCACGTGCCCCGTTGCGCAAGACTTCTGTGAGTTGATCGTCGAAGATTCCTGGCTGAATCAGTTGGATGACGTTATCGTTGGACACGGCATATCGCTCCTTCGGTGGAGAAGTGGAGGCGTCAAGCACCCCCACGATATGCCGCCTTCCCGATTCCCGCCGTCACCAACTTTCGGCGACAGCTCATAGCCGCCTCGCATCAACGCGAGGCCGCCTTGCACGAGGCGGATGGTTCGATTGCGCAGATCGTGCGTTTTCCAGGCGCGATCAGGGACGCGCTTCTTGCCGAATAGCGCCTCGGCGACCGACCGGTAAGTGCCGCCAGAATTGCGAGCATCAAGCGCGCGAATGGCAGCGCTCAGGCGCTCGCGCCGCTGTTTGGATAGCTCATGAAAGGCGGGCCCCGGCGTGCGCCCATTCATTGCGCGCCACAGCCGCCGGGCGGCGTACGCGCGCGCGTCGAAGTCGCCGTCAAACGGCACCTCCGCTGCATAGTTGGCGCCGATTGTTGGCGGCTCCTTCAGCCAGACGCGATGCTCCACTGCGCCAACATAAAGGACGGCGTGCCACCCGTCGGAGGCGTGTCGCACCTGACCTGCTGCGAGATCGAGCAGTGGTTGAGGCGCTTCACGGCCAGGTACAGGCGACGAGGTCGCTACGACTGGCACGACGGCCGGCAGCACCTCGGGCGCCCAAAAGATGGTCTGCTCGCCGAAAGACCCGTGCGGGTCATGAGCGAAAGCAGATACCCCACCTCCTCCTGAACTCTGGCGTCACTTCGCCGTCCGGGCTGTTGACGATCATCTTTCGGTAGTCGCGTTGGTAGTCGACATTGCGACGCAGACATTCCCAGGCGATGTCGGTGATGTCAGCTTCTTGTAGGCTCTTATATGACTCCGGCGATCGCCAGACGAATGCAGGCATGCTTCCGCCCCTTTGGCACAGCTAACGAGGATTGCGGCGCAATAATTCTGATCGATTTGGTTGTAGGAAGCCCCTAGTTTGGCACCACATGGTGCTCCGAGGTGACCACGAGCCTGCGGCGAGCTATGCAGGATTTTGGGTGACGAGGCGATCAGGCGGCGTGGTTTGCCGGCATGTGGATGACCTCGATGCCGTCGTTGAATCTGACACCTGCGATGACCTTCGGCAACTGATTTGTGCCTTTGAGCCGCCGCCAGGTTTTCGATGCGGCGACGACCAGCTTGAACACCATCAGCCTTGCTGTCGTTGACGACAGTGATCCTTTCGTCCGCACGGTTCTGTGCCGCACGGTTGCGAACACGCTTTCGATGGGGTTGGTCGTGCGCAAGTGATCCCAATGCTCGGCAGGGAAGTCGTAGAAGGCCAGCAGCGCGTCACGGTCCTTGGCGAGGCATTCGACCGCCCGGCCGTACTTGACGCGGTATTTCTCGGCGAAGACGTCGATCGCCGCCTCGGCGGCCGCCCGGTTCGGCGCCCAGTAGATTTCGCGCAGGTCCTTCTTCATGTTGGCCTGCACCGAGAGTGGCACCTTGTCCAGGACGTTCACGGTCTTGTGCACCCAGCAGCGCTGGTGCCGCGTGCCAGGAAAGACCTCGTCAAGCGCCTTCCAGAAGCCGAGCGCACCGTCACCAACGGCAATTTCCGGGGCGATCTGCAACCCGCGCTGCTTGACGTCGATCAGGAGCTCACGCCAGCTCTGCGTGCTCTCCCGGACGCCGACCTGAAAGCCAATCAGCTCCTTCTTGCCTTCCGGCGTCGCGCCGATCAGCACCAGCATGCATTCGCCGTGGTCTTCCATGCGTGCCTGCAGGAATATGCCATCAGCCCACACATAGACGTAGCGCCGCGCCGACAGATCGCGCTTTTGCCAGCGCTCGTACTCGCCCTGCCACTCGGCCGTCAGCCGGGAGATGACCGCCGGCGACAGGTTCGGCGCGTCCTTGCCCAGTAGGGCCGTCAGCGCCTCCTGGAAATCACCGGTCGAGATGCCGCGCAGGTACAGCACCGGCAACAGCGCATCCAGGCTCCTGGTCCTCCGCGCCCACAGCGGCAGGATCGCCGAGCTGAAGCGGATCCGCTCGCCGTCACCGGCCGCCCCGCGGTCTCGAATCTTCGCCCGCGCGATCTCGACCGGGCCGATGCCGGTCGCAATCGTTCGCGCCGGGCCGTAACCATGCCGCACGACACGGGCGCGCCCGTCGGCAAGCTTCAAATCCTTCACCGTGGCAAGAAACGTCTCGACTTCGATCTCGACGGCCTGCGCCAGAAGCTGCCGCGCACCAGTTCGCAGAATATTGGTCAGTGGATCGTCGATATTGTCGGGCTGACGAAGGGCAACAATATTGCTAGTCTCGTTCATGGCGTATCGCTCTCCTTGAGAGGTTCTGGCAGGCTCGACACCCGCCTCGATACGCCGCCTATCTCATTCCGTCATCACCCACTTTCCCGCATAGCTCCGCCTGCGGAAGACAATTGTGTTCTCGACGGGGATGATGTCGGTGAATTTCTTCTAGTTCGAACCGGCACCGCGCAAGAGACGCCCCTGTTCGGTCATCCACTTCGCGCGCGCGAGGTGACTCTGGTATGCGTTCCGCGCGCGGTCTGGTTCTCGCTCAGGATCGATATGCAAGACTATTCGAGCGACCTCCCGCCAGTCCGCCCCCTCACTCTCGGCCTGCAGAAGACGAACGTAGGTTACAATGTGCTGCTCGTCGTAAGATGTCGGCGCTGGCTCTGTGGGAGCCAGGTCAGCCACGTTAGGATCGAGCGGCGGGGTCTGCATGATCTACGGTCGCGGACTTTACTTCTAACGGTCGTGGGACCGCACTTTGTTAAGTATATCGAGGTGCAATATACTGAACAAGCGGCATCTTTGCCCGCATGGATTTGCGGGAGACATTCGCCACTAATTTGCGTCGTCTGCGCAATGCGAGGGGATGGTCTCAAGACGAACTTGCTTTGGAAGCTGAGATAAGCAGGAGCTATCTGAGCCAGCTCGAGAAGGGCGTATATTACGTCAGCATAAAGGTCATTGGCCGCCTTGCCGATAAGCTCAACGTCGAGCCTGATGAGTTCCTAAAGCGCACGGCAAAGAGAGGTCGCGCCAAGTAAGCGTGCCCCAACCGCGAGCCGGGCCGAAGGCCCGGCGAGCGCCGGACGCGGACACGCGTCATCGCCGCCGGTCCGGCTTACCGGACCGGCGGCGGTGCACCGGGGGTTATGTGGAAGTAGCCGCGCAACCGATCCCGATTGCGCGGCTCGTCCCCTCAGATTGCGCTCGCGCGGAGGTGTCCCGCTTCCGTGACAGGAATGGTGCTGAGCATACCTGGAGAGATCGCGAGCTAACGGCAGACGGCTCCCTTGCCCCTGGCAACGTGGCGATCGATAGCAAGCCGCGTTACTGCGACACTATCGCATTCAGACAATGTCTGCGTTGGGTCAATCGCGTCGGCCCGCCCCTTGGATCGTGAATTCCGATCTACAGCCGACTCCGGACATCTCGCTGCAACGCACTACTGACGTGATGTGATGTGCCTGATACGGAAATTCGAATTTCGAGCTGAGGTCTTACGAACAGACTGGTATCCCGTCCCTTGACGAAGCAATGGGACGGATGCCGGCCTACAGGCCGAACCCGCGGCTGATCTCGCGCACAAGCCTGAGCGCCGCGTCACTATGTCGGCCGTAGAAGAACGCCTGATCGAACTGGGAGAGAATGCTCAATCCAAATAGCGCTATAGGCAATGCCTCTAATCATGGTTATGGATCGGGGTTGAACGATGCTGCGCAAGTTCAAGAAAACGGCCCCAGCCGCAGGTTGGGAGGACAGCCGGGGCCGGCATTCCCATTCCATGTGCCGCAATCAGCGGTAATCGGCACGCCGCCAGTTAGGCCCGCGCCGAGGGCGTGTCGCGCGGCGATGGCATGGTGGGATTTGCCCTTAACGCGCTGAAGGAGGCATATTTTGGTACGCATACCAAAAATCTCATGCTGCTGCGTTACGAAACGTTGACGTCGAAACCCGCTGAAGCGATGAAGGCGGTCTATGACTTCATCGGCGAAAAACCTTTTCAGCACGATTTCGATAATGTCGAATTCGATGCCGACGAATTCGATAACCGGCTTGGCACTCCTGGGCTGCATCGCCTTGGCCGCCGGGTCGAGCAAAAGAAGCGCGAGATGATCCTGCCGCCCGACATTTTCCGCCGCTACGAGAACGACAATTTCTGGAACGGGCCAGGATTGAATACACGCTGCGTACGCGTGGTCTGAGCCGATAAAAGCCGAGGCATAAGTGTATTTGTGAGTGCGGCCTCATGTGCCGGCGCCGCGCCGTTGACGACGAAGGAAGCGCCTGGCAGAAACACAGATGAGAGTCTCACTTTTTCCGCCGCTGCCATCGGCGGATTCTGATGCCTCTGGCGGATAAGATACGATTCAAGGAACCCGGGTCGGGCCCGAAACCGGAAGCTCGGTACACCATTTTTGTGAGCGGGCAACGATCGAAACTATCAGCTCCAAACAGCTGCAGGTAGTGCAGCCAGTATCTGTGCGGGAGCGCCCTGTCTAAAGATGAGAGGTTGCCAGCACCTCACATCCACACCGCACCACGAAACGAGGCGGCCTTATACAGCAACGTAGTAAGCGTCGCGGCTCTCTTTGCGTGTCACGACTACGCAGGTCGTTCCGCGTAGACCGGGGCGCTGAACGGATAATTCCGCCGCCAACCTTTGTGCGGCGCGGAAGGCCGCCAGATCAGTTTCAAATGGCAAGCCAAGCCTATCCTCTAAATTCTGCGCCCCCTGGAGGCCAAAGAAAAAGCGCGTCATGTTTCTTTGGTCTCAACATCGGGAGGACAGAAGCTGATATCGGATGCCCCTCGCCTCGTCAACTTTGGCTTTCAGATCAGCCGCTCGTTGGATGAGCGCCCCAGCTACATCGGGATCAGCGCTAGATCTCGCGAGTTTTAACAGCGTTTCGGCCTGCCTAAGCAGATAGGTCTGACTGATCATCCAGAAGCGCCCCATCCCCCGATAAAACCAATATTACGCTCAGACCGTCAATTTGGTTCCGCGCCGCGTCGAGAATATGTGGCAGGCGGGACAACGTGGGTAAGAAGTAGCCAATTCCATCCGATTGATCGACTTCTGCGCTTGTCCCTTTTCCTTATCAAGTATTGCTGTGAAGGACTCGGTGTGGACTTTTTGACGGGGAACGCCTTGGAAAAAGAGACTGCCGTCAAACCGGCTCGGTTTGGGCAACGAAAAATCGTGCCACGCGCATGTGTCGCAGACCCAAAGAAGCACGTCCGAGCATTTCTCTGTGAAACGCTTGAAGAACTTGGATTTATTACCTGTGAATGCGCTCACTCACGTGAAGTAGCCGCAGTGATTGACCTCGAAGTGCCCGACCTGTTCTTGCTCGGGTTTGTTGGTGATGGAGTAGAGACAGCCAAAGTTTTGCAAAGCTTGGCGGATGAGAGGTTCCAGGGTCAAGTGCTTCTAGTCGGCCCCCGTAATTCGCTTGCATTGTCAGCGCTCGGGCAACTCGGATTGAGGCTTGGCCTAACGATGCGCCCCTTACTCGCAATGCCTTACGGCGAAAAGGAATTGCGAGCGAGTTTAGCTAATTTTATGCCTATACGAGTGCCGCCGCCTCCTGCTGTTGATGCCGCGGAAGCCCTCCATAAAGGGTGGCTTGAACTCTGGTATCAGCCCAAAATAAATGTACGTACTTTATCCGTGTGCGGCACCGAGGGGTTAGTTCGCATTCGGCATCCCTATTGGGGCATCGTGTCTCCGAGCTATTTCATCCCGGATCACCGTGATCCACATTTTGTCGCGCTATCCGAGTTCATCATCAACCAAGCCGTGGCTGATTGGCATAGCTTCATTTCCGAATCGGGATCAATCGAGATTGCGATCAATCTTCCGCTCTCATTCCTCACAAGTCCGGATGCGCTGAAGACAATTCGGCGCTTGCTTCCCAAGCATCCGGCGTTCTCGGGAATAATTGTAGAAATCACTGCCGCGGAGGTACTTCGAGACTTGAAGCTAGCAAAGGACATTGCAGAGCAGCTCAAGTGGCACAACATCGGTGTTTCCGTAGACGAGTTAGGTACGGAGTGGCCCTTGCTCCTAAATCAAGATAAATTGCCGTTCCTGGAGCTAAAGGTTGATCGGGAATTTATCCGGGGTTGCGCAGATCACCTAGTTAAGCAGACGGTCTGCCGCAGGAGATTGGAGGTATCTCATAGCTTGGGAACAAGGACCGTTGCTGAAGGGGCGGAGACCCGAGGCGACTTCCTCACGGCAAGGGAATTGGGTTTCAATGTGGTCCAAGGTTACTATTTCGGAAAACCGATGGAGCGCAAGATGTTCGCGCGGCACATTTTTCGCCGCTCGGGATCCACGGTCGCAGACTAAGCCGGCAGAGACCGTTGGGGCCCCCCGGTTGCGTGCTTCTCGACGCATTTCTTCTGGTCGATCTTCTGGATGGAAGCGCCAGGACTACAATTTCCCTACAGGGCAGTATGATTGGCTATCGCTGACGTCATGGGCTGCGCCTGTGTAGAGGCCGAGCGGTTCCGCCTGGCGGCGTATCGCGTCGGCAAGCTCTTCGGCGAAAAACGTTTCGCTGACCGCGCAACCCCACGAATACCCTTCGCTCTTGCGGGTCCGCCCCGCGGCATTGCGGATGTGGGAGTCGAGCGGGTTGGCACGATCGTAGTTGGGTACAAACAAATTTGGCGGCGGCCATTCGTCATTGGCAGCGAACACCGATCCGCTTTCTTGCTGCCACGCCTCGCGCACCTTTCGCCATCGCTCTTGATTGCCATCCGAAAGCAAGGACAGAATCCACAATGTTACCTTGAGATGGTAGCGCGTCCTGGCCGGGTTCCCGACCGCCTTCAGCTCGCCAGCCGTCATGAAGTTCTGACTGGTGAGCTGCTGGGCCAGCTCGGGACCCCAGTGCCACTTGAAGCGGGCGTAGTCGCTCAGCGTTGATAGCCCGCTGAAGCGGGGGGCTTAGCCGAGGGTGCGGGAACCTATGAGAGATCATCGGTAGCCGGCCGGTCGGCCTGTCTTGAAGATCGAGGGTGTCGTCAACCTCATCCAAGACAGGAGTTGCCCATGAGTACGGTTACGGTCAGCCCGTTGCGCCAGCGCATGATCGAGGACATGAATGCACGCAAGCTCTGCGCGGGGACGCAGAGGGGTCATATTCACAGCTGCAAGCGGTTTGCTAGGTTTCTCAAGCAGTCCCCGGACACGGCCACGGCGGAGGATATCCGCCGGTTTCAACTGCATCTTTCCGAGACGGGCGCGAGCATCTGCAATCGCAACCGCATCATGACCGGGTTGCGGTTCTTGTTTCGCGTGACGTTGCGGCGACTGGATCTTGCGGCCGAGATTTATCACCTCCGTGAGCCGCAGAAGATTCCGCTGGTGATGAGCCAGGACGAGACCCGGCGCCTGCTCGCGGTCGCGAGTAGCCTCAAGGTGCGCGTGCTGCTCAGTCTCGGCTATGGCTGCGGCCTGCGCGCCGGCGAGGTGGTCAGGCTGAAGGTCAAGCACATCGATAGCGCGCAGAGGATCATTCGGGTCGAGCAGTCCAAGAGCCGCAAGGACCGCAATGTCATGCTGTCGCCCGACACGCTCGACCTGCTGCGCCAATGGTGGAAGACGCGCCCGCCGAGTTACGATTCCACAACGCCCGTGGCGGAACGCTGGCTGTTTCCCGGCCGCAAGCCCGGTAAGCCGGTGACAACCCGCCAACTCAACCGCCTGTTCCATGAGGCGGCCGATGCGGCCGGAATCCGCAAGGGCGTAACGCTCCATGCGCTTCGACACTCCTTTGCCACCCATCTCCTTGAACGTGGCACCGATATTCGCGTCATCCAGGCGCTGCTCGGAAGGGCGACATACTGCCCGCGAACAACAGGCTGAAGCACGCATCACTTACCGATTTCATCCTCGCTTCGGGGAGACGGTAGGTGTCAGGCGGCGGCTTGAGCGAGGTGGCGCCGCGTTTCTCGTTGTTCACCAACTTGACGGCACCTTTGCCTGCCTTCCGGCGTGGATGACTGACGAGGCTGCGTCCCGATTCGAGATCAGCGTTGAGCCGCATTTTCCCCTGAATGTTCTTCGCTCCCTACGCAACGAGGTCGATGCGCTTCTAGGCTTTCTGGCGTCCGAATCAAAAACGGAGCGACTAGAGAATGACGCAGCGATCCGAGAATTTCCAGCCAAGCCTGTTCGAGGCCGAGCGACCGTGCGTCGAACTGCGTGCAGCTCAAAAGAGCGAGCTCGCGATGGTCATCGAGGTGCTGCTGCGCGAGATCGCGGCGGCGCTGGCAAAGGCGGCAAGCGGGGGGAGCGGCGATGACCAAAATCACGACTGAGCATCTCGCCCGCAACGCCTGCGTCTACATCCGGCAATCGACAGCAGACCAGCTCGCGCATAATCATGAGAGCCGACGGCGCCAATACGGCCTCGTCGATCGCGCCAAGCAGCTTGGCTGGAGCAACGTCGAAGTCATCGACGACGACCTCGGCCGGTCCGGCGGCGGCATCGCGCGTCCCGGCTTCGAGCGGCTGCTTGCAACGATCTGCGACGGCCGTGTCGGCGCTGTGCTCGCGATCGAGGCGTCGCGTCTTGCCCGTAATGGCCGCGACTGGCATACGCTGATCGAGTTCTGTGGATTGGTCGGCACGCTCATCGTCGACGAGGACGGAATCTACGATCCTCGCCATCCCAACGATCGGCTGCTGCTTGGCATGAAGGGCACGATGAGCGAGCTTGAACTCTCGATGTTCCGCCACCGCTCGCAGGAAGCGCTGAAGCAGAAGGCGCGCCGCGGCGCGCTGGTCCTCGGTGTCGCCGCCGGCTATGTGAAGATCGGTCGCGATCGCATAGAGAAGAATCCGGACAAACGCGTGCAGGACGCCCTGCAGCTGGTCTTCACCAAGTTCGCCGAGCTGCAAAGTGCTAGACAGGTGCACATCTGGCTGAGAGAGGAGGGCATCGAGCTGCCGGTCAAGTCGCGCCAAGGAGAGGCGCACGGCGTCGTGTGGCGACTGCCGGCCTACAACATCGTGCACAACATCCTGACCAATCCGATCTATGCAGGTGCCTACGCGTTCGGGCGCACGACGAGCCGTGTGAGTGTCAAAGGTGGACGCAAGCATGTCCGGCGTGGTGTGCAAAAGCCCATGGCGGAATGGGATGTCTTGATCAAGGATCACCACGCGGCCTACATCACCTGGGACGAGTTCGAGCACAACCTCGAGGTGATCGCCAACAATGCGACCGGCATGAGCAGCGCACTCGCTCGCGGAGCAGCTCGTAAAGGCGAGTTGCTGCTGCCCGGACTGCTGCGATGCGGCCACTGCGGCCGCAAGCTCCATGTGCACTACAGCGGCAAGATCGGCCGCTACAATTGCTACGGTGCGCGTACGAACCACGGTGCCGCGCGCTGCATTTCGATCAGCGGCTTGAGCATCGACGCAGCGATCAGTAACGAGGTCCTGCGCGTGCTGAAGCCGCTCGGCGCCGAGGCAGCACTCAAAGCGATCAAGGCGCAATCGAGCACGACGACCGCGGCCGAGCGCCAGCTGGAGCTGTCGCTGCAGCAGGCGCGCTACGAAGCCGCGCACGCGCGCCGACAGTACGACGCCGTCGACCCGGCAAACCGGCTGGTCGCCGGCGAGCTGGAGCGCCGCTGGAACGAGGCATTGCAGGCTGTCGCAAAGCTTGAAGGAGAGATCGCCGCCCTGATTGCGCGCCGTCCGCCGCCGTTCGGTGAGCCGGAGCGCCAGCAATTGGTGGCGCTCGGTGCTGATCTGGAGCGCGCCTGGTTGCATCCCGCTGCAACCGCCGCAACGCGCAAGCGTATCCTTCGCGCGGCACTCACGGAGATCGTCGTGCGCAGGGACGGCGCAATCATCCATGCGGTCCTGCACTGGCAAGGCGGCGATCATACCCAACTGCAAGTCAAACAGCGACTGAATGCGGCCGGCCGGCACAATCCACGCATCCCCGACGACACGATCGCACTCGTGCGTGAGCTGGCGCGGCTGATGCCCGATCGGCAGATCGCGCGCCTGCTCAATCGCGCTGGCGTGGAGACCGGGCACGGCAATGCCTGGACGCAAGAGCGCGTGTGCGGCTTCCGCAATCACCACGACATCGCCGTCTTCCGCGACGGCGAGTGGGCGGAGCGCGGCGAAATTACGCTCGAAGCGGCAGCAAAACTCATCGGCGTCTGCAACATGACGGCCTTGCGTATGCTCCGCCGCGGCGACATCAAAGGCCGACAAGCTTGCGCGGGCGCGCCTTGGGTGATCAGGGCCGAGGACTTGGCAGGTTTCGCCAAGGGAAAGCGTCGGAAGCCTCCGCTAACACAAAATACCACGCAGCGGGTCCTTGACTTTCAATGAGTTAGCCGAGGTGCATTATGAATCGTGACTACTGGGGCACGACAAATTGGACACGACGGCGCGCTACGCCCGCGTCGCCACCGGCATGATCGCTGGCATCAAGAGCCCGCTCGACCTGCTGTCGCAGCCTTGCAAGAAGCCGAAGAAGAACAGGAAAGACCAGCCGCCGACGTAGCGGCCAGCGGTCATGTCTCGCCCGGTGCTGGAGGTCGCGGATATCTTCCGCGACCACGGAGCGGCGTGGCGTCGTGCCAATGTCGGTCACGTCAGCCTCGACCAGATGAAGGTGATGTCGGCCATCGAGCGCTGCCGCACGGCGGCGCTCGGCGGCCATGTGGCGCGCTGCGAAGATTGCCCGCACACGGTCATCGCTTACAACAGCTGTCGTAATCGCCATTGTCCGAAGTGTCAGGGCACCGCTGCCAAGGAATGGCTCGCCGCGCGCGAGGCCGATCTGTTGCCGGTGCCGTACTTTCATGTGGTGTTCACGCTGCCGGCCGCCATCGCGGACATCGCCTATCAGAACAAGGCCGTGATCTACGACATCCTGTTCACGACCTCGGCCGAGACCATGACTACCATCGCGGCCGATCCCAAGCACCTCGGCGCCCGCATCGGCATCACCTCGGTGCTTCACACCTGGGGCTCGGCGCTGACGCATCATCCCCATGTCCACATGATCGTGCCGGGCGGCGGCATCTCCATTGATGGCACGCGGTGGGTACCGTGCAGGACAGACTTTATCCTGCCCGTGAAGGTTCTCTCGTGCCTGTTCCGGGGATTGTTCCTGGCCAAGCTCGTCGCCGCCCACCGGGCCGGACGTCTCAAGTTTTTCGGCGTCCACGCCCGCCTCGATAACATCAGAGCCTTCAAGGCGTATCTGGCGCCGCTGCGCAAGATCGATGGGGTGGTCTATGCCAAGCGGCCATTCGGCGGCCCCAGGGCCGTGCTCGCCTATCTGTCGCGCTACACCCACCGGGTCGCCATCTCCAATCGCCGCCTGATCGCGGCCGACCACACCGGCGTCACCTTCCGGTGGAAGAATTACCGGATCGAGGGGCCTGGCCGCTATCAGACCATGACGCTGTCGACCCGCGAGTTCATCCGACGCTTCCTGATGCACGTGCTGCCCGGGGGCTTCCACCGCATCCGGCACTACGGACTGCTGGCCAGTGGCAGCCGCGCCGCCAACATCGCGCGGGCGCGCGAACTGCTCGCCGTGCCGATCCGCTCCGAACAGCAAAATGCCTCAGAGGCCCCAGCGGCCGACGAACCCCGCATGCTGCCACGACCGTGCCCCTGCTGCGGCGGACGCATGTTCGTCATCGAGACCTTCGCGCGCGGCAGCGAGCCAAAGCACCGACCCACGCCCACGCCGGCCGCGATCAGAATCGACACCTCATGATGCTGTCATCGCTGATCCAGCACCGCACCGAAGCGCACCATTTTGGCCGGCTCTCGCCCGGCAGCACATCCACTTGCGCCGATCAGCAAGACTGGCCCGTGATCGCGCCGCAAATCCTGTCGAGCAACCTGCGATCCGCTCGCTCGCGCCAGCACGCACGCCCAAGATTCGAGCTAAAGCGATCCGATCGCCACCATCAGCTCAACTTCCGCAACACTCACGCCGAAGCCAAATCCCCATAGCACCCGCTGCACAGTCGGTGCCCCACATCCCGCGATTTCGTGCCTTGGCGCTTTTCGGGCGCCGGCTGTCCGAGCGTGGGGATGGTCTCGGCATGCCGGCATCCGAAAACCTGCACAGATCCGGACTCATGCTGCGAATTCAAGAAGGTGTGGCGGGCCGGCGAGGTATCCACGCTTGCCTCACACGGCATAACGCCGGTAGAGCACGACGATGATAGCGAGCACCGTCCCGGCATAAATGACCTGCGCTACGTGATCCAAAACAACAGCGACGCGCTTTCGGCCAGCGTCCCGAAGTTTTTCATGTCGGTAGCCCGCCAATATCGCCATCAGGCATAGTACGAAGAAGATGTAGAACATCTCTTCGACCACCACCGTGTATCCGACATCGCCGATCTGACTGTTCACCGCTACGAGCAGCACCGCGCTCGCCAGGATCGAGGTCACTGGGATCGTCACCCGTTCACGAAACATGGTTTCGGGAAAGAACAGCGTCGCGAATACGACGAGCACGAGCAGAAACAGCGGCAGCAGGTTCTTCAGCATGTAGATGGCGGAGCTGCGGCGCAGCATGATGGCCGCATCGAAGCCTGCAAATTCCGTCCTTGCCTCGGCACCAAACAAAGACGCCTTTCCGAGCGTCGATCCGCTGGACAGGGATTCGACGAAATAGTTCAGTCCGAGAAATCGCCAGAGCGGAAGTCCGGAATAGGCCCCGTCCTCGGCCCGCGAGCTTCCGTCGTCGGCGAGGCGCAAGCCGAACCGATCGATGACATAGGTGATGAGTTCCCGCCGCTGTTCCGTGTTCTGGAAATGTAGATGCAATTGCTGCGTGTCGAATGGATAATCATGGAGATCGAAACGGGCCTTGAAATCGCCGTTGATGCGATAGAGCCGGTAGCTCAGGCCGTCTTCCTGTCCAGCCTGAATCGGCCGAGCTGGATCGAACGCCCCGCGATCCAGCAATGCCGGGAATTCGACGTGCGTCTGCGCCTCATCGTCGCCAGCGAACCGCATCCAGAGATAGAAGTCGACGTTGAACGAATTTTGCTTCACGTCGATCCGGCTGACGCGAATGATGTCGATGCCGGTATAAACGACGCGCTGAATCCAGTAGCGCCGATCCTCGAACGCGATGACATGGCCCTTCTCCTGTTCCGCGGTGAGATCGATTCCATCAGGCTGATCGATGCGCACGAGTTGCTGCGGCGCCGTGACGAACCGACCGTAATGGAAGAAACCCATTCGGATCGGGCGCGGAATGTCGCGGTTCGCGTTGAAATAGAGCCGCCCCGTTAGTCCGACGACCGCCGATTTCGGACTGTCGATCGCGGCCAGTGCGACGCGCACTCGGTCGCGATCCGCAACCTTGCTGTCGGATCGTTTCTGAATCCCCTGCCCCATAAACCGGCGATGTACGGCAGCTCGTTTCAGCGCATCGATCATCAGGCGCGCGGCGTCATACGCGCCGCCGGCAACCCAGCTTGGCGAGGTTCCCGCTTTCGCTTTGTAGTCGGCGGCAAAGGCCTGCGCCGCCACGCCGGCACTGTCGAACATCAACGATGAAGCGGCATACAGATTCTCGCTGAAGAAACCCGGATGCGCTTTTTCCTCGGGCTCGTTGGCGAAATTTTGCAAATAGCTTTCGCGGGCCGCGCCTTGGGATGCGATGATCGTTCCCTTGATGCCGTGGCGGCGCAGCGCCTTGACGATGTCTGCGCTAAAATCGGGTGCCGCGCCGACGACGATAACGCCGGGTCCGGGCTCCTGCGCGGCAGCGTCTAGCGGCCCATCCATCAATCCGATCTGACCGACTGCGACGTCCAGTCCGAACACACGCAACTGCTCCGCCGGATAGGCCGCCGCAAATCCACGCTCAAAACTCTTGCCGTAGGAATCGCGCGTGTGAACGAGACGGACTTTTGGCTCCTTTATCACGGCGCGCAGATGTTCCGCGATCGAGCGCGCCTGTGCTGAGACCGGCGCCAGCGCGCGAAAATAGTAATCATTGGTGGATGTCAGATCGTCGGCGGCCGCGCTTCCCGTGAGCGCCGGAATCCGCGCATCCTTATATGCCGGCGCTGCCGCGAGCGACGCGGAGCTGAGATAATGTCCGAGCACAGCGACGCATGGGCTGTCGGCGATCGCCTGCGCATTCGCGCGCGCCACGGCTGGATTGCTTGCGTCGTCGAACAGAACGAGTTCAATCGGCCGTCCGTTGACGCCACCCTTGGCGTTCACCTCGTCGATTGCAAGCTGCATCGCGACCAGGCTTTCCGTCCCGGCCGAGGCGGATGGGCCAGAGAGCGAATTGGCGAATGCAATGCGAATAGGCTCCGGGCGGGTCCAGAGGATGGCGGCCCAGGCGACAGCGAGCACCAAGACGACGCCCGCAACAACGGCAGGCCACATTATGAGCCGCTGCTTCATGGTCGATCCTCGCATCGATCGGCATAAGCCGAGATTCTCCAGATCGAGGCCTCAGTCGGGCCGAGATTGCCGCCGCTGAGAGCGTTTTTCAAGCCCGCCCCATCGCCACCGGCACGATCTATGACCACTCAAAGCGGATGGAGGAAAAGTGCGTGGTGCCCGAAAATCCGGGCCGTCGGCCGTGGCCTCGGTCATTCACATACCCGGCCTGACACCGCCCGCATTCGCCGGATGGCTCGGAACGGCTTTCGTTCTCGTGTAAAGCGCAGCCGATGAGGCGTTTTGAGGGCGCGGTCCCGATCATTCGATTTGAACGGATGACCAGGACGGCTTGCCCCAGGAGCCGCGCCCCACGGCTGGTTTGGGTGCGTCACTGTCGTTCGATGTGTCGCGGGGCGAAAGTGTCGCAAGCGACGCCACGGCTGTTATTTGAAGTGTTCTGCATCCGATAGATGCTGCCTCGCCAATGTCGCGTTTGGGTCAAAAGCGGCGGTCCGGCGCTCGCATACGGCAGGTCCGATCTACCCTTGATAGCGGACCTACCCACACCCACGCGCCAACTATCCCTACGCCGATCCGCCCCCCAACCGCGCAACAGATCAGGACGCGCGCACGGCCATCTCGCGAGCAGCTACAGCCACCGCCACCGGTTGGACCTCGTGGTGGTTCGTCGGCATCGGGCGTTACCTTCGTGATTGCGGAAAGGCACAACCCGTAAATTTCCCAAGTGTCGGCAACCAGGCGCACTGGTTAAGTGGTGGCAGGCGCCGCTTCATGAGAGCACCAAAGCCAAAGCAATGGGCCGACCGCGAGGTCCAGCAATTGTCCAAGCTGGCCCGGGCAGGAGCTGGCGTATCGAAGATAGCTGCCAAGCTGGGCCGCCACGCCGGATCAGTGAGGCGAATGGCGCGAACGATGGGAATACTGTTGAAGAAGTAGCCGTCGAGGGACCTCGTATGCCCCGCCAGAATGAGCGCAGCGCGGCTGACCTACAGCCCAAAACCGCGGCTAATCTCCCGCACAAGCCTGAACGCCGCGTCAGTATTTCGGCCGTAAAAGAACGCCTGATCGAACTGGGAGAGAATGCTCATCCCAAATAGCGCGATAGCAATGCCTCTAAACATGGTTGTGGACCGGGTTGAACGATGCAGCGCAAGTTCAAACGGCCCCAGCCGCAGGTTGGGAGGACAGCCGGGGCCGGCATTCCCATTCCATGTGCCGCAATCGGCGGTAATCGGCACGCTCCCAGCTAGCCACATGAAAGCTAACGAACTGTTTCGAAGGACCCGAATTCGGATCGAAGCGCTTCGATGTCGAATACGCGTGCTTCGTAGCGCAACATAGCCAGCGTCGCCCGTAATTGTACGGAGCCCGAAGTGAAGCCATTGCCGTTGCGTGTCGCCCATCTTTAGCATCTACTTCAGATTGATTTTATGACGATCCAATTTTTCAGACGAGGGCGGCCCTTGAGCGTCAAAGCATGATGGCGACCATTCTTCAAGACCAGATGACGTTGCGCGGCGTGCACTCAATGACACGATCTGACTATGAAGAGATCGTGGACCTTTTGGTCGAGCAGCTCAGAGAGCTGGAGCTTAGCTGCGCGAGAATTAGCCGACAAGCGCGAGCGATAGTTGCTAGCCGCACCACGATCTGCGCGGTGGACAGCGCGCCGCGCTGCACACGTAGCGCTCCGCAAGCCCCTCGCTGATCATGATCTGCCCCACGTCGCGTCCGTCAACCAGTAAACTCCGCATAGGCGCCCATAGTTGCAGAGCTTGGTGCCCTCCTGACCCGGCTTGCAGGCGCATGCGACGCGGCTTAGGCGCGCCCGTTGGGCGGCAACGCCGGCACTCAGATGGGCGGTTGGTTTCGGAAGGAGATCAACAGCCTGGAAGACCTCAGCGGGCTTAAAATGCGGATTGGCGGCTGGGCCGGCAAAACGCTTTCCAAGCAAGGCACGGTCCCGCAGCAGATCGCGGGCGGAGACATCTATCCGGCATTGGAAAAAGGTACTATCGATGCGAGCGAATGGGTCGGGCCCTACGACGACGAGAAGCTCGGCTTCTACAAGGTCGCCAAATACCACTATTTCCCCGGATGGTGGGAAGGTGGTACGGCGCTGCACTTCTTCATGAAATTAGGCAAATGGGACGCCCTGTCGTAGATGGCGAGCAAGTGTTGCACCGAGAAGCAAAGCGTCGTTTCGCCATTACCGAACGAAGATGGAGAGTTGCTTTCCTGCGCAGTCGTCGAAGACGGACCAATGCATGCTCTTTACGCCGAATGGCAGCCCGTCTCGATAGCTTCGTCTGACCGGGATCTCGAAATCTGCGCATGCACTACGGTGGCATCGTCCATACGCATGCATTTCCTTGTCACAAGAACGGATCCACTCGCGTCGATCGTTGGGATAAGACGCACGCCGACATTCGACCGCCCCATTGGCGCAAATTGACTGACTCACGCTAGCTAGGCGCGCGGTCCGCGCCCAACGCTGAACGAGATGTCATTTCCATCACCTGCCGCAGAACTACGCGGTTCTTCAGAACCGCGAGGGTCTCGCGCGCAGATAACTCGTCAAACAGCTCCTCGAAGCTGTCGCTGTCCTCGATCTTGGCGCGGGCAATCGCGAGATCGACATCGATCGTGCCAGATTTTCGGCGCGGCGGCGGCAGCGATTCGATGTGTCGCCACAACAGCGCAGGGTTCCGTCGCAGCTCGTCGAGCGCGGCGGGCGCCTCGGTGAAGCCGGACGAGGCAAGCTCCCTCGCCCTAACCAATACCTCAGGCGAGAGATTGTCCTCCGGCGTCGCAAACAGCCGTCCTATTCTCGTTGGCGACGAGGTAACGATTCCGATGGGAATGGCGAGCGCGAGACCGATAATCACCGGAGACATCCAGAGCAGCAACGGCACGGAGGTTGCGAAGGCACTGACCGCCATCACGATCCCACACAGCGTCGGGACTGTGAACTTGCGGCAAATCTCGTCCCGCGTGAGGCCGCCGTTGCTGCGCCGCTGAACCTGCCAGCCTCCATCCCGACCAACCAGAATCTCTGCCACCGCCGTGGACTGAAAGATCATCATTGATGGCGCGATCAGCGCCGCCAGCAGGGTCTCCGCGACCACTGCCACCAAAACGCGAGTACCGCCACCAAAGGCACGCCGTTCCTCCCGGTGGGCGACCATGACGAGATAGGCCAGCTGGTTCTTTATCCAGCTGTATCGCTGGTTTCCATCAATCCTGCAGGTTCTCGCGATCATTAAGCCCGAGACCCTCGTGCGTTGGCATAGGGTCGGCTTTCGGCACTACTGGCGCTGGAAATCGCGGTCGTCAGGAGGCCGACCGCGGATCAACACCGAGCTGCGCGTGTTGATCCGGCGGATCAGCGTCGAAAATCCGCTTTGGGGTGCGCCGCGCATTCACGGCGAACTGCTCAAGCTCGGGTTCGAGGTCGCGCAGCCGAGCGTCGCCAAGTACATGGTGAAACGACGGGAGCCGCCCAGCCAGGGATGGCGGACCTTCCTGCGCAACCACGCGCCGGAGATTGCCGCCATGGATTTCTTCGTGGTCCCGACGATCGGTTTCGACCTGCTCTATGCCTTTGTCATCGTCCGGCTAGACCGTAGAGACCTCATCTGGATCAACGTCACGGCAAATCCCACGGCCGAATGGGTTGCACGTCAGATCACCGAGGCATTTCCCTGGGATGAGGCTCCGCACTTCCTCATCCGAGATCGCGACCGGATCTATGGCAGCGTCGTCACGCGCCGATTGCGCGCCATGGGCATCCGGGACAAGCCTACCGCACCGGGTTCACCTTGGCAGAATGGCTTTGCCGAACGGCTGATCGGGTCGATCCGCCGCGATTGCCTGGATCACATGGTCGTTTTCGGCGAGGCCCATCTCCGCCGGATCCTGCGATCCTACGCACGCTATTACAACGACCTCAGAACGCATCGATCATTGGATAAAGATGCACCGGTCTCTCGCCCGGTTCAACGGACCGGGAGCATCAAATCGTCCCCGATCCTTGGCGGTCTCCATCACCACTACGCCCGTGTTTAGTTTTCGGTACACACAGGTGTTTTCTTTCCATTAGCTCAGCGCCTTACGCCCTATTTGGGCCGCAACGGATCAGACATTCGAATGGCGAAATCAAAATCAGTTTGATTGTTCAACTATTTCAATCCGCATTTGGAAAAAGCGGCGTGGGGCGACCCGCCCTTTTCTCGCCGCCATCATCATTCAGGAACGTGCAGGGGGCGGGCTCCTCCAGGGGGCAGTTCCTGAAGGTTCTGCGTGATCATCCGACCTTTGCTGCAACACGAAGTGATTGCGTCTCGCCGTGCACTCCTTGGCGGGCTTGCGTCCTCAGCCTGCGTTGTCGCGCTGGGCGGATGCGCCAGCTTGGGTGCTACCGGCGCACGCTACGACGCTTCGTCGCTCTCGGTGGACCCTACATTGCTCGTCGCAACCACGCGCAAGCCAGTGAACGGCGGCCGGGCGAAGCCGTGGTTCGGGCCGGAGCGGGCTTCTACGATGACCGTCGCACGAGCGAAGCTCGTGCCGCCTGGTGACAGCCGTTTTTCTCTGGCTGCAGCCGGGCTTGGCGATTGGCGTCTTGATGGGGTCGAGCCGATGTCGGGCGAGGTCAGCAGTTTTGTCGCGCAGGCCGACGGCGGACCAGACGTCCTGATCTACGTGCACGGCTTCAAACAGACGTTCGAGACAGCGGCGCTCGATGCCGCGCATCTCTCCGATGGCATCAGGTTCCGCGGCCAGACGATGGTATTCTCCTGGCCCTCGAAGGCTGGACTGTTCGACTACGCCTATGACCGCGACAGCGCAATGTGGTCCCGCGATGGCTTCGAACGCGTGCTCCAGTCTGTCGTGGCGAGCTCAAGCGCCGGCCGCGTCCACATCGTCGCGCACAGCATGGGCACCATGCTGACGCTCGAAAGCCTGCGCCAGCTCTATGCGCGATATGGTGACACCGTTGCGGGTAAGATCGGGGCCGTGGTGTTCGCCGCGCCGGACATCGACATGGACGTGTTCTCGTCGTCGATCAACCGCATCGGTCCGCTTTCGCGCAAGATCACCGTCATCGCCGCGACGAACGACCGCGCGCTGGCGTTGTCGGGGCAAATCGCTGGTGGGATGACACGGGTCGGCGCTGCCGAGAAGACCGCCATCGAAGGGCTCGGGGTGCGCGTGGTCGATGCTTCCGAGGCGGGCTGGGGCGTTATCAACCACGACCTATTCCTGTCGAATGCGGAGGTGCGCCAGGTGATACGCCACTCAATTGATGCGGTGGCCGCGTGAGTCCGGCGTGGCGGAAACGATATCGCGGAGTTTCTGCTGGCCGCGATGTCGCGTTCGGTGGCTTCATCACGGTGCTCCCATGCACGGGACTTGTTCCCGGTTCCCAAGTTTCCCCAGCCGGTTTCCGGGAACACATCCTTGGCGCCCGCTTTGATACGGCGGAGGCATCATGAACCGCGTTTGGTACTCACCGATTTTCGTGATCGCGCTCGTCTACTTCATCATCGACGGCATCTTTTCCTATGTCACGCGGCCGATCACAGCATGGATTGCCAGACAGAGGCTGCTTGAGCGCGTACGGCTCTGGATCACTTCCTTGCCGCCATATCCTTCGCTTGCCCTTTTTGCGGTGCCGGTGCTCATCCTCGAGCCGGCCAAACCGTTGAGCGGCTATTTGATCGGGACCGGGCATTTCTTCGCAGGCGCGGTCATTTTTATTGCAGCGGAAGTCCTGAAGCTTACCGTCGTGGAACGGCTATTTCAGTTGAACAAGGAAAAGCTGCTGTCGATCCCGGCCTTCGCGTGGGGATATCGGTATTGGCGAGCCATGATGGACATGGTCGAATCTCTCGCAGTTTGGAAGGCGGCAAAAAGGGTAGTTGTTCGGGCCGGAAACGTGTGGCGTGCGGTTTTTTACCGATCCCGAGACGCGCGACGCGAACCAGGCCCGCATGACGCGCGGATTGTCCGCTCGCGAGCTGGCTGACCGATATCAAGGGCGCGCTTCGTGGGTCGCCAATTGTGCTGCTGAACTGTTCAGTCACGTAGGAGATGCTGGCGCGCCGGCGTATCGCCTTATTGCCCCGGAACTGCGGTACTCTATCAAACGCCGGAGCCACAAACGCATGCAGCGTGGCCTTCACGAGCGCCCCGCCGAAATTCCTACTGCCATCTTGCGATCGGCCCAGCTCTTGATATCGCCGACCGTCAGCATCTTGAGGAACGGATTGGCGTTGACCAGCTTTTCGCGTGTGGTCCGACCCGTCACGTCAGCGGCGGCCATAAGGGACGCAGCATCGGCACTTTCTGCGCCGGACAAGAGCGCCACGGCGCCTGCCGGTCCCGCGAAATGGGCCAGATAGAGAGAACCGGGCGTGATCGGCAGACCGCGCCTGTTCAGCATCGCGGCATACTCCTCGACCAACCGTGTGGCGATCTCTCGCGCAAGCTCGGCATCTCGCCGCAAGTCCAACACTTCCTTGTCGCTGCGGCCCTGGATCAGATCGCGTCGGTGCCTTCGAACGGCTTCGCGCCACGTGTCATCGAGATACTGGGCGGCGCCGGTCGCGCTCGACCGCTTGTTCCTGGCATTCGGGTCACCATTGGACTCGGCTATGATGATGCGCTCGACCAATGCCTTGGCGGTCGTCTTGTCGATCGATTTCCCCTTCAAATGAGCGTCGCGAAACAGGACGAAACCTGCGACGAAAGCCAAGCCTAGCGCCATTCCAAGAGCGAGCGTAATGGACTCCGCCGACAGCCAGTTCCGCGCGGCGACAACCGACCCGCGCTCGTCCGGGCGAGGCGACCGGATTTCGTCGGCACGGCTTGTTTGCCCTGACGCATGCGCGAGGAGCCGCGGGTTGCCGTCGGCCATCTCTCCGATGCAGAAGAATCGTGGGGCTAGGTCTGACATCCCGTTGACAGGTTCAATGCTTTGAATAGGCCATCGAAGACACCTGACCGGCAGGGCTTGACCTCCGCGACCGGTTTGGCGCGCTTGGCATTCGCAATTGCCTTGGAAGTTCCCTGCCCGGGCCGAGGTCTGGGCAGCATGACCGCGGATTTTCCCCCGCTTGCGGTGCGCTTGTGTGGCTCGATGATCTGCAAAGGCTCTTGCGCATCAGTCGCTGTTTGATCCGGCGAAGGCATCGGTTCGCTCGAGGAAACCGGCCGCGGAGGCGCTTCAAATTGCATGTGCGGGGTATCGAGCCGGTCTGCCGTCGTCAGCGTATCGTGTGAGGCGCGTAACCCGACGGTCGCCTGAACGGGCGGCTCGTTCACAGGCTTTGTCATGCGCGGCGATGTCTCAAGCTCCATCACCGCGAGTGTACCGAAGCCAACAAGGATGAGAGCGGCTCTCATCTGATTTCACGCTTTCCGAACGAGAAGCCTCGTTCAAAGCCTGCCGGAAATAAGCTCCCGAAAATCGGAGATCAATTGCAAACGTCCAGTAAGGCGGCTTAGCGGCAGAAGTGAACCAGCCGGCGCGGTTACGGGGACAAGATCAGAGACAGGGTTAACGCGGGTCATGCGAACTGGCCTGCTTGAGCAAAGACCGTTGCGGCATCATCAGTCTCGAACCGGCGTGTCCGGAATCATCCTGGAACCGGACCTGCGGCGGAGACGCCGGAATCGGCCAAAATACCCCTTAGGCGACCTCGTCTTCAGCTCCAATTTCCGCTTCGCGCCAATAGCTGCCCTTCCCGCGAGGTCGCGTCTTGCCCCTTTTTGCGGAGTGCTCGCTGGCGCCCAACGACTGGTACCTAAGGCCCCCCTTGAGCTTGCAATATGCTAATTTGAGCAGGCATTCAGCCCGGACGTTGCACAGTGACCGATGGTCGTCACCCGGCATGGACCGAGGAAAGCCGCTTCCGCGGTGCCCTCGACGATGTGATTATCATCCCACTTGTTGTTATCACGCTCGCCACAAACAAAATCCTGCGTTTCGTTCTTTCGATCTTGATGCGGATGCTTGACTACGCCTTCCCTTTGGCAATGCAGATGGTCTGGCTTCCGCTCTTCGCGGCCAAGGTTCTCGGCGATGTCATCGTTACTGTCATAGACGGCGCGGTGCGCTTCCTTCCCCTATCCGAGGCGAAGCGTCGACAGTGGAGTAGATCGATTCGTCGGAACTGGTTGTGGTTCCGGCGGAAGATTAACTATCGGGCGTTCGAGCAAGCCGTACACAATGCCTTTGAAGACGGCATGGCATGGGTGTTCAGAAAATGCCGGCATCTCACGCCGAACACCGCATTGCTCGTGATCCTGTGCGCGGTACTTTGGCTGCCGATCTCTTTCGGAGCTGCAACGGCGATGCACGCGATATTGCTTGCCAAGGTCACGTCCTGGCCAGCCTGGATGCAACTCTTGCATCCGCTCGCAACGGTCATCGCGAAGAGCAAGCTTTTGGTGCTACCGGTCTATCCGGCAGCCTGGCCGCAGGCCAAAAAACATCCACTCGTTCAGCTCGTCTTCAAGGGCTACGAAATCATCAAGCGCGTGTATGTGATCAGAAAAGTCGGCCTTCGCTATCGGCAGGCAGAGATCGCCGGAATCGCGGCGGTTGAGAGGCTCGAGCACACCGCCGGCCTCACATCGGCGGTGAGGTGGTTGCGCGAGGCGCATGTCGCAAAACATTTCCGCGTCGAGAAGCCCACTCAGGAATTGCGTTCGTTCTTCGCGCGATGGTCAATTAAGTTCTCAGCTGAATACTACGAAGCGAAGGAACGGCAAGCCTCAGGCGTCCATCATCAAACAGCAGCAAGCTGCGAACGCTGAGTTGATCATCAATCGCCAACGGCCTCACCGTGCTGCCGCCGCTGCCCGATCTCTCTTCAAAACGGACAGCTGGATCCGCTCTTTCCAAATGGAGCAACGGTGACGGCGATTTGACGAGCAATATCAGTTGGCTGGGGCGGGAGGGATCGAACCTCCGAATGGCGGAATCAACGCGGGCGCCGCCGGCGACAGATCGGCCCGGGCGGGCTCTGCCAGCCTTTAGCTGCGCATCGCGGCGCGGAAGCCGACGAAGCTCAACGCGCTCGCCACGGTGACGGCAATCCAGCTCGCCCAGAACGGCACATCGACGCCATTCAAGGTGACGGACCACCCCATCACAATCCGGATCAACTGCAGAAGCGCGATCAGGGCAAAGATGGCGGCGGCAAGCGTGCAAAAGGTTCTTATGGTCATTGCCCGTCTCCGATGGCACACGAGGACGTGCTCGTCCCCCCGCCCCCCGCAGCCAAAATGGGGAGGGGCCGGCGCGGCGGCCACTCCCCTTAAGCAAGGAAGCGGCTTAACAGAGCCATTCTCGATGTGTTGCACAATCGCCGTTTCGCGACGCCGCGAGTCGGGATCACTTCCGCCTTTGTGCAGGTTTGAGACATGCCGGCTCATCTGCTCATCAGGGATCAACGGAAGTGGCCGGCCTGGGCTCAAAACGGCGCATTTGATCCCTCTCGGACATCCAGTGGCTGAATGCGGGCGGATGTCGCGCTGAACCGTCAGCCGTTGAACGGATTAACCGAGTAGCCTCCTTCACCCGCAATTCGACAGCATCTTCTGGAGTATCGCCTCGACCGACTGCGGCTAAATCCCAAGTTCGGCAAATCCAGGCAAATCCGGCGATGACACGGTGTCGATTTGCATCAGTTCCACTTGATTGCGCGTGAGGAGCGGGCTTGGGAACATTTCGGAGACCCACGCGAGTGCATTCCAGGCGGCAAACGGGATTGGAACCAGTCGGGGCGCAAGTCCAGCCTGGCGCGCAACGGCTCCAAGAAACTCCTCGTAAGAGTAGACGCGCGGGCCACCGAACTCGAAGATTGTTGAAGGCATCTCCGCTTGCCGCATGACCCGGCCAATTGCCTCCGCAACATCCTCCACATGGGCCGGCTGCAATCTGGTCAGGCTGCGCCCAAACATCGGATAGATCGGAAGTCGGCGGAGGAGCTCAAGGATGGTAGTGAGAAACGCATCGTCTGGTCCGAGCATCACTGCCGGGCGGACGAAAAGTGCATCGCCGAAGGCGGACCGGACCGCCAGTTCGCCTTCGCCGCGTTTTCGGATGTAGCGCGATCGTGAGCCGGCATCGGCGCCAATTCCTGAAATGTGAATGAGCCGATCAACACCGGCACGACGTGCTTGAGCCGCGACCCGTTGCGCAGACTCGACGTGAACGGAATGAAAAGTCTCCTGTCCGCGCTCGGCGTAAAGGCTAACCGCGTTTACAACGCCACAGGCGGCGGCAAGCGCATCCGCGACTGACCGCTCGTCGTGAATGTTGGCCCACACTGATTGAAGCTGCGGATCATCGGGACCAAACAGTCTGTGCCCCCGGTCCGGATGCCTTGACACGGCCCGAACAGGAAATCCGTGAGAGCGCAGATGCCGAACGATGCGGCGGCCGAGAAAACCGGTTCCGCCGAACACGGTGACGGTGCGATCGTTCGTTGCCACCATGATTAAGATTCGCCAATTCATGCGAACGGCCGTCCGGATGCTGTGGGCGGCCCGCCGTCAGCTATTGTTTCTTTTCCGGTCCGCCCGGAAGCACAGCTGCCACACCTTCCGGATTGATGTTGAAGGCCAAAAATACCAACGGCTCGTTGCCCGGGTTTCCCCATCGGTGCACGAGCGCGTACGGTTCATAGATCAAGGAACCTGGTCCCCTTGCTTCCGTCTTGCCGTCGATCGTGTTCGCTCCGGTGCCGGAAATAATATAGTACAGAGCCGCTCCTGAGCGATGGTGCGGCGGGTTGGAGGGCATCCGCGCCGGAAATGTAACTCGCGTGAGATTGAGATCATAACCCCCTGGCTGCAGGTCGGGGATTGGAGTCGCGGTCCGATATAGCTCTATCACGGCGGCAGGTGCCGTCTCGACAGGCCGACCCAAATCCAAAGCGGGAGCAAGGAAAAAATGGAGGAAAGTAGATGGCTCTCCGCCGCCCGCCGTTAGCGCCGCGGCTTTTCCGCCAGCGATGAATAGCCCCTCGCCGGCGTTGAGCATTTTAGCCTCGCCATCGAGCGCGACCTCGGTCGATCCTGATAGCTGGTAGAGGATGCCGTCGGCCGCCGAGACGCCGCACTTCTCGTCCGCTTGAAGGGTGATGCTCACCGCTTTGAAATGCAGCGGCACGTCCGTGACGGTCGGCAGTTTGGTTGCAGCGACCACCGTTCGTGTAATTGCCGGTGGAGCGGGCGCGGTTTGTGCGGTCCCGGAGACGGGAAGCGCCATCGCGCCGAGCAACAGTAGTCCGGTTGTCCTGAACTGCATGACTGCCTCCAGGTTCAGCGGGTAATCGGACCACCATACGCTCTCGCAGTACCTCTTGGAATGGCTGGCAGCTTCGAGCGGCTACCGCGCCATTCCAGCCGGCGATCCTGGTATCGGCTCTAGAGAGGTTCTCCGAGTCTAGGATAGCTGCTGCCTTAGAATTGCGAGATCTTAGCGTTCGCTCGATTTTCGAGTTTTTCAAGAGTGTCTGCCAAAAGCGGTACCGGGGAGGCTGACGAGGGTTAAGTCGTCGCCCTCTGCCCGACAAGTGCAAGCTGCCGTTCGGCATCAAAAATGACTCTTGTTCCGAACTGCTGACATTCCCCATCCAGTGTATTCCGGATCCATTCAATGTCCTGCCGCGATGGAATGGAGAGACGAAATTTCTTGATCTGCAGGGGAACCAGTTTGAGCGCATGGAGGTTTCCGTTGGCCGGATCCAGGTCGGCGAAATACATCAACGCCAGGTCGTCACGGTAGCGCTCGTAACTACGGATCCCTTCATAGTCGTTCAGAAAATCACCGCAGCCATAGAGAATGAGACGATCTCGATAGATTTCGATTGCTCTCGGATGATGCGAAGAATGCCCGTGAACGATCGACACGCCCGCCTGATCGATGAGCGCCCGTGCAAAGACCTTCTGCTCGTCCGGAATGTGATATCCCCAGTTGGATCCCCAATGGATCGAAACGACGATGAGATCGCCCGGCCTCCTGAGTGCCATGACCTGGTTGGCGACCTGCAACGCGCTTACCTCGCATAGGTCAGGCAGCAAGTTGACGCCCGGAGCGTCGGGCGTCGCAGCCCACCCGAACGGGATGCCGCTCGATGTCGATCCGAACGAGAAGATCAGGAGCCTTGCTTTGGCAAGGTTCAACACTGCAGGTGCGCGCGCTTCGTGATCGTTGCGTCCTGCGCCCGTCGCTTTGACGTTGAGTTTCTGCAGAACAGTCAGCGTCTCCAGCAGGCCGGCGCGGCCCCAATCGAGCACATGGTTGTTGGCCAATACACAGCAGTCGATCTTGGCAGCCACGAGACATTCTGCATTCTCGGGGCTCACGCGGTAGTTGATGCCCTTGTTCGCCCGGTCATTGCTGCGGGTCACAGCCGTTTCGAGATTGATGATCCGCGCGTCCGGCTGCATGCGCTCCAATTGGTCCAGTGCAGCGCCCCAAACGTAGGACGACCCGTTGCGCCGCGAAATGGGCCCGTTCGCCTGCCCGGCGAGCAGCACGTAAGTCTCCGCCGTTCGCACGTGGCGTTCGTAAATCTCGGAGCTGCAGGGATGCGCCAGCACCTGGTCGATGCCGCGGCCGCACATGACATCTCCGCATAGAAAGAGCCGCACCGATTTCCGATGCCCAGCCGCCAGATGTCGTTCCTCGGCCATCAATTACCGCCTGGTGCGGTGGATTTGACATTCGCTACCTTGGCTCAGCGAAGCAGTCATGGCGAATGTCAAATCCACCGCACTAGAAGTGATATTGGACACTAGTCTTCGCGTCAGGCGTGAGATCCTCTGAACGCCGTCATCACCTCGGCCAGCATCCGCACCTCGTCTCCCGCATAGCGCGGAGAGAAGTGAAACGGCTCGACGCGGCGCACATTGGCTTGGCGCGCAATTTCTCCTGCAGCCATGGTTGTAAGATGGGCCCGGTTCCTCGCCAATGCGACGTCGGCCTCCGCAAATGCCGCCTCGATGAAGAGAATGTCCGCATTCTGAACGAGCGCTGTGATGGCGGCACGATTGGCCGGCGTGTCGGCGACATCGGTAACATAGGCAATTTTCTGGCCGACAGTGACCGTCAGGAGATCACGCAGGCTGCCAAGCGGGACAAGACGATCGTCCGAGGTCGCCGATCCGTCGATACGGATCAAATGATCGTCCGCGCGACGCTCGACAACGGCCTGCTTGAGCGAGCGCAACCACGGACCAACGGGAAGCCCATGCTCCGACAATCGGTTCTTCCAGATGTTCACATGCGCCGCCTCGCGCAGCGCAAAAGCAAGGCAGGGCGTGCCGTGTTCGAGGATCGCGGCTGACACGCGATGTGTCGGTTCGTCGCAGAGGACGCCAGCAAGGGTTTTGCGTGAGACTAACGGCTCCGCGGCAAAGGCCCGCCTCAGCCGGAACCGCGTGGTAGACATGGAATTCTGCGTTTCGAGTTCGCTCACAGCGAAAACGAGATCGCAAGGATAATTTTCGACCAGATTCCACCGATAGGCCTGAAGTTTGTGAAAGACGCGCTCGGCGAAGCCGGCCGGGCCGTAAAGCTGTACTGTTTTCTCGTGTCCCACGAGCAAACGGAGCAGATGATCAAAGCCAACGAAATGGTCGATATGCGCATGCGAGACGAAGATTTGGTCGACGCGTCGTATCTTCCGCGCTGACAGTGAGGCGATTTCTCCGACATCGAACAGCAGACTGTGCTTTTCGAACAGCGTCTCCACATAGACCGTCGGGTCTCCGCAGCGACCGTTGACAAGGCTCGGATTGAAGATGGGGCGCATGGCAGTCTATTCTGCAGCGGGTTTTTCACGCATTTCGGGCGTCACTCTGCCTCCACTGCCCAAGGATACCCTTTTACACCGGGTTGAGTTTGGGCATGCCCAACGAATTCCCGATTTGAGCAGACATTACTGATTCCGCGCTGGGCAAAATCAAGCTATACCGCCGCGATCCGATCGCGCTCGCGGGCGATGTCGTCTGCGAACCTCATCCTCAGCGCAGCCGATCTAGTCCGAACTTCCCCTTGAGTAGCGACGTAAGCATTTGAGCTGGCGTGTAATTCCAGCGGGCGTGACGGCGCGTCTGCCTACATTATGGGGCGATAGGAATGCCGAGCCGATTGAAGACGTCTTGTTGTAGTGGGGTTGGACTTGTGAGCATAGCGGCCGGGGCGTCCTGACCGATGCGAACGATGTTGCGTGTGAGCGTGGCGAGATCCTGCAACAGCGTTCGAAAGCTGTGCACGGGCCGGCCATCGTGGGTGTGCTTGCGATTAGCCTTGGTTCTGGCCGCGGCCGAGACTCTGGCCTTGGCGACGGGCGAGACGCGCGCGGCGTCGGCGGCCTCGCGGTCGTGATCGTCGAACAGGATCGGGGCCAGCGCGCGGCGCATGTGCCAGACGATGTAATAAGCGAGCATGCAGAGGAAGACGTGGGCGCGCACGCGGCCAGCGAGGCGATGGTGGATCGGGCGCACCTCCAGTTCGACGGTCTTGATGGTGCGGAAGGCGCGTTCGACCTGGGCCAGGCTCTTGTAGGCACGCACCGTGGCGGCGGTGTCGAGGTTCTCGGCCGGCACGTTGGTCCGTAGCACATAGAAGCCGTCGAGCGACGCTTCGTTGGCGATGGCATCCTCGATCCGACTGAAGTCGAACGAAGTGTCGGTGATGGCGAGGTGGAAGTGCTTGGCCATCTTACGCTTGCCCAGCACGGCGCCGACCTTCAGACCGATCTCATCCTCGCCGCGCAAGGGGTTGCGCTGACGCTGCACGGCGGCCTTGACGCGGGCGAGATCCTTCTCGGTCGCCGCCAGCAACTCGCCGCGCTTGCGCCGACGCTCGTCGGCCAGATCCGGGTTGCGGCACACGATCAGGCGCTCGCCGGGGAAGTCGGGGGACGTGATCTCGGCCATATCGCGATCGTCGAACAGCGACAATTGCAGCGGGCCGCCGTCCTCGGCGAGCTTGCGGATCGCCGGCGCCCGCAGAGCGGTGATCCAATCGAGCCCGGCCGGCATCAGATCGGCTTCGATACGGGCGCTGGTGATCATGCCGCGATCGCCGACCAGTACCACACGCGACAGCTTGAAGCGGGCCTTCAGTTTGTCGACTTGCGCGGCCAGCGTGCTCGGGTCGGCGGTGTTACCTTCGAACACCTCCACCGCCACCGGGCAGCCGTCGGCGGCGCACAGCAAGCCGAACACGATCTGCAGCTTGTCGGAACGACCGTCGCGGCTGTAACCATGCCGCGCCAATTCGCAATGTCGCCCCTCCAGATAGCTGGAGGTGAGATCGTAGAGCACCAGCGAGCCGTCATGCAGATGGCGCTTGGCGAGCGTCGCCTCGATCCCCGGTTGGGCCGTGCCGAGCAGGTCGAGCGCTTCGTAAAGCTCGTCCTCGTCGACGGCGCTGAGATCGAGCAGTTCGCCCAGCGAATGCGCCGCCGTCGCCTCGCTGAGCTGGCGCGCCGTGGCCAGCTTGGCGGCCGGTTCGATCACCCGTGCCACGATCAAGGCCAAAGCCAGCCTGGCCAACCGTCTGGGCTTGTCCGGGACAAGGCGATGCAGTCCGAGCTGGCGCGCCATGCCGAGCACCGCGGCCACGTGGCCGTGCGGCAGCGAGCGCTCGATCCGCAGTTGCTCGGCCGGCGAGACCAGCTCCTCGCCTTTCAGGACGCGGCGCAGCGCATCGATCTTCTCATCCGGCCAATGCGACAGGTTGGCCAGCGTGCGCGACTTGATCTTGTCGCCCTCGCGATAGCTCTCGCGCAACAGGATCGCGGGCGGTGAGTTGCGGTTGGGAATGCGGGCGACGAACATGCCGGAATCGAATCACGGAAACCTGCCATTCGCAAGCCAAAAATCATCATTTACATGCCTACAAAATCAGCCCGATCCAAACTTCTCAAATCCTCTCAACGCTCTAACAAAAATCCCGAGGGGAAGTTCGGTCTAGTGAGGTCGAGCCCGTCTCTGAGGAACTCGTCAAGCCCGAGCCAATGTCTCCCGCAGCCCGATGGAGAGAGCCATGAAGCTCGTTTCAAGCGCGTTCGCTGACGGAGCAGCAGTTCCACGGCGCTTCACCTGCGATGGAGAAAACCTCTCGCCACCTTTGCAATGGTCGGACGCGCCGGGGGGAACGCGGAGTTTTGTCCTGCTCTGCGACGATCCCGATGCACCTGCCGGCACATGGCACCACTGGGCGGCCTACGATCTTCCGTCGGCAGTCACGGAACTTGCTCTCGGTGCCGCGCAGAACAAGAACATCAAGCAGGCGGTCAACGATTTTCGCAAAATGGGGTATGGCGGCCCGTGTCCGCCCCATGGCCATGGACCTCACCACTACCACTTCCGGCTACTCGCGCTCTCGACCGACCATCTTTCGGCAAAGACCAATGCGTCCTGCCCTGAGGTCGAGCGAGCGGCACGCAAGTACGCCATCGCGGAGGCGACCCTCGTTGGTTGGTATGAGAGATAGTACCGGGAGAAGTGCCGCTCACCCGTGCGTGAAGTCACCGGGTTTCAATCCGAGCGCTTTGACAGCGGCTTCGGGAAGCGTCCCCAACGCTTCGACGCTCTCATTCGGGGCCATGATCGCTGCGACAATTGCTTCGGCCTTGGCAGGATCTCCCTCGGCCACGAAATAGACCGAGCGAAGGGCTGTGCCGCCACCTCGCGGTTCAGTTGTTACCAGGACAACCTGACCATTCGCCATGGTTTGATATACCACCGTGGCAGTGCCGCTTCCATGTCGCATGGAGCCCCATAACCGCAGTGCGGCAGTGCCCCCTGCGCGCCGAGGCGACTCGCCACGGTATTGCAACGTCGCGGCACCAGCACCAAGTGAACTCTGGGGGGCGAAATCGTTCCCGGAGCGAGACCGTGGCCAGCAAACGGGTGGCAAACGAAGGGCTCCCGGTGATCGCGCACTTCGAGGTGCGCCGCCGCAATTACCTCGCGTCAGACGGCTCTATAGACCGGCCGCTCCCTGCGTTCGCCACCGATGCCAAGCTGCTCGTCGGGCTTTATCGGGCCATGGTGCTCCTGCGGCTTTTTGACAGAAAGGCTGTCGCGTTGCAGCGCACCGGCCGGCTCGGGACCTATGCGGTTTCGCTCGGGCAGGAGGCGGTGTCGGTCGGCATCGCGCAATGCGGGAAGAAGACGTGCTGTTGCCCTCCTATCGCGACAATGGCGCGCTTATCTGGCGTGGCATCAAACTGGAGGAGATATTGCTGTTTTGGGCGGGGACGAACGGGGCAATCGCTTCTCCGGACCGGTCCACGATTTCCCGTTCTGCGTTCCCGTCGGATCACAGGCACCGCATGCTGCAGGCGTCGCCTATGCGTTCAAGCTGCGGAGGGAACCGCGTGTCGCCGTTTGTATGTTCGGCGACGGCGCCACCTCGAAAGGCGATGTTTACGAAGCGATGAATTTTGCCGGTGTGCACAAATTGCCGGTCGTGTTCGTCGCCACCAACAACCAGTGGGCTATTTCGGTGCCGTTGCGACTGCAGACTGGCTGCGAAACGCTGGCGCAGAAGACCATCGCCGCCGGGTTCGCTGGCGAGCAGATCGATGGGTGTGACGCGGTGGCGGTGCGTGCCGCAGCTGAGGAGGCCATTGCCGCAGCCCGCGACGGCAAAGGCCCCCGCTTCATCGAGGCGGTCACCTATCGGCTCGGCGATCATACAACTTCCGATGATGCATCACGCTATCGCTCGGCCGACGAAGTACAAGCTCATTGGAAGGAAGAACCGATAACGCGCTTGAGGACCCATCTTGTTGGCCAAAAAATGTGGACCAAAGCGGACGAGGACCAGCTTGCCGCCGAGTGCCATGAGCGCATCGAAGCGGCGGTCGAACGCTATCTGACAATGGAGCCGCGTCGACCCGAAACCATCTTCGATCACCTGTATGCCGATCTGCCCGAGGCCTATGCCGTGCAACGCCGGGAACTCGCGGGAGAGAACGATGCCTGAGGTAACCTTGGTCGAAGCCGTCAATCTGGCGCTTGCCCGCGCGATGGGGGATGATCCGGGTGTACTCGTTCTTGGCGAAGATGTCGGCGTCGATGGAGGCGTTTTCCGCGCGCCCGTGGGCTTGCAAAAGCGCTTTGGATCGGAGCGCGTCCTCGTACGCCGCTTGCCGAACTCCTCATCAGCGGGCTCTGCGTCGGCATAGCGGTGCAGGGGCTAAAACCAATCGGCGAGATCCAGTTCATGGGATTTCTTTATCCTGCTTCGACCAACTCGTGAACCACGCATCCCGCATGCGCAATCGCACCCAGGGACGGCTCATCTGTCCCATGGTCCTGCGCACTCCGCATGGGGCCGGCATTCGCGCGCCCGAGCATCATTCGGAAAGCATGGAGGCGATGCTCGCCCATATTCCTGGCTTGCGCGTCGTGATGCCTTCCTCGCCGGAACGCGCCTACGGACTTCTGCTCGCAGCGATCCGGAATCCTGATCCAGTGGTGTTTCTGGAGCCAACCCGCCTTTACCGCGCGGCGAAAGGCGAGGTGGAAGATGATGGCGAAGCCTTGCCGCTGGATCTCGCCTTTGTCCTGCGGGAGGGGCGCGACATCACGCTGATCAGTTGGGGCGCCACGCTGAACGAAACCATGGCGGCTGCCGATGCACTCTCGGCCGAGGGCATCGCCGCCGAGGTTATAGATCTCGCCACGCTCAAGCCCTATGATGAAGATACCCTGCTTGGTTCGGTCGCAAAGACCGGGCCTTGCGTCATCGTGCACGAGGCGGCACGCACCGGGGGATTCGGAGCCGAGATCGCAGCACTTATCGCGGAGCGCGGCCTGTCCTTTCTGCTTGCGCCCGTGACCCGCGTCACCGGCTACGATACGGTCGTCCCGATGGCACGCCTCGAGCAACACTACATGCCTTCGGTCGAACGTATCGTGACCGCCGCCCGCAAGGTTTGCCAGTTCAGCTAGATTCCAACGGACTGTGTCCCATGCACCAGTTCACGCTGCCCGATCTTGGGGAAGGTCTTGAAGAGGCGGAGATCGTCAGCTGGTATGTCAGCGAAGGCGATCACGTCGTCACAGATCAGCTGCTCCTATCCGTCGAGACCGACAAGGCGGTCGTTGAGATACCGTCACCATCAAACGGACGCATCGCGCACCTGTTTGGCACCAAGGGCGATATCGTGAAGGTCGGCATGCCGCTCGTCGAATTTGCCGAGGGCGCCGAACCGGACACCGGCACCGTTGTCGGCGAACTCGGCGGCGGCGAAGCTGCGCAGGCCGTAGGAATCCCTTCTGCGCGCCCCACCGGGCAGGATCTCAGGGTGTTTCCGGCAGTGCGCGCGCTCGCGAGCAAACTCGGCGTTGCCCTTGACCTCGTCGACGGCACGGGATCCGGCGGCACCATCACGCGGGCCGATGTCGAACGGGCTGCCAAGAGCATGTCCCATAGTGGACCAGCCGAGCCCCTGCGCGGTATGCGGCGCGCGATGGCGCAACGCATGGCGGCATCCCATGCCGAAATCGCCCCCGCCACTGTCACCGATGACGCCGACATTGACGATTGGCGGCAAGGCGAGGACGTGACGATCCGGCTGGCGCGGGCCATCGCCGCCGCCTGCAAGGCTGAGCCCGCGCTCAATGCCTGGTATAATTCCGCGTCCGGCGAACGGCGTCTGATCGAGCGCATTGATCTCGGCATCGCCGTCGACACCGAGGGCGGCCTCATCGTTCCCGTGTTGCGCAACGTCGCTGAGCGGGGCATACCGGATTTGCGGGCAGGACTCGACCGCCTGCGGGCTGACGCGATCGCGCGCTCGATACCCCCGGAGGAGCTACGCGGCGCCACGATTACGCTGTCGAATTTCGGGATGATCGGCGGGCGGTTTGCGAATCTGATCATCGTGCCGCCGCAAACGGCAATCGTAGGCGCTGGCCGGATCTCCCAACGGGTCGTCGCGCATCGGGGCCAGCCTGCGGTGAGACGCACGCTGCCGTTGTCGCTCACCTTCGACCATCGCGTCGTGACGGGCGGCGAAGCCGCACGCTTCTTGGTCGCGCTCACGTCAGATCTTGAGCGGATTTCGTGAACCAGCAGTTCGACGCGAATCGTGGAGCGATTGGAGCACGATCATGAAGACCTTGTTGCAGCTCGTGCTTTCCATTGTTGCCGTCGCGCAGGAAGCGACCGCGCAGGACGTAGAATGTGTCCGCGAGCGCGCCGCCATGGTCGAAACCATCCGGGCCTATGCCTGGTCCGACAACGGCGCCTTGGGACAGCAGGGTTTGTTGGAGAGAGTCCTGGAGGCCATGGGGCGAACGAAACGGCATCTGTTCATATCCGAGCGATCTTGCTCCATCGCATACGCGGACAGGCCGGTTCCGATCGGCTTCGGCCAGACCATATCGCAGCCGTACATCGTGGCCTTGATGACGCAGTTGGCCGAGGTCGCACCCGATCATGTTGTGCTCGAAGTCGGTACGGGTTCGGGCTATCAGGCCGCCGTCCTTGCGCGCCTGGCGCGAAAAGTTTGCACCATCGAGATTGTCCCGCCATTGGCCGAGGCCGCCGCGAAAACACTTAAGGACCTCGCGTATGACAACGTGAGCGTCAGGCTTGGCGACGGCTATGGCGGCTGGCCCGAATGCGGTCCTTTTGACGCCATCGTCGTGACGGCCGCGCTCGGGCAAATACCGCCGCCGCTGATTGAGCAGCTTAAAGTGGGTGGCCGGCTCGTCATGCCGGTGGGGCCCGCTTACACCAGTCAGCAGCTCACGGTCGTCGAAAAAATCGCGCCTGGCAAGACGACAACGCGCGCCGTCGCCCTCGTGCGGTTTGTGCCCTTTACGCGCTCACAAGACTAAAAGCCGGTAGCGGTCCAGTTCTTGAGGAGTAGGACTTGGGGGGCGCTATGTGGCTCGAGCCTTGCGGGAATGCACGTTTGGAATGGCAACAAATGGCGCGGAGGCGAAGATGGTCGGAAACCGCATAAGGTCCGCTGTAGAGGGTGGACCGGACTCGCGCTGTCACCAATTCGTGACACGCTAATCGAAGGCTTCAGCCACTTCGTTACCTCCATGACTGCTCCGATGCTTCCGGCTGGAGCGGTTGCCGGGTGGGGTTTGCACCCACTGGAAAGCGCCGCCTTTGCACGGCGCACACCCAACTCGGACATTGCCGGGCAGTTCGGCGATAGTGGTATCGGATCGGCGAAGATCACTTCGTCATCCACAAAAGCCATCGGGCGGGAAACATTGGTTCTACTGGTACGTGGCCGGAGCCGTCCTTTCGCTCGTCGTTTATCTGATCATGTCTGAGACGTGCTCGAAATCACTACTCGACGATGCGAAAGCTGATTGTTCTGCACCCACAGCAGATCTTTCAAGCCCTGCGCAGCAGTCAACGCTGAAATTTAGCGCCGGCGTTCGGCCGGTGGAGCGTGGCGTGACTGGGGTCCATCACGTAGGGTGCTGCCGCGCGCGGAGATGTCAACCGAGGGGCGCCGACGATGACGGGCGGCCGCAGTGGCCTTTCGAAACTCGCTGCCATGGCCAGTGCCATCGATGGCGCAGCGATAAGGCTCGCGAGAATGAGAGCAGTAAGCAACTTGTGCGTCCGCATGGGGATTCCGACAAAGGAGTTACTATGCACAAGCCAACGTAGGCAGCGCGTACGAAAAGTTACCACGTCGACGCTTGCATGACTGATGCGACGTCCGACCATCGGCCTGGGACTAACATAATATCGCAATGTCGCCTTTTGGCAGCGGTCACTCCGTGAACCTCATTCGATCCGCCAATCGAGCGTGTGTGTGTGTGTCGGACTAGACCGAAGTTTGCGCTTGGTTTGACCTGAAAGACGAATCCTTTCGGGCGGATGGGCGGAGAGTAGTTTGCAGTTTGTATCCATGTAACGGGGATTCCCAAATCAGTCGAGATGTGATTCGATTTGGGAATGTTCATCGAGACGATTCCCAATCGAGGCTCGCCGCCTGCGGTGCTGTTGCGGGAGGCGTATCGCGACGAGCATGGCCGCGCGCAGAAGCGGACCTTGGCCAATCTGAGCAAGCTGCCGGTGGATTTGATTGGCGGACTGAAGGCTCTGCTCAAGGGCGGCACGGTGATTGGCACCGGACCGGACGAGATTCAAATCGAGCGCTCACTGCCTCACGGCCATGTTGCAGCGGCGCTCGGGACGATCCGCAGAATTGCACTGGATCGGCTGATTTTAAGCACGACGAAGGATGAGGCATCGCGACGCCATTACGATCTGGTGGTAGCCATGATCGTTGATCGGTTGATTGCGCCACGCTCGAAGCTTGGCTTTGTACGGGCGGTGGATCAGGAGACGGCAATCTCCAGCCTCGGATCGGTTCTGCGCCTGGGCAAGGTGAAGGAGCGCGAGGCCTATGAGGCGCTCGATTGGCTGGTCGAGCGCCAGGCGCGGATCGAGACCGGCTTGGCGCGGCGACATCTCCAGGACGGCGTGCTGGTGCTCTACGACGTCAGCTCGTCCTACTTTGAGGGCCGCTGCTGTCCGCTGGCGCGCTATGGCCATAGCCGCGATCACCGGGGCGACCGGCCGCAGATTGTCTACGGGCTGCTCTGTACGCGTGAGGGGCTGCCGATTGCGGTTGAAGTCTTCGACGGCAACACGGCCGATCCGAAGACGCTGAGTTCTCAAGTCCAAAAGATCAAGGATCGCTTCGGGATCAGCCGTATGGTGTTGGTCGGGGATCGGGGAATGATCACCTCGGCACGCATCCGCGATGATCTCAAGCCGGCGGGCGTCGATTGGATCACCTGCCTGCGCGCGCCGGCGATCCAGGCTTTGGCGGCGGAGAACGGGCCGCTGCAGCTGTCGCTGTTCGATGACCGCGATCTCGCCGAAATCAGCGCCCCTGACCTGTTCCCAGGCGAGCGGCTGATCGTCTGTCGCAATCGCGATCTGGCAGCCGAACGAGCGCGCAAACGCGAGGATCTGCTGGCCGCGACCGAGCACGAACTTGCCCGCGTTCAAGCGCAGGTCCAGCGCAAACACTCTGCGTTGCGCAGTTCCGCCCAGATCGGCATCGCGGTTGGTGCGGTTTTGGACCGCAAGAAGATGGCCAAGCACTTCGACGTCGAAGTGGCCGATGGCTATCTCTCATGGCAGCGACGGATCGAGCAGATCGAGGAAGAGGCTCGCCTCGACGGCATCTACGTCATCCGAACCAGCATACCCGCTGGGCATCTCGACGCTGCAGAGGCGGTTCAGGCCTACAAGGACCTGTCGCGAGTCGAACGCAGCTTCCGGTCCATGAAAACCATCGATCTCGAAATACGGCCGATCCGCCACTGGACGGCACAGCACGTGCGGGCCCATGTCTTCCTGTGCATGCTGGCCTATCACGTCGAATGGCACCTGCGAGAAGCCTTGGCGCCGCTGTTGTTCCACGACACCGACCTTGAGGCCGCCCGGGGAGAACGGACCTCTCCCGTCGCCAAGACCGAACCATCTGAGGCGGCGAAGGCCAAGAAGGCAACAAAGCGATCAGCCGACGGCCATCACGTCATGAGCTTCGATGCGCTCATCGCCCATCTCGGCACGCTGGTCCGAAACACGATGCGCGTGCCCCTTCACACCAAGCATCGCTTCATGCTCCATTCCACACCAACCTCCGTCCAGGAGGCCGCGTTCAAGCTGCTCGATCTTGACCCGCTGCGTGTCCAGTAATTGAAAACACCGACCGTCAACTTATCGAGTCGGATCAATCCCTTGCACACTTCCCAAGCGAAAACTTCGGACTAGACTAAGTCAAACGACGCCGAAGGACTACGGCCCCTTACCGTCAACCGCGACACCTCGGTCGGCCCCTTTGAACTTCGTCCCTTTCAAGTGAAGCGTTCGAAGTCGGAGCCGTAGATAATCGCGGCAACGTCCCGCAAGCGCACAGCATTGCGGTATCATGGCGCGAGAAAGCTGCTCCGCCAGCGTCCGCTGCTACCTCACCGTCACGGGCAGTCGTTTCGTGAGCGGCCGTTGCGCCACGTCAGCAACTTCCTCGACGTGAAGCAACTTTCAACGTCTCCGACGCGCTGCATCGCGGTCTGTCGTTGGTGCTGAACTGACAAGGATGCCCGGAGTGCGGGGCACTCCGGGTCGTGCTTTCTTGCAGCCCGCAATCACCGCCCGGGCGGAACGTAAACTTCCGCACACCGGGAGGCCTTTTCGGCGATGCCCTTGAACTCGCCAAGCGTCCAGGCACGTACCGTTTCGATTTTGGCCACGGCGCCGCTTGCAGCTGCGGCCATTCCAACGGCGACCGCATCCGATCCATCAGCCTGCTCGGTCACGATCACCACGTCATGCGGGCCCGTCGTCATATAGGCCGCTACAAGCTTGCCGCCCGCCTTCTCGACCAGCGTCCGGATCGGATCGGTGCGATCTATCGGCTTATCGATAATGCCCTTGATGCCGGTGTTGGAATACGAGGCGTAGGTGATGAATAAAGGCATTTTCTCCTCCGTTCGAAGGTTGTCTGAAGATGCACTTTAAATTTCGATGCACCCGGAATCCGGGTCTAGATCGATGCCCGCCGACGGCATGCAGGTTGCCATTGAAATATCAAAGGGGAACTTCGGCACGTCCAACTGGCAACTCAAGAAATCACTATATCGCTTCTGCACCGCCAGCACATCAGCCGCATCGTGGTTTAAGTGCAAGTCATGTAATGTCGTTTGCTGCAATGCACGAGTCCGTGCTTGGCCCGAACGGGCCGCCTTCGCGCGCTACGCTTTGCGTCATCTTCACAAACCGCTTCTTACAGCGTCCCGGCGGTGTCGTTCTCGCGCCGCGGCCGGCTTTCGGATAGCGCGATGCAGATGGAGGGCATCGTCTCCAAGAACGTCGCGGCACCAAACCGGTCGGGCCGCAACGAATCCTGGCTGAAGATCAAATGCGAGCGTTGAAGGCAACGTGGTCGAGCCGAAATATGTGGCGGACGTGGAATACCGCGACGTCACTGCGGAAGACTACCTCCGGGCATAGCTCATTCAAGGGCCTGGCGAGGATCGTTGAAAGCAGACCTGACGCGCTGCAATCTTCGCCGCGATCCTGGCGCGTGCTTCGTCGCTTCATCCAGCCACTACAGCTTGTAGCCAATCTTTCGCAGCAGGTCTTTCCGCCACACAATGTCGGCGTCGGCTTCGACACCCAGCGGCGAGGCGCCATCCACCACGCCGAGCACGCCGCGGCCCAGCTCAGTTTGCGCGACGATCACCTGTGTCGGGTTGGCCGTCGCGCAGTAGATGCGGCAGACCTCCGGCACCGCGCGCACCGCAGCCAGCACGTTGACGGGAAAGAAGCCGTCGCCCAGGAAGATCAGGAAAGTGTGGCCGGCGCCGACGGCCAATGCGTTGTCGCGTGCGAGGGTAAGGGCGGCTTCGTCATTGCCCGACCAGCGCACCAGCCGCTTACCGGAGGCCTCGCAGAAGGCCAATCCGAAGCGGATGCCCGGAACCGCGCCCACCAAGGCCTCGTGGAGGTCTTCCACGGTCTTGATGAAATGCGACTGGCCGAAGACGAAGTTGGCGGCGTCCGGCTTGACGATGGGCACCACGGTGAGTTCCATGGCTGCGCTCCTTCAAGGTAGGAAACCCAATTCATGGTAGGCCACCGGAAGGCGATTGCAAGCCGCCACAGGCGGCCCATTTCACCGGTTGAAAGCGCCGGCGATCCGGCAATGTCACGGCCCTTGATCACCAACCCGGCGATGACCGTGACTGGCTCGCCGGCCTCTATCTCGCGTGGTCCGGCCATTGGTTTGCGTCCGGCTGGTTGCACGTAAAGTTGGCATTGGTGCTGGCGCTGTCCGCGGTCCACGGCTTTTTTTCCCGCTGGGTGAAGGATTCCGCCGCCGACCGGCGCGTGCGGAGCACTGTGCGGATGTTCCGCGCCACTTAGTGCATACAGTTGGCGTCACCGCTGAGCTGCTCCAGTAGCGCTTTGGCCTCCTTCAGAACCGGCGGGTTACGTGATGGTTCGCTGGGACAAAGATCCACTCTACGTGAATGCGCGACCGTGGGCGGGGAGTCCGCGATCGGAGGCTCTCGAGGGGAACGGCTTCGCCCTTGATCACTAGAATGGCCTATCAGTTCAGGGGGATCATCGCGCCTGCGACGCCACCACGGCGGAGATCTCCTCAAGAAGGGCCGCGTGCTGCTCCCAGGGTATGCTGTCGACACTCATCTGCGGTCGCCCGGGATTATCGACCCGGCTGTCATCGACCGCCTGCCCGGTTTCCACCGCAGCCGAAAGGATCCGGTGATCCATGTCGCGATTGAAATAACGCAGGAGAACTTCCCGTAACGCTGGCTTCGTGCAGGCCATTGCAGCAAGGAGCCCATACCCTCCCCAGTTCGACACACCGGCGACGATGAGCGAATCGACCGGAGTCGTCGCGGCGATCACCTTGCCATTGGGAATTCCGCTTTCGATGATTTCCTTGGGCAAGGATCCCATCCCAATCTCATTGCCCCCGTCCCCGATGCCGATCGTGTACCAGCGACGCTTTGCGGCGGGGTCGTCAAAGAGAAGATGGAGCGGTGCTGTTTCGCGCGACATGTCCCATCCGTGCTCCCTGTGGGGCTTTCCATCCGAAGCCGGAGAAACCCGCTCTATCGCGATCAAGTGAGTGATCGGCCGATCGCCTGTCTCTAGGTACTGCCGCAGGCGGAGAACCGAACTCTCCGTCGTCGACACGACCTCAAGATTGACGGGCATCGGCAGCGCATCGACCACGGCCCATACCGCCTTTGCACACGGTGTGTCGGTAATGACCGTGACCGGGATGCCTGCATTTGCGAGGCCTGCGGCTAAGTGGGCCATCCCGCCGAGCCCGTCCGTTTCTGGAGAAGGCGGCTCCGCGTGCTGGATGTAGAAGCCGGTAACAATGCCGACATGCGCGTTGGGCGTGTTCATGATGGCCTCTGCGGCGCGGGCGAGATTGCCTTTTGCCCACTCGGTCATCTGGTCGATATCGCGTTTGACTTTGCGCCCAATGATCGCCTCGATCCGGGCTACCGACTCGTTCACTGTATCCACCTCGACTTGGCTTCTCGAAGGTGCCGGTTGGTTCTGGCAGGCTTTTCCGGTCTCCCTGCAATGGCATCGGTCCTTCTGCTCCGTTCGCGTACCGAGCACAAGCACCCGAATTTCCGAATGTCATCCAAAGATCGTCAGGTTCGTGTTGGCTTCCGGGGATGGAATAGCTCTTCGACGGACTGTTTCGGGTCCTTGATCCGAGAGCGGTCCTTGCGATCGTTCTTGTGTGCTTCGAGGTTCTGCAGGAACCGGAAGCGCGGCGATCGAGTCGCGTGTCCCGATCGGCCGTGCTTGGTCATGCCGAAACCCTTTTGGCCACCATGCGTCATCTGATCACCAACGAACGCGTGCGGCTCGTTTCTTCCCCGGGAACCGCCACCGGGGCCGAGCTTCATGCAGTTCGCCGAAAGCACAATCAAAGGGAAAGATAGCCCTGATCGTCAAAAGGCGCGAGACTGGGGCGGTCGGTTTGGGAGAACAGAGCCAAGTAACCAGCGCGAGCGTGCCTTCACGGGAGTCGCGCGAAGTGCTACACTATTTTCAATATCAACACCGGTGCCGTGAGCTTGCCGTTGCGAGGAGATCGACAAAGATATCCCAACGCGGCAATGCGTTTTGCGCGTGAGCGAGGGGGCGGCAAACTCTGAAAGGAGACCCTCCATGGCTCTTTATGCCTTGCAGACGGCTTACGCCCCTGTCGGGTGGGCAGCCCTGCTCAAAGATCCTCAGAACCGCATGGAGGCCGTCAAACCCGTTGTTCAACGGCTCGGCGGCAGTGTCGTCGACGGCTGGTTGACGTTCGGCGATTACGACGTGCTGGTGATCTGTCAGCTGCCGGACAATGTGAGCGCCACGGCGCTGTCCATGGCGATCTCAGCTGGTGGGGCGGTTAAGAGTGTCAAGACCACGCCGCTCGTGACCTTCGACGAAGGGCTTGAGGCTCTCAAGAAGGCCAAGGACGCAGGATATACGCCGCCACCAGGCGAATTCCCGTACTTTGGCGTGTATCGCGGCGCGTGACGCCTCGACGAGTAGTGAACCGCAACTTGAATCAAAAGGAAAGCTTTAAGAGCGAGGAGGCATCTTATGGTGACGCTGCTCGATGATTCCGCGCTTGATACGATCTTTCGTGAGGCGCGTACCCAAAACAAGTGGTTCGATAAGCCGGTTTCGCGTGAGCAACTCGCTGCGCTGTACGATCTGATGCGCTGGGGTCCGACCAGCGCGAACTGCTTCCCCGTGCGCATCGTGTTCGTGACGACGCCGGCGGCGAAGGAGCGATTAAAGCCCCTCGTCCTCGAGGGTAACCGGCAAAAGGTGACAGACGCGCCGGTGACAGCGATCATCGGTTACGACACCAGGTTCTACGACTGGCTGCCGCGCCTGTTTCCGCACGTTGATGCCCGATCCTGGTTTATCGACAAGCCCGGTTTTGCCGAAACAACAGCTTTCCGCAACAGCAGCCTGCAGGGCGCCTACTTTATCATGGCGGCGCGGGCCATCGGGCTCGACTGCGGACCGATGTCTGGGTTCGACAATGAGGCTGTCGATCGGGAATTCTTCCCCGGTGGCCAAGTCAAATCGAACTTTATCTGTGCCATCGGCTATGGCGATCCGGCGGGCTTGTTTGAACGTCTGCCGCGTCCGGATATCAACGAGGTGTGCTCGTTCGTGTAACTGATGTGCGTGTGCAGCGTGATCGCGGTCGCCATGCTGGCTCGTTTGAGTGTCAATCGGCGTTGGATTGGGACCCTGTGTCGGCGCCCAAAAGGGCCCCCAGCCAGTGGAAGACCGGTCTGAGTAAGGGTTAGCGCCCGCCTGGTAGCGAATGTTGCGTGGCCCCTGGCGACAGTGGCCGCGAGGCGTACAGCGCGATTGCACACGGATCTGAAGATAGCTCTCCGGGCCTCGAGGAGGACCAACGTCGTGAAACGGGATTTCGACCTCATCGTCTATGGCGCGACGGGCTACACCGGCCGTCTCATCGCCGAATATCTGGCGACGTCCTATCGCGGCGACGATGCTCCGTCCTGGGCGATCGCCGGGCGCGCGACCGACAAGCTCCAGAAGGTGCGTGCCGACATCGGCGCACCAGACGATTTGCCTTTGGTGAAGGCGGATGCCGCCGAGCCGGCCAGCCTGCGTTCGATGTGCGAGCGTGCGGCCGTGATTATCACGACAGTCGGGCCCTATCAGCTCTACGGCCCCGAGCTTGTGGCGGCCTGCGCGGCCACGGGCACTGGCTATGTCGATCTGTGCGGCGAACCGGCGTGGATGCGGCGCATGATCGACGCCCATCACGAAGAGGCGAAACGGACCGGCGCGCGCATCGTCTTCTCCTGCGGCTTCGATTCCATCCCGTTCGATCTCGGCGTGCTCACGTTGCAGGAGAAGGCGCGCGAGAAATTCGGACGCCCGGCGCGGCGGGTTAAAGCCCGCCTTCGTAAGGTGAAAGGCGGTATGTCGGGCGGCACCGCGGCAAGCGCCCAGGCGACGCTGGCGGCTGCGGCGCGCGAGCCGTCCCTGATCCGGCTGCTGACCGATCCCTTCGCGCTGGCGCCGGGTTTCACTGGGCCGGCTCAGCCGTCGGGCCTTATCCCCGAATACGACCCGAGCATGAACGTGTGGCTCGTGCCGTTCCCCATGGCGCCGGTCAACACCAAGAACGTGCACCGCACGAATTCCTGTTGGGTCATCCCTACGGCACGGACTTCGTTTACGACGAGATGATGGTCGCGCCGGGATTTGGGGAAATCGGTCGCGTGACGACTGAGACGTTCGCCACGATTGTTTCCTTGTTCCGGACCGGCGGTCTCAATCCCGGCGCAGGTCCGACTCGGGACGAACGCGAGAAGGGCTTCTACGACATTCTTTTCCTGGGCGAGCTGCCGGATGGCGGACGGGTCGAGGCGGTAGTCACGGGCGACCGCGATCCGGGCTACGGTTCGACCAGCAAGATGATCCCGGCCTGATGATCTTGAAGGGCCCCGGCGTGGAATACGTCGGGGCCATTTGTTTAGGCTGTATCCATAAACCGCGCAGATATGGGCTCAGGGGCGCGAAGCGGAAACCATATGCCCGATCCGAGCGTTACCGGTTGTGACCTATCTCGGAAGTCGACCCTAGCCCGGCAGCCGCCCGATGTGCTTTGATGCCTTGCGACCGAAATCACCAATCTAGGGGCAATTCCTTGATGGGCGAACGGGTGGAAAGGCGGCTGGCGGCTGTGCTGGCTGCGGATGTGGCGGGTTATAGCCGCCTTATGGGTCTAGACGAGGAAGGCACGCTGGCACGACTAAAGGCTGCCAGAAAGGCTATCGTTGACCCCGCCATCGCCTCCCATCGCGGGCGCCTCGTTAAGACAACCGGCGATGGCTTGCTAATTGAGTTTGCTGCGGATGTCGGCATCGAGTACCCAGTTCACCGGCTCCGTCGTGATGGCTTCGCGCACCACCCGCAGCGCCTGATGAGCACTGCGTCTGGGTCGGAAGCCAAAGGAGCAATCGAGGAAGTCGGCTTCATAGATGGCGCTCAAGGCCTCCGCCACCGCGACCTGGACGATTTTGTCTTCCAGCGCGGGGATGCCAAGAGGCCGCTGACCGCCGTCGGCCTTTGGGATGTACGTCCGGCGAACCGGCAACGGCCGATAGTGGCCGCCATGGACCCTGTCGGCTAGCTAGATCGCGAAGATTTCCTTCGAGGTCTTGCCCGTAGGATTCCACTGTCACCCCGTCTACCCCGGGCGCCGCCTGCCGCCGCAGCCGTCGATACGCCCTTTCGAGCGCAGCGACGTCAACGTGGTGCAGCAGCGCCGTAAACCTGGTCTGGCGCGACCGTTTGGCCGCCTCATTCACCCTGGTGAGATTGGCTGACAGGATGACCCGGCTCTGTGTCCGGTCCCGTGCCTGCTCACCGGAGTTTCCCATCAGTCGGGGCCTTCCCTCCGGTCGACTCGTTGCCTTCGCCGCCATCGACAGTACTACGCCCCGATCCGCCACCCTGCCGTGCCTTGGGAACGGCCTCTGCTTTTCGCTCGGCCAGTTCTCCCTCCGGTGACGAGCCGGAGCACACGACAGGGCTTCTCAGGTTCCCATGATTTCTGTGCGCGCGTGATGTGGTCTCCGACCCCGGCGGCCCAAAACCTGCTCGCCTTTAGCGCAGATCCCGGTGTTGCCTTCGATTTTTGAAGCAGCCTCGGCGACCGCGACGATCCCATTACGTGGCCCAATACACACCCTGCGCGCTTGCTGTCTACGCTTGGTCCTGCCGTTACCGGTTTGGACCCAAGACTCGCTACGAGGCGTCTGGCTAAGACCTACCTCGGCAGAACTTTCATCCGCTAGACATCATGAGCTTCTCCTGACGCACTTCAAATCGGGGAGGCGCAACCACCGATACCGACATTTGCTTCAGGTTGCGATCTGACCGTCGGAGTGGGTCCGCCAAGGACGGCACTCTCCGGGATAGGACGACGCACGATGCTGTGCGCAAGTCGCGACGGCGTCCCTTTGGTATCAGACGAAGGCGCTCAGTCCGGTAATGGACTTGCCAACGATCAGGGTGTTCATCTCCCTGGTTCCTTCATAGGAATAGATCGCCTCCGCGTCGGCCACGAACCGCCCGATGTGGTTCTCCAGCAGGATGCCGTTGCCGCCGAGCAGCTCGCGTGCGTAGCCAACGGTCTCGCGGCATTTGACGGTGCAGAACGCCTTGGCAAGCGAGGCATGCTCGTCCCGCATCACGCCTTCGTCCTGAAGCTGCGCGAGCCGCAGCATCATCGCCTGGGTCGCGGTGACGTTGCCGAGCATGCGCACCAGCAGATCCTGCACGAGCTGGAAGCCGCCGATCGGCTTGCCGAACTGCTTTCGCTCGGTCGCGTAATGCAGCGCGTGCTCATACGCGCCCATCTGACAGCCAACGGCGAACCATGCCACGCCGGTGCGGGTCATCCGCAGCACCTTGGCAGTGTCCTTGAACGTGTTGGCATTCTGGAGGCGGTCAGTCTCCGGCACGCGGCAGTCCTTCAAGGTGATCAGGCCGTTCTGCACGACGCGGAGCGCCATCTTGGTCTTGATCTTCTCGACCGCGAATCCGGGATTGTCCTTCCCGACGACGAAGCCCTTGACCTGGTTCGTGTCCTCCTCGCGCGCCCAGATCACATTGATGTCGGCGAAGGTGGCGTTGCCGATCCACTTTTTTTGGCCGTTGAGGATCCAAACGTCGCCCTCGCGCCGGCAGGTCGTCGTCATCCCGCCCGACGTGGCGGAGCCGACCTGGGGCTCGGTCAGGCCGAACGAGCCGATCTTCTCGAAGCGCATCATGGCCGGCAGCCAGCGCTGCTTCTGCGCCTCGTCGCCGCACAGATAGATCGAGCCCGCCGACAACCCCGTATGCACACCCCAGAAGGTCGCGACCGAGGAATCGACGCGCGCGAGCTCCATGGCGACGAAGCCGTTCAGCAGCCAGCTGCCACCGGCCGCGCCGTAGCCTTGGTAACCGACGCCACCGATGCCGGTCTCCGCCATCTTCGGAATGATCGCGAACGGGAATTCATCGCGCCCCCAATATTCTTCGATCACCGGAGCGACCACGCCTTCCGCGAAGTCGCGAACGCGCCGGACCAGCGCACGCTCGCTGTCGTTCAGCAGACTTGCGATCCGATAGAAGTCACCTTCAATCGGCGGTGGCACATAGTCGGGCCTCCCCGTCCGTGTCGCCTGCGGGTCCGCCATGGTTCCCTCCCTCATGCGTGGTGAGGTTCCTTTGATGTTTCGTGGACCCGGCAGCACGATGGGCTCCCGCCGGGACGCATCTCGTCACAGATCCTGGACGGTGACGTCAAACCGATTTGTTCGGTCGAACGCTGGCGCGGATCTCCTCGAAGCTCTCCTTCACGCGATCGTGGATGATCTTCACCGCGTCCGTGGTCGATTGTCTCGCGGTCGATGCGCTTTCCTGCGCGCCCTGAACCGTGATTTCAAACACCTTTCTCGCGAATTCGGTCTGCAACGCGATGTTCTCGTGAACCTTGCCGAGCGGCTTGTATTCGCGCGCGAGCGTCGCCGCCTCCCGCAATCCCGCCTCCAGCACCTCGCGCTGCTTCTGCGCCACCGATTGCGCGCCTTGCGCGGCCAATTTCGCGCTTTCACTGAGGGCGTCGATGTTCTTCTTCTGGGTCTGGAGCAACTCGTCCACGTTCAGCTTCGGCAGGCCGAGATCGCTGCCGAACTTTCTCAGCATGTCGATGTATGAGGTCGTGTCCGTCATGATATCCTCCCTTGTGGTTATGCTTAGGACTGGCGGCGTCAGCCCCCGGACGTTGGAATGAGATTCTTGACGTAACTGGCCGTTCGCGACAGCAAGGATAACGGCTCGACCTGCCTGCTCTCATCGGCCAGGAATGCCTCGATCAGCGCCGCGGTTTCCGCAGGCCGGGTCACCAGGAACAGGTGCCCATCGTCGATCATGCAGAGTTCGGCGTTCGGGATCAGGCCTGCCAGGATGTGACCATTGATCGGAGGGACAAGAGGATCGTCGCTGCCCATCAGCACGAGCGTCGGCTGCGGCAGTGACCACAGCCATGGCAGGCTGGTCCAGCCCGCCATCGCGAGAAGCTGATAGAGGTAACCGATATTGCGCGTACCATGCATCGCGGCCGCATGCCGGCCGATCAATGACGGGTCGTCGCGAAACGCTCCACCATAGATGTCCGCCGCAATCCTGTTCATGTAGCCCTTGTCGATGTAGCGGCGCGGTGTCGCCATCTTCCACAACACCGAGGGGCTTGCCGGCACCATGGTGAAGCCGGGCGCCGTCGCGGCAAGCACCAGCCGTCGGCACAGTCTTGGATATTGATGCGCGAATTGCTGCGCGATTCCGCCGCCCCAGGACACGCCGGCGACGTCGACCTCTGCATAGCCCAGCTCCGCGACGAGCCCCGCCGCAAGCCGTGCCAGCGTCGACGGGCGATATGGCAACAGCGGTCTTGGCGAACCGCCGACGCCGGGAACGTCGAAGATGACAGTGGTCGTGCTCGTGAGCGCTTCGAGGAACGGCCTCGCCAGCTCCCAGTTGGCGCCGATCCCGTTGAACAGCAACAGCGGCGGCCCATGGCCGCTTCCATGCCTGACCGCGACCTGAAGCGGTTGACCGTCAATCGTGATCATTCGGGCTTCGATCCCGCCCGATTTCGCGACCACGGCCGGTTCGGCCCGGCCCCCGCTGGTGGGATTGTCATTCAAAGACGTAGGTCCCCGGAGCAGCACCAAGGGCCGGGTGGCGCGCGCTGCCGGGCGAAGCAGGCGCCGCCACTTCCTCGCCCGAGCGGGCATGCAGCCAATCGCGCCAGTCGAGCCACCAGCTTCCCTTCCGCTTTTCGGCCGAAGCCTGGAACGCGTCGGGTGAGCCCGTACCGACTGGCCCGATCATGAAGGACGCCTTCGGATTGGCCGGCGGATTGAGCAGGCTTTGCAGGTGTCCGCTGTTCGAAAGCACGAAGGTGGTGCCCTCGCCCATGATCTGGGCTGTCTTGTAGACCCCCTTCCATGGCGTGATGTGGTCGGTGACGCCGGCGACGACATAGCTGTCGGCCTTCACCTTGCTCATATCGACGATCTTGTCGTTGAGCGTGAGCTTGCCGGCATTCACGAACGGGTTGGTGGAATACAGGTCGAGATAGTCGCCGTGCAGCGCTGCCGGCAGCCGCGTCGTGTCGGCGTTCCAGTAGAGGATGTCGAAAGCCGGCGGCTGGTTGCCGAGCAGATAATTGTTCACCCAATAGTTCCAGATCAGGTCGTTGGGCCGCATCCAGGCGAACATCCGCGCCAGATCGTGGCCGTCGACGATGCCGCGCAGCCGCGAGGACTCCTTGGCCAAGCTCATGGTTTCGGGCGTCATCAGGCAGCCGAAGGTGCTCTCCTCGGCCGAGTTGGGATCGAGCAGGCAAACCGCCAGCACCAGGTTCTTGATCTTCTTCTCGGCTGCGCTGCCGAGGGTCGCGAAATAGGCGGTCGACGTGATACCGCCGGAGCAGGACCCCATCAGGGTGATGTCTTCACTGCCGGAGATCTCGCGGGCCGCATCGACAGCTTCGTCGAGCGCAGCGACGTAGGTATCCAGGCCCCAGTCGCGATGTGCCTCCGTCGGATTGCGCCAACTGACGGCGAAGGTCTGTATGCCGCTCTCGAGCAAAAATCTGATCAGGCTCTTGTCCGGAGAGAGATCAAGCGCGTAGTATTTGTTGATCTGCGGCGGGGTCACGAGCAGCGGCCGCTTCCAGACGGTCGCCGTCATCGGCGTGTACTGGATCAGCTCGAGCAGCTCGTTGCGCAGCACCACCGCGCCCGGCGTGACCGCGAGGTTCTCGCCGACCTTGAACGCGCTGGTGTCTACCATCGACGGCATGCCGCGATTGCGGGTGAGATCGTCGAAATAGTTTTTCAATCCACGCCACAGGCTCTGTCCACCGCTGTCGACGAACTTGCGGACTGCTGCGGGATTGGTCACCATCGCGTTGGTCGGTGCTACCGCGTCGATCAGGATCTCGGTGACCAGGCGCGCGCGCGCCTTGTCGATGTCGCTGAGGCTGGTCTTGTCGACAAGACCATTGACGGCCTCGCCCCACGCCAGATAGGCCTTGAGCAAGCCGCTGTGCAGCGAGCTCTCCTTCCATGTCGGGTCCGCGAACCGCTTGTCGCCGGCCTTTGGCGCGCGCTCGGACTTGCCGGCGACGATGGAGCCGAGCTCGCCGACGAAGGCGAGCCACTGTTCCGTTGCGACCTTCGGCTCGTTGATGACGGCCTTGAACAGGATGCCGGCGCTGTCGAGCAGATCCTGGCCTTGGATGGCGACGAGCGGATTGAGCGCCAGCGTATTCCTGGATGCCTCCTCGGATATTTCCGCCCGCGATGATGTCGGGCCGGGATTTTCCGTGCTCATGACTATCTCGTCTCCGTCGCGGGAATCAGCAATGCCAGCGTCTCGGCGATCAGGGCAGGCTTTTCCGACCCCTCCACTTCCAGCGTGTTCTGGGTCTTCATGACCACCTGCCCACGCTCCTTCGGCTCGACGCCGGCAAGAACGACACGCAGCCTGACCCGCGCGCCCGCCGGCACCGGCGCGAGAAAGCGCACCTTGTCGATGCCGTAGTTCAGGCCGGCCGCGGCGTCGACGGGGATGACGCCGACCTGCATCGACAGCGGAGCCACCATCGCCAGCGCCAGATAGCCGTGCGCGACCGGACCGCGAAACGGGCTTTCACGGCGCGCCCGTTCGACATCGACATGAATCCACTGATGGTCGCCGGTGCAGGCGGCGAACGTATCGATGCGCGCCTGGTCGATCACGGCCCAATCGGACAGGCCAAGTTCCTCTCCAATTCGTTCGCTCAAACCGGCAAGGGTGAGGTTGCCCACGTTTTCCTCCTTTGATGCTTTTCGCCGACCGGGATCGAACGGCTACCCGGGGTCGAACGGCTACATGTCGCCGTAGCGTTTGCGCAGCTCCTTCTTGTTGATCTTGCCGACGCTGGTCTTGGGGATGTTGTCGATGAAGAGGATCTTCTCGGGAATTCCGTATCGCGAGATGACGCCCTTGTCGGCGAACGCCTTGAGATGACTTTTCACGATCGCATCGGTGACATCATTTGTCTCCGCCGGTTCCTTGACCACGAGCGCAAGCGGACGCTCGCCCCAGCGGTCATCCTTGACGCCGATGACGGCCGCCTCCTCCACGCCGGGGCATTGTGTGATCAGGTCCTCGATCTGCAACGAGGACACCCACTCACCGCCGGTCTTGATTACGTCCTTGAGGCGGTCGGTGATGTGGACGTAACCGCCCGGGCTCACCACCGCGATGTCGTTGGTGTGCAGGTAGCCGCCGGCCCAGAGCTCTTCCGAGCCCTCGGGATTGTTGTAGTAACCCTGCGTCAGCCAGGGCGAGCGCAGCACGATCTCTCCGGACGACTTGCCGTCATGGGGGACATCGTTCATGTCCTCGTCGACGATGCGCAGATCGACCAGCGGGGCCGCCATGCCCGCCTTGGTCCGGAACTCCACCTCCTGGTCGTGATCGCCGCTCAGGTCGCGCGACCTGACGTGGGCCACCGCGGCGATCGGGCCGGTCTCGGACATGCCGTAGCCGGCGAAGATGTCGATGCCGGCGGCGAGCGCCTGCTTCGCCAGCGCTTTCGGCAACGCCGAGCCGCCGATCACCATCTTCAGGCCCGCAAGGTCTGTTTTCGTCGCCGCCGCGGCGTTCAGCAGCATTTGCAAAATCGTCGGAACGCCGTGGGTGAACGTGACGCCCTCGCTCTTGATCAGCTTGACGAGCATCGCCGGGTCATAGCGCCCGGGATAGACCTGCTTGACGCCGGCCAGCGTCGCGGCCCAGGGAAAGCCCCAGGCGTGCACATGGAACATGGGCGTGATCGGCATATACACGTCGTCGCGCGAGAACCGGCCCTGCTGGCTCGCCATCCCGAAGAACGCCAGCTCGCATAGCGAATGCAGCACAAGCTGCCGATGGCTGTAATAGACCCCCTTGGGCAAGCCGGTCGTGCCGGTGGTGTAGAAGGTCGTCGCCTGCGTGTCCTCGTCGAAATCCGGAAAGTCATAGTCGGGCGACGCGTCGGCGAGCAGGCGCTCATATTCGCCGGCAAACGGCAGGCTTCCGGTCTCGGCTCGGGGACGATCCGACATTACGACGAGCGTCTTGACCTTCGTGAGCTGCGGCCTGATGCCCTCCAGCAAGCCGACGAACTCGTCGTTGACGAGCAGCGTGGAGGCGCCGGCGTGATCGATCGTATACGCGATCTGGTCCGGCGACAGCCGCACGTTGACCGTCTGCAACACCGCCCCCATCATCGGGATCGCGAAGAAGGCCTCGAGGAACCTGTTACTGTCCCAGTCCAACACGCCGACCGTGTCGCCGGGCTCGATACCGAGCCGGCTCAGCGCGGAGGCGAGGCGGGCGATTCGCTCTCCGAGCTGCCGATAGGTCAGCCGCTTTTGATCGCGATAGACGATCTCCTGCTCGGGCGATTGCAGCAGCGGGGTATGCCATAGCTGCTTGAGAATCAGGGGATATCGATAAGCGGATTTGGCGACCTGGATCAGCCTTCCCACCATGGCGGCCTCCCTCGAAACGTTGCCTCGCGCTCGGCTCCTCGCGACGTCCGCAATTATGATCTGCGGATCGCCTCGGCCGGTCGTCCCTTACACGACGATTCCATCACCCGACGTGGACACCGACCGTCGCGTGACGCGTGGTGTTTGTGAAGGTCCGAAACGGACATCAACGGGGTCCAGAACGGACAGGTTACGACCACTCCGGCATTCGTTCTTGAATAACGCTGCTCATTTCGCGATTTGCGGCGGCGCGTCATCCGGCCGACGCGCCGCAAATCCGACATTGCTTCTGACGATCCAAAAAGCTGCTATCGTTGCCGAGGCCACGGGCTGGAGGGTGAACGGGAGCGCGCCCATTTCGGATGCTCCGTTACAAAGGCGGATCTGATTGCAAAAAATTCGGCAGCATCATTCTTCCCCGTCGTCACCACCGCCCTCGGACGGGGCGAAAGGATCGCCGATCGTTGGCTTAAGCGAACGCATATACGAGACGACCAAGCTTGCCGCGCTGTTCGACATGCTGTTGAACCAGGGGCACCCGGCCAGCGAGATATTGAAGAACGTCAATCTGCCGGCGAAGGAGGTGTATTCCTCGAAAACCCGGATCTCGCTCAAGCAATTGCTGACAGCCTGCAAGAATGCCGTCCGGCTCTCGAGGGATCCGCATCTCGCCTATCGGATCGGCGCATCCATCCATATCTCGACCTACGGGATGTACGGTTTTGCCATCCTGTGCTGTCCCGACTTTCGCAGGACGATGCAGTTCGCGACGCGGTACCACATGCTCGCCGCACCCTTGGCTGCGATCAGCTTCAGCGAGGAGAACGGATCCGCCACCTGGTCCATCGAGCCCAATCTGCACGCCACGACGGACCCCGCGCTGTATCGGTTCATCACCGAGATGCAGATCGGAATACACATCTCGCTGATGCGCGACGTCATGGGTCCCGCGTTCGCTCCGGACGAGATCTGCCTCGCCTACCCGGGCGTCGGAGACGCCGGCTTTCCGAAAGACGAACTGCGATGTCGCATTGGCTTCGCGAAACCCGCTAACAAGATCGTTTTCCGCTCCACATGGCTGGAGCAGGAGGCAAGTCTCGGCAACAAAACCACCTATCCGTCGATCGTCGCGCTATGCGATGACCTGCTCGACGATTTGATTTTGCGAATCGGCGTCGCCGGAAAGGTTCGCGAACTTCTGCTGACCGATATCGCCAACCCACCAACCTCCTCGGAGGCAGCCAGGCTTCTCGGCATGAACGACCGCTCCCTGCGCCGCAAGCTTCGGCAGCAGGGTCTTTCCTATCGCGGCTTGCTGGATGAGCTCCGCACCCAAATTGCGGTGAAGTATCTCCGCACGACCAGGCTCTCGAACGATGACATCGCCCTGGCGCTCGGATTCAGCGACGCCGCGAATTTCCGTCGCGCGTTCCATCGATGGACGAACAAGGCGCCAAGCGACATCAGGGCAGAATAGGCCACCTGGCTCGCCCATCCATTTCACCCGACTTCATCCGCCGGACGGCTGCAAACCAGCCTGTCGTCCGGTCGCTGGGCAGCCTTTCGCTCGCCTCTCACGCTAAGGAGGCGGATCGGCTCCTTGCAACCGCGCAAGACGTGGACACCTTCGTCGACAAACGCTTTCGCAAGATCCTGACTCCCCTCTGCCAACAGCGCCTCCAAGAATTGACCGGTCACCAGCACCGGAGCATCGAGAATTCGGCAATAAGATTCAACGCGGCTCGCGATATTCACGGTGTCCCCGACCAGGGTGAGCTCGAGCCGCCTTTCGCTGCCGACATCTCCCTGCACGACCTCGCCGTAGTGAATGCCGACGGCGATGCGGACGGCGTCCTCGTTGCAGCCGATGCGCTGCTGATTCCGGCATTCGATTGCGTTCACGATTTCCAGCGCGCATCGAGCCGCGTTTGTGGCATCTCGCCGACTCGTCAGGGGCGGACCAAAAAATGCCATGAGCCCGTCACCCAGATATTTGTCGACCGATCCGTGATTGGAGAAAACCGCCTCACTCAGGAGGTGAAGCAGATCGCGCAGCATGCCGATGACGAGGTCTGGAGGCTTTCCCGACGAATACGCGGTAAAGCCTATCATGTCGGCAAACAGGACAGTGGCGGGTTGACGGCGTGCGAAAGAGAAGGGCGTATGAATGCCGACAAGCTGGTCGACAATTTTCGGCGAGAAGAAGCGAGCAAGGTTTGCCCGTTCCTGCTCAACTTCCTTGACGCGCAGGTTTGCCGAAACGTTCCGGAGCACCAGGATGGTGGCAATCAGGATCGAAACCAGGCTCACCGCAAACCGCAACGGGGCGGCTCCATCCGCCTCAAGTCCGTGCATGAGCATGTAGCTGAGGACCGTAAGAAGTGCGCAAGCGACGCCCGTGATCACGATGCCGCGGCGACGAAGGTCATGAGCGGCAATCAAGACAACAGTCACGTAGAGCGACGCCACTGCAAAGTGGAGGGACGTCAGCGTGTCAACAAGAAAAATGCCGATCGCGAGCGCGGCCGCCACGGGAAGGGAACGGAGCCCGATAAGATAGCGCAGCATCGAACCATCGCTTTTCGTTCGTCGGATCTGCTGCCTATGCCGGAGCCAGAAGCCGGCACGTCAGCAAATTCGCGCATCGCCGATCGGACGAGACCTGGAACACGGCCGCCGGCCGAATCTGGTGTTCCCAACGCGGCCCCCGGCACTCAACCCGCCACCGCGGCGACCGGCTTGGCCTTCGCCGGTGCTTTGTCAGCGCTCTTCGACCAGGATCGGTAGTACGCAAGCGCGGTCATCATCAGGATGCCGACAATGCTGACCGCAATCTGCATCCAGATTGCGCCGGAAACCTCGACCAACACGACATGTGCAGCAAAGGACAGGAATATCCCGGCGCAAAACACTTCGAGCGACTGCTGACCGCATTTGATTGCGGGCCGAAAGATCGCCCATTCCAACCCCGGCCAATCGCGTGGCAGCAGACGAACGACAAAGAACGCGAACACAACGAAGTGCAGCAGGCGATAAGGCGCGAGGTTGGTCTTGTCGTTCGGATTGAAGGCGCCGTAGATCTCCGGTGGGATCAGTGCCCGCAGTTCGTCAAACCGGGCCGCCATTGTCATGATCAGAGCAAACAGAAGATAGGTGGTGCCGAGCACCAACGCGGTACGCGACCGGATGAACGGCATTGCCTGCGCCGATCCACCAAGCGCAAACCAGGCCCCAAACGTGAACAGAAACTGCCATGCGAATGGATTGAAATACCAGAGGCCAGTTGGATAGGCCGGGAGGTTCCAGCCGAAGTGCCTGGCCATCAAATAGAGCAAGGCCAAAGCGGCCAGGGTCATGTTGGGTCTGCGCAGCATCAGCCAAAGTATCGGCGGGAAGACGCCCATCAGCACGATGTAGAGCGGCAGCACGTCCATGTTCACCGGCTTGAAGCGAAGTATCAGCCCCTCGAACAAGAACTGCGCCGGATTTGCCAGGAAGCCCCGGATGTTGAAGTCATCGGTGAAACCGGAGTTACCAGATCGCTGCGCGACATATCCGATTTCGGCGAGGTAAAGCACGAAGAGGAAGACGTGGGCGATGTAGATCTGCCAGACGCGCTTCAGCAGCCTCGTCGCACCGATGATAAATCCACGTTCGAGCATCATCCGCGCAAAGACGAAGGCGACGGTGTAGCCGGAAATGAAGATGAAGAGATCCGCGGCGTCGCTGAAGCCGTAGTTCCGCGTCGTCACCCAGTTCACGATGTTGTTGGGGATATGGTCGAGGAAGATTCCCCAATTGGCCACGCCTCGGAACAGGTCCAGCCGGAGATCTCGGCCCTTCGACGGGAGCGTAGCGAGAATCTTCATCGTCAATGCACCGAAGCTCCAGCACGAGGCACCTGATCGCCCCAAGCATAACGGCCCATGACTGCCCGTATTGTACAATCGTGCGCATGCTGCGCGTGAGTTCAGCAGAAAGACCAAGATGCGAGGCTGGCAGAACAGCCCTGACTTTCAATTTGCCTCCGGGAAATGCCATCCTGTCCATGAGTCACGACGCGCGACGCGCTTGCGTGATGCAGCTCTCGACATTGCTCGCCTGTCCGTCGACTCAAACCAACAGCACTCCTCGCTCGATCCCTGGAGTTCATTGGGGCTACGGGCTCTAGCGACATGAGCCGATGGAGCCGCCCGGGCCTTCTTGCGCCTGGCTCGCATGGGCGGATGATCGGCGACGATCGGCCGCGCATCAGGTTTTCGTTCAGCCATGGAGCTAGCCAAGGCGTCAACGCGCGTTCGATCTGTCATTCTATCAGGCAGCCGCCCAGCCAATTCCTGGCTTGGTACCGCCTCAATGGACGATGGCGAGATTGTCGGCTGATTGGTGTCAAAGACCACCCTGTCCGGCCATTTGCGCGCGGATTCGATCCGGATGGTCGCCGCGTCGATGCTGTCCGGCCGATCGGGAAATCTGTCCGGCAGCTCCGGCAAAGACCAGCCGGCTATCAGCAGAAGAACGGCGAGTGCGCCCCCGACAACCGCAAGATACCTTGCCATCGGCAAAGCCGATGACTCCGGCGATTTCGGCAATCTCGATCGACCCATGACAGCAATGCTTGGCCACTCTCATGCTGTGCGGCGAAGCGATCGGGATGCCGCCACACTGCTGCTGAGGGAAGGCGACCCGACTAGAGGAAATTCTCCTTCACCATCTCCCAGACGTCTCCACCTCGGCCGTGCGGGATCGCGCGAGCAGAATAAAGCGCCATCCCGATTGCAGGTTCGACCTGCATAAACGGCGGCATGACGAGCTGCATCGGGTTGACGTGCACGTGCAGAAGCGCGGGCCCTGGTTGCGCCAGCCAGTCCTTGACCGCGGTCTCCAGCTGGTCCGCACTCGAAACGGTCTGGCCCCAGAGACCCAGCGCGCGCGCAACCCCGGCGAAATTCGGATTCTTCAACTTCGTGAAGGTATCGAGCATGCCCTCCGCCTTTTGCTCGATCTCCACAAAGCCAAGCTTGCCGTTGTCATAGACGGCAATCTTGATGGGCAACTCCTGTTGGACGATCGTCATCAGGTCTCCGAACAGCATCGAAATCCCGCCGTCGCCTGCCATGCACACGACCTGCCGGCCGGGTTCTGCCTTCTGGAGCCCAATGGACGATGGCATGCCATTGGCCATCGTTCCATGAAGCAGACTCGCGAAAATGCGACGCCGGCCGTTCGCCTCGATATGGCGATAGGCCCAGGCGGCTGGGGTGCCGTCATCGGCCGTGAACAACGCATCCTTTGCCGCATGGCAACTGATCATCTGCGTGAGATAGGTTCCAGGAATGCTTCCATCGTGACCGGCAGCAACCTTGGCCCGCTCCACCTCCCGATATTTCGCGTAGCGTTTGACATACGCGCTTTGGAACGAGGCGTCGGTGCGCTCGACCAGCTTCGGCAGCAACGCCTCCAGCGTTGCCTTCACGTCGCCGACGACGCCCTTCGTGATCGGATGACGCCGTCCCAGATGGGTCGGGTCGATATCGACCTGCACGATCTTTGCCTTGTCCGGGTAGAATTGCCGCCAGGCAAAGTCTGCGCCCAGCATCAGCAACGCATCGCAGTCCAGCAACGCGTGGTACCCGGCCTCGTTGCCGAGCATCCCGGTCATTCCGATATTGTAGGGATTGTCAAACTCGAGGAAGTCTTTTGCGCGCGACGTATGTGCGATCGGCGCCTTCAACTTGTTGGCGACCGCGAGAATCTCCTGATGCGCCCCCTGGCAGCCCGATCCGCCGTACAGAACGACATTTTCGCAGGTGTTGAGGATGTCTGCGATCTCACTGAGATCCGCATCGTTCGGTCGCGTGACAGGTTTGGCGACGTGCACGGCATAAGGAATCCTATCATCCACGACCGAGGCGGAGATATCGGCCGGCACGATCAGAACAGCAACACCGCGTTTGGCCAGGGCCGTTTGGCAGGCGATCACGGTCTTCCGGCGCGCTTGTTCCGGGGTATGGATCATATCGCAGAAGACGCTGCAGTCCCTGTAGACCTGCATGAAGTCGACCTCCTGGATGAACTCGAAGCCCAATTCGTCGCGAATGATCTGACTTGCGATCAGGATGACGGGCGCGCGGTTGCGATTGGCCTCGAATATCCCGTTGATGAAATGCAGGCTTCCGGGGCCGCAACTGCCGGCGACTGCGGTCAGGCGATCGGCGACCTGTGCCTCCGCTTGAGCGGCGAACGCCCCCGCCTCTTCGTGTCTCATCGATATCCACTCGATCTCGCTTTCTTCGAGCGAGCGGGCGATCAGATTGAGAGTGTCGCCGACGACGCCATAACAATGTCTGACGCCTGCACTTTGCAAGGTTTCAACAATGATATCCGCGACCAGCTTGCCCATGACATTCAACCCTGGCTGTGACCGTTCCTGCCACAGCGTGCACTCAACAGCACCGCCGGGGCTTGTATCGGAATGCGGGGACTTGAACCCGGCTGCGCAGACGACGCGCGGCCTCGGATAGCGCAGCTTTCAGCCGACGCAGTCGGTTCCGGATTGGAGTTGGCCGAGCATTTGCACGGCGCGCCTGCGAGCAGGGAACGAAATTCCGGCCGGCATTCGATCCAGACTCGCGCTGAGATATTCGTAAGCTTCTGGCAAGCGATCCTGTTTCAGTAACAGTGCGGCAAGGTCCGTCGCAGCCGTCAATTCGAACAGGGTGGCCGACTGTCGTTTCGCCCAGTCGATTGCCGATAGCAGGCTTTCTTCGGCATCGAAATGATCCTCCGCAGATCGGGACGCCAGGATGAGCCCTTTCATCCTGAACAGGGCGGGCATGTGCAACAATTTTCCGGCGCGCTGCTGTTGCTCGATTGCATTCACCGTGAGGGTCAGCGCTTGCTCGTGCTCACCAAGGTCAACAAGAGCTGCGGCCAGATCGCAGGTAAAATCCATATTCAGCATCTCGTGACGCTGGACGTGAAGCTCCTCCAGCGCTCTCTTCAGCAATTGGATCGCTTCGATGCGGTTGTCTTGAAGGAGCAACCATTGACCCTTCAGGCCAGCCGCTATGGCGCGATACGGCATCAGGGAATGCGCGACAGAGAGCTCGCTCAGTTCACCGATGTACTGGTCCGACTGCCTCAGGTCCGTCATGGTCAGAAACACAGGAAGGATCAAGGCGAGGGATCGGCAAAACGTGGCGGGGTTGCCTGACCTCTTGCCTTCCTCCCTGGCGCGCTTTGCATAGTCCAGCGATTGGTCGAGCAAGCCCCTGTACAGGAGAGAACGTGCCATGCCGACGAGCAGGAAGCTCGTATAATGAAAGAGATATGGTTCCGTTCGAGAGCGTGGTCCGGACGCCAGGTGCCGGAGGCCCGCTTCGCAATGCAGTTGTGTGGCCAGGTGATTTCCCAACAGATGTTCGGAGGCCGCCAGCATTGCTTCCGCCAGCGCCATGTCGTCGTGATTCCCCGTCATCGCCAATTTCTTGCTTCGGACGGCGATGTCGGTCGCACCCCGAATGTCCATGGCCCAGTGCGAATACATGAAAAGTCCGCTTAGAATCCTCAGCTCGTAGCCGAGATCTCCCTGTTCGATCGCAATCTCCAGCGCGCTCGCAAAGGCGGCCCGGACGCGTTGATCGTTACCGTCCGTATGCATCAAGGCCAGCGGTATTGATGCAGAGATTTCCATTGCGCGGCGGGAGTCTCGATGCGGATTGCCCAGGCTTGCCATCGCGCGTTCTGCCCATGCCTGGCATTCGATCAGCAGTGACAGCTCCAGAAACACCTGCGTGGACGCGGCGGCCAGTCTCGTTGCCGTCTCGGCATCGCCGTGCGGTCCAAAGCTCCATTCGAGCGCCGCACGGACGTTACTCAATTGGTCAGAATAGGCCGCAACTCTTTCAGAGCCTGGCAGAGCCGACAGAGTCTCCTTCAGCGATTCGAGGTGTTCGGCTAGGTATTCTGCGTGCCGGCGGAAGACCATGTCGACTTCGGCATGCTCCTCCAGTTTTGCGAGCGCGTAGGCCCGGGTCGTGTTCGACAGCCGATACTGTGCCTGCGCTGCATCGATCCGGGTTGCTATCAAAGACTTCTCAACCAGGCCTGCGACCGCGTCGAAGATTTCCTCGGCCCCCACGCCAGGTTCACCCGCGACGGACCGCGCGCCATCCAGGGTGAAATGGCCGAAGAACGGAGCGATGCGTCGAAAGACAATCCTCTCTGCGTCGGACAGCAGATCGTAACTCCAATCCATTGTCGCCTTAAGCGTCCGATGTCTGGCAACTGCCGTCCGATGACTCAATTTCAGCAATTCCAGGCGGGACATCAGGAGGTCAACCGTGTTCTTGAGGCCAAGGGCGGCGACCTGCCCCGCTGCCAACTCGATTGCCAACGGAATCCCATCCAGCTTTCGGCACATTTCCGCGAGGAATGGCGCCTCCTTGTCGCTGAGAACGACGCTGCCTGCTCTCGTGGCCACACGCCGTACGAACAACTGCACTGCCGGATATCGCAGCACCGCATTTGCCGTTTGCTCTGAGCCCTCCGGCGGAAAATCAAGAGGAAGAATCCGGCAGCAATGCTCACCCTCCACCTTCAACAGTTCCCGACTCGTGGTCAGAACATGGATCTCTTCCGTTTGCTGGTAGAGTTGTTCGGCAAGCGCGGCGACCGCCTCGATCACATGCTCGCAGCTATCGAGTATGACGAGAAGTTTCCGCGACCGAATGAGGTCGACCAGCTCCAGGCCGGGATCTTTCGATTTGAGTGCAAGCCCCAGGGAGGTCGCGACGGCCGCGGCGACATGGTGCGGATCGGTGAGGCTTTCCAGATCGACAAAATAGATCTCGCCGCCAAACCCCTCGGCGACGGCGCGGCCGACGGCCAGGGCAATGGTCGTCTTGCCGATGCCGCCGGGGCCGAGCAGTGTTATGAACCGGTCTTTTCGAAGCTTGTCGCTGACCTCCGTGACGACCGTCTCGCGTCCGATCATTGTGATCGGTCGCACCGGAAGTCTGCCTTGGTGCCGGGACTTGGCGTTCCTGCTTTCCGTGACGCCTCCGAGGGCGACCACTGTGCCGACGAACGAGTAGCCCCGTCCCTTGATGTTTGCGATATAGCGGTTGCCGAATTGGCCGTCACCAAGCGCCTTGCGGATCGCAGCCACGTGGACCCGGATGCTGCCCTCCTCGACGGTCACGTCCGGCCAGACGTGATCGATCAACTCCTGCTTTGCGATCACCTCACCCGGACGCTCGGCAAGGTGGATCAGGATGTCGAAGGCCCTGCTGCCGAGGGGCAGCGCCACGCCGTCGCGCCGAAGCACCCTCTCCCTGCTCGAAAGCTCGAAGGGGCCAAACCGCAGATTTCCACGAAGCTCATCGTCAGCCATGGCTCTTGGCACGGGCTTAGGGTGCTTTTCCAGGATATTCAATGATCCGCGCAAAACCCAAGCGTGCGTTCTTGATAGACATCAGCTTGCTCTCGGCTCCACGCGCGGACTTGAAGGGATCAGCACGCGGCGACCGGCATGCGAGCTGCATACAACCGACGATGCCCGGCGCTTCCCTCTCGCTAACAGAGATCGTACACTTTCACCATTGTTTGCATCCCCCGAATGGGGGGAAGACCGACGTGGATAGGGGGAGCCCTTGATACAACCGCGCTCCGGCCATCCGATACATGGAACGGGCACCTTGCCTGGCGGAGGACAGCTGCCATTCCTCGCGACCAAAATCTTGCCGGCACGATTCGGCGGTCTGGTCACACGTCCCCGGCTCCTCGCCATCTTGTCCGAGCTCCCGGCCAAGCGACTTGGCGTCATCAAGGCGCCGGCGGGCTTCGGCAAGAGCTCACTGGCGGCCACTTGGGCCGAGACGCTCGAGCAGAGCGGCAGTGCTGTCGGGTGGCTGACAATCGATTCAGACGACGACGAGGCCACGCGGTTTCTATTCTACGTCGCTCAGGCCTTGCACCAGGCCTGTCCGGAGGTCGGCGCCGGCGCGATTGGGCTGATCCTCGAGAACAACCTGATCGACCAGACGGCGATCCTGTCGAGCCTGATCAACGATCTGGCAGAGATAGAGGATGATGTTTATCTGTTTCTCGAGGACTATCACTGGGTCAGCGCTTCTCGCATTCACCAGACCGTGGCGTATTTTCTGAAGCACGCACCGTCCCACTGTCATGTGGTGCTGACGACGCGTACCGAACCTCCCCTGCCGCTCGCGACCTTGCGAGCCCAAAACCAGTTGATCGAGATCGATGCCGAAGCCCTGCGGTTCGACATGCAGGAGACACAGGCGTTTCTGGACGGCACCAAACCCGGCGTTCTGGAATTCCCCGACGTCCAACTGTTGCAGCGCAAGACCGAAGGGTGGCCCGCCGCGCTGCGAATTATCTCATCCATGCCATCGCAGTCCGGATCCGGCCTGAAGGAGTATGTCCACAATCTCTCGGGTTCGCAGCGTCCAATCGCCGCCTACCTGACGGAGATGCTGGATGGGCTTCCGGTCGAATTGGTCGACTTCATGCTGCGAACGGCCGTTCTTGATCGGCTCTCCGGCCCTCTCTGCGAGGCCGTAACAGGCTTGAGCTCGAGCCGCACGATCCTGGCATCGCTTGCCGAGCGCCAAATGCTGCTCACGCCGCTCGACAATGATGGTGTCTGGTTTCGCTATCACACGCTGCTTGCCGAATATCTGAGACAGCGGCTGGAGGCGGACCGCGGCATCGAAGTTCCTGAACTGCACGGACGTGCGGCCCTTTGGTATGCCTCCCACGAATTATGGACCGAGGCGGTCCAACATGCCATTGCAGCCGGCGCTCCTGATCGTGCGATCGGCTGGATCAACAATTGCGCGATGGCTTTGATAAAGCGAGGCGATCTCTTCACTCTGCTCGAATGGCAACGCCAGTTTCCCAACGAGCTCATGCGAGGTCAGTGCGAGGTCCGGTTGGCGATCGCCTGGGGATTGGCGCTCGCGCTTCGTTTTGATGAGGCCCTGAAGCTCGCAACTGACATAGAGGGCGATATCGCTGCAACGCCTCTGCCGGACGGCAATCTGCTGTGCGAATGCCAGGCGATCCGCTCTGTTGCTATCGCGCTGAAGGATGACAGCGAAAGCGCGCTGCCTCTGGCACAGGATTGCGTGAACCGGTCATCCGATCCCTGGACCGCGAACGTTGCCTCAAACGTCGTTCGTTTCAGTCATATGAAGGCGGGCAACCTCAAGCAATTCCATGCGACGCCATGGATTCCCTATTCGGTCGAGGAGGATCGCAGGAACGTATTTGCCTCGGTGTATCGACACTGCCTGAACGGGCTTGCAGAGGAGCGGCAGATACGTCTCGCAGCGGCAGACGAGCACTACCGCGAGGGCTTGCGGATAGCCGAGCAGGATGTCGGGCCGAATTCGATTGCCGCGGCCTTGCCGGCAAGCCTGATCGCGCGAATGAAATACGAGCAAGGCCAGCTCGATGAGGCGGAAGCCTGGGTCATCGATCGCGTCCCGCTGATCAACTCGGGGACAATGCTCGATTGCGTGTGGAGCACCTATTTCGTGATCTCCCGGGTCGCCGCCGCGCGGATGAATTTCGAGCGAGCGCGCACTCTGCTGGAGCGAGCTGAAAATCTGGGCGTCGCGCGGGATTGGGGCAGGCTCTCGGCCGGCGTGATCGCGGAGCAGGCGCGGCTCTACCTGAACGATGGCCGGCTGGATGAAGCCGCCGCATGCGTCGATCGCCTGGAACGCCTTGCGCGAAAATACCCCGCGCCGAGGCCTGGCGCCTGGTCGGAGATTGAGTGGTACCACAAATTGGCCCGCGCTCATTTGCTGGGCCAGCAAGCCCGTCCCGACGAGGCCATTTCCATCCTGCAACAATTGCAGCACGAAGCCGAAGCAATGGAGCACCGTCAGTTCCTGATCTGCGTTGCAATCCGCCTGTCGGCCGTTCAGCTCAGCGCGGGCAAGGCCGCGGAGGCGGTGAGCCGCTTTCGCCGCGTGCTTGCCGCGTGTGCTGCGGCCGGTCTTTATCAGACCGTCCTGGACGAGGGGCCAGTCATTTCCGAGCTTCTCCGGGCGACCCGGGAGGGAGGAAACGTCAAAACGGATCTGATCCCCTACGTCGACCGGCTCGCGGCGGGTCTGCAGCGAGCACGACAAGATCGCTCGGCGCCGAGCTCAAGCGCACGGATCCTCAGCGCATTGAGTCGTCGCGAGACTGACATTCTCACGCTGATCGCGGATGGATTGTCCAACAAGGAAATCGCCCGAAGCCTTGATATCGGCCCCGAGACCGTGAAGTCGCACCTCAAGAGCGTTTTCACCAAGCTGGGTGTGGAGAAGCGCGCGCAGGCTGTGTCACGCGCACAGACCCTCGGCATTGTCACCACGCAGTGACACTTCGTCCCCTCATCCAGCTTGCCGCGCACGAACACGCGTCTGCTCGAGGATCTGCCTCGCCAACGCGAGATCCGGCGTTCCGAAACCCTCGGTAAATCGGCCGTGAATGGGTTCAATGAGATCATGGGCTCTTCGGATTTGGCCCCGATCAATCCAAAGCCGCGCAAGCTCCAATCCCGCCCGCAGTTCGAACGAAAGCGCCGATTGTTGCCCTGCCAGGGTCATTGCCTCCTCAAAACACTCCACAGCCAGATCACGCTGTTGGGATTCTCCGCACACAAGGGCCGAGCCTTTCGCCAAGAACAGCGCCGGTAGGTGAAGAGGCCTCTTCGATCCAAGCTGCGTGGCGATCGAACCATCAATGAGAGCCAGCGCTTCCGCGCACTCGTTTTGTTTTGCCAGACTAACCGCCAATTCGGAGACAAAATCCGTTACGAGCATTTCGTATCGCAGTATCCGCAGCTTTTCCACGCTGTCCCGCAAATGACACATGCCATCCTCCGTCTGGCCGACGCGAATCAGATAGCGCCCCCGAAGACCCACGGCGACAGCGCGAAATGGCTCCAACGAATATTTCTCGGCGGTGAGCTCGAGCGCAGAGAGGTTCCGTTCGGCCTGACCCAAGTCGTCGATCCAGAAATAGAGAGGCATCGTCAGGATCAGGGCTCGACACAGCGCGATCGGATGATCCGATTTCTCGGCCTCCTCGATGGTTCTTCCGGAATAACCGACCGCCTTGTCGAGATTGCCAGCGAACCAATGCGATCGGGTCAGGTTGAACAGCGATGTGGTGCGCAGATCAAACAGATACTGAGTTGCGTTGAATCGTCGGGAAGCCGGCGACCTATGGAGAGCCCGCTCGAGGTATTTTGGCGCGCGGACGTGGTCCGCAAGCATATAATACGCTGCTCCGAGCATCGAATCCGCAAGCGCGGCATCTTCCGGACTTCCTGTCTTCTTCGCGACAGACTCTGCGCGTAGCGCAACTTCAAGACTGCCCGCCGCGTCGATCGTACGATGAAGATACATCGACAGCCCGCTGAGAAGCCGTAGTTGCTGGTAGGCATCCTCGCGCCGCTCTGCGAACGTCAACGCCGTATTGAAGGCATCGCGAACCCTTTCACTGTTCCCGGCGGTGAACATCAGCGACAAGGCAAGCGAAGCGTGGATTTCCATCTGGTCCCGCGGGTCGCAGTCCGCAGCAATCCGATCGATCGCCTTCTCCATCCAATCCCGGCACTCCACGAAAAGCGACTTGGCCACAAACAACTGCGAGGCCGCCGCCGCCATTCGTATGGCCGCGCCATCGCTTCCATCGGGGCCAAAGCTCCATTCAAGCGCGGTGCGGATATCTCCAAGATAGAGCTGTATCGCGTCTGCCAGGAATTGTCCGGGCCCCAGATCGAAAAGATTGCCCCGGGTGTTTTGCAATGACTGGCTCAAATAGCTCGCGTGATACGCCGCCATGGAATTATGTTCGCCGCTCGCAGCGAGTTTCTCCAAGGCATAGGACCGCGTGGTGTCGAGCAATCGGTAAAGCATCCGCCGGTAGCTGGGCCACGCCACTATCAGCGACTTGTTGACAAGGCTTTCTACCGCGCCCTCGATCTCGGTCCGGTCAATTCCTCCTTGCTCCGCAACAGCGCACGCCGCTTCCAATGAAAAGTGCCCGATGAAGATCGCGACACGTCGCAGCACAATTCGTTCGACCTCGGACAGGTGATCGTGGCTCCAGTCCAGCGTTGCCTTGAGTGTCTGATGCCGCGGATTCGCCGTCCGGCGACCGAACTTCAGAAGATCAAGGCGCGAACCCAACCTTGCCACGGTATTCCTGACGCCGAAGACCGCGGCTCTTCCGGCGGCGAGCTCGATGGCGAGCGCAATGCCGTCAAGCTTGCGGCAAATCTCGGCAACCATGGGAGCTTCGTCGTCACTGAGCGAAAAGTTGCCGCGGCGAGCACTGACGCGCTCGGCGAACAACCGTGCTGCCGGATAGGCAAGGACCTCTGACGCAGTCGGCCGCGGCTGCTCTGGTGGGCAGTCCAGTGGACAAAGACGAAATACGCACTCGCCGGGAACGCGCAAAGTTTCCCTGCTGGTCGCGAGTATGTAGATGCCGGGGGTATTCCGAAAAATATGGTCGGCGATCTCCGCAGTTCTCTCGATCAGATGCTCGCAACTATCGAGAATGACGAGCGCCCTGCGAGCGCGCAGAAAATTGAGCAACGCCTCCCTTGGATCGACCAACTGCGGGGCGAGCCCGACCGCCGAAGCGACAGCGCCGATGACCTGCTCATTGTCACTTGCCGTTGAAAGATCGACAAAGAATACTGCCCCGGAGAAGTCGGCCAGCGCCCTGTGCGCGACGGACAGGGCAATCGTCGTCTTGCCTATGCCCCCGGCACCCAAAATTGTAATCAGGCGCTGTTCCGTCTGGAGCAACCGCTGAATCTCAAGGACGACGTTGTTACGACCAACCATGCGGCCCAGTGCGGGCGGCAGGTTGGACAATCCCGAAGATGCGCTGCCCCTGTCGCTATCCGCGTGAAGTCGCGTGACCGGCGCAATGAAGCTATAGCCGCGGCCCTGGATGTTCGCGATGTACTTGTTGCCGAACTGACCATCACCCAGCGCTTTGCGTAGCGCCGATAGATGGACGCGAAGACTGCCTTCCTCGACCGTTACGTCAGGCCATGCCTTCGCGATCAGTTCGGACTTGGGAACGACCTCACCGGCGCTTTCGAGCAGGGCCATCAGGATGTCGTAGGCCCTGCCACCAAGTGGAACGATCTGGTTCGCCTTGCTGAGAGAGCGCTCGGCAACATTCAGCTCGAATGGGCCAAACCGAAGCCGCATTGCACGCGATGAGCCAATTGGTTGGACCGACATAACCTATTCCGCCAAGCCTCAACGTTCGGTCGTTACGCCGTTCGTCGTCGGTCTTGAGCAAATACCCAGCCCGTCAAGGGTTACCCGAAATCTCCTCCAGCAACAAGCCTCAGTGCATCGGGTTGGCGGCGCCATCGTGCAAATGTGAAACGGCTAATACCTGCTTGGCCAAGCGTAGATCGACGGTCTCAAGGCCCTCTCGGAACTTTGCGTGGGTGAGTTGCAACGCCTGGCACGCGCGCTCCCTTCGTCCGGCCGATTTTTCCGCAATAGCTAGGCTGGTCGCGGCCCTGAGCTCCCACGATAAGCTGGATTGGCTGGCGGACAGTTCGAGCGCAGACAAAAAATACTGTCTGGCAACTGCAAGCCCCTCGTCGTTGTACAGGGCCAGTTCGCCTCTGATGCGACGCAATTCCGCAGCGTACCATTGGGTCTCGTCGAGATTGATCTTAGCCCTTTCGAAGACAGCAAGTCCATGCCGTGGGTCGCCCGCGACGGCCGTACATCTTGCGAACTCCGCTTGCAGGATCCAATTGAAGACTCCATACCGCGCCGCAGACAACTTCTCCAAACCGCGGTAGAGCGTCGCAGAAGCTGTATCGCCCTCGCCCCGCCTGACGCCGCAGAGAGCCTGCATGCCAAGGCCGAAGCCGTGATAGCTCTCCACAGCGTATTTTCCGGCGTGGTCGACAAGTTCGTTGGCAAGCGATTCAGTCTCGGGATCGTCCGGACTTGTCAGATACGTGTTGAAGCTTGCCCAAGCCAACGCCACGCAGAGCGGTACCGCGTGATCCAGTTGGCGTGCCTCAGCGATCGACGTCAGTTTGAGGCGCCGCGCCTGATCAGGACAGCCCCGGAGCCAGGTCAGGTTGGCCAATACGGCCAGGGCGTCGACTTTCCGATCGTAGCCAAACCGCTTGATGAGAGACCGTCGGGACGCTTCATCATCGCGATGCAGGGACAATTCGAAGTAAGCTTCGGCCTGCAATATTCGCCCAATGTGGTGATATGTTACGCCGCGCATGTAATTGGCCGTTGCGACCGCGCCACGATTGTCACTCACATCAGCGACATCGCCGCATCGATCTGCCAATTCTGTCGCCTCGGCATAACTCGGAAGCCGTATCTGGTGGGCCCAAAGAACAAGCAGAGAATCGAGCTGGCATTCGGTGTCGTTGAGACACTCGGCAAGAAGGCGCGCTTTCGCCCAGCTTGCGTACGACTCTTCGGTCATACCGTCCGTGAACATCATGCAACTGGCGAGTGCGGATTGAATGATCATTTCTTGACGCGAGCCGGCACTCGCATTGTCGAGCCGACTGATGGCTTTCGTCATCCACTCCCGGCATTCGGTAAGAAGGGCCATTGCCATCCAAGTGCTTGCAGAGGCGGCGGCAAGTTCAACACCAATTTTTGCATCACCCTCGACCGAGAAAGCCCAGTTCAGAGCGGCTCTGACATTGTCGACCTCGCCCCCCAGCGCCCGGAGCCTTTCAGGAATGTCCATTGAAGCGCCTTGTTTGAACAAGTCGCCGAAGTAGAGGGCGTGACGCCGGCGCCAACTAACCTCCTCCGCACTTTCGGAGAGCCGTTGTGACGCAAAGGCATGAGTGGTGTCGAGTAAGTGGAGCCTCGCGCCCTGTCCCTGGGCGGCAATCATCGATTTCGAGCGTAGCTCCCAAAGGCAATCCGAGACGTTTGCTTCATCTATCGTCTCGTCAGCGACAACAGCGACCGCTGCTTCGAACGCAAATCCGCCAGCAAATACGCTGAGCCGATTCAATACGCGCTTCTCTGCCTCGCCGAGCAGGTCGTAGCTCCACTCCAACGTCGCGTTCAACGTCTGGTGCCTCGACGGGGCGGTTCTGCGCCCCACCCATGACAAGTTCAGTCGCTCGTCGAGCAGGCTTGCGGCCTTGCTGAGGCCAAATATGTCGACTCTGCCGGCTGCGAGTTCGATTGCCAACGGAATTCCGTCAAGCCGCCGGCAGATCCTTGCGGCAATCGGCGCATCCGCATCTGTTAGCTCGAAGTCACCACGTACGGCCCGCACGCGATCGACCAGCAGTTGGACCGCGGGATATTGCAGGACGTCGTGTGCCGACATGGTGCTGTCTTCCCGAGGACATGCGAGCGCGCAGAGTTCATAGACATGTTCACCTTCAACTCGCATCGCCTCCCGGCTAGTTGCGAGCAAATGCAGTGTCGGGGCGCGGCAAATCAGTTCTTCCGCCACAGCCGACGCCTCATCGATGAGGTGTTCGCAACAGTCGAGAACGATGAGCGTTGGCCTTCCCTGCAACCGATCGATCAGGGCTGGTACGACATTGTTTGTTTGTACCGACACGCCTAGTGCTGCGGCCATTGCTGGAGCGACGAGCGAAGCGCCGCCGAGAGCACTCAGGTCGACAAAATAGATCTGGCCATTGAAAGTGGTGCTCATCTCATGGGCAACCGCCACGGCTACGGTGGTCTTACCGATCCCGCCGGGACCGACGATCGTCACAAATTTCTGCTCGGCCAGCTTCATCTGGATCGCGGCGAGCGCCTCTGTTCGTCCGAGCATCCGCACCAGGCGCGCCGGCAGTCGGGGCCTCGAAGATGGATTGAGATCCCCGGATATTGGCGAGGAAAGTGACGTTACCGGTACGACGAAGCTGTACCCCCGCCCGGGCACGTTCGCGATATATCGCCTTCCGGGGTCGCTCTGATCGAGAGCCTTCCGCAGCGCTGAAATATGGACGCGCAGGCTGACTTGTTCAACTCCGCGCTTAGGCCAAACGCGCTCGATCAGGGTTCTCCTGCCGACGACCTTGTTTGCTTGCTCCACCAGGACAATGAGGAGGTCCATGGCGCGAGCGCCGAGCGGGACGGCCTTTGCGCCATTTGTCAGAATCCTGCCCCCGATCGACAGTTCGAAAGGGCCGAAGCTCAGCACTTTGCCGCGCTGATCGCTCATGGGATATTCTCGTCCAAGCCGGTTCTTAAGCTGACCTCGTCAGGGATGCCGCGCTCGCGTCGCCAGTTGGCCGGGCTCTGACCAAAAGCGTGTCTGAAGAGCCTGCATAGATGTGCCTGATCGGAAAAGCCTACGCTCAAGGCTATCTCGCTCAATGATACCGCACTGGTCATCATCAGGTGACAGGCTCTCTCCAGGCGCCTTCTCACCACATAGGCATGCGGTGATTCACCAACAGCCAATTTGAATTTCCGGGAGAAGTGCGCCGGGCTTCGACGTGCTACCTCACTCAGATCCCGAATGTGAATGGTACGGTGCAGATTGCTGTCGATGTAAGCACGTACGCGCAGGATCTGCCACGCCGCCAGACCGCCCCTTGTGGCGCCATTCGCGCCCGAGCAGCGCTCGATCGCCGCTTGCAGGATGTGGGACGCCGTGGCCAGCGACACCCTGGCCGCATCTCGATCACGCTCCAGCTCTCGCCTCGCCGTTTCAAGCAGCGTGGCCAGGCTGTTCGCGACCAGGCTGAACTGTTGAGCAGCTGCAAAGGAAGGTTCTGGGGCGGTAGCCGGAAGTCCTGCCATAGTTATTCCCTCGACGATCAGTCCGACAGCCCGGATCGGCGAGAGAGTGCAGCAAGGGGAGCCTCTTGGCTTGTTAAGTAACGTTCTGAACAGTTAAATACGGGCAAATGCTCCTTTACTGGGCAAATGCTCAAGAACAACAACAAAAAGTCTTTTATTTTCAAAGGGATCGTCGCCGACGAGATGCCGCAATGCCTTCTTGGCGAAGCGGCGGGCTGTGCGCTTCGCCGTTACGGCAGGAGTAGTCACTTATGAGCCACGGTCATCAAGGACCTTCAGATCGCTGGTCGAGTAGGAAAGCGAGTACCGGAATCCCGACTCGATCCGCCTCGGCACGAGCGAGTAGAGTTCTTCGCCATTCGTTTCCGGAAAATTGAGCTCTCCCGTTCCGATCCATGCGCCGGCAACGGTGAGATTGTCGGTGACCGACATCGCCAGTTCGTCGACCGCAGGCTTGTCCTGGCGGCCGGCGACCAGGCTCGGGAAGTATCGCAGCAAGACTGTGGGGCGGGTGAGCAGAGACAATCCGTCTTCGACCGGCTCGCGCAAGGTGACGCACGCTTCCGCGAGACGTTGGCCATGCGCCGAGAGGCTGGCGCCAAACCGGCTGCCGGGCGCAATCGGCGCCGCGGCGGGCCCTGAGGCCATAAAGGAGCGCGTCTGAAAGATGCTCCCCGTCTTCTTCGGAAATCCCTGCGTCCAGCCGCGCGCCAGCGCAGCGTCATTGTCGACAAAGATGTACGGACACCACATGACCGGCACGTTGGCATACATTGCGTCGACCAGGACAAACGCCTCGCGATATTGATAACGGGCCGGCTCAAGGTACTCGTCGTCCTGGGCGGTGAACTGCCAATCCAGAAACAGCATGACAGCATGACCGTTTGACTCCGGGTCCGGGGAAAGACCACTCGGCAATGTCGCCGCTGTCGCGTCGGGGTCCGTCCAGAACTCGACTCCGACAGCATCGCCGGCATAGTGCCAGGGTGGAGGCGGAGTTAGCGCGGCCAAGCCGAATGGCGACTTCGGAACTGTAAAGCCCTTGAGCATTCCCGCGTCCTAGTGCATCGCTTTCGGCACAGAGGCTACCGAAACCAGCCTCGCTTGATTTGATTGAAATGCGCCGGTTTGTTTATTCCTGCCGCAATCCAGAACACGCCTGTTGGCATCAGCCGACTGCTAGGCGGTCAGGTCTGCCAAAACCTCGATGTCGGTTACGGAATAGGAAAACGAGAACCGATATCCGCGTCCCACCTTGAGCGGCCCCAGCATCTCCAGCTCCTCACCATAGGCTTCCGGAAAATTGAGGTCACCCTCGCCGATCCAGATGTTTGTGATCAGGAGACGATCCGAAACGCATCGAACGAGTTCATCCACAGCCGGCTTGTCGTGCATGCCCGCGGAAAGCCGCGGAAAGTACCGCCGTCCCACAATGCGGCGATCGAGAAACCCGACAAGACGCTCGGCTTTTTCGCGCAAGGTAACGCTGGCCTGCACCAGCAAACGGCCGTGAGCGGACATGCAGGCCGAAAATCTGCCATCATGGCCGAGTGGAGCCGAAGCCATGTTCGCAGCGGCGAAAGTGCGGGTCTGGTGCACAGTGCCGAACTTTCTCGGATAGCCTTGAATCCAGCCTCTCATCACTGCAGCGTCGTTGTCCACATAGCAGTATGGGCACCACGCTATTCGTGTCCCCTTCCACATCGCGTCAAGGAGAACGCTGAACCCGCGACACTGATATCTGGCCGGGTCCAGATGCTCGTCGTTCTGCGCGGTGAACTGATAGTCCGTGAAGAGTGCAACAGAGCGGCCTCGACATTGCTCATCAAGCTCCACACCCGTCGGAAGGATATGGACCGATACATCGGGATCATTCCAGAATTCCACCGCGAGCACGTCACCCGCGAAGTGCCAGGGTGGCGACGGGACCAATGCCGCAATGCCCTGAGGCGACCGAGGAGCCGAAAATCCCTTGAGCATGTCGTCGCCCCGCCAGCAGTCCGTATTAGGCGTATCATTCCGACATAGAACGTAGCGTTGGTATCAAGCTCAACGCTTGGACAAACGTGTGATGATTTGGTGGTTTGTGCTACCCGACGTTGATGCAAACAGGTTGAAGCGAACAACTCCGTATTACCCGATCCCGCGCATGTCCATTCCAGGAGGTGGAGGGCCGCAGCAGGGTCGAAAGCTACAAATGCTGACATTTCGCGACAAGCCCGCGGTCCGGCGAGAGCGTATCGATGTCTCCTTGATGAGGTCGAATATCGGCCTCGATTAACCATCGCGAGAATTTGGATGAAAACGAAAAGCCAAGACGGACGGACACCGCGACAGGCAAGATCTTTGAAGCGGTGGTGCGTGTCCCAGTGCCTGCTGCTCGCAACGGCCTGGCCCGCCCCCTCGTTCTCGCAAGGGACACCGGAACAGCGCTTGGCATGCACGCCTGACGTGTTCAGACTGTGCAGCGCGTTCATCCCCAATGCGGACGACATAACGATTTGTCTCAGAGAGCGCAACTCCGAACTCAGCGATGCTTGCAGGCAGGTGATCCAGGTGGAAATCACGCAAATGCCCGGCACCAGAGACAGCAACAGCACTCGCAAACGCACCATAAGATAGACGGATTATTAGATGTCCATTTCCACAATGAAGTTTGTGGTGGTGAACAACATGGCGCCACGCAGTCCCGCTGTCTGCACGGCGTGTTCGCGATCGCTGGAATGGGGCTATTTGCACGACCTTTCCAGCTCAAAGCGCTATTGCGGGATGGGGTGCTACCCCAGGCGGACGATGATGAGCGGCTTCGCCGGATCGGTCGTTGCAATGAACCCGCTCGACCTCGTGGTCGCCTGGCCGACGCTGACCGTCGACGTGGCCTCAGCGCTGATCGAGAGCGTGTGGGGTAACGATCGCGTCTGACGCTTGAGACGCATCCATCTGACTCTGCCCTGAATCGGCGACCGCGCCGCCGAGTTCCCCCCGCCTGATCGATGAGCCCACCAAAACTATCGAAAACGCCATGCACAGGGACGGCATGCTCGATTGGCAGCAGCTATCCCCGCGACGCTCTTCAATGTTGCATCCTCATGCTCATCGGCGCGCCCGACGGCATCATCATGTTCGCGTTCATGTCTGCCACGATCCACATCGTGCCGGCGATCAGGACGAATACGATGAGAGCGCCAAAGGCGAGCGCGAGCACGTTGTTGGTGCTTTCCGGCCCGCTGCTGATGTGCAGGAAAAACACCAGGTGAATGCCCATCTGGGCAATGGCGAGGACAGCGAGCCCGAGGAATACGCCGCCCGGCCAGAGCAGCGTCGTGTTTGCAGTCCAGAACGACGTGGCCGTGAGAAGAACCGCCACAACTAGGCCGATCGTGTAGACGAGAAACTCGGATGGAGCCGATGCGTGCATCTCGCGGCTTGGCCTGTCTCCGGGTGCGCGTTCGTGTCGAGCTTCGGTCATGAACTCACTCCCATCAAATAAACCACAGTGAATACCCCGACCCAAACGATGTCGAGCGCGTGCCAGAACAAGGAGAAGCAGAGCAGGCGATGCTGCACCCTCGCAGCGAATCCGAATACCGCCACCTGCACCATCATCACGATCAGCCAGATCAGTCCGAGCGCGACGTGCAGCCCGTGGCATCCGACAAGCGTGAAGAATGCGGACAGAAAAGCGCTCCGCTGCGGCGCCGCACCGATGGCGATCAAGCTTGAGAATTCGCGGATCTCGAGACTAAGAAACGTGGCTCCGAGTGCGAAAGTGATCAGAGCCCCCAAATAGGTCCTGAAGTAGCGGCGCGAATTGATGGCCAAGGACATCAGCCCGCAAGTGTAGCTCGAAACGAGAAGGCAAACAGTTTCAATCGCGACCGTAGTCTGATTGAACAGCTGGGCGCCGGTCGGCCCGCCGGCTGTGGAGCGCACGAGGACCACGTAGCTCGCGAACAGCGCGGCAAACATGATGATGTCACTCAGCAGGAAGATCCAGAAGCCATATGCGACCACGACCCTCTTTGGAGCAGGTCCCCCTTCACTCGCACTTGGCAGTGCGTCTTGCGGAATCTGATCAATTGCGACGGCGATATTCATGCTGCAACTCCTGCCTGGTGGGATCGTACGAACCGGGCGATCTCCTCGGCTGGCACCTCAATTTCGTTGTGACGGCGGAATGAGAAGGCAAGCAACGTGATGAATGCGCCCAACACTCCGACGCTGGCCAGCCACCAAATGTGCCAGATGAGCGCAAAGCCGATGACGACAGCGAAGAAGGCAGTAACAAAGCCGGTGGCACTGTTCTTCGGCATTTCGACGGGCTCGTACTTGCGCGTCGGCGTCGGCTCGTCCTTCGTCGCTTGCGCGCGGTTCTTGCTGCTCCAGAACGCGTCCGGTCCGGCGACCTTGGGTTGGAACGCAAAGTTCCATGCCGGCGGCGGCGACGCTGTCGCCCATTCGAGCGTACGGCCGTTCCACGGATCGCCGGTCACGTCGCGCAGCTCCTCGCGATTACGGATCGACACAACGAGTTGCACGACTTGGCAAACGACGCCGACCAGGATGATAGCGGTGCCGAAGGCCGCCGCTATCAACCACGGCTGCCAGGACAAATTGTCGTAATGTTGCATGCGCCGGGTCATGCCCATCAGGCCCAGCACGTAGAGCGGCATGAAGGCAACATAGAAGCCGACGAGCCAGCACCAGAACGAGGCTTTGCCCCAGCGTTCGTCGAGCTTGAACCCGAATGCCTTGGGGAACCAGTAATTGTACCCCGCCATCACGCCGAACACGACGCCGCCGATGGCGACGTTGTGGAAGTGCGCGACCAGGAACACGCTGTTGTGCAGCTGGAAGTCGGCCGGAGGAACCGCCATGAGCACGCCGGTCATGCCGCCGATGACGAAAGTCACCATGAAGCCAATCGACCACAACACCGGCACCGAGAACCGAACTCGGCCACCGTACATGGTGAACAGCCAGTTGAAGACTTTCGCGCCCGTCGGCAAAGCGATGATCATGCTCATGACGCCGAAGAACCCGTTGACGTTTGCGCTGGCACCCATGGTGAAAAAGTGGTGCAGCCAGACCACGAAGGAGAGGATACAGATGGCCATCGTCGCGGCTACCATCGAGCGATAGCCGAACAACGGCTTACCGGAGAAGGTCGCCATCACTTCCGAGAATACGCCGAACGCCGGCAGGATCAGGATGTAGACTTCGGGATGCCCCCATACCCAGAACAGGTTGGAGTACAGCATCTGATTGCCCTGGCCTTCGATCGTGAAGAAGTGAAAGTCGAGATAGCGATCGAGCGCCAACATCGCGAGCGTCGCGGTCAAGACCGGAAAAGCCGCGACAATGAGCAGGTTAGCGGCAAGCGCGGTCCAGCAGAAGACCGGCATGCGCATATAGCTCATCCCTGGCGCGCGCAGTTTGAGGATTGTCGTGACGAAGTTGATGCCCGCCAGCAAGGTGCCGATACCGGAGATTTGGAGCGACCAAAGATAGTAGTCGACGCCGACGCCGGGCGAATATTGCATTTCGCTCAGGGGGGGATAACCCCACCAGGTGGCTTTTGAGAACTCGCCGACGGCCAGCGAAATGTTGACCAACAACGCGCCCGACGCGGTCAGCCAGAAGCTGACGGAATTGAGCGTAGGGAATGCGACATCGCGAACACCAAGTTGCAACGGTACTGCGAAATTCATCAGCCCTACCACGAACGGCATTGCCATGAACAAAATCATGATCGTGCCGTGCGCCGAGAAAATCTGATTGAAATGCTCCGGCGGCAGATAACCTTGTGCACCGCCGGCTGCGAGCGCCTGCTGCGCGCGGATCATGATCGCATCGCTGAAACCGCGCAGCATCATGACGAGCGCCAATATGCAATACATGGCGCCTATCCGCTTGTGGTCGACCGAGGTGAGCCATTCGCGCCACAGATAGAGCCAGGCTCCCTTCGCCGTGACGAATCCGAGAACAACCACCACGACCAGGACCATGAAGCCCGTTGCGCCCATGATGATCGGCTCATGGAGGGGAATCGCGTTCCAATCGAGCTTGCCAAGGAGATTCATCGCTCTGCCCTCTGCGACGTTGAACAAATTGATAGAGAGGAGTCTTGCGTACCCATGTCAGCGTTTACAATGCTGCTGAATAGATCGGGGGCGACGCTACGATAGGTGAACGGCGCGACCGCCTTGCTCGGCTTGACCAGGTCGGCGTACGCCTGCCTATCGAGCGCCGAACCAGTTTCGCGGGTCTGGCGAACCCATTGCGTAAATCTGTCGTCTGTCACTGCATCGACCGTGAAGCGCATGTCGGGAAAGCCGTCACCGCTGAACATGGCAGATATCCCTGCATAGGTTCCGAGATGGTCCGCCTGCAGGTGGAGGTGCGTCGCCATACCGGACATGGTGTAGATCTGGCTCCCGAGCTGAGGCACGAAGAAGCTGTTCATGACGCTCGATGAGGTCAGTTCGAAGCTGATCGGCGTACCAACCGGGACGACCAGCTTGTTGACGCTCGCGATCCCCTGCTCTGGATAGATGAACAGCCATTTCCAATCGAGCGAGACGACCTGAACGTTGACAGGCGTGACCGTCGAGCTAATCGGCTTGCCCGGATCAAGGTCGTGTGCGCCGATCCATGCGACGCCGCCGACCAGGAGCACCGTCATCGCCGGGATGGACCAGACCAGCAACTCAAGACGTCCGGAATATGTGAAATCTGGCCGATAGCGCGCACGCTCATTCGATGCACGAAACCAGAAAGCGAAGCCAAGAGTCGCAGCAATCACCGGGATCACGATCGCCAGCATGATGCCAAGCGCGTTGAACAGAATTTGCCGTTCGGCCAGCGCAATCGGCCCTTTCGGATCGAGCACACCCTCATTGCAGCCACCGAGCGTCATGGCCCCGATCAGGAGGACAGCCAGTAAGCCGTATCGCATGTTAGACCTCACTGAGGTTGGTGGTGCGCCATGCGGTGCGAACGGTCTCCGGCGGGAGCTCGGCACGCACCGGGATGCCGAGGCCAGCATGCAAGGCACGCATGCGCGGGGATGAATTGCCGCCATGGTCGACCAGGAGCGCCGCGAACAGCACGAACAAGTAGGCGATGGAAAACACGAACAGCCTGTGAGCAGGGCGGCGATCAGGCCCAACGCTTCTGTCCAGCTGGAATGCGAGTACAAGGAAGAGCGCCCCACAGATCGCAACGGTCACGCCATAGATCACACCCGCAAACCCCAGTGCCAAAGGCAGCTCCGAGGCGAGAGTCAGGAGGCTGCTGTAGATCAGGATCTGCCTCGTTGTAGCTGCGCGTCCCGCAACAACCGGCAACATCGGTACGCCGGCACGGGCATAGTCATCGGTGCGGTTGAGCGCCAGCGCCCAGAAATGGGGCGGTGTCCACAGGAAGATTATGAGGAACAGCGCAAGCGGCTCCAGTCCGACGTCCCCTGTTGCCGCGGCCCATCCGATCACGGGCGGAAGCGCGCCTGCGGCGCCGCCGATGACGATGTTCTGTCGCGTCGTCCGCTTCAGCCACGCCGTGTACACGACGACATAAAAGAGAATCGTTCCGGCCAACAATGCGGCTGCCATGAGGTTCGTCGCCAAGGCGAGAACCACCACAGCAAAACCGCCAAGAACGAGTCCAAGGACAAGCGCCTCGAACCGGGAGACCTTGCCGAGGGGAATTGGCCGCGTGGCCGTGCGGGTCATGATCGCATCGATATCGGCGTCGTACCACATGTTGAGCACGCCGGCGGCCCCAGCCCCGGCGGCGATGGCAAGAACCGCGGCAAGAATGGCCGGCACGTCAGGCCGAACCGGGGCGATGCTCATTCCGACGAGCGCGGTGAAGACGGCGAGACTCATGACGCGTGGCTTTGTGAGCGCGACGAAGTCAGACACGCTCCATTGACCGGCCAGCGAGCGAACGGAATGAGATGGTGATGCGGAGCGAGCTCGCCGTTCCCAAATCGTGCCGGCAAAGGATTTGACGTTCATCTCGCTGCTCCGGTTCATTCAAGGCGAGCGCTGACGTGTTCCGTTCGCACAGCCGTCAGTACACGCATTCAATATGCATTCTCGCTTTCGACCGTAATTGAACGTGGCTGCTCGATTGGGGCCAATCATGCTCAAAACTGTCCGCTGAAGAATCCCGATTTGACGATACGCGTTGCGATCGCACGATTCAGGACAATCTGAGCACGTTTCGACAAGCGCGCCGCGTCGGCTTTTTTCTAAAGCAGATCATCGTTCGGATATCCGCAACGCGCGGCTTTGGAGGACCATCCATGAAGACGTCGTCGCTTTGGATGATTGCAACTGTTTGCCTCATGGCCTCGGCGTCCGCCGCGCAGGCGCGATCCGCCTATGACGGCTCCTGGGATCTCGTCTTCATGACGCAAAGGGGCACATGCGATCCCAGCTACAACTTCACCGTCAATATTTCCGACGGCATCGTGACCCACCCCAATCTGGTGAAATTCAGAGGGTACGTCGCGAAATCCGGTTCCGTTCGGGCGTCAGTGACGGTTCACGAGAAATTTGCGTCCGGCACGGGCAGGCTTACGGGGACATCGGGCGGCGGGAGATGGAGCGGTCACACGGGAGGTGAGCGATGCTCTGGCTACTGGACCGCACAGCGCAATTGACCGATCTGAAAACATGGCGAGGCATGGCCGTTCAATGCGCCGCAGCGCCATCCAAGAATAGTCCGCAGCTCCCCTGTATCTATCCTGACGAGCCTGCTGGCCCTAAAGAGTCGGTACACCCATGACAACAGTTCTGACCAAATCGTTCCCGCAAGAAAAGCAGCCATTGACACAGCCGGCGCCGGACAAAAGGCGCGTCTTAATCGTCGGCGGTGGCTTTGCCGGTATCGCGGCGGCGCGGGCACTGAAACGAGCCGATGTCGAGATCACGCTGATCGACCGGCGCAATCATCACATCTTTCAGCCGCTTCTGTACCAGGTCGCCACCGCTGTTCTGGCGCCATCCGAGATCGCGGCGCCGATCCGACAGCTCGAGGCGAAACAGAAAAATCTCAGCGTGTTGCTGGCCGAGGTCAAGGGCATCAATCTCGGGGCTCGCACGATCGAGGCCATTTGCCCGGAGATTGGAAGTAGAAAACTCCAATACGACTTCCTAGTGATCGCGACCGGAATGCATCCGAGCTATTTCGGTCATGACGAGTTCGCGCAGTTCGCACCGGGCCTCAAGAGCCTGAACGATGCCGAAACGATCCGGACCAAGATCCTGAGTGCGTTTGAATTGGCGGAATCAACCAATGACGAGAAAGAATGCGCTCGCCAAATGACCTTTGTTTTGGTGGGCGCCGGTCCGACCGGCGTCGAGCTTGCCGCTTCGATCGCTCAACTGGTCTCGGTGACCCTGCGCAACAATTTCCGCAAGATCGACCCTGCCAAGAGCAGAATTGTCTTGCTGGACGGCGGCACTCGCATCCTGCCTACCTTTGCGGAGTCGCTGTCGCGAAAGGCAGCCAAGCGACTTACGAAACTCGGCGTCGAGGTGTCGACGGGGGTAAAGGTCGAGAAGGTCGACGACCAGGGCGTGATCGCGGCCGGCATCCGCATTCCCAGCGCCACCGTACTTTGGACGGCAGGCGTCAGCGCCTCCCCGGTCGTGAAAATGCTCGGGACCCAGACGGACCGCGCCGGGCGCGCAATCGTTGGCGCCTTCATGGACATTCCCGAGGCCCCTAACGTCTTTGTTGCAGGAGATGCTGCTATGATGACCCAGGATGGTCATCCGGTGCCCGGAGTGGCGCAGGCAGCCATTCAACAGGGACGATTTGTGGGGCAGGTCATCGCCAGCCGCGTCAGAGGACACAAGGATGGTCGACCGTTTCGGTACCGCAACAAGGGCAATATGGCGGTGGTCGGCAAAAACTTCGCGATCCTCGAGGCCGGCCATTTTCGCAGCAGCGGCTTTGTGACCTGGTGGGTGTGGGCCGCGCTGCACGTGCTCGCGCTGCCGCAGCTCCAGAACAGGTTTCGAGTCCAGACGCAGTGGCTCTGGTCGTATCTGTCGGGGCAACGGAGCTCACGGCTGATTTCCGAAAATCCGCGGTCGTCCTCGTCCTCGTCATAGTCGTGGTCTGTCAGGCCCGGTCGTAGTCGTTTCCGGCAATTGGTTAAGGACTGCATCCGTGGACGCCTCCATCATCTCCGCTCTCGCCGCTCTCACTGGAGCAGCCGTTGGCGGCTTGACGAGCGGAATAGCGAATTGGCGGAGCCAACGAAGCCAGGTCCGCGCCCAGTGGATTCTTCACGAGAAGGGTCGGCGGCAGACCCTTTACAGGGATTTCATCGAAGACACCGCCAAATGTTATATTGATGCGCTCCAGCACGATAAAGCCGACATCGCCGGCCTGGTCAGCCTTTACGCCAAGCTGAGTGCTATGCGAGCGGTGTCTTCAAGGCCGGTGGTCCATCATGCCGAAGACGTCGCCCGAAAGATCCTGGACACCTATCTGGAGCCGGACAAGAGCTTCGTCGAACTGCGCGAAATGGCCATCGACGGCACGATCGATCTGTTGCGTGGCTTCAGCCACGCGTGCCACGACGAATTCGAGCAAATGCGGCCAGTACGTTTTTAGCTCGCTCTTTCCGCAAGGCGTCAGGTTCGCTGCCCCTGAAATCGGAGCGTCTCGACCCAATTGGCGAGCGCCTGCATGAACTCCTGCAGGAATTTTCGGGTGCTGTCGCCGGCGAGCTTGCCGTGCTCATCGAAGAGCTTGTCGACATGACTAAGGTAGGCCTCAGGCTGCTGTAGGGTCGGCACGTTTAGGAACACGAGCGACTGCCTGAGATGATGGTTGGCGCCGAAGCCTCCGATCGCCCCGGGCGAGCCGCTGACGATCGCGCCAGGCTTGTGGTCCCAGACGCTGCGTCCATACGGCCTGGAACCGACATCCAGCGCATTCTTGAGGACGGCCGGCACGGACCGGTTATATTCCGGCGTGACGAATAAAACTGCGTCAGTAGCCTTGACGCGCTGGCGGAACGCGGTCCATTGCGCGGGCGGCGCTGCAGTCTCGAGATCCTCATCGTAAAACGGCAATTGCCCGATGTCGACGATATCGAGCTTCATCGAGGACGGAGCGAGCGAGATCAGTGCATTCGCCAGCATCCTATTGAACGACGCCTTCCGCAGGCTTCCAACCAATACGCACATATTCATCGGCTTATCCATGGTCATGCAGTTGCTTGAGATTTGATGTTTCGCGTGAAGTCGGGCTTGCGCTTTTCCCCGAAGGCCGTGAACGCCTCTCTTGCGTCTTCAGAGCGGACCTGCGTGCTGAACTCTTCGTTCTCGGCCTTCATTGCGGCCTTGATCTGCTCGCGAAATGGCTGCTTCATGAGCCTCTTGCTGGCCTGGAGTGCTGCGGCCGGCTTCGCTGCGAGTTTCCGAGCCGTGTCGGTTGCTTTTGCCCGGAGATCGTTGTCGGGGACGACTTCGGTAGCCAGACCCAACTCCACCGCGCGCCGGGCATCGAAGGGAGCTCCCAACAAGATCAGCTCGGCTGCACGGATATGACCGATCCGCGCCGGCACGGAGCAGCTCGATCCGAACTCCGGCACGACCGCCAGATTGATGAAGGGCATCTGGAATTTTGTGCTCTCGCCCGCGTAGACGAAGTCGCAATGCGTCAGCATGGTGGTGCCGCCGCCGATGGCGGCGCCGTGGACTGCGGCAACCAGCGGCTTGTCGAAGTTGATCAGCGCGTCCATCAGCCGGGCCTGTGGCGATTCTCCAGGCCCCGGCGGATTCTTCAGAAAGTCCTCGATATCGTTGCCGGCACAGAATGAATCTCCCGCACCATGCCAGAGGACGACCCGTGTGCTCTCGTCATTCGCGGCCGCGTTGAAGATGTCCGCGAGAGCCACGTACATCGCTGACGTCATCGCGTTCCGCTTTGTCGGACGGTTCAACTGGATGCGCAGGATGCCCGCGGCATGTTCGGTAACGATCTCGTCCATGGTCGAAATCCTGGTCCCTCTGGTGAATTTTACTGCAAGCGCAGGGACGCGGCGGCTTACGCCGCCACGACTCCGTCGTCGCGCTAGGCCGCGTGTTCCTTTGTCTTCGGAATGGTACCGCTCGCACGCAAGCCATCGATTTCGGCCGTGCTGAATCCCAGTTGCCGAAGAACCTCGTCGTTGTGTTCCCCGATCTTCGGGGCGCGCTTAGCGGACACCTTGGCAACACCATGCACCTGAAGCGGGCTGGAGATCGTAGACGTCAGCTTGCCGCCGGCCCCTTCGAGCGGAACGATGATGTCATTCGCCCGGAGCTGGGGATCGTTGATCACCTCCTGCGGTCCACGTACCGCGCCGAACGTCACGTGGACGCCGTTGAACACCTCGTACCAATGTGCCATCGGCTCGGCACAGAAGGTCTGGTCGAGAATCGCCGTGAGTTCCGTCATGTTCGCCATCAGCTTGGCCGGATCGGAGAACCGCGGATCAGTCAGGAGATCGGGGCGGCCGATCGCCTTCGCCACGGCTTCCACCTTGTCGGGCGTGATGATGAGAACGAACCAGGTATCATCCTTGGCGCGATACACATTCATGGCCGCATTTGCGGGGTGCATACGATCATGCAGCCCGAAGAATTTCGCATCGCACAGCGCGGCCTGGATCGAGACGCTGGCGGACCAGACGCCCTCGGCGAGCAGCGAGGTCGTGACATGCGCCCCCTCGCCCGTGCGCTCGCGACGATACAGGGCCGTGACGATCGCCGAATAGAGCCCGACGGCAGTGGCATTGTCGCCGCTGCCGGCAACTGGCCAGGTCGGCGGTGCGCCGGCATCGCGCGTCATCGACAGCAATCCACTGCGGGCCCAGTACGACGTGATGTCGAAGCCGGGAAGATTCGCATCCGGTCCCTTGTCGCCAAAGCCCGTGAGGTCTGCGTAGATCAGCCGCGGATTCCATCCCACCACATCTTCATATTCGAGCTTCAGTTTCTTGCGCGCGGGATGCGGCGTGTTGACGATGAGAACGTCGGCCCATTTGACGAGCTTCTCGAGAACCTGATGGGCGCTCGGAGATTTCAGATCAAGCGCCATGCCGCGCTTGTTGCGATTGGCCAGATGCCAGGGATAGGCATCGTCGGCGACCGGCTGCGGCGGGAGATGGTTTGCATGCCGCCACAGCTCGCCGCTCGGCGGCTCCACCTTGATCACGTCGGCGCCGAAATCGGACAAGATCACGGCCGCGCTGGGGCCCGCGATGAAGCTCGCGAGGTCCACCACCTTCAGTCCGGAGAAAATGTTGTCGTTTGCCATGGGTGTCCTTTCCAGATCCTCGTGGAGAGCGGCCTTGTTTCAGCGTCCGCGAAACTGCGGCGCACGTTTCTCGAGGAAGGCGGCGGTGCCTTCCTTCTTGTCTTCGGTGGCGGCGCAAATGCCGAAGAAGGAGGCTTCCAGCGCAAGGCCTTCGCCTTGGCTCGTCTCCATCCCCTTGTTGGCGGCTTCCAGCGAGAACTTCACCGCGATCGGCGCGTTGGCCATGATCTGCTTCAGGATCGTCTCGGCACGATCGATCAGGCCGGCCGCGGGAACGACCTCGTTGACGAGGCCGATGCGATAGGCTTCCTGCGCGGAAATCGTCTCGCCCGTGAGGATCAGCTGCAACGCTCGGCCCTTTCCGACCAGCCGCGGCAGCCGCTGCGTGCCCCCGCCGCCAGGCAGTAGACCCAACTTCACTTCCGGCTGCCCGAATTTGGCGTGCTCCGCTGCGATCCTGATGGTGCAGGCCATCGCGGTCTCGCAGCCGCCGCCAAGCGCAAAGCCGTTGATCGCCGCGATCACCGGCTTGCCGAGATTTTCGATGAGATCCAGCACACCCTGCCCGAACCGGCTGGATTCCTCGGCGTCGTAGGCGTCGACATGTGCGAGTTCACTGATGTCGGCGCCGGCGATGAACGCCTTGTCGCCTGCGCCGGTGAGGATCACGCCGCGCACAGACGCGTCGGCCTTTGCGTCCTCGAATGCGGCGTGCAGATCGGTCCAGGTCGGCGTATTGAGCGCGTTGAGCACTTTTGGCCGATTGACCGTGACGTAGGCTATCGCACCCTTTTTCTCGTACTGGACGTTCGCAAGGGCCAGCGCCGCTCTGGGTACGGAGTTTGGTGCTGTTGCAGGCGAAGAGGTGAACGGTGCAGTTCCTGAAACCATAGTCATGTCTCCTGGGTGGGCGGCCGACGCCGATGCGCCGGCGCCGCTGAGAGGTCAAAGGAAAGCGCCGTGACCGGTGATGGCCTTGCCCACGATCAGATTCTGCATCTGATAGGTGCCTTCGTAGGAGTAGAGCGCCTCGGCATCGGCGAAGAAGCGCGCAACGTTGTAGTCAGCGACGATGCCGTTGCCGCCCAGCACCTCGCGGCCCCATGAAACCGTCTCGCGCGATTTCGAGGTGCAGAACGCCTTCGCCAGCGCCGCGTGATGGTCGCCGAGCTTGCCTTCGTCATCGAGCTGGGCCAGGCGGAGCATCAGGCACTGGCACGCGGTCAGATTGCCAAGCATCTTGGCGAGCAGATCCTGAATCAGCTGGAACGAAGCGATCGGCTTGCCGAATTGCAGGCGCTCCTGGGCGTATTTGAGGGTTGCTTCGTATGCGCCCATCTGGATGCCGGTCGACGCCCAGCCCACCATGTACCGCGTCATCCGCAGCACGCGTGCGGTATCGCGGAACGAATTGCCGCCTTGCAGGCGGTTCGCTTCAGGCACCCGGACATCCTTCAGCGTGATCTGGCCGTTCTGGACCACCTTGAGCGCAATCTTGTGCTCGATCTTCTCGACGCTGAAGCCGGGCGTCGACTTGTTCTCGACGATGAAGCCCTTGACCTGATTGTCGGCAAGATCGCGCGCCCAGATGATGGAGATGTCGCACCACGGCGCATTGCCGATCCATCGCTTCTGTCCATTGAGAATCCAGGTATCGCCTTCCCGCTTGGCCGTCGTCGTCAGACCGCCGCTCGTTCCAGAACCGACCAGCGGCTCGGTGAGGCCGAAGCAGCCGATCTTTTCCCAGCGCGCCATTGCCGGCAGCCATTTCTGCTTCTGCTCCTCGGAGCCATCGAGATAGATCGAGCCCATGGCGAGGCCGCTATGTACGCCGAAGAACGTGCAGAACGACGCGTCGGTGCGCGCCAGCTCCATCGCGACGAAACCGAACAGCTTCTGGCTGCCGCCCGCGCAGCCATAGCCCTCGAAGCCGAGCCCACCGAGACCGAGCTCCTTGAACGATGGCAGCAGTTCGAACGGGAACGCGTCGTCCGACCAATACTTGTTGATGACCGGCTGGACCTTGGTCTCCATGTAGGTCCGCACCTTCTTGACGAGCGCTTTCTCCTCGGGGGTAAGAAGGTCGACCAGCTGATAGAAGTCGCCATCGGGTACGGGCGCCGCCTTCGGCGCCGCGGTCTTGCTTGCTGGGGTTGCGGTAGGCATTTGCGATCTCTCCTCGCTGCGGCTCGAAAGCCTGAAAAGTGAAGGACGTTGAACGTGTGATTGATCTCGCCGGGGCCGCCGATCTCGTCAGCTCGGCTTGGCAACTTTCTTGCGCAGCTCGATCAGGCCGAGCAGAATTTCGTCGCGCTCCGCCTCCAACTCCGCGATGGTGCGCGATCCGGCTTCGGCATGGACGCTGTCGATGAGCTTCTTTTGCACGTCCGGAGTCAGCACCGGCGAGCCGAGGGTCTTCCACCAGGCCGTCATCGGGCCGGTGAACTGCTGGAAGAAGTGCTCGATGCCGCCCGGACCGCCACCGAGATGGTTGAGCATCAGGCCGCCCATGACGCCCCAGCGCAGACCTGGACCCCAGGACAGGGCGGTGTCGACGTCCGCGGCGCTCACGACACCCTCGGCGACGAGGTAATAGATCTCACGGCTCAGCGCGGCCTGGAGCCGGTTAGCGACATGCCCCGGCATTTCCTTGTTGACGCGCACCGTCCGTTGCCCGATCGACGTGTAGAATTCATCCGCGCGCTGGATTGTCGCTGCCGAGGTCTTCGTCCCACCCACGATCTCGACCAGCGGGATCAAGTGCGGCGGATTGAAGGGGTGACCGATCACGCAGCGCTCGGGATGGGACGGGGCGCCCTTCTGGATTTCGCTCATGGTGAGCCCCGACGAGCTCGACGCGATGATCACGTCGGGCGGCAACAGCTCGTCGAGCTGGCCATAGAGCTTCTGCTTGAATTCGATCCGCTCGGGCCCGTTCTCCTGGACGAGGTCGGCACCGGCGAGTGCCTTGGGGAGATCGGCCGTGAACGTCAGGTTCGACTGCGACGCTCCGGGCGACAGGCCCAATCGCTTCAGCGCCGGCCACGCGGTGTCCACGAACTTCCTCAACGCGGCTTCGGCGTTTGGTGCGGGGTCCGTTGCGACGACCTGCAGTCCCTTGGCGAGAAACAGCGCGCTCCAGCTCGCGCCGATCACGCCGGTGCCGATGATGGCGATGCGGCGAATGGGCTTGGTGTCGGTCATGTCATTCTCTCCAATGCGTTGTCAGACTTCGGCGTAGGCGATGCCGGTGAGGTTGCCCTGGGCGAAGAGGAAGTTGCGCTCACCGGATCCATCGAGCCTTGCGGAGTAGATCGAGCCGGCAAAATCGGTCACGAACATGCGATCGTTCGGGACGTCGAGCGCGATGCCGATCCCCTCCATGAGATGGGTCACCACGATCTCGGACTCGGCAGGCTTGTTGTCGATCGAAGCCCGGTTCACCGTGTTGCCGCGCGGCGGGTCGCCGCGGTCGGTCCAGTAGAGAATTCGATTCTTGTGGTCGATCTCGAGATCGATCGGCTCCGGCAGGCCATCATAGAAGATCTCGATGTCGGATCTTGTGGCTGCGGTCTGGCCCGCGGGTATTTCGACATTGGCGCGGAAGATGCGGCCGAGCCCGGCATTGTCAGGGCCCTTCTGCGTCCAGTAGATGCGTCCGAATTTCGGATCGATCGCCAGCCCGACGCACCATCGTGTCTGGTCCTTGCGATCGGCATCGCCGTGTCCCGCCTCGATGAGCGTCTCCAGCCGCGAGCCGTCGAGATTGCAGCGCATGAGGCGCATACCCTCCCGGTCGCACCAGTAGAGCTTGCCGCCTTTCTTATCGAGAATGATCTGCTTCGGAGTGTGGGTCTCTCCCTGCGGCACGATGGTCTTGCGGTTCTTGCCGTCGATGTCGGCCCGCTCGACCGACCCGTCATTCAGGCTCGGGATGCCCATGTTGGTCCAGTAGATATGGCCCGCTTCGACATCCACGACGATGCCGTCCGGCAGGTGACAGCCCGTCACGATGGTCGTGCGATCGGAGCCATCCGCATTCATCAAGTGAATGCAACCCGCATTCAATTCGAGAACGAAGAGGCGTTGGACTGTGACGTTTGCGGAAGGACTCGTGACGGCTTTCGACATGTCGCACCTGCATTGTGACCCGACCGCGAACCGGGCCAGGTGAGCGCGACTATGACGCGATCGCCAACGTTCGGCTTGGATAGGAATGTCACCGCTGGAACGTTGCTGCTTGATCCATTGCGAGCTTCTCGCTCATCACGGCGGCGCGGACTCCACAACGCCCCACGCCATGGCGGGCCGTTGAATTCGCGATCGTTTCGCAGCCATCGCCACGAAAATTGGCCAGGCATCACGACGCGGCCGATGCGAGAGCAGCAGCTTTCAACAAGTGAAGCATCAAACATTCAAGCAGGCGAAATGGACAGGCCGCATGGTTGGCTCTCCTGCTCGATACGTCCGGCGCATCGGGATTGGACAGCGCCAAACAATCAACATTGGTAGATGGCTATCCCAGTCATGAGAAAGGAAGTCAGGCATGGGCATGCCGATCTCTGACAAGGACATACAGAATTCGTCCGACGCATCGGGTGACGGACAAAACAAAAGCACGCCAACCGCGACGCACACGCCCTCCATTATCGTCGGTGTCGTTGCAGCTGCCGTTGTCGGGCTTTCTGTCTTCTATCTGCTGCGGCCGGAACCACTGCTCGTCCAGGGCGAGGCCGATGCAACACGGCTCGACATCGCCGCGCGCGTCGACGGACGGGTCGGCAAAATTCCTGTCGAACGTGGCCAGAACGTTCCCGCGGGCGCGGTGCTCGTCCAGATCGACAATCCCGAAACGCTGGCCAAGCACGAGCAGATGAAGGCGGCCAAGGCTGTTGCGCACGCCCAGCTTGCCAACGTACTGGTCGGAACGCGGGTGGAAGTGATCGCGGCACGGAAGGCGGAAATGGAGCGGACGCAGGCGGCGCTGGTGCTGGCGCAAAAGACGTTCGACCGCACGCACACTCTGACCGATCAGGGCAACGCGCCGCAGGCCCGCCTCGACCAGGCCACCGATGCGCTGCATGAAAGCGAACGCGCGGTCGACCAGGCCAAATCGGCCTTTGAGCAGGCGGTCAACGGCTACACCAAGGAGGAGCGGGCCATCGCCGGGACCAATGTCGAAAAGGCCAGCGCCGATATCCAGAGCGTCCAATCGATCATCGATCAGCTCGTGGTCTATGCGCCCATAGCCTCGCAGATCTACCAGCGCAATGTGGAGCCTGGCGAATACGTGTCGCCGGGCGTCCCGCTCGTCACCTTGATCAATCTGGCCGACCTCTGGGTGCATTTCGATCTTCGCGAGGATCTCGTCAAAGGCCTGAAGGTCGGTGATCGCTTCGATGTCCGCATTCCGGCACTCGGCGACCGCTCCGTCGCGGTCGAGGTCAAGCTCATCGCAACCAAAGGCGAATATGCGAGCTGGCGGGCCACGCGAGCTTCCGGCGATTTCGACCTGCGGACGTTTTCGATCCGCGCCTATCCCGTGCAGCCGGTGCCCGAGCTGCGACCGGGAATGAGCGCCTATCTCGACTGGCGGTCGCGGCCATGAGGCCGGCGCCGAGGCCCGGATTACGGCCCGGATTTCTGCTGGTCGCGCGGCGCGAGTGCCGTTGGCTGTTTCATGATCGCGTGGCGCTGCTCCTGATCTTCGGTGTGCCTCTGTTTGCGTTCGTGGTGCTCACCACGGTGTTCAGCCATCCGGTCATCCGCGGGCTCGGCGTGACGATCGTCGACGAGGACAAGTCGGACGCCTCGCGTGCGCTGGTGGAATATGTCGCAGCGTCACCGAGCCTGAAAATCGTCGACCGCTCCGGGACATTGTCCACGGCGGTGCAGGACATACGCTCGGGCAAGGCTATCTCGGCTATTCACATTCCGCCGGATTTCGAGCGCGACCTGGAGGCCCAACGCCGCCCGCAGGCGGTCGGGTTCTATAACCAGCAGTTCCTGACGGCGGCCGGCATCGCCTCCTCGGGTCTGAGCGATGCGCTGTCCGCCGCGGCGGCCGTGGCCGCCCCCGCCAGGCGCGCCGCGCCCGCGGCGGCTTCGGTCGGGAGGCTCTCCGCCGAGACCATCGCGCTGGTCAATCCGCAGAAAAACTATGCGCAGTTCCTGCTGCGCGCGCTGCTGCCAACAATCATCCATGTGGTGATCACGCTCGCTGCCGGCTATTCCGTCGGCTCCGAATTCCGCCGCCGCGATGCGCGGGCCTGGCTCGCGAGCGCCGGAGGCGATCCGGTCGTCGCGCTTGCCGGCAAGCTCGCGCCGCTGTTTTGCATCTTCCTCGTGATCATGCTGGCCGAGCCGCTTGTCCTCGAGGGCGTACTGCAAGTCCCCTTTAGGGGAGACCTGCCGCTGATGGTCGCCGCCGGCTCGCTCTTGATCATTGCCTACCTGTCGCTGGGCGCCCTGCTCCAGCTCCTGGTCCGCGACTTGGCGACGGGGCTCGGACTTGCGGGCCTGTTTGCCTCTCCCGCATTCGGCTATGCCGGCGTCGGCTTTCCCACCGTCGGCATGAATGCGTTTGCGCATGTCTGGAGCGCGATCCTGCCGCTGCGCTGGTACATGGCCGTTCTGCTGGGACAGGCAGCGCGCGGATTGCCGGTGGCGGAATCTGCCGTCCCCTTCGCGGCGCTCGCGGGCCTCGCGGTGCTGTTTGCCGGCCTGGCATGGCTGCGCATGGCGAGCCTCACGCGCAATGGCTGGTTCGAGACGGCACGACCCGCCGAGCCACCCGCAATCGAGCGCACGCCGCGCGGCATCGGCGGCGCCTTCACGGCGGAGTGGCGGCGCGTGCTGGGAACGCGGAGCGCCTTCAGCGTGCTCTTCCTGGCGCCGCTGGTTTACGGCATCTATTATCCGCAACCCTATCTGAACCAGATCCTTCGCAAGCTTCCGATCGCGGTCGTCGACAATGATCTCAGCGATCTCAGCCGCCGGATCGTCGAGACGCTGGACGCGAGCGGCGCATTGAGCGTCGCCGTTCGCGCCCGCACGCTTGCGGAGGCGCACACCGCGATCGATCGCGGGGAGGCTTTTGCCGCCGTCGATATTCCGGCAGGCACCGAGCGCGACGTGCTCAAAGGCATCACGGCTCACATCCCGGTCTACGCGGACGCTACCTACCTCTTCATATTCAGGTCGACCGCAAGCGGCGTGGCCACCGCGGTCGGAGCCCTGACGTCCGAGTTCGTGTCGCGCGGCGGCCGCTCGGACGGAAGCCTGGTCAAGGCGAAGCTGGCGAGCTCTAGCCCGGCCGACGTTCTGCTCCAGCCGATCTTCAACCCGGTCGGAGGCTATGCAAGCTATGTCGTTCCGGCGGCGTTCGTGTTGATCCTCCAGCAAACCCTGCTGATCGGCGCAGCGATGCTGACCGGCTCTGCGCTGGCGGGCGCAGGCGGCGCGTTCACCGGCGTGCTCGGCCGCGGCGTCGCGCATCTGACCATCTACCTGCCGGCAGTCGCGCTCTATCTCATCGTGCTGCCGCGGATCTACGGCTTTTCGACGCTCGGCCATCTGCCGCAGATCTTCGCGCTCGCGACCATCTTCCTGCTGGCGACGAGTTTCCTGGGACAGGCGATCGGAGCCTGGTTCACCCGGCCCGAAAACGCGACCCTCCTCCTGCTGGCAACCAGCCTGCCCCAGTTCTTCACCGCCGGCTTCGCATGGCCGCGCGAAGCGATCCCCGACGCGGCCCTCGCGCTGGGCCGGCTGTTCCCGGCCGACTCCGCGATCGACGGCCTCGTCCGCATCAACCAGCTCGGTGCCGGCATCTGGGAGGTCGCGCATGACTGGCTCGGCCTCTGGTGCCTGGCGCTGGTCTATTTCGCGCTCGCGGTGATCTCGGCATTTGTTGTCAAGAGAGGACAGCGACATGCACAAGGCTAGGCTTGCCGCCATGGTTGCGATCCAGCTCGCGCTCGTCGCGGGCGTCCTGATCACCTCCGCGCGTCGTTCCGGATCGCCGCCTGCAATCGTCGGTGTCGTGCGCACGACCGAAGTCAGGGTCGAGCCGGAGGTGAGCGGCCAACTCCAGTCGATTGCGGTCGAGAAAGGCGCTTACGTGCGCGCTGGCGATATTCTGGCGCGGCTCTCCGCGGTGGAACTGACGGCGCAGGCGGACCAGGCGCGGGCTGCGCTCGCATCAGTGACCGCCAACCGCAACAACGTCTATGCCGGCGTCCGTCGCGAACAGGTCGACTCACTGAAAGCCGCCATCGCCAAAGCCAGCGCCCGCCTCGACTTTGTGCAGGCCCAGCTCACCAGGACCAGCACGCTGGCGCGCCAGAGCTTTGAATCCCAGCAGTCGCTCGACCAGGCCGAGAACGACGTTGCAAGCGCACGTGCCGACGTGGCGGAGGCCCAGGCCAATTACGAGGCGGCCGTGGCGGGACCGACCCGGGAGGAACGCGCGATCGCCGACGCGCAGGTGCAGGCCGCGGCCGCCGCGGTCACCGTGCTCGAGCGCCGCCTCGACAAGATGGTGTTGCGTGCGCCGGCCGACGGCGTGGTCAGCGTCATCGCCGCCGAGGTCGGCGAAAATGTTCGCGCGGGCCAACCGATCCTGATGGTCGAGGCGGCGGGCAGGCAATGGCTCTCGTTCAACGTGCGCGAGGATCATCTCAATCGTCTCTCGATGGGAGAAACAGCGAATGTGATGCAGAACGGCGCCGATGTCGCGACGAAGGCGGTCATCACCGAACTGCGACCGCTCGGCGTGTTTGCCACCTGGCAGGCCGAGCGGGTGATTGGCGATCATGACCGCAACACGCTTCGCCTGCGCCTCGACCCAAAGGGAGAGTTAGTAGGCCTTGAGCCGGGCATGACCGTCTGGATCGACCACTAACACCTGGTGATTTGCGCTCGCGGAACCAAGCCGTTCCGACCATCTGCAAAATGAAACCCCAGCAGTCATTGAGACTACTGGGGTTTTTCAACAGCCTTGCGGAGTTCGAATTCAGCCTAGCCGGTGACGGCGGCTTCGGCGTAGGGCGCCGTATTCTTCGCGCGGTTGTCGATGCTGAGAGCGCCCGCACCGAAAGCCGCGATCTGGAGCAGTCCGCCCGCCATCATCACGTTCTTCAGGAAGTGAATCATCTGGTTCTGGTCGGCGAAGTTGCTGTGAAATGAAACAGCGGTCGCGATCGAAAACACGGCCAACGCAAGCGCCACAGCGCGGGTCTGGTAGCCGGCGATCAGCAGCAGACCACCGCCCAGTTCGACGGCGACGGCCACGGCAAAAGCCAGCGGCGGCAACGGCAGCCCGGCCGAATTGATGAGGGGCCGTGGTCGCCGCATAAGCGCCCAGCTTGCTGAGGCCGCTCATGGCCAACGGGAGACCGATCAGAACACGGCCGGCGAAGGGAAGATAACGGTTAACACTCATGATGGTGACACCTTTCTTGAGTTGGTTGAAGTCGGCGAGCCAAGCTTTGGCCTCGCCGGTCGCGAACCACACCGGTGTTCGCTTCCCCCTTGGTATCGGTCTGAATCCGCCAAGCGATTAGTCGGCCAATTTCGGACGGATCGTTCTATCCGGTGAACGATCGCTGGGTAGCCGCGCTTCAGACGTCATCGCCCACGCAGGTCTTCGGCGTGGCGATGTCACCGTCGTCTCCGTCGTCGTCCCGCGCGACCGGCGTTAGACAAGCATGCTTGAAGCTCCGAAGCGCTTTGATCAGTTTGATTTTCAGCATGTCGAACATGATCAGTCTCCGTCAATGAGCCGGTTATAGAGACGATTGATCTGCCGCATTAGCCGGCGTGTGTCAGACAGAGCGTTCCATTGGCCGAACGACGTTGCGTTCGTCATTCGGTGCTTCATCGTTCACATGCTGGAACGGTGCGTCCGAACCTGATCGACTAGTCGCGGGCCTCCTGAGGCGCTCACATCGAGTCCGGGCATCAGGTGGAGATACCATGCGACAGCTCGGGGCGGCCTCGCTCGGAGGCGGCCTGATCGGGCAAACAGGCCGATCGCCGGGAATTTCTCGCGATGCCTGTCGATCGGCTTTCCGGTCGACAACGACGATTCGGCGTTGAAAACCGGGAGAAATTATGATGCGGATGAATGCCCTGATCCCGCCCGATGCGCGAGGAATCGATCTGGCAGCGCCTCCCATGCGGGACTTCAACGATCTCTATTTCTTCGCGGCCGTGGTGAAGCACGAGGGGTTTTCGGCTGCGGCTCGCGCACTCGGCTTGCCGAAATCCAGGATCAGCCGCCGTGTCGCGCTGCTGGAGGAGCAGTTGGGCGTTCGCCTGATCGAGCGCTCGACGCGCCGTTTGAGCATCACGGTCATCGGTCGAGACGTTTATCGGCACGCGCAAACCGTGGTTGACGCCGCAGAGGCCGTGGATGAAGTCGCCTTGCGGATGAAATCCGAGCCTCAGGGCCTCGTCCGCATCGGCTGCCCGGTTAGTGTCCAGAGGACGCTTGCGCCAAGATTGCCCGAGCTTTTCGCGAAGTATCCTCGCCTCCGGACTCAGTTCCTCATCACCAACCGGCCAATCAACCTGATCGAAGAGCAGGTCGACGTCGCTATCCGCATCGGGAAAATCTCGATACCGACAGCGAGATGCAAATGCGCAAGATCGGAATCAGCCGGAGGATTCTCGTCGCGAACGCCGCCCTCCTGAAGGAACATGGAACGCCCAAAGCGGCGAACGATCTTTCGCGGCTGCCGATTCTCGATGCGACCGAAACGCTAGGTCCGCGGACATGGGAGCTTTCAGGGCCCCGGGGGCAAAAGGCCTCGATCGCGGTTGAGCCGAAGGTCTCGGCCGGCGACTTTGCCATTCTCATTGAAGCGGCCCAGGCCGGGATCGGCGTAGCCCTGCTGCCCGAACTTCAATGTCAAGAAGCCCTGCGCGATGGACAGCTGATCCGCATTCTGCCGGAGTGGAGCGCCAAGGACGGCATCATCCATCTCGTCTTTCCCTCCCGGCGCGGCATGTTACCCGGCGTTCGCGCCACGATCGATTTTCTGGCCGCCGCGCTGAAGGCGCAGGTCTAGGGCGCCGTCATACGGCGTTGCGGACCCGATGGCCGAGGTTTTCCATAACCACCCATTCCGAGACCTGAGCCCTCGATAATTGACGCGCAAATTCGCGGCTTGCCGAACGAGATCACTCCCCGTCTCGAAACATCAACTCGCCGCTCAGACCGCAGCGCCTGCTCACGTTGGTTGTTGGTAGATTTTCTCTGATCTCCCGGTGCACACATCGTGCACATGCCGCCCTCCAATTACTTGAAAACTTGAACTTTCGTTCCAATCCATCATGTGCAAATTTGAGCCAATTCCAGCAAGCGAAATCTAACGAGATCCAAATCGTACTGGTCAGGCGCTACCATTAAGCGCAACGGATCGCAGATGATCGAAGGAAGGCGAACAAGATCGCAGAAGTTTGGTAGCGGGAGACCGCTACCGCCTTTCCCCACACGAACCAAATCTGCGATATTTCCTCCGATCGTCCGCCTGAAAGGGATGTTTTCGAGGAAACCTGAATCAAGCAGCGCCGCAAAGATTCCTGTGTACGGCTTGCTCGCCTTGCTCGGTCGCCAGACGTAACCTACACGCCCGGTCAAATTGCACGCGGCGTCTCGGCTGGGCCAAGGTCAAGCGGCCGCTCGTTTTCCAAGGAGGTGGGCGCAGCCCATCAACACGACCGTCAGCACGATGGTCAGGGTTGAGACCGCTGCGATGGTTGGCTCGATCTGATAGAGCAAATCGTCCCACATGCGGCGCGGCAGCGTGACCGCGCCGGAGCCGGATATGAACAGCGCAACGACCAGCTCATCGAACGATGTGATGAAGGCGAACAGGGCGCCGACCAGAACGCCGGGGCGGATCAGTGGCAGCGTGATCTGGAAAAAAGTGCCGGTGGGTGTAGCGCCGAGGCTAAGCGCCGCCTGCTCCAGGCGGGGGTCGATGCCCGCGAGGCTGGCGTTCACGCTGGTGACGACGAAGGGCACCGCAAGACAGGTATGGGCGAAGATCAGGCCGGCCGGCGTGCCGACCAAGCCGTAACGGGCGAAGGCGTAGTAGATGCCGATGGCCACGACGATCACCGGCACGATCAACGGCGACAGGATCAGCGCAGAGGCCAGAACGCGGAGTGCTTTGGGCAGGCGGGCGATGCCAAGCGCTGCCAGCGTACCGAGTAGCGTCGCCAGCACGACCACGGAGGCTGCGACCCAGAGGCTGAGCCAGGTCGAGCGCAACCAATCGTCGCTGGCGAAATAGACGCTGTACCAGCGCAACCCGAAGGCCGGCGGTGGAAACGTCAGGTAGGTCGCCGAAGAAAACGAGACCACCATCACGACGACGATGGGCAAGGCGAGGAACATGAGGATGAGGCCTACGAGCGTCGCCGGCAGCACTCGGGCGACTGTCATCGTGCGCTCGTTCGGAGCGTATGGCCGACACCAGGCAGCCGATAGAAAGCCGCGATGATGGCGAGCGCCGTTGCCAGCAGCAGGACCGAAAGGGTCGCTGCATAGGCCCAGTTGAGCTGATCGACCTGTTGGGCGATCAGCATCGATAGCGTGATCTCGCGCGTGCCGCCGACCATGGCCGGCGTGATGTAGAAGCCCAGCGCCAGCACGAATACCAGCAGCACGCCGGCGGCGACGCCCGGCATGGAGAGCGGCAGCGTTATCTGCCGAAAGGTCGCCCACGGCGTTGCGCCCAGCCCGGACGCCGCGCGCGCCAGCGACGGATCGATCTGTCGGAGCGCATTGGCGATCGGGAGAACCATGTAGGGCAGCAGGATGTGAACCATCGCGATCTGGGTCGCCAGCGGCGTATTGAGGATGCGCAACGGCTGGTCGATCATGCCTGCCGCGAGCAGCGCCTCATTGATGAGGCCGTGCCGGCCCAACAGCACCATCCAGGCGTAGCTGCGGACCAACACGCTGGTCCAGAATGGCAGCAGGATCAGGAACAGGATCACCGGCGCGTAGCGCGGCGCGCGCACCAGCGAGAGCGCGACAGGATAGCCCAGCAGCAGCGCCCCCGCAGTGACGGTCAACGACGTGTAAAGCGTGTTCGAGAAGACTTTCAGGAACACCGTGTCGCCCGTCAGGGAGGCATAATGCGACAGCGTCCAGTTGGGATCGTTGACGCTGCGCATCAACATCGACAGCACCGGCAATGCATAGAACACGAGCATGAACAGCAGAAGCGGTGCCGCCAGCAGCAGCGGCATGACCGGCCGCCAGGACAGCCGCCAGGGCAGCCGCACGCCGCTCTGCCGCGTGGCGGCCAGTCCTTCGAAACGGATTTCGACCCCCTCAGACAAGGATCGTATCCGCGACCGACCAAGCGATCTCCGTCCGCTCGCCGACCGCACGGCGCCGGATCGCCGCACTCGACGGTTCTTTCAGCACCATCGCGGTGCCGTCGCGTGCCTGCAACATGTAGCGGCAGCGTTCGCCGGCAAACACCGCCTCGGTCACGGTGACGCTGAGACGGTTCTGCGGCGCGGTCGAAGCAAAGGCGCCGTCGGCGAAGCGGATACGCTCCGGACGCGTCGTCAGCATGACCTTCTCGCCGGTGGCGGGCCGGCCGGGACACAAAGCACGGACGATGGCCCCTTCGCACTCGGCCACCACGACATCGTCCTCGACGCCGCGCACGATGGCCGGGAGGAAATTCGACTCGCCGAGGAAGGAGGCGACGAAACGGCTGCCCGGCCGGTCATACAGATCCTCAGGCCGTCCGACCTGCGCCACCAGTCCTCCATTCATGACGGCGATACGGTCCGACATGGTGAGAGCCTCCTCCTGGTCGTGGGTGACATAGATGAAGGTGATGCCAAGATCGGCATGAAGGCGGCGCATCTCCAGCTGCAGATTCTCGCGGAGCTGCTTGTCGAGCGCGCCCAAGGGTTCGTCCATCAGAAGAAGGCGCGGCTTGAACACGATGGCGCGCGCGAGAGCGACCCGCTGTTGCTGGCCACCGGACAATTGGCGCGGGTAGCGCTCACCATGGTCGGGCAATTGCATCAGCGCCAGCGCCTCGCGGACCAGCTTTTCCCGCTCGGCCTTGCCGACGCCGCGCTGCTTCAGCGGAAATCCGATATTGTCGGCAGCGGTGAGATGAGGAAATAGAGCGTAGTTCTGGAACACCATGCCGATGTTGCGGCGATAGGGCGGCATGGCGACGACCGACTTCCCGTCGATGGCGATGTCGCCGCCGGTCGGCGTCTCGAAGCCGGCGATCATCATCAAGGTCGTCGACTTGCCGGATCCGCTCGGTCCCAGTAGCGTCAGGAACTCGCCGGAGAGAATGTCTAGCGAAACGCCAGCCACCGCGGCCACGCGATCATAGCACCTTTCCAGCTTGCTGAGCGATACCGACGCGCCGCGGCCAGCCCCGGTCATCGTCGTCAGCTCAGCAGCCATTTGTTGAAGCGACCAACAACCGTGTCGCGATTGTCGATCCACCAATCATAGTCATAGTTCACGAGCTGCGATTTGATGGCGGGGGCGCTGGGCAGCACGGCCAGCCGTTCCGGCGGGATGTAGTCGTTCGACTTGGCGTTGACCTGACCATAGGGGATTCCGAAGGCGATGCGTGCCTGGGGGATCGCCATGGTCGAATAGGCTACGAACTTCATCGCATTCGTGGCGTTCTTGGCGCCCTTGGGGATGCCCCAGGCGTCGCGCTTCATCAGCCCCTGATTCCAGCATATTGCGGCGGGAACGTTCGCCGCCTGCAGCGCAGCCATGCGACCGTTCCAGACGGTTGTCATGGCGACCTCGCGGTCGGTCAGAAGCTGGACCGGCACGGCGCCGGTGTCCCACCATTTGACGACCGCCTTCTTGATCCCCTCGTAGCTTGCGAAAGCCTTATCGATATCGAGCGGATAGAGCTTGTCGGCCGGCACGCCGGCCGCCATCAGGGCGAATTCCATCTCGGGCCAGCCGCCGGCGCCGGTGCCGCCCATGGCCCGGTCGCCGGGAAATTTCTTGGTGTCCCAGAAGTCTGCCCAGCCTTTAGGCGCGTCGCCCTTGAAGGCGTCGGTCCGATAGCCCATCACCTGCGCCCACACCAGCATCTCGAGGCCGTATTCGAAGCGGTAGGCGGTGCCGACACCGTCGTCGACCAGGGAATAGTCGATCTTCTCGAAGTAGTCGCCTTGCTTCTGCAGGTTCATGATCGAGCCGCGGCTGAGCTGGGCGATGTCCCATTCGACGTTGCCGGTCTCGACCATGGCCTTGATCTTGGTCGGGTTGGTACCGGGAAAGGCATGCACCTTGATGCCGGACAACCTCTCGAACGGCTCGAAATAAGCCTTTTGCTGGGTCTCCTGCATCGTGCCGCCGAAGGTGGCGATGCGAACCTCGCCGCTGCCCTTCAGGATGTCGGGGATCGTGGTCTGCTCCGGCCACGCCGCCTCGGCGTGACCAGGGCGGATGAACGGCGCCGCAAGGCCTGCGCCCAGCAGACCGATTGCCGTGCGGCGATTGAATTTGGTCGGAGAACGATGATCGCGCATGACGGCTTTCTGCCTTCCTGCTTGGGGTGATCAGTACGCCAGAAGATTGTCGCGGAAATGCTTGTGCTCGTAGGCTTTGCGCATCAGGCCGCGATCCTGCAGCGCCGGCACCAGCCCGTCCTCGATCTCGGCGAGTGTGCGGCGGTTGACGTTGGGCATCGAGAACAGGAATCCGTCGCCGCCGACCTCCTGCATCACCTCGCCCATCTGTGCGGCGACGGCGTCGGGTGTGCCGCAGAGCTCGACCGACAGGTCGACCGCATTGAAGCTCGCCATCGTCTCCCGGATCGAGCGCCCTTTCGCCATCAGGCGGTACTGCTCGAGATTCTGCTGATGGCCGTTGGTGGTCACATCGTCGGGCAGCGGCTTGTCGAGATCGAACTTGCCGAAGTCGATATTGGTCACCTTGCCGAAATGCGCGAGCCGCTCGTCGATGCGTTCCATCGCGATGGCCGCCCGCCTCTTCTTGCGCTCTTGGGCATCCTGCATGGTGTCGCCGAGGATCGGGTTGATGAGATAGAGCACCTTGCAATCGGAAGGTTTGCGGCCACATGCGATCATGTGCTTGTGGACGTCGTCGCGGTAGGAACGCATCGCCTCGATGCCCTTGACGTGGACCACGATGGTGTCGGCATGGGCGGCGGCGAACTTGCGTCCGCGCGGCGAGCCGCCGGCCTGGGCGATCACGGGCCGGCCCTGCGGCGCCGGCCCCGAGTTGAGCGGGCCGCGTGTCTTGTAATACTTGCCGCTGTAATTGACGGCGTGGACCTTGGTGGGATCGACCAGCACGCCGCTCTTGCGGTCGGCGATGATGGCGCCCGGCTCCCACGAATCCCACAGGCCATTGCAGACCTCCATGTATTCGTCAGCCATGTCATAGCGCAGATCGTGCTCCGGCATGCCCGGCATGCCGAAGTTCATGGCCGCGAAGTCCGAACTGCCGGTGACGGCATTCCAGCCGATGCGCCCGCCCGACACCTGGTCGAGCGTCGCCACCAAGCGGGAGAGCAAATAGGGATGATAGGCGTATGTTCCAAAAGTAGGCACGATGCCGATGCGCGATGTCACCTGCGTCATCAGCGCCGCCACCACTGACGGATCCTGACGCGGCACCGCGATGCCGTTCTTGAGATAGATGTCGGTCGAGCCACCGAAGCTCTCGCCGACGTAGGACGAATCTTCGAGCAGGATGTAGTCGAAGCAGGCGCGCTCGAGCGCGCGCGCCGCGTTCAGGAACAGCTCAGGCTCCATCCAGGTCTGGCCGATATGTCCGGTCCAGGACTCGCCCCAGGCCTGCACGCTCGATCCCTGAAGGAACCAGGCCAAGTGAAATGGTTTGGTGGGCATCTCGGCTCCATAACCGCGATCAAATTGCAGGATCGACCGAATGAACTAAGCAAATACTGTGCCGACCTCCTATGCGCTGTCGTCGTGGAGGCTGATAACAGCACTCCGGTCCCGTGTCTGGAGAGGTGGTCCGTCCCAATCGCTTCGGGTCGTTTTTGGCGCCCCGTGCGTGCGGAAAACTTAAGCTCGGGCATAGTGGCTATGAAGTCCGCTCGGAATGGCGCGGTGCGCCTCACGTCGAGAAGAAATTGCACGCGACACGGCGACCGAGACCGCTACCGCTTCTCCCCACACGACGCAAATCTGCGATATTTCCTTCGATCGTTCGCGTGAAACTCGGAAGGCTTGTCGAACGGTAGGTTCAAATCGCGGAAGCGCAACCACCGCGTTGTTAACGCTGCTGCGGGCCTCACGTCTAACGAAGGCGGCTGCAGATTTTCGCAGCAGAGATGCCGGCAATGCGACCCAGCACCGTCGCCGTCAGCAGGCCATTGCCCGAAAGGTATCCGCCGGCCCGCGACCCGGAAACCCCGGCCGCCGCGCCACCCGCGGCGAAAAGGTTGGGCAATGGGTGGGCATCCCGGTCGAGCACGTGCGCGTAGCGATCGACGGCAAGACCTCCCTGGGTGTGAAAAAGCGCACCCGTCACACGAACAGCCTTGAAGGGCGGCGACAGCGGCGCGACGCCGGCAAAATTCCGCCCGAATGCGTCGGCGCCGTCACTTTGCTTGAGACGTGCGACCGTTGCGAAAGTTTCCCCAAGGGCATCGGCTGGCAATTTAAGACGCACTGCCAACGCCTCGATGCTATCAGCCTCGATCACCGCGCCGCTCGCCTTGGCGCGCCTGAAATCCTCGAACTGGCGTGCGATGATTGCAATTCGCTCGTCAAAAATAGTGAATGCAATCGACTCCGGCTCGGCAATGACCGCAGCCGCCTGCTCGGAATAGCCGAGGCTCTCGTTCGAGAAGCGTCGGCCGTTTGTGTTGACCTGAAAGCCCCCTTCCATGATCGTGGCCCAGGTAATCAGAATGCCATGGGGATGTGCCACCGATCCGTGGCCCTGATAGCCAGACATATGGAGGAGTTTTGTACCCAGCGCCTCGCCCCAGAGCGCGGCATCGCCGCGATTGCCCGGATGACCGAAATAGAGCGCGCCCTGCATCTCCGGGATGTGTTGCCCAACCAGGACCGGATTGCCGCCATATCCGTTGCAGGCGAGGATCAAAGTATCGCACCCGATCGCGTCCCGTGTTCCATCCGGTCGCGTTATCTCAAGCCCGTGAATGCGACGCTCGGCATCGCTAAAGAGCCCAGTGACGGTCGCTTGCACTATCAACGGCAAGCCAGCCTCCTCGACCGCCTGCCGCAGACGATCGATCAACTCGGCGCCGGATCGGCTCGGCAGACCATGCATCCGGCGCGCCGCATGGCCCGGATAGTCGAAATCATGCACCACGGAAAATGGCAGGCCATAGCGATCGGCAAGCCATTCGACCGTAGGACCAGATTGCGCTGTGACGAGATCGACGATCGCATCATCGGCCTCTCCATGTGCCTTCTTGCGGATATCACCAGCAAAGAGCTCCGGCGTATCGACGATGCCGTGCAATTTCTGAAACCGCGTTTCCGCAGCCGGTATCAGCCCGGCCGATAAAGCGGTCGAACCGCGCGGAAGGGGATCACGCTCGAAAATCGCGACCTCCGCGCCGGCCTCGTGGGCAGCGAGCGCGGCGCAAAGACCTGCCGCCCCGCCCCCGATGACAAGGACGGAAATGGTTGTCTCGAAACCCTCGGACGGAACTGGCTTGATGGTCACCGCTTCGTCTCCGCCAGCATGTCGGCTATGGTTGCCACCCGGGCAACCGTCTTCAATGCCGCGATGGCGGTCTGGTGCGTGGCATCGTCGAAGGCGGCACAGCCGTCGGACAGCACGACGGCTTCGATATCCCGCACATGCGCATCGCGCACCGTCGATGCCACGCCACCATTGGTGACGATGCCGCCGACGACCAGCCTGTCGATTGAAAACTTGCGCAGCAGCCATTCAAGCCGCGTCATGTAGAACGCCGAATAGGCGATCTTTTCGATCTGAAGGTCCGAAGGCCCGAGTTCATCAACCAGCGCATGACCCCAACTGCCCGGCGCGAAATCGCCCTTGCACAGGAATGGCCGCAGCGCTTTCAGATGCGGCGAGATCAGCGGTTCGCCATCTTTGCCGGGTACCAGCGTGAAATGCGTCGAGATGATCCGACCACCCGCAGCGCGAAAAGCGTCAGCGAGCGGCTTCAGCCTCAAAGGCAGGGCTACAATCGAAGCGGCGCCCTGCCCGCCTCGCGCGTAGGCGCCGTCGCGATGCAGGAAATCGTTCTGCAGATCGACGATGAGCAATGCTGTGCGCGTTATCGGAACCGGATCACCATTCATGCCGATTGCCTTTCGATGATGATGTTGCCGAGCGCATCCACGCGCGCAACAAGGCCCGGTTCAACCACGGTGGTGGCGTCGGGCTGCTCCAGGATCGCCGGACCGGAAATTACCGTACCGGTCGGCAGTTCGAGCCGCGACCAGATCGAGGTTCGATGCCAGGCGCCGTCGAACCAGACATTGCGGTCCTCGAGCTTCGCCTTGTCGATCGATGCATCGGGAGACGGTGCCAGTGCGGCGAGGTCGAAATGCGGCCGCCGGCCGATGGCGGCGGTACGTAGCGTAACGATTTTGACCGGAATGCCAGACAATTTGCGACTGAACTGCGCCTGATAGGAAGCCTCAAAGGCCTGTCTGATCATCCCGGCATCGATACCGGTGGTGTTGTCGCCGAAAGCGACCGGCAGCGTCACCCCGATGGTATGGGTTTGCCCGACATAGTGCATATCGAGTTCGTAGATCACATCGATGCGGTCGACTTGGACGCCCGCCGATGCGACCACGGCATGCGCCGCCTTGCCTTCCGCGATCATCCGCTGGTCCAGCCTCCTTGCGTCGAGACCTTCCAGCATCAAATTGACGGTCTGCACCTGGTCGTGCCGGAGATCGGCGATGACGCAGCCGAGCGCCGACGTGATGCCCGGAAAGCGCGGAACCAAAGCCAGCTTCAGCCCCACCTCACGCAGCAGCGCGCCCGCATGAAGCGCGCCGCCGCCACCGAACGGCATGATGGCGAAATTGCCGGGGTCATGACCGCGTTCGATCGACACCAGCCGGATCGCGCCGGCCATGCGCGCATTGGCGATCCGCACGATGGCTTCCGCGGCCGCCATCGCATCCAGCCCCAGCGGGTTCCCGACATGGCGAAGAATTGCCGCTTTCGCCGCCTCGACATCCAGTCGCGCGAGCTTGCCCCCGATCGGCCTCTCGGCGTTGATGCGGCCGAGCACCACATTGGCATCGGTCAGTGTCGGCCGATCATTGCCTGCCCCATAGCTGACCGGCCCCGGCACCGAGCCGGCGCTTTCTGGCCCAACCTGGAGCAATCCGCCGCGATCGACATGGGCGATCGAGCCACCGCCGGCGCCGATCGTCGTGATCTCGATCATCGGCGTGCGGATCACCAATCCGAAATCGATCGTGGTCTGCGCCGTAAGCGAGGCCTGGCCGCCGGCGATCAGGGACACATCGAAAGAAGTGCCGCCGAGGTCGCCGGTGATGACATTCTCAAAACCGGCGGCGCGGGCAATGGCCCCGGCAGCGATCACGCCGGCGGCGGGGCCGGAAAGCGCGGTGCGCACCGGGAATTTTCGTGCCATCGCCGTCGACATGACGCCGCCATTCGACTGCACGATATGAATCTGCCCTTTGAAGCCTTCACCGCTCAGAGCATCCTGCAGCTTGCCGAGATACCGGCCGACCAGCGGCTGTAGATAGGCGTTGAGCGCCGTCGTGGAGGTTCGTTCGAACTCCCGGATCTCAGGCAGGATTTCGCTGGAAGCAACCACGTCGTCATTGGGCCAGACCTCGCGTGCGGCAACGAGCGCAGCGCGTTCATTGGCCGGATTGGCATAGGCATTGATGAAGACGATCGCGAGCGCCTCGGCTCCCGCCGCCAGCAATTTGCGCGCCTGCGCCTGAATTTCCGCGGGATCGACGGCCATGCGAATGCTGCCGTCAGCCAATACCCGCTCGTCGACTTCAAGGCGCATGTTGCGATCGACCACGGGCACAAAATCGCCCCACAGGCCCCAGGTATGCGGCCGGTCGCGACGGCGCATTTCCAGCACATCGCGGAATCCCGCGGTCGTCATCAGGCCGATGCGAGCGCCCTTGCGCTCCAGCAAGGCGTTGGTACCGACCGTCGTGCCATGCACGATCGCGCCGAAGTCGCTGATCTGCCCGAGGACCTTAAGACCGAGCAGAAACCCTTCAGCCTCGTTGCCACGCTGCGAGGGCACCTTGGCGGTGCGGAATTGGGTGCGGTCCTCGTCATAGAAGAACAGATCGGTAAAAGTTCCGCCGACATCGACGCCAATGATCGAGGAGCCGCTCATGACTTCACTCTGGACGCCACGGCATCCGTGCTGACATAGCCAAGGCGAAGGTCGCGCTCGACCTTCGCCGGATCGCGACTGACAGCAGGACCGAATCCGCCGCCGCCGGGCGTTTCAAGCCGGACCCGCTGTCCCTTGGCGATCTTCACGTCGGTAATCTTTGACGCGAGCGGCGGTGACGACTTGCCGCCCGGCGTGTCAAAGACGAAGCGGTTCAGGGCCGCTGCACCCCCACCATTGACGCCAAAGGGCGCAAATTTTCCCCGCTCGCCCAGCAGGAAAACGTCGGCACCGGTCTCACCGAGCGCTTCGATCTCGTAGATCGCGCCGAGGCCACCGCGATGCTGGCCGGCACCGGCACTGTCCGGACGCAGCGCCCATTGGGTGAACATCACCGGATAGGACGCCTCCAGGATCTCGACGGGCGGGATCGTCGCCATCGAAATCGGATTGTTGCCGTGGTTCAATCCATCGCTGAGGGAGTTGCCGCCGAGCCCGCCGCCGAAAAACGAGAACATCACCCAGCGCGAACCGTCATTGCGATACCCAGCGAGCGACAAGGCGTTGATGGTGCCGAACGGCGCCGCCATAGCGCGATCCGGCGCGGCGATGGCTATGGCGCCAAAAACGACGCCGATGACGCGCAGGATAGTTTCGGTGTAGCCGCCGACCGGACGCGGCGCCTTGACGCCGAGCAGGGTCGTCTCAGGAATGATGAAGGTGATCGGCTCGAGACAACCGGCATTGGCCGGCACATCGGTAAAGACGTGCTTGAGCGCCACGTAACAGCAGGCGGCGGCGGTCGCATAGGCGATGTTGAGCGGGCCGGCGCACGGCGACGACGACCGGGAGAAATCCAGCACCATGGTCTCGCCGGCGATGGTGAGATCAAGCGCGATCTTCAGCGGCTCATCGGTGACGCCGTCATTGTCGAGAAAGTCCTCGAAACTGTAGACACCGTCGGGCAGGGCGCGGAGATTCTCGCGCATCAACGCCGACGCCCTGCGGGTGACGACATCAAGCGCCGCCGAAATCGTGTCCTCGCCATAGTCGTCAAGCAGGCTGGCAAGGCGACGTTCGCCGAGCGCCAGAGCATTGAGCTGCCCGTTCAGATCGCCGAAATTCGATGTCGGCACGCGGCTGTTGGCGGCAAGAATATCGATCATATCTTCGTTGATCACGCCAGCGCGAAACAGTTTTATCGGCGGAAACCGCACACCCTCCTGAAAGCTTTCGGTGGCGCGAGAATTGAAGCCGCCAGGCACATTGCCTCCGATGTCCAACCAATGGCCAACCGAGGCAATCCAGCAGAACACCCGATCGTTGCGGTAGATCGGCCTGACCAGCCGGAAGTCGTTGAGATGCGTTCCACCCTCATAGGGGTCGTTGAACAGGAATGTATCGCCGGGCTGCAGATGATCACGGCCGGAGGCGGCATCACGCGCGACCTTGTCGATCACGGCTTTGACGGCAAAAGCCATCGCGCCGACAAAGATCGGCAGGCCGGTGGTCCCTTGAACCAAGGTCGCGCCGGTCTCGGCGTGATAGAGACCGTGACAGGCATCGCGGGCCTCGGCGATGATCGGATTGAAGGCCGAACGATAGAGCGTGGCGTCCATCTCGTCGGCAATCTGCTCGAGGCGACCCTTGAGCACAGCCAGGGTTACGGGGTCGATCGTTTTGGTCATCTGTGCCGCCCTCATCTGGTTTTGTCGCCGGGTCCGTTCGCCGGGAATTCGTAGCTCTGCCCGAGTTCCAGCATCTGCGGCGTGCCGATGATCGCGTTCAGTGCGTCGAAATCGAACATGTCACTGCGAAAGGCTTCGGTGGTGCCATCGCGCGCCAGCGTCTCGTAAAACGCTTTGGCCGCCTTGGCGACCGCACGAACGATGCCGCCTGGAAAGATCACCAGCGAAAAGCCCAGCGCCAGCAGCTTGTCCTTGCCGAGGATGGGTGTCTGGCCGCCTTCGACCATGTTCGCCATCAAGGGCAGCCGGTCGCCAAGTCTCTGTGAGATGGCCCGAAGCTGCGCCTCGTTGCGCGGCGCTTCAACGAACAGCACGTCCGCGCCGGCTTCCGCATACCGCCCGGCGCGTTCGACGGCCTGCTCAAAGCCTTCGACCGCCACCGCGTCGGTTCGCGCGATCACCAGGGTTTCGTTGCTGAGGCGCGCGTCGGTCGCCGCCCTGATCTTGCCGACCATCTCCGTCGTCGGAATGAGACTCTTGTCCTGCAGGTGACCGCAGCGCTTTGGAAAGGTCTGATCCTCGAGCTGGATCGCGGTCGCGCCGGCGCGCTCGAACAGACGCACGGTGCGCTGGACGTTGAGGGCATTGCCATAGCCGGTATCCGCATCGACGATCAAAGGCGTGGCGACACGATCGCGGATCAAACTCAGCGTCTCGGCCACCTCCGACATGGTCACGAGCCCGATATCGGGGCGCCCCAGCCGCGTGTAGGCAATACTGGCGCCGGACAGATAAAGCGCACGAAACCCCGCATCGGTTGCCAGCGAAGCGGTCAAGGCATCGTAAACACCGGAAGCCAGCACGATGTCCGGCCCGTGCAGCATGGTCTTGAGAGACGTTTGATCAGACATCATGCCCTCCCGATCAAGCTGCGAGCAGACGGCATAGAGCGACAAGATCGGGCGATCGGTCCAGATTTTCGACCGCTTCGAGAATCGATGAACAATGCGCGTTGCTCCAGACCGATCCCGCGACCTCGCGGAACTTGTCCCGGACTTCCTCCGCGCTGTACGGATCTTCGGTATCGCCCTTGTTGGTGAACGCTTCGGCAGTGAGAATGCGACCATCAACCAGCGTGATCTTCACCCGCGCCGGTCGAAGGCCCGGCAGCATCGCGGTGAGCGCCTTGTCCTCGCGGACCACAACTCGCCCCGCCAGGGCAAGCGTCACGGCATCGCGCCGCGCGTCATCGCGAAAGGCGGCAATCGAGGCCGCACCATTGACAATGGTCGTCGCCAGCGAAAACGGCAGCGAGAACTTGGCGGCCAGCATGTTGCGAGGTTGCTGACCATCGAGCTGCGCCGCCCAAATGTAGGTATCGACCTCGATTCGAGCGATATTATCCGGCTTCAGATCGCCGCCGGCCTCGGCAACAAGACTTTGCAACGCATCGAGCGCGCCGTGGTTGTAACGGCACGCGGCGTGACGCTTGAAATAGTTGCGCGCAATCTCCCAGCGCAAGCCGAGATCGGCGATCATTTCCTCAGGCTGGAACTGATCGGCGATGACGGTGCCATAGATCGTGCCGATGCCGTCCGCTTCGCCGACAAATCCGGCATCCACCATCTCCCAGGCGCGCAGGCCGATTTCGTTCGAGAAGCCGGCGAAGCTGTTACGCACGGTGCCGCCTTCCAGCATGGTCCGGCGGCTTGTCGCCAGCCCGAGCGTCGATGAGACGTTGATCACTTCGGCCATCTGCTCCCGGGTCGCGTTGCGCAGTTTGGCCACGGCCACCGCCGCCCCCACCGTGCCCCAGGTGCCATGCGGGTGCATCGTGACGCGCAGCTTCGATGCGATGCCGACGCGCGAACCGATTTCGTAGCCGAGTGCGATGGCCAACAACACGTCCGAACCGGTGCTGCCAAGCTCTTCGGCAGCCGCCAGGACGGCCGGCACGACATGAATCCCGGGATGACCGCGCGCGAACTGATTGCCTTCGTCGATTTCCAGCATGGTGCCGGCCGTTCCGTTCAGGAAGGCCGCGAGACCGGCCGAGGTTCGACGGCCGGCGCCAATCACCGGAGCAGCATCGTCGGCACACGCACGGCAGAGACGTGCCGTCAGCCGTTGCATCTCCGGTTCCTGCGCACCGGCGGCAATCGCCCCGATGCAATCAAACAGCACCTGCTTGGTACGCGCCACGACATCCCCGGGAAGCTGCTCCGCCGTCACCGCCACAGCGAAGTCGGCCCATCGGTCCAGCCATTGTGGCCGCGCGGTTTGGAAGGAAGCATTCTGCAACATCATCACATTCCCAAATAGGTCTTGGCCAATTCGCTGTTTCCGGCCAGTTCGGCTCCGGTCCCGGAAAGCACCAGGCAGCCGTGCTCCATCACGTGGGCGGCATCGGCGAGTTCCAGCGACTGCATGACGTTCTGCTCAACGAGAAGGATCGTCAGTCCGACTTCATTCAGGCGACCGATCAGCGTGAACATCTCCTCGACCAGACGCGGCGCCAACCCGAGCGAGGGCTCGTCCAGAATGAGAAGCTTTGGTTGCCCCATCATGCCCCGGCCGATCGCAACCATCTGCTGCTCGCCGCCGGAGAGCGTGCCGGCGCGCTGCGCGAACCGTTCCTTCAGGCGAGGAAACACGGTCAGCACCTGCTCCATGGTCCGGGCCCGCTCGGCTTTGCCGCGCCGGTAGGAGCCAAGCTCCAGGTTCTCGCGCACGCTGAGATCGGGAAACAGCTTGCGGCCCTCAGGCACGTGCACGAGGCCTGCCGCAACGATATCCGCCGGGCTCTTTCGATCGATGCGCTGCCCGTCGAAGATCACCTCGCCTCGTTGCGGACGGACGATGCCCGACAGGACCTTGTTCAAGGTGGTCTTTCCGACGCCGTTGGCGCCCAGCACGGCGACGATCGATCCGGCCTCGACCTTGAGGCTGATGCCGCACAGCACGGAGGTGCCGTCGTAGCCGGCCACCAGGTCTTTCACTTCGAGCAGAGCTTCAGCCATGGCTCGTCGCCTCTGACGCGATCCGCGCCGCGGCGCCCGGCCCGAGATAGGCCTCGATGACCTTCGGTTCGCGCGTCACTTCGGCTGGGGTGCCCTCGGCAATCATCCGGCCTTCGGCCAGAACATAGACGTGATCGCACAGGCTCATCACCGCCTGCATGACATGCTCGACCATGAGGATGGTGATGCCGTCGGCGACGAACGTCCTGATGACGGGAATGATATCGCGCACTTCAGACGGGTTCAGTCCGGCCAGAACCTCGTCGAGCAGCAACAGGCGCGGCCTGGTCGCAAGCGCGCGGGCCAATTCCAGACGCTTGCGCGCGGAAACCGTAAGCCCGGCCGCCGGCGCATCCAGCCGGCTTGCCAGGCCGACACGTTCGGCAATCGCAGCGGCACGGTCCATCGCCTCATCGCGACGACGGCAGTGCAGATAGGCGCCGACAGCGATGTTCTCGCGGACGCTAAGGCCGGTGAAGGGCTGGACGATCTGGAACGTCCTGGCGATACCGAGCGACGCCCTGCGATGCGGAGGCAGGCCGGATATCTCCGCCTCGTCAAAAACGATCGAGCCGGATGTCGGCGGCTCAAATCCGGAAATCAGACTGAAGAGCGTCGTCTTGCCGGCGCCGTTCGGCCCGATCAGACCGGTAATCCCTCCAGCCTTCACGATCAGGCTGGCGTTGTCGACGGCCAGGAGACCGCCGAACCGTTTGCTGGCATTGCTGACGCTAAGAAGGGGAGCCGTCATGCCGGCCTCCGCGCGCGCCAAAGCTGAGACAGCCTAGTCAGAAGACCCTGCAATCCATCGCGCGCAAAGGCGATGATCAGCACCAGCAGGATACCGAACAGCGCCAGATCGATGCCGGGAACCCGGCCCGCCACGGCTTTGGCTAATTCGCCAAGGAAATGCAGCGCAAGGGCGCCGAGCAACGGGCCGAACACGGTGCCCAATCCACCGATGATCGGCCCCAACAGCGCTTCGACGGAAATCCAGGTGCCGAAGGCGATCGACGAATCGACGAACAGGAAATACTGGACGTAAAATGCGCCCGCCAATGCGGTCATCGCTGCGGACAACGTAATCGCCCTGAGTTTAACATCGAGCGTATCAACGCCGAGCGCCGCGGCGGCATCTTCGTTTTCGCGCACCGCGACGAGGTAGGCGCCGAAGCGACTCCGCTCAATGCCGCGCACCAGGAACATGACGGCGGTTACCATTGCGAGGATGATCCAGAAATAGATCGCCCGGCTCGCAAACTGAAAATTCGCGGCGGAGACCTGCAACTTGATCAAGGTGCCCGCGGCGCCGCCCGTGACGGGCGTGGCATTGGCGATAATCCGGAACACCTCGGCGAAGGCCAGCGTGATCAGGGCAAAATAGGAACCGCGCAGCCCCGACCGGAAACTCAAATAGCCGATGACGGCGCCAACGACCGCCCCGATCGCCGTCGCCGCCAGCATTGCCGCATACGCATTGATACCGTAACGGGTTTGCAGGATCGCATTGCAGTAGGCGCCGGCTCCGAAGAACGCGGCATGGCCGAAGGAAAATTGCCCGCCGTAACCGGCCAGCAAATTCCAGCCCTGCGCCGCCAGCGCGATGATCATCGCCGTGACCAGCGCGTTGATGACCGTATTGGACTGGACCATCACTGGCAGCAACGCCAGCAGCAGGGTCGTGATCGCGATTGAGCCATAGGCCCGGGCCACGCTCATGCCTTCGCTCCGAACAGTCCGGTCGGGCGGACCAGCAGCACCAGGATGAAGATGACGAAAATTCCGAGCTGACCGAGGCTTTCGCCAAACATCAGGCCGGAAAGGCTCTCGACGACGCCGACGAACAATCCGCCTGCGATCGCGCCGGGGATAGATCCCATGCCGCCGAGTACCACGATGGTGAAGGCCACGAGCACATAGGCATTGCCAACGCGCGGATGCACATAGTAGGTCGGCAGCAGCAGACACGCCGCGATGGCAAGACATGCCGCGCCGAGCCCGAAGGTCACCGCATAAATATGGGCGACATCGATGCCGGCCAGCGACGCGCCAAGTTTCTCCTTGGCGACCGCGCGGGTCGCCTTCCCGGTATCGGTCTGCGCCAGGAGAATCCATAGCAGCACGGCGACCAAACACGAGACGCCGAAGGCCACCGCGCGCGGCACGGCGAGGAACGTGAAGCCGAGATCGAGCGTGGAAAACCCATAAGCGACATCGACGGTCCTGGTATCGGAATTGAAGACCGCGAGCAGCAGGTTCTCGATCACGATCGACAATCCCAGCGTGATGAGCAGGATGTTTCGATCATCGCCGTGGCTGGCAGGCCCGATCACCAGGCGCTGCAAACCATAGCCGAGTCCGAAAAAGATCAGCGCCAGCGGAACCATTGCGACATAGGGGTCGACCCCGGCTTGGAACGCCAGATAGGCTGCAAACATCGCCGCGCTCAGGATGGCGCCATGAGCGAAGTTGATGATGTGCAGCACACCGTAGACCAGCGTCAGCCCGACCGCGATCAGCGCATAGACCGCCCCGGACATCAGGCCGTTCAGCACGGCTGCAGCCAGTATATCGAGCGACGTCATAGATCTTGAGCCTTGGGCCCGGTGGGCCGTTTGCAAGAGCGCCGGAATTGGCGACCAAACCCGGCAGACCGGGCTTGCCGTTTAATGCGATGGAGATGATCAGGCCGGGACCGGGAACACCGGCTTGGCGTCGGCGAAGCTCGCCGGGAAGATGACTTTGATGTCGTTGTCCTGAACCTGGGTGTTGACGGGCGCAGCACCTGTGTTCTGCCCGCCGATGAATTGCGTTGGACCATAGGGCATGATGTGACCGGCAAAGGTCGAGGATGCGAGAGCCGCGACGATCGCCTTGCGGTCCGCGGACGCGGCGCGCTCGATCGCATCGGCAAGCAGCAGGACGCCCGAATAATTCAGGGCGACGTTGTAGGTGAAGAATTTACCTGACGCATCCACCTCTTTCTTAAGAGCCTGCGCCACCGCGTTGCGCGGATCGTACCAATGATTGCAGTCCATGACGTTCTGTGCCGCTTCTGGAAATTCCTTGACGAAGCGGTAGTTGGAGGCAGCACCGTTGAGCACGCAGAACACCCCCTTCGGCTTGATCTTCTGCTGCTGCATGGTGCGCGCCAGCAGGACGAACTCGCCGTAATAGCTCGACGGAATGATGAGATCCGGATTCTTGGAACGGATCTGCAGTGCCACGTTCGACATGTCGCGTGCCGGCGTCGGATGCGCGATAGTATCGAGGATCTCGAAGCCGCGCTTGGGCAATTCGGCCTGCATAAGCTTGGCAAGGCCCGAACCGAACAGGCCGTCCTCATGCACCAGCACCACGGTCTTGGCCGGCTTGCCGGCGGCATCGTTGATGGTCACCAGGTTGTCGAGCGCACTCTTGGTGACGATGCCGAAGCCGGGCGCGAAGCGAAAGGTGTTGGTCAGACCGCGCGAGACGATCTGGTCCGAGACGCCGACATCAACGATGTAGCCGAGATCATAGCGCGAGGCCGCCTGTGTTGCGGCAAGGCAGATCGGACTGGCGAAGCCGCCGACGATCGCTACGACGCCCTCTGCCGCCATGCGCTCGACTTCCGCGGTGCCGCCTTCGGGTGTCGAACGCGCGTCGCCGAACACCATTTCCAGCTTGGCGCCGCCCAGCGACTTTATGCCGCCCTTATCGTTGATCGCCTTGATTGCCGCCGCGGCACCGATCTGGCCTTGCGCGCCATCGAAGGCCAGCGCACCGGTGACCGGCTGCAAAATGCCGATCTTGACCGCAGCGCCCTGCGCCCGCAGATAAGCCGGCATCGCCACGGTTCCGGCGACCACAGCCGCACCAGCCTTGAGGACGCGGCGGCGCGACAAACCGGTCTTGCCTGTCTTGGACATACTGTCTCTCCATCCGATTGCGGCCGGTGTACGGGCCGAGGTCATGAGGCTTTCTTGGTGATCTGATCGCCAGCCGCCGGCGCCAGCACGGTAGCCCAGCGGCGCACCCCGGCGGCTTCGGTGCGAACCATTTCCATGTGCAGCGAATATCGATCCGGCCGATACAGCGCGCTGAGATGCTCGACACCGCTGCCGTCGGCTGCAAAGACCGTCCTCGTCGTAGCTAATAGCGCCGACCCGACTTCGACATCGAGCGCGGCAGCGACGTCGGGCGTCGCCAGCACCGCAGTCACTTCCTGCGTCGCGCGCTCGATCTGCACGCCTGAGCGTTCGAGCAGGGAAAGTAGCGGTCGAGCGGCAAGATCGGCCTCGGTGTAGGTGACGCCGATGCGCTGGGGAACATGCGTCGTCAAATGCGAGAAGGGCTGACCATCGATCAGGCGGATCCGCACCGAGAACTGGGTCTTCTCACCGGCGCTGAGCTTGAGCGTGGACGCAATCGCTGCCGACGGCTCGCGATAGTCGAAGGCAAGCAACCGAACTGCGGTTTCACGGCCCATCGCCACCAGATTGGCCAGCACGTCGGAAAAATCCGCCACGATCGGCTTGGCTCCGGCGGCGCCGAGCACGAAAGTACCCGCGCCGCGGCGGCGAGCGATCAATCCCTCCTGCTCCAGCTCGGCAAGTGCGCGCCTGACGGTGACGCGCGACACGCCATATTCGGCCGCCAGCGCCTGCTCGGGCGGCAACGTTCCCTGATCGTCGAGCCGGCCACCGGCGATCCGGTCGCGCAGCACCAGATAGACTTGTCGGGTCTTCGACGGCTCGACACCGGCCATGCAGCAGCTTGTATCTAGAGCCACAAGCCCATAGATCGCGCAGGAGAGTTGGAAATTAGCGGCAGATCTGGTCGGAAAACAGAATATCGGTGGGAATTAGCGGCGAACTCGGAAGCCCCATGACGGATACGCAACCCGCAAGTATCATCGACAAGCTCTGGGATGCCCACGCCATCACAACGCGTGAGGATGGCCAGACCCTGCTGTTCATCGACCGGCACCTCGTGCATGAGGGCTCGTTTCACGCCTTCGATCAATTGAGGAATCGCGCCGCGACGATTGCGCGGCCCGACCTGACCTTCGGGATCGCCGACCACTATGTGCCGACCCGGCCGGCATCTAGCGCCGCCAACACAGAGGCGGCGGGCATGATCGAACAACTGGCCCGCAACGCCCGTGAGCACGGCATCTTGTCATTCGGTCAATTCGACCAGCGCCAGGGCATCGTTCACGTCGCGATACCCGAGCAGGGCTTGACATTACCCGGACTATCGATCGTCTGCGGCGACAGCCATACCTCAACCCATGGCGCTTTCGGCGCTTACGCTTTCGGCATTGGCGCTTCGGAAGTCGCACATGTCCTGATGACACAAACGCTGTGGCAAAGGCGGCCGCGGCGGATGCGCATCGTCGTGGACGGTCAACTGCCCGCAGGAACCGGTGCCAAGGATATCGCCCTGACGATCATCGCCAGGATCGGCGCAGACGGCGCACAGGGCTACGCCATCGAATACGCCGGCAGCGCCATCATTGCGCTGTCGATGGAAGGCCGGATGACGCTGTGCAACCTCTCCATCGAGGCGGGCGGACGGCTCGGTCTGATCGCGCCAGACCCGACAACGTTCGACTATGTGCGAGGCCTTCCGTTTGCACCGCGCGGTGATGATCTCGACCGCGCCATCGCAGATTGGCGCCTGCTGGCAAGCGACGCTGACGCGGCGTTCGATCGGGAAGTCGCCCTCGACGCCAGCGAGATCGCGCCCGTCGTGACATGGGGAACCAGTCCGGAACAGTCCGCCCCCATCGATGGGTCGGTACCGGACCCGACGAGGATGGACGATGAGAACAAAGCAAAGGCTGCGCGCGAAGCGATCGGCTACATGGATCTTCGTCCAGGGCAGGCGCTGAGCGAGATCCGGATCGATCGGGTTTTCATCGGCTCCTGTACCAACAGCCGGATTGAAGACCTGCGCGCTGCTGCTGCAATCCTCGCAGGCCGGCGCTCGCGCGTGCCAGGCTTGGTATCGCCCGGATCGCTGGCGGTAAAGCATCAGGCGGAGCAAGAGGGCCTCGATCAGATATTTCGGGATGCCGGGCTGGAATGGGTCGCCTCGGGCTGTTCGATGTGCGTCGGAATGAATGGCGATACGGTCCCGCCCGGCGAACGATGCGCCTCCACCACCAATCGAAATTTCAGGGGACGCCAGGGGCTGGGAAGCCGGACGCACCTGATGTCACCGGCCATGGTCGCCGCCGCCGCAGTCGCCGGTCACCTCATCGACAGCCGTCTTCTCGCCCGGGAATAGAATTCAGATGCGTCCGTTTACGACCATCACCGCCCTCGCCTGCAAGCTGGCGATCGATAATATCGATACGGATCAATTGATCCCTGCGCGCTTCATGCGGCGCCCTCGCTCCGTGGGCTACGGCAACTTTCTGCTGCACGACCTGCGCTTCGATACCGACGGCGCACCGAAGCCGCAATTTCCGCTGAACGATCCGAACATTTCCGGATGCGAGGTAATCCTCGCCGGCCGCAATTTCGGATGCGGATCGTCCCGCGAGGCCGCGGTGTACGCACTTGCCGATTATGGAATCCGCGTCGTGATTGCTTCGAGCTTCGGCGATATCTTTGCCTCCAACGCGGTCAAGAACGGCGTTCTCCCGGCTCAAATCAGCGAGGAGGATTCCGCACGGCTGTTGCTCGCCGACGAATTGGTCGAGCGCCGGCCTTTGACGATCGACCTTGTCGCGCAGACCATCACCGTCGGCAATCTCGTCGTGACCTTCTCCATCGACCTGGTTTGGAAGAAACAGTTGCTCAACGGTTGGGACGACATCGACATGACCCGGAGCGAAGCCGGGACCATCGCACGGTTCGCCGAACAGGACGAAATTCGACGTCCCTGGATGAAGCCTGCCGGTGCGCCCCCTCCAATCCCCTCGCGACGCGGTAAGAACCGGTAGAAGCCTCACATCTGCGATGTGGCGCTCAAACCGCTGCGAGCCCGGAAGATGGCACAGAGGTTACGTCGACCTGAACGCGGCCGCCGGCCGCCTTGCGCCAGAAGCGGCCGTCTGGAGATCCAAAGACAGCGGAGATTCGCAAAGTCTTGCATAAAGGTGGACACCAATTGAGAATGGATGGCTAATCCAGAGCTTCGGCTTGGCCAGCGGCGAGAGCGTAACGTACGTCTACCGATATGGCGGCATTTCTATCCAATCGTCGAAAGCAACGTCCGTGCCTTCTATCAACAAAGCAAAGAAATCAATCAGCAAACGCCCGGCACGGACCAATGGCAGCATAACAGACGCAACCTATCTGAAGCTGCGCAACCTGATCGAGTCGCGACAGCTGCAGCCCGGCGAGGTGATTGAAGAGCGCCGACTTGCACTCCGGCTCAAAGTCTCGCGGACACCGCTGCGGGCTGGCATCAGCCGGTTGCTGGGTGAAGGCAGGCTCGAGCAATTGTCCAACGGCACCGTGGTGGTCCGCACAATCGAGATGGCGGAATTGCTCGAATTGGTCCATCTCCGCATGGTGCTGGAGAGCGAAGCGACGTTCATTGCGGCGACCCGCATCGCGCTGGATATCCTTGGACCGATCAGGGCCACGCTGGAGAAGATCATTGCTGCGTCGACGGTGTCCAGGACGGTTCAATGGACGCTTGACGACGAAATTCATGACCAGATCGCGCGGCATTGTGGCAATCGATCGCTCGAGAAGCTGATTGGAGAAATCCGGCAGAAGATCCGGATGTGCAATGTGGAGCGCCACCCTGGCCGGCTGCTACCTGCCACCCGCGAGCATCTTGCGATTATCGATGCCATCATCGATCGTGATGCCGCCGCAGCCCGCCAGGCGATGATCCTGCATCTCACCAATGTGCGGCAGGGATTGCTCGAGCGATTCGGGATCTTCCTGCCCGAGCCTCACGGCTAGGTCGAGATCAGACAGAATCCCTGGGGCTGCATGTCCGAAAATTCTGCAGCTGCCCGCAATTCTGTCGGACTCCGTCTAAATTTAACGCAGCTTCCTGGGCTTCGCTGCTTGACTGAAATCAGCAGGAGCGGTTCACTGGTATACCATTGGAGTATTGAGCCGCTTCGCAGCAGGCCGACCAACTAGATGTGCCGGCTGAATGACGCCGAACCAAACTGCTTCCCACACCGTCGTGGCCGAATCGCTGTCCCCGGCCGCCTTTGCCGCCTTCGGCGACGTAGCCGAGCGACCGATCGACGTGCGCCGGCGCTATCTTCCGACATCGGACGATCGCACCGCGGACGCCGCCACCTTTTCCATCTGGATCAGCAGCGCCGCCAGGCTCGGCAGTCTGCCCCTGCCAATCACGACGCTGGAGCGTCATCCGTTCTCCGCCCAGACCTTCATCCCGCTCGGCAGCAGCCAATACCTGGCGATCGTGTGCGATTCCGGCACGGATGGCCTGCCTGACGTGGCCACCCTGCGGTGCTTCATCGCCGGAGCGCATCAAAGCATCACCTTCGCCCGCAATGTCTGGCATCATCCCATGACCGTTCTCGGCGCGGCCATGGAATTCGCCGTCGCCATGGGCATGACCGGCCGGCGGGACGACGACGTGTTCGTCGATATCGCTGGCGACGTTTGCGCGGTGATGCCGCAGAGCGCATAGGGATCGCAACAATGCCGCATGATGATCACCTCACCCGCGACTTCGTCGGCTACGGCCGCACCCCACCGCATCCGCAATGGCCGGGCGCAGCAAGAATCGCACTCAACTTCTGCATCAACTACGAAGAAGGCTCCGAGCCGTCGTTCGCCGATGGCGACGGCGTCACCGAAGCGGCCCTGACTGAAGGTGGCGGCGGCGGCTTCGAGGGCCGCGACCTCGCCGCCGAGTCGATGTTCGAATATGGCAGCCGCATAGGCTTCTGGCGTGTGCTGCGCCTTCTGTCAGAGCGCGGCATGATCGCCACCGTCATGGGCTGCGCGCTGGCGCTGGAACGCAACGACGAGGCCTGCGCCGCCATTCGCGAATATGGCTACGACGTCTGCGCCCATGGCTGGCGCTGGGAGCGGCATCCGTTGCTGTCCGAGGCCGACGAGCGCGAGCGCATTCGCAACACCGTCGAGAGCCTCAAGCGCACCACCGGCGAGCGTCCGCTCGGATGGTATTGCCGCTATGGGCCGAGCGTGAACACGCGGCGCCTCGTGGTCGAGGAAGGCGGTTTCCTCTACGACTCCGACGCCTATAACGACGAATTGCCGTACTGGACACGTGTGCTCGGCAAGCCGCATCTCGTGGTGCCTTACGGTCTTGCCAACAACGACGCCAAGTTCAGCCGCGGCGCGATGGCAACGGCGGATGATTTCTTCGTCTATCTGCGCGACGCCTTCGACATGCTCTACGCGGAAGGCGCCACCGCGCCGAAGATGATGTCGGTCGGACTGCACACCCGCCTGATCGGCCATCCCGGCCGCGCCGCTGGCCTGCAGCGCTTCCTCGATCACGTCGCCAAGCACGACAACGCTTGGGTCTGCCGGCGCGGTGACATCGCCCGTCACTGGCAGGCCACTCATCCCCCCATGCCCTGATCTACATCACATCCGCCCCCGAAAGGACGTCCCCATGAGACTGAAACCCACGCATTGGCTGTTCGCGCTGATGCTGTCGACTGCGGCATTCGCCGGCGGCGCCAGCGCCCAGGAAGCCGATCATCCGTCCGACAAGCCGATGGTGGTCGCGTCCGACTTCGGCGTCGCGCCGTGGATGGTGCGCGGCCCTAACGGCCCCGAGGGTTTCGGTGCGGATCTGATCAACGAGATCGGTAAAGCTCTCGGCCGCCCGAAGGTCGAGATCGTCGACATCAATTTCTCCGGCCTGTTCGCGGCATTGTTCGCTAAGCGCGCCGAATTCCTCGTCAACCCGCTCAACCTCACTGCCGAACGCTCCGAGCGCATGCTCTATACTGAGCCGCTATTCTCCACCGGCAACGGCTTCATCGTCCGCGCCGCCGAAGAGATGAAGGGCTTCGAGGATCTCAAGGGCAAGGCCGTTGCCGTCAACCGCGGGACCATCTCGGATACCTGGGCCACTGCCAACGCCGAGAAATACGGCTTCGAAGTGCAGCGCTACGATGTATTCCCCGATACGGTGCAGGCCGTGCTCACGCGCCGCGCCTTCACAGCGCTAAATGAGATCCCGACGACCGTCTATGCCGCTAGCCAGAACAAGGCGATCAAGGTCGGTTTCAAGGACTTCAACGGCCGCAACTTCGCCTATGCGTTCCGCCTGGAAGACACCGAGTATCGCAACAAGGTCGAGGCGATCATCGAATGCATGAAGTTGGACGGCCGCCTGCGCAAGCTGCACGAGAAATGGTATGGCGTAGCGCCCGATGCCGGCTCGGCCATCGACACTGTGTATTTCGGCTATGGCCCTCCCGGCTTCAAGGGTTTCGAGCCCACCTCGCACGTTCCGGCGTGCAGGTAGCACGCTTGCTCTGACGAGATAGGTGTGAACACCGGACCGGCGCCAAGCCGGTCCGACCGCGGTTGGCGGAGACCCGATGGACCGGATCGTCGAATACTACTTCAATGCAGAGGTCATCGCGCGCGCCTTCCCCCAGGTGCTCGCGGGCTTTCGCACGACGGTCATCGTATCGCTTTTGATTATTGTCTGCGGCACGCTGTCCGGCCTGTCGCTGGCACTGCTGCGCTGCGCCAACCTACGTCCGGTCAATTTCTTCATCACCGCTTATGTCGACGTGCTGCGTACGCTGCCACAGCTCGTCGTGATCGTCTTCATCTATTTCGGCCTGCCTTATCTCGGCCCGGCGCTGTCCCCCTTCGCGACCACTGTGCTGGCGCTCGGCATGGTCTTGTCGGCCTTTTCCACCGAGATCTTCTGGTCCGCGATCGTGGCGCTGCCGCGCGGACAATGGGACGCCGCCAGCGCGCTCGGCTTCAGCCGGCTGCGGACGCTGGTCACCATCATCCTGCCGCAGGCCATTCGCCTCGCTATCCCACTTCTGACCAATCGCGCCATCTCCATCAGCAAGGGCACAGCGCTCGGCACCGCCGTGTCGCTCCCGGAAACGCTCGGACAGGCGCAGAGCGTGATGGCGTTGGTCGCCAATCCCTCGCCGCTGACGCTGGCCGCGGCGTTCTACCTCACCTTCTTCCTGCCGTTGGTGATCGCCAGCCGGTGGATCGAATATCGCTACAGCACGGGACGGTGAGCGGATCGCATGCAGGATTTCCTGGACAATTTCGCCAACTGGGAGTCGCTGTTGCGGGTCTATCCGCTGCTGCTGCAGGGGCTGATCTATACAGTCTGGCTCGCGGTGGTGGCGCTGCCGCTCGGCATTCTCGCCGGCCTCGCCATCGCCGTGCTGTACAGCTTCAAGAACCGCTGGGTGAATATCGCGTTGCTGATCTATATCGACCTGTTCAGGTCGTTTCCCGTGGTGGTGCTGCTGATCCTGATCTTCTACGGCATGCCGTTTCTGGGCCTGACGCTCGGCGGCTTCACCGCGGCGGTACTGGCCATCGTACTCAACAATTCCGGCTATTACGGCGAGATCTTCCGCGCCGGCATCCTGTCCGTACCCCACGGCCAAACCGAGGCTGCCCGGGCGCTCGGTTTCAAGCCGCTGCATGTGGTGTTCTCCATCGTGCTGCCGCAGGCGATCCGCAACGTGCTGGCGCCGCTCGCCAGCAATTCGCTGGAACTCGTCAAGGCGACACCAATTGCCGCCTTGGTCGCGCTGCCTGAACTGCTGCGCTCAGCCCGCGTCGCCCAGGAGCAGACCTACAACCCGACGCCGCTGATGGCGGCCGCCGTGATTTTCTTCGTCATCCTGTATCCGTTCGCGCGCTGGGTGGCGCGGCTGGAGCGGCAAGCACTGAAAGCTCGCTAACATGACCACACTGATCACCGGCGGTAGCGGCTTCATCGGGCTCGCGCTCGCCGAGCGCCTGATCGCCGACGGCGAGACCGTCATCCTTTTCGATCTCTCAGCACCCGGCCACGACATGCTGGTGCGTCCCGAACTCGCCGGCGCCACGCTGGTCACCGGCGATGTCACAAGCTCCGATGACGTCGACCGCGCGTTGAATACTGTCGGCATCGACCGCGTGATCCACACCGCCGCGATGACGCCGAATGCGCAGCGCGAGCATGACGCTGCGCGCCAGATCGTCGATGTCAATATCGGCGGCACCGTCAATCTGCTCGAACGCGTAACATTGCGGCCCGCCATCAAGCGCGTCACCGTGCTCAGCTCGGTCGCAGTGTACGGCTTCTCGCAACCGGCTGCGTCGGGCCTGTTCGAGGAGGATTTGTCGCCGCCGGCACCGGCCGCGCTCTACGGCATCACAAAGCTTGCATCGGAACAGGCGGCGCTGCGGATCGCCGACCTTCACAACCTCGATGTGCGGGTGATTCGGCTCGGGCCGGTCTTTGGCCCATGGGAATTGCAGACCGGTGTCCGCGATGCGCTGAGCCCGCATTATCAAGTGCTCCGCATGGCCTTCGACGGCCGTGAAGCGATTCTCCCGCGCAGCATGGCCGGCGACTGGATTTATTCCCGTGACGCCGCCCTCGGCGTCGCGAGGGTGAGCGCCTCCGACGCGCTGAACCACCGCACGTATCACGTCAGCGGCGGTGTGCTGTCCGATCTGCCACGATGGTGCGAGATCATCGCGACGCACATGCCCGGCTTCCGCTGGCGGATGGCGGAGATCGAGGCGGAGGGCAACGTGATCTATGGCCTGCCGAAGGACCGTGCGCCGCTGAACATTGCACGCCTGGCCGCGGATGCCGGCTTCAAGCCTCAATTTCATCTGGAAGATGCGGCGCACGACTATCTCGGCTGGTTGCCGCAGGCAGGAGAACCCGCATGAGCAAACGTCTGGCTGGAAAATCCGTCCTGATCACCGGCGCCTCCTCGGGCATCGGCCGCGCCATCGCCCGCCGATTTGCTGCCGAGGACGCGAGACTCATGCTCGCGGATCTCACCATGGACGTGCGCGAGGGCGGCGCTCCGACACTGGATCTGCTGCGTGCAGACGGTTATGAGGTCGATTTCATCCAGATCGACGTGGCCTCGGAGGACGATACCGTCCGCGCCGTCCAACAGACCGTTGCGCGCTACGGCCGCCTCGACGTGCTCGTCAACGACGCCGCCATCGGCACCGGCAAGCGTCTGACCGACACCAGCCTCGCCGAATGGGACAGGACGCTGGCGGTCAATCTCACCGGCGTATTCCTGATGTCGCGCGCCGCTGTCAACCAGATGCTGACGCAGGATATCCGCAACGAGGCCCGCGGCCGCCTCGTCAACATCTCCTCTCAGCACGGTATGATCGCCTGCCCGGAAGACATCGCATATGGCACCTCCAAATCCGGGGTCGTCTACATGACGCGGCAGATCGCGGCGGACTACGCGAAGGATCACATCATCTGCAACGCAGTCGCGCCCGGCAAGATCGTCACCGGCAAACCGGGCCGTGCTGCGGAGCCGCGATGGATGGACTACTCCACCAGCCGCACGCCGATGCCGCGGCTGGGCCGCCCCGACGACGTCGCCAATGCGGCGCTGTTTCTGGCCTCCGACGAGGCCACTTTCATGACCGGCGAAAACATCCTCGTCGATGGCGGCTGGATGGCGTCATGAGCAACGTTTCGGAGAGCACCATGGTGCAAGCGCCTGCAGAAACGTCCGCGCCGATCATTCAGATGTCCGGCGTCACCAAATGGTATGGCGACGTCCAGGTGCTCAAGGACATCGACTTCACGGTAACGCGCGGCGAGCGCGTCGTGATCTGCGGGCCTTCGGGGTCCGGCAAGTCGACCATGATCCGTTGCATTAACCGGCTGGAAGAACATCGCGACGGCCGCATCATGGTCAATGGCGTCGAGCTGGATCACTCGACGCGCAATGTCGACGTGGTCCGCCGCGATGTCGGCATGGTATTCCAGCAGTTCAACCTGTTTCCGCATCTGACTGTGCTGCAGAACCTCACCATCGCGCCGCGCAAGATACGCGGCGCAACCAGGCAGGAGGCTGACGAGGTCGCGCGCTATTTTCTTGAGCGCGTGCGGATCTCCGAACAGGCCGATAAATATCCGAACCAGCTCTCCGGCGGCCAGCAGCAGCGCGTCGCCATCGCGCGTGCGCTGTGCATGAAACCGCAGATCATGCTATTCGACGAGCCGACCTCGGCGCTTGATCCGGAAATGATCCAGGAGGTGCTCGACGTCATGGTCGGCCTCGCCCGCGAAGGCATGACCATGGTCTGCGTCACCCATGAGATGGGCTTCGCGCGCACGGTCGCCGACCGCGTGGTGTTCATGGATGCCGGCCGGATCATCGAGGAAGGCGTGCCGGCCGATTTTTTCTCGGATCCGAAGCAGGATCGAACCCGCGCATTCCTCAAACAAATTATGCATCGATGACCGAAGCGGCCGATTTGCGCCATTAGCGGTCACCCGGCTATAAACCTGCGTCGATGCGGCCCCGCGGAGAAGCATTTCGAAGCTTTCGTCGGTGATCCGCGCAGCTTTCGGAACCGACTGTCGCAGAAGTTTAGGAAAGGAAACGTTGCGAACGGCCGTGCGGCCTTCGCGTGCGGCGAGCCAAAGCGCATCCGCGCCAATTCCGCAGGCGGACACGGCACCCAGCCCGGTGACGACGACGCGGGTCAAGAAGCGATCCCTTGATTGTGTTCCATAATCTGCTTAGTGACGACTTCGAGCATTGCGCCGATAGTACGTGCTTCCGACAATTCACCATCGACCGACAGATACACGCCAAAATCTCCTTCGATGGCCATCAGCACCAGAACAAGGTCCGCTGACTTGATCCCGAGCGCATCAAGCTCGGCATCATCTACCAGCTTTGCGCGATCGACCATTCCTTCCTCAGCAACGATATCCAGCAACCTTTCTCGAAGGGCATTTCCCTCCAGTCGCGTGTTACCCATGGAGGTCGCATTCCTGTCCGAGCAGAGTGAATTTCGACTGGCGGAGATTCTCGCTATTCTTAGAGCGAGACCCTGCCTGCACGCAAAGCGGTCTCCGCTGCACGCGGGCCGGCAAATATCTGGCAGGAGAGCGGAGTCATTCAGGACATCTTCTCGCTATCTTTCGCTCGACTGCGGTGCGCGGGTCCGACGTTGGTCGTCAGCAATCTCTCGTTGCCCAGCCCTGGAATTTGATTGTGCAAGGCACGAACCACAGGCTCGCTCGCCCCAGTTCAACGCCTGTTCACGATAGCTGTGATGGGATTTTGCTTGATCTCCCGGTGCACACATCGCGCACACGCCGCCTTCTAACCTACTGAAAAAATTGAACTCTCGCTCCAATCCATCATGGGGAAGTTTGAGCTAGATCCAGCCAGCGGGAGCTATTCAGATCAAGCATCAACACCCCAACGTCTCTTTTTGGGCCATGAACGGATCCTCCGATTGGGTCGTTTTGTCGATTCATGCTTCCCATTGCCTTCGATCAAGTGCGCTACCTTGGCGGCGTAGATGCCCGATCGATCGAGCCCGACGAGAGAACACCTTCCTTAGAAGAACTAGCTTCGCCGGAGCGGAGTCGATAGGTCTTTGTTTGTGATCAAAACTATGCCGCGAGCTGAGATCAGACGCCCCAACGCAGAGCTGCCGTCTGCACCGGGGCATCCCATAATTTCGTCGCCTTGCTATCGAGCACAGATACGGTGATCGAGACACCGGCCATGTCGAGGGACGTGACGTAGGAGCCGGTCAGGAAACGCGTCACCGTGATCCCTGCGCGATCCAGAGTCCGCTTCGCCGCATTTACCATCAGATAGAGTTCGATCAGAGGCGTCGCGCCAAACCCGTTAACGAGAAGCAGCACTTCACTGCCCTTGCTGGGCACAAGATCCTTCAGGATCGCGTCGAGCATCTCGGCGGCGATCGCATCGGCGGAAGCCAACGGCACCCTACGCCGGCCTGGCTCGCCATGAATGCCGACGCCCATTTCCATCTCGTTGTCGGCCAACGTGAAATTTGGCCGTCCAGCAGCCGGCACGGTACATGGCAACAGCGCTACCCCCATCGAGCGCGTACGCCGGTTGACCTCATCGCCCAGCGCCTTGAGCGCCGCAAGCGTCGTTCCGGTCTCGGCCGCGGCGCCGACCATTTTTTCCACGATCAACGTTCCCGCGACGCCGCGACGACCGGTCGTGTAGGTCGACTTCTCGACTGCCACATCATCGTTTGTCACCACACTCGCAACATCTCGGCCGGCCATTTCAGCTGCCATGGTGAAATTCATCACATCGCCTTCGTAGTTCTTGACGATGAAAAGCACACCTGCGCCGGTGTCGACGGCCTCCGCAGCCTCGATCATCTGATCTGGCGTCGGCGAGGTGAAGACCTGGCCGGGGCAAGCGGCATCGAGCATGCCGAGGCCGACAAAGCCCGCATGCAGCGGTTCATGGCCCGAGCCGCCACCCGAAATCAGCGCGACCTTGCCCGGCTTCAACGTGCGGCGGCGCACGAATTTGCGCTCGGCACCAAGAAGCAGGATATCTGCATGGGCTGCCGCGAAACCGTCCAGACTTTCTTCGAGTATCGTATCGGTGCTGTTGATCAGCTTTTTCATCAACGTCCTCCCGTCTCGTCTAAAGTTCAAATCAATGGCTCAACCCACACTTTCGGCATAGCGCGCGAGTTGCGCGGCGAAATCCACGATCAGCTGTTCGAGCGCGCGGTTCTTCTTGTCATCGCCGAGGTCGGGTACGGTCACCGAGACGGTGCGGGTGCGCGGCTCGCGGTGGGGTGCGCGCAGCCGGCCGGGATGCGCGCGTCCATAGGCTTCGAGAAACGCCGCGCGCTCGGCGCCAGACAGATGGCAGACTTCGAAGATGATCGCGACATGTTTCGCCGGAATAGGCACCAGATACGCCGGATTGGTGATCTGGGTCACGAAGGAGCGATTCTTGCCCAGCGCCGCCGCCAGCTTCAGCCGCGTCCCCGAGGGTCGATTGTCGAGCACCCGTCGCAGGATGGCCTTGTAATCCGCCACATTGCTGTCACCAGGCGCGCGGGTATCCTCGCCTGCTTCGTCCGTCATGAACGCACCTTTGCGATTGCGGCCTTGAGCCGTGCGACGGCAATCGGCGACACCGAGAGAGTTGTCAATCCGGTGGCGAGCAGCGCCGTCGTCAGGCGGGTATCGGCCGCGGCGTCACCGCAGAGCGAGACCTCCACGCCACGCTTTCGTCCGGCCTCGACGGTCTGGGAGATCAGCGCCAGCACCGCCGGATTGCCGGTATCGTTGAGGTCCGCGACGGCACCGATGTCGCGCGCCGCCGCCATCGTGTACTGGGTCAGGTCGTTCGAGCCGATGGAATAGAACGCCGCGCCGAAATCCTCGGCGCGGAGCGCCGCCGCCGGGACCTCGACCATGATGCCGAGCGGCGGTCGGGCGCAGGCGATCCCTTCTGCCCCGAGCGCCGTGAACTCCGCATCCAGCAGGGCACTCGCACGGTCGAGCTCCGAAGGGACCGCGATCATCGGCAGCATCACCTTCAGCGCTCCGTGCACGGCCGCGCGGCACAGTGCCCGCAGTTGCACCCGAAACACTTCCGGCCGCGCGAGCGAGAGACGTATGCCGCGCAGGCCGAGGAACGGATTGCGCTCGTTATCGATCGTCAAGCCGGCGATTGGCTTGTCGCCGCCGGCATCGAGGGTGCGGATCGTGACCGGCTTTCCCTCGGCCCAGTCGAGAATGCGCCGATAGACTGCATATTGCGCATCCTCGTCCGGCAGGCCTTGAGACGCCTCGAACAGAAATTCGGTACGCACGAGGCCGATGCCGTCGCAGATTGCAGGATCGAGGCCAGCGAGGTCTTCGGGCGCGGCGATATTGAGAAGGACCGCGATCCGCCGGCCGTCGGCCGTGCGTGCCGACTCAAGGCGGCCGGCATCGACGGCGGCTTGCGCGGCATTCGCAACCGCCATGCGGTGCTCGAACAGACGGCGCGTTTCCGGCTCGGGATCGAAGATCACGGTGCCGGCATCGCCGTCGACGAGTGCCAACGCCGGTGGCTGTCCGTTCCACGACAGTGGGCCGAGCCCAACGACCATGGGCGCCCCGCGCGCCCGCGCCAACATCGCAACATGCGAGGAAGGTGAGCCCGCAGCCAGCGCGATGGCGCCGCCGCGCGACCAGTCAGCGGCAAGAAAAGCGGAAGGCGTGATGTCGTCAGCCGCCACGATCGAGCCACCGGTAATCCTGGCGACCGTATCCACGCCGCTCAGATGCGCGAGCACGCGGTCGCGGATGTCGACAATATCGGCCGCACGGGCACGGAAATATTCATCTTCAGCAGCGCGATAGCCAGCTATCTCCACGTCGAGTGCCAAGCGCCAGGCGTGGTCGGCAGCGATCCCCTCCGAGATGACCCCATATGCCGGATCCGCCAGCGCATCATCCTCAAGCATGGCGACCTGAAATTCCAGAATGTCGGCCACCTCGCCCTGAATCGTCTTGATCTGCTCGGCGATCTCCGACCTCGCGCCTTCAATCGCCGCCCGCAGTGCCGCCGCCTCCTGCGCGGGATCGTCGCTCGCTGTTCGCCTAGCCACAGCCGCAGTCAGCGTGGTGACCGGTCCGATCGCGAGACCCGGCGAGGCGGCACGGCCGATGAGATGGATCTCTGCCACCGCGATCAGGCCTCGCCGAAACCATCATGCACAAGCGCCAGGACGGCAGCAAGCGCTGCCTTGCCATCGGGGCCGGCGACGCGGAAATGCAGCGTTGCGCCCTGCGGCGCCTTCACGCGCATCACCTTCACCGGGCTCTTGGCGTCCGTCCAGGGTCCGTCCGCCGCGAGGGCAAGCTCGATCTTCGCGGTAAAACCCTTCGCGCACTGCGTGAGCTTGACCGACGGCCGCGCGTGAAGACCGACTTTGTTGACGAGAACCGCCGAGGCCGTCAGCGGCACCGGCGTTTCGCCCGGCCGGCTGGCGTGAGCATCATGCATAGAATTCCTCCGCGCTACGCTTGACGGCGGCAAGCGGCGAGCCACCCGAAGACTCGGTTGCCGCGATCACGGCTCCCTCGACTACCGGGGCATTGCAGACGACGACGCGCGCCCGTCGATCTTCAGGCAGCATTTCCACCGCCATCTCGGAATTTGTCTCCGCCCCACCAAGATCGACCAGCACCGCCACGCCTGCCGGCGACCAGGCCGTCTCGATCGCCTCGAGGATTCCGGCAACATTTGTGCCGAGCCCTCCATCGATATCGCCGCCTGTCCAGGCGAGCGGCACGGCGTTGCCGACCATCTGGCGCACCATATCCGCCGCGCCTTCCGCGATCTTGGGGGAATGCGAAACGATGACGATCCCGACATTGCCGGAACTTGAACTGTTCATGAACTTGCCTCGAATTCCAGTACCTTGACTGCCGCACCGATCAAAAGGGACGCCGAACGCGAACCAGGGTCCATATGACCGATGGAACGTTCGCCGAGAAAGGACGCACGGCCGCGGATCGCAAGCATGGGCGTGGTGCGATCGGCCGCTTGCGCCGCTTCCGCCGCTATCGCCCTGGCATCGCCGCCCCCCGCCAACACGACCTGCACCGGCACCAGGACATCCAGCAAGGTTTTCTGCCCCGCTTCCGAGCGCCCGCGCGCTTTGACGGCATTAATCGCCTTCTCCGTCGCCGCGACGAGATCCGCTCGGGTCGACTGTTCCGGAAGCGCTTTGCCTAGCTCCATGAAGAAAGTGCCAACCAGCGGCCCGGAAGCGCCGCCGACCTTCATGACCAGCGTCATTCCGATCGCCTTCAGCATTTCCGGCAGCGATTTGTCAGCAAGGCCGGGCAGTGTCGCAAGCACGGCCTCGAAGCCGCGCTTCATGTTCAGCCCGTGATCGCCGTCGCCGATCGCCTGATCGAGGCGGGTCAATTCGTCGGCGTGTTGGATCACCGATTCCGCTAGCGCCCGCACCAGCTTTTCCCTGGCCGCCCGATCGAGACTCATGCCGCGACCCTCCCGCCGGCCGCATCGAAGAACAGCGGCTTGTTGAGACGGAGCGACACGGTGTCCCCCGCGCCCAACCTCGCCTCGGGGTCGGCCAACGTCACGACCGGTTGGCCGCCGAGGTCGAGGTGGAGATGGCTTTGGTCGCCGAGATGTTCGACTCGCGTGACGGTTGCCGACACGTCTCCGCCGCTTCGTGCGATCATCAGGTGCTCGGTACGCGCGCCGATGGTCTTGGCGCCGGGCGGAATGCCGGCAAATAGAGCCGCCGGCAGCAGGTTGATCATCGGCTGGCCAAGCCGCGCGGCGACATGGGCGTTGATCGGATTCTCGTAAATCTCGCGCGGCGTACCGATCTGCATCAACCGGCCGGCCTCGATCACGCCGATGCGCGAAGCCATGGTCATCGCTTCCGTCTGGTCATGGGTGACATAGAGGATCGTGGCGCCGAGATCGGTCTGGATGCGCTTGAGTTCGAGGCGCATTTCGCCGCGCAGCTTGGCGTCCAGCGAGGAGAGTGGCTCGTCCATCAGATAGATCGAGGGCGAGCGCACCAGAGCGCGGCCGATCGCCACGCGCTGCATCTGCCCGCCCGACAACTGCGTCGCCTTGTTGTGGAGCTTGGTTTCGATATGGAGAAGACGCGCAACCTCCTCGACCTTCGCGCGAATCTCGGCCTCGGGTACGCGGCGGATCGGCGCACGTAACGCAAAGGCAATGTTATCGAACACGCTAAGATGCGGATACAACGAATATTGCTGGAAGACGAAGGCGACGTCGCGATCGGCCGGCGCATCGCCGGTCACGTCACGTCCACCGATCCGGATCGAACCGCTGTCTGGCGTCTCCAGTCCGGCGACAAGACGCAGCGCAGTCGTCTTGCCGGCGCCCGTCGGCCCCAGCAAAGCAACGAATTCGCCGTCTCCAACGGAGAGGGACAGATCGACGACCGCCCGCGTCTGGCCGAACGCCTTGGAGACCGCCCTGATCTCGACTTCAGCCATGCGCTCCTCCTTCATACAACGCAGTGCGGATTGCCCGGCCCGACTCCTGGTCGAAGATCGACAACGTATCGGGGCGAAAGTCGAGCCCGACATTCTCTCCAGTCCGAAAGGACATGCTGGCGGGCGAGCGGGCCTTGAGCGCACCGTAGCGCGTCGTCACGGTCACGATCTGCGTCGTGCCGAGATATTCCGACCCATAGACCTCGCCCCGCACCATGCCGCGATCGGTAAAACGCACATGCTCGGGCCTGACCCCGAGGACGAGATTGCTCTCCGCCAATGCTTCGCGTGCGGCGGGTATGGCAACTTCGCGATCGCCGAGCCGGATTGCCTGCGCGCCGGTCTGCAGGCTGCCGCGAAACGGCAGGAAGTTCATCGGCGGCGAACCAATAAAGTCTGCGACGAAGAGCGAAGCAGGCCGGTCATAGATGTCGCGCGGGCTCGCAACCTGCTCGACCACGCCATTGTTCATCACGGCAATCATATCCGCCATTGCCATAGCTTCCAGTTGGTCATGCGTAACGTAGACCGTCGTCGCGCCGAGCCGGTCATGCAGCGCGCGCAATTCATGAATCATCGCCTCGCGCATTTCGGTATCAAGCGCCCCGAGCGGCTCGTCCATCAGGAAGCATTTTGGCTTGCGGACTATGGCTCGCCCAAGTGCGACGCGCTGCCGGTCGCCGCCGGCGAGGCCCGACACCGACCGGTCGAGGAGATGGGAGATGCGCAGAATACGCGCGGCCTCCACCACCCGCCGGTCGCGCTCCGCCGCTCCGATGCCCTCGCATTTCAGGGGAAAGCCGATATTGCGTCGGACATTCATGTGCGGATAGAGCGCAAACAGCTGGAACACGAAGGCGATATCGCGCGCCGAGGCGCGATTCATCGTAACATCCTCGCCGCCGAGCCTGATGGTGCCGGCCGTCGGCAATTCCAGCCCCGCAATCATGCGCAGCGTCGTCGTCTTGCCGCAGCCGGAAGGCCCGAGCAGGCAGAGGAACTGGCCGTCTTCCACCGTGAAACTGGCGGCCTTGACCGCATGAAACGTCCCGAAGGATTTGTCGAGCGTTTCGACCCTGATCTGTGCCATAGCGCTTTACTCCCTGACCTTCGAGACGATGGTGAACATCACCGTCCCGAACAGCGTGGTCGCGAACGACCAGGAATAGAGCGTGAGGAAAAATGGCTGCATCAGCATGACGACGCCCGCGGCGATGATCGTCGTCGCGATGGCCTCCAGCGGACCGCGTCGCAGAATCTTGTCTGCGGGGCCGCGTCGGAGCGTGGATGTGTTCGCATCGAGACTCATTTGCGGACGGCTCCAAAGGTGATGCCGCGCAGAAGATGCTTGCGCAACAGCACCGTGAACACGACGATCGGCACCAGGAAGAACGTCGTACCGGCGGCTACTGCTGGCCAGTCTTGCCCGCCCTCGCCGATGATGATCGGAATGAAGGGCGGAGCCGTCTGCGCGTTGCCGGAGGTCAGAAGCACCGCAAAGGCGTATTCGTTCCACGCGAAAATCAGGCAGAAGATTGCCGTCGCTGCGATTCCCGTCGTCGCCTGCGGCAGCACCACTTTCACGAATGCCTGAAAGCGCGTGTAGCCGTCGATCATCGCCGCCTCCTCGTACTCCCGCGGGACTTCGTCGATGAAACCCTTGAGAAGCCAGACGGCGAGCGAAACGTTGACCGATGTGTAGAGCAGGATCATCCCGAGTCGAGTATCCGACAGTCCGACGGTGCGGTACATCAGGTAAATCGGGATCGCGACCGCGATCGGCGGCATCATCCTCGTCGACAGAATGAAAAACAGCAGGTCGTCCTTCAGCGGCACGCGGAACCGCGAGAAACCATAGGCCGACAATGTGCCTAGTGCGACGGCGAGCACCGTCGAACCGAACGCGATGATCAGCGAATTGACGAAACGCGGCACATAGTTCGACGGTCCGGCGACTACCATGTTGCGACTGCGCGCGATGCTGTCGCAAAGCCCCTGCGGCGGGCCCAGCGTCTGGATGAATTCCGGCGTCTGGCGCGAGCGCGTTGTGAATAGATTGCAGTAGCCTTCGAGCGACGGCTTGAACAGTATCTTCGGAGGATAGGAGATCGCATCGTCGGGCGACTTGAACGAGGTGAGCACGATCCATACCAGCGGAATCATCGTGATGATGGCATAGAGTATTACGAGCAGGCCGGCGAAGCGGCGTGTGCCGGCCGACGGTTCGACGACTGAATGGGCTGCATTTGCGACACTCATCGGTTTTTCACCCGGTTCAGCGCCTTGACGTAGATGTTGGCGAGGCCGAACACCGTCACGAACAGAATGATTGCGAAGGCCGAGGAATAACCGGTTCGCCAACTCTCAAACGCTGCCCGCTTAAGCGTGATCGAGGCGACTTCCGTGGTCGAGCCCGGCCCACCCCCGGTCAGTAGGTTGACCATGTCGAACATCTTGAAGTTCTCGATGCCGCGAAAGAGCACCGCGAGCATGATAAACGGCAGCGCCATCGGCAGCGTGATCGACCAGAACTGCCGCCAATTCGACGCGCGGTCGACCTCCGCCGCCTCATAAATGTAGTCCGGAATCGAGCGCAGTCCCGCCAAGCAAATCAGCATCACATAGGGCGTCCACATCCAGGCATCGACGATGACGATGGCCCAGGGACTGAGTGTCACGTCTCCCAGCATCTGGAACGACGAAGCGTCGCGGCCCGTGAAGAAGGCGACCACATAATTGAACAATCCGATCTGCGGCTGATAGAGAAAGGTCCAGAAATTGCCGACAACAGCCGGTGAAAGCATCATCGGCAGCAGAATGATCGTGGTCCACATGCCATGGCCGCGGAATTTCTTGTCGATGAGGAGGGCAAGACCAAATCCGAGCACGGTCTCGATGAGCACGGTCCAGATCACGAAATGCGCCGTAACCTGCATCGCCGCCCAGATGTCCGGATCGGTCAGGATCGACTGGTACCAGTCGGTGCCCAGCCATATCGTCGGCGCGTTCGCCCGATTGGCGCGGAAGTTGGTGAACGAGAGATATATCGTCCACATCAGCGGGAAGATATTGATCGCCAGCAGCAGCACGATCGTCGGCGTGATGAAGAGCCAGGCGAGCGCCTGGTCCGACAGGCCCCGGATACGCCGCGCCACGGCTGGCCGGACCGGGACGGCCCGATAGGTGATCTGCGATGGGGCACTCAAATCGTTCATGGCTTTGGTCGATCCTCGCGCCGGGACCGTCAGCTATGCGACAGCTGCCGATATTGCCGAAGAGAGCCTGGAGCGCGCTCGCGTGCGCTCCAGGCGGTTGCCTTAGAACTTCTTGCCTTCTTCCTTGAAGATGGCCTTCCAGTCCTTCACCAGACCGTCGAGCGCTTCCTGCGCGGTGCCCTTGTCCGCCACCACGTAGTCATGCACGCGCTTCTGTTCGGCTTGCAGGAGTTGCGCATAGGAGGGCTCGGCCCAGAAGTCGACGACCATTCCCATCGACTTCAGAAACTCCCCGGCGAACGGCGCGCTGTTCGGGAAGCTCGGATCGTTCAACACGGACTTGGCGCAGGAATAACCGCCCAGCGCCCACCACTTCTTCTGCACATCCCCGCCGGAGAACCATTTGATGTATTGCAGCGCTTCGCCCTGGTTCTTCGAATAGGAAACAACCGAGATACCCTGTCCGCCGAGCTGCGTCGCCTGTGTCGCGGGGCCGGCGGGATTGCTGAAGAAGCCGATCTTGTCGCCACCAACGTTCGGATCCTTGTAGAGGCCCGGGAAGAAGGCGAAGAAGTTCATCTGCAGCGCGACCTGGCCCGATTTGAAGGCATCGAGACCTTCCGACATGTAGGAATTGGAGGCGCCGGGTGGCGTGCAGCACTTGTAAAGCTCCTTGTAGGCCTCAAGCCCCTTGACGGCGCCGGGCGAGTTGACGAACCCGTCCATCGCATAGGGCTTGTTGGGATCCTGATATTGGAAGCCGTAACCGTAGAGATAGTTCGAAACGCCCATGGTGATGCCTTCCGAGCCGCGCTCGGTATAGATCGAAGCGCCATAGACCTTTTTGCCGTCGATCTCACGGCCCTGGAAGAACTTCGAGATGTCTCGCAGTTCGTCGAGCGTCTTCGGCGCAGCGAGATCGCGGCCGTACTTGGCCTTGAAATCCTTCTGGATCTCTGGCCGCGCAAACCAGTCCTTGCGATAGGTCCAGCCCACCGCGTCCCCCATTGCGGGCAGCGCCCAATAGTTTGGTGTATTCTTCGGCCACTCCGAATAGCCGACCACGGTGGCCGGCATGTAGTCGTCCATGCTGATCCCTTCCTTCTTGAAGAAATCGTTGAGCTTGACGTACTGGCCGTTCTCCGCGGCACCGCCGATCCATTGCGAATCGCCGATGATGAGATCGCACAACGAGCCGTGCGAATTGAGCTCGTTCAGGAAACGATCGGCATAATTGGTCCATGGCACGAATTCGAACTTCATACCGATACCGGTCTTGGCGGTGAAGTCCTTCGACAGTTCGACCAGCGCGTTGGCAGGGTCCCACGCGGCCCAGCACAGCGTGATGGTCTTGCCCTGCGCCTGCGCGGGCGTGCTCCCGGCTCCGACGCAGAACGCGGAGGCAAGAGCTCCGCTTGCAACAACGAGCGCCTTCAATGTTCGTTTCATTACGCTTTCCCTCCCAGTGGTGCCGGCCATCGACATGGCACGACTTTCCAACCCGCTCGAATGCTTCGAGCAGAGCGACACAGTCCTTGACGGGCTGAATGACTAAACGGACGTTTCCTCGCGCCTGCCGGAATTCTTAGGGATTCAGGCAGCCTCGATTTGTTTAGTGAACCACGAGATACTAAACATTGCAAGTAGGCTCATCTGAGATGGAGTACCGCGCGGCCGCAACTCTGAATATCGAGCGACAAGGCCGATCAGAAGGAAGGCCGGCGCATCAAGTGCCCGATGCCGCATCTGTGGGCTTCCGGCGGACCACTCGATACATTCTGCGAGCCGGATGGGGGCGCATTGGGTGTCTGGAGAAAGTGGGCCGATGATGTGCATGGCCAGGCCGTCAAGGGCGGTCACTTTTTTCCTGAGGAAAACCCCACCGACACAACGGCGCTTCTGACCAAGTTCCTGTCGGCTTAGCGCACGAAGGGAGGGCGTTGCATCCCGCCGCTTCTAGCCCGTGACCGAAGAAAACTCTAGGATGGGTTTGCCGCAATTGCCTCGATGCTCGCGGGCCAGTTCCGTGCAGCGGGCCCGCCATGAACCTGTGTCCATGCTGGCAATCGTCTTCCTGGCAATCTCGAAGAGCTGCCAGCGGACGTTAGCCAAGAATGGGCGACCACCGTTGAAAACCAGCGAGGCGACAACGATCGCCAGAGGCCGCAACGTCTCAACGGTCACGTGAGCACGATGCGGCAGCTTCTCGGCCGAGCCGCGCATTGCCCTTCGGGTCTCGAGTGAGTCCGACCGCTTCAACCGAAGGACAGTCAGTTCAGGTCATTCGAGCAGCCGCACCTTGAAGGCGTTCCGCCCGCCGTGCCGGATTGAGCGGAGCTATGCGAACGCCGCTGAAGGGGTGAGCCTTTCCACCTTCGGCAACTGAATCTGCTCGTCGGCACCCGCACGTCTCCCCTGCCCTCGGGGATTCTTTGTGGTGCACGTCTCCTACCCGCGCTGCCTCTCCCACTTCAAAGGGCTTGCTCACGTTGGCTATCGCAAGATTTCTCTTGATCTCCCGGTGCACACGTCGTGCACACGCAGCTCCCTAACCGATTGAAAAACTTGAACTCTCGCTCCAATCCATCATTGGACGGCTTGATACGCATTCAACAAAATTGGTCACGCCAAAAGATGACACGAAAAGCCGGTCACCGGAAAATGATCCCTATGTTCTTCTCCGATCTCACTAGCTCACAATGATCCTCTACTCCTTCAGCTGTCCCAAAATACTCGAAGCTTTCCATGCTTTCACTAGAATGACGAGCGAACGCCGTGATTGAATGAATTGACGCAGAGCCTTCTTGCCGCGACAGCGGCACGACATGGTCCCATCCGGTTTTCATCTTTGCCGCCGGTATGGTCCATCGTTTGGCATCCCAATCGACTTCAGCCCATTCCATGTCGTTGATCATGCCGGGGCGAGGAATCGTCAATGCATCGACCCGAAGGGCATCACCGACCACGTCGCCAAATCTGGCCTTCTCCCATGGCGGCATGATCAGTCTGAAGAGACGAACGACATCCTGCGGCTCAGTGACGCCGGGCCGTGGTGTCGAGACGTTGATAGTGAGTTGCTTCTTGCAGGCACGGAACGGATTGTAGCCATCGCCTTCAAGGTCGGCGTAGTCGCAAACTTGCTCACCGATACTGTGGACCCGATCGCGGGTCTCTAGCCTCCTTCAGCCTGCATTGCCCGAAAGAAGGCAAGCACGTCGGGGCGTTTGATGTCTTGCCGGAAGAGCTTGCCGAAACGATCCTTCAGATAACCAGCCCATCTTTCGAGTAGGGCGATCGTTTCGGGACTGCGCACGGTGACAAGTCTGCCACGCTTGATCTTCTCGGTCTTCTTCTCCGCAAGCCATTCGTCGACCCACACGCCGAAAGGGCGCTCAGCTGCCTGGCGATGCCGTTTGAATTGCTTTTCGATCGACGGGTCGACCGGGGGGTCTTGTGCGAGCAGGACCCTTGCGGCGTCGCGTTTTTGGCGAGCCGTGGCGAGCGAGACGGTGCCGTCGTTCCCGTTGCCGTAAGGCCCGACGGAGTAGGTCTTCTGCCTGCCGTGAAAGCGATAGGCGATCCGCCAGAGTTTGGAACCGGCCTCCCCCGGCCTGTTCGAGTCGGGCGTGACCAATAGATGAAGACCGCCCCCGGTCACGTCGGAAATCTTAGTGGCGCTCCACGCGCCGTTCTCAAATTTCGGTCGAGCGGCGCGGCAGTCGAGGTCGTTCCTGATCTGCTCTGGGTTGGCCTTCTCATCCTTGTTGCGTGCCATCTCCTTCGGATTTCCTTCTTGTTCGGAATATCACAAGTGGCCGAGAACGTTTGTTCTCCCGATACCAAAGATACCAACAAAAATACCAACAAATCGGACGGCTGGGGGCGAATGAGAACAAACAGTGATAGACAGCAACGTACGTGGAAGCGCCTGTTTTTCAAGGGATTTTGCGCGCCTCGCGAACAGCAGAGAACATCTAAGAACTATCTTGAATAAGTGCCTTTCTTACCCCTGAGGTAATCGAATTGGGCCTTGGGCCGGCGCATCTTCCGCAGCAGAGGAGATGACCATGATCGCGCTGCTGCTCTATCGCACCCTTGCAGACCACCTTCTTCCCTGGGCCGCGACATTTGCAACCCGGATGCTGGCTCGCGGTCTCAACATGCCCGAGCCGTTGGTGCATTCGACCGGCGACTATGTCGTCGCGCAGGTCGTCGCTTTCGAACATGGCGTCGCCAACAGCCTCTGCCCCTTCCGCCTCGCCCGCCTGCTCCGGGCCTGGTGGCACGGACTGCGCTGAGTTTTCACCCCGAAGCCCAACCAGACATGGAGATCCTACGATGATTGATGCATCCACTTTCCTTCGCCGCGCCCTGCTCGCCGACGCTGTCTTCAGCGGCGTCGCTGCCCTCGGATTCACCTTCGGTGCAAACGCGTTTGCGACGCTGTTCAATCTGCCTGAAGCGCTCCTGCGCGAGACCGGCCTGTTCCTGATCGCCTACACTGCGCTGGTCGGCTGGCTCGCCTCGCGCGCAGCGGTGCCGAAGCCACTTGTCCTCCTGGTTGTGGTCGGCAATGCAGCCTGGACGGTCGGCAGCATCGCGCTGCTGCTCTCGGGTGCGGTGTCGCCGAACCTCGCCGGCGAGATCATGGTCGTCGCACAGGCGATCGCCACGGGTGTGTTCGCCGAGCTGCAATATGTGGGCTTGCGGAGGAGTGGGAATGCCGCAATGGCATGACGCTTGGCCCGACCGGCCCACCACGAGCAGTCGTCGCTCGGCTTGGCCGGGCGACCCAGTATTCCAGAGACAGTCATTGTTTATGGAGACGCCACAGCGTACTGGATGCCCCGCCTTCGCGGGGCATGACGGCGGAGCGGTGGCTACGCCCGCGAGCGCCCGACCTTGCCGTCGAAATGCTTGCCGTTCAGCTTTTTCTTCTTCGCGGCCGGGGCCTTGCCCGCAGCCTTCTCGGCCTTGCGCTCCGCGCGCGCCTTCACCTTGGCGCGTTCGGCCCGCGCCTCGGCACGCAGCTTCTTGCGCTTCTTCTCGCAAGACTCGCACTTGCAGCCGATCGGCTTCAGATAGGCTTTGAAATAATCGGTGCCGTAGTCGTAGTTGATCTCGTCGCCGGGCTCGATGTGCTTGATGGCGCGGATATAGACCTTGCGCTCGCGCGGACGGACGTCGGATTCGGCGTTGGGCCGGCAGGAATGGTTGATGTAGCGGGCGAGGTTCTTACGCACCGAGCCGTCGATGGTCCAGCGGCCGTTAAGCTCGAACAGGTACTTGTTCTCGATGTCATCCTGCGCGGGGATGCGCGAATCCAGGATCGGCCCGAAATAGCGGACGATTCGGGTCCCCTTCTTGATTGGTTTGGTGGCGAAGAGGCCGAGTCCGGTCTTGGAGCGGCCGACGCGATAAGGTTTGTTCGACGAGGTGGCTGGCATGATCAGTAGAACAGAGGACGCGAACAAGGCTCGATGAAGCCCAAGCGAAGTCGCTCTTCTAGAACGATTCCGCGCCCCTGTCAGGTATCTCCCGGGCTTGTTTGAACCTTGCCCACAATGAACACGTCAAATGGAGCGAGTTCCGTTGCAGCAGAGCCTCATGATGACCCGCATCGCAACGCTATATCTGACTGTGTTGCTCATGTGCACCGGCCTCGGTTGCGCCGGCGCCCAATCGCTGGGCAGCACCTATACCTCCACCGCGCCAAAGAATTGCCGCCAGGTTGGCAAGCCCAGCGACCTCGACGGCAGCACCACGCGGGTGTGTTCGGGCAAGGCCGGTCTCGTGGTCCTGATCGCCGAGGATGATTTGCGCGAAGTCGTCTCGGTTGGCCGCAATCGCAAGGTCGCGGCCGAGGAACCGGCGGAAAAGGTCTGGTTCGGTCCATTCAACTCATCCGAAACCACCGTCGAATGGCGCGCTGCGGGCGCAAAGCCCTTTGCGATCATCCAGCGCTGGCACATCGCCGACGGGTCCGATCTCGACAAGCAGGGACGGCCGAACACCAAGGCCATGCTCGTCGTGACGCGGCTGCCGCCTGGCCCGGTCTGCCACGTCGCCTATGTCGATGCCGTTGCCAATCCGAATGCCAACGAGCTCGCCCGCAAGGCCGCGGATGAGTTCGCGCGCGGCTTCCACTGCGGCAAGGACGAAGTGAAGATCGTCGGCACGAGCGGTCGTGCGGTCGAACTCGTCACTAGGCGCTAGGCGCTCGCCTTGGTGCGGCGATAGCGCGCCAGCAGGCGTTCGACCGGTTCGATCAGGGGCCCGGCAGCTTCCCGCTCATCGGCGACATCAGCATCGTCTCAAAGAGCTGCTCAGCCGTCGTGCCCTCGGGCAGGCGCTCCAAAATATCCTCGAGCCGACCGTCGAGCAGCAGCATGGTGAAGCCGTGCACCATCGACCAGGCGCGCGCGATCGCCGCACCCTGGTTCAGCGTCAGCGCATCTTCGCTGATCTGCTCCTGCCGCATCGCGCCGATGGCATTCGCGAGCCCGGCGAACGAGGCCTCGGCGGCCTCGTGCAGCGAGGGTCTGGAATAGTCGAGACGCTCGGTGCGGAACATCAGACCGTACATGCCGGGATGGGCCTGAGCGTAGGCGACATAGGCTTTCGGCCGCGCGAGCAGGCGCTCGAGCGCCGTGGCGGCGGCATCACAGGCCGAGACCATCGCCGCGTTGAACTGGCGGAATCCGATGGCCGCGAGCTCGCTGACGAGCCCAGTGAGATCGCCGAAATGATGCGTCGGCGCGGCATGCGACACTCCGGCCTCGCGTGCCACCGCGCGCAATGTCAGACCGGCGAGGCCCTCGCGCTCCAGCACCCGTTCGGCGGCCTGGAGCAGCGCCTCGCGCAGGGCGCCGTGGTGATACGGCGTCTCGGTCTTCGAACTCGCCGGGCGACGCGCGGGACGGGCCGGTGCGCTCGATGCTGACGATGTCTTTCTCGGATTGCGCGGGCGGCGGGCTGCTTCGGTCTTGGTCATGGCACAAGCTATAGGACGCAATATTGACAGTGTAAAGATTTCGCTTGACGGGTACCGCTATCGGCATTATCTAATCTTTACGATGTAAAGATATAGGGAGGAATACGCCGTGCAGCAGGTCGCCGTCACTGAGCGCCGCAACAATCTCGGGCCGATCCCGTTCGAGGCCGACGCGCCCTTCCTCAAGATCGTCGGCGAATTGCCGCGCGAGCTGAACGGCACGCTTTATCGCAACGGCCCCAATCCACAGTTCAACTCTCCCGGCGCGCACTGGTTCGTCGGCGACGGCATGCTGCACGCGTTTCATCTCGATCAGGGGCGCGCCAGCTACCGCAACCGCTGGATCCGCACCCCAAAATGGCTGGCCGAGCACGATTCCGGCCGCGCGCTGTTCGGCGGCTTCGGCCGCAAGCTGCCGGATGCGCCGGCGAACCTCACCGACAGCGGCGTCGCCAACACCAACATCATCTTCCACGCCGGCAAGCTGCTGGCGCTGGAGGAAGCGCATCTGCCGACCGAGATCGAGCCTGGCACGCTCGCGACCCGCGGCTACCACAACTATCAGGGCCGCGTCGCCGGCAGCTTCACGGCGCATCCGAAGATCGATCCCACGACCGGTGAGCTCGTGTTCTTCGGCTACAACGCCGCGGGGCCGCTGACATCCGCCCTCTCCTACGGATCGATCGACGCGTCGGGCAAGGCAACGCGCTTCGAGCGTTTCGAAGCCCCCTATGCCAGCATGGTGCATGACTTCATCGTCACCGCAAACCATGTGCTGTTTCCGATCCTCCCCATCACCGGCAGCATGGAGCGCGCGACAAGCGGGCGGCCGCCTTATGCCTGGGAGCCGGACAAAGGCGCCTATGTCGGCGTGATGAAGCGCAAGGGTACAGCGAAGGACATCGTCTGGTTTCGCGCTGAAGCCTGCTACGTCTTCCATGTCATGAACGCCTGGGAGGACGGCGATCGCATCATCGCCGACGTCATGCAGTTCGAGGAGGCACCGCTGTTTCCGCATCCCGACGGACGGCCGACGGATCCCGAGAAGTCGCGCGCGCGTCACTGCCGCTGGACGTTCGACCTCGCCGGGAATACCGACCGCTTTCAGCAGACCTATCTGGACGATCTCACCGGCGAATTCCCGCGCATCGACGACCGCCGCGCCGGACTGAAGAGCCGTCACGGCTGGTACGCCTGCGCCAATCCGAGGCTGCCGACGTTCGGCGCGCTGTCCGGCGTCGTCCATGTCGACGGCGCCGGCAGGCGGCTCGGCCATTATCTACTGCCGGCCGGCGACACCATCTCCGAGCCGGTCTTCGTCGAGCGGTCGAAGGACGCTGCGGAAGGAGAAGGCTGGCTGCTCGCCGTGGTCTGGCGTGCGCGTGACAACCGCAGCGACCTCGCCGTGTTCAATGCCACCGATGTCGAGGCCGGCCCCGTCGCGCTGGTGCAGCTCGGCCACCGCGTGCCCGACGGCTTTCACGGCAATTGGGTGGGGGCGGCGTAATCTCCCCTCGTCATTCCGGGGCGCGACGAAGTCGCGAGCCCGGAATCCATTTCGCCGTGTGTCCTTGCCGTCCGATGGATTCCGGGTTCGCGCTGGCGCGCGCCCCGGAATGACGGCGGGGGCATTGAAAACGCAGCCAAATTTCCTGATCTCACATCATTTTGACACTGTAAAGATTTCGCTTGACCCGGCCCTCTGTCTTAATTACTCATCTTGACAGTGTAAAGATCGGCCCCAATGGAGGCGGCCCATGGCGATTTTCCTGATCCTCGCGCCTTACGGCGCCTACACCTTCCTGATGCTCGCGACCTCGGCCACGATCAGCGTGTTCGTCGCCTCCGCGATCTGTCTCACCACAGTCGCGATCGACGTTGCACGCGGCCGCTCGGTGAAGATCCTGGCTTCGGGCTCGGCGATCGTGTTCGCCGCAATCGGCATCTACCTCGCGTTGCTCGATCCGGCGCTGGGCACGCTCGGCGTCAAGTTATCGGTCGACGTCGGCATCTTCGTCATCTCGCTTGGCTCGATGCTGATCCGCCGTCCCTTCACGCTGCAATATGCGCTTGAATCGGTCCCCGCTGAAACCGCGGCGATACCCGGCTTCGTCCAAGCCAACTACATCATCACCGGCGCCTGGACCTTCGCCGCGCTGTTGATGATGGCCGCCAACATCGTGCTGCTCTACTTCCCGGGCCTGCCGCTCTGGTCGGGTCTTGCGGTCGCCTTCACCGCCCGCAACAGCGCTATCTACTTCACAAAGTGGTATCCCGAGTATCGCCAGATCAAGTACGGTACGCCGGCTGGCGCACTGCCCGCCCCTCGCTAAGCAGGATCGACGATGAAGGACGTATTTGCCCGCCTTGCTTCCGACTTCCTCTCGGCCATCATCTTCCTGGTCATCTACCTCATCACCGACAACGTGATCCTGGCGACGTCGGTGGCGATTGCCGGTGCGATCGCACAGGTGATCTACGCCCGCGTGAAGGGGCAGCAGCTGAGCTACATGACCTATGCGAGCCTCGCGCTCGTCGTTGTGCTGGGCACGATCACGCTGCTGACCAACGATCCTCGCTTCATGCTGGCAAAGCCGGCGATCGCGCATTTCGCGATCGGCGTCATCATGCTCAAGCGCGGTTGGATGCTGCGCTACATGCCGCCGATCGTCACCGAGACCGTCCCGGAATATGTAACGGCCGCGGGCTATGCCTGGGCCGCGCTGATGTTCGCAATCGGCGCCGGCACGATCGCGGTCGCCTCTACCGGCGATCTGAAGCTGTGGGCGCTCTACATCTCCGTCGTCGCGGGCGGTGCCAAGATCCTGGCCTTTGCCGTGCAGTACGTCGTGCTTCGGCTCATCGTCACCAGCCGCAGGCGTGCCGCGGCCCGCGCCTGATTGCCGCTCATACGGTGTTAGGCAGCTGCTGCGAGTTGCGCTATAGGCTCAGACCTGGACCCGGCCGCGGATCGTCGCGGTTCATCCGGATTGTTGGGAGACACGAATGGCCATTGACGGAAACTGGAATCTGACAATGACGACGCCGATGGGCGAGCGCCAGGCGACGCTGACCCTGTTGAGCTCCGGCGGTACGCTGGCGGGCACGCAGGGCGCCGATGGTAATTCCGCCGAGATTTTCGATGGCACCATCAGCGGCGACGCCGTCAACTGGAAGGTCTCGATCACCAATCCGATGCCGTTGACGCTCGAGTTCATCGGAACAGTTTCCGGCGACAGCATGAGCGGCGAGATGGGCATCGGCCCAATGGGCAGCTTCCCCTTCACCGGCATCCGCGCGTAAACCCCCACAGCAACCATGCGCGCACTCCGTCTCGTCGCGGCGGCGATCCTGTGTGTCGCGACACAAGCCGCAGCGCGCGCGGATGACACCGAACCGGCGTGGCGCGCAAGCGCGCTCGCCCTGGTGCCGGCAGGCTATGTCGCCGGCGAAGCATATCGGACTGACGGTTCGACCGGCTATTTCGCGGTCTATCCGATGACGTCGAACGATCCGAAGGAGCCCGCTAGCGTGTTCGCTGCACGCCAGGCGCTCGTCGTCACACTCACACCGGATGGGAAGCGCGCCGTATCGGCTGAATTGAAGCCGCGTACAGCGCCGGATCCGGACAACGACGACACCGATTTGGCAAAACTGCACGCCGATCTCGCGGCCAAGCGGGCAACGCTGCCCGAGGGCACCGATCCCTGCGATCTCGGCGCCTGGTCGATCGACAAGGACCCGAACGGCCTCAACGTGCGCGCCGAGCCCTCGGTGAAGGCGCGCGTGCTCGGCACGCTGCCGCCACCCTACCGGCTAAAACTCGGCGGCAGCGAGAACACGCCCGACGGCGGCTGGCTGACCGAATTCCGCATCATCGGCTTCAGGGACGGCTGGTTCCTGATCGAAGGCGCCAAGCCGCCGGGCAAAGACTACGAGGACGAGAAAAGATATCCGCCCAATGCGCCAAAGCCCTATGCAGGGCGTGGCTGGGTCGCGTCCAGCAAGGTTGGCGCGGCCTACGCCAATGGCGGCACGCGCATGGGCGGGCTGTTTCAGGCGCCCTTCGTCGACGCCAGATGGATGCCGGCCCAGCGCGAGCTCGGCGGCGCGATCGACACCGATGGCGGCCCGAAGCGCCTGCTCGCTTGCAGCGGATTTTGGGGGCTGGTCGAGAGCCAGGACGGCGTCCGCGGCTGGTGGCGCGGGCTGTGCTCCAACCAGGTCACGAATTGCAGTTAGCGAGGGAGTGCGAGGGCTCCGAAATATGGGCGCAGGCTCGCCTCGCACTCAGGCGTCATCACCGGGCTTGTCCCGGTGATCCACGCTTGTCCGCGATCCCGGAAGGCCGTGGATGGCCGGGACAAGCCCACGGCTGTCCGGTTCAGGCAAAACGGTTGCAACGAGACGCATCGACTCGTAATGAGCGCAAAATTCATTGATGTGACTCACGATTTTTGCGCTCTCGTTTTAGCCGAGCGACCCGCAGCGGAGTATGCTGAGGTCCGCAATGAAGAAAATTTGCGGTGTTCTCGCGAACAACAAGTATTCGCAGCTATGCCCCGACGCCATTAATTGACTCTAGCGACTCGCTTTTTGACGCCGAAGCCTGAACCGGACAGCCGTGGGACAAGCCCGGCCATGACGAGTTGAGAGAAAGATGACCTCCCTCAGCCCAAATTCAACTCCTTGAAGAAGTCGTTGCCCTTGTCGTCGATGATGATGAAGGCGGGGAAGTCGACGACCTCGATGCGCCAGATTGCTTCCATGCCGAGCTCGGGATATTCGAGCACCTCGACCTTCTTGATGCAGTGCTCGGCGAGGTTCGCCGCCGCACCGCCGATCGAGCCGAGATAGAAGCCGCCATACTTCTTGCAGGCCTCGCGCACGGCCGGCGCGCGGTTGCCCTTGGCCACCATCACCATCGAGCCGCCGGCGGCCTGGAACTGGTCGACGAAGGAATCCATGCGGCCCGCAGTGGTCGGACCGAACGCGCCGGAGGCGTAGCCTTCGGGCGTCTTGGCGGGACCGGCGTAATAGACCGGATGGTTCTTGAAGTAGTCCGGTAGCGGCTCGCCCTTCTCCAGCCGCTCGCGCAGCTTGGCATGCGCGGAGTCGCGCGCCACGATCATGGTGCCGGTCATCGAGACCCGCGTCTTGGTCGGATAGTTCGAGAAGGTCGCCAGAATGTCTTTCATCGGCTGGTTGAGGTCGATCTTGACGACCTCTCCGCCGAGCGACTGCTCGACCTGCGGCAGGTATTGCGCGGGGTTGTGCTCGAGCTCCTCGAGATAGACGCCGTCCCTGGTGATCTTGCCGAGGACCTGGCGGTCGGCCGAGCAGGACACGCCAAGCCCGATCGGCAGCGAAGCGCCGTGGCGCGGCATGCGGATCACGCGCACATCGTGGCAGAAATATTTTCCGCCGAACTGCGCGCCGACGCCGAGCGACTGCGTCATCTTGTGGATTTCCTGCTCCATCTCGATGTCGCGGAAAGCGTTGCCGTCAGGCGAGCCATGGGTCGGCAGCGCATCGAGATAGCGGGCCGACGCCAGCTTCACCGTCTTCATGCAGAGCTCGGCCGAGGTGCCGCCGATCACGATGGCGAGGTGATAAGGCGGGCACGCCGCGGTGCCCAGCGTCAGGATCTTCTCCTTGAGGAAGGCGAGCAGCCGATCCTTGGTCAACACCGAAGGCGTGGCCTGGAACAGGAAGCTTTTGTTGGCGGAGCCGCCGCCCTTCGCCATGAACATGAACTTGTAGGCCGAATCTACTTCTGAAGAGCCGCCCTCGGCGTAGATCTCGCACTGCGCCGGCATATTGTTGGCGGTGTTCTTCTCCTCGTACATCGAGAGCGGCGCGACCTGCGAGTAACGCAGGTTGCGGCGCAGATACGCGTCGCGCGCGCCTTCCGAGAGCGCCGCCTCGTCGTCACCGTCGGTGATGACGTTGCAGCCCTTCTTGCCCATGATGATCGCGGTGCCGGTGTCCTGGCACATCGGCAGCACGCCGCCGGCGGCGATGTTGGCGTTCTTCAGGAAATCCAGCGCGACGAACTTGTCGTTCGGGCTGGCCTCGCCATCCTCCAGGATCGCGCGGAGCTGCTTCAAATGGCCGGGCCGCAGGTAATGGTTGATGTCGCCGAAGGCCGCTTCGGATAGCGTCCGCAGCGCCTCGCGCGACACCACTAGCATGTCTTTCCCGAGGACCTTCTCGACCCGCACGCCCTCGGCCGTGATCTTCTTGTAGGGCGTCTCGTCCTTGCCCAGCGGGAATAGCGGGGTGTGCTTGTAGGGTGGAACGGGCTTTGACGGGTCGGGGAAGACGGTAGGAGCGTTCATGGGGTCGATCTCGGGTTTTGGAGCCCTCGTGGGGCCTCTAGCATAGAAGCGTTCTAAGCTTTTTTGCCGTAAATGGAAGGCGCTCTGGTGCGGTCGAGGCATCCCGATTCGGTGCCACGACGGCCATCTCCGGTCGCTATCCGCCAGAGACAGGGATCGTAATCTTGCCCGATACGGCTTGGCTGCACCCCTTGCGCTCTGCGCCCGCCGACGATTGAATACGCGCTCTCAGGGGCTTTTCATCATGATTTTCAAACTGAACGTCCACGGCGCGCTTCTGCTTGCCGCCGCCATCACCGGCCTTGTCACCCTCGCCGCGCCTGCGCGCGCTGACCAGTGCGACGACATCGCAAAGCAGCTCGCCAGCGGCGTCGACAAGCTGAAGGTCAACTTCAAGGCCGCCAACATCATCTATCTCACCCACCCGGCGGCGAAGGAGCTGTCGCTCGGCTGCCGCGCGCAGGGGAAGACTTACTCCAACGAGCTCTATGCCAAGGGCGACCGCAAGCCGACACCGCAGTTTTATGACCTGGTTGCCTCGGCCGCCGCGATCACCTTCACCCTGCCGAAGGACGACACCACGACCGGCGCCACGCGCTGCCTGAAGCGCATGGGCCTCTTGCGCGGCGACAAGGTGACGATGCGCTACAAGCGACTGAACATGGAATGCACGCGCACGAAGACGGACGCCGCGATCTCGATCACGCGCCCAAAGGACGAATAGATCGGCGCAGTCCTCGCTCTTGCCCCCCGCGCGAGTCGCGACGCAACCGGCCACATGCTCCGTCATTGCGAGTGAAGCGAAGATTCCATGGGGAGTGGATAGCGACCAGGTCTGAGGCCAGACTGAGGTTGCTGACCCCCTCAACCTGGAGACGACGATGTTGCTCGATCATCCTTCCGACGGACCGACCGCTATCCGGACGCAGTTTGGCGCAATTTTTGTGTCTTTGGAACTGAGCCGTTCGACGTGGGTGATTACGTCACTTTCGCCTGGTACGGGCGAGAAGATGTCCAGGCACAGCGTCACGGCCGGCGATACGGCTGAGCTGATGAAGCTGTTTGCGGAACTCAGGCGCAAGGCGGAGGCCAGGACCCGCGAGAGCTATCCGATCATCACGATCCAGGAAGCTGGGCTGGACGGGTTCTGGCTGCACCGTGTTCTGCAACAGAACGGCATTGAGAGCCACGTGGTCGATCCCGCCTCGATTGCGACGTCGCGACGGCGGCGGCGGGCCAAGACTGACAGGCTCGATGGCGAGGCGCTGTTGCGGGCGCTTCTGGCCTACAAGCGCGGCGAGCCGCGGGTCTGTGCGATGGTGGTTGCGCCCTCGCCTGAAGAGGAGGACCGGCGCAGGCTGTGTCGCGAACGAGCGACGCTGATCGCCGAGCGCATCACGCATGTGAACCGGATCAAGGGTCTTCTGTTCGCGCAGGGGATATCCGACTACGTGCCGCTGCGGCGCAATCGGCGGGCGCGGCTTGAGGCCTTGCGCACGGGCGACGGGCGGGAGCTGCCTTCGCATTTGAAGGCGCAGATCGGCCGCGAGCTCGATCGGGTCGAACTGCTTCTGGAACAGATCAAGGCGGTCGAGGCCGCGCGAGATGCTCTGCTGGCCGCAGCCCGGAAGCCTGCAGACAAGAACGCTGCAGACAAGGTCGCGCCGGATCCGGTGGCGATGCTGCTGGCCTTGAAAGGGCTCGGCGCCAACTTTGCGGCCGTGCTCTGGTCGGAGGCGTTCTACCGGCAGTTCTCCAACCGCCGCCAGGTCGCCGCCTATGCGGGGCTTGCGGCGACGCCGTGGCAAAGCGGAGGCATCCGGCACGAGCAGGGCGTGTCGAAGGCCGGCAATCCCAGGCTGCGGACCACAATGATCCAGCTCGCCTGGCTGTGGATACGTCACCAGCCGCAGTCGGCCCTGACGCGCTGGTTCAAGGAGCGAAGCCCGCAAGGCCGCAAGCGCGCGATCGTGGCGCTGGCGCGCAAGCTTCTCGTGACCTTGTGGAAGTATGTCACCGCGGGCGAGACCATCGAGGGGGCCGTGATGAAGCCCGCCGCCTGATCCGGACCGCACCAAGCGGCGTGCTTCGCCGCCCGCGCGCAACGAAAGAACCATAACCCATCTGCCGAGGCCCGATCAGTCTCGGAAGATCCGGGTGGACGAACCGATGGATTGCATGGCTTCAAACGCCGCAACGAAGAATGGCCTCGTCCTCTCGAGCCTGCCCGCCGCAAGCGGAATCGTGGTGCAGTCGCCTTGTGCGACGACCGAATGTGAGTTTGATCTGGCAAGCAACCCAGATCGTCGAACCGGCTCGACCCTTGGATCGCAAATGCGAGGATGGCAGATGCCCTGACAGAACCGCCAACGCGAGGAGCTCCTATCGGCCCAACGCACCAAGCATGATGGCGTGCTCGCTCAACTCAAGGCCAAGCCGCTTCGCGGCGGCCCTAACAGGCCGGCCTTGACTTGATCTGCGCGCGCCATCCTGCAGAACCCGCGGTCGGGACGAAGAGGTGGCTGCAGTCGAACAAAAAGGTGACTGCTCATCCTTGACACACACATTCCCCATGTGAGCAATCCAGGCTGTCTCCGCGGAGGGACTCTGGATTGCGTCGCTGCGCAATGACGGAGGAGAGCGCTAGCGTCCCCCTCGGATGCAATTGCGGACGCGAAGACTGCGCGTCTCACCGCACCAAATCCCTCGCATTTTAGCTATTGCCTTGACGGAAGTTTCGGCCCTCGCAGGCCAGTGTGGATTGTTTCCATCTGTGAGGATTTGTGGATGAGTGTTTCCAGCGTTGCACCGCCGCCGATCGCGATCGTGGTGCCGAGCTACGACACGACCAAGCAGCAGGACGATCAGGCCAAGACCAAGGACACTGACCCGACCTATCAGCCGCCGCCGGCGGCGCCGCTGCCGCCGGGACAGGGCACGCGGATCGATCAACTCGCCTGATCAAATCTCCTGAAGATGAATCGCCCGATCCGGTCGATCGGGCCTTTCGCGCGTCCTGGCCGCATCTTCGCCCGATAGCGGGACCAATATCGTGCGCGGTTGACCCAGGACCTGCGCATGATCGCAAGACTGCTGTTGCAGAACACGATCGTTACCGTCGCGATGGGCGCGCTGCTGTTCGCGTGCGCCGGGACGCTCCATTGGCCTTCCGCCTGGGTATTCCTGATCACCTCCGCCCTGCTCGGCCCGCTCTGCGGCTGGTGGCTCTATCGGGTCGATCCGGCGCTGCTCGCCGAACGTCTGCGGCCAGTCCTGCAAAAGGATCAGCCGGCCGCCGACAAGGTGTTCATGGCCGTCTTCGTTGTGGCGATGCTGGCCTGGCTGGCGCTGATGGGCCTCGACCGGCGCCAGCTTGCCTCCGACATGCCGGTCGCGTTGCAGGCGCTCGGTTTCGTGCTGTTTCTGCTCTCGATGCTGTTCACGCTCTGGGTGTTCCGCGAGAACTCGTTCGCCGCCCCCGTGGTGAAGCTGCAAGCGCAGCGCGCACAGCGCGTGATCTCGACGGGGCCGTACGCGCATGTGCGCCACCCGATGTACAGCGGGATGATCCTGTTCTTCGCCGGCGCGGGGCTGTTGCTGGGCTCGTGGTGGGGACTGGCGATGGTGCCTCTCTTCCTCGTCCTGTTTGCGGTCCGCATCCGCATCGAGGAGCGCACGCTGCGCGAGGGCCTGCCGGGCTATTCCGACTATGTGACGCGGGTGCGCTATCGCCTGCTGCCGGGCGTGTGGTGAGCGCGCATCACTGCGTTGCGCAATAGCCGACACCTCCCGCAAAAGCGCTCGCTCTCCTCCGATCGGCCGACGCCGCCGCAACCGGACCCCGCTAGAGAAGGCGTGCCCACGCAACGGGAGACGCGACGATGTTCTGCAAGCCCCCTGTCCCGACGAGCATGCCCTCCCTCCCGTTGCCGATCATTCGGGCGATCGATTGGATCCGGAGCGTTCACGAACGCTCAGGAGCTATGATGTCTTCGGGCGATTGATCGCGCCCGAAACGGCCGGTCCGGAACGGCGGCTGCCGCCAGCCGCCGTCCGGACCGGCTAACCATCGAGTTCGCGGTAGCGCCGGAAGATGCCCTGCTCGTTGAAGGGGATGCGGCGCTCGCTGGCGAGATAGGCCTTGACGTTCGGCCGCGCGGCGACGCGGTCGTGCAGGCCGACGAGGCCCGGGATAGCGCCCTCAAAAGCCTTCATGCGCTTGGGGAACGCATAGCGCAGGCCGTCGACGATCTGGAACAGCGAGAGATCGACATAGTTCAGCCTGCGGCCGGTGACATAGGCGCCGCCATTGTCGGCGAGAAGCTGCTCGAAATAGCCGAGAAACTTCGGCACGCGCTCGCTCCAGAAGTCGGCCGTTCGCTTCTTCGCCGGCGGCTTCTGGTCCTCGTAATAGAGCGAGGGCCCGAGCGGATGATGGGTGTCGTGGATCTCGACGACGAGGTCGGTAATGGTGAGCTGAAGCTGGTGCACCCAGAGTTGGCCAGCTTCCGTCTTCGGCGCGAGCCCATGGCGGGCACCGAGATAGAGCAGGATGTTCGCGGTCTGCCCGATGACAAGCTTACCGGACTTGAGGAACGGCGGCGCAAACGGCGGCGTGCCGCCATGCGCGTCCATCATCTTCATCATCGCGCCGGTGCCGCGCGGACCGCGTGCGACATCGACATAAGCCGCACCCGCCTCCTCCAGCGCCAAGCGCACATATTCGCCGCGGCCCTGAATCTCGGGCCAGTAGTAGAGTTCGTACTTCATGGAAGCAGTCCGTGATTGCGTTGCGGCGAGTTTAGCACGCAACCACGAACTCCATGACGGTGGCGAGAGTTCCGCGCCTCAATTCGACGCGAAGCAATATAGCAACCCATCGCCGCCCGTGCTCTTCAAGTCGGCCTGCGAGCAGCCGCCATCGGGCCCGCGCGAGGGGTGCGAGCTGTTCCACGATTTCGACGGCTCGTCGTCGCGCAGGCCCTGCCGGTCGGCATGGCCGACCACCGCGGCACCTTGCGTGCTGGACGACCAATTCTTGCAGGTCTTGTCGTCGCCCGTGGCAAATGCCGTGCCGTCGGGCTGCGATCCCGTGAGGATGTCGTGGCGGTTCGGCGTATCGCCGCTGCCATTGATGACCTCGCCCTTTTCGCTGAGCGCCGTTTGTTTTGTGAGGTTGTTGGCGGGGCCATGCAGGTCGGCAACGTCCTTGGCGATGATCGCGCCCTTGGCATTTTGCCACGGCCCCCTGCCGATGCGGTCGCGCGCATTGATGGCCGGCTTGCCGTCGGCGGCCTGCGTCGAGAGATAGGCGCGCCAAATCTTGGCGCCGGCGCCGCCGGCCTGAGCGAGCTTCTGGCACTGCGCATCGGCCCCTTCCAGGCCGCCGAGATCGGCTCCCCTGCCGGGGCCGCTTGAGGTCACGAAGAAGGTCATGTCGGCCGACTGCCCCTGCGCGGATGGCGCCGCAAGCAAGGCAAATGCGGCCACGGCAAGAACAAGAGCTGGGGATTTCACGGATCTGTCGAAACGGGTCATCTCTTCCTCCGGTTGTGTTTGTCGTTGGCTGCCTGACTTGAACGAACCCGAGGCATGCCCTGTTATTCCGTGATGCGAGGTGCCCAAATCAAAAGGGGCGCCGTGCCGAAGCACGACGCCCCTGTTCGTCAAATCGCGTGCGATCAGTTGGTCTGCTGGATCGCCGACAATTCCCAGCCGGCGCTCGGCCGACGGGCAAACGTCCAGACTTCGGTGACTTCGCCCGGCTGCTCGCTGCCGGCCACCAACGCACCGGTGTTGCGGTCGACCGTCTTGTCGGTGAGCGCGAAGCGCAGCGCCACCGTCGCATAGTCGGTCTCGCCTTCGCGCCAGGCTTCCGCCAGGTCGCCCTGCAACAGCTTGACGTTGGTCACCTTGTTGACGGCGTTGCGCGCGCGGTTCTGGGCGAGGTCCTGCTCGAAATAGGAGACCATTTCCGGCGTCGCGAGCGTGTGCAGCTTGGCCACGTCCTCGTTCGACCAGGCGGCCTGGACATCGCCGAGCAGACGCTCGAACGCCTCATAGTCGTCCGGCTTGATTTCGAGCGGCGCGTTGTTGGCACCGAACCCGAAGCCGCCAAGACCGCCACCAAGACCGCTGCGATTGTTCGTCTGCGGTCCCGGACCGGCACCGGCATCAGCGCTGGCATAGGCTGCCCGCGGCGTGTGGCGGCGCTGCCACCACGACATCGCCAGCCGCACCACGACCACGACGAGCACGATCTGGATGATCAGGCCCAGGATCGACGACAGGCCGCCGAGGCCGCCGAACAGACCGCCACCGAACAGCATGCCCAGGAGGCCTGCACCGAGGAAGCCGGCCGCCAAGCCGCCCAGAAAGCCACCGCCGCGGCCGAACAGGCCGCCGCGCGCGGGTGCGGCTGCGGCCGAGTTCATGCCTGCGCCCGGCTGGGTGTAAGTGCGGTTGAACTGCGACGTCGAGCCCGGCGCTGTCGAGGTCGACGGCGGCGCCGAGTAGGTGCGCGAGCCGCGCGAACCCGACGAGAAGCCGCCACCGACGCGGGCGTCAGCGGACGAGATGGCCAGCGCAGTCGGCAGCGCTAGCGCCAGCACGACGGCGATCGTCTTGAAGAGACTGCGGCTGCGTTGCGAGAAATTCATCTGTGTTTTCCAAATCCCCGGCATGGGGACGTGCCCCTAAGATGGTCAGCCTTCCCGAAAAGTGAAGCCGGTTTCGGAACATCTGGCTGCGGCCCTCAGTCGCGGGGATGTGGCAAAAGCCCATATTTGGCGGGGTTTGGATTTGGCGGGGTTTGGCGGGAAAGCGCGGCGGAACCGTGGTCGCCGGTTACCGGCACCCTTTGCGACGGGGGATTCGGCTCCCTCCCGCGTTGGAGCGATTATGCGCGATTTCTCTCCGCTGTCGTCCGATCTTTCGATCGAAACATGCTCTCACCCCGCCTTTGCCATCGTCTCCTTCACCGCCGCCACGAGCTGGCTGAGCGTGAACGGCTTTGGCAGGAAGTCGAACTGTTGCCCTTCGGGCAGGCTCTTCTCGAAGGCGTCCTCGGCGTAGCCGGAGACGAAGATGAACTTGATGTCGGGGTTCTTCTCTCGCATCGCCTTCAGCAGCGACGGGCCGTCCATCTCCGGCATCACGACGTCGGAGACGACGAGATCGATCCCGCCGCTCTGCTCCGCCAGCACCTCCATGGCCTCAACGCCGTTCTCGGCCTCAACCACGGTGTAGCCGCGCGAGCGCAGGCCGCGCGCATTGAGTGCTCGCAGGCCCTCTTCGTCCTCGACCAGGAGGATGGTGCCTTGGCCCGTGAGATCGGTGCGCGGCTTGGCTTCCGCCGCGGGCGCAGCCTCCCTCGCGCCATTGGTTGCACCAACCGCCGCCGGCTGCTCGACCTGCGCTTCCGGCTCGGCATGGTGGCGCGGCAGGAAGATGTGGAACGAGGTGCCCTGTCCCGGCTCGGAATCCACATAAATGAAGCCGCCGGTCTGCTTGACGATGCCGTAGACCGTGGAGAGCCCGAGACCGGTGCCCTTGCCGACTTCCTTGGTCGAGAAGAACGGCTCGAAAATCTTGTCGCGGATGTCGGCAGGGATGCCGGTACCGGTGTCGGCAACCTCGATGCGGACATAATCCGCGGCCGGCATGCCCTTGTAGGCGAGCTTGGCCGCTTCTTCCGCGGCGACGTTGGCGGTGCGGATGATCAGCTTGCCGCCATCAGGCATCGCATCGCGCGCGTTGACCGCGAGATTGACGATCACCTGCTCGAACTGGGAGACGTCGACCTTGACCGGCCAGAGGTCGCGGCCGTGGATGGTCTCCTGCTTGACCTTCTCGCCGATCAACCGGCGCAGCAGCATGGCAAGGTCGCTCAGCGCATCGCCGAGATCGAGCACCTGCGGCCGCAGGGTCTGCCGCCGCGAGAACGCGAGCAACTGCCGCACCAGGGTCGCGGCGCGCGTCGCGTTCTGCTTGATCTGCATGATGTCCTGGAATGACGGATCGGTCGGCTTGTGCGCGTTCAGCAGGAAGTCGTTCGCCATCATGATGGCGGAGAGCACGTTGTTGAAGTCGTGGGCGATGCCGCCGGCAAGTTGGCCAACCGTCTCCATCTTCTGCGACTGGTTGATCTGGTTCTCCAGCGCGCGCCGCTCGGTGGTCTCAAGCATGTGGACGATCGCAGCTTCGGTGTCATGCTCGGCTTCGTCGACCGGCGTGACGAAGAACTGCCCCCAACGCTCCTTCGTACCCTCGAGCGCCACCTCGACCGGCGCGACATCGCCATGGCCTTCGGCGGCCTGGTTGATGGCCGCGATCAGCAGGTGCCGGTCGCGCGAATTGACCGCGCGGAAGATCGATTTGCTGGCGCTGTCGAGCCCGAGGGCCTGCCCTAGCTTGGCGTAGCGCGCATTGGCGCGCACCACATTGCCGCCGCGATCGACGGTCGCGATCGCCATCGGTGTGTGGTCGAAGAAGCGCATGAAGCGCACTTCGGCCGCGCGGTCGGGATCACTGCGCTCGTCGCGGGCACGGCTGATGACCAGCGTGCGCGAGGGCCCCGGCGCGCCGTCCGCGCCGAAGGCGAGCTTGTGATAGAGCCGCACCGGCATGGTCTTGCCGGTGCGCATGCGCAGGTCGATGTCGAAGACTTCCGTCTTCACCTCGCCCGGCACCGCCACGATCGCGGTGAGCAGCGAAGCGCCGTCACCGGAGACGATGTCCGTGAGCTTCAAGCCGCCCGAGCCGATCTCGGCGAGGTCGTAGTCGAGCCAGTTCGCCAGCGTCGCGTTGACATAGGCGAGCTCGCCGGCCGGACTGACCGAGAAGAAGCCGCAGGGCGCATGATCGAGATATTCGATCGCGTGCTGGAGTTCCTGGAACACGTCCTCCTGGCGCTCGCGGTCGCGGGTGATGTCGGCGATCGACCACACCGCATACTTCGTCTCGCGCTTGCCGGTGCCGAGCGGGCGCACCCGCATGCGCAGCCAGCGGCCCTGGCTGCCGTCATGGCCGGAGATGCGGACCTCTTCCTGCTGCCGTTTTCCCTCGCGCGCGGCTTTCAGCAGACGGAACACCGCCTCGGAGACGTCGGGATTGCCGATGAAGACGCGCTCGACCGGACGCACGTCCTGCGGGCCGGTGGCGCCGGTCAACGTCAGATACGCCGCGTTGGAATAGACCACATGGCCGCGCGGATCGGTCACCGCCAGCCCGTCGAAAGCGTGGTCGGCGATGCGCCCCATCACGGGATCGTCGAGATTGCGGTCGACGAACCGAATGATGCCGGCGGCAAAGGCGAACAGGTTGAACAGGCCGACCATCGCCAGCACGGCGAGGATGCCGAGGATATAGGGCTGTGCCTGCGCACGCCCGAGCGTCATCAGCCCGACGGCGACCGCGACGAGGCCGGCGGCCACCAGCAGCACCAGCGCGATACTGCCCGAGCGCGGCGACGGCTCGTGCGCCGCAACGGGCTCTCGTGTGAGGTCGTGGTCGGTCTCGGCAGTCATTTCAAGCTGGCTCAGCCTGTCGGCAGAGAATCAACGCGCTACGGCGCGCGCGGGGTCTTCCCTGCCTGAATCGGACCCGCAGGCGCAAGGGCGGCAGGGGCGAAACGTACGCTGATTCCCAGATTACGGCCATTTCCGGTACTTTTCGGGTATTTTATCCGCGTCCGGCGCTAAATCCGCGCTTCATCCGCATGACGTAGCCGATGACTTCGGCGACCGCATGATAGTGCTCCATGGGAATTTCCTGGTCGATTTCGACGGTGGCATAGAGCGCGCGGGCGAGCGGCACGTTCTCGACGATGGGGATGTCGTGCTCGCGCGCGATCTCCCGGATCTTGAAAGCGAGGTTGTCGACGCCCTTGGCGACGCAGATCGGCGCCGACATGCCGCGCTCGTAGGACAGCGCCACCGAATAGTGGGTCGGGTTGGTGATGATCACGGAGGCCTTGGGAACCGCCGCCATCATGCGCTTCCTGGAGCGCTGCTGACGCAGCTGCCTGATCTTGCCCTTGATGTGCGGGTCGCCTTCGGACTGCTTGAACTCTTCCTTGATCTCCTGGAGCGACATCTTCTGCCGCTGGAACCAGCTCCGATACTGGAAGAAGTAGTCGGCGATGGCGACGATCGCGAGCGCTGCGACCACCGCACCGAGCAGATGGACGGTCATGCTGGTGGTGGTGCCAAGCATAGCCGCCGGATCGAGCTTGACCATCGCCTCCATGCGGTGGCGCTCCGGCCACAGGATCATGGTCATGACCACGCTGAGCGCGATCAGCTTGCCGAGACCTTTGAGGAAATTCGCCGCCGCCTGCTTGCCGAAAATGCGTTTGAAACCGGCGCCGGGCGAAATCTTGCTGAATTTGGGTTTCAGGGATTCGGCCGACCATACCAGCCGGTGCTGGAGCATATTGCCGGCAATGGCCGCCAGCGCCAGCATCAGCAGGGGCACGCCGACCGCCGCCAGCACTGCGAGTTCGATCTGCTGCATCAGCGCGAGCAGGGCCCTGCCGTCAGTCTTGATCATCCAGGAGTTGGCGAGCAGGTTGCGCATCGGCGTCACCAGCCCGCCGCCCACCGATCCCGAGAAGGTCGAGACCACGAGCGTGCCGCCGGCGATCATGAACCAGGTGTTGATCTCCTGACTTTTGGCAACGTCACCACGCTCAAGAGCGTCTTCGAGACGTTTTTGTGTCGGGTCTTCTGTTTGGCTCTCTGGATCGTTGTCTTCCGCCATCGACCCCTCTTATTTCAGCGGCATCATCTGGTGCATGACACCGATGAAGTAGTCGAGGTAGGTGCCCATCATCGCCGTGAGCACCACGCCGAGCACCAGAAAGCCCGCGAAGATCGACAGCGGCACACCGACGAAATAGACCTGCATTTGCGGCATCAGCCGCGCCAGCACGCCGAGCCCGATGTTGAAGACGAGGCCGAACACCAGGAACGGCCCCGAAAGCTGCAGGCCGAGCAGGAACGCAGCGGCGAAGGCGCGGGTGGCAAGCGAGGCGATGTCGCCGCTCGACACGGTCTCGCCCGGCGAGAAGATGGTGTAGCTGTCGTTCAGCGCCGCGATCACCAGATGATGGCTGTCGGTGGCAAACAGCAGCGTCACACCGAGCATGGTCAGGAAGTTGCCGACCAGCACGCCCTGCTGGCCCTGGGTCGGATCGACCGAGGTGACGAACCCCAGTCCCATCTGCTGCGCGATCACGGCGCCTGCGACCTGGAGCGCCGAGAGCGTCACGCGCGCGGTCGCTCCCAGCACGATGCCGATCGCGATCTCGTGCAGCATCAGCACCAGCAGCGAAGCGATCGAGCCCATGTCGACGTGATAGGCGTTGCGGTGCAAGGGCAGGATGATCAGCGTGAGCATCAGCGCGATCGACAGCTTGACCCGCGTCGGGATGTTGCTCTCGCCCAGCCCCGGCAGCAGCATCACCATCGCACCGACCCGGGCGAAGGCGAGCATGAAGGCCGCGGCGAGCGCCGGCAGCAGCGAGACGTCGATGCGCATAGCGCCAGCATTGTGCCTTAGCCGCCGATGATTCGCGACGATATCCGCAACATGTGCGCGTGGAGCGCGTCGGCCATGAAAGGTAGCGCCAGCAGCATCGTGGCGAAAATGGCCAGGATCTTCGGCACGTAGATCAGCGTCTGCTCCTGGATCTGCGTCAGCGCCTGGAACAGCGACACGATGACGCCGACCACGAGGCCGACCACCATCAGCGGCGAAGACACGATCACGATGGTCCAGATCGCATCACGCGCGACGTCGAGGGTCTCAGGTCCGGTCATTGCAAAGTTCCTCCGTTCATTTCTCGCCTCCCCACCGCATTCCAAGCGATGCGAAGACCTATCCCCGTCATTGCGAGTTGGGACCGGCGTCGAGGCGCCGACCCGACTGAATGAAAATGGGTCAGCATCTCTGGTCGAATTTGACCCAGAACCTACCCACTTTCTTCCTAGCGTAGCGAAGCAATCCAGAATCTTTCCGCGGAGACAGTCTGGATTGCTTTCGCTGCGCTCGCAATGACGATTGGGGCGGGCGTGAGCGCCGAAGTCAGATCGGCATCTTCATGATGTCCTCATACGCCGCGATGACGCGGTCACGGACCGAGACCAGCGTGGACACCGCGACGTCGGTGTCTGCGACCGCCGTCACAACGTCCATCACGTTGGCCTTGCCGGCGGCCATCGCCACCGTCTGCGCGTCGGACTTGCGGCCGGACTCCATGACGCTGCCGACAGCGTCTTTCAGGAGCGAAGCAAAGGATTGCCCGTTTGCCTCGCTGCCCTTGCCTGCACCGCTGTTCTCCAGCACGCGAGCAAGGTTGGCATAAGCATTGGCGGCGATTGTCGGTGATGCCATGGCCTAAGAATTCCTGTTCAGCTCTTGAGGATGTCGAGCGTGCGCTGGATCATCCGGCGCGTCGCACTGATGATGTTGACGTTGGCCTCGTAGGACCGTTGCGCGTCGCGCATGTCGGTCATCTCGACCACCGAGTTCACATTGGGATATTTGACGTTGCCGGTGGCATCTGCCGCCGGATTGTTCGGCTCGTATTTGACGCGGAAGTTGGACTGGTCGGGCCGTATCTTGCCGAGAGTGACGACCTGCGCGTCGAGCGTACGGTCGAGCGCAGAGGAGAAGGTCGGCACCTTGCGCCGGTAGGGATCGCCGCCGGCGGACTGCGACGTCGAATCCGCGTTCGCGATGTTCTCCGAGATCACCCGCATGCGCCCAGCCTGGGCGCGCAGGCCGGAGGTCGCGATCGCCATCGAGCGGGCAAAGTCGCTGCTGTCATTCGCCATGATCTGTTTCCCCTAGCCCTAGCCTTTACCGATAGCGGTCTTGAGCAGATGCAGGCTCTTCGAGTAGAGCGAGGTCGCCGCCGCATAATCCATCTGGTTGCTCGCGGACTTCATCATCTCTTCCTCGAGATTGACCGCATTGCCCGCGGGACGGGTCTCGAAGCCCGCATTCTTGTTCTGGTCGAAGCCCGAGGCCGCGCCGGATGGCGTCATGTGGGAGCCGCTGGTTCGGGTGAGCGCAAGGGGTCCCATCGAGCCGGTGACCGCACCGGCCTTGTCGAGCTTCGGCTCGACCAGGTCGCGGGGCCGGAACTTGGGCGTATCGGAGTTGGAGACGTTCTCGGACAGGACGCGCTGGCGTTCCTGGTGCCACTGCATCTTGGTGCGAAGCGCCGACAGCACCGGAAGGTCGTTGATGGACATCGTTGCGGCTCCTTCCGCCTCTCGGACCTGAAGTCCGAAGCTAGGCAGAATTTGCCGCGTGTATGGTTAACAGGTGGTTAAGGCGGCCGCCGACCGATGTTTACAATTGGGACAGGCCTCAGCGCCCCCCCCCGTGATTCTACGCACGCAAAAGCGGCATTAACCCAACCTTTTGGCGGCGCGTGCAGAGGCCAAGAAGTCGTTTTGGATCGGGCGATTCATAGGTTATTAAGAGTTGGGGACGGCAAAACTTGCCGTGGGACATTAAGAGATCGCAGTTTGGGGCATCGCACGCCAGTGGTCGGCGCATCTGACCATGGGCACGAGAAAAGCGCCATTTGTCGGGGACAAGTATGCAAGGCAGCCCTATCACCTTCATCGTCGCGTTCATCGTCGTTCTGGCGTTGATCGGCGTCGCTGCATGGCTGGTTCGCCGATTCGCCACCAGCCGGCTCGGAGCCAACACCCAGCGCGGCAGGATGCCCCGGCTCGCCGTGATCGATGCCGCCGCTGTGGACGGCCGCCGGCGCCTGGTGCTGGTCCGGCGCGACAATGTCGAGCATCTCCTGATGATCGGTGGTCCCACCGACATCGTCGTCGAGCCGAACATCGTGCGCGCCGCGCCCGGCCGCGACCAGCTCCCGCAGCGTCCCAACGCCGCCGAACCGCCGCGTCTTGCCCCCATGCCGGACACCAGCAGCTGGGCCGACGAAGCGCCGCGACCCGAACTTCTCGATCATCCCGAGCCGCAAATGCCGGAGCCGCCGCCGCGGCCCGCGCGCCCGTCATTCGCCGACGAAGTGCGCCGGCCGGCTCCCGCTCTGGCCGAGCGCCGCAACGATCCCCTAGCCGGCTTTACGCCCGAGCCGATCGCGCCGCGCCCCGAACGCGAGCCGCGTCCTGAACCGGCGCCCCCGCGCGTTGCCCGCAGCGAACCGCCGTTGATGCCGCGTCCGCCGCGTCAGAGCGAGCCGGTGAAGGTCCCGCCGGTGCGCGCCGAGCGCGCGGCCGCGCCGCCGCCTCCTCCGCTTGTACCGCAGGCCCCGCCCGTTCCGCCGCCGCCGGCTCCCGCCCCTGCGCCCTCAAGCGCCGAGCAGAATCTCGCCGAGATGGCGCAGCGGCTTGAAGCCGCGCTGCGCCGCCCGGCCGGCGAGACGGTCGCGCCTCCGGTTGCGCCCGAGCCGCCGCCGGCGCCGCCACGCCCAGCACGCAGCGAGCCGCCGGCACCACCGACTCCGCCCGCGAAACCGGTCGCGGAAAAGACCAGCTTCGAAAACCTCGAAGACGAAATGGCCTCGCTGCTCGGCCGTCCGAAGCCGTCTTCGTGAGGCTGCCGGCCCTTCCGCGTAGAGTTCTTCTTCTTTCTGTCCTGATCGGCGCGGCTTCGCTCGCAAGCCCTGCGCATGCGCAGGATATCAGCATCAATCTCGGCGCCCAAGGTGGCGGCGGCGTCACCGAGCGCGCGATCCAGCTCATCGCGCTGCTCACGGTGTTATCGATCGCGCCCTCGATCCTGATCATGATGACGTCGTTCACCCGCATCGTGGTCGTGCTGTCGCTCCTGCGCACCGCGATGGGCACGGCGACCGCGCCGCCGAACTCGGTGATCATTGCGCTGGCGATGTTCCTCACCTTTTTCGTGATGGGGCCGGTGCTGCAAAAATCCTACGACGACGGCATTCGCCCGCTCGTCGCCAACCAGCTCGGCGTCGAGGACGCGCTCCAGCGCGCCTCCGTGCCCTTGCGCGGCTTCATGCAGAAGAACGTGCGCGAGAAGGATTTGAAACTGTTCCTGGATCTCTCGGGCGAGCCGCCGCCCGCCACGCCCGACGAGCTCGGCCTGCGCATCCTCGTCCCCGCCTTCATGATCTCCGAGCTGAAGCGCGCCTTCGAGATCGGCTTCCTGTTGTTCCTGCCCTTCCTGATCATCGACCTCGTCGTCGCGTCCGTGCTGATGTCGATGGGCATGATGATGCTGCCGCCCGCGACGATCTCGCTACCGTTCAAGCTGATCTTCTTCGTGCTGGTCGACGGCTGGTCGCTGGTGGCAGGGAGTTTGGTGCAGAGCTACGGGGGATAGCGACCACCACATACGCGGTCATGCCCCGGCTTGACCCACGGCTGTCCGGTTCAGGCAAAACGGTTGCAACGAGACGCATCGACTCGTAATGAGCGCAAAATTCATTGATATGACTCACGATTTTTGCGCTCTCGTTTTAGCCGAGCGCCCCGCAGCGGAGTATGCTGAGGTCCGCAATGAAGAAAATTTGCGGTGTTCCCGCGAACAACAAGTATTCGCAGCTATGCCCCGACGCCATTAATTGACTCTAGCGACTCGCTTTTTGACGCCGAAGCCTGAACCGGACAGCCGTGGGCTTGACCGGGGCATCCAGTACGCCGCGGCTTCTCGATTCAATCACTACCGTCTCTGGAATGCTGGATCGCCCGATCAAGTCGGGCGATGACAGTGAGAGTGTGGCGATGAGGCGTCCTGGGACGCCCGCCCTACCCCTTTACGTTATGCTGCTTGCTGAGGTGGTCGCCGATCTGCACCAACATTGCCACGCTTTCGGGAAAGCCAGGCCTGTCTTTCGTCGCCTGATCGGCGTCGGCGCGGAAGGTAGCAGGGTTCCTACCGCGTCATCTTGATCTGCCGCACGACCGGGATCTTCGGCAGCGAGCCGGTGTGCTCGGCTTCGTCCTTGGCTTGCGGGGCCGCCGGCGCGCGGGCGGTGGCGTCGGGGAAGCGCTGCTTCATCTCGCGCAGGAAGCCGTCGAGGGTGTCGACGCTGGCGGCGAGCTTGGCGATCTCGGCGAATTCGGCGCTGGAGGCTCCGGCCGGCTTGCTCGCGATGTCGAAGGCGAGCCGATCGGCGCTCTCGCTCATCAGGGGCGCGTATTTCTCGCGGAAGCGCGACAGGCCGATCGAGTCGTCGGCGAGCGCGTAGCCCACGGCGGCGCGGATGATATCGCTCTTCTCCACCGCATTGAGCGGCTTGAAGTCGCGGAAACGCTCGCCGTAATAGAGTTCGATCTGCTCGGCGGATTCACGCCAGCGCCGCGCCGCCCAGAAGATATCGGAGCGCAGGCGTAGCACCTCGCGCCCCAGGACGTTCGAGACGATATCGAGCGCGAGATCGTGGCGGCCGACGTCGCTCTGCGCCCGCGCCTCCAGCAGCAGGCGCTGCTGCCGCAGCTCGCCGGAGAGATCGCTGATGCGGCTCGCGCGCAGCGCCGAGATCGCCATGTCAGGCTTGCGGTTGGCGAGATAGATCATGGAAAGGCGCGCGGCGACCTGCGCGCGCGCAGCACCTTCGAGGCGGTGGTCGACCTGGTATTGCAGGAGCTCGGCGGCCTGGTCGAGCAGATCGATCGAAGCAAGACGATCGGCCAGGCGGCGGATCAGCTCGTCGCCGCGCCGGCCGATCGGCGTCAGCTCGCGGAATTCATAGAACATCCCGAGCGCCTCGATCGGCGGCAGTTCGTCGCCCTTGGGACCCAGGAAGATCTGCGTGAACAGATCGGAGGCGAGATCCTGCGCCTGCCGCGAGGCCTCGGCGTTCGGCTGGAGCTTGGTCGCGGTGCGCGCCGCGGTGAGCGCGTCCCGGTAGCGCCCGTTCTCGGAGTACATCTGCGATAGCAGCTGGAGCGTCTTGACCTCGATCGCGTCGCCTCTCCAGGTCATCGCCAGCGTCTCGAGGTCGCGCAGCGCGTCTCCCTTGCTGATCTCGTCGCGCTTCTGCCGCAGCGCGACTTCGAGCTGCTTGGCCTCGGCCGCAGCCGGACGGTCGTTCGAGGCGACCGCGACGTTGTAATCGTCGAGCGCATCCTTGTCGTGGCCGAGCGCCTCGGCGAGCCGGCCGCGCAGCACGGCGAAGCCGGGCGCAGCCTCGGGCGATACGCCGATCACCTCGATCTCGCCGCGGCGTTTGGAGGCTCCGGCATAGTCCTTGACCTCGAGCGAGGCGCGCATCGCGTCCATCGTCACGATACGCTGGACGTCCAGCGGCAGCGAGGCTATGGCGAACTCGACGTTCTTGAATTTTTCGCGCGCATCGGCCCATTTGCCCTGGCGCGCATAGGCGAGCGCCTTCCAGAGCTGGGAGTCGTGGCTGTTGCCGATCACGGGATTTGCGAGGTCCTTCAGGCCCTGCGCCGGCCGGCCGATCAGGATGCTTGCGATCGCATGCATGATCAGCGCGCTGCTCTCCTCCTTGTTGAGGGGATCGGTCAGCATCACGTCGGTGACGGCCTTGGCCTCGTGATACATGGCGCGCGACATGTAGAACTGCGCCAGATCTAGCCGCGGCAGCGAGCGCAGCGCCGGTTCGACGGCCGAGATCGCCGTGATCAGATCGCCCTGGCGCGCTATGAAGTTTTCCGACTGGCCCTTGCGCCAGTTTTCGGGACTGAAGATCGGCCGCACCGCGGTCGGCGCCCGCTCGGCCGAGATGTCGACCGGCGACAGCGTCAGCCCGCCCTTCTTGCCGAGAATGACCTTGTCGGACCCGACCTCGACCCCGACCTCGTCGGAATTCGGCCGGATCGCGATGCCGTGCGCGGATTCCAGCAACGCGAGATCGACGAGGTCCTGCCGCTTGATGAAGCCGCGGACCGGCCGCCGCGCGGTGACGATGTAGAGCGTATCGCCGGCGTCGGGATCGGTGAGCTTGTGCAGGAGGCCCGGATTGGCAAAGGGAATGGCGATGTTGGCGAGTGCAGGATCGGTGATGTTGCGCGACATCATCAGCGGCAGCGGCGTCGCCTGGATCTTGTCGGCGAGCGTCAAGAGCCAGTTCGTCTCCTTGCCGACCTCCTCGCTCGTCAGCGAGTAAACCAGCGGCCGGGTGAGGCGGATGCGTACCGCCTGCCCCTTGTCGAGCGGCATGCGGCTGACCTCGCCGATCATCGCGCCACCCCGGGCACGGATCGCCTCGACGTCGATCGGCTTCGGCGTATCGAACACCAGCCAGATCGTGTCGCCGCGGCGGAAAGCTGCTGCGGGCGTAGCGACCTGGAGCGGGAACGTCACGCGCAGACCGTCGCTGTCGCGGCTCGCATCGACGCTGGCCGCGGCAGGCTGCGGCGTGGCCGGAACCTCGGCAGCCTTGGTTGTTTCCTTGATCGTTTCCTTGATCGTTTCCTTGGCAGCCTCCATGGGCGCGTCTTTGGCCGGCTCCTTCGCGACCTCCTTGGGCGCCTCGGCAAGCGCGGGTGCCGCCAGCTTGGCGGGCGCAACCGCTGCTTCCGTTACCGGCATCGCAGGCTTGGGCGCCTCCGCAGCATGCGGAGCTTCGGGCATGGCCGCAGGGGGGGCCGACACGGGTTTCGGCGCTTCGGCGGGCGGCGCAACGGCGGCAGCTTCCGGCTTGGCGTCGGGCTTCACTTCGGGCTTGACATCGATCCTGGCTTCGCGCGCGATCGTGTCGGACGTCGGCGGGGTTATCTCGCGATGGGCGTCCTTCTCGACCGCCGGCTTCTCTGGAGCCGGTGCAGGTCCGTGGCCTTGGCCGGCCGGCTTTGCCTGCGCGATCGCCGCTTCGGGCGTCGCGGCAGTCTTGGCCTTGTCCGGCTGGAAGGCGACGTCGACGACGTAGTTCTTCTCGTCGCGGAAGGAGTGCACGTCGGAATCGCCGATCAGCAATATCTCGACCGCGGTCTGGTCAAGGTCGGCCTTCTGCTTGATCGAGGCGACGTTCGGCGGCGCCGCGACGACCGCATCGGCGAGATCGAAATTCAGATTGGCGTTGAAGGCCAGCGTGAGCTTCTGCTCGTTGAGCACGGAGGAGACGCCGACGCCGTCGGGCATCTCGAACACGAAACGCACGAAGGTCGGCTGCACCGAGGCGCGCACGCGGATCTGCGGACGCTTCTTGGTCTCGGCGGCGGCACGCTGGGCGCGGAGCGCGCGTTCGGCGACGCGCGCGCGCTCGGCGAGCTCCTTCACCACGTCCATCGGCAAGCTCGGCGGCGGTCCCTTCCATCCCTCCGGCAGGAGGTCGATGAAGGTGCGCTCGCCGGCATTCATGGTGTTGACGGTGACACGCCGCGCCAGCGACAGCCGGATCGCACCGCCATCGGGATCGCGCCGGGCGGAGTTGACGTAGTCGGGCCCGCCTTCCGGGACACGGTCGACGGGAACGTCGACGGCGCGGTCGAAGCGGATGATGAGGATGGAGCCCGCGGTCGTCACCTCGGAGGGAACATCCTCGCCGAGCTTGATCACGAGACGGGCAAAGCCGCCGCCGGCCGCGAAAGTCGCCTCACCGCGGATCGGATCGGCGGCCCGGGCAGCCGCGCCGAGGCCGATCAGGAGGCAGGCCGCCAATAGGGATGCCTTGCGGACATGACGCATCACGCCCCGCGCCAACGCGCGGGCTCGCGTCACAAATCCAGCGGCAGCCTCTCGCGCCATTGGCGGCATTTCTTCCGGTTCGACAGTCCCTGCCGGCAAGGACGCCGGCCAGCGCCGTCGACTGTAGGTTTTGCCCATTAAGGACTAATTAAGTATGAGCCCTCAATTCGGCTTTTGGGTCGGCTTGCCGTCGATCTTGGGGAGATCGCCGGCCGAGGCGGATTGGTCCCCGCCGCCATTGGCACGGCGGGCCATCTCGACCGTCAGCCGCTCGGCGGCCTCGGGCGACATCAGGCCCATGATGTCCGACATCTTTCGCGGGGCGATCTGCGAGGCGATCTCGATCAACACGCCCATCTCCAGCCGGTCGAACACCCGCGCGGCGTCCTTGGGCTTCATGCCCTCATACATGGTCACGAGGCCCTTCATGCGCTGGGCTTCGGCGGCTTTCTGCTCGGCCTGGCTCGTGGAGATGCGGGATTCCACCGCTTTCATCTCCTCGACCTTGGATTCGATGCGCTTCTCGGCCGACTTCAACAGGCTCTCGCGGATGTCGATCTCGCGCTGGCGGGCCTCGATCTCCTGGCGGCGCCCCTGCAACCGTTCCAGGATCGCGCGCTCCGAGGCCGAGATCTGCGGCGGGGCCTCCTCCACCTTGACCACGGCACCCTCGGACTTGGTCTCCGGCGCGGCCGGCTTGGGCGCCTCCTTCGGCGCGCCATGAGTCGATCCCGTGATGTCGGGGTCTTCCCGCCCCGTCGGGAAATTCAGGTTCTCCTCGGCCCACGACTTCTTCGCCGAATTCGGCTTGTAGTCGAAGACATAGCCGCCGTTGACCGCGAGGCCCGCGATCTTCAGCGTGGCGAGACCAGCGACCGCAACCAGGACGACGGGAATGACGCGGATGTTACGAAAGGACTTCATACCCGCACTTTATGCAGCAAGACCGCTGGACCTTCGGCGCTCGGAGAATGCTTCGGCCGCAGCCGCCACCGCCTTCGCCGCCGAGGGCTTGGCCGCGGGCGCGGCAGCCGTTTCCGGATTCGTCACCGGTCGCGCAGCGATCGCGATCTTGGAGAGGCGCCGCACCACGTTGTCGGCTTCCCCGAGCTGCTTGTAGAGCTGGTCCGACATATGGGTGGCGGCAGCAAGCTGGCTGCCGAGATTCTCGTTGACGTCGCGCACGGCGAGCTTCAGGCCGCCGATCGCGCGCTCGGCGATCTCGGTCGCGGTGATCAGCTCGGCGATGACCGCCTTCAGCGAATGCTCGTCCGCCTTCAGCCGCGTCAGCCGCTTGTTGAGCAGGATGCAGTAGCCGATCGTGAGCATCAGCAGGATGGCCACCAGCGTCTCGATCGCCATTCCTAGGGAGTGGTTCATGGGGCCTCCATCATCTTGTTCTGCTCGTCCACCTTCTCGAACATCGCAAGTGTCGTACTTGGCTTGCGCAGGGGTTTCGTCACGCGGATCGCGACGCGGTCGCCGACCCGGCCCATCCGCCCTTCGGTCAGCGCGACGTCGCCGCAGCGCACCGTCACATTGGCATCCGCGCGCATGTCCAGGGGCAACGTGTCGCCAACCTTCAGCCGCATCAGCTGCTTGAGCGGAATGTCGGCCTCGTAGAGCACGGCGTCGACGGAGATCTCGGCCTGCCCGATCTCGGTGGCGAAATGGCCTTCCCAGATCTGGTCGCGGCCGAACTTTTCGCCCATGAACATCTGGAGCAGGACGCCCCGGATCGGTTCGATGGTCGCGTAGGGCAGCAGCAGCTCGATGTTGCCGCCGCGATCTTCCATGTCGATGCGCAGGCGCACCAGGATCGCGGCGTTGGCGGGACGGCTGATCGCGGCGAACCGCGGATTGGTCTCCAGCCGGTCGATCGTGAAGGTCACCGGCGAGAGCGGCCGGAACGCCTGCTCGGCGTCGGCCAGGACCACCTCGACCAGGCGCTTGACCAGCTCGGTCTCGATCGTGGTGTAGGGCCGGCCCTCGATGCGAAGCTGGCTCGTGCCGCGGCGGCCGCCGAGCAGCACGTCGATCATCGAGTAGATCAGGTTGGAATCGACCGTCGCCATGCCGAAGTTTTCCCACTCCTCGGCCTTGAAGACGGTGAGGACGGCCGGCAGCGGGATCGAGTTCATGTAGTCGCCGAAGCGCACCGAGGTGATGCGGTCGAGCGACACTTCGACGTTGTCGGAGGTGAAATTGCGCAAGCTGGTCGTCATCAGCCGCACCAGGCGGTCGAAGACGATTTCGAGCATAGGCAGACGCTCGTAGGAGACCATCGCCGAATCGATGATCGCGCGAATGCCGGAATGGTCGTCGAGCGTGACGTCGCCGACGGTGAAGCCGAGGAGATTGTCGATCTCCTCCTGTGACAACACCCGCTCGCCGGAGTTCTTGCCGGTGCCGAGATCGCGGCTGCCGTCCTCGACCATCGCCGCCCATTGCAGGGCCATGGTCTCGGATAATTCGTTCTCGGCGGCAGCCTTCGCGGCCTCAGCGGGATCCTCGGAATCAAGCGAGGCCTCCCATTGGGCGGCAATTGCATCCTGGTCGACTTGGTCGTTGTTGCCCGCCATGATCCCTAGTCCACCATGCTCACTGGATCACGACTTCCTTGAACAGCACCGCGCTGACCTGGATCGGCGCGACCGCCGCGTTGACGCGCCTGGTCAGTTCTTCCTTGAGGCGGAAGACGCCCGCGGAGCCGTTGAGGTCGGAGGAGCGAAGTTCCCGCACATAGGTCTGGAAGATGTCGGTGATGCGCGGCATCGTCGGCTTGATCGCCTCGATCTGCTTCTCTTCCTTCAGCTCCAGCACGACCTTCAACTTCAGATATTGCACGCGCTCGCCCGGCGCGCCGGCGAGGTTGACCATGATGTCGGGCACATCGACGAAGGCCGGCGGTTTCGGCGGGGGCGCCTCGGCATGATGCTCGTCGTCGCCGTGACGAAAGAAGAAGAACCAGGTCGCAGCACCGCCGCCGAGGACGGCGAGCAGGCCGACGGCCATGATCATGAGCTTGAGCTTGTTCTTCGGCGCAGCGGCTTCCGCACCTTCGCCGCCTTCCGCTTCATTCTCTGCCATGGTGGCCGGGCTCGCTCATCTCATAAACGGATCGAAAGAGCGAAGCCTCCTGGCAGACAATGACGCGATACAAATGCCCCAGCGCAAAGCGCTCCTCTTGCACGCAAACGCTACGGTAATAATGGTTAACGGAACCTTTCGATTGGGCCTCCACTAGGAAAAATCTGCCGGGCAAACATGGTCAACAGAACCTTTCTGCCGCCCGCCGGCGCCTCCGAAAAATAAGCAAGTTATTGTAATAATTTTGTTTTCTGCGTTGGCACGGCTTTCGCTGAGAGAGGACCGAGACCGACGGGTTTGGGAGAACCTGACAGTCTCGTTCACGGGGTCCGCCAAGGCGCTTGGGAGAGCGACGCAGCAGATCTCACTCAGGGGAGATTTCCGATGCAGAACGCGCTTCTGATCGGCTTGTCACGGCAGATGACGTTGGAACGGCAGATGGATGTCATCGCCAACAACGTCGCCAATGCCAACACCAACGGCTTCAAGGCCGACCATTCGCTGTTCGAGGAGTTCCTCAACTCGAACGCGCGCGAGGACAATTTCGTCAGTTCCGACCGTCGCGTCTCCTATGTGCAGGACCGCGGCACCTTCCGCGACGTCGGCCAGGGGCCGATGGAGGCGACCAAAAACCCGCTCGACATGGCGATCAATGGCAACGCCTATTTCGCGGTGCAGGCCAATGGCGGCGAGCGCTACACCCGCGACGGCAAATTCTCGCTCAACAGCACCGGCCAGCTCGTCACCTCCGACGGCAACCTCGTGCTCGGCACCGGCGGCCCGATCACCTTCCAGCCGACCGACCACGACATCAATGTCGCGCCGGACGGCACCGTCACGGTGCTCGAAGGCACGGCAAAGAACGACTCGATCCGCGGCAAGATCCGCATGGTGTCGTTCGACGACCCGGCCAAGCTGACCAAACTCGGCGCCAATCTTTATGGCGCCGGGTCCGCCGCACAGCAGGCCGACACCAAGTCCACCGTGCAGCAGGGCTACATCGAGAAGTCGAACGTCAACGCGGTCGGCGAGATGAGCCGCATGGTCGAGGTGATGCGCAGCTACACCGCCGTCGCCAATTTGCTCCAGCAGCAGAGCGACCTCCACAAATCGGCGATCGAAAAGCTCGCCGACGTTCCGGCCTGATTAGGGGAGAACTAACATGCAGGCGCTTCACACCGCAGCGACCGGGATGGCGGCACAGGAACTCAACGTTCAGGTGATCTCCAACAACATCGCCAACCTGCGCACCACCGGCTTCAAGAAGCAGACCGCGGCGTTCCAGGACCTGATCTACGAACACGTGCGCCGCGTCGGCGCGCAATCGTCGGACCAGGGCACCATCCTGCCGGTCGGCGTCGATATCGGCGGCGGCGTCAAGACCGTCGGCACGCCGCGCAGCATGACGCAAGGCACGCTGTCGCAGACCGGCAACGATCTCGACACCGCGGTCTCCGGCGAAGGCTTCTTCAAGATCCTGATGCCCGACGGCAGCTACCAGTACACCCGCGACGGCACCTTCCAGATGGACAATCAGGGCCGCATCGTCACCGCGCAGGGCAACCCGGTACAGCCGACGATCACGATCCCGAACAATGCCTCGGGCCTCACCGTCAACGTGCAGGGCCAGGTCTCGGTGACGCTGCCGGGCTCGACGAGCAATACCGTTCTCGGCCAGATCGGCCTGACCCGTTTCATCAACAAGGCGGGCCTGCAGCCCGTCGGCAGCAATCAGTTCACCGAGACGCCCTCTTCCGGCCCGCCGCAGGATGGCACGGCGACCGCCGAAGGTTACGGCACCATCACGCAAGGAAGTCTCGAGCAGGCCAATGTCGACGTCGTTTCGGAGATGAGCGACCTGATTGCCGCCCAACGCGCCTACGAGATGAACGCCAAGGTGATCAGCGCCGCCGACCAGATGATGCAATCGACCACGGCGCTGTTCCGCTGAGGTGATGACGATGATCCGCACGACGCTCGCCACGATCTCCGCCCTCGTCGCGCTGGCGCTGCCGGCGCAGGCCGCCGACGACGCCATTGCCGCGCCGACGCTGCGTGCCAGCGTCACCGTCACCTCCGACGTGGTGCGGGTCGGCGATCTCATCGACAATGCCGGTTCGGCCGCGCTGATCGCGGTCTACCGCTCGCCCGATCTCGGCACCACCGGCGCGCTGCCGGTCGCGCAGGTCCTGAGCGTGCTCCGCGCAAAGCAGGTGATCGGCGTGATGACGGGCGACATCAAGGAGGTCGCGGTCACCCGCCTCGCCCGCACGCTCGCCAACAAGGACCTCGAAAACGCGGTTGCCACCGCGCTCGAGCGCCGCTTCGGCCTGGGCGACGCCGCCAACATCACCGTCACCTTTGACCGCGGCGTCTCCGAGATGCGGCTCGATGCCTCCAACAGCGGCGCGCTCCAGCCGGTCGCCACGCGTTACGACGCGCGCAGCGGCCGTTTCGATCTGGCCTTCGAGATCAACAATGACAACAACCCGGCGCCGACCAAGCTGCGCTTCACCGGCACCGCGATCGAGACCGTGGAGGTGGCCGTGCTGACGCGCGACATCGAGCGCATCGAGATGCTGAAATCCTCCGACGTCGCGCTGGAGCGCCGGCCGAAGGCGGAGGTCACCGGCGAGCCCGCCTCGCGCGACCGCGCGGTCGGCATGCAGCTCCGCCGGCCGATGCGGGCGGGCACGCCGATCCGGGTCGCCGACATCGCAAGGCCCGAATTCGTGCAGCGCGACCAGAGCGTCACCATCATCTACCAGGTGCCCGGCCTCTACCTCACCACGCGCGGCAAGGCGGTCGACAGCGGCGCCGAAGGCGACATCGTGAGCGTGCTCAACGTCCAGACCAAGCGCACGCTGAGCGGCGTCGTCACCGGCCGCGGCCAGGTCACGATCCAGGGCGCCAGCCAGTCCGTACCGATGGCCCCTGCGGTCGAGCAGACCTCGTCGCTGCCACGTGAACCGTCCGCGCCCGTCGCGCTCGCCCAAAGCCAGATTTCGCCCGCTCCAGCCAAGTCAGAGTAAGTCATGTTCGCTTTCAGGTCGGCTTCCCGTCTTCGTCGCATCGCGCTCTCTGGCCCTCTGCTGGCAATTTGTGCGCTCGCGAGCGGCTGTTCATCGATCGACCGCCTGTCGCAGATCGGCGAGCAACCGAAGATGTCGGCGATCGACAATCCGACGACGCAGCCCGGTTATAAGCCGGTGCAGATGCCGATGCCGAAACCGGAAGTCGCCTCCTACAATCCGAACTCGCTGTGGCGCAACGGCAGCCGCGCCTTCTTCAAGGACCAGCGCGCCCACCAGGTCGGCGACCTCCTGACCGTGACCGTGAACATCACCGACAAGGCCAACATCGCCAACGAGACCCAGCGCAGCCGCACCAACTCGGAAGACTCAGGGATCACCGACTTCATCGGCGCCAAGACGCTCGGCGCGCAGGCGCAGAAGGTGCTGCCCGGCCGCATCCTCACCGCCGACTCCACCGCCTCCAGCGACGGCAAGGGCTCGGTCAATCGCCAGGAAGCGTTGCAGACCAACGTCGCCGCGGTCGTGACGCAGGTGCTGCCGAACGGCAACCTCGTGGTCGAAGGCAAGCAGGAGATCCGCGTCAACTACGAGATCCGCGAGCTCGTGGTCGCCGGCATCGTCCGCCCCGAAGACATCCAGAGCGACAACACCATCGACTCCACCAAGATCGCCCAGGCCCGCATCGCCTACGGCGGCCGCGGCCAGATCATGGACGTGCAGCAGCCGCGCTACGGCCAGCAAGTCATGGACGTGCTGCTGCCCTTCTAGCCTTCTCCCGAGCTCCCACATCGTGTTCGCGAACCTAGGCGCGAACGACGATGTACTACGCGGCCCTCGCTAGCTCCCCTGGCGAGGGCCGCATGTATTTTGGCGATGGTGCGGCTGCGTACAGCGAGTCAGGTCCGCGCAATTGCAGCGACGCCGCTGCCCCAAACTCCGTCATTGCGGGAGCGAAGATTCCATGGGGAGTGGATAGCGACCAGGTCTGAGGTCAGACTGAGGTTGCTGACCCCCTCAACCTGGAGACGACGATGTTGCTCGATCATCCTTCCGACGGACCGACCGCGACGGCGGCGGCGGGCCAAGACTGACAGGCTCGATGGCGAGGCGCTGTTGCGGGCGCTTCTGGCCTACAAGCGCGGCGAGCCGCGGGTCTGTGCGATGGTGGTTGCGCCCTCGCCTGAAGAGGAGGACCGGCGCAGGCTGTGTCGCGAACGAGCGACGCTGATCGCCGAGCGCATCACGCATGTGAACCGGATCAAGGGTCTTCTGTTCGCGCAGGGGATATCCGACTACGTGCCGCTGCGGCGCAATCGGCGGGCGCGGCTTGAGGCCTTGCGCACGGGCGACGGGCGGGAGCTGCCTTCGCATTTGAAGGCGCAGATCGGCCGCGAGCTCGATCGGGTCGAACTGCTTCTGGAACAGATCAAGGCGGTCGAGGCCGCGCGAGATGCTCTGCTGGCCGCAGCCCGGAAGCCTGCAGACAAGAACGCTGCAGACAAGGTCGCGCCGGATCCGGTGGCGATGCTGCTGGCCTTGAAAGGGCTCGGCGCCAACTTTGCGGCCGTGCTCTGGTCGGAGGCGTTCTACCGGCAGTTCTCCAACCGCCGCCAGGTCGCCGCCTATGCGGGGCTTGCGGCGACGCCGTGGCAAAGCGGAGGCATCCGGCACGAGCAGGGCGTGTCGAAGGCCGGCAATCCCAGGCTGCGGACCACAATGATCCAGCTCGCCTGGCTGTGGATACGTCACCAGCCGCAGTCGGCCCTGACGCGCTGGTTCAAGGAGCGAAGCCCGCAAGGCCGCAAGCGCGCGATCGTGGCGCTGGCGCGCAAGCTTCTCGTGACCTTGTGGAAGTATGTCACCGCGGGCGAGACCATCGAGGGGGCCGTGATGAAGCCCGCCGCCTGATCCGGACCGCACCAAGCGGCGTGCTTCGCCGCCCGCGCGCAACGAAAGAACCATAACCCATCTGCCGAGGCCCGATCAGTCTCGGAAGATCCGGGTGGACGAACCGATGGATTGCATGGCTTCAAACGCCGCAACGAAGAATGGCCTCGTCCTCTCGAGCCTGCCCGCCGCAAGCGGAATCGTGGTGCAGTCGCCTTGTGCGACGACCGAATGTGAGTTTGATCTGGCAAGCAACCCAGATCGTCGAACCGGCTCGACCCTTGGATCGCAAATGCGAGGATGGCAGATGCCCTGACAGAACCGCCAACGCGAGGAGCTCCTATCGGCCCAACGCACCAAGCATGATGGCGTGCTCGCTCAACTCAAGGCCAAGCCGCTTCGCGGCGGCCCTAACAGGCCGGCCTTGACTTGATCTGCGCGCGCCATCCTGCAGAACCCGCGGTCGGGACGAAGAGGTGGCTGCAGTCGAACAAAAAGGTGACTGCTCATCCTTGACACACACATTCCCCATGTGAGCAATCCAGTATCCCTCCGCGGAAACAGCTTGGATTGCTTCGTCGCAAGAGCTCCTCGCAATAACGGAAAATGTTGAAGCGCTGTGCACCTCTTACGTAAACTCCGCCTCCACCACCCCCAGCCCGTCCAGCTCCATCCGCACCTTGTCGCCGGCCTTCAGCCACAGCGTCTTCACCAGACTTCCCGTCAACACGAGCTGCCTCGCATGCAGACCCTTACCATCGGCGGCGAGATGGTTGGCGAGCCAGGCGAGCGCGTTGTGGGGGTGGCCGAGCACGTCGGCGCCGGTGCCGTGGCTCACCTCCTCGCCGTTGACGATGGCGCGGCCTTTCACCGCCTTCAGATCCGGCACGGACGAGCGCGGGACCGACGGCCCCAGCACGCAGCCGGCGGCGAAGAAATCGTCTGCGATCAGCGTGGCTGCGCCCATCGTCTCCCATTTCACATAGCGGTCGTCGACGATCTCGATCGCGGGATGATAGGCTTCGACCGCCTCGCCGACCCATTCGGCCGTGAACGGCGCCTCGCCGGGCGCGAGGTCGCGCTTCAACCGTACAGCGATCTCGCATTCGACACCGACACGGACATAGCCGGAGGCGGCGAGCTTCACCCCGCTATCGTGCACGCCCTTCTGGAACACGCCGCCGCCGCAGGGGTGGGGGATGCCGATATAGTCCTGCATCACCTGGCTGGTGCAGCCGATCTTGTAGCCGACCAGCGGCCCGACTTGCGGCAGCAGAAGATCGTGCAATGCGCGCTGGACCTGATAGCCCTCGGCCTCGTCGGCGGGCGGACGCTCCAGCGCCGCGAGCGGCGCATGGTTGCGGCGCGCCAGCGCGATTGCCTTTGCGGCTTGGAGAATTTTGTCCATCGGCGCCGCCTCCCACGCTACGCGATTGTGCGGGGCAGTGGAGCATCCCGGCCCCGCCCTGACAAGCTCAGGCCGCGCCTCACGCCTTGACCAAGCCAAGCGGGATCAGCCGCAAGAGCAGGTAGACCAGCTTGCGGAACACTCGGCGCCTCTTGCCGGCGTTTAAGGAAATATTGAGCTGGTCCAGGCTTTATGGAGGCGCGCAGCTCACAGCCTCGCAGATGCCGCAGCAGGCGTGATTACAGCGATGCTCGATGTTGTTCGATCAGCATCTCAACGACTGAGTTGATCTCGTTGATGCGACTCGCAAAATCTCCCGCACCTGACGTGAAGGCTGTTTCTCATCTGAACTCACGTGAGCTCGGAGGAATCGAGTCTAGCCCATTGATCGCGATTCACTTTTCGCGATTGCGCGTGTGAGCTGACGCGCGCCGCTGCGAACAGCAGACAACATGCTGACCACGACGCGAAGCGGCGCCTCTGCCTCAAAAATAAAGAGCCGCACTAGGCGGCTCGGACTCTATTCGTCGCGATAGACCTTCTCGCGTTTCTCGTGGCGCTCCTGCGCCTCCACCGAGAGCGTCGCGATGGGCCGGGCCTCGAGCCGCTTCAACGAGATCGGCTCGCCGGTATCCTCGCAATAGCCGTAGGTGTTGTCCTCGATACGCTGGAGCGCGGCGTCGATCTTGGCGATCAACTTGCGCTGACGGTCGCGGGCGCGGAGTTCGATGGCACGGTCGGTTTCGGACGAAGCCCGATCGGCGAGATCGGGGTGGTTCACGTTCTCCTCCTGCAAGGCTTGCAGGGTGAGCCTGGACTCTTTGAGGATCTCATCCTTCCAGGCGAGGAGCTTCAAACGGAAGTACTCCTTCTGCCGATCGTTCATGAAAGGCTCTTTTTCGGTCGGTCGGTAGTTTTTCAACTTTTCCAAGGGCGGCCTATCTGTCTAAACAACGACTCGCAACGGAACGAGATCCGTTGAGCGGGGCGTTATATAGCGGCCTCCCGTGACAGACAATATTTCCTTAACTCCTCGGTTACCGCCCCCAAACCCTTGCACAGGAAGGTTTATCCGCAGAGGCCCGGGGGCGGCCGAGAACTCAGTAGCCGACCGTGAAGCGCTGCCTCAGATGGGCCGGCCGCTCGATCTCGTCGGCGAGCGCAATGGCGTAGTCGGCGAAGGTGATCCAGCTTTTCCCGCTCGCATCTGCGAGAAGCTGGTCGGACCCGAGCCGGAACTTGGCTGTCCGTTCCCCCTCGACGAACAGGGCCGACGGCGAGATGAAGGTCCAGTTCAGGTCCTTTTCCTGCCGCAGCAGGTCAAGGAAGGCCCCACCTTTTTCGGCCTCAGCTTTGTATTGGGCTGGAAAACTCGGGGTTGTGACCAGTTTCACGCCTGGTGCGACCTCGAGGCTGCCCGCCCCGCCGACGACGAGGTAGCGCCCGACACCGGAGTCTTTTGCGGCGCCGATCAGCTTGTGCGGATCGCTGGCCAGGAAGTGCACGGAACTGACGGCGACGTCATGCCCTGCCCACAGCTTGGTCAGGCCGGCCTGGTCCAGCACATCGCCCTTGGTCGGCGTGACGTTCGGCAGGCCCGCGATCTTCTCGGGGTTCCGCGCTATGGCGGTAACGCTATGGCCGCGGCGGGACAGTTCCTTGGTGATCTCGGCTCCGGCCCGGCCCGAGGCGCCGGCAACTGCGATTTTCATGGAAGGCTCCTTTGCTTCTGTGGTAACTGTCGGTGACTAGATATCGCAAAGAATGCTGGTGTTAAGAGAGCACTTTGTGCTTACCTGATTACGCTGGAGTAACCGGCAACGCGTAGCCGGCAAGCGTAACCGGAACGGTTCGCGAGGAACGGACGATGAAACCCGACGTCTATGCCGCCAACTGCCCGACACGCCAGATCCTCGACCGCGTCGGCGACAAATGGGCGGTGCTGATCCTGTTGCTGCTGCGGGAGAAGCCGATGCGCTTCAATCAATTGCGCCGCACGATTGAAGGCATCTCGCAGAAGATGTTGAGCCAGGTTCTCAAATCGCTGGAGCGCGACGGCCTGATCAAGCGCCGCGCCATCGCGACCGTGCCGGTGACGGTGGAGTATTCGATCACCCAGCTCGGCGTGACGCTCGCCGCCGCCGTCGATCCCCTGCGCGACTGGGCCGAACAAAATCTGAAAGACGTGCTCGCCGCCCAGCGCCGCTACGATTCACAGCTGAAAGAGGAAGCGGCGTAAGGCGCTACGCCTGCCCGGCCTTGGCGAGTTCGACCTCGACGCGCAGCTCGATCTCGGAGAGCACCGCGTCGAGGCCGGGATCGCCGGAGGTTGATTTCAGGTTTGCCGCCGCATCCCGGAGCCGCAGCACGGTGGACGAGTCGAGATTGCCGGATAGAAGCCCCATCTTGAGATCGTCGAGCACGTCGAGCGCCGACTTGCCGCGGGCCACCGAGCGCTTGCGGCGCTCGACGGGATCTTCCTCGATGCCCTGCATCGCAAGCAGCGCGTCGATGTTGGCTGCGGCCTTTGGCGCTGCGGCCGCGCGCGTCTCCTGCGCCGACGAGGCGTCCGGCAGCACGAAGGTGCCTGAGCCCGTCCGCCTGGCCTGGCTGGCCGGCGTTCCAAGCGTGGTGCCGTTCGGTCCGTAGATGCGCATCGAAGCAATCCGGGTGATCGATGCCGTCACCTTCGCTGTTTTATGGTTAACGACCCGTAAACAGCCCGGCAAAATCTGCCGACAGGCGGCAGTTTCGCTCCTCAGGGAGAACGCCTACTGACATCGGTCAAAACAGATTTATTCAACCTATTCAATCGCCTGACCCGGCTGCCCGACGTTGGCACAACGCTCGCAAGGAAAGCGCCGGACCAGCTCGGCATGGGAGTGTCGAGAAGGTCCGAGATTTGAGGAGCCTCGGGGAGCAGAGGATGCCAGGCGTTCGTTGGGTGAGGATTGTCGGAGTGGCCTGCGCCGCGCTGTCAGCGTTGGTGCTCTCGGTCACGTCCGCGGCTGCGACCTCGCGCATCAAGGATCTCGCCAATATCGAGGGCGTGCGGCAGAACCAGCTGATCGGCTACGGCCTCGTCGTCGGCCTCAACGGCACCGGCGACACGCTCAACAACATCCCCTTCACCAAGCAGTCGCTGCAAGCGATGCTCGAGCGCATGGGCGTCAACATCCGCGGCGCCACCATCCGCACCGGCAACGTCGCCGCCGTGATGGTGACCGGCAACCTGCCGGCCTTCTCCACGCAGGGCACGCGCATGGACGTCACCGTGTCCGCGCTCGGCGATGCCAAGAACCTTCAGGGCGGCACCCTGCTCGTCACCCCCCTCCTCGGCGCCGACGGCAACGTCTACGCGGTGGCGCAGGGCTCGCTCGCAATCTCCGGCTTCCAGGCCGAGGGCGAAGCCGCGAAAATCGTGCGCGGCGTGCCGACCGTGGGGCGCATCGCCAACGGCGCCATCATCGAGCGCGAGATCGAGTTCGCACTCAATCGCCTGCCGAACGTCCGGCTCGCGCTGCGCAATGCCGACTTCACCACCGCCAAGCGGATCGCGGCCGCGATCAACGACTATCTCGGCGTCAAGAGCGCCGAGCCGATCGATCCCTCCACGGTGCAGCTTGCGATCCCGCCCGAGTTCAAGGGCAACGTGGTCGCCTTTCTCACCGAGATCGAGCAGCTCCAGGTCGACCCTGATCTGGCCGCCAAGATCGTCATCGACGAGCGCTCCGGCATCATCGTGATGGGCCGCGACGTCCGCGTCGCCACCGTCGCGGTCGCCCAAGGCAATCTCACCGTCACGATCTCCGAGAGCCCGCAGGTCAGCCAGCCCAACCCACTGTCACGGGGGCGCACCGTGGTGACACCGCGCACCGGCGTCAGCGTCACCGAGGACGGCAAGAAGTTCGCGGTCGTCAAGGACGGCGTCTCGCTGCAGCAGCTCGTCGACGGCCTCAACGGCCTCGGCATCGGCCCGCGCGACCTCATCAGCATCCTCCAGGCGATCAAGGCCGCGGGCGCGATCCAGGCCGACATCGAGGTGATGTGATGCAGACGAGCATGGTCAATACCCCGCACGTCGTGACCTCCTCGGCCTTCTCCGTGGAGAGCCGCAACGGCCGGCCCGATTTCGAGCTCGCCGCCGCGCTGCAAAAGGTCCCGCCGCAGCAGCAGACCAAGGCGCAGAAGACCGCCACCGATTTCGAGGCGATGTTCCTCAACAGCATGTTCTCGCAGATGACCTCGGGCCTGAAGGGCGAAGGCCCGTTCGGCGACACGCCGGGCACCGGCGTGTGGCGCTCGATGCTGACCGAGCAATATTCCAAGAACTTCGCCAAGGCCGGCGGCGTCGGCGTCGCCACCGAAGTCTACCGCACCCTCATCCTGCAGCAGGCGAAAACCATCCGCACGGCATAAGGTCCTTTCGACATGAACCAATTCAATGCCTCACGTCAGCCGATGCCCGCGCAGCGCCCGAACAACACGCCGGGCAGCGCCGAAGCGCGCAAGCTCGCCGAAGACCTGATGGACGCGATGAACGCCCTGCTCGGCCTGATCGAGCGCGAGACCGAGCTCGTCCGCGCCGGCAAGGTCCGCGAGGCGATGACACTCGAGAGCAAGAAGCAGGAGCTGTCGCGAAACTATGTCGGGGCCATCAGCCAGCTGAAGGCGAACCAGACCCAGCTCGTGAAATCCGCGCCCGAGTTGCTCTCGACGCTGCATCGGCACCACGACGCGTTCCGCGCGATGCTCCAGGTCAATCTCACCGTGCTCGCGACCGCGCATGCGGTCTCCGAGAGCGTCGTGCGCGGCGTCAATGCCGAGATCCAGAAGCGCAACGTGCCGAACACCTACACGGCGGCGGGTCGTCGCGCAGCGCCGGGACCGCGCCACATCACCCCGCTCGCGGTCAGCCGTTCGCTCTGAGCGCACGCGAAAACCACTGACAATTTTACGAAAGATCGTGCGGCGATCTCGTCGCGCGATTAGGCACGTTTGCTTACCGGATCTTCAATTCTGGTGTTCCATGCTTGCGCATTGAGAGGGGTTGGGATTTGACTCACACTAGGCAACCAGGAGGCTGCCATGAGTACAGATTTCAGCATCAGGCCGGTGGGGATACCGGCTCCAGCGCAGATCGTAACGACGTCGAACGCGGCGGCGAACGAGGCCGTGCAAACTGATTTGCCGGTGAGCCAGACGGTCGCCGCTAGCGATACGAGCGCGGCCGTGCGCAACAATTTGCAGAGCAACGAGAACATCTCGCGCCAGGTCGTGTTCGACCAGGCGGCAGCGTCCTTTGTCTTCCAGGTCGTCAACGACAGGACCGAGGCGGTGGTCAATCAATTCCCCGACGAAGCGATGCTGCGCCGGCGGGCCTATTTCCATGCACTGGATCTGAAGTCCGAGCCCTCGCGGCCGCTCAGCACGGACCGTAGCGCTTGACGATCACGCGTCGAGCGTGGCGACGGCGGTGTCGAGATAGGTCGAGCCGGTCGCGGGATCGGTGACGACGTTCTTGATCTGGGCCTTGCCGGTGTCGGTCAGCGTGAACTTGGTATTTCCAAAGCGGAACGAAGAGTCCTTGATCAGCACCTGCTGATACTGCGACGTGCCCTCGCTCTGGTAGTGGACCTGCGCACGAAAACCGTTGACCTGCGAGACGCCGAGCGAGAATTTCTTGCCGTCCGGGTAGGTCCCGGTCCAGCTACCCTGATAGAGCGACGAATCGACCGCGACGTATTTGGACGAGCCCGTCGTGCTGGAAAGAACGTTGGACTTATACGCGGTCGACAGGATGCTCATGATGTCGGCCATGACGAGCGTCCATTACGGCCGGCCGGACAGACCGGCGGCGATATTGCGGTTGATCTCGATCAGCGGGCGGAAGTGATCGAACTGCGGGCTCATCTGGAGCGCGGCGGTCTGGCTCAGCACGAACACGCTGATGTTGGCGATCTTCTGCCGGACGTCGAGCGGCTGCGGACTGTTGTCGCGCATCGCCTCGCTGAGGAAGATGGTCCAGAGCTTGCGGTTGAACATCAGGGCATGCGTGGTCTGCTCGCTGAACGGGTCGGCGTTGTTGACCGCGTCCTGCAGCTTGTTCGCGGCCTTGAGCAGCGTCTGCGCTTCGATGTCGCGAGGAGAAGCAGTGGTCGTTGCAACGCGCGCGTAGGCCGAGGCAGCAGAATTCGACATCAATCATACCCTGGAGGTTTCCTAGCCCGTTGAAGGGGCTTAAGGATTTCTTTCCCAACCCTAGGCAGCACCGCTTAAGATTTGCTTACGTGAGCGCTTGGAAGCACTCCGGATTATTACGGGTTACGGCGTCTTCCATCGTCGCAAGGCTAGTCGTGCGCACGCACGCTGTAAACTTGGTTCGCATGATGCAAAACGATCTGGGCTAATCTTGTCTTAGCGATCTCAATCAAAAGAACGGCGGGGCATTAGCCCCGCCGCGACGTTTCGAATAGCGATCTTGCGCTGCGAAATTAGCGGAGCAGCTGCAACACGCTCTGCTGCGACTGGTTGGCGAGCGACAGCGCGGAGACCGCGATCGACTGGCGCGTCGACAGCGCCTGGCTGTTGGCCGCTTCCTCGTTGGTGTCCGCGAGCGTCAGATTGGACGAGCCGGTCTGCAGCACGTTGATCAGGTTCTTGGAGAAGTCCTGACGCACCTGCACGATCGACAGGTTCGAACCGAGCGCGGAGCCTTCCGACCGCAGCGTGCTCGAGGCGGCGTTGAGGCTGGTCAGCACCTTATTGGTGGCGCCGTTGTCGATGAAATCCGTGCCCGGGACGAGATTGCTGAGGCCGAGACCCGCCGCGTTGAAGACCACGCCGTTGATGCCGAGTGTGGAGCTGCCGGTCTCGTTGAAGACCAGCTTCAGCGTGTCGCCGTTCAGGAGGTTGACGCCGTTGAAGGACGAGTCCTGCGACGTGGTGTCGATCTGCGCCAGGATGTTGTTGAACTGGCTGACCAGGCCGGAGCGCGCGGTCTGCGCGACGGGATCCTGGACCGGCGGCTGCGCAGTGGTGAAGGCGAGCACGCCGGTGAGCGTACCGCCGACCGCGCCGCCCGCGGTCGTCGAACCGAGGGTCGAGGAGGCGTATTCGTTGACGGTGGTCACCGTCAGCACGCCGTTGGCATCGATCGTTGCCGTCAGGTGGTTCGCCTGAAGCTGCGTATTGAGCTGGTCGAGCGTCTTGACCGTACCGTTGGTGCCGTCGCCGAAGGTGACATTGACGGGCGTGCCACCGTTGAAGGACGAGAAAGTCAGAGTCTTGCCGCTGACACCACCAACACCGGACGCGCGCGCCGCGCTGAAAGCCGTCGCCGTTCCGGTATTGCCGCTGAGGCCGAATGCGCTCAGAGCATTGCCGGTGCCGGTGATGGAGAGATCGGCGTTGATGCCGGTCGAGAGCGCCAACTGGCCGCTGGTGTTGACCGACGACGGAATCTGGCCCGCTGTGGTCGAGAGACTTGCCGCGCCATTGAAGATGCTGGCGGTCTTCACACCCGTGGCAAGGTCGAACGAATTGAGCAGGTCGGTCAGCGTCGCGCTCTGGAGGTAGACCGTCGAATTGCCGTTGCCATCGGTGACGATGTTTCCGTTGACGCCGCCGGAGGTCACGCTTGCCGCCGACTGGGGAGTCTGGGCATTCTTGAAGGTGATGGTGTGACCGTCAATGTTCAGCGTCGAGCCGTCCTGAACGAGGGTACCGAGCGAACCCGCGGTGGTGGACCGGTCCGCGCTGACGCTGGCATTGCCAGCGCCTGTCGCCAAGGTCACGCCGAGGGCCTTGAGGAAGTCGGCCTTGCCCGTCACGCTCAGATCGGCACCAGTTGAGCTTTTCAGCGTCACCACGCCAGCCGTAATGGACGATGCAGTCTGGAGCGTACCAACGGTCGTGCCGCTCACAGAGATGGTCGCCGCGCCGGCGCTGATTGCAGCGCTCTTGACGCCGCTCGCGAGGTCGACCGCAGTGAGGAGGTCGTTGACCGTACCCGTGGGAGCGCCGGTCGTACCCATGTAGACGATCGAATTGCCATTGCCGTCGGTGGCGATATGGCCGCTCGGGTCGAGACCCCAGCCGGTCGGTTGCGTGCTCGGAGCCGCACCGGTACGGAACGTGACGGTCTTGCCGTTGACGGTGATCGAATCGCCATCCGCGGGGGACGCGCCGAACGTCGTCGATGCCGTGGAACCGATTAGGGTGTTGGTGCCGCCGAGCGCGGTGGTGCCGTCAGCAGCCTTGGCGGCCCCGCCGGTCAATGTGCCGGCGGTCGAGCCCAGTGACGCACCGAGCGAGGCGCCCGACGTTACGGGCGTCACGCCACCAGGTGCACCAGTATAAAGCACGTTGCTGTTGGCGGTCGCGCTCGCATAGGAGGTCGTACCGCGCAGGTCGGCCGGCGTCGCTCCGGGAATGGTGGTCGAAACATTCGACTTGGTCGAGTAGCCGACGGTGGTCTGAAGCGCCTGGTTGGCGATCGATTTCGCACTGTCGATCAGCTTTTGCAGCGAGGTGATACCGGTGTTGGCGGCCTGGAGCACCTGCACACCGTTGTTGATACCATCGAGCAGGTTGCTGATGTCGCTCGCCCGGTTGTCCAACCCCTGCGCGGTGAAGAAGTTGGTGGGATTGTCGAGGGCGGTGTTGACCTTCTTGCCGGTCGACAGCCGCTGCTGCGTCGTGGCCAGCAGGTCGGCCGTCGACTGCAGCGACAACAGGTTCTGGCGCACTGATGCGGAAAGAACGATGTTGGACATTGGCGGGTCTTCCTTTTGAAGCGCAGAACCGGGTACGAATCGGGCTCGCCGGTCTGGAAGGCGGGCTTTTGTCCAGTCTTAGGGGGTGTCCTTTAAAGTATGGTTAACGCCGCTTTAAGCGATAGGGTTAACGAGAGGTTAACGCCCTGCCCGGCTGTGGATCGGCTGATCCGGAACGCCTGTAGTCAACGAAAAACGGCGGGGCCGAAGCCCCGCCGCTGTATCAGTTCTGCGATATCTGCCGCGATTTAGCGGAGCAGCTGGAGCACGCTCTGCTGCGACGTGTTGGCCAGCGACAGCGCGGAGACTGCGATCGACTGGCGGGTCGACAGCGCCTGGCTGTTCGCGGCTTCGACGTTGGTGTCGGCCAGCGTCAGGTTCGACGAACCGGTCTGCAGCACGTTGATCAGGTTCTTGTTGAAGTCCTGACGAACCTGCACCACCGAGAGATTCGAACCGAGCGCCGAGGCTTCTGACCGCAGCGTGCTCGATGCAGCGTTCAGATTGGTCAGCACCTTGTTGGACGCGGCGTTGTCGATGAAGTCGACGCCGACGGTCAGCGCGGCGAGGCCGAGACCCTTGGAGTTGTAGGTCACGCCGGTGATGTTCAGGTTCGACTTGCCGGTCTCGTCGAACACCAGCTTGAGCTGGTCGCCGTTCAGGAGGTTGACACCGTTGAACGAAGAGTCCTGCGAGGTCGTGTCGATCTGGTTCAGGATATTGTTGTACTGAGAGACCAGGTTCGCACGGGCCGTCTGCGCAACTGCATCCTGGATAGGCGTGGATGCCGTCGAGAACGTCAGCGCCGAGGTGAGCGTGCCGCCGATCGCACCGCCCGCGGTGGTCGAGCCAAGCGTCGAAGACGCGTAGTCGTTGGACGCGGTGATGGTGAGTTGACCGTTGGCATCGATCGTGGCGGCCAAGTTGTTGGCCTGAAGCTGCGTATTGAGCTGGTCGAGCGTCTTGACCGTGCCGTTGGTGCCGTCGCCGAAGGTGACGTTGACCGCCGTGCCGCCGTTGAAGGCGGTGAAGGTCAAGGTCTTGCCGGCAATGCCGCCGATGCCGGAGGTGCGGGCCGCCTGGAAAGCCGTCGCCGCACCGGTGTTGCCGGCGAGGCCGAGCGCGTTCAGCACGTTGCCCGAGCCGGTAATCGAGAGATCGGCATTGATGCCGGTCGCGATCTTGAGCTGACCGGAGGTGTTGATCGACGAGGCGGACTGACCGGTGGCGGTCGACAGCGTCGCAGTGCCGTTGGCGGCAATGCTTGCGCTCTGCACGCCGGTGGCGAGATCGATCGCGTTCAGCACGTCGGCGACCGTGCCGGCCTGGAGATAGACTATCGAATTGCCGTTGCCGTCGGTGATCACGTTACCGCTCTTGCCGGAGCCGGTCGGGATCGTCGGAGCGCCCGCGGATCCCGGAACGGGAGCGTTCTTGAAGGTGATGGTATGACCATCGACGTTCAGCGACGAGCCGTCCTGGATCAGCTGACCGAGCGAAGCGGCGCTGGTGGTGCGGTTGACGTTCACCGTGGCATTGCCGCCGCCGCTGGCGGTGCTCAGGCCGAGAGCCTTCAGCAAGTCGGCCTTGCCGGTGACGCTGAGGTCGGCGCCGGTCGAGCTGCGTAGCGTGACCTTGCTGGCCGTCGTGGTGCCGACGTCGGACGCGGTCTCGCCGGCGCTGGTCGCGATCGTCGCAGCGCCGGTGCTGATCACAGCAACCTTGACACCGCTTGCGAGGTCGATCGCGGTGGCGAGATCGCCGGCCGTGGCAGCCGGAGCGGCGGTGGTGCCGAGATAGACGGTCGAGTTGCCGCCGCCGTCGGTGACGATGTTGCCGCTGACGCCCGAGCCGCTGGTCACTGCGGTCGAAGCCGGAGCAGAACCCGCGCGGAAGGTGATGGTCTTGCCGTTAACGGTGAGCGTGTCGCCGTCTGCGGGCTGGGCATTGCCGATCAGGCCAGTCGCCGTCGCCGCGCCGTTGGCGATCAGGGTGATGCCGGCGCTCAGAGCCGTCGAACCGTCACCGGCAGTCGCCGTCAAACCGGTATCAACGCCCTGGGTCGCGCCGAGCGTGACGGACGAGGTCGCCGCATGCACGCCGCCTGCCGTGCCGTCATACAGCACGTTGCTGGAAGCGACAGCGCTGGCAAAACTGGTGGTACCGCGCAGGTCGGCAGCCGTCGCACCCGAGATCGTGGTGGAGACGTTGGACTTGGTGGAGTAACCGACCGTGGTCTGCAGCGCCTGGTTGGCGATCGACTTTGCGCTGTCGATCAGCTTCTGCAGCGAAGTCAGGCCAGTGTTGGCGGCCTGCAGCACCTGCACGCCGTTGGCGATGCCATCGAGCAGGTTGTTGATGTCGCTGGCGCGGTTGTCGAGCGACTGTGCGGTGAAGAAGTTGGTCGGATTGTCCAGGGCCGAGTTGACGCTCTTGCCGGTCGACAGACGGTTCTGTGTGGTGGCGAGGAGGTCGGCGGTGGACTGGAGAGACAGCAGGTTCTGACGAACCGACGCAGAGAGAACAATACCGGACATGACTTTTACCCTTCTGGCTTACGCGTCTTCGTTCGATCGCGATGTGATCGAGTGACGGGCACAGCCTGCGTGGACATGTCTAACAAAGGGTGAAACGAGTCCCGCCTGCATAATCGCCGGTTCACCATAAACCGGCGAGAGACGTTGGCACGGCCGACAATCAGACTGAAATCATTGGCATTTCTCTGCGCTTACGCTCCATTAACCATAACCGACCGTTACTTTTTAAGGGCTGAGCAAGGCATCTCAACTCCCCTCCCGGCAAAACAAAAAACGGCGGGGCCGAAGCCCCGCCGCCTTAACTTGTCTTGCGATGTCTGCCGCGACTTAGCGGAGCAGCTGGAGCACGCTCTGCTGCGACTGGTTGGCCAGCGACAGCGCGGAGACCGCGATCGACTGACGGGTCGAAAGTGCCTGGCTGTTGGCCGCTTCGACGTTGGTGTCGGCCAGCGTCAGGTTCGACGAACCGGTCTGCAGCACGTTGATCAGGTTCTTGTTGAAGTCCTGACGAACCTGCACGATCGTCAGGTTCGAACCCAACGCGGAGGCCTCCGAACGCAGCGTGCTCGACGCGGTGTTCAGGTTGGTCAGCACCTTGTTGGTCGCGGCGTTGTCGATGAAGTCGATACCGCCGGTCAGTGCAGCGAGGCCGAGACCCTTGGAGTTGTAGGTCACGCCGGTGATGTTCAGGTTCGACTTGCCGGTCTCGTCGAACACCAGCTTAAGCTGGTCGCCGTTCAGCAGGTTGACACCGTTGAACGAGGAGTCGAGCGAGGTCGAGTCGATCTGCTGCAGGATGTTGTTGTACTGGTTGACCAGGTTCGAACGCGCGGTCTGGGCAATCGTATCCTGAGTGGGCGTGGACGCCGTCGAGAACGTCAGCGCGGTGGTGAGCGTACCACCGATGACGCCGCCCGCGGCGCTCGAGCCGATCGTCGAAGACGCGTAGTCGTTGGTCGTCGAGATCGTCAGCAGGCCGTTGGCGTCGATCGTCGCAGTCAGGTTGTTGGCCTGGAGCTGCGAGTTGAGCTGATCGAGCGTCTTGACCGTGCCGTTGGTGCCGTCGCCGAAGGTGACGTTGACCGCCGAACCACTGTTGAAGGAGGTGAAGGTCAAGCTCTTGCCGGCAATGCCGCCGATGCCGGAGGTGCGAGCCGCGGTAAAGGCGGTGCCCGTGCCGGTGTTGCCGGCGAGGCCGAGCGCGTTCAGCGCGTTGCCCGTGCCGGTGATCGACAGGTCTGCGTTCACGCCAGTCGAGATCTTGAGCTGGCCCGAAGCGTTGATCGAGGAGGCGGACTGACCGGTGGCGGTCGACAGCGTCGCAGTGCCGTTGGCGGCAATGCTGGCGGTCTGCACGCCGCTGGCAAGATCGATCGCGTTCAGCACGTCGGCAATGGTGCCGGCCTGCAGATAGACCGTCGAGTTGCCGGCGCCGTCGGTGATGACGTTGCCGCTCTTGCCGGAGCCGGTCGCGATCGCCGGAGCACCCGCGGAGCCGGGAACCGGGGCGTTCTTGAAGCTGATGACGTGACCGTTCACGTTCAGCGTCGAGCCGTCCTGGACCAGCTGACCGAGCGAGGCGGCGCTGGTGGTACGGTTCACGGTCACCGTCGCATTGCCGCCGCCGCTGGCGGTGCTCAGGCCGAGAGCCTTCAGCAAGTCGGCCTTGCCGGTGACGCTGAGGTCGGCGCCGGTCGAGCTGCGTAGCGTGACCTTGCTGGCCGTCGTGGTGCCGACGTCGGACGCGGTCTCGCCGGCGCTGGTCGCGATCGTCGCAGCGCCGGTGCTGATCACAGCAACCTTGACACCGCTTGCGAGGTCGATCGCGGTGGCGAGATCGCCGGCCGTGGCAGCCGGAGCGGCGGTGGTGCCGAGATAGACGGTCGAGTTGCCGCCGCCGTCGGTGACGATGTTGCCGCTGACGCCCGAGCCGCTGGTCACTGCGGTCGAAGCCGGAGCAGAACCCGCGCGGAAGGTGATGGTCTTGCCGTTAACGGTGAGCGTGTCGCCGTCTGCGGGCTGGGCATTGCCGATCAGGCCAGTCGCCGTCGCCGCGCCGTTGGCGATCAGGGTGATGCCGGCGCTCAGAGCCGTCGAACCGTCACCGGCAGTCGCCGTCAAACCGGTATCAACGCCCTGGGTCGCGCCGAGCGTGACGGACGAGCCGGCAGCGTGCACGCCACCCGCCGTACCATCATAAAGCACGTTGCTGGTGGCAACCGTGCTTGCATAAGACGTCGTGCCACGCAGGTCGGCAGCCGTCGCACCCGAGATCGTGGTGGAGACGTTGGACTTGGTGGAGTAACCGACCGTGGTCTGCAGCGCCTGGTTGGCGATCGACTTTGCGCTGTCGATCAGCTTCTGCAGCGAAGTGATGCCGGTGTTGGCGGCCTGCAGCACCTGCACGCCGTTGGCGATACCATCGAGCAGATTGTTGATGTCGCTGGCGCGGTTGTCGAGCGACTGTGCCGTGAAGAAGTTGGTGGGATTGTCCAGAGCCGAATTGACGCTCTTGCCGGTCGACAGACGGCTCTGCGTGGTGGCGAGGAGGTCGGCGGTGGACTGGAGAGACAGCAGGTTCTGACGAACCGCCGAGGAGAGAACGATACCGGACATAAGCTGTTACCCTTCTGGTACGCAACGCGACAAAACTTCGATTAGGATTAATCGATGACCGAGACGGTGAACGGAGGTGGCTAACAAAGCATGAAGCGTGTCGCGCCAGTCCTTGCGCGGATTCACCATATGCGCGATCAAAGCAGAACCGGGCTCAGACGCATCATCATGATCGGATGATACTTTTTCGCGTTAGCGCCGGACGTTTGCCACTTGTCAACCATAACTGAGAGTGAGCAAACGGCTGCATCCGAATGCATCGTCTTCGCTTCGTCGCACGACGTCTTCGAACGCTGGCGCAAAAAAGAAAGCGGCGGGGCCGAAGCCCCGCCGCCTTAACTTGTCTTGCGATGTCTGCCGCGATTTAGCGGAGCAGCTGGAGCACGCTCTGCTGCGACTGGTTGGCCAGCGACAGCGCGGAGACCGCGATCGACTGACGGGTCGACAGCGCCTGGCTGTTCGCGGCTTCGGTGTTGGTGTCGGCCAGCGTCAGGTTGGACGAACCGGTCTGCAGCACGTTGATCAGGCTCTTGTTGAAGTCCTGACGAACCTGCACCACCGAGAGGTTCGAACCGAGGCTCGACGCTTCCGACCGCAGCGTGCTCGAGGCAGCGTTGAGGTTCGACAGCACCTTGTTGGTCGCGGAGTTGTCGATGAAGTCGACACCGCTGGTCAACGAAGCGAGGCCCAGACCCTTGGAGTTGTAGGTCACGCCGGTGATGCTCAGGTTCGACTTGCCGGTCTCGTCGAACACCAGCTTGAGCTGGTCGCCGTTCAGCAGGTTCACACCGTTGAACGAAGAGTCCTGCGAGGTCGTGTCGATCTGGTTCAGGATGTTGTTGTACTGGCTGACCAGGTTGGCTCGCGCCGTCTGCGCAACCGTATCCTGGACGGGGCTGGAAGCCGTCGAGAACGTCAGCGACGAGGTGAGCGTACCACCGATGACGCCGCCCGCAGCACTGGAGCCGATCGTCGAAGACGCGTAGTCGTTGGTCGTCGAGATCGTCAGCAGGCCGTTGGCGTCGATCGTCGCAGACAGGTTGTTGGCCTGGAGCTGCGAGTTGAGCTGATCGAGCGTCTTGACCGTGCCGTTGGTGCCGTCACCGAAGGTGACATTGACCGCCGTACCACTGTTGAAGGAGGTGAAGGTCAAGCTCTTGCCGCTGATGCCGCCGATGCCGGAGGTGCGAGCCGCGGTGAAGGCGCTAGCCGTACCGGTGTTGCCGGCGAGGCCGAGCGCGTTCAGCGCATTGCCCGTTCCGGTGATCGACAGATCGGCGTTCACGCCGGTCGAGAGCTTGAGCTGACCCGATGCGCTGATCGACGAAGCGGTCTGGCCAGTGGCGGGCGACAGCGTCGCAGTGCCGTTGGCGGCAATGCTGGCGCTCTGCACGCCGCTGGCAAGATCGATCGCGTTCAGCACGTCGGCGACCGTACCGGCCTGCAGATAGACCGTCGAATTGCCGGCGCCGTCGGTGATGACGTTGCCGCTCTTGCCCGAGCCGGTCGCGATCGCCGGAGCACCGGCGGAACCCGGAACCGGGGCGTTCTTGAAGCTGATGACGTGACCGTTCACGTTCAGCGTCGAGCCGTCCTGGACCAGCTGACCGAGCGAGGCGGCGCTGGTGGTACGGTTCACGGTCACCGTCGCATTGCCGCCGCCGCTGGCGGTGGTGAGGCCGAGAGCCTTCAGCAAGTCGGCCTTGCCGGTGACGCTCAGGTCGGCGCCGGTCGAACTGCGCAGCGTGACCTTGCTGGCCGTCGTGGTGCCGACGTCGGACGCGGTCTCGCCGGCGCTGGTCGCGATCGTCGCAGCGCCAGCGCTGATGGTCGCAACCTTGACACCGCTTGCGAGGTCGATCGCGGTGGCGAGATCGCCGGCCGTGGCAGCCGGAGCGGCGGTGGTGCCGAGATAGACGGTCGAGTTGCCGCTGCCGTCGGTGACGATGTTGCCGCTGACGCCCGAGCCGCTGGTCACTGCGGTCGAAGCCGGAGCAGAACCCGCGCGGAAGGTGATGGTCTTGCCGTTAACGGTGAGCGTGTCGCCGTCTGCGGGCTGGGCATTGCCGATCAGGCCAGTCGCCGTCGCCGCGCCGTTGGCGATCAGGGTGATGCCGGCGCTCAGAGCCGTCGAACCGTCACCGGCAGTCGCCGTCAAACCGGTATCAACGCCCTGGGTCGCGCCGAGCGTGACGGACGAGCCGGCCGCATGTGCGCCGCCAGCCGTGCCGTCGAACAGCACGTTACCCGTCGCAACCGTGCTTGCATAAGACGTCGTGCCACGCAGGTCGGCAGCCGTCGCACCCGAGATCGTGGTGGAGACGTTGGACTTGGTGGAGTAACCGACCGTGGTCTGCAGCGCCTGGTTGGCGATCGACTTTGCGCTGTCGATCAGCTTCTGCAGCGAAGTGATGCCGGTGTTGGCGGCCTGCAGCACCTGCACGCCGTTGGCGATACCATCGAGCAGATTGTTGATGTCGCTGGCGCGGTTGTCGAGCGACTGTGCCGTGAAGAAGTTGGTCGGATTGTCCAGAGCCGAGTTGACGCTCTTGCCGGTCGACAGACGGTTCTGCGTGGTGGCGAGAAGATCAGCGGTGGACTGGAGGGAGAGAAGGTTCTGACGAACCGAGGAGGAGAGAACGATACCGGACATTGGGTGTTACCTTTCTGGTAAACGACGCCTACTGTTACGCGTCTGCTTGGATCGAGATTGACCCAGCGACCGGCGGACCGTGGCGCGGAGTCCTCTAACGAAACATGAAATGAAATCGGCGCTTTTGCTGAGTCGGCGCGCGATTCGGCCGATCTGCGGACCGGCAACGCTGCTCCGCCGGGTGATTTTGTCTTTGATATAATTGAGTTTTTCCGCGGCGATGGCCGGGATTCACAACTCGTTAACTAATGTTGATGGAGTATTGCGCCCTGATCCGCCGCAACACACGCTCGGTTACGAAAGCGTTGATGGAGAACAGGCATGGCCCTCAAGGTCGAGCTCAGACCGCACGAACGCATCATTGTCGGCAACTGCGTGATTACCAACACCGACCAGCGCGCCCGCCTTCTGATCGAAGGCGAGAACGTGCCGATCCTGCGCGAGCGCGACATCCTCACGCCGGAGACCGCCGACACGCCGGCCAAGCTCGTCTATCTGGCGGTCCAGCTCATGTACATCTCGCCGGATCCGCAGACCCAGCACGGCACCTATTTCAACCTGGTGCGCGATATCGTCACCGCCGTGCCGAGCTCCTGGCCGATCATCGAGGGGATCAACAACCACATCATGAGCGGCGATCTGTACCGGGCCCTCAAGGATGCCCGCAAGCTGATCGCCTATGAAGAGAAGCTCCGGGATCAGTACGAGGCCAGCCATCCCAAGAACGACGTCAGCTCGGCCGCCTGAGCACGTTTCGTACATTCGAACGAAAACGCCCCGGACCATGTCCGGGGCGTTTTTGTTTCAGTCGCCGTTGACCTCACTGCGCCGCGAGCGGCGGCGCCTCGACCTCGATCAGACCATTGCCGGCCCGCCGCGCGCCAAACTCCAGTACCGCCGACACCAGCGCGTCGATGTCCGTCTCGTTCGTGCGGTGATTGACGATCGCGGCGCGGATCGCGAACTTTCCGGCGAGCGTCGTGCTCGACGGCGCCGCAACGCCGGACTCCTGGATGTCGGCGACGATCTCCCGATTGATCTCGTCGGCGGCGCGGTAGCGGAAGCAGACGATGTTGAGATTGACCGGCGCCAGCAACTCGAGCCGCGGCTCGGCGAGCACGCGCGTCTCCAGATATTTTGCCAGCGCGCAGCTTCGCGCGATCACCCCGCCCAGCCGTTCGGTGCCGAACGTCTTCAGTGTGAACCACGTCTTCAGCGCGCGGAAACCGCGCGACAGATCGGGGCCGAGATCGCAGGGCCAGACCGCGCCCGCGGCCAGGCCCCTCGCCTCGCGCCGCAGATAAGCTGCCGGCTGCGCAAAGGCCTGCCGGTGCCGTTCGCCGTCGCGCACCAGCAGGAAGCCGGCATCGTAAGGCACTTGCCCCCATTTATGGAAATCGAGCGCGATCGAATCCGCAAGCTCGATGCCGGCGAGTAGCGGCGCGAGCTCGGGCGAGAGGATCGCCAGCGCACCGAACGCGCCGTCGACGTGAAACCAGATTCCTTCCTCGCGGCACAGCGCCGCAACCGCCTTGAGATCGTCGATCGCGCCGATATCGACCGTGCCGGCGGAAGCTGTAACCAGGAACGGCTTGAAGCCGACCTCGCGATCGATCGCGATCTGCGCGCGTAGCGCAGAGACATCGATGCGATGATCGGCATCGACCTCGATCTTGCGCAGCGCATCGGTGCCGAAGCCAGCAATGTCCATCGCCCTTGAGATGCAACCGTGCGCCGCCTTCGAGGCATAGGCCGTGAGCAGCGCGCCGTCATTGCCAATGCCGTGCTGCCGCGCCAGCGTGCCGAGCGCGCTGGTACGCGCCACCAGCACCGCCATCAGATTGGCCATCGAGGTACCCGTGACGAAGATGCCGCTCGCGCCCTCCGGAAAGCCGAAAAGACCGCGCATCCAGTCGACGATCTGGCGTTCGACCTCGATCGGCATATGGTCGCGCCCGCCGAGATTGGCGTTGAGTCCCGCCGCGAGCATTTCCGCTAGCATGCCGACCGCCGTGCCGCCGCCATGCACCCAGCCCATGAAGCCGGGATGGACGTTGCCGGTCGCATAAGGCGCGACGCTCTCCGAGAACTCGCGATAGACCTCGGCCAGATCAGTCGGCTCGCGCGGAACGTCAATCCTGAACGCCGCGCGAACATCGTCGGGTATCGGCTGCCAGACCGGGCGCGCGCGAACATTGGCAATGCTGTCGATGGTCTCGTCCAGCATGCGATGGGCGAGCGCGCGAAATTCGTTCCAGTCCTGCGGATCGAGCGAAGTATGGGTGACGGCCGGTTGCGTCTTGCGGACGATCTCGTTCATGTTGCACTCCCCTCGCCTGCCTTTGCGTGGCGCGACAGCATCGCCGTGAACGCGGCAAAGATCTTGCGCATCTGCCGCGGCTTGTACGGAAACACCACCGGCGAATCCATGTTGTGCACGACGGCGGTGTTGTCGGCTTCGAAGACCAGCAGCTCGCGGTTCTGGTTCTCGGCACAATCGACGATGAAATAGTCGAGGCCAACGCGCCTGCTCATTTCGTCGAGCGCACTTTTGTGTCGCGCAGCGAAGGCTTGGTCGAAGTCGAGCATGAAGATCGCTTCTTCGGCCCGCTTTTCCTCGCTGAACGCCATGTAAGCGTTGAGATACCAGATGTCCCAGCGATCGGCGATGGCCATGTGACAGGCGTAAGGTTTGCCGTCGACCATGGCGAGTCGATATTTGCGATAAAACCCGTCGGGGCTCACATAATCGACGAAACACGCGACGAAGAAATCCTGCTCTTCCCGATCGGCAAGATAGGCCGCGAGCACCGAAGCATCGTCGAGCTTCGCGAGCCCGACGCCAGCATGCGAGCCACGTGGCCGCGCGATCATTGGAAAGTGCAATTCGCCCGCGATGTCCTCGCAATTGATCCGTCGTTGCGACAGATCCGACAATTGCGCACGCGTTGCATGAACGGTCGCGGGAATGTCGAGACCGGCGACACCCGTCAGCAGCCGATACAGCTTGTCGCGATCGAGGTTGCCGATGAAATCAGGGCGATTGAGCAGCGGCCGCGGCCAGTGCGGCGCGGCCTTCTCGATGAGCGCGAGCGCCTCCCGGCATTCCTCGGAATCGGATGCTACCACGATGGCGACGTCGTGATCGGGCAATGTCTCCGGCAGGCCGACGCCGTCGACGACATAGAGCGTTAACAGCTCGATGTCGGACTCCTCGAGCAGAAACTCGATTGGCGTGTTGCCGCCCATGTCGATCGCGGCCGCGAGCGCGAGCACGCGCACGCGCGGCTTCTCGACCGCGCAGGGCGCGCGAAACAGCCGATGGAAGGTGAGCACCTCCGCCTGGATCGCCAGGCCCGCCTGCTTGTCACCGAGAAGCTGGACGATCAGCGACAGATCGAGCCCCTCGCCGGCGTGCGCCGCGCCTTCGGAAATCTTGGCAACGAGATGGTCGCGCAACAGGTGCAGATCCACGCCCTCGAAGGCCTGGCGCGTCAACTGCGCAAAGCCGATGCGGTCGGCATGCTGCGCCGCGGTGGTGCCGATCGGCGATAGAACTGAATGTTGCATCTCAAACCCCGAGGATAGGCGTGTCCGGCGATACCGCGCCGGCGGCGCGGTCAAGCAGCAGTTCGATCTTCACCAGGACATGGGCGATCCGATCGAGTACATGCTGAAGATTGCGTCGCGCTTGCGCCTCGTCCGCGGACCAGGCCTCCGTCACGAGCCGTGCGCCGACGCAGAGGCGCAGCACGGCCTGGGGCGCGTCGTCCTGCCGCTCCAGCCGAACCGGCTGGCCGATCAGGCAGCGTTGCGCGGCAACCTGCCGGTCCGCGGCGCTGCCGCTGATCCCGTCGTTCATGTCGGCCGCCAGCGCGCGATGAACGGCGCTGGTCTCGGCAATCGAGACCGGTCTGCCGTCGCGCAGCAGCGTGAACGGAAAGATCGTGGCTTGAGCGAATTCCTCATCGTCCACGCCGGCCTTCTCATGCACGGCTGGAACGGCCTGGAGCGACGGCGACAGCGCGATCATGCTGTCGATGCCCGCCGCGAGCTCGGCCAGCGCCTTGGTACGGAAATCCCCCGGCACGGCGTAGTAGCTGCCGATCTCGGCGAGTGCCGCCTCCCAGCGCAGCCATTGGCCGAAATTCGGCCGGCGCTCGAAACGCGAACGCAAGGTGGTCCAGGCCTTCGGCCAGTCGCTGCGGCCGGCATAGTCGAAGAATCCCGGCGCGATCCCATCGACCCGGTCGATCGCCCGCGAAAGACCTTTCGGCACCAGCAGCGCGCCGCTGAAGGCTGGCCCGCCGAAGAACTTCGAGCCGGTCATCAGCACCATGTAGCCGCGCTCCAGATAGGAGCGCAGCCGTCGGCGCCCGAGCCGCGCCTGGCAGGCATCGACGACGACCTGGATCTTGCCGGGCCACCGCCGCGCGATCTCGTCGAGGCAAGCCGCGCTCGGCGCGCGCCAGCCGAGCTTTGACGAATCCATGATCTGGAGCAGCACGGGCGCGCCTCGCGAGATCGTGGCTTCGACCGCACGCAGCACTGGGGCATCCGCATCCGGACGCATCGCCGTCCCAAGCGCGGTATCGAGCAGCGGCAGCGCGATGCCGTCGCCGGCGAGTCCCGCCACCGCACCGTCCTTGCGCACCGAAATTCCGCTTGCTGTCATCGAGCTGAAATGGTGTCCGCGCGCGGTGTACGCCGTGCCGCTTCCGGTCTGGTCGGCTCCGACCACGATCGTCACCGGCGGCGCGCCGAGCACCGCGCGGGCCAGGAACAGGGCTTGGAGCTGGGAGTCCGTGCCGGACGGCGAGAACACGATGTCCACCCGCGGCGAGAGCTGGAGGTGGCCGCGCAATTCGTCGCGCATGTCTTCGCAGCGCGCATCGAAGGCGACTTCGACCTCGTCGAACAGGCATTTGTGCACGAGCTCCTCGCGCGCCAGTGCGGCGCGGTCATAGGCGGCCTTCGAGATCGGTGATGCCGTTGAGGAGGCGAAATTCCAGATTTCGGGCGACGGCGACGGCGCGCAGCCATAGGCGTTGACGCGGTCTCTCGGATCGAGCGCCAGCCGCGGGTCTCCGCCGGAGACAAGCAGCGTATCGAGCGGCGTGAAGAGATCGCGCAGGCGGTAGCGCGAGCCGCCGTCGGACGCGCGCTCGGTGGCTGGCAGACGGGATGCGCCGGCGCTCATCCCTGGAGGCTCACGCCGCATCGGCTGCCGCTGCGGGAGCCGGCGCGAATTGCGAGGCGATATCGCCGTGGAACACCGACGGTCCGACATGATCGAGCGAGCTCTGGAGGTCGGCCCAGATCTCGCCGCCGACGTCGGTCCAGCGCTTGCAGAAAGCGAAGTCCTCGGAAAGATAAGTGCCGGTCACCGGATCGATCATGCATTCGAACAGCGCGAACCGGTTCTGGCTCGTCGCCAGCGAGTCGTGCGAATGCTCGCGGAAGAACTGCAAACCAGCGTAGTTTGGATGGCGGCACATCGCCTCCAGCACGTGGCGCCGGATCATCAGGAAGCCGGTGCCGGCATAGCGCACGCGGGTAAAGCCGTTGACCACGACGATGCGGTCGGGATCCTCGATCTCGAGCACGTAATCGAGCGAGGCCGCCGGCAAATCGGCCCTGCCCGCCTCGATCGCCCGCTTCGCCTTGTCCCAGTTGACGCGCTTGATCGGGTAGCAGCCAGCGACGACATCAGCTCCGCATTCGATCAGCCGGAACACCTGCTCCGGCTTGAACCCGATGTCGGCATCGATGAACAGGAAATGCGTCGCCTTGGGATCGTCCAGGAACATTGCGACCAGATTGGCCCGCGCGCGCGTGATCAGCGCATCACCGTCGCGCAGCAGCACCTTGAGCTCGAGATTGGACATGCCGTGCACGGCGCGCTGGAGCGCAAAGATCGAGCTCGCATAGATGCTCGACACCTGCCCGCCGAAGCACGGCGTGGCCACCACCAGTTGCATCCTGTCCGACATCGACGGCCCCGCCCGTTCAAATCCTCACCGAGAGGTAAACAGGCATGGTTAACGCCGCCTTAATGGTCCCTACAGGAACTTGACGAGCGAGAGCTGCGCGAGGTTCGAGGTGGTCTGGTAGGACGCCTGGAGCGCGTTTTGCAGCGACAAAATTTCACTCGCCACCTGGTCCGGGGAGGCCGACTCCGCTTGGTCGATGATGGTCTGGAGCTGCGCCTTGGCCTGAGTCTGGCGCGTGCTCGCATCCTTCATCGTGTTCTGGGCCATCGCGATGTCGGTCTGGATATCCTCGACATGCTGCTGCCCGGGCTGCTGGGTCAGCGCCTGCGTCACCCGCAGGCTCAGCGCCGAAACCTGGCCACCCGAATAGGTCCCGGTCGGCGAGGTCGAGAACGTGCCGAACACGGCGACCGCCTGCAACTGCCGCCGGATCGCATCCTCGTCGGCCTGCGCGCCATATTGTACGGTGATGGAATCGTCGACCCGCGCCACCGCGGTCGAGCGCGGCGAGCCGGGGCTATCATTGCCCTGGTACCATTTCACGGTATTGGCCGAGCCGTTCACCAGGGTGGTAGCGGAACTCGCCGGCGACGAACCGACGCGCAGTGGCGGTTGTTGGGCGGTGACCGGAGACGAGCTGAAACCGAGCGAACCCAGCGCCCCCGTGTTCGAGCTCGAAATGTTCAAAGTGGCCGCATCGTCCGTGTTGATCGTGATCGCGCCGCCATGGATGGTCGACGGCTTCGACGTACCCGTGATCGAGTCGATCTTGCCCAGCAGGGTCTGGATGCTGTCGGTGACGTTGAGCTGATTGCCGGTCGCGCCTGAATTGACGAAGCTGAGCGTGGTGCCGTTGACGGTGATGCTGTCGCCGGCGACGAAGCCGGGCGAGATCGAGTCCGAAGGGCTCGCCCCGGACAGCGCGGTCGCGCCGGTGATGGGCGCAGGCGTCGCCGCCTGGTTGTTGACGGGCGCGCCGATCGCCGAACTCGCGGTGTTGAAGAAATTGTCGCCGGCGACGATGGCGGATGCGGCCACCAGCGAGGTGTTGGCGAGCTTCTGAATCGCGGTGTTCAGCGCCGTATTGAGGTTCGAGGCGGTGTTGGTCGGGGTGATCGCATCGATCGCGAAGCTGCCGAGTGGGGTCGGCGTGGCGGTGGAGGCGGTCAGGTCGATCTGCTCGGTCGTGCCGTCCGGCAGCGTGAACTTGACGCTCAGCTTGTCGCCGTTGCTCGGATTGGTGCCGTTGAGATCGACCGAGAACGACACCGGCGAGCCGCTCGGGCCGGTGACGGTCGCGCCCGTCAACGTCGAGGAGACCGCTGCGATCTTGAGCCCGAACGGCGATCCGGCGACGTCTTCTGACACCTGCACCGAGCTCGGTGTCGGCTGCGTCTGCACCAGCCGTCCCATCCCGTTGGCGCCGAGGTCGGCGGCCTGGCGCTCCGCCATGACGGTCTTGAAGCCCGACTGCGTCGTGGTGCCGTTGATGATGTCGCCGGCGTCCGCGACCGACTGCGTGCTGACCGCGGTTCCGGAGAACAGATAGCGGTTGCCCGACTGCGTGTTGAGAACGCCGACCATCGAGCCGAACTGGGCCGCAGCGGTGTTCTGCGCGACGGTCTGGCCGTTGACGTTGAGGGACTGCGCCGTATTCGCGGCGCCCGTCTGCACGGTGCTGCGGATCGTCGTCAGCGCCTGCAACGCCGTGTTGGCGAGGTTGATGTTGACGTTGACGTTGGTCATCGTGTCCGTGTACGCGGCGATGTTGGACAATTGCGAGCGTGAGGCGATTGCAAAACCCTCGTTGGTTCCCATCCCCGAATAGTTCTGCGACAGCTTGCCCGTCGCGAGCTGCGTCGACAGATCGGTGAGCTGCTGATTGATGTTGCGGATCTGCGAACCCAGAACCGACGAAGAGTAGTTGATGCTGCTGATCGACATCTTTCAGAGCCCTGTACTGGTTACCCTTGAGCCTGGAGCAAGGTGTTCATCATGCTCTGCACCACCGACATCACGTGGGCGTTGGCGGCATAGGCATTCTGAAGCTGGATCAGGTTCGACATCTCCGAGTCCAGGTTGACGCTGGAGGTCGAGTTGAACTTGGCCTGGAGCGTCGAGACCACGACGCTCTGGCCCTCCTGGAGCTGGGTGGCCTGGGTCGCGGCGTTGCCCTGGACACTCAGGAACTGCTGGAGGTAGTTCGAGACGTTGCCGCTGAACGGCTGGCTCGACGAGCCGAGGCCGGTCTGCGGCGAATATGAGAACACCGCAGTGGTGAGCTGCGAATAGAGAAAATCCGAGCGCGTGGTGTCGCCCGCGGGCGTTACCGGCGAGGTGCCGTAGACCGACATCCTGGTCGGGTCGGTGGTCAGCTGTGTGTTCACGGCGATGCGCCCGGCAAGGCCGGTCATCTGCGAACCCGACGCCGTGATCGCACCGGTGTAGAGCGCCTGCCCGCCGTCGGTGAACAGCGGCAGTTGCGGATTGCCCGAGGTCAGCGACGAGATCGTCTTGGTGATCGAGGACGAATTGACCTTGGCGAGGCCGGTGTTGTCGTCGGTCACCCGCAGCGTGGTGGCCGTCGCCGGCGACGGGGCGGCGGCGAACGACAGATGCGAGCCGGACAGCGCGGTGTTGAGCGCGGAGGCGATCGCGCCGATGCCGCCGGAGAAGTTCACCCCGATCTGCATCGGATTGGCGTTGGTGGCGTTCTGGAGCGGCAGCGCCGCCGGATCGGTCACGTTGACCAGCGTGATCTGGCGCTGCGTGTTGGTGGCCGTGTCCGTGTAGGCGATGTTGACGCTGTTGCCCGGCGCTGCCCCGGCGAGGTCGAGATCGAACCCGGCCGGCGGACCGGAGACCGTGCTGCCAGCCGTGGTCTTGTCCGACAGCGCGCTCGACATCGTCGCGGCGAGCTGGTCGATCTGGTTCTGCGCCTGCACCAGCGTCTGGTCGCGCAGCTTCAGATCGGCCGCGATCTGGCCCGAGGAGACCACGTTGTTGGCGACGACGTCGACCGACGATCCGTTCGGAAGCTTGATGTTGAACGCACCGACGCCGGACTTGGCCGGATCGATGTTGTAGAGCGATGTCGCCGAAAGGGCACCGGCAGAAGCAAAGGTGAAGTGCGAGGCAAGCCCGGCGCCGACCAGCTGGATACCGGTGGTGGTGTAGATGTTGGCCTGGTTCGAACCGTCGGTGGTGACGCGGACGTCGACATATTTCGACAGCGTATTGATGGCCTGGTCGCGCTGGTCCATCAGCGTCGCAGCCGAGGGGTCGTTCGCCGACAGGCCCTGGAGCTTGGTGTTGATGTCGGCAACCTGCTGCATCGCCGCGTTGGCCTGCTGCGCCGAGGTGCCGAGATCCTGCTCGACGTTGGAACGGAGCGACTGGATGCCCTTGGTGGTGAGGTTGAGCTGCTGCGCCAACGTCTGCGCCGCGCCCAAGGCGACCGTCTGCGCCGACGACGAGCCCGCGCTCGTCGACAGCGCCTGGAGCGCGGTGGTGAAATTGTTCAGCGCGGTTTCGAGCGTGCCGCTATTGCCGGGCGTGCCATAGACGTTCTGAAGCTGCTTCAAGATGTTGGCCATCTGGTCGGCGTAGCCGCTGCCGCCGGTCTCGGTGCGCAGCTGATTCAGCACGTAAGTGTCGAGCTCCCGGCTGACGCCGGTCGTCATCGCCGTCGAGCCGAAGTCGCCGGTGGTGACTTCGATCTGGTTCGGCGTCTGGACGACGTAACCCGGCGTCTGCGAATTCGCGACGTTCGAGGACACGATCGAGAGCGCGGCTTGATTGGCGCGCAGACCGCTCATCGCACTGGCGAGGGCTGAACTCAAACCCATTTTGACTAGCCGCCTTTGGTTACGTTACGCGCCGATCAGCGCAACACGTTCAAGAGGTCCTGCACCATCGAATTCGCCGTCGTGATCACCTTGGTGTTGGCCGAATAGGCCTGCTGGGTCACGATCAGCTTGGTGAATTCGTCGGCGATGTCAGTGTTCGAGCCTTCCAGCGACGAGCCGCTGATGGTGCCCGAAGCGCCGTCGATCGCAGGCCCCGACTGTTCGGTCGCGGCGTAAGCGCCGCCATCGAGCGCCTTGAGATAGTTGGTGCCGTTGAAGTGCGACAACGATACCTGTGCGAGGTCGAGGTTCTGGCCGTTGGAGAAGGTGCCGACCACGAGGCCGTTGTTGTTGACGGCGACCGAGCGGAGCTGACCGGCGGCGTAGCCGTTCTGGGTGATGGTGTTGATGGTCACCGCGCCGCTGGTGCTGGCATATTGCGTCAGCCCGCCCGAGGAGATGTTGAAGGAGACCGAGCCGAGCGACTGGCCGCTGACGCTGACGTTGTTGATGGTGATGCCCGAGCCGCTCGGCGAGGTGAGCGAGCCGTCGGCGGCAAAGGTAAAGGCCTGGCCGGTGTTGACCCAGCCGACCGTCGTGCCGGTCGCATTCGGGTCAGTCTGGTAGAACATGTTCCAGGTATCGGCATGGCCGGTGCCAAGCGAGGCACTGTCGGTCTTGGCCCAGCGCAGCTGCAGGTTCACCGGCGTGCCGGCGGCGTTGTAGGCGGTCACCGCACCACCGCTGATCGATTCCTTGGTGAAGGTGGCGATGTCGTTGCCGATCACGCCGCCGGTGCCGGCGGTGCCGCCACCGTCGCGATTCTTGGTGATGGTCGAGGTGAAGCCGAGCGCGGCGAAAGCCGCGCTGTTGGAGCTGGACACCGACAGGTTGGAGACGGTGCCCGTGTTCAGCGTGATCACGCCGCCGCTGCTGACCGAAGATCCTGACGCACCGGAGAGAAAGTCGATCTTGCCGAGCAACGTCGTGATGTTGTCGGTGATGTTGATCTGGTTCGCAGTCGACGCGCCCGAAGTCATGAAGGTCAGCGTCTGGCCGTCGACCGTGATGGTATCGCCAGCCGCGAAGCCCGACGAGAGCACCTCGGCGCCGCCGGCGGTCGCACTGCCGCTCAACACCGTGGCGCCGGTGATCGCGGGCGAGGACAGCACGTTGCCGCCGCGCGTTACGCTGCTGATGCCGAGGGCCGTGGCTGCCGTGCCGCTGTTGACCGGTACGTCGGTGCCGGTACCGGTCGATATCTGGATGTTGCCGCTGGCAGAGAGCGTGGCCGTGACGCCGGCGCCGCCGGCGGTCTGAATCGCGTTCAGGATGCTGGCCACCGTGGCCGTTGTGCCCGCACCGAGGCCGATCGTGGTGTTGCTGCCGACGGTCGAGACGGTGGTGCCGCCGTTGAAGGTGATCGTGTTGCCATTGACGGTCAGCGTCTGGCCGCTCAGCGCGGTGAGAATGCTGGAGGCGAGATGCGTGCCCACGGTGTTGTCGAGGGAGGTGGACGTCGAAGCCACCGCGGACGAGTTGTTCTGGAGCGGAACCGTGCCCGTCCCTGTCGTCGACGAATAGGCCGAACGGATGTTGCCGGTGGCGGCTGCACCGGACACCGTCGCGTTGGTATAGGGCGCGGGCGGTGTGCCCACCGGCAACGGGTTGGCCTGGAAGTCCGACGGATTGAGGCCGCCAGCCGCAAGCAGCGAGCCACTCGCCGCCGTGGTGCTCGCCACCGTGTTCGGCTGGGTCGGCAGGTTCGCCGCGTACTGGATCGAGGTGGTCGCCTGCGCCGGGATGAAGTTGTTCTGGAATTTCAGGACTGTCGCGACGTTGCCCTGCGGGTTGCCGGTCTTCGGGTCGACCGTGACGCCCATCAGGTAATAGCCGGCGCCGTTGACCAGGTTGCCGTTGGCATTGAGCTGGAAGTCGCCGCGCCTCGTGTAATAAGTGACGCCGCTGAACACCGGGGAGTTGTCGACGATGCCGGTCGCCTTCTGGATCGAGAAGAAGCCGTCGCCGGTGATCGCCATATTGGTGGCGACGGTGGAGCCCGAGATCGTGCCCTGCGTGGTGATGGTGGCCTTGGCGTTGGCCGTCACGCCGCCCGCGACCTGCTTGCTCGGCACAGAGGAGTCGGGAATGAGATCGACGAAGCTGGTCCCGATGCCCTTGTAGCCGGTGGTGGATGAGTTCGCGATGTTGCCGGAAATGTTCTGAAGCGCGTAGGACTGCGCCTGCAGGCCACCCACCGAGGTGTTCATTGCATCGAAGATACCCATAACTTTGTCTCCAAATCCGATCTCGACGGCCGGTCGACCATGGCCGCAGTCGGGGGAGACAGTCGCAAGGGCTATGCCAATGCGGGTATTCTCAGGAAATCAACGACTTAAATAGGAAGGCCCCGGTCGGACGACCGGGGCACAATTGCCGGCCCGGCAACAATTGCCGAGATCAAACCTCACGTAGCGGATGGCGCCGCCGGGTGGAAGACCAGCCCGAAACCGTCGATGCAGTAGCGCAATCCGGTCGGCTTTGGGCCATCATCGAAGACATGGCCGAGATGGCCGCCGCAGCGGCGGCAATGCACCTCGGTACGGAGCATGCCGTAGGTGCGGTCCTCGGTCTTGCCGACATTGCCCTCGATCGGCTGGTAGAAGCTTGGCCAGCCCGTGCCGCTCTCGAACTTGGTGTCGGAAGCGAACAGCGGCAGGTCGCAGCCGGCGCAGGCAAAGATGCCCTTGCGGTGCTCCTTGAGCAGCGGGCTGGAGCCGGGCCGCTCGGTGCCCTCTTTTCGCAGGATCTCAAATTGCTGCGGCGTGAGCTGGGCGCGCCACTCGGCCTCCGTCTTCTCGATCTCGAATTTCTCCGCGACCTTCTCGCCAGCCTCGGCCGGGGATCCTCTCAGCCAGCGGAAGGCCGAAAGGCCGAACAAGCCGGCGACGGTCGTCATCAGGATGCGGCGATCAAACATCTCATTCTCCGTGCGCGAGAAGTCCACGCCCTGAGATACGGGGTCTAACGGCCGACGTTACACTTCCGGGCGGGATTTTTCTCAACTTATTGAGAGACGCCCTGGTCGTGGGAGGCTGGTTCCGCGCCCTCAGCCGCTTGCGGCGTCGGCGGTCGGGCCAGCCGGGGTCGAACACCGGGCGGCGGACGGCGCGGACCAGTGCCGGCGGCCCTGTTGGCCTCTGCCAGCCGCGCCTCGCGTTCCCCCTCCTTGACCCGCGCCCGCTCGCGATAGCGGGCAAGCGAACCCGCGGCAGCGGAACTCGCCCTGCCCCAGATCCCGACCATCTGGCCCGCGACCCGCCCGGTCGTGCCGCCCGCCCAGACCAGCTCGAACGGCGAGAACAGCCGCCAGCGCTCATCGCCCCACAAGATGCTGCGGGCGATCAGCTGTCCGGCCATGGCCGAGGTGTTCATGCCCTGACGTCCGAACCCGCTCGCCACCCACAGACCTTTGCGCAACTGGCCAATCTGCGGCATGCCGTGCACGGTCTGGCCGGTGGCGCCGCCGAACGTATCAGTGATTTCGACATTGCCGAGACCGGGAAAGATGGTGCGGATCCTGCGCCTGATGGCTCCGGCAAAGCGCTGCGGGCGCGCGGCCCAGGTGGTCTCCGGGCTTTCCCACATCAGGCGGTCGCCATCGACGAGGCGGAAATGGTCGACGCCGTCGGAATCCATCACCGATCCCTTGAAGGCGATGATCTCATGCACGCGCTCACCGAGCGGCGCGGTAATTCCGGCATAGCGCCAGACCGGCAGCAGCGTCTCCGACAGGCGCTTCAGCGGCGCACCGAGATGGATGTTGCCGGCGAGCACGATGTGGGTGGCGCGCAGCCGCGCCGAGGGCGTGACGATGCGCTTGCGGATACCGGAATGATCGATGCTGACGACCGGCGTATCCTCGAAGATGCGGGCACCCGCCCGCCGGGCCAGCGCCGCGAGGCCATGCACATATTTTCGGCCATCGACCTGGAATGCCCGGGGATAGTAGACACCGTGGAAGTAGTGATCGGTCTTGAGCACCTCGCGGACGCGATCGGCTTGCCAGCCCTCGACCTCGGTGTCGAAATACTCGGTGAGCATCTGCAATCGGCTGATCAGCCGGTCGCCAGCATCGACGTTGGAGACCTCCAGCACGCCATTGCTCGGGCCGATCCCCGGCATGTTCTCTTCCGTGGCGTTGGCGCGGACGAACTCGGCGCCCTCCTTCGACAACGCCCACAATTCGCGCGCGTCTTCGAAGCCGATGCGTTCGATCAGCTCGGTGAGCGGCAGCGCAAAGCCCGGCATCACGGTGCCGAGCTGATTGCCGGAGGCGTTCCAGCCGATATGGCGGCCCTCGAGCAGGGCGACGCTGGCCCCGAGCCGGGCCGCCTCGAGCGCGATGGAGAGCCCGGCAAGCCCTGCTCCGATGACGCAGATGTCGGCGTCGAGCTCGAACGACAGCCGGGCGCGCTCGCGAAAGCCGGCTTCTTCCTGGGACACGCTTGTGAAAGTCTCGTTCATGTCGTTTTCTTAAAGGACTGTGCGTGCGCTTGTCACCTTGTCCTCAGCCGGCGCCGGTAGATTATCCTGGATGCGTAACGATTCGAGAATGCCATGCGCCGTTTGATGCTGCTGCGTCACGCCAAGACCAAGACTGACGCGCCCAGCGGCCGCGACCAGGACCGGCGGCTCGACGATCGCGGCCACAAGGATGCCGCAGAGATCGGTGACTGGATCGCTGCCCATCCGCCCTTTCCCGACGTCGTGCTGGTGTCTCATGCCGTCCGGGCCCGGCAGACCTGGGACATCGTCTGGGAGGCGATGAATGACCGCGTCGCGGCGCCACAGGTCGAGATCCTGCCAGAACTCTACGGCGCCGACCCCGCGCAAATTCTCGAATCCATTCGCACTGCAACCATCCCGGCCGATCCGCGGCACTTAATGCTGGTCGGGCACAATCCGGGCATGCACGAGGTAGCGCTGATGCTGACGGGCGGCGGTGATCCGGCCGGCGCCAAGGCGCTCGCCGGCAATCTGCCAACCGCGGGGCTTGCGATCTTCGACTTTGACGTCAAGGATTGGGGGGACGTGGCCTACCGCCGCGGCAAACTGGTGCTGTTCGTCAGTCCTAGGCTGCTTCGACTGGGATGAGACGCGCGGGCGCCGTCTCGACCGGTTGATCCGGCCTGATCGCAAGACGACCCGAAGCTTTGGAGGCGCAGATGTTCAATTCCATCCTCGTGCCCATCGACCTCGCCGATACTGATCTGGCAAAGCCGGCGATCGCGACCGCGGCAACGCTGTCGCAGACCTGGAGCGGCGCGGTACGCCTGCTCAACGTGCTGCCAATGACGCCGGTGATGCTGGCAGAATACGTCCCGGCCGATTTCGACGAGCAGCAGCGCCAGACCTCGGAGGAGGCGCTCGCCATCGTCGCGCGCGAATCCGGCATCGACGCCTCCCGCATCTCCAGCGTGGTGCGCCAGGGCGGCATCTATCACGAGATACTGGAGGAAGCCGCGCACGTGAAGGCAGATCTGATCGTGATGACCTCACACCGGCCGGCGATGCGCACCTATTTCCTCGGCTCCAACGCCGGGCATGTGGTGCGCTATGCGAAGTGCTCGGTGCTGGTGGTCAGGCACTGACTGTCGCAACAAACTCTGTCATTGCGAGCGCAGCGAAGCAATCCAGACTGCCGCCTCGGAACGATTCTGGATTGCTTCGCTGCGCTCGCAATGACGACGTTGAGGCATTGTACGCCTCCGGCAATGCCATCGTGCCCGGGTCTATCCCGAGCACAATTGTCAAAGCGCCTTACAGATATCGCGTCAGCTCGGCTTTGACCTGCCCGTAGACGGCGTCCTCGATCTGGCTGCGCGTGATCCCGATGTCGCGCAGGGCGCGGTCGTCGAGTTCGTTCAGCGTCTTGACGGCCGAGCGGTGCTCCAGGCGCTCGAACAGCGCATAGACACCGCTGGCGAGCGCGCGGAAAAATCCGCCCGATGAGGATGGGCGTAAACTCCGCCCCGAAGTTTGCGAGATCGTGGTCATTTTTCTTCTCCGGCCTAGTGTCCCGCGCGGCGAAGCCGATGCCGTTGGCGCAAACGCTGAGCGTCTGCACCTCATATGCCTTCGGATTGCTCTCGCTCTCCTCGGCTCAATCGCGGGCCTTGATGGAACTTAAATGCTCCAGTACAATCATCGGTACAAGGAAAACATTGCTCTCGGTGCAATAATGTCCAAGTTCGAGTACGTGAAGCTTGCCGATGCCATTGCCGTCGATATCTCTAACGGCACGTTAAGACCCGGCGACCGGCTGCCGCCGCAGCGCAATTTTGCCTATGACCGTGGCATTGCGGTCTCGACTGCGAGCCGGGTTTATACGGAGCTTTTGCGCCGCGGGCTTGCCGTCGGCGAAGTCGGTCGCGGCACCTTCATCTCCGGCGACGTCAGGCGCGAAGTCGAGACGATGAGCGAGCCGCGCGATGCGCGCATCGACTTCGAGGTCAATTACGCGATGCTGCCGCAGCAATGGGCGATGATCGCCAAGAGCCTCGCGGGGCTGGAGCGCGTCGACGCACTCGAATCCGCGCTGCGCGTCTCGACCAGCACCGGCACCAAGAGCGCGCGCAATGCCGCCGCCGCCTATCTGGCGCGCAAGGACTTTACGCCGCAGGCCGAGCAGATCGTCTTCACCGCCAACGGCAAGCAATCGCTGGCGGCCGCACTCGCGGCCCTCGTTCCCACCGGCGGCCGCTGCGGCGTCGAGGCGCTGACCTACCCCTACGTCAAGAGCATCGCGGCGCGGCTCGGCGTGACGCTCGTCCCAATTCCGATGGACGAGCACGGCGCGCGGCCCGACGCGATCCAGAAAGCGCATCGCGAGGCACACCTGTCGGCGCTGTATCTCCAGCCCATCATCCAAAATCCGCTCGGCGTCACCATGAACGCGACACGGCGGGCCGATATCATGCGCGTCGCCGAAAAGCTCGACCTCACCATCATCGAGGACGCCGTCTATGGCTTCCTCGCCGACGACACGCCGCTGGCGGCACTCGGACCGGACCGCTGCATCGTGGTCGACAGCCTGTCCAAGAAGGTCGCGCCGGGCCTCGCGCTCGGCATCCTCGTCGCGCCGCCGCATCTGCGCGAGAGCGTGATGAGCGCGGTCCGGACCGGCGGCTGGATCGCCTCCGGCCACGCGCTCGCGGCCGGGCAGCGGCTGATGGCCGACGGCACCGTCGCCGAGCTGACGCGGCTAAAGCGCATCGACGCCGCGCGCCGCCAGCAGACCGCGGCAAAGCTGCTCGCCGGCTATCAGATCGCGGCCGACCCGCGCTCCTATCATCTCTGGCTGACGCTGCCGTCGCATTGGCGCTCGCAGACCTTCGTCGCGGCAGCAGCCCGGCGCAGCATTGCGCTGACACCGTCCTCGACCTTCGCGATCGCGCATGGACATGCGCCGAACGCGGTGCGGCTCGCGCTCGCCCCGCCCTCGCTCGAGCAGCTCGATTCCGGCCTGCGCACGATCGTGTCCCTGCTCGGCACCAAGGAAGAGGATTTTGACTCGACTGAGTAGTGTCCCCTTGTCCCATCACTCCTCCGGCCACTCCGCGATGAAGTCCCTTGCCTTGTAGGGCTCGATCTTGTCCCATTCGTGCAGAATGCGGCGACGAAATTCGGCATCGGTGTGCCAGAGCGCGCGCGGCGTCGTGAAATTGTCGACGGTGAGCAGCATCTTGGTAACCTCCGGCCAGTGCCGGTGCAGCGTCATCGGATAGCGCCGCGCGGTCCAGGTGTTGCCGACGCAGATCACGCTGCGGACATTATGCAGTCCCAGCGCGGCAGCGATGATCGGCAGCGAGAGGATCACGTTCTCGCCCGTGTTCATCGCGCGATGTTCCTCCAGGATCCGGTCCGCGGGAATGCCTGCCGCGGCCATCGCCGCCTTGATGATAGTGCACTCGGATTGCTCCGAGCCCGGCGTCACGCCGCCGCTGACGATCGACCAACGAAAAAAACCCTCGCGCCAGAGCCTCGCAGCGGTCTCAACACGTAGTGCAACGTCCTCGCGGGTCCCGAACATGAACAACAAGTCGGCCGGCGAGAGTGGCGTTTCGATCAGATGTCGCCGGTTGATCTCGGCGACCTCATCCGCCGTCGGTAGGCGGGTGCTGCGATCCATGGCTGACATGGCCGCACGATGCGACACCGGTACCCGGCCGCGAAGTCACGTTTGATTGCGGCGGATTGCAATCCCTAAGGCAGCAGCGATACCGGCACGCGATCGAAGCCGTAGCTCTGCGGCTGATTGCGCCGCACGAAGCCGCCGACCTGCCAGGTGAACAAGGCCGCAAAGCCGATGATGAACAGCACTCCCGCGAATTCGCCGATGATCAGCGCGCGGATCAACAGCCCCGCCATGGCCACCGCCAGCACCGCCAGGAATGCCAGCACAGCCGCATAGGTCTTGCGGCCGAGGCCCGCGGTCAACTCGGCACGGCTGCCGGCCTTCGCCATCCGCGCGTGCAGCTCGACGATAAAATCGCGAAAACCGTTGTCCTGCGGCGCCATCAGCGCCGCGGTCTGCCAGCTCGTCGACAGGATCGCGATACGGCCGCCGCCGGCACGGCGGACATCGGCGCGAAAGCGGTGCTGCTGCATCGACACCGGGCGGAACGACAGCCGGATCGCGCTGATCTCGTCGTAGCGCCACAGGCCGGAGCGGCCGCCGATGCGCCAGGACAGGCCGTCATCGGTCAGCTCGAAGCGATGCGCCGAGCCGATCAGCGACGCCCTGTAGGCGTAGCTCGTGGCCGACGCAGCCTGCGCCTCGGAAAGTTGCATCTTCACAATCGATCCCGTCCGCGGTCGGCTTGCGCGATCGCCCTCGCCCATCCTACAAGCGGGGCATGGCTGAGACGACCTTTTTTCCGCGCCGGCTGATTCTCGGCGCCGCCGTGATCTCCGGCGTGCTGCTCGCGCTCGCGGTTCACATGCTCGGGGCGCGCTACGGTCTCGACTTCGGTGGCCTCTGGCGTTCCGACACGCATGAGTTCATGCCGGCGGGCGCGGCGATCGCCTGGTGGCTGATCGCAACCGTCGGCTTCTCCGGCGGCTATTTCACAGCGACATTGATGCAGAGCGCCGTCTCCGGCCAGATCCCGCAAAGGATGCGGCAATTCCTGATCGCGGTCGGTGTGCTTCTGCTGGCGGGTGCAGGGCAAGCGGCCTCAGCGCCGAGCCCGATCCCGACCGTCTCCGGCGTGCTCGCCGGCCTTGCCGCGCTGTGTCTCGGCGCCGTGATGGCGTTCTGCGGCGCGCATTTCGCGCTGCGCCGCAGCTAGGCTTTACGCCGACGCGCGCAGCCGCGGCCGGTCCAGCATCATCGCCACGTCGGACGCAGGACGCGGCTTGCTGAACAGATAGCCCTGCGCCTGGGTGCAGCCCTCGCGCCGGAGCAGTTCGAGCTGCGCGTCGTTCTCGACCCCCTCCGCCGTGGTGACGATGCCGAGGCTGCGCCCCAAACCGGTCACGGCGCGGATGATCGCCATGGAATCCTCGCGCGTCGCGAGCTCCGACACGAAAGAGCGGTCGATCTTGATCTTGTCGAAGGGGAAGCTGCGCAGATAGCTCAGCGACGAATAGCCGGTGCCGAAATCGTCGAGCGAGATGCGCACGCCCATGGCGCGGAGCTCATGCAGCGTGGTCAGCGTCGCCTCGCTGTTCTGGAGCAGCACGGATTCGGTGATCTCGAGCTCGAGGCGGCGCGCCGCGAGCCCCGACAATGCCAGCGCATCGGTCACGGATGCGATCAGATTCGGGTTCTTGAACTGCACCGGCGACAGGTTGACGGCGACGTCGACATCGTCCGGCCAGGTGACCGCATCAGTGCACGCAGAGCGCAACACGAAGTCGCCGAGCTGGACGATCAGTCCGGTCTCCTCGGCGAGCGGAATGAAGCTCAGGGGTGCGATCAGCCCGCGCTGCGGATGATTCCAGCGCAGCAGCGCCTCGAAGGCGACGACGCGACCGCTGGCGACGTCGCGGATCGGCTGGTAGTAGGCTTGGAACTCGTCGCGCTGCAACGCCGCGCGCAGGTCCATCTCCAGCAGGCGCCGCGCCTGCGCGCGCGCATCCATGCCGGTTTCGAAGAAACGATAGGTTCCGCGGCCGTCCGCCTTGGCGCGGTACAGCGCAAGGTCGGCATTCTTCAACAACTCGTCCGGATTGTCGCCGTCTTGCGGCGACAACGAGATGCCGATCGACACGCCGATGACGATCTGATGATCGTCGATCTCGTAAGGCGCGGAGATCACTTCGACGAGACGGCCGGCAAGCAGCGCCGCAGCGGCCTCCTCGGACCGGCCGAGCTGGACCACGGCGAACTCGTCGCCGCCGAGTCGCGCCACGGTGTCGTTCTGGCCGACGGAGGCCGCGAGCCTGCGGCCGACCTCCTTGAGCAGCGCATCGCCGATGGGATGGCCGAGGGAGTCGTTGATGTCCTTGAAGTGATCGAGATCGAGGCAGAGCACCGCGAGCTGGTCGTGCGACCTCGCCCGGCGCAGACCCTGCTCGAGTTGCTCGTGGAACAGCACGCGGTTCGGCAGGTTGGTCAGCGCGTCATGGCGCGCCATGTGCGAGATCTTCGCCAGCGCCGCCAGCCACTCGGTAATGTCCTCGAAGGTCGCGACCCAGCCGCCGCCCTGCATCGGCTGGTTGACGACACGGATGGAGCGGCCGAACCTGCTCACGACGTCGGTCGTGGTGCGGCCCTCGCGCGCGTCGGCGACGAGGCGCGCGAAGAATTCGCCCGCATCGCCCAGCCACTGGCCCTTGGCCTGCTCCTCCCGCAGCACGTCGACGAGCCGGCGACCGGTGAGCGGAATATCGGTGCGGCCGAGCATCGCGGCGTAGCGCTCGTTGAACAGGATGATCTTGCCGTCCGCATCGAACATGCACAGCCCCTGCGACATGTTCTCGAGCGCGGTGTCCAGCACGATCTGCTGGCGCCCCAATTCACCCTTGGCGCGGCGGTCGAGCAGCGCAGCGACGAGCGCGATCGCAATGATCGCGACCGCGGCGCTGGCCGTGAGGAAGGACAGCGAGGCCGGCGCGATCGACATCGCGCTGATCGCAAGCGTCGGGTCCGGCGTCAGCAGCACCGCGCCCATCGCGGTGAAATGATGCGCGACGATGGCGAGCGTCAGCAGGGCGGTCGCGGCCAGCGCGTAGGAAAGATCGTCGCGGCGCGCGGCGACGAACAGCGCCAGCGCCGCAAAGACGATGCCGAACAGGACCGAGGCGACAACCGTGCCTTCAGCCCAGCTCACGCGCGCGGGAATTTCCAGCGCCGCCATACCGGTGTACATCGCCGCGACGCCGCCGCCGACGATGGCGCCACCGAGAACGATCCATCGCGTCCGCGCGGAAGATACCGCGATGCTCAATCCCACGAAGGTCACGGAGATCGCGAAGATCAGCGACAGGATCGTCACCGGAATGTTGTAGGCACCATCGGCACCCGGCCCATAGGCCAGCATCGCGATGAAATGCGTCGCCCAGATGCCGCATCCGCTGACGACGGCATCCAGGCTGATCCAGGCCAGGCGCCCGGGTCCCTGCGTCGCGCGCGCCCGGTGAAACAGGCTGATCGCCGCCGCGCTTGCGAGCAGGCACACCGCGCCGCCGAGCGCAACAAGCTGCCAGTCATGCTGGTCCGTGAGACAGTAAAGAACTTGATACATTGCCGGCCCCTATAGGACCTGCACTAGACCGAAGTTTTCGCTTGGGAAGTGTGCAAGGGATTGATCCGACTCGATAAGTTGACGGTCGGTGTTTTCAATTACTGGACACGCAGCGGGTCAAGATCGAGCAGCTTGAACGCGGTCTCCTGGACGGAGGTTGGTGTGGAATGGAGCATGAAGCGATGCTTGGTGTGAAGGGGCACGCGCATCGTGTTTCGGACCAGCGTGCCGAGATGGGCGATGAGCGCATCGAAGCTCATGACGTGATGGCCGTCGGCTGATCGCTTTGTTGCCTTCTTGGCCTTCGCCGCCTCAGATGGTTCGGTCTTGGCGACGGGAGAGGTCCGTTCTCCCCGGGCGGCCTCAAGGTCGGTGTCGTGGAACAACAGCGGCGCCAAGGCTTCTCGCAGGTGCCATTCGACGTGATAGGCCAGCATGCACAGGAAGACATGGGCCCGCACGTGCTGTGCCGTCCAGTGGCGGATCGGCCGTATTTCGAGATCGATGGTTTTCATGGACCGGAAGCTGCGTTCGACTCGCGACAGGTCCTTGTAGGCCTGAACCGCCTCTGCAGCGTCGAGATGCCCAGCGGGTATGCTGGTTCGGATGACGTAGATGCCGTCGAGGCGAGCCTCTTCCTCGATCTGCTCGATCCGTCGCTGCCATGAGAGATAGCCATCGGCCACTTCGACGTCGAAGTGCTTGGCCATCTTCTTGCGGTCCAAAACCGCACCAACCGCGATGCCGATCTGGGCGGAACTGCGCAACGCAGAGTGTTTGCGCTGGACCTGCGCTTGAACGCGGGCAAGTTCGTGCTCGGTCGCGGCCAGCAGATCCTCGCGTTTGCGCGCTCGTTCGGCTGCCAGATCGCGATTGCGACAGACGATCAGCCGCTCGCCTGGGAACAGGTCAGGGGCGCTGATTTCGGCGAGATCGCGGTCATCGAACAGCGACAGCTGCAGCGGCCCGTTCTCCGCCGCCAAAGCCTGGATCGCCGGCGCGCGCAGGCAGGTGATCCAATCGACGCCCGCCGGCTTGAGATCATCGCGGATGCGTGCCGAGGTGATCATTCCCCGATCCCCGACCAACACCATACGGCTGATCCCGAAGCGATCCTTGATCTTTTGGACTTGAGAACTCAGCGTCTTCGGATCGGCCGTGTTGCCGTCGAAGACTTCAACCGCAATCGGCAGCCCCTCACGCGTACAGAGCAGCCCGTAGACAATCTGCGGCCGGTCGCCCCGGTGATCGCGGCTATGGCCATAGCGCGCCAGCGGACAGCAGCGGCCCTCAAAGTAGGACGAGCTGACGTCGTAGAGCACCAGCACGCCGTCCTGGAGATGTCGCCGCGCCAAGCCGGTCTCGATCCGCGCCTGGCGCTCGACCAGCCAATCGAGCGCCTCATAGGCCTCGCGCTCCTTCACCTTGCCCAGGCGCAGAACCGATCCGAGGCTGGAGATTGCCGTCTCCTGATCCACCGCCCGTACAAAGCCAAGCTTCGAGCGTGGCGCAATCAACCGATCAACGATCATGGCTACCACCAGATCGTAATGGCGTCGCGATGCCTCATCCTTCGTCGTGCTTAAAATCAGCCGATCCAGTGCAATTCTGCGGATCGTCCCGAGCGCCGCTGCAACATGGCCGTGAGGCAGTGAGCGCTCGATTTGAATCTCGTCCGGTCCGGTGCCAATCACCGTGCCGCCCTTGAGCAGAGCCTTCAGTCCGCCAATCAAATCCACCGGCAGCTTGCTCAGATTGGCCAAGGTCCGCTTCTGCGCGCGGCCATGCTCGTCGCGATACGCCTCCCGCAACAGCACCGCAGGCGGCGAGCCTCGATTGGGAATCGTCTCGATGAACATTCCCAAATCGAATCACATCTCGACTGATTTGGGAATCCCCGTTACATGGATACAAACTGCAAACTACTCTCCGCCCATCCGCCCGAAAGGATTCGTCTTTCAGGTCAAACCAAGCGCAAACTTCGGACTAGAACCGGCAGAGATGGACAGTCGGTAACCGGCTACGAGCCGGTTCCGGGAATGGTGAACGGACGATGTGCGCGTTCGCTCACATTGTTCATCCTCGCGCCCGTGCGCCGAACCCGATCACGGCGGCGGCCAGCAACAGGACGACCGCGGAGATCGCCAGCGACAGATGCAGGCCTTCCATGAACGCGCCTTCGCCGGCGATCAGCGAGCCGAACAGGGCCACGCCAAGCACGCTGCCCGTTTGCCGGGTCGCGTTCAGCACCCCTGCCGCGATGCCGGAGCGAGCCTTCTCGACGCTGCCCAGCAAAGTCGAGGTCAAGGGCGGCACCAGGAGTCCGAGCCCGCCGCTGATCGCGATCATCTGCGCGCAGATCGTCCAATAGCTCGTCCCGGCTTCGATCCAAAGCAGTCCTAGGCAGCCGAGCGCCGAGATGGAGGCGCCGACGACGATGGTCGGGCACGAGCCGATGCGCTCGGCGAGGTGCGGCGCCAGCAGATTAACCGGCAGCACCGCAGCCATCATCGGCATGAAGGCGAGCCCGGTCCACCAGGCCGACAGCCCGTTGACGCGCTGGAAGTACAGGCTGAGCACGAAGATCAGGCCGTAGATCGCGATGTTCACCAGCAGGCCAACGATCGTGGTCAAGGTAAACAGCCGGTGACTGAACAGCGATAGCGGCAGCATCGGCTGAGCCGTGCGGCTTTCCTGCCATACGAACAGCGCTGCGAGAATCGTTGCGGCGGCGAAAGCTCCGACCACGGCCGGATGCCCCCAGCCGAGCGCGCCGCCCTCGATGATCGCGCCGGCGAGTGCTCCGAGCGCGCCGATCGCGGCACACTGGCCAAGGAGATCGATTTCGCGCGAGCGTAAGCGCGTGGTCTCGGCGGCATAGCGCCAGGTCAGCCACAGGCCGGCGAGCCCGACCGGCAAATTGACCAGGAAGATCGCGCGCCACCCGACCAGCGTGATCAGGCCGCCGCCGACGAAGGGACCCGCGGTCAGCGCCAGGCTCGCACCGGCGGCCCAGATCGCCACGGCGCGACCGCGCTGGCGGTCGTCCGGATAGGCATGATTGAGCAATGCCAGCGAATTCGGCACCAGGATCGCAGCCGCCAGGCCTTGGACGAGCCGCGCGCCGATCAGCGCGACGGCATTGGGCGACACCGCGCAGGCGAGCGAGGCCGCGGTGAAGATGGCAAACCCGGCCATGAAGACGCGTTTGGCGCCGATGCGGTCGCCGAGCGCTCCCGCCGTCAGGATGAAGGCGGCAAAGGCGATGGTGTAGGCGCTGACCACCCATTGCAGCTCGGCGACGCCGCCGCCGAGCGTCTTGCCCATGGCATCGAGCGCGGTGTTGACGATGGTGACATCGAGCTGCACCACACCATAGCCGAGGCTCATCGCGGCGAGTGTGAGAGACGTCGCGAGACGCGTAGCACGCGAGGCGCCTTTGGAGTCGTCGAAGGATTCGAATTTGAATGTATCGGCTCGCATGCTGCACCTCGATCGCAGCCCCATGCGAAACATACGCTTCCGGCCCGCCACCATATTTCGACAATGGCCGAAGGATGTTTGCCAAAAAGAAAGCGCCGCGCGTCGGCCGTGCGGCGCTTTCTTCTTTCCTTGCTATACTCTCACTAGCCGGCCGCGCGCAGGTTCACCTTGCTCTCGGCGAGCACCGTGAGCTTCTTGTCGGTCGCCTTTTCTTCCTCGAGCGTCTTGGCGAGCACGCTGGCGCAATCGGTGCGACCGAGCTGCTTGGCCCAGGCGATCAGGCTGCCGTAGCGCACGATCTCGTAGTGCTCGGCGGCCTGCGCCGCGTTGATGAGCGCGGCGTCGAGCACGGCCTTGTCGGCGACTTCGCCCGCGGTCTCGTCGGCTTCCTCGATAATGCCGTCGATCGCCGGGCAATCCACCGCCTTCACTTGCGCGCCATGCATCTTGAACACTTCCTCGAGACGCTTGACGTGCTGCTTGGTCTCTTCGAGGTGCGTCAAAAAGCCCTGCTTCAACTGCGGATCGGTGGCCTTATCTGCCATTTTCGGCAGCGCTTTGGTGAGCTGCTGCTCGGCATAATAGATGTCCTGCAGCTGATGCACGAATAGGTCGTTCATGGTCTTGATGTCTTTTGTGAACAGTCCCATCGTTCCAATCCTCGCACGTTCGGGAACAGGACGGCACGTCTTCGCACGCGAAGCCGCATCCTGCCATGTTCGATTGCTGATGCGCCCCTAACCAGCACGCCGCGACGATGTTCCGAAAAAAACCTGCATCGCTTGCGCTGGAACAATGCCGGCCGCGCCAGGAGCTGGGATGTGAGCGGCTGGCGCGACTCGAATGCTTAACGCGCCGCCAATGTGTACCAGATGTGACAAGGGCGGCCGGTTCAACGCAGAACCTATCCTTGTCAAGGGCTGCACAAGCCGCCCTTTTTGCCTTAAATGAGCTAGATTATACCTAGCGATCGACGCCCGCCTTGGCAGCGATCGCACCCGACGCGCCAATGCCTGGGCGGGTCGGACTTGCCCCCGCCGGGAGGATGAATGCACGGACTGCTGCCCGCGTTGCAACGCGGCTTCAAGAGATGGATCGGCTGGCGACGGCTTGGAATTGCCGCGAGCGTCTTCATCATTGCCTTCGCGATCGCCACGCTTGTGCGGACCCTCAAGGGCATCGATACCGGCGTCATCCTGACGGCGTTAACCGAGATTCCCCGCGGCAATATCGGGCTGGCGGCGATCTGCGTGTTTTTCGCGTTCTGTACGCTGACCTTCTATGACTTTTTTGCACTGCGAACGATCGGCAAGAAGCACGTGCCCTATCGCATCGCAGCGCTCTCCAGCTTCACGTCCTATTCGATCGGCCACAATATCGGTGCCACCGTGTTCACCGGCGGGGCGATCCGCTTCCGGATCTATTCGGACTACGGGCTGAACGCGATCGACGTCGCAAAAATCTGCTTCCTGTCCGGCCTGACCTTCTGGCTCGGTAACATCTTCGTGCTCTCGATCGGCATGGCGATCCATCCGGCTGCCGCCTCCTACATGGATCAGCTCCCGTCGTCGATCAACCGGCTGATCGCGCTCGGCGGCCTTGCCTCGATCGGCGCCTATCTGGTCTGGCTCTGCATGGGCGAGAAGCGCCGCGAGCTCGGCCAGAAGGGCTGGAAGGTGGTGCTGCCGTCCGCGCCGCTGACGCTGGTGCAGATCCTGATCGGCGTGGTCGATCTCGGCTTCTGCGCGCTGGCGATGTACCTCCTGGTGCCGGCCAATCCGCCGATCGATTTCCTGTCGCTCGCCGTCGTGTTCATCCTGGCGACGCTGCTCGGCTTTGCCAGCCACGCCCCGGGCTCGCTCGGCGTGTTCGACGCCGCCATGCTGGTGGCGCTGCCCGAATTCGGCCGCGAGGAGTTGCTGGCGACCCTTTTGGTCTTCCGCATCCTCTATTTCGTGATCCCGTTCGGTCTTGCCATCTCCATCATGGGCGCACGCGAGCTCTGGATGAACGTCGTGGAGCCCTGGCAGGAGCGCCGGCGGCTGGCGGAGGCCTGCGCGCAGGCCAACCTGCCCAAGCAGGTAGCAGCGATGGAGCGCGAACGGTCGCTGCGGCAGGCCAAACGCTAAGCCGCTGGACGGCGGCCCGCAAAACCGTCAGACAAAGTTGCAGGCGGGGGAGCAGTTCCTCTCTTATTTCCGCCTCAACTTTGCCGTTGAAGACGCGGGCCATGATCCCTGTATCCCTTCGCCCTTTCCTCGCGGGCGCCCTGCTGCTCGCGGGGCTCCTCACCGCTTTGCCGTTCGAGCGCGTGGCCGCGCAGGATTCCGGCGCCATCCAGATCAGCTGGGAAGTGCGCAACCGCTTCCGGCTGTTCCGCGAGGAGCGCGACTTCCTGCTTCACGCCGAGAACGCCCGCAACCGCAGCATCCTCGCCACTGAGCAGTCGCTGGAGCTGCAGAGCGAGGGCCGCGGCTGGGCCCGGAACATGGTCAACCGGCTCTGCATCGACCTCCAGGGCCGGGTCAACCAGCCCTGCAATCGCGACAACGTGAAGGAAAACTACCTCACCCCGATCGACCACCCCGTCACCGTGCGCCTGACCGGCGCGGTGCCGGTCGGTGCCACCTGCGCCTGGTCGTTCGACGACGGCGACGGGCAGCAAGCCTCGACCTTCGACTGCGCCGAGCCGGTGAATTTGCGCGTCCGCTACGGCAAGCAGACGGTGGCGAGCGTCGACGTCTCCTCCGGCTCAGATCCAACCCAGCGTGTCCAGGCCGAGATCCAGGTCCGCGATATCTTCGTCGCCGGCTTGGGCGACAGCATCGCCTCCGGCGAAGGCAATCCGGACCGCCCGCTGGCGCTGTCGGATGAAGGCTTCTGCTTCCGCTCCTATCTCGGCACCGCCGGCGCGCAATATTACCGGCCGAGCCGCGCTGGATATAAGGGCGGCCGCGCCTGCGAGGCGCCGGATACGCTGGCCAACTGGCAGCGCTACGGCGCGCTCTGGTTCAACTCCCCTTGCCACCGCTCGCTCTACAGCTACCAGGCTCGCACGGCGCTGGCGCTCGCGGTGCGCTATACGCATATCGCGGTGACATTTCTGCCGCTCGCCTGTACCGGCGCCAGCATCGGCGATGGTCTGCTCGGCTCGCAGCGCGCCCGGGAGTGCCTCCCCGGCAAGAGCGGCGCCTGCCAGACCAGCGTGAACGCGCAAATCGCCGAGCTGCGCGAAGCGCTCACCGCCGCCAAAAAGCGCCAGCCCGACCGTACGCTCGACCTCGTGCTGCTCTCGATCGGCGCCAACGACATCTACTTCTCCGGCCTCGTCGCCGACGTCATCGTCGAGACCGCAACCGAGCGCGCGCTGTTCCGACGCTCCGGCGTGATGGCGAGCGTCGACGATTCCCGCGACGCGCTGGCCCGCGAGCTGCCGCAGAATTTCGTCAAGCTGCGCGAGGCGCTGAAGCCGCTCGTCGGCGGCGACCTCTCGCACGTCGTCTATGTCTCCTATGCCAATCCGGCGCTCGCGGACGGCGGCGTGCCCTGCCGCGGCGGCCGTGCCGGCTTCGACATCCATCCCGCCTTCAACGCCGACCCGCAGCGTCTCGCCCGCGTCTCGACCTTCGTCGATACCGAGTTCCTGCCGCAACTGAAGGGCCTCGCTACCTGCACGCGCGGCGCGCTCTGTCGCGATCCCGAAGCCGACCGCATGACCTTCGTGGATTCGCATCAGGTCGCGTTCGCGGATCACGGCTTCTGCGCGCATGCCGGCAACGATCCCGAATTTGACCGCACCTGTTTTGCCGAGAACGGCCAGAGCTTCAATCCGGACATCGTGTCGGCCGCGAGCCAGCCGATGCTGTGCGGCCGCAGCGCCTCCGAATATCGCGCCTACCTGCCCCGCGCGCGCTGGATCCGCGACGCCAATGACAGCTATTTTGCGGCGATGACCTATCCGCAAGGCTTGCCGGCCGCGAGCCAGCCGACCGACATCCACGACGCGACCTGGGGCGTGCTCTCCGCCGTCTATGGCGGCGCCGTGCATCCCTCCGCCGAAGGCCACGCCGCAATGGCGGACGCCACGCTGCCAGCCGCGAGCACCGTGCTCGGGCTGGATGCTGTGCCGCCCGGCGTGACGCGCGGACTGTTGCCGCAGCTGCTGCCGCGCGCGCAGCAGTAAACCGCGTGAAGACACTCTCTCCACGTACCGTTCCCGCCACCTGCCGTTCCATCAATCCAAAAACGGTATCGATCGATACCCCCTTGAACTTGGACACTTTGCCACGCGTGCCTCTAGGAGTCGTCGCGAGGAAACATTCAAGTTCTAAGGAGGCGCATGATGAGCGCAGTTGTGTCCGCAGCGGACGTGAGGAGGTCTCGCGTCAGGCTGCTCATCGTGACCATGTTGTTCCTGGTCACCACGGTCAACTACGCCGACCGCGCCACGCTCTCGATCGCGGGCCCCGCGCTGTCCAAGGAGCTCCATCTCGACCCAGTCGCCATGGGCTACATCTTCTCGGCCTTCGGCTGGTCCTATGTGATCGCACAGGTGCCGGGCGGCTGGCTGCTGGACCGCTACGGCTCGCGCCTCGTCTATGCCTTCAGCATCATCGTCTGGTCGCTGTTCACGATGCTGCAGGGCTGGGTCGGCTTCTTCAGCGCCGGCACCGCGATCGTCTTGCTGTTCGGCTTGCGCTTCCTGGTCGGCATTGCGGAGGCGCCCTCCTTCCCCGCCAACGCCCGCATCGTCGCGGCCTGGTTTCCCGGCAACGAGCGCGGCACCGCGTCGGCTTTCTTCAACTCGGGACAGTATTTCGCGACCGTGATCTTCGCGCCGTTGATGGGCTGGATCGCGCACGACTACGGCTGGCGCTACGTTTTCTTCGTGATGGGCGCGCTCGGCGTCGTGATGGGCTTCGTCTGGATCAAGACCATCTACGGCCCGAAGGAGCATCCCGGCATCAACGAGGCCGAATTCGACTACATCAAGGAGGGCGGCGCACTGGTCGATCTCGACGCGCCCAAGGATGATCTGAAGAACGAGCGCGCAGCGGCCTCCGGCCCCGGTTGGGATCACATCCGCCAGCTTCTCTCCAACCGCATGATGCTCGGCGTCTATCTCGGCCAGTACTGCATCAACACGCTGACCTACTTCTTCCTGACCTGGTTCCCGGTCTACCTCGTCAAGGAGCGCGGGCTGTCGATCCTGCAAGCCGGCTTCGTCGCGACCCTGCCGGCGCTGTGCGGCTTCATCGGCGGCGTGCTCGGCGGCGTCATCTCCGATGCGATCCTGCGCAAGACGGGCTCGCTGACCATGGCGCGCAAGATCCCGATCGTCGGCGGCATGCTGCTGTCGATGTCGATCATCGCCTGCAACTATGTCGACGGACAGGCGCTCGTGGTCGGCTTCATGGCGCTCGCCTTCTTTGGCAAGGGCATCGGCGCGCTCGGCTGGGCGGTGGTCTCCGACACCTCGCCGAAGGAAGCCGGCGGCGTCTCCGGCGGCCTGTTCAACACCTTCGGCAACCTCTCTTCGATCAGCACTCCGATCGTGATCGGCTACATCCTGGCGGCGACCGGCTCCTTCAACGGTGCGCTGGTGTTCGTCGGCGCCAATGCGCTGGTCGCCGCGTTCGCCTATCTCGTGATCGTGGGCAAGATCGAGCGGGTGGTGCTCAAACGTTCCTCCTGAGCCCTCCGAGACCATCGGAGCGGACCAGGCAACTCAACGGCGGCTTAAACAGCCGCCGTCTTTGTTTCGGGGGAGATCGATGCTAGAAGCGCCGGGGAAACGCCTTATCCATCTAAGGCATGTATCGATGTTCGACCTCAACCAGCTCCGCTGTTTCGTCACAGTGGCCGAAGAACTGCATTTCGGCCGCGCCGCGGCGCGGCTGAACATGACCCAGCCGCCGCTGTCGCGGCAGATCCAGGTGCTCGAGCACATCATCGACGCGCCGCTGCTCGAACGCACCAGCCGTTCGGTGCGCCTGACCCCGGCCGGACGCAGCTTCCTGCCGGAGGCGCGGCGCATCCTGAAGCTCGCCGAAAGCGCTTCTCAGGTCGCCCGCCGCATCGCGCTCGGCAAGATCGGCTCGCTGAAGATCGGTTTCACCGCGGCGGCGGCCTACGGCTTTCTCCCGGAGCTCGTCGCGGCCTGCCGGGCAAGACTGCCCGAGGTCGATTTCTCGCTGAAGGAAATGGTCTCGGGCGACCAGTTCGAGGCGCTGACCTCAGGCCAGATCGACGCCGGACTGTTGCGGCCGCCGATCGCGCGCCCCGAACTTGCCAGCCGCCGCGTCGTCGCCGAGCCGCTGCTCGCCGCGATCCCGAAAAAGCATCCGCTGGCGAACGCAGAAAGCATCACCATCAAGGATTTCGACGGCCAGCCCTTCGTGATGTATTCGCCCTATGAGAGCCGCTACTTCCATGACCTGCTGGTGGCGCTGTTCACCCGCGCCGACATCCTGCCGCGCTATGTCCAGCATCTGAGCCAGATCCACTCGATCCTCGCCATGGTGCGCGCCGGCCTCGGCCTTGCGATCGTGCCAGCGGCGGCGGCGAGCTTGAAGATCGCGGACGTGCGCCTGAGGCCGCTGAAGCTGCGCACCCGCGTCCCGGTCGAGCTGTTCATGGTGTGGCGGCGCGACGATGAAAATCCGCTGCTCTCGGCCTTGGTGAAGATCGCGAGCGAATTGTCCTCGGCGGAGATGATGGAAGATTGATGCTGATTTCGCATCATTCGATATAGGCTTTGGCTTGGACGCGCATCGAACGGTCTCTTAAAGAACGGCGCATGGACGCACGGCTTTGTTGCGTCCTCGACAACAGACAGAAGGGAGCAGCGCCCATGAGCAAGATGACCCCGCAGGAGATGGCCCAGAAGATCGGATCCGGCCTCCTGTCCTTCCCCGTCACGCCGTTCAAGGCTGACTACTCCTTCGACGAGGCGACCTACCGCGCCAACATGGACTGGCTGTGCGGCTATGACGTCGCCGGCCTGTTCGCCGCCGGCGGCACCGGCGAGTTCTTCTCGCTGACGCCGACCGAAGTTCCCCACGTCGTCAAGATCGCCGTCGACGAGACCAAGGGCCGCGTGCCCGTGCTCGCCGGCACCGGCTACGGCACTGCGACCGCGCGCGAGATCGCGATCGGCGCCGAGAAGGCCGGCGCCGACGGCCTGCTGCTGCTGCCGCCCTATCTCACCCATTCCGAGCAGGATGGCCTCGCCGCCCATGTCGAGGCGATCTGCGCCTCCGTGAAGATCGGCGTCATCGTCTACAACCGCGACAACGCCATCCTCCAGCCCGACACGCTCGCCCGCCTCGCCGAGCGCTGCCCGAATCTCGTCGGCTACAAGGACGGCATCGGCGACATCGAGCTGATGACCCGCGTCTACACCAAGCTCGGCGATCGCCTGACCTATATCGGCGGCCTGCCGACGGCGGAGACCTTCGCGCTGCCCTATCTCGACATGGGCGTGACGACCTATTCCTCAGCCGTGTTCAACTTCGTTCCGGAGTTCGCCACCAATTTCTACGCCGCCGTGCGCAAGCGCGATCACGCGACGATCCACGCCGGGTTGAAGGATTTCATCCTGCCGCTGATCGCGATCCGCAACCGCAAGAAGGGCTACGCGGTCTCGATCATCAAGGCCGGCATGAAGGTGATCGGCCGCGACTCCGGACCGGTCCGTCCGCCGCTCACGGATCTCACCGAGCAGGAGGTCGCGGAACTGACCGCGCTGGTGAAAAATCTGCCCGCCATCCGATCGACACAACAGGCGGCAGAATAACAGAAGACAACAGGGAGGAGCGTGCGATGGCCCAGACTGACATCTCTGGTGCACCGGTCGTCACATCGATGCAGGTGATCCCGGTCGCCGGCCGCGACAGCATGCTCCTCAACTTAAGCGGCGCGCATGCGCCGTTCTTCACCCGCAACATCGTCATCCTCACCGACAATGCCGGTCACACCGGTGTCGGCGAGGTGCCGGGTGGGCAAAAGATCTGGCAGACGCTCCAGGACGCGCGCGATCTCGTGACCGGCAAGACCGTCGGCGCGCTCAACAACATTCTCGCCGACATCCGCACCGCCTTTGCCGACCGCGACGCCGGCGGCCGCGGCAAGCAGACCTTTGACCTGCGCGTGATGATCCACGCGGTCACGGCGATCGAGTCCGCGCTGCTCGACCTGCTCGGCCAGCATCTCAACCTGCCCGTTGCCGCGCTGCTCGGTGAAGGCCAGCAGCGCAAAAGCGTCGAGACGCTCGGCTATCTCTTCTTCGTCGGCGACATCAGCAAGAGCAAGCTCGCCTACGTCAAGGGCGAGACCGGCACGCCCGAATGGTTCAACCTCCGCCATCAGAACGCTATGACGCCGGAGACCGTGGTGCGGCTCGCGGAAGCCACCCATGACCATTACGGCTTCGCCGATTTCAAGCTCAAGGGCGGCGTCTTGCGCGGCGAGCAGGAGATCGAGGCCGTCACCGCGATCGCCAAGCGCTTTCCGAACGCGCGCGTCACGCTGGACCCGAACGGTGCCTGGTCGCTGGACGAGGCGATCCGGCTCTGCAAGGACATGCACGGCATCCTCGCCTATGCCGAGGACCCCTGTGGTGCGGAAGGCGGCTTCTCGGGCCGCGAGATCATGGCCGAGTTCCGCCGCGCCACGGGCCTGCCGACCGCGACCAACATGATCGCGACGGACTGGCGTCAGCTCTCCCATGCGCTGCGCCTGGGCGCGGTGGACATTCCGCTCGCCGATCCCCACTTCTGGACCATGCAGGGCTCGGTGCGCGTCGCCCAGGCCTGCCGTGACAACGGCCTGACCTGGGGTTCGCACTCCAACAACCATTTTGACATTTCGCTCGCGATGTTCACCCATGTGGGCGCCGCTGCCCCCGGCAAGGTGACCGCGATCGACACCCACTGGATCTGGCAGGACGGCCAGGCGCTGACCAGGGAGCCGCTCCAGATCAAGGGCGGCAAGATCGCCGTGCCCGAGCGGCCGGGCCTCGGCATCGAAATCGACCGTACCGCCATTGAAGCCGCGCATGGCCTCTACAAGCAGCATGGACTTGGCGCCCGCGATGACGCTATTGCCATGCAGGACCTGATCCCCGGCTGGGCCTTCGACGACAAGCGTCCCTGCCTCGTGCGATAAAACTTAGGCATGATCCCGGAAAAGGATCATACCCCTTGAATGACTTGGAGGAAAAACATGACAGCGATCCTGAAGAACTTCATCGGCGGCGAATGGGTCGACGGCTCCGGCGTCACCAAGAACATCAACCCCTCCAACACCAACGACCTCGTCGGCGAATATGCCAAGGCCGACAAGGCGCAGACCGAGAAGGCGATTGCCGCCGCCAAGGCCGCCTTCCCCGCCTGGGCACGCTCGACGCCGCAGGAGCGCTATGATGCGCTGAACAAGATCTCGACCGAGATCCTCGCCCGCAAGGAAGAACTCGGCCGCCTGCTTGCCCGCGAGGAAGGCAAGACCCTGCCCGAGGGCATCGGCGAGGTCGGACGTGCCGGCCAGATCTTTGCGTTCTTCGCCGGCGAGGCGCTGCGCCTGACCGGCGAGAAGGGCGCCTCCGTCCGTCCCGGCCTCGACGTCGAGCTCACGCGCGAGCCGGTCGGCATCATCGGCATGATCACGCCCTGGAATTTCCCGATCGCGATTCCTGCCTGGAAGATCGCGCCCGCGCTCTGCTACGGCAACACGGTCGTGTTCAAGCCCGCCGAGCTGGTGCCGGGCTCCGCGCATGCGCTGTCCGAGATCATCACCCGCTCGGGCATTCCCGCAGGCGTGTTCAATCTCGTCGTCGGCTCCGGCTCGGTGGTCGGCCAGACCCTGCTCGAGCACCCCGATGTCGCCGCGATCTCCTTCACCGGCTCGGTGCAAACAGGCCGCAAGATCGCGCAGGCCTGCGTGCTGTCGAACCCGATGAAAAAGTTCCAGCTTGAGATGGGCGGCAAGAATCCGCTGGTCGTGCTCGACGACGCCGACCTCAAGACCGCCGTCGAGGTCGCCGTCAACGGCGCCTATTTCTCGACCGGCCAGCGCTGCACCGCCTCCTCGCGCCTGATCGTCACCGAAGGCATCCACGACCGCTTCGTCGCCGCGATGACCGAGCGCCTGAAAGGCCTGTCGGTGGACGACGCACTCAAGGCCGGCGTGCATATCGGCCCCGTGGTCGACCAGAGCCAACTCGACCAGGACCTGCGTTATATCAAGATCGGCCAGGACGAAGGCGCCAAGCTCGCCTGGGGCGGCGAGCTGCTCAAGCGCGAGACGCCCGGCCATTACCTCCAGCCGGCGCTGTTCACCGAAGCCAACAACAACATGCGCATTGCGCGCGAAGAGATCTTCGGTCCGGTCGCGACCGTCATCCGCGCCAAGAACTACGAGGAGGCGCTCGCGATCTCCAACGACACCGAGTTCGGCCTCGCCTCCGGCATCTGCACCTCTAGCCTGAAATACGCCTCGCATTACAAGCGCAACAGCGAGTCCGGCATGGTGATGGTCAATCTGCCGACCGCCGGCGTCGACTATCACGTGCCGTTCGGCGGCCGGAAGGGATCGAGCTACGGCGCCCGCGAGCAGGGCTCCTATGCGCGCGAGTTCTACACCACGGTAAAGACCGCCTATACCTATCCCGGCTGATAGGCTGACATCGTAGGGTGGGTTAGCGCAGCGTAACCCACCAACACCACGACGCATCAAGCAGGGGTGGGTTACGCGTTCCGCTAACCCACCCTACAAATCCCGGAGTCCGCATGGACCAGTCAGTCGCAGCGAAAGAGCAGCCCCGCTACATCAAGCTCAACGATCGCGACAATGTCGCCATCGTCGTCAATGATTTCGGGCTTCCCGCCGGCTCCCGCTTTGCCTGCGGGCTGACGCTGCGCGCCTTCGTGCCGCAAGGGCACAAGACGGCGCTGGTCGACATCGCGGAAGGCGCGGCGATCATCCGCTATGGCGAGGTGATCGGCTACGCGCTCTCGCCGATATCAGCGGGTGAATGGGTCGACGAAGCCCGCATCCGCATGCCGGAGGCCCCTGCCCTCGACAGACTGGAAATCTCCACCGCCGTCCCCGCGCCGCTTCCGCCGCTCGAGGGTTTTACCTTCGAAGGCTTCCGCAATCCGGACGGCTCGGTCGGCACCAAGAACATCCTCGGCATCTCCTCCTCCGTGCAATGCGTCAAGGGCACGATGGAATATGCGGTCAAGCGCATCCGCACTGAGCTGCTGCCGAAATACCCAAACGTCGACGATGTCGTGCCGCTGACGCATGCCTATGGTTGCGGCGTCGCGATCAATGCGCCCGACGCGGTCGTGCCGATCCGCACACTGCAAAACCTCGCGCTCAACCCGAATTTCGGCGGCGAGATTTTGGTCATCAGCCTCGGCTGCGAGAAACTGGCGCCGGAGCGGCTGGTGCCCGAAGGCGTCAGCGATGCCATCGTGCGCATGCAGGACGAGGCGTTCGACGGCTTCGGCGCCATTGTCGACGCCATCATGACCCAGGCCGAGGCGCGCCTGAAAATCCTCAATAAGCGCACCCGCGAGACCTGCCCGGCGTCCGATCTCGTGATCGGCCTGCAATGCGGCGGCAGCGACGCCTTCTCCGGCGTCACCGCGAACCCCGCCGTCGGCTTCGCCGCGGACCTTCTGGTGCGCGCCGGCGCCACCGTGATGTTCTCCGAGGTCACCGAAGTGCGTGACGCCATCCAGTTGCTCACCCGCCGCGCCATCAACGAGGACGTCGGCCGGGCGCTGGTACGCGAGATGGCCTGGTATGACTCGTATCTCGCCCGCGGCGGCGCCGATCGCAGCGCCAACACTACGCCCGGCAACAAGAAGGGCGGGCTTGCCAACATCGTTGAGAAGTCGCTCGGCTCGATCGTCAAGTCCGGCTCGAGCGCCATCACCGGCGTGCTCTCGCCCGGCGAGAAGGCGACGCAGAAGGGCATGCTGTTCGCGGCCACGCCCGCGTCCGACTTCATCTGCGGCACGCTGCAGCTCGCCTCCGGCATGACGCTGCAGGTGTTCACCACCGGCCGCGGCACGCCTTACGGTCTTGCGGCCGCGCCCGTCATCAAGGTCGCGACCCGCAGCGAGCTTGCGCGGCGCTGGAAGGACCTGATCGATTTCGACGCCGGCCACATCGCCACCGGTGAGAAGACGATCGAGGAAACCGGCTGGGACCTGTTCCGCTTGATTCTCGAGGTCGCGAGCGGCCGCATCAAACCGTGGTCGGACCGCTGGGGCATCCACAACGACCTCACGCTATTCAATCCGGCGCCGGTGACCTGAGCCCGGGTCACGGCGTCGGCAAAAAACCCAAGAGGACGTCTGAATGTCCCGCATCACGACCCTGCGTACGATCCGCATCGACGAGCGGCCGAACCTGATCTGGATCGAGGTCGAGACCGACGAAGGACTGACCGGCCTCGGCGAAAGCTTTCGCGGGGCGCAGGCCGTTGAGGCTGCCGTACATGAGCTCGCGGCGCCGCTGGTGCTCGGCCAAGACTCCCGCCGGATCGAGGCCATCTCGCGCCAGTTGCTGACGCCCTATCTCGGCTTCCACAGCGTTAGCGCCGAAGTGCGCGCCGCCAGCGCCATCGACATCGCGCTCTGGGACATCAAGGGCCAGCGCCACGGCATTCCCGTGCACGAGGCACTCGGCGGCGCGAGCCGGCTCGAAATCCGCGCCTACAACACCTGCGCCGGCTACGCCTACAATACCAAGAGCGCCAAGCGCCGCGAGATCGGCGCGGACGATTCGGTGCTCGGCCCCTATGACGACCAGATCGCCTTCATGCGCGACGCCGGAGCGCTCGCCGAAAGCCTTTTGAGCGAAGGCTATGGCGCCATGAAGATCTGGCCGTTCGACCCCTTTGCCGCCAATGGCGGCCATTCGATTTCGCTGACTGACCTCAAGACCGGTCTCGAACCGTTCCAGAAGATCCGCGCCGCCGTTGGCGAGCGCATCGAGATCATGTGCGAGCTGCACAGCCTGTGGGGCGCGCAGACCGCCGAGCGCATCTGCCGTGCGCTCGAAGATTACGGCGTGTTCTGGGTCGAGGATCCCCTCGGCAAGATGGACGATGTGCAGGGCCTTGCCGACCTCAGGCGGCGCGTGAAAACGCCGATCTGCGGCAGCGAAACGCTGGCGGGCGCGGCGAGCTTCCGCAATCTGCTTGCGGCCGACGCCATCGACGTGGTGATGCTCGACATCGCCTGGTGTGGCGGCTTGAGCGAGGCGCGCAAGATCGCCGCCCTCGCCGAAGCCTACAACAAGCCGCTCGCCCCGCACGATTGCACCGGCCCGGTCGCGCTGATGGCGGGGCTGCATCTGGCGCTGCATGCGCCGACCGCGATCTTCCAGGAGGTCGTGCGCGCGACGCTCTCGACCTGGTATCGCGATCTCGTCACCGCCGTTCCGACCGTGAACAACGGCATCGTGTCTGCGCCGCGTGCGCCCGGCCTCGGGCTTGCGCTCAATCCGGACGTGCGTCGCCGCGCGGATGCAGTGGTGCGAGAGTCCAGTTTCGGCGCGTAGGGCACGGCCAACGCGTCACCGCGCGACGGCGCCCGCGAAATCGTCCGGAAACATTGGCGCGGAAAACTTCTTCCTCGCTTCGTCGCTCGCGCATCACGCAACCAAATATCTCCGTCGCCGGCGGTCGAATGTTCGCATACGAGCGAACCTGTCGCAGCATCGCCGCGACCAAACCTCCGATTGACATCTTCCACGGAGACTTTCCAAATGCGTGTTCTTTCGATGATTGCCGTTCTCGGCGCAGTGATTGCGAACTCGGCCGGTGCATTCGCCGGCGAGCTTCCCTCTTACGAAGTGAATTCGTTTCCGATCTCGGCGACGCAGGTCCAGGTCCTCGGCGGCGCCGGCGTTGAGGAGCAATCGGCGACGCCCGCGATGATCGTCGCCAGCATGCCCGCATCACCCGCGCAGATCTCGGTGCTGTCGCCGCGCGTCAAGCGGCTCGCCAGCGCCAACCCGACCAGCGAGCAGCGTTGACCGGCGCTGCGCGAGGCGCACCACGCCATTCTTTCATTCACGCATCCGCGCGCCGACATCAATCGCCGCGCGCCCGATTTATATGAATACTAATTCCAAATCTGACGATTAGGGCCATTGCGTCCCTGCTGCACTTCAAGCTCCAGATCGCGCTTGTTAATCCGAACTTCCCCTTGAGTAGCGACGTAAGCATTTGAGCTGGCGTGTAATTCCAGCGGGCGTGACGGCGCGTCTGCCTACATTATGGGGCGATAGGAATGCCGAGCCGATTGAAGACGTCTTGTTGTAGTGGGGTTGGACTTGTGAGCATAGCGGCCGGGGCGTCCTGACCGATGCGAACGATGTTGCGTGTGAGCGTGGCGAGATCCTGCAACAGCGTTCGAAAGCTGTGCACGGGCCGGCCATCGTGGGTGTGCTTGCGATTAGCCTTGGTTCTGGCCGCGGCCGAGACTCTGGCCTTGGCGACGGGCGAGACGCGCGCGGCGTCGGCGGCCTCGCGGTCGTGATCGTCGAACAGGATCGGGGCCAGCGCGCGGCGCATGTGCCAGACGATGTAATAAGCGAGCATGCAGAGGAAGACGTGGGCGCGCACGCGGCCAGCGAGGCGATGGTGGATCGGGCGCACCTCCAGTTCGACGGTCTTGATGGTGCGGAAGGCGCGTTCGACCTGGGCCAGGCTCTTGTAGGCACGCACCGTGGCGGCGGTGTCGAGGTTCTCGGCCGGCACGTTGGTCCGTAGCACATAGAAGCCGTCGAGCGACGCTTCGTTGGCGATGGCATCCTCGATCCGACTGAAGTCGAACGAAGTGTCGGTGATGGCGAGGTGGAAGTGCTTGGCCATCTTACGCTTGCCCAGCACGGCGCCGACCTTCAGACCGATCTCATCCTCGCCGCGCAAGGGGTTGCGCTGACGCTGCACGGCGGCCTTGACGCGGGCGAGATCCTTCTCGGTCGCCGCCAGCAACTCGCCGCGCTTGCGCCGACGCTCGTCGGCCAGATCCGGGTTGCGGCACACGATCAGGCGCTCGCCGGGGAAGTCGGGGGACGTGATCTCGGCCATATCGCGATCGTCGAACAGCGACAATTGCAGCGGGCCGCCGTCCTCGGCGAGCTTGCGGATCGCCGGCGCCCGCAGAGCGGTGATCCAATCGAGCCCGGCCGGCATCAGATCGGCTTCGATACGGGCGCTGGTGATCATGCCGCGATCGCCGACCAGTACCACACGCGACAGCTTGAAGCGGGCCTTCAGTTTGTCGACTTGCGCGGCCAGCGTGCTCGGGTCGGCGGTGTTACCTTCGAACACCTCCACCGCCACCGGGCAGCCGTCGGCGGCGCACAGCAAGCCGAACACGATCTGCAGCTTGTCGGAACGACCGTCGCGGCTGTAACCATGCCGCGCCAATTCGCAATGTCGCCCCTCCAGATAGCTGGAGGTGAGATCGTAGAGCACCAGCGAGCCGTCATGCAGATGGCGCTTGGCGAGCGTCGCCTCGATCCCCGGTTGGGCCGTGCCGAGCAGGTCGAGCGCTTCGTAAAGCTCGTCCTCGTCGACGGCGCTGAGATCGAGCAGTTCGCCCAGCGAATGCGCCGCCGTCGCCTCGCTGAGCTGGCGCGCCGTGGCCAGCTTGGCGGCCGGTTCGATCACCCGTGCCACGATCAAGGCCAAAGCCAGCCTGGCCAACCGTCTGGGCTTGTCCGGGACAAGGCGATGCAGTCCGAGCTGGCGCGCCATGCCGAGCACCGCGGCCACGTGGCCGTGCGGCAGCGAGCGCTCGATCCGCAGTTGCTCGGCCGGCGAGACCAGCTCCTCGCCTTTCAGGACGCGGCGCAGCGCATCGATCTTCTCATCCGGCCAATGCGACAGGTTGGCCAGCGTGCGCGACTTGATCTTGTCGCCCTCGCGATAGCTCTCGCGCAACAGGATCGCGGGCGGTGAGTTGCGGTTGGGAATGCGGGCGACGAACATGCCGGAATCGAATCACGGAAACCTGCCATTCGCAAGCCAAAAATCATCATTTACATGCCTACAAAATCAGCCCGATCCAAACTTCTCAAATCCTCTCAACGCTCTAACAAAAATCCCGAGGGGAAGTTCGGGTTAATCGTCCCGTCGCAAATGATGGGGTCGCGAATGACAAATTATCTGAGGACGACGGCGGGATTGATCGGCGGCGCACTGCCGCTGTTGGCGGGCTTGCCGGACGCTACGCCCGCCGAGGCGCAATCATCATCGCAGGAGCTGCCCGCTGTCGTGGTCGAGCAGGCGTCGTGAAGTCAGGCTCGAGCGCCATCACTGGCGTGCTCTCGCCCGGCGAGAAGGCGACGCAGAAGGGCATGCTGTTCGCGGCCACGCCCGCGTCCGACTTCATCTGCGGCACGCTGCAGCTCGCCTCCGGCATGACGCTGCAGGTGTTCACCACCGGCCGCGGCACGCCTTACGGTCTTGCGGCCGCGCCCGTCATCAAGGTCGCGACCCGCAGCGAGCTTGCGCGGCGCTGGAAGGACCTGATCGATTTCGACGCAGGCCACATCGCCACCGGTGAAGACGATCGAGGAAACCGGCTGGGACCTGTTCCGCTTGATTCTCGAGGTCGCGAGCGGCCGCATCAAACCGTAGTCGGACCGCTGGGGCATCCACAACGACCTCACGCTATTCAATCCGGCGCCGGTGACCTGAAGGCACGAACCGTGGCTGAAGCGGCAACGACGAGACTGGAGACGCGCCGGTCAAATACTCCGTCTCCCATCAGCGGCCCCTTTAGAGCCCCTCCAGTGCCCGCGCCTCGCGGGCCGCGACCGCCATCAACGGCCTGACGGCACGATCCTCACGGCCAACCACCACGCCCGACGCGAACGCGCCGGCGCGCCCGTTCCGTCGCGGCATGTGAAGTGCGGCATCGACGGCCATCTCGCGATGCGCGATGAAGTCATTGAGCGAACCCAGCGCGTCCTGAATCCTCTTCAAGTGCTTCGATATGCGCGCAAGCCGTTTCCGCTCGCCTTTGCCGTCGAAGAGGCTGCCGAAGAACTCCGTCGCATATCTGATCTTCTTGGCTCGGATTCTGAACTTGTGCCGCGCACCGGGAGACATCCTGTCTAGATGACGACCATCCTTACGCGCCTTCCTGATGCGGCGATCGAGCACGGCAGATACGAACTCTGCGATCGGCATCTCCGCTCTTTTGGTCGCAATCGTTCGGTCCAATTCGATCCATTCGAGCGTATCGATCAGCAGCGAACGAAAGCGTTCGGAATTCACTGCCTTCCTGGCGCGGTCGAAGGCGAGATCCCGCCTATCGCAAAACTCCCGCTTGATCGCCTTGCCGCCGCGGCGCAGCAATGCGTCACGGCTTACCTGCTCGATGTTCTCCTTCACGAACACGTCGATTTCGCGCGCGGGAGCGAGTTCGCCAGTGAGCCATTTCAGTTCGGACTTGATGACTTCGACTTTTGTGCCGGATAGGACTTTCGAGAACAGAGAGACCGCGGCACGCAATCGACGCAACCCCACGCGCATCTGGTGGATACCCTCCGCATCGCCATTGCGGACCGGCTCGGTATTGCCCGAAAAATGGCGCGCCGTCGCAACCGCAATGGCCCGGAACGCCTCGCCCGCGCTCATGTCGCCCTTCAGCTCAATGGCGCCGGCAAATACGACCGGATGCTCCTTGCCATGCGCAAGCGCATAGCCACGATCCGATTTCGAGAGGAGGTCGAGTTCGGCCCGGGATTTTCGTCCGATCCCCCTCGCAACACGGAACAAGTCCCTGAGCCGACCGCTCTTCAGCTCGAGTTCGAGTTCCCCGATCGGGCTCGCGCGGCGCCCGGAGACGATGCGGCCGCGATCGACGGCAAGCTCGATCTCGCTCCTCCTGGTACGAATCGGCAGCGTGATGCGCCGTACCGACGTTTCGAACACCGGTTTCAGCTTGCGTCGCAACTTCTTTGAAGCGATCGGCGCCAGCGGCGTGCCGCGCGCTTTGCCGAGATCAGGCGCGTCGCCGGCAATCTCCGTTTCCCATTCGCCGCGGCCGAGCTGCGCCCCGTTCGCCGACTTGACGGTCTGGAGACGCCTATCACCGTCGCGGCGCACGCGAAGCGTGAGGCCGTGCTGCTTCAACTTGCGTTTGCGGGTATCGAAGTAGGTCGACACCAAGTCGCGCTGCGCTTGCTCACCGACCCTGCCGCCGGCAACGCGTCCGCTCGCGACCGTCCCGAGATGACGTGCGGGCACCCGAAATTTCAACTCCGTCTCGACAGCCATGGCTGACTCCGCCGTCCTCGCCGCCGCCGGCTCATCAAGGATAACGCACGAGAGGCGCTCAGGGTGCCGCGATGGCCGCCGATCGTTCCCATCTTCTTGCTTCGCGCGCCCGGCGAGAAGGCGACGCAAAAGGGCATGTTGTTCGCGGCCCCCCGCGTCCGACTTCCTCTGCGGCACGCTCCAGCTTGCCTCCGGCATGACGCTGCAGGTGTTCACCACCGGCCGCGGCACGCCGTACGCTCTCGCGGCTGCGCACGTGATCAAGGTTGCGACCCGCAGCGAGCTGGCGCGACGCTGGAAGGACCTGATCGACTTCGATGCGGGCAGCATCGCCAACAGCAAGAAGACCATCGAGGAAACCGGCTGGGACTTGTTCCGCCTGATCCCTCGACGTCGCCAGCGGCCGCACAAAACCGTGGTCGGATCGCTGGGGCATCCACAACAACCTCACGCTGTTCAATCCGGCGCCGGTGACCTGAGGCCGGCCAGCCGGCTTCACTGACCGTCGATCAGATGCATGTCGCCCAGCGTGACCGGCAGGCTGCGGGTGACGAGATCGGCAATCGCCGCGCGAAGCCGCTCGCTCGAAGCCGGACCGTCGAACGCGTCGTCGACCGGCCCGCTCGGACCGGCGAGCCGCATGGTCCCGGTGTTGTCGAGCGGCGCGGCTGCCCTCTTCTCGATCACGTCGAACGTCTTGCCGTCGATGACGCGGACTTCGTACAGCGCGTGGATCAGTCCGTAGTTTGCAAGCAGCGTCCGGTATTCAGCGAACCCGATGCCGTCGACCGTGCGGCCGTTTCCGAGTTTCGATTTTGCTCGCGTGATGACGATATAGGCGTCAAGCCCTTGCGGGGCGACATCGGTGCGAACCAACTCCCTAAACGGATCGCTGCGCAGGAGATTGACGGGCGCAACCGCCGAATCCCTGATTGCGGCAAACGCGGCGCGCCTGTAGCTCACCGCTTGCACGTGAAAGCGTCCGCCGAGCAGCTTCGTCGCCTGCTGGACGATCATCTCGTCGAGCCCCCATGCGCTGATCGAGACGCTTTGCCCGGTATTGCCGAGCGCGATCAGGCCGGCTTGCGTCAGGCTCATCTCTTCGCCGATAGCCGAGACGATGCCGACGGTCTTGATCGCCTGGAGACGGCGCGCGCGCGTCTCGAACGCCGCGGCGGCGCCGAGGGCGACGCAAGCGGCCGCCAAGCCAACCCAAAGAAAAGCAGTGCGGCGCATGGCGACCTATCGAATCCTGAAATCGAACGAATAGGACGCGCCAAGGCCCACGGCGGTCTGGTTTGACGATCCCCGCAACTTCACGAGCGGGCTGTCTGCGGCGTCGCCAAGCAGCTTCTCGTACTCGACATAGGCATGGACTTCCCACTGCGGATTGATGCGATAGGAGATCTGGCTGCCGAATCCGACCGAATGCGCGCCGCCCTTGGCATCGTACATCGGCAATCCCGACGCCAGGGACTGCGCGGCGTCGACGCTGAAATAGGGCGCGGTCGCCTTGTTGCTTTTCCAGGTGAAGCGCGGGCCGGCCGAGATCGTGAGCCTTTGAATCAGGGGAACAATGACGTCGGCGGAGACATCGGCCACGGCGCCGATATGGCCGCCCATGCCCTGGCGCAATTCGCTGCGCAGGCGCAGCCAGTCGACCGGAAAATATTCGACGAACCCGCCGAGCTCGTATGCGGCCTTGACGTCGCCGAGGCCGGTCAGCTCGGCATATTTGTCGCTCTTGCGCGAAGAGACGTATTTGAACGCAGGCCCGGCGCGAAAATTGCCTACATCGAGCAGCGCAATGCTGGCGCTGTCGCGCGGCCCGCGAAACTGGTCGACCGATCCGGCACGGCGGATGGAGAAGATCGGGATCGGGAGAAACTTCCCGTTCTTCGATCCGACGAAATCCGGCGTGTACTCTCCGCCGATGCCGACCATGACGGTCCAGTTTCCGGAAGGTGAAGGCAGCAACGGCACGTCGAACGGCGGGGCCGGCAGCGTGAACGCCGTCTGCGCCGCTGCGGACTGAGGGATCACCATGACCGCGCCGAGGGCGGCAAGGAAAGCGGTCAGCAAGGTCTGCCGCGGGTTCGCCGCATGGTCGAGAGCGGCTTCGTCAAAATGCTTCATTACTGGGCCCCGGACCGGCCTTCCTGGCCTGGTCGACTCGTGTGGTTAGGAGCCACAGCATGTGGTCCGGCAAAATTGCCCCAAGATTGCAAGGCGCAAACAGCGCCCCGATCCATTCCTGGCGCATGCCGGGCGCGCCGCCGGATCAACATTGCCCGAACATTGCCGGGCCGCGCTCACGCTTCCAAACTTTGACCGCCGGGGCCGGTCGACGCCCTCGTTCCTGCCTTTTATTCGCCAAGCTCGCTGCCTTAATGGGAACCCTGCGCACGAGCCGAAACACCAGACTTCGGCCAGGGAGCGTCACGGTCAGGGTCTCGTTGCCCCAGCAGAGTCAAGGACGACCCGCGTGCGCTCCCTCGTGATCGAAGACGAACCGCAGATCGGCGCCTATGTCAGCCGCCTGCTCGGACAATTGCACGGTATCGTCGACCTCGTCGGCTCGATCGCCGATGCCCGTCAGGCGCTCGACAACTTCAAATATGATCTGGCGATCGTCGACCGGATGCTGCCGGACGACGATGCGCTCCAGGTGGTCACGGCGCTGAGCCGATCGCCGGAACGCCCGGCGATCATCATGCTGACGTCCAAGGATGCCAAGGAGGATGTGGTCGATGGCCTCAACGCCGGCGCCGACGACTATCTCGGAAAACCTTTCGAGCCGCAGGAGTTGATTGCGCGGGTGCGCGCGGTGCTGCGCCGGCCCCGGCTGCTCGCCCCCTCGGTGCTATCGCTCGGCAATGTCGAGCTGCATCTCGGCAGCAACGAGGCGGTGGTTGCCGATACGAAAATCCTGCTGCGGCGGCGCGAGGCGCTGATCCTCGCGGCGCTGTTGATGCGGCGCGACCGCGTCATCACCCGCGCCGCCCTGATCGAGGAGATCTACGGCTTCGACGACGAGATCGAATCGAACACGCTCGAAGCGCAGGTCTCGCGCTTGAGGAAGAAATTGGCCGAACTCGGCGGCGACGTCGAGATCCGTAGCATGCGAGGCATCGGGTACATCCTGCGGCTGGCAAAACCTCGATGACGTCGATCGCCCGGACCTTTGCATTGTCGCTCGGCATTGCGGCCACGACCATTTTCCTGATCATGCTCGGTATCTTCATTTGGCGATATCCAATGGAGGAACGCGAGTTCAGGGCCTGCCGGGTTGTGGCTGCAGTTCTCGACCGCGCCACGGTGATCGAAGGGAAACACCTGACCGTCCGCCCGACTCCCGCCCTCGAGGAGCTAAAAGCAGATAGTCCAAATCTCTGGTACGTCGTGTCCGCGGGCGATCTCGTCAGCGAGTACGGCAGCGAACACCGGCCGGCCCTTCCCTTTGCGTTTCCCTATCACGGGCCCGTCGGCTCGTCGGTCTTCAGCACACTCGACCAGAAGAGCACCTTCTGTCTCGCCGTTATGCAACGGGGTTCGTTGCAGCTCGCGATGATGGTTGGCGAGCCTCAGGTCCGCTTCGGCCGGATTGCGAGGAACTTCCTCGTCCGCAGTGTTTTTTCGATCATTCTGCTGGCGCTGGCCTTTGCGGCGACCGTTGCCATCGGCTCGGCGCTGGCCGCACGTTTCGTCTCACGCGGCATCGAACGGGTGGCGCGTCGCGCGCTCGCGATCGACCCATCGGCCCCGCAAGGCTTGATATCCTTGTCCGAAGTCCCCTACGAGCTGAAGCCGTTGGTCGAGGCGCTGAACCGCGCCTTCGGCGAGATCGACGCCTATATCAGGATGCAACGCCGCTTCCTCGGCAATGCCGCCCATCAGTTGCGCACGCCGCTGACACTGCTGCGTGCGAAGATCGAGGACGTGTCCGAGCCGGCCCTGAAGGTCGAGCTGGTACGCGACGTTCGGCGCCTGACGTCGCTGGTCTCCGCCATGCTCGACCTGGCGCGGTTACAAAATCATGCGATCGAGAAGCGGCCGATTGATCTTGCCGAAATAGCGCTGGACGTGCTCGCCGATTTCGGTCCGTCGGCGCTGGATGCCGGAATCGAGCTTGCGCTGGAGCAGGCCGATAAAGGTCCGTTCCTGGTGCAAGGCGTGGACGCCGCCGTTCGCAGCGCGCTCGCCAATCTCGTTGGCAACGCACTCATCCACGCCCGTGGTGCGCGACGCATCGTCGCCACTCTCGGCCACGGTAGCATCTCGATCTACGATGACGGCGCGGGCCTGCCCCAAGGCACTGAGCACAAGCTGCTCGAGCCGTTCCAGACCGGTAACTCCGCGGGCGACGGCGCCGGCCTCGGCCTGTCGATCGTCCGCGAGATCATGGCCGCCCACGGCGGCGAGCTGGTCATCTCCTCCGAGCCCGGCAGCGGCACGACAATGAGCTTGCGCTTCCCCGAAGCCACCGCGACTAGCGAGCCGCGTTGATAGGCGCTGCGCCGAGGCGCGCCACCCCATTCTCTCATTCACGCATCCGCGCGCCGACATCAATCGCCGCGCGCCCGATTTATATGAATACTAATTCCAAATCTGATGATTAGGGACTATTGCGTCCCTGCTGCACTTCAAGCTCCAGACCGCGCTTGTTAGTCGTCCCGTCGCAAATGATGGGGTCGCGAATGACAAATTATCTGAGGACGACGGCGGGATTGATCGGTGGCGCACTGCCGCTGTTGGCAGGCTTGCTGGACGCTACGCCAGCCGAGGCGCAGTCATCATCGCGGGAGCTGCCCGCTGTCGTGGTCGAGCAGGCGTCGTCGCGGCCGGCGGCGCACACACGTCCGCTTCGCTCCCGCCAGGCCGCGCAAGCCGCGAGCCGCCGTCGTCAGGCCGAGCGGGCGCCGTCGAACGCCGATGCGCCGGCAGTCGGCGCGAGCACGGGCGCGGAGACCGCGACGGGCCCTGTCCGCGGCTACGTCGCAACCCGCAGCGGCACCGGCACCAAGACAGACACGCCGCTGCGCGAGACGCCGCAATCGATCAGCGTGGTGACCGCCGACCGCGTCACCGACCAGGGCGCGACCACCGTGCAGGAAGCGCTGCGCTACGTGCCAGGCGTGTTCGCCGACGCCTATGGCGCGGACTCGCGCGGCGACTATCCGCGCATCCGCGGCCAGGACCCGAACATCTATCTCGACGGCACGCGCATGGTGAACACCAACAATTTCAACGAATGGCGGCCCGAGCCCTATACGCTGGAGCGCATCGAGGTCTTGCGCGGCCCCTCGTCCGTGCTCTACGGCGATACCTCGACGGCAGGCTTGTTGAACCTGATCTCGAAGCGCCCGCAGGCCGAAGCCGCCAGCGAGATCGGCGTGCAGTTTGGCAGCTTCAACCGCAAGCAGGTGCAGCTCGACTCCACGGGAAAGCTGACCAAGGACGGCGAGTGGCTCTATCGTTTTGTCGGCGTGTTCCGCGACAGCAACACGCAGACCGACTACGTCAAGGACGACCGCATCGTGCTGGCACCGTCGCTGACCTGGCGGCCGACCAACAACACCAGCTGGACCGTGCTCGGCACCTATCAAAAGGACACGACCGGCTCCTCCACCGCGTTTCTGCCGCATGAGGGCACGCTGTTTGCCGGCCCCAACGGCTTCATTCCGGTGCGCCGTTTTGCCGGCGAGCCGGGCTTTGACAAATACCAGACCGAGACCGGCGCGATCAGCAGCCTGTTCGAGCACAGCTTCAGCGATGGCCTGAAGATCCGGCAGAACCTGCGTTACGCCCATGTCGAGGGCATCTACCGGTCGACGTGGCCGGATCTGAATTTTGTCGATCCGAGCAATCCGGATTACCCGTTCCTCGATTCCAGCAGACGCACCGTGGCACGCAGCATATGGAGCCGCGAGACGGTCAAGGACAGCCTGACCTCGGACAGCAATGCCGAGCTGAAATTGCACACCGGGGCGGTCGCACACAAGGTGCTGTTCGGCGTCGATTACCGCCAGTTCAGCGAACGCGCGCAATCCGGCTTCGCTACCGACTCGACGCCGTTCGATCTCTACGCACCGGTCTACAGCGGCGTGACTGCGCCGCCGATGTCACCCGAACCGGATCTCCGCCAGAGCCAGCTCGGCCTCTACGCTCAGGACCAGTTGCGGCTCGGACCGTGGCTCGCCGTCCTCGGCCTGCGCCACGACTACGTCACCAGTGACACCCAGGGCTCTCCGGTCGAGAATTACCGGGCGACCACGGGCCGCGCCGCGCTGATGTACGAGCTGCCGTTCGGCGTCACGCCTTACGTGACCTATGCGCAGTCGTTCAACCCGGTCTTCGGCAGCGGTGTCTGCGCCACGGTCTGCGCGCCGCAGCGCGGTGAGATGGTGGAGCTCGGCTTCAAGTACAATCCGGCGCCGGGCAATGCGATCAACGGCGCGATCTTCGACACCGTCGAACGGAACCGGCTGGCCAACGACCCCGACAATCCGCTGTTCTCGACCCAGACCGGCAAGGTCCGCATCCGCGGCGCCGAGCTCGAGGTGCTGGCGCGCATCACGCCGGAGCTCGACTTGATCGGCGCCTACACCTATCTCGACGCCCGCGTGGAGAGCGGCGACAACGCCGGCAAGCATGTCGAGACCGTGCCGGACCACCAGGCCTCGCTCTGGGCGAAGTACCGCCTCTCCCTGCTCGGGCTGCCCGGCGTCACGCTCGGCGGCGGCGTGCGCTACATCGGCACCTCATGGGACGGCACCGACACCATCCGCACGCCCGACTACACCCTGTTCGATGCCATGGTCCGCTACGAGACCGGCCCCTGGCGGCTTCAGGTCGATGCCAGCAACCTCTTCGACAAGCGTCATGTCACCACCTGCCTGGCGCGCGGCGACTGCTTCCTCGGCATCGGCCGCACCGTGCTCGGCAGCGCGACCTATAAATTCTAGGAGCGACCTCTACGTCATGCTGCCCGGCATGAAGCAGCGCACGCGCGGGTGGCCGTCGATATAGTGCTTCCACACCATGGTGCGGCCGATCTTGTTCGGCTCGGTGATGACGGCGCCGTCGGGCACGACGACCCACTCCTGGTCGATGTGCACCCGGTAGTGCCCTTGATCGGATTCCCAGTCGACGTCGGCAATGACGTAGCCGTCGGCGTCGGAGCAGCATTGCCCGTATGCGCTGTGCAGGCTCTCGAACCAGGGTTTTAGCGGCGAGTTGGCGTAGCGCCCGTCGTCGCGCGCGAGCGCCGACGTCGTCAGCAGCGTCATCAGCGCCAGCAGGATCGCCGCACACGGTGTTGCAAGTCTCATGTCGTCTCCGCGGATCGAAGTCAGCGCCGCTCGGGACAAACAACGCCGCCCGCCCCGCTCACGGCGACGGCGTGGAAATGGCGACTCGTGCCCCAGCAGCTTTGCCGCCAGCTATGCAAATCCGGCGCCAGTGCGCATTCCGGAGAACTACTGGCGCGAGGTGCTGCCCGCGACCACCGTGCGTGTCCTGCATGTGGAGCGACCGCGCAGGAATTTCCTTGAGACGCAACGCCCGCCAACGCGCCAGCCTGCGTCAAGCCTTCCGAGTGCGACGCGATTTGCTCTTTCGGAGGCTTACCTTGTTGCGCTAGGACATAGAAGAAATTGCTGCTGACGCGATGGCATTACTTAATCAATGGTCTCAAATGGATAATCGGGTGGCGAAAATCGTCAGAGAATTCTCGACCGACGCCGCAGGCAAGACGCTGAGCGGCGGAGACGACGTCGGGGTCATCCGCAACACGTCTCCTACCCGTTTCGGACAGCGCCGATTCCAGCGACACCCGAGATGTATGAACTTCACGCTGGAGATTCAGAGCCGGAGCTTGCGCCGGGACACTATGTCCTGAGCCTGGGAACGCAGGCCTACTATTTTCAGGTCGACGGTGACATCACCGATCCCCGGCAATGCCTGGAGAGGGTTGTTGCCGGCAACGGCACGTTCTATTCGGCGTGCAAGAAGGCGCGGACTTATTGACGATCCCCAATGTCGTCTTAGCGAAAGCCAGGACGACACCGAGAATGCGAAAGCAGCCTACTGCTTCGGCGCCGGCGCCATCATCGCGCCGCCCTTCTTCGTCGCGGGTGCGGGCGGCGGTTTTGTCACGGCGGCCTGCGCGGGCAGATATTTCGCGACGATGGCGGGATCGACCTGCGCGAGGTTGGTATCCGGCAGGCGCGTCCAGGTCTCATCCTTGCCGAACAGGGAAATGCCGAGGAAGCCGCGCATGGTCAGCGTCTGCCCGTCCGGGCTCACCGACATCTTGGCCTTCCAGATGTTGCCGTCGCGCGGATTGACCACGTTACCGCCATCATATTTCAGTCCGTCGCGCTTCATGTCGCGGATGAAGGAGAGCCCGAGCACCGGTGCGTTCTTGCGATCGTCCGTGCATTTCGCGCAGACCTCGTTCGGGTCGTCGCCGGGACGCGGAAAGGTCTTGGCGATGACGCCTTCGAACACACCGTTGTGGTCGACGAAGAGGAACCATCCCACCGTCTTGCCATCTTCGACCTTTTGCCAGAGGCCTGCCGCAGTTGGCTGGGCCTGCGCCGCAGCCGGGGCTTGCGCAGCAGCCGGGCTCACCGCGCCGAACGACAGCGCGAGCGTGAGGAGCGAGAGCAGTCGAAAGCTGGAAAACAGATTCCGCATTATGATCACCTTGCTAACCCACGACTGGAATGGCCGCAGACTACGGCGATTTCGCGAACGGTTCCAGCACCAGAAACATGGGGCATCGCCTCCCGCCCGCCGGCGTCAGTTGACACCGAGCTTCTTTTGCAGACTGGAGGACGACGTCGTGTACTGGAACACCAGCCGCTTCTCCGGATAGACGTAGCGGTGGGCTTTTTGCGACATCAGCGCGCCTTCGTGGAAGCCGCACAGGATCAGCTTGAGCTTGCCGGGATAGGTATTGATGTCGCCAATCGCGAAGATGCCGGGCACGTTCGTCTCGAAAGCGGATGTCTCGACCGGCACCAAATTGTTCTCGAGCGCAATGCCCCAGTTCGCGACGGGACCGAGCTTCATGGTGAGGCCGAAGAACGGGAGCAGGGTGTCGCAGGCGATCTCGGTGACGCTGTTGTCGTTGCCCTTGAGGGTGGCGCCGGCCAGCTTGCCGTCGGCGCCGGAGAGCGCGGTGACCTGGCCGAGCCTGAGATCCATCTTGCCATCAGCAACCAGCGCGCGCATCTGCTCGACGCTGTGGGGAGCTGCGCGAAACTCGTCGCGACGGTGCAGAAGCGTGATGCGCTTGGCGAGCGGATGCAAATTGAGCGTCCAGTCGAGCGCGGAATCGCCGCCGCCCACGATCAGCACGTTCTTGTCGCGGAACGTTTCCATCTTGCGCACGGCGTAGTAGACCGAGGTGCCTTCATAGGCTTCGATCCCCGGCACCGGCGGGCGCTTGGGCTGGAACGAGCCGCCGCCGGCTGCGATCACCACCACCTTGCACTCGAACACCTTGCCGGCGTCGGTGGTGCAGCGAAACAGGGGATCGCCGATCCTCTCGATCGTCTCCACCATCTCACCGAGATGGAAGGTCGGATGGAACGGCTTGATCTGCTCCATCAGCGCGTCGGTGAGACCCTGCCCCGAAACCTTGGGAATGCCGGGAATGTCGTAGATCGGCTTTTCCGGATAGAGCTCGGCGCACTGACCGCCGATCTTGTCGAGGATGTCGACGAAATGCGTCTTCATGTCGAGAAGGCCAAGCTCGAAGGCGGCGAACAGACCGCAGGGGCCGGCGCCAATAATCAGCACATCGGTTTTGATCGCGTCGCTCATGTCGTCTCTTTATCGGTTGGACGGCGCCCGGCGGGCAGAGGGGACCCTGCCTGTCTAGCCAACGGGGATGGATCAGGGAAGGCATAAAAGCAGGAGCGCCCCGCAGCCGCGCCCACTTGCCGGGTCAAAATAACTGGGCTGTAACGAGGAAGGATATGACGGAGATCAATCGGTGAACGCACCAAGCCGCCTCGATACGACGCCGCGCCTGGAGGACTACCCCTACCGCCTCGACGACAACGTCCGCTTCGGCGATCTCGATCCCAACCAGCACGTCAACAACGCGGTCTACGCCACCTATTTCGAGACCGGCCGTGTCACGCTGATGAAGAGTCCGGAATATGGACTGACGCCGCCGGGGCTCGCCTGGATCATGGTGCGGCTCGACATCCATTTCCGCGCCGAACTGCACTGGCCCAACGCCATCGAGCTCGGCCTCGGCGTCGTGAAGCTCGGACGAACCTCGGTGACCTTCGAGCAGGTCGTGTTTTCGGAAGGGAAATGCATCGCGTCGGCGACGTCGGTCGGCGTCATGCTCGACGAGGCGACGCGGCGTCCGGCGCCGCTCACTGCGGAGATCGTCGAGAAGCTCAGGCCCTGGCACAAGCGCGGGATCGAGGTCGCACCGCCCGCCGCATAATGCATAATAAGGAGGGGAGTACTTAGGCCTGGCGTTCCGGCGTCGCCACAACGAGCCCGTCGAGGTCGTCGGAGACCTTGATCTGGCAGGACAGGCGCGAGTTCGGCCGCACGTCGAAGCCGAAGTCGAGCATGTCCTCTTCCATCGGCGTCGGGCTGCCGACCTTCTCGCGCCAGGCTTCGTCGACATAGACATGGCAGGTCGCACAGGCGCAGGCGCCGCCGCATTCGGCTTCGATTCCGGGAATGCTGTTGCGGATGGCGGCTTCCATCACGGTCGCGCCGTTCTCGACGTCCACCGTACGGGTTTCGCCCTTGTGATCGACAAAGTGAATTTTGGCCATGTGTGCTCGTGCTGCCGCGATCTTGGGGATAAAGGAGGTCCGGGCTGTCCTATAACGGGTCGATCAGCCCGGCGCCATAGCGTTTTGATGCGAAGTGGATACCGGTTCGCGTGAAGAAAACGCGTCAAAACAAAAGACTAGAGCCCCGTTCCAATCGAGATCGGAAAAGGCTCTAGTGCTTCAGGATCGCCTCGATGGCGGCACGGACCTCGGCCACCGCCTCTTTCAGCGCGGCGAAGGCGTGGGGCCGGTTGTGGCCGATCCGGATCGCGATCTCCAGGCTTGCGGCGGCGTCGGCCACTGCAAAGGCGCCGATCCCGCGCGCCGAACCCTTGAGCTTGTGCGCGAGCGCACCGGCCTCGGCCGGCAGCGCCGTCATCGCCGCGATCAGCCGGACCGCCTGCTCGGCGAACATCCCCAGTACTTCCTGTTCCAGCTCGGCATCGCCGAGCGTCATGCGCGAAAGGTGGTCGAGATCGAGCGGGCTGTCGATGGGCGCAAGCGGGGGCGAGGGCATCCATTCCATCCGTTGCAGATCAGGCGTCATGGCGCAGGCCCCGGCATCACGCGACGTTCCGCCGGTCCGGCGGTGAGTTTCGCCCCAACCCAAGCACGAAAATGGTTAACGAAATGTTTGGGCTGTTTCGCGCAATTCTGCCGGTTTATTGACGAAAAGTTGCCGCAATCGGCCAAGTTCCGTGGAGAATTTCATTTGTTGCTAAGGCGTTACGCCGCGATCCTGTTAACGATGATTAAGATTGTCTTAATCGCGGGCATTTCATTCGCGACGCTCTGCCAATAGGATGTTGCAGAAATTGGCGGACAAGCCGTCCGGGTGGGGACGGCTCGGAGATCCGCGCAAGCGGCATGATCCGGACTGTGGGCTTGCACAGGGCTCGCGGGGGGACGCGTACAAGTAACGAGGGCTCGGACTGAACATGGCGAACACTCCGAAAAAGTTCAAAGACCCCACAGAAGATGCGCTTTCTGCGATCCAGGAAGCCCTGAATATCAGCGACACGGCTGCGGACACCAGCCGCAATGCCTCGGCACGGACGGAAACCGGGTCTTCGATGGCGCCGCCGATGCCTCCCGTGTTCGACGAGCCGGTCTTCGAGCCGCGCCCCGCCGCCAACGAGCGGGCGGTGTTCGACCCGATCGAGGAACCGCGCAGCTCTCGCCGCGCCGCCAATGACGACCGCGAGACCATCGGTCAATTGCTCCAGGCGCTCCAGAAGGGCCGCCCTGCCCGCAGCGTCTACACCTTCGCCACCATTTTTGCCGGCATCTGGCTCGCGGCCTGCGCCGCGCTGACCATCGGCTTCCTGCCCTCGATCCAGGCCGCCATGGGCCAGAGCAGCGGCGTGCTGGTGCTTGCCGGCCTCGTCGCGCTGTTCTTCGCGCCCATCATGCTGTTCTACTTCCTGGCGAGCCTGGTCTGGCGCGGCCAGGAAATGCGCATGATCGCGCAGGCGATGGCACAGGTGGCGATCCGCTTCTCCGAGCCGGAAGGCTCGGCTTCCGATTCCATGGTGACGGTCGGCCAGGCCATCCGCCGCGAGGTTGCGGCGATGGGCGATGGCATCGAGCGCGCGATCGCGCGCGCCGGCGAACTCGAGACGCTGGTCGCCAACGAGGTCGCCGCGCTTGAACGCGCTTATTCCGACAATGAAGTGCGCATCCGCGCCCTGCTCCAGGACATCGCGCACCAGCGCGACAACCTGGTCGGCCAGGCCGAGCAGGTCCGCAGCGCCATCTCCGGCGTGCAGATCGACCTGCGCCACGACATCGCACTGATTTCGGACGCGATCGCCTCGCGCGTCGACGAGGTCGCCAAGAGCATTACCGGCGCGCTGGAAGAGCGCGGCGCCCATATCACGGGGGCGCTGAGCAACGCCGGCGACAACATGATCCTGGCGCTCGGCGAGCGCGGCGGCGACCTGCTCGACCGCCTCGAGGAAGCCAGCAACGAGACCACGCGCGCCGTGCTCGACGCCAGCGAGCGGCTGACCACCAGCCTCAACTTCAAGACCGGCCACGTCCACGACGAGTTCGTCGATCTCGCCGACCGCGTCCACGAGATGCTGAACGAGCGCATCGACCGCATCACCGGCGAGTTCGAGCAGCGCTCCGCCGCGATCGTCGACGGCATCTCCGAACGCACCGAGCAGGTGCACGATTCCTTGAAGAATTCGTCGGACTCGCTGCTGCTCGAGCTCGAGCTGCGCTCCAACGACCTCTCCGCCAAGATCGACGACGCCGGCAACCGCCTCGCCGGCCAGATCATGACCTCCGGCGACAAGGCGAGCGAGGCGCTCGACGCCACCGTCAACACGCTGGTCGCCAAGGTCGTGAGCCAGACCGAGACCGCGCACGACTCGCTGTCGCTCCAGATGAGCGCATTCGACGAGCTGGTGAAGAACCAGGGCTCCGAGCTGGTCGAGAAGTTCGCCCGCGACTCCGGCACGCTGGGCGCGCTGATCACGCGCCACATCTCCGAGTTCGACCGCACCGTGAGGACCTTCGGCGGCGAGATCGTCGAGCGCATGGGCCACCGCACGCAAGACATCGCCGAGACGCTGAAGACCTATGTCGACAATTTCGACACCCGCTTCACCTCGAACGGCGGCCAGATCACCGCAGCACTCGATCAGCGCCTGGTGCAGTTCGAGACGACGATCGGCGAGCGCGTAACCAACCTCGATTCCTCGCTGAAGGGCAAGATCACCAGCCTCGACGGCACGATCGAAGGCCACATCAAGACCTTCGACGAGCAGTTCGGCGGCCGCGTCACCGCGCTCGAACAGTCGTTCGATACCCGCGCCAGGTCGGTGACCGAGACCATCGACGGACGTCTCAACACGCTCGCCACGTCGCTGACCGACGGTGCCGCCCAGGCGATCCAGTCGGTCGATACGCGGTTGACACACCTCACGACGACGCTCACCGGTGGCGCCTCGCAGGCGCTCGAGTCCATCGACTCCCGCCTCACCCACCTGACGACGTCGCTGACCGACGGCGCATCGCAGACGATCCAGGCGATCGATACGCGGCTGACGCATCTCACGACCACGCTCACGGGCGGCGCTTCGCAGGCGCTCGAGTCCATCGATACCCGCCTCACCTACCTGACGACCGCGCTGACGAACGGCGCCTCGCAGGCCGTGCAGTCGATTGACACGCGCCTCACGCTGCTGACTTCGACGCTCACCGACGGCACCGCGCAGGCGATCGAGGCGGTCGACCGCCGCATCACTGGCGTCACCGAGGTCATCGACGGCCGCAGCACGCATCTGACCGACACGGTCACGGCGCGCTTCCAGGATATCCACTACGCCATCGAGACCAAGGTCGGCTCGGTCGCCAACGACATCGACGTGCGCGTGGCGCAGTTCGAAGACCTGCTCGGCTCGCGCGTCGAGGCCGTCGCCGGCCGCATCGAAAGCAGCGGTCGCCAGGCAAGCGAGGACATGATGTCCCGCGCGGAGATGATCTCGACCGCCATCCGCTCGCATGTCGAGGACGCCGAGCGTTCCCTCACCAATCTCGTCGTCAACACCAGCGAGACGATCCAGACGGGCGCGCGCACCGCCCAGCAGTCGCTGATGACGGTCTCCTCCGACGTCAACGCCCAGCTCAAGATGACCTCGACCGAGGTCGAGCGCGCGCTGACCGCGGTCGGCACGGGTGCTGCGAACTCGATCCTGAGCAGCGCCCGCGAAGCGCAGTCGACCCTGGTCGCGGCATCGGGCGATGCGTCCAACCAGATCAAGTCGCTGTCGGCCGACGTCGAACGCACGCTGTCCGCGGCAGGCTCGGCCACGGCGGCCTCGATCCTGGCCGGCGCGCGCGAGGTGCAGACCACGCTCGTCACCGCCTCCTCGGATGCGGCCAACCACGTCAAGACGCTCACCGCCGACGTGCAACGCTCGCTGTCGATGGCCGGCTCCGCCACGGCGGAATCGATCACCGCCGGCGCACGCGATGCGCAGAGCACGCTGATCGCGACCTCGACCGAGACCGCCAACCAGATCAAGGCACTGTCGTCCGACGTACAGCGCTCGCTCTCGATGGCGGGCACCTCGACGGCCGAGACCATCACGACCGGCGCCCGCGAGGCCCAGAGCACGCTGATCGCGACCTCGACCGAGACCGCCAACCAGATCAAGGCACTGTCGTCCGACGTACAGCGCTCGCTCTCGATGGCGGGCACCTCGACGGCCGAGACCATCACGACCGGCGCCCGCGAGGCCCAGAACACCCTGGTCACGGCATCCTCGGACGCGGCGAGCCAGGTCAAGTCGCTCGCGGCGGAAGTGCACCGCTCGCTCTCGCAGGCTGGCCAGTCGACCGCCGAGACGATCACGACCAGCGCTCGCGACGCCCAGAGCACCCTGCTCGCGGTCTCGGCCGAACAGACCGGCCAGGTCCGTTCGCTGGCGGCCGAGATGCAGCGCGCGCTGGCGACCGCCGGCGGCGCCACCATCGAGGCGCTCACCAGCGGCGTCCGCGAGGCCCAGGGCACGCTGATCTCCGCCTCGACCGATGCGGCGAGCCAGATCAAGTCGCTAACCGCGGACATCGAGCGCACGCTGACCTCGGTCGGCGCCGATACCGCCTCCACGATCCTCAACAGCGCACGCGAGGCGCAGACCTCGCTGACCTCGACGTCGGCCGACGCCGCGAGCCAGATCCGCACGATCTCGACCGAAATCGAGCGTTCGCTCAGCACGGCCACGACCAACGCCACGAACGACATCCAGACCAGCGCGCTCAACGCCCAGAATGCGCTGATCAACGCCTCCAACGAGGCGAGCTCGCGGGTCAAGTCGAGTTCGGCGGATGTCGAGCGCTCGGTGCTCGCCGCCAGCAGCAGCTTCGGCCAGGCCATGACCGGCAAGACCGACGAGATCGTCACCTATGTGCAGCAGCAGTCCGATCGCCTCGCGAACATGATCGACGCCAAGCGCGGCTCGCTCGTGGACGCGATCGGCTCGAAGACCAGCCAGCTTACGCTCGACATCGACCGCGTCACCTCCGACGCGCTGAAGTCGATCGAGACGCGCGGCCACGCCTTCTCCCAGACGATGATGGGCAACGGCTCCGAGGTGGCGCGGACCATCAACTCGGCGAGCGAGATGGCGACAGGTGCCGTCAACAAGTCGCTCAAGGACCTCGAGCAGGCCTCGCGCGCGGCGATCGACCAGTCGCGCCAGGTCTCGATCGCGGCCGTCACCGAGATGCAGGAGACCAGCAAGATCCTGCGCACCGACACGGTGGCGCTGTTCGAGCGGCTGCGCGAAGGCAACATCCTGCTCCAGGAGGTGCTGACCGGTGCGCACGACAACCTCAACTCGCTCGAGCGGGCGCTGGTGACGCGCGTTGCCGACTTCGTCTCGGCGATGAACGACGTCACCTCGCGCAACGGCGCGGCGACGCAGAACCTCGAAGACCAGCTCAACGTCTTCAACACGAAGACCACGAGGGCGCTCCAGGATCTCGGCGAGCTGTCGACCCAGTTCGACGCGCACGGCAAGGCGCTCGTCGATGCCGCGGCCGTGGTCGAGCAGAGCAACAAGAACACCACCGCTTCGCTTGCCGAGCGCAAGCAGGCGCTGGAATCGCTCGTCACCACGATCGACCTGCGCACGACCGATCTCGACCAGCGGCTGTCGCGCTTCACCGGCCTGCTCGATGAATCGCTTGCCGCCGCCGAAGAGCGCGCCCGCGACATCGCCCGCGTGGTGGCGGAGACCGCCGGCGCCGGCTCGGCCGCGATCACCCGCCAGTTCGAGGCGGTGCGCGCAGCGTCCGAAGAGGAACACCGGCAGACCGTCGAGTCCATGCACGACATCTACCGCCAGACCACCGACGAGGCCGATGCGATGTTCAAGCAGTCGACCGAGAAGTTCAGCAACCTCGTCTCCAGCATGAAGCAGATGGCGTTCGAGATGCACAACGAGCTCGAAGCCACCCGCAACGAGCTGCGCCGCGGCGTGCTCGAGATGCCGCAGGAGGCCGCCGAGAGCACTGCGCAGATGCGCAAGGTGATCGTCGACCAGATCGAGGCCCTCGCCGAACTCAACCGCATCGTCGCCCAGCATGGCCGCGGTCTCGACGTCACCACGACGAGCCGTGCCACGGTTCAGCGCCAGGAAGAGCCGGCGCTGGCAGCCGTCGGCGGCCGCGGTGCCGAGACGCGCATGCGCGACACCGGCAGCGCCTCGACGCTGCCGCCGCCGGACCTCGGCATGCCGGCCCCGCGCCGCACCGAGGCGCCGCCGGTCGCGCCCGCGGGCAACGACCAGGGCCGCGACGGCTGGCTGTCCGACCTGTTGAGCCGCACGGACGCCAACCAAGGTGCTCCGACCGGACGTGAGGCCCCGCGCGGCCGCGCTGCACCCGCTCCGCAACCGCAAGCGCCGCAAGGCGGCGGCAATCCGCTGGAATCGCTGTCGCTCGACATCGGCCGGCTGATGGACCGCAACCTCGCGTCCGAGATGTGGGACCGCTACCAGCGCGGCGAGAACAAGGCCTTCACCAAGCGCCTCTACACGCCCGCCGGCCAGAAGGCCTTTGACGAAGTGGCCCGCAAGTACCGCGCCGACCGCAACTTCAAGGCAACGGTCGACCGCTACATCGGAGAGTTCGAACGCCTGCTCGACGAAGTCGCCCGCGACGGCCGCGGCCCGCAGGAGCTGCGCAACCACCTGACCACGGAGACGGGTCTGGTCTACACCCTGCTCGCGCACAGCGCGGGACGGCTGGGGTAAGCGGCAAGTAGCAACAGCGAATAGAATGAAAACGGAGGCCTCACGGCCTCCGTTTTTGTTTTGAGGTCATCGTTGCGAGAGCGAAGTGACGAAGATTCCATGGGGAGTGGATAGCGACCAGGTCTGAGGCCAGACTGAGGTTGCTGACCCCCTCAACCTGGAGACGACGATGTTGCTCGATCATCCTTCCGACGGACCGACCGCTATCCGCACGCAGTTTGGCGCAATTTTTGTGTCTTTGGAACTGAGCCGTTCGACGTGGGTGATTACGTCACTTTCGCCTGGTACGGGCGAGAAGATGTCCAGGCACAGCGTCACGGCCGGCGATACGGCTGAGCTGATGAAGCTGTTTGCGGAACTCAGGCGCAAGGCGGAGGCCAGGACCCGCGAGAGCTATCCGATCATCACGATCCAGGAAGCTGGGCTGGACGGGTTCTGGCTGCACCGTGTTCTGCAACAGAACGGCATTGAGAGCCACGTGGTCGATCCCGCCTCGATTGCGACGTCGCGACGGCGGCGGCGGGCCAAGACTGACAGGCTCGATGGCGAGGCGCTGTTGCGGGCGCTTCTGGCCTACAAGCGCGGCGAGCCGCGGGTCTGTGCGATGGTGGTTGCGCCCTCGCCTGAAGAGGAGGACCGGCGCAGGCTGTGTCGCGAACGAGCGACGCTGATCGCCGAGCGCATCACGCATGTGAACCGGATCAAGGGTCTTCTGTTCGCGCAGGGGATATCCGACTACGTGCCGCTGCGGCGCAATCGGCGGGCGCGGCTTGAGGCCTTGCGCACGGGCGACGGGCGGGAGCTGCCTTCGCATTTGAAGGCGCAGATCGGCCGCGAGCTCGATCGGGTCGAACTGCTTCTGGAACAGATCAAGGCGGTCGAGGCCGCGCGAGATGCTCTGCTGGCCGCAGCCCGGAAGCCTGCAGACAAGAACGCTGCAGACAAGGTCGCGCCGGATCCGGTGGCGATGCTGCTGGCCTTGAAAGGGCTCGGCGCCAACTTTGCGGCCGTGCTCTGGTCGGAGGCGTTCTACCGGCAGTTCTCCAACCGCCGCCAGGTCGCCGCCTATGCGGGGCTTGCGGCGACGCCGTGGCAAAGCGGAGGCATCCGGCACGAGCAGGGCGTGTCGAAGGCCGGCAATCCCAGGCTGCGGACCACAATGATCCAGCTCGCCTGGCTGTGGATACGTCACCAGCCGCAGTCGGCCCTGACGCGCTGGTTCAAGGAGCGAAGCCCGCAAGGCCGCAAGCGCGCGATCGTGGCGCTGGCGCGCAAGCTTCTCGTGACCTTGTGGAAGTATGTCACCGCGGGCGAGACCATCGAGGGGGCCGTGATGAAGCCCGCCGCCTGATCCGGACCGCACCAAGCGGCGTGCTTCGCCGCCCGCGCGCAACGAAAGAACCATAACCCATCTGCCGAGGCCCGATCAGTCTCGGAAGATCCGGGTGGACGAACCGATGGATTGCATGGCTTCAAACGCCGCAACGAAGAATGGCCTCGTCCTCTCGAGCCTGCCCGCCGCAAGCGGAATCGTGGTGCAGTCGCCTTGTGCGACGACCGAATGTGAGTTTGATCTGGCAAGCAACCCAGATCGTCGAACCGGCTCGACCCTTGGATCGCAAATGCGAGGATGGCAGATGCCCTGACAGAACCGCCAACGCGAGGAGCTCCTATCGGCCCAACGCACCAAGCATGATGGCGTGCTCGCTCAACTCAAGGCCAAGCCGCTTCGCGGCGGCCCTAACAGGCCGGCCTTGACTTGATCTGCGCGCGCCATCCTGCAGAACCCGCGGTCGGGACGAAGAGGTGGCTGCAGTCGAACAAAAAGGTGACTGCTCATCCTTGACACACACATTCCCCATGTGAGCAAATCCAGACTGCCCCTGCGGCGGCAGTTGCCGCTGCGGCGCACTCCTTTTCCTTCTCCCCCTGTGGGAGAAGGTGGCGCGAAGCGCCGGATGAGGGGTTGTCCCCTCATGTTCAACTGAGAGAGATTCGTGCGCGGAGAGAAACCCCTCATCCGACGCGCTGCGCGCGCCACCTTCTCCCACAAGGGGAGAAGGGTTCCCGCCTACTGCCGCTTGCGCTCGTTCGCGGGCGCGGACCTCGGCGGTTCGGCCGGCGGAGCCGCCTGTTGCGCGCTGTTGCTGGCGCCGAATAGCACGCGGGTCGGGTTGCGATCAAAATTGTTCACGGCGCGGCTGATATCGCCGAGGGTGCGGCGGCCGTCGGTCATCAGCGCGCCGGAGCGCTTGTCGAAGTCGTCGGCGAGTTCGCGGATCGACTTCACCGCCTGGAACAGCTCGCCGCCGTCCTTGCCACCGGCGAGCGTGTTGAGGCCGAGCATGAGGCTGTCGGCCTTGAGTATCACGCCGTCGACCTTGGCCATCACGCCATCGATCTTTTCGGAGTTGCGCGCGAGCGAGTTGGTGAAGGCCTCGAGGTTCCTCAGCGAGTTCTTCACCGTCTCCTGATTGTCGGCAACGATCTTGTTGATGTTCTGGAGCGTGCCCCGGATCGCCTCGGTGACGTCCTGGAGCTTGTTGGGGTCGGCCGTCAGCGACGGGATGCCGTCCTCGTCGAGCGGCGGCGGAGGTGCTGCCTCCTCGCCGCCCTTGAGCGAGATCGCGGCAACGCCGGTCAGGCCCTGGAATTCGAGGCCGACCATGGTGTCCTTGCGGATCGGGGCGTTGTTCTCGACCATGGCGAGTGCGACAACCCGCCGCGGGTTGTCGAGCTTTACCGAGACCACTTCGCCCACCCGGATACCGTTGAAATTGACGCTGCCGCCGTTGCGCAGACCCGCGGCGGGGCCCTCGAACACAACGCGCAGGGGGCTGCGCTGCTTGGTGGTGTGCAGCGACTGGAACCACAGCACGAAGCCGATCGCCGCGGCGATCACCGCCAGCGTGAACGATCCGATCAATACGTAATTTGCCCGCGTTTCCATCAGCTACTCCGGCACCTCAGCCCATCACCGCGCGAGCGCGCTTGCCATGGAAATATTGCCTCAGCCAGGGATGCTGCGAGGCCTGCATGTCGGCGATCGACCCTGCCGCAATGATCTTACCGTTCCCTAAAACGGCGATGCGGTCGCAAGCTGTGTAAAGGCTGTCGAGGTCGTGCGTTACCATGAAAACGGTCAGCCCCAAAGTACGCTGGAGCGTCCTGACCAGTTCGTCGAAGTCGCCGGCGCCGATCGGATCGAGGCCGGAGGTCGGCTCGTCGAGGAAGACGAGGTCCGGATCGAGCGACAGCGCGCGCGCCAGCGCGACGCGCTTGATCATGCCGCCGGACAGTTCGGACGGAAAGCGCTCGGCCACTTCGGGCTTGAGGCCGACCATGGTGAGCTTGGCGATGGTGATCTCGTCCATCAGCCGCTGCGACACCCTGAGATATTCGCGCATCGGAAACTGGATATTCTGCCTGACGGTCAGCGAGGAGAACAGCGCGCCCTGCTGGAACAGCACGCCCCAGCGCCGCTCCACGTTGCGGCGCTGCGATGTGTTGGAGGAATCCAGATCGACGCCGAACACCTCGATGTGGCCTGCGACCTTCGGCACGAGGCCGATGATGGTGCGCGTCAGCACCGACTTGCCGGCGCCCGAAGGGCCGACGAAGCCGAGGATCTCGCCGCGCTTGACGTCGAGGTTGAGGCCGTCGAGCACGCGCGTCGTGCCGAACTGCACGGTGATGTCGCGGACGCGGATGATGGGGTTTTGGATCTCGCCTGCCATCATCACATCCCGATCGAGGCGAAGAAGATCGCGAACACGCCGTCCATGACGATGACGAAGAAGATGCCCTTCACCACCGACGACGTCGTGTGCTGCCCCAGCGATTCCGCACTGCCCTGTACGGCCAGCCCTTCGACGCAGGCGACGATGCCGATCACGGCGGCCATGACCGGTGCTTTCACCATGCCGACGATGAAATGATCGATCGAGATGGCGTCGCGCAGGCGCAGCAAGAAGGCTTCGGGATCGACGCCGCCATAGAGCCAGGCGACGAGACCGCCGCCATAGAGCGCGGCCATGGCGCCGAGGAAGGCCAGAATCGGCAGCGCCATCACCAGTGCCAGCATGCGCGGCAGCACCAGGACCTCGATCGGGTCGAAACCCATGGTGCGCAGCGCGTCGATCTCCTCGCGCATCTTCATCGAGCCGAGCTCGGCGGTGTAGGCGCTACCGGAACGGCCGGCGACCATGATCGCGACCAGCAAGACGCCGATCTCGCGCAGCACCAGCACGCCCAGCATGTCGACGACGAAGATGTCGGCGCCGAACCTGCGGAAATGGAAGATGCCCTGCTGGGCGATGATGCATCCGATCAGGAAGGTGATCAGCACGACGATCGGCACCGCGCGCCAGCAGACCTGCTCGAGGTGATGCACGGTCGAGGTCAGGCGGAGCGAGCGCGGATGGATCAGCACGCGCGCGCCCGCCGCGAGCACCGCGCCGAGCATGTCGATCAGGCCCGCGACCGTGCCGGCAACACCGGCCACGGCCCGGCCGATCTGCTCCAGCATACCGGTGATGGTCACCGCACTGGTGTCGATCACGGGCGTCGCCCTGACCCGCCTCACCTCGTCGACGAGGCTCGAATAGTTCGCGGAGAGCCCTGCGATCTGCGCCTCGACGGCGCCCTGGGTAAGGCTCCGGCGCAACCGCTCGATCAGCCAGGCACCAAAGGTGTCAAGCTTGGCGACCTCGGAGACGTCGATGAAGATGCTTTGCGAACCGCCGGCGAGCTTCTCGGCGTCGGCCACCATCCGCTCCAGGACCGGCGCGAAGCTCGCGGTCCAGGTTCCGGTGGCGCAGAGCGCCAGCGCATTGCCTTTGGCAATCCGTTCCAGCTTCGGATCGCCGCTCAAGATGTCCGCTCCCGTGCCGGGTCGGAGGAAAAGTGATGGTTGCGCACGCGCCCTTACCTAGAGAAGGTACCCCAGCTGGCCATTGTTAGTTGCAACAGGTAACTAGCAGGTTCAGATTTCGCCAGAGTTCAAAATGACTTCCAGCAAAGTTCCGGCCCTGGTTGCGCGAATCGAGCGCTTCCCGATCGCCGGCAGCTTCACGATCAGCCGGGGCGCCAAGACCGAGGCCGTGACTGTCGTCGCCGAGGTCCGCCGGGACGGCCTGACCGGTCGCGGCGAGTGCGTACCCTATCCCCGCTATGGCGAGACGCCCGAGGCGACGCTTGCGGCCATCCAGGCCATGCAGGACGCCGTCGCAGGCGGCCTCACCCGCCAGGCCCTGCAAGCCGCCATGCGGCCAGGAGCTGCCCGCAACGCGCTGGATTGCGCCCTGATCGACCTCGAGGCCAAGGTGGCGGGCTTGCGAGCCTGGAACCTGCTCGACCGCCCGCTGCCGGGCGAGCGCACCACGGCCTACACCATCTCGCTGGGCACACCCGAAGCCATGGCGGCGGCGACCGCCAGGGCGGCGCACCGGCCGCTGCTCAAGATCAAGCTCGGCGGAGAAGGCGATGACGCCAGGATCGCGGCTGTGCGCAAGGCTGCCCCCGAGTCGGAGCTGATCGTTGATGCCAACGAGGCCTGGACCGAGGCCAACCTGGAACACAATCTCGCCGCCTGCGACGCGGTCGGCGTGACCCTGGTGGAGCAGCCGCTGCCGGCCGGCAAGGACGACGCGCTGGCACGGATCCGGCGCCCGCTCGCGGTCTGCGCCGACGAGAGCGTGCACGATCGCAACTCGCTCGCACCGCTGCGCGAGCGCTATGACGCCGTGAACATCAAGCTCGACAAGACTGGCGGCCTCACCGAGGCGCTCGCCATGGCGGATGCGGCGCAGGCGCTCGGCTTCGAGATCATGATCGGCTGCATGGTCGCAACCTCGCTGTCGATGGCACCGGCGATGCTGGTGACGCCGCAGGCGCGCTTCGTCGATCTCGACGGTCCCCTGCTGCTGGCGCGCGACCGCGAGCACGGGCTGCGGTATGACGATAGCCTGATCTATCCGCCGGACTCCTCGCTCTGGGGATGAGCCTTGAGCCGGTGCCGCGCCGACCAGATCAAAAGCGCGCCGGCACCCGCCATCGCGGCCATGACGTAATACAGGCTATCGCCGATGCGGGCGTAGATCGCGCCCGAGGCGATCGAGGTCGTTGCGCCCAACAGCCCGATGCACGCGGCATAGTAGCCCTGCCCCCGCGCGATCTGATGCGACGGCACGCGCTGCACCAGGAGATTCATGGTGCCGAGGACGGTCATCCCGAAGCTCAGGCCGTGGCCAAGTTGCGCGATCGCGAGCAGCGCGAGCGGCGGCTCGTTGGCGGTAATGATCCAGCGCACGACGGCACTCGCGCCACCGATCGCCATGAGCGAGGACGGATGCAGTGAAAAACGCGGCGACAGCGCGAAGACGAGGATTTCGGCGATCACGCCCAGCGTCCAGAGGCCCGCGATCGTCAGCCCACCGAGGCCGTGGGCCTGCCAGTTGATGGCCGAGAACGTGTAATAGGCGACGTGACTGCCCTGGATCAGCGCCGCCGAGACGATGATGGCCCAGAACCCGCCATCGCGCAGCAGCGCCTTGCTGGCATACGTCTCCACGGTCCTTCGCCGCACATCGTCCAGCGGCTGGAGCAACAGGCCGGCGAGCCCCGCAACGACAGCCCATGCGACGATGATCCAGATCAGCTCGCGCGCAGCGATGCGGTCGACGAGATAGCCGCAGGCGAGCGAGCCGGCGGCGAAGGCCGCCGAGCCCCACAGCCGCACCGGCCCGTAGTCGAGGCCGTAACGGGCGACGCCGCGCAGCGCATAGGCGTCGGTCAGCGGGATCGTCGGCGTCCACATCATGCAGGTCAGCACATAGATCAGGAACAGCGCCAGCGGCTGCTGCTGCAAGCCGACCGCTGCAAAGCCCACCGCCGTCGCGAGCACCGAAACCATCATGCCGGCGCGAATGGCATGCCTCTTTTCGGCAAATGCGGTTGCATAAGGCAGCGTGGTGAAGCGCGTGATCGCCGGCAGCGCGTTGATGACGCCGATCCATGCGGCGTCGATGCCGATCGCCTTCAGCCAGACCGGAAAGAACGGCAGATGCGTGCCCGAGACCGCGAACACCGCCGAATAGAACAGCGCCAGCCGCACGGCGAATCGCTGCTTTTCGGACGCTGCGATGGGGATTTGTGATTCGCCTGCCATCAAACCAATTGCGATTCGGTCGATATCGTGATGATCGTTAGCTTAACGCGCCGTGATTTGCGCGACGAGATTGACATGGCCTCTGAAGCATTCGCCCTCTCGCCTATGTCTGCCCGTGCGGCCGAGCCGAACGAGCAGGATTACGACGCGATCCGCGAAGCCTTCCTGGAGACCGCGCGCGGCCGCTGGTTCCTCGGCGAATATGCCAAGCGTAACCGCAATGCGGATACCCGCATGGTGCTCGATGCGGTCGCGAAAATCGAGGAAACCCTTGCGGCACAGCGACAACCGGTCGTCGAGGACCGCCTGCCCGAGGCGCTGGTCGAGATCCGCCGCGCCATCCGGGAGGCCGAGACCATCGCGATCTCAGCCTTCGACCAAGCGGCGATCGAGCAGGGCCTCGCGCCGATCCAGCGCGGCATCCGCATCATCAAGGAGATCTCCTGGCGCTGGCGCGAGATCGGCGCCGACGGGCGAATCTGCGACCTGATTGATTCGCAGCTCTCAGCCATCGAGGCGGCCTGCGCGCAGGTTTCGACCATCGACCCCCGCGCCGACCTCAAGGCCGCATTCGATCTGTTGAAGGACCGGGTCGAGCAGACCGACGCGGACGGCGACGCAGCGCCGCAGGCGGCGGCGCGTCCCTCCCCGGCGCCGGTGCAGGAAGCGCCGTGGGTGGCGGAGGCTCCGCAAGACATCGCCGCGGCTCCTGAGCCTGAAACCACCGTTGAAGCCGCCGGGGTCGTTGAAGCGATGTCCGTTGCTACAGCGATGGACGTCGCCGTCGAGCCGGAGATCGTCGCCGAAAGCCATGCGGCGGTTGAAGAGGGCGGCATTGCGATTGAAGCAAGCTTCGCCGAGCCTACCGCCTTTGCGGAGACGGCCGAAGAGCTTCCGTTCGATGCGGCTGCGGAGGCCGAGGACGAAGCGGTGCTCGAGCAGATCGCAATGGAGATGGCCGCGCCCGATCCGGACTTCGACGAGATCGTCGAGCCCGTCGAGATGGCTGCCGCAATTCCGGAGCCGATTGTCGCGGAGGTCGCAGCGCCGATCGCCGTCGAGATCCCGGAGCCGATCGCGCCGGAGCCGATCGCGGAAGAGCCGCAGGCAGCCGAGACGCCGATCGCGATGGAATCGCTCGCGCGCCTCACCGATGCCATCGCAGCGGCCGCCGCCGAGGTGATGGAGCATCCGGCGCCGGAGATGGCACCGACCGCAACGCTGCCGATGCCGTCACCCCTTTCCGAGGCCTCGCTCGGCGCGACCATCCTCGCCAGCGGCATCCTGCAAAAGCCCCGCGCCCCCGCCAACGATCCCCTGGCACCGCTCCGCCGCATGACCCAAGCGGAAAAGATCGCGTTCTTCTCGTAAGGCGAGCGCAACTCCCAGTTCCGTCATCCTGAGGCGCGAGGCTTGCGATGCGAACGCATTGCAAGCCGAGCCTCGAAGGATGAACGGCCGAGATGCTGCCGGGCCGCCGCCCTTCGAGGCTTGCCCTGCCGCGCGCTTGCGCCGCAGGGCGCGTACCTCAGGGTGACGGCGATAGATGGAAGCGCGCTGCTGATCTCGTCATTGCGAGCGCAGCGAAGCGATCCAGAATCTTTCCGCGGCGGCGGTCTGGATTGCTTCGCTGCGCTCGCAATGACGGAGTGTGGGGCAACAGCTCCGCTCACTCTCGTGTCCCGGGCATGCTGCGACGCCTATAGCGCGTCGAAGGATCCTAAGCTCGTTTTGACCGATATATGAAGATCAGCCGATCACCCGCAATTCCAGACCGCGCCGATCGGGGTCCGTGTCCAGCACGGACCGAAGCTGCCGCCATTGTAGCGGCCACCGCCAAAGCCGGGACGGCCGAAATAGCGCCACTCGCCATCCCAGCCGTAATATTGGGGGACCGGGTCAATGTACCAGTGGCGGCGGTCGTTGCGCGAAAGGCGCCGCATCGCGTCCTTCTGCTTATAGAGCGGAATGCTGTTGCTGAGCGGCTGGCGATAGCCCGGCAGGAAGCCGTAGCCATGCCAGGCCGCTGCCGGCCGTTTCGTGATTGGCGCAGCTGATGCTGCGACCGACAGCAGCGACAGAATGATAGCAACAGATAGACACACAAGGCGGGACATGAGTTGACGATAGACAGTCGAGTAGGAGAAGGCCATTCAAATTCGAGTGCAAAGCGATTGCGGGATCACGGACCAATCGAATCGTCCGGAACTTGCCCTAGCTGATCACGCCCTTGCGGATCAGGAAGCATCCATACCCGCGACTGTCCCCCACCTGCACGACACCAAAACTCGCAGCGGCCGCGCGATAAAAATCCGGTCTCGAAAGCTTGCCGCGGCCGACCGGGCGGCCCACGGAGCGTTCGATCTCTGCCATCACGGCGCGCTGCACGTCGGGGACGCGGTCGGGATCGTCGACGGGCATCATCACGCGCACCGGATCCGGATCGAAATCGTCGAGCGGATAGAGCGTCATGATGGCGCGGACGGCGGTCTCCATGCTCATGCCCGGCAACTGGATCAGGCGTTGCGACGACGTCGTTCGGGCGATGTGCGTTGCCGGGTGATTGGCGTCGACGACCACGAGGTCATCGCCATGACCCATGGAGGCCAGCAGCCAGAGCAGATCGGGCGTGAGGATCGGATCGATCGATTTCAGCATGTGACGAGCTATCCCCCAAACGTGTCTTTCGCCGGCGAAACCGGCGCAGTCGGCAAGCGAGCGCTTAACCATAGCTGGTTCCAGCGTGATTCAGATCACGCAGCATACCATGGTGATCGCGATCACGGACCCAGGGCTCGAACGCGGCCAAGCTTCCTCGCAACCAATCTCGTATCGAGATGAGTGCCAAAGGAGCACGCCATGTTCCGCCTAAAGCCTTTCCTGATGTATGCGGGCCTGCTGGGGAGCCTGGTCGGCTTCGCCTGCGGCCCTGTTTCCGCGCAAGTTGCCCCGGTCGAACCGGCCGCCCCGACCGCACTGCAAGGTCCGGAGCAGCGGGTTGCGCTGGTGATCGGCAATTCGAACTACCAGAACGCGCCGCAGCTCGCCAACCCCGATAACGACGCGCAGTCGATGGCGCATTTTTTGAACTCGGCCGGCTTCGAGGTGGTCGCCGCGACCGACCTGACCCAGAACGACATGCTCCGCGTGGTGCAGGACTTCTCGGCCAAGGTTTCCGCGCGTGGTCCGAACACGGTGGCGATGGTCTACTACGCCGGTCACGGCGTGCAGCTCGCCGGCGAGAACTATCTCGTTCCCGTCGATGCGAAGGTTTCCAGCCCGACCGAGCTCATCAACAACTCGGTTCGCCTCGTCGACGTGATGTCGACGCTGGAGACGATCCCGAGCCGCATGCGCATCGTCATCCTCGATGCCTGCCGCAACAACCCGTTCCCGACCGTCAACGACGCCGGCCGCGGCCTCGCCATTGTCGATGCGCCGAACGGCTCGATCGTGGGCTATTCGACAGCGCCGGGCGCGGAAGCGCAGGACGGCACCGGCGGCCATAGCCCCTATACGCAGGCCTTCCTCAACGTCGCGCGCGAGCCCAATGTGCCGATCGAGCAGCTGTTCAAGCGCGTGCGTCTCGAGGTCAACCAGACCACCAGCGGCGCGCAGATCCCGTGGGAGAGCTCGTCGCTGACCTCGGACTTCACTTTCTTCGGCGACACGGCTGTCGCCGCCAACCGTGCGCCGGTGAACGCGCCGGTGGTGCAGATGGCCTCCAATTTGCCGAGCCGCTCCACGCGTCAGGCCTATGACTATGTGCTGTCCGAAGGTCGCCCCGAATACTATCAGGAGTTCATCCAGATGTATCCGCACGACCCGCTGTGCGATCACATCCGCTGGCTGCTGTCCAACCTCCTGCTCTCCCAGGCTTGGCACAAGGCGGTGCTTGCAAACTCGCCGCTCGGCTACAAGAGCTTCTATGACAGCTACGGCAACAGCCCCTATGCGCAAGTCGCGCTGAAGCTTCAGACGCAGCCGAAGCTGATCCCGCTGATGCAGGCGACCAAGTTTTTGGCCCCGCAGAATATCGACCCGACCTTCAAGATCGGCAATCTCGGCCAGCCCAAGTACATGCCGCTGACGCAGCAGGGCAATGGCGGCACGATGAACGGCAACCTGCCGGTCGTGCAGAAGCCGATCGACAACAACGTCATCGGCAAGCTCGGCAATGGCGGCCAGATCGTCAACCTGCCGGCGGGCAACCAGCAGAACGGCACGCCGTCGCAGACCCCGGGCAAGATCTTGACCCTGCCCGCGCCGACCAACACCACGACGAACAATGGCGGCATCGGCAAGATCGTGACGCTGCCGGCGACCAACACCACGCCCAATGCCGGCAATGCCAACGGAAACCCGGGCAAGATCGTGAGCATGCCGGTGAATATCGGTAAGGTTGGCTCGAACATCGACGTGAAGCCGATCAACGTTCAGACGCAGAGCAATCCGATCCGCATCAACAACGGCGTCAAGCTCAACAACGACCTGGTGAACAAGGTGCAGGTCCAAAACAGCCAGCAGAACAACCGTCCGCAGTTCAACACGACCAACCGGATCGATAACGGCGGCGGCAACAACTTCCGGCAGTCGATGAATCAGGCGCCGAGCATGAACAGCGGCAACAATCGCCGTGGCGGCTTCATGCACTGATCGCGCCCTGAGCGCACACGATAAAGGGGCAGAGCGGCGACGCTCTGCCCCTTCTTCATCTCAGAAAATCACGCAACAAGCTCGGCGAACAAATCGGCGTCGACATTGCCGCCGGAGAGCACGATGACCACGTTCTTGCCGGCGACGTCGAGACGCCCCGCAAGCAGCGCGGCGAGTCCGACGGCGCCGCCGGGCTCGACCACGAGCTTCAGCTCGCGATAGGCAAAGGCGACGGCGGCGCCGACTTCCTTGTCCGATGCGGTCACGCCGCGCGCCAAGAGCTTGCTGTTGATCGCAAACGTCATCTCGCCGGGGATCAGCGCCATCAGCGCGTCGCAGATGGTGCGGCCCGCGGGCGCATGCGGCTCGCGATGGCCTGCCGTCAGCGAAAGGCTGTGGTCGTCGAACGCCTCCGGTTCGGCCACCACGATCTGGGCCAGCGGATAACGCGCCTTCACCGCGGTCGCGACGCCCGCGATCAGGCCGCCGCCGGAGGCTGGTGCCACCACGATGTCAGGCGCAATGCCGAGGCTCGCCATGTCCTCGGCGATCTCACGGCCGGCGGTGCCCTGGCCGGCGATCACAAACGGATCGTCATAAGGTCTGACCAGCGTCGCGCCGCGCTTCTCGGCGATGCCGCGCGAGATCGCCTCGCGGTCGTCGCGGTCACGGTCATACAGCACGACCTCGGCGCCGTAGGATTTGGTGCGCTCACGCTTGGAGAGCGGCGCATCCGCAGGCATCACGATGGTCGCCTGCATGTCGAGAATCTTCGCCGCCGCTGCCACGCCCTGGGCGTGGTTGCCGGAGGAGAACGCGACGACACCGCCTGCGCGCTTGTCCTGCGGGATCGAGGCCACCTTGTTGAAGGCTCCGCGGAACTTGAAGGAGCCGGTGCGCTGGAGCATCTCCGGCTTCAGGAAGACCTTTGCGCCGACGCGCTCATTGAGCACGGGAAAGGACAACAGGGGGGTGCGGATGGCGAAGGGCGCGATCACGCGCGCTGCGGCGTCGATATCGGCGGGGCCGATCGGAAGGGGCTGTTCGGTCATAGCCGATGTTATCGCGGCTGATGAGGCGCGGGCAAGACACCTCAGCGAGAGGATTTTGTCCCGTCAGGCGACGAAGCGCGCCAGATCCGCCCCGTTCCGGCCGGGCAGCACCGCGCCGACCGCCAAAATGCTGTCGACGAAGGCCCGGGCCGAGGCCTCCCAGGTATAATCGGCGGCGAATTCGACACAGGCCTGCCTTGAAACGTCGAGTGCGGCGAAGCAAGCGCTGCGCAGATCGTGATCCAGCGCGCCGACCGGCGCATCGCCGATCACGTCGCGGGGCCCCTTCACCGGGAAGGCCGCGACCGGCAGGCCGCTCGCCAGCGCTTCCAGCAGGACCAGGCCGAACGTGTCGGTCCTGCTCGGAAACACGAAGACATCGGCCGCCGCGTAGATGTCCGCCAGTTCCTCGCCGTGCTTTTCGCCGAGGAAGATCGCATCCGGATAAGCCTCTTCGAGCGCGACACGCGCCGGCCCATCGCCGACGATCACCTTGGTGCCGGGCAGATCGAGGTCGAGGAAGGCCTCCAGATTCTTCTCCACCGCGACCCGGCCGACCGGGAACACCGGCACCGGCAGGCAGAGATCGATGGCGCGGGGGTGGAACAGGCTGGTATCGACGCCGCGCGGCCACAACACGACATTGGTAAAGCCGCGCTCGCCGAGTTCACAGGCGAGCGCCGGCGTTGCGGCCATCACGGCCCGGCTGCTGCTGTGGAAACGGCGCAGCGCCCGCCAGATCAGGGATTCCGGAACCGGCATCCTGGCACGGACATATTCGGGAAAGCGGGTGTGGAAGCTGGTCGTGAACGGCAGCTTGCGCTGGCGACAATAGCGGCGGACCATTAAGCCGATCGGCCCTTCGGTGGCGATATGGATGCTGTCGGGACGGGCCTCTTCGATCAGCTTCGCGATCTTCGCCGGCCGCGGCATCGCAAGACGCACGTCGCGATAGCTCGGCATCGCGAAGGTGCGGAACGATTGCGGCGTCAGGAACGTGAACGCGACGCCAAGCGCCTCGGCGGCGTCAGCGAGCTTGGTCAGCGTCCGAACCACACCGTTGACTTGCGGGTGCCAGGCGTCGGTCGCGACCAGGATGCGCATCAAGCTGCCCTTGCCGCCACGGGCACGACCGGGACCGCCTTCTGCAACTGATCCGCCCAGGTGATGATCTCGAAACGGCCGTCGTCGTGCTCGACCAGCGCCGTGCAGCTCTCGACCCAATCGCCGCAGTTCATGTAGCGGATACCGCCCTCGTCGCGGATCACGGCGTAGTGGATGTGGCCGCAGATCACGCCGTGGGCGTCGTGGCGGCGCGCCTCGGCGGCGAGCGCCTGCTCGAACGCGCCGATATAGTTGACGGCGTTCTTGACCTTCTGCTTGGCCCATTGCGACAGCGACCAGTACGGCACTTTGAACATGCGCCGGAAGAAGTTGACGAAGCGATTCATCTGGATCGCGAAGTCGTAGGCCTTGTCGCCGAGATGGGCGAGCCAGCGCGCGTTCTGCACCACGAGGTCGAAGATGTCGCCGTGGATGACGAGATAGCGCTTGCCGTCCACTCCGGTGTGGACGGTGTTCTCGACGACGTCGATCCCGCCGAAATGCGTGCCGTAATAGTTGCGCAGGAATTCGTCGTGATTGCCGGGGATGTAGATGACCTTGGCACCCTTGCGCGCCTTGCGCAAAAGCTTCTGAACCAGGTCGTTATGCGATTGTGGCCAGTGCCAGCTCGATTTCAGCGCCCAGCCGTCGACGATGTCGCCGACGAGATAGATGGTATCGGCGTCGTGGAAGCGCAGGAAGTCCAGCAGAAGGTCGGCTTGCGAACCGCGGGCTCCGAGATGAACGTCGGAGATGAACAAGGTGCGAAAGCGCCTTTCAGGGCTCTCGTCACTCACATCGTAACTTCCCATGCGACAGCCTGTAACAATATCCCGTGACAGGGGGATGACCGATTGAACCTTTGAGGCACCCTCAGATAACGAATCAAACCTCGCCTCGCTCTCCCCGCGAATATCAGTCGCATGCGACAATCAGGCGACATGGCGCCGCACAGGCCTCCGCAAAACCCGGAGGGACATGGCCTTACTGGTTAACGACGGGAGCCGACGCAGCGCGCGAAGCCGACGTCAGTAAAACCTGTGGAAATGATGGATCGGCCCGTGGCCGTGGCCGACGCTGAAGCGGTCGGCGGCCGCAATCGCCGCGCTGATCCAGGCCTTGGCGTTGCGCACGGCGCCCTCGAGATCCTCGCCCTTGGCAAGCCCCGCCGCGACCGCTGAGGACAGCGAGCAGCCGGTGCCATGGGTGTTTTGGGTGGCGACGCGTGGCGCGGCGAGCGCGATCGTTCCTTCGGCGCTGACGAGATAGTCGGTGCTCTCGGCGCCCTCGCCGTGGCCGCCCTTGATCAGCACCGCGCGACAGCCGAGCGCCAGCAGGCGGCGCCCCTGGCCTTCGATGTCGGCCTCGGTTCGCGCGACGGGTTCGTCGAGCAGAGCGGCAGCCTCCGGCAGGTTGGGTGTGATCACCGAAGCCAGCGGCATCAACTTCGTGCGCAGGGCGTCGACGGCGTCGGACGCCAGCAGGCGATCGCCGGAGGTTGCGACCATGACGGGATCGAGCACGACGTGGCGGGGTGCCCAGCGCGACAGCGCGGCTGCGATCGCATCGATGCTGGCGGCCTGCGCCACCATGCCGATCTTCACCGCGCCGACGTCGAGATCGGAGAACACGGCATCGATCTGTGCGGTGACGAAATCGGCCGGCACCGCGTGAATGCCGGTGACGCCTTTTGTGTTCTGCGCCGTCAGTGCCGTGATGACAGAGGCGCCGTAGACGCCGAGCGCGGCAAAGGTCTTCAGATCCGCCTGGATACCGGCGCCACCGCTCGAATCGGAGCCGGCGATGGTGAGCGCCACGGGCGTCGTCATGGGGCGATTTTCCGCTGGTTCGGGGCCATGATCCGTCCTACCGCGCATGCCGGGAGGCAGCAAGTTTGCTTGCGCCCGGAGGCAGCAAGTTCGCTTGCTAAATCCGGCCGATTTTGGCCTATTAGCCCGCCAGATATGACTTCGGAGTGACTGCAATGGTTCCCTTTTTCGTCCAGATCAAATGCAAGCTCGGCCAGTCCTATACGGTCGCGAATGCGCTTGCCGAGGCCGAGATCGCTTCCGAGATCTACTCCACGGCCGGCCATTACGACTTGCTGGTGAAGTTCTACGTCGACAAGGACACCGACATCGGCCACTTCATCAACGAGAAGGTGCAGGTGCTGCCCGGCATCCAGGACACCCTCACCATCATCACCTTCAAGGCGTTCGGGGCGGTCTAGCTGCCCGGAATTGTCGCAATTGGCGCAGTTCTCGCAGCCGAACGCCTATGCTAGCGTGCGGCCCTTGGAATTGCGGTTCTTGGAATTGAAGTGAGTACTGAGCAAGTCATGGCCCTCACCGTTTCGGTGCCGCTGCTGATCAGCCAGCAGTTTGATAGTGAAGTGGTGTTGGCCAACTATCAGAACGGCGTCTACTACAACCTCGACGGCAGCGCCGCCCAGGTCTGGCTCGGCATCAAGGCCGGCCGAACGGTTGAGGAGATCGCGAGCGCATGTGCCGCCGCGACCGGCGGCGATCCCGCCTCCATTGCGCAGCAGGTGCAAGCCTTCATCGACAGCATGCTGGCGGAAGGCCTCATCGCGAATGGCGAGGCCGATCCGCGCGCCGAGAGATGGTCGCCGGTGCTCAAGGACGAATTCGCCGCCCCGGAATTCCAGCGCTTCGACAATCTGCGGGAGCTCTTGCTGATGGATCCCGTGCATGACGCCGGCGACGAAGGCTGGCCGCTCCGCGAGCCCCATGAAGGCTAGCGGTCTCATCCGGCAGCAGATCACGGCGGTTTTCGCCAGAGCGGCATCGGAGCCGATCGAAGCCTACGCCCGCTGCGGCCCGTTCGGCTTGCGTCTCGAATTTGCCTCGCAGGATTTGGCCGGCACGTTCCTGCCCGCTTACATCCTGCGCGCACCAGGCAATTTCGATCTCGACCTGCGCTTCATCACCGCCGCCGACCATGATCTCTCCGCGCTGGTGCCGGAAGCCGCCGAGCGCCCGCGCCTGTTGATCGAGGACGGGATCTATTCGGTATGGCAGCCGGCCGTCATTCCCGTGCTGTTCGCGATCGACCTGGTCGCACGGCACGGCATCGCGTGGCTGCCCAAGGGCGAGGCACCGCCCTGGATCCGCAGCCGTCCGGCGATCTCGCTGATCCATGCCATGATGCACGATACGCCCTGGTGTGCCGTTCACGCCGCGGCGGTCGGAAGCACGGCGGGGTTCACGCTGCTGGCCGGCGAAGGCCACAGCGGCAAGACCACCGCGACGCTCTCCTGCGCGAAGGCCGGCTGGCACTATGCGGGCGACGATTTTGTCGCGGTCGACAGCGAGACCGGACAGATCGAACCGCTGTTCTGCTCCGCGCGGCTGCGCCCTGCCCTGGTCGACACGTTTCAAAGCTTCATCGGCGAGACCACGCCGGTCTCGGACTTCAACGGCGAGCCGCGCCACGAGCTGAGCCTTGCCGATCTCGGGAACCGGATCGGCGGCGGCCGGCTGCGCGCGATCTTCATCCCCCGCAGGCGCGGCGCGGCATCGCCCCAATTCGCGCCGGCCCGGCAGTCGGACGCGTTTCGCGCGCTGCTGCCGACCACGGCCTACGAATTGCCGGGATGGCCCAACGTGATCGCCGACAAGGTCGCGCGGATCGCAGGCCTCGCACCGGTGTTCTTCGCCGACACCGGCACCGCGCCGATGGACATTCCCTCCGCCTTCGCCCGCCAACTGGAACGGCTCTGAGGCTACGCCGACATGCAGGTCTCCGTGGTGATCGCCGCCTACAACGCCGAGGCCTACATTGCCGAGGCGATCGAGAGCGTGCTCGGCCAGACAGTCCCGCCCGGCGAGGTCATCGTCATCGACGACGGGTCGATCGACGGCACGCGCGGCATTCTCGACCGGTTCGGCGACCGCATCGTCGCGCTCGCCCAGAACAACAGCGGCCAGGCCATTGCCGTCAACAGGGCCCTGGCGATGGCGCGCGGCGAGCTCATCGGGTTCTGCGATGCGGACGACCTCTGGACTCCGCGCAAGCTGGAGCTGCAATCGGCACTGCTCGAACATCACAGCGACGTCGAGGCCGTGTTCGGCAAGGTGCAGCAGTTCGTCAGCCCCGACGTACCGGAAGACCAACGCCAGCGCCTCATGCCGGCCCTCGAGATCATGCCGGGCGAGCTCAAGCAATGCATGCTGATCCGCCGCGCCGCGCTCGACCGGATCGATGCATTCGATGAGACGCTGCCCGCGACGTTCTTCATCGCGTGGCTCGGCCGCGCCAAGCAGAGCGGCCTCAAAACCGCGCATGTCGACGATATCGTCGTCCGGCGCCGGCTCCAGCTCGGCAATGGCGGCCGCACCAATACCGAGGCGCAAGATCTCGAGCACTGATGGCGCTGCGCAAGGCCATCAAGGCGCGGCGCCCGCCGGAGTGAAGACCGGCGCGCCGTTGATCGAGACCGATTTCACGAACAGCCCGAGCAGGCGAGGATCGATCGAATGACCGATGTCGCTCGGCCGCTTGGCGTCGCGCATCCGCAGCGCGACGATGATTTTCCGCGGCGCCGAGCCGACCACCTTCGCGTTCAGTGAAAATCTGAACGGCATAGGGTCTTCACGTCCTGCTCTTACCTGCAGCTTGCCGCCGGTACCGGCGTAGGCCTCGAAGCGGAACGGCTCGTTATCCGGGGGCAGGAACGGCACGACCGCAAGCTCCACGATCACGGAGGTTTGGGCCGGCGCATCGACGCTCGCCTCGATCGTGGCGAACCCGCGGTCCGTCCACCGTCCCTCCTCCTCCGGAATGGAAAAGCCGTGTCCGAACCAGACGTCCGCGCCCTGCAATGGATGGACCGGTGCGGCCGCCTGCCGCCACAGCCGCGCGAGGACCGCGCCCTTGAAGACGGGAAAATGCGCAGCACTAGCATCGAGCGCCGCGACGGCGGCGCCGGGAAGCCTTGGCCAATCGCTTCGCAGAAATGGCGCCTTGAATTGCGCACGCAGCGCGGCGAAGAACGCGACCAGGAAATGCTGCCACGACGAGCGCTGCCCCGCCGGCACCTTCCGAACGGAGATCTCGATCGCGCTTCGCGGCGGGCTATAGCTCCAGAGCTGCGCAACCAGTCCTGCCGGCACGAGACCCTGCGTTTCCCGCGCGACGACATCCAGCAACTGGGCGGCAAACAGGCTGCCGCCATACCGTGTGACGAGCGCGCGAAACCGCTCCCAATCGACCTTGCCGCCGTAATTTTGCAGCACATGCACGATCTCGAGCGCGCGGAAGACGATCTCCTTCTGGTCCTCGGGTTCAGGCCGCATGGCGGCGATCGCCAGATGTTCGGCCAGACCCGGGATCAGCAGATCATGCGTCAGCAACGTCGCTGGTTCGGCGGTCGTGAACAGCTCCTCGGTGAAGCTGTCGTCATCGAGCCAGAAAATCGCACGCCAGTGCAGATCGATCGCGCGGCCGAACCCGGCCCGCGACATCGCGACGGCATGGATGTCGCGATCGAAGTCGGATTCCGAGAACAGCTCGACTTTCATGCCATAGCTGCGAAACGACGCCTGCCGCAGCACCTCGATCGCGCGGGCCGCATCCTTGCGGCGAACCAGGAGATCGTAATCGCCCGTCATGCGCTTCGCCATGTAGCTCTCGTCGCGCGCAAACAGCGCACCGCCCTTGATCAGCAGCGCCGCGATGCCGGCGTTTTCGAGCGCCGTATTGGCCTCGACGAGATCGCGGACCCGCGTCGCGTTCGACAACCACACATGCTTGACGACGCCGCGCATCCGTTTGGTGTCGGCATCCGCGATTCCGGCCCGGTCGGCCGTGGCCACGAGGAGCGGCATGGTCCGGTAAACCACTTCGTCGGCCGCATCGAGCGGCTCGGACGCGCGCCAGGCGCGATAGGCGTCGATCGCCGCCGGCTCCTCACCAAGAGCGGCCCTGAAGAGCGTCAGAAAACGCAGATCCAGCACCGTCGGGAGTTTTGGCGGACGCGCCATCTCAACCGAACGGTTGAGCCGCGAGTCGCGTGCCGTCGGGCCCGGCGAAATCACGCGTCGAAACGATCAGCCGCAATCGCGCAAAGACTCGACACCCCATCGTCACGCAATTCCAATTCCCGTTCGGCAGCAAGGATGGGGGTGCAACCACCTCGTGTCAATCGGCAAGGTCCGGCCTCAGGCGCCACCTTGCTTGCGTTTTGGCGGCGTCGGCCCATCGACCGGCGGCAGCGACTTCAGATAGGCCGCCATCGCGGCGCGATCCTGCGCCGTGAGCTGCGCCAGATTCTTGATGACCGGCCGCATCGCGCCTGACGCGCTGTCGCCTTCGGGCATCTCGCCGGTTTCGAGAAAATCAGCGATCTCTTTCTCGCTCCATTCCCCGATGCCCTTTTGCGTGATGTTGGGCACCCAACCCTCGCCTTCCGGATTGGGGCCGCCGGCAAAGCGCTGCGCGGTGATGATGCCGCCGAGGACATTGCGCGGGCTGTGGCATTCCGCGCAATGGCCGAAGCTATTGACGAGATAGGCGCCGCGATTCCATTGCGGCGAGCGCGTTGCATCCGGCACGAACGGCTTGCCGTCCATGAACAGCAATTTCCAGATGCCGACATTGCGGCGGATGTTGAAAGGAAACGGCAGGTCGTTATCGCGCACCCTGCCCGGCACGGCCGGCAAGGTCTTCAGATAGGCGAAGAGATCCCGAACGTCGTCCAGCTTCGCGATATGATAGGACGCGTAGGGAAGTGCCGGGAAGTAATGCGTTCCCTCCGGCGAAACGCCCCGCATCACGGCGCTGACGAAATCGGCCTCGCGCCAGCGCCCGATGCCGTCGGTTGGATCAGGGGAAATGTTGGGAGCGTAAAACGTCCCGAACGGCGAGCCGAGCGGCAGGCCGCCGCCGAGCCGCAGACGGTCGGGCTGGTTGGGCACGGCATGGCAGGACGAGCAGCCGCCGACGTTGAATATCTCCTGCCCGTTGGCAAGATCAGGCGCGCGGGACGGCAGCGGGACCGCCAGCGCAGCCGGCGCCGTCAGCCACCAATAGGCGCCGAATGCCGCGACGGCGGCAAGGAGGGCGGCAAGCAGTGTTCGTCGCAGCATTGAGGCATTCCATCCAGATCAAACCAATTTACGGGTCAGTTCGCGGCCGCTCCAGCCACGAATAATTTAGATGGCTTGATCCGTCGGCGGGAATAAAATCAAACCCGCACTGTTTGCAGATTGACACCATCAGACGTCAACAGGGAGACGACCATGAACAAGCCCGTTTTTGTCACGCTTGCACTCGGAGCGGCCATCGCTTTTGCCGGTCCGGCCTGCGCGGAGAAATTGAAGGCGACGCTTGACGGCAAGGCCGAAGTGCCTGCCACGACCACCAGCGGCACCGGCACGGCCGATCTGGACTATGACGCCGCCAGCAAGAAACTCTCCTGGAAGGTGACCTATTCGGGACTCTCCGGCCCCGCCACCGCCGCCCACTTCCACGGCCCCGCCGAGACCGGCAAGAACGCCGGCGTCGCGGTTGCAATCCCCAATGCCACCTCGAGCCCGGTCGAGGGCAGCGCGACGCTGACCGATGCGCAGGCCGCCGATCTCCTCGCCGGCAAGCTCTACGTCAACATCCACACCGCGGCCAATCCGGGCGGCGAGATCCGCGGTCAGGTGACCAAGTAAGCGACCAACTGCTTCCTCGCGGAAAGGCCGGGCGCTGGAGGGGGCGCCTGGCCTTTTCGATTCCGGGCTGGTGCAATGTGCGCCCAATAGCCCGGATGGCGCAAAGTCTCAGACGGGACGCTTCCGCACTGCGACCTGGTGGCTCTTGAGGATCACTTCGGCATCGGGGTGCCAGGCGAGGAAGGTGTCGACCGCGGGCGCGACACGTTGTGCTTCGGGATTGTCCGGCATCCAGGTGTAGTCGTCCATCAACATCACGCCGCCATCGCGCAGCAGGCGCCAGGCACCGAGGCAATCGATCATCACGTCGTCGCGCTGATGGCTGCCGTCGACATAGATGAAATCGAACACCGCCTTCTCTTCGCGCAGGGTGCCGAGCGCCTTGATCGAGGTGCCCGCGATCTTGCGGAGGCGCGTGCCATAGGCGGCAAGGTTACGGTCGAATCGGTCGGTATATTCCTCGTCGAAGAGGTCGACGCAGGTGAGGTCTGCGCCGGCGAAGAACTCGAGCCAGAACACGGCAGATCGCCCCTCCTTGGAGCCGATCTCGAGCACCCGGCTGGTCGTATCGCGCATATCCTCGAACAGCATGCTCCAAGCGACCGTGCGAGCGGCCACGTAGTCGCGCCGAAAGTCCTTGCCCGCAAAGATGCGAGCGTATGGGTCCTGGGCCCGCGCCAGCTCGATGACCCGCGCGCGAAGTTGCGTCAGTCGGGCAGAGGGGTCGCTCATCAGAGGCCGGACCTTGGCTGCGCGACGGCGCCGATGATCGGGCGATCGCTTTGGGTCAAAGGCCGACATTAACGCCCGACGAGCCCCCGCGTCTGCCCCAATCTCGGAGCAACCGCCGCGCGCTTAAGCCGCGTTCAACGCCTGCGCGAGGTCCGCGATCAGATCCGACGGGTGCTCGATGCCGATCGACAGCCGGATCGTGGAATCGAGGACGCCGATTTTCTGTCTGATGTCGGCGGGAACACCGGAATGGGTCATGGTTGCGGGCAGGCTCGCAAGCGATTCCGTGCCGCCAAGGCTCACCGCCAGCTTGAGGATCTGCAGCGCGTTGAGGAATTTGAACGCCGCCTCCTTGCCGCCGACGATGTCAAACGAGAACGTCGATCCCGCGCCGAGGCATTGCCTCGCGAACACACGTCCGGCCGGCGAAGCCTCCTCGTGATGACCAAGGTAATGAACCTTGGCTACCTTGGGGTGATCGCGCAAATAGTCCGCCACGAGGCGCGCGTTCACATCGGCTTTTTCCATACGAAGGCTCAGCGTCTCGAGCGACCGGTTGATCATCCAGCAGGAGTGCGGATCGAGCTGGGTGCCGATGGCGCCCCGGAGCGCCTTGATGCCTTTCATCATCGCCTTCGAACCGAGCGCGGCGCCCGCGATCAGGTCGGAATGACCGCCCACATATTTGGTCAGCGAATACAGCGAAAGGTCCGCGCCGTGCTCGATCGGCCGCTGAAACACCGGTCCGAGCAGCGTATTGTCGCAGGCGATGATCGGAATGTGTCCCTGGGTCTTTCCGATGTCCTCGGCAACACGGCGGATCATCGCGATGTCGACCAGGCCGTTGGTCGGATTGGCGGGGGTTTCGATCAGAATCATCGCGACCCGGCCCTTCCGCACGGCCTCCTCCGAGGCCTGCCTGACCACGGCCTCGTCGACACCATCGGCGAAGCCGACGGCGCCGATCGAGAGACGTGCAAGCGTGTTCGTCAGCAAAGTTTCCGTCCCGCCATAGAGCGGCTGGGAGTGCAGAATGACATCGCCAGGGCGGACGAAAGCCAGGATCGTGGTCGCGATGGCCGCCATGCCGGATGAGAACAACGCACAGCTCTCGGTGCGTTCGTAGATCGAGAGCCTGTCCTCGACAATTTCGCTGTTGGGGTGATTGAAGCGCGAATAGACGAGGCCGGCGCCCATCCCTTCCGGCGGCTCGCGACGGCCGGAGACGAAATCGAAGAAGTCCTGTCCGTCTTCCGCCGTTTTAAACACAAAGGTCGAAGTCAGGAAGACCGGCGGCTTGATGGCGCCTTCCGACAGTTGCGGATCATAGCCATAGGTCAGCATCAGCGTTTCGGGATGCAGCATATGGTTGCCGATGTGGGTCTTCGACGGAAACGGTTTTGCCATGGCCTGTCTCGCTGTTCTTGATGCAGATCCTCGCCGTGCGTTGGAACTCCGAACGTCGTGAGGCAGTCAGGAGCGAGATGCGCCCGCATTCGACAGCTCGCATCAACGCGGCGGCTGGAATCGAAGATAGCCGCTCTGACAGCGATCCGTCAGGCCTTGCAAATAGAATTTGCTGCTGCCTGTTCCATGGCTGTCATTCCCCGCGACCCGGCTACGCCAAGGCTACGCTGGGGCTTGCGGTCTCGGGGCGCCGAAGCTTTAGCGAAGGCGGCAAGCGGGGAATCCAGTATTCCAGAGACGTCAAACGGTCCCTGCACTGCCACGGCGTACTGGATCGCCCGCTTTCGCGGGCGATGACGCTGAACTTGTGGTGTCGTGCGTGCCGCTACTTCAGCTTGAGGCGATACGTCTCGTGGCAGTCGGTGCAACGGTCGTTCATCGCGGTATAGGCGACCTTGAGGCTCGCGAGATCCGTGATCTTGCCTTTGACGTCGGCGATCGCCTTCTGCACCGGCGGGATCTTGGAGTCGAAATCGGCCTTGCTCTGCCAGACTTTTGGTGACGCGCCGTAGGTGGCGTTCACCACGTCCTGCTTGGGATTGACCTCGAAGGTCTTGGCGATCTTGGCCACATCGGCCTCCAGATTGGCGATCGCCTCGTCGACGACCTTCTGGTTATAGGGGATATCGCCCTTGGTCATCTTGAGGATGATCGTGTACAGGCTCTTGGCCTGGGAGCGCATCAGATTGTCCTGCTGAACCGCAATCTCCTGCTGCGCCATCACGGCGCCCGCACCCAGCAAGAGGGTGCTCACGACAATCATCGTCCGTTTCATCGGCTAGTTTCTCCGGCTCGCAGAGGTCTGGGGGTGGGCCATCCAAGGATAGAACCCGGCGGCGGGCGTTTATTCCCGCCGCGGAGATCGCGGCTTAGAGGCTGTGACGGCGATGGTGCTCGTTGATGGCGATCCACACCCGCTCCGGCGTTGCCGGCATGTCGATGTGGTCGATCTTGTACTCGCGCCAGAGCCCGTCGACGATGGCGTTGACGACGGCCGGACAGGAGCCGATCGCGCCGGCTTCGCCCGCCCCCTTCACCCCCAGCGGATTGGTCTTGCAGGGGACGTTGGCGGTCTCGAACACGAAGGACGGACCGTCGGCCGCCCGCGGCAGCGCATAGTCCATGTAGGTGGCGGTGATGAGCTGCCCGTCACTCGGGCCGTAGACCACCTGCTCCATCAGCGCCTGGCCGATGCCCTGCATGGCGCCGCCATGCACTTGCCCAGCCAACAGCAGCGGATTGAGCGTCTTGCCGAAATCATCGACGATCACATAGTTGACGATCTTGATGATGCCGGTGGCCGGATCGATCTCGACCTCCGCCAGATGTGTGCCGTTGGGATAGGTGCCGTCGGCGCTGGCGAAGGTTGCGCTGCCGTTCATCTTCGACGGATCAGCCCCGGGGCGCTTGGCGAGATCGGCAAACGAGATCGAGCGGTCGGTGCCCGCGATGCGGATTGCGGCGCCCGAAATCTCGAGGTCGCCGGCGCTGGCCTCCAGTGCCTGCGCCGCGATTTCCTTCAGCTTCTTGCCCAGCTCGCCCGTGGCACGCTCCACGCAGACGCCGCCTGTCGGGATCGAGGCCGAGCCGCCGGTGCCGAGACCGGTCGCGATCTCGGCGGTATCGCCCTGGCGGACATGCACGCGCTCGGGCGGCAGGCCGAATTGCTCTGCAACGATCTGGGCGTAAGCGGTCTGGTGACCTTGCCCGCTCGACTGCGTCCCGATCAGGACGGTGACGTCGCCGTTGGGATCGAGCCTGACGTTGGCGGTCTCTTCCCCCATCACGCCGCAGACCTCGACATAGCTCGCCAAGCCAATGCCGCGGATCAGGCCGTTCTTCCTGGCGAGCTTGGCGCGCTTGGGAAACTCCTTCCACTCGCCGATCTCCATCGCCCGCTTCAGATGCGCTGCGAAGTCACCGGAATCGTAGACCTTGCCGGTCGCGGTCTTGTAGGGCAGCGCCTTCGGCTGGATGAAGTTTTTGCGGCGGATGGCGTCAGGCGTCATGTCGAGCTTGCGCGCGCAGGCATCGACCAGACGCTCGATGACATAGGCGGCCTCGGGCCGGCCCGCACCGCGATAGGCGTCGACGGGAACGCTGTTGGTAAAGATCGTGCGCACCCGGCAATGGAAGGCCTGGATGTCGTAGAGGCCCGGCAGCATGCCGGCGCCGCCATGGGGAATGTAGGGCCCGAAGGTCGATAGATACGCGCCCATGTCGCCCATCAGGTCGCAATCCATGGCGAGGAATTTGCCGTCCTCGGCGAGCGCCATCTTCGCGGTGGTGACGTTGTCGCGGCCCTGCGCGTCACCCATGAAATGCTCGGTGCGGTCGGCGGCCCATTTCACCGCCTTCTTCAATTTGCGCGCGGCGACCGCCAGCAAGGCGTATTCGCGGTACGGAAACAGTTTTGTGCCAAAGCCGCCGCCGACGTCGGGGCAGATCACCCGCATCTTGTCGGTTGGGATATTGAGCACGTTCTGGCAGAGGATATCGCGCAGACGGTGGCTGCCCTGGCTGCCGACCGTCAGCGTCAGATGATCGTTCTTCGCGTCGTATTCGCAGACCGCCGCGCGGGTCTCCATGAAGCTCGCAACCACGCGCGGATTGACGATCGAGATCTCGGCGACCGCATGCGCTTTCGCGAAGACGGCTTCGGTCGCGGCCTTGTCGCCGATCGAGACGTCGAACAGCGCATTGCCGGGTTTGTCCGACCAGACTTGCGGCGCGCCCTTTTTCACGGCGTTGACGACGCCGGTCACCGCCGGCAGCGGGCTCCATTTGACCTCGATCGCCTCGATCGCGTCGCGGGCCTGGTCGATGGTCTCGGCGACGACGAAGGCGATGGAATCGCCGACATGGCGCACCTCGTCCTTGGCGAGGATGGGGTAAGGCGGGCCGGTGAACGGATCGGTCTCGAGATTGAACAGGCAGGGCAGATTGCCGAGATCCCCGACGTCGTCGGCGGTCAGGATCAGCGCGACCCCTGGCAGCGTGCGGGCGCGGCTCGCATCGATGGTGTACTTGGCATGCGCATGCGGCGAACGCAGCATCAGGCAGCGAAGTGCGGCCTGCGGCGCGTAATCGTCGGTATAGCGGCCCTTGCCGCGGATGAGTGCGTCATCCTCCTTGCGCAGCACGCTTTGGCCAACGCCGAACTTGATGGGAGCAGCCATTTTATCTTCCCGTGGTTGTTTTGCCGCATATTGCCGTGGAAAAAGTGGCAAGGCAAACGGCTTGACGACAAAAACTAGTTGCGCACCAGCGAGAACAGCCAGCCCCGCCCGAACAGGACGAGGATACAGAAGGCGTAGATGAAGGTGCCGGTGATTATCAGCAGCGCCAGCGTCATTTCGTCCCGGAAGCTTGGCATGGTCGAGAAATAGATTGCGCCAAAATGCGCGGTCAGCCACAGGCCGGCGGCGAGGATCAGGCCGGTCACGGCGAATTTGGCGAGCGAAGAGGTCAGCGCCTTGTCGAATTCGAGGTAGCCTCGCCGCACCGCAAAAGCGAACAACAGCAGCAGATTGGTCCACTGGCCAGCGGCAGTCGCCAGCGCAAGTCCGATTTGGGCAAGCGTCCCCATCAACGCAAGTTTCAAGGCGACATTGATTGCAACGCCGCTCAGCATGGCCCGGACCGGTGTCGCTGTATCCTTGCGGGCATAGAAGGTCGCCACTGCGCTCCGGATCATCACGAATGGGATCAGACCAACGGCGTAGGCCGCCAGGGTTGCGGCAGCAGCGGCGGCATCGGCCTTGGAGAAGGCCCCGCGCGCAAACATCGCGCGCACAATGACATCGGGCACGGTTGTGAAGGCAGCCACGAACGGCACTGAGAACAGCAGCGTGAAGTCGAAAGCGCGCCGCTGCGACTTCATCGCGCCGTCATGATCGTTGGCCGTGATCCGCCGCGACATCTCTGGCAGCAGCACCGTGCCGATGGCAATGCCGATGACGCCGATTGGCAACTGGTTAAGGCGGTCCGCGTAATAAAGCGCGGACAACGCGCCCACCGGCAGGAACGTCGCGATAATGGTGTCGGCGAACAGCGCGACCTGCGTGCCCATCGAGCCCAGCGTCGCAGGCCCGAGCGCCCTAAAGAAACTCCGGACGTCCTCGTCCAGCCTAAGCGGTGCAAAGCGCGGCAGGCCGCCATGGCGCGCGAGATCGCCGGCGAGCAGGAAATATTGTAGGAAACCGGAGATCAGGACGCCCCAGGCCGCGGCGTGCCCCGCATTGGGAAACCAGGCGGCCAGCGCCAGCGTCATCATCATCGAGATGTTGAGGAAGATTGACGCGGCCGCGGCGCTGGCAAAGCGCTGCATCACGTTGAGCATGCCGCCGTAGAGCGTGACCAGCGTGATCAGCAGCAGATAGGGAAAGGTGATCCGGGTCAGCTCGATCGCGAGCCTGCGCTGCTCGGCGTCCTCGCTGAAGCCGGGCGCCAGGATGCTCATGGCCTGCGGCATGAACAGCCAGGCGACGACCAGCAGCACGACTTGCGAGGCGAGCAGCAGCGTGAAGATGCGGTCGGCGAACAGTCTTGCGGTCGCCTCCCCGCGCTCGCCGTGGACGTGGGCATAGGCGGGCACCCAGGCGGCGTTGAAGGCGCCCTCGGCAAAGATCGCGCGGAAGTGATTGGGCAGTCGGAGCGCCACGAAGAAGGCGTCGGCCACGGGGCCGGCGCCCAGGATCGCCGCGAGCATGATGTCGCGGGCAAATCCCGTCAGCCGCGAGAGCAGCGTATAGCCGCCAACCGTGAAGATCCGTCCGAGCATGCGTCTCTTCTAGAGCAAGAGGCGGCGCAGCAAAACGGCGAAATCAGGTTGAAAGCGCGCCGCGCACTGCCGCGATGATTCGCTCCTGGGCGGCCTCGTCGAGATAGGGGTGCATCGGCAGGCTGATGACGTCCTCCGACAGACTTTCGCAGGCAGGAAGGCCCCCGTCCGCGACCGGATACTGCTTGTAGGCGGTCTGCTGATGCATCGACTTCGCATAATAGATCGCGGTCGGCACGCCCTGAGCCTTCAGCGCAGCGGCAAAGCCGTCCCGGTCGGTGCCTTTGGGCAGGCGGATGGTATATTGCGCCCAGACCGAGGTGCAGCCGGGCGCAAGCCGCGGCACGGTGACGACGTTGGACAGGCCGCGCGCATAGCGTTCCGCGACCTTGTTGCGGGCGGCGATCTCGTCGTCGAAAATTGTCAGCTTCTCGATCAGGATCGCGGCCTGCATGGTGTCGAGCCGGCCGGTCAGGCCGAGCCGGACGTTGTCGTATTTGTCCACGCCCTGCCCGTGCACGCGGATGCTGCGCAGCGTGGCGGCGAGTTCGTCATCATCCGTGAAGATTGCGCCGCCGTCACCGAAGCAGCCGAGCGGCTTTGCCGGGAAGAAGCTGGTCGTGGTGGCGAGCGCCAGGGTGCCGAGCTTGCGGCCCTTGTAGCTCGCGCCAAACCCCTGCGCGGCGTCATCGAGCACGAACAGGCCCTCGGCCTTGGCGATCTCGGCGATGGCATCGTGATCGGCAGGCTGTCCGAACAGGTCGACAGGGATGACCGCGACGGGCTTCAAGCCGGCCTTCCGGGCGGTCGCAATGCCGCGCTTCAACGACTCGGGGCTCATGTTGAAGGTCGCTTCGTCGACATCGACGTAGACCGGCGTCGCGCCGGTCCGCGCCGCCGGCGAAGCGGTCGCAATGAAGGTGAACGACGGACACAGCACGGCATCGCCGGGCCCGACATTCTTCGCCATCAGCACCATCAGAAGCGCATCAGTGCCGCTGGCGCAGCAGATCACGTGCTTGGCGCCGCAATAGGCCGCAAGCTGTGCCTCGAGCTCGGCGACCTCCGGGCCATTGACGAACTGGCAATGGTCGAGAACGCGCTTAACGGCCGCATCGAGCGAGGCGCCGAGCCGGCGGCGCTGCGAGCCGACATCGATGAAGGGAATCGGATCGGAACGCAGATGCTGGTTCATGGTGCCTTGCCGATTGTCTTGCGAGGTTTGAGCGGTCGACATGGGAAGAGGATCAGCCGGCGACGCGGCGCGGGCCCGTGCGGGCTGGCGACGACGTGGCTGCGGGCCGCGATGGCGTTTCGAGGCACTGCGTGGCGATTTCGAGGCTGGCGACGCCCTCGTCGCCGGTCACCGCCGGCGTCTCGCCGTGGCGCACGGCCCTGAGGAACGCGATCAGCTCGGCGCGCAACGGCTCGTCATGGCCGACCGGCAAATGCCGCATCGAATAGCTGCCGTCCGGCTTGAAGCCGAAACATTCGGTGACCTGGCGCGTCAACAGATCGCCCATCACGTATTTGCCGCGGGTCGCGACCGTGACGCTGCGCGCCTTGAACGGCGTCAGCCAGTTGGTGTTGATATGGGCGAGCACGCCGGAGGCGGTGCGGAACTGGAGCAGCGCGATGTCCTCGCGCTCGGCAATCGCGCTCGACAATTGCGGCTGCACCTCGACGATGTCGGATTCGGTGAACCAGCGGATCAGATCGATGTCGTGCACGGCGAGATCGATCACGACGCCGACATTGGACATGCGCGGCGGGAACGGGCCGACACGCGTGATCGCGATCGACAGGATGTCCTCGCCCGCGATCGCCTGCTTGACCGCGGCGACCGCCGGATTGAAGCGCTCGACATGGCCGACCATCAGCGTGACGCCGGCCTTTTGTGCGGCGGCGACGATCTCGCGCCCTTCCGCAACCGTGGAGGCGATCGGCTTCTCGACCAGCACGTGGATGTTATTGGCGATGCAGGCGAGCGCGACCTCGTGATGCAGGTGGGTCGGCGCCGCGATCGTGACTGCATCGACGCCCGTGGCGAGGAGCTGATCGAGCGTCTCGAAACCCTGGCAGTTGGCAAGCTCGGTGGTGCGGGTCCGGTGCGCCGGCGAGGGATCGACCACACCGACCAGGCTGACGCCGGGAAGCCCCGCGAGCACGCGCGCGTGGTTGCTACCCATCACGCCCGCGCCGATGACGCCGACGCGCAAGCCCGCTTTTGCAGGTGCAGACTCTCTGGAACTCATCTGATCGAACCCCGATTCAACGCAAAACCCCGGGCCACTCCTAGCACGGACGCCACATTTGTGGCGAATACCGAGATAGCGGGCCGGACACGATTTGATTCAAAAAGTTACACGTTCCCCGGGCCTTAGCGCCAAAAGACAGCGCCTTTTCGGCCCGGGCCGCGTGATTCGGAGTGTGCTGGTTACGACCTTTGATAGTCGTCTTCAATCCGGATGATGTCGTCTTCCCCGAGATAGCTGCCGGTCTGGACCTCGATCAGCTCCAGCATGATCTTGCCGGGGTTCTCCATCCGGTGCACCGCGCCCATCGGGATGTAGATCGACTCGTTCTCGTGCACCGTCTTCACGGTCTCGTTGACGGTGACCCGGGCAGCGCCGCGGACCACGATCCAGTGCTCGGCCCGATGATGGTGCTTCTGGAGCGACAGCCGCCCGCCGGGCTTGACCACGATGCGCTTGACCTGATGGCGCTCGCCATTGTCGACCGACTGGTAGCTGCCCCAGGGCCGGTGCACCTTGAGATGCTCCTCGGTAACCTTCGGTGCGACCGCCTTGAGCTTGGTCACCAGGCGCTTCAGGCCGTTGGCATCCTTCTGGCGCGAGACCAGCACCGCGTCCGCAGTCGCGACCACGACGAGATCGTCGACGCCTTCGAGCGCGACCAGCGCGGAATCGGTGGTGACGTTGCAGTTGCGGGAGTCTTCGAACACCGCGGCGCCGTGCGCGGCGTTGCCTTGCGCGTCCTTCTCCGACAGCTCCCACACCGCAAGCCAGGAGCCGACATCGGACCAGCCGCAAGCCACCGGCACCACCGCGGCGCGCGAGGTCTTCTCCATCACCGCATAGTCGATCGAGATCGCCTTGGCCGAGCCGAACGCCTGCGGCTCCAGCGTCACGAAGCCGAGATCGCGGCCGGCATGGGTGACCGCATTGGCGACCGCATCCACGCTCGCCGCGTCGACCCTGCGATATTCGTCGAGCAGCAATGCGGCCGGGAACATGAAGTTGCCGCTGTTCCAGAGATAGCCGGAGTTGACGTAGTCGGCAGCCTTCACGGCGTCAGGCTTCTCGACGAAGCGCGCGACCGCATGCACCTCACCGGTGATCACCTCGCCCGGGCTGATATAGCCGTATTCGGTTGCCGGCCGCTCCGGCTTAACGCCGAAGGTGACGATGCGCCCGGCACTCGCGGCCGTGAGGCCTTCGCGGCAGGCGGCGACGAAGGCGGCATTGTCCTGCACCACATGGTCGGCGGCGAGCGCGAGCACGATCGCGTCGGCGGCGCGGTTCTGCGCGAACACCGCGCCCGCAGCGATCGCGGGCCCGGAGTCGCGCCGCATCGGTTCGAGGATCACGTCGGCCTCGATGCCGATCTCGGCCAGCTGCTCCAGCACCATGAAACGGTAGGATGCATTGGTGATGACGATCGGACGATCGAACAGCGCGCTATCCGAGACGCGCAGCAGCGTGTCCTGGAAGGTCGAGCGGGTGCCGAACAGCGGCAGGAATTGCTTGGGCCGCACCTCGCGCGAGGCCGGCCACAGCCGTGTGCCGGCACCGCCGCACATGATCAGGGGGATAATGCGTTTGTCCATCGTCATCTCAAACCTTGAAGTAGTCCCGATACCAGGTGACAAAATTACGGACTCCGTGCTCGATCGGCGTTGACGGCGCAAAGCCGGTGTCGCGCATCAAATCCTCGACATCCGCGAACGTTTCCAGCACGTCTCCAGGCTGCATTGGCAGCAGCTCTCTGTTCGCCGTCAGGCCCAGCTCCCGCTCCAGAAGAGCGACGACATGCATCAGTTCCTCGGGGCGGTGGTTGCCGACATTGTAGATCTTGGACGGCGCATTTGCGGCTGCCGGATCATCCGCGGGCAGGCGATCAATCAGCTTGGATACTACACGGGTCACGTCGTCAATATAGGTGAAGTCGCGACGCATCCTGCCATGGTTAAAGAGCCGGATCGCCCTGCCCGCCATGATGGCGTTCACGAACAGAAACATGGCCATATCGGGCCGTCCCCACGGGCCGTAGATGGTGAAGAAGCGCAGGCCCGTGACCGGCAGCCGGTAGAGATGGCTGTAGGACTGCGCCATCAGCTCATTCGCCTTCTTGGTCGCGGCGTAGAAGCTCACGGGATGATCGGTCCGGTCCTGCACGGCAAATGGCAGTTTGGTGTTGGCGCCATAAACGGAGGATGACGAAGCGTAGACGAGATGACGACAGCCATTATTCCGGCAGCCCTCGAGCACGTTGAGAAAGCCCTGGAGGTTGGAATCGGCGTAGGCGTGCGGATGGTCGATCGAGTAGCGCACGCCCGCCTGCGCCGCGAGATGCACGACTTTGGCAAATTCATGTCGCGCAAACAGCGCCGCGATCGTCTCACGGTCGGCGAGATCGGCCTGCACGAAGGAGAAGCGGGGATCGTTTCGCAATAGCTCCAGACGCGCCTGTTTCAGTGCCGGATCGTAATAGTTGTTGAGATTGTCAAGCCCGATGACGGGCCGGCCTTCAGCCAGGAGCTGCCGGGCGACGTGAAAGCCGATGAAGCCGGCGGCACCCGTGACCAAAATCGCCTGATCCATCATCCTGTTCCCGAGCGATCCTTCGCCTCAGCCCGCGGCACCTGTTTAGCCGCCGCGTCGAGGGGGCCGCAATAGCCCCATTATGATGCCAGCTCTCTTCACGACAGCTATTGCAAGATCGGCGCCAAAACCATACCAAAGCGGCCGAATTCGGTGCCACGCGCCGGGTTGCCACAAATCTTCGCAAACCCTGTTCATGCGGGCGAGATGCGCCGAATCCTGCTGTCGACGGCCAAAATCCTGATTTCCGCGGCACTGCTCTATCTGGCGCTGCGCAAGGTCGATCTGTCCGAACTGTTTTCGCGTTTCACCGTGACCAGCCTGTTCTGGATCGGCACGGCGATCGCGATCACCTTCCTGCAAATCTTCGTCGGCGTGCTGCGCTGGCGCGAGATCAGCGCCGAATGCGGCGCACCGCTCGAGCTTCGCCGGGCCATGCGCTACAACGTGATCGGCGCATTCTTCAACCAGACACTGCCGTCGGCGATCGGCGGCGATGCGGTCCGGCTGTGGCTCGTCGCGCGCGCCGGCGCCGGATGGCGCGCTGCGACCTACTCGATCTTCGTCGACCGCGCGATTGGTTTGATCGCGCTTGCGATCATCATCGTCGCGAGCCTGCCCTGGAGCTACAATCTCATCACCGATCCGCACGGGCGCTCGGCACTGCTGCTTGTCGATCTTGCGGCGCTCGCGGGCGGCCTCGGCTTCCTGATTTTCGGCGCGCTGAAATGGCCCTGGCTGAAAACCTGGTGGGCCACGCATCACATTCACGCCTGCGCCGTGATCGCGAACCGCGTGATCTTCAGCCGCTCGCGCGGACCGACGATCGCGATCCTGTCGCTCGCCATTCACGTGCTCGCCGTCGTTATCGCCTGGTGCGTGGTGCAGTCGATCTCCGCACCTGTCAGCTTCGCCCAGGTCTTCCTGCTCGTCCCGCCGGTCATGCTGATCACCTTGATGCCGATCTCGATCGCCGGCTGGGGCGTGCGCGAGGCGACCATGGGCTTGGCCTTCGGCTTCGCCGGGCTTGCCGCCAACGAAGGCGTCAACGTCTCGCTGCTGTTCGGTGCGGTCTCGTTCATCGTCGGCGCGTTCGGCGGCCTCGTCTGGATCCTCAGCGCGGAGAAAGCCGCACAAGGGTCGGCGCCGCTCGGGGTACCGGAGTGAACCCGGCCACCGATGCTCTCGCAGCCGCGCCGTCGCTGCTTGCCGTCGCGATCGCCGCGCTGATTTCGGCCCTCGTCACCTGGATCAGCCGTCCCCTGCTCCAACGCTACGCACTGGCGCGGCCGAATGCGCGTTCCTCGCATCGCATCCCGACCCCGCAGGGTGCGGGCATCGCGGTGATCGCCGCGACGCTGCTGGTTGCTTCGATCTGGGCGGCGTGGGCGAACGTCGCGATCCCTTCCGCGCTGTTGGGCGCGACGGTGCTGATCGCATTGGTCGGCCTTGCCGACGACATCATGTCGCTGCCGGTGCTCGTGCGGCTCGTGCTGCAGGCCGCCGCCGTCGGCGCCGTCGTGTTCACCGCGCCCGAGACCGCGCGTATCGTGCCTGCGCTGCCGCTCGCGCTGGAGCGCGGCCTCATCCTGCTCGCCGGCGTCTGGTTCGTGAACCTCGTCAACTTCATGGACGGGCTCGACCTGATGACGGTGGTGGAGGTGGTACCGGTCACCGCGGCGCTGCTGCTGCTCGGATGGCTCGGTGAGGTGTCATGGCCGGCCGCGCTGATCGCCGCGACGCTGTGCGGCGGCATGCTCGGCTTCGCGCCGTTCAACCGTCCGATCGCAAAGGTGTTCCTGGGCGATGTCGGCAGCCTGCCGATCGGCCTCCTGCTCGGATGGTGCCTGCTCGAACTCGCCTGGCACGGGCAGCCGGCCGCGGCGCTGTTGCTGGCGGCCTACTACCTCGCGGATTCCACCCTCACGCTGTTTCGGCGCATCGCGCGGCGCGAACCGTTCTGGTCGGCGCACCGCACGCACTTCTACCAGCGCGCCACCGACAACGGCTTCGAGGTCTCGCGGGTGATCGGCGAGGTCTTCCTGCTCAACCTGGTACTCGCAGGGCTTGCCATCCTCACCATTCGCGCCGGTTCGACGGCGATCACGGCGCTCGCGCTGCTGGCGGGCGCGATCGCGGTTGGATTGGTGCTGCGGCGGTTCTCGCGCGCTCAGGCGTCCTAAGCCGACAGTGCAAGCCGCAAGCCCTCGTCGAGAGTGACCTGCGGCTGCCAGCCGGTCTCGATCGCCTTCGAGACGTTGAGCTCGAGCGAGCCGATCAGGCTATCACGCGTATCCTGCTGGCCGATCACGCTGAGAAGCGTGCTGAGCAGCTCCGGCGGCACGCCGAACAGCCGCGGGCTCTTGCCGGACGCCATGGCCAGGCGCTCGATGAATTCGGGCGTCGAGACTTGCTCCCTGTCGGCCACCAGAAAGATCTCGAAATTGCTCGCGGGGTCGGGATGGGAGAGCCGGCGCAGGATGAACGACGAGAGATTCTGCACCGCGAGGAAAGCGCGATGATTGCGGATCGCGGCAAAGGGCAACGGCAGTCCCAGATTCACCGCACGCGTCAGCAGCGCAAAATTGCCCTTGGCGCCCGCACCATAGACCAGCGGCGGCCTGATCACCGAGATCTTTACGGCGCTGTCGCGCGCCAGCGTTCTCAGCCCCGCTTCGGCCGCCGCCTTGGACATGCCATAGAGGCCGCGCGGCGTGAGGATGTCGTCCTCGCTGAACGGCGCCCGGCCCTCATTGCTGCGGCCATGCACGAGGACCGTGCTGACGAAGATGAACTGGCGTACGCCGGCCGTCGCCGCGCTGCGCGCCAGGTGCAGCGTGCCGGCGATGTTGACGTTGCGGTAGAGCTGGACCGCGTGCTCCTCGTGCTTGTGATGCACGCGGGCGGCGAGATGAACCACGGCATCGACGCCTTCGAGCGCGGCCTGCCAGTCGGTTTCGGGGCCGATCGTTTCAATGACGACCTCATCGTCGATGCCTTCCGCGCTGCGCACCGCGCGGCGGACCGACCATCCCTCGCGCGCCAGCGCGGGCACGACATGACGGCCGACGAAGCCGCTCGCTCCCGTCACCAGCACGACCGGTTTACCCTCGCTCATCGCTGCTCCGCCAATTCGGGGTTGCGCAACAATTCGTCGACCAGGGCGGCATAGGCGTTCATCGCGGTGGCGCGATCGAACTTCGATGCCGCCTTTACCGCCCGCTCCGTCATGGCGTCACGGTCGGAGCGAGACGCGTTGCGGATCGCCTCGGCCAGTTGATCGGCACGGCCCGGCGTCACGACCCAGCCGAGCCCGTTTTCCACCACCGTCAGCGCGGCTTCGGCTTCTGGCTCGGAGACCAGCACGACGGGACGCCCGACCGCCAGCAGATTGTAGAACCGGCTCGGCACCGACACCCCGGCAACGTCCTTCCGGTACGGGATGATCCAGAGGTCGGCAGAGGTCAGGAACGCCTCGAGCTCCGCATCCTCGACGCGCGCCACCAAGCCGATATTGGGCAGGTTCGAGACCGCCTGCAACTGCTTCAACCGCTCGAAGCCGATGCCCCAGCCGGAGAGCAGGAAGTGAATGTCCGGATCGTCCTTCAGCAGGCGCGCCGCCTCGAACACGATCTCCGGATCATGGGTGAAGCCGAGATTGCCCGAGAGGCCGACGACGAAGCGGGCCGACAGCGCCTTGCGAAACGGATTGTCCGGTGTCACCGGCCGTGGCGCGGGCACGAGCGTCGTCCAGTTCGGGATGAAGCGGATCTTGTTCCGCGTCATGCCCCGATAGCTCAGCAGCGGCCGTTCCGCATCGCGGCCGATCGTGATGACGGCATTGAGCGCCCGGAACATCAAGGCATTTGCGGCGCGCATCATCTTGGCCACGAGCGAACCGGGCTTCAGGAGGCCCGCCATCACGAGCACGTCGGGGAAGAGATCGTGCAAGATCAGAGCGGACCGCGCACGCTTGAGCTTCGCCGCCGCCGCAACCGCGTAAGGCAGCATGAACGGCGCGGTCACGGTCAGCACCACGTCGCCCTGCCGCAGCTCCCGTATCAGCGCGACGAAGGTGCGCACCACGAACAGGATCTCGGCGGCGGCGCGCCGCGCCAGCGCGGCCTTCCCCGTCATCCGGTTCTTGACGGCAACGACGCGCGGCTTGCCCGGTCCGGTTTGCGAGGCGGGCAGCGCGCCGGTCGATCCCGACAGCACGACGACCTCGTGATCCACGGCGAGGCGGCAGGCAATTTCCGCCATGATCGCCGCTGTTGTGCTCGGATCCGGCGGATAATGCTGGCTCGCGACGACGATCTTGCCGGAAGGCTGCATGGTCAGGCCGCGGTCGATCCGAATTCCGGCACCGCATCCTTCAGGATGGTCCTGATGGTGGCCCGATCGTCCCGCGCGATCGCCTGCTCGAGTGCCGTGATCCATTTGCGCAGGGTTTGCATCGGCGGCTCATTCGGCTGCGCGGCCATGATGCCGGCGACGCCGATCTCGACTGTCGGCTCCTCGGACGCGAACAGGATCTCATGCAAGCGCTCACCCGGCCGCATTCCTGTGAAAACGACCTCGATGTCGTAGCCGGGCTGAAGGCCGGACAGGCGGATCATGCGTTCGGCGAGATCGACGATCTTGACCGGCTGGCCCATGTTGAGGACGTAGACCGACACGTCCGAACGCACGGTTCCGAGTGCATGCGTCGCCGCCGTGATGACGAGGTCGCAGGCCTCGCGGATGGTCATGAAGTAGCGGACCATGTCGGGATGCGTGACCGTCACCGGGCCGCCGGCCTCGATCTGGGCCTTGAACTTCGGCACCACCGAGCCGTTCGAGGCCAGCACGTTGCCGAACCGGACCGAGATCAGGCGCATTGGAGGCTTGGCGCGGCCGGCCCCGGCCGCGAGGTCGTGATCCAGCGCCTGGCAATACATCTCCGCGAAGCGCTTGGTCAGGCCGAGCATCGACACCGGCTCGATCGCCTTGTCGGTGGAGATCATCACCATCGCTTCGGCGCCGGCGCTGAGCGCCGCGTCCGCAACGTTGATGGAGCCGAAGATGTTGGTCTTGACGCCCTCGCTCCAGTCGCGCTCGAGGATCGGCACGTGCTTGAGCGCCGCGGCATGGAACACGATGTCCGGCTTGAACTCGGCCATCAGGCGCACGATGCGCTCGCGGTCGCGGATGTCGGCGATCCGCCCCTCGATGGCGGCCCCGGTGCCGTGCGCCGCGATCGCTTCCGTGACCGCGTAGAGCGCCGGCTCGGAATTTTCCAGGATCAGGAGGCGCGCAGCACCGAAGGCGACGATGCGTTCGCAAATCTCGGAGCCGATCGAGCCGCCTCCGCCGGTGACGATCACCGCCTTGCCCCTGATCAAGGATTCCAGCCGCGCATAGTCGATCTGCTCGCTCGGCCGCAGCAGCAGGTCCTCGACCGCGACGGCAGTCAGCCGCGGCGTATCGCCGCTCTCGAGCGAGGGCATGCGGTTGACGATCACGCCGAGCTTTCGCGCCCGCATCAGGATCGCTTCCGGACGAGCGTCCGGCTCGAACGCGGACGGCGTCATCACCAGGCGCCCGATCGGCTTGTCGCGCTTGGCGAAGTCGGCGATGACCTCTTCGATGTCGTCGATGTCGCCCAGCACCGGCACGTTGCGGATGAACTGGCCACGATCGGCTCTCGACGGCGACAGCACGCCGACCGGCCAGATGCGCTTGATCGCCCCGCTCTCGATGCCGCGCAACAGTACCTCGGCATCTGCGGCGCGGCCGATCAGCAGTGTCGGCGCGGCGTCCTCGGTTCGGGCGTGACGCCGCACCCGCGTATAGCGGAAGTAGCGATAAGCCATGCGCGACGCGCTGAGGAAGGATATCTCAAGGAACCAGTAGAGGACGATCGTCACCTTGCCGAGGAAGAAGGCACCGCGGACGTTGGGAGCGACGAAGATATAGTCGAGCGCGAGCAGCGTCACCGTCAGCACGGTCGCGACGCGGATGATATTCAGTGCGTCGGGCAGCGAGATGAACCGCCATTTCGTCGTGGTCAGATTGAAGATGAAGAATACGACCACGCTGAAGGCGAGGAAGTAGGGCAGAATCTGGAACAGCAGCGGCAAGCGGTCGAAGAAGCCGTCGCCGCCCTCGAAACGCAGGTAGAACGCGGCGAACAGCGCCGCCGTGGTCGCCAGGAGGTCGTGGAGCGCGATCAGGAAATTGCGCAAGGTGAGATGCGAAAGACGCGTCATCCGCCGACCGATAAAAATCCAGTTAGATGCAACCTGACCGCGCTGATAGCCCATCTCGGCAAGACTTGCTAGCTCAAGACTCGCTAGCAGAAGACTTGCTAGCACAAGCCGCGCGGCCGCTCAGGAACCGGCTTCCCCGACCTTCGGCTCCGCGCGGCCCGCGCCGAGGACCATGCCGCCGGCAACGCCGACGCCGATGACGTACATCCAGCCCTCGTGGAAATCGAACAGGTGGGAGTTGAACAGCGAGGTGAAAACGTTCTGCACCACGACCAGGAGGCCGACCCAGTTGGCAAGTCCGTCGCCGCGGAACAACAGGAGATGCAGGATCCACATCGCGTAGAGAACGACGACGCCGATGATGCCCCATTGCACGGCTACGGCCAGGGTCTGGTTGTGAGGATTCGGAAAGACCCTGACGCCATGGACCCATTCGGCGCTCCTGGAGACCTTGTCGAACAGACCGAACATGGAGCCCGTCCCATTCCCCGCGAGTGGAGCCTGCCGGAAAAACTGAATTGATTTCTGCCAATATTCGAGGCGCTCGCCGATCGACGTCGGAACGTTCTCCTGCGTGTAGAGCCGATAGTCGCTGGAAAAGGTGTCTACGGTCTTGCGCAATTGCGGCGAGGCCTGCCAGGCGAGAGCGGCGCCGACGAGCAGGGCAGCGGAGATGATTGCGATGCTGCGCCACTTCAGGTGCAGCAGCGCGAACACGCCGAGCATGATCGGAACGGTGACGAGCGCGGTGCGCGACACCACCACGTAGGCCATGTTGACGAAGAAGCTCAGCGCCAGCGCCGTCAGCAACCCGGCGAGCCAGTACCGCTTCTCCCGCAGCAGCATCACGATCGGATAGGCGAGCGCGACCGCGCACAACGTGAATTCCTGGCTTTGGTCGATGTAGTTCTTGACGAAGATGCCGCGCTCGACGTTGTCCGGCTTGATCGAGAGGTTCGGGTAGAACGCCACAAGCCAGGACATCACCGACAACAGCGCGCAGGAGACGAGAAAGGCGACGAACACCCAATGCCCGCGCGAGGATCGTTCGAAATGGTAGAGCAGAACCGGAAGCACCAGCAGCTTCACCGTCGGATTGACCGCATAGAGCCGCGCGCCCCAGGGCGCATCGGACCACAGCGTCCCCAACAGCGCGAGCAGGACCAGCGCGATCGGCGCCGCGCAGATCGGACGCTTCAGCGATTGCAGGAATGCCTTGACGTCGAGAAACGGCACCATGCAGAGTAACAGCGCGGCGTTGAAGATCGCCGCGAGCGACGTCGACCATGGCAGCGAGGCCACGGTCAGGATCGCGAACAGATCGACCGTCTCGCGCCAGGCCGCCGGGCTGCGCAGGCGCCGCCACAGCATCACGCCGGTGGTTTCGCGGGCAAGCGCCGTCACTTGCCCCCTCCCCGTGCACGATGGACCAGCGCCGTTGTGCTGAAGCCTTGCAGGATGTCGACCAGCACGACCATTCCGCCGGCGGCCTCGACGACTTCGTAGCCGACCACCTGCTCGCGGGTGTAGTCGCCGCCCTTCACCAGCGCGTTCGGCTTGATGCGGGTGATCAGGTCGATCGGCGTGTCCTCTTCGAAAATGACGACGAGATCGACGGCTTCGAGCGCAGCCAGCACTTCGGCGCGCGCGCGCTCGTCCTGGACCGGACGCTCCGCGCCCTTCAGTCGCCGCACCGAGGCGTCGCTGTTGAGACCCACGATCAGGCGATCGCAGGCGGCGCGCGCTGCGGTCAGCACCTTGACGTGACCGGGATGCAGGATATCGAAACAGCCATTGGTGAAGCCCACGCGCTGTCCTTGCCGGCGCCATTCGGCGAGCTGGGCATCGAGTGCGCTCGGATCGAGCACGATTTTTTCTTCGGCAGCGAGATAGGCATGCGGCAAGATTTTTTGCCGCAGCTCGCCCGCGCTCACGCTGGCCGTGCCCTGCTTGCCGACGGCGACAGCGGCTGCCGCATTGGCGATGCGCAAAGCGGTATCCCAGTCCGCGCCAGCCGCGAGCGACACCGCGAGCGCCGCGGCGACGGTGTCGCCGGCGCCGGAGACGTCGCGCACTTTCACGGGGAAAGCTGGAACATGAACGGGATCGCCATTGCGCGGCACCAGCGTCATGCCCTGCTCGCCTTGCGTGACCAGGATCGCCTCGCAATGGGCGAGCCGCATCACATCCTCGGAGGCATCGACAATGCTTTGCGCCGTGTCGGCGCGGCTGCGGGTGGCTTCCGCGAATTCCTTGCGGTTGGGCGTGAGCAAGGTGGCGCCGCGATAGATCGCCCAGTTGAGGCTCTTGGGATCGACGATCACGGGCTTGCCGAGTTTTCGCGCGGCATCGATGGTGTGGCGGATCACGCGGGCGGTCAGGACGCCCTTGGCGTAGTCGGAGATCAGCACGATGTCGGCGCGGGAGATCTGCGGCAGGATCGCCTCGATCAGCCTGGTCTCGATCTCGTCGGAAGCCGGCGACGCCTGCTCCCAATCCGCGCGCAGCATATGGGTGGAGAAATGTTCCGAGACGAAGCGGACTTTTCGCGTGGTCGGCCGCGACGGATCGCACACCAGCACGCTTTCGATGCCGGCCTGCTCTGAAAGTGCGACCGCGAGCCGCTTGCCGGCATCGTCCTGGCCGACGAGGCCGACGAAGATGCAGCGCGCGCCGAGGGACGCGACATTGCGCGCGACGTTGCCGGCGCCGCCGATATGGATCTCGCTGCGCTGGGCGGCAATCACCGGCGCCGGCGCTTCCGGCGAGATCCGCGACACCTCGCCATAGACGAACTCGTCCAGCATGATGTCGCCGATGCACAGCACCGTGCGGCCGCTGATGGCTTGCGCGAGGGCATCGAAATCGAGAATGGGCGTCGGCATGGTCAAAGGGCCTCAGCGAAAGCGATCGGGCCGGTCGAGATAATCCCCGACATAGGCCTTCACCGCATTCTCCAGCGTCGTGAAGCCGCCGTTATAGCCGGCACGGTGGAGACGATCGACCTCGCTCTGGGTGAAGTATTGATAGCTGCCGCGGATCGCCTCGGGCATGTCGATGTATTCGATGTTGGGCCTGGTGCCGAGCGCCGCATAGGCCGCGAGCATCAGGTCCTTGAAGCTGCGCGCCTTGCCGGTACCGACATTGAAGATGCCGGACACCGATGGCGTCGCCAGCAGCCACATGATCACCCGCACGACGTCGTCGACATAGATGAAATCGCGGCGCTGATCGCCATCGGCGATACCGTCGCGATGCGACTTGAACAATTGCACGACGCGGCCCGCTTTGACGTCGTCGAAGCGGCGCGCCAGCACGCTCATCATCGAGCCCTTGTGGTACTCGTTCGGGCCGAACACGTTGAAGAACTTCAAGCCCGCCCATTGCGGCGGCAGCTTTTCGCCGCGCGTCGCGCGCTCGGCGACGGCGAGATCGAACAGCTGCTTGCTCCAGCCGTAGAGGTTCATGGGCCGCAGCTTCTTCAGCGCGGCCAGCGAGGCGTCGTCGCCAAAGCCTTCCGTGCCGTCGCCGTAGGTCGCCGCCGAGGACGCATAGATCAACGGCACCGCATTCGCCGTGCACCAGTCGAGCAGGCGCATCGACAGGCGGAAATTGGTTTCGATCACGAGATCGCCGTCGGTCGCCGTGGTCTCCGAGATCGCCCCGAGATGGATCACGGCGTCGAGCTTGCGGCCGTTCAGCCATTCGAGCAGCTCGGCCGGGGGGACGATATCCACAAGCTGCCGCTTGGCGAGGTTGCGCCACTTGCCGTCGGTGCCGAGGTGATCACAGACCACGACGCTGCGACCGGCCTCGTTCAGCGCGGCGACGACATTCGATCCGATAAAACCGGCCCCGCCGGTCACCAGCAACATTCCAAAATCCCTGCCCGAATTTTGCGGCCCGGTCCTGCCGTAGCGCATGATCCGCCAAAGTGTAAGCGGTTTCGGGATCGGTCCTCAGCCGGCTTTACGTTCCGTCTCGGAGCGGCTAACCGAACCGCGACATCAGCGCCGGCGGCCATCTTAAACAATGAATAAAGATTCGCAATTTAGCGGAAATGACGATCGGAGCGACACGCGCCCGATCCTGATCGTCCCCTATATGTGGATCGGCGATTTCGTCCGGAATCACACCGTCGTGCGGGTCCTGAACGAGCGCTGGCCGAATCGGCCGGTCGATCTCCTGACCACGTCCCTGTGCGCGCCGCTGGTCGATTATATGCCCGGCGTGCGCCAGGGGATCGTCTGGGACCTGCCGCGCCGTCGCCTCGCCGTGGGCCGCCAGCTCGGCCTGGCGAAGCTCCTGCATGAGCGGAACTACGGGACCGCCCTGGTGCTGCCCCGGACCTGGAAAGCCGCCATCGCCCCGGCACTGGCGGGCATCCCCGAGCGGGTCGGCTTTGTCGGGGAGTTCCGGTTCGGCCTGCTCAACCGCTGGCGCTGGGGCGAAAAGCGGCTCCCTCGCTTCATCGACAAGAACGCCGCCCTGGCCCGGCCCGATGACGCACCGCTGCCCCCGGAATGGCCGGTGCCGCAATTGCGGGTTCCGGCCGAAGACATCGTCCGCTGGCGGCAGGCCAACGGCCTGAGCGCGGGTGCCGCCGTGGCGCTCGCCCCGGGCTCGGTCGGCGTCTCAAAGCGCTGGACCTACTATCCGGAAGCTGCCCGGCTGCTGGCCGAGCGGGGGCTGGAAGTTTGGGTGGTTGGCGGCCCCGGGGAAAAGGGCCTCGCCGAGGAGATCGTCGCCGCGGGCGGGCCGGGGGTGCGGGACCTGACCGGGACCGACCTGCGCAACGGCGTCCTGGCCATGGCGGCCGCCAGCGTCGCGATCTCCAACGATTCCGGGCTGATGCACATCGCGGCCGCCTTGGGGACACCGACCATGGGCATTTTTGGCCCGACCAGCCCTTACCTCTGGGCCCCCCTCAACGGCCTTGCCGCGACCGTGGTTCAGGACAAGAGCGTGCTGTCCTGCCAGCCCTGCCAAAGCACGATCTGCCGGATGAACGACCACCACTGCATGCGCGATATCGCGGCGTCAGAGGTCGTTGCGATTGCGCAGCGGGTGCTGAGGGAGGCCGGGACGCGGGCGATGACCTGAGCCGGCATCAGACCTCTGATTGCCTGACATACTTGCAGTCGCGCCCGCTCACCTAGCGTGATCTGTCTCGCTCAGCAGCCTCTATCGCTGGTGCAAAAAAGATTCCGTTGAAGAACCCAAAGGTCAATTCGCCAAACGCTAGTCCGAACTTCCCCTTGAGTAGCGACGTAAGCATTTGAGCTGGCGTGTAATTCCAGCGGGCGTGACGGCGCGTCTGCCTACATTATGGGGCGATAGGAATGCCGAGCCGATTGAAGACGTCTTGTTGTAGTGGGGTTGGACTTGTGAGCATAGCGGCCGGGGCGTCCTGACCGATGCGAACGATGTTGCGTGTGAGCGTGGCGAGATCCTGCAACAGCGTTCGAAAGCTGTGCACGGGCCGGCCATCGTGGGTGTGCTTGCGATTAGCCTTGGTTCTGGCCGCGGCCGAGACTCTGGCCTTGGCGACGGGCGAGACGCGCGCGGCGTCGGCGGCCTCGCGGTCGTGATCGTCGAACAGGATCGGGGCCAGCGCGCGGCGCATGTGCCAGACGATGTAATAAGCGAGCATGCAGAGGAAGACGTGGGCGCGCACGCGGCCAGCGAGGCGATGGTGGATCGGGCGCACCTCCAGTTCGACGGTCTTGATGGTGCGGAAGGCGCGTTCGACCTGGGCCAGGCTCTTGTAGGCACGCACCGTGGCGGCGGTGTCGAGGTTCTCGGCCGGCACGTTGGTCCGTAGCACATAGAAGCCGTCGAGCGACGCTTCGTTGGCGATGGCATCCTCGATCCGACTGAAGTCGAACGAAGTGTCGGTGATGGCGAGGTGGAAGTGCTTGGCCATCTTACGCTTGCCCAGCACGGCGCCGACCTTCAGACCGATCTCATCCTCGCCGCGCAAGGGGTTGCGCTGACGCTGCACGGCGGCCTTGACGCGGGCGAGATCCTTCTCGGTCGCCGCCAGCAACTCGCCGCGCTTGCGCCGACGCTCGTCGGCCAGATCCGGGTTGCGGCACACGATCAGGCGCTCGCCGGGGAAGTCGGGGGACGTGATCTCGGCCATATCGCGATCGTCGAACAGCGACAATTGCAGCGGGCCGCCGTCCTCGGCGAGCTTGCGGATCGCCGGCGCCCGCAGAGCGGTGATCCAATCGAGCCCGGCCGGCATCAGATCGGCTTCGATACGGGCGCTGGTGATCATGCCGCGATCGCCGACCAGTACCACACGCGACAGCTTGAAGCGGGCCTTCAGTTTGTCGACTTGCGCGGCCAGCGTGCTCGGGTCGGCGGTGTTACCTTCGAACACCTCCACCGCCACCGGGCAGCCGTCGGCGGCGCACAGCAAGCCGAACACGATCTGCAGCTTGTCGGAACGACCGTCGCGGCTGTAACCATGCCGCGCCAATTCGCAATGTCGCCCCTCCAGATAGCTGGAGGTGAGATCGTAGAGCACCAGCGAGCCGTCATGCAGATGGCGCTTGGCGAGCGTCGCCTCGATCCCCGGTTGGGCCGTGCCGAGCAGGTCGAGCGCTTCGTAAAGCTCGTCCTCGTCGACGGCGCTGAGATCGAGCAGTTCGCCCAGCGAATGCGCCGCCGTCGCCTCGCTGAGCTGGCGCGCCGTGGCCAGCTTGGCGGCCGGTTCGATCACCCGTGCCACGATCAAGGCCAAAGCCAGCCTGGCCAACCGTCTGGGCTTGTCCGGGACAAGGCGATGCAGTCCGAGCTGGCGCGCCATGCCGAGCACCGCGGCCACGTGGCCGTGCGGCAGCGAGCGCTCGATCCGCAGTTGCTCGGCCGGCGAGACCAGCTCCTCGCCTTTCAGGACGCGGCGCAGCGCATCGATCTTCTCATCCGGCCAATGCGACAGGTTGGCCAGCGTGCGCGACTTGATCTTGTCGCCCTCGCGATAGCTCTCGCGCAACAGGATCGCGGGCGGTGAGTTGCGGTTGGGAATGCGGGCGACGAACATGCCGGAATCGAATCACGGAAACCTGCCATTCGCAAGCCAAAAATCATCATTTACATGCCTACAAAATCAGCCCGATCCAAACTTCTCAAATCCTCTCAACGCTCTAACAAAAATCCCGAGGGGAAGTTCGGTCTAGTGAAATCGCTAGGGTACTCGCGATACGGGATGAGGGTTAGCATGGTTATTGCGGAAGCGATAAGTGGTCTCGGCGCTGTCAAGACCGCGTTTGATATGGCCAAGGCTTTGGAGAACATCCACGAGACCGTCGCTCGTGACCGGGCGATCATAGATCTCCAGAAGGAAATTCTCGCGGCACAAGCGGTGCAATTTGCGTTGCTGGAACGTGTAGGCAAGCTTGAAAAAGAAGTGACTAGCCTTGAAGCATGGGATGCAGACAAGCAGCGCTACCAGCTTGCCGAACTCGCTCCTGGCATTTTCGCCTATTCGCTGAAAGAAGGAATGGCAAACGGAGAACCACAGCATCATCTCTGTACTGCCTGCTATGATACCGGTTTCAAGTCTCTCCTGAAGCGCGAAACGTGGAATCCTGGTCGATGTGAGATGATCGTTTGCCATGGTTGTGGTTGGTTCGCCTATGAGCATGGCTCAGCCGACCCAGCCCACAAAGGCCTGCGACCTACGCCCTACCGAGGGTGATTGCTGTTTAATGAACGTGTCGCCCTGGCGTTCCCGAGCAAACGGGAACAACAAAGCCGCGAACGGTGACAGTGCGGGCTCGACGATTTCTGCGATGATGCCTGTTTACAGGTGTTTTGCCCGACGGGTCAAACGGCTTCGTAAAATCCGCAAGGCACCGCACCGACCGCCAAGCCATTGATTCAGCTGTCACCGGCTACTGTGCATGGGGTTGTTTTCGAGTTTTTTGTCCGCGACCACGAAATCGGTGGTTCAAAGCAGCGGACGATAGACGTCTCCGATCCTGGCGGCCTCCGCATCGAGGCTGAATTTTGCCAACACGCGCTCGCGCCCGCGCTCACCCATCGCGGTGGCGGCGTCCACATCCCGCATCAGCGGCTCGAGCGCGGCGACCAGCGCCTCCACATCGCCATTCGGAATCAGCACACCAGTCACGCCGTCCTCGACGACAAGCTCGGCCGCGCCCGCGCGTGAGGCGACGAGCGCGCTGCCGGCCGCCATCGCCTCGATCAGCGTCAAACCAAAACCTTCGTTGCGCGAGGTGAAAGCATAGATCGTCAGCCGCCGGTACCACCGCTGCACCTCCTCAATCGGCAGTTCGTCGGTGATGACGATGCGCGATTGCAGGCCGGCAGCTTCGATCCGCTTTTTCAGGTCGTTCGCGAAGGGAAGCTGCTCGGGCGTGACCTGGCCGACGATAACGGCAGTGAAATCCGGATAGCGCGGCAATAACCGGCACATCGCGTCGACGAACACATCCGTGCCTTTCTGCGCACGCACGCGTCCGAAGCAGCCGATCGCATAGCGGCCGGGCAAACCGCATTCGGCGAAGGCCGCGGCGCGATCGAGCGGCGGCGCATAGACGTCGGTGTCGACGCCATGCGGGATCACCGTCGCCTTCACTTTCAGGAACGAGGCCGAGATATCTGATGTCGCGATGATCGCGTCCATGCGCCGGATCAGCCAGCGCGTGATCCAGCTATGGTGCCGCTGCGCCGCCGAGGTGAAGACGAGCTTGAGCGGCCAGCCCAGCGCGCGCAGCAGGACGCTCGCGATCATCTCGTTGTTGCGCCGCGCATGCCAGATCAGCGGCGCGCGGCGCCGCCACAATTTCAGGAAATCGGCAACACTGAGCCGTGCAATCTCCTCCGGCGCGTCGGAGCCGAACCATGCGGCGCGAAACAGTTTTGCCAGCCGCGGCGCCACCATCCGGTTGGTCGCGGTGACCCCGGAATAGCGCCTGTGCAGATTTGGCACGATCACTTCGAGATCGCCGGGGAAATTCGCCACGTCACGCTCCGTTTCGCGGAGTCCCTATACGCAACATTAAGCATAGTGACCAGTTCAGCCGCGCCGAAACCCCCTCTTCACCGCGGAAACGTTAGCTTCGAGCGTTGATCGAAGACGGGTGAGATCATGACTGTGCTAGTCACCGGCGGCGCCGGTTATATCGGAAGTCACACGGTTCTGGCGCTGGCGGAAGCCGGCGAGGACGTGGTCGTGATCGACGATCTCTCCACCGGTTTCTCCACCTATCTGCCGGAAGGCGTGCCGCTGTTCATTGGCGATGCCGGCGACGAGAACCTGCTCGAAGGCGTGATCACCCAGCACAACATCGAGAGCATCATCCATTTCGCCGGCTCCGTCGTGGTGCCGGATTCGATGCGCGATCCGCTCGGCTATTACCGCAACAACTTCATGACCGCGCGCAACCTGCTCAACGTCGCAGTCAAGCGCGGCATCAACCGCTTCATCTTCTCCTCGACCGCCGCCGTCTACGGCAATCCGGACCAGGTGCCCGTGCCCGAGCACGCGCCGACGCGGCCGCTGTCGCCCTACGGCTCGTCGAAGCTGATGACCGAGATCATGCTGCACGACGTCGGCTCCGCCTACGGCATGCAATATGTGACCTTGCGCTATTTCAACGTCGCCGGCGCCGATCCGCAGGCCCGCATCGGGCTTGCCACAGTCGGCGCCACGCATCTGCTCAAGATCGCGGTCGAGGCCGCCACCGGCCAGCGCGCCAAGATCGACGTGTTCGGCACCGATTATCCGACCCAGGACGGCAGCTGCATCCGCGACTTCATCCACGTTACGGATCTTTCGCAGGCCCATCGCTCGGCGCTCGCCTATTTGCGCAATGGCGGCGCCTCGACCACGCTGAATTGCGGCTATGGCCGCGGCTATTCGGTGCTGGAGACCATCGATGCCGTGCGGCGGGTTTCCGGCCGCAGCTTCGCCGTGCAATACGCGCCGCGCCGACCCGGCGACATCATGACCATGGTCGCCGACACCAGCCGCATCCGCGGCCTGCTCGACTGGAAGCCGCAATACGACGACCTCGAGACCATCGCGGCGCACGCGCTGGCCTGGGAGGACAAGCTGTTCCGCGAGCGCCATGGCGAGCTCCGCCACGCCGTCTCGGCCTAGATTCCATCCAAGCGCAAGCCCTTAATTGGGCTTGAAAAGCCCCGCTTTAGCGGGCACAGAGGCCCTTCGATCCCTGACGTGCGGGCAGGCTTTTCCCTGCGCCGTCAATGGACTACGGATGGCCCAGTTTCCAAAGAAAATCACCGACGATCCCTATGCGGCAGCGGTCCTGATTCGCCGCCTCGTCACGGAACAGGGGGTCATCTACTGGCGGCGCTACCTCGTCGCCTTCGCGCTGATGGCGCTTGCCGCCGGGTCGACCGCGGCCGCGACCTACGTCCTCGGCCAGGTCATCAACCAGGCCTATGTCGACAAGAACATCCCGGGCATCGCGATGCTCTCGGGGGTGACGGTGATCCTGCTCTTCATCAAGGGCGTGGCGACCTATGGCCACATGGTGATCCTGACCAAGATCAGCAACGCCATCCTCGCCACCAACCAGCGCCAGCTCTTCGCCAAGCTGATGCGCGAGAGCGTCGGCTTCTTCTCCGAACGGCATTCCTCGGAATTTTTGGCGCGGCTGACGGCCGGCGCAAAGTCCATCACCGACGTGCTCAACATGCTGGTCAACGCCGTCGGGCGCGACCTCATGATGCTGCTCGCCATGATCGGCGTGATGGTGTGGCAGGATCCGCTGATGTCGTTCATCGGCCTCGTCGCGGTGCCGCCGGCCATGCTGGTGCTGCGCAAGCTGGTCAAGCGCATCAAGGGCCTCGCCTACAACCAGTTCACCGGCACCGCCGACATCCTGGAGACGATGCAGGAGTCGCTGCAGGGCATCCGCACCGTGAAGGCGTTCACGCTCGAAGACGCGATGCAGAACCGCATCGACGAGAACATCGCGATCGTCGAGCGCAACGCCAATAAGATGGCTCGCGTCGCCAACCGCTCCAACCCGCTGATGGAGATGCTCGGCGGCTTCGCGGTCGCCGGCTGCCTGCTCTATGGCGGCTACAGCGTGGTCGCGCTCGGCGCCACGCCCGGCCAGTTCTTCTCCTTCATGACAGCGTTCCTGATGGCGACCGAGCCGGCCAAGCGGCTGGCGCGGCTCAACATCGACCTCAACAGCCAGCTCGTCGGCGCGCGCATGCTGCTCGAAGTCGTCGACAGCCCGGCGAGCGAACATTCCGACGACGACAAGCCGGCGCTGAAGCTCTCCGAAGCGAAGATCGAGCTGCGCGATGTCAGCTTCGCCTATCGCACTGGCGAGACCGTGCTCAACCGCATAAGCTTCACGGCCGAGCCCGGCAAGGTCACCGCATTGGTCGGGCCGTCCGGCGGCGGCAAGTCGACGGTGCTGTCGCTGCTGCTGCGCTTCTACGAGGTGAGGCAGGGCGACATCGTGATCGACGGCCAGTCGATCGGCTCGATTTCGCGAAAGTCGCTGCGCGCGCAGACCGCCTATGTCGGCCAGGACGTCTATTTGTTCCGCGACACCATCCGCAGCAACATCGCCTTCGGCAGGCCGGGCGCGACCGAAGAGCAGATCATCGACGCCGCCAAGGCGGCCTGCGCGCATGATTTCATCATGGGCTTCCCGCTCGGCTACGACACGCCGGTCGGCGAGCACGGCACGCAGCTGTCGGGCGGCCAGCGCCAGCGCATCGCGGTTGCACGCGCGCTGATCAAGAACGCGCCGGTCATTCTGCTCGACGAGGCCACCGCCGCGCTCGATTCCGAATCCGAGAAGCAGGTGCAGGAGGCGATCGAGCATCTCTGCCAGAACCGCACCACCATCGTGATCGCGCATCGCCTGCACACCATCATGCATGCCGATGCCATCCTGGTGGTCGAGGGCGGCGAGATCGTCGAGCAGGGCCGGCACGACGAGCTGCTCCGCCGCTCGGGCCGCTACGCCTCGTTCTTCCGATTGCAACATCACGACATCGGCGCCTTGGCGCTGGCGCCGGTCAGCGCAACTGCATAGAATCGTATTCACCCCAAGATCACCTCAAGAGCAGCGAGACCGCCTCATGAACGCCGCCTCCTACGTCATCCCGCTTCCGCCCCAGGCTTCGCTTCCGGTCGTTGGCGAAAGCGGCCGTTACCCGGTGCGCCGCATCTGGTGCGTCGGCCGCAACTATCTCGAGCACATCCGCGAGATGGGCAATGACGAGCGCGCGCCGCCGTTCTTCTTCGCCAAGCATGCCGACATGCTGGTCCCCGATGGCGCCACCATTCCCTATCCGCCGCTGACCAAGGACCTGCATCACGAGGTCGAGCTGATCGTCGCGATGAAGAGCGGCGGCCTCAACATCCCCGCCGACAAGGCGCTCGACCATGTCTACGGCTATGCCGTCGGCATCGATCTCACCCGCCGCGACCTTCAGCTCGCCTCGCGCAAGAAGGAGCGTCCCTGGGAGATCGGCAAGTCGTTCGACTATTCCGCGCCCTGCTCCGCGGTGCAGCCGGCCGCGAAGATCGGCCATCCCGCCGAGGGCAAGATCTGGCTCACGGTCAACGGCAAGGAAGCGCAGAAGGGCGACCTCACCGAGTTGATCTGGAACGTGCCTGAAATCATCTGGCAGCTCTCGCAGCAGGTGAAGCTCGCCGCCGGCGACATCATCATGACGGGCACGCCGGCCGGCGTGTCGCAGCTCCAGCCCGGCGACAAGCTCGAATGCGGCGTCGACGGCGTCGGCTCGCTGAAGGTCTCGATCGGCCAGCCGGAATAAAGCTGCGCGGCATCAGGACATCGAAAGGCCCGGAGATTTCCGGGGCCTTTTGTATTAGGATCGCCCGACGCGAAATGCTGGATGGATTCGATCTACCAGGCCTTCACCGGTCGATTGGCGTGGCTCACCTGCGGCACGCCGCGGTTGAGCGACATGTGGGAATGCACACACAGCCAACCGTCGGCACTCCTGGAGAACACCATGGTGGCCCGGCCAGGCCGCGGAAACGGGCTGCCATCGGGGTGATAGCCCGTGCTCGTCCACGGCGCGATCACGGTCGCCATCGCGCCGTCGGGGGACGCCAGAATCGCAGTCTCCTCGAGGACAAAACGGAAGTCGGTCGTCTTTGGCCAGACGTTATCCCATTGCGTCGCGACCCATTGATCCAGGCCAGGGATGACATCGTTATGCGTGCCGAAGGCAAGCACATCCGGATGGAAGAGCGGCCTCGCAGAGGCGTAATCGACTTCACGGACATAGCCTGCGAAGGTTTCCAGCCATTGGTGGAAGAACTGCGCGATTTCCGTATTCGCGGTCGGCAAGGGGGCCATTGCCTGCTCCATGTTGGGCGCGACTGCTCCGATCACCCCAACGCCGACATCACGAGCAGGCCGAGGATCAGCGCCGTCAGCGAATATTTCAGCGTGTAGTAGACGTTGCGGTTCCATTCCTTGACCTTGCGGCTTCCAAGGTGGATCTCGTAGAGCTTGCCGAACACCTTGTTGAGCACGCCGACGCTCTCGCCGTCGACGTTCTGGGTCGCCGACGCCTTGACGATGTGATGGCTGACCCAGCGGTTGATCGCGGTCATGAAGCCGTACTTCATCGGGCGCTCGACGTCGCAGAACAGGATGATGCGGTTGACGTCGGTCGCATTCTCCGCGCTGTGGATGAAGGTCTCGTCGAACATGAAGGCCTCGCCGTCGCGCCAGACGCATTCGACGCCATCGACGAGGATGCGGCACTTGTTCGAGTTCGGCGTGACGAGGCCGAGGTGATAGCGCAGCGAGCCCGCGAAGGGATCGCGGTGCGCGCCAAGCTTGCCGCCCGGCGGCAGCATCGCGAACATCGCACCATGGACGCTCGGGATCGAGTTCAGCAGCTCCACCGTCTTCGGGCACAGCGTGCGCGCCGAGGGCAGGAAGTCGTCGTACCATTTCAGGTAAAAGCGCTTCCAGCCGCTCTTGAAGAACGAGTAGAAACCCCAATCGTTGTTCTTGGCCGCCGCGCGAATGAAGCCTTCGTCGAACAGGCGCACGGCCTCGTCGCGGATGGTTTCCCAATTTTCGCTGAGCGGCTTGAGCTCGGGAAACTGATCGACCGAGATCACCGGCTTGTTCGGCACGGCCGAGCCCGCATACATCAGCACGTTGTAGGGCGCGAAATAGGTTGAGTGATCGCCGAGCTGGCGCGCGAAGCGCAGTCGCTGCTTGCCCCGGAAGTGCACGTAAATCGTCGATGCCGCAAGCACATAGAGAATGACAAGCTGCGGCGCAAAAAGCTGTTTCAGCATATCCCCCGTTCCCCAGTGATACAGCTGGGGACGTCATCTACTCCGACCCGGCGCGAGCGGCAAGATATTCGCCGTCGGGGTAGCGGTCATTCAGTGGGCGGCGATGGGACCGGAAGTTGGCGCCGAAACGAGCCCAATCAAGCCCGGGACAGCGCCTGGAGACCCTTGAAGGTCAGGCGCTTGGGATCGGTGACGCCGGCGAGATAGAGCCGGCGGATGAAGGCGATGACGGCGTCGCGGTCGCAATCGGTCAGCGCGACGACGGCGTCGACCGCGATCTTCTGGGCTTCCATTGGGCTCACCTCGGCCTGCGAGTAACCCGGCCGAGACAGGCTAGGACTCACCGGTTAATCCGGCGTTAACCGTTTGGGCAGGATGGCCGATTCAGTCCGGCGTCCGAATACGCAAAACAACGCATTGGCGCGGGTTCGGCGGCCGGCAGGCGCCGGCCGCCCGCGCCTTCAACTCCCGGCGATATCAGCGACCGCCTGCGCGAAGGCCTGCGGGGCCTCCTGGGGCAGGTTGTGCCCGATGCCGCCGCTGACCGTCCGGTGCTCGTATTTGCCCGAAAACTTCTGGGCGTAGGCAGCGGGCTCCGGATGCGGTGCGCCGTTGGTATCGCCCTCCATGGTGATGGTCGGCACGGTGATCACCGGCAGGCTCGCCAGCCGCTGCTCAAGCTCGGCATATTTCGCTTCACCCTCGGCGAGACCAAGGCGCCAGCGATAATTGTGGATCGTGATGTCGACATGATCGGGATTATCGAGCGAGGCTGCGCTGCGGTCATAGGTGGCATCGTCGAAATTCCACTTGGGCGAGGCGAGCTTCCAGATCAGCTTGGCAAAGTCGTGCCGGTTCTTGGCGTAGCCTTCACGGCCACGCTCGGTGGCGAAATAGTATTGATACCACCATTGCAGCTCGGCGCTCGGCGGCAACGGCATCTTGCCTGCCGCCTGGCTCGAGATCAGATAGCCGCTGACCGAGACCATCGCCTTGACGCGCTCAGGCCAGAGTGCCGCGACGATATTGGCGGTCCGCGCCCCCCAATCATAGCCGGCGAGCGTCGCCTGCTTGATCGCGAGCGCATCCATCAGCGCGACGATGTCGACGGCCAGCGCCGCCGGCTCGCCGTTGCGCATCGTCTCGGCCGAAAGGAAGCGCGTCGTGCCATAGCCGCGCAGATGCGGAACGATGACGCGATAGCCAGCCCGCGCGAGAGCAGGTACGACGTCCACGAAGCTGTGGATGTCATAGGGCCAGCCGTGCAGCAGGATCACCAGGGGACCGTCGGCCGGCCCCGCCTCGGCATATCCGACCGTGAGAACGCCGGCATCGATCTGCTTGAGCGCGCCAAAGCCCGTATTCGCGCCCGGCTTGATCGCGGGCAGGCTTGCCGCTCCCACCTCGCTGGTTTGCGCCGCAACCGCGTTACTGAAAACCAGGGGAGCAGCGATGCCGATCGCGGCCGTCGTGATGAAGCGGCGGCGATCGTCGTTTATTTCTTCTGACATATTCATCTCGTGCATTTTCGAAGGCGCGCAATGCAGCCGACAGGCCGCTCTATCGCCACACATCTAGCGCAATCGAGACGGCGGCGAATGGCCAGCCTGCGATAAACACTCTTCCGCGCGGCGAACGCTTCATAATTCAGCGAGAGTCGATAGCTTTCTTCAGAAGCGCAAAGTGCTTCTTCAGCCGGGGCACGGCAAAGTCGGTGAAGGCGCGCACCTTAGGCACCGAGAGCCGGCCTTGCGGACAGATCAGGTGTGCCGGCATCTCCGGATCCTCGTCACCGGCCAGCACGATCGTGAGATCGCCGCGCGCGACCTGCTCGGCCACCTGGTACGAATACATTCGCGCGACGCCGCGCCCCGAGACGGCGGAAGCCACGGCTGCATAGGTGCTGTTGACGACGAGCCGCGGCGTGAACTGGACCGTACGCGGTACTGACGAGCCTGCCTGTGGCGCAAACGTCCAGGAATTGGGGAGATGGGCCATCGCCACGATCTGGTGTTTCGCGAGATCTCCGGGCTCATCGATGCGCGGATGCTGCTTCAGATAGCGCGGCGCCGCCACCACGACGCGGCTTATCTCGCCGACCCGCATCGCGACCATCGCCGAATCCGCAAGGTGGCCGATGCGAAGCGCGACGTCGACGCCCTCCTCGATCAGATTGACCGCGCGGTCGAACAGCAGGAGCTTTGCCGACACCGTCGGGTAGGCGTCCAGGAACGCATCGAGGATCGGCCGCAGGACCATCTCGCCTGACACCACCGGGGCTGTGATCGAGAGCAGGCCGCGGGGCGCAGTGCGCGGTCCTGCCGCGATGTCATCGGCCTCTTCGAGCTCGGTGAGCACGCGGCGGCAGATCGCGGCATAGCGCTCGCCCTCCTCGCTGAGCTTGATCGAGCGCGTTGTCCGGTGCAGCAGCTCGGCGCCGACTTGCCCCTCCAGGAAGGCAACGGCGCGGCTCACGGCCGCCGGCGAGCGGCCGAGCTTGCGCCCCGCGGCCGCGAGGCTCCCCTCGTCCACTGCGACGACGAAAACCTTCATTGCGTCGAGACGATCCATGCCCCCGGCCAACCCCTTGAGCTCCTGTTCTGCAAACTAGGGCGTCGCCCGCGCCCAGACAACCGATCCGGCTGCCTGACCGGCATTCGTTCGCGGCACGAAACAGTGTCTGCCGGACGGCGTGTCTTCGCAGCCGAGCCGCCGCGGCGTAGCTCAGCGGGCAAGCCAGCTGCTGCATCGCAGCCGACCGGCACAGTTTCTCAAGCCAACAACAGGAGCCCACCATGGGTATCGAGCAGAAGGTCGCCATTGTCACCGGTGCTTCGCAGGGCATCGGCGCCGCCCTGGTCCAGGGTTTTCGTGATCGCAACTACCGCGTGGTAGCAACGGCGCGCTCCATCAAGCCGTCAAGCGACGACGACGTTCTCACCGTACCCGGCGACATCGCCGACTGGAACACCGCCGAGCGCGTGGTCTCGGAAGCCGTTGCCCGGTTCGGCCGCGTCGATACGCTGGTCAATAATGCCGGCATCTTCGTCGCAAAACCGTTCACGCAGTACACGGCCGAAGACTACGCCGCGGTGATGGGCACCAACGCCGCAGGCTTCTTCCGCATCACGCAGCTCGCCATCGCCGAGATGGAAAAGCAGGGCTCGGGCCATGTCGTGCAGATCACGACCAGCCTGGTCGATCAGGCCAATTCGAACGTGCCGTCGGTGCTGGCGTCGCTGAGCAAGGGTGGGCTCAACGCCGCCACCAAGTCGCTCGCGATCGAATATGCCAAGCGCGGCATCCGCGTGAATGCGGTTTCGCCCGGCATTATCAAGTCGCCGATGCATCCGGCCGCAACGCATGCCCAGCTCGGCGCGCTGCACCCCATGGGGCACATGGGCGAGATGTCCGACATCGTCGATGCCGTACTCTATCTCGAGCAGGCCGGCTTCGTCACCGGCGAGATCCTGCACGTCGACGGCGGCCAGAGCGCCGGCCACTGAGCCCGCGCTGGAGTACGACATGACCGAACTCAATGCAGATGCCAAGCACCACGCCCGGCCGCGTCAGCGGCCGGGATCGACTTCACAATCGACCTGGCGGTATGCGGTGGCGGGATTGTCGGCATCGCTTGTCGGACTCGGCCTTGCCCGCTTTTCCTACACGCCGCTGATCCCGGCGTTGATTGCGGCCAAGTGGTTCAGTGCATCCGACGTCGTTTATCTCGGCGCTGCGAACCTGGCCGGCTATCTCGCCGGGGCGCTCGCCGCGCGGGCCGTGGCGGCCCACATCGGCACGGTCTACTCGTTGCGCGCGATGATGCTGCTCGCGACCCTCTCCTTCTTCGCCAGCTCAGCCCCCGTATCCTTCGGCTGGTTCTTTGCATGGCGCTTCATCGCCGGCCTTACCGGCGGAATCATCATGGTGCTGGCGGCGTCCGTCGTGCTGCCGTACACCTCGCCCGCCAAGCGCGGCATCATCGGCGGCGTGATCTTTGCGGGCGTCGGTCTCGGCGTCGCGGCATCGGGCACGCTGGTGCCGCTGCTGCTGCAACAGGGCTTGCAGCAAAGCTGGTACGGCCTCGGCGTTCTCGCCGGTCTGCTGACGCTGGCGAGCTGGTGGAACTGGCCTGCGGACGCGAAGGGTGATGTCGCGCCTACACCCCATCGCGCGCAACACGGTCATGCGTCGAAGGCGATCAGCGCGCTGCTGATCCAGTACGGCCTCAATGCGGTGGCGCTGGTGCCGCACATGGTCTTCATCGTCGATTTCGTCGCGCGCGGCCTCGGCCAGGGCATCGCCGCGGGATCGCGCTACTGGGTGCTGTACGGCCTCGGCGCAATCGTCGGCCCGCTCGTCACCGGCCATTTCGGCGATCGCGCCGGATTTGGACCGGCGTTACGCGCGGCCTTCCTGATCGAGGCGGCTGCCGTGCTGCTGCCCACCGTGAGCACCGCACCGGCTTCGCTGATCGTGTCCAGCGTGGTCGTCGGCGGCTTCACCCCCGGCGTCGTGCCGCTGGTGCTCGGACGCATCCACGAGCTCGTCCCACACAGCATCGAGCAGCGCGCCACCTGGAGCCACGCCACCACCAGCTTCGCGCTGTTCCAGGCGGCCGCCGCCTATGGCTTCTCCTGGTTGTTCGCTCAGAGCGGCGGCGACTATCTGATCCTGTTCGGGCTCGGCGGTGGCGCGGGGGTGGTGGCGCTTGCGATCGATCTCGGGCTCACCCTGATTGTCCCGCGCCGATCCTGAGCGCGATGACGGCAGGCGAGCGGCGCTACCTGGCACCGGGTTTTGTCATGTTTTGAGCAAGCAATCTCAGCAACTCGGTTTGCTTCAGGACCAACTCACATTGCTTTCGCGCATGCGTGCTCGACAGCTCAACCAATTCCGCCAGCGTTCTCGCACCGCCCAACTCCCGCGCATACTCCAGGGTCGCGCCCGCATTCACTTTCATCAGTTCGAGCACGACGGCGCGACACTCAGCTGCCGTTCCAATCGCCTCGATGAGGTGGCTGTCCGCGGCGGCGGCTCCTCCGGCCTCCGATGTCCCACCGGCTGGCCGTGGCTTGGCGAGGTCCTTGGCATAATCCAGCGCAGCGTGAGCACCAGCCTTCATGCCGTCCAAAGCACGGCCCTGAAAATCCTTGGCCATGTCCACGATGAGATCGGTGGTGGTGCTGCTCGGAGGTTCAGGTCTTGCAACGATGACGCTGGCCCAACCTGATCAGCCTCGGCCGGTCCTGCGGCCTGCATATAGTGCTGATAGCCAGCGGCCGGCGAAGCTATACGAGGACAGCCCTCACCCAAGTCGAGAGGCTGATCGCCATGCGCCTGATTGCGGCACAGGACCGCAAGGCGATCGAGGAATGGATCGCCGACCAGGCCGACAAGGAAACCGGAAAGGACATCATCGCATCCCTGCCCTCGCTCAAGGCTGGCGAGGCCTGGTGCTGGTCTCCGGAGGCGCACTTCCTCAAGCGCGTCCAGTTTCCGATGCCGGCGACGTACGACTCGAGCAAGCCGCTAGCCGCCGGCAGAACAGCCAAGCGGCTGTCGCCGATCGACGTCGAGCAGCTCCAGGAGAAGTTCGCGCGCGTCAAAACCGAGGCCGAGGCCAGGACCCGAAGATCCTGCAGAAGCGTGTCACCTAGCTCGAGCAGCAGCTGAAGAAGGCGCAGGCCTCACCGGCGCCGGCGGCGGACCCCGGCGCGATCCCCGCGGCCGAGCTGCGCGGCTTCGAGCAGGCACGGAAGAAGCTCACGGCCGAAATGGAGCGCGAATTGCACCGCCGCACCCTGGCCTGGCTGGCCGGCATCGGCGAGCGCGTCGGCCCGCTGATGACCTATCTTGGCGAAGGGGCGAAGACTGCCAAGGCGCAAAAGTCCGCATTCAAGATCGATTTCACCCCATCGGGCGAGCAGGCGGCGAAGCAAGCCGCCGTGGATGCCCCGAAACGCGAGCCGGCTGTTTCTCACGGTAACGCGCGTAAGTCACCGTCGGCGCCTGCTGGCGGCGGTGACATTTCCTTCGCTCGGCGCCGAGCGGCGGCCGTTGGCGACCCTCGCCGCGGTCCATCCCGCCGGCATGACCGAGGCGCAATGGACGGTGGCGGCGGGCCTCAAGCGCAAGGGTGGAACCTGGAGCACCTACCTGTCGCGACTGCGCACGGCCGGCTGCATCGAGCGTCGCGGCGACGAGTATTTTGCGACGGCGGATGGTCTCCTCCCTCGGCGACACGCCGATCGCGGTCCTTCCTCCGCCCGGGCCCGAGCTGGTGGGCTTCTGGAAATCGAAGCTCTCCGGCGTCGGACCGATGCTCGACGTTCTCGCCGGGCACTACGCTAACGCGATCGCGCGCGAGGAGCTGGCAATAGAGCTCGGTCTCGCCGCAGGCGGCGGCACGTTCAGCACCTACATCTCGCGGCTCCGATCCCCGGGCCTGGTCGAAGTCAATGGCCCCGGAATCCGGCTGGAGTCGGCCCTGACGGGTGACGCGGCATGACCGACCTCGAGAGATAGCCGACGGAGCCGGCGAAAGAGCGTGGTCTAAGCCCGGATCTGATCGGTCCTCGCGCTGATTTCCTACTCAGCCTCAAGCCAAAACTCCAAATCTCTCCCCGCGGGGCGTCCAGCCTGTCCCCACAGCTCATAGGCGCGCGCTCTCCAATCAGAACGATGCGAACGCATCGGGTTCCGCGATGACCCGCATGCGCCTGCCGAAATGCAGGCTGTGTCCGCCTGTCAGATGCTATCCATGAATACGGCCAGCGCGGCAAGACGATCGGTCTCTCTGCCTCAGGCTGGGCGCGCGCCGCGCTTGGCGGCGTGGCGCTGGCTTTGCAGCGAATCTGGAGACGCTATTCCGCGGCTTGTGCGGCCTGCGGCAGGGCGGTCACAAGCTGCGTTCCGCGCCACAGCAGCCTCAGGAGCAGAACGAGCAGCGAGATCAGCGCGAAACCACCGATGGCAGGCGCGAACTTCTCGTCCATATCGGCATCGTTTCCGAATTGGGCCGCCAGTCTCGCTGACTGGAGCATTCCGTAGGCGCCCGCGAGCAGTATCAGCCCATAGATGACGCTACGTTCGCGCGCGCTGGCAACCTTGGCAATATCGGGAAGCAGCAACGCTAGGCCAATCCCCACCATCGGCAGGTCGTAGTCATAGGCATAGGGGCTGATCATCACCGAGACCATGGCGGTGATGCCGAGCGCGAATGTGGACGACATTTTTCGCGCGTCGCCAAGCCAGACGGCGAGCACGACCGCGAACAGCGCGAAGCACGCGGCGATCGCTTGGGCCCAGAAAGCGAAGGTCGGAGGAAAGCCGGCTCGGCCGAGGGCCGCGTAGGCCGAGATCATGCGAAACAGCGGATAAAGGCCGTGCTCCAGGAAGATGGCCGATTCCCGGATAGCGCCGAGCCACGCGGCCCAGATCTGCCATCCGAACACCAGCGTGCAGACGAGCGAGCTCGCCAGCACGACCATGGTGGCGGTCGCGAGCGCCACCCAGCGGCGCGTCGCCAGAATGTAGACGCCGGCGGCAATGGCCAGATGCGGCTTGATCACCATCGCGCCCAGCGCGAGACCGGCGAGGACCTGGCGCCGCTCCACGTTGAGGCAGGCCAGGCCGATCAGTGCGCCTGTGAGGAAGCCGTTCTGCCCGCAGCCGACCGTGATCGCGAGTGCAGGAAACATGACGACCATGATCTGCGCGAAATTCTTGCCTGCGATGGCGCGAAGCGTCACGAGATAGATGGTCAACGTCGCTGTGATAAAGAGGAGATAGGCGAACCCGGCGGGCAGAAGCGCAAACGGTGCCACCAGCAGGTCGAACTGCGGCGGGTAGGTCCAGGGCATGAAGCTCGTTGCCCCATTGGATGCTTCGGCCTGAAGCTTGATCAGCGTCTCGAACCGGTAGACCAGATCGAGCTGGCCGCGCCACACCTGCTGCGCGATGATGTAAAAGGCATCAAAATCCGAGAGCTCGCGGACCTGCCAGGCGCCCCAGCGGCCAAACCTCAAGGTCTTGAACAGGACTATCAGGGCCAGCGCAGCCAGCACGAACCGGACATAAATCGTCCGCTTCGACGGCGAGGATTGAACCGCTTCCAGCGTCTCGGCAAACATCTGCGACGATCCCGAATTTGACCAATCCGCGGCCTGGCAGGCAGGTCTGCGGATCACCGCCAAACTGCCACCAGAAGTTTAAGAGACTATAACGGGCGCGGGAAGATTTTGGGAGATTGTGCATGGGTCGGCCCCGGGCCGGCCTTAAATTGCTCTTCCACCAAGCCACGACATTGTGTGCGGTAATTGCACCGAGGTTCTCGCCGACGGTGTTTCACCGTCACCGTGCGCGGCCCCTATTTGTGGGACGAGTGATCTCCTGCCGCTGAAAGGCACGAAAGGTCAGGATAGAAAGAAGTGACGCAAGAAGCGCCCGCGCTCTTTTCGCGGGCGCAACCTCGGGCGCGCCAACCAAATCAGAGCGATTTGGTGCTGCACATTCTATATCTTGCCGTTGTGGTTCAATCGGCACTTCCGCGACCATCCACACTGACGCTTGTGCTAACGTTGCCATCGCGCAAGCGTTGCAATATTCAATGTGTTCCGAAGGCGCCTGGAGGCGGGATTGTCACCGGCTCGACTTCGGCGGGATCGGCAACAATCGACGCGAGGATAGGGACCAGCTCGCCGCTCTTTCCATTTCGAGTTCATGCCTTGCGCGTCCGCTTCAACGAGAGCGACACGTTCTCCACGCTGCACGCTGCCACTGCCACTGCCAATCCAACGGACAGCGTACTCTTACCGCTTCCGCCCCTCTGCGTGACCAGGGCAAGCACATACATGTTCCGCGTTCTCCTGAAGACTGCAGCGACGCGGAACTCAGACGTGGTCGAGAATAACTTTCCTGCAACGCAAAAATACTAACGTAAGTCGCGATTAGTCAAAAGCGATCGTGAGCCTCCTATGGCTTCTCCTGGCTGTTCGCTCAGAGCGGCGGCGACTATCTGATCCTGTTCGGGCTCGGCGGTGGCGCGGGGGTGGTGGGCTTGCGATCGATCTCGGACTCACCCTGATTGTCCCGCGCAGATCCTGAGCGCGATGACGGCAGGCGAGCGGCGCTACCTGGCACCGGGTTTTGTCATGTTTTGAGCAAGCAATCTCAGCAACTCGGTTTGCTTCAGGACCAACTCACATTGCTTTCGCGCATGCGTGCTCGACAGCTCAACCAATTCCGCCAGCGTTCTTGCACAGCCCAACTCCCGCGCATACTCCAGGGTGGCGCCCGCATTCACTTTCATCAGTTCGAGCACGACGGCGCGACACTCAGCTGCCGTTCCAATCGCCTCGATGAGGTGGCTGTCCGCGGCGGCGGCTTCTCCGGCCTCCGATGTCCCACCGGCTGGCCGTGGCTTGGCGAGGTCCTTGGCATAATCCAGCGCAGCGTGAGCACCAGCCTTCATGCCGTCCAAAGCACGGGCCTGAAAATCCTTGGCCATGTCCACGATGAGATCGGTGGTGGTGCTGCTCGGAGGTTCAGGTCTTGCAACGATGACGCTGGCCGCTTCCTGTGCCGGAACGGTCATCGGAGCAGGCGCTGCTTGCGCGATCTGCGGCGCATCTGGGAGGAAGACGGTGACCGAGCCCGGGGGCATCGCCAAGCCCTCGTCGACGGCACGGCCCACGTCCGCCGTCAGCTGCACCAGCGAGCGACGCCTGGTGCGGGCAACGTCAGCAGGCGGTCTTGAGCGTGGCTTGCCCATGATCATTCGACTCCACGATAAGGCGCTCCGAGATCCAACCCCACAGGGCCACAATTTCCTCCGAGGCTTTTCCCTCCGGCGCGAACTCGGTCACGCCCAGCCCTGCCCCGAGCGCATCCTGGTGGTCGTTACGCTGCCCAATGAAGGGGAGCGCAAGCACGCCGAGCGAGTTGAGCGACGTGGCAGCTTCGCCCAGCCGGCAACCCCGCGTGGGCGTCTGATTGAGGATGAAGGCAAACCGGCGATTGAGCCTGCGAATAGCGATCAGCGTAGGTATTGCGGCTTCGATATCGGCCGGGCTCGGACGAGCCGGGATGAGACAAAGATCGGCACTGGCAATGGCGCGCGTCGCCAAGGCATTGTTCGTGGCGGCTGTGTCGATGATTGCGAGCCAGACCCCTTCGGCCTGGAGGCGGGATATCACCGGCTCGACTTCGGCGGGATCGGCAACGCAATCGACGCGAGGATAGGGAGCAGCTCGCCGCTCTTTCCATTTCGAGATCGTGCCTTGCGCGTCCGCTTCAACGAGAGCGACACGTTCTCCACGCTGCATCGCTGCCACTGCCAATCCAACGGACAGCGTACTCTTACCGCTTCCGCCTTTCTGCGTGACCAGAGCAAGGACGTACATGTTCCGCGTTCTCCTCAAGACTGCAACGACGCGGAACTCAGACGTTGTCGAAAATAACTTTCCTGCAACGTAACAATACTACCGCAAGTCGCGATTCGTCTCAAGTGATCGTGAGCTTCCTCCGGAACTTTACGTAGCAAGATCAGGAGTACTGCATCACGCCGTCGTCGATTTTTCCGAAGCGCAGGGAGACGATGTCGAGGGCGTAGTTCTGGTGGAGCCGCCACGGGCGCTTCGAGCCTTGCTTCGGCATCTGCGCGACCGAGCACTGGACATAGCCCGATGTGAAATCGAGCGACGGCTGCGCCGTGATTGTCTGATCGTCATTGTGCGGCACGCACTGGCGGAAATTGTGCCGGTCCATATAGTTGATGAGCCGGCAGACATATTCACAGGTGAGATCGCATTTCAGCGTCCAGGACGCGTTGGTGTAGCCGAAGGCCGAGGCAAGGTTGGGCACGTCGGCATACATCATGCCCTTGTAGGTCAGCGTGTTGGCGAAATCGACGGCGCGGCCATCGACGCTTACTTCGAGGCCGCCAACGACCTGGAGCACGAGCCCCGTTGCCGTCACGATGATGTCGGCGGCAAGCTCGCTGCCATCCCTCAAGCGGATGCCGTCGTGTGTAAAGGTGTCGATCTCGTTGGTGACGACGGCGGCGCGCTGCTCGCGGATCGCCTTGAACAGGTCGCCGTCGGGCACGAGACAGAGCCGCTGATCCCAGGGATTGTAGCGCGGCGTGAAATGGGTCGCGACGTCGTAGTTGGAACCGAGCGCCATCTGCACGCCCTTGAGGATCAGGTCCTTCACCTTCGCGGGCCGGCGCCGGCTGAGCTGGAAGAAGAACATCCCCCACATCACGTTGCGCCAGCGGATCAGATGATAGGCAAGTCGTGTCGGCAGATTGCGGCGCAGTTTGTTGGCGACCGGATCCTGCGCCGGACGCGACACCACGTAAGTCGGCGAGCGCTGGAGCATGGTGACCTGCGACGCCTTCTTGGCGAGCTCCGGCACCAGCGTCACCGCGGTCGCGCCCGAGCCGATCACGACGACGCGCTTGCCCGAGTAGTCGATGTCCTCGGTCCATTTCTGCGGATGCACGATGCGGCCGGCGAAGTCCGCTGCGCCCTTGAACTCCGGCGTATAGCCTTGCTCGTATTTGTAGTAGCCCGGGCACATGAACAGGAAATTGCAGGTGAAGCGCCGATCTCGGTTGCGCCTTCACCCGAGATACGCTCGGCCTCGATCGTCCAGCGCGCTTCACTCGTCGACCATGCCGCGCGCTTGACGCTGTGGCGGAAGAGGATGTGCTTCTCGATGCCGTTCTCGGCGGCAGCCTCGCGCACATAGTCGAGGATTTGCGGGCCGTCGGCGATCGCATTCGGATCGGTCCACGGCTTGAAGGAATAGCCCAACGTGAACATGTCGCTGTCGGAGCGGATGCCGGGATAGCGGAACAGGTCCCAGGTGCCGCCGATGCAGTCGCGTCCCTCAAGGATGACGTAGCTTTTGCCCGGGCACTTGGTCTGAAGATGATAGCCCGCGCCGATGCCGGACAGGCCGGCGCCGACGATCAGCACATCGAAATGTTCTCGTGGTATGGTTTCCTCCGCCGAGCACAATTGTCCACCTGCGGATGTTCCCCGTCAACTAGCAATTGGCTCCGGACACAACCGGAACGAAACGCACGCCATCTTCAAAACAACGAAGCCCCGGATCACTCCGGGGCTTCGCGTCGATGATCGATGAGATCAGCGTCTCAGTAGCGGTAGTGATCGCTCTTGTACGGACCTTCCTGCTTGACGCCGATGTAGTCGGCCTGGTCCTTGCGCAGCTCGGTGAGCTTGACGCCGATCTTGGCGAGGTGCAGGCGCGCGACCTTCTCGTCGAGCGTCTTCGGCAGCACGTAGACCTTCTTCTCGTACTTGCCGTCCTTGTTGTTGGCCCAGAGCTCGATCTGCGCCAGCGTCTGGTTGGTGAAGGACGCCGACATCACGAAGCTCGGATGGCCCATGGCGTTGCCGAGGTTCACGAGGCGGCCTTCCGACAGCATGATGATGCGATGCTTGTCGGGGAATTCGATCTCGTCGACCTGCGGCTTGATGTTGGTCCACTTCAGATTGCGCAGGGACGCGATCTGGATCTCGTTGTCGAAGTGACCGATGTTGCAGACGATGGCACGATCCTTCATCGCGCGCATGTGCTCGATGGTAATGATGTCCTTGTTGCCGGTCGCGGTGACGAAGATGTCGGCGCGGGGCGCGGCGTCTTCCATCGTCACGACCTCGTAACCTTCCATCGCGGCCTGGAGCGCGCAGATCGGATCGACCTCCGACACCAAGACCCGGCAGCCGGCCTGGCGCAGCGAAGCAGCCGAACCCTTGCCGACATCGCCGAAGCCCGCGACCATCGCGACCTTGCCTGACAGCATCACGTCGGTACCGCGGCGGATGCCGTCGACCAGCGATTCACGGCAGCCATAGAGGTTGTCGAACTTCGACTTGGTGACGCTGTCGTTGACGTTGATGGCGGGGAACAGCAGCGTGCCCTTGTTCGCCATCTCGTAGAGGCGATGCACGCCCGTCGTCGTCTCTTCCGAGACGCCCTTGATGTTCTTGGCGATCTCGGCGAACCAGCCCTTCGGCTTCTCCTTCAGCAACTTCTTGACCAGCGCGTAGAAGATCTCCTCTTCCTCGGAAGTAGGCTTGTCGAGGAAGGCGGTGTCGCCCTTCTCGGCGCGGACGCCGGCATGCACCAGCATGGTGGCGTCGCCGCCGTCATCGAGGATCATGTTCGGCGTGCCGCCGCCATGCCAGTCGAACAGCTTTGCGGTGTAGTCCCAGTATTCGGTCAGCGTCTCGCCCTTCACGGCGAAGACGGGAATGCCGGCGGCCGCGATCGCGGCGGCGGCGTGATCCTGGGTCGAATAGATGTTGCAGGAGACCCAGCGGATGTCTGCGCCGAGAGCGGCCAGCGTCTCGATCAGCACCGCGGTCTGGATCGTCATGTGCAGCGAGCCGGCGATGCGCGCGCCCTTCAGCGACTGCTTCGGGCCGTACTCTTCGCGGGTGGCCATCAGGCCGGGCATCTCGGTCTCGGCGAGCGAGATCTCCTTGCGGCCGAAATCGGCGAGCGAAATGTCCTTGACGATGTAATCGGTGAAGCCGGGCTTCGCGTTCATGAGAGGTTCCTGTTTGTTTAGCTCGTCATTCCGGGGCGCTCGTGAAACGAGCGAACCCGGAATCCAGAAGTTCGAGATTCCGGGTTCGCCGCTTTCGCGGCGTCCCGGAACGACATCGGTGACTAGAGCGCGCGCTTGAGCGGCTCGACCAGGTCGGTCTTCTCCCAGGAGAAGCCGCCCTCGTTGTCGGGCGTGCGGCCGAAATGGCCGTAGGCCGAGGTACGCGCGTAGATCGGACGGTTGAGGTCGAGATGGCTGCGGATGCCGCGCGGCGTCAGGTCCATCGCCTCCGCAACCGCCTTCTCGAGCTTGTCCTCGGGCACCTTACCGGTGCCGTGGGTATCGATGTAGATCGACAGCGGCCGCGCCACGCCGATGGCGTAGGCGAGCTGGAGCGTGCAGCGGTCGGCGAGACCGGCCGCGACGACGTTCTTGGCGACGTAACGCGCGGCGTAGGCAGCCGAACGATCGACCTTGGTCGGATCCTTGCCGGAGAACGCGCCACCGCCGTGCGGCGCCGCGCCGCCATAGGTGTCGACGATGATCTTGCGGCCGGTCAGGCCGGTGTCGCCATCGGGGCCGCCGATATAGAACTTGCCGGTCGGGTTGATGTGCCAGATCGTCTTCGGCGTGATCCAGTCCTTCGGCAAGGCCTCGCGCACATAGGGCTCGACGATGTCGCGAATCTGCTTGGACGAGATGTCCTCGACCAGATGCTGGTGCGAGACCACGATCTCACGCACGCTGACCGGCTTGCCGTTCTCGTACTGCACGGTGACCTGGCTCTTGGAGTCCGGACCGAGCACCTTCTCGCGGCCGGAGTGGCGCGCTTCGGAGATCAGGCGGAGGATCTTGTGGGCGTAGAAGATCGGCGCCGGCATCAGGTCCGGCGTCTCGTTGGTGGCGTAACCGAACATGATGCCCTGGTCGCCCGCGCCCTCCTCCTTCGTCTCACCCGGCTGCAGCGCATCGACGCCCTGCGCGATGTCGGCCGACTGCGGATGCAACAGGATCTCGATGTCGCAGGTCTTCCAGTGGAAGCCTTCCTGCTCGTAGCCGATGTCCTTGATCGCGTTGCGGACGACACCTTCGATCTGCTCGTTGGTGACGGATGCGGGACCGCGGGTCTCACCCGCAATCACCACCTTGTTGGTGGTCGCGAGCGTCTCGCAGGCGGCGCGAATCTGCCACGGATCGATGCCGGCTTTCGGCCCCTCGCGGTAGAACAGATCGACGATCTCATCGGAGATACGGTCGCAGACCTTGTCGGGATGGCCCTCGGACACGGACTCGCTGGTGAAGAGATAGGACGCGCGCATCAGTAACCCCTTGTTCCGCCGCTAGCCGGCGGTCGTTGGCGATGTTTACCTTTGGATTATGTCAATCACGCCGGCGCGAGATGACGTAGGATTCGTCGAAAAACCAGAGCCCGTTATACTTCCGCAGCACGTCTCGGGCGGCATCCAGAGTGCGGCCGTTTTGAGTCATTTCTGTCAACCGGTCATCCTCAATCTGAGCGACATACACTGCCGCATTCCAGGCTGCAAAGGCTGTCGAGGTTCCGATGGCACCGGTCACCTCGTTGGGCAAAGCTTCCATATCATACCTGAAGATCGAGCGGTTATCAGCGTATGCATTAAAATTTAGGTCACGGCCCAACGATCCGAGCTCGTACTTCACGGCGCGCAATAGCTCATGACGGCTGACCGCGAAAGGATTTTCTCCAGGCCAGATCGCCTGGATCATTTCCATGCCCGGATCCTGACCATGGGAGTGGATACCGATCAGGCGGCCACCTGCCCGCAATGCCCGCGCCAGGGGCGCAATGATCCGTTTTGCCCGGAAATTAACCGAGGACAGGGCTCGGTAGGGCTGGGATGCAATGACGAGGTCGAAATTGGCTTCGGTCTGGCCCGGCCGCGGAATGGTCGAATCCAGCAGGAACCTATGGTCCTCGCGATAGAGCACCAGGACGACGGGCCGCTCGTACCGCGGCATGGCCGTCCGTGGACTGATCGCCGCGCGCCAGTTCTGCTCCAAAAACGGCTTCAGCTCCGCGATCTGCGTCTCAAACTCGCCAGATGAAGCGCCCTGCAGCGGAACTTCGTGCCAGACGGTGGCGGCGGCGGCCGCAGGCGACGCCGGCGTGAGCCAGGGCGCCTCTGCGTAAAACATGTTGGTGAAGACGAACACCGAGGCCGGGTGCTCGAACAGCCGGTCCGGCACCTTCTCCAGCGTCAGGCGCACGTCCTCAAGGCTGAGCTCCTTGCCGGCGACATAGAAGGGCATGTGCGGAAAGCGCTGGTGCATCGCGCGCAGCACCCGCGCGAGCACCGTGCCGTCGCCGACGCCGGCGTCAAACACGCGCAGGGCCGGTGGCCGCGGATGGATGGCGGCAAGCTCCAGCGCGACCCTGTCAGCAATCACCCGCTTCTCGCTGCAGGTGTGGACGAACAGCAAATATTTTTGCCGGTTCTCGAAAAAACGGAAATTGCCGCGCGGATCGCGCTTTTCCGGCGGCACCTGAAGTCCCCGCGGCGGCGGCATGCCGCCGGTCGTCGATGCGGCCATGTAGGCCTGGATCCGGTCCAGCGTGTCGATGGTGATGCGCTTGCCCTCGCGCAGCCGATGCACCAGCTTGCCGTCGTTCACCGCGCGCCGGCCAAACGTCGATTCCGCCATGTCCGCCTTGCGGCAGAACTCGGTGATTTGGCTCAGGATTTCGTCGTTTTTCATTGGGTGGGACGAGGTGGGCAGAAGGGTTGGGTCCTGCCTCGTAGCAAATTCTGCCCACTGAGGGAATACCTGGTCGAAGAACCTCGTTCGCGGCGTCCGCAACGATGGGAGCAGTGAACCCCGGCGCCCTGCCGGGCAACAAACAATCGCTCCTCCTCCTACGGGACCGCCGCCATGCGCCGCCTGCTCGTCGCGCTCTCGCTGCTCGCCGCAATTCTGTGGTCCGCGCCTGCACTAGCGCAGGCGCGCAGCCAGCTCGGGCCGCTCTGCACCACCGACACCACGCCGGCGGACCAGATGATCGACGCCTGCAACAAGATCATCGCGCTGAAGGTGTTCAAGGGCGAGCAGCTCGCCACCGTCTATTTCTGGCGCGCGGTGGGCTGGAACAAGAAGGGCGACTACGCAAAAGTCATCACTGACGCCACCGAGGCGATCCGGCTCCAGCCGAACCAGGCGGCCTACAATCTCCGCGGATCGGCCTATTACGACAGGGGCGAGTACGACATCGCGGTCGCAGATTTCGACGATGCGCTGAAGCTCGGCCCGCCGAGCGGCACCATCCTCCACAACCGCGGCAATGCCTGGCGCGGCAAGGGCGATTACGCCAAGGCGATCGCCGACTACGATGCCACGATTAAGCTGGAGCCGAAATCGGCATTCTCGTTCCAGAATCGCGGCATCGCGAAGGAGGCGCTCGGCGAGCTCGACGGCGCGCTTGCCGACATCAATCAGGCGATCCGGCTCGACCCGACGCTGCCGCAGCCGCTGATCAACCGCACCGCGATCTGGCGCGCCAGGGGCGACCTCGATCGCGCCATTGCCGACGGCAGCGAGGCCATCCGGCTTGCGAAGGAGAAGCTGCCGGTCAACATCATGACGCCGCCGAACAGCGTGCTGATCTCGGGCTACACCCACCGCGCGCTGGCCTATGAGGCGAAGGGCGACTACGACCGCGCGAGGGAAGATTACAAGGCGACGCTGGCGATCGTGGCCTCGGATGTCGGCAGCAAAGCCAATCAGGCGACCGCAAAAGTGCGGCTGTCCCTGGTCACGGATGCAGCCGCGCCGATCCCGCGCGATGCGCCGTCGCCGACGACGCAGCCGGCGGCCCCGGCGCAGCAGCAGACCGGCGCAGCGCCAGCCCCCTCGCCTGCTCCGGCCGTTCGCGGCACGCGGATGGCGCTAATCATCGGCAACGGCGCCTATGCGCACGTCAAAGCGCTGCCCAATCCGGCCAACGACGCCCGTGCCGTCGCCAAGAGCCTGCGCTACATCGGCTTCATCGTGTCGGAGGGCGTCGATCTTGACCGCACAGCGATGCAGAAGATGACGAGCGACTTTTTGCGCGAGGCCGCACGGGCGCAGGTCGCTGTGGTCTATTATGCCGGCCACGGCGTGCAGGTCGACGGCCGCAACTATCTCATTCCCGTCGACGTCGAGCTGAAGGCGGGTATCAGCATGACGGAGGCGATGATCGACATGGACACGATCATGGCCGGCCTCGACGATCAGGTCCGCACCAACATTTTGATTTTCGATGCCTGCCGCAACAATCCGATGGCGCAGCAAGTCGCGTCCGCCGGTGCCAATCGCGGCATCGAGAGCGCATCAGGCCTCGCCGCGCCGACGAGCCTAGGTGCCGGTGCAACGCTGGGCGCCGGCACGCTGATCGCATTCGCAACCGCGCCGGGCCAGGTCGCCCTCGACGGCGAAGGCGCCAACTCACCGTTCTCCGCCGCCCTCTCCCGTCACCTCGGCACGCCGGGGCTGGAAGTGCAGCAGATGCTGACGCGGGTGCGGGCCGAGGTAGTCTCGACCACGAAGAGCAAGCAGGTGCCGTGGTCGAACTCGTCGTTGCTCGGTGAGGTGTATCTGGCGGAGAGGTGACTGCGGAGTTGGCGAAGACCACGCCTAAAAACTCGATGTCGTCCCGGCGAAGGCCGGGACCCGCAGGAAGTGGTTTGACGAAGACTAGTAGTTGCCAGCTCGCTCCACGACTTCTCCCTGGGGGTATGGGTCCCGGCCTTCGCCGGGACGACACCGAGAGCGTGGTGAGGCCTAGCCGTCACTCACGTGACGGACTGCGTGGGGCCTAGTTGCCCCAAACTTCCTTCGCGATCTCGACCGCGAGGCCGAGCTTGGCCCACTGCTCTTCTTCAGAGAGAATGTTGCCTTCCTCGGTCGAGGCGAAGCCGCATTGCGGGGAGAGCGCGAGCTGCTCCAACGGTACGAACTTGGCGGCTTCTTCCAGACGGCGCTTGATGTCGTCCTTCTTCTCGAGCTCGCCGAATTTCGAGGTGATGACGCCGACCACGACGACCTTGTTGCCCTTGGGCAGGAAGCGCAGCGGTTCGAAGCCGCCGGCGCGGTCGCTGTCGTATTCGAGGAAGTAGCCGTCGTAATTGGTGCCGGCGAGCATGGTCTCGGCGACCGGCTCGTAGCCGCCCGAGGAAATCCAGGTCGAGCGGAAATTGCCGCGGCAGACATGCGTCGTCACCACCATGTCGGCGGGCTTCTCGGCCAGCGCGTAGTTGATGACGCGCGCATAGATCTGCTGGAGGCCTTCCGGATTGTCGCCGCGCTCGCGCGCCTTCTGCAGTTCGTCGGGCGAGCAGAGATAGGCCCACACGGTGTCGTCGAACTGGAGGTAGCGGCAGCCGGCGTCGTAGAAGGCCTTGACGGCTTTCCGGTAGGTCTTGCCGAGGTCCTCGTAGAAGGCGTCGAGATCGGGATAGACGTCCTTGGAGATCGCCTTGCGGCCGCCGCGGAAGTGCAGCACCGCCGGCGACGGGATCGTCATCTTGGCGGTGACGTGGGCCTGGTCGGTATACTTCTTCAGGAAGCGGAAGTGATCCAGCATCGGGTGGTCGTCGGGAAAGTCGAGCTTGTCGATCACCCGCACCGCGTCGTGACGGGTCTGCACGCCCGCGAACTGGATGCCGGTGTCGGGGTGAAACAGCTCGCAGCCGGTGAGCTTGGCCAGGAAATCGAAATGCCACCAGGAGCGGCGGAATTCGCCGTCGGTCGCGAGCTTCAAGCCGACCGAAGCCTGCTTGTGCACGACCTTCTCGATCTCCATGTTCTCGATCTTGCGCAGGTCATCGGCCGAAATCTCGCCCTTCTCGAGCCTGGCGCGGGCTTCCTTGATCTTGGCCGGACGCAGGAGGCTGCCGACCTCGTCGGCGCGGAAGGGGGCTTTGGTTCGCTGCATTTCTGACTCCCAGGGCTTCTTAGTGGGCCGCCGCCCCTGCGACGCCGAGATGACGCTCGAGGACCGACGGGTCGGCCTTCAGCGCGGCGCTCGGGGCGTCGTGGACGATCGTTCCGCGCTCCAATATCACAACGCGGTCGGCCAGCCCCAGAATCTTTTGCGCATTCTGCTCGACGATGATCGAGCAGATGCCGCCCGCCCGGGTGATGGCGCCGATCGCCTTCAACAGTTCCTCGACGATGATGGGGGCAAGGCCCTCGGTCGGCTCGTCCAGCAGAAGGACCTTCGGGTTGAGGGTCAGCGCGCGGCCGATCGCCAGCATCTGCTGCTCGCCGCCGGAGAGCTGGTTGCCAAAATTGCTCCGCCGCTCCTTCAGCCGCGGGAACATCTCGTAGACCCTCTCGACCGTCCAGGGGCCGGGCTGCGCCACCGCGGTCATGTTCTCCTCGACCGTCAGGGAGCGGAAGATATTGCGCTCCTGCGGTACCCAGCCGATCCCGGCGCGCGCCCGCTGGTCGGGCCGCAAGGTCGTGACATCGCTGCCGGCGAGCGCGATGGTGCCGGCGAAGCGGCGGGTGACACCTACGATGGAGTTGATCAGCGTGGTCTTGCCGGTGCCGTTGCGCCCCAATAGCGCCAGCACCTGCCCCTCCGCAAGGCGCAGGGACATGTTCGGCAGCACGACCGCCTCGCCATAGCCGGCGCGCAGGGCTTCGATCGCGAGCAGGTCAGACATTGACCGCCTCCTCGCCGAGATAGACCGCCTTGACCTGCGGGTCCCGCGCGACCTGTTCGGGCGGGCCCTCGGTGAGCAGCGCGCCCGAGACCAGCACCGAGATGCGATCGGCAAAGGAGAACACGAGGTCCATGTCGTGCTCGATCAGCAGCACGGTGACGTCGCGCGGCAACGCGCCGACGACGGCGAGAATGTCGTGGCGCTCGCTTTCGGGCACGCCGGCGGCGGGCTCGTCGAGCAGCAGCACGCGCGGCTTGGCCGCGATCGCCACCGCGATCTCGAGCAGGCGCTGTTTGCCGTAGGGCAGCGTCACGGTCTCTTCGTTCATGACGTCGAGCAGATGGAAACGGGCGAGCAAATCGGCGATCTCGTCATTGACGTCATTGCGCGTGCCCATCCGCCGCCACCAGTCACCGCCATGACCGAGGCGCTCGGAAACCGCGAGGCCAATGGTCTCGAGCGGAGTCAGGTCGGGATAGAGCTGGTTGATCTGGAAGGTGCGCGACAGGCCGCGCAGCACGCGCTTGTGCACGGCAAGGTCCGTGATGTCCTGGCCTTCGAGCAGGATACGCCCCGAGTTCGGCTTCAGCACGCCGGTGAGCTGATTGATCACCGTGGTCTTGCCGGCGCCGTTCGGGCCGATCAGCGCATGGCGGGCGCCCTGCTCGATCTTCAGGGACAGATCGCGGGTGACGCGCAGGCCACCGAACTGCTTTTCGAGGTTCTGGGTTTCAAGCGCGATGGTCATGCGTCGCTCTCCGGTACGGCGACGACGGCCTTGCGTCCGGCAATCTGCTTGATCACGAGATTCGGCGCGTACAGCACCCAGCGATGCAGACGCTGGCGGCCGACCAGCACGATCACGACCAGCACCAGGCCGATCCAGAACTGCCAGTATTGCGGCGTGATGGTGGCGAACAATTCCTGGAGCATGCGGAACAGCACCGCGCCGATCAGTCCGCCATAGAGATAGCCCGTGCCGCCGATCACGAGCACCAGCATCAGGTCGGCGGAGCGCTCGAAGGCGAACACATCCAGCGAGGCGATCGCGGTGGTCTGGGTGAACAGCGCGCCGGCAATTCCCGCGTAGAAAGCCGCGAGCGTGTAGATCGCGATCAGGCGGCGGTTGACGGGAATGCCGATCGCCGCGGCACGTAGCGGATTGTTCTTGATCGCGCGCAACGATAGGCCGAACGGCGAGTGCACGACGCGGCGGGCGAACAGGAACAGCAGGAACAGCACGGCCAGCGAATAGAAGAAGCCGGTCTTGCCAAACATGTCGAACGGGATCTCGCCGAAGATCGGCTGCATCTCGATCCCTTGAAGACCGTCGGTGCCGCCGGTGATGCTGGAGAAGCGCTCGGCGAGCGCTTCCAAGAGCAGCGCGATGCCGAGCGTCACCATCAGCCGGGTAAGGTCCACGCCGCGGATCACCAGGAAGCTGGTGGCGAAGCCGAGCACCATCGCGGCAAGCCCTGCAACGATCAGCGCAAGCACGGGCTCGTTGATGATCCCATGCAAGGCAAGAAGCCCCGCGGCATAGGCGCCGACGCCGAAGAAAGCGGCATGTCCGAGCGAGACGATACCGGCATAGCCGAGGATGAGATCGAGCGACATCGCAAACAGCGCCAGCCGCAAGATGTCGGTCATGATCAGATAGCGCGTCGGAAACAGGAAGCCGCAGGCCAGCACCGCGAGCCAGAAGGCGGCTTCGCCATAGTGCCAGCGTGCCCGACGCTGGGCGTGATGACCGACGTCGGAAGAAGCGTTCATCGGCGAACTCAACGCGTGGCCGTGCGGCCGAACAGGCCGTTCGGGCGCCAGATCAGGATCACGATCATCATGGTGTAGATCACGAAGGGGCCCATCTTCGGCACGTAATACTTGCCGGCGACGTCGCCGATGCCGAGCAGGAGCGAGGCCAGGAACGGGCCGGTGATCGACGACGAGCCGCCGACGGTGACCACGATCAGGAAGTAGATCATGAATTTCAGCGGGAAATACGGATCGAGGCCGAGTATCTCGGCGCTGAGCGCGCCGCCGAGGCCGGCGAGGCCACAACCGAAGGCAAAGGTAAAGGCGAACACCTGCGGCACGTTGATGCCGAGGCCGCTCGCTGCACGGGGATCATCAACCGCAGCGCGCAGGCGGCTGCCGAAACGCGTCTTGGCCAGCACCATCTGGAGCGCGATGGTGAGCAGACCGCAGATCACAATGATCATCAGCCGGTAGCGGCCGATGCCGACGCCGAACAGGTCGAATTGGCCCTGGAGCGCGGCTGGCAGATTGATGAAGACGCGCGACGATCCCTGAATGTAGTCGACGGCCGCGACCGACATAAACGTCAGACCGATCGTGAACAGCACCTGGTCGAGATGGCTGCGCGCATAGAGGTGCCGATAGAGCAGACGCTCGAGCACGATGCCGATCGCGGCGGCTGAGACGAAGGCGAGCGGCAGTGCCGCAAAGAACGGCCAGCCCATCCGGTTGACCAGCACCATGCAGACATAGCCGCCGGCCATGGCGAAGGCGCCGTGGGCGAGGTTGACGAAGTTCATCAGGCCGAGCGTGACCGCGAGCCCGCAGGCGAGCACGAACAGCAGCATGCCGTAGGCAACGCCATCGAACAGGTTGGTGAGGATTGAGGTCATCGGCTCAGCTTGGAGTTAGTCGTCATGGCAGGGCAAAAGCGCAAAGCGCGTCTCCAAATAAATGTCCGGCCATCCACGTTGTTGTTTCGGCTCTCGCGTGGATTCCCGGGTCATCAAGCGCGAAGACGCGCTTCTGCCGGGGCATGACGAGAGCGGGAGCCCCGGGGATGACGCGCTTTGGCGCGTCATTTCTTGGTCTTGCCGAGATCCTTGACAGCTTCGAAGGTTGCGAACTCGACATTGTAGAGTTCGCCGTCGACCTTCTCGACCTTGCGGATGTAGATGTTCTGCACGATGTCGCGGGTCTCGGGATCGATCGAGATCGGGCCGCGCGGGCTCTCCCACTTCTGGCCCTTCATGGCCTCGACCAGCTTGGTGCCGTCGGTGTCGCCGTTGGTCTTCTTCAGCGCCTCGTAGATGAGGTGAATGCCGTCATAGCCGCTCACCGCCATGAAGCCTGGACGGGTGCCGTACGCCTTCTTGTAGGCGGCGACGAAGTCCTTGTTCATCGGCGAGGGATGGGCTGCCGAATAGAGATGCGCAGTGACCGTGCCGAGCACGGCGTCGCCCATGTTGTTGAGGAGATCATCGTCGGTGACGTCGCCCGGTCCGATCACCTTGATGCCGGCCTTGTCGAGGCCGCGCTCGGCATATTGCTTCATGAAGTTGCCGCCCTGGCCCGCCGGCACGAACACGAAGATGGCGTCGGGCTTGGCGTCCTTCATCCGCTGCAGAAACGGCGCGAAGTCGGGGTTGGCCAGCGGAGTCTTGACCTCCTCGACCACTTCGCCGCCGCCGGCGGTGAAATTCTGCTTGAAGAAGTTCAGCGCGTCATTGCCTGGCGCGTAGTCCGAGGTGAGCGTCGCCACCTTCTTGATGCCGTTCTTCACCGCCCAGTCGGCGATGATGGTGGAGGACTGCGCCAGCGTGAAGCTGGTGCGCACGATATAGGGCGAGCGCTCGGTGATGATGGAGGTGCCGGCCGCCATCACGACTTCCGGGATCTTAGCTTGCGTCGCAAGCGGAGCAGCAGCGAGCGCGGCCGGCGTCACGCCGAAGCCGGCGATGAAATTGACCTTGTCGTTGACGATCAGCTCTTGGGCGGCGGTCTTGGTCTTGTCCGGAATCGCAGCATCATCCTTGAGGATGATCTCGACCTTCTTGCCGGCGACGGTGTCGCCCTTCTGCTGCATATAGAGCTTGATCGCGTTCTCGATCTGCTTGCCGGTCGAGGCTTGGCCGCCGGTCATCGGCAGGATCAAGCCGACCTTGACGGTGTCCTCGGCCTTGGCAGGCGCGACGGCCGCAAGGCCCGCGATGGCGGCCGCCGCGGCCGCCCAAGAGACCTTATAAGAAAGCTGTTTGCGTTCGAACATCAGACGTCCCTCCCCTTAATTCCTGACCTCTTGTGCGCCGGATCGAGTGCCCGATCCTTGCCTCACCTTTAGCTTACGCACGAGCCCTATCGCGCGCCACATGGCGTCCTTGGCGTCCCCATTGTCAATCGGACGTTTGGCGACCATTCGGCGCAAGCCGAGCGTTCCGATTGCCGAGGGCGGTGAGCGATGTCGCGGTTACGCCCGGGTAACCCGAACACCCCCGATGCTGGCCGCTTCGATTTGTACGATTGTACAAACAAAATGGACCTGTCAACGAAAAAGCCTCCTCGCCGACCAAGTCACTAGTCGCGAGTCCCTTGCCGCAGTCTAGAAACGCGACCGACCGCGTGGATGGAGGATTTCATCTTTCTTTTGCAGAATTTGTACATCGGCGAGGCCTTGGCGGCCGCGACTCGGTAACCAATTACCGATCTCGAATAAGTCTATTTTACCTTGTTGAAGGCTACTCTCCCGGCACCAGCCTGACCTGGCGTCCCACCAACCAACCCCCGCGCGCCCACACAATGCCGAAGCCCTTCCGCTCCCTCCTGGCCCTCGTGGCGGTCGCGGCCGCGCTGTCCGGCTGCGGTACGGTCAACGAAAAACTCTCTGCCGGCATGGGCGACTACGTCCCGCAATGGGCCGGCGGCCTGCCGGCCGACGCTCCGCCGCGGGCAGGCACGGCGCAATACGACGCCTACATGAAAGAGCGTGAGCGCAAGCGACTGCTGCCGGCAGCCGATCGCGAGAAGGAAGAGCAGGCGCAGAAAGGCGCGACAGGCTCGGCGTCCGGGAACGCGGTGCGATGAGGAGGCGAATGGCGAATAGGGAGTAGAGAATAAGGAGGCTACCTTTTTTCTATTCGCTACTCGCCACTCACCATTCGCTAATCCATAAACACCACGGTCTTGCGGCCGTTGAGGATGACGCGGTCGTCGAGATGGTAGCGGATCGCGCGGGCGAGCACGCGGCGCTCGATGTCGCGCCCCTTGCGGACGAGATCTTCGGGCGTGTCGCGGTGACTGATGCGCTCGACGTCCTGGTCGACGATCGGGCCCTCGTCGAGATCGCGCGTGACGTAATGGGCGGTCGCGCCAATCAATTTCACGCCCCGCTCATGGGCCTGGTGATAGGGTTTTGCGCCCTTGAAGCCCGGCAGGAAGGAGTGGTGGATGTTGATGCAACGGCCGGAAAGGCTGGCCGAGAGATCGTCCGACAGGATCTGCATGTAGCGGGCGAGCACCACGAGATCGGTCCCGGTCTTGGCAACGAGATCCAGGATCTGCCCTTCCTGCTCGCGCTTGGTCTCCTTGGTGACCGGCAGATGGTGAAACGGGATTCCGCCGAAATCGAGCCCGGCATAGACCTCGCGCGGATGGTTGGAGACGATCGCGGTCGGGATCATCGGCAACTCGCCAGTGCGCCAGCGATAGAGAATATCGACCAGGCAGTGGTCGGACTTCGACACCAGCAGCATCACCTTGCGGTGCGCGGCACGGTCGCGCATCTGCCACTCCATGCCGAAGCGCTCGGCGATCGCGGCAAAGCCGGTCTGAAGTGCCGACAGCTCCACGGCGAGATCGGCCGCGGTGAACACCACCCGCATGAAGAACTTCTTGGTCTCGATGTCGTCGAACTGCTGGGCGTCGAGAATGTTCTGTCCATTGTGAGCCAGGAAGGTCGACACCGCCGAGACGATGCCGGGGCGATCCGGACAGGACAGGGTCAGGACATATTGATGATCGGGCATGGCCTTGCTGAAGGTTTGGGCAAAGGGTGCGGAACCCCGCGATTTGCGCCCTGCTCTATCACCGACCCCGCCCTTGCGCCAATCCCGAGCGCGGAGTCAGGATGAACAGACGATTGCGAATTCTGACCGGAGCATCCCCATGGCCGACCGCTTGAACGGCTACCGCATCCTGATCCTGGAAACCCGCGAGGAGGCGCAGTTTTCAAAGCTTCTGGCCGAGCAAGGCGCCGATGTCGTGCAGTGCCCGATGTTCACCATTCACGACGCGCCCGACCCCGCCCCGGTCGAGGCCTGGATCCGCCGCGCCATCGACGGGCCGTTCGACGACCTCGTGCTGATGACCGGCGAGGGCCTGCGGCGGATCATGAAGGTCGCGCGCGAACGCGGGCTCGACCAGGCTCTTGTCGCGGCGCTCGCCAGATCGCGAAAGTTTACCCGCGGCCCGAAGCCGGGCAAGGCGCTGCGCGAGATCGGTCTCGAGGCGCAGCAGACCACGGAGAAGCCGACCACCGACGGCGTGATCGAGATGTTGGCGGAGCTCGACCTGAAGGGCCGGCGCCTCGGGCTCCAGCTCTATCCCGACAAGGACCACAGCGCGCTGATCGGGTCGCTCTCGGCGCAAGGCGCCGATGTCGATACCGTGCTGCCTTATGTCTACGACCCCAAGGCGGCGGACGCCAACATCGTTGCCGCCATCGACGACATGGCCGGTGGCCGCATCGATTGCGTCGCGCTCACCAATCTCGGCCAGGTCCGCCGCCTGATCGAAGCCGCAAAGGCGCATGGCAGCGAGGCGCGCTTGCGAGCAGGCTTGAAGCGGACGCTGATCGCGTCGGTCGGACCTGCGGTCTCAGGCGAACTCGCGGCGCATGGCCTGCAACCCGACATCGTGCCGGCGGAGGACGCCTATTTCATGCGCCCGCTGATCTCGGTGATGGCCGTAGTGCTGGCGGAGAAGAAGCCGAAAGTGTCGGTGAAGTGAAAATCTTCAGCAGGGTCGTGCCGGAGCAGGATTCTATCCACGCACGACACGATACACGCACGCATTTCCTTCGACGCCGCGGAGAGGTGCATCAAACTCAACGACGGCGTGACCGGCGAGGAGACCGCTGACGCCCGGCGCCGAATAAAGCGCTTCCGAGACACAGATTTCGCCGGCATCGGCCAGCGCTTGCACGCGCGCCGCAACATTCACAGTCTGCCCGAAGTAGTCCAGATTTTCGTTGAGGGTCACGGCAATCGACGGACCACAATGCGCTCCGATCTTGAGGATGATGCTCGGATCACCATGCTCGCTGTTGTAGCGTTCTATTTGTCCGAGCATATGCAGCGCCGCGGAGACCGCGTCTGTCGGGCGGGAGAAGACCGCCATCACGGCGTCTCCGATCGTCTTGACGATGGCGCCGGAATGCTCCTGGACGGTCGCTCCCAGCAAGGCAAAAAGCTCGCGGACCAGGGCATAGGCATTCAGATCGCCGAGACGCTCGTACATTGCGGTCGAACCCTTGAGATCCGTGAACAGCAAGGTCACCTGCCGGATGCCGAGGCCTTCCCGCTCGTCGACGCGTTCCGAGCGGAACAGGCGGCGGAAGGTATGCCGCGCAAGCAACATGCCACCGGACATATACGGTTCGAACTCGAGCGCAGGCTTGGTCGTCTGAGCCAGGACTTCGGCCGGCCAATTGATCAGGAGCAATGAGCCACGCACTGGGCCGGAGTTCTCCACGTCGATCACAATGGGGCCAGCCGGGACGGCGGACAGAGAAGGCGAAAAACGCCGCCCATCATATCGGACTCGCAGGACGGTCGGCGCGGTCGCGGGTTCGCCTGCGACCGAGACCAGGAATGCAGCCTGCGTTTGGACGTTGACGCCGGCCAGAGCACCGGGACCGAGTTCGGCGCGAAGAGTGGTGGTCGAGCCGGGCGGCAAGAACGCGAGTCCGCGAACCAATCCATGCAGGAAATCGAGAAATCGGACCTGCTGGCCGGGCAAGCGCGCGTCGCCCAAGAAACGAAGCTTCCAGTGGAAATCCTCGACCGAGAGGGAATGAGGATCATGAAATGGAAGCCGCCGGAGTTGCGGCGAGACCGTAAACGTAACCTCAATGAAATCGTCGAGGTTGGTTTCACCGCTGACGTCGCATAGGCCGCAAACGTAATGGGTCTTCAGGGTGCGCAGAGCGCCAAAGCTGTCGAGCACCATGCCGGATTGGGGACAAACAACGTCCCAACTCATCTCGAACAACCCGCTCCTTGTCGCGTGGAGAAACAGGTCGATGCTTTCCGCCTCGGTGATGGTCCGATCACGCGCGAACGCAAGAGGATTGATCCGGTAGAGGGAGAGATCGTCACCGCTCCTGATAAGCGTTTCAAATTTCGAGATCACGCGTGGGCTCCAGGATCGGGCCTGCTCAATCTCGGTCATCTTGCTTTCGAGGAGCCGCTCCTGGATGTTGGTCATTGTGCGCCCTGGGTCATTGCAATGTCATGAGCAGGAATGGCCGTGGTTCAAACTGATGCGCATGTCACGCGGCCACCGATCTCCGCGATGGCAACAGCGCCGGCGGAGAGGAAGCCGCGGATTGCAGCGCGTTGGGCGCAGCATTTGCACCGCCAACCAAGCAACGATGCCTAGCCTGCCACCTGCGAGGCGGCCGACATCAACTCCTGCGGGCTCGGCATGCCGAACATGCGCTGGCCGCCTTCAGGAACCTCGGTAAAGGTCCAGCGCACGATCCCTTCCCGATCGAGCAGGAACTGGCCAAACAGCTGGCCCTGGCCGGTTGCCGCCATGCGCTGATCGGCTTCCATCATCTGGTAGCCATCCTTGTTGTTGAGCTGCTCGGCAGCCGCCAAACGATTCATCGGCCCGGACAATTCTCCGGGAATGTCGACCTGCATGCTCATGACCACATCCATGCCCACTTTGCGCGGCCATTCGGTTTCCTTCTCCGTGAACTCGAGATTGGGCAGGCCGAATGCACGGTGCGAGACCCGCTCGGGATCGGACGCGGCGAGCAGATTGGGCAATGGATGATAGCGGAAGTAGAGCCGCGCGCGCTCGATCGGCGTATTGACGACCGTGAGACTTTCGACGCCCTTGTCGCGCAGAGCCGTGTCAAGCTGCGCCTGTGCCGCAATATGGCGGCGACAGAACGGGCAGTGCAGGCCCCGAAACAGGCCGACCAATATCGGACTCTGCCCGCGAAAATCCTCGAGCGCGATCTTCCCTTCGCGCGTGATGGCGTCCAGCACGATGTTCGGTGCGCGATCACCCGGTTGGAGCGGTCCATCGACATGACGTTCTGACATGGTTGAACTCCTTCACATGGCCTAGTCAAGAAATGGCAGTACGATCAATCCGGCGGGATCAAGCCCGTGCCTGGTGCAGACGTCATCCGCCAGTGCGAAATACCGCTCGGCCTCGGGCATATTGCCGCGATCAAGGTTCAGCGTCGCGAGACCATCATAGCATGGAAAGAGCTGCTGCGGCTCGCCGGTTTCGCTCGCGACCTCGATGGCCTCATTGTAGCAGCGGGCGGCCTGATCGGGCCGGAAATGGCATTGATGGATTTGGCCGAGCACGATCAGGGGCACCGGGAGATGCTCGCGCTGATCGAGCGCGCGATCGATCTCGATCGCCTTTTCGGCAGCCGGCACACCTTCATCGGTGCATTTGTCCGTGAAGGTGCAACAGGCAACGGCAAAATTGGCAAGAAGGCGCGCCTGGAACCCGAGATCCCCGATACGACGCGCGACGTCCAGTCCGCGGCAACAAACCTCCATCGCCTGCGCCGGGTCGACAATCGTATAGAGCACGCCGAGATTGGTGTAGCCGCGGCAGGCCACGTTGAGAAGGCCGGCGGCTTCGGCTGCTGCGACACTTTGCTCCACTTCGCGCACCGCTTCCTGGTGCCGTCCAAGCCGCGCCAGTGCGACCGCCTTGGTGTTGAGTGCCTCGGCAATGGCGCGCGCCGCCTCGAGTCCGGCTTGCTCGTCCGCGTCCGCTGGCACGGATCGGGCGTAGCCAAGCGCCTCGTCCGCCCATTTCGCGGCGGCCACGTGATCGCCCATGCGAAAGGCAAGACGGCCGCGCTCCTGCAGCAGGTGCGCCCAGTCGATGGGCGCATTGGTCCCTCCAAGCAGTTCTGCCGCCTCGGCGTAATGCGTCTCTGCCTTGATCCGCTTGCCGGCGTCCCATAACAACCGGCCAAGCTTGCGAAGAATTCGCGCTTCGCCGATGCGGTCCGCTGCGGCGCGGTGCCCCTCCAGCGCACTCTGGTAGTGCTCCTCAGCCGTGTTGCGGCGGCCGGCCGCGCCACAGAGGTCCGCTATCCGCTCATACAGAACCAGGCGCTCCGGCTCGCGTTCGCCGCTCAACAACAACACGGCGAGGGCCTGCTGGTAGAGACGGATGGCATCGTCATTGGCATAGGTCGCGCGTGCGCGATCGCCGGCCGCGCGCAGATAGCGCGCGCCTTTCGGCTTGCGCGCGCTGAGGCTGAAGTGATGTCCGAGCAGGATCAGGTCTTCGAGCCGTTCGGGCTCGCTGCCATAGAGCCGCTCCAGCGCGGCACCAATGCGCCCATGGAGCTCGATCCGCCGCTGCAAGAGCAGGTTCTGATAGATCACGTCCTGAAGCATGGTTTGCGTGAAACGGTAGGATCGCAGCGAAATGGAATTTGCGCCGGCGACCTCCTCGACGATCTCGGCATCGCAGAGAAGTTCGAGCCCCGCTTCGACCTTGGCCCCGCCGGTTGCCGTCGCACTGAGCAGAGCCGCGTCGAGGCGCGGGCCGATCACCGCGGCCTCCTGGGCCAGCCGGCGCACCTCATGCGGCAGCCGGTCCAGGCGCGCCAGCAACAGCGCCTGAATGCTCGCCGGGATATCGGCGGCGGCTTCATCCGACTTTATCCGCCACTGCGAGCCGTCACGCGCCAAGGCGCCAGCTTCGATGAGACCGCGGATGATCTCCTCGAGGAAAAGTGGATTGCCGCTCGCGCGTTCCAGAATTCGACTGAACAGATTTCCCGGCGGCTCGCGCCAACCGTGACTGAAATAAGCCGCGAGCAGCTTTTGTCCGTCAGCATCACCAAGCGGAGGCAATCGAAGGGTTGTGTGGCTGATCCGACCAGAACCGAACTGATCCAGTTCCAGCATTGGCCGATGCGTAAACAACAGCATCAGCCGCGTGCGCTCCAGTCGATCCATCAGGAACCGCAGCGCTTCGAGAGACACGGCATCGGCCCAGTGCAGATCCTCGACAATGATCAGAAGCGGCGACAAGGCCAGACGCCGTTCGAAGACGGTCCGGATCGCAAAGAATATCTGCCGCCGGAGCTGTTCGGGCTCGACATGCTGCAACACGGCGTCCGGGCCGCCGAGGCCAAGAACGTGGACATAGAGCGGCATCAGCCGCTCTGCCTCTTCGGCCGCGAGGCCAAGCTCTGACAGCGCTTCAGCCAGCCTGGCCTCGGCCTCCGCGGTGCTGGCCTTCTGCGCGATGCCATAGGCGCTGCGCAGCACCGCAGCGAGCGTGCCGTAGGATTGTTCGCCGAGCGGCGAGCAGACGGCCTGCCGGATCGCCATACCTGCGAAGCGCTCTTCATCGCGGATGCGGGCCACGAATTCGTTCACCAGGCGCGTTTTGCCGATGCCTGCTTCGCCGACCAGCCGCACCAGTTGCGCCGCGCCGCCGCACGCGCGATCGAGGCTGCCGATCACGCGGGCAAGCTCGGCGTCGCGCCCGATCAGGGGCGCACTGAGGCCCAGCGTGTCGAGGCCTCGTGCCGCACGCGGCATGTCGAGCGGCCCCTTCAGACGATGGACCAGGACGCTGCCCATCTTGCCCTTGAGCGAGACCTCGCCAAGCGATTCATACGAGAATGCATGCCGGGTAAGACGGTAGGTCAACGGCCCGACCAGCACCTCGTCCGGCGGCGCCATCGACTGCAATCGCTGAGCAGTATTCACCGTGTCGCCAGTCACCGAAAAGGATTTGGCAACGCCCACACCCAGTCCGCCCGCAACCACTTGCCCGGTGTTGATACCGATATGGAGCAACAGGGGTGAACCGGCGCGGACCTTCGCACGTTCGCTAAGCTGCTCCGTCCGTTTGATCATATCGAGGGCAGCGCGGACCGCCCGCTCCGGATCGTCCTCGTGCGCAGCCGGCGCACCGAACAGCGCCAGCAGCGCATCGCCGATGAATTTGTCCACGAAGCCGCCAAAGCCTTGCACGGCAGCCGTCAGCTCCTCGAACAATTCGTTCTGAAGCGTCTGCATGACCTCGGGGTCAAGGCGTTCGCTCATCGCGGTGAAGCCGCTGAGGTCGGCAAACAGCACGGTAATGGTGCGGCGGTTGGCTTCACTGTCGATCTTATCCGGCTGCGGTCGAAATGCCTGTTGAGGGTCGGCCGTCGGCGCGAGCGGCGGCGAGGAGGCCTTGATCGGCACTACGGGCCGCGCCTGTCCTCCGGCTTTGGGGGCCTCACTGACGAGGGCGCCGCATTTCGGGCAATACGCGAAATCCGGTGCGCATGCATAGCCGCAGCCGGGGCACGCGTTCGGCTGCTTCGTGCCGCATTTCGGGCAGAAAGCAAAACCGCTCTGAACCTCGGAACCGCAGCAAGAGCAGTTCATGGGTAAAGCCGCGATGACGCGATTTGCTGGACCCTCCGGATGGGCCCAGGGACCCGGCAAGCATGGGCTCGTCACACTGGAAGAGCAAGCGGTGGTTGGTTAACGGCGGCGGAGCGCCGCCTCACTCCTCCCCATACCCGCGCAGCCGCTCGATATCGAGAATGGTGACGCCGCCATATTCGAGCCGCAGCAGCCCCTCCTTCTCCAGCTGGTTCAACGCGCGGTTGGCATTTTGCCGGGACATGCCGGAGAGTGCGCCGATCTCCTCCTGCGTGATATCCAGATGCGCGGTCGATTCCGGGTAGAGGATCGGGTTGAACAGCGAGGCGATGCTGCGGGCGAGGCGTGCGGTGGCATCCAGCGTGCGGTTGACCTCGAGCATGCCGATGAACTGGCCGAGCCGCTCGTTGAGCTGGCGGACCAGGAAGCGGTTGAAGCCGACGCTGTTCTCGAACAGCCACATGAAGGCGCTGCGCTCCATCAGCGCGACGCGGCTATCGCGAAGTGCGACCACGTCGTAGCGGCGCGGCTCGTTCTTGAGCACGCTGCCCTCCCCGAACCAGGCGCCAGCGGTCAGCCCCGCAAGGCTCGTCTGCTTGCCGTCGCGCGAGACCCCGCCCATCCGGGCGAGGCCGCTCACCATGCCGGCCCAGTAATCAAACTTGTCACCCCGCATAAAAACGGTCTCGCCGGTGCCGTAGGACCGCTCCGTGATTCCGCCGCGGGCGACCTCGATCTCCCGCTCGGTGAGCTCGCGCGACCAGGCGGTGACGCGCTTCAGTTGATCCTCTGAAATCATGATCCCGAAGCCAGCCGCATTGTCTTGTCACTCCACCCGTTTGTTGCACTGCAACACGACCACCTCGACCGCCATCCGATGAAGATGGAGGCCGCTCCCACCCAACAAACTTTGTCGCCGAATTGTCAGGCGGAAGACATTTCAAAATAGCGCTTTCCCCTATTGAGGACCACCTCGGGCAATGCGGCTTTTAATCCCGAACGGGAACGAAAGCCGCGCGGTCCGGTCGAGACCAATAGCTGCATGGCCTCACCGGCACGGCCGTACTAGGATCGCCCGAAAGGAACGGATGAAGAGCGCTACTGAAAGCGCCATCACCGGGGAGGGATTTGTTTGGTGGCTACCAGTCTTGAAGTGCGCGGCGTGTCCCTGCGGTTCGGCGGCGTTCGTGCGCTGACCGATGTCGGCTTCGCCATCAAGGAGGGCGAGCTGTTCTCGATCATCGGCCCCAACGGCGCCGGCAAGACCTCGATCGTGAACTGTATTTCCGGCCGCTACAAGCCAACCGAAGGCCAGCTGTTCTACCAGGGCCGCGACATCACCGGATTGACGCCGAATGCGCGGGCCTCGCTCGGCATCGGCCGCACCTTCCAGAACCTCGCGCTGTTCCACCACATGAGCGTGCTCGACAACATCATGGTCGGCCGCCATCACCTCCTGAAGAACAATTTTTTCACGGGCTCGCTGTACTGGCTCACCGGTGCGCGCAAGGAAGAGCTCGAGCATCGCCGCAAGGTGGAAGAAATCATCGACTTCCTCGACCTCCAGTCGGTGCGAAAAGCGCAAGCCGGCACCCTCTCCTACGGCCTGCGCAAGCGCGTGGAGCTCGCACGCGCCATGGCGTTGGAGCCCCGCCTCATTCTCCTCGACGAGCCGATGGCCGGCATGAACTTCGAGGAGAAGGAGGACATGGCCCGCTACATCGTCGATCTCAACGAGGAGTTCGGGATGACGGTGGTGATGATCGAGCACGACATGGGCGTAGTGATGGATATCTCCCATCGCGTCATGGTGCTGGATTTCGGCCGCAAGATCGCCGAGGGCGATCCGGCCGCCGTGCTCGCCGACCCCCATGTCAGGCGCGCCTATCTCGGCGAGGAGGACGAGGTGCTGGTCGATCCCGACGATGCGCCGCCGGCGCAGGAGAGCGCGGCATGATGGACTATGCGGGCCGCGTCGCGCAGGCCGATACCTATCCAAAGATGCTCCGGCTCAACGCGAAAGAGTACGGCAACGAGATCGCGCTGCGCGAGAAGGATCTTGGGCTGTGGCGCCCGTTCACCTGGAGTGACTACCACACCCGCGTGCGTGATTTTGCACTGGGCCTCATCGAGTTGGGCTTGGGCCGCAGCGACGTCATCGGCATCATCGGCGACAACCGGCCGGACTGGGTCGCGGCCGAAGTCGCCACCCACGCGATCAGCGGATTGAGCCTCGGGCTCTATCGCGACGTGCTCGACGAGGAAGCCTCCTACCTCCTCAATTATGGCGAAGCGCAGCTCGTCTTCGCCGAGGACGAGGAGCAGGTCGACAAGCTGCTTGTGCTTGCCGAGCGCGTGCCGAGACTGAAGCACATCATCTATTCCGATCCGCGCGGCATGCGGAAATATGACGATCCGCGGCTGATGTCGGCGGAAAAATTCGCCGAGCTCGGCCGAGCACGGGCCGCACGCGAACCGGAGCTTTACGACCGGCTGGTGGATGCCACCAAAGGCGAAGACGTCGCGATCCTCTGCACCACGTCGGGCACCACCTCGCATCCAAAACTCGCGATGCTCGCCGCTGGCCGCGTGCTCAGCCATTGCGCCACCTATCTTGCCTTCGATCCGAAGGGGCCGGACGACGAATATGTCTCGGTGCTACCGCTCCCCTGGATCATGGAGCAGGTCTATGTGCTCGGCAAAGGGCTGCTGTGCCGGATGAAGATCAACTTCGTCGAAGAGCCCGACACCATGATGAACGACCTGCGCGAGATCGCGCCGACGTTCGTGCTCTTTGCGCCACGCGTATGGGAATCCATCGCCGCCGACGTCCGGGCCAAGGTGATGGACGCAACGCCGTTCAAGCAGCGCCTGTTCGATGTGGGCATGAAGACGGGCCTTGCCGCGCTCGAACAAGGCAAGCGCTCCGGCCTTGCCGATGCGATCCTGTTCCGTGCGCTGCGCGACCGCCTCGGCTTCACCCGCCTGCGCTCGGCGGCTACCGGGGGCGCCGCGCTTGGCCCCGACACCTTCAAGTTCTTCCAGGCCATGGGCGTTCCGCTACGCACGCTCTACGGCCAAACCGAGCTGCTCGGCGCCTACACGCTGCATCCCGAGGGCAAGGTCGATCCTGACACCACCGGCGTGCCGATGGCCGACAGCGTCGAGATCCGCATCGACAATGCCGACGTCCACGGTGTCGGACAGATCGTGGTGCGGCATCCCAACATGTTCCTCGGCTATTACAAGAACCCGGAGGCGAGCGTTGCCGACATCAGGGACGGCTGGATGCTGTCCGGTGACGCCGGCTATTTCAACGACAACAAGCAGCTCGTGGTCATCGACCGTATCAAGGACCTCGCCGAGACCTCGCGCGGCGAGCGCTTCTCGCCGCAGTTCATCGAGAACAAGCTGAAATTCTCGCCCTATATCGCGGAAGCCGTGGTGCTCGGCGCCGGCCGCGACGCGCTCGCAGCGATGATCTGCATCCGCTATTCCATCATCTCGAAATGGGCGGAGAAGAACCGGCTCTCGTTCACGACCTACAGCGACCTCGCCTCGCGGCCCGAGGTCTATGCGCTGCTCCGCAAGGAGGTCGAGACCGTCAACGCCACGCTGCCGCCGGCGCAGCGCATCTCGCGCTTCCTGCTGCTCTACAAGGAGCTGGACGCCGACGACGGCGAGCTCACCCGCACCCGAAAAGTGCGCCGCAGCGTCATCAACGAGAAATACGAAGGCATCATCGACGCCATCTACCGCGGCGACGCCGACATCCCCGTCGACACCGTGATCCGCTTCCAGGACGGCACCACGCAGCGGGTGCGCACCAGGCTGCGGGTGGTGGATCTCGGCGGACGCGACCACATGGCGGAGGCAGCGGAGTGACGTCGGGAGAGCGCACCGCTGCCCTTCGCCTCTCCCCGCTTGCGGGGAGAGGCCGGAGCGCGTCAGCGATCCGGGTGAGGGGGAGTCTCCGCGAGGGCGGTGACGATCGTCTCGAGGACGCCGGCCAAATTGCGGGACACATCGTTGTTCCAGAAGCGCAAGATGCGATAGTTGCAGTCGGCCAGCCATTTGTCGCGAACGGCGTCACGCGGGCTGTCTGCATGCTGCCCACCATCCACCTCAATGATCAGGCGGGCTTCGCGGCAAATGAAATCTACGGTGTACGGCCCGATCGGTTCTTGTCGGATGAACTTGTAGCCATTCAGCCTGCGGGCGCGCAGGCGATACCAGAGCGTTCCCTCCGCGTCCGTCGATGCGGCCCGCAGGCCTCTGGCGCGTTCGGTCTTGGACTCATCAGCACCGCGCATGCGGAGACTCCCCCTCACCCGCCGCGCGTTCCGCGCGTCGGCCTCTCCCCGCAGGCGGGGAGAGGCGAAGGACAGCATATCACATGAACACCGCCTTCCTCATCCAGCTCCTGGTCAACGGCCTCGTGGTCGGCACGCTTTATGGCGTGGTCGCGATGTCGTTTGTGCTGATCTACAAGGCCACCCAGGTCGTCAATTTCGCGCAGGGCGAGCTGTTGCTGGTCGGCGCCTGGGTGTGCTGGACCTTGCTCGCGAAATACCAGGTGCCGTTCTGGATCGGCATGCCGATGACGCTCGTGTTCATGTTCGTGTTCGGCATCGCGATCCAGGTGCTGATCCTGAGGCCGATGATCGGTGAACCCATCATTTCGGTGATCATGGTGACGATCGGCCTCTCGACCGTGCTCCAGGCCACGCTGAAATGGATGTTCGGCGTCAATCCGCAGCCGTTCCCACGGGTGTTCGAGAGCCAGTCGCTCAGCCTGTTCGGGCTCCAAATCCAGACCGTCTATGTCATGAGCCTCGTGGTGTCGGTCGCCATGATGATCGGCATGGCCTGGTTCTTCCGCGCCTCCAAGTACGGCCTTGCGATGCGCGCCACCGCGTTCAACCAGCAGGTGGCGCAGTCGCTCGGCATCTCCGTGAAGAGCGTGTTCGCGATGGCCTGGGCGATCTCGGCGACGGTGTCGGCGGTCGCGGGCGTCGTGGTCGCCGTGGTGAACGGCGTGTCGTCAGGCCTTGCGGCTTACGGCATCAAGGTGTTTCCGGCGGCGATCCTCGGCGGGCTCGATTCCGTCGGCGGCGCCGTGCTCGGCGGCATCATCATCGGCTTGCTCGAAAACATCGCGCAATATGTCGACAGCGAGTATCTGCACTGGGGCAATCTCTACGAGATCGCGCCGTTCTACGTCCTCATCATCGTGCTGATGATCAAGCCCTATGGCCTGTTCGGCACCCACGACATCGAGCGGATCTGACCCATGGCCGGCCCTGCCCTTATCCCTGCTGGTGACTTCCGCACATCCTACGCCGCGGACACCACGATCTTTCCGACCTCAACCAGCCGCAACTTTGCGATCGCCGGCGTGCTGCTGTTCTGCCTCGCGCCACAATTCCTTGGCGGATACTGGCTCAGCATCCTCATACAGATCGGTATCTTCTCGATCGCTGCGCTGGGGTTGAACATCCTGGTCGGCTTCACCGGCCAGATCTCGATCGGGCACGCCGCCTTCTTCCTGCTCGGCGCCTTCACCTCGGCCTATATCTCCAACAACGCGCCGATTCCGGTGTTCTTCGCGATCCCGCTCGCGGGTGTCGTCACCGCGCTGGTCGGCCTGATCTTCGGCATTCCGGCGGCGCGGCTGAAGGGGCTCTACCTCGTCATCGCGACGCTGGCCGCGCAATACATCCTGCTCGATTTCTTCTCCCGCGCGGAGTGGTTCACCGGCGGCTCGGTGCCGGCCAGCGCCAATCCGTTCTCGATCTTCGGCTTTGTCTTGCGCGGCGATAAGCAATATTTCTATGTCGTGCTGGCTTATGTGATCGCGAGCTACGTCCTCGTCACCAATTTGATGCGGACGCGCGACGGCCGCGCGCTGGTGGCGATCCGCGATCACTACCTCTCCGCGGAAATCATGGGCATCAACCTCACCAAATACCGGACGCTGTCGTTTGGGCTGGCCGCGTTCTTCGCCGGCATCGCCGGCGCGCTCTATGCGCATTACCAGCTCGTGGTGTCGCAGGAGGGCTTTGGCATCGAGCGCTCGATCCTGTTCCTGGCCATGATCATCATCGGCGGCACCGGCTCGATCATGGGCACGCTGATGGGCACCGCCTTCGTGGTGTTGCTGCCGGAATCGATGGAATTTCTCAGCGTCTACTTGAAGGGCGGCGCGATCGACAAGGCGCTCTCGCTCAACAACAATATCACCTTCCTGCGCGAGATCGCGATCGGAGTGATCATCATCGCGTTTTTGATGTTCGAGCCGGACGGGCTCGCGCATCGCTGGCGGCAGATCAAGGCCTACTGGAAACTCTACCCGTTCTCGCATTGAGCGCGGGCAACTCGCTAACCAACAAATAAACAGGAGGAGGCAACCAATGAAGACAAAATCCCTTTTGAGCACCGCATCGCTTGCGCTGGCGATCGCAGCCTTTTCGGCGAGCGCGCAGGCGCAGATCGCGATCGGGCACCTCGCCGATTATTCCGGCGGCACCTCCGACGTCGGCACACCCTACGGCCAGGCCGTCGCCGACAGCTTCGCCTGGGTCAACAAGAACGGCGGCGTCGCCGGCAAGCAGCTCAGCGTCGACACCAATGATTACGGCTATCAGGTGCCGCGCGCGATCGCGCTCTACAAGAAATGGTCGGCGCCGGACTCCAAGGTCGCGGCGATCATGGGCTGGGGCACCGCGGACACCGAGGCGCTGACCGGCTTCCTCGCGCAGGACAAGATCCCAGACATCTCCGGCTCCTACGCCGCAGCCCTCACCGACCCCGAAGGCGTCAGCGGCAAGGCCAAACCCGCGCCCTACAATTTCTTCTACGGCCCGAGCTATTCGGACTCGCTCCGCGCGATGCTGATCTGGGCGGCCGACGACTGGAAGGCCAAGGGCAAGCCCGGCAAGCCGAAATTCGTGCACATGGGCGCCAACCACCCCTATCCGAACGCGCCGAAGGCCGCCGGCGAAGCCATGGCGCAGGAGCTCGGCTTCGAGGTTTTGCCGCCGCTGGTGTTCGCGCTGGCACCGGGTGACTACAGCGCGCAGTGCCTCAGCCTGAAATCCTCGGGTGCCAACTACGCCTATCTCGGCAACACCGCGGCTTCCAACATCTCCGTCCTGAAGGCCTGCAAGACCGTCGGCGTCGACATCCAGTTCCTCGGCAATGTCTGGGGCATGGACGAGAACGCCGCCAAGACCGCGGGCGATGCCGCCGACGGCGTGATCTTCCCCTTGCGTACCGCGGTGAGTTGGGGCGGCGATGCGCCCGGCATGAAGACCGTGATGGAGATCTCGAAGATGTCCGATCCCACCGGCAAGGTCTATCGCCCCGTGCATTACATCGCGGCCGTCTGCTCGGCGCTCTACATGAAGGAAGCGTTCGACTGGGCCGCCAAGAACGGCGGCGCCACCGGCGATAACGTGGCCAAGGGCTTCTACCAGAAAAAGGACTGGGTGCCGGCCGGCATGGAAGGCGTGTGCAGTCCCTCGACCTGGACCGACAAGGACCACCGCGGCACGCTGAAGGTCGACCTCTATCGCACCAAGATCGCAGGCGCGACCGACGGCGACCTCAACGACCTCATGGCCAAGGGCACGATCAAGCTCGAGAAGGTCAAGACCGTCGAGCTGCCGCGCAAGCCGGAATTGCTTGGGTGGTGAGCCTAACGCTCACCTCACACACAACCGTCATCCCCCGCGAAGGCGGGGGATCCAGTACGCCGCGGCTTCTCGGTGAAGCTTCGGCGTCCCTGGAATACTGGGTCGCCCGGTCAAGCCGGGCGACGACAGCGGAGAGTTATAAAGCATGACCCAGACCGCAGAAGCTGTTCGCACCCCCAGCATCGTACCCGCACCGCCCCTGCTCGGCGTGCGCAACATCGAGGTCGTCTATGACGACGTCATCCTGGTGCTGCGCGGCCTCAGTCTCGACGTGCCCAAGGGCGCGATCGTGGCGCTGCTCGGCGCCAACGGTGCCGGCAAGTCGACGACGCTGAAGGCGATTTCGGGGCTGCTCAAGACCGAGGACGGCGAGGTCACGCGCGGCGAGATCCTGTTCGAGGGCGAGCGCATCAACGGCATCGATCCCGACAAGATAGTCCGCCGCGGCATCTTCCAGGTGATGGAGGGCCGGCGCATCGTCGCCGACATGACCTCGCTGGAAAACCTCAAGCTCGGCGCCTTCACCCGCAGGGACCGCGAGGTCGGTGCCGATCTCGACATGGTCTTCAACTATTTCCCGCGCCTGAAGGAGCGCACCGGGCTCGCCGGTTATCTCTCCGGCGGCGAGCAGCAAATGCTCGCGATCGGCCGCGCGCTGATGGCGCGCCCGAAGATGATCCTGATGGACGAGCCGTCGATGGGCCTGTCGCCGCTGCTGGTGAAAGAGGTGTTCTCGATCATCCAGAAGATCAACCGCGACCTCGGCGTCACCATCCTGCTGGTCGAGCAGAACGCGCGCGCCGCGCTTTCGGTCGCGAGCCACGGCTACATCATGGAGCAGGGCAAGGTCGTGCTCGACGGCACCGCGGACGAATTGCGCGACAACGAGGACGTCAAGGAATTCTATCTCGGCGGCGCCGGCGACCAGCGCAAGAGCTTCAAGAACCTCAAGAGCTTCAAGCGGCGCAAGCGCTGGCTATAGCGTTTCAAGCGAAGTGGGAACCGGTTCGCGTGAAGAAAACGCGTCAAAACAAAAGACTCTTAGCTCAGCACCTGCTCCGCTTCCGTGACTGCGCAGAGAACATGATAGAACGACGACGCAGGAATGGTGTCGATCAGCGATTTGCCGTCGCGATCGAACCGATCGTACCAGCCACCTTTGACGGGATGGCTGAGATAATGCCGTTCGAGCCGCACCAGCGCCGCGCGCGCTTCCTCCGCCGCTCCCGCCTCGCCGGACTCGGCCTGCGCGATCCACGCCTTGGCAATCTCGGTCTGCGGCCACAGCCGGCGCGAGCCGCGGCGGATGTTGCCGGTGTCATCTCCCTCGTCGATGAGGCAGCCGGTGGCCTCATCGCGATAGCGCAGCGCGGTCGCGAGGAGCTCGGATCGCCGCTGCCCGGTCGGGCATCCCGTGATCCGCTCGAAACCCTTCAGCAGCCAGACCCATTCCGCCTGATGGCCCGGCTCGACGCTGACCGGCTCGATCTTCGACCAGTCCTCCTCGAAATATTCGCCGAGCGCGCGCTTCTGCTTGTCGTAGAGATTGGCGAGGAACAGCGCGAAGAACTCGCCGGCGCGGTTCTGGAACGACAAATCGTGGGTCGCGTCGAAGCAGGCGATCATCGCCTCGAACAGATGCATCTGCGGATTCTGCCGGCGCGGCAGCGAGACCGGCAGGCCCTCGTGGACGCCGCCATGCGGCGAGCGCAGATGACCGTCGAGGAAGGCGAGCAGCGCATCGATCTCGGCGCGGACCTGGGCGTCCTTGTCGAGCGCGTAGACGGTCGCGAGCGCAAACAGGATGAAGGCGTGGTCGTAGGCATCGCGCCGCGCATCCAGCACCGCCCCCTCCGGCGTCAGCCGGTGCACGTAGCCGGGCCGGCCGTCCGGCGCCTTCGCTCTTGCCAGCAGGTGCTCGAGCCCCTTCAGCGCGATGGCGCGGCCATCCGGATACCAGCCCATCTGCGCCGCCTTGGCGTAGCAATAGATCTGGCGCGCCTGCACGAACACGCGCCGCGGCGTGGCCGCGTCCGCCGTGCCGTCGCGGTGCAGCCGGTCGATGAAGCCGCCCGCGGCATCGTCCCAGCCGACGGTCGACCACAGCGGCAGCGCCTCGTCGACCATGCGTCGCTTCAGGCGCGCGACGACGTCAGCTGTCTCGTCTGCCGCAATGATTCCTTCGTCCGCCATCGCGCTCTCTCCACGCCCCGACCATGGCCGTCTGATACCCATGCCGGCGGCCGCGTGCAACGGATGCCAACCCGGAAAGACCAGCCATGACCGCCCATTACGACGCCCTCGAGACGCGCGAGCAAGCCGCGCGCGAGGCCGAGCTGTTCTCCCGCCTGCCGGGCGTGCTGCGCAGCGCGATGACCGCGCCCGCCTATGCCGAGCGGCTCAAGAGCTGCGATCCGGCCGCCGTGACCTCCAGAACGGCGCTGGCGCGACTGCCGGTGCTGCGCAAGTCGGAACTGCCGGCGCTGCACAAGGCCTGCGTGCCCTTCGGCGGCTTCGTGGCGGCGGCACCTGGGTCGTTCGCCCGCCTCTTCACCTCCCCGGGCCCCATCTTCGAGCCGGAGGGCCGGCAGGCCGATCCCTGGCGCGGCGCGCGGGCATTGTTCGCGGCCGGGTTCCGCCCCGATGACATCGTGCTCAACACCTTCAGCTACCACCTCACCCCCGGCGGCTTCATCTTCGATTCCTCGGCGCGTGCGCTCGGCTGCGCGGTAATCCCGGCCGGGCCCGGCAATACCGAACAGCAATTCGAGCTGATCGAGGCCTACCGGCCGGTCGGCTACAGCGGCACGCCCGACTTCTTGAAGATATTGCTCGATGCCGCGGCGACCTCGGGGCGCGACCTCTCCTCGATCAAGCGCGCGCTGGTCTCGGGCGCCGCCTTCCCGCCCTCGCTCCAGGCCGAGATCAAGGCGCGCGGCATCGATGCCTACCAGGCCTTCGGCACCGCCGATCTCGGCCTCATCGCCTTCGAGACCGCCGCGCGCGACGGCATGGTCGTGAACGAGGACCTGATCATGGAGATCGTCAAGCCAGGTACCGGCGATCCGGTTACACCGGGCGACGTCGGCGAGATCGTCGTGACCTCGCTCGACCCGCACCATCCCTGGATCCGTCTCGCGCTCGGCGACCTCACCGCGGCGCTGCCGGGCACGAGCCCCTGCGGGCGCACCAACATGCGCATCAAGGGCTGGATGGGCCGCGCCGACCAGACCACCAAGGTCAAGGGCATGTTCGTGCGTCCCGAGCAGGTCGCCGAAATCGGCAAGCGCCATCCCGCGCTCGGGAGGCTGCGCCTCGTCGTCACGCGCCAGGGCGAGACCGACGCGATGACGCTGAAAGCGGAAACGGACTTACCAAGCGATTCACTTCACGAGGAGATCGCCGCCAGCCTGCGCACGCTGACAAAACTCGGCGGCGCGGTCGAGCTGGTCAGCCCCGGCACACTGCCAAACGACGGCAAGGTCATCGCGGACGAACGGTAGCTGACCTTCGTTTCTTCGTAACAGCGAATATTTCAGCAAAGATGCGGCCTGTTCGGGTTGCAGATCTGCGCAAAAACCGCGGTATATCCGAGACTTACACGCACTTTAGCCAGCCGCAGGCTGAAAATAACAGGGAATGTCTAACCGCTATCAGGGAATGCTCTCGCAAAGAACAGGGAATTTGCGGAGCCGAAGCAGGGAAGCCAATCACGAAGCGGGGCGAGAATGCCTTTGTGATCGCCTCACCGGCCATGTCTCGGAACGGAGCGCCCCAAGCTTCCATCGAGCGTTCTGCCGATACGTGGGGGACCCAGCATCTAGTCACGCCGTTGTGATGGAGTTCGAAAACGCAATGGGAGGCCTCTACATTCGTCAATTGGAATCGGCCGCTACCCCCACAGCGCACCGAATCCGCAATATCGGATTTGAGCGTTTACCAACGGAGTCAGCGGCGTTCTGCTGAAGCTCCACAATGAGCTAACTTTCTCCGGGTCAGCGAACCGAAGGAGAAATGAAGATGGGCGTTCCGTTCGATCAGCAGCACCTTGACGACGATCCACCATGGCTCGTCCGGCACAATCTTCCCACCCACAGGGTCCGCGGTCGCCCACCGAACCATCCCGCACGGCAGGACTTTACGCTTGAGCAGATCGACAGGATTTATCCGTGGCTGTGCAGGCGGCTAAAGGCCGATCGGGCGGTGCAGACGCGGTGCGCCGAGCTCGCGCCCAGCGAGCGCGCCTATGGGCTCTTGGCATACTGGGCGCGGAAGCGCCTTTTGAATATCGACTGGACCACCCTTCGTAACAAGCACACCTTGTGGAAGCACGGGCAGCTTCATCCGATCGTGTACTGCATCGACTCCGAGGACTTTGAGGCAGAGATCGAACGCCAGTTTCCTCCTCCCACCCAGCGCACTCCGTAACCGCTAATTTTCGTGAGCGAATTCCGCGGCCTGATCTGAAAAAACCTCTCCGGGCGCCAATCGCCGCCTTAAGCGCAAACTTACCCGGAGAAAACCTTTGCAGATCGAGCCCCTTTCAATTGACTTGTTGAAGCCCTACGCCGCCAATGCCCGCACGCATTCTGCAAAGCAGATCAAGCAGATCGCGCAGAGCATCGAGCGGTTTGGCTTCAACAATCCTGTCCTGATCGACGATGACGGAATGGTCATTGCCGGCCATGGCCGCCTTGAGGCCGCAAAGTTACTCAAGATGACGACGGTGCCCTGTGTGCGTCTCTCGCATCTTAGCAAGGACGAACAGCGCGCCTACATCCTTGCTGACAATCGTCTCGCCGAAAAGGCCGGATGGGACAATGAAATCCTCGCGATCGAACTCAAGCAGCTCGCCGAGCTAGGTTTCGACGTTGACCTTACGGGGTTTGAGCCCGCCGAGGTGGATCTCATCATCGAGGGCGTGGGGGACGAAAGCGACCAGCCCGAAAACCGCATTCCGGAACGGAGCGAAAGCGACGCCGTCAGCCGTCCGGGCGATACGTGGCGGCTCGGCAAGCATATCCTGGTCTGCGGCGACGCTACGGATCCGCACGCCTATGATCTTTTGATCGGCGATGAGAGCGCTGACTTCATCTTTACCGATCCGCCATACAACGTTCGGATTGACGGCAACGTTACCAACATTTCGGGCGCGAGCACGATCAAGCACCGCGAATTTGCCATGGCCTCAGGCGAAATGAGCGAGGCCGAGTTCACGACCTTTCTTGCCCGATCGTTCGAGCTCCTGTGCCGCTATTCGAAGGACGGCTCAATCCACCAGATCTGCATGGACTGGCGGCACATGCGGGAAATCATAGCAGCCGCCGATCAGCACTATACCGAGTTGAAGAACTTCTGCGTCTGGAACAAGACCAACGCAGGCATGGGATCGTTCTATCGGTCCAAGCACGAATTGATCTTCGTCTGGAAGAATGGGTCCGGGACGCATATCAATAATTTCGGACTCGGTCAGCACGGCCGCTATCGAACCAACGTCTGGGACTATGAGGGCATCAATAGTATGCGCGCAGGACGCATGGAGGACCTCAAGCTGCATCCAACGGTCAAGCCCGTGACGCTCGTGGCTGACGCCATCAAGGACTGCTCTAAGCGCGGTCAAATCATACTCGATCCGTTCTGCGGGAGCGGGACGATCCTGATTGCCGCGGAAAAGACCGGACGCCGCGCTCGTGCAATCGAACTCGATCCCGGCTATGTCGATGTCGCAATTCGGCGCTGGGAACAGTATACGGGAAAGACCGCCTATCTCGAACCCATGCGCGAGACCTTTGAGGAATTGTCCGAGGAGCGCGCGGCCTAGGTCTGCGGGTATTTGTCCCTCAAAGCACGGCGTCAGCGCTACCATTCACAAATTGCCGTTCCGAATTTTCCGTGAGCGAGACCAAAGCCCCATTTTCGTAAGACAGGCTCCGGCCAATCCGGAGGCCATATGACCGACAACACTATCTCGCCGGACCCCCGGCCCGCACTTACAGAACTGCCAGATTCGCCATTTGAGGTCGGCTACAAGCGGCCTCCTAAAGATAAGCAGTTCGTCAAAGGTCGGTCCGGCAATCCAAAGGGGCGACCGAAGCGGCCCGAGGGCATCCTGATCCGTGAGATCTTTGATAGCCCCCAGCTGCTAAAGGATGGGAGCAAGATCTCGACGCGAGAGGCGTCTGTGCGCCAGATCCTGAAGGGCGCGATGGACGGGAATGCAAGGGCGTTCCGGAGCTTTCTGAGGTTGATGAACGAGGCTGGCCTTTTCCGGAAGGAGGCGATAAAGCATCCGCACGTCATCTATTACGACGATAATAGTCCGTCGCAATTTCCTGCGCAATATGAAGCCTGGAAGCAAAAGAACGCGGCGGAAAAAGCAGAGCAGGCCAAGAAGGAGCAGGCAGTTAACGGGTCTGCAACGGAAGCAAGCCCTTTAGACCAACGGCCCAATGCCCGGGGCAGCGTGTCCACGCCCGGCCGAAGGAGCTCCTTGGCGAAGGACGAAAACATGATCGCAATCTTCAAGCGGCTTGTCGCCGAGCGCAAAACGTTCACGCAAAATGGCAAGAAGCGAACCGTGACCGTAGCTGAAGCCATCCTCCTTAAGAACTGCAACACCGCCTTGCAGAACCATTCAATAGCATTCAACAATATCTTACGTTTGGCCGAACAGGGTGGAGAATTTCTCGATCGCAATGATCCGGCAAAGGTTGGCAAGCCCCTTTTGATGCCGCGTAAGCGCTTCGAAAGCACGGAAGAGCTCCTGGCCTTTCATGGCGCCGATATCGTCCATCTACCCAAAAAGCCTGAAGACTAGTGGCTCATCACAGTGATTTTGACTCTTTGGCGGTGGCTGGATAGGCGCGGCCGAGTTTGGCGCGGGCCTTGTCGGTTGTGAACATCCATTTGATGCGGGCTCGGGTTTTATTCCGCCGCTTTTGCCATGCTGCGATCTCGTTTCGGAGCCTTTTGGGGTCGTCGATGCGGCGGCCGAGGCACTGGCGCTGGAGCACGCTGATCTCGCACTCGACCATATTGAGCCAACTGGCGTGTTTCGGGGTGAAGTGGAATTCGAGGCGGCGCAGGATGCGACGGGCCTCAGCAGGCGCAAATGCTTGATACAACGCGCCGGCGGTATGGATCGACAGATTGTCCTGCACGAGGCGGATGCAGTCGGCGTCGGGATAATGGACGTCGACGAGTTCGCGCATGCAGTAGGCGTAGTCCACGGCGGCGCGGTGCTCGGTGACCTTGACGTTGCGCCAGCCACGATGCGGGTCGAAGGTAACGAAGAGATTGACGGTGCCGTTGCGGCGGTACTCGTAATCGTAACGCTCGCGCTGTCCCGGCTCGGCTGGAATCGGCTGACGGACCTCGCCGATGAGCTGGACGGGGGTCTCGTCGAAGCAGACCAGCGGCCGGACGGGATCCGGCGCCTCGGCGTAGAGGTCGAGCACGTCCTCCATGCGGGCGACGTATTCGCCGTCGACATAGGGGATGCACCACATGTCCCTGCGCCATGGCTTGAGGTCGTTCTCGGCCAGCCGGCGACGCACGGTCTCGCCCGACAGGCTGTCATGATCGGTGAGCTTGACCATCGTGTCCGCCAGCAGCGTCAGCGTCCAACGTTTGCGGCCGGCGGGCGGCTTGGCGCACGCCGTCGCCACCAGCAGGGCCTCCTCCTTGCCGGTCAATTTGCGCTCTGCGCCCGGACGCGGTTCCTCGCTCAAGGCCCGCTCCAGATTGCCTTCCACGAAGCGGCGCTTGGTCCGGCCGATGCTGGACAGGCTGACCCGGACAGACCGGGCAATCTCCGCGTCGCAACTGCCGGCATCGGCCGCCAGCAAAATCTGCGCCCGCTTGAGCTTGCGGGCAGCATGCTTCCCGCCGCCCAGCATCGCCGTCAGTTCGTCCCGCTCGATTTGGCTCAATTCGACCCGATAACGTACATTCATGCTTCGCCTCCTTGTCGGAGGCCGGGACGAATCCAGCGATGAGTCAAAAATCAGGCACGCACTTCACGGAGAAGCAGGGACACTACCTGGCCTTTATCTACACCTACGCGCACATGTTCGGACGCCCACCCGCCGAAACCGACATGCAGCGCCATTTCCGCGTCAGCCCGCCTTCGGTCCACCAGATGATCGTCACCCTCGAACGAAACGGTTTCATTCGCCGTCAACCTGGCGTCCCCAGAAGCATCGAAATCCTCGTGCCGCCGGAAAGCTTGCCGATCCTCGAATGGCTCGGTATCAAAACGTCAAAATCACTGTGATGAACCACTAGTTCGTCGGCGCCTCCAACAAACTCGAAGCAGGATTTGCCGAGCTGCCGATGCAGCGGCCGCTCGGCCTTTTCGCCCCTGCTGTTGGCCCGTGAATGCCGACTGACCCGCGAGCCCAGCGCGGGCAATCGAACTCCGGGCGGACCGCCGAACCAGAGATAGCGCTCAACCTCCAACGTGCAGCGGTCGACCTCAAGCCAAACCACGCAACCGCTCGGCTTCTCCGAAAGCCTGGTGCACACGCTGACCTCCCGCACCGTAGAACCCACAATGCTGGATTTGAGCTGCACGTGACGGATTATCCCGCCCGCCTCCAATACGAGGTCGTATCCTCCCCGGTCGACCTCGCCCTTCAACACCTCGAGATCATGGCGTCCGGCCCGCCAGCGCGCTGCCGTGAGCTGCCAGAGCAAGAAATGAGACAGCGCCTGTTCGCGGAGGCTCGAAGCCTCGGAATGTGGAGCCGCCTGGGAGCCCATTCGCTGTATCTGAATCATAGCATGCCAGTGCGCTCGGTTCGCGGCGGAAGTCCAGCGCGAACCTCCCGCCTCCAGACCAGCATCGCAACCGGCGGTTAATATTATCCTTTTTTGGGATAATCCGCTTCCAGGATCAGATTGACGGCCGCCGAATCGAGACGCGCCCGGCGGCCATGGAAAAATCTCTCAAATCCGCCGACTATGCCCGCCTCATCGCGCTTCTTGTCGCAACGCGACATAAGGCCGGCATCCGACAGCAGGCGCTCGCCAAGAAGCTCGGCAAACCGCAGTCCTTCATAGCCAAATTCGAAGGCGGGGAACGCCGTCTCGACGTGATTGAATTCATCACCATCGCGGAGGCGATGGGTGTCGATCCGGTCAAGCTGTTTCGGCGGCTCGTGCAAGCCAAGACAAAATAGCTGGTGGACATGCTTCTCGTGCGCCCGCTCAACAAGCTGCGCATCACTGCGAAACCAGCGCCACGTCGCCAAACGTGACTGCCATCGCCGCCCTCGCGCGAACCCAGCCCGAGGCAGATAGACCGATTGTGCTGCCGCGCTAGCGGCCCTCGGCCAACGTGCCACCGGCGGCCGTTCGGGTCCGTTTATGGCCCCTTTTCGGCCTGAGGCGATGCCCGGTTTGAGTCTGCTACGCCGGATACCGGCGGGTCCGACAACGTTAGCGCTTCGCTGCGTTGCCGGCTAGTTCCATCGCTAGATCAAGAGCTGCAACCCCAATTTGATCTGAAGAATTGGATTTGCAGCGCCGGTCCATCCAAGCAACAATCGCGGTGAAATCGCCGCCGCCAACAATTTCTCTGTCACCACTGACATTGAGCCCGCTGATGAAGCCCATGACCCAGGATTCAAAGGCTCCCTTCACGACAGGGTTCTTGTTTCTGTTCGTCCAGGCGGTGCAAGACTGAGAGCCGGCGCCGACGATCGTTGATCCAGCGTTCGGGCTCGTTATCGGCAGAAGTAGTATCACCACAATAGCGAGCACTTGTTTCATCTTTTTCTCGAACCGAAAACGGCTACTTCCAACGAGGCAATATCTGACAATCGCTTATGTCAGCTTGGACGCTGCCCGGCAAAGAAGCCGCTCAGCCTTTGCAAGGCAGGGGCGAATTTGACCTGAAAGATCCGCGTTAGGCAGGCGACCACCGTTGGGATAACTCTAATGGGACGGACGGCCAACGCGCTGCTCGCATCTTCGAGCGGATCACTGATCTTGAGTTCGAGCTGACCGCACGTGACTTCGCATCCGCAAGCCGCAACTAGCTTTCTCGCGTCTTCGACGGTGCTACTTCCACGTAGCGGGCATGTAGGGTGATGTAGCGCTTGGACCCATCCAGCAGAACTTGGACTTGGCTGGCGGTCGAACCTTGGCCAATAACAATGCCGCGCCGACCGCCTAGGCGAGGCCCTGCTGAAGCTGTCACAACAATCCGACGACCTCGCGCCAGCCCGTCCTTGACTACTGATAGGTCTGCTGAGCTCGGCAATTTGCCGTACGTACTGCGCGGCATAGCTTATCACTAGCCCATAGTAGCTCTGAGAAAAAGGGGGCTCCAGGACGTTGACGAAGCACGCACAAATTTGCGCGTTTGCGCGCCCTCACCACATTCTCGGAACTTGCGGCCCTTTCGATTTGCCGAAACCACTTGCCCCGTCGGGCAAAACAGGAGCTTATAGGGTGCTGGTCCTGCGAAGTTGAAGGAGCAGCCGGATGGCAGAGGAAGTCCAAGCGCCTAGCGAGCTGTCGAAGATCGCCCAGCTCAATGGCGACTTCAGACGAAATTACGGCCTTCTCCTCGGCGCATTTTTACGGACCACCAGCGATACTCGACGCAAAACCAGGCGGCTGCCATAGCCGTTTATGCCGCGCAGCACGATCTGATCATTATTCGCACCTACGCGGACGAGGGTCGGAGCGGTCTTCGCATTCACCGCCGCGAAGGGTTGATCGAGCTGATAGACGACGTCCGCAGCGGCCGGGCGGAGTTTGATCATATCCTGGTTTACGACGTCAGTCGCTGGGGAAGATAACCGCCCAAAGCAGTCTTCAAGACTTGAACGCCTTGCTCCCGCAAGGCGTGTGGCCCTTTTCGGTCCTAGGAGCCTGTCCGAGTAATCGGATTTTTCTCGACGAAGCACAAGCGTCGTGATTCAAACGGCGGATGAGCAAGACATTTCGTCCTTGGGACGTTGATCAGGTTTGGCTGCTGCCGCCGTCGGTCCAGGATTTGGTGCCTCCCGGGCACGTGGCCCACTTTGTTCGCGACACGGTTCGCACGGGTTTGGACCTGTCGGCGATCATGGATGCCTACGACGAGGAGCGCGGCTTTCCGCCCTATCATCCTGGCATGATGGTGGCGCTGCTGCTTTATGCTTACAGCCAGGGGATCTACTCGTCGCGCAGGATCGCTCGGGGCTGCGAGGAGCGGCTGGATTTTGCGGCAGTAACGGGGATGCAGCGTCCGGACTTCCGCACGATCAGCGAGTTCCGCAAGCGCCATCTGGCCGCGCTATCGGGCCTGTTCCGGCAGGTCTTGAAGCTGTGCCGCGAGGCCGGCCTTGTGAAGCTTGGCCATGTGGCGCTCGATGGCACCAAGATCAAGGCCAATGCCGGGATCAACAAGGCGATGAGCTATGGCCGGATGAAAGAGGCCGAACCGAGGCTTGCTGCCGAAGTCCAACGCTGGTTCGCCGAAGCCGCTCAGACCGACAAGGCCGAGGACCGCCAGTTCGGAGCCTTGAAGCGCGGCGACGAGATGCCGGACTGGATGGCCAATAAAGAGAAGCGGCTCGAGAAGATCCGGGCCGCCAAGGCCGCGCTGGAAGCCGAAGCCAAGGCTGCTGCCGAAACCAAAGCCGCCTCGAAGCCGGACGACGACGGCTCCGGCGACGGCGGCAGGGGCCGGCCGGGACGCAAGTCCAAGCCTGTCACGGCAGAGCCGAGCGACAAGGCGCAACGCAACTTCACCGATCCCGACAGCCGCGTGATGCCGACCAAAAACGGCTTCATCCAGGGCTACAACGCACAGGCCGCCGTCGATGGCGCCCATCAGATCATCGTGGCGCACACGCTGACCAACTCGCCGAGCGATCAGGCGCAACTCGCACCCTTGCTCGATGCCATCAAAGCCAATCTCGGGACGAACCCGGATGAAGCATCGGCCGATGCGGGCTATTGCTCGCAAGCCAATCTTCGCACGCTCGTTCGACGCCGGATCGAGGGCTACGTCGCCACTGGACGGCAAAAGCACGGCACCAAGGCGGCCACGGCAAAAAGGAAGCTCAAATCCGGCACGCTGATCGCCAGAATGAGCACAAAGCTCAAGCGCGCAGGCTATCGAAGCCGGTATCGATTGCGAAAACAGATCGTCGAGCCCGTCTTCGGCCAGATCAAGCAGGCAAGAGGCTTCCGCCAGTTCCTCCTGCGCGGCATCGACAAGGTCAAAGCCGAATGGGCCATGATCTGCACCGCCCACAACCTCACAAAACTCGCAGCAGCACGCTAAGGAGAAACTTGTCTCCAAAAAAACGCTCAGAACTCGATTCGCTTGATCCCAAGTCCATTACCGGGACAGGCTCCTAGTGCAATGTTCGTTTCTGCGCCGCTGTTTGGGATTAAGCGAACATCGCGGACTTATGAGTACACGCCTTGGCCGGCTCGCAAAGTTTGTCACCGCACATTCGGCTTTCTATGCAGTTGCACATGGCCGACCGGCGGACGCTTGTACGGTCGCTCGCCCCACCGAAAGCCGGCGCAAGTCGCTAAGGCTCCTATCTCAAATCGGAATCGGACCAGCGAGGGACCTTTTCGGCGGGCCAGGATCGACGCCAGTTCTGTCGCACCATCGCGTAGAGCACGAAAAGGCCGATCGTGATGGCCAAAGCCAGCAGCGGGAAGATGAAGTTCGTGTAGCCTCCACGGCTTCGAAGATACTAACAGTGCTGCCACAGGTCGAGCCATTTAGCCCGCGCAATGACCCGCTGCGATCGGTCCCTACCCACTTTGTGGTCCTCATCCGTTGCACCGCCTCACGCGCTTGAGGCCGCGTCGCTGCCGCGAAAGGGCAGCCTTCTCGTACCGCTCCAGCCCCGACAGTTCTCTCATTTGCGTTCGGTCAGCACCCTCAATCACGGCCATGATCAGATGTAGCCTAAGAGCGCGGAGGCGATCCTGTCGATTCCTGGCTTGAGCAAGATCTTGAAGTGCGACTTCCATTGACACGCCGTTGAGTTCCTCCGCAAGGGCTGTATCGAACCCGGCCGAAGCAGAACCAGCGGCTTCGTTCCAACAAGATAAACCATGCCGATAGGCGTTGCGGCTTGATGCTGCTTTACCAGCGCTTGTTTGCGGGCCAGTACTCTTCGCTGCGTTTGCCCGATTGGCTTTGATTTGTTGCTTTGACGTCAACTTGCCCCTTGGTTTCATTGGTTGAGCAAACGTTCCGCAAAATCGACATCAATCCTCCGTCCCGCACGGCCCCTGTGCAACCCTGGTCGGTGCGGGGACATCGGGGGACCGATCTGTCAACAGTGGCGCGATGAACGCATGGAGGTTCGATCCATCAAACAGATAAGCTGAGATGCCCGCTGCGTGGGCCGCAGCCAGATCGCTCTGCTTGTCGCCGATCATGAAGCTAGCGGCAACATCCACCGGATACCGCTCGAGCAATGCTTTGATCAGCCCGGGTTGCGGCTTGCGGCAGCTGCAGAGGACACGGTATCGCGCAATCAAACCATCGGGATGATGGGGGCAAAATTCGAACGCATCGATATGCGCACCAACAATAGCAAGCTCACGCGACATCCATTGGTGCAGATTGAGAACGTGCTGCTCCTCGTAAAATCCTCTGGCGATTCCTGATTGGTTGGTCACGACAAACGCGAAATAGCCAGCATTATTGACTGCCTTGACGGCCTGCTGAGCTCCTTCCACCCAACGGATCTTATTCGGATCGAAAGCATAGCCATCATCCTCATTGAGGACACCATCGCGATCAAAAAACTGCCGGACGCATAAAGTCCTACTACCCAAGTTGAACCGAAACACACTCCATATCTTCCGACAATCATCGTTTCTTTTCAATACGCAGCGCGTTGCGGCAGGATCGTACTTTGCCTCCGCGCCGTCTTGCCTACCTTGATGCCCGCTGTTCCGATTGGCTTCGTTTTGTCGCTTTGATGCCGATTTAAAGTTCCTTCTCCTTTGCCCTGAAAGCGGCGGGCAATCGGCGCCACTTTCATCGCTAAAAGCGAGCAATAATCTTGCTGCAGAAAGGACTGGCATTCGTGCGCAATTGGAGCGTTACTGATTCCAGCAGGCGCTAATCCTGATCCCAGCGCCAGTATCTCGCCTCGCGCACGCGGGGCTTCAGGCAGTGCGGCAAGTAATGCCGCTTTGCTTGCGTAGGAGATACCGGTGACAACGGTTCAAACAAACGGCGCCGATGCGCCCAATCACATCATCAAGTTCAACGCGCACGACCGCCGCCATTTTATCGGCGGCTCGGATGCCCGCATCATCATGGGTGATGATCAGGACAACCTCACCCGCCTCTGGCAAGAAAAACGCGGCGAGGTCGCGCCAGAAGACCTTTCGGACAATCTCATCGTCCAGCTCGGCACGATCACGGAGGTCCTGAATCGCGCCTGGTATCAACGTTCAACCGGACAAACGATTGCTGATATCCAGAAGCGCGTTCGTCATCCCGTGCACAAATGTATGGCGGCGACGCTCGATGGCATGGTCGAGCAGACCGGCGCGGTGTTCGAGGCCAAGTTCATGCTGCCATGGGCGTTCACGGAAGAGGCCGCTGCCGAGAAGCACATGGCGCAGCTCCAGCATAACATGTGGGTGGTCGCCGCTCGGTCGTCCGTCCTCTCGATCATCACCGGTGGCGGCAAATGGGTCGAGATCAAGATTCACGCCGACCCGCTCTATCAGCATCTGCTCCTCACCGCCGAGAAGAAGTTCTGGCGCTGCGTCCAGAGCGGCGAGCCGCCTCTGCTCTTCAACATCGAAACGCCGCGACCAAGGCTGGAGGCCGTCAAGGTCGTGGACATGGCATCGTCCAATGCCTGGGCCGAGTTCGCTGCAACCTATCTCCGCACCAAGGACGCCTACGGGGAGCACGAGCTTGCCAAGGCTGAGTTGAAAAAGCTCATGCCCGAGGATGCCAAGGAGGCAATCGGCCACGGAATCAAGGCCAAGCGCTCCAAGTCGGGCGCCATCAGCTTTGACGCTCTCGCGTGGGAGGCCTCCGATGCATCAGTCCAGTGAGCGGATCGGGGCGATAGCGGGCGCCCTCGCTCGGGCGCAGGCCGAGCTTACCAACCCGGAAAAAACTCTGACGGCGGTGATCCGGTCCCCCTTCCCGCGGGAGGACGACCGGACCTTCCGCTATGCCTCCTTGGCCTCCGGCCTGGACATCGTCCGCAAGACGCTGAGCCAGCAGGAGATCGCCACCGTCCAGACCACGCGGATCGATTCCAGTAGCGGCCAGGTGCATCTCACAACCCTGCTGGCCCATGCCTCCGGCGAATGGATTTCGTCCGATTGGCCGGTCTGCGCCGCAAAGGAGGTCGAGGCCCCGCATCGCATGGGCGCCTCCTTGACCTATGCCCGCCGCTACGCCCTGTTCGCTCTCGTTGGCATTGCCGGTGAGGACGACCTCGACGCCCCCGATGCGATCGCCGGACCGCCCGCCGCCCCCGAGCCGCAGATGGCTGCGGGCTCAAAGGGAAAGCCCGCCAAAGCCGTCTTGAACCGACCGGCGGTCCTGAAGCCTCAGCAATCCGCTGAGCTGCGGGATCGCCTCCTAGCCGAGCTGGCGGCCTTAAGGGATAGCGACAACCTCTTGGCCTGGGCCAAAGCCAGCCTTCCCCTCAAGAACACGCTGCTGGAGGCCGACGCCCGCGCCCTGGAGGCGGCCTATCAGATGAGGCTCGAGGAGGTGGCTCGGCCTGAGACCGAAGCCGATATGCCGCCATCCGAGGCTGGGCACACACTGGGACAGGGACCGGTGCAAGAGCCCTCGGGACCCCAAGCCGTTAGCCCAAGCCCCGACGGGCCGGCGGATCAGAGCGGACTGGGCCTCGCCTTCCCCAAGGAGCCTCCGCGCAAGCGAAGCAAGGCCCACCTTGCTTTTGTCCGCGAACAGCCTTGCCTGGTCTGCAAGCAGGCTCCCTCCGACGCCCATCACCTCAAGTTCGCCCAGCCGCGAACGCTCGGGCGCAAGGTCAGCGACGAATTCACCGTCCCGTTATGCCGTTCTCACCACCAGGCTCTCCACCGGCATGGCAACGAAAAGGCATGGTGGATGGATATGCAGATATCGCCCTTGCCTGTTGCCAACGAGTTATGGGCGACGAGTCCCATTCATGACCCCGCCAAGCCAAACATCGCCACTTATGATGCTTCATCGCAGGCCCGGCTGGAGGCCACAAGCTAATGAACGGCCCCTTCAGCAACGCCCCGCCGCCAGCCGCACCCGCTATTCCGGTCGAATTCCAGGCATTGTGTCCTGCTCCTCAACTCCTGCCCGGAGAAAGCATCGACCACTATCGCGCGCTCCAGGCCGCAATCTTCCAAGACATAGCGCCGCAATCGGCTATCGAGTGGCTGCTTGCCATTGATGTTGCGGAGCTGTCCTGGGAGCTCCAGCGCTACCGCATTTTGCGGCACAAGCTGCTGGAATCCTATCGTCAAAAAGCAATAGAGATGACGCTTCGTCGGATCGATGTCGCCGGCATCGCGCCAAGCTTCAAAGAAGACGGTGAACGCTACACCATTCAGAACGCGCTCGATTGGCGCCTCGATCCTATTGCGGCGGACGAAATCGAAGCGCGTCTCGCATCATACGGCTTCGATCAGCACGCCGTTAGCCTGGAGGTTTACGTGCAGGCGCGTGAGATCTTCGCGCTATTCGAGACATTGATGAACGCGGCGCAGCTTAGACGACTGTTCTTGCTCAAGGAGATCAACAACCGCCGCCGAATGCAGGACCTGCCCAACTTTATTCCGGGCCAACCGAGGATCCGATCGAGAGCGGGGCAAATTTCGCTGCTGCGGAGCCAAGCCGGCGAGGCCTCCCGATCATGAAGATGGAGACCATCGAACCTGCTATTCAAGGCTGCCTCTGCGAGATTCACACAAAGCTTAAAGAGGCGGAAAAACTTGCCAGGGCTGCCCATGCTTGTGCAGACGCCGGCAGCATCGCGGAAGCAATTCAAATCTCAATGGACGAGCAGCTCGTCTGAGGTCGGGCGACTCCATGATGCCGCCTGTCTGCTGGCTCGGATTGCCTTAGCGTGGGAGGATAAAACTCGCTTGAGCTTGCGCTGCTGGCGAACGAATAGCGAGTCTCTGCTCAATGCCCTCTCGTCAATTTGATAAGCCCCCCTGAGTCGATCAACTCGGAATTGGAAAGCTCCTGTATCGCTCGCGCGGACCACAGGTACAAGCACCTGATCCGATCTGCGCCACCTTTCAATGGGACTCTTGAGCAGCAACAGCCGACAAGGATTCATTGGACAAATAGGCTTCGTAGGCTCGCCGGATTCCGTCCTCGAGCGAAGTCTGCGCGCGCCAGCCGAGCTTGGCGAGACGGCTGACGTCGAGCAGCTTGCGCGGTGTTCCATCGGGACGCGACGTGTCGAAGGTGATCTCGCCGCCGTAACCGACGACCTCTGCCACGACCCGCGCGAACTCGGCGATGGTGATGTCCTCGCCGGTGCCGATATTGATCAGCTCCGTGCTCGAATAGGTCTTCATCAGGTGCACGCAGGCATCCGCCATATCATCGACATAGAGGAACTCGCGCCGCGGAGTGCCGGTACCCCAGACCGCGACGCTGCTCGCACCTGCGACCTTGGCCTCATGGAAGCGACGGATCAGGGCGGCGACCACATGGCTCAATTCGGGATGATAATTGTCGCCGGGGCCGTAGAGATTGGTGGGCATGACGCTGATGAAGTCGCACCCGTACTGGCTGCGATAGGCCTCCGCCATCTTGATGCCGGCGATCTTGGCAATCGCATAGGGCTCGTTGGTCGGCTCCAGCGGGCCGGTCAGCACGGAGTCCTCGCGCAAGGGCTGCGCCGCCAGCTTCGGATAGATGCAGGACGAGCCCAGAAACATCAGCTTTTCGGCGCCGCTCTGATGCGCGGTGTGGATCACATTCGCCGCGATCGCGATATTCTGGTAGATGAACTCTGCGCGCAGCGTGTTGTTGGCGACGATGCCACCGACCTTGGCGGCAGCGAGGAAGACGACTTGCGGCCGCATCTTCGCGAACCAGTCGAAGACGGCGGCCTGGTTGCAGAGATCGACCTCGCGCCGGTCCACCGTGACGAGCTTGACGTCCTCCCGCGCGAGGCGGCGCACCAGCGCGCTGCCGACCATGCCGCGATGTCCGGCGACGTAGACGGTCTTGCCTGTCAGCTCAAACGGTGCGTTTGCCACCGGCCGCGTCCCGTTTTGCCTCCGCCAGATCGCTCGCCACCATTTCCTCGACGAGCTGGGCAAAGGTCCGCTTCGGCGTCCAGCCGAGCACCTGCCGCGCCTTGCTGGCATCACCGACGAGCAAATCGACCTCGGTCGGGCGGAAGTAGCTCGGATCGATCCGCACCACGGTCTTGCCGCTCTTGGCATCGACGCCGGTCTCGTCGACGCCCTCGCCGCGCCACTCGATGCGGCGACCGACCTGCGCGAACGACAGCTCGACCATCTCTCGCACCGAGCGCATCTCGCCGGTGGCGAGCACGAAGTCGTCGGGCTTGTCGGCCTGCAGGATCTTGTGCATGCCTTCGACATAGTCCTTGGCATGACCCCAGTCGCGCTTGGCCTCGAGGTTGCCGAGATAGAGCGTCTTCTCCAGACCGACCTCGATACGGGCGACCCCGCGCGTAATCTTGCGGGTCACAAAAGTCTCGCCGCGGATCGGGCTCTCATGGTTGAACAGGATGCCGTTGCTCGCGAACATGCCGTAGGCTTCGCGGTAGTTCACCGTGATCCAGTAGCCGTAGAGTTTTGCCACGCCATAAGGCGAGCGCGGATAGAACGGCGTGGTCTCCTTCTGCGGGATCTGCTGGACGAGACCGTAAAGCTCGGAGGTCGAGGCCTGGTAGAACCGCGTCTCCTTCTCCATGCCGAGGATGCGGATCGCCTCGAGCAGCCGCAGCACGCCGATGGCGTCGGCATTGGCGGTGTATTCCGGGCTTTCGAAGCTGACGGCGACGTGGCTCTGGGCGGCGAGATTGTAGATCTCGGTCGGCCGGATCTGCTGGACCAGGCGGATCAGATTGGTTGAGTCCGTCATGTCGCCGTAATGCATCAGGAACGGCACGTCGCCGACATGCGGGTCCTGGTAGAGATGATCGACACGGGCCGTGTTGAACGAGGACGAGCGCCGCTTGAGGCCATGCACGACATAGCCCAGCGACAACAGGTATTCGGCGAGATAGGCGCCGTCCTGGCCGGTGATGCCGGTGATCAGAGCGACCGGTTTACTCATTCTCTGCCTTGTTCCCACAATATGTGAAAATCGGCCGCGACGCCGATAAAGTGCCACGTAAACGTGGCCTTGCGATCCTTCTTGGACATATCAAGAGTTTCTGGTCAACCCCCTGGCGCAGGACGGACGCCCGGGGGCCGCAATACGCGTCCCACGGGGTCGGCCCCGGCAACGACCGCGCTACGATCCAATCGAGATAGCTGGCCGTTCTGGAACATGTTAGTGGTGAACTCGGAACTCGCGACCTTCAAAAGACCACGACGACGGCCGGAATGACCAGAGATCAAGAAAATACGGCCACTGGCCAAATGCTGCGCCCGGCAGTTTTTTTCGACCGTGACGGCGTTCTGAATGTTGACGACGAGTATGCGTACGAGATCGACAAATTCGTCTGGATCGACGGCGCGATCGAAGCCGTGAAGGCGGTCAACGATGCCGGATATTTCGCCTTTGTCATAACCAACCAATCGGGCGTGGCCAGGGGCTTCTTTGATGAGACCGACCTGCATATTCTGCACGATTGGATGGTCGGCCAGTTGGCCGGCCACGGCGCACGGATTGATGCTTTCGAATACTGCCCGTTTCATCCGGACGGAGTGGTCGAACGCTATCGGCGTACAAGCGACCGCCGGAAACCACAACCCGGCATGATCATCGATCTTCTGAACAGATTTCCCGTCGACGTCGCCAAAAGCTTCGTCGTCGGCGACAAGGCGTCCGATATCGACGCAGCGCGCGCCGCGGGATTGTCCGGCTATCTTTTTCAGGGTGGAAATCTGCGGGACTTCATCACGCCGCTGCTCGTGCGGAACGGGTAGCGCCGTGCAGGAGGCTCCTACGTTCATCCTTGCGACCGAGTTCTATCCGCCGGACGAAAGCACGACGGCAACCTATCTTGGTGCGATTGCGCAGGCGATCGCCTCGGATATGAAGGTGGTCGTTCTGTCCGGAACGGCGGGCTCGGCCGGACAGCGAACGGCTGGAGAAACCGCGCTCGATGTCGTCGAGATCGCGAACTGGAAGCCGCCCAAGCACGCGCTTGGCAGGCGCCTCGTCGCCAGTTCGGCACTGGCGATCCGGATGTTCTGGGCGGTCTACCGGCGCGCGCGCGCGGGCGATGTCGTCATGTCGGTGACGAGCCCCTTCACGCTGCCCTATACGATCACGCTTGCGGCGAGGCTGCGACGTGCCAAAACCGCGCTGTTGATCTACGACCTCTACCCGGAGGCGCTGGTTGCAGCCGGCGTTGCGCGGCGAACATCGCCTGTCGCACGCGCCTTGCGTTTCGCCAATGCGTGGCTCTTCAGATCCTTGAGCGCGATTTTCGTCATCGGCCGCGATGTGCCTCCCCTTCTGCTGCGCTACCGGGGCGTGAGCGCGAACAATATCCATTTCGTGCCGAACTGGACATTGCTGCCGATCGGCTTCCGCGAGCCGGATCAGGCGAATCGCTTCAGAGAAGCCCATTCCTCGCAATTCGTTGTCGGGCTGTGCGGCAATCTCGGCTTCACACACGCGCCTCGCGCCGTGTTCGAAGCCGCACGGCTGTTGCGAAACGAGAAGAACATCCGTTTCGTTCTCTCCGGATGGGGAATCGGATGGGCGGAGTTGAAGGCTCTTCAGGCCTCCGAGCAGCTCGAGAACGTCACCCTGCGGGAGCCGGTGCCGGAGGACCAACTCGCCGAATTCCTGTCAGGAGCCGATGCCTGGGTCATTCCCTACCGGCACAACGTCGCCGGCGTTTCGATTCCGAGCCGCCTCTACAATTTTCTCGCCGTCGGGCGGGCCGTCATCGTCGGTACGGAAGCGAATTCCGAGGCCGGCCTCGCGGTGATGGAGGAAGATATCGGCTGGGTCGTGCCCCCGGAGGATCCAGTTGCTCTTGCTCAAACGATACTGCAAGCAGCGGCCGATCGCAGCGCAACTATTGACCGGGGCCGCTTGGCCGCCGCTTCTGCAATGAAATATAGCGCGCAAGCCTCATTGCTTCGGTATCGGGAGATCTTACGACGGCTGCTGGATGACGTTAAGTGACCAACAAGGTAATATAGGGTGACAGCCCTGAAGGAAGCTCTCTTGAGGAGGACAGGTATGAGCTTGCGATTTCTTGGTACAATCATCGGAGGTTCTGTCGTGTGCGGCTATATCGGAGTTCGAGTTGGAGCTGCGATAGGCGCCTATGCCGGACTTGATGTGGGTTGGGCTACGGCAGCGGTGGGAATAGCGACTACAATCATTGCCACGTCGGCGCATGTACATGGTACCGTGATGAACTTGCTTCTGCTAATATGCCAAGCATGCCTCTTCATAATTCAACAGACTGTCACGAGAACTCTAGCGCGGCCCGAATACCCGGGAAGGCAAACGATGTTTCGCCACCTGACGAGTTGACAGGAAGCTAGATCTGACTTCCTTTTATCTCAAAAGGTAACGAATGTCCTCCGGATCGAAGAGCCCATGGACGTCAGCCGCTCTGTCAAACGGACTTGAGGTCGTCGATCTCGCGCCATTGTGCCGAAAACTGTCAGCGCCGACAGGCGCGACGGCGTTCTTACTTGACGCCCCGTGAAGGCACAGCGCTCGCTGCGGCAGCGCGCTTGATGGCATCGACAAACTCTTCGGCGAATTTGGCGACCCGGTTTTCGACAGAGAATCCCAACTGCCTCACATGGAACGGCTCGTCTTTGGCCACTGCTTCAGCCAGGTACCCGGCAAGAGCTGCCGCATCGTCGACATTGAAGTAGGCGGCCGAGCCGCCGGTCTGTTCGCGATGCACATCCAGGTCCGATACGATCATGGGCACTTCTAACGATTTCGCCTCTTCCACCGTCGTGCTCCAGCCTTCGAACCGCGAGGGGTTTATGAGCGCCCGGCACGACCGGAGTAGCGCATAAACATGCGCGAGGGGTATCAGACCGAGGTAGCGAAAGTTTTCCTTGAGCCCGCGCTCCTCAATGTCCCGCATGATACTGTTGAAGTACGCAGGCGGCTCGTCGGGACCACCCGATACCGCTACGACAGCCTTTACCCCCCGGCCCGCCAAAATTGTCAATGCTTCGACAACCAATCGATGATTCTTGTGGCGCCAGAATTGATTGGGCAGATAGAAGTATACTTCAGGCAGCTCGTAGAGACGGATAATCTCGCGAGGATTCGCTGCAAGAAGGTCATCGGTCGGGCGACTGGCGAATTTGACGACTGACATTTGATTTCTAGCGCGCTCATAGTAGCGCCTGCAGTCATTAAGGGCGCTTTCGCTGCTCAGGATGATCGAACGTCCCGACGCAAGCTGCGCGCGGAAACCAATCTCGCGACGCCACCACGCTGCCCTCGAAAAGAGATGGGGAAGACTCCTGTGCTGCAGGTCCGGAAACCACGCAACGACAGGCAACGGAAGCCGCCAGCCGAAAAAGCGCGCGTGCTCAAACACAACGTCAATGTTCGCCGAACGAAACGCGGCGGCAGCGGCGAAATCGATCCCGGCGAGGAGCGCGTTCGGCACCCCGGAATGATCACGTTCAAAGGCTCTGTCCTTCACGACCCCGACGCGCGGGATTGCCGCAAAGGTCGCCAGTTCATTGTCGTCGTCCGACAAACCCGCAAACATCACGGGCTCCAGTTCGCCGGGACAATATCTATCGAGCGCCGTAAACAGGTTTCGGAGATAGTTGAATCCTCCTGCATGGAGGCGGCGCGGAATGAACGTGAATGCAACCCTGAGAGACGATCGGCTCAACGGAATTACTCCTTGAACCAAGCCACGTACTCGGCAACGCCTGCTTGGTAAGAAATGCTCCAGTCAAAGGGCAGAGCGTTCAAGCGAGCAGGGTCAGCGACCAGACTGAACGGATCGCCCGCCCGGACCGCCCCCGAAAACTCAACTTGAATTCCGCCCCCCCAACTGTTCGCAAGAGATTGCGCAACATCCGCAACAGTGGTCGCAATGCCCGAGCCACCATTTATGATGTCGACCGGTTGCACGGGAGAATTGCTGCCAACGCGCGCCAATAGCCGCGCCACGTCACGCACTTCGGTCCAGTCGCGTTTCTCTCCGCCGGTGCCGCCGAGAGTCAACGCGCAGGCACCATCACGCAAACGCACGCAAAGATCCCAGAGAAGTTGCTTGCGCAAGTTCGCTCCGTAAACAGAGAACAGCCGCACGATCGTGCTGCGTAATCCAAACGTCGTCGCGTAACTGCGGCAAAGGTGCTCGATCATCAGCTTGTGCTCTCCATACGGAGATACCGGCTCCGTCGCAGCGCTTTCAGCAATGGGGCCCTTGTGTGCGGCGCCGTAGACCGCCGCACTGGAAACGACAACGAGCCGGCATTCCGGTGCAGCGGTCCGCAGCCAATCCAGCAGGCGCGCGGTCGTCACCACTGTGCGTGAAAAGTCCTCATACGGTTGCGTAATGGATGCTCCCACGGAGGATCCGCCGGCCAAATGAAATGCGACCGTGGGCATACCGGTCTGGGCAGCCAGTGCGTTGAGATTGGCCGCTTCGATCTCGCCGTTAAGCCAATGGCGCATACCCAGGAGTTGCTTATCGGGCTCCCCAATCGCGCCATGGCCAACGCCAGATACAGCTTGGCCGGAATCGGCCAGTGTCCGGGTCAGATATCGTCCGATGAAGCCGTTCGCGCCAGTTACCCAGGTAGTCATGCGGCCGCCTTGTGCGCGATGAATGAATAGAGGCGCCCCGGCCGATGATCAAAACGTTCGGCAGCTGACAACATAACACGAAAAAGCGGATCCCACCTCAGGATCGTTTGCCACACCGAACGAAGCGGAAGCACTCGGCACAACCGCTCCGCGATCAGTTCTCGCAACGTGCCCGACGTATGCGGGAATAGGTTGATCGGGCTCCGGAGCGGCGTGAGAACAGTCACATCGCAAAAGCCAGCTCCCTTAACTGCGTCCAGATAGCTACTCAACAGGAAAGCGTGTTCGCCTCCGTAGAGATGATGAAGCGGATGTTGATTCAGGAAGGCTTCGAGATCGGATTCCCGGCTGATCACGTGCTCACGCACGGCGACGAAAATCCCTCCCGGCTTGAGGACACGATGCATCTCCTTGCAGGCTGCATTCAGATCTCGGGTGTGATGAAGTACTGCCCGGGCAAAAACCACATCGAAGGAGCTATCGTCGAACGGCAGGCGCTCCGAGAATTCCTCAACGACCTCGATCGCAAGCGCGTTTCTGTCAGCCAGCTCGCGTATGGCTCCTGCTCCTACGACGCGGCCAGGGTCGGGCTCCAGCGCAACGACCTGGAATCCCTCACGTGCCAGAGCGTAGCTGGCAATGCCTCGTCCCGCCCCGACGTCGAGCGCGGTCCCGGTTCGACCGTTCAAATAGGAGGATATGTGACGCCACTCCTCGCTCGAACGATACCGTTCAGCCGCATCGAGCAGGGGATCGTCGTAGTAAGCGTCAAGAACCAGCTGACAACGATCCGGCTGGTCCCGCAACCAGAGCACGGCCTCCTCCCAAGACGAAAACTTCTGGTTCATGCACTATTCACAATATCAACGTTCGCCTCTACGCCACAAGGCGCAAGCAAGCGATTGCCCTCGACGACGCCGCGCGGTCATCACCTTTTCCGGTTCCACTATGCACGTCGAAAGGAATCGACCGTTCGACTTCAACGGCCGAAGCACGCCGCCATCCTTGCTTGGTATAGGAGAAGTATTCGACGCTGTGCTCGCTAGGTCCATAAGCCTCGACAATCTGCTCTACCATGGCGTCGTCAAAGACTTGGTACCATCCTAAGTTGAGCCGGGCTCCATAAGGAAAAGAAATGTAGCACACGCCTCCCGGTTTGATGATGCGGCGGAATTCCTTTGCGGCGGCGACGAAACCCCTTTCATCGCACTCCGCACGCTCACGGTCCGACGTGTAAAGTAGAGTGTTGTCGAGCCCGACATGCTCAATGGTCGAAATGCAGACAATCGTGTCGAAAGCCCCGTCCTTGAAGTAGGTGTCACGCAGATCGCCAAAGACGTAGGAAATCCCACTATGCCAGAAGCACTGCTTCTCGGGCGCGAGCGTCATAATGGTGAGATCGCTTCCCTGCAGTGGCGGTCGACGCAAGAGATAGTCGTGGTTGAAAATGGAGCCTGCATCAAGGAGCCGGCCGGTCGGCCCGGCTCGCCGAAGATGACCGAAGACCCACGCATATTCAACGACCCGCTCGTCCAGAGCTGCGCCGAACATTGGAGGAAGCTCTTTGCCCACAGCCACCGCATCGGTGTCGATCGCGGCTTCGATCGCGCGTTGTTTTGTGGTGTGATAACCAAGGGTCCAAGGCTGCGAACCTCGCAGCCGATAGAACGGAATGGCCGCAGCATCCACGGCGCGCTTAAGTCGGAAGGTCAGAGGGTGAAGATGCATCGGTTCACATATTCGCTACGATTTCGTTGAAGCGCTGCCACTGCACCGACTTGTTGTAAAGTCTATTTACGGTTTCCCGGCCCATTCTCGCGATTCTTGAGCGTGCCTCCGTGTCGGAAAGGTAGTTCTGGGCCAAACTCCTGGCCTCCTCCGGGCTTTGGTACGCCGCGAACGTTTTGCCGTCCTCCATCCCGTCCGGATACCGGCCGGCGTCCGAGAGCAGCAGCGCACCACACCCCATCGCTTCAAAGCAGCGCATATTCCCTCTGTCGTTGCCCGCCATGTCAATAGCTCCGTTGAGCACGATCTTCGCTTGCCCTAGCAGTTCGTAAGCCTGCCTGCCCCAAACCGGGGCCTGCGCGACGGCCACAACCGCGGGCGGCCGGCGGTACTTATCAAAATACCCGAGACTTGCCAGCGGAAAGGCCTCTGCAAGCTGCGTCGATCGAGACGCATCCAGGCAGTAGACAATCTTCCACTCGCCTCTCAACTGCGCCACCCCGTCCAAGACCTTGGCACGGGCCAGGTGATGACGCGAATAGCTGCCGAAGAACAGCACGTCTATTTGACGATCTCCGAGGACATACTCCGCCATGATAGGGTCCACCGCCGGATGGAAATATTCAGCGCGGCAGCCCCTCTCCCGCCAGTCGGCCAAGATCGACGGAAAATTGCAAACGACGAGATCGTACCCGCTTAGATCCGCATTGCCGGATGGCGCAGCGCGCCAGCAGAGTGTCTTTTTCACACAGCCCGGGAGTCTGCGGACAAACGCGCTGCCATAACGCAGGGGATCCAGATTGTAGAATACTTCCGTTCGGTGGTGCTCGATCTGCGCGAGCAATATTTCCTCGAGATCTCTCGTCGCCAGCCCATGTTCGGCGGACCACAACGATTGCATTTGGGGCTCGTCTCCCAATGCGCAGAACGCGTTCGACTGCCTCGTCTCTACCGGCTCAAGAATGTGCGCAGCTCCATAGCGATGTTCGAGAAACTGCACTATGCCTTCGTCAAACGAACGCGGCGACGCGAGCTGGCGAAATACCTTCGAATAGGCTGGGCCGAGTCCGATATTCTCGAAAAGACGCATCCATCGCCCCCCGTCAGCGTTCATCTGCCGAGAGTTCTCGCACGATCGAAGCCGGATTGCCGGCCGCAATACAGTAAGCGGGAACGTCGCTTGTAACCACCGCGCCCGCCGCGACAATCGCACTTCGTCCGATCGTTACACCACGCAGGACGAAAGATCCCGCACCGACCCAGGCGTCATCTTCAATCATGACCGGCTTCTCGCCGAGGGCGAGCTCACGTGGATGGCCCGTTTGCGCGATCTGCTTGAACTGGGAGTGACGCTCCGCCGCGCGAATGGGATGAGTGAGATTGTCGAATATGTTGACCGAGTGCGCGATCAGCACCCTATGGCCAATGGTGATCTCCGCCGCGGACCAGATACGAGAGTGTTCGCCGACGTAACACCATTGCCCGAGCCTTATCCGTCCCCCGTGCGCGAATGTGAGAAGCTCACCTTGGATTATGCTGCCTCGGCCGATCGTAATAAGCGAACTGTCGCCCGCGATGTTGCGCACGCGCGCTTTACTCGTTAACCGAGCCCCGACATCGAGCTTGCATGTCGCACGAAGCAACAGACGCTGAGCCCAGTAATCCAGATTCATGTGCCGAACCGCTTCATCGTTCAGCTACCTTAGCTCGGCGTTTGACGTTTGGCCCGACGCGACTGCGGCGATCTTCGAACGACCATCCAGGAAATGCTGCACCTTCAGAATCATGACCGCTATGGCGGGTCCGCTCACTAGTCCCCCCGAAAGCAGAGCCGCCGGCAACGCGGATATCATCAGGTGGTAGACTCCGATAAACGTGCTCGCCAGCACGGCAAGTGAAAGCACCGTCTTGCCGCGCACCAGGAAAAGGATGTCGATGGCCCGACAGATCGTCCCCGCGAGGACGCTGAACACGATCACGCCGACATAGGAGAAATCGACCCAGGCGTCAGCAATAAACATCGCCGTCACGCTCGAACCGCCGCCGCCATGCCAGAGCCGTAGGACTTCGAGATAGGATGGCGCATAAACCCGACCCAAGAGGTAAGCGACGGGGCGGATGTTCGCCCCCCAACCATGAGGCATGTGGTGCGGGAAAGTGGCGAAGAACTCCAGAGCGGCCTCGTTCGAATTGTCAAAGATCCGATAATAAAGAAAGCCCAGCGTGTTCCAGGCGTCCACTTCGGGCACGGCAACCCGAATGACCGGATAGAAAATGATACTCACTGCAACCAGGCCCGCGAGTGCGACCCTCCAGCTCACGTCGTTGCGGCGGATCAGGAAGCCAACCAGGACGAGCTGAATGATGAAGAGCGCAGCCGGCGCCTTGCTGAGTGTGTCGAGCTTTCCAACGATGGTCAATGCGAACAACCCGACGGTCAACAACGACAGCAGCCACCACCTTTGAATCCATGCTGAGAGGCCCGCCCACACGATCAGCATCGGCGTCAGGGAACTAAGAAGCACTCTGTACGGATAACTCTGGCTCCCACCAAATTGCTGGCGATAGGCAATCTTGTCGAACTCACTTCCCACCACCGCCAGATAGCCTCGAATAACCGACAAATGATGCTCGCTGATCGAGATCGTTGCCATGAAAGCCACCATCAAAGCAACGACACCGGCCAACAGCCAAGGACGGTGGTGACCAGCCTCGATTCGTTGAGCATTCCACGCTTGCAACGCAGCCCGGAGTTGTCGGGCTCGGAACGGCGACAGTCGATCCACCAATTCAATGCCGACGATCATGCCAATGAACATCAACGCGATCGAAACATTGAGCGAGAGAATGACGGCCTGCAGATCCTGCGCTCCGTTGATACTTTCATATATCGTCGATCCGGGAGCGCGAGCGAGGATATAAACGAGGTAGGCCGGTCCGTGGACGAGCAGGAGAAAGCCGAGCAGAATGGACGATGCCGTCACATACCGCCCTAGGCGGCACCACAGATACAAAGCTGCGCACGAGATTGCCAAACCGGCTGCAATGTAACTCATTGCAAGCATCACAAGCGCCCCCTCACCAGCTTGCGCAACACGCCGTTGAAGCGATACAGAGTTTGGCTGTTCGCGTATTTCTGGTGCGGCACAGGAGGCAGAGCCACAAGACGGTCCAACTCCTCGACCGAAATTCGAAGCTTTTTCGCCACAAATCGCTTGTCCCTCGCCGCCTGCTCCGGGGTCGTCAGCGGCCGTTCGAGTTGTTCAAGCGCTTCGTCGCGCGTCATTTGCCCGGCAACGATCAAGGCCGAGCAGTGGAGCCGGCGCTTGTCGAAACCGTAGCGTACCGGCAGGTAAATTTCCTGATAGAACTTCGTAAAGCGGCTTTCCTGATGCTTGGCGCCGTAGTCGACGAAACCGTACGTCGCGATCAATTCGCGCTTTGCAGCCTCCTTGTCATAGGGAAGGTAGTCGAGCGGCTTCACGATTTGAAGTTGCTTCCGAATACGCGCCAGCCAAAGATAGTGCAGCGGCTCAAGCAGAGGGAAGGTGTCGAGGGTGCCGACACCGTGACTGCGGTGAATGGCGCGCAGATTGCGCGCGTCCATGGCGGGATACCCGCCCCGAGGAACATGCACGCTCTCGCCGCTGAAGTTGACGCCGCTAAGGAAGAACTTCTGCTCGAACCTTTTCGAGAGGCGGTACAGGGTCGAGAAAAACGCATGGTCCTGAGGCGCGTCCTGATTGAAGACCGACGCTTTCAGGTAGGCAAGTTGCAGGTCCCGCATTTCCTCCCACTCGACCACGTGGGTGTAGAGATCGATGTCGAGTTGCCTGACGATCTTCTCTATGTTGCGGACTGCTGCTTCCGTATTCCAGCCGCCGTCAACATGAACGGCGATCATCCGGAGGTTGAACTTACGCTTGAGAAGATGGGCCAGGTAAGCGCTGTCCACGCCGCCGCTCAGGCCGATCATGACATCGTAGGGCTTCGCTGCCATCTCCCGCTTGATGCGCTCGACCGTTTTCTCGAGCCGGTTGTACCCTTCCTTCGTCGGCCACCACTCATGCGGCTTACGCGCGAGGGCGTCCCGACAGCACACGCACTGGCCGGATTCATCGAAGGTCACGCCAGGATTGTTACTGTCCATCACACAGATCGAACACACCTGGTATCGCTGGCTGTTTTGCGACATCAGCACTCCCTCTGGAGGTTCGCTCGCATCTGCTCGATGTCGCCCGTCGAAGGGTACGTAATGAGGACCGCCCGCAGCCGCCCGAGAAACACGAAGGTGCTGCCAGAGGCCACGGCCGATGCGCCGGCGACGAGGGCTTCCACCAGGTGCCGCAGCTCGCCTGCACCTCCCAGCGCCATCAAGGGGAGCTCCACGGCCCGGGACACTCGATAGATCAGCTCGAGATCGTACCCGCTGCGCTCTCCGTCGCGATCAACATTCTGCAACAGGATCTCGCCAGCGCCGGCAGCTTCAGCCTCCTGCGCCAACCTGACCGGATCGAGGGGCGTCACGACAAGACCGCGGTCGACCACAGCCCGCCACCCCTCTGGGGTGTTCTTGCAGTCGACGCAGACCGTCACGGCTTGAGATCCGAATTCATCGGCAAGCGCCCGGATTATTCGCGCGTCCGTACCCGCGCGACCAAGCACAATCTTCTCGACACCAGCCGCGAAGATCGGGGACGCATCCGACACCGAGGTCACGCCGCCGCCGTAACTCAGCGGCATGAAGCACTCACTCGCAAGCTCGCGAATGAACCCTACATCCGGCCGCCTTTGCTCGACCGTAGCGTTGATGTCGAGCACGCAGATCTCGTCTACTTCCTTCTCGTTGAAGATGCGGATGACATTGAAGGGATCGCCGACATAGATCGGCTCGCCGAAACGGCGCGTCTTGACAAGGCGACGCCGGCTATCGAGCAGCAGGACCGGAACGACGCGAGGTCTCATCCTACGGTTCTCTCGACAAAGTTGCTGAGCAGCTTCATCCCGAACCGATGGCTCTTTTCCGGATGGAACTGGACTCCGTAAATGTTATCGTGCTGCACGGAGCAGACGATGGGCTGGTCAAACTGGTAGGTCGCCGCCACGTCGGCGGCATCGTGACATTGCATGCGATAGCTGTGAGTGAAGTAGAAGCGAAACTGACTATCGTCAGTAAACAATTTGGCGCCTTGCACGGCCTCGATATCCGCCCATCCCATAAACGGCACCTTGAGTTTGAGGGCGGAATCCGGTCGCATCCGAACCGTGTCCGCCTGGATCCAGCCGAGTCCATCGGAGGCGCCCTCTTCACTGCCGCGGCCGAGCAGCTGCATGCCCAGGCAGACACCTAGCAGCGGGGTTCCGCGGACAAAGGTCGCCTTCTCGAGTGCGGGAATGAGATTCGAAGCGCGCAGCCTCTGCATTGCAGCATCGAACGCACCAACACCGGGCAGCAAGAGGTGACTGGCCTCGAGAATGGCTGACGGTTGGTTGGTAATTCGCGCCTCATAGCCGATGAACTCCAGCATGTTCACGAGAGCGCCGGGATTTCCCACTCCATAATCGACGATGGTAATCATCCCAACTCCCTCCTTGCCCGCAACAGAGCGAAAGCGGTTATGACGCCGGCCAGCAGGATGCCAAATACAATCACCGCGACAGGTTCGAGCAGGCGCGCAAGCACGGCAAGCAGGGCGAAAACGGCTGCGCCGAGGATGCAGGCGACAGCGATCGACCTCACCAATCCCGAACTGGACCAACCCGCCGCAGCATAGCAAATTCGCAGGACTAGAACGTAGCTGACAGTCAGCGCAGCGCTTTGCAGAGCAACAGCTTCCGACAACGATCGACCGGACGCAAGAACGGCCCACAGACAACCGACAGAGCTGATCGCAGCAACGGCTTCCAGCCTCAGATTGAGATCCTGACGGCCAATCGAATCGAGAAGCCGGTCCATCCAATTCGTCAGCATGAAGAACGACGCTGGCAGCACGAGGAGAGCAGAGAGTCCCCCCGCCCCCTGCCATCGAGGCCCGAGAACGAATCCGAAGAGTTCGTCACCTCCAAACACGAGCAGGGCGATCCATGGACTGCTCACAATGAGCAGCCATCGTATGATCCGGTCGACCGCTTCGTGTTGAGCGGCAAGTCCTTCGGTGGCCGCGCGGTGAAAAAACACGGGCCTCAATGCCGAGCTGGTGAATGCTGACGGAAGGTGCGTCAATCTCCAGGCCTGGCTGTAGAGGCCGACCTGCGCAGCCGTACCGAATGCTCCAGCGATGAGGACCGGCGCACGCTCGCGGAGCAGTGAAAGCACCGTGAAGGGAAGCGAGAACTGCGGGAAGCGCCTGTTGGAGACCAGAGCAGCCATCATCGCGTTCGCATTCATGGAACAGATCGGGGCGTCGGCGGACTGCTGGACGCTGCGAGCATAGAAAAGCGTTGCGGCCGCCTGTCCAACAACACTACCAACCACCAGCCATACGCCGTCACCGCTGAGAGCCCCACCGAGCTGGACGAGATTGGTTGCCAGCGCATTCAGCACAACGCCAGTCGAGATTTTGGCAAATGCTCCCTCACGCATCAACCAAGATTGAAGCACGACGCCGAACCCGACGAGGGACAACCAGCCACACCCCAACGCTGCAGATGCCGGGCCGATTCCGAACTCTTGGATTGAGCTCATGGATATGGCGGTCAGGGAGCCGAGCACGAGCGACATGACGCAAACGACGCATACGGTCGCAAAAAAGAGGTCGCTGGCGACGGCGGAGTCGCGCTCAATCACCAGACCCAAGTCAAAGCGAAAGGAGAGCAGCGAGCCGGCGGTAATCGCCGCCGCCTGGATAGCCGCCCAAACGCCAAAATCAGCGGGAGCGTAAAGACGGAACAGGACCGGAAGAAGTGCGATCGCAAACGCCTGCGACGCGAGGGGACCGAATCCCGCCGCGATCAAGGATCGGCCCAGGCGATTGGACGATCTAGGATGGGCCAAACGTAGCAACCAGATCAATGACAACACTTTGCTGAGCAGTTGTGATCTCGGAGAACATGGGCAGCGAGAGAATACGGCTTTGATGGCGATGCGCGTTCGGGAATTCCTCCGGCCGCAGACCCAGGCGCTTGTAGCTCTGAAGAAACGGCAAAGCAGTCGGATAGTTGACCGCCGTCTGGACGCCATTTGCGTTCAAATGCCGGGCCAGTTCGTCACGACGCGGGTGCTGGACCGTGTACAAGTGGTAGACGTGCTCACGCTCGGCCGCGAGATAAGGAATAGTCAGATTTTGTATTTGGCTCAATCCGGCATCATAGATTGCGGCAGCTGCCCTGCGCGCGTTCGTCCAGGCCGAGAGGTGTCGCAACTTCACTGACAAGATCGCGGCCTGCAAGCCGTCGAGCCGGCTATTGATTCCTTCCACCTCATGCTGATGCTTGGTCAACCCGCCGTGCCGCGCAATTTTGGCCATGCGGGTCGCAAGGGCAGCATCGTTGGTTACGATGGCGCCGGCGTCCCCCATCGCACCGAGGTTCTTGCCAGGATAAAACGAAAACGTCGCGGCCTCACCGAAGGTGCCGACCTGCTGGCCCTTATATCGCGCCAAATGGGCCTGCGCGCAGTCCTCCAGAACCCAGAGCTTGTGTTTGCGCGCGATCGCCATGATCGCGTCCATGTCCGCAGGTTGCCCGTAGAGGTGAACCGGGATGATTCCGACCGTCTGCGGCGTGATCGCGTTTTCGATCGCGGCCGGGTCTATCGTGAAGGTGCGCGCGTCGGTATCACAGAAGACCACATTGGCGCCGCTATGGGTGATCATGGACGAAGTACTTATCCATGAATGCGCGGTCGTGATGACTTCGGCCCCGGCTGCGATACCGAGAGCCCGCATCGCGATATAAAGAGCATCCGTTCCGTTTGCACAGGAGACACAATGGCTCACACCGACGGCTTCAGCGAACTCCTGCTCGAAGGCATCGACGTAAGGCCCACGGATAAATGCACTGTCGCGAATAACCGAAGCGATCGCCTGGTCGATTTCGTCCTTGATGGTGTGATATTGAAGATTGAGATCCGCAAACGGTACGTTCATCGCGTCCCCTCAGTCACAGCTGTCTGATCTGTTTCCGGACGAGGCTTCGAGCGGGATTTCCCACATAGAAGCCGGGCTCGGTGATATCGCTGGTCACGACGGCCCCGGCTCCAATGACCACATCATCGCAGATCCGGACGGGAAGGATTGTGGCATTTGAACCGATCGATACCCGATTGCCAACGGATGTCGCGCGCCAAAGCCCCTTGTCGCCGCGAGCGGGCCCCCCCGTCGAAAAGGTGTCGTTGATGAAAACAGCTCCGTGACCGATGAAGCAGTCTTCACCGATGGTCACGAGCTCGCAGACAAACGCGTGTGACTGGACGCGCGTCCTGGCCCCTATCTTCGCCGTCTTCTGAATTTCCGTGAACGGCCCTATGAAGCAATCATCACCGATCTCGCAACCATAGAGATTGCAGGGCTTGACGATCTTGACGCGAAATCCGAACGTCACATCGCGGACGTCAACCTCGGTGACGTGCGGCACGTTCATGATCCCACGCCCAGCCGACATTGCTTGGGATTGAAGTAGAGCTCGACTTCCTTGCCGGTCTCGATCGATTCGTACAGAGCCGAGATGAGCTCCAGGCTCTTGCGTCCTTCGAGCCCATCAACCAGCGCTGGGCTGTGGTTTCTCAAACAATCGACAACATGCTCGTAATAGGCCTGATGCCCGAACCCATACACGTTGGGAGGATTGACCGAGAAGTTTTCGATGACGTCCGCGTCGGAGGGCAGCTCGTCGCGAAATTGCCAATGCCGGATCTTGTTGACCGCGAACCCCGCAATCTCGACCGTTCCCTTTTCGCCCAAAATCGAGAGCGAGCCTTCCAGATCCTTCGGCCGCACTGCTGTTGTAGCCTCGATGATACCCAGCGCACCGTTGCGAAATTTCAAGGTCGCAATAGCCGTATCCTCTGCCTCGATGTTCACAAGCGCCGTGGCGGCTCGCGCATGCACGCTCACGACGTCGCCGAAAAACCATTCAAGCATATCGACGTGATGGCTGGCCTGATTGGCAAGGACCCCGCCGTCGTAAGCCCAGGTTCCACGCCATTTGTCCTGATCGTAATAGGCCTGATCCCGACACCATCGCACACGCACGGTGCCGAGAATCAACTTGCCGAACCTGCCGGTCAGCAACGCCTCACGGGCCTTCAGTACCGGAATGTTGAAGCGGTTCTGCTTCACGACGAATAGCTTCACACCCGCCGCATCGCAGGCCTGGATCATGGAATCAGCATCCTCAAGCCGTAAGGCCATCGGCTTTTCGACGATGACGTGCTTTCCCGCCTTCGCGGCCTCGATTGCATGCAGGGCATGCAATCCACTCGGCGTAAGAATGGAAACCATATCCACATCGGACCGATCGAGGAAATCCGCGATGCTGTGGTACGCAGGAACCTGATACCGGCTTGCAAATTGATTTGCCCGCTCCGGGAGTTCATCGCAAACGGCGGCAAGGACCGCACCTTTGATATGCCCACCGCCCAGCAAATCCGCGTGACGCTTGGCTATGCGCCCACAGCCAAGCAGGCCAACTCTGATCATGCCTGCAATATCCCCGATAGATTGACGGATGCGGACCGCGATTGGATGCCCCAGCCCGATCGATGATCGTTTATTACCAGCATCTTACCGGTTAGCGCAAGGGAACTAACCGATTCCACGCCGCCTAGTTGACCTGTTGAATCAAAGGCTTACGGACGTTGCCGCAACATCCCGGCTGGCATGGCGTGCCGCTTGGCGTATGCTTGAGAAGGGAGCATTAGCCTGAGAAATCCCTTCTCACCGGCTGTCATTCTAGAGGATCGACCGCTGCCAATTTGCACGGACGTATCGATGAGCCGATCTATTCTCGTTTCGCCCACGGCTAGCAGGGGTGAAGTTGTGGCGGCGCGAATAGGCTCACAGGATAACCCGTGACCGGATGGTCTAGTTTGACCACACGCCTATAAGAAGACAAGTCGATACCAATCGCCTGGATCTGAGCTGGCGTGAAAGTGCGAGGTGATTCGCTGAGGACGAGCCACGTGCGAGCAAGTACTTGCGGATCAGTCTGACCGATAACTTGTTGAGCAAATCGTTCCGAGAACGAGTATCCCGCAAAGATCCATGGGAATGTGGGCGCACGCCCGCCAATCGCAAAAACCACTCCAGGTGAAGCACTCCCGAGATCCAATACTGAATCACCGTCACAAAACCCGCTAACTTTCGCACGTTCCTGCAGGTCGGTTACAAACTTGCTCGTTTTCTCATCGAGCTTGACCATTGACCCGTTTCCTACTCGAGTGGGATTGAGTTGCATCTTGACTGGTGACGCCAGCCTATACGGCTCAGCCAATCCGATTTGAACGGCAGCAGATACAAGCACTACCCACGCCACAGTGATACCTGCGCACCAGAACCGGTGCAGCGCGCGATAAGACGCAACAGTAGTTATGATGCCCCAGATCCCGCAGAAGAAATTGAGCTGCTCGGAAATGCGATCGGTACTGCCGAAGGTAGCCGCGAGCGGAATAAGCGAAGCCCATCCCATAAGAGTTATAAATCGTTGATCTGCGTCTGCTCGAAGGCGACAAATTGAGAGAACCGTATAGGCGATGGCTCCTGTAGTCGGGCCAATCCGATACACGAAATTGCTTGTGGTGAGATTGAGAACCACGTCCAGTGCAATGGCCCCGCTCGCGCAAATTTGTAAGACTGCCAGCCATGGGATCAGACGCTCGTACCTGTGTAGTACTGACGTGATAAGAAAGATTAGCCCTGAGCACAGAAACAAGAGACCGCTGGTCTGAAAAAAGCTCGCAAGGCTTACAAGGAGACTTGAATGAACTGGATGGCTTGCTCCGAATGTTGCTAAGTATGACTGAATTTGTCGCAAGACGATGTTGAGCGGCATCCACCACGCAACCATTGTCAGAAGCGCCACTGTCCATACGCCCGCGGCTAGCAGAAGCTTGCTTACGCGCCTTGTGTTGGAGGCGAAAAACAGAGCCGCAGCCAAATAGACGCACCCGTAAGCTAAGGCGTTCTGCGGCCGGGAAAACAGTATCAATGTTGCAGAAACGCTCGCGAAAAAAGCGGATCGGGGTAGTCGCTCGGATCTGAGAAGATCGGCCAATGCGCAGACCAAAAAAAGTCCACTGATGAGCGCGAACCAATTATATGAAGGGGTAGGGATCCAGAATACGTAGTATGAAAACGGAAGTAGAGCCGATGAACTCAATATCTGGAGAGCAGCCGGACTCCGAAGTGGAATACGCACGTAGCTCAGCATCGTCAGCGACGCGAGCGCTCCCAGCGCAGCAGCGATAAGCGCTGCGAGTCGCCGCAGGCCCGCAACCGATTCTCCGACCAATTCGAAGAGCGGGTGCAGGCCGTAGCCGAACAATCCGTATGCTATCTTGAACCGCGCTGGCTCTTGGGCCCACATGAGGTAAAAGGCTTCGTCCGTGAAGTCGAAGCCGCGGTCCATCCACCAGATGGTCCAACAAGCACTAAAGAGCGAGCACCCGGCGATTACCACAGAAACGACCCAGCCCACATTGCCACGGCCGATACATGTCAGAACTGAACTGAGTTGGGGACGATCGCTCACTCTCTATCTCGGTCGAATTGGCACTGCGGTGGTTCGGGGCAGCGCTCATGATTTCATTGGGAAAAGAGGGCAAGCGATAGTGGGTGCCTAGCTTCCTTCCCAGCTTCGTGGCAAGTTCACTGCTTGTCTTGTCAAGTCTAACCCTGTTGGTCAAATTTTAAATTTCGGACGTAGGCCCGTGTGATAACAAGACTCGCTTGCGTGCCGCCAATCCATCGGGGATTCAATAGTGAAGACCATCAGTATCGTTACCCCGTGCTTCAACGAAGAGCTCAATGTCAGGGACTGCTACGAGGCAGTTCGCCGGATCTTTGACGACAAGCTCCACGGCTATCAGCGCGAACACATCTTCTGCGACAACGCCTCGGACGATCGTACCCTGGAAATTCTGCGGGACATCGCTGCCACCGACAAATCGGTGCGGATCATCATCAATGCGCGCAATTTCGGGCCGCTCCGCAACACCTTCAACGGCGTGATGTCCTCGAGCGGCGATGCCGTGCTTCTGTTCATGCCGGCCGACCTGCAGGATCCGCCGGAGTTGATCCCCGACTTCGTCAAGCTGTGGGAAGCCGGCAACGAGATCGTCTACGGCATTCGCGCGGTGCGGGAGGAAGGACGGCTGATGCGCGGCTTTCGCGGCGCCTATTACCGGATGCTGACCCGCTTCTCCGAGATCAAGGTGCCGCCAGGCGTCGGCGACTTCCAGCTCGTTGACCGCAACGTCGTCGAGCGGATGCGGCGCGTCCGCGACGGCTACCCGTTCATGCGCATGATGACCTTCGAATGCGGCGGCCGCGCCGTCGGCGTGCCCTACACCTGGCGCGCACGCAAGAAGGGGCTGTCGAAAAACCGCGCGGCAGCGCTCATCGACCAGGGCATCAACGGGCTGGTCTCCTTTACCTCGGCGCCGCTGCGCTTCGGCCTCTATGCGGGCTTCGTGCTCTCCTTCGCGAGCATCGCCTACGCCGTCATCAACCTGCTGCTCGGCCTGCTCCTCTATCAGCGCCTTGCCGAGCCCGGCATCCTGACCCTCATCGTCGCGATGTTCTTCTTCGGCGGTGTCCAGCTCTTCTTCATGGGCATGCTCGGGGAATACATTCTGGCGATCTACGGCCAGGTCCGCGAAAAGCCCGTCGTGTTCGAGCGCGAGCGCGTCAATTTCGACGAGCCGCCCAAAACTTAAACCTTCAGGCTCACTTCGCGCCCTGCTCCGCGGCTTCGTGCCAGGCTAACGTTTCACGCAGCCCCTGATCGAGCCCGACCATCGGACGCCAGCCCAAAGCTTCCAGCCGCGCCATGTTCGCAGCCAGCACCATAACCTGGTCCGGCCGATACGGCACTTCGCCAAAGCCAAGTTCGCCGGCGCCGATCAGCTCGTGCAGCCGCATCACGGTATCGCGAAGCTGTGGGGCGTCGGGACTGCCGAGATTGTAGACGCCTTGCGCCACCGGGCTGCCAAGGACGAGGCGGACGGCGGCTGCCGCATCGCGGGCATGCAGGAAGCCCCAGCGCTGTTCGCAGGCGGTCAACGCCATATGTCCGTCGGCGCGCAGGGTGCGGATCAGGTTCGGAATCAGCCACGCCTCGCCATCTTTCGGACCGTAAGTCGAGAATATGCGCAGCCAGGCGAAGCGTAGCTCGCGCTCGGCACAGCGCCGCTCGGTCATCAAACCGCTCGCGAGCTTGGCAATGCCGTAGAGTGTCGTCGGCCGCGCCACGTCGCTCTCGGCGATCGCGCGATCGTAGGGGCCGTATTCGGCCTGCGATCCCGCGCCCAGGAAAATCGTTGCACCTGCCTCTGCGGCGAGCTCAGCCAACTCCACGGCATCGACGATGTTGCGCGCCTGATCCCCGCTGTTGCGTTCGCTGTTGCCAACCCCGCGCCAAGCCATGTGCACGACGGCATCTGGCGCGAAGGAATGAAGTCCAGTCCCGAGCGCTGCCGGGTCGTCCAGCGCCCCCTCGATGACGGTGAGGCGGTCCAGGACCGGCGCCAGCCGCCACGGCCTGGTGCCGGGTCGCAGCAGCACCGCGACGTCATGTCCCTGCGCGACCAGGTCTTCTGCGACGTAAGACCCCAGAAAGCCCGTGGCGCCCGTCACGAATATACGCATCGCGATCCCGCCAATGCTCTGATGTGACCTGTCGCCGGATCCATCCTACGTGGTTCGCAACGAAGCCGGTCTCGGATAGTCCACGAAGCGGTTGCCTGCCGCGTAGTCGCTCTCGCCGAGATAGGGAAACTGATCGTTGATGGGACGTCCCATCTCGAGCTTGGGCTCGATCAGCGTGTGTTCGCTCAGCATCACGTCGATCACGATCGGCCCGCCCGAGAACAGTCCCGGCTCGATCTGCTCGAGACGCTCGATGCGAGCGTAGCGCAGGCCGTAGGCTGCCGCGAGCGCCCCGAAATCCGGAAAGCTCAGGCCGTCGCGCGAGGCGCTGTAACGGCTCTGCATGTAGCTGTCCTGGAACTGCTTGATGATGCCGTACGATCCGTTGTTCATGACGATGATCGCGATATCGAGCTTGTTGTGCCGGACGGTCTGGAGCTCCTGGATGTTGAGATGAAAACCGCCGTCACCGTTATAGGAGATGACCTGTCGGTCCGGGCGGTCGATCTTGGCTCCGATCGCGGCCGGCAACGCGTATCCCATCGGCGAGTTGCCGCCCGGATTGAACAGGGTGTGACGCTTCACCTTGAACGCCTGATAGAGCCAGCAAACCGCGGCACCGGTGTCGCCGATGACGATTGCGTCCTCCGCGACGATCTCGTTGACCCGGCGGATCACGTCGTAGGGCGACAATGAGTTCAATCGCGCCGCCGAGGTGCTGACCTCCTTGTGGTAATAGCGCTGCTTCATCTCGGCGACATAGCCACCCCACTCCCGGCTCGGCGGCCGGGTATCGAGCCCGCCCAACACTTCCGGCAGCTCGGCAAAATCCAGGTGACTGACGCGATAGCCGTCGTTGCGATATTTGGCCAGTTCCTCCTGGTCGATGTCGACGACGTGGACGGTGGCGCCGGCCGCGAACTGCTTGGTATTGCCGGAGCGTTGGCGGTTGTCGAGCCGGCTGCCGAGCACGATCACGGCGTCAGCGTTCTGCAGAACGAAGTTCGCGCCGCGATTTCCGTAAACGCCGATCTGTCCGAGGAAGCCCGGATGATCATGATCGAAGAAGCTCAGGCCGGCCCAGCTCGAGACGAACGGCAGGCCGCTCTGCCGCAGCCAGTCCGCAACGTCGCGCTCGACACCAGCGAGCCCCACGCCTGCTCCCCATAGAACGACCGGGCGCGCCGCATCGGCCAGCGTCTGCTTCAGATCCGCGAGCACCTTCGCCGGCTCCTCGGCCGCCGGCGCCAATCTCGACGGAAGCAGGATGTCGTCTCCGACTTCGGCCTGCTGGATGTCCATGGGGACGTCGATCAGCACCGGACCCATGCGGCCTGACATTGCGATCGAGTAGGCCTTGGCCAGCTCTTCGCGCAGCTCGGCCACGCTCGTGACCATCACGGCATATTTCGTGACCGGCCGGACCATCTCCACGATCCTGGTTTCCTGGAACCCGGCCTGACGCACATTCGCGCCGTGGAATGCGCTGCTCTCGCGCTGGTTCACCTGACCGGTGATGTGCAGGGAGGGAATGGAATCGAAATGGGAGGTGGCGATGCCCGTGATGAGGTTGGTCGCTCCCGGGCCCGAGGTCGCCAGGGTCACGCCGACCTTGTGACTGACACGCCACAGCGCGTCCGCGGCCATCGCCGCGCCCTGCTCGTGCTGGAAGCAGGTATAGTGGAGCTTCGGATGCTGCGCGATCGCATCGATCATGAACGCGCAGGCGCCGCCCGTCAGGAGAAAGACCCGATCGCTTCCGACCCGCGCCAGGAATTCCGCAATGTACTGTGCTCCGGTCATCGCGTCATTCCCACCCTAGGCGCCGCGGGTCTGGGCGGCGCAGAAATCCTGGATCACCTGAAGCACGTAACCGATGTGCTCATCGCCGAGTGCCGGATAGACGCCGATCCAGAAGGTCTGGTTCATGATCGTATCGCTGTTGGCGAGCGAGCCGTGCACGCGGAAATTCCGTCCGGCCATGTAGGGTTGCCGCACCAGATTGCCGCCGAACAGCAGCCTTGTGCCGATCCCGCGTTCGTTCAAATGGCGCACAATCGCGTCACGCTTGAACGGCGCCCCCTCGCGGACCGTCAACACGAAGCCGAACCAGGAGGGTTCGCTGTTCGGCGTCGGCTCAGGCAGGATGAAGAATTCCTCGAGCGGCTTCAGCCCGCTCTTCAACAGAGCGAAATTCCGCCGCCGGGCGGCGATGAAGTCTTCGAGATGGTCGAGCTGGGACACGCCGACCGCTGCCTGCATGTCGGTGATCTTCAGGTTGAAGCCGAGATGGCTGTAGATGTATTTGTGGTCATAGCCATGGGGCAGCTCGCCGAGCTGCCAGTCGAAGCGGCGTTGACAGGTGTTGTCCTTGCCGGGATCGCAATAGCAGTCGCGTCCCCAGTCGCGGAACGTTTCCATGGCCCGCCGCAGTGCCGGATGGCTGGTGAAGACCGCGCCGCCCTCGCCCATCGTGATGTGGTGGGCCGGATAGAAGCTGAGCGTGCCGATGTCGCCGAACGTGCCGACATGACGTCCCGAAAACGTCGCACCGAGCGCATCGCAACAATCTTCGATCAGCCAGAGTTTGTGCCGCTTGGCGATATCGGCGATCTTGCCGACATCGAAGGGATTGCCGAGCGTATGCGCCACCATGATTGCGCGCGTGTTCGGCGTGATCGCCTCTTCCACGCGTTCGGGAATAATGTTGTAGGTGGGAATGTCGACGTCGACGAACACCGGCACCATGCCCTGCGTGATCGCGGGATTGACGGTCGTCGGGAATCCGGTCGCCGCCGTGATCACCTCGCTTCCGGCTGGAACCTGCCGGTCGCGCAGCAAGGGCGAGGTCAGCGCCGAGAAGGCGACGAGGTTGGCCGAGGAGCCGGAATTGACGGTCATCGCGTAACGCGCGCCGACACGTTTGGCGAGCTTCTGCTGGAACTCCTCATTGAAGCGCCCGGTGGTCAGCCAGAAATCCAGAGCGGAATCGACCAGCGACTTGACGTCGCTCGCATCGAACACGCGTCCCGACACGGGCACGGGCGACTGGCCGGCGACAAATGGTTTCGTCGCATGCGCCAGGGCGGAGTATTCCTCCACCAGTTCCATGATCGATGCCCTGATCTCTTCCGGGCTTCGTTGAGCCGCGCGTGCGGATGCTGGCGCCGATTTCATGTGAATGACTTCGCGTTGACTGCGGCGACCTCGCCGCGAGATGGTTCGGATACCGACTGCGATGTGCCGTTCGCAACGGCGCCATCGAGGACGAGGTCGAGTTGTTCGAGAGAGATTTGGCGTAAATCCCGGCCGCGCTGATGCGCCTTGTACCAGTCGACAGTGAGACCCAGCCCCTGCACGAGGTCGAGACGCGGCGTCCAGTTCAATTGTGAGCAGGCGCGTTCGCAGTCAAGCCTCAGAAAGGCGGCTTCATGCGGATGCGGACCATCATCGCTGGTCCAACCGGCGCCATCGCCCCACATTGCTTGCAACTGCTCGACGACGTTCCGCACCGGCTGCTCGCTTTCGGCATTCGGACCGAAGTTCCAGCCATCGGCAAAGCTCGCGTCGGCGACCAACTTCTCGACAAGGGTGAAATAGCCCAGGATGGGATCGAGCGCATGCTGCCAGGGCCGCACCGAATTGGGATTGCGAATGCGCAGCGGCTGACGGTCCAGGAACGCCTGCATCGCATCCGGTACCAGGCGGTCACGCGCCCAGTCGCCGCCGCCAAACACGTTTCCGGCCCGCGCGCTCGCGATGCGCGCCGCGCCGTTCTCGGCAAAGAAGCTTCGCCGATAGGAATAGGTCACCAGTTCCGCGCAGGCTTTGCTGTTGCTGTAGGGGTCGTTGCCACCTAGGCGATCGCCCTCGCGGAAGGCAGCCTGGCCGCCATCGTTCTCGTAACACTTGTCGCTGGTGACGATCAGCACGGCCTTCACGGACGGCAGATGCCGCGCCGTCTCCAGCACATGCACCGTTCCCATGACATTGGTCGCGAAAGTCTCGACTGGCTCGGCGTAGGACGGCCGTACCAGCGCCTGTGCCGCCATGTGAATGATCACGTCCGGCTGCGCTTCCAACAGCGCCGCGCGCAGCCTGTCGAGATCACGGATGTCGGCAAGGCATTGCTTGATGTCGTCGGCGACCCGCGCCGCCATGAACAGCGACGATGGATGGGTCGGCGGCAAGGCGTAGCCATAGACACTGGCACCGAAGCGTCGCAGCAGCAGCGATGCCCACGCACCCTTGAAGCCGGTATGTCCGGTCAGAAAGACCTTCTTGCCGCGCCAGAATGCCGGATCTGTCACCAGATCCTCCACTTGGCGCGGTTGTTGGCCCACTCGTCCTCGAGATAGTTGCGATCGCGCAAGGTATCCATCGGGTGCCAGAAGCCGGGATGCACGAAGGCACGGAGCTGGTCGCCGCGGGCAAGCTGCTCCATCGGCTCGCGCTCCCACACGGTCTGGTCGCCTGCAATCAGATCGCCGACGGAGGGCGAGAGCAGGAAGAAACCACCATTGATCCAGCCGCCATCGTCATGGGGCTTCTCCTCGAAATTGACCACCCGGCCGTTCTCGATCGTCACCGCGCCGAACCTTCGCGCCGGCCGCACCACCGAAACGGTTGCGTCGCGGCCATGTTCCCGGTGGAATGCGATCTGGGCTGCGAGATCGATGTCGGCGACGCCGTCGCCATAGGTTAGCGCAAAGAACGGCTCGTTCGCGACGTAAGGCAGCACCCGCTTCAGCCGGCCGCCGGTCTGGGTGTCCTCGCCGGTGTCGACCAGCGTCACCCGCCAGGGCTCGGCGGTTTCGCGATGCACCTCCATCCGGTTCTCGGCGAGATGGAAGGTGACGTCGGACATGTGCAGGAAGTAGTTCGCAAAGTACTCCTTGATCATGTAGCCCTTGTAGCCGAGGCAGATCACGAAATCATTGAAGCCGTAATGGCTGTAGATCTTCATGATGTGCCAGAGAATGGGCCGGCCGCCGATCTCGACCATCGGCTTCGGCCGCGTGCTGGTCTCTTCCGCAATACGGGTGCCCAGACCACCCGCCAGAATAACCGCTTTCATCTTGTGATCCAAGGATTGCCAAATTGCCATGATAGCTGATCAAAGAGTTTTCGGGAATACTTGCTCGAGGCGCTGAAACGTTCCATCCGCTTTTCTACATGTGTATGGAATGAGTGATATGGGCCGGCTACGCAAGCCCTACGCAGCCGAAATGCACTCTAGTTGCGTTTGAACGCAATGGCTTGATCATCTTCATAGGAGGTCGTCCAATTTTCATCCTTAAGCAAATCGGCGATCAGTTCCTTGGATTCCGCCGCGCGATCCCCGTAGGATGTATTCACGCTGAATCTCATATCCTTGAATTTGGACCCGCTCATTTTCCAAACCATTCGACCAGTCGTGACCTCGTTGAATATAATTATGTCGGGTTTTGAACGGACGATGTCCCCTCGCGTGATCCCGCCAACAAATTCCACTGAGGCGAACTTGGGTGGGAGATAAGTGTACATGTCGGCCAAGATTCTTTGCGATGTATCGAACCGACTGGCCAAAGAATTACCTGCAACAAGCATCGGATCTTGAGGCTTTCTCGTGTCCCTTCCTAAGTTGCGCAAGTCATACCACATCTGGGGTGCGGCCACGCCGATAAGAAGCGCTGACATGAGCAGCGATGAGCGCAGTCGACTGCCCGCGACTTGGGCAAGGAACTCATACCAACCGACGAGCGCCAACGCTATCCAGCAGGGCAACACGTGGTAGGCATATCTAGGCACACGAATGCGGACGGTGAGAACTAGATGCAGCAACGCCGATACAACAAAGATGATAAGGATGAGCCGCCTCTGGAAGCGCGGGCAACGAAGACTGGAGCGAATACCGTCTAATTTCAATGCAGCGAAGATCTGAATGACCAACAGCACGAGGCCAAGCAACAAGAACCCGATGCCAAAATATCCGAACTCCTGGGTTGCCGGCACTAGCCAAGCAAACGGATCGGCGATCTCTACCTTTCCATGACCCGTACCAACATAGTTCGCCATGAAGGACATCGTCTGGCGAAATTCGGAAAAATCCCTTACCGCATAAGGATTGGTGAAAGCGAAAACACTAAGAAACGCAAGAACGACAATCACAAATTCCGCGAACAACCTCGCAACCAGCCTTCTGTCGAACTTGCAGCCTAAGTGCGGCAGGAACAATGCGGAAAGACAAATGGGTAAGACCAACACGCCGGAATACTTGGTTGCGAACGCTAAACCGGCTAGAATTCCGCCCCACAAGGAGGCGATAAATCCGGGTTTCCGCAAAGTGACTAAAATGGCAACGACGATCAATGCCGCTTGAAGCGTGTCTGGGTGAACCGTCTTCATGTAGACAGTGAAGTCCGGCATCGTAAGCAGCAACAATGAACCGCTCGCAGCGACCGTTAAAGGAACCTCGAGCAAGATCGCAAGGTAGGCAAGAGACAACGCGGCCAACACTCCGAAACACAGCGACAGGAAGCGTAGCACCAGCCCTATAAGGTGGACGTCTACATTCCAACCTGCCCAATGCAGTGCGGTGAGTGTTACGTAGCCGATTGAATCATAGAGATTGCCATAGATATAGAACCCGTGGGGATCTAAGCTTCGCTCCTCAAGATGTCTCTGCATGAGAGACAACATCCGGTGCTCGTCCAATTCGAATACTTGAACAACACGCAAGTTCTCCAAACCATAGCTCGCTGCGATACCTGCCGCGGCAATAATCGCTAGATAGAATAAGACAACAAGCGGCAATGGTATTCGATTGACGTAGCGAAGCATCTTCCGACGTCCTTAGCCTCAAGAAAATGGCTGGCTCGGCTGGCCTGAATAAGGGCCCGTATCACGACCGACTTCTTTGTGACGTCAAGCGGCGCTTGGCCGACATCCCTTCATCCGCCCCTAGCACACCATCTCTCCCATGGACGCGGCAGTAATGTTTCGCGATCACGCTGCGTGCGTTCGGTACAGGGGATGCTGATCGCGAGCATCCCAAACGCTGTAAGACAATGGCGGGAGCGCCGCCTTCCGGAAGGACCACCGTCCCGAATGGGCCCGCCGCCGATCTCGACCATCGGTTTCGGGCGCGTGCTGGTCTCTTCGGCTATACGCATGCCCAGAGGTGACTACCTTCATTTAACTTCCCACCATCTCATTACGGCGCAGATTCCGCGGCAAGTAGAACAAAACCCTGCGCAAAGTCATCAAAATTGTTGAAAGATTTGCAGTTTTAGCCATTTCCTGACAACTACCATAGGGGGAAACCGGGTTCGCCGCACAGCGAGTTCCCGGCTTTCAGTGGGGCTATCACCGAAGAAGAGCCATGAACGCGCGCAACGACATTTCAGATCGACGGTCAAGCCTTGGAACTGCAAGCCTTGTAATTGCAAGCCGTGGATCTGACGGGCAAGTGGGACCCAAGAACAGGCTCATCCTGTTCATTCTTGCGTTCGTACTAGCGGCTTTCTTGGCAAAGATTGTCCTTCCCATGATCGATCACGCGAAACCGAGCTTGATCGACGACCATGATATCGTTCTTGCCCTCGACGGCGGAAGCACGGTCACGTTGAGCTCCCTTGGGGCGTGGCTCGGTCAGACACCCGAATATCAAGAACTTCTGACGTCAGGGAAGACCTCGCGATTTCGCCCCAGCTATTATGCGCTCAAGGCCATCGAAATCTATACTTGGGGAGACAACATGCGGCTTTGGTATCTCTTTAGATACCTAGCTGATATCGGAACAACTCTAATAATCGCCGCACTCTTCCTTCGGACATTCGGTCTCGCGTCTGCACTCGCGTTCGTGGTCCTCTATTTGGGTCACCAAAGCTGGAGTGACTTGATACCACGGCTTGGTCCAACTGAATTCCAGGGCAATTGCGCTGCGGCTCTTATAGTGTGGTCGGCGTGGAGGCACGTGACAGATCAGCAGCCTTCCCGCTGTCTGCTCTGGCTTACCGCGAGCGCATCATTTCTGTTTTCTACTCTGAAGGAAGTCAATTCGCTCTACTTGCTCGAAGCATCTGCGCTCGCGGTTGCCTGCGGCCTTGTTCTGCGGGAACAGCGCCTGCTCAAGCTAGGACTGCTCTGCGGCTTGATTGCCAGCATAGTGTTTGCCTACCTCTTGATGATAGTGCGGGAAGTATCGTCGGCGGTCACCGTAGCGGGCGCGCTTTCAGACTATTCAAGGTATTTGCTTTGGGACCCGGTGTTTCGAACCATCGGAATAGCCGCAAGCGGTCTCTTGGTCGTCCTGTTGTTGGCCGACATTAGGAAAGGGCGCGTGGAAGGAAAGAGCTACGTCCTTCTTCTCTTGACGCTTGCTCTGGAGCCCACGCGGCTGGCGACCTATTTCCTTACTCATTCCATTGCAGGCGTCGACGGATTCGATGCATTTTCTATGCGCTATGCATTTCCATTTGTAATGATGCAAGCGTTGATCATCGCGCTAGTCGTGGGAGGCTTGGCCGAACGCCTGACGACGCTCTCAATCCCGAAGGTTTCGACGAACGTGTCGGTGGGATCGATGTTCTCAGCAGCGATTGTCGTCGCTGTGCTGATTAGCAACCGAGGGCTGTTCCATCCCTCGGTCAAGTCATCGGTCAGCGAGTGGCAACAGTTCAATCTGAGCGCAGACAAAGCCATCGAGGAGGCTGGCCGCAAATTTCTCGAGCAGCGGCTGGCGATGAATCATCCCGCACTCTTTGTAAGCGGTCCAACAGCGGGGATATGGGAGCCAGCGCTTGCTCTTGCGCTGTATCTAAAGCTTAGACTGTGGGGAACACCTGTCTACGTTGATGTGACTGGACTGGCCCCAGTTGAGTACGGGTACACAATCGATAAAATGAATAGGTACGGGGCCACACCGGTTGCCGACGAAGAGGCTGCGAAGTTGAAGACGAGCTGCATCGAAGTTCATGTCGATGTCAAAAAAATCACGAATTCGAATTGCGACATCATTCAGATAATAAAGCCATTTTGATCGACGTTCAGCCTCACTGAAGAGATTAACGGACGATGAAACCACCTATATGGCTATCAGCGAAATAAGTGATGTGTTGATCAAACGTGTCGTGCTTGACGTTCGCCTCATACAGATTTGTGAACGCGTCGTGCGAAACGGCGAACCGACCGGCTAGTGCACCATCCGTCAGCTCTCGTATCGTCTCGATCACGCTGGATTTCGCTTCCGCTGCAGTCGAGGGGACCACATCACTTCGAACCTCAGCAAAAGAGAAGTTTTGAGGTACATAATTAGGGCTTCGGGAAGCCGCAGGAAGCCCTACAGTTCCGTCTCCATTCAAGTCCTGATGAAAGCTTGTCTCTAGATTCTGTAGGACCGTGCTGCTTCCGAGCACAATTCCGGTTAGATTGTTCAGGTAGTTGCCAGAGGCGTCAGTATTCCACACCGTGAAGGAGTTGGTGCCTGGCTGCTTAAAGGCGATCTCGTAACCTGTCGCGGTCTGCTCGGCACCAATCAGCGTCCAGGGGCTGAATTGACCGGAGACGACTGCTGAACCGCCATACTTCAACTCGGGGCCCGTGCCCCCGCCAACCGGATTGAGGAAATAGCCGTCACCAACCTGAACCAAACTAGTTGAGCCGGCGGCCTCTATGACCGTACCGGCTGGTGCTGCCGCAACACCAAGTGCACCATCGCCGTTCAGATCCTGGTGAAAGCTTGTCTCCAGATTTTCAAGTGTCGCACTGCTCCCGAGCACAATGCCAGTGGGGTTGCCTAGGTAGTTGCCGGAGCTGTCCGTATTCCAAATCGTAAAATAGTTCGTGCCCGGTTGTTTGAAGGCTATCTCGTAACCCGTTGCGGTCTGCTCGGCGCCGATCGGCGACCAGGGATTGAATTGACCAGAAACAACTGCTGACCCACCATATTTTAGTTCGGGGCCCGCGCCACCGCCAACTGGATCGAGGTGATAGTTGCTACCAACCTGAACCAGACTAGTCGAACCGAACGACTCTATGGCCGTGCTAGCCGGCGCGGCCGGAACGCCGACGACTCCGTCTCCGTTTAGATCCTGGTGAAAGCTTGTCTCCAGGCTTTCAAGTGTCGCGCTGCTCCCGAGCACAATACCGGTGGGGTTTCCCAGGTAGTTGCCGGAGCTGTCCGTATTCCAAATCGTAAAATAGTTTGTGCCCAGTTGTTTGAAGGCGATCTCATAACCTGTTGCGGTCTGCTCAGCGCCGATCAGTGTCCAAGGATCAAATTGACCAGGGACAACTGCCGAACCTCCGTACTTCAGCTCAGGACCCGTCCCCCCGCCAACCGGGTTGAGAAAGTAGCCGCCGTCCTGCTGCACCAGGCTCGTCGTCCCGATCGACTCGATCACGACCGGCGTGAGCTGGATAAGCGCGGCGCTCGTCACCGTGCCGTCGGCAAACTGGAAGGTCTCGGCGCCGGACACCGTATCAGTGCCATCAGGCGTACCGGAGCGCTGGTCTACCAGCGTGAAGGTTTGCGTCGCCGCATTGTACGAGATCGCGTAATTGGCCTTGCTGCCCGAATACACCGCGATGTCGGTACCAGCGCCACCGATGATGGTGTCGTTGCCGCCGCCGCCGGTGATGGTGTCGTTGCCGGAGCCGCCGTTCAGCGTGTTGGCGATGGCGTTGCCGACGATGGCGTCGTTGCCGGTACCGCCGATGGCGTTGTCGATGTAGGAGCGCGCATCGTTGTTGTAGAGATAGGCGTTGTAGACGTTGCCCGACGCGTAATGGCCGTTTCCGAGATTGGCCAGCTGAACCGACGAGAACACGGACGACGCACCGGGATTGAGGTTGATGCTCAGGTTCGTCGTGTAGTTCGACAGGTCGTAGGTATCGACGCCGCCGCCGTCCCAGATCGTCTCGAAGATGCGGTTGGCCGAGCCGCCGGCACCGCCATTGTCGGCCGGCTGGCCGACGCCGTTGATGAACTCCTGCCCGGTGGTCGCGCTCCAGGTATAGACGGTGGTCCCGCTCTGGGTCGTGAAGTTCGCGCCGTACATCGTCTGCAGCGCGAGGATATCGTTGGCCATGTAGGTCTGCGGATAACCATAGGCCTCGTTGGTGTAGCCCGTCAGCGGACCGCCGACATAGCTGCGATAGCTCATGACGGTATATTCGCTGTCGTCATGCGCGCTCGGCACCGCGACGTTGGCGACGCCGCCCGTTTCCTGGCTGTGCTTGAGGCCAAAGGCGTGTCCGAGCTCGTGCAGCGCAGTCGTGTAATAATAGTTGCCGAGCTTGGCCTGCGTATAATCGTATTGTGTCCCAAACCACACGTCGCCACCGGGCGCGTAGTTGCCGGGGTAATAGGCGTAGGAGGTGGGATTGGCCGCTGGCGACTGCGCAATCATGATGTCGGCGCTGCCCGTGCCATTGTACGTGATGCTGGCGTTGGTGTAGCCGAGGATCAGTCCGATCGCGTAGTTGATCGCCGCCTGCATCTGGCTCGGCGCCGAGGCAAAGCCTGCTGTGGTCGGCTCATTGTCGCCGCCGCTGTAGGGATTGGCGTAGTCGCTGGGCGAGTCGGGAAAGCTGTAGGTGATCGTGCCGGACCATTTGTAGCCCGACAGCATGCCGTCGATGTCAGCGTTGTTGGTCTTGCTGATGGTGACAGAGGTAGCCAAGGGAATCTCCGAAGCAGCAAGCCCCGTTCGATTCGGGGAGCAGACAGATGATTCTAGCTTGAGAGCTAAACGTTTGGTTTAAATTTGGCGACCACTCCCAGACCTATTTCTTAATGCCATATTAGCCTTCAAACCCCGTAGTGATACGGGCAAGTGCGGGTTCCGCACGCCTGCGTGATTTGCAAGGGAAATCATGAAGCTACGCCCACTCTCAGTTGGCCTGTTAGGTGCCTTGGCGGCGCTTTCAGGAGCGGGTCAGCTATTCATCGGAGGACTGCCTGTCATGGTCGGGAATGCCAATGCGAACGACGCCGGCAAGGCGATACGAGCGCCCTCGGTTCCACTTGCCCGCGACCCTTCGGCGGCGGTCGCCGAGGAGTATGAACTCGCCAGACAGAAGGACACGCGGGAGGCGTTCGAGCTCTTCATCGCGCGCCACGGCGACGATCCCCTGGCCGAGAAGGCGCGTGCCGAGCTGAAGCGCCTGTCGCGCTGATCCTTCGCGCATCGCAGCAAACCCTCGTCAGGCATTGCATTTTCACAGGCGGCATCCGCGCCGGACCAGACTTGCCGCATGATCTTTCGGCCCTATGGTAGGCACGCAATCTGTCCCGGAGCCTATCAAGATGCCCTTTCCGCATGCCTCGGAAGCCCTGTCGCGCTTCACCGTGCTCGATCTGACCCGTGTCCGGTCCGGGCCCACCTGTGTGCGGCAGCTCGCCGACTGGGGCGCCAACGTGATCAAGATCGACGCGCTCCTGGAGGATGGCGGCGGCGAGCAGCCGGGCGGACCGCGGCAAGGCTCCGATTTCCAGAATTTGCACCGCAACAAGCGCGCGATGACGCTCAACCTGAAGGACGAAAGAGGCCTCGACGTCTTCAAGCGGCTGGCCGCCAAGGCCGACGTCGTGGTCGAGAACTTCCGTCCCGACGTCAAGAAGAAGCTCGGCATCGACTATGAAAGCCTGCGCGAGATCAATCCGCGCATCGTCTATGGCAGCATCTCCGGCTTCGGCCAGGACGGCCCCTATCACAAGCGGCCGGGCTTCGATCAGATTGCGCAGGGCATGGGCGGGCTGATGTCGATCACCGGCGCGCCCGGCGAGGGCCCGATGCGGGTCGGCATTCCCGTCGCCGACCTCACGGCGGGCCTGTTCTGCGCCATGGGCATCCTCACCGCGCTGCTCGAGCGCGAGGTTTCCGGCAAAGGCCAGTGGGTGCAGACCTCGCTGCTCCAGGCGCAGATCTTCATGCTCGACTTCCAGGCCGCGCGCTGGCTGATGGAGAAGGAGGTCGCCAAGCAGGCCGGCAACAACCACCCGACCAGCATCCCGACCGGCGTGTTCAAGACCTCGGACGGCTACATCAACATCGCCACCACCGGCGGGCGGATCTGGGAGCGCTGTGCGCAGGCGATCGGCGCGCCGGAGCTCTACAGCCATCCCGATTATGCGACCGCACCCGCCCGCTCCAAAAATCGCGATGCGCTCAACGCCGAGATCGAGAAGCGCACCTTGACGAAGTCGACCGAGACCTGGGTCAGCGAGCTCAACGAGGCCGGCGTGCCATGCGGGCCGATCTACGCCATCGACCGGATGTTCGAGGACGCGCAGGTCCGCCATCTCGGCATCGCGCAGGACGTGCCGAATGAAGAGGACCGCCGCATCCGCCTGGTCGGCCAGCCCGTCACGCTGTCGCGCACGCCGAGCAAGATGGTGGCGCGGCCGCCGGAATTCGGCGAGCAGACCGACGAGGTACTCACCGAGTTCGGCTTCAGCGCGGACGAGCTCGCCGGGCTCAGGAACGCCAAGGTGGTTTGAGCCCCTCGCGCCCCGGCACGATGGCGCAAAACGGCAAAGCCCGGCGCAGGACCGGGCTTTGCTTCTTGTTCGACGCCTCAGCCGATTTTAGTACCTGGGGCCACCGAACTGTTAGTTGATGCCGGCGCGCAGGATGTGGTCGGTGAAGCGCGACGAAACGTTGGCGCCGATCGTCGAGGCCGGCGCGAGCGTGAACGAACCGGACGAGAAGCGTCCGAGATCCATGTAGAGATATTCGAGCTTGGCGCTCGCGTTCTGGGTGATCTTGCCTTCGACACCGGCACCAGTTGCGGTGTTGTAGTAGGAGACGTCGGTCCACGAGCGGCCCCAGCTATAGCCACCATTGGCGCCGACTTAGAAGCCGGTCCAGCTCCACACCGGATCGACCATAACCGGAGCCTTTAGGGCCTCGCCGCCAAGTCTGCAGCCAGTGCGCCCGTCGCGAACAGCGACATCGCCGCCGTCATTCCAATCACAATCCGCTTCATGGAAATTCCCTCCGCACAATTTTGTGATCAAAACATACGCCCCGTCACACGTAGAGGCTCTGCCGCAATAGCAACATTCGGAAACAATCGGGTCCCAAGGTGGCGCGGGATCGGAATACTGGCAGCGGGCTATATATTTGATTCAGAAGACATTATTCTAATCGCCTAGCGCGGCGCCGGTTTCGCCCGCTGCATCCATCCGACGCGACTCAACAGCCCGTCGATCACCGGCCAGAAAAGCAGCAGAATGGCCAGGGTCGTGATCGAGCCGACCAAGCCGTTCGACCAGAACACCTTGAGGTCGCCGCCGGAGCCGATCATCGACAGGCGGAAGGCATCCTCGGCGCGGTTGCCGAGCACGAGCGCCAGCGTGAACGGCGCCAAGGGAATGCCGATCTTCTTGAAGACGTAGCCGACGACGCCAAAACCCAGCATCAGCCAGACGTCGAACATCGCATTCTGGATCGCATAGGCGCCGATCGCGCAGGACACCACGATCATCGGCGCCACCGCTGCAAATGGCACGCGCAGGATCGAGGCGAAGATCGGCACCGTCGTCAACACCAGCACGAGGCCGACGACGTTGCCGAGATACATCGAGGCGATCAGGCCCCAGACGAAATCCTTGTGCTCGACGAACAGCAGCGGACCGGGATTGAGCCCCCACACCATCAACCCGCCGAGCAGGATCGCGGCGGTGCCGGAGCCGGGAATGCCGAGCGCCAACATCGGCAGCAGCGCCGCGGTGCCGGAGGCGTGCGCCGCCGTTTCCGGCGCAAACACGCCCTCGATGCGGCCCTTGCCGAAACTCTCGGGGTCCTTGGCGAAACGTTTTGCGAGGTTGTAGCCCATGAAGGACGCCGCGATGGCGCCGCCCGGGGTGATGCCGAGCCAGCAGCCGATGAAGGAGGAGCGCAGCAGCGTCACCCAGTATTTCGGCAGGTCCTTCCACACGCTCAGCACGACACGGAGCGAGATGCTCGCCGCGTGGCCGCGCAGCGCCAGCCGCTCCTCCATCGTCAGCAGGATCTCGCTGATGCCGAACAGGCCGATGACGGCAACGAGGAAGTTGATGCCGCGCAAAAGCTCCGCCGAGCCGAAGGTCATGCGCAGCTGGCCCGACACCGTGTCCATCCCGACTCCCGCGAGTAGCAACCCCAGCGACATCGAGATCACCGTCTTGTGCTTGGCTTCGCGCCCAAGGCCGACGAAGGAGCAGAACGTCAGGAGATAGACCGCGAAGAACTCGGGCGGGCCGAACTTCAGCGCAAAGGACGAGATCATCGGCGCCAGGAAGGTGATCAGGAGCACCGCGACCAGCGAGCCGATGAAGGAGGACGTGAACGCCGCGGTCAGCGCTTCCGCCGCCCTGCCCTGCTGCGCCATCGGATAGCCGTCGAAGGTGGTCGCGACCGACCAGGCTTCGCCGGGAATATTGAACAGGATCGAGGTGATGGCGCCGCCGAACAGCGCGCCCCAATAGATGCAGGACAGCATCACGATCGCCGAGGTCGGATCCATCGTGAAGGTCAGCGGCAACAGGATCGCCACGCCGTTGGGACCGCCAAGGCCGGGGAGCACACCGACGAAGATGCCGAGCACCAGCCCGACCATCATCAGGACGAGTGTCTTCCACGTGAGCAGGACGGCGAAGCCGTGAAGCAAAAGGCCGAACGCTTCCATCGCAACCCGCCCTAGTAGCCGAAGGCCGCTTCCAGCGGCCCCTTCGGCATGATGACGTCGAAGGCGATGTCGAAGGTGACGAACATGATCGCCGTGAAAAGCAAGGCGGTGAGCAGCGACTTCCACAGCGCGATCTTGCCGACCAGCCGCATGAAGCCGGCGATCAGGAAGAAGCTCGCGACATAGAGGCCGAGGAACTGCGTCACCAGGCAGAACGAGAGCGTCGGCACGAACACCGCCATCACACGGCGAGCTTGCGCGCGCGTGACGAAGGTTTCGGACGCCACGCGGCGCGCAACAAGCGCTGTAATCAGGCCGTAGAGGCTGCCGCCGCCGAGGATGATCGAGAGATAGAACGGGAAGTAGCCGGGCTCGGGCCCGGTCGAATCCCAGGAGATGCCGGTGCGCCAATTGTCATAGCCGAGCGTTACGGCCAGCGCGAGCAACAGGAGGCAGACGACGATCTCGACCGTGCCGGAGCTGACGACGGAAGGCGAGTCCTGTTCAGGCGCGGTCGGATCGTCGACGACGATTTCAAGATCGGTTTGGGACATGAGCTGTTAGGGACGGACTGGGTTTAGTTCCCCCTCTCCCGCTTGCGGGGAGAGGGTTGGGGTGAGAGGGAGGCTCCGCGGGGACGGCGAGGATTGGACTCGCGGAGAGAGCCCTCGCCCCAACCCTCTCCCCGCAAGAACGTGGCGAGGGAGTAGAACACCTTACTTCGCGACGAATCCGGCTTCCGTCATCAGCGCCTTGTTGATCGCATCGTCCTCCTCGAGGAATTGCACCATGTCCTTGCCGGTGAGGAAGATCGGTTTCAACGCCTGCTTCTCCATGTAGTCCTTGTATTCCGCGGTCTGCGTCACCTTGTGGAACAGCTCGACATAGAACGCCTGCTGCTCAGCCGTGACCTTGCCGGGCAGGAACATCGCGCGCAACATCAGATATTGGACGTCGACGCCCTCCTCCTTGCAGGTCGGGATGTCGGCCCAGGACTGCGTGTCCGTCACCTTGCTGGTGTAGGAGATGCGCTCCTTGTCGAACACGCAGAGCGGACGCACCTGCCCCGCGCGCCAGACCTCGAGATTTTCGCTCGGATTGTTGACGTTGGATTCGGTGTGGTTGCCGACGAGCTGGGTCGCGGCCTCGCCGCCGGACTTGTAGGGCAGATAGGAGAATTTCGCGCCGGTCTTCTGCTCGAGGAACACGGTCAGCACATGATCCTCTCGCTTGGAGCCGGTGCCGCCCATCTTGAACGGCGAGCTCGCGGCCTTCGCGGCCTCGACGAATTCCTTCACCGTCTTGGGGCCGGCGCTGTTGTCCCACAGCACGAACTGGTCGAGCGCGACCACCGAGACCGGGGTCAGTTCGCGCCAGTTGAACGGGATCTTCGCCGACAGCGGCAACATGTAGATCAGCGAGTAGGCGATCAGCACCTTGTTCGGGTCGCCCTCGCTGGATTTCATGTACATCAGCGCTTCCGCGCCCGAAGCGCCGCCCTTGAGCGAGACCACCATCGGCTGCTTCATCAGATTGTTCTTCTGGATCGCGGCCTGCATCATCCGCGCCATCTGGTCGGAGGCACCGCCCGCGCCTGCCGCCACCACGATCTCGACGGGTTTTGTCGGCTCCCAGCCGGCAGAGGCCGGCGCGGCGCAAAGCGCGGCTGCCAGCGCAATTGCGGCCTTCATTCCATGTCCCACGCGCATCTTCCCTATGTTCTTGTTCGGATTGGCAATTCGCGAAGCAAGCCGAATTGCATTGTGCGGGCGAACGCCGGCCAGTTCAAGCCGCCCGGCGCCGCCCCGCTTATGACTTTGGAATGAGATCGATTGCAAGCGCGGCGGACTGAAAAAACGCGAGCCGCTGCAGCGTACAAGGCCGAGCAACATCGCCGAGGGCGAGAATCTATGTCTGCCGAGTCGGGCGATCGCACCGACACATGCGGTTGCCTACGCACCGCACAGGACTTAAGCCGCGCTACTTGCCCTTCCAGTTTGGTGTGCGCTTGTTGAGGAAAGCGTCCATGCCCTCGCGAAAATCTTCGCTCATATAGGCTTTCAGGATCAGATCCTCACCTTCCTCGCGCGACAGCGTGCGGCGGATGCGGCGCACCGCTTCCTTGGTGGCTTCGAGGGTGAGCGGGGCATGGCTCGCGACCAGTTTCGCGGTCTCATCGGCGCGGCGCTGCAGCGTCTCGACGTCGGGCACTACCTCGTTGAGCAGGCCGAGCGCCAGGGCCTCCGGCGCCTCGACCAAGCGCGCCTTGAAGATCAGGTCCTTGGTGCGGGCCGGACCGACCAGCGAGACGACGCGGCTGATGTTCGACATCGACAGGCAGTTGCCGAGCGTGCGCGCGATCGGGAAACCGATGCGGGTGGTTTCGGTGCCGATCCGGAGGTCGCAGCAGGCCGCAATTCCGGCGCCGCCGCCGGTGCAGGCACCGGCGATCGCCGCGATCACGGGCACGCGGCACTGCTCCAGCGTGCCGAGCACGCGGTCGATCCGCGCCTCGTAGTCGAGCGCGTCTTGAGCGGTTTTGAAGGCGCGGAATTGCGAGATATCGGTGCCGGAGGCGAACGCCTTGTCGCCGGCTCCGGTCAGGATCAACGCCTTGATCGAGCGGTCGGCGTTGATCTCCTGACAGATCTCCGCCATGCGCTCGTACATGGCGAAGGTCAGCGCGTTGCGCGCCTGCGGGCGGTTGAAGGTGATCCGCGCGATGCCGTCCGTGACAGAGTAGAGCAGGTCTTCGTTGGTCGTCGTCGGTGCGTTCATCGCGCGCTCACTTTCTACGTTAGTTCAGGCCAGCTGAGCCTTTAGGCCACCTGAGCCTTGGCCATCGGCACCACGTCGCGTCCCTTCAGGACATCCATGGCCGCCAACACGCCACCGCTCCGGTGCGGGATCTTTGCAAGATCGAGGCCCATCTCGACGCCGGCGAGCGTGCCCATCAGCATCAGATCATTGAAATGGCCGATATGGCCGATGCGGAACACCTTGCCCTTGACCTTGTTCAGGCCGGTGCCGAGCGACATGTCGAAGTTCTCCAGCACCACCTTGCGGAAGGTGTCGGCGTCGTGGCCTTCCGGCACGCGCACGCCGGTCAGCGCCGGCGAATGCGCGGCAGGATCGGCGCACTGCGTCTCGAGACCCCAGACCTTGACCGCCGCGCGCGTTGCCGCGCTGTGGCGTTTATGGCGGGTCCAGACGTTCTCGAGCCCCTCCTCCTCAAGCATCTTCACCGCTTCACGCAGGCCGAAGAGCAGGTTGGTTGCAGGCGTATAGGGAAAGGTGCCGAGCTTGTTGAAGGTAATGACCTCCTGCCAGTCCCAATAGGAGCGCATCCCCGGATTGGCCTTCGCAACGGCGAGCGCCTTCTCCGAGACGGCGTTGAAGCCGAGGCCCGGCGGCAGCATCAGGCCCTTCTGCGAGCCCGCGACCGAGACGTCGATGCCCCAGCCATCGTGTTCGTATTCCATCGAGCCGAGGCCGGAGATGGTGTCGACCATCAACAGCGCCGGATGCTTGACGCGGTCGAGCAGCTTGCGCACCTCCAGCGGCGCCGTCACGCAGCCGGTCGAGGTCTCGTTGTGCACGACGCACACCGCCTTGATCTTGTGCTGCTTGTCGGCGACCAGGCGTTGCTCGATCTCGGCGAGATCAGCGCCATGACGCCAGTCGCTCGGAACGAAGTCGACGTCGATCTTGAACTTGTCGGCAATGCCGCGCCACAGGATGGCGAACTGACCGGTCTCGCACATCAACACCTTGTCGCCGGGCGCAAGCACGTTGACCATCGCCGCTTCCCATGCGCCGGTACCGGACGAGGGAAAGATGATTACGGGCTGCTTGGTGCGGAACACCCGCTGCATCGACGCCAGCACCGCAAAACCGAGCACGGCGAACTCCGGACCGCGATGGTCCAGCGTCGGCATGTCCATCGCCCGCAACACCCGGTCGGGCACGTTGGTCGGGCCTGGAATCTGGAGAAAATGCCTTCCAGTATGCACGGTCATAGGCGTCCTTCCCGGTCTTGCCTTGATTTTGGTGAGCCGCCGAATAGCACCATTTGACCGGCTTGTCCCCTCTCCTTAAGGCGCCTCCCATGCATAGGACCTCAGTCCGGACGCCGCCCGCTACTCCGCGGCCACCACCTTTCCGGACGGCACCCGCCCATCGACGTCCTCGAAGGGACGCTCAGGGTGCATCAGGAAGGCGGAAAAACCGCCGAGCAACAGCAGCCCCATAGACATCAGGAACGGCAGGTACCAATTGCCGGTCGCATCGATCACGAAGCCCGCGACCAGCGGAGAGACGATCGCTGCGAATGCCGACCCCGTGTTCATGAGTCCCGAAGCCGTGCCGGAGTATTTCGGAGCAATGTCCATCGGGATCGACCACATCGGCCCGATCACCAGCTCGGCACAGAAGAAGCCCGCGGACAGGCAGAGCGCGACAACGGTGATGTCGTGGACGAACAGGATCGGGAGCAAGGACAAGAGTGCCCCCGCAAATCCCGCAACGGTCACGCTGAGCCGCGCCAGGCGGATGTTGCCGGTGCGGTCGAGAATGCGATCCGACAGCACGCCGCCGACACTATCGCCGACCACGCCGGCGAAGAAGACGCCCGAGGCGAACAGCGCCGAATTCTTGATATCGAGATTGTAGTTGTTCTTGAAGAACAGCGGCAGCCAGTTGAGGTAGAGCCACAGGCTCCAGCCGTAGCAGAAATAGGTGAGCGTCACCGGCCACATGCGGCCGAACAGCGGGCCCCACGGCACGCGCGGCCGTTCGCCGGCGGGGCGTGTCGGCAGCGCCGCGAGCTCGGCTTCCGTGATGGAGGCATGCTCCTTCGGCTCGTTGCGGAAATACCAGACCCAGATGACGCCCCAGACGAGGCTCACGAGGCCCAGTACGACGAACGTGCCGCGCCAGGTCAGCCAGAGGATCAGAAGCGCGACCACCGGCGGCGTCACCGCATTGCCGAGCCGGGCGAACGAATGCGTCAGCCCTTGCGCAAAGCCGCGCCGGTTCGCGGGAGTCCAGTATTGCATCGCACGCGTCGCGGTCGGAAAGGTCGCGCCCTCACCGAAGCCGAGCGCGAAGCGCGCGATGAACAGCGCGGCAAGACCGTGCACGAAGCCGGTCATGATGGTTGCCGCAGCCCAGATCATGCCGCACCAGAACAGCGTCTTGCGCGGCCCGAAATGATCGCCGACCCAGCCGCCGATCACCTGGAACAGCAGATAGGGATAGGCGAAGGCGGAGAAGACCAGGCCAAGCTGGGTATTGCTGAGACTGAGCTCCTTCTGGATCTCGCTCGCCGCCGTGCCGATGTTCACCCGGTCGACATAGGTGATGAAATACATCGCGCAGAGCATCGCCAGCACGACATGCGTAGCCTTGAACCGAACTCCCATCTCCACCCCTCCCTTGTTGCTGCTCTGTTATGGATTGTCGGTACGCGGCTCGCGCCTTAAGTGCCGACCACCTTCAGATGCGGCGAGGAATTACTTTGCGTACGCTGCTCCAGCAGCTTCATCGCGGCCTCCACGCCGCCCGAACGGTGCGGCACGCCCGCGACCGATAGGCCCATCTCCACGCCGGTGAGCGCGCCAAGCAGGGTGAGCGCATTGCATTCGCCGAGATGGCCGATGCGGAAGACCTTTCCGGCGACTTTCGACAGGCCTGCGCCGAGCGACATGTTGTAGTTGTCGAGCACCGTCTTGCGGAATTGATCCGCATCATGCCCCGGCGGCATCAGCACCGCCGTCAGCACCGGCGAGAATTCGGCAGGCTCCTGGCACAGCACCTCGAGGCCCCAGTGATTGACGGCGGCGCGGGTCGCCGCGGCGAGCCGCTCATGCCGCGCAAACACGTTGTCGAGTCCTTCTTCGAGCAGCATCGCGATCGCTTCGCGCAAGCCATAGAGCAGGTTGGTCGCCGGCGTGTAGGGGAAGAAGCCTTTTGCATTGGGCTTCAGCATCTCCTCCCAGTCGAAATAGGAGCGCGGCATCCTGTTGGTTTTCGACGCCGCGCGCGCCTTCTCAGAGATCGCGTTGAAGCCGAGGCCGGGCGGCAGCATGAAACCCTTCTGCGAGCAGCTCACGCTCACATCGACCTTCCACTCGTCATGCCGGTAGTCGACCGAGCCGAGCGAGGAGATGGTGTCGACCATCAGCAGCGCCGGATGGCCGGTGCGGTCGATCGCGGCACGGATGTCGGCGACCCGGCTGGTCGCGCCGGTCGAGGTCTCGTTGTGCACGACCATCACCGCCTTGATGGCGTGCGACGTGTCAGCCGCGAGCCTGGCCTCGATCTGGGCGGGGTCGGCGCCACGGCGCCAATCACCGGGCATGAAGTCGACCTCGACGCCGAAGCGCCCCGCCATCTGTCGCCACAGGGTCGCGAAATGCCCGGTCTCGACCATCAGCACCTTGTCGCCCGGCGACAGCGTGTTGACGATCGCGGCCTCCCAGGCGCCCGTCCCCGACGAGGGGAAGATCACCACCGGGCCCGCGGTCTGGAAGATTTTCTGGCTGCCTTCGAGCACGGCCTTGCCGAGCTCGCCGAATTCCGCGCTGCGGTGGTCGATGACCGGCATGTCCATAGCGCGCAGAACGCGGTCGGGGACCGGGCTGGGGCCCGGAATCTGGAGGAAGTGGCGTCCCTGATGCATGAAAACCTCCCTATCGGCGGACTCTGGCCGGCTGCGTCATCTATTTTGCATTCATTTTTTGTCATTTCAATCAAATTTTGGTATTCGATTGTGGACGTCGACGCGATCAAGCGAGCAAACTATTGTGCTGCAAATGAAATCCACGATTCCCGACACCGGGGTTCCGATTACCCCGCCGGCCGGCAATGGCAGCGACCGCCAGGAGGCCTCGCTTCACGGCGAGATCCTGCTGCGGCTGCGCGACTACGTTGTGGAAGGCAACATTCCCGAGGGCGCACGCGTTCCCGAGCGGCAGCTCTGCGAGATGCTCGGCATCTCACGGACACCCTTGCGCGAAGCGCTCAAGGTGCTGGCCGCCGAAGGCCTGATCGAGCTTTTGCCCAACCGCGGCGCGCGGGTCCGCCAGCTCAGCCAGCGCGACCTCGCGGAGCTATTCGACGTGATGGCCGGGCTGGAAAGCCTTGCCGGACGACTGGCCTGCGAAGCCATTACGGACGAGGAAGTCATCGCGATCGAGCAGCTGCATTACGAGATGTACGGCCGCTATCTGCATCGCGACATGCACGGCTATTTCCAGGTCAACCAGCGCATCCACGAGAGCATCGTCGCGGCCGCGCGCAACGAGACGCTGAAGACGGCCTACGCCAACTTCGCGGGAAGGATCCGCCGTGTCCGCTACTCCGCCAATTTCGCCCGCAAGCGGCAGCGCTGGGCGGAAGCGATGCGCGAGCACGAAGCCATCCTCGATGCGCTGCGCCGCCGCGCCGGCAGCGAATTGAGCGACATCCTGTTCCAGCACCTGCGCAACAAGCGGATGGCCGCCATCGAGCACCTGACCGAAGCCCACGAGGACGCGCCGGCCTCACCCTAAGGGGCGACCAGCTTGCTCATTATGAATTCATAATATAATCGGTCGCGAACAAGAATGAATAATCCAAGGGGCCAAGCGTCCCGCTGGATCACCTCGGGATCAGGGATGACGAACGCCTCATCGCTCGAACGGCGCCTGCGCGCGGAATTGACCGGCGACGTCCTGTTCGACGCCTTCAGCCGTGGTCGTTATGCGACCGACGCCTCGTTCTACCAGATCATGCCGGCGGGCGTGGTGGCGCCCCGGACCATGGACGAGGCGCTGCGGGCGCTGGCGATTGCCCGCGACGAGGGACGGAAGGTTACCCCCCGCGGCGGCGGCACCTCGCAATGCGGCCAGACCGTCAATGACGGCCTCGTTGTCGATCTCTCAAAACACCTGAATCGCATCCTGTCGCTCGACGTCGAGAACCGGACCTGCGTGGTCGAGCCCGGTATCGTGCTCGACGATCTCAACCGCCAGCTTAGAAAGCACGGCCTTTGGTTCCCGGTCGACGTCTCCACGGCCTCGCGCGCCACCATCGGCGGCATGGCCGGCAACAATTCCTGCGGCGGCCGCTCGCTGCGTTACGGCACCATGCGCGACAACACGCTGTCGATGGAAGCAGTAATTGCGGACGGCACACTGAGCCGCTTCGGCGAGGTGCCGCACGATCTCTCTGACATCGATCTGAGCGACAGCGCGCGGGCGCTGTTCCGCGACATGCTGACGCTCGGCGCGCGCGAAGCCGACGAAATCGCCGCGCGCTTTCCAAAAGTGCAGCGCCGCGTCGGCGGCTACAATCTCGATGCGCTGGTGCCGCGCAACGCGCCGAACAACATGGCGCATCTGCTGGTCGGCTCTGAAGGCACCCTCGCCTTCACCACCAAGGTCGAGCTGAAACTGTGGCCGGTGATCCGCAACAAGGCGCTCGGAGTCTGCCATTTCGGCAGTTTTTACGAGGCGATGGATGCGGCTCAGCATCTCGTCAAGCTCAAGCCGATCGCGGTCGAGCTGGTCGACCGCACCATGATCGCGCTCGGCCGCGACATCGCGATGTTTCGACCGATCATCGGCGCGGCCATCAAGGGCGATCCGGACGCCGTGCTGGTGGTCGAGTTTGCCGAGGAGGACCAGGCCGACAATCTCTTGCGCCTCAAGCAGCTCACCGAGCTGATGGGCGATCTCGGCTTCGGCTGGAATAACGACAAGCGCAAATGGGGCGGCGTGGTCGAGGTCACCGAGCCCGCACTTCAGGGCGGCATCGCCGATTTCCGCGCCGCCGGCCTCAACGTCATGATGTCGATGAAGCAGGAAGGCAAGCCGGTGTCCTTCGTCGAAGACTGCGCCGTGCCGCTGCCGCATCTCGCCGACTACACCGCACGGCTAAATGAGGTCTTTGCCAAGCACGGCACCAATGGCACGATGTATGCACACGCATCCGAAGGCTGCCTGCATGTGAGGCCGGTGCTGAACCTGAAGCTGGAGAAAGACGTGAAGGCGATGCGCGCCATTGCGGAAGAAGCCTTCGCCATGGTTCGCGAGTACAAGGGTTCGCATTCCGGCGAGCACGGCGACGGCCTGGTGCGATCGGAATTCCACGAAGCGATGTTCGGCGAGCGCCTCGTCGCCGACTTCAAGGAAGTGAAGCAGCGCTTCGATCCCGGCAACGTCCTCAACCCCGGCAAAATCGTCGACGCGCCGAAGATGGACGACCGCTCGCTGTTTCGCTACCGGCCGGACTATCGCATCAGCGAGCTGAACACCAAGCTCGATTGGTCCGCATATCCGGGCGCCGGCGGCGGTTTCCAGGGAGCGGTCGAGATGTGCAACAACAACGGCGCCTGCCGCAAGCTCGAGGGCGGCGTGATGTGCCCGTCTTACCGCGCGACGCGCAACGAGAAGGACGTCACCCGCGGCCGCGCCAACACGCTGCGGCTGGCGATCTCCGGCCAGCTCGGCCCCGATGCGTTGTCGTCGGATGAGATGATGGAGACGCTCAAACTCTGCGTCTCCTGCAAGGCGTGCCGTCACGAATGCCCAACCGGCGTCGACATGGCCAAGATGAAGATCGAGGTGCTTGCCGCACGCGCAGCCTCCCACGGCCTGACGCTGCGCGACCGCCTGGTCGGCTACCTCCCGCGCTATGCCGGCCTCGCCGCGCGCTTCGCGCCACTGGCGAACTTGCGCAACCACAGCCCGCTGCTGCGAAAGCTGTTCGAGCGCTTCGCCGGCATCAGCGCGCGCCGCGCGCTCCCGGCTTTCCGCCGCGACGTCTTCTCGCCGCCTGCTGACAGTGTCGGACCGGAGGGTGGCCGCGAGTTGGTTCTCTTCGCCGATACCTTCAACCGCATCTATGAGCGCGAAAATCTCGAGGCCGCGCTGCGCGTGCTCGCGGCCGGCGGTTATCGCGTGCATCTGCCAAAGGCGTCCAGCGGCAGCCGGCCGCTGTGCTGCGGCCGCACTTTCCTCTCGGCCGGTCTTGTCGAGGAGGCCAGAACCGAGCTTGACCGGCTGGTGGCCGCCTTTGCGCCCTTCGCCGCGCGTGGCGTGCCGATCGTTGGCCTCGAGCCGAGCTGCCTGTTGACGCTGCGCGACGAGCTCACCTCGCTCCGCAAGGACAATGAGGCCAAGGCTGTCGGCGCCCATGCGCTGACCTTCGAGGAATTTTTGGTGCGCGAGGCGGAGGCCGGACGGCTACAGCTGCCGCTCGGCGCCGTCGCCGACAAGGCGATGGTGCACGGCCATTGCCACCAAAAATCCTTTGGCGCCTTCAAGCCGGTCGAGCAGGTGTTGCGCCTGATCCCAGGCCTGAAGGTCGAAACCATCGAGTCGAGCTGCTGCGGCATGGCGGGCGCGTTCGGCTACGGCGCCGAGACTTATGACGCCTCGATCGAGATGGCCGAACTGTCGCTATTGCCGGCCGTGCGGCGCGCTGACCAGGCGACGCTCGTTGTCGCCGATGGCACATCCTGCCGGCATCAGATTCACGACGGCGCGGAGCGCGAGGCGCTTCACGTCGCGCGCGTGCTGGCAATGAGCCTCGATCGCGCTCAAACCGGTTCCGAGGACAATTCGACGGCCTCTCTTATTGCAAAGGAAACCATCCATGGCTGAACTGACCCTCGACACCGCCCGCAAAATCCTCGACGCCGCCTTCGCAAAGGCCAATGAACTGAAGCTAAAGCCGCTCGTCGTCACCATTCTGGATGCCCGCGGCGTGGTCAAGCTCGCCGCCGCGCAGGACGGCACCAGCCTGATGCGCGCCGAGATCGCCCACGGCAAGGCCTATGGCGCGCTCGCCCTGGGCATGGGATCGCGCGCGCTGTACCAGCGGGCGCAGGAGCAGGCCTATTTCATCGACGCCGTGAACACCATCGCCAAGGGCGCGCTGGTCCCGGTCCCCGGCGGCGTGCTGATTCTGGACGGCACCACCCTGCTCGGCGCCGTCGGCGTGTCCGGCGACACCTCCGACAATGACGAGGCCTGCGCGGTCGCCGGCATCCAGGCCGCCGGGCTGAAGGCGAACGCGGGATAGCGCGCGTCCACGTTCGCCATCATCCACTGCGTGTCTCGAGCGCGGTGAACACCTACTATACTCTCGTGGTGCAGCCGCTTAGCGTGCCGCCGCGGTCGGCCGCATTCGCCATTAGCAGCGCGGAGATGCGCTCGACATCGTGGAGGGTGGCCGGGCGTGTGGTGATCATGCTGTTGAAACTCGCAATAGTCGCATGCGTTGACGGCAACTTCATGCCGCGGCAGTACCGCGGACACGAGTTCGCTCCCTATATCGCGATCGCACGGGTTTTGCTCTCGATCAGACGACCCAAGCTGAGCGCAGTCAACTCCGACGACTTCGGATTAGCGGCGAAGGGACGATTTTCGATCATGACGTTGAGTGTGCCAAAATCCCCTCGCGCCGTCAGGTGATGGCAGTTTTGCGTCGTGGCCGGATCGGCCACCAGCGCTACACTGGTACGCTCGAAGCCAATGCCGGCCAGCGCCGAGATCGCTGCGACATTGGCATTAGCGGGAAACCGGCTCGCCGCCTCCCGCGCTGAACCGTGAAAGAAGACATGTGCAGAGGTGAGCGTATCCAGATCGACGAGGCCTTCTGCAGGTGTGCTTTTCCAGGCGCGCGGCGGCTTGATGATGCGGTGGGTGACACTCTCGAGCGGCAGCCGCGACGCCGCGGCCAGCGCATCAAGGCCGGCCAGCGCGCCCGACGGAATCAGGATCTGGCTGCCGCAGCGCTCGGCCTCATCCACCAGCCGCTGCAGCACCGTGTCATCGCTGAAGGCACTGGTCGACGACACCACGAAGCCCGGCGCGCAGCGCAGGCTCGCAAGTCCCCAGGGCTCGACCGCGGCACGGCCAGCGGCCTCCACCACCAGATCGGGTGCGAGATCGCGCAGGTCGTCCGGTGCGGACAACCAGCGCGCACCTTCAGGCAAACCGCTGCCTTGTTGCGGTGCATTGCGCGTGGCGATGCCGATCACCGTGATATTGTCGTTGCGCTCCTGCAGCAGATCGGCCACCCGGCGCGCGATCGCGCCCCAGCCGACGATGGCGAGGCGCAGCGGTTTCCTTCCCGATCCGCCGTGTGTCATATCCCGATGTATCGCTGAATCTTCGCCGCGTCCCGCTCGAGCGCTGCGGCATCCCCTTTCCAGACGGTGCGGCCCTTCTCCAGGATATAGTGATGATCCGCCAGCCGCTTCAAGGCATGCATGTTCTTGTCGATCAACAGGATCGATTGTCCCTGCGCCTTCAGCGCCTCGATGCACCGCCAGATCTCGCCGCGTACCACCGGTGCCAGCCCTTCTGTGGCCTCATCGAGGATCAGCAGTTTCGGGTTCGTCATCAGCGCCCGGCCGATCGCCAGCATTTGCTGTTCGCCGCCGGACAGCGTCCCGGCGTATTGCCTGGCCCGCTCCGCAAGCCGAGGAAACAACTGGTAGATCCGGTCCTGCGTCCATGGCTGGGGACGGCCCGCGCGATTGGCGGTCGTGGCAATCAGGTTTTCGCGCACGGTCAACGTCGGAAACACCATGCGTCCTTCCGGCACGAGCCCAATGCCCCGCCGCGCCACGGTCTCAGGCGCGCTGCCGGCAATCGACTGGCCGTCGAAGCTGAGACCGGAGCGCGCTGGGACCAATCCCATGATGGCACGCACCGTCGTGGTCTTGCCCATGCCATTGCGACCGAGCAGCGTGACGATCTTGCCATCGGGCACATCGAGGCTGACGTCGAACAGCACCTGGCTCGATCCGTAGGCGGCCTGCACATGGGTCAGCGTCAGCATCAGTCGTCGCCCTCGCCGAGATAAGCCACGCGCACCTCCTCATTGGCCCGGATCTCGTCGCTATCGCCGGTCGCCACGATCCGGCCGTAAACCAACACCGAGATGCGGTCGGCCAGCGCGAACACCGCATCCATATCGTGTTCGACCAGCACGATGGTAACCTTGCCCTTGAGTTTTGCGATCAGATTGATCATCTCCTGACTCTCCAGCGGACTCAGCCCCGCCATCGGCTCGTCGAGCAGCAGCAGCGACGGCCTTGTGGCAAGCGCGACCGCGAGCTCGAGCTGTTTGCATTCGCCATGGCCGATCTCGGACACAAGTGAGGACGCCCGTGATGCCAGCCCGACGTCCTGCAGATACTGCCCTGCCTGTTCGCGGGCATCCGGATTTTTCCGCGGATCGGCAAAGAACCGGAAACTGAGTCCCTGTCGCACCTGAACCGCGAGCGCGACATTATCAAGCGCGGTGTATTGCGGCAGCAACTGCGTGATCTGAAAGGTCCGTGCGAGTCCCCGGCGCACGCGCTCCCACGCCGGAAACGCGCCGATCTCGGTGCCGCCGAGCCGGATCGTGCCCATGTCCTGACGCAGATCGCCGGCCACCTGGTTGATCAGCGTGGTCTTGCCGGCCCCATTGGGGCCGATCAGCGCATGCAGCGAGCCGGTCGCCACCGACAGGCTGACATTGTCGGTGGCGGTGAGGCCGCCGAAGCGTTTGGACAGGCCGCGCAACTCCAGCATTGCCGTCATGAGCGGATCCCCGACAAGCGGCTGAACAGCGTGGCCAGACCGCCTCGCGTCAGCATCACGATCGCAAGCAGGATGCAGCCCATATAGAGCTGCCAGTTCTCGGTCTGGGCGGCCAACAGGGTTTCCAGCAGCACCATCGCCGCCGCGCCCAGCAACGGGCCAGCCAGTGTGCCGGCGCCGCCGAGAATAACCATCATCATCAGCTCGCCGGATTTGGTCCAGTGCATCATGTCGGGGCTGACGAAGCGCAGGTAATTCGCCATCAACGCGCCGGCCAGTCCAGCGCCAGCGCCGGCAATGACGAAGGCCACCAGCCGGTAGCGATAAGGCGCGACACCGATCGCCGCCATGCGGCGCTCATTCTGGCGCAGACCCGAGAGCACGAAGCCGAAGCGCGATCGCACGATACATGCGGTCAGCACGAACCAGCAGGCCGCCGCGACGAGACAAAGATAGTAATAATTGGTGTCGCCGCGGGCGTTGAAGAAAGGCATTACGTCGCGGCGGCGCATCATCAGACCGTCGTCGCCGCCATAAGCTTTCAGCGAGACGAACAGGAAGAACACCATTTGTGCGAAAGCCAGCGTGATCATGATGAACGGCACGCCGCTGGTCCGCAGCGACAGGCTTCCGATCACGGCGGCGCCGATCGCGCTGACCAGCATCGCAGCGGCGATCGCGATCAACAGTGAATCACTGCCCGGTACCAGCCCGAGAAAAGCACTGTTGTCGGCAAAGTGCTGGTACAGAATGCCGACGGTGTATCCGCCCAGGCCGAAGAAAGCTGCATGACCGAAGGTAACCATGCCGCCATAACCGAGCACCAGATTGAGACTTATCGCGGCGATTGCATAGATCAGCATTTGCGTCGCCAGCCCGACCACGGAGGGAACATTGAAGACCGCGACCAGCGCGGGCAACGCCAGCAGCGCCGCAACCGCCACCAGCATCATACCGATGCGCGATGTCAGGATCGACGACATCCGCTCCGCAGCCCGCGTTTCGAGCGAATCCGACGTCATGTCTTTCCTGCCAGCAGGCCGTGCGGCCGAACCAGAAGCACGAACGCCATCAGCAGATAGATGCTGATCGACGACATGCCGCTCGCCAGGGCGTCGGCATTCGAGCCGCCCATCAGATGACGGAACAGCATCTGCAGAAACGCGCGCGACATGGTGTCGACGAGGCCGGCGGCGAGCGCGCCGAAGAATGCGCCGCGCACCGAACCGAGCCCGCCGATCACCACCACGACAAAGGCGAGGATGAGAATCTGCTCACCCATGCCAACCTGCACCGCGGTGATCGGTCCGGCGATGACGCCCGCGAGCCCGGCGAGCAACGCTCCAAGGCCGAACACCACTGTGTAGAGCCGCCCGACATTGACGCCGAGCGCCCGTACCATCTGACGATGGGTGGCGCCGGCCCGCACCAGCATGCCGACGCGCGTGTAATGAATTAGCAGGAACAGTCCCGCAGCAACCGAAAGGCCGAGCACGATCACCGCCAATCGGTAGACCGGATAGGCCAGACCCGGCAGCAGTGTAACCGAGCCCGACAATGCCGCCGGCATCGATACGAACAGCGGTTGGCGTCCGAACAGCATGCTGGCGCCCTGGTTGATGATGAGGATCAGCGCGAATGTCGCCAGCACCTGATCGAGATGATCGCGCTCATAGAGCCGCCGCACCACGATGAACTCGATGACGATCCCGCTGACCGCCGCCGCCGCTATCCCACCCAGCAGTGCGAGGCCGACCGAGCCGATGTGGGCGGCCACCAGCGCCGCCGCATAGGCGCCGATCATGTACAGGGAGCCATGGGCGAGATTGATTACGCCCATGATGCCGAAGATCAGCGTCAGGCCGGCCGACATCAGAAACAGCGTGATGCCGAATTGCACGCCGTTGAGGAGCTGCTCGAGGACGATCATGCCATCACGATTTGGCGCTAGAACTTGCAGTCTTTGGCATAGGCATCACCATGGCCGGAGAGAATCTTGGCCTTGGTGTTGAGCGCGAGTTTGCCATCAGCGGTCTTTTCCGCCTTCAGCGCCCACCAGTCCTGTACCGGATGCTGGTTGGGGCCGAACTTGAAGGCACCGCGGGTCGACTGGAAATCCGCCTTCAGCATGGCCTGACGAAACGCTTCGACGTCGTCCAGCTTGCCGGCGACTCCTTTCAAGGCTGCACCGATCGCCAGCGCCGTATCATAGCCCTGGCTTGCGTAATAGGTGGCCGGACGATGGTAGGTCTTGTCCCAGGCCGCCACGAACGCCTTGTTAGCGGGATTGTCGAAACCGGAATTCCAGTGCGAGGTGACGTTGACGCCGAGTGCGGCCTCTCCCACCACCGACAGCGTCACCGCATCGAGCGAGGGCGCCGCCACCACCATCGGGATCTTGTCCTTCAGGCCGGCCTGCTCGTACTGCCGCAGAAACGCGATTCCGAGGCCACCGGGCTCGAACTGGAATACCGCTTCCGGACCGGCCGCGCGGATCTGCGCAAACTCCGCGGCAAAGTCGGTCTGATCGAGACGAGTAAAGCTCTCGCCGGCAATCTTGCCCTTGTAGAACCGCTTGAAGCCTTCGAGAGCATCCTTGCCGGCCTGATAGTTGGCCGCAACCAGATAGACGCTCTTGTAGCCCAACTCGTTGGCGAGCTGGCCGGCGCTCTCGTGCAGCGAATCGTTCTGCCACGACACCACGAAGTAGTTCGGATGGCATCCCTTGCCGGCGAAGGTCGACGGCCCAGCGTTCGGGCTGACATAGATCGCGCCGGCATCGAGCACGTCCGGCACCGTGGCACCGGCAACGTTGGAAAACACAATGCCGGTGAATATCCTGACCTTCTCGTTCTTCAGCAGGCGATCCACGATCTGCTTGCCCTGCCCAGGCTTGGCCGCATCGTCCTCCACCATCACCTGCACCGGAACGCCGCCGAGCTTGCCGCCGTTCATATCGATCGCGAGTTCGAAACCGTCGCGGATATCCTGGCCGAGATAGCCGCCGGGCCCGGACAGCGAGGTGATGACGCCGATCTTGACCGGCGTTTGGGCCAGCGCCGGAACGGCCAGTCCGATCTGGGCCGCAAGACACGCGCCTGCAGCAATTTTCAACACGTTCATGGTGACGGCCTTTCCCCAGGAAGACGTTAGAGCTTGACCCAGCCTGCCGGCGGATCCTTGCCGGGATGCAGGGTTTTGCAGTGCGGACAGGTGCGGGCGTCCTCGTTGCCGTAGAATTCGCGGTACAGCGGCGGCAGATCATCGACGATGCTTTCGAGATCGACCTCGACGCGATGCACCAGCCCCTCGCATTTGAAGCAGTACCATTCGAAGGCATCGAGCACGCCGTCGGCGCGCTTCGGCTCGACCACGAGACCGACCGATCCCTCCTGCGGCCGCTGCGGCGAGTGCCGGACATGCGGCGGCAGCAGGAAGATCTCGCCCTCGCGGATCGGCACGTCGTAGTGCTTTCCGTTGTCGACCACCTTCAGCATCATGTCGCCGCGCAGCTGATAGAAGAATTCTTCCACCGGATCGTCGTGGAAGTCGGTGCGGCGGTTCGGACCGCCGACCACGGTGACCATCAGATCCGCGTCCTTCCAGATCTGCTGATTGCCGACCGGCGGCTTCAGCATGTGCTGATGCTTGTCGATCCATTTCGAGAAATTGAAGGCCCGCAACCGTCCCAGTTCGCTCATCTGCCATTCTCCCGCATTGTCGCTGATCGTGTTCATTCAGCCCGCCTTGCGCGCCGCGCCGGTCTGCAATCCACACGCCTCGAAGGCGCGGCGGGTGGTCGCCCGCTCCTCCTCGGTCAGCCCCAGCAGCGGCGGGCGCACCGCGCCGCCGACCTGGCCCAGCAGTTCCTGCCAGTATTTCTGGTGCGCATGCGGCTTCTCCGGCGGCCGCGTGCCGCGCAGCGCCGCTCGCACCGGATTGAGGCTGTCGCGCACCGCGAGCGCTTCCTCGATCCGGCCGCCGAACGCCAGATCCGTATAGGTCCGCATCCGCCGATCCGTCACCGACTGCAGAAGATACGGCGGCGACGAACACAGATAAAGCTGCCAGCCGAACTCGACGATGTTGTCGAACCACTCTTCTTCGGACGCCGTGCTGATCAGGATGCGGTCGCCCGCAAGCCGGGTCAGTTCCCTGTACATCGGCCGCTCGACACTGTATTTGATCGCGACCACATTCTCGATATCAGCGAGCTGGTTGCATAGCTGCGGCGACATCACATAGCCGCTGTCCGGGTGGCTCCACAGCGCGATCCCTATATCCACCTTGCTGGCGATGGTCCTGTAGTAGTTCAGCACGGTCTCGTCATGGGCCTTGAAGAAATGCAGGACCGGCGCGTGCACCACGATATAGTCGGCGCCAATCTTCTGCGCATGGCGGGCCAGATCGATCACCACATCCATGTTCTGGTCTGAGCACGACATGATGGTTGCGCCGCGTCCGGCAGTGGCGGCGACCGCCAGATCGAACGCGCGCTTGCGCTCCTCGATCGACATGGAGAAGAACTCGCCCTGCTTGCCGGCGATGAACAGCCCGTCGATGCCAAGCTCTTCCGTCCAGTGCGCGACGTTGCGGCGAAAGCCGTCCTCATCGATCGACAGGTCGGCCTTGAACGGCATCAGGGCCGCAGCCCAGATTCCCTTCATCTGCTCACGCGCAAAGGTTTTTGCGTCTTTCCTTGAATATTTCATGCGCCTATCGGGTCCTTTGCCAGATTTCCTTTGGTCCGCGTTCCCTATTGATGATTTAGTCAAAACGGTCGCCCCTCGATTTCCACTTCGGCCGACTACATCATGCGGTGCGACACGTTCTTGATGATCGTGTAGTGCGAAAGTCCCTCCATGCCGCCTTCCCGGCCGTAGCCACTTTCCTTAACGCCGCCAAACGGCGTTTCGGCGACCGATGCTTCCAGAGTGTTGATCGAAACATTGCCGGCCTCAATGCCCTCCGCCAACCGGTCTGCGTTGCGTGCCGAGTGAGTGAAAGCGTAGGCGGCCAAGCCGAAAGGCAGTGCATTCGCTTTCTCGATAGCCTCGTCGATGGACGAGACGGGATTGATAAGTGCGAGCGGCCCGAACGGCTCCTCGCGCATTGCGCGCGCGTCGTCCGGTAGGTCGGCCAACACCGTCAGCGGGAAGAAGTATCCGCGATTGCCCAACCGCTCACCGCCGGCGAGGACACGCGCACCCTTGGCTTTGGCGTCGGCGACCAGAGTTTCCAAGGCCTCGATGCGCCGATGATTGGCCAACGGCCCCATCTGAGTGCAAGAGTTCAAGCCATTGCCAACCGTCACTGTTCGGGCCTTCTCAGCAAAAGCCTTGGAAAATGCATCGTAGAGCGGCTTCTGAACATAGAACCGTGTCGGCGATGTGCAGACTTGACCACTGTTGCGGGCCTTGCGGATCGCTGACGTAATCGCGGTGACTACGGGCTCCACATCGTCGCAGACGATCACGGGCGCATGCCCGCCAAGCTCCATAAGGACGGGCTTCATATGGCGTGCTGCCATTTCCGTCAATTTTTTACCCACCGCAGTGGAGCCGGTGAACGCGATCAGTCGGGTCTGGTCCTTGGGAATGAGGTATTCGGAAATTTCCGAAGGTACTCCGAAAACAAGATTGAGAACGCCAGGCGGCAGGCCGGCATCGTGGAAGGCGCGCGCGATGTGAATGGCGCCGGCAGGCGTTTCCTCTGCTGCCTTCAGAATAATGGAGCAACCTGTCGCAAGAGCGCCACCTATCTTGCGCGCCGGTTGGCTCAAAGGAAAATTCCACGGAGAAAATGCCGCGACCATGCCGATCGGCTGGTGCATTACAATGTACTTGATGCCTGGTTCGCTGGGAATCAGGCGGCCATAGGTGCGTTGACCTTCGGCCGCATCCCACTCGAAAAATTCGCACCCTCGCACGACCTCAAGGCGAGCCTGAGCGATGGGTTTGCCATGCTCCAGTGTGATCGCGTATGCGATTTCTTCCACTCGCTCACGCATAAGCCTCGCAGCCCTAAGCATAACTTCCGCCCGTTTTGCTGGCGACGTCCTGCTCCATGTTCTGAAGCCATCGGCCGCTGCGGCGAGCGCTGCGTCCAGATCTGACCGGCTCGCGATCGGAACCATTCCAATCACGCTCTCATCGGCGGGATTGAGCACTGGCTGCCCTTCCGCTGCTTTCTTCCAAGCGCCGCCGATATAGAGTTGAAGATCAGGATACTGCGTCATTGCGGGGCCCAATTGAGCGTTTTTCGGAGAGAACGATCGGAAGTCGTGGAATTGGAACCGGCACGATCGCCGGAGGGTATCGAGAAAAATTGCGGAAACGCTGGGAGATACGAGGTCTGCAAAGCGGAGAACCCGAGCCACACGAGCCCCGTCTCAACGAGACCGGGAGACAGGGTTGCCAACAGAGCAGCCAACGCAGCGGACGAACTGTGTGTTTTCCGTCGCCAGTCCCGGCGCCCGATCCGAATGTCGCGGAGCGCAGCTAAGGGCTGCACTTTGACCGCTGTCCAAATGTTCAAGCTTCGGTCCTCGATCACAGATACTCCACGATTAGTCGGACGGCGGCCTTTAAGTTGCAATGGCTATAATTCTTATGTATTCATATGTTTTCGATTATGAAATGCCATGAACATCACCATCCGACAGATCCAGTCGTTCCTGAACGTCGCAGCCCTCGGCAGCTTCACGCGCGCCGCTGAGAAGATGCACACAATGCAGCCCGCGCTCTCGCAGCAGGTGCGCGATCTGGAAGCCGAACTGGGCATTCGCTTGTTCGATCGCACCACGCGCCGAGTGGAACTGACCGAGGGGGGCGCCGAATTCCGCAACATCGCAGCGAAGATCATCGAAGATCTGGAATCGGCGGCACGCAACGCGCATGAACTCGCGGAGCGGAAGCGCGGACGCGTCATTATCGCGGCGCCGCCGTTGCTCGCAGCCGCCATTGTGCCGCGCGCGATCGCCGATTTCCGGAGCAGATACCCCGGCATCGAGGTCAGGCTGATCGATGCCAGAACAGACCAGATCATCGAAAACGTCCGTTCCGGGCAGGTCGATTGCGGGCTCGGCACGTTCCACGCGGGTGAAGAAGGTATCAGTGCGACGCTGCTGGCGCGCGACAGCCTGATGGTGTTCTGCACCTCGAACCATCCATTGGCACAGCGGCAAGCGGTCAACTGGCGCGAGCTTGACGGCCTTCCGCTGATTACGTTGACGCGTGACAGCGGCATCAGGCTGCTGGTCGAAGTCGGCTTTGAGACTGCTCAAATCAGGCTTGTTCCCGCCTACGAAGTCGGACAGATCACAACGGCGCTGGCGATGGTCGAGGCCGGCTTAGGGATCGCCGTGCTGCCGACCTATGCATGGGCCGGCGCCAAAGCAATGAAGATATCAGCCACGGCGCTCACTCCAGGCATCGCTCGCGACATCGCGATGATCACCCGGACCGGACGCAGCATTGCTCCCGCAGTCTCGGCATTCGCGCGGTTCCTCGCCAAATACACCAACGTGTCGGTGCCGGGCGGAGCCACTACTGCAGGGAGACTTCCATCTGCCCGCAAGCCAGCGCGTGTCAGCACGCGGGGCGAAATGAATGCTCGAAAGTAGGCCGGCGCAGATCGAGGAACCGCCGAAAACGCCGACCGACGCGCGATACGATATAAATTCAACTGAAATGCGCAAAGGGCTGCGCAGCGAGCGACAAAAGGTTTCGCAATCATCAGATTTCTGTCACCGAGATCGCCAGTTTGTGCAGCGCACCGCCATTCAGACCTTCGAGCATGCTAAAATGATGGCCGGCAACGATTTGCGACTTCGGCGCGCTCCAAGCGATCGAGAGTTGATGCGATTGCTGTTTGAACTCGTCAGATTCGTCTTCGCCGACAGCGATGCCCCACCGGCATTCCGGCGGGCGGAGGCAGCATCACGGGCGAGAGCGCCGCCACGCGACGCGGCTTCAACTTCAGCAACTTCCCGATCGGCAGAAGCGCTATTGGCGTGAGGTCGAAAAGACCCGAAAGCAGCAGCACCGATCGAATGGTCGCGACAGTGCCGCGTGTTGCCAGCATTGCAACAATATGCGCGCCGGCGGAATGTCCTGCGAGATGCAGCCGCGCGCCATCGATGCCGAGATTATTCATCAGAGATTCAGCCTCAGAAGCGCGGCAAACTCGCCGACGACTCCCCGCCGGAACGAAAGCACGCCGACCACGAAGATGAGCCCTTGGATCACGGTCACCCACTGACCGAAGCCGGCGAGATACTGCTGCATGGCGACGATGACGAATGCACCCACAACCGGACCGAACATCGTCCCCAGTCCGCCGACGAGCGTCATCAAGACAACTTCGCCGGACATCGTCCAGTGAACGTCGGTCAACGAAGCGTTCTGCGCGACGAACACCTTCATTGCACCGGCTAGTCCCGCAAGCGTCCCGGAAAGCACGAAAGCCAGAAGCTTGTAGTGATCCGTGATGTATCCCAACGACGTCGCGCGCGGCTCGTTCTCTCGGATCGATTTCAGCACTTCGCCGAACGGCGAGTTGACCGCGCGATGGATGAGAACAAAACCGCCTATGAAAATCACGACGACGACGTAGTAAAGCGTTATCGGGTTTTCGAGGTCGAGCAATCCGAACATGCGGCCGGCAGGAACTCCCTGGATGCCGTCTTCGCCATGGGTAAAGGGTGTCTGCAGGAACACGAAATAAAGCAATTGGGAAAGCGCCAGGGTAATCATCGCAAAGTAAATGCCCTGACGGCGGATGGCAACCAGACCCGTTACGAGAGCAAGGACGCCCGCGGCCGCTGCGCCGGTGACAATTCCGAGCTCCGGAACGAAATGCCATTCCTTGACGACGTGCGCAGTGACGTAGCCCGCGGTGCCAAGGAACATTGCGTGACCGAACGAAAGCAACCCTCCGAACCCGATCAGCAGATTGAATGCGCACGCAAACAGAGCGAAGCACAGTGCTTGCATCACGAAGTACGGGTAGATTCCGGTCAGCGGCAACAGCAGCAGCATCGCCGTCATCAGAAGGAAAGCGGTCGTTTCGCTCCCAAGCGAGCGGACAGGCGCTTGGGCGGGTATGTCTGCAATCGCGGTCATCAGGCGGTCCGTCCGGTTAGGCCTGCCGGCTTGAGCAGGAGAACAAGCACCATCAGGACGAACACGACCGTATTGGATGCTTCGGGATAGAAATACTTGGTCAGCCCTTCCACAATGCCGAGGCTGAACCCCGTGATGATGGATCCCATGATGGATCCCATGCCACCGATGACGACGACGGCAAACACCACAATGACGATGTCGGCCCCCATCAATGGCCGTACCTGGTTGATCGGCGCGGACAGCACGCCGGCTACCGCCGCCAACGCCACTCCGAAACCGTAGGTCAAGGTCAGCATGAGTGGCACGTTGATGCCGAATGCGCGAACCATGACCGGGTTTTCGGTGGCCGCACGCAAGTATGCGCCGAGTTTGGTCCGCTCGATCAGGAACCAGGTCGCCAAGCAGGTCAGCAGCGAGAATAGGACGACCCAAGCACGGTAGGTTGGAAGATACATGAAGCCGAGATTGAAACCACCCTGCAGCAATAGCGGAATGGCGTATGGAAGCCCTGACGAGCCGAAGTAGTTCTGGAATACTCCCTGAATGATGAGCGCAAATCCGAACGTAAGGAGAAGACCGTAGAGATGGTCCAGACCGGCGAGCCGATGCAACATGGTCCTTTCCAGCAGCGTGCCGAAGCAACCGACTGCGAGCGGAGACAGTAGCAGCGCCCACCAGTAGTTAAGCCCGAGCAGATTCAGCAGGAAGTAAGCAACGAACGCTCCCATCATATAGAGCGCCCCGTGAGCGAAATTGATGATGCTCAACATCCCGAAGATCACTGCCAACCCCAAGCTGAGCAGCGCATAGAAGGAGCCGTTGATCAGTCCGACCAGAAGCTGCGCATAGAGTGCCTGATTCAAGAATAATAATCCCCCTTGGTCCGTAGCCTTCACACGCCAAGATAGACGTGGAGCTTGTGCATGTTGGACTTGAGCTCGGCGTTACTGAATCCGTCGATGACCCGTCCGTGCTCGACGACGTAAAACCGGTCGGCCAGCGTCGATGCGAATTTGAAGTTCTGTTCGACTAAAAGAACCGTGAGGCCTTCCGCCTTCAGCCTGGATATGAGCCGGCCGATCTGCTGAACGATCACGGGCGCCAGTCCTTCCGTTGGCTCGTCCAGCATCAAGAAGCGCGAGCCGGTACGCAATATGCGAGCGATTGCCAGCATCTGCTGCTCTCCGCCCGACAGCTTCGTTCCCTGACTGCGCAGCCGCTCCTTGAGATTAGGAAACAGATCGAAGATAGTCTCGAGCGAGAGGCCTCCGTCACGGATGACGGGCGGAAGCATCAGATTTTCCCCCACGTCCAAGGTCGAGAAAATGGCCCTCTCCTCCGGACAGAACGCGATGCCGAGCTTCGCGATCTTGTCCGAACTCAAATGAATGACGTCTTTGCCCTGAAACTTCACTTGTCCCGACCGCTTGCCGAGAATGCCCATAATTGACTTAAGGGCGGTCGTCTTGCCTGCGCCATTTCGCCCAAGCAGGGTCACGACCTCACCTTCCCTGACGTCGAAGCTCATCCCGTGGAGAATGTGGGATTCGCCGTACCAAGCCTCCAGATTGGAAACTTCGAGCGACATCTTCGTCGAGCTAGTCATGACCAGCTCCCAAATAGGCTTCCTTGACTGCTTCGTTCGTCAAGAGTTCTTGATAGCTGCCCTCCGCGAGGACGCGACCGCGGGTCAGTACCGTGATCTTGTCCGAAAGGCTCGCGACCACGTTGAGATTGTGCTCCACCATCAGGATCGTGAATTTTGCGGAAATACGCTTGATGAGCGTCGCCGTCCTGTCGATATCTTCACGACCCATTCCGGCCATGGGTTCGTCGAGCAGCATGATCTTCGGATCAAGCGCAATCGTAGTGGCAATCTCCAGCGCCCGTTTCCGTCCGTATGGCATCTCCACGGCTGGCCTGTCCGCGAATTCCCCGAGGTCCATCTCGTCGAGCAATTCCGCGGCTCGGTGATCGTATTTCTTCAGCACCGCCTTTGAACGCCAGAAGTCGAATGACATACCGTGCTTGCGCTGCAGCGCGATGCGCACGTTCTCAAGACCGGTGAGATGGGGAAACACGGTCGATATCTGGAAGGATCGCACCAATCCCAATCTTGCAATTCGCGCCGGCGGGATGGATGTGATGTCCCTGCCCTCGTAAAAGATCTGACCGCGAGACGGAGTCAGAAACTTTGTCAACAGATTGAAGCAAGTGGTCTTGCCTGCACCGTTCGGGCCGATCAACGCGTGAATGCTCCCGCGGCGGATCTTCAAGTCGACGCCGTTCACCGCGGTGAACCCTGCGAAGTCCTTCGACAGCCCGCTTGTCTCCAGAATTAGGTCGTCAACCATCGGTATGAGCCTGAGTTTTCAAAGCATTCATTTCCGAAGTCGAACCCATGAATTGCGTCTTTTCTAATGATCGCGTGATCTCGGACATGAGACTAAATCCAACACGCTACTCGCGGCCTACTGTTGCTTACAGCCATTGGCCGTCGCTTAACCAGGCGCTACCGTGCCCGTACTATCGATCGCTGTGAGCGCTTGATCCCTCGTCATCACGGATGCGTACTTTTGCTCAATATCGAACAGATTTGCGTTATGGGGGCCGATCGCCCGATCACCAACGCAATCACTCAAAACTAGCGGTCGGAGACCGAGCGACATGGCGTCGACGACGCTTGCGCGCACGCAGCCGCTCGTCACGCAACCCGCGACGACCAGCGTGCGGACGCCGCGCTGGGTAAGCCACGGTGCCAACGACGTCGCAAAGAACGCCGAAGGCACCGTCTTGCGGACGACCAATTCGCCCGGCTCCGGAGAAAGTTCGGGTACGATAGCGCTGCTCGGATCCCCCTCCTTCAGCGTCAGCATTCCCGGCACCTTCATCGCGAACACGTTTCGATCCCCGTCGTCGTCCGCGAAGACGATCCTCGTGTGTGCGATGGGCCACTTTCGATGGCGCGCCTCCCGAAGTAGGACAACCGTGCTCTTCATCGCCGACGGGATGTTACCTCCACCGAACTTATCGGGATCGAGAAACCCCCGGACAAAGTCGACGATCAGCAAACCGTATGGGGGAGCGAGCTCGAGATCGCTCCCGAATCCCTGACGTTGGTAGATCGGTGTTTCATTGCTCATTCTGCGGCCTGCTTTACCGGACCGCCGTCGAGGACTTTGCCTTCGCGGACGACCTCCTCGCCGTCGAGCGCGACGGTGCAGTTGCGCATCGGAATGTCGATATGGCATGCGGTCGTCCGGCTGCCGCCGGCTTCATTATTCGGACCGAACGAGAACAGGAAGTTGCCCTCGAAGGCGCGCGCATCCATTCCGATGGTCGCCTCGCGGTCATAGAGGCCGAGCGTCGACCACTTAGCCCGGGGCTGGAGACCCCAACCGATATGCGACATCGCGTAGGCGTCCGGATCGTCGTAGGACGCCATGTATTCTCGCAGTATCGCCGCGTCGACGCCACCCTCGATCGAGGTGACGAAACCTTTCTCGATCTTGAAGTGAATCCGTTCCTGAATATAGGACTTCATCGGAAGGACGATGTCGCCCTTTTCAAGCACGATTTTTCCTTCCGCTTGACCCTCGTTCGCCCAGGTCAGCGCGAAGCCGCTTGGCCAGTGGTCCCAACGGCCCGGCTCGTCGACGAATCCGTATTCGCTGATCGCCGGGAACTGCCCGAGGCTGAATCGGACATCCGTGCCTGCGGGCGACGTCACGTGCATTTCCTTGGCTTTGCCAAGCTTGACGCTTGCCGCCATTACGCGGGTGCGGTCCGCAAGGGTCGGAACCATGCGAACCAGCACTTCCGGTGGCTCGACGGCGAGGAGTATCTTCGTGCCGGACTTCAGGATGTCGTGCTGTTCGGGGGAGAACAGGAGTGTCATCAGGTCCAGCACAAGGTCGCTTTCCTTTAGAGCGGCGATGGCGGCGCGGTTTCCGGTCAGGGGCGTGGTGCCCAGATAGGCCAGGGAATCGCGGCTCAGCGCCTTGTCGCCGTTTACGGGAAGGACATCGAGCCGATTGACCGTAGCGCCCATAGCCGCCGCAGCGAGAATTGCGGTCGACAGCGTCTGGGGATGAGTGGACGAACTGGTGAGCACCGTCACGAGTTGGCCGGGCTCCAGTTTTGAGAGCGTAAGTACCTGCTTCCAAGCCTGGATCAGATCATGATCGCTAACTGACATATGCCATCTCCTCGCTCTTTGATGCCTCTAGAAGTCCAGTGTGACGCCGAGAAAATCAGCGAACGCAGCGTAGAAGCCTTCCTCGTTATCCCACGGGATCATGTGCCCAGCGTTATCAACGCGTACGACCTTGATTCCGGAAACGAGCGAACAAATCTCTTCGATGTCTTCGTTCCGGATCACGTCGCCCCGCCCGGCCACAATCAGGCGCGCTGGGACGTCAAGGTGAGGCAGATCAGAATGGATGTCGTCGGTGTGGAAGCTCTCAAAGCTGGAGCGGATCGCTCGCTCGTCGCAGGTATGCAGCCACTCGGAGCGTAGACGCAGTTGCCCGTCCGTCCAGGTCGGACAGAACGACCGCATCCCCTCCAGGTCGCAACCCTTCCTCGCGAGGTTGATCGAGTCGACGTACCAGGACAGGTTGGACGGATAGGCTCGTCGACCGGGTCCGGAGATTGGCGGGTCAACCATCACGATGCGAGCCAACCCCGCGGGCTGACTGCGCGCAGCACGAATCGCAATGCGCGCACCCATCGAGTGACCGACGACCGAATATCGAGACAGACCGAGCACCGACGTTAGTTCGATCAGGTCGGCAGCCTGTGCATCCAGGCTGTAGTCGAGCGAAGCCGAGGCTTCCGACAGGCCCCGCCCCCGGATATCGACGACGTAGGTATCGAACTCCTGGCCGAAGCGCTCACCGACGAAGCCCCAGGTAATTGCCGGGCTCGTGATGCCTGGGAGAATAATGACCGGGTCACGGTGCGGTCGGGTGCCGCCGTACCGCAGATAGTGCTGCCGAATCCCGTTGGCGTTTACATTCGCGCCGTACTGAAAAGTGGTCATCGTCTCATCCGTATTGATTGGTCGTGCACTCAATAGGCGCCGGACAGGAGCGCTCCCGCACCCGGGACCAGGGTCTTAAGCTTGAGCACCTTGAGCATCGCGTAAGTCGTGGCGACGGCCGCGGTAATGACCGGCTTGCCTGTGCGGGCCTCGACCTCGGCAATCGACGGCAGCGACGGCATCTGAACACACGCCGACAGCACGATCGCATCGACATCGGATACGTTCATTCCGGCAACGATCCCAGGCAACTTCGCCGGATCATGGCGGCCGACCTCGATATTGTCCGGAATTTCCAGCGCCCTGGAATCCGTAACCTTCACGCCCTCATGCTCGATGTACTCTATCACAAGCTGCGTGAGCGGCTTCATGTACGGCGCCACTACCGCGATCCGCTTGGCTCCAACGACTTTGAGCGCATCGACGAGGGCGCCGGCGCTGGTGACCACGGGGGCCGGCGCGCCGTTTTCGACGGTGCAGCCATGAAGCCGATCTTGCGACACCCGGTGATATGACTTCCCCATACTCATGATGGCGACAAGACATGCATAACCGAGCACGTCGACGCGAGCGTCAGACAACTCGAGCGCGCAGCGATCCGACTCCGAGTCCATCGCCGCGAGTTCTTCCTTCTTCACAGTCTTCATCCGCATGCGGCTGGAATGGAACGTGAAGCGTGCGCCGTGCGCGACGGAATGCGCATTCAGCATCGCCGGAATCTCGGTTTCCATGGTCGTGTTCGAGCTCGGAACGATTTGTCCGATGCGAAAGAGCTTCTGCATGTCTAACTCCGAAAATTGGTCAGCGTCGATCGAGCTTCAGAAGACGTTCCGCGTTTCCGGAGCAGACAAGCTCCCTGACGTCGTCCGCCATCGGCGAGCTCTCGATAAAGTCAGCGGCTATGGCCGTGGATTCGTAAGGGTAGTCGACCGAGAACATCACCGCGTCGGTTCCCATCTCGGCAATGGCGCTAGTGAGCGCGGCCGGCGAACAAACCCCAGACGTCGTGATGACGATGTTGCGACCGAGGTACGCGGATGGCGCGTGTTGAAGCGTGATGCCATGCGAATAGACCGCAAAGCGGCTGTCGAACCGCCAGCGCATCATCGGCAACCCCTCGCCCATGTGTCCCAATATGATCTTGAGCTTCGGGAAACGGTCGAATACGCCGCCAAACAGAATGCGCAGTGCGTGGGTACCCGTTTCCACGCCCCAGCCCCAGACTGCGCCGACCAGTTCGGGATGTCCGTCGTAGGCTTTCGGGATCACGAACGGGTCCGTGGGATGCAGGTACAGCGGGACGTCCAGTGCCTGCATGCGCTCCCAGAATTCGTCGTATGACGGGTCGTCGTAATAGACTCCATGGGTATGTCCGTTTACCAGCGCACCCTTGAAGCCCAGGGATTCTACAGCGCGCGTCAGTTCGTCCGCGGCCGCCCTCGGCGAGTGCATGGCGAGCGAGGCAAAGCCACCGAACCGCTTTGGATGACGCGCGACTTGCCCCGCAAGAAAATCATTATTCTCGATGGCGCGGCGAGCGGCGGTCTTCGGATTGAGTTCGCCCTGCACACTCGGACCGGTCTGGGACAAGACGACGAAGTCAATCCCGGCCTTGTCCATTTCGGCAAGCCGCATGTCGTCGAAGTCGCCGAGGCGCGATGCGAGATAGGACTGCGCCGCGACATCCATGTGCTTCGTGAACACCTTCGAGTACGTCTCAAAGCCGGGCGCCATAAAATGCTCTTCGAGAGCGATCTTGCGAATTCTGTTTGCCATATTCCCACATTTCGGAATTAGATTTGCTGCCGCGCAGCGCCTTTATCGGCGCCGCGAGAATTCCAGCAAGACCGGAGCAACGACTCTGTTTGGACGGCGACGAAAACGCTTCTCGCCGCCACCATTGATTGGCTCGACTACTTCTTGACGAGCGGACACTCGCTTTCCGCAAGAGGCTTGAACGCCTCAGCGGCGGGAATCGTCGCGAGCACCCTGTAGTAATCCCAAGGAGCCTTCGATTCCGCGGGCTTCTTGACCTGGACGAGATACATGTCGTGCACCATGCGCCCGTCTTCGCGCACCGTTCCGGTCTGGGTGAAGGAGTCGCGCACTGGTAGTTCGCGCATCTTCGCGGCGACCGCCATTGCGTCATCGGTGCCTGCGGCAGCCATCGACTTCAGATAGTGGAGGACGCCGGAATAGACGCCGGCTTGCGCCATGGTGGGCATCACCTTGCGACGCTTGTAGAACTTTTCGGCGAACGCACGCGTCTTGTCGTCGAAGTCCCAATAATAGCCTGTGACGAACGTCAGTCCCTGCGCTACCGAGAGACCGAGGCTGTGGACGTCGGTAATGAACGTGACCGGCGTGACGAGGGTCTGCCCGCTCTCCACGATCCGGAATTCGTTCGCCTGCTTGACCGCGTTAACGGTGTCGCCGCCGGCATTGGCCAACGCAATGACCTTCGCCTTGGATCCCTGCGCTTGTAGAAGGAAGGATGAGAAGTCCGGCGTGTTGAGCGGATGTCTGGCACCGCCGAGAACTTTTCCGCCCGCTGCCTTGACTGCCTTCGACGCTTCCGCCTCCAGCGACAGCCCGAACGCATAATCCACGGTGATGAAATACCAGCTATCGAAGCTCTTCTTCACCAGCGCCTGAGCGACGCCCGCCGCGTTGGAATAGTTGTCGTAGGTCCACTGGAAGCCAGTCGGAGAACAGGCCTTTCCGGAAAGGTCCATCGTCGCGGCGGTCGAATAGATCGCGATCCTCTTCTTCGTGCGCGCGATTTCCTGTACGGCCAGGGCGACGCCCGAATTCGGGAAGTCGATGACCATGTCCACATTATCGACATCGAACCAGCGGCGAGCCAGCTGCGAGCCAATGTCCGGCTTGTTCTGGTGGTCGCCCGAAAGAACCTTGATCGGTTTGCCGATGACGCTGGTGCCGAATTCCTCGATCGCGATCTCCGCGGCAGCGACGGAGCCCGGCCCGCCGAGGTCCGCATAGACGCCGCTGAGATCGTTCAGCACGCCGACCGTAATGGCATCCGGCCCGGCCTTGGCGGACGTTTGTCCGAGCACTAGTATTAGTGCGAGCACGGGAAACGTGAATCTGCGCATGAGCTACCCTCCGTTGGCGGTAAAGGCCGATCGCTTATTGGCTCTTTTTTCGTACGGGCCCTGAAGCGAACAGTATCGCCCGCAATAAAACGACGTACACTGAGTAATTATGACCCCGAAGCGACGGGAGTCAATAGGCCGCGCGCCTGATTTTGGGGCTGCCGCCGCCTAAAGAATGGAAGGATCTGACGTTGTCGAAGAAGCAAACCAACAAGTCGCCGAAACCGGAACCGAAGGCGGAAGGGTCGCCGCGAATGCCCCTAAGCGCCCGGCCCGGGTACCTTGTGCGGCGCCTGCACCAGATACATTCCGCGATATTTCTCGAAGAATGTCAGGCGTTTGCCATCACTCCGGTGCAGTACGGGCTCATATCCACGTTGCTTGCCAATCCCGGTATCGACCAGGTGACGCTGGGCGGAGAAGTCGGCATTGATCGCACCAACGTAGCAGATGTTTTGAAGCGCCTGTCCGAACGCGGCCTTGTGCGCCGCGAGAGAAGCAAGACCGACGGACGCTCGATGGTAGCGTTCCTAACCAAAGAAGGAGAGAGCGTCGCCGAGGAGATGTACGACAGTATGCGACGCGCGCAGGACCGCCTGTTATTGCCGCTGCGGCCGGAGTTTCGAGCAGCCTTTCTTGCAATGCTGACTGAACTTATCGAAGGAAATAGCAAGTACGGTTTGCCGGACGCAGCCTCGGACACGAAGAGCCGCAAGCGAGCTCCCGACCTGGACGACTGACCAGACTTACGCCCACTAATGGGCACTAATTTAATCAGTGTACATCGTAATTGTGCTTGTAATGCCTCTCTTCCTGCATGTAGGTTTCCCCCAATTCAAAAAGGGAGGCGTCAATGCGGGTTCTCTCGGCAATCTATCTTCTGGCGGTTCTTTCACTTTCGGCGGCTGTTGCCGACAATGCCCACGCGGCGGACACCCTCAAGGTACGCCTGGACTGGACGCCTTGGGGCGTTCAAGCACCATTCCATCTGGCGGCGAAGAAGCAGCTCTTCACCAACCATGGTTTGGACGTTGCGCTGGAAGACGGTAACGGCTCCGTCGCCACCGTGCAGATCGTGGGAAATGGTACCTACGACCTCGGCCATGCATCTCTCGCCACGATGGCGATCGCCCGTTCGAAGGGACTTCCGATCCGGGCCATCGCCAACTTTATCAGGCGGAACGATATCGGATTGATGGTGGGCACCGATCTCGGCATCGACGGGCCGCGAGACCTGAAGGGAAAGAAGCTTGCATTCACCGCAGGATCGTTGGAGACGCCGTTTCTCGATCGGTTTCTCGCCAAAGGAGGTCTGAAGCGCACGGACGTTGAATTAACGAACGTCGATGCCGCGAACAAGGGCGGCCTCTATATCTCGGGCCGAGTAGACGGCGCATTCTCATCGGCACCCTTTATGCAGCCGGTTCTCGAACAGCAAAGACCGACCAAGACGATCCGCTTCAGCGACTACGGTTTCGATCTACCGAGCTTTGGTCTCTTCGCTACCGAAGCCTCCATCGCCAGCAAGGGCGATGCACTGAAGAGGTTCGCGAGCATCACGGCGGCGTGCTGGACGTACATCTTCGACGGCCATGAAGACGAGGCAGTCCAGGCGATCATCGATGCGCGACCGCAGGCCAAGCTCAATCCGGTCGTGCTGCGTCGTCAGATCGAGACCTTGAAGGGCCTCGTCGTCACTCCTGCCACTCAAGGCAAGACGATCGGCCTGATGACGGACACCGATTGGGAAAAGTCGGTGGAGACGCTCAAGCAGGCAGAACTGATCGATCGTATCGACCCGCCCGGCTTCTTCTACACGAACGACCTGATCGACGATCGTCTGGTTCAGGAGGTCGCCCGTGAACTCAAGTAACGCCCCGGCCCCCCTTATCTCGGCATCCGGAATCGTAAAGCGCTTCGGAGGCACAAATCCGCTCACGGCGATCGACAACATATCGATCGATATCGCCGAGGGGGAATTCGTGAGCCTGCTCGGACCGAGCGGGTGTGGCAAGAGCACGCTGCTGAGGTGCCTTGCCGGACTGGAGACCCAGACGGCGGGATCACTCCTGCTGGACGGCTCGAAGATCGAAGGTCCGCCGGAGCGGCTCGGCATAGCGTTCCAGCGCGACGCGCTGCTGGACTGGTTCAACATACTCGACAACACGCTGCTGCCGGCGGACTTCGGAGGGCTCGACAAGAAGGCGTATGAAGGACGGGCGCGCGAGCTTCTCGCGATGGTCGGACTCAAGGATTTTGCCGGCGTGTATCCGAATGCATTGTCTGGCGGCATGCGGCAGCGTGCGGCGATCTGCAGGTCCCTCCTTCTAGATCCGCGGCTGCTTCTCATGGACGAGCCGTTCGGCGCCCTGGACGCACTTACCCGCGACCAGTTGAACGTCGATCTTCATCACTTCTGGGCCAGGCAGCGAATGACGGTGGTCTTCGTCACGCACAGCATTACCGAGGCTGTCTTCCTGTCCACTCGCGTCGTCGTGTTCAGTCCCCGTCCGGGAACGATCGTGGAAGACATGGTTCTCGACCTTCCCGCGGAACGAAAACTTGCCGTGCGCGAAACGCCCCAATTCGCCAAATACACCCAGCACATCCGCGGGCTGTTCGAGAAAATGGGCCTCATTCACGATTGATGCGCCAAACAACGAACTCGTTGCACAGGAGTTATCATGAAAGCTACCTCACCCGTCGTTCGCGCCGCTTTACCATTCGTGGGAGCCCTCATTTTCGTCCTGGCGTGGGAATTGGTGGTCCAAATTGGACATGTACGGCCTGTCTTCTTTCCGGCCCCTTCGCTCATCATCTCGGAACTCTCGAAGGAGCCGATCTGGTTCGCCGAGCAGACAGCCTACACGATCGGAATCACGCTGTTGGGGTTCGCGCTCGCGACGGTCGCGGGAATCCTGTTCGCCATTGTCATCGTCGAGTGGACGCTTCTGGACCGGATGCTCTTCCCCCTTTTCATCGCTCTCAACAGCGTACCAAAGGTGGCGATAGCACCACTCTTCATTATCTGGTTCGGAACCGGAGCCACGCCGAAGGTCGCCATCGCCTTTCTGATCGCAGTCTTTGCGGTCGTGATTGGAACGGCGCTCGGTCTGCGGTCCGTGTCGCCGGATCAGATCGATCTTGGGAAGGCTTTGCGGGGATCCCGTCTGAAGGTGTTGCTGCGCATTAAGATGTACTGCGCCCTGCCCCACATATTCGCGAGCCTGAAGGTGGCGATGTCGCTCGCGTTAGTGGGTGCCATCGTGGGCGAATTCGTCTCCTCGCAGCGGGGACTCGGCTTTGTTATCCTCACCGCGCAAGGGTCTTTCGATACGCCCCGCGTATTCGCCGCCATCCTCATTTTGTCGGTTCTCGGCGTCGTTCTGATCGGTATCCTGGATATGGCCGAACGGTTGGCGCTTCCTTGGCACGTGAGCTCAAAACGCGCGACAGGGCATTGACCCGCCAACTTAAGCCGGTTTTCACGGTACGAGACGCGAATGAGGAACTCAGCATAAGCTTCGCCAGCGCAAATACTGCCGCGCGAGAACTGCTCAAGGCCGGCATACTTTCCGTTCCGGAAGACATGAGTCGCAATCGGTTGTTTCACGCCGACGCCGTGCTGAACATCTTCGATCGTTTCCGGGTTCAGCCTGTGCCCATGAGCGACCTAAGCCGGAAGACACTATCGCCGCGAAAAGCGAGCCTTGAGAATCGACCAAATCAGTCCGAAGCCTCCCAACACTGCGCCCGCCTGGGCGGGCGGCGCGGTGCCAGTGATGGTCGCCTCCAGATTTGCGGCGAACGTCGCCGCGAGACGGCGCACGATGTCCTGGACAAGGCCTGCCCGGTTGAACTGGGCGAGGGCCCCGCTCAGTTTCCAGGTCAATGTGACTGCGACAACCGAGTCGTTGTTGCCGCCATTGACGACCCTCCATCGCGCGGCACCTTCGGCGGAAGATCCAAGACCAGAGTCGCGGCCCTTGCCCGTCATCCATCCTTCACGCTTGGCATCGTCCATCCCAACGGTAGCCTGACCGCTGAAGGACGCCTTGATCGGTCCAAGTGCCATTTTCACCTTGCCCGTGAGATTTTCACCCTCGAGCGTGGTGATCTCGACCCCCGGAACGCATGGTACGACGCGTCGAAGGTCTGAAAGGACATTCCATACCTGCTCCGGCGTGGCTCCGACACGGATGCGCTCCTCGATGGAGATACCGCCGTCGATCTGGCCGGCGGCCGTCGCCGGCGTCGAGGCCTGTCCGGAACTTGGCTTGGCCTTCTCACGCGGCGCCGGCGTGACGGGTGCCGGCCTTAAGCCGTCGAATTTCTTCGCGGCGACCGCGGCGGAGGCCGCCACCGCGTTAGGTACCTTTCCCGCGGCGACCTTTTTCACGGCTTCCACGATGCCGACGTATCCGGTGCAGCGGCAAATGTTTCCGGAGAGTTCCTCCCGAATCCAGCTTTCCGGAATGTCGCCGAGCCGCAGCACGATGTCGCGAGCAGTCGTCAGCATTCCGGGCGTGCAAAACCCGCACTGGAGCGCATGAAATTCGGAAAACGCATCCCTGAGTTCGATCATCGTCGGGTCATCGTCGAATCCCTCGATCGTCGTGACATGAGCGCTTTCGCAGTCCGAAGCAAACGTGATGCAGGAACGCTGCATCTTGCCGTTCACCATCACGGTGCAGGCCCCGCAAACGCCCTGCTCGCAACCCAGATGCGTACCGGTCAGTTGAAGGTCGTTACGCAGGAAGTCGGCAAGCTGGGTTCGCGGTTCGACCTCCGCAATCACCGCGTCGCCATTCACCGACATCGACACTCGAACCATTTCAGTCGTGCTCCTTGACGATCTGCATCAGGGCGCGCCGTACGGCGACGGCATGGAGCTCGCGCGTATCGGCATTCGAATTCGGAAGCATTTCTTCCAATTCGTCGGCGACCAGCAGGCACGCGGCCTCGGGGCCGGCCTCGGCCAATCGGACGGCCGTCCTCGGGAGCACCGCGGGCGAACCGTCGGTCGCGCCCGCGAGTACTCTTGTCATGCCGGTCTTTTGGTCGAGGATCGCAACGCCGATCGCATTGGCGAACTCGCCGGTCTTGCGGCAGATCTTGTAATAGGCCCATTTCGCGCGCGGGGAGAGCCGCGGAACTTCGATCGCGACGATCACTTCGTTCTCGGCCAGTTTCGTCATAAAGGCGCCTTCGACGAACGTCTCCGCCGCGTAGCGCTTCGGTTGCTTCGCCGTGCCCTGGGCGACGATCGTGGCGCCAAGCGCTCCCAGCGTCGTCACCCAGTCCGCCGCGGGATCGGCGTGCGCGAGGCTTCCGCCCATCGTACCGCGGTTGCGCACCGCGCGGTAAGCGATGCCGTGGGCGACGAACTTCAGCAACCCTTGGGTAGGATCTTCGATCATGCCGTCTTCGATCTCGCCGTGCGTCCAACCCGCGCCGATCGAGAACACCTTGTCGTCGGCCGCGAATTCCCGAAAACCCTCGGCGCGCTTGATATCAACGAGAAGCTTCGGCCGCGTCAGCCGCAGATTGAGCATCGGCCCCAACGACTGTCCGCCGGCCATCACCTTGCCGTTCCCGTCGGACCCGGCGAGAATTTCCACCGCGTCGCCGACGTTGCGTGCATGTTTGAGGTCGAAGACTGCCGGTTTCATTCGGCAGCCAGTACGGTTTCGGCCGACGTCGGCCGGCTGGCTCGGCGGATCGCGGTCCGGATGCGCTCAGGGCTGGCGGGTACTGTCCGGACGGATGCGTTCAGAGGCGACAGCGCGTCATTAATAGCATTGACGATGGCGGCCGGAGGGGCGATTGCACCCCCCTCGCCGACTCCCTTGATGCCGTGAGCGGAATAGGGTGACAGCGACTCCCGGTGCTCGATCCGGAATTTCGGCAGTTCGGTCGGCCCCGGCAAGATGTAGTCGAGTAGCGTCGATGCGAGCGGCTGACCGTTGTCGTCGTAGGGGCTTTCTTCGAACAGTGCCGTGCCGATGCCCTGCGCCGCGCCACCGTAGGTCTGGCCCTCCACGATCATGGGATTTACCATCCGGCCGCAGTCTTCGACGATCACATAATCGAGGATCGCCACCAGACCGGTCTCCGGATCGACGGCGATCTTCGCCGCGTGGGTTGCGTAGGAGAACACGCCGCTGTCGACCAGCGGCTTGTATCCTTCAGTCGTCTCGAGGCCCCCTGTGTCGACAGACTCCGGCAATTGATCAGGGCGCAGGTACCAGGCGCGTCCGATATCCGCATAGCTGACGCTGGCGTTACCCGAATATATTCGCCCCTCAGCGAAACTCACGCTCTCGGCGTCGACTTGCAGCAGGTGCGCGGCAATGGCCTTGATGCGCTTCGCAACGACCTCGGCGGCGCGGGACACCGCGCCGCCCGACATGACGATTCCGCGGGAGGCGTAGGCGCCCGTCGAGAACGGCGTGTTAGCTGTGTCTCCGAGAGTCACGCGGATGTCCTTGATAGGCACGCCGGTCTGCTCGTGGGCGATCTGCGCCAGCGTGGTTTCAAGCCCTTGCCCGATGGTGTGAATGCCAGCCTTGACCTCGAGCGCGCCATCCGGCGTCAATTTGACGTGTGCCTGGTCGAAGCCCGGAACGAGCGGAAGCCCCCAGGCAGCGAAAACCTTCGTGCCATGCGCGGATTGCTCGGTGAAGCTGGCGAAACCGATGCCGAGGTAACGGCCCTTTTCGTCACGATTCGGCCCGCTGCGAAAGGCCTCCAGTCCGATCATGTCTTTGGCGGCGACAAGCGCTCCCGGGTAGTCGCCCGAGTCGTAGTGCTTCTTTGTAATGTTCGTGTAAGGCATCGCGTCGGCACGGACCAGATTATCGCGCCGGACCTCCCAGGCTTCGCGTCCGACAGCCTTTGCCACCGCGTCGATTACCTGCTCCATGGCGAAGCACACGCCGGGACGAGCGACACCCCGGTATGGGGCAAATGGCGGCTTATTAGTGGCTACCGAATAAGTGCTGCAGCGGTATGCCGGCAGGTGATACGGACCCGGAAGGTTGCCGCCGGCCTGCGCCGCTTCCAGGCAGGCCGTGAACGGCCAGACCGAATACGCGCCCGTGTCAACCGAAACCTCGGCATCCAAGGCCAGAAGCCGTCCTGATTCGTCGGCATAGGCCTTGATCTTGTACTCGTGCTGCCGCGCATTGGCGCCTGCCACGAGATGTTCACGGCGGTCTTCGGTCCACCTGAACGGTTTTTTGAAGGTATAGGCCAGCCATGCGATGGCAACCTCCTCCGGTTGCAACAGGCATTTGTAGCCGAAACCTCCGCCTACATCGGGCGCTACCACCCGGATGATCGCTTGAGGAATGCCCGTGACCTCGGAAAGGCCCGCCCGGATCAAGTGCGGCACTTGTGTCGACGGATGTACTACGAGCATTCCTGCGCGGTAGTCCCACCATGCCATGACACCCTTGCCTTCCATCGGATGCATAGCTTGGCGAGAGCAAGCCATATCGAGTTCGATCGAGACCGGAGCCTTCGCTATGACCTCCTCAACGCCGCTATCGAAATGGGCTTCGAGAAACAGGTTGTCGCCCCACTTTTCATGCAAAAGAACGGCATCGCTACGCCGCCCCGAGGTGCATGACGCGATGACCGGAAGCTCCTCGTATTCGACCTCGATCTGCTCGATCAGGTCCTCCGCGAGGGCCCTCGTCTTTGCCACGCACATCGCAACAGGTTCGCCGACAAAGCGGACTTTCTCCATGGCCAGTATCGGGTAGCTCGACGACTTGTAGCCTGGAATTGAAGACTGGGTGACGATTGGCGAGACGCCGGTCAGATCCTCGCTGAAGAACGTGCGGGCGGCATGGTCCGGAGATTTGACCTTGGACACGACGCGTGCGTGCGCCATCGGGCTGCGCAGGAAGGCCACTTCCTGCAGCCCGGCCATGTGGTAGTCGCCGACGAACTGACCGCGTCCTCGAAGGTGCCGCGCATCCTCCTTACGTCGAACGCGGGCGCCAATTCCCTCGCCTGATGTTTCTTGCTTACTCATCGGTGATCTCCATCAGGCGGTGCGGGAATTGGAGGCGGCCGGAACGATACCGCCCTCCGCTACACCGGAATGCAGAGCGCGTTAGGCACGAGCAGATTGTCGTATACGCAGCGGCGCTGCGCCAGCTTAAGTCCAACCTCGGTCCGCCGGAAAATATCGTTATAGGTGCCTGCCTGATGGATTGTCGCGTCCGGCCTGTCGAACAGTACTTGAAGGACAAGGTAGTTCGAACGGGCGCGGATGCCCCCGCCGTCGGCCTCGCCCGTCAATTGGACGTTGCTGATCATATGACGAAGATAGCGCGGTGCAAACATCGCGGTCTTCTTGAGCGCGAACGCCCGGTCTCGTATCATGCCGCGGTTTTCGCAGTAGATCAGGCCGACGGGATGACCGCGGTCCTCATTCTCGCGCGAGAGGACAACGTAACTCGCGTCCTCCGTGAACATCTCTGCCCAATCGGCCAAGCGCTGGTCGTCGAGCGCCGAAGCGTAGACGGAGTTGAACTGTTCGATCTCGTAGCGCAGAAGCATTGCACTGATCTGCTCGTCGTTCGAAAGCCGTGGGTTTTTAGCCAACATGAAGAATTGATCCCGTGTTTATTGATCAGAGATCCATTGCGCTGCGCCAATGTTGGTACATCGCGCGGATCGACGCTTCGGAAATAAGAGTGTCAGACGTCCCCATCACTCCGGGGTCGAGTTCGACGACGTGCTGGCCATTGGGCACGCTGATCATACCGTCCTGCACGAACTTGATCGCTTCGTTATCCTCGAGTCCGAGGAATCCGGCCGGTCCCATGAGGTTGCCTTGCCGCAACCGGTGCCGAGTCATCTCCTCGTCGTCGCCTTCGAAACCGAACATCGTCCATTTCATGATGAATTCGTTCGGGCCTGTCGGCACGATCTGTCGGACGCCAAGCGTGTTCATCTCGCGCTGTACGATGAGGTTAGGCCAGATCGTCGACATCGTGACGGACCAGGGACTATCGAACTCGGTCACGAAGTCCATGAAGCGCGGCTCTTCGAGGGTCATGCCCTCCTTGTATGCGCGCATTTCCTTCTTTGTCTCGCTGGTGAGCTTGCTCGCATCGGATTTCGCAGAGGCCATTACGCCGTGACGGCCCGAACTGTCCGCGATCATCGACGACTTGTTGCCGGCAACCAGCAATCCGAACGTGACCAGGAACGTGTGAAGAAGCGTCGCGTGGTACGGGTCTTTCAAATTCTCGTGGTAGAGCTTCCAATTGCCCGGCAGGCTGTGACGATAATGACCCAGGACCTTCGGCTTGCGTCCGTCGAACGTCGCCTCGAATTCGCGCAGGATCTCTGGTCCGAGATAGTCGGCCAGCGGCTCCATATCCTCGCAATACGACGCGAAGACCACGCCGCGATGCTCCGTCACCTTGAGGCGTTTCAGGCCGTGCTCCGAGGGCTTGAAACTCGCGGGCATTCCACCTTTCCCGTTGACGCCGCGCCGGAACGGTATGCCGGCGAGATTTCCCTTCAGGTCGTAGGACCACTGATGATAGGGGCAGACGAATTCCTTGGCGTTGCCGCTCAGGTCCCGGCAAAACTCGGCGGCGCGGTGCATGCAACGGTTTTCGAACACGTTGATGGAACCATCCTCCGCGCGCGACACGACGACGGGTGTCGGGCCGACGTTCGAACGGATGAAGTCGCCGGTGTTCGGCACCTCACTTTCCAGCGCCACGTAATTCCAAGTTCGGCCGTGGAAGATCTTTTCGATCTCCCGTTCGTAGATGTACTGGTCGGTGTAAACCCAGTCGGGAACGCGCGTCAGACCCTCCCCCGGCCAGACGTAGTTTTTCGAACTCGTCGATGAATCGGCTTGCACGGGACGCTTCTCCTCATTGACCTTGTCTTCAAGAAATACCGCGTTGACCTTGGCAGAATCGAAGCTGCCGCCCTTCTCGAAATCCTTGCGTGCCTGTCGGATCGCGCCCGGATCTGAAAATGCGATGACGCTCGTCAGCTTGCCGGTTGCAGGATCGACCGTCCTGTAGACGGCGCCGCTTTCACCATCCCGGCCTGTCACCGCGACCCGGTCGTCGGCTGCGGATACGCCAAGGATCTGGATGTTGAGGCCGAACTGTTCGGTCCAGAACCAAGGCTGTTGCGCGGCCACGACTTCGGGAGCGCACCCCGCGATCGATTTTCCTGCGGCCGCGCCCTGCTCTTCGGCATTGTGCCAGCTTTCGAGACGGCCCCGGCGGCCCCGAACCGGCGAATGGTGAAGCGCGCAGTCTCCGGCCGCCCAGATGCCCGGCACGTTCGTCCGCTGTTCGCTATCGACCACGACGCCGCCGTCAACTTCGCAGCCCGCTGCCGCGGCCAGTGCCGTCTCCGGGACCAGGCCAACGCCGATGCAGACGGTATCCGCGTCGAAATCTCCGGCCGACGTCCTAACCGTCAGACCAACGCCGGTGCGATCGATTGCCTGAACGGAAGTCGCCAATCGCACGGTCACGCCGTGGTTTTCAGCAAGCGTCCGGAAGGTTCGCCCCAATGGAGCCGGCAGAACCCTGGCAAGAAGCTCGGCCTCACGCTCCAGCACGACCGCGGACTTGCCCAGCGACGATGCAACCGACGCCAGTTCCATGCCGATGAAGCCGCCACCGATGATGACGATGCGTTTCGCCGTGGAGAACGATGCGGCGATCGCCGTCGCATTCTCGATGGTCCTCAGGTAATGAACGCCCGGAAGGTCACCGCCCAGGATGTCGAGGCGGCGAGGAACGCCACCGGTCGCTAGAAGTAGCGCTGCGTACCGGAACTCGGTCCCGTCCTCGAGACGGATCGTCCTTGCCTCCGCGTCGACGCCCACGACGCGGCGATTGAGATGGGTAGTGACTTTCAGGTCGTCGATGTCGGTAACGGGCAGACGAATGCACGACTCGATCGTTGCCTTCCCGAGCAGGATATCCTTGGACAAGGGAGGTCGCTCGTATGGAAGGTGCCGCTCGCTTCCGACGAGCTTGACCGGCCCCGAAAAACCCGACGCACGCAACGCCCTGATCGCTGCGGCAGCAGCCTGTCCCGCTCCAACCACGACGACGGGATCTTGTTCCTGGCAAGTAATGGAATCCTCTTGCGGAGCCTTCGCAATCGTGTCGGGGACTTTGCCGGCGACAGCATCAAGGTCGACGAATACTGTGCCATTTTCGGCCTTAACCGCAAAAGTTTGGATATCCTTTGTCAAGGGCGCGCAAAGCGCTTTCCCGGACCGAATGTCAAACAGCCCCTGATGCAGAGGACATTCGATCTTACCGTCTTCGAAGAACCCGTCGGCAAGGAATGCGAGAGCGTGCGTGCAGATGCCGTGGGTAGCGAAGACGTCGTCGCCAAGTCGATACAACGCAACAGGCGTACCGTCTACATCGATACCCTTCACCGTGTCTGGATGAAGTTCATCCAGGGAAATCACCTCGCGCCAAGCCATTACCGCTCTCCAAAGCAGCTTCCCGAGTTCATCAGTATACATCTCATTATTTCAAAGCGCAACGCTCTGAAATTGGCGTCACGCAATACAAATGAAGGGAAAATAACGAGGAAGATTGAGGGACTTGGAGCCTTCGGGCGTAAATCAAGCGCCACAATTCCAATATATACTGACTAAATTGTGCTTTCAGCCACTTCGAGTTAGCCGCGGCGGTCGAAATAGGCGGGTCGAATAAGCCCGCGGTCAGCGTCGAGAAGGACGTGACAAACGAAGAGCAGGTGAACGCCGGCATCGCCCGAGCGGTCGCCGTATTCGAAGGCGGGCATCCAGATCGTGGCGCCGGTCGGCGAGTTCTACTTCGCGAAATGGAAACAGATGCTCGCCATTCATCTGGACGGCGCCTTTCTTACGACGCACGCCACACTGCGCGAGATGTACAAGACGGCCGAGGCGGTAGCGTATTTATATGGGTTCAGCGCATTCCAAAGAAGCATCGGCGCCAAGGCGCCATATGTGACCGCCAAGCATGGTTTGATTGGTCCGGCCAACGTTGTCGGCAAAGAAGGTGCCAAGGATGGCGTGGGCGCAGACGTCACATGCCCAGAGTTCGTGCGCACGCCTCTGGTCCAGTCGAACGAATCGCTCGCCCGTGTTCGCTGGCGGCGGCGTGCGTAGAGTCGCTGCTCGCGAACGCGCTCGGTCGGCAGCTTCGGTGGCGAGGTCGAAACACACGAACGCTCCGAATGGATGGCCGTCCAGATCGGCCTCTGCCGCCTTGCAAAAATCGATGGTTGCGGGGAGGCGCAACCATCTCAAATTGCTATTCGAAGCAGCGGCTTGAGCAGCCACTTAATGTTGGTGGCAGACGGTATTCAGCTTGGAAGTCTTAGAGTCTGTCCGGGATCATGCTGTTTTTTGGCAGAGCTTTCGCAGCATGAGGCGGATTGAGGCGAGGCGCAAGAACGCCAATGCCTTTCGGTTGAGGCACTCCCAATCCTTGGCCAAACGGCGGCAGCGGTTGAGCCAGGCGATGGTGCGTTCGACGATCCATCGCTTGGGCAAGATCGCAAAACTCTTTGCTGTATCGGAGCGCTTGACTATCTCGACGTCGATTTGCCGGAGGATTTTGCGAACGGCGGACTGAAAGATCGGCCCCTGATAGCCGCCGTCAGCATAGAGCTTCAGCAGGAATGGATGCAGGCCAAACAGCGTGGCCATCACCAGCACCCCACCGTCACGATCCTGGATGTCCGCCGAATGCACGAGGGCGTGGAGCAGCAAGCCTTGAGTATCGACTAGGATGTGGCGCTTCTTGCCCTTGATCTTCTTGCCCGCATCGTAGCCATGCGGGTCGATCCACGCCCCCCTTTTTCCGCGCTCTTGACGCTTTGACTGTCGATGATGGCGGCGCTCGGGCTGGGTTCTCGGTTAGCCAATTCTCGACATTGTACATAGAGCGCGTGATGGATGCGATCGAGCGTGCCGTTCCAAGCCCACAAGTCAAAATAGTCGTGCACCGTGCTGCGTGGCGGCAGGTCCTTCGGGATCGCTCGCCATTGGCAACCGGTGCTCAGCACATACATCAGGCCATTGATCACCTCGCGCACATCGACCGTGCGCTTGTTGCCGCCTCGCTTGGCTGGCGCAATCAGCGGCTCCACCAACGCCCATTCCTCATCAGTCAAATCGCTTGGATAGCGTAGCCGGCTTCGGTCGTAACGACCGCGGTTCTCCTTCGTCCACATGGGCGCCCCTTCGAATCGGACCGCCACCCTTGAATCACAAATGATTCCGATGATTCAAGATGTTCCCGGACAGACACTTAGAGTCTGTCCGGGATCATGCTGTTTTTTGGCAGAGCTTTCGCAGCATGAGGCGGATTGAGGCGAGGCGCAAGAACGCCAATGCCTTTCGGTTGAGGCACTCCCAATCCTTGGCCAAACGGCGGCAGCGGTTGAGCCAGGCGATGGTGCGTTCGACGATCCATCGCTTGGGCAAGATCGCAAAACTCTTTGCTGTATCGGAGCGCTTGACTATCTCGACGTCGATTTGCCGGAGGATTTTGCGAACGGCGGAAAGATCGGCCCCTGATAGCCGCCGTCAGCATAGAGCTTCAGCAGGAATGGATGCAGGCCAAACAGCGTGGCCATCACCAGCACCCCACCGTCACGATCCTGGATGTCCGCCGAATGCACGAGGGCGTGGAGCAGCAAGCCTTGAGTATCGACTAGGATGTGGCGCTTCTTGCCCTTGATCTTCTTGCCCGCATCGTAGCCATGCGGGTCGATCCACGCCCCCCTTTTTCCGCGCTCTTGACGCTTTGACTGTCGATGATGGCGGCGCTCGGGCTGGGTTCTCGGTTAGCCAATTCTCGACATTGTACATAGAGCGCGTGATGGATGCGATCGAGCGTGCCGTTCCAAGCCCACAAGTCAAAATAGTCGTGCACCGTGCTGCGTGGCGGCAGGTCCTTCGGGATCGCTCGCCATTGGCAACCGGTGCTCAGCACATACATCAGGCCATTGATCACCTCGCGCACATCGACCGTGCGCTTGTTGCCGCCTCGCTTGGCTGGCGCAATCAGCGGCTCCACCAACGCCCATTCCTCATCAGTCAAATCGCTTGGATAGCGTAGCCGGCTTCGGTCGTAACGACCGCGGTTCTCCTTCGTCCACATGGGCGCCCCTTCGAATCGGACCGCCACCCTTGAATCACAAATGATTCCGATGATTCAAGATGTTCCCGGACAGACACTTAGAATTTTCGCAATGTTTTCAAACGCTGTTCCGAGATTTCGCAGCTTTCTGGGCGATTGAGATCACTACGGAATTTCTCTTTGTCGGAATGGCGCTTGCGAGCCCCATGCACGTCCTTTTCCTCAATTACTGACCGGCCACCATGACCCAACTAGGTGGCGTATCCATGTGCCGTGCGGCCCGGAAGGGCCCGTCCCCAATCCGCACGCGCCTACACGGTCAGGGGAGCGCTACCGCTTTTCCCACACGTCGGCCGAACCTACGATATTTTCTCCGATCGTCTGCCCGAAAGGATCGGCGGAAAGCTCCGGAACTGCGGTATCGACTATTTCGCGGATTTCTGAGGCGCATCACCGAAGACATGCTCTGATGTCGGAAATTGCCTGGTGCGCACCTCAGCTGCATACATGGCGATCGCCTGGTTGGCATCTCGCCCGAGTTCCGCGTAGCGCTTAACGAACCTCGGGCGGAAATCCGTGAAAATACCAAGCATGTCGTCCGTGACCAGAATCTGACCGTCGCACGCAACAGATGCGCCAATCCCAATAGTCGGAATGGGGATCTTTCCTGTAATCAGGCGGGCCAATGATTCAGCAACCTTTTCAAGAACGACGGCAAACGCACCGGCCTCCGAGATAGCGACCGCATCTCGCATGATCCTCTCGCCATCGGGGCCTCGACCTTGCACCTTGTAACCACCGAATGCGTTCACGCTCTGCGGAGTAAGGCCAATATGAGCCATCACCGGAATGCCACGTGCCGTTAGGAAACGAACCGTTTCCGCCATGTTTTCACCGCCCTCAAGCTTGACAGCCGCACACCCGGTTTCAGCCATCACTCGCGCGGCACTCCGGAATGCTTGTTCTCTGCTTTCCTCATATGCTCCAAAGGGCAAATCAACGACCATAAGAGCTCGACTAATTCCGCGGCGGACCGCCTTCCCATGCAAGATCATCATGTCGAGAGTAACGCCGAGCGTCGATGGAAGGCCGTGAAGAGCCATTCCCACGCTATCGCCCACCAGTACCACGTCACAATGTTGATCAACTAACAAAGCGATTGGTGTGGTATAGGCGGTTAAGCAGACGATCGGCAGCTCGCCCTTTCTTGCCAAGATGTCCGGCGGCATTAGCGCTTTTTTTGGTAACTCCGAACTCACGTTCTCTCCTCTTCTTCGGTTTCATATTCGTTTATGAGACGATTGCGCGAACTTGAACTCATCCGAACAGTACTCTCACTATGAAGCAGGTTGTTCTGCGTCCATCGGCGACGACTGAGTTCGCCGCAAAAAACGTGGCAGCTGCGTTGCGACAAATTAAGCGCCCCTAGTTCTCTTTCAAGCCAGCGCGTCGGCTGCATCGCTGATGGCGGCGTATATCTCCTCGAGGTCTGCCGCCGTGACGCAATAAGGCGGCATGACATAGATCGTGTTGCCGAGAGGACGCAGCAAAAGATTTCGACTGTTAAAGAAGGCTTGAAGCTTCGGACCGATGCAGGCGAGGTACCCTCCATCGCGCACCTTTAGATCAAGTGCCGTAATGGTGCCAGTCCGCCGGACGTTTTTGAAACGCGCGTCGGCGCGGAACGGCCCAATTCCCTGTTCCTGCATCGCAACAACGGAAGCTACCCGCTCGCTAGATTCCTGATTTTGCCAAAGATCTAGGTTCGCCTTTGCGGCGGCACACGCCACTGGATTCGCCGTATATGAACTCGAGTGGAAGAACGTGCGCGTACGATCTTTCGAATAGTGCGCGTAAAAGATGTCGGCGCGGCAGAGTGTTACCGCGAGCGGAAGCGACCCGCCCGTGAGACCTTTGGAATAGCAGGCGATATCCGGCGACACATCAGCCTGCTCGCAAGCGAACAATGTCCCCGTGCGGCCCCAGCCGGTCAGGACCTCGTCCGCAATGAAAAGGACGTCCGACGCTTCGCAAATCCGCTTCATCTCTTTCAGTACCCAGGCGGGATACATCAGCATCCCGCCCGCGCCCAAGATCAGCGGCTCCACAATAAAGGCTGCTGGATTTTCATTCCGGCATGCAACTTCGAGCGCGTCGAGTGTCGCCTGTTCATGCCCGACCACCGGAAACGGGACTGAAGTGACATCGAACAGCAGCGGCCTGTACGCCGCATTGAATACGCCTCGTGCGCCGACCGACATCGTCCCTACCGTGTCGCCGTGATAAGAGTGCTGCATTACGACAATGCGTGCGCGCGGCTTGCCGATGTTATGCCAGTAACCGAGCGCCATTTTCAGCGCCACTTCCACACTGGTCGAGCCGCTGTCGGAGAAGAAGACGTAGTCGAGACCACGCGGCGCAAGTTTCAAAAGCAGAGCGGCAACCTCTTCGGCCGGTTCGTGAGTGTGGCCGGCAAAGATAATCTGGTTAAGCTTTTCTGCCTGTTTCTGAATGGCGCTGACGATATTTGGATGGCAATGACCGTGGGTCACGACCCACCATGATGCGATCGCATCGATGATGCGACGGCCATCCGCCGTATAAAGATAGGCGCCCTCCCCGCGCACAATTTTGGTCATCTCGTCCTGAAGCGCGTGCTGCGTGAATGGATGCCAGATCGGCGACTTCTTTTTTGACATCATCGATTGAAATCATCGCGGCGGAATGAGTTATTGAACGCGGCTTGTAGCGTGTTTGCCGTGAGAGGAGAAAGCCGAAACAACCGACCGAGCCGCCGGACCCGTCCGATCTCGCAAATAGCGCTCTCACTTTCAGAATTTCTTTCGCCAATGAATGCAATCCCGAGAATTTCGATCGCACGGTAGCGCAACGCCGCGATCGACAGCAGCGAATGATTGATGGTGCCCAGCTCAGTGCGCGCACAAAGCACGACCGGCAACTGCCATCGCGCAAAGATGTCAATATAAAGCGTGCTGCGACTAAGCGGCACCATCAGCCCACCCGCGCCCTCAATCACAAGCGGGCGCCCGCCGGTATCAGGCACATCGAGCGACTCCGCGTCGATGCGAACTCCTTCAATTGCTGCGGCATGATAGGGCGAAGCGGGCGTTTCCAGGCGGTAACGCTCCGGCACAATGCGATCGTCGGAGAGCCCGCCCAACCGCGCGACGCGCTGGGAATCGGTCCCTCCACCGAGGCCAGCCTGAATCGGTTTCCAATAATTCGCGCCGAGGAGACCGGCGAGCCCTGCAGAGAAGACCGTCTTCCCGATCTCGGTGTCCGTACCGGTGACCACGATCCGCCGGCTCATCGAGCTCCGCCTCTCGTCTCCTCGATTAAGGCATCGAGCATCGCCCGCACGTCATCCTCTGCGACGTTAAGTGTCAGGGAAATTCGCAACCGTGCCGTGCCCGCCGGCACGGTTGGCGGCCGGATTCCACGGATATCGAACCCGCGAGCCTGCAGGGCGGATGCCAGCGTCATCGCACGCGCATTGTCGCCAACGATGTATGGCACAATCTGCGAGTCGGAAAGACTCCGACCACCGCGCTTGCCGATCTCCCGATGCGCGAATGCGACCAGGTTGGCCAGACGCCGTTGCCGGTCAGGTTCCTGCTGCAGGATTAACAGTGCCTCCCGCACTGCGACGGCTGTCAAAGGTGACGGCGCGGTGGCAAAAATAAACGGACGGCAGCGATTGACCAAGAAGTCGCGCAGCACGCGCGTTGCGGTGACGAGCGCGCCGGCGGCACCCAGCGCCTTGCCGCAGGTGTGAACGACCACCAGATTTTCGCGCCCCTCGTAGGGAGCGGTGAGTCCTCGTCCCTGCTCCCCGTAGACGCCCGTGGCATGAGCCTCATCCACCATCAGGAATGCATCATGCCGATCCGCGATCGCAAGGAGCTCTTCGAGCGGCGCGAAATCGCCATCCATGCTGTAGAGACTTTCGACCACGATCCAGACGCGGCCCTTTCCGCCTTCCTCTCGCCAGTCGCGAATCGTGTTTTCGACCGACTGGGAGTCGTTATGTGCGCTTTCGCGAAATTCAGCTCGGCCAGCCTGTGCGCCTTCACGAATACTTGCGTGCACGAGAGAATCGAGAACGAGAAGATCACCGCGTTGCGGCAACGTCGTCAGGACGGCAAAATTTGCGACATATCCGCTGCCGAAAAAAAGCGCCGTCTCCGCTCCGAAGAACCGGGCAGCTTCTGTTTCGAGACTTTCATGCTCCTTGCAGTTTCCGCGCAGGAGCCGCGACCCGCCGGCTCCGATCGGTGTGCCGGCCTCAAGCGCGGCCGAGACAGCCTGTTTCATACGCGGCGCGCTTGCCAGCGCGAGATAATCATTCGATACAAAATCGATACCCGCACGCGGCTGGAGGCCCCGCAGCCGATTGTCGTCTTTCAGGGCATCCAAGGCTGTGACATAGCGGGCAACCTTATCCGCACGGGTTGGATTCATCGTTCACTTCCAGGCAAGCCATCAGTCGCGCAAAAGTCTTTGACGGCCGCAAAATGCAAAAGTTCTCAGCATAGGCCTCGTCGCTTTCAACTGGGTAGGATGCGATTTTCTTCGTCGACCAGCACGACACGCGGTGTGAATGCTCTCGCTTCGACCTCCTCACATGAGGCATATGCTACGATAATCACCTTATCTCCAATCATCGCTAGTCTCGCAGCGGCACCATTGAGGCCTATCATGCCTGACCCCTGGGGCGCCTCTATCACGTAGGTGGCAAAGCGCGCGCCAGTGTCGATGTTGTAGATTTCGACGCGCTCATTGACCAGAAATCCCGCAGCGTCCATTAGCGCACGATCAATCGATATCGAGCCCTCATAGTGCAGATCGGCTTGGGTCACCGAGGCGCGATGGATTTTGCCTTTCATCAGAGCAATTTGCATTTTTTACCTACACTTAAGTTTGCGCGCCGGCTGCGCGTTGAGCTGTTTCGCTTGGTTGAGACGGGACTTGATGCCGAGCCGATCCAGCAAATCCGCATCGTGATCGCGCTGCGGGTTCTTGGTGGTCAAGAGCACATCGCCGATGAAGATCGAATTCGCGCCGGCCAGGAAGCACAGCGCCTGCAATTCGTCGGTCATGTATTGCCGCCCGGCGGACAACCGCACGACGCTGCGCGGCATCAGGATGCGGGCGACCGCGATCAGCCGCACCAGCGCGATCGGATCGGGACGCTCCGCCGTCTCGTTGACCGGCACGCCCTTGACCTCGCTCCAGAGGTTGATCGGCACGCTTTCCGGATGGCTGGGGAGATTGGCGAGCAGCACGATCATGCCGAGCCGGTCCTCGACGCGCTCACCCATGCCGACGATGCCGCCGCAGCAAAGCTTGATGCCGGCGTCGCGCACATGCGCGAGCGTATCGATGCGGTCCTGCAAGGTGCGCGTCGTGATGATCTTGTCGTAGAACTCGGGCGAGGTATCGACGTTGTGGTTGTAGAAATCGAGGCCGGCGTGATGCAATCGTGAGGCCTGAGCAGTCGTCAGCATGCCGAGCGTGACGCAGGTTTCCATGCCGAGACCTTTGACCGCGCGCACCATCTCGCAGACATGGTCGAGGTCGCGGTCTTTCGGATTGCGCCACGCCGCTGCCATGCAGAAGCGGCTGGCGCCGGCATCCTTGGCGCGCTGCGCATTCGCGACCAAATCGGCCTGATCCATCAAGCGCGTCGCCTTCAGGTCGGTGTCATAATGCGCGCTCTGTGAACAGTAGCCGCAATCCTCCGGACAACCGCCGGTCTTGATGCTGAGCAGGCTCGCGGTCTCGACGTGGTTTGGATCGAAATTGCTGCGGTGGATGCTTTGCGCCTGAAACATCAGGTCGGCGAATGGTAAGCCATAGAGCGCCTCCGCCTGAGAGCGCGTCCAGTCGTGGCGGACAGGTTCTGTTTTGTGGCTGCCGTTCTGCCTCGCTCCCCCGGCATGACTCATGAGACCTGCCCTTTCTGCATTTTTATAGATAATATCAGCTATTATCTATGATTATGACAATGACCGTTGCTAGGATCGATGCTAACTTGGGCAGTACGCAAACGCACTCGATTTTATGATAGATAATCTATGATATCTGCCGATGAGAGTGCGACGACGGCGAGCCGCATTGCGCAGGTCATTGGCGAGCGCATTATCAGTGGCGCCCTGCACCCTGATCTGCCGCTGCGACAGGACCACATCGCGCGGGAATTCAGTTCAAGCCACGTCCCGGTGCGTGAGGCATTTCGGCAGCTAGAAGCCCAACATCTTGTCGTTGCTGTGCCGCGTCGCGGCGTGCGTGTTGCGCCGCTCGATACCAATTCGGTGAAGGAGATTGCCGAGATGCGGGCCGCGCTGGAAGTGGTCGCGCTGCGGAATGCCGCACCGAAGCTGACGCCATCCCACCTGGCACGGATCGAGTTGGCTCTGATTGAAGCAGACAATGCCGAGACGATTCAGGAATTTGAGGCCGCCAACCGCGCCTTTCACCACGCACTGGTGGCGCCCTGCGCCATGCCGCGACTGCTCGCCAGCCTCGATGAATTGCAGCTTGCAAATTCTCGGTTGGTGTTCGCGATGGGCAGTGCCGGCTGGCGACCGCGGTCCAATCAGGATCACCGCTTAATTCTACAAGCACTGCGAACGCGCGACGTTGATCAAGCCTGCAGCCTGCTCGCGCGTCACATTCAAACCATTGAGCGCCTCACGATTCCCGCGTCGTGATCGGAGATGGCCGATCTGGCGCGTTCACGTTGCAATCGTATGTCGTCGCACTGTGTGCAAACCCAGCCGTCTCGCTGCTGGCACGAAGCCTCAGTAACGTTAGCGTTGCGTCAGACTTGATCGCAAGATAGGCATGCCATCTGCATCAAATCTGACTCTACGGCTAGCCATGATTCGCCATATCGTCTTATTCACCGCTAAGGACAAGGCCGACATCGATCAAATGATCGACGGCCTATCGGTTCTCACCACGATCCCATATGCGCGCCGGCTCGAGGTCGCTCGCAACCGAAAACCCGACCAGCTCGGCAACGACATCGACGTCGACGTTTATGGTGAGTTCGACAACGAGACGGAACTCGCAGCGTATAAGGCGCATGATCGATATCAAGAATCGATCGAGCGGGTGCGACCGCTTCGGGAATTACGATTCGCAGCCGACTACAATGTTTCAGCAGAGTAAGAAGTAAATTCTGACGGTCAAATTCAAAGGTGTGCGGGTTCCAGCGGAGAGCTGCCTTCGTTGGAAAGGGAAGCACAAGTCAGGGAATCTCTCTCAGCACGGCCGCCGTCGTTGGTGACGTAAGCTCGATGCATGTTCGTGAGATACATTGGATTGATCCTGTCACGGCGATGCGATGCCTCGCACATTGGCCGAACCTCACGTTTTTGGATAGCGCAGCGAGGCACGAGGCACTCGGGCGGTATTCATACGTGGCCTGCGACCCGTTCAGCACCTACACGATTGCCGACGGACAGGCGAGTTGCGGCGGAGAAGCTCTCGAAGGCGATCCATGGAAAGCTCTTCGCACCCTTCTCGCCGAGTATCCACAGGAGCATCGCCCCGATCTTCCCCTATTTCAGGGGGCGCGGCCGGCTTTTTTGCCTATGATCTTAACAGGACATCCGAGCGATTGCCGCCCCCAGAAATCGCCGGTCAGGGATTGCCCCAATCGATCCTGCATTTCTATGACGTGGTAATCGCCTACGACCATCGCGACGAGAGATGTTGGATCTTTTTAACCGGGTGGCCAGAGCAGGATCCTGCGCGACGCGGCGAGCGCGCGCCGTCGAGCCGATGAGTTTGCGGCGCTACTTGTACGCCCAGAGTCCCCGCGGAATGGCTCTTGCAATACAGCGGGCGCCTGGCATTCGAATTTCACCAGCGAGCGCTACATCGCAGCGGTGCAGCGCGTCATCGACTTGATTCTGGCGGGAGACGTCTTCCAAACCAACATCGCGCACCGCTTCAGCGCCAGGCTGTCGACCTCGTTCGATCCACTCGCCTTCTTCTGTCGGCTGCGGTCATTGAACCCGGCGCCATTTGCGGCCCTCCTGCTCTACGGCAAACTGACCATTGCATCTAGGAGCCTGTCCGAGTAATCGGATTTTTCTCGACGAAGCACAAGCGTCGTGATTCAAACGGCGGATGAGCAAGACATTTCGTCCTTGGGACGTTGATCAGGTTTGGCTGCTGCCGCCGTCGGTCCAGGATTTGGTGCCTCCCGGGCACGTGGCCCACTTTGTTCGCGACACGGTTCGCACGGGTTTGGACCTGTCGGCGATCATGGATGCCTACGACGAGGAGCGCGGCTTTCCGCCCTATCATCCTGGCATGATGGTGGCGCTGCTGCTTTATGCTTACAGCCAGGGGATCTACTCGTCGCGCAGGATCGCTCGGGGCTGCGAGGAGCGGCTGGATTTTGCGGCAGTAACGGGGATGCAGCGTCCGGACTTCCGCACGATCAGCGAGTTCCGCAAGGCCGCGCTGGAAGCCGAAGCCAAGGCTGCTGCCGAAACCAAAGCCGCCTCGAAGCCGGACGACGACGGCTCCGGCGACGGCGGCAGGGGCCGGCCGGGACGCAAGTCCAAGCCTGTCACGGCAGAGCCGAGCGACAAGGCGCAACGCAACTTCACCGATCCCGACAGCCGCGTGATGCCGACCAAAAACGGCTTCATCCAGGGCTACAACGCACAGGCCGCCGTCGATGGCGCCCATCAGATCATCGTGGCGCACACGCTGACCAACTCGCCGAGCGATCAGGCGCAGCTCGCACCCTTGCTCGATGCCATCAAAGCCAATCTCGGGACGAACCCGGATGAAGCATCGGCCGATGCGGGCTATTGCTCGCAAGCCAATCTTCGCACGCTCGTTCGACGCCGGATCGAGGGCTACGTCGCCACTGGACGGCAAAAGCACGGCACCAAGGCGGCCACGGCAAAAAGGAAGCTCAAATCCGGCACGCTGATCGCCAGAATGAGCACAAAGCTCAAGCGCGCAGGCTATCGAAGCCGGTATCGATTGCGAAAACAGATCGTCGAGCCCGTCTTCGGCCAGATCAAGCAGGCAAGAGGCTTCCGCCAGTTCCTCCTGCGCGGCATCGACAAGGTCAAAGCCGAATGGGCCATGATCTGCACCGCCCACAACCTCACAAAACTCGCAGCAGCACGCTAAGGAGAAACTTGTCTCCAAAAAAACGCTCAGAACTCGATTCGCTTGATCCCAAGTCCATTACCGGGACAGGCTCCTAGCTCGCCGCAACGATTCCTGAAGCTCGACGGACAACTGGTTGAAACGCGACCAATCAAGGGCACGAGCGCGCGTTCCTCTGAAGGAAGACCAGCGCCGCGCTGAATTGCTATATGCGTCCGAGAAGGACCGTGCCGAAAACATTATGATCGTCGACCTCCTCCGTAACGATTTGTCACGCGTTTGCACCGCGCCGCGAAAGCCCAGGCCGCGCAATTTCAACGCGGCGGAGCTTCCGGCTTGCCCGGCTCCGACGATGACGACGCGGGTCATGTGGATTTTCCCTGCAGTGCGTCTATTGCATGGATGGCAGGCGTACAGTCATGCCCTCCATCTCCGCCACGACGCTCACCTGGCAGCTCAGGCGGCTCTCGGCCGTTCGCTCGGCAGCCGTAAAATCCAGCATCTCATTCTCGTGCTCGCCGACTTCGCCGGTGCAGCCGGCGTAGGCCGGATCGAAGTAGCAATGACAGGTTGCACAGGCGGCCGCGCCGTTGCACTCGGCGACGATACCAGGCACGCCGGCGCCAAGGGCCGCTTCCATGACCGATTGGTCTGCGCTGGCGGCAACCTCGTGGGTGGCGCCGTCCGCGCCAACGAATAAGATCTTCGGCATCTCTCCTCCTTCAGGCGTCCCAACGAACAGGCAGCGACACCGGACCGCGGAATACCCAGCCCCGAAGGAGAGGCGGAGCGTCATCGCGCAGCCGGAGATTGGCGAGGCGTTCGAACAGCATCGGCACCACGATCCTGCCGACGGTCTGCCGCGAGACCCAAGTGCCGGCGCAGAAGTGCGCACCGGCACCGAACGCCAGGTGCGACTGCTTGGGCCGGAAAATGTCGAACCGGTCCGGATCGGTGAAGCGCCTGTCGTCACGGTTCGCCGCTCCGACGCAGAGACCGATCTGGATGCCTTCGGGCAGCGCCACTCCAGAGAGATCAGCGGCGCGGACGACGCGGCGCGGATACATGCCGATCGGCGAGATCCAGCGCACCGCCTCCTCGAACGCGGTTGGCCATAGCTCCGGCTTGGCGAGAACGATCTCCCTTTGCGTTGGATTTGCCAGCAGGCCGAGGGTAAGCGTGAGGATCGCATCGCGCGGCTCGTTCAGACCGCCGCCGATGATCACCTTGATGTTGGCCCGGATCTCCTCGATCGGCATCGGCGGATCCGCATGCACCATGGACGACAAGATCGAGGGGTTGGGGTGGGCGCGGTGATGGTCAAGCACCGCCTCGATTGCCGCATCGATTCCGGTCCCCGCCTCCATCGCCTTCCGCTCGATCTCGGCATCGCGTGAGTAGTTGCCCGCGCCGTCGATCAGCGATTGGGACCACAAGGCCAGCGTCTCCCATGGCATCTCCTTGAAGCCGATCATCTCCATCAAGGAGAGCGACGCCATCGGTGCGGCGAGCGCCGGGAATAGATCCGCCTCGCCCGCCTCGTTCAGCGAGTCGATCAAGCCTTCGCAGATTTCGGCGAATTTCGGCGCCCAGTGCTCCTTGATCGTGCCGGGCCGGAAAGAAGGCTCGATCGCCTTGCGGCCGGTGGCGTGCTCGGCGCCGTCCTTGCGCATGAAGGTCGGCCCCATCACCTTGTTGACCAGGGAAGCCGGGTTGTCGGATGAGTAAGTCGCGGGGTCGCGCTCGATCTTCATGATGTCGTCGAAGCGCGTGACAAGCGTGAGGTTGGCCGCCGCCACGAAGACGGCGGAAGCCGTGTCGCGAACGCGCCTGAAGATCGGATAGGGATCGTCGAGCAGTTCCTGATACGAGATATCCGTGATGACAGGTGCAGCGCTCGTCATCTTCCTCCTCCCTTGCTTATTTCGGAGCAGGCTAACGGCCGTGCGCCGACCGCTCAATTCGATAGGCTCAATAGACATCATCGAAATCTTGCATGACCTGTGATACGCTGACCAGGTTGGGACCTCGCCTGGAACTCACGCCGTGACGATCAATTCCGCCCTCGATCCTGTCGACTTCGGAGCGCTGCGCACGCTTGTCCTGGTGTACGACCTGCGATCGTTCTCCGCCGCGGCGGAGCGGCTCGACGTCAATCAATCCACGATCAGCTATACGGTCGAGCGCTTGCGCAGTGCGTTTCGTGACCCGCTTTTCGTCCGCCAGGGCAATGGCGTCACCGCAACCGACCGGTGCGCGGCGTTGGTGGAGTGGGCGCGGCAAACCCTCGGCGAGATCGAGGGCCTTGCCTCGCCAACGGAATTCGATCCCGCCGTCGCGAAGGGCACCGTGACGATCTCCTGCAACCATCACGAACGGCAGACTCTGTTTCCGCAGTTCAGCGTCCGGTTTCGGACCGCGGCGCCGCGCGCACGGCTCGTGCTGCTGGACGCGGCGGGACACGGCAACGTCCACCTCAAGCAAAATGAGTGCGACATCGTCATTGGTCCGGTCGGTATCGTCGGCGACAGTTTCTATCGGCGTCACATCCTCACCGACCACTATGTGTGCGTGATGGATCGGGCCAACCCTCTGGCACGCGGCCGGATCACGCTGTCAGCATATTGCAAGGCGGAACATGTCTTCGTAACGCACAACGGCGAATGGCAGCCGCTCTACATCGATGTCCTCAAGGCCAAGGGCATCGTGCTGGAGCCGGCGGTCACGCTGCCAAGTCATGACTGTCTGGAGCGCATCATCCCCGGCACTTGTCTCATCGCAGCCATCCCGCATCATCTGGCGCGTGCCATGCGGGACGGTCTGCATATCGCGCCCCTGCCCTTCCGCGTGCCGATCAGCATCGATATGTACTGGAGCGCAAGAACCGCCAAGTCGGGCCTTCACAAATGGGCGCGCGGTCTCCTTGCCGCAGTGGCCAAGGAGAGCGCCGCCTAAGCGCTCGTCTGCGGCGACAAGCGCTACCAACGAGCGAACGAGATCGTAGAAAATCTGGTGGCGGGGGGAGCGCTGCCGCTGTTCTCCGAACCTACGACAACCTCTTCAATCGTCCCAAATGCTCTGGCGGATTCCGCTGGAGGCAAGTTTCCGATCCAAGGCTGTTGGAAGTCGGCCATGGACGGGACCGCGTCAGAAATCTCATGCCAGCTCCTCTGCCCGCCGCTTTCCTTCAGCTCTCGTCTCTAAATCGACCTCAGACCCGAAAAGGATCTTCTCAACAACAATCTCGCGAATGTCCGAAACACCAATAAAGCGGAGCCATAGGTCCATATAAGGACGCTGCAGGTCGTAAGCCTTCTGTGGAGCAATAGAAGAGTCCGAGAAATAGTCCAACCCTCGAGCATAGACGACGACCGCCCGCTTGGCCTTCACAAAGGCCGCCGAAGCCGTGCTCGTCAAACGAGAGGATAACCGTATTCGCCGAAGCTGAGATAATCCGCGACGCTCGACGGGTTCAGCGTCGGCATGAACCACGCCATGAAGGCGACGTCCGACTGATGGGGCATCGACGACGACACGCAGCCATGATCGTCGCCGGCGACGACCAGCACGCCGCCATGCCGCGACGAACCGTAGGCATTGCCATGCTTCAGCGCGTCGCCGGAGCGGTCGATGCCGGGGCCTTTGCCGTACCAGAGGCCGAACACGCCCTCGACCTCCCGCTGGGGATTCGTCTCGACCTGCTGCGAACCCAGAACGGCTGTCGCCGCGAGGTCTTCGTTGACGGCGGGTAGGAATTCGATGCGGCGCTCCGTCAGAAAGGTGTTGGCGCGCCACAGCTCCCTGTCGACGCCGCCGAGCGGCGAGCCGCGATAGCCCGACACGAACCCGGCGGTATCGAGACCATCGGTGCGATCGCGGTCGCGCTGATCGAGCAGAATACGCACCAGCGCCTTCGTACTGCTCGAGTGTTTCGCGACCACGGGCGATGCCGACTACCACCTTCGCGTCGTCGTCAGCGACATGGCGGCCTACAACCGCTTTCTCGACGATTTCATGTTCAGGATTCCCGGCATCCGTCACGTCCGGACCAACGTCATCCTCAAGGAGATCAAATACGAGATCGCATTGCCGTTTTGACGCGCGGGCAGTGAGGTCCATCCATCGGCCTATGGCGCTTCGCTCTTGGTCTTTCTGTAAAGCTCGCCAAGAAGCTTCCTGAGGCTCCTACGCTCCGGCACGGTCATGAGATCGAGCAGGTCGCGCTCGATGTCCCGTGCGGTGGGCAACACCTGGTCATAGACGGACCAGCCTTCCGCCGTCAGTCGAAGCAGCTTCCGACGCTTGTCGTCGGCGCATTCCTCCCGGCGGAGCAGTCGCCTGGCCATGAGTGCCTTCACCGCGCGGTGGACGGCGACCTGATCGAGACGGGTTAGTTTCGAGATGTCGATCGCTTGCGCATTCCGGTTGCACGCGACGACCGCCATCAGCCGCCATTCCGCGATGGTCAATCCAGTCTTTTCCTCCAGCCGCACCTGCAGGCGCTGGATCAGCAGACCCGACAGCGAAGCGAGCCAGTATGGAAAATAGTCGTCCAGGTCCAGGACCTCGGTCCCGCTCCGACGCGCCGCCGATTTGGATTGTCGCTTCTTCATAGTCCGGTTCCGTTCCCGCCGTCTGCACCGAATACACCAAGAGGCGCCGGAGCCAAAGCGTTCCGTTCGCCGTCATGGCCCGTTGACGTTCGCGCGGGCCCATCCTAATATACTTTCAAATGTAAGTATATTAGGGGAGGTCGATATGAAGCGCCTGGTGTGTACATTCATGCTCCTGATGTGGGCTGACGCGTCCTACGCCGACGTCAAGGTCGGCGTGGTGCTTTCCCTGACGGGGCCCGCGGCTTCCGCCGGCCTGCTGGAGCAGAAGGCGCTGGCGATGCTGCCGAAGACGATTGGTACCGAAGCCGTGGAATACGTGGTACTGGACGACGCGACCGACACGTCGACCGCGATCAAGAGCGCGCGCAAGCTGATAGTGGAAAACAATATCGACGTTCTCGTCGCCGCGACGGCGACGCCGACTTCGTTCGCCGCGAGCACGGTCGCGGACGAGGCTCAGGTGCCTCAGATCGCGCTCGCGCCATTCGGCATCGGAATCCTCAAGTGGTCCTTCATCACGCCACCTTCGTTTGCGACCTTCGCCAAGGCGGTCGTAGCCGACATGTCGCGCAGGAAGATCAAGAAGGTAGCGTTCCTCGGCTATGCGGATGCGCTTGGTCAGATCTGGCTGGAAGCTGTCACCGCCGCAGCCGCCGGGACCGACGTGAAGATCGAGTTGGCCGAGCGCTACAATCGAACCGATACGAGCATATTGTCGCAGGTGCTTCGTGTGGTCGGCGCGCAGCCGGATGCGGTCGTTGTAGGTGCCACATCGGCTTCGGCGGCTGAGCCGCAAAAGGCTCTGGTGGAACGCGGCTACAAGGGGCCGATCTACCATACGCAGGCGGCAGCGACGAAGGAGTTCGTCCGTGCCGCCGGTCCTTCCGCAGAGACGGCCATCCTGCCCGTCTCGCTTCCGATCGTCGCCGAGGCGCTTCCCGACGACCATCCGAGCAAGGCGCGCGCGCTCGAATTCGTCCGGACGTACGAAGCCGCCAACGGCGAGGGAAGCAGAAACAATTTCGCGTCCCATCTTTGGGATGCTGGCCTTCTGCTTGAGGCGGCAGTGCCCGTCGCCTTGAAGACCGCCAAGCCGGGCACGTCCGAATTCAGGAAATCCCTTCGTGACACGCTCGAGAGTATCCGCGACCTCAAAGTCTCGAACGGCGTCGTCAACATGACCGCAGAAGATCACTACGGATACGACGATCGCGCGGCAGCGCTGGCGCGCGTTGAGGGCGGTCGCTTTGTGCTGGCGAAATAAAAAGGAGGCCGACATGACGGGCCACATCTTCAAACCGGAATGGCAGTGCGCACTGGACGACCTCTGCGCACGCGTCTACGGCATCCGCTCGGCGGTCGGCGACGCGTGGCCGTATCACTGCGATCCGAAGGACGGCGCCTGGGACACGACCGCCGACGGCGACTGGTGCGGGGGGCACTGGGTCGAGTGCCTGCGCATCGTCGGCGAGTTGACCGGCCACAGGGCGATCGAGGCCGAGTCTGCCCAGCGGGCCGAAAGTCTGCGGCCGTACCTCGAGCGCGACGACGCGTTCAGAGGCCACCGATTCTACTACGGCGCCGCGCGTCAGTACGCCTGGACCGGGAACGAGCGCTTCAGGACGCTCGCGCTCGCTGCCGCCTATGCGGTGCGGTCGATGGCCATGAAGGGAAGCGGTGCGATGCCGATCGGCACGCAGGTTCAGGTCCGATCGACGAAGCTCGTTGGACGCGACAAAGCCTGCGTCGACAACGTCCATCCCAATCTCATCCTAGATTGGTGGGGTCACAAAGAGACCGGCGATCCGACGTTCGTTGTGGGCGCCCGGCGGCATCTGGACCACACCATCGACCAGTACGTATGCGAGGACTACTCGACGATCGAGTTTCGCGACTACGATCCCGAAACCGGCATGCCGAAGGGCGCACACTATACCCTCCTGGGCGCTAACAACGACAGTTGCTGGTCGCGGGGGCAGGCCTGGGCGGTTGCGGGCTATCTTCGCGCCTGGGAGGCGACGCGCGATCCGCGTTACCTTTCGGTCGGCAGAAAGCTTCTAGAATACTGGATCTCGAACAGCGACGAGTCCCTGGTGCCGCCGTACGACTTCAAGGATCCGCTGCTGAAGACCGACAGGGCCTCGGTGCCGCTGGACACGTCGGCATCGGCCGTCGTCGTCGAGCAACTGGCCCGCATGTCGATACTCAAGGATCTGCCGCCCGAGGCGGAATACGTGGCATCGAAAACGCCCCTGTTCGTCGAGGGGCTTCTCCGCCATTTGACTTCCGTGGACGACAAGCGGGCCAAGTCGCGCGGCGTTCTTCTCAACGGATGTTTCAACCGGCCGAAGAACTATGCCACCGCGAGCGAGCTGATCTGGGGAACGGCTTATCTGCTCTTCGCGCTGTACTATCTCAAGACTGGTCGGGTGGTCGAATGAGTTCGGATGCCGGCCCGGTTCTCGAAATCGTGCATTTTCGGATCGACCCGCGCGCCGTGGTTCCTTTCGCCGAATGCGCCAGGGAGGCCTTCGGACTCCTGGCGGGCGTGGAGGGATGCGTCTCGCACGACCTGAAACGAAGCGTCGAGGAGCCGTCGCTCTTTGCGCTTATCATCGAATGGGTTTTGCGGGTTGACCTGAACAGGTTCCGCGAAGCAGCGGCTCACCATCCGTTCCAGGAGCTGTTGAGCCGCCACCTCCTGCAGGCGGAAGTCTATCATTTCGCGGACGCGTCCGGGTCCGGGCAAGACGTCGACTGGGCCTAGCGCGACGGTAGACGGAGAGACATTTGAGCTTCGACATCGGCTTTATCCTGGTCCAGAACGGCGTCGCGAACGGTGCTCTATACGCGCTGCTCTCCCTTGCGCTCGTGCTGGTATTCTCGGTGACACGCATCGTCTTCGTGCCGATAGGCGAATTCGTCTCGTTCGGCGCGCTAACGCTCGCGGCCTTCCAGGACGGCAAGGTGCCGCAGATCGCCTGGTTCGTTCCGCTGCTCGGCGCATGCGGCGGGGCGCTGCGCTGCTGGAGCGAGCGCGAAGGCCTTTCCGGCCGAGACTTCCTGAGGGTGGCGTTGCTGTATGTGGTTTGTCCCGTGATGACCCTCGGTCTGTCCGTCGCCTTCAGATCCTCCGCGATGCCGGTGTGGCTTGCGATCCTGCTGACCGTGCTGCTGCTCTCGCAGCTCGGTGTGTACATCTACGACCTGGTCTACAGGCCTCTGGTGGAAGGCAGCGTGTTGGTGCTGCTGATCGTCTCTGTCGTACTGCATGTATTGATGGTCAACGTCGGCCTTCTCCTGTTCGGAGCCGAGGGCTCGCGTAGTCCGGCTCTCCTTTCCGCGGGACTGGAAATCGGCTCGTTGCGGGTCGACGGTCAATCCATCGCGATAGTCGCCATCACGGCGGCCCTGATCGTCCTTCTGTACGGCTTCTTCGGGAGGACCTTGCTGGGCAAGGCGCTGCGTGCGACGGCGGTAAATCGCCTGGGTTCACAATTGATGGGCGTCTCGCCCGCCGTCTGCGGCAGGTTCGCCTTGGTGATCGCGACCTCTATCGGGGCGCTCTGCGGAATCCTGATCTCCTCGACGACGACGATCTACTACGACACCGGCTTCCTGATCGGGCTCAAGGGGTTTGTCTCCGCGATCATCGGCGGGATGATCAGCTATCCGCTGGCCGCACTCGGAGGGCTGATCGTGGGACAGATCGAGTCCTTCGCGTCGTTCCAAGCGAGCGCCCTGAAGGAAGTGATTGTCTTTACGATGATCATTCCCGTCCTGCTGTGGCGGTCCTTCCGCACGGTGACGGTAGAGGACGACGAATGAAATCCAATGCGCTTTGGTGGCTCGCCTTGCTTACCGTGCTGGCGGCGGCCCCCCACGTTCCGGGTTTCCCCGCCTATTGGGTCGTGGTCCTCTGCTACATCGGTATCGCGACAATCGTCACGACGGGATTGGTGGTGCTCGCGGGCGTCGCTGGCCTGATCTCGTTCGGCCAGGCGATGTTCGTCGGTATCGGGGCGTACACCGCCGCGATCACCGCGACCCGGTACGAGGTTTCCCCGCTGATGACGTTACCCATGTCCGTCGCCATTTGTGTGATCGTCGCATGGGCCGTCGGCGCGATCACTCTTCGCCTGAAAGGGCACTACCTGGCGGTTGCGACGATCGCTTGGAACGTCAGCTTCTTCTTCCTTGTCGCCAATCTCGACTTCTTCCGTCGCTACGACGGAATAAGCGGCATTCCGCCGCTCTCGTTCTTCGGACACAGGCTGCTGAACCCGAAGGACTTCTATCCGGTCATCCTCGTTGCCGCGGCCTGCTCGTTTCTGTTGACAGGCAATCTGCTCGAGTCGCGCACGGGCCGCACCATCCGCGCGCTGCGGGGAGGTGCGATCGCGGCCGAATCCTTCGGCATCGACACGTTTCACGCCAAGGTCGTGGCTTTCGTCTACGCCGCGGCCCTTGCGGGATTCGCAGGCTGGTCGTACGCGCACTTCGAACGTGCGGTCAATCCGACGTCTTTCAGTCTCAACGTCAGCATCGATTATCTCATGATGACAACGATCGGAGGTATTGAGCATATCCCCGGCGCCATGCTGGGCGCGGCGGTGGTCGGCGCACTCAGGTACTTTCTCCAGGACCTGTTGTCTGGGATCTTCCGCGTGCAGGGTGGCCTCGAGACGATAGTCCTATGCGTGGTCCTGATCGTGATTCTTCAACGCAATCCCGACGGCATCTGGCCGGCGCTGGCCCGACGGTTTGGTCGGCCGGCGGGTGTCACGCCTTCCGGTACGGAGAAAGGCGTCGTCGCGCATCGCGTGCAGCCGATGTCCGGAAGCGAGCTGATGCGCGCCGAAGATCTTTCGAAGTCCTTCGGCGGACTTCGCGCGGTCGATCAAATCGATTTCACGCTCAACGCGGGAGAGATCGTCGGGTTGATCGGACCCAACGGCGCAGGAAAGAGTACGACCTTCAATCTGATCACGGGGGTACTTTCGGCAAGTAGCGGCCGCGTCACCCTGGAGGGGCGCAAAATCAGCGGCCTCCCTGCCCGGCAGATCGCGCGGCTCGGCATCGCGAGGACGTTCCAGCACGTGAAGCTCGTGCGCGGGATGAACGTCGTCGAGAATGTCGCGATCGGAATGCATTTGTCGGGAAAGGCCGGCGTGTTGAGGGCGATGCTGCGGCTCGATCGCGGCGACGAGGCGCGGATATTCGCCAACGCGAGGGTCCAGTTGGAGCGTGTCGGGCTCTCCAATCACGTCTATGCGCGCGCGGACGAGTTATCGCTCGGTCAGCAACGGATGGTCGAGATCGCGAGGGCGCTTTGCCTCGATCCCATCCTGCTCCTTCTCGACGAGCCCGCTGCCGGTCTCCGTCACCTGGAGAAGGCTGCGCTGGCGCGGCTGCTTTCCAAATTGCGCGACGAGGGGATGACGATTCTGATGGTCGAGCACGACATGGATTTCGTGATGCAGATAACCGACCGTCTGGTGGTGATGAACTTCGGATCGAAGCTTGCGCAGGGCAAGCCGGAGGAGGTCCAACGCAACGAGGCGGTCATCGAAGCCTATCTCGGGGCCGAAGCATGAACGACGGCGACGAAATTCTGACGGTGCGCAATCTGAACGTCTCATACGGCAAGATAGCTGCGCTCAACGACGTGTCGATCGGTCTCCGCAAGGGCCAGATAGTCACGATTCTCGGGCCGAATGGTGCCGGAAAGACATCCCTTCTCGCAGCGGCGATGGGCGTGGCCGCGTCGAACGGCGAGATTCTCTTCGAGGGGATTTCGCAGGCCAGGCGCACGATAGAATGGCGTGCGGCGAACGGGATGAGTCTGGTTCCGGAGAAACGCGAACTGTTCGGTACGATGTCGGTTGAGGACAATTTGCGCCTCGGCCGCTTCCGTTTGCGGAAGCAAGGCGGCGCGGACCGTATGCTGGGGCGGATGTGGGAGATGTTCCCGCGGCTGAAGGAGCGTCGCGCTCAGCTTGCCGGCACGCTGTCCGGCGGCGAGCGGCAGATGCTCGCGCTCGCCAGGGCGCTGATGGGCGAACCCAAGCTATTGATGCTGGACGAGCCCAGCCTCGGGCTCGCGCCGCTGATCGTCCGTGAGATCCTGGCCACGGTTTCGGCGCTGCGCTCGACCGGCATTTCCATCGTCCTCGTCGAACAGAACGCCCAGGCGGCCCTGCGGATCGCCGACTACGGCTACGTGCTGGAGGCCGGCAGGATCGTGCTCGAGGGAAAGGCCGCCGACCTCCGCGAGGATCGGCGTGTGATCGACAGCTATCTGGGAATCAAACCTTCCAGATCGGCAGCGCAGAGCGCGTTGCACGCCTGATTGAAGGATTTGGGCCGGTCCTGTCGGTTCAACGTAACGACGGGATAATTGGTCGGGCAACTACGCTTTAGACGAGCCGCTGATTAAGCGCGGCTACCGGGAACGCGACAAGCGGGCTGGAGGCGAAGTGGTTTCTTGCGGCTTTGACGAACGTGGCCACGTTGGCGGACGCGACCCGACGGGCGGGGTAGATCGCGCTGACCGGCGAAGCCGGCATCGCGAATTTTCCGAGAACGGGTACGAGCCGTCTCGCATGAACGGCGTCCCTTACCTGATAGGACAACGAGCGGGTGATCCCCAATCCGGCCTCGGCTGCGACAATCACCGCATCGGCGCTGTTGACGACAAGCCGCGGCGCCACGCGGATGATCTGGTTTTTCGCGACCATATGGTAGCCTCAAGGCGCGTCTTGCGTCATGAAAGCCTGATGTGCAGAGATCGCGACTTCGATCTGAAGCATGCTCTGCCGCAAAATGTGGACGCGCCCGTTCAGGATCTTGAGATCGAGACGCTGTTTGAGGCGATTACCGCCGGAGATCGACTCATCCACGAAATCGCCCGCATCGCCGCGCTGACAGGCGCCAAGGTGAAGCTGGAAGAAATCAGCTATCATCAGCGAGCCCTGGACGACGCCCTACGCAACCCAGCCGTTGTGCGTAACGAGTACGAACACGCTGGCGAGGCGATCGAACGAGAGAAAAGCTCCACGCTGGCCTCTTTCGTGACTCTAACACCATTAGTCGAATAACGGCCTGCTCCTTTGGAGAACGAGTTGATGGACCAGCCACGCATGCTCGGGACGAATGCTGTTGATCTACGGCAACTCCAGTTTGCAGTCGCAGCGGCAGATTATGGGAGTATTCGGCAAGCCGCCGAATTATTGTCCATACGACACTCGATCATGAGCCGATCTATTCGTCAGCTTGAGCATCGGATTGGCGTCCGCGTATTCGAACGCTCACGCGGAGGGGTAAAGCCAACGCCAGCTGGGCGAAGCGCGCTGAGAATGGCTAGGCTAATTTTGGAGCAAGTCGATGTATTTGTTGCAACAGCAAAATCAAGTGGGCGCGGCGAAGCTGGCCGCCTTTCGATCGGCTTTTGCACCTCCATTTCCGCGGGCAATCTGCGCGCGACGCTGGCCGAATTCAAGAACCGCCATCCTCGGATCGAACTCGCAACGGTCGAGCATTCGCGAACGCGTCTCGCGACGGCGCTGCGGAATGGCACGACGGACGTTCTGGTCGTAACTGGGGACGTGCCGTTGCCGGACAATAAGGTGCGGCCGCTCTGGAGCGAGCGCATCCTGGTCTCTCTGCCAGAAAATCATGCGTTGGCAGCAGGCCCCGTAGTTCATTGGACCGACCTCCGAAACGAGACCGTCCTTCTAAGTCAGCACGACCCCGGACGCGAGCTTGAGGATCTCTTGATATCAAAGCTTGTTTCTCCTGCCGATCGACCGAAGATCGAACGCCACGACGTCAGCCGAGGTATCATCAAGAGTCTCATCAGCATGAAGCTCGGGATCAGCCTGGTCCTGGAATCAGATATTGGCGCGAGCTTCGCTGGCTTGGTCTATCGCGAATTGCGCGATGGGACGGGACCGACGCGCGTTGACTTTTCGGCACATTGGCGAGCCGATAACGACAATCCCGCCTTGGATAGTTTTCTTAAGCAGTTGGCTGAACGCTACCCCTTGCCGGCCGCAGGTGAATGAACCGCGCGCCGGAGCTTCGAAAAGCCGCGATCCGTAGCCATGAACCGCGCCAGCATCGGTGCGATAAGCTTACCGGGATCGCTGATGGGCTGTCCCGATTCGCTTGCAACGGCTTTCGCGTATGCAAGCAGATCTCGATGCACGGAAGCTGGCAATTCGATGCTGACCTTGACCGGTCTCTCGTCTGAAAGCGCCCCAATCTTGAGCTTGGTCATTTCATCCTCTGTACGGCTCGAGAACGAGATCGCGATTGACGATAACACGCACCGGAAATCCCGGACGGATGGTCAGGGTCGGCTGAGTATTGAGGCTGCGACGGACAACCTGCTGGCCGGTTTGATTCAACGAGTCCCCGGCTCCGTGGCGCAATGCCTGGATAATTGCACTATCATTGCTATTGGTGTCGGAGCCTGCACCAAGCTCGGTTCCGACAGCCAGCAGCGTCGACAGGGCGGCAGCTTTGAGCAATTCGCCCCAATGGTTGTCGACTTCGTCCTCGAGGCCGGCATATCCTGCCGCGTCTGCACCCGGCTGCCGCTCGAGAACGATCGAACGGCCATTCGGCATGATGAGGCGGGTCCAAACCAGCAGGACGCGGGACTGACCGAAAGCGACCTGGCTGTCGTATACCCCGATCAAGCGCGCCCCCTGCGGGACTAGCAGAAGGCGTCCCGTCGGCGAATCGAAAACGCTTTCTGTTACCTGCGCGGTGTTCGGCGCCTTCGAAATCTCGCACTATCGGCCAACTGAGCGACCAAACAGCGTAAGAATTGTGCATCCGAAGAATGGCGAGGAAGCTTGGTGGCCACTATTCGACGAAATGGGCGACCCTCTCTTCCCCGAATTGATGGCGGAGCTCGACGCCATCAAGGCAGAGACGGTTTGGGGATTGGTCTTTCGGCGCGACCATGAGCATCGTAGGTCACCTGCCCCGCTCCCATGGCCTACAGAGCGCAAAGATCTGCGTTATCTTCGGAGTGTCGTAAAGAAGATTGTTGCAGCAGCTGGGCTACGCAGCGAACTCTCCTTTACCTCATTCCGTCACGGTGGCTTTACCGAAGGTGCGGACAGCGATCTCACGGATGCTGAATTGCGGGCCGCTGCCCGCCATCGATCGAGCCACCAAATGCCTACCTATGCAAAGCGCACGCGTAAACAGCTGATCGCAGGCTCCAAGAAGCGCCGTGAGGAGCGGGCAAAAGCAGCTCTTGTCGGACTAGCTGCTAGTCGTTCGTCGGAATGACGGCGCGGGCCCGCGACATAAGCCATTGATTTATTTGGTGGGGCGCTCCAAGCCTCGAACGGAGAACCTGCGCGTTAAGAGAGCTATTTCCCCGTCCAGGAGGGCTTGCGCTTCTCGCTGAATGCCTTCAGGCCCTCCTTGGCGTCCTCGGTCATTGCGAGCAGTGCGATCTGGCTTTCGGTGTAGGCGATGCTCTCGTCGAACGACATCGACGCGATCGCTCGCATAGCATATTTGCCGCGCCGGATTGCGGTCGGCGACTTGTCGACGACGTGGCCGATCAGCCAGTCAACCTTGGCGTCGAGCTCGGCCGCTGGCACGACATAGTTGAGCAGCCCCGCCGCATGCGCCGCCTTGGCGTCGAATGGCTCGCCGGTGAGCGCCCACTCGTTGACGAGGCGCGGCGGCGCGATCCGTTGCAGCAGGCTCAGCACCTGCATCGGGAACACGCCAACCTTCACCTCCGGAAGGCCGAAGATGACGTGATCGGCCGCAATCGCCATGTCGGTCATGCACAGAAGGCCCATGCCGCCGGCCATGCAGACACCGCCGACCCGCGCAATCGCCGGTTTCGTGGCGTTCTGTGACAAACGTAACAGATCGGCATAGTCGACATTTGGTTTGGAATGATCCATCGCGAAAGCCGCGCCGGAATTCTGTAAGTCGGCGCCGGCGCAGAACGCCTTGTCGCCCGCGCCCGTCAGCACGATGACGCGGACGTCCTTGTCGTCATGCGCCTCGCGATAGCCCTTTGTGATGCCGGCGATCACGTCGCCGTTCAGCGCGTTGCGTTTCTCGGGCCGGTTGATGGTGATCCAGAACGCCTGCCCGCGCTTCTCGGTGATCACGCTTGTGGTGTCGGTCATGGCGCGCTCGCTTTGTTGCTCCCGTTTGCAGCCATTTGCGGCAGATCAGGCGGCAGGCGCAAGGGCAATCTACGGCGCCGTGTCACCATAGCGTGTGGGCGCAACTTGGCTTCGCGATTGAATTGTGGGGTGCGGCCGCTATCCTGACTGGAGATTTTATCACCCATGAGCCATTTCATGCGCGCCGCCATCATGTTGTTTCTGGCAGGCTTGATCGTCGCGAGCGGCAACACCGCAGGCCGAGCCGCCGATGCCGCGAAGATCGCACTGGTGATCGGCAACGCAAAATATCCCGACAACGAACTCGTGCTCACTGACGCCGCCAATGATGCACAGGACGTCGCCAACGAGTTGACGCGTGACGGCTTCGTCGTCGACCGGCAGATCAATCTCACCGGCGACACCATGCGGCAGTCGCTGGATCGCTTCTATGCCCGGATCGAACGGGGCGCGGCCGCGCTGATATTCTTCGACGGCTTTGGCATCCAGTCCAACCGGCAGACCTATCTCTTGCCGGTCGATGCGCAGATCTGGACCGAGCCGGACGTGTCGCGCGACGGCTTCAGCCTGGATGCCATTCTCGCCGAGATGAATACACGAGGCGCCGCGATCAAGATCGCGGTGATCGATGCCTCCCGCCGCAATCCGTTCGAGCGGCGTTTTCGTCGCTATTCGGCTGGCCTGGCGCCGGCGATCGCACCGAGCAATTCGCTGATTCTGTATTCCGCCGCGCTCGGCGCGGTCGTGGCGAGCGGCAAGAATGATCGCAGCCTGTTCGTCACCGAGCTGTTGCGCGAGATGCGCGCACCGAACATCAGCGCCGAGCAGGCGCTGACCAACACCAAGAACGGCGTGGTCGGCGCGACCAACCGGGAGCAGGTGCCCTGGCTGTCGTCGTCACTGACGACGGAGTTCTCGTTTGCCGGTCCTGTGGCGCGGCCGCCGGACAACACGAGCTCCGATCAGAGTCCGTCCAAGCCCGAGCCGCAAAAACCGGAGCCGCAGAAACCGCTCTGCGAAGTGCCGCAGCCCGACGCGGCGCAGAGCGCAGACGACCTCGCCAGGGATCCGGTCGTTGCCGACCTCACTCGCAAGATCGCGGCCAACGCCACCGACGCCGTCTCGCGTTACAAGCGCGGCCAGGTCTATGCGATCAAGCGGGCCTACGCGCTCGCGATGCGGGATTTCGATGTCGTGATCCGCCGCGACCCCAGGGATGCGGAAGCCCTGAACAACCGCTGTTGGACCCGCGCTGCGACCGGAGACCCGCAAGGCGCGCTCGCCGATTGCAATCTGGCGCTCCAGATCGATCCCGGATTGAGCGATGCGCTCGACAGCCGCGGACTGGTCAACCTCAAGCTCGGCCGGACAGCCGAGGCAATCAAGGACTACACGGATGCGATCCAGCGCAACCCTCGCTCCTCGTCCTCGCTGTTCGGCCGCGGCATCGCCACCCGCAAGAGCGGCGGCGACGGCGCCGCGGACATCGCGCAGGCAAAATCCATGAACCCGAACATCGCAAAGGAGTTCGCTGGCTACGGCGTGACGGAGTGCGTGCCTTAAGCGGCCGCGACCGCTTTCCTGATCCAGACCTTGTTGTCGTGGAACGCCGCCCCGCCGATCGGCGCCACCGCCTCCGCGCCCGTCAGCATGTTGATGCCGCGGCCGCCGATATGATCCTTGTTCGGGTGAACGGACTCGGCGATCAGCACGCCGCGCCGCACCCCCTCGAACAGGGTTGCGACCAGCGTGGTCTCGCCGCGGGTATTGCCGAGCGTCACGGCATCACCGTCAGCAATGTCGAGCCCAGCCGCATCCAGGGGGTGGATCATCACGCTCGCCTTGCCCTCGCGCGCCTGCGAGGACGGCGTCTCGTTGAAGGTGGTGTTGAGGAAGCTGCGCGAGGGGCTGGTTGCAAGCCGGAATGGATGGGCCTGGTCGGCGTGCTCGATCACGGCCCAATGGTCCGGCAGCGACGGCATCTTGTCGAGCTCGCCCATCATCAGTCCGAACGGCGGGTGTGCCCAGTCCGCCTTGAAGTGGAATTTCTTGTCGGCATGGGCAAAACCGTCGAGATAATGCGCCGTGCGGAAATCCGGTTGCAGATCGCGCCAGATATCGGCCTCGAGGCCAGCGATATCGCCGTGGTCGCTCAACTTCAGCGTCGCGTCGATCAATTCGCGCGGCGTCATCTCGAAGCCCGGATGCTTGGCGCCAAGCCGCGGCGCCAGCGCTTGCAGGACTTGGTGGTTAGAGCGGCATTCGCCGGGCGGATCGATCAGCTTGGGGCCGACCGAGATGTGCTGATGACCGCCGCCGTAATAGAGATCGTCATGCTCCATGAACATCGTCGCCGGCAGCACGATGTCGGCCATCTGCGCCGTCTCGGTCATGAACTGCTCGTGCACCGCCACGAACAAATCCTCCCGCGCAAAACCCTGGCGAACCAGCGCCTGCTCGGGCGCCACCGTCATCGGATTGGTGTTCTGGATCAGCATCGCCTTGATCGGATCCTTGCCGTGCAAGGCCTCGGCATCACCTGTGAGGATGCGGCCGATCTGCGATTGGTCGAGCGCGCGGGTGGTCTTGTCGATCGCGTCGTGGCCTTCGATGATGGATTCGTCGAAGTGCCACAGCGCGTAATTGTTGAAGAAGGCGCCGCCGCCTTCATGCTGCCAGGCACCGGTGACCGCGGGAATGCAGAGCGCCGCATGCATCTGCGTGGCGCCGTTGCGGGAGCGGGTGAAGCCATAGCCGAGACGAACGAAGGTCCGCCTGGTCTCGCCGACTGCCTTCGCAAAGGCCTCGATCTCCGACACCGGCACGCCGCAGATCGCGGAGGCCCATTCCGGCGTGCGCGTCTTCAGATGCGCTTCGAGCTCGGCCGGGCAATCGGTGTATTTGTCCATGTAAGCGCGGTCGGCATAGCCGTCGCGAAACAGCACATGCATGACGCCGCAGGCGAAGGCGCCGTCAGTGCCGGGGCGCAGGATGATCTTGATGTCAGCCTGCTTCATGGTCTCGTTGTCGTAGATATCGACCGCCGCGATCTTTGCGCCGCGCTCCTTCCGCGCACGCGCGGCATGCGTCATCACGTTGACCTGGGTGTTGACGGGGTTGGTGCCCCAGATCACGACGAGGTCGGAGAGCGCCATCTCGCGCGGATCGACGCCGGCGATCTTGCCAGTGCCGATCGCATAACCGACCCGCGCGACGTTGGCGCAGATGGTCGAATAGAAGCGCGAATATTTCTTCACATGCGTGAGGCGATTGAGGCCGTCGCGCATCACCAGCCCCATCGTGCCGGCATAGTAATAGGGCCAGATCGATTCCGCGCCGAACTCGCACTCGGCTTGATTGAAGCGGTGCCCGATCTCGTCCAGCGCCTCGTCCCAGGAAATCCGCGCGAACTGGCCAGAACCCTTCGGCCCGGTTCGGCGCATCGGATAGATCAGTCTTTCAGGGTGATGGATGCGCTCGGCGTAGCGGGCAACCTTGGCGCAGATCACGCCGGCCGTATAGGTCTGCTTTTTCGAACCGCGAACCCGGCCGATGCTGCGGCCTTCGACCACCTCGACATCGAGAGCGCAGGCCGAGGGGCAATCATGCGGACAGGTTGAGTGGCGGATTTCGATCTTGGCGTGCTGGTTCATGGCCAAATTCGTAACACCAAAATACCGGCCAGCCGAGCGTATTTATCCGGCAATGCCCATGCGATTTGCTCAAACCGCGCGCGTAGCCGGTTCCTGCCGCGAGCGCGAAATGCGGCACAGCCACACCGAAAACCACCGGATATTCCGTCCACGATCGACCTTGTGAGGCGTCGACAGTCCGCTCGCCCTGCCGCTACAGTGTCGGCCAAAGGGATGACATCAGGGAGGTGGGCATGACGGCCCGAAGATTCGCGCTGACGCTGGCGGCCGGCCTGCTCGGCGCATTCGCCGCAGCCCCGTCTTTCGCGCAAGACTATCCTGCGCACGCAGTCCGCATCGTCGTGCCCTTCGGCGCCGGCGGGCCCGCCGATGTCGCGGCCCGGCTGATCGGCAGCGCGCTCCAGGAGAGCTTTGGCCAGCCTTTCCTCATCGAGAATCGCACCGGCGCCGGCGGCGTCATCGGCACGGTCGAGGCGGCGAAGTCGCAGGCCGACGGGTACACGCTGTTGATGATGTCCAACACCCAGACCGCGAACGAATCGCTGCTGACCCTCGAGCAGCGCAAATACGACCTGATGCGCGACCTCGCGCCGATCGCGCCGGTGAACTCGTCCGATCTCGTCATCGTGGTGAACCCGCAGGTCGCCGCGAAGACGCTGCAAGAGTTCATCGCGCTCGCCAGATCCCAGCCGGGCAAGCTGAACTTCGCCTCCTCCGGCCAGGGCACGCCCTATCACATGGCCGGCGAGCTGTTCAAAGCGATGGCCGGCATCGAAATCGTCCACGTCCCCTATCGCAACAGCGGCGAGGCGCGCAGCGGCGTGATCGGCGGGCAGGTGCAGATGATGATCGATGCTGTGCCGGCGATGGCGCCGAACATTGCCGAGAATCAGGTCCGCGCGCTCGCCACCACGGGCAAGCAGCGCTCCGCGGTGCTGCAGAGCGTGCCGACCGCGCTTGAGGCCGGCGTGCCCGGCTATGAGGCCACGATCTGGCTCGGACTGATGGCGCCCGCAGGCACGCCGAAGCCGATCATCGACAAGCTCAATGCCGCCCTGACTGCACTGGTGAAGCGGCCGGACATCGTCAAGCTCTGGACCGAACAGGGCGCATTACCGATGTCGATGACGTCGGAGGAGTTCGATAAATTCCTGCGCGGCGATATCAAGAAATGGGCCGACGTCGTGAAGCGGTTCGACAAGTCCTGAAACCTCACGGGAGCCTGCATGGCCGATACTGTGAACATCCTGAGCGGAGGCGCGGCGCAAGGCCTCGTCCGCGGCCTTGCCGAGGCCTTCAAAGCGAAGACCGGGTTCGCAATCGAAGGCGAGTTCGGCGCCGTCGGTGTGATGGCGGACAGGCTGCGCACGGGAACGCCGGCCGATCTCGTGATCCTGACGCACGCGCTCCTTGCAAGACTTGCCGAGGAGAAGCTCGTCATCCCCTCCTCGATCGCCGACATCGGCCGGGTGGAGACGGCACTGGCGGTGCGCAGTCGCGATCCAAAAGTGACGGTCAAAACCGAAACCGATCTGCGCGAGGTGCTGCGCAGCGCCGACGCGATCTTCGTCCCGGACACCAAGGCCTCGACCGCGGGACAGCACGTCGCAAAAGTCCTGGATCAGCTCGGCATCGCCTATGAGGTCGCATCTCGCCTCAAGATCTTTCCGAACGGCGCGACGGCGATGCGGGAGCTAGCCGCATCCGTCGCGCAAAGGCCGATCGGGTGCACGCAGGCGACCGAGATCATCGCGACCGACGGCATCGTTCTGTCGGGTGCGCTGCCGCCGGGATGCGAGCTCGTGACGATGTATATTGCCGGCGTGACCGCGCGGGCCGCACATCCGAAAGAGGCAGCCGCACTGATCGCATTGCTGGCCGGCGCAGATCAGAGCGAACTGCGCCAGCGCGTGGGCTTCGCCGGCTAGATGCGGCTGGCCGCCCTATTTGTTCAGCTGGGTGAGGCCGGTCGGCGGACCATCGACCGCCGTCCAGCCGCCATCGACGAACAGCGTGCTGCCGCTGACATAGCTAGCGGCATCCGAGGCGAGATAGGCCACCGCGGTCGCGACCTCGTCGGCGCTGCTCCAGCGATTGAACACGGTGTGGCCGGCGTAGAGATTGTAGATGTCGGGGCGCTGCTTGAACGGGCCGGTCAGCGCGGTCTCGGCGATGCTCGGCGCAATCGCGTTGACGCGGACGCCGGCGCGGCCGACCTCGGAGGCGAAGCCCTTCACCAGCAGGCCGATCGCCGCTTTGGTCGAGCCATACACCGCAAGGCCGGGCTCGATGGTGACGGCGCGCACCGAAGAGCAGGCGATGATGCTGCCGCCCTTCTGCTCCACCATGATGCGGCCGAACGCCTGGAAGAACCAGACCGTGCCCTTGACGTTCAACGTGATGACGCGGTCGAGGTCCTCCTCGGTGTAATCGAGGATTGTCTTGCGGATGTTGAGCCCGGGCGTCGTCACGGCGATATCGAGCCGCGTGAACTTCTGCATCACGGTCGCAGCCAACGCGGTGACGTCCGCAACGCTTGCAGCGTCGCACGCGGCGGCTTCCGCCCAGCCGCCCTTGTCGCGAATCCCGGCGGCAGTCGCCTCGGCGGCGTCAAGCGCCCGATCGGCGCAGATGATGCGGGCGCCGAGCCCGGCCAGCGCCTCCGCCGACGACTTGCCGATGCCGGATGCGGCGCCGAGCACCACGGCCGTCTTGCCGGTGAGATCGAAGAGCTTGCGATAGTCAGTCACGGACAGATTCTCCCTGTTGCTGCTATCCCTTGTAGCCCATCAACAGGCGGGGCAGCCACAGCGAGAAGGCGGGAACGTAGGTCACGAACATCAGAGCTGCGATCAGGGCGGCGTAGAACGGCAGGATGGTGCGCATCACCGCGCCCACCGAGATGCCGCCGATGGCGCAGCCCACGAACTGCGTCGTTCCGACCGGCGGGGTGTTCAGCCCGAGGGCGCAGTTGATCAACATCAGCATGCCGAACTGCACCGGATCCATGCCCGCCTTCATCGCGATCGGCAGGAAGATCGGGGTGCAGATCAGGATGGTCGCGGCCATATCCATGAACGTGCCGAGCACGAACAGGATGAGGTTGATGAGCAGGAAGATGACCCAGGGTTGCGAGGACACCTTGCTCATCATCTCGCCGGCGAGGTCGGCCACCTCGTAGAGCCCCATCAGATACTGGAACATGGTGGACACGCCGATCAGCAGCAGCACCACGCCCGTCGTCTTCACCGCCTTGGCGGCGGCGCGCAGGAAGTTGCTCCAGGTCATGGTGCGATAGATGAAGAAGGTCAGTAGGATCGTGTAGGTGACCGCGACCGCTGCGGATTCAGTTGCAGTGAAGACGCCGGACAGGATGCCCGCCAGGATGATGCCGACGATCAGGAGGCCGGGCAGCGCGGCCGCGAAGGAGCGGAAAACCTCGGCCCAGCCCGGGAACTTGCCGGCCGGATAGCCTCGCTTCACCGCGACCGCGTAAGCGGCGACCAGCATACACACCATCAGCACAAGCGCTGGCAGGAGGCCGGCGGCGATCAAAGCGCCGATCGATACCTTGCCGCCGGCGGCCAGGGCATAGATGATCATATTGTGACTGGTTGGCATCAGCGCTCCCACCAACGAGGCATGGGTGGTGACGTTGACGGCGTAGTCGGTGTCGAAACCTTCCTTTTTCATCATGGGGATCATCACCGCCCCCATCGCCGACACGTCGGCCACGGGCGAACCGGATACGCCGCCGAACAGCGTGCAGGCGACCACGTTCGACATGCCGAGCCCGCCGCGGATGTGTCCGACGAGATTCTTGGCGAGCTGCACGATCTTGTCGGCGACGCCGCCATGCAACATCAGCTCACCGCTGAAAACGAAGAACGGTATGGCAAGAAAGGAGAAGATGTTCATCCCCGACATCATCTGCTGGAAGATGACGGCGACCGGCAGGCCTTCATAGAGGATGGTACAAATCGCCGAGAGGCCGATCGCGAAGGCGACCGGTACGCCGAGGATCAGGAAGCCGAAGAAGGAGGCGCCGAGAATGATCAGTTCCATGAGGGGACGACCTCTTCGCCGCGCAGGAGAGCAATGATGTGCTCGATTGAAAAGGAAACGATCAGAACGCCGGAGGCGATCAGCGGTACGTAGCGGACGACCTCAGGGAGGCCAAGATTGGGGATCTTCACGGTTCCGACCGAGGCTCCGAGGATCCAGCCGTTGTAGGCCATCGCAATGCCAAATGCGGCTACCAGAACGTGGATGACAAGCTCGATTTTCTCTCGCACGTGATCCGGAAGCATCACCAGCAGACTGTCCATTCCGATGTGTCCGGCATCGCGCACGCCGACGGCGGCGCCGATCAGCGTGACATACAGGATGAGAACCAGTGCAAGGTTCTCCGTCCAGGTCGGGCTGGAATTGAGCACGTAACGTCCGAACACCTGGTAGAACACAACGGTGACGATGAGGAGCAGGCCGGTCACGGACAGATACATGCCCGCACGAGCGACGACGGCATTGATCCGCGATAGCAAGCCGGTAGACGGGCGAGCCGCCGCGGCCTCCGGCTCGTGGCTTGCGACGTGTGGGTCTGACATCCGCGTCTCCTTGCGAGGGTCCGGTGTCGCCGGTCGGCGACTCCGGACCCGACGCCCCTATGTTTTTACTTCGTGTCCTGGATACGCTTGACGAGGCTCTGCAGCTTTTCGTCAGCGGCGAACTTCGCGTACACCGGCTTCATCGCGTCGACGAATTCGGCCTTGTTGGCGATCGGAACGACCTGAACGCCAGCCGCCTCGACGGTCTTGCGGGAAGCCTGCTCACGCTCGTCCCAGAGCTTGCGCATGTAGGGTACCGATTCCTTGGCCGCCTTGCGGATCATCGCCTGATCCTCCTTGCTCAGCGTGTCCCAGACCTTCTTTGACATCACGAGAACTTCGGGCGCCAGGGAGTGCTCGGTGACGTTGTAGAACTTGGCTGCCTCGAAATGGCGCGACGATTCGTAGGAGGGCCAGTTGTTCTCGGCAGCGTCCACCAGACCGGTCTTGAGAGCGGTATAGACCTCTCCATACGGCATCGGCGTCGGGTTGGCCCCGAGGCTCTGGATCATGCCGACCCACAGGTCGGATTGCTGGACACGAATCTTCAGTCCCTTGAGGTCCGCGAGCGACTTGATCGGTGCCTTGACGGTGTAAACGGACCGGGCGCCGCTGTCGTAATAGGCAAGGCCGACCAATCCTGCGGGTTCCATCGCCGCCAGGATCTCATCGCCGACCGGCCCGTCGAGGACCGTGCGCATGTGCTGCGTGTCCCGGAAGATGAAGGGCAGGCACAACGCGATGGTTTCCGGCACGAAGTTGTTCAACGGCGATGCGTTGATCCGCATCATGTCGAGCGCGCCGATCTTGAGTTGCTCGATGGTGTCCTTCTCGGAGCCCAGGGCTCCGTTGGGAAACACCTTCACACCGAGCTTGCCGCCGCTCGCCGTCGCGAGCTGCTTGCCCAAGAACTTGACGGCCTCGACGGTCGGATAATCGGCGGGGTGTATGTCGGCGGAGCGGAAATCGCGTGCGGTCGCCAGGGGCGCTGAGACCGCCAGCGCAACGGCTGCGATGATACCGGCTAGTGTCTTCATCTGGGCTTTCCTCCTGAGTTAATTATGTTGTTGTTGGGCAGATGCTGCAGGCTGCCTTGGGTCGCGCCTCTTCAAGTGTGAAGTCAAGCGCCACAACTGCACCACCTTGGTAGGGTTGCGCGACGGAGTCGAGCGGATTCGGCTGCTTCGAAGGCTTCCAGCCAGCGGAGCGCAGGTCGATGCCGCGCCTGGGCGACTGGCTGCCAATGTCTCCGCTTGCGCCGGAAAGTGCGAGCTTCATCGCGCCCTCTCCGGCGGGGACCTGCACGGCAAGTGCCGGCGCCCCTGCAATCGCGCCTCGCTGTCGGCCAAATGCCGGATGCGAGGTAACGATGCTCGTTGCATCCATGGACGTTCCTCTCGTTTTATGCTCGACCGCTATTGGTTGCGGCTTGGAGGTTCGGACGAGACGGTCGCCCCATCCTTGTGCGAACGCGCTGCATCAGCGCGAATTCGCCAATGTCGTCCCTAGGGCGGGCGGCATTCAGAGTCCAAGCCAAATCCGGCATCGATCAATGCTGGAGTTGCATCGATCGATCGCGCGGTGCTCCGGGGGAGCATCGGCGGATGGTCCTTTTTGCGAAGCCAGATCATGTAAGGCGCGACCGGGAATACGATGACAAGACAATCCTTGCGCCGCTGAAGGAAACGCCGGATGCCGCGCTCGAAGAGGTCATGCGCAAGACCTGGCCGTTCTACGGCGTCATGCTGTTCGTGCTGATGGTCGTCGCCTATCTGCCGGAGATCTCGCTCTGGCAGCCGCGCATGGTGCAGCGATAAAGTAAGCCACGTCGGCGTGACATCACCGGAGCGTCACTTGACGCTGCCGACGCCGGCCCCTCAAGATGCCGCGAAACATAGCGGAACATGTTGAGGGAATGCCCATGCCGCGGAAGCTGATCGATATCTCGGTGCCGTTGCAGAACGACGTGCCGGCCGATCCGCCGGGCAACCACCCGACGATCCAGTATATCGACCATCAGCAGGGCCTGCCGCGCATGCTGCAGTTCTTCAAAGGCCTCAAGGCGCAAGATTTGCCGGATGGCCAGGGTTGGGCCGTCGAACAGGTCTCGCTGTCGACGCATAACGGAACGCATCTTGATGCGCCTTGGCACTTTCATCCGACCATGAACCGCGGCGAGCAGTCATGGACGATCGACGAGGTCCCGCTCGAGTGGTGCTTTCAGTCCGGCGTCAAGCTCGATTTCCGGCATCTGCCTGATGGATACGTCGCCACCGCCGGCGACGTCGAGAAGGAGCTCAAGCGCATCGGACACACGCTCTCACCGCTGGAGATCGTCGTCGTCAACACCAGCGCCGGCGCGAAGTTTGGGCAGGCCGACTACGTCAATTCCGGCTGCGGGGTGGGCTATGAAGCCACCATGTATCTGCTCGAACGCGGCGTACGGCTGACCGGCACCGACGGCTGGAGCTGGGACGCGCCGTTCGTGTTCACCGCAAGGAAATATGCGGAAACGAGGGATGCCAGCCTGATCTGGGAGGGCCACAAGGCGGGACGGCACATCGGCTATTGCCATCTCGAGAAGCTGCACAACCTCGACAAGCTGCCCTCGACCGGATTCACGGTCTCGTGCTTCCCGGTGAAGATCGAGCGCGCCTCCGCTGGCTGGACCCGCGCAGTTGCGATCATCGACGGTTAGGCGCGCGCACTGTCAGTTGCCGCCGAGTCCGGTTTCGACGAGTTCGCGCAGCGCGTCGGTATCGAGCACGACGATGGCGCCATGCTCGAGACGAACCCATTTGCGTCCGGACCAGGCGCGCAATTGCTTGTTGATGCTCTCGCGCGTCATGCCCACCATCTCGCTGATTTCCTGCTGCGTGATGGCGAGCGTGCCGCTGCCGGAGTCGAACTTGCGCTCTTCGGTGAGGCCGAGCAGCGCGCTTGCGAGCCGGCCCGGCAAGTTTTGCAGGATCACCTGCTCGACCTGCTGACTTGTCCAGCGCAGCCGCGCGCAGAGCAACTCGATGAATTTCATCGCCAGCGCCGGCTGGCTTTTCACGAAAGGCAGAAAGTCCCGACGGTCGATAATGTAGAGTTCGCAATTGGTGTTGGCGGTTGCGTCGGCCGATCGGGGTGCGCCGTCAAGGACCGCGATCTCACCAAAGATTTCTCCGGGACCGATGAGATTGAGAATGGCGTTCCGGCCATCGGGCGATGAGGAGGAAATCTTCACTGTCCCCGTGATCACCGCGAACAGGTTGTTGCCGGGATCGCCTTTGGCGGCGATCGTCGCACCGCGCTTCACCGTGGTGTGCTTGGCGTAGCGGCAGAGCTGATCGAGCGCGTCCGGCTCCAGATCCGCGAAGATCGGGTGCTTGCGCAGGACCGATAGTTTGTTGCCCGCTGATTGTCGGGGGTCGCCGGTCTTGTCCTGAGGCACGCCGCGGGGCTCCTAAGACTGCGAGGCACTGGGGTTCCTGCGTAGTCAACGTTGCCGGGCTTTTCAACCGGAAAGCATGCACGCGGTTTTAGGCGAATGCCGCGAAAATGCCGCGATCAGGCTCGGAGTCCGCATCCGAAGGATGTGCCAATGCATTCCCGTCGATGCAGAGTTGCAGGAGCCACAAGTCGCGGTTGCGTTGAGGCGCTGCCGAACGGCCAGGAGCCGGCCGGCCATTGCCCGCAATTGGCACATCAAATGCGTCTATGATCTCAGGAATTTCGGCGCTCGCCATCCGGCTTGAGCCGGTCCGCGCTGGGTTGTCGATCCGCCCAAGCCAAAGCTGCGGCGAATGTGACAAAGACGGCTACGACGGCAATGGACATCAGCATCGCGTCAGTTGGCATCATGCCCTCCCGGATTGTTCTGGCATTATTGGCCGCACACGGTCGGCGTCATTGATCCGGATCAAAAATCGGAGAGCGCTGTGGGAGGGCCGGGCCTCAGGCCGCGGCCAATGCTTCGACCCGAGCGGGGTCGAGCAGGTTGATGCCGCCATGGATAATCTCGATCACACCGTGGCGCTCCAGCTTGGTGAAGGTCCGGCTGACGGTTTCGATGGTCAGGCCGAGATAGTCGGCGATATCCTGGCGGCTCATCGGCAGTGGAACCGTGTTCGAAGGTCCCCTCAGCGAGAACGACCGCTCGCGCCAGCCGAGCAGAAGGGTCGCGACCTTCTCGCCCGCGGAACGGCGGCCGAGCAGGACCATGTGGTCACGCGCCTGGCTCAACTCGCGAATGGCCAGTTCATTGATCCGCTGCAGCAGATGCGGCCGATCCTCGATGAAGCGGCCGAAAGGGGCTTTTGCGAACTGGCAAACGGTCACTGCGCCGATCGCATCGGCCGAAAAATTGTGGCGGCCGGAGATATTCATCCCCAGGAAATCGCCAGGCAAGGCAAAGCCCACGATCTGCCGGCGACCGTCAGGCAAGAGCTTGTACAGCCGCATCACGCCCTCGAGGACATTGTAGAACGATGTCGTGATGTCCTCCTCGCAGAACACGGTCTCGCCTGCCGCGAAATGGACGCGCCGTCCCAGATGCTCGAACTCCCTCAGCTCGACCGCATCCAGCGACGAACAGACTGCGACTTCGCGGACCGCACAATCGCTACAGGAGCGCCGGTTCGGCTCAATCGTGACCACGGAAGGTTTCATCCACCGCTCCAAGCGCCGGCTGACCTCAGCATCAGGCCGCGTCCACCGCGCGGGACGCATTTTACTGCACTGCGCCAAAGCCGGTTGACGCGGATCAATTGTGGCGGACATAGCCAGCCCTGTTGTGCTGCAACATTCGAATGATCAGCCCGGGCGCGCTAGAACGCTTGCACCGTCCAGCCTATCAGCTCCTTGGCGGTACGGGCGAAGGCCGCGTTGAACGCTTCGGCCGCAACGGCCGGCTCGACTTTGTCGAGCTTCTCGCTGCTCTCGACGAGGCGCGATGCGATCACCTTGCCGTTCTTGTCGACGATCCGCGCCGACAGTCCGATCTCGACCCGCGTCTCGCCTTCCATGGCGATGCGGAAGCGTCTGATATCGATCAGGAGCTGATAGTCCGCCTGTCCCAGGTCGGTCGTGCGCAACGGAGCATGGGCGATGTCGTAGTTCTCAAAACTGTCGATTAGCCGCGCCTGCACCAGCTTTGGAATGCTGTCGGCCCAGAGGAAATCTGCAAAGCCCTGATTGTCCCCGGTGGACGAGAACAGCATGCGCTGCGTCTGGAGCATCGCGACCGCAGTCGGCTCGGGAATGGCCAATGACGCGGACAAGGTCTTGCCCGCCGGCCTGACATCCTGCGGCGCGCGCAGGTCATGAGTTATCTTCTGCGCGGGCGCGCCGCCGCCGGTCATCTTCTCGAGGCCCGCCAGGATGCCGTCAAGCTTGCCGGTGTTGCGCGCAAGACCATCGGAGAACGTCTTGAAATTTGCGATAGTATCCTTCAGCGGACCGGAATTGTCCTCCAGCACGGTATCGACCCGCTGCAGCGCATCGCGCGCCGCCTGCGTCATGCTCTGGCCCGCCCCGGCTTCCGCTATCAAGGTCAGGGGCTCACCGGACTTGGCGACGATCATGCCGCCCTCCAGCGTCACCACCGGCACGCCGGTCAACCCCTGAAAATCGAGTCCGACCTTGGTGTCGGCGCGCACCGGCGTCGCCGAGGCAACCGAGATCGTCGCATTGACGAAGCGCGAATTATCCGGCGCGACCCCAAGCTGGGTCACCTCGCCAACGCGGATGCCGTTGAACAGCACGCCGGCGCCGACCAGGAGGCCCGGCACGGGTCCCTGGAATTGCACGTGGAAGTTCGTGCGCGGCCCGATCCCGCCGGTGTTGTTCAGCCAATAGACGAAGCCGAACACCGCGAGGATCGCGGCCAGCACGAAGGTGCCGATCAGCACGTAGGGAGCGCGGGTTTCCATGTCTCATCTCATCTGAGGTTCCAGCATCTGCGAGCGCTTGCCGTGAAAATAGGCGCGCACCCAGGGATGCTCGGATTGCAGCAGTTCGCGCATCGGGCCGACCGCCACGATCTTGCTGTCAGCGAGTGCGGCGACGCGGTCGCAGACCGTGGTGAAGCTCGCGAGGTCATGGGTGACCATGAACACGGTGAGGCCAAGTGTCTTTTGCAACGTCCTGATCAGCGCGTCGAAATCGCCGGCGGCGATCGGATCGAGGCCGGAGGTCGGCTCGTCGAGGAACAGGATCGGCGGATCGAGCGCGAGCGCGCGCGCCAGCGCCACGCGCTTGGTCATGCCCCCCGACAGCTCAGCGGGATATTTGTCGCCGTCCTGCGCCCGCAGCCCGACCATCTCGAGCTTGGCGATCGCGATCTCGTCCATCAGTTCCTGCGACAAAACGAGATTTTCGCGCAACGGAAACTGGACGTTCTGCCGGACCGTCAGCGAGGAGAACAGCGCGCCCTGCTGAAACAGGATGCCCCATTTCGTGGCCGCGCCTTGCGCGGTGCGGTCGTGCGTGCCGCCGATCGGCTGTCCCATGACTTCGATGGTCCCGCTTCGGCGCGGAATGAGGCCGATGATGGTACGCATCAACACCGACTTGCCGCCACCCGACGCACCGACGAGACCGAGGATTTCACCTCGGCGGACGTCGAGCGACAGATGGTCGAGCACGGTCTGGCGGCCGAAGCCGACCACGAGGTCGCGGACCCGGATCGCGAACTCCTGCTGCGATTCGGGCATCGTCACATCCCGATCGAGGCAAAGAAGATCGCGAACAGGCCATCGAGCACGATCACGAGGAAGATCGACTTCACCACCGACGTCGTGGTCTGCCTGCCGAGCGACTCGGCGCTGCCCTTCACGCGCAATCCTTCGCTACAGGCCACGATCCCGATCACCAGCGCCATGAACGGCGCCTTCAGGATGCCGACCTCGAAATGGGTGACGGAAATGGCCTCACGCAGCCGCGCGATGTAGATGGCAGGTCCCATGTCGCCGTAGAATTGCGCGACCAGGCCGCCGCCATAGAGCGCGGCAATCGATCCGATGAAAGCAAGAATGGGGAGCGCGATGACCAGGGCGGCCACCCGCGGCAGGATCAGGACGTCGACGGGATCGAGCCCCATGGTCGAGAGCGCATCGATCTCCTCGCGCATTTTCATGGAACCGAGCTCGGCGGTGTAGGCGCTTCCCGAACGGCCGGCGACCATGATGGCGACGATCAGCACGCCTAGCTCGCGCAGCACGAGGATGCCGACCATGTCGACAGTGTAGGACTCCGCGCCGAACCTGCGGAAATGGAAGAAGCCTTGCTGAGCGATGATGGCACCGATCAGGAAGGTGATCAGCATGACGATAGGAATCGCCTGCCACCCGATCCGGTAGAGCTGATAGACGAGCGATGTCAGTCGCAGCGAGCGTGGCCGGCGCACGACGCCGATCACGGCCATGAACAATGCGCCGAGCATTTGAAGAAAGATCGTGATGTCTTCCCGCGCGCCGATGGTGGCCTTGCCGAAATCGTTCAGCCTGAGCAGAACCGGGTTGGGCGCAACCGCGGGCACCGGCGTGTCGCGGTTGACCTGACGCACCTCGTCCATCAGGCCGCTGAAATGATCGGCGACTCCGACGAATTCGGCCGATCTGCCGGATGATGTCGCCCCGCGCAACAATTTCTCCAGCAGCCAGGCGCCGAGCGTGTCGAGCTCGCTGACGCCCGCCATATCGAGCGTCACGGCTTTCGATCGGGCCACATCTTTCCTGACCGACTGCGAAAGCGCTTCGAGCTTCGACACATTGGTGGAGATCCATGGCCCCTCGGGGCGCAGTTCGAGGCGCTCGCCCGACGGCGTTGCCAGCAACAGAGGTTCCGAGTTCACGTTCATATCCTAATGGGACGATGGGTCCCCACTAGCCCGTGTTCTAGGCCGGCATACGGCCGCTCGATTGACCTGCCTCAAATACGGGCCCGCATCAGCCTCTTGACGCAAATCAATGGCGGCCGGGCTCGCTCGCATAGGCTTTCGCCATTCAATGGAGACCGCCAATGTTCGAGACCGGCAGAACGAGCGACGAGCTGAAAGCGCTGAAGGTCGACGTCACACGTCTGCTGAGCACGGCCGGCGAGGAGATGTTCGATACGTCAAAGGATCGCGCCGAGGCGCTCGCCGATCAGATCAAGGCCGCGCTGGCCGAACTCGGCGAGACCGTCACCGAGGAGCAGGAGCAGCTTCAAGGTCTCATCACGGAACGCCCGGTCGCGTCGCTCGCCTCCGCCTTCGCGCTCGGTGTGATCGTCGGCTTCATGCTGAGGAGACACTAAGTGAATACGGAAAATGTCGTCAAACATCTGCGCGCACTGTGGCGCACGGACAGGATCATCGCGGACATCCGGCTGCGCCATTTGCTAGTCGGGCTGGGCCTGCGCGCTTTCGCGGCGCTGATCGCCGCATTCGGACTTCTGATGCTGGAGCTGTCGGCTTATTTCGCCCTGGTCCAGATCTGGAGTGCAATCGCCGCGGCCGCCATCCTCGGTGCCGTCAATTTCGCCGTCGCAGGGATTCTCTTCGTCGTCGCAGGGCGTGCCCCGCCAGGCCGCGACATCGAGCTCGCCAATGAAATTCACGGCACATCCGTCGAAGCCCTGCAACTGGAGGCGCGAGCGCTCCAGGCGCAGGTGACCGGCGCGGTTCATCATCCGCTGAGCACGATCGTGCCGGTGCTGGTGCCGCTGATCACAATCATCGTCAAGAGCTTGCGAAAGACCGCCAAGGAGTCCGCCGCGGCGGCAGCGCCTGAAGCGCGCTCGTAAGCGGCAAGCTCAGAGTTTCAGCCTGACGTCACAGATATCAGGCTCGGCCGGATCCGGCTTCACCTCGAAGCCGAGTTGCCGGCACATGGCGAGCATCACGATGTTCTCCTGGAGCACATCGCCCGATATGGTCTTCAGCCCCTCCGACTTCGCATAGTCGATGATCAGCTGCATCAGCGCCCATCCGAGTCCCCTGCCCTTGAGGTCGGACCGCAACAAAATCGCGTATTCGCCGCTCTCGTAGATCGAGTCCGAGTGGAGCCGGACCACGCCCACCATCTCGTTGGTGGCCTCATCGAACGCGATGAAGGCCATCGCGCGCGCATAGTCGAGCTGGGTCAGGCGTGCGATGAACTCATGGGTGAACTCCTTCATCGGGGCGAAGAAGCGCAGGCGGAGGTCGTGGGGCGTCACGTGACGCAGGAATTCGTGGATGGTCGGCTCATCCTCCGGGCGCAGGGGCCGCACGAAAATGCGCCAGCCGTCCTTAAGCCCGAGGTGGCGCTCCCATTGTGATGGATAGGCGCGAACGGCGAAATTGGCGGGGCCGGAGCCCGCGAATTTCCGTTGCGGCGGCGCCACCGCGACCCGCGCATCGACCGCCGTCACGCCGGTTTCGTCCGCGAGCAGCGGATTGATATCGAATTCGTGGATTTCCGGAATATCGGCCGCCATCTGAGCGAGCTTGACCAGCACCATGGCGACGGCGTCCTGCTTGACCGCGGGCACGTCCCGGTAGGCACGCAGCAACCGCGAGACCCGCGTGCGGTCGATCAGGTCACGGGCCAGTTGCAGGTCGAGCGGCGGCAGCGCCAACGCCTTGTCGTTGATAATTTCCACCGCCGTCCCGCCCCGGCCGAACACGACGACGGTACCGAAGGTCGGATCGTCGGCGAGACCGACGATCAGCTCGCGCGCCTTCGCCTTGACGACCATCGCCTGCACGATGACGCCGGCGATGCGGGCTTCTGGGCGCAGCTTCTTCGCCCGCGCGAGAATGTCGCTAGCGGCCGCGCGCACGGCATCCGGCGTGGTCAGGTTGAGAACGACGCCGCCGACATCGGACTTGTGGACGATGTCGCGCGACATGATCTTGAGCACAACAGTCGCGCTTTGCGCAAACATCTCGTTTGCATGGACCACCGCCTGCTCGACATCAGCCGCCGCACAGGTCGATACCATCGCGATGTCATAGGCCTCCAGCAGGCGCTTGATCTCGACGGGTTCGAGCCACTTCCGGCCGTCGGCGATCGCATTCGCAACAATCTGCCTGGCAGCCTGGGCGTCAGGCACGAACGTATCGGGCATCGCCGGAGGAACCTGGCTCAGCTCCTCCACGACTTCGCGGTGCCTCACGAGGTACATGAAGCCGCGCACCGCGTCGTCTTCGGTCGGATAGTTCGGGATACCGGCGCCGGACAACGTTTCGATGATGTTCTGGTCGGCTCCGATCCAGGAGGCGAGCACGGGCTTGGCCCAACTGCGGTGCTTCTGGCGATACGCCTTGACGCGTTCGGTTACCATCGTTGCGATATCGGCGGCCGAGGCGATCGCGGTCTGCACATTGAGGACCAGGACTGCGTCGTTGTCGGGATCGGCGAGCAGCACCTCAAGCGCCACGACGTAGCGCGACGCATCGGCGTCGCCAACGATGTCGACGGGATTTGCGCCGGACCAGGTCGGCGGCAGCACAGCGTCAAGATTTTTACGCGTGTCCGCCGAAATGGTTGCGGGAATTCCGTCGAGCTCGACCAAACGATCGACGGCGAGGACGCCGATGCCGCCCCCATTGGTCAGGATCGCAAGACGCTTTCCCGCCGGCGATTCGACGCGACCAAGGGTCTCGGCACAATCGAACAGCTCTCGGAGATCGGAGACCCGCAGGACACCGGCGCGGCGGAACGCCGCGTCATAGACGGCATCCGCGCCAGCGAGAGCACCCGTATGCGTGGCAGCGGCCTTCGCGCCCTGCGCCATGCGGCCGGACTTCACCACGACGACAGGCTTCACGCGTGCCGCGGCGCGCGCTGCCGACATGAACTTCCGCGCGTCCTTGATGGCCTCGATATAAAGCAGGATCGCGCGGGTCTTGTGATCCATCGCGAAATAGTCGAGCAGGTCGGCGATATCGACGTCGATCTGATCACCGATCGACACGATGCCGGAGAATCCGACGCCGCGCTGCGCGGCCCAATCTACCATGCCGGCCGCGATCGCGCCGGACTGCGAGATCAGTGCGAGATTTCCCGCTCCGGGCATATGCGCGGCGAAACTCGCGTTGAGGCTGACGCCGGGCATCATGAGGCCGAGGCAGTTCGGGCCGATCAGCCGCATGCCGTATTTCCGGGAGGCAGCGATGGCGGCTTCGTGCAGGGATCCCGGTCCGTGACCGAGCCCGGCCGAGACGATCAGGGCCCCTGCGGAGCCGCGACGCCCGGCCTGGTCGATGATCCCGGGAACCGCGGCGGCCGGCGCGGTGATGACGACGAGCTCGGGCACGAATGGCAGCTTGTCGAGGCTGCTCACCGCAGCAACGCCCCCGATCTCGGGATGGCGTGCATTCACCAAGCCGAATGCTCCCTTGAATTCGGCGTTGCGAATGTTCTCGAGAACGGCGCGTCCTACTGACCCCCGACGAGGGCTCGCTCCGACGAGGGCAACCGACCTAGGCGACAGCAGGTTTTTCAGGCGGTAAGTCGACATAACTGCAATCGTCCGATCGGGCGACGGATCCGATAGTCCGGAAGCTAGCGCGAATATGGAGTGAGCGCACCTAGTGCGACATCATCACCCAGCATGGTGGCTGGCCGATGACGGTCTTGGTCACGCCGCCCCACACGACCTCGTTCAGGCGCGAATGGTGGTAGGCCCCCATCACGATGGCGTCGATAGAGTGCGAGTCCGCCCAGCTCCCGAGCACCTTGCCGATCGAGCTGCCGCTGCCCTTCACCGTTTCGAAGGATGCGTAGACTCCGTGTTCCCTCAGATGATCGACGAGATTCGTTCCAGATTGCATGATCGCATCGGTCTTGTCGTCCGCCACCGTGATCACCCGCACCGATGCGGCAGCCTGGAGGACCGGCAACGCGTCGCCTACCGCGCGCGCGGCACGTGCCGAATGATCCCAGGCGATCACGACGTTCTCGAATTCGGGCCGGAGTTCGTCCACATGCTGCTCCGGACAGAGCAGCAGCGGGCGGCCGGATTCGAACAGGAACGTCTCGATGATGTTCTCTGTTCGACTGTCGTGCGGCTTCACGGGGATAAGGCTGAGATCGCTGAAGCGCCCATACTCGGCCAGGGTCGATGCGATCTGGTCCGCCGGCACCTTGCCCGATCGGCTTTGAGCGCGAATGCCCGTGCGGGAGGCCGCGTTGGTGAACGCATCCAGGAGATGCTGCATGTCGCCCACCTCGCGCACAGCGCCGGGCTCGGCGGAAGCCGGATCACCGGGGAATATCACCTTCGGCCGCACGAAAATATCTTCCTCCAGCGCAAGCGCGGTGATCCTCGCGCCGAGATCGGCGGCGACGGCCACGCATTTCTCGATCGCAGCAAGCGCCGGCCCGCGCGGCTGGCCGACAAGCGGCAGAAAGACGTCCTTGATGGGCATCGGGATTCTCCTTGCCAGCCAAAATAGGCCTGCTTTCGTCGGGACGCTTGATCCTCGTCAAGCCGGGGGAGCTCCGTTCGGCCAGCCGACGACAGGCGTTGATGGAAGTCAAGGACTGGCCGCGATCCCGTCCTAGAGGTTAAGCTCGTCCGCGGCCGGACCGCTGGCCGACGCATCGGAATGAGCCGGCAGGAATGACAGAGGATTCCGCGACCCAGGAACGGATCTTTGCGGCGCTCACCGACCCCGCCGAGCACCCCGGCGTGAGGCGGATCGAGACGCACGCAGCTTCAGTCTTTCTCGACGGGGAGCGTGCGCTGAAGATCAAGCGGGCGGTCCGGTTTCCATTCCTCGACTATTCGACCCTCGAGAAACGCAAGGCGGCCTGCGAGGAGGAGATCAGGATCAACCAGCCCCTGGCGCCCCAGATCTATCATCGCGTCGTGGCGATCACCGAGGAGCCGGATGGATCCATAAGGGTCGACGGCCGTGGCCGGCCGATCGAGTATGCGGTCGACATGTCCCGCTTCGACGAAAACCGGACGCTGGATCATCTGGCGAAAGCAGGCCCGCTGGATGCGGACCTTGCCTCGGCCGTTGCGCGCGCGATCGCAGCCTCGCATGCAGCGGCAACCCGTGCCGAGAGGGAGACATGGGCTTCCTCCATCCCAGCCCTGATCGATGGCAACAGCAATGGCTTGCGGAACGGCAACCATTTGAAGACGGCTGAGATCGAGCAGCTCGGCAATGCCTCGCACGAGGCGTTTCTGCACATCCGTCCCTTGCTCGAAGAGCGCGGCGGTCAAGGCTTCGTGCGACGCTGCCATGGCGATCTGCATCTTGCGAACATTGTGGTGATTGACGAGCAGCCCGTGCTGTTCGACGCCATCGAGTTCGATGCGCGTATTGCAACTGTCGACGTGCTCTACGATCTTGCGTTCACGCTCATGGACCTGCTGCGCCACGACCAGCCGCTGGCGGCCAACACCGTCCTGAATCAATATCTCACTGCGACGCCGCTCGAAAACCTCGACGCGCTCGGCGCCCTGCCGCTGTTCATGTCCGTTCGCGCGGCGATCCGCGCCCAGGTGGCACTGGCACGCCTGAAGCCGCCGCATTCCGACGATCCCGGTATTCTTGACGAGACACGCCGCTATTTTGACCTTGCCAGGGCGCTAATCCATCCGTCCTCCCCTCGCCTGATTGCCGTCGGCGGGCTGTCAGGCACCGGCAAGACGGTTTTGGCTCGTGCACTCGCGCCCGCCGTGACGCCGGCACCCGGGGCTGTCGTGCTGCGCAGCGACATCGTCCGCAAGCAGATGTTCGGGGTCAAGGACACCGACCGGCTGCCAACATCCGCATATCAACCCGAAGTGACGCAGCGCGTTTACGAGACGTTGGCCCAACACGCCCGGCGCGTGTTGACCCAGGGACATTCGGCGATTGTCGATGGCATATTCGCCCGCGATTTCGAACGAGACGCGTTCTCGGCACTGGCCCGTGAGTGCAACGTGCCTCTGAGCGGCCTCTTCCTGGTTGCGGACCTGACGACGCGGCAGGCGCGAATCGGAAGCCGTCAACGGGACGCATCCGACGCCACGCAAGAGCTTGCCGCGCTGCAAGAGCACTATAGTATCGGTCATGTCGGTTGGGCGACCATCGATGCATCCGGGACACCCGAGCGGACGCTCCAGAACTGCCGGGACGCGATCGCTGAAGGCAAATAAGGCAATCTGATTGGCGCGGGCAAGGATGTCGCGACCCACCACGATCTCGACGGCGACCGCTCGCGCCAGACCTGCGGCGAGAGGCAATGCCCTGCCCGGACGCCTGAGCCCCGGCATGGCTTGTGACACCGCCTTCCGGATCATCGCGCGCCGCCATCTCGATGCCGTCCTTGCCCAACATGACGGCACCTGTCGCGGCGATCCGGACGCGCTGCATCAGATCCGGATTGCACTGACCCATCTGCGCACCGCCATCCGTTTCTTTTCGCCCATCGTGGACGACGCGCGGCGCCCTGAGGTCTGGGCCGAGCTGAAATGGTTGAACAGCCAGCTCGGCATGGTACGGGACCTCGACGTGGCGATTGAACGCGTTGTAGCCGAGAGCGGCGACGAGCTCGCCGTGATTGCCGAGCTTCAGCACTGGGACGAGAAGCGCGCCGAAAGCCACCGCCTGCTGGCGCGCGCGCTGCAATCGGCGCGATATCGGCGCCTGGTTGAGCAGACCTCGGCCTGGATCAAGAGCGGCCCCTGGTCGACCAGGCGCAGCAAGGAGGCCATCCGGCTGCGCCGCTGCTCGCTCGCCGACCATGCGACGGCGCAACTCACGGAATGGGAAAAGACGCTGCTCAAGAAGGCGCGGAAACTCCGCAAGCTCGACGTCGAGAAACGGCACAAGCTTCGGCTCCTTAACAAGCGAATGACCTATTCGATCGAGTCGCTGGAAGATCTGTTCGCCGACAAGTCGCTGACGAAGCAGAAATCCATCCTCAAGCAATTGCGCAAGGCGCAACGGTCCCTCGGACAACTGAATGACGATGCGCGAGGACAAATTCTGGCAGCGTCATTAAATGGGGCCGGCCCGGAGGCAGGCATTCGCTTCCTCGACCGCAAACGCGAAAAGCGGCTGTTGCGAACCGCCATGGCCGCCTACCAGAAACTGGACAAAGCCAAGCCTTTCCGCTCCTCGGACCTCGCGCCAAGTCTGGAAACTGAGGACTAGGTGTAGACGTAAGTCTCCCGGCGCGTCGCTCATTGGAGGTGTTGAGCACCATCAACTCCAGACACCGATCAAATTGCTACCCGAGGCCGTTCAGCTTCGCGTGCTTGACCTGGGTCAAACCGGATATCGACGCCTGCAATAGGCTCTGCGCATCGAAATTCGTGCGAACCCGCGGAGTGTGTCCATGCGCGCCCATCAGATCATGACCCGGTCGGTCATTTCGGTCACCCCCGACACCAGCATTGTCGAAGCAGCGAACATCATGCTGAAGCGGCATGTCAGCGGTCTCACGGTGATCGACGATGCCGGCACGCTCGTCGGCGTCGTTTCAGAAGGAGACTTCATCCGCCGCAGCGAAATCGGCACCGGGCGCAAGCGGGGGGCGTTGGCTGAGATTCATCCTCGGCCCCGGCAAATCGGCTAGCGACTTCATCCATGAGCATGGCCGCAAGGTGTCAGAAGTGATGACCGCCTCGCCCGTGACCATCACCGAGGATACGGCGCTCGCGGAGATCGTCGATCTCATGGAACGGAACAACGTGAAGCGCCTGCCCGTGGTCCGCGGCGACAAGGTCGTCGGTATCGTGTCGCGCGCCGGCACCAATTTGGTGCAGGCGGTGGCGGGCCTTGCCCGCGTGGTGCCGGATCCGACGGCCGACGACGATCACATCCGCGGCCGCATCATCGACGCCATGGAGAGGAATGACTGGTGCCCGTTCGGCCTCAACGTCATCGTTCGCGACGGCATCGTTCACCTCAGCAGCGTTATCACCGAGGAGCGCTCACGGAAGGCCGCGGTCGTCGCGGCGGAGAACGTCGAAGGCGTGAAGAAGGTGCACGACCATCTCTGCTGGGTCGACACCATGTCGGGCATGTATCTGAATTCACCCGAGGACGACGATCTCGCGAAGGCGAGCTGAAGCAGAGCGCGGTTCAGCGGGGAATGACGGCGGTGGCCTCGATTTCGACGCGCGCCGCCTTCTCGACGAGGCGGACGACCTGAACCAGCGCCATCGCAGGATAGTGCGCGCCGAAGATCGTTCGATAGACCTTGCCGAGTTCCTTCAGGTTCGCCAGGTATTCGTCCATGTCGACGACGTACCAAGTCAGTCGCACCAAGTGCTCGGGCCGGGCACCGGCCTCGGCCAGAATCGCGGCGATGTTGCTCAGGGCCTGGCGTACCTGCGCGACAAAACCCTCTGCCAGACGCTCCTCGGCATCCCAGCCGATCACCCCGCCGGTGACGACGATGCGCCCCTCCGCGGCGATGCCGTTGGCGTAGCCCTTCGGCAGCGGCCAGCCAGAGGGCTGGAGGACCTGCGCCCCTGACCGGGTGTCGTCCTCGGCTGCGGTCGGCAGCACCGCAAGCTGCGGACCTTTCGGCGTCGTCACGGACAATTTTCTATCCTTCTCTCATTCTGCCGCGACACCCGAGGACGTCACTGCGGCCTGCGCCAGCTGCCGCAAGGCAAAGCGCTTCAACTTGCCGGTCTCGGTCTTCGGCAACTGCGTCACAAACTCGATCGCGCGCGGATACTTATACGGCGCGATCTCGCGTTTGACATGCTCCTGCAGCTCCGCGGCAAGCTGCGGATCCGTGTTGACGCCGGGCGCCGCAATGACGTAGGCCTTCACGATCATTCCGCGCGCCTCGTCCGGCGCACCGACGACACCGCACTCGGCAACAGCGGGATGCGTGAGCAGCGCTGCCTCGACATCCGTGCCCGCGATGTTGTAGCCGGCGGACACGATCATGTCGTCGGAGCGCGACTGGTACCAGAAGTAACCCTCGCTATCCATTAGATACGTGTCGCCGGTGATGTTCCAGCCGTTCTGGACATATTTGCGCTGCCGCTCGTCGGCGAGATAGCGGCAGCCGGTCGGCCCACGCACGGCGAGCCGACCCATCGTGCCCGGTGGCACGTCGTTGCCGGCGTCATCGACGATCTTTGCCTCATAGCCTGGAACGGGCTTGCCGGTCGCACCTGGGCGGATCTCGTCTTCGGTCGCGCTGATGAAGATGTGCAGCATCTCGGTCGCGCCGATGCCATCCATCAACTTGATGCCGGTGGCCTTGAGCCAGGCATCGAATGTCGGCTTGGGCAGCGTCTCACCGGCGGAGACGCACTTCCGTAGTGAGGAGATGTCGCGGCCTGGGAGCTTGCCGATCATGGCGCGATACGCCGTCGGCGCAGTGAAGCAGACCGTGGTCCTGTATTGCTCGATCGCGGTCAGGATGTCGTCTGGCGTTGTCTTCTCCAGCACGACGAAGGAGGCACCGATATGCATCGGAAATAGCACGCCGCCGAAGCCGAACGTGAACGCAAGCGGTGCCGAGCCGACGAAGCGATCCTTCTGCTCGGCCCGCAGAATGTTGCGCGCGTAACCATCGCAGACCGCCAGCATATCCCGGTGGAAATGCATGGTGCCCTTGGGATCGCCAGTCGTGCCCGACGTGAAGGCGATCAGGCAGATGTCGTCGGAGGCGGTATCGACCGCCCTGAACTCCGGACTTGCGTCGGCGATCAGCGCCTCAAGCGAGTCCGCCGCGCCATTGCCCCAATAGACGACCCGCTTGAGACTGGTCGCGACCGCTTTCGTCTTCTCCATTTCTTCGGCGAGCTTTCCGTCACAGAGCGCGAGCGTGATCTCCGCCTTCTGGATCGGATAGGATAGCTCCTTGGCGCGGAGCAGCGGCATCGTCGCGACGACAATGCCGCCGGCCTTGATCACCGCGAGATACGTCGCAACCATCATGGGGTTGTTGGCAGAGCGCAGCAGCACGCGTCCGCCTGTCACGAGACCAAGCTTACCGACCAGCACATTGGCGATGCGGTTCACGAGGTCTTGCAGCTCGCGATAGGTGTAGCTGACGGCGGGACTGATGACGCAAGGCGCGTCGCCGTGCCCCAGCTCAACCCAGCGATCGAGGAAATAACTGACGCAGTTCAATCGCGGCGGATAGTGCAGCTCCGGCCGCGTGAAGATGAATTCGGGCCAGAGCTCTCGCGGCGGCAGGTGTTGCCGCGCGAATGTATCGACATGGGCCGTCGCAGCGTTAGCGTCATACGAGCCCGACACTTGAACCTTGGCGGCGTTGGCCATCGCACGCTCCTTTCAGCATGGAAAGCACCCGGCAGCACTATCTTGGAAACATTTTAGGCTTAAAACAATTCGGCGCAATAGTGGATTTTGGGCATCCGTTGCTTTTTCCTGCGGCAAATGGGAATTGGCGGGCCCGCCCGACGGCAGACTTAAGACCGGCGGCGACCGGCCGATTTCTGCGCCGACGCCTTGGTCTTGGCCAGAAGCCGCATCAGCTCGCGCACGTCCTTCGGCGTCAGGTCGGCGAAGAGATCGGCGATCCAGGTCTCATGTTCCGCAGCCATCCTGCGAAACTCCGCACGTCCAAGCTTTGTCAGCCGGATGACCTGGACGCGGCGGTCCGTCTCCGAGGTGCGACGGTCGAGATGGCCGGATTCCACGAGCCGCTCGACAAGTCCGGTCACATTGCCGTTTGACACCATCATGCGCTTGGAGACGTCGGACAGGGTCATGCCGTCAGGGGCTTTGTCGAGCTGCGCCATCAGATCGAAACGGGGGAGCGTGACGTCGAAGCGCTGCCGCAGCCGGCCGCGGACTTCGCCCTCGATCAGGGTCGTGCAGGTCAACAGGCGGAGCCACAGCCGAAGCTCTTCGGCGTGATCCTCCGGCGTTTCGACGGCCTTGGTCTCGGAATCGAGCATCTGGTGCGATCACTAACGGCTGGCAGTGGCGCGGGCGACGGATTCACCTAACATTTTGAGCTTCAAGTAAATCCACGCGGGCCGCAAGTCCAAAGCTGCAACAATCGACCGCACGAGAATTTCTTTAGGCTTCAAATAATTGGCGCGCCGCTTGCATACGGTGGTTGGCGTGACGGCGCTACGCAGATGCGCCGGCTCCGGCTTGCTTGCCGCAGACGCCGTCATCAGACTAAGCTTGGATTGGACCACACGAGCTGCGACGTCGAGCGTGAGCGTATCGGGGGAGAGATCATGAAGAAGCAATTGACCTTGGCAGGATTGGCGCTGCTGCTCGGACTGGACCCGGCGCTCGCGCAAGAGAAGATCAAGCTGGGTGTGATCGTGACCCTGTCGGGACCCGCCGCCGCGCTTGGCCAACAGGTCCGCGACGGCTTTGCGCTGGGGGTGAAGGATCTCGGCGGCAAGATGGGCGGCCGCGATGTCGAGGTCGTCGTGGTCGACGACGAGCTTAAGCCGGATGCGGCGGTGACCAAGGTCAAAGGCCTTCTGGAGCGCGACAAGGTCGACTTCGTGGTCGGCCCGATCTTCTCCAACATTCTTCAGGCAATTCACCGGCCCGTCACGGAATCGAAGACCTTTCTGATCAGCCCCAATGCGGGTCCGTCAACCTTTGCCGGCAAGGACTGTAACCCGTTCTTCTATGTGACGTCGTACCAGAACGATCAGGTCCACGAGATCCTCGGCAAGGTGGCGCAGGATCGCGGCTACAAGCGGATGTATCTGATGGTGCCGAACTATCAGGCCGGCAAGGACTCCGTTGCCGGCTTCAAGCTCGACTACAAGGGCGAGATCGTCGAGGAATCCTATATGCCGCTGAACACACTGGACTTCCAGCCGGAGCTTTCAAAGATTTCATCGCAGAAGCCCGATGCGCTCTTCACGTTCATGCCGGGGGGCCTCGGCGTCAACCTTGTGAAGCAGTACCGGCAGGCGGGCCTTGCCGATAGCATTCCGGTGCTCTCGGCTTTCACCGTCGATGAATCGACCCTGCCGGCACAGCAGGACGCCGCGGTCGGCATGTTCGGCGGCGCGAACTGGGCGCCCAATCTCGACAATCCCCAGAACAAGAAGTTCGTCGCCGCCTATGAGGCCGCCTACAGCGGCGTGCCCGGCACCTACGCCTTCCAGGCCTATGACGCCGCGATGCTGATCGACAGCGCCGTCAAGGCGGTGAAGGGCGACCTTTCCAACAAGGACACCGTTGCATCTGCCCTGAAGAAGGCCGATTTCACTTCGCTGCGCGGCACCTTCAAGTTCAACACCAACGGCTATCCGATCCAGGACTTTTACCTGACAAAGGTCGCCAAGCGTCCGGACGGAAAATTCCAGACCGAGATCGTCCAGAAGGTCTTTGCGAACTACGGCGACCGCTATGCCAAGGACTGCAAGGCGGCGAACTAAAGCCGCACGTCGAGTTACGGGAGGACTTCAATGAAGAGCGAAATCACCGGCATCACGCGGGCCAATGAGGGGATCCAGGGCATTTCCTGGAACATTCTCGGCCAGACCTATGTGCCGAAGAGCAATACCGAGCACAGCTTCTCCTGGCACGCGACGCTGCCACCGGGCACGTTCGTGCCGCCGCATATTCATCCCGACCAGGATGAGTATCTCTATATGTTGGAAGGCAAGCTCGATTTCATGCTCGGCAATTCCGAGTCGCAGGCGACCGCGGGCGATTTGATCCGACTCGGCATGGGCGTACCCCACGGCATCTTCAACAAATCGGAGCAAACCGCGAAGGTGTTGTTCTGGGTCTCGCCGACCCGCAAGCTCTTCGATCTATTCTGGGGCCTTCACAACATGAAGGAACAGAAGCCGGAGGACGTGGTGGCGATGGCCGCCGAATTCAATATCCACTTCCTGCCGCCGCCGCCCGGTTAAGCGGCCGCGCTCAGGCGCGCACTGCCGCGAGGCCCGGCACCGCAGCGAAGCCGGCTTTGGTGGCATAACCGCGCACGATTGCCTCGCGCTGGGAATAGCTCAGCACGTTGTCGACATTGTCGAAGCCGTCAGGCGCAAGCTGCTCGACCGCGTCGATGACCCCCTCGGGGCCACCGCGCCGGTTGGAGCGGACGATGTCCGCGGTCATCGGCAGGCGCTTCTTCTCGTATTCGATCAGCGCCTGGCGCGAATGCTCGGCACGCACCAGTGCGTCCGCAAGGCAGCGCGCATCGAGGATCGCCTGCGATGCGCCGTTGGAGCCGACCGGGTACATCGGATGCGCGGCATCGCCGAGCAGCGTGACGCGTCCGGACGACCAATAAGGCAAGGGATCGCGGTCGCAGGTGGGATACTCGTAGAATTCGGGCGTCGCGGAGATCAGGTTCTTCACATCGATGTAGGGCACGGAGAAGCGCGCCACATGCGGCATCAAGTCCTCGCGCCGGCCCGGCCGTGACCAGTCCTCCTTGCGCGGCGGCGGGGCATTGCCCTCGCCGACCTTCACCAGCACGGCCCAGTTGGTGAGGCGGCTCGCAGGGCTCGATCCCTCCGCGATCGGATAGATCACGACCTTGGCGTTGAGGCCACCGGCCACGATCATCGATTTGCCGGTGAGGAACAGCGGCCAGTCGCGCGCGCCGCGCCACAGCATCAGGCCGTTCCAGCACGGCGGCCCCTCGTTGGGGAACAGCGTGTCGCGGACCCGCGAATGGATACCATCAGCGCCGATCAGGATGTCGCCGCGCGCGGTGTGGATGTGTGCGCCGGCACGATCGAAGAAGTAGGCTGTGACGCCGCCTTCGTCCTGGGTGAACGCACCCAGGCGGCAACCGGTGTGGATCGACTCCGGCCCGAGCCGCTCCTCGACGGCGCGATGAATGACGCCCTGAAGGCGACCGCGGTGAATCGAGAATTGCGGCACGTCGTGGCCGGCGTCGACGCCGCGGGCTTCGCGCCAGACCTCCTGGCCATGGCGGTTGAGGTAATAGAGCTGGTCGGTGCGGATCGCGACGTCGTCAAGCTTCTGCAAGAGACCGAGGCCGGCGAGCTCACGCATGGCATGCGGCAGCGTGTTGATGCCGACCCCGAGCTCGCGAATGGTATCGGCCTGCTCGAAAATCTCGCAACCGATGCCGCGAGACCGCAGCATCAACGCCGTGGTGAGACCTCCGATACCGCCGCCGATGATGATCGCCTTCATCGCCCTAACTCCACTCGAAACACGCCAGGCAATGGGGTTAACGTCGCACGGGCGGTTACTCGGCCGCAAGCGGCTTTGTCGCCTCTGCCTTGAGCTCGGCCCTGGTCTTGGGCTTAGCCTTAATTCTCAGCTCCTCGAGATCCTGCCGATCGCGCACGCTGTTGCGGAAAATCTGCTCCTTGCCGGGCATGTATTGCGGCGGGCAGAACGCCCCGTCAGCCCCATACCAAGCCGCCGCCTTCATGGTGAAGAAGGGGTCAACCAAATGTGGACGGCCGAGCGCAACGAGGTCCGCCCGGCCGGCGGCCAGGATGGTGTTGGCCTGGTCTGCGGTCGTGATATTGCCGACGCACATGGTGGCCACGCGCGCCTCATTGCGGACCTGGTCGGAAAACGGTGTCTGGAACATGCGCCCATAGATCGGTTGTGCATCGCGCACAGTCTGCCCGGTCGAGACGTCGACAAGATCGACGCCGGCTTCGGCGAAGGCACGCGCGATGGCGACGGCGTCATCGCCGGTGATGCCGCCATCAGCCCAGTCGGTTGCGGAAATGCGCACCGACATCGGCTTGTGCGACGGCCACACCGCCCGCAGCGCCTCGAAGATCTCAAGCGGGAAGCGCAGGCGGTTGGCGAGCGAGCCGCCATATTCGTCCGTGCGCGTGTTCGTCAGCGGTGAGATGAAGCTCGCGAGCAAATAACCGTGAGCGCAGTGCAATTCGAGCATGTCAAACCCGCAGCGCTCTCCGCGCTCGGCCGCCGCGACGAATGCATCCCTCACCGCACTCATGCCGGCGCGATCGAGCTCGCGCGGCACCTCGCTGTCCGGGAAATAGGGCAGCGGCGATGCCGAGAACACTTCCCAGCCGCCCTCTTCCAGCGGCCGGTCCATGCCGTCCCACATCAACTTGGTCGCACCCTTGCGGCCAGCGTGCCCCAGTTGCAGGCAGATTTTCGCGGCCGAGTTGGCGTGGACGAAATCCACGATGCGCCGCCAGGACGCCTCCTGCTCGTCGTTCCACAGCCCTGCGCAGCCGGGCGTAATCCGGGCGTCGCGGCTGACGCAGGCCATCTCCGTGAAGATCAGACCGGCGCCACCGATCGCGCGCGATCCATAGTGCACCAGATGAAAATCGGTCGGCACGCCTTCATTCGCCGAATACATGCACATCGGCGACATCACCGCACGATTGGCGATCTCCATCTCGCGCAGCCGGAATGGCTGGAACAGCGGCACGAGCGGTTTACGAGTGTCGACATCAAAACCGCTATCGCGAACACGCTTGGCAAACGAGGTCTCGACCTCGGCGACGAAATCGGGCGCGCGAAGCCTGAGATTGTCATAGGTGATCGCCTTCGAACGCGTCATCACGCCGAAGGCGAACTGCACGGGATCAAAATCCCAGAAGCGGTCGACGTGCTCGAACCAGACCAGCGAGACGTCGGCGGCGTGCTGCGTCTTCTCGACCTCTTCGCGGCGACCGTGCTCATAGACCTCCAGCGCAGCCCTGATGCTTGGCGCGTTCTGCATCGCCTCGGCAAGCGCAATCGCGTCTTCCATCGCGAGCTTCGTGCCCGAGCCGATCGAGAAATGCGCGCTCGCCTTGGCGTCGCCAAGCAGCACCATGTTGTCCTTGACCCAGCGCTTGCTGCGGATCATCGGGAAATTACGCCACATCGAGCGGTTGGTGAGCAGCTGATGTCCATCGAGGAACCAGCCAAAGATCTCGGCCATCCGCGCCGCCGATTGGGCTTCGTTCAGCCCCGTCAAGCCCGCGCGCTCGAACGTCTTGGGGTCGGTCTCGAAGATCCAGGTCGAATGACCGGCTTCGTATTGATAGGCGTGGGCGATGAACGGCCCCCACTCCGTCTCCTGGAAGATGAAAGTGAAGGCATCGAGCGGCTTGGTCGAGCCCATCCAGGCGAACATGTTGGCGCGAACGTCGACCTGCGGCTGGAAATGATCGACATGTTTCTCGCGGAAGCGGCTGTTGACACCGTCGGCAAGCAGGATGAGATCGGCATCAGCGAAGCGGGACTCCTCATCGATATCCACTTCGAAATGCAGGTTGACGCCGAGCTCGCGCGCCCGCTCCTGGAGAATCAGGAGCAGTTTCTGCCGTGAGCAGCCGCAGAAACCATTGCCGCCGACCCGGTGCACCGTGCCGCGAAAATGCACGGTAATGTCGTCCCAATAGGCGAATTCCTGGGTGATGCGACGGTAGCTCGGAAGATCGTGCTTCTCGAAATTATCCAGCGTGGCATCCGAGAACACCACGCCGAAGCCGAAAGTGTCGTCAGCCCGATTGCGCTCGTACACCGTGATCTCGGCGCTCGGCCGCTGCTTCTTGAGCAGGATCGCAGCATAGAGACCCGCAGGTCCGCCACCGATGATCGCGACTTTCATGGGAGCCTCGCCAATTCACCCGGCCATGAAACTATTTTAAGCCTAAAATAATTTCGCGCAAGTCCCCATTGCTGGCGGGCTGCTGGCAAAGCCCGACTTAGTCGCCCCTGAAGACCGGCTTGACCTTGTTGGCGAAGGCCTCGAAGGCGCGCTCGAAATCCGCCGTCGTCATGCACAAGGCTTGAGCAATAGCCTCCGCCTCGATCGCCTCCTCCACCGACATCGCCCATTCCATCGCCAGCATCCGCTTGGTCATGGTGTTGGCGAAGGTCGGCCCCTCGGCAATCTGCTTTGCCAGCACCTGCGCCTGGGGCAGCACCTGCTCCGGCGTCACAATGCGGCTGAAGAAACCCCAGCGCTCGCCTTCCTCCGCGGTCATGAACCGGCCGGTGTAGAGCAGTTCGGAGGCGCGGGACTGTCCGATGATGCGCGGCAGGATCGCACAGGCGCCCATGTCACAACCTGCAAGTCCCACCTTGTTGAAGAGGAATGCGACCTTGGTCCCGCTCGCTGCAAGCCGCATGTCCGACGCCATGGCGATGATCGCGCCTGCCCCGGCGCAGATGCCCTCGACCGCGGCCACGATCGGCTGCGGACAGGCTCGCATCGCCTTGACGAGGTCACCCGTCATCCGCGTAAAGGCGGTGAGCCCCTTGGTGTCCATCTTCACGAGCGGCCCGATGATCTCGAACACGTCGCCGCCGGACGAGAAGTTGCCGCCGGCGCCGGTGACGATGATGACCTTGACCGCATCGTCGAACGCACAGGCGCGAAAGAAATCGATGAGTTCGCGATAGCTCTCGAAGGTCAGCGGATTCTTCCGTTCGGGGCGATTGAGCGTCACGGTGGCCACACCATCGACAACGGCCAGCAGGAAGTGCTGTGGCGAGTAGTCCGCGAGCGGCACGGTCACGGGATTGACTGGTCTGCTCATGCGATCTCCTTAGCTTCCTTGTTCCGCGCCTATTACGTACACGCTAGATCTCACCGCCGGCGACGGCAATCGCCTGTCCTGTGATCGCGCCAGCCCCCTCGCCGCACAGCCAAAGCACAGCGTCTGCCACCTCCTGAGGCGTGATGAGGCGCCCCTGCGGATTGTGGCGCGCGAGCTCGGCAATCGCCTGCTCGCGACTACGACCGGTCCTCTTCTTGATATTTTCGATGCTGCCGGCAACCAGATCGGTGTCCGTGAAGCCGGGACACACCGCATTCACGGTCACGTTGCTGCCGGCCATTTCCAGGGCCAGCGAACGTACCAAACCGATCACGGCGTGTTTGGCTGCACTGTACGCGCTGACATAGGCATAACCCTTGAGCCCAGCCGTCGATGCGATCGCGACAATGCGTCCGTACGGGCGGTCCTTCATCCCTGGCAATACGGCGCGGATGGCATGGACCACGCCCATGAAATTGACGTCCATCATGCGTGCGAACAGAGCGCTATCCGATTTCGAGAACGGCGCGGATTCGGCGCTGCCAGCGTTGGCGATCAGGATATCGATTGGCTTTCGCGCACTCGCCTCGGTGATGGCAGCTTTCAATGAAGCTTCGTCCGAGACGTCGGCGACGACCGCAAAATGCGCGTCTCCTGCGCTGACCGCCTCTTCAAGAGTTGCTGCATTTCGGCCAAGCACGGTAACGGTCGCACCGGCCCCGACAAGAGCGGCCGCAATTGCGCGGCCGATGCCGCGACCGCCACCGGTCACCAGCGCGTGCGGCGAATGCGGCAATCCGGACATGCGCTGGCTCCATGACACTGTTGGTCGTCCCTGGATATATTTTAACCTTCAAATTTTTGCAACGAAGCCGTCCATTTGCGTCGCAAACGGCACGCGCTGAGGCTCGGCCCGAAAATTGCTTTAAGTATAAAATTATCTCTTCCCATCCCCCACAGGCCTGTTAGCATCGCCGGGCCGAACAAAAGGATGTCGCGTGTCGCAATCCACGCCGATGATAACAAAGGACGGACGCTTCGCCTATGAAGCCGCGGGAGATCCGGGCGCGGTACCTTTGATTTTCCTGCATGGCATTGGCGGCGCGGCACGGGCCTGGCGGCACCAGCTTGCCACTTTCGGCGATCGATTCCACGCGATCGCTTGGGATATGCCGGGCTATGGCGGATCGGCGCCGCTTGCCAGCGTCAGCATCTCTGCCCTGGCGGATGCGCTCCAGCACTTCGTCGCGCAGATCGGTGCGGCGAGCCCCATTGTGGTAGGCCATTCGATCGGCGGCATGATCGTCCAGAAATGGCTGGCCCAATTTCCGCCGTTGGCACGCGCAGTCGTCTTGGCACAGACGAGCCCGGCCTTCGGCAAGGCCGATGGCGAGTGGCAAAAAACGTTCATCGCGGCGCGGCTTGGGCCGCTCGATCGCGGAGAGACGATGAAGTCGCTGGCGCCCTCCCTGGTGCAGGAGCTGGTCGGCGACGAACCGAATCCCAACGGGATGGAGCTTGCACGCGAGTGCATGGCAAGCGTGCCGGAGGCAAGCTATCGCGCCATGATGCTGGCGCTGATGGGATTCGACCAACGCAGCACGCTGAAGAATATTTCCGTACCAACGCTGCTGCTGTCCGGCTCCAGGGACAACAACGCGCCCGCGCCCATGATGGCGAAGACGGCGACGTACATTCCTTCAGCCGAATATGTCGAGCTTGCCGGCGTCGGCCATCTCGCCAACCTTGAACGCCCCGATGCCTTCAATGCTGCTCTTGACGGGTTCCTGGAGTCTGTCGTGGCCAAAACACAGGTGACCGCACAATGACCATGCAAGTCAGCAAGACCATTGGTGCGACCGACAAGGTCGCGCTCGATGCGCCGATCTTCGATCCGGTCGCGTTCCGCTTGAGTGACGAGCAGGCCGGCATCATCGCGCGAGCGCGTGAGATCGGCCAGAGCGTGTTCGCTGGCCGCGCCGCGACTTACGATCGCGAGGCGACCTTCCCGGTCGAGAATTATCGCGACCTGCATCGCGTCGGCCTGCTCGGCATTGCCGTCCCCAAGAAGCACGGCGGACTTGGCGCGAACTTTCAGACCTATGCACTGGCGGCGGCCGAGATCGGCCGCTATTGCGGCGCAACTGCGCTCACCTGGAACATGCATGTCTGCTCGACTCTGTGGTCGGGCCCGCTCGCCGACGATCTCGATATGGACGCCGAGACCCGCGCGGAGCACGAGCGGCGACGGGCTGTCCACTACAAGCGCATCGTCGAGGACGGCGCGATCTATTCGCAGCCATTCTCCGAGGGCGGCGCTGCGGCCGCAGGCGGCGTCGCCTTTGGCACGGAAGCAAAGCCCGTGAAGGGCGGCTGGATCATCAACGGCAAGAAGATCTTTGCATCGCTCTCCGGTCACGCCGCCTATTACGGCGTTCTTTGCACCGAGATCGAAGAGGGCGAGAAGGCCTCACGCCGCAACACCCTTTACCTGGCTATCCCAGCCAAATCGCAAGGCGTTTCCGTCGTCGGCGACTGGGATCCACTCGGCATGCGCGGCACGGTTTCGCGGACGCTCCTGTTCAAGGATGTGTTCGTGCCGGACGATTCCGCCCTGATGCCGCGTGGCGTCTACTTTCAGGCCGCGATGCGCTGGCCGCACATGTTCCTGACGCTATCGCCGACCTATATGGGCTTGGCGCAGGCGTCCTATGATTTCACCGTGCGATATCTGCGCGGCGAGGTGCCGGGCATGCCGCCGGTCAAGCGCAGGATGTATCCGACCAAGCAAATCGCGGTCGCGCAGATGCAGATCAAGCTCGAGCAGATCAAGGCGACCTGGTTCCAGGCCGTTACCGAGGCGCGCGCCAATCCCAGCAAGGAGCAGGTGCTGCGCGCCTACGCCGCGCAATATTCGGTGATGGAAGGCGCCAACGAGCTCGCGGCACTGGCGATCCGCACCTGCGGCGGTCAAGCCATGCTTCGGTCGCTGCCGCTGGAGCGGATTTATCGCGACAGCCGCTGCGGCTCCCTCATGCTGCCCTGGACGGCCGAGCTCTGTCTCGACCGTATCGGCCGCGAGGCGCTGTACGAGGCCGGCGAAACGGACGACTGACGGTGGACCTCTGTAGTCTGATCGATCGCAACGCGGCGTTCGCGCCAGACAAGGCAGCCATCGCCTTCGAAGGGGAACGGCTGAGCTATGCCGCATTCGCCGCGCGCATCGAGCGGACCGCTACAGGGTTGAAGCAAGAGCTCGGCGTCGGCCGGGGCGACCGCGTCGCGATCCTGAGCTTGAACCGGCCGGACTATCTGGTTCTGCTTTACGCATGTGCGCGGCTCGGTGCGATCCTGGTGCCTCTAAACTGGCGATTGGCCATCGCCGAACAGCTATTTATTCTCACCGATGCGGGCGCCAAGGTTCTGGTGCTCGAGCAGGCCTTTAACGGAGTTCTTCCCGAGCTAGAGGATGCTTCGCCCGGGATGGACGTTATCGGGCTGGACTTCACGCCATCTCGTGGCGAGACATTCGAAAATCTGCTGGCATCCGGCGACGGCCGCGGCCGCAATCCGCATGCCGATCTCTCCTGCCCGCTGCTCATCGTTTACACGTCCGGGACGACCGGACGGCCGAAAGGCGCGGTGCTGCGCCAGGAGGCGCTGTTCTGGAACGGCGTCATGAGCCAGCACATGCACAACATGACATCCGACGACCACGTGCTGACCGTGCTGCCGTTCTTCCACGTCGGCGGCCTCAACATCCAAACCACGCCGGCGCTCCAGCTCGGCGCAACCGTCACGATCCACGCCCGTTTCACACCGGACACGGCGCTGGCCGCCATCGCGCAGGAGCGGCCGACGCTGACAGTGATGGTCCCGGCGATCATCCAGGCCGTGAGCGATCATCCCGCCTGGGCCACGACGGATTTCTCCTCACTGAAGGCCGTCGCGACCGGTTCGACCATCGTACCGCCGCATCTCATCGATCGCGTCGTCGCGCGCGGCGTTCCAGTGCTTCAGGTCTACGGTTCGACGGAAACCTGCCCCATTGCAGTCTATACGCGGCTCGGCGGCGACCTTTCGCGCGCGGGATCGACCGGCCTCGCCGGCCTGTGCTGCGAAGCAAAGGTGATCGATCAGGCAGGCCGCGAGGTGCCGCCGGGCACGCCGGGCGAAATCGCGGTGCGCGGCCCCAACGTGTTCTTCGAATATTGGGGCAACGCGGATGCGACCCGCGAAGCGCTGCACGACGGCTGGTATCGTACCGGCGATATCGGACTGCGCGATGCGGACGGCTATTTCTGGGTCCGGGACCGCAAGAAGAATATGATCATTTCAGGCGGCGAGAACGTCTATCCGGCCGAGGTCGAACGGGTCTTGCTGGAACATCCCGATGTCAGCGAATGCGCCGTCATCGGCAGACCGGACCCGCGCTGGGATGAGGTCCCTGTCGCCTATGTCATCCGGCGATCCGGCTGCCGGCTCGAAGCCGACGAACTGAGAGCGCATCTTCAGGCCCAGCTCGCGCGCTACAAGGTGCCGCGCGACGTCGTCTTCGTCACCGACCTGCCGCGCACGGCGCTGGGCAAAGTCCAGCATTTCCTGCTGAAGCAGCTTGATGCGCAATCACGCGCACAGGGAGAAGCATCTTGAAGATCGCGGTTCTGGGTGGTGGGAACGGCTCTTTCGCCGCCGCGGGCGACTTTGCGCTGTCGGGGCATGATGTCCGACTCTGGCGCCGCGACGAAGACCAGGTCGCAGCTCATCGTGCCGCAGGCTCCCGCATCCTGGTGAAGGACCATAGCGGCCGCCACGACATCGAGCTCGCGCTGGTCACGACCGACATCGCCGAAGCGGTCAGTGGCGCCGAACTGATCCTGTGCCCTGCCCCTGCCTTCGCACAGCGGGACATCGCCCGCCTGCTTGCTCTGCATTTGCGCGACGGCCAGGTCGTGTTTCTGCCGCCAGCGACATTCGGCTCGATAATCTTCGCACAGGCTGCGCGGGATGCCGGCAACCACGCCAAGGCGAGCTTTGCCGAGACCGGCACGTTGCCCTGGTTGACCCGCAAGCATGGGCCGTTCGAGGTCGCCATCACCATCCGCGCCAAGCGGTTGCCGGTCGGCGTGTTCCCACTCGACCAGGCACCGCACGCGCTCGAAGTGATCGGGCGTGCTTTCCCCGGCGTGATCGAGCCATGTGGAGACGCGCTCTCCGGCGCGCTGATGAATGCGGGTCCCATCATCCATCCGCCGCTGATCGTGATGAATGCGGGCCCGATCGAGCATTTTGAGCGGTGGGACATCCACAAGGAAGGCACGCAGGGTTCGATCCGCCGGGTTACTGACGCGCTCGACGCCGAGCGGATCGCGGTGCGCGAGGCCCTTGGATATGGTGTGCCGCATTTCCCGCTTGTCCATCACTATGCCAAGGAAGGCGAGATCTGGATGTATGGCCGCGGCTCGCATGACCGGCTGACCGATTCCGGCGACTGGCGCGAACGCATTGTGCTGACCGAGCATCGCTACATGCGCGAGGATTTGCGGCTTGGGCTTTCGCTGCTGGTCTCCGTCGCCGGGCTGGCCGGTGTGGCGACGCCACTGGCGAGCGCATTTCTGGCGATCGGCGGCGCGATCTGCGGTGAGGATTTTGCGCAAGGCGGCCGAACGCTCGAGACGCTGGGCCTTGGCAACCTCGGCAAGGCCGAGCTACAGACGCTCCTTCGCATGGGATTTTGACCGATGACAACCCGCGCCAATATCGCTTGTCTCGGGGCCGGCCGCATGGGGCGCGGCATCGCCGTCGCGTTCGCCTACGCGGGACACAACGTCATCATGATCGACGTCAAGGCCCGTTCCACGGAGGAATTCGCCAGGCTGGAGACGGACGCGCTCGGCGAAGTCAGGAAGACATTTGCCAGCCTGTCGAGCCTGGGGCTGCTCACCGAGGCAGATGTCGGCCCGCTCACCGCGAGGGTCTCGGTGGTGCCTGCCAGCCGCAGTGGTGCAGCGCTATCCGATGCCGGAATGGTCTTTGAGGGCGTTCCTGAGGTTGTCGAGCTCAAGCGGGAGGTCCTGGGGGCCGCATCGAGGCAGGTCGGGCCGAATAGGATCATCGCATCGACGACATCCACGATCCTCGTTGACGATCTGTCCGGCGCGATCGTGAACCCTCGCCGGTTCCTCAATGTGCATTGGCTCAATCCCGCCTATCTGATCCCTCTGGTGGAAGTTTCGCCCGGCAAAGAAACCGATCCTGCCATCGTTGACGAGGTCAAGGCGCTGCTCGAAGGGATCGGCAAAGTGCCCGTGGTCTGCGCGGCGACGCCCGGCTTCATCGTGCCACGCATCCAGGCGCTCGCGATGAACGAAGCCGCACGCATGGTCGAGGAAGGCGTCGCCAGCGCAGAGGAGATCGACAAGGCCATCCGCTACGGCTTTGGTTTCCGCTACGCCGTGCTTGGGCTGCTCGAGTTCATCGACTGGGGCGGAGGCGACATTCTCTATTACGCCAGCCGCTACCTCGAGGGCGCGCTCGGAAGCGACCGCTATCGCGCGCCGGATGTAATTTCACGGAACATGCACGAAGGCCGGATCGGCCTACGAACGGGCGCCGGCTTCCTCGACTATTCCGGCCTCGACGTCGATGCTTATCGCACAAAGCGGCTCCAGGCGATGGTCGACCTGCTTCGGCACTTCGACCTGGCGCGTCCGCCGGTGCTCGATCGCAGCTAGCCGAAGACGTCCTGGAGCAGGCCTTCCCGCACTACGGCGACCCCGTCGAGTTCGATGGTCGTTCCCATCATCGGCAGGTCGAAATGACCCGCCGTGTAACGGCCGGCAAATTCGTTCGCGCCGGTCGAGAACAGGAAGTTGCCGGAGACGGCACGAATCTCCGTGCCGTTGGTGTCGCGCTGGTCGTACATCGACAGCGCCTCGTAGCGCGCGCCCGGGTTCATGCCGAAGCCGACATGCGACACAGCGTAGGCCTCGCGATCGCCCCAGGCGGCCAGATAGGCGCGCATCATCGCCGCATCCGTGCCCTCGCCTTCCAGCTCGACGACATAATCGTCCTTCAGCGCCATCTTCACCGGCGACGTCAGGTAACGCTTGAACGTGAGATTGATGTCGCCAGGCGCCATCACCAGCGTACCATTGATCGTCCCGCTCTTTGGAAAGCTGACCACGATCCCGCCCGGCCAGTGCGCCAGCGTGCCTGGCTTGTCGGTCCAGCCCCACACGCCGACCGTCGAAGCTCCCACCATGTCGACATCGAGCGCCGTGCCAGCTTTTGAGGTGACCCGCATCCGCTTGGTCCCACGCAGCATCTTGGCCGCGGCGCGAACACGCTTCTCGAGCGCGATATCCGGCACCATTCGCTCCAGCGCCTCGGGATGCTCGTTCGAAATCACCAGGATGCGCGCGCCGGCCTTGAGAATTTCAGGCGTCTCCACCGCATGCATCAGGCCCTCGATGGTGCAGTCCACCACGAAGCCGGCCTGCTGGAGCGCGCTGACCACCGGTGCAAGCCGCTGGATCGCCTCGCTCGCCCCTGTCGAGCGAACCGGCACGACATGCCGGTTGCGCGGGGTCGGCATGACCACGTGAAACGGCCGCGCCCCCAATCGCAGCAAGGCGAGCTCCGCCAAATGTACATTCAACGCGCGCGACTGCGTTTCCGAGAGGATTGCCGCGGTGTCACCGGCCTTGACGGCGCATCGCTCAAAAATCTCACAAAATGCGTCGATCCATTTTGCCTCAATGCGATCAGCCAGCATGGTTCACTCCCGGTGTTTCTTGTTCGGTCAGATCACGCCTCGGGGAAACCCCGTAGTAGGTATGATCGCAAGGCTCCCAACAGGCCATTCAGGATCAAACCCAACAGCGAGATCGTAATCAGCGGCACGAACATGTCGATGGCTTGAAAGGTTCGCGCCGCTGTAACAAGGGCATGGCCCAGTCCGTCCGTCGACGTGATCATCTCGGCCAGAAACACCACGATGCAGGAAATGACAAGACCGATCCGGCAGCCGGTCAGGATCGATGGCATCGCCGCGGGCAACACCACCTTGAAGAGGATTTCATAGCGCCGCGTTCCCGCCGCCATGGCCGACCAGATCAGCTTCTGCTCGACGGTCGATGCGCCATAGTAGGTGGACAGCAGAATGGGGAAAAGCGCGTCCGCCGCCACCAGAGTGATCTTCGATCCATGGCCGAAACCGAGCAGCAGCAACAGCGCCGGATAGAGCGCGACCTTAGGCAATGGCGCCAGCACCCGCACGATCGGCCGAACCACGGCATTGATCGCCGGACTGGCGGCGGCGGCAATGCCGATCCCCACGCCGAGCACGACCGCGATCGCGAAGCCGGCAAACAGCCGGAACAGCGTTGCCGCGATCTCCTGCTGGTACGTCCACGTCACGAGCTGTTGGAGCAACCGGCCGAAGACGACTCCTGGCGGCGGCAGCAATGCCGCGGGTGCAAGGCCGGATGACACGAGGCCTTGCCACACCGCGATCACCAGCACGATGGGTGTGAGCCCAAGAACGACCTTCGATGGGAGAAGGCGCGATGTCATGAGAAGCTCAGGGGCATGTCAAATTGAGGCTCAGACCAGCGGACAAGCTTTGCGCGGACCCGCTCGAAGATCGCATCGAGGCAGATTCCCATCGCCCCCACGATGATGATCATCGCATACACGGTGTCGTATTGGCCCATGTCGAGCGCGTTGAACAGGATATTCCCGGCGCCGGACTGGCGGGCGATCATTTCGCTGGTGATCATCGTGATTAGCGCCAATACAAGCCCGGTGCGGCAGCCGGTCAGGATTTCCGGAAGCGCCGCAGGCAACACGATCCGGACCAAACGTTGCAGGGCTGAGAGGCCCATCGCGGCGCCTGACCACAGCATCTTCTCTTCGACAGCCTTGGCGCCTTCAAAACTGTGATAGATCACCGGGAGGCTGACGCCGAGGAAGATCACAAGCGTCTTGGTGATGTCACCGACGCCGAGCCAAAGCATGATGATCGGCATCAGGGCTGCCTTCGGCACCGGATAGATGATCATCAAGAGCGGGTTGAAGAACGCCGCGACTGCGCGGCTGCGGCCCATCAACAAGCCGAGAGGAATCGACACAAGCACCGCCACGCCAAATCCGATCGCCATGCGGCGAAGCGAGGCCAGGATATTGATGAGCGCTTCCTTGTCGCCAAGAATGTCGGGAATCGCTCGGATCGCATCCAAGGCTGTTGGAAAGCTGTCGTTCTTGAGTGCGAGCGCTGCGATTTGCCACAACGCCAGCAACCCGATGCAGGCGAACACCGGGGCAGCGCGCTTAGCCAAGGTAGCCGGCGATATCATGACGGCGATCCGGCTTCGTCGCTCTCGTCGAACATGCGCTCGATATCGACGACGTATTTCTGGTAGCGCGGGTCGAGCAACAGCTCGTTGCGACGACGCGGCCGCGGCAGATCGATGTCGATGACCTGCCGAATACGGCCCGGCGATTTCGACATCATCACGACCTTGTCGGACAAGAAAACAGCTTCGTCGACCGAGTGGGTCACGAACAACACCGTCTTGCGGTCGCGCTCCCAGATATTCAGGAGATCGTTCTGCAGGCGTGTCCGGGTGTGAGCGTCGAGCGCACCGAACGGCTCGTCCATCAATAGGACTTCGGGATAGTAAGCAAGCGTCCGGGCCAGTGCCACCCGCTGCTTCATGCCGCCCGACAGCTCCTTGGGATAGAAGTTCTCGTAGCCCTTGAGGCCGACCATCTCGATCAAGGCGCGGCTCTGCGCTTCCGCCTCAGCGGCACGCACGCCTTGCTGACGCGGCCCGTACATCACATTGCCCAGCACGGTCTTCCAGGGAAACAGCGCAAATTCCTGAAACACTGGTCCGCGATCCGGGCCAGGCCCTATGATCGCTTTACCTTTCATCTTCGCCGCGCCGCTCGTCGGATTCACGAAGCCTCCGACGATGTAGAGCAGTGTTGACTTGCCACAGCCAGACGGGCCGAGAATGGAGACGAACGCTCCCTCTTCGATCGTCAAGGAGATGTCCGATAACGCCAGATGATCCTTGCGCGCCGAGGTTTGAAACACCTGCGAGACGCGGTCGATCTCGATGATTGCAGAAGCCGGCTTTTGTGGCGTCACCGGTCTCACCCATTCGCTCGATCTCGAAGGCACTACCTTCATCCCGTCTCTCGCCACTGGCGCACGAACGTTGCGCAACCGATCTGAAGGACCTCCGTCAGCTGCACGAGCTTAGCAAGAAACTTGCCAAACGGGTCGCCATTTTCGCGCAAAGCATCATGGCTCAATCGAACCACGGCCATTCTGCCGGGCCCTCATGCGTAACTGCTCCACCCGGCGCCTGCCCGACCAGTCGCGCATATTTCGCGAGCGCACCTGCGCGGTGACGTGGCGGCCGCGGCTTCCAATCACGTCGCCGCGCTGCGAGTTCCTGCTCGTCAACCAGCAAATCCATGCGGCGGCCGGCGGCGTCAATTCGGATCCCGTCGCCGTTGCGAACAAGCGCCAGCGGGCCACCGACAAAGGCTTCTGGGGCCACATAGCCAATGCACATGCCGCGGGTTGCACCGGAGAATCGTCCATCCGTGATCAGGGCAACCTTTTCGCCCATGCCCTGCCCGTAGATCAGAGCCGTGACGCCGAGCATCTCGCGCATGCCGGGGCCGCCAACCGGACCTTCGTTGCGGATCACCAGTACCTCGCCTGCTTTGTAGCTGCGGTCGCGTACCGCTGTGACGCAGGCTTCCTCGTCTTCGAACACTCGCGCCACGCCCTCGAAGAACTGGCTCTTCAGACCTGCAACCTTGATCACCGCGCCGTCTGGGCAGAGATTTCCCTTCAGCACCGCAACGCCACCGTCGGGCATGATCGGCGCACGTGCCGCGTAGACGACCTCTCCATCGGGTGCGTTGGCCGCGCCATATTCTTCCGCAAGCGTGCGGCCCGTGATGGTCAGGCAGCTGCCATCGATGTGTCCGCCTTGGATCAGTTCGCGGATTACAACGGCGGCGCCGCCGATATCGTAGACATCCTTCGCGGTGTACTTACCGCCGGGGCGCAGATTTCCAATCAGGGGCGTCCTGGCAAACACCTCCCCGACGTCATCGATCGTGAACGGGATGCCGGCCTCGTTCGCAATCGCCGGCAGATGCAGCGCTGCGTTGGTCGAACCACCCGTCGCTGCAACGATCGCCGCGCCGTTCTCCAGTGATCTCCGGGTCACGATGTCGCGTGGCAGCGGCCCGCCACGTTCCAGCATCTCCATGACCAGCCGTCCTGCGCGTCGGGAGATCTGTGCGCGTTCGGCGTAAACACCGGGCACCATCGAGACGTTCGGAATGGTGAGGCCCATCGCCTCCGAAACCATTCCCATGGTGTTCGCGGTGAACTGGCCGGCGCAAGCTCCCATGGTCGGCAGGCAAGCGCGCTCGATCCGCTCGAGCGTGGGGCCATCGATCGCTCCGGTCATGAAGCTGCCGACGGCCTCATAGGAGTCGAGCACGGTGAGGGTCCGCCCGTCCAGGCGACCCGGCAACGCGCTGCCGCCATAGATGAAGATGGACGGGACGTTACAACGAACCATTCCCATCATCACGCCGGGAAGCGTCTTGTCGCATCCGCCGTATCCGATCAGCGCATCGTAGGCGAGACCATGGACGACGGCCTCGATCGAGTCGGCGATCAGCTCACGCGAAAACAGGGAGAACTTCATCCCCTCGTGATTCATACTGATGCCGTCGGACACCGAGACCGTCGAAAACTCACGCGGCGTGCCGCCGGCCTCCTCGATCCCGGCCTTGGCCGCTTCGACTTGGAAGTCGTGAGTCATATTGCAGGGCGTCTGCTCGCCCTTCATACTGACGACACCCACCATCGGCCTGGCAATCGCCGCGTCGTCCAGGCCCATCGCACGCATGAATGCGCGGTGTGGCGCCCGATCGAGGCCGTCAGTCGTGATCCGTGATCGCAACTTCTTCATGCTTGCATCATCTTCACGCGACGTCCCGGACGGGCCGGAGCGCGGCGATCTCTTTGTTCGGACAACGGCTCGATCGCCTATTGCAGCGGCGCGACGATCGTCGGATGCTTGAACTGAGCGACATCCAGCTTCGGCAGCATTCCCGTCTCCGCGTAGATGTCCAGCATCTTCTGGATCGCGGGGAAATTCGGCGCCGCACCCGGGTCGCGACCGAAATCATTGTCCTTGAGCAGATAGGTCTCGAGCACCGGAACGGGCGCCTTCAGCACCTCGGACACGACCTTCAAGGTCTCTTCGCGGTTCGCCAGCGCCTTCTTCATCCCCGAGGTGATGTCGCGGACGTAGGCCTTGACCAACTCCGGGTTCTTGTCGACGAAATCTGCACGGCAGGCTTCCAGGATGTGGACGATGTTCGGCATGGCCTGCGACAGCAAGAACAGCTTCCGGGTGCCACCTTTCGCCTCTGCGCGCGCGGCAAACGGCTGGTTCATGTTGACCGCATCGACGCGGCCCTGGCGCAGAGCGTCTTCCGAGACGGCAAAGCCGACCTCAACGAGCTTGATATCCTTGGCCGGATCTACGCCGTTCTGCTTCAGAAGCAGGTTGAAAGGCCCTTGCGTCCCGCCGCCGATTACCGAAATCCCGACCGTCTTGCCCTTGAGGTCGGCAATCGTCTTGATCGGCGAGTCATCCATGACCGCCCAGTAGACCGAGAAGCCGCCCGGCTTCTCGAATACGTGCTGCGCCACAATGTAGGCCTTCAGGTTGCCACCAACCACGCCATTGGCGAGCGACAGCGGCGCCTGCGTCGCACAATCCAGTGCGCCAGCCGCAAGCGCCTGGGTCATAGGCGCAGTGCCTTGGAATTGGGTCCATTCGATGTTGTAGGTCTTGCCGATAGCGGGGAATTCGGCCGGCCTGCGCATCATCCAGTATTTGGATTCCTCGGCGGGGATCGTCCAGCCGACGCGGATCGTCTGCTGTGCCCGCAACGGGGTTGCGCTCGCCATCATGGCCGCCACCGCCCCCAATGCCAGCATCCACCTCGAAACCGTTCGCATTGTGCCCACTCCGTTGCTCCAGCGCCGACCGGCGCCACCAACCCGACCGACCCAAATGTTTCATGGTTCAAACAATCAGGCAAGCCATGCAAGCCAGCCCGGTTTCGCCGTGGGACACGCGATGTATGGTATGGCGGCGGTCCGCGCGGCGTCGCGCCGCGGCATAAGGAGGCAACCTATGGCTGATGCGAACAGGGCAAACCCGCAAGGCGTCGAGAGGCTCGGCTATCTCGGCCTTGGACTGATGGGAACGCCGATGACCGGGCGCCTGCTCAAGGCCGGTCATCAGGTCACCGTCTGGAACCGCTCGCTCGGCAAGGTGACACCACTCGTCGAGGCAGGCGCGAAGCGCGCCGCCACGCCGCGCGACGTCCTGGCGAACTCGGACATCGTGTTCATGTGCGTGACGGATGCCGCTGCGGTGGAAGAGGTGCTTTTCGGCCCCGAAGGCCTTTCTGCGGCTCACGGCACAGGCAAACTCGTGGTCGACTTCTCGTCGATTCACCCCGATGCCGCGCGCGAACTCGCAACGCGTCTGAAAGACGCGAACGGCACGGGCTGGATTGATGCGCCGGTCTCCGGCGGCACCAAGGGCGCCGAGGAAGGGACACTTGCCATCATGGCCGGCGGAGAAGCTGGTGACATCGCGAGGGTCCGGCCCTACGTGCTGGCCATGGCACGCAGGTTCACCCACATGGGTCCCACCGGCGCCGGCCAGACCACAAAGCTCTGCAACCAGGTGATCGTCGGATGCGCGATGGCCGTCCTTGCCGAGGCAACACGCCTTGCCGTCAACGCCGGTATTGATGCCAATCGATTGCCCGAAGCGCTTGCCGGCGGCTTTGCGGATTCCATTCCACTTCAGCTCTTCGTGCCGCGGATGGCCCAAGGCATTCACTCACCACCACTTGGTCACATCGCTACGATGCTCAAGGACCTTGATACGGTCGCCGATGTCGCCCACGCGACGTCGACGCCGGTGCCAATGGCTACGCTTGCGGGACAACTTTTCAGGTTGGCTAAGGTCGCGCGAGGCGCGGAAGCGGACGCGCTGGAGATCTACAAGCTTTCAGCGGAAGAGCGTTGAGCCGTCGAGCGCGACTTGAAGCGCGTTACGGTGAGGTCTTGCGTTCATCGTCTGCCAGGAACCGGCCAAACTTCCCCCGCGCGAAGAGCAGCGGCTCTTTCGTATTGTAAGTGTAGGCCTCAACAGCGCCGAGAAAGATCACGTGATCGCCGCCATAGTAGCGATTGACGGATCGGCACTGAAAATTAGCGACACTTTCGGCGAGCACCGGAGCGCTTCCGAGCCCTGGGCTCCAGTCAATCCCATTGAATTTGTCATCGGACGATTTTGCGAATTCGTTGGCCAGCGCTTGTTGCGAAGCGCCAAGCACGTTGACGGTGAAATGGCTAGCGTTCTGAAATACGATCAGGCTGGAGGAATAGACGACGAGGCTCCACAGAACCAGTGGAGGATTCAGCGACACCGAGGCGAACGAGTTGCACGTCAGCCCGTAGGGCTTCCCATCAGGAGCTGCGGCCGTGATGATCGTCACGCCCGTTGCATAAGTGCCGAGTGCGTTGCGAAAATCGCGTGGATCGATCGACGAGCTGTCACTCGCGAATTCGTTGGCTGGATCAGGAGCGGCCGGCTGCTTCGGCAGATCATTCATCGGCCGGCCTCACAGCGTGAGATTCTCGGACGGCAGGCCAAGCGCCACACGTCCATAGTTGGTCCCGGCCGCATCGAAGTTGAACGCGAGATGCGAGTTGATCGCGTGCGCATCGCGGAACTGCCGCTGCAACACACCCGTCGTGAACAGGCCGCGCGCCCCGCTCGCCGCAAAGAGCATCGAGACTGCATCCGTGCACAGGTTCACCGAAAAAGCCCCGTCGCGCCGGTATCTGGTCTTGATTGCGATTCCGGGAATGTGACTTCGTCGGGCATCCTCCATGGCATCGATACAGGCCGAACGCATGATCAGGCGTGCAGCATCGATCTTGGCCGAGGCCTCCGCGATCTTGATCTGCGTGCTTTGAAAGTCGCTAAGCTTGGCGCGATTATAGGTCGAGATGCGATGACGTACGACCTCCGCGTAGTCGTCCAGGCACGCCTGCGCATTCCCGAGCGCGACGCCGGACAGAACGTACGGAAATAGCGAGAACACGGGTAACGCATATAGCGGATTGGGATTGACCTTGCTTCCCGGTGTCGGACCGCCAGCGAGATCGCCGACGGCAACGGTCATATGGTCGGGCACGAAAGCTTCCCGGACCTCCACGTCAGACGATCCGGTGCCGCGGAGCCCGGTGACGTTCCAGGTATCGAGAATCTTGTAGTCGGCCTTAGGCAGCAGAAAGATTCGATATTCGATGCCATCTGCCTCGTCGTCAGAGTAGACCACGCTTGCGAGCATGTTCCATTCGCAGGAGGCGACGCCCGAAGAGAACGGCCAGCTTCCGCGCAGCCGGTATCCGCCCTCGACCCTCGTGGCGCGGCCGGCAGGAAAGATGAACGACGACGCGATCAGCGCGTCCGGATCCTTCTCCCAGATCAAATCCTGCGCCTTCTGCTCGAACATCCCGAGCATCCAGTGGTGGCTCGCCAGATTGGTGAGATTCCATGCAACGGATGCATCCGCCTGTCCGAGCAACTCGGCGCAATCGATCAAGGCCACATAGTCGAGCTCGGCGCCGCCAATGCGTTTCGGTTGGAGCATGCGGAACAGGCCGGCATCGTGCAGGTCGCGCTCGGTCTCCGGTGGCAGGTGCCGCAGCTCTTCGGTCCGGGCCGCCCGCTCCCGCAATTGCGGCAGGAGCGCCCGGGCTCTTGCGATCAACGCCGCATAGGCGCGTTCGCCGGAGTCCGCCCCCGTCGGCTGGCCCATGCTCGGCTTTTGACCAGGCGCCATTCGTGTCCCTCGTTCTCACACAGTTATGCGGCGGGAACCTGGCCAAATCAAGCGAATGCGGTGTTAACGGACCCTGCCAACCATTGCCCGTGATCGGAGCGCGCTGTGCGGTTCAGACCGATGTCGCGGTTTTGCGCAATCCAAAAGCTCCCTTCTCGACCAACGTCGCAATCCGACGCTCATCGTAACCAAGGGTCTCGAGCAAGACACCCTCGGTATGCTCGCCCAACAGCGGCGCAGCCACGGGATCAACCGCTCCGGTCAAGCTCATGTTGATCGGAGGCTCGATATTCGGGACCCATTCCGCCGTGGGGTGCGGAATCTGGCTCAGGCGATGGCGCTCGCGCGCTTCGGGTGCATTAAAGCCCTCTTCGACGGTGCGGAGATAACCGACCGGAATATTGGCCAGCTTCATCTTCATCATCCAATTCTCGAGGGTATCGCCCGCAAACACCTCCGCGATGGCTGCCCGCAGGAGTTCCTTGTTTTCCGACCGCGCCTTTCGCGTGGCAAATTGCGGATCGGTGATGAGACCAGGCCGATTCAACACCTCGACCACCAGTCGGCGATAGAGCCGATCGTTGGCGCAAGCCATGTAGAGCGGTCCGTCGGATGCTTCGTAGACACCGACGGTAGGAGATCCGCTCGGCGAATTGCCGAACCGGCCGGGGTTCTCGCCGTTGATCAGATAGGCCATGCCGTAGAAGCCGGTCATCGCCATGGCGATGTCAAAGAGGGCGACCTCGACATGCTGCCCGCGGCCGAGCCGATCCCGCGCCAGCAGGGCCAGCAGGATGGCATTGCACGCTGACATACCCGTTGCCATGTCCACGATGGGTGGGCCGGTACGAACCGCCGGGCCATCGGCAAACCCGTTAAGCGACATGAAGCCGCTTTCGGCTTGCGTGATGGGATCGAAACCGGGGCGGGAAGAGAACGGTCCGGTGCGTCCATAAGCCGAGATCGAGCAATAGACCAGCCGAGGATTCAGTGGTGCGACCGCCTCGTAGTCGAGGCCGAATTTCTTCATGACGCCGCTCGAAAAATTCTCCACGACCACATCCGCCTTGCGGATCAGATCCCGCGCGATCTCACGCGCTTCCGGGACGGCAAGGTCGAGCGCGATGCCGCGCTTGTTGCGGTTCAGGCTGAGATAGGCGGCGCTCTCGCCGCCGATTTCGGCGTGCTCATAAGCGCGCGTGTCGTCGCCACCGTCTGCATTCTCGATTTTGATAACGTGCGCGCCGAAATCGGCAAGCGTCTGCGTGCAGGCGGGGCCGGCCACCACACGCGTGAAATCGACAACCAGCAGACCATCAAGTGCAGTTGTCCCTCCCGCCGCCCGCGGCGCACGTTCCGGCAATTGAGGCTTGGTGGACATCTTTAGAGCTCCCTTACATCGGCTTGTGACCGCCGAATTTCCTGCATAAGCAAACTTAAAGCCTGACGCCGCCGACTTCGCAAGTGCCCCACTCACCTCGCCCCAAAACGCAAAAAGGCTCGGCAGCCGTCAAGCTGCCGAGCCTTTGGACATTCTGGGGTATACCGACACTGCGCCACGCCTCGGACCATTCAGCCGTTCCGTGTCACGGGAAACTCCGATCCCTCGCTCAGCGCAGCCGCTTTTCGCCAATAGGGGTGTTCGACCAGGCCCAGGGCATATCTGGTTCGTAGAGCCGATAGCCCGCCCGGATGAAGTTGCTGGCGGACACTGGATTGTCGGTCGTATCCGAGACGATACTGTCCCATACGCCGCCCCCTCGCCTCTATCGCCCTCATCAACCTGAATTGAAGTCCCCGCCCCCAATGCCGTGGTAAGACCGCGGCCCGACAAAAGTACCCGCTCTTTCGCGCGTGGGTTGATGGCACAACGCCGGCAAACGCCACCGCGTCGTGATCGTGATAGGCAAGCCACCACGCTCCAAGCTCGAACTGTGGCAGGGTCGCGGCATCGAAAAACGTCAGCCGATGTAGATCGGCTAAGCTCTCGGCGATATCATCGTCGTTCGCATCGACGATACGAATTCTGTACATGCGATGGCCCATCGACGAAGAATGAACGCGAGCACGAGCGCGGCGACCTCGTCGCCGTGGGGTCATTTGCTCAATACGACCCTGACGCCGAGCCCGACGGCACCCATCAGACCGGCGGTAATCACCGTGATCACGGCCTTGACTGTGTAGCTCTGCGCCTGTTCCACGCTCTTCCGCCAACGCCGCAAGTGCTGGAAATCCGCTCTGAGTTCTTTTCGATCATCTTCTTCGATTCCAAACGACGCCAGCACAGATGCCACGGCTTTCAACACGATGGTCTCGATGCTCTCCTGCTGAAGCCTGTGCTGTTCGGCCAGTGTCTCGGCAACGATCGCCCTGATTTCTTCGTCTGGCATGTTCACCGCTTGATGATCCTTGCAACATTCTCGAAGCCGCGCTTGGCAAAATAGAAGGAGACCACGAGATTGGCCGTGATCGCAGCAAATCCCGCCAAGGCGTCCGTCGACCCGAAGCCGAGCACCTTGTCCCAGACCAGGAGTTTTGCGCAGTAAAACGCGACGCAATAGCCCATCAGCTTGTCCGGCTCGTACCAATGTCCGATCTCGGCGTCCGGGGACCGCAGCGGCGCGGAGCGAGGGGCTCGCGACGCGGGCTGGCACGTTCGCGCGTGCACGGCCAAGGTTCGGACGACGGCGCGCCGATCGGCGCTCCATGTGTGCGAGTGCGTGGCCGTAATGCGACCGCCGTCCGATCTCAAACCGAGACGAAAAAACCCGCGGCGGATTGCTCCGCGCGGGCTCAACTAACTCGTCTCGATGATGTCATTCTGCCGGTGTTTTGCCCGACAAGTCAACCAAACTCAGGGTATCTTCCGTCTACGCCGCCTTTGTCGAGGCGCCATTCGCTCCAACAGGCACGCAGATCGTTCGCACGATCTTTCCGACGTCATTGAACCAGAATCTGGTTCGCACCGCATTGCCGTCGTGGTCGCGATGGTCAAGACGGACACGCTTTCCTTCCGGCTCTATTTCATCGAGAACGAATGCACCCGCGCTGGCGTTCTGCAGCTTGAGCATCCAGTAGCGGAGCAATCCCGATCGTCCGCCGTATCGTCCGCCGTCGCAGCAGCCGAGCTCCGCTTGATGGTCGTAGAGTTCGAGCAAGTCCGCGAGCCGCCGCTCACGGCAGGCATCCAGCCAGTCGACGACAGTTCCTACGGGGTCGAAGGCGCTCTGGGAATTCGACATGGTCCACCTCATGCTTGCATCCCCCGATGGGTTGCCTGTCATTACGTGGATCGGCGTGAACGCTTTCTGAACGATCCGCTCAGCCTGCGTTTAATCTGGAACCTGCTCGAGGTCCTGAAAATCAATCATGACCGTAGTAAGTGCGATTGCAGTAGCGGCGCCCCTTTTCGTGCAGCGCCGCACGCTGTGCGCTGGTGGCATTCGCCGGTGTCAGGAAGTCGCCAGTGGCAAACAACTGGAGGCAATGCACGTAGTCCTTGTTGCTCAACCAATCGAACTGGCCGGCTGAAGCCGGAGAATAGTTCGCGGAAGCGGTAAGCGTGACCAAGCCGACGACGGCAGCGAACGCCAGGAGAGAAACGCGAGAGGATTTCATTTTCGTGGTCCCGTTGTTGGGCTGCGTGATACAGCGATGAACGAGACCATGAAGAATTTCGGCGATATGATCTGTGACGGCGATCACGCTCGATGCCGGGCGACGAAAAAGCCCGCGGCGGATTGCTCCGCGCGGGCTTAACTCACTGGTCTCGATGATGTCATTCTGCCGGTGTTTTGCCCGACGAGTCAAACTCAAACCCAGCGGCCGACTGGCGTGCGGGCGCGAAAAAGAGCGCGACGAACCAATTGGCCTGGCTCGCGTTAGCCTCCGCGGAAGGATCGGCCATGACACAAAGAGCGGCACAAAAGAAATCGCGCGATTTACGCGGACTAAAGTCCCGCGATGATAACCAGGGCGACAAGCAAGCCGCGATCATCGAGGACGCCAACAGAATCGATGGCGGGGATCGCGATCTCGTGCACGGCGATGGCGGCACCATCGATCTTCCCGACGAGCCCCGCGATATATCGAAAGACGACTAGCTGCGAGTTCGCGCGATGCCGGGAGGGCGCCGTCCAATCTCACGCGGCGAGATGAAAATACCCGCCGCGGATTGCTTCGCGCGGGTTGAACCAAACTCGTTTCGATGATGCCATTCTGCCAGTGCTTTGCCCGACGTCGAACTCTACCGATTACAGGTCTGAGGTACGCAAAGTCACTCGGCTTAGAATCCGGACGCTCGCGGCATCGCCATGTGCCCGCTCATCGTCTCTCCCGGCCTTTTCCGGCGTGCTGTTTTTTGGCTCATACGCAAGGGCCTCGCGTATCCACCGGGGCCAACCGGCCGAGTCCGGTTTCTGCTCTGCTGACGATCCGGCTGCTGACGCTGCGATGGTTATTGGCGCTTTCGCGGTCATTGCAATTTCTTCCCCGCTGCTGAGGTGAGTTGCAATTCGTTCGGGTGCCCCGCTTCGTCAGTGGTGAGTGAGGGATCGTCCGGATGCACGATCACGCGTTCGATCCGATGCAGCAATTCGCGCGGGGCTTTGTCGGTGGCCAATGGCTGCACCGGCTTACCCCAACCCCGGTCGAGAATTGCGTTTGCGGCGGCCACGCGCGCAAACGCATTAGCAGTCTCTCTCAGCAGGATTGCGGCGAGCTCTCACCCGATGACCGGCGCGACCGCGCATTTCCACACCCACGACAGCCAGTGGCTACTGGCCATCGCCGCCCCTAGCTATCGATAATTTGCCAACCGGGCCGCAATCGGTTTGATGAGAGGCATGGGCACGAAGTCACGAGAAAGCATCTACGGCGCTTCCGTGCGCGCGAAGGCAGAGCGAGCGGCAGAGGCCCGCAAGGACGCCGATCAGTTAGCTTGCCAGGCATGGACTGCCCGCATGCTCGCCTTTCAGGGTCCGGCGCAACCATCTCCCACCCTGGGCGACGCACTCAACGCCGGCTACGGCTACCTCGAAGTCAAATGCCTTGGCTGCGATACGCATCAAACGGTTGCTCTCAGCATCGTGCGCCGTCCGAAGAGCACGCCAATCCACGAGCTTGAGCGGTAGCGCTGCAAGCAGTGCTCGGAGCTTCAAGGCCGCCCCTTCAAACGGAGCCATCTCGTTGCGCTCCGCCCGACCAAGATTTCGGCCGGTGACCCATCGTCAACCTGGTGGCCCGGAGCGCGTTGAGGACCACTTCTGACCCGCCTGAGCCTGGAGACCGGAAGCGCCCCCGCGTTCGAACCGGCGCTGGCGCTGTACCGAAACCATGGCTTCGTGAATGGCGAGGCATTCGCCGACTATCAGCCGAGCGCCTTCAACCAATTCCTTCATCTGAAGCTCTCTGCCTCAGGCCGCCGCAGGATCTCGACCATGCCTTTTGGCGGCGCAGCAAATTGAGTAAGCAGCTCAAATTGCCAAGCTGAGTTTGGCCCGGAAGGTCGCGCTTTCGAGAGTTTCAACGAGCGGCATGTCAAATGTTAAGACGCTCCGCCGGAACAGGCGTAAGGTAACTACGTCACCGCAAGGCCCCGGCATCTGTCGGTGATGAGACCGCCAGATGCGCTCCGGCCCCACGCGAACAAGGGAGCAGCGCCATGTTGCAGCGGCGTCGTTTCAAACAGACCAAACCTCTCTATGAGCGGCTTGCGGACGAGGCGGTTCGGCTTCGCGAGGAAGCACGCTCGCTTCTGCCAGGCCAGCGCCGCGATATGCTGCTGCGCAAAGCGCGGCAGGACGAGACGGCCATGCAGATCGAGAACTGGCTTCGTTCTCCCGGCTTGAGGCCCCCGACATGACACAGCAATATCGTGCCTATCTGGTCGGTGAGAATGGCGTCTTCCAGTCGGCCGAGGCTTTCGAGGCAGAGTCCGACGCGTCCGCCCTCGATTTCGCGCGGCAGTTCACGCGGCGCGGCGATGTCGAGGTCTGGCAGCTCGGCCGAAAGGTCGGCGTGTTGAAGGCTGCCCAGTCTCCGGCAGCTTAAGCCATCGGAGAACGCCGCGAGCTGTCCTGAGCGACTGGCTGCGGCGTGTCACCTCAAAGCGCGCTTGACCGCGCCTCACTCCTCCGCAAGCTTCCGCTCGATGTCAGCGTCCACCGTTTCAGCGAACGAGCGCTGCACGCCAACAGCAAGCCCGTGCTGGTCCAATGCGTCTTGCTGGAGGACGCGCAGCACGATGCAGCGCGCGCGTTCCGAGGTGACTTCCAGATAGTCATCAATGGCGCTTTCGGCGAGCGCAATCGCATTCGGATCTCCCCTGGCGATCAGCGAACGCAACAGGCTCTGGCAATTGGCCAAACCGGGCATCGGTTCAGCCCTGGCCGCGTGCCGATTTCGGTTTCGGCTTGCTGACGGGCTGGGTATGCGTCCCGAACAGCGCCAGCAGAAACGCGACTTCTTCCTTCGAACCGACCTGGATCATGATTGTCTCCTGTTAGATTTTTTGGTCGGAGCGAGCGGCCGCGGAGTTCAGGACGATCTGGTTTCAGCAGTGTTTCAGTCGTGTTTCGTGGGGATCGAGCCACCGGTTCATCTGACGCCGCGATCAGCTCGATGCACGCGTCATCCGTCAAACTTCGAAATGCAGCGAAGCGGATTTCGGCGAGATGAAATCTCCGCGCCATGCCGGCGGCGTGGCCCTGTTCTGCCCGGCGCTTCGACCCTCGCAGGTCCGCTGCGTCGAGAGGCGAGGACGCCACCGCAACCGCGAGAGAATCCCGCCGCGGATCACTCCATGGCGGTACTTGGTTGCCATCGTGTCTCGCAGCCCGGAATCGCCTTCTGCCTGCTCGCCATCTGATGTATCTTCCGGCCGAGCCGCCAACGAGGTGTGCCGAAGTCTCGTCAGTTAGTGGCGGCGTTTGTGCCCACGGCGGGCATTGTACTCCATCTTTTTCAGATACGGCCGTCGTGACGACCAGCTCGGAACGGCGCGAACGTGAATGAACCTCAGAAGGAGGGCCGCCATGCATTTTTGTCTCACAGGGCAATACACACCACGCGCTCTCAACGCGATACTTGAAAATCCAACGACCAATCGTGAGGAAGCGGCGAGAAAACTCATCGAGGCGGCCGGCGGAAAGCTGATCTCGATGTACAGCGTTGCGGCCGACGGCCCCGGCGTTCTGGTGATTTTCGACGTGCCTGATCCGGGTGCGGCGCCAGCCATCTCCGGCCTGACCGTCACGGCGGGCACACTTCAGAACGTGAAATTGACGCGGCTCTTCACGCAGGACGAGATCAAGAAGGTGCGGCAGAACGCGGCCAAGCTGCGCACGTCCTATAGCCCGCCGGGCAGCTGATGCCTGAACGTCGACTTCAACCTCAACCTCAAACGGAACCCACGGCCAAGATCAGGTCAGCCTTCGATACGGTAGTTTTCCGGTATTCCCAGGACGGTGGAAGCGGCTAAGCTGATCGTGCCGGGGCTGACATTTCCATTCCGTACAACGATTTTAACCGGCAAGGGGCCGCCGCGAGGCGGCCCCTTTCGATTCCTGACACGCGCAGAACCAGATGAGGGACACCCCCGGCCCCGCTTCAATGCGCGGTGCTCGGAAGCGAGAAGCCTGTGACATCGGCTTCGCTTGCGTGGACGTGAAATATGAAAGAGGCCGCCAACGAGCGGCCTCTGGCTTCATGCGCTCATCAGCCTGTAGGCAAGGACTGTCGAAAAGACGCCTAATCCAACAATGGTGATTTTGAAAACGAGGACGGCCAGCATGCTGTACCTCCTTCTTTGCAAATCAGGCGAATCCTACGCCCTGCTACGCCGCTCGCAAGCGACCGCAGATTTGCACCAACTCAAACTTCAACCTGAGAGGCGCGCCCCGCGCCGCAGCCCGACGGTGCTATGCTGCCGGTGCTTTGCCCAATGCGTCAAACTTTAACTCAAATACACATATCCGGATTTGGCGGAACGAAATCTCTTTCGCGCCATGCTGGCGCATCAACCGCCGAATCGGCGATGGCAGGTCGCGAGGCGAGGCGCTCGGGCCACCTTAAGGAGATGGTCGATGTATTACGTCGCCGCCGCATTGCTGGTGCTGTCGGGGCTGTTCTACTCCGCGAGCCATCACGAGATCGGCTCGTTCGGCGTCAGCATGTGCAGCTATGGCAGTGCATTCTGCGAGAACCCGCTGATCGTCTTTTCCGGCGCGGCACTAGCCGCCGCCTGGGGCATGTTTGTCAGCATCAAATAGCATCGCCGGCGCTCTCGTCGCCGGACTGACGATTCCTGCGGCCACGACGGCGCCGGCTCGACGATTTTGGGATGTTATGTATCTACAGGTGTTTTGCCCGACGAGTCAAACTGGATTCGTATAATCGGAAACTGGTCGGACGCCCCTTCCGCGTCGCACAGGCCGGCTGCGCCCAGGAACTTTGCTCCCTGATCAGCATTCGTTATGCGAACCTGCCGTGCCGGCCCGCCCGACCCAATCGAGACGCCCCCTGATGGACGACAGCGCCTCCGCCCGCACGAAATCCGCACCGACGCTGCTGCAACGGCTGGGGCCGGGCCTGATCACCGGCGCGGCTGACGACGATCCGTCGGGCATCGCCACCTATTCGCAGGCCGGCGCGCAATTCGGCTATGGGCTGCTCTGGACGGTGTTTCTGACCACGCCGTTCATGATCGCCATTCAGCTCGTCAGCGCCCAGATCGGCCGGGTCACCGGCAAGGGGCTCGCCGCCAACGTCATGCAGGTCGCGCCGCGCTGGGCGGTGCTGACGCTCGTCTTCATGCTCGTCGCCGCGAACACCTTCAACATCGCCGCCGACATCGCCGCGATGGCGGATGCGCTCTCGCTCGTCATCGGCGGGCTCAATCACGAGCACGCGCTGATCTTCGCGGCGGGCTCGACCCTGCTCCAGGTTTTCCTGCCCTATCGACGCTACTCGCCGGTGCTGAGATACCTGACGCTGACGCTGTTCGCCTATGTCGCAACCGCCTTCACCGTCAAGATCCCGTGGAGCACGGCGCTGCTCGCCGCGGTATGGCCGCAGGCGAATGTCAGTGCCGAATATTTCCTGATGGTCGTCGCCGTGCTCGGCACCACCATCAGCCCCTATCTGTTCTTCTGGCAGGCCTCGCAAGAGGTCGAGGAGATGAACCAGGGCAGGCGCGACAAGCCGCTGCGGGAGCTGAAGCACGGCGGCAACCCGGAGCTCCACCGCATCAAGATCGATACGACGTTCGGCATGCTGCTCTCCAACGGCGTCGCCTTCTTCATCATCCTGACAACGGCGTCGGTCCTACACGCGAACGGTGTCACCCGGATCAACTCGGCGACGGAAGCGGCCGAGGCGCTGCGGCCGCTCGCCGGCGATTTCACCTTCGCGCTGTTCGCGCTCGGGATCATCGGCACGGGCCTCTTGGCAATCCCGGTGCTGGCGGGGTCGGCGGCTTACGGCGTTGCGGAGATTTTCGGCTGGCGCGCCACCTTGGAGGCGAAGCCGGACGAAGCGGTCGGCTTCTACACCATCATCGCAACCGCAACCATCATCGGCTTCGGCCTCGGCTTCACCGGCATCGACTCGATTCACATGCTGGTGTGGAGCGCCGTGCTCAACGGCATCGTCGCCGTGCCCATCATGGCCATGATGATGGTGATCGTCTCGAGCCGCGCGATCATGGGCCGGTTCAAGGCCCGCTCTTGGCTGGTCGCGCTGGGATGGCTGGGCACCGCGCTGATGGCGCTGGCCGTCTTTGCTTTGCTCGGCTCGTCCGTGATCGGCTGAGCAGGTCAGACCGGCGACAGCGCCGCCGAGATCTGCAATGCGATGATGAACGCCGCCAACAAGGCCGGCACGCTGATGAAGCGCAGGAACTGGTCTACCGAAAGCATCGCTGTCGTCCCCCCAAAAGACTAACCACAAAGCGCCTTGGCCCGCCGCGCTATTCCACCCCTTGCGCGACGTGCTGATCGGCCGTCAGAAGCTGATCGGAAATGGCGGCCCCGCTCATCGTGAGCAGCGCCAGAATCGAAATCATCGCCAGAAATTGCATGGCCGCAAAGTCGTTTCCGATCGTGGCCAAAAACGTCAAAACGTGGTGCAATTTCGGGACGATCCCGGGAAAGATCATGGCTGTCCCCATCGGATTCCAAGGGGTTTGCAGGCGAAACCGGCTGGAAAGCGCTCATGGCGGCGGCGCGGTCTTCACGCCGGTCCCTCGTTAGCCTAACAGTTGGGGCTTGGGCCGGCCTTGCGAGCGCCATAAGAAAAACAAAGCCCGGCCGGCGACAGGGAGCGACATGACAAAATCATCGAAAGCAACAAGCCTCGAAATCCTTGCCTGCGATGCCGGCTGGAGAAACTACCACTTCGTCAAGCTGACGACGGAAGACGGCATCGTCGGGTGGAGCGAGTTTGACGAGGGCTTTGGATCCCCCGGCGTGGGTGCTGCCATCCAGCGCCTGTCCGCCCGCGTGATCGGGCAGAACGTTTTCCAGCATCAGCGCATCCATGCCGAGCTGTTCGCGGCTACGCGTCCGGCCGCCGGCGGCGTAGTGGCGCAGGCGCTCGGCGCGATCGAGAATGCGCTGCTCGATGCCAAGGCGAAGCTGCTGGGCGTGCCCTGCTACGAGCTGCTCGGCGGAAAAATTCGCGACCGCGTTCGGGTCTACTGGTCGCATTGCGCGACCTGGCGGATCAATCATCCGTCCTGGTACAAGCCGCCGATCGAAGACCTCGACGGCGTCAAGGCGATAGGGCGCGAGGTCGCTGAGAAGAAGTTCACCGCGCTCAAGACCAACATCTTTTCCTATGACGACGGCAAGCCGACCGGATGGCGGCCCGGCTTCGGCTCGCCCTTCGCGCCCGAGATCAACGTCGACCGAAAAATCCTGCGCGACCTGCGCATGCATCTGGAAGCGATCCGCGACGGCGCCGGCCCCGACGTCGACATCCTGCTCGACTGCAACTTCAACGCCAAGACCGAAGGCTATCTGAAGATCCTGCGTACCATCGCGGACCTCGACATGTTCTGGATCGAGATCGACAGTTTCAATCCGGAAGCGCTGGGTTACATCCGCAGGCAGAGCCCGCATCCGATCTCATCCTGCGAGACGCTTCTGGGCCTGCGCGAATTCCTGCCCTATTTTCGAGAGCAGGCGATGGACGTCGCGATCATCGACACGCCCTGGAACGGCGTTTGGCAATCGATGAAGATCGCATCCGCCGCCGAGGCGTTCGAGGTCAATGTCGCGCCGCATAATTTCTACGGCCATCTTTGCTCGATGATGAACGCACATTTCTGCGCGGCCGTACCGAACCTGCGCATCATGGAGATCGACATCGACCGCCTCGCCTGGGACCGCGAACTCTTCACCCACGAGCCGGAGATCCAGAACGGCCATTTGATCATTCCGGACCGGCCCGGCTGGGGCACCGAGCCAAACGAGGAAGCCCTTCGCGCCCACCCGCCGAAGACCAGCGGCGGGCTTCTCAATTACGGCCGCAAGAGCTGACGACGACTACGGCGTCACGGGATTGATGGTGGGGGACGTCTTCGGGCCCGGTCGCACGGGCTCGACTGGCGATTTGGGCTCGGTCGGAAGCACCTTTGCGCCTGCAGCGCGCGCGGCCTCGCCCGTGGTGTGATACATCGCGACATGGGCCGGCTGGATCTTGGCCCGGCTCCACGGCCCATGATCGACGATCAGCATCGCGGCAATCGTCAAGCCGGCGACGATCAGCGCGATCACGCCAGGATGACGAAGCGCGGTGGAGATGGAGTACGCGAAGCGATCAGTTGCCATCGAATGATCCACTATTTTCCTATCTCAGGTTAATTCAATTGGGCCCCATCGAGTTCCGCCCTTCGTCAAGCAAGTTCCGGACCGAAGGCGCGGAACTCGGCCACCGCGCACTCACTTCTTCACATCCGGTCGCGCATCGCCGACGAACCTGTCGCGATTCGGCATCTTCACGGCCGCAAGCGATTTTGCGTCGAGCGTCGCATCCGCACCCACCAGCCCATTCAGGTTCAGGATGTAGGCGGACACCGCATAAACGTCGTCATCGCTCAGCGACTGCGGCGCATTCTGCGGCATGGCCCGTCGAATGTAGTCGAACAGCGTCGTCGCATAGGGCCAGAAGCTGCCGACAGTGCGGATCGGCTTTGCCGTCCCGATCGTGCCTTGCCCGCCGGCGAGCCTGTCACCCAGGCCACCCTCGCCTTTCTCGCCATGGCACGAGGCACATTGCTGGGCATACACGTCGCGTCCCTGAATGACCGAACCGCTACCCTGCGGCAGATTGCTGCCGTCGCGTCCGATGTCGATGTTCCAGCCCGCGATCTCCGCCGGTGTTGCCGGCCGTCCGATGCCGTAGGGACTTTGCGCTTGTGCACCGCTGGCCCAGGCACAGAAAACGATTGCGAAGGCGATGCCGCAATTCTCACGCAAGCGCATTGGTGACCTCGCCGTCAGCCGCGATGCGCCAGGGCCAGATCGCATTGTTGTGGTAGAAATAGTTCTCACCACGCACGGCAAGCAGCTCGGCCAGTGTCGGCTGCACATAGCCGGTCTCGTCGATGGCGCGGCTCTGGATCACCGCGGGCTTGCCGTCCCATCGCCAAGGCAGGCGAAAGCGAGTCAAGGCGCGCGTCAGCACCGGCTCCTGCAGTCGCGCTTCCTGCCAGCTCTTGCCGTCATCGACAGACACCTCGACACGCGCGACCTTGCCATGTCCGCTCCAGGCGATGCCGGCGATCTCGTGGAAGCCGGGCGCATTCAGACGTTGACCGCCCGAGGGACGCGTGATGATCGACTTCGCTTCCATGTAGAAGGAAAACTCGCGCGCCGTGCCGTCCGGCAGAAGGTCGGTATATTTCGAGGTCTCCTCGCGCGAATAGACCGGCTCCGCGGTGATGTGCAGGCGCCGCAGCCACTTCACGCTCATATTGCCTTCGAAGCCCGGCAGGAACAGCCGCAGCGGGTAACCCTGCTGCGGGCGGAGCCGTTCGCCGTTTTGGCTGTAGACCAGCATGGCATCCTCGAGGCATTTCTCGATCGGAATGCTGCGCGTCATTGCCGCGGCGTCGGCGCCTTCGGCCACCACCCATTTGGCCTCCGGCTTCAGCCCGGCCTCCTGGAGCACCAGCTTCAGGCTCACGCCCGTCCATTCGGCACAACTCACCAGACCCACGAGGTCCGATGCCGTCCTGCCGTAGGGCTTGCTGTAGCCGGGATTGCCGGAGCATTCGAGGAAGTGGATGCGCGACTCCGACGGGAAGCGCCGCAAATCATCCATGGTGACGCTCAGGGGACGCTCGACCAGGCCGTGAAGCATCAGCCGGTGCTGCGCCGGATCGATGCTCGGAACGCCGCCATGATGTCGCTCGTAGAACAGCCCGTTCGGCGTGATGATGCCATCGAGCTCCTGCAATGGCGTCCGGCTGGACGCCGAGATGTACTGCTTGAGCGTCTTCGAGATGTTCTTGACGACGCCCTTCTCGAACGGCGACGGCGTTCCATAGGGCTGGCTTCCGACCGGCGCGCCCGGCGCCTTCATCCATTCGGGAATGTTGGGCGGAAGGTTGTTCGTCTCCGCGGCCGCGAGGGTATCAGCGCCGAGAACGGCGCCTCCCACCGCTGCGGTGCCGCCTAGTAGAAAGCGACGTCGTGTCGCCCTTGCGGATTTGTCATCGGCATCGATCGTGCTGCTCATTGCGGACCCTCGGCTGAATCTCGGCCCACATGAAACCTTCTGACGGCTGCATTTGCAATTCGCAGCTATTTCAAAGGTAGGCGATTTCGATCAGGCCTGACCTAAATCCGCTGGTCGCGACAGCAGTTCCTTTCCTTGCAGCGCACAAATGTCGCCGCGTGCCTGCCTTACTCACCAGGTGCGATCGCATTGCTGGGCGTAGGCCGGTCGGCGATCTGCTGGCCGAACAGGCTGCCGATCAGCTCGACCGCGGTGCGCGCGGTCCGACCGCGCTCGTCCAGGAACGGATTGAGTTCGACAATGTCGACCGATCCCACCAACCCGGAATCGTGCAAGAGCTCCATGATCAGGTGCGCCTCGCGATAGGTCGCTCCGCCCGGCACAGTGGTGCCGACGCCCGGCGCGACGCAGGGGTCGAGGAAATCGACGTCGAAGCTGACATGCAGTACCCCATCGCTCGCCCTGACGCGCTCGATCACGCGCCGGATCAGCACGGCGACGCCGAACTCGTCGATCTGGCGCATGTCGGCAACCCTGATCCTGCGCGCGCGCATCAATTCCTTTTCGAGCTTATCGATCGAGCGCGTCCCGAACAAATCGAGCCGGTCGGGATCGATCGAGGAACGGGGATCATCACCCAGCAAGCCGTCCAGGCCAGGCTCTCCGCACAGGAACGCCGCCGACATGCCGTGCATGTTGGCGGTGATCGTCGTCTCCGGCGTGTTGTAGTCGGCATGTGCGTCCAGCCAGAGCACGAAAAGCTCGCGACCGCGCTCCTGCCAATGGCGCGCCATCGCGTTGACCGAGCCCATTGACAGCGTGTGATCGCCACCAAGGAAGATCGGGATCGCGCCGGTCTTGGCGATCTCAGAGCCGCGACGGCTCAGCACGCGCGTCCAGCGCTGGATTTCTCGGTAGTGATTGGCTTTGTCGGGCGGCCTGTCGAAGAGATCCCTGACCTCGGCGATGGAGAGATCGCCGTAGTCGACGACCTCGAAGTCCAGGCTCTCGAGCAGTGTCGCAAGGCCGGCGGTGCGCAGCGCCGCCGGGCCCATCAGGGTGCCGCGCTGCGAGGCTCCCATGTCGATGGGCGCTCCGAGCAACGCGATGCACCGGGCTCGATCCAGCATGGTCCGATCGGTCACGGCAGTCTCCTGACATCAGCAAGGTTGCGCCAGCCTAACAGAGATTCGCGTCCGCCGTTTCACGGGGTAGTTCGACGAAAGAACGTCGCGTGAGGATGCATCCGGGAACAAAATCCCGCACCCCGAATTGCCAATCCAAGGCCGGCACCCGCCGTACACCACGGCGCCAGTCGCGGATAGCCAAAGGTCGTTCGACCCGCTGTTCAAAACGAGCGCTCGCGAGGATAGCCAAAGGTGCCGGCCTCATTCACCGCATCAGGAGCGGAGTTCACGAACTTGAGCACGGAAATTCCGCAGTCCACGACCCAGCCCGGCATGGCCGAGCGCACCATTGACGCAGCGACCGATGTCTCCCACACGATAGGTGAGGTCGCGGGAGGCCTGCATGCCGCTGTCGACCGCTTGACGTCGGTCATCGACGAAGCTCGAAAGCCGGGTAAACCGCTCTCGACGCTCGCAGCGATCACGCGCGAAGCGCCCCTGGCGAGTCTGTTCGTCGCTTTCCTCTTTGGTGTAGCGGTGGCGCGCCGGCGCTAGAGCCGAAACGAGCCCGTCAAGCAGCGCTGATGGCCTCGCGTGCAGCCGCGAGAAATTGCCGCTTAAACATCTCGGCAGGCATCGGACGGCCGAAGAAATAGCCCTGCCCTTCCTCGCATCCCATGCTGACCAGGAAGTCAGCCGTGGCGCGGTTCTCGATACCTTCGGCCACAACCGTGAGCCCGAGCTGCTTGCTAAGTCCGATGGTCGAGCCGACGATCGCTGCGTCGTCGGAATCTGCGAGCAAGTCGAGCACGAACGACCGATCGATCTTGAGTCCGTCGAGCGGAAATTTCTTCAGATAGCTCAGGCTTGCATAGCCAGTGCCGAAATCGTCGAACAGGACGCGGACACCGAGCTCCTGGAGCCGCTTGAACATGTCGAGCACGCGGCCTTCGTCGTGCAGCAGGATATCCTCGGTGACCTCGAGCTCGAGCAGCGACGGCGCGAGCCCCGTCGCATCAAGTAGCACCGCAACTGCATGCGCGAGATCGCCGGAGTGGAGCTGCGACGGCGACAGGTTGATCGCGACGCGCACGCTATTGCCCGACAACTCCCACGCACGCGCCTGCCGACAGGCGGTCTCCATCACCCAATTCGCGATCCGCTCGGACAGCGCTGAGGTGTTGACCACCGGCATGAACTCTCCGGGCGACACATAGCCACGCACGGGATGTTTCCAGCGGATGAGCGCCTCGGCCCCGATCAGACTGCCGTCAATCAGGCGAACCTGGGGCTGATAGAACAGCTCGAACTCGTCGCGATCCGCGGCAAGCGCAAGCTCGCTCTCCAGCGTCAGCCTGTTCTCCAGCTCCTGTCTGATGTTGCTTTCGAAAATCACATGGCCGCCGCGGCGTGTCGCCTTTGCCCTGGAGAGCGCGAGATGACCGTTGCTGAGGAGATCGTCCGCGCCGCGCCCTCCTTCCGGATAGACCGCGACGCCGATACTGATCCTGACGCGGTGCTGGCGCGTGCCCGTTGCGAGCGGCGCTTCGAATGCACGCGCGATGCGCCCGGCGAACTCGGCAATCGGCTCGCTGCCCCCTGCGCAATCAAGCGCGATGGCGAATTCGTCGCCGCTCAGTCGGGCGACGATCGCCGTTATTCCCGCCTCGGTCTCCAGGCGTGCAGCAACCGCCCGCAGCACGAGATCGCCGGCCGAATGCCCGAGCATGTCGTTGATCTGCTGGAAACCGTCGAGCCCGAGTACCAGCAGCGCGACCTCGGAAGACCGCCGCTCCGCCGCGGCGATCAGACTGGCGAGCCCTGCATGCAGGGTGCTGCGGTTGGCAAGACCTGTCAGCGCATCATGTTCGGCGAGATATCTGACGCGCTCCGCCTCCCGCTTGCGCACGGAGATGTCGCGCAGGATCGCGCCATATTGAAAGCCATCCGTTCCTTGCCAGCCCGAGAAACTCGCTTCGACGGGAAAGGTTTCTCCGTTCTTACACCGGCCTTCGAACTCGACGACGACGGCCCCGCCGGGGACCAGGAGCGCTTGACGGGCTGCGTCGCGCATGGCGAAGGGCCTCGCGGCGCCATCGGCCGGGCTCGCGCAGAGGATTTCGAACGGACGCCCGATCATCTCGGCCGGCATGTAGCCGAAGATCGCGCTGGCGCCGGGATTCCACACCGTGATGCGGTGATCCTCGTCGGTGCAGACGAGGCCGTCGCCGAGCGACATCGCAATGCGATGAAATCGGCTCTCGGCGATACGCCCCAGGAGGCTGCGAAAATCGATTTCGTGGAGCGCAATCGCCGTCAGGTAGGCGACGATGGCAATGTGGAATAGCGATGTGTCGATGACGAGTGGCCACCTTGCCTGAACCAGTGCTGCGACAAGTTCGACGCTTGCCCCGGCGGCGAGGAGGATCGCAACGCGGAGACCCGGCGCGAGGCGGCGCCATGAATACATCATCAGCAGGCAGATCAGGCCGAGACCGAACATCATGCCGACATCGGATGTCCAGCGGAGCGTCCGATGCTGCAGAATCGATTCCGCCGCGAGCGCCTGCAGGACCGGCCCCGAGACGATGCCGCCATTTGGGACGCTGAACCTGTCGCCGAGCTCAAGCGCGGTGGCCCCGACGATGATCTTCTTGCCCTTCAGCGTGGCCAGAACCCCGGCATCGCCGCGCCGCACGTCGACATAGGAGACACGCGGAATGGAGGCCGCACGAATGCTGAAGTCGATCAGGAAAGGAGGCCGCTGATTGGCGTCTTGTCCGGCCAGCACGACGGCCATCGACGGCATCAAGGCGTCGCCGAGTTTCTCGCCGAACGGATAGCGGCGAACGAGCCCATCGGATTCGACCGCGACATTGACGACGGCCGGCCACGACTGGTTGCTGAACGGCTTCAGGGGGCGATTGATATGAGCCGCGCCGCCATTCGGCACCGGCTGCTTGAATGACGGCAGGACCGTCGAGCCGCCAACGTCCCGAAGCGCCTTGATGAATGCCTCGTCGGATGCTGGATCCGATGGCGTGCTGAAATCGACGTCGAAGGCCACCTCCTGGGCGCCGGCGCCCTCGAGCCTGCGCAACAGCTCTGCGTGCAGCCTGCGTGGCCACGGCCAAACCCCGATCTGGTCGATCGAAGGCGCGTCTATGGCCACCACGACAATGTCGCCGCTGGCCGCACGCGATTGCCAGGCGAACCGCAGGTCGGTGAGCGCATTGCGCAGCGAAGCATGCCATCCCGTCGACAGCACGACCGCCAGCGCGATCACAACCAGAATATGCGGCCGATAGCGTTTCACGTTGCTCCCCCTGCACTGACGGCGGATGCCGCGGAGTGCTCCCCCTATGTCGACAGCACGGTTCTAGCGATGGCCCCTGCCCGAATACCCACCGTAGTGGTGGCCGTTGTTGCCGTTATTCCCGTTCCCGTTATTGCCATTATTGCCCGTGCCGCCGCTTCCGTTGCCGGTCGCACCAGTCCCGCTGCTTCCGCTCGCCGAACTTCCGCCCGACACGTCGCTGGTCGACCCGGCGGTGGTCGCAACGGTCGTTGTCGCACTTGATGAAGCTGAGGAGGCGCTCGCCGCGGACGCGCTGCTGCTCACGGTGACCGCTGTCACGGCGGAGCTGTTGGCAGTCGTTGTCGTGGTACTCGTCTTCGTATCGCTCCACACCGTGTCGGTGCCGGCATTGGCGGCACTGCGCACCCGCCCGGGCGCGACGGCGCCATGGGCGAGACCCTGCGTGACCTTGTGGAAGTTGAGTTTGACCTCGCCGAGCGAACTCGAGATGCGCACTGTGCCAGACTTCGGCTGCGGGATACCGGCCGCCTGATGCGAATGCGCTGGCGCACCCGCCGCCTTGGTCCCCTTATCGATCGCGCCGAGCGCATGTATCGCATGGCCGTTCGCCGCATTGCGCGGTGCCGACAGTCCCGATTTCGGCACGGGAATCCGCTCGATCGCAGAGGCGCGCGGCTTGCCCTGCTCGATCGGATTGAAGGTCCCGGCGCCGCTCAGGCTGAGACCGGGCTTGCCATGCTCGAAAGCGGTGGCCGCTTGTCCCGGCATGACTTGTGCGATCTGCCCCGTCTTGAAGTCGGAGACTTCGACCTGGCCGCGGAGCACGCCGACCTTGGTGCTGCCGGCGCCCACCGTGACGCTGAACTGCGTTCCCTTGACCACGGCGGCGAGGTAGGGCGTCTCGACCTCGAAATGCTTGACGTTGCGCTTCTCGACCTCGAGCAGGATCGAACCTGCCTGCTGAATGATGGTGGTCGAGAGCCCCTCCTTCTTCTCGGCCGGCAAACCGACCACCGAGTTGGGAGAGATCAAAATCGTTTCCTCGCCGTGGACCAGTAGTACCCGCCCGTTGCGTCCAGTGCGGATGGTGTCGCCGGCCTTGAGCGTCCCCTCCTCAGTCAACGACACCTGCTGCGCGCCGTTGGCCGCAACCCAGACCTCGCCGGAGGACTTGCTGACCGACCAGACGCCATCCTCCGCAGCGGATGCAACGGAAGCCATTCCCAGGATCAGCGCTGCCATCAAGGCGCGCCGCAGTCCAACTCTGCCCAACATGACGATCCTCGTCTTCGCTACAGCGGGACCTGAGGCGTACCTGTAATGACTCAAGATAGAATTAGCCGGAAACGGTAAGTCCAGCTGTCGCATTAACCTTTCATTGACCATAAAAAACTATGAAAAATCATGCGGCTAACGAACCTTTACCGGCTCGAGCGGAATTCTCCGTCGAACTACGCAGAACGGCCTGCGCAAGGCTTGGCCGGATGGTATTTAGTTGCCGCCTTCGCGCTGCTGGTGCCGACTTTTGCGGGAATTCCGCAGGCACTCGCGCAGCAGGCGAACCAGCCGGGGTTCGATCCGCGTCAGGCCGAAAAATATTTTGAGAACCAATCCGAGCAAGAATCGCTGAACCGGCCTCCGGTCAAGCTCCCCGCGGTCGGCCAACCCAACACCGCCGGTGACACCAAGCCGCAATTCGTGCTGCGCGGCGTCAACGTCAGCGGCGCCCACGCCGTGTCCCGCGATCGCATCGCCGCGGCCTATCAGACCTATCTCGGCAAGAACGTCTCGCAGGCCGACCTCGCCGCGATCGCCGGCGCGATCAGCGAGCTCTACCGCGCCGAGGGATTCCATCTGAGCCGGGCGATCGTGCCGCCGCAAGACATCGCCGACGGCCGCGTGCAGATCCGTGTGGTCGAAGGCGCCATCGTGCAGGCCGAGCTGAAAGGCGACGGTGCCGAGCAGTTCGGCGTCCGGCCGATGCTCGGGCCTGTTCTGGCCGAGCACCCGTCGCGCCTGGCAACGCTCGAACGCCAATTGTTTCTGATCAACGGCAGGCCGGGCGTCCGGATCACCGATACCGCGCTGGAGGAGATCGGCGGCCCGACCGGCCGCTTCCGCCTCACCGTCTACGTGAAGACCTGGCACATCTTCACATCGTTCGGTCTGGACAATCTCGGCTCATCGTCGGTCGGCCCGTGGCAGACCTACGCGACCGGTGCGTTCAACTCCTACCTCGCTCCCGGCGACACGCTGGCGGTCAATCTGTCAACTATTGCCAACGATCCGCGCGAGCTCGGATTCACCCGGCTTTCTTATGACGCGCCTGTCGGCGTCGACGGCGTGCGTCTCGGTGCTTCCGTCCTTTACAGCGCGGTCCGGCCGGGCGACGCCCGGCGCCTCGACAGCGACATCACCACGACCGAGGCTTTCGAGGTGCGGGCAAGCACCGTGCCGTTCATGTCGCAATGGTCGGCGCTCACGTTCACGCTGGCCGCGACCGCCAGCAATGTGTCGGAACACGATCTGTTCGGCCCCTGGTACAACGACCACATCAGGACCGCGAGCCTGACCGCCGACTACCGGCTCCAGGATCGCTTCGGCGGCACCAATTTCGCGACACTGACCTTTCGTCAGGGCCTCGACATCTTCGGCGCCTCGCATTTCGACGACGATCTCCTGTCGCGCGACGGTGCCTCCTCCAACTTCTCCGTGTTGAACTTCTGGTTCACGCGCTACCAGACGCTCAGCGACGCCTTGTCGATCAAGATTTCCGCAGTGAGCCAGACCGCATCGCGGCCGCTGTTCACCTCGCAGCAATTCTATCTGGGCGGCGCAGCCTTCGGCCGGGGTTACGGCGCGGCCGAGATCAGCGGCGACAACGGTCTTGCCGGCTCGCTCGAGCTGCGCTTCGACCAGAAGCTCAATTTCCGCTACTGGAGCGGCTATCAACTCTACGCCTTCAGCGACGCCGGCGCGGTCTGGAACGACGGCTACCGTCTCAGCGATGGCCTGTCGCTGACATCGGCCGGAGCCGGCGCGCGGTTCTTCCTTTGGGACGATATCCAGGCCGATTTCGGCGTCGCCGTTCCCTTGAGCTATCGGGCGCCGGACAACGAGCGCCGCAGCCCGCGCTTCCTGTTTACGCTTTCGAGCGCCTTCCGGCTCTGCCCCGAGCGCGGCAAGACCGGCTGTCTCTAGCCGCGCAGCTTTTCCCTGCGGGACATCCCTGTGCAGCTCCTTTGGGACTCTTCTCACAGACTTGCCGAAATTTAATCCCTTATCCTGTTCACGATCGCTCGATCTACGGGGCGCAATATCTATTTTCAGTGGAAAGTGATCGGGACGGAACCATGAAGAGGGTGTTTGCAATTCTGGCTTTTCTCTGTGTCCTTGGGGTGGGCCAGTATTTCGTCGTCAGCAAGTTCGCGATCCGCCACGAGACGCAGACGTGGTTTGACGCCTCGCGCCAGCGGCCGATCTCGGTCGAGGTTGCGGTGCGGCGCGACTACGAGACCAAGGCCAATCTCGGCCTCTGGAAGCTTCCGCTCGCCATCATCAGCAACGGCAACACCGTCAAGGCCACCGAGTATTCGTTCCTCGCCAACGTGCTTGCCGCACGCGGCTATCTCGTTGCCAGCATCCAGCAGGACTTGCCGAGCGATCCGCCGCTGATGACCCAGGCCGGTCAGCAATATGTCGGCCGGCGCGAGGTCTATATCCGCTGCGAGGCCAACATCCTGTTCGTGCTGGGAGAACTGAAGAAGCGGCACGAGAACGCCGATTACGACCACGTCACCCTCGTCGGTCATTCCAACGGCGGCGACGTCTCCATGTATGTCGCCCATCAGCATCCCGAACTGGTCTCGAAAGTGATCACGCTCGACAATCTGCGGGTGCCTTTCGTGCTCAGCGACAGCATGAGGATCCTCTCGTTCCGCTCGAAGGATCCGCATTTCGTCACCGATCCCGGGGTGCTGCCGTCGCCGGAAGAAGCCAAGGCGCGCGGCATCGACATCGTCCATACCGGCGCGCAGCATTCGGAGATGAGCGATCGCGGTCCCGACTCGGTCAAGCAGAAGATCCAAGAGACGCTCGACCACTTCCTGCGCGACAGCGCCAGCAGCACGCTCGCGCCAGCCGATACGAGAAGCCCGATGATCATGAACCCCGGGGACTACTGACCGGCTGCCTTGCGCCAGATCAAGGCGCGTCCCGTCCGCGCGCGATACGAAATCCGACCAATGTCGGAGAGGCACGTGTCGCACTATATCGAAAGCCTTGCCCCGCCCGCAGTGAGGACGCCAGGGTTCATGCGTCACCTCTATCGCTTGGCCCGCAGGCTACTGCGGTCGATCATCGTGCGTATCGACCTCTCACAATTTCCGCCATCGTGCTGCGGTTGAGCTCGGCGTTTTTGCCACGTGCAAAAAATGCAAATCCCTGCCGGTTGAACCGACAGGGACCAGCAGAAAGGATGATGGACGGCGAATGGGACTCATCCGGTGGCCCATCATGGACCTGCACCGGAATTGAAACGCGCATCTCGCCGCCCCGCAAGATCAATTTGTGAGCAGGCGACAGCTGCGCGCTGATCAGGACTTGTCTTTGCCGGGCTGCATGAAGTTGCCGGTCATCTGGCGCATATGGTCCCCGGCATTGGTGAACTGGCTGCGCAGGAATTCCGACTGGATCCGCATGGCTTCCTGAAGGTCGGTGGCATGAACGAGCTTGCGGGCGTGCTCGAACGCCGCCTTCATGTTCTGCTCGGTGAAAGCGAGCGCCTGTTTCGACACGTCCGTGCCCGCTCCGGGAACCGACGTCATCGATTTGGTGGCGGCGTCGAAAAACATGCCGAAGGCCTTTTCAGCCTGGTCGATCGTCTTCTCGGCCAAGTCGCGCAATTCGGCCGGAACTTCGAGCTTCGGTTCGATCATGGTCATACTCCTCCCTTTTTTCCCTGATTATCACATTTGTCGCCCCTCGTTCCAGCGGCCGAGTTCGGGCAACGCCCGCGCGGGGCATCCGCCTTCGGTTGGGAAAAGGGGGACAAAGTGTAATGCCGGCGCGACGCTTGGCTCAGGACAGCGGGTGTTCGGGAAGGGGTTCGTCGGTGGCGAGGTCTTCGACGAGCTTGATGACCTCGAAACGCTGCCGGGGCGCGAGCTTGAGAAACGCACGCAGCAGGCGCAGGCTTTCGACGGTGCTGGTTGCGGGCGCGCCGAGCTTGAGGTGCAGTTCAGCCGCGAAATTCATGTTTTTCATCGCGTCCCTATGACAAGGATCGGCCTTTCTGACGTAGAGGCCTTACTCGAGAACCGACCGCCGTAACCGAGCGCCATGGCAACGACGAGCTCTCGGCCAGGTCACCCCGGCAGGTTAGCACGCTGAACTGCACATCCGATCGGACGGCTCAACCCGGCAGGTTGCAATTATGACAAGGAACAACCCCTTCGGCAAGCCCAACCGACAGCGTAGCGATGCTTCATCTGCATCGCAGCGCGGCAATTCCGGATAACAGGAATATGGAGCGCCGTCACCCACCTGCGTCAAGAAGCGGCATCAATCCCCCACGCAAACCTCGATCGCTGTCAATCGGCCCAGCGTTTCGCCTTGTGTCCCTTGTGAACGGAGATTGGGCAGACCCGGGCTAGTGTTTCTTCAGTGTATACACGTAATTGTTGAGTGCGACCTCGGCGGTTGTATCATCGACATAATGAATGTCGATCTCGCAACCGGTTTCCAGCGTCTTGATCCGGGCACCGTTGAAGCCGAGCGAAGCGGCGAGGGCCGTAGGATCGACCTTCTTGTCCGCCCTCTGCATCTCGTCCAATGCGCCCTGGAAGATCATGTCCGGACCATAGTCCTTCACCTTGTGCTGCGGCTTTGCACAGGCAAAGGGGCGCGGGCCTGATATCTCTCGCGCTTTCAGGACAATCGCCTTGCCCATCAGCTGTGTCCGCTCAGTATCGTCAGGCTCGCGCTGAGGATCAGCCCAAGGCGCGACCACCACGGTCGTGACTGTCCAGCTTCCGACGTAGAAGGGATCGGCGGCCACGGCGGTGTCTGCCGTCCCCAGAGACACGAGAAGGCAAACGGTGCCAGTGAATTTCATCTGATGAGCCCCCCTTCGGCTCTCGGCTTGGACTCGCCTTTCGCATCAAGGTTCATCCTTCCGATATATTTCGGCCCATGAACCGTTGTTCAAGATCGAGCGACCAAGCGGGTGCGAACAGCCACGCAGACCACGGGCGCCATGGCTGACGAACTCCTCGATTCGGGCGCGCGACAGCACCAAAGGACGACGGCATGCTTTCTCGCTGTGATCTCATCAAGGGCGCCGCGGTCGCGCTTCTCACCCTCTCGATACAAGGCGCATGGGCGCAGGAGACGAAGATGAATCTGTTCAAGATCGTCACTATCAAGGACGAGATCGTCATCGGATTATCGGCGGAGGAGCTTCAGACGTTCGGCGGCAATGATGCGAGCGCCGTTGCGCACGCGCTGGCACAGAAGGGCGATCTCACCGTCTGGCAGTACAACGTGCATCGCGGCCCGAACGGCGAATTGCAGCAGGCGCCGACCGCCAGGATCGGGCTTCTCGCCAACGCCTCGCTCCGTGTCGAACCCTATACGACGCCCTATCAGATCTTGCCGCATCCGTGAGGGGCGGCGGCGCGCCGGCGATGAAAGCTGCCGGCGCGCTCCTGATCATCGACGAGACTCGGGGCGCTGTGCCGTGGCTTCCGTTGCAAAACCGTAGAGCAGCGCCAGCCGGTCGAGGCACTCACGAAAGCGCCGCGCAAAATAGTCGTTCCAGCGCTGGGTGCGGACGGCGCGGCGCTGTCCGATCTGGTCCATGGTCAGGCCCAGCACCAGCACGTCGTGCACCAGCGCCGCGCCGTCGGTGCCGAGCTCGCGCTCGACCCGATTCAGCCGCAGCACCGCCTGGCGCTGGCTCTCCGTGACAGGCTCGCGGGTCCGCGCGCCATCGACATATTCGCGGGTCGGATCCACCGCCTGAGGGCCCCGCTCCGCTCTCTCCCAATCGCTCTGGAACGCACGGCCGCCGCGATATTGCGTCTCGTCGATCTGGTGATGCGCGTGCAGCCGGCCGAGCGGATCGCTGCGGATCGACCGTAGAGCCAGGATCTTCTCGCCCGGATCGAGCGCCAGGGGATTGTCGATCTCGATCTCCGCCACCTCGGCATTGAACGGCAGTTCGCGTGACCGCCGGTCGTGGAGATTTGCCAATCGGTAGGATTTGTTGCGTCGGGCACGTGCCACTCGGATACTCCTTGCGAAATAGACGATTGAACGGGTGACAGCGCCGTCAGGCGGCGGAGACGAGCTTCAGCACGACACGACCCGCGTTGCGCGCGGAGGCGCTTCCGGGTCGGCGCGTCAGGCGGAGATGGGGCGCGCAATAGCTCGAGCCTGGCTGGCGCGGATGACCGCAGAAGGTGATCTCCTCCCCATCCCTGTCGCCGCCATAGGGATAGCGGCAGTCGACCGGTCCAAGTTCGACCAGAGGAACCAGGCGCGGTTGGACGCCAACACAGTGCAACCTGACCGGCGCCGCCGGCTTCAGCGCGGATTTCGGCGGCAGGTTTAAATACGGCAACGCTGCATGGCGCGGCGAGAGCAGACAGGACTCGCCGTGCAAGGACGGCACGATCGACGGACTTGTCACCCGTGTGGGCGCTGCAAGTCCGAGCCGCTTGGCGCGGCCGACTACCGCATTGCGTGTGTAAGCCGTTCCAAATCTTGCGTTAATCTCCCTTCCGATTTCCGCATAGGACATCCCTTTGAGAAAATAGTCGCGAAGCGCGTCGGAGTGCTCCGACGGCCAATAGCTCGGTTCCATGCTGCTGTCCTGTGATGCGCTTCTCTGATCGCACGATCTGGAGGCGAAACGTACATTCCGGTATTCCGAAACATAAGTCAAGCAACAATTCTGATATTCATAATTGCATCAATTCCGAATTTCGGATTACAAGAGGCAAGACCATGGGCAATCGAGGGAATCACCATGTTGGACGTTGCAATGATCGAGCGGGGCCTGGAGAAGACGGGCAAGAGCAAGGGCGGCCTGGCCGCGGCCATGGGCGTGCGGCCGGGCGCGGTGTCGGAGATCCTCGGCGGCGAGCGCCTGGTGAAGGCGTCGGAAATTATTCCAATCATGGAATATCTCGAGCTCAATCTTGCGCCGATCATGGGCCGGGTCGGCGCCGGCGCGGTGATCGAGCCGGACTATGAACAGGTTCCTCCCGAGGGGCTTGGCGATATTGCGCTGCCCTTCCCGATCATGGAAGAGACCGTAGCCTTCGAGATCGTCGGCGATTCGATGCTGCCCAAATACGAGAGCGGCGACGTGATCGTGGTCTACAAGGACCAGCGCCACCCGCTGTCGAGCTTTTATGGCGAGGAGGCCGCGGTCCGGCTCAAGACCGGCGAGCGCTACCTGAAGACCATCGAACGGGGGAAAACCCCCTCCGTCGTCAATCTCACCAGCTTCAACGCCAAGCCGATTGTCGGCGTGAAGCTGGACTGGGTCGGGGAGATATGCATCTCCATGCCCAAGGGCCAGCTCGAGCGGCTGCGCGCGAAGTCAGCGCGCCCCCGCAAGAAGGGCAAGTAGGCGCCCGTCGGGCGATTTCCGATTTTTAGAAATTGAACTTCACTTGTTTCCGTTTTTCGGAAATACTCTATGCCGTGCTCCCGACCATGGAGCACGGCAGGATCATTCCATGCAGTATTTCGTCGTGATGATCGACGATGGGCGGCGCGGCCGCGAAGCGGTCGTCGATCCCGAGATCACCCGGCGGGAGGTCATCTCCCGCATCGCCTCAGGGGAATACCGCAACATCTCGTTCATCCACGAGGTCGTGGAGAGTTCGGTCGAGGACGTGACCGAGGCCATCCTGACTGAGGCCGCCCTCCCCCAAATCCAGCCTGACGATATCGATCTCCAGGCGATCCGGCTCGATCACGCCCGCGACTTGCGCAAGCACGAACGGACGTAACGCAGGCACTGACGGCCTGCGTCACGAGCCGGCTGGACATTACACCAGGAGCACAGTTGATCCCGTGGTCTTGCGCGCGGCGAGATCGGCATGCGCCTTGGCGGCGTCCTTCAGCGGATAGGTCTGGCGCACCTCGATCTTGACCGCACCGGACCTGACGACGTCAAACAGCTCGCCGGCCATCGCGACCAAGCTGTCGCGCTTGGCGGCGTAAGTGAACAGCGTCGGCCGCGTGACGTAGAGCGAGCCCTTCTGCGCGAGCAGGCCGAGATTGAGCGGCTCGACGGCGCCGGAAGATGCGCCGAACAGCGCGGCGACGCCGAGCGGCGCGAGGCAGTCCAGCGATTTCAGGAACGTATCCTTGCCGACGGAGTCATAAACGACCGGCACCTTCTTGCCGCCGGTGATCTCGTCGACCCGCTTCACGAAGTCTTCGCGGGTATAGATGATGACGTGGTCGCAGCCATGCGCCTTGGCCAGCTTCGCCTTCTCGTCGTTGCTGACCGTGCCGATCACGGTCGCGCCGAGATGCTTGGCCCACTGGCTGAGGATCAGGCCGACGCCGCCGGCGGCCGCATGGAGCAGGATAGTGTCGCCCGCCTTCACCCGATAGGTCTGCCGGATCAGATATTGCGTCGTCAGTCCCTTCAACATCATCGCAGCCGCGGTCTTGTCGTCGACACCGTCAGGCAGCTTCAGCAGCCGGTCGGCGGGGATCAGTCGCGCCTCGGAATAGGCGCCGAGCGGCGAGGCGCCATAGGCGACACGATCGCCGGACTTTAGATCGGTGACGCCGGGCCCGACCTCCTCGACCACGCCGGCCCCCTCGCTGCCGAGGCCGCTTGGCAATTGCACCGGATACACACCCGAGCGGTTGTAGATGTCGACGAAGTTGAGACCGACGGCGGTGTGGCGGATACGCGCCTCGCCCGGTCCGGGCTTGCCGACACTGACTTCCTCCCAGACCAGAACTTCAGGACCGCCGGTCTTGTGAAAGCGAATGGCATGCGTCATGGGGTTGCTCCCTTATCGTTGCAGTGAAGGTCCGTGGAAAGCGGATCGGTCTGTGAAATAGGCATTTGGTCCGCCCGTTACAGTAGAGAGCCGTAACAAGAATGTCACAGCGCACGGCAAACGTCCGCCGTTCCTCCTCTGTTCGAAAGAGTTGATGACGGCGTCGGCGCCACCGGCAGTAGATTCTGCGCGGGGTTTGGTGGTCGCCTGCGAAGGAGAACCGAGATGCCAGCTTATGTACAGCATCATCAGGACATCGATATCGCGCCTGTGAATTGCCCCTCCTGCATGGGGTTCCTGCCGATGTATGTACGCGAGGTCGAGCCGCATTGGAGCCTTGCCAAGATCGACTTCGTCTATGAATGTGCCGATTGCGGCGCCGAGGTGAGACAGACGATCCGCAAGCCGGAGTTGCTGCAGCACTGATTGCGCGATCGGCCAATCGCTCTAGTATTTTGCGCTAAGCGGAAAAAGCGGCCGTTCGCGCGGGTCTGGCCCCTCCCAAACGAGGCTTGTTCTTTGCCGGGAACGCAGGCAGAACGAGCCTCAAGCAAGACCTTTGGGAGCGCCCATTCGTGGCTGAACAGAAGCCCTCGACTGCGATCGAGGCAGTGGAAAGCGGCCTCGCTGCGCAAGGCTACATCGCGAGCCGGCAGATCGCGACTGCAGTCCATCTATCGCAACAGATCGAGAAGCCGATCCTGGTCGAAGGCCCCGCGGGCGTCGGCAAGACCGAGCTTGCCAAAGCGATTGCCGCCTGGCGCGGCATGAAGATGATCCGCCTGCAATGCTACGAGGGCCTCGACGAAGCCAAGGCGCTCTACGAGTGGAAATACGCCAAGCAGCTTCTCTATACCCAGATCCTCAAGGACAAGCTCGGCGAAGTCCTTGGCGGCGCGCAGACACTGCGCGCCGCGCTCGAGCAGCTCCACGATTTCGGCGACGTGTTCTTCTCCAAGGAGTTCGTCGAGCCGAGGCCGCTGCTTCAGGCGCTCGAGCAGCCGGGCGGCTGCGTGCTCCTGATCGACGAGATCGACAAGTCGGATGCGGAATTTGAATCGCTGCTGCTGGAGATCCTGTCCGACTTCCAGGTCACGATCCCCGAGCTCGGCACCGTCTCCGCGATCACGCCGCCGACCGTGATCCTCACCTCCAACAGCGAACGCGATCTCGGCGACGCCCTGAAGCGGCGCTGCCTGCATCTGCATATCGGCTTCCCCGAGCAGCGGCTGGAGGAGCGCATCGTCGAGAGCCGCGTACCCAGCATCTCGCAGACGCTGCGACGGCAGATGGTCGGCTTCATCCACGAGATCCGCTCGCTCGACCTGAAGAAGCTGCCCTCGGTCAGCGAGACCATCGACTGGGCGCGCGTGCTCGTGCTGCTCCAGGCCGCCGAACTCGACACCGAGATCGTCAAGGACACGCTCAATGTGCTCCTGAAATACGAGGCCGACATCGAGGCGGCTCAGCCCCAAATCACGACCTTCATTGCCAAGGCAGCACGATCCAACGTCTTCGGTTGACGCCGATGCGCGAGAATATCCATCGTTTCTTTCGGGCGGCGCGCGGTGCCGGCGTCCATGTCTCGCCTGCTGAAAGTATTGATGCGATGCGCGCGGTCGCGCAGGTCGGCTTGTCCGACCGTGCCATCCTGCGCGACACGCTGCTTCTGACGCTCGCCAAGTCGCAGGATGAGAAGCTCGCGCTCGGCGACTGTTTTGATCTGTTCTTCAGCCAGCCGGAGCCGCGGCAAGAACAGCCTGAGGCCAACAGCAACGACACTTCGCAAGACGCGGATCAGTCTTCCTCATCCGGCCCCGCCAGCGATGCGGGCGGCGGTTCGCCTCCCGCAGAATTGGGCCCCCTCGCCCAGATGCTGCTGTCGCAAGATCGCAATTCGATCGCAGCCGCCATCGCCAGCGCCGCCGGCGCAGCCTCTCTGTCCGACATCCGCTACTCCACGCAGCGCGGCATCTTCTCCAGCCGCATCCTCGACGCCATGGGCCTCCAACGCCTGCGCGACGATCTCGACGAGCTGACCGCGACCAACCCGGCACTGGCCGAGCGGCTTCGGGCCGCGCTCGATGCCTTGCGCGAAGCCGTGCGCGACACCGTTGCGCAGGGGCTTGCGCTCTATGCCCGCGAGGAGGCCGAAAACCTCCGCAACGAGATCCTGCGCAACGCGCCGCTCGCGCGCATCGAACGGCGTCAGGTCGCGGAGATGCGCGCGCTCATCCGCCAGATCGCGCGGCGCCTGCGCGAGCGCTATTCGAAACCGCGCAAGCGTCAGCGCCGCGGCCATCTCGACGTCCGCCGCACACTGCGTCGCAACGCGGCCTGGGGCGGCGTCCCCTTCCTCACTGCGTGGAAGCGCAAGCACCGTGATCGGCCGAAGATCGTCGCGCTCTGCGACGTTTCCGGCTCGGTCGCGCAGGTCTCCGATTTCTTCCTGCTCCTGATACACTCGCTGCATGAAGTGGTCGACGACGTCCACTCTTTCGCCTTCTCCTCGCATCTGATCGAGGTCAGCGACATCCTGGAGTCGAAGTCGCCGGAAGAGGCGATGGCCGAGATCATGTCCAAGGTCGGCTTCGGCTCGTCCGACTATGGCTCGTCGCTGGTCGATTTCGAGAAAGATTTCATGAGCACGCTGACACCGCAGACCACGGTGATCGTGCTCGGCGATGCCCGCAGCAACAACCTCGACCCGCGCGCCGACATCCTGCGCCGCATCTCCGAACGCTCGAAACGGCTGGTCTGGCTCAATCCCGAGGGACGTCTCGCTTGGGGCTTTGGCGACTCGGAAATGCCGCGCTACGCGACCTTTTGCAGCATCGTGCGCCAATGCGCCACCGCCCAGCAGCTCGAGCGCGCGGTGTCCGATATCGTGGCGACTTATCAGTAAGCCGCGATCGGCTCGCCTCTGCCGTCAGGCGGCCGTCAGTTCGACCCGGACGAGATTGCACTCCCGAAAGTGATACGCGATTTCGTCGAGCGCGCGCTGCTCCCACTCTTCCGCCTGCGCAAGCCAGAAAACCCGGCGCTCCGAATCCAGCGCGGCGCGCTCCCGGCACAGGAATTCCTGACTGCGAATTTCCGCCAGCCTGTTCATGCACTCACACTCCTGTCGTGTGAAGCCCAATCACCACGAATCAGCGTAACAGAGTCCCCAACCTCTCGTCTTATGATTTTCTGTGCATATCGCAACGCAGAATGGGACAGCGGTTCTTCCCGTGCACTGCGGTAGCTGCCGTCGCACGATCAAGAACAAATCATCAATAAGTGATCGGAGATCGGGACGATATTCGTCTGCAAACGATCTTAAACTCTTGTGACGCAACGCGGCAATTCGTGAAGAGACGTTCTAAACAGCTCAACGAATTCCGGACTCATTGTCGTCGCATGGTCTTCATGCAGCGCCGCTAACAGGGGGCGCGTGAACGTTACTATCGTTTGAGGCAACATGAGCAACGACGTCGACTTCGATCTCTCGCCGGACCAATGGGAGGCGTTGCGCGCGCTTCGCAACCCGCTGCCGAACGGTCGCCTCTTGAAGGCCTATGTTGTCGAAGGGCTCGTCAAGCTTGGACTTGTCGTCGTTAACGACGGTGTACCTGCGATGACGCCGACCGGGCGTAAGGTGCTGGTGCGCGGATCGTGTCGGCTCTTGGATCTGGTGGCCTAGGCTTTCGCGACGTCCGGGCATCTCAAAAGATCTGTGCGATCACGACCGCATAAGCGATGAACACCACGCCGAGGCCCCAGACCATTGCAGGAATCCGCGATCGCCGGCCCATCGCAACCTCCAATGCGATATAGCTCAGCGTCCCCAGCGCCATTCCGTTGATGAGATTGTTGGTCAGCACGGTGACCAGCAGCGTAAGCACGATGGGCACGGCGTTGACGAGATCGGTCATGTCGATGCGGGCGAGGCCCTGCATCATCAGCACGCCGACGAGCACCAGCGCGGGCGCGGTTGCTTGCGGTGGAATGATGACGAAGACCGGCCAGAAGAACAAGGCGAGGCAGAAGAACGCCGCGACCGTCAGCGAGGTCAGGCCGGTGCGTCCCCCGGCCTGCACGCCGGTGATCGACTCGATATAGGCCGTCACCACAGACGTGCCGAGCAGCGGGCCGACGATGGACGCCGTCGCATCGGTGGCGAAGGCGGCGGTGGCATTCGGGATCGAGCCATCCGGGCGGCGCAGATTGGCGGCACCGGTCACGCCGATCAGCGTTCCCAGAGTCGAGAAGAATTCGGCGCACAGGAAGTAGAACAGCAGCGGCAGCGCCACGACGAAGTGACTGACGAGGTACCCGACGTCGAGTGCCATGAAGGTGCTGGTGGGCCAGCGCGGCCATGAAACAATCGCCGACGGCACCGAGGTCACCATCTTGCCGTTTGCGCCGGGAACGAAGAAGCCGATCAGGGTCAGCACGGCGATCGACAGGATGAGCCCCCCTGGAACACGTCGCGCCACCAGCACCGGCGTGAGCAGCAGACCTGCGAGCGTCAAGAGCACCGGCGGGCTGCGCAGCGATCCCATGGCGATATAGGTCGAGGGGTTCTGCACCACGAAGCCCGCGCCGCGCAGCGCAATGAACACGATCAAGGTGCCGACCGCGGCCTGGATGCCGACCTTCAACGCTTCGGGAACGTCGCGTGCGACGCGCTCGCGCAGCTTCGACAGGCTGAGGATCAGGAACAGCACGCCCGTAAAAGCGACCATGGCGAGCGCGCCTTGCCAGGGCATGCCCATCTGCTTGACGATCACATAGGTGAAGATGACGTTGGAGCCCATCGCCGGCGCAACGGCGAGCGGCAGGTTGGCCCAGAGTCCCATCATCGCCGAACCGAAGATGGCGGCGAGTGCGGTGGCGCTGACGAGATCGGCGCGATCCATTCCGGCATTGGACATGATCGCGGGGTTCACCGCGATGATATAGGCCATCGCCGCGAACGTGGTCGCGCCCGCCATCACTTCCCGGCTCACGCTGGTGTCGCGCTCGGTGAGGCGGAAGATGCGGTCGAGCAGGCCTGTGGCCGAGTTCGACGTCGGCTCTGCGGAAGCCGATTGCGGCGGCGTCATCTCGTTCATCGCGGTCGCTCCTACCAGACCACCGGGTGCGCTTCGCCGGTCTGCACGTTGATGAACCCGAGCGGCGCCTGCTCGCAGGGCGCGACCAGCACCCAGCTCCAGGGCGCGCAGGTCAGCGTCGCGAACATCAGGCGTTCCGGAAATCCGGGATACCAGCGCGGCCGGAAGGTGGGCTCATACATCCAGTCCACCTTGCGGCCCTCCGCATAGAGCGCCTGCATGTCGGCATCGAGCACCTGCGCCGAGCGACAGCTCATCAATCCGCCAACCTCGAACCGCACGGTGGCAACGAGCTCGCCTTCGCGCACCAGCGCCCATCCGCCTTGACGTTCCACCAGCGCGTTCACGGCCTTGGCCATCGCGGCGTCGGACGAGCCGACCACCCAGATGTTGTGCTTGTCGTGCGCGACCGAGCAGGCAAGCGCGGTGTCCGGCGTGCGCGGTCCGCAGCCACGCCAGAACATTTTTGCAACCCGGCCGTCGCCGGAGAAGCGATCGACGATGGCAAACTTTGTGATGGCCTCGCTCTCATCGCGCTGCACGGCGCCGCCACGCACCGGCAGCTCGAGGGTGTAGAACTCCGGATGCCAATGGAACGGGCGGATCACGGCGGCTTTCATCGTGGTGCGACCGGGTGCGCCCGGCAGCTCGAAGTCCTCCGGCTGGATCTCGCGCTTGATATTCACCGTTCTGGTTGCCCAATCGGGCCAGGAGATTTCGGGAACCTTGCCCAGGTAGCGTTTGCCTTCGGACACCTGCGCGCCGTCGGCCCAGACCTCGGCAATGGTCAGCTTGGCGACATCCGAGAGCAGCACGACATCGCCAAAACGCCCCGGGGCGAGACTGCCGACGAACGGCGTGATGCGCATGTGCCGCGCAGGATTGATGGTCAGACACTGGATCGCGACTTCCGGCGCGAGACCCGCTTCGATCGCGACCCGCGCGTTGTGATCGCTCGCGCCGAGCTCGAGCGTATGGCTGGCGCTGCGGTCGTCGGTGGTGAAGGCGATCTGCGACCAGTCCTGCAAACCCTTGGCGAGCAGCCAGGCGACGATCTCGGGCATGGCGTAGACGCGCAACTCGATGAAGAGACCGCGGGTGAGCTTGTCCCAGGTCTCCTCCGGCGTCTGCACTTCATGGTCGGAGGCGAGCCCCGCCGCGGCAAAGGCGTTGATGGATGGCAGGTCCCGCAGACCGGAGGCATGCCCTTCGACGACGCCGCGGGCCGCGAACGTGGCCTCGATCATGCCCCATAGCCGCTTGTAGGACGGATTGTCGGGATTCCAGACCGCCGGCCAGTCCATCACCTCGTCGAGCCCGGTGACCATCAGGCTCTCGCTCATGAAGCTCGCCTGCTCCTCGCGACCATACCAGCCGCCGCCCCACTCATAGGCCGTGGGCGGCACCGCCGATCCGGGTTGCGGAAAGATTTTTAGCGGCGATCCGCGACGACGTGCCTCGAACCAGAATTCGAGATTGCGTGCGCCGTTGACATTGGAGAATTCGTGGCTCGCCTCGCACGTCCAGGTATTGCCATGCGGCAGCACCAGCGCGGCCTCCCATTCCGGCGTCAGATGCGAGCTTTCGATATGCTTGTGCACCTCACCGAAGCCGGGAACGGCCGCCAGATCGGGCCGATGCACGCGTTCGCGGACTTCGCCGGGATAGCTTCCGGCCGGCCCGACCCATGCGATCCGTCGGCCCTTGAACACGATCTCCTGATCTTCGCTCCAGGTGCGACTGTGCACGTCGAGCAGCCGGCCGACCCGCAAGCTCCGATCGGCCGGGCGGCGGCCGAGCGCCGTCAGCACCAGATCCTGCCGGATGCGAACCTCATCGGCCGCGTTGATCAAGAGGTCGTCCGGCATCTCGTTCGAGGTTGTCATGATCTGTTGCACCCTATGACGGCTCTCTCGCGGCGGCTCGTTTCCGCGGCGACTTGCCAGCCTTGTCGGAATGCAGCCGTGCCGCGGCAGCGTCGCGCTGCCGGATTTCCTTCAGGAGCGTCGTGAGCGCCCAGTCGATCGTGTCGGCAATCTCGGCACTCGACATGCCGAAGTCTTCGCGCAACGCGCTCCAGGCGAGCACATTGTTGAGATAGGCTGCCAGCGCCTCGGCCTGGCGAACCTCCTTCGGCTTGAGGTGCCGCACCAGAGGTGCCATCGCCTTGCTGTGCTGGTCGATCAGGTGCCGCCGGAAGCCAGCCCGCACGCTGCGGCCGACCCGGGTCATGGCAATCGCGCGCGCCAGATTCGGATGGCGATCGAAGCTCTTGCAAAGCTTGCGAAAAATATCCGGCAGTTCGTCCGGTGAGGAAAAGGGAACGTAGCCGAAGACATTGTCTTCGATCCACTCACCGGCCGCGGCAAACAGCTCCGCGCGGGTCTTGAAGTGCCGATAGATGGTGCGCTCGGCAACCTTTGCACGCCTGGCGACGGCAGCCATCGAGACCTCGTCGGCAGCATCATCCTCAAGCGTCTCGACGAAGGCCGCAACGATGCGCTGCCGCGTCAGCTCGGCATATTCGTCGCGAAGATTTGGGCTGTGTCGCTTTACTGCACTCATGTCATAACTCTGACATCGGCCGTCGCGGCGGGTCAAGACGACATTCGAGGCACCTCGCGCCTCAATAATATGCGGGGTACGCCCGCGTGCGGCGCGATGGCTGTGCAAGACGCCCACAGGGCTCCCAGAGATCGGGACCAGCAGACACGACCGCCTGAGAAATGGCCTTTTGCTGTCCGTAAAAATCGGATTTGCTTGGCTCCCGATAGATCACGCGGGCGCGTCGCCAGCGGTTGCATCCAGCAAAGGAGCTGATCATGAACGAACTTCAATCATGAACGGGCTTGGCGGGTTGAACAAATCGCCTGAGGGCGTCGTCATCGGGCTCGTGCAGTTGCAACTACCGAACGTCGTGACCCGGGCCGATCTGGCAAGGCAGACCGAGCGCATCGTCTGGATGGTCGGCAAGGCTCGCCGCAATCTCTCCACCATGGACCTGGTGGTGTTCCCCGAATATTCGCTGCACGGCCTCTCGATGGACACCAATCCCGAGATCATGTGCCGGCTCGACGGGCCTGAGGTCGCGGCTTTCAAGCAGGCCTGCATCGACAATGGGATCTGGGGCTGCTTCTCCATCATGGAGTTCAACCCGCACGGCAATCCCTACAACTCCGGCCTGATCATCGACGACCACGGCGAGATCAGGCTCTACTACCGGAAACTCCACCCCTGGATTCCGGTCGAACCGTGGGAGCCGGGCGACCTTGGCATTCCCGTGATCGAGGGGCCGAAGGGCGCTAAGATCGCGCTGATCATCTGCCATGACGGCATGTTCCCGGAGATGGCGCGGGAGTGCGCCTACAAGGGCGCGGAGATCATGATCCGCACCGCCGGCTACACCGCGCCGATCCGTGACGCCTGGCGCTTCACCAACCAGGCCAACTCGTTCCAGAACCTGATGGTCACAGCCAATGTCTGCATGTGCGGGTCCGACGGCTCGTTCGATTCCATGGGCGAAGGCATGATCGTCAATTTCGACGGCAGTGTGCTGGCACACGGCACCACCGGCCGCGCCGACGAGATCATCACCGCCGAGGTGCGGCCCGACCTGGTGCGCGAGGCGCGCATCAATTGGGGCGTCGAGAACAACATCTACCAGCTCTGGCACCGCGGCTACGTCGCGGTGAAGGGCGGCGCAATGGACTGCCCCTACACGTTCATGCAGGACATGGTTGCGGGCACCTTCCGCCTGCCATGGGAGGATCAGGTCAAGGTCACCGACGGCACGTCGTGCGGCTTTTCGGCACCGACGCGGATGTTTGGCAAGACGGCGAAGGCGGCGGAATAGGCCGTTTTCGGCGAAACCCGCGACCTTCTGGCACGGTTGTTGCTCCTTTTGAGGACCAAGACGTCGTCAAAACGGGGGAGTCATCATGTCGACCATTGCAGCGGCCCCAGCGGCCGAGCGCAAGCCGCTCTACACATCACTGTTCGTCCAGGTTCTGGCGGCGCTGATCTTCGGCATTATCCTCGGCGTGGCTGTCCCGGACTTCGCCATCAGCCTCAAGATCCTCAGCGACGCCTTCCTGAAGCTGATCTCGATGATCGTGGCGCCCATCGTGTTCTGCGTCGTCGTCCACGGCATTGCCGGCGCCGGTGACCTCAAGAAGGTCGGCCGGGTCGGCGTCAAGGCGTTGCTTTATTTCGAGGTGATGACGACGGTCGCGCTTGTGGTCGGCCTTGTGCTCGCCTACCTCTTCGGTCCCGGCCATGGCATGAACATCGATCCCTCGACGCTCGACGCCAAGGCCCTCAACACCTATGCCGACAACGCCCACAAGCTGCAGGGCGGCGGCATCGGCTCCTTCCTGCTCAATGTGATCCCGAGCACCTCGTTCGACGCCCTGTCGCGCAATGACGTGCTCCAGGTCCTGTTCTTCGCAGTGCTGTTCGGCGTCGGGCTCGCGCTGGTGGGCGGCGAGAAGGGCAAGCTCGTGACTTCCATTATCGATGCCGCCTCGACCGTGCTGTTCCGCGTCATGGGACTGATCGTTCGGGTCGCTCCGCTCGGCGTGCTCGGCGCGGTCGCCTATACCGTCGGCAAATACGGCGTCGGCTCGCTGAAGCAGCTCGTCTCGCTGGTGATGCTGTTCTATGTCTCGGTCGGCATCTTCGTGCTCGGCGTGCTCGGCAGCGTGATGGCGCTCGCCGGAATCAATATCCTCAAGTTCCTCTCCTATCTGCGCGAAGAGCTGACCATCGTGCTCGCCACCGCGTCCTCCGACGCCGTGCTGCCCCAGATCATGAAGAAGCTGGAGCGCATGGGGGTGAAGGACTCCGTCGTCGGGCTCGTCATCCCGACCGGCTATTCCTTCAACCTCGACGCCTTCTCGATCTATCTGACGCTGGCCGTCGTCTTCATCGCGCAGGCGACCAACACGCCGTTGTCGTTCGGCGATCTCCTGCTGGTTCTCGGCGTCTCCCTGATCACGTCGAAGGGCGCCCACGGCGTGCCGGGCTCGGCGATCGTGATCTTGGCCGCGACGCTGAACGCCGTGCCGAGCATTCCAGCGATCGGACTCGTGCTGGTGCTCTCGGTCGACTGGTTCATCGGCATGGCGCGTGCGGTCGGCAACCTCACCGGCAATTGCGTTGCGACAGTGGTGGTCGCCGCCTGGGAAGGCGACCTCGACCGCGCCAAGGCAGCCAAGGTTCTCGATGGTGGGGAGCTGGTGGATGTGACCGCGGGGTAACGTCCGCGGATCAATCATTCCAATGGAGCAAGGGCGTTCCGAACGCCCTGCTCCAGACGGAAAGGAAACGCGGAAACCAGGAATGCGCCACGGCGCCCTTGTAGGCCCAGGTGCGATACTTCAGGCCCTGTTCCGACAACAGCTCCTGATATCCGCCGTGGACTTCAGTCGCGGTCCGAATGTCCCTCAATATCCCTTGAGCGCAGGACCGGTAGATGTCGCGACCCGAAAATTGATCGTAGTCCAGCATGCGATCGGCAAATTCGACGTTGAACGTCGGCCAGGAGGAACGTCCCTGGTAGGCGGGAGCCGCAATCTTGTGGATCATCTTGTTCCGCGGATTATCCGCGGACACCAGGAAGTGGGATGTCCCGGGTATGCGAAACCGCGGTTCGGCGATGACTAGGTCCGTCGTGGCCGCAAACAGCGCGCGTTCGCTCGCCTCGTTCAGGTCCCAAAATCCGCGATGCACGCTGACGAAATCCAGAGCAATCGAGGACACCGGAGAACTCGCCGGGCCATCCAGGGAATGCCTGATATAGCCGCTCTTGCCGAACAGACGGAGAAGGTCCCCTTTGTACTGCGAGAGCTCGCGCCCGAGCAGCGGCTTGAGCTCATTCTCGTCGACGACTCCGAGCCGCACGCCCCACACGAACGTCGTGTAGACGCAGGCATTGGTGACGAAGCGCCTGCGTTCGGCGCGGGTGTCCGTCGCCGCGGAACGAGGCGCGCTGACGTCGCAAAGCAAATACCGGATGCCGTCGTCATGGAACGGCTCCAGCTCGCTTGCGAGCTGCAAGATCGCCCGTTTCAGGTCGACGCCGTATTCGGCCAGCAACAGGCGGCCGGCATGAGCGCAATGTGACATCGCCAGATAGGACGACGCTTTCTGGTCAGCAGCTATCATCTGTTGCAGACCGGCGAGAATTCCGAGCAGCGTATCTGAAGGGCGCGAGAAATAATTCACGCCGAGATACCGGGCGCGTCCCGCCGGGACGATTGTCGTCGTGACGACGTTGGCGCGAACCGCCTCCAGCATCAGGCGAACGCTCTTTTCAATTAAGCGAACTCGCCGGATCGCATCCTGCGAATCCATGACGGTTTCGGGATCGAGAACGTCGGGATAGAACCAGGCGAAGTCGCGCGGGTAATAGGCCGATGCATGCGGCGCCCCGGTGACGAGAAAGGCCTCGGTCACCGAAAAGGCACTGTCCATCGAGTGCCGGTAAAGGTCCTCGATGGCTGATGACAGATGATGCGGCTTTCTCAGGAACCGATCGCCAAGAAAATTGACCGCCTGAAGCGCGTTGGCCACAAAGGTAGCGGCCGCGCCCTGGTAAAACCGGTTTTCACGATGTGACGGAAAGGAAATATCACTGTTCATATGCGTCGTCGAATGATGTCTCGTGATCCTGGAGCTGGCCGTCACTATTCTAAACGTGCCTGATTCGTGTCTCTACCCCGTGACTTACGGGCTCGCCTTACCCTTCCCGCGGCCTGAAATTCTCGATCACCCTGAGCAGAACCCGCGCGCCGGCGTCGGCGTCGGCGAGCTCGACATGCTCATCCGGATGATGGCTGATGCCGCCGCGGCAGCGGACGAAGATCATGCCGACATCGGCGATGTCAATCATCGCCATGCCGTCGTGCCCGGCCCCGCTCGGCAACTCGAACACGGGAAAACCTTCCCCAGCAATCGCCTGCGCGATCTGCTCCTTCAGCCAGGGCGCGCAAGGCGCGGTGCGATTCTCGTGGGTGACGTCGAGCTGAAGCGACAGCTGCCGACGTTTTGCGATGGCCTCGATCTGCCTGACGACATCGGCCACCGCGCGCTTGCGATGCATGTCGGTCGGTGCGCGCATGTCGATGGTGAACGACACCTCGCCCGGAATGACGTTGGTCGCGCCGGGCTTGGCGTGGATATAGCCGACGGTGCCGACCAGCCCGCTCTCGTCGGTCCGGCAGAACTGCTCGATCGCACCGATGCATTCGGCCGCGCCGGCGAGCGCGTCGCGTCGCAGCGCCATCGGCACCGTGCCGGCGTGGCCGGCCATGCCGGATAGCCGTGCGGCTAGCCGCGTCGCGCCCGCGATCGCGGTGACTACGCCGACGGGCAGGTTCTGTGCTTCCAGCACCGGTCCCTGCTCGATGTGCAGCTCGAGATAGGCAAGCAGCTCGCGCCGCGCCCGGGCGGCCGCGCCGATATGATCGGGGTCGAGACCGAATTGCACGAGCGCATCGCGCATCGAGACGCCGTCCCGGTCGCGCGTAGCCAGGACGCTCTCATCAAACGTTCCCGCCACCGCGCGGCTGCCGAGCAGTGTCGAGGCGAAGCGCACCCCCTCCTCGTCGGCAAAGCCGATCACCTCGATCGCGAACGGCAGGCGCTTGCCGCGGCGGTTGAGGTCGGCGACGCAGGCGATCGCCGTGATCACACCCAGCGGCCCGTCCCATTTGCCGGCATCGCGCACGGTGTCGTAGTGCGAGCCGAGCATCAGGCAGGGCGCCCCCGGCCGCTCGCCTTCGTAACGGCCGCAGACGTTACCGATCGCATCGAGATGCGCGCTCATGCCGGCCTCGCGCATCCAACCCTGGATGAGGTCCGCTGCCGTGCGCAGCTCCTTGCTGAGATAGATGCGGGTCAGCTTGTCGGTCTCTTCCGAGATCGCACCAAGCTCATTGATCCGACGCACGATCTCTTCGCCGAGCGATGCATTCTGAACGGCGTTACCAGCACCCATCTCGGCGAGCTTCCATCCTCTAGGCCGCGGCAGCGGCGGCCACAGCGACTATCGATACAAGTTCGGTGCCAGCAAAAATCACGTGGCCGGCACCGTCCCAATCAGCGCGTGGTTAGCATGGATGCGGGTAGCCGACAGACCGTCCAGTGCCGTCATGCACGCGGAGGATAGCCGGTTAAGACTGCTTAACTCCATTGCATACAACCCAGAAATATTGCTCACAAATTAATCTGCCGCTTTCCTCGTCAGGATTCATGTTCGTATATATAGACAGCAATTTCAGTAAGTTACATCAAAATGCACGCTTCATAGTCTCTGGCACGAAGCTTGCGACATCTTGTTCCGGGCTCCGCCAGACCGGTGTAGCCGCGAGACTAAGGCGGTCCGTCCGCCAAGGGAGCATCCAATGGATTTTGGCAGGATTTCACGACGGCATTTGTTGCAAGGCGGCGCGGCCCTCACCCTCGGCGCGGCGGCCGGCGTCCGCCCAGCCTTCGCGGCCGAGACGACCATCGGCTTCATCTATGTCGGCTCGCGCGACGACTACGGCTACAACCAGGCGCATGCGCAAGGCGCCGCGGCGCTGAAGAAGATTCCCGGACTGAAAGTCGTCGAGGAAGAGAAGGTGCCGGAGACCGACGCAGTCGAGAAGACGATCGAGTCCATGATCAATCTCGACGGCGCCTCCCTGCTCTTCCCGACCTCGTTCGGCTACTACAATCCGCACATGATCAAGCTGGCCAACAAGTTCCCGAAGCTGCGCTTCGAGCACTGCGGCGGCCTCTGGTCGGACAAGGATCCGAAGAACGCCGGCAGCTATTTCGGCTATATCGACGAAGCTCAGTACATCTCAGGCATCGTCGCCGGCTACACCTCCAAGAGCGGCAAGCTCGGCTTCGTCGCCGCAAAACCGATCCCGCAGGTGTTGCGCAACATCAATGCCTTCGCGCTCGGCGCCAAGCTCGCCAACCCGAAGGCCACGACGCAGGTGATCTTCACCGGCGACTGGTCGATGCCGGTCAAGGAAGCCGAAGCAACCAACAGCCTGATCGACCAGGGCGTGGATGTGCTCACCTGTCACGTCGACGGTCCGAAGACGATGGTCGAGAACGCCGCGCGCCGTGGCGCCATGGTGTGCGGCTATCACGTCAACCAGTCGCCGCTCGCGCCGAAGGCTTATCTCACCGGTGCGGAGTGGAACTGGGAAGCGCTATACCCGAAATTCGTCAAGATGATCGCCGCAGGCGAGAGCATCCCGAACTTCTATCGCGGCGGCCTCAAGGAAGAAATCGTCAAGACCTCGCCCTACGGCGAAGCGGTCTCCGCCGAAGCGCGCAAGCATGCCGACGACGTCAAGGCAAAATTCCTGTCCGCGGACGGCTACGCCATCTTCAAGGGGGGACTGCTCGACAACAAGGGTAAGACGGTGATCGCGGCTGGAACCGATCGCAGCCAGAAGGATCCCGAACTCGAGAAGATGGACTATCTCGTCGAAGGCGTGATCGGAGCGACTTCGTGACAACGGAATCGGTGGATCCCGCTGCAGCGGTCGGGACAATTGCCCCGGCCGCCGATGCGGGATTTCTCCAGCGCCACGGCGCGACAATTGAATACATCATGATCCCGGGCGCGGCGCTGGCCGGCGCGCTCGTGATCTTCGGCATCTTCGTCGCAATGTTCGGCAAGAACCCGCTCGATCTCTATTTCTACATGTACTACGGCGCCTTCGGCACCTGGTTCTCCTGGCAGAATACGCTGACGCGCGCAGCACCCTTGATCCTCACTGCGCTCTGCACTGCGCTGCCGGCACAACTCGGCATGGTTATCATCGGCGGCGAAGGTGCGCTTCTGATCGGTGCACTGACGGCGACGAGCGCAGCTATCGCGCTCCAGGGCATGCCGTCGTTGGCCGTGCAGATCGCCATGGTCTGTGCCGGCGTCATCGGGGGCGGTCTGTGGATCATGCTCTCCGGCGCGCTCCGCCAATACCGCGGGGTCAACGAGACGATCTCGAGCCTACTGCTCGTCTACATCGCGCTCGCGATCCTCAACCATCTCGTCGAAGGCGTGATGCGCGATCCCGCCAGCCTCAACAAGCCGTCAACGCGCGAGATCGGCGCCGCCAACATGATCGGCTCCATTCCCGGCACCGACGTGCATTGGGGCCTCGTGTTCGGCCTGATCGCCGCGATCGCCGCCTACATCCTGATCTATCACACCGTGTTCGGCTTTGCCGCGCGCGTCGCCGGCGGCAACATTCGCGCAGCGAAGATCGTCGGCCTCGGCGTCAGCAAGCTCATCCTGACCATCTGCTTCCTCGCCGGCGGCGCCGCAGGCCTCGCAGGCATGGTGGAGGTCGCAGCGGTGCAGGGCCGCACCAACGCCAATCTCGCGGCGGGCTACGGCTTCACCGGCATCCTGGTCGCCTTCCTCGCGCGGCAAAATCCGCTGGCCATCATCCCCGTCGCCATCCTGCTCGGCGGCATCAGTGCCAGCGGTGGCCTGTTGCAGCGTCGCCTGGGATTGCCCGATGCATCCGTGCTGGTGCTTCAGGGCATCATCTTCGTCTTCGTGCTGGCAAGCGATGCGCTCTACGGCCGCATCGGATTCCTGAAAGGCAAGTCCTGATGGCAGACGGATCGATCGGGCTCTGGACCGTCCCGCTCGCCGTGCTGGGCGGCGCCGTTCGCGTCTCGACGCCGTTCCTGTTCGTGAGCCTGGGCGAATGCATCACCGAGCGTTCGGGGCGCATCAATCTCGGCCTCGAAGGCACGCTGGTGATGGGCGCGATGAGTGCCTACGGCATCTCCTATCTCACCGGCTCGCCCTGGCTGGGCGTGCTCGCCGCCGGCATCACTGGCGCACTTCTGGGCGCACTGCATGCCGGAATCTGCTCGCTGCCGCGCGTCAACGATATCGCGGTCGGCATCGCGCTGATGCTGTTCGGCACCGGGCTCGCATTCTATCTCGGCAAGCCGCTGATCGAGCCTACCGCACCACGACTGCCCGCGATTGATTTTGGCTGGTGGAGCGACATGCCGCAGGTACGCGCGGCGCTACGCGTCAACGTGCTCTTCCTGATCGGTGTCGCCCTTGCGCCGATCCTGTACTGGGCCTTCCGCACCACGCGCTGGGGCCTGCTGATCCGCACCGCCGGCGAAAGTTCCGATGCTGCGCGCGCCATGGGCTACTCCGTGCTCCTGATCCGACTGCGCGCGACCATGGTCGGCGGCTTCCTCGCCGGCATCGGCGGCTCGTTCCTGTCGCTGTTCTATCCCGGGAGCTGGAACGAGGGCCTGTCATCGGGCCAGGGCATCACGGCCGTGGCGCTCGTGATCTTCGCGCGCTGGGATCCAATGCTGTGCCTGTGGGCCTCGCTCGCCTTCGGCGGCGCCGCAGCACTGGGCCCGGCGCTGCAATCGGTCGGCGTTACCTCCGGCTATCACCTCTTCAACGCCGCGCCCTACATCCTGACACTGGCCATCATGATCATCACCTGCTCGCCGAAGCGGACGCTGACCGGCGCCCCCGCTGAACTCTCGATCACACGGTAACACGCGGCACGCAACGAGGTCGTCCATGCCCGAGCGCTACATCAAGTCCGAACCTTATGCCTGGCCTTACAACGGTGATCTCCGGCCTGAGAACACGGCGCTCATCATCATCGACATGCAGACCGACTTCTGCGGCGTCGGCGGCTATGTCGACAAGATGGGTTATGATCTCTCGCTGACACGGGCACCGATCGAGCCGATCAAGAAGCTGCTCACCGTCATGCGCAGCCAAGGTTTTCACATCATCCATACGCGCGAGGGCCACCGCCGCGATCTCTCCGATCTTCCCGCCAACAAGCGCTGGCGCTCGCGGCAGATCGGCGCCGGCATCGGCGATCCCGGCCCATGCGGACGCATCCTGGTGCGTGGCGAGCCCGGCTGGGACATCATCCCGGAGCTTGCGCCCCTGCCCGGCGAGCCCATCATCGACAAGCCCGGCAAGGGCTCGTTCTGCGCGACCGACCTGGAGCTGATCCTGCGCGTGCGTGGCATCGAGAACATCGTGCTGTCAGGCATCACCACCGACGTCTGCGTCCACACCACCATGCGCGAGGCGAACGACCGCGGCTTCGAATGCGTACTGCTGCACGATTGCTGCGGCGCGACCGACAAGAGCAACCACGAGCATGCGCTGAAGATGATCAAGATGCAGGGCGGCGTGTTCGGCGCGGTCTCGACCTCGGATGCATTCATCGGAGCGATTTCGTGATCATCGGCGAAACGCCACCACCCAGCGGCGCCTTCGGCGTCGACGCCATCGCCATGACCATGCGTTTCGGCGATTTTCTTGCGTTGGACAATGTCGAGCTGAAAGTGCGGCCGGGCTCGTTCCACGCCCTCCTTGGCGAGAACGGCGCCGGCAAATCGACGCTCGTCAAATGCATCATGGGCTACTACCACGCCACCGAAGGCGACATCCTCCTCGGCGGTCGCGAGCAGGCGATCGGCAATCCGAAGGACGCCCACGCGCTCGGCCTCGGCATGGTCTATCAGCACTTCACGCTGGTGCCGGCCATGACGGTCGCGGAAAACCTCGTGCTCGCGCGCGACGACGTGCCGGCCGTGGTGGACTGGTCCAAGGAAATGAAGGAGCTCCAGGCGTTCCTGGCACGCATGCCCTTCAAAGTGCCGCTCGGCGCCAAGGTCTCCGACATCTCCGCCGGCGAGCGGCAGAAATGCGAGATCCTCAAGCAGCTCTATTTGAAACGCCGCTTCCTGATCCTGGACGAGCCGACCTCGGTGCTGACACCGGCGGAAGCCGACGAGGTGCTCGGCATGCTCCGCGACATGGTCGTCAAGGGCGAGTTGACCATCCTGATGATCACACACAAATTCCGCGAGGTCATGGCCTTCGCCGACGAGGTCACGATCCTGCGCCGCGGCAAGCTTGCCGGTCAAGGCAAGGTGGCCGAGCTCACGCCCGATGCTATGGCACGCACCATGATCGGCGCCGAGGAGCTGACGGTGCAGCCGCCGCGCACCGGCGAAGCCGGCCAGGCCAGGCTCGAATTGGAAAAGGTCCGCGCTCTCGACGATGCTGGCGCTATGGCCGTCCATGACGTCTCGCTCACGGTCCGTGCCGGCGAGATCGTCGGCATTGCCGGCGTCTCCGGCAACGGTCAGCGCCAGCTCGTCGAGGTGCTGGCGGGCCAGCGCGCCGCAGAGAGCGGCGAAATCCGCGTCGCGGGCGATCCTTATCGCGCCAGCCGCGAGCAGATGCGTCGCCACAAGATGTCGCTGTTGCCGGAGGAGCCGCTGAAGAACGCCTGCGTCGGCGGCATGAGCGTCGCCGACAACATCGCCTTCCGCGAGTTCGATCGCGCGCCCTTCGCCAGCGGCGGCTGGTGGCTCAATCGCAGCGCCTTCCGCGACGACGCCAAGAAGAAGATCGGGCAGTACAAAATCAAGACCCGGACGCCGGATACGCCGATCTCGGCGCTGTCGGGCGGCAATGTGCAGCGCGCCGTGCTGGCCCGTGAGCTCGGCGACGATGTCGAAGTGCTGATCGCGGCCAATCCTTGCTTCGGCCTCGACTTTGCGGCAGTAGCGCAGATCCACGCCGAGATCATGGCCGCGCGCAATCGCGGCGCCGCCGTGCTGCTGGTCAGCGAGGATCTCGACGAACTGCTTGAACTCTCCGACCGCCTCGTGGTCATGTTCCACGGCGAGTTCGTATACGAGGCCCGCACCAGCGAGGCCGACCTGACCGTGGTCGGCCGGCACATGGCGGGGCACTGACCGCGGAGCATCAATGGACGGCCAAACCGAACGCGACGAACAGCTTTTGCGCCTGTCCTTCGCGGTCGCCCGCCGCTCGCTCAGCCATGGCAACCACCCCTTCGGCTGCATCGTCGTCGATGGGGACGGCAAGGTGCTGATCGAGGCCGAGAACGGCTACATGCCGGATCACGACGGCACCGCCCATGCCGAGCGCCTGGCGGCAACGCAGGCCTGCCGCACGCTCGGCCGCGAAGTGCTGGCGAAAGCCACGCTCTATTCCTCCGCCGAGCCCTGCGCGATGTGCGCCGGTGCGATCTACTGGGCCGGCATCGGCCGCGTCGTCTATGGCCTCAGCGAGCACCGTCTGCGCGGCGTCACCGGCAACCACCCGGAGAACCCGACGCTCGACCTGCCCTGCCGCGAGGTCTTTGCCAGCGGCCAGCGACCGACGGAGATCGTCGGGCCTATGCTCGAGGACGAGGCCGAAGCACTGCACGACGGCGTGTGGACGAAGTAGACGGCCCAAGCGAGCTGCACCGCCTCGCCCCGCTCTTGCGGGGAGAGGATTGTGGTGAGGGGCTGCTTCCGCAAACACGATGCGATCCGGCCTCTCCCCGCAAGCGGGGCGAGGTGAAGAAAGAAAGCAGAATGGCGCCGCGCGGGACATGCGCGGCGCCATCGTTGTAGCTTGGAGACCTTCAGTCGATCAGAACTTCACAGTGACGCCACCGTAGACCGTCGACTCGGTGCAGCTCTTGGTGCTCTGGCCGGTCGGGGCGATCGTGCAGACGCCAGCCATGGCGTTGTGGTCGAGGCCGAACTTGTTCTGCCAGTAGCGGTAGGCAACCCAGAGATCGACGAAGTGCGAGTACTTGTCACCCCACACCGCCTTCGAAGCATCGAAAGTCAGGCGGATCGGTTCGCTGTTGAGTTCGGTCTTGGACTTGGTGCTGAAGATGCCAGTGCCCGAGAGCGCAGGAAGGCCGTTCGAGTCGCCCTTCGGGCCATACCAGCCGGCGCGGCCGCTGATCGACCAGAACTGCATGTTCGGCGGCAGGAAGCCGAGGTCCATGTAGTAGTTGATTTCGACGGCCCAGGTCGGCTTGTAACTGACGTTTCCGTCCGAATTACAGGTCACGCCCGCCACGCCCGGTCCGAACAGGCCGCACTGGGTGAAGGAGTTGTGATTCAGGAACTCATAGTACATCAAGGGCGCGACGTTGAAGTAGCCCTTGTAGGGAAGGTCGAAGGCGAACTGCAGACCGGCGACGACGTCGCGCTTGGCGGGCGCGAGGAAGTTGTTCTCGGTGTTGGCATCCATACCGACTTCGAACGAGATGTTGTGCAGCGGGCCCATGGTGAAGGTCTTGGTGTTGAACAGCTCGTTCCAGCCGAAGGTCGAGCGGAACAGGCCGTAGATCTCGGTTGCGCCGGCGCAATCGCCGACGCCGCCGGTGATGGTCACGCCGGGCGCGACGCAAGGCGAAGCCGGGTCGTTATGACCGGACTTGAACATCGAGATGGTGAAGAAGTTGGTGCCGTAGGCCCACAGATCGAAGTGCGTGAACGAATAGACCTGCTTGGCGGTGGTGCCGTTGATGCTGCCATCCGGACGGACGCTCCACATGCCAGGATCCGTGCCCTTGGGCATCCAGGAGAACGACACGCGGTTGTCAATCACGAGGAAGAACGGGAGATCAGGCACTTTCTTGGCGGCCTTGACCGGCAAATCTGCTGCCTGAGCCAAGCCACCGGTGGCGAGCGTAGCAAGTGACAGCGCCGCTGCTGCAATTGCCCTGAAACGAAACGACATCCTGAATACCCCCAAGTTTGGACACGTAAAAATGAACGTCCCTTGGGTGCGACACTTGCGCTGATCTCCCGGAGTGAGAAGCCTCAACTTTTTTCAAGGCATGCCGCTTGTTTCGGCAGCAGGCGGCGCTTCATCGCGAGATCTCGAGGTTTTTTCGCGCTGTCCTCACCTGCGAGCGACAAGGCGATGCCGGCCATTGCCGAACATTCCCGTTTGATTTCGTTTGTCTTTTGCGTCGGGAGAACGACACGGACACGATCGTTGCCGATGACTGTGATTGCAGTCCGTCATTGCATACGCGTGGTGGCGCGACCTTGCTCAACTTCACGTCAAGCCTGCATAGCGGGTTCCGATTTGGCTTGAATCGTCACAAATTTGCAACAGGCCTTGCTCGCACGGCGCGGCCGCGACGACTGTCCGGAGAGCGGTTGGCAGCGATCGACACCCGGCGAGAGGAGCTACTCGCGAGGCCTGCCCACCTGCCGAAGCGTTGAGCAAGGGATGACGCTTTTTCGCACCTTACGCCGCGGTTCAAACTGGCCCACAATTGAGGCACTTCATCCCATGCAAGCGCATCAGCGAATGTTAGATCCGACGCCTAACGGCCTGCATTCCGGCGAGTCCCCGCTGCTTCAAACGCTCGGGCTCACCAAACGCTATGGTGATTTCCTCGCCAACGATTCCATCGACATCGACATTTGGCCGACGCAAATCCACGCGCTGCTTGGCGAAAACGGCGCCGGCAAGTCGACGCTGGTCAAGGCGGTCTACGGGCTGATCCAGCCCAGTGCCGGCGAGATTCGCTGGCGCGGCGAGCCGATCGTGCTGTCCGGTCCGTCGGAAGCGCGCAGCCGCGGCATCGGCATGGTGTTCCAGCACTTCTCGCTGTTCGACAACCTCACCGTCGCCGAGAACGTCGCGCTCGGCCTCGACGGCAAGGAGTCCTTCAAGGACATGTCGGCGCGGCTGGAGCAGGTGTCGAGGACTTATGGTCTGCCGCTCGATCCCAGGCGCGAGGTCTGGCAGTTGTCAGTCGGCGAGCGCCAACGCATCGAGATCGTCCGCGCGCTGATGCAGGACCCGAAATTCCTGATCCTGGACGAGCCCACCGCGGTATTGACCCCGCAGGAGGCTGATCAGCTCTTCATCGTGCTGGGGCGGCTCAAGGCCGAAGGCCGCGCCATCCTCTATATCAGCCACAAGCTCGACGAGGTGAAACGCCTCTGCGACACCGCGACGATCTTGCGCGGCGGCAAGAAGGTGCAGACCTGCAATCCCAGGCTCGAGACCGCGGCTTCGCTCGCGCGCATGATGGTGGGCGGCGAGATCAAGGAGGTGAAGGCCGCTGCTGGCCGGCAGACCACCGTGCCGCGGCTTGTCGTCAACGATCTCTCACTTGCGCCAGACGAAGCGCATGGCGTGCGGCTCGAGCACATCTCGTTCGAGCTGAAGGGCGGCGAAATTCTGGGCATCGCCGGCGTCGCCGGCAATGGCCAGGACGAGCTGTTCGCTGCGCTGTCCGGCGAGCGGCTGTCGAGGGACCCCGGCACAATTGTGATCGAAGGCATCGCCGCTGGCCACCTCTCGATCACCCGGCGGCGCAAGCTGGGCGCGGCTTTCGTGCCTGAAGAGCGGCTCGGCCACGGCACCGCGCCGCGCATGAAGCTGTCGGAGAATGCGCTGCTCACCGGGCACGCGGCCAGCGGCATGGTTCATCGCGGTTTCATCGACACGGCGGCCACGCTGAAGACCGTGGACCGCGCGACCGAAACCTTCGACGTCCGCAAGGCCAAGCGCGATCCGGAAGCCGCGAGCCTCTCCGGCGGCAATTTGCAGAAATTCATCGTGGGCCGCGAAATCCTGCGCAACCCGGCGGTGCTGGTGGTGAGCCAGCCGACCTGGGGCGTCGATGCCGGCGCCGCCGCCGTGATCCGCCAGGCGCTGCTCGATCTGGCAGTCGCGGGCGCCGCTGTGCTGGTGACCAGCCAGGATCTCGACGAGCTCGCCGAGATTGCCGACCGCATCGCCGTGATGTTCCACGGCCGGCTGTCGGAACCGCTAGCTACCAGCGAAGCGACGCGCGAGAAGCTCGGCCTGTTGATGGGCGGAAGCAGCCTGGAGCCGAAGGAGGCCGCGCATGCAGTTGGTGCTTGAGAAGCGCGCCGAGCGCTCCAACACGATCGCGCTGGTCTCTCCGCTGATCGCGATCGGCTTGACGATCGTGACCATGACCATCCTGTTCGCGATCCTCGGCAAGAACCCGCTTCTGGCGCTGCATGCCTATTTCATCGCGCCCTTGACCGACAGCTATTCGCTTCAGGAGATCGCGGTGAAGGCGACGCCGCTGGTGATGATCGCGATCGGGCTATCGCTCTGCTACCTCGCCAATGCCTGGAACATCGGAGCCGAGGGGCAATTCCTGATCGGCGCGGTAGCCGGAAGCTGGATCGCGGTGAAGACCCAAGGCACCGACGCCGGCGCCTGGGTCCTGCCGGCGATGTTCGTTCTCGCAGCGGCCGCGGGTGCGCTCTACGCGCTGATCCCGGCGATCTGCAAGGTGAAGTTCGGCGCCAGCGAAATCCTGACCAGCCTGATGCTGGTCTATGTCGCCGATCTCTTTCTTGATTACCTCGTGCGCGGGCCCTGGCGCGACCCGCACGGCTTCAACTTCCCGACCACGGCCGAGTTCGATCCGGTCGCAACGGTTCCGCTGCTGATCGAAGGCGGCCGGCTGCATCTCGGCTCGATCATCGCGCTGCTCGTCGTCGCGGCGGCGGCGATCCTGCTCGGGCGAACCATCAAGGGATTTGAGATCCGCGTGGTCGGTGCCGCGCCCCGCGCCGCACGGTTCGGCGGCTTCAACGCCAACCAGCTGATCATCCTGACCTTCGCCGTCTCCGGCGCGTTAGCGGGCCTCGCGGGCATCGTCGAGGTTGCGGGCCCCGTCGGCCACCTCCAGCCCGGCATCTCGCCCGGCTACGGCTTTACCGCGATCATCGTTGCTTTTCTCGGGCGATTGAACCCGCTTGGAATACTAATTGCAGGTCTTTTTCTCGCATTGACCTTTATCGGCGGCGAGCAAGCGCAGATCGCGATGAAGATCCCGTTGGACGTCACCAAGGTTTTTCAGGGCATTCTGCTGTTCTACGTGCTCGCCTGCGATTCCCTCATCCTCTACCGCTTCAAACTGGTCTTCCCGAACCGTCAGGTGGCCCGTGGAACTGGTTGAGGCCATCATCCTGGCAGTGCTCGCCGCCTCGACGCCGCTCCTGATCGCGGCGACCGGCGAACTCGTGACCGAACGCGCCGGCGTGCTCAACCTCGGCGTCGAGGGCATGATGATCGTCGGCGCGGCCTGCGGCTTCGCCGGAGCGTGGTTGACCGGCTCGATCTTCATCGGCGCGCTGTTCGGCATCGTCGCGGGCATGTTGATGTCGCTGATCTTTGCGCTGATGGCGCTCGGTCTTGCCGTCAACCAGGTCGCAACGGGTCTCGCGCTGACCATCCTGGGCGTCGGCCTGTCGGGCCTGATCGGTGCCGGCTTCGTCGGCGAGCGCATCACGCCGGCGGTACATCTCTATATTCCCGGCCTCACCGACATCCCGCTGATCGGCCGCGTGCTGTTCGGCGAGGACGCCTTCGTCTATTTCTCGCTGGCGCTGATCGTCGGCGTCTGGTGGTTCCTGTACCGCACGCGACCGGGTTTGATCCTTCGCGCCTGTGGCGACAACCACGTCTCAGCGCATGCGCTCGGCTATCCCGTGCTGCGCATCCGCACCTTCGCCGTGATGTTCGGCGGCGCCTGCGCAGGCCTTGCCGGCGCCTATCTGCCGCTCGCCTACACCCCGTTCTTCATTCCCGGCATGACCGCGGGCCGCGGCTGGATCGCACTGGCACTGGTCGTGTTCTCGTCCTGGCGGCCGGGCCGGCTCGTGGTCGGCGCCTACCTGTTCGGCGCGGTGACGATCCTGCAACTGCACGCGCAGGGCTGGGGCGTCGGCATTCCTTCGCAGTTCATGTCTGCGTTGCCTTATCTCGCGACCGTCATCGTTCTGGTCCTGCTGTCCCGCGCGCGCACCGGCGGCTCGACCGCACCGGCCGCGCTCGGCACCGTGTTTGTGCCTGACCGCTGAGTTTGATTTCCGCGGCGTGCGCGATGGGGCGCGCACGTTGCGGATTGTGGCTTTCCCCGACTGTTTGGAGATTGATGATGAGGAAAACACTTCTTGCGCTGGCTGCCTGGCTTTTGCTTGCCGGGAGCGTCAGTGCAGCCTCCGCCGCCGACAAGCTGAAAGTCGGCTTCATCTATTTGGGTCCGATCGGCGACCTGGGGTGGACCTACCAGCACGACCTCGCGCGCCAGGCGCTGGTGAAGGAATTGGGCGACAAGATCGAGACCACCTATCTCGAGAACGTCCCCGAAGGCCCCGATGCAGAGCGTGCGATCGAGCAGCTCGTCCGCGCCGGCAACAAGCTGATCTTCACCACGTCGTTCGGCTACATGGATCCGACACTGAAGGTCGCGAAGAAATATCCCAACGTGCATTTCGAGCATTCGACCGGCTACAAGCGCGACAAGAACATGTCGACGTACTCGGCCAAGTGGTACCAGGGCCGCTACATCCAGGGCCTGATCGCAGCCAAGATGTCGAAGTCCGGCGTGCTCGGCTATATCGGCTCGTTCCCGATTCCCGAGGTCGTCTCCGGCATTAACGCGACGATCGTCGCGGCGCAAACCATCAACCCGAACATCAAGGTCAAGATCATCTGGGCCAACACCTGGTTCGATCCGGGCAAGGAAGCCGATGCCGCAAAGGCGCTGATCGACCAGGGCGCCGACGTCATCATGCAGCACACGGATTCGCCGGCGGCGATGCAGATCGCCAGCGAACGCGGCAAGCTCGCCTTCGGCCAGGACTCCGAGATGATCAAATTCGGGCCAAAGACCCAGCTGACCTCGATCCTCGACACTTGGGGCCCCTACTACATCGCGCGCGTCAAGGCCGAGCTCGACGGCACCTGGAAGTCCGAGGATACCTGGGGCGGCCTCGACAGCCACATGTTCGCGATGGCGCCCTACACCAACATGCCTGACGACGTGAAGAAGCTCGCCGAGGATGCCCAGGCGGCGATCACCGCCGGCAAGCTGCATCCGTTCAAGTGCCCGGTCGTTGGGCAGGACGGCAAGCCGGTCGAGTGCAAAGGCGGCGATCACCTCGACGACGGCCAGATCCTCGGCATGAATTTCTACGTCAAGGGCATCGACGACAAGCTGCCGGGCAAGTAGCACGCTTCTTGCATCGCAAAAATCACCTGCTCCTCCCGGAGGAGGTTTGGAGGGGGTGGCCAGAAGCACCCGGCACTTGTGGTCGCCCCCTCTTTCTATTCCGTCGCTATCCCGCCTGCATCGCCCGAGCCGCGGAACTGTGGCGGCGGACAAGGTCAGGGACGTCCAGTCCCGGGATCGCGCCGTCGATCACCGCCCATTTTCCCGCCACCATCACACGATCGGCCCGATGCGCCCCGCACAGCACCAGTGCGGCCAGCGGATCGCCGTGGCCGGAAAAGCGCAGCTCGTCGAGCTTGAACAGCGCAAGGTCGGCCGCCTTGCCGGCGGCGATCGCGCCGAGTTCCGGCCGGCCCACGCACGCTGCCGAGCCCTGGGTGGCCCAGCGCAGCGCATCCTTGTGGCTGACCTTCGTCACCCCGTAGCGCGCCCGTTGCAGCAGGAACGCGGCGCGCACCTCCTGCATCAGGTTCGATCCGTCGTTCGAGGCCGAGCCATCGACACCGATGCCGATCCCGACGCCGGCCTCTTCCATCTCGCACACCGGACAGCAGCCGGAGGCCAGGAGCTGGTTGCTACAGGCGCAATGGCTGATGGTCGTCTTGGCCTTGCCGAGCCGCTTCATCTCCTCGGCGTTGAAGAAGATGCCGTGGGCAAGCCAGGTCCGCGCGTTGAGCCAGCCGCACTGCTCGAGATAGTCGAGCGGACGGCAGCCATACATCTGCTGGCAGAACTTGTTCTCGTCCTCGGTCTCCGCGAGATGAGTGTGCAGGCGAGCGTCGAGCTTGTCGGCGAGATCTGCGGTGGCGCGCATCAGCGATGTCGTCACCGAAAAGGGCGAGCATGGCGCGAGCGCAATCTGTACCATCGCGTCAGCACCGCGCTGGTGATGCCTGGCGACCACGCGCGCGCTGTCCGCGAGGATCGTATCCTCGTCCTGCACGACGCTGTCCGGCGGCAGGCCGCCGTCACGCTGCGACAGGTTCATGGAGCCGCGCGTGAGCAGCACGCGGACACCAAGCCGTTTTGCAACTGCAACCTCGATATCGACGGACTCCTCGAGCCCTGCCGGAAACACATAGTGATGATCCGTCGTCGTGGTGCAGCCCGAGAGGAGCAGCTCGGACATTGCCACGGTGACGCCGAGCTCCAGCGATTCCGGCGTCATCTTCGCCCACACCGGATAGAGCGCCTGGAGCCAGGGAAACAGCTCGCGGTCCATCGCCGCCGGCAGCGCCCGCGTCAGCGTCTGGTAGAAATGATGATGCGTGTTGATGAGGCCCGGCAGCACGACATGCTCGCCCGCATTAAACACCGCGATATCTGGAGTCGCAGGCGTGCCGCCGGCCGGCACCAGCTCGATGATCCGGCCGTCTTTCACCACGATCCCGCGCTCGGCGCCGTCGGCGAGGATGGCCAGGGGATCCCTGATCCAGGTCGGCTTTGCGTCGCTCATGATCCTGCTTCTCCTCACATCCGCCGACGGCGGGCCTGCAAGGCAGAGGCCAGCCCGATCGCGTTATTGCTGCAACTTGTTGTTGCGACTTGGCGTCCGACTTGCAAGACTTTGCCGTGGAGCAAATCATCCGCTGGAAGCGCTGGCCTCGCCATGGACTTGAATACCATCACGACAGTGGCCCATCCGCAAACGCGCACGCAACTGCCCGTTTGGACGCCAGGTGATGCTTGGCTGGCGGGCGGCACCTGGCTGTTCTCGGAACCGCAAATCCACCTGACACGGTTGATTGATCTCACCGATCTGAAATGGCCGGCGTTGACGATCACGGACAGCCACCTCATCATCGCCGCGACATGCACCGTCGCGCAGCTCGATGGCCTCGCCTGCCCCGCCGACTGGCTCGTGGCACCACTGATCAGCCAGTGCTGCCGCGCCTTCCTCGCTTCCTTCAAAGTCTGGAAGACGGCGACGGTGGGCGGCAATATCTGCATGTCGCTGCCGGCGGGACCGATGATCTCGCTCACCTCCGCGCTCGACGGCGTCTGCACCATCTGGAAGGCCGGCGGCGGCGAACAGAAGATTCCCGTCGCCGGCTTCGTCACCGGCAACCAGCGCAATCGCCTGGCTCCGGGCGACCTGCTGCGGCAGATCGATATCCCGCTCGCCGCTCTGAAGCGCCGTCCGGCATTTCGCCAGATCTCGCTGGCGCCGGTCGGGCGTTCCGCAGTGCTTCTAATCGGCAGCCTCGATGCCGATGGCACGCTGACGCTGTCGGTGACCGCATCGACGGTGCGCCCGATTCAATTGTCGTTTTCAACGCCACCCGATGCCAGCGCCCTTCGCGCCGCGATCGAGCAGCAGATCGCTGACGAGTTGTACCACACCGACATTCACGGCAAATCGCTCTGGCGCAAGCACATGACGCTGCGGCTCGCCGAGGAGATCCGCGGCGAACTGCTGGATACCACGCGGCCATGAGCTTCGAGATCAACGGCAAGCCGTTTTCGCAAGAGCCGCGCGCGGGCCAGTGCCTGCGCACGTTCTTGCGCGAGCTTGGACATTTCGGCGTGAAGAAAGGCTGCGACGCCGGTGATTGCGGCGCCTGCACCGTGCTGCTCGACGGCGAGCCCGTGCATAGCTGCCTGATCCCCGCCTTCCGCGCCGAAGGCCGTGCCGTCACCACGATCGAAGGGCTCGGGGGCGACAGCGGCACGCATCCGATGCAGCAGGCCTTCCTCGACGCGCAAGGGTTCCAGTGCGGCTTCTGCACCGCCGGCATGATCCTGACCTGCGCCTCGCTGAACCAGGCCCAGCGCACGGATCTCGGCGTCGCGCTAAAAGGCAACATCTGCCGCTGCACCGGCTATCGTTCGATCGAGGATGCGCTCCTTGGCAAGACCAATGTCGAAGAGAGCGTGGAAGCCGGTGCCGCATTCGGCCGCAGCCTGCCGGCGCCTGCAGGCCCTGACGTCGTGCGCGGCCAGGCGCGCTATACTTTCGACACCGAAATCGACGGCCTGCTGCACATCAAGCTGCTCCGCTCGCCGCACGCGCATGCGAAAATCGTCGCGATCGACAAATCGGCGGCGCTGGCTGTCCCCGACGTGCACGCGGTGCTGACCCATGAAGACGCGCCGTCGATGCTGTTCTCCACCGCGCGGCACGAAAACGACTGGATGGACCCCGAGGACACCCTCATCCTCGACAACGTCGTCCGCTTCATCGGGCAGAAGGTTGCCGCGGTCGTTGCCGAGAGCGAAGCCGCCGCCGAAGAAGCCTGTCGGCGGCTGAAGGTCGAGTACGAGATCCTGCCCGCGCTGATCGATCCCGAGCAGGCGATGGCGCCGGGCGCGCCAGTCATTCATCCCGACCGGACCACTGCGAACCGCGTCGCCGACGCCCAGCGCAACCTCGTCGCGGAGACGCATGGTGAGTTCGGCGATGTCGCAACGGCACTCGCTACCTCTGCCGTCACCTTCGAGGGCACCTTCCACAGCCATCGTGTGCAGCATGCGGCGCTGGAGACCCATGGCGGCCTCGCCTGGCTCGATGATTCCGGCGTGCTCAACGTCCGCTGCTCGACCCAGGTGCCGTTCCTGACGCGGCGCGCGCTATCCGACATCTTCACGCTTCCCATGGACAAGGTCCGTGTGTTCTGCGAGCGCGTCGGCGGCGGTTTTGGCGGCAAGCAGGAGATGTTCGTCGAGGACATTTTGGCGCTCGCGGCGCTGAAGACCGGACGGCCGGTGAAGCTCGAGCTCACCCGCGAGGAGCAGTTCATCGCGACCTCGACGCGACACCCGATGCGGGTTCACATCAAGGCCGGCGCCGATGCAAACGGCAAGCTCACCGCGCTCCAGCTCGACGTGCTCTCCAACACCGGCGCTTATGGCAATCACGCCGGCCCCGTGATGTTTCACGCAGTGTCCGAATCCATCAGCGTCTACAACTGCCCGAACAAGAAGGTTGACGGCGTCGCCGTCTACACCAACACGGTGCCTGCCGGCGCGTTTCGCGGCTATGGCCTGCCGCAGACGCTGATCGCGGTGGAAGCTGCGATCGACGAGCTGGCGAAGCAGCTCGGCATCAGTCCCTACGACATGCGCCGCCGCAACATCGTCAAGCCCGGCGACCCGATGCTGGCGCCGCCCCCGTCCGAATATCACGACGTGCTCTACGGCTCCTACGGGCTCGACCAGTGCCTCGACCTCGTCGAACGTGCGATGCAGGCGGATAACCCGCAGCCTGACCCATCGCCGGAGTGGCTGATCGGCGAAGGTATTGCGCTGACCATGATCGACACGGTACCCCCGGCGGGTCACATCGCTGACGCGATGATCGCGCTGCGCGATGATGGAGGCTTCGATCTCACCATCGGCACCGCCGAATTCGGAAACGGCACCAGCACCGTGCATCGGCAGATCGCCGCGACAACGCTTGCGACTACCGTCGACAGGATCTTCCTGCGCCAGTCCGACACCGCCCATGGCGGCCACGACACCGGCGCCTATGGCAGCGCAGGCATCTTCGTTGCCGGCAAGGCGACCCACGCAGCGGCCCTGCGGCTTGCGACCGAACTGAAGGCTGCCGCCGCAGCCGCCTGGCTTTGCGACGCTGGGACTTGCGTGCTCGAGGGCGAAGCCGTCGTCAGCGGCGTGCGACGGATGTCGTTTGCGGAACTGGCGAAACTCGCGCGCGAACGCGGACAGCCGCTTGCGGCGGCCGGCAATTCCGGCGGCACGCCGCGCTCGGTCGGCTTCAACGTCCACGGCTTTCGCGTCGCCGTGAACAAGGGCACCGGCGAGCTCAGGATTCTCAAGAGCGTACAGGCGGCGGATGCGGGCGTCGTCGCCAACCCCATGCAGTGCCGCGGTCAGGTCGAGGGCGGCGTGGCCCAGGCGCTCGGTGCTGCGCTCTACGAGGAGATGGTGATCGACGCGGACGGCCGCGTCACCAACCCGAAATTCCGCGACTACCACCTGCCGTCCTTGGGCGACGTGCCGCGCACTGAAGTCTTCTTCGCCGACACGTCCGACACGATTGGACCGCTGGGCGCGAAGTCGATGAGCGAGAGCCCCTACAATCCGGTCGCCGCCGCACTCGGCAACGCGATCGCGGACGCTACCGGCATTCGTTTCACTGCGCCGCCCTTCAAGCCGGACCGGCTGTTTCCGGCGCTATACGAGAAGTTCGGATGCTAGCTGCCGCGATAGGTCGAGTAGCTCCACGGCGTGACCAAGAGCGGGACGTGGTAGTGGCTTTCCGGCTCGCTGATCGCAAAGCGTAACGGGATCTCGTCGAGAAACGGCGGGTCGGACAGCGGTACGTTGCGCTCGGCGTAATATTTGGCAACGCTGAATTTGAGCTCATAGCGGCCGATCGGCAGCGGACGGCCGCCGATCAGCGGCTGGTCGGTGCGACCATCGGCATTGGTGACGGCGCGCGCAATCACGCGGTTCTCGCCGAGGCTCGCGAGCTCGACCAGCTCGATCGCGATGCCGGGCGCAGGCCTGCCGGCATGATTGTCGAGCACATGCGTCGACAGCCGGCCATGCACCTTCAGTCTGTCGTCGGCGACGACGAGCTGATCGAGCCGCAGCGCTGAGATCCGCCCGATCTCCTCGATCGCGCGTCGCGTCTCGGTTTTGGTGATGTTGAACAACCGCGTCTCGAAGTCCCGCAGGACGGAATCCTTGGTGTGACGGCGCACGCAGACGATATAGGGGAAGCCAAATTTCGCGCGATAAGCATTGTTGACGCGCTCGAACGCGGCGTATTCGGCCTCCGACAGCCGATCGAGGCCGGCGCTGTTCTGCTCGTCGGTCGATTCCGCGGTAAGGCCCGCCGCGCGCTGGGTCTTGTTGGCGAGATCGGGATGCGCCCGGATCAGCGCCAACTGCACCTCGGGTTCAGCGCTCTGGATCGCCGCCATCAGCGCGGTGTGCAGCTGAACAACGCCGGCAAACGGCCGCTGTTCGGCAAGCTGCTCGGCGATCCACGGCGAATATTCGACGACGTTGGCGAGCGCGGTGACGAAATCGGCCTTGCTTGCGGCATTGAGATCGGAGAGCGAGATCTGCGACATTGTCCCCTCACCCGATCTCGAACGCGTCGGCGGCAAGATCCGCGTGCTTGTCGTGCCAATGCTGGGCAATCTGGAGCCGCGTCGGCACCCAGACGCGTTCGTGCTTGCCGATATAATCGAGGAAGCGGATCAGGCCTGCGGCGCGGCCGGGCCGGCCGGCGAGACGGCAGTGCAGCCCCACCGACATCATCTTCGGCGCGGTCTCGCCCTCGGCATAGAGCACGTCGAACGCGTCTTTCAGATAGGTGAAGAACTGCTCGCCTTCCGCAAAGCCTTGCGGATTGATGAAGCGCATGTCGTTGGCATCAAGCGTGTATGGAATGATGACCTGCTTGCCCTTCGCGCCCTTGACCCAATAGGGCAGATCGTCGGCATAGGAATCGCAGAGATAGAGGAAGCCGCCCTCCTCCATCAGCAGACGGTTGGTGTTGATCGAGGATCGTCCGGTGTACCAGCCGAGCGGCCGCGCGCCGGTGGCCTCGGTGTGGACGCGGATAGCCTCCGCGATCTCGGCGCGCTCCTGCGCCTCGGTCATGTCCTTGTGCTCGATCCACTTCAGGCTGTGGCTCGCGATATCCCAGCCACCCTCCTTCATCGCGGCGACGATTTCGGGATTACGCTTCAGCGCGGTGGCGACGCCGAACACCGTGGTTGGCCAGTTGCGCGCGGTGAACATCCGCCACAGCCGCCAGAAGCCGGCGCGCGAACCATACTCGAACATCGACTCGATATTGGCATGGCGCTGGCCGACCCAAGGCTGCGCGCCCAGCACGTCGGACAGGAATGCCTCCGAAGCGCGGTCGCCGTGCAAAATGTTGTTCTCGCCGCCTTCCTCGAAATTGACGACGAACTGCACCGCGACCCGCGCATGACCCGGCCATTGCGGATGCGGCGGGTTACGGCCGTAACCGCGGAGATCGCGCGGGTAGCGGGGCTCCGTCACTCAGGCTTCCTCGAAGCGGATCGGGAGGGCGCCCTTCCACAGCACGCTCTTGCCGAGGGTCGCGAGATTCTCCAGGCCCGAGGTCAGCGTGATGAAATGGTTGCCGGCGAGCTGGCCCATCTTGCTGGCGAAATGCACCCCGCCATAGGCCAGCAGGATCTCGGTCTCGCTGATGCCGCCGGGATAGAGGATGATCTGGCCGGGCGCGGGATAGCTCGTATGGTTCTCGTAGCCGACGCCGAAATCGAGGTCGCCGAGCGGCATCCACACGCCCTCGCCGCTCCACCGCACATGGATGATGTGGCTTTCGAACGGCAGCGCTTTGCGGAACGCAGCAACGGTTTTGGGCGCAAGCTGCTCCTCGAAGCGGGCATCGAAGCGGAAATCACCGGCGCGGATAACGAGTTTGCTCATCTCATCTCTCTGGATCGGGGGCGGTGGCCCCACGGGGAACTTTCAAGCAAAGAGCATTCCGGAGGGCTTGGCGCAAGTAGCGCGGCCCCTCACCTGCGGTCGTAGGACCAGCCGAAAAGGCCGCTCCGCCGAACCTCCGGCTCCGGCTCGGCGGCCGGCGCGGGCGCCTCCTTCAGTTCCGCCTGCGGCGGGGGCGAAGGCGGTGCCGGGAGGTTCTCGCATTTCATGGAGTAGACCAGCTTGCCGTCCGCGGTCCGCCCGATCGGGGCGCAGGGGTCGGGATGCGCCGCCGTGGCCTTGGGCGTCAACTTGACTTGCGCCGCGGCCGGCGAGGCGATCAGCAGAAGGACCAGCAGATATTTCGACATCGTTGTCGCTCAAAAACTCGATTTACCCCATTCAACCGGATTGCCGGGGGCAAGTCCATCGGCCGCGCAGGCGCGATTGCCGAATATTTAGCCGAGACCAAAAAATTTGCTCGCCCCATCGTGATGCCAACGCTGCTGATATTTAGCAGGACGCATCGCCATGTCACCAGCGACGACGAATACACCAGATACCTCTCACAGCCGGAGCGTCGTCACGGGAGAAACAACGATGCGAACGACCTTCACCATTCTCGGCGCCACGCTGATTGCCGCCGTCACCATCCAGACCGCCTCGGCGAACGACCGCCATCACGTCCGCAAGGCGCAACCCGCGCCGATCACCCAATCGGTGCGCGACTCCAACGCCGCCATCTGGCCGTCGCAGCCGACCGCGCCGGACTGGTCGCGCTACGCCAACGGCGCCATGTCGGCGCCGGCGGGACGGTGATGTGAGAGGCGGGGTGCTCTGCGTGTAACGAGCACTCCGCCATGTCGCCATCGTCGCCCTGACCATCGCCGGGATGACGGTGAGAAACATTTGAGGGCAATTCAATCCCCTCGAGATCACGGGCGCAGGCCCCTGAAAAATCGACTCGGGCGGCAGTCGTTTACCTCGCTTTCGAGGCGCCTCGTCCGGTCGAACGACAATCAGTAGGGTCGATAATAGTTGCCTGGACCACCATAATAGCCATAGCCCCGATCGTAGTAGGTGCGTGGGCCGCCGTAGTAATAGTTGTTCTCGTAATACTCGCGACGCTGGCTCTCAGCGATTGCGCCGGCGATCAAACCTGTTGCCGCGCCCATGAAAGCAAGGCCTGCTGCACTTGGTCCCCGACGATAATAGCGGTGACGCCGGGCAGCGCTGAAGTCGGTCACCGCGGACGCGTTCGAGCTTCCGGCAACCGCATTCGCAGGTGTAGTCGATGCTGCGCGGGATGGCGATGCGGAAGCTGCGAGGGCGAGGCTCGCAACCGCAGCCAGAACGATGTTGCGGCCGCCTGCTGAAATCATGGGTCCAATACTCATTTTGACCTTCCTCTGTTCTCGCCCGAAAGACATATGCAAACGCTAAATAATACGCAAACCACTGAAATGGTTTCATAATCGCGGCAATCTGCCACGCTTTGAACGATTGTAAACCGAACAACCAGATCCAGCTTGCCCGATCCAACCTGAGCGGATAATGAACAGCCGCGCCGTTTTTCGGTCGCCGTAAGCGTTTTACGTGAACCAACGCATCAACCGACGCCGTCGGGATCGATGCCATTTTTCCGGTTCAACGTGACTGACGCGTCCTTTTCCTCAAGAGAAATCAGATGATTGCGGTTCGCAAACTGCCGGCGCGCTATGCGCCGATCGTCATGCCTTTGGTGCTTTCCATCGTCATGACGGCCGTGGTGTCGATCATTTCGACACTCAGGAGCCTCGGCGCAACGCCGGCGTTCCTCGCGACATGGCCGGGCGCCTGGGGGCTGTCATGGCTCGTCGCCTTTCCGACGCTGCTCGTGGTCCTGCCGATGGTCCGCCGGGTCGTGGCCCGCCTCGTCGCTTCCCCATCTCAACCAGGCCAATAGCCGGCGCGGACGGCGGTGCATGGAGCCCGCCGTCCCGCTTCCAGATTGCTCACCACCTTGGATCAAGCTTCCACACTTCTCGCTTCACCCGTCGCGCTGTCGCGACATCTTCCGCTGCTGCTCTACATCGCCTCGCGAAGCCTGTCGGAATTCTCCTATCAGGTCGCGACCGTGGCGGTGGGCTGGCAGATCTATGCACTGACCGGCAGCGTCTTCTATCTCGGCCTTGCGGGTCTCGTGCAGTTCATTCCGAGCGCCCTCCTCGTCTTCGTCGCCGGACACGCGGCCGACCGTTATGACCGCAAGCGCATCGCCCAGCTCTGCGAGCTCGTGCAGGGCCTCGCGGCGGGCTATGTTGGCGCGCGGCTGCTCGCCGATGCGCTCACCGCGCCTGACCTCTTCATCGTGCTCGGCGTGTTCGGGCTGGCCGGCGCCTTCGAGAGCCCGGCGTCGTCTGCGCTTCTGCCGGCCGTCGCGCCGGAAGCCATGCTGCAACGGGCGACCGCGTTGGCGACCGGCGCCTGGCAGGTCGCCGCCATCGGCGGCCCGGCCGTCGGCGGGCTCGCTTATGCAATCTCGCCCGGCGCGCCATTCGTGCTGATGGCGGCGCTGTCGCTGATCGCAAGTGCCTTGAGCGGCATGATTCGAGCCGAACGTGTTGCGACTTCCGAGCACGAAAGTCTGGACGGATTGTTCGCCGGCCTGCACTTCGTGCGCAGCAATCCCGCGATCCTCGGCACGATCTCGCTCGACCTGTTCGCGGTCCTGCTCGGCGGCGCCACCGCGCTGCTGCCGATCTATGCCAAGGACATCCTGCAGGCGGGACCCTGGGCGCTCGGGGCGATGCGGGCCGCGCCCGCGATCGGCGCGCTGCTGATGACCGCGGTGATCGCGCGACATCCGATCGCACGGCGCGCGGGACTTCGGATGTTCCAGGCGGTGATCGCCTTCGGGCTCGCGACCATTGTGTTCGCGCTATCGCAGACCGTGTGGCTTTCGATCGCCGCACTGGTGGCGATGGGCGCGGCCGACACCATCAGCGTCGTGGTCCGCGTCGCGCTGGTGCAGCTCGCGACGCCGGATGCGATGCGCGGCCGCGTCGGTGCCGTCAACTTCCTCTTCATCAACGCCTCCAACCAGCTCGGCGAATTCGAAAGCGGCATGGCCGCCGCCCTGCTCGGCGCGATGCCTGCGGCAGCGCTCGGCGGGATCGGTACGATCGCGATCGCACTGCTGTGGATAAGGCTGCTCCCGGCATTGCGCGAGGTGGACCAGTTGGAATGAGCGAGGATCGCGCGACCTCTAGGCCCGGTAGTTCCAGTATTTCTGGAGCGCATCGCCCACTGTGCGCGATTACGACAACGCGCCCAGCACGCCGCGCGTGGCCTTGTCGATCTCCTCGACATAGCGGCGGCGGGCGAAGGTCTCGGTGAGGAAGCCGACCACCTTGCGGCTGTCGGTGGAATCGACCACCGCCAGCATTTCGGCTTCCGCCTCGTCGAACACCGCCATCGCCGACTTCACGTTCATTTCCGGGATCAGCACGATGTCGGTCAGGCGCGCGAGCTCGATCACCTGGATGTCATCGGCGATGGTATCGAGGTCGCTGGAGAACAGGTCTGGCAGCAGGACGAGGCCGACATATTCGTCGGCGTTGTTGACGATGACGATTCCGGGCCGCGATCCCAGCGCGAATTCGCGCCGAACGGCGGCGATCGTCGTGGTCGACGGCACCTTGCCGACATCGGAGCGCATCAGACGCTCGACGGTGAGGTTGCGCAGCCAGCCGACGTCGTTGGCACTGCGGATGGTCTCGCCACGCAGATGCAGGCGCCAGGTCGAGAAAGAATGGCCGAACATGAAGCGCACGCAGATCGAGGTGACGATGCAACCGGCGAGCACCACGGCGGTGACGTCGACATTGCGGGTCATTTCGAGCACGAGGAACGACATGGTCAAGGGGCCGCCGACGATGGCGACGCCGAGCGTCGCCATGCCCGTCAGCATCGCGACCAGCGGATCGATCACGAATTCCGGGCTGATGAGCAAAAGGACCGCGGCGAAGAATTTTCCGATCAGGCTGCCGACGAACAGCGAGGCGAAGAACAGACCGCCGCGGAAACCCGAGGCGAGCGAGATCAGGCAGGCCGTCAACTTCAGGGCGATGATGATCGCGATCAGGCCGATCGTCATGTCGTGAAACAGATCGAGCACCATGGCGCCGTGGCCGGCTGCGAGGACCTGCGGTGTGACGATGGCAAAGCCGCCGACGATGAGACCGCCGATCACCGGGCGCAGCCAGATCGGCAGCCAGGCGAACAGGCGCTCGAACGTCGAAGACGACCGCATCACCGCGATGCCGACGCCGCTGGTGACCAGTGCAAGCCCGATCAACGCGAGATATTGCTCGACGCCGACAGCACTGACCTTCGGTATTTCGAGGGAATATGGCGCGCCGCCGAGCCATTGCGCAGTCAGTGCGCCGGCGAGCGAGGCCGCCAGGATTGGCGCCGCGCTGCCGACCGAATAGACGCCGACGATCAGTTCGCAGGCGTAGAAGGCGCCGGTGATCGGCGCGCCGAACGCCGCCGCGATCGCCGCAGCGGCGCCGCAGCCGACGATCAGGCGAAGATCGGTGCGGCGGAGATTGAAGAACTTGCCGAGCAGCGAGGCGATGCCCGAGCCGATCTGGGTATAGCCGGCCTCGAGGCCGACCGAGGCGCCGCAGCCGTTGGAGATCAGCGTCTGGCTCGACACCACCACGCTGTCGCGCATCGACAGATTGCCGCCGCGCAGTGCATTGGCCTCGATCGGGTCGACCGCACTCGATAGTTTCAGTCGCCGCCGCGACCATTCCATGATGCCGAGCGCCAACCCGCCGAGCGCAGGCGCGATCAGCGCCGCCCAGGGACTGATCCGCGCATTGGCAGACAGGCGGACGTCGATGGGAATGCCGTAAATCACGACGTGAGCGATCTGCGCGATCTCGGCCATCAGCGTTACGATCGCACCGGCCAGCGTGCCGATCACGAGCGCGAGCGGGATCAGGTAGAACTCGTTGCTGCGCAAGAGCGCGCGCAGGCGAGCCATGACGCGGTTCGATCCCTTGCGATCGACGATATGTCTGATCCGCACCAACACCGACTGCCTGCCCTATCCTTCCGACAAGCCGTAGCCGGACATGCGCTGGCGGACCCGCTCGATCTCGGCGCTCGAAAGCAACGGAGGTTTTCCGATCTGGAGGCAGCCGTGATATTGCCGCGCCAGCGTCTCGACCTCGACGGCGAGCCACATCGCCTTGTCCAGCGTCTTGCCGACCGCGATCATGCCGTGATGGTCGAGCAGGCAGGCGAGCCGCCCCTCCAGCGCCCGCACCGCATGCTCGGACAGCTCCGCTGTTCCAAAGGTGGCATAGGGTGCGCAGCGGATGCTGTCGCCGCCGGCTGCCGCGATCATGTAATGCACCGGCGGGATGTCCATGCCCATGATCGCCAGAATGGTCGAATAGGTCGGATGGGCGTGCACGACGGCATTGACGTCGTCGCGCGACTTCAGGATGTCGCGGTGGAAGCGCCACTCGCTCGACGGTTTCCGATTGGACGCATGCGAGCCGTCCATCGCCATGAACACGATCTGCGCGGGCGTCATGGCGTCATAGGGCACGCTGGTCGGCGTGATCAGGAGCCCGTCCTTGTGCCGAACGCTGATATTGCCCGAGGTGCCCTGGTTGATGCCGAGCGCATTCATGCGGCGGCAAGCGTCGATGATGGCCTGTCCCTTGTCGAGCTCGTCCGCTGTCATCGACATCTCGATTTCCCGGCGATGGGCGTTTGTTAGACGGGAAGTACGTCAAAGCAATATAGCAGTGCAAGAGAAACCGGATCGGACCGTGCATCGCCTTGCCCGTGTCCCGATTGACCACGAAATATACGGTAAAATCAATAAATTAACAGATTGACGCAGCCCTACGACAGGCTCGCCCGGACGGCAGCGATGCCGTTGATCACGAACTGCACCGAATAGGCCGCGAGCAGCATGCCGAGAACGCGCGAAAGCACGGCATTGCCGGTGCGCCCGAGGGTACGCGCGATCAGGCTCGCGGAGGCAAAGCAGAGCATGCACAGCAGGCAGACGGCGAGAACGACGGCGATGATGATCGCCAGCCTTGCCCCATAGCCGGCATCGCCCGTCAGCAGCAGTGTGGTCGCGATCGCGCCGGGACCGGCCATCATCGGGATCGCCAGCGGAAACACCGCCACGTCGGAGGCATGCTCGGAGGTCGCCTTGTCGGCCTCCCGCGCCTCGCGGTGCGGACGGTCGCCGAAGATCATCTGGTAGGACACGCCGAACAGGAGAAGCCCGCCGGCGATCTGGAAGGCGGGGATGCCGATCCCGAGCTGGCGCAACAGCCAGTTTCCGATCATCGCGATCACCACCAGGATCGAAGCTGCGATGAGCGGCGCGCGCAGCGCTATCGTCCGCTTGACCTTGTCGGGCATGCCCCCGGTCGCGGCGAGGAAAGCCGGCGCAAGGCCGACGGGATCGACCACCAGCAGCAGCGTCACGAAGGCGGATAGGGCAAAGTCGATCATGTCTCGGTGTGCTCCTTAGACGCAGGAACGATGGCTGCCGGACTGGCTTAGCCCGGGAGAACCGCTTTGCAAATCACCCGGAGACGAACAATGAGCGATAGCGGAATCGGAATGCTCCTCGGCCACCTCTCGGCCAACCTGCTCTGGCTCTGGTTCATCGGCGCGTTCCTGCTCGGCGCCGTGCTCGCCTATGGGGTGGCGAAGGCGGGCCGCCTCCGGCGCAGCGAGCGCGCACGGCTCGACCGCGACACCGAGGCGCTGCAACGGCAGGAAGACCCCTACAAGCGTCCGAGCTGACCGGTCGCGGCTCGCACGTCGTGTCGCTTGGAACCATCGCTTCCTCAAAGTCTTTATCGGCTGAGGATTGAGGAAGCGCATGCCTTCCCGTGTCGCCTCAAGAGGAGGATTTATGGCCAAACGAGCGAAGAAACGCACAACCAAAAAATCGTCGGCGCGCCGCGCGCGTCAGGCACCGAAGATGCTGAGCGACCTGTTTCTGGCAACGCTGAAGGACATCTATTTCGCCGAGAACAAGATCATCAGGATCCTGCCGAAGATGGCCAAGGCCGCACATTCGAAAGACCTTGCCGCCGCCTTCAACAAGCATCTGCGCGAGACGCAGGGCCATGTCAAACGGCTGGACCAGGTCTTCAAGATGCTGGGCAAGCCGGCGCGCGGCAAGCCGTGCGAAGCGATCAACGGCATTACTGACGAAGGCGCCGAGATCATGAAGGAGTTCAAGAACGCCCCTGCCCTCGACGCCGGCCTGCTCGCTGCGGCGCAAGCCGTCGAGCACTACGAGATCTCCCGCTACGGCACGTTGCGCACCTGGGCAGAGGAGCTCGGCATGCAGGACGCAGCAAGGCTGCTGCAAGCGACGCTGGACGAGGAAGAGGCGACCGACCACACCCTGACCGAGCTCGCCACCTCCGTGATCAACCTCGAAGCGGAAGAGGAATACCGCGCCGCGGCCTAAGCCGCGCCGGCCAATTGTTGCCGACGGCGCCACGGAACACATCCGTGGCGCCGAGACGGCTGACTACAAGGCCACCCTCCGATCAGAGGGCCAGGCATGCTCCGAACGCGCGCTGCTGGATTTCCGGGGAACCATCCCCATATGCTGAATTTCCAATTGCAGCGCCTTCCCCCGAGTTTGCCATGCAACGCAAAAATCCCCTCGACTGGATGCTGTCCGAAGCCCTGGACTCGCTGACCCGCGCCGAACGGATGCGCCAGCAGTTCGGCCGCCAGGAAGCCTGCTGGGAACCCCCGATCGACGTGCTCGAAACCGAGCATGAGCTGTTGATCCTGGTCGCGCTTCCCGGCGTCAATCCCGACAATGTCGAGACGGTGATCCATGACGGCGTGCTCGTCATCTCCGGCCAGCGCACGCTGCCGCCGGAGCTTCGCAACGCCCGCATTCACCGGCTCGAGCTGCCGCAGGGCCGCTTCGAGCGGCGCATTCAGATCCCCCTTGGCCGCTACGCCATCAGCCGCTTCGTGATGGACGGCTGCGTCGCACTGCGCCTCGCCAAATCCTGAGGTCGATCATGGCCACCGAACAGATGAATACCGCCCAGACCAATTCCGACGTGAAGATCCCCGACGACGCGCTGATCATCATCCCCGTCCGCGACATGGTGCTGTTTCCCGGCGCGATTGCGCCGATCGCGATCGTGCGGCCGAAGTCGGTCGCCGCCGCGCAGCAGGCGCTGCGCGAGCAGCGGCCGATCGGCATCGTCTTGCAACGCAATCCGGAGACCGAAGAGCCGGGTCCGGACGACCTCTACCGGGTCGCGACCATCGCCAACATCGTGCGCTACATCACCGCGCCCGACGGCACCCATCATATCGTCTGCCAGGGCGTGCAGCGCGCCCGCGTTCTCGACTTCCTGCCGGGCACGCCGTTCCCGGTCGCGCGGGTGCAGCAGATCCCGGAGCCGACCACGAGCTCGCCGGAGATCGAGGCGCGCGCCTTGAATCTGCAGCGCCAGGCGATCGAGGCGATCGAGCTGCTGCCGCAGGCGCCGCCCGAATTGGTCGCGATGTTCCAGAGCACCACAGCGCCCGGCGTGCTGGCGGATCTGGCGACCTCGTTCATGGACATCAAGCCGCAGGACAAGCAGGAGGTGCTGGAGACCATCGACCTCGCCTTGCGCGTCGAGAAGGTGTCGAAGCGTCTGGCCGAACGGCTGGAGGTGCTGCGTATCAGCAACGAAATCGGCCAGCAGACCCGCGCCAGCTTCGACGAGCGGCAGCGCGAGGCGATCCTGCGCGAGCAGTTGGCGACCATCCAGCGCCAGCTCGGCGAAGGCGACGGCAAGGCGGCCGAGGTCGCCGAGCTGACGGCTGCCATCGCCAAGGCCAAGATGCCCCCGGAGGCGGACGCGCACGCCAAGAAGGAGCTGCGCCGGTACGAGCGCATGCCAGAAGCCGCCGGCGAAGCCGGGATGGTCCGCACCTATCTCGACTGGCTGATCGAGCTGCCCTGGGCGCTGCCCGAGGAGAAGCCGATCGACATCAAGGAGGCGCGTCGCATTCTCGACGCCGATCACTTCGGCCTGGAGAAGATCAAGAGCCGGATCATCGAATATCTGGCGGTGCGCAAGCTAGCCCCGCAGGGCAAGGCGCCAATCCTCTGCTTCGTCGGCCCGCCCGGCGTGGGCAAGACCTCGCTCGGCCAATCCATCGCACGCGCGATGGATCGCCCCTTCGTGCGCGTCAGCCTCGGCGGCGTGCATGACGAGGCCGAGATCCGCGGCCACCGGCGCACTTATATCGGCGCGCTGCCGGGCAACATCATCCAAGGCATCAAGAAGGCAGGTGCGCGGAACTGCGTCATGATGCTGGACGAGATCGACAAGATGGGCCGCGGCGTGCAGGGCGATCCGTCGGCTGCGATGCTGGAGGTGCTCGACCCCGAGCAGAACGGAACGTTTCGGGACAACTATCTCAGCGTGCCCTTCGACCTGTCGCGCGTGGCGTTCATCGCGACCGCCAACATGCTGGACCAGATTCCGGGTCCGCTCTTGGACCGCATGGAGCTGATCAGCCTCGCCGGCTATACCGAGGAGGAGAAGATCGAGATCGCGCGGCGCTATCTGGTGCGGCGGCAGCTCGAGGCCAACGGATTGACGGCCGAGCAGGCCGAGATCGAGCCGGAGGCGCTGAAGCTGATCGTCAAGGGCTACACGCGGGAGGCCGGCGTGCGCTCGTTGGAGCGCGAGATCGGCAGGGTGTTTCGGCATGCCGCGGTGCAGGTCGCCGAGGGCACGGCTACGAAGGTCGTGGTTGGCCCAAAGGACATCGCCACCGTGCTCGGCCAGCCGCGCTTCGAGGGCGAGATCGCGCTGCGCACCAGCGTTCCCGGCGTGGCCACCGGCCTTGCCTGGACGCCGGTCGGCGGCGACATCCTGTTCATCGAGGCGACGCGCGTGCCCGGACGGGGCAATTTGATCCTGACCGGCCAGCTCGGCGACGTCATGCGCGAGAGCGTGCAGGCCGCGCTGACGCTGGTGAAGAGCCGCGCCACGCAGATTGGCATCGATCCGTCGCTGTTCGAGAAGAGCGACATCCACGTTCACGTCCCGGCCGGCGCGACCCCGAAGGACGGGCCGAGCGCGGGAGTCGCGATGTTCACGGCACTGACGTCGCTGCTCACCAACCGCACGGTACGCAGCGACACCGCGATGACCGGCGAGATCTCGCTACGCGGCCTGGTGCTGCCGGTCGGCGGCATCAAGGAGAAGGTGGTGGCGGCAGCGGCCGCCGGATTGAAGCGGGTGATGCTGCCGGCGCGCAACAAGCGGGACTACGACGACATCCCGCAGAGCGCGCGGGACAACCTCGAATTCATCTGGCTCGAGCGCGTCGACGAGGCCATCGCCGCGGCGCTCGAACCAGCCGAGGCCAAGGTCGAGGCGGCGGAGTAAAAGCAATGAAAGAATTGTTGGAAAGAGCGAAGAAATCGCGGAAAGCGCAGCGGCTGCGCCGATTGCTCGATCGCGCGATCGACCGGGTTCGCGATGCGCTGGCGACACCGGAGCCGCGGCTTCAGCCGGTCCCGGTGCGAGTGAAGCGCCGCAAGGGCTGATCCCCTCCGTCTCAACCCTCGCGGTCGTTCAAGATAAAAGGCCCCCTCCTGGGAGGGGGCCTTTGCGTTCTTAGCCCACAGCGTCCTTGGCGGCCTTGACCGGGCGGGCGCGGACGATCTTCCGGGCCGGCTTGGCCTTGAACATCATCTCTTCACCCGTGAACGGGTTGGTGCCCTTGCGCGCCTTGGTCGCGGGCTTCTTGATGACCACGAACTTGGCGAAGCCCGGCACCAGGAACAGGCCGTTCTTCTTCAGCTCCTTGTGGCCGACATCGGTCAGAGTCTCCATGACGCTCTTGACGTCGCGCTTGGAAAGCTCGGTGGTGGTCGCAATCTTTTCGATCAGCTGCGATTTGGACATTTGGGTTGGCATCGTGTCTCCTCTGATTCGTTGGCGGTTGCATATTAGACCAACCGTTGAAGGCCTATAGCCTTCTGCACAGTTTTGTCGCGGTTTTACGGGCTTTTTTGGCCCCCTGTGGCAAAAAACCCTGCTTTTTAGCCACTTCCTGAGCGGAAGGAGCCTAGGCAGTGGATTTTGCCTTGTTTCAAAGGCCCGCAAGCCGCCTTGCTAAAGCTGATTCGATGCTTTCGACAAGCGACGACCGGCCTCTTTATGCGAGGCCGGTCGCGATTCACCCTAGAAAATAAGGCTAGATGCGCTCGATGATGACCGCGGGCGCCATGCCGCCGGCGGCGCACATGGTGACGAGGCCGCGCTTGAGGCCGCGGCGTTCGAGCTCGTCGAGCACGGTGCCGATCAGGATCGAGCCGGTCGCGCCGATGGGGTGGCCGAGTGCGATCGAGCCGCCATTGACGTTGACCCTGGCGCGATCGAGCTTGAGATCGCGGATGTATTTTTCCGCCACCACCGCAAAGGCCTCGTTGATCTCGAACAGATCGATGTCGTCGATGGTCAGCCCCGCCTTCGCCACCACCTTGCGCGTGGCCGGCACCGGCGCATTCAGCATCAGCGTCGGGGAGTCGCCCATGTTCGCCATCGCAACCACGCGGGCGCGCGGCTTCAGGCCATGCGCCTTGGCATAAGCGGGCGAGGCCAGCAGGATCGCGGCCGCACCGTCGACGACGCCCGACGAATTGCCGGCATGGTGCACGAAGTCGATCTTGAGGTCCGGATATTGCTGGAGGATGAGACCACGATAGGTCGTGCCCTTGTCGTCGAGCGCATAGTCGGCAATCGCGGGGAATGCGGGCTTGAGGCTGCTGAGCCCTTCCATCGTGGTCTGCGGCCGCGGATACTCTTCGCGGTCGAGTGCGAGGCTGCCGTCCTCGCGATGGACGGGCACGAGGCTCTTCTTGAAATGGCCGTGCTCGATCGCATGCGCCGCGCGCTTCTGGCTTTCGAGCCCGAGCGCATCGACGTCCTGCCGCGTGATGCCTTCCATGGTCGCGATCGCATCGGCGCAGACACCCTGATGCGACTGCGGATGCCTTGCGCGCAGCCGCAGATTGCCGCTGTCCATCATCATCGGGCCGCCGCGGCGTCCCTCCATCGACATCATCTCGCAGCCGCCGGCGATGACGAGGTCTTCCGTACCCGACATGATCGAGGCCGCCGCCATGTTCACGCTGGTGATGCCGGAGCCGCAGAAGCGGTCGAGCGTCACAGCGCTGGCGCGCACGTCATAGCCGGCATCGAGCGCCGACATCCGCCCGAGATCGCCGCTCTGGGTCGCGACCTGCGCGCTGCAGCCCCAGACGATGTCGTCGACGTCGGCGGTGTTGATGCCGGTGCGGTCGGCGAGCGCGCGCAGCACGGTCGCCCCCAATTGCTGCGGATGAATGCCGGACAGCGCCCCCTTGCCGGCCTTGCCGACGCCCCGCGGGGTCCGGCAGGCATCGATGATGAGTGCATCGGTCATTGGCGTTATCCTCTTTTTGAATGATTGGGGTCGTTTTGAATCAGGGGGAGAACGGAGTCAATGCGCGCCGGCGCGCTCCTTCTTTGCAAAAAAGTGAAAAACAACCCCATGCAAAGTAGAAACGCGGTTGCCGGACGAGGCGCGGTGACGCCCGCGAACCAATTGATAGGTCGGGCAAAACAACGGCAATCGCGCAATTTCGCTTTAGTTCGCTCCGCTTGCGGCGAAAGGCGAAGATCACACCCCCGCCGCGTTGTTCGCGATCACGTTGCGATAGAAGCTGGCGCTGAGCTTTGGCGTGCGGACCTGCGTGTCGAAATTGACGTGATAGAGGCCAAAGCGCTTGTTGAGCCCGAACACCCATTCGAAATTGTCCATCAGGCTCCAGAGGAAATAGCCGCGCACCGGCACGCCCTCGGCGGTGGCGCGCTGGAGCTGCGATAGATAGTTGCGCAGGTACATGATCCGGTCGGTGTCGTAGATCTTGCCGTCGGGCATGACCTGGTCCTCACCGGAGGTACCGTTCTCGCTGATATAGATCGCGTCCGTCTTCCAGATTTTTGCAGCTAACTTCGGCACCCAGTAGAGCGTCTCGGGGCCGACGCGAAGCCAGTCCGAATTCATGTGCGGAAACGATTTTGGAATCGGCAGCGGCATGAAGCCCGTGCCCTCATCGGAAGCCACCACGTAGTTCTGCGGCGCGTAGATGTTGAGGCCGAGGAAATCGACCGGCGAAGAGATGATCTTCAATTCCGCGTCGGTGAATTTCGGCGCGTTCGCGCCCGCGAATTTGAGGAAGGCGTCGGTATACCGTCCCTCCATGATGACGTTGAGATAGCCGGCATTCATCTCGCGCAGCGCGATCTCGGCAGCGCGGACGTTCTCGGGCGTGTCGATCGCGGGCGCGCAGGCATCGATGTTCTCGGCCGGACCGACACGCGTGCCGCGGCGGCCATGGGCGCGCACCGCCTGCACCGCGAGCCCATGCGCGAGCGCGCTGTTGTGCCTGATCTGGTTGACCTCGGCTTGCGGCAGCGTCACGCCCGGCGCGTCGATGCCGATGCCATAGCCGAAATGGACGAAGCGGCCGCTCTCGTTCAGAGTGAACACGTTCTTGACGCGATCGGTCAGATGCTCGGCGACATAGGCCGCGTAGTCGCCAAAAATCTTGCAGGTCTCCGTCGAGCGCCAGCCTCCGAAGCGGTCCTGGAGCGATTGCGGCAGGTCCCAATGATAGAGCGTCAGCCACGGCTCGATGTCGTTCTTCAGGAGCTCGTCGACAAGGCGATTGTAGAAGTCGAGCCCCTTCGGGTTCGGCTTGCCGTCGCCGTTCGGAAACACACGTGGCCAGGCGACCGAGAAGCGGTAGGCCTTGCAGCCGAGCTCCTTGATGAGCGCGATATCCTCCTTGTAGCGGTGATAGTGCTCGTTGGCGCGGTCGCCAGTGGAGCCGTCCTCGATCTTGCCGGGGATACGGGCGAACCTGTCCCAGATCGAGGCCCCTCGCCCGTCCTCGTTGACGGCGCCCTCCACCTGATAGGACGAGGTCGCCGTGCCCCAGACGAAGCCCGCCGGGAAGTCGCTGCCGCCACGCGGCGCCGAGTCCGGTCTGGCCTCGGCGACCTCGAGGGGGCTGGCTATCCCGGCTGCGGACAATCCCGCGATCTTCGCGAACTGGCGACGCGAGAGCTTGTCCGACATTGTTGCTGCTCCGCTTCCATCGTTTCGGGCCGGCACAATGAACAGTTCCGACCGATTTGAGAAGCGACGTCCCTGGTTGTCTCGACTGCAACCGACGCTCACATCTGTCGTCTCCGACGTGGAGCGCCGAAAAGGCATTATCGGACCAAACCATGGTTTAGCTTGATAGAACCCGGTTCCTAAGGTCTCATCCGGACGGCTTGCACCGAAGCGAATCGGACGCGCCCGTGTGGATACCGGGACTTTCTGTGTCCAAGGCATGAAACTCGCATGACAAGGCACCGGGAGATCCGTAACTTTTCGCTTTGAAGGCGCACGAGGGGACAGGGGTGATTCACGCTGGCGTAAGCCCGATGGCGTTACGTGGTGATCGGCACGGCCAAGATGTCGTTGCCGGCCTTACGCCAGGCATTTCGTTCGCTCTGGTGCGACATGCGCCGCGAGAGATGCTGCGTGTTTTACGGTGCGGCCCTACCGTCACCGCGGAGATCCACTGGCCGTCGGGAGAGGCAGGCCTCTTCCTGCGATGCCGTATCGAGCTGAGCTCGAGAGACCAGTGGCGGTTCCGGCATCGGCGGCACGCCCATCAGGCTGCGAACCATCAATCATCTCAATTGGCGATCCTTGCCATGACATTGCTGCTCGCCGTCTGCGGCTGGAGCGTCGGCGGAGCCGAGGGCATGCGGCGGGCGCTGTTGGGAAGCACGCCGCGTCCCGACGAAGCGATCATCTCGCGCGAGAACGTGTATCGCTGGTTCGGTGCCCGCCTGCTGTCCCCTGCCGAGGTGCCGGCCCTGTTCGCCATTCTGACAAAAGTTTGCAGCCGGGCCGGGCTGGTGCAACTGCCGGATCTCTATTGTCTGCCGGCACCGCGCGACATGAATGCCTATGCACTCGGCGGACCGGAACGCAGTGCCATCGTGTTGACCGAAGGCCTGCTACGCGGCATGACGCGCGACGAAATTGCCGGGATATTAGCCCATGAAGTCGCTCATATCCGCAACAATGACGCCTGGACGATGGGCTGGGCGACAGCGTTGCGACGCGCGATCGATTGGACCTCGCTCGCTGGTCTCGCGCTGCTGCGAACCAGCCATCATCACGGTGGCATGACATCAAGCCGGCCATTGGCGATGCTGCTGAGCGCAGCACCAACTCTCGGCCAGCTCCTCGGACTTGCTCTGTCGCGCGTTCGCGAACTGGATGCAGATGCAACGGCGCTCGAACTGACTGGCGACTCGCGAGCGCTCATCGCCGCACTCGACAAGCTGGAGCGCCATCACACCGGCTCTGCACCAAGCCGCACGTCCGCATTCGTGCATGATCCGGTGCGCTTGCTTCGCAGCCATCCCGCCACCTCCGAGCGCGTCGGCACATTGCTCAACCTCGCCTATTAGCATTCGCTGACGTTGACACCGATGCACATCGGAAGGCTCGCTGACCAGGCAAAGAGTGCTGACGAAAATCCGCGCGGCTTGAAATTTTTGCGGAGTTCGATCGCCGCCAAAATATCGCCGCGCTTTCGCGAAACTATTTCGACGTAAGAACGTTTTTCGCGTCTCTGCTCATTGCAGAACTGGGGAGTAACCAGCATAATTGCCAAGCGTTCGAGCGGACGTAAGACATAAATGATAAATGGCTGGCCACCGTGCCAGCGAGGAAAATCCGCTCCCACCTTTTTCGACGGCTATCATTTTGCCGCTCTAAAACATCTTACCGTCGGCTTGTCACCTTGAGGGGACGCAACTCGCGCCTTCCAGGCGGGTGATATTGCTTGCGGCTGAGACTTCCGTGCCAAGCATTTGAACTTGAAGGTCCAACGCCGTCGCACCGGCGTGACGAACCGTTATTGCCCGCGAAGGGGTCGCGCATGCGACCGGCCTTGGCAGGATTTCGGGCTGAGGGCACCAACCATCGCAAGGAGGCCAAGCGATGACGTATTATGACACCCTGCAACAGAACCTCGCGCATGGTTCGCCATTCGGACAGTTCGGTCCGCAACAATGGGGATCGGGAGCATTCGGTTCGCAAGGCGGCCAACAGTATGGAGGTGGCGGTCTTGGATTAGGCCAGGCGGCCTATGGACAGCAATACGGGCAGTTCGGCGGTCAGCCGACCTTTGGCGCGTTTGGATATGGCCCCGGCTGGGGCGGCGGGCAAATGGGCGGGGGTCAACAGCCCTGGGGCGGACAACAGCGCCAGCTTTCGCAGCAGGACGTGAATGAGGTCGTGCGGCAATTGGTACCGGCGCTGCCTCAAATTCTCGCGCAAGCTCAAACTCCATTCGCAGGAATGGGCTATGCGGCTTACGGCCAGGCGCCGCGGCAGCTAAGTCCGCAAGACGTGAGCGAGGTCGTGCGGCAGATCCTACCCATCGTGCCGCAGATCGTGGGAATGCTGCAAAGCCAGCCCCAAATGCAGCATTCGGCCATGCACGGCGGTCCCGGTCAGGGTCAATTCGGTCTCGGCTATCCCACGCAGACTCAGCCAGCGCAGATGTGGGGTACGCAGTTCGGCGCGCCGCAGTTCCAGGCGGCATTCGGCGGTCCGACGGGCCTTGGCCAGCAGCGACAACTGACGCAGCAAGACGTCGCCGACATCACCCGCCAGCTGATCGGCGTCATACCCCAGGTCATCGGCAACCTTCAGGCCTACGGCCAGCAGCGGATGATCTGACCGCGCGGTAAGGCGCGACCGCCGCCCAAAGCGGCGGTCGCGCCTGCCGTTGCGCACGCTTCCTCCGAAGGAGAACCCTCATGTCGGATTCTAATCCCTCCGCCGCATCCGCGTCACAGCGCCACTACCCAGACATTCAGCAGCTCGTGGGCCTGCTCAGCAATTTGATGCCGCTGCTCTTGCGCCTGCAGTCGCAAACGTTCGAGCAGCCGTTCCGAACCGTGCCCGGCAACTTCCCGATGCCGAACCCGGTGCTCGAACATCAGGCGGCGGAAAACATGATCGGAGACATGATCGCAGAATCACTGCGCTCGCTCTCTGCCTATCTCGAGGCCAACGCGGCACAGCATGCCGGCCTCGAAAACTGCATCTCGATCGTCACCCAGGCAGCCAACAAGTTTACCGAGCGGGATTTTGCGCAGGCCTTCAACTTGATCTATTTCGCCTATCGCGCGATCGAAGCCGCCCGCGCGGCCGATCCCCGCCTTCCGTTGCTGCGACAGGCCTCGATCGATCGCACGCAATCTTCTATCCACTGAAATCAAAGGAGGCGACGCCATGGCAACAAGTCCAGATGATGCGCGACCGACCTCGAGCGACAATCGACGTAAACCAGCGCGCAGCACTCAATACATGATCGCGCCAGCGGGCCCCGGCGTCAGCGCTCAAACGCTGGCCGAACAACTCAACCAGTTCGGCAACATCCTGTGGACCCATGACCAGCGCGGCGTCAGTGGCCCGCCAATTGCGATCGTGCGCATGCCTGACGAAACCGCCGCCGCGTTGCGCCGCTCCACGGCCGGCAGCTTGATCATCGAGCCGGACAGCCATCTGCGAGCTGCGTCCTTTGCCCGCCCGGCCTCCTCTTTCATGCCGGCGGCCACGACGATGACCGCGCTCGGGCCGGACTTCAAGGTGACGATCCGGGTCCTCAGCGAAGCAGGTGCGCCTGTGGAACAAGCAACTGTGCAGCTCGTCGGCGAGCAGGCGTCAGTTCAGGGACGGACGGACCGTGATGGCAACGTCGATCTGACTCTGCGGGACGAAATGCCGGAAACAATCGCCGCCATTTTCGTCAGCGCACGCTCCGGCCATTGGGGTTTGTGGCAACAACAGCCCAATATCGAGGCCGATGCGGTGAACACCCTCACCCTGAAACCGTTGCCGCTACCTGGCCGGCTGGATTGGGGCGGCGAAGCGATGCGCTTCGATCAGATTCCCGGCCACTGCCGTGGAGCTGACGTCAAGATCGCGCTCATCGACAGCGGCGTGGCGACCAGCCACAAGCAATTGGTTGACATCAAGCACGGTATCGATGCCCGAAGTGGCGAAGATCGCTCATGGTCGAAGGACGTCACTGGCCACGGCTCGCCTTGCGCAGGCATCATCAATGCGGCTGCGCAGGCAGATCACGGCATCCGCGGCTACACCCCGGACAGCGAGCTGCATGTTTGCAAGCTTCCCCTAGATGCCCGTTGCAGCGACCTGATCGCGGCGCTCGATGATTGCCTGCAAAACGGCATCGACGTGGCGTACGTCGGAGTCGGTTGCGAGCGCGGCTCCGTGCTGGTTGAGCAGCACATTGCCATGGCCAAGCAGCAAGGCGTCAGCATCATTGCCGCTGCCGGCAACTCCGGAGAGGACGTACTGTTTCCGGCCTGTTCCCCGCATGTCATGGCAGTCGGTGCGGTCGGACGGATGGGAAGCTTCCCGGAAGACAGTCCGCAGGCGGCGCAGGCCGCAGCCGCCACTGCGGCGGCGGGCGGGTTGTTTGTACCGCCGTTTTCCTGCCGCGGGTCCGAACTCGACCTGTGCGCGCCCGGCGTTGCGGTCATTGCCTGCCAGTCACCGGACGGCTACGCCGTCTGCGACGGCACCTCGCTCGCAGCGGCTCACGTTGCCGCGCTTGCAGCCTTGATCCTCGCCGACCACGCCGACTTCAAGGGCACCTTCATCGCCAAGGATGCCCACCGGGTCGAACGGCTGTTCCAAATTCTGAAGGATACGGCGCAGCCCATCGGCCATCCATGGCAGACCGGAGCCGGGTTGCCGGACGCAGCCCGCGCGCTTGGCGTCTGGTCTGATCAGCGGCCCCTTGCCATGCCTCTGAATGCGGGATTGCGCGAGATGCGCAGCGCCATTCGGCAGCTCGATCGGATTCCATTCGGCGCAAGCCAGGCGATGATATTCGAGCCGCCACGCGGCCCGGCCAACGTGACGCGGCTTCCGCTGAATCCGGCCCCTCTGGCGTTCCAGGCTGCCGGCGGGGGAACAGCGACGGTGCATGAACTCAGAGCAGCGATGGCGCTCGCGGGTCTAGCGGAAGGACCGTAGAGGATGATCGGGCCCCCGCACGCAGTCCTAGAACGTCACCCTCATCCCCGCATAGAACGCGCGCGGCCTGGCCGGGCTCAGTGAACGCGGGTCGCTGAAGTCGGCGCCGCCGCTGGTGAAATTAGGCAAGGCGGTCCTGTCAAAGAACTGTCCGTACGTCGCATACCGATTGTCGAAGACGTTATCGACCTTGCCGTAAAGCTGAACGTCCTTCGTCACCTGATAGGAGGTGTGGAGATTGAACACGGTGTAGGACGGCAGCTTCGCATACTGGTTGGACTCGTCGCCGACCACATATTGGCTGGAGACGTAGAGCGCGTTGCCGCCGACCTTCCAGGCGTCGGTCACGGCATAGTCGATGCCGAGCTTGACGCGATGGCGCGGGACCGCGGGGATCTGGTTGCCGGGCATGACCTGGATGTTGCCGTCGGCGTCGGCAAACGGACTGTTCGAGCCGAGGGTCAATGCGTCGAGGAAGCGGGCATCGACGAACGCGTAGCTCGCCTGGAACTGAAGCGTCGGGGATTTGATGTTGACCTCGGCCTCGAGCCCCTGCCGCCGTGTCCTGCCGACGTTGGAGAAATAGCCAAAGCCGGTGCGTCCGGGAACGGGAATGGCGAGAATGTCGTCGTAATTGGTGGCGCGGAAGCCGCCGATCTTCCATCCGAGCGAGCCGATGTTCAACTCCTTGGTGCCGCGGAAGCCGGCTTCCACGGTCTTCGACACCACCTGCTTCAACGGCGGGTCGGAGACCAGAAACGCCGCAATGAGACAGGGATTGTTCGGATCGGAGCAGCCGAGCTCCAGCGGTGTCGGCACACGGTTGGCCTCGGAATAGCCGGCATAGGCCGTCAGCTCGGACGTGATCTTGTAGGTGCCGCCGATCACCGGATTGAAGCGGGTGAAGATGTGATCGCCGTTGAGCGCGGTCCCGAGCTGATCCTCCAGCGAGATGCGCGCCACGTTGAAGCGTCCGCCGCCCGTGATGGCGAACGCGTTCGTGACGTTGAATGTGTCCATCGCGTACAGACCGTTATATCGGTTGACGGTCCGCAGCGAGACAGGACCGGCAAGGCCGGTGTCTGGCGTGCCGGTAGGCCCTAAGAAGACGCCGCTGCCGCTGACGACATAGTTCTCTCCGATCGAACCGATCTCGGCGGTGGCATTGTAGCGCGTCACGCTGGCGTCATAGGTCGACCCAACCACGAAGCGGTTGTCGTGCCCGAACAGTTGATCGACATTCGTGGCCTGCCCCGATACGCCGAAGCTGGTCGAACGTATCGAGCCCCGGTCGATCTCGCCGAGGATCGTTCCAGACGCAAAGGGATTGGCGAGCTGCGCGCCGTTCCCGCCATTCGTAGGCGTGGTGTCATTGCCGAAGCACAGCAGCCCCGCAGCTGCGCACTCCTGCACGTCGGTCGGATTGCCGTCGACGTGCTTCTGCTCGAACCTGCGCACATGCGCCGTGCCTTCGAGCGTCCAGGTCGGCGTCGCGTCAGCCTTTGCGGTCAGGTTGAGGTAGCCGACGCGATTGCTGGTGGTCTGCGGTGTCGTGTAGGTCGCGCCCCAATATTTATCCAGCAGCTCGGCCGGAACGGTGGCGCTGGCGCCGAAATCGTTCTTGGCGAGCCCCATGTTGACGTGGAATTCGCTGTCGCCGGCCTTGTAGCCGACATCGCCGTAGAAGCGCCGCACGTCCGACTGTGAGAAGTTGCGGAAGCCGTTGTCGTGCAGGCCTTCGAGCGCGGCATAGACGGCGTAGTTCTTCTCGACCTGCTTGCCCCACTGCGCCGAGCCCTGGATGCGGCCGAACGAGCCGCCCATGGTGTCGATCTCGGCGCCCTGATAGGTGAACCCATCCTTCATTTGCAGGTTGATCGCGCCGCCCAGTGCATTGAGGCCGAAGGCGGGATTGTTGGTCACCAAAGTGACCGACCTGATCGCGGCCGTGGGGATCAAGTCCCAGTTGACGGCGTCGGAGAAGGCTTCATTGATGCGGACACCGTTCTGGTACACGGCAAGGCCTTGCGGCGTCCCGGTCACGGGCGAGGCCACAAAGCCGCGGAATTCGACATCCGGCTGAAACGGATTGCCGGTGACCTCGCTGATGTTGACGCCGGCGATGTTGTCGCGCAGCGCGTCGGTGACGTTCAGCGAGCCCGTGCGCTTGATCTGGTTGGCGTCGACGGCGTTGATCGCCGACGGAACCTTGTCGACCTCGAGACCTCTGCCGGTGCCCGGCGACGTCGGGTAGACGTAAAGCCTGTTGTTGGGCTTCGCGGAGCTCGCGGAACGGGCCGGCGTTCGCGGCGCGCTACGCCGCGGGGTGGGCTGTGGCGCCACCACCTCGATTGCGGGCAGGTTTTGAACGTTGGTCTCTTCGTCCTGCGCGGCCCCGGCGCCCGTCCCGAGGACGACGCCAGACACCAGCCCCGTCGATACCCAGGCAATCAACAGCCTTCGCACGCCCATCCCTGCCGTCCCATCCGCAAATACACAAGTTTGTCTTTTGCGGCTGCTTTGAATTTCGCCGTTTGGTTGAGACGAGTGTAGTCGGCCGTCACACGCGCGCCAGCCACAAAAGGTCGGGCGATATCGGCGCCCATTTTCCCGAAGAATTCGGGAATTATTCCCGATCGCCTTCAATGCGATCAGGCCGGCGCCGTCGGAACCAGCGCCTCCACGGTCACGCCGCTCTCGCCGGAGGCGACGCTGAGCGTCCCGCCCAGCGCCAGAATCCGCTCGCGCATGCCGACGAGGCCGAAGCCGAGCTTCTGGCCCGGCTCCATGCCCCGGCCGTTGTCGCTGACCCGCACCCGGGCGCAGCCGCGGCCGTCGCGATTCGGCGGCTCAACCGGCTCGATGACGACATTGACCGAGGTCGCGCCGGCGTGACGGAACACGTTGGTGAGCGCCTCCTGCACGATGCGGTAGATCGTGAGGTCGGCGGTCTCGCCGGTCGGGCCGAGCGCTGACGAGATCGTGGTCTCGATCGTGACCTCGGGATGCGATTCCCGCCACAGCCGCGACAGCGATTCGAGCGCCTGCCGCAGGCCAAGCTCGGCGAGGCCGACCGGCCTCAAGCGCTCCAGCACGCGTCGGGTGAATTGCTGAAGCGCGTTGATCTGCTCCAGCAAGGCGCTGCCGTGCTTGCGCACGGCTTCCGCGCTCGGCGCACGCCCGTCCGCAAGCTTCGCCAGCGCGCTCGCATGCGCGCGCAGCGAGAACAGATACGGCCCGAATTCGTCATGCAGCTCGCGCGCGATTTCCTTGCGCTCCACGTCCTGGAGCGACACCGTACGCTCGGCCAGACGCCGCTTGTCCTCGACCGCCTCCCCGAGCGTCGCCGCCAGATGATTGAGCTTGGTGCAGATCGCGGCCAGCTCGGGCGCGCCGCCCGGCATGACGCGCGCGTCGTAACGACCTCCTTCAAGCTCGGCCATCGTTTGCGCCAATGACCGAAGCGGCGCGAGCGCCCGGCCGACCACCATCATCATCACCAGGAACAGCGCGAGCGCGATGACCGAACCGACCTCGAGCTGCGTGACGATAGCGTCCCAGATCTCGGCGATCTCGTCGTTGGGGTGCGAGGTGATCACGAGCGAGCCCGGCTTGCCGTAGACCCTGACGGGCACGCTGACCGCGGTCTGCTCGGGATGGACCAGGCTGACGAACCAAGCCGGCGGGCCGCGGGTGTCGTCGTCTTCCTCGGCCCGCGGCGGCGTCAGCGGGGTCCCGGCGCCGTCCCTGAGCGCGATGCTGACATGGCGCAGGCGGCTAAGATCGCGCGTGATCTGGTTCAGCCTGGCGTCCGGATCAGGCGCCTCGTTGAGGTCCGCAACGATCATCTCGATGAACTCGCGCGCGAGCCGGATCACGCTCTGGTCCTCGGCCTGCACGCGCGGGCCCGCCTCCGCGACCTGGCGGCCGATGTTGACGGCGAGCCCCAGCGCCAGCAGCAGCGCCAGCAGGAGGTTGATGCGCCCGCGCAAGGATAGGTTTTGCCACATTGGTATCGCCCGTGCCCCGCGAAGGTTTGCCCGCCCTGCCCGATAACGTTGACAGACCCGAAGCGCCCGATATCTAATCGAAAGCGTACAGCAATCCTGGCCGGGTTGCATGACCCGACATGAGACGCGCTCACATGCGTCTCGTTGGATCACGCAGCGCGAAGCAGGCCGGGACGCTGTCGCGGGGAACGCCTATGCGAATTCTGATCGTCGACGATCATCCTATCGTCGCCTCCGGCTGCCGCGCCGTGCTGGCTGACGAAGGCGAGATCGAGATCCTGGAGGCTGCCGACGCCGAAGACGGCGAATGCGTGTTCATCGTCGAGCGCCCCGACCTCTGCGTGATCGACATCAACCTGCCAACCGTCTCCGGCTTCGAGCTGGCGCGCCGCATCCTCGACCGCGCGCCCGAGGCCCGCATCATCATGTTCAGCATGAACGACGATGCCGCCTTCGCCGCGCGCGCGATCGAGTGCGGGGCGAAGGGCTATGTCTCCAAGACCGGCGACCCCGACGATCTTGTCGAAGCGATCCGCACCGTCGGCAACGGCGGCACATATCTCCCGAGCGCGATCGCGCGCAGCATCGCCTTCGCCGGGCCTACGCTGGCGCAAAACCCGCTGTCGAAGCTGAACGCGCGCGAGATGGAGATTTTGCGGCTGCTTAGCGCCGGAAAGAGCCTGTCCGAGATCGCCTGGCTGGTGCAGTCGTCCTACAAGACGGTCGCCAACACCTCCTCGATCATGCGACAGAAGCTCGGGGTCAAGACCTCGGTCGAGCTGGTGCGGCTGGCGATCGACAGCGGCGTGGCCTGACTTAGCGTCCGACTTGGCGCGACAGCCGCCACAAATTCGGTCACACAAGCGTTGCAATGTTGATGTGGTTAGATGCCACGGAGCCCAAGGCATGACGATTCAGACTGTCTCGACCAACACATCCCATGGCGGCATGCAGGGCGTGTACCGCCATGCCAGCCAGGCGACCGGAACCGACATGGTGTTCTCGGTCTATGTTCCCCCGCATGCGGACGGCGCGAAGCTGCCCGTGGTCTGGTATCTCTCCGGGCTCACCTGCACGCATGCCAATGTCACCGAGAAAGGCGAATTCCGCCGCGCCTGCGCCGAGCTCGGCCTGATCTTCGTCGCGCCCGACACCAGCCCACGCGGGCCCGACGTGCCCGGCGATGCCAACAACGCCTATGATTTCGGCCTCGGCGCCGGCTTCTATGTCGACGCCACGCAAGAACCTTTTGCACGCAATTATCGCATGTGGAGCTATGTCACCGACGAGCTGCCGAAACTCGTGGCGAAGACTTTTCCGGTCGACGCGAAGCGGCAATCGGTGATGGGCCATTCGATGGGCGGTCACGGCGCGCTGACGGTGGCGCTGCGCAACCCGCACCGCTATCGCGCGGCGAGTGCGTTTTCCCCGATCGTGGCGCCGTCGCAGGTGCCCTGGGGCATCAAGGCGCTGACCGGCTATCTCGGTCCCAACAAGGATTCCTGGCGCAGCCATGACACCGTAGCGCTGATCGAGGACGGCGCGAAGTTTTCGGGCTTTCTCATCGACGTCGGCGATGCCGACAATTTCCTGAAGGAGCAGCTTCGCCCCGAGCTGCTGGAAGCCGCCTGCACCAAGGCCAACATCCCGCTGACGCTGCGGCGGCAGGCGGGGTATGACCACAGCTACTACTTCATCTCGACCTTCATAAGCGACCACCTGCACTGGCACGCGGAGAGATTGAAGGGGTGAGGTCGCTCTCTCTTCTGCCTCTCCCCGTTCTTACGGGGAGAGGGTTGGGGTGAGGGGCTGCGTCCGCAAAGACGGTGAAAGTTCGATTCGCGGAGAGTCCCCCTCACCCGGAATTTGCTCACGCAAATTCCGGCCTCTCCCCGCAAGCGCGGAGAGGCGAAGAAGCTACTCCGGCTTCCCGTAATTCGGCGCCAGCAATCGATTGCGGATGAGATAGCTCATCGTGCGGGACCAGGACTCGTCGGTGTTGCCGCGCATGTCGGCGCTGGCGACCGTGATCATGTTGCCGGTCTTCACGTCGCGCAGGTAGATGTTGAGATTGATGATCAGGTTCGAAACCTTCTGCACCATGCCGGTGATCTCGAGGTCCGCGCCCAATTGCCCGGCGAGCTTGAGATCGCAGTTGCCGCAGACCTACAAATTGCTGTGACGGGCGGCATCCCTGACAGGCCCGATGTCGAGCATCTGGAACCTGCCTGAATCCGCCAAGGCCTTGCGGAGCTGCTCGCTGATGCGGTCGAGGCGCTCCAGCTCCGGCTTCGAGCCGTAGAACTCACCGGGAAGGCTGGTGTCGATCAGCTCGAAGTCGAACACCGCAAGCTTCGGCGGATCGGCGAACGCGACTGACGCCGTCAACAGCAAAACGATAATCGAGAGCAGCGCTCGCATGAACGTGATTCCAGCCATCGCGCGCGCGAGGACGAGGACGAAATGCGGGGTTGCAAGCCGGGCCAAATCGGTCATGCTTTAGGAGAAACAATTCTCCACCTGCGGTCAAGCCGGGGAGACGTACGGAGGAAGCATGATCCGATGGTTGCCTGGCCTGATCGTCTTGAGTCTGGCCGCGCCGCAAGCGCTCGCGGCGGACCCGGTCCAGATCGGCGTCGGCTATCTCGGCGTCGCCGGCACCAGATCGACGCTGTCGCTGATCGAGCAGCCCGCGGAGAATGACGGCGTCGCCGGTGCGCGGCTCGCGATCGAGGACAACAACACCACCGGAAAATTCCTCAACCAGCGTTTTGCGCTGGAGGAGCGCCGCATCAGGGAAGGCGAGGATGTGGTGCAGGCCGCGACCGACCTCGCCGCGCGCAACAGCCTCATCGTCGCCGATCTGCCGGCGGACGCGCTCCTGAAGGTCGCCGATGCCTTGCGCGACCGCGGCACGCTGCTGTTCAACGCCGGCGCGATCGACGAGCGGCTGCGCGAGGCCGACTGCCGCGCCAACGTCATCCACACCGCGCCGACGCGATCGATGCTGGCGGATGCGCTCGGCCAGTATCTGGTGTGGAAGCAATGGAAGCGCTGGCTGCTCGTGGTCGGCTCGCATGACGAGGACAAGCTGTTCGCCGATGCGCTCCGCCGCGCCGCGACGCGGTTCGGCGCCAAGATCGTGCAGGAGCGCCACTTCGAGGACGCCGGCGGCGCGCGCCGCACCGATAGCGGCGTGACCCTGATCCAGCGCCAGATGCCGGTGTTTACGCAAGCTGCGCCGGCCTATGACGTGCTGGTCGCCGCCGACGAGAGCGAGGTATTCGCAGCCTACCTGCCCTACCGCACCTGGGATCCGCGGCCTGTGGCAGGCTCGGCCGGCCTTGTGCCGCGGAGCTGGGACGCGGCGCAGGACCAGTGGGGCGCGATCCAGATGCAGAACCGCTTCATCAAGCTGAATTCGCGCCGCATGACCGCGCTCGACATGCAGGCCTGGACGGCGGTGCGCATGATCGGTGAAGCCACCTCGCGCACCAATTCGGGCGACGTCAAGAAGGTCACCGATTTCATCAGGGGACCGGACTTTTCCGTGGCAGCCTTCAAGGGCACAAAGCTGACCCTGCGCGACTGGAACCTGCAGCTTCGCCAGCCGATCCTCCTGGTCGACGGCCGCATGGTGGTGTCGGTATCGCCGCAGGAAGGATTCCTGCACCAGGTCTCGGAGCTCGATACGCTCGGTTACGACCGCCCGGAGAGCAAATGCAAGCTGAAATGAGGATGCGGATGTTGCGCATGTGGCGTGTTGGGTTGCTGGCCGGACTGGCGCTCGCGGCGGCGCCGGCGCATGCATTCATCGCCTATGTCTCGAACGAGAAGAGCAACACAGTGTCGGTGATCGACACCGAGAGCTGGACGGTGACCAAGACCATCAAGGTCGGCCAGCGCCCGCGCGGCATCGAGTTCACGCGCGACGGCAAGTTCGTGATGGTCGCGGTCGGCGACGACGACACCATCCAGGTGATCGACGCCAAGACGCAAGCGATCGTGGACAGCCTGCCCTCCGGCCCCGACCCCGAGCTGTTCGCCCAGGACGCCGCCGGCAAGATCCTCTATGTCGCCAACGAGAACGATAACACGGTGACCGTGATCGACCTGGAGAAGCGCGCGCGCCTTGGCGATATCCAGGTCGGCGTCGAGCCCGAGGGCATGACGATCAGCCCCGACGGCAAGACGCTGATCAACACCTCGGAAACCACCAACATGGCGCATTTCATCGACACGGGCTCGCGCCAGATCGTCGCCAACGTGCTGGTCGATGCGCGGCCGCGCTTTGCCGAGTTCAGGCATGACAGCTCGGAGCTGTGGGTGTCCTCCGAGATCGGCGGCACCGTCTCGATCATCGATCCCAAAAAGCATGAGGTGATCGGCAAGGTCACCTTCGAGATCCCGGGGCTGCGGCGCGAGGCGATCCAGCCGGTCGGCATCGGCATGACCAAGGACGACAAGACCGCCTTCGTCGCGCTCGGCCCAGCCAACCGCGTCGCCGTGGTCGACACCGCCACGCGCAAGGTGACGAAATATCTGCTGGTGGGACAACGCGTCTGGCACATGGCGTTCACGCCGGATGAAAAATACCTGCTCACCACCAACGGCGTGTCCAACGATGTCTCCGTCATCGACGTTGCCGCGCAGAAGGTGATCAAGACCATTCAGGTGGGCGAACTGCCCTGGGGCATCACGATCGCGCCATGACAAGCCCTGCTCCCATCGCCGAACCACACGAGACTGCGCCAAAGGCCGATCCGGCCGCGGTGCCGGCGCTGTCGATCGACGGCGTCAGCCATGCCTATGGCCCGCGCCGGGCACTGATCGACGTCTCCTTCAACGTCGCGCCGGCGAGTTTCACGGCGCTGCTCGGGCTTAATGGCGCGGGCAAGAGCACGCTGTTCTCGCTTGTGACGCGGCTGTTCGGCATCCAGTCCGGCCGTGTCGGCATTTTCGGGCACGATGTCAGCAGCACGCCCGGCGAGGCGCTGCGGCTACTCGGCGTCGTATTCCAGCCGCGCACCCTCGATCTCGATCTCTCGCTGACGCAGAACCTGCTCTATCACGCAGCGCTGCACGGGATCAGCCGGCGCGAGGCTGGCGCGCGAGCCGCCGAACTGCTCGATCGCATTGGCCTTGCCGATCGCGCCGGCAGCAAGGTGCGCGATCTCTCCGGCGGGCAGATGCGCCGGCTCGAGATCGCACGGGCGCTGTTGCACCGGCCGCGGCTGTTGCTGCTGGACGAGCCGACCGTCGGCCTCGACGTCAAGGCGCGCGCCGACATCATCAGCCATGTCCGCCAATTGGTGACGGAGCAAGGCATCGGCGTGCTCTGGGCCACGCATCTGTTCGACGAGATCACGGCCGGCGACGACCTCGTGGTGCTGCATCAGGGCAAGGTGCTGGCGCAAGGACCGGTCGGCCACGTGATTGCAGAAGCCGGCGCGCAGGACGTCAACACCGCCTTCATGCGCCTGACCGGCGCGCAAGTGATGCCGGGAGGCGGCGCATGAGCAGCATCACCGCCCGCGACACGCCACGCGGTTTCTCGTTTGCCGAGTACATGACCTGCCTCACCGGCATTGTCTGGCGCGAGGGCCTGCGCTTCCTGCATCAGCGCGAGCGCTTCGTCTCCGCGCTGGTGCGGCCCCTGGTGTGGCTGTTCATCTTTGCCGCAGGCTTTCGCCAGGTGCTCGGCATCTCCATCATCCCGCCCTACGAGACCTACATCCTCTACGAGGTCTTTATCGCACCCGGGCTAATGGCGATGATCCAGCTCTTCAACGGCATGCAGTCCTCGCTGTCGATGGTCTATGACCGCGAGATGGGCAATATGCGCACGCTGCTCGTGAGCCCGCTGCCGCGCGAGTTCCTGCTGTTCTGCAAGCTGCTCGCGGGCACCGCAGTGTCGCTGCTCCAGGTCTATGCATTCCTGCTGATCGCCTGGTTCTGGGACATCACCCCTCCGCCATCAGGCTATCTCACCGTGCTACCGGCGCTGATCCTGTCCGGATTGATGCTGGGCTCGCTCGGGATGCTGATCTCCTCGGGCATCAAGCAGCTCGAAAACTTTGCCGGCGTGATGAATTTCGTGATCTTCCCGATGTTCTTCGCCTCCTCCGCGCTCTACCCGCTGTGGCGGGTGCAGGAGGGCAGCCCCTATCTCTATTATGTCTGTGAGGCCAATCCGTTCACCCATGCAGTCGAGCTGATCCGCTTCGCGCTGTATGGACAGATCAACTGGATCTCGCTGGCCGTGGTCACCACCTGCACAATCGTCTTCATGATCGGGGCGATCTATGCCTATGATCCCTCGCGCGGGCTGGCGCGACGTGGCCCTGCGGGAGGTGAAGGATGATGGTCCGGATCGTAACCATGACCGCCGTGGCGCTCGCAGTCGCGAGTACAGCCGCGCGCGCGGCCGATCCGCGCTATCCCGACTGGCCGTGCACGCAGGCAAAAGTTCCGGACATCTCGCTCGCGGCCGTATGGGCTGGCCCTGCGCTCGACGACGTCCAGAACAAGTGGAAGGACGACGAGAAGGTCAGCGCGCTGGTCTCAAAGCTGTCGGCGCGGAAGACGCCGCTGGACGAGGCCGAAAAGTCGGTCAAGGAATTCTTGACGGGCTCGGCTAGCGACAAGACTACAAATGCAAAACTGCTGTTCGCGGGCCTGTTCGACACCCTCAACGCCCAGCGCTCCCAGGTCATGAACGGGCTCGAACGGGTCAGCCGCAAGCAACGCGAAGCCGCCGACAAGATCCGCGACGAGACGATTCAGCTCCAGTCGCTCCAGAGCGCGACGCCGCGCGACGAAACCAAGGTCGATGCGCTCAGCAACCAGTTGGTCTGGGAGACCCGCATTTTTGAGGACCGTCGCAATGTGGTGCGATTCGTCTGCGAGGTTCCGACCGCGATCGACCAGCGGCTGTTTGCGCTCGGCCGCCTGATCCAGCAGGAAATGGAATAGCGTCAGTTTCGCTGACGGCTCTCAACAGGTTCCCGCTATCTCCGCGCAATCGTTAATCTTTGCCGCGCTATCTGCCGGAACCAAATCGATCTTGGATGTCTTGTCGAAGTGAAGCTCGAATGCCGGGAGGCCTTGATGGGAACAACAAGATTTATCCTCGCGGGCGCTGCGATCATCACCATGCTCGCATCCAGCGCCTTTGCTGACGACATGACCGGAATGGTCACCAGGATCGACCGGCTCAACGGCACGATCTCGATCCAGCAAACGCAGAAGGGAACCGTCGGCGGCAGCGCAGGCGGCGCCGGCGCGCTTCAGGAGTACAAGGCCAAGGACGCCGCGATGCTCGACACCGTCCATGCCGGCGACAGGGTGAGCTACTCTGCGACCGACACCAACGGCACCGGAACGCTGACGAAGCTCCAGAAGCAGTAGCGCTGATCGGGCGATGACTACTGATCGGGGCGCGGCTCGGGCTGCGCCTCTTCGGTGGGCAGCTTCGCGCGCTCCCAGCCGTCGGTGCCGTCTGGATACCAGGCGATATTGGAATAGCCGTCAGCCAGCGCGCGCTTGGCGGCATTCCACGACATCCAGCAGTCGGCCAGGCAATAGATCACGAGCAGCGCAGCCTTGTCGCCGTGCGACGCTTGCGCCAGGCTGCGGCGAAAATAGCCGTCCATGGCCGAGGGGAGCGCGCCGTACCCAGTATCCGGCAGCCAGATACTGCCCGGGATGTTCTTGCGCGGCGCCTCACGCCAGACTGTGCCCTCTGGAAGGTTCTTCGGTTTCGGCGGGCGGGGCATCACATCGATGAAGGCACCGCCCTTCGCCCTCCAGATCGTCTCCGCCTCCCCCGTCGTGAGCACGCGCGCGCCTTCGAGCGTCGCCGGCACCGGCGCGCGGTAATTGTCGGTGCGAAAACCCTCGGGCTCGAACGGCTGCTGCTGCTGCGCCAATGCCGGCACCGCCAACGCGGCAACGACGAGCGCAGCGGCAAGAGGCCGCCTCATGGCGTCTTCTTGGCCGTCTCCGCGCCGAGCGGCCGGTCGCTCTCGTCCAGCAGCGGCACACCGAAGTCGAGCAGGATCTTGTTGATCTCGCCCTGGTTCTCCTGGATCAGCTTGTTGAGCTGCCGTTTCCAGTTCTGGTCTGCGGCCCGCACGCCCATACCGATGCGGTAGACCAGCTTCGGCCCGGTGGTTTCCTTGACCAGAGGCGTGACGTGAAGCGCGCCGGCCTTCTTCGCATAGAAGCCGGCCATCGGTCCCCACAGCACGCCGGCGTCGATCTTGCCGGCGGCGAGATCATCAATCATCGCCTGCGCCGAATTGTCGAAGCGCGTGTCGATCATCAACGGATAGGGCTTTGCGTCGCTCATCAGACCGGCAATCGCCATATTCGTCGCTGGCGGCGTGCCGGCGACGATGCCGACATGCTTGCCCTTCAGCCTGGAGTCCTCGAGCGTATCGACGTTCTCCAGCCCGCTGCCCGTCTTCGCGACCAGCGCATAGCTCGTGCGGTAATAAGGATTGGTGCCCTGCACGAGGTCATCGCCCTGCGGAAAGCCCATGATGACGTCGCAGCGGTGCGCGCCCAGCGTCATCTTCACGAAACCGGTGGCTTGCGGGAAGAAGACATAGTCGAGTTTTTTCTGGAGCTTGTTCGCGAACAACTCGGCGAGCTTGTTCTCGAGCCCCTCACCCTTTTCATTGGAGAACGGCAGGTTGCGCGGATCGGCACAGACGCGCAGCACGTTCGGGTCGACCAGCTCGAACGAGAGGTCGGCACTTTCCCTCGTTTGCGCGAGGGCAACGTCGCCGATCGCGCAAGACGCCGCCATCACACACAGCGAAAATAACCAGCGACGATGTCGTCCGGCCTCCTTCATCGCGCTTCCTCCATGTTTTGTCCGAATGCTATCCATGCAACGCACGGACGCATCATGTTTCGCCAACTTTGTGCTGGCTTGACTTGTTGCAGTGCAATGCGGCAAACCCCTTGGACTGAGGCGGAAAAGTGTCTCACGTCGCTTCAATGATTGCAGCCTTGTCCCTGCTGGGACTGACGACGCTAGCACGAGCCGGGCCGGCCGAATTGCCTGTAAGTGAAGTCGCGCCGGGAATCTTCGTCCATATCGGCGCCATCGCACTGATGACGCGGGAGAACGAGGGCACCATCGCCAATGTCGGTTTCATTATCGGCGAGGACGCGGTGGCCGTGATCGATACGGGGGGCAGCGTGCGCGAAGGCGAGGCGCTGCTCGCCTCGGTACGGGCCCGCACCAGCAAGCCTGTCCGCTACGTCATCAACACCCATGGCCATCCCGACCATGTGTTCGGCAATGCGGCCTTTGTCACTGAGGGAACCAGCTTCGTCGGCCATAGCAAGCTGCCGCAGGCGCTCGCGACACGCGGGCCGTATTATCTCGACAATTTTAGACGCATCATGGGCGACGAATTGATCTCCCCGGTCAAGATCGTGCCGCCCACGCTGCTCGTCACGGACACGCTAACGCTCGATCTCGGATCGCGCCGCCTGACGTTGCGGGCTTGGCCGGCTGCGCACAGCGACAACGACCTCACCGTGTTCGACGAGACGACGAAAACCCTGTTCGCGGGTGATCTCGTCTTTCTCCGCCACATTCCGGTGATGGACGGCAGCCTCCGCGGCTGGCTCTCCCTCCTCAAGGAGCTGGAGACCGCTCCGGCGGTCCGGGTCATTCCCGGTCACGGACCCGTGAGCGACTGGCCTGCCGCGTTGGCCGATGAACGGCGTTATCTCTCGACGCTGCTGTCCGACGTCCGCGCGCTCAACAAGAAGGGCGAGCCGATCCGGGCGGCCGCGGACAAGGCGGCCGCGTCGGAACGGCCGCATTGGGAGCTGTTCGACGACTACAACGCCCGCAACGCAACCGCAGCATTTTCGGAAATTGAATGGGAGTAGCGGGCGCGCTACGATGCCCCATGGGATCAGCTATCCTGACCCAGGGATCAGCTACGCTGACCCAGGGATTACTGCTTCGTCCGCGCGGGACCACGACCATGATGGCACACAATCTCCGCCGGACCTTGATCGCCGCGCTGCTCGGCATCGCCTTCGCCACGCCAACGCGCGCTGAGGAGGCCTATGATCCCTGGCCGGGCCTGGTACAGGACATCTTCAGCAATCGTCCGATGCAGGACGGCGCCGACGTCATCGGCATCGAAATGCCGTATCGTGCCGAGGATGCGGCCATCGTGCCCGTGACCCTGCGCAGCAAGTTGTCACCGGGCGACAGCCGCCGCATCCGCGCGATCACACTGGTGATCGACCGCAACCCCGCGCCGATGGCGGCGAAGTTCGAGCTCGGGCCCGACGCCAACGTCACGGAAATCTCCACCCGCGTGCGCGTCAACAATTATACCGACGTGCATGCGGTCGCCGAGCTCAGTGACGGCCAGCTCTATGTCTCGAAGACCTATGTAAAGGCGTCCGGCGGCTGCTCCGCGCCGGCGGGGAAGAACGCCGAGGAAGCCAGCAACCGGCTCGGCCAGATGCGCTACCGGCAATTCGCGCGGGAAGAAGCGCCAGCCAGCCGCATCCGGGAAGCGCAGATCATGATCGGCCATCCCAACAATTCCGGCCTCCAGATGGACCAGGTCACACAGCTCTATATCCCGGCCTTCTTCGTCGACCAGTTGAAGCTCACGCAGAACGACAGCCTCGTGCTTTCGATGGAAGGCGGCATCTCGATCTCGGAAGATCCCAATCTGCGCTTCACCTACGTCTCCAACGGCGCCAAGCGTTTTCGCGCGGAAGCCAAGGACACGGACGGACATTTGTTCCGCAATGAGTGGGATGTGGAGAAGCCGGGGACGTGAGGGGCGCCGCGCACGCTGAATTGCCCTCTCCCCTTGTTGCGGGAGAGGGTGGATCGCCGCGTAGCGGCGGGACGGGTGAGGGGTTCACGCACATCTCGCGACCGAATATGCTGACAGGCCCCCTCATCCGGCGCTTCGCGCCACCTTCTCCCGCAAGGGGAGAAGGGAAAGCACCGTCTACGCGGCCACAGCTAGAAACACCTCACCTCAGCCTCGGCCTGCGCACGCCTTAGATCATTCACCGCCGAATTCGCCTGCTCCGAGGTGCGGAACTGGACGCCGAGATTGCCGCGGACCTGGGACATGCTGAGCGCGGTCTCCGCAGTGACGTAGCGCTCGTAGGTCACGATCGAGGCGACCACGTCGATCGAGCAGGAACATTGCTCGATCGCCTGCCGGCTCTCACCATTGGCTTTCATGCAGCCATAGACATATTCGGCACGCGCCGAGGTGGGATAATCATTGGCTTCCTCGGCTCGCGCCACGCACGCGGTCGCCGCCAGCACCGCCAATGCGGCGACAATCGGTCGTAGCTGTCCCGCCAGATTCATGAGCGTCCTCCCGCTGGTTGCGACGAAAGCTATGCTATGCGTATTGTCTTGAAAAGAACTCCCTTCGAGGAAGCGGCTCACAAGGTGACGAGATTTCTTGGTCGAACTTTTGCGCTCGCGGTGACGCTGGCGCTGACACAGGTCGCAACCAGCCGCGCCGCGGACACGATCCGTCTTGCGGTGCAGAAAACCGGAACGTTCTCCTGGGAGCTGGCGACGATCCGCGCCAGCGGTCTCGACAAGGAGGCCGACCTGTCGTTGGAGGTCACCGAGCTTGCGAGCCCCGAAGCCGGAAAGATCGCGCTCCGCGCCGGCAACGCCGACATCATGCTGTCGGACTGGCTGTGGGTGTCGCGCGAACGCGCGCTCGGCGCCAAGCTGACCTTCTATCCCTATTCCAGCGCGCTCGGCGCGGTGATGGTGCCGGCCGCCTCGCCGATCAAGTCGCTCGCCGACCTCAGGGGACGCAAGCTCGCCGTCGGCGGCGGTCCGATCGACAAGAGCTGGCTGCTGCTGCAAGCGCGGATGAAGCAGGACGGCATCGACCTGAAATCGGAGGCGACCATCGCCTATGGCGCGCCACCTCTGATCGCCGCCAAGACGCTCGACGGCGAGATGGATGCGAGCCTTAATTTCTGGAATTTCTGCGCCCAGCTGGAGGCCAAGGGCTTTCGGCGCCTCGCCGGCATCGAGGACATTCTGCCGAATCTCGGCGCCAAGGGAGCGGTCTCCGCGGTCGGCTATGTCTTCGACGAGAGCTGGGCTGCGAGCCATCGCGATGCGGTAGCACGCTTCATCGCCATGACCCGCAAGGCCAAGCAGCTGCTGGTGACATCGGACGCGGCCTGGGAGAAGATCGCGCCGCTCACCGGCACGACCGACGCCACCATGCTCAAGACCTACCGCGACCGCTATCGCGACGGCATTCCGCGCCGGAGCATTACGGACGAGGAGGCAGACGCGCGCGTGCTCTACCGCGTGCTGGCCGAGACCGGCGGCCGCGATCTGGTCGGGCCGGCGGCCGAGCTCGATCCCGGTACCTTCTATCACGCAGTCCCTGGAGACTGAGGTGCTGCGTCTCATCTCGTTTACCCTGTTTCTCGCGATCTGGTGGACCGCCGCGCTGTTCGTCGGGGGCCCAAAGCTGCCCTCCCCGCCGGCCGTGCTCGACGTCATGATCGCCCAAGCATCGAGCGGCGCGCTGTTCCTGCATCTCGGCGCCACGCTCGCGCGCGTCGCGCTCGCCTTCGTGCTGGCGATGTCGCTCGGCAGCGCCATCGGCTATCTGATGGGGCGGGTGAAGCTCGCCGACCGGCTCGGCGATCCCTGGCTGATCCTGCTCTTGAACCTGCCGGCGCTGGTCGTGATCGTGCTCGCCTATATCTGGGCCGGGCTGACCGAAGCGGCCGCGATCACGGCAATCGCCATCAACAAGCTGCCGACCGCCGTCGTCACCTTGCGCGAAGGCACCCGCGCGCTCGACCGCTCGCTCGACGAGATGGCGACCGTGTTCGCGATGCCGCGCTGGCGTGCGTTCCGCCACGTCGTGCTGCCGCAGCTTGCGCCCTATGTCGCTGCCTCTGCACGTTCGGGACTGTCGCTGGTGTGGAAGATTGTGCTCGTTGCAGAACTGTTGGGGCGGCCGAACGGCGTCGGCTTCGAGATCGGGGTCGCGTTCCAGCTGTTCGACACGCCGCGGCTGCTGGCCTATTCGCTGACGTTTGCTGCTGTCGTGCTCGTCATCGAGACGGTGCTGGTGCAGCCGTTTGAGGCACGCGCAAGTAGGTGGCGCCCCCGTGCGGCTTGAGATCAATATCTCCGGTAAAACGTTCAGGAGTGCCGCGGGCGAAACGCACGAGGTGCTCGCGCCGGTCAAATTCGCGCTTGGTTCCGGCGAGGTCGGCGTGCTGGTCGGACCGTCCGGCTGCGGCAAGAGCACGATGCTGCGGATCATCCTCGGCCTCGATCGCGACTTTCAAGGGGCCATCTCGCGCCCGCCGGACGCCCGCATCGGCATGGTGTTCCAGGAGCCGCGGCTGTTGCCGTGGCGCTCGGTCGAGCAGAATGTGCGGCTGGCGGCGCCCGGGATCAGCGACGCAAAACTGTCCGAGCTGTTCAGGATCCTCGAACTGGAGCAGCATCGCAGCCACTTCCCCGGCGAATTGTCACTGGGGCTGGCCCGCCGCGTCGCACTCGCCCGCGCCTTTGCGGTCGAGCCGGACATTCTGGTGCTCGACGAGCCCCTGGCCTCGCTCGACGACGCGCTGGCCGGCCGATTGCGCGACGAGATCGCGACGCTGGTCGCCAGCCGGCCCGTCACGACGCTACTCGTGACGCACAGCCTGGACGATGCGGTGCGCCTCGGCGATCGCCTGTTCTTCCTGTCGCCGCGCCCGGCGCGCATTCTGGCCGAGGTACCCATCGGCATCCCGCGCGAGGCACGCGGCGACGCCGCGATTGCCGCGATCAAGGCCGGGCTTGCGCGGCGAGCCCAGGGTGAACAGGGCGGCGAACGCGCCGGGCGAGATGTCTCATAGGCAGCCGCGCGGCGCGTGTGCTAAACAGGCCGGCAGCGGAGCCTGACGATGAGACGAACCGTTGCTCTGACGACGCTTGGCTTCGCGCTCGTCGCGACCATGGCGAGCGCCCAGGACATGATGCGTGACGTCGACCTCACCTCGCCAGCCATGGTCTCTGCTGAAATGAGCCGGCAGGAGGTCGAGGCCGTACTGGCCAAAGCGAGCGCCGGCGCGCCCGCCGACTTCACCGGCACGCGCTTGTCGGGGCTCGATCTCTCGGGGCTCGATCTTTCCAGGGCGGTGCTTCGCACGGCACGGCTCAACAAGACAAAACTCGGCGGCGCCCGTCTTGATCGAGCGATCCTCGATCAGGCGTGGCTTCTCGACGCGGATCTCACGGGCGCGAGCCTGAAGGGCGCCAACCTGTTCGCCGCTCAGATGGCGCGCGCTCACCTCGACGGCGCTGATCTGACCGGCGCGCGCATCGCAGCCGATCTCAGCGGCGCGAGCCTGGTCGGCGCCTCGATCGCCGATGCGCATCTCGGCGCCGACATGCGCAACCAGTCGATGGGGTTGATGCGCGCCGTGCTGCGATCGGCCAATCTGGAACGGTTGAACGCGCGCAACGCCGACCTGTCGCGCGTCGATCTCGAGTTTGCCTCCCTCAGGGGAGCCGACCTGACCGGTGCGTCGCTCCGGAACGCCCAGCTCGGCGGCGCCGACCTGACCGGGGCGACCGTCATCGACACCGATTTCGAGGGCGCCGATCTCACCTCCGCCAGGCTGATTGCACCGATCGGCCTTGACCGCGCCAAAAATTTCGACAAGGCAAAGAACCGCGAGCGCCTGATCAGGCAATAGCGGCGTCGCCTTGGGAGGACGATTTGATGCGTTGGGGTCTGGTGTTGATCGCGTTGCTGGCGTTTGCCGGCGAAGCCGCCGCGCAAAGCAAGGGCAAAGGCATCCGGCTCTGGAATCTGACGACGGAGACGATTTCCGGCTTCCAGCTCTCACCGGCCGGCAAAACCGACTGGGGTGCGAACCAGACCTTGAACGACAAGGACAAGGAGGTCGACCACGACGAGCGGCTGCCTATCACCGGCGTCGAGCCCGGCCGCTACGACGCCAAGGTCAGCTATCCCAATGCGCGGCAATGCATCGTCCGCGACATCGAGATCAGGGCGGACGCGGTGTTCTCGATCGCCGACAAGGATCTGAAGGACTGCACCAAGTAACGCGGGCGCGTCACGCCTTGTCGTTCGGGTGCGGATATTCGCAGCGCCAGCGCACCGCCTGCCACTTCGGATGGTCGCCGATCCACTGCGCGATGTAGGGCGGCGCGGCCATCGCGCATTGCGTCGGCGATCCCGCATAGGAAAACACCAGATGCTGCTCCTCGCAGGTCGCAGGCGAGAGTAGCGCGCACACTGTCAACACAAGATCTATCGGATTCATGCCGGGATCCTCGCGCAAGGGCGATCAAAGTTTAGCACAAAAGGCTACGCTCCAAGGAGCGGGAAGTTTCAATCCGGCGTGAGAAAAGGGCTGGGCACCGGGCGTTCGCCTCAGTGTCCTAGAAATTCACCCCGAACACCAGACGAGCCTGGTGGCGCTCGAAATTGACGAGGTCGAGATTGGCGGCTGATCCGGCCGGACGTCCCCAGGCCTGCATGCTCCAGCTCAAGGTGAGACGGGAACGCTCGGAGAGCTGGAAATAGGCGGTGGGACCAACGAACAGAGCCTGGCCCGCGAACTCGCCAAGACCAATGCCTTCATACCGCCGGAAGTAGCGCACTTCACCACCGAGCAGCATGTTTGGGCGGACGCGCATCAGGCCGGCAAAGGCGGCGCCGATCGTGGAGCTCTTCTCGGACAGCCCCGCCATCTCGAAGCGCGCCCATTCCGGCTGATAGATCAGGTTGAGCGCGCCGATGGCGAAGTTCGGAATGAGTTCGCGATCGAAGGCGAGCGTGAAGTCGGTGCCGTACATCCGCCCTTTCGCGCCGCTGGTCTCGTCGATGCGGTCGCCGTGGAGCTCGACGGCAACGGTCAGCCCGAACGGCGCGCGCTCGCGATCGAGCAGGCGATAACGCAGGTCGAGCGAGGCGCCCTGGAAGTTGAGCTGGCGGCGGTCGTCTATATCGGGGACGCCGGTGATGTCGTGCAGCGTGGCGGTGCCACCGACCTCAACGCGGAAGTTCGGCAGCGGCACAACCTCGATCTCGACCTCCTGCGACAGCGCGCGATAGGTTCCACCGCCCTTGCCGAACCGGCCCGTCGTCTGGCTCTGGAGTTCACGCTCGCCGGGATTGCCGATATCGGTGCCGATCATGAACCCGAAGATGTGCTCGGTATCAAAGCCCTCTTCCGCTTCGGCGCGCGCCGGTGCAAGCGCGACGCTGCACGCAACCGCCGTCCAAAATCTCAAAGCTGCGACGCGCATCCCGTTTCCCGAAGGCGCGCGCCGCTGTGATGCGGCAGCAGCGCTGACCAGCGTCAGCGTAACATACTGAGGAACGAGCACGGGTGAGATTTTGGAGGAAGAGTGCGCGAGCCCGATCAAGTGTGAGACTTTGCATCGACGCCAAAGCGACGGCCCAAGTCGATGTCGAGCGAAAGCGACCCGAACACTGCCGCGGCTTCGACGGCGTTTGCCTTCGAAGCCGCGGCAGGTCGTCAGGTAGTCCTACTTGCGCGAAGCGCAGGCGTACATGTTGATTTCCATGCCGACCGGCACTTCCACGATCTTCGGAGCTTTCCAAGCCATTCGGGGTCTCCCAAGGGATTGAGCGCGACATCGCGCCGACCAAAACCTAGGGCTGCGTCAGGTGCAGCGCAAGTCTGGATTCGAGGACGGAATACATCTGCCGCGATTCTCCACGCCGACACTTCTCTCTCGGACAAGAGATGTTCACTCTCGGGCAAAAGCCGCACCTTGTGCGATGCACCGCCGCCCCTTTTCGACTCGCGGGCAACGGCGGTCTTAAACGGCAGTCTTAACAGTCCTTGTCGGCCACTTGCGGACTGGACTTCGCGCCTTCCGCCCGCTCAGCCGCGGTCGGCTGGCCCTGCATCTGCCGCTGCGCATCTTCAGACGACGCTGCTGCTTCGCCGCTTGCACGATTCATCGTGCTGGTCGGCGGATGCTGGCTGGTCTCACTCGTCGAACTCTGCGACTGCGCCGCGCCGACGGTGACGGGACCGGAACCAGCATCCTTATCGGTGCTGGCGCTGCCGGTGTTGCAGGGACCCGCGATGGCGACACCGGCGCTCAGTGTCAGGATCGCGCACGCAGCGAGAACGGATCGTTTCGTGTTCATCTGCATCACTCCTCTTCTCCCGCCGCGCTACCCCGGCGCCGAGCGGGACCTTGCGGAAAGAACAGGCCGGGCAGCTCGAGGTTCCGAACTTCCAGACGGAATTACGCCCGGTCCGGGTGACGGGCACTCATCGCAGCAGCCGCAGCAGGCTGCGGCCGGCGCGCGAGTTCAATTCCTTCGCATCCAGCGTTCCGTCCTTGTCCGGATTGGCCGCGTTGAAGCGCTGCTCCACCACCGACAGATATTCATCCAGCGTGAGCGTCCCGTCGCGATCGGGATCGGCCGCAGCGAGCTCCTTCGCCGTCAGCCGTCCGCGCAATTCGCGCGTGTCGAGCGTGCCGTCGTGATCGGAATCGAGCTTTGCGAACAGCGCGGCCGCAGCCTTCTTCACCTCGGCAAGATCGAGCGTGCCGTCGTTGTCGGTATCGAACATCTTGACGGCGTTGCCGGAGGCCGACCAGGCCGGACCGGACAGCAGTGCAACCGTCAACGCAAGCGCAACAGAGCGACGCGATATCATCAAAACCTCCCGTAACAGTGCTTCCCGATTCGAGCGGGACCGAGATAACATAAGTCCCCAAGCGGCCGCCGGTTCAAGTCTGGAATTGCAACCGGCGCGCTCTACAACTTTCGGAACCCGACCACGTGAGCCCGGCGCTTCACGCCGCGGAATTTCGCCAGCGCCTCCGCGCAAGCCAACAATCGATAGCCGTAAGGTTTCTGTAAGGTAACTTGCATCTGGCGTCCAACATATCGGCACGGCGCTTACGACTTTCGTATTGACGCGTTTTGCTTTCCGACCGACTGTTGCAATCGCAGCGTCAAGAGGCGCGCATATTGGGAGGAACGGATGAAACGCTTTGCGATGGCCGCGAGCCTCGTCATGCTTGCATCGACGTGTGCAAACGCCCAGACCACCGAGCAACTGGTCAAGGGGGCGACCGATACATCGAACGTTCTCAACTACGGGATGGGCTACAATCTCCAGCGCTTCTCGACGCTGAACCAGATCAACAAGGACACCGTCAAGAATCTCGTCCCGGTCTGGAATTACAGCTTCAACGACGATCGCAGCGAGGAATCGCAGCCGTTGGTCTACCAGGGCGTGATCTACGTGACCTCTCACAACGCGACCATGGCGGTCGACGCCAAGACCGGCAAGCAGATCTGGAAGAGCAAGATCGAATATCCGGCCGAGACGCCGCGCATCGTCTGCTGTGGCATTATCAATCGCGGTGCGGCGCTCTATGACGGCAAGCTATTCCGTACCACGCTCGACGCCAACGTGATCGCGCTCGATGTCAAGGACGGCAAGGAGCTATGGCGGCAGAAGGCCGCCGACATCAAGGAAGGCTATTCGATGACGGTGGCGCCGCTGGTCGCCGACGGCGTGGTCATCACTGGTATCTCCGGCGCCGAGTTCGGCACCCGCGGCTTCATCGACGGCTGGGATCCGGCAACGGGCAAGCATCTCTGGCGCACCCATTCGATCCCCTCGCCGGACGAGCCCGGCGGCGAAACCTGGAAGGGCGACACCTGGAAGCTCGGCGGCGGTTCGACCTGGATCACGGGTTCTTATGATCCCGAGCTGAACACGGTCTATTGGGGCATCGGCAATCCCGGCCCGTTCAATTCGGCGGTGCGTCCCGGCGACAATCTCTACACCTGCTCCGTGCTGGCGATGGATCCCAAGACCGGCAAGATCAAGTGGCACTACCAGTTCTCGCCGAACAATCCGTTCGACTACGATTCCGTCGCCGAAATGGTGCTCGCCGACATGAATGTCGAGGGCAAGCCGACCAAGGTGCTGATGGATGCCAACCGCAACGGCTTCTTCTACGTGCTCGATCGCACCAACGGCAAGCTGCTCGCGGCCAATCCTTACGTGAAGGTCAATTGGGCAACCGGCGTCGACATGAAGACCGGACGCCCCGTTGAGACCGACGTCAGCAAGGACGCGCGCGAGGGCAAGAAGGTCACGGTCTATCCGTCGATCCTCGGCGGCAAGAACTGGGAGCCGATGTCGTTCAATCCGCAGACCGGGCTGGCCTACGCCAACACGCTCGCCTTCGGTGGCAGGTACAAGACCGAGCCCGTCACCTTCAAGCAGGGTGAATGGTATCTCGGCATGGACCTCACCGATCTCTGGGAATGGGGTGACGGTCCGCGCGGTCATCTGAAAGCGATCGATCCCATGACGGGCAAGGCGAAGTGGGAAGCACCAAGCGACATCCCGCGCTTCTCCGGCGTGCTGTCGACCGCGGGCGGCGTCGTGTTCTCGGGCGCACTGACGGGCGAGTTCGAGGCCTTCGACGCCGACACCGGCAAGAAGCTCTGGCAGTTCCAGACCGGCTCCGGCATCGAGGGGCAACCGGTGACCTGGCAGCAGGACGGCGTGCAGTATGTCGCCGTGACGAGCGGCTATGGCGGCGTCTACTCGCTGTTCTCCGGCGACGAGCGGCTGGCGAAGGTGCCGCCCGGCGGCTCGCTGTGGGTCTTTGCGGTCAAGCAGTAACGGCAAGACGTGCTGAGAGAGGTGTCTCACAAGACGGCGGCGGTTCTCGCCGCCGTCGCGGTGCTGACGGTCGCGCTTGCGGCGACCGTTCGTGCCGCCAACGAATCCGATGGCAATCCCGTGCAAGTGCAGATCGACCACGGCAAGTCGACCTATGCCTCAAAATGCTCGCACTGCCACGGCCCCAACATGATGAATTCCGGCACCATCACGCCGGACTTGCGCGCATTTCCCGACGACAGGACACGCTTCATCACCACGGTGAAGAACGGCAAGAACAACAAGATGCCGCCCTGGGCTGACATTCTCAGCGACGACGAGATCGGGGATCTCTGGGCCTTCATCTCGAGCCGGAGGAAGCCATGAAGGGCTGGCGCGTGGCATGGAGCATTGCCGCGATCCTCGTAGCGGCGGCAACGGTCGCTCACGCCGCCGACGATCCGCTGAGAATTTGTCTCGACGAGGATCGGCCGCCGCTCTCGGTGCACCACCGTGGCAAGCCGGACTCCGGTTTCGACGTGCTGCTGGCCGAGGCGATCGCGGAGCGGATGGGACGGCCGGTGGCCATCCAATGGTTCGAGAACAAGCTGGATGAGGATTCGAGCCCGCAGCTCGAGGCCAATGCGCTATTGTCCGACGGGCGCTGCTCACTCGTCGGCGGCTACGCGCTGACGCAGGATTCGCTGGTGGTCCCGGGCATGAAGACGGCCCGGCTTCCGGATTTCGCCGGCGCCACGCGCGAGGACCGGCGCCGCCGCGTCGCGCTCGGCGTGCTCGCGCCGAGCCAGCCTTACGTCTATTCGCCGATGACGGTCGTGCTCGGGCCAAAGGCGCGCGGCCGCAAGATCGGCGAGATCGGCGATCTTGCCGGCCTTCGCCTCGCGATCGAGAGCGGATCACTGGGCGATGCCATCCTGATGACCTTCGACAAGGGGCGCCTGATCGATGGCATCACGCATCTCGTGCCCGGCCGCGGCGACCTGCTCGGGGCGCTCAACCGCGGCGACTATGACGCAACGCTGATCGACCTCGGCCGCTTCGACGCCCATCGCGCCGCCCATCCCGACACCGCGATCACCGCCTCCGGCTATTATTATCCGATCGGCGCCAATCGCGGTTATGTCGGGCTCGCGCGCGACCCTGCCCTGATCGACGCCGTCAACAAGGCGCTGACCGGGCTCGCTGCCGAAGGCAGGATCGCCGAATTCGGCAGGCAGGCGGGGCTGACTTATCTGCCACCGCGGGAGCCCGCGATCCTCGGCGACGTCTGGACGAAGATCATTCAGCGGTGATCTCTCGGCCTCGACCGGCAAGCTGAAGCAGCGGGCCACCGGAGCGTTCGTCGGCGTCCCGCTCGGCTTCCTCGCCGGCATCGCGCTGCCGGAAAGCCGGATCGGCTATGCGCTCGCGGTTCTCGCTGCCACCCTCACGCTGATTTCGTTCTCCCGCTATATCGTCGTTTTCGGCTTGCGGTGCTTCTTCATTGCTCTGGCCGCGTCCTTTGCCGGCGGCGCCAGCGGGATCGCGGAGGAGCGCGTGGCCAACGTGATCACGGGTGGCGCGTTCGGCCTCATCGCGGTGGCGCTGACGGAGATTGTCTGGCTACGCGTCTTGCGGAAAGCCAGATCGCCCGAATGACGCGCGAATGAGCGCAGCGGTGTCATTCGAATGCGCCAATCTGTCTCGCCTCTCGCCCATGGCGGACGCCGCATGATGCAGTACCCTCGACAAAAATTCAGGAGGGAATCATGTCCGCAAAACTCGATCGCCGTCACTTCATCGCCGCCGGCAGCACCGCCATCGCGATGCCTTTGCTCTCCCGCCGCGCCTCGGCGCAAAGCCCGTGGCCGTCGCGGCAGATTCGCATGATCTGCAGCTATCCTGCCGGCGGGCAGACCGACCTGCTCGCGCGCGCATTCGGCGAATTCATCTCGAAGCAGGTGGGAAAGACCGTCGTCGTCGAAAACAAGCCCGGCGCCTCGGGCGCGATCGGCACGGCAGAGGTCGCCCGCGCGGAGCCCGACGGCCACACCGTGCTGTGCTCGATCTCGACCACCTACGTCATGAACCGGGTGGTGATGAAGAATCCGGGCTACGACATGGACAAGGATTTGACGCTCGCCAGCGTCATTCCGGGCGCGGGGCTGCTGCTGGTGGCGAACCCGAAAACCGGCATCAAGACGCTGGAGGACTTCGTCGCCTTCGCGCGCAAGAGCGGCAAGGTGAACTTCGGCACCTATAGCGCGGGCTCGGCCCCGCATATGACGATCCACGAGCTCAATAAGCAGTACGGCCTTGCCATCGAGCCGATCCACTATCGCGGCGAAGCCCCGATGTGGACGGGAATGCTGGAAGGCACGCTCGATGCCGCGATGGGCAGCTACACGGCAGCGCAATCCGTCTTGCAGAGCGACCGTGGCACCGTGTTCGCGGTGCATTCCAAGAAGGTCGCCGCGATCCCTGATATTAAGACCCTGCCCGAGCAGGGCGCGACGTCAAAATTCTTCACCGTGAGCGGCTTCACCGGCTGGGCCGTACCGAAGGCGACGCCGCAGCCGATCGTCGACCGGCTGGCCGAGCTCTGCGTGGCCGCCAACAGCGATTCCAAGGTGAAGCAGGTTCTCAACACATTCGTGCTCGAACCCGCGCTCGGCTTCAAGGAGACGAACGCCCTGTATCAGCGCGAGCTGCCGATCTGGCTCGAAAGCGCGCGGTCTCTTGGCCTGGAGCCGGCCTGAGCCCGCGAGGGATCGCGCAAGACGCCGGCTCCGCCCTCGCAGCCGGCATCCGACCAAAGCCTAGTGTCGGAAACGCCTTTGCGCGCTATGATTGTACGCCGCTGGAAGACGCTCACCGGTGCGGACAAGAAAGGCCGATCGCATGAGACCTAATGCCGCTGCCGTAGCCGCCATGGTCATCCTGCTCTTCCCGATGGGCTATTTCTTGCTGGCCTCGCCGGCCTTCCTGCTGGTGAAGCTCGACATCCAGCCTGTCACCCAGCTGTTGCGCGGGATGTTCAACGCCCATTTCCGGATGATGAGCGTTGCCGGCGTCGTCGGGGCGATGGCTTTCATCGTGGCCGGTCATCCGCTTTTCGCGGCAGGCGTCGGCCTGATTGCGGCCTTCGCGATCTGGGGACGCCGCTGGTTCATGCGACAGATGGATGACCAGCTCAGCGCCAGGGATGCGGGCGATGCCGATGCGCTGTACCGGCTGCGCCGGCTGCATTGGGGCGGAATGCTGTGCAACGCGGTCCTGATCGCCGCTCTCTTGGCCAGCATTCCCTACGTTGCCACAACGACGTGAGGGAATCGCGCGCCGACCACAAGCGATCCATGATGAGCCGCAGCGCGACTCTCGCCTAGATCGTGATCCGGAAAAGTGCGTAGCAGTTTTCTCTCGCGACAAACGCGGAACGCGTTTGCGCGGAGACCATGCTCAAACCATCACCTGAAGCGCGATGACGTTTCATCCCAATCTCATCGCGCTTTAGTGCTTGTCCACGGCAGCGGCGCCCTGCTGCCCCTTGTGGATCGAGGACGGCACCACGCCGAAATATTTCCGGAACACCCGGCTGAAATGCGATGAGCTGGAGAAGCCCCAGGAGAACGCGACATCGGTGATGGTCTTGCCGGCGTGGGCCTCGAGCTCCTGGCGGCAGTTCTGAAGGCGCGCTTGCCAGATGTAATCGCTCACCGTGGTGCCGCGCTCGGAGAACAGCATGTGTAGATAGCGCTTGGAGCAGCCGAGCTCGGTGGAAATCTCGTCGATGCACAGATCCGGATCGCGCAGGTGCTCGCGGATGAAAAATTGGGCACGCACATACATCGCCTCCGGCCCGACGCGATCGAGCATCGTGTCGGCCTCGCGCAGCGGCAACAGCAGCAGATCGATCAGCGAATCGGCGACACCGACCGCGCTGTTCGCCGACAGCTTTGCCGCTTCGTCGAACGTGGCATGGACGAAATCATGAGCGATCCGCCCCGTCCCCGTGCGCGACGACAGCTTGCAGGCGGGCATCCGTTGCGACGGGAATCCGCGGTCGCGCAGCAGCGCCTTCGGCACGATCACCACGTCGTGGCGCGTGAAGGCGGGGCTGATGATCGAATGCGGACAGGAGACGTCGTAGGCGATGATGTCGCCCGGGTTCAGCTCGATGTGGCGGCCCTCCTGCTCGAAATAGGACACGCCGTAGGTCTGGAAGTGGATCTTGATGTAGGGATGCTCGTTGGCCTTCGCGCGCGCCAGCGTGTGCGCGATGCGATGTTGGCTGACCTCGATCTGGCAGAGCTTGAGGCGCGAAACGGTAGTGTAGTCGATGCGGCCTTCCAGCGAGGACGCCTCCAGCGGATCGACGTCGAAATGTCCACACAGGCTCGTCAGCCCGTCGATCCAGCTCTGGATCTGACGCTTCGGCGTCATTCCGGTCGTCGAGAGCGTGTGAATTGTGTCGGACATTAATCCAGCCACTGCCTTGATCCGGAGATTCGACGCGAATCGCGACCAGCGCTGCCGGAGCCCTCAGCCATGATTGCGTGACGTTTACCTCAAATTTGGGCGGTCTTTTGGAACGTGCGCCATCGTTCCATTGCCACCCTTGAAACTTAATCCTCCGCCTTAGTTGCACCGCCGTCAAGGGGAACCTGACCCATTGAGTGCGGCGCCAAGCGATGTGGAAGCCGCTGAATTCGCTACTGCAAAATCAAAAACTTCACGTCCGTGCGCTGTCGAGCAAACCGCCTTCTCTCTTGGGCAAGTTTCCCGATGGCGAAGTCGTTAGGAATTACGGCAGGAACAATAAGAACGGGCCGCTCCTGCACGCGGACCTGTAGCTCTCATCCGGAGGAGGAAACAGCACAGCATCGTTTCTGGTCCCAATCGTGACCGCCCTGCACGAGCAGACGCTGGACGCAAAGCCCGGCGATTAAGCAATGCTTCGGAAACAATAAAACGAGATCAACGGAGGAATGACTATGCGCAAGGTGCTACTGGCGACCTTTCTTGGCTCCGCGGCGGCTCTCGCTGTCGGCAGCGCTTCAGCCAATGACGAGCTGAGCAAGATGGCGCAGAACCCGAAAGACTGGGTGATGCCGGCGGGCGATTATGCCAATACCCGCTTTTCCAAGCTGAACCAGATCAACGCACAAAATGTCGGCAAGCTCCAGGTCGCCTGGACCTTCTCGACCGGCGTGCTGCGCGGCCACGAAGGCGGACCGCTGATCGTCGGCAACATCATGTACGTGCACACGCCTTTCCCGAACAAGGTCTACGCTATTGACCTTTCGCAGGAGAACAAGATCGTCTGGAGGTATGAACCCAAGCAGGATCCGAACGTCATTCCGGTGATGTGCTGCGACACCGTCAATCGCGGCGTCGCCTATGGCGACGGCAAGATCTTCCTGCATCAGGCCGACACGACCCTCGTCGCCCTCGACGCCAAGACCGGTCAGGTTGCATGGACCGCGAAGAATGGCGATCCCGGCAAGGGCGAGACCGGCACTTCGGCGCCGCTGGTCGTCAAGGACAAAGTGCTGATCGGCATTTCCGGCGGCGAGTTCGGCGTTCAAGCTCATATGTCGGCCTACGACATCAAGACCGGCAAGCTGGCCTGGCGCGGGTATTCGGAAGGGCCGGATGACCAGCTTCTGGTCGACGGCGAGAAGACCACCGCGCTCGGCAAGCCGATAGGCAAGGACTCCAGCCTCAAGACCTGGCAAGGCGATCAGTGGAAGATCGGTGGCGGCGCCACATGGGGCTGGATCTCCTACGATCCCGAACTGAACCTAGTCTACTACGGATCGGGCAACCCCTCGACCTGGAACCCGAAGCAGCGTCCGGGCGACAACAAATGGTCGATGACGATCTGGGCGCGCAATCCGGACACCGGCGCGGCCAAGTGGGTCTATCAGATGACGCCCCATGACGAATGGGATTACGACGGCGTCAACGAGATGATCCTCAGCGATCAAACGATCGGCGGCGCGCCGCGCAAGCTGTTGACGCATTTCGATCGCAACGGCCTTGGCTATACGCTCGATCGCGTTACCGGCGAGTTGCTGGTCGCCGAGAAGTACGATCCGAAGGTGAACTGGACCTCCGGCGTCGACATGGACAAGAGCTCGCCGACCTACGGCCGTCCGAAGGTGCTCGACGCAGCTTCGACCGACAAGGCGGGCGAGGACCACAACGTGAAGGGCATCTGCCCGGCCGCGCTCGGCACCAAGGACGAGCAGCCGGCGGCCTACTCGCCGGACACGCAGCTGTTCTACGTTCCGACCAACCACGTCTGCATGGACTACGAGCCGTTCAAGGTGAGCTACACCGCGGGCCAGCCTTATGTGGGTGCGACGCTCTCGATGTATCCCCCGCAGGGTGAAAGCCACATGGGCAATTTCATCGCCTGGGACGGCAAGACCGGCAAGATCGTCTGGTCGAACAAGGAGCAGTTCTCGGTCTGGTCGGGCGCGCTCGCAACCGGTGGCGGCGTGGTGTTCTACGGCACGCTCGAAGGCTACCTGAAGGCGGTCGACGCCAAGACCGGCAAGGAGCTCTACAAGTTCAAGACTCCTTCCGGCATCATCGGCAACGTCACGACCTATGAGAACGGCGGCAAGCAGTATGTCGCAGTGCTCTCCGGCGTGGGCGGCTGGGCCGGCATCGGTCTGGCGGCAGGCCTGACCGATCCGACCGCCGGTCTCGGCGCAGTCGGTGGCTATGCAGCGCTGAGCAACTACACGGCTCTCGGCGGCACGCTGACCGTGTTCTCGCTGCCGGCGAACTAGCCTCAGCCCGTATCGTCCCGGCGCGTGGATCAGCTCCACGCGCCGGCTCGTCTCCACCGAACGCCCCGAGGAAAATCTCTTGCGTAAAATCTGCTCTGTCATTGCTGCGATGGTCTTCGTTGCGTCTGGAGGAATTGCTGTCGCGGACGGCTCGGGCGACCCGACTGCCGTCAAGCAGAACGAAAGCGGCGAATGGGTCGATAAGGAGGGCAACCCGACCTACAAGGTCTCGGCCGACGGAAACGTGGACTGGTACTCCTATTCCGGATACCGCCGCTATCACTCAGACTGCCATGTGTGCCATGGCCCGGATGGAATGGGCTCCACCTACGCACCGGCGCTGAAGGACTCGCTCAAGACCATGAGCTATGCCGATTTTCTCGGCGTCGTCGCCTCGGGCCGCAAGAACATCTCCACCGCCGCGGAGAACGTGATGCCGGCGTTCGGCGACAATCCGAATGTCGCCTGCTACATGGACGATCTCTACGTCTATCTGCGTGCCCGCGCCAACGAGGCCTGGGGCCGCGCACGCCCCGGCAAGCACGAAGACAAGACGAAGGCCTATACGGAAACGGAAGATTCCTGCATGGGCAAGAAGTGAACGTCCGGAGTTACGGCCAGATTTAGTTCTTGGCGTCTCCAGGAGAATATGAGGAGTCTACGATGAAGACACGTGCCGCCGTCGCCTTCGAGGCGAAAAAACCGCTCGAGATCGTCGAAGTCGATCTGGAAGGACCGAAGGCCGGCGAAGTCCTGGTCGAAATCAAGGCGACGGGCATCTGCCATACCGACGCCTACACGCTCGACGGCTTCGACAGCGAGGGAATCTTCCCGTCGATCCTGGGACATGAGGGCGCCGGCATCATCCGCGAGATCGGCGCGGGCGTGACCTCGGTGAAGCCGGGCGACCACGTCATTCCGCTCTACACGCCGGAATGCCGGCAGTGCAAAAGCTGCCTGAGCCAGAAGACCAATCTCTGCACCGCGATCCGTGCGACGCAGGGCAAGGGCGTGATGCCCGACGGCACCAGCCGCTTCTCCTACAAGGGCAAGCCGATCTATCACTACATGGGCTGCTCGACCTTCTCGAACTTCACGGTGCTGCCGGAGATCGCGGTGGCGAAGATCCGCGAGGACGCGCCGTTCGACAAGAGCTGCTACATCGGCTGCGGCGTCACCACGGGCGTCGGTGCCGTCGTCAATACCGCCAAGGTCACGCCAGGCTCAAACGTGGTCGTGTTCGGGCTTGGCGGCATCGGGCTCAACGTGATCCAGGGCGCCAAGATGGCCGGCGCCGATAAGATCATCGGCGTCGACATCAACGACTCCAAGGAGGAATGGGGGCGCAGGTTCGGCATGACCGATTTCGTCAATCCCAAGAAGATCACCGGCGACATCGTCCCGCACCTTGTCAACCTCACCGACGGCGGCGCCGATTACACTTTCGACTGCACCGGCAACACCACGGTGATGCGCCAGGCGCTGGAAGCCTGCCATCGCGGCTGGGGCACTTCCATCATCATCGGCGTTGCGGAATCCGGCAAGGAGATCGCCACCCGCCCGTTCCAGCTCGTCACGGGACGCAACTGGCGCGGTACTGCCTTCGGCGGTGCGCGCGGCCGCACCGACGTGCCGAAGATCGTCGACTGGTACATGAACGGAAAGATCCAGATCGATCCGATGATCACCCACACGCTCAAGCTCGAAGACATCAACAAAGGCTTCGACCTGATGCACGAGGGCAAATCCATCCGTTCAGTCGTCGTGTTCTAGCTTAACCGTCACACCCAAGGAGGATCGACCCATGACTGTTGCACTCCACCCCTCGATCGACAACGGCATCAAACAGGGCAGCGGCAGTTTTGCCGGCGGCACGCTGGCCTGCAAATGCAAGGACCATCAGGTCAAGGTCGGCATCAAGGGCGACGTCGCCCACAATCACGCGTGCGGCTGCACCAAGTGCTGGAAACCGCAGGGCGCGATTTTCTCGGTCGTGGCCGTGGTGCCACGCCAGAACGTCACCGTGCTCGAGAACGGCGACAAGCTTCAGATCGTCGATGCCTCGGCAGTGATCCAGCGCCACGCCTGCAAGGCCTGCGGCACGCACATGTACGGCCGCATCGAGAACAAGAACCATCCGTTCTACGGCCTCGACTTCATCCACGCCGAACTGTTCCAGGAGCAGGGCTCAGCGGCGCCGCAATTCGCCGCCTTCGTCTCCTCGGTGATCGAATCGGGTGTGAAGCCGGAGCAGATGGCGGGAATACGATCCCGGTTCAAGGAGCTCGGGCTCGAGCCCTATGACTGCCTGTCGCCGGCGTTGATGGACGCAATCGCGACCCACGTGGCGAAAGCCAAGGCCGCTTGAGCATCAAGGCTGCCTGACAAGGCCGCTAGACCTTCGCCCCGTCCGCTCGCTGGCCCCGACATCGCCAGCGAGCTGGATGGGCGCGGCTTCCGGATGATGGCGACGATACCGGCCCCTCGCTCCTGATGGACTTGCGAGAATCGTCGGCTCCCTCAGTCCTGGTCTCTGAATGACTGCGCAGTGTCGCCAACTTCCGCTTTGAAGCGCGCGCCCTGCGTTTCTCCCTCCCTCGACTGAGGCATCCTGCTTCGTCCGCACAGTCTCTGGCGGACGAAGCTTTTTTTCGTCAGGACGCCGTTGCGGTCGTGCAAAGTACGCGACGTCTCGGCGCGCCCTGCTTTTGACAAACCCCAGATGCAATCTGTTCACGTCAAGAACACCCGGCTGTGAACGCCGGGCCGCCTCGATCCCTGATACGATCGGGGGCGTCACGATACCGCGCGCAGTTCAATTAATTAAGAACAAAAGGGGAGGTATCGAGCACATCCGAACATCGCGCTTTGCATCATCGCCCTCCGCCGGGATCTGCCCGCGCGGGACGAGTGGCGAGATACGGGACCGAGATACGGGACAACGAGACGCACGGACTACGGCGCCGACCGACGTCGGCGAATCCTGAATCGACATGCTTATGAAGAGCGAGGGACGATCATGATCAAGGTGAAGATCAACGGCCAGGAACAGAGCTGGGACGGCGACCCGGATCTCCCGCTACTCTGGTTCCTGCGTGACGAGGCCGGGCTGACCGGCACCAAGTTTGGCTGTGGCCAGGCGCTATGCGGCGCCTGCACGGTCATCGTCGACAAGGAGGCCGTGCGCGCCTGCATCACGTCGATCAACGACGTCGCCGGGCGCGAGGTCACGACGATCGAGGGGCTGCATCCGAGCGGGGATCACCCAGTCCAGAAGGCCTGGCGTCAGGTCAACGTTCCCCAATGCGGCTTCTGCCAGGCCGGCCAGATCATGCAGGCGGCCGCGCTGCTGATGGACAATCCAAAGCCGTCGCACGACCAGATTCGCGAGGCGATGTCGGGCAACATCTGCCGCTGCGGCTGCTACCAGCGCATCGAGAACGCGGTCCATCTCGCATCGACGGGGGTGTGACATGAATTTCATCGACAATCCCGGCAAGCTCCGTGGCTTCGAAAAGAACGTCAAGGTCGAGAAGGTCTCGCGCCGCAGCATCCTGAAGGGACTCGGCATCACCGGCGGATTCGTGCTCGCCGCACCCGTGATGTCGCGGCAGGCTTTTGCCTATGAAACCGGCGCCGGCAAGATGCCGCATGGGGTCGTGGTCGATCCGCGCGTCTTCGTCGCGGTCGCGCCCGACGGCACCGTCACCATCCTCGCCCACCGTGCCGAGATGGGCACCGGCGTGCGTACCAGCCTGCCGCTGATCGTGGCCGAGGAGATGGAAGCCGACTGGTCCAAAGTGAAGGTACAGCAGGCCCATGGCGACGAGGTCAAATTCGGCAACCAGGACACCGACGGCTCGCGCAGCACGCGGCACTATCTGATCCCGATGCGCCAGATCGGCGCTTCAGCCCGCACCATGCTGGAGCAGGCCGCCGCAAAGCGCTGGGGCGTGCCGGCGACCGAGGTCAAGGCCGTGAACCACGAGGTCGTCCACAGCGCGAGCGGACGCAAGCTCGGCTTCGGCGAGCTCGCTGCGGACGCCGCCAAGGAATCGGTGCCGAGCATCGAGGGTCTCAAGCTGAAGGCCCCCAAGGACTTCCGCTATCTGATCAAGGGCCAGATCGGCATCGTCGACCTCCACGACATCACCACCGGCAAGGCGGGTTACGGCGCCGACGTGCGGCTGCCCGGCATGAAATACGCGGTGATCGCGCGGCCGCCAGTGACCGGCGGCAAGCTGGTCTCGTTCGACCCGGCTGAGGCGATGAAGGTCTCCGGCGTCGAGAAGGTGATGCAGGTCCGCGGCTGGCCGTGGCCGTCGAAATTCCAGCCGCTTGGCGGCGTCGCCGTGATCGCACGCAACACCGGCGCAGCGATCAAGGGCCGCGACGCGCTGAAGCTGGCGTGGGACGACGGCGCAAACGGCAAATACGACTCGGTCGCCTACCGCAAGGAGCTCGAGGAGGCCTCGCGCAAGCCCGGCCTCGTCCTGCGCAAGGAGGGCGACGCCGACGCCGCGCTGAAGGGCGCCGACAAGATCATCGTCGGCGAATATTATCTGCCGCATCTCGCCCATGTCAGCATGGAGCCGCCGGTCGCAGTGGCCGACGTCAAGGGCGACAAGGCGGAGATCTGGGCACCGGTGCAGAGCCCGGGCGGCACCCGCGAGGACGTCGCCAAGACGCTCGGCATTCCCGAGGGTAACGTCACCGTCAACGTCACGTTGCTCGGCGGCGGTTTCGGCCGCAAGTCGAAATGCGACTTCGCACTGGAGGCGGCGCTACTGTCGAAAGAGCTCGGCGCGCCGGTGAAGGTGCAGTGGACGCGTGAGGACGACGTCCGCCACGACTTCCTGCACACCGTCTCGGTCGAGCGGATCGAGGCGGGACTCGACAAGAGCGGCAAGGTGATCGCCTGGCGCCACCGCAGCGTGGCCCCGAGCATCGCCTCGACCTTCGCCGCGGGTGCAAAGCACCAGGCGCCTTTCGAGCTCGGCATGGGGCTCGTCGACATGCCGTTCGAGATCGCCAACATCTCCTGCGAAAACCCGGAAGCCGCAGCGTTTACCCGCATCGGCTGGTTCCGCTCGGTCTCGAACATCCCACGCGCTTTTGCAGTGCAGTCGATGGTCGGCGAAATCGCGCATGCGACCGGCCGCGACCAGAAGGAGACGCTGCTCGCACTGATCGGAAACCCGCGGATCGTCAAGCCTGCGGTCAAGGACATGTGGAACTATGGCGAGCCCTATGACAGCTACCCGATCGACACCGCACGCTTGCGCAAGGTGGTCGAGCTGGTCGCAGAGAAGGGCGAATGGGGCCGCCAAGTGCCCAAGGGCCACGGCCTCGGCATCGCCGTGCACCGCAGCTTCGTCAGCTACATCGCGACCATCGTCGAGGTGGCCGTCGACGACAAGGGCAAGCTGACGGTACCGCGGGTCGACACCGCGATCGACTGCGGCACCTATGTCAACCCCGAGCGCATCGAGTCTCAGATCGAGGGCGCGGCAATCATGGGCTTGAGCCTCGCCAAATATGGCGAGATCAGCTTCAAGGACGGCAAGGTGGAGCAGAAGAACTTTGACGACTTCCAGGTCATCAGGATGGACGAATCCCCGCTGGTGACCAACGTCTACATCGTGCCGCCCGGGCCCGACACGCCGCCGAGCGGCGTCGGCGAGCCCGGCGTGCCGCCGTTCGCGCCGGCGCTAATGAACGCCATCTTCGCCGCGACCGGAAAGCGTATCCGCAACCTTCCGCTCGGCAAGCAATTGGAGGCCTAAAGCGCCATCAGCGCTTAGGTTATCGTAAGGAGCATGATCTTTTCGGAAAACCGCTGCACACTTTTCCGGATCATGCTCTGAAGGGGACCACAAGGTGGCCTCGCGCCGTTTCCATCGATCTCACAGGAGCAGATCGATGACCAACATCTCAGGGGCGCTCGCAGTCTCGCTGCTGTCGGGCGCCTTTTCTTTGTCTACCGCGGCCACGTTCGCCCAGAGCAACACCACGCCGCCGGCCACGGCCACGCGTCCGGCCACGCCGGACCAGAACTCGATTCCCAACGCCAACGCAGCCCGTTTCAACCACCCAGACCACCGGACAGACCAACCCGGATCCCAAGGTTCGGGAGATGAACCGGAAGGAGAAGGACAAGGTCGAGCGCCACGGTAAATGAACGGCGGTTGATCGCCCATGCAAAATGCGGCGGACGTTTGGTCCGCCGCATTCGCTCGCCCCCTCGTCGCTCCGCCTTCTTCGATCCGCCGCGGAGCTACTTCTTCAGTGCGAACACCCAGATGGCGCCGCCCTGCGGCACATTGGATTCGATGCCGATATTGTTGGTCGCGAGCGCGTCCTGGATGCGCTGCGCGTCGACGCCCCAGCCCGACTGGATCGCGATATACTGGGTGCCGTCGATCTCATAGGACACCGGCATGCCCATGATGCCGGAGTTGGTCTTCTGCTCCCACAATAGCTCGCCGGTCTTGGCGTTGAAGGCGCGGAAGTTACGGTCGTTGGTGCCGCCGACGAAGACGAGATCGCCTGCCGTCGCCGTGACGGAGCCGAACAGCTGCGATTTAGGGAAGTTGTGCTGCCACACCTTCTTTCCTGTCGTGGGATCCCAGGCCTGAAGCTCGCCAAAATGGTCCGCGCCCGGCTTCGCGATCAGGCCGATGTCCTCCGGCTTGGTGCCGAGCCAGAGCTCGCCCGGCTTGAGCGGGAGCTTCTCGCCGGTAAAGCCGCCGCAGAAATTCTCGTTGGCGGGCACGTAGACGAGGCCGGTCCTCTGGCTGTAGGCCGCCGACGGCCAGTCCTTGCCGCCCCACAGCGACGGGCAGAACTCGACGCGCTTGCCGACGACGGGCTTGTGAGCGGGATCGGCGATAGGCCGGCCGCTCTCTGCATCGATGCCCTTCCAGACATCGGTGGAGACGAACGGCCAGCCGGCGACGTAGTTGATCTTGGTCGGCGTGCGCTCGAGCACCCAGAAGATCGCGTCGCGGCCCGGATGGACCAGGCTCTTGATGTTGCGCCCGTCGCGTTGCAGGTCGATCAGCATCGGCGCCTCGACCTCGTCCCAGTCCCAGGAATCGTTCTGGTGATACTGGTGATGGGTCTTGATCTTGCCGTTGTTGGGATCGAGCGCGAGCACCGATGAGGTGTAGAGATTGTCGCCGGGATGCATCTCCCCGGGCCAGGGTGCCGCGTTGCCGACACCCCAGTAGATCGTCTTGGTCTCCTTGTCGTAATTGCCGGTCATCCAGGCCGAGCCGCCGCCGTTCTTCCAGTCCTCGCCCTGCCAGGTGTCGTGACCGGGCTCGCCCTCACCGGGGATGGTGTAGGTCCGCCACAATTCCTTGCCGTCCTTGGCGTCATAGGCGGCGACATAGCCCCGTATACCGAACTCGCCGCCGGAGCCGCCGACGATGACCTTGCCGTCGACGATCAGCGGCATCAGGGTCATGTACTGACCCTTCTTGTAGTCCTGCACCTTGGTGTCCCACACCACCTTGCCGGTCTTGGCGTCGAGCGCGACGACATGGTCGTCGGTGGTGGCGAGGTAGAGCTTGTCCTCCCAGAGGCCAACGCCGCGGCTGGTTGGATGCAGCTGGAACAGATCATCGGGGAGCTGCCGCTTGTAGCGCCAGTACTCGTCGCCGGTCCTGGCGTTCACCGCGATCACCTGCCCCATCGGCGTTGCCACGAACATCACGCCGTTGTTGACGATCGGCGGTGCCTCATGGCCCTCGACCACGCCGGTGGCGAAGGTCCACACCGGCGTGAGATTTTTCACGTTCGAGGAGTTGATCTGGTCGAGCGGGCTGTAGCCCTGCCCGTCATAGGTGCGCCGATAGAGCATCCAGTTGCTTGGCTCTGGATTCTCCAGGCGCTGCGCGGTGACCGGAGAGTAGTTCTCGATCGGGCCCGCGACGGCGGCGGTGGAGGCGAGGCAGGTGAAGGCGACGAAGCCGGACAGTAACCATTGCTTCCTGGTCATGGACGTTCCCCTTTTTCATCCGTTTTGAATTCGTTTGGTGAATTCTTGTCGTTGTTCTCGTCACCCGCGCGTTAGCGGATGCGGCCTCTCGTGACGCGGGCACAACCCGCACCGTCCATCATCCTGGCTGCGCGCCACCTACCTTTCCGACGAAGTTGCCGGCGACGCTGAGCGAGCCGTCAGCGAGCGTCAGCGGCAGCGCGGCGAGCCGCCGCGGCGCCGGCCCGAACACCACCTGCGCGCCCGCGCGGGGATCGTATTCGGAGTTGTGGCACATGCATTTGAACACCTCCTTGTCGCCGACATCGCTCTTGACCCAGGCGGTGACGGGACAGCCGGCATGGGAACAGATCGCCGAATAGGCGATGATGCCGTCGATGGCGCGCGCGCGCGTCTGCTCATCGAGCTCGGCGGGATCGAGCCGGATGATCAGGATCTCGTTGAGCCGCGAGGCACTGCGCACCACTGAAGTCTTGGGATCCTTCGGCCAGGCATGTACCGGCGGCGAGCCTGGCGGCACATCCGCAGCGGTGACGACCTTTCCTTCTTGATCGCCTTCGGAGAAGACGAGCAGGTCACCCTTTTTGGGCCGCTCGTCGGAGCCCGGCGGATCTTCACCCGCGCGCGCTTGCGCGGAACAACCGAGGCAGGCGGTTGTGGCGAGCGCACCGAGCAGGAGCGTCCGCCGCGTTTGCTCCGCACACGCGCCGGCTTCAGGTTCCGCAGCACTTTCGGATGACGGAGATGACGTGATGATGTTTGACGATGAACTCGGCATGCATGCTAGCAGGCGCTGGAACTCTGCCGAAAAGAAGGCAGAGAATTTGCGCCGCAGTGCATCATTGTGGCTTTGCTCGCATTGATTGAATGCAAATCGGTGCATTCAGGCGCAATTTTCAATTGCAACGTCTCGCCGCGCGATCGGCATGACGATTTTGCAGATCAGACCGATGATGTGGGAATTGGTGCAACGCGCCAACGTGGGCCGCGATGTCAACGGACATCAACGGCTGCGCGTTTCTCAGGCAGGCATCTGGTATTTCAAGATCGGAGCACGTGACGCGGCGAGGCGATGCGGCCTGCCACGGTTGCCGATGCCATTTCAAAACTGTCGGCGATGCGCCGTGCCTTGTCGATGAACAGCGGAGCCGCCGCCGGCGGACAGACCTCGCGCGCGGTCTGCTCGAACAGATCGAGCCAGCGATCGAAATGATGACCGATCAGGGTGAGCGGAAGATGCGCCCGCATCGGCGAACCGTGATAGCGGCCGGTCATCAGCACGACCGAGGACCAGAAGCCTTTGAGTTTGGCGAGGTGCTCGTCCCAATCCTGCACTTTCGCAAACACCGGGCCCAGCAACGCATCCTCGCGCACGCGGCCATAGAAGCGGGTGACGAGTTCCCCGATCATCTCTTCGGTAATCCCGGTACGTTCGATGGCGTCCTGGACCAGCAGGTTCCGCCGCCCGGCCGCAGCTTCCCGCTCGGCCTTCAGTCGATCCGACATATTCTTTTTATCCGTTTGTTGTTCCCGCAGCCGCCCGTGCAACATTGTCGGGCCAATCGCGCGCGTCGTCTTTGTCGCAGCGCAAATTTGGTCGCAGCGCAAATTTGCGGGACCAGGCGGCGGGAGCGCCGAACGCCCCGCCGCCTGCGCCATCGTCAGGCGCCGTAGGTGTAAAAGCCCTGCCCGGTCTTGCGGCCGAGATGGCCGGCATCGACCATTTCCTTGAGCAAGGGGGCCGGACGATATTTGGGGTCGTTGAAGCCCTTATAAAAGACCTCCATGACCGAAAGCATGGTGTCGAGCCCGACGAGATCGGCGAGCGCCAGCGGCCCGATCGGATGGTTGCAACCAAGCTTCATGCCCGCATCGATCTCCTCAGCCGATGCGATCCCCTCCTGTAGCGCGAAGATTGCTTCGTTGATCATCGGGCAGAGGATACGGTTGACGGCGAAGCCCGGACTGTTCTTGGCCGTGATCGCCACCTTGCCGACGCGCTTGGCGAAGTCGAGCGCCTTGGCGTGGGTGTCGTCGGAGGTCTGCAAGCCGCGGATGAGCTCGAGCAGCGCCATCACCGGCACCGGATTGAAGAAGTGCATGCCGATGAAACGGTCGGGACGATCGGTCGCGGCGGCGAGCTTCGTGATCGAGATCGACGAGGTGTTGGTCGCAACCAGCGTGCGCGGCGATAGCGAGGCGCAGAGATCTTTCAGGATCTTGACCTTGAGCTCCTCGTTTTCGGTCGCGGCCTCGATGACCAGGTCGCAATCGGCAAGCTTCGCCCGATCGGTCGTGCCGGTGATGCGTTTCAGCGTCGCCTCGCGATCCGCCGCCGACATCTTCTCCTTCTTGACCAGCCGCTCGAGGCTGCCGCCGACGGTGGCGACGCCGCGGCTCACCGCCGCATCGGAGATGTCGACCATCACGACCGAAAGACCGGCCGCGGCGCTGATCTGCGCGATGCCGTTCCCCATAGTCCCTGCCCCGATGATGCCAACGGTTTGGATCATTTGCTTCATATCCTTCTCATCCTGCGGCCCGTGCCAGCACCGGCTAGGCCCTTGTTCCTGTATCAGGACCTACCACCGCCGCCGGGCGGGTGCGACCTGATCCTGCCCCTTCCTTAAAGCATCCATCGCGGGAATAAAGCCGCCGTTCCGTCGCGAAAGGGCACAATGGCGTTCTCGCGGCCTGTTTGGCCGATTTCGTCTCTCGATTGACATGCGGCCATTATTTCGATATTCGTTGAATTATGGAAAAGACAGACGCTGTTGCAGCGCTCGCCGCGCTCGCCCAGGACAACCGTCTCGACGTCTTCCGCATGCTGGTCCAGGCCGGGCGCGACGGCATGAGCGCCGGTGCGGTCGCCGAGGCGCTGGATCTCGCCCCCAACACGCTGACGTTTCACTTCGACCGGCTGCGGACGGCCGGCCTTGCCACCGTCCGGCGCGAGGGTCGCTCGATGATCTATGCGGCGCGGTTCGAGACCATGAACGCGCTCGTCGGCTTCTTGACCGAAAATTGTTGTGGCGGCGCTTCATGCGCTCCCGCCACGGCCTCCAAATCCGCGCGAAAACGCAGCAAAGTGCCCGCCTGAAAGGACAGACCATGAAGCGTTTGCATGTTCACGTATCGGTCGATGATCTTCCCCACTCCATCGGGTTCTACTCGGCCTTGTTCGCAAGCGAGCCCGCGGTCGTGAAATCCGACTACGCCAAATGGATGCTCGAAGACCCCCGCGTGAATTTCGCGATTTCGACGCGCGGGCGGGCGCCCGGCCTCGATCATCTCGGCATCCAGGTCGAGACCGGCGATGAGCTCCAGGAGGTCTACGCGCGGCTGCGCCAGGCTGGCGGCAACGTCATCGAACAGGGGCAGACGACCTGCTGCTATGCGAAGTCGGAAAAATCCTGGATCGACGATCCGGCCGGCATCGCCTGGGAAACCTTCCACACCAAGGGCGAGAGCACCGACTATGGCGACGGCAGCGGCGAGAACGGTGCTCGGGTCGCCCATGAAAAGCAAGAGAAGCAGTCGGCTTGTTGCGCGCCGCAGGCGGCGAAGCCATCGCAAGCCTGCTGCTGAAGGTCTTCCCCATGGATGCGATCATCTACCACAATCCCGACTGCGGCACGTCGCGCAACACGCTCGCCATGATCCGCAACGCCGGCATCGAGCCGCACGTGATCGAGTATCTGAAGACGCCGCCGTCGCGGACGCTGTTGCGGCAGCTCGTCGCGCGTATGGGGCTCTCGGTCCGCGAACTTCTTCGCGAGAAGGGCACGCCCTATGCGGAGCTCGGGCTCGGCAACGCGGCGCTGACCGACGATCAGCTGCTCGATGCGATGATGGCGCATCCAATTCTGATCAACAGGCCGATCGTGGTCACGCCGAAAGGCGTGAGACTTTGCCGCCCCTCCGAACTGGTGCTGGATCTTCTGCCGGCGCAGCACGGCGAGTTCGTCAAGGAAGACGGCGAGCGCGTCCGCCTGGATCGCAGCACCTGATGCCAAGCCTCGCGCAACGCGCCTTCGCGGAATGGCTCGGGACGGCATTCCTGCTCGCCGCGGTCGTCGGCTCCGGGATCATGGCCCAAACGCTCTCGGGCGGAAACGTCGCGCTGGCGCTGCTGTGCAACACGATCGCCACCGGCGCCATCCTCGTCGTGCTGATCCTGATGTTTGCTCCCGTATCGGGCGCCCATTTCAATCCAGCGGTGACGCTGGCACTCGCCTTGCGCGGCGAAACGGCGTGGACGGACGCCGCGATCTACATTGCCGTACAGATCGCGGGCGCGATCGCCGGCGTCTGGATCGCACACCTGATGTTCGAACTCCCCGTCCTGCAGCTTTCGCTGGCGGACCGCACCGGAGCCGGACAATGGCTCGCCGAGGCGGTAGCGACCTTCGGTCTGCTCATGGCGATCTTCGGCGTCGCGTCGCGAGCACCCGGCTCCGTTCCCTACGCCGTCGGCCTCTACATCACGTCGGCGTACTGGTTCACGGCATCGACGTCATTTGCCAATCCGGCGGTCACCATCGCCCGATCGCTGTCCGACACGTTCGCAGGCATCGCCCCGCAGGGCGTACCGGCGTTCATCGCCGCTCAAATTGCCGGGGCCATCCTTGCCATTCCGCTCGCACGGTGGCTTTGGGGCGGCCCCTCCGTGAAGCAAGGTGCCCCGCCGCTGGCGTCCTGAAGCCGGCATCACGCCGTGCGCCCTTCATTTCCGGACAAATCGGGTTTCCAAACGGATTCCCCTGAGTATTCTGTGAATCGCCTGTCGCGGGAAGGACCGACTCTGCGGCGGTCGGGGCTGGCGCCTGCCTACGGAATGCGACCGGTCCACTGTTTGCTCCAGACAACGACACCGCAGGGACCAGTCCGTGACGCGCCTCCGCAGCTCTGACATCGACGATCCGGGGGCGCGTGGCCGGACAGCGAAGTTCATGCGCGGATGAACGATTTCGCGCGCTCCATCGCCGCCGCCCTCTCGCTTATCGGCGAGGTCGACGCCGAGCTCATCGGCATCGTCGCATTGTCGTTGCGCGTCAGCCTGACGGCGAGCATCGTCGCGCTCCTGATCGGCGCACCCTTCGGGGCCTTTCTTGCCATCGCCCGCTTCCGCGGGCGGCAGGTCATCATCGTGCTGACCAATGCGCTGCTCGGCCTTCCGCCCGTCGTGGTCGGGCTTGGCCTCTATCTGCTGCTGTCGCGGTCCGGTCCGCTCGGGGCGGCCGGCCTGCTGTTCACGCCGACCGCCATGGTGATCGCGCAGACGCTGCTCGCCACGCCGATCGTGGTGGCGCTGGTACACAGGCCGGCGAGCCTGCTATGGGCGGAATATGGCGATCTGGCGCGGATCGACGGGCTGTCGGTCCTGCGCAGCATCGGCCTGCTGTTCGCGCTTGGCCGGACGTCACTGCTGACGGCCTTTCTCGCGGCCTTCGGGCGCGCGATCGCGGAGGTCGGCGCCATCATCGTCGTCGGCGGCAACATCCGCGACTTCACGCGCACGATGACAACCGCCATCGCGCTGGAGACCAGCAAGGGCGACCTGCCGCTGGCGCTCGGGCTCGGGCTGATCCTGCTCGCGCTCAGCGTGGCAGTGTCGACCGTCGCCTTCCTGCTAGTGGGACGCGTTGGGGAAAAATAGCTGCTCGCCACCGACCTTGTAGCCGGCGATCGCGTCCTGTCCCTTCGGCGAGATTAGCCAGTCGATGAAGGCCTGCCCGTCCTGCGCCTTCACGTTCGGATGCTTGGCCGGATTCACCAGCACGACGCCGTACTGGTTGAAGAGCCGCTTGTCGCCCTCGGTCAGGATCGCAAGATCGCCGCGGTTCTTGAACGACAGCCAGGTGCCGCGGTCCGACAGAACATAGGCGTTCGACGACGAGGCCATGTTCAACGCCGGGCCCATGCCCTGACCGATCTCGCGATACCAGTTGTCCTTGCCGGCGGCGACGTCGACGCCTGCCTCCTTCCACAGCCTCAGCTCGGCCGCATGGGTGCCGGACTTGTCGCCCCGCGAGATGAAAGGCGCTTTCGCGGCCGCGATCTTGCGCAGCGCCTCGGCGACGTCCTTGCCGCCGGTGATCTGCGCCGGATCGCTCTTCGGTCCGACGATAACGAAATCGTTGTACATGACGTCGAAGCGTTTCACGCCCTGCCCTTCGGACATGAACTTGTCTTCGGCGGGCCTGTCATGGACGAACACCACGTCGGCATCGCCCCGCCGCCCGATGTCGAGCGCCTGGCCGGTACCGACGGCAACGACCTTCACATTGATGCCATCGGCTTTCGAGAACAGCGGCAGCAGATAGCCGAACAGGCCGGACTGTTCCGTCGACGTCGTCGAGGCGACGGTGATCGCGCGATCCTGCGCGAACGCGAGTGTCGACCAGAACAGGACCGCTCCGATGGCGGCAATTCTTCTCATGCGGCGTCCTCTCCCGATGTCGGGCGTTCCAGATTGCGCTCGGGAGAATGCCATAGGGAACCCCGACGTTCGGCGCAACGAACTTGAAGCGATCCCGACTGGACCCCGATGAGGAACGTGCTCTCCGCACGCAGGTAACCTGCAACGAACTCCAGGAGTGCCTCATGAGGAAGATCATTTTAACATCCGCATGCATCATGGCGTTGGCCACCGGTGGCGCCTTCGCGCAGACACAACCTGCCCCGGGCGCGTCCGGTCAGGGCGAGGTCGGCCCCTCGTCGCGAGGTCCGGCGACCAAGGGAATGACCACGGGCCGGTCATCGAACATGCAGAATGAGGCTGGCAGCAGCAAGGCACGCAGCCGCCCAAAGCAGGCAGCAGCGATACCAACAACATGGGCAGCCAGGCCGGCGGCGGCGCGGGCTCCGGGAAGTAGACCGGATTCGAAAAAGCCAGAGAGGGGGCGTTGCCCCCTCTGCTCGCAGAGCTTGCCTATTGAAGGAAATCTGCGCGCGGAGTGACGATCATGCGCCGCATCCCGGTTCCCAAAGTGGTTTGCAGCGCATCACGCGCGGAGCATTGCACTCGCGGGCGGACGTATTCGGAAGGCAAGATAGAAGTCACCGCTCGCGCGCGATGGATGCGTGGATGTTCTGCAATTGGTCCCACCTACATTGACATCGGTGTGACCGCCGGGGCAGTTTTTTGGATTGCTGGCGAATCAGCGATTGCCTCACGTCGAGTATCTCTTGGACAACTCCCAGTGCTTTCGAGACTGATATCGCTGCTGCGCCGCATCCCCGCGGTGAAATGGGCATTCACCCGGCTTCGGCCGTCGCCGCACGGCGACGTCGCGCCGGTCGCCGCAACCAATGCTTCTGCCATCATTGCCGATATCGACAAAGCCGCTCCGGCTATGAGCATCAGCACCGCACCGGTGCGCGATGACGCAGACACTGCGGTCGCGGGACATGACACGGCTGTTTCTGTCCTCGCGGAGAGCCCATCGGCCGCGCCGTCCGATATCAACATCAGCGATGATTCATCTCGAGCCGCGCTCTCCGAAGTTGAGGTGGTCACCATAGAGGAGGCTTCGGTCCCTTCTGTCGATGTCGAGAGCGAACCGGCTGAAGTCTCTAATCTCTTCGTCAGCAGCGATACATCCTCTGGCGTCCCGGCGGAAGTTGAGCCCGTCGTCGCCGACGAAACGCCTGTCTTCCTCGTCGACGCCGAAGTCTCTTCAGCTGACCCCAGCGTCGCGATAGAGATCGAGCCGATCCCTGCAAACGATCCTCCAGTCGTCGCCGCGGAGCCCGTAAGCACCGAGCCGTCTCCGGCTCTTGCGTCTCCCTCACCGGAGATCTGCAGCGCACCGAAGGCCCCTGCAAGAGTCGCCGAACCGATCGATCGCGCCTCGCTGATCCGGCGCCGCTGGGCGGAAACCGGCATCAGGATGTGGAATCCGCGGCTTCACGGCACCGGCGATGCCACGCTGAACATCCAGGGACGCGTCGAGCTGCTGCCGCCCGCGCCCGGCGAGACCATGCCGCAATACGACAAGCTGGAATTCAAGATGCTCGGCGGTCAGATTGTCTGCGAGGGTGTCATCGTCGAGGCGCCCGCGCATGCGAGCCAGCGCAGCTTTACCCGGCTCACCGAGCCGCGGAACCCCGACCGGCTCCGCGAGCCGATGCGGGAACGGCAGGCCGCTCTCGCCTGAGCCTTTTTCGCTGCGACGATGCTCCCCATATGGTAGGCTGACGTCTTCGACATGGGAGATCGCATGCCCGCAAAATCGTTGCGATTGATCGTGATCGCCGCCCTCTGCTTCTCGCAGGCAACTTTTGCGGCCTCGGGCAAACGCCCGCGCCATGTGCCGGCAACCGCTCCCGCCACCGATCAGGCTGCGCCCTACAAGGCCGACCGGCTGTCGTCTTCGCGCGGCGAGACCATCCTCAACACGCCCGGACAGACCACTGTGCTCACACGACAAGTCCTCGATGACAAGAACGCGACGAGCCTCAGGGACGCCATGCGCTCAACCGCCGGCGTGACGATCGGGCGCTAGGCGCTTAGATCATGATCCGGAAAAGTGCGAAGCGGTTTTCCGAAAAGATGATGCTCAAGCAACAACCTAAAGCGCGATGATGATTCATCCTCATCTCATCGCGCTTTAGGCCGAACTTCCCCTTGAGTAGCGACGTAAGCATTTGAGCTGGCGTGTAATTCCAGCGGGCGTGACGGCGCGTCTGCCTACATTATGGGGCGATAGGAATGCCGAGCCGATTGAAGACGTCTTGTTGTAGTGGGGTTGGACTTGTGAGCATAGCGGCCGGGGCGTCCTGACCGATGCGAACGATGTTGCGTGTGAGCGTGGCGAGATCCTGCAACAGCGTTCGAAAGCTGTGCACGGGCCGGCCATCGTGGGTGTGCTTGCGATTAGCCTTGGTTCTGGCCGCGGCCGAGACTCTGGCCTTGGCGACGGGCGAGACGCGCGCGGCGTCGGCGGCCTCGCGGTCGTGATCGTCGAACAGGATCGGGGCCAGCGCGCGGCGCATGTGCCAGACGATGTAATAAGCGAGCATGCAGAGGAAGACGTGGGCGCGCACGCGGCCAGCGAGGCGATGGTGGATCGGGCGCACCTCCAGTTCGACGGTCTTGATGGTGCGGAAGGCGCGTTCGACCTGGGCCAGGCTCTTGTAGGCACGCACCGTGGCGGCGGTGTCGAGGTTCTCGGCCGGCACGTTGGTCCGTAGCACATAGAAGCCGTCGAGCGACGCTTCGTTGGCGATGGCATCCTCGATCCGACTGAAGTCGAACGAAGTGTCGGTGATGGCGAGGTGGAAGTGCTTGGCCATCTTACGCTTGCCCAGCACGGCGCCGACCTTCAGACCGATCTCATCCTCGCCGCGCAAGGGGTTGCGCTGACGCTGCACGGCGGCCTTGACGCGGGCGAGATCCTTCTCGGTCGCCGCCAGCAACTCGCCGCGCTTGCGCCGACGCTCGTCGGCCAGATCCGGGTTGCGGCACACGATCAGGCGCTCGCCGGGGAAGTCGGGGGACGTGATCTCGGCCATATCGCGATCGTCGAACAGCGACAATTGCAGCGGGCCGCCGTCCTCGGCGAGCTTGCGGATCGCCGGCGCCCGCAGAGCGGTGATCCAATCGAGCCCGGCCGGCATCAGATCGGCTTCGATACGGGCGCTGGTGATCATGCCGCGATCGCCGACCAGTACCACACGCGACAGCTTGAAGCGGGCCTTCAGTTTGTCGACTTGCGCGGCCAGCGTGCTCGGGTCGGCGGTGTTACCTTCGAACACCTCCACCGCCACCGGGCAGCCGTCGGCGGCGCACAGCAAGCCGAACACGATCTGCAGCTTGTCGGAACGACCGTCGCGGCTGTAACCATGCCGCGCCAATTCGCAATGTCGCCCCTCCAGATAGCTGGAGGTGAGATCGTAGAGCACCAGCGAGCCGTCATGCAGATGGCGCTTGGCGAGCGTCGCCTCGATCCCCGGTTGGGCCGTGCCGAGCAGGTCGAGCGCTTCGTAAAGCTCGTCCTCGTCGACGGCGCTGAGATCGAGCAGTTCGCCCAGCGAATGCGCCGCCGTCGCCTCGCTGAGCTGGCGCGCCGTGGCCAGCTTGGCGGCCGGTTCGATCACCCGTGCCACGATCAAGGCCAAAGCCAGCCTGGCCAACCGTCTGGGCTTGTCCGGGACAAGGCGATGCAGTCCGAGCTGGCGCGCCATGCCGAGCACCGCGGCCACGTGGCCGTGCGGCAGCGAGCGCTCGATCCGCAGTTGCTCGGCCGGCGAGACCAGCTCCTCGCCTTTCAGGACGCGGCGCAGCGCATCGATCTTCTCATCCGGCCAATGCGACAGGTTGGCCAGCGTGCGCGACTTGATCTTGTCGCCCTCGCGATAGCTCTCGCGCAACAGGATCGCGGGCGGTGAGTTGCGGTTGGGAATGCGGGCGACGAACATGCCGGAATCGAATCACGGAAACCTGCCATTCGCAAGCCAAAAATCATCATTTACATGCCTACAAAATCAGCCCGATCCAAACTTCTCAAATCCTCTCAACGCTCTAACAAAAATCCCGAGGGGAAGTTCGGTTTAGGGAATCGGATAGCCCTTCCAGACCCACTCCAGCGCCGACGGCAGCGTTTGCGCGATCGTCGGCCGATCGACATGCTTGGCGTTGCGCACGAACAGGAACTGATAGTGGTAGCCCTTCTCCGCCAGCACTTTCGCCATCAGCGCGTTCGACAAGGTCCAGTCGTGCATGCCGTCGGGAATGGTGGGATTTGGATAGAACAGATCCTGGTCGCCGCCGAAGAACCAGAAGCGGATCGGCCTGGCCGGTGAGCTCAGGATCAGCGGCACGCCGGGCGGCTCGGCCGGTGTGAGTACGCCCGCCTTCGCGATGAGGTTGGGAGTGGCCGGCCCCGGCCATGCGCTGTGATATTCCCACGCGCCGCCGCGCAGCGAAGGATCGTGCGGCCATTGCTGGTTGACCATGGTCGGCGAGAAGGCCAGCACGCGGTGATAGAGATCGGGATAGAACCATGCCATGGTGAAGGCTGCCACGCCGCTCGAGCTCAGCCCCATGGTCGCCCGCCCGTCGGGATTCCTGGTGAGCTTGACGTCGGCGTTCTTCTCGACCAGCGGTAGCACCTCGCGTTCGACGAACTGCGCATAGGTGCCCGACACAGCATCATATTCGCGCCCGCGCTGGCTGCCCTGCGCATCCTGTCCGCCATTGCCGATCTGGATCGCAATCATCGGCGGCACGCGGCGCTGCGCGATCAGATTGTCGAGCGTCGTGGCGAGATCCTTGTAGGCATTGGAGCCGCCGTCGCCGACCACGATGAACGGCGCCTCGGTGCCGCGGACATATTGCGCCGGCACGTAGACGTCGATGGCGCGCGACCAGACGCCGGGATGACTGGTGGTGACGATCATGTGCGACTTGTCGTCCGGCGCGGTGACGGTCGTCATGATCGAGGAGTTGGTGCAACCGGCGACGTCGTCGCGGATCAGGCCGGGATCATAGATCGTGCTGCCTTTCGACGAGAGCGTGAACGACTTCGTCGCCCCACGCGGCACGCCCTCTTTCGCGATGGTCTCCGGCGCGGGATTGTGAGTCGGACCGATGATGAAATTGCCCTCGGCGCCCTGGGGCGGCAGCATGCCGTCAGGCAGCTCGGTCGCGCGCGGATAATTGGGGTTCGAGGGATCGCGGGTCGGCGGCGACGTCTTGAAGTCGAGTCCCGTCGTGTCGATGAAGAAAGCAGCTGCCTTGTCAGTGGTGTTGGCGCCGGGCGGGACGGCCATGTTCTGGGTCACGCAGGCTGGCTGTGCCAGCGCGATCGAGGTGAAGGAGACGACGGAAATCAGCGACCCTGCGAGGACGCACAATGAATTGGCCATTTCAGCTCCCGGTACTGACGAGTCTTGCTGGCTCGCCTTGAGACAAAGTATGCCGGGCCGGCCGCGCGCGGTCAAACAACAGCAGGCCGTGTTGCAGCGATAGCCGCCATGCTCAAATCAGACAGAGATCGTTATTCCGCGCATGCCCTGGAATATTTATGGGCATGAGGCGGTTGCTGCCGCACCTCGCGCGACGTAGCTTGCGCACCGGTCGAACCGCGCAAAAGTCGCGGCCGATCGAAACGACAAGAACACTTTGGGAGGCAAACTATGAGAAAGCTCACGGCCGCGCTGTGTGCGTTGGCACTATCCGCACCGGCTGCGCAGGCGCAGACCGTCAAGGATTTCCTGGCGGCGGTCACCAAGAAATGGACCACGCCGTTCGAGCCGTTCCAGCTCATCGGCAACATCTACTATGTCGGCACCGACGGCATCGCCGTCTACGTGATCAAGACCTCGCAAGGCCTGATCCTGATGGATACGGCGCTTCCGGAGTCGATCGGCATGATCAAGGACAATATCGCAAAGCTCGGCTTCAAGGTCGCCGACATCAAGTACATCCTCAACACGCACGCGCATTTCGACCACACCGGCGGCTTCGCCGAAGTCAAGAAGGAAACCGGCGCACAGCTCGTGGCCGGCGAGCGCGACAAGCCGCTGCTCGAAGGCGGCTATTATCCAGGCGACGAGAAGAACGAGGACCTAGCCTTCCCGGCGGTCAAGGTCGACCGCGCCGTCAAGGAAGGCGACAAGGTCACGCTCGGCGACACCACGCTGACGGCGCACGCAACGCCCGGCCACTCGCCGGGTTGCACGAGCTGGGAGATGACCGTCAAGGACGGCAATCAGGACCGCCAGGTGCTGTTCTTCTGTAGCGGCACGGTGGCGCTGAACCGGCTGGTCGGGCAGCCGACCCATGCCGGCATCGTCGACGACTACCGCGCGACCTACGCCAAGGTGAAGGCGATGAAGATCGACGTGCTGCTCGGGCCGCATCCGGAGGTCTATGGCATGCAGGCCAAGCGCGCGCAGATGAAGGACGGCGCGCCGAATCCGTTCGTCAAGCCAGACGAGCTTGCAACCTACGCGACCGGCCTGTCGGAGGACTTTGACAAGCAGCTCGCCAAGCAGACGGCGGCGCTCGAGGAAAAATGACGGCCATCATACTCCTCTTGACCTCTCCCCAGCGGGGAGAGGTCAATCGGGTGCGCCGGCTGACCGCGAGACAATATGCTGCACCGTGCGGTCGGCGACGCGCATGGTTAGCGGCTCGTAGCTGCGGTGATTGCGGATAATTACGCCTCGGACGCCCACTTCTTCCGCCGCATATCCTTAACGCGTCCTCACCAATACACGCGGCCGGAAACTTCTGCGGTAGCGCGCAACCTGCGTGGCTTTCTTGCGCCGAGCCCGTCTAACCTGCCCTTTACCCAAGCGGTGCAAGATCGCCCGCGTTTTCAGGGTATCCGGGGCGCGTATTGCAATGCCTGTTGCCGATTTGAAGTCTTACCTCGCAGCCGCGATGCGGCTGTTTCGCGTGCCGGCTAACAATCCGGACCTGACGCGTGCGCAGTACGACGCCTTCTCCAAGCAGATCCCGCTGCTCTACTTCATCCTAATCAGCAACACGATCGCGGTCGCCTACACCTATGTGAACGTGGCGCCGGACTGGCTGACGATGATCGTACCCGCCGTGCTGTCGGTGCTCGCCGCCCTGCGCACCTTCTGGTGGCTGCGCCAACGCCATCTCGTGCGCAGCGACGCCGACATCCTGCGTAATTTGCGGGCCACCAACTGGATGACTTTGCCGATCGGCGCCGGCTTCACCGCCTGGTCCTTCGCGCTCTACCCTTACGGCGATCCGTTCGCCAAGAGCCAGGTCGCCTTCTACATGGCCGTGACCGTGATCGGCTGCATCTTCTCGCTGATGCATCTGCGCTCTGCGGCGCTGATCGTGACGCTGGTCGTCGACGTGCCCTATGTGCTGTTCTTCTTTGCCACGGGCGAGCCGACGCTGAAGGCGATCGCGGTCAACAATTCGCTGGTGTCAGCCGCGATGGTGACGGTGCTGTTCATCTATTATCGCGACTTCGCCGATCTCGTCGCCAGCCGCAAATCGCTGCTGTCGCAGCAGGCGGCGACGCAAGCGCTCTCGGACGAGAATTTCCGTCTCGCCAATCTCGACTCCCTCACCGAGCTGCCGAATCGCCGCCGCTTCTTCGCCGAGCTGTCCAGCGCCTTCGGCGATGCCGAGCGCCGCGGCATTCGCCTCGCGGTCGGGATCATCGACCTCGACGGCTTCAAGCCGATCAACGACAATTACGGCCACTCGGTCGGCGACCGCGTCCTGATCGAGGCCGGACGCCGCGTCCGCGAGGTCTGCGAGGGTTTTGGCCCGCACAGCGTCGAGTTCGCGCGGCTCGGCGGCGACGAATTCGGCCTCGTGGTGTGCGGCGATCCCGACGATGACGATCTGATGCGGCTCGGCCAGCGGATCGGGGACCAGATCAAGCTGCCCTATCAGCTCGACACCGCCCATACCGGACTATCGTGCTCGATCGGCTTTGCGCTATTCCCGCACTCCGCGACGACGGCGGAAGCGCTCTATGAATGCGCCGACTATTCGCTCTATCACGCCAAGCGCCATCTGCGCGGTCGCACCGTGATCTTCTCGAGTGAGCTCGAGGCCGAGATCCGCAGCCGGGGCGTCATCGAGAATCTCTTGCGCACGTCCGACTTCAGCGCCGAGATGGAGCTGGTATTCCAACCGATCGTCGACGCCGTGAGCGAGCACACCGCAGGCTTCGAGGCCCTTGCGCGCTGGCACAGCCCTCGCCTCGGCCAGGTCTCACCGGCGGATTTCATCCCCGCCGCCGAGCGCATCGGCCTGATCCGGCCGCTGACGCAGGCGCTGCTCGTGCGCGCGCTTGCGACTGCGAAGACCTGGCCCGACGACATCCGCCTGTCGTTCAATCTCTCCGCTCACGATGTCTGCGCGGCCGAGGGCATTTTACCGCTGATTTCCATCATAGAGAAGAGCGGGCTTCCGCCGCGCCGGATCGATTTCGAGATCACCGAGACCGCCGTCACCTTCGACTTCGTGCGCGCGCAGCAGTCGATCGCCGCGCTGAAGGCGATGGGTTGCGGTATTTCACTCGACGATTTCGGCACCGGCTATTCGTCGCTGAGCCACGTGCACCGGCTGCCGCTCGACAAGATCAAGGTCGACCGCAGCTTCGTCGCCGACATCAACGACAATCCGGTCAGCCACAAGATCGTCAAGTCGCTCACCGGCCTGTGCGACGACATGGAAATCGCCTGCGTCGTCGAGGGCGTCGAAACCCGCGCCCAGCTGGACGGCCTGCGCCGGCTCGGCTGCGACTTCATCCAGGGCTACTATTTCGCAAAGCCCATGCCGCGCGATGCCATCGCGGACTACCTTGCGAAGGAACGCAAGCGCCTGGACGACGGCGCGGCGCGCGCGGCCAAGGTTGTGGCCTGAGTCACACCGCGCAGTAACGCTCCTGGATGTCCTTGTCCGCGAGCAGCGCGTTGATCCGCGATCCCGTCCGATCTCGACGCGATCGTACGCGACGCCGTCCAGACCTTCCTGGATGGCGCGAAGACGACGATGCCGAAGCTGTTGGGGCGCGACTAGACGCCTATTTCGCCAGGCTCGGCAGGTCGAGTCCGTTGGCGCGGGCACATTCGACCGCGGTCTCGTAGCCCGCATCTGCATGACGCATGACGCCGCTGGCGGGATCGTTCCACAGCACGCGCTCGATCCGCCTCGCAGCTTCCGGCGTGCCGTCGGCGACGATGACCATGCCGGCATGCTGGGAATAGCCGATGCCGACGCCGCCGCCGTGGTGCAGCGAGACCCAGGTCGCGCCGCTGGCGCAGTTGAGCAGCGCATTGAGCAGAGGCCAGTCGGACACCGCGTCCGAACCATCTCGCATCGCCTCGGTCTCACGGTTCGGGCTCGCCACCGAGCCGCTGTCGAGATGGTCGCGGCCGATCACGACCGGCGCCTTGAGCTCGCCGCGCGCCACCATCTCGTTGAAGGCGAGACCGAGCCGGTGACGGTCGCCGAGGCCGACCCAGCAGATTCGCGCCGGCAGGCCCTGGAACTTGATCCGCGCCTTGGCCATGTCGAGCCAGTTGTGCAGATGCCTGTCGTTGGGCATCAGCTCCTTCACCTTGGCATCGGTCTTGAAGATGTCCTCGGGATCTCCGGACAGCGCCGCCCAGCGGAATGGCCCTACGCCGCGGCAGAACAGCGGACGGATATAGGCGGGCACGAAGCCGGGGAAATCGAAGGCATTCTTCAGGCCCATGTCCTTCGCCATCTGGCGAATGTTGTTGCCATAGTCGAGCGTGGGAATGCCCTGCGCGTGGAAATCCAGCATGGCTTGGACGTGGTCGACCATGGACGTCTTTGACGCGCGCTCAACCGCCTTCGGGTCGGAGGCGCGCTTCGCCTCCCATTCGGCGAGCGTCCAGCCTTTCGGCAAATAGCCGTTGATCGGATCGTGCGCGCTGGTCTGGTCGGTGACGATGTCGGGCCTGACGCCACGGCGCACCAGCTCGGGAAAGATCTCCGCCGCATTGCCGAGCAAACCGACCGACACCGGCTTCAGTGTCTTCGCCGCGTCCGCCATCATCGCGAGCGCTTCGTCGAGCGTCGCAGCCTGCCGATCGAGATAGCCGGTGCGCAGCCGCATCTCGATCCGGCTCGGCTGGCATTCGACCGCGAGCATGGAGGCGCCGGCCATGGTCGCGGCCAGCGGCTGCGCGCCGCCCATGCCGCCGAGGCCGGCGGTGAGAATCCATTTGCCGGCGAGGCTGCCGCCATAATGGCGGCGGCCGACCTCGACGAAGGTTTCGTAAGTGCCCTGCACGATGCCCTGGCTGCCGATGTAAATCCACGAGCCCGCAGTCATCTGACCGAACATCATCAGACCCAAGCGATCGAGCTCGTTGAAATGATCCAGCGTCGCCCAATGCGGCACCAGGTTCGAGTTCGCGATCAGCACGCGCGGTGCGTCCGCATGGGTACGGAACACCCCGACCGGCTTGCCGGACTGAACCAGCAACGTCTGGTCGCTCTCGAGCTTCCTCAAGGAAGCTACGATCCGGTCAAAGCTCTCCCAGTCGCGCGCGGCGCGGCCGATGCCGCCATAGACGACGAGCTCGCTCGGGCGCTCCGCGACATCGGGATCGAGATTGTTCATGAGCATGCGGAGCGGCGCTTCCGTCAGCCAGCTCTTGGCGCTGATGTCGCTACCGCGGGGGGCGCGGATGGTGCGGTCGTTGTCCAGACGGCGGTTCATGCGGAAGGCCTCTTCAAGCAAGTAGAGGAAATGGATCGGTCGGAAGCGCAGCGATCGCGATGGCCGGCAACGAGTCGGCTTCGACGAGCGTAGCTGCTCTGGCGAGATCGTCCGCCATGTAGCGGTCGGCACCGAGCGCGGGCACCTGTTCACGCAGGGCGGCAATGACGGCAACAAGCGGCTTGCTCGTCGCATGCGGCGCACGCAGCGTGATGCCTTGCGCCGCGACCAGAAGCTCGATGCCGAGGATTGCGGCGAGATTGTCGGCCATGTCGGAGAGCCGGCGGGCAGCGTGCGCAGCCATCGAGACGTGATCTTCCTGGTTGGCGCTGGTCGGCGTCGAATCGATCGAGCAGGCGAGCGCGCGCTGCTTGTTCTCGGCATAGAGCGCGGCCGCCGTCACCTCGGCGATCATGAAGCCCGAATTGAGGCCGGGATCGGGCGTGAGGAATGGCGGCAGCCCGAAGTTCAGCGCCGGATCGACCAGCGTCGCGATCCGCCGCTCGCTGATTGCACCGATCTCCGACAGCGCAAGCGCAATTGCGTCGGCGGCAAACGCGACCGGCTCGGCGTGGAAATTGCCGCCCGAGACGATCTCGCCGGTCTCGACCAGAACCAGCGGATTGTCGGTGACCGCATTGGCCTCGACGATCAGCGTGCGCGCCGCCTGCATGATCAGGTCGATCGCGGCGCCGGCGACCTGCGGCTGGCAGCGCAGGCAATAGGGATCCTGCACGCGCTCGTCGCCTTCCAGATGCGACTGCCTGATGTCGCTGCCATCGAGCAGCGCCATCAGTGTTGCCGCCGCGGCGATCTGCCCGGCATGGCCGCGCAGCGCTTGAATCTCGGGACGGAACGGCGCCGTCGACGCCATGGCGGCATCGACCGACAGGGCGCCCGTCACAAGCGCGGCGCAAGCGAGGCGAAACGCGCGCAGCACGCCGGAGATGGCGTAGGCAGTCGAGAACTGCGTGCCGTTGATCAGCGCGAGTCCTTCCTTGGGTCCGAGCGTCAGCGACGTGAGCCCTGCGGCGGCGAGCGCCTCTCCGCCAGGCACTGTCTTGCCGTCGACGATCGCCTGCCCTTCGCCGATCATGACGGCAGTCATGTGCGCGAGCGGCGCGAGATCGCCGGAGGCGCCGACCGAGCCCTGCTGCGGCACCAGCGGATAGACGCGCCGCGCCAGCATTGCCTGCAACTGCTCGATCACCTCGCGGCGCACGCCGGAGGCACCGCGCCCGAGCGAAACGATCTTCAGCGCCATCATCAGCCGCACGATCGGCTCGGGCGTTACTGGCCCGATGCCGCAGCAATGCGAGACGATGAGGTTGCGCTGAAGCAGCGCGGTCTGGTCGGGAGGAATGCGCTTTGAGGCGAGCTTTCCGAAGCCAGTGTTGATGCCGTAGACCGGTGCGTGGGCCTGCGCGGCCTTCGCGACGATCTCCGCGGCCGCCTCGACGCGCGGCCAGAACGAGGGATTAAGCACGACTGGAGCGCCTGCCAGCACACACGCGAGATCGTCGAGACTGACCGTACCCGGTTTGACGACGATCGGTGCGCCCTGCTCCGTCACTGTCCCCTCCATACCCGGCGGTGCAGCGGGTTGAAGCCGATGCGGTAGACCAGCTCGGCGGGGCGCTCGATATCCCAGATAGCGAGATCGCACCATTTGCCGGCTTCGAGCGTGCCCGTTTCATGGAGCACGCCAAGCGCTCGCGCGCCTTCACGGGTAACGCCGGCAAGGCATTCGGCGACCGTCATCCGGAACAGCGTCGCGCCCATGTTCATGGCGAGCAGTAGCGAGGTCAATGGCGAGCTGCCGGGATTGCTGTCGGTCGCGAGCGCCAAGTGGACGCCGTGCTTGCGGAAAGTCTCGACCGGCGGCTTCTGCGTCTCACGTATGAAATAGAAGGCTCCGGGCAGCAACACCGCCACGGTTCCGGCCTTCGCCATCGCAGCCGCGCCGGCCTCATCCGTTTGCTCGAGATGATCGGCCGACAGCGCGGAGAATTTTGCGGCGAGCGCAGCACCACCGAGATTCGACAACTGGTCGGCATGGAGCTTGACCGGCAACCCGAACCCTCTCGCTGCCTCAAAGACCCGCGCCGTCTGCTCGCCGGAAAACGCAATGCCTTCCATGAAGGCATCGACGGCATCGGCAAGGCCGGCCTTTGCAACTGCCGGCAGCATCTCCTCGCACACCAGGTCGATGTAGCGGTCCTTGTCACCGTCCGCTTCCGACGGCAGCGCATGCGCGCCGAGAAAGGAGGTACGGATCGCAACCGGCCGCAGGCGGCCGAGGCTGCGCGCAGCCGAGAGTTGCCGCATCTCGGTATCGGTATCGAGACCGTAGCCAGACTTGATCTCGACCGTCGTTGCGCCCTCGCCGATCAGCGCATCGAGCCGCGGCAGTGCGCTTGCAACCAGGTCAGCCTCGCTTGCTTTGCGCGTCGCGGCCACGGTCGAGACGATACCGCCGCCGGCGCGCGCGATCTCCTCGTAGCTTGCGCCCTTCAGGCGGAGCTCGAACTCATGCGCGCGGTTGCCGCCATAGACGAGATGGGTGTGGCAGTCGACGAGGCCCGGCGTGATCCAGCGTCCTTCGCAATCGATCCGCTTGATTGCATCTGCATCCGCACGGAAGTCCGCCTCCGCGCCCACAAAGACGATATGGCCGCCGCGCGCTGCGATCAGGCCCTGTTCGATCTCGCCGAGATCGGGGCTGTCGCCGCGCATCGTGGCGAGCTGGGCGTTATGCCAGATCCAGTCGAAGCGCTCTGCCATGCGGATGTCCCTTCGCGGATGTCCCTACGCCCTGGGATGCTTGACTTATATGTCTAGACATATAATCGTGTCGTCGTTCTGTCCAGCCGGCATGGAAACATGACACGACTGCATTTTGCCTCCGCGCTCTTGCCTTTCGGCTGGGCCAATGACGTGCAGGTGGTCATCACTGCCGGCGCGATCGCTGCGGTGACGCCCGATGTGGCGCCAGCCGCCGGCGACGAGCGCCACGGAATCGCACTTCCGGGATTGGCGAGCCTGCACAGTCACGCGTTCCAGCGCGGCATGGCGGGACTGGCCGAGCTGCGCGGCGACAGCACCGATACGTTCTGGACCTGGCGCGAGACGATGTATCGCTTTGCGCTCGCGATGACACCGGACGACGTCGCCGCCGTTGCGACGCTGCTTTATGTCGAGATGCTGGAGCAGGGATTTACCCGCGTCGGCGAATTTCACTATCTCCACCATGATCGCGACGGCTCGGCCTATGCCGACCTCGCCGAGATGGCCGCGCGTATTGCGCAGGCTTCCGAGGCATCCGGCATCGCCCTCACCTTGCTGCCGAGTTTTTATGCGCATGGCTCATTTGGAGGCGCGGCGCCGCATGCGGGACAGCGCCGCTTCATCTGCTCGGTCGACCGGTTCGCCGCGCTGATGGCTGCCTCGCGCAAGGCGATCGCACAATTGCCGGGCGCCGGTATCGGCATCGCGCCGCACAGTTTGCGCGCGGTGACGCCGGACGAACTCGCCGCGATCATCCCGCTCGCGGATGGCGGGCCGGTGCATATTCATGCGGCCGAACAGGTCAAGGAAGTTGAGGATTGCCTGGCGTGGTCGGGGCGGCGGCCGGTGCAATGGCTGCTGGAGCACGCGCCCGTTGATCAACGCTGGTGCCTCATTCACGCGACCCACACAACGAATGAGGAAGTAGTCGCATTCGCCGGGACCGGCGCGGTCGCCGGGCTCTGCCCCGTCACCGAAGCGAGCCTCGGCGACGGCATTTTTCCGGCCCGCGAATTTCTCGACGCAGGCGGACGGTTTGGCATCGGCACCGACTCCAACGTGCTGATCGGCGTCGCCGACGAACTGCGCCAACTCGAATATGGCCAACGGCTTAAGCATCGCGAGCGCAACGTGCTCTCCGGCGGCGCCGGCGCATCGACCGGCCGCGCGCTGTTCGATCATGCGCTCGCAGGCGGCGCCCAAGCCCTCGCGCAGGCGACGGCCGGCCTTACGCCAGGCGCACGCGCCGATATCGTCACGCTCGACACCACGCATCCCTCGCTGGCGGGACGCTCGGGCGACGCCGTCATCGACGGCTGGATCTTTGCGGCCGGCAGCGGCGCGATCGATTGCGTCTGGGCCGGCGGCAACAAGGTCGTCGAAGGTGGGCGGCACAGGTTGCGCCAGGCCGCGCGCGAACGTTTCAACGCATCGGTGCGGAGGCTTGTCGCATGAGCCTGGCTACCGACGCGGCCGACCAGCCGACGCTCTACAAGCGCATTCGCGCCGACATCGAAAAGCGCATACTGACCGGCGAATGGCCGCCGGGCCACCGCATTCCGTTCGAGCACGAATTGGTGGCGCGCTATGGTTGCTCGCGCATGACGGTGAACAAGGCGCTGTCGGAGCTCGCCCAGGCCGACCTGATCGAGCGGCGGCGACGCGCCGGATCCTTCGTGCGCCGGCCGCAGCATCTGTCGGCGGTACTCAAGATCGCCGACATCGGTGCCGAGATCATTGCGCTTGGCCGCAGCTATGGTTACGAGCTGATCCATCGCAAGCTGCGCGCGGCGACTGCCGCCGATCGCGCGCGTCTCGGGGTTAAGAAGGCCTGCAAGGTGATCGCGATCGCCTGCCGGCACAGCGCCGACAATGTGCCCTTTGCCGTCGAGGACAGGCTGATCGATCTGTCGTCCGTGCCGGAAGCCGCGACCGCGGATTTTGTGCGCGAACCACCCGGCTCGTGGCTGCTTCATCATGTCCCATGGACGGAGGCCGAGCATACGATCAGCGCCGTCGTTGCGGACGATCGCGCGGCGGAAGGGCTCGACATTGCCGTCGGCGCGCCCTGCCTCGTCATCGACCGCTATACCTGGCGCAGCGCGCGCACGATCACCGCCGTGCGACTGCTTTATCCCGGTGACTCTCACCGCCTTGTGGCCCGATTCAAGGGAGGTTGAGAGCTGAATGTCGGCACAATTCGTGCAACGGTTCGGGCAAACGATCCAAGCATTCTGGATCAGCACGACGAGAACAACAGGACGTCAATCCATCGATCGGCAAGAGGACGACAATCATGCGTAATTCGAAAATACTCGCGACAATCATTGCCCTCGCCGCCTCCACTCCGGTGCTCGCCGACGACGTCAAGGTCGGCGTCGGTATCTCCGGATGGACCGGCTTCGCGCCGCTGACGCTCGCCAAGGAGGCTGGCATCTTCAAGAAGAACGGCCTCGACGTGACGATCAAGAAGATTCCACAGAAGGACCGGCATCTCGCCATCGCCTCGGGCGACGTTCAATGCGCAGCGACGACCGTCGAAACCTGGATCTCCTGGAATGCGAACGGCGTTGCCACCAAGCAGATCTTCCAGCTCGACAAGAGCTACGGCGCGGACGGCATGGCCGTGCGCAACGACGTCACCGCGATCAAGGAGTTGAAGGGCAAGACCGTCGCGGCCTCCGCGCCCGGCACTTCGCCTTATTTCGCGCTGGCCTGGATGCTCAAGAAGAACGGTCTTACCGTGAAGGACGTCACCGTCGTGAACCTCGAGCCGGCCGCCGCCGCACAGGCCTTCGTCTCCGGCCAGAACGACGCCGCGATGACCTATGAGCCGTATCTGTCGACGGTGCGCGCCGCACCCGACAAGGGCAAGATCATCGCCACCACGCTCGACTATCCGATGGTCATGGACACCTTCGGCTGCACGCCGAAATTCTTGACCGAGAACCCGAAGGCCGCGCAGGCGCTGGCCGACAGCTATTTCGAGGCGCTCGACATGATCGCCAAGGATCAGGCCAAGGCCTACGAGATCATGGGCGCCGACGTGAAGCAGTCCGGCGAGCAGTTCGGCAACTCGGCAAAATATCTTCGCTGGCAGGACAAGGCCGCCAACCAGAAATTCTTTGCCGGCGATTTCCTGACCTTCAACAAGGATGCCGCAGAGCTGCTGCTCGAGATCGGTATCATCAAGGCCGCGCCGAAGGTCGAGGACCTCTTCGACGCGAGCTTCATCAAGTAACCGTTTAAGAGCTGCCGGCCTCGCCTCGCGGCGGGGCCGGCGCATGGCTCGCCCACCACTCGGATGAATTGTTTGATGCGCCCTCTGGATCCCGTGACATCGAGGCAGCGCGCTGCCTATGGTCTTGCGTTCTTCGTGCTGTTCGTTGCCCTCTGGTCGTGGGCGACGTTCGGCGGCCATGTGTCAAAAACCTTCCTCGCCAACCCGCTGACGATGGTGCAGGAAGGCCTTGAGCTGCTCACCAAGCACGGCTTCTTGTTCGACATCGGCATGACCGTCTGGCGCGTTCTCGGCGGTTTTGTGCTGGCCGCGATCATCGCGGTGCCGCTCGGCGTGCTGATGGGCGCCTACAAGCCGGTCGAGGCCTTCCTCGAACCTTTCGTCTCCTTTGCCCGCTACCTGCCCGCCTCCGCCTTCATTCCGCTATTGATCCTGTGGGCTGGCATCGGCGAACTGCAAAAGCTGCTCGTCATCTTCATCGGCTCGGTGTTCCAGGTGATCCTGATGATTGCCGTGACCGTCGGCAGCACACGGCGCGATCTGGTGGAAGCGGCCTACACGCTCGGCGCCAGCGACCGCGGCATCATCCGCCGGGTGCTGCTGCCCTCCTCCGCGCCCGATATCGCGGAGATCCTTCGGCTGGTGCTGGGATGGGCCTGGACCTACGTCATCGTGGCCGAGCTGATCGGGTCGTCCTCTGGTATCGGTCACATGATCACCGATAGCCAGGCGCTGCTCAACACCGGCCAGATTATCTTCGGGATCATCGTTATCGGCTTGATCGGCCTCGTCTCCGACTTCCTGTTCAAGGCGTTCAATGCCTGGCTGTTCCCGTGGAAGCTCGCATGACGACGCTCGAGATCGAACAAGTTTCGCGAACCTTCCCCGCGCGCCACGGCAATGCGCCGACCAGGGCGCTGGAGCCGACCAATCTTACGATCGGCAACAACGACTTCGTGACCATCCTCGGTCCTTCCGGCTGCGGCAAGTCTACGTTGCTTCGCATCGTCGCCGGCCTCGACCGCCCGACCAGCGGACGTGTCGTGCTCGACGGGCGCGAGGTGACCGGTCCTGGCGCCGATCGCGGCATGGTGTTTCAGTCCTACACGCTGTTTCCCTGGCTGACCGTGCGCGAGAACATCGCCTTCGGGCTGCGCGAGCGCGGCGTGCCGCAGGCCGAACGCCAAAAGATTGCGGATGCCTTCATCCGCCAGGTCGGACTGTCCGGCTTCGAAAACCACTGGCCAAAACAGCTCTCCGGCGGCATGCAGCAACGCACGGCGATCGCCCGCGCGCTCGCCAACGATCCAAAGATCCTGCTGCTCGACGAGCCCTTCGGTGCGCTCGACAATCAGACCCGCGCGCTGATGCAGGAGATGCTGCTCGGGATCTGGGAACGCGACCAGAAGACCGTGCTGTTCGTGACTCACGACATCGAGGAGGCGATCTTCCTCGGCAGCCGCGTCGTCGTCATGAGCGCGCGCCCCGGCCGGATCAAGGCCGAGATCGCGGTGGACCTGCCGCATCCGCGCTCCTACAAGATCAAGACCACGCCCGAATTCGTCCAGCTGAAGGAACGGCTGGTCGAGGAGATCCGTACCGAGGCGCTGAAGGTTGCCGAACATGCCTGACAATCGTCCTCTCGCCAACGGCGAGCGAGTTCTCGCCGATCTCAATGCGCTGCGCGCCATCGGCGCCCACAAGACCGGCGTGCACAAGCCGACCTTCTCCGAGCCGCACAAGCAGTCGCTGGAGTGGCTGGTGCAGAAATTGCCCGAAGCGGGCTTGAGCGCCACAATCGACGGCATCGGCAATGTCTTCGGCACCACCACGACGCCCGGACGGAAGCTTCTGGCGGGGTCGCATCTCGAAAGCCAGAACTATGCCGGCTGGCTCGATGGACCGCTGGGCGTTGTCTACGCGCTCGAAGCCGCACGCGTGCTCAATGCCGATCCCTCGCTGCAAGGTGCGGTCGAGGTCGCCGCCTGGTGCGACGAGGAAGGACATTTCGGTCACTTCCTCGGCTCCCGCTCCTATGTCGGGCAAGTGACCGAGGCCGATATCGACGCCGCGCGCAACCGCACCGGCGGCCGGACCATGCGGGATGCGCTCGCTGACATGGGGCTCGCCGGACGCTCCCGCGTCTCCGCCGAGCCGGGACGGCACGTCGGATATCTGGAGGCGCATATCGAGCAAGGCGACGCGCTCGAAAGCGGCCGTCTCGCGATCGGTGTCGTGACCTCCATCGTCGGCATCTGGCAGTACCAGATCAATTTTGGCGGCGAGCAGAATCACGCCGGCACCACCCGCATGGCCGCGCGAAAAGATGCGGGGTTGGCACTGGCAAAGTTCTGCGTCGCGATCGACGAGCGCTTCCCCACGGCATGCGGCCCGCGCACGGTCTGGACCACCGGCTGCATCACGCTCGATCCAGGCGCGCCGAGCATCATTCCGGGGGCGGCCGAGATGCTGTTCCAGATCCGCGATGACGATCCAGCCGTCATTGCGCGGCTGGAGGAGTTGCTGCGGACGATGGCGGATGAGGTCAATGCTCAGGGCCGCTGCACCGTGACCGTCGAGCGGATTCGCACCGGCGCCCCAGCCATGATGAATTCCGGCTTCCAGGACGCGATCGAAGCTGCGAGCAAGGCCTTGGCGGGCGGACGATCCATCCGCATGCCCAGCGGCGCCGGCCACGACGCGCAGATGCTCGCCACGATCATGCCCGCCGGCATGCTGTTCGTGCCGTCGATCGGCGGCATCAGCCACCATTGGACCGAGAACACCGCCGACGCCGATATCGTCACGGGCGCGCAGGTGTTCGTCAACGCCTGCCGGCGCATCCTCGGCGGCTAGTCTAGAACGACGTTCCGCCGCCGAACCTGAACTCCTGGACGGTGTCGTATTTGCCCTTCGTCAGCGGCACGGCGTAGTCGAAGCGAAGCGGGCCGAACGGCGAGGCCCAGATCAGGCCGACGCCGACCGACGACCGCACCACGTTGCCGTCGTCATATTGCAGTCCGCAGGTCGGGCAGGCCGCCGTGCTGACTTCGCCAGTGGCCGACCAGGATGTCGGTCCCTGGTAGCCCCAGAGCGAGCCGGCATCGGCGTAGACCGCGCCCTTCAGGCCGACCTCCTTGGGCAGGAACCAGAACGGCATCTGCAGCTCCATGGACGCGCCCCAGTATTTCGTGCCGCCGAGGGCATCGCCGCTGGCGCCCAAGCTTGCATAGGTGATGTCGCGCGGACCGATACCGTTGGAGGCGAAGCCGCGCACGAGGTTCGGACCCATCTGGAAATGATCCAGCATGCGCAGATCCTGGTCGCCGATCTTGTTGAGAATGCCGCCCTGAAGATGGATCACACTGACGATCTCGGAGACCAGCGACGTGTAGTACTTGGTGTCCACCGCGGTCTTCAGATAGGTCACGTTGCCGCCGACGCCCGCGAAATCCTGCCTGAAGTCGATCAGTAGACCGTCGGTCGGGTTCTTGGTGTTGTCGAGCGTGTTGTAGTTCAGCGTGTAGCCCAGCGCCGAAGTCCATGTCGCGCCGTTCGCCAGCTCCTTCCGAACCGGCAGGCTCGACTCGCCGTCGCCGTAGCAACCGTATCCATAAACCCCCGAATCCGTGGAATTGGTCGGATCCACCCCACCCAGGATGCTCTTGATGTAAGCCGGCGTCGGATTGTAGGCCAGCGACGTATTGGACGCGTTGTTGTTGCAATTGTTATAGGCGCTGGCGAGCGTGATGCTCTGCTGATAGAGCGAGTAGCGGAGCTGGAGCGAGAGATCTTCGCGCAGCGCAAAGCCCAGCCGAGGCGAGAATCCCAGCGTGGTCACGCCGTAACTGGTGTAGCTGTTCGCCAATTGCTGGCGATAGGAGACGTCCAAGCCGAGGGCGAGGCGGTAATCGAGCAGATACGGCTCGACGAATGACAGCGATATTCCGCGTGAGTACTGACCATAGCTGACGGACGCCTTGCCGTAGAGCCCACGGCCGAGCAGGTTGCGCTCGGAGACCGAGACTTCGGCGAGCGCGCCGTCACTGGTGGAGTAGCCGCCCGAAATCGAGAAGTCGCCGGTCGACTTCTCCTCGAGATCGACGATCAGGATCACGCGGTCGCTGGAGGAGCCGGGCTCCGTGACGATCTTGACGCTCTTGAAGTAATCCAGGTTCTTCAGCCGCCGCTCGGCGCGGTCGACCAGCGCGCGGTTGTAGGCGTCGCCCTCCGAGATGTCGAATTCGCGCCGGATCACGTAGTCGCGCGTGCGGGTGTTGCCGCGGAGGTTGATACGCTCGATATAGGTGCGCGGGCCTTCGTCGATATTGAAGACCACAGCCACGGTATGCGCTTCGAAGTTGCGGTCACCGCCCGGGCGGACCACGGCGAAGGCAAAGCCGCGGCGCGACGCCTCGATCTGCATCTCCTCGACCGACTTCTCGACCGATTCGACGTTGTAGAGCGAACCGACGTTGACGCGCGAATAGGCGCGCATCGAAGTGGGGTCGAAGTTCGGAATGCTGGAGCGGAAGTTGACCGATCCGACACGATATTGCTGGCCTTCGTCGATCTTGAAGGTGACAAGAAAACCCTTCTTCTCGGCATCATATTCGGTCAGCGCCGCCACGACCTGCGCATCGGCGAAGCCATTCTTGAGATAGAAGCGACGGATCAGGTCGCGGTCGGCTTCGACCCGATCCGGATCGTAGATGTCGTTGTTGCCGAGAAAGCTGAGAAGATTGCTCTCGTGCGTCTTGATCACGTCGCGCAAGCGCGCCGCCGAGAAGGCACTATTGCCGATGAACTCGATCGACTTGACGCCGGTCTTGGAGCCTTCCGCGACCGTGAAGATGAGGTCGACGCGGTTGCTCGGTTGCTCGATGATCTCCGGCGTGACGCGCACGTCGTAGCGGCCGGAACGGCGATAGATCTCGGCAATTCGCAGCGTGTCGGACTGCACCATCGCCCGCGAGAAGGTCCCGCGCGGCTTGGACTGGATTTCGGCCGAGAGCTGCTCGTCCTTGATCTTCTTGTTGCCCTCGAACGCGACACGCCCGATCACGGCATTTTCCACCACCGACACCACGATGCCGCCGGGGCCGCGATTGACCTTCACGTCCTGGAACAGGCCGGTCGCAATCAGCGCCTTCAGACCGTCGTCGATGGCCGGCTGATCGAAGTGCCCGCCCGGGCCGGGCCTGAAGTAGGAGCGGACCGTATCGGCCTCCACGCGGCGATTGCCTTCGATCATGATCGCCTCCGCGGTCTGCGCCACTGCCGGCTGCGGCCACAGCACAAGGGGAAGCGAACTCGCAATCGATACGCCACTCATCACCACCGCGATCAGCCAGGCTCGCAAAACCGACATTCCACACCTCAAGAGCACCTACCTGCTCTGAAACGAAACGGCTGTGGCCGCGGTGTGGCTTTGAGATTGCTGTACTGTTTCCGGTCGTTGAATTTGATTGGCCCACTGCCGCACGAGCGCAGCGGCGACGACGATCACAACCTCCGTTCTGCGGCGAATGACCAGATATTGCAGCCGTTGCGCATGCATCCGCCCGCGCAGGCGCTCAGCAACATCGCGCAAAGAGTGAATTCTTTACAGGCCCTGAGGCCGATGCGAGAGGCGTCGGCATCAGGAAACTCACATGGAAAGTTTTTCGATGAACGCGATTGTCATGACCAGACTGGTGCTGGTCGCCGTCCTCGCCTCGACCGCCAGCTCTCATGCCGCCGCCGCCAGCAAGCGCGGCCGCCAACAGACGGCGCAGAGTACCGTGTACGAGTATGGTCCAGGCGGCCCCAACCGCTCATACCCGTCCGGCGCGCATACCCGCATCCATGTGAGCAAGCGGTCGTGGCTGGACGGAGGGACTGAGGTGCTGCCCGGCGAGCGCAAGTTCAGCGACTATGCTTTTCCACCCGGCACCTCGTTCGCCCGCGAGAACAACAACCGGCCGCTCGATCGCCAACCCCTCAGCCCTGCCTCGGATCTGGGCGGATTCGCACAAAGAATCCCGATCTCCTGGTGACGGGCTTGCAGCAGCCTTGGCAGCCCCTGCCGGCCCCGGGATACGGGGCAACATCTGTTTACATTCAGCAACATTCAGCCTGCCGAAACGCCACGATCGACCGGCTAGTGACCCCAGCCTCGCCCTCGGCGCGACCGGTCCCTCGGAGGGCCACGAGCGCTGCCACCCTTCTCTGGGGCCAGGCCAATGGATTTCAGCCGATTTGATGCCGTCACACTTGTTCGTCGTAGTCCCCGTGTCATCCGCAAAGGAGAATCATCATCCGACGCCCAGCCTGTTGCGCACCGCCCTTTCGCGCGCCGGATCAGTCTGCGTCGCGTTGATGCTGAGCGGCTCATTGGCCGGCTGTGCGGTCGGTCCGAACTATGCCGGCCCGCCCAGGCTGGAGCTTCCTTCGCACTGGAGCATCAAATCCGCCTCTCGACGGGAGAGCGGCAGGCTGGATCGCTGGTGGCTGCGTCTGCGCGATCCCTTGCTCAACCGGCTCATCGAGCAAGCCGCCGAAGCCAATCCGAGCGTCGCAAAGGCGAAGGCGGTCGTGCGCGAGGCGCGCGCAACGGTCCAGCAGACCACCGCAGGCCTGTTTCCTTCCGTGAGCGGCACGGGCTCGGTGACGGACAACAAGTCCAGCGCCGGGTCTGCCTCCGTCCTCGTCGACAGCGCACCCTATGCGCTTCACCAGGCGAGCTTCGATTCGAGCTGGGAGCTCGATCTATTCGGAGGCACGCAGCGGGGCATCGAAGCGGCGCTGCGCGGGGAGCAATCTGCCGAGAAAGATTTGCGCGACAGCCTCGTCACCCTGATCGGCGACGTCGCCGTCTACTATGTGGAGGCGCGGGGCTATCAGGCCCGAATCGCGCTGGCGCAACGCACCGCGGTGTCGCAGCGCGACACCGAGAAGCTCACCCGCAGCAAATACGACGCCGGGAGCGGTAACGCCGTCGATCTCGCCAAGGCAACCGCTCAAGCCGCCAGCACCGAAGCGAACGTTCCGACCTATCAGGCAGCGCTCGCGGCCGACGTTCATCGGCTGGGAATCCTGCTCGGGCGGCCGCCTGACGGCGTCGCTTCGCTGCTGGCGCAGTCCGCGCCCGTTCCTGCACCGCGCATGCCGCTGCCCGCAGGACTCCCAGCCGATCTCCTCTTGAGCCGTCCCGACGTGGTGAGCGCCGAACGCAAGCTTGCACAGGCCACCGCCAAGATCGGCCAGGCTGAAGCCGATCGATACCCGGCCGTGTCGTTGACCGGCTCGGTCGGCACCTCCGCGCTACGCGCCGGCGATCTCGCCAAATATTCCAGCGTCAGCTGGTCGGTCGGGCCCTCGGTCACGGTGCCGGTCTTTGATGCGGGGAAGCGCCAGGCAACGGCCAGGATTGCGGAAGCGCAACGCGACCAGGCGTTCGCCACGTTCCATTCGACCCTGCTCACCGCGCTTGAGGACGTCGAGAACGCCCTGGTTTCGCTGTCGCGCGAACGCGTGCGCGCTGCCAAGCTGACGGAGGCGGCGAAGAACTACCGCGAGGCGGCGCGACTGTCGCGATCGCTGTTCGAAACCGGCAGCGCGAGCTTCATCGACGTGCTCGACGCCGAGCGTTCGCTTTATTCAGCCGAAGATTCGCTGATCCAAAGCAAGGTCTCGGCCGCCAAGGACTACATTTCTCTCGCGAAGGCGCTCGGCGGCGGCTGGGTCGATCCGGTCGATATCTCGACGCCGATCATCGTAGACACGAACACGGGACCTCACTTGCGGGAGACGGTCAAGTGACTGACATCATCACCGCCAAGCGACTGAAGATCACCGCCGCCATGGTTGCCATCGTAGCAACGGGCGTTGTCGCGGCGACGCGCTTCCCGGGAGCATCGAGCAAGGCGCAATCCTATATCACCGCGCCGGTCACCGTCAGCGACCTCCGCGAGGAAGTGCTCGCGAGCGGCACGCTCAAGCCGGCGCGACTGACCGCGGTCGGCGCACAAGTGTCGGGCCGGATCACCGCGCTCAACGTTCGCGTCGGCGACGGCGTCAAGGCCGGCGACGTCATTGCCCAGATCGACCCCGTCACCAAGCAGAACGATCTGCGCACTTCGGAAGCGTCCCTGAAAAACTACCGGGCACAGAAGCTCGAAAAGGAAGCCGCGCTGGTGCTGGCCGAGGCCAATCTGGCGCGTCAGCAGGCGACATTGGCGCAGCGTGCCACGTCGCGCAGTGATTTCGACAGCGCGGATTCGACCGTGCGCCAGACCCGCGCCCAGATCATCGCCCTCGAGGCTTTGATCGTGGGCGCCGAAGCCAGCGTCGAGACGGCCAAGGTGAACCTCGACTACACCCGCATCACTGCACCGATCGACGGTACGGTCCTGGCCGTCGTGGTGCAGGAAGGGCAGACGGTCAACGCGGTGCAGTCCGCGCCCACCATCGTCGTGCTCGGCCAACTCGAGACGATGACCGTTCGCGCGGAGATTTCCGAGGCCGACATCGTCAAGGTCAAGCCGGGGCAGCCGCTCTACTTCACCATCCTGGGCGATCAGGATCATCGCTACGAGGCCCGGCTGGACCAGATCGAGCCAGCCCCCGAATCGATCAAGAGCGATGCGAGCTTCTCCTCGACGACCACGACATCGAGTTCGAGCTCGAGCTCGAGCTCATCAAGCTCGACCAGCACGGCGATCTACTACATCGGCGTCTTCAACGTCCCGAACAAGGATTTTTCGCTGCGGACCTACATGACCGCCGAGGTGCACATCGTCACCGGCGAGGCCAGGCGCGTGAAGGTCGTCCCCGCGCTCGCCTTGATGAGGAAGTCCGACGGCCGCAGCACCGTCCGCACTCTGAGCTCGTCGGGAGACATTCGCGAGCGCGAGGTCAAGACCGGCCTCAATGATCGCACCACTGTCGAGATCAAATCCGGCCTCGACGAGGGCGAGCGGGTCGTTACCGGCGAGGCGAACGAGACCCAGGCGGCATCGCGCGGAATGGCGGGCGGCCCGCCAGGGGGGCCCTGACGTGGCCGATCCGATCATTGCGCTCGAAAACGTCCATCGGGAGTTCGCGGCTGGCGACACTAAAGTGATCGCGCTCGACGACCTTTCGTTGAGCATCCAGCCCGGCGAGATGGTCGCGATCATCGGCTCGTCCGGTTCAGGCAAATCGACGCTCCTCAACATCCTCGGCGGCCTCGACCGTCCGACATCCGGAGCTTATCGCGTTGCCGGCAAGAACGTCTCCGAGCTTGACGCGGATGAACTGGCGGCGCTGCGCCGCGAGCATTTTGGCTTCATCTTTCAGCGCTATAACCTCTTGGGTGACCTGTCGGCCGCCGAGAACGTCGAGATCCCCACAATCTATGCCGGCACGAAGGCCCGGGAGCGCCGCGCGCGTGCCGAGCAGCTTCTCGCGAGGCTCGGCGTGAACGATCGTCGCGGCCATCGCCCGAACCAGCTCTCGGGCGGCCAGCAGCAGCGTGTCTCGATCGCGCGGGCGCTGATCAACGGCGCCGAGGTCATCCTGGCGGATGAGCCCACCGGCGCGCTCGACCGGCGCAGCGGCGAAGAGGTCCTGAAGATCCTGAAGGAGCTGCACCGCGAGGGGCGGACGATCATCATCGTCACCCACGATTCCGATGTCGCCGCCAGGGCTGAGCGCGTCATCGAGCTGCGGGACGGCAAGATCGTCGATGATCGCCGAACAGAGGCCGCAGACATATCGGAGCCGTCTCATCCGGCATCCCGGACCTCATGGGACAGCAGTCCAGGCTGGTCCGGTGTATTGCGGCGCCTGCGCGAGGCGTCGCGGATGGCTCTGGTGTCGATGGCCGCACACCGGTTGCGCGCTTTCCTGACGATGCTCGGCATCATCATCGGCATCGCCGCGGTGTCGTCCGTCGTCGCGCTCGGCAACGCTTCCCAACGCAAGGTTCTGTCGGACATCGCAAGCCTCGGCACCAACACGATCGAGGTGTTTCCGGGCAAGGATTTTGGCGACGCGCGCGCCGGCAAGATCAAGACGCTCGTCCTCGACGACGCCCGCGCGCTCGACCGGCAGAGCTTCATCGCCGGCGTCACGCCCACGGTCTCGACCAGTACGACGGTTCGATACCGCGGCAACGAGTCCAATGTGCTGGTCAATGGAGTCGGCGAGAGCTATTTCCAGGTCAAGGGCGCCAAGCTGGCGCAGGGTCGTCTGTTCGATACCGACGCGGTCCGCAACATCGAACGGCAGGCCGTCATCGACGACAACACCCGCAGGACCTTCTTCGCCGATGACCAGACCGCAGGCATCGGCCGCGTGATCTGGCTCGGCAAGGTCCCCTGCCGCATCGTCGGCGTCATCGCCCAGCAGCAGGGCGGCTTCGGCTCGAACCAGAACCTGTCGGTCTACCTCCCCTATACCACCGTGCAGGCCCAGTTCACGGGTGACCGCGCGCTTCGCAGCATCCTGCTCCGGATCAGCGACGAGATTTCGACCGCGCTGGCACAGGACGCCGTGACCACGCTGCTAACGCAGCGGCACAACACCAGGGATTTTGTCATCCTCAATACCGACGACATCCGCCGCACCATCACGAGCACGACGCAGACCCTGGCCTTTCTGGTAGCAGCGATTGCGGTCATCTCGCTGGTGGTCGGCGGCATCGGTGTGATGAACATCATGCTGGTGTTTGTCTCCGAACGGATCAGCGAGATCGGCGTCCGCATGGCAGTCGGCGCCAGGCGCAGCGACATTCTCCAGCAGTTCCTGGTAGAGGCGACCCTGATCTCATCCATCGGCGGCATCGCCGGCATTTTCATCGCGATCCTGCTCGGCGTCGCCATCAACATCGCGATGCCGGGATTCGGGGTCAGCTATTCGCTGTTCTCGATCGGAGTGGCCTTCCTGACCTCGACCGGGATCGGCGTCGCCTTCGGCTTCTTCCCCGCCCGACGCGCCGCCTTCCTCGACCCCGTTGTGGCGTTAAGCCGTGACTGACCGTAGGATTGCACCATGACCATAACTCTTCGGACGAGACAATCGTCCGCAAATCGATCAACGATCGGCACGCCCCATGCGATCTCATTCATGACCAACAGCACACAGACCGTTTTGATCGTCGAGGACGATCAGCAGACCCGCGAACTCATCTCGCGCTATCTGCGTGAGCATTCGTTCTCGGTCGCCGCGGTCACGAATGGCAAGGAGATGGACCGTTATCTGTCGCAGAACCGGGTCGACCTGATCGTGCTCGACCTGATGCTACCGGGAGAGGACGGCCTCAGCCTCTGCCGGCGTCTGCGCGTGGACTCCTCGACGCCGGTCATCATCCTCACCGCGAAAGGCGAGGATCTCGACCGGATCCTCGGACTCGAGATGGGAGCCGACGACTATCTGCCGAAGCCGTTCAACCCGCGCGAACTTCTCGCCAGGATTAACGCGATCCTGCGCCGGCAATCGAACGGGTTCGCGGCGGGACCTGCCGCAACGCGCCTCAAGTTCCAGGGCTGGTCGATCGATCTTCGATTGCGGGAATTGCGCGACCCCGAAGGCGCGCAGGTGCCGCTGACCAGCGCCGAGTTCGATCTGCTGCAGGCCTTCTGCGAACGGTCCGGCCGCATTCTTGCTCGCGACAGCCTTCTCAACATGACGCGCGGCCGTGCCGGAAGCGGCTTTGGCCGCAGCATCGACGTGCTGGTCAGCCGGCTGCGCCGCAAGCTCGACAGGACGGAAGGAACGTCCGTGATCAGAACCGTCCGCACCGGCGGCTACATCTTCACGCCGGTGGTGGAGGAAGCATGAGCCGGACCGCTGACTTCGTCGCGCTGTTCAGCTTCAGGCGGATCAGCGGGCAGATCGCCGCCTTGGTCCTGGTGTCGCTGATCCTGATCCATGTCCTGATTACCGGATATTTTCTGCTCAACCGGCCGAAGCTGCGGGCGGACAGGCCGCTGGAGCAATTCGAGCTGATCGCGAGGATCATGGCCAATACGCCGCGGCCGGCGCGCGGTCCCGTCCTGGAAAGCATCAGCCGAACCTTTCCGGCGCTGAGGCTCCAATTGAAAGAAGGCGTGTCCGCCTCCACCGCGCCATTGCTCGAGCGGACGCCCCTGAACATCCCGTCATCGCTGGATGGCCGGGCCGATCTCATTCGAGGCGCCGCGCCGGAAGACAATCGCATCTGGTTCTATTTGGCGAATGACGACGTGCTCGAGGCCACGATCGGATCGCCCAAGATGCCGCCGTTCGTCAGCGGCCTCTGGACGAGCACGCTGCTGTTCCTGGTGGCAAGCGTTACACTGCTCGGCGTCTGGGCCGGCCGCGCACTGAGTTCGCCCCTGTCGGCCTTCGCGCGCGCGGCGGAGGACTTCAGCTTGAACCGGTTGTCCGCGCCACTGCCCGAAAACGGTCCGGAGGAAATCAGATCCGCGGCAAGAGCGCTCAACCGGATGCGCGAACGCATCACCATGCTGATGAACGACAGAACCCGAATGCTCGCGGCCATCAGCCACGACCTGCGTACCCCGATCACGCGCCTGCGGCTACGCTCGGAATATATCGAGGATCCGGCACAGCGCACCCAAACGGTGCGCGACCTCGATCAGATGCAGTCGATGCTCGAATCGGTGCTCTCACTGCTGCGCAGTGAAAGCGCCGCCAAGCCGACATTGGTGGACGTTGCCGCGCTGCTCCAGATGGTCTGCGACCAGTTTTCAGATTGCGGCCACGCGGTGACCTATCTGGGCCCCGCCAGGGCCGCGTCCATCATGCGACCGGACGAAATCATCCGCGCAGTCACCAACCTGGTTGAGAACGCAACGCGATTCGGGACCGAAGTGGGGGTCGAACTGTTGATCGCCGGAAATCGGGTCGTCATCGACGTCTCCGACGATGGCCCTGGAATTCCCGACGAGAGGAAGGCGGCGATGCTGGAACCCTTCGTGCGAGGAGAGGAAGCCCGTACCATGGACGAGACGGCCGGATTTGGTCTCGGCCTCTCGATCGCGCAGGCGATTGTGACCGCGCATGGCGGAACGCTCCTGCTGCTCGACAACGAACCCAGGGGACTTCGCGTCCGCCTGCTGCTTTCTGACGCAGGCTGGAACGGCGCGGGCACTCCTCGGACATAAAGGCGCAGCAATCCTGGGGCATGTCGACCGCGCTCCTCTCCTGCTCCCCCGGAATTCTCATGCTCTCTGACGATAGGCCGGCGACACGCCTTGCGACCCGGCTCGCCTTCCTGGTTGCGGGCTTCGGCATCGCGTGCTGGGCGCCGCTCGTGCCGTTCGCGAAGGCGCGGCTTGCCGTCGACGACGGCGTCCTCGGATTGCTCCTGCTCAGCCTCGGTATCGGCTCGGTCGTCGCGATGCTTCTGACCGGCGTCATGAGCGCACGCTACGGCAGCAAACCCATCATCATCGCGGGCGGGCTCGGTCTGGCGCTGGTCCTGCCCCTGCTGGCGATCGCGAGCGCGCCTGCGACGCTGGCGCTGGTGCTGTTCGCATTCGGTGCCGCGCTTGGCTCCATCGACGTTGCCATGAACATCCACGCGGTGGAAGTGGAGCGCGCTGCGGGACGTCCGCTGATGTCCGGCTTCCACGCGCTCTTCAGCATCGGCGGCTTCGCCGGATCTACCCTGATGACATTATTGCTCTCGCTGCAGCTCGACGTGCTCACTTGCACGCTGATCTGCTCCGTCCTGATGCTGATCGCGATGCTGATAGCCTGGCCGCGCCTGCTTCGTTCGGCTCAGGTCCAGGAAGGGCCGTTGTTCGTGCTACCGCACGGATCCGTGCTCCTGCTCGCGCTGCTCGGTGCGATCACTTTTCTCGTCGAAGGTGCCATGCTCGATTGGGGCGCACTGCTCGTCATAGGCATCGGTCTCCTCTCCGAGGCGCAGGGCGGGGCTGGTTACATCGTGTTCTCGATCGCGATGACCGCCGGGCGGCTCGGGGGTGACGCCATCGTGGCCCGCGTCGGGGATCACGCGATATTATTCTGGGGGAGCCTGCTTGCGATCGCGGGCTTCGCTGTCCTGCTCACGGCCTCCGTTGCGGCTGTCGCCATGGGCGGCTTCCTCCTCATCGGATTAGGTGCATCGAACCTCGTGCCGGTGCTGTTTCGCCGGGCAGCCACACAGACGGTGATGCCCACAGGTCTCGCCGTCGCGGCCATCACGACCGCCGGCTATGCGGGCATCCTCATCGGGCCCGCCGGCGTCGGCTTCGTGGCTCGTGCTGGCGGGCTGCCGGCAGCGTTCTGGCTCCTGGCGGCACTGATGGGTCTCGTCACGCTTTCAGCGCGCATCGTCGTGGACCCGCGCCAAGCGGTGCAGCCCTTCTCGTCGTGACGAGGAGACTGACCTAAACTGCTCATTTAAAAGCACTATTTCCGTGCGGCGGGACCCATGTATCAGGCGACCCGATCGGAAAGCTGCCCGCCCCCACTGCTTTCGGCCAGTTTACTCGACGCCTCGATCTGATAGACCAGAAGAAACAATTTTCGACTCCCGTCGAGCGGGCAATGGCGCGTGCCAGATCGTACTGACGAAAACTCGGCCATTTCATTTGGGCCATTTCGGCTGTTTCCAAGGTCCCGGCTCCTGGAGAAGGATGGCGCGTCGCTTCATGTCGGCGGCCGCGCGCTCGATATCCTCATCTTCCTCGCCGAGCGCCCCGGTGAAGTCGTCGACAAGAGAGTGTTGGTCAAGCGTATCTGGGCCAACGTCAATGTCGACGAGGGCAGTCTGCGCTTTCACGTCGCAGCACTGCGCAAGGTGTTAGGCGATACCGGAAAATCTGCCCGTTATGTCGTCAATGTGCCTGGGCGCGGCTATTGCTTCGTCGCCTCTCTCGCTCAAGCTCCCCCGTCGGCCATTTCGCCCGTCGCCGAAGTCGCGCGGCCACGCTCCCTCCCGACGCCGCTCGCAAAAATGGTCGGGCGAGAGGAGGTCATCGAGAAGATCTCGAACGGGCTTTCGCTCCATCGCTTCATGACAGTGGTCGGCCCGGGCGGCATCGGCAAGACCGCGGTCGCGGTGGCCGTCGGACATCGCCGGTCGACGGACTTCGGTGGGCGCGTTTTCTTTGTCGACTTCGGTCCCCTGAGGGATGCTAACCTCGTTGCAACCACCATTGCCTCGGCGCTCGGACTGACCGCCAGCTCCGAGGATCCGATGCCGGGCCTGCTGGCATTCCTGAAGGCAAGCCCGGTCCTCCTGATCTTCGACGGTTGCGAACATGTGCTGGATACGTTGGCACCGCTGGTCGAGCGCATCGTTCGCGATGCGCCGCGGCTTCACGTTCTCGCAACCAGCCGGGAGTCGTTCCGGAGCGAAGGGGAGCGGATCTTCCGGCTGTTCCCACTGGATTGTCCGCCCGAGCGCGACGGCCTGAACGTCGCCGAAGTCCTCGCCTACCCTGCGGCCCAACTCTTCGTCGAGCGCGTCGCCCAGAGCTCAGGTCCGTTCCAGCTTACCGCAGAAGAGGCGCCCCTCGTCGCCAACATCTGTCGGCGCCTCGATGGCATCGCGCTTGCGATCGAGCTTGCGGCAGGCCGCGTCAATGCGTACGGCATCGCAGGCACGGCATCCCTGCTCGACAGTCGCTTTTCGCTGCAATGGCGAGGGCGGCGCACGGCTGTTCCGCGACACCAGACGCTGAGCGCTGCGCTCGACTGGAGCTACGACCTCCTGCCTGCGGCCGAGAGCGCCACCTTGCGACGACTGTCGGTCTTCGTCGGGCCCTTCGCACCGGAGGCGGCTGCCGCGGTCGCGTCCGGCGATGGCCTTAGTGCATCGGAAACGCTTGAGGCGATCGACAGCCTGGTCACCAAATCGCTGATCTCGCCGTCCGGCTCACGGGCGTTGCGCTATCGCCTGCTCGACACCACGCGCACCTATGCGCTCGGGAAGCTGAACGAGCTCGGCGAAACAAGGCAGTTCGCGCGACGCCATGCCGAGCATTTTCGCGACTTCTTCGAGCACGCGGAATCCGACACATCAACTCCGCTGCCGGAATGGCTGAGCATCTATGGCGCCGAGCTCTACAACGTACGCGCGGCGCTGGACTGGGCCTTCGCGCCCGACGGCGACTCTGCGCTGGGTATCGCACTGACGGCGGCCGCGGTCACCCTGTGGGTACGTCTTTCATCGTTCGCCGAATGCCGCGAGCGCGCCAGAACGGCGCTCGCGGCGCTCGGAGACACCGGCGGCGATGACCGTATCCGCATGCAGCTCCTGTCGGCGCTCGGCTGGTCGCTGATGTATGGCGAGGGGCGCGCGCGCGACGCGCGCCCGATCCTCGAGACGACCCTCGAATTGGCCGACCGGCTGGACGACAAGGATTTCCGACTGCGGGCGCTCTGGGGATTGTGTATCGACCAGTTCAACAACGGACAATTCGGCAAGGCGCGCGCGCTCGCCGATCGTTTTGCCAACGCGGCAGCGAACTCGTCCGACAAGACCGATCTCATGCTGGCGGATCGGCTGATGGCGGTGGCACTGCATTATCTCGGAGACCAGATCGACGCGCGGCTACGTATCGATCGGGTGAACGCCTCGCTGCATGTGCTGGTGGAGAAGCCCAAGATCTTCCCGCTCGATCTCAGGATATCGACGCAATACTTCCGGGCCCGCATTCTGTGGCTTCAAGGTCTGGCCGATCAGGCTCAGGCGCTCGCCGCCAGAAACATCGAGGAGGGCCGCGCCAACGGCCACGCGCTCACCTTTTGTAGCGTGCTGGGACAAGCCGCCTGCCCGATCGCGTTCCTGGCCGGCGATTTCGACGCCGCGGAACGCCACGGCACCGAGCTACTTGAACACACCGAGCGCCACGCAATCCGGCTGTGGGGCTTGTGGGCCCGAGCCTTCAACGCGGCGGTCATTGCGAAGCGTGGCGACGTCGCGACGGGCCTGTCGCTGCTGCGCGAAGAGCTCAATCGCGCCGGCGATGCGCGCTTCCTGCCACGCTTTCTTCCTCTCCTTGGCGAGCTTGCGGCGTGTTTCGGAGAGGCCGATCAGGCCGATCGCGGCCTTGATGTGATCGAGGACGTCTTGGCACGTTGCAACGACCGGCAGGAGCGATGGTATTTGCCGGAGCTGATCCGCATCAAGGGAGAGCTGATGCTCAAGCAGGCGAAGAATTTATCAGCTGCCGAAGGGTGTTTTGGCGAGGCCATGGAGATCGCGACGCAACAGGGCGCGCGCTTCTGGGAGCTGAGATGCGCGATCAGCATCGCGCGGTTCAGAATTGGACAGGGACGCAATGCGGACGCGTTGGAAATTCTGGACAGCGTTTGCGGATCTCTGACCGAGGGATCTCGCACCGCAGATCTGCGCAACGCACGCGGTCTGATCGAGCAACTCCGGCTCTGACCAGGCGCAGAGCCGGAGAGGCTTCAGTCTTCGCGTTCCGCATCATCCCGGAGCGGGCACTCAGTTCATCGGGCCCGAGGAATAAATCCGGGCACGCCAGTCTCCACCACTGCGTTGAACCTGACGTTGGTCGTGATCTGCTCCCGCATCTCGCGCATGGCCTCTTCAGGCAGGGCCGAGATGTCGAAGTTTTCCTGGATGCGCCGGGGATTGGTCGAAGTCGTCAGGAAAGCGGTGCCACGCTGGACAGCCCAGGCTAAAGCAACTTGAGCCGGCGTCTTGTGAACGCGCTCCGCGATGGCGGTGATCGCCGGGTCGGCGAGGACGTTTGGCTCCATGGCATGTCCCAACGCTGCAAACGCCTGCAGGACAATTCCATGCTCTCGACAGAAGTCGAGCATGCCCCATTCGGGAAGATACGGATGCGCTTCGACCTGCACCATGGCAGGCCTGATCCGCGCAACCGCAACGATCTCGCGCAGCTTCTCCAAGGTAATGTCCGACAGGCCGATCGACTTGCAGTGCCCCTCGTCGACGAGGCGCTCCAGCGCCCGCCATGTCTCCACCAACGTGACGCCTGAATCATAGATGACCCGACCGTGCTCGTCCCTCGGGTCCTGCTCGTCGCCCGGTTGAAAGGCAAATGGCGTATGGATGATGTAGCAGTCGATATCGTCGAGTTGCAGGCGCCGGCGACTGGCGTCGAAGGCAGGCTTGACCCGCTCCGGCCGATGATTGGTGTTCCATAGCTTGGTCGTAACGAACAGGTCCTGGCGCTGAAGCGTCCCCGCCTTGAACGCCTCTTGCAATGCATCGCCAACCGCCTCTTCGTTGCGATAGCGCTCCGCACAATCGAGATGTCGAAATCCCGCCTCCAATGCAGTCTTGGTAGCCTGCTTCGTCACGAGCGGATCCGGAATCAGCGTGCCAAACCCGACAGCGGGAATCGTCCCGGACCCGTGGGTGGGAATCCTCGTATAACGAAGCGTATCGGATAGTGTCATGCCTATACTCCCTGGTTCAGCCGGCCGCCCGCCCATGCGGCGCCGTCGAGTTCGACCGTTCGAAATTGGTAGATGCGACGTCATTTCAGGGCTCCACGGTCATCAACCGGCCGGCCGCGGCTTACGGAGGAAAAGCACGAGCGGGCTCACGACGAGCATGGCAAACATCAGGATCGCGAACTGGTCGATGACGGCGACGGTGGCCGCCTGGCGCGTGACCATGCCGTTGAGTGCAGCAAGGCCCGGCCTTCCGATCGAGCCTGCGACATGAGCAGCGACACGGTAGGGCGTGAGGTTCTTTGCGAGTGCGAGGTGCACGGCCTGCGTGTTGGCGTAGAAGAAGATCTGGACCACCGCGATGCCGATCGTGCTGCCATAGAGGCGCGACAGGTTGATCAGCGCGCTGCCCTCCGGACGCAGCTTCGGATCGAGCGTGCCGAACGCCGCCCTGGCGAGCGCCGGAATCAACATGCCAAGGCCGGCACCCTGGAGCAGGCCGGTCTCGACCACTGGCCGCCAATCCATCGCCGGAGAATAGCCAAGCATCAGCCAGTTGGCGTAGACCACCAGCGCCATTCCACCCATCAGGAACGGCCGGTAGTCGATTTGCGCCGGAACCAGGCTCGTCAGCACCAGCGCACCAACGAGCGCCACGCCGCGCGGAATGGTTATGTAGCCGGTGGTGTCGACGGGGTAATCGAGCAATTCCTCCAGCATCGGCGACGTCAAAGCCAAGGTCGGCAGCAGGACGAAGCCGAGAGCGAAGGAGATGACGGTCGAGAGGACGAGGTTGCGATCCCTGAACAGCGCAGTGCGGAGAAAATGCTCCTTGGTGGTCATGACGTGCACGATGAAGAGATAGAAGCCGAGGACCGAGGCTATTGCTTCGACGCTGATTTCCGTCGAGGCGAACCATTCCAGGCGCTCGCCGCGGTCGAGCAGCATTTGCAGCCCGATCATGCCGGAGGAGAACGTCGCCAGGCCGAAGAAGTCGAAGGGCTGGCTTCGCTCCGCCTTCTTCTCCCGGAGTGACAGCGCCATCGCCAGGAAGACGAAGCCCGCCATCGGCAGGCTGAAATAGAAGATCGACGGCCAGCCGTGGTATTCGCTGAGCCAGCCGCCAATGCTGGGACCGGTGCTGATGCCGAGCAACGAGCAGACCGTCCACGCCAGGCTTATCCGCGCCTGTCGCGCCGGCGGCGTCACCTCAAGCAGGATCGCCAGCGACAGCGGCGCGAGCGGACCGCTCGCCGCTCCCTGGAGGATCCGGGCCAGCACGAACTGGATCGATGTCGTCGCCAGCGTGTCGAGAACAAGGCCGAGCGCGAAGACGGCGACGGCGACTTGGTAAACCGCCTTCCGGCCATAGCGCCCCGCGAGCCACTGCGTGATCGACATGGCCACAGCGCTCGCCGCGATATACGAGGAGAAAATCCAGCCGACCTCGTCATTGCCCATCGAGAGTGTCGCCTGGATGTGCGGCAGAGCAGCATTCGGCACGGAGATATTGACGGCCTGCATGTAGGTCGCCATCAAGGCGGCCGCGGAGATTGCGCGACGGCCGCCGGCCGCCGCGGTCGATGCAAGAGCGGTACTCATTTGCCCTCCCTCGCGTGCGCGGGCTGGAGCAGATTCGGCCAAGTGCGGCGATAGCCGGTATCGACCCGCGCGGTCACACTGATGCCGGAGAACAGCGGCCAGTTCGGATCGAGATCATCGAGCTCGAGACGCACCGGCAGACGTTGGACGACCTTGACCCAGTTTCCCGTGGCATTCTCCGGAGGCAGGACCGAGAAGTCCGACCCGGTCCCGGGACTCATGCTGACGATATGCGCCTTAAACGTCCGATCCGGATAGACATCGACGTCGATCGTTGCTTCCTGACCTGGACGCATGTGGGTCAGGCCGGTTTCGCGAAAATTCGCCTCGATCCAGACCTGTCGGCTCGACAGCAGCGTGAACGCCGGCGCTCCGGCAGTGACGAAGCCGCCGATTTGCAGTTCGTCGACTTTCGTCACGATACCATCATCGGGCGAGGTCACGGTGGCATAGGAGAGATCGAGCCGCGCACGGTCGAGCTGGGCCTTGGCTGCCCGGACTGTCGGATGGCGATCGACATCGATATCCGGATCGCCGTTCAGCGCAACGATCGTGTTGGCGATCTGCTGTTCGATCGACGCGATGCGCTGGCGGGCTACCTTGAGGTCCCTGTCGGCTCGTTCATAGACCGCGCGCGGCGTGAAGTCGGAGGCGACCAGCATTTTCTTGCGGTCGAACTCGCGCTCGTCGAAAGCAGCCGATTCCTTCGCCGACTGCAGTTCCGCCTGTTGCTGGCGGTAGGTCGCCTTGAGGGCGTCGATCTGGAGGCGTGCACTGCCAAGCCGGGCGTCCGCCTGATCGACGCTGATCTGGTAGGGCTCCGGATCGATTCGGAACAGCACTTGGCCCTGCCGAACGCGCTCATTGTCCCGCACGGCGATTTCGACCGCCTGGCCGGAAACGCGGGCGTTAATCGTCACCTTCGCCGCGCGAACGAACGCGTCGTCGGTCGTGACGTATTGCTCCCGGGCGAGATAAATGGATGCGCCGAAGACCGCCACGACGATCGGCAGCGCGAGCATCAGGGGCCGCCGTAGCCGCTTCGCGAGCTCCGGTCCGAATAATTGCGCAGCAGCCTCGCTCCCACGGAAGCTCTTGCGACCGCCCACCCAGCCGGCGATTGGCGCAAAATCGAAACGCATCGAAAGCCTCATCTCTATTCATTTTTATAACGCTCGTTACAAATACTGTCCCATGGAACGGCAATCAAGTCCCCTCTATTGATTTTTATAACGATCCATACAAATATACGTAACGACGTAAGGCAGCCGAGGTTTTGACGATATGGCGGGAAAAAAGAGCGAAACGGGCCCTGCGCGGCGAGGGCGGCCGCCTGCCTACGACGCACAGTCAGCCCTCAAACGTGCAACCGAGACCTTCTGGAAGACCGGTTACTCCGGCACTTCGCTGGACAAGGTCGCAGCCGCCACCGGCATGAGTCCGCCGAGCCTCTATGCGGTATTCGGCAACAAGCACGCCCTCTATCTCGAGGCACTCGCGCGCTATTGGGACATCAGCCTGGCCGCGACCCGCGAGGCTCTCGCGGGGGACCATCCCTTGGATGAAGCGCTGATGCTTGCCTACGACGCGGCGCTGTCGATTTATTTTTCGGGCAAGGGACCCGCGCGCGGCTGCTTTGTGGTCGGGACCGCAGTAACCGAGGTCGCGGAAGATGCTGCGATCCGCAAAAGTGTTGCGACGGGACTTCGCGCGATTGACGCCGATTTCGAGGCACGTTTCCGCCTCGCGCAGGACAAGGGCGAATTGAAGCGCGAGGCCGATCCCGCGGCGCTCGCGATCCTCGCGTCGGCCACGATGCATACGATCGCGATCCGCGCCCGAGCCGGCGCTTCCCGAACCAAACTGAGGGAGGTCGCCCGGAAGGCGGTGACTGTGATCTGCGGATGACGACAATCTCGTACGCGTCGGTCATTGCGCCAATCCGGGAGACGGCTCTTTGGACCGACGCGGCAGCTTCCAGCCGGGACGCACAAAGTGACACGTATAGCCGTCCGGATAACGCTCGAGGTAATCCTGATGCTCGGGCTCAGCCTCCCAGAACTCGCCGACGGGCGTGACCTCGGTCACGACCTTGCCGGGCCACAGATGCGACGCCTCGACATCGGCGATGGTGTCTTCGGCGATCCTCTTCTGCTCGTCCGTCGTGGTGAAGATCGCCGAGCGATAGCTCGTGCCCCAGTCATTGCCCTGGCGATTAAGCGTGGTGGGATCGTGGATCTGGAAAAAGAACTCCAGCATGGTCCGAAAGCTCGTCTTCGCGGGATCGAAGATGATTTCAATCGCTTCCGCGTGGCCATCGTGATTACGATAGGTCGCGTTCTTCATCTCGCCGCCGGTGTAGCCGACGCGGGTTGAGATCACGCCGGGCTGCTTGCGGATGAGATCCTGCATGCCCCAGAAGCAACCTCCGGCCAAAACTGCGCGCTCTGTCGTCATGTGATGTGCTCCATTTAGTCAGCCCGGATGCCGCCGCCTTGCTGTGCCACTGCATGCAAGCGCGGATCATCATCGTCGTCATGATATTCGAGACCAAGCGGCCCGATCGCGGAAACTTGCGTGACGTATTCGCCGGCCTTCGCCCAGTGGAAATGCCAGGTCTCGCCGGGCAGGACGATGACGCTTCCGGGCGGATAGGCATTCACCTTGTCGCCGTCGAAGGTTTCGCCGAGCCCTATGTAGAAGACGCCTGACATGACCGTGTAGATGCGATCTTCCGGATGCTTGTGCGGCATCAGCCTGGTGCCGCCGGGCACCTTCACCCGGACCACATAAGGACCGGGTTCGGCGGGATGGCCGACCATGACGGCCAGCCGCGCGCCGGGCGGGAACGCCGGAAACGGCTTCCATGCAATATCCTCGGGCAGGATCGCCCGGAACCTATCTTCATCCGGCTGATGTTGGCGGGGCATGGCGCCGTTTCCTGTGTTCGGCTAGGTCAGCTTGGCGTCAAGCGTGATCGCGGCGTTGAGAACCTTCGAGACCGGGCAGTTCTTCTCGGCCTCGCCGGCGATGCGGGCAAAGCCGGCGTCGTCGAGGTTCGGCACCTTGGCGCGCAAGGTCAGTGCCGACTTGCTGATCTTGAAGCCCTTGCCCTCGGGCTCGAGCGTCACCGCGGCTTCCGTCGAGAGCTCGGTCGGTGTGAAGCCGGCGAGCTGCAGGCCGAAAGCCAGTGCCATCGTGAAGCAGCCGGCGTGGGCCGCGGCGATCAACTCCTCCGGATTGGTCCCCTTCTCGTTCTCGAAGCGGGTTTTGAACGAATAGGGCGTGTCGGCCAGGACGCCGGATTCGGCCGACAGATGGCCGTTGCCATCGCGACCGGTGCCTTGCCAAACTGCTTTTGCCTTACGGATCATCTCACTTCTCCTTGATTGTTTGCGGATCGTTCCAGCGCCGCACCGGCGCTCCGCACCGGTGGAAGGCGACTTCGGTGTCGCCGCCTGTCGCCCTTCCAACAGATCGAGCGCCGCAGCGGTTCCGTCAATTGCCGATCTGTCCGACGTGGAAGCCAAGCCGATTCTCGACGTCGCCGGCGCGGTGGAAGCCGCGCCCCATCAGCGCCTTGATCCTGCTCTGGCTCGCCGGACGACCGAGCGAGGCCAGGAACGCGTCCCATTCGGGCTTGATCTCGACATCAGGCGGCAGGCTAGCGACATCGACGAGGCGCTTGGTTTCGGCGATGGCGTCTTTGTCGAAGGATGCAATGCGCATCGCGAGCGCCTCGACGAAGCCATCGAGCTCCGCATCCGGCATCGACCGGTTCACATAACCGTAGCGTTCCGCGAGATCGCCGCCGATGTCATCGGCGCCGAGCAGCACTTCGAGCGCACGGCCGCGGCCCATCAGGCGCGGCAGCCGCGCCATCGGCCCGCCGCCGGGCACCAGACCCGCGCCGACTTCCCATTGCGACAGGATCGCCTTTTCGCGGCTGGCGAAGCGCATGTCACTTGCAAGGGCGAGTTCGCTGCCGACCCCAGTCGCACGGCCGCGGATCGAGGCAATGGACACGACCGGCGCGCGGCTGAGGCGCACGAGCATGTCAGGGAGCGCCTGAAGCCCCGTCGGCCCTGGCGGGATGCTCAGGGAGTCCTCCAGCGGTGCGAGGAAATCGTAATGCGTGATGAAGAAGCCGTCGACGGCACTGTCGAACACGACGACCTTCACCTCCGGGTCGGTCTCGATCGTGGTGATGACGTCGTTGAGCAGCGGAAGCTGCTTCGGGCCGAAGATGTTCACCGGCGGCATGTCGAAGGTGACACGCCAGTATGACGGCAGGCGCCGCTCAAGCCGTATCTCATCGGTCGTGAAGGTGCGTTCGGGGCGGTTCATGATGTGTACTCCTGACGTGTGTTCGAAGGGAGGGACGCGTGCATCCGCGCGTCCCGCTGATCTCAGATCGACTGGCGCAGCGGCCGGAACGCGGTGCGCATTTCCGCGCAGAACAGCCCGGGCTGCTCCCAAGCGGCGAAGTGTCCGCCTTTATCGAGGCGGTTGTAGTGGATCAGCTTCGGATAGGCCTTCTCGGCCCAGCTGCGCGGCGCGGCGTAGATCTCGTCCGGGAAGACGCTGACGGCGACCGGGATCTTGATGTGCTTGGGTTCGAAGAACACCAGCTTGTTTTCCCAGTACAGGCGCGCCGACGACACCGCGGTGTTGGTGAGCCAATAGAGGGTGATGTTGTCGATGACATCATCCCGCGACAGGCCTTCGGTCTTCCCGTCGAACACCCGCGCAATCATGGCAGCGCTGTGCGCGTCATGGTCGAGCATCCAGGAGGCGAGACCCGCCGGTGAGTCCACCAAGCCATAGAGCGTCTGCGGCCGGTTCGACATCTCGATCGCATAGCCGAGCCCGTGCTTGTAGAAATCGTCGAGTTGGTCGTAGGCGCAGCGCTCGTCGGACGAGAGACCTGCCGGCCGCGACCCGCCGGGCTGAAGCGCCTTGGCGATGTCGTCGGGAACGGTGGCGGGCATGTTGGTGTGAATGCCGAGCAATTCCGGCGGCGCCAGCAGCGCCATCTGCTCGGTGACGGCATTGCCCCAGTCGCCGCCTTGCGCGACATAGCGGCCGTATCCGAGCCGCTGCATCAGCACGACCCAGGCTCGCGCGACGCGCTGAGGATCCCAGCCGAGTGCTGTCGGCTTGCCGGAGAAGCCATGGCCCGGGAGTGACGGGATCACCAGATCGAACGCGTCCGCCGCTTTTGCACCGTGCGCAGTGGGATCGGTGAGCGGGCCGACGATCTTCATCTGCTCGATGATCGACCCGGGCCAGCCATGCGTGACGATCATCGGTAGCGCATTCTCGTGGCGAGAGCGGACATGGATAAAGTGGATGTCGACGCCGTCGATCTCGGTGACGAATTGCGGCAACGCGTTCAGCCGCGCCTCCATCTTGCGCCAGTCGTAGTCGTTCTGCCAGTAGCCCACGAGCTGCTGGACCGTCGTCAACTGCACGCCCTGCGATTGATCGGCAACGATCTCACGATCCGGCCACCGGGTCGCCGCCAGACGGCGGCGCAGTTCGTCCAGATCCTCCTCGGGTACGTTGACGTGGAATGGACGGATCGCGCCGCTTGCGGCTGCCTTTGCCGGATGCAGCGGCAGCAGGCTCGCGACGCTGGCGGCAACAGCTCCCATCGCGGCCTGGCTCAACAGTTGGCGGCGGTCAGGGTTGAGAATGTCGGTACGTACTTGCGTCGTCATGTTGGATCTCCCTGGCTTGGTCGGTGACGTCGACCGAATTCGAGATCGTCAGGTCGGTTCGTCTGAAACGACATTGGCGCAGGCACCCGCAATTTGCTCGTTATGGATTGTTAGACTGCGTTAGCCGTTGCGAGTCCGCGCGACGCAGAGGAAAAGCGATCGATGATGGGCGATGCGCGCAATGCACATGCAAATACGGCGCGATGAACAATGTCATCGCGCCGTGTTGGCTAACGTCAGGAGAAGCGTACGTATTGCGAGGGTTATACCGCCGCGATCAGAGACGCCCTGGCGCGATCGAGCGAATCCGCCTCAAGCTCGCTGGTCAGAAATTGCGCGCGTCGATTTCCGAACGACCAATCCTCATCGCTCGTCGTGACCATCGAGACAACCACATCGGTCGGCGCGATACCGCACTCTTTCGCCAAGCTCTCGCAGAGCGATCTCTGCAACTCACGATGGCAACGGCTGACCGGCTTGCTCGCGTACGATGTAGTCGGCGTACCAATCCGCCCAGTTCTCGTCATGCGAGCCAGTGCGCTTCTCGTGTTGGCCATGCGCCACCGCCGCGCGACGCAGCGCCCCTGCCAGTTCGCTCTGCGAGGTGAACGTCGTATCGCTCGCAGCGATACGCCCGGGCAGTCGTGCGGTAACCTCCTGGAACAGCCAGCCGTTGCCGTCGGGATCGCTAAACGATGCAAACGAGCTATAGCTGCCGCGCGTCGGGTCAGCGCCGTTGACCCGAACGCTACCGAACAGATAGGGCTCGTCCGGCCCGGCGTGAACATCGCCGCCACCGTGGAATGGTTCGCTCACCTCGATGCCGCGGCCGAGAATATCCTTCCGTGCCGCCTCCAGATCGGAGACGATCAGATACAATCCTCGCGCCGAGCCGGGCGCTGCGGCCGTGACGTTCTTGCCGAAGATCACAGAACAGGCCGAGCCGGGCGGCGTGAACTGGATCACGCGCCAAACGTCGCCCGAGGCAAAATCGGCGTCCAGCCTCCAGCCAAGGCGGGCGTAGAACGCCTTGGCACGATCGACATCCGACACGGGAATGACGACGATCTCGAGCTTCAAATCAACCCCACGAACCTTCGATGGCTTGGCATCGATTTCGCGATCTGTTCCGACGACTGTCATGTCGAACTCCTTGTTTGAAAGCGCGGGTTCGGTGTCGAAGCCCCCTCTGGGCACAACGTCTTTGGGGTCGACGGGAGAATATTGCTCGTTATGGGGGTGTGAGGGCCCGTTAGCTGTTGCAAGTGGCGGCAGAGCAAAACTCGGCCACCTTCAAGCAGCGGCCGGCATCACGATGGTCACCCGTGTCCCGCCCTGCCCCGCCTCGCCGTGCATCCGGGCGCGGATGCTGCGTGCGAGCCCTTCGAGGATCCGGCTGCCGGTGCCCTGAAGCGGACCGGTCGCGCCGATCCCGTTGTCGGCCACCGTGCAAGACCATGCGCCGTCGCGATTGGCCACGTCGATACGGATCAGTGCATCATTCTTGTTCGGAAACGCATGCTTTGCCGCGTTCGTGACCAGTTCCGTCAGCATCAGCGCGAGCCGATGACATTGCGATGCCGACAGCGCTCCGCTTTCGATCGCGGCCTCGCAGCGGATGCCCGCCGGCTCCAGCACGGCTCCCGAAAGCGCTTCGCACAGGCTTCCGAAGAAGGCCTCGACGGAGACTGTCAACAGGTCGTCGTTGTCAGACAGAAGTTGATAGAGCCTGCCGAACGCGACGATACGCCGCTCGAACCGGTCCACTGCGACCGACACATCCCTGGTACCGGCGCGTGTGAAATCGCGGCGGACTGACGCACCCAGCAGTGTCAGCGTATTCTTCATCCGATGGTGGGACTCCCGCAGCACGAGTTCCCAATCACGCGACTGATCGTCAAGATTGGCGACGTATTGAGATCGAGTGACGTTGTCGTTCGGCCGAGAGCCGATAGCGGGCATGATACCCTCCCCGTTGGAAGTACGACCTAACTCGACGGGGATACTGGCGGAGAGCTGCGGCTTACGCTCGTTAGACGTTGCAAGATTCTGTTATGATCGATGGCGTGGGAGGTTGTACGGCGTGAATGCCGCCTCGGCGGCCAAATGCTCTTCCGGATTTCCCGATAGCCGCATAAGCCGTTCGCGTTTAAACGAAATTTGCGACGTATCGTCATAGGACTTTTGGCTAGTCTTGGTCCCGTTGCGCGATTTCGCCGTTTTCGGCCGGTTTACTCAAGGCCTCGTTTTGGTAGATCAGACAAGTAGACAGCATCACTTCCCTTTCGCTGGAAGCATGGCCCGTGCCAGACACTAACGATCAGGACTCGGCCATTTGCTTTGGGGCCTTTCGGCTGTTTCCAAAGTCGCGGCTGTTGGAGAAGGATGGCGCTCCGCTTCACCTCGGCGGTCGCGCGCTCGACATCCTGATCTTTCTCGCCGAACGGGCCGGCGAGGTCGTGGACAAGCGGGAGTTGATGAAGCGCGTCTGGGCCGAGGTGAATGTTGACGAAGGCAGCCTGCGCTTCCACATCGCGACGCTGCGCAAGGTCCTGGGCGATGCCGGCGATGCCTCGCGCTACGTCGTCAATGTACCCGGACGGGGCTATTGTTTCACGGCACCGCTGCTCCGGGCTGCAACTTCGGAGAGCCGCGCGAACCTGCCGGTCTCCTCGCCTCGCTCGCTACCCTCACCGCTTGCGAAGATGATCGGGCGAGACGATGCCGTCGAGAAGATTTCCGCCGAACTTGCCCTGCATCGCTTCGTCACCATTGTCGGCCCCGGAGGGATCGGCAAGACCTCGGTCGCGCTCGCCGTCGCGCACGGCGAGCTTCCGGCCTTCGACGGTCAGGTGTGCTTCGTCGATTTTGGCGCGCTGACGGAGCCCAGGCTCGTTCCCGGCACGATCGCTGCAGCGCTTGGCTTGACCGTCAATTCCGAGGACCCGATACCAAGCCTGCTGACGTTCCTTCGCAGCCGGCGGATGCTGCTGGTCTTCGACAGTTGCGAGCACATCCTCGATGAGCTCGCGCCCCTGGCCGAGCGCATCGTGCGGGAGGCGCCCGGGCTGCATGTGCTCGCCACCAGCCGCGAGTCCTTTCGCACCGAGGGTGAGCGCGTCCATCGGCTGTTTCCGCTGGATTGCCCGCCCGAGCGCGACGGACTCAGCTTGGCTGACATCCTCGCCTATCCCGCAAGCCAGCTCTTCGTCGAACGCATTGCCGAGAGTCTGAGCGAATTCGAACTGAGCGAGGACGACGCGCCGCTCGTTGCCGATATCTGCCGACGACTGGACGGAATTGCGCTTGCGATCGAGCTCGCGGCCGGACGGGTGAACGCTTATGGAATTGCCGGCACCGCCTCGCTGCTCGACAGCCGCTTCTCGCTGCTATGGCGGGGGCGGCGGACCGCGATCCCGCGGCACCAGACCCTGAGCGCGGCGCTTGCCTGGAGCTACGACCTGCTGCCGGCAGCCGAAAGCGCGACGCTGCGCGGATTGTCGGTGTTCGTCGGGCCGTTCACGCTGGAGGCCGCTCTTGCCGTCGCATCCTGCCAGGGCATCAGCGAGCCCGAGGCGGTCGAAGCGATCTCGAACCTGCTCTCCAAATCCCTGATCGCGACCTCGCCTGCGGAACGGCGGCTGCGATATCGCCTGCTCGATACGACCGGCGCCTTCGTGGCGGACAAGCTTGTCGAGAACGGAGAAGCGGCCCGCGTCGCGCGCGCCCACGCCGAATATTACCGCGACTTCCTGCGCGACATCGCGCTGAAATCCATGGGCATGCAGAGCGCGGGCGGCTTCCTTCCCTACGCCGACCACCTGCCCAATGTCCGCGCCGCGCTGACCTGGAGTTTTTCGGAAGGCGGCGACCGCGCAGTCGGCGTGGATCTGTCGGCGTCGGCGGCTCAGTTCTTCCTCGAGCTGACCTTGCTGACGGAGTGCTACCGTTGGACCCAGCAGGCGCTGGCATCTCTCGATACGGCCTCGGTTGACAGCCGCCAAGAGATGACGTTGCAGGCCGCGCTCGGCGTCTCCGTGATGTTCACGCAGGGAAACACTGACGCGGTCCGCTCGGCGTTCACGCGAAGCCTTCAGCTTTCCCGGGAGCTCGAGAACCTGCACTGGCAGCTATGGTTGCTGCGCGGATTGCACATCTACCTGACCAGGGTCGGAGATTTTCACGGCGCGCTCGGAACCGGCGAGCAGGGCGAAGGCGTTGCGCGGAAGCTGAACGACCCCGCCAGCATGCTGAACGTGGAATGGATGCTGGGCGTGGCGCATCACCTGATCGGCAACCAGGACAAGGCCGTGCAGTTCTGCGAGAGCGCGATGGTGCACACTCCCGGCTCGCAGCGGCTGAATATCGGGCATCTCGGTTATGACGACCGTATCGTTGCATTGGTGGCGCTGGCGCGCGGGCTCTGGCTCACCGGCCGGCCCGATCGTGCGATCGAGGCGGCCAGATACACCGTTCGCGAGGCCGAGCAACTCGAGCAGCCGCTCACGCTCGGCATTGCCCTGATCTGGACGATCTACGTCTTTCTGTGGGTCGGCGACTGGGCCAATGCCGAAATCATGATCGAGCGGCTGATCAATCATGCAGAGCGGCACTTCCTCGGTCCCTATCACGCGGTCGGCATCGGCCAGAAGGGCGAGCTTCTGCTGCGCCGCGGCGACGTCGCCGGCGGCATCGAGCATCTTCGCCGCAGCCAGGCGACGCTGTACGCGACGCGGCACAGGATCATGACGACGGTGTTTGCGACCGCGCTCGCGGAGGGTCTCGCGTCCCAGAACGAGCCCGACGAGGCCCTGCGCACCATCGACGAAGTCATCGCCCAGATCGGCGACCACGGCGAATCCTTCGACATGCCGGAGATGCTCCGGGTCAAGGGGGATATCCTCGCGGGGGCAGGCAATGCCGCGGAGGCCGAGGGCTATCTTCAGAAATCGCTTGTCCTGTCGCGCCGGCAGTGTGCGCTCGGCTGGGAATTGCGCGGAGCCGTCAGCCTTGCCCGCGTCTGGCATCAGGCCGGGAAGGCCGGCGACGCACGCGCCCTGCTCGCGCCGCTCGTGGCGCAATATCAGGAAGGCATCTCGACCCGTGATCTGGTCGCCGCCAAGGGACTCCTGGGCTCTCTGAATTGAGAGCATCTTCAACGGGATACCGATAAATCGGGCACTTGCAACTCCTAACAACTTCTAACGCGCCAAGCCGCGCACGCCCCGCCATGGTGGTCACACTTCACGGTGGATTCGGCGAAACATGGCACTTCTTGACGATGCGATCGATGCCAGCGGCGGTTTAGCCCGCTGGAACAGTTTAAACCGGTTCACGCTGCATCTTTCTGTTGGGGGGACACTGTTCTCCAGCGCCGGACATGCCCGTGAATTCAAGGATGTCACCGCGGAGGGATCGACGCGGACGCAATCGGTCCGCTTCACCGGCATTACCGGGGGAGAACAGTCCGGCTCGTTTCAGCCGGACACGATCACGATCGAAAGCCTGGACGGCGAGGTGTTGCGGTCCTGGCGCAACCCGAACCTCGGATTCCTCGAGGTCGGCGCACACACGCTGGCGGACGAATTGCACCTCGTCTTCTTCTGCGGCGTGGCCATCTGGAGCTATCTGACTAGCCCATTCCTCCTCGCTCATCCCGATGTCGTGGTGGAGGAGCTGTCGCCCTGGCGTGAAAACGCCGAAACCTGGCGGCGCTTGCGGGCCCAATTCCCCCCACACCTCATCACGCTCGCGCCCGAGCAGATCTTCTTTTTCGACGAGAACGCCCTGCAGCGGCGGACGGATCACGATCTCTTTGGAATGAAGGTCGCACACTCATCCTGGGCCCATGACAGTTTCGGCGGCATCGTTGTGCCGACGCTTCGTCGTGCGCAGACACTCCGGCCTGACGGAACCGTGATCGCCAAGCCCGTGCTGATCGACGTCGAGATCTTCGACGCCGTCTTCGAGTAGCCGGCAGCGGCTCGCGGGCGCTCGCAACGTCTAACACTACATAACGAGCCAACGGCCCAACTTGGGTGCAGATTACGCTTGCGCGCGGCGAACCAATGCACGCTCGACGAAGACCTGCACCCCGGCGCGCATCTACCACGACGGAACGCATCATCCAGCAAGCGCAATCTAGGGAAAATGTGTCATGAAGGTATTGATGGTCATCACCTCGCACGACCAGTTGGGCAACACCGGCCGCAAGACCGGCTTCTGGCTCGAAGAACTCGCCGCCCCCTATTTCGTCTTCAAGGATTCCGGGGCCGAGATCACGCTCGCATCCCCCAAGGGCGGCCGCCCGCCGCTCGACCCCAAGAGCAACGAGCCCGAGTTCCGTACCGACCTCACGCTGCGCTTCGAGAAAGACGCGGTCGCCGAGGCCCAGCTCGACAAGACCGTTCGCCTCAACAGCGTCCGGCAGGAAGATTTCGACACTGTCTTCTACCCCGGCGGTCACGGCGCGATGTGGGACCTCGCGGAAGACAAGGACTCGGTCAAGCTGATCGAGTCGTTTCTCGCCGCCGGCAAGACAATCGCCGTCGTGTGCCATTCGACCGGTGCGCTGCGTCATGTCAAGACACCCGAGGGCAAGCCACTGGTGCAAGGCAGGGAGGTGACCGGCTTTACCAACGGTGAGGAAGAGGATGTCGGCCTCACCAAGGTGGTGCCCTTCCTTGTCGAAGACGAGATGCTGAAGCTCGGCGCCGTCTTCTCGAAAACAGCAAACTGGGGAATCCACGTCGTCAGCGACGGCCTGCTGATCACGGGGCAAAATCCCCATTCGTCGGGCCCGGCCGCGCAGACGCTGCTCGCCGCCCTGAAGCAAAAGGGCAAGTCGGCGGCGTAGACCGCGCATCGGGCGGCCGACCAGACTTTTTGGGTGCGGTTGCCCGCTTCTCTTGGAGCGGCCGCTATCCTTCCCCACACCAACTCTCAAGATGTCGATGGGCCTAGCGATATGAATATGCTGACCTTGCTGACTGTTTCGGCCACCATGGCCTGCATGGCACTTCCGGCATCGGCCCTCAATTCCAGCCGGCGCACGATCAGCTATCACACCGTCGAGATCCAGGGCCTCAAGATCTTCTACCGAGAGGCCGGGCCGGCCGATGCTCCGATCGTGCTGCTGCTTCACGGCTTTCCGTCCTCGTCGCGGATGTGGGAGCCGTTGCTGAGGAGCGACCGCGTGGCGAGCTGCCACGCGTCGTACAATGCAACGACCACAGGAGACACGCATGTCCGACAATATCAACCGTGAACGACGCCGCTTCTTCGGCAGCGCGGCCATGACACTTGCAGCAGCCCAGCTTTCGCTGAGCGCAACGGCCGCGGCGGAGACGGCGAAGCCGGTGAGATCTGCGAGCGCCATCAAGCCGAGAACCAATACGTCGTTCGCGTCCCTGAAGCAGATCGATGCCGGATTGCTCAACGTCGGCTACGCCGAGGTGGGTCCCGCGGACGGTTCGCCCGTGATCCTGCTCCACGGCTGGCCCTACGATATCTACAGTTTCGTCGATGTCGCGCCGCTGCTCGCCGCGGTCGGCCATCGCGTGATCGTGCCTTACTTGCGCGGTTACGGCACCACACGCTTCCTGTCCGACGCGACGATGCGGAACGGGCAACCATCGGCAATCGCGGCTGACGTCGTCGCGCTGATGGACGCGCTCAAGATCAACAAGGCCACGATCGCCGGCTTCGACTGGGGCGCGCGGACCACCAACATCATGGCTGCGCTTTGGCCGGAGCGCGTCAAGGCGATGGTCTCGGTGAGCGGCTATCTGATCGGCAGCCAGCAGGCCGGCAGGATGCCGCTGCCGCCAAAGGCAGAGCTTCAATGGTGGTATCAGTTCTACTTCGCGACCGAACGCGGCCGTGACGGCTACGACAAATATCGTCGGGATTTCTCGAAGCTGATCTGGCAGCTCGCTTCGCCGCAATGGCACTTCGACGACACCACATTTGAGCGCAGCGCCAGGGCTTTCGACAATCCGGACCATGTCGCGATCGTGATCCACAATTACCGCTGGCGGCTCGGACTCGCCGAGGGCGAAGCGAAATACGACGATGAAGAGAGGCGGCTGGCGCAGGCTCCCGTGATCACCGTGCCCGCCATCACGATGGAGGGTGACGCCAACGGCGCGCCGCATCCGGAGCCGTCAGCCTACGCCAAAAAGTTCTCCGGCCGATATTCGCACCGGACCATCAAAGGCGGTGTCGGACACAATTTGCCGCAGGAAGCGCCGGTCGCGTTTGCGGAATCGATTATCGCCGTGGCTGCGGACGCCTGATCGGCGTAGCGCCAGGGACCCCGATGACGCCGACTAACAGCGAGGTGTACGCATATGCCTGACCAATACCGCGACGACTGTCCTACGGCATTCAATCTCGCTCGCCGCGACGTGTTGCTAGGCGGGCTCTTGATCGGTGGGTTTGCCGCATTGCCAACGCTGGCCGCTATTGCGGCTCCGACTTCGTGGTCGGATCAATCCGCGGCGCGATTCATGGAAATTTCGTCTCTGCTGGTCCCCCATCGCCTCAAAGACGAGATCGGGAAGCGCATGGGTGCGGCGATGGGCACGTTGAATCCGTCGCTGTCGGAGCAAATTGACGGGCTGCTTTCCATCGCACGACAAAAGAACGCGGGGGTCGTCGAGGATTTCTTCGCCGACGTGCCGGAAGGCCCGCTCAAAGAGACTGCGCTTGCGATCATTTCCGCCTGGTATCTCGGCGTCGTAACCGACGCGCCCGATGCCGAGGTGTTCGCCTACGAGTATGCGCTGATGTACCAGCCGACTAGGGACGTCATGACCATTCCCTCCTACGCGATCTCCGGGCCGAACCGTTGGACCGCCGAGGCGCCCCCGCTGAGCAGCATGCCTGAATTTTGAACGCGGTTCTCTCGAACAAACGGGAATTGTCCAGATGGCCAGCGATTACAGTGCAGACGTCGTCATCGTGGGAACCGGCGTGGTCGGTTGCCTGATCGCGCAACAGGCTCTGGACGCCGGCTTGTCCGTGCTGATGCTCGAAGCCGGTCCTCGCGTCGATCGTTGGCGGATCGTCGAGAATTACCGGAACCTGCCGCCGAGCCTGCGGCTGTTTCACTGGAATGCGCCCTATCCGCCGAAACCGTGGGCGCCGCACCTCGAAACGCGCACGGCCAAAGAGCAGGAGCAATATCTTCAACTGGAAGGGCCGAATGCCCGCGCTTATCTCCAGGGCTATGTCCGCTATGCAGGTGGCGCAACGTGGCATTGGGCCGGAATCTGCTGGCGCGTGACGCCCGAGGACATGCGCCTGAAGAGCCTTTATGGGGTCGGCCGGGACTGGCCATTCAGCCACGAAATTATCGAGCCCTATTACACCCGCGCGGAATACGCGATCGGCGTAAGCGGTCCATCCGACCCGGCGCATCAATGGCCGGCGAATGGAAAACGCTCAAAACCCTACCCCATGGGACCAATTCCCTTCGGTCCCGGTGAGCATCGTTTCACGGAGGCCGCCGCGAGAATCGGGATGATCAACTTGCCAGCGCCTCAGGCACGCAATAGCGGCGTGTCCTACGACGGCCGGCCGGCGTGCTGCGGCAACAACAACTGTTTTCCCGTCTGCCCGATCGCCGCCAAATACGATGCGGCGACGGCCTTGCCGAAGATCGAGGCCAAGGGCGGCAGGATTCTCGCCAACGCGGTCGTCTATCGAATCGAGACGGGCGAGAAGAATGCGATCGACGCGGTTCACTTCTTCGATCCGGACAAGCGCTCGCACAAGGTCACTGCCAGACTCTTCGCGATTGCCTGCAACGGCATCGAAACGCCAAAGCTGCTGTTGCTGTCCAAGGACGAGCGCAATCCCAACGGCGTGGCGAACAGCTCCGATCAGGTTGGGCGCAACATGATGGACCAGCCCAAGCTCACCGCGGAGCTGGAGCTCAGAGAACCGCTATGGACAGGCGTCGGGCCGGTTCAGAGCAGCAGCATACTCAATACCACCCAGGGTGAATTCCGCAGCCGCTATGCCGGAGCGATGTTCCGTATGGAAAATTTCGCCCGCAGCCCGCTCGGCGCAGCCGCCGCGTTGAAAAAAGGCCTGGTCGGCAAGGCCCTGGATGCCGAGATCCGGCGGCTCTCCGCTTGCACGGCGAGATTGACCGTGGAGCACGAGATCCTGCCTTCAGCGAATAACCGATTGACGCTGTCCAGCCAGAAAGACTGGCTCGGCATCAACAAGCCCAACATCTATTACGACGTCGGCGACTATGTGCGTCAAAGCGCCGGAGAATACACCGTGCCGCGACTACAGCAGTTGGCAGCCGAACTCGGCGCCACCAAATTCCAGCTGTCCCCCGAGTTTCTCAACAGCGACCACATCATGGGCGGCTGCGTCATGGGGACCGAACCGGCGACGGCGGTGGTGGATGCCGACTGTCGCGCGCACGATCACCCCAATTTGTTCTTGCCTGGCGGCGGTGCGATGCCGAGCGCAACGGCTTCGAACAGCACTCTCACCATGGCGGCGCTGGCTCTGAAGGCGGCGGACGCGATCACCGACCAACTCAGGCACGGCTGATCATGGGCAACTCAAGTCACCACCTCAGCGTACTGCTCATCTGCTTCGCTGCAACCGCGGCCAGCACTTGTCAGGCCGCAGAGCCGCCGAATCAAACGGCTGCCATGATCAAGCGCGGGGAATATCTCGCAACGGCCGCCGACTGCGGCGCCTGCCACACCGCGCCAGGCGGCAAAGCCTTCGCCGGCGGACTCCCCATCCCGACGCCGCTCGGCACCATCTATTCGACCAATATCACGCCATCGGCTGATCTCGGGATCGGGCGCTACACGGAGCAAGATTTCTCGCGAGCGCTCCGTCGCGGCGTTCGGCGCGATGGCGCCAACCTCTATCCTGCGATGCCGTACACGTCCTATGCGAAGTTCACGGAGGAGGACGCACATGCGCTCTATCTGTACTTCACGCAGGCGGTAACGGCGGTCGAACAGCGTCCGCCGCCGACCCGGCTTCCGTTTCCGATGAACATCCGCGCGTCGATGATCGCCTGGAACCTGCTGTTCCTGGACTCGGCAACCTTTGTGCCAGACCCGCGTCAATCGCCGGAATGGAATCGGGGCGCCTATCTCGTGCAGGGAGCGGCGCATTGTGGCACCTGTCACACGCCACGCGGCTTTCTGATGCAGGAAGAGAGCAGCCGAGCGTTGTCAGGCGCACAGGTCGGGCCCTGGTACGCGCCGAACATCACGTCGGATCCGGTAAGTGGCATTGGGAGCTGGACCAAGGACGAGCTCGTCGCATACCTGCGCACGGGACATCTGTCAGGAAGGGCGCAGGCGGCCGGAAGCATGGGCGAAGCTGTCGAGGACAGTTTCCAGCACCTTGCCGCCGCGGACCTCGACGCCATCGCGACGTATGTCAGGACTGTTCCGGCCGTCCGCGATCCAGCCGACGGCATTTCCCGATTCTCGGCCGGAGAGATGTTCTCCGAACTCGCAGAGCTGCGCGGACGCGACGGCATCAGGTCCGATAGCGATTCCGATCCAAGCGGCGCAATGCTGTTTCAAGGCAATTGCGCCTCCTGCCATTCGGCTGAAGGACAAGGCAGCAAGGACGGTTACTATCCAAGCCTGTTCTCGAACTCGGCCACTGGCGCCAACAATGCGGCCAATCTCATTGCTACCATCCTGTACGGCGTGAATCGTACGACATCGGACGGACAGGCCTTCATGCCCGGCTTCGGCGGTCGCTCGACCGATGCCAATGCACTCAGCGATCGCCACATCGTGGCGCTGGGCAACTATGTGCTCACCCACTATGGGTCTGCCGGCACCGCCATCACCGAACAACAGGTCGCCGAGGGACGCCAAGGCGGCCCCTCCTCGCCACTGCTCGCGATCGTCCGCGGGAGCATGGCAGCCGGAGCGGTCGTCGTATTCTTGGGCATTGCCTTTTTCATCGCCCGCAGACGAAAGGTTTCCACCTGATGTCCAGTTCGGTCCGGCATGACTTTTCGGATAGGCGGGGATTTATCGACGTCGCGGGCTTTCGCTTCGACCCGATCAGGCAGCCCGCTCATTCAGCATAAGCCGTGCGGCCTTCAAATCGGCGGTCTCGAACCCCTCCGAGAACCGGTCATAGGTTTTGGCAAGTTCTTCGGTCGGATTTTGGACGCCCTGCCGGCCCCGAAGCCGCACGAGCGACATTTCCGTCCGCAGCCGCCAGGACAATGCGCCCTGTCGTTCGGCCAGTGCGGCCGACAAGGCAAGGCTTGCGTCTGCCGCTTCGAGATTTCCGCTGTGCGCTTCAAGCTCTCCCCGCAGACGCAACAGCTCGGGCATGTCGAACCCTCCGCCCTCCTGTTCGACCCGCGCAATGGTGTCGTGCAAGACCTCGAGCGCTTCTGGCAGCTGTCCAAGCCCCGCCAGACCCTGCGACAGCTCCACCACGAACGCAGACGCATAAAGCTCGTAGTGATCGGCATGCAGGCGCCGCAGCGCCGTCCGCAACCCTTCGATTCCGGGCTCCAGCTCGCCGCGGGCGATCATGGTCTGCGCGCGAAAGGCGGCGGTGATCGCCTCGAAGGGCGTCAGCCCATGAAGGCTGACATGAGCCGCCAGACGGCCGGTCATCGCCTCCACGGCGTCCCAGTCGCCGATCCATGTAAACAGTGTCGCGGACCAGCCGAGGGCAATGCAGTGCATGACGACGTCGCGCGGCCTGGCGTCGTCGATCAGCGGGCGAACGCATGCGACCGCCCGATCGGGAAACCCGCGCAACCACAAGACACGCGCAAGCGGAATCTGCGGCCGAAGTAATCCGGCTGGAGTCCGCGCAGCGCCACTTCGTCTCGCACGCCTTCCTCGAGATGAAACTGCGCCTCGATCTGATTGCCGACGAGATAGTGGGACACACCGAGGATGGCCTTTGCGCCGGCAACGCCCGCGGCGTCTCCGATCAGGCGCGCGTTCCTCTCAGGCTCGAGGGCGATCGGCAGTAACTGCCGGTATTTGCCGGTCCGGCGATAGAACATGTTGAGGCGCGCCAGTAGCCTGAACGTGTCGGCGCGATCGCCGCGCGCCTGCGCGATCTCCAGCCCGCGACGGAGCGCGTCCTCGGCCTGCTCGCTGTTGCGCTCCGTGAACATGGAGGCGTGGCCGAGCGCCGACTGGAGCTCGAGCTCCCATCGGCCGCCGCGGCCGGTGTCGTCGAGCATCGCAAGCGCGCGGCCGGACCAGATTCGCGCCTCATTGAGCAGGTTGAGCTCGACGAACATCCTCGCGCAGGCGCCTGCGAGCGGCACGCGCAGCTCGGCGCCATCGTCATTGGCATAAACCCATTGCAGCGCCGCGCGGGCATCGGCGAGCGGGCTCGCGCGCTCCTGCCGGCGGGAGGACTGATCGCCGCCGCCCTGTTCCGTCATACCGGCTTCGAGTACGTGCTGAACGTATTTTGCGTGCCGGCGCGCGGTCGCCTGCACCTCACCGCCGGCGCTGAGCCTCTGCATGGCATAGGCGCGCGTGGCATCCAGCAGCCGATAGCGCCGCGATGTGCCGTCCGGCCGCGACGATATCAGCGACTTGGCCACGAGCTGCTCCAGCGCATCGACGACGCCATCGATCGGCGCACCCTCATCGGCCGCGATCGCTATCGCGCCCTGGAGCGTGAAGGGACCTGCGAAGACGGCGAGCCGCTGAAGCGCGCTCCGCTCTCCTTCGCCGATCAGGCCGAAACTCCAGTCGAGCGTGGCGCCGAGCGTCTGCTGCCGCGGCGGCGCCGTTCGCCGCCCGCGCCACTCGAGCTGCAAGCGGCTATCGAGCAGCGCGGCCGTTTCTCGTAATCCATAGAGGCTGACGCGCGCGGCAGCGAGCTCGATCGCGAGCGCGATGCCGTCGAGCTTGCCGCAGATCTCCGCGAGAACGTCCGCATCCTCCTCCGTGATGTCGGCCGGATGCCCCGCCGCGGCGGCGCGATCGACGAAGAGGCGCGCAGCGGGATAGCTCAGCACTTCGCCAGCGCTGAGGCGGGCGCCCTGCGGCGGGCCCGGCAGCGCAGCAAGCTCGAAAATCTGTTCGCCTTCCACCGATAGCTGCTCGCGACTGGTTGCGAGGATGGCGATGCCGGGCGCCTCGCGAAAAATACTCTCTGCGAGACGCGCGACCCCGTCGATGACGTGCTCGCAACTGTCGAGGATGAGAAGAAGACGGCGGTTGCCGAGGAAGCTGACGATGCTGTCGGTCGGATCGGCGTCGTGAACGACGAGGCCGAGCACGGCTGCAACCGTACTCGCGACCAGCGCCACGTCCGTCAGCGGACCGAGATCGAGGAAATGAACGTTACCCTCGAAAGCCTCCCACATGTCGTGCGCCAGCGCAATCGCGACGGTGGTCTTGCCGATACCGCCGGGGCCTCGTAGCGTGACGAAGCGTTCGCTCAGCAGGTGCGCGGACAGTTTTGGCAGGACGTCGTCCCGGCCGATCATCCGATCCAGGCGATGCGGCAATGACGCAGCCGGTCTCTCCGGCCGCACAGGCACCAGTGCCGGCGCTGCCGCTCGCGCACTCCGTTGCACCGGGGCGGTGAAGCAGTAACCCCGGCTCGGAACGTTCGTGATGTAGCGCGCGCCGTCCTTGCCGTCGCCGAGCGCCTTGCGCAATTCGGCGATGTGAACCCGCAGGCTGATCTCCTCGACCGCGAGGCCCGACCACGCATAGCTGAGAATCTCGTCCTTCGGGATCACTTCGCCGGCGCGGCTGACGAGCAGGCGCAAAATGTCGATCGCGCGGCTGCCGAGCCTCACCCGCACGCCGTCCTTCTCGAGCAGCCGCGATCTCAGGGAAAATGTGGTGCACGACATAACGTCGAGCTGGGAGCGGCTTGGCAGAAGACCGCGAAGGACACCGAGCGCGATTACCTGTCGGTCAAGCTGGACGATCCGAGCTTCCCCACGCTCCGATCTACGCCACCCTCATCGAGGTGGAAGGCCAGGAAGGTCTCCAGCTCATCTGGTCCCGCCCCAGCCGAGATTGAGGCGCCGAGCCAGCGGCCCCGCCGAAAGGCGGGCCGTTTTGCCGCTGTGATCCCCGGTCACGGGGCTGTGACGTCTCTGGCGCATGTCATTCAAATGCATTACATTAGCCGCGAATAAAGGAGGTCGCTATGGCTTCGAATGCCCTTGTCCAAACCCGAATCGATGCGGACGTAAAGGAAAAGGCTACCGCGGTTCTGGAAAACATGGGTCTCACGGTATCCGACGCTGTGCGGATCCTGCTGACACGCACGGCTAACGAAGGGATGCTTCCGCTGGAGCTCGTGAGCAACAGCCAAGCTTACGATAGCTGGTTTCGTGAGAAGGTGCGCCAGGCGCTGGCGGATACCCGGCCCAATCTCGATGATTCCGAGGTCGAAGCGCATTTCGCGCAACGCCGTGCCGCTGCGCTTCGAAAAGCGGCGGAGCATGAACGGTGAAACTCGTCTGGTCGCGCTTCGCGTTGTCCGATCGCGACGGGCATTTTCAGCTACATCGAAGCCGAGAATCCCCGTGCCGCGGTTCATGTTGATGAACAGATTGCCGATGCCGCGCGGCGCCTGCTCGACTTTCCCGACAGTGGCCGGCCCGGGCGTGTCGCTGGCGCGCGCGAGTTGGTCATCCCGCGCACACCTTATGTCGCGGCCTACCTGGTCGACGGTGATACTGTTCGCATCTTGCGCGTGCTTCACGGCGCGCAGATGTGGCCCGACGAACTTACCAATGACGATTGATGCCGGCTAAGTACAGTAGTGTCCTGCGACCGGAGCTGGATCCCTTTTTGCGGCTATTCTTCTTAATGCTCCGGGTTCGGCGGAAGGGGTGTCCTGTCAACCTCATTAAAATCGCGTGCCTTTTCCGTCTGCGTCGCAAGTAATCTACGGTCCTACCCACGGTCAGTTTCGCAACCTCGCGACCGTAGTTTGCGGCCATTTCCCGCAGCGCAGCGGCCTCGCCAGGCGGGCTGCTCTCCGCCGCCAGATCAAGGCAGATGCGCTCCATGCGTGCGAGATCGTGATGTCGTGCTGATGTCCTCCCACGAGGCCGATCAGAGTCGCACCGCGGTTAGGCGTGAAGATGGATCCTAGAGGCGCCGCGACGGAGACGCGGCACCTCCTGTCGACCAATGGAGAATGGCGATAAACACGCTCGGCACATCGAAGGCAGACGATTTCGCGACCAAGCTCACATCGCCGGAGAATCTATCTGTGCTCGTGAGAAGCGGGACTGTTCGCAATGCGGCTGACAACATAAGCTTTGGCACGATGGCGTCGTTAGCCAACTTCGATGCTTCAAATGTGTTCGCTGTTATCGGACGGATCACTCCGGTCAAGCCTGGCGAATTTTCGCTCACACTGGGCCCGGGCGAAAATGCCGGCAGCATCAGCATGCATTTTGAGGGGACAGCCTGGAAGCTGTCGGGCATCACGCCGCCGCCCCGGGTCATTGCCGCCATGGTCGATCGGCTGCCGGCGCGTTGACCCCTTGCGTTCGCCCGCAGCTGCGGTTGGATCACGGCTTTTAGGATTGTAAATCCAAATGGCCATCCAATTGATTGTGGCGAAAGTTCTTAGAGACGAGCTTGCGTTGCGGGGCATTCAATCCCTGACCGCCGAAGCGTTAGAGGAAATCGTTGCTCACATCTTCGAACGTATTAGCGATCTCGAGCTGGAGCTTGCCGCGCGGGATTTCGGCATCTCCACGAGCGGCGACGACAGATCAACCGTACGCATACGACGAGGACCGCCTGATTGACGCATGCGCGCGGGCACGGCGAGCTCTATGATGGCGTTGCGTGAAGGTCAGGCGGCCTGCTGACCGGCGGGCTTGTCGGCTTGGCGCAGGAGCTTCCATTCCCAGGGCAGCAGTTCGTGCAGACGCGACGCGGGAAGATCGGCGATACGGGCGAGGACGTCGGCGAGCCAGGCCTTGGGATCGACGTCGTTGAGGCGACAGGTCGTGATCATCGTCAGCATGATGGCGGCACGGTCGGCGCCACGCTGGCTGCCGGCGAAGGTCCAGTTGCGCCTTCCCAATGCGATGCCCCTCAATGCGCGCTCAGCGCAATTGTTGGTCAAGCAGATCCTGCCATCGTCGAGGAAGCGGGCGAAGTCGTCCCAGCGCCTGAGCATGTAGTTCATAGGCTTCAGGACCTCGGAGGAGCGCGAGAGGGTTTCGCGCTCACGCAGCAACCAGGCGTGCATGTCCTCGAGAAGCGGCTTGCTCTTTTCCTGGCGCACGGCGCGCCGCTCGTCGGCGCCGCAGCCATTGATGGCGCGCTCGATCTCGAACAACGCATCGAGGCGTCTGACCGCCTCCAGCGCGATCGGAGAGACCGGTTTGCCCTTCTTACCTTCCCGAGCATTTTTCTCGATGTCAGCCAGCTCGAAGAAGCCCCGCCGCGCATGGGCCAGGCAAAACGCCGGTGTGATCGGCATCGCTTTCTTTTGCGGGTCGAACAGCGGCTCGAAGCCGTTGTAGCAATCGGCTTGCAGGATACCGGCGAAGGCGGCCAGATGCTTCTGGGGGTGCTCGCCTCGTCGGTCGCTCGAGGCGTAATAGACCGCCGCCGGCGGCGCAGGCCCGGCGAAGGGCCGGTCATCCCGCACATAAGTCCAGATCCGCCCGGTCGTGCACTTGCCCTTCGCCAGGATACGGATGGTGGTGTCGTCGCCATGCAGGCGCTCGGCCGCGAGTACATGGCGTTCGATCAAGTGGAAGAGCGGCATGACGGCAAAGGTCCCGTGGCCGACCTGGTCGGCCAGGGTCGACAACGGCAGGTCGATCCCCTCGGCCTTAAAGCGCGCGCTCTGGCGGTTGAGCGGGATATGCATGCCGAACTTGTCGAACAGGATCGTCGCCAGCAATTGTGGGCCGATGAAGCCGCGCGGCGTGGCATGGAACGGCGCGGGCGGCTGGCTGATCTTCTCGCAATCGCGGCAGGTGAACTTCTCGCGTACCGTCTCGATCAGCTTGAAGCGGCGCGGGATCTCCTCCAGCGTCTTGGTCACATCCTCACCGATCTTCGCCAGCCGCGATCCACCGCAGCAGGCGCAGCTCGTTGGAGCCTCAATGACGACGCGCTCGCGTTCGATGTCATCCGGCCATGGCTTGCGCACCGGCCGCTTGCGCGTGAAGGCGCGTACGCTCTGCGCCTTTGCCGCCGCGGCCTGCGCGGCGAGCTCATCCTCGCTCGCCGTGGTGACGAGTTCTTCAAGTTCCAATTCCAACTGCTCGATCAGCCGCGCCGTGCGCTCGGAACGCGGCCCGTACAGTTCGCGTTTGAGCTTCTCGATCCGCAGCTCGAGATGCGCGATCAGCGCCTCATTGTCCGACAGCTTCGCCCGCGCGTTGGCCGCTTCGGCTTGCCAATTGATGGCTTCGGCCTGTATCCGGCTGACCTTCGCCGCGGCCGCATCGCGTTCGACCTCGACCCTCAGCCGCGCGTCGCGTTCAGCCCGCAACGCCTCACGTTCGATCAACAGCGCCGCCTGGGCGCTGGCGAGATCCGAAGGAAGGTCATCCGGCTTCAAACTCATGAAGCCAGTGAATCAGATTTCCCGGTAGGTTCAATCGCAGAATGCTATCCAACTCGCGTTGGACGCAAAGTTTCTTGAGGATTCCGCCAGTCGATCCCAGATAGCAGGTAAGAAAGCTGCGCCGGAGAGATCGTCACGGCTTCACCGGCAGCCGAAGGCCAGATGAATCTTCCTCTTTCGAGTCTTTTTGTAAACAGGCACGCTCCCTGAGAATCGTGCCAGATGATTTTTATCAGATCTGAACGGCGCCCCCTGAAGCAAAACAAATGACCCCCCAGTGGGTCATGCTTCAAGACCTCCTGCACCTGCAAAGCCAGGCTCGGAAAGCCGCGCCGCATATCGGTATGGCCCGTCGCCAGCCATACCCGCACGCCAGAGGGGATCGGAATCATCGCAGCGCCTTCAACACCGCCGACACCAGCAAGGGCGGCGCCGACCCGCAAATCCTGATCCGTCCGCTCCCCGTCAATTCCACCACGATCACTTCACCGGACGGTGCCGCTTCCTTGATCGGCTCCGCTTCCATCGCCGCTTCCACAAAGCCCTGGTCAGCAAGGTCCTGGCGAAGCCGACGCCGCCAGGTGTAAATCAGCCCCGTTGAAATATCGTGATCCCGCGCAACCTGCGCCACACACGATCCCGGCGCAAAGGCCTCCGCAACGATCCGGCACCGCTCATCCTCGCTCCAACGCCGCCGGCGTTCCGGCCCCGTCAGCACCGAAATCTGACCCATCAATCGCTCTTAAGCTCGCTCTTAAACACGTGCTTATGAGTGCTCAATCCGCCTCTCAGAACAAGGCGGCCTTCATCGTGGGCGTACGATCAACCTGACGACCGGGTATTATGTCCGTTTGCGATCCACTGCGAGCGAAGCGGTGGTGGTTCGTATCACCGATCGCGGACCATGGGTCCGTGGCCGCGTCCTCGACCTCTCGCTCGCCGCCACGCGCAGCTGGGGGATTACGGATCGTGGCATGGCTCAGGTTCGTGCTGAGGTGTTGTAGCGGACGTCCATGGCCCTGCGAAAACACGCAACCGCCGCCCGCGCGCCCTTGCGTCAATGGTCCGGCTTTTGGCCTGAAACGAATCTGCCGTGCCTCTAAAGAACCCTGACGCTATCGCGGCCCTCGTATCGGCCCTCAGGCTCGTCTACGGAGACGAAGTCGCGCGAACCATGCTCCTTGAAGGTATGAGCCTTGCCACGCTGCTGGACGCGATGTTCTCCGCGCCGATAGCACATCGCGATGCCGTTCGATACGTCGCGACTGCCTTAGATGACTTCGCCGTTACACCAGAACTTGGCCCGGTCTGGCACCTTCGCTACCTGTATGATGACGAGCCCGGCTCATTTCGCGTCCTCGATATGGAGATAGCCACGCCGGCCGGTACGCTGTCCAGCAACGACCTTTGGCTTCGGCTGCCCGTCTAACGAGCTCGCAACCTCTGCAATGTGGCCCGTGCTGTCGACGATTAGCGAGCGCCCCGTGCGGTCCTTGACGGCCTTGTAGGTCTTGATCTTACCGGCCGGTAGTTCGTGGATCTGCGAGGAGCTCGCGGCGCGTAGCTTAGCGATAACGTCGTCCGACGTCAGGTTGCCGGAGAATTTCCCGGACAAGGACGACGTCGTCAGCGCCATCTTCCCCCCGAGCAAATCTTCCAGGCTATCGGGAGACTCCGCAAGGAGGCCAGAGACGAGATTGCCCGGCTTATCCGGTTTCTGGACGCGACCGAAAACCATATGGAACTGGAGCCCGACGACGAAGGCGACGACAGCGAGCTTGAGGACGACGACCCGGCAGAGGATGATCCAGCTTCTCGCCGTAACCATGCGCCTCAGGCTGGCAAGCTAGGCGTTGAGGGCCAGCATGTGCCTCGCAATGCTCGGCAAGCGTCTGTATCGGCTTTGAGCCTGTAGCCGAATGAATACGCCGCCGGGATCCAAATGCATTGTCCCGGCGGCGATCAGTCCAGCCCCGAGAGGGAACTAACAAAATCCCGGATATCCATCTTGCTAGCAAGGACCGTGCCAGGTTCATTTTGATGTCCGGATGATCGATGCCCCTTGTTCCCCGGCGCCCCTTCTTTGGGAACAATTGGCAATCGAGCTCATTGAAGGATGGCTCCGGCGCCGTTCCCCATGTAGTGGACGGCCTCAGCCTGCCTTGCCCACGGCTGCGGTCGTTTCCCTGCACCATCGGGAGCCCGATAAGAATTGCGGCAGACGCGCTCATCAAGAAGCTCCGCAGGAAGATGAACTAAAGGCCGCCTCCCATGGCGGCCTATTTCGTTTAGGCGGTTCACGCTGGCGGGCCCCCTGCACGCGGGTGTGATGATCGTTGAGGAAGCCGTGTGACGTAGTTCACAAGCGGCTTGTGTCACCAAGCGTAGCATGTGCGCCTCAACTGGAGGGAAGCGCCATGAAGATTAATTGGACGACCTCTCGATTGTTCGCACTGACATCCGCTGTTCTGGTAGCGGCTGGTGCCACTATGGCAATCGGCACTCCTCGCGGAGTCTTTGAACCAATGTTGGGCCAAGATTGGCAATGCAGCCGAACCATGCTTCTCGTGACCACCTGTTCTCACAGCCAAAGATCAGAATAAACGCCGACCAAAAGGCCCAGCTTGTGCGGTTGGAACACGATCGTCAATGTGCTGAAGCGAACAGAACATCGGTTTGAGGCTAGTATGCTCACAGTCGCTTGGCTCTAGACCCCAAGCACCTCCAGCGGCCCCGGCCTCCACACCCCAAAAGCCCCCCGGCCGGGGCCGTCTTTGCTCCGGCTATCGATATCCCATGGCGGCGATCGGCAGTCCGGCCCAATTGAAATCCGGCCGCACGTCAGCGCCGCGCCGGCCGCAGTCTCCGCAGACGAACCGTGGCTCGAGGTCGGACAGCCGCACATCGTCCGGCTGATCTTTTGAGCCTGCATGCCGTATCAAAGCGACATCCGAAGCACGTCGCAAATTATCAATCCCTTGGGCCTGAGAGCGACAGGCTGCGTGTCGTGGCTAGGGAGAAGTTGTGTTGGCGGGCCTTTCCGTCGTTTCCACCACGCCCACAGCTCGCGGCGGGCGATGCCCAGCAAGTCCGTATTTGCCCTACTTCGCTATTTCTCGGAGTGAGAGCCGCACTGTCTGCAATAGGTTGAACGCCAGGGATTGGGTCGTGCCGGCGCCGTGGGTGACCTCTTGCGGCAGCACACTGAAGTTTTTCTCCGGGTACAACAGCAGATCGACAAGAGCCTTCGCTTCGGTCGCATGAGCGATCAGGCGGTTTTACCCCGCTACCTGCATCTCGGCAAAAACTCCGCGGTACCTTCAGCATAGGAACGTTTCGGTCCACCCCGAATCCTGCTTGTGCAATCGATCCTTTGTTTTGTGGATCGACAGATGGAAAAAGCAGTCGCCTACGCCATCTCAGCGGTGCTCGTGGGTATGGGTATCACGATACTAGTCATTGGCCTGTCCTCCAGCTCGCCCGCTTTGTGGACAGTCGTCGCGCTCGTCCCCATCACGGTCGGGATCGTGAGCGCTTTTGGCCCCGTATAAGGATGGGGAAAACGGCCACTAGGTCAGCGTTTCCATGGTTCGAATCATATCAGGCTGCATCGACAAGCTTATAGGACCAGGTGTGGATGACGGGATGGCGATTGACGTCGTCGATGCCGGCCATGATGCGTCCCTTGAGTTCGTGCTTTGATGTCACTCGGATGTGACGCAGGACAGAGCGGGCAAACTTGGAGAAGAAGCCCTCGATGAGGTTGAGCCAGGAGCCGTGCTTTGGCGTGAACGTGAAGCCGAAGCGGCCTGCCGGTCGGGTGTCGAGCCAGGCTCTGGTTTCCCTCGAGATGTGTGCCGAATGATTGTCGAGGATCAGCTTGATCGCGGTGCTGGCCGGATAGGCGGCATCGAGAAGCTTGAGGAATTCGATGAACTCGCGGCTGCGGTGGCGATCTCTGACGAGCGCGTGGACCTTTCCGGTGAGCAGATCTATCCCGGCCAACAGGCTGAGCGTGCCATGGCGTTTGTACTCATGATCCCGCGCAAAGGTGGCGTGGATGCCGGGCTCAGGCGGCAAATCCGGCGCCGTGGTCGCGATGGCCTGAATTCCCGGCTTCTCGTCGCAAGAGACGATCGCCACCGGTTTTCCCCGCTTCTTGGATCTGGCAGGGGCTTTTTTCAGGACATCGACTTCACGATAGACGCACAGAACCTCCGCCATCTTCTGTTCGAACGCGGCGTCGCGATTTTCAAGATAGTAGCGCACCTTGTGCGGCTTGATTGCCTCTTGGCCGAGAAGCTTGCACACCGTGCCTTGAACCAGACGGGCGAGACATTCGTGCCCCGCCGCCGGTCCGTGCTCGCGCGCATGACGGGCCAAAAGCCGCGTCGTCCACAGCTCGTGTGGATAGCCGTGCTCCTTGGCCTTGTCGCACGCCAAAGACACCAACCAGGCCTTGGCCTCAGGCGTGATCACCGGCTCCCTGCCCGGTCGCGGTCGGTCGTCGAGTGCCGCCAGTGCGCCGTACGCCACGGCTCGCTCGACGCAGCGTTGGACCGTCTGATGGTGCACGCGAAGCCGTTGTCCCACGGCAAAGAACGATGGCTGTTCGAGGTAGGCGAGCAGCATCGCTGCCCGCGACACCCGGCTCGCCGGTTCCGTCCTCGACCGCGAAAGAGCCGTCAACACTTCAGCCTCCTCATCGGTCAGCGCCAACTCGACCGCTTGCCGCCACTTCGCCATGACGCCACTCCTCGTTCAGCCAAATACAAACGAGGAATCCCGCAACAAACCATCCGTTCCATCAGTGCCAATTTCATGGAATCGGTCGTCTAGGTCAGAATCATCTGCATTCTTCGAATCGGCCACTGTGCTCGCTCTCGCTGCTAATTTCAGAATTTGCGGGTACACGCGCGTGAGCCATTTCGTCTCTATGCTTCTGCTTGCCCTCGCCCTGACCTGACCTTGTGCTACGGGGTGGCAGCCTGGCGCCTGTCGGCCGGCAACGACGTCGATATCACTGCAACGATTCCGCATCAGGAATCGCACGCAGAGTATTTTTCCGCTTCCATTACGATCGCGACGTCAGACGAATTCAACAGGTGCGGAATTCCTGGGTCATACGGGAACGTGGGGATGCACCTCGCTTCTATGACGCCGCCGAATTTGAACAAGCCCAAAAGCGCTTAGGAGGCATTAAGAATTGGATCGATGATCAATTTCAAAACACCAGCGTCACGGCCGTTCTGGCACCGAGACTTGGAACCGGTCGTGGGTGAAGTATGAGATCGAACAAAGCCATAAGCGGGGAAAGCCGAAAAGCACTGGCAAAGGTCAGCTAATGGGATGGTCCGGCCGTGCTCCTGCCCCGCCAGCAAGCGAAGCTGGCAAGGGGCGCCACAGACAAGGAGCACGCCATGTCTCAGACACCCAATACCGCGATGGCCGTGATCGGCATCGATATCGGCAAGAACTCGTTCCACGTCGTGGGCCACGATGCGCGCGGCGCCATCGTGCTGCGGCAAAAGTGGTCGCGTGGCCAAGTGGAAGCGCGGCTCGCCAATATACCGCCTTGCCTGATCGGCTTGGAAGCCTGCGTCGGCGCACATCACCTGAGCCGCAAACTCGCATCGCTTGGTCACGATGCCAGGTTGATGCCGGCCAAATATGTCCGCCCCTATAGCAAGGGACAGAAGAACGACTTCAATGATGCCGAAGCGATTGCCGAAGCCGTGCAGCGCCCGACGATGAAGTTTGTGGCGACCAAGACCGCGGAGCAACTGGATCTGCAGGCGCTGCATCGGGTGCGCGAGCGGCTGGTGTCGCAACGCACCGGCATCATCAACCAGATTCGCGCCTTCATGCTGGAACGCGGGATCGCCGTGCGCCAGGGTATCGGCTTCCTGCGCACGGAACTGCCCACCATCCTTGCGACGCGCACCGATGCCCTGTCGCCACGCATGTTGCGTGTCATCGAGGAGTTGGCAGGCGACTGGCGCCGGCTGGATCAGCGCATCGACGGCCTATCCGGCGAGATCGAAGCACTGGCCCGTCAAGATCAGGCATGTTCGCGCCTGATGACGGTGCCTGGCATCGGGCCGATCATTTCGAGCGCCATGGTGGCCGCGATCGGCACTGGAGACACATTCTCCAAAGGCCGCGACTTCGGCGCCTGGCTCGGACTGGTGCCCAAGCAGATCTCGACGGGAGACCGCACGATCCTCGGCAAAATCTCGAGGCGCGGCAATCGCTACCTGCGCGTTCTGTTTGTGCAGGCGGCATGGGTTGTGCTGGTCAGGATCAAGACCTGGGAACGTTACGGGCTCAAATCCTGGATCGAAGCCGCCAAGAGGCGGTTGCACCACAACGTGCTGGCGATCGCGCTCGCCAACAAGCTTGCCCGCATCGCCTGGGCGGTGCTGGCTAAAGGACGCGCCTTCGAGCTGACGAGGACCGACGATGCAGGCGTCCGACCCGCTTGATCCTCGCGCCGTGCTCGGCGCGGTCAAGGCGCAGCCTGGCAACGCCGGAGCCCGCCGCAAGCCAAGCGCGACGGCCGGCCTTGACCGCCCCTGCGCGCGACGCGATCGACGCTCTGCGGGCCGGGACGAAGGAACGGCCCTTGGCTCGAACAAAGGAACTGCGCGATATGAGGAGCAGGCGATGACGTAACCCTATCAACAGTTTCCAGCCGAGGTCTGCGAGAGGATGAGACGAGATGGAGGTTCGGTCTTCCCGGCGCATGCGAACACTGGTGACCCAAATGGTCCAATCGAGGCCTGTCCGCTAATGAGAACGCACGCGCGCTGATATCCATGATGGCCCAGAGCAAATGCTCCAATCAAAGGCCGGATACATTGATGCAAGACCGCCCACCGCCAGCTCGGCGAAACCACTTGCAACGCACGGCCGGACCATACATGGGGTCAACAGCAGACCAAACAGGCCGCCAAGTGGCACCACCAACGATAGGTCAGCAGCTCTCACCTGAAGAACGTCCTCGGAGATGGCCGATTGGCATCACCAAGGCGGAAGCGTACGGTGGCCTCGCGCTTCAAAAATATCGAATTGATCGCTCCGTTCTTGCGAATAGTTGCGAGGAGTAGTCTCATGAAGCTTCGCGCGACGTTCATTATCGCAGCAGGACTTTCAATCCTCATTTCGATCGCCGCTCCAGCCAGAGCCGCTGCACCCAACTCCGAAGGTCAGATAAGAGGGTACGCGGGAACGGGGCAGTGATAGCGACGCCGGCATACTTCATGACGGCGGGCCCCTTTCCCGAGTGCCCCCGGCGAGGAGCTCCGCAGCTCTTGCGCGAGGGATCGAAGCCGGATGGGGTCGTGTATTCCCTTACAACCACCGCTCCGTGAGCGCAGCCTTCACGCGAGCCTGCGACGAGTTGAAGATCGAGGATCTGCATTTTCATGACCTGCGACACGAGGGAACTAGCCGTCTTTTTGAAGCAGGGCTCACAATCGAGAAGGTCACGCTTGTGACCGGCCACAAGGATTGGCGCACGCTGCGGCGTTACACCAAGCTGAAGCCGGAAGAACTCCACAAACTACAAGCCGCGCCACAACCATCTTTGGAAGATTTCATCCAAACGCTCTCGACCAGCGAGCCTGCGACGGCGACGGTCCGACAACGAGCCTAGACACCCTAGAGATCCAAGGCCCGAGAGTTGCGATCTTATGGCGCGCTCGGGGGCGGAGAAGATCTAAGAAATTTCAATGGCTTGCCGGGATGGCAAAACGGCGAAGTGCATGTCCGGCCTACAGGTACCTTTCAGACTCAATCACACCGTCGAGGGTTGGACGAGAGGTGGAGGTCGCGGCGGCGCTCAGGCAGGGCGGATTCAACGTCGCGGATTGAAGCGGCGGCGCCGAAAATGCCGAACCGGTTCGCCGAGGACCGCGTCAGTTCGCGACGCGCTCCTCCTCCTTCTTGGTCACGTGCCAGATCACGAAATGGTAGTGCGGGACGTCGACTCCGGGATGTCCCGGGTTGAAGTAGATGTTGACGTGGTCGGTCGCGCCGGCGAACGCCGGCGCCTCGAACGCCTTGTGATCGTCGATGTCCTTGATTGAAACCATGTATACGGTCGCTATCAGGCGGTCCTTACGGTCGAAGCACAGGAACGGTCCGAGCGGCAAGGTTTCGGGCTTCACGAACAGGATGCCGAGACTCGGAAAGAACTTCGGGAAGTTCACCAGATCGCTTACGCGCTTGTATCCCTCTCCTTCGGCGATCTTCCGTTGATTCTGCGTCGGACGAACGACGTGGTGTTTCGTATGCGCGGGACGGGCTCGGCGAACAGTCCTTCGAGGAGCCTCGGTCCTCCGAGGAGGCTCGGTCCTCGCCGCCGGCCGCGATATGGCTGGGGCGAAGGGATCCGGCATCCTCTGCGGCGCGGGCTGTTGGAACGGATCCGGCATGGTCCCCTGCGGCGCGGGCCCCCACCCTTGCAGGATCGGCTGCGCGCCGGGCGACACGGGCCCGACGGTTAAGGCGAGCAATGCAGCCAATCCCGAGGCGGCCAACCGATGGCGCATCTCGCAATCTCCCTTCGTTCACTTCGCCTTGTTGCGCTCCCGCCACCGCAGGAAGTCCCGGAACAGCGCTTCGCGGTCCGACTGATCGTTCGTTGGATGCTGCTCGAGAAAGCGGTCGAACGCTCCCTGCAACGCCTGACGCTGGATCCAGCGATCCGCAGGGCGAAAGCGCTGCCATCCGGGGAGCGGTTCCGCCAGGTTCACCTCGCGCCATCTCGGGTGATGGCCGTCCCCGAGAAATTCGGAGAAGCGCGAGAAGAAAGTCTGCACGAATGACTCGAGCAGCTGGTAGCGCTGGTTGCGGCTCGGCCAATTGTAGGCGAACAGGGCCGATTTGATCGCGATCGTGTCGACGCTTTCGTCGACCCCGAGGACCGACGGATAGTCCTCGTGATGCAGGGTCGAAGGCAGGTAGTCGCGCCGCAGCGGCGAGGAATAAGGAATCGGCAGGAAGCGAACCGCATTGAACTGGGCGTAGCTCGCCAGCGAGGCGACCGGCTTCGCCGAAACCAGCAGGGTGGCCGAGAGCCGCCCCTTGCGCATCTCGTCGAGCGCCGTTTCGAGGCTCAGGTTCGCTTCGTCGAATTTCACGCCCAGACTGTTGAGCACCTCGCGACCCAAGACAGCGCCGGCACTGCCTTCTTCGCCCAGATTGATTCTCTTTCCCGCAAGGTCGGCCAGCGTTTTGATTTCGGGCCGCGCGATCAGATGGAATTCTTCGCCAAACAGAACGGTGATGTAGACTAGCTTATCGCGGATGTCGCCAAGGGCCCTGGCGTCCCGGAGGCGATCGACCAGAACGACAGGCGCGATCGCCATGTCGGCGCCCGCCAAGGTAAGGACGTCGACGACGTTGCGGACGCCGCCGTTTCCAACTAGTGGCAGCACCCGCAACGCCATTTCGCCGTGTGGTCCGGTCTCCTGACCGGTGGCCAGCGTGGTCGCTATTTCCTGGGCTATGGTGAATTCGGTGCTTTGCGGCATGCCGGTAACCAATCCGGCCGTGTAGCGGCTCTCCGATACCGTCACCCCCTTATCGCCGCCGGCGCTCTGCTTGCGCGGAGGCGCCTTCGCGGGCTCGGCCAGAGACGTCTGCGCCGCGCATCGATCGACCAGTTCGCCGATCCCAGCCGTTGCGATCAATGCGGTAAACAGGCCGATCCGAATCGCTCTGCAGACGCTCATTGCTGTAAAACCTGTTCGGTCCGGATCGCCCCCTTCTCCGCCGGGGCGGCGCCGTGCCGTCACCTCGATCAACAGGCAATTCCGCCAGAGCATGACGGACGGAATGGATTCGTCTTGTCCCTCCAACGCATCCAAACCAGGGCAGTTCCTGCACTCGCAGGCGGCGTGCGCAAGGCGCGGGCCGAGAGGCCTGCCGCTGCGCCTCGCGATGCGGAAGCACCCCAAGTCGCACCCGAATAGGAGCGCATGACGGCAGACCGGCTGCAAGGTTTGAGGGGGCCGGATCTGGAAGAAATAGATCGTGTCCCGTGGCGTGGTGTAGCTGGCGGCGGGTCACCGCGTTCGCCGGCAAGGGCCGGGCCGGTCAGCTGGCGATAGCCGGAAGGCTGACGATCGGATCATCGCTCAATGGCGCGATGGTTTCCAGCGTCATGTAGCGGGCACGCTGGACGGCCCACTCATCGTTTTGCTCGAGCAGGATCGCGCCTATGAGGCGAACGATCGCATCCTCGTTGGGGAAGATGCCGACCACTTCGGTGCGCCGCTTGATCTCGCCGTTGAGGCGCTCGATCGGGTTGGTGGAGTGCAGCTTGGTCCGATGCTGCGGCGGGAAGGTCATGTAGGCGAGCACGTCGGTCTCGGCCTCGTCGAGGAAGCCGGCAAGCTTCGGCAGCTTGGGACGGAGCTGATCCGCGACCTTGCGCCACTGCGTTCGCGCGGCCAACGCTAAGATCGCCACCATCCACCACCAGCTGTCGCACATAAGGAATTGAACTTGTCACTTCCATTGCAAACTGGGTCTGAGTGCCTAAGTGCTCTTTCAGTTCCTCGACAGTTGCAAATAGATAATCCTCGGTCGATATGTGAACGTCTTTCGCGTTTTTCTTTAAAGTCGAGACGATCTCCGCTAGGTCCTCTAACCAAATTACTACCGGTCGATATGAGCGACCGAAGCTCTTTTGCTTTTTGAGCTTCTCCATATCGGCTACTGGCGCGCCGGGTTGAAATTATTGTCGACAAGCGCGCTCCGTTCACGATCCCCAAGGGTGTCGTCGGTGTTGAACATTGCCGCCACCTCGGCCGCTGATCCTGCCATTTTTCGATTTTCCATGTGTCCGCGTTAAGCGGGTATCATACCGGGATTGCAACTCGACGATATAGACGGCGGGGATGCTGTCCCCAGACTTCGCTTTTTGGATGGGAAGACCCGGCACCGTGCCGGGTCGCGCTTTGGCCTTGGCCGTCGCCTGCCGCTGCCCCTTGCTTCGCCTGTCCGCGCCGTGGTGCAAAAGTGGGGGCGCCCCTACTTCTTCGTGAAGTCGCCGAGCGAGTTGGCGGTGTGCGCGTGGTCCTGGCGCGCTGCCGCTGGTCGTCCGTGTCGCGGTGATGACGTGACGCGGTGACGGTGCAACCGTTGCACTGTTGCCGCCGGTTCGCGCTGCCTGCTGCTTGGAGAAACCGTCCCGTTTCAGGACCGTTTGCCCTGCCTGCCGCCGTCGTGATGCTGCCGCTGTTGTCGTCGTCGGTCGTGGTCGACGTGATGCGCGAGCGCTGGCGGGACCGTCGAAGGATGGTGACCCTCCGCAATCGTACCCTCTCAGCGAACCTTTCAATTACCCACAATTTCTGCACCGACTATGGCCCCCAGCGCGATGTCGGTCAGGCGCGATAGCCCGCGCCACATGACCGTGTTGCCGGGCGGAGGATCGTGGGCGCGGGCGAGATAGCCGCCGAGCCTGGCGATCTTGGCCAGGTAATGTGAGAGGGTTTTCCGTCGAGCTTGCGGTTTGTCATTCACGAGTCGATCGAGCAGGGCGATTTCAGTTGCGGTCAACGCAAGAGTCGGTAGCGCCCCTGGAGCTGCGCGATTGAGCATCGTCATCCAGAAGACCCGCCAACTGAGGATGCAAAAGACAGAGATCAGGTTGGTCAGACGCTGGGCGGTCCGGAGCTTCGATTCCTCAGCTTTGCAGCCCGATTTGAGGATCTTGTGGAAGACTTCGATTTTCCATCTTAAGGCATACCATTCGAGTTTCTCGATTGCGTCGGCGCGTGAGCCCACAGGCAGATCTGTAATCAGCTTCCACTCGATCTTCTTTCTGTTCTTCGGCGTTACGCGCTCTTCGGCATGGATCACCGTCAAGATCAGCGCAGGATAGCGCTTCTGCTTCCCAATTGGCGGCAGGACGCGAATCTTGCGATATCTGATCTCAAGGACGGCTTCATCGGGATCGCCGTTGTTGTTTCTGACGTCGATGCGATGCAGTCCTTTGACGGCGACCTCGTCCATTTCGTCGGCGATCGTGTGATCCCCATCCCCAGCCAAGCGATTAACGCAAGTCCTGATCACGAAATGCGTTCCAGCTTCGCGAGCCGCGCAGAACAGCTCATAGATGTCGCTCTCGCGATCACCGATATGGATGCATCGTCCCGGATCGCGCAGCAGCTCTGTGGATTGCCGGACATTATCCAGCCATCGGACGCTCTCCTTCTTCTCGATGGGAACGCGCGTCGGGTTGATCTTCTTTTTAAGCGCGGCAGTCCCCTTGAATTTCTTTCGGGTCCAGAATTTGACGGCCGTCAGTCCAAGCGGCAGCCCCTCGGTCGTTACCGCCAGGCTCGAGTGCATCAGGATGCCGCAAACCGTGTGCGATCTCAGGCGGCCGGCCTTGTCCCGGCCGCTGTTTATGCTCTTGGTGATCCCGATCGCGTCTGAGTCCTCCCTTCGATAGCTGAACTCGGTTGTATCATGGAGCACCAGAACAGCACCGCCTGTGGCAATCGTGCGCTCACGCGTCGATTGAAAGTGGCCTGCCAGAATGTCCGCCTCACTGACCCGGTCGTTGGAGAAAAAACGATAGGCAGCCTTTGTGTTGGCCCAATCCTGGCAAACCAGCGGAATGCTTTCTCCCATGGCGCTCCCGATCTGCGCCACCAGTTTGCGGAGCCGCTTGTTCAGGCGCTCGTCGGCAAGGCTGCAGCCCGCGAGCTCACGATCAAACCATGCGCCTGCTTCTCCGTCCATTGGCACCGCCCCCGCGAATCGGTGCCAGACAAGGAATCACGGTCGATTCCTGCGATGCAACAGTTTATGCGCTCCCTCAGCCCACTCGGCTAAATGTGGGTAATTGAAAGTCAGCGAACAGCGTTGCGGATAGAGGCCACGACAAGTATCAATGGAAGGACGGCAAACCACCAGATGAACACCGCCACGATGAACGTCCACAAGGTCGATACGCTGGCGACGATCACACCAGTTCGGTCGCCAGTCGGGTTCGGCTTACGCATGGACTTCCAATGCCCGATTGGAGCCAGAATGGGCGCGACCAGAAATTTCGCCCAGCCTACGCAAAGCCTCGTGACGAAGCCCGGCACCTTGGGAAGCCAACTGTTCGCGTTCTCAAGTGCGAGCACTAACATCGACGCGATCAACAAACCACCGGCCACCCAAGTGTAAGGCTCTCCGACCTTGCCTCCTTGAAGCCACTCAACGAACGCAATCGCAAAAAGTCCTATCATCGCTGGCAGCCCGACGATGAGATACAACCATGGCCGCTGCTCGCTGCGTTCTGTAGCGATCCCGTCATGCAGGCCGCCAATGAGCTTCGCGCTGCCAACAATCCCCAGTACGACGACCAACAAGCCAGCACTGATGAGGCTAACCATCCAAGCCCACTAAGGACAGCTCCCGCCCCGAAAAGAAGAACACATAAAATAAGAAATAGAAGGAAAGCTATCATTGCGTGTAGTCCCCGCCCGAGACGCTATCTTTAGTTGGCATGTGAGCCGCGCAGCAAGCCAGCGCAAATAGAGATCGAAGCCGGGACGCGAGCTGGCGCAAACTGTGAATGCGGCGGAGCGGAGTTGTCCGGGTCCTGTGGAGGCCGGAGGAACCCGCGGGGACCGCGCGACGGCCCGGTGCGAGGATATTTGCAATCGCGCATTCCCGACTTAATTTTATGCCGATCGGTACACAAAGGGCGGTGCACGATATGGCGTATGTCGAATACGGAAGCAGTGATCTTCATGGATTGGAACGCCGGGACCGGCACGAGGTTAGATGGATCACGCACCATCGCGGCGGCGTTGACCGCGCGCTGGATTGGAGGCAGCACATGATCATCGTGGACGAAGACGGCGAGATCATCGCCACAGCATCCGATGACCATACTCTAATCGGCGGCCACCACCGCCTCGCGGTGGCGGCCAGCCTTGGTAAAAAACTGTTCTGGCGAGATACCGGCGAACCAGTGAAGCTTGATAACTTCTTCAAGCATTATGGAAGTTCTCTTCGACATACAGCCTAAGCCGCTCGCCGAGCGTATCGTTGTTCGGATCAGCAGCAGACAAACGCTGCCGAGCCCATGTGCGTCTGGTGCCACTACCGGAGGTGACCCGCTTCCGATCATCAGTGCTGTCGTTAAAGGAGGGCCTTGGCAGGACGACGGGCGATAATGTCTCGCTCACTTGCCCTGCTGCTTGATCGCCCACAGCCGGTAGGCTTCGTCCTCGTAGGGATCATCACTGGTCGGCGGCGGGATCAGCTTGGCGCCCTAGCACTGTCCTAATTCGGACACTCGCAATTTGAAACTAGGACAGTGGCGCTGGTTGGTTTTGCTAGGTCCTCGGGCTAAATGACTTTCGTTTCCTCTCCACTTGCGCCCTCTAAGGGGGGACGACGGCCCTGCGGCGGCGGGGCCGTTTTTCTGACCACACTTGCGGAGGGATTAGGACAGTCGCAGGCGCTCGTTATGCACGCCTTCTACGTCGGCTCATAGGCCGGACCGGACGTTCACGGCCTGCCCCGCTGCTTGATCGCCCACAGCCGATACGCTTCCTCGATGTACGGGTCCGGCGCGGTCGGCGGCGGCACCAGCCTCGCACCTTCCTCGCGGAAGTGATCGAGACCACGACCCATCGTCTTGCCCTTCATCGTGTGCATGTCGAGAGCAAAGTCCGGTATCTCCGGCGCGAAGCCTTCGAGTTGGGCGCGAAGCCCTATCGCTGCACCGAAATGACAGCCGGCACGCGACTTCGGCGATCGGCACATCATGCGGATCGCATTCCCGGATTATCCGACGCCCGTCGTGCGCAACACGGACAACGGGCGCGAGTTGAACATGATGCGGTGGGGCATGCCGCCGCCGCCGTGCACAGGCGGCCCGCCAGTCACCAACATCCGCAACACATCGTCTCCGCACTGCCGCATACGGCCGAAGCCAGCGAACCGCTGTCTCGTGCCATTCAACAGACTGCGCACCCCAAAGCCGATTAAGGGAGGAACTTCGGGGCGACGGCCGCCATTTGATCCTGCATTCTGCGTGTCCTGCGTCCCGCTCTCTCATTGCGCGGCGGCGGTCGCGTCGGCACGTCGCGGTCACCAACGACGGACTCGTCTGCGAGTAGGTTATCTCGAATTGAAAAGTTCCAGAATTAACTTCCGGTCAGGACATCAAGCTTAACGCGCGACGTTTGTTGCGCTGCTATCGTATCGCGGATAACGGTTGATCAACCGCGAACTTTTTTTCTGATCTTTTGTCGCGACTGCCTTAAACCAAAGGCGTCAATTTATGATCAGGTATTCATCGTACAGCAGCACCAACTATCGCGATAAATCTCGCGAGAAGATCGAATGGCTCGACCCGCTCGAACGACAATATCGCGAATTGCTAGAGCTACGCAGGCGCGTGGAAGAGGCTGAGGCCGCGAGAGCGCCAAAATCGCGCGACACGCGACAATCAAAGAAACGGTGATGGCCACGCGTCTCGGAGACCTCGTGCCGATCTCCGGGCATGTGATGACCTCGCTTTTGCGCTCCAATAGACCAAGCAAATCTGGCGCGGCTGCCGACCAGAGTGACGGCCTTCGCTGGCATCTGGACTGAGTTCAACGGCGACCGTAGCACAAAGGCCGAGCCGATCCCCGGACCACACCTTGTCTATGGCTTCCTGACGACCACGCAAAGGCGATGCCGGTGATCCTGACGACCGACGAAGAGCGCGACGTATGGATGCGCGCGCCGTGGGATGAGGCGAAGGCGCTGCAACGGCCGTTGCCGGGTGATGCGCTTAAGATCCTGATGCGGGGCAAGGAAAAGGAGGACAGGGCTGCCGCATGAAGATCGTTCCAAAAGCGGGCCGCCTTTTGTCACATTCCGAGTACCTTCACACCACCCTGTTGCTGTGCAGAATGGAACAGAAACCATTGAGCTTCGGTTAGGAGCTGAGTGGAGGAGTAACGCCATGAGTAAGACTATTCGCGAGGCAGTCTTTCATCCCCGGATCATCACCGTAGGCGACCTTATCGACGAACTCTGCCGCTTGCCAGATACAGCTGCGGTTAACCTGCGCTGCCCCATGCTCGAACAAGAGTTTCGGTTTTTTCGTCTTCGAAAGCGGTCAAAGGACATCGTCGAAATCGAAATCAATGCATATCCGGAAAGTCCGTCGGTTGTGCCATCGGCCCGCTTGATCAGCTCACGGCGCTAGAGCGCCGGGCCCTCATCTGGGATGATCCCCCGATCGCTCGCGTCCGGTTCGGTTTGGTCGATGGCGACATCCTGTTCGTCTACGCCAAGGACGAGGACACCGCAGTGAAGATCGAGGACGGGTTCGCTCTGCACATTTCGATTATCGCCTCGAAGATACTTGAGCGCGAGATCAACATCGTGATGGTGTTGCCGAGACAGCTTGTGAACTGACAGTGGGCACACGACCCCGGTTGCCAGTCACGTCCGCTATAGGTCTGAGAACGTACAGCGGTATGGTTTCGGCTTTGGTCAGCTATGGGCCAGGGGACACTCGCCCAGGCTCGGTGCTCTACCTCTTTCGCGTGCGATGTTCAGCCAACCGGACCGGGGATCCAATAGTCCCCTGAAAGGGGCCTAACTCTTACGTCATTAATTACTCCGAGCTGGAGGCTTGGATCGAAATGGCGCATCGTCCGCTCATTGAGGTCAATGATGCGGCCAGGCAGTAGCGGCCCCACGTCATTTATCTTGACGATGACCTTCTTGCCTACAGCCTCAACGAGGGCATACTTCGGCCTCGCGCCAAATTGGACCCCACCAAATTTCTGACGCAAAGTTGTCCTGATGGCAGCCGCCCAGACAGAGGGATCATAGCGCTCGCCGGAGGCTGTGTTCGAGCCGCCCTCCCGCCATCCGGGCCGGAGCGGATTGTACATGGATGCTGCGCCAACGATCGCATCTCCAGAAGCGGCAGTGACGACGGCGCTCGAATGAACCGCAACGATTTCACTTCGAGCAACGGTAACAGAAATGGCAAGCGCAATCACGGCGCCGCAAATTGCGGCGCTCGAGCGGAACAGCATTCTAACTCCTTGACTGATTTTTTTGATCGTTTCGGTTCCTGATGTCGCAAACCTGGCGACGGAACCTGTGGGAGCCGGAGAGGTCCTCACACAGTCTTTTTAGTTCTCACCGACTAAGACAGAGATTGCGTCAGCAGCATGACTGACTAGAGCTTCTTCGACAGCGCGTGGCCCTGAGCGCCGACCGCTGGCCGGATGAGCTGAGGCTGTCGGACATTCGAGCCGCGCTCCGTCTGCTCGGTTTGCGGCGAGCGAGGTGCTGACGTGCGGCCGGCTTCAAATGGAATACTCCGCGCACGCTGACTATGGGTTTTCGGAATACGGCGAGATGAAAGGCGCACAGCGGACCGCCAAGCGCCGTGGCCATGGCGATTGCTAGACGTCCGATGGATTGCCGGCAGAGACCACCCGTAAATCCCCCAAGGCGCACTGGTTAAGTGGCGGCAGGTTGAGCGCCGCACCATGAAAATACAAAAACCAAAGCAATGGGCCGAGCGCGAGGTCCAGCAATTGTTCAAGCTGGCCCGGGCAGGCGCTGGCGTATCGAAGATAGCAGCCGAGCTGGGCCGTCACGCCGGATCAGTGAGGCGAATGGCGCGAACGATAGGGATACTGTTGAAGAAGTAGCCGTCGAGGGACCTCGTATGCCCCGCCAGAATGAGCGCAGCGCGGCTGACCTACAGCCCAAAACCGCGGCTAATCTCCCGCACAAGCCTGAACGCCGCGTCAGTATTTCGGCCGTAAAAGAACGCCTGATCGAACTGGGAGAGAATGCTCATCCCAAATAGCGCGATAGCAATGCCTCTGAACATGGTTGTGGACCGGGTTGAACGATGCAGCGCAAGTTCAAACGGCCCCAGCCGCAGGTTGGGAGGACAGCCGGGGCCGGCATTCCCATTCCATGTGCCGCAATCGGCGGTAATCGGCACGCTCCCAGCTAGCCACATGAAAGCTAACGAACTGTTTCGAAGGACCCGAATTCGGATCGAAGCGCTTCGATGTCGAATACGCGTGCTTCGTAGCGCAACATAGCCAGCGTCGCCCGTAATTGTACGGAGCCCGAAGTGAAGCCATTGCCGTTGCGTGTCGCCCATCTTTAGCATCTACTTCAGATTGATTTTATAACGATCCAATTTTCGGACGAGGTCCCCATGAGCGTTAAAGCCATGATGGCGACGATCCTCCAGAACCAACTGACGTTGCGCGGCGTGCATTCACTGACGCCGTCTGACTACGATGAGATTGTAGAACTGCTGATCGAGCAGCTCAGAGAGCTGGAGCTTAGCTTGGCTGCGCGAGAAGTAGGCGACAAGCACGAGCCGCAATAGCCTAATGAACGACCGAGGCTGGCAGCGGACTTTCGACGATCCGATCCTACTGCCAGATGGCCGCAAGCTGATCACGCTGCACGACGCCGCCACCTTTATCACGAAGCTGCCGAAGCGCGAGCATGGTGTGCCGGAATGGCAGGCCGCCATCGAAGCGCTGATGTTGGTAGTCAATCTCGGAGGCCCGACGATGTTCGCCCGCATCGGTGTTGTGCGTGCGCTCAACCGACATCATGAGCCGGTCATCAAGCCGCGCAAGAAGCGCGTGAGAGCATACACGATCGTCAGATGAAGAAGCGGCCCTGGATTGTAACGTCAACCGCGCCCTATTCGCAGCGCAAGCGCTTGTGCTGCGTGGGGCGCGGAGGTTGACGCTCGCTTTCTCTGGCCGCCAGGACGCTGGCACTGTTGGCGCTGACCCCGTCGGGCACTGGCACTATCGGCTCGGTCCTGTGGCGCTCGTGGTGCGAGAGGCCGTCTCGATCAACCCGACCTTGATGTAGACCCGCGCAGGCACCAGTCCCAACTCACGACTTGGTGAAAATCGGGTTAGGGCCTGATCAGCGAATAGGCGCAACGGAATTTCGCTTTGATGGGATGCGGCCCAGCCCATACACAACCGGTCGGCATGTAGCTCGTCCGCAGGACGCAATCCTAGAGAGAGTACGCGTCATAAGGTGGAGTGACGATTACATAAAGTGATTGATCGCCAACTTCGGCGTGATACTACGCGGCCTTCAAACAACTCTGGAGATCACGATAGTGGCAAAGAAGACTACCAAGCGCAAAGACTATACCAAGGACGACGTAAAGTTGCTCAAGGCACATTCCAAAGCCCGCACGCCCGTCGCCAAAGTTTCGAAACTAATGAAGAGGTCCGAAGGTGCGCTGAGACAGAAGGCTCTCGCTCTCGGTATCGGTCTGGGTCATCAGCGGTAAGCAAGCCGGAGAACGTGAAACGGCCCCGACGATAAAGCGCGCCGGGGCCGTTCGGATCATCAGGCACGGGTACATCCGCCGGCCTTCTGATCGTCGAGATCGCCGATTACCGCATCCGATCTGGCGCAGACTGTGACGAGGCTGCGGCATCAGTGTGATCACATTCGGCGCGAAAACGCTCGGCCGCCAGCTCGGCCTTACGCCACTCAGCGCGACGCCGATGCTCAATCGCCAACGCCTTGCGCGCCTCAAAGTCCCAGATGATCTTGTCGATCTCGGTACCGTCCAGCGTGCGCCTCATCCTCAGCAGAATGGACAAAGCCATCAGGAGATCGCGATGCGGCAACAACAGATCACGGGCGGCGACATCGCAATGCGCGATGAATGTTTCGATCGCCTGCTCGCTCTTGCAGAACAGCAGGGCCAGCTCACGCGCTTGCCGCAGATCATCGGCCGGCGGCTCAGGATCGCGGTCGCTCAGCAGCATTGCTTCGGCAGCCCGGCCGGCCATCAGCTCGACGCACTGGCTATAAACGCTCGCATAGACATCAGAGACCGACCTGCGATCTTCGCCCGGCTCGGGCATCACCGGAGCAAGCGCTTCTCGAACGTCCGACGCATCGCCGCCACCTTTCTCGAACGCCTCCGTATGGCTGACACCCCAACAGAGGCCCTCGTAACCGCGGGTCGCGTCTGGGTTCACGGTGACGCCACCAACCTCGTGCCCGAGCAGGCGCGCGCAAACCGCGTGCCCCGATTCATGAACCGCGATTCTTACATCCTCGTCGTAAGTGCGGCCGAGCGAAGCGAGGAGTTCGTCGTATTCATCGATCTCCTCATCGAGGCCGCCGCCGTTGTCGGTCGTGCCTCCGACGCCGGCAGCGGCCTCCGAACCGCCGAGAAAAGTCGCAGTCTGCGCGATGCCATCCTCGGCCGGGTTCCCTTTAGACATTGCCCAACACCTTCCTGTGCCTCACGACCATGCGCGCGTAGATCGCAGCGACGGTGTCACCGCCGGGTTGCGGCATCGCCCGGGCGATCATCTCGGCCACCGCGGCGGGAATGCGACCTTCGTCGTCGGGATCGATGATCCAGCCGTCTACTCTGTTGGTGATCCGGTGCGGCTCCCAGCCCGGCGGTGCGGCTTGCTTGGTCAAGGCGCGGCTCCTCGATGAGGGCTGCTTCGACGCCGCGGTCGAGCACGGTGCTCGGCGCCAGCTCGCGCGGGATCGCCTGCCGGCCCTGCCTGACCGCATCGGGCATGCTCTCAGCTCTGCCAGCGCGAAGTTCGCGGCAATTTCGATCTGGCCCATGGTGTTCTGGAGGAAGCCGGCCATCTGATGGGACTCAAAATGGAAGTGGCTGATCTCGGACAGCGCGTCCGCAAGCGCGCGCGACTGCGCGAGATAGTCCGGCAGCGCCGTCTCAATCGCAGCGACCTGCTTATGCAGCCTGTCCGCCGCCGCAGCACGCTCGATGCCCTCGCGTTCGGCGGCGAGCTGGCGCTCGGCTTCCGCCTTCTGTTGCGCCAGGACGGCGAGCACATCGTCGATGCCCGCTAACGCGGATGCTGCCGTGTCCACCGCGCCCTGCAACTTGTCGAGAGTGCGCTGATCGTCGAGATCGCCCGACAGAAGCGTCTGCTGGCGGGCGGTGGTCGCCTTCTCCAAGGCGTCCTGCGCGGCGGCGCGCTTGGCGGCGAGCTGTTCGCCGCGCGTGGTGAGCGAGACGACGGTGGTTTCGAGTTGCGTCATCGGAGATTTTCGGAAAGGATTTTTCATGCGGCAAGTGTATGCCGCCGCAATGTGATTTGCGTAGAGCCGGAGCGTGGTGCGCTCCACGCCCAGAGCTGTTTGCTGTGGCGCCCTCCACATTTTCGCATTTTCGGAGCGCGGGCTCGGCGGATTATTGGGCTCTAAAGCTGTCGCTTCAGCTTCACACAGGCGGTGTCCGCTTTGTCCTTGGAAGCTGGCATTGCAGCCGACACTCACAGCGCTTTGCACTGAGGCAGAAGTGGTGTAGCTTCTCTCGCGAGCTGCCATTAGGACGCGCCGACGTCCCATGTTTTTAGCGGCAGTGATGATGCCGTCGGCAGGCAAATTCCTAGACCTGTAATCTCTGGTCTGCTCAATCGCAGTCGAAAAACGAGACAACCCTCACATCGCGTGAGGACGCGTGAAGCGACATTCCGAAATCTCATATCAGGAGGTTACGATGGATCGGAAAACGTTTCTCGTCGCCAGTTTGGCCGCCGCATGCCTTGTTGCAACGTCCACACTAGTGCCAAGCACGGGGCACGCCCAAGCGGATGATCCGAGAGTGACGAAATCGATGGAAACATTAAGGGCCATGACGGCGAAATTGGGAGCTCCCAAGCTCGAAGGGAGAGAAGCCGTTGGGGGTAAAGACGCCCCCGCCTTGTATTTCGGCACGACTAAGATCAATAATAACTTTGACATCGTCGACGCGATTGGAAAAGAAGACGGCAAAGGGATGACCGCCACGCTGTTCGCCAAAGATGGAGGCGAATACGTCCGAGTATCCACAAGCGTGCCCAAACCCGACGGAAGCGGCCGAGCAGTTGGCACCGTTCTAGCCGGGCCGGCGCTTGAAGCGATGAAGGCGGGGAAAAGCTATTACGGCGAGGTGCCTATACTGGGGACGCCCTACATGACCGGGTATGAACCGATCAAGGACAGTTCGGGCGCCGAAATCGGCATCTACTACGTCGGCTACAAGAAATAGTTGAGCCGCCATTAGAGGCATTTTGGTACCCGATTGCACAGGCTCTCTCAGCCAGCCCGCACGCTGTTTCACATCCGGCGCAGCTTCTGCGGCCGCGACCAAATCGGCCAGAATTCCTTCAGTCGGTTCTCCGCTTTGACGCGCGCGGGCAAGCCGCCGCGATGCCTCTCGACGTAAGCGAGCAGCCGCGCCGTATCGATGATCCACACCCTCGCGCGTTTCTCGGCGATCGGACGGCGCGTCCGAGCCGCAAGATCAATCCAGTTGTAGATCGCCTGATCGGCGACCGTGCAAACGGTCGCGGCCTGCTCGACTGTCAAGAAGAGGCCCTCGCGCAGATCATCGATCGGATCGCCAGACCTGCCGAGCCGTCGCACGCAGTCTGCAAGACGAGCCGCGTCGCAGCTCGTCCTCACGACGGGCGTGCGCATCGGCGCGCATGGCCGTGTCCAACTCAACCAGCACCGCCATCAGCCGGCGTGCCTCACGGCGCCGGGCTTCCAGGTCCGGCAAGCGGAATAGGCTCTTGCAGCCGTTGTCGAACTGCTCAAAGAGAGCATCCAAGGCGGCTTCAGAAGGCGAGCGGGCACCGTTGTTGCGCCCCAGGTGCCGATCGATCGCGTCCATGATCGTTTTCATCCGCCATCGCGGTTGCTTCTTCTCGTATCCATCCGGCGCCACATGACGCAAGGCGCGGCGGACAGTTTGCCGGTCGAGTTCCAGCATGTCCGCCGCGCCGAATGCAGATACCAGTTTCACATTGAACTCCATCCGTTGTCGTTGTTGCTCTTGGAGTTTTCTATCCCTAGCCATACCGGGCGCGGCCGCGCCACCCGCATGGCCCTCCGGTCCGCAGAGGGACCCCGCGCTTGTACGGATGGCCGAACTTTCTCTTGGCGCCCTGTCGCCGGTCGAAGCCTGGTCCGCCGACATCGGCGTCGCCTGCGTGGTGGGGCGCCACGCCGCCGATGCCGGCTCCTGCCGGAGTTTGTCAACCCAGCGCCGCAGCACCGAGTCGCGCAGACCGAGCTCCTTGGCAACCGACGTGACCGAGCGACGGCTCGACACCACCAGTTCGACGGCCTGGCGCTTGTACTCTTCGGTAAACGACCGACGTTGACGTTCCATTCGACACCTCCGGGCTCAACGAGCTTACTACAGGTGTCCACTCATTCGGAGGAGGCTCAGACCCCTCCCGGCGCGGTGGCAAAGTGCCTGGGTGGGCGGGCGGCGCGCACCTCAATGATCTTACCGCCCGACCTCTCTGACAGTGGTCCAGTCCTCCGGACAGACGGACACCCCTATAGGGGTGTGTCCGTGTCCGTCCGGAAACGGACAAGCAGACAAGACCGGACATTGTCCGCTTTTGTCCGCTGTCCGCGCTCTGCTCAGCCATCATCGCGCACCAGCCAGACCAATCCATCGAGGCAGGCCGTCCGGTTGAACGTTTGCAGGTCGTCCTTGGCGCGCCGGAAAGCCCGATCGCGGTCCTCCTTCTTCTCGGCCGATGACAGCCCGCCGCGCTCACACGCGGTGTGCCACTCCTCCAGCGCCACGACGCGGACGTTCCGCGGGAATTCCTGCGATGCCGGCGGCGGCCGCCCATTGTCATTGATGCAGCGGGTCAGCAGTTCCATGGCGCGGCGTTGGGTACCGCTCAGCCCCTTCTTGCTCTTGGCCTCCTGCGTTGCCTCGGCCGCATCGTCCGAGATGATGGCGGTCGTGATGGCATCGCCGTCCTCGTCGGTGCCGAGCAGCGCGCTTTCGATTTTGTAGTGCGTGAGCGGGCCTTCCATGCCGTCGTTGATCTTGATGACGGTGGCAGTCTTGACCGCGCCTTCGCCGCCGCTGATCTGGACCATCAAGTCAACGTCGCCCGGGTTCGCGTTGGAGCCGCGGTGTCCCCGATCTTCGTCCTTGCCGGTGTGGCCGACGCACGCGATGTGGACGTTCGTCAGCTCCTCCACGCGCCGCAGGTTGGCGAGCACGACGTTCATATCTCTCGCCTTGTCCTCGTCACCGCCGCCGACAGCGATGCCCTTGCTGATCGTGTCGATGACGATCAGGCCAACCTTGCAGCAGAAGCGGGCCTCGGCCTCGCGGATCGTATCAACGATCAGCTTGATGCAGCTCTTGTTCTTCAGATCGATGACGTTGGAGGCGACGGCGATCGGCAGATCGGGCGCATCATACTTTCGCATATAGGCCGACAGGCGACGCTTGACCAACGCGCCGCGCTCCAGCGCGATGTAGACGACGCCGCAACGCTCTTTCGAGCGGTAGCCGCGCCAATCGCGGCCCAATGCCACGTAGAACGCCAGATCGGTCATCAGCACCGACTTGCCGACGCCGGGCGGGCCGAACCAATTCGAGGTCTCGCCGCGGGCCAGCACGAACTTCATGATCCAGAACTTCGGCGGCAGCTCGTTCAGCTCGTTGTAGTAGGCCAGCGCCAGTGCGCTCGACACCTTGGCCTTTGCCACGCGTTCTTCGGCTTCGCTGCGCTCCGCCTCCCGCCTCCCGCCTCGAACTCGTCCCACCTTTTGGTGCTTGTCAAGCAGGGCCTGCATATCGGTATCGGTCAGGCGGCCAGCCTCCCGCATCTGCGCGTCGGCATAGCTTCCAAATGAACTGAGATCGTCGCATCCCGCAGCAGCGGAGCTGTAGTTGCTGGGAGCGCCAGAGCCCGCCAACTTCGGCTTCGCCGGTCGCAAGTCGCACAACGTCTCGACCGAATAGGAAGGCGCATCGTTCTTGATCTGCACCGTCGTGAGTTCGGGGACATAGCCTTTCGCCCGTTTGTTCGCCGGGGGAAAGCTGATCGAGCCGCCGACGCGCACCAGGCGGTCGCAATTCTGCACTGCGTCACCCTCGAAACGCTCACACAATGCGGTGTTGGCGTCCTCGACATCTTTGGGCTCGGTGAGGGGCTCCCGGTTCAGGAAATGCACCTGAGCGCGAGTATGCGGGATGGTGCCGGTGGTCACCACGACGCCGGGCTGGAGTCCCTCACGCTGACAGATTTCGACGGCACGCTCGTAGTCGCCGGGCTCGTCGAGGTCGGTCCAGGAATAACGAGCGGCGCGAAAATGGACCTTACCCGCTCGCCCGGATTTCGGCTTGTCACCGTGACGCAGGGCGGCACCGACGTAGCAATTGCGGCCGCGCTCGTTCATCTTCAGGATGTACTCGATGATCGGCTCCAGATTGTGCGCCGAGAAGAAGCGCCACTTGATCGGGCCGTCCGGCTCGAGAACGCGGTGATCGCCGCGATGTTCGGCTTCAGGATTTGCGCGTGCGCGTTCATGGGCGCACCCCGCGCGTTTCGCCGAGGCTGCGGATGTGCTCCCTACAGGCTCCGATCAGGATGTTAGCTTGAGCCTCGGTGAGACCATATTCACCCCTGTGCTGCTGCTCCTCGTTCCACCAAGTCCGGAGATCATCCGCACTCTCGACGAGCGGAATGACCTTCAGCGCCAAGGCCACGTAGGCGGCTGCCTGGCGCTGTTGCTTCGATGGTTGTGTGTGCGCAGGCGCGATGGTATTCATCACAGACATTCTAAAAAATTCCGTGAGAGGATGATGGAGAGGCGGCTGGCGGGCCGCCTTTTCTGCGACTAGGCGACGCTGTCGACCACGACCTGCGCTGCAACGAAGAGCGACCGCCGTGCAATCGCGGCACTGACCCAAGACTCAATTTCGTTGGTGACCCAACCCACGCGCTTGGCGCCGATCAAAACGCGTTTCGGGAACTTGCCTTCCGCTTCGAGACGATCGATCTGCCGGCGACCAAGCAGAACGCCGCGATCGCGCAGTTCGGGAAATGACAGCAGCTTGCGAGCTGACATTGGTCGTACTCCTGCTTTCTAGAGTAAGCACGCCAATGCATTTCGACGTGCGCCCCAATGCGTCAGGGCGCATCTTAACTAGTACCCACTTTTCTTGGATCGTGAGTCGTGATTCAAGATATGGATGATCCCCGAAGCAAGAGAAGTCCACCTTTCGCGGAAAGATCGCAAGGTGCTTGAGGCGTGTTGTAGCTCGCCGGTGACGTTGCAGCGCGATTTGAAGCGAGCGCGGATCGTTCTGTTGGCGGCGGATGGGCGCAGCACCCGCTCGATCGCCAAAGAAGTCGGAGTCCAGCCGCGGATTGTCAGCCTTTGGCGGCACCGCTATGCCGATCATGGCCTTGAAGGGCTGCAAGACAAGCCGCGGCCCGGCAAGCAGCCGATCTATACGAAGGTCACCGACAAGCGGATTCTGAAGCTGCTGGATAAGCCGGCCCCGCAAGGGTTTGCGCGCTGGACCGGCCCTCTGCTGGCCGAGGCGCTCGGCGATGTTGACGTCCAATATGTTTGGCGGTTCCTGCGCAGCCACAAGATTGACCTCGCGGCTCGCAAGTCTTGGTGCGAGAGCAACGACCCGAACTTTACGGCCAAAGCCGCCGATGTTGTCGGCCTCTACGTCGCCCCGCCCGCGAAGGCCATTGTGCTATGCGTGGACGAGAAGCCCTCGATCCAGGCCTTGGAGCGAGCGCAGGGTTACCTGAAGTTGCCCAATGGCCGCGCCTTGACCGGCCAGAGCCACGATTACAAGCGGCATGGCACGACAACGCTGTTTGCGGCGCTTGAAGTCGCCACCGGAAAGATCATCGCGACGCATTCAAAACGCCGTCGCCGCGTCGAGTTTCTCGACTTCATGAACAGTGTCGCCGCGGCCTTTCCGGGCCGAAAGCTTCACGTCATCCTCGACAACCTCAACACCCACAAGAAGAACGAGCCCTGGCTCAAGGCCCACCCCAACGTGCAATTTCACTTCACGCCGACAAGCGCGTCCTGGCTCAATCAGGTCGAGGTCTGGTTCTCGATCTTGCAGGGGCAGTCACTTAGCGGCACCTCCTTCACAAGCCTCAACCAGCTTCAGGAACACATCGATGCCTACGTCAACGCCTACAACGACAAAGCCGAGCCCTTCATCTGGACCAAGAAAAAGGTCTGTCAACGCCGTTTCAAAGGCCGCCGTATCACTCAGCTCTGATTCCGAGTACTAGACCTAATTCGCGATTTGAGAAGTGAGTTATGAACGCCGAGCGCAAGCGGCTCAAGAAAGAGGCGAGCACCGAACGCTCCCGGCTGGAACGGCGGCTCGGCGAGATCGAGCGCGAGATGAAGCGGATCGTTGACTCTATCGTTGTCACCGGCATGCCGCCTGAACAGTTCGTCGCCCGGATGCAGGAGCTTGAGGCCGAGAAGGCCAAGGTCATCGCGGGGCTCGATGCCGCCAAAGCGACAACGTCATCGCCCTGCACCCCAAGGCGCTCGATCGTTACAAGCGCGCTGTTGTGGAATTAGCCGATCATTTGAAGCAAGGCACGCCGATGGAGTTCGCGACCGTCCGAGAGCTGGTGATGGCGATCATCGTGCATGCCAGCCCGAGCCGACCGGGCGGTGCTGGAACCAAAGCCAACGCTGAGGATGACCGGAGTGTGCGGATCGACATCAAGGGGCGCCTCGCCGCCCTTTGCGGCAATTCGGTCCTCTTTCCGAACATGGCTATGTCGGGGGGAACGTTGGTAGCGGGAGAGCGACTCGAACCCCCGACAGGGCGAGTTATTCACCATCACAGCCAAACCACGGTAGCCGGCACCGATCGCCTCGTCGCCGCCAGACTGATAAGCTTTCGCGTGAAAGCTTATCAGTCGATGAACTGACACCATTTTGCTCGAAACCTTATCAGTTTAAGATCTGCCTCCGCTCCGTATAATTTCCTATCAGGACTCCCGTTCGATTTCGTATCCGGTGGCTATCAAGACCGACCTGTGTCGTCGGGGGTTAGAGTCGGGAGAGTGCTACCTACATCACGGCTCACCGGCACGCAGCTAACCGGCCGACGTGCTAGGTCGATACCCATAGGCGAACGCGCGTGGCGTCGATTTCGAGCGTCTCGCCGCTGACGACCGATAGCATTTTGGGACCTGCTTCGATAACTGGTTTCTCAATCTCTTAGTGCCAATTAGACTTCGCTGAACTGAATACTGTCTCTTTCGCAGTCCGCCCTGAATGAGGCCCTCGCGTTTGCGTGCTCAAAGCAAAATGTTTTTCCTTTCTCAGTTGTCTCCACCCACCAATCTGATTTCTGATCGCGCGCAATATGCGCAGCATGTGTCCGCAAGCGATCTAGCTCTCGTCCAGATGCTCTGACGACTATACAATATGTCATTAAGCCCCCTATCATGTTGCACACAATCCACCCAACGCCCTAATAGAATGAGGCTGGACGCTGCCCTAATCGGGGATGATCCCACGTTCGCGCTTATCCATTAGCGTCCGCTCGATGCGCTCGGCTTGTTCCTTGGTCAAATTGACCGCCAGACTGATCCCCACCACCGCTGGCCCCCTACGTTGCCGATCGTAAACCATCCAGCCCTTGAACCCCTGGCGAACCAAAAACCTGGAGGCAGGAGACCCCTTGTCGCGCTCTGTCATCGCCGATCCGCTTGTTTGATCATCGGATCATCACCTCAATCCTTCAATGAGCGTCCTCCAGCCAAGCGCATCGTTCGCCGTTAGCAGCGAAGCGCCAAGGGTTGCCAAGTAATGTGGCAATTCGCAATCGGGATGCGTGTTCATATTGCCGACCAACGAGACGACCGAGTTCTTAAGATCGCCTCGATCGAGATAATCGAAGGCCCGTTGCTTGCACCGCTCGACATGCTTGTCGCGCGTCATGTCAATTCTCAGGGAACGTTGCATTTTCGCCTCCCCAACCGATGACTGCTTCCAATAGTGGAGTTGGAACGGAGCGGATTTGGCCTGTCTGTTTGTCGCAAGTGTGGGAATTAGGATACAGACGCATGTCGCGATTGCACCTGTCGGCGCCCCGGGCGACCGTGGAACCAAATCCAAGCCGATCCCCGGCCCGCACCTTGTCTATGGCTTCTTGACGACTACGACGAATGCGGCGGTCGAGCCGATCCATCCCAAGGCCATGCCGGTGATCCTGACGACGGATGATGAGCGCTATGTAGATGCACGCGCCCTGGGATGAGGCGAAGGCGCAACAGAGATCGCTGCCGGATGAAGTGCTCAAGATCGTGATGCGTGGTGCGGACAAAGAGGATAGAGCGGCACAACTTTGGTCGGTTAGCTTGTCATTGGGCCATCCAAACGCGCCAGCCCAGCCTCAATCACGACGATGTCTTCCTCGATCTGCTGGATAGTACTCGTGCAGTCGATCCCGGTGCACGCGTTGAGGTCTGCAATCAGTTTCCGGCGCTGCATCCGAAGCTCACCGAGAGACTTCTGGTCCTTGAGCGAAACGTAACCCTCCACGATCAGCCCAATAGCCCCTGACATCTCCAACACCTCCCGAGCCTCATTCATACCTTGCAGCAATCCCGCGTCCCGAGTTCGCCTAAAACGACGCCCCTCCGCAGACCGTGTGCGGCAGCCGTCAAATGGGAGCCCACGATCAGGCCGAGCCGCCTTAAGGTCAGGAGTGCAACGGGGTCACACAGCTCGATAGAAAGTCCGGCTCCCAATATCGCAATGGCGCGTTGCTCATCCGCGTCAAGATCAGCCCATGCGATGCCTTCCATCACGCGCCTCAAAGTTATCCCCGAGCGACATCTCAAAACCCAAACGCATGCCTGATTTGCCGCAGCATAGCCATGGCCGCGTCGGTGTACCGACCGTTGGTTAGGTATTGATCCAGTTGCGCTATACTAATCAGCGCCACAACTGCCACCGTGAAGCCCTTAAACATTGGGTCCCTCCTGCAAGAGACCGCCAACCGGGCGTATCGAAGTATTAGACTGTTCTCAGAATGCGCTGGCCGCTTATGGCCACCTATTTCTAAATCGTGACAGTGACCAGTAACCAATTCCTTAACCGGCGCGACGTTTGGATGGCGCGTGCCCTGGGGACGAGGCGAAGGCGTTGCTGCGAACGTTGCCCGATTGCGTGCTGAGCATCGCGATGCGTGAACCGATAAGCGGACATGCGCGGTCACGTCCGATGTCGGCCGGAGAACAGACATAGCAGTGGCTCGTACGCCGTTCTGCTAAGGGCCCAGGCCGTGTGAAAATCGCGCAGCTTGGGGCGCCGCGGCGCATTTCGCGACCGTCGAGCTTCTAATTCGGTGGAATCGACCTCCGGTCATCTCCGTGGCAACCAGGAGCTCCGTGTAGGCGCTGATTTGGTCGCGCAGCGACCGGCCTCACGCCTGCATCGCCTCCAGCAATCCACCTACGCCCACGATCATCATCACGCGCTTCATGTTGTAGGCGAGCACGTTGAGCGCCATCTCGGTGGCCACCTTTGGTAGCTTTTTCGTGAGCCCGTGCAATTCATCCAGCCAAACGTTCTCGAATCAAAGGTCATGACGGAAGATGGCCGGTCTCATATCGTGCAGTTCCTTTGTTCGAGCCAAGGGCCGTTCCTTCGTCCCGGCCCGCAGAACGTCGATCGCGTCGCGCGCAGGGGCGGTCAAGGCCGGCCGTCGCGTTTGGCTTACGGCTGGCTCCGGCGTTGCCAGGTTGCGCCTTGACAGCGCCGAGCACGGCGCGAGGATCAAGCGGGTCGGACGCCTGCATTGGATCGACCTCGCCGAGATTCGCGTCAGCACAACGGAATCACGCTTCGCGGCATGTCTCAACCGACTTTTGCAACAAAATCTGCCAGCAGCGATGCGTCGTGGTGTGGTCGGCCGCCCATTGGTTGACGAGCCGCTTGTCGCGCGGTGAGTACGCGAGGATCACCCAACCCGAACCACCGCCTTCCGCCTTGCCCATCGCTGCGAACTCGGATCGCCAGCGCTCCATACTGTCCGAAATCACGCGCGATGGCGTCGGCAAGAGGTCCACTGGACCTTGCGCCACCACCAAGCCCATCAAAATCGATTTCGTGGAGGATCATCGAATTTGAGGCGACTAGTTCTTCACGCTTCAATCCGTTGATGGCGAAATTCGGAGCCTTGGCGAAATCAAGCTCTGCCAGTTGGGTGCCAATCGCATTGAGGCGCTTCACCGCGCCGACATAGTTGTTCTCATAGTGGCTAACGAGCACCTTTTCCGAGATGCCCGTAATGGATTTCGGATCGAAGGACATCGGCTTGGCTTGATAGGGCATCGCTTTAGCTGCGGCCTGCAGGTTGCCCTGGGCAAGCGCCGGTGTTCCGGCAAGCACAGCCGTCGATGCTGCGGCTGCACTTACGGCCTTGAGAAAGTTTCGGCGTTCGGTGGTCATGGTCATCGGACTCTCCACGTGTTGATTGCCCCCGCATGGTAGAAGCCGCCCGTGCAGGTTCATGGCACGACGGCGCGGGTCTCCGCAGGTGCGGAGAACCGGATGCTCGCGGAAAAACGCACAGCAGTAGTGAAAAGTGCCAAAAGCGGCCGATCGCGAATTTCCATTTAAGCCAGATCCCGATCGCTTCGGGGCAAGACCTGCAACCAGGAGAGATGACCTCAGCGCTTTCTCGCGCCGAGGTCATCTTGTGGCCGGATGCTCAATCTGTCAGATGCCCGATCGCGATCAACATCGATCTACGACAGTCCATCAACCGCACACCTGACGGGGTTGCAGGTGCCAGCCATGCTTAGTGTGCACGCGTCGCTGGACCACGTAGCAACTGCCGTCGTCACCGTATGAATCGCTGTAGGCATACGGATAATAGCCACGCGGATAGTCGTAAGCGTAGTCGTCATAGTAGTCGTACGGGTAGAAGCCGAAGCCGAAACGCCGCCCGAAGCCGCGATCATGAAATCCACGGCCGTGGAATCCACCAGCACGAAATCCACCTCCGTGGAAACCACCGCCATCATGGAATCCGCCCGCCATGCCGCCACCATGGAATCCGCCTCCTCCGAAGCCACCACCATGGAAACCGCCACCGCCGCCGCCCATGCCGCCTCCGTGGCCGCCGCCACCGCCACGGGCCAACGCCATCGTTGGCGAAACCAGGCCAATGGACGCAACTGCCAATAACGCGATCACTGTCTTACGTAACATGACCATTCTCCGTCAGAGATATTTCGCTCCCAAGCAGGACCGGGCTTTCGACGTGGGAATCATCTTGGAGAATCGCTACCAGCTTCGACGAGTTCGTTACTCAACTCTCCGCGAGCCACGCCTGATTAAATTTAAATTTAGTGAAGGAGTTGTTCGCGGCGCGCGCGGCGCGGCCGAAGCGCGCGCCCACGGTTGCAGATGTAGCCTGATTTGGAATTTCGTAGCGAACATCTGCTGAAATTGAATCCGAATTGACCTTCCTGAATGGCGACTACGATCGCAACAATTGGCAGAACGGCAACGCGTCCATGGAACATCGTTGGCACCGTCACCATCGGATGCACCGCGACGCGATTAATGTATGCTGTTTTCAAAGCACCAATTCTCTGTCTGAGATAGGGTGCTGTCGCCGCGATGGGTGAGTCACCGCGCGACAGAGAACACCCCGCCGCCTTTCGCAGGGAAGCGGCGGGTGTGTTTCTTGCTTTTTTAGCTTGCTCGTCGCGAAGCCATCGGAACCCCACCCCTCTGTCGTCCGGCGGCTGACGTTTCGGGCATGGCCTTCACGCCGCGCGCTTGTCGCGAAGTGTGCTTAACGTGCCATTCCAAAGCTCGACCCGGGCCTTGATGCTGTTGCACGCGGCGCGCAGAGCCCGCTCGTCCCTTTGCGGCGAGCCCGCGACCAAAGCTTCGAGCAACTCTCGCCCCATTGGACCGTGACTGTCGCCATCGAGCTCGATGTGCCGCTCGATGTAGTAGATGAAATGACGCAAGGGATCGTTGTCGTTGCTCGCGGCAGGGAGCTTCGTTCTAAGCCTGCTGAACATCTCCGGGATGATGTCCTCGCGGCCGTAAAAGAATGCCGCTAGGACCTCTTCTGTCGACCCCGACTGGGCCAGCGCCATCGTATGCGCGACAAATACTTGCACATGAGGCGGCACACCGGTCCGCATCATAGCTGCTTCGACCGGAGTACCGACCCGCGCCAGCGAGCGAAACGTGTCGAATTGACGGGTGCTGGCGCCGACGTCCGCCATGGCGCGGAGGTAGAGATCGAGGTGGCTAACATAGGAGCCGTCCGGATCGACATCCGTTTCCTCGCCGATCACGATGTCGTTGATCAAGCGCGCAGCCTTAGTGTTTTCCGCCGGGAACCACGGCACTTTTGTGCACGTCAGGTCTTGCTGCAGCCGCTTAAGGAGCGACATGAAATCCCAGACGGCGAAGACATGATCTTCCATGAATCGCCGCAGATCCTCGACGGAAGCGACCTCCGCGTAAACGGGGTGATCCAGCAGCTGCGTGCGAAGGGTGTTGAGGCAGTAACGGTCCTGTTTCGGCATGTTTGACCTCTATTTCAGCATGTTTGACCTGAGCTCTGGTTGAAGTGTGAGCCCGGCTTCGGCGACCTAATCCCGTGCAGCTAACGTGCAAGTATCTCAGAGCCGTTCGTGCGCGCCGGTACTCATCAAAGTGCGTAATCGTTCTGTCCAGAATTATTCCACGCTGCGATTGGTGCTGTAACAACGACGTCAACTGCAAAAGTCCGCAGCGCGACGCCTGGGTTTGAAGCCGACGGGGTTTGTCGGCTGATGATCAATTTGATCAGACGTGATCGCTTACGTCCTCATTTTGGCTCACGTGCATGCGAGTCCCTTTGCGTCAGCGGACGGCTGCAGATAGCTCGACGTCTGCAAAGCAGTACGGTGCCGACACCGTTTGCAAGTCTACTCATGCATGCCGTTTCGGTCGCCAACCAATCGGGTTTTCGAGGATGGATGGTCCCATGCCACGAAATGCGGGCGAGAATGTCGCGCTGCCAACTCTGGATTATGAGACGTGGAAAGAACTCGTGCGCGCGATGGGCGGCCGGTTCAATCCGGAAGGTATCGATCCGAAGGCATTTATCGGCTGGCTGCGGCCCATGAGCGTCTTTGGGCTAACGGCAGCCGAGGTTAGTTCTAATGCTCAGCGAGTCGAGCGGACGCAGCGGGATGTTCGCCTCGATGGCGCGGACCACTACATCGCGATCTTTCAGGTCGCCGGCCAGTCCGCGATGACCCACAACGAACAGGCCTTGCGATGCGATGTAGGCGATGTCGTGCTGGTCGACGTGGCTCGGCCCGCGACGTTCTTTGCGAGCGTGGGGGCCGAGTTGTGGAAGTCCGTAGCCCTTGTTTTGCCGCGGCGGTCGCTCGTTTCCCACCTCGGATTCGAGCCACGCGGCGGGCTTTACCGGCGCGGCGGAACGGCTGCCGGGCGCCTCCTCCTTGATCTCATCCGGAATCCCGGCGAAGACGGAGGATCAGCCCACTCCTGTGCCAATTCCCACATGCGAATAGCTGTCTATGATCTTGTCGGCGCCCTCTTTGCACCGGTTGATCCGGCGCCGTCGCGTCATGCGGACAAGCTCTTCATGCGTGTCCGCAGCATCATCAAGGACGGTTTCGCGGATCCGGATTTTTGTCCGGACGAAGCCGCGGCGAGAGCGGGGATATCATTGCGCTATCTGCAGAAACTGTTCACGCAGCGCGGTTCGACCTGCAGTGAATTCATCTATTCGTTCCGTCTAGATCAGGCCGCACGTCTTCTGCATCGCCGGGCGGAGCTGGCCGGAAATCAACACCTCAGCGAGATTGCTTACGCTTGCGGCTTTCGCGGCTACGCACATTTCGCGAGAAAGTTTCGACACCGGTTCGGTCACGCACCAGCTGCACGTCCCGCAGGGTTTGTTCACGCCCGGCAGCAGCCCGAATGAGCGTGTGCCATCGGCTCACGACGACAGGTGAGCGATTAGCAGTCTTGGATAGTCCGTCAGATTCGCGTTGGCTTCCGGGGATGGAATAGCTCCTCGACGGATTGTTTCGGGTCCTTGATCCCGGAGCGATCGTTGCGATCGTTCTTCTGTGCCTCGAGCTTCTCCAGGAAGCGAAAACGGGGCGATCGGGTCGCGTGCCCCGATCGGCCTTGCTTTGTCATGCCGAAACCCTTTTGGCCGCCGTGCGTCATTTGATCACTAAGGAAAGCTGTGCGCCTAATCTCTCGCAACCGGGTAGCCGCCACGGGCCAAGCTAAAGGCGTGAGGTGGAGACGGTCACTTTGCAAGAACAGAATGCGGCAGCCGGCGCGCCTGCTACCCAGGAGCCGTTGTGAGCCGTCGGGAGTTCCAGTCAGGGGAGCGCGCGCTACCGCCTTTCCCCACACCCGATAAACTTGCGCTACCTCCTTCAATCATCCGCATGCAGTTCACACGACACTGAGCCAGCTCTTGAATTTCTTACGTGCGGCACCGACGGGGCGGTTCCGTCGCGTCGTTCTGACTGCGCGCCAATCACTTCCGGTTTACCCAGATAAGCAAACAATTTCAGAGCCGATCGGTACTTCGCGGGCCGACTTCGGACGCGCGCACCGGATTTCTTCATCAGCAAAATCCGAAGTCACTCGAATCAACGCACAGAATGAATCGCCGTTGAGGCATCTTTGCAGTAGCGCGACCGTGGTCTGCCCTCCATCTACCTATTATCTCGAGGAGACCCGAAATGAACAGATTGCTCACCCTTGCCCTGCTTGCCCTGCTGGTCGGCGCTACGGCCACCCCGGCCCCGGCGGCGAATGTTACGGAAACGGAATTGATGCAGGCGGCGACCGCGCTGGCTCAGCAATATGACGCCAATTACGCCGCCAAGAATCCCGCTGGCATGGCCGCGCTCTACGCCTCGGACGGCGTGCTGGTCGCACCGTCCGGCTCGATCGTGCGTGGCCGACAGGCCCTCACGACCTATTATGCCAGCCGCTTCGCCTCCGGTGCCCGGGGCCACGCGATCAAAGTCGTCGAAGCGCATGTCCAGGGCAATGGCGGGTACGGCCTTACCCAATTCACCGTCACGGTGCCGGGCGCGAATGGCAATCTTCGCGAAGAGCACGGCAGCATCGTCGTGGTCTATCGACGCGACGCCGATGGATGGCACATGCGCCTCGTCGAACCGAGCGTGCCGGAGTCGGCCGACCAATAGACGGCAGTGACAGCGCCCCGCAAGCGTTACGGCCGAGCGCGACCGCGCCTGAGGATGGATGCTTCCTGATGCGGTCAACACACCAGACCGTCACTGCATAAATATTTCGCATTCAGTCTCCATGCCGTGATGCTAGGAGTTCTCCCGGACCATCTGCGGCTGAACCGCCGTTCTCAGTGGCGGGATGCCCTTGGTGCTTGCCACCACCGGCGTCTCCTCCGATAGGCCCGCAGTCACCTCGATGCGACCGTTATCGGTGAGCCCCGTCTTGACGGCGAGGCGTGTGATGCGATTGTCAGTGATGGTGTAGACAAAGTTGCCGTCGCCATCCGAACCTACAGCCCCGGTGGGTACGGTAAGTGCATCGGGACGCCGGTTCATCTCCAGTGAGACCTCCGCATACGTGCCGGGATATAGCCGTTCCTCCGAGTTGGGAAGGTCGATCTCGGTGCGCATGTTGCGGGTCTCAGGGTCGAGATGCTGCGAGAAGCGAGTTACCTTGCCGATGAATGGCTTACCGTCGAAACCAGACGGCTTGACGATGGCCGGATCGCCGACGTGAAGGTGAGGTACGTCGTTCTCAGGAACGTCGCAAAACACCCGTATCGTATCGATCCGCTGCGTTGTGAAAAGTGACCCTGCGGACGGCGTCGTCCGCGTGGCCGTGGCGGCCTGGACCAAATCGCCCCGGTTCACCTGGCGCCGAGACACCACACCATCGAAGGGCGCCAAAATCTGCGTATAGGCGAGCAGAGTCTTGATCTTCTCCACGGTCGCGGTGGCAACGTCGACCTGGTTGGCCGCGAGGTCGCGGTTCGCTTCCGCAACCCCGAGATCTGCCTTGGCGATATCCGCATTGGCGTGGACCTGATCGAGTGTCCGGTCGCTGATGAACTGCCTTCCCTCGCCCAGTTGCTCCCGGTCTTTCGCCAAGGCGTTCTGAAGCGCTACGTCCGCCTTGTTGTGGTCCAGTTGGCGGCGCGCGCTCTCTAGCGAGCTTTTCTTGGATTCGAGCTCGGCCTTTGCTTCGGCAAGCTCCTGCTTCATTTCGGGAACGTCGATAACCGCGAGCACTTGACCTGCCTTGACGTGATCGCCGATATCGACGCGAACATCGGACAGGTATCCCGAGACCTTGGCGAAGAGATCCGCTTCCTCAAAGGCTTCGAGGGTGGCGTTAGTTTGGAGACGCTGTGCCACCGTAGCGCGGTGCGGACGCACAACCTCGACCCGCGGAGGACTTTCTGCTCTCTTTGAATTCACCGGCGATGGCGATGCCGCCAGATGCCAATCGGCAACGATGCTCGCCGCGCCGACGCCGACCACCACCACCAAGACCTTTATGCCCGTTCGACCTGTGAAATTCATGACGTTCCGCCTTTAAACTCGGGTTGTGGCTGTTCCGCTTATTCCGCCGCCCGAGCATGGTGTTCGGCGCGTCCGTCGTGACGATCCCACGCCGGCCCGAGCCGCTGCTCCGGCTCAAAATAGTGGCTATGCGGGTCGTCAGGATCGAGCGACGCGGAAACCGGAGCATGCCGTGACTGGAGCATGGCCAGGATCGCAGGCAGGATGACGAGCGTAGCGCATGTCGCGCCGAGAAGACCGCCGATCACCGCCCGCCCAAGCGGCGCACTTTGCTCTCCGCCCTCTCCCAGACCCAGCGCCATCGGCACCATGCCGGCCAGCATCGCGAAACTGGTCATCAGGATCGGACGCAGACGGCTCCGTGCGCCTTCTATCGCCGCCTCCCATGGTTCACGACCCTCGACCCGGCTGCGCTCGGCGAAAGTCACGAGCAGGATGGCGTTTGCCACGGCCACGCCAATCGCCATGATCGCGCCCATGAAGGATTGAATGTTCAGCGTGGTCCGGGTGAGCCATAGCATGAGCACAACCCCGGTGAGGACGGCGGGTATCGTCAACCCCACCGCCAGGGAAAGCCGGAACGACTGGAAGTTGGCGGTCAGCAGCAGGAGGATGACACCCACCGCCATCAAGAGTCCCAGACGCAGGCCTCCGAACATCTCCGCCATCGGCTGGACTTGCCCGCGCACGGTCACGTTCACGCGATCTGACGGCTTTCCCGTATCGCTGATCGCCTGCTGCACGCGGGCTGCCGCGCGACCCAGATCCTCGCCGTAGATATTGGCGCTGAGTGTCAGCATGCGCTGCATGTTGTAGCGATCGTATTCGCCGAGCGCCGTGCCGTCGGTCACGCCGGCCACATTGCGGAGGTCGATTTGTTGGCCCGACCGGCGAGCAATGGGAAGGTTCTTGACCTCCTCCAGGGAATTCATCTGGTGCTCGGGAATTTCGACCTGCACCTGATAGCCAATGCCGGACTTGGGATCGGGCCAATAATTCGCGGATGTGTAGCGACTGGATGATGTGCCCGCGACAACCGACTTCGCCACGTCATCCGCCGTCACGCCCAGAACGCCCGCACGCTCGCGGTCTACGGCGACCTTTACGGTCGGGTAATCGAGCTCCTGCTCGAATCCCAGGTCTCGCAGCGTCGGCACCTGTGACAATTTCGCTCGCAGCTTGTCGGCATATTGGCGGCTATCGGCGAGGTTCGGCCCACTCACTGCTACTTCGATCGGGGTCGGCGCGCCGAAGCTCATCACCTGGCTGACGATATCGCTTGGCTCGAATGAGAAGCGCACACCTGCCAGTTCCTGGGGCAATTTCTGACGCAGCCGCTCCTTCAATTCCTCGATGCCGATCCCGGCGCCGCGCTTGAGCTGCACTTGCAGCACCGCTTCCTCGGAGCCGGAACTCCAGAGATAAATGGTATTGATCGGGTAATTGGGCGGCTGCGTGCCGACAAAACCGAGACTGATGTCCACGTTATCCGGCCCGACCTCGCGCTTGATAACGTCGAGTGTCTGCAGCGCGATCTGCTCGGTACGCTCGATGCGCGTTCCCGCCGGAGCCCGGAGATGCAATTGGAACTGGCCGGTATCGACGATCGGAAAAATCTCGGTGCCAAGAGAGCCGCCGATCAGGAAAATGGTTGCGCCGCAGATCACGAGATAGGAGAGCACGATGGTGCGCCGTCGTTTCATGACCGCGCGCGCGAACTGATCGTACCTAGCCCGCAGCCGATCGAAAAACGTCTCTTGCGGCCCGTGGTGCGTGCTCGGATTGCGCAGCATCCAAACCGACAACACCGGCACAAAGGTACTGGAAAGCAGATACGACCCCACCATCGAGAAGCCGACTGCCAACGCCAGCGGCACGAACAGATTGTGCGCAGCGCCGGTCATGAAAAAGGCGGGAATGAACACCGCCAGAATGCAGAGCATGGCCACGAACCGGGGCAGCGTCGTCTCGGCGGTGGCCTCGCTCGCGGCACGGGCAAGGCTACGGCCGTCAGCAAGACGGGTGTGGATGTTCTCGATGGTAACTGTCGCCTCGTCGACCAGGATGCCGACAGCCAACGCCAACCCGCCCAGGGTCATGATGTTGATCGTCTGACCCGATACCCAGAGCGCCGTCACCGACGCGAGGATCGCGAGCGGAATGTTCAAGACCACGACGAGCGAACTGCGCCAATCCCGCAGAAACAGCAGCACCATGAGGCCCGTGAGCACCGCGCCGAGAGCGCCTTCGACGAACAGGCCCTGGATGGCGCGCGTCACATAGGGAGACTGGTCGAACTGGTAACTGACCTCAACATCATCGGGCAGGACGGATTGGAAGCGTGGCAAATTGCCTTTGACGGCCTGGACGACCGCGAGTGTCGAAGCGTCCGCTCGCTTGGTCACGGGGATATAGACTGTGCGGCGCCCATTCACCAACGCGTAGCCGGTCTGGATGTCGGCGCCGTCTTCGACCGATCCGACATCGCGGATGAAGATCGTTTGCGTTCCGTGCGAGCGGATGGGAATGTTGTTCAGACCCTTGAAATCCCCCACAACGGAGTTGACCGGCACCATTGGCATGAGGTTGCCGATCCGGACGTTACCGGATGGGCTGACCGTGTTACCGGCACTCAGCGCCTGCACCACCTCGTCCGGCGACATGTTGTAGGAACGCAGCTTCTCCGGATCCAGGCGAACGAGGATGGTGCGCTGGCTCGAACCAAACGGCGGCGGGGCCGACACGCCTGGCAAGGTCGCGAACAACGGGCGCACTTTGAAGAGCGCCGCATCCTGGAGCTCGGCGACTGTTTTCGTCTTGCTGGAGAAGACGAGGTCGCCGACCGGGACGCTCCCACCGTCGAACCGCATCACGAACGGCGGCACGGTTCCCGTGGGCATGAAAGCGCGGGCGCGGTCGACGTAACCAACCGTCTCGGCCGTAGCCTGCGCCATGTTCGTGCCGGGATGGAATTGGAGCTTGATCAGCCCGACGCCCTGAATCGATTTGCTTTCCACATGTTCGATGCCGGTGATGTAGAGGAAGTGGTACTCATAATAATTGACGATGAACCCTTCCATCTGCGCCGGGTCCATGCCGCCGTAAGGCTGCGCCACATACAGCACGGGCACCCCGATATCAGGGAAGATGTCCCGAGACATGCGATCGACCGCCAGAAAACCCACCAACGCGACGGCTATGACCATCGTCAAAAGCGAGATCGGACGTCGCAATGCAAACGACACCAAGCTCATCGTGACGCCTCAGCCGATTTCACCGCGCGGAGCGCGCCTCGACGGCACCAACGGAAACGAGCGGGACATTTCGGAGAAATACGGCTCATTTTTCTGCCCAAAAGCTCACCCCTCAAGGTTCAACGACCTCGAGCGGCGAGCAGAACTTGGACGGCGAGCCGTCTTAGAATGCCGGGAGTCTGCGGGCCCCGACGGTAGATGACTATCCAAGATGGCAATCAAATGCGGTCGTCTCAAGTAAACTTACTTTCACGTTCCTGAAATCCAATTTGTGGTGCAGACAAATCGTGGACCTATGTCTTGTAGAATGACGCGGCCGAGCGCCGAAAACGCAGTCATGCAACGAGTTGAGGAGATATTCCTCGCGCTGGCCGCCACTGCATTTCTGTAGACGTAGCGGCGTCGCATGACAGGTCCGCGTTCCGCTGGGTGATTGCACCTCTGTCCATGGTGTCAAGCCAAACCGCAGAAATTGTGATGGTCAGGCGCGACAGTCTTTTGAGTGACCGGTTTAGGTGCGGAATGACCTGCTCAAGATGAAGGCTAGAGATGCGCCAGATAGTGCGCGAGCGCGGTGATTTCCTCTTCGCTCAGGGGATAGGCGACATCCGCCATCGCCGCCACGCCACCACCGACTCGCAAGCTTGACTTGTAGTCATGTAGCGCTTTGACCAGGTAGTCCTCGCGCTGGCCGGCGAGACGCGCAACCGCTTTCGTTCCGGCAAATGTATCGCCGTGGCATGACGCACAGCGCCGTCCTGCGGCCGCCTCCGCACCTTTCCTAGACAAGTCGGGATTGTCATCGGGTGCGGAAGCTTTCGGCGGCGTCAGCGAGGCAAAATAGGCGCCGAGATTGCGAACGTCCTCATTGTTGAGTTGCTCGGCCATCGGCTGCATGACTTCGCTTTTCCGTGAGCCGCTGCGGAAGAACACTAGTTGCCACTGCAAGAAGGCATCGGGTTGCCCGGCTAGCGACGGAGTGTTTTCCGTGCCGGATATACCCGCTTCACCATGACAGGGGGTGCATACCGCCGCCTTTTCCTTGATCGTCTCGTCGGCTGCATTGGCAATTCCAGCCACCCCAACCATCATCGCGGAGGTCAGTAGCAAGGCGCAAAAGGGCATCTCCGCGACAATTCCATAAACCGTTTTCATGCCTGCCTCCAGTTCGGCCGCGCCCTTGAGTGAGTTTGTTGCCTCGGCAATAGAGTTCCGAGCAAGCAGCCGCTCTAAGTCGCCTCGGGCCGTGAAGGTTCCGAACCGCTCACAACAAGTTTCCCACGAACGTAGTGGCCGAACTCCCGCACGAATTTGTGATGCTCCCGTTCGAACGTCTATCAGTACGCGAGTCTGTTGCTGAAACTAACCACGAGCGACCCGAGCCCGATCGGTCGTCGGTAGTCCTTGCTCTTGCTTTTGCCTCGTGGCCAAATTATTAGATGCGAAGGGGAAATGCAGTCTCCCCTTGAGACCACGGTCCAAGCGCTGCGCAACACTCGACTTGTCGAGGAGACTTGCGCATGGACGACCGTAAACACTCCATTTCACCAGCAATCCTGTACGCACGGCACGGCTCCGAAGCGGCGCCAATCATCGTCGACGTGCGCCGCGACGCTGACTTTGCCGGCGCCGGAACGCTCGTGGCCGATGCGTTTCATCGCTCGCCGGACAACGTCGAAGAATGCCGAACTGATCTACCGAGCGGGCGCCAGATCGTCACCTACTGCATTCACGGATGTGAAGTCAGCCAGGGCGTGGCCGATGCATTGCGCCTCATGGGCATGGAGGCGGATTTTTTGGAAGGCGGTATCGCCGATTGGACTGAGCAGGGATTGCCGACCCGCCGCAACATCGGCCCTACCCCGAGCAAGTGGGTCACGCGAGAACACCCGAAGATCGACCGCATTGCCTGCCCTTGGTTGATCCGCCGCTTCATCGATCCGAATGCAGAGTTCATCTACGTTCCGAAGGATCAGGTCGTTGCGGTTGCCCAACAAACGGGTGGGATCACCTACGACATCGACGGCGTGGAATTCACGCATGAGGGCGAGCGCTGCTCGTTCGATACCATCCTGCGCATCTACGAGATCAATGATCCGGCGCTCGATCATCTAGCAACCATCGTTCGGGGTGCCGACACCTCGCGGCACGATCTGAGCCCTCAATGCGGCGGCCTGTTCGCGATCTCGCTCGGCCTCTCCGCGAACTTCCCGGATGACCACGAAATGCTGAATCACGGCATGGTCATCTACGACGCGCTCTACACCTGGTGCCGCTCTCTGCAAGCCGAGACGCACAACTGGCCGGCGCGCGCCGCGGGAGCCTGACGGTGCTACCGAAAAGCGACCTTATGAGGAGGCAAGCACGCTTCCTTGGCGTGCTGTTCGCGATCGCGTCTGCGACCTGCGACGTCGCACCCTTGCCATGAGTCCACAACGAACCAGTCATCCGCCCCCGCGCACCTTTCGGGGAGACGTCAACCCAAGGAGATTCCCATGACCATCAAAACCGAACGCCGAAGCTTCATTCAGGGAGCGGGACTCGTTGCTGCCGCCGCATCAGCAGCAACGCTGGCGGCGAGCCCTGCATTCGCCCAAACTAACCAACCGAACGGAGCCAGAACGATGCCATATCAAGCAAAACCCCTGTCACTCGACCCGAAGTCGATCAAGGGCATCTCGGAGAAGGTTCTCGTAAGCCATTATGAGAATAACTACGTTGGCGCCGTAAAGCGCCTCAACGCGATCGGCGCGCAGCTGGCCGAGCTCGATTTCACCAAGGCGCCGAATTTCATAGTCAACGGCCTGAAGCGCGAAGAGTTGATCGCCGCGAACTCGATGATCCTGCACGAGATATATTTCGACGGACTCGGTGGTGGTGCCGGCGCAAGCGGCGCGCTGGCGGAGGCTATCACCCGTGATTTCGGTAGCCTCGAGCGCTGGCGCGCGGAATTTGTCGCGATGGGCAAGGCAGAAGGCGGCGGTTCTGGCTGGGTGATCCTGTCCTACTCGCCACGCGACAAGCGCCTTGTGAACCAATGGGCGGCGGACCACACCACGACACTGGCCGGCGGTCGTCCGGTGCTGGTGCTCGACATGTACGAGCACGCCTATCACATGGACTATGGTGCGGCGGCGGCGCGCTATGTCGACATCTATATGGAGGCAATCCGCTGGGACAACGCTGCCAAGCTGTACGATCAGTACAGCCATGAAGGCTAGTGGTTGGGTGCGAGATATCTTGCGTAGAGGTGCACAATTTGCCGGCGATGCGGCGCGCTTACGACGGAGCTCGGTCATGAGCTGCCGCACGTCACAAATCCTAGCGCAACCAGAACAACATGCTCTGCATGTCGCAGTCGAAACCTGGGAAGTCGTAGCGCCATTCAAGTTTTAGTGACCTGTCCGGCTAGATCATTTCTTGCAAGCGTCGAAATATTTGCACCGCGCCGATGTTTCTTATGCTGATGACAGAAGCGCGAAGATCCTCGATGCCCAAGGCTGCCCTGGTCTCCCTTGCAACGTCGGTGCCTCCCCACGTGCTTTTGCAAAAGGACGTTCTGACGGCAGCCTGGGATGTCTTCGGCGCCCGCTTTCCTGAATTCGAACGGTTCTCAAGCATCTTTTCGAATACCGGAATCGTTAAGCGTCACGGCGTCAAGCCATTCGACTGGTATCTCGAACGACGAGGCTGGCCGGAACGCACCGAGGCCTTTCTCGAAGGAGCTGAAGCGCTATTTGTCGACGTCGCCGAGAAGGCGCTTGTGAGCGCACAACTTACTGGCGGCGATATCGAATCTGTCGTGACCGTCTCTTCAACGGGAATCGCAACACCAAGTCTCGAAGCGCGCGTCGCCCGCCGGATGGGTTTCCGGTCCGACGTAATGCGTGTACCGGTGTTTGGTCTCGGCTGTGCGGGCGGGGTTTCGGGTCTATCGATTGCGTCGCGCCTCGCCCAGGCTCGGCCAGGCGCCAACGTGCTGCTGGTCACGATCGAGCTCTGCTCTCTTGCACTTCGCCTGGACGAACTTACCAAGGCTAACATTGTGGCCGTGAGCCTGTTCGGCGACGGCGCTGCTGCAATCGTGCTGCGCGCGGGCGATGGCGGCGCGACGCAGATCGAGGCTGCCGGCGAACACCTTTGGCCGAATACGCTTGGCATCATGGGATGGAATGTCGACCCGGAAGGATTCGGCGTCATCTTTCGCCGCACTATACCTGACTTCGTCACGACGCATCTCAACTCCGCCGTGACGGAAATTCTCTCCAGCATGCGCCTTTCGATGGAAGACATTGACCGGTTCATCTGCCATCCCGGCGGCGCGAAGGTTATAGATGCATTGGAAGGCGCGCTCGCGCTCGACCAAGGAACGCTTTCCCATGAACGGCAGACTATCGCCGACTTTGGCAACATGTCGTCACCCACGGTATTGTTTGTGCTTGAGCTGGCTCGCGCGAAGGGGCTGCCGGCGCGGTCGCTGTTGACGGCGCTCGGACCCGGCTTCACCGCGAGCTGTGTCACGCTACGGCACGCTGCGTGACGTTTTCTGAACTCATCCTCGGCGTAGTCACGCTGCAGCGCGCCGGCGAACTCGTCCATTCACACTCTAACACTCGAAAGCTCCTGGCCGGCGGCGCCGTTGAGGCGGCACCCCGGCATTATCCGCTGATCGTCGCGGTTCATGCAGCCTGGCTGTTGTCGCTGTGGGTGTTCGGACACGATCAACCGGTGAATGTCGTTGCCCTGGCCGGCTACCTTATCCTTCAGTGCCTTCGCTTCTGGGTAATCCGGACGCTCGGCTCACGATGGACGACGCGGATTATTGTTCTGCCCGGACAGCCGCTCGTGTCGGCGGGACCCTATCGATTTCTGTCGCATCCTAACTATGCCGTGGTCGCTGGCGAGATCGCCGTGCTTCCGTTGGTTCTAGGTCTGCCGCTGCTGGCCGTCGTCTTCACCATCCTCAACGCTGCGGTTCTCGCGATCCGCATACGGGCCGAAAACCGCGCCCTCGCCGCATCCCGTGAGACATTGTGCGTGGCGCATCATGACTGAGCGGGTTACCGAGCCGAGTGCGGCTACGTGGCTTGGCTTCGTCCTGATGTGCCTTGGCATGTTCATGGCGATCCTCGACATTCAGGTCGTCGCCACTTCGCTGCCCACGATCCAGAGTACACTCGCCATATCGCGAGAGGCGATGAGCTGGATTCAAACCGCGTATCTGATCGCCGAGATCATCGCCATTCCACTGACCGGGTGGCTTACGCGCGCTCTGACGCTGCGATGGCTGTTCGTTATTGCGATCAGCCTCTTTACCCTCGCCTCCATCGGTTGCGCGTTCAGCGGCGGTTTTACGATACTTGTCTGCTTCCGCGCGCTTCAGGGCTTTGCTGGCGGCGTGTTGATTCCGGCAGTTTTTTCCGCTGTCTTCCTGCTGTTTCCGATCCGTTTGCATCCCGTTGCCACCACAATGGCCGGCATCATGGCCGTGCTGGCGCCCACGATCGGGCCGGTGGTCGGTGGCTGGATTACCGAAGCTTGGTCCTGGCATTGGCTGTTTCTGATCAATGTCGCCCCCGGCGTGATCGCCGCACTCGCCGCGCCAATGCTGCTCCCGAGCGAGCGGCCTCGGCTTTCTGATCTGACTACACTCGACGTGCCTTCTCTCGCACTTCTGGCGGTTTCGCTTGCAAGCCTGGAGATCGGACTGAAGGAAGGCCCGCAACATGGGTGGCTTTCTCCATTCTGCTCTATCCTGATCGTCCTGAGTGCTGCCGCGGCAACTGTCTTCGCCGTCCGAACACTCGGGGCCGCGTATCCGGTGGTCGAGCTATCGACATTCAGATCGCGCTCGTTTGCGATCGGTTGCGCATTGAGTTTCTTTCTCGGAGTTGGATTGTTTGGCTCGGTCTATCTCATGCCGGTCTTCCTTGCCTATGTTCGACATCATGACGCATTTGAAATAGGCACGATTATGCTCGTCACCGGCGTTTCGCAGCTGGTGACCGCGCCGATTGCCGGCACGCTGGAAAGCAGATTTGATCCCCGCTGGTTATCGGCGGTGGGGTTTGGTCTGCTCGCGATCGGACTGGGTTGCAGTGCATTCGAGAGCCGTGTCGCCGACTTCAAGGAAATGTTCTGGCCGCAAGTTTTGCGCGGCGTTGCGATCATGTTTTGCCTGCTGCCTCCGACCAGGCTGGCGTTGGGTTCGCTGACCGCATCACAGGTACCCGACGCAAGCAGCCTGTTCAATCTGATGCGAAACGTTGGGGGCGCAATCGGTATCGCGCTGATCGATACGATCCTTTATGGCCGCACCGGCGAGCACGCCGAAGCTCTGCGCGAGCGTCTGATTGCGGGCGATGTGACTGCGGCTCAGGCGATCGGGCTTGACCTGATGTTGTTTACCCACCGCCCTCCGGAGGTATCGGATGCCACGATTGAAGCCTATCTGCGTCCCATGGTCGAAAAGGCCGCGTTCGCGCTCAGTGCCAACGAAGCCTGGGCCCTCCTCGCTTGCGTGGCATTGCTCGGACTATTGCTCATTCCGTTCGCGGGTGGTTCATCGGAAGGCACTGATACGGGCACGGACCAACTTGGAACAACGAACCCATATTCGGAGAGGCCGCCTCCAACGCTGTAAGTATCAAAATGATAAGATGTGATCGCTGGCGCCGTCATTTTGGCTCATGCGCATCAAGGCCCCCCGGGAGGGCGTACTTGGTGTCGTGCGCATGGTCCGGCCGAAGTAAATCCGATTGGTTGCACTCTTACGCAGCTATTGCCCATGTCTGATCAGCACGTCTCGGCAAGCCGGGTGTAGCCTGGCGCGATTTTCCTTCAGGCAGGCCAGAATGGTAAAATCACCTTGATCCATCCACTTGCGACACAGTCGCTCAACGTCGTGGATGCAAGCCTTCTCGTCCTGGTCGGTACCAGCGTGCTGAGCAACGGTTTCGGTCGATAGGCTCGCGAGCAACGCCAGCGCCAGAAGAACTCTATTCATATGCGTACCTCCTCATTAACAGTCGTTGTGTTCAATGGTCGTGGAGCGCCGCAATGCAGCTTCATTCCATGACCATCGCATGGTCGCTACCTGCCTCCGACGCAGCACGCCGCAGCAACAGCACCAGCGGGATGGCGCCCAGCGAGAGAACCATCATCAGTTTGAAGTCGTCAATGTAGCTGATGATGGAAGCCTGGTTCTGGATGACCTGATCGAGGGCGGCCCGTCCTGAGGCGGTCCATGGGCTCCACGCGTGCGCGATGACGCTGTTCCTGAATCCGGGATTAACCGCCATGACATGGCTTCCGATGATGGCGTGGTTGATTTGGCCATTCCTGGTCAAAAGATAGGAAACGACGGAGATTCCCACGCTGGAGCCGACGTTTCGTGAGAGGTTGTACAGACCGGTTGCGTCGGGCCGCTGCTCTGGGGCAAGCGTGGCAAAGGTCACAGTGGTTAGCGGGACAAAAAGAAATCCAAGTCCCGCGCCCTGAATGAAACCGGTCACCGCGATCGTCCATTGCGAGACGTCGGGGGTCCAATCGGTCATGTCGAAGAGGGCCCACGCCGTCAGCAGCAGACCAATCACGAGGAGTATCCTGGTGTCGATCCGCCCCATCAGCCTACCGGCCGCGAACATGCAGACCATGGTCCCAATACCGCGTGGGCCCATGACGAGCCCGGCCGTGACGACGGGGTAGCCGGCGACTGCCGCCATCAGGACCTGCCGGCGCCCGAACTTGTTGACGAGAAAGCCGGATGGCGGAGTCATGATCGCGGCGGCCACAATGTAGGATGTCAGTACCCAATTGATCTGATCGGCGCTGGCCGAAACGCTCCCCTGTATGTAGGGAGGCGCGACGTTGGCGATTGTGGTATCCAACGCCTGCATGATCACGGCCAGGATCACGCAGGCCGTGATGGCCGGCCGGTTGATCGGCCGAGCCTCGACGGCGGTGGAATCAGTCATTTTCGCTTTCCGAGGACGAGGAGCTGAACAGGTCAGTGATGAAGCTGGGCAGTCCGCGCTCGTGTCCGGTGTCGACGTTCAATTCCACGCTCATACCGACGCGCAATGACGGCTTGTCAGGCGCATTGTTGACCCGGATGCGCATCGGAATGCGCTGGACAACCTTGACCCAGTTGCCGCTGGTATTTTCGGCCGGAAGCAATGAAAAGCTCGATGCCGACGCCGGGCTTATGCTTTCGACCGTGCCAACCCATCGCTTGCCAGGATAGCTATCGACGTCGACCGTCACCTTCTGTCCGGGCTTGACATAAGTCAGTTCCGTTTCCTTCGGACTGGCTTGAACCCAGACATGATCGGTTGACACGATGTTGAATGCTGTTGCTGCGGCGGCGAGATATTGGCCAGGCTGCAACGACGGCACGTTGGTCACGATTCCTGCGAAGGGTGCTTTGACAACGGTATGGGAAAGCTGGCGCGCGGCCTCGTTGCGCGCGGCCAGCGCATCCTTGTAGCGCGGATGATCCTCAATCGGCGCATCCGGATCGTTATTCAGGTTTGCGGCGATTCCGGCAAGTTGCGCTTCCAGCGAGGCCAGCTTCTGCTGCGATGCTTGCAGCGTATTGCGGGCCGCGTCAAACGTCGCCCGCGGGGTGAAGTCGTTGGTGATCAACTGCTGCTGGCGCTTGAAGTTGACATTGTTGAAATCGACATCAGTCTTGGCCTGTTCGACCTGACTCTGCATGTTGCGGTAGCTGGCCTGCAGCGCGACGAGATCGTTCCGGGTGTTTCCGATCTGAGCTTCAGCGCGATCCAGCGCCAGCCGGAATGGCAGGTCGTCCAGCTTGAACAGCACGTCGCCCTTCGCAACCTTCTGGTTGTCGTGAACGAACACGTCGGTGACAATCCCGGAAACGTCGGTGGACAATCCGACCATGTCGGCCTGGACGTAGGCGTTGTCAGTCGACATGACAGCGCCCCCCGTCACATAGAGATAGCCGCCGACCATCAGCGCCACCGGCAACAGGGCAAACATCAAAATCCGCTTTCGCGATTTTTTCGGTGCTCCCGGGGCGGCCGACGGAGGCAGGTGCTGCGGTTCGCCAGACGATTTGCGACGATCCGGCCGCTCTTTCGCTGTCGGCTCGGCGGCTGCATCAGTGTCTGGAGCATCCCTCGCCTCCGGCGGATGGCGCGTCAAACGATAGACCTTGTCCTCAGCGCCCGGTGGATCACTATGGAGGATGGCCTTTTCGACGTCGGCACCGTGCCGTTTGGGATTTACTTCGCCGGTACTACCCATGGCTTGCTCGCTTCTGTTTTTCCACCGAAGTCGCACGCTTCGGTGAGGTTGAATTTCAGAACTTTGAGGGTCTCCAGCAGGCGCAAACCGTCCGCCTCGGATAGACCAGTCAACGCCTCGCGGCGGGTGATGTCGCCGAGCTTGCGCGCCTGCGTCAGCTTTGGCCGGGCTGCCGGAGCAAGCCGGAGGATCCGGACCCGCCGGTCGGACGAATCCGGATGTCGTTCGATCAGTACGCAGGCCTCTAGCTTGTCCAAGATGCGCGAAAGGGTGATCGGCTCTATGTCGAGGAGTTCTGCCAATCCGCTTTGGTTGATGCCTTCGTTCTGGGCCAGGTAGGCCAGTGCCTGCCATTGCGATCGCGTCAACCCGGATTCGCGGGAAATCTGCTCAAACCTTTTCCTGAGCAACCGCGCGACTTCGTGCAGCAGAAAACCAAGGGTGGGGGATTCGACCTCCATGGTTCTTCTCCTACGTAAGCTTATGATAAGCTTGCTTATCTTTTTGATAAGCTTGCTTATGAAAATGGCAAGCGCGCGCCCCTTGCAAACACGTCATCGTGAAGGGGAAGGATCATCCGTCGCATATGAGCGCATGCTCAAAGAAGTTGCGACTGCCCTGCGTCGGCCGCTTGCGCCGCTTCTCCTTGAAAGGATCACAATGCGCTCCGATACGTCCTTCGGACGAATGCAGCTCTTACGACCGGCTCACGGGGCTGTGGTCCGAATTTCTCACGCGAAGAGCAGCGAGAGCCGAATCGATGACTGTGGAAGAGCGAGAGCAGCTCTGGGCAGAGGCCATGCGCGCCGAGCGGCGCGGCGAAGCCGTCGTATATGAGCGCATGCTCAAGGAAGTTGCGACTGGCCTGCGTCGATCGCTTACCCCGCGTCTCATTCGCGTGGGCTTCGGTGCGCATGAGACTGAAGATCTGGTGCAGGAGATACTCATAGGCCTGCACGGCAAGCGGCACACCTGGGATCCGGCTCGCCCGTTCCTGCCATGGTTACACACGATCGCTCGCTACAAGCTCATCGATTTCGTGCGCCACCGCCGAAATGACACGCGGCGACGTGTCGATCTGCCTCTTGACGGTTGGCTCGAAATGGTTGCCCCGCCGGACGAGACCAATCGCTCAATATGGGAGCTGGATCGCCACCTTGCGGTGCTGCCGGTTGGCCAACGCAAGGTCGTCCGGGCGATTGCGGTCGAAGGCGCATCCGTCCGCAACGTCGCCCAGGAGCTTGCGACCAGCGAGGGCGTGGTCCGGATGACGCTACACCGCGCGATCAACCGTCTTCTGCAGGCTGCGGACACTACTCCGATGAACACACGACGCTCAAGGAGCGGGCATGACGAGCACCGATGACCTCATTCATTCCCTTGCGAGCACGGCCGGCACGCCGCGGCGGGGCGCTTCCCTCCAGGCCGTCTTCGCGGTCACCGGTGCCGCGTCGTTGGCCTTCGCGCTCCTTCTCCTCTTTTCGATCATCGGCATCCGCCAGGACTTCGCCGATATGGCGGTCCGCATGCCGTTCGCGTTCAAGGTTGTCTTCGCAGGCGCCCTGGCGGTGGGGACGTCGGTCGTGGCGCTCTACGCCGCGACGCCCGGCGCATCCGCCACCGCACTATGCGCCCTATTGCCAGCGGTCATTCTTCTGGCTTGTGGTGTCATATTCGATCCAACCGGGTTTCCGATCATGGGGAGAACCGACACTGCCGTTGCCATCTGCGTGGGCCACATTCTTTTTCTTTCGCTGCCAGATATGATCCTGACCTTCGTCTTCATGCGGAAAGCCGCGCCGACGCAGCCCCTTTTCGCGGGAGCAGTCCTTGGAATGCATTCCGGATCTATCGGGGCTTTGGCCTATACCCTGGCATGCAGGAATGACGGCACGGCTTTTGTCGCGATCTGGTACGCAGTGGCTTGTGCCATCATGGCGGCCGTTGGCGCCATCGTTGGGCATCGTGTCCTGCGCTGGTGAGATAAAGCGCTGTGTCTGTGCCGATGCAGTCCGGTTCGGAGGATGCCGGCCCCCGGCCTATGCCACCTCTTTTAGCATCGACCGTGCTCCGCATTATCGCGGCAATGTCACGCTCCGGCCACTCAATCTTATGAAAGGTGGATTTCTCAGCACCGCGCCTGCATGCTCATCCATTTCGGAGTATCCAGTAGTTAATTCACGATTCGCAAACGCGATCAGGCGCTTGAATTGCTGGATCGCCTCTCTCTCACCAAGTGGGCTGTTCGCGCCATGTCCTGAGCCAGGCGCCGCTCCGTGCGGTCTCGCTGACGATGCGAAGCATCTCTGTCCGGGTGTCGAGCCTTGCGAACTCGGCGGCCATCGCGGTCGCATGCGCGCGAAAGGTAGGCTTTGCCAGAACGGTGCGGACAGCCTCGCCAAGAGCGCGCGGCGCAGGCTCGTTGGTGGCGAGATTGATGCCGACACCGGACCACGCAATGCGCGCGTTGACATCGGCCTTGTCTTCCGTCAGCCCGGCGGTGACGATCGGGATCCCGAAGCTCAACGCCTGGTTCACGCTGCCATAGCCGCCATTGGTGACGAAGACGTCGGTCTTGGGCAAAATCCATTCAAAGGGCAGATAGCTTGCCACTCGCGCATTATCGGGAATGGGACCCGGGATCGCATCGACTGGACGACCGCCTGCCGTCGCAACGACGAGCAGGTCGGGCTCCGTCGCGAGTGCCGCCAGGGTGGGGCGGACCAGAAGGCCAAAATCATGATTTGCCACCGTTCCCTGGGTGACCAGCACCACCTTGCGCGAGCCATCCAGATCGCGCGCCCAGGACGGTAGCGGCACCTGGTTCGGCATGATCGGCGGCGTGCCGACGAAATGCACCGTGGCCGGAACGTCACGCGGATACTCGAAGCCCGGAACCGAGAGCTGCATATAGGCATCGGCGAGCTCCACGACGGATTCGAACATGCCCGTCGACAACGGTCCGACACCAAGCTCTTTCAGGATCTTGTTCAGGCGAAGCGCGATTGGTTGGTTGACGATCCGGTCATAATCGCGCGCGATCGCCGCATATTCGTCGCGCTGCGCTTGGTTGCTCGCCGGCGGCAGGCCCAGGAAAAGTGGCGCGCCGTCATCGCGTCGCCAGTGCAGGATCGAGGTGCCGCAAAGAACGATCGGCGGTCGTTCCGAGCGCGGCCCAAGCAGCATCGGGACGACGCCGAACATCATGTCATCGCCAACGATGATATCTGCCGGAACATCGCGCAGGACCCGCCGCATCCCGGCATACTGCGCGGGAATGGTGTCGACAAAGATGCGCTCCAGGGCAACACGCAGCCATTCCGGGCCTGGGGCGATCTCCTTCAGCTCAGGGACGACCGCATGGTGGTCGCGAAGATCGAGATCAGCCTCCGGTGGAAAGGCCAAGAACTTTGCGCCAGTGCCCTCGATGCGCTGACGCAGCGCGCTTCCGGTCAAGAACACGACCTCGTGATGCTCTTCCATCAGGCTGCGGCCGATCGGTAGCAACGGATTGAGATGACCCGTCGCGGGCGTCGAAACGATGAGAACTTTCATGTACTTCTCCTGCTGTGAATCTCGGTGTGGAACGCGATCCGGCATTGCCGGAAGTCAATCCGACTTGGGTGTCTCAGTTTGGGGTGGGTTGGGCGCGGAAGAGCGTGACGACGTCCGCCCTTGCGCTTCAGCTTCGAAGTCGCGGAATGAGGCGGGTGGCATTCCCGCTGCCGATGGACTCCAACTCGACGGCGGACAGACCAGCGTCTTCCAACGTCTTGAACTGGCCCAGGCCGAAATAGGGATAGTCGGTGCCGTAGGTGATTTGAGACGCGGGCACGAGCTTGGTCAGAGCGGCCATCGTCGGCGCGCTGGTCGCGTTGGCGGTGTCGTAGTTAAGCCGCCGCAGTTCACCGAGAATCCCCTCGGGCGCGAACTCCTTCAAGTTCGGACGTTTCCCATAGAAGGCGTCGATACGACCGGCCATCATCGGGATCGTTCCCCCGGCGTGTGAGAACAGCCACCGGATCTCGCGCCATCGTGCAAAACCGCCCGAGAGCAGGAGACTGGTGACGCATCGCGTGGTGTCGTGTGGAACTGCAATGACCGCAGGAAACGTGCCGACGCTGAGGGTGCCGTAACAGTCGGCAACGAGGGGATGAACGTATACGACAGCGCCCCGCCGATTGAGCTCGTCGAACACCGGTTTGTATTTGCTATTGCCCAGCCACTTGTCCCCGTAGCTCGACTGGAGACCGACGCCGTCCGCCTTCAAGGTGTCGAATGCATATTCAATTTCCTTGAGCGTTCGCTCGATGTCGATCATCGACAGCGTCGCGAACAGGTCAAAGCGGCCGGGCTTCTCGCGCATCCATTCGGCCGCATAATCATTGCAGTCACGGGCCATTTGGCTGGCCCTCTCGGCATCGAGATCGAACCAGACCCCGGGGGTCGACGCGATCGACAACACCGCGGTTCGGATGCCCGCCTCGTCCATCGCTTCGATCGCCTTGCCTTTGGACCAGGCCACCTGAGAGGGAAAGTGCGGCACTTGGCGCGCCTCTTCCAATTCGAGCCACGCCTTCTGGTAGGCCGGTGGAAAGAAGTGGTGATGGGTGTCGATCAGCATCGTGCTCGGTGCCGCCGCTGATGGCTTCGCGAACAAGGCAGCAGCCACGCCAAGGGCAGCGGCGCCCTCGATGAAGCCGCGGCGCGACGAATGGCAATAAGTGCAAGTACCAGACTGGTGACGGCCGAATACGTTTGGCATGTAGCCTCGTTCAGGCACTGCTATGCCCATGTTGACCAGGTACGACCCAGATTGCCTTCAGGGCCGAGGCGACGATATCGTGTGAAGGTTGTCGAACAGCGCAGGGCCCGTGATCCGAGTGCCGAATTTAGCGGCCAGGGCGACCATGTCGGTAGGCTCAGTTCCGGCATTTCTTCGGAACAGTTCTTCGAGTCCTCCCGGGGTGAAGAGCACCAGCATCCGGAGGGGATTATCTTCGGAAGGATTGCACCAGGCATGCGCTACGCCTCTTCCGATGGTGACGGACGAACCGGCACCGACCTCCGCTCGACTGTCTCCATTTGCGATGAGCGCTTTTCCCTCCAGAATAATGAAGTGCTCTTCCTCACTATCGTGAGCGTGCATGGGCACACCGTTTCGCGGATCCGCGACAACCTCCAGCATCGAATAGGCACCGTTCACTTCTTCTGAAGTCGTTCGGATGACATAGCGTTCTCCGAGGGTGACCTCCGACCACCTGTCCTCGCGTTCTTGATCGTTCAAGGGTTCCTTGGAAGAGTTTTTCGGATTCATCACGCTTGCCGTTCTCGTTGTGAAGCCAAAAGCACCGAAATCGCATCAGGTTTCTCGTGGTATTTTCTCGTTACGAGTTCAACCAACTCCGGCGACCTCGATGGCCGGAATCGCCGCAACGTGCTCAAGCTCGACGGCATTACCAGGCCCGAATATCGGATGTGGACCACGCTCATGCTCGGCGGTGATCGGCGTGCGGCCTGCCGGCCACGGGTAGATGCGCTTTGCGGCAATCAGGGCAGCCTCAACGGAAAATGCCGTGCTCGGATGCATCGAAGCTGCATATGCGGCAAAGGCTTCCACGAAGAACGTAAACGCCGACCGCCAAAGCGCAACACCACGGCGATCGGCGCCCTCGTCCTCGCGACCGTTCCGAAGCTCTTTGGGAGGTTTTGTCTGAGCCGCGGGTATTGATGCGAGGCCGCTCGCGGTTAACGCCACGACTATCCTCGTACTCTTCATCGATCACACTCCGTGACTGGCCACGCCGGAAAAATTGCGTTGCCTTGAGCAGTTCGACCGAAGAGAACGCAACGCAACACGGTCACCGACACGTGACGAATGGCCTCGTGTTGAAAACATTCCCGTGAACTTGTTACGACCGCGCCAATGGCGACGAACTGGATGATGTGAACTCGCAACTGTTGGGCTGAAAGGAAGGGGCCATGGACTTCGCAACTTCACCGACCGTCAGCTTTGGCATTTTTGATCATCTGGATCATGCGGGCGGGAGCCTTCGCCAGCAGTACAACGACCGACTGGAAATCGCCGCGGCGTGCGACGAGGCTGGCTTTCGCGCCTATCACGTCGCAGAGCATCATGGCACACCACATGGTCTGGCGGCTTCACCCAACTTGTTCTTGTCCGCCGTCGCGCAACGCACCAGAACACTGCGACTCGGACCGTTGGTGATGCTGTTGAATCTCTATCACCCACTACGCGCTTTCGAAGAGATCTGCATGCTGGATCAGCTGAGCGGGGGCAGACTTGATCTTGGCATTGGCCGCGGCGCCGTCCCACTTGAACTTTCGTTTTTCGGTGTTTCGCCCGCAGACGCACAACATCGCTACAATGAAGCGGCTGAGATTGTTCTCAAGGCCATGGAAACCGATACGCTTACCTACACGGGCCGCCATTTCAGCATCTCCGACGTGCCGATTACGCTCTCACCCTTCCAAAAGCCCTATCCACCGCTGTGGTACGGGGCGATGAAGCCGGAAACAGCCCGATGGGCTGCGGAGAACTCGATCAACATCGCTTGTGTCGGAGAGAGCAGCGCGATCCGGGCAATTACGGATGCGTACCGGGCAAACTGGGTGGCTCGGCCGCCGCACTTGATGCCGCTGCTTGGTATGGTTCGCATTGTCGTGATCGCCGGGTCCGACGCTGAGGCGCGTGCTCTGGCCGCTCCCGCCTACGCGCGCTGGTTCAAGACATTCACCTTTCTGTCGCGCGTTGGCAATTTGCCCGTTCCGTCGAATCTGCCGAACTCGTTCGAGCAAGCCCTGGATGACGGTTTCTGCCTGGTCGGATCACCTTCCACGGTGCGAGAAACGCTCAAAAGCCAGATCGTTGAGGCTGGTGTTACATACGTCATGCGCCAACTCGCTTTCGGTGACCTGCCGCTCGCTGCATCGCTCCAGACAATCTCGGCCATGCGCTCGACCATCATCCCGGACTTCACTGGATGGACCAGTCAGACCGTATGAGGGCTGGCCCCAATAGCGAGGCTCGCGCCGGCACTACGATCAATCGCGATCCCCAAAGCGGGGGTTGAACAGGTATCACCCTCCACCCGCCAAAGAAGGTCATTCATGCCCAACACCACTCCAAAGCTACTTGCCGCCACAGTCCTGTGCGCTCTGCTGAACGTGTTCCCCGTGGCCGCGCAGCAAGGACCATCACGGATCCGCGGAACCATCGACAACGTCGACGGCAACAAACTCACAGTTACGGCGCGCGACGGTACAACGCAGAAGATCGGCCTGGCGAGCGACGTGGTCGTCACAGGTCTCGTCAAGACCACGCTCGCTGACGTGAAGCCCGGCTCCTACGTCGGCGTCACCGGAATGCCCCTACCCGACGGCAGCCAGAAGGCGATCGCGATCCATATTTTTCCTGAGTCAGCGCGTGGCACCGCAGAAGGCTTTCGCCAGTATGACTTGCGCCCGAACAGCACGATGACCAACGCGACCGTCGCACAGGAAGTCGATGGCAATGACGGCAAATCCCTCTCGATCAAGTACAAGGACGGCGAGAAGAAAGTCATCGTTTCCCCGGATACGCCGATCGTCAACTTTGTGGATGGCGCAAAGAGCGAACTGACGGCTGGCGCCAAGATCATTGCATTCGTCGCGAAACAGAGCGACGGCACACTATCATCGAAGCGCGTGCTGGTCGGTCGTGACGGCATCACGCCGCCGATGTGAGCCGCATTCGACAACAATCAAGAGTTCGACAGATCGGCGCCGCGACCGGACGCGACGGCGGCATCGTCTCTGCAAAAAGGCGCAGGCATCGGACGGTTGTCGTTGCCGACGCGAACAAGATCGGCGACGACAACATCTCAGCCCGCATGATTGTAAACTTTGCGAGGACAACTTCATGCTCACCCGCTTTCTGTTCAGCTTTGCTGCTCTTTCGCTTTTCGCGATTCCCGCGATCGCTCAGAATATTCCGGCCAAACTTGCGCCTCCGCAGGACGCACCGCTGGTCGGCAAGTACACCGCGAAAGGCGTTCAGATATATGTCTGCACCGTCAAAGGGGGCGGTAGCGAATGGAGCTTCAAGGCCCCCGAGGCCGAACTTATCGACGCGCAGGGCAAACCATTCGCCAAGCACTACGCCGGCCCGACCTGGGAAGCTTCCGATGGCTCGAAGATCGTTGGCAAGATTTTAGCGAGTGAGCCCGCTCCACAGACGGGCGCGATTCCTTGGCTGCTGTTGTCGGCAGCATCCTCTGGATCGGGGGTACTTGGAGGCGCGCGTTTCGTCCAACGGGTCAATACCTCCGGCGGAGTCGGCCCAACCGGCGCGTGTCCCACGGCCGGAACAGAGCGGCGTGCCGATTACACAGCTGACTACATCTTCTACAAGTGATTGGGTTCGCTGGCATCGGCTTGTAGCCAAAAACACAGAGCTCACACTCGCGGGATCCATCTTGCGGGGCTCCGTCAAATTTCTGCCTTCTTTAATTTCGAGCGATCCTTGATCTCTGGCACTCAGCGGAAATGGCCCGTTTGCCGAACGTCCGCTTCGCGCCAAAAGCGGCCGGCTCCGCGAGGCCCCATTTTGACCCCAAGCCGATTCTTACGCCGTTAGCAGTGCAGGGGTGCAGATGACCAAGACGGTGTGGCGGCAATGCTCGATCTCTTTGGGGCGGCCCTAGCCCGATCCTACTACAAACTTTCAAAGCATTGATTTGGAGCATACCCTGAGAGAGATCGCTCGTGGTTCAAGCGTTTTAGGGGCATTCCCATGGCTTGGCTCTTCCTGCTCGTTGCTGGCCTGTGTGAAATCGCCTGGGCGATCGGGCTCAAATTCACGGAAGGCTTCGCACGCCTTTTACCGACAATCGGCACAGTCGTCGCTATGGCGGCCAGTATTGGGTTCCTCGGAATCGCGCTTAAGTCGCTGCCGGTCGGTACGGCCTATGCGGTGTGGACGGGCATTGGCACTGTTGGCACCACGGCGCTCGGCATCTATCTATTTAACGAGCCCCTGACGTTGCTTAGGCTTACCTGTATCGGCTTTATTCTATTGGGCATAATCGGACTGAAAATCACCACTTAGGCGGAACGGTGCGACGAGACGTATTGGAAGTCGGCTCAAAAATAGCTCTTCAACGTGCCGCGCCGTCGGACGTCGAGCGTGGCGCAATGGAAGCCGCCACCAAATGCCGCATAGTGTAAGAACCCACAGAGAATCGGCTCGAATCCCCAATTCTCCAACGCACGCGTCATTGCAGTATGATGTGGATCTACGATGACGCGCTTCTCGTCGACCATCAGTACGTTCATGTTGAGCCATTTCCCGCATAGCGAAGTGATCCTGAGCATAGGATCGGTTATTGGGTCGGGCTCGGGGGCCACGAGGATGTCCCATCCTTTCAGGATGGCCGGAAGGTGGTTGACGTCTATGTATTCGGGATTGATCAGAATCTTGCCGGGCCCAAGCGGCAATATGGTGGTGTCGATGTGCATTGGATTGGGACAGCGGCTCTCAATCTCATGGATGCGATAACCGTCGCCAAGGTGGCGACGCAGCCATTCAATACCAGACGCATTGGTGACGTTGCTGCGGGTCACGAACAGGTCGCGCCCGCAGCGAAAGAAGTCGGCGGCGTCAAAGACCGGCTCGAATTCGGTGAGGATGTATGAGATCGGCTCGCCTTTCTTGGGGACGCGAAATTCTGGGTCGAACAGTTCGTCCGTCAGTTGAGGTCTGGGCGCGCTCGTCCACCGCGCGCCACGTTGGAAATAGTCCTTCAGAATCGGACGATAGGAATGCGTCTCGAAGTACCGACAGGGCCAAACCATTGGGGTTTCAATGATCTCGTCGCCGATCACGAGCATGCTGTCGCGCGGGCAGGAATTGCAGAAGCCGCGCGAGGACCATTCCGGCGTGCTGAAGCGCTTCCTGTGGTCGACGGCGTCCGGCCGCCTTACGATGATACCCAGCGACTGTAGCAGCGCAACCAAGCCATCAAGCTCACGCTGAGCCGGTTCGATCATGATCTTTGGGTAACGGAAGCCTGCGAACAGCGATTGGGCACGCGCCGCCATGCCCGGAATGTTGCAGGTGACAACCGGATGATCGGACGGGATAACCGCACCCTCAAGCCTTCCGACTATCACTTCCTCCAGCGTGCCCCACTCGTTGTGTGAGCTCACCGGAGAAACTTGGCCCGACGGGACGGCATCCGAACCGCGAACGCGTGTGACCATGTCCATGCATGAGGCCCTCTGTGCGCTACAACCGCCGCAGGTCCAGGGAGTTCCAGAGGTCCGACCGCGGTCGCCGGGTCGAGTCGCAAATCCTTGGTGTCGCCTGTTGGCTCTTAGGCGACCTCGTCATCAACTCGAATGTCCCGCTTTGCGCCAATAGCTGCCGATTTTGCGACTCCCGCAGGACCGGAGGAGCCGTTCTGAAATTCTTCGTTTCGCGTGCTCCACGGCGCGAAGGGATAGCCGCCCTCCATGCGTCCCGACCAAGCATTGGTGTTGAACTCGGCGCGCAGATGATCGGTGGCTGAGATGGTCACGGTGCGATCTATGGCGATGGAAATTCAGTGTAGTCCCGCTATCTTCGTTCTGGCCCGCCGTACTGTGGCGGCGATCTCAAAGCGAGGTTCACCATGATCTCCGACGCCATGACTTCGAAGTTCTGGATCTGGCGGCTTGGCGCGCCGCTCATCGCTCTTGCCTTGGCCGTCGTGCTGTCAGTTTCGACAGTGCACACCACCGAGGATGTCCACAAGGTCGGCGTGGTGTCCTTTGGCCTTTTCGGCGATCAAAGCGTGTTCCGAAGCGAGGCGACCGGTGCAGCCCAGGTCGTCGCGGATCGTTTCGAAACTGGCCCGATCGAGGTGCAGTACAATTCGAAAAAAGGTGGCAGCGCTACGACCGAAGCGCTGGCCAAGTCGTTGCAGGTTGCAGCCGGCCGCCTGGACGCCGAGAAAGACGTGTTGTTCTTGATTCTCACCTCGCATGGCTCGCCAGACGGCCTTGCAATCAAGGCGGGGCGGCTTACGCAAATACTCACACCGTCCCGTCTCGCAGAGATGCTTGGAGCGACCGGCGTGCGCCACAAGGTGGTGATTATCTCGGCCTGTTACTCTGGAGTCTTCATCCCTCGTCTCGCGAATCCCGACGTCTTGGTCATCACGGCTGCCGACTCCGATCATCCGTCGTTCGGTTGCGAGGACAAGGCGAAGTGGACTTATTTCGGTGACGCCTTCTTCAACGTCGCACTCCGGCGAGCCGAAAGCCTGACGGGTGCATTTGCCGGTGCGCGCGCGCTCGTCAGGAAGCGAGAGCTGCATAAGCATTTCGAGCCGTCGAATCCCCTGATGGCAGGTGGCGCAAACGTGCAGCCATTGCTGGTTGTGCGCCCTTGAACGATCGGCCACGCTCGTCGCCACCACCCCGGCTCGAAGGTGGTGACACCGAATACACGGTCCACCCGCGACGGCGGGATCTCGCCGGTGCGCACGGTCTCGAATACTGGCCTAAGCCCCGAGGTGGCATCTTTCAACCGTGAGCCAGGAGAAAGCCATGTCGCGCCGCGGCTCTGCGGTTGCTGACTGAGCGGCATCGACCAAATCCACAGGTCGCTCTGTCTCAAGAACCGCCGCCCTGCGATGTCGCCTTGCGGCCGCATCGCCGACAATAGCGTTCCAACGAACGTCGTTTTGCGCCAAGAACGGATGTACCGGGGCGACCTGACCCGACTTGTTGCCCGTCCGCTTTGCGACACGAGCGGTCGTTCCATAACCGTGCACTGCGGCTCAAGATTATGCAGCCAAGCGGCGCTCCTCCTCGGCCGCCTCTTGATCACTACCTGAAACCCTCTTCAGGAATCGGGCAAGAGCGGCTTCCCGTGAATCGCGGTCCAACGCGTAGGCAGTCTGCTTGAACTCAATGCGGTCAAGGAGCCTTTGAATGTAGCCTGAGATAGTGTCCGCGGCCATGACGGTGGGCTCCGTGCTTATCGGCCGTCTCTAAAGCACTCTTATCGACGCCGATAAGCTGCAACCGATACAAATCCTTGCCGTCAACCATGGTCAGGAACGACCAAGTGCCCTCCGGACCGACGAACACATAGCGGAAAGCCGGCTCGGTCCGGTGCAGGTACTTGAAGTTCGGAATCCTCAGATAGACATTCAAGGACCAATCAAGATGCCGCTGTCCGCGAACCTGGATTCCAAGCAGACTGCGCACCAAGCTGTCTGAGCCGTCGCAGCCGACGAGGTATTTGGCCTGAATTTGCTGAGATCTGCCGGTAACCTGATCGACCAAATCGACGGTCACGCCATCGGTATCCTGAATGAAGTTTTGCAACTCCGTCTGATAGCGAAGCTGGATCTGGGGAAAGGATCGCGCCCGGTCTTTCAAAATAGGGTCAAACCAAGTCTGCGGACACGGAATTGGACGCTCCGGGCTAAACGGAGACGATCGGTGTGTATTGAAGCTTGGCGCCAGGATGACTCGCCCGATGGGCTGGCCGCGATCTTACTTTTTGCGGTAGTCGCTCACGGCGTCCATTCCGCCGCGTTCTCAGCATCCTAGCCCCGCCGACGCGACCCGATGCCACCAGCCAGCACCATCACCCCGACTGCGCTGATCTTGCGTCACGCGCCGATCGCCGACTGTGCCCGTTACGACAACCTCAGGAGAACCAACTAATGGAGCGTACCCATATGCACGCCTCCGACGACGACATCGAACTTTTTCTTTTTGTACCCTCGCGCGACCGTGGGGCTAGCACGACAGCGGCTGGTGCCGGGTGGCGAACGGCGGCGGTCTGACCGCCGTTCGCGCGCAAGCGGATCCGGGGAATGACAGCGAGCCTACAAGGCCATATTGATGATGGTGCGCTGGGTGAACTCCTCGAGCCCCTCTTGCCCCATTTCGGTACCAATGCCTGATTGTTTGGATCCCCCCATGGGCACATCGGGTTGCACATCGAGATGCTTATTGATCCAGATCGTACCGGAATTGATCTTCGCCGCTACTTTCGCAGCACGGTCGAGGTCTGCCGACCAGACGCTGCCGCCCAATCCGTAGGGTGAATCGTTGGCTCGCGCGATCGCATCATCGACATCGGCATAGCGCAGAACCGGCAGGACCGGGCCGAACTGCTCCTCCTTGACCAGCCTTGCATCGTCGCCGATATCGCGCACGATGGTCGGTTGAACGAAATAGCCCTTGCCAGGCAACACCTCACCACCAGCCACGATCTTGCCGTTCTGCTTAGCCTCCTCCAGGAAACCCCGCACCCTCTCGAATTGCGCTTTGTTCTGCAGAGGCCCCATTTGGGTTCCTTGCTTTGTGCCGTCATCGACCACTATATCGCGGGCCAGTCGGCCAAGTTCGTCGCACATCTCGTCATATTGTGAGTCATGGACATAGACTCGCTTGATGGCGATACAGCCCTGCCCCGCAAATATGGTCGCGCTAGCAAAAAGTTTCGGTGCCACTTCTTTGGGATCGACATCGTCGAGGACAATTGCCGCATCGTTGCCGCCGAGTTCCAGCGTCAGCCGCTTCAGCGAGCCGGCAGCAGATTGCATGACCTTCTTTCCGGTCGCCGTCGAGCCGGTGAAGGTGACTGCGGCGATGTCGGGATGTTTGGTCAGCACGTCGCCTAGATCGTTGTTGTCGACGATGATATTGACCACTCCCGGCGGCAGTATCTCGGCGCACAGCTCGCCGAATCTCAGCGTCGTCAGTGGTGTTGTGGGCGCCGGCTTTATCACCATCGTATTACCGGTCAACAGAGCCGGCGCGGTCTTTACGATGAGAAGCAAGACCGGTACGTTCCAGGGGGTAATCGCCGCGACGATACCCAGCGGCGCGTGCTGCTGAATGACCCTTTGCGTCGCGTCTTCCTTTAGCACTTTGAGCGGCAGGTCCATAGTCGCGACATGACGCATGTGGTGGATCGCGCGGTTTACCTCCCATCCTGATTCCGGCAAGGGCTTGCCCTGCTCTCTCGTGAGAAGCCTAATGAATTCGTCTTTGCGCGCCTCCATTGCATCGGCCAGTTTGACGAGCAACGCTCCACGCTGGCGAATTGGCATCTTCGACCAGGTCGGGAAGGCGGCCTTGGCGGATGCGACGGCTTGATCCAATTGCGCCCGATCTGCCCGTGGGGCCATCGCAAGTACGTCCTCGGTCGCCGGATTGGTCACGGCCAGTTCGGCCGCGCCAGGGACCAGCTTGCCGTCGATAAGTAACCTGAACTCACTCATAGTACCTCCAGTTTGCAGCATCGATGGAGCGCCAGATGCTTTGCCTGAACAGCCCGAACGTGGAACCTTATTCGGACGTGACGCTTGGCGTAACTGTAGGCTATCAGCGATACTCAAGCTTTCACTGTCAGCTCAATCTGGCACAAAAGTGCTATTCGGTTCTGCGAAATGAACCGGGCGTTATGCCAAAGCGCCGGCGAAACTGCCGTGTAAGGTGGGAGTGGCTGGCGAATCCGGTCGCGAGCGCTATTTCCAGAATCGACGCCGAGCCAGTCTGAAGTTGCTCGCGGGCGCGCTCAAGCCTAACGTCACGCAGATACTGATGTGGTGTCTTGCCCGTCGCCGCGCGAAACATTCGAAGGAAATGAGCACGGCTGTATCCACTCTCATCAGCAAGCTCGGTGAGACTTAAATCGCGAGCGAATTCGGCTTTGATTTTATCCAATATACGGCGCAAGCGTGGCGCGGGTAGTGGATGTTCTGCCAACTTTATGGCTCCTTCGAAACAAGCGATGTGAAGAAATCTGCTGATTATTGCGTATGTGAGAGAATCTCCGTAGAGGCGCCCATTAGTCCCGCCTTCGTCAACCTCATACGCTGCGAGGTCTATGAGAGTTGCCAGCGCTCTGTCAGCCGTTCCCATATGCTCATAAAGCTTGCCTGACGCGCCTTCATCTGACTCATTGATCACGCGCTTAGCAGCCGCTGGATCAATCACACACGCAACAGCATTAAGGGAACCCCGCCCCCGGAGTGCGGGCATTCGCCCGGCCAATCCCAAGGAAAGAGTGCCGGGTCGTTTGACGAGGCGAGTGAACCTGCCAGGCCGGTATTCTCGTTCGGTTACTAGTGGTTCTCCTCGCCAGAGTACGGCGTGGTGATGGTCGAGAACGCCCTCTGCTTGGTCCACCGGTGGCGCGGTGCGCTTTTCAACGATAAGCCCATCCCAATTCAGCTCCAGACTTGAGCGACCTTGGATTGTAGAACCTCGAAACAGCCTGTCGATGGGTTCTGCCTGCGCTCTACTGCCACCCAGATCATCTATCCCAGGGGCAGGCAAATGATGAAGATTGCGCATCAGTTGAGCATCCTTCGATTACATGACCGGCAAATCCTATGATCGGTTCTGGGCTCATGCGGATTGCGTCCTGTCTGTGAAGTGGCCAGCTTAGAGTTCGGCAGCGGCACGACATTGATCAAGTTGCTGCCGATATCGACGTAGTCGCCCGGCTGCACCTGCCGCTCGCCGGTAACACCATCAAACGGCGCCACGATCTTGGTGTAGCCGAGCCTGAGCTTGGCTGCAGCCAGCGTTGCCTGACTGCGGCTTCGGCACGGCAGACCGGACGCGCGTCGTATTCAGCGAGCGTCTGGGTGTCACACCCGCCGATTATTGCGCAAACTTTCGAAGATCCGAACCACGCGGCAGCGGTTAACCCGGCGAGCATTGCGACATCGAGAGCGCTCATGCCTCCACCCGCCTAGGCCTTGCTCTTAGGCCGGCTGTATCGGCAGCCTTCTGATGCGGCGCCCCGTCGCCGCGAAAATGGCATTCGTGACCGCGGGGGCCACAGCGGCTGTAGCCGCTTCGCCCAAGCCGCCAGGATCAGCCGTGCTCGCCACTATATGGGTCTCGATTGGTGGCGTTTCATCGATGCGCAGCGGCGGATAAGAGTCAAAATTGCCTTGTTCGACTCGGCCGTCCTTGATCGTTATCGCGCCGCGCAGCGCAGCCGTGAGTCCGAAGATCGTTCCGCTCTGCATTTGGGCGTCGATCATCTTCGGATTGACCGGCAATCCACAATCCACCGCGCAGACGATACGTTCCACCCTCACATTTCCTTTCTCGTCGACGGCCACCTCCGCCACTTGCGAAAGGTAGCTTCCAAATGCGAACTGAAGTGAGACGCCCCTGCCCTTTCCGGGAGGCATCGGCTTACCCCAGCCGGCCTTCTGCACGGCAAGATTCAGGACCGCCAAAGCTCGGGGATTGTGAGCTAGAAGATTCCTGCGGAATTCGACGGGATCCTGCCTGGCCGCGGTCGCCAGCTCATCCATGAAGCTCTCGACGATGAAGACGTTGTGTACCGGTCCTACACCTCGCCAAAACCCGGTCGTAATGCCGGGCGGCTCGGCCCGAACGTATTCGACGAGAATGTTGGGAATTGCGTAGGGCGGCTCGGCAGCCCCTTCGATTGCATCGAAATCCAAACCGTTTTTGAACAGGGGCGGAGCAAACCGGGCCACGACCGAAGAGCCGCATACCCGATGGTGCCACGCGATAGGTCTTCCCGCCTCGTCGAGACCCGCCGATATCCGATCGTAGTAGTAGGGTCGGTATAGATCGTGCTGGATGTCCTCCTCGCGGCTCCAGATCACCTTGACGGGACCGTCGATCTGCTTGGCAATTTTGACCGCGAGAAGGGTACCATCTGGCTCAAGCCGACGGCCGAAGCCTCCACCCAAATACTGATTGTGGATCACAATGGCTTCCTTCGGCATTCCAGTGAGCGTCGCGACCGCCGCCTGCGTGACGGTGGGCTGCTGCGTGCCGACCCAGATTTCGCAGATGTCCTTCCGATAGTGCACCGTGCAATTCATCGGCTCCATGGCTGCGTGAGCCAGAAACGGCAACTCATAGACCGCGTCCAAACGCCGAGCCGCGCCGGAGAACGCCTGCTCGAAGTGGCCCTCGTTTCTCGCCACGACCCCCGGGCTTTCGGATGCCTTCTTCAGCTGCTCGACGAGCTTCTTACTATCTATCGAGGCGTTAGGACCGTCGTCCCACTGTATCGCGGCGGCTTCCAAACCCTTCTTAGCAGCGCCCATATGGTCAGCAACGACGGCTACCGCCTCATCGACCGCGACCACCTGATGCACACCCTTGATCGCGAGTGCCGCGCGCTGGTTCACGGCCTTAGGTCTTCCTCCAAGCACCGGAGATATTGCTATAGCCGCGACCTTCAGGCCCGGCAGCATCACGTCGATTCCGAACTGCGTTCGTCCACTGATCTTGTCGGGAGCCTCAAGTCTCTTCGGGGATGTTCCAATGAGACGGAACTGTCCTTGCTCCTTCAGCTTGATGCGATCGAGAGCGGGAGGTCCCGATTCGGCCGCGGATCGCAGCAAGTCTCGATAGGGCAGCGACCTAGCGCCCGACGGATGCAAAACCACTCCATCCTTGACGGTGCAGGCCGCCGGGTCGACTTTCCAACGCCCGGCCGCCGCCGCGATCAACATGAGGCGCGCCGCGGCGCCAGCTTGCCGAAGGGGTAACCAGAAACCCCGGATCGAGGCTGACAATCCTGTCGCCTGTAAATGTAGGAACGGATTGGCGTAGAGGGCGTCATTCGGAGGCGCGTGTTCGACCTCGATCTGGTCGAGCTTGACTTCGAGCTCCTCCGCCAAGAGCATAGAGAGCGAGGTATAGACCCCCTGCCCCATCTCGACTGACGGTATGGTCAAGCGTACGCGGCCATCGGGCTCAATTCTCACGAACGCATTCAAGACCGCGCCGCTATCGCTTCCATCAGCCATGGACCAGGACGGCAGGGCAACCGCCAGGGCGAGTCCCCCCGCCGCGGTCGCACCGACCTTCAGGAGCGCTCTGCGAGAGACTCTGGCTTCGTCTGCGCCCGATACTGGCCGCGTGAGCGTGTCGGTGGTTTGCCGCATTGTTAACGCCCTCCCTCGCTCGCGTATTTTATGGCAGCTCGAATGCGATTGTAGGTGCCGCATCGGCATACATTGCCGGACATCGCGTCGTTTATCTCCGAGTCCGTCGGGCGTGGATTGCTCGCTAGCAGCGCAGCTGCCGCCATGATCTGCCCCGACTGACAATATCCGCACTGAACGACGTCATGATCGAGCCAAGCCCGCTGCACCTTCCGGCCAGCAGGAGTCTCGCCGATGGCTTCGATAGTAGTCACTGCGGCCTCCCCGACACTGTCGACCGTGGTGATGCAAGATCGTGTCGCCGCGCCGTCTATGTGAACCGTACAAGCGCCGCAAAGCGCCATACCGCATCCAAACTTCGTTCCTGTCATCTTGAGAACGTCCCGCAGCACCCATAGCAGGGGCGTCTCGCCGTCCACGTCCACCTTATGCGACTTCCCATTTATCTTGAGAACGTATGTCATCCTGCACCAATAGCGTGTTGAGGAACGAGATCTATATTGCAGCCCGAAGGGACCGTCGCTCGCGGGATTGCTTTGATGCCCGCGTTATTGCCCCCAGTTTCGTCGATCCTGCTATGGATCTATCGGCGATAGGAGCTCGGCGTCACCCCCACCACCCGCCGAAAGGCTGTCGCAAAATGCGATGGATTCTCATATCCACATCTGGCGGCAATGGTCGGAATCGTTTCGTTCCGGCCCTTCAAGAGGCTCTTCGCCTCTTCCATGCGAAGGAAGGTCAGACGCTGTAGGGGAGTCTGCCCATACAGATTCTTGTACAATCTCAGCAGGTGGAACCGACTGACTCCTGCCTCGCGCGCCAGATCCTCCAGACTCACTGCGGACGCGAGATTCTCGCGCATGAAGTCTTCGACGTCGCGCAGCCGGCTGTCGCTCGTATTGCGGTAGTGTAGCTCCCCGTAGCCGCCGTGTCTGACCAAGAGATGGGCGGCCAACATCTCTCCCGCAGTCTGAGCATAAAGGTCTGGCGCGGATTCTTGAAACGCAGCGCTCAGGCTCAGCATCAGCCGGCTAACCAAGGGATCGCTGCTTCCGATGCCGCTCGGCAAGATCGGGGCCGCGGGACCTTTACGCCTGAGTTCTCGTGCGACGCGTTCGATGGTCGCGGCCGGAAGATGGAGTTGCAGGTTGCTGTGTGTCGTATTACCCCGCCATCGCAGTGTAGCGGCTTGTCCCGGAGCCGTCATACCAATGTGACCCGGCTCGGAATGAGCGTGCTGCCAACCGTTGCGATAGCGGACCTCCACGTCGCAGGAGCCACCGGTAACGAGAACGATCAAATGATCGCGAGTAGCGGGAGTTACGAATTCCTCGGCCTCTGCCGGATCCTCGTAGGCCCGGATCAGCAGCGAGCGCCAACCGGCTCGCCAGCTGCAGGCCGTCATTGTGGCGCGCAAGTGCTTGTGCGCATCGAAGCTAGAAATTATCGTCTCCAAGTCGGGTCTCCGCACAAATCATCCGCAATCTCGACTGGGTCGCGGTCATCGATTCGATCTTTGGCTCAATAGGCTAACAGCGGTACTAAATCTTTCACTGCCAGCTCAACCTCGCCCCGCATCCGAAGTGCTGGCAGCCGCCCTGCCGAAGATCGCTTTGCGGAGCAAGCGCGTAGCCGGGAGCCTGCCGCGGCAGAGTGGCGCGCTAGTCTTCGAGACGACTTGTTGAACGCCTCCCATGCCGAAGTGGCATCAGCTGCCCACGAGGTGATGCGGGGCATCAATTTCCATCGCGAAGACGGCGACGCCGGCATGGGCCATCGCCTTCGGCTCCGGCATTGTTGCCATGGGGATCCATGACCGCGGTCACGAGCGCCCGACTTCGCTTTGGCGCACTTCCTAATCATTCACTTTGGCACGTCATCCCGCCGCGCGTTCTGCCCGAACGCAACGACGCCGCCGCGATCGAAATGGCTGCATCGTTCGGCGAACTTGACGATCTCCGCACGAGCCTTGCGATCGCGCACCTTCATGAACGTCGCGAGGAGCACCGAGCATTCGTCGGTAAGAACTCTTCCCTCTCATTCATCAACTTGTCCACGATCATTAAACGAGGCTCCCCTCTACCGGTATGCAACTAGTCCAATTGTCCCGAGAAGGCAACGCCGGCGCCGTTGGCACTCTCGGCAAGATGTTCAGTTGTGAAAGATCCACTGGAGATGCCAAAGCGAAATAACGGGCGCCACAAGAATGCATGGATTGACCGACCGCCTCGGTCACGCACTATTCGTATTCTGCGATCGCGCAGTTGAACCAAAACGCGGTTGCTTCAGAGAATTATCGACATAAAAGGAGCTAGTCTCTTCGGACGACGTGTAAGCTGCTGCCACGACTGCATAACAACTACAGCATTCAGGCTCGATGGCCTTGCGATCGTCAACATGCAGCACGCCCCGCGTCTTTCGAATTAATCGTCTCTCTTCAAATCGAATAAGCGCTCCGGTCACACTTGCACGGCGTAATCCCAATACCGTCGAGAGATAGTCGTGCGTGACGGGGAGCACAGAATTACCAATGGCATCGCATGTCAGACATAGCCAAGTCGCAACCCTCGGCTCGCAGCTATGTCGTACACCACAGAATCCGGTCTGCGTACTGTGCACCGCGAACGCCTGGAGGTAGCGTCCGATCGCCTCTCGAACCTGAACACGCTCGTCCATCAATCGACGCAATTCATCGACCCGTATCCTGAGGGCTCTTCCGGGAAACAGTACGACGGATTGATGGACCGGAGGATATCCACCCAACAAAAATGCAGCGCCGATTACGCCCCGATATCCGACGATCGCAGCTTCAAGCAAACTTCCTCCAGAGCCGATTCTGTGCGAGATGAGGCCGGATTCGATAAAGTAAACATGGTCAACGCGCTTCCTCTGCTCTTGAATTATCATGCGCTCCTTCAACACAATCGGTTCAAGGTATTCACCCACGGCAGCGAGATCCGGCAGCGGAAGAGAAGCAAGGATTGCGTTTCGGACGATTGATCGCCCGCTCGATTGCTGAAGCATTTTCCCTCTCCGCGTTTCTTCAATCGTTTTTGGTGCTGTGCATTTGCTTCTCGAAGACTGGCAATTTGCCAGCCACAGCATGCCTTACGTTACCCGGCGCGGTCTCCGTACGCGGTACGACGCACCTTAAATTGTCATTGCCTTCGCTGCTTCACCACTCGGTCAGCTTACTCTTCGCGCTAAAGCGAATAGTCAACGCTCGGAGTGGCAATGAACGTCCTTCCTCAGATCACCGCGATCTGAGCGCCTAGTCGAAGATTTCGAAGAACCCGAGCTTCCGTTGCATCGGCGCATCATCGACTTGGAAGAGGAACGCGGCCTTCTTAGACGATTTGTTTGTCAGCTTTACCATCGCGTGCGTTGGCACGGCCAACGTGTCGCTAGCGGTTGCTGACAGCGTGACCGCATCGATCTCGGCGTCAACTTCGCCGTCGACAACATGCAATACCGCTGAAGAGGAACGTCGCCGCGGTTGCGCGATTTCGCCAGGCCGTAGCATAATCGCAGAAATTCCTAGCACCGGTAAGCATTCAAGGCCCGTCTGCGGATTGACATAAGCAAGTTGCACCATTTCGGCTCGATCAGTAACCGAAGCCATGGACTGAAGCGCTTCGCGGACTTCCTTCCATGGATAGCGCAACAGCGGATAGGCCGCACGTATTCCTTGAAGCGCTTGATACGGCACGAGGCCGGCCCGGCGGTAGTGTGTCTGTGATTGATCTGGCTGATTGCGTATCTTCTGAGGCGCACCTTCCAAGGCATAAGACGCCTCTTGCGCCAGCACGGTCGGCAGATCGAGCACATCGAGCCATATCACGGGACCTGAGCCTTCATGACAATGTTCATGCCAAAGCAGCGCAGGCGTTAGAATTAGATCGCCGCGCTCCATTGGCAACTTTTCGCCGTCGACGATCGTGAAGCCCCCGTCGCCTTCCACCACGAAACGAACGGCGCTCGGTGTGTGCCGGTGATTGGGGGCCGTCTCCCGCGGCAGGATCAGCTGAAGACCAATATAGATCGACGCCGTCGCCTGCATGTTTTCAAGGCCGAGACCCGGATTGGCCAGTACCAGCACCCGCCGCTCCGCCTTTTCAATTGGAGTGAGATCTCCTGCCTGCAACAAGCGCGTACGGACATCGGAATAATGCCAGATGATAGGCTTGGTCCGGCGATGCGGCGTACCTTGAGGCAACGCTCGCCGCAAGCTCGGCCAGAGCGGCACGAGATTGTGAGCCGTCAGACCCTCGACATACTCCCGCGGCAGTTCATCTAGCGTTCCAAGTGTCGTCATCGATCTCTCCCTTGCAGTGTCTATGCGTTACGCGAGTTACGGACTAACCGTGCCAGAGCCGTGCAATTCCTGACTCTCTCTCTCTCTCTCTCTCTCTCTCCAGAGTGACCTCATTGAAGTCGAAGGCCGAAAGAAATTCGGTGGTCGCAGTTTCATTTCTTCACAGCCGCGGACCAATCTTGGAGACAATTTTTCCAAGTCCGTGGATGCTAACCAAGCAGGTGTCACCCTCAACAAGCGGCCCGACCCCAGCCGGGGTACCTGTCATGATCAAGTCACCTGGCGCGAGTTCGACGTAACGGGACAGAATCGAGATAATCTCGGGAGTCGACCAAATCAGCTCGCCGAGATCGCCACTCTGCTTCAACTCTCCATTTACAGTGAGCGTGATCGCGCCTCGCTCCAGGTGGCCTACCTTGCTCACGGGATGGACCGGGCCGATTACGGCCGAGCGGTCGAACGCTTTGCCCAGGTCCCATGGACGACCTTTGTCGCGAGCCTCGAGTTGCAGGTCTCGCCGCGTCAAATCGTTCCCAACCGCATATCCCCAGACCAACGACAGCGCTTCGCTCTCAGGAACATTGCGGCCTCGCTTACCGATGACGGCAACCAGTTCAGCTTCGTGGTGAAAATTCTGGGTCTCGGTCGGATAAGGTATCGTCTCGTCGCTGTCGACGACCGCATCCGCAGGTTTCGTAAAGAAGAACGGGGGCTCACGATTTGGATCCTTACCCATCTCGCGCGCATGCGCAGCATAATTGCGGCCAACACAGAATATCCGCCGAACTGGAAGCCGGGCCTCCTCCTCTGCGACAGCGACGCTAGGCATAATTTGTGGATCAAAGACAAAGGGCATCATGTTTCTCACGGCTTATCGGGTTTAGGAGCGCTAGGGCGTGTACTCATAAATCGGGATGGTGCGGATCAGAGCGCGTTTGATGTCTGCTTTGCCCTTAACAGCAGTGCGAAGCGAACATCGCCGGAGGCCTGGGTCGGGCAAAAGGCGACGTTGCTCCGGCCGCCTCGGTGCTTTCGGCTCAAGGATCAAGAGCGTCATCCTGCTGTGGGGTCCTTTTCATCGGCGCTCGAAGTCGAACGACAATTTCGCCTGCTCGCTTACCGTCGTTAGCGATCGTATTGAGAGTTCGCCGGACTTCTTCCATATCTGGCGGTTGAGCGCTCAGCCAGTTTAACCCGGCCTCTGCATTGAGGATCGTCGCTGTGAGCGCGTCGACGACAGCACTTTAGGTGCGCACAAAATCCGCTGAGGTCTGCAATGGCGCTTCGCCCTTCGCGTCGCCTGGATTTCCCTTTGGTTCGCTGAAACAGGTGCGATGCACTTTGCGCCGCCTTAGACGCTGAACGACGTTTGCAGCCTTGCGGATCACATCGAGTACGAGGTCGGGCTGGGCCAGCTTGGGGACGCGGCTGCCGTCGGTCTCAAGGACAGTCGCGCCCATGCGTTTTGCGACAAAACGTTGAAGCTCCGGTTGCACGGCGCTGTCCTTGTCGGCCACGATGTACCAACTCTGCTTCGACTTCCAGGACATATCGCGCTCCTCTAGTGGGTTATGAGAACGCTTCGGCGCTGTCGGCCGGAGAGTCGCTCCAACGCCGACGCAACGAGTCAACTCCGCCCGGCCAGTTCTTCATATGCTCAGGCATCTGCGTCCTTATGAGTACACGCCCTAGTACGATGAGGGCGTGCTGCCGGTCATCACACTAGACGTTGGTGGCCCGCCACCGAGGCCATCCGTTCACTTCTAGAACCTGCTGCCAAAGTATCAGAGAGCCAGGTATTTCGTTTGAAGTTCGACATTAGCTAAAAGGTCGGCGCTGGATCCCGTCCAGGTAACCATGCCCTTTTCGATGAGGTGGTGCTTCTCCGCCAGCTTGCAGAGTTCCTCGACCTCTTTGTCGACGACCAGTATCGAGATGCCCGCTGACTTCAATTCCGACAATGTCCTCCAGATCTCGTCACGGATCACGGGCGCAATACCCTCTGTAGCTTCATCCAAAAGCAGAAGCTTGGGATTGAGCATCAATGCACGGCCAATCGCTAGCATTTGCTGCTCGCCGCCCGATAGCTGAAAGCCTGGCCGCGCGAGCCGTTCGCCGAGGCGAGGAAACAGCTTCAAGACAGTCTGGATCGTCCACTGCGAGCGTTGATCGCCACGCGCAGCCATTTCGAGGTTCTCTCGAACGCTAAGATTGGGGAAAATCTTTCGTCCCTCGGGAACGTAACCAATGCCAAGCCTCGCAATTTTGTGCGACGGTAGTTGCGTGATATCGACCCCATTGAAGACAATCCGCCCGGCCGAAGCATGGAGCGACCCCATGATCGTGCGCAACGTAGTCGTCTTCCCCATTCCGTTTCGCCCCATAAGCGTCGCGACTTGACCGCGATCCAGCGACAGCGAAATCCCGAATAGAACTTCGCTGTTGCTATACCCACCATGAACGCCGTCGAGCTCTAACATTCGATCACCCGCGTCGCCCGAGATATGCAGCCCGAACAGTTGGGTCCGACCGAATCACGCTCGGCAGGTCGGTTGCAACGATGCGACCATTGACGAGAACACTGATCCGGTCGGCCAAAGCAAATACGGCCGTCATATCGTGCTCGACGAGCAGTATCGTAAAGCGACGCTTGAGGCCTCGGAGAATTTCGGTTATGCGTGCGGTCTCCTGGCGCCCCAGGCCTGCCATCGGCTCATCGAGCAAGAGCAGCCGGGGCTGCATTGCGAGCGCCATCGCCAATTCGAGTTGCCTTCTTTCCCCATAAGACAGAGCCGATGCGAGCGCCCGTGCCCGGGAACGCAGTCCGATCGTATCCAGAGCCTCCAGCGCCGGCTCCGTCAGCTCGCTCTGCGATTCGGCTTCCTTCCAGAAGTGGTAGGAATGACCAAGCCGCGACCCAACCGCGACCATGACGTTTGCCAAAACGGAGAGCTCTGAAAACACCGAAATCACCTGAAACGAGCGCGCCAAACCTAATCTGGCCCGGTCGTATTCAGGAACACGTGTGACATCGCCTCCACCAAATTCGATGATGCCGCCATCTGGCTTTCGCTCACCCTGCAGCAAAGAGATCAACGTCGTCTTGCCGGCACCGTTCGGCCCTATCAAGGCATGGGTCTCTTCGTGGGCAACCCGCAAATTGACATTGTCCGTCGCTACAATGCCGCCGTAGCGCTTGCTAAGATTATGCGTCTGCAGAAGGCATTCACTCATGACTTGGCCTGCCGACTCGGGAGAAAATTTAAAATGGCTCCGACCAAGCCATCGTGAAGGAACACGACCACTCCAACGATGAACAAGCCCAGTGGAATCTGCCAATAAGTCGTCCATGACGACAATACGAGCTCAAGCATGAGATACGCGATGGCGCCCACCACCGGACCCCACGTGTGGCGGGTGCCGCCCAACACGATCATGACGATGAAATCTCCGGATCGGATCCAGGACATGTCGGCAGGACTGACGAACTGCTGACTGTTTGCCCACAAGCCTCCGGCGAGCCCAGCAAGCGCCGAGGAGATGACGAACGCCGCCAGCTTGTACCGGTTCGAGGCCAGCCCCAGGGCGACCACGCGTCGCTCGTTCTGAGCCATCGCGCGCAAAACGAGCCCGAACTTGCTTTCGCGGAGCTTGGCCGTGAATATCAAACAGGCGGCGAGCGCCCCGAGGCTGATGTAGTAAAATGGAATTCGATCCGTACTGCTGAATCCAGCAATGGTCGTCGTCGACAAAATCTGTAAGCCGTCATCGCCGCCGTAGTGTTGAAACGAAACGAAGAAGTAGTAGAGCATCTGGTTGAACGCGAGCGTGATCATGATGAAATAAGTGCCGCTCGTTCGGACTGCGACTGAGCCAAATAGCGCGGCAAACGACGCCGTCGCCAACGCCGCGCAGGGCAGAGAAATCAGAAGCTCAGAGGTACCCGGCAAGAAGCCAAGAAAGCTCTCTTGTGAGACGTCGTGATAAGCGAGGATCGCGACGGTATAGGCGCCGATGCCGAATAGTCCTGCATGCATCATGCTGATCAGACCACCCAAGCCAAGAATGATGTTCAAGGCGACGGCAACCATCGCGAAGATGATGACCCGGGTAAATGCCCGGATGATAAATATGTCGCCAGTCGCTTTCGAGATAAGCGGCACCAGAGCCAGTAGCACGACGATCGTGATGATGGGGCTGAAACGGCGAACTGCCGGCGCCACGAGGTCGTTCTGTGAGATCGCTAGGTCAGCCATGAGCGTGAACCAATCCTGCTGGCCGGAACGCAAGAATACCCGCCATCAAAATAAAGATGATCATGCTGCTGATCGAGGCGGGCAACAGCACTCGTCCGAAAGTATCGACGATGCCTATGAGAATCGCCCCGAATAGTGCGCCTTGCACCGAACCGATCCCGCCGATAACCGTGACCACCAGAGCGAGAATCAAGACTGGCTCGCCCATGCCGACCTGTACGGCCGTTACCGGCCCGGTCATGAGACCCGCTAATCCGGCCAGGGCCGCGCCCAACGCGAATACCGCTGAAAACAAGGCCTGCACATTGACGCCGAGCGCCTGTGCGGTGTCGCGATCGCTTGCACCCGCACGAACCCACATACCCGCCTTGGTCTTGACGACCAGGACGTAAAGGGCCGAAGCCATCAGAAGTCCGACCGCAATGATCGCAAGGCGATAAGCCGGGTAATCGACGCCGGGAAAGATCTTTACGAAGCCAGAAAAGAGAGAGGGGGCCTGCATGGGTAGGGCCATCGGACCCCAGATCATGCGGAATAGATCGCCGAACACCAGAACAAGCCCGAAAGTCACCAATACCTGATCCAGGTGGCTGCGAGAATAAAACTTCCGAAGCAACCCCAGTTCAACGAGCGCGCCAAGTGCTGCCGCGCCGGCCACGCCCCCAATTAGGCCCAGCACGAAGCTCCCGCTCAGCTTAACTATCGTGGCGGCAACAAAGGCACCGGCCATGTAAAACGTGCCGTGCATCAGATTGATCATGTTCATGATGCCGAACACCAACGTGAGACCGGCGGACATCAGGAACAACATGATACCCAGCTGTAGGCCGTTCATCAGCTGCTCTATGAGGAGTGCGGTTGTCATTTGCTGTCACCACTCACTTTGCCGCCTTCATGACGCATTGATCGGCGTACGCGTCTTTAACGTCAGACGCGATGAGGTCGTGAAGAACGGGCACGACTTCGCCTTGATCGTTCTTCGCGATCTTCATCAAGTAAAAGTTCTGGATCGGAAAATGATTCGTATTGAACTTGAATTCGCCTCGTACAGACTTAAACGGGATGCTTTCCAGAGCACCCTGGAATGCGGCCTTGTCCTCGATCTTGCCGCCAATTGCTGTCAAAGCGCCATCAATAAGGCGGCCGACATCATACGCTATCGCCGCATTCGGTGACGGCATCCGCCTGTACTCCTGCCGGAAGGCCGAGACGAACTCCTTCGATGCGGCGTTATCGAGCTGATCGCTCCAGACTGAGGGGGTCTTGACGCCGATGGCCGCATCGCCGATCGCTGGGAGGGTCGTCTGATCGAGCGTTGCCCCGCTTGCATAGAGGGGGATTCGCCCCCGCAATCCCGCTTCGGCATACTGCTTGAAAAAGTTGACGCCCATCCCCCCGGGATAAAAGGCGATAGCGGATTTCGGGTCCTTCGCGCGCAGAGCCGCGATTTCTGCCGAATAGTCTAGCTGGTTGAATGCTGTGAAGGTTTCGGTGATCGTGCCTTTGAAGTAGCGCTTGAAGCCGGCGAATTGGTCCCGACCACCTGGGTAGTTAGGCGCCATGAAATAAGCTTCCGACAAGCCCTCCTTCTGCATCTGAATAGCGATGCTCTCAGTGAGCGTGTCGTTCTGCCAGGAAACCGAAAAGAAATGGGGGTGACACTGGCGTCCAGCCAGCTGCGATGGTCCCGCAATCGGACTCAAGATAAATACGCCAGCGTCCAACGCCGGTTTGGCGACAGCCAATAGCACGTTCGAATAGTTGATGCCGGTGATGATTTGGACGCCATTGCTCTCGATCATCTTGTCGGCAAGCTGCCTTCCTTGGTCAGGCGCCGCCTTGTCGTCGGCGTAGAGGACCTCGACCTGTCGCCCCCCCAGTTGATTATTCGAGCTCTTCAAGGCCAGCTTGAAGCCATCGGCCAGTTCCTGACCAAGCACACCACTCGGACCCGAGAACGTTGTGATAAAGCCGATCTTGATCGGATCTTGTGCATGTGCGGCGGAAGGCATCAATACGGCGAGAGCCGCCGCCGAAAGAGCTCGTATCATCAATCGATCCCTGTAGATTCTGGTGAAAGCACTTCTCCCGAATTCCCGGCCCCACTTCACGGGGTATGAGGACCTACTCGATCGCGTTCCGCTTGATTCCTCGAACGAAGGTTTCGAAGGCATGAAGCTGCTGCTTGATCAAATCGCGCGTGGACCCATCGGTGAGCTCGCCGTGGCTGGCATCCGCCTTATTCTGCACGCCAGAGATGAAGACTTCAGGCTTGTTCAAAACGAGCCCTTCGACGAAGACGAGAATTTGGCGCAGATGGTATTGTGCCCTCACCCCGCCGAGCACTCCCTGGGAAGCGGATTGCAGAGCGATTGGCTTGTTCTTGAAGGGCTGATCGGGGAGCCGCGATACCCAGTCGATGGCATTCTTCAAAATACCTGGTATCGAGTAATTGTACTCCGGCGTTACAATTATTACGCCATCGGCCTTATGAATGGCGTCCCCGATCTGCAACACCACGTTGGAGAATCCATTGGCCTGCAGATCAGCATTGTAAGTCGGAACGGACTCAATCGAGGGCGCGGCCACGATCTTCATGCCCGCCGGAGCGAGCAATGGCAGCGTCCGAACCACCATTGCATTGAAGGATCCCGCACGCACGCTTCCACAAATTGCCAGAATTTCCATCAGAGTTGCTCCAAGATCTAGGTTCTGTTAGAGGTCAGCTTGCGGCACGCGCCGGGTATTTCAGCACGTTGTCTGAAACGCCCGCGCCGCTATCGTCCGACCGGGCTGTAGAGGCCAGCAAAAGATCCTCGTTTCGACGGGCTGCGACTCGACGACCTGCGCCACGCACGATGTCGATCAGGGCAAGGCAGTCTTCCGGCAGGACATCGTCGCGCCACGCGACGTGACCATCAGGACGAACCAGAACAAGCCGCCGCTCGTACAGAGCACAAGCGTGTGGATTTCGGATGCGGTGAACAGTCAGCGGGACATTACGTGCCGCTGCCGCACGCCGCAGCTCATCAACTGGAACATCTTCAAACTGAAGCAGAGTGAAGCCAGGTCCGAAGAGATCAATGATCGATTCTTGCGGCGACAACCACACGTGGGGAGCACGCGCTCCAGGAAATGAGGTTGGCTGATAGCCGTAAGTATCCTCCTGAGGCTGGACACTTCCGTCAGGTATGACGATGGGGGACGGATTGTAGATGTAGCCCAAGTGAACTCCCGGCGGATTCCACGCTTTGACATTCTCTCGCACCAAGTGCTCACCGATGGTCTTGCGAACTAGGGCGCCCTCCTCGGAAGGCTCATCGATCAGTTGATCGGCAGAGCCGTCCGAAAGCCGACGGTAGTTGGCCAGCGATGTTTCATTGCCTCGACTCGAGGCCGGACGTCGCTCGTAATCATAGCTGTCGAGCAGCTCTGGCCCGCCCCAGCCCTTGAGCACGGCCTCCAGCTTCCAGCCAAGGTCAAACGCGTCCTGGATCCCGGTATTCATCCCCAAACCACCATTCGGCGGATGAGCGTGCGCAGCATCGCCGGCAAGAAACACGCGACCATCCATGTATCGGTCGGCGATCGTCATTTTGCGAACCCAAAGAACTTTTTCTTCCACCGTGTACGGAATGTCACGACCGAAGCAACGCCGCACGTACGCAGGAATATCGGCCGTCTCCAGAGCAGTCTTATCGACACCGATAAGCTGCAACCGATACAAATCCTTGCCATCGACCATGGTCAGGAAGGACCAAGTGCCCTCCGGACCAATGAACACATACCGGAAAGCCGGCGCCGTCCGGTGCAGGTATTTGAAGTTCGGAATCTTGAGATAGACATTCAATGACCAATCAAGATGCCGTTGCCCGCGAATCTGAATTCCGAGCATACTGCGCACCAAGCTGTCAGAGCCGTCGCAACCGATCAGATATTTTGCGCGAACTTGCTGGGATCGACCAGTCATACGGTCGACCAGATCGACCGTCACGCCATCGGCGTCCTGAACGAAGTTTTGTAACTCCGTCTGATAGCGGAGCTGAATGTGGGGAAACGATCGCGCCCGCTCTTTCAGAATGGGATCAAACCAAGTCTGCGGACACGGAATTGCACGCTCCGGGCTGAACGGAGAGGATCGGTGTGTATTGAAGCTTGGCGCCTTCACGCGACCGAGTTCGTAGCCGTCCAGGTGGGTAACGAAGACATTGTCCAGCGGCTGATCGTGGGGGAAGCCCCAGTTCCAGATCTCATCCGTCACGCCGAGCTGTCGGCAAATTTCCATTGTGCGCACACCGACCTCGATCATGCGTGCGGCACCCAGCTTCTCAGCCCTGCGCTCTATTAGAATTGCTTCAAGGCCGCGTCGACCAAGGTCAGCGGCTAACGCGAGTCCGATTGGACCTCCGCCGACGATCAGAACAGGTGTTTCGATTGGCATGACGATACTCCAGTACATGTGCCGAAGCATGCACAGGGGTCTTGAAACTGTCAACAAAATCGAACAAAATGTTCGATATGCGAACAGGTGTCGAAAGCTCATGCCTAATACGGAGAAAAAGCACATGCCTAATAAGGATCGCGAACTTATCGCAGGCCTCGCAAAGGGACTCGCCATCATCGAGGCGTTCGAAACGTCGCGTGCGTCGATAACGGTCAGTGAAGCTGCCGAATTAGCCGGCCTGTCTCGCGCCGCAGCGCGACGGTGCCTTCGAACATTGGAGCTGCTCGGCCACGTCGAGGCCGAGAGCAACAAGTTCAGGCTGACGCCTCGCGTGCTTCGCCTCGCTCGGGCCTATGTTTCCTCGACGCCCCTACCAAGAGTCGTTCAACCGATCGTTGAAGCCATGAGCCAGCAACTCCATCACTCGATGACGGTCGCAGTTCTCGACGATATCTATGTCACGCTCATCGCTCGCACACTCGTGCACAGCACACTGTCGGGCGGCATGGCCCTCGGTACTCGTCTGCCGACCTATTGCTCTGCCAACGGTCGAGCTCTGATCTCCGAGCTCCCTGAACCGAAGGCCAAGGCGTTCTTGCAAAAGATCGACCTGCAAAAGCTTACGCCATATACAAAGACGAGTGTCGCAGAGATCGTTAAGGAGCTTAAGACGGTGCGGTCTGAAGGTTATGCCATAAACGATCAAGAGGTAGAGTTAGGATTGCGCAGCATTGCGCTACCGGTCCGGAATCGCCATGGTGTCATCATCTGTTCAGTGAGCATGTCGGCACGCGCAGAGAGTTCAGATCGAACTTTCCTGCTGAAAATGCTGCCGGAGCTTGAGGCTGCTCGCCGGCGCATAACTGCAGCTCTGTGACAGGCCACACCAATCGCCATCGTACGGAGCCACCACTGTCATGCGACCACGGCAAAGTCGGATGCAGCTCCTGCCAAGTCGATAGCCATCGCCGATCGGCCGACCGATGTCGCTCTCCGTGCTGAATGCTGGCGTATTTCGCCGCAAAACCGTTAGGCCGGTCTGACCAAATTTCGTGAACTCCATAACTGCACCAAATAATGCTGATCATCATCATTATTAATGATTACACTGTCATCGTGTCAAGGGATTCTAGAAGGAGCTTGACGGATGCGCTTAACTAAGGAACAGGCCGAACAAAATCGGCATCTCATTGTCGAAACTGCATCGCGGATGTTTAGATTGCATGGCGTGGAAAATGTCACCGTCGCCGACATCATGAAGGAAGCCGGCTTCACACATGGCGGCTTCTACAACCACTTTGAATCCAAAGATGAGCTGGCGGCTGAGGCTATTGCTTCTGCATTCGACGTTGTCGCAAACGATTTATGGGAAAAGCTTGCCTCCCGGAGGCGTTCACAGGATTCGCTTTCATCGTTCGTCGCGCGATACCTCAGTCCTCAGCATCGCGATACAAAATCTGGAGGATGCCCAGCATCGGCCTTGCCCGTCGATGCCGCGCGAAATGGAAAAACCGTTCAAACTGCTTTCGTCAAAGGCATTGAAACTTATCTCGATTTAATCGCCGCGCAAATGAATGGAGACGAGCAACAAGCAAGGCAACAAGCTATCGCGTTGTTTAGTCGCTTAGTAGGCGCAATGATGCTCTCCCGTGCCGTGAAAAAAAGTGACCCGACACTTTCCGACGAACTGCTCAGTTCAACGCGGAAGACCTTAAAGCTGAGAAACTGAGATATGCCGACGGCATGCTATAACGGTGTGTATTTCTTCGCGGCGTTTGCGGCGCCCCACCCATAGACCAGCGGCGATAGCCCGAGATCCGCGTTCATCGTCAGCGCGGCGAAACTGATATTGACCCGATCGAGCACACAGAAAAAATAGGCAAGGACGAGGAATGGAATCAGCCGGTATGAAATGCGAGAGACGGTTGATTGCTCGATATCGCCGCTCTCGGATGAAACCGGCGCATAGGTCGTAATGGCTTGGCTCAAGCGTTCCCCCTATTGGTTTTTCGAATTTTATCGGCCGTTCACGATCGGGGCGGAAGTCCTGTGCCGGACTCCCGTTACAACCGCGTCAATCCCGGAAATTCTGGCGCGAGACGTCGAGCTGCCGGACAAGCGCGGCATAGGTGTCCTCGCCAAAGCCGTGGTCTTTGTCGAAGCCCTTCGCGACCGCGGTCTGCGATTGTTGAACCGTCCTGTTGAGCACCGCCTCGTCGAGCGTTCGCAATTCCTGGCCCATCTTCATGGTGTTCACCTGCACCTCGCACGCCCGCTGCAGCTGATACATCCGAAAGAACGCAGCCGCAGCGGTTTCACCACAGGTCAGGAGGCCGTGGTGACGCAAGATCATGTAGCTCCTGTCGCCGAGCGATCTGACCAGCCGCTCGCGTTCGCTGAGGTCGATCGAGATGCCCTCGAAATCGTGATACGCAACCTGGCCGTGGAGCTGCGCGCCGTAGAAATTGTGCGGGGACAATCCATGCTCCGAGCAGGCGACCGTCACGCCTTCGGTGGTATGGGTATGCACGATGTAATGCGCATCCTGGCGCGCCGCATGAATCGCCGAATGAATCGTGAAGCCTGGTGCGTTCACCGGAGCAAAGCTGCCGTCGACGACACGACCCTCGACATCGATCTTGACGAGATTGGACGCGGTGATCTCGCTGTACATCAGGCCGAATTGATTGATCAGGAAATGGCGCTCCGGTCCCGGAACGCGCGCGGTGATGTGATTGTAGATCAGCTCGGTCCAGCCGAACATGTGGCAGATGCGATAGAATGCCGCCAGGTTTTCGCGCGCGACGCGCTCCTCCAGGCTAACATGGCCCGACTGGTTCTGTCCCAGCGGCGCCACATTGTGCTTGTCCATTGTAACGTCCTCCCTTTTGTTGCCAGATCATTCGAGGAAATCCGGCTGTTCTTTCAGGATGCGCGCGTAGAGCGACTGGAATTGAAACCAGCCGCTGAGCGGCGAACCGATGATGTGATGGGCTTGCTCCGCCGCTTTTTCAGATATTATCTTCAGCGGTTCGTTGGTTCTTGCCGCCGCGGCCTCCGCCAGCAACTGAACCTGGCACGAGCGATCCATGGTGATGAACCACCAGGCGCCCGAGGGATTGCTCCACTTGCTGGTTTAGCAGCGCGAATCTGACATGACCCGGTCGCGCGCATCAGGCCCTAACTGCGCCCAAGGCCGTGCTTTGGCCTTCCATGGCTAATACCATCCGCTCGAATTACAATCGAATGTCCTCGGACTCGCGAAACGCAGCAGCAAATGGCTCGGTTGAGCGCGCGCTCCTGGTCGCTCAAAAATACGTCGCGATGATCTATTTCGCCATCAAGTTCATCGACTTCTACCTTACATAGACCGCACTCGCCACGTCGACAGCCGTACATGACTTCTTGTTTCGCCACGATCAAAGCGTCAAGCATACTCATCTCTTCAGGCACCAACACCCGCGCCCCTGTCTCGCGCACAACGACTTCAAACTTGCCTGTTGGCAGCCGGCCAGAGCTTCCGAAGGTCTCGAACCGCAAGTGATGCTTCGGGAGACCTCGGCGATGCCAAGCATGAATGAGTTCGTCCATAAATCCGATAGGCCCACAGACATAGCAGATTGTATTACTATCTACCTGCTCGATAAGACGATCGGCCTGCGTACGTTGCCCGCCGGCACTCGCGTGAACAATTATTGCTCCTCCCAACAATCGTTCCAACTCGGCAATAAATGGCGCCCCGGAGGTCCGCCGGACGCAGTAGTGCATCCCGACCGATTTACCTGCTTCGTGCAGCGCTCGAGCCGCCGCGATGATGGGTGTTACTCCAATGCCCGCAGCGATGAGAAGATAGCGGTTAGCGCTATAATCCATTGGGAGGGAATTTCTCGCCCGCCGCACTCCTAGTCTCGCTCCGGCTTTCTGAGACCACATGTAGGCAGAGCCACCATGTCCGTGTGGGGCATGTTTGACAGCAATCGCAAAGCCGGGCTCATCGTCAAGCCGAAACATTGAGTAGGATCTCGTTTGTACCTGCCCCCCAACGAGCACCTCTACATCGAGGTGTCCGCCTGGCTCAAATGGAATGTTTTTTTCATCTTCCAGCACAAGCCTGAACGCCTTCACATCGGCTGCCACCTCTTCTACCGAGGCGACTAAGGCGGTTGCACGGTCCATCGAACTCTCCTTTATTCTGCCGGGGCAACTTGTAGGGTACCCTTGCTGAGGCCGCGCGCCGAATCTTGCTCAACTCTAGCCGCAAGAATTCGTCGGACCCACATCGCTCCCGCATCTATGTTCAGATTATAGAACTCTTTGTCCGGGTTCTCATCGATAGCCTTTTGCTGGGCAGTCAACACCACTTCGTCTTGGCGAAAGATCGCTGAAACATTCTGGTGCTGCGACTTCGTCAAGCGCTCGTCTTGAATGCGGTAGTTGCGGGGAAAGGACCAGAAGTATAGACAGCTGCTCTCACTTTCGGGAGTGACGGTGTTTACAACCATATGATTGATTCCCTGTGATCGATCTCCTTCTGGAGCGCCAGTGCCGGCCAGAGCGACGCCGCCGTCAATTACGATACTCGATGGGACTTGGAACGTGATGATCTGCCAACGATCGACGTTGCCTGGCTTGCCAAGTTGTTTCTTGAGGAATGGTGGTGGGTCAACGTTGAGCATCCACCGCGTCACGGTAACCGTGTCATTGGAGTGCGTAACCGAAAAGGGGGTTTCTGCGACAGAAGCGTCCCCAATCGAACCAGCATGCACGAATGTTTCGTGCGTAAGATCCATCAGGTTATCGAGGACGAGGCGGTAGTTGCAGGGAAGGCGGAGTGTTTCAATATCCCCGACCCAGTTCGAATCGTCCTGCCAGTGTAAGTCGGGAACTTTGCTCGCATCAGCAAGCGCCGGATCCCCCGTCCAAATCCACACCAATCGATGCCGCACGACGACGGGATAGGATCGAACACACGCAGAAGGGTTTATCATCTCTTGAGATGGCATGTGAATGCATCGGCCACCTGGTTCGAAGACCAGCCCGTGATAACCGCAGATCACATTGTCACCATCCAGTTTACCTTGAGAGAGCGGTACAAGACGATGCCAGCAAGCGTCATCGAGTGCTACCGGATGGCCATCAAGCCGCCGATATAGGACAATCTTCTTGCCGCATATCGTCCGGCTGAGAAGGTTGCGCGTTGCCTCGGCGTCCCAGCAAGCCGCGTACCACGCATTCAACGGAAAGGACTGAGTCATTGCTAGTCTCCATGTTCCTTCTATTTGCAACTATGCTTTGGGATCGACACTACCATGGCCCCTGCGTTCATCGCCCGCCTTGGGGAAACACTGAAGGCATCGAAGTGGCGGCGCCGGCTACACCGAGCGCCCGCTAGTTGATGCCGCAACAGTTGATGCCGCAACTCGGCCAACCCACTCACGTCGGATCATCAGATCCACGCCTTTGTCTGCTACCGCCATTGCAGTTGCATTGGTGTTGGAACTGATGATTTTGGGCATCATCGAAGCATCCAAAACGCGGACGCCGTCTACCCCCTTTACCCGCAGGTCCGGACCGACCACGGTGGACGGGTCGTCGACCCTTCCCATCCGGCAAGTACCTACCGGATGATAATTGCTCTCTGTCGATCGTTTCATGTATTCAACAAGATCATCATCGGAGACAACCGCAGATCCGGGCGACAATTCTTCTTGGATGATCGATGCAAGCGGCTCGGTGGCAAGGATTTTGCGACTGTACTTAAGGGCATTGAGCAGCCGCCTTGTATCCTCCGGATGACTAAACCAGTTCGGGTCGATCTCAGCATCCTCGTCCGGATTCGAAGAACGAAGCCTTACCGAGCCTCGTGATAGCGGCTTCACTAAATTGATCATCAGCGTGACGGCATCGCGCGGCTTCATCGGCAGTGTCGGCCACATGATGGCAAGCATATAGATTTGGATGTCCGCCTCGGCTTTTGGGTCGTCAAGATTGACGAACGCCATCGTTTCTCCGCCATTCGAAGAGATCGGTCCTCCTTTGAAAGCGATGTAGTTCATCAGATTCCGAAAGGCTTTGAAGCCCTTGTCTTCACCAAAATAGCCGAATGGGCCCTTTGTCGAGGAACATAAGAATACCTCATTATGGTCTTGCAGGTTGGAACCTACCCCCGGCAGATCAACCCTCACTTCAATGCCGTGCTGTTTCAGATGCTCGCCTGGTCCAATTCCAGAGAGCATAAGAATCTTCGGAGTGACGAAAGCTCCCGCAGTCAGCACGATTTCCCGCGAGGCAACGGCGAATTTGATTTTTCCACCCTCTTTGTACTCGACACCAGTGGCTCGCTTCCCATCAAAAAGGAGACGTCTGGCTTGGGCCTTGGTAACCAGAGTAAGGTTCTGGTTTCTAAGAGCAGGCTTCAGAAAGGCATCAGACGAACTACAGCGGACACCGCGGTAGGTGGTCGATTGGATGTAGCCTACACCGTTGAGCGTTCCCGCCGTAAAATCAGACGTGTACGGCACGCCCATTCTCTGCATAGTGCGCAAATACAGATTCGCCGCATCCACAATGTAAGGCGGATCTGAAACCCTCAGCGGTCCGTCACCACTGTGAGCGGCGTCCTCAAGGCGGACGTTCCCTTCTTGCTTCCGAAAATGGGGCACCATGTCATCCCAGCCCCAGCCGGCCATGCCGGACGCCTCGTTCCATAGGTCGTAGTCCTGTCGAGAGCCCCGGGTGTAAGCCATGACATTGACTGAACTTCCACCTCCCACCACGTTACCCTGAGGGATTGTGACCGAGCGCCCATTCAGATTCTGCTGAGATTTGGATCTATAGCGCTTCAAGAACGGCGATTTGCCGAACATTATCTTGAACGTGCCAGCGGGCATCCTGATTAAGGGACTGTCATCAGGCGGGCCCGCTTCCAAGAGCAAAACACGGAACCCATGCTCTGCTGCGAGGCGACTGGCCGCTACACAACCGGCACTTCCAGCACCGACAACAATGTAGTCAAAGGTCTGAAGCATTAGAATTAGAGCTCCGCAAAGTAGCCTTCTGGACGGAGAGATGGTTCTCTACGTTAGGCTGGGCACCATCTTGCGGCGAGTCTTCGCCGGAAGATGCCGCGCAGCGTCCGTCATTGCTTTTTGATGCTGAGGATGCGCAGGTGACAGAACTGTTTCAGCCCTTCCGATCCGAATTGGACGCCTACTCCGGAGTCCTTGTGGCCCCCGAACGGCACCGCCGATTCAACGCGCGCGCCATCAATGATATTCGGAAAGCCGTCCGAAATGCGGGCCTTAGACAAGGCGGCCGCACGCCGCGCTGCAGTCGAATTTGATCTTACAGCTTCGTTCATAAACTCGATCTCCTTTCATAGGAGCGCTCACACGGTAGATGCCGCACACCTTCGTTCTTAGTCATTTGCGCCCGAAAGAATCTCGCGGAGCGCTCACGCAGTTGGTTGTCTGTCGAGGTTAGCAGCAGCGGAATCCTTGGCCCGGCTTACGCAAGGCCCGCAGTTCGCCGAGCGCGGGTCTATCCATCGATAGGCCTCAAATGCAGCCGCTGCCTTTATCGAGTGAGCGCCTGCCTCTCCGTGAGTTCGTCATAGCTCCCGCCTCTCTTTTGTTATTCGCACTTTGCGGGACGATTTCCGGCTTGTTCGAAGCGAGCCCGTCGTGTGAGCGACAGCTCTGGACATATGAACAGAGCATGCATAGGGGTCTTGAAGCTGTCAACAATACCGAACAAAATGTTCGCTAAGCGAACACGAAAAGACATGCTTGCCTTGCAAAGGGATTGGCCATCATCGAGACGTTCGAAACTTCGCACGTTTCACTAACCGTCAGCGAGGCTGCCGAGCTAACTGGCCTTTCTCGCGCAGTGACGCGACGATGCCTGCTCGCATTGCAACTACTTGGTCATGTCGAGGCGGAGAGCAACAAGTTCAAACTGACGCCTCGCGTTCTCCGCCTCGCCTCGGCCTATGTTTCCTCGACGCCTTTGCCAAGAGTCGTTCAACCAATCGTTGAAGCTATCCGGACATCAACGTCCAGATCATCGTCGATTACGGTCTCGCCGACGTTGGCGCCGACCGGAACGATGCCGGCGTGCGTTTGGGCGAGCAAGTGGCAAAGGACGTGATAGCGGTTCGCATCGCGCCCGATATCGAGATCGTCGGGTCTCCGAACTACTTCAAGCGGCACCCTGCACCTCGGAAGCCGCAGCAGCCATCGCGCTTCGATGCATCGATCTAAGGCTTCCGACCTCAGGAACGCTGAACGGCTGGCGACTACTTCAGAATGGCAGCGAAATCAGGGTGCAAGTTGACGGCTCTCTCATCTTCAACACCATCGACATCATCCTCGACACTGCGCTCGATGGATTAGGAATCGCCTACCTCCCGCTGGATCAGGTCGACCGCCACATCGGCGCCGGGCGGCTCAAAAGAGTGCTCGACGAGTGGACGCCGCCGTTGCCGGGATATCACCTCTGCTATCCGAGTCGGCATCATAATTCCCCGGCGTTCAAGCGTTCAAGCTGCTCGTCGTCACGTTGCGATATCGTCCGCCGGAATCAAAATCGGGGTCGAAGCACCGTGTTCGCTCATGAGCGGTCTACGACGGCGTGAGAGTTGATTGGGCCTTTACCTGCAAAACTCTATGTAAGCTGCGTCGATCGGCAGGTCTCTGTTCTCGGCCGAAACCTCTCTAGCAAGACCCCACCTGACGCCGCGCGGGATTTGCCACCAGACCGCTTGCGAGGATCAGATGCGAAGCACCCTTCACGATTGCGGCAAGCGGCAACACCCGATCTCTGCGAAATGGTTTCCAAAACGCAAAAGGCGACCCTTCCGGGTCGGCTGCGCCGATATCGCAGGAATCGGTGGTCGCGGGGGAAGTGCAACATCCCCCACAAACTCGCTCCGCTTTTGATTTCCATCTTTTCCTAATAAGGTAGGGCTGGTGTTTGGACCGATCTGCTTTCGCAGGAAGACCTCGACAACCACGAATGCAACGGACCATTGGTCGCAACCAGCTAAGAGGCAACCTGCCCGTACGGTGGTGCTGGAAGCCTGGCTTTCATGGCCTCCGCATTTGGGATGCTTGTATCTTGTTCGACGAGCCCGACCGAGCTACGTCAACAGTAGGTATCGCAGCGTCGTCAACGACTATGACGCCGAGCAAAAGTTGGCATCCTCGTCGCTGCAAACAAGTGCAGTTTCTGTGACGCTGTCGAGTCGCGCCGCACCCCGCATGCTCGCGAGAGTCGCACGACAGTTCGGCTAATGCCAGATGGCGAACGGCGGTGATCTGACCGCCGTTCGGAAAAGCGGATGCGGGCAGCAACGAGGCTACAAGGCCATATTGATGATGGTGCGCTGGGTGAACTCCTCGAGCCCTTCTTGCCCCATTTCGGTACCAAAGCCCGATTGTTTGGATCCCCCCATGGGCACATCGGGTTGCACATCGAACTGCTTATTGATCCAGATCGTGCCGGAATTGATCTTCGCCGCTACTTTCGTAGCACGGTCGAGGTCTGTCGACCAGACGCTGCCGCCCAATCCGTAGGGTGAATCGTTGGCTCGCGCGATCGCGTCATCGACATCAACATAGCGCAGAACCGGCAGGACCGGGCCGAACTGCTCCTCCTTGACTAGCCTTGCATCGTCGCCGATATCACGCACGATGGTCGGTTGAACGAAATAACCCTTGCGAAGCAGTACCTCGCCACCAGCCACGATCTTGCCGTTCTGCTTAGCTTCCTCCAGGAAACCTCGCACCCTCTCGAACTGCGCCTTGTTCTGCAGAGGCCCCATTTGTGTCCCTTGCTTTGTGCCTTCATCGACCACGATATCGCGGGCCAGTCGGCCAAATTCATCGCACATCTCGTCATATTGCGAGTCATGGAATAGACTCGCTTGATGGCGACACAGCCCTGCCCGCAAATTTGGTCGCGCTGGCAAAAATTTTCGCCGCCACTTCTTTGGGATCGACATCGTCGAGGACAATTGCCGCGTCGTTGCCGCCGAGTTCCAGCGTCAGCCGCTTCAGCGAGCCGGCAGCAGATTGCATGACCTTCTTTCCAGTCGCCGTCGACCCGGTGAAGGTGACTGCGGCGATGTCGGGATGCTTGGTCAGCACGTCGCCTAGATCGTTGTTGTCGACGATGATATTAACCACTCCCGGCGGCAGTATCTCGGCGCACAGTTCGCCGAATTTCAGCGTCGTCAGTGGTGTTGTGGGCGCCGGGCTTTATCACCATCGTATTGCCGGTCAACAGAGCCGGCGCAGTCTTTACGATGAGAAGCAAGACCGGTAGTTCCAGGGGGTAATCGCCGCGACGATACCCAGCGGCGCGTGCTGCTGAATGACCCTTTGCGTCGCGTCTTCAGCACTCTGGGCGGCAGGTCCATGTTCGTGACATGGCGCAAGTGATGAATAGCGCCGTTTACCTCCCATCTTGATTTCCGCAAGGGCTTGCCCTGCTCGCTCGTGAGAAGCCTTATGAATTCGTCTTTGCGCGCCTCCATTGCATCGGCCAGTTTGACGAGCAACGCTCCGCGTTGGCGAATTGGTATCTTCGACCAGGCCGGGAAGGCGGCCTTGGCGGATGCGATGGCTTGATCCAACTGTGCCCGATCTGCCCGTGGGGCTACCACGAATACCTCCTCGGTCGCCGGATTGATCACGGCCAGTTCGGCCGCGCCAGGGACCTGCTTGCCGTCGATAAGTAATCTGAACTCACTCATAGGACCTCCAGTTTGCAGCATCCCGATGGAGCGCCAGATGCTTTGCCTGAACAGCCCGAACGTGGAACCTTATTCGGACGTGACGCTTGGCGTAACTGTAGGCCATCAGCGATCGGTCAGCTTTCACTGTCAGCTCAATCTGGCACAAAAAGTGCTATTCGGTTCTGCGAAATGAACCGGGCGTTATGCCCAAAGCGCTGACGAAACTGACGTGTAAGGTGGGAGTGGCTGGCGAATCCGGTCGCAAGCGCTATTTCCAGAATCGACGCCAAACCAGTCTGAAATTGCTCGCGGGCGCGCTCAAGCCTAACGTGAAGCAGATATTGATGTGGTGTCTTGCCCGTAGCCGCGCGAAACATTCGAAGGAAATGAGCTCGGCTGTATCCACTTTCATTTGCAAGCTCGGCGAGACTTAAATTCGCGAGCGTATTCGGCTTCGATTTTCTCCAGTATCCGGCGCAAGCGTGGCGTGGGCAGTGGATTTTCTGCTAACTTTATGCCTCCTTCGAAACAAGCGATGTGAAGAAATCTGGTGACTATTGCATATGTGAGAGAATGTGCGTAGAGGCGCCCGTTAGGCCCCCCTTCGTCGACCTCATACGCCGCGAAGTCTATGAGAGTTGCCAGCGCTCTATCAGCCATTCCCCCCACATGCTCATAAAGCTTTCCTGATGCGTCTTCACCTGCCTCGTCGATCACGCGCTTAGCTACGGCTGGATCTATCACACCCACCACAGCATTAGCGGAGCCCCGCCTCCGAAGTGCAGGCAGCCGCCCGGCCAATCCCAGGGGAAAGAGTGCCCGGTCGTTTGAGGAGACGGGTGACTCTGCCAGGCCGGTATTCTCGTTCGGTCACTAGCGGTTCTCCTCGCCAGAGTATGACGTGGTGATGGTCAAGAAACACCGTCTGCTTGATCCAAGGGTGGCGCAGCGCGCTTCTCAACGATAAGCCCGTCCCAATTGAGCTCCAGGCTTGAGCGACCTTGGATCGTGGACCCTCGTAGTATCGTGTCGATGGGACCTGCCTGCGCCCTACTGTCACGCAGATCAACTCTGCCAGGGGGGAAAATGATGAAGATTGCGCATCAGTTGAGCATCCTCTGATACATGACGAGTCCCGTGCTACAATCATGCTGGTACGGGGCCAGATGAAGCGAGCCTCCGGCGATGTGCGGGTGTTATCGCGGCGTAAACTGGACGGCGTCTCTCGCCAAGTTTAGGACCTTCGCGCAGCCATCCATCAAGGTATTGTGATGATCTGGTTTTGCAAGTCCTTGATCCGTTTCCTCAAATCGTAGCTCTCACGCCAAATATCAATTCCCAGCAAGCATTTGGCGGCACAACAAGTATCGAAAAGTGACGCCCGCGCCTTTCGCTATCGAGCGTTGGCTCCTGCGAGGAACGAGCGACTTTCTCAAACCGCGTTGCGGTCGATTCTCTATGCTGATCATCGCTAGAGTAACGAATGACCGACGATCTTGCCGCGCAGCACCTAGGCGGCGTTATGTACCCCTAATATGTTGGAACGAAAATCTGCGTCACACCACGCGAATTGCGCCGCCCGTAATGCGATGACTGTCACGGCGATGATGCGTTAGACCATCGCCGCATGCGGTTTGAGCTGCGTCTGGACCTTAGCTCCGCCCCGGAATCGACAGCCAAGCAGCGCGTCGCTTTTAGTATGTGCCAACTCGTGCCGTTGCTTTCTTCCAAGGTCACAACCGTCATATTCGCAGCAACAAGCAACATCGCGTCGACTGCATTTCGATCGCGGTCGAGACATTGTCGTGCTTGGAACCGCTTGCTTCACCGCGCATACCAAAAGGCCCCTGGCGGGCACGCCAGAGGCCTCCTTGGATTTTTAACTCAAGATTGGTGAGAGCCAGTTTCCTCCCGTGGTTTCATCGAGGGCTTACCAGTTGCGCTGAGCACGAAGGAGAAGGACGACGGAGTCCTGATCCTTCATCTCATACGCAGCTACCGGTTTTGCGGGCACTGCGATCAACGCGGCTGGGGTCACCGTACCGGAGTACTTCTGGTCAAGATGCGTCCAGAGCACGTCGGCTGAGAACGTCAGGTTCTTCACCGGAGTCCAGCGAGTGATCAAGCCGAGTTGAGAGATATTAAAGTCCGGATTGCAGCCCGCGAGGCCAGCCGAAGGAGCCAAGGTGCCGAAGAAACCAGCGCTGCAAATTGTCGACTTTGCAAGAGAGCCATATTGAACGCCAGCATATGCGCCGTAGATGGCCGTGTTCCAGTATGGGTCCCAATTGTGAGTGAATGCACCACGAAGGCCCCACGTCCTAACAGTTTCCTGCTGAGACCCGGTTACAAAGACCGTATCGTAAGCTTGGCCGATGCCAAGGCTCTGATAGACAACGCCGGAGCTGCCGTACATCGCAAAGGTGCTGCCCGCAAGATTCTGGAAGTTGTAGCGGGTCGCACCATCCGTATAGACTGCCTGGACGTTGATCGTGTCGCCGGTGCCCGTCGGGACGTTTTTGATCGACAATGCCAGCTGCGCTGCCCAACCCCACTTATCGTCGGGATGACCGGTCGGTTCTGACGCGCCGTAGTAACCTACGTGATTGTCTTTGGCAGCCACGGAGGCTTGGAACAGGCCCCAAGCCTGGTCCATCCGCACCATAGCGACGAGGTTCGGAGAGCGAGTACCGCCCGTGCTACCGGTGTTGCCATAGGATCCACTAAACAATCCGTAACCACCGGCACCACCCGGAGTGATATTGACGTTGCCCGCCTGATAATACTGGGTCACGTCTTCCGCGGAGAACGACGCTGTCACGCCTTGTCCGAAATCAGCAGTGTATGTGAACTGATTGACGCCGGTAACCGTACCGCCACCACCGACGAGACCATCGAAGTTGTTGCCCGGATAGCTGCTCCATGGAGCGTCGAACTGCGATAGCGCCTTACCCATAGTAAGGCCGGCGAACTGGATGAAGGCATAATATACACCGAGCGCGCCGCCGCCGGCATTTCCATCGGTGCCGTTGACCGATCCCGACCCCGAGCCGTACGGCGTTGCCGCGCCAGTGACCGGGTTAGTTCCAGCCCCGAGCGTTCCGGAGTACTGGGTTTGGCCGGTGCCGCTGTTAGAGCCCACGTAATTGCCAGTCGTCCAGCTGAACGCTCCGTCGAAGAACGTACGAACGACACCGTACTCCGTCGCAGTACGCGTATCGATGTTAAAGTCTTCTCGGGCGCGAGTGCTATAGTAGTTCGTAAGCCGGTTGCGCGCGCCGTTGGCCCCTTGAGAGGACACGTTGAAATTACCAAGGTAATCTGCGTTGGTTCCCAGCGCGGCATCGACGCGCAGGTATCCACCCAGCTTAATGCAGGTATCAGCGGCCGGGATATAGTAGAATCCAGCACCGTACAGAGAGCAGATCTTTACATATTCGACCGCCTTGGCCTTTACGGGAAGGTCGGCCGCTTGCGCACCACTAAAGATGGCGAGGCCTGCCACCGTGCCAAGAATTGCTCGCCTAAGGCTAATCATTCGGATCTCCAGTTTTCATGCGCGATCACGCCGCTTCGTCATTGCGCGTCGCAAGATGACTTCCACAATTCACGCTCGATCGATAAGGGATGCAAAGCGCGTGCTTTGACACTCCTTCTCAAGCGCGACGAATTGGCGTTACCCTCCTCGTGACGCAAGTGTCACAAATTTGATCGGTCATACTCGCGGGAAGTTGGTACGTAACGTACACTCCACCGCCGTCCACCTATCCACTGTGCTTTCGCGTCATCACGTTTGTACTAATCGTACGAACTAGTCGCGACCGAAGCTGTACGATTCATTGCAAGTTGGCCCAACCCACAACCCACACTTGCGCGGCCCAACGTGTTATTGTTGAAATAAGCCGAGACGAACCACACACTCCCTCTTCTTTGGAAGCGGATTCGAGGATGCGATGCTCTGATAAGCAGCCGTGCTTTGGAAATCCAGTGAACGCGACCCGTTCAAGCCTGTCGCATGCGGACACGCAGGCCGTCGATCACAAACAAGATCATCTTATCTGATGACGACCTACTCACGCGATACAAGAGCCTCGCTCCAGGTATCGCGCCGTCGGTCGCTGTGATCTAGATAGCCCCTCCGCAGCCGGTGCGGGCGCCCCAATCACATTTGCAATTGGCGATGTCCATGGCTGCTTCGACAAGCTGGCTATGCCTCATAGAAGCCTGCGATTCGATTAGAGCAGGACGATATGCCCGGTTCGTATTTGTAGGCGACTATGTCGATCGAGGGCCAGACACTAGGAGGGTCGTTGACTTCCTAATCGAAAGGCAGCCGCGCGGCAAAGATCAATTCATGTGCCTGCGCGGCAATCACGATGACCTGCTGATCCGAGCCGCCAAAAAGGAGCGGACGGATGCCGATCTCATTAATTGGTGGGGCAATGGCGGCGAACGGACGCTGGAGAGCTATGGTGTCGACGATCCCAGCGAGCTCCCTAAGGAACATCTTGCCTGGATCGATGCGCTTCCCATCAAATTTACTGATCATCGCAGGCTTTTTGTGCATGCGGGAATTCGACCCGGTATCTCAATCTCGGATCAGGACGAACAAGAGTAATGTGGATACGGGAGCCGTTTCTGTCCTCTCAGGCCTAATCACGGCACCTTCATTGTTCACGGGCATACCCCCACCAATTCGGGGTTACCTGAGCTGCGTCCGAATCGCCTCAACCTCGACATGAGCTGCACCCGGTTCGGTTGACACCCGCTTAAGCTAATCCAGCCTGCCGCTCGAACTCCATAGGGCTCAAATATCCGATCGTCGAATGCCGGCGTTTCGGATTGTAGAAGCGCTCAATATAATCGAAGACGTCGGCCTTGGCGTCGTCCCTCGTCCGGTACATTTTGCGCGCAGTCCGCTCGGTCTTCAATGACGAGAAGAAGCTCTCCATCGCCGCGTTGTCCCAGACGTTGCCTGACCGGCATCGAGCAGACGACGCCGTGATCGGCCATCAACCGCTGGAACTGCTCGCTGGTGTATTAGCTGCCACGATCGGAATGATGCAGCAACGCGTCCGGCTTGCCCCGTCGCCAGATCGCCATCACCAGGGCGTCGGTGACGAGCTGGGCCGTCATCGCTGCCTTCATCGACCAGCCAACCACACGGCGGGAGAAGAGATCGACGACGGCGGCCACATAGAGCCAGCCCTCCGCCGTCCACACATAGGTGAAGTCAGCGATCCATTTGCGGTTGGGAGCGGGAACTTCGAAGCTGCGATCGAGCACGTTGGGAGCGACGGCGGCAACCTGCGGCTCACCCAGATCCGGCGGCAGTCGACGCCGGCGCGGGCGCGCTTTAAGAGCTTGCTGCCGCATCAATCGTTCGATCCGGTGCAGCCCACACCTCATGGCACCGTACCTGGGCTCACGACGTTTACGCGGATCTTTCTATCTCTCAGATCGACGCTCCAGCCGCGAGCAAACGACCTGATCGCTGCCTTGGTCGCTCCGTATACGCTGAATGCCGGAATGCCCTTTATTGCGGCGATCGAAGCGTTCAGCACGATTGACGCTCCCTCGTCCATGAGCGGCAGCGCTTTCTGGACTGTGAACAGGGTTCCACGCACGTTGACGCCAAAGGTCTTGTCGAAGTGGGCCTCAGTTATCGAACCCAAAGGAGCGAATTCGCCGAGGCCAGCATTTGCGAAGAGAATATCCAAGCGACCTTTGGCTTTCTTGATCGTACGCATACGACGAAGACCGCCTGATTGAGACATGCGCGCGGGCACGGCGAGCTCTATGATGGCGTTGCGTGAAGGTCAGGCGGCCTGCTGATCGGCGGGCTTGTCGGCTTGGCGCAGGAGCTTCCATTCCCAGGGCAGCAGTTCGTGCAGACGCGACGCGGGAAGATCGGCGATACGGGCGAGGACGTCGGCGAGCCAGGCCTTGGGATCGACGTCGTTGAGGCGACAGGTCGTGATCATCGTCAGCATGATGGCGGCACGGTCGGCACCGCGCTGGCTGCCGGCGAAGGTCCAGTTGCGCCTTCCCAATGCGATGCCCCTCAATGCGCGCTCAGCACAATTGTTGGTCAAGCAGATCCTGCCATCGTCGAGGAAGCGGGCGAAGTCGTCCCAGCGCCTGAGCATGTAGTTCATAGGCTTCAGGACCTCGGAGGAGCGCGAGAGGGTTTCGCGCTCGCGGAGCAACCAGGCGTGCATGTCGTCGAGAAGTGGTTTGCTCCTCTCCTGGCGCACGGCACGCCGCTCGTCGGCGCTGCGGCCATTGATGGCGCGTTCGATCTCGAACAACGCATCGAGGCGTCTGACCGCCTCCAGTGCGATCGGGGAGATGGGTTTGCCCTTCTGGCCTTCCCGGGCGTTTTTCTCGATGTCGGCCAGCTCGAAGAAGCCCCGCCGCGCATGGGCCAGGCAAAACGCCGGTGTGATCGGCATCGCTTTCTTTTGCGGATCGAACAACGGCTCGAAGCCGCTGTAGCAATCCGCTTGCAGGATGCCGGCGAAGGCGGCCAGATGCTTCTGCGGGTGCTCACCTCGCCGGTCGCTCGAGGCGTAATAGACCGCCGCCGGCGGCGCAGGCCCGGCGAAGGGCCGGTCATCGCGCACATAAGTCCAGATCCGCCCGGTTGTGCACTTGCTCTTGGCCAGGATGCGGATGGTGGTGTCGTCGCCATGCAGGCGCTCGGCCGCGAGTACATGGCGCTCGATCAGGTGGAAGAGCGGCATCACGGCGAAGGTCCCGTGACCGACCTGATCGGCCAGGGTCGACAACGGCAAGTCGATCCCCTCGCACTTAAAGCGCGCACTCTGGCGATTGAGCGGGATATGCATACCGAACTTGTCGAACAGGATCGTCGCCAGCAATTGCGGGCCGATGAAGCCGCGCGGCGTGGCATGGAACGGCGCCGGCGGCTGGCTGATCTTCTCGCAATCGCGGCAGGTGAACTTCTCGCGTACCGTCTCGATGACCTTGAAGCAGCGCGGGATCTCCTCCAGCGTCTTGGTCACATCCTCACCGATCTTCGCCAGCCGCGATCCACCGCAGCAGGCGCAGCTCGTTGGAGCCTCAATGACGACGCGCTCGCGTTCGATGTCATCCGGCCATGGCTTGCGCACCGGCCGCTTGCGCGTGAAGGCGCGTACGCTCTGCGCCTTTGCCGCCGCGGCCTGCGCGGCGAGCTCATCCTCGCTCGCCGTGGTGACGAGTTCTTCAAGTTCCAATTCCAACTGCTCGATCAGCCGCGCCGTGCGCTCGGAACGCGGCCCGTACAGTTCGCGTTTGAGCTTCTCGATCCGCAGCTCGAGATGCGCGATCAGCGCCTCATTGTCCGACAGCTTCGCCCGCGCGTTGGCCGCTTCGGCTTGCCAATTGATGGCTTCGGCCTGTATCCGGCTGACCTTCGCCGCGGCCGCATCGCGTTCGACCTCGACCCTCAGCCGCGCGTCGCGTTCAGCCCGCAACGCCTCACGTTCGATCAACAGCGCCGCCTGGGCGCTGGCGAGATCCGAAGGAAGGTCATCCGGCTTCAAACTCATGAAGCCAGTGAATCAGATTTCCCGGTAGGTTCAATCGCAGAATGCTATCCAACTCGCGTTGGACGCAAAGTTTCTTGAGGATTCCGCCAGTCGATCCCAGATAGCAGGTAAGAAAGCTGCGCCGGAGAGATCGTCACGGCTTCACCGGCAGCCGAAGGCCAGATGAATCTTCCTCTTTCGAGTCTTTTTGTAAACAGGCACGCTCCCTGAGAATCGTGCCAGATGATTTTTATCAGATCTGAACGGCGCCCCCTGAAGCAAAACAAATGACCCCCCAGTGGGTCATGCTTCAAGACCTCCTGCACCTGCAAAGCCAGGCTCGGAAAGCCGCGCCGCATATCGGTATGGCCCGTCGCCAGCCATACCCGCACGCCAGAGGGGATCGGAATCATCGCAGCGCCTTCAACACCGCCGACACCAGCAAGGGCGGCGCCGACCCGCAAATCCTGATCCGTCCGCTCCCCGTCAATTCCACCACGATCACTTCACCGGACGGTGCCGCTTCCTTGATCGGCTCCGCTTCCATCGCCGCTTCCACAAAGCCCTGGTCAGCAAGGTCCTGGCGAAGCCGACGCCGCCAGGTGTAAATCAGCCCCGTTGAAATATCGTGATCCCGCGCAACCTGCGCCACACACGATCCCGGCGCAAAGGCCTCCGCAACGATCCGGCACCGCTCATCCTCGCTCCAACGCCGCCGGCGTTCCGGCCCCGTCAGCACCGAAATCTGACCCATCAATCGCTCTTAAGCTCGCTCTTAAACACGTGCTTATGAGTGCTCAATCCGCCTCTCAGAACAAGGCGGCCTTCATCGTGGGCGTACTCTTGATCTCCTCGAAGAGACGATCGAGATCGCCAACGTTAGCGATGTCACCTCTAATGCCCTTGGCGCTCGGCCCAATCGCGGCCACGGCCCTCTCGAGTTCGGCCTGTCGTCTTCCCGTGATGAAGACAAAGGCACCCTCCTCCGCGAACAGTTTTGCGGTCGCCAATCCTATTCACGCTAGTGCCGCCGGTTATTAGCGCGATCTTCCCTGACAATCGGTCCATGTGTTCCCCTCAACCATTCAACCCGCCAGCGGCCTCTGCAATGCATGCGTGAAGCTAAGGGAACATGTCCGAGGCTGATTGGACCTTTCTGAGAATTTTTTCTCAATTCACCGGTTTCCGTGTCATCCGATAAGGATAACGTTGAAGGAAACAGCCTGAGTATGGCCTCCCAACTTGGGAGGCGTCTGCTTTAAGGCGGTCATCGAACAACTGATAAGGTTTCGCGTATTACCTTATCAGTCGACCAACTGACTCCATTTCTGCGATTTGCTTATCAGTCCGCGACATCGGCTCCGCTTCCCTGAAAGCTTGTCAGCAGCGCCTGAAGGCAGAACGTTTCTCAATATCGGAAGCAATCTATTGCGGCGGAAGTGGCGGGCTATTCGAATCGCCTCTTCGGCGTTCGCAAAGCCGGCACGAGGAAGGCCCTTCCTCAATAATGACGCCGACGTAGGTTCGTCGAAGAGCATGACCTTAGGTTTCGTGCAGAGTGCCCGCGATCGCGACGCGCGGGATCAGCCCAGGGCACTTTGAACGTCGCGCGCCCGTCTGAGGTCAGCCGTTTCGGCTCCTTCGTCGAACCAACGGAAGATTGGTTCTAGCAGAGCGCGCGCCTCATCAGGCCTCCCTTGCGTCCGCCAGAGCTCTGCAAGGCTTGTGACGGCGCGTAGTTCCAAGGATTTGGCGCTTTGACCACGCGCCACTTCGATAGATTTCTTAAGATGAGATTCAGCCTCTCTTGTCTTCGATGGGTTGAGTACTAGAAGAAGTTGCGCGTTTTGCCGATGCAACTCTGATTCCCATGACCTGCCTGTCATGTCACTAATATCGACCAGGATTCCTTCGACAATCGATAGCGCGCTTTGGATTTCGCCCGCCTTGGCGTACAGGTCCGCCAGCCAGCTGACCATCATTGGAAGCATGAAGCCGACGCCATTCCGTCGCGCTTCGCCGAGTCCCAATGCCATTTCTTCCTGGGCCTCTCCAAGTCGGCCTAGTTCGCCGGCTGCTCGGCCTCGTGAAATTCTCGACAAAATTGCGTATAGCGAAAACCGCTGCTCCTGCGACATTTGAAAGCTTTTTTCGGCGCTTTCGAAGGCGAGGGCGGCCTCGCCGCGCAGGAGGTGCACAACAGACGTCATGTAATGAGCGAACGCCACGGTGTAGGGGTGGCCAAGGTCTTGACCCAAGGCAAGCGCTTCCGAAACGCGGGAAAGGGATTGATCCGGATAGCCCAGAAACCACAAGTCCCAGGACAGGAGCAGAAGTGAAGCCGCTTGGGGTTCCACCATGTAAAGATTGGATAAGGGCTGTTTTCCTTTGCCAATTGAGAGCTTGATCGACTCCGTGAAATGGTTCGCTGACGATCGGAAGTCCCCCATCGTCAATAACGTACTGCCCATCACTCTATGAGCCACCATCAGCGGCACGGGTTGGGACAATGCTCGTGACCGTGATAGGAACTCACCAGCCAAGCGGAGCGCATCGTCATTCTTTCCGCCCATCCAGGAGTGCCCCCACAACCCAAACAGGGCTTGGAAATACTCAGGGATATCGCCCAGTTGCAGGCATAAGGCATGGGCTCGCGAAAACGCTTCGCGGGTTTCCGCTGAGGCATACCCTTGAACGGCGATAAGCGGTATTCCCAATGCCAATTGAATGTCGATCTCTTGTTTGATCCGTTCAGGCGTTTCCTGCAAAGCACCCAGAAGCTGAAGGGCCTTTCGAAAGCTAGCAATCGCTTCGACGTTGGCGGAATGCGCGAGCGCGCCCTGCCCAGACTCGAACCAGCAACGAATGGCCGATTGGTGATTGCCTGCTTCTTGATGGTGATAGGCCAGGACTTGGGGTTGATTTTCGGCGAGCTCCGAAAAATCGTGCTGTAAGACTGCCGCGATGTCCGCGTGTATCTGCTGCCTCTTACTCCGAAGCAAGGAGTCATAGATTGCGTCACACAACAGCGCATGCTTGAAGGCGAAACGAAGGGAAGGTGAAATTCCCACTCGATAGATGATGTCGGCCTGTTCGAGCAACGAGAGGGCCGACAGCATATCGTCATCGCCCATTCGTGATGCGGCCGACAAGAGATCATAGGAGAACTCGCGCCCAATCACAGCCGCAATCTGTACAAGTCTGCGACTCGGCGCAACGCGGTCTAGCCGCTCCATCAATGCATCACTCAGCGTGTCCGGAACCCTGAGCGATGCTAGCTGTGGTACGCGCTCGAAAGTGCCTCGGGTTCGTAAGGGCGCGCTCATCATACTGCTCGTCAGTTCCTCTATGAATAGCGGGACGCCATCGGCCTTTGCAATAATTCGGTCGAGCACCGGCTGGGGCATGCTTCCTCCCTTCAAGATATCTCGGATCATCGCCTTAACTTCGGTGAGCGACAATCGAGTGAGCGAGTGCATGGTGGCGTTCGCACGCGTCATCCATGTGGGACGGAACTCGGGCCGGCACGACACAATCAGTAGCACGCGGGCGTGATCGATGCCGCTAATGATCGATTCAAGCAGCTCAAGTGTCGATGGATCTAGCCAGTGCGCATCCTCGAAGATGCAGAGCGTGGGGCGTTGGACAGAAAACGCCAAGATCATTTCGACAAGCGTGCTTATCGTCCTGTTCTTTATTTGCTGCGGCGTAAGACCGGATAGTTCCAGGTTATTTTCCAAAGGGATTGATAACAGTTTGGCAATGAGCAAGACCGGCTCTTTGGAATTATTGATTGATCGCGGAAGGTAAGTTGTAAGTTTGGCAAGTTTATCTGTCTCGGCACCGCGAGCTGTTAGTTGGGCTGCTTGTTCGATCTGACCGATCACCGGATAGAATGGGCTTTGACTATGATAGGGCGAGGACTGATGGTGCAACAAAACGTGTGGCTCCTGCTGAACATGCGATTTCAATTCGTGGAGGAGCCTTGATTTGCCGACCCCGGGAATACCCGAGAGCAATATGACCTGGCCCTCACCTTCTTTGACTTTCCGCCATCTATCGAGCAGCAAGCTCAGTTCGGTTGAACGTCCAATGAGCGGGGTAAGAGAGCCCGTATGCGCAGCCTCGAAGCGGCTAGCGGAATGTTTTGCCGAGAGCACGCGATACACGTGAAGAGGTTCACTTAGGCCTTTAAGTTCGTGGAGACCGACGTCCTGAAAATCAAACGCTGTCCATACGAGGCGCCTCGTCGATTCCGAGATGAGTACCGTGTTGGCAGCGGAAAGGGTCTGTAGACGTGCGGCGATATTGGGCGTCTCCCCCACAGCGTCCATCGACCATGTACCACTATCCCCAATCTCACCGACAACGACCGGACCCGAGCAAACACCCACTCGACAATTTAGGGTAACTGGCCCTGAAATCTTCGTAACTCCGAACACAATTTCCAGACTAGCGTGAACAGCGCGAACGGCGTCATCCTCGTGTGCGCGAGGCCAGCCGAAAAATGCCATCACTCCATCGCCGAAATAGCGGGCGACCTCGCCTCCATAGCGCGCAATTGCCGCGCTGCATTCTACCCGATACGCGTCAATGAGCTTTTGGAGATCCTCAGGATCCAACTTCTCCGATAGCTGTGTAGAGCCCACCAGGTCACAGAACATCACTGTGATCTGGCGGAATTCAGCTTCGCGATGTTTCTCAGAAGAGGGTGATACCACAGTGGCGCTTGCAACCGGCGTTGGTGTGCCGGTGGGCTGGCGCGCGGCCGTCAATGCCTTAATGGCCGTCAACAGCTTCTTGCGGTGGCCTAGAGAAGATACTCCCAGCTTTTCGAGATCATTTTCCGTCAAATCCAGCAGGACCGAGAAGTCGATATGGTTTTCAGCGAAGGTTTTGGCGTACTGGCTTAGACCGTGTCTACCCAGCCACTCGGCTAAGTCGGTGGTTGTTGTCCTCGTCATTGCAGAGGTCCTTGCCTACTGCCGTGGTCCATCAAGGAGCTGGGCCTCAGGCCGCCGTGTGTGGCCTTTGTCACCTAAACGCAGGAAACCTTCTCCGGCGCACGATATCATTTCCCGCACACAATATTACATCAGCGTTCAATTAACGCTGAAATTTCCTTATTCGGCGTCGAGGCACAACCGCAGCTCGGCGCGAGGACGCCACCCGCCGGTGCCCTACCCAGCTACCCACGGCGCAGTCGCGGCGCCTGATCGCTTTGAATCGCATCGTCCTATCACCCTATCGGGGGACCGGGCTCCATTCTCGTGCTTCTCGCCATGCCAAACTGGCGATGAACTGTTGCGCTGTTCCGCTCACGCTGCGGGCCGACGAGCGCCGCGCTTTTCACCCTACAAAGGATGTGAGCTGTGACGACACGGGAGCGCCTCTCCGAGCGCCTGCTCAAGCTCGTCAAGCATCTCCGCTTCGGATTTGAGAAGCTCGTGATTATATCCCTCCGCTAGAATCAGTGCCGATTCATACGTCTCCTGAACGACTCTGATACGATCATTCGCGGGAAGGGAGGCTACGAACTTGATGGTTTCTTCGACGTGAGTGGCCTCGCTTCCAAGGGAGCTGTGACTTCTGAGGAAGCGGCTGGCATCAATGTCACCCGGACAGATCGCCTGCACCTTCTCTATATCGCTTTCCTGCTTCAGCGCCGCGATGCGCTCCAGGCAGTAGGAATAGCCGATGCAGCCGATTGGATAGTCATGGACGCAGAGATCATCGAAGCGCTTACAGAGCGGCTTGATACCCTCCGGAATAAAGTTAGCGACGAGTCGCTCGCCGGGCACACCCAAGGCACGCAAATCCTTGAGCGCGAGCCGGTCGTGACCGGTCTCCTCCCGCGCACGCTCTTCCAAGTAGTCGGCGACCTCGGGCCTCCCCAGTTCGTTGAAGCGCCCGGCGGCGCGCCGGAGATTTCGAGGCGTGTCGACAGACGTGTGATACGCGCCCACCAAGGCTACGATATAGCCGACGAGCGTCGGGTCAGGGCGCGCGAGCTGCTTTTCGATTCGGGCAAATCCGAGATTTATCGCGCCGTCAAGCAGCCCGACCGTGCTGCCCGCTGAGCCGACACCTGTCATCTGTGCCGCGAAGGGATCTATGTTTTCTTCTGTGCCTCCGGGGGAATGAAACCAAACCTCTCCCGACTGGCGAGCGATGATCGAAATATCGCCCGTGACGTTGACCCACTCCGTGAGCAGCCGTGCCATTCGAACCTCCACTTTGGAGTGAACGCCCGTGTATTTTCGCTGGGATGCGACAAAAACTCACGCCGAGCCAGAGACACCCTGTCGCATCCGAGACGGATTGCAATACCGCTAAATTCCGTTCGGCGTGATGGCCATCAGCATCTTGGCCGTCTCAAGCAGAGGCGGCCCAGCAAGAGTCGGACGTGTGGGTCTCGGCAGCACAAAAACGACTCCGACAGTTCTGTCTAGGCCTGTGTCTGCCAAACTGAACCCAGCATCGTACTCGTCTTCCGTGATTACGATGGGTTTCTCCAAATAGATGCCCCGAGCCGCGAGGGCTGTTTTTGCTGCAGCCGAGCGCGCTAGGTACTGCGTCATGGATATCGTACCCGTACTAGGTGTGATCAGGGGATTGTTGGCGGGACCTGTCCATATATCGACGATCCATTGTGCGAGGACATCACTTTGGTACGAGAAATCAGCCACCTTATCTTCTAAATCGTCCTTCGCAGTGCCCGCCTCGTCCGCATAAATACCGCGTTTTTGCTTTTTATTTGAACCGGCCGCGTGCGCTGCTACGGGAAGCATTGCGCCGCCGGCGGCTCCTGCAAGGAACCAACGCCGATTGAAATTCGGTTGTGACTTGGTGTGCGAGGCCATGATCAATCCCTCCCTGCTAAAATCAGTTCGGTGTCTTACCGCCGCACCTCGTATTCTAGTTGTAAGTTTTCGTTCTGACAAGGCTGCTGCTACACTGCCCAATGCCCCCAGACCGTGGTTATATGAGCGAACAATTATGAGTACGTCCTAACTCGACTTTGCCCCATCGAAGCCTCCGTGCTGACGCTCGCCGCCGTGCCGCTGTTTGGAGACATGATGGCGAATTACCGCATTCTGCCCGTGGTAAGCTCTTACGAGTACACGTAAAGCGGTTGAAGGATTATCCCGCCTCTGATCTCGATGATTTGCATCATTAAGACGGCGGCGCACTCATGGGATGATCTTGATTCTTAATCTTGCGCCGGGGTGCGCTTCTCAGAATGCTAGAGACGACGCCCTCAAAATTTACCTGGGTCCATGACTTGGCCAGGATTTCATTCGTATGGCGACGATTGGTTTTTCAAACGGCACGGCATCAACAACCTGTGTCACACGGTCGATGTTGAGGACTTCTACGGTTATTCGCGTCAGTCGTGATGTAGCGAGTATGTCGGAATATAATCCGCAGGCTTGTTTCCGGCCAATTCGACGCCATGGTGATTAGGCCATTATCCTGCATTTGCAAACCGCTGACCTGCCTCAGGAAAAAAGGCAGCACATTTATCGCCTTTTTGGCGCTATGAATTTGCTCATCGCCCCGATGGTCGCGAGCGTCTCTTTCGCTCTCGAGTCAAACGGGAGACAAAACTCTGGTGATTCCGCAAACTGATAAGCTTTGCGACCAAACCTTATCAGTTCCGGGACTGGACGCGGTAAGTAGTACTCCGAGCGGTGCAGCGCCAAGATCTTTCAGACAGCGCGTGAACGATATAGGGCGGATAGGATATCGCCCGAGCAGTTTCCTTGATCAACTGCGTGCGCCGGCCGAATCGCAATGCCTGGCTGTTCCCGCCGAACTACCTGCACGACAGCGTGCTGGACTACTCTCTACTAGGATACGGAGCTTGATGCGCGCGTTGGCTCTTTGTCGTGGGACTCATAAGAGTGTCAAAACACACATATGATTGTCACGTTTTGCGGTGTGATCTCACCTTAACCACACCATCGGACCGAACGTCCTGGCTGGCGGACGTCTTGGCCCGCATCCGGCAGGTACGTCCTAGTCTAGGTTAGGACAGGGCTTCGACAAATCCGGCAGAGTGAAGTTCTCTTACTCGCCGTCAGTCATGTCCCCTTACATGTCGCGATGCTCTTGGCTCACCCGTAGGAGACGGACTCGGATGTTGGAGGTCGGCAATCGGATCGTCATGGTCTCGGGGGCTTCGCGCGGCATCGGACGCGGCGTCGTCGACCGGCTGCTGTCGGCGGGCTTCCGCGTATCGGCGGGGCTGCGCGACCCGAGCCGCCTCGCGGAGAGCGAGAGACTCATGACGCATCGCTATGACGCCAAAGACGCCAAGAGCCCGATTTCCTGGGTCAACGCAACGGTCGCACGGTGGGGCGGCGTCGACGCCATCGTCAACGCCGCCGGAATCAATCCGAAGGTCCGCGTCTCCGACGAGGGCGAGAGCGAACTCGATGAAATGTGGCGCGTGAACGTCAAGGGTCCTCTGCGCCTCATCAGAGCCAGCCTGCCTCATCTGGCCGTCTGCGGTCATGGGCGGGTCATCAATCTGGGGTCCCTCGCCGGAGAACGCGTGGGAAGCAATGTCGGCTACGCGATGACCAAGTTCGCCGTGGTCGCACTCACCCACGGCATTCGCCGAGAAGTCGCGCGGCCGGCATTCGGGCGACGGTGATCTGCCCGGGCTACGTTGCCACGGATATGACGGTGAATGACGACGAGATTCCTCGCCATGAAATGAGCCAGCCGGGCGATATCGCCCGCCTGGTAGAAACCGCGCTGATGCAGCATTTGATTGCGGCGGCAGCTCAAAAAGCCCGTGCTACGTGAAGGTGATCGAACTGGAGTGTGGTGGCGGTCTGATGGTCTGCCCCGTTCGCATCGAGAAGTGAACCGCGTCGGTCGAAGAACCGTTTATGCCATGCTGGCGATCGTAACCGCCGTGCTGATTGCTCGGGCCTTCGGGCTGCTGTGAAGGTCCGCCAGCGTGAACCGGCGGATGTTGTGGGCAATTGAAAGCTATCAAATGCGCCCGCCTGCTACTTGCTGAGCACCGCAGGGCGAGCCGCATCACAGATCAACAGGTGGCGTACCAGCCATCAGGAAACGGTAGCAGAGGCCAGGCGCCCGCGTTGTCGTTCGCGACCTCTGGCATGACGTTGATGGTTCCCGGCCCACTCAGACCCCTCTCAGTAGGAGTCGAAGAGGGGCACGCAGGAGGCGCACGCCCGCGATCAGGGGAGCGTTGTTCGGAAGGCTCTGCGCTGAAGTGCGTAGACTTTATCGAGGGCATAAAATGCACCCCGCGCGTTCTAGAATATAAATCCAAATATAAATAATTATATATATTAAATCTTTTGCTAGATCAATCTAAATGGTTAAATGGTTTAGAAGGCAGCTGCGTAGCTTTGACGCGCGTGCGTTTTGACTTTTGCTCGTGCCGCGGACTCAACAATGGCATTGTGGGAATCGTTGATGATCGCAGGAGCCCTGCCGGTAGGGTGCCGGCTCTATTGGTCTCCTCGTCAGCCGAAGGAAGGCGGACCGGGTCGATCGACCTCTAGACGAGCCGATCGATCTGCCGGCCTTGCCGCTCCTCAACTCCAGCCCAAAGAACAACGCATAGTCACCTACCTTCAAGCAGTAGCTCGCGCCGCTGCGCTGAGCTTCAGGAACGTATCGCGTCTATCGCGTGCGCAATCAGGATTGCAACGCTGACAGCGACGAGGATGACTAGCAGCCAAGTGATCACGTTCGTCTCCAGCCATGGAGTTGAACGCGCTCAACCGCGCACAGTCAAAAACAACCAGCCAAAAACCTTAATTCGGCGCAGGGCTGAGGTTTCAACGCAACTGTTGCGTCCGCTGTCGGCCCTATAGGCGGAATGCGAGGAGGAGAAGAACGCCAACAACGCACGCCGCGAGAAAGAGTAAGAAAATACCCACGGCACCCCCTGCTCATTAGGGATTTGCAAGTGAACTTATATGATCCGCGGGGGCAAGCCCAAGTTCCTCAGGCGCCCTCAACCAACCAAAGGAGCGGAAGCGCTGGCGGACTACGTCCGTATGTGGCGCCTCCATGAAGCGATAGTGTGGGGATTGGTCTGACAGAGCGCGTTGGCGCTTCCGCGAGCGTATTCGCACTGTCGTTTCTTGTGTTCGTGAGCGCGGCCCACCGACGCGTCAGCTGCGAATTCCCGGTGTTCCTCATTGGCTCAGATCATGCCCATAACAATGAAGAGCGCCATCTCGACCAGCATAATTGCTCCCGTCAGCGCAGAGATAAGAAAGAAGTCACCCAGGGACAGGAACTTCATGGTTCGCTCCCCATATGCCGAAGAAACGGCCCCCGCATCCGAGGGTAAGCAGGGGGCAGGACGGACGCTGGAGCCGCTTCTCGGAGAGCTTGACGCGTTCGTCCGGCGCCAAGGTACTTCCAAAATTAAATCCACATTTTGATTTTGTCTACATTTAATTCTGTTTCATTTTCGATTTTGTCTTTACTCCTCGCATTAAATAGTAACGTTATCGAGGGAATCGCAGGTTCTCGTGGAGTTTCTGGCATGCGCCGCTCCCCATCCATCGTGCCTCATGTGGCGGCGGACCAAGATGTCTACCTTGTGCTTGAGGACTTTGGCGACCGGCTCGGACGCGCTTGGTGCGAGACGGCGGAAGAGGACGGCAATCGTGCGACGCTCATACGGCACCTGATCGAAGGCCAATACATGCATCCCGCTCGCATCGTGGCCTTCAACACGACACAGGGATGGTCGCGCGATGTGACCGCGGATATCGCGGATGAGTTGCGCCGTCGTTTCGTCGAGCTTGAGGAAGTGGCCCCCTCCATGCTGGAATTCCTGGAGAGAGCGGCAAGGCGCGCAGGGACAGGTTCGTAAAATCCAGCCGAAGTGCTTATCTCCGGCTTATGCGCATGACGTACGGGGTTTGCTTGGCGACCGCCGGCAAGCAGGTCCCATCGGGACCGGACTGGATCCATGAAGTGAAGCACGACGGCTACCGGATAGTAGTCATCCGGGAGAACGACCGCGTGCGCCTGCTCTCCCGGAACGGCACCGATTGGACGAGGCGGTATCCCTGGAATCGCCGAGGCCGCACTTAAGAACGGGCAGAAGCACTTCGCCATCGATGGCGAGGCCGTTATTCTCGGCGTCGACGGCATCTCCGATTTCAACGCCCTGCACTCGCGCAAGCACGACCACGAAGTGCAGCTCTCCGCGCAACTGGTCTAGCAGCCTTCCGGAGGCATGTACTACGATCACGCGGTTTTCCATTTGAACGCTCATCGGGCCATTGAACGATCGGATACTGGAATACCAACTCGGCCGCCGTCTGTTCGCAACCTTCGTAAGATGGACATGGCGTCCAGGCTTCGCAGGCGAGCCGATCGGCAGCCTTCCGGGCTTCTGCTGCACGCTCTGCCTTCGCCCGAGCGGACGCTCCATAAGAACCCGTGCAGCGCAGGTTGCATTTGCCCCGCTTTCGACAACCGGCGCAGAAACGGCCTCAGCATCGGGGCAGCCACCCGTCAGATGCTGGGGCCGGTATGTTCACAAGCGAACAGTGCGATTTCTCCGGTTTATGGTAGGAGACCCGGGCGCTTGAAAGCGCACCCGTGTGCGCCTTGGCCCACGCACCCCCCTGCCGGCCCACATCCTCTCCTCGTCGCGGTCGGCTGGCCCGAGGCACAGAGAACGGCGCCAAGTATCCCGGCACGTCGCCGTTGAAAGAATCGCCAAGCACGACGGTCCCGGCGCGAACGCCAAGAAAAAGCCCCTAGCGATTTGGGAAGCAGATTGGGTGGAATCATGTACAGAGAGCAATTTGAGAACATATCCATCGATGAGCTGTGGGCTCTCCACACAGAGGTCGATGAGATTCTCGCTGCAAGGATAGTTGCCAAAAAGCAAGAGCTCGCGCGGCGGCTTGAGCAACTCCATCACACGATGGGCGACTCGATCAGCCGACGCTCATCAGCATCGGCTCGGAACCACCCCTGAGAATGGCACCGCCCCTGCCGCAACACCATGCAGCAAGACAAACGCCTCAGCATCTGCGGTGGTGTCGTCCTTCCGTCCAATGCCGCCGGTGGTCGCCAGCCAGAGGCTCATTAAGCCATACGCATCAACGGAATGATACGAACTCGGGACGCATTTTTGCGAATCGGGAACTCCGCCCCCGTTCACCGGATCACCGCCTAACGAGTGGTTAAGGAAGAGCGGATAGGGTGTTCGAGCGTTTTGCCAAAGCCGTTTAGGACCTGAGCGATGAAGGACCTAGGGGACAGATTAGACAAGTTACGTGCCAACGCCTCAGATTTCGCCCTCATGAGCAGGCGGACGAGCGACCCAGAAAAACGCGAATTGTTCAGGCGCTTGGCAGATGAGCTCGCAATTGAAGCTCTCGAGCTTGAGCAGGTGGTAAAGAGGCAGCGCGAGCGGTCAAGTCCCAGCGAACCGGGCAACGTGGTGATCCTGAGGCTGCCTGAGGGGGACTGACCACGGCTTCCCGAGGATCGATGGCCGGCGGCGAGGCGCCCGCCGTCTATTACCCGGAAGTTGCGCTTCACCCGAACCGGCTTGTTCGGCTCCAACGGCAGCACGGCATCAATCAAATCGCCAATGGTCCAGACACGGTCTGTGATGCCCAGCGCAACCGCTGGCGTGGCCCGCAGCGCCTCATGGACCCGGCAAACCCGCAAGAACCGTCAGACATCAGACGCAGCCGTCCAGCGCTCGATCAGGCGTAAAGCGATACTGGCGAGCAAAATCCCGAGCAACCCGCCAACGACCTTTTCGGACGCATCCAGCAATCTAGCATGGCGATCTGGCGTCAGCTTTTGCAACAATTCCAGCACCACTGCGCTACCAAGCACGACGCTGCACACCAGCGTCATCCGGTCCCGGTACGCGGCACAAAATGCGAAACCTAGGAACGCAAAGGCCGCGATGTGTTCGATGTTGGCCGAACTGCTCAGTTGAGGCCTGTCGTGGAATGGAGAGAGACTTGCGTAGGTGATGAAGGCAAGAGAAGCCCACGCCACGGCAACCGAAATTCTATACAGCATGCTAGTCCCGAGTTGTTGCCGCAATATACTTCAGCGCCAACCGGCTCAGGGTGGCTGCGGTTCTTCACCTTACCCCAGAACTTCTGCCGTCTGCGCGGGTGGAGGCCGGGTACAACTGGTAGGAGCACAAGAACGTTACTTTTCGTGATTGAACCAATTAATAGGTTTTAATTTATTTAATCTGATTTAATTTTAAACTGTCGCAATCGAGCCCAGGGGGACCTGATGCCCACAACAGAAGACGACGAAGACCGCCGGGAGTTCTTGAAGATTTGTGGCACGTTTGCTGCCGTAACCTCGCCAGCGATGACTTTGCTCTTGTCGACCTCGTTGACGTCAACAGCCATCGCACGTTCCGGCGCCCAAGACGGAGCAGGATATAGCGGCGGCGGCAGCAATCATTCAGTCTTCGACAATGATCCACACAGCTCGACCAAGGAGCCCTCGACCAAGGAAAACGCGACAGGGGAGCATTCATCAGCCGGCGGCGGTGGTGGGGGCTCAAGCGGGGTGGCGGCGAGAACGCGGGTGGCGCAAAGGGGTCCAAGGTCGCGCATTCCGGAGAGGAAGGCTCCCGATCTGGAGGTGGCGGCGGTAACAAGGCCTCCTCGGGGTTTGGCGGCCAGGATGGAGATGACAAGAAGAAAAAGAATGAGCGCGATTGAAAAGGACAAGTCGAGCGCCGCTTAGCTGTCTGGTGCGGGGAACATGCGCCATCTCAAGGTGCCAATCCTGGTTTTGGCATATGCGGTGATATCGCCCGCGTCTGCGCAAACCTGTTGCCCCACCGGCTGCGCGCCAGACGCCAATCGGTGCGTGAGCAGCGGTCCGCTGTGGACCAGATGCCTTCCTATCGCCTGCGCCGAAGATTCTCGAGGGCCGTCACGTGGGTCCGCGGTGCGCAAGCACCGAGCCGCCGTGCTCGCCCGCCGGCCAGCGCGTACCTACGTGGCCCCAGTTCAGATTCCCCCAGAGTGCGCATTGGTGAATCCGACCAAAGCGCAGGTCGGCGACGCGACCGCTCAATGCGTGAACGTGTTAACCGGAAATGCGCAGTTGCGGGATTGTTTTTTTGAGGACGACGCCGGTAAGGCCGAAGACAAAAGAACCGGTCTGAACTGCCCCGATCGCCAAGCTGCGCTGGCGAGGCAGTGTCTAAAGCGCTGCGTCAACTATGCATCCGATACGACACATTTGGTGTGTGCCGGCAGCTATCCCAACACGGTCTGGCGTGTGTCTTTTGGAGATATCTCAGGCCGCGCTCTCGGTTCCGAGCGTGTAGACCTCTGCGGCCCTCGGCTAAGAACGCTGCGGCAAGCTCCAACGCGCTGAGGTGCGCTGGATTCAGCCCTTCGCTGCCATCGGCTGGACAGACCGCCAACTGGAGGCGGCCCTGCTGGAAGTGACGTCGCGAGATCCGAGCGCACCATCGGGATGAACAAAGGCTCTCTTTGTGCGTCCCTGCCGTGGAGCTAGCTAGATGGCGCCAATCTTCACGCAGAGTGCATGGGCGACCATGAATACCGGGAGGGCGATCAAGAACCATACAATGGCGTCCGCGTCGCGATCTGGCGCGAACTCACGGTTCGCATCTGTCTCGCGGCTATGAGGAACTACAGAAAAGGCTTGGCTTGGTCGGGTGCGCTTGGCTGCGCGACGCAATAGCTGTTTGACGGTTGCTTCGCGCTTTTGCGTGATCTCCGCGCGTTCTTCTACGTCAGACATCAGCTTCACCTTCAACCCGATCTCTACTAGGAGCCTGTCCGAGTAATCGGATTTTTCTCGACGAAGCACAAGCGTCGTGATTCAAACGGCGGATGAGCAAGACATTTCGTCCTTGGGACGTTGATCAGGTTTGGCTGCTGCCGCCGTCGGTCCAGGATTTGGTGCCTCCCGGGCACGTGGCCCACTTTGTTCGCGACACGGTTCGCACGGGTTTGGACCTGTCGGCGATCATGGATGCCTACGACGAGGAGCGCGGCTTTCCGCCCTATCATCCTGGCATGATGGTGGCGCTGCTGCTTTATGCTTACAGCCAGGGGATCTACTCGTCGCGCAGGATCGCTCGGGGCTGCGAGGAGCGGCTGGATTTTGCGGCAGTAACGGGGATGCAGCGTCCGGACTTCCGCACGATCAGCGAGTTCCGCAAGCGCCATCTGGCCGCGCTATCGGGCCTGTTCCGGCAGGTCTTGAAGCTGTGCCGCGAGGCCGGCCTTGTGAAGCTTGGCCATGTGGCGCTCGATGGCACCAAGATCAAGGCCAATGCCGGGATCAACAAGGCGATGAGCTATGGCCGGATGAAAGAGGCCGAACCGAGGCTTGCTGCCGAAGTCCAACGCTGGTTCGCCGAAGCCGCTCAGACCGACAAGGCCGAGGACCGCCAGTTCGGAGCCTTGAAGCGCGGCGACGAGATGCCGGACTGGATGGCCAATAAAGAGAAGCGGCTCGAGAAGATCCGGGCCGCCAAGGCCGCGCTGGAAGCCGAAGCCAAGGCTGCTGCCGAAACCAAAGCCGCCTCGAAGCCGGACGACGACGGCTCCGGCGACGGCGGCAGGGGCCGGCCGGGACGCAAGTCCAAGCCTGTCACGGCAGAGCCGAGCGACAAGGCGCAACGCAACTTCACCGATCCCGACAGCCGCGTGATGCCGACCAAAAACGGCTTCATCCAGGGCTACAACGCACAGGCCGCCGTCGATGGCGCCCATCAGATCATCGTGGCGCACACGCTGACCAACTCGCCGAGCGATCAGGCGCAGCTCGCACCCTTGCTCGATGCCATCAAAGCCAATCTCGGGACGAACCCGGATGAAGCATCGGCCGATGCGGGCTATTGCTCGCAAGCCAATCTTCGCACGCTCGTTCGACGCCGGATCGAGGGCTACGTCGCCACTGGACGGCAAAAGCACGGCACCAAGGCGGCCACGGCAAAAAGGAAGCTCAAATCCGGCACGCTGATCGCCAGAATGAGCACAAAGCTCAAGCGCGCAGGCTATCGAAGCCGGTATCGATTGCGAAAACAGATCGTCGAGCCCGTCTTCGGCCAGATCAAGCAGGCAAGAGGCTTCCGCCAGTTCCTCCTGCGCGGCATCGACAAGGTCAAAGCCGAATGGGCCATGATCTGCACCGCCCACAACCTCACAAAACTCGCAGCAGCACGCTAAGGAGAAACTTGTCTCCAAAAAAACGCTCAGAACTCGATTCGCTTGATCCCAAGTCCATTACCGGGACAGGCTCCTAGCCGGCGAAATCGCTTCTGGCGGGCGGCAGCTGGCGGGCTGCAAACGATATGCCCGCCACTGGGCATTTAGTTCCCAACTACTTAACACATATGGAGAATTCCGGCCACCTTTGATAGCGAGTGTTGCGAGCCAGCTACAGCAACGTACAGAAGCGCGACGTACTATTCTTCGGGCAGGTGGGCGAGCACGCCAATTCATTGAACTCGTTATCTCTGGGGAGACTCGAATGAAGAAACTGATTGCGGCTGCGGCCGGAACACTAGTTTTAGGTCTGGCGGCTCCAGCCAGCGCGGCCGATCTCGCGGCCCGGCCGTACACCAAGGCTCCGCCGCCGATGGTCGCCGCCATCTACGACTGGAGCGGCTTCTACATCGGCATCAACGGCGGTGGCGGCTCAAGCCACAAGTGCTGGGACTTCGTCGACACTTTGGGCGGTGTGACGGGCGTTCCGGGTAGTCTTGTCGGTGAAGGCTGTCACAATGCGACCGGGGGCACGGTCGGTGGTCAGATCGGTTATCGCTGGCAGTCAGCGAACTGGGTGTTCGGTGTCGAAGGCCAGGGCAACTGGGCAGATTTCAAGGGCGACAATATCAGCGCGATCGCGGGATTCGGCCTTCGCAATCAGTCGAAAATTGACGCCTTCGGTCTGATCACGGGCCAAATCGGTTACGCCTGGAACAACGCCCTGTTCTACGTCAAAGGTGGCGCCGCCGTCGTCGGCGATCGCTACAGGACCTTTGACGTTGCAACCGGCCTTGAATTCGATCGGGCGAACGATCAAACCCGCTGGGGCGGGACGGTCGGCGCCGGCTTCGAATATGGCTTTGCGCCGAATTGGTCGGTTGGCATCGAGTACAATCACATCTTTCTCGAACGTCGTAACGTCGATTTCACCGGCTCCGGCAACTTCGCCGGCGCGGGACTTGGTGTCTTTACGCGCACCGAGCGTATCGATCAGAACGTCGACATGGGCCTCGTCCGCTTGAACTACCGCTGGGGTGGCCCGGCGATCGCGAGGTACTGAGTCGCTTCAGTCAAAAGAACAAGGGGCCGGCTCAAAGAGCCGGCCTTTTTCTTTGGGAGGCTCGAAATGACAAAAACCTACAGGCCAGTCATCCCGTCGCAGGTCGCCGCTGAGCTGAACCAAGCATTCGCTTCGGCTGAACCTCACACGATTTGCAAAGCCATCGGGAAAGCACTTGGCGACTTCAACGTCGCCGAAATGGCAAGGCAGACGGGTTTACAGCGGCAGAGTATCTATCGAGCCTTCCGAACCAACACACAGCTTCCAAACTTGTCAACCGTCCTTGCTGTGCTCACGGCCATGGGCTTGCAGCTCAAGGTAGTTCCACGCGTGGGCGCCGAAACCAAGCGCCACCGCGAAGCATCCGACGGCCATTGAAACACATTATTGCGGAGCCAACGGCGAATTGGACCGTCGTCGGCTTCATGGTTCTTCCCCCCTCGGAGTGTAGAAAGGCGCTTATTTCCCCTTCGCCTTCAGCCCCAACGCAACAAGCCGACGGATGGCGTGCGCCCGGGTAATCGTTTTGTCGGATGACGATGCTATCCAAGCATCAATCGCGGCAAGCTCGGCGGGGTGCCAGCGCTCGCCGACCTGGGTGCCGCGTCCCGTCGTGGCGGGCCTTCCCCTTTTCTTTTTAGTGGTAACCTGAATTGACTTAGCCATGAAATCGGGTTACCACAAAAGCAAGCCGAGGGGAAGCTGACACTTCCGCCTCGGCTCTAACCCACAACACGGGAGTGATCCATGATGCAGGCTAATCAAACACCTACTACACGGCGGCAATTTTCCAAATGGCTGGCGGCGGCTACGGCCGGCGCCGGAGCTGCTGCGGTGGTTGCGCCCGTGACCACGCTTGCCGCGGCGCCCCACGACGACAGCCCGTTGCTGCGGCTCCAGGAGCAGATATTCGAGGCGTGGTGGGCTGCCAATGAGCACAACGACGAGCTCCATCGACTGATTAAGGCTCGGGATGCGAAATACGAGCAGCTTCTCCAGGAAGAAAAGGCGGCGCACCAATTTCGGAGCGCGGATGACCGCTGGGCGTTCGTCTGGTCAATGCCGGAAGGCCGAGAGCTGGATCGGCTGATCACGTTGAGCGAGGAGCACCATGATCGAATGGCTGGCCTGATTGATCAGATGTGGGCCATCCCAGCGCTCACCGAGGCGGGCCGATCCGCGAAGGTGTCCGTGGTTCTGTCGTGCATTCTAGACTGGCGTAAGCCGGATGAGGAAATGGATTGGCGCGAGCTTATGGCGCGCCGGCTGTTAGTTGATCTCGTCGGCGGAGAAGAGGCGCAATCGTTCCGGGAGATCTACGCCTAGCACTGCTCGTTCCTCAGCAGCGCGTGAGTGGGCTCAGCGTCAACTGAACAGCCGATCTACGATAGCCCGCCGAGCGTAAATTCCCGGCGGGCTTTATTGGCGAGGGGTTCGCCAATGCAACGCTTCGAGACGCTTCGTTAGTCCTTATTCCCGATGCATCGTCAATGGTTCGGACCGTCCGAATGCTGCCTATGCTCTGAATACTGCCTCGGTGAATAACTGGCACCCAAAGGATTGAGACTACTGACCCTGGGGCGCATATCTATGGAAGTTCGCTCAGGTTGATTTGGGAGCGATATCCCCACTTTCAGGTCGCGGAGTTCAAAGACAATGAACGAGTCAGGAGTCGTCAAGACCTTGTTGGTTCGCCTCCCCTGCGATGTGAAGGCGTGGCTGTAGGATCGTCGGGCAGTCGGATGCGTGGTCCCTTGCCTAGCCGGAAAGATAGGTAGGTAGGCGCCAAAGTTGGAGGGATGGCCTTATGGATGGCGACGGCCTTGAGCCCTAGATCGTGGGCCCGCTGGAATATAGGAAAGGCGATTTCCGGATCATCCATATGCCATCCGACGACACCGTCCGCCGTGTAGCTGTTCGGATAAAGCTTGATGCCGACCGGCTTCAACTCTTCGACCTGCTGCTCGAGCGAGTCGAGCGCCTGCTCTGGAAATACGGGATCCACTCCAGCATAAACCTGAAACCGCTCAGGCCATCTTTCGCGGGCCTCCCGGGCTTTCTCTATGCTGCACCCGCCGTCCTTGAAAGCGTTTATCGGGGTGACATGATGACAGGCGAAATCGTAATCGCTTTCGACGAACAGCACCTTTGCGGTTTCCGCGAGCGTCCAGTTGCGCGCGAATTGCTCACGGGGAAGCCTATATCCCACTGGGGACAGGCCATAGTGGGCGCCATAGAAGGCGTCGACAACGCCCCGCGAATACCGGCCTGCAGCATAGTTGTCCTCTCGAAGATTTTAGCTGTGCGCCGATGCATCGGCGACGAATACGTCTTTAATCATCTATCTCTTCCTCCGCTGTCATCCGTCTCGAGAAACGCCTCGCGCCGATCGCCTCGCTTACTCTCGTGCGGTTTGAACACGATCCGCCTCATGCACTTATGCTGGTCCTGGCCGAAACCCCCTCGTACCAACGTGTCACGCTCGGCCGTAGTTGATATGGCGAATGCCTTTGCGGCGAAGTCGATTGTCACCAGCGCAGTGGCGTGTGGCCCGAGCCACCAAAGCCAGGCCGCCGGCGTCGGTAAGCTGATCGCGTCGACACGGTCGGGGTAGAAGGCGACGTAATCCTTGATCTGCGCCATCGCTTCAAACGGGGTCTCATAAGTCCACACCGCATTGAGCGAACGATCACCGCCAGCGGCAATGCTGTAATACGAAGCGTCGCCCTTGTAGGGGCAATACGTGCTGTGTTCGCTACGCGTGAGCGCGGCCATATCGACATCCCGACGGGGGATATACTGAACGGCCGGATAGGAGGCCTCGCGAAGGGTCAACGCATCGCTTGTGTCGGCGATAATTTTTCCGCCGATTGTGATCACGACGCGCGACGGGTTCGCTTCGATCGAAATGGGTGGCCGGGCCCCGGAATCTTCATCGGCTTGTCAGCCATGATCTGTGTCCTTCCGAGTTGGAAACGGTACCACGGCATCCAAAAACCGCGTCACGTCAGCGACGAACAAAGCGGGATATTGGTACTGCGACCCGTGATTGGAATCCGGATAGAGGATAAGCTGCGCGTTGGGCAGGTTCTGCTGAAGAATAAACGAATTCACGGTATAGATGATCACGTCATTGCTTCCGTTGATCACCAGCGCCGGTTGGGTAATCTCTCGGAGATAGTCAAACATGCCCGCGCGCGGAGCACCCCACTTGCTGATCGCCTCGATCTGCGCCGGCGCAACCTTCTCGTTGACGTCCGGGTCGCGATCCTGTTGGCGCAGGCGAAACCGCTCTAGAAATGCCCGGCCAGCAGCTTGGCTCTTCTCGGTCGGTGTGAAGAACACCCCAAGCCACACATCGTCCGGGTGTGCATATGTCGCGCCGAACACGGCCTCGGCCTCAGGCGTCAGGGTCGCCATGCCCTCGCCGCCCCGCGGCCCCGTCCCCACCAAGACCAGGCGGCGGACCAGACCAGGCTCGGCGAGCGTCAACGCCTGCGCGACGAGGCCGCCAAGCGAAAAGCCGAGGACGTCGACCTTGGCAAGGCCAAGCGCCCTGATGAACGCCGCCGCGCTGACCGCCATTTCTTCGACCGATCCCGGCACCTCCCCGCTCGAAGTGGAAATGCCCGCGTTGTTGAACAGGATCACTTCCCGCGTCATCGCGAGCCCATCAGTCACCGCCGGATCCCAATGGTCCATCGTACCGGTGAAGTGCTGATTGAAGACCAGCGGCACGCCGCCCGATTTACCGAAGCGACGATAGGCGAAGCGGTTGCCGTTGGCCTCTACGAACTGGGTCGGCGCGGTCTGGTGGGTATGAACCATTTCTGGACGGCTATGAATCATCATGGTCGCGCCCTCTTTACTCAGCCGGCACCGCGTCGGGTACGAGCGCCAGGGCTGCTCTCGCGCAATCGACGTCGTTCTGCACTGTGGGTGCCCCGCTGACCCCGATCGCCCCGACAATTTCGCCGTCCACCTTGATGGGAAACCCTCCACCGTAGGCCGCCACACGCGCAAGCGTGGGGATGCCGGCCAAAAGCGACGGGTCGTCCTGGATAAAGTTGAAAAAGTCCTGTGTGGAGACGCCGAACAGAGCTGTGTACGCCTTGTTCTGCGCAATCTCGATGGAAAGGATCGGGGCCCCATCCATCCGGCTGAAGGCTTTGAGATTGCCACCGTCATCGAGAATCGCCACGTTCTCGGCAACGCCAATTTTCCTCGCTTTCGCCACCGCTTGATCCACCATTTTCTGTGCTAGTTCAGAAGAAATGCTGTTTTTCTTCACCACGTTAGCCATTGGACTCCTCCACTTGATAAGTATTGCGCGTTGATCGGGTGTGGGTCGTAATAGTTGCGCCCGGACAGAATCAGTTGGCGGTGTGACCGCCGTCGACGTTGAGGACGTGACCCGTGATGAACCTGGCTTCGTCCGAGCCGAGGAACACGATGCCATCGGCGACCTCCTCCGAGAGGCCGAGCCGAGCGAACGGAACCTGTGTCGCCAGGGCCGCCTTGTTCTCTGCCGTGCCGGTGAAGCGGGTCAGCATGCCGGTGTCCGTGGGGCCTGGCCCGACAGCGTTGACGCGAATTCCCGACTTGGCGATTTCGAGCGCCACCGACTTGGTGATGCCTTCGACGGCGTGCTTGGCGCCGACATACATCGAGGCATAGGCCGCGCCCCTGTGCCCATAGGTCGAGGAGATGTTGATGATGCTGCCGCTCGCCTGGGCCTGCATGGCGCGCACTTCGTGCTTCATGCTCAGGACCACGCCGAGAACGTTGGTCTCGAACGTCGCGGCAAAGCTTTCCGCGGTCTGGTCCGTGATCGGACCGACCTGGCCTTCGGTGGCGGCATTGTTCACCGCGACATCGAGACGGCCAAACCGTGCGACGGTCTTGTCGACCATCGCGCGGACGTTATCCTCCTTGCGGACGTCGGCGTTGATGAACTCGGCCTCGGAACCGAACGAGCGCAGCTCCTTAACGAGCGCCTGGCCGGCCTCATCACGCCGGCCGGCAACGACCACCTTCGCGCCCTTCTTGGCGAAGGCGACGGCGGCGGCGCGACCGATGCCGGTAAGTCCACCCGTGATCAAGACAACTTGATTGCTCATATTAGAATCCTTTCTTGTCTTGGGCCGCCGGAAACCGGCGGCGTTGCCGGCCGGACGCGGCGGTAGTTCAGAGCCTTCCGCCAGCATGAGTTACGGGCGCCTTGAGCCTGCGGGCTTATCGGGCCGGACGCGAGTGAAGAGTTGTAAAAGCGGTGTTAATTTGCAGCGAGAAGCAGCTCAGCCGCTCGGCTGCCAAACGGCAGTGTCATGCGAGCTCGTCGATGACGCTTTTCGCCGTCCTCAAATCCGCGGTCGCGAACCCTTCGCTGAAGCGACCGTACACGGGCGCCAACAGATCACGCGCCTGCGCAATGCGGCGTCTCTCTCTCCACAATCGCGCGAGACTCGTGGCAGTACGCAGTTCCCAGGAATGGGCCCCCTGCTGCCGCGCGATGTCGAGCGATCGCAGCAGCGGGACCTCCGCTGCTTCGGCGGCGTTCGGGCCGCCATCTTTCAGAATTTGCATCCCCTTGGCGCGCAGGATCTCTGCAGCGCACCAGCCCGCTTCACCTGCCTCGGCGCGGGCGATTGTTTCCGGTCCAGTCAGTTCCTCGCGCAACGTGCTGAGCAAATCTGAATAAATTGGGCCGATTGCGGATGCGCGCAGAGAATCCAGGCGCTGCTTGAATTCGAACGTACCATCGTCGTCCCCGAGAGCCGCCACCTGTTCGTAGCAATATCTCCAGGACTGCCAATAGCCGAAGGAAAGATTCGCCGACTGCTTGAGTAACAGCTGCACATTACTTGTCGCCATCGCCATATCGCCATTCCAGAATGCGATCGGACAGGCCGCATATGCCAGCACGTAGCAAAGCGGCGGCGGGTATTCGAGCGAGAGGCCGTATGCGACACCCTCTTGGGCTATCGCAGCCGCCTGATCCGGGAAGCCCTGGACCCAAAGTATGCGCGCGAGATGGGAGCGTGCCGCCACCCGGTTGTCATATTCGTGGAAGCTCTTGTGTGCCGTTCGGATTACCGCGGCCGGATGGTTGAGCGTGCGGTCGGCATACAGACGCGCCTCCGCCTGTCTGCCCACGAGATGGAGCGCGAGCGCCATCATTCGATCATGTACGAGATCGGCCGCTTGGTCGCCCGATGTCTTAGCCACCTGGCCGAACCTCTCACAGAAGCTGAGGGCCGCACGATAGTCGCCTTGGACATAGCGTTCTCTCGCGAGTCCCCACAGTGCGCGCAGCGCGTACGTTGACGCGCCGAGGTGCTCGGCAATTTCGAGTGCCCTCGCATAGGCCGTGGCTATCTCCGGAACGATGCCCTGAGTATTGAAGATCGCCGCCCCAAGGGCAACGTTGATCTTCATCTCCAGTTCTGGCTTCGCAATCGAGGCAGTGGGGATAGCTTCCAGCGCCCGCTGCGCACGCTCCCGGTACTCTCTAACGAACGACAGCGCGAACCAGACAGGTGTTGAAGCGGCGGTCAGGGCAATTCCTAAAGACGCATCGCCAGCAGACGAGAAGGCCCAGTCCAGTGCGGCACGTACATCATCGATCCACCTAGCATAGTTCCTGAGCCATTCAGTTTTTGATTGTCTCTCCCAATCACGTTCCGCATTGTCGAGAACCGCGCAGCAATGCACCGCACGCCGCCTGGACATCGCTGCGTATTCGCCGCTTTGCTCGAGCTTCTCGGTGACGTAGGCGCGGGTGTTGTCGAGCAAGCGATAGTGAACTATCTCTCCGCTGACATCGGCCGTGATCAGCGACTTGGCAACCAGATTGGCAATGGGGTCGAACACATCCTGCGCACGGAGCTTCTCACAGGTGGCAACCGCGGTGGCCGAGGTGAGCGTAAAAGTTCCCCGAAAGATTGCCAAACGACAGAGTAGCACCTGTTCGGCCGTCGGCAGGAACTGATAGCTCCAGTCCAATGTCGCGCGCATAGTCTGGTGACGCGGCAATGCCGCACGGCGGCCCTTGGTCAAGACAGAGAGCTGATCACCGAGCCGATCAGCCAGTTCCTGAATGCCGAAGGAGTCAACCCGCCCCGCGGCGAGCTCGATGGCCAGCGGAATGCCATCGACCCGACGACAGATGTCGGCCACGATCGGCGCATTCGCATCGGTCAGCCTGAACGATTCCAGGCTCGCCATAGCGCGCTGAGTAAAGAGCTGGATGGCGGAGAAGGAGAGCGCCTCCGTGGCGGAGGGCGCGGGCGACACCGGAGGAATCTCCAAAGACGAAAGGCGGTGCACCCACTCGCCTGCAGCGCGCACGGGCTCGCGGCTGGTCGCAAGTATATGAACGCCGGGTGCCTCCGCGAAGATTCTTTCCGTCAGAACTGCGACGGCCTCAATCAAATGCTCGCAGTTGTCGAGCACGAGCAGGGCCTGCTTATCCTTAAGCAAGACAACCAGCTCAGCAAGCGGATCCTGGGAGAGGGTCTGGAATTCGAATGTCGAGGCTACCGCGGTGGGGACCAATTGAGGATTTGCGAGCGAGGCCAGATCGACGAAATGGGCACGATCCTTGTAGGAGTCGTCTAATTTTTGCGCCAACTCCAGCGCAACTGTGGTCTTACCGATGCCGCCAGCGCCGACTAGGGTCAGAAAGCGCTCGCGCGGCATGTGGTCCGCCAGCTCACTGACCACCCGGGCACGGCCGATCATCCGCGTCAGCGTTGGCGGCAGATTGTAAAGCCGCTCCCGTGCCGTGCCGTGGGCTGCAGGGGGGCCCTCACGCGTAACTGGCGCGACGAAGCTGTAGCCTCGACCAGGAACATTCGCGACATACCCGCCGACGGACTGGCCGTGTCCCAGCACCTTCCGAAGCGCACCGACATGCACCCGGAGATTTGTCTCCTCGACGAAAATGTTCGGCCACGCCCGGGTGACGAGTTCCTCCTTGCTGACTACCTCGCCGGGGCGTTCGACCAGAGCGATCAGAATGTCGAGTGCCCGACTGCCGAGCCGAACGGGTGCATTGCCTTCCAGCAGCATGCGCTGCGCCGGAAGGAGCCGGAACGGCCCGAAAGCGAGGACCTGAGTGCTGGCGTCCGCCGGATCGCCCATTCTGGTCCCTTTACACCGATTTACGCCGCTGTACCGATTTACGTCGGATCGTGGATCTAGGCTACCCCGGCCCCCGGTTGCTGTCTAACCGAGCCTGACGGCAAGCCGTGTTTGGTAGGTGAGTCCTCGGAGACCCGCCGGTTCCAGGTTCTGAGGCCACCGGCGCAACAACGCTTCACAACACTTTACTCGATCCGGCGAGGTGTAGAGCGCAATATTATCGGCGATCTATAGCTATGGAGCGATGTACATGAGCACCCCTGTTGTGCTGATCACCGGCGCCCTGACGGGCATCGGCCGTGCGACCGCCCTGGCCTTTGCGCGCGAAGGCGGCCGCATGGTCGTCTCCGGCCGGCGCCACGAAGCGGGCCAGGCCCTGGCCGCTGAATTGCGCAATTTGGGTGCGGAGGCGGAATTCGTTCGTGTCGACGTGCGTCACGACGACGAAGTGCGCAATCTGGTCGATCAAACGGTCGCACGTTTTGGTCGCCTCGACGTCGCCGTCAACAACGCCGGCACTGAAGGCAAGCCAGGTCCGGTGACGGAACAATCCGAAGAAAGCTACGCTGCCACGTTCGATACCAACGTGCTGGGGACGCTTCTGAGCATGAAGCACGAATTGCGCGTAATGCAGCCCCAAGGCAGCGGCAGCATCGTCAATCTGTCATCAACCATGGGCCAGAGAGGCGCGCCGGGCGCTTCCATGTATACTGCCAGCAAGCACGCGGTCGAAGGATTGACGAAGGCTGCGGCCCTCGAAGGGGCAGAGTTCGGTGTCCGCGTCAACGCGGTCGCGCCGGGTCCAGTCGAAACCGAGATGCTGAACCGGTTCACCGGCGGCGCCGACAGAAAAGCTGGCTTGATTGCGGGCGTGCCACTCAAGCGCGCAGGCAAGCCCGAGGAGATTGCCCGGGCCATCGTCTATCTCGCATCCGACAATGCTTCGTTCGTCACGGGCCAGATACTAGGCGTCAACGGCGGCAAAACAGCTTCGTGAAGCCCATGGATCACAAGGCCATCATTTTCCAACGCGCCCTCTATCTCGTAAACAGTATTGAGCGCACCTTCAGCGGATGAGGAACTTGAAGCCCGCAAGGTCGGCATCGCATGCCCAAGGTGCGTGCGTTTCTCGACTTTCTCGTCGAGCGATTCAGCGACGCTGGCGTAAACCTTGTGCTCTCCAATCAACGCATGTGAGTTGGCTCCCGGGCGCGCCGTTTGCGGGGAGCGCGTCCTCTCGGCAACCGAGCAATATCTCTTGTTGGCGTTTTTCGGACGTCAGCTTTTCGGTGAACGTCCGCTTTGCGTAGCTGCCAGGTTCATGATCGAGGAAGGGCGGCACTCGATCAAAGTGGTCGCGCAGGAAACCGGTTTTGCGGACCGCGAACGCATGCGTCGCGCGTTCATGCGGACCTTCGGCGTGCCCGCGGAGGCGCTGCGGAGGAACTCTCGACAGGCGGCGGTGGTGGCTGCCTGACTTTGGATCTAGCCACGGACGTCTGTCAGGATTGGCATCTGCGGAACACTTTGGGGATAAGCTGCCGGCAACCCCATTTGCGCCGTGTGTTGAAAAACTCGAAAATCGCGGGGCTCCGAAAATCTAGCAAATGTAGCGCATTGGCGATTTCTGCCGCTGCAAGGCACGGTAGAATCGATACGAGGGCAAGCGATCGCTTTTGCGGTAAATCGCCTATCGGCGCGGGGATGTCGCCTCCGATTTGGAACAAGCTGATCGTTCGCGTGGTAGTCACGTGGATGAAGGTGGAGCGGCGGAACGGGACGTGCTCGATGGCGTCGTCGTGGCGAGTACAAGCGTGGCGACATTCATCAAGATGATCGCCGCCGCGCCGAGATTGACGGCAAAACCAAGCCCCCGCATTGTCGCGATGCTGCCTAGCACGAGAGCCAGCGCGCCCATCGACAGGTAACCAAGCAGATAAAGCGCCGAGAGAATACCGCCGCGGTGATGCACCGGCGCCGCCGCGCTGATCACTTGCAGACCGCCGACAAACAGCAGGCTGTACGCGCCTCCGGCGGCGGCGGTCGCCAGCAGGTAGATCACCAGATCACGGAAGTTGACCGCCACAATGAGCAGCACCATGGCCAGTCCGGAGACCAGCGCGCCGACGATTAGCGCCGCTCGCGGCGAGAGAGACCGGGCGATGATTCCGATCGCTCCCATCATGATGGGAAATAGTGAAAGGACGGCGCCGTTGAGAAAGGCGTTGGGTGAGCCGATCAGGTCATGCTCAACTTGACCGCCGAGCGAGAGGACCAACACGCCGAACGTATAGGCCGCTACCATGGCGGTCGATGACACCGCGAAAGCCCGACGTACAGCCCTTGGAACGGATGGCATCCGTGAGCGCCAGTCGCCGCCCGCACTGCCAGATGTATGACGCGGCAAAAGCCACGTCCCAATCAGAAGGACGATGAGGAAAAAAGCAAGTACCCAGAAGCAAAGGCGCATCGGCCATGGCCCGTATTCCGTTAGGGCGCCGCCGAGCAGCAAAGCGGCCGCGAAGCCGATTGCCTGCGCGCCCATCGTGACCACGGCTGCACTCTTCGCACGTTCCGCGCTCGTGAACTCCAAAATCGCGGCGGTCGACGGGCTCGCCGCCAGGCCGACGCCGATGCCCATCAGCGCACGTCCGGCGAATACCCACCACACGTTAGGCGCGACCGCAAACAACAGTGCGCCGGCCAAGGAAGCAAAGAGGCCGGCCAACATCGTCGCGCGGCGACCAATTTGATCCGAAATTCCGCCGAAGCTGACCAACATGACAACGACGAAAATCGGATAGACAGCGAAGATTGCCGCCGTCACCGTATGGGTGAGATGCCATTCCTGGGCATAAAGCCCGTATGTCAGTGCAGGCGCTGCACTGGTCCAAAGCGTATGACTGACCACGCCTGCCGAAACCAACAGACTCGCATGGCGCCCGAGGACGAACGGTCCGTCCGCCGGAGGCTGTTTCCGGTCCGCCACGTTACGGCGGTCGGACGCAGGCGCCACCTTGATCATCGCTGTTGTCCTTGTGAGTTATGCAAAGTCTCTGGGATTCGGACCAGCATTGGTGAGGTGTGTCAGGTCAATCGTTTCCGGGCGCAGCCGTACGATGCGCCGGCCAGGTGCGTCGTCGCTATCTCCTGACTTGGTGATGGGCCAGATTACGAAGCGGTCCTGCCGCCGTTGACGCTGATGACCTGGCCGGTGATGAACGACGCCTTGCGGGAAGCGACGAACACGATGGCATCTGCGATCTCCGCGGGGGTGCCCACACGCTTGAGAGGTACTCCCGCGACCAGTCCGGCCTTTCTCTCGGCGGTGTCGGTGAACCGGTTCAGCAATTCGGTTTCGACGGGACCGGGCGCGATCGCATTGACACGAATGCCCGACGCCGCACCTTCGAGCGCCGCGGATTTCGTCAATCCCTCGACCGCGTGCTTGCTGGCGGTGTAGAGCGACGCACCCGGAGCGCCCCGGTGTCCCATGGTCGACGACAGGTTCACAATACTGCCGCTGCCCCGCGCCTGCATTACGCGCATCTCATGCTTCATGCTTAGCAGCACGCCGAGCACGTTGGTATCGAAGGTGGCCGCGTAGCTCTCCGCTGTCTGCTCCGTCACCGGACCGGGCTTACCTTCGGTACCGGCGTTGTTGACGGCCACATCGAGCTGGCCAAAGCGGGCCACGGTCTTGTCGATCACGTTGCGGACATCATCTTCGTGGCGCACGTCAGCGCGGATGAATTCGGCTTCCACGCCCAGGCTGCGGAGTTCCTGGGTCAGGGCATGGCCCGCCTCGTCGCGACGGCCGGACACGACAATCCGGGCGCCTTCTTGAGCGAAGGCTAGCGCCGTGGCGCGGCCGATACCGGTCAAGGCGCCGGTGATCAGAACAACGGTTGCAGTCATAAATGTTCTCCTGTGAGAAGCCGGCTGTGTTGGGGGAAGGATCTGCGGAAAGCATCGCGTCCAAGGCCAGGGCGACCCGCCATTACCTTGATCGCCTCCGAGGTGTTGGGGTGGCTCTGGCGCACGCTCGCTGTGTTATGGAATGATCCGCTCACGCCGAAAATCCGAAAACATCCGAAGGAACATCTCCTCGGTGTCCACTAGGTCGTGGAATCCGAAATGGCGGGCCTTGCTGGTATCGGAGACGATATCGTAATCCGATGCGAATACGCCGTCCGGGTAGCCCCACGCCGCAATCTCATCAAAGCGGAATTTCTGCAATCCGTTCTTTTCGACGATCTTTTCCCAGATCGGACCCTTGTCGGCCATGGACCGCGCAAGGTTGATATGTCGCGGCGGCGCCAGCTCCATCCCGAAGAAATTGGCGAACTTGGGCCACAGGTTCTGCCACCTGATGAGATCACTGTTGGTGATGTTAAAGGCCTGGTTGGCGCATTTCGGATCGGTTGCCATCCACTCGACGGCCTTTGCCAGAAGAGCGGCGTCCGTACATTGGTAAAGTGCAGTGTAAGCTCCCGCCTTGCCCGGAAAGCTGAGAGGCAGCCCCAGTGCCTTGCAGATGTTCGCATAGACCGCGATCGCCAGGGTCAGGTTCATCGGTCCTCCCGTGGAGAAACCGCAGACCGCGTGCGGACGCCCGACCGACCACGTCCAGCGCTTTCCTTTCTGGAATTCTTCGAGAAAGTCCTGCTGGTCGTAATAGAAATTCGGCGGCATGTGCCGCGGGTCGTCCTCCCTGGTCGGAGTCTTGTAGGGACCAAGGTGATTTCCATACCACCTGGTGCCCTGCGAGAGATGGACATGCTCGAGCGCAGGTGAGGCAGCCTCGACGGTCTTGATGAGGTTGAAGAACATGTTGGCGTTCGCCGATACCGTCTCGCCAGCATCCGGGCGCTCCGTGATTGCCAGATAGAACAGGTGCGAGATATTCGTGAGCGGCCCGAGCTTTGTCCGGCAATCAGCGGGGTCGAGAAGATCCACGGCGATGTGCCTGTAGTCACCGGGAATCCGCGGCTTGCGGCGCGACACCGCAACGACATCCCAGCCACCCTGCTCAAGCAGGTGAGCCAGCATGTAGCCGCCGGCCAGGCCGGAAGCACCTGTGACAAGTGCGGTACGCTTCGCCTTCGACATCTGTTCTCTCCTTTAGGTCACCCGGCCAAGACCGGGGGCCGAAATTTCACTTCTGCTGCTTCCATTTCGGTCTCGGCCGGTCAAACCTGACCTCGGCCGCCGTCGACGAATAGTTCGATGCCCGTGACAAAGCTGGAATCGTCCGAGGCCAGGAACACTGCTGCCTTGGCGACTTCGTCCGGCTCTCCTATGCGCCCCATCGGAATGGTGGCGACGATCCTTGCAATAAAGTCCGGGGACTGGAGATCCATCAGGGGCGTTTTGATCGGACCGGGGCTCAGGACATTCGAGCGAATGCGACGGTCCTTCAACTCTACGGTCCAGGTTCGCACCAGATTGCGAACCGCCGCCTTGGTAGCGCCGTAGGTACCGAAGGAAGCTGTGCCTTTGACGCTTGCGACGGAGCCGATGAGAATGATCGACCCTCCGTCGTTTATCAGTGGCAAGGCCTTTTGCACCGTAAACAGCGTGCCCTTCACGTTGAGATCGAAAAGCTTGTCGAAATGCGCCTCCGTGACGCTTTCCAAGGGAGCGATTTCGCCGATGCCCGCATTGGCGACCAGGATATCGATGTGTCCCTTCGCCTTCACGGTTTCGTAGAGTCGATCGAGGTCCTGCAGTTTAGAGACGTCTCCCTGAACTCCGGAAATGTTGCGGCCGATCACCTTCATGGCCTCTTCGAGTTCCTTCTGCCGGCGACCTGTTATGAAGACGTAGGCGCCTTCATCGACAAATCGCTTGGCCGTCGCGAAACCTATTCCTGCGGTGCCGCCGGTAATCACGGCCACCTTGCCCTGTAACTTGCTCATGATCGTCCGTCCTGCGTATCGCTTAGCTGATCTCGTCGACACGATCCGGGTAGAAGGCGACGTAATCTTTGATCTGCGCAATCGCCTCAAACGGGGTCTCATACGTCCACGCCGCATTGAGCGAGCGATCACCGCCCGCCGGAATGCTGTAGTAGGAAGCGTCGCCCTTGTAGGGGCAATACGTCGTGTGTTCGCTGTGCGTGAGCGCGGCCATATCGACATCCCGACGGGGGATATACTGAACGGGCGGATAGGACGCCTCGCGAAGCGTCAACGCATCGCTTGTATCGGCGATAATTTTTCCGCCGACTTTGACCACGACACGAAACCGGTTCGGTTCGATCGAAATGGGGTGGTCGGGCCCCGGAATCTTCATCAGCTTGTCGGCCATGATCTGCATCTTTCCAAATTGGAAGCGGTACCTGGGCATCCAGAAACCGTCGTTAGGTATTTCCGCGATCAATCGGCGAAGCTATCGCCGAACATTGGCAGACCGCTTTTCGACTCCGCGCGAGTCGCCTCGTCCTGAAGGACGTCCCAATGTTCGGCCAACACCCCGTCGGCGATGCGCACGACGTCGGCGGCGATCCAGTTTCTCGGGAGTCCAGTGCCAGAAAATCGTCCGTGGACGATGACAAAGTCGCCTTCGGCCACGATCACGCCCGGCTCATATTTGAGGGACGCGGGACTACCCTTGATGAGGTTGAACAGACCCTCGCGGCCCGGCTCGATGTGGGCGCTGTGCTGGACGTAGTTCGGCGACCAGAAGCGTTCAGCGGCCACGTAGTCTCGCTTGTTGAACAAGGTGTCGAATGCCTCAAGGACGAGCGCCTTGTTCCTTGATTCCGTTGACTGACTCATTTCATTCTCCTGATGACACCTGTTTGGGCACCACAGCGGATTACGCAGCCATGCTGGATCGGCTTGAAATGACGTCGTACCAGCGCTTCAGTGAACGGTGCTCGCTTGGAACAGGGGAGTTGATTGCCTTGGCGGCGAAATCCACCGTCACCAGCGCGGTGATGTCGGCGACGGAGAAGCGTTGGCCGGCCACGAAAGGGACCTCGCGCAATCGAGCGTCGAAATCGGCGAAGAAATTCTTCACCCGGAGCTTACTACGCTCCGCCAATTCGGGAATCTGCTCGTAGTCATGAGGTCCGGCGATCGCGCGGCCTTTGAGACCGGGCGCGGAATTGCGAATGGCTTCCATGACCGCGGCAAAACCTTCCAGTTCTGCACGCCGCTCCCACATCACGACCAGAGCTTTTTCCTCCGCCGTCTCGCCAAGCAACGGCGGCGTCGGATGGGTGTCTTCAATGTACCTGCAGATCGCCGGCACCTCGCCTATGGCGGTGCCATCTTCCAGCACGAGGGTAGGCACGACGCGGCGCGGGTTGATCGCGCGGTAGGCGTCGGAATGTTGCTCGCCTTTGCCAAGATCGACTGTGACGAGGGAGATCGAGAGTCCCTTTTCGGCGAGAAATATGCGCACGCGCCGCGAATTCGGTGAAGAGGCAGAATGGTGGAGTATCATCGCGCTTCCTCTTCGGACAGGAACAGGGAGACGTGCCGGACGAACCGCTCGGGATACTGATACTGCGAACCGTGATTGGCGTCGGGATAGAGGATAAGCTGGGCATCAGGCAGGTGCTGCTGAAGGATGAACGAGTTGACGGAGTAGACGATCACGTCGTTACCGCCGTTCACCACCAGCACCGCCTGGCGGATCGACTTGAGGTAGTCGTGCGCCCCACCGAAACGAATGCCCCATTTGCCCAAGGCTTCGAGTTGGGCGGGTGCCACCTTTCCGTTGACCTCGGGGTCTCGGTTCTCCTTGCGCAAGCGGAACCGCTTGAGGAAGTCGCGACCGGCCGCCTGGCTTGCTTCAGACCCGGTGAAATGGACGGCGAGCCAGAGGTGGTCGGGTTCTTCGTAGGTTGCACCGAAAATCTGCTGCGCTTCGGGCGTCAGGGTGGCCATACCCTCCCCCCCGCGTGGCCCGGTGCCGACAAGGATCAATTTGCGAACAAGGTCCGGCGCCTGGCCGGCGATCTCCTGCGCGACGAAGCCTCCGATGGAGAAACCCAGCACATCGACCTTCGAAGGGCCCAGCGCTCCGATGAAAGCGATGGCGTTGGCGGCCATACCCTCGATGGAAGTTGGCACTTCCCCTGAACTGCTGGAGACGCCGGCATTATTGAACAGAATAACTTCGCGCTCCTTCGACAGTCCGTCGATTACCGCCGGATCCCAATGGTCCATGGTGCCGGTGAAGTGCTGGTTGAAGACGAGCGGCGTGCCGGCTGCATTGCCAAAGCGGCGATAGGCAAAGCGGATGCCGTTAGCTTCGACGAACCGCGTCGGCGCGGTCTGGTGAGTGTGAATCATTTGGTCGGGCCTTTTTACTCAGTGGGTACCGCACCCGGTAAGAGCGCGAGGGCTGCTGTCGCGCAATCAACGTCGTTCTGCACCGTGGGCGCCCCGCTCACCCCGATCGCCCCGACAATCTCTCCGTCGACCTTGATGGGAAACCCTCCTCCGTACGCCGCCACACGCCTAAGCGTGGGGATGCCGGCCAAAAGCGACGGGTCGCCTTGGATAAAGTTAAAAAAGTCCTGGGTGGGGAAGCCGAACAGAGCTGTGTAGGCCTTGTTCTGCGCAATCTCGATGGAAAGGATCGGGGCGCCATCCATGCGGCCAAAGGCCTTGAGATTGCCGCCGTCATCGAGAATCGCTACGTTCTCGGTAACGCTAAGTTCTCTGGCTTTCGCCACCGCTGCAGCCACCATTTTCTGTGCTAGCTCAGAAGAGATGCTGTGTTTCTTCACCACGTTAGCCATTGGATTCACTCCTCACTTGATATGCACTGCGCGTTGATCGGGCGTTGGTCGTAATCAATCGACTCCCTTGCGCATCCCGGTCGATGAAGCGTGAACGGGAGTTGCCTTCAGTTAGCGCTGTGTCCGCCGTCGACATTGAGGACATGACCCGTGATGAACTTGGCTTCGTCCGAACCGAGGAACACGATGCCGTCGGCGACCTCCTCGGAGAGTCCGAGCCGACCGAGCGGAACCTGGGTCGCCAGCGCCGCCTTGTTTTCCGCAGTGCCAGTGAAGCGGGTCAGCATGCCGGTGTCCGTGGGGCCAGGCCCGATGGCGTTCACCCGGATTCCCGACTTAGCGAGTTCGAGCGCCACCGACTTGGTGATGCCTTCAACAGCGTGCTTGGCCCCGACGTAGATCGAGGCGAAAGCCGCGCCCCGGTGTCCGTACGTCGAGGAGATGTTGATGATGCTGCCGCTCTTCTGGGCCTGCATGACGCGCACTTCGTGCTTCATGCTCAGCACCACGCCGAGAACGTTGGTCTCGAATGTCGCGGCAAAGCTTTCAGCGGTCTGATCAGTGATCGGACCGACCTGCCCTTCGGTCGCGGCATTGTTTACCGCGACATCGATGCGGCCAAACCGAGCAACGGTCTTGTCGACCATGGCGCGGACGTCATCTTCCTTGCGGACGTCGGCTTTAATGAACTCAGCGTCGGCGCCCAGAGAGCGCAGTTCCTTGACCAGTTCCTTGCCGGCCTCATCCCGTCGGCCGGCAACGGCCACCTTCGCGCCCTTTTTTGCAAAAGCGATGGCCGCGGCGCGCCCGATGCCGGTCAAGGCTCCGGTAATCAATACGACTGGGTTGCTCATTATCCGGTTCCTTATGATTTCGCGTTTCCTGCCGACGGAGCATGGATTGTCCCGCCGGGAAGCCGATAAAAGGCCCTGCAGGTGCACCCAAGGGCACTTCCGTGACTGAGCAAGTAGGAACCGCTAGCGTCTTCGCCCAAGACTTTATAAGTTGGTTGGCATGCCTGAGAGATATGGAAGCCGAGATGGAACTACGGCACCTTCGTTATTTCGTCGCGGTCGCCGAAGAGGGCAGCCTGACGCTCGCAGCCGAAAAACGGTTGCACACCGCGCAGCCTTCGCTGAGCCGGCAAATTCGCGATCTCGAATACGAGGTCGGCGTTCAGCTGATGATACGCAGCGTGCATGGCATCGAATTGACTCCCGCCGGTCGGGCCTTTCTCGACCATGCACGGCTGGCGCTCACTCAGGCGGAGGCAGCTACGGAGGCGGCGCGGCGAGCTGCGCAACCGCCGCGAACATTGTTTGCGATCGGCTTCCTCACCGGCTATGAGATGGATTGGTTGCCGGCCGTGATGGAAATCCTGCGCGCCAAATTACCGAGCACTGAAGTCATCATCCATAGCCAGGACTCGCCGGATCTCGCAGCAGGTCTCACTCACGGAAAGATCGACCTCGCCTTCATGCGTCCGGAAAAACAGGCGTCCGGTCTGAAATTTAGGTTGTTGCGAAAGGACCCGCTGATCGTCCTGATGCCGCGCGATCACGTTTTGGCTGCTCGGAGCTCCATTCGCCCGCAGGACATCGTGGGCCAGACATTTATCGGAGTGTCCCCGGTCCGGGCACCGACCACGTGGGCTGCTATCAACGATTACCTCAAGCCTATCGGCGTGAAACCCGACCATCAGGCCGAGAACCTGGCGATGGGGATTTCGCTGGTGGCGTCCACCGGAGGTATCGGCCTGCTTCCGCTCTATTCTCAAAATCTGTTGCCGAAAACCGTCGTCAGCCGACCGATACGCGGTGCATCGCCAACGGTCGACCTGGTCATCGGCTATAACGAGGCGAACACGTCACCGCTTTTAAAATTCATTCTATCGAAAGTAGATGATTTGAAGTCTCGAGTACAAGGAGCGGCAGCCAATAAATCCTAGCTCCCGCGCAATGGTCGGACAGTTCGGAAACGATCCTGCAGTGATCCGGACGACCTTTTCATGTTCGCTCTTCTACTGGTCGAGAACAATTGCGGTTCGACCGGGCCAACGCGGCAGAGACATGGGTGATAAACCTCTACACCCATTCCGAGCGGGGCGCGCTCACTTCGACTGCGTACCAACGTTATACGAACGCGGCTTTTGATTCGAACCTCAATTCTACGCCCGCCGTGGGTTCCAGGAACTCCGACGGGTGACGATTGCACCATGCAGCGTGACCGTTCGCATGAGGAAGTGAATCAACTGATCCCTTGTCGGGCCCCGGACGACATCACTGATTTGCCGATTGTCCGCTTCGAGCAGAGGTGGTCATTCGGAAATTGTGAGGGAGCCAGACTGTTTGGTCGTTATAGGTGATACGCTCGCGATAGAGTGGCGCGCAGGGCGGCTGCCGCCGCGTGACAGTCTCCGGGAGAGCGACTGCACAACCGTGTAGAAGGTGGGTGTGAACAGCAAACCGAACACAGTGACACCGAGCATCCCGAAGAATACGGCCGTTCCCAGCGATTGGCGCATTTCCGCGCCGGCGCCGGTTGCGATTGCGAGCGGCACCACACCGAGGATAAAGGCCAGGGACGTCATCAGGATCGGGCGTAGACGGGTCCGGGCGGCGCGTACCGCCGCGTCTTCAACGGAGGCGCCTTCTTCCTGTGCCTGCTTGGCGAATTCCACGATCAGGATCGCATTCTTCGAAGCCAGCGCCACCAGAACGACGAATCCGATTTGAGCCAGGACGTCGACGCTCATGCCACGCAGCAGCAGTCCTGACACGGCCGCCAGCAGACACATCGGCACGATCAGGATCACCGAAAGCGGCTGACTCCAGCTCTCGTATTGCGCCGCCAGCACTATGAAGACAAAGAGCACGGAGGCGCCGAAGATAAGGATGGTCGAGTTTCCCGCCTGTTTCCGTTCATAGGCAAGGTCGGTCCATTCAAATCCGACGCCTTGAGGCGGCCGCGCGCAAGCTCGTCGAGCTGGCGGCGAGCATTCAGGCCATCAACGGCCGCATCCACATCGAGAAGATCAACGCCCTTCCTCTACACGCTCAAGGCCAGCGGGCCAGAGTTCGGTGCCGGCATCAGGTACGCCGTTGAGAACGGCTGGTTCGATCTGCATGAGAGCGGCACACATGTGCGGCTGCTTCCGCCGGGCGAAGATCAGTTGGCTACTCCGTAGGAACCGCACCGAGGCAAGCGCGCTTTGAAGATACCGCGGCTCTCGCAAAATTCCTCATTTTGCGCGAATTCTTTCGTCGGCCAAGGCGTGCCAATACTCTTTCCGACTATTTTCGTTCCGCGGAACATTCCGCTCAGCAGCAGCCGAGACGACTGCGGAGATACGAACAGGAGTTCAAGTCCGGCAGCATTAACGTTCTGAACTGCTCAACAACCATGGAAATTGGCGTCGATATTGGCTCGGTGTCGCATGTCATGATGACTAACGTGCCGCCGTCGATTGCAAATTACCGGCAGCGTGTAGGGCGAGCTGGTCGTCGAGGGCAAGATTGGTCGTTAGCGTTTACGTTTTGCAAAGATAGGCCCCTCGACAGAGATGTGTTTCGTGATCCCATCGGTTTTCTTCATCGAAGCGTCGTCGCTCCTAAGGTGGCTCTTGATAGCCGAGTGATCGTCCAGCGGCATGTTAATGCGCTACTCTTTTCACGTTTCGTCCTTAGCCTGCGAGCAGATGCGATAAAGATGAGGGCTGGCCCGTTTTTTGGTCTTCTCGCGGCGGCCGGCGCGGTCGAGGAAGTAGAAAATAGTGCCTCTCTCTTTTCGTCATTTGCTCGATCAATGATGGATAATCCGGAATTGGTCCAGGCTATTGAGAGGCTGACCGCAGGATCGATCCTTGAACGTGATCAAAGCGTGTTCGATGTCGCAGCCGAAAAAATGACCCGGGTGCGAGACGCGTTTGCGTCAGAATGGCGTTCTCTACAAGAATTGCGAACCGGAAGAGGCCCGGCTGATGAAGCGGCTACGCGCGGTATCACGATTCAGTTGCAGCGCCTTTGCGAAGATTACCTGCTCGGCGCTCTGGCGGCGCGCGGCTTTTTGCCCGGGCATGGCTTTCCGACGGGGGTCGTTTCCTTTGTGAGCCGTTCGACGGACCCAGAGGGAGAAACAGATCGCTCTCGATTCCGAGGATAGCGGAAAAGAAGACCCTCTGACCTTTGCGAGTCGGCAGGAGTTTGACCGAGATAGTATTTGGCGATGGGCGGGCGCCAAACGCTGCTTAGCACATCCGATTCTCCGCATGAACTCGCCGACGGCGCTCCCCCGGCGTCCAAGGAGGAGTCATGCCACCTCCGGAAAGCGGCGCGTAGGCTTCGGATCGTGACTACTAAGCAGTCCTCCATTTCCGCCTTCCGCGTCACTGCGCGCTGAAGGCGGCGCCTGAGCCGCGGCACGTCGTTGCAACCTTGGGGAAAACTCACCATTGGTCAGCCGCGCTGCGTTTTCCGAATCGACGCTCCGTGCTCGCTCATGAAGGCTTAGGAGTTCGGGGTGCTGACGTGAGCCAGTTTCTCTCCGTGCTGCTGCTACTGACGACGGTGTTTCTTACCGTCTGTTTTGGCGTGGCGGCTTGGCGCATCTCCGACGAGGGGGGCGTGGAAATTACCGGCCAAATCCCGCGCCAGTCCTACGGCTCGCGGCCGACGGGACATTAGGAACGTTTCGATCTCCCGGGCGTCGGATGGCAACAAATCCGCGCGTCGACCGATGGACAAAGCGGCTGCCTATGCGATCCCGGTATTCATCGTCATCTTCGGCGTCGCTATCCTTGTTGCGGGCATCAGCTCCAACTCGCCCGCCCTATGGACCTGTGTCGCGATCATTCTCATTGCGATCGGGGTCGTTAGCGCCTTCGGCGACTGCTAAGGATGCGTCCCACTTGTGGATCAGAATTTGGAACAAAGCTTCGAAGGATCGATTGCCGTTCCATGAAATGGATCGTCGGCATCCTTGCGGCCGTCCTGGTCTGCGTCGTGGTCTATATCGGGTCGGCTTTCGTCTCCGTACTAGCTCTCGTTTCGGCCGTTCGGAACGGCGACGCTAATCAGATCATGACTCGGACGGATATTCCCCGTGTCCGCCATTCCCTCGTTGATCAGCTAATCAGTGCCTACCTCGATCGGCTTGGGCAAAAACGCCCGGTGCGACCAATTGAGCGAATGGCGATAAACACGCTCGGCACATCGATCGCAGACGATTTCGCGACCAAGCTCACAACGCCGGAGAATCTATCTGTGCTCCTGAGAAGCGGGACTGTTCGCAATGCAGCTGACAACATAAGCTTTGGCACGATGGCGTCGTTAGCAAACTTCGATGCTGCAAATATCTTCGCTGTTATCGGACGGATCACTCCGGTCAAGCCTGTCGAATTTTCGCTCACACTAGGGCCGGGCGAAAATGCCGGCAGCATCAGCATGCATTTTGAGGGGACAGCCTGGAAGCTGTCGGGCATCACGCTGCCGCCCCGGGTCATTGCCGCCATGGTCGATCGGCTGCCGGCGCGTTGACCCTTGCATTCGCCCGCAGCTGCGGTTGGATCACGGCTTTTAGGATTGTAAATCCAAATGGCCATCCAATTAATTGTGGCGAAAGTTCTTGGAGACGAGCTTGCGTTGCGGGGCATTCAATCCCTGACCACCGAAGAGTTAGAGGAAATCGCTGCTCATATCTTCGAACGTATTAGCGATCCGAGCTGGAGCTTGCCGCGCGGGATTTCGGCATCTCCACGAGCGGCGACGACAGATCAACCTGACGACCAGGTATTATGTCCGTTTGCGATCCACTGCGAGCGAAGCGGTGGTGGTTCGTATCACCGATCGCGGACCATGGGTCCGTGGCCGCGTCCTCGACCTCTCGCTCGCCGCCACGCGCAGCTGGGGGATTACGGATCGTGGCATGGCTCAGGTTCGTGCTGAGGTGTTGTAGCGGACGTCCATGGCCCTGCGAAAACACGCAACCGCCGCCCGCGCGCCCTTGCGTCAATGGTCCGGCTTTTGGCCTGAAACGAATCTGCCGTGCCTCTAAAGAACCCTAACGCTATCGCGGCCCTCGTATCGGCCCTCAGGCTCGTCTACGGAGACGAAGTCGCGCGAACCATGCTCCTTGAAGGTATGAGCCTTGCCACGCTGCTGGACGCGATGTTCTCCGCGCCGATAGCACATCGCGATGCCGTTCGATACGTCGCGACTGCCTTAGATGACTTCGCCGTTACACCAGAACTTGGCCCGGTCTGGCACCTTCGCTACCTGTATGATGACGAGCCCGGCTCATTTCGCGTCCTCGATATGGAGATAGCCACGCCGGCCGGTACGCTGTCCAGCAACGACCTTTGGCTTCGGCTGCCCGTCTAACGAGCTCGCAACCTCTGCAATGTGGCCCGTGCTGTCGACGATTAGCCCGAACTTCCCCTTGAGTAGCGACGTAAGCATTTGAGCTGGCGTGTAATTCCAGCGGGCGTGACGGCGCGTCTGCCTACATTATGGGGCGATAGGAATGCCGAGCCGATTGAAGACGTCTTGTTGTAGTGGGGTTGGACTTGTGAGCATAGCGGCCGGGGCGTCCTGACCGATGCGAACGATGTTGCGTGTGAGCGTGGCGAGATCCTGCAACAGCGTTCGAAAGCTGTGCACGGGCCGGCCATCGTGGGTGTGCTTGCGATTAGCCTTGGTTCTGGCCGCGGCCGAGACTCTGGCCTTGGCGACGGGCGAGACGCGCGCGGCGTCGGCGGCCTCGCGGTCGTGATCGTCGAACAGGATCGGGGCCAGCGCGCGGCGCATGTGCCAGACGATGTAATAAGCGAGCATGCAGAGGAAGACGTGGGCGCGCACGCGGCCAGCGAGGCGATGGTGGATCGGGCGCACCTCCAGTTCGACGGTCTTGATGGTGCGGAAGGCGCGTTCGACCTGGGCCAGGCTCTTGTAGGCACGCACCGTGGCGGCGGTGTCGAGGTTCTCGGCCGGCACGTTGGTCCGTAGCACATAGAAGCCGTCGAGCGACGCTTCGTTGGCGATGGCATCCTCGATCCGACTGAAGTCGAACGAAGTGTCGGTGATGGCGAGGTGGAAGTGCTTGGCCATCTTACGCTTGCCCAGCACGGCGCCGACCTTCAGACCGATCTCATCCTCGCCGCGCAAGGGGTTGCGCTGACGCTGCACGGCGGCCTTGACGCGGGCGAGATCCTTCTCGGTCGCCGCCAGCAACTCGCCGCGCTTGCGCCGACGCTCGTCGGCCAGATCCGGGTTGCGGCACACGATCAGGCGCTCGCCGGGGAAGTCGGGGGACGTGATCTCGGCCATATCGCGATCGTCGAACAGCGACAATTGCAGCGGGCCGCCGTCCTCGGCGAGCTTGCGGATCGCCGGCGCCCGCAGAGCGGTGATCCAATCGAGCCCGGCCGGCATCAGATCGGCTTCGATACGGGCGCTGGTGATCATGCCGCGATCGCCGACCAGTACCACACGCGACAGCTTGAAGCGGGCCTTCAGTTTGTCGACTTGCGCGGCCAGCGTGCTCGGGTCGGCGGTGTTACCTTCGAACACCTCCACCGCCACCGGGCAGCCGTCGGCGGCGCACAGCAAGCCGAACACGATCTGCAGCTTGTCGGAACGACCGTCGCGGCTGTAACCATGCCGCGCCAATTCGCAATGTCGCCCCTCCAGATAGCTGGAGGTGAGATCGTAGAGCACCAGCGAGCCGTCATGCAGATGGCGCTTGGCGAGCGTCGCCTCGATCCCCGGTTGGGCCGTGCCGAGCAGGTCGAGCGCTTCGTAAAGCTCGTCCTCGTCGACGGCGCTGAGATCGAGCAGTTCGCCCAGCGAATGCGCCGCCGTCGCCTCGCTGAGCTGGCGCGCCGTGGCCAGCTTGGCGGCCGGTTCGATCACCCGTGCCACGATCAAGGCCAAAGCCAGCCTGGCCAACCGTCTGGGCTTGTCCGGGACAAGGCGATGCAGTCCGAGCTGGCGCGCCATGCCGAGCACCGCGGCCACGTGGCCGTGCGGCAGCGAGCGCTCGATCCGCAGTTGCTCGGCCGGCGAGACCAGCTCCTCGCCTTTCAGGACGCGGCGCAGCGCATCGATCTTCTCATCCGGCCAATGCGACAGGTTGGCCAGCGTGCGCGACTTGATCTTGTCGCCCTCGCGATAGCTCTCGCGCAACAGGATCGCGGGCGGTGAGTTGCGGTTGGGAATGCGGGCGACGAACATGCCGGAATCGAATCACGGAAACCTGCCATTCGCAAGCCAAAAATCATCATTTACATGCCTACAAAATCAGCCCGATCCAAACTTCTCAAATCCTCTCAACGCTCTAACAAAAATCCCGAGGGGAAGTTCGGATTAGCGAGCGCCCCGTGCGGTCCTTGACGGCCTTGTAGGTCTTGATCTTACCGGCCGGTAGTTCCTGGATCTGCGAGGAGCTCGCGGCGCGTAGCTTAGCGATAATGTCGTCCGACGTCAGGTTGCCGGAGAATTTCCCGGACAAGGACGACATCGTCAGCGCCATCTCCCCCCGAGCAAATCTTCCAGGCTATCGGGAGACTCCGCAAGGAGGCCAGAGACGAGATTGCCCGGCTTATCCGGTTTCTGGACGCGACCGAAAACCATATGGAACTGGAGCCCGACGACGAAGGCGACGACAGCGAGCTTGAGGACGACGACCCGGCAGAGGATGATCCAGCTTCTCGCCGTAACCATGCGCCTCAGGCTGGCAAGCTAGGCGTTGAGGGCCAGCATGTGCCTCGCAATGCTCGGCAAGCGTCTGTATCGGCTTTGAGCCTGTAGCCGAATGAATACGCCGCCGGGATCCAAATGCATTGTCCCGGCGGCGATCAGTCCAGCCCCGAGAGGGAACTAACAAAATCCCGGATATCCATCTTGCTAGCAAGGACCGTGCCAGGTTCATTTTGATGTCCGGATGATCGATGCCCCTTGTTCCCCGGCGCCCCTTCTTTGGGAACAATTGGCAATCGAGCTCATTGAAGGATGGCTCCGGCGCCGTTCCCCATGTAGTGGACGGCCTCAGCCTGCCTTGCCCACGGCTGCGGTCGTTTCCCTGCACCATCGGGAGCCCGATAAGAATTGCGGCAGACGCGCTCATCAAGAAGCTCCGCAGGAAGATGAACTAAAGGCCGCCTCCCATGGCGGCCTATTTCGTTTAGGCGGTTCACGCTGGCGGGCCCCCTGCACGCGGGTGTGATGATCGTTGAGGAAGCCGTGTGACGTAGTTCACAAGCGGCTTGTGTCACCAAGCGTAGCATGTGCGCCTCAACTGGAGGGAAGCGCCATGAAGATTAATTGGACGACCTCTCGATTGTTCGCACTGACATCCGCTGTTCTGGTAGCGGCTGGTGCCACTATGGCAATCGGCACTCCTCGCGGAGTCTTTGAACCAATGTTGGGCCAAGATTGGCAATGCAGCCGAACCATGCTTCTCGTGACCACCTGTTCTCACAGCCAAAGATCAGAATAAACGCCGACCAAAAGGCCCAGCTTGTGCGGTTGGAACACGATCGTCAATGTGCTGAAGCGAACAGAACATCGGTTTGAGGCTAGTATGCTCACAGTCGCTTGGCTCTAGACCCCAAGCACCTCCAGCGGCCCCGGCCTCCACACCCCAAAAGCCCCCGGCCCGCGGATCGCGCCTGTTACCTTCAGCACCTTGCCGGATGGGCAGGAGGCGTCCTTGACGAAGGCCACCTCATAGGGTGCCAGCCCGCACCCGCCGTCGCCGCAGCAACGCGATCCGCGCCCGCCGTCCGAAATTTTTGATGCGCCGCCGCGCCGGCGCCAGTATGCGCCGTTCGGTGATCGCGCCATAGAGCAAACCCAACGGCGCGGCAGCGTCAGCTCGATCCGAAATTCGAGAAACAGCTTATTGACTATAGCGGCAAGGAAAGCGCCGGCACTCTGGTGGTCGATACGCCGAACAAATTCCTGTATCTCGTCGAGGGCAACGGCCGGGCGATGCGCTACGGCATCGGTCCCGGCTTCACCTGGTCCGGCGTGAAGTCGATCACGGCCAAGCGCGAATGGCCGGATTGGACGCCGCCGGCGGAAATGATCGCCCGCCGCCCCGACCTGCCGCGGCACATGGAAGGTGGCCCGGAAAATCCGCTCGGCGCGCGCGCGATGTATCTGGGCTCGACGCTCTACCGCATCCACGGCTCCAACGAGCCCTGGACCATCGGCACCAACGTCTCCCCCGGCTGCATCCGCGTGAAGGACGATGTCATCGACCTCTACGGCCGCGTCAATGTCGGCACCAAGGTCGTGGTGATGTGAAGCGTCATGCTCTCGATGTGAGCCGTCAACTCCGCGTGCCGCGCCGGCTCGCGATGCGCGGCATCGAAGGCGTTGCGTGCCGCCGGCGTACACCTTCCAGCTATGGTCTATGCTCGCTGGCGGTGCCGCGTCGACCCGAGACGAGGGTCAACGGAGCAGCGACGACGAGTTGATGAATGGGAATGCGGTGCACGAGCGGAGCGGTTCAACCGCCGCGCCGACAGCTCCGCCTTCCTGACGCGCTCGTGCAGTCCCTCCAACTCATACAATTCGGTGATGAGATGTGTTGTCGCGTCGGTCAAGGTTGCAATGCGCTGCTGAAGTGGACTCATTTTTAAAACCCCGACTATAGCCAAGAGAGGCAGCCACATCGATGTGTGGCACGAGCAACGTGTTCTTCAAGTTGAACACCCATGTCCGAATTTGGAAATCCGGGAGTCTACGGCCGCGCGTGTCAGAGGGCGATTTCGTTTCTCATGGTGAACTCAGGCGCGTCCGGCAACGTTCAGCTCCGTGCAATCCAATAACCGTGCGCATTTGTCATATTATATCGAACGGCTTCTCTGCGTGCAGTGACACCGAAGGCGCTTGAGCTATGCCGATCGGGTAGGAGGAAGCCTCGCGGCTTCCTCCTACCACACCACCGTACGTACGGTTCCGTATACGGCGGTTCGTCAAGCACGATTGAGATGGCGGTGCAGTCCGATGAGGGACGGCAGGCCGAGTTGCGTGAAGAAGGCGGCGCGATAGGCCTCGTTCATGTGGCTGGCCCCGGCATTCCACCAAGGGCCCCGGCCGTTGGAGGCCGACCGCCATGCCCGCTCCGGATCGAGCCCGCGTTGCATCAAGCGCTTGAGGCGTGTCCGCGGTCGCTTCCACTGACGCCAGAGGACGCAGCGCAATTTGCGCCGCATCCAGCCGTCGAGTTCCTCGAACACCCCTTTGGCCTCCGCCAGCCGGAAGTATTGCAGCCAGCCGCGCAGGATGGGGGTTAGAGTTCTGGCGGTCGATGTCAGGGTTCGTCCACGCCCTTGGCGCAACGTCGTCCTCAGTTTGCTCCGCAACCGCTGCACACTCTTGGCCGCGACCCGCAGGCGCGGTTGTTTGTGGGCGGTCATGGTGTAACCGAGGAAGGTCCGCACCCAGGGACGGTCAACAGCACTCTTCGCTGCGTTGACCTTGAGCCGTAGCCGCTCGGTCAGGAAGCGCGCGATCGACGCCATCACGCGCTCGCCAGCCCGCCGCGTCCGCACGTAGATGTTGCAGTCGTCAGCGTAGCGTAGCGGCAGAAGGCGTGGCCTCGTCGCTCCTGAGTTTGCCGTTGGACTTCGGAATGAACACTCTCCTGATGGGGTCCGGTCGGTAGGTCTTTTCCCGGAGCGCAAGCGCCAGTTCGCCAAGCCACCGCTCCACGCCGTACGTCTCAATATCCGCGAAGTCCTGCCCATCTACTCCCGGTGCGCCCTTGTTGGAGCGACACTGCGCGTAGGCGTGTGCCAGAATGTCCTCACGGCTGATCTTGTCGTACAGCGCGTAAAAGCGACACCCGGCTTCTGCCTTCGCTTTCGCGTGCAACGCCTTCTGCAGTTTCTGAACAGTTTTCGGAGTTGATAGGTTGCCCAATCTCCAAATCCCTCACCACTTGTTGCGTCTGTCTTGAACTGAGGTCCCTTCCCTCCACCGGCGTTACCCGGCTTCCGCGGTAATACGAACCCCTCCGCCACCCCATGGCGCCCGACCTGTCCCTCGCGGGCGTTCGGTTGGTCATCGCTGACCACGCCACGGGGCCTCCCGTGTTGCGTACGCTTTCCTTGTGTACATGCCGCCGCCACTACCCCGGCGCAGCGTCTGAACGTATCCTTCGCTCATTTCGTCCAGACGTATCAGTCTTCCCCGAAAGGGTTGTCGGGTCGACCTGCGCATTGTCCTTTTCGAGGCTTGCTCGGCGTTCACTCGCGTTGCGGCCTGCACACTCGCGCTGTCACCAATTCGTGACACGCTAATCGAAGGCTTCAGCCACTTCGTTACCTCCATGACTGCTCCGATGCTTCCGGCTGGAGCGGTTGCCGGGTGGGGTTTGCACCCACTGGAAAACGCCGCCTTTGCACGGCGCACACCCAAGGCAGACATTGGCCCGGTCCGCGTAGCGAACGGCCTAGGCGGGATAGTCCCTTATCCTCTAGAAGCCGCCACATGGCGCATTCCGACACAGCGACCTTTGATTTTGCTACAATGCCCGCGCCACATGACCGCCGGTGGTTGGAGAAGAACTAAAGATGCCTTCCCTTGACGCCGCTTTGATCGTTGTTGCCGGGATCGCTTTGTTTGCGGCCTTTGTAAATGGTGCCCTTGGCTACGGGTTTTCGTCGCTCACCGTTCCGCTTGCGCTCATTTTTTATACAAATCGCATCCTCAATCCCGCAGTCGTTGTGATCGAAGTCATCCTGAACTGGTACGTTCTATTCATCAATCTGAGCGGCGTCCCATCCGTATGGAAAAGGGTGTTTCCTATTCTCGTCGGGATGTTGCCCGGTATCGCCATCGGGGCATTTGTTCTTTCTTCGCTTCAACCTAGTTGGATCAAACTAGGGACCTACGCGGTAATTCTGCCCCTCATCCTATTCCAGGCAGCCGGTTGGCGGAGGCCGATCCGGCTCGGCTGGTTGACAGGTCTCCCATTTGGAACGGGGCTGGGTATCCTGTATTCGGTAACGACCATCTCGGGACCTCCTTTAGCGATTTTGTTCAATAATCAAGGCCTGGTCAAAAATGAGTTTCGGGCCGGTCTCGCATTGGTTCGCGTGGCCGAGTCGAGCGTGACCGCCATCGTGTATTACCAGCTTGGCCTGTTTATAGCCGAAAGCGAGAGCCTCTTTTTGGTGTTCGTTCCCGCCGTTGTGGTTGGAATTCCGCTCGGCGCCTATGTCATCCGGCGGGTGGATTCCGAGACGTTTCGTCGGATATGCATGAGCTTTGATGCCTGGGTCGTCGGATTCGGTCTCTCCAGGGTGTTGATCGAACTGAATTTTATGCAAAGCCCGTGGGCCTACAGCGTCCTGGCCGTCACCATTTTGATAGACAGCTATTTGTTGTACATCTTTTTCACACTACGCAAAACGGCCTCAAGCGGATCACAAGCCCTGTGCGCTCCGCTGACACTCCGCGACCGGGGTGGCCCGGAGGATCGCATTCCTTCAGACATGACAGAACTTCCCCACGACCCGTTCGGTCTCCTTAACCGCTTGCTCGGTTACGTCATTGCGATCCTCGCCGTTGCGATGCTGCTATACACAATTCGCCTGCTGCCATAGAGCGGGGCAGCACCGATACAAACATCGCTGCTAATATGCGTGATGTCCCATGGCCCGTTCGAGACATGCCGGTCCGATCTGACCACGTCCGCTTGTCCGGTCAGACCGGAAGTCATCGCCTCAGGGGCAAGCCAACGCGATTGACCCACAGCCGACCTCAGTTGAGCGAAGCCGTCACCACGAAAGATTGCTGCGGGAATGTCAGCCGGCCGTTCGCCAGCATAGCGGGATCGAGGCGAGCCGCCGCGTCGTCGGCGATGGCGGCAATCTTGCGTTCACGCCCGGGACCATCCTCGCCCTTCAAAAGCGCAGCCATCGGGGTCGCCGTGAGTTGGAAGCGGACGTAATCCAGCGCTGAGGGAAAGCTAATTTGCTTGGATACGATCGCAACATTGACGTCCTCAAAGCCAGCCTGCCGCACCCAGTTGCCGAGCTCTTCGGCAGTGCAGGAAAGATGCTCGGAGCGTTTCGTCCGTGAGGACTGAGCTCCGAGAAAACTGTCGAGTGCCTGCACGAAAGCGTGCGCGGCTGGCGTTTGCTCAATGGCGCTGTAGACGCTGAGCCCGACGCGACCTCGCGGCTTGAGAACCCGGGCCATCTCTCTGAGAGCCAGCGGCCGATCAGGGAAAAATTGCAGTCCGAGTTGGCAGAGCACGACATCGAAACTATGCGCCTCGAATGGCAAGTTCAGCGCACTCCCTTCAATCCACTCGATCTTGGTCGATTTCGTCCGAGCCACAGTCAACATCGCCGAGTTGAGGTCTATGCCAACCAACCTCCCGACGTGCCCCCGTTCATCCAATAGCCGCGCCACGACGCCGGTTCCGCAGGCGACATCGAGTACGCTTTCCCCTTTGTCGTTCTGGTACGGTCGAGCAGATCCTTGGCCCAAATCGACGTGATGGCGGGGACGAGATAGCGCTCATAGAGCTCAGGGGCGCTGGCATTCCATCTGCCAAGTTTCACACGCTGCCATGACAACTTCCGAAAATGCCAGGGTGAAAACGCCAGAAAAGTAATGCCAGAAAAGGAATGAAAAAGTTATACCTGTGCTGGCCGATATGGCCAACCGGCACAAGGTCTCCGAAAACTCTGCTTGTGGCCCTTTACCGACATTCGAACTGCATCGCTCGAGCCAGGTGGTGGCAAGCTTTTCAAAAAGATGCAGTGGTACTGTCCCTTTGACCCCCAAATTCATGGTGATAGTGTCGTAACTCTGTCCGGGAGGACACAATGGGATGGTTTGACCGGCTGTTTGGAAGGACGTCGGCGCCTGCTACCCGACTCTTTGCGAGATTTAGGCGGAAATCACGGGCACCGACAGATCCTGATCTTCTGAAGATTGCCAAAGACCGAAAAAGGCATATTTCGCGAAGAGCCGTGAGAGATGAATATAATCGGCTGCTTTTGGAGAAGTACGCGCACGACAAGTCCTGATTTCTAATTCCATCCGGTGGTCCCACTACGTGCCAGCGAAGCTCTTCATCTCCGGCCGCTTCTTTCTCGCCTCGCTTATTGGCCGTCAGCGGGACAGGCTGACTGCCGCCATCGTGGTGTTTCGTCCATTACCCACCCGTTGAACTGTGCCTCAACGTTAAGTCGCGGGGAATGGTGCTGGATGGAAGGACGGGCGCGGGCAAAACCTGCCATTTTGAAGTATGTGAAATCGAAGGTGGCGCACTCAGTTGAGATTGACCCAACTGAACTGGCAATGAGCTACGTGTCCAATTCAGACGTTTTGCGTTTCCTGCAAGCCATCGGCGCGGACCTTGAGTTGACGTTCCAGGTTCTTTGGAAGCACGTCATTTGCATAGAGTTCATTCGGCTTCGCTTCAACGTCGAAAACGAAAGCGCCTCTCAGTCCGTTTTTGCGAAGATCGCGGAGCGCTTTCGGCGTGACGATCGAAAACAGAGGTCACTGAACGTAGACCCCTTCGAATATATGGTCGAGCGCACGTTGATGCGGCCGAGGGATATAATCGCGTTTGTGAATGAATGCCTCCGTCCCGCCCAAGGCAAATACGAGGTCCCGGCGACCATCATCAAACAAGCTGAAATCGAGTTCTCGCGCATTCGAAGGGAGGCGCTGGAGCAGGAGTGGCAAAGCGCCTTTCCCTCAATAAAGAAGCTTTTGGATTTTCTTGGTACGCGCAGATCAAGGATATTCCGCCGGCCATTGCCGCGAACCATGTGAACAACGGCTTGGTATGGGCGCTCGCCTTTGCGCCAATCGCATATGTGTTCGTTGATGTCGGCCTGCTTAACTACCAGAACAGCCATCCGGCAGACGACACATTTTTCGATGCCTTTCTATCACCGCTCAGTTGGCTCGTTCCGGTGTTGACGAATGCGGTGCTGTGCCTCGTCGATACAGAACAACTCAAGCGCGCCGGCTACAGCTCCGGTTGGCTGACGTTGTTCGCCCTGCTGCTGGCTCCCGTCTATCTCTTCGTGCGCGCGCAACGTTTGCGCCAGACGCCGGCCTACGGATTCGTCTGGATAGCATCGTTCATCGTCTCGATCATTCTGTGGGCAGCGTGACATGCATCCAGGCTCCCTCCATCGGACGACACCGCTCTCATAATCTTCCCAGGAATAGGCTTTCTGATTGCCGGCATCATCTACATCATGCCGAGCATCGTGGCATTCCGCCGCAACCACCCGAACCGCTGGATCATCCTCGTCATCAATGTCGCCTTCGGCGGCACGATCATCGGATGGGGGGTCGCGATGGTTTGGGCGATGCGGGCGGCCCATCGGGTGGACTCCGCAAGTAGCGGCGGGGAGTCAGGCCTCAACCTCTTCATCAACGACGTGAGGAAGATTCAGGTCGTTGACCCACCGCCTCTACCTCAAACATCCCTTTCGCATGAATTGGAGCGCCTTCACGATCTCCTTGTCAGAGGCGCGATATCCCGGACGGAATTCGATGGCCTGAAGGCCAAGCTGCCGGGTGGAGCTCCATCGCTCTGAGATGGAGCACCTGATCGAAGCTGCACTCTCAGGATGAGGCATTTGACATGACAGGCTGGACCATAGCCGCCTTTACCCATCGCCGTCGCCTGCGTCCCGCGAATGAGGACGCCGTCGCCGTCGATGCCCGTGTCCTGACCGGCGATATGAACGCGCCCATCGTCATGGCGACACCGGCCGATGGCTGCCTCCTGATGGTCGCGGACGGCATGGGGGCCACGCGCAGGGCGCGATAGCCAGCCGTGCGGTGCTCGACCATCTGGTTGCTGCCGCCGACCGGATTTCAAATCCGGAATCGTGCGCCGAGGCGATCAAGGACACTAATCGACATCTGTACGCGCTGATGCAGCAGCACGAAGCTAAGCGGAGATTCAAAACGCCTGATCTCGGACCGACGCCATTCAAGCTGAATGGCAAATTCAGCGGCGCGAGAAACCTCAACTGGGTGCGCGCTCTACGGCGTGACGCAGCCAGACCATTCCGCCTTCAAGCGTCTCGCAGTGCGTGAGCCGGAGCGCCTGTCCAGCACCAGGCCGATCACCTTCCGGACCGTGGTAGTCGATAATGCTCTGTGTTCCGGCGACGCCGTCCACGGCCGAAAAAATGAGCGTGCTGAATTCGTCGATCAGCCCGTGTTTGAGGAAGGCGCCATTGATGCTGCCGCCACCTTCCAGAAGCAGCTTCTTCACGCCGAAGGTCGAGCCGATGCGTTCCATCGCGCCGGGCAGATCATCGCCCTTGGGACCCGCAAACACATAGGACACGCCGTCCGCGCGCAGTTCTGATAGATGGACGTCGGAGACGTGCTCGCCGAGAACCGCCACGGCATGATCGCCACCCACATTGTCTTTACCGAACTGTACGCGCCCCGACGGGTCTATCCCGATGGCGAGCTTGCGGCCGTTGCGATTTCCGACATGCGCCTCGCGCGCCAGCTTTGGCGAGCTGGGGGCGCCCCGTGCAGATCCCTTTGCCATTTCGCTCATCGTCTTGCGGCCGACGATCCACCCATCGGCCTCAAAGCTTTCGTGAATCCTTTCATAGTGGCCGCGCAGGACATCGGACGACACGCCCGCTGCGGCGGATGTAAATCGGCTGGGATGAAGACGGCCGTCGATCGACGTACCCATATGGCAGATGATGTAGGGTCGCATAAGAGGAGACTCGCTCGGTTGCTCGACTAGGCGCAGATCGGGATCAGCCATGTGTTTGTGTCGGCCGCAAGGTTCTCAACGATAAGTGCACGCTGCGGTCCTATCTTTAGTTTACCAGCTTCACGGACCGACCACCGCACTAGCTACGATGCGCCTTACGATCACGCCTCCGTTTCACAGGGTGAGCATCGTCTTGATCGCGCGCCGTTCATCCATTGCGCGATAGCCTTCTGCGACCTCTGCAAGCGGCAGCGTGAGGTCGAAAACCTTGCCTGGCTTGATCCTGCCCATCAGAACACGGTCCATCAGGTCGGGCAGAAACGTCTGACCGGGGCCGGGCCGCCCAGCATGCGCCGTTGCGAAATGAACATCGCCTGGCCATCGAAGGTCACGCCGTGGGGCACGCCGACATAGCCGATGGAGCCGCCGGGTCGCGTCGAATCGATGGCCTGCGTCATGGACTCCTGCGTGCCGACACATTCCAGAACGGAATCCGCGCCGACGCCACCTGTCAACTCCTTCACGCGCTCGATACCGGCCGCCCCGCGCTCGGCCACGATGTCCGTCGCGCCGAACTCCCGCGCCAATTCCTGGCGGCTCTTGTGCCGGCTCATCGCGATGATGCGCTCCGCGCCCATCTCCTTCGCGGCCAGGACGCCCATCAGCCCCACGGCCCCGTCCCCGACGACCGCGACCGTGGATCCTCGCCGGACGTTCGCGGCATCGGCGGCGTACCAGCCGGTGCCGAGAACATCCGAAGCGGCCAGAAGATGAGGGACGAGATCGTTTCCGGGCATCTCGGCCGTGGCGACGAGCGTTCCATCGGCCAGCGGCACACGCGCGTAAGGCGCCTGAGCTCCCGTCATGAACTCCCGCTGCACACATGAGGAATGAAAGCCGAATTTGCAGTGCGGGCAGGTGTTGTCGGAGAGGCAGAACGAGCCGACGACGAACTGCCTGGGACGAACGGTTTTGACCGCGCTGCCTACTTCGACGACGACGCCGCAATATTCGTGTCCCATATGGGCGGGCGCATCCGTCGGCTGCAAACCGCGATAGGGCCAGAGGTCGGACCCACAGATGCATGTCGCCGATAGCTTGATGATGGCGTCCGTGGGCTTGACGATCTTGGGGTCGTCGACCTGTTCAAAACGGACATCGCCGGGGCCGTACATGACTGTCGCAAACATGGCTACTCCTCGTCTGTTAACCGGGTGAAAAATGCTCGATGCGCAGCGGAAACTTGCCTCGCTTGAGCAGCGGCCGCGGACCGTCATCGACACGGCCGAGCCGGATCAAGCCGCTCGAATATCTGTAGCCGCCATGAAAGAAGGCGAGATTGCCCCACGGCGCGTAGTAGCAGAGATCGCCGGCGGCCTCGTTCGAGAAAGGTCCGCTGCCTTCTTCCGTGAGCTTGCGCGGCAGATAAGCGATCTTCTCGTTGCTCGAATAATCGTCGATGCCGAGATCAAGCGGCAGCATCGTTGCGAAATCGCGAGCTGACGGGTTGTCCAGCAGCGTTACCGTGAAACCCTCTTCTTCGAAGCGGCAACGAATACGCATGGGCGCCGTCCCTCCTTGTCCTGTATTATCTGCCGTCATCTGGGCAAAGACTGACCGCGGCATGAAGACGCCCGCCGCCAGAGCGGCGGCAAATCGACGACGGGAGAGCCCATCGTGTGTGTCCGAGTTCATGTGCCCCCTCCTTCTGAATCGTCGGGTGCGCGCTGTCAGCCGGCGACCTTTTACTTCCGGTATTGCTCGTCGCTCACCTTCTCCATCCAGTCGACCGCCTTCCCGTCCAACGACTCCTGAATTGCGATGTGGCTCATCGCCGTCGTCGGGGACGCACCGTGCCAATGCTTCAGGCCAGGCGGAAACCAGACGACGTCGCCCGGCCGGATCTCCTCGATCGGACCGCCCTCCCGCTGCACCCAACCGAGCCCGGCGGTGACGATCAGCGTCTGCCCGAGCGGATGCGTGTGCCAGGCGGTCCGGGCGCCGGGCTCGAACGTGACCTGGCCGGCTCCTACGCGAGCGGGATCGGGCGCCTGGAACAAGGGGTCGATGCGGACCGTGCCGGTGAACCAATCTTCCGGGCCTTTCTGGGATGGGCGAGATCCATTTCTTTTGATGTCGATGTCCATTTGAGGCTCCTTCTGTGCTTCGGACGCGAATGCCCGCGCTCGGTAAACTCCGATCGCAGCGGCTGCGCCGCCGCAGATGAGCACGCCTCTGCGTGTGATCATCGCGTTCCTCCGCTTAGCGCAGCTCATATCCGGGCTTCTTGTAGATGGTGTCCCGCTTGCCGATGATGTCCGGCCTGTAGACGCTCTCTGTCCAGTCCCTTCGGCTCCACGTCTTCGATTCCAACCGAGACGGACTCTTCCCCATAGTTGAGCGTGCTTGTCACCGCATCGGCGACCGCTAGCGCGAGGGCTTGCTTCTGGCGCTCGGATTTGCCCGAGTAGAGCTTGACGATCACGTGCGGCATGAAAACTCACTCCTCTAGCGCTGGCGTTTTTCGAGCACGTCCTTGACGACGGGCGCTGCGGAGAACGCATTGGGCCAACCGGCATAGAACGCGAGATGGCCGAGCACCTCGCCGGCCTCCTCCCGCGTCAACCCGTTGTCCATCGCCCGGTTCAAATGGTAGGTGATCTGCGCGACCTGCCCGGTCGCGACGAGAGCGCTCACGGTAATCAGGCTGCGGTCACGGGGAGCGAGATCCGGTCTCAACCAGAGATCCCGAAAGAGCACGTCTGTCGTGTATTGGACGAGACTTGGCGTGATCTGGCCGAACTGCTCTCCGACACGTGTCGCCCGCTGCTTCTCCGCAGCCTCGTCGAGCGGAAGCTGCGGTCCTGAGGTCGGCGGGAGCTGGTCGTCCCCGATGCCTCGGCTCTTGAAGACGTCCCTTGCCGCGGGGATCGCATGCATCGCGTTCGCCCAGCCGGTGTAAAAAGCCAGGTGCGTGATGATCTCGGATATTTCGGTCGGCTTGACGCCGTTGCCGAGCGCGAGACCGAGATAATACGGCAGCTCGATGATTTGGTCACGAGCGATGAGAGCCGCGACGGTGACGATGCTCCGGTCTCGCGGCGAAAGACCTGGTCGCTTCCAGAGATCGCCCATGAGGACTTCCTGCGCATATTTCTGCAGAGCGGGGGCGACGGTGCGGACATCTTCCGATTTCGACATAGGATTCACTCCCTCTATGGGCGCCTGTTCCGCGGCGGCGGCGCCCCCGACTGCCAGACAGATCGAACATAAGGTCACTGCGAGCATTCTCATTTCGGTTCTCCTTCCGTCGTTGCCGGATGCGCCATCAGCCACGAGGCGACGACTGCGGCGCATAGGACGGTCGCCGCGCTGGCGAGGAATACGACGTTCAGCCTCGCCCCGGTCGCGATCAGTCCAAGCGCGGGACTCGCGAGACCCTGAGCAAGGTCGAGAAAGGCGGTGTAGGCGCCCATTGCGAGGCCGCGACTTTGCTCGGGCACGCGGCGCACGGCTTCGACGCCGAAGCCGGGGTAGACCAGCGAGAACCCGAAGCCAGTGAGCGCGGCACCCACCAAGGCCATTTCGGGTCGAACCGCCAGCCAGATCAGCGCCTGGCCGAGCGCTTCGACGAGCGCGCAGACAAGCGCGACTTTTGCCCCGCCGATCGCGTCTGCCAGATGGCTGAAGAATGCCCGCGCGAGAATGAAAGCGACTGCGTAAGCCGAGTAGGCGAGCCATCCGTTGGACCAACCTCGGCTTGCGAACAGCAACGCAACGAAGGTCGTGACTGCACCGAAACCCACGCTTCCGAGCGCCGACCCCAGGCCCGGCACCCATACGGCACCGACCACTTCGGCGAACGAGAAGCGGGCGTGCCGCATGGGAGCGATCGCTGGAAGGCGAACGACGAGAAGCAGGGTCGCGAGGGGAGCCGCGGCAGTAGCGAATGCAATCGCCGCAAAGCCGTAGGCGGCGTAGAGGGCGGCTCCGGCCGGTGCGCCGATCGCAAACGCGGCGAACATCGCCGAACCGACCCACGCGATGACCTTGCCCGTACTCCGAGAATCGACGAGCGCCAGACCCCAGCTCACGGCCGCCGTGATGATGAAGCTCTCCGCCCCGCCGAGCACGCCACGCCCCAGCAAGAGAATGGCAACCGACACTGATGGCGCGGCGCCGAAACCGAGCGACAGCAAATAGAGCAGTCCGGAGGCCGCGGCTGCGACCAGGCCGGCGATCACCCCACGCTTGGCTCCGCGGGCGTCCGCGTAGTGGCCTGCCCAGGGGCGTGAGACCAACGAGGCGGCGAACTGGCTGCCGGCGACGAGGCCGACCATGAACGTGCTCTGCCCCAAGCCATCGTGCACATGGACCGGAAGAACGGGCATGGCAATGCCGATGACGAGAAAGGCGACGAAGACCACCACCATGATCGGCAGCAGCATCGGGGCCACGTCCGACTTCGCGTTCTTCGCGGCCGTGGGCATCGATGGGTGTCCGGCTCTACCAGGCATAGGCGACCGGTGCCTCTCCACCGGGCCCCGGCCAGATCTCGTCCAACTTCGCCATCGTCTCGCGTGAAAGAATCAGCGACGGCGCCTTCAGGTTCTGGTGCAGTTGCTCGACGGTGCGAGGCCCGCTGATCGCGGCGGTGACGACCAGATTGTGGAGCAACCAAGCGAGCGCGACGTCGGAGGGCGCTTCGCCCAACTGGTCGCACAGCGCTTCGTAGGCCTGCAGTTGCGGACGCAGCCTATCGATCTGCACCTGAAGCTGCGGCGTCGCCCGGCGTCCTTCGGCGATCTTCCGCAGCACGCCTCCGAGCAGGCCCATGCCGATCGGGCTCCACGGAATGAGGCCGACGCCGAAGTGACGCAGCGCCGGTATCACTTCCAGCTCGATCGTGCGCTGTGTCAGGTTATAAAGGCTCTGTTCCGATGCCAGCCCGAGCAGGTTGCGTGAGGCGGCCGTGCATTGCGCGGTGGCGATGTCCCAGGCAGCGAAGTTGCTGCTGCCGACATAAGTGATCTTTCCTTCTCGGATCAGTTGCTCCATCGCCTGCCGGACCTCCGCCCAGGGCGTCGAGCGATCGACGTGGTGCCTTTGATAGAGGTCGATATGGTCGGTCTTGAGCCGACGCAGGCTGGCCTCGCAGGCGCGACGTATATGATAGGCGGATAGCCTGCGATCGTTGGGTCCGGTCTCCATCGGCTGGTACACTTTGGTCGCCAGGACGATTCGGTCGCGACGTCCGCCCTGCGCCAACCAGTTGCCGATAATCTCCTCGGATTTGCCGAACCCCTTCTCCATGTCGAGCGATTGCGGACCGCCATAGACGTCGGCCGCATCGAAGAAGTTGATGCCGCCGTCCAAGGCCTCGTCCATGATCGAGAAGCTGGTTTTCTCGTCGGTCAGCTCCCCGAAGTTCATGGTGCCTAGCGCCAGACGGCTGACCTTCAGGCCGGTTCGGCCAAGATGCGTATAGTCCATCGAAATGTCTCCTTTGATTCCAACCGATCGGGGCGTTTGGGTAGCTCCCTTCAGGGAAGTGCCACGCCGGTGAGTTCTTGAAGGCGGGCGACCAGCTTGTCCTGAAAGGACGCGTCCATCGCTTCGGCCGCGGGCTGCTGCGGCCTCAGGTGGTGCCAATAGCGGCCGCTGACCGTGGCTGCGGCGTCCGTACTGACGGTCAGCCAGCTCTGCGTGCGCTGTCCCGTATCGACGTCGACCGGAGCGCTCGCACCTCCCATCCGGGTGCGCACCCAGCCGGGATCGACCGCGTGGCTGAGGACTTGTGGCCAGCGCCGGGCAAGGAAGAAGGCCAGTGCCACGACGTGCAGCTTGCTTTCGGCATAGGCTCGCGCCGGATCCCAGGTGCGCTGCGTCCAGTCGAGATCGTGGAGGGAGCCTTCGCCACCACGGTGAAGACCGCTGTTGAGATAAACCAGACGGTCGGGGCGCTCGATCAAAGCCGTCAGCATAAACGGCGCCAGCGTGTTCACCGCCAAGATGCCCGCATGCCCTTCGGGCGTCGTGCCGCGGTCGGGCGCCGTGTAGATGCCGGCATTGTGGATGACCGCATCCATGCGGCCGATCGTGTTGACCTGATCGGCGACGTGGCGAGTCTCGGCAGCACTGCGCAGATCGCCAACCGCGATCCCGGCGACTTGGGGCACAAAGTCCGCAAGAGCCGCCGCGCGTTCGTTCGATCGAGCATGCAGGACGATCTCGTGGCCGCCGTCTAGAAGCGACCTTGCCGCCGCCCGACCGAGGCCGTCGCTGCTGCCGGTGATGAAGATGCGCGCCATCGATCCCGCCTGTTCGTCGTTCGGTTCCTACGACTGGGCGGCACCGCCATTGCCCTGCTCTTTCCGCGCAGCACTTTCCGCGCGGGCGTCGAATGCGCCGAACAGTGCGGAGGCGCCGAGAAGGCCTGCGCTGGCGAGGAACGTCGTTCGATACCCAGCGGCGTCGAACAAGAAACCGCCGCCTGCGGCTCCAAGCGTGATCGCCATTTGAACAACCGCGACCAAGAGCCCTCCGGCAGCCTCGGCGTCGTTCGGGAACCGATGAGCAACCCAGGTCCACCAGGCGACCGGCGCGCCCGTTCCGATCATGCCCCAGAGAGTGACCAAGAACGCCGTCGGCGCAGCGAGCGTTCCTACTGCGACCAGCCCACATGCGAGAGCCGCGAGCACCAGCGGCGCGAGTATCAACGTCATCGAGAGGCTGCTCGCGACCATCCGGCCGATCAGCCAAGTTCCGACTACGCCGGCGACGCCCATGCCGAGCAGCACCAGCGAGAGCACGGACACTTCAAGACGAGTGACGCTCTCCAAGAAGGGGCGCAGGTACGTGAACAACGCGAATTGCCCCGCGAACAGCAGCGCGACTGCGATCATGCCCAGGCGGGAACTCGGACGGCGTAGGACACCCAACGCGCTGGGCTGACGCTTGGCGCGATCGGACTGCATGGAGGGCAGCGTCAGCCATTGCCACGCGAAGGTGATCGCGGCAAGCGGCACAACCAAAAAGAACGCGCCGCGCCAGCCGATGTACTGGCCAAGGAAGCTGCCCAGCGGCGCGGCAATGGTGGTCGCAAGCGCGTTGCCGCCGTTCAGCATGGCGAGCGCGCGGGGCACCTGCTTTTCCGGGACCAGCCGCATCACGGTTGCCGCCGACATCGACCAAAAGCCGCCGATGACAACGCCGAGCAGGGCGCGGCCCGCCATGAGCGCGACGAAATTGGGCGCGAAGGCGACCAGCAGGCCTGACAACAGCATGAGAAGGGTCAGTCCAAGCAGCACTGAGCGGCGATCGATCCCACGGGTGATCGTTGCGATAAATAGGCTGGTCAGCACAGCAAACAAGCCGGAAACCGAGATCGCCTGGCCCGCAGCACCTTCGGTCAGATGGAGGTCGGAAGCGATCGGGGTCAGGATGCTGACCGGCATGAATTCCGACGCGATCAGCGTCGAGACGCATAGGCTTAGCGCAAGTACGGCGCTCCAGCCGGATTGCGCTGCGCCGCGCTCGAGCGCGGGGACGGGATGTTCAAAGATCGTTTGCTCTGCCACGCGGCCGCTCCGTTGAAAGCTCGCTCTCCAATTGCAGTCCCCTCTCGATCACTGCCTACCCCTGATCGAGGCCCTCAACCCCCACCGTGGTCCTGATTTAACGCGCGCATCTGCAGCGACTAGCCGCTATAATCGGCATGGACTTATAAATAGGTTTGATAAATGCAGAGCGGAAAGCTTGACGACCTCCTGGCCTTCGTGGCGGTCGCGCGGGAGCGCAGTTTCACGGGCGCAGCGGCCAAGCTCGGCGTGTCACAGTCGGCGCTGAGCTACACGATCCGCGAGCTCGAGGCGCGTCTCGGCGTACGGCTGCTGACGCGCACAACGCGCAGCGTCGCGCCGACGGAGGCCGGCCAACGGCTGCTTCGGATCGCAGCACCACGGCTCGAGGAGATCGAATCCGAGCTTGCGGCCATACGGGAGCTTCGCGACAAGCCGGCCGGCACGATCCGGATCACAGCCACCGAATATGCCGCAGATGCGATTCTGCTGCCGAAGCTTGCAAAGCTGCTGCCGAACTATCCCGACATCAAGGTCGAGATCGTCATCGATTACGCGCTGACAGATATCGTCGCTCAAGGCTTTGACGCCGGCGTGAGAAGCGGTGAACAGGTGGAAAAGGACATGATCGCGGTGCGCATTGCGCCGGACATGCGCATCGCCGTTGTCGGGGCTCCCTCCTACTTCAAGAATCGGCAGGCACCAAAGAGACCGCAAGACTTGATCGGCCACAATTGCATTACGCTGCGCCTGCCAACCCATGGCGGGCTCTATGCCTGGGAGTTTGAGAAAGGCGGTCGCGAACTGAAGGTGCGCGTCGAAGGCCAGCTCACCTACAATACAACGTCGCAAATCTTGAATGCTGCGCTCGCGGGAATGGGCCTTGCCTATGTCCCTGAAGGGTGGGCGCAGCCTTATCTGGCTAAGGGCCGCCTCAAGCGGGTTCTCGAGGATTGGTGCCTGCCCTACTCGGGCTATCATCTCTACTACCCGAGCCGCCGACAACAGTCGGCAGCATTTGCCTTAATGGTGGATGCGCTGCGCTACCGCGGCTGATAGCAGCTCGGCCGATTGATCAAACCGGCTCATAAGTTCATGCGAACCCGGCCATCTAATTCGGGGCTGACGCTCGGGTTAGATGTTGCTCCTCATCGCACGCCTAGTCCTGCGCTACAGGCCCGCAAGCGTCGCGACCTCAAGGGACAATCTGAGGAGCAGTTTCATGGAAGTGACCATCAACGGCAAAACCCACCAGGTCAAGATGGAGGCCGATACGCCACTCTTGTGGGTGATCCGCGACGAGCTTGGCATGACTGGCACGAAATATGGCTGCGGCATTGCCCAGTGCGGCGCCTGCACGGTGCTGATCGATGGTCAGGCCATCCGGTCCTGCGTCACGCCCGTCGGCAGCGCTGCGGGCCAATCCATCACCACGATCGAGGCCATCGCTGACGATGCGGTCGGCCGCCGCGTGGTGGACGCGTGGGTTGCCAACCAGGTACCGCAATGCGGCTATTGCCAATCCGGCCAGGTGATGGCTGCCACCGCTCTCCTGAAGCAGAACCCCAAACCCAACGACCAGGACGTCGCGGCCGCCATGGTCAATCTGTGCCGCTGCGGCACCTACAACGCCATCTCCGCCGCGGTCCGGCAGGTTGCACAGGGTTAAGGGGCCGCCATGAACAGTATGAATCATGATTTCCCTCCCGTCGCCGATTTGCCTGAAGGCCGACCAGTGAACCTGTCACGGCGCGGCTTTCTCGGTGCTTCCTTCGGCGCGCTGGTGCTTGGCGTGACGCTGCACGGCACCAAGGCGCTTGGGCAGAACGGTGCTGCGGCGGTAAAGGGGGCTCCGCGTGTGTCCGCCTTCCTGGAGATCCGCGCCGACAGCACCGTGTTGCTGCGCAGTCCCTTCGTCGAGGGCGGCCAGGGTGTCTCGACGGCGTTGGCGCAAATCGTCGGCGAGGAGCTCGATGCCGATCCGGTCCGCTTCACCGTGGAATGCGCGCCGCCCGGCGCCGATTATCTGCTGGTGAACGGCAACCGCTTCACCGGCGGAAGTTACTCGGTGCGATCGAGCTATGAGGTGATGCGCCGCGTCGGCGCCTCGGCGCGCCAAATGCTGCTGCAGGCTGCCGCCGCGCGTCTCCGCGTGCCACTCGCGAGCCTCTCCACCGAGCCGGGACGCGTGCGCCACACCGCTTCGAACCGCACAATCGAATACGGCGCGCTCGCTGCGGAAGCCGCCAAATTGCCCGTGCCGGAAAATGTGACGCTTCGAGCGGACAAGGATTTCCGCTGGATCGGCAAGCCAGTCGCTCGCCTCGACGTGCGCGATAAGTCGACCGGCAAGTCCACCTACGGCATCGACCTGAAGGTCGACGGCATGATGCAAGCGGCGGTTCAGCACGCGCCGCGCCTCGGTCTTGAACCCGCGACCTTCGCCAATGAAGCCGAGGTGAAGGCGATGCCGGGGGTGCACTCCATTCATCGCTTGCCCGGTGCGGTCGCCGTGGTCGCCGAGCGCTGGTGGCATGCCCGGCGCGCCGTCGAGACACTCCAGGTGACCTGGAAGGAGGCGACGTCGAGCACTCAGCGGTCGATGCCCGCGGACTTCTCGTCAGAGGGACGAAAGGCCCTGCTCGCGGCGACTCCAGGGCCCGGTATTTCCGCGGAGACGGCAGGGGATGCGTCCGCGGCACTTGGCAGCGCCGCGCGGGTGGTCTCGGCCACTTACGACGCGCCTTATCTGGCGCACGGCCAATTGGAGCCGCCCTCGGCGCTCGCACGCTGGAACGACGACGGCACGCTCGATCTCTGGTTACCCAACCAGGCACCCGAGATGTTCCAGACTGCCGCCGCGAAGGTTGCCGGTATCGCGCCCGAGAAGGTCAAGATCCATTCGCCGGTGCTCGGCGGCTTCTTCGGCCGGCATTTCCTGTACGAGACGGCCAATCCATTCCCGCAGGCCATTCTGCTGTCGAAGGCTATTGGGCGACCGGTCAAGCTGATTTGGAGCCGTGAGGAGGAGTTTTTGCGCGACGCGCTGCGTCCAATGGGCTTTGTGCGTTTCCGAGGCGCCCTTGATGCGAACGGGCTGCCGGCAGCCCTCGAAGCAGAGGCAGTCGGCGAAGGGCCGGTCGGCCGCTGGTTCGGTCGCAAGCCCGACACGGCGGATCGTTCGGCGGTCGAGGGCATCGCCGGCAAGCCCTATGCGATACCAAACCGCCGCATCGCTCAAGTCGTCGTCGATGACCCAGCCGTTCTCGGTTTCTGGCGCTCGGTCGGCCACTCCATGAACGACTTCTTCTACGAGACGTTCTTCGACGAGCTGGCCGATGCAGGTCAGCAGGACCCGTATCAGATGCGACTGCGCCTGCTCGCGGAGAAGCCGCGCCACAAGCGGCTACTTGAAGCCGTCGGCGAACTCTCGGGCGGCTGGAAGCGCGGTCCCTTCACGGCGACCGATGGCAGCAAACGCGCGCGGGGCGTCGCCATGGCGTCGCCCTTCGGCAGCGAGGTCGCGACCATCGCCGAGGTTTCGCTCAAGAACGGCGCGATCACCGTGCATGATGTCTGGGTGGCCATCGATCCCGGCCGGATCGTCAATCCCGCGATCATCGAGGCGCAGGTCAATTCCGCCGTCGCGCTCGGCCTGTCATCGGCACTCCTGGAGCAGGTGGTCTATGACAAAGGTGTCCCGCAGGCGCGCAACTTCGATGGCTATCCCATTCTTCCGCCGGAGCGGATGCCGCGTGTGCATGTGCGTATCGTCGAGAGCGGCGCTCCGATGGGCGGCATCGGCGAACCCGGTTTGCCCGGCGTGCCGCCTGCGGTGGCGAATGCGATCGCCGCACTGACCGGCCAGCGCGTGCGAAACCTGCCGCTGTCCAAACTCAAGTTCGGCGACATGGGGTAATAAGCGAAGGGGCCCGCGCTGGCCTTCCCGATCCAAACCCGCGCAGAATCACCAGAAGAGACGGCAGATGGAGCGAGGCTACCTGGACGATCTCAGAGCCTTCAAGGCGGTCGGCCGCGAACGCAGTTTCACGAAAGCTGCGGCGAAGCTCGGCGTCTCGCAGTCCGCGCTCAGTCACACGATCCGCGAGCTCGAAGGGCGCTTGGGGGTTCGGCTGCTTACCCGCAACACGAGGGGCGTCAGTCCCACGGAGGCCGGCGCGCGCCTGCTTCGAACTGTCGCTCCCCGGCTCGATGAGTTAGAAGCGGAGCTTGCGACCTTGGGCGAGTTCCAGAATAGACCAGCCGGGACCATCCGGATCACGGCGGGCGACTACCCGGTTCGGTGGATCCTCTGGCCAAAGCTGGCAAAGCTTCTTGCGAAGTATCCGGACATTAAGGTTGAGATCGCGCTGGAAAACAGAAACGTCGACATCGTCGACGAGCGCTACGACGCCGGCGTGCGTCTCGGCGAACAGGTCGCGAAGGATATGATCGCAGTCCGCATCAGCCCCGACGTTCGCTTTGCGGTCGTCGGCTCACCGTCGTACTTCGACAGTCGCTCCGCACCGGTGGTCCCTGGTGATCTGGTCGACCACAAATGCATAAATCTGCGGCTTCCCACCTATGGCGGGCTGTACGCCTGGGAGCTCGAAAAGGAGGGGCACGAAGTGAAGGTGCGCGTGCAAGGCCAACTCGTCTTCAATGGCATCTTCGAGGTGCTCGATGCTGCGGTTGCTGGCTTCGGCCTCGCCTACGTGCCTGAGGACCTCGCGCTGCCTCACATCGCGAAAGGAAATCTCACGAGAGTGCTTGAAGATTGGTGCGTCCCTTGGTCGGGGTATCATCTCTACTACCCGATCAGCCGACAATCATCGGCTGCATTCGACCTGTTGGTCGATGCGCTGCGTCACCGGGCGTAGTCCGGGCGCTTTTCAAAAAGCCGACCCTGTCTCTGCGTGCGCATGAGGCCTCGAATGATCGCACTCGTAAGCGCGATCACCCTCGACCCGGTATTATTGGGTCCACCAGGACCACATCTATTCGGTGAAGAAACTCTCTCCCTACTCAAAGCGGTTGGGCTTGAGGAAGAAAAGGAGAGAAAAACGGCTCCGTTCAGAGCATACGCGATGTTCTTGCGTCCTCCCGATCGCCACACATGGGTTCCGGGGGGTGACTTCGCCTTCGTCGTCCTTCAAGCTTCCGGAAAGGACGTCGAGAGCAGTATGCTCAAGCAGAGGGACGACAGCTCCAGGCGCAAAGCGGAACATGATCGTGGATGCGCTCGAAACCCGATCGGCATATAGCACATTCATCTCTATGCCCGTCTCGCGCAGCCCTAAGCCAGGCATCCTCTCGCCTTTGCGCGAGAGGATGCCTATGTTGCGGAGTACCTGCAGCGCCCCCAAAGCGACAATGGGAGGTATGCTCATGGATGCGCCTAGCAAGGAATTTGCGCTGGCGGGCAGCCTTGAGGAGCTGAAGCTCAAGGGGCGGCTCGTTGTGCACGGTGGCCATCGTCCGATCCTCGTCATCTACGACCGCGGGCGCGTCTTCGCCCTCGACAATCGGTGCCCGCACATGGGCTTCCCGCTCGAGCGCGGCAGCGTCGAGGACGGCATCTTGACCTGTCACTGGCACCACGCTCGCTTCGATCTCGAAAGCGGCTGCACCTTCGACCTGTGGGCGGACGACGTGCCGATCTGTCCGGTCGAGGTGCGCAATGGTGACGTCTGGGTAAAGACCACGTTCACGCATGCCGATTTCGCCGCGCACTGCCATCAGCGGCTTGCGATCGGCCTCGCCCACGACCTCGGCCTCGTCATTGCCAAGGCCCTGCATGGTCAGCTCGCGGCCGGCGTACCGCAGGCCGAAATCGTACGGGAGGTGGCTCTGTTCGGGGCGCAAAATCGAGACGGCTGGGGCGTGGGCCTTACGATCCTTACGGCACTCGCCAATATCCTGCCTGTGCTGCCGGAGGAGGACGCCTATCTCGCTCTATTCCACGGCGCACGCCGCGTGGCGGCGGACTGCGACGGCGAGGCACCGCGGCGGGAACGCGCGCCGCTTGGCAGCCGACCGGATCCGGCCGCGCTCAAACGCTGGCTGCGGCGTTGGACCAACGTGCGCCATCGCGAGGCGGCCGAGCGCACCCTGCTCACGGCGATTGCGGCCGGCTTCTCCCCGGCCGAACTCGCTGATGCCCTGTTCGCCGCCGAGACCGAGCGGGCTTTCGCCGACACCGGGCACTCGCTCGACTTCATCAACAAGGCGTTCGAGTGCCTCGATCTGATCGGCTGGCAACACGCGGCGGCTCTGCTGCCGACTGTCGTCGGTCAGATGGTAGCGGCCCGTGGCGCCGAGGAATCGACGGCCTGGCGCCAGCCCATTGATCTTGTTGTGCTGTGTGAGGAATCAACCAGCGAACTCGCGGACTTGTTCGCTGCCAGACGCGGAGTGCGTGACTGGTCGGCCCACGCCGCACTTGCTCAAGAGCTGCTCGGTGACGATCCGGCCAGGATCGTTGACGCGCTCAAGGAGGCGATCCGCGCCGGTGCCGCTCCAGCTGACCTTGGCCAATCCCTCGCGTACGCGGCCGCGCTCCGGGTGGCGCGCTTCGGCAATGCCAACGAGCATGCCGACTGGGAGACGGCGCATCACGTCTTCACCTACGCCAACGCAGTCCACCAGATGCTGACGCGCATCGGGACGGCCAACCTCGACGCTCACGTCACGGCCGTCCGCGGCGTCTTGCACGGAGCGATGGCGCTCTACCTTGCTCGCTATCTCAATGTGCCGCCGGCGCGCATCCCAGGCGACGGCGGCGAGCAGTTCGATGACCTGCCTGCGGATCCCGAGACGATCGGCGCCGCCTTGCTCGACGCCTTCGACCGGCAGAGACAGGTCGATCTCGCCGCAAGCCTGGTGGCACGGCATCTCACGCTCGGCCATTCGCCGCAGGCGCTGATCGTCACGCTCGCCCATGCGGTGCTGCGCGAAGATGCAGGCTTCCATGCCTATCAGATGCTGGAGGCGGGAGTCCGGCAGTTCGGCGCGTGGGGCGCCACGGACGAGGGCCGGCACATCCTCATCGCGGTTGCCCGCTATCTGGCGGCCCATTCACCGACCGAACGCGCGTCATTGCAGACAGCCGACATCGCCCGCCGCTTGATGCGGGGTGGCGAGTTGCATCAAGAGGTCGGATCGTCCTGACATGAACCTGCGCCGGCGAACCGAGACGCGCTTCCAGGTCAAGGCGCGATGCTTTATCGCCAATCGGACTCATGCAGCAATGAAATCTGTTGTGAAACAGTCGCTAGTCCCCCGTTCACATGCGCGAAGACCCACCGCGTGTACCGATCGCATGGCAAAGAGCCGGGAGAAAACAACCGCTGTTGATTTTGCTGCGCTTCTCTGAGTTTGGCGGAGAAGAAGGGATTGCCGCACAACTTTCAGAAACCCAACAAAATCAGGCACTTGCTGTTCGCCCGAGGACACCGTGTGTACCAATCCTGTGCCCCGAAGTCGACTGGATTTTCACTCCACCCACCGCTTTAGAATGCGTGCAGATTCGACGCGGTGATCTGATGACCCTCTCGCTATATCAGTTTGAGGCAGTGTTCCCTCCGTCTGCCCATCCACCCAACCCACCCGCCCTCCATCCACCGATCCCTCCCTTCGTCACCCTACCCATCCCTAGAACTGATCACCCTCTGCGCTTTGGGCAGAGAACCATTTCAAGCAGCAGTTGGTAATGGATTGGATTAAGATGGCGATAAACTGAGGCTGACGGCGAAGGTCGGTGCGACGCCCTAAAGTGACATCCGCACCGAGTCCGTTTCGTTCTCCTCAACGGACATGCGTTTGGACCGCCGGCACGTCAGTTCGGTGCCAAAAGCAGGTATCCACTAACGGCAATGCGCTTGGTTTCGCTCGAGGCGATGACCCTCGGGTTTCCCCTAGCCACACGATGACTTTGCGACCAGCTTCGCCTTCAGCAGCCGGCTTTCCGCATGGCGCGCTCTTGCACGGCGTGTTAGATTATCAGTTAGAGGAGTCCCCCGTCACCACCGTGGAGGTGGGACATGGACCTCGAGAAGTGGCTGCGCGGCTTAGGACTGCAGCAGTACATTGTGGCGTTTCGCGACAATGGCATCGATGCGGAGGTCCTGCCCGAGCTCACGGACGCCGACCTTGAGAAGCTTGGGGTCGTGCTTGGACATCGCAAGCGACTGCTGAAGGGGATTGCTGCGCTCGTGCAAGCTGCGACAATCGCTCGGACACCGTCGCACGTCGATGGCGCCGAGCGTCGTCAACTGACGGTGATGTTTTGTGATCTGGTCGGCTCGACGGCACTCTCAGCCCGGCTTGATCCGGAGGACATGCGCGAGGTGATCGGGACGTACCAGACGTGCGTCGCCGAGCTGGTAGGGCAACACGAGGGCTTCGTGGCCAAGTATATGGGCGACGGGGTGCTGGTCTACTTCGGCTACCCGCAGGCGCTTGAGAATGACGCCGAGCGCGCCGTGCGGGCTGGTCTCGCGCTGGTCGACGCCGTCGGAAGGCTGCAAACATCCGAGCGGCTGCGGCTCCGCGTCGGTATTGCCACGGGTTTAGTTGTCGTCGGCGATCTCATCGGTTCAGGGGCCGCACAGGAACGCGGGGTCGTTGGGGAAACGCCCAACCTTGCGGCCCGCCTGCAAGGGTTGGCTGAGCCGAATATGGTCCTGATCTCTGCCAGCACGCGCCGGCTTACGGCCGGACTTTTCCACTATGAAGATCTCGGTGCAGTGGAGGCCAAAGGCTTTGCCGAGCCGGTCAGGGCTTGGCGGGTACTGGGCGAGAGTGCCGTTGAAAGCCGCTTCGAGGCACTCCGGTCGGGTGAGGCGCCGCTCATTGGACGCGAGGCGGAGGTCGACTTGCTCTTGCAGCGCTGGGCGCGGGCCAAGGCAGGCCAGGGCCAAGTCGTCCTGCTCTCAGGCGACCCCGGCATCGGGAAGTCTCGCGTCTCGAAGGCGGTGCAAGAGCGGATCGAAAACGAGCCACACGTCCGCTTGCGCTACTTCTGCTCGCCCTATTATCGGGACAGTGCGTTGTACCCTCACGTCGCGCAGCTCGAACGCGCGGCTGGCTTTGAGCGAGAGGACCCGCCGGAGGCAAAGCTCGACAAACTTGAGGCGCTGCTCGCCCCGACGGCATCATCGAACAATGACGTGGCACTGTTCGCCGAACTGCTGTCCCTGCCTTCCGCTGACCGCTACCCGCTGCTGAACTTTAGCCCACAAAGAAAGAGGGAGGAGACGTTCGCCGCACTCCTGCGTCAGCTCGAGTTGCTCTCGCGGCAACAGCCGATATTGATGGTCTATGAGGACGTGCATTGGATCGATCCGACCTCCAGCGAGTTGCTCGACGCTGCGTTGGAGCGGGTCGAACGCTTGCCAGTGCTGCTCCTCGTCACGTGCCGTCCCGAATTCACGCCGTCATGGGCTCAGTACGTCACTGTGATTTCCCTCAGTCGGCTCAATCGTAATGATGGCGCGGCCCTTGTGGCGCAAATTGCGGGTAACAATCCGTTGCCGAGTGACATTTTGGCCGAAATCGTCGAACGGGCGGATGGCGTGCCGCTCTTCGTAGAGGAATTGACAAAGGCGGTGCTGGAGGCAGGCGGTGGCGAGGGTGACTCTCGCTCGTTCCTTGCGAGAACCCATTCAAGTGTTATCGCTGTTCCAGCAACGCTCCATGCCTCTTTGATGGCGCGGCTTGATAATGTCGGCACTGCTGCCAAGGAGATAGCACAGATCGGTGCTGTCATCGGCCGCGAGTTTTCCCAAAAGATTTTGAGCACGGCGGCGCGGTTGGATGCAGCCGAGCTGCACCGCGCGATAAACCGACTTTCCGAGGCGGGGCTGGTATTTCGGCGCGGCACATCGCAAGATCTCGTTTACACATTCAAACATGCGCTCGTCCAGGAGACAGCTTATGGCACACTGTTGCGCGGCAAGCGCCGTGAGCTGCACGCGCGCATCGCGCGGGCGTTGAAAGAGCAGCTTCCAGAGGTAGCGAACGCTCAGCCGGAGCGTCTCGCTCAGCATTGCACGGAAGCGGGTCTCACCGCCGAGGCGGTGCAATATTGGGCGGCGGCGGGACTTCGCGCCCTGGCGCGTTCGGCAAACGCTGAAGCAATCGCGCAGCTGAGCAAGGGCCTCGAACTGCTAGCGAGCCTACCTAATGGTGCCGAGCAGCACCGCCAGGAAGTCGAGTTGCAAGTCGCCCTGGGCGAGGCCCTGATTGCGCGGCACGGCTACTCGGCGCCGGCGACTGGCCGGGCCTATGCGCGCGCACGCGAGCTCAGCCGCGTAGCCGGCGATGACAAGCGGATGCTGCTGATCGGGTACGGGCAATTGGCCTTCCACCTCATACGGAGCGAATTGGGCATGGCCCGCGTGAACGCCGAGGAAATGCTCGCCTTGGCCCGGAGGTTGAACGACCCAGGCAGCTTGGCGATGGGGCATCACATGGTGGGCATGGTGGGCTTCTTTTGCGGCGAGGTGAGCACAGCGCGACCCCATCTGGAACGGGCTGTTGCCTTGAGTCACGACGCTGAGGAGTGCGCTTCCGTCTTCCTGTCCCCAAGGTTTAACCGCGCCTCCGCGTTGAGCTGGCTGTCCCTGGTCCTTTTTATTCTGGGCTACCCGGATCAAGCGCTGGTGCGCAGTAGCGAGGCCGTGGCGGAAGCACGGGGAATGCAACACCTTTCAACACTGGCCTACATTCTAGCAGCCGCGTGCCGGCTCCTGTTCACGTGTAGAAACCCCCACCTCGGTGATCGCGTCGATGAGCTAATGGCCCTGACCGCTGCGCAAGGATTTCCATTCTTCCATGCTATGGGGACCATTTACCGTGGCGGTGTTCGGGCTGACGAAGGCGATGGAGAGGGCGGGACTGAATGCGTGCGCCAAGGCTTGGCGGCCCTAAGCGCTACCGGAGCGAATTATACCCAACCGTTCTTTCGATCGGTGCTGGCCACTGCTCTCTGGAAGGCAAATCGAACACAAGAGGCGCTAATTACTCTGGATGAGGCGCTAGAGCGAGGGAAGACAACCGGCGATCGCTGGTTCGAGGCAGAGCTACATCGGCTCCAGGGCGACCTGTTGGCACGTTGCTCGGATCAATGCCACGCCGAAATCAGTTTTAGTCGAGCCCTCGCGGTTGCGCACGAGCAGGCAGCTAAGATGTGGGAGCTGCGCGCCGCCACCAGCCTAGCGAAGCTCCGGCGCGACCAGGGCAAGTCCAGCGAGTCTCGCCGTCTCCTCGCACCGGTCTACGGCTGGTTCAGCGAAGGGTTCGGGACGTCCGATTTGATCGAAGCTAAGATGCTGCTCGAGGAACTGCGCTGAGCGCGAAATCGGTGGAGGGACAGTTGGGGCGGCTCGACGGTAAGGTTGCGCTGGTCACTGGAGCCGGTCGCGGGATTGGCGCTGCGACGGCCAAGCGGCTGGCTGCGGAAGGGGCGAACGTTATTGTCTCCAACAGGAGACTCGAAACCGCGATTTCCGTGGCAGACTCCATCCGAGCGGCGGGACATGAAGCAACGCCCGTCCGCCACGACGTAACCGCTGAAGACGATTGGCAGGCCGCCGTAGGTCTAGCTGCCACCCGATATGGCGGCCTTGATGTGCTAGTCAACAATGCGGCGATGATGCTGGTGAAACGCACCGAGGACACGACGCTCGAGGAATGGCATGCCATATGCCGGGTCAACCTTGACGGCGTGTTTCTCGGCACGCGGACCGCCCTTCCGGTGATGCGGGAGCGCGCGAAGTATACGCTTCACGGAGGCTCGATCATTAATGTCTCGTCGGTGGGTGGGATTGTGAGCGCAGGAATTGCCTCAGCTTATTCAATGACAAAGGGCGGCGTTCGGCTCTTCACGAAGGGGACGGCCGTTGAGTTCAGTCGCCTCGGCTATCGCCTTAGGGTGAACTCTGTACACCCCGGTGTAATCGAGACCGAGATGGCGCACGAGCTGATCACGGGGGCCGGTCGCGTGCGGCCAGATCTCGATTCGAACAAGGTGGAGGGCCTGCTGATTGCAGCTCATCCGATTGGCCGGTTCGGAACCGTGGAGGAGGTTGCGGCGGCGATCCTGTTTCTCGCGTCAGATGATGCGGCCTTCATCACGGGCTCAGAGTTGATAGTCGATGGAGGTTACACCGCAATTTAATGCCTTTCGGTTTCTCTCAACCTAGCTCCTGGCCGCCTCGCCATATCTGAGCACTCTCGCGCGGCCCGTGAGCCGCCGGTATGCTACCGGTATCCACCCGCACAAAGCACGAAACGCGCCCCCGGTCTCATTTCGACCGACATGGGTGATCATTCGAAAGGGGCGACTGGAAAATTGTCAGCCACTACGTGTCGCCCAAGGTCGCTCCAAAGTAAGCATGTGGCCATGCCCAGAACGTCCGTTCAGGATCAATCTGCGACCAGCGGCATGTCCGCAACGGGTCCGCTTACCGATCAATAGCGAACATTACACTCGCGACTGTGGCGGCGCGGCCTTTTTCTTCTTCTCGGCAGACGCGCTGGTCGCCGCTACCATGGGAACGCTAAGAAATGCTGCAATGCAAACGCCGAGCGGAATCATGATCGTAGCTCCCCGCTCGCCCGCCAGCCTCAACGTGCGAGCACAGAATCGTTCGCCTTCGCATTGATTGTCACTACGACTTTGCGATGCGCTGTGACGGATGCCACCAGAGCTTGCGCTTAAGGGCCGCGGTTTCAGTATTTCTCTTCTTCGACCGTCAGTGGTTTCCAGTGCGTCGGCGGCTCTGGACTGATTACGCGGTTTTCGATGCCCGGGACGCGCGTGTTGGCAGACCAGGACTGACTGCCTTTGTGCCAAAATCCTTCCACATCGATCGACCAGTGGTCATTGTGCAGCAAGACGAACACCCCGTCTCTAGGTGCGGTGCTGATGTCCCGCCATTCGCTCATTGTGTGGGTCCTTCGCTTGATTCCCTTTTAGCTAATGCCTCAAAGCACGGCTTCAAGTCTATCGCGCTCCTCACTTGTGAGCAGTGCCGGCGGCGCCGTCGAATGCCCCACCTCATAAGGCTTGCAACAGGGACAGGACGTTGCTCCTTCACTCCGCCGCATCGATCACGCAGCCCTCGAGCGGCAAGGCGACGCGGCGCCAGACATCTGTAAGCGCCTCGGCCAGTTGATCGATCAAAATATCATCATGATGCGAGCGTCCCCTCAATCACGTCGATGCGCTGCATCACGCCCTCACGCGCCGCAATCCCGGCTCCGGCAGGGCCGTACATGCCGAGGCCGGTGTCGTTCGGGACCACATTCGACACTCCGGGCACGCGGACAGAAATGTCGCTCGATGATCTTACGGATCATCTTGAGCCTCCTATTTGAGCACCGAAAGAATATAATCGGGCCGCAATTTGGTTTGCTCCCGTCGAGCGATGGAGCCAATACCCGCGGCGAGACATGCACCATGAAAAAGCCGAGCAAGACAGCCGCTGAACTTGAAGCCGCTATAAAGGTGGAAATGGAGGATATCTGTGACCGGCCGACCGATATAATGATCTCCGTTCAGGCTGATGGCGATAGTTGGACGGCGAGAGTAGTGCAAGAAGGATCAGTAGACGACGCCGATCGTCGCCAAATGATCGAACAGATCGCTGCGCGGCTCAGAGCTGAATATGATTTGAAGGACTGAGGCTAACTCAGGACCTGGAACATGATCACCGACCCGGTCAGGTGCAACAGTTCCGCAGATACGGCGCGTCACTCTGGCACGTCTGCCTTGATAGCATTCGCGCTGCTGAATGGGCGACGCGGCGGGACCAACTGGCACCCCCGCCTGCACTGACTCGATCAGTCTCACACGGTCGCTCTCCGGCAATGCCGTAATCATCCCGGTGATCGGATTGAAGATTGGCGTCTGCGCCCGCCAGAAATCGTCGAAATTCGAAAAGGTCCGCGTAACGTCGATCGTCGTGGGTCGTGATCTCCTCCAAGCCTTCCCGAGCGAATAACGAATTAAGCGCTTCGAGGCTCGAGTCCCCGGTACCCGGTACTCGTGGCCCCCCGCCGATCTTGCGCATTTGCAGGGCTCAAAAAGGGGCGCCGGGCCGCGGTCTCGTGCGCTTGAGAATTTGATCAGCGCCGGAAGCGAGCGGGACCGATCCTGTCTGGATCGAGTCTGGCCATCACTGCGACTTGGGGCCGCGTTCTCTGCGCGCTGAACCTGAAATGTTCAGGCGCACTTTTGCTCCAATTGCCGCGCTAAATGCCCGTCGTTCTGTCTGAGTAACATTTGTTGTGGAGTGAGGGGCAACGTTTATTGTGGGCCGTCGCAAGGCCGTACGGAAAGATTACTAGCCCAGATCACCCTGGGGCCCAGCTCGGCAGCCGCATACCGGCGGGGAGGGCGCGTGCATCTACCGAAAGCGGAATCGCGGGACGAAACCGGCCGAAGAGTCCGATTCTATGTGGCTCTTGGCTTGGTAACGGCAGCGACGCTGATGCTGCAGATCATCGAGACCAGAATCATTTCCGTTATCTCATGGTACCATCTGGCCTTCTTCGTCATCAGTATTGCCATGTTCGGCCTGACCGCTGGCGCGGTTTTTGTCTATTTGCGCAGGGAGAAGTTCAGACCGGAGCAACTGTCCTACGACCTAGCCGTGGTGGCGCTGGCCTTCGCCTTAACGGCCGATCTTGCCATGCTCGTGCAATTGACGTTGGTGACAGGTGCTTCGCCGTCGCTCACCTCCCTGGTGGCTTGGGCAGAATTCGCGCTCTGTCTCGCCGTTCCATTTTTCTTTTCGGGCGTTGTCGTGAGCCTTGCCCTGACGCGCAGCCCCTATGCAATCGAAAAGGTCTACGGAGCGGATCTGATCGGTGCGGCCGCTGGGTGTATCGGTGTCCTCGTGCTCCTGAATGTGATGAGCGGGCCATCAGCGGTGTTGTGGGTCGGTGCGCTCATCGGGCTCGCGGCACTCGGCTTCGCCGGCTCCGGACTCGGCACCCTGCCCGAAGCCACTTCGCTCGGTCCAAGCTCTTTCGCTACCGCCGAAGCATTGTCACAGGCTGCCTACTCTTTGCGATTGCGAACACGCTCACGACCTATAGCGTTCGACCGACGATCATCAAGAATCACTTGGAAATGCCGGCCGATCTTGCGTACGATCGCTGGGATTCGTTTTCCCGCATCACCGTCAGTCGGAGCGAAACCGTCCCGCCGGCGATGTTCGGCGCCTCGCCGCGCTTGCCGCATTCGACCATTGAGCAGCGGGCGCTGAATATCGACGGCGGCGCCGGCACCGCCCTGTACCGCTTCGATGGAATCCTCGCGAACTTGGGGTTCCTGCGCTATGACGTGACCAACCTTGCCTATGCCATTCCGGACCTGAAAACGGGTGCCGTGATCGGCGTGGGCGGCGGTCGGGACGTCCTGTCGCAACGCCTCTTCGGTCTGAGTGACGTGACGGGCGTCGAGATCAATCCGATCATCATCGACGTCCTGGAGCGCCACTTTTCCGGCTATACGGCGATTGCCACATTGGATGGGGTGAAGTTCGAGGTCGACGAGGCGCGCAGCTGGTTTGCACGCACACCGCGGTCCTTCGATGTCATTCAGATGAGCCTGATCGATACCTGGGCGGCGACGGGCGCCGGCGCCTTCACCCTCACAGAAAATGGTCTCTACACAGTCGAGGCCTGGCAACGCTTTCTCAATCGGCTTAACCCAGGTGGCCTGTTCACGGTGAGCCGCTGGTACGCGCCCGGCGAAGTGAACGAGACCGGGCGATTGGTCAGCCTTGCCGTCGCAACCCTTCTTGCAAGCGGCGCCGCCGAGCCCCGCCGCCACCTGTTCCTCGCCGCAGCGGGGAAGGTAGCGACACTGATCGTGACGAAGTCGCCGCTCTCGCCGGCGGCGCGCAGGGCGCTCGAGGACGCCGCCAATGTCAATGAATTCACGGTGCTGTTAAGCCCGGACACGTCCGCGCCATCGGTCGTGCTCGAGAAGATCATCAGTGCTACGGACCGTCGCATGCTCGACCGGGCGACGACCGGCTTCTATCTCGACCTCACGCCGCCAACCGATGCACGCCCTTTCTTCTTCAACCAGTTACGGTTCGCCACGCTGTTTGACGCGGACGTGTTCTCGCACTTCACTCACACCGGCGTTTTCGCGGGCAACCTGATCGCGACGCTGACCCTTGCCATGCTCGTTTTGATTTCGGTCGCGCTGGTCGCCGCTACGATCATCGTCCCGCTGCAGCCGACGGTCAGAGAAGCCGGCTGGCAGCTGGCCGTGGGCGGCACCGTTTATTTCGTTCTGATCGGGAGCGGGTTCATGATGGTCGAGATCGCTCTCCTGCAGCGAATGAGCGTCTTCCTCGGTCATCCCGTCTACGCGTTGAGTGTCGTTCTGTTCAGCCTGATCCTCTGGGCAGGCTTCGGCAGCCTGGCATCCGAGCGCATGCGCCTTGCCGGAACAGGCAAGCTCTTAGCCTGGAGCGTGGCGAGTGCCGCTTACTTGTTTGCGTTGCCGTTCTGGCTGCCTCCGCTCTTGGTCGATCTTGATGGAGCGGGCCTTCTCGTTCGCGCCGGCCTCTGTGTTCTTGTCCTGGCGCCGGCAGGCTTCCTGATGGGCTTTGGATTTCCCACCGGCATGCGACTGGTCTCTGCAATCAGCGCGGGCCCCACGCCATGGTCCTGGGGCATCAACGGTGCCGCAGGCGTGCTCGCCGCAAGCGTCGCCGTTGCCACCAGCATTGTCTTCAGTATCGATACGACGCTCAGGGTCGGAGCCGCCTGCTACCTCCTGGTCGCCGCTCCCGCAATATTGATGTCCACCGGCGCCCGATCCAGCCACACCGCTCTCCGATCCCCGCACCCGAGCGAGCCCACGAATGTGTAGGATATCGGGCGGCGCGGCGCGACGCTGCAGCTTATGTCGCTGCGCGACGATTCCACGTTCGTCGAAGTGCTTTTCATGAACCGCGCTGCGTGCCTTTGGGGCGACCGCATCGATGTAGATGCGAGTGGCACCATCACGGTACCCCAAGGGCCGGGGCTCGGCTACGAGCCGGACGTTACCGGGTTTCGTGACCGGCCATATTTGGGCTTCTTCAGTAGCAACGTCGTCTTGCGAATTGCCGCGAGTTACGTCGCACGCGACGCGAGGACACGTCCCCGTGGCACACCATGATCTGACTGGGCATGCACTCGATCGCTCGGTCGAGGCAAGGCGGCGTTCAACTCTTTGCAAAGGTGACTCTGCGCGATCGCCTGGTCCTTGCGCGGCAGGGCAAGTCGGTCCCAGACATCGATCAGTGCCTTGGCGAGCGCGTCGATCAGGCCGTCGTCGTGATAGGGCGAAGGCGTGATGCGCAGCCGCTCCATGCCGCGCGGCACGGTCGGGTAGTTGATCGGCTGGATGTAGATTCCGTGCTCGGTGAGCAGAAGGTCGCTCGCCGCCTTGCAGTTCTCCGGATCGCCGACAAGGACCGGCACGATGTGTGTCTCGCTCGGCATGACCGGGAGGCCGGCCGCCGTAAGCACCGCCTTCGTGCGCGCCGCGCGGTCCTGATGCTGCTCACGCTCCCGGCTGGAGGTCTTGAGGTGGCGGATCGCCGCGGTCGCGGCGGCGCAGATCGCCGGCGGAAGGGCTGTGGTGAAAATGAAGCCGGCCGCGTAGGATCGCACAGCATCAACCACTGCGGCTTTGCCCGCAATGTATCCGCCGAGACAGCCGAACGCCTTGGCAAGCGTCCCCTCGATCACGTCGACGCGGTGCGCCGCGTCGTCGCGTTCCGTGATGCCGCCGCCACGTGGGCCGTACATGCCGACCGCATGCACCTCGTCGCAATAGGTCATCGCGCCGTAGCGCTGGGCAAGATCGCAAATGCCGTTGATGGGCGCGACGTCGCCGTCCATCGAATAAAGACTCTCGAACACGATCAGCTTCGGCCGTTCGGGCTCGGCCTGTTTGAGCAGCTCTTCGAGGTGGCCGAGATCGTTATGGCGCCAGATGTGTTTCTCTGACCCCGATTGGCGCACGCCCTCGATCATCGAGTTGTGGTTGAGCGCGTCGGACAGGATCAGGCAGCTCGGCATCAGCTTGCAGATGGTCGAAATTCCGGTCTGGTTCGACACGTAGCCGGAGGTGAACAGGAGCGCCGCGTCTTTGCCGTGGAGGTCGGCCAACTCGCGCTCAAGCTCGACCAGCGGATGATTGGTGCCGGCGATGTTACGGGTGCCGCCCGCCCCAGTACCCATGCGGGTTGCAGTTTCGACCATGGCGCCGATCACCTTCGGGTGTTGTCCCATGCCGAGGTAGTCGTTGGAACACCAAATCACGACGCTGCGCGGGCCGGCAGGCGAGTGCCAGACGGCATGGGGATAGCTTCCGGCGATGCGCTCAAGGTCGGCAAAGACGCGGTAACGCCGTTCGTCCCGTAACCGCGCGAGGGCGTGAAGGAAATAGCCGTCGTAATTCATGAGAGCCCTCCCCGCTGCGACGCTATCAAACGTCCGCGCAACACCCCTTGATCAGGACGCACTCTCATTGCGTCGACCGTCCCTGATGACTTGCATTCTCGCGCGTCTTTGCCATGGCGCTGCGCACGGCCTCGGCGATGCGGTCGCCTGGCGTGTTGGCGTCAAAACCGCGCACGAATCTGCCTTTAGGGTCCATTAGGTAAAGATAGGCGCCGTGGTCCATGACGTAGTCTTCAGCGCCCGGCCCACTCCTACGAGGTGCGTAGTAGACTCCATATTCCTGGGCAACGGCAGCGATCTGCTGCGCCGTGCCTGTGAGCCCGACGATCCTCGGATCAAATGACTGAGTGTAGTTCCCCATGACCGCCGGCGTGTCGCGCAACGGGTCGACTGTGATGAACAGCGGTTGCAGCTTGTCGGCGTCGGGGCCGAGCTTCCCGAGAGCGGCGGCAATCTCGAGGAGCGCCGTCGGGCAGGTATCGGGGCACGAGGTGAAGCCGAAATAAACCAGAAGCCATTTCCCAAGGTAGGCCTGCTCGGTGACCGTCGTGCCCTCAGGTGAGGTGAGCGTAAACGGGCCGCCGATCGTCACGGGCGAATTGGCAGCGCGTACGAGCGGTTGGCTCGACATCAACGAGATCACGAGAGCGATGCCGGAAAGGATCGGCAGCCCGGGAACCGACAGGGATATGAGGCGCCGACACATCGCGTGCCTCCGGATGCGCAAAACGCAGCGATCAATTGCTCCTACGGCCTGCCACAAACGTCCTTTTGTCGCACCATCGCGGGGTGCGGCTGTGGCGTGCAGATATCTCTTCTAAACGATTTTGCCCGCAACGTTTCATAAGCATTGCTTAAAGTCTCGCGAAGGAATTCTGATTTCCTAATCCGTGTAAAATGGCGGTTACATTCCTTTCGAAGAGGTTTCGTGCGGACATCGCAGACATCAACGAGAGCGCCATCATGACCAGCTTAGCCATCAAAAAATCGCCCATCGGGCTGTCGGTGATGGTCATTGCGGCGATGACGACGCCGGCGTACGCGTACGACGCTGGCACGGTCACGGGCGGCGGATCGATCACCGGCAAGGTCGTCTTCAACGGAACCCCCGGCACCCGCAAGGTCATTCCGACCAAGGACATCGAGGTGTGCGGCGGTCCTTACGAGGAGACGCTCATTCAGGTCGGGCCGGACAAGAGCGTGCAGAATGCCGTCGTGTATCTGACCGATATCGCGAAGGGAAAAGCCTGGCCGACGGAAGCCAAGAAGCCGGAAATCAACAACAACAAATGCAAATTCGAACCCAACATTCAGGTGATACGCGTGGGCGGCCTGGACGTCGTCAATAGCGATCCGATGCTCCACAACACGCACGGCTATTACGGTAAGCGCACCGTGTTCAACCTCGCTCTCCCCAATCAGGGTCAGAGAATTCCCGTCGAGTTGCCGCGGCCGGGCGAGGTGCGGATCGATTGTGACGCACATGGCTGGATGGAAGGGTGGGTCTATGTCGTCGACAATCCCTACTATGCCGTCACCGGCGCCGACGGCAAATTCACCATCTCCGACGTTCCGGCCGGAACCTACAAGCTGGTGGCGTACCAACCCCTCACCGGCCCGAACGAGCAGACGGTGCCCGTTGCGGCGGGGAAGTCGAGCGATCTGAATATCGAACTGAAGAAGGGCGCCTCTTCGGCTCAAGGCGGCTCCGGCGCGCGGTAACGGGCTTCTGCGGCTCGACCGGCGACAACCGAGCCGAAGAAAGAAGAAACAAGAATCCGGCGAGGTGGCAAACAGCCGTTCGCCTGAGCGAATGCCTTGTAACGACTAACGACGACACATCCCAAGGAGGAACCCCCCATGTCTGAACTCGACAAAGTTCGACGTGAGATGGCTACGGTACTCCAACAGGTCGGAGTGCGTCCTGACCCTTCGCTGCGGATTACCCGGCGCACCTTCGTTCACAAATCATGTCTGGTCGGGGCGGCGACCGTGGCTGAAACCTTCGCCTGGTGGCCGCTGCTCAACACCCTCGACGTCGCTTATGCCGCCGAGGCGCCCTTCAAGTTTGCCTGGATTTCCGACACCCATCTTTATCCGAAGTCGCTCAATACCCGCTTCGTCGACAAAGTGGTGCGTGCCGCCAAGGAGGTCCAGGCCATGAGTCCGCCGGCCGACTTCCTGATCTTCGGCGGCGACTTGGCCCAGCTTGGCAAGGTCGAGGAACTCGAGCTCGGTGTAGAGATCCTGAAAGAAATTAACATCCGCAAGGTCTTCATTCCGGGCGAGCACGATTGGTACCTCGACATGGGCAAGAAATGGGGCGAGCTGTTCGGTCAGCCCAACTGGACCTTCGATCACAAGGGCGTTCGCTTTGTCGGACTCGACACCGTCAGTCGCGGCCCGGACTATTGGACGGCGAAGAAGATGAGCCCCGAGGAGCGCATGGGTCACATGGCCACGCTTGACGGCACCGTCGCCGGTCCGTGGGCGGGTGTCGGCCGCGACCAGCTCGACTGGCTGGCAGCGACCCTCGCCAACTGGGATCGCAACCGGCCGGTCGTCATCTTCAGCCACAATCCGCTCTACGAGTACTATCCGCCGTGGAACTTCTGGGTGCGTGACTGGCGCGAGGTGAACGAGGTGCTCAAACCCTACACCAAGGTCACCAACATCCACGGTCATGTGCATCAGGTGCTCTACAACGAAATCGGCACCATGCGCTCGATCGGCATGCTGGCGACCTCATGGCCTTGGCCATACGCGCCGGAGGGGGTGCCGAAGCTGACGAAGCCGATGATCCGGGTCGACCCCGGAGATCACTTTGACGGGGTCGGTTGGGAGAAGATCGACGTCAGCGCCCAGGACAAAGTCGACGTCGAATACGTGATGTGGCGCAAGCAGGTGCTTGCGCAGTCTCCAGATGACTATGCGAAGAGCATTCCCGAGGTTTTGCGGCCCCGGGTCGCTGACAGTATGTGGCCATATTAGGAGGGATGGGCATGACCGCGTCGATAACATGCCGTTTCATTCTGTTCCGCGCTGCCCCGGCGGTAGCGCTTGCCGTCCTGGTCGGCCCTGCGGGTGCGCACAAGGATCCGGTGACGCCGCAGCTGCTGAACTCCTACCAGCAAGTGTTCATGGAGCAGGTCCGCAAGGGCGACCTGCTGTTCCACGGTGATGCCGCAACCGAGGAGGCGATGGGTGTCGTGTTGTCCAAGACGGGAATGGCCTGCGCTATGTGCCATCCCATGACGGCCGACACCCACCCCGCCACGTTCCCGAAGTACCAAGCGCAGATGGCCAAGTTCGCGACGCTGCGCGACATGATCAATTGGTGCATCGAGAAGCCCAACCAGGGAGAAAAGATCGCCGATGACTCGGACGCGATGAAGGCCCTGGAAGCGTACATCTATTGGTCGCAGAGCGGCTCGGTGTTGAACCCGGGCAAGTTCTGATTTCGATCCTGCGAAGCGGAGGCTTCGGGCGCGGGTCATTGCTGTCGAAGCTGCGTCTATCCGAGAACAGGAGAGAACGCATTAACAGACAAGCAAGGGGGAATGCTCCATGGCGGAGGTGTTTCCTGTAGAGAGACTGCGCGGCGGGTTCAGCGGCATCAACCTGGATGATCTGGTCGATTGGCGCGTGGTCCGAACTTGGCTCTATTGGGGCATGTTCTGGCTTCTCGTCACGCCATCGGTCGGCGTGGCGATTTCGGGTCTCTTCAATTATCCGGATTACCTTGGGACCAATAATCTAGGGCTGACCTTTGGCCGGCTGCGGCCGGTCCATGTCAATGGCGTCATCTTCGGCGCCTTTTCCACCCTCTTCATCGGCGAATGCCATTATCTGGTCCCGCGCCTCTGCGGGGTGCGAGTGCCATGGCCACAATGGGGCGTACCGCTGGCCTGGCTATATAACATCAGCTTGGCGGCGGGGCTTATCTCGCTGCCTTTCGCCCAGAATCACGGCCTGGAGGCGGGCGAACTCCCGCTCTTCGTCGAAATTCCCATCTTCATCGTCATCGCGGCGACGACGGCACAATTCCTCCTCACCATCGGGCAACGCCTCGAGTCGCCGCTCTATGTCGCGCTGTGGTATCTGATCGGGGCCTTCGTGTGGACGACGATGAATCTCGTGTTGGGCAGCTTCATCCTCCCCTACACAATCTCAGGCATTAACAGCGCCGCGTTCCACGGCCTCTACATCCACTACATTGTCGGACTGTGGATCACGCCCGCAGGTTACGTGCTCATCTACTATTTCCTGCCGGTCAGTGTGCGCAATCCGCTTTACGCACACCAGCTGTCGCTGGTCGGCTTCTGGTCGCTCGCGCTCTTCTATCCCTTCGTTGGCATCCACCATTATTTGTACAGCCCGATCGCCGACTGGGCCGAGACGCTCGCGATCGTGACCTCGATGTTGCTGATCATTCCCGTGTGGACCGTGCTGGTGAACTTCTTCGGCACCGTGAAGGGGCGTTGGGATGGATTCGGGAAGAATCTTCCCGCGAAGTTCCTGATCATGGGCTCGCTGATGTACCTGGCGGGTTGCTTCCAGGGCTCGACAGAGGCGCTGCGCTCGATCCAGCAGCCCACCCATTTCACCGACTTTGTCATCTCACACTCGCACCTCACGGTTTTCGGCACGTTCGTGGTCTGGGCGATGGGCGGTCTGGTTTACGTGTGGCCGCGCGCGTTCAACCGCGAGCTTTGGTCATGGACGCTCGGCAACTGGTCGTTCTGGCTGATCACCGTCGGTATTTCCACCATGGGTCTGGTGCTGACCGCAGGCGGTCTGCAGCAAGGGTTCGAATGGATGAATGGCACCGAGTGGGTCGACACCATGACCCGGATGAAGGCCTATTGGCTGGTACGTACCCTCAGCGGCATCACCATGGACATCGGGATGTCCTTGCTGGTCTTCAACCTCATGATGACGGCACTCACGAGGCCGAGCGCGGAGACGAGACCAGTTCCGTTGCCCGGCGTGGCTCCGGTTCCAGCTGGGGGAGCTGCGGAATGAGCGCGCGCTTCGTCGCCCTGGTGGCCGGCATCTTCTTCTTCTTCCTCGCTGTCGTCACCCAAGGCATCCTACCTTTTATCGAGCCATCAGCGCGGACCACCAACGTGACCGCCGTGGTCCGGACCGACTTCGGCCAGCTCAAATGGCTGTTGACAGATGCCACCGATTACACGCCGCAGCAGAAGCTCGGTCGGCAAGTCTATCTGCGCGAGGGGTGCTGGTACTGCCATTCGCAATACGTGCGTCCGGTGACCGGCGAGACACGCCGTTGGGGCCCGGTCTCCGAGGCCGGTGAATATGCCTACGATGTGCCGCACCTGTGGGGCACCCGGCGCATCGGGCCGGATCTGACGCGGGTCGGGCTCAAATACAGCGACGAATGGCATCTCGCGCATTTCTGGAATCCCCGGATGCTCTCGCCGGATTCGATCATGGCGCCTTTTCGGGGCCTGTTCGACACGCCCGCAGAGCCCGTCAAGATCGTCGATGACGCAGCCGGCAGTCGCAGCCTGGGAAAAACGCCCGTTACCGAGAAGCTGTTCGACTTCGCGAGCAAGGAACAGATCAGGCTCACGCCGAACGCCGACGGGCTCCTGTTTGTGCCGATGGAGGCGCGCGGCAAGGCTCCGATCATTGTGATCCCGAACAAGGAATATACCGGCGACACCGTCAACATCGCCGCCGAGACGGAAGCCCTGCAGGGTCTCATCGCTTATCTCCAAAAACTCGGCATGAATCGTGGCAAGTGGCGGGACCTGTTTGAGCCGCAGAAGCTCGAAGTCATGGATGCGACGCTGCCACGATCAAGCGAATGGATCGCCTACGGCAAGGAGGTCTATCAGCGGCGATGCCTCGGCTGCCACGGGGTGAACGGCGACGGTAATGGACAGGCTGCAACCTTTTTGTACAGGCAGCGTCCGCGGAGCTTCGCGGCGGCGGTTTTCAAGTTCAGGCTGACCAAGGAGCCGTTACCGACTGACGGCGACCTTCTGCGCACCATTACACGCGGCGTGCGGGGCACCGCGATGCCGGCCTGGCACGAACTGCATATAATCGACCGCCTCGCCGTCATTCAGTACATCAAGTACGAGCTGGCGGTCGACCGCGCCGATCCGGCAAAGCCCTATGCCTTCTTCACGGAGGAACCGCCTGGCCCGCCCTTGTACATCGGGCGGCCGCCCGCTCCGTCTGAGCAGATGCTCACTCACGCCAGGGATGTGTGGCGGAATGCGAAGTGCTGGGAGTGCCACGGCCAGACGGGGAAGGGTGATGGCGAGAAGGCTCCCGGGCTGAAGGACGACCTTGGCTTCCCGGCTAAGCCCGCGGACCTCACTGCCGGACAGTTCAAATCAGGTCCGGCGGTCGAGGACATCTTCCGCACCATGACGACCGGCTTGAGCGGCACGCCGATGCCGTCCTACCGGGACTCGTTGTCGGCGGAGGACCGCTGGGCGCTCTCCTACTATGTGCTGGCGCTGTCCGCCTACAAGGATCCGCTGACGGGCGAACCGCTGCCGATCGCCCCCAGCGATCGTACGGCGCTCAACGATCCCAAGCTCGAGGCCGGCACGCCGGACAAAGCCTACGTTCCAAGCGGACGCGCCGCAGCGAGCCGCGGCGGCGCTCACGCCCTCGCTGGTCCCAGCGGGAACGGCGTGGCCAAGCAACGGGCCGCGAAGGAGGAATGAGCGATGGTCATCTACTTCGAAATCGTCGGACCCTATATTGCCGCCTTGATGATGAGCCTCGGTGCGCTCTGCATCTTCATCTGGGCGGTGCTCTCCGGCGCGTTGACGGGAGGCGACGACGCGGCGATGCGATTCTATCAGAGAGAGGTGGGCGATGACAGAAATTCGGAACAGCGGCCCAGATAACCCGTCACGCCCCGAAGCGGAGGTGCGTGAGAACCCGCATCCTGAAATGGAGGAGTATGCCGGCGGCACCATTCAATCAATCCACGGCTACATCCCTGTGTGGCTGCTGGTTGTCTACATCGTCCTGTTCATCTGGGCGCTGTATTATCTCGTCGTCTATTGGGGTGGGCTGGGACCGGGACGGGTCTAGCGATCGCAGCCCACGCGCAAGCCGGTGACTGACTAATACCGGTTCGAACCAAAGGAGCAGGAATTGCTGGTTCAGAAGGAGCAGAAGGTGCTGGTAGCCAGGATCATTCTCGCCCTCGTGGCCTTGAATCTGCTGTTCCTGTTCACCGAGTTGGCCATGAACGTGGTCCGTGTCTATTTCGGCTGACCAGGAGGGCGCATGATAGAGAATCCGGTTTTTTCTCTCGCCGATGCGAGTGCGATCCAGATCATCGCGTTTGTCGGTTTCGCTATAGTCACCATCGCCTTCTTCGTTTGGGTCGCCTACCTCGCGCGGGGGTAGCGGTGCGAAGCGGTGCCGTCGCAGCATAAGCGTTGGTTGGGCAAGGCAATCTGCCAATGGCCGCCTATCTGGTGATCTTCGTCGCAGGGTTCGCAGGCAGCTTTCACTGCATCGGTATGTGCGGCGGCTTCGCCTGCGCGCTGGGCCACGATCCGCAGGGAGGCGGCACAACCGTTCTGCGCCATCTGCTGTACAACACGGGTCGATTGACAACGTACTGCTTTCTCGGCGGACTCGCGGGCGCCCTCGGTCAGGTCATATGCACGCCGCAGGGAACGACAGTCCCGCTGCTGACCGGTCCGCTTGACACCAGTCAGCGGATTCTCGCGATCCTCGCCGGACTGTTGATGATCGCCATGGCACTGCAGTTCTTTGGCCTGCTGCCACGTCTGCATCGCGTCACCGCTGACTCCGGTGCCAGTACGCTCGCGGCATCCCTGCGCAACCTGTTGACGGTGCCGGGACATGCCGCCCCGCTCGCGTTTGGCGTGTTCAACGGTTTCCTCCCTTGTCCGCTGGTCTATGCCTTTGCTGCCCAGGCGGCGAGCACGGCCGGAGCGCTGCCCGGCTTTCTTACCATGGCCGCTTTTGGGCTTGGGACCTTCCCCGCGATGCTGCTGATGGGCGGCGTCGGTCGCATGCTGGCGCCGGCGTGGCGGCAGCGTGGGGTGTGGCTGGCCGGCAGCTGCATCCTGCTGCTCGGTCTCGCCACCGTCGGCCGCGGCATTCTGCCCTTCGCCGCGCACATCGCCCATGGTTGGCCGGGAGGATATCCGGCATGACGGGACAGGACCACGCCCTGTGCAGCCATTGCCTGTTGCCGGTCGGGCGGCGGGCGATGCGACGCACGGTGAACGGCGAGGCTTGTGCATTCTGCTGCTACGGCTGCTGTATCGCCTACCAGGTCAAGAACGGCAAAAACGAGGAGTGGGAGGCCGCTTGGCTGTTGATCCGGCTCGGTGTTGGCGGTTTTCTCTCCATGAATATCATGCTGTTCAGCCTGCTCCTGTATACCGACGCCTTCGGCGGCGCAGATGCCGAGATGCTTCCCTGGATTCATCTCCTGCTCTGGCTATTCGCCACACCCGCGGTGATCATTCTCGGCGGACCGCTTCTGCGCGAGACGTGGCTCAACGGCAAGGAAGGGCGCCTGACCTCTTCGGCGCTGATCGTCATCGGCGTCGGCGCCGCCTATCTCTATTCTGCCTTCGCCGTCATCGAGCACAGCCCCAATGTCTATTTCGACACCGCGAGCATGGTACTGATGCTGTTCACCGTGGGCTATTATCTCGACGCCGTCGCGCGCGCGCGGGCGGCGCGTGACCTGCAACCGCTGTTGGCGGCGGAAAGCGAGTGGGCCACCGTGGTCAACGGCGACGGAGAGTGCCGCCGGCCGGTGCGCGAGGTTGGCCCCGGTATGTTGGTGCGGGTTCGGCCGGGAGAGCGCATTCCCGTCGACGGCGAGATCAAAGAGGGCGAATCGCACACCGACGAGGCCGTGGTCACCGGCGAAAGCCGGCAGATCGCCAAGGGCGTCGGCTCGGATGTGATCGCCGGCAGCATCAATCTCGACGGCCCGCTCCTGATCCAAAGCAGCGGCGTGGCAAGCGCGACCCGGTGGGCGCTGATCTGTCGATCGGTGCGGGACGCATTGAGCCGACGCAGCCCGAACCAGCGCCTTGCCGACACCATTGTCGGCGTCTTCGTGCCGATCATCCTCGTGCTGGGCGTCGGAACGTCGGTGTACTGGGCGCAGCACCTGCCGTTCGACCGCGCGCTGTTGATCGGCCTTACGGTGCTGGTGGTGGCCTGTCCCTGCGCGGTGGGGCTGGCGGCACCGATGGCCACCTCGCTTGGTATCGGACGGCTGGCCCGGCACGGCTGCCTCGTGCGCGACCCCGCCACGCTCGAGGCGCTCGCGCGCATGCGACTGATCGCCTTCGACAAGACCGGCACGCTCACCTCGGGTCAGGCGCGCGTTGTCGCCATTGACAGCGACGGCACCAGTGCCGACGAGGTGCTCGCGCGCGCCGCCGGGCTGGAACGCCACTCCGAACACGGCTTGGCACGCGCCGTCACTGCAGCGGCCGCTGCGCGCGGACTCGAGCCCGTCGCCATTCGCGACGTTCGGGTCGTGGCGGGCCGCGGCATCCGTGGCAGCTCAGACGGTCAGACGGTAGCGGCCGGCAGCGCCGCCTTGATGCACGAGTTGGGCTGGTCGCTGGTGCCAGATCTGGCCGAGCGCGGGCGATCGCGCGAAGCGAGCGGCCATTCGGTGATCTATGTCGGCTGGGGCGAGCGGGTGCATGCCGTGCTGTCGCTTGACGATACGCCGCTGCCAGAGGCCCGCGCGACCGTCGAGGCGTTACGCCACCGCGGGGTGCACGTGACGCTATTGACCGGCGACCTTCCGGCAGCCGCGCAGCGGATTGCCGCTGCGGTCGGGATCGAGAGCGGCGATATCGAGGCGGGCCTCGCGCCCGGGGCCAAACGCGCGGCGCTGGACCGGCGACGGCATGACCATGGCATGGTCGCGATGGTCGGCGACGGCCTCAATGACGCGCCGGCGCTGGCCGGAGCCGATGTCGGGATCGCCGTCGGTTCGGCAACCGACCTCGCCCGCGAGACCGCATCGGTCGTGCTCCCCCTCGGGGGGCTGCGGACGCTGCCGTGGGTGATCGACGTCGCCCGCGCCGTTCGCGCGATCATTCTCACCAACCTGGCGTGGGCGTTCGGCTATAATCTCATCGCCGTGGGTCTGGCGATGGCCGGAGTACTCTCGCCGGTGCTGGCGGCGGCAGTGATGGCCGGATCAAGCATCGTCGTGGTGCTGAATTCGCTGCGACTGGAGCGGCTGCCCGACCCATCGCCGATTTCCGAGCAACAATCAGCGGCCGAGGCGGAGAGCGCTCCTGCACCTCGCAGCGCCGCCGTTCCGGTCACTGCTGACCAAGTCATCCAAACGGGTTGACCACCCTCTAGCCGAACGTGTCATGCGTAAAAGTATCGTACCAGCCTTCCGCCTCGTGCGCGGCCCGGCGGCGGGTCTCGGCGCTTTCCTGCACCTGGCTGACGAAGCTATGGTCGATCTTGATCGTCCCGGCGGCGGGCTCGAAGCTGATGGCGTTGCTCACTGCATCGTCGGGGGCGAGAAAAGTGTAGCACATGTTGAACAAGTGAGGCGGAAGGCGCTCGGACCCGGTAAGTGCCCCGGCGATGGCAAAGGCACAGGCCTTGGCTTGGCTATTGGCAACAAAGGCCGACTTCGGCATATCGCCGGCGCTGGTCGCATCGCCCACCACATGGATTCCGGGCTGCAGCTTCGACTCGAACGTCACGGGATCGATTGGGCACCAGCCAGATTGATCCGCCAGGCCGATCTGCTGCGCGAACTGGCCGGCCATTTGCGGGGGTATGACGTTGGCGACCGCGGCCTTGAACGTCTCAGTCGCAGTCTTGATCGATCGCTCCCTCACATCGATTGCCTTTATCCCGCCAGTGAACTGGGCGGGTAGCCATTCGATCATGCCCCGATAGTGGCGTTCCCAGGCATCCAGAAATAGATCCTGCGAGTTGAAGCTATCTTTCGCATCGAGTATCAGGATCCTCGAGTGCGGTTTGTACTGTTTGAAATAACAAGCAACCAGAGAGGCGCGTTCGTAGGGGGCAGGCGGGCAGCGAAACGGGTTGGGGGGCGCGACGAGCACAAAGACGCCGCCGTCCTCCATGCTTTCGAGTTGCTGGCGCAGCAGCTTCGTCTGGGGGCCCGCGTTCCAGGCGTGCGGGATGACCTGCGTTGCCGCCTCGTCATACCCCGCGAGGGCGTCGTATTTGAAAGCGATGCCAGGGGCAACGGCGACGCGGTCGTAAGGCAGTTTTCGGCCACTCTTGAGCCCGACGGTTTTCGCTACCGGATCAATCGCTGCTACGGAGTCATGAATGACATTGATGCCGTATCGTTGCGCGAGTGTCTCGTAGCCATGCGAAAGCGACTCGAACGAGCGTAGCCCGACGAGATAAAGGTTGCTGAAAAAGCACGTCGTATAATGCGGCTTTGGCTCAACCAGCGTCACCTTAATCGTTGGCGCGGTGGCGGCCAAGTACTTGGCGACCGTGGCACCGCCGATGCCGCCACCGACGACGACAACCCTCGCCTTGGCCTCGCTTGCTGCCAATCGAGGGCCGAAGGCCGCGAGGGCCATTGCTCCCGTCAAGCAGCCGAACTCTCGACGCGTCCGGGGCTTCATGGCCTGACTCTACTTGTTCAGCGCAGCAAGATAGCGCGCCACGGTCGCGATTTCTTCATCACTGAGCGACAGGGCGACGGCGCGCATGATGTGGCTCGGGCGCTCACGCGATCTGTACGCAAGCATCGCGCGGGTGAGCATCTCCGGATCCATGCCGAGGATCGTCGGAATACCCCGGTCGCCGCCATCCGGACGATGGCAGGACGCGCACATCGCGGCGAGCTGAGCTCCGCCATCGCGGTCCGCTGCCTGGCTGCTATCCGCGAGAATAATCAACGAACCTGCAGCAATCGAAACGGCGATAATTTGGCGCATGCTGAGGCTGGCTCCATGGTATTTGCGATCGGCGATTCCTTTGCTCGTGGCGCGAAGCGGCATGGCGACATCAATACGACATCGTTAAGCGACAGTGAGGTGGTGCTCCAATGCGTAGGTGCCGCCGCCATCCTCTTCCCAGACGAACGCTAGTCGGCCGCTCTCGGTCGCGCGCAGGTAGAATTCTATAAAAGGATTCGCCGCAACGGCCTCGTGGAGATCGACGCTGAACACCACCACGTCATTGTAGCGGCAGGTAAACTTGTTGATGATCTTGCGCGGGATGACGTTGCCTTGGTCATCACGGCGCAAGCCGGTCTCCATCTGATGGCTGATCAGGGTCTTGACCGGAAATACCTCACCCTTCGCAGCGGCGCTTGGCACTTGCACACGGGGTGCCGGAGTGAACATTCTCCACCTCCTCACGGGATGTCACTTGCATCCGTTGGTGGCGACCTCGACCCAGGTCTCGGTCATCAGTAGCGCACCGTCGTTCATCTCCGCGACCGCCAGGACATATTGCGGTTGGGCGAGGCGAATGCGCATCGATATGCGAGGTTCGCTGCGTTGTGCGACAAAATGAAACGTGACAACCTCGACGAGCGGGTTTCGCGGCGCCAGCACAGAGACATGGTTGACGTGATCGGATTCGGTCATGGGACTGTCGATCGCGAGCGTGAGGGGCACGGTGTAGCCATTCGGAAAGACCCGCGGCATCACCAAATGAAGGCGCTCCGACGCGATCGGGGTTTTTCCGGTCAATTGTTTGACAAGTTCCGTCGCATCATCGCTCGGGGGCAGCGGTGCGGCGAGGGTGGCGCTCGCAAGTCCGGCGCTCCCCGCAACCGCGGCGGTCAAGACGGTTCGGCGCGTAAAACCGAGTGGCCTGGTTTTCTCCAACGCGAAATCTTCCTCCATCGTGTTAGCGTCGATCGGCTCAGAACTCCATCTCGCAGTGATGGTGGTCATGGTCATGCCCCGGCAAAGGTGGAGGCGGTGGCGTCGGCAGCTCGGCGACAATGGCCTCGGTAGTGATCAGGAGGCCGGCGACCGAGGAAGCATCCTGCAGCGCGGTGCGCACGACCTTGGCCGGGTCGACGATGCCCTTCGACACCATGTTGACGTACTCGCCCGACTGTGCGTCGAAGCCGTAGGCATACTGCTCCTTCTCGAGGATCTTGCCAACGATGATGGAGCCGTCTTCGCCTGCGTTGATGGCAATCTGGCGGGCCGGCGCGGAGAGCGCCTTGCGCACGATCTCGACGCCGGTCTTCTGGTCGTCGTTCTGGGTCTTGATGCGCTTGAGCTGCTCGGAGGCGCGGAGCAGGGCGACGCCGCCGCCCGGCACGATGCCTTCTTCAACCGCCGCACGGGTCGCATGCATCGCGTCATCCACGCGATCCTTGCGCTCCTTCACCTCGACTTCGGTCGCGCCGCCGACGCGGATCACCGCGACGCCGCCCGCGAGCTTGGCCAGACGCTCCTGCAGCTTCTCACGGTCGTAGTCCGAGGTGGTTTCCTCGATCTGCGCCTTGATCTGGGTAACGCGGGCCTCGATGTCGGCCTTCTTGCCGGCGCCGTTGACGATGGTGGTGTTCTCCTTGTCGATCATCACCTTCTTGGCGCGACCGAGCATGGCGAGCGAGACGTTCTCGAGCTTGATGCCGAGATCTTCCGAGATCGCCTGACCACCGGTCAGAACGGCGATGTCCTGCAGCATGGCCTTGCGGCGATCGCCGAAGCCCGGAGCCTTGACGGCGGCGACCTTCAGACCACCGCGCAGACGGTTGACGACCAGGGTGGCGAGCGCTTCGCCTTCGACGTCTTCCGCGATGATGACGAGCGGCTTGCCGGTCTGCACCACGGCTTCGAGCAGCGGCAGCAGCTCGTTCAGCGAGGAGAGCTTCTTCTCGTTGATCAGGATGTAGGCGTCGTCCATCTCAACGTGCATCTTGTCGGCGTTGGTGACGAAGTAGGGCGAGATGTAGCCGCGGTCGAACTGCATGCCTTCGACGACTTCGAGTTCGGTCTCAAGCGACTTGGCTTCTTCAACCGTGATGACGCCCTCATTGCCGACCTTCTTCATGGCATCGGCGAGGAACTTGCCGATTTCGGCGTCGCCGTTGGCGGAGATGGTGCCGACCTGGGCGATCTCCTCGTTCGAGGTGATTTTCCTGGAATTGGACTTGAGGTGCTCGACGACCGCATCGACGGCGAGATCGATACCGCGCTTCAGATCCATCGGATTTATGCCGGCGGCAACTGCCTTGACACCTTCGCGAACGAGGGAAGCCGCCAGCACGATCGCAGTGGTGGTGCCGTCACCGGCGACATAGGAAGTCCTCTTTGCGACCTCGCGCACCAGCTGCGCCCCCATGTTCTCGAACTTGTTCTCGAGCTCGATCTCCTTGGCGACGGTGACGCCGTCCTTGGTCATGCGGGGTGCGCCGAACGACCTGTCGAGCACGACGTTGCGGCCCTTGGGCCCGAGCGTAACCGTCACCGCGTTGGCGAGGATGTCGACTCCGTGCAGCATCTTTTCACGCGCCTTGACGGAAAATTTGACCTGCTTGGCTACCATGGATGTTCACCCATTCAATCGGTATGACTTCGTGGAAGTCTCGAGCATCCAAGTCCGGTGATGAATGTGCGCCTCTCCTTTTGTTTGTCCGCATAGCGCCCGTCGTTGGCAGAGTTCGCGCTTGCGGCGTCTTGCAGCGCGCTGACATAGACCCCTTGTCTCTCTCTCTGTTCGGAAGCTCCCGCTTCCCCTCAACGCGAACCTCTCCCGCTTGTTGGGTTGTTTACCCTGCGTAACAGGATCCTGCCCTGCGTAACAGGATCCTGCGCAGGATCGAGCCTCGATCGACAAGCAATAACTTTCGCATGGGAGCAGCCCATGCGTTCCGAGGGGATAAGACGCGCAAAAGCATTTTTTCATGCTGACGTTAAAAAGCCAATCAAGTTGCTTTGGCGCAGCATTAAGAATATCTTATCGGCGTGGTTACGATCCGGCAGCTACATTATCTCGATGCACTGGCTCGTCAGGAACACTTCGGGCGAGCCGCGAAGGAATGTTCTGTCAGTCAACCCGCCCTTTCGATGCAGATCCACGAACTGGAAGGAACTCTCGGTGTCGAATTGATCGAGCGGCGTCCGGGCGCGCCAATGTTCACCGAACTTGGCATCGATATCGCGGAACGTGCCAGAGCGATCCTCGGTGCAGTGCGCGACCTGACAGACTTGGCTCAACATAGAGCCAAAGTATTGAGCGGAACGTTGCGCCTTGGCCTGATCCCCACCCTGGCGCCGTACATCTTGCCGCGTTTGCTCCCGCAACTGGAACGCGACTATCCCGATCTGCGTCTCGATTTGGTAGAAGCACAAACCAAGGTGCTGCTCGCCGATCTCGAGCGTGGCACTCTCGAAGTGTTGTTGTTGGCGTTGCCGCTCAAGATGGCCGAGTTTGAAGTCGTCAATCTCGTGAGAGATCGCTTCCTCTTTGCGGTGCCCGCCGACGACCCCCTCCCGGAAACGGCGCGCGTGACGCCCAACGACGTGAAGAAGCGCAAACTCATTCTGCTGGAGGAAGGCCACTGTCTGCGGGATCATGCGCTCGACTATTGTGTCAAGGGGCGCTGGAACGTGGCCTCGAGCCTCAGTGCGACCAGTCTTGCAACGGTCATGCAAATGGTGGCGAGCGGATATGGCGCCACACTGGTTCCGGAAGTCGCGGTCGATGTCGAGTTGCGCGACGACCGAGTGAAGCTCCTTCGTTTTGTCGAGCCGCAGCCTGGCCGCAGCATCGGGCTGGCATGGCGCCGGACGTCACCACGCAAGGTCGACTTCCTGACCCTCGGTGAGACGGTGAAGAGCGCGCTAAATGCAGCCGTGCGGCCGCCCTGCGCCCGCCCCGCGCCTCGGTCTGCGAACGGGATCTAAGTAGGGCCGCTACCAAAAGGACAGAAGCTCGCGACCGGGGGCCTTTTCTTCACTCGTGCTTGCTGGCCCCGGGGCATCCTCGAGGGCGCCGGCCTGCCACCGGCGCCTTTTCCTTGTCGAGGGCAGCATACAGGCGTCGACCATCATGTCTCGCAAGGCGAGGGAGCCGGGAGCACGCCGTGCCCTCCGATGGTCTTGTAGATCGCTTTGGTCTAGCATGAAGCTGGGCGGCATTCGAACTTCATCCCGTGTGGATGGCGATCGTGCGGTCCGACCGCGAAGCTCCAGCGCGTACAACGGGCGGAGCCGCCTCCCGGGGCGGCGTCGGGTCCCCGTGGCCATGGGCCGTGCTGGCGTGGGCCGCGCTGCTGGTGGAGATCGTCGTGTCGTTCAGGCCGGCGGTCCCAGTCATCTGGGGCGACACGCCGTCCTTCGTGGAATCTGCGCTTCGCACGCTGGAGGCTGGAAGGCCGACCGTGGCGGGTGGGCGCGATCCGGGCTACCCGGCGTTCCTGGCCGTGACGTTCGCGTTCGGAGGCGACCTCGGAGCGGTGGTGCGCCTGCAGCAGGTGGCGTGGGCCGTCCTGATGCTGGCGCTTGCAGCAACCGCCCAGGCGGCGACGCGCAGCGCCGGTGGACTCGTGCCGATCATCCTCGTGGCGACGTATCCGGGCCTGCTGCTGTTCACGAACGTCCTCACCGCAGAGCTTCTCTTTGCGGTCTTCCTCAATCTGGCAATGGCTGGATTGCTCGTTGCCACCTGCGTCGGCAAAACTGCGCGGTCGCTGCCTCCATCCTGTGCGCGGCGCTCTGCGGCGAGCCATCGAACCGTTCTTTTCGACGAAGGTGCCCGGGCGCGGATCCGGTCTCGGCTTGCCCATCGTGCGGGCGATCGTCAAGCAGTCGGGTGGTCACTTCTCTATTCAGAGCAAGCCAGGCTGCGGAACAACCGTCGATATGTGGCTCCCGGTGGCGGAAGAAGTAGGAGCGATCGGCGTCGCGGCTTGACGGCGGAGCGCCGTTCGATCTGGCTAACCCGCCGGGCGCGAGCAGTGTTGCCGAACGAATGGCGTTACGCGTTGTGTGTCGACGGCGACTGGAGGCGATTCGCACCTGCTTCGTGTCTTCGCCATGCTCCTGGACTTGTTCCCACAAGCTGACTGAAGCTGCGAGTGAAGTGGCTTTGATCGCTGAATCCACATGACGTCGCGATCTCGGAGATTTGTAGATCGAAATCACCGAGCAAATGCTTGGCCCGTTCGATACGTCGCATCAGGAGCCATTTGTGCGGAGGCATTCCAGTACTTTGTCTGAATGCACGGGTCAGATGGCGCGTGGAGAGCCGACACTCCCGCGCGAGATCTTCGAGCGACAGGCCCCCGTCCAGATTGGTATCCAGGAGCTCCTTGATACGCCGTTCCTGCCAGCCTAGCCGAGATCACGTCGATCCGCGGCCCGCTCGGCTTGCCGCCGGGATGTGCGAGGCTTTCTACAAGCCCAGCACCTACAGGATCAACGGCATGAACACACGCATTCACTGCGACGGACAAAAGCTACCCTGATCTACCGGCGGACTGGCAATCTCTGGTCATACTAAGATCGAAAGCACGGTCCGGTATCTCGGCATTGAGGTCGATGACGCCTTGGCAATAGCGGAACAAGTTGATGTCTGAAATCTCCGGGCAGAGCGGACATGCTCTGCCCGTCCCGATATCACCACGTCCCATCTGGAGGTAATCTGTCGGCAATATTGACCGGCAACCACGCAGGAACTTTCTCCTCTGGGTGCCAACACGGGAGTGATAACCGAGAGAGGCTTACCTAACGCGATCAAAAGCTGAATTTTCGCGTTTCAGCAATCGTACAGACGCACGCCGACAACGGAATGACCCTGAATTTTGTCCAGTATCTGTACCGTAGCGCGTTCGAATGCAGCTTCACGCAACGTCGACGGAAGGTTTCCAGCATTCTTGTTCCTGAATGCGACGCCCCGCGATCAGCGAACTGATCCCAACTATTCCCGCCTTGCTCGCTTTCATCTCGGCGCTATCAGCTTGCAACGCCAGTTTCGCGGGAGTTAGGTCCAGCAGTGCTAGTGTGCCATCGGGCAGCACCTCTTGAACCGAGAACGCTGAGTTTTTTGTCCAGCCAACAATTGTGTCGCCTTCAACAACTGCGGACAGGTATGCGGAAATCACCGCACCGCCCGGTGAACAACGATCTTTGGCTCCAAGCGCTTTGTTCACGCTTATGGGCATCCAGCGGTTACCTCGCAGCAACAAGTGGCAACCAGCAATGCGCCGGCCCTGACTGGTCATGAGATACTCGCACTGAGTTTCGACGTGGGTTTGTTCGAGTCGGTGGGCCACACTGTTCGCGCAGCGTGATTGGAAACCTAGCACGAAAGTTATTTCCCGCTGACACTCGGGACGGTTGCGGCGCTGGTAGCCTTGGGGCAACTCTCAAGGGCTGCGTGAAGGCCGAACTGCGTACTGGGTCAAAAACCCCGATTTGACGCTCCGCCGACCGCTTCCGGTCTACCCCAATCAACGGACATCATCAGACCGGCCCGGTTGGTTCGGTTGTGCCAAGAGCCGACATATACGACAGCCATTGCGATTATTCGACCAGGCCCGCACTCGAGCGGCCCTTCCCCAAGGGTCGACGAGGCGCCAGCCTTGGCCAGCTGTAACATGGCGCTGACGATCGCCCGGGGATCCTTTTGTCGGTGGGCCTGACGTGTATCGGCAGAAGTGGCTCCCAGCAGGCCCACTCTTGGTCGGTCAGATCGTGACATCGCATGGCGCGCTCCTGCAATGGGCGTGGTAGAGCCTCTGCTCGGTGCTGGTCCAGAGCGACATCATGGAGATGGCGAGGTTCACAGGAACCTCGGAGGCTGACATTGCAAAAATAAAAGAAGAAGCCCCGAAGAGGGGCCTGCCCCTGACGAAAGAGTACGTCGTCAACTACACCGTACAGCCGATGGCATCGGGACAGAACTATGTGACGGTGCTGCCATGACATCCTTCCTTAAGACCGTTGGAACGATTCTGGCTTCTGGCCTGAGTTTCGCGTGCTCACTTGGTCTTTCGGTGGCACTCGCCAACGATCGACCAAACCGAGGTGTCGCCAGTGACCTATGGAAGACAAAAACCAACCTCAAGATCTTCCACGAAGGTCGCGTCCGACCTTTAGCCGATAAGAAGATTTTCGAAAGCCACTATCCGGCGGATACGTGCAGACTTTCGATCGAAGACGATGACCACCGCACGCAGCGCCTTCGCTACGACTGCCCCGCCTACTACCAAGGCAGGCCGATGTCGTTCACTTTCACTACGAATTACAGCTCAAATGATCTAATTCTCACTCGCGTCGAATCCAATGGGAAGCCGCTTGACGCCACCGCCATGTCCCTCTTTTCGGAAGACATGTCCCTTGATGGCTTCGGGTCCTTCCAAAAGCTTTTCGATGACGCACAGTTTTGGGACGTTTCGGTCCACACCAAAAATGGCCTCGCAATAAAGGGCAAATTCTACACGATCATCAACCATCTCAAGGACACCAGCTACGATTGCGTCTTAGACGCGCAGAAATTTCCCGAGTTCATCGTCCGCTGCAACACCAAAAATAGACAGCTTAGCGAGAGCGACCGGTGGTCCTTCAAATTCAACAAGATCAACGAAAAAGAGATCGAGTTGACGAATGCCCATGCCGAATTAACCGGCATGGAAATATCAGGTCCGAAAATCGAGGGGTTCGCCGATATCCTCTTCCGGCCTGAAGATAATCAGTCGCTGGCAGATGGCCTAAAGACGACCGCCACACCGGCATCCGGCTCAGCCGCGCCAAACCTTCCAATCGAACTCGCCACAAGAATCCGAGAGATCACCATTTCTTGTAAAGAGGACGGAATTCAAGTTTCGGCAGAACGAGAGCCAGGCGTCGCAAGAGTCGACTTAAACGGTGACGGGTCGCAGGACTTCCTTTTCGATTCCCAGCAAGTGTGTGGATCGTCACCAGGACACGGATGCTCGAACCGCGGATGCTACCTCGTCGCTTATAAGCAATTCGGACCCCGCGCCTATCGCAAGGTCCTGGAAGAACTCTATGACCGAGAACGCTTCATAAGCATTTCGAAAAACGGTCGCCTGAACCTAATCGTCTACTCGTCTCCTGGTGAGTTTGGCCGCTGCAAAAAAAGCCGCCACGAATCCTGCGACTACCGTTTATTTTGGAGAAATGGCGGCTGGGTCTGGCAGACTGTCGAGTGATCAAACACGCGATGTTGCCGCTTGTCGGGAGCCTTATTGAGGCCAGAACATCGCGAGTAAACGCACCGCTCCCGATTGAAGGCGCGACCAAGGAGCTCGTTTTCCGTCCCTTCGGAAGTATGGGCCGGCAAATAGCCGACTTCGGGAAGCACTGAAAAATAAGGACTTTTTGGCGAGTGAGAGGGGGATTGCCGCGCCAGCGACATAAGTTCAATAAAATCAGGCACTTCTCGCAAGCCCGACGACGTCGTGTGTCCCAAAGTCGACTGATTTCGCTCCACCCAGCGCGCGGGCAGCATGAACGGGATGCCTGCCTGGATGGTCATGCTAGTCCACCTTCGAGGCGCCAGCCCCGGAGATATAGCCTGTCTGCTAATTCAGCTTGCCCTTTTGGATATCGGGTGACGGATGTGTGGCCTTTGCCAAATTGCGCGCCTCCATCCGGTCAGCCATCATCCGAAGCTCATCCGCAAGAACGGTTCCTTTCGGAACCGGATAATCGTGGGAAATGCGATCATTCATATAGACGCGGAAAAATACTTCTTCCGCGGTCTCAACGATCTGCACGCGTTCGATGCCGGGAAGGCCCATGCTGTTTGCGGCCGAACTTCCAATCGCTTCCTCTAGCGAGGTCCTCAACGCGCCGATAAGGTCGGCCGTCTCTATTGTGCTTAGGGCGATTTCGTGTTCTCCGCGCTCATCGGTGAACCCAATAAGCACCATTCCATCGTCTGAATCCGTGTAGGTTATTTTCATAATCTTGGCCCTCATTGGGGTTACGACCCTGCTGCGATACGTGCCGCTGCCAACAGCCGGTGAAGTCCACGGGCTTCCTGAGCCTCAGCGCATTCACGTTCCCCCTCTTGGAATTCGGCACTCCCCGTGGGCGCCAACCACTCCTGCTGAACGTTACCTTGGCCTGACTGAGAAAATCCTGGAGGCGGCAAACGGCATCGCGAAAGACCTCATCAATCGATCTCGCAAATCAGCATCACGGGGCCGTCTACCCGCAATCACACCACTCTTGAACATCATTTCGAGTAGATCGAACGCCGCGAGCGCGGATAGTTCGTCAGGTCTCATGTTGCTCTCCGGGGATGGAAGAGCTCCTCGACGGACTGTTTCGGGTCCTTGATCCGAGAGCGGTCCTTCCGATCATTCTTTTTCGCTTCGAGCTTCTGCAGGAAGCGGAAGCGCGGCGATCGGGTCGCGTGCCCGGATCGGCCGTGCTTGGTCATGCCGAAACCCTTTTGGCCGCCGTGCGTCATTTGATCACCAACGCAAACGGTGCGGCTCATTTCTTGCCTCCGGGATGCCGCCACCGGACCAAGCTTCATGGCGGAGAAAGGATAGCCCTAATCAGCAAACGGCGCGAGGCTTCGAAGGCGGCCAGTGGCGACCAGGCATGTGGGAAATTCCTTCATTCCCGGGACGTGCTCAGGACGGCGACAGAGCCCATGACGGCCAAAGAGATTACGTCGGGCGTGCTGGCTGTGACGACTTCAACCTGCGGCCATTGCGACTGCCGCCTTCAAATCCCAGGAGCGCGAGCGAGGTGCGAGCAACCCGTTCGGACTGTATGTCTATGCTTTCGCCTGCACTTCGAACCGCGTAACTGGTAGGGCTCTATGACAAGGGCTCGGTTTTATGCATCCTTCCATTTGATCGAGCAGCCAATGGACGGCTTTTGATCAGCCGGCGCCACACCGGTGCTCGCAATCGCGCGCATGGCCTCGACAAGCTCTCGGGGCGCCCCAGCGCGGGGCGGAGTTGTGCGGCCTTCGTCGAGCCGGCCGCGGTACTTGAGCTTGCGGTCGGCGCTGTAACCGAAGAAGTCCGGCGTACACACCGCCCCATACGCCCGCGCGACTGTCTGGGTCTCGTCGTGCAGATAAGGAAACGGGAAACCATGAGCCTTCGCGAAATGCGTCATATTCTCAAATGAATCTTCGGGATAGCTCGCCGCATCGTTCGAACAAATCGCCACAAAGCCTACGCCCTCCAACATCAGCACCCGGGCGTCCGCAACCATGCGGTCGATCACCGCTTTGACATAGGGGCAATGGTTGCAGATGAAGACGACGACGGTGCCCTTTTCGCCCGCAAGGTCGTCCAGTGCGTAAGTCTTGCCGTCGGTCGCCGGAAGCCGAAACTCCGCCGCCGGCGTATCGAGAGTGACCTGGGTGGCTGTCATCGCCATCTCGCACCTCCTTGTGTCCGAAATATATGTGAATCGGTTCCAAAGTTTGACCCCTTCTGCTTCCAAACGGTGACCCGGTCTCGGGAGCAAAATCCTCTAGCCGTCGCGACTACTTGCACCGCGAATACTGGGGTCGAGGTTTGGCGCCGATCGGGTCAAAATGTCGTGCCGATTCACAGTATAGCTAACGCGAGTCGCCTTTGTTTCCGGTCGATCCGGTCGTCTCGCCCCGGCCGGCGTAGGAAATCCGCCAGATCGTTCCGCCGGTATCGTCGGCCACGAGTAGTGAGCCATCCTTCGCTACAGCGAGCGCCGCGGGACGGCCCCAGACCTCAGCTCGTTGTTTGCCCGACGCCCAGAATCCTGTCGCGAAGTTCTCGTAGTAACCCTCGGGCTGACCATTTCGGAACGGCACGCGCACCACTTTGTAGCCGGTCGGCTCCGAGCGATTCCACGAACCCTTGAGGGCGACGAATGCGCTGCCCTTATATTCAGGCGGGAATTGATCGCCGGTGTAGAAGACGAGATCGAGCACCGAAGAGTGAGGTTCGAACAGCAGGTCGGGCGTGATCGTCGCGTCCACCTTATCGGGGGCGAGTTTGGCGAAGCCCGGCTGCGGATGCTTGCCGATATAAGCGTAGGGCCAGCCATAGAATCCGCCTTGCTGCACGTGGGTCATATAATCGGGAGGGAGGCGATCGCCGAGACCGTCTCGCTCTTGCACGACAGCGTAGAGGTCGCCGGTATCGGGATGGAAAGCGAGTGCTGTCGGATTGCGGGTTCCTGACGCGAACGTGGTTTGATTGGTTCCGTCCTTGTCGAAGCGCTGGATGGTCGCTTTCGGCTCGGGCTCAACCCCGAGATTTCCCGAAGAGCCTACCCCCACAAAAAACGCACCGGTCTTTGGATCGATCGCGAGATGGCGGTTCTGATGACCCTGCGCGATGCCGAACACGCCCTTCTTGGTAATCAGCTCGGCGCCGTACGCGCCGCGTACAGGCTTGCGTGCTTCTGGCGGCACTTCGTCTGCGCGCTGCTGCACCGATCGACCGGCGCGGAGTGCACCGAGAACGTGCGGTACGCGCCAGATGCCGTCTTGATCAGCGACGAGAACATTGCCGTCCTGCCAAGCTAGGCCGTACGGTTTGTTGAGATCATCCACATGTCGATCGATCCATTTCGCGGGTCCGTCGCCTTCACTGCGCAGCAGAGTAAGATAGCCTGCGCTCTGCTCGGCAACCAGGACGTCGCCGTTGGGCAGCACGAGCAAACGCCGCGGATTGGTGAGACCTGCGGCGAAAGCCGTCACGGTGAACCCCGGTGGCACCTGTAGGCTTTGACCATTGAAGGGGACGGTCAATGGGCGATTGGTGACGACCGGCCCGGTCTTTGGCGGCGGCAGGTCAGACGGAGTAACCTGGAAGTGCCGCCCGACTTCGTGCTCGGCGAGGAAACTCTGCTGCAGCCGGTCATTATTAGATGAGTTTGCCTGCCGTTGCCCCGCCCCGGCGGCCAAGGCAAGCCCCGCGGCTATTGTCCCGACCAGTGCGAACAGAGAAGTTTTGGCTGACCTGATCATGGCTGGCCCATCCGTGAGAGTGACCCGTATCCAATAACGAACGGGAACGATCCGGGTTCGGGCCGAGGAGACCGTGTATACCAGTGTTGATTTGGCCCCTACCACCGCGCCATGATGCACCTAAATTGGTGCAGCGATCTGATGACCCTCTCGCCCCCCTCCATCCACCGATCTACCCAACCACCCACCTCTCGATCCGCTCGGCCAGCCTCCCCGCAATCCGCCTATCACCCACCCAGACTGCCTCTACAGATCCCTCTGCGCCTTGATCGAGGAAACATCCTTCGGACGGCAGGAGGATGAGCGATGAGTGGTCCTGACCTGACAGCGACCTCAACATTCGCGATGATGACGACCCGCGGAGCAAAGAAAGTTTCAGATGCGCTTAGCGCACCACCGCCACGCAAACGCGCGGCTGTATGGAATAAAGATCTGACACCCGCCCTGTGAATTGGAAACAACTAACGTTTTCCGAGAGCATCGCCCTTCATCTTCCAACTGTTCGCTTTGCCCCTCCAATTCGTCTCCCGAACTTAGAAGAACTCGCCGGGCCAACGACGCGGCTAGGCTGGAGGAGATCGAGAGGCAACCAAAAGAAGGCCTGTGCACAGTGCGCCGGAACACGTGGACAACCGGCGCGCCCGGCAATTTGCCCGAACGTTAGGCTGGCCATCGGGATTCGTCCGGCAGGAGCGATCTCAATGTTGATGTTCAAGGAACGGCGGCCTGCAATCCGGACGCTGCGGGGCTAGGCAATCTCCGTCCTCCAGGAGGCCGGCGCCATCCGCGAATGCGAGCAACACGGCTGGATGCAAGACCGCGCCGACCCGCATGCCCGCGAGGCGCCCTCGCCGCCGCCCATCAGGACCCGCCGCCCGGCGTCTCTTCTGAAGAGGCCGTCGCCGCCGTTCACGATGTGCTGGATTCGATCGGTGACGTCTGCCCGGAGTGCTCGCCCGACATGAGTTAGGCCATCAAGCGTTATGAATCCATGTGATACGCGCGCGACACAGGATTTGTTCCTCCATCAGGAACAAGAGTTTTGACTCCACAGTTTCAACCATGCGCATAGGCTCGGATTAACCGGGGCTGAGCTTTTTCATTGCCATCCAATTTTGAGCCCGGTGGGGCCGCTGGTCATATTCCCGGCGGCCCTTTTTGCTGAGCTGAAGCTTAGGCCGACTTGCGCTGTGGCCTGGCTGCCGGTTTCTTGGCGGCCGCTTCCTTGGGCTTCTTGCCTTCGATCGGCATCAGCATTTCCTTCTGCCCGGCTGCCGCCTTGCGCGGCTTCTTGGCGGTCTTGCCTGCCTTCGCCGGCGCGGCGCCGCCGACGCTCCGGCGCAGCGCCTCCATCAGGTCGACGACGTTGCCGGCGGCGGGGCGCTCCTTCGGCGTGATCGGATTGCCGGCGCGCTTCTGGTTGATGAGGTCGACGAGCGCCGTTTCGTACTGATCCTCGAACTTGTCGGGCTCGAACCGGTCCGACTTCTGGTTCACGATGTGCCTGGCGAGATCGAGCATGTCCTTGGTGACTTTGACGTCCTGGATCTCATCGAAATACTCCTCCTCGGATCGGACCTCGTAGCCCATCAGCCCCTTGTCGAGCGGCTTGAGTGCGATGATGTGCTCGCGGTTGGTCAGCACCACGCGCCCGATCGCGACCTTGTTCATCTCGCGGATGGTCTCGCGGATGACGGCGAAGGCGTCGTGACCGACCTTGCCGTCGGGCCTTAGGTAGTAGGGGCGGATCAGGTAGCGTGGGTCGATCTCGCTACGGTCGACGAACTCGTCGATCTCGATGGTACGCGTGGATTCCAGCGCGACGTTCTCGAGCTCTTCCTTCGTCACCTCGATGAAGGTGTCGGTGTCTACCTTGTAGCCCTTGACGATGTCCTCGTTGGCGACCTCCTCGCCGGTGTCGGCGTCCACCTTGGCGTATTTGATGCGGTGGCCGGTCTTTCGGTTGAGCTGATTGAACGAGATCTTCTCGCTCTCCGACGTGGCCGGGTAGAGCGCGACCGGGCAGGTGACGAGCGAGAGGCGAAGGAAACCTTTCCAATTGGCGCGGGGGGCCATTTACGCAGAACTCCGTTGTGGGCGGCTCGGACTCAAGACGATCAGGTCGGGCTAGTTCCGACACCGCAGCCGTTTGTCCCCGCGATCCATCCTTAACCAGGGTGCGGCGGCAGCGGAATCCGTGATCGGTCGCTTGACTCTCCGTGAACAAAAACGGAACATGGCATCCATGTCCGCCGCACCCGAGCCCTCCGTATCTCCCGCCGTCGACCTAGAGCTCGCGGCCGACCAGGCCATTGCGGCTTGCGGCGGCGATGCCAGGGAGACGGTCAAGGCGCTGATGGTGGCGATCGATTTCCTGGAGGCCCAGGTCGACGAACTTCGGGCGGGCGGTCTCGACGGGATATTCGCGCCGCCGCTACGACGTGCAGCGCGAGCGCAAGGAATGACTGCGATGGATGTCACCTACTATGTCGCGCTGCCTTCATGGCCGCCGACGACGGCGTCGCCGCGGGCGAGGCGGTCGAGTGTTTCAACCCGAACGCGGCCGTGATGAAGGCCGAGGCGTTTTCCCGGAAGCCCGGCATCGTCGGTGCGGTCGCCTTCAGCCGCTCCGGAGACCCGGCCACCGGCGATTTCGGCGACGTCCAGGTCATCCGCAAGTTCGGCAACGTTCCGGACGATCTGAGCGCGCTGTGAAACCGTCGCATCGGGTTCAGCTTTTCAAGTCGAACTGGGCGCGCAGCCTGTCCGCGATCGCATCGATCATCTCGGAGCGCCCCGCATCTTGCGGTCCGTCCGTCATGATCGCGATCTTCCAGGTGTCCTCGTGGGGCACGACCGAGATGGCGAGGTCCGTCGGCAACTCGCTGATGTCTTCCATCTCCAGTCGGATCGCGGCCTCGAGTTCTTCGCGCGTCTTCGCGGGTTTCTTCAAGCGTCCATCGCTGGTTGCGAGGGGTAACGGGACCGCCGCCTTTGGCTATCGGTGCGAGCTCATATCTGAACAGCGGGCGTGAGCCTTTGGCTCTCCGCTACAGGCGCGGTACTCAAACGGCGGGCGACGCTCCCTGGAGTCAAAGGCTTTGCCTGAATTGCGTTCCAACGGCCTCGATTACTTCGCTGGAGGCCTCAACGGGCTGTCGGTCCACTTGCGGACGGCGGGATCGTGCAACGGGTCGTCTTCGCAAGCGGTGCACACGTAGCGCTCCCGCCCCGTCTGGTTCTCGGGCTCGACCTTCATAGGCTTGCCGCACACCGGGCACGCTTTCCGGAATGGAAACGGCGCCTTCATCGGAATTTTCCCCTGCTGCCGCAGCTTAGCTGCCGGGCGCGGCGCGGATTCAAGCCGTCTGCGAAAACTTGCCCCGTGCCGGTGCGCTCTCGCCGCTTGTTGCGACGGTGGCGAACAGCCGGCCGGTCTAGTCCGGAAGCGAATGCTCAAGGAAGAAGCGCAGCATTTCCCTCGTCGCGTCCGGCCCTCGCGGATCGGTGTAGGAGCCGGCGGGACTGCCGCCCGACCATGCGTGGCCGGCACCGTGAATGCTCCAGTGCTCGGAGATCGTCCGCCCGCCCGCGTCGGTAAGGATGGTGCGGGTATGGGCATGCCCGTAGGGCACCTGTCCGCGAAACACCTTCGTTGTCGGACTCGTCACTTCGGCGGACTGCTCGAAAATTCGGTCGCCGTTGTTCGGATGCACCGTGGTGTCGCGATCGCCATGGAAAACGATGGTCGGCACGGGCGATGCGCCGTCCGCAATTGCTCCGGACCCGCCACCCCGCCGCATGGCGACGAAGGCGGAGGGAAGATCGCTCGCGGCCCCGCAGGCGAGGCCGGAATGAATGCCGACAGCCGCATACAGGTCGGGATACGTCGCTCCCATGATGGCGGCAGCGGCCCCGCCGGCCGACAGGCCTCCGACGTAGACGCGCTTCGGATCGATTGTATGGTCCCGCATGATCTGGCGGGTGATGCCGGCGATCAGCGAGGGTTCGCCCCCACCCCGCTGCTGATCGCCCGTGCGAAACCAGTTCCAGCACTTCGCCTGGTTGGCTCCGCTGGGCTGTTCGGGATAGACCACGAAGCAATTCTGCTCTTCGGCCAGGAAGTTCATCCGGGTGCCGGCGGCGAAATCATCAGGCGATTGGGTGCAGCCGTGAAGCATGACCACCAGGGGGAGCGATTGTCCCTGAGAGCGGCTTGGGATGAATAGCTTGTAGGTTCGCCTTCCCGCTGCGTTGCTGAAGGTGCATTCGATGAACCGTGTGCCCTCGGGCATCATATCGGACGTGGACGGCGGAGCCCGCCTGATCGGCCCTCGCATGCCGAGCCCGGACAGCTCTCTCACGCCGTCGAGCGGCGCGGGGCGTTTGCGTCGCGGAGGAGCGGAGGAAGCTTGCGTGGGCTGCCGGCTTTCCCTCTCCTCGACGACGTCGGCCTTCACGTCGATGGTTGGCGGCTCGAGCCTCGCGGGCGCGGTTCGGGCAGTGCTGCCGGACGTCGGTCCCGGGGCGCACTCGCCGTGGAGCATGCGTTGCAGGAGCGCGGTGGCCTCGACCAGCTGGCCGGCGCGTGTCAGGCGAGTGGCTTCGCGAACTACGTCCTGATTCAGCATCGCATCACCTCGTTCTGTCGGCGAGTGCGGTCTTGACCGCGGACGTGGCATGCAAGGCGCCAAGCACCGAGACCGAGGCGATGGTGGCGCGGGCAAGCTCGGGCGTGACGTCCTGGGCGATGGTCGCCAGGCCAAGAACATTGATATGCAGCATCTCGCCGGCGCGCCGCGCCGCTTCGAGATCCTCGCGGCTGTAATTCCGCAGCCCGAGGTCCAGGCTCTTCCGGGCTGTCGACTGCTTGACGACGTCTGCGTGGCGTTCGAGCTGATTGCGGATGGCCGTCCGAATGAAATCGGTCCGGTTTGAGTAGAACCCTTCCTGCACCATGAGATCGACGTGACCGAGGTCGACGTAGCCGAGGTTGACCGTGATCTTCTCCGTATCCGGGGTCCTGGGTCGCAGCTCGCGTACATTATCGGTCATCATAGCACCCATTTTTTGCCAGCCAGTGGGATGGTATATGGAGGTCATTTGGATGTTCAACGGGGACGTTCAAGGGGCCGGCAGAAACTCTGGGAGCTACATGGGAGAGCGGACAGAACCTTCCAGCGAGCGAAGGCGCTCTACCACGTCGCCATCAATCTCCTCGTGCACGCGCACCATCATCCCGAGAGCACCATCGCCTACGCACTCGACGGCATCCTCCCGCCCGGCATGCGCAAGCACGCCGGCAACGATGCGGCGCTTGTCGACTGGGCGGTCGTCGGCGACGACGTCGCCTCATCCATCGCCGCGGTCTCCCTCCCGGACGACGACACGCCCGACGAGACCGCCTTTCCCCTACGGGCTGTAGGGACGGAGCGATGATCGAGCCTCAAGAATGACGCCTCCTCACGCGCATGGAAGCCGCGCAAGCAGAGACGCAGCGCCGTCTCGGCGTCATCGAGCGCCAGATCGCGTCACGCGCCGAACGGCTGACGATCACCGACCGGGCGAAGCGCCGGCAGCGCGGCTGGAACGCATCGAGCTGGACGAGCGCGGACGAGCGGCTGTTTCAGCAGCATGTCGCTGAGCTCGCCTTGGCGCGTCAAGGCGAGATCGACGCTCTCACGCGCAAGCTCGATCGGCAGGAGACGGCGATCGCCGAGTTTCGGACGCGCCAGCGCGCCTTCGCCGCGTTGCGGTGAGTCAGGACGGACGTGATCATCCCAGCGCATGCGGCGCACGCGAACGCTCGCTGGCGACGTGGTGCTTTCGGCGGGTATGGCCCGACCTCTCACGGTTTTCGGCCCCCCGCTGACCCTTGGCCGTCACTCCCTCGGTTTGTGCTGCGGTCTGAACCGGCCGCGGTCCGCTTCAAGGGCAAGTCGCAAAGCGATCGACGGCCGCCGTCTCGCGTTGGGGGGCCGCGTTCTTCGCAGGCCTGAGGGCCCGCTCGCCCGCGACCCACCCATGCTCTCCTTGGCAGCCACCGCCCCCTGAAGCGGGCCGCTGAAGCCGGTTCTGGTCGACCGCACCCGAGGGAGCGACGACCAAGGTCCGATCGCTTCCCAAGGCGAAACCGAGAAAGGATCTCATCATGACCAAGACCGTCCGCTCCCCCCGCTCCTCCGCCCGTGTCATCCCGCTCCGCCGCGGCACGACGCTCGAAATGGTCCGCCTCGTCTGCCCCGACTCCGCACAGACACTGCGCATCTCCGAGAGCTTCGGTCTTGCGGTCCTGGACAGCGACGGCATCCGCGACTTGCACGAGCGGCTCGTCATCGAGACCGCCGACGCACTCAAGGATGGGCTGAGTGAACGCGCCATGCAGATCCACCTGCAACGGATCGTCGGTGCTTATGTCGGGTCGGCCCACGGCGCCGGCCAGTTCTACACCCGAGCAGTCACTGAAGCGCGAGATGCGACCGCCAACCAACGCCCTAAAATGGCCCTATCGTTGTTATGATCGGCCGTGCATAGCTCCGCAATGGACCGCCTCATAACGAGGCAAGCGGCTTCTGCGTCCTCAATCTTGGCATCCCGAATTTCCATCCGGCTATTATGTACAGAATCCCTCGCGTTACAACCGCAAGATGTGATCTCGGCTCGTCTGCTTCTCGCCCTTAGCTGCCTCTCTGTTTCTACCCCTGACATCGGCTTGCGGGGTGCGAACGGACCAAGCTCGAAGATGGCCGCTACGCCCGCAAGTGACCCAATGTATGGTCCGGCCGCGCGTTGCAAGAGGTTTCGTCAACCTGGCAGATGCGGTCTTGCATCAATGTATCCGGCCTCTGATTGGAGCGTGTTGTGCTCCGGGCCATCATGGATATCAGCGCGCATTCGAGCTAATTAGCGGACAGGCCTCGAAGGGGCCATTCGGGTCACCAGTGTTCGCATGCGCCGGGAAGACCGATTCTCCATCGTCGTCTCATCCTCTCGCAGACCTCGGCGGGTAAGGGATGTTGGTTACGTCATCGATAGCTCCTCACTTCGCACTGTTCCTTTGTTCGTGCCTGGCGGTCGTTCCTTCGTCCCGGCCTGCGCGCGCAGACGCGCCGCGCGCAAGGGCCGTCAAGGCCGGCCGTCGTGCTGTCCTGACGGCTTGCTCGACCGCTGCCAGGCTGCGCCTTGACGGCCCCGAGCACGGCGCGAGGATCAAGCAGGTCGGGACGCCACCTCATCTGTCTTGACGCACTCGAAGGCGCGCCCCTTGTTGAGAACCGCCCAGGCGATGCGGGCGAGCTTGTTGGCGAGCGCAATCGCCAGCACGTTGTGGTGCAATCGTTTCTTGGCGGCTTCGATCCAAGATTTGAGGCCATAGCGCTCCCAACACTTGACCTTGACCAGCACAACCCACGCGGCTTGCACGAACAGAACGCGCAGGTAGCGATTGCCGCGCCTTGATATCTTGCCGAGGATCGTGCGGTCGCCTGTCGATATCTGCTTCGGCACCAGTCCAAGCCAGGCGCCGAAGTCGCGGCCTTTCGAGAACACGTCTCCAGTGCCGATCGCGGCTACCATCGCGCTCGAGATGATCGGGCCGATGCCCGGGACCGTCATCAGTCGCTCGCAGCCTTTGTCTTGACGAGCCAATGCTTCGATCTCGCTGGAGAGGTCCTCAATGCGCGCGTCCAGTCGGCGCCAGTCTCCTGCCAGGTCCTCGATGATGCGCAACATGCGAGGCGCGAGGACATCGGTGCGCGTCGCGAGAATACCCGGCAACTCGGACCGCAGCGAACGCAGGCCTTGCCGCACGGCGATGCCCCGCTCCAGCAGGAACGCACGGATCTGATTGATGACGCCGGTACGCTGACCGACCAATCGCTCGCGCACGCGGTGCAGCCCCTGCAGGTCGAGCTGGTCGGCGGTCTTGGTCGCGACGAACTTCATGGTCGGGCGTTGGACAGCCTCGGCGATGGCTTCCGCATCACGGAAGTCATTCTTCTGTCCCTTCGAATAGGGGCGCACGTATTTCGCGGGCATCAGTCGGGCGTCATGGCCGAGCATTTGGAGCTTGCGACTGAGATGATGCGCGCCGACGCAGGCCTCCATACCGATTAAGCACGCTGGCAGGTTGGCGAGCCGTGCTTCTACCTGGCCGCGTGACCACTTCTGCCGCAGCACGATTGCGCCGCGCTGATCGTGGCCCACGATGTGGAACGAGTTCTTGCCGATATCGATGCCTATCACGGCGATCGCTGAGCTGAGTTTCTGAGACATGGCGTGCTCCTTGTCTTGGGCGCCCCTTGCCAGCTTGTCGTGCTGGCAGGGCCGGAGCACGGCCGGACCATTCCATTAGCGGAAGTGCTTCCTATGTGGGGGCCGAAACAGACGCAGGCCACCAAGCAGCGGTATGTCATGTCATATCGACGCTACCTTCATGATATCCAATGTTCCGCGAAAGATCATCTCGACTGCAACGTAGAGAATGACGGCCAGGCCGACGTAAGCAATCCATCGATGATTTTGCAGAAGGCGCGCAATAAGAGAAGCGGCCACGCCCATCATCGCAATGGAAAGCCCCAACCCGAAAATCATGACCACTGGATGCTCGCGCGCCGCCCCTGCGACGGCCAGGACATTGTCAAGCGACATGGAAACGTCGGCCGCAATAATCTGCCAACTCGCTTGGACGAGTGTCTTGCGGGGCTTGCTTCCTGCGATTGCTTCAGCAGTCTCCTTCGCACCTATAGGATTTGTGGAGGACGCGCGCAACTCTCGCCACATTTTCCAACACACCCACAACAGCAGGATCCCGCCAGCGAGCAGGAGGCCGACGATCTGGAGGATTTGCGTCGCTAACCCGGCGAACAGCATGCGCAGTATCGTCGCGGCAACGATCCCGATCACAATCGCCTTGACTCGTTGCGCCTGAGGAAGTCCCGCTGCGGCAAGACCGATGACGATGGCGTTATCGCCAGCGAGCACAAGGTCGATCAGAACGACCTGCAATAATACGTTCAAGACATCTGTAGTGAGAAATTCAAACACGCGTCGCACACCCCGGTGCCGGGAGAAATGGCCCGCTCTCAGCGCGGATTTTTGGTGGTTTGTATGTGTCTAATCGGTTCACCGATGCGTGTCGCAGTCCCGTGCCGCAGACAAACCGGGGCCGCTCTAACTCAACTCTAGTCCGACGTCGCCGGCTGTCAGGGGGCGTGGTGACTGTCTCCCATAGCCGGCGTGCCCGGATGTTGTTCGACCGGTTGCTCGAAAAACAGGGCCACTTGATCCGGTTCGCCAAGAATCGCCGCAGCGCAGCCCATCATGGTGAATGCACCGGCAATATCCCATAGCGTTACATTTTCTAACGCTATATTTTCTGACTTTGCCAGGGCCAAGAGGGCCGTGATCATCGCGTCTGAGAAAAGCAGAATGCTGAGCGCAGGCAAGACGAGTTGGGGATCCAGCAAGAGTATCATCAAGAATGCGGGAGCCGCGACAAGGATGCTCAACAGCGCGAATGTACAGAATGTGTCCCGCCAGGGCGCATTCCTGTTTGTCCAGCTTGCATGAGAAGCAATCATTTTGTCCTCCTGGATAGGAGCGCCTTATAGCGCCGCTAATTACTGAACTACTCCGGTCTGGATGACCGTTTGCCGACGTCTCCCCATTCAATGTTTTGTCCTATGCCGCCGACTCTCAATTAGCGTAATAACGCCAGCCGTCACCACGGCAATAACGACGACGGCTGCGAGCGCCTCGACCGAAGCCAAGGTCCCGTACCATTTGTTCCAGAGCTCAATCATGTGCTGGCCTCTCCCGAGAGCGCACCCCACGATCGATAAAATCCACTCTCTAGACGAACCTTTGCGATCAGAAAAACAATGGTACGCATCGTCGCGCGCGTTTTGACCGCGCGGCAACATGACTTATGCGGCGCTGATACGCAGGCGCCACCTCGGACGCGGTTCCAAGCTCCTCGGGCCAAAGTCGCAGGACGATCTAAAGCCCTCAGAACATTCACCCACTGGCGTCATAATTCGCGCCATGGATCAGCACGTCCCCGATATCGCCGCTATCCGCCTGCGCTGTAGGCCCTGGCCCAACTACGTGACCCAGGCTGCAATCGCGCAAGCGCTGGCATTCCTGTGAAGGCACTACGCAATTGAGAGCAAGGCCGACGTAGGTCAAGTGGACCCGCACTCGTTCTGCTCCGCCTGCTTGAGCTCGATAGCCCCTAAGTAGAGCGGATTTCGATCCTGACGCCGAAACGGCTGCAATGACGGAACCTGGACTACAAGCCCGGAGTAAGGCCGCCTCAGTTGGCGGTCTGTTCAAATTCGAATGTCGCCTGTTGTGCCGATTTTGTTGCAAAAGTCTTTTTTGGGGTGGCGCACGAAAATTCTTAGGGCCGCTGATGCGGTTTGCGCGCGGCGATGTGAGGGAACCATATCGTTTGATCCAAAATCGATCACGGACCTCCGTAGTGGCGCTGAAAAGCGGCGCAGCAGCAGAGAGGTCTCAAGATCGACTTTGGCGAGATTTTTGGGGTCGTTCGATTTTCGACTTTTGCAACAATATCGGCCCTTCGCGGACATGCCCCGATGTCCGGCTTAGGTCTGCAATGGGTTGAGAGCGGACAGCCTGATACTTTCCCAGCGCATCTTCCCGGCGAACATCTTCTCCGGTGGCGGCACGACATCGAACTGGAGCACCGGTCGGAGCAGCATCCCGGGACATGATCCGTACAATTATAGATTGTGAGCTAAGCCGACGTGAAGGGGAAGTATGTCTTTGCTGGGAATGGCGAGGGCGTCTGGATGGATTTCATTGAGCGTTGTTTTTGTGCGTTGCGATGACCGGGTTCATCGTTCTCGTCACCAACGTCGGATTGCTGTGCCTGCGTTGAGCGCGACGGTCTGTTCTATGTTGCCTTACCTGCTCTCCATCCCGGAACAAGTGGCGATCTGAAACGTTGCAACAACCGCTCTGACGGCCCCCGTCGGAGCTGTTAGACCCCCATCACGGCCTCAGCATTACCCTCGCTGAGGCCGTTTTTTTGTGCCGCGCTTGGATCGCCCGTCGAAATAAGAGAAGGCCGCCAGCGTGACTGCTAGCATGAACAATCCCAAGCCGCCCGTGATCGCCACCATCATTGCCACGGCGACGAACATGCGACCTAACTTTCAGCGGATCGGCGACTTGGTTGGCGGGAGGGATCGCTTGGTCTTCGCCACTTCGGCCTTCTCGAAAAACTCCAGAGCCAAGATATGCATGGCCTGTGCTTTTTCTGGATCAGACTCGGCGAGAGCGAACCGGGAGGCAACTTCGGCTTGCCTTAAATAGTAATCGACAGATTGCACCCGCCATTCTCCCGCGTGAAGGTGGCGGCTAACGCAACTTCAGAGCATTTGTTCCCGGCTGAGACGATCGAGCGCGAGGAGCAAACGAGGCCCGTTCGGGCCGGAACCAATTCGCCCCCTGTGCATTCTGGTAACGATCTACAAAGATCAGTAGCGCTGAAACGCAAAGGCCCCAGTCCTGGGGCCTTTTCGTACGTCCGGAAACACACCGCCGCCCGCTTTGAAATAATTGCAGGCGGCGCTGTCCAGCCCCGGGAGGAGATAGCCTCGCACCTCCGAACAACTCGTGGATCGGCGTATTCTTCGGCCGCCGCACGACGATCGAGCGCGACGGCCTGATGCGTCTCGCAGTCGAGGCATTTAACTTCGAGATATAAGTACATAGGTGCCCCGCATTGAGAGCGTCACCGAGCTGGGGCTGGCTGGGCAGGCCCTTTGAAGGCGAGCATACGCTTCGAAGTAAATAACGTACCGCAGTGATGCAGGCTTATCGGCGGGCCTTCTTGTGGATCGGTGCCGGGGATGGACTTCGCTCGGATGATCTCGTAGGGGGCGTGGCCTGCGCGAGGGCACGACAACCAAAACAAAGAGAACGTTGATCAGCAGCCACAACCCGAAAATGAGAAGGACAGTACGCACAAGGCCACGACCCTAGTAGTTTAATTTAAAATGTGTCGGTCACAGCCTAGCATTACAGTTGTCTTTTTGATTTGACGTGAGCGCGTTGAGCGGCAGCCTGATGAGCTCTGCGCCAGAATGACCATGCGATGACATGCGCGGGTTGGATCCGCTTTCGAGCAAGCCTGATGGCGATGCGGCGGATTTCCTGGATTGACCAACGGATCAGCGGCGGCGTGGGTGTGCTTTGGCTTTTGCCGGGGGGCGGCGTTTGGTTTTTTTGGCGGTGGCGGATTGGCGCGATGGCGGATCGCCGCCATCATGGCGAAGGCGAGCATCACCAGGGACACGTGGCGATGCCAGCCATGCCAGGACCTGCTCTCGTTATGATCGAGCCCGAACTCGTTTTTCGCGGTTTCAAAGCTGTCCTCGATCGCCCATCGATGGCCTTCGACCGCGACCAGCGTTTCAATTGATGTTCCCGCTGGGCACCAGGTGGTGAAGAAGGCGAGATCGCCATCGGCGATATGGCGACGGATCAGCAGACCGCGCGTCCATAAACCATCATTTGCGCTGTTGAACTGCTCGACCTCGAGATCGGCCAGTTCGAGATAACACCAGTCATGCAGCCTCGGTCCTTTGGTTCCGGCTCCCGCCGACAAGCGCTTCCAGTCGGACGGGCGCCGCGTCCGGGCGATGTCTTCGGCCTTGCCGGCGACCGGCTGTCGCTTGCCCCAGGATCGGAAGACATGAGAGCTGCTGACCCCGAGCACATAGCCTTTGCCTGCCCGCCGTAGCTGCTGTTCGATATCGCCAACACCGTAGACCGTGTCACCGGCAACCCACTTGAATGGTACAGACGCGGCTATCGCACGTGCGATCATTCTCGTCGCAAGCTTTGGTTTGGTCGCAAAGCCGACATCGGCAGGCACATATGCGGCTTCCAGACGATCTGGATCGTCAGTCCATTCCTTCGGAAGATACAACGCGCGATCGATGAACGCATGACCATGACGCGAAACGTAGGTAGCGAAGACGCCGATCTGGCAGTTCGTAATCTTCCCTGCCGAACCAGTGTATTGCCGTGCCACTCCGCATGACGCTTTGCCCTGCTTGAGAAAGCCGGTCTCGTCGATCACCAGCACCGCATCGTCATCCGCCAAATGCTCGATGACATAGTCGCGCACGATATCGCGCAGGGCATCAGCGTCCCAATCTCCACGACCCAGAATTGCCTGCTGACGCCATGGGCCAGGATCGCCAGCCGCCTCCGCGCGCATCCAGCCGGTCTTGCGCTGCTCATCTCCGAGCAGACCTTCCAGGAACAAGCCTGCATTCGTCGCCACACGCTCTTGCGTGAACAACGGACGTATCCGTTGCTTGATCTCTCGAAGCGACGCCGCCCACAACGCAAGCGTCTCCTCAACCGACGCGGCCCGCGTCCACGACATTCGAATCATGGTTGCCCATGGATTCAGACGCCCGCAAAAAAGGCAACTGTAATGCTAGACCGACGCAAAACCCAGGTCTGTCCGAACATTCATGCTGCCTGGGACCTGCTAAATCGGAACCCAAGGTTCTTTTTCAGCCAGCCGCGGCGATGACGTGTTGCGGATAGCGACGGCGGGCCGCCCGTGCGCAGCGGTGGTGGTGTGCCCAGCTCATCAGTGTCATCTCGGTCCCGGCTTCCGTGTTGCGGCTAATGTTCCAGTTCAGGAACGAGTAAGAAAAAGCGGCCTGCCTTTTGAAACTGTGGGCATGAGTCTCGCAACTGCCCTCATTACCGCTAGCATCCTCGTCGTTCTTGCGATCTACTTTTCGGCGGGTTTCTGCAGGGAGGGAGCGATGTCCTACACGATCGGATTTGTACGTAAGAACGAACGAGATGTTTGGGCGACCGAAACGCCGACAGCTCATCAAGCGGTCGCTATGATTGCGACACTTCAGGAGAGCGCAGAAGAGATCAGGTTCATCAGTTCGCCCCAAGAAGGTGAGATGGGCATCGAGATGCTCCTGCTGTTGGCGAAGGAAGAAGCTGAAGAATTGCCGAGGGGACGCTGACGCCAAAGAAGATCGGCTCGAAGCGAGGAGGAACGCCCGATCGATTGGGCTGCAATCTCTGGCAGTGTGGCAAGATACTCCATGGCCCGTCCGCATTTCGCGCAAATAAAGATGGGTGGATTGTCCTTGTCGTGGCCGCACGTCATGCCAAAGCCCGTCTGGAAGCGCGGTAAGATAGTTTGACCGGCTACGAGGCGCACCTCCGGTGGAGTACCGAGAGCTATCGGAATTTGGACGATCCCAAAATCAACGTAGGATCAGGTGCCGCCGCTCAGCTTCTTCAGCGCGGGGGCGACGTGTTGCCGGCGTTGGTGACCGGCGGTCCGCCTGTGCGCGGCGGTGGCAGCGTGCCCCAGCGCATCAGCACCATCTCGGCCGCGGCTTCCGTGTTGCGGATCACCCGGAGCTGGATTATCGGGGAAGACGCCGGGCATGGGCTATAGGTTGCCAACGTAGCGGTTGACCACGCGGAAGAGCGCGAGGATGGCGGCTCGGGTGGTGGTGACGGAATAAAGATTACAGATCATCCGTGTTTAGCGCTCCCCGGAAGCGGTCTGCCGGCTTGCGCGCCTCTGCCGCGCGCTCAGCGGCTGCTTCAATCAATGCTTCATAGAAGCTCAGGCGTTGCACCGGGAAAAACGTCAATGGTGAACGCTCTTTGTTAGGTCTCTTACGCTATTGTGCCAATTTTATCAGAACCCATCAGTTCGTGTGGCGACAAGGAGTAGTAGCTCCAGCTTGGCAGATAAAGCCCAGTGCCTTTGCCGAAATTATCAAGCAGTGCCGCCATATCGGCTGGGCTTGGCAAGGCAAGCATCGGTGCGATCCGCTTGAAATAACTTGCGGACCGTGCACGTGCAAAGATTTCAAATCGTGCTGACCGGCTGCCGACATAAACCAGTGTCACCGGAGACCATCGATTGTATGTCTTCCGCGCGACTGCCTCGGCCGCATCGCGGATAGCCACATGATCATAGTTGGCAAGCTCGGTCCCGCGCGAGCTGAACCAGCTCTTCGATAGTGGTAATCTGTTTTTCGAGGCCGGCACGGACGGCAGGGCCGCGTAAGCGGATTGTCACTTGATGAGCAGAGGTGAGAGCGAGTTCAACCAGAAAGATCACGCGACACAATTCATCCTTTGCTTTCGTTTCCAGTGCGACTGCCTCCATCCGATCGAAATGATTGATGCTCCGCCTCCTCCGGAGTCCCTGTACTATAGTTCGATGATCGAAGCGGGAATTTGAGGACGTTGCGCATCTTTGAGTTCCAATCCTTGAAACTGGCAATTCTCAGCGATCGAGGGCGACAGGCTTGAATGCCCTTACAAGTGCCCTTTCGAGCTTACCGTTCATCCCGCACAGGATATTGTAAGCCTCTTGTCTTGGCATAGTTGGCTTATATTGCCGGTGCTCGATCAACGCGGCGAAGATGTCGGATATTGTCAGAATGCGGACGATATCCGCGATACTTCCGCCGGAGAGTTGATCTGGATAGCCGCTGCCGTCGAGGTACTCATGGTGGTGTCGGACAGCATCAAGTATTTCGGCTGAGATTCCTTTTTGCGCCTTCAGAGCTTCATATCCGGCTGTAGGATGGGTCTCGATGAGCGCTCGTTCTCCCGCATCGAGTCGCGCAGGCTTGTCGAGAATCGCGAGCGGGATCTTGGCTTTTCCAACGTCATGGAACAGCGCGGCTTCGTGCAGGCGTTCGAGATCGGCCCTTCCTACTCCGAGGCTGAGTCCGAAATCGATGGCGATGCCCGTGACAAGCAGGCAGTGTTGATACGTACCTTCATGATGGCGGCGCACCGTTGCGAGCCAGTGAGTTAGACCATGTTCAGCGATATGGTCTGCGAGACTAGTGCCGGATTGTTTGGCACCTACCAGATCGACTGGCATCCCGCTCGTCATCGCCGCAAACAACGAAGCGATGGCACCTGCGGCAGTAGTGACAGCCTCCGATTCGCGACCAACCTCTGTTTGGCCGCTCGCTGCCCTGCGGCCCTGAGAAAGGGCCTGCAACAGCTTAGCGGCGTTCAGATTGCCTGACAGCACCAGCGTAGCCCCCAAGGCATATGCCTGTGACACACACACGTGAGCAGGACTCTCGATCAAGAAAATGCGCTTTCGGGTTTGCTGAGCCCCATCCAGCATGTTTTTCAGGGCAGGGATATTTTCGGTCGTACGCAAATCTACCCGTACGACTAAAGCTTCCGGATTTTTCGCCTTCAACGCGGCGTCACAGAGCAGGTTTGAGCTCACCGTGTGGTGATCACGTTCGAGAAAGGAGCGAACGCTCGATAGTTGCTTCGGATCGTCGGCGACTATATGGACCAACATAAGAAAGCACCACTCGGTCAAAAAAGCCGGGCCAAGGCGGCATCAGCTAACCCCAAAACGATCCTTGATCGTGCGGAGCCTCGTTCAGCCAGACGAGCGCCTCACGTGTCGCCAGCCGGACGAGTCTTTCTTCCGTCGGCGCCGATGAGACCTCTTTGGAGAGGTAGAGAAGGAAACCATGCGGGTCGCGAAAGAGCGCCTCTTTCGCTTCACAAGGCAGCAGCGACTCTGTATCGATGGCCGGAATGGTTCGTAAGCAGATCAATTCCATTGCGGGCGCACCAACGATTTCGGTTGCGGCTATTTCTTTTCACCAGTCATCGAGGATGGACGAGAACCATCTGGACTCAAAAAATGTATACCAACCTCCGATCCGTCTAGCCGGACCAACTCGCATCGACGGAAAACCAAGCCATTCGGTGACAGTAACAGGAAGAACTCTCGGGCTCCGAGCACGTCTGGTGATCCGTCTATCCGGAGTCTTGCACCCGATTCCGAAACATCGACGAGTATGCACTCGCGCCGCCATGTGCCGTCGGTTGCCAACAGAGCCGCTCGGCGTTCATGATCGAAGTGAACGCGCTTCGCTTCGCGCTTATCCCAGCCCATCGGCTTTAGTGCCTTTCACGCGGGACCCACTAAATGGTTTTCAACTAACTAGGAGCGACCGTGAGCAAAAAGCGCTGCTCACCGCGGCAATCGCATCCCCTGCACGACCTAAAATAACGGACGAGTACTTGGCGATAGTCTCTCGCGATAGTTGTTAAGGAGGGCTAAATCCCAACACCCGTGTGAATCCGGTGCAGGTCAAGCGAGGTGATTCCAAATGGTATTTGCAGCCGAACGGGGTTGAACCGCATGAAGTCGGCACGAGAGGACTCATTCAAAGCGGATCGAAACTCGGAATGGTCGAATGCAAGTTCTGAGGCTCAGCAAAATAGGTCCGACCGCGGCCGTACGACTACGGTATTTCGATGGAGAACATTGAATCCTTTCGCCGTCGTTCGCCGAATTTGCTCGGCTGGGATTTGAGGGGCCCAGCGACTAACCAACGTTGCCCTCAGGCGTTGGTCCGACGACGAAGCATGATGGGTTTCGCAAGCGCTCTACCCAGCCCCCCTACACCGGATCAAACGCCCGGATCGGCGGCAGATTGCCCGTAAACTTCTCCACCTCCACCGTCGTCAGCTGCCCCGTGCAGCCTTGCGCGAAGGATGAGGTGCCGATGTCGCGGGTGAGTACGTTTGGATTGCCGTGAACGCAGAGCGGCGCTTCGTCCTCGGGGTCCATCGGGTCGTACCAGGCGCCGGTCGGCAGTTGCACCACGCCGGGCGCGATGCCGTCGGTGACATGGACCGCGGCAAGGCAGGCGCCGCGGTCGTTGAAGAGGCGGATGATGTCGCCGTCCTTGATGCCCCGAGCATCCGCGTCACGCGGGTTCATGCGCGCGACCTCACGGCCGCGATGTTTTGCGGCAACCGAATGTCCGCCGAAGTCGAGCTGGCTGTGCAGGCGCGTCACCGGCTGGTTGGCAACGAGGAAGCACGGCGAGCCCGGCTTCGGCATGTCGGTCTTGTCGAGCCAGACCGGATGGCCCGGACAATCGGCATCGCCATGGCCCGCGATCTTCGCCGAGAAGATCTCGATGCGTCCGCTCGGCGTCGGCAGGGCATGAGCGACCGGATCCTCGCGGAAGCGGCGCAGCCGGCCGCCGTCGTCGGGCTGTTGCGGCACGACCAGGCTACCGCGCTGCCAGAACTCCTCGAAGCTCGGGGCCTCCAAGCCGCGCGCTTCGAGCGAGGCGCGGGTCGGCTCGTAGAGATGTTCCAGCCACTCTCTTGACGTGCGGCCTTCGGTGAAGGGTTCGCGCGCGCCGAGACGTTCGGCGAGATCGGCAAAGATCTCGTAGTCGTCGCGTGCCAGCCCAAACGGCTCGGCGATGCGGTGCATGGCGACCATCAGCGGATCGTTGCTGGAATAGCCGATGTCCTCGCGCTCGAGCGTCATCGTGGAAGGCAGCACGATGTCGGCGTGCCGGGCGGTCGCGGTCCAGGCAAGCTCATGCACGACCAGCGTGTCAACTTTCGCGAAGGCCTTGCGCAGGCGGTTGATGTCCTGGTGGTGATGGAAGGGATTGCCGCCGGCCCAGTAGACCAGCCGGATATCCGGATAGGTGCGCGTCTCACCATTGTAGCGATAGGTGCTGCCGGGATTGAGCAGCATGTCGGCGATGCGCGCGACCGGAATGAAATCCCTGACACCGTTGCGGCCCTGCCCCAGCGTCGGCCCCGGCACGTCGTTGACGCGGCGGCCGTAATAGCCGATCGCCCCTAACGAATAGCCGTAGCCGCCGCCGGCGAGACCAATCTGGCCGAGAGCCGCCGCCAGCACCATGCCCATCCACACCGGCTGCTCGCCGTGTTCGGCGCGCTGGAGCGAATGGGAGACGGTGATCAGCGCGCGCTTTCCGGCAAGGCGACGCGCGAGCTTGCGGATCGTGTTCGCGTCGACGCCGCAGATCGCGGCGGCCCATTCGGCGTGCTTGACCTGCCCATCGCTCTCGCCGATAAGATAGCGCAGGAAGACCGGCCAGCCTTCGGTGTAGCGATCGAGGAAGGCCTGATCGTGCAGGCCTTCGGCGACCAGCGTGTGGACGATGCCGAGCATCAGGGCGGTATCGGTGCCTGGCGTGCACGTCATCCATTCGGCACCGGCCTCGACAGGCAGATCGTCACGCAGCGGGCTGACCAGGATGAACTCGCAGCCGCGCCGGCGCGCCTCCTCCATGGCGCCGCGCTCGACATGCTTGCTGATCGAGCCGCCGGCCACCATCGAGTTCTTCAGCGCCATGCCGCCGAACGCCAGCACGATCTCGCTCTCGGTCGCGATCTGCTCCCAGGTCACGTTGCGCTTGGTGATGTCTTCATAGCCCGCCAAGATCTGCGGCAGCAGCACCGAGGACGCGCCCGAGGAATAGGAATTCACCGAACGCACATAGCCGCCCATCGCGATGTTGAGGAAGCGATGCACCTGGCTCTGGGCATGGTGGAGGCGGCCCGCGCTCGACCAGCCATAGGAACCGCCGAAGACAGCGCCGGGGCCGCGCGTGTCGCGGATGCGCGACAGCTCGTCCCCCAAGAGGTCGAGCGCTTTCTCCCAGCTGACGGAGACGAACTCGTCGCGGCCGCGGCGGTCGTCGGGACCGGGGCCACGCTCCAGCCAACCCCGGCGGATCGCCGGCTGGGCGACGCGCGCCTGGTGGCGCAGAGCACCGGGAAAATTGTCGATGATGCCGTTCGGATCTGGATCCCCCGCATACGCCCTGACCTCCAGCCCCGCCTCACTGTTCCGCGCCGAGAACACGCCCCAATGCGAGGTGTGCGGCTTGAAGCCGTCGGACAGGTCGAGGCCGGGGTCGGGAAAGCCAATCGTCTCGCTCATCATCTCGTCCTTATTCCAGGCCGGAGCCGTTCCCGCCGCATTTCGGGCGGCAGTATACCGATCCGCGCTCAGATGTCGCCGCGATCAGGGTTGACGGAAACGCAGGGCTCCAGCGCCAGGCGTCAGGACAAGCCTGCCACCAGCGGTCGTTGAAGGTGCTTGGCCATCAGTTCGGCGGCGTCGCTATAGCGCCGCGCATCAAGATGATCGAGCAGGCGCAAATGCTCGCGAATGTGTCGCCGCATCCCGTCACGATCAGCGAAACTGCGATAGGCGAATAGGCGTCGGATTGAGTTCACGCGCTTCAGCGCTTCGACGAAGAAGGGATTGCCGGCTCCGCGGATAATCTCCTCGTGAAACTCGCAGCCGGACTGATAGATTTCGCCGATGGTCATCTTTTCGAGTTCGCCATCCAGGAGGCGGCACTGGCGCTCGCGCAATCGTGAGATCACTCCCTGCGACAGCGCGTAGCGGGGCTGCGCGATCGCAGCCGGCTCGATCGCGGCGCGAAAGGCGAGCGCCTGGGCTTGCGCGGCGGGGCTGGCGACGGTCTCAGCAAAGCGCCAGCCATAGCCCGGCAGGCGCGCGATCCAGCCCTCGGCCGCGATGCGGTCAAGCAACCGCTGCAGCTCGGCCCGGCTCAGATCATAGCGGCGCATCAGCTCCGCCTCGGTGACGTCAGCCGGCAGCCGGCTCGCGAGCACGTCGCCCGCGATGGTCGCATAGACCTGCTCGCTGCGCCTGACTGCCGCGAGCGCCGGTTGGGCTGCGCCGCTCGTCGGATTCTTGGCCAGCACGAAGCCGCGATGCGGTTCGCCGCGCGCCAGCCCCGCCGCCTCGAGAGCCTTGAGGCCGAGCCGGATCGGCGCCCGTGAGAGATCCAGCGCATCCGCAAGCCGTTGTTCGACCAAACGATCGCCGGCCTTCATGCCTTCGCGTCGGGCGAGCGCCATGATCAGGCCGCCGAGGTGATCGGCACGCTCAGAACCACTGTTTCTGGCGGCGCGCTGTCGGGAACTGTCGGATGCCGTCATTGCAGTGCACGCAAAGTTTAGGGCTTGACAGACTGTCTCATGGATTGTTCTTTTATGCAACAATATACAATCGAGTAGGGGAGAGCTCCGATGGCACGCGCGCCGGATGTCCATATTTGCGAGGCCGCCCCCCGCGATGGCCTGCAGAACCTGGATATCTTCGTTCCCACCGAAGCCAAATGCGCGCTGATCGACACGATCGTCGCCGCCGGCGTGCGCGAGATCGACGCCGGATCCTTCGTGCCGCCAAAGGTCGTGCCGCAATTCGCCGACGTCGACGCGGTGATGGCGCATGCGCTCGAACACAAGACGGTGACGATCGGCGCGCTTGTGCCGAATCCGAAGGGCGCCGAGCGCGCCATCGCCGCCGGTGTCAAAGCCGTCTATTTCGTCATCTCGGCAAGTGAGACGCACAACCGCGCCAATGTGCGCCGCTCGGTCGAAGAGCAGATCGACGCGTTTCGCGCGGTTCGCGCCGCGATCGACGCTCGTCCAGTGGACCAGCGGCCGCAACTGATGGGCGCAATCTCCACCTCCTTCGGCTGCTCGATGGAGGGCGAGGTCAGCGAAGCGGCCGTGTGCCGGGTTGCGCGCGCCTTTGCCGAAGCCCGCGCCGACGAGATCGGGCTTGCCGACACCGTCGGCTATGCAACCCCAAGACTGATCGGCCAGATCGTGCAAGCGGTGCGGCGTGAGGTCGGATCGCAGATGACGCTGCGGCTGCATCTGCATGACACGCTCGGCGCCGGCCTCGCCAATGCGGTCGCCGGCCTCGAGGCGGGGATCCGCCGTTTCGATGCCGCGGTGTCCGGGCTGGGTGGCTGCCCCTTTGCCCCGGGTGCGCGCGGCAACATCGTCACCGAGGATCTCGTGTTCATGCTGGAGCGGATGGGCCTTTCCACCGGCATCGACCTCGATCGCCTGATGCAAACGCGCGAGATTCTCGCCCGCCACATCCCAGCAAAACATCTGACGGGGCATCTGCACGAGGCCGGCATTCCCAAGGTCCTGCGGAGGACGGCATGACGGCGGCTGCGCGCGAGACGGCGTCGGAGCTTCGTCCGCTGGCCGGCGTTCGTGTCATCGAGTTCAGCCAGATGGTGATGGGGCCGAGCTGCGGGCTGATCCTCGCCGATCTCGGCGCCGAAGTGATCAAGGTCGAGCCGCCCAAGGGCGACCGCACCCGCTATTTCAAGGGGCCCGCCGCCGGCTTCTTCGCCACCTACAGCCGCAACAAGCGCAGCATCGCGCTGGATACGTCGACCGCGGAAGGCCAGAACATCGCGCGCAGGCTGATCGAGAACAGCGACGTCCTGATCGAGAATTTTCGGCCGGGCCTGTTGAAGCGGATCGGCCTCGACTACGAGACCGTCGCTGCCTTTGCGCCACGCCTGATCTATTGCTCGCTGAAGGGCTACCTGCCCGGCCCTTACGAGAATCGCCTCGCGCTCGACGAGGTCGTGCAGATGATGGGCGGCCTCGCCTACATGACCGGCTTGCCCGACCGCCCGATGCGCGCTGGCGCCTCGGTCAACGATGTCATGGGCGGCATGTTCGGCGTGATCGCGATCCAGGCTGCGCTGGCCGAGCGGCAGCGCACCGGCCGAGGTCGCTACATCCAGAGCGCGCTTTACGAGAACAACGTGTTCCTGATGGCGCAGGCCATGATGTGCGAGGTGGTCAGCGGCCAGCCCTCAATCCCCTACTCGATTAAGGACAGCCCCTGGCCTGTCTACGACCTCTTCGACACCAAGGACGGCTCAAAGCTGTTCGTCACCATTGTCGGTGAAGAGCAATGGGAGGCGTTCTGCCGCGCCTTCGATCGCGAAACCTGGCTTCGGGATCCGCGCCTTGCGACGAGCAACGACCGCGTCGACCATCGCAGTTGGCTGATCCCCGAAATCGCGACGATCTTCAAGCAATGGACCAAGGCCGATCTCGCCGCGCGTCTGGAGCAGCTCGATCTTCCCTACGCGCCGGTGAACAAGCCCGGCGATCTCTTCGATGATCCGCATCTCAACCAGTCGGGTGGGCTGATCGACATTCGCCTGCCTGATGGCCGCGAGGCAAAGACGCCGCTGTTGCCGATCTCCATGGACGGCCGGCGCCTGCCCAACCGCTACGATCCGCCGCAGATCGGCGAGCACACTGACGAGATTCTGAGCGAGATCGGCATTTCCCCGGATGAGATCGAAACGCTGCGAAAAGCAGGGACAATCCGGCTCGCGCCATCCTGACGATTGGCGATCAGAACAGAACAACGGGAGGAGCACATGAGTATCACCAGGCGCCAGGTGCTGATCGCGGGCTCCGCATTGGCCGGCGCATCGCTGCTGCCAGGACGATTGCACGCGGAGGGCAAGCAGGTCTCGCTTGCGTTCGGACCGGTGTCACCGGTCTACGCCATCGGCATGATCGCGGAGCTGAAGGGGTACTTTAGGGACGAAGGACTCGATCCGAAGCTCATCACCGGCAATGCGGGCACGTTCGGCCGCCAGACGCTGGCGGCGGGACAGGCACTGTTCGCGCATGGCGACGCCAGCCATCCGCTCCAGCTCGGCGCGCGCGGCAAGCCCTGCAAGATTCTGCTCGCCACCGAGATGGTGTGTTCCTACGCCAACATCATGGTCCGGCAGGACCTCTACGAGAGCGGCGTCACCACGGTCGAGAAGCTCGCGGACTACAAGCGAGGAGACGGTGCCAAGCCGATCGTCGCCGCCACCGCCATAGGCTCGGGCACCTGGGTGTTCGGCACCTATGTATTCGAGGTGCGCGGGCTCGGCGGCAAGGTGAACTGGGTCGCCGGCGGCGGGCCCAACACGATGTTCCCCTCGCTCCAGACCAAGCAGTTCGACGCCATCATGGCGCCGCCGAGCTGGATCGTCGAAGTCGAGAAGAAGGGGTTTGGCAAGACGATCTACGACACGTCCAAGTCCGGCGTGTTCGAGAATGATTTCGGCGGCACGCTGCCCGTGCTCGTGATCTACGCGCTTCAGGACACGGTCGAGCAGGACAAGGCGATGGTGCAGGCCTACGTGAACGCGATCTACCGTGCGATGGCCTTCGTGAAGACGACGCCGCTCGCGGAGGTGCAGGCGCTGGTCACGCCGAAATATTTCTCCGGCATCGACCCGGATGCGGTCAGCGCCGAGCTCGGTTTCGACAAGTCGACCTGGGCCTATGACGGCGTCATCGACAAGTCCTCGTTCGAACGCGGTGCGAAGCCCTGGTACCGCAAGGGCACCGACATTCCCGAAACCCGATACGAGGATGTCGTCGACATGAGCTTCCTGCAGGCCGCCAGGGCGAAATACAAATGATGGCCGCACCCTGCCCGGGCCTCGCGCGCGAGAGAGACGACAACGACAGGGCGGCGACGCGCACGCGCATCGCCGTGAAAGGTCTCGCCAAACGCTTCAGCGCGTCCGGCCGCGAGTTCGTGGCGGTCGATGATGTGTCCTTCGAGGTCAAGCAGGGCGAATTCGTCGCGCTGCTCGGGCCATCCGGTTGCGGCAAGAGCACCATCCTCAACATGGTCGCGGGGCTGCTGCCGCGTTCGGGCGGACGCATCCTGATCGATGACGACACCGTCGAGACCGGCAAGGTCAACCCCATGGTGGGCTATGTCTTTCAGCGCGACACGCTGTTTCCCTGGCGCACCGTGGAGCAGAACATCGGCTATGGGCTGGAGATCGCCGGGCTGCCGAAGATCGAGCGCGCCCGGCGCGTCGCTTTGGCCGTCGAGAAGGCCGGGCTCGCCGGGTTTGCGCAGAGCTTTCCGCGCATGCTGTCCGGCGGCATGCGCCAGCGCGTCGCCTTGATGCGCACGCTGATCCTGGAGCCCGAAATCCTGCTGATGGACGAACCCTTCGGCGCGCTCGACACCCACACCAAGCTCGAGATGCACAAGACGCTGCTGGAGATCTGGGAGCGCGAGCGGCAGACCGTGTTGTTCGTGACGCACGATCTCGGCGAAGCATTGACGCTTGCGAGCCGCATCATCCTGCTCTCGGCCCGGCCCGGGCGGCTCAAGGAAGATTTTGACGTCGCGATCCCGCGACCGCGCGATCCGGTGGCCGTGCGCGAGACTGCCGAATTCGGCCGCCTCTATTCCCACATCTGGCATTCCCTCGGCGAAGAATTCCGCCGCACCAGGGCTGACTGACCATGCCCAAAAGCCGCACCGTCATCCTGTTCTGGCAACTGGCCATTCTCGTTTTTGTTCTCGTCATCTGGCAGTGGGGCTTTGAATGGAGCAAGGCGCTGCTGCCGAAGGCTTATGTGCCAAAGATCCTCGATCCCTATTTCGTCGCCAAGCCATCGCTGATCTGGCAGAGCTTCCTGCGGCTTGGCTGCTTTGCCGACGCCGGCGGCTTTGCCGCCTGCATCAAGGGCAATGACAATAACCTATGGATTGCCACGCTGGTGACGCTGAAGAACACCTGGTGGGGATTTTTGTTCGGATCAGCGAGCGGAATTGCGGCCGGCCTGATCCTCGGCCGCTCCGATTTCCTTGCCCGCGTATTCGGCCCCTACATCGTGGCGCTCAACTCGATCCCGCGCATTGCGCTGGTGCCGCTCGTCATCCTGATCTTCGGCCTCGGCGATCTCTCGAAAATCGCGACCGCTTGGCTGGTCGTGTTCTTCGTGGTGTTCTTCAACACGTTCGAGGGAACGCGCGCGGTTGATCGCGACCAGATCGCCGCCGCCCGTCTGCTGGGCGCCAGCGAGTTCACCGTGCTGCGCACCGTCGTGATCCCCTCTGCGCTCGCCTGGGTATTCGCTTCGCTCCTGCCGGCGGTGTCTTTTGCGCTGATCGGCGTCATCGTCGGTGAGTTCATCGGCGCCGAACGCGGGCTCGGCAAGCTCATCATCGAAGCCGAGGCGCGCGCCAACGCGAGTGAGATGATGGTCTCCATCTTCGTCATGATGTTCGTCGGGATTTTGCTGGCGGTCGCCGTCCGCTCGCTTCAATCCTACCTGCTGCGGTGGCAACCGCAATTCGAGCCTTCGGCATAAGGCCGACGCCAGCGGCATCGGGTCTGTGCTCGTGGCCAGCGATGTTTGCGAAGGCGCGGCGTAGTCCTTCCAATATCTGCGGCGGATATTCCAACCTTTGTGGCACACTCTGCCGAGGATGGCATGGTCGACGCCCATCATCGTCATTTGTCAGAGGGGCCATCGATGCAAAATCGTTGTAAGTGATTGATTTTGCCCGGTGGGCGCACCAGGGCTCGAACCTGGGACCCGCTGATTAAGAGTTCAAGACTATCCCGACTATCCCCCTTCTCTACGGCTTCTAAACGTACGCCGCGCTACGACGACAACTCGAGAAGCTCATTGTTTGTAGAGGGGCTTCTCGCATAGTTTGGCATCGCTCCAGCTTCCAGCGATTGCTGTTTCGCGCCCTTATTCGTGTTCCGAAGATGAACAGCCCAGGCAAAGGTTCTGTGAATTAGGACACGACGCAGAACGACAGCAGGAGCTCCGAACCATTGTTGACTGGCCACATGCGGGCGCTCCGCTTCCGTCAAACGTCTTCGCATCATTTGCGCGCATTTGCTGGCGTCCGATAAGCGCTTTTGATGGGCTCTAGGAGGGACGGAAGCCCGGCGGCATCGATCGCCAGACTCTGTCTTTGAGGCAATAGGCACGAGTTCCCTCGGGAATGTCTTCGGCGGCGCCACCCTCATATTGCTCGTAAAGGAGGGCCGGGACCAGCTTCCCTTTGACGATTTTAACCATATCGCCGCGTCGAATGTCTGCGCCGGCCGTTCTTGTCAAGACGGGCATGATCCCTCGCGAAGCGAACCTAGGATGCCAAACGAGCTTGTCGACTGGATTGGTTCGGTCCGAGGCTATCTCGAAGCGGGAAAGTGTTCCAATACCCGAAAGGGCTACTCCCCTGATCGGGCTGACTTCGCGGCCCTGATGTGGATGAGTTTCCGAGGAACCTGACCCGCGAGATCGATCAATCAGATGGAAGCGAGCCGCACAGGCGCTGGCCGCCTCCTTGCGATTCGATTTCTCGTTCATCCGTGCGAATACTACTCGACGCTGCCGCGGTCCATGGCATCCCCGTCACCATGGAAAGCGTTCAGTAGGCCAGAGCTGCGCGAAACGCTTCGATTCGGTAGGAAAGCCAAACGAGGGCGATCGCTCGACGCACACGAACTGATCGAATTGGTTGCGTATGCTGAGTCGAGGCTACCGCTCGCCGGGCAGCAGCGGCCCCGCCAACGCGCTTACAAAATGGCGAGGCCGCCTACTCTGCGGGCTCCGGTGCCTGAGCCTGGGCCCGAAGGCCGTCAGATTCTACGCCGACCGGGTGAGAATGATGATTGCTCGAAAGAGGCACCTACTTCGGAGCGTTCTAGTCTGTCAGACCGGCATCCTAATTCGGACAGCACCTCTTTCTGAAGCGGAAGCCCTGCGGAAGCGGCGCAGCCGGACGGACTATTCGACGGTCACGGATTTAGCGAGATTGCGCGGCTGGTCTACGTCAGTCCCCAGAATTGCCGCGCTGTGATAGGCCAGGAGCTGTAGCGGCACCGCAAGAGCCAGCGGCGCCACGCTCTGCGGCATATCCGGCAACTCCAGCACCGAGCAAGCACTGGATGCGGCGAGTGAAGCACCTTTCTGGTCGGTTAACAGGATAATGGGCCCTCCACGAGCGATCACCTCCTGCGTGTTCGACATGGCCTTCTCAAATGTCCTGTCGCTCGGCGCTATCACGATGACTGGCAGGTTCTTGTCGATCAGCGCGATCGGTCCATGTTTAAGCTCACCGGCCGCGTAGCCCTCTGCGTGAATGTAGGTTACCTCCTTGAGCTTGAGTGCTCCTTCCAGTGCCAGCGGATAATTGGTGCCCCGACCTATGAACAGAGCGTCGCTGGCCGTGGAGATCTTGCGCGCGAGCTCATGGACCTTCGGCTCCAGCTCGAGCGCGCGGGCCATATAGCTTGGAATCTCGGCAAGGCCTCGGACGAGTGAGCTCTCGTCTTCGGCCGAGAGCACGCCGCGACTGCGGCCGGCCGCGATTGCAATGCAGATCAACGTCGCCAGCTGACAGGTGAACGCCTTTGTTGATGCCACCCCTATTTCCGGGCCCGCCAACGTGGGCAATACGATATTGCTAGCACGCGCCATCGTCGAGGTTTGCACGTTGACGACAGAGAGAACACGCTGACCATGGGTCTTGGCGAATTCCAACGAGGCGAGCGTGTCGGCCGTTTCGCCAGACTGCGACACAAAAATCGCCAGATTGCCCGCGCCAAACGGAACGTCGCGATAGCGGAACTCCGATGCAATATCGATCTCGACCGGAAGCTTGGCGTACCGCTCAAACCAGTACTTCGCGATCAGACCGGCGTAGAACGCTGTGCCGCAGGCCACGATCGAGACGCGATCAATCGTCCCGAAGTCTACATCCACGCTCGGCAGCCGGATTGTACGGTTGCGATCGATATATTGTGCAAGCGTCTGCCCGACCACCTTCGGCTGTTCGTGAATCTCCTTGGCCATGAAGTGACGATGCTCGCCCTTGTGAACTGCCAGAGCCGAGAAAGCGATTTTGGCCGACGCACGGTGCAGACGCTCGCCGTTCACGTCGAGAAACTCGATTTGCTCTCGCGTAAGGACGGCGAGATCGCCGTCCTCCAGGTAAGCGACAACGTCCGTCAGAGGCGCAAGCGAGATCGCGTCCGAGCCCAGGAACATTTCGCCCCGCCCGTAACCGACGGCAAGGGGTGAGCCCTTTCGGGCACCGATCAGGAGATTCTCGTGCCCTTCGAACAGGAACGCGAGCGCGAACGTTCCGTTCAAGCGCGGGAGCACCTTACGCACCGCAGCGACCGGTTCGCATCCGTTCTTCCGCTCGCGGCTAACGAGATGCGCGACCACCTCAGAATCTGTTTCGCTCGTGAAGTGTGCACCAGCCGCTTTGAGCTCATTGCGCAATTCTCGATGATTTTCGATGATTCCATTGTGCACAAGCGCGACACCGCCAACCATGTGAGGATGCGCATTGTTCTCGTCGGGCCGGCCGTGCGTCGCCCAGCGCGTGTGACCGATACCAATGCGTCCGGAAAGCGGCTCCGAGTCGAGCCGACTCTTGAGGTTAGCGAGCTTTCCGACAGCACGACGCCGAGTCAACGAACCGGCCTCGAGAGTCGCAATGCCCGCGGAGTCATATCCGCGATATTCAAGCCGCCTCAGCGCATCCAAAAGGGGAGCAGAGGCTGGGCCCCGCCCGACGACACCAACAATTCCGCACATGGTCTGTCTCCGAGCATCTACCAACGGCCACACGAAGCGCAACCGCAATTGCGGGCAACTTCCCTAACTCGACGACAGCGCGCGACGCGCTGACCCTTGCCCTGCCCTGACGGGCATGCTTCAGCCTGCCCCTCAAGGCCAACTTTCTCTCGGCCGCCCGCGCGCTTGTCGAACATCGTTGACAACAGTGACGGACAGTATCGTGGGGCTGCCAATTCTAGCACACGCAGCCGCTGATTGTATGATCATGACGGAGTAGACCTCATGCCCATATTCACGCGCTGCACCTGGCCGCTCCACCGGCACGCTTGTGAGCCAGTTCGGACGGCACACGCCGTCCGAGCCGCCGCCGATCAGCATCTATCCACGCGCCGACTATTCGAGGCGCCGATCATCCGGTCGGTTTTGCCGCAGTTCGTTCGAGATTTCGACGGAAATGCGATTCAGCTGATGAAGCGCCGGAAGTCGCGTTAACCGGCGCAGGTTGAACCCAAGATGGTCTTTCCGAAACATCGAAAACAGTGTGACTCCCGCCGAATTCGTTGCCAGCGCATAATCCACGACAAATGCGGCAGCGATCTCGGTGAGGTCGCCCCGGTACCCCATCTCGTAAAGGCCATTCAGTATTTCTTTCTTCGCACCTATGCTCGCGACAAGCGGACCGAGGGTCGAAAATGATCCATAGGTAACAAACGTCACACTCCGCGCAGACTTCTTTGATCTCTGAAGATTCGGCTCGAGCGGATTATTGGCGATCTGCAGCAGCCGATATGGCAATGATTCATCGAGGCCATCAATTCCGACGTCGATATTGCCCGCAATCGAAATCGCGCGGGCCTTCCCATCCTGGACGATGCGCTCAAGCGCCCGAATGATGTCTTCACGGACCACTTCTTTGCGGGTTGGACGGTGGAGAGCAAGCACGTCAATATAATCCGTGCGAAGCCGTCTCAAGCTGTCGTCGATGCTTGTCTTGATCAACTCGGCTGATAACGGCACTTTGAATGGCTCTGGCCTCATGCCAGAAAGGCGCGGTTGAATTCCGGGAAACACCGCAAGAGAGGCGCGCGCTAACGGCTTCAGGAGTCGCATGGCCGCGGAGGTGTCGGATGGGCGCATCCCAACCTTTGTGCAGACGTAGACACTGCCGCGCTTCTTGGACGCGAATTGGCCCCAAATCGATTCGGCCATCCCGTCGCCGTACGAAGGCGCCACGTCGTACCAGGTTATTCCGGCGTGGTAAGCGCGTTCAAGCGCCTCGGTCCCCCTGCGAGCCCCAACGCGGCCTCCGAGCGACGCACAGCCGAAACCGATGCTCGATACGCTCTCGCCGAGAGCATCAACACAGACCGTCTTCAGCGCAAACACCCTTGACCATGCCGTTTGCGCTCAACTCGCTGATCTCATTCGTTCGACAGCGCGCACGTCCAAGCCGACCGCCACGTCGGTCACGCCCGCCGCTGAACCACTCTGCAGGTTTGCGCGGCTTCATCTTCATGCAAATGGAGGATGACGGGGTTCGTTTGGACATTGTACGTTGCGCTCTAAGTTGTCGCGGTGGCGAGGACGCGCGGAATATTCCGCTCGAGTGGTCACCTGCAGCCCAGCTCCGCGCTATCGTCGGATGCGCCCATTTGCGTAACAGCGAGGCGGCTCGGTTGAGAGTTAACTTGCTGCGATCAATTGCGTCTTACCCGCCGCTCGAAATCGATCCAACATGGACAGCGAATGTCATTGCGCTCAGAAGCAGTTGCCGACGACGTTCTGGTGACGGGAGTGGCGGGCTTCATCGGCTTTCATGTTGCGCGTCGGCTGCTCGATCAGGGGCGCCAGGTCGTCGGATTGGACAACATCAACTGCTACTACGACCCCGCCTTGAAGCGCGCTCGTCTCGGCATTTTGCGCGGCGATCCGCGCTTCTCCTTCGTGCAGATCGACCTCGGAGACCGGTCCGCGACTGCCGACTTGTTCGCAAAGCACCGATTTGCGAGGGTGATCCATCTTGCTGCGCAGGCCGGCGGTCATTTGATCTACGCGTCATCGTCGTCCGTCTACGGCGCCAATACCGAGTCGCCATTCTCGACGCGGCATAGGACCGACGACCACCCCATCAGCTTCTATGCCGCGACCAAGAAAGCCAACGAGCTAATGGCCCACTCTTATAGCCACCTTTACCGGCTTCCGGTCACAGGCTTGCGGTTCTTTACGGTCTACGGCCCGTGGGGCTGGCCAGACATGGCAATGTTCCTGTTCACGGATGCGATCGTAAAGGGCAAGCCAATCAAGCTCTTCAACCACGGCAGGATGCGGCGCGACTTCACCTATATCGATGACGTTACTCGCGTCATCTCTCGGCTGATCAATCGCGCTCCCGAGGACAGTGCGGATGCGGCGAATGCACCGGCCAAGCTCTATAATGTCGGCAATAACCGACCAGAAGCGCTGATGCACGTCCTCGATTCGCTCGAGAAAGAGCTCGGACGACCCGCCGCCAGGGAGATGCTGCCGATGCAGCCAGGAGATGTTCCGGAAACATTTGCCGACGTTGGCGATCTAATGCGCGATACCGGTTTTTCGCCGTCCACACCGATCGAAACCGGTGTGCGCAATTTCGTTCGGTGGTATTACGACTACTACAAGATATGACACTTCGGAGTTGACGTCTCTCCGAAAGCATCATCATTCGCAGCTTCCCGTTGTCACCGACTGATCGGAGTATCGGGATTGCACCATCTGCGCGGCGGTCCGTGATGGACGCCAGGCGAGACGTGCGAAAAAATCGCGGCCCCAGCGGGGGACTGGGGATTCGCAGGGCCGGGGCCGCAACACTGCACCGAAGTGGGCTCCGTCGGCGCAACCTGCACCGTAGTCCTCGAGGAGCCACTGTTCATTCTGAATTCGTGATCATGAAGGTCAATGTCGAGGTACCCATCAATGATGACGGGCCCTCCTAGAATGGCGGCTTGCTGTACGCCCCACTGTGGTGCGATGACCCCATCGTGATGCCTAGAGCTCGCTGCAGTCATCGGAATGTTCGCGTTCTCCGGAGACACCAATGCCGCGGTATTTCTTCCATATCCACGACGGCGATCCAGTGCTCGACGATGTCGGGTTGGATCTGCCCGACATTTTCGCTGCGCAGACCACGGCGATTGAACTGAGCGGCGAGATCCTCAAGCACGACGTGATGGATCCACTCCTGCGCCATATTTGCTGGCAAGTACAAGTCAGCGACAGCCCCGAACTTGGCGGCCGGTCGCTATTCGTCCTTCAGTTCTCCGTGGCCCGATAAGCGACAGAAACGCGGGTTTGCCGGCATCTGCGAACCTCAGTAGTTGTTCAGCTGCGCTTCGGCAAAATGCTCGCATATCGCGCTGCAACAGCGCGAGATGATGTCTTTAGCGGTCCCCAGTTGTCGGATCCGATCCAGCATGCGCTGCTTTGTCCTGCGCTGAATTGGCGCGGTCATCCTGCGAGATGACGAGGGCAGCAAGCGCCGTGCGATTACCTATTTCAAGCTTCTGGAAAATGTGGTGGAGGTGCACCTTGATGGTGCCGTCTGCAATGTTGAGCCGGCGACCAATTTCCTTGTTGGACAGACCACGAGAGACCAGGCGCATGATCTGCCGCTCGCGCTCGGTGAGCACCGCGAGCGCATTTTCCGGATTCGCACTCTGCTCGGGAGGCGCGGCCTGATCCGTGGGTGGTGACGGAATTACGTTTTGACCGTCGATAATTTCTCGCAAGCATTGCACCAAGGCTTGGCCCGTCATCTCCTTCAGAAGGACACTGTGCTCCGCGGCGGCGCCCGACAAAACAAGATCGCAATCCTCGCTGGCTGCGAAGAACACCAAGCGCGTCGATCGATTGTCCGAACGGTCGAGCGAGTTGTTCATCAGCGGGGTCAGCTCCGGCATTGATGCATCCATGATCGCAATGTCGGGTGCAAGATTCAGAATAGCCGCGATGCAGCTCGCAGCGTCGCCGCAGGACGCAACGATTTCAAAATCGGGTTCTGATCCGAGTACATTTTCCATACCATGCAAAACCACCGGATATCGGTCCGCAATAACTACAGTCGCACGACGCATCGGGCGCTCCTTGGTCTGCCGCCCCCAATTTCGGCGATTGAAGCTACAGCTCCCCGCCCTTGCCGCTCCAACATTGAATGATCAGACAAACTTTCAACAATTCTCAAAAACAATCCTCAAAAGTGTCATTCGGCGGAGCGAAATCTATGAGGCAAATGACTGCACGAGTCTGAGAGTGCATATACAACAAGTTTGTCGGGTCGAAGGGCCGTATGAATCCGGAGGTCAAGACCGTAGCCGCGGTCGAGCAATCTATCCAATTGGCCGTTTCGAAGCATCAACATGGACCAAGGCGTTCGCGAAGAGTCTACCAGCCCGAGCTCACGACGAACGTTCGGAGGTTGAATGAGTATTCTTGCTCGCTCTCAAGTCATTGTCCGACTACGGCAGCGCTGCTTCATTGTGGTCAACTAGCCTATAACGAAGGATATATAGGAAAAAGTGGAAAAAAGGATCTAACCTCTAGTAAATATTAACGAAACGCCGCACTTCGGCGATCGGAAGCTTGCTTTGCTTTGTTCCTTTCCTACGCGTTGTTCATTCATTGTGTCGTTGCGTTGGTTGCGGAGGGTAGTATGAGGAGGCGTCATTCCAGCAAAGTCGTTTTGATCGGACGAAACATTCTACTGCGAGAGGGAATTTCACGAATACTGCATGCGGCAGATTTCCATATCGCACTATCGGCCTCGAGTACCGATGAACTGCCGAGCACATTCCAAGCACACCAGCTCCTGTTTGTGATTGTCCACAACACCGACGAATTCGATCTAGCCCTGAAGCACATCGGATTTGTAAGGGAGCACTATCCAGACGCCCGCGTGGCAATTGTTTCGGACCACTACCGGCCGGACGAGCTGATTTCGGCCTATAAGGCCGGCGCCGGTGGCTATTTCGTCGACGTCAATTCATGCGACGCCTTCATCAAGTCCATCGAGCTCGTGACGATGGGCGAGACCGTGTTTCCCCCGGCATTTCTGTCATTCGTGCTTGATAGCGGTCCCCACTGCAAGCCTCAGCTGCAGCCAACGAGTGAGGAGCGATCAGATCTCCTCGTTGCGGCTGAGGAACGGATTGCGCCTCATCTATCACCGCGAGAGCGGGCGATTCTCTCCTATCTGATCGAGGGCAATTCCAACAAGTGCATTGCGCGAAAGATCGATATTGCCGAAGCTACAGTGAAGGTTCATGTCAAAGCTATCCTGCGAAAGATACGGGTCCAGAATAGGACGCAGGCCGCAATTTGGGGAATGAACAACGGATCACTGATACGGGTCTCGAATGGGCACGCGCTGGCGTTGTCAATCGATCGGGAAGCTGCTCCCAGCCTCGCGCCACGCGACCGCGGACCTCACGAAGCCGGCCTGTCCCAGTCGGATTAGCCTGGCTGACCGGTTCTGATGCGCATCAAGCCTGTCGGAAGTACCGGGCGGTGCCCGTACTCGCCCCGGAACGAACCGCGCCGGAATGATCTGTCGATCGAGAGGACCAGAATCTATTCGAGGATCACCAACGTTCCGCGAGGCGTTTCCTGCATTCACATGATGCGCGTTGAGAGTTAGCAGCTAGAAGCATTGTCGAACAATATCCCCGGTCGCCGCAGGAGTGTGGTGACCAGCAGGGCTCGAACATCATGTCCGCCGCTTGCCGACTTGGATGATCCAGGACCCCTTGCTTGTTATGGAGCATGATACAGATGTCTCCGTCCCCCTACACTCGAATTGGCTTGGCTAGCGCTGCGGTCGTCGTGCTCGCGTTGGCAGGCATTGCCGCCGCACAGACGCTGACAAAAGCGAAGCTTGCTGCGGCCAGCAGCCTGAACTTGCCCGACGATCTCGTTCCGGTCACCGACCCGGACACCGGCACCACGATCGTCCGGATAACGACCCCAGGACCCCTGGGCGCCGGCTTGGCCTGTCAACGAACCTATTGCACCCACCGATATTCGAGTGCACAGGCCTGGAACGCCGACCAAACTCTGCTTCTGATCGCCAACGGCTGTAACGGATTCTGCTTTCTTGACGGGCGGACATACGCTCCATTGTTCCGTCGGCAGCGCGAAGATGAGTGCGAATGGCACCCGCAGGACACTGAGCGCATGATATGCGTGATCGGGCGCAAGATCTCGCTCTGGACGCCGCGAACCAATGCCGAAGAGATCATGTTGATGGCCGAGGGTTATTGCGGCCTTCAGTTCGGACCAGGGAAGGGGAATCCTTCTCAGGACGGCCGGCGCGTCGCCGTGCGGGGCACACGTGCAGACGGCGTCGTCGTCGCATTCGCTTATGATCTCGTGAACCGACAGAAGTTTCCGGACATCGAAGTGGGAAAACTGCCCGGGCGAGAGGGCGTTTGCGAGATATCTTCCCTGGGCAGCTACATCAGATGCAGCCGATGGGTCGACGGAAAGGATGAGGCATTCATCTTTACAGTCGCGGGCGATCTGGTGCAGAGCTGGACCGAACATCATCGGCCGAGCCATGGCGACATGACCGTGGACACCGATGGACGCGAGGTATACGTCGGGATCAGCAAATCTGATCCCGACATATACCAGGTGATCAAGCGTCGGCTGGACGACGGCATGGTCACCGCCCTTGCTCCGCGTGGAGAGGCCTCACATGCGTCCACACGCGCAATCCACTGGCCCGGCTGGGTGATTCTAAGCTATGGCGGCGATCCATCCGAGATCGCCCAGCTACCAACGTTTGCGCCCTTCGCTCGGGAAGTCATCGCTCTACGAATCGACGGCAGTGGCGAATTCCGACGCACTTGCTGGTCGCAGCCCTGGGCTTAACCGGCCGAGAATGGGCATTCGTCGCACGATCATCGTAATTCCTTGCACTGCCTGTTAGCCGGGTGTTGGAATATTTATTCCGGGGGCACAAGGTGCGGTCGCATCGTCGAAATCCAGAAGATCAATGCTGTGCGGCTGTACGGGCCGCGGGCGGCCCGGACGGACCCGTTGCCCGATCGCGGACCCCACGGTTCGAGAAGTAGCGCGGCTCCGCTACGTTGCGATACCCACTATTTCGGAAGCCCCGTTCTCTTACCGGAGAGCAGCCCAACTCGACACTTCGCATCTTGACAGCTTGCCAAAGGCGCCGTTCGTAGGACCGAGCTCGAAGCTGCCGAGCAATAGAATTCGCTCGGCAGACGCGGAATCAACCGGTCCACTCGGTCGCGGATCCGAAACCGCCGCCGCCAGGCGTTTCCAGCGTTAGCCGCGAACCCGGCGCTGCCACGAGCGTTTCTCGCGGGTCTAGCGGCTCCCCGTTGAGCAACACACGGCCGGTGGCGCCCGGTTCGCCACCAAGCATGCCCGGTGCAGCTGTGCGCAGGCGATCAGCCATGAACGACATCGCCACCGGCTCATCAGCCAGTAGGTCGAGTTCGAAGACTTGTCCGTCGCCGCCTCGCGTCTTGCCTGCCCCGCCAGTCCCGCGCCGTAGCGCACGCCGTACGATCCGGATGGGCGCTTGGGATTCGATGACCTCGATCGGCGTATTGGCGAGGTTGCTGGGGAAGCTCAGCGCGGGCAACCCGTCCCCTTTCGCGCCGGCCCCCTGACCGCCGTTGAGGAACAGCGTCGCAGCAAAGCGCCGGCCTTCGTGCGCGCCGGCGAGCTGCACACACCACAACGGCGATCCCGCCGCGGCGCGAACACGGTCCGGAACCACATTGGCGAGCGCACCCATCACGGCGGTCGGCAGCAGATGGCCGGTCATGGCACGCGCACTCACTGCCGCAGGGAATTTCGGATTGAGGATCGACCCCAACGGCGCGGTGGTGGTGATGGGCCGGAACGAGCCGTCATTGTTCGGGACGGTGGGCGCAAGCACGCATTTGAGCGCATAGGCCGTGTAGGCAAAGGTGTAGATCGGTACGACATTGATGGCGCGCGGCAACTGCGGGGATGAGCCGGCGTAATCGACGACTAGCGCATCGCCCTTGACTGTGATCCGGCACCTGATCGTGACGGGCTCGATGAAGCCGTCCACCCCTGCCTCATATTCGTAGTCACCGTCCGGCAACGTCTGAATGGCGCTACGCATGGCGGATTCGGATCGCGCATACATTTCCTTACCGACCTCGACGAGATCGCATTCGGTCTCGTCGAGCATCTCGAGCAGGCGCTGCGCCAGCATACGATTAGCTGAAACCTGCGCCCACAGGTCTCCTAAGACCTGATCGGGGATGCGCACATTGTTGCGGATCATCTCGAGCAGTGTTTCGTTGATGGTTCCAGCGGCGATCAGCATCATCGGCGGGATACGCAGACCCTCCTCATAGAGGTCGCGGTTGCCGGGCGAGCGAAGGCGGCCGCCGATATCGGGCGAATGCGCGACACTGCCGGCAAATCCCACCACTATTCCGTCCCGAAACACCGGCATCGCGATGCTGATGTCGGGAAGGTGGCCCGTGCCGAGCCACGGGTCATTGGTGATCATGATGTCCCCGGGCTTCAGCGTGTCGCGCGGAAAACGTTTGAGAAAATGCCGCACGGTCTCGGGCAGTGTGCAGATGAACGAGGGAATGCTCTGACTCGATTGCGCCAGCAGCCGGGCATCGCGATCGAGCAGCACGACGGCGTAGTCGTTCGATTCGCGCACGATCGTCGAAAATGACGTGCGCACCAATGTTGCGGCAGCCTCGTCGACGAGGCTGACCAGCCTGGTCCAGAGGATCTCGAGCGAAATGGGATCAATCATCATTCGCCTCCCAGATGGATCAGCACACTGAGGTCGCCCAGCACTTCGACATCGGCCTCGACCGGAACGACGATGGTCGATTCCGACTCTTCGAGGATCAAGGGGCCGCGCAACCGCGTCCCGCTGCCGAGCGCGTAGCGGTCGTAGACCGGCACGTCCGTCATGTTGTTGGCTTGCGTGCAGAAGATAGCGCGATGGGCCTTGGGCCTCGCCGCAGACGGGGCGTTACCCGTGGGCCAGACGAAGCGCTTGATGTCCTGCCGCGTCGCACCGACAATGCGCCAGGTCACGACCTCCAGCGATCCTGCCGGCAGCACGCCGCCGTAACTGGCTTCATAAGCCTTGCGGAAGGCCGCATCGAGCTCGGCCTCGAAGGCAGGGGTGATGCTGCGCCAGGGGAAGGACACCGTGAGGTTCGCCCCCTGCCCGACATAGCGCATCTCGAGGGAAATCTGCCACACGACGTCGGCAGGACTCGTCAGTGCGGAATTGAGCTCCTGCTCGGCTTCGCGCTTGAGGTCCGCGAGTGTCGTCGCGATTTGCTGCCAATCGACCGTTTCCAGGCCTTGCGGCTTGGACCAGGAGCGGTCGACGCGGATCGGCGCCGCGAGGAATCCGAGACACGAGCCGGTCCCGGCCGCAATCGGGAACAGGACACGGGGCAAGCGCAGCTTGCGCGCAATCTCGACCGCGTGAACGGGCCCGGCGCCGCCCGTCGCGACCATGGTGAAGCGACGCGGATCCTGCGCCTTCTCCGCGATATGCACACGCGCCGCAGCCGCCATCGCTTCGTTGACGACGTTGAAAATGCCCTTGGCGACCTCCAGCAGCTTCAACGACAGACGATCGCCGAGCCGCTGTAGCGCGGCCTGGGTGGCGGACGCATCGAGCGTCATCCGGCCACCGAGGAAGAAGCCTGCGTTGAGATAGCCGAGCGTCAGGTCGGCGTCGGTCACCGTCGCACTTCTGCCGCCTCGTCCATAGCAGGCAGGTCCGGGATCGGCGGCGGCGCTGTCGGGCCCCACCGTCAAGAGACCGAGATCGCTGATGCGCGCGATGCTGCCACCGCCGGCTCCGATTTCGATGAGATCGATGCTGGCGATCAGAAGCGGCAGGCCGCTGCCCTTCTTGAAGCGGCGGACCCGGGCGGCCTCGAACGCGTGCACGATCGAGGGTGCACCAGCCACCACTGTGCAGATCTTTGCGGTGGTGCCGCCCATGTCGAAGGCGAGAACATCGTCAAACCCCGCGGCGCGCCCGGCATTGGCCGCGCTCAATACGCCACCGGCCGGCCCCGACTCCAGCGTCGTGATGGGCACCTCGGCTGCGATGCCGGCCGACGTCGAGCCACCACTCGACACCATGATGCGCAACGGCGCATCGATGCCGGCCTGCCGGAGCCGTGCCGACAGCTCGTTCAGGTATTTTGCGACGATCGGCTGAACAAACGCATTTGCCGTGGCCGTCGTCGTCCGTTCGTACTCGCGGATTTCGCGGGCAACCCGGGACGACAGCGAGATCGCGATATCCGGCAGAGCGGCCCTGAGCGCATCGCCCACGCGGATCTCGTTCTCCGGATTGACACAGGAATGCAGGAACGAGACCGCGACGGATTGAGCGCCGGATCGTCTCAGCTTCTCGACCACGGCGTCGATCTCCGCCTGGCCCGGCGCGGCAAGGACGGCGCCATCAGCGGCGATCCGCTCGGCAAGCTCGAACCGGTGCTCGCGCTCGACCAGCGGCTTCGGCATCTGGATGTCGAGATCGTAGAGATCGTAGCGCACCTCGCGGCCGATATCGATGACATCGGCGGTGCCCGCGGTCGCGACTAGCGCCGTCCTGGCGCCCTTGCGCTCGATCAGCGCATTGGTCACCAGGGTGCTGCCGTGAACGACTTCGGTCACGGCGCCCGACGGGCTGCCGCTTCCGTTGAACGGACGGACAGCGGCAAGCAGGTCGTCGACCACATCGGCAAGCGCCTCCCCCGGATCGGCCTGGGTCGTCAAGCGCTTGGCCAGCCGCACCTCGCCTGTGGCTGCATTTTCAATGACGCCGTCCGTGAACGTGCCGCCAATATCGATCGCAATCCGGTAGCTCATGAATATCGTCCACAATCCCTTGATTCGTCACGCAGGTCCCGGCGAGGTCCATCAACGCCCTTCAAATCTCGGCTTGCGCTTGGCCGCGAAAGCGGCCCGGCCTTCAGAGTAATCATGGCTGGCATAGACCTCGTCGGCCAACTTCTGACAGAGCGCGAGGTCCGCGGCCGCATCGCGTCGCAGCGCCTCGTTGATGGTCAGTTTCGCCGCAGCGAGGCTAAGCGGCGCCGCCATGGCAAGCTCACCCGCCAGGTCGGCGACCTCGCGGACAAGCGCCTCACGCGAAGCGGCGAGCCGATGCACGAGACCGATGTCCGCGGCTCTCGCGCCGTCAATCTGGCGCCCGCCCAGGACCATCTCCCGCGTGCGCGACGGCCCGATCACATCGAGTACCTTGACGATATCCTCGTAGCGATACGGCAGTCCCAGCTTGACGGCCGGCACCGCGAACCGGGAAGCCGGCGTGCAATAGCGGAAGTCGCACAGAAGAGCGAACTCCAGTCCGGCACCGAGGCAATGGCCGTCGATCATGGCGATGGTTGGCTTCGACAGTTTCGCAAGGCGTTCGCAGACGGTTCGTTGAAGCCCGTTGTAGCGCTCGATCTGCGCCGGCGTGCTGCGTACGTGGTCGAATTCGGAGACATCATTGCCGGAGCAAAAGGCGCGATCGCCGGCGCCGGTCAGAATCAGGACCCGTGCGGTCTGGTCCGCCGCAACCTTCTGCAACAGGTCCGGCAGCGCCTGCCACATCGCGAAATTAATCGCGTTGTGCTTCGCCGGATTGTTCAGGGTCAGCGTTGACACCCCGTCGCTTGTCGTGAGCTGCAAAGACTGCAAGATCATTTCACCGGTCCGGTAAGCCTAGATGACGTTCTGCGCGCGCAAGGAGGCGATTTGTTCGAATGTCACGCCGAATTCCTTCAACACGGCATCCGTGTGCTCTCCACGCTCCGGCGTCGCTTCGACCCGCCTCGTTCCGCGGCTGAGCGAAACGGGGCTGCGAATCAGATCAAGAGCGCCAAGCCTCTTGTGCTGCACCCGCAGACGCATATCGAGTGCTTCGACCTGGGGATCGGAGAACATCTCGTCGATGCCATAGACCGGACCACAGGGCACCCCGGCCTGGTTGAGGAGGCGGACCCAATGGCCGACCGGCTCCTGAATGAAACGCTCCTGAAGGATCGCGTTCAGCGCGTCACGGTTCTTCGATCGCAGCTCTTCCGACGAAAATTCCGGCCGGTCCACCACATCGCCCAGCTCCAATGCGGAGCATATCCGGCGCCACATGGATTCGCCGCCGCCCGCGAGGTTGAGCACGCCATCACGCGCACGAAACAGGCCTGTTGGAATGCTGGTCGGATGGTTGTTGCCGGCCTGTCCCGGGCGCTCTTTGTCGATCAGCCATCGCGTCGCCTGGAAATCCATCATCGCGATCTGCGCCTCCAGGAGGGAGGTGTGCACCCATTGACCTTCACCGGAAGCCTCGCGTTCCAGCAACGCAATCAGAATGCCGATGGCTGCGTAAAGGCCCGTCGACAGGTCCGCGACTGGAATGCCGGCCCGCACCGGCCCCTGCCCCGGCAACCCCGTCACGGACATCAGCCCGCCCATCCCTTGCGCGATCTGATCAAAGCCAGGACGGCGCGCATAGGGTCCGAACTGCCCGAAGCCCGATATGCTGGCGAGCACGATGCGCCTGTTCACGGCTCTGAGGCGCTCGTAGTCAATGCCGAGACGCTCCTTCACGTCGGGGCGGTAATTCTCGACGACCACGTCCGCCTTCGCAACGAGCGAATAGAAGAGCTCACGCCCTTCCGGCCGTTTGAGATTGAGGGTGATGCTGCGCTTGTTCCGGTGCGTATTCTGGAAATCGGAGCCGTCGCGTTCGCCGCCCATGCCCTTCGAGCTGTCGACGACCTCGGGTGCTTCGATCTTGATGACATTGGCACCCCAGTCGGCGAGCTGGCGGACCGCAAGAGGGCCCGAACGAACCCGCGTGAGATCAAGGACAGTGAAGCGCGAGAGGGGCATGGACACGGCGTATTCCTGGCGGTGCGCGCTCAATCGATCTTGATCTGCGCGGTTTCAATGACGTTATTCCACTTCGCGGTTTCGCCGGCGACGAACGCCTTGGCGTCCGCCACGCTGTTGCCGACGATGGCTGCGCCGAGCTTCTTGAAGCGCTCGACCACCTCCGGCTCAGCGAGGACCTTGCAAATGTCCGCGTTGAGCTTCCCGACCGTTGCGGGTGAAACACCGCCGGCAACCGCGATAGTGAACCAGGCCGTCGCATCGTATCCGGGAACGCCAGCTTCGGCGATCGTCGGCAGGGACGGCAGGCTCGCAGACCGGGCTGCACTGGTGACGCCCAGCGCGCGGACCGTGCCGCTCTCGATGAACGGCAATGCCGTCGGCAAATTCTCGAACATGAGCTGGATCTGCCCCGCGACAAGGTCGTTCAATGCCGGAGCGCTTCCCCGGTAAGGGACGTGCGTCAGATCCACTTTGGCTTTCAGCTTGAACAATTCCGCGATCATGTGCGTCGACGAACCATTGCCGGCCGATCCAAAATTGAGCGCGCCGGGCTTCTCCTTGGCCAGCGCCAAGAACTCCCTGACATCCTTCGCCGCAACGGACGGATGCACGATGAGCACGTTCGGAACCTCGGCAAGAATCGTGACCGGCTGAAGATCCCTGTTCGGATCGTATGGCAGGGTTCGGTAGATCTTGCTTGCGGCATGAATCCCGATCGTGCCGAGCAACAGGACCGAACCGTCGGCCGGCCCGCGCGCCACCGAATCCGCGCCGATATTGCCGCCGCTGCCTGGGCGGTTTTCGACCACTACCTGGTTGCCGGTGAGCGCACCAAGCTCTTGCGCGACGATGCGTCCGAGAACATCGGCCGTGCCGCCGGCCGCGAACGGAACGATCATGCGCATCTGATTGGCGCGAGCCGTTGAGAGATAGAAGGGGCTGCACAGGACGAAGGATAGAACGACCGAAATCAACCTCACCGTTGAGGCTCCTCTTGAAAGAGTAACGTCTATCCCGGCACAACCCGCGCACCTTGCGGGCCCGGAGCGATACTTGGCATAGCGCGGTTATCACGACCAATAGATTTGCGAGCCTGTACTATGCAGGAATGATATACATGCTTCAGAGCGGCCGGCGCTCCGGCCGGGTGAGGAGATCGCAAGCCCCGGCGTCCCCGGTCGAACGTTCAGCGTTTTCCGCTCCGGGATGGTCGCGGGTCGTTCCTGAACTGATCGCTGATCTGCGTGATGAACTCGGAAGCGAGGGCCGACATCGCGACGTGCCGGGGATAGGCTACGAATATCTTGACGCCAATCGTCGGCTTGACCGGGACCACGCGCAGCCGGTCCGAGAACACGGACGCAATGTATGGATTCACCACGCCGATTCCGGCGCCGACCTCGGCGAGACGGCAGATGGTTGCCGAATAGGTCGTTTCGATCATCGAGCTTGGCACCACCTTCGCCAGCGCAAGCGCCCGCCGCCACTCGTCACTCAGATCGTCCTGCCGGTCCAGTGTCAACAACGTCTCGGACTGGAAATGGCGCGGCCCGACATGCGCATGCGTCGCCAGCCGGTGCGAGCGGCTCATCACGCAGACCGCGGCCACCTGATCGACGACCTTGGTCTGGAGCTGCGCACCCTCGAGCTGAAGCGAATTGGTCGTGACACCGAGGTCGTACAGCCCGTTCAACAATCCCTCGCGGACGTCGTAGGAGCTGATCGTCCTGAGGGTGATGTGAACGTCAGGCTGACGAACCTTGAATCTCGCCATGACGGCGGGCATAACGCTCATGCCGAGCGCCGGCGTACAGGCCACGCGCAGCCGGCCGATGCCCGAGCGTCGCAGCAACGCCACCGTCTCTTCGATGGCCTCCAGGCCGAGAAAATTCCGCTGCACGGCCTCAAACAGCATGACAGCTTCTGGCGTCGGACGCAGTCGGCCACGATCGAGTTCGAACAGCTTGAGTTTCGCCGCCGACTGAATCTGTGCAAGCGAGCGACTGATTGAGGGCTGCGTCGTGTTGAGCATATTGGCAGCCGCGATCGTCGTGCCGGTGAGCATGACCGCGCGGAAAGCCTCGATCTGACGAAAATTCAGGCGCGGCGACACACCCTAGCCCCGGTTATGACGATGCGCCAATATATCCACAGCACGGGACGATATGGCAACCGGACGCAGCGCCGGCGCAGGGCAGCCGTCGGAACACGTTGGGATGATTAGATTTCTGCCGGCCGCGCCCGGCCTGCCGTCGGGGTTCGCCTTTAGCGAGGAACGTCCGCTACGCGCTCCAGCTTCTGCAAGCAACGCGTTGTGCGGACCACGGCCGGCATGTCCTCGTCCGGAAAATTGGTCTTCCAGTCGGTGACGCCGACCTCGCCGACATACATGTCGCCCCTGGAGTCCAGTGCGATGCCATGCGGCGCGAGGAATTTGCCGCTCGCAAGACCGGGGCCATCCTCGCCGCCGAGCCGCGCGATGCGGTTGCCCTTTGCGTCCACGATCGACAGCCGCGGGCCGAGATTGGGCACCTTGCGGTTGACGGCCATGGCGGGCCCGAGCTCGCCGATCACGAAGGTCGGGCTCTTGCCGCCACCGCAACAGCACAGCGCGCAGGGCCGGTGCAGGTTATTCCACTGCGTCTCGTATTTGCCGTTGCCATCGAACACCTGCACGCGGTGGTTCTCGCGGTCGGCAACGTAGATCCAGCCGTCGGCGTCGGTGACGATATTATGCACGATGTTGAACTGGCCGGGGTCGGTGCCCGGCTCACCCCAGCTCTTGATCAGCTTGCCGTCCGGCGTGAACTTGTGCACGCGGGCATTGCCATAGCCGTCGGAGACGTAGATCTCGCCCTTCGGCGACAGCGCCGTATGGGTGCAGCGATGGAAGGGATCGCCGCTCATGAATGGCGCCGGTTTCTCGGGGATGCCGATTGTCAGCAGCACCTTGCCGTCGGGCGAGCATTTGCGCACGGTGTGGTCACCGTCATCGGTGCAATAGAGATGGTCGTCCGCATCGATGTGCAGGCCATGGGCACGCGAGAACAGGCCTTCACCCCAGCTGCGCAAGAAGTTGCCCTCACGGTCGAGCACCACCATCGGATGGGCGCCGCGGTTGAACACGTAGATGCGGTCGCGGCTGTCGACCGCGACGGAGGCGACATCGGTGAGCTGCCAGCCATCGGGCAGTTTCGCCCAATAGTCGACGACGCGGTAGCGATGCTCCCCCGAGCCGAGAATGGCTGACACCTGATCTCCCATCATTGCGCGCTTGCGGCGCGTAATCGCTCAGGCAAAGGTGCAGCCCTTGCCCTCCAGCACCTTGCCGATGCCGGACAGCTCGAGAATATCTCCGCCGGCCTTGAGCGCCTTCATCACGCCGGCTTCCTTCTCCTCGCGTGCCGCCGACTTGACGCAAACGTCCGCAATATTCTCCTTGGGCACGATCACGACGCCGTCATCATCGGCACTCACGATATCGCCGGGACGGACGGCAATCCCGCCGATGACGATCGGCTGATTGATGTAGCCGAGGGTCTCCTTGACGGTGCCCTTCATGCAGAGGCCGTAGGAGAAGACGTTGAAGCCGGTGTCGCGCACCGCCGGTCCGTCGCGAACGCCGGCATCCGTGACCAGGCCGACAATACCCTTGGCGACGCAGGCCGTCGCCAACACCTCGCCGAAGCCGCCCTGCTCGGGATGATCGCCTGCGCTCACCACAAGCACGTCGCCCGGCTTGGCCAGCGAAATCGCCGTGATCAGCATCATGTTGTCGCCCGGATGGCAGCTCACCGTCAGCGCCGGCCCACAGGCGCGTATCCCGGGATAGATCGGCTTGATGCGGGAGCTCAGCGCGCCCGATCGCCCCTGCGCCTCGTGCAGGGTGGACGGAGGAAACTGCTTGATGCGCTCGACAAGTTCGGCGGCTGGCCGATCGAATGTCCTGATCACATGCACCATGGTAACCTCCTTGCGCCCACGATCTCCGTTACACCTCCATACCCAACCGCCTTGAGGCGGCAAATTCATATTTCAGGATTGCCGCATTGCGTTTCGTTATAGGTCGCGCGCATTGTCGCGACGTTTCACCCGTCGCCGACAGGTGGACGGCGGCCCCATCCCGATCGAAATGAATGTCCTTGCTAAGGTGTCGAGGCAAGCGGCTTCTGGAAGAGCCCTCCGGGCGAGGTGCCCCACCTTTCGCCGATGATCTCCAACAGAACCTTGTAGACGGCGAAAGCAGAGTCGGACAAAGCCGCATTGTCCGAGATACAGAGCGACATCCGAAGCGAGGCCGCAGGCGCATCGATCCTGCGAATGCAGAGCTCGTCCTGGTTCGGCAGCGCGTTCGCGATGGAGAGGGGCAGCACGGTGGCGCCCATTCCGGCCGCAATCGCGGAGCAGAGGGTCGATTGCGAATGGATTTCGGCGACAATGCGCGGCCGGAGCCCAACCTCGGCGCAGACCCGCTCGACCGCCTGCCGCAGAAAGGATTCACGATACGGAAGAATGAGGTCGAACTGCGCGACCTCCGCCGCGGAAACGCTGTCCGACTGCGGCTGCTCCGGAAGCATGCCGCGCGGCGCGACGAAAAAGAAGGGCTCCTGCATCAGCGGCTTGTAATCGAGACCGGTCACCGGACGATCGCCGTAAAGGACGGCCATGTCCAGGCCGCCTTTCAGCATCATTTCGCTGAGCACGATCCCGAAGCTGTCGTAGATGTGCAGCACGATGCCGGGAAAGCGTTCGCGGACCTGCGCCAGTAGCGGCGCCGCAAGTAATGTCGCCGAGCTGAGCGGGGCCAGACCGATCGTGACGTTGCCGGTCAACTCCGGCTTGTTGTCCAGAATAGCGCGCCGGGCCTCTTCGATCTGCCGCTGAATCGACTTGGCATAGCGATAGAGGATTCGCCCGGCCTCGGTAGGCTTGACTCCGCGGGCGCTGCGATCGAGCAGCTTGCACTTGAAATCCGCCTCCAGGCTCGCAATGTGCTGGCTCAAGGCCGGCTGCGCAACATTCAACACCTTTGCCGCGCTCGTCATGCTGCCAAGATCCACGACCTTGATGAATGCCTCCAAACGTTTCGTATCCAATACGGCGCCTCCGGATATCCAGACAGGGAGCAATGCAGCAGCAATAGGCTGAAGCTATGGGATCAGAAGGAAATGTTCTTACCACCTGGAACCTGAGGGGCCTATAGGTAGTGCTGCACTCGTCCGCCGCTCGCGTTGCAGCCGACGCCATTGGGGGTTGGACGGTAGCAGAGGAGCCCTGTGGATGGGATTTTCGGACTATCGAACGGCCCTGGTGACGGGCGCGTCCTCGGGGATCGGCGCTGCGACGGTTCGCCGCCTGAGTGCGGAAGGGCTCGAAGTTTACGCCGTGGCACGCGATGCCGCTCGCCTGAACGCCCTGTCCACGGAGACCGGATGCCGCCCCTGCGCCGTGGACATCAGCGACCTCGACGCGCTTGCGGCACTGGCGAAGTCAACCGAGTTCGACGTCCTGGTCAACAACGCCGGCCAGTCCCGGCGCGGCAATATCCTGGACACGACGCCGGAGGATGTCGATGCGCTCATCGACGTCAATCTGCGCGCGGTGCTGCATCTGACGCGGCTCGTCGTGCCGGGCATGGCGCGCCGCGACCGCGGCCATGTCGTCAACATCTCCTCCATCGCCGGCCACTACGCATTTGGCGGTGGAAACACCGTGTATCATGCCACGAAAGCGGGCATTCACTCGCTGTCGCAGCAATTGCGCGTTGACCTCTTCGGAACCAGGGTTCGCGTCACCGAGATTTCGCCGGCCCGGGTCGAGACTGAAGTTTTCGGACGGCTGCTGGGTGATCTGGCCGAAGCCAAGCGCCGCTTCTTCGACGATTATGATGCACTCCAGCCCGAGGACATCGCCAATTCGATCGCGTTCGCGGTTGGATCGCCGGCGCGCATGAATGTCGCCTTCATGGAAGTCCTGCCGACCCAGCAAGTCGTCGGCGGCCTCAATTTCGCGCAGAAGAGCCGGCCTCCGGCAGAGTAACGCATGAACGCCCCGAACTCGACCTGCCGTCAACGCGGAGCGTGACTGTGGACCTCCCCAAAATCGAACAACTCGTGGCTCTGGTTGCACGCTCCTCCATCGCGGAGCTGGACCTTACGCAGGACGGAACCCGCATTCGCATCCTCAAGCGCGCGTCTGCGGGAGCGCCCCCGGTCCCGGCACCGGCTCCCGCCCTCAATCGCCAAGAGAGCCCTCCTCCCGAAGCTCCCGCCTCGGCCACAGCCGACGTTGTCGTGCCCGCGCCGATGCATGGCGTCTTCTACCGGGCTGCGGCGCCGGATGAGCCACCGCTGGTCGAGGTCGGCGCGAGGATCGAGGCCGGGCAGAAGATATGCATCATCGAGGCGATGAAGACCTTCATCGACATCGCCGCCCAGGCCCCCGGTGTCGTGCTTGCCATCCTTGCGGAGAACGGTGACGAGATCGAAGCGGGGCAGGCTCTATTTCGGATCGACCCTGCGGGTTCCTCCTGATGTTCGACAAGGTCCTGATCGCCAACCGCGGTGAGATCGCACTTCGCATCCAGCGCGCCTGTCGGGCCATGGGTCTCAAGACGGTCGTCATTCACTCGGAGGCGGACAGCGACGCGCGCTATGTCGCGCTCGCCGACCAGGCGCTCTGCATCGGGCCGGCGCCTGCGAGCAGCACCTATTTGAATGCCGCGGCGATCCTGCTCGCCGCTGAAGTCAGCGGTGCCCAGGCGATTCACCCGGGCTACGGATTCCTCTCGGAGAGTGCAGAGTTCGCCGATCGGGTTGCGCGCGCCGGTCTCACCTTCATCGGCCCTCCTGCGGATTGCATCCGGACCATGGGCGACAAGGTCGCGGCCAAGCGCGCAATGCGGACGGCCGGCGTCCCTTGCGTGCCCGGGCCGGATAGCGCCCTGCCGGATGATCCGGCGGAAGTGCGCGCGATCGCGCGAGAAATCGGATACCCCGTGATCATCAAGGCCGCCGGTGGCGGCGGCGGCCGCGGCATGCGGGTCGTGCGCAACGAAGGCGGACTGGACGAGGCGCTCGCGCTGACGCGCGCGGAGGCGAGCAAAGCCTTCAAGAACGCTGCGGTCTACATCGAGAAATTCCTCGAAAAGCCCCGCCATATCGAGATCCAGGTGCTGTGCGATCAGCACGGCAATCATCTCTGGCTCGGTGACCGCGATTGCTCCCTACAGCGCAGGAACCAGAAGGTCGTCGAGGAAGCTCCCGCGCCCGGCATCGACCGCGCGCTGGTCGAACGAGTGGGCTTAACTTGCGTCGAAGCCTGCCGGCGGATCGGCTATCGCGGCGCCGGCACCTTCGAATTCCTCTACGAGGACGGGCAGTTCTTCTTCATCGAGATGAACACGCGCGTCCAGGTGGAGCATCCCGTCACCGAGATGACGACGGGGATCGACATCGTCAAGGAGCAGATCCGGATCGCGCGAGGCGAGCCGCTGGGGATCTCGCAAGACGACATCGCGCGTGTGGGTCATGCGATCGAATTTCGCATCAATGCCGAAGACCCCGCCACCTTCGCGCCCTCGCCTGGCACAGTGACGCGCTGGGACGTTCCCGGCGGCATCGGCATCCGCGTCGATTCCCATATCACCGCGGGCGCCACCGTTCCGCGTCACTATGACTCGCTGATCGGCAAGCTGATCGCCCATGGCGGCACCCGCGATGAAGCCTTGGCGCGTGCGCGCGTTGCCTTGTCTGAACTGCGCGTCAACGGCATCCGGACCAATGTGCCGTTGCATCAGGCGATCCTCTCGGATACGACGTTCTGCCGCGGCGGCTACGACATTCATCATCTTGAGTACTGGATGAATGCGCGGGTGGCCGCGCAATGACGACGCCCAACCGACCGCGGTTCAGCCTGCTCGGGACCTCGGCCCTCCTGTTCGAGGCGCCTGGGGCGTTCGACCTGCCGCATCAGCGGCGCATCTGGTCGCTGGCAGCGACGGCGTCGAAATGGCCGGGGATCCGCGAGGCGATTCCCGGCATCACCAACCTGATGCTGACCTTCGAGACGCCGCCCCGCGAGCTAGATACCTTGATCGCCGCCCTCAACGACGGCTGGGACGAAACGGATGGCCTCGCGATCGACGGTCGCGAGATCAGGCTGCCGGTCACCTATGGCGGTGAGATCGGATCGTCGCTTCAGGCGGTCGCCAATCATTGCGGCCTGTCGGTCGACGACGTGGTGTCGATCCATGCCGCGCCGCTCTACACGGTGTTCGCACTCGGCAGCCATCCCGGCTACTGCTATCTCGGCGGCATGGATCCGCGCATCACTATGCCGCGGCGTGAGACGCCGCTACAGCGTTCCGCGGGCGGCTCGGTGTCCATCGGCGGATCGCAGACCGGCGTCTCCGCATCGCCCGGCCCCAGCGGTTGGCACGCCATCGGGCACACCACCTGGACGTTCTTCGATCCGTCCTGGCCGACACCGGCCGCGCTCGCGCCGGGCGATACCATTCGCTTCGAGATTGAACGGGTGATCCGTTGATCGAGATCCTGTCAGTCGTCGGTCCGGCCAGCGTGCAGGACCTGGGCCGCTTCGACCAATACCGCTTTGGAGTCGGCACGTCGGGCGCGATGGACGACGTCGCCCTGCGCGCCGGCAACGTCCTTCTCGGCAACGACGAGAACGCCGCCGGCATCGAAATCCCGATGCTGCCGTTCAGGCTCCGCTTCGGCCGGGACATGACCTTCGCGCTCACGGGCGCCGGGGTCGAGGCCGAGATCGCAGGACGCACAATCCCGCCATGGTGGCGGTCGCACGCCCGCGCCGGAGACATTCTGAGCATCAAGGCGATGCCCCGCGGCGCGCGAAGCTATCTGACCGTCGTCGGCGGCATCGACGTGCCTGTGGTGCTGGGATCGCGCAGCACGCAGTTTCGTGGCGAGTTCGGCGGCTTTCACGGACGGCCGCTGCAGCCCCGCGATATCCTGCCTTGCGCCGTGTCCACCGCGACCGTCGGCGAGCTCGGAGTCGAGCCGGCCGATATCACGCTTGCACGGTCGAACGCATCCGCGAAAGAGACCATCGTCAGGGTCGTGATCGCCGGCGAATATGACGCGTTCGACGCCGCCACGCAGCAGCGCTTCTGGTCGAGCAGCTGGAAGATCACGCCGCAGAGCAACCGTTACGGCTACCGTCTGCAAGGTCCCGCCGTGAAGCCGAAGGCGCCGATCGAGAAACGCTCTCACGGCATCGTCCCCGGCGTCATCCAGATTCCGCCAAACGGACAGCCCATCATCCAGATGCGCGACGCGCAGACGTCCGGCGGCTATCCGAAGATCGCGACCGTGATCAGGGCGGACCTGTGGCGCGTCGGGCAGGCGAGGCTCGGCGCGAAATTGCGGTTCGAGCAGACCGCCTATGCCGACGCACTGGCGGCCGAGGCCGAGATGTCCGCCTATCTCGATCGGCTCAGGGCCAGCGTGCGTCTTGTCGAGGAGATCCGAACATGCCGATAGAGATGACCGACATCGAGCGTCTGGCGCAGATCCTCGAGAGGTCCGGTGTCGAGGCGATCGAGATCGAGGAGCCGGGACAGTCCTTGAAGCTTGTCATGGACACGGCCGCTCGGAGGGCTGCGTCTCCGAGGCTTGCCGCCGCGGCCGATCCCACCGGAGACAACCCCATCATTGCGAAGGCCGATGTCGCAGGACATTTCCTCGCGGCTCATCCCTGGCGGGACAAGCCGTTCGTCGCGCCTGGCCAGCGCATCGAGGCCGGTGCGATCATCGGCCTGGTCAAGATCGGATTGCTGTATGCACCCGTCGTTGCCCCGGCCGCCGGCACCGTCGATGCCGTGATCGCCGAGACCGGCGCAATGGTCGGCTACGGCACACCGATTGCGCGCATCCGCCCGCTCGCCGAGAGCAGCCCGATCAATTAAGCAATACGGTTGCGGGCGTGACTTCGCCGCCGCCCTGCTCGATCACGCGGCGCACCGTGCCGGCGAGATTGACCGATCCGGGGGTGTCGCTGTGGATCAGGATCGAGCGCGCCTCGACCTTGATCGATTTACCTTCGATCGTCTTCACCGTTCCGCTGTCAAGGAACCGCTGAACCCGCTCGGCCACGGCCTCGGGCGAGGTGATGACGGAATTGGGAAGCTTGCGGGACACCAGATGAGCGTTCTCGTCATAGGCGCGATCGGCCAGAAACAGCGTCAGAACACGCAGGCCGACCTTGCGCGCGGCGCGCACGATCCCGGCGTCAGGCTGGGAAAAAACGATGAAATCACGATCGATGGTGGCGATGGCGCGGGCGACGACGGCGGCCATGTCCGGATCCGCATTCACCATGTTGCCCATCGCGGCATGGAAGCTGACGTGGGTCACGCGGTGGCCGGCATTGGTCGCAATCGCCTGCAGCGCGCCGATCTGATAGACCATGTGCTTCTCGAGTTCGGCGGCGTCCATCTGGATCACGCGGCGGCCAAACCCGAGCAGATCGGGCAGCCCCGGATGAGCGCCGACCTCAACCCTCTTCTGCTTCGCCAGGCGGACCATCCGATCCATGATGATGGGATCGCCGGCGTGGAAACCGCACGCCACGTTGGCAGACGAGATGATGCCCATCAGCGCCTCGTCGTCGCAGATGCGATAGTTGCCGAAGCCTTCGCCCATGTCTGAATTGATGCCGATCTTCATGTTCGCAACCCGCTCTTGTTCTTGTTGACGTCCACTTAAAGCGCTCGATAGAGATCCGCGGTCGCTCGCAACCTGGCGAGGTAATCATTGACGGGAGCCATGGCCGCGACCGCGTCCTGGTAGCTGACCTCGCTGAAGGCGATGAACGACCCTGGCGCCGCCTGGCCGAGGCGCCAGAGATCGGCCTGGATCACGGCGGCCATCTTCGGATAGCCGCCTGCCGTGTTGGCGTCGCTCATCTGGATGATCGGCTCGCCGGCCGGCGGCACTTGCACGACGCCAGCCACCACGCCATGCGAGCGCATCTCGACCGGAACGTCCAATGTCAGCTTGCCTCCGGTGAGACGGTATCCGCCCCGATCGCTCCGCGCGCTGATCTTCCATGTCGTGGACCAGAACGTCGCCCGCATCGCCTCCGAAAATAGATCGTGCTCGCCAGCTCGCATGACACGCACCCGCAGCACGCGCTCCTTCGGCAGACCACTGCCTGCGGTCGCCACATCGGGCGGTTCGACGCCAAAATCGACGCGGCCGTCGTCCGCGCGCTGTGTCGCACCCACCGGCACGATGTCGCCGGCTTGCAAGGCGCGTCCTTCCATCCCCCCGAATCCGGCGCGCAAATGGGTGCTGCGCGAGCCCAGCACGCGCGGCAAGTCGATGCCCCCTCCAAACGTCACGTAGACGCGTGCGCCACGCCTGGGCGCGCTGATCGAGAGGATATCGCCCGCCTTGGCCCGCCTGCACCACCATGATGGAACAGTAACGCCTGCCAATGTGGCGTCATGATCGGCACCGGTGAGCGCAAACGTGGTGTCGCGCGAAAATCGCAGCCGGAAAGGGAACGTCTGGATCTCGATGCCGGCGGCATCGCGATCGTTGCCGAGCAGCGCGTTGCCGGCCTCGAGCGCGACGGGATCCATGGCTCCTGACGTGCTCACGCCGAGGCTGCGCGCGCCATGGCGGCCCCGATCCTGGATGGTGTTGAACGCATGGCTGGTCAATATCTCGATCACAGTTCGATCCGATCGATCCTGAACCTAACGCGGTCACCCGGCAGCATGAGAGACGGCTGGGTCCGCTCTGGATCGAACATCGCAACCGAGGCCCAGCCGATCGCATTCCACCCGTTTGGACTGGTCAGGACTGCGACGCCGGTCTGCATCCCGCCGATGGTTACCGAGCCCGCGCTCATGTTCAGCGAAGGTACGGACTTCCGTGACATGTAGATGCGCGGATCAAGGCCATGAAGGTAACCGAACCCCGGCGAACTCGCGACCGCGCAGACCGTATATTCGCCGTCGCTATGGATCCTGATGACTTCCCGTTCGGACAATCCCGCGCGCATGGCGACCGCAGGCAGGTCGAATCCGTACTCACTGCCATAGACGACAGGAATCTCGATGAGCTTTCCGTCCGCCATGCGGCTTGGCAGACGGTGCCACAGCTCGACTACTGAAGCGCTGAGCACGCCGATATCGTCAGGCGGCTGCTCAAATACCAGCAACACATTGGTGACGCCAATGACAGCCTCCTGGACGTTCGGCCAGGACGATAGCGCATCAGCCAGGGCCCAGACGCGTCCTTGCTGAGTCATGTCAAAATCACCCGGCGCCTCAATCAGCATCGCCAGTGTGCCGATCAGGCTGATCTTCGGGCTTTTCTCGATCGCGCCCACAAAGGGAGCGCCGGGTTGATTAATCGACAAGAACGCCTCGCCAGTCCAACGCCCACCGCGCTGCCACTTTTTGAGTCTAGCCAAGCAGCGGATGCCGATCCAACACGATGTTCATCTGCGGGTATAAGCGATGTCGATTGCCCGCAGGACGACTGGTTGGCCCCGTTCTTCCACCACACGTCCGCACGGATACCGATCGTAGCGGTCCGCGGCGGTACATTCGGCGCTCGCCCCGAGCTTCAGTGGCGCGCAATAACGTGATTGCTCGGAGTTTCCCACCGCGCAACAACCTCTTCGCCCACCGCGTATCGAAGTCCCGCCTGTTGCGACTGATTCTGCTCGAACACGATGATCTGCTCGCCACTCTCTGTTTTAAGATAATAATGACTGACGAAGCCTCGATAGATGGCTTGGTCGACACGCGCCGTCACGCTGTTTGCACGTTGCATCGCCGTCCCCTGAACGGCCTTCTCGACCACAATTGCTTCAGGCCTGATCGAAATCATGACGTCGGTCGCCGATGGTGGAATCTGGTCAACCTGAAGGCTCAATTCGGGCGACACCCGAATGACCGCTCCGCTCCCGTTTCGCTGCTCAACAAGGCCTTCAAACAGATTTGAAGCACCGATGAACTTCGCGACGAATTTCGAGGTCGGGCGCTGGTAGATCTCAGTGGCTGAGCCGACCTGCTCGAGCTTGCCATCGCGCATCACCACGATCTTGTCTGCCATCGTCAGGGCTTCGTCCTGGTCGTGGGTCACCATGATGGTGGTCAGGCCGAGCCTGCGCTGAAGGGCACGCAACTCGACCTGCATGCTCTCGCGAAGTCCCTTGTCGAGCGCCCCCAGCGGCTCGTCGAGCAGCAGCATCGCCGGCTCGATCACCAGGGCGCGCCCCAGCGCGACGCGCTGTTGCTGACCGCCTGAGAGTTGCGCCGGATAGCGCTTCCCGAAGCTGGATAACTGGACGAGATTGAGGGCTTCACTGACCTTCCTTGCGGCATCCGCCTTTGTGATCCCGCGCATCTCGAGGCCGAATGCGATGTTCTCCTCGACGGTCAGATGAGGAAACAGCGCGTAGTTTTGGAACAGCATCCCGACGTTGCGGCGGTGCACCGGAACGTTGGTCATCCTCTTGTCGTTCACGAAGACGTCGCCGGATGTCGGACGGATCAGCCCCGCGATCATGCGAAGGCAGGTCGTCTTGCCGCACCCGCTCGGACCAAGCAGCGCGACCATGTGGCCGGGCTCGATCGCGAGCGACACGTCGTCGACCGCAACGGTGCGGTTGTATTCCTTGCTGAGGCGGTGAAGCCTGACTTCGGAAGACCTCATGGCAGCCTGCCTAGCTCGTGAACACCTGATTATAGCGCTCCAGCCAGGGACCGCGGCGCGGAACGATGAACTTCCAGTCCGGCGTGAACAGCCCGAGATCGGTTGCCTTGGTGTCGGGATAGGCAAGGAACTTGGCCGTCTCCGGCTTAAAGTCGATGCCGCCTACCGACGGCGCGCTGAGAGTCTGCTCGGACAGCATCTTGGCGATCGAGGGCTCGAGAATGCGGTTGATCAGGGCACGAGCGAGCTCGGGCTCGGGCGCATTCTTGACCAACGTCATGCTGTTGATGCCGGTGAACGCACCTTCCTTGGGGAAGGTCATGTCGAGCGGCATGCCCTTGGCCGTGTGTGGATAGATCGCCTTCGAGTATTCGATGCCGCCGATCGTCGCCTGGCCCTGGGCCACCTGCAGCACCTGCGCCTCGCTGTCGTAGATGGTCAGGACGTTGGGCTTGAGAGTCGCGAGCTTGTCCCAGCCGCTATCGACCAGGTATTGCGCCTCCTTCAGCGCCTTTCCCGTCGTGAGCGCCGTCGCCACGATGAGCATCAGCACGCTCTGGGTGTTCTTGGGCGTATTCAGCAGGATCTGCTTGCGATACTTTGCGTCGAAGATCTGCTCATAGCTCTCGAGCGGCTTCGTCACTTGCGGATTTATGAACATGGCCGCGCTGGAGATCGAGAAGCCGACGCCGTAGCCGTCCTCGAAGAGATAGCGCGGATAGACCTTCTCGAGGTTGGGGATTTTGCTGGCGTCGAGCTTGTCGATCAGTCCTTCCTGCTTGGCCTGGGGGATGCCGACGTCATCCATCATCATCATGCTGAAGCGCGGCGTATCACGGGTCGCGCGAAGGGCGGCGATGTTGGAGAGCGTGGCGCCTTCGATCGTGAAGACGCGGCACTTGAATTCAGCCTCGAACTTGGGAATGACCTCCTTCTGGATCAGCTTGCCGAGCGCGGAATTGTAGACGCCGACATGCAGTTGCTTGGCGTCCTGCGCCCACGACCGGCTGATGATCGTCGGGAAGGCAACCGCGGATGCACCGGCTTTAATGAGAGTCCTACGTGTCAGGTTCATGATTTCAATCTCCATCTACCAATGTACATCAGGCAGCCAGCGCGCGGCGAAGGCCGACCAGCTTCTCCAGCAGCAGGACGCCGACCATCGCCATGAGGATGATGATCGTCGACATCGCCGGCACGGAAGGGTCAAAGACGTTGACCAGTTGCCGCATCAAGACGAGCGGCACGGGCGAGTATTCAGAATTCGCCAGCCACATCGTGACCGGGTAATTGTCGAAGGACACCATGAAGGCGAACAGCCCGCCGGCGGCGACGCCGGAGGCGATCTGCGGCAGCGTCACGCGCCAGAAGGTTCGCAGCCGGTTCGCGCCAAGCGTGCGTGCGGCGTCCTCCAGATTTTCGTCCACCAGCTGAAGGCTGGTGACGACCGTGCGGATGACATAGGGCGACGTCACGACCACGTGCCCGATCAGAAGATTGAGCCGGGCATCCTGGGAGCCGAGCTTTGTGAGGATCTGAAGTAGCGCCAGGCCTGTCACCAGCGCCGGGAAAATCAGCGGCGACAGCAGAAACCCCTTGATCGCCGCCAGACCGAAGAAGTTGCCGCGCACCAGCGCAAAGGCCGCCGGCACGCCGAGCAGGAGCGACCCCGCCGTCGTGCCGAGCGCGAGCAGGATGCTCAGCCTCATCGCCTCAAGGAAGTCGCGATCCTGGAGGACCTTGGCATACCATTTCAGCGTGAAGCCTTGCGGAGGAAAGGTCACGAAATAGGAATCGGAGACCGACACCGCCATGACGAGGACAAGCGGTGCCAGGATGAACAGCATCATGCCGGCGGTAATTGTGTAGAGGATGAAGGCGCCGAAGCCGGAAAATCGTTCGTCCATCAGTCGGGCCTCCTGAGACGCCGGCCTTCCAGAAGCCACATCGAGACACCGTTGACCGCGAGGACGAGGCCGACGAGAACGACGGCAATCGCAGCGCCGAATGGCCAATCGTAGACGACGAAGATCTGCTGCTCGATCAAATTGCCAAGCATGATCGCCGAGGCGCCACCCAGGATCGCGGGAATGACGAAGGAGCCGGCGGTGAGCGAAAACACCAGGGTAAAGCCCGCCACGAAACCGGGCATGCTCAACGGGAGCGTCACCCGGAGGAACACCTTCCACCACGGCGCGCCGAGCATGCGGGCCGCATCTTCGAGGTTGGGATCGATCTTACCGAGCGCCGATGCCAGCGGCAGAACCATCATCGGGAAGAACACGTGCAGCGACCCGATGACGACGGCCGCTTCGGTGTACAGAACCGACAAGGGCGCGTCGATGACATGCAATGTCATCAGGACCCAGTTCAACATCCCTTTCGGACCGTTCTGAAGCACCAACTGCCATCCGTAGCCACGAACGACCACGCTGACGATCAAGGGCGCAATGACGATCAGCGTAATGATCCGCGTAATCATCGGCCGGCTCTTGACCATCACCAGCGCGACCGGATAGGCGAGCACCGTCGCGAGCGCCGAGGTGATGATGCTGATCCGCAGCGTCGTCCAAAGCACGCGTGCATAAAGCTCCACATTGATCAGACGTGCGTAGTGCGCAAGCGTGAACGGGCGTCCGATAATGCCGCGGCTATCCTGCGTCTGGATGCTCGAGAGCAGCAGCCCCAACGCCGGATAGAAGAAGAAGTACGCGAGAAATGCCAACATCGGGACGGCAAGAAGCCCGACCGGCAAAGCCAGACGCCACCGCGATCCCCGCCAGGCTGCCGGTGGAGCTTCAGCACCCAAAACCGCCACCGCATCGTCGCTGGTGGTCATCGCTGGCCGTCCTCGACTGCGCGATACCAAGGCCTACCCCTCTTTCCACGAAGCTTATGCGTCGGCATCCTACAGGACCAAGAACATCTTCGTTTAGGGGCATTACGAACGATTATGACAATTGGTTCGGCATATTGCTCCGATATTGATCGACGAGTGCTGCTGGCAGCATCTTTCGCCCTTCGCCGGGGGCGAAGCCCTCTCACATCGCGACGTCCGGTCAGCGCAGGCCTTCGCAGAAGCTCGCGATGCGCCGGCAACCTTCCTTGAGCGCTTCGGTATTGGTCGCGTAGGAAATGCGGAAATACGGGCTCATGCCATAGGCGCCGCCCGGCACGGCCGCGACATGCTGCTCTTCCAGCAGCGCTGAGATGAAGTCGGCATCGGTTTCCAGCCGTCGCCCGGCTTTCGTGGTCTTGCCGATGCACCCGGCGATGTTCGGAAACACATAGAATGCCCCTTGGGGCTTGTGACAGGTGATGCCGGGGATCTGATTGAGGAGCCTGACCACCAGATCGCGCCGGTCGCGATAGATATCCGCGCGCTCCTTCAGGAAATCCTGCGGACCGTCCAGGACCGCGACCGCTGCAGCCTGGCTCAGGGTGCAGATTCCGCCGGTCGCCTGACCGTGGACATTGTTCATCGCCGCGATAAGGTCCTTGGGGCCACCGCAATAGCCGACCCGCCAGCCCGTCATGGCGTAGGCCTTGGACGCGCCATTGACGGTCACGACGCGATTCTTCAGCCTGGGCTCAACCTCGGCGATGGTGCAGAACTTGAAACCATCGTAAGTGAGATGTTCATAGATGTCATCGGTGAGGATCCAGACGTCGGGATATTTCAGCATGACGTCGGCGATCGCGCGCATCTCTTCGCGCGTGCATGCCGCGCCGGTCGGATTGTTGGGAAAATTCAGGATCAGCCACTTCGTCCGGGGTGTAATTGCCGCGTCCAGGTCCGCCGGCCGGAGCTTGAACTGGTTGTTCTCCGGACAGGGCACGGCGACGGGCGACGCCTCGGCGAGGAGCACGATGTCCGCGTAGGTGATCCAGCCCGGCGACGGAATGACGACCTCGTCGCCGGGATTGCAGGTGGCGAACAGCGCGTTGAAGATGATCTGCTTGCCGCCATTCGCGATCAGGATCTCGTCGAGGGCGTAGTCGAGATTGTTCTCGCGCTTGAACTTTCGCTGGACAGCGGTCCTCAGCGCGACGGTCCCAGGCTGCGCGGGATACTTGGTATCGCCCGCCAGCGCGGCCCGATGCGCGGCCTCGATCGCATGCAGCGGCGTTGGAAAGTCGGGCTCCCCGGACGACAGGCCGACGATCTTGATGCCTGCGTCGCGGAGTTCACGCGCCTTGTCCGTCATCGCCGCCGAGGCCGATATCTTCACGGTCTTGAGACGGTTTGCGAGTTCAGGCATCGTCAGCTCCACTTTTCATTTCTTTCAATCGCACGCTTTCGGATCGGCTCGCGAATCGCAGTTCGCCGACGACCTGGAACGTGGGTACAATCTCGATCATCGCGACATTCATCCGCGCCGGCGACCCCACCGCGAACGCAATGGCTTCCGCGATGTCCTCTGACTCGAGCGTCTCGAACGCCCCGACGAAGCGGGCATCCGGGTCGTCGGCAGCGCTTTGACTTTGGAAGATGCTGGTCGCGACCCGGCCCGGCGATATTTCGGTGACGCGAACACGGGTGCCGTAGAGATCGACCCGCAACTGCTGCGACAGCGAATGAACGCCCGCCTTCGTCGCGTGATAGGCCACGGATGAATTGAATGTCGTCGCGTTCTCACCGAAGGCGTAGTGGCCGGCGACCGACGAGACGTTGACCACATGGCCGCGGTTGCGCCTCGCCATGCCGGGTACGATCAGCCGCGTCAGGTGCAGGACCGCGCGCAGATTGACGTCAACCAGCGTGTCGACATCGTCCGGTGCGGTATCCAGGATATTGCCGCGCCGCGACTGGCCGGCGTTGTTGATGAGGACATCGAACTCGGCCGAACTCGCAAGCCGCGTCAAGGCATCGAGATCGTTCACATCGATCGCAGACACGCGGCATGCGGTCTCGGCCGACAGGCCGGCCAGCCGGCGAGCGTCGCGCCCCAGCGCATGAACCTCGAGCCCCTCGGCGCAGAGGCACCGAACCGTCGCAGCCCCGATACCTGAGGACGCGCCCGTCACCAACGCCGTTCGATAGTTCAAAAATCCCATCCGCAGGGCTCTTTTGCAATCAAGAAGAGCGGCGGAAAACTACGTGCGGAGGCCGACGCACGCATAGATCGGATTTGTTCTGCCCTCATAAGGACATCCAATATCCCGGTCGGAGTCGTCGCCTCGCGAGCCATAAGCACACCCGATACCGGCAGAGTGAATTTCTCTTACTCGCCGTCAGTCATGTCCCCTTACATTTCGCGATGCTCTTTGCTCACCCGTAGGAGACGGACTCGGATGTTGGAGGTTGGCAATCGAATCGTCATGGTCTCGGGAGCTTCGCGCGGCATCGGACGCAGCGTCGTCGATCGGCTCCTGTCGGCGGGCTTCCGCGTATCGGCGGGGCTGCGCGATCCGAGCCGCCTCGCTGAGAGCGAGAGACTCATGACGCATCGCTATGACGCCGAAGACGCCAAGAGCCCGATCTCCTGGGTCAACGCAACGGTCGCACGGTGGGGTGGCGTCGACGCCATCGTCAACGCCGCCGGAATCAATCCGAAGGTCCGCGTCTCCGACGAGGGCGAAAGCGAACTCGATGAAATGTGGCGCGTGAACGTCAAGGGTCCTCTGCGCCTCGTCAGAGCCACCCTGCCTCATTTGACCGTCTGCGGCCACGGGCGGGTCATTAATCTGGGGTCCCTCGCCGGAAAACGTGTGGGAAGCAACGTCGGCTACGCGATGACCAAGTTCGCCGTGGTCGCACTCACCCACGGCATTCGCCGGGAGGGACGCGCGGCCGGCATTCGGGCGACGGTGATCTGCCCGGGCTATGTTGCCACGGACATGACACTCAATGACGACGAGATTCCCCGCCATGAGATGAGCCAGCCGAGCGATATCGCCCGTCTGGCAGAAACCGCGCTGATGCTACCAAACAACGCCTCAGTCTCCGAGATGCTCGTGCACTGCCAGTTCGAGCCCATGCTCTGAAGCCCCGGGGAAGACGACCAAATTCGTAGCGGGAGAGCGCTACCTACGTTACCCCCGACCGTTTTCGGCCGAGTTCTTGGTCTCCGTGGCCTAACGGTTGCGGTAGCTGGTGTGCCCCTCCTTCTCCCCTTGTGGGCAGAGGACCGCCGTAGTTCGTTATATTATTCAAATAGTTGGGGCTTCTGTGCCCCTATAGTGTCCCGAGCAGCGCTGGCGAGGCGATGCGAAGCCGCAGCCACCGAGCCCCCACCTCCGCGACTACCTCATCCCTCGCGGCAGGAGGCGACGCAACCTTGACGACCGGCGGTTTTAGAACCGGCGTCACCGCTGGCGCGATTTCACCAGAGTGGCCGACGGTGGTTCGCCGAAGTGAAGGCGATAGCTCCTGGCGAAATCACCTAGGTGCCAAAACCCCAAGGCGAGCGCACACGACTTTACGCTATCCGCTCCGGCCAGCAGTCGTTGCCGTACGAGCCAAAGACGCCTCAGGCGCAAATATCGATGTAGGCTCATTCCTTGGTACCGCTGGACCGCAGCGTGCACGCTGCGCACGGAGACACCAACCTGCCGCGCAAGTTCTTCGCTGTAGATCGGACGTCCAATGTTGCCAGACAATGCAGCTTCAATATTCCGATAAATCTCGAAATGCCGAACGGAGTTCCCACGAGAGGCCCAGCTTGCGTCAACTAAATGGGCGAATGCGGCATCGACGCCGGCAAGCAAGGACTCCCTGATCGCAAAAGAAATATCGCCTGTGTCGTGGGCATCGAACATGGGGGAAACCGACAGGATCTGTCGCACTAGCTCGCGCAACCGATGGTGCGCAGCGGCGCTTGTTTCAAACACGTTCCAATTGGGACCTACTTTGGGCCAGCCACGATCCCGTATCTCCTGCGTAAAAATAATCGACGTGAATTGCCGCTCAGCCCGTTCGACCATGGTGTATGCGGCGCCGTTGCTTCCAATCACGACAGCCGACTGATCTCTTTCCACTCCGTTGAAGCGAATGGGGACGCCGTCGTCCATAGAAAAGCCGACAGCCGTGCAATTTTGGGCAAGCCGACCATTCGCGATCCGTGGAAAGGACTTGGCGAAATTGATGTCCCATCCTGGCAGATTGAGGATGGTTTGCTCAGCAGAAATCCTCCGCACGAGGGGTGTAAATTCCACCTCCAGATTTCGGACGGCAGTTCGATACTGATCGAGATCGGTAAAGCGAAATATCTTTGGCGCCAGTCGTGGGAGAGCTTCGCTATTTGTGCGCGTCAGGTGACATCTCTCTCATCTGGACACCCCGGAATAGTACGGATCGGGCAATCGGCCCTCGAAACGACGGCGCGCCAAAGTTTGCCGAATTTCGATCGCGTATCTATTGCAACCTCAATACTACGATACCGCCGCCCGCAACTCCATAAATGTCTGTTAACCAATTGAGCGCGAAACTTCGATCATTAAACGCGGATACCCACAGCGAATTGGCGCAGCCCTTTGAGCTCCGAAGTTCGCCATCCGAGCGGCACTCGTGTGTGGTCCGTCGAGTGACCTATATTTTTCATCTTCTCCTCTCGCTTTCGAAAAAGCGGAGCTGGAACGGCAGTGATTGCGACACGCAGGAGAACATTGCGACAATGTCTAAGGTCCTAAAATTTCGGCCCGACCAACGCAAATCTGGACCAAGCCTCTTGCGCCCAAGATCATCTGACATTTTGGCCAACATCGCTGCTCTAGTGGCGCAAGTTGAAGCTCTGGAAATTCAAACAATAGAGGACCTGCGCCAAGCCGTCTTCCTTCTTGATCTCGCAAATAGCTCCATCCGATTGATCATCAGGCAAATCAATATGGATGAGATAGCCAGAATGACGTTAGTAGCTCAGTCTGGCAGGATCGAGCAGCTTATTGAGGCAGTACGCACGGAGGCGCCGTATTTATTTGAGTAGGATGGATTAGTTTAGTTAGCCACTGGATATTTGCACATGATGGGAAACAAGCGAAGGGCCGACCGTGTTCGGTTTGAACACAAGCATACCGTCAGCATCATGGGGGTCGATGGAACCTGGCGGCGAAGCTGTATTCTTCTCGATGCCTCTGAAAGCGGTGCCAAACTTGAGGTCGAGGGCTCAACCGACCCCCTGAAAGCACAGGAATTTTTCCTGGTGTTATCCTCCACTGGTCTGGCATTTCGGCGGTGCGAGCTGATTTGGGTCGATGGATCTCAGGTCGGAGTTCAGTACGTCACCGCAAAGAAAAAGGGCAAGGCGAGCGCAGAGAAATGTCTCGCCCGTTCGCAATCGGACGAGCTTCTACGTACAGCTGATTTCCTCGCGAATTATTCCGTTCCTCGATGCGTAATCTCTCTCAGAGAGCCACGCCAGAGAAGCGCTACTGCACGACAATCACGGGGGCTTCATTCTTTATCTTTCCAGCGGTGAGCTTCAATCGGGTAAGGAAGAGCGCGTCTTGTTTCTAGAACCGCGAGAGGCTCTGATATGGCTCAACGAGCCACCGGAGGATCGAGGATCGTTCTGGGAGTAACGACGTGAGGCCGATCACCCCCGACCAAGCCCGAAATCCTCGCGCTGTTTCATGTCGTCAATCGCTATCTTGGCTACCTGCGCCTATGCCGGATTCATTTCCAGATTGTCCATCGCCGGTGATTCGCAAGAGCAACGACGAGCGCACTCGTGCAACACTTTCTTGCTGCTTAAATCCGGCAGCTCGGTACGTGCCCGGAAAACCAGCGGGGTCGATCCGAGCGTCGGATTGTTCGATCCAAGCGAAGGACGTACTGGCTCTTGCACTTTGATAACCCGCGTCCCTCCTTGGCGTGATAACCTCCGGGCTTTCGGAGTTTGCCATGTTCGATGTTTATTTGAGCGACAAACGTGATCTGCTCGTCGTGAGGAAAGGATCTCCGGTACCGCTCGTCGGCACATCAGGCGGATGGCGCAAGAGGAAGAAAAAGGTAAGCTCAGTGACGAGATCAAGTCAACGGTTCAGAGGCAAGGCTATTCCATGCGTAAGCTGCGTGAGATTGGGACACATTAGAGGCCGATAAACGGGTCAGGCCGGCTTAATGTGCAACCTCTACAGCATCACCACCAACCAAGCCGCCATCCTCGCGCTCTTCCGCGTCGCCAACCGCTATGTGGGCAACCTTGCGCCAATGCCCCGGCGTCATGCCCGACTACCCCGCGCCCGTGATCCGCAACACGGAAGCCGCGACCGAGATGACGCTGATGCGCTGCGCATACCACTACCGCCGCGCACCCGGCGGCCCGCCGGTCACCAATATCCGCAACACGTCATCGCCGCATTGGCTGAGGTAATCGGCTAGGGCACCAAATCTGCCGATATCCGGCGCTTGACATCAGTTCGTTCCCGATCCGGAACGTGATGAAGCAGAAAGCGGCGAGCGTTGCACATTTACAACCCGCAAAGCCATTCGAGACAGTAAGCTGGTCGAGACAACTGAAACATATTTCGTGTTTACTTCCATATGATCAGCGGGGGCGAAGGTGTTTGATGTCTATCGCAATGACAAGCGCGACTTGCTCGTTCTAAGTACTGGCTCTGCCGTACCCGTGCTTTACTCTGCACATAAGTGGCGCAAGAGCAGAAAAAGAGTTCTCAAGGTCAGCGATGAAATCAAGTCAGCCGTTCAGGCACAAGGCTATTACCTCCGCAGCCTGCGGGCCAACAAGGAGCGGATGATCGAGGTCGAGTAGGTCGGCGGCCGGTGTTCTCCATTTGCCAGCATCGCCACAAGCCAAGTCACCATGCTCGCGCTCAACCGAGTCGCGCCTCTTGCGTCGCAACCTTCACTTAGTGTCTGTCCGGGAACATCTTGAATCATCGGAATCATTTGTGATTCAAGGGTGGCGGTCCGATTCGAAGGGGCGCCCATGTGGACGAAGGAGAACCGCGGTCGTTACGACCGAAGCCGGCTACGCTATCCAAGCGATTTGACTGATGAGGAATGGGCGTTGGTGGAGCCGCTGATTGCGCCAGCCAAGCGAGGCGGCAACAAGCGCACGGTCGATGTGCGCGAGGTGATCAATGGCCTGATGTATGTGCTGAGCACCGGTTGCCAATGGCGAGCGATCCCGAAGGACCTGCCGCCACGCAGCACGGTGCACGACTATTTTGACTTGTGGGCTTGGAACGGCACGCTCGATCGCATCCATCACGCGCTCTATGTACAATGTCGAGAATTGGCTAACCGAGAACCCAGCCCGAGCGCCGCCATCATCGACAGTCAAAGCGTCAAGAGCGCGGAAAAAGGGGGGCGTGGATCGACCCGCATGGCTACGATGCGGGCAAGAAGATCAAGGGCAAGAAGCGCCACATCCTAGTCGATACTCAAGGCTTGCTGCTCCACGCCCTCGTGCATTCGGCGGACATCCAGGATCGTGACGGTGGGGTGCTGGTGATGGCCACGCTGTTTGGCCTGCATCCATTCCTGCTGAAGCTCTATGCTGACGGCGGCTATCAGGGGCCGATCTTTCAGTCCGCCGTTCGCAAAATCCTCCGGCAAATCGACGTCGAGATCGTCAAGCGCTCCGATACAGCAAAGAGTTTTGCGATCTTGCCCAAGCGATGGATCGTCGAACGCACCATCGCCTGGCTCAACCGCTGCCGCCGTTTGGCCAAGGATTGGGAGTGCCTCAACCGAAAGGCATTGGCGTTCTTGCGCCTCGCCTCAATCCGCCTCATGCTGCGAAAGCTCTGCCAAAAAACAGCATGATCCCGGACAGACTCTTAGTGTCTGTCCGGGAACATCTTGAATCATCGGAATCATTTGTGATTCAAGGGTGGCGGTCCGATTCGAAGGGGCGCCCATGTGGACGAAGGAGAACCGCGGTCGTTACGACCGAAGCCGGCTACGCTATCCAAGCGATTTGACTGATGAGGAATGGGCGTTGGTGGAGCCGCTGATTGCGCCAGCCAAGCGAGGCGGCAACAAGCGCACGGTCGATGTGCGCGAGGTGATCAATGGCCTGATGTATGTGCTGAGCACCGGTTGCCAATGGCGAGCGATCCCGAAGGACCTGCCGCCACGCAGCACGGTGCACGACTATTTTGACTTGTGGGCTTGGAACGGCACGCTCGATCGCATCCATCACGCGCTCTATGTACAATGTCGAGAATTGGCTAACCGAGAACCCAGCCCGAGCGCCGCCATCATCGACAGTCAAAGCGTCAAGAGCGCGGAAAAAGGGGGGCGTGGATCGACCCGCATGGCTACGATGCGGGCAAGAAGATCAAGGGCAAGAAGCGCCACATCCTAGTCGATACTCAAGGCTTGCTGCTCCACGCCCTCGTGCATTCGGCGGACATCCAGGATCGTGACGGTGGGGTGCTGGTGATGGCCACGCTGTTTGGCCTGCATCCATTCCTGCTGAAGCTCTATGCTGACGGCGGCTATCAGGGGCCGATCTTTCAGTCCGCCGTTCGCAAAATCCTCCGGCAAATCGACGTCGAGATCGTCAAGCGCTCCGATACAGCAAAGAGTTTTGCGATCTTGCCCAAGCGATGGATCGTCGAACGCACCATCGCCTGGCTCAACCGCTGCCGCCGTTTGGCCAAGGATTGGGAGTGCCTCAACCGAAAGGCATTGGCGTTCTTGCGCCTCGCCTCAATCCGCCTCATGCTGCGAAAGCTCTGCCAAAAAACAGCATGATCCCGGACAGACTCTTAGACTTCATTGCAGGGGGCTGCGCCCGCTGAACGCTTCCCTGTCCTGCCGCCTGCGAGGTTCGGGTTATGCCGGCCTCAAACACCGCAATACGGCGATCAAGTTGCCATAGCTCGATGTCGTTGACATCCACTAGCTGCTGAGCACGTTCGCGTGCTTCCTGCTCGTCAGCACACTGCAAGTTGGCCACGCTTATAACGTGGCGGTGCTGATCCAAAAGGTAAGCTCGGTAGCGCGCCATCCCCACGCCCCCAAGGCAGAGAAAAACAGTACTGTATTGAGGCAAAGGGAAAACACTGGAATTTGAGCTCGGGAGTTCACGCTTGATGTCTATCCCTTTCAGTTGCCTTGAGCAGACTGAACACGCCGGAACATCGCAATTAGTCGTCCTGGTACTAAAGTTCTGGTCAATCGCCACGTCGGCAAGCTGTCGCCTATGCCCGGCGTCTTACGCGATTACCAGCTCCCGCGATCCGCAACACGGAAGCCGGGACCGAGATGACGCTGCTGGGACATCAGTTATCACGGCGCGGTAGCTTCGCGATGGCTCGACGGAGCTTGATTTCGATGCACCGAGCGCAGATCAACTCGCCGTCCCCGGCCGGTGGTGCAAGAACCATCAGCTCTTCTGGCATGAGCTCTTCTTCGCAGTGATCGCAGCGGGGGACAGAGCATCCGCGCATTTGCCCACGCACTCGTGGCGGAAATTCGGTAAGGCTCTTCAACTCGACCGCCCACAAGTGCCCCGATCCTTTGGTCAAACCCATGTACAACCTCTACAGCATCACCACCAATCAAGCCGCCATCCTCGCGCTCTTCCGTGTCGTCCAACCGCTACGTCGGCAACTTGAAGCCGATGCCTGGCGCCTTCCCAGACTATCCCGCGCCCGTGATCCGCAACACGGAAGCCGGGACCGAGATGACGCTGATGCGTTGGGGCATACCACCACCGCCGCGCACGGGCGGGCCGCCAATCACCAGCGCCGGCAACACGTCGCCCCCGCGCTGAAGAAGCTGAGCGGCGGCACCTGATCCTACGTTGATTTTGGGATCGTCCAAATTCCGATAGCTCTCGGTACTCCACCGGAGGTGCGCCTCGTAGCCGTTCAAACTATCTTGCCGCGCTTCCAGACGGGCTTTGGCATGACGGGCTTTGGCATGACGTGCGGCCACGACAAGGACAATCCACCCATCTTTATTTGCGCAAAATGCGGACGGCCCATGGAGTATCTTGCCACACTGCCAGAGATTGCGAACCTGCCTGCAGCTTACAGGTGTTTCCCGTGTCGTCGGGTTGATACTTTCGCTCTAGACTAAGGCCGCCTCACACTTGGCGGCCTCTTTCAGTCGCGCGCCAGGTCACCTGAATGCGTTCCCCGTCTCCGCCGGGGGTTATCCCGATCGGGCCTGCCCCCCGGTTCAACGCCCGCATGATCCCGAGCCGAGCGCTCGTCGCCATCGTCGCGCTCTTTCGCGTGATCAACGGCTGCAATCTGCAGCCCAATGGAGAGCGCTGCTTCATCCTCGCTTCCGGCTGATCTTCCTTTTGCGTCAGCGTCCCCTCGGCAATTCTTCAGCTTCCTCCTTGGCCAACAGCAGGAGCATCTCGATGCCCATCTCACCTTCTTGAGGCGAACTGATGAACCTGATCTCTTCTGTACTCTCCTGAAGTGTCGCAATCATAGCAACCGCTTGATGAGCTGTAGGCGTTTCGGTCGCCCAAACATCTCGTTCGTTCTTACGTACAAATCCGATCGTATAGGACATCGCTCCCTCCCTGCAGAAAGCCGTCGAAAAGCAGATCGCAAAAACGACTAGGATGCTAGGGCAATGAGGGCAGTGGCGAGCAAGTTATGTGTGGAAGACGTAACAAGTCGGTGAAGAAACGCCGGATATACCGCGGCGCCACCCTCGCTACGCGGTGACCTGCTGATCTAACGCGAGCCGCACCTAGTGCAGCAACCCGTGCCGCCCGCTTCTGTAGCCTATGACTCAGTCGGGCGCTGACGAGCTCTAATCTCTGCTCTAGCGGCTCATTGACAAGCATCAGTGCGCCGCGCAGGTCATCGTCACAGGCGGGGATGATCAGGCGAGTCCCTGCAACCCGTGCGATCCCGCAGGACATGCTCATCGTTGAGAATGTGCTGCGATGCCTTCGATGGGTAACTCAAGAGAGATTTCGTCGAGAACCTAACACCGGCAGAATTTTCACACCGTCTCGATTAGCAGTCACTATCTGCTGACCTGTCGCGCGCCGTCGGCTACCTGTTAAAGGAGGAGCAACATGAAAATGAGCAATGTAGTTCCCAATGCATTCTCTGTGGCAAAATACACTTATGTCGCGGCTACCATATGGGTGGCTCCGTCTGCTCTCATCAAATCGGCGCATCTCCTTGAAAGGATTGGACTCGCTGCGGTTGGAGGGGCGTGCGGCCTGTACGTGGCCGCAGCATTGATGCGCCTAGGAAACGAAATGTTTGGAAGCGGCTGGTTCATCTTGTTGATGATGCTCTACGGAGCTTTCAGCTTCTACATCGGCATCGATATGCCTAGCCGTCCTGCTCAGGGATCGACTTCGAGACTCCCGGAAGAGCGGAACCGCGGCACCGATGCGGCTGAGATTTTCAGTGCGGTAGGCACATTCGTTGCCGCGATTGCGGCGTTTCTGTCGGTCAGCATGATTGTCGTTGATCAGGTCCTGTCTGAAGGTTCGATCATTCTGATCGCATGCTGTTGGGCGATTGGTTCTTCGCTTCAAATTGCGGCTGGCTCCATCGCTCGCAACGGCGTGCTCGAAGATGGTGGCGAGTAACTTCCGCTGCAATTGCACTGACGCCACTGGTCTCTTTTTGAGCGGCGCGACAGTGAGAGGCACACGGACAAGACGGAGAAAATAAAGAAAGTCATTAGAATAAGTAGTCAACGCATTGCCTGTTCTCCAGAAGAGCTTGCCAGCTTCAGAACAAGTTTTGAGGATGCGATAGGGTCATTCTCACCTGTGATGCTCACGATCTCTAAGTGTCTGTCCGGGAACATCTTGAATCATCGGAATCATTTGTGATTCAAGGGTGGCGGTCCGATTCGAAGGGGCGCCCATGTGGACGAAGGAGAACCGCGGTCGTTACGACCGAAGCCGGCTACGCTATCCAAGCGATTTGACTGATGAGGAATGGGCGTTGGTGGAGCCGCTGATTGCGCCAGCCAAGCGAGGCGGCAACAAGCGCACGGTCGATGTGCGCGAGGTGATCAATGGCCTGATGTATGTGCTGAGCACCGGTTGCCAATGGCGAGCGATCCCGAAGGACCTGCCGCCACGCAGCACGGTGCACGACTATTTTGACTTGTGGGCTTGGAACGGCACGCTCGATCGCATCCATCACGCGCTCTATGTACAATGTCGAGAATTGGCTAACCGAGAACCCAGCCCGAGCGCCGCCATCATCGACAGTCAAAGCGTCAAGAGCGCGGAAAAAGGGGGGCGTGGATCGACCCGCATGGCTACGATGCGGGCAAGAAGATCAAGGGCAAGAAGCGCCACATCCTAGTCGATACTCAAGGCTTGCTGCTCCACGCCCTCGTGCATTCGGCGGACATCCAGGATCGTGACGGTGGGGTGCTGGTGATGGCCACGCTGTTTGGCCTGCATCCATTCCTGCTGAAGCTCTATGCTGACGGCGGCTATCAGGGGCCGATCTTTCAGTCCGCCGTTCGCAAAATCCTCCGGCAAATCGACGTCGAGATCGTCAAGCGCTCCGATACAGCAAAGAGTTTTGCGATCTTGCCCAAGCGATGGATCGTCGAACGCACCATCGCCTGGCTCAACCGCTGCCGCCGTTTGGCCAAGGATTGGGAGTGCCTCAACCGAAAGGCATTGGCGTTCTTGCGCCTCGCCTCAATCCGCCTCATGCTGCGAAAGCTCTGCCAAAAAACAGCATGATCCCGGACAGACTCTAACATTACAGTTGCCGTTTTGCTTTGAGATGCGCGCGCTGAGCGGCAGCCTGGTGAGCTCTGCGCCAGAATGACCATGCGATGACATGCGCGGGTTGGATCCGCTTTCGAGCAAGCCTGATGGCGATGCGGCGGATTTCCTGGATTGACCAACGGATCAGCGGCGGCGTGGGTGTGCTTTGGCTTTTGCCGGGGGGCGGCGTTTGGTTTTTTTGGGCGGTGGCGGATTGGCGCGATGGCGGATCGCCGCCATCATGGCGAAGGCGAGCATCACCAGGGACACGTGGCGATGCCAGCCATGCCAGGACCTGCTCTCGTTGTGATCGAGCCCGAACTCGTTTTTCGCGGTTTCAAAGCTGTCCTCGATCGCCCATCGATGGCCTTCGACCGCGACCAGCGTTTCAATTGATGTTCCCGCTGGGCACCAGGTGGTGAAGAAGGCGAGATCGCCATCGGCGATATGGCGACGGATCAGCAGACCGCGCGTCCATAAACCATCATTTGCGCTGTTGAACTGCTCGACCTCGAGATCGGCCAGTTCGAGATAACACCAGTCATGCAGCCTCGGTCCTTTGGTTCCGGCTCCCGCCGACAAGCGCTTCCAGTCGGACGGGCGCCGCGTCCGGGCGATGTCTTCGGCCTTGCCGGCGACCGGCTGTCGCTTGCCCCAGGATCGGAAGACATGAGAGCTGCTGACCCCGAGCACATAGCCTTTGCCTGCCCGCCGTAGCTGCTGTTCGATATCGCCAACACCGTAGACCGTGTCACCGGCAACCCACTTGAATGGTACAGACGCGGCTATCGCACGTGCGATCATTCTCGTCGCAAGCTTTGGTTTGGTCGCAAAGCCGACATCGGCAGGCACATATGCGGCTTCCAGACGATCTGGATCGTCAGTCCATTCCTTCGGAAGATACAACGCGCGATCGATGAACGCATGACCATGACGCGAAACGTAGGTAGCGAAGACGCCGATCTGGCAGTTCGTAATCTTCCCTGCCGAACCAGTGTATTGCCGTGCCACTCCGCATGAGGCCTTACCCTGCTTGAGAAAGCCGGTCTCGTCGATCACCAGCACCGCATCGTCATCCGCCAAATGCTCGATGACATAGTCGCGGACGATATCGCGCAGGGCATCAGCGTCCCAATCTCCACGACCCAGAATTGCCTGCTGACGCCATGGGCCAGGATCGCCAGCCGCCTCCGCGCGCATCCAGCCGGTCTTGCGCTGCTCATCTCCGAGCAGACCTTCCAGGAACAAGCCTGCATTCGTCGCCACACGCTCTTGCGTGAACAACGGACGTATCCGTTGCTTGATCTCTCGAAGCGACGCCGCCCACAACGCAAGCGTCTCCTCAACCGACGCGGCCCGCGTCCACGACATTCGAATCATGGTTGCCCATGGATTCAGAAGCCCGCAAACAAAGCAACTGTAATGCTAACCTTTGCAGGTTGTACAGAACATCCTCGCTCGTGTTGCGACCGGTGAGCGCGATCAAAGCGAACTGCGGCTTGCGGCATTAGCAAGCGTCAACGAACGTGGCCGCTATGGCGGCGGCGTGCCGTAACCAATGTGCGAGAATGACGATGACAGCGGTCCGATCGCGACGTGAAACAGTAGTTTTCAAGTATCCATTCCGGATCGCGAGTATCGAGCGGTTGTTACCGGCGGGCTCGTATGAAGTCATTACCGGCGAAGAGTTGATGGAAGGCCCGTCAATGCCGCCCTATCGGTGCGTCACCACCAGCAGCTAATCAGCGCCTACCTCGATCGGCTTGGGCAAAACCGCCCGCCGCGACCAATTGAGCGAATGGCGATAAACACGCTCGGCACATCGATCGCAGACGATTTCGCACCAAGCTCACATCGCCGGAGAATCTATCTGTGCTCGTGAGAAGCGGGACTGTGCGCAATGTGGCTGACAACATAAGCTTTGGCACGATGGCGTCGTTAGCCAACTTCGATGCTGCAAATATCTTCGCTGTTATCGGACGGATCACTCCGGTCAAGCCTGGCGAATTTTCGCTCACACTGGGCCCGGGCGAAAATGCCGGCAGCATCAGCATGCATTTTGAGGGGACAGCCTGGAAGCTGTCGGGCATCACGCCGCCGCCCCGGGTCGTTGCCGCCATGGTCGATCGGCTGCCGGCGCGTTGACCCCTTGCATTCGCCCGCAGCTGCGGTTGGATCACGGCTTTTAGGATTGTAAATCCAAATGGCCATCCAATTGATTGTGGCGAAAGTTCGTAGAGACGAGCTTGCGTTGCGGGGCATTCAATCCCTGACCGCCGAAGCGTTAGAGGAAATCGCTGCTCACATCTTCGAACGTATTAGCGATCTCGAGCTGGAGCTTGCCGCGCGGAATTTCAACATCCCCACGAGCGGGGGCGACAGACCAACGCGAGCCGGGTGTATGTCCGTTTGCGATCCACTGCGAGCGAAGCGGGATAACGTACGGGGCCATTCGCCGCTTCCGCGATTTTTCATCGCGATCGTCTTACGTGGCCCGCGCGGCATCTCGCCCCGCTAAATTGCCGCGGTCCGTTCAATGTCCTCTTCGTCTTTACAATCAGGCGAAGACATCCACGCCACTGATTGCATCGCCTGTACGCACACGCGGTGTTGGCCCCAGGACTGCTCGCCGATTAACGTGGTGCGTTGCAGCGGGCTATCTGCCTGCTGCACTGCGTCTACGTGCCTGCAACACATTCCAGAAATATCGGTATGAAATCACCTCTCAGCATATCAATCCCGAACGTGCCGGAACGTGCCTTATGAGTTTGCATTGTTCTTTTGTTTTGTGATTTGTAGTGAGGTCGATCATGCGTCTGCTTTCTGGAATGATCGTGATTGCAACAGTCTCCGCTTGGACGGGGCTTCAGGCGACCCCTGCTGTCGGCCAAACATTCAATGACAGGTGGTCCATCATTCCAAAGGCTCACGCGGAGCCCGCTCCTGAAGGACTCGATCAGACAAAGAAGGATGAGCCGCAACCGCAACCTCCGAACGGACAAGAGCCCTTGAAAGATCGTTCAGGCGCTCAATCTTTCAATCGAATCTTTTCCGGAAAAGCCTCCTACTACTCGTATTCGAAAAGGAAGACAGCGAGCGGTTCATCGTTTGATCGGAATCTACTAACCGCGGCGCACCGCCGTCTGCCGTTCGGCACGAGAGTCCGCGTCATTGATCTTGAGACGAGTAAGTCGGTGGTGGTTCGTATCACCGACCGCGGACCATGGGTCCGTGGCCGCGTCCTCGACCTCTCGCTCGCCGCCGCGCGCAGCTTGGGGATTACGGATCGTGGCGTGGCTCAGGTTCGTGCTGAGGTGTTGTAGCGGACGTCCATGGCCCTGCGAAAACACGCAACCGCCGCCCGCGCGCCCTTGCGTCAATGGTCCGGCTTTTGGCCTGAAACGAATCTGCCGTGCCTCTAAAGAACCCTGACGCTATCGCGGCCCTCGTATCGGCCCTCAGGCTCGTCTACGGAGACGAAGTCGCGCGAACCATGCTCCTTGAAGGTATGAGCCTTGCCACGCTGCTGGACGCGATGTTCTCCGCGCCGATAGCACATCGCGATGCCGTTCGATACGTCGCGAGTGCCTTAGATGACTTCGCCGTTACACCAGAACTTGGCCCGGTCTGGCACCTTCGCTACCTGTATGATGACGAGCCCGGCTCATTTCGCGTCCTCGATATGGAGATAGCCACGCCGGCCGGTACGCTGTCCAGCAACGACCTTTGGCTTCGGCTGCCCGTCTAACGAGCTCGCAACCTCTGCAATGTGGCCCGTGCTGTCGACGATTTCGGCTCAGACAGAGGCGTCATTAGATCGACCCACATCTTGAGGACCTTTCGGCTTTTGCATGACTTACCCTTTTGAAATGCGACCGTCCCCTCCGGAAGTGGGAACGTAGCGCATGGGACAAGCGGGTCGTGCAGCGGGTCCTCGTCATAGGAGCGGCAGACGTAGTGCTCGCCCCTTCCCGAGTCATCGGGCACAGGCTGCATCGGTTGCCCGCACGCCGGGCATGCCTTTCGGATCGGACGCTGCATCGTGATGATATCCCTGCCGCCAACAAGCTTATACCCGCGCTCAACCGCCTCCAGCGGATCGCGGAAAGTTGTCTAACTGCCTACCGCCCATTCGCCGCCATCTTGATGGCGGCCTCGCCCCGGTCCTGAATTGCCCGACGCGGTTGCCGGGAGTGCGTGATGGAGCAGGTTCTTACAAGGGCTTGGCGCAGCGCGTGTGCGACATTGCCGAATAGCGGATCCTTTCACTAGGCGGCGCCTGCTCAGGCGGCCGAGAGCTACCGCATCAAGGCCGAGGCCTCGCGCGGGCGCCGGGGCCCGCCGCGACTTTGAGGACCACTCAACTGAGTCCGGCATCGGCGATCGTGACGGGTTGCTGCAGGTTAGGGCTGAGGATTGGACGCGAACGGTGCCGCCTGATGCGCCTGATCCGCCTCAACCTTGGTCTGCTAAGCTCAGCATGTGCCTCGCCATCGCCGGCAAGAAGATTTCCGGCATATGAGACGAGAGGCCCGCCGGTTCACACTGGCGGGTTTTTCTTGCCCTGCCCTAGGTGCTAGATTTAGGCTCTTGTCATTGCTCAAGCAGGAGGCGGACGTGGCAACTGGTATTGTGAAGTGGTTTAATTCGACCAAGGGCTATGAATTCATTCAACCCGATAACGGCGGCAGGGACGTATTTGTCCATATCTCGGCCGTTGAGAAGGCCGGCCTGAGCAGCCTCAACGAGGGCGCTAAGGTCAGCTATGAAGTAGTCACGGACCGCGGCAAGGAATCCGCCGGAAATCTACGGGTAGGTTAGAATTTCGCGAGGGCCCGCCGGTTCACGCTGGCGGGCCTATCACGTCGTACTCGAATGCGACGCCCTCGGGGTCGTGCTCCTCGAACCACATTTCCGCAGCCTCGACCGTGGCGAAGACCTTGTGATCGATGTCACCGACCTGTTTGGCGGTATTCACGTAGACGAAGACGGTCATTGATCCCTCTTCAGCTTGCGCCGCCCCCAATGCGGTTGTTTCCCCTAATGGGATGGTCCGGCCGTGCTCCGGCCCTGCCAGCACGACAAGCTGGCAAGGGGCGCCCAAGACAGGAGCACGCCATGTCTCAGAAACTCAGCTCAGCGATCGCCGTGATAGGCATCGATATCGGCAAGAACTCGTTCCACATCGTGGGCCACGATCAGCGCGGCGCAATCGTGCTGCGGCAGAAGTGGTCACGCGGCCAGGTAGAAGCACGGCTCGCCAACCTGCCAGCGTGCTTAATCGGTATGGAGGCCTGCGTCGGCGCGCATCATCTCAGTCGCAAGCTCCAAATGCTCGGCCACGACGCCCGACTGATGCCCGCGAAATACGTGCGCCCCTATTCGAAGGGACAGAAGAATGACTTCCGTGATGCGGAAGCCATCGCCGAGGCTGTCCAACGCCCGACCATGAAGTTCGTCGCGACCAAGACCGCCGACCAGCTCGACCTGCAGGCGCTGCACCGCGTGCGCGAGCGATTGGTCGGTCAGCGTACCGGCGTCATCAATCAGATCCGTGCGTTCCTGCTGGAGCGGGGCATCGCCGTGCGGCAAGGCCTGCGTTCGCTGCGGTCCGAGTTGCCGGGTATTCTCGCGACGCGCACCGATGTCCTCGCGCCTCGCATGTTGCGCATCATCGAGGACCTGGCAGGAGACTGGCGCCGACTGGACGCGCGCATTGAGGACCTCTCCAGCGAGATCGAAGCATTGGCTCGTCAAGACAAAGGCTGCGAGCGACTGATGACGGTCCCGGGCATCGGCCCGATCATCTCGAGCGCGATGGTAGCCGCGATCGGCACTGGAGACGTGTTCTCGAAAGGCCGCGACTTCGGCGCCTGGCTTGGACTGGTGCCGAAGCAGATATCGACAGGCGACCGCACGATCCTCGGCAAGATATCAAGGCGCGGCAATCGCTACCTGCGCGTTCTGTTCGTGCAAGCCGCGTGGGTTGTGCTGGTCAAGGTCAAGTGTTGGGAGCGCTATGGCCTCAAATCTTGGATCGAAGCCGCCAAGAAACGATTGCACCACAACGTGCTGGCGATTGCGCTCGCCAACAAGCTCGCCCGCATCGCCTGGGCGGTTCTCAACAAGGGGCGCGCCTTCGAGTGCGTCAAGACAGATGAGGTGGCGTCCCGACCTGCTTGATCCTCGCGCCGTGCTCGGGGCCGTCAAGGCGCAGCCTGGCAGCGGTCGAGCAAGCCGTCAGGACAGCACGACGGCCGGCCTTGACGGCCCTTGCGCGCGGCGCGTCTGCGCGCGCAGGCCGGGACGAAGGAACGACCGCCAGGCACGAACAAAGGAACAGTGCGAAGTGAGGAGCTATCGATGACGTAACCAACATCCCTTACCCGCCGAGGTCTGCGAGAGGATGAGACGACGATGGAGAATCGGTCTTCCCGGCGCATGCGAACACTGGTGACCCGAATGGCCCCTTCGAGGCCTGTCCGCTAATTAGCTCGAATGCGCGCTGATATCCATGATGGCCCGGAGCACAACACGCTCCAATCAGAGGCCGGATACATTGATGCAAGACCGCATCTGCCAGGTTGACGAAACCTCTTGCAACGCGCGGCCGGACCATACATTCGGGTTAAACGCCGGGACATAGTGTCGGTTCAATGCCCGCACGATGCCGATATGGGCAAACATCGTCGGGCCGCCGAGCTCGACGACGAGCATCAGGGCCTCCATCGCGGCTTGCCACTCCGGCGCGGCGTGCTCTTTGTTCGGCAGCGCGGCGATATACTGGCCGGCATCCAACAGGGTCACCAAGCTCAGGCCGGCTACTTCTATCGGTTCTTCGAAAGGCCGTCCCCAGCCCTTGGTCATGTCGTGTTTCGATACCCCATGGCCGACCTTGGCGCCTTGTCCCAATTGAAATCGGGCCGCACGTTGGAGCCCCGCTTGCCGCAAGCACCGCAGACGAAGCGAGGCTCGATATCAGAAAGCCGGACGCCATCAGGCCATCGATCAGCGCTTAGGGCAACGTTATGGCTGCATCGGTAGTCCGCGCAATAGACCAGGACGCCGCGCACGCCGGCATTGCGCATTTCGCCGAAGGTGATCTTCACCGGCTGGCCGTCGGCGCGCGTTTGCGTATGACGCCACGCAAATTATCGATTCCTAGCGGCTTGGAACGGCGGCGAGATACTGATTGTCGTGGGTGTGGAGAACTGCCGCGCGGTAGTTCTTGGCCATCTCCAGCAAAGATGCTGCGGTAAGGTCGTCGGCCCACCCTCGCCCACTCCCGACAGACAAACTCCATTCTGACGTACCTTCACGTAGGTGGCGTCGATCCACAAATACAGCCAGTCGCCCGCGATCGGATGGCCGAGGAACGCCTTCACCTTGTCGTCGATCTCGCCGCAGAGCCGGGTCACCTGGCTCTTGGAGATGCCGGTCATGCCCGGGGCCTGCACCAAATCACACCGTACGGATCGAGACGCCCTGCACGTAGACCTCCTGCACCACGGCGGTGAGCGCCTTCTCGGCCATGCGTGGTCGCGGCTCCAGGAAACCCGGGAAGTGGGAGCCTTCGCAGCTTCGGGATGCGAAGTTCGACCGCCGGCGCAGGTCTCCCAGATCCGGTCGCGGTAGCCAGTACGCTGGGCCAGACGTTCGGGGCGCTTCTCGCCGTATGCCGGCCCTGTCTGGCTTTCGACCTCCAGCTCCATCGGCCTTTAGGCCGCAAAGCCGATCATCTCGCGCAACGGATCGGCATCAAGGGCCTTCTTCGCCATTGCCGCGACTTCCTATGATCGCTTGAAGTGTCCCCGCCCGCAGGGAGGGGCGCGGACAGCACGAGGGCTATCGCGACGGTGACCGTAGCCTGGGAGAGATCGAACTCGCGCATTCCCAATTGAAAAGCCCATTGAAATGTCGGGCAATTTTTCCCTCTTTTCCGCGGAATTTGAGTTTGGAGACTTTTGTAGCCAGGGAGCTGCAAGTTTTGAATGCGCATCCGTCTCCGAAACTAGTTTGGTTTGTCGAATGCGCCTTCTCCAGCCCTTTCTCACCTGGCAGGCCTTCGGATGAGTCCTGGTTAATCAAGCCTTAAAAGTATTCTCGCGAAGGGCCTATTCGGATTGGAATAAGGTAAAAAAACAGTTAATCTACAAACATACCGATTGTAACTCGGATGTTGTGGAATGAACCTCTCTCGACGAAACTTTGTGCAAGGAGTCGTTCTGGGGGGCGCCGCGCTGGGCGCGGTTGGCGTATCTCAAGGCCGGCGCCCGATGCCGCCGCTGCCCCAGATGGCGGACGTTTCAAACTTCACGCCACCCTCAGCGATCTTGAACTCGCAATCTTTGGCTCTCGGGAAGATCTTTCCCGCCCTGCTGGATCCCGATGCCATCGAGGGTCCTTTCATCGCCAACACGCTTTCCCGTGAAGATTCGTCTGCCGGCTTCATTCGCCTGGGCGAGCCCGGGAATTCCGTCTTCCTGAGGCAGGCTGATACCCGGGCCACTATTCCCTGGGCACCGATATTCTTACGGGAAAACAACCTTTTGCAGTTGCCACCGTCCGTGACATGTCAGATCGACTGCTCGGATCTTTTGGTGATGAACGAGAGCAGTACGCGCTATCCCGTCTTCGGCAACAAGGCGCGCAAATATGAGTTCCTGCTTCCAAACCTGAAGTGGTCTGGATCCAAGCGACTGGGAACAATAGGCGCGGTGTCCAGCAACCATGCGCTGCAATTCGCGCTGGCTAATCGCGCGTCCGATTTGACAGGCGATGGACAGCCGCTGAATTGTGCCTTGGACATGGTGCTTTTTGAAGTTCCGGGAACCGAGACGGACCTGGCACGCCTGGCAATTTTACGGAGCCTGGTTGAGCACATTTCTCTCGCCAGTAACGACGTCGAATTGGCGGGCCAGGCTGCGTATGCATATGGGGCGCACTGGCTGCATCCAGATACGGATTCGCTCGTTCCGCCGGGCGGCTCGAACGAAGTGAGCGCCCTGGGACACATGAATGCGATCGCTGAGCTGGCGCAGTTGCTCGATACCGCTCAGGCGTGGAAAGCGCCACCGGATGTCATTTTTGTCGCCATGGGGAGCGGTTCGACGGTTTTGGGCCTGCTCCTGGGCGTCCACCTAATGGGATGGAATACCAAGGTGGTGGGGGTGGCCGATCAGGACAAATCCCGTCTGACGCGATGGGTGGTCAATCGGCAGCCCTCCGTGCCTTTTGTGGAAGGGAATGTTGCCCAGCTCGCGCAGAGCACGGTGGAATGGCTGCACAAGATCCGCTTCCCGGGCATTTCGCCAGACGCGCTTCGCGTGATGCAACACGAGACTTTCTTGCCGGACTCCACCAGCTGGGCGCCTGGCTACGGCTTGATCGAACCTGCCGACGATGAACGGGCGAAAGAGTTGAAAGAGGCGGGCCTAAGCCTTGATCCAGTCTTTACTTTGAAAGCCTGGCGATCGTTGCTCACCATGTCGCAAGCCGGCGCGCTAAAAAATAAGAAGGTACTTTTTTGGAACACCTACAACAGCTTTGACTACATGCCGCCTCTTCTATCCAGTTTGGGATAGCTGATGCGTAGTTATAAGCCATTGATTTTCTATATGTCGGCCGTCCTGCTTCTATCGTTGGCGTATCTTGCATCGCCTATCTCGAGAGAAGCTGTTTGGCAGCTGTTTCCGGGCTTTGAAGCAATGGCCCACGCAAACCCACTCGTCACCGCGCTGATGTTTTTGGTCACATCCGCCGTCCTTACGTTTCTGGCCTTTCCCTCGATGCCAATGGTTTGCATGGCGGCGGGTTTTTACATGGATGGGTTTGAAGGAGGAGCCGCTGTGCTGCTCGGCAGCGCCTTTGGCGGTTTGAGCGCGTTTCTATTTTATCGAAAGCACATTCAACGTCCCAGTGCTCAATTAAGTGAACAATCCGCCGTGAAGATTTGGCTGACGTTGCTCGGATTGCGCCTCTCGCCGCTCGTGCCCGCGCCACTGGTGAATTTCTTTGCCGCAATCTTCGATGTCTCCCCCCTTCAGTACGTGACGACCAGTTTGTTGGGCAGTGCGCCACTCGTCCTGTTTTATGCACAAATAGGACAGCAAGGGCACCACTTCTTGTCCGGCGAAACCCCGCACTGGCGGCAATTTTCAGGATACTTGATCATATTAACCTTAAGCTCGCTGCTGAGCGCGATGGGCCCCTGGAGGTCGGTGTTGAACGAGCTCAAGCTGCTGAAAGGTTCATCCGGATCGAGTACACTTCCGCTACACTCAGCATCTGGTATGTAATCTTTTACCCTTAACAGGGATTTTCCGAAAATTCGATTCTGCTTTATTGTATTCCGCTATCCTTTCTTAAGTTCCGACTTGTAGGTTGCAGGCGCTACCGACATAAACGCAAGGTGCGCCTCCATGCTCTGGAAACGTATCGCCCTTGGGTCGCTCAGCGGCGCCATGGCCATTCTGTTCATGACCTCAAGCTGGGCAGCTGATCTTGCAGAGATCAAGCAGCGCGGCGAAATCCGCCATATCGGCATCCGCTACGCCAATTTCGTCACCGGCGCGGGCGACGGTTTAGACGTCGAACTGATGCAGGGTTTCGCCAAACGAATTGGCGTCTCCTACGAGCTTGTCTACTCCGATTTTTATTCGGTGATCCGTGACCTGCTCGGCAAAGATGTAGTGCGTAAAGACGGCGAAGTCACGCTGACAGGCGACTATCCAGTCAAGGGTGATGTGATATCGACCGGATTTACCATGCTGCCGTGGCGCGAGGCGATCCTTCTGTATTCAGATCCGGTTCTTCCGTCCCAAGTTCTGCTGGTGGCACCGGCCGAGTCCGAACTCCAGCCGATTGAGGACGGCGCCGATCTCGCGACGGATATCGCCAATACCCGGAAGGCCATAGGATCAAGAAGCGTGCTTGTCATGGAGCGCACCTGTCTCGATCCGACCAATTACGGCCTGGTCAATGTCGGTCTTGACTTGAAGTCCTACAACAAGAGCGCCAACCTAAATGAGATGGTTCCGGCCATGCTCAACAAGGAAGCCGAACTCACGCTGCTTGACGTGCCGGACGCCATTCTCGATTTGCGCAAATGGGCCGGCAGGATCAAGATTCTGGGACCGATTTCCGGCCGGCAGATGTTGGCAACCGCCTTTCCCAAGGACGCGCCGGCCCTGCGCGACGAGTTCAACGCCTATTTGAGCGACATCAAGGCCTCTGGTGTCTATGACCGGCTCGTAGACAAATACTATCCCGGCATCCGCCGATTTTTCCCAGAATTTTTCACGAAGACAGATTGATGCAGTCTTCGCTGATCAGATTTACTCGATCTCTAGCTCCGCATTGGCTCTCGATCGCAGCGGGGGCCTTTCTGCTGTCGATGTTCTTCCTGATCGGCAATCTTTATTCGTCGCAGATGGAATTGCGGCAAAACGCCAATGCGCGTCTGGTTTCAGTCGGTGAAGCACGCGCCGCCGAGATCAGTGATTTTTTAAGCGAGCGCCGGCAAGCCGCCGTACGGCTTGCCGGCAGCGAGGACATCGCCAATTATTTCACCAATCTCGATCTCGGAATGTCCGTCAGATATGGGCTTTTTGCCAATCTGGCCGCAATCGAGCGCCGCTTTCAGGCGACCCTGGACGAGGAGAAATATCAGGGGCAACTCGCCTATGTGCGGTTGGCTTTTTTCGACCGAAACGGCATAGCTCAAGTTGATGTCGGCGCCTCCAGCGCGCCAACACTTTCACTGACGGTAAACCGGGCCGAGCCGAGCATTCAGATCGATGAGAAGCGCCGCCTGATTGTGGCGAGTGCGCCGGTGCTGCGGAAGGGCACGATGAGGGGAGCGGTGGACACCGTGAGTAGCCTTAATCTGCTTGCATCGCTGGTTTCTACCAACGACCTCGGACAGCCAAACGAATTCCTGCTGGGAGACGAGGGCGACGTGCTGCTGCCTGTCGAACGGGAGCGCTCACCCATTGTCGCCCACGGCCGCGCGCTGACTGCCCTTCAATCCGGCCGCATCCAGCCCCTGTCAAATCTCGAGGCTCCCGAACTGAAGGGATATCTCGCTCTGCGCACGCCGATTGGAGGCACACGGCTTTCCGTCCTGCGGCTAGCGAGCGAGGATGATCTTTACGGCAACACGCTCTCGCCCGTCTCCGTCTTTTATATTGGTCTTTTCGCCATCATACTCTTCGGATTGGCCATCGGCTTCGAGCGAATGCGTCAGAATGCGGCGCGGCTGCAAATCAAGTTCACCGAATCCAATCGCCATAGAGCGGAGCTGGCCGAACATAACCTCTCACTCTCGCAAGAAATCGAGCGTCGCGAAGCTATTGAGAACGATCTGCAGCGGCAGAGCGAAGCGCTGGACAAGACGAATGCTGAACTGCGCATAGCTGCCGCCGCGTTTAATGCTCAGGAAGGGATGATCGTCACCGATACCAAAGGGGTGATCCTGAGTGCCAACCGCGCCTTCGTCAGCTTGACCGGCTATACGATGGAAGAATTGATTGGACAAACAGCGCGCCTGTTCCGGGCGCATCGCCGCAATGCCGAGTTCTACCAGAGCATGTGGAATTCTGTAAAAAATGCCGGCGGCTGGCAAGGCGACATGAGCCTCAGGACCAAGAGCGGAGAACATTGCGCGCGCTGGCTCACCATATCCGCCGTAAAAAACGAGGCGGGCGAAGTTACCAATTACATCGGCTCTTATTATGATGTTTCCAAACTCAAGCACGCCGAGGAAAAGATCCTGGAACTGGCCTTTTTCGACCAGCTCACAGGTCTGCCCAACCGCGTCCTGCTGATCGACCGAGTGCGTCAGGCACTCAACGCCAATACTCGCAACAAGTCCTTCGGCGCTCTGCTCTTTATCGATCTCGACAATTTCAAGACGCTGAATGACTCGCTTGGGCACGACGTGGGCGATCAGTTGCTGAAAAAGGTGGCTCAGCGCATCTCCCGTTGTGTTCGGGCGGACGATACGGTTGCCCGCTTCGGGGGCGATGAATTCGTCGTTCTTCTCGCCAATCTCGGTACGCAGAAGGCAAAAGCCGCTGCGTTGCAAGCCGAGGCGATAGGAGAACAAATTCTCTCTGCCTTCGTTGAGACTTTTCAGCTCGATCCGTATGAATATCCCTGTACACCCAGCATCGGCGTGACTTTGTTTTCGCCCGAGGACCGCAACGTCGATGAATTGCTAAAGCGGGCAGATCTGGCGATGTATGACGCAAAAACCGCAGGCCGAAATAGCCTCCGGTTCTTCGACCCTGTCATGCAGATTATGATTTCAGCGCGCGCTTCCCTCGAGGCCGATCTGCGAGAAGATCTCAAAAAGGAAAGACTCCTGCTGCACTATCAGCCGCAGGTCGATCACGAAGGAAGGTTGCTGGGAGCGGAGGCGCTGGCGCGCTGGCCGCATGCGGAGAGAGGCGTGGTTTCTCCGAGCGAATTTATTCCGGTCGCAGAAAGCGCAGGTCTAATTCTCCCGCTCGGCGCCTCGATGCTGAAAATCGCCTGCCGTCAACTCGCCCGCTGGTCTGCCGATCCAGCAACCGAGCATCTGACCGTCGCGATCAACGTCAGCGCCCTGCAGATGCGCCAGAAGAATTTTGTCGAAGAGGTCCGCGCGATCATCGAGCAAACCGGCGCCGATCCCCATCTTCTCAAAATCGAACTCACGGAAAGCACATTGGTCAGCAATGTCGATGACGTGATCGCCAAGATGGACAAATTGAAGGCGATCGGGGTCGGCTTCAGCCTCGACGATTTCGGAACCGGCTATTCATCCCTTTCATACCTGAAGCGGCTACCGCTCGATCAGCTCAAGATTGATCGTAGTTTCGTCAAGGATATTCTTGTCGATCCAAACGACGCCGCCATAGCACAAATGATCATCGCGCTTAGCAAGAGCCTGGGCCTTTCCGTCATCGCCGAAGGTGTCGAAACGGATGAGCAATATGCCTTCCTGGCGAGCCAAGGACGGCTCAATTACCAAGGCTATTTGTTCGGTCGCCCCCTGCCGCCGGAAGATTTCGAGAGGTTCGCCCGAGCTTTCTCGCCGCGTCGCAGTTCGAGGCAGGAACGCCTTTTTATCGATCGAGATCTGCGCATAAAGCGTCTTTAGAAGTGCTCCACTAGCTGGAGTCTCTAGCAGGGCGAAATCTTCCACTTAAATCGGCTTCACAGAATTCAAGTGTGTCCTGAACAAGCGTTTGCTTGTGCCATCAGCGCGGCGTTGGCTGGTCGGTTGAAGGGCGCGTCCGGATTCCCACCCGCGCGCACTTCAAGCAAAAGGATCCAGCAAACGCCGCCAAAGCCGCCATTGGGGCCGGAGACGCGATTGAAGTGATCGACGCGACGGTTGGCCGGCGAACACGACATGATAGGCCCGCCAGCGTGGTTCGCCCCTCGCAGACGCAAAAACCCCCGCGCACGAACGCTGGGGTGTTTTCGAAGCAATCATTTGATCTAAGCAATGGGTGACAGACGATGCTCGTTGCGCTTGTGAAGTAGTTCACAGATCGCAACAGAAAAGCCAACTAGTTTGAACGACAGCGCTGCGTGCACCTATCTATCATCTAAGTCCGTCAGAATTAGATGGCCGCGATTTTATGCTCCGGTCAGGGGAATGCCGGCGTCCCGGAGCGAAGATACTCCGCTCCAGCGACGTCTTGGAATGTTGCCTCGGGGCCGCGTCACCCCGTGAAGCAAAAAAGGAATGAAATAGTACCCGTCAAAGGAAGACGATGATGATTGACGACCAATTAGCGCGTGCACATCGCAACAATATTCAACGCTATCGCCACTTATTGCAAACCAGCCTGACAGAGTTTGAGCGCCTGTTTGTCGAAAGGCGGCTCGATCTCGTACCGCTGGCGCTCCGCAAGCGGTCGCCGACAGTGACGGAAGTTGGCGAGGGATATTACAGCTACAATCGGTAAGCGCCGGGGCTACAACCTGACATGCTGGAAAGCGGACAGCCTCGTTACCCTGCACTGGCAAGGGAAGTTTCGCAGACCGGACTTCGCGCCACTCTCGTCCCAGCTCGAGACTGTGACTTCAACCCAGCTCAGAGACAGCAAGGGACGGCAAATCCCCAGCGTGATTGCGCGGGCTCTATCGGAGATCGAAAAGAGCAAGGCAGACGCCAACTCGCGGGAAGACGAAGACGCCATGTTGCTCGCCATCGCCGACCATCCCCCGCGCGTCCTATGCCGGCCTGGCTGTGGCGCTTGGGTGGGTATCGCTGCATAAATGAGTGAGCTTTAATGACTGTTTTTCGGTTGAAGTTTCACTGGCTTTTGATTGAGCAGAGATCCAGACTTCCTCAATTGATTTCTGTGATTTGTTTTAGGGGACATTGCGATGGTGAAATCAGCTGTTTCCCGTGAAGCTTTTCGTGGGTTGTTTGCTCTCTATGCCGCAAAGGCTCACCATGATCACCATGATGATGGTGAAAACCGCTTACTGAAGTTGTTCGTGTCGACCAAAGACATTCCTGATTATTTGCTTGAGTTATGGTCAGATCGCACTCAGCTGCTCGACCCCAAAATCGTTGGTAGCATGCTGGGCCGGCGCACACGTCAGATCGCCGACGGCAGCGCACATTATGACCATGCCAGCGACTTTCTCCATGCGCTCCTTAGAGACATGGACCGAAAAGCGCACTGATGGTTTCGTCGTTTCCTCTTTTTAGGCGGGGCCGCTTTTTGGTCCTTGCGCCGCCCGACCGGCAAGCGCTTCAACCCCGCACGCCGACTATTGCGCGTTCGGTCGTTTGGGCACACACCCGCCCCTTGTGCACCATAGGCTCGCCTGTTCGTTTCCACGATCAGCACCAGTTGATCGCACGGCTGTGAGGGCCTTGGCGGGCTTAGTCGGATCGAAGTACCTTTCTTGCTGAGGCATCGCAGGGCTCTTGCCCAGAGTGACACGATATCGAGCGGCGCCGGCGCCCTCACCGTCGGCGCCTTTGCGAATTCCGCGAGGCTCTGGCTTTGGGGGCTCGCATCATTTTGGGCCTCCCCTTCATGCCACATCATTCTGATAGCACTTGCGTTCATCCTCCAGTTGCGGTTGGATTGCGGCTTTAGGATTATAAATCCAGATGGCCATCCAATTGATTGTGGCGAAAGTTCTCAGAGACGAACTTGCATCGCTTGGCATCCGGTCATTGACCGCCGAAGAATCGGAGGCGATCGCTGCTCGTATCTTCGAACGGATCACCGATCTCGAGCTAGAGCTTGCCGCGCGCAACTTCAACATCGCCACGAGCCGCGACAGCCGAACGTGACGAGTACTATGTCTGTTTATGATCCATGCGGCGAAAGCTGGAGAGCATGCGCAGGCAAGCTGTTCGGCTGACATTTCCCGAAATCGAAGACATTCTTGGAAGGCCGTTACCTGCCTCCGCGTATAAGTTTAGCGCGTGGTGGGGAAATGAAAGCCCGCGCAAAGCTGGTCACACGCAAGCTTTGGCGTGGCTGGACGCTGGGTTCACGGCGAGGGTATCGCTGAAGCAGCGAGCCGTTGAATTTCATCGAGCCTGTTAAGGGTCGTCGATAGGCAGAGGTCGTGATGATGGAGATTATCACGGCGTGAAAGCGAAACGATTGTGCGGCTAGAAGATTTGAACTTCGCTCTATTGCTGTCGGGGGACTCCTGCCGAATGGATCATATGCGGAACTAAGTGCAAATGAGGTGCTTGCTAGACATGGTGCGGCCAATCGTTACAGCCGAGAGATGATAGTGCGGGCCATGCGGTGTCCAAGGCGCCTTGAGCGGCACAGCGCGGTGTCGAGGGCGGGACGATGAACTCGCGGCCGTTCTTGGTGCGGGGCACCGGGCAAGCCGGATCAGTCGGGCCTCTCGGCTACCTACCCTCGCTACAATCTATGCGCGCCCCGCCCCTTGCCCCGCGATCGGCCCCGAAAGCGTCTGCAGCCCCGCCTCGATGACCGAGATGTCCTGCTCGACCTGAGCGATCGACGACCGGAAATCGAAGCCGCTCCGGGCCTTCAGGTCGACCGCCAATCGCCAGCGGTGCATCCTCAGATCCTCAAGTGACTGGCGGTCCTTCAAGCGGGGCATAGCCGTCAACGATCAATTCCATCGCACTCAACATAACTGCCCCACAATACGAATTCGGATTTCCAACGCGATTCAGCATAAAGCCGGTGGTCTGCGAAGTAAATTGGTGTCGTCCCGAGCCTGCGCACCGGCCAGTCTGCAAACCTAAGGCGAGGTCATAGCCCCTCGCCCATTGTACGTTCGTTTGCACGTCGGCGGCGGCGGCTTATTTCGACCATGCGCCGGCCGCAGCGGTCCTCTGCTGCGGCCCCTTTTTAAGCCGACAGATCAAGCCTGTATTACCGGGAGCAACGACCTTCGGCAAACTTCAAGCTTGTTTTATTGCGCTGCACGAATTGGGTTGCTAGGTGAGCGGTCGAGCAACCACTGCCCGGGTAGGTTGAAGGCCATGGCGCTCGACCGCCTGGACGCGGACGGCCGCGACCAGGCACCACAATAATGCGAGTCCGCTCTACAATTTCGTCTTCGCCTTATATCCAAATATTAAATTTGCCAGTTAACTGCATGCCGCCAGCCTGAATCGGCGGGCAGTCAGGACCAACGCTTGTCCGCCGGGTGCCCGCTCGTGGTGACCACCCGTTGACCGGCGCTCAGGTCACGCGACCACAAACCTTAAGAAACAACAGATACTCATAGTTGTTTGATTTTCCTTCTGAGGTGTTTCCATGTTGAAAACCAATTGTTTGATTGTACGAGCCTACGGCAGGCAACTGGATCAACTGCGTGCAGAAAGCGTCCCGCATTGCACGGGGAAGCAAGATTGACTGGTGGATCGAGCAAGCTGACAAGGGCACCCGCTTTTGCTTTGAGGATGCCGAAGCGAAAAGGACCTTTGCCTCGATCTGCGAAAACTTCGCCGCCATGCCTTGATGCCTAGCGAAACAAAGGCCCGCCATCGTGAACCGGCGGCCTTTGATTTAAGAGCAATCACGGCCCAGCACGCCTCAGTCCGGTGAGGCGCGCCGGGCCTAACCATTCCCCGCTTCCCCCGTGAGGTTTGGCTGAGCCAGCATAAGCGATTCTAGGGACGCCTTGTACGTGTCTGTGCAAGCTCCAGAAGGCGATCAGCCGAAGGCCACGGCCTCGATCAACAGCAACATGAGAACGGCTTCCACTGGGCGCTTCGGCGTACCCAAGGATTACTTTTGCAACTCCTTGCGGCCACCGCTCAGTTGGAGAACACTGTCTTCATTTCAGAAAGGTATTCAAAGGTGGGAACGTCCAGGATATCGGAAGTCCTCGTGTGGTGGGCCGCGCTCGCGCGCCTGCTTCATGGAGCCGGCGGATGTTTGTTGAAAGCGATTTGAAGCGGTCGCCATCCGAAGAGAAGCACGTGGGTATCGGACTAAAGGCGAACAATAACCGGGACAGAAACGCCCGCAATGACTGAGACGGAAGTTCGAAAGGCTGTTACGTCGCACAACCCGCAGCGCAGCAAATGTTGTTCCCTCCCCTTCCCCCCGAGAGACGAACTCGAACCGCGAGTTTGCTCGGCTGGAGAGCGAGCTGCCTGCCATGTGGTTCTTCGGGACATTGTCGATTTTCATGATCATCTATGCGATCTGGGTGAAGTTCGTGACGATCTAAAAGCGCGTACCTTTAGCGTCTCGACGCGCCTCCTAGTCCCGACGAAACAATCCAAGCCCTCAAAATGGGAAGCGTATCGCAACCCGGGCGGGCGGAAAAGCTCCTCCGGTGGGGGCGGCCTGTTGTGCCAACCCGCCGGCCGAGGCGAGCAGCCTAGCCTAGACCTGAAGACGCTCATTTTTTATTGGGCCTGTGAAGTGGCTCACAATTGGCAGGCGTAAGCCGGGCATAACGTCCGCGCATCGAAACCGGAGCACACCCATGAGATTTGCAAATTCAGGGACGCTCGCGCTTACAGCTGCAGCATTTGTGGCTGCTATCGTAATGCTGTCGGTTACCCACGAGTCTCTGAGCCCAGCTTGGGAGCGGATCGGCAATGCAGCCGGGTCGCGTTTTTCCTGACGAGTTGTTCGCAAATCGAGCGCAACGCCGAAATGGCTTCGCGCGCAACAATTGCCGAGGCGTCAGTGGGCGCGACTGTCGCTCATCCCGGCGACCGCCATTAGACCGGGACCGTCGGTCCGCACCATTCTGGTCGGGCTCGCCGCTCCCCTAAATGGCGCCCCAAGAGCGTGCTACCAGCGACGTCGAATGCTGGAAACCGAGGGGCGGGCTCGAATGTCGCTGGGACCACGCGTCACAAAACATTGACTGACGAGTGCCAATCTCCCCGCTCGGATCTCAGGACCCGGAGTGGAATGCGTGGCGGGCGCCGCCGAGCGAGCAGATACCGCTCGCGTGGCGCCTAGCATAGTCTCCAACCGGAGCAGAACGCATGTTCGACGCCGAAACGACTGCGCTACTCAGAGCAGTGCTTGAGGAAGTATGCGAGAACATTTCCGTGTATGAGACCGGCGCCAGAGCGCACGTTGCCTCCAAGATCCTCGAAGCCGCGGCAAACGGTCAACTCTCAATACATGACTTGAAGGCAGCGGGTCACAACGCCCTGAACGCGCCTACGATGTGACGCTGATTGCCCTTCCGAGCACTAGCCGTCGCTGGCAGGCGCCCTTTCTCGCACGAGCTCTGAAAGTAGGAGCTTGGCGACCATTAGGGCGAAAACCGACGAATAGAATGAGCCGCTGGGTATTCAGACCTACGAGAATCATGCATTTAATTGGTCTGATTTTTCATGACCCATTTCAATGCAAGCGGAGGCCCCACATGGACAGGCCTGCGGTAGTTAAAACCCTGACCGTGACAATCTACGGCGTCGCGTACCACGGGACATACTTTGTCCAGAACTCGATCGTGTATGTTCAATCGACGTTCGGAAGCAAGGCAACTCAGCTGGGAAAGTTGCCGCCGGAAAAGGTAAGCTCGGTAGTGCACCATCCCCCCCAAAAGCCTTCATCCATCAGCGTCCGCTCGATGTCAAAATTGAAACCAGACCTGGCGGGCTTGATCATCGGACCGTCCGGGCGCTATCGCCGCTGCAACCGCTGCCGCCAAGGAAGCCGGAGAACGGCGGAATCAGGTGCGCGATGCTCTCAGTCGCGACCTCGAGGCGGCGCGCTATGCCGCCGACCGGGCTTTCCGGCAATACGATGCCGCTGACCCCGCGAACCGGTTGGTGGCGAGCGAGCTTGAAGCGCGCTGGAACAAGGCGCTTGCCCATGCCGCGGAGGTCGAGGGCAAGATCGCTATGCATGATGCGACGACGCCCGCCCCCCTTCGGACGCGTTCAAGGCGAGCCTAATCGGTACATGCGAACGGCTCGATCCTACGGAGGTTGTTTCGAGTGTCGTGTTGGTTTCGGACGGCGCATACTTTAGTTTAGGTGCGGGAGAATTCGTGCGAACATCGTGATGGCGTGCGAACAGCCTGCGCGGGTGTGATAACGCGCCGACATTGATCGCTGCACCTGGCCCGCTCGGCCCCGATGCTCAAGTCGGGGCGGTTTTGACGCAGTTTATCAGATCCGGCGCGGCGAAGGGTTTGGCCAGGAAGCAAATGGCTCCGGCCTGCAGCGCTCTGGCGCGGACGCTCTCATCGAGGAACGCCGTGATAAAAATAAACGGCACGATGTAACCGCGACTACGCATGTGCGTCAGAAGGTCCAATCCGTTCATGCCAGGCATCTGCACATCCGCAACAACACACGACGCTTCATCAAAGTGGGGCGACTGCAAGAATTCCTCGGCTGAAGCAAACGTATGGACCAAGTATCCATGCGAGCTTAGAAGATTGTCAATCGCAGCGCGAACCGATGCATCATCGTCAATGACTGAAATCTCCGAAAGCATCGACAAGGCGACCTTCCTGACGCGGGCAAGGCGCTTGCCTCAGCACTCGCCCAAGCCAACAATGAGCCGCCAATCAGGATTCTGAAATCATACTTAGGTTTGTGCGTGCGAGGACCTGAGGCCGAATTGTAAGCGTTTGGGCCTTCGAATTTAAGACCCCCGCGTCCATTTCGCAGGGAGGGCCGCATCTGGAAGTGGCTTCGGCCCTTAGGCCGGGTGCTAGGGCTTGATGCGGTGAATTCCGAGCGTTTCGGCCTTTCTCACCAGATCGGCCAACGACTTCACATCCATCTTCCTCATGATATGCCCGCGATGGATCTTCACGGTAATCTCGGCAAGTCCGAGCTCGGCTGCTATTTGTTTGTTCATGAGGCCAGACGACACCAAAGCCAATATCTCTCGCTCGCGAGGCGTCAGGGCCTCAACAAGCGCCTGCAAATTTGCGACGATCCTGTCATCTTCGCGCCGCTTCCGATCGCGTTTAATCGCCATCATCACCGCGTCCAGCATCTCCTGGTCGCGAAACGGTTTGGTCAGGAAATCCACGGCCCCACCCTTCATGGCCCGGACGCTCATCGGAATATCGCCATGGCCACTCATGAAGATGATTGGAATATGAATGTTTGCCCTGGCCAGCTCGGCCTGAATGTCCAGCCCGCTCAATCCCGGCAATCTAACGTCAAGGACCAGGCAGCTCGCGACATCGGGAAGCTTCGTCGGCAGCATCTCGGACGCCGAACCAAATAGCTCAACCTCCAGGCCTACCGATTGAAAAAGATTGCTGAGCGCTCTGCGCATCGAACGTCGTCTTCGACGACGAAGACGACCGGCTCTTTGGCGACTGCAGGCGCATGCGATGGTTTTCGAGGCTCGGTCACAACGCCTCCTCCTGATGCGAGGGCAGGACAAATTGAACAGTCGCACCCGGCCCCTCATTGCGGCCAGCCGACAACCGTCCGCCGTGGGCCTCCACGATCGAACGGCAGATCGAGAGACCCATCCCCAGGCCGCTGGACTTGGTGGTGAAGAAGGCGTTGAAGAGCCGATTTGCATTCTCGGCGGAGATCCCGACGCCGCAATCCGTCACACTTACGAGCGGTTGGTGCCTGTCGTCTTTACCCGATCGGATCACCAGTTCGCGCGGCCGATCCGTGACTGTCTGCATTGCTTCGATGCCGTTCATCACCAGGTTTATGATCACCTGCTGCAGCTGGACCCGATCACCAAGGATCATTGGTAGAGCCGGCGCCAACTCCGTTCGCAGTGATACGCGGTGGCTAGTTAACTCACGTTGCACCAGCGCAATGACCTCCCTGATCACGTTATTGACGTCGAGCGGCACCCTCTCAATGTCGGCCTTGTTAGCGAGCGCCCGGACCCGACGGATCACCTCACTCGCGCGGCAACTGTCGTTGATAACCCATTCCACCGAGCGACGCGCTGCAGCCAGGTCGGGAGTTTCGCGGTCGAGCCAGCGCAGACAGGCTTCGGCGTTGGCGACCACGGCGGCGAGCGGCTGGTTCACTTCATGGGCGATGGAGGCCGTCAGTTCGCCAAGCGTCGTCACGCGCGTCACGTGTGCGAGCTCCCCCTGCGCCTTGCGCAGCGCCTGTTCGGCATGATCTGCGCGGATCGTCGCGGTGATGTCGGTCCCGGTGCCCCGATAGCCCACGAAATTGCCGGTCGCGTCGAAAATTGGCTTGCCGCTTGACCGAACATATACCGGAGACCCACTCTCGCTTATGGTGCTATACACGAAATCGCGAAAGGGCAGATGTGCCTCGTGCATCGTCCGATGCAGTCGCCATTTTTCGGGTTCCGATTCAACATCGGTTGCAATATCCCAGCGAGCCACGCCGGTCAGGCGCGCGGGCGCGATGCCGACGGCGCTGAGGTGGTCCGATGCGCGCATGACGCGGTGATCCGGCCCGGTCTCCCAAAGCCAATCCGAGGCCGTTTCGGCATAATCGCGAAAGCGCTGCTCGCTCTCACGAAGCGCGACCTCGGTCTGCTTGCGGTCCTCGATATCGGTCGCTGACCCATACCATTTGACAATGTTGCCGGCCTCGTCGCGCATCGGCACGGCTTCGAACAAAAACCAGCGATATTCGCCATCGAAGCGCCGGAGCCGCGCTTCAAGCCCGCCTCGCATGCCGGACTGCTGTATTGCGCTCCACTTCTGCAACATGCCCTTCCTGTCGTCAGGATGAAAAGCGCGAGGCCAGCCGGTTTCCGTCTGGTCCAATGAGAGGCCGGTATAGTCTAGAGCCGGTTGGCTAAGAAAGTCGGGGATCCCTTCTGGTCCGGCGCGCCAGACCAGCGTCGGGATTGTGTCGATGACCAGTCGAAGGCGATCTTCGGATCTCTTGATTTCGTCGAAAGCCTTTTGCAATTTTTGCTTTGCTTCATATTGCTCGGTGACATCCAAATGCGTACCGATCAATTCGACCACATCGCCCTCGCTGTTGACGACAGGGTGCCCCACCGAATGGATGCGTTTTATCGATCCGTCCGGAAGAACTATCCGGAAATCAACTTCGAACTCTGTTTTCTCTCGGATCGCTCGGGACGCCGCTTCGACATTGCGGATCCTGTCTTCCGGATGAATGCGATCCCGTAAGGCTTGCAGCGGCACTTCGCCCTTTTCCAGATCGAAGCCAAAAATGTGGTAAACTCCGGGGGACTGATACGCCCAGCCGCGACGGCGCACATCCCAGGCCCAGCTGCTGGTACGGCTCACCTGCTGCGCTTCGGCCAAATAGGCCTCGCTCCGTCGCAGCTTACGCTCCGCCTCCCTCGCGACCGTGACATCCGTCACTGCTCCGAGGAACTCGACGCCGCCTGTCGCATCTTTCGCAGCACGAGCTACGGCATGGACATATTTCACTGAGCCATCCGGCATCAGCAATCGATATTCATGGTCGAAATTCTTGCCGTCGCTGGACGCGCAATCGATGGTCTTTTGCACGGCGGCGCGGTCTTCCGGATGGGTGCGCTGGACAATGCATTCCAGCGTCGGTTTCGTCGCTTGGTCGCATCCAAAGATTCGGAAGGTTTCGTCTGACCAGAAGATTTCCTGGCTGGAGACATTCCATCCAAAGCTCCCCGTGCCGCTCAATCTCTGCGCTTCGGTCAAATACATCTCGCTCTGCAGCAGAGCGGCTTCAATGCGCTTTTGACCCGCAATCGCTGCTTTCAGGTCGTCGCTGGAACGCTGGAGAGCCTTCGTGGCTGTTCGCTGCGCCGAAATCACAAACGCAACAAAGAGGGATATAATGGAAAACAGGACCAGACGCGGCAGCTCCGAAATACCCACAACGAATAGATTATGCTTCCAAGTAAATGAGTTGATTGGCGGCACAAGGTAATAATGGAAAGCGAAAAGGGCGATTATGATCGCCAACAGCGCCGGGCCGAACCCGCCAAGCCAGGCAGAAAAAATGACGGCACAAAGCATCAACAATGCGATGGGCTCGGCGTGCAGCAGACGCGTTATAAGATCGGCAGCAACTATCGCAACGGCGACCGACAAGACTGCCATTGCGTAGAAGGAAAGCCCTCGCGCAGCGCTGTCAGGGAGAAACCGCGCGGCTGAATTCCGCAGATTGCTGGTTTGGTTACGCATCATTTTCGCAGAGCGTCCCGGTCCCGACGGGAGGATTAGAGCACTTTGCAGGGAGGCCAGCAATTCGTTCCAGCTCCCGCCGGACCGCGCTTACGGTTCCGGGCCATCCGCGTTCCTATTTGAAGCGACTTTGTCGATCGATTTGGGCCAACATTGCCCGCGGCAGTGCAGGAACATGGCGCCCAACGGAAGTCCTCGCCGGCGTCAGCAGAGGAGACGGTCGATCTGCACGTGCCGGGCGGTCCGAGCACGCGGTTAATCACCACATCCTATCCGCAAAAAGGCCGAATGATCCTGCAGCGGTCGAGCCCGCCATGGCTCGAAACTCCCTTTGAAGTCTTCGACAGGGGCGTGTTCACCCCAAACGACCAGCATTATGTCAGCTGGCACTGGGCGACTTTTCCCGGCGACGTCGATGTGGATAGCTTTCGTCTGGCGGTTCGCGGCCAGGTCGATCAGACCCTTTCGCTGTCGCTCAAGGATATTCTGCAGGGTTTGCCGAGATTCGAAATCGCCGCGGTCAACCAATGCGCTGGCGCTTCGCGGATTTACGCCGAACCACGCGTTGCGGGCGCTCAATGGGCAAATGGTTCGATGAGCAACGCGATCTGGACCGGCGTGCGTCTCAAGGATGTGCTTGACCGTGCCGGTGTAAAGTCTGGCACCATTCAGGTCCGCTTCGGCGGCCTCGACGAGCCGGTGATGCAGGACGCGCCGAAATTCCTGAAGTCGCTCACCATCGATCACGCTCGGGACGGCGAAGTGATGATCGCTTTCGCCATGAACGGCGAGCAGCTTCCATTACTGAATGGATTTCCGCTGCGACTCGTCGTACCCGCTGGTGCGGGGTCTACTGGATCAAGATGTTGAACGACATCGAAGTGCTCGATCAGCCCGACACCAATTACTGGACGGCGACTGGCTATCGCGTGCCCGATACGCCGCACAACAACGTCAAGCCTGGCGAGACCGGTTTCAACTTGGTGCCGGTGACCCGCAATGTTCCGCGGTCGTTCATCACCAACATCCGTAACGGCGATAGCCTGCCGGCGGGGGCGCCGGTTTCGGCGCGGGGTATCGCCTTCGGCGGCGATTGCGGCGTTGCCCGCGTCGACTTCTCGATCGATGGCGGCACGAGCTGGCAGCCCACCCAACTCGGTGCCGACCTGGGGAAATACGGCTTTCGGCAATGGCAGACGCAATTTACGCTGCCTGCTCGCGGCGCGCACACCCTGATGGTTCGTTGCAGCAACATCAAAAACGAGGCGCAGCCCGATTTCAAGATCTGGAATCCGGCCGGCTACATGTACAATACTGTTGAAACGACCCATGTGGTCGCGGCCTGAGGAGGAATCAGGAATGCTCCGTGCTGTTCTGGCGATGGCCACTGGTCTCGGTCTCGTTCTGTTGTCACATCCCGGCCACGCTGCAACGATCACCACGTTGAAGTCGCTCAAGCTGGATGTCCCCACCAGCGACGCGATGTTTCGCGCTGGTCCTGGATCTGATGCGATCAACAACAACTGTCTCGCCTGCCATTCGGCCGATCATGTATTGAACCAGCCTTCGTTGTCGAGGGAGGCCTGGCAAGAGGTCGTCAACAAGATGATTGCGGCCTACAAGGCTCCTGTCAGCCCTGACGACGCCAAGGCGATCGTGGACTATCTGGTTCGCGCCAAAGGCGCTTCCTAGGCCCGGTAACATAGACCTCGGCGATAGCATCCCTCGCACCCCTAAGCTTTAACGAATCGAAATGGGCTCGCTATGAACAAACTCGCAATCAGCGTCGGAGTGGTGACGACGGTTTTCTGCTTCTCGGTCGAGGCTCAGACCATCAACGTAATGACCCTCGACCAAGTCGGAGCCCAGCAAGTTCTGCGAGCAGCCAAGGAGAGCGCGGAGCAGCGGAATGCGCTCTCGGCGGTCGCGGTGGTTGATCCCGCCGGCGATCTGCTTGCTTTCCAGCGTATGGATAATGTCCGCCCGGCAAGCGCACACCTCGCCATCGAGAAGGCGCGAACGGCAGCGCGGCTGCAACGGCCAACGGAGGAGATCGAGGACAACATCCCGAACGGCATTCGTCACTGCCGGCATCGCAGCACTGCGCGGCGGCGTTCCGATACGCGTAAACGGCAAAGTCGTGGGCGCAGTTCGTGTTGCCGGCTTGAGCAAGGAGACGGACACCGGAATTGCGAACACCGCAGCGGCGGCACTGAGCTCCGGACCGAAGACAGATCAGGGTAGATGACGGATTTACAGTTCGCTCCTTGCACGTACGTCGCGTCTTCATCAGTCTTGCGCGCGCGTCCCATCTAGATTCGAGGCTCAGGCCATAGCAAGCGCCCACCATCTCGCTATGGGCGGTGCTGATGGCCTACCTGTCTCTGCCACACCCCTGGGCGTCGCGGCCACCGGTCCTTCGCGCGCAGACCTGTGCCGCTTCACCGGACGGTAGGAAATTACATTGGGATGGTGTAGGCGTCAGGACACACTTCGGCGGACATCTTGCTCAATTCGTTGAAGCCGGAGGTCGGTGACCGAACTCCTGAAGAATCCTGGTTGAAAGAAAGTCATGACCTCTCGTCGTTCCAGCCTGCGCGGACCAACTAATCAACCTGACCAGGGCGCGAATCTGGCTACGGCCTATTACCCCGATGCGACGTGGCAGCACAGGACGCCTTCAGAGTCGGGCGTCCGTCCCGACCTCCTGAAGCAGGCGATCGATTTTGCAGTCGCCGGGGAGACGAAGGCACCCCGCGACCTGGTGATGAACCATTATCAAACCTTCGGCCGCGAACCGTTCGGCTACGCGATCGGGCCGATCCAGGAACGCGGTGATCCGACTGGAATGATCATTCGCAAGGGCTACATCGTCGCTGAATGGGGATATCCGCTCAGGGTCGATATGACGCACAGCGTAACCAAGAGCTTCCTCTCCAGCGTCGTCGGAATTGCCGTCGAGCGAGGCATGATCAAGAGCGTCGACGACGCAGTAAGGGACTATGTCGCACCGGTGCAGCTCTACACCCCGTCTTCGACCACCAACAAATCGGATCGGCTCAACGCGTCCGATCTGCTGTTCCCGTTTGAATCGCCGCACAACCGCACGATCACCTGGGACGATCTGTTGCGACAGACCAGCGACTGGGAAGGCACGCTATGGGGCAAGCCGGACTGGGCGGATCGGCCTGGCGACAATCCGGCGGAATGGGGGACGTTGCCGCGCAACAAGCCGGGCACATTTTATAAATACAACGACACCCGCACGAATGTGATGGCGCTCGCAGCCCTCAACGTCTGGCGGCGCCCGCTGCCACAGGTTCTGAAGGAAAACATCATGGACCCGATCGGCGCCTCCAGCACCTGGCGCTGGTTCGGCTACGAGAATTCCTGGGTCGTTCTGGATGGCACCGTAATGCAGTCGGTGACCGGCGGCGGGCACTGGGGCGGTGGCATGTTTATCAATGCCTACGACATGGCCCGCTTCGGCTATCTCACGCTGCGTCGCGGCAAGTGGAAAGATCGTCAATTGCTCTCGGAGCAATGGATCGATCAGGCACGCACGCCTACCAAGCCAGAGCCGATCTACGGGTATATGAACTGGTTTCTTAACACTGACCGGAAGCGCTGGCCGAGTGCTCCGGCCACCGCTTTTGCCCACGTCGGCAACGGCACCAACATGGTCTATGTCGATCAGGAGCACGATCTCGTGGCGGTGGTTCGCTGGATCGATCCTGAGGCCGTCGACGGTTTCCTGAAGCGGTTGGTGGCGGCCGTCGACCAAGGATAGATGGGCCCCATCGCTTGGCGAAGACCGCCGTGGTAGCAGTAGCCGCAGCCAGGATGGTGGCATGCGGGTTGCTTCTGTTCCGCGACGCCGTATGTTTCTGCGTCGTCTGCTTTTTTCGGAGTTGAGAGGACAATAAATGCGATCCGATACCTGGCTCCGCGGCCTGCCGCTGGCCGCCTGCATGACACTGGCAATGGCGGCCCCGGCGCTGGCGCAAAAATCGGCTGACACGCTGCGCATCACATGGCGCGATGCGATTCCTGATGTCGACCCCTACCACAATTCGCAGCGCACCGGCATGGTGGTGGCGTTCCAGGCTTTCGACTGCCTGCTGTATCGCGATCCCGCAACCATGGAAATCAAGCCGGCTTTGGCCACGTCCTGGAAGCAGGTCGATGCCACCACGATCGACTTCACCCTGCGCGAGGGCGTGACGTTCCAGAACGGCGACCCGTTTTCCGCCGATGACGTGGTGTACACGATCAACACCGTCATCCAGGACAAGCGAGTGGCAATCCCGGCCTATTACACGTCGTACGCTGGCGCCGAGAAGATCGACGACTTCCACGTACGCCTCAAACTGACCGGAGTGTCGCCGGCCGTGATGGAATACCTGTCGATGGTGACGCCGATCTGGCCAAAGGCCTATCGCGAAAAAATCGGTGTCGACGCCTACGCCCGTGCCCCGATTGGCACTGGCCCTTACAAGATCACCAAGGTCGACGGCACCACCCAGATCGACATGGAACGGTATGACGGCTACTACGCGGGTAGCCCCAAGGGCCGCCCTGCCATCCGCTATATCAAGATCCACGAGGTGCCCGACGCCACAACCGAGTTGACCGAGCTACTCGGCGGAAAAGCAGATTGGATCTGGGGCTACAACGCCGATCAATTCGCAAATATCGCCCGGATGCCAAATTTGGAGGCGCTGCGGTTCGGCACCATGCGGGTCCATTTCATGACCGTCGACGCCGCTGGCCGTTCAGGCGCCGACAATCCGCTGACCAAACTGAAGGTGCGGCAGGCGATCATCTCCGCAATCGACCGCGCCACGATGGCCAAGCAGCTGATCCAGGGCGATTCGCAGGTCATCGACGCGCCGTGTTTCCCCACCCAGTTCGGCTGTGACGTATCTGCGGCCGTGAAATATCCATTCGATCCGGCCAAGGCCAAGCAGCTTCTGACCGAGGCCGGTTATCCCAATGGCTTCGATACAGAGCTCGTCACATATTCCGCACCGGCGATCGCCGCGACCATGCAGAACTATCTCAAGGCCGTCGGCATCAACCTGCGCATCCAGCAGCTGCAGATTGGCGCTGCCATCCAGTTGGCGGAAGCAGGCAAGGCGCCGTTATATTCGGGGAGTTGGGGCAGCAATTCCGTCAACGATGCCTCGGCGTTCATGCCCTATTGGCTCGGCGGTGGATTGAACGACTACGCGCGCGATGCCGAGGTGCAAGACCTGTTGAAGCAGGCTGGGGCCAGTATCGATCCGGAGCTGCGCCGCAAGGCCTATAGTGAGGCGATCCATCTGGCCACGGAGCGGGTTGATTTCGTGCCGCTGTTCAGCGACGTCCGCTACGTCGCATTTTCAAAGCAGCTGAATTTCCAGGGCTTCCCGGACGACGTGCCGCGTTTCTATCTGTCGACCTGGAAATAGCGACGGGCGCCTGCCCTATGACGGGATTGCCAGCAGACATTCGACCAGACGGCCATCCTTGCGGATGTTGTCCGGCATGGTAGCGGCGCATTTCGCCAATGCGCTCGGGCAACGCGGGTGGAAACGGCAGCCCGGCGGGATATTGGTGGGATCCGGGTAGGCATCGCCCAGGCCGACATCGGGAATGCCGAGAGCCGGATCCGGTGTCAGCACGGAGGCCAGCAGCGCCTGTGTGTAGGGATGCGTGGGGGTGCCGAACAGCTCCTGCGCCGGCGCCTGCTCGACGATCCGGCCGAGGTACATCACCGCCACTTCGGTGGCGATGTACTCCACCACCGCCAGGTTGTGGCTGATGAAGAGATAGGTCAGTCCGAGCTCCCGCCGCAATTCCGCCAGCAGATTGAGAATCTGCGCCTGCACGGAGACATCCAGCGCGCTGGTGGGCTCGTCGCACACCACGATGCGCGGATGCAGCACGAGGGCACGCGCGATGGCCACACGCTGCCGCTGGCCGCCGGAGAGCTGGCCCGGCATGCGCTCGGCCATCTCGCTGGAAATCCCAACGCGCGCCAGCATCTCCATGACGCGATCGACCTGCTGCGCCTTCGGCAGATTGCCCTGGGAGGCCAGCGGCAGGCCAACGATGTCGCGAATGCGCTGGCGCGGGTTGAGCGAGGAGTACGGGTCCTGGAACACGGGCTGGATCAGTCGGGCACGTTCGCGCCGATCCATGCCGATCAGGCTGCGTCCATCCACCAGAATCTCGCCCGAAGTTGGCGGCAACAGACCCATGATGAGCCGGGCAAGCGTTGACTTGCCGCAGCCTGACTCGCCCACCACCCCCAGCACATCGCCCGCTGGGAGCGAGAACGTCACCCCATCGACCGCGCGCACCGGACGACGGGCAGCGGCCATGCCGCTGCGCTGCTGGAATTCGCGGTACACGTTCCGAACTTCGATCGCATGAGTCATGCCGCAGCAGCCCGCTTCCAATCCGGCGGCAGCCGGCAGCGATAGCAATGATCACCGCCGGCGTCGCGCAGCGGCACGCTCTCGGCGCACTCCGGCGCAGCCAACGTACAGCGGTCACGAAATCCGCAACCCACGAAGCCCGCCGCTATGCGAGGTACCACGCCTGGGATGTTGCCCAGCGGCTCGCCCGTCCGCGTCATGCCGGGCACGGGAATGCAGTCCAATAGCCCGCGTGTGTAGGGGTGCGTGGGCGCGGCGAACACCTCGGCCACCGTACCGGTTTCGACCACCTCGCCCGCATACATCACCGAGACTCGCTGCGCCATCCGCGCCACCACGCCGAGATCGTGCGTAATCAGCAGCAATGCCAGCCCCAACTCCTGCTGCAGCTTCTGCAGCAGCCGCAGGATCTGCGCCTGTACCGTCACATCGAGAGCCGTTGTCGGTTCGTCGGCGATCAGCAACTCCGGATCGCACATCAGCGCCATGGCGATCATCACCCGCTGGCGCAGGCCGCCGGAGAGCTGGTGGGGATATTGCCCGAGGCGCATCCCCGGAGCGGTAATGCCTACGCGCGCCAGCAACTCGGCCGCCCTGTCCATGGCCTGCCGCCGTGTCGCCCCACGATGGCGTTCGAACACCTCGGACATCTGCGATCCGATCGTATAGGCCGGGTTCAGGCTCGTCATCGGTTCCTGGAAGATCATCGCCATCTTGTCGCCGCGCAGCCGTGCAGTCTGCCGCTCGGACATGCCCAACAGATCCTGCCCCTGAAAGCGGAGGTGATCGGCCGAGCGGGCGATCCCGCGCGGCAGCACGTTCATCACCGATAGCGCGGTAACGGATTTGCCGCAGCCGGACTCGCCGACAAGGCAATGCGTTTCGCCGCGCGCCACCACCAGCGTCACGCCCCGCACGGCTTCGGTCTGCCCGAAGGAGACGCGCAGATTGACGACGCTGAGAACCGGGTCCGGTACGACGGGTGTCATTGCCGCATATCCGCCCCGAGCAAGTCGCGCAGTCCGTCGCCCAGCAGGTTGATGCCGAGCACGAGCACGAACAGCGTGACCCCGGGGGTCATGATCACCCACGGGCTGAAGAACATGTATTCCTTGGCTTCGGCGATCATCAGCCCCCAGCTCGGCAAGGGCGGCGGCACGCCGAGACCGAGAAATGACAGGGCCGCCTCAAGCAGGATCGCCAACGCCATTTCCAGCGTTGCCACCACCACCAGATGATTGGCGATATTGGGAAGCACCTCGCGCAACAGAATATGCAGGCGCGATGCACCGGCAGCCTGGGCGGCGGCGATGTAATCGAGGTTGCGCACCTGCGTTGCGGTGGTACGTGCCACCACGGCGAACCGGTCCCACAGCAACAGCCCGAGCGTCAGAATCACCACCGCAAGCGAACTGCCAACCAGCGCCACCACCGTCAACGCCACCAGGATCAGCGGGATCGACAGGCGGCAGGTGATCAGGAACATCACGACGTCGTCGGTCCGCCCGCCATAAAACCCACCGATGATTCCCAGCGTGATGCCGATCAGGCCGGATGTGATGACGGTCAGTACGCCGATCAGCATGGAAATGCGCGCGCCATAGATCAGGCGCGACAGGTAATCGCGCCCGATCTGATCCGTGCCCAATAGATGCTCCGGTAGGCTTCCGTCCATCCACACCGGGGGGATGAGGCGCAGGTTGAGGTTTTGGGCGAACGGATCATGCGGCGTCAGATATGGTGCGAAAATCGCGACCAGCACCGCAGTGCCCACGATCACCGCGCCCAGGAGCGTGGCGAGGTGACGAAAGGCAGGTAACCGTCGGCGGCCCGGCCGGGCTTGTGCGATCAAAACACTCATCCGCGCAGTCTTGGGTCGAGCAGCGCATTCATCATGTCCGCCAGCAAGGTCAGCACGATGTAGATGACCGCCAGGAACAGCACGACGGCCTGCACCACCGGGAAATCATTTTTGGTGATGGATTCCCAGGCCAGATAGCCGACGCCCGGCAGCGCGAACACCGACTCAATCACCACGGACCCTCCCAACATGAAGCCAAGCTGCACGGCCGCGATCGAGACCACCGGCATCGCCGCATTGCGCAAGGCGTGCTTGAGGATGATCTTGGGCCGGCTTAACCCCTTCGCGCGCGCGGTGCGAATATAATCCGCTGCCAATGCGTCGATCATTCCTGAGCGGGTCAGGCGCATCAGCGCCGGGATCGCCGAAAATGCCAACACGATCCCCGGCATGATGTAGCCCTGCCATGTCTCGACGCCGGAAATAGGCAGCCATTGCAACTCCAGTCCCAGCAGGACGATCATGACCAGTCCGAACCAGAAGCCCGGCATCGCCTGCCCCAGCAGGGCCACCAACATGATGCCTCGGTCCATCGCCGAGCCCTCTCGCACCGCCGCCAGAATGCCGAGCGGCAGGGCGACCAACAGCGCGATAGAAAGGCCGGTCAGGCCAAGCGTCAGAGTGACTGGCAATCGGTCGCGGATCAGTCCCCATACCGGGACGTGGTAGAGGAAGGATCGGCCGAGATCGCCCTCGGCAGCGTGGCCGGCCCAATCGAGAAACTGCACCACTAAGGGCCGGTCGAGGCCATAATTCCGGGTAATGATCGCGATGTCGGCTGCACTGGCGTTCGGACCTGCGATAGACGCGGCCAAGTCGCCGGAAAGGCGAGTCAAGATGAAGCTGACGACCAGAACGGTGAGACACACCAAGGCGGCCAGCCACAGTCTGCGGACGATAAGCAAGATCATAGTGGAGGACTACGATAGCGTGCGGGTCGCTGCAAGTTCTGATATAGAATCCTTAGCAACGGCGACATCCGCATCTGCCAATTGTTTTCTGCTTATCCACGCAACGTGCTCGCCAATTTGCCCAAAGCAGCAACGACCACCGCTTTCGCTGTGTACGAGCTAAGAAGTTCATTGCGTTTGAATTGAAGCAGATCTCTAACTGGAGGTACGCCATAACTATTGCCTGCCGCGAATTGGGACTGAACTCTTTAGCGGAGGAAAACGCCTTAACGATACTGCTGCCGCAGCGGGTTGGCTTTAGCTGGCTGCAGCCGCAGCCGCGTGATCCGACTCGGATTGCTTTCGGCGAGAAGGATATCGCCGTCGGGCGTCCCGGAGATGCCGTGCGCGCCATTGAGAATCGGCCGACAGCGGCCGAGCCGCTCGCCTTTGGGGCCGACCTTCTGCAGGCTCGGCACCATGTCGCTGACGTAGGCGCAGCCCTCATCATCGCCCCAGATTGCGACGGGCTGGTAGAACCCACCCCAGGTTTCGAGGTGCTTGCCCTCGCGATCGAAGACCTGCACGCGGTTCGAGCTGCGGTCGACCACGACGACACGGCCGTCCGCAAAGGTCCAGATCGCATGCGGCCAGCCGAACTGACCATCGCCCGACCCGTGGCTGCCCCAGCTTGCGATCAGAGCGCCGGCGGCATCGAAGCGATGGACCCGGCTCGCAGCGTAGCCGTCCGAGATATAGATCTCGCCCCAAGCCGAGACATGCGCGTCAGTCGGATGGTTGAAGGGCGCAAGCGGTACACCGCGTTGGCCTAATCCGCCGAGCCGTTCGCCCGCTGGCGAGCATATGATCACCTCATGCATGTCGCGGTCGACCGCGAGGATGCGCCCCGTGGCGTCGGCCGTCAGCATGTGGGAATCGGCGATCAGATCGCCGCCCCAACCCCTGAGATAGGCGCCGTCGGGCGCCAGCTCGATCACGCGCGGGTCGTTGGGATGCACCAACGGATCGTGCCGCAGCATCACGAAGACATGCCCGCGCGGATCGACGGCGACGTCGGTAACAAAGCCCGTGTTCAGCGGCCAGGAGCCGAAGGGACGCTCGACGCGATAGAGCCTGTCTCCGAGTTCAACGATCAGTTCATGTATGGCCAAGACTTTTCCTTCAGGCGAGTCTGCCGGCGAAAGGATGCGTTGCTGCCCAGTGCCGGGCAATGTCTAGCCGCCGCGTCACCCATACCCCTTGATGGCCCTGGACATAGTCGAGGAAGCGCGCGAGGCCGGCCGCGCGCGCCGGATGGCCGATCAGGCGCATATGCAAGCCGACCGACATCATCTTCGGCTGCGTTGCGCCTTCCGCGTAAAGCATGTCGAAGGCGTCCTTATGCCACGCGAAATAATCGGCCGACGTGCCAAAGAAGCCGGAGCCGAACTTGCCATCATTGTTGACGAGCGAATAGGGAACGACCAGATGCGGCTTGCCGTCGACGACCTTCCAATAGGGCAATTCGTCGTCGTACGCGTCGGAATCATAGAGAAAGCCGCCCTCCTCTACCACCAGCCGGCGCGTGTTCACGCTCGGCCCATAGCGGCAATACCAGCCGAGCGGTCGCTCCCCGACCGTCGCCTTGAGCGAGGCGATCGCCTTGGCGATGTGCTCGCGCTCGTCCTCCTCGCTCAATTCATAATGCTTGATCCAGCGCCAGCCATGGCTGCAGACGTCGAAGCCCGAGGCTCTGATCGACGCCGCTGCCTCGGGATTGCGTTCGATCGCGAGCGCGCAGCCGAACACAGTCAGCGGCAGGCCGCGCTGCTGGAAAAGTCGTATCAGCCTCCAGAAACCGACGCGGCTGCCATAGGCGAACATGCCTTCGCCGGCGAGATCGCGCCCTTTGACGCCTGCCGGCAAGCCGGACGACTCGGTCAGGCCGATCTCGGTATAGCCTTCGCCGTCCTGCACGGAAGGCTCCGAGCCCTCCTCGTAATTCATCACGAAATTGATCGCCACGCGCGCGCCGCCCGGCCATTTGGGATCGGGCGGGTTCGCGCCGTAGCCGATCAAGTCGCGGTCATAGGTCATGGCCAGTCTCCGGGTCTTGGAAGGTCGTGAGGTTCGGGATTTTATACGCTCATACGTTTCGTCAGCCCGATCAGCCAGTCCATGACGATGACCAGCACCAGCGTCGTCAGGATATCGTCTGTCCCCAGGTCGTCTACGCGAAGCGGCCAAGCCAGCCTAGCGCCATGATGCCGGCCAGCACGCTGAACAGCTGCGCCAGCGAGACCACAGACCACCATCGACTGCTGCCAGATCAGCGCCGGCAGCGGTCTGTGACGGCATCGGCCGCTCCTATTCTGCTGCAGCGAACAATGAGCGGCAGTCGATGGCAAGCTTTTCTGGCGGGGCCTTGATCAAGCGCCCCTCGATCGCGCTTAAGTGATGGTTCGTGGCGGCGACAGCGCCGGTCACATTGCCTTTCTCGATCATGTCGATCAAGGCTGCACGCCACGGCGTTCGCGATCGAGTAGAGCGCTTTCAAGCGCCCCTTGGATCCGGGAGTGAAAACCAGTTCTCGTCTGCACCACGCGCGTTGTGGTGCGGCGACGCAATCGAAGCGCGGCGAACCGCCGCTACGCTGGATCGTGCTCGCGACGATGTGGACGCGGCCTTCGGGTGGAACAACCATTGTCGACGGGTCGATTGTCTGCCTAGAAAATCGTCAACGAATTGCTGCGTGCGAACAAATCTTCAGCAACGACAGGTCGGCTCGCGACCGGCCATAGCCCAAGGCTTGCGGGAATCAACAGCTTATCCGGCTGGCACACATCGTGCTTCGCTCAATGGCAGCGCAGCATCGTTCCGGCGATCGCTCCAGGTTGGCGTGCCACGCACTGTAAAGTTCATGCGATGATCGCATCCCGCTACCGGCTTGGCGTGCGCGCGCCGAGCCACCACAAAACTTCATATCAGAGGCGGCTTGGGCGCATTGCGCACAAGCATCTCCACACGATTGGAAGTCTCGCGCGCGCAGAGTTCCACTGCGGCTTCGCCCCATTTCCGATGCAACAACCGTCACAACGGAGGGAGTAATCCATGTGCGATCGAACCGGCTGCATGCACCCACCGAACTTCCGAACGATGGACTTCAGCCGCCGCAAGGTGCTCAAAGCTGCGGCGGCGACCACGCTGACGATGGCCGTCGGTGGCGGCTTGATGGGCGCGGCTCACGCGGCGGCGAATACCTGAAGTCCACCCATGGCACCGGCTTCTGCAATCTCAATATCTTCCTGTCTCACGCCTTGCAGACTGCGAAGGATGACGGCGTCGAGATACAATTCATCAACACGCCGACATTTGCCGAACAGGTCACGTTCCTCGGCATCGGTCAGGTCGATGTCGGCCTGATGCCATACACGAGCTTCATGGCGCTGTTCGATGCCGGCGCTCCGGTCAAGATCGTCGCTGGAGGCGGCATCGAGGGCTGCGTGATCGTTTCGCAACCCGGACTGGACAGCCCAGAGAAGCTGAAGGGCAAGACGCTCGGCACCTTCCAGCTCGATACGCTAGAGGTCATGCCTTACGACTTCCTCAAGAAGCACGGCGTCAGTTTCAAGGACATCAAAGTCCGTTATATGGGAACCACCCCGGAGGCGGTCGAGGCATTCAAGGCGGGCGCGCTCGACTGGATCTGCACCATCGAGCCCTATGGCACCGCGCTGCTAAACCGAACTTCCCCTCGGGATTTTTGTTAGAGCGTTGAGAGGATTTGAGAAGTTTGGATCGGGCTGATTTTGTAGGCATGTAAATGATGATTTTTGGCTTGCGAATGGCAGGTTTCCGTGATTCGATTCCGGCATGTTCGTCGCCCGCATTCCCAACCGCAACTCACCGCCCGCGATCCTGTTGCGCGAGAGCTATCGCGAGGGCGACAAGATCAAGTCGCGCACGCTGGCCAACCTGTCGCATTGGCCGGATGAGAAGATCGATGCGCTGCGCCGCGTCCTGAAAGGCGAGGAGCTGGTCTCGCCGGCCGAGCAACTGCGGATCGAGCGCTCGCTGCCGCACGGCCACGTGGCCGCGGTGCTCGGCATGGCGCGCCAGCTCGGACTGCATCGCCTTGTCCCGGACAAGCCCAGACGGTTGGCCAGGCTGGCTTTGGCCTTGATCGTGGCACGGGTGATCGAACCGGCCGCCAAGCTGGCCACGGCGCGCCAGCTCAGCGAGGCGACGGCGGCGCATTCGCTGGGCGAACTGCTCGATCTCAGCGCCGTCGACGAGGACGAGCTTTACGAAGCGCTCGACCTGCTCGGCACGGCCCAACCGGGGATCGAGGCGACGCTCGCCAAGCGCCATCTGCATGACGGCTCGCTGGTGCTCTACGATCTCACCTCCAGCTATCTGGAGGGGCGACATTGCGAATTGGCGCGGCATGGTTACAGCCGCGACGGTCGTTCCGACAAGCTGCAGATCGTGTTCGGCTTGCTGTGCGCCGCCGACGGCTGCCCGGTGGCGGTGGAGGTGTTCGAAGGTAACACCGCCGACCCGAGCACGCTGGCCGCGCAAGTCGACAAACTGAAGGCCCGCTTCAAGCTGTCGCGTGTGGTACTGGTCGGCGATCGCGGCATGATCACCAGCGCCCGTATCGAAGCCGATCTGATGCCGGCCGGGCTCGATTGGATCACCGCTCTGCGGGCGCCGGCGATCCGCAAGCTCGCCGAGGACGGCGGCCCGCTGCAATTGTCGCTGTTCGACGATCGCGATATGGCCGAGATCACGTCCCCCGACTTCCCCGGCGAGCGCCTGATCGTGTGCCGCAACCCGGATCTGGCCGACGAGCGTCGGCGCAAGCGCGGCGAGTTGCTGGCGGCGACCGAGAAGGATCTCGCCCGCGTCAAGGCCGCCGTGCAGCGTCAGCGCAACCCCTTGCGCGGCGAGGATGAGATCGGTCTGAAGGTCGGCGCCGTGCTGGGCAAGCGTAAGATGGCCAAGCACTTCCACCTCGCCATCACCGACACTTCGTTCGACTTCAGTCGGATCGAGGATGCCATCGCCAACGAAGCGTCGCTCGACGGCTTCTATGTGCTACGGACCAACGTGCCGGCCGAGAACCTCGACACCGCCGCCACGGTGCGTGCCTACAAGAGCCTGGCCCAGGTCGAACGCGCCTTCCGCACCATCAAGACCGTCGAACTGGAGGTGCGCCCGATCCACCATCGCCTCGCTGGCCGCGTGCGCGCCCACGTCTTCCTCTGCATGCTCGCTTATTACATCGTCTGGCACATGCGCCGCGCGCTGGCCCCGATCCTGTTCGACGATCACGACCGCGAGGCCGCCGACGCCGCGCGCGTCTCGCCCGTCGCCAAGGCCAGAGTCTCGGCCGCGGCCAGAACCAAGGCTAATCGCAAGCACACCCACGATGGCCGGCCCGTGCACAGCTTTCGAACGCTGTTGCAGGATCTCGCCACGCTCACACGCAACATCGTTCGCATCGGTCAGGACGCCCCGGCCGCTATGCTCACAAGTCCAACCCCACTACAACAAGACGTCTTCAATCGGCTCGGCATTCCTATCGCCCCATAATGTAGGCAGACGCGCCGTCACGCCCGCTGGAATTACACGCCAGCTCAAATGCTTACGTCGCTACTCAAGGGGAAGTTCGGACTAAACGACGTCAAGGGCTCGCACAAGCTCACCGACGGCACCGACATCTATGGCAAGGGCTATACCGACTGCGTGCTGGCGTGCCGCTCCGACCTGATCAAGCAGAATCCCGCCGGACTCAAGGCCCTCATCAAAGGCATGATGAAGGCGCAGGCGATGGCCGAAACGAAACCGGAGGAAACTCTCACCCAATTGGTCGGCGCCTATTACAAGACCTCGATGGAGAACGCCAGAATCGCGATGGGCAAACAGCCGGCGGTGGTCGACGCACGCAGCCAGACCCAGTTCATCCTCGACCGCACCGACTCGCTGGTGGAGATGGGTTACATCAAGAATAAGCCCGGCCGTGACGCGATCGACTGGACCCTGCTCGAACAGGTCATCGCCGAGAACAAGGAACTCTACGCTAGTCTCAAATGCAAGTCGGGATGAGCGGACCGGTGACCGACGTCGCTCACCCACCGGAAGGAGTAGCTGGCATAGCCGGCGCCAATGCGTCGCAGCGGCCTCGCCGATTCGTGCTGCCGGAGGCGGTCATCCGCGCCGCCCCGCGCATCGGCTGGGCGCTGATGTCGGTCGGCCTGTTCGCCGGGATCTGGGAACTGCTCTGGCTGTGCGGGGTCACGGACCCGAAACTGCTGCCGCCGCCTCATATCTTTCTCGGCAACTTCCCCGAGCAGGCCAAGTTCTTCAATACGGCGCAACGCTGGCAGATCGGAGTCGGCCTCAACACCGGTCCATCCGCCGGCATGGCGCTCGTGATCACCGTGCTGGCGTCGGCGGCGCGGGTGTTCGCGGGATTGCTGATTGCGTCGGCCCTGTCGATCAGCATCGGCGTGGCGGTGCGGTATTTTCTCGTGGTGGAGAAGCTCGCCCTGCCGACCATCACGCTGCTGTCGCCGGTGTCGCCGATCGCTTGGCTTCCGGTCGCGATCTTCGTGTTCGGCATCGGCAACGCGCCGGCCATCTTCATGGTCGTGGTCGCGCTGTTCTTCCACATGGTGCTGGCCACCGTCAGCCAGATCGACGGCGTCAATCGCAACCTGATCAATGTCGCGCGCACCATGGGCGCGTCAAAATGGCAGATCTACAGCCGGGTCATCGTGCCGGCGATCCTGCCGGGCCTGCTGATGGTCCTGCGTCTCAATATGTTCGGTGCCTGGATGGTGGTGCTGGTCGCCGAATCCACGGGCGTCGGATATGGCCTCGGGCAGGTGATCATGCTGGCGCGCAACACCTTCAATCCCTCGCTGGTGTTCTTCACCATCGCGCTCATCGGTCTGCTCGGTTTCTGTTCCGACTCGCTGATGCGGCTGCTGCAACGAAAGATCCTGTATTGGGTGCCCGAGACGACGGGGGTGCTGCGTGGTCTCTAAGCCGTTCAAGCCGATCTCATCCCAGGACGCCGTGGTCTGCCGCAACGTCAGCAAGGTGTGGGCGGAAGGCACCAAGCGGGCGCATGTCGCATTGCGCGACGTGGACCTCGACGTGACGCCCGGCGAGTTCATCGTCCTGCTGGGTCCCTCCGGCTGCGGCAAGAGCACTCTGCTCTATCTGATCGCCGGCCTGGAACGGGAATCCGGCGGCGAGGTCTGGTCGTTCGGGGATCGCGTCGCCGGTCCGTCGCCCGAGCGCAGCCTGATTTTCCAGGAGACCTCGCTGTTTCCATGGCTCACCGTGGGGCAGAATGCGAGCTTCGGCCTCTCTATCCGCGGCGACAGCGCTGGGGCCCGCAGGACCGCGGCGCGCGAGGTGCTCGCCCGCGTCGGCCTGACCGAGGCGATCGATAAGCGGCCCGACGAACTGTCCGGCGGCATGCGCCAGCGCGTGGCCGTCGCTCGCGCGCTGGCGATGCGGCCCAAGGTGCTCTTGATGGATGAGCCGTTTGCGGCGCTCGACGTGCAGACGCGGGCCAAGATGCAGGATTTCCTGCTCGACGTCTGGCGCGACAGCGGCGCGTCGGTTCTGTTCGTCACCCATCACATCGATGAGGCAGTGGCGCTCGCAGATCGGGTCGTAGTGTTCACGTCACGTCCAGGTCGCATCAAGACGATCGTGCCGGTCGATATTCCGCGCCCGCGGGATCCGTTTTCCTCCGAAGCCGAACGGCTGCGCCGGCAACTGACCGAGCTGATGCGTGACGAGGTCGATCGCGCCTTCGCTGAGCAGGAAGCGCTTGCCGCCACCGCCTGACCAAGACGACCTGACCAAGACGACCTGACCAAGCCCCATCCCGCACGTCGCCCGCGTCAAATCCGGAGCACCGCCATGTCCACCTCCCTCATTCGCAGCCGTGCCATCATCGCGCAGGCGCTGGATCGCCAGACTTGGCAACAGATCGACGACGGCGCCGTGCTGCAGGAGGACGGCGTCATCGCCGCCGTCGGCACCTACGCGGACCTGCGCAAGCGCTATCCGAACACGGCCGTGATTGGCAGCGGCGACGAGATCATGCTGCCGGGCTTCGTCAACGGTCACCATCACGTCGGACTGACCCCGGTGCAGCTGGGCTCGCCCGACATGCCGCTGGAATTGTGGTTCATCACCCGCATGGTGACGCGCAATCTCAACATCTATCTCGACACGCTCTATTCGGCGTTCGAGATGATCGCGTCCGGCATCACCACGGTGCAGCACATCCACGGCTGGATGCCGGGCACGCTCAGTGAGGTGGAAGCCAAGGCCGAACAGGTCGTCCGCGCCTACGAGGATATCGGCATGCGGGTGTCCTACTGCTACGCGGTGCGCGATCAGAACCGACTGGTTTATCAGGCCGACGATGCGTTTGTCGCGAGCCTGCCGAAGGAGCTGCAGGGACCGATGAAGCGCTGGTTCGAGCGTTTCAAGCTCGGTCTCGACGACGCGATCGGCATGTTCGAATCAATGTACGCCCGCCACAACAACAAGCCGCGGGTGAAGATCCAGCTTGCGCCCGCGAACCTGCACTGGTGCTCCGACAAGGCGCTGACCGTGCTGTCGCAGACCTCAAAGAAATACCAGGTGCCGATGCACATGCACCTGCTCGAGACCTCGATGCAGAAGGAATATGCCTGGTCGCGCGGTGGCTGCACCGCAGTCGAATACATCGACCGCTTCGATATGCTCGGCCCGCACATGACGCTGGGCCACGGCGTCTGGCTCAGCGAAAGGGACATCGCGCGCATAGCGGAGGCCGGCGCTTGTGTGTGTCACAACTGCTCCTCCAATTTCCGGCTTCGCTCCGGCATCGCGGCGCTCAACCACTTCGAGGCCGAAGGGATCAACACCGCGATCGGTCTCGACGAAGCCGGCATTAACGACGACCGCGACATGCTTCAGGAGATGCGGCTGGTGCTGCGCGCCCATCGTGTGCCCGGCATCGGCGACGAGGTTCCCACCATGGCGCAGGTGTTCCGGATGGCGAGCATCGGCGGCGCAAGGACCACTGGATTTGGCGAACAGATCGGGACGATCGCGGAAGGCAAAGCCGCCGATCTCTCCCTGATCGACTGGAAGCAGATTTCCTATCCGTATCTCGATGAGGAGATGCCGATGCTCGACGCGGTGATTCAGCGCGCCAAGACCGACGGCGTGCGCACCGTCATGTGCAACGGCGAAGTGATCTACGACAATGGCCGCTTCACGCGGGTCGATCGCGAGAACGCGCTCAAGACACTGCATGACGAGCTGCAGCACGCGCTGAGCGATGATGAGGTCGAAAGGCGCAATCTCTCCAAGGCGCTGCTGCCGCATGTGAAGAACTTCTACACCGGCTATGTCGATCCCGCGAAACACGAGCCGTTCTACCGGCAGAGCTCGCGACTCTGACGCGGGACTCAACAGGCGTTTGCCCAAGCTGCCATGGCTCATGAAACTGCTGACGTTGGTTGTGGCAGTCCGGGACTCCATTGTATGATTGCTTATAACAAACGAACCGATGTCAGCTTTGCGCCATGTTGCGCGAGAACTTCGGCGCGGTCGCCGCAGATCAGCCGCCGCCAAACTTGGATGGATCGTCATAGGCAGGAGGGTCGTCGTGGTCGGTGCGCAGACCACCAGGAACGGAGTCGTCGCGATAGATCCGCACCCGACCCGGAGTGATGTAGCTTGGGATCACAGCCTGGCTGCGACGAACGATGACATGTCGCGATTTGGCACGATGCCCTCCTGCTGCGGCGTTCGCCGAAGCACAGAGAGCGATCAAAAGGCATAATGCCAAGACAGAACGCATTGCAATTTATCCGACTAATTATCCCTGTTGTTACGTGGTGCGCTGGCCGCACTGTCCTTTATTGTCTGACCGAAAAGATAGAGGCCTTGGTGAGCGGCCGTTTCTGCGCAAAGGGGCTATTCGCGCCGCGTGGTATCAGGATCTTCAGTCAACGTGATTGCTAAACCCGGCAGGGTCGCTCCGATGCTGACGCTTATCCCGCATGTGCCCACGAACATCAGCATAACGGCATCTGGAGCTGGGCTATAGTTGATCAAGGTTGTGATGCCCAACGTAGTGATGTGAGTTAAGAGAAACGCGAAGGCGAGACCGACGGCAACGCCCATTGCCGTGTGGCTGGAAGCCTCCAGCAGCAGCGAAGGCTTGATCAATGCAGACCACTTCTTTGGCGCACAGGCATTGACCTCCGGCATATCGTGTTTGCTGGTAACTGCAGTCAAAGTGTGAATTGTCTGGCTAGATCAGTTCGACCGTTGCGATAGTATCGAGCGCCTGGGCCTCATCGCAGCGAGGATTTTCGTTCCAGTTTAAGCATGCCCCAGTGCGAATAGCTGATCCATTTATCACGATCGCTCATGTCATCAGCTCCTCGTGTATCACTCATGATCTGCACAGCGGTCAGACAATATTTAGATAAGGGAGAACCGAACCGTCGCCATTTGGCCCCTCCCATGGCCAATGCGGCGCGGTGAAATGCAGACTCAGCAGAAACGGATCCTTCGCCTTGGCGTATCCGCGATCATGATTGTCCAGCGCTCGGCTGAGCGAAGCCGACAGACGCGGAGCCAGGCGAGCGCGGGTGATCTGATCGGTGGTATTAGGCGCGGCCTTGAAGCGCCAGCTTTCGCTGCCGGTTTATGATTTCGCAATGGTAGGTCAAGGTTGGAGGTAATGATGATCGAGGTGCGCTCGTAGAGGCGACTGACAAGCTAGAACAGCAGCTGACCGCCGGCTTGGCAAACGGCAGGCAACCAAGCTCGTCTAGAACGATGAAGCCGAGACGGGCCGGATAATCGGCGAGGCGCTGGCGGGATTCGCTTTCAAACCGATTGACGAGATCCACAACGTTGAAGAACCTTCCGCGTGCCGTTTCGGATGCAGGCCCGCGCGATCGCGATGGCAAGGTGGCTCTTGCCGGTCCCGGTACCGTCGATGACCAAAACGTTGCGCTGCTTCGCAACGAACGCCCCTCCGGCCAGATCTCGAATGAGCGTTCCATTGACTGGCGTGCCGGTGAAGTCGAAGTCGTTGAGGTCTTTGGCGAGCGGCAGCTTTGCAGTCGTGAGCTGGTATTTGATCGAGCGCGCCTGCTTCTCGGGCTAAGATAGAGAAAGTAAAGCGAGCTCTCGATGAGTTCGCCCCAAGTTGGATATTTGTTGCCGGTCGGCCCGTTAAAGGCCGCAAGCGAAAATCTCGTCGGTAGGGAATTTGTCGGAGATTAGCTCCGGACCATCGGCGCGAATCACGAACATGTCCTGGATGTGCCAGTGGTTCACATGGGGCTCCATGGCGATCACCATGCCCTCCTCCAGCACGCGCGGATTGCCGCGCGCGATCACCGGCTCCTGCTGGTGCCACCACGCGCCGACGCTGTGCCCCGCCAGCATTGACTTGTAGGCCATGCCGGCCGCCTCGAACTTCTCCACCACGAATTGATAGATCTCGGCGGCGGTCTTGCCCGGGAGCAACCGGTCGTTGGCGGCGCGGTAGATGTCACGGATCACTGTGTACTGGCGGGTCTGTTCGGCCGAGGGCTTGCCCACCACGGCGCAGCGCGACTGGTGTCCGGCATAGCCCTGCATGTAGGCCACGTAGTCAGTGCGGATTGCATCGCCCGCGGCAAACGCAAAATCACTCTCGCCGGCATACTGGATGGTGTTGCGCTCGGAGTTGAGAATGCCGTGGGTGAATTCCGAGCCGTGCGACAAGCAATAACCCACCAGCGCCGCATGCAGGTCGCGCTCGCGCATGCCCGGCCGCACCAGCGGGAAGCAGGCGAGAAACGCATCGTCCAGCATGTCGGCGCCGCGCTTCAGATAGGCCAGCTCGCTGGGCGTCTTCACCGCGCGCACCACATCCATCATTTCGGTGGAATTGGTCATCTGCATCTTCGGCAGGCGCGTGTGCAGCGTCTCCCAGTCGGCAGCGCTGATGAAATTGGTCTCGAAGCCGACATTCGACTCGGCAAGCCCCATCGCGGCGATGACCGACGCCAGCTTCTCGATCGGCGGCTCGGTGTAGCCTTCGTAGACATCGAAGTGCTCGACGAAGGAGTCGCGGCGCGCCAATCCCTCGGCGATGGCATTGACGACGATGCGCGGTTCACCGATTCGCGGCCAGATGAGGTAAACGCCGCGCGGCGAATCTGCGAGGTCGAGGTGGCGCGCCAGCGTGCCGGGATAGGCGAAGCCGGCGAGATACGTGAAGTTGATGCCGGCCCGCGCCACGATGGCGTTGAGGCCGCGGGCATCCATCTGTTGCGCCAGCCTTTCGAGCTGGACGAAATCCTTGACTGCAGCCTTCATGTTTCCGTTTCCGTTTGTTCGACCATTCTGAGGAATCGCTGGGTGCGTTCGTTTTTCGGGTGATCTAGAATTTCTTCGGGCGGGCCCTGCTCGATGACGCGGCCTTCGTCCATGAACACCACACGGTCCGCGACGTCGCGGGCGAAGCGGACCTCGTGGGTCACCACGATCATGGTCATGCCGGCTTCGGCGAGGCGGCGTATCACCGCAAGAACCTCGCCAACCAGTTCGGGATCGAGCGCCGAGGTCGGCTCATCGAACAGCATCAGGCGCGGCGAGATCGCCAGCGCGCGCGCAATCGCCACGCGCTGCTGCTGGCCGCCAGACAGACGGTGCGGAAAGTGATCGGCATGGGTCGACAGGCCTACGGCGTTGAGCAGGCTCATGCCCAGCGCGCGCATCTTGTCGGGATCCTCGCCGTAGACGCGGATCGGCGCCTCGATGATGTTCTCCAGCGCCGTCAGGTGATCGAACAGGTTGAAGTGCTGAAACACCATGCCGATGCGCGCATCGGCGCGGGCCTTGGCGAGATTGCGGGTCGGCACCAGGCGATCGCCGACGCCCTTGGCATAGCCGACATAGTTGCCGTCGACGGTGATCTCGCCCCAGTCGAGCGCTTCGAGATGGTTGACCAGGCGCAGCAGCGTGCTCTTGCCGGAGCCGCTCGGCCCCATCAGCACCACCACCTCGCCGCGTTTCACAGTGAGATCGAGGCCGCCAAGGATCTCCCGACTGCCGTAGGATTTCTGCACGTTGCGGCAGACCACGAACGGCGCATCGGCTGCCGCGCCCACCGCCTGGCTGGCATTGAGGGTGTCCATCCACGCCGTCGGCGACACCGGCGCCGCGCCGCGGGTCGGGGGGGCGACAATAATCTTTGGCTTGCGCTCGGCATCGGCGCTATAATTCTTTTCGAGAAAATACTGCGCCGCCGCCACCGCGCTGGTCATGATGAGGTAGATGATTCCGGCCGCGGCGAACACCGTGAAGAACTTAAAATTCTGGCCGACGATCTGCTGCGAGCGGAAGGTTAGCTCATTGACGAAGATCACCGAGGCGATCGAGGTGCCCTTGATCATGGAGATGGTCTGGTTGGCCATGCCCGGCAGGATCGCGCGCATGGCCTGCGGCAGGATGATGCGGCGGAGCGTCAGGAACGGCCCCATGCCGAACGAGGCAGCGGCGAGGTTCTGCTTGCGGTCCACCGAAAGGATGCCGCCGCGGATGATCTCGGCGCAGAACGCGGCCTCGTTGAGCATGAAGCCGACCACTGCGGTGGTGAAGCTGTCGAGCCGGATGCCGACGACCGGCAGGGCGTCGTAGAGAAACACCAGTTGGAGGATGATGGGCGTGCCACGGATGAACCAGATGTAGCACCACGCCGCGCCGCGTACCGGCGCCAGCGTGGACAGCCGCATCAGCGCCAGCAGCAGGCCGAGGACGATGCCGCCGAGCATCGCGAGCGCCGCGATCTCGATCGCCGTCAGCGCGCCGTCGAGCAGGAATGACGACGTGACGTAGGACAGCATCTCCATTACCGGCTCGGGCACCAGGCTGGAGCGCCAACCGAGCGCGACGGCAATGACCAGAACCAGCGCCGCGGCGCCGGCCCAGATCACGTTGCGGGACGGACGTGTCCTGGCTGTCGCTACCATCTCAGTCATCGGCCCGCCTTCCGGTTCGCGGCTTCTCCGCCATTTCGGATCATCCGCACACGGTGACCGTGGCATGGGCGACGGCCTGCGCCGCCGTCACCAACTGCGACAGCAGCACGCGCTCGTCGGCGGTCGGCCATTCCTTGTAGATGCGGATGTCGCCGGGACCGTATTGCACCGTCGGGATGCCCAGCGCGGCGATGATGTTGCCGTCGCCGACATTGCCGAGCCGGCCCCAGCCGCCGACCTCGGCCGGCGCGCCAGAAGCGCGCTCCTGCCCCACCGCCAGCGCCGTCACCAGCGCGTGATCGCGCGGGCATTCCATCGGCTCCTGGCACCAGCCAGTCCCGGTGCCCTTTGCGGGCAGCTCGAAACTGCAGTTGAATGCCGGATGATCGCGCTTGATGCCTTCCAGCAGCGCCGCGAGATCTGCGGTCACGCTATGCAGCGTCTGGCTGGGCACGGTGCGAAACTGAAGCAGCAGTTCGGCCTGCTTGCTGTGCAGCCCGGTGAAATTCTTCTGGTAGTAGTGCTCCTTGTGGAAGGTATCAAACGTGTGGGTCGGGAAGCCCGGCAGGTCGGCGTGCGGCGTGAAATTCATCCAGCTGCCTTCCGCAATCGGATCGAGGCTCGGGCCGATGCGGCGGATCACTTCGCAGAGCTGTTCGATAGGATTCCAGTATTGCGCCTTGGCTTCGGCGCTGTAGCGGAAGAACAGCTCCGGCGCCTCGACACGGATGCGCACCATGACGATGCCAACGCACACCGTGGCGATGGTGTTGTTGGAGTGCTCCATGTTGATGCACAGGTCGGCGCGCACGCCGCTGTTGAGCAGCGCGCGGGTGCCGGCGCCGCCGAGCTTGTGGGCGATCACCGGGCACAGCAGCACGTCGCCCTTGAGACGCGTGCCGGACTTGATCACCGCCTCGACGCCGCAGAACGCTGCAGCAAGGCCGCCCTTGTCATCATGGGCGCCCATGCCCCAGACCCAGCCGTCCTCGAATTTTGCGCCATAGGGATCCACCGACCAGCCGGGCATCTCGACGCCTGGATCCATGTGCCCGTTCAGCATCAGGCTCGGGCCGCCGCCGTCGCCGCGCAAAATGCCCATCGGCTGCCGGCTGGTGATGGTCGGATCGAACGGATGCACCACGTCCATCATGGTGACGTCGAGGCCGATCTCCGTCATGCGCTCGGCGAGGTGATCGGCGATCTGGTGCTCCTGAAAGGCCGAGCTCGGGATGCGCAGCAGGCCCTGCTCGATCTCAAGCACGCGCGCGGCATCGACGTGCTGCTGCACGGCGGACAGTCCGGTGGTCATGGATGTCTCCTGGATCGCGATCCATTGAAAGAGAAGTGCGCTGCGCTTCACAATCCCCTGCGGGGAGAAGTGAAATCGTGTGCGCTGCGCTCACTCGGTAAGAACGCTGGGCTCGGTGGTGAGGCTGTAATCGACCTTGTAGCGCTCGTAGATCGCCTTCTCGGTGCCGTTGGCGCGGATCGCCGCCATGGCGTCGCGGATCGCCTTGATCAGGTCCGGATTGCCCTTGGCGGTACCGACCGCGATCTTGGCGCCGGTCACCACGTCAAATGCGCTTTCGATGGTGGTCGGATTCGCCGCTACCAGGCTCTCGCCGACGAACTTGTTGATCGCCACCAGATCCGCGCGGCCGTTCTGGATCAGACGCACGCCGCTCGGCATGTCCGACGACGTGATGATGTTGACCGCCGGCTTGCCGGCGGCGACGCATTTGATGCTGGCCTCGCGCAGCATGGCTTCCTGGGTAGTGCCCAGCGTCGTGGTCGCGGTGATGCTGCAGATGTCGCCGAGGGCATGGACGTTCTTCGGGTTGCCCTTGGCCACCAGCATGCCGGTGGCGGCGTTCATGTAGACCACGAAGTCCATCTTCTTCGCGCGCTCGGGGGTGTACAGTAGGGTGTCCCACATGATGTCGATCTGGCCCGCCATGGTGGCCGGGATCAGGCCAGCCCAGGTGCCGATGGAGAAATCCATGGGCACGCCGACGCAGGCAAAGGCGGCGCGGGCGAGATCGGCGTCGAGGCCGATCAGCTTGTTGAAGTCCTTGGGGTCGCGCATGCTGAACGGCACGCTCTCGCCGTCCTGACCGATCTTGATGGTCTTGCCGGCCAGACCGGGATATTTCGCCACCGCCTTGGCCGGCTCGCACGTCACCTCATCGGCCTTTGCAGCGCCGAGGGTGGCAAGCACCAGACCGGCCATCAGGGCTGTCCGCTGCAGATACAAGGATGCTGACATATAAAGATTGCGCATGATATCCCAATTCCTCTTTTCCAAAACATGATGCGGATGGGCCTTGGAGAAAGATTATTCGGGCTATCGCACCGCAATACAAATGAAATGTAGACATTGAACTCATGCGCATATTTTATATGTCCATGGACTCCAGGCATCTCGAAACACTGGTGTGGGTGGCCCGGCTCGGCGGCATCGGCGCCGCCGCGCAACACCTCAACCTGACCCAGCCGGCCATCACCCGGCGCATCCAGGAACTGGAGCGCGAGCTCGGCGCCAAGGTGCTGCGCCGGCAGGGCCGCAACGTGGTGCCCACTCCGCTCGGCCATCTCTGCCTCGGCAATGCCGAGCGCATCCTCTCCGAGGTCGCCACCATGCGGGTGGCGGCCAGCGGCAAAGCCGCCAGCGGCACCATCCGGGTAGGGCTGGTGGAAAGCATCGCATTGACCTGGTTCCAGAACCTGCTGACCCGGATCGAGGAGCGCTATCCTCGGGTGCAGCTCGAAATCGATGTCGACCTCTCGAGCCGGCTGGCCAATAAGCTGGGTCGCCGCCAGATCGACATCGCGCTGCTGCCGGGGCCGATCCAGTTGCCCAGCGTCGTCAAGGTACCGCTCGGCAGTTGCGCCATGAAATGGCTCGGCCACCCCAAGCTCAGCCCGAAGGATCGCGAGATGACTGCGGCGGATCTCGCCGAACTGCCGATCATCAGCATGCCGCAGGACGCCAATGCCTATTATTCCATCGTCAACTGGTTCGAGGACGCCGGCGTCACGCCCTCGCTCGTGCATCGCTGCAACAGTTCGAGCGTGGTGGCGGCGCTGGTGCGACGCGGCGTCGGCGTCAGCCTGCTGGCGCCTGATCTGTTTGCGGATGATCTAGACTCCGGCCGGCTCAAAATCCTGATCGAAGAAACTAAGGTGTTCAAGGTGGAATACACCGCCGCCTACTTGCCCGGAGTCGATGTGTCCATCCTGCCGGAGGTCGCGGCATTGGCGAAAGAAGAGAGTTGGTTCCTGGGTTCGCCGCAGGTTCGCGCCAAGAGTTTTGGCTCAGAAACCATCATGCCGCCGCCGCGTCGGCCGTAATATCGCCTTTTCCTATTTACGTAAGTGGATCATGGGTATCGAGATCCTCGAAGATCGAGCCATCACTGCAATATGCCCGTGTGGCAGAAGCGCCAGGATTTGTCGAAGCAGCCAGGCTCAACGATGAGAGGTCTGGCTTTGACGTCGATGGCTGCTTCTGGCGAATTGTGATGAAGAAGTCGGCGACTAGAATATTCGCGACGGCAAGAGGAGCCAGGGGCGTCTCATCAGAGTGTCGGATATAGCGGGTGGATGAGGGGGTGAACGGGACCGGCGCCTTCCGAAGCCGCTATAGGGGTCACGCGGGGCTGCCGTGTGGAGGGCGTCCTCTACGCCTGGGTGCGGGTCACGCGACGGGAACCGGTCCTGGTCGGTGCGGCAAAGCCGGCATCCAGCGTATCGCGATCACGGCGGCTGAATGAGAACCGTACTCCGAAAAGGCGGCTCAAATCGGGACGATCCGCCAAGCTGAACAGCGATGGTCCTTGGTGAACGCTGTTGTCCCGCCAGGCACGCTGATTTACGCGGAGAAGGTTCGACCCCAACTCCTCTCCCTCCGCCAGCGGCGCCGCAGTCGTCAATTCTCCGCGCAACTTTGTTGGCCATTAAGCCCAATATTATCAGTGATTTCTGATTTGAGCTCTGGATTACTAATCGGCAAAGTCAGCTCGTTCTTCTCCAAATGGCATGCTCCCCTGACGCCGAAAGGTCGAGAGGCCATGATGCGGCAGTCTGCTGCCCGCCAAAGGGTTCTTCTAGCGGAGGATCCAAATCCAGTCGCGGCAAGCGCGACGCGAGGAAAGACAGATGGGAAAGTCGGACATTCATCTGGTCAGCGGCGGCAACGAAATCGAGCACCAGTTTCGTGCCGTGATGCGTCGTCTTGCGGGTGGCGTCAGCATCATCACCGCGGGCCGCGACCAGGACATCACGGGCATGACGGTGACGTCGCTGACTTCACTGAGCGCGAGCCCACCCCGCGTGCTGGTCAGCGTCAATCGGCAAGCTTCCTCCTTTGCCCCGATCGATCGTCATCGGGTGTTTGGAGTCAACATCCTCGGATCCGACCAGCAGGAGCTGGCAAGCCGGTTCAGCAACAGCAGGCTCAAAGGTGCGGAGCGCTTCGAAGATATATCCTGGACCACCGGCACATCGGGCGTCCCTCTGCTCGGCCATTCGCTGGCAAAGGATCGAATGCCAGGTGGAGGAGATCATCGAGAGGTATTCGCACGGGATCATCGTCGGCAGCATCTTGAGCTTCGAGCTGTCACCCCAGGTCTCTGGACTGGTCTACTGGAACGGCCAGTACATCGAGATCAACCACGACTGAAGAACCCCGGCGGCATCAAGCTCGTTCCACTCGAAGCCGCGCAGGCGCCGCGGGTGCTCGACGACGTCGATTTTGCTGCCATCCAGGGCAATTTCGCGATCTTCAGCGGACTGAAGCTGACCAATGCCTTCGCGCTGGAGAAGATGACGACGCCCTACATCAACGTGCTCGCTGTAAAGAAGGCCAACGCGAACGCCGAATGGGCCCAGGACATCGTCGCCGGCTACAAATCGGTGACGTTCAAGACGGCGATCCAGGCAACCGGTTCTACGACGGGTTCACCTTGCCCGACTACATGAAGTGAGGGGCTCGCGGAGCAACAGCGAGACACGGCGCCAGCATGTTTGAATTTACCCTGGAATGGACCGGCCTTCGTTCTCCCACTGAGCGGGCGATCGGGGCGAGAGCGGTGACTGATCGCATCGGCAGGCATGAGGCATTGATCCTGCCGCTGGTCCTGCTGATCGCGTTCCTGTTCGTGCTCGGCATCATGACGGGGGCGCACCTGCATGAGCGCGCCGACCGGAGCCTGCTCTATGCATCGTTCAGCGCATGGGCATGCCCATGCTTGTCGTGCTGCCGGACTCCTGCCGCAAACCGCTGAACGTCGTTTCCACACCGCGCCTGCGGCACGCCGACGTGCTCGCGCTGCTCGTGAACGACTGATCCAACGCCCTGCGCCCGATGATCCCCATCAAAATCGTCCCTTGCGAAACGGCGCCATGGAATTTTCTGCTCGGACCAATGACAGCTTCAGTACGATCCAACAAAACTGATCGTTGCCAACGCCTGGCGATGTTCGACGTCTTGTCGCCCGTGATAGCGTTGCCGGGTTCTCGCCCCACAATGTTGTCCGGAGTGAACATGAGCTACGTCATCTCGCTGGATTCAAGCTTCGCCAGCTGGCTCGAACAGGCACGCGGATGGTTCCGGCGCTCGCTGCGGCCACAGACAGGCGGTGAGAGCGGCGATCAGGACGACCTTTACGAGATTTTCCTGTTCGGGCCCCACGGCTAACAATTCTGCGTAAGTGCCGCCCCCGCGCCCCCCGCGCCTCCCCTGACACAAAGGTAATCCGACATGACCGACGCTGCGCTGCAGCTCGCCGAGACTAGACTAGCCTCCGCCTCGATGCCATCGACCGCAAGATCCTGACGGTGCTCCAGGAGGACGCCTCGCTCTCGGTGGCCGAGATCGGCGACCGGGTCGGTCTGTCTTCGACGCCGTGCTGGAAGCGCATCCAGCGGCTGGAGGCCGACGGCGTGATCCAGAAGCGCGTTGCGCTGGTCGACCAGAACAAGATCGGCCTCGGCCTATCCGTGTTCGTCTCCGTGGAAGGCTCCGATCACTCGGATTCGTGGCTGAAGCGCTTCGCCGCGGCGGTCAGCGCCATGCCGAGGTGATGGAATTCTACCGAATGGCCGGCGACGTCGACTACATGCTGCGCGTCGTCATTCCGGACATGCAGAGCTACGACGTGTTCTACAAGAAGCTGATCCACGCCGTCCCGCTCAAGAACGTCACCTCGCGCTTCGCGATGGAGAAGATCAAGTCGATTACTGCGCTGCCGGTCCCGGCCGTGACGACGGAGTAAACACCGCGCTGTCGCTGAACGGCCGATGGGCCGCGATGCGACTATGCCCACCGCCCCCGCGTTAGCGACCGCCAGGCTCGCGCCTTGGACCTGCACGGAGCGATCTACGCCTGAGCTACGAGCGAGCGCGCGAAATCGCGGAGATCGTTGGCTTTCGTTATCGCCCTAGCGAAACGTCTTCCTGACCCAAGCAGCCCTGTTCTGGTTCTGCAGCAAGCAGCACCCCGCGGCGACCGGCAAAACAGATTGTCCGTTTTGCTCGCCCGAATATCCTATTCTACGACGAGCACGCAATCGACCTGTACCATCGGATCTGCGCGCTCTATCGAGTGGGGTGAAGATAAACAAAGGAAAGGTCACACCTAATCTGCGCCGTGCGACGTCCGCCATGAAAAAGGCGTCGCACGAGACCCGTTCTAGGCTCGGCCACCTCCCCGGATGATACTGGGAAACAAAGGACCTTCAAATGGTGGGCGCACCAGGGCTCGAACCTTGGACCCGCTGTTTAAGAGTCTACTCTTTCATCAGCAAATTCAGAGCCTTACGTGTAAAATGCACTCGAAGCGAGCCTCTATAGATCAATAGGTTGCAGCGGGAATGTAAATTAGCCCAATGCATTTTCTAACACCTCCAACCCCAAGCCGGGCTCCCGGCGCAAACTGTCCGTTGATGATGGCGTTGCGCAAATTTCCGACCACCTGGTCGCGCAAGGCGGCGGGTCGTTCCACAAGCATATCGTTCATAGCCATACTGGTATGCCGTCGGACAATCTTCGGACAGCTCGGACATAGCCGCTTCGTGGTCCAATGAAAAGGATCTTCCCTCTCCCGCCTGGCGTCTGTCTGTTGGCGAAACCGAAGTCGGCAATATCGATGAACGAGGATTTGGCGATGTCAGACTTGAGGCTCTCGGCGCGGCGACCGCGCGCTTGGTTCAGATACTTCCGGCCACGCCCGAGTGACGCCCGCGAGGTTCGGCGTGCTCGCGCGCCAAGCACCAGTGCGCTCACCCACTCGCTAGCAAGTCTCTACTGCCAACTTGGGCGTCCAGCCGTTGCGACAGGAAAGCTCCAAGCAAATCATCGAACACGAAACTTAGCCACGCTGAAGGACCACATGAAAATAGATTGCTCGTCGAGACCGCGACGAGACCCCTGCGCGAAGTCGACCTGCCCGCGGGCGCCTCGCCTGCCAGCTTCGTCTTCGATCATCTCGCCCGCGGCGAAACCTTGCAAATTCAGGCAAATGAGGCCCTGTGGGCCACGCACATCGCTATACTCGCTCAGGAGAGTGCGGCAATGGTGGCAAACCCATGCGATGGAGTTGAGCTTCCTCGCGATCAGACCGGCCGACACTATCATTTTGAGGTCGATAGCTCATCGCAGTCCGGCACCGGTCATAGCATAGAGTGGCAGCGGCGCCATCAGCGCGGCAGCTCGCGCCTTGATGTCGGCTTCGCGCGCGGCGACCTCCGGTGATCCGGCTGCATGGCTGGCGACGAGCTCGGCGATCCATCCCGCCACCTCGCGCACGCTGTCGATGCTGAGGCCTCGCGTCGTGCCGGCGGACAGCCCAAAGCGCAGACCCGAGGAAAGGGCGGGGTCGGTATCGTCGAACGGTATCTCGCAGCGGTTGCAGGTGATACCGGCGCGATCGAGGCTCTCGACTATCGGCTGTCCGAGAAGGCCGAGTGGCTTCAGGTCAGCCACCACCAGCGGCGTATCCGTACCGGAGGTCAGCACCCGGACACCTCGTGCCATCAGCTCCGCGGCGAAGACGCGGGCATTCGCGAGCACGGCATGGCCATAGGCCGTGAATTCCGGCCGCAGGACCTCGCCCAGGCAGATCGCCTTCGCGGCAACCGCATGCAGCAGCGGGCTGCCCTGCACGCCGGGAGACGTGGCCTTTTCGAGGCGCTCCACGAGAGAGCCGTCGTTGGTCAGGATCAGACCGCCCCGCGCACCCCGTAGCGACTTGTAGGTGGTCGTGGTGACGATGTCCGCAAAGGGAAAGGGATGGGGATGCGCGCCCGCGACCACGAGCCCAGCGAAATGCGCGATGTCGACCAGCAGCTTTGCCCCTATGCCGTCGGCGATCGCACGCAGTGCCGCGAAGTCGATCGCCCGCGGATAGGCGGCCCCTCCCGCGACGATGAGCTTCGGGCAGTGCGTTTCGGCGAGCCTGCGAAGCTCGTCGTAGTCGATCAGCTCGCTGTCGCGCTCGACGCCGTAGAAGACGGCCCGCGCCATGGCCCCGCTGAGGTTGGATACGCCGCCATGGCTGAAGTGGCCGCCGGTCTCGCCGGACATCGACAGCACCACGTCCTCCGGGGAAAGCAGCGCGCGGAACACCGCCAGGTTGGCTTGAATGCCGGAGTGCGGCTGCACATTGGCGAAGCCGCAGCCGAAGGCGGCGCAAGCGCGCTCGATGGCGAGGCGCTCCAGCGCGTCGGCCCATTCTGCGCCAGCATGGAAGCGCCGGCCAGGATAGCCGACGACCGTCTTGTTGGTGAAGACCGAGCCCTGCGCGGCAAGGACCGCACGGCTGACGAAATTCTCCGAAGCGACCAGCTCAACCGCTTCGCGCTGGCGCTTCTGCTCCAGCGCGATCAAGCCCGCGACATCCGGGTCGACCTGTTCCGGGTCGCCGGTGAAATAGCCCGTGTGAAGCCAGGCGACGCCGGTGTCGTCGGCAGTCTGCGAGGCAGCATCAGAGCGAGTAGAAGCGAATCCGACCATCACAGCCTCACCACGGCCTTGTCGGCATGCTCGCCGAAGGGCAGCGATGCCATTTCCGCGACCGTGACGGGCTTGATCGGCGTCCTGAGCCGGTAGTGGCCGATCGCGGCAGGAGAGATCCCGCGCCTCGCCGCGAACATCTCGGTCACGGTCAGTCCGCACAGACGGCCCTGACAGGGCCCCATGCCACAACGCATGAAGAACTTGAGCTGGTTCGGCCCGAGCACGCCCTGCGCAATCAGTGCTTCTATCCGATCAGCCGGGACCTCCTCGCAGCGGCAGACGATGATGTCGCCGGTCGGCACGCGAAACCGCTCCGGCGGTTCGTAGAGCGCATCAAGGAAGCGCCGCGCCGCGAGGTCTCGCTTCAGCGCTGCGAGATCGCGCGCCGCCAGCCGGTCTCGCTGCGGCCGGTTGATCCGCCCGAGGCGGCGGGCGGCATCCAATGCCGCAAGACGACCGCGCAGGGCAGCCGCCTGAGCCCCGCCGATGCCCGCGCCGTCTCCTGCCACGGCAACATGATCGACGCAGGTCGCACCCCAGCAATCCGCTTCAGGCTGGAAGGCACGTTGCTCCTCGTTCCAGACGATCCTGCAGCCGAGCGTGTCGGGTAGATGCAGGCTCGGCACGACGCCCTGATGCAGCAACAGGGTCTCTGCCTCGATCGTGGTCTCTCTGCCGGCGGCCCGGTAGGCGACGGCCCGGAGTTGCCCTTCTCCCACGGCCCGCAGATGCGAGACACCGGAAATCACCTTCACCGAGCGGCGCACGTGCGCGAGCAGGGCCAGCCCCTTGACGGCATAGGGCGAAGCGAGGAAGCGCGGCAGATGGCGCAGCACTGCGCGCCAATTGCGCTTGGGCGTCGTTTCCAGGATGAGCGCGATCGTTCCACCCGCTCTGAGGATCTGCGCCGCGAGCAGCCAGAGCAGTGGCCCTGTGCCCGCGAGCACGACCTTGCCGGAGGGCACGAGATCGGCCTGCTTCAGCAGGATTTGAGCGGCGCCGCCAGTCATCACACCGGGCAGCGTCCAGCCTTCAATCGGAAAGGGGCGTTCCTGCCCACCCGTCGCCGCGAGGATGCGGCGCGCCGACAGCAGACGGGCCCGGCCATCCAAGAGAAACGCGATCTCTCCCGCGGGCGAGACGTTGAAGACCGTGCTGCCGGGGCGGTAGGTTGCGCCACTCGCCGCCAGCGCATCGACCAATTCGCGGCCTCGCCCGTAATCGGCACCGAGCACGGTGCGTGTGGCAGCGGCCGTTTCTGTGATGCCGCGATAGATCTGGCCGCCCGGCGCCGGCTGCTCGTCGAGCACGACAGTGGAAAGCCCGAGGCTCGCCGCAGTCGTTGCGGCCGCCATGCCGGCCGGACCGGCGCCGATCACAGCAAGATCGCAGATATCGGGCAGGCACTGTTCCGTCATCGCCCGATCTCCCGCCTGCCCTTCTGGGATTCGACGACCATGCCATCACGCACACGCGTCATGCAGCCCTGCCGGCTCCCGACGCCGTCGACAACGACAAGGCAGTCGAAACAGACACCCATCATGCAGTAGGGGCCGCGCGCGCGCCCATCGACCACGGTCGTCCGGCATGCCGCGATGCCGGCCGCGAACATAGCGGCTGCGACCGAATCCGTCGCCTTCGCCGAGATCTCACGCCCATCGACCGTGATGGTTACGGCCTGTTCTGGGCGTTCAGTGATCCGTCGAAACATCGAACCTCCCGGTGCCGAAGGCCGGCAGCTCCGCTGTCACGCGCGAGGACGCGATCAAGGGCGCCAGCGTCTGCGCGTGGCGCGGCGCAAGGGTGACGCCGCTGTGGCAATTGGCGACGAAAGCGCCGGGATGCTGCCGGGACTCGTCATAGATCGGGCAACCGTCCTTGGTCATGACCCGCTGGGCGGCCCAAGTCCGCACGATGTTGACCCTCGAGAGGCCGGGAAACATGCGCCTCGCGCGATCCGCCATCTTGGCAAGCACGTCGGTGCCGACCGTGAGGCTCGGGTTTTCCTCTTCGACGGCATCGCCGAGCATCACCGAGCCTTCATCTGCCTGCCGCACCGTGATGGTCGGATAGTGGAGGAAGGGCTTCATGCGCTCGGTCACGAGCACCTGCCCGCGCTGGGGCCTGAGCTGGGCGTCGATGCCGACCATGGCCCCAAGCCTGCGGCTATCGTTGCCGGCGGCAATTACCACCTTGCCCGCGGCGACGGAGCCGACAGCCCTCGAGGCGACGAAGCCGCCCCCGTTGGCGGTGAGACTCTCGACGTGATGGTTGCTCCGATAATGCCCTCCCGAGCGCGCAAAGGCCGTGTGCAGGCCCCAGAAGAGGCGCATCGAATTGCACTGGCCGTCGAGCGGGCAATAGCTGGCGCCGACCACTTCGGGGCCGATATCCGGCAACATCTGACGCACGGCGTTGTGGCCCAGGATCTCGTAGGGCAGCGGCGACATGCCAACCTGTGCGTTGATCCGCGCGAGTTGCAAGGCACGCGCATCGACCTCGGCCTCCGACAGGCAAAGATGAAAACCGCCCGGCTGCGAGAAGGCGAGGTCGATGTCGGTCAGGGCGGCGATCTCGTCCCGGAAGTCCGGCCAGAGCTCGGCGGCGCCACGGGACCAGTCGGAATATTCCAGCATGCCGAGGCCCTTGGTCTGCACCCAGATGAGCGAGAAATTCGCGACCGAGGCGCGCCGGGCGCGGTCGTCCTCATCCAGCAGCGCAACACGCTGGCCGGCCTTCGCCAGGCCGTAGGCGATGGCGGTGCCGACGAGGCCGCCTCCGATCACCGCGATGTCGTAGTCATGCGTCACGAAAACAGCTCCCGGCGCGCCGGCTTGGCAGCACCAATAGCAATGAACGGCGCTGGCCGGCTCAAGGGCCGGCGCGGGGCGGCGTGAAGTTCTAGCGTTCGATCTCGCGGACCCAACGCTTGTTCCAGTCGTCGCGCTGGCGGTTGATCTCGACCCAGTCGATCGTCTTGAGCTGCGCGACCTGCTCGGAACCATAAGGCATTCCCGCACGGTTCTCTGGCGGCAGCTCGGCCTTCTTGTTTACGGGCGCGAGGCCGGACGCCTTCGACATGGCGACCTGCATGTCGGGCGAGAGCAGATGGGCGATGAACTGCTGCGCGAGCGGGCTCTCCTTGCCGCCGGCTACCGGGCAAATGCCGACACCGATGACAACGCCACCCTCCTTCGGGTAAACGAAGTCTGAGGCGAAGCCGCTGTCTGCAAGAGCCTTGGCGCGGCTCGAACCCCAGACCGCAAGCGCCGCCTGTCCGCTTTGAAGCAACTCCGTCATCTTGCCGGGCGACGGCTCGTAGGCGAGGACGTTCGAACCGATCTTGTCCTTGAAGGCGATGAAACCCGGCTCGATGTTCTTCTCGCTGCCGCCATTCGCTTTGGCGACCTGCACCAGCGAGATCACCCCATACGTGTTGTTCAGTGGCGGTATCACGATCTTGCCCTTGAACTTCGGATCGGCGAGGTCATTCCAGGAGGTTGGCGCCGGCCAATTGTTCTTGGCGAAAGCCTCCTTGCTGTAGACGAAGCCGGAACCGAGCAGAGCGAAGGCCAGCGACTTGCCGTCCGGGAAGCGGGCGATGTCGTAGAGGTCGTTGACAACCGGCCCCACATCGAGCGGTCGACAGAAGCCCAGCGCCACCGCCTGCGCCATCGGGCCGTCGTCGATGATGGCGACGTCGATCTGCTGGCTCCCTTTCTGCGCCTGGAGCTTGGCCAGAACGTCGGTGGAGTTGCCAGCGACGTATTCGAGCTTGTCTCTGTGTTTGCTCGCGAAAGACGGAAACACCTCGCTGCGGATCGCCTTCTCCATCGATCCGCCCGAGCCCGCGACATAAAGCGTCGTACCCTCAGCCAATGCAGGAATGGCATGGGTAACGCACGCGGCAACAGCCGCGAGAAGCAAGCTTCTCAGCATGAATTTATCCCCACGTTGTTGAATTTTCGAATAATTTCTATGATGGTCGCAGTCGGCCCATAGCTGGTCAAATACAATTCAGGCTTCGGCCTAGAATCTCATGTTATGGGTCGTCGATGATCAATCAGAGGCAGATCGAGGCCTTCCGAGCCGTGATAGTCTCCGGCGGCATCACCACTGCGGCCGCCGCCCTGCGGATATCGCAGCCAGCGGTCAGCCGGCTCATCCGTGATCTCGAAGCGCGCATAGGCGTGACACTGTTCGAACGACGCACCGGCGGGCGCCTGCGCCCGACCGCCGATGCGACCGCCCTGTTTCGAGACGTGGAGCGCTATTTCGTCGGCCTCGAGCAGATCGATCAATCCGCAGCCGGCCTCAGACGCCACAGCCGTGGGAGCCTGAGGGTTGCTTCCCTTCCCGCTCTCTACGTGGACTTGCTGCCGCGCTTTATCGGCCGCTTGCTGGCCCAGCGCCCCGATCTGGATATCGAGCTGATCGGAAACTCGTCGGAGGCCATCATCGAATTGATATCGAGTGGCCGTTGCGACATCGGTTTCGTCGATTCTCCGTTCGACCACCCCCGTATACGTCGGGACGAACTGGCTGGCGTCGCAGCCGTCGCAGCCATACCCACGTCACACATGTTGGCCGCAAAGCCCGTGCTGGTTCCCGCCGATTTCAGCGCCGAACCGTTCATTTCGATCGCCCGAGCAACCCAACTGCGGACGAGAATCGATTCCTTCTTCCTCTCTCAGGGAATCCGTCGCCAGCTCGGTCCGGAAACACCCTCTTCGCTCATCGCCTGTTCGCTGGTCGCCGCCGGCGGTGGGCTCGCCATTGTCGACCCGTTCAGCGCCGAGGCAATCAAGGAGCCAGAAATCTGTTTCAAACGGCTCGAACCGCGCATCGAGGTGCGCTTCAGCCTAGTCGCGCTGATGAACAAGCAGCCATCCGGCCTGGCCCGAGACTTCGTCGCCGGAATCCAGCAGGAATTCGCGAGATTTCACGAATAGGAGCGTTGATCAAGCGCCGATACCGCAGGAAAAATCGTCGAACAATGTGAAAATTCAGACCCTGAGCCTCGGCAATGATTGCGAGAGTGGCCGATCATACAGTCGCGCAATCACCAGCCATACGCGGCGCTCGTTCGAGCGCTGGCGGTAGGCTGGACCAACGAAAATGACCCAATAGTGTATCCTTCAGATCGACGACGACCTTCTCATACAGGAGATAGCTACACCATCACTGGGGATACGACTGTCATGCGCGGCGCAACGTGTGCGGGCCGACGACGCCTGACGTCTCAAATTTTGGCAATGATGGCGGTTTTGCTGTCTGGGTTCGCGGTTCAAATCAGGGCCCCGGACCCAACGCTATCGACATTCGTTGATGGCGACCATTTGAAGCGCGATTGTTCGCTGTTCGACGATCTTTCACGCCCACGAGGAGGCGGCAAAGCATTGGCACGCTTGTCCCTTGTCGTAACGGCGCTTCGGGAAACCATCGTAGGCAACTCGGCCTGCTCAAGCTAATTGTTCCTAATTTTCTTTGATCTCTCGGTGCACACACAGCCTTCCAACTAATTGAGAAACCTAAACTCTCGGTCCAATCCATCACGGGCCTATTTGAGCTGGCGAGGTCCAACGCGAGGCCAACACCGATACGTTTTCCTACAGCTGCACCCCAAGCGTGAGCGCGCCCTCGACGACGAGATTTGTGCCCGCGATGAAGCTAGCGGCGCTAGCCCGAGAATTGCCGTGAGGAAGGCGTCGTCGCGCGCGAATATAACCGCTGGGCGGACAACGATGGCGCCGGAAAACGCGGCTTGCACCGCCGCCTCGCCCTCGCCGCGGGTGCGAATATAGGGCGAAGGCGAAAGCGTGTCGGCGCCAATGCCTGACACGTGCACAAACCGTTTGACCCCGGCCTGCCGAGCCACTCTGGCGATTCTCGCGGCCGCCTTCACATGCACCGAATGAAATGTGTCGGCGCCATGCTCGACATACAGGCTGATCGCGTTGACGACGCCGTCCGCACCCGCAACAGCGGCCTCGACGGAGCGCTCGTCATGGGCATCGGCGACGACCTGTTCCAAGTTGTCGCCCCCGTCCTGCGCGGGATGACGTGAGGCTACGGGCACTGTAGCGCCGGCATCGCTCAAACGGCGCACGATGCGACGACCAACAAAGCCGGTGCCCCCAAAGACGATCACGCGGTCTATGACCCGGTGCATCCCTTGATCCTGAGCGGTATTCTTGATTGAGCCGCCGAGCGCAGCGCGAACCGCCTCAGTGGCCTCCGTCGGCGAACGACCCTTGTCGAGGTGATGCGAGATCAAGTCCATCAGGATTTGCGCTGCAGGACCGACCGTTTGCCACTCTTTCCTGGCCTCATCGATCAGCGGCTCCGCTTCGATGTAGAGCTTCTGCGCCTCCCCGCACCATGCTGGGACCTCCGAAGAAGCTGTTGATGAGCGGCGCCTGTTGACCGCCCCAGCCGGTGATGTAGCCGCCTTGCGCGCGAACCATGCCGACGAGGTCACCGCCGAGAGACTGATAGTAGCGCAAATCCTCCGGACGTGCGCAGGAAACGGACATCACCACCGAGGCCGGCGAGGTCCTGCCTGAGTTGCGAGTTGACCCCACCTGTCGGCTCTTTGGGTTGTCTAGGGTACTGAACGTCGTCGTGCTGCCGATCCCCGAGACCCAGGCAGGCCCGGCTGCGGCGGCCTGCTGGATCGGCAGCGACACGATGGCGCCAGACGAGGTCGGCGCGAGGGTAACGCTCTGGTTCGAAATCGAATAGCGCCACTGCACGCTGGTCTCTTCCGTCATCGGCGTTGTGATCGTGAAATTGGCGCCGTAGCTGTCGGTCCCGTAGGACTGATAGCTGCTTGCAAAGGTCTGCCTGCCGAACAGCTCGGCGCCCGCAGCGGCGCGGCTGTCGAAGATATCCGGTACGTACAGCGAGACATTGGCTCCGCGCGCATATTGGCCGTAGCTGACGCTCGCCTGCAGCGCCGCGGCCGTACCAAGGAAATTGCGATCGCCGACCTTGACCTCGCCGAGCCATCTGTCGGTCGTCGAGTACCCGCCGGAGAAGTTGAAATCGCCGGTCGGCTGGTCGACTGTTTCGACGTCGAGCACGACGCGATCGGTCGTCGAGCCGGGCTGCTTTGTGATCTTGACTTCCTTGAAATAGTTCAGGCTCTTCAAGCGCCGCTCGGCACGATCGACCAGCGTCTGGTTGTACGCATCCCCTTCCGCGAGGTCGAATTCGCGGCGGATGACGTATTCGCGCGTCCTCGTGTTGCCGTGGATGTCGACGCTCGATGTAGTTGCGCGGTCCCTCCTCGATCACGAACATCACGTCGATCCGCCGCGCCTCCGCGCGACGACTCGCGCGAAGGGTTGCGTGGGCGAAGGGAAAACCGAGCCTTTCCATCTCCAGCGCCAGCGCTTCGCAACTTTTGTCGAGCAAGCTGGTATCGAAGGGCGCACCGGAACGCGCTGTAGTCCAGGCACGCAGCCGCTCAGGATCAATCCCAGCAACATGGGACTCCAGATCGATATTGCCGAAGCGATAGGATTCGCCCTCGTCGATGACGAAGGTCAGCTCAAAGCCCCGGTTGACCGGATCATATTCGGCGCGCGCCTCGGCCACGCCGGCGTCGGCATAGCCATGGTTGCGGTAGTACTTCCGAAGCAACTCGCGGTCGTGCTCAACCCGGCCAGGGTCGTAGATGTCCGCATGGGTGAGAAAGCTCAATACATTCGTCGCGGACGTATTGATGACAGCGGCCAACTGGCGTCGGCCGAACGCGTGATTGCCGACGAAATTGATCTGCCGCACCGTGGTTTTATTGCATTCAGTGATCGTGAAGACAAGGTCAACCGTATCGTCACCGCGCGCGATCGTCTCCGGCACAACCTTGACGTCGCCGCGACCAACGTGCCTGTAAAGCTCCATGATGCGGCCTGCGTCTGCCTGCACCGTCGCGCGTTGGAGCGGCTCGCGCGATTTCGACTGGACGAGGTTGGTTAGATCCTGATCCTTGACCTTCTTGTTGCCCTCGAACGCGACGCGGCCAATCAGCCTCGCTTCGGTCAAGCGCACGACAATGCCGTCGCCGGCGCGATCGATCCTCACGTGGTCGAAGAATCCTGTGCCTATCAACCCTTTCAGCGCGGCGTCGAGCGAGGCGGCGTCGTAGCGACCATCGGCAGCGGAATGGAAATAGGATTGCACCGTCGCTGCGTCGACGCGCCGGTTACCTTCGACGATGATCCCGGTCGGAGCATTTGCAGCAAGAGCCCGCGCGATAGACCACAAGCACAATAGGGACCAGCGCTGCCGCACTGCGTCGCCGGCCCTCTCCACTAACAATTTCTCTCACACCTGCCTCGCAGCTCGGAAGCAGCATCGAATACCCGCGCTGGGCAAAAACATGTCGCAGACGAGGTCAGTTGCGGACGAAAATGACAGTCGTCACAATTTCGACGCCTCGAGGGCGCGCTTTCCCAAGATTCGTCCTATCGCTGCTTCAAATGCCCCGTAGCCACAAGCGCGGAACCTCTTGCGAGGCACGCCGTCGCGAGTGCGATGGAGCATCGGATGCGTCTTGCAACTCTTATCTTCACACTGCTCGCTCTGATTGGGTCGGCACGCGCCGCCGCGGTCGCTCCCCGCGCGTCGCTCGGGGTCGTGCAGCAATGGATTTACAACTACCGCGCCAGGCCGGACTACGCCCATGTTCCAGCCGCCGTTCGCGTCCTCTTTCACACGCAAACCTTCAAGGAGCCCGAAACCGCAGGGATCTATCTCGGCTTTCTTTGCAGGTGCGATCGCGTCGAATCCTCAGAAGGCTGAGCAACTGGTGAATAGCCTCTATCCGGTGCCGCCAGAGGACGAATGGGTCATCGTGCGGGCGATCGCCTATTCGGGACTGCCCGACTGGCGCGAGCTGCTGCGGCGGGTGCAGCCGAAAATGCCGCAACAGCGGGTTATGATCGATGGCTATCTCAATGGCACGCTGCCGACGCTGTCGGAGATTCCACTCGAGGTGCCAAAGCCGGGCATGCTCGACAAGCTACGCAGTTCCTTCGGCCGCAATCCATTCAAGAAAGAAGACCCGAAGCTCGACACAAAGGTAACCTTCGCCACCAATCAGGACTTGCTCGATACCCTCTGGGGCTATTATTTCGCGACCGGCTCTCACGTACCGATCATGAGGATCGTGCAAATGCTGCCGTGGGCGAAAAGCCGCGACACGCTCGACAAGCTGACGGTCGGCAGCATGGCGCGCTACACGCTCGCAAGCTATGCCGTGCGCGACAACGGCTTGCGGGACTTCCTTCGTGGCGAACTGGCGCTGCGGCCTGAACCGGTGAAGGGCCCACTAACGGAGGTCGTCCAGGCAGCAGACACTGTTCAGCTCAGCGCCTTGCGACGGGATGCCATGGCCGCAGTCGAGGAGCTGAAGACGAAGGGCTCGGATGCTCGCCGCAACCTCGATTTCTGGGGCCAGGTCGGGGTCGGCGCGCTGGCCCTTGGCTGCGTGTCCGCCGCCGCACTCGGACAAGTCGCGGTCGGCGTTCCCTGCGTGATCGGCGGCGCCACGTCCCAAGGCTTGCTGTCGTTTTGGGAGAAGCAGCAGTAGCCTCGCGCGACCGTCGACAGGCTTACGCTCGGCCGTCGACACCTACGCCGAGGGCCGCCCGCCTCGGGGTCTCGCTGGCGGATCGGTGCGTTGTTGCTCGCCAGCCGCTTGATGCCCGTTTCGCTCTGGGGCGACGAACCACATCTCGGATCGGCTGCGCAGGAGCATGTTCGCGCGGCAGGACACGCGGTCGATTGGCTCGAAAGGCTTGAGCCGTCGGAGCACGCTGTGCGCACAGTATCGTATGACGCGCTGCTGCTTGATTTGCATCTGCCCGATGGTCGCGGCCTCGATTTCTTGCACAAACTTCGTCGCCGCGGTGATGCGCTGCCGGTCGTCATCCTCACCGCGCGCGATTTGGTCAGCGACCGGATCGAGGGGCTTAAGACGGGCGCCGACGATTACATCGTCAAGCCTTGCGACCTCGACGAAGTGAATGCACGTTTGGAGGCCGTCAGCCGCCGATATTTCGGCAAGGCAGTGTCGGTCGTTCAGGTCGGTCCGGTAGAGCTGGAGTGGGAATCGAAGGTGGCGCAGCTGGACGGGCGACCGATCGAACTAAGCGCAGGAGTGGGCCGTGACTGAAGTGCTGGGGCGACGACGGCAATCGACGGTGTCGAAAGAGCAGATCGAGGATGCGCTGTACGCGTTCGGCGAGGAAATCGAGAGCAACACCATCGAGGTTTATGTCAGCCGCATTCGCCGCAAGCTCGCGCGGGATTTCATCCGCACGATACGCGGTCTAGGTTATCGCTTGATAGACTGGGACGTGGCAGGCAGGAATCTGGTTTCACGGCTGATTTGGCTCTTATGCACGTCGACGGCGGGACTGTGGCTGCTGGGCAGCGTCACCGCAGGCATGCTCACGATATTCGAGATCAATGAAAAGCTCGATAATGCGATCGAGGAAGTGGCACAGCGGCTGCAACCGGCCACTTATGATGCCGTACAGCAGCCGCAAGCCGTGCAGCAGATCAATCGGCAACTCGTCGCGACGACGGATCCCAAGGCTCTAGCCTATCAGATTATGGTCCGACCGACGAGATCGCCATGCGCTCCGACAACGCGCCAGAGACACCGTTTGATCGGCGTCCACACTTTTGCAGACCGAATGACCGTAACGTCTTTCGAAAGTGCGAACTCTGTGTTGAAAAGCACCACGCCACGCTGAAGCCGAGAGCGACAGCGGTCAACCGCCGCTGATCGTGAGGCAAAAGTTGTCCTATCCCGCGTGCAACGATCGCTCTTACAACGAACGACAATGCAAATGACCGGACAGACTAACGCCGGTGATCGAGCTTTAACCTGGGGTCCGCAGGAACGACCACGCCGCCCAAGGGGGGCGGCGGGTCTGCTTCTTGCGTTCCTAGCTTGCGCCTCCCAATCCTCGGACTCCGTCGGTCGTTCGGCGGCTTACATTTCGGACGAAGCCTTTACGCGGCGCGAAGTGTGCTTAACGTGCCGTTCCAAAGTTCGATCCGGGCTTGGATGCTGTTGCATGCAGCGCGCAGAGCGCTTTCGTTCTTTTGCGGAGAGTCCGCGACCAGCTTGTCAAGCAGTTCCCTTCCCATTGGGCCATGACTGTCACCATCAAGCTCGATATGCCGCTCGATGTAGTAGATAAAATGACGCAAGCGAGCCTTGTCGTGCTTCATACCAGGGAGCGTTTTCTGCAGCCTGCTGAACATCTCGGGGATGATGTCCTCGCGGCCATAGAAAAACGCCGCGACGACCTCTTCCGTCGACCCCGACTGAGCCAGTGTCATCGTATGCGCGACAAAGGATCGGACATGAGGTGGCACACCGGTCCGCACCAATCCGCCTTCGACCGACGTGCCGACTCGCGCCAGTGAGCGGAATGCTTCGAATTGGTGGGTGCTGGCACCGACGTCCGCCATGGCGCGGAGATAGAGATCGAGGTGACTGACATAGGAGCCGTCCGGATCGATATCTGTCTCCTCGCCAATCACGATGTCATTGATCAAGCGCGCAGCTCGTGCATTGTCCGCAGGGAACCACGGTACTTTCGTGCACGTCAGGTCTTGCTGCAGCCGCTTCAGCAGCGACATGAAATCCCAGACGGCGAAAACATGATCTTCCATGAATCGCCTCAGATCCTCGACGGAAGCGACTTCCGCGTAGATGGGGTGGTCCAGCAGCCCTGCGCGAAGGGTGGCTAGGTGGTCACGAACCTGTTTCGACATGTTTGACCTCTATTTGGCATGTTTGACCTTGGCACTGGGTTGAGGAGTGAGCCCGGCTTAGACGCCCTATTTCTTTTTGTGTGGTGCGAGAAACAAGTGCTTCACGAGTCAGTCGTGCGTGACACGGATTTCACTATCAGTGCTGCGTGATGCGGATTCACGATGAGTGAGTTAGCGTGCGCCGCCCTTCCGGTGTAGAGAGATCAGAACAACTGTCTAGGCGCATCACCGCTTCTCAGTTTTGTTCAGGTTCGAAAGGTGTTTTGAGCAGCTGCTTTCTGCAAGGACACTCCGAATCAAGTTACATCTGCAACGGTGGAATCGTTTGAACGCGCCGCGTGCAGCCCCGCACAACTCCTTCCTAACTTTAGATTTAATGATGCGTGGGTCGCGCAGAGTTGAGCGACGGGACTCGCTAGGTCAGTGGCGATTTTGCAGAACGAGTGTCACCTGCAAGGGGCGTCGTGGTTGGGAGCGACATCTCTGACGGAGAATGGTTATGATGCGCAGGAAAGTTATAGCGTTATTGGCGGTCGCGTCCGTTGGCCTGGCTATGCCGACCATGGCGTTGGCGCGTGGCGGTGCCGGCGGTGGTGGCGGTGGTGGCGGCCACGGAGGTGGCGGCATGAGCGGTGGCCACGGTGGCTTTGGTGGTGGCGGCTTTGCCGGCGGCTTCCGCGGTGGCGGCTTCGAGGGCGGCGGCTTCCGTACCGGGATTGCCGGTGGCTTCCGGGATGGTGGTTTCCGTGGCGGCGGATTCCACGATCGTGATGGTCGTGGAATCCGCGATCGCGACTTCGAGCGCCGCTTTCGATTCGGCTTCTTCCCATACGGTTACTATGACGACTACGCTTACGATGACCCGTATGGCTCTTATCCGTATGCCTACAACGATGGGTACTATGACAACGGCAGCTGCCATGTGGTTCAACGACGTCTCCATACCACACATGGTTGGCGCCTGCGCCCCGTCCAAGTGTGCGGTTGAACCGTCGCACGCCGATGGTGATTGCATTTAGGGCGATCGACTAAGAAAGTCGGTATCGATGACAGTGCGATCGTCTGCGGGCTTGGGCGCTCTCGCGCGGAAGCCCGCAGGCCTGTGCGGTCGATCTACCTGTCGCGGCCCGATTGTGGCCCCTAACGTTCTTCAGTGCGATGAGGCGGCGGTGGGCCACATACAGCACGGGCGAGATGTCCCGAGACATACGGTGATGGTCTCGTCGGCCCTGATTTGAGTTTGTTCCGGCGGTTATAGTGTTCCGAGCAAAGCAGCCGCTCTAAGTCGCCTGGGGCCGTGAATGTTCCGGACCGCTCACAACAAGTTTCCGCACGAACGTACCGCCTAATACCCGCACGAATCTGTGATGCCCCCATCCGAATGCCTTTGAGTACGCGAGTTTGTTGCTGAAAATAGCCACGAGCGCCCCGAATCCAATCGGTTGTCGGTGGTCGTTGCTCTTGCTTTTGCCTCGTCGCCAAATTACTAAATGCGAAGGGGAAAATGCAGTCTCCCCTTGAGACTACGGTCCAAGCGCTGCGCAACACTCGACTTGTCGAGGAGATTTGCGCATGGACGACCGTAAAACTTCCATTTCACCAGATGTGCTCTACGCGGGACTCGGCTCCGAAGCGGCGCCGATCATCGTCGACGTGCGCCGCGACGCAGACTTTGCCAGTCCCGAAACGCTTGTGGCCGATGCGTTTCATCGCTCGCCGGATCACGTCGAACAATGGCGCGAACCGTCGACGGGATTTGGGCGTTCACCGGGTTCGATAAGACTCTATCCCAGGCGAGACGCATCGCACTCTGGACCAAAGACCACAGCGTCACTCATTTTGACCAGATCGAGATCGCACCCTTGCCATGAGTCCGCAATGAACTAGCCAACCGCGCGCACCTTTCGGGGGCCGTCAACCCAAGGAAAATCCCATGACCATCACAACTGAACGCCGAAGCTTCATTCAGGGAGCGGGACTCGTTGCTGCCGCCGCATCAGCAGCAACGCTGGCGGCGAGCCCTGCATTCGCCCAAACTAACCAACCGAACGGAGCCAGAACGATGCCATATCAAGCAAAACCCCTGTCACTCGACCCGAAGTCGATCAAGGGCATCTCGGAGAAGGTTCTCGTAAGCCATTATGAGAATAACTACGTTGGCGCCGTAAAGCGCCTCAACGCGATCGGCGCGCAGCTGGCCGAGCTCGATTTCACCAAGGCGCCGAATTTCATAGTCAACGGCCTGAAGCGCGAAGAGTTGATCGCCGCGAACTCGATGATCCTGCACGAGATATATTTCGACGGACTCGGTGGTGGTGCCGGCGCAAGCGGCGCGCTGGCGGAGGCTATCACCCGTGATTTCGGTAGCCTCGAGCGCTGGCGCGCGGAATTTGTCGCGATGGGCAAGGCAGAAGGCGGCGGTTCTGGCTGGGTGATCCTGTCCTACTCGCCACGCGACAAGCGCCTTGTGAACCAATGGGCGGCGGACCACACCACGACACTGGCCGGCGGTCGTCCGGTGCTGGTGCTCGACATGTACGAGCACGCCTATCACATGGACTATGGTGCGGCGGCGGCGCGCTATGTCGACATCTATATGGAGGCAATCCGCTGGGACAACGCTGCCAAGCTGTACGATCAGTACAGCCATGAAGGCTAGTGGTTGGGTGCGAGATATCTTGCGTAGAGGTGCACAATTTGCCGGCGATGCGGCGCGCTTACGACGGAGCTCGGTCATGAGCTGCCGCACGTCACAAATCCTAGCGCAACCAGAACAACATGCTCTGCATGTCGCAGTCGAAACCTGGGAAGTCGTAGCGCCATTCAAGTTTTAGTGACCTGTCCGGCTAGATCATTTCTTGCAAGCGTCGAAATATTTGCACCGCGCCGATGTTTCTTATGCTGATGACAGAAGCGCGAAGATCCTCGATGCCCAAGGCTGCCCTGGTCTCCCTTGCAACGTCGGTGCCTCCCCACGTGCTTTTGCAAAAGGACGTTCTGACGGCAGCCTGGGATGTCTTCGGCGCCCGCTTTCCTGAATTCGAACGGTTCTCAAGCATCTTTTCGAATACCGGAATCGTTAAGCGTCACGGCGTCAAGCCATTCGACTGGTATCTCGAACGACGAGGCTGGCCGGAACGCACCGAGGCCTTTCTCGAAGGAGCTGAAGCGCTATTTGTCGACGTCGCCGAGAAGGCGCTTGTGAGCGCACAACTTACTGGCGGCGATATCGAATCTGTCGTGACCGTCTCTTCAACGGGAATCGCAACACCAAGTCTCGAAGCGCGCGTCGCCCGCCGGATGGGTTTCCGGTCCGACGTAATGCGTGTACCGGTGTTTGGTCTCGGCTGTGCGGGCGGGGTTTCGGGTCTATCGATTGCGTCGCGCCTCGCCCAGGCTCGGCCAGGCGCCAACGTGCTGCTGGTCACGATCGAGCTCTGCTCTCTTGCACTTCGCCTGGACGAACTTACCAAGGCTAACATTGTGGCCGTGAGCCTGTTCGGCGACGGCGCTGCTGCAATCGTGCTGCGCGCGGGCGATGGCGGCGCGACGCAGATCGAGGCTGCCGGCGAACACCTTTGGCCGAATACGCTTGGCATCATGGGATGGAATGTCGACCCGGAAGGATTCGGCGTCATCTTTCGCCGCACTATACCTGACTTCGTCACGACGCATCTCAACTCCGCCGTGACGGAAATTCTCTCCAGCATGCGCCTTTCGATGGAAGACATTGACCGGTTCATCTGCCATCCCGGCGGCGCGAAGGTTATAGATGCATTGGAAGGCGCGCTCGCGCTCGACCAAGGAACGCTTTCCCATGAACGGCAGACTATCGCCGACTTTGGCAACATGTCGTCACCCACGGTATTGTTTGTGCTTGAGCTGGCTCGCGCGAAGGGGCTGCCGGCGCGGTCGCTGTTGACGGCGCTCGGACCCGGCTTCACCGCGAGCTGTGTCACGCTACGGCACGCTGCGTGACGTTTTCTGAACTCATCCTCGGCGTAGTCACGCTGCAGCGCGCCGGCGAACTCGTCCATTCACACTCTAACACTCGAAAGCTCCTGGCCGGCGGCGCCGTTGAGGCGGCACCCCGGCATTATCCGCTGATCGTCGCGGTTCATGCAGCCTGGCTGTTGTCGCTGTGGGTGTTCGGACACGATCAACCGGTGAATGTCGTTGCCCTGGCCGGCTACCTTATCCTTCAGTGCCTTCGCTTCTGGGTAATCCGGACGCTCGGCTCACGATGGACGACGCGGATTATTGTTCTGCCCGGACAGCCGCTCGTGTCGGCGGGACCCTATCGATTTCTGTCGCATCCTAACTATGCCGTGGTCGCTGGCGAGATCGCCGTGCTTCCGTTGGTTCTAGGTCTGCCGCTGCTGGCCGTCGTCTTCACCATCCTCAACGCTGCGGTTCTCGCGATCCGCATACGGGCCGAAAACCGCGCCCTCGCCGCATCCCGTGAGACATTGTGCGTGGCGCATCATGACTGAGCGGGTTACCGAGCCGAGTGCGGCTACGTGGCTTGGCTTCGTCCTGATGTGCCTTGGCATGTTCATGGCGATCCTCGACATTCAGGTCGTCGCCACTTCGCTGCCCACGATCCAGAGTACACTCGCCATATCGCGAGAGGCGATGAGCTGGATTCAAACCGCGTATCTGATCGCCGAGATCATCGCCATTCCACTGACCGGGTGGCTTACGCGCGCTCTGACGCTGCGATGGCTGTTCGTTATTGCGATCAGCCTCTTTACCCTCGCCTCCATCGGTTGCGCGTTCAGCGGCGGTTTTACGATACTTGTCTGCTTCCGCGCGCTTCAGGGCTTTGCTGGCGGCGTGTTGATTCCGGCAGTTTTTTCCGCTGTCTTCCTGCTGTTTCCGATCCGTTTGCATCCCGTTGCCACCACAATGGCCGGCATCATGGCCGTGCTGGCGCCCACGATCGGGCCGGTGGTCGGTGGCTGGATTACCGAAGCTTGGTCCTGGCATTGGCTGTTTCTGATCAATGTCGCCCCCGGCGTGATCGCCGCACTCGCCGCGCCAATGCTGCTCCCGAGCGAGCGGCCTCGGCTTTCTGATCTGACTACACTCGACGTGCCTTCTCTCGCACTTCTGGCGGTTTCGCTTGCAAGCCTGGAGATCGGACTGAAGGAAGGCCCGCAACATGGGTGGCTTTCTCCATTCTGCTCTATCCTGATCGTCCTGAGTGCTGCCGCGGCAACTGTCTTCGCCGTCCGAACACTCGGGGCCGCGTATCCGGTGGTCGAGCTATCGACATTCAGATCGCGCTCGTTTGCGATCGGTTGCGCATTGAGTTTCTTTCTCGGAGTTGGATTGTTTGGCTCGGTCTATCTCATGCCGGTCTTCCTTGCCTATGTTCGACATCATGACGCATTTGAAATAGGCACGATTATGCTCGTCACCGGCGTTTCGCAGCTGGTGACCGCGCCGATTGCCGGCACGCTGGAAAGCAGATTTGATCCCCGCTGGTTATCGGCGGTGGGGTTTGGTCTGCTCGCGATCGGACTGGGTTGCAGTGCATTCGAGAGCCGTGTCGCCGACTTCAAGGAAATGTTCTGGCCGCAAGTTTTGCGCGGCGTTGCGATCATGTTTTGCCTGCTGCCTCCGACCAGGCTGGCGTTGGGTTCGCTGACCGCATCACAGGTACCCGACGCAAGCAGCCTGTTCAATCTGATGCGAAACGTTGGGGGCGCAATCGGTATCGCGCTGATCGATACGATCCTTTATGGCCGCACCGGCGAGCACGCCGAAGCTCTGCGCGAGCGTCTGATTGCGGGCGATGTGACTGCGGCTCAGGCGATCGGGCTTGACCTGATGTTGTTTACCCACCGCCCTCCGGAGGTATCGGATGCCACGATTGAAGCCTATCTGCGTCCCATGGTCGAAAAGGCCGCGTTCGCGCTCAGTGCCAACGAAGCCTGGGCCCTCCTCGCTTGCGTGGCATTGCTCGGACTATTGCTCATTCCGTTCGCGGGTGGTTCATCGGAAGGCACTGATACGGGCACGGACCAACTTGGAACAACGAACCCATATTCGGAGAGGCCGCCTCCAACGCTGTAAGTATCAAAATGATAAGATGTGATCGCTGGCGCCGTCATTTTGGCTCATGCGCATCAAGGCCCCCCGGGAGGGCGTACTTGGTGTCGTGCGCATGGTCCGGCCGAAGTAAATCCGATTGGTTGCACTCTTACGCAGCTATTGCCCATGTCTGATCAGCACGTCTCGGCAAGCCGGGTGTAGCCTGGTGCGGCGAGATATTGGCCAGGCTGCAACGACGGCACGTTGGTCACGATTCCTGCGAAGGGTGCTTTGACAACGGTATGGGAAAGCTGGCGCGCGGCCTCGTTGCGCGCGGCCAGCGCATCCTTGTAGCGCGGATGATCCTCAATCGGCGCATCCGGATCGTTATTCAGGTTTGCGGCGATTCCGGCAAGTTGCGCTTCCAGCGAGGCCAGCTTCTGCTGCGATGCTTGCAGCGTATTGCGGGCCGCGTCAAACGTCGCCCGCGGGGTGAAGTCGTTGGTGATCAACTGCTGCTGGCGCTTGAAGTTGACATTGTTGAAATCGACATCAGTCTTGGCCTGTTCGACCTGACTCTGCATGTTGCGGTAGCTGGCCTGCAGCGCGACGAGATCGTTCCGGGTGTTTCCGATCTGAGCTTCAGCGCGATCCAGCGCCAGCCGGAATGGCAGGTCGTCCAGCTTGAACAGCACGTCGCCCTTCGCAACCTTCTGGTTGTCGTGAACGAACACGTCGGTGACAATCCCGGAAACGTCGGTGGACAATCCGACCATGTCGGCCTGGACGTAGGCGTTGTCAGTCGACATGACAGCGCCCCCCGTCACATAGAGATAGCCGCCGACCATCAGCGCCACCGGCAACAGGGCAAACATCAAAATCCGCTTTCGCGATTTTTTCGGTGCTCCCGGGGCGGCCGACGGAGGCAGGTGCTGCGGTTCGCCAGACGATTTGCGACGATCCGGCCGCTCTTTCGCTGTCGGCTCGGCGGCTGCATCAGTGTCTGGAGCATCCCTCGCCTCCGGCGGATGGCGCGTCAAACGATAGACCTTGTCCTCAGCGCCCGGTGGATCACTATGGAGGATGGCCTTTTCGACGTCGGCACCGTGCCGTTTGGGATTTACTTCGCCGGTACTACCCATGGCTTGCTCGCTTCTGTTTTTCCACCGAAGTCGCACGCTTCGGTGAGGTTGAATTTCAGAACTTTGAGGGTCTCCAGCAGGCGCAAACCGTCCGCCTCGGATAGACCAGTCAACGCCTCGCGGCGGGTGATGTCGCCGAGCTTGCGCGCCTGCGTCAGCTTTGGCCGGGCTGCCGGAGCAAGCCGGAGGATCCGGACCCGCCGGTCGGACGAATCCGGATGTCGTTCGATCAGTACGCAGGCCTCTAGCTTGTCCAAGATGCGCGAAAGGGTGATCGGCTCTATGTCGAGGAGTTCTGCCAATCCGCTTTGGTTGATGCCTTCGTTCTGGGCCAGGTAGGCCAGTGCCTGCCATTGCGATCGCGTCAACCCGGATTCGCGGGAAATCTGCTCAAACCTTTTCCTGAGCAACCGCGCGACTTCGTGCAGCAGAAAACCAAGGGTGGGGGATTCGACCTCCATGGTTCTTCTCCTACGTAAGCTTATGATAAGCTTGCTTATCTTTTTGATAAGCTTGCTTATGAAAATGGCAAGCGCGCGCCCCTTGCAAACACGTCATCGTGAAGGGGAAGGATCATCCGTCGCATATGAGCGCATGCTCAAAGAAGTTGCGACTGCCCTGCGTCGGCCGCTTGCGCCGCTTCTCCTTGAAAGGATCACAATGCGCTCCGATACGTCCTTCGGACGAATGCAGCTCTTACGACCGGCTCACGGGGCTGTGGTCCGAATTTCTCACGCGAAGAGCAGCGAGAGCCGAATCGATGACTGTGGAAGAGCGAGAGCAGCTCTGGGCAGAGGCCATGCGCGCCGAGCGGCGCGGCGAAGCCGTCGTATATGAGCGCATGCTCAAGGAAGTTGCGACTGGCCTGCGTCGATCGCTTACCCCGCGTCTCATTCGCGTGGGCTTCGGTGCGCATGAGACTGAAGATCTGGTGCAGGAGATACTCATAGGCCTGCACGGCAAGCGGCACACCTGGGATCCGGCTCGCCCGTTCCTGCCATGGTTACACACGATCGCTCGCTACAAGCTCATCGATTTCGTGCGCCACCGCCGAAATGACACGCGGCGGCGTGTCGATCTGCCTCTTGACGGTTGGCTCGAAATGGTTGCCCCGCCGGCCGACGAGACCAATCGCTCAATATGGGAGCTGGATCGCCACTTTGCGGTGCTGCCGGTTGGCCAACGCAAGGTCGTCCGGGCGATTGCGGTCGAAGGCGCGTCCGTCCGCAACGTCGCCCAGGAGCTTGCGACCAGCGAGGGCGTGGTCCGGATGACGCTACACCGCGCGATCAACCGTCTTCTGCAGGCTGCGGACACTACTCCGACGAACACACGACGCTCAAGGAGCGGGCATGACGAGCACCGATGACCTCATTCATTCCCTTGCGAGCACGGCCGGCACGCCGCGGCGGGGCGCTTCCCTCCAGGCCGTCTTCGCGGTCACCGGTGCCGCGTCGTTGGCCTTCGCGCTCCTTCTCCTCTTTTCGATCATCGGCATCCGCCAGGACTTCGCCGATATGGCGGTCCGCATGCCGTTCGCGTTCAAGGTTGTCTACGCAGGCGCCCTGGTGGTGGGGACGTCGGTCGTGGCGCTCTACGCCGCGACGCCCGGCGCATCCGCCACCGCAATATGCGCCCTATTGCCAGCAGTCATTCTTCTGACTTGTGGTGTCATATTCGATCCAACCGGGTTTCCGATCATGGGGATAACCAGGACTGCCGTTGCTATCTGCGTGGGCCGCATTCTTTTTCTTTCGCTGCCAGATATGATCCTGACCTTCGTCTTCATGCGGAAAGCCGCGCCGACGCAGCCCCTTTTCGCGGGAGCAGTCCTTGGAATGCATTCCGGATCTATCGGGGCTTTGGCCTATACCCTGGCATGCAGGAATGACGGCACGGCTTTTGTCGCGATCTGGTACGCAGTGGCCTGCGCCATCATGGCGGCCGTTGGCGCCATCGTTGGGCATCGTGTCCTGCGCTGGTGAGATAGCGGCGCTGTGTCTGTGGATCGAAGCGGTCCGGATCGGAAGTTGCGTGCCTCTGGCCCATTCCACCTCTGCAGCATCGACCGTGTCCCGCTCTATCGCGCCCTTTCTCAGCCACCGTGCTGTCGTCTATCTTGAGCTCCCCCGAAATGCACGCTTCGCAAGCGCGAATAGGCGCTTGAATTTGCTGGATCGCCTCTTTCACCAGGCGGGCTGTTTATGCCACGTCCTGAGCCAGGTGCCGGTCCGTGCGGTCTCGCTGACGATGCGAAGCATCTCTGTCCGAGTGTCGAGCCTTGCGAACTCGGCGGCCATCGCGGTCGCATGCGCGCGAAAGGTAGGCTTTGCCAGAACGGTGCGGACAGCCTCGCCAAGAGCGCGCGGTGCAGGCTCGTTGGTGGCGAGATTGATGCCGACACCGGACCACGCAATACGCGCGTTGACATCGGCCTTGTCTTCCGTCAGCCCGGCGGTGACGATCGGGATCCCGAAGCTCAACGCCTGGTTCACGCTGCCATAGCCGCCATTGGTGACGAAGACGTCGGTCTTGGGCAAAATCCATTCAAAGGGCAGATAGCTTGCCACTCGCGCGTTATCGGGAATGGGACCCGGGATCGCATCGACTGGACGACCGCCTGCCGTCGCAACGACGAGCAGGTCGGGCTCCGTCGCGAGTGCCGCCAGGGTGGGGCGGACCAGAAGGCCAAAATCATGATTTGCTACCGTTCCCTGGGTGACCAGGACCACCTTGCGCGAGCCATCCAGATCGCGCGCCCAGGACGGCAGCGGTACCTGGTTCGGCACGATCGGCGGCGTACCGACGAAATGCACCGTGGCCGGAACGTCACGCGGATACTCGAAGCCCGGAACCGAGAGCTGCATATAGGCATCGGCAAGCTCCACGACGGATTCGTACATGTCCGTCGACAACGGTCCGACACCAAGCTCTTTCAGGATCTTGTTCAGGCGAAGCGCGATCGGCTGGTTGACGATCCGGTCATAATCGCGCGCGATCGCCGCATATTCGTCGCGCTGCGCTTGGTTGCTCGCGGGCGGCAGGCCCAGGAAAAGTGGCGCGCCGTCGTCGCGTCGCCAGTGCAGGATCGAGGTGCCGCAAAGAACGATGGGCGGTCGTTCCGAGCGCGGCTTAAGCAGCATCGGGACAACGCCGAACATCATGTCATCGCCAACGATGATATCTGCCGGGACATCGCGCAGGGCCCGCCGCATCCCGGCATACTGCGCGGGAATGGTGTCGACAAAGATGCGCTCCAGGGCAACACGCAGCCATTCCGGCCCCGGGGCGATCTCCTTCAGCTCGGGGACGACCGCATGGTGGTCGCGAAGATCAAGATCTGCCTGCGGTGGAAAGGCCAAAAACCTTGCGCCAGTGCCCTCGATGCGCTGACGCAATGCGCTTCCGGTCAAGAACACGACCTCGTGATGCTCTTCCATCAGGCTGCGGCCGATCGGAAGCAACGGATTGAGATGCCCCGTCGCGGGCGTCGACACGATGAGGACTTTCATGTGACTCTCCTGCTGTGAATCTTGGCGCAGAACGCGATCCGGCATTGCCGGGCTTCTGTCCGACGTAGGTGTGTCAGTTGGGGCTGGGGTGGGCGAACCTAACGACGTCCGCCCTTGCGCTTCAGCTTCGAAGTCGCGGAATGAGGCGGGCGGCATTCCCGCTGCCAATGGACGCCAATTCGGCGGCGGACAGACCGGCGTCTTCCAGGGTCTCGAACTGACCCAGGCCGAAATAGGGATAGTCACTGCCGTAGGTGATTTGAGACGCGGGCACGAGCTTGGTCAGAGCGGCGATCGTCGGCGCGCTGGTCGCGTTGGCGGTATCGTAGTTGAGCCGCCGCAGTTCACCAAGAATCCCCTCGGGCGCGAACTCCTTCAAGTTCGGACGTTTCCCGTAGAAGGCGTCGATACGACCGGCCATCATCGGGATTGTTCCGCCGGCGTGTGAGAACAGCCACCGGATCTCGCGCCATCGTGCAAAACCGCCCGAGAGCAGGAGGCTGGTGACGCATCGCGTGGTGTCGTGTGGAACTGCAATGACCGCAGGAAACGTGCCGACGCTGAGGGTGCCGCAACAGTCGGCAACGAGGGGATGAACGTATACGACGGCGCCGCGCCGATTGAGCTCGTCGAACACCGGCTTGTATTTGCTATCGCCCAGCCACTTGTCCCCGTAACTCGACTGGAGGCCGACGCCGTCCGCCCTCAGAGTGTCGAACGCATATTCAATTTCCTTGAGCGTTCGCTCGATGTCGATCATCGACAGCGTCGCGAACAGGCCAAAGCGGCCGGGTTTCTCGCGCATCCATTCGGCGGCATAATCGTTGCAGTCACGGGCCATCTGGCTGGCCTTCTCGGCATCGAGATCGAACCAGACCCCGGGGGTCGATGCGATCGACAACACCGCGGCTCGGATGCCTGCCTCGTCCATCGCTTCGATCGCCTTGGTTTTGGACCAGGCCACCTGAGAGGGAAAGTGCGGCACTTGGCGTGCCTCTTCCCATTCGAGCCACGCCTTCTGATAGGCCGGTGGAAAAAAAAGGTGATGGGTGTCGATCAACGTCGCGATCGGTGCCGCTACTGACGGTTTCGCGAACAAGGCAGCAGCCACGCCAAGGGCAGCGGCGCCCCCGATGAAGCTGCGGCGCGACGAATGGCAATAAGTGCAGGTACCAGACTGGTGACGGCCAAATATGTTTGTCATGTAACCTCGTTCAGGCACTGCTATGCCCATGTTGACCAGGTACGACCCAGGCATCCCCTACCGGAATTTAGCATCGCCGTCAGGGCCGCGGCGACGATATCGTGTGAAGGTCGTCGAACAGCGCCGGGCCCGTAATCCGAGTGCCGAATTTAGCGGCCAGGGCGATCATATCGGCAGGTTCGGTCCCAGCATTTCTTCGGAACAGCTCTTCGAGCCCTCCGGGGGTGAAGAGCACCAGCATGCGGAGGCGAGCGTCTTCGGAAGGATTGCACCAGGCATGAGGTACGCCTCTGCTGATGGTGACGGACGAGCCGGCACCGGCTTCCGCTCGACAGTCTCCATTCGCGATGAGGGCCTTACCCTCCAGAATAATGAAGTGCTCCTCCTCATTATCGTGAACGTGCAGGGGCACACCGTTTCGAGGGTCCGCGACAACCTCCAGCATCGAATAGGCACCGTTCGCTTCTTCTGAAGTTGTGCGGATGATATAGCGCTCTCCGCGCGTGACCTCCGACCACTCGCGCTCTCGTTCACTCAAAGACTTTTTGGACAATTCTTTCGAATTCATTGCGCTTACCTTCTGTGTCGTTGCGAAACCAAAAGCACTCGAATGCGGTGTGACTGGAACGTTGCGTTGCCTAGAACAATTCGATCGAAGAGGCCCCTTGCGCAACATGGTCACTGACTCGTGACAAATGGCTTCGTGCAGAAAAAGTCCCCGTGAACCTGTTACGAACGTGCCAATGGCAACGAACTGGATGACATGAACTCGCGAGCGCCCGTCTGGCCGGAACTCACGCACGGCGAGCGTCAAGGAAACGCGGCGGTCGGTGCGCGACTGCCCAAGGAATTTGCCGACCTACTGCTTAAGATGATCAGGCATCGTCTGGGCTATGAAACTTTGAGAGATGCAATGCTGACCCAACAAATGCTACTCCTCCGCGAACTGGTGCTTGCGGGCAAATCTCGAAAAACGGACGGGTTGGCGATCGTCGTCGCTAAAGCAGCGGCGAAGCTGTTAGGTTGAAGGGAGCGGCCATGAATTGTGAAGCTGTGCCGGCCCTCAGCTTTGGGATTTTTGATCATTTGGATCACGCGGGTGGAAGCCTTCGCGAGCAGTACAACGATCGATTAGAAATCGCCGCGGCTTGCGATGAAGCTGGCTTCCGCGCTTATCACGTCGCTGAACATCACGGCACGCCACACGGTCTGGCGGCTTCACCCAATTTGTTCTTGTCCGCCGTGGCGCAACGCACCAGAAAAATGAGACTCGGACCATTGGTGATGTTGTTGAATCTTTATCACCCGCTGCGCGCTTTCGAGGAAATCTGCATGTTGGATCAGCTGAGTGGGGGCAGACTCGATCTTGGCATTGGCCGCGGCGCAGTTCCACTCGAACTTTCGTTTTTCGGCGTTTCGCCGGCGGAGGCGCAAGACCGCTACAGCGAGGCGGCCGAGATCGTTCTCAAGGCCATGGATACCAATACGCTTACGTACAGCGGTCGCCATTTCAGCTTCTGCGACGTGCCGATTGCGCTCTCAACGATCCAGAAACCCTATCCACCTCTGTGGTACGGGGCGATGAAGCCGGAGACGGCCCGATGGGCTGCCGAGAGTTCGATCAACATCGCTTGTGTCGGAAAGAGCGGCGCGATCCGGGCAATTACCGACGCGTATCGCGCCCACTGGTCAACCCGGCCAACGCAAGTCATGCCGCTGCTTGGTATGGTTCGCATTGTCGTGATTGCCGGGTCCGACGTTGAGGCGCGCGCTCTGGCCGCTCCAGCCTATGCGCGCTGGTTCAAGACATTCACCTTCCTGTCGCGCACCCGTAATTTGCCGATTCCGCCGAATCTGCCGAAGTCGTTCGAGCAAGCCCTGGACGACGGCTTCTGCCTGGTCGGATCACCTTCAACGGTGCGAGAATCGCTCAAGAACCAGGTCGTTGAGGCAGGTGTGACATACCTCATGTGCCAACTCGCTTTCGGAGATCTGCCGCTCGCTGCATCGCTCCAAACAATCTCGGCCATGCGCTCGACTATCATCCCGGACTTCGCTGGATGGGTCGGTCTGACCTGATGAGAGCTTTCCGTCCGATCCAGGCGTAGGCAGACGGCGCCAATTGGTGGTTAGCCCTCGTCTTCAGGCGAACGGCCATCGTCGTCAACGCAAACAGGATCGGTGGCGATGATGTCTCAGCCCCATATGATCGGACACTTTGCATTTGTAATAAGGACCACTCCATGCTCACCCGCTTGCTATTCACCTTCGCGGCTCTTCCGCTTTTGGCGGCTTCCGCGATCGCTCAGGACATTCCGGCCAAACTTGCGCCTCCGCATAAAGAACCGCTGGTCGGCAAATACGCCGCGAAAGGCGTTCAGATATATGTCTGCACCGTCAAGGGGGGCGGAAGTGAATGGGACTTTAAGGCCCCTGAGGCCAAGCTTATCGACGCGCAAGGCAGGCCGTTCGCCAAGCACTATGCCGGCCCAACCTGGGAAGCTCCTGATGGCTCGAAGATCGTCGGCAGTATCTTAGCGAGCGAGCCCGCTCCGAAGACGGGCGCAATTCCCTGGCTGCTATTGTCGGCAGCATCCTCTGGATCGGGAGTACTTGCCGGCGCGCGTTTCGTTCAACGGGTCAATACCTCCGGCGGAGTCGGCCCAAGCGGCACGTGTCCGACCGCCGGCGCGGAGCGGCGTGTCGAGTACACGGCTGACTACATCTTCTACAAGTGATTGGGTTCGCTGACATCGGCCTGTCGCTGAAAGCGCAGCCCGCACACTCGCAGGGTCATCTCACAAAACCCCGTCAGTTGCCCGCCTTCTTTCATTTCGCGCGATCCTTGATTCCTGCAGCGCTTGACACACAACCGACTCTCGAAGATTGAAGTGCCGGTTCATCTCAAATCGCCGGGCGTGATGGCCCCTGGGCGAGGGTCAGCAGAACCGCAGCCAGTGCCGCGGCGGCCTTGTCGGGCCGGGCCTTCTCGTAGATCGCGAACTCAAGGTCAGGAAGCCGCGGCAGCCCCTCTTCCACACCGAGTATGCGCAAGCCCGCGATCAGCGCGCTTGCGGGAAGTGGGGTGACGGCAAGGCCCGCGAGCGCCGCCGCGCGTACGCCTGTCAAGCTGGGGCTGGTATAGATGATCTCCCAGGTCAGTTCGTTGTTGTTGAGCGCGGCGAGCGCAGCCTCGCGAGAGACCGATCGCTCGCGGTACAGGGCCAGCGGCAACGCCGCACCCGGAACAAGATCGAACGTGTCGGCCGCGGCCCAGACCAGCGGCTCACGCCACACCAGGCGCCCTTTCGAGGTTCCGAGCGGACGCTTTGCGAACACGACGTCAAGCCGCCCCGCATTGAGTTGCTCGATCAATTCCGCGCTGACGCCGATCTGCACCTCGAGCTTCACGCCCGCATGGAGCTTGGCAAAGCGCCCGAGCGCCGAAGGCAGCGAGCCGCCGGCAACCTCCTCGACCACGCCGAGACGCACCATGCCGGACAGCCGCGGCGCCGCCAGGCGATGACGCGCCGCTTCCTCAAGTTGCAACAGGCGACGCGCGTCGCTGAGCAGCATCTCGCCATCGTCGGTCAGTGCGACACTGCGCGTTGTCCGCCGGAACAAGGGCCGTTTGATCTCGAGCTCGAGCCGCTTGATCTGCTGGCTCACGGTCGATTGCGTCAGATTGAGCCGCTCGGCAGCGCGGTGGAAACCGTTGCAATCAGCCACGGCGACAAAGGCACGCAGCAACTCGAAATCTAGCATAATTGATCCCATTGTGCGATCAATCATATTATAAAATATCGTTTCTATAATCAATGATGGCCTCCTACCTTTTGCTTCAAGGACAGCGAAGGAGATCCATCATGTTAGACACGATACGACGCGGAGCAGATCGCGCCTCCCGTCTCGCACGGGCTGCCGCGCTCAGCGGCACCAGCGGAAAAGTCTTCCCGGCCAATCTTGCCACGCAGCTGCTCGAAGCAATTATCGAGCCCGGCGACCGCGTGACGATCGAAGGCGACAATCAGAAGCAGGCGGATTTTCTCGCCTCCGCCCTGGCCAAGGTGGATCCGGCGCGGGTGCACGATCTGCACATGGTGCAGTCTGTGCTGGCGCTGCCCGACCATCTCGCCGTGTTCGAGCGTGGTATCGCTAACCGGCTGGATTTCGCCTTCGCGGGGCCGCAAAGCCGCAAGCTCGCCGAACTGGTCGCGAACGGGACGGTGAAGATCGGGGCGATCCATACCTATCTCGAACTCTACGCCCGCATGCTGGTCGACCTGACGCCGCGCGTGGCGCTGATCGTCGCCGACAAGGCGGATCGCAACGGCAACCTCTACACTGGCCCCAATACCGAAGACACGCCGACCATCGCCGAGGCGGCGGCTTTCCGCGGCGGCATCGTGATCGCACAGGTCAACGAGATCGTCGATCGGCTGCCGCGCGTCGACGTGCCCGGCGACTGGATCGATGTCGTGGTGCCGAGCCCGAAGCCCTATCTGATCGATCCGCTGTTCACGCGCGATCCCGCCAAGATCAGGAACGAGAACGTGCTGATGGCGATGATGGCGATCGCTGCAGTCTACGAGCCCTACCAGGTGCGGCGGCTCAATCACGGCATCGGCTATGCGACCGCGGCGATCGAACTGATCCTGCCAACCTACGCCGCCCAGCGTGGGCTGAAGGGAAAGATCGCCAGCCATTTTGTGCTGAACCCGCACCCGACCCTGATCCCCGCGATCGAAGCCGGTTTCGTCGACAGCGTCTATTGCTTCGGCTCCGAGTTGGGGATGGAACGCTACGTCTCGAACCACGCCGATATCTTCCCGGTCGGCGCCGACGGGAATCTGCGGTCCAACCGCGCGCTCGCACAGGTCGCCGGACAATATGCCTGCGACCTCTTCATCGGCGGCACGTTGCAGATCGATGCGCAGGGCAACAGCTCGACGGCCACCAAGGGCCGGATCACAGGCTTCGGCGGCGCACCGAACATGGGCGCCGACCCACGTGGCCGCCGCCACGACAGTCCGACCTGGCTGCGCGCAGGTCAGGAAGTCGGCGAGAACCTGCGCGGACGCAAGCTTGTGGTGCAGATGGTGCAGACCCATCAGCCGAATGGCGCACCGAGCTTTGTCGAACGGCTGGACGCGTTCGATCTCGCAGCCTCTGCCGGTTTTGCGCTACCGCCGGTGATGATCTATGGCGACGACGTCACTCATGTCGTCACCGAACGTGGCGTGGCCAACCTTTTGCGCTGCCGATCACCGCAGGAACGCGAAGCGGCATTGCGCGCCGTCGCTGGCGATACTGAATTCGGCAGGCAACAGTTGACCGAAATCAGCGACAGCCTGCGCCGCCGCGGCACCGTGATGTCCCCCTCCGACCTCGGCATCGATGTTAACACCGCAACCCGCGACTGGCTCGCGGCCCAAACCATCGACGACCTCGTGACGGCGTCAGGCGGACTCTACGTGCCGCCAGCGAAATTCCGACCGACCACGATCCCCCACGGTTAAACACAAGAGGTAACGATGACCCCGAACACGCAAACCTCGAATGACCTGTCCAGCGCGAAGCCCGCGCCGGTCGATCGCGTGAAACAACTCGCAGCGACATTGCTGTCGCAGCGCGGCGAGGCGTCCGGCGCGCAGGTCGCGCGCGAACTGCACGACGTGCTGCGCGTCCTCGATACGGACGGCCGGCACAGCTTCCAGCGCTACCTTGCAACGGAGTTTCAGCCCGACAAAGCGGCGCTGTGCACGGCAGCGGAGCGCTATCTCGCCGACGGCACGGCGGAAGCAGCGGCCGCGCTCGCGCGAGCCAGCGATCCACCGCGGCAGGAGCTGCTGCGGCGCATGAACATGGCGCCCGGGGGCACCAGCGCGCTGATCGCGATGCGCAGCGAACTCACTGCGCATCTGCGCGACGAGCCGGAGTTGAAGCTGCTCGACGCCGACCTCAAGCATCTCTTCGCCTCCTGGTTCAACCGCGGTTTTCTCGAGCTGCGGCGGATCGACTGGCAGTCTCCGGCGGCGGTGCTGGAAAAGCTGATCGCCTATGAGGCGGTCCATGAGATCAAGGGCTGGGACGATCTGCGGCGGCGCCTTGCGCCCGACGGCCGCTGCTTTGCATTCTTCCATCCCGCCCTTCCCGGCGAGCCGCTGATCTTCGTCGAAGTCGCGCTGGTGCAGGGGTTGGCCACAGCGATGCCGCCGCTGCTAGCACGGGTGACGGATGAACGGACCGCACGGGCGCAAGCCATGCGCGCTGACACGGCGATTTTCTATTCGATTTCCAACTGCCAGGACGGCCTGCGCGGCATATCGTTCGGCAATTTCCTGATCAAGCAAGTGGTCGAGGAGCTCAAGGGGGAGTTTCCGCAACTGAAGCGTTTTTCCACCCTGTCGCCGGTACCGGGGTTTCGGCGCTGGCTCGGTCAACGGCTTGCGAATGGAAGCGATCCCGATGCCGCGCTGTTGCCACAACTCGAGAGCGGCAGCTGGTGGGATGACCCGGCGCAGAGCGAGAAGCTGCGCGCCCCCTTGTTGCGGCTTTGCGCCCGCTATCTGACGCGGCCACCCTCGATACGCATCGACCCGGTAGCGCGCTTTCACCTCGGCAACGGCGCACGGCTCGAACGGATCAATTGGCTCGGCAACGCCACACCCCGCGCGATCCAGGAATCCTTCGGCGTCATGGTCAACTATCTCTACGACCACGACAGCATCGAGAACAACCATGAGGCTTTTGTGCGTGACAGAACCATCGTGCATTCGCCCGATGTCGACGCACTGCTCGAAGCTTGAACCCATGCAAGGCGCTCGCATCAGGGCGACAGAAAGGCGGTGAACGGCAACACGACATCGAAAAACTCTCAGGCGGCCGGCGCCGCTCTGCGCCGCCCACACCAAGCAACCAGACATTCCCAGCCACCCTCGAAGGAACAAATATCATGATGATGAACAGACGCTCTTTTTCCGCCGCCCTCGTGACCGGTGCCGCAGCTTCGCTGATGTCCACAAGTGGCATGGCCGCAAATTCAACTCCAGTGAAGGCGCGCAATGTCGTGCTCGTGCACGGACTGTTTGCCGATGGCTCTTGCTGGTCGGAGGTGATCGCGCGATTGCAGGCCGCGGGGCTCAACGCCACGGCCGTGCAAAATCCACTAACCACGCTGCCTGAGGCGGTGGCTTCGGCCGAACGTGTGCTGGCGCGGCAGGATGGCCCAACAGTGCTGGTGGGTCATTCCTTCTCCGGCATGATCGTCACGGAGGCCGGTGTGCATCCGAACGTCTCGGCGCTTGTCTACGTGGCGGCGCGCGCGCCAGATGCGGGCGAGGACTATGCGGCCCTCGCGAAGACATATCCGACGCCGCCGGCGACGGCCGGGATCGTGTTCGATGGCGACGAAGGACGGCTTTCCGAGGAGGCCTTCCTTCGCGATTTCGCCGGCGACTTGCCGCAAGCGAAGGCCAGGGTGCTCTACGCCGTGCAGGAGCCGTTCCATAAGGCGCTGCTGTCAGGCAAGACCACCCATGCGGCCTGGCGATCAAAACCGAGCTACTACGCGGTTTCATCGGAAGACCGCACGATCAATCCAGACCTTGAGCGCTTCATGGCCAAGCGGATGGGCGCCAGGACCATCGAGGTTAAAGCGAGTCACCTGGCCCTCATCTCTCAACCTGATGAAATCACGCAACTGATCCTGGAGGCTGCCGGCCAACGTGCGTGAGGTGAGAGAAAGACGCATCGGACATGTTCCCGCTCCTACGTGAAAGGCCAACGAAAATGAATATCCCGAACATAGTGACCTCGCCGCGAAAGGAAAAATCTGCGTCCATCGCTGTCGTCAATGCATTCCTCTCCGAATATAGAGAGCGCGATCGCGACGTTAGAATCGACACGTTGGATATTTGGCAAGAGCAACTTCCCGAGTTCAACGCGGAGGCGATCGACGCCAAATACAAGGGCGTCTCCGGCGAATCGATGACGCCAGCCGAGGCGGCAACATGGGAAAAAATCGGAGAGTTGGCTTCACGCTTCCAACGGGCGGACCGCATCGTCCTGGGCGTACCCATGTGGAATTTCTCTGTCCCTTACAAACTCAAGCAGCTGATTGATCTGTCTTGTCAGCGAAACATGCTGTTTACGTTCGACGGACAGTTCTATGGGCCCTCATTGAGCATTGATAAGGCTTTCGTTGCGTATGTCAGGGGACAAAGCGACGCGGCCGGCTTCAAAATTGTCTCTCAGCCAGGCTTCGAATATCTCAGCGGCTACGTTGAATTTTGGCTGCGGTTTATAGGCGTCCGCCGTGTCGTAACTCTTACCGTCGAACACAGCTAGGACGGCCGCGCGCTCGACATGATCGACGCCGGAAAGAGACAAGCGACGGAGCTGGCGAAGCAATTTTGATGCTGTCCAGTACCTCAAAGCAAAGGCGCCGAAAGACGCATGGAAGGCAAAGCGAGGCGGTTGCGGTTCGGCCCGGCGGCGCTGACACGCCGGCAAGCTGCGGCACATGTACGACACGAATGGAGCACGAGCCATGAAACGATTCGGATCTGCCGCCTGGAACGGCGACCTGCGCGAAGGCAAGGGCTCGGTCTCGACCGAGAGCCGTGCGCTGGAAAGCCATCCCTACACGTTCTTCAGCCGCTACGGCGAGAAGCCGGGCACGAACCCGGAGGAACTGCTAGGCGCCGCTCACGCCGCCTGTTTCACCATGTCGTTCGTAAGACTACTCGGCATGGCGAAATTCGTGCCGGAGCAGGTCGACAGCAAATCGGAAGTCGTCATCGACAAAGACGGCGATGGCTTTTCCATCACCTCGATCCATCTTACCGTCACCGCGAAGATACCGGGTATCGACCAGGCCGCGTTCCAGTCAATCGCTGCAAAAGCAAAGGCCGGTTGCCCGGTCTCCAAACTGATGAAGGTCGAAATTGGTTTCGAAGCCATTCTCCTCTCGTGATTCCGCGCTGAAGGGGTGCACAGGTGGATCACCGCGCTGCGCCTCTTAATAGAGTGGGATGAGATTAGGCTTGGGCTAAGGCGTGCGCGCACTGAGCGCATCAACGCAATTGGTACATCCTGAACCGTGGAGACTGGAGATGCCGTTTGTAACCTTCACCGTCCGGCGCGGCCTCAGCGCCGCCGACAAGTCCCGCTTATCGGAGGCAATGCTGGAAGCCCAGGTGGCCGCCGGCTATCACCGAGCCGACCGCTTTCACCGTTTTCTCGAGGTCGACCAGGGCGACCTCCTGGTAAATCCCCGCTTCCCCGACTACGCAACGGACAGAACCGATCGGTTCATGGTCGTTGAGGTCATCATCTCCAGCGGGAGACCGGCGGGAACCGCCACCGCCATTGCGGACGAAGCGGTCAGACTGTTCGGCGAGCGCCTGCACCTCGCGCCTCAGGATATCCTATTCGTCGTCCACGCGGTGGAGCCCAACCTCCCCCGCTTTCCGGCTGCGTCGATCAGGCGAGAGGCCGCATTGTGAGGCGACGGCGAGTGCGCGATAGGTAGAGCAGGGCTGGATCGTTTCTTAACGCGGATCGCTGGCGCCCACCATTTGAGCTACGGCCGAAAACTGGGGAATAAGTGACGTCAGCTCATTTCAAGGACAGCGCAGGAGATTCGGAGCAGATCCCGCCTCCCGTCTAGCACGGGCTGCCGAAGATCGCCGCTGCGTTCCCAAGTGGATGCGCGCCATGACGGCGATAGCATCTGCGTAGCTCGAAGCCCGCACGACAGAGAGGACAGGCCCGAAGAGTTCGTCGGAATGCAACGCCATGCCCGGACGAACATTGTCGACAAGGCTCGGACCAAGAAACCAGCCCCCCTCATCCCTCGAACGTTCCGGCCGTTCGGCTCGCAATATGTGCTTCGTCGAAACCGCCGGGCCGGTCGGTTGAAAAGGCCACGACGTGCCGCTTCCCGAGCGTGTGTACATCGGCCACGCCACGTAGTCTGTCAGACTCTTCGATTATAGACGCGATGCCTGCGGCCCAGCTACCCCAAGCTTACGATTATTTGGTCGATTTTGCGGGCGAAAGACGCTGAAGGGCTAATTTAAGAACGATCATGGTTCATGAGCAGGCCGCTCTCCTTTGCTTCTGCCGAAGCGCTGTTTCGCGTTCTCGCGCCAACGCTGGAAGGTGACGTAGAGCATCGGTACCAGAAAGATGCCGATCGAGCTTGCGGCAAGCATGCCGCCAAACACCGCCGTGCCGACGGCCCGTCGACTGATCTCGGCCGCGCCGGTCGCGACCACCAGCGGCACCAGCCCGAGGATGAAGGCGATCGAGGTCATCATGACCGCACGGAAGCGCATCCGCGCTCCCATCAGCGCCGCATCCAGGATCGGCTTGCCGGCCTCGCGCTGCTCCTTGGCGAATTCGACGATCAGGATGCCGTTCTTTGCGGCAAGCGCGATCAGCACCACCAGCCCAATCTGGCCACGGCGGACAGCGACCCTTCGCAGGAGGCGGCCGTCATGGAAGCTCGCCAGGCACCGGGCCTTGTCGTCGAAGGCCCGCCAGGAACAGGCAAGAGCCAGACGATCGTCAACATGGTCGCCGATGCGATCGGTATGGGCAAATCTTTGTTGGTGATCTGCCAGAAACAAGCTGCGCTCGAGGTGGTCAGGAAGCGTTTGGATAAGGAACGACTCGGAAACCGTTTCGTGATGATCACCGACGTCAACAGCGATCGCGGGGCCATCATCGCATCGGTACGGGAGCAGGTTGAGCGGTTGCATAGCCAGCCTGTCGGCGGAGCTCCGGCCTGGAAGCGGGATCGCGAACGGTTGGCGGCGCGCATCGAATTGCTGGAAGCGGATCTCGATCGGCAACAGACGGCGCTACATGCGGTGGACCCAAATACGGGACTGACCTATCGCACGCTGCTCGGCGAGCTCCTGGCCATCGAAGCAGCGCAACCCAAGCCGATGGATCTTCCCTCGATCCGCCCGTTGCTCACGGATCTTCACCCCGCAGATGTCGTCGCGCTCGAAGAAAATTGCGGACCGTTGGCACGATTTTGGTTACCGGCCAAATTCGAAGGCAGCTCACTCTCGGTACTCAAGCTTTTCAATCCCGATCGGGGCACCGCGGACACCCTGGTGCAGTCTCTGCGTACGTTCGCGGAAATCGATGCAAGGCGCGAGGAGGTCGATGCCGAGACATCGGACTCGTTTGACGTCGCCGACGCCGACCGCCTGCGAACGTGGATGGCAGGCGCCGGCAATTTGCGCTCCATCGGTGACGCCCTATGCACCAATTTGGGTCGTTGGCTTCCACTGTTCCGAAGTCCGGAGGGCAACGGTTCTCGGGGCACCAATATGCTTGTCGGTCTTATCCAGGTCGAAGCGGGACTGTCCGCGCTCAACGCCTCCCAACACCAGCCCGGGATTTCTGAAAAGCTTATTTCGATTCGATCGGACGAACTGCGCAAGCTTGACGCTCTCGCCAAGGGGGTCCTCAGCCCCGCCAGCGGATTGGGGCACATCAATCCCATGCGCTGGATACGGAAGCGAAATCTGCGAAATCTGATGGTTGCAAAGGAAATTGCTTCAGACGATGAGGGCGTCCAGGCGCTCGCTAATGCGATCGACCTGGAGATGGGTCTGCGGCCGTTAAGGCTCAAGCTTGCCGACTACGTAATGGCGCTCCTCAATCGCGCTCCGGACTCGAAGCTTCCACCGGGCCCCCTGGCTGCTCTCGCCGGCAATCTTCATTCCATCGTCACGCGCATTCATGACTTCGTGTCGCTTATCGACGAGTGCCCTCAGAAAGCCGAGTTGGATCAGGCTGCCATGACAGGCGCGATGAAGGACTTGGATACCTTCTTCGATCGCGCAGATCGTTCGCTTCGACGCCACGACGCGCGGGCGGCAAGCTCCCAGGCTCTAGAGCAGCTAAAACCATATCTCGATGAGCTTTGGACCGGGTTGCGGCGTTCAGCAATCCATGGCGGACGCTCAAACGGGACAGCCATCAGTCTCATTCTCGAAGCTGCCCCGACACTCGCGAGCTTTCAGGAATTTCGGCTTCGGTCGGTGCGTCTTGGAGAGGCGGAACGCACGATCTTCCGGACCCTCAGGGCGAAGGAGACAGATCTGCTGCGGCTGCCAACCGCCGATCTCGACGCGTGCGTTCGCGGCACGACCGCGCGCGAGGCCAGGATTGCATGGAAGGCCGCAATGGAAGCCTCCAATCCGGAGGTCCTTTTCGACGCTGATGCAAGCGACGTGAAGGTCAAGTCGCTTGCGGAAGCCGATAGGAAAATCCGGAACTGCAACAGGGAATTGCTCATCAACGACATTGATCCCGGTCGCGTCCGGCCGGCGTCAGATTGGGTACCAATAACGAGACTAAGCGGCCACAGGGCGCTGCGGCTGCGCGAATTCATCGATCGCGGAAGCGCACTAGGCCTGCTCGCATTGAGGCCCGTTTGGCTCATGACGCCCGACGTGGCGAGTCGCGTACTCCAGCCGAAGCCCGGCCTCTTCGATACCGTCATCTTCGACGAAGCCTCCCAGATGCCCGTCGAATACGCCCTGCCCACTCTGTTTCGGAGCAAGATCGTCGTCGTCAGCGGGGACGAACCGCTCAGCTCTTTGTGGCCATCTTCGAGAGTTCGGCTTCCACGCCGGCCGCGCAGGCCCTCGCGAATGAATAGTCCATGCTCGTGGCGGCAACGGTCTTGACGTATTCGCTGATGACGTTGTCCTTTGAATAGGAGCCCGCCGCCTTGAACTTGGCGACGGCGCCGTCGGCCGCCGTGAACTGCGCGACGCATATCGGGACCAGGACAGACATCCGGCCGTTGCTCTCTGCCATTGCGGTCATGGTTTTGGCAGTGCCGCCGGTGACCCAGCCGCCCCACATGAATCCGATCGCCATCGCCGCAACAGCGCCGAAAGCGATACCCTGGAGAAAGCGTGTCCGCGCCTCACCCTGCAAAATTTCGGGCATTCTCATGATGGTTTCCTTTTTTGTTTGCGCGCACGAGCGCGTTCGCAGCCGCGGACGCCGCTTGCATCCGCTTGGCAAAAACATTCAGCCTATTGAGATTGCGCCTTCCGATGGCACGTTAGCTGCCGCTACGAGGATGAGCAGCGACTTCGGAAGTCACCGCTTCATGGACAGCTTCAAGGCGAACAACTGCCACCCTGTCGTTAAACGGTAGACCTTTGTCCTGATGCTGTACAGCACGTTCTGGGTCTCTAGTCAGAAGGTCGCAGCGCCAACGTCTTTGGAGAGCGGTCTCAGGCCGTGATCGCAGCTATCAGCGGCTTTCAAACTTCGGAACCGTCCACTGCTGACACAAATGAAAAAAGCTTCACCGAGAGCGATTTCCTACATTTAGGGATCTTTGTGCGCTACAGCAGCAAGCCGGGGGATTGCTCTTTCCGGATGTCCCGCAACGCCACCAAGCAATTATTCAGCTTGGCGGCGTTGTGCGTTTTGTTCGCGACGAACGAGCACCTGCGCCCGGTCTGGCCACGTCGTCTCGCTGATCAGATCAAAAGTGTTTCGCTTCAAAAATTTGCGGCGATCAGATCGTAAGAGCCCCGGCTTCCACGGACGTAAACCTTCGCAGCCGCCGCGCATATCACATCACGGTTGCAATCGAACGCGTTCAGGAAACCGGCCTCGTCGGGGCGGGTACCTGGTTGAATTCGCCTCAATGCGCCCTCGTATATGAAGAATGTCGTTTCCAGCGCGCTGTCGTGCCCCCAAAACCGCACCGCTCGCCGGGTTTGGTCATATGAACGGCTATGATTTGGAAACTCGATCATGGGTTGCCGCCGATCAGTATTCGCCGACGAACCACGCGTCTCACCGGCTTTCTCACGACCTGTGTCGAGACCTGGTTCAATGGCCTCGGGACCCGCCCATCGAAGCGATGTGCATTTGGTCAATGTCGTTGACGATAGTTTGGCGTGGCCAAGCTTCGCGCTGCCGTAAGGGCGATGCTGAAGCAATATGATGGCGCTGGGATTTAGATGGCTACTCAATGCCGCATTACAAGCCTTGCCAGCCGGCCCCCGAAAGCAAACTGCGATTCTCCTCGCTATTCGGCAAATCGTCCCTATATCCAAGACATCACCGCGCGCGCTGGGCTACTATCGGTGACTGAGAGCGTTGCGCTCCCGCCTCAACCTAAAGGGCGGTCATATGCCAAAACTCCCCACATTCAATCTTCATGAGTGGCTGGTACCCCCGGTATTGATGCCGATCTTTTTTGTGCTGCTGGTCGCCGCTGCGATGGTTATTCAGTGGTGATCCCGCGTAGCGCGGTTAATACCGCAGAACGGGCCGTCTCCGACTAGACCGAAGTTTGCGCTTGGTTTGACCTGAAAGACGAATCCTTTCGGGCGGATGGGCGGAGAGTAGTTTGCAGTTTGTATCCATGTAACGGGGATTCCCAAATCAGTCGAGATGTGATTCGATTTGGGAATGTTCATCGAGACGATTCCCAATCGAGGCTCGCCGCCTGCGGTGCTGTTGCGGGAGGCGTATCGCGACGAGCATGGCCGCGCGCAGAAGCGGACCTTGGCCAATCTGAGCAAGCTGCCGGTGGATTTGATTGGCGGACTGAAGGCTCTGCTCAAGGGCGGCACGGTGATTGGCACCGGACCGGACGAGATTCAAATCGAGCGCTCACTGCCTCACGGCCATGTTGCAGCGGCGCTCGGGACGATCCGCAGAATTGCACTGGATCGGCTGATTTTAAGCACGACGAAGGATGAGGCATCGCGACGCCATTACGATCTGGTGGTAGCCATGATCGTTGATCGGTTGATTGCGCCACGCTCGAAGCTTGGCTTTGTACGGGCGGTGGATCAGGAGACGGCAATCTCCAGCCTCGGATCGGTTCTGCGCCTGGGCAAGGTGAAGGAGCGCGAGGCCTATGAGGCGCTCGATTGGCTGGTCGAGCGCCAGGCGCGGATCGAGACCGGCTTGGCGCGGCGACATCTCCAGGACGGCGTGCTGGTGCTCTACGACGTCAGCTCGTCCTACTTTGAGGGCCGCTGCTGTCCGCTGGCGCGCTATGGCCATAGCCGCGATCACCGGGGCGACCGGCCGCAGATTGTCTACGGGCTGCTCTGTACGCGTGAGGGGCTGCCGATTGCGGTTGAAGTCTTCGACGGCAACACGGCCGATCCGAAGACGCTGAGTTCTCAAGTCCAAAAGATCAAGGATCGCTTCGGGATCAGCCGTATGGTGTTGGTCGGGGATCGGGGAATGATCACCTCGGCACGCATCCGCGATGATCTCAAGCCGGCGGGCGTCGATTGGATCACCTGCCTGCGCGCGCCGGCGATCCAGGCTTTGGCGGCGGAGAACGGGCCGCTGCAGCTGTCGCTGTTCGATGACCGCGATCTCGCCGAAATCAGCGCCCCTGACCTGTTCCCAGGCGAGCGGCTGATCGTCTGTCGCAATCGCGATCTGGCAGCCGAACGAGCGCGCAAACGCGAGGATCTGCTGGCCGCGACCGAGCACGAACTTGCCCGCGTTCAAGCGCAGGTCCAGCGCAAACACTCTGCGTTGCGCAGTTCCGCCCAGATCGGCATCGCGGTTGGTGCGGTTTTGGACCGCAAGAAGATGGCCAAGCACTTCGACGTCGAAGTGGCCGATGGCTATCTCTCATGGCAGCGACGGATCGAGCAGATCGAGGAAGAGGCTCGCCTCGACGGCATCTACGTCATCCGAACCAGCATACCCGCTGGGCATCTCGACGCTGCAGAGGCGGTTCAGGCCTACAAGGACCTGTCGCGAGTCGAACGCAGCTTCCGGTCCATGAAAACCATCGATCTCGAAATACGGCCGATCCGCCACTGGACGGCACAGCACGTGCGGGCCCATGTCTTCCTGTGCATGCTGGCCTATCACGTCGAATGGCACCTGCGAGAAGCCTTGGCGCCGCTGTTGTTCCACGACACCGACCTTGAGGCCGCCCGGGGAGAACGGACCTCTCCCGTCGCCAAGACCGAACCATCTGAGGCGGCGAAGGCCAAGAAGGCAACAAAGCGATCAGCCGACGGCCATCACGTCATGAGCTTCGATGCGCTCATCGCCCATCTCGGCACGCTGGTCCGAAACACGATGCGCGTGCCCCTTCACACCAAGCATCGCTTCATGCTCCATTCCACACCAACCTCCGTCCAGGAAGCCGCGTTCAAGCTGCTCGATCTTGACCCGCTGCGTGTCCAGTAATTGAAAACACCGACCGTCAACTTATCGAGTCGGATCAATCCCTTGCACACTTCCCAAGCGAAAACTTCGGACTAGACGAACCCAATCGACGCTTGCCCGCGGTCTGGAGGCCAGGGCGGTTGTCGCCCTCGACGAGGCTCGCGAGATGGCGCCGGGGGATGAACGCACCGAGGCGACTCACGATGCATTAGTCCCTTCGCAATGCCGTCGAGCTTCACGAATTTCTCTCCGGCAAGCGCGACGCACCGGCCGCGTGACGGCAGCGTTGGCGCGAAGCCCATCACGTGAGCAACCTACCGTTGGCGGCGACTTTATTGCTCCATTGTTGAGCCAACGGGGGATCCTATAGGCAGCGAGATGCTTGTCCTAAATCGAACGCCTGTTCCAGTCGATGGCGATCCCCGCGAGAGCCCTATGATGACGCCTGATCATCCATGCATTCCTGCAGTAGTTCTCGTTGTCGAGGACGAGATGGTGCTCCGGATGCGCGCGATCGACATCGTCGAAGACGCGGGATACATGCCACTCGAGGCGATGGATGCCGCCGAAGCCGTCGCCATCCTGGAATCCCGATCCGACGTCGCGCTGATCTGCACCGATATCCAGATGCCTGGCCAAATGGACGGCGTCGGACTTGCGCATGCCGTGCATGCGCGTTGGCCGGTGATCAAAATCATCGTGGTATCGGGACAATTGAAGCTGCAGGACCTCGATCTTCCGCCCCGCAGCAGGTTTCTCGGCAAGCCGCTCAATGCCGGGGAAGTGATAGCCGAAATGCGCGACATGATCGGCCACGCCTGAGACAGCAGTGCTTTTCACACCGAACACAGCCTAAATCGCGTGATTGAAGCAGAAACTCAGCCACCGAAGATCAGTGCGGTACCCAGCTCATGAGGATATAATCGGCGATGTCTGAAGCCGATCTCCGTGCGGACCCGCGGCCCGCAAGCAGCGCAACACCATACCAGGACGACCTGGCGGCAGAAAATGTCAGCTTGCGGCTTCTGCTCGCGCAGGCCGAGATTGATGCACTGAGTTTGCTTACCACGGCCGGCATCGACGCCAGGGAGCGCGAGGCGTCCGAGAAGCTGCAGAAGCTGATCCTCGAGGAACTGCACCACCGTATCAAGAATACGCTCGCGACCGTCGGCGCCATCGTCTCGCAGAGTCTGCGCGGCCTGCCAGGCGCCGAGCACGCACAGCACGCCATCGAGGGCCGGCTGCTCGCGCTTGGGCGCGCGCACGACCTCCTTTTGCAGGCAAGATGGAGCAGCGCGAACCTTGGCACGATCGTCCGCAGCGCGACCGAAGCCTTCGATAATCCCGACGAGCCTAAATTTTCGATTTGGGGACCCGATATCCGGATGATGTCGGGCGCCGTCATCGCCATCGCGATGACGCTGAACGAGCTTTGCACCAACACCACGAAGTTTGGCGCCCTGTCGGTCCCGCAAGGGCGCGTCGACATCAACTGGACGCTGGATCAACAGGCGCAGCGCCTGCACCTTACATGGACCGAGAGAAATGGCGCAGCAGTCCGCCTGCCCGAAAAGCGCAGCTTCGGGACACGGCTGATCGAGACGCTCGGCAGGCAACTCCGGGGTGACGTGAGGCTTACCTATGAGCCGACCGGGTTCGTCTACACATTCGACGTGCCGATGTCTTCTCTGACTTCGGCGGCGGCATAAGCCCGTATTCGGGCATTGCGGAAGCCAAATCGCAACCTGCATTCGCTCGGACTGCTACAATCTCGCAGGAACGGCTTTTGCCCACGATTAATGACGTCGTGATTTGTCACCGAAGCTCGTTATTCGGCCCTGTGATCCCCATATATAGCTCCATCCTCGTCAACCATCGGGATCGGTCGGAACGCGCGGAGACTTCCAACGAAAGGACGCGGCATGTTTAGATCTCAGCAGCACCGCGAAAAGGCCGCCGCATACGGCGAACTGATCAAGCATTCGAGCGGTCAGGGCGAAAGCGACGAACTTCAGAAACAAAGGGATCGCCACTCAGCGCTCGCCGATAACGAGCAGGGATTGGCTGATGACTACGACAGCGCCGTAAACGCAGCGGAACAGGATCGCGCCCGCGGCCTCGCCCTGGCGGCCGAGGAGGAGCACGTCTTGCGATGTCTCGGCGCGGCCGTCATCATGCAATGGAACGCACTTCCGAAGACGCTGCAACGCGAGATCTTCGACACCGCCGGATCGGTCGGAGAGTTATTGGAGACGGCGGCGCTTCGCGGGCAGATCGCCCGCTTTCTGCACAAGCATAAGAATGATGCCGGCCGCAAAAAGGCTTCGACGGAGGATGCGCATCGCGACGCGAAATCGCGCGCCGCGGCTCTGTCGCGATGGGACGATGAGGGAGGCGCAGTCCCCGACGGACTGCCGAGGTGAACCAACGTCGGCAACAGGAGGATTCCCCATGTCACGTAAAAACATGTCACTGACAAAATTCGGCATCGATGACGGCCCGCACAACATGGACGGGCTGCGGCTTCTCGCGCGGGACGGAACTGAACCGGTCGAAGCGTTCATAGGCCGCAAGGTGATGGACGTCTGGGTCGAATCCATCGAGCACCGCGGAGGACGGCAGAGCCTGTTCCGCGATCAGTACAACGCGTTGGGCAAGCGCAATCTTGCGGCGATCGAGCGGATCGTGAACGCGAAATACCAGCGCGGCGCCGCGATCAACCGCCAGCATCCCTATGTCGAGGTTCTGGTCTCGGACATCACGGAAAGCGGCGAGGTTCTAAATCTAAGTGAACTCGTGCGCGAGCCTTTGCCGCCGGCATTTCATAGGCTGGCTTGAGATCTGCGCCGCGAACAGATGGCGGATGTTTCGTAAGAAGAAGATCTTGTGACATGCCGCTCACGCGAGGAGGATTTCGGCACTACGACTATGACCGGATGGTGGTTTGGAAGTGGCATGCGCTATTCAGCTCCGCTGCGACGACCTGGATGGATCAACTGGAAGGTATCCATCACCACATCGCCGGCGTACCTTTTGCGGTACGCTCAAGAGCGATCTTGAAGAGGGACAACGGCCGTCTGTCGAACGGCGAGAAAGTCAACCGCCTCGCAGGCTTTGTCTTTGAAGCGTGGCGAGTCAGTTGATTTTGGTCGCTATTGGCAGCGGCAACCGAAAGATGTTCATGCCTAAGCAAAAGCTTCATACCCAAGAAGAAGTCTTTAAAGATCATGTCTCCGGTCAGTATGACGAAACCATATTTCGTTTCAGAGTGCCGGGTGGCTGGATTTATACGCACACTATTATTCGGTTTGGTTCGGTCGATAAAAGCTATGTAGCCGATACTTTCGTTCCTGACTCTACAGTGGACTTGGATCTTCCAATTCATCCCACGGATGATCCGCGACGCAATCTGTGACTTGGTCGCGCGCAACCGCTATCGCTGGTTCGGCCGTCGTGACGCTTGCATCCTGCCCGAATTCGGATCGTTTCTTGGCCCTCGTGAGCCGCCCCGAAACCGCGGGACGATGGCACCTGGCGCCGGCCGACACGAAGGAAGCAGCGTTACTGCAATTCGACTCAGTCCCAGACGCAGGCAAGCAGTTAAAGGCACTTGGACGATTACCCGAACGTGGGCAATCTGATTGGCTATTCCTATCGCAAGCCCGGCGACTACAAATTCTCGCACGCGCGCTGAAAGCCGATCCGAACTATGTATTGACGTCAGTATTACGGCCTGAGGCAAATTGAGCAGGGCAACCGCGATCAAAGGCACGAGAATGCAGAAAGGCCGGCATCGCTGCCGGGCCTTTCTTTTTCTTTGAGCGCTGAACGGTTGGACTTAGAAATCCATACCACCCATGCCACCCATGCCGCCGCCCGGAGGCATGCCGCCAGCGCCGGCGTTCTTCTTCGGCACTTCGGCCACCATGGCTTCCGTGGTGATCAGGAGAGCCGCGACGGACGCTGCGTTCTGGATCGCCACACGAACCACCTTGGTCGGGTCGATGATGCCCTTGGAGATCAGGTTGACGTATTCGCCGGTCTGCGAGTCAAAGCCGTAGGAATATTGATCCTTCTCGAGGATCTTGCCGACGATCACCGAACCGTCTTCGCCAGCATTGATGGCGATTTGGCGGGCTGGATACGACAACGCCTTGCGGACGATTTCGACGCCGGTCTTCTGGTCGTCGTTCTTGGTGCGAAGTCCCTTGAGATGCTGGGAGGCGCGCAGCAGGGCGACGCCGCCGCCCGGCACGATGCCTTCCTCAACCGCCGCACGGGTCGCATGCATCGCGTCATCCACGCGATCCTTGCGCTCCTTCACCTCGACTTCGGTCGCGCCGCCGACGCGGATCACCGCGACGCCGCCCGCGAGTTTGGCCAGACGCTCCTGCAGCTTCTCACGGTCGTAGTCCGAGGTGGTTTCCTCGATCTGCGCCTTGATCTGCTGAACGCGCGCCTCGATGTCGGCCCTCTTGCCGGCGCCGCTGACGATTGTTGTGTTTTCCTTGTCGATCATCACCTTCTTGGCGCGACCGAGCATGGCGAGCGTGACGTTCTCCAGCTTGATGCCGAGATCTTCCGAGATCGCCTGACCACCGGTCAGAACCGCGATGTCCTGCAGCATGGCCTTGCGGCGATCGCCGAAACCCGGAGCCTTCACGGCAGCAACCTTCAGGCCACCACGCAGACGGTTGACGACGAGGGTGGCGAGAGCTTCGCCTTCGACGTCTTCCGCTATAATTACAAGCGGCTTGCCGCTCTGCACCACGGCTTCGAGCAAGGGAAGCAATTCATTCAACTGAGATAGCTTCTTTTCGTTGATGAGGACGTAGGCATCTTCCATTTCAACGCGCATCTTGTCGGCGTTGGTGACGAAGTAGGGCGAGATGTAGCCGCGGTCGAACTGCATGCCCTCGACGACTTCGAGTTCGGTCTCGAGCGACTTGGCTTCTTCAACCGTGATGACGCCCTCGTTGCCGACCTTCTTCATGGCGTCGGAGAGGAACTTGCCGATTTCGGAGTCGCCGTTGGCAGAGATGGTGCCGACCTGTGCGATCTCCTCGTTCGAGGTGACCTTCTTGGAGTTCTTGACGAGGTCGGCGACCACGGCGTCCACTGCCAAGTCGATACCGCGCTTCAGATCCATCGGGTTCATGCCGGCGGCAACCGCCTTGGCGCCTTCGCGGACGATCGCAGCCGCCAGCACGGTCGCGGTGGTGGTGCCGTCGCCGGCAGCGTCGGCCGCCTTGGAGGCGACTTCGCGCACCATCTGTGCGCCCATGTTCTCGAACTTGTCGTCGAGCTCGATTTCCTTGGCGACGGTGACGCCGTCCTTGGTGATGCGGGGAGCGCCGAACGATTTGTCGAGCACGACGTTGCGGCCCTTCGGACCGAGCGTGACCTTCACCGCGTTGTTGAGAATTTCGACGCCGCGCAGCATCCTGTCGCGGGCGTCGACGCCGAATTTGACTTCCTTGGCTGACATAATGATCTCCGTATTCTCAGATCCCAAGGTCCGCGCGACTGGGCGGATTCCTGAGGGATGAGATTTCGATTGCAGGTCTCTTCCTTCGAGACGCCGGCTGCGCCGGCTCCTCAGGACGAGGGAACGGGCTAAAGCGCTTAAGCGGCCTTCTTTTTGGCGGCGGGAACGTCAGTGAGAACGCCCATGATGTCGCTTTCCTTCATGATCAGAAGCTCCTGACCATCGAGCTTGACCTCGGTGCCCGACCACTTGCCGAATAACACGCGATCACCCACTTTGAGGTCGATCGGGATCAGCTTGCCGGATTCGTCACGGCTGCCCGGACCAACGGCGATGATCTCGCCCTGCGAGGGCTTTTCCTTGGCACTGTCCGGAATGAGGATGCCGCCTGCGGTTTTGTCTTCGGCATCGATGCGTTTGACCACGACGCGATCGTGGAGCGGACGGAACTTCATGCGATCCTCCATGGCTTTTGTGATTATTTCTGGATTGGCAGTCGAAAGGAGCGAGTGCTAGCCGCTCTTCACATAAGCCTGTGACGCGGGGGCGCAAGGGCTTTGGCCCACGAGGTTGCTAATTCAATTCCGATAGTGACCCCGGAGCGGACAGCAGGGCTCGGAAGCCGTCGTGTGCCATCTAACGTGTTCAGGAAATGTCCTAGATTTCGGACCTGTTCTTATAGCCCGGCGGTACTGTCCGTATTTAAGCCCCGGTGTCCTAAGTTGAATTTGGAAGTGTCTTAATTCCGATTTGCGGCGCATAATGAGCAAATGGAAGAGACCCCTCCCAGAGCCTGTATTTGCGGAGCGGTCTACAACCGCGCCGAGTCTATGGCTCCCGAACGCCAGATCAGCAGCTTCGAGTGTTCGGTCTGCGACCAGACCATGGAAAGCTGGAACACCTGGGTGCCGTCCTACCGCCTAATCGCGGGTCCTGTTAGGCCGCCCCAGATCAGCTAGGAACGCTTTTGGTTTCCTGACGTTCGACGTTGTTATGAAGCGATACTTTTTCGATTTGCGAGACGGTGACGAACTGACCCCCGACGATGAGGGTCTGGAACTCTCTACCATGGAGGCTGTGCAAGAAGAGGCCGCGCGTTCGCTGGCAGACATGGCGAGGGACGCGTCCTGTAGGCCCCGCAATGGAGCGGGACACCGGATGGCTATCGAAGTCAGGGATGACACCGGACCGGTGTTACAAGCCAAATTCACGTTCCAGATAGAACGGCTCAAGCACTAAGGCGCCCTGGTTAAAGGATGCTGAGAAGGTAAGCCAGTTCGCGCTGATACCGCTCTGCTGATGAGTTCACCTGCAACCGCTTGCCCTCCACTCATGTGGAAACTGCCGATCTTGAGCCGAAAAATCGGAATGCTTTTCGCGCCGCTGATACGGCCAGATGACACAAAGTCGTCAGTAATTACGAACGAGTCCGCCGGATTATCGCGATCGAAAAGCTGCCGAATATTTTTCACAACGCGCGCTCAACATAGATTCGAGAAGCGCGGTCAGGGGAAGCGCGAAGCTTCGAACCCACCATCATCTTAACGATTCTGCCCCAAAACAAATTGCGATTCTCCTCGCTATTCGGCAGATAGTCACTATATTTAACGGATCACCGCGCGCCCCCGGCTATTATCGGTGACTGAGAGCGTTGCGCTCCCGCCTTAACCAAAAAAGGCGGTCACATGTCTGATACCCTCAAATTCGATCTTCGTGATTGGCTGGTGCCTCCGGTGCTGTTGCCGATCTTTTTTGCGTCGCTGATCACTGCCACCGTGATTATTCAGTGGTAGTCCGCCTCAAGTGACATGCCGGCAACGGGAATCCGAGTGCTTAACAGAAAGCAGGAGTCGGAATGGCAAATACGGCGATCATCAGAGACGCATACGGCGTTCCAGCAATGTTCGTTGATTCGAAAACCGGCAAGGATGATGCCGCCTTTGTCTTTATCAGGGTCGGCGATGAGGAACGCCGGATGCGGTGGGCCGAATGGGATGCGCTTCCCGCCTGGACTGGCGTTCGTCCGTCCTGGGCGACCAAACGCTAATGGACCCAGCAAGGTTGCTATCTGACGCCGGAGTACCCATCTGATCAGTTAGCCCAGCGGGATCGCGACAAACGCGAACATCCCGTCGCGACGCCTTAGCCACGCCAAATCACATAAACGGTATCGACCAACGGCATATCGCTGCGATATGCGCGTTTCGGGTCAGGAAATCTATGGCCATCGAGCATGCCGCCGTGCAGTTTGCGCGCAAACCGTGGGGAGTAGGCGATCTCCATCCATGGAGCAGCATCGACGTTGCCGGTGACCCGGTTGGAGAGTTGTGGTTCCAGCGCACGCACAAGCATGCAGCCATCCCGGCCCTGCTGCTCAAATTACTATTCACCAGCGAGCCCCTCTCGATTCAGGTTCATCCGGGCGATGAATTTGCCCGCTCAATCGGCCTGCCGAACGGCAAGACTGAAGCCTGGTACATTCTCGCAGCGGCCCCAGGCGCGCGGGTTGCGCTGGGACTGAAGCGGCGACTCACGCCACAGGCATTGCGCGCAGCGATCAGGGACGGCTCGATTGCCCACCTCGCGCAATGGCGTCCCGTCGCGAAAGGCGACATCATCTTCGTCCCCGCCGGCACGATCCACGCCATTGGCGCCGGTATCGTACTCGCCGAGATTCAGCAGCGCAACGACACGACATTCCGCCTGTTTGACTACGGCAGGCAGCGCGAACTGCATGAAGAATGCGCCGTCGCTGTTTCCGACGCCGGGCCGGTTCAGGCCCAATCCGGTCCACGACGCCTCACCGCGGCTCGAACAGCCCTGATCACAAGCCAGCATTTCGTCATTGAGCGGATCGACCTGCCGGCGAATTCGAATTGGGCACTCAATGCCGCGGGAAACCTGGATCCTTGCGATCGAGGGCCGGGCGCGGATCGGGTCGACGAACATGTCGGTCGGTGATGCCGTCTTTATCGAGGGCGATCGAACCGACATCGAGGTCGGCGCGGGCGGCATGCGCGGCCTGATGGCTTATCCGGGACCTGATCCCGTTGCCGCCCTGCTGCAGGACGCTGGAGAGCTGACCAAATCTGCCGGCATGTCCGCCGGCCATTCGCCGAAATCAAGCGAGACTGTCGAGGTACAAGCATGACGCCGCTCCGTCGCATCGCCGTTATCGGCAATTCGCTGCCCCGCCGCTGCGGGATCGCAACCTTCACGACCGACCTGCAGCAGGCGATCTCGACGTCACGCCCGACTGTCGAGACCTGCATCGTGGCGATGACCGATCATGGCCAAACCTATGATTATCCCAAGGCGGTCGCTTTTCAGATCCAGGATAACAAGATCGAAGAATACATCCATGCAGCAGACCTCCTGAATGCCGGCCGGTTCGACATCGTATGCCTGCAGCACGAATTCGGAATTTTCGGTGGCGAAGCCGGCGGCCACATCCTCGAACTGCTGTCGCGCCTCACCATGCCTGTCGTGACGACGTTCCACACCGTGCTGGCAAATCCGACCGCCGCGCAACGCGCGGTCATGGAGCGCATCGTCGATGCCTCGTCGAAGGTCGTTGTGATGGCCAACAAGGGCCGCGAACTGCTGCGCAGCGTCTATCAGGTGCCGGACGACAAGATCGAGGTCATAGCCCACGGCATTCCCGACGTCGCGCTTGTCGCGCCCGATGCGGCGAAGGCAAGGCTCGGATTTGACGGAAAGTCGATCATTCTGACATTCGGCCTGCTGTCCCCCAACAAGGGCATCGAAGTCATGATCGACGCCATGCCGTCGATTCTGAAGCGTCGCGCCGATGCGGTGTATGTCGTCCTTGGCGCAACGCATCCGAATCTGGTTCGAGACCAGGGCGAGGCGTATCGCAACAGACTGATGAGGCGGGTCCGCGAACTTGGCGTCGAGGACCACGTTGTGTTCCTCGACCGCTTCGTTGATCTGCCCACGCTGCTCGAATTCATCTCGATGTGCGACGTCTATGTCACGCCCTATCTCAACGAGCCGCAAATGACGTCGGGAACGTTGGCCTACAGCTTCGGACTTGGGAAACCCGTCGTCTCGACGCCTTACTGGCATGCCCGCGAACTGTTGGCCAATGGACGCGGCGTCCTGGTGCCATTCGGCGACGCGGCCGCGATCGCCAGCAAGATCGCGGAATTACTCACCGATGACGTTCGCCGGCAGGCGATGTGCCGGCGCGCCTATGCGGTCAGCAGAACCATGACGTGGGAACGCACCGCCGAGTACTACATGTCGGTTTTTGAGAGCGCGTCTCAGGGTCACTGGCTCAAGGTCATTGCGCCCTCCAACACGGGCGTTCCGGAGCCACGCGGCCCTGCGGCGCCGGACATGCAAATCGGCTATTTCCTGTCGATGTGCGACGATACCGGCCTGTTCCAGCACGCCGTGTATTCGGTGCCCGATCGCTCGCACGGCTATTGCGTCGATGACAACGCCCGCGCGATGCTTTTGGCCTGCGCCCTCAACAGTCCGGGCGAACAGCCGCTGTCGGAAGTCTTGACGGCTCGCTTCGCCGCTTTCGTGCAGCACGCATGGAATCCCGACACCGGGCGGTTTCGCAACTTCATGGGCTTCAATCGAACCTGGCTCGAAGCCAGCGGGTCCGAAGACAGTCACGCGCGGACGCTTTGGGCGCTCGGCGAAACCGCGCGCAGCGACGCAACTCCGTCGCGGCGCCAGTGGGCGGCTGCCTTGTTCGCCGAGGCTCTGTCGACTGTAGAGACCTTTCGCTCTCCGCGGGCGTGGGCGTTCACCCTGCTGGGTTTGGGCGCTTATTGCGCCGTGGCTCCGGATGATCTTCACGGCCAGGAGATCCGGCATTCTCTTGCCGACAGGTTGATGTCCTGTCTGGCGTCGGTCGAAACGCCGGACTGGGTGTGGTTCGAGGAAGGGTTGGCTTACGACAACGCCCGCCTGCCGCAGGCGCTGATGATGACAGGCGCGGCGACGCAAACGCCTGAATACGTGCAGGCCGGATTGAGGTCTCTGCGCTGGCTGATGACGCGACAAACGACGCCGGCAGGGCATTTCCGGCCGGTCGGCACCGCCGGCTTCGGCGAATTGCGGCAACTTCCCCGCGCCTTTGATCAGCAGCCCGTGGAAGCGACGGCGACGATCGCTGCCTGCCTTACGGCATGGCGGGCGGATGGCGATGCCGAGTGGAAAGCGCTTGCGACCCGGGCCTTCACCTGGTTTCTCGGTAGCAACGACCTGTCGGTGGCGCTGGTCGATCCGCACACTGGCAGTTGCCGCGATGGACTGCACCCCGATCGTGCCAATGAAAATCGCGGCGGCGAGTCGGTGGTGTGCTATCTGCTTGGGCTTGCGGAGATTCGCCAGCTTGCGCGCGTCAACGCCGGCCTGACCAAACCCGCGGCACTGCGCGCCATGGGCGCCTGAATGTTGCCTCCTGCTCAAGCGATCGAGGACACCAGTGTCACAGGCCACCTTCCTGAACCGGCAGGCGCTTTATTTGCGTCCCGATCCCGCGCGGGTGATCGTGCGCCCGTTCAAGCCGGCGACTGAACCCCGCGATCTCAACCCGACCGACAAGACGCGTGCAAATCATATCGTCGACCGGGTTCTCGCCCTCGACTCCGAAGCCGTTGCTTCCCAGCTCGCGGACGTTCTTGAAAATTTCCTCGGCCGGCATCGGAACCTGCTGGAGAAGTTCGAGGCCCGCGCGAACGAAATGGAGGAGGCTTTCGCAGCCCATGGCAGCTTTTCAAAGATCCAGCGCCAGTTGATTGGAGCCTATTTTCTCAATGAGTATTCGTTCGAAGCCTCTGCCTTGTTCAATCCCAGCATCGTGCCGCACCCCGACCAATCGAACGCGCCGAAGGGCGGCCTGCGCTTCATTCTCAGCCTCCGTGCGATCGGCGAAGGGCATGTGTCGTCACTGACGTTTCGGGCCGGCACATTCGCAGCCGACGGCAGCGTGACCGTTGATTCGACGGCAAGGCTTGCCTCAAGTCCCCGGATTTGCCATCGCGCATCCGGACCGGACGGCGATCATGTCGAACTGGTCTTCAAGCCCGAGGAAGAACTCAGCGAGCGCGTCATCTTTCCGGTCACCGAATCCCAATCGAACGGCATCGAGGACGCCCGCTTTTTCGAGTTCAGCGATGGCGGCCGAAAAACCTACTACGCCACCTATACCGCCTATAGCGGACGGGCGATCCGCTCCGAGTTGATTGAGACCCACGATTTCATGTCGTTCCGGTTGGCGCCGTTGAAAGGCGCCGCGGCACGCAACAAGGGCATGGCGCTGTTCCCGCGCAAGATCGGCGGCAAATACGCCGTGATCGCGCGACAGGACAATGAGAACCTGTACCTGATCTATTCAGACGACCTGTACACTTGGGGCGACGGCCAGGCCATTCTGAAGCCGGAATTTCCCTGGGAGTTCGTTCAGATCGGCAATTGCGGATCGCCTATCGAGCTCGATGAAGGCTGGCTGCTGCTGACGCATGGCGTCGGCCCGGTGCGCAAATACTCGATCGGGGCGGCGTTGCTCGACAAGAACGACCCCTCGAAGGTGCTAGCCCGCTCCCGCGAGCCGTTGCTGCGGCCCGAGCCGTCGGAGCGCGAGGGATACGTCCCCAACGTCGTCTATACCTGCGGGGCAATGCGGCACAACGACCACATCATTCTGCCATACGCGGTGTCGGATACCTTCTCCAATTTCGCGACCATCAAGATTTCGGCGCTGATGCAGGCGATGAAAAGTTGACTGCCGCTTGAGCAGCGCCAATTCGTCCATTGAAAAGTCAGGGAGCCTGAATGAGCGAGCGACTTGAAACGCTGAAGAAAGCCCGTGCACGCATGATCGAGGAAAGGGACGTGCATGCGAAGGTGCTGGCCGCTCCGTTTGACCGGGACAAGGCCGAGCGGGCACGCAACAAGTTCATCGAGATTCAGATGCTGGTCGACGCACTGGATCGCGCCCTCAGTGGAGAGGAAGTCATTTTGCCGAAAGGCTGAACCGCGGCGGCAGGGAGGCGCAGCATCAACTAATGCATGGCTATTCGGGGGCAAAGGGCGCACAGTTGCACAATGCGAGTCTTCAGATTGCGCCGAACGAACTCCCTGGTTCAAGCCCTGGATCCCACGGCAGGAGATGAATGCAGGCTTGGCGCCATGTCCTTTCGGGCGTCGGCTGGACTTGAAAGGGCGCGGTGATGCCTACGCTATCGAAACTCCTGCTTGAGAATGGGTTGCCCGATCTTCCGGTGTTGTTGATCGAGCCGCATCGCAACCACAGGGGCATCTGGCGCATCAAATTCAGCTATGAAACGGGCGAGCCGTTCTCCATGGCTGCGACCCAGGCATCGATCATGGTTTCCCGTCTGCATGAGATCGGGGAAGTCGAACTGGCCGACGAGATCGACGGCGCGATGAGAATTGCGACGCGCTACGCGACAATGTGAAACTCGGCGTGCAATGACGGCGTCATCATAACCCAAAGGAGATCGACATGGCCAAGGGCGAGCAAAAAGGAAATCGCGAAGCCAAGAAGCCCAAGAAAGAGAAGATCAAGACAATAGCTGCGGCGCCAAGCCAAAAGGCCGCCGGATGGCAACCGGGTTTCGCGTCCGGCAAGAAGAAATAGCAGCGCAAGCGTCGACGTAAAGCGATCCGCTGAACTGACGCGTTCGAGCGCGCGCAAAAGCGCGTTCTCGCAGGGCTGCGTGATCGAAAAGCGCTGATTGGCCTATTGCTTCGTGGGGGCGGCCTGCGCTCGTGGACGCGGCCTGTTCTAATGGTGATACCACTCGCAAAGGAAATCGGATGAAAACTACGCTCGCCGTATTGATGCTCTGCGCCTGCGCGCAAGGCGCTCTCGCCGCTGGACCGGAATGCCGCACGATCGAAAGCACGAGCGGGCGACTTGCCTGCTACGATGCGGCGTCTCCTCCAAGAATACAAAAGCCTGCAGCGGTCGAGAGCGACGCGTCGCGGCCGTCCTACAAGGACCCCTTGATCGCGGAAGACGCCCGAACCACCGCCAAGCTAAAGGGTATCTGCCGCGGCTGTTGAAGATTAATTCTCTCCGGTCATGCCCGGGCGTTGCAGCAGGCCCGCTACCAAGGGACTGAACGGGTAGCGGGGCTTCTTGGTGCCTCTGCCGGAACGAGCCCGGTAGCCCTTGCAGAACCCGATTTGGAGTCGCGTGCATCTACCGATCCGCCACGGGCCGTGCTTCCGTCCACTAACGACCCGAATCTATGGTCCGGCCGTGCGCTGCAAAGCGTGTTGAACTCGAAATGAAGATCATGAGGTATCGCCAATTGGTGGACCGGACCGCGGACGAGGAGTTTCTAAGGCGCATCAGGAATCAGATCGCGGAACTTGAGCAGAAGCTCCGAGAGATCGACGAGTAAGGCCGCCTCGATTGCCGCTGGCCGTTGAACCTTATTGCGCCTCCGCAGACAGATAAGTGCCGGGGGATTGCACTGTCCGGATTCAATACAGCGCCACCAAGCATTATTCGGCTTGGGGGCGCTGTTTGCATTAGTGGCTACTTTGATCCAGCGGGTGGCCTATTCGGCCGGGAGCTGTCGCCGAAAGTTGGTGACGGCGGGAATCGGGAAGGCGGCATATCGTGGGGGTGCTTGACGCCTCCACTTCTCCACCGAAGGAGCGATATGCCGTGTCCAACGATAACGTCATCCAACTGATTCAGCCAGGAATCTTCGACGATCAACTCACAGAAGTCTTGCGCAACGGGGCACGTGCCCTTCTCGCCAAAGCGGTCGAGGCTGAGGTCGCGGACTTTCTCGGCCAGCATGCCGATTTGAAGACCCGGGACGGCCACCAGCGCGTCGTCCGCCACGGTCACCTGCCGGAGCGCGAGGTGATGACCGGCATCGGTCCGGTCGCCGTCCGCCAGCCACGTGTACGCGATCGTGAGGTGGCCGCTGCCGATCCTGGCCGCATCCGGTTCTCGCCGTCGATCCTGTCGCCCTACATGCGCCGCTCGAAGTCGATCAAAACGCTGTTGCCGATCCTATATCTGAAGGGTATTTCGACTGGCGACTTCTCCGAAGCGCTGGCGGCGCTGCTTGGCAAGGATGCTGCCGGGTTGTCGGCATCCGCCATCGGCCGACTGAAGGACGGCTGGCTCGACGAGCACGGCGCGTGGCAGAAGCGCGATCTGTCGGCCAAGCGCTACGTCTACATCTGGGCTGATGGCATCCATCTCGAAGCCCGCCTCGAAGACGAAAAGCAGTGCATCCTCGTGCTGATCGGCGCGACGCCGGAGGGCCGCAAGGAACTGGTCGGCTTCACCGATGGCGCCCGTGAGAGCGCGCACGACTGGCGCGATCTGCTGCTCGACCTGAAGCGGCGCGGGCTCGACGTGCCCCCGCAGCTCGTCATCGCCGATGGCGCACTCGGGTTCTGGAAGGCGGCCGGTGAGGTCTGGCCGAAAACGCGCGAGCAGCGCTGCTGGGTGCACAAGACCGCCAACGTACTTGCCAAGCTGCCGAAGAGCCAGCAGCCGAAAGCCAAACGCGCGTTGCAGGAGATATGGATGGCCGAAACCAAGGCCACAGCCGAGCTGGCGTTCGACGCCTTCATCGAGAGCTACGCGCTGAAATACGAGAAGGCCGCCGATTGCCTGCGCAAGGATCGAGACACGCTGCTGGCTTTCTACGACTTCCCGGCAGAGCATTGGAAACACCTGCGCACGACCAACCCCATCGAAAGCACCTTCGCCACCGTGCGTCATCGCACGATCCGATCGAAGGGCTGTCTATCCAACAAGACCGCGCTCGCGATGGTCTTCAAACTGGTCGAGGGCGCCCAGAAAAATTGGCGTCGTCTCGATGGCCACAACCAGTTGCCAAAACTCGTTCTCGGTGTGACATTCAACAACGGGATCGAGGTCATCGCCAAGCCGACCGACCGTCAGCCCGCAACCGCCGCCGCCTGACCGGCTCCGGCCGTCACCAAAAATTGGCGATAGCTCTCGGCCGGCACCGGTCGTCGGGTACTGTCCGTATTTGACATGAAATTGTCCCAAGCAGCGGGCAGTGTCCTAATCCGTTTTGGACAAGGGTTCGGGGCGTCAAAGTTTCTTAAGTTGGCAACCGAACATAAAGGGAATCTACTGGTTCCATCACCGCCCCGCCTTCGGCTTCTATCGGTGACTGAGAGTGTTGTGCTCCCGCCCGTTTAGGAGAGCCACCATGCCCCGCATCCAACGCAACCAACCCAAAGCACCGTTACAAGACCGTCTAGTGCTGGAGGCCATGCGCCTCAAGGACGAGGCGAATGAACTCCCGCCGGGTCCGTTGCGCGACGCCACGATCAGAAGAGCCCGCCAAGCTGTAACCGCTTCCCATGTGAATGAGTGGCTTTCGTCTCCCGGCCTGCAAGCGCCGCGGTAAGGCCGCCTCAGTTGGCGGCCTCTTTCGGAGCTCTCTGGTGGCAGACGGGTGTGATCTACCAGATCTATCCGCGCTCCTTTCAAGATACGAACGCCGACGGCATCGGCGACCTCAAGGGGATCGAGCGGCGGCTGGACTATCTGGCCAGCCTTGGCGTCGACGCTATCTGGATCTCACCCATCTACCCCTCACCGATGGCTGATTTCGGCTATGACGTCGCCGATTATTGCGACGTCGATTCGCGCTTCGGCGTGCTCGCCGATTTTGACAGTCTGCTTGCACAAGCCCATGCGCGCGGGCTCAAGATTCTGCTCGACTTCGTGCCCAACCACACATCCGACCGGCATCCCTGGTTCGTCGAGAGCCGCGCCACGCGCGACAATCCGAAACGGGACTGGTACATCTGGCGCGATCGCGCGCCGGATGGCGGGCCGCCCAACAACTGGATCAGTGATTTCGGTGGCTCGGCATGGCAGTGGGACAAAGCGACCAGCCAATATTACTACCACGCCTTCCTGAAGGAGCAGGCGGACCTCAACTGGCGTAATCCGGCTGTGCAGACCGCGATGTACGACGTGATGCGCTTCTGGTTCGACCGGGGCGTGGACGGCCTCCGCATCGACGTGCTGTGGCACTTAGCGAAGGCGGCAGACTTCCCCGACAATCCGCCCAACCCGACCTATCAGCCGGCGATGGGCGATATGCACCGCGTGCTTCAGCTCCATTCGACCGACCAGCCCGAGGTGCACGAGATCGCCGCCGACATGCGCGCCATCGCCGACAATTATGGCGCCGGTGGACGGGGCGAACGCGTGCTGATCGGCGAGATCTACCTGCCGGTCGATCGGCTGCTGCACTACTACGGCCGGGAGCGGGCAGAGGTGCACCTGCCCTTCAACTTCCAGCTCATCGATGCACCGTGGGAGGCGCGCTCGCTGGCAACGCTGATCGCCCACTATGAGGCGGCGCTTCCGCCAGGCGCTTGGCCGAATTGGGTGCTCGGCAACCATGACCGGCCACGCGTCGCAGCCAAGCGTGGGCAGGCCCAGGCGCGCATCGCAGCGATGCTGCTGCTGACGCTCCGCGGCACGCCCACCCTCTACTACGGAGACGAGTTGGGCTTGAGCGATGTCGCGATCCCGTCCGCCCAGGTTCAGGATCCGCGCGGGCTGCGCGAGCCCGCCCTCGCCTTGGGCCGCGATCCGGTCCGCACGCCGATGCCGTGGGACGGAAGCGAGAATGCCGGCTTCACGACGGCGAAGCCGTGGCTGCCGCTCAATGCCGACTGGCCTATCCGCAACGTGGCGCGGATGGCGCAGGAGCCTCATTCAATCCTGGCGCTTTATCGCCGATTGCTGGTCGCCAGGCGTGCACATCCGGCGTTGGCGATCGGCGACTTCACGCTGCTGGACACGGAGGGCGATGTAGTCGCCTATGAGCGTCGGCACGGCGCCGAGCGATTGATCGTAGCACTCAATCTCGGGGAACATTCGCAGCGCCTGGAGTTACCGGACTGGGCGCGCGATTGCCGGATGCTCTTGTCCACTGTCGCCGACGCAGCGCTGGCCGGAGACGGTGCCGTGCTGCTACGGGCGAACGAGGGCATGATTCTGACGGCCGATTAACGAAAGCAACGAAGGACAATCGCGTGCGTATTGCCATGCTAGCTCCGATCTCCTGGCGCACGCCGCCGCGCCATTATGGTCCATGGGAGCTGGTGACGAGCCTGTTGACCGAGGCGCTGGTGGCGCGCGGCATCGACGTCACCTTGTTCGCCACGAAGGATAGCCGGACGGCGGGCAGACTGGCCGGCGTCTGCCCAGCGGCCTATTCCGAGGACCCCACCATCGACGCCAAGGTATGGGAGATGCTCCACGTCGCCCATGTATTCGAGCGCGTCGGTGAGTTCGACCTCATTCACAACCAGGCCGATTTCGTGCCGCTCGCATTCTCGCGGTTGGTGGAGACACCGGTGGTGACGACGATCCACGGCTTCTCCTCGGAACGCATCCTGCCCGCCTTCAAGGCATACGAGGATCGCGTCCACTATGTCGCGATCAGCAATGCCGATCGCCATCCGGACCTGCGCTATGCAGCAACAATCCACCACGGTATTCGGCTGGAGGACTTTCCCTTCGACCCGCACGGCAGCGAAGACCTGCTCTTCTTCGGCCGCATCCACCCGGACAAGGGGGCGGCCGAGGCGATTGCGGCGGCAGGTCGAGCGGGGCGGCGGCTGATCATGGCCGGTATCGTCCAGGATCAGGAGTATTATAACGAGCAGGTCGTGCCCGCGCTGGACGAGCGCTCCGTGATCTATCGCGGCGCAGTGGGCGGCGCGGCCCGCACCAACGCCCTGGGTTCCGCGCGCGCGCTGCTCCACCTTATCAATTTCGACGAGCCGTTCGGACTATCGGTCGTGGAGGCGCTCGCCTGCGGCACGCCGGTGATCGCCTGCAACCGCGGATCGATGCCCGAGCTGATCGACGATGGCGTGACTGGCTTCCTGGTCAACAACGTCGATGAAGCCGTAAATGCGATCAGCCGTATCGGCGAAATTGATCGCGCCGTATGCCGAGCAGCGGTGTTTGAGCGTTTTACGGTCGACCGGATGGCTGATCGATATCTGGACTTGTACCGATCGCTCCTTGGCTGAGGACCTTCTCGGCTTCATCGCCTAGCTTCGTCTGCTTGTGGGGCACAAAGCGGACATGCCTGATGTCTGAGTTGAGTCCGTTATGCGAGGGGTAAAGCGGACATCACGGTCCCTTCCTAGGTCTGCTTTTCTGATGCGCGCAACTGTCCCCTAGGATCCCCGCAGCAACTTAAACGGCCCTTGAACTTTGAATCACTTCTGCCCGAGCTTAACCTTGAGAGGGTCAGGGTATCGAGCCCCGAGTCTGTGAGGTCCTGTGTACCACTGGCGTCTTGACCGCAGCGGCGGAGAGTATGGGTTGCGCAAGCCGCTGCAAGTATTGACATTTGATTTGGCTCGGAGCGCAGGGAGGGATTGCCGCGCAGCTTCAACGAATGCAACAAAATCAGAGGCTTATCGTTCGCCCGAACGAGTCGTGTGTACCAGTCTTGTGTCCCGAAGTCGACCCGTTTCGCCTACCCACCGCGCCAAAATGCATCCAGATTCGATGCACGGATCTGATGACCCCTGCTATATCAGTTTGAGGGGTTATGTATGGCGCCGGCGGCGGATTGCGGTCGATCGTCTGAGAACACTTCCAATCACAATCCATGACCCGCCCACCCGACCATCCGCCACCGATACGGGTCCCAATCCAACGCCGATTGCCACTCGCTGCATGGCGGTCGCAATCACGCTGCATACGCAGATCAGTTACACGAACGAGCACACCTCGTTGATATCCGGGCGCGGCAGACGCTCAAACAACCCCGCCGGATCGCCATAGCCGATGGCACAGATAAAGTTCGATTTGATCTGGCCACCGGGGAAGAATTCCCGATCGACAGCCTCATTGTCGAACCCGGACATCGGTCCGCAATCGAGCCCGATGGCCCGCGCCGCCAGGATAAAGTAGGCGCCTTGCAGGCTGCTGTTGCGGAAGGCTGTTGTTTCGGCAAAGCCGGGCTTGTCAATAAACCAGGATCTGGCATCAGCGTGCGGAAACAGGCGCGGCAGCCAGTCGTAGAACCTCGTGTCATAACCGATGATCGCCGTCACCGGCGCGTCTGTCACCTTTGGCCGGTTGCCCTCAAGGACGAGGGGCTTTAGTCGCTCCTTCGCCGCCGGCGTTGTCACGAACACGATGCGCACGGGGAAGCAGTTCGCACTGGTCGGGCCCCAGCGCATCAGATCGTACAGGGCGGCGAGTTGCTCACGCGAAACCGGCTTATCGAACCACTTGTTTTGGGTGCGCGCTTTGCGAAAGATTGTATCAAGCGCGGATTCATCCAGCGGCGTCACCATAAAGATGCCTCCTCACTCTTTGAAGCTATCCTTTTAATTCAAGTTGCAGCTCGCTACCTCATCGAGGCGTCACGCGCCGCGATACACGCCAAAGTACGGGACTTCGCTGGGCGGCGGCGTGTATCCTGCGTCCTTGGCCTTCTTGAGAGCCTCAAGCCCTTCGTCGAAGGTCACGAGCGGCGTGGTCTTGACGCTCTTGACCGCCCCACCGGCTGAGATCGCCATGGACAGCGCCGTGGCGCTCACATTGTCCGGCAGCTGACAGATCACCAGCACGTCGTAATCGCCAAATGTCAGCCAGCCGTTGACGACACTGCCGCCGAGCCGTTGAACAACGGGTTTGACGGCCTCCATGCGGTTCTGAGGATCTTTGAGCAAGGCTGCCCACCCGACAGGGGCGTAAGCTGTCTGCAAGGCATAAAGAGCCATGGAGGGTCTCCCTTCAGAGTTTGCCGCCCCTCGCTCAAAATAATGTAGCACTTCGCGCGATTCCCGTGAAGGTGCGTCTCCGCTCGCGCTAGTTGCTTGGCTAAACGGCCTCAACGCCATCCGGTGGCGCTGGGAAGCCAAGATCGTCGTCGCGACCAACATCTGCGGTCGCGCAGGGGGCGGCATGTGCCGTCGCGGTGTCGCAGGGTAGGTGAATGACGGAACTCATTCCGAACAGACCCGACGGCGGAACAGACCGCGCAGCAGAACTGGAAGATCCGAGGCCGACAGAAGGGCATTCTTTGAGATCTAGATGAATGCAGGACGGCTTGTGATCCAGCAAATGACCGAACTGGGCCTGTGCGCAAGGAACTCTGCTTGATCTAGCAAGGACAGGGCAGGTCTGAAAATTGGGTCAGCTCAACCGAGGTGGGCTACGGCGAGCCTCTTATTCACACGCGATTTAAGAAAGGTGCTTCGGTAAAGCGCGCGGGTGGCCGCGCGGCCCGACAAAAGCCGAGCAATGAAGCTCAAGCTGGAAGAAATCTACCGACCGATCAGAGTACAGTCTGAATGTGAGAGCGGGCATCCAGGCGCTGCAATCGCCGACTGCGCGTTCGCGAAGACGAACAGCAAGACCACTCAACGTTGACCGGACGAGCTCCGGGCCAAGCCGCGCGCAATCGACATGGTCAGTCGGGCCAATCATTCGAGATCAGTGCGTCGCCGCGGGCTCGAAACCCGACGCCAGCGCCTCTCCGGGGCGAAGTGTCAATTGCGCGGCCGGGGAGAACACTCGCGGGCGCATGAGAACGGTCGCGACGAGCCCGGCGATACCTGAGGCAGCCAAGATCATGGCAACGATGATGAATTGGTAGATGCCCGCGTAAACCGGACTAGCGCCCGAAACCATCATGCCGGCCATCACTCCCGGGATCCACACCAGTCCGAGAGACTTCAGCATGTCAAGCCTAGGCAGAAGGCTCGCGTAGACGGCGCTCTGAAGATAAGGCGCAACCGTGACCTCAGGCTCGGCGCCCAGCGAGAGTCCTGCTTCGATCTGACCGACATGGGCGACGATTTCGGCCCGGAAGCGCTCCACGGCCTGCGCACACGCATTCATGGCATTGGCAATGATCATGCTGCCTACCGGCACGAGCATCGAAATGTCCGGCCGGAGGGCCCGGGTCGCAAGCATCACGGCGATGACGGTTCCAGCGCCCGCGGCGATCGCCCAGAAACACAGCAATAGCGCGCCATCCATTCCCTTGAGGCGGCGGGCGGCCGTGACCGCTGCAGCGACCGTCATCATCAGGAGAATGAGAGAACCGATCAGCAGGCTGCCGTGCAGCAGCAGCGCCAGAACCATCCCGACCAGAACCATCTGGACGAGGCCGCGTGCCATCGACACTGCCGCCTCGCGCTCCACTCGGACAGCATGCCGTCGGCACAGCACCACCACGGCCGCGCACAGCCCGACGGCACCGACCGCCTGCGCGAGGCCCGTCAACACATCGTTGCCGATGTAGCTCTGCAGCTCAGCCGTCATGCAGCACCTCCCTGGTCGTGCCGATCGCAACAAGCCTGCCCGCTTCCATGACCATCGTCCTTCCCGCCAGACGGGCTGTCTGGGCACGATTATGTGTGACGATCACGCACGCCATTCGTCGCTCTCGAACAATGCCGAGAACGAGCTCCTCGATTCCGCGCACAGACACCTCATCGAGTGCGGAGGTCGGCTCGTCGAGCAGTAGTACCTCAGGGGCATTCGCCAGCGTTCGCGCCAATGCGACACGCTGGGCTTCGCCGCCGGACAGGTTGCCGACGTCGCGATTCTCGAATCCGGGCAAGCCGACGCGCTCGAGCAGCGATGCGATCTGTGCGGGCGCCAGGGCTTCCCTACGCTGGCTCGGTCCGAACGCGATGTTTGCGGAGACTGTGCCGGGAAACAGATAAGCCGTCTGCATGACCATGCCGATCCGCCGCCGCAACTCCTGCGGGGCGATTGACCGGTGATCTTTGCCTTTGAGCAGAACCGCGCCGGCAGTCGGTTCGTCCAACCGATTGAGCAGCCGGAGGAACGACGACTTTCCGGCCCCGCTCGGCCCGACGACGGCGAGAATATCACCCGCCGCGACCCGAACGCTGACGTTTTGGACAAGAGTTCGCTGTCCCACTCTCCGGGACAGATGCCTGGTTTCCAGCATCACGGCCGCTTGGTGCTGGCGGTTCTCGACCTGGTCCGATGAATGCGCGCACATAACGCCGTCAAGATCGTTGAACATAGCAGTACTTGATGTCACAGGACTTCTTTCGACAGATGCGTTCCTGCATCGGCAGTCCTGACTGGACGAACTGGTGCAGCGACCAGCTCATGGTCGTTCACGAAAGGGCATCCCTTGCATTCCGTCCGGAGCAGAGCCATTAAAAAGCTTTTCAGAAATTTAAATTCGATTTCGAAGGGGATCGGGGAACCTTTAACAGCCTCACGCTTGTGCCGCGGCTCAACTCAGATCGCAGAGTTTCCGGGAATCTCAACGAACAATCAAAACGGAGGCGGCTTTGGCTGCGATGGCTTCGGTCCGAACGCCCGCGCGGTGTCCCGCTGTGGGCGGTTCACTTTAGATATAGCAAGTTGCCGTGCATACTCCTGGTCACCGACTTGCTTGTATTGCGGGCTTGTCAGTGAGGCAAGAAACGCCACCACGTCGTCGATCTCGGGCTCCGTCAGCGCCAACGGCTGCATGTCCTCGTCGAGCCACGGGTCAGTGATGCCGTCACCCTTGTTGTAATGATCTACGACATCCCACAGGGATTGCATCGATCCGTCGTGGAAGTAAGGCCCCGTCACGAGGACATTTCGCAGGTCCGGCGTCTTGAACGACGCGATATCACTCTGCTTCTTCGTAATGAGGAAGCGCCCGAGGACCGACATCTCGCTCGTGATCGCCGCAGCATCGACAACCTCCAGATGTCCTTGCGCCAGCTCATGCTCTGCCTGCTGCGCCAAGGGGCCGACACGATGCCGGAGGATTCCGATGCCAATGTTGTGAAAATCGTTGTCGGTGAAGACGGTTACATCCCGCTGACTGTCCGTCAAAGCATGGCAGAGGTTGCAGCGGGCCTTGGTATTGAACAATTCCCAGCCGCGTTTGGCCGAGTCGCTTATGGCGTTGGCGTCTCCAGCCATGAATTGGTCGAAGGGAGAATCGAATGAAACTAGCGTCCGTTCGTAAGTGGCAATGGCGCGCAACATATCCTGTTTGTTCACGCCCCGGCCGAAGGCCTGCATAAATTGGCTCTGATAGTCCTTATCGCCAGCGATTCTCGACACAGCATCGTCGATAGTGGCCGAGCCCATCTCGAAGGGATTCGTGATCGGCAGTGCCGCCTGCTGCTCCAGCGTATTGACCCGGCCATCCCAAAACTGCGTTTTGTTATAGAGCGCATTCAACACGGTTGGTGCGTTGCGTTGACCGACGCGGCCGTGGATGCCGACTGACGCGGGCCTGCCGTCGGTGAAGGCGCGAGCCGGATCGTGGCACGTGGCGCAGGCGACAGTGCCGTCACCTGAGAGCCGACCGTCGAAGAACAGCTTCTCACCCAACGCAACTATGGCAGGCGTAAGCGGGCTGGCCGGCGGGACAACCGACGCGGTCAGAGCCGCGGGAAAGCCGACCTGATTTGATGAGCGCGGCTCGGCCAGCAGTCCTTGCTTGGGCAACGGTGGTGCCTGCCCTGGCGCCAGCGCGGGCGGTGGACCGACGGCTGTGTCTTCATTAACCGCCGGCGCAGCAAGCACCGCGAAAATACACGATAGGAGCAATAGGACCGAGAGGGATGTGGCGCGCATCCAATATGCCTTTGCTCTTGAACTGAAAAACTCTACGACAAAAACTCTCAAGCGCTCTGCCTGAATTACTGTAAGTGATTTGAGATTGCTTCAAAGCTGCACGTCGTCTCTCCAACAGGCGCATCCGAGGTTCGTCACTAGTCTCTAAAGTTGACTACGCAGCGCCAACGGCTGCCTTCCTGGCGAGGCGCTCGTTGAACGGACCAAGATCGATCACGATTCGCTGGTGGGTTCCGCTGCCGATCTCTTCCATGCCGTCGCTTGCCGACACCCTGAAGTCAACTCGTTTTCCTTCGACGTTGACTACCTCGGCCGTCGCGCACACGTCGAGGTCTACGGGCGTAGCAGCGAAATGTTGTACATCTACTGCAGTGCCGACCGCGCTTTCACCTGCATCCAGAAACGGCCTGATGGCATTGAGCGCGGCGTTTTCCATGATCAGAATCATCACGGGCGTCGCCAACACTCGCGGCAATATGGCGTCCTTGAATCGGTTGGCAAGATGTTCGGGTTGCACACGCAATGTAAACGTTCCTTTGGTTCCCAACGGAATCTGGCGCATACATTCATCCTCAATCTGCGGCGTTGTTCTCGGTCAGGCGGTCGTGCAACTAGTGCGGTGGGGTGTTCCCAGCGTGATGAAACGCGCCCAATCTAGTTCACTGCGAAACGACGAGTCCGACCTGAGCGCCTTAGAGTCTGTCCGGGATCATGCTGTTTTTTGGCAGAGCTTTCGCAGCATGAGGCGGATTGAGGCGAGGCGCAAGAACGCCAATGCCTTTCGGTTGAGGCACTCCCAATCCTTGGCCAAACGGCGGCAGCGGTTGAGCCAGGCGATGGTGCGTTCGACGATCCATTGGGCAAGATCGCAAAACTCTTTGCTGTATCGGAGCGCTTGACGATCTCGACGTCGATTTGCCGGAGGATTTTGCGAACGGCGGACTGAAAGATCGGCCCCTGATAGCCGCCGTCAGCATAGAGCTTCAGCAGGAATGGATGCAGGCCAAACAGCGTGGCCATCACCAGCACCCCACCGTCACGATCCTGGATGTCCGCCGAATGCACGAGGGCGTGGAGCAGCAAGCCTTGAGTATCGACTAGGATGTGGCGCTTCTTGCCCTTGATCTTCTTGCCCGCATCGTAGCCATGCGGGTCGATCCACGCCCCCCTTTTTCCGCGCTCTTGACGCTTTGACTGTCGATGATGGCGGCGCTCGGGCTGGGTTCTCGGTTAGCCAATTCTCGACATTGTACATAGAGCGCGTGATGGATGCGATCGAGCGTGCCGTTCCAAGCCCACAAGTCAAAATAGTCGTGCACCGTGCTGCGTGGCGGCAGGTCCTTCGGGATCGCTCGCCATTGGCAACCGGTGCTCAGCACATACATCAGGCCATTGATCACCTCGCGCACATCGACCGTGCGCTTGTTGCCGCCTCGCTTGGCTGGCGCAATCAGCGGCTCCACCAACGCCCATTCCTCATCAGTCAAATCGCTTGGATAGCGTAGCCGGCTTCGGTCGTAACGACCGCGGTTCTCCTTCGTCCACATGGGCGCCCCTTCGAATCGGACCGCCACCCTTGAATCACAAATGATTCCGATGATTCAAGATGTTCCCGGACAGACACTAACATTACAGTTGCCGTTTTGCTTTGAGATGCGCGCGCTGAGCGGCAGCCTGGTGAGCTCTGCGCCAGAATGACCATGCGATGACATGCGCGGGTTGGATCCGCTTTCGAGCAAGCCTGATGGCGATGCGGCGGATTTCCTGGATTGACCAACGGATCAGCGGCGGCGTGGGTGTGCTTTGGCTTTTGCCGGGGGGCGGCGTTTGGTTTTTTTGGGCGGTGGCGGATTGGCGCGATGGCGGATCGCCGCCATCATGGCGAAGGCGAGCATCACCAGGGACACGTGGCGATGCCAGCCATGCCAGGACCTGCTCTCGTTGTGATCGAGCCCGAACTCGTTTTTCGCGGTTTCAAAGCTGTCCTCGATCGCCCATCGATGGCCTTCGACCGCGACCAGCGTTTCAATTGATGTTCCCGCTGGGCACCAGGTGGTGAAGAAGGCGAGATCGCCATCGGCGATATGGCGACGGATCAGCAGACCGCGCGTCCATAAACCATCATTTGCGCTGTTGAACTGCTCGACCTCGAGATCGGCCAGTTCGAGATAACACCAGTCATGCAGCCTCGGTCCTTTGGTTCCGGCTCCCGCCGACAAGCGCTTCCAGTCGGACGGGCGCCGCGTCCGGGCGATGTCTTCGGCCTTGCCGGCGACCGGCTGTCGCTTGCCCCAGGATCGGAAGACATGAGAGCTGCTGACCCCGAGCACATAGCCTTTGCCTGCCCGCCGTAGCTGCTGTTCGATATCGCCAACACCGTAGACCGTGTCACCGGCAACCCACTTGAATGGTACAGACGCGGCTATCGCACGTGCGATCATTCTCGTCGCAAGCTTTGGTTTGGTCGCAAAGCCGACATCGGCAGGCACATATGCGGCTTCCAGACGATCTGGATCGTCAGTCCATTCCTTCGGAAGATACAACGCGCGATCGATGAACGCATGACCATGACGCGAAACGTAGGTAGCGAAGACGCCGATCTGGCAGTTCGTAATCTTCCCTGCCGAACCAGTGTATTGCCGTGCCACTCCGCATGAGGCCTTACCCTGCTTGAGAAAGCCGGTCTCGTCGATCACCAGCACCGCATCGTCATCCGCCAAATGCTCGATGACATAGTCGCGGACGATATCGCGCAGGGCATCAGCGTCCCAATCTCCACGACCCAGAATTGCCTGCTGACGCCATGGGCCAGGATCGCCAGCCGCCTCCGCGCGCATCCAGCCGGTCTTGCGCTGCTCATCTCCGAGCAGACCTTCCAGGAACAAGCCTGCATTCGTCGCCACACGCTCTTGCGTGAACAACGGACGTATCCGTTGCTTGATCTCTCGAAGCGACGCCGCCCACAACGCAAGCGTCTCCTCAACCGACGCGGCCCGCGTCCACGACATTCGAATCATGGTTGCCCATGGATTCAGAAGCCCGCAAACAAAGCAACTGTAATGCTAGCCTGCGGTAATCGTCCAGCCATCATTAGCTCGAAATGCCTTCCCGGTTCGCTCCAGGAGAAGCGCCGATGTGCGTTGAGTTGTTGACGTATGCCGATCTGGGTGCCCGCCTCCATATCTCCCGAGAGGCCGCGCGTTCGCTTGCGAGACGCCGCCGGTTGCCGCGCTCGCGGTCGGAGGACGGCAAGGCCCTGTTGAGCGTTGATGTCTCCGAGGTCCGGTCCACACCCCGCCCACGACGCGGCCGCCGGGCAGACCCGATCGATGCCTCCCTGGCACAGATCGAAGCAGTCAAGATCGAGGCATTCAAGGCGGAGGTCGCGCGGCTCGAGGCCGTCGCAACCGCCTACAGGGCGGTGTTCGAGCGCGAGCGCGCCGATCGCCTCGCCGTCGAGCTGACGCAGGCGGCCGCCGAGACGACGGCCGCCAATGCGTGGGCGGCACTACTGGAAGACGAAGTGGCGGTTCTGCGGAACGGTCGCCACGCCGGCGGCGCGGTCGCGGGACAAGCCGCGCGTCGATTGGGACATCTGGCCGCTGCGATCGTGGAAGCAGACCGCGAGACTCGCAGGTAGCACTCGAACCTTTCTCCATCCCCGGCCTGCCGGAGCAACCGCGAGGACAGAATGACTGGCATCACCGATATTCGCGAGATGAAGGCGCGCATTGTCGTGTTCGGGGTCGGCGGCGCCGGCGGCAATGCCGTCAACAACATGATCACGGCCGGGCTGCAGGGGGTCGACTTCGTTGTCGCCAATACCGACGCGCAGGCGCTTGCCATGTCGAAGGCGACGCGCCTCATCCAGCTGGGCACAACGGTGACTGCAGGCCTTGGCGCCGGCTCGCAGCCCGAATTGGGACGCGCCGCAGCCGAGGAGGCAATCGATACGATCCGCGATCATTTGACCGGCGCGCACATGGTGTTCGTGACGGCCGGCATGGGCGGCGGCACCGGCACCGGGGCTGCCCCCATCGTCGCCAGGATCGCGCGCGAGCTCGGCATTCTCACGATCGGCGTGGTCACCAAGCCATTCTACTTCGAGGGAAAGCGCCGCATGCGCTTTGCCGAAGCCGGCATCGAGGAGTTGCTGAAGACGGTCGACACCCTGCTGATCATCCCGAACCAGAACCTGTTCCGGGTGGCCAGCGAGAAGACCACGTTCGCCGATGCCTTTGCCCTTGCCGACCAGGTGCTTTATTCCGGCGTGGCCTGCATCAGCGACCTCATCGTCAAGGAAGGCCTGATCAATCTCGATTTTGCCGACGTCCTCTCCGTCATGAAGGAGAAGGGCAAGGCCATGATGGGACGGGGCGAGGCCTCCGGCGAGAAGCGCGTGCTTGCCGCTGCTGTGGCCCGCGATTTCCAATCCATTGATCGAGAATCCCTCGATCAAGCGCGCCAGTGGCCTCATCATCTCCATCACCGGCGGCAAGGATCTCATGCTGTACGAAGTCGACGAAGCTGCGACCCGCATTCGCGACGAGGCCGACCCGGACGCCAACATCATCGTCGGCGCGTCGTTTGACGATAGCCTCGACGGTATCGTCCGCGTCTCGGTGGTGGCGACCGGAATCGATAATCTCGACCCGGCGTCTCAGGCGCAACCGGTGGAGACCGCCATCGCCCAGCTCGCGGGCAGGCTGCGCAACGACGGCCGCCGCATCGCCGATCGCATCGAGCGCAGTGCACCCCTTCCGCAAGTGGAAAGCCCGCCGCTCCGCTCCGAAGCGCGACAGCCCGTGGGGCAACTGGCAAGGGCGGCTCCGGAATATGCGCGCCACGCGGCCGACCGGCCGCTCGATCCTTACGGCCGCACCGCTGCGCGCAATGCGCTCGATGAGGCTATTCTCGATATCCCGGCCTTCCTGCGCCGCGCCGCCAACTGAACGGTCGCAGGAGGGGAGTTACGGTCGTCATCCCGGAGCGCGACGAAGTCGCGAGCCCGGGATCCATTGTGAACAGGCGTTCAAGATTGACCCCTTCGCCGCTTGCTGGATCAATGCTTTAGCTCGCCGATCGGCGTCGGGACCCCACGCCGATTTACAAACTGGCAAAGCAGTCTGGATAGAGGGGCTCGCGCACTCACAGCTCACGATGCACGGCTCCAAATGCTTCGGGCTCTTGACCGCTATCGGTCCGTTCACGACCCGTGAGATAGCGCTGGTAGCGATCCTTTTGGAGACAACGCCCTTCGGGACTGTGCCGCAGGCGAGGACGGCGGAGCGTCCTAATGTTCAGGATTGCCGATGTCGAACGCACCCAGACGGTAGTCTTCACCCACCGATTGCTCGTCCGCCATTTGCGTGATCAAGGTGAACGTCGCGTCGGGATAGCGCATCCACACTTCGATGTCGTCTGACGTGACGGTTAGATATCCGAAAAAGCACTTATATCGACCCGGCTCCGTTACCCGGCCGATTTTGTCCCAATTCATCTTGTTAACGCGCATCGCTAGCTCCACTCGTCCTCAGGCAGCGAACCAGGGGGAGGTTTAAGTTCTTCGAGGCCGGCTTCGATCACCCCCAGTTCATCGTGGATCGCTCTGACCGCGTTTTCGGGCTTGATGCCTGATACGGCTTGCAGCTCAGCGAGCACCTTAAGCCGATGCGCCAGCAAGTCCGTCAGCGCGCGTCGGTCCCGCACTTTGACGTAACCAGCGACGATCAATTCCATGGCCTTTTCGGCCGATCCAGCCTTTCGGTCGCTCAACCGGCTGGCGGTTCGCGCCAAGGCCGTCCTACAGACCAAAACGGCTGTCCTACGGAGCAAAGCCATGTTCGGAAAGGACGATTTAGTGGACAATCTCAGCCGCGATCTTGATCGCGCGCGCGGAAGACGCGATGCACTCGCATCCGAAGCCACGACCCTGACGGCCCAGATCGCCGAAATTGAAGCCCGCCTTTCGGAGGAGAAGACCAGGCGGGAGCGTGATCGCGTTTTGGGCGAAATCGAAGCGATAAAAACCCGAATCAGGCAAGCTGCCGGCGCGTTTGCACCCGTCGTCGATGGTCTCTCCAAGGCGATCGAGTCGGCTGCTGCAGTTGTGCCCGAGGCTCGCGAGCTCAATAGTTTCCTAGTGTCGGTGGCGACCGAAATCGACAGCGTGCTCGATCCCCTGCTGCGCGAACTGGATCAGCGCGCGGATGCGGTGCGCGTCGGCCGCGTAGCGCTGGACCTCCCGAGTTCGTCCAATGAAGCTCCTATCGAGCTGCCGAAAGACGGCAACGAACGCCTGCTTCGCTTTCCAGCATGGCTGTCTCGCGACAAGGAGACGGACAAGAAGGAAACAGCGGAGAGCCCGCGCAGCACGGCAGCGTGAACCTGGCGGGTGGCGTCCTTGCGGCGCAGCCTTCGAGACGCCCGCCCCAAAACTCACCGCTGCCCGACCGGGTCGCATCGTGCGAGGCAGATGCTGGGTCCATTGCCTAGGGTTGGTGCTACCGGCCCCAGCGTCGAGTTTACTAGTATGCTCTTGGCAAGCTCTGATTGGTTAGGACCAGCCGCTCACACTGGTCCGTTCCCAGGTTCGAGTCCGTGCGGATCATTGTGCGGCGTTCGTTGTGCCGCTGAGGCGGTTGCCGAGGTCTGTGACGTTCTGGACTCGATCGGGGATGCGTGCCCGGAGTGTCACTCAGAGCTCGGGTAGGCCATCTACTCATAGGTCGAGTGCTGCCAGTCAAGGCGCGCTTGACGTCTGCTACGCCATATGGCCGGAGGTCCGAGTCGGGCCACAAACGGACTTCACTCAGTCATCGGCCGGCACGGCGGAGCGAACCCGGGCTCCTTGGCGGTCCTGATAATTGATCTAGCGCCGTTATTCGTAGCTCTCTCGCCGCGACAGGTTCTGCGCTCAGCCCGCCTTTCGGCTTCGCACGTGCGAGAAACAGGAACATCGCAATGCTGGTCCGCGTTGGGGACCACCAGAATACGTCGTTGGAGGCCGCCCCATGAACAAAGCAATGCTGAACAGACCAATCGCATGCGCCGCCCTGGTGCTCGCCCTGGCCATTGTTCCTGCTACGGCTCAGCAGGCTGGGCGAACGCAGGTCGGCACGCTCACCTGCAATATATCGCCGGGCGTTGGCATGATTGTCGCGGGACAGCGGCAACTGAGCTGCATCTATGCATCGGCGAGAGGCAGGGCGCGCGAGGCTTATGAAGGCACCGTCAGTACGCTTGGGCTCGACATCGGCGCCACGTCCGGTGGCAAGCTGACTTGGGCCGTTTTTGCACCGACCACACTGCGCCGGGCGGCATTGGCGGGAACCTATGCGGGTGCGACCGCCGGTGGTACGGTCGGCGCCGGAGTGGGTGCCAACCTCCTGATCGGCGGCTCGGAGCGCACGGTCGCTTTGCAGCCACTGTCCGTGCAGGGTCAGACGGGCGTGAACATTACAGCGGGCGTGTCCAGCATGGAGTTGCGGCCGGCCAGTGCGTCTGCGCCTCGCAGGTCCCAGCGATAACATCAGTCCGCGCCAGCGGACTCTCCGTTGATGCATATCAAGGGTTGGCCACCCTTGGGGGCTTCGTGGGCGGACAGGATGGCGCAGCGGACAGTTGTGGTCGTAGTCGACGACGATGCGAGCCTTTTGAAGAGCGTGGCGCGGCTGTTGGCGTGCCATGGCATCGAGAGCCGTACTTTCGCCTCGGCCGAGGCATTGCTTGAGAGCGACAGCGCGAAGTACAGCTCCTCCGGGTCAGCGTCGAAGTCCCACAAATCAGGGGCGATATCGGTGCGGACCGTGATATCAGGACGCAACGCCTGGTCCAGCGTGTCCGCCAGCGCTGCGAGGCGGTTGCCTGCGACGATCCCGCCGACCGATTCGGGGAATGGGCGCGCAGCGTCGAGGAGCTGATGGCTGAGCAACGCTCCTCGCGTGATCGCGTGCTGCATCTTGCTGAGGATGGCCTTTCGGCATGCGGCGTCGCTCCGGGATTCGAGTAGCTGCAGGCCGGTGCCGATCACAGCGAGAAGGTTGTTGATGTCGTGGACCACGAACCGCGCTACGTCCCCGATCGCCCTCACCCTCTCCGGCCCGCGGGAGGAGAATACGCCGCGCGTGTCGGACCGTGGGGCGGTCCGGCACAGTACCCCGGAGATCTCGCCGTCGCGCCCGACAAGCGGAATCTCCACGCACTTGGACGCGTTGAGACCGCTGCCGTCATCGCGGACGCTCCGCACCCTCGCACTGAATGCGCGCTGTACTCCAAGCGCGACGCCGGCGTTGTCCGCGAGCACGACGGCATCCTCCAGCGGAAAGCTCTCGACCACACGGGGGAAGGAAACGTCGGGTGTCTCTTTGATCTGCATGTCGGACCTCCTGGCTTGCGATCGTTCAACGGAACGTCGACCCTGGCCCTTACACGAGGGCGAACGACGACAGCTCGAAGATTGACTTTATGATCGTCTAAAGGAAAATCACCTCTCGCCATGGAGTCGATAGCCGGCCGTTATCGGAATGGCTAAACACGCTTGGCGCCCCGCGGCAGGAGTGCGGCGCTTCCATCTGCTGTCTCGGGCTGCACGAGGAAAACGCGCATAGGCCTATCAAGTGCGCCAGTGAAAACGGAATGATGTCACGTTTTCCGCCGCGCCAGCTTCGCGGCTCCAGATTTTGTTGGAGGGGCTCATCGTCTCCATGACGCAGCTCAAATCTCCATCCGGCCTATCCTCGACTACTGGCCTTCCCACACTCGTCTACTCAAGTGCCCCGTGCCCATCCGATCCAGCGCCGTCGCCCAACGGCCCTGAGCGGGGCGGCCGGTCCCCGGGGGAAGGGCCGGCCGCGGGAGGGGGATCGCCGCGCGCCAGGCACTTGGGAAGCTGTCCGCCTCCGTGAGGCAAGGTATCCGACGAGGAACGTCGGTGCGAGTGAAGCAATCCAAATCTCAGAAAATCGCGCCGAATGCGTATGCCGATCGACCACCTTCGCTATGAGAGGTTGCCTGCGAGCAGCCTAACAGAAGGTGACCTCGCTGATGTCGATCGAGACCGGCAGCCTTAGGCCGCGGCGCGCCAATGGTCGCGGACATGGCCTGCCTGTCACCGCGCGACAACTTCAAGATCTTTGGCGATGTCGGTCTGTACGCGACGCTCGCGCTGATCTCAATTGCCGCAGTGCGGGCGCGTCGGAGTCAGCGGCCACAAAGCAGATCGGCAGGACGGAAGATGAGAGCAGTTCAAGGGTCGACCATATAGAGCGCACCCGCCAGCAAAAAGACGAACCCGAGCGACCATCTTCCAACAATCGACGCCATGATACTTTGCGTTCTGAGCTGGCGAGCTGGCCGATATTTTACCTAAGCTCCCCTGTTATCCTTTTTACCGAACACGCAGCGCCATGCCGCAAGGCGCTCGGTCGGATGCTGATTCATCCAGTCGGCGAGCTGCGGTGCACCGATCAGGCAGGACTGCATCGAGACATCCGCGAAGTCCGAGGTGGTGACGGTCTGCTCGTGGCAATTTGCCGGTGAAGACAAACTGCAGAGCACAGCGATGATCGCGATCATGATAGGTCCCCCTCGCCGCGATGGACGTCTGCGCCGATACGCATATGGCTGGCGGATGCCTTGTCCCGCTGCTCGCGGGCGGGATCAGACGGCGGAAAGACGCTGTCGTATATCGCTCGGGCTTCTCGAATGAGGCGAGTTCGCGCGCGCTCGAACTTTGGGACAAATCGAATAACCTCACACATGTTTTCACTTCCATTCCATCTGATCACTGGAGGTCGTATGAGCGGGAAGCTGATCATTTGCGGATCTAGCTCGCCAGCTTTATGGACTTGCATTTCCATCATTCTCATTGCGATCGGTCTCGTGAGCGCCTTCGGTGACTGCTAACGATCATCCAGCCCGCGCCGGCTTGGAATAAAGCCCCTCTGACTCCATGCAATTCATGAAATGGCTCGTCGGCATCCTCGTAACCGTCCTGGCCCGTGTGGCGTCTATGCCGGGTCGGCCTTCGTTCCGCTGCTAGGTTTGGTTACCGCGGTGCGGGGTGCCGACGTTGTGCAAATGATGGTCCGGGTGGATACGGTCACCGCGGGCGTTTGTGCACGAGCCTCGGTCGTGCGATCGATCACCGCGGCCGCCGATGGCCAGTGCTGCGGGCCTCTCCAACGACAGGCAGGCTCTCCTGACCAGGTCCGGGAGCGGCACGACAGCTTTCAAGCTCTCGAGGGTGTGCCTGCCCGCGACTCCTACTCCGGTCCGCCGTCCTTGAGAACGCTTCCGCGCGGTTGGGGCCCCGCTCCTGTCCGCTCACCCGCTCCGACAGCGTCTGAAGACCCGCCTCAATGGCCGCGATGTCCTCCTCGACCTGAGCGATCAACCACCGAAAACCCCTCCTGGCATTCAGATCGACGGCAAGGCGCCGATGTATCTTTAGATCTCATTCCATCGCGATAAGGAGCGGTCAGCAGCAACTGGAACATGGCTCGAGCAGCCATGTATTGCGCTGCGGGCCGGCTTCTTTCGCCTCCGACCAGCAGAAGATTTCCTGACCGATCTATAATGGACCACCGCCAGCCGCGGCCGCGCCGATGAATCCAAAGATCAAAGAGAGCAAAATCGCCAACGGTCATGGCGCGAGCACCCTGAAGAGCACCTGGAATTAGACAGGATACGTTACAAATCCGACAGACCAACTTTCGGCTACTGTCAGAATTCCGAGCCCCGGTACCACTTGAAAATAGTAGAAGCTTAAAGCATTCGTTCTCCTCGACGATCTCCGGTAGCTATCTATATAGAATGCGACCGACAAATCCCCGTCGCGGATCCGGGATGCTTCCAGCTCAATCCGAACTCGCTCCACCGAAAAGCGTGAACTGAATGTCGCCTTCCTCTTCCGACAAGATCGCGCTCTTCATCGATGGGGCCAATCTCTACGCGACAGCGAAAACTCTCGGCTTCGACATCGACTACAAGCGCCTGCTAAACGAGTTTAAGAGCCGCGGGACGCTGTTGCGGGCGTTCTACTACACCGCGATCATCGAGGATCAGGAATACTCCTCGATCCGGCCGCTGATCGACTGGCTCGACTACAACGGCTACACCGTCGTCACCAAGGCGACCAAGGCGACCAAGGAGTTCATCGACGCCTCCGGCCGGCGCAAGGTCAAGGGCAATATGGACATCGAGCTCGCCGTGGACGCCATGGAGCTCGCCGGGCACATCGACCAGATGGTGCTGTTCTCGGGCGACGGCGACTTCCGCTCGCTGGTCGAGGCTGTCCAGCGCCGCGGCGTGCGGGTCACGGTGATCTCCACCATCGCGAGCCAGCCGCCGATGATCGCCGACGAGCTACGCCGCCAGGCCGACGTCTTCACCGATCTCGTCGAGCTGCAATCCAAGCTCGGCCGCGATCCGTCAGAACGCCCCGCCCCGCGTGACCGTGAAACGCGTGGACACATGCCGAAGTTCTTGCGAGAGCCGAAGGGAAACGATCCTCACGATTGAACTGGCCGCTAACGGCCCGATTGGCCTTCGGCTACTGCGACGATGCCTACCACTTGCCGCCACATCCTGCCGCTCTTGCGCACGTCTTACTCGTCGGCAAGTCGATCGACCATGCGAGCCGCCCGCTGAGACCGCCACACCAAGGCTGGCTGATGAGTGTGGCCGGCGTCTCTTTGGCCAGGCGCGCAACGCTGGACAGGTGCACGCCAAGTGCTCTGCCGATCGATGCGGGGCAAGCGTGGCGCGAAGAATGCGCGCCCCTTGCAAGGCTGTTCCGCTCATACCATCGGGCCGTCAAGGATAGCAGAAACCGGCAGTCGGGCGCCCCACGACCTGCGGCAACAAGGAGGAACGATGCTCCCCTAAGTCACGCACGATGCGCGCTTTGCACGCCTGATCGCCTAGCTTCAACCCGAACAGTTACTACCGATCGCGAGGGGCGGCTGTCGGTCATCATGCGTGGTCTCCGCCTATACGACGCCGCGCAAGGCAGTTCGTTTCACTTAAATTCTGGAAGATGCAGACGACACCGGCCGAATTCGCCGCCGACGGCGTGGGCGAAGCTGCCTCGCTTCCCGCGAGGTGTATACGGCCGCTGTCGGGCTTCACCACACCGGCAATGATCTTCATCAGGGTCGACTTGCCGGCGCCGTTCTCGCCCAGCACTGCGTGGATCTTGCCGCGCCTCGCAGGCGAGGACGACGCTTTCCAGCGCGCGAACATCGGCGTAGCACTTGGAGATGCCGGCAAGCTTTAGAAAGGCGTATTGCGTCGGGTCGGCAGCCGGCATGGCCGGGCCTTCACGCAACGATGGCCCGGCGAATGCCGGGCTGAAGCCGTCATTGGGTGTTCTCTGCGACAAGATCTCCGGAGCAGTGAAGTTCACACCGCACGGTGTGAACTGGTTCGGCGCAAAAAAGTTGGCATTGAGCTCAGGCCACAATTCGTGCCCGGCTTGAGATCCTTGTACGTCGCTACTGGTATCGGGATCGAGATCAGCTGTGGCATGACGTTGCCCGACAGTGCCGAGATCTCCGCCTTGGTAGCGATCGCCACCAGCGCCGGCGACTGGCCGTAGGACATGCCCTTCAGTCTGTCCTTGGCGTGATCGGCGATCTGCTCGCGCTACTCATTTTCGCCCTCGCCCGACCTCGGCACAAAGGGATGTTTGGCCGCCATCAGCGCCTGCACGGTGCCATCGGAACCGCCTTGGGTGCATACTCCGTCGTAATGGCCATGGACGGCCAGCGCGTCCGCATTCACCTTCTGCGAGTCGCCGGTGTCCGAACTACCAACTATCTTGGTGATTTTGAAGCCGTTGCCTTGGCGATTCCACGACTCGCGAAAACCGAGATGACGGTCGCGGTCGACAGAGTTTGTGGGCAAGCCGCGGACTTCGAGAATGTCGCCGGATTTCTTGTCGCTCTCGTCGATCAGCCATTTGGCCGACATGCGGCCCTTTTCCTTCTAAGTCCTCATTACCATCATCACCTTGTCGGTGTCGAGGACGTTGCGGCACCACCACGACGTTGTTCTTGTCGACCAGACGGATGATGCGATCAAAACCGTCGGGCGCGACCGCTATGGTGACGATTGCGTCGAAGCTTGGTTGATGAAATCCTCCGTCGCGCCGAGTTGTGCTGCCACGTCGGTCCCGATGGAAACAACCTTGAACTCCTTGATACCCGGCTGGTCGGCGAAAGCCAGGGCAGTCTTCACCATCTGGATCCGCCAGGATTGCCGACGAAACCGTTGACCAGCGCGATCCTGTAGGGGCCTGCCTTCTTGGGCCACTGAAAGAATTTGGTCTCGGACGACCACGGCTTGAAGCAGGCGGGTCGGCGCCGAGACGACCTTGGGACCTGCCAGAGCCCTCACCGACGACAGCAGCAAACCGGCGCAAGCCAGCCCCGCCAGGCGAAGCGTCCACGTTTCTCCCTGAAAGTTTGTGTGCCCACCCTAACGCGGCGCATAGCCATGCCGGGAATTGACCTCCCCGTGCGCGTGCCGGGCTAGGATGGCATACGACCTGCGATGCTGACAAGCCGAGGGCGGGCGCCCGGGCGCGAGACATGATGTGAACGCACGGCCGGACGATGACAACTGCGGGAAGCGGAAAACGTAACAATGACAGTCAGATGTTCATGCCCGGCAAGGGATCGTGCAACGGCGAAGCTGGCCATAACCGGCCTTTCATGGTCGCACCCACGCGCGTGACGGAAAAAATGACACTCAGGGAAAAGTGTGAATCGCTGTGCGAAGCCGACCGAAGCCCGCTTGCTGAAGCTAAGTTTTGAAGCCAGAGGCTGGGACTACTTACTTTCTACCGGCGGATGGCGTGGCGTTCCTTCGCAGACATGATGGCTGTAGGAACGCCGATCGCTCGCAGGTCCTCACTCAGCAGCTCGAAGGCGAGATCAGGTATCGCACTGCGATGGTGGTTGGCGAACATGTCACTTGCTTGACACCTTCTGGAGCGCCGGTCTCTAATCTGCCTCGAGGTCCTGCGGTTGGACAGGCAATACTTTCTGCCCCAAGCAAGAACAGGATCGACTGCCCCCACCCAGCGATTGGTCAAGGGTGCAGAATCCAAAATAGTTTCCTGGGAGGGAACAATGGACAGACGCCAGACACTCAAGCTGATCGGTGCTACGTCCGCGTTGGCCGGTGCCGGCTTTCCGGGCTTTGCCTTTGCGCAAGCCCAAAAGGAAATGGTCACGGTCGTGAAGATCGCGGGAATTCCGTGGTTCAACGCACTTGAAAAGGGAATCCAGAAGGGTGCGAAGGATTTCAGCATCAATGCCACCATGGTTGGCCCGGCGAACGTCGATCCGGCACAGCAAGTAAAGCTCCTTGAGGATCTGATTGCCAAGAAGGTCAACGTGATCGGCCTGGTGCCGCTTGATGTAAAAGTCTGCGAGCCCGTGCTGAAGCGCGCCCAGGCCGCCGGAATCAAGGTCATCACGCATGAGGGTCCGGAACAGGAAGGCCGTGACTGGAATGTGGAATTGATCGACTCCGTTCGCTTCGGCGAGGTGCAGATGGAACGTCTCGCCAAGGACATGGGCGGCGAAGGTGATTATGTTGTCTATGTCGGGACTCTTACGACGCCGCTTCACAACAAATGGGCCGACGCCGCGATTGCCTACCAGCAGAAGAATTTTCCGAAAATGAAGCTGGTCGCCGACCGCTTCCCCGGCGCCGACGAGATCGACACCAGCCAACGCACGACGCTCGACGTGATCAAGGCCTATCCGAACCTGCGTGGTATTCTCGGCTTCGGTTCGAACGGACCAATCGGGGCCGGAAATGCTGTGCGTCAGCAACGCCTTGGCAAGAAGATCGCCGTGGTCGGCACCGTGCTGCCGAGCCAGGCGAAGTCGCTTATCGCGGATGATACGATCCGCGAAGGTTTCCTGTGGAATCCCACAGATGCGGGTTACGCTATGGTCGCGGTGGCCAAACTCGTGCTCGATGGCAAGCCAATGACGGATGGCGTCGATGTACCCGGCCTTGGCAAGGCAGCCGTCGACGTCGCAGGAAAGCAGATCAAGGTGGACAAGATCATGCGCATCAACAAGGAAACGATCGACGGGCTAATCGCCGGAGGGCTCTAGCCCGACCCCGGTTTAGCCGCCTCATCGCACTGCATCCCGGCTCTCCCGGCCGGGATGCCTACCACTCGAGTGATCGCACGATCGAACGGTCCATTGCAGGCGAACCTTTGGCGACTTTCCTGGAGATGTCCGGCATATCGAAGCGCTTCGGCGGCGTGCACGCGCTCCGTGACGTCGATCTAACTCTGGAAGTCGGCGAGGTGCATTGCCTGGTCGGTGAAAACGGCTCCGGCAAGTCCACCCTGATCAAGATCATTTCGGGCGTCGAGGCAGCAGAGCCTGGCGGCCGGATCGCAATTTCCGGGAAGGAATATCCCAAACTAAACCCGGTCTACTCCACGCATTGCGGCATTCAGGTCATCTATCAGGATCTTTCGCTATTCCCCAACCTCACCGTCGCCGAGAATATAGCGATGGCGCACCATCTTGGCGGCATCCATTCGGTGAACTGGGCCTCAATGCGCGCCACCGCAAAGGCCACAATGGCAAAGATCGGCGTTGAATTCGACCCGGACGCGAAGCTCTCAGAGCTCAGCATTGCCCGACGCCAGTTGGTCGCGATCTGCCGGGCCTTGGCTGCAGATGCCAAACTCCTGATTATGGATGAGCCGACGGCATCGTTGACCCGCCACGAGGTGAACGCCCTAATTGAGCTCGTGAGCGAGCTGAAGCGTGCTGGCATTTGCGTCGTTTTTGTCAGCCACCGTCTCGACGAGGTACTTGAAATCGCCGAACGCGTAACGGTACTGCGAGATGGCGCCAAAGTCGGTACCTTTGCCGCAAACACAATCGATGGGCGGAAACTGAGCCACCTGATGACCGGTAAGTCCTTCGAGTATCAGGTACAGGCGCCTGAGCTTGCCGCTGGCCCGGTCGTGCTGGATGTTAAGGGTCTGGGGCGCGAGGGTGAGTATGAGGATGTAAGCTTGCAGTTGCGCGCGGGGGAAGTGGTGGGTCTCACCGGTCTGCTCGGCTCGGGTCGAACCGAACTCGCGCTGTCGCTGTTCGGCATGAAGCCGCCCGATCGCGGCACCATCGTGCTTGACGGGCGGTCGATCGCGCTCCGCACCAATGCAGAGGCGATCCATCGAGGGATCGCCTATGTATCCGAGGATAGGCTTACGCTTGGTCTCATCCTGAATCAGTCCGTCACGGCGAACGTCACGCTCACGGTGCTGGACCAACTGGCTGGCGCATTCGGCCTGATTGCTGCACGCGCGCGACAGAGCCATGTTGCTCGGTGGGTTGCTGAACTCGGGATCAAGGTCTCCAACCCGGCCAACGCGGTGAAGACCCTCTCGGGGGGCAATCAGCAGCGGGTCGTGCTCGCCAAATGGATGGCGACCAACCCACGGGTGCTTATCCTCGATAGTCCCACCGTGGGCGTCGACATTAGCGCCAAGGACGGGATTTATGAAATCATCCGGCGGTTGGCGCACGACGGCGTCGCGGTGCTGATGATATCAGACGAAATCCCCGAGGTCCTTTATCATAGTCATCGCGTGCTGGTGATGCGGGAAGGGCGTTTGACAACCGACGTGGCTACCGCAGCCACTTCCGAAGATGCGCTTCGGCAGGCCGTCAATGCCTGAATCGCACATTGCATCATTCGGCAGGTTTCGTCGCAGCCATGAGTTCTGGCTGCTGATGGTAATCCTCGGGCTCTGCGCTAGCTTGGGCTTCGCGAATGCCCAATTCTTGACCATGCAGAATCTGTTTGATCTGCTGACCTCCTACGCCTTCGTCGGCATCCTGGCGCTCGGACTACTGGTCGTGCTGATCGCTGGCGGAATCGACATCTCATTCACCGCGACCGCGTCGGTGGCGCAATATGTCACACTCTCGCTTGCCAATGCTTACGGCGCGAACTGGATGAGCGTCTTCGCCATCGCGATTGGGATCGGCGGTGCGCTCGGTGCCCTCAACGCGATCTTCATCCAGAAACTTCGAATACCATCGATCATCGTTTCGGTCGCAACGCTGAACATTTTCTATGGGCTTCTGATCTTCTTCACCGGCGGCAAATACATCTATTCGTTGCCCGACTGGTTTGCGACCGGAATATTCTGGTTCGAATTCGAATGGGGCAAGGATAGCTCGTATGGTGTCAACCTGCAGATCCTCGCGCTCGCGCTGGCGTTTCTCGTCACCTGGCTCCTGCTCAACCGAACCAATATCGGCCGGCAAATCTATGCCATGGGAGGCAATGCCGATGCCGCGCAGCGGCTCGGCTTCCACATTTTCGGCCTCAACATACTGGTCTATTGCTACATGGGTGTCATGGCCGGAATCGCCTCCCTGATCCAGGCACAACTCGCGCAGTCCGTTGCCCCGACGGTGCTGGTCGGCAAGGAACTCGATGTGGTTGCCGCCGTCGTGCTCGGCGGCGCCAGCCTGATGGGCGGCGTCGGCACCGTCCTTGGCACGTTTTTAGGCCTGACACTGCTCGCGGTGCTCCAAAATGGAATCATTTTGCTGGGCGTGTCGTCATACTGGTCGCCGTTTTTCGTCGGTTTGTTTATTCTCATTTCGGTCTCAGCGACCGCCTGGTCGCAGCGAGAGCGGCGAAGCCGGAGCGCGCGCCGATGAGCAATGCGCCCGCCCTCTCACTTCGCCGGCGTATGGTCGGCCTCGCCGGCAGCGGCACGGTCGCAACCCTCATCCTGCTGTTGCTCGCGCTCTGGGTGGTGTTCGCGGTCACGATCGGCGACCGGTTCTTCTCGGTCAGTACGCTGCAATCCATGGCTTTCCAGATGCCAGAACTCGGCATCCTCTCGCTTGCGATGATGCTGGCCTTGCTATCCGGCGGACTCAATCTTTCCATCATCGCGACCGCCAATCTGTCCGGACTGACCATCGCCTTCCTGCTGACGCGCTACATCCCGGGGAGTCAGGGCCTTGCCTGGGTCGGCATTCAGGTGCTGGCGATCGCCGCGGGATTCGCAGTGGCCGCATTGGTCGGCCTCCTCAATGGTTTTGTCATTGCCTATCTCGGCGTTTCGCCGATCCTGGCCACGCTCGGCACGATGACGCTCTGCAAGGGCATCGCGATCGGCCTGTCGCGCGGCAACGTCATCTCCGGATTTCCGGAGCCCATTGTATTCATCGGCAATGGAACGGTTTTCGGGGTACCCTTTGCTCTGATCGTACTTGCGTTCTGCGCCCTGCCCGTCGCGCTCATGCTGAACGCGACGCCGTTCGGGGCAAAGGTTTACATGATCGGCTCGAACGAGAAGGCGACCCGCTACTCCGGCGTCGATACCCGCGCCGTCCTCCTCAAACTCTATGTGTTTTCCAGCTTGCTTGCGGGCGTGGCTGCGGTGGTCATGTTGGCACGTTTCAATTCGGCCAACGCGGCATACGGAGAGAGCTATCTGCTGGTCACCATTCTCGCGGGCGTCCTCGGCGGCATCGATCCGTTTGGTGGCTTCGGCAAAGTCGGCGGGCTATTGCTTGCGCTGATCATCCTTCAGGTGATCTCCTCGGCATTCAACCTTCTGAACCTCAGCCAATTCCTCACGCTGGCGATCTGGGGTGGAATCTTGATTGCCGTCGCGGCGGTTCCTCATTTTGCCGGCAAAGCGCCGCGGTAGCCAGCGATGATGCGCTCGATCGTCTCGCCCCCTATCGCGGTTCTCGACATTGGCAAGACCAATCTCAAACTGCTAGTGGCGAGCGAGGACGGCTGGCCACTCGAAACATATGCGATTCCGAATGTGTCGATGACTCAGGGTTCGTACCTCGCCTATGATCTTGGCGGGTTAGAAGAATGGTTTCTCGATACCCTTGCCGTCGTGTCTCAACGCCATGCCATTGGCGCCGTGATCGTGGCTGCGCATGGGTGCGGCGCGGTTCTCGTCGACGGTGACATGCCAGTGCTGCCGATGATGGACTATGATGCCGTCTCTCCGCCGGCAATCGATGAAGCCTATGCCCGGATCGCGCCCGGCTACGATGAGGTGTTTTGTGGAATCGGAGGCGCGATGCGGCTCGGAAAGCAGCTGCTGTGGCAGGAAAGCGCGTATCCCGTCGAATTCGCCCGCGCAAAAACCTATCTGACCACCGCGCAGTTTTTCGCCATGCGGCTTGGCGGACGTGCGGCCAGTGAAATCTCGCAGCTCGCGGCTCAGAGCCATATCTGGAACCTCATCCAGCATCAGCCTTCTTCTCTTATGCGCAACCGCGGCTGGAGCCATCTGCTGCCCGAATGCGTACCCGCCGGTGCGGTGCTAGGGACGGTTTCGGAGTCCGTAGCCAGGCGCACCGGCTTGGCTCACTCGACCGAAACCCTCTGTGGCGTGCATGATTCCAACGCCAACCTGTTTCGTTACAAGGCCGCCGGCATGGCCGATGCCTCGATCCTATCGACCGGTACTTGGATGATTGGCTTTCAGCGCGGCCTCTCCCTGGACAAACTCGATTGCGCGCGCGCGATGGTTCTCAATATCGATGTCGATGGTGAGAATGCGCCCTCGACATTGATCGCGACCGGCCGCGAATACGACCTGATCCGCGGGGAAAATCGTGCTTCTGATGCAGCCGTCCTTGCCGCATTACCAACCCTGCTGTCGAGGGGGACCCTGGCGGTCCCCTCATTCATGGGCGATGATGGATTGTTTCCAGGCGCTGCTCGCCGCGGACGGGTCATCGGGCCGCCCCCCGAAACGCCTGCCGAATGGCAGGCATTGGCTGTGCTCTACGCAGCATTCAGCGCAAACCGCTGTCTTGATACGCTCGAGAGCTCAAAACGCATAGTCATCGATGGTGGCTTTGCCGCAAACCTGCCCTTCGCCCGCTGCCTTGCGACCTTGCGACCCTCGCAGAGCGTCTGGGTGAGTCAGTCCCCGGACGGAACGGCGCTGGGCGCCGCGCTGCTGTGGCGGCGCTTCTCGCGTACGCTGCCGGTTTCGAGCGTGGTACTTGAAGCCGTCACGTCACTCAGCAACGATGGGTTCGAACCGCGCGACGTTTTCGCCGCCTACCAGTCCTGGATCGCTTTCTCGGAGCCCGCTTCATGACAGACCACAATCATGCCGATCTCCGCCAAGGCATTCTCGATACCTGCAGGGAGATGAATCGAAACGGTCTCAATCAGGGCACATCCGGCAATCTTTCGCACCGGCTTCCAAACGGCATGCTGATCACGCCTACCAGCCTGCCCTATGATCGGATGCGGCCAGAGGACATTGTTGCGATGGATTTTGCCGCGAACTACCAGGGCAACCATCGGCCTTCATCCGAATGGCGCTTTCACCGCGATATTCTGCGAGCACGCGAAGACGTCAACGTCGTGCTCCATACGCATTCCACCTTCAGCACAACTCTCGCCGTTCACGAGCGTGGCATTCCGTGCTTTCACTATATGGTCGCAGTTGCGGGTGGCAACGATGTCCGTTGTGCGCCCTATGCTTGTTTCGGCACGCAGGCGCTATCAAACTACGCCCTCAAGGCACTCGAAGATCGCAACGCCTGCCTGCTTGGCCACCACGGCTTGATCGTGACGGCCCAGACGTTTGAAAAGGCCCTTTGGCTCGCCGTGGAAGTGGAGACGCTGGCGAAGATGTATGTCCATGCGTTGGCTATCGGCGAGCCGCCGCGCCTCAGCGACGCTGAAATGGCGCGGGTACATGAGCAGATTAAACGCATGGGATACGGCCAGGCGCCTGACCTTGACGATGTCGCCGATGTTCCGCGCGCCGTACCGGAGTGAAAGCCGACAACACATTGATGGTGGACGGTTTCCCGACATCGTCAGCGCCGCCGTACTTGCTGAGGACGAGAAAAGCCTCACGCTTTTCTGCGTCAACCGCAATTTCGACTAGACTATAGGTCTAGCAGTCGACCAGCGCGGTTTCGAACTTGTCGAATTGTTCGAAAGTCACATCATGCAGTCGGACGATTTGAGCGTAACGAATACCGCCAAAGCCAGTGAAAGGGCCTGCCGCAACTCGTCGCTGGCCTTATCTCATTTCGAAGCCAAACTTGCTGCGACCGTGAAGCCGCGTGCAGCACCTTCATGACGATCGTGCGCCCTCTAACCGCGCTCAACTGACGCGGTTTGAGGGGAGGCCACGATTTCTGTACATCGAGCCAGTCAGCACGTTCGCAAGAAGCTTCTTCCTCACTCAGCCGCATCATTCAGCGGTGTGCCAATTCCAACCGTTTTGCTCTCCACCAGCGCCCGGGTTTGCTGGGGGCTATATCCAAGTTCGTGCAGGATTTCCTGACTCTGCGCGCCCAGCGGTTGCGGCGCCAGTCGTACGCCGGGCCGTTCGCCGTCATATTTGATCGGGTGAGCCGTCAGCTTGATCGGTCGGCCGCTCGCGGCTGACGGAATGGTCGTGATGTGGCCGGCCGCCACGACCTGGGGGTCGCACGCCATTTGTCCGTAGTCGTTGATGGCGGCGAACCAGAAATCACGACTTGTGAGCCGCGCCTCGAGTTCAGCCACGCTGAACCTGATCGTGTGTTTTGCTACTAGCCGCGAGATCTCGCCCTTGCGCGAAAACAGCTCATGCTCGCCGATCTCCGCGAGTTCCGGGCATTCCAGCACTTCGGCCAGCCCGACCAACGTCACCCTCGAGAGGGCGATATGCCCGTCGGCGGTCGGGTAGATCCCATAAGGTGCCTGCATCAGCCAGCCCGATACATATTCCTCCTGCCGGATCGATTTCGGCGGGTGTTGGCTATTCAAATATGCGACGATGGCTTCGGTCTGAATGTCGATCGCCGCGCCAAGCAAGGTCGCCTCGACCCGGCATCCCTGGCCGGTGCGCCCATGCCGAACAAGTGCGGCCAAAATGCCATTGGCCAGCAATGCTGCGCCGTGATGGTCTACAGCTGAACAGCCGACGGCGCGCGCATCACCCTCACCTTTTCCGGTGACCGCTGCCAATCCGGAAATCGCTTGCAGCAACAGGTCCTGCCCGGCACGTTCCTTGTAAGGTCCATCGACGCCATAACCCGTCGCCGACGCATAGATAATGTCCGGGCGCAGCTTCTTAGCGTCTTCAAATCCGAGACCCAAACGGTCCATCACGCCGGGCCGGAAGTTCTCGATCACGACATGCGATTGCGCGACCAGCCGATGGGCGATCTCGCGGCCTTCGTCGGATCGCAGATTGAGCGCGATGTTTCGCTTGTTGCGGTTGGCGCAGGCAAACAGCATCGACTCACCTTCGACGAAACTCTCGCCTCCGCTCCAATGCCGTTGGAAAGCGCCATCCGTCTGTTCGACCGCCACCACATCGGCGCCGAGGTCGGCCAGGAATTGCCCGCCCAGCGGGCCCATAAGGAAGTGGTGAAAGGCGACGATCTTTATTCCATCAAGCATCGGAGTCATTTTGCGATATTCCCTTCCATCGTCATCCGGCCGATGGCCGAATGACGCCCGCGATCTGCTTCAGCCACGCGGTACCCATTTCAGAATGTGCTGACCCACAGCGACGACCTTGCCATCGTCATTGGTGATCGTGACATCGGAGACCGCCCTGCGCTTCCCGAGATCGATGCTGGCGACCTCATACCTGACGGTGATGGTGTCGCCGATGAATACAGGCGCAATGAACCGGACCCGGTCGTAGCCAAGCGATACCGGGCTTTCGGAAATACTGTCCCGTGCCGCCCGTTCGGCGACCATCGTCGACGTCGTCGACATGAAGCCGATCAGCATCGCGCCATGCGCCATGCGCTTCCCATAGGCGGTCTTGCGCATCTCGGCCTCGTTGATGTGGTTGGGCGAAAAGTCCCCCGTCAAACCCGCATACAAATAGATGTCGGATTCGCTGATGGTCTTGCTGAACTCGGCAAAATCCCCGAGCTTGACGTAGAACTTCTCGGCCTCGGCACTGATATCCGCCATCACGCAACCTTGGCGTAGGCGTTTTCGGCACGGAGACCGGCCAGATCGATGAAGTGCCTGATTTTCTCGATCTCTTCTTGGGTGAGCTTGACCAGCGGCGGGCGAACCACGGCCCGCTCGAGGCGGCCGAGCATGACCAGCGCTTCCTTCATACGATTGTGCTGGTCGAACAGTGGCGAGTCGTAGAAGGCTCTGACGGTCGGGAAAATCCGATCGTTGACTTCGCGCGCCTTGTCCATATTGCCAGCTTGGACCGCTTGAAACAGCGCGACCTGCAGATTGGCGATGACGCTGCCGGCACCGGAGAGAATGCCCTGGCAGCCCAACGCAAGCGATCCCAAAAGCCAGGTACTGTGGGTGGTCAGAACATTCACCGGCTTGTCCAGAACCGCCAACTCGCGGATGTGACGCTCGTGCACTTTGCCGTCGCCGTACTGGTCCTTGATCGCGCGGATTTGCGGATAGCGGTGGCACAGTTCGAGCAACGTCTCGAGCGGATAGCTCAGGCGCGACAGGAACGGATATTGAAACGCGATAATGGGCAGGTCGCTCGCAGCGCAGATATACTTGAAGTGCTCGATGATGCTCGCAGGCCGCATGTGACCTTCGAGGCCAAGAATATCGGGCGGGAACACCAACAGCGCGTCGGCGCCTTCGTCCTGGGCCATGCGCGCCAGCCTTGCGGCCTGCATGCTCGAATTCGTAAAAACGCCGATCACCGTGGGGACGCGATCACCAAGAACTTCCTTTGTGACTGCGGCCACTCGGCGCTGCTCGTCGAAAGTCAGCGACGACACCTCGCCGGCGTGACCGTTAGCGCAGACTGCGCTGATTCCCGCGACGGAGGCGATATCCTTCAGATGGCCGCGAAACGCTGCCTCATCGATCGAGAGATCCTCCTTGAATGGTGTCAGGCATGCGGGGATGACGCCCGTGGCGATGAATTTCGAAGTGCGAGACATGAGTTTCTCCTTCTCGGTTCTAGCGTCTGACGCCGGCCATCGAAATTCCGGCAATAACCTGTCGTTTCAGGATGAGAAAGACGATGAGGGCCGGAATGGTCGCCAAGAAAGATCCAGCCATCAACAGGTCGTATTGAATGTCGGACGCCGCAACGAGCGTCTTTAGCCCGATCGGCAGCGTGCGCACGCCCGAGCGCTGCAGCGCGACAAGCGACCAAAAAAATTCATTCCAGGAAAAAATGAAGATGAAGATCGCGAGCGCGCCATAGGCAGGCAGCGAGACGGGAATGATGATGTGCCAGAGAATTCGCAAATGACCGCAACCGTCGATCTTGGCGGCCTCTTCGAGATCGGTCGGAATATTGATGAAGAACTGACGAAGCAGGAACAAGCTCACCGGCAGCGCCGACAACGGCAGTGCCACGGCCAGGAACGTGTTGAGAATCCCCATGTCCTTGACCAGGAAGAACAGCGGAATGGAATTGATTTCCCACGGAATGAACATAGCGCAGAGCAGGATCGCAAACACCACATCGCGTCCAACCCACTTTAATCTGGCCAGCGAATAGGCGGCGAATGTCGTCACCACGATGGTGATGACGGTCGCCAGCAAGGCGACCTGCAGCGAGTTCGCGAGCCAGAGAAAGAACGGGCGCCGGTCCAGGAGGGCCCAGAAATGTTCGAACGTGATCTGCGACGGCACCCAGTTCGGGGTGAAGCTCATGACCTCGGATGTCGGTTTTACCGAAGTAATCGCCATCCAAATGATCGGGATGATCCAGACAACCGCCAGCGCATAATAGGCGGTGCATTTCAGGGCAGAAATAGGATACGCTTTCATCATCAGTTGAGCTCCGACCGCAGCCCGAGCCAGCGGATCATCGTCATGCTGATCGAGAACACAATGGCGAACAGGATAAAGCCTACGGCCGCTGCCTGACCGAAATTGAACGACTCAAATGCCGTTCGGTACATGTAGAGCGCCAGGACTTCCGACGACGTTCCGGGACCGCCGTTCGTCATCACGAGCACCTGGCCCAGCATGCAAAGCCCCGAGACCAGGGTAAGAATGCCCGCGAACAGGATGGAAGGCTTCATCAGAGGAAGCGTGATGAGATGGAACTGTTGCCAGGGCGTTGCGCCGTCCAGTGTCGAACTCTCGTAAAGCTCCTCTGGAATGGCGTTTAGCCCTGCCCGGAAGATGATCATGCGATATCCCGAGAGCCACCATGAAGAGACAAAAGCGATGGTGGGAATCACGAGGTAGGGATTGTTGAGGAATTCGGGCGAAGTCAGTCCGATCGCACGGATGAAGTACGGGATGATCCCGACATTCGGATCGAGCAGAAAATTCCAGACGATGCCGACGACGGAAACGTTCAGCAGATATGGAAAGAACAGCGAACCTTCGACAAAGCCGGCGCCGCGAAATTTGACGTGCTTGAGGAACAGCGCGAACGCCATTCCCAAAATCAGAGTCAGCGGGATCGCCCAGGCCGCATAGACGAACGTGTTCTTCAGGGCGTTCAGGAATCGTCCATTGCCAAACAGCTCAACGTAATTGCCAAAACCGATGAAACGAGAACTGCCAAGCGGATCCCATTTATGCAAGCTGATGTAGAAGCCGTAGCCCACGGGCAGGACGGCAAACGTCACCCACAGCGCAAGATAGGGCAGAAGGAAAAGGATGCCGGCAACCAGATCCCGCCTGTCGGCATCATTTGTTGAATTTCGCATCGCTCGACGCCGGGCTCGGCGCCCTCTGTTTTCAGGAGGCGGCCAAGACCTTGTTCACTTCGACTTCGGCTTTATCCAAGGCATCCTTGACGCTCATCGTGCCATTAAAAGCCTGTTGCGTGAACGGCTCGACGGCCAGATCGACATCTGTGATTTTCGGATGACGCGGTTCGGCCTGGATGATCCCCCTGGCGGCTGCATCAGAGAACGTCTTGAGCTGCTTGGCCCACACCTTGCTCTCATGAAGCTTCGGGTCGGCAATCGCAGCGTTGAGTAGCGGCACCGCGCCACCGAGCTGGCCCCAAGTAGAGTAGAAGGGCAGAAAGGCTTTGAGGAATTTGGCGCTCGCCTGAAGTTTCGAGGCGGTCTCTTTTCCTTCGGGCTGCTTCGGCAGCACGATGAGGTGATAGCCGCCCCAAGAGACCTGCTTTTCGAAGAACCTGGGCGGCATGAAGCAGCCATAGTTGACTTTCGACTTTTCGAGCGTCAGATAGAACCAGGTGCCATTTTGCAGCATCCCTAGCTCGCCCGCGAGGAACTGGTTGATGCCGTTGGTGCCCGGCTTGTTCCAGCCACGCTTGCCAACCACGTCGACAAGATATTGCAGTGCTTCGCGCCCTTTGTCGGTGTTGAAGGTGGCCTTCCCATTATCGATGTAGGTGCCGTTTGCGCTCCATAGCAGCGCAAGCCAGGCTCGGCGAATGAAGCGCGTCTCGCCGCTCAAGGCCGGATGATAGGCGATTTTGCCGCTCTTCTTGATTGCCTCGCAGGCTGCCTCGAATTCCTCACGCGTTTGCGGAGCATGCTCGGGATCGAGCCCGGCTTTCTTGAAAATTTCCTTGTTGTAGTAGATGCCGAAACCGTTTTGATCGAGCGGCAGTCCGAGCGGTTTTCCGCCTACCAGCGAAATATTCCACTGCGCGAAGTCGTCCGGCTTGCCGATTTGATCGACCAGATTGCCGCCAGGAGTGTCCGTCAGGTCGTAAAGGACCTTGGCGACCGACTCGTAGCGAAAGTCGTCGACGATGCCGAGTTGAGGCGCCTCGCCCGCGACGACAGAATTGTAAAGTTGGGCGTAATATTCGGTCCAGCCGCCTTGGGTCAGGTCGATCGTAAGATCGGGATTGCTGTCTCGTATGCTCTTGACGATCGTCTCCATGGCATCGGCATCACCGCCATGAAAAAGGGTGTTGAACCAGATTTTGCTGGAGGCAGCGGCGGCCGTTCGCGGCACGCTCAACGCCCCGAGCCCTCCCAAGCCAAGCAGACCCGCCGTCTTCAGAAAGCCTCGCCTGTCCATAGCGCATCCCTCCGTTTTTCAATGTTTTTCAATCTTATGATGTAATGGATTACATTATTTGGAGATCCCGTCAAGCTTTGTGATAAACGTCTTTAATTGGCTTCGAGATTCGTCCGATGAGGGAACGGTTGGTTGAAAAAAGGCGGCGGCGGGCCGTTAAATTGCCGGGCAGCTTGAACAGCGCCACGACCAGCGATGTCGCGCGGCTGGCCGAAGTTTCGACCGCGACGGTTTCGCGAACGCTGAACACGCCCAGCCTCGTCCGGCCGGAAGTGAGAGAGCGGGTAGAGGCCGCGATTGAAAAGCTCGGCTTCATTCCGAACGATTCCGCGCGCGCCTTGCGGCAAAACCAGACGCGCTTGATCGGTGTGGTCGTCCCTACTCTCAGCTACGCGCTATATGCGGAGTTCTACGGGAGGCTTCAGGAAGCTCTGGCCAAGCATGGATTTTTCGCTCTGCTCGCCACCAGCGAATACGACCTCGATGTCGAGGCGGAGCAGGCCATTCGGCTCATCCGTCAGGGCGCGCAGGGTTTGGTGCTGGTTGGAAAGGTCCGCGACAAGCGTCTGTCGAATTTTCTGGCGGCCTCGCGCGTTCCCACCGTCAATACCTATGTCGTCGATCCAACCGATAACACCAACAATGTCGGGTTCGATAACGTCAAAGCGATCGAGAGTGCTGTGGATCACCTGATTGCACTCGGGCATCACCGAATAGCTATGCTTTCGGGCATTACAACGCGACGTAACGACCGCGCCCTGGCGCGGCGTCGGGGCTATGAAGCCATCATGCAGAGAAATGGACTTGAGACGGAAGGTTGGGTCGAGGAGGCGCCCTACACCATTGCGGGCGGCAGGTCCGCGCTGCGCAGCATGCTTGATCGTGCGCTCGGACCCACGGCGCTCGTGTGCGGCAGCGACATGCTCGCCATCGGCGCCTTGCAGGAATGCAAGTCCCGATCGATCAGCGTCCCAAGTGATCTGTCCATCATGGGGTTCGACGATTTGGAAATTGCGGAGCATCTCGATCCGCCACTGAGCACGGTGGAAGTGCCCTCAAAGGAGATGGGCATTACGGCAGCCGAATGCATCGTCGGTCTTTGCCTAGGCACGGAGCTGCCGTCCAGAACCGTTTTCGAAACCGGCCTCGTGATCCGCAGCACGACAGCACCGCCCCGCGCGCCGTCGCGGTAGCGCCGTCTATGATCGTCAGTTCATCCAAAGACCACCGGTCACGTTTATCGCCTGTCCGGTCATGTAGGCCGCATCATCCGACAACAGGAACAGGATGACGCCGGCGACATCGTCCGGCACGGCCATACGGCCCATCGGAATCAAATGCAGGCGGTCCTTGGCGGTTGAAAGCCCTCGCGCCAGCGATTGCGTATCCGCCTCTGCTCTCATTTGCGTATGCTCGACCGGACCGGGACAAACCGAATTCACGGTGATCCCGAGATCGGCAACCTCCTTCGCCAGGCTTTGGGTTAGACCCACGATCCCGAATTTCGAAGCCGCGTAAGGCCCGTGCCCGGCCATTCCGGCCTTCGCCAGCCAGGACGCGACGTTGACGATGCGACCGCTTCGTTGCGCGATCATCTTGCGGACGACCGCTTGGCACATCAGGAACGTGCCGTCGAGATTCACCGACAGGATCCTTCGCCAGTCGGAAAAACTACATTCCGCAATCCGGTCGAGATGATCTATTCCGGCCGAATTAATCAGATAGTCAATTCGCGATGTGACCTTGCTGATCTGCTCGATCGACGAACGAACGCTTTCCTCGCTCCCGATATCCACGACAACAGTATGAAGCGGCTTGCCTTCGCTTGCCGCCTTCAAACGTGCCAACGCCACTTCGTCGCGGTCAAGCGCGAAAACTTCCACTCCTTGCGATAGCAGCCGTTCAAGACAGGCCTTTCCGATCCCCGATGCCGAACCGGTTATGACGGCCACCTTGCGGTCCATCGATGTCATCGAAAACCCCCGATCTGTAATGCATTACATGCACGGCAGATAGCATAATGTAGACAGGCGGGATATCTGAAACTTTCAGGCGTCTCGAAACCGAAAAGAAGGCGCGCGAACGTTTGCCGACGGGGCAAGGCCCACCGAGGTCTGGAATAGGCCGGCCCTCTCTGCCTCTGAAGACCAAGCTCGCTTTGACCCCGACAAAATCGCGCCAAGGCCGAGGTGCTGAGCCTCACTGATAGGTTTTTTGTCGGACTGATCAAGCTTTGTAGAATTTCCTTATCAGTCGGCCAACTGGCTCCATTTTGCTCGAAACCTGATCAGTCGGCTAACTGGTCCATTTCGACCAACCCTAATCAGTGAGGCAGCAGATTCCATTCTTTGAATCGGCGATAATGTCGGCTTAAGACTGCCGGCTCAACCGGTCGACGCAACACAGGCGTTAAATCTCTCTGCCGGTGTTTCAAAATGCAAGGTCTCACGTGGTCGCTCGTTGAGCTGGCGAGCCACTTTGTTCAGATGGGCTTGCGAGTGCACCGACAAATCGGTGCCCTTCGGGAAGTATTGTCGGAGCAGGCCGTTGGTGTTCTCATTCGACCCCCGCTGCCACGGGTGACCTTGCCCCCCGGGCTTAATCCAGTTTGAAGTTCGCTCTGGCCCAAGACGAGGACCAGAGCATGAAGCGCAGTCGTTTTACGGAAGAGCAGATCATCGGGATCTTGAAGGAGCACGAGGCCGGGGTTTCGGTGGCCGATCTGTGCCGCAAGCACGGCGTCAGCGACGCCAGCGTCTACAAATGGAAGGCCAAGTTTGGCGGGATGGACGTCTCGGAGGCCAAGCGGCTGAGGACGCTGGAGGACGAGAACGCGAAGCTGAAGCGGCTCCTGGCCGACGCCATGCTGGACAATGCGGCGTTGAAGGACCTCTTGGGAAAGAAGTGGTGACGCCCGCGGGGAAGCGGAAAGCTGTCGTCCATCTGCGAGAGGCATTCGGGATGAGCGAACGGCGGGCGTGTAAAGCCATCGGCTGCTGCCGCATGACCATGAGATATCGGACGACCCGGGCTGACGATGCCAGCCTTCGCCAGCGCATGAGGGCGATCGCCCAGGAGCGCCGCCGCTTCGGCTATCGGCGGCTGCATATTCTGCTCAGGCGGGAGGGGTATCTGATCAACCACAAAAAGCTGTTCCGGCTCTATCGGGAAGAAAAGCTGACGGTGCGCCGCCGTGGTGGCCGCAAGCGGGCGATCGGGACCAGGGCGCCGATGCTGGTTCCGATGACGCCGAACGACCGGTGGTCGCTGGACTTTGTGTCGGACCAACTGACCTGCGGCCGCCGCTTCCGCATCTTGACTGTCGTCGACGATTGTACCCGCGAGTGCCTGGCGCTGGTGGCCGACACCTCGCTCTCCGGCATCCGCGTGGCGCGAGAACTGGACCGGCTGATGATTGAGCGCGGCAAGCCCGGGATGGTGGTCAGCGACAACGGCAGCGAACTCACCAGCAACGCCATTCTTGCATGGGCGGATCACAGCCGTATCGAATGGCATTACATTGCGCCGGGCAAGCCTACGCAGAACGCCTTCATTGAAAGCTTCAACGGCCGGCTGCGAGACGAATTGTTGAACGAGACGCTGTTCACGTCACTGGCCCAGGCTCGCGTCGCTCCTCGGGTGTTGGCGGGCCGACTACAACCACACACGACCACACTCGCAGCTCGGGTGGAGAACTCCGTCCGAGTTTTGCCATGACCTGCTATCCGCGCCGGGATCTGGCGCTGCGCTATGCCGAAGGCTCCGCGCCAGCTCCCGTCGCTGCCACCGCCCAACCGGGCAAATCCAACGGCAAGAGCGAACTCAGAACTGGATAAAACTTGGGGGCAAGGTCACGGGCTTTGCGGATCGCAGAAGTAAACATCGATGCTGGTCGTCAGCGTAAATCGTCGATGATCCGTGAGTTCCTTGCCCCGATCCCAGGTCAGCGATTTATACAGTTCACTCGGTAGCTTCTTTGCCTGCTTGATGAGTGCGGATACGACCGTCTGGGTGTCCTTGTTGGCCACCTTTGCCAGCATCACGTAACGGGTATGACGCTCGACCAGGGTCGCGATATAGCTGTTCTTCGACCCGGACAGGAGATCGCCCTCCCAATGGCCAGGCACCGCCCGATCTTCAACCGTTGCCGGTCGCTGACGGATCGAGACGAGATCCTTGATTTGCCCCCGTCCATCGCTGATGAGACCCGCCTGTTTCGATCGACGGATCGTGCGCTTCGACCGAAGATGGCAAAGCAGCTCTTTCTTAAGCACCCCGCGGGCTTGAACAAATAGACTGCGATAGATCGTCTCGTGGGACACGTGATAACGCTCGTCTTCAGGATGGGCTCTTTTAATTAAGCCAGCCGGCTATCTGCTCGGGCGCCCAATTTAATCTCAGCTTGCTGGCCACCGCCTGTCGCAACCAGGCATTGGTCGCCAGCTTGCAGCGTTTCGGGCGACGGGTTCGGGCCCAGGCCTTGTCATCCGCCAAAGCCGCTCGGTAGCCATCATAGCCGCCATTCCGGTTGATTTCCCGGCTCACCGTCGAAGGCGAGCGGCCCAGCAACCCAGCCATCGAGCGGGCCGATCGATGTAGCGCAATGCCTCGCGATATCTCCTCGCGTTCCGAGAGCGTCAGCGCCAATCGCGAGCGACGTCGAGGAGCTGGACGAATTCCACCGTATGGCGACACCTGGAAATATATCGACGATGAAGGCTTACCAAACGCCCGCCCGATCGCCTTGAGCGACTCCCCGCGCTGCCATCGGTCCCATAACTCCGTCTTCTCGGCCGCCGTAAACCTTCGACGAAAGCCTTGATCCATCGTCACACTCCATCTTTCCCTTTTAAGATAAAGTGTTGCGTCGATCGGTTGAGGCCACCCACCGAAATCGGACATTGACGAAGACGGAAGGTACGTCTGCTAAGGGACCAAAAGCCGCCATCCCCGCCGAATGCAGTTTGCCCCTTTTCGGCTCCGGGCGATGTCCCCGAGACAATCGCGTCGTGTCAGCGCCGATATCCTGATGCTAGATTTCACGACGGCAGGGAGCACCTGCTTCCTGCTTCATACCGAACAGGAGGACGACATGCCTGATAGCGTCTACAAGGTCATTGAACTGATCGGTACCAGCAACGACTCATGGGAAAAGGCGGCCGCCAATGCGGTCGAGCAAGCTGCACAATCTCTCCGGGATCTTCGCATTGCGGAGGTCGTCAAACTCGATATGCAACTGGATGCCAAGGGAAAAGTAGAGGCCTATCGCGTCAAGCTCAACGTATCGTTCAAGTTCGAGGGCTCCTGAGCCTCAGCACCTCGCCCCGCTTGCGGGGCGAGGATGGCTCATTGGAGCAAGGCGTGTCGCGCGGCCCGCCAACCGGCGTTTTTGACCCATCTCGGAAGTAGGCCCTAGTCCAACTGGGACCCGATATGCTTTGATGCGTGGGGGCGGGAACTGTGACGCGTGGTGGCCTCATGTACATGGTCATTCGCAAGTACACCAAAGTTCGTTCGGTTGCGGACGCTGCCCGCCGCGCCAAGAGCGGCATCGGTCAGATCCTAAGTCAATCGCGCGGATTCAGATCTTACTATGTGCTGGATGGGGGCAACGGCGTTGGTGTCGCTGTGATGATATTCGAGGACCGCGAAAGCGCCAATGCAGCGAACGCCAAGATACTGGAGTTTGTTCAAGCAAGTCTGCATGACCTCGATCTTGGAGATCCCGAAATCACTGCCGGCGAAGTTTTGGTGAACATAGAACGTGATGCGTCCTTGGGCACAAAGTATTCGTAAACGCCGCCGGTTGTGTGGGGTGCCGCCCCTTGCCGCTGCTGTCGATCTGATCGCCGTCACTTTGGAGCGATCGCGCTCTGGACATCCGGATGTCGTCCGTCAGGAATATTCGACTGCGCATGCTTTTCGAGGAGTACCAACAACATGAAGCAACACACCTCCGAAACATTTTTCATCACAGCGATCGACTGGACGTCGCTTGTGCTTATGGGCGCCGTGATGCCGCCCCGAGATCCAGATGAAGACGAGGAGGACGAAGAGGACGACGAAGAGGAGGATGACGCCGACGAACCGGCAGTCGTACGCGAGCCGGACGAAGACTAGACTAGCCGGTGTCTGGCAGTCAGCGCTATAATATCTGCCATGGACTGGGGTGCGAAAGACGTAGCGCTGCTTAAAAGGCTCTGGGGAGCTGTCGCCGAAAGTTGGTGACGGCGGGAATCGGGAAGGCGGCATATCGTGGGGGTGCTTGACGCCTCCACTTCTCCACCGAAGGAGCGATATGCCGTGTCCAACGATAACGTCATCCAACTGATTCAGCCAGGAATCTTCGACGATCAACTCACAGAAGTCTTGCGCAACGGGGCACGTGCCCTTCTCGCCAAAGCGGTCGAGGCTGAGGTCGCGGACTTTCTCGGCCAGCATGCCGATTTGAAGACCCGGGACGGCCACCAGCGCGTCGTCCGCCACGGTCACCTGCCGGAGCGCGAGGTGATGACCGGCATCGGTCCGGTCGCCGTCCGCCAGCCACGTGTACGCGATCGTGAGGTGGCCGCTGCCGATCCTGGCCGCATCCGGTTCTCGCCGTCGATCCTGTCGCCCTACATGCGCCGCTCGAAGTCGATCGAAACGCTGTTGCCGATCCTATATCTGAAGGGTATTTCGACTGGCGACTTCTCCGAAGCGCTGGCGGCGCTGCTTGGCAAGGATGCTGCCGGGTTGTCGGCATCCGCCATCGGCCGACTGAAGGACGGCTGGCTCGACGAGCACGGCGCGTGGCAGAAGCGCGATCTGTCGGCCAAGCGCTACGTCTACATCTGGGCTGATGGCATCCATCTCGAAGCCCGCCTCGAAGACGAAAAGCAGTGCATCCTCGTGCTGATCGGCGCGACGCCGGAGGGCCGCAAGGAACTGGTCGGCTTCACCGATGGCGCCCGTGAGAGCGCGCACGACTGGCGCGATCTGCTGCTCGACCTGAAGCGGCGCGGGCTCGACGTGCCCCCGCAGCTCGTCATCGCCGATGGCGCACTCGGGTTCTGGAAGGCGGCCGGTGAGGTCTGGCCGAAAACGCGCGAGCAGCGCTGCTGGGTGCACAAGACCGCCAACGTACTTGCCAAGCTGCCGAAGAGCCAGCAGCCGAAAGCCAAACGCGCGTTGCAGGAGATCTGGATGGCCGAAACCAAGGCCACAGCCGAGCTGGCGTTCGACGCCTTCATCGAGAGCTACGCGCTGAAATACGAGAAGGCCGCCGATTGCCTGCGCAAGGATCGAGACACGCTGCTGGCTTTCTACGACTTCCCGGCAGAGCATTGGAAACACCTGCGCACGACCAACCCCATCGAAAGCACCTTCGCCACCGTGCGTCATCGCACGATCCGATCGAAGGGCTGTCTATCCAACAAGACCGCGCTCGCGATGGTCTTCAAACTGGTCGAGGGCGCCCAGAAAAATTGGCGTCGTCTCGATGGCCACAACCAGTTGCCAAAACTCGTTCTCGGTGTGACATTCAACAACGGGATCGAGGTCATCGCCAAGCCGACCGACCGTCAGCCCGCAACCGCCGCCGCCTGACCGGCTCCGGCCGTCACCAAAAATTGGCGATAGCTCGCGACCTTTTGGATGCGCGTGCACTGAGGCGAAGGCGTTACAGCGGCCGTTGCCGCATGATGCGCTTAAGATCATAATGCGCAGTCAGGATAAGGAAGATCGGGCGGTGGCCTAGAACTTACTTGTTCGCCGCTGTCTCTCCGCTCGCCATGCGCGTTCGCGTGGCTATCGCGAAGACGGATTGAGGCGACACAGCGGCAACGCCATAGGCCAACCGCAAGTCTGAAACAAAAATTGATAAAAAGAGGGGGGATATTCCCCAAAGCTGACTTGATTTCTCTCTTCGCTCGCTTCTTCGGCGCATTTGATCGATGAGTAAGCAGCAATGACTGATCAACAATTCGCCCTGCAAGCGATAAGCGAAGCGCAACTCATACTGGAAGAATACCTTCAGCCTCGTCCCAAGGACAATGCGCTTATCCTTGAGAGGTTAGTGGTTCTCGAATGCCCCACTTTGGTCGTTGCTGTAAGTCGATTGCAGCAACGAGGCAATTGAGTGCGCCCATGAGCAAACCGCTTCAATCATTTGCTTTGACCGTCTGCATTGCTGCGCTCTCATCGCTCGAAATAGAAAATGTGCATGCTAAGCAACAATGCGGCGCTGCAATACCGCCAAATCCGCAAGGGCAGTGGTGGTCCTATCGTCTCATCGACGGACGAAAATGCTGGTACGCGGGCAAGCCCATGCTTTCGAAATCATTGCTGGAGTGGCCTACGGAGGTATCCCCCGAACCCGGTTCTAGCGGAGAAGCGAGAGGCGTTGTGATAGCGAAGCCTGGCAATCCACTAGATGCTCGAGCTTTGGCACTGAAAGACTTTGACACCTTCGAGGCGCAATGGCGCGCCAGGATCTCCCATCTCCGAATTGAGCGACTGACCGATACTCGTGATTAAGTGATCCTGCTTCGCGCTCATCGTTCGGCGCAAAGACCTTTGACTGCCTGTTTGCAGGTGTACGGTTCGATGAAGTCGATGGCGACATCCTGTTTCTATACGCCAAGGACGCAGACACCGCGGCGAATATCGAGGCAGGTTCGCTCTGCACATTTCGATTGTCGCCTCAAGGATACGAGCGAGGGGCCAACATAGTGATGGTGTTGCCAAGGCAGCTCGTCGGTTGACGCTACGAGCGCGGCCTACGCTCGCAACAGCTCTGACCGATGTCCCGTTCTCTTCGCAGATCAGCTTCAAGTTCTTCGACAATGGCGTGAAGCAGGCTCGCGGCAAGTGGATCAGTTACTTCCCGCTCCAAACGCTGATAACGCGCGATCTGGACTTCTTGCTCGCTGAACCGACGCTCTGACATGGGCGATGCCCTCCGACAAACCGACGCGGAGGCGGCCGAGTTGTTTCGTTAAAATTATCGGATCATTTTCTATGGTTTCTAGTAGGTAAACGACGACGCGCGACGTGCGGCCAGCCCCCGTGCGATGTCACCCTAACAACAGACATCAGTGCGATTTGGGCGATGTTCGGCTTAGGGCCCAGAAGCGGTCATTCCGATTACCACGTCTGCGTGAGCGACTCATAGGTCATCGGTGTCGACTGGCCGCCCGCCGGAAGCCGATCCTCCCACAGGAATCTCTGGTTGCGCCAAAATTAGCTAAACCGTAGAGACCGCATCAAGCTTCATAAGCGCGTGCCAACCCGGTTTCCCAGCCATTTTCCAGCCCTCGGATGGCTCCGCTATCCGCGGATCGCCGCGTTGGCCTTCTCGGCGGCGGCGGTCATTGCATCCTTCGCCGATTTGGTTCCAGAGACCACCTCATTGACGCCGATCATGAAGGCGTCCTGGATGGGTCTCGATTGCGGATGGAAAAGGATCGCCTTGGCACGGTCGACATCGGCGTTTTGCAAGTTGGTCAGCGCCGCCACGGCGGCCTGCGGGCCGAACGCCTGCCTGAAGGCCTCGCTCGACCACGCCGACAGGCGTGTCGTCGCCAGTCCCGCCGCGGCGATCCGCAGCGAGGTCGGCCTGCTTGTCGCCCACAGCAGGAACAAGAAAGCTGCGCGCTTATTTCGCGATTTGGCATTGATGCACGCCTGCCAGTGCGACATGAACGGGATGCCGGCGCGACCGTCGAGGTGGGGAAAAGCAGCAAAGCCAGCCCGGTTGACGACGCGGCTCTTCGCCGGATCGGAAATATCCCTGGCAAGGACGCTGCTGTCGATTGCCATCGCTGTCCTGCCCTGAAGGAAGTCGTTCAACACGTGGTACCATTCATAGCTGCGGACGCCGACAGGCCCGGCTTGGTTAAGGGTCTCTCCGTACATCGCAACGGCCGCGATCGCCTCGGGGCTCGCGAAAGCGGCCTTGTTGTCCTTGACCATGTGCCCGGCATAGGAGAACACGTAGCTCATGGCTGCCGGCGACGAATTGCCGCCGGCTTGCGCCCGCATGGCGATTCCCGACATCTCATTGGTCTTCACCGCCTTCGCAGTGGCAAGCAGTTCTTCGAAAGTCTCGGGAACTGGTAGGTTCTTGGCTGCCAGCGCATCGCTGTTGACGAACAAAGTCACAGCCTCGGAGGTAATTGGAAAGGCGTAGCGTTCGCCGTCCGTCCACACCGGAAAGGCTCGGGCGGTCTTGAGAAGGTCGCTCTCGTCATACCAGCGGAGATCGGTCAGCGACCTGTCGGAATAGTGGGCGTTCAGCGGCTCGAGCCATCCTTCCGAGATGCCCTGGCCATAAGTCAGGAACATGAAGACGTCGGGCATGTTGCTGCCACGTGCGAGTTTGATCGGCAGGGCGCCCAGGAACGTGGATTCCAATTGGAAGTCGGTGCCGACGTTGACGCCGGTGAGTTTGGTGAAATCCGGCAACAGCGGCGTGATCGCATTCGACCACGGATGGACCGCACCCGCGAGCGTGATCGTCTGCCCGGCAAACTGTTTCCAATCGATCGAAGCGCTGGCATAGGTCGCGGCGGCATCCTCGGCAAAGCTCCACCGCGGCAGCACGGCCAGGGCCGGCAAGGCTGCTCCCGCCACGCCCAATCCCTTGACGAAGGTGCGCCGGCTAGTCGGCGCTCGACCGCTCAGTGAGTTTCCGCCTGTCGCCATGTTCGCGCTCCCAACTATGGGCAGTCATTCACAACACGCTTCCCGTGACGTTGTGGCCCTCGCAGCCAACTGACCGACTCCGAAGCGGGTGCAACATGCGCGATCGAGAATGTCGGATTCCCGCCTCACCTGCGCGGACCCGTCCATGCTATTATCATAGCAGTGCTTTGGCGTCGGCACCAGAAGATGCACCGGTCAGGCGGGCATCGAAGAACCACGGCCATGTCAGTTCCGGCCCATTCTTTGCGGTGGTTTGCTCGTCCGCAAGTTTCGGCGGTTGGGGCGCTTCTGACGCTGTTTGCCCTGACCGGGGTTCTCACCCTCCGATATTGGCACGAGCGGCAAGCGGCAAATCTCTCGCTCGAGCATAGCCGGCAGGTGCTCGATACGCTTGATCGGCTGCGGACGATCATCGCCGACCTCGAGGCCGAAAGGCGCGGGTATTTGCTGACCTTCGACCCGGCATATGTCAAGGCCTACGGCGTCTCTGACGAAAGTGTGCGACGGGAGACCCAGACGCTCCAGGCTCTGGTAGCCAACGATCCATTGCAGAGCCTTCGCGCCGAACATCTGGCGCTGATCGTTTCGGCAAAGCTGCGCGAGATCGACGACATGCTCAAGACGGCCCGCACGTCCGGGCTGGCGGCAATGGCGATGATGCGCGGCATGGACGAGATCCACTCACAAATCGACCAGATGGTGGACAATGAGCGTTTCCTGCTCGTGGATCGGGAAAGGCGCGCCGAGGCGCTAGAACAGCGCAAGACCTGGCTGATCGCGGCGGCCGTCGTCATCGTCGCCCTCTTTGCAGGGACGGCGCTCGCGCGGCGCGAAGCGAAACGGCGGCGAAAAGCCACTGAGGAGAACGTCCAGCTCTACAGCGATCTCGAAGCGCGCGACAAGAAGATCCGGCGTCTTTTCGACCCCAACATTATCGGGATCATCATCTGGGATATCGAAGGTCGCATTTTTGAAGCCAATGACGCGTTTCTCCGGATCGTAGGATATGACCGAGAGGATCACCGCGACTGCTTCTATTCCCGCCCGACGCCATGCGCCTGGACTTACGCCGACGATCCGGTTGAACATGCGCGTGAAATGACTTTGATCGGTGAAGCCGCACTGTGCGGCCACATCGGATAGCGACAGACCGCCATCGCGCAGCTTTTCCTTGGATAGCGCGATGCGCTGCTCAGTTAGCCACCTGTGCGGCGCCACCCCTATCGTGCAACGGAAGGCGCGCGAGAAATGCCCCACTGACAGATCGCACTCTTGCGCTACCTTCTTGAGCGGCACACTGCGCTTGAGGTTGGCGCGAAGAAACTCCTTCGCGCTTCGCTCCTGCCGTGGCGTGAGCCCACCCCGGACCGGTCGCGACACTGGCCGCATGCCTCCATAGGTCTGAGCGGTATGCGCCCCGACCGCCCACAGGACGTGGTCGATAAACAACTGGATAGCTTGGTCGGGATGGCTAAGGGCAGGCAGCAGCAAGCTCCCGAGTCCGGACATCGCGACGTCGTTGACGCCCGCTCCAGGCTTGTAGCTCAGATCGCGAATTCTGCGCGCGTTGGCCTCGTCAGCGATCGCATCCAGCGCGGCACGCGGCAGATAAAAAACCAAAGAGTGATAGGGCTTGTCGAGGAGGACGGTGGGATCTCGCTTCAGGTCCTGGAGACAAGTCTCGCCAGCCCGCAAGTCGCACACCGGTGCTCGTCGGCCACCCTCCCAATATTCGTGATTGGGACGATCGCGGAGGTGCAAAGTGATGACAAACGCATCTTCCCGCTGAAAAGCACCGGTCATTTTCCAACGGCGGATTATCACATCGAATCTCTGTGACGGCTATATCAGCGTTACGCAATGCCCGAGTAACTATCGCGGGGGCGTTTTCGACTTGCAATCGCTCGCCAAACCGCTGTCCATAACCCTCAGTCATCACTCCATCCATCGGAGGTTCATCCAGCTCCGCACCGCCATTGCGCGCGCTGTAACGTTTCCCCGCTGCGCACGCTAGTTTGAGGCAGGCACAATTCGCAAATAATGGAGCCGTTTTCTTCAAAGTTCAGCATTTGCATGCTCTTCCCGCTGCCGACGCCCATATGATGGTGGCGGTAACGCCCATTGGCCGACAGACCTTTGAATGACGCGCGGCTCGTTCAACGGCTTGTCCAGCGATGACGGCGATCGCAGATTTGCGATAGTCCGCTTTGCACACAGCCGTTCTAGTCCGGCTGCTTCCGAGTTTCGCTCCAAGGCGGACCTTGCGATTAGGAACAGCTTTGCCGAGTTCCTGCGAGCAGCTCGCTCCGCTCGGTCGTGGGTCCGCCCCGCTGCGTCAGGCGTCGCCCTTCCGCATTGACTGCTTCCTCTTTCGCGCACAGGGCGTTGCGCGAAGCACGCGAGCAGGAAACCGAGGAACGCCGCGCACTTTCGCTGGCGGCAAGTGACGTGGAGGGTGGTAGGCATAAAGCGGAAGGCGCTCCTCAGCCCAGTGGGGTAACACCTGCACAAGCGCGCCGCGCGCGAGCAGCGGGCTCGACGCCGAACTCAATGGTTTGCGCGATGCCGAGACCTGACGCGTACGCCGCAAGCTTAGTGGCAAGCTCGCTGAACATGATGCGTCCTTTGACAGCAACCGTCACGACCTTGCCACGTCGATGGAATTCCATCCAATGCGGCCGGCCAGGCCCGGCACAAGGCATTGCCCCGAATGATCTTGTCGCGGTCCGCCACCATCGTTGCGGATAATCCTCGAATCGCCCGAGGCTCAGCCAGAATTTGGCGCCTGTCAGGCGGACTCCCACGACCTATGCGAGCGCGGATTGAGGGCGTGAACAATTTTCGTTCGCGCCGTCAACTGCAACAGGCGATCAATCAAGCGCCGCGTCAATTCACAGGCGCCGCCAGCAGCTTGTTCAGATTGGAATCAAGCTGCGCGAGCAACTCCGGGTCCACGCCGAACAGGCCGAGATGTCCGCAGATGCTCTTCAGGGGACGGAACTGGCTTCCCGGGATCAGACGCTGCTCGAGCTCGCAGTCGCTCGGCGGGAAGAACATGTCGTGACTGATCGGCATCACGTAGGTCTTCGCCTTGATACGGCCGAGCGCCGACGCGAGATCCCCGCCGGTGTTGCGGCTTACGTCGCCTCGTTGCCACTTCCACGCCATCGCCAGCAGATCGTTTGGATCCATCGGCGCGAAATATCCCGTCATGAAGGTATCGATGAAGGCCTGCATCGAGTCGAAGCCGAGCGCCTTGTGTCGGCCTTCGCGGAAGAAGTCGGTACTCCACCCCATCACCGTCCACAGCTTGGCGTGGCGCTTGAGGCCGGCGGCGACATCGGCCGGCGAACCGTACTTGCCGCCGTTGAACCCCGGATCGGATGTAATTGCTTCGCAGAGTGTCTCGGTGAAGACGAAATCGTGCTCGGTGTTCTTGGCGGTGCCGGCGATCGGAGCAGCGCGCTTGACGAAATCGGGATAGCGCACAGCCCACTCATAGGTCTGCTGCGCGCCCATCGAGCCGCCGACGACCAGCGCGAGGCTCTTCAGACCGTATTTCTCGGTCAGAAGCTTGTGTTGGGCGCGAACGTCGTCGCCAATGCGCACTTTCGGGAAGGTCGGTCCGGCCTGCGCTCCACCGCTGTTGTTCGGTGAGGTGGAAAGGCCATTTCCGATCTGATTGACGACGATGATAAAATACTTCGCCGGATCGAGCGCACGGCCGTTGCCGATGTAGACCTGCTCCATGATCTTGCTCGTTCCAGAATACCAAGTCGTAACGAGGATCGCGTTGTCCTTCGCCGCGTTCAGCGTTCCGTGAGTCGCCACCGCAAGCTGGCAGTCCGGAATATGGCCACCCTCCTCAAGCTCGAAGTTGCCGATTCCGATCACCTCGTAGGGGCCGTGGCTATCCTGGCCGTAGTAGGGATTTGTGCTCATTGGATGTTTCCTCCCGTTGTTGTTATCATCAGGTCATCGCAAAGCCTTGGTAGCCATTGGCCGCAAGTTCGTCGCACTGCCGGTTGTAGTTGCCGACGCCGCCGATGTAGGCCAGCAGACGCCGCGGCTTTCCGTCGACGTTCGAGCCCATGTACCAGGAGTCAGTTTTAACAACGAGGGTCGCGGCCGCGGTCTCGTCGTGATGCTTCACCCAGTTATCCTCGAACTCCTTGGTCGCTTCGACGACGTGCTTGCCGTTCTCCCGCGCGTAGGCGATGCAATCGGCGATCCAATCGACCTGCTGTTGCAGGCAAGTCGTCATGTTGCAGAGCGCTGCGGACGGAGCGAGCGGCGCGCCAGTGGTAAACAGGTTGGGATAGCCGTGCACCTGCAGCCCCATCGCGGTGCGGATATCGTCGTGCCACCGGTCCTTCAGCGAACGGCCCTCGCGGCCGCGGATGTCGATGCGGCTGAGAGCGCCTGAGCCGGCGTCGAATCCGACGGCCAGGATGATGATGTCGACCTCATGGACCTTGCCGTCGGAGGTCTGGATGCCTTCGAGCACGATGCGCTCGATCGGCGTCTTGCGGCAGTTCACGCCTTCAACATTGTCCTGCAGGTAGACCTCGAGATACTTGGTCTCGAGAGGTACGCGGTGCGTGCCGAATCCGTAGTCGGCTTCGGATGGAATCAGCAGATCGCACAGCTTCGGATCATGCCGCAGCCGCTTGCGCATCTTGTCCCGCACGAAATCGGACACGACCGCGCTCACCGCCTCGTCAAAGAACATTTCCGGGAACGTCGCGAGCCACATCGAGAGCGATCCATCGTTCCAGTATTTTTCCAGAACCTCGGTGCGCTCATCGGCGGTCAGTTCGGCCCAGGGACGGTTCTCGAAGTCATAGTCGAAGCCCGCGAAGGTGGTGCGCACGCGGGTCTTGAGCTCATTGAACCGCCCGCTCCAGCGATCCCAGTCCGCTTGCGAGTACTTCGGATTCCTCATGGGCACGATGTACTGCGGCGTGCGCACAAAAACCTTCATCGACCCAACTTCGGGCGCGATAGTCTGGATGACCTGGATGCCGGTAGCTCCGGTGCCCACCACGGCGACGCGCTTGCCCTTGAGATCGACGCCGCCTTTCGGCCATAGACCGGTATGGGTGATCACGCCCTTGAAGGTGGACTGGCCCGGGAAGCGCTCGTTCAGCGGGGCCGACAGCATGCCGCAGCAGGCCAGCAAATACTGCGTATCAATGTGTTCGCCGTCGGAGGTGACCACATCCCAGCGGCCATCTTTCTCCCGATAGGTGGCGGACTCGATCCGGGTGCTGAACTGGATGTCCTTCTTGAGATCGAAGCGATCAGCGACGAAGTTCAGCCACTGCTCGGTCTCGGGCTGCGCGGGAAACCGCTCGCTCGGCTTCCACGCCTTGTACAAATCCTCGGAAAACCAATACTGGTACACCTCGACCTGAGAATCGAAGCGCGCACCGGGGTAACGATTCCAGTACCAGGTTCCGCCGACGCCGGAACCCGCCTCGAAGGCGCGGACCTTCAGCCCCAGTTGCCGCATGCGGTGCAGCTGGTACAGACCCGCGATGCCAGCCCCGATAACGACCGCGTCGAGGGTCGTCTTATTTGTTTCGTTCGATTCCCTGGACTTGATTTCAGCCTGATCCATTTCCCTCTCCTGCTGTTTTTTAGCTATGCACCGTGCCACTCGACCTAATGGGCGGAGCTGCGTCTCCTTGGCGATCCAACGAAACTGCTGGGCTGACCTTTCTTTGGACGAATTGTGTGTGCGGCGCAGCGAACGCCCCGGACGGACTAATACATTTGGCCAAATCCAAAAAAGCGCCGTATCCTGCGCTACCGATGCCAGATCATCGGAAAGAAGCGCCGGCGAACGGCCGCCAACCGTGCGGAGGCTGCGCCATAAGCAAGTTCATTGCGGTCGAGGAGCTTCCGCGATACGCACCAGGTGAACTGAAGCTGGACAGTTCGGCGGTCGGCCGGCCTGATTTCCGCATGCGGGTATTTCGCTATGCGCCGTCCGATATTTGGGTCCCCCCGACGGAAGATTTCCTAATCGTCGTCTACCGGCAAGGAGCCACCGCGATGCACCGCCGCGTGACCGGCGCATGGAAGCAGGAGCGCGTCGGCCGCGGCATTACCACGCTGCTAACCCGCGCCGAGCCTTCGCATTGGCGATGGGCAAACGATATAGAGGTCAGCCACTTTTACATTTCACCGGCTTACATGACGAAAACCGCAAGCGAGGCTTTCGATCGCGACGTCAGCGCCATTGAACTTCATGACTTGCTCGGAATCGATGACCCTGTCTTGGGCTGGATCAACGAACAAATGGCTAACGAGGTCGCCGCCGGCGGTCCCGGCGGAAGACTCTGCTACGACGCGCTGTCGCTCCAGGCCAGCGTCCACATCATGCGGAAATACGCCGCGGTGAAGTTCAAGATGCCTTCCGCGCAGGGACGTTTCAGGCCGGCCCATGCCCGGCTGATCGAGGACTATATCCAGCAGAATATTTCCCGAAACATCACGCTCGACGAACTAGCAGCCATCTGCAACTGCACGCCGATTCAATTCGCCCGCAAATTCCACGCTCACTACGGGACACGCCCTCATGCCTTTGTTCAGAAACAGAAAGTCGAATGGGCGTGCCGGCATCTGCGACGGGACAATCTGGCGCTCAAGGAGATCGCACTCCTTAGCGGCTTCGCCGACCAGAGTCATCTGAACCGGGTCTTTCGCCGGCACCTCAATTGTACGCCAGCTGAATATCGCAAGGGTGCCTCGGGAAGCTGAAGCCGTGCCGGTCCTGGCGGCGGCGACCAACCTTCGTCAAAGACGATAACGCTGCCCCTTACCCGATCAACGAGCTTGATGCACGGGATCAAAAGAATATGGTGGCGGGCCGTGCGGCAAAGCGACTCCCATGGATGTCGATGAGGGAACGTTAGGAGCCGCTCCCAATGGCCGCCCCATATTTATAAAATCGGAGCGGTTGAGCTTCACACGTCCGGCCGATACCACCCTCTCGACACAGAGTGGTACGGCACCTCATCTCGTGGGAGGCACGACAACGCTGGTCGGTACAGTCTATCAAGTTGAGGGTTGGACTTAGTGGCTCATCACAGTGATTTTGACTCTTTGGCGGTGGCTGGATAGGCGCGGCCGAGTTTGGCGCGGGCCTTGTCGGTTGTGAACATCCATTTGATGCGGGCTCGGGTTTTATTCCGCCGCTTTTGCCATGCTGCGATCTCGTTTCGGAGCCTTTTGGGGTCGTCGATGCGGCGGCCGAGGCACTGGCGCTGGAGCACGCTGATCTCGCACTCGACCATATTGAGCCAACTGGCGTGTTTCGGGGTGAAGTGGAATTCGAGGCGGCGCAGGATGCGACGGGCCTCGGCAGGCGCAAATGCTTGATACAACGCGCCGGCGGTATGGATCGACAGATTGTCCTGCACGAGGCGGATGCAGTCGGCGTCGGGATAATGGACGTCGACGAGTTCGCGCATGCAGTAGGCGTAGTCCACGGCGGCGCGGTGCTCGGTGACCTTGACGTTGCGCCAGCCACGATGCGGGTCGAAGGTAACGAAGAGATTGACGGTGCCGTTGCGGCGGTACTCGTAATCGTAACGCTCGCGCTGTCCCGGCTCGGCTGGAATCGGCTGACGGACCTCGCCGATGAGCTGGACGGGGGTCTCGTCGAAGCAGACCAGCGGCCGGACGGGATCCGGCGCCTCGGCGTAGAGGTCGAGCACGTCCTCCATGCGGGCGACGTATTCGCCGTCGACATAGGGGATGCACCACATGTCCCTGCGCCATGGCTTGAGGTCGTTCTCGGCCAGCCGGCGACGCACGGTCTCGCCCGACAGGCTGTCATGATCGGTGAGCTTGACCATCGTGTCCGCCAGCAGCGTCAGCGTCCAACGTTTGCGGCCGGCGGGCGGCTTGGCGCACGCCGTCGCCACCAGCAGGGCCTCCTCCTTGCCGGTCAATTTGCGCTCTGCGCCCGGACGCGGTTCCTCGCTCAAGGCCCGCTCCAGATTGCCTTCCACGAAGCGGCGCTTGGTCCGGCCGATGCTGGACAGGCTGACCCGGACAGACCGGGCAATCTCCGCGTCGCAACTGCCGGCATCGGCCGCCAGCAAAATCTGCGCCCGCTTGAGCTTGCGGGCAGCATGCTTCCCGCCGCCCAGCATCGCCGTCAGTTCGTCCCGCTCGATTTGGCTCAATTCGACCCGATAACGTACATTCATGCTTCGCCTCCTTGTCGGAGGCCGGGACGAATCCAGCGATGAGTCAAAAATCAGGCACGCACTTCACGGAGAAGCAGGGACACTACCTGGCCTTTATCTACACCTACGCGCACATGTTCGGACGCCCACCCGCCGAAACCGACATGCAGCGCCATTTCCGCGTCAGCCCGCCTTCGGTCCACCAGATGATCGTCACCCTCGAACGAAACGGTTTCATTCGCCGTCAACCTGGCGTCCCCAGAAGCATCGAAATCCTCGTGCCGCCGGAAAGCTTGCCGATCCTCGAATGGCTCGGTATCAAAACGTCAAAATCACTGTGATGAACCACTAGGTCCAGATAGCGGGGAGCCAGCGATATCTAACATCGACACCTCAACGACAGCTTTGCGCCGATTGTGTTGAAAAAATCGAAAATCGCGGGGCTCCAAAAGTCTCGCAAATGTAACGCATTGGCAACTTCAGCCGCTGCAAGGCTCTGTAGAATCGATACGAGCGCCAGCGATCGTTTTTGCTGTAGTTGATGTGGTCCCTCACCTCGCAGCGAGAGAGAGACGCACCAGCCGCCCTGAGAATTTTCAGTCATCAGCGAAAAGGACTTTTTCAACACAATCTGCCAGAAGGCGGTCATTCGCCGTTCGAGCGTTATGGAATTCTGTTCACTGATAAGCTTTGCGACCAAAACTTATCAGCCGACTGTTTGACTCCATTCTTGCTGGCTATTCAGCGCCTCGAACGGTCAGGAAGTAGAACTCAAGGGGCAGCGAACTTTCTGAAAACATCAGGAAAATTGCGACCGAAGACCGTCTCTATTTTCAAATTTTGCGCAAACTGCAGACGTCCGTTGGATCCCTCGAATGGCAGCTTCGCGCCAGAAGCAGTCATTCGAGCTTTGGCTAAGTTCTATTATCGGAGTCACGGCGTATTCGCAAAAACACGCGCCGACTATCAATCCTCGCATGAAACTCATCTCGTTATCGAAAAGCAATTTATGCCCGAGGCCGCATCCCTGCCGAACCCCGCACAGCGCTGTCGTCTTCGGCGGGCGGCCCCCTCGACCTGGTGGAACAACCACGACATCCTTCGCCACGACCTGCCCATCGCCTGATCCGTCGCAATTCATTCAAGACCGTCATGGAGTCTACGACCAGCACGAGTGAGGAAGGGAGAGCCGCCTGCCTGTGCGATGGATACGAAGCAGTGACGGCGTCTACCGCCCAGCCCCGATGGCCTGCGCGAGTCCCGCCGCCGTCGTGATAGTGGCCTGCCGCGGAAAGACCTTCTCCAGCAGCACCCGATGCGCTTCCTCGTCGCCGTCCGAGCAGCAATCGCCGGCGACCAGCAGTCTGTAGTCCGCGTCGGCGGCATGGCGCAGAGTCGAGAGTACGAGACGCCGCTGGTGGCGACCCCCGTCAGGATCAGGGTCTCGATGCCGTTGGCGCGCAGCATCAGGTCAAGATCGGTCCCGGCGAAGGCGCTTAACCGATGCTTGGTGACGACGATTTCCTCCGCCAGCGGCGTGACGGCGGGATGGACCTTCGCATTTTCGGCACCCGCGGCGAATACGCCCGAGGCCTTGAGCCCGTTGAACGTTGCATTTCGGTCGCTGACCTCCGGATAGCCGGGGCGGAAGCCGACGACCACATAGATCACCCGCATCCCGGCTGTGCGCGCCACGGCGATCAGCTTCGCCGTCCGATCGAGCAGCGCCTCCGCACCGGCGGTATAGTTGTCGACGATCAGCGTCTGGAAATCCATGACGAGCAGCGCGCTCGTCCGGCGATCGATCGAAAGATTGTCTGCCATTGCTGGTCCTGCTCCTATGTCGCTCGCGGCGTGATGGGCCGCACCGATAACAAAAATCTGCCAAAGTAGTGCTAGTCAGAACGCGCTTTCCCTCGAGCAGATGTTCCGACGTCCATTGACCTCCCGTCACTACAATTTACTAACCTCGCTTCTCATCTGGGCAATAAGGTCCTTATCCTGAAGATGATGCTCTTCGGTATCGAGGATCGCCCGAAATGCGTCTCGCTTCAGCATCCTGATGTCGGTTTTACCCAATGCGCCTTCCATGGCGGCCGCGTCGGAAACGATATCGATCAGGCGCTCAGCTGCATCAAGACGGCCCCAAAGATAATCGTGCTCCCGGCGAGAACGGCTCAAGAAGCCCGCGAAATGCCTAAACTCCGCTCCCTTGAGCCGCGTGGCGTGTACCCCGTTCCGAAGAAGAACCGTGTCGACCGGACTGATGCGATCGACGCGGATCTCACGGTGCTCTTCGACGGCACGCCATTCCGATATCGGATACGTCCAGACGTCCCAGAATGGAAAGCCGATGTAGTAGATGAGCACCTCATGGTGAAGTACATTCGGCATTTCGTCAGCCATCGATAAGGCGACGATGGCGTCGACGGCCCCATCGACGTTCGCAAGGTCGAGTTCCTGATGAAGCTGCTCCATGACGTCGTCCATCTCTCGGTCCAAATCTTTCCGCGCCGTGACTGTTGTCTCGGCTTTGCTGTAAGCGATAACACTCAACCTGCTTGTCAGCGCTACGACGCGGTTTCGCAGGGCCACGCTGGCGGAATCGCCAGCTTGCAGCCTGCGCAATCGCCCCAGGGGGGCTTGAAAGCGACTCTTCAGATCATCGATTTGACCCGGCGTTACTTCCTTGAAGCTTGCCTCCTCCAGTCTTGAATAGAGAAGGTTCAAACCCCGCATGACAAAAGACAGCCTGCGGCGGCGGAATTCGACATCGAAATGCAGCAAGAAATCGATCCACGGCTGCACCTGTGATCCGCCCGCCAGCGAGAGCGATCCTTCCGGCTGGATTGCCCCGCGCCGATTGGCCCACGTCAGGATCTCGTCGGCAAGTCTTGTGCGAAGTGGCGAAGCTTGATCGATCTCGCCGAGATCACAGATCTGGCCAACGAGTGTATCAATTATCGAAAACGTCTTAAAACGCGCATAGACTTGATAGGCATAGCTTGCCTCTTTTGCGGCCAGCACATTTGCCGTTTCGCGCCAAAGCCCTACAGTGCGGCTGGCATCTCCCGTTGAGGGGACGCGCTCCGTCACCGTCGTTACGAAGCCGGCGAGTTCGGGATAAGCCGCCTTTAAAACCGTGCGCATCCGCTCGGTCGTCTCATTGAACTGCTGGACTCGGGCAAGCTCGTGATAGATCGGGGCACGCAACGGGATCTCAAAAATCGCGCCTTCCAGAGTCCGTATGAAGCTGGGGACTCCGCCCGGTGGAGGCGATGATCGTTCCGGGTCCGGTTCGACAAAGACGAGGCGCCGGTCGACGTCGCGATAGGCCGGGCGTTCTCGCACCATGTTCAGGACAACAGAAAACGGTTTGTTGTTGACAATGCCGCCGTCCAGAAACGACGTGATTTCGGGATTAACGCCCGCGCGGATATGATCCCTGAAATTAGCGGCGATAAATTTCTGCCGATCCGGCCAGTCCACCCCCCGCTTCGCAAGCAACCTTTCGAGGTCTGAGAGCTGGACCGGCGGAAATGCACCTGGAAAGCTCGATGTCGCGCGAGCAGCGAGTGCCAGACCAGGCACATTGCTGTCGGCCAGGCCGGAGGTTTCGCTTTCATCCAACCAATTGCGGTACTTGAAGGTCCAGAACAGCCCGTGCTCCCGCTCCGCGATCAGGGACGGCGTGTTGATCTTCACATCGCGCGGATATCCAAAAAAATCCGTGATCGAGACGGCCAGATCAAGCTCATGGCGCGGAGGAAGAAGAGACGACGGCTTGTCGCCGTGGCCGCGCATGGCGCTCAGCCCGTCGAACAGCAATTCAAGAAACCTTTCCCCGTCAAAGGGCGGCTCGAACCAGCGCGAGCGAAAGAACATCGACAGATTTTTCTGGATTTCCCGATCAACCGCCGGCCCAAGGCGACGCAAGCGGAACAATATCCAAAGGACCGGGCGAAGGAACCATTTGCTCCATGGCCGCGCTCGCTGCGATGAACCGAGCAAGCGAAGAAGGTCTGCTTCATCTAGCCACAAATCGCGCAGATGATCGATAGAGAGGTCATGCGCGAGTGCGCGCGCCAGAACAATGCCGCTGATGCCGCCGGCCGAGGCGCCGGCTATGCTGTCGACGATGACCCGAAGAGCAAGGGTTCGCCCTATCGACTGCAAGAGTGTAAAATAGACATCCTCGGTATCATGAGGTCTCCCGTCATCGCCATTTGCGGCTTCATAACTTTGGTGTACTCGTTGCTCCGATTGTGGGACCGAATGATATGCCTTGGACGCTCGCGAAAGCTTCAGGATTTCTTTGATTACGCCATGCATATAGAGCACGAGCGACACGCCGCCATAGCAGACCAAAGCGAGCCTCAGTTCCTTTTCCTTCATGCGGCGACTCCATGGAGCAGTCGTGAATCGGCCCCGAACTCGGAGACCTGGTAGCTTCGCCGATATGGTTCTTCTGCATTCAGATTAAGGCATGACCGCCGTTGTTATATCGATCGTTCCCTATTGCCCGTGGCTGACCAGAACGTCGCGGCACGCGGGGGAAAGCTTTGGACGATTTTCCTTGAGGCAAGCCAGAATGGTAAAATCGCCCTGATCCATCAGCTTGCGGCAAAAACGCTCGACGTCGCGCGTGCATGCCTGTTGCTCCTGGTCTGTGCCAGAACGAGCAAGGGCACCGGTCGAAGCTGGGACGCACAGCAGGGTGAGCGCCACAAAGAATTTGTGCATGGTGTTACCTCCTTCAGACTTGGACGGCTCCAGCGACCCCTGGAGGGCAAACGCCTTTCATTCCATCACCATTGCATGGTCGTCGCCTTCCGCGGACGGCGCGCTACGCAGCAGCAGGACAAGAGGGATCGCGGCAAGCGAGAGGATCATCATCAACTTGAAATCGTTGATGTAGCTGATGATGGAAGCCTGCGTTTGGATGACTTGATCGAGCGCCGCGCGTCCGCTTGCGGTCCAGGGACTCATGGCTTGCCGCACAATGCCGTTGTCGAAGGCGTGATTGAAGGCCGTGACATGGCCTGCGATGGTCGCGTGATTGACCTGATTGTTTCTGGTCAGCAGATAGGAGACCACCGATATTCCGACGCTGGAACCTACATTGCGCGACAGGTTGTAGAGACCCGTACCGTCGGCGCGCTGCTCGGCCGGGAGCGTGGCGAACGTAACGGTCGTTAACGGGACAAAAAGGAAGCCAAGTCCTGCCCCCTGGATGAATCCGGTCACTGCGATCGTCCACTGCGAGACGTTCGGATTCCATCCGGTCATGTCGTACATGGCCCAGGCCGTCAGCAGCAGTCCGGTCATGAGCAGCAACCTAATATCGATCCGGCCGATCAGGCGGCCGACCAGGAACATGCAAGCCATCGTGCCGATACCGCGCGGGCCCATGACGATCCCTGCGGTCACCACGGGATAACCCATCAGCGTCTGCAAATAGGGTGTCAACAACGCCAGGGAAGCGAGATAGGTTATCCCAACGATGAAGATGAACAGCACGCCGACCGAGAAATTTCGATCGAGAAACAGCTTCGGATTCACGAAGGAGTTTTTCGCCGTAAAGGTGTGGACAAGGAAGATGTAAAGCGCCGATGCGCAGACGACCGCCTCGATCAAAATTTCAAAGGAAGAGAACCAGTCGAGTTGCGCGCCCCGGTCCAGAAACACCTGCATGGCGGCAATGGCGAGGCTCAAGCTGCCAAATCCGAGCCAGTCAAGCTTCGCTGCCGCGCTGGTCTTGGTCTCCCTCAGAAAGAACGATATGCCAGCGAACGCGAGCACGCCCAACGGCACGTTGATGTAGAATACCCATCGCCAGCTATAATGGTCGGTCAACCAGCCGCCGATCACCGGCCCCAGCACCGGCCCCACCATCACCGACACTCCGAACACGGCCATGGCAGACCCGCGTTCTTCGACCGTATAAATGTCAAGCAGAACGGACTGGCCGAGCGGAACGAGCGCCGCGCCGAAGAACCCCTGCAGCAACCGGAACGCCACGATTTCGACCAGCGATTGCGCAATTCCGCACAGCACGGATGCAACCACGAAACCGACGACGGCCGCCATCAGCACCCGCTTGCGGCCGAACCTGTTGGCAAGAAACCCCGATGGCGGGGTCATGATGGCCGCGGCCACGATATAGGAGGTCAGCACCCAGTTGATCTGATCCGCGCTCGCCGACACGCTGCCCTGCATATAGGGCAGCGCGACGTTGGCGATCGTCGTATCCAGCGCCTGCATGATGACGGCGAGGATGACACACAACGTAACCGCGGCCCGGTTGATCGGCTGCGGAGTAATTGCTGCGGCATCAGCCATTTCAGCCCCCCGATCCAAAGAGATCGGTTATGAAACCGGGAAATCCGCGGGCGCGTCCGGTGTCGACATTCACCTCCACGCTCATGCCGACGCGCAGCGGTGGCTTCCCGGGCGCATTGGTGACGCTGACACGCATCGGTATCCGCTGCACGACCTTGACCCAGTTACCGCTGGTATTCTCCGCCGGCAGCAACGAAAAGCTCGATGCCGATGCTGGGCTGATGCTGTCGACGGTGCCGGTCCATTGCTGGCCCGGATAGCTGTCAACCTCGACCAACGCCTTCTGCCCAGCCTTGACGTAGGTCAGTTCGGTTTCCTTCGGGCTGGCCTGAACCCAGACGCGATCGGCCGAGACAATGTTGAACGCGGTCGCGGCGGCGGCTAGGTATTGGCCGGGCTGTAACGATGGCACGTTGGTCACAATGCCCGCAAAAGGCGCGTGGACCACTGTGTGCGCAAGCTGGCGCGCCGCCTCGTCTCGCGCCGCCACCGCATCCCTGTATTTGGGATGGCTTTCGATCGGCGCATCGGGGTCGCCATTCAGGTTGGCGGCGATGCCGGTCAGCTGTTGTTGCAGCGAGGCGAGCTTTTGCTGCGACCCTTGCAGGGTGTTGCGCGCGGCATCGTAGGTTGCCTTTGGAGTAAAGTTGTTGGCGATCAATTGCTCCTGGCGCTGGAAGTTGACCATGTTGAAGTCGACATCTTTCTGCGCCTGCTCGACCTGGGCCTGCATGTTGCGGTAGCTGGACTGAAGCGCGACGAGATCGTTGCGGGTATTTCCGATCTGAGCCTCGGCGCGGTCTAGCGCCAGTTGAAACTGCAAAGGGTCCAGCTTGAACAGGATGTCGCCCTTGGCAACCTTTTGATTGTCGTGAGCCAAAACTTGCGTGACGATGCCGGCCACGTCGGTCGACAACCCGACCATGTCGGCCTGGACGTACGCATTATCCGTCGACATTACGGCGCCGCCGGTCACATAAAAGTAGCCGCCCACGACAAGCGCCACCGGCAGCAGCGCAAACATCAGCGGGCGCCGCATTGATTTCCTGGGCGCCGGGGCGGGCGCCGCGACCTGGCGGCCGTGCGGTTCTCCGGGCGGCATGGCTTCGGGCTTGCGAGCTTCCGGGCGCGGCATCTCTGCTTCCGCCGTGCCAGGCCGTTCGTTTGCAATCGACGGATTGCGGTCGAGCCGATGAACGTTCGCCTCGACGGCGCGCGCGTTTGCATCCCCGGCATTGGCGGGATTGATCCCTTTCAGATTAGCCATGGTTTACTCTCTTTGATTCCGCAACCTGCGCATCGCAAGCGTCCGTCAGATTTGCTTTCAGAGTCTGCAGTGTCTTCAACAAGCGCTCGGTGTCGGCTTCCGGAACTTCGGCCAGCGCTTCCCCGCGGGTGACCTCGCCGAGCCTGCGTAGCTGCGACAGTTTCGGACGGGCGGCGGACGTCAGGTGAAGCAGCCAGGCCCGCCGGTCGGACGGATCCGGACGCCGCTCGATCAAACCCCGCGTCTGAAGCTTGTCGATGATGCGGCCAAGCGTGATCGGTTCGATTTCCAACAGGTCAGCCAAGCCGCATTGGTTGATGCCCTCGTTGTTCGCCAGATAGGCCAGCACCTGCCACTGCGACCGCGTCAAGCCGGAGTCTCGCGCGTTCTGCTCAAAGCGTCTCCGCAGCAATCGCGCGACCTCGTGGAGCAGAAATCCAAGTGTCGGCGCATTCGATTCCACGGCGGTTCCATTCGTAAGCTTGCTTATGATAAGCTTGACATCGTATCTTTCCAGCGCTGCAAGCTCCTCATCACGCATTTGGGAAGTCTGTAATTTTTGGGGCGGGATGATCCGGTTCCAGTGCTGCTCAGAATGTTGACGAATGCTGCAAATGAAAATCCCATATTTACTGCATTCGGTGTTGAGAGGAATTCAGCAATGGATCGCGGCAATCTGGTCGATCTGACAGCGTTCGTCGCTGTCGCCGACCGCCTAAGCTTTCGAGCCGCGGCATCGCAGCTCGGTGTTACGCCATCGGCGCTCAGTCATTCGATGCGGCAGCTGGAGGACCGTCTCGGGGTGCGGTTACTCAATCGCACGACGCGCAGCGTATCGGTGACCGATGCCGGCTTGCGGCTGCTCGAGCAACTGCGGCCGGCGATCGATCAGATCGCCGGTGCGATCGAAGGATTGAACGAGACGCGGCAGCGCCCCATGGGGCGGCTGCGGATCTATGCGCTGCACCTGGCCGCGGCGGCGGTCATCGCACCGATCTGGGAACGCTTCCTGTCGACGTACCCGGAAGTCCATCTGGAACTCGCGGTGGGCGAGGCGCCGATCGACCTCGTAGCGAAGGGATTCGACGCCGGGATTGGGCCGCGCGAGCGGGCGCCGGCCGATATGATTGCGGTTCGGGTGATGGGGCCAATGAAGGTGGCGATCGTTGGTGCGCCGGCTTACTTTACGCGTCGGCGGCCGCCACGCGCGCCCGACGATCTCGCCCAGCACAGCTGCATTCAATTTCGCAGGGCGGGTGACGGCACCGTTTTCGTATGGCCGTTCGAGCGCAATCGCCAGTCGCGCCGGCTTTCCGTGGACGGGCGGGTGATGGTCGACGACCCCGGCCTCGCAGTTCGTGCAGCGGTTGACGGGCTGGGCATCGCATACACCATCGAAGCGCTCGCCGAGCCGTTTCTGCGCTCGGGGCAGCTGGTCCGGGTGCTGGAGGACTGGTCGCCGACCGTTGAAGGACTGTTCCTGTATTATCCCGGGCACCGCCAGGTTCCGGCCACGCTGCGCGCCCTCATTGACATGATCCGCTGCGCCCGCTCGAAGCCGGGCAAGAGCTTGCTCAAGAATCCATTTACGAAGCTCTGAGCGCTTCGAGGGCGTGGAAAGTTCGGCCAGGAACGCCGTTACAGCGTTGTGAATGCCCGCAACTCCTCGCGCGCGACTTCGCTGAAGTCCTTGAGCAGATCGATTCCAGATCCCCTCTGCGCCGATTCATGCAATTCGCGAATCGTCTTGCCAGGTGCAAAGTAAGTGTCGATTGTTGCGCGCATGACCTTCTCGGCGCACGCGACGGTTGGCGGCGGCGACTGGAGCCGCATCCTGCTGATCATGGCGTAGAGGGCTACGAATTCCTGAACGTTCGGCTCGTTGCTCACAATGGCTTCACCGTATGCCTTCGATGCCGCGGCGATGAATTCCTTGTAGAGATCGTCTCGCCGCGCCATCTCGCGGGCCGGCTTTCCCTTGCTTGCGCACGTTGGCTCAGCCAGGTCGCGAGTGAGCCGGCCATAGGAAGTAGTGACCATGCTTCACGGCCATCATCAGCAAGATCGGGGGCGGAGACACCTTCGCGGACGCGGCCTGAAGCCTATCCACGGCTGTTGGTGAGAGCCGCCGAGGGGGTGCTCGGCGGCTCGATCGTCGGCGCTGGCTATGAAGGGTTGAAAGGCGTTGGCCGCACATTCCCGGTATCTGGAACGGATACTTGAAGGGCTTCCAGCCCTGCCATCAGTTGATCGCGACGACGGCGAGAAGCAGCGCGAGGCATAAGCTCATTCGGTATTCTCCCCTGCTTCATGGACGCGACGCTCCAACCCCGGGCCCAGAGTTATGCCGGCGGGTTCAAACAACAATCGAGTGTCTGTTGCATGCCTAGCTGAGCGGAATTCAGGAATGGATGACACCGATCGGGCGGACGCTGCGGTGACGAGGATTGGTGCCAGCTCCAGTAGCGGAGCAGCCGTTTAAGACAATCATTCCCCCGCCAGAACTTGCTTTTGCGCGAACTTGATCATCGAAACCGGCCAGCTCCCGGGATGGCCGCGGATGGATATTCGCAGGCCGTGGTCCTCGTCGAGCGGGACAGTTTCCGCCGTCCCCGCCCTTCTGTCGCTGAGGATCGGGGCCTTGGCGACAAGTTCGGCCTCGGCCTCCTTTTGGCGAATGACCGCTTCGCGCCAAGAGCGGTCGGTCGACAAACTTTCAATCTGAGAACAAGCAGTAGCAAGCCTTCCCTGCCGAACATGGTTTCTGCGAGGTCCCTTTCAACATTGGACATTGGTCGAAAAACTCTTCGTGTCCTGTCATCGGACCGCGAGCTAGGATGAGAGCGCGGAATATGATCGTTCCCCTTTGTTCCGGAAGTGTCCGGACGACAAGGAGGGCACATATGTCCGAGCCTATGTTTCTGACGTCCCGTGAAGTTATCGAACGTTATCGCGGCCAGATCAGCGAGGGCACCCTGCGCAACTGGCGTTCGATGAGAGTTGGACCTTCGTTTCTAAAAAACTATGCGCGGCGCTGCGCTCCCCCTGTGGGATAGAAACGGCCGGCGCTAGATTGCCGACCGGAAGGGAGCGGCCGATACGATTTTGGTGGCACGTGACCCCGTTAAAAAACCTGGTCCATGGGTTGTTGCGCACTTGAGAGTGGTGACGCCATCCGGCGATCCCGTTTAGGAATCTGACCAATAGCGCAGCCCAGCCCTTCCGCCGCCGTCAGCAGGAGGATTGGAGATGAGCCCCAAAAGATCGAAGTCGAGGAACGGTGGTAAGATGCCAATGGTGTACTCGAACGCGGCTGCCATCGACGTCGGAGCGACTATGCACATGGCTGCCGTGAGCGCAGATCGCGCACCGGAGCCAGTCCGCAGCTTCGGTACCTTCACGGCCGATCTGCATCGGCTGGTCGACTGGTTTACTGAATGCGGCGTCGAGACCGTCGTCATGGAATCGACCAGCGTGTACTGGATTCCGATTTTCGAGCTTCTCGATGCCCTGGGATTTACCGTGGTTCTTGTCAACGCGCGCGATGCCAAGCACGTACCGGGGCGCAAGACCGATGTCAGCGATGCGCAATGGCTGCAGCGGCTCCATTCGTTCGGGTTGCTGCGGGCCAGCTTTCGGCCCAAAGGGCAGATTGCCGAGCTGCGAGCCTACGTGCGTCAGCGCGAGCGCCTGCTGGAGTACGCGGCCTCACACATCCAGCATATGCAGAAGGCCTTGACGGAGATGAATCTTCAGCTGCACCACGTCGTCGCCGACATCACCGGTGCGACTGGCCTGCGTATCATACGCGCGATCCTTGCTGGCCAGCGCGATCCTGAGGCGCTGGCATGCTTGCGCCATTACAGCTGCCACTCCAGCGCCGAGACGATCGCGAAGGCGCTCACCGGAAGCTACCGCGCCGAGCATCTGTTTGCGCTCGAGCAGGCACTTGCGCTTTATGACGCCTACCACGAGAAGGCATCTGCTTGCGACGCCAAGATCGAAGCCGTGTTGAAGGAACTCATTATCCATAGGGGTCATGATCATGGATCAGCGCCGCCGGTCTCGCGGCGTCGGAACCGAACCGATCAAGCGAATGCTCTAGCTTTCGACGTCCGCGCGTCGTTGTTTGGGCTGCTCGGAAAGGACGTCACCACCATCGACGGCCTCGGTCCTTACCTCTCGCTGAAGCTGATCGCGGAATGCGGTGACGACCTTACCTCATGGCCAAGTGCAAAGCATTTTACTTCCTGGCTGGGGTTGGCGCCGAGCAATAAGGTCTCCGGGGGCAAAATGCTCTCGTCACGAACGCGCCGGTCCGGCGGTCGGGCCGCAGCTCTTCTGCGCCTTGCTGCCGTAACCGTCGGACGCGCTCGGCGCCTTCTATAGAAGACTGTCGTCCCGCATCGGCAAGGCCAAGGCAGTCACCGCGACGGCCCGCAAGATCGCAGTCCTGTTCTACAACGCTGTCCGTCACGGAATGGACTACGTCGATCCCGGCGCCTCGTCCTACGAGACGCGCTACCGTACGCGAGTGGTCAACAATTTGCACAGACGTGCCAAGGCATTCGGCTTTGTTCTCCAGCCCTTGGAGCCGAAAGTAGGTGCTGCCGTTTCTTAGGAATCGGCAAGGCCGTTCTCTACCCGCTTGAGGAACTCGATCGGTGGGACCGCCGAAACCTCATCGTCTGCCGGCCCTTCAGACCGATCCTGATCGATGAGGTCAGTGCTGAGCGGGCGCCATCATCGACCACACAAACGAACGCAACGGTCCTAACTTGCAGCCTCAACGGATGCGACAGGTAGAAGCTATCCGCGGTGTTCGCAGCGCCTGAGCAAATCAAACTTTTGCTCTTGCCTATCATGATTTGGTCGGGGTCACCCGCTCGGATACGCCCTTGCACGCCGCATCGACGACGCGGCCGACTCTTGTCGAGAAATCTCCGACCGCCGATTTCGCTCCCTCTACGGTGAGGCCCTGTTTGCGGGCTTCCTCAGTGACGTTGCCCATCACGCTTTCTGAAAGCGTCGTCGCGCGAGCGGTTTGTTCAGTGGCGAACTCGGCGGCCTTCGCTTTAACGGTCTCGCTGGTATCGCCGAGGTAAACGACTTCAACTTCACTCGAAGGCAGGGCGGCTGCAATGCCCGCGCCGATCGCGAGCCCGATCGCGCCCAGCGCCAATGGCCGGGTCCTGATTAGCTCAGTCAAGTTGGAGCGGGCCGTGTCGAACATCTCTGCCCCGGCACCAGGAATAGATCTGGCATAATCGGAAGCAGCGTCGGAATAATCCCGTCCGAAGCGAGTTGCACTATCGAGAGCGTCCGCGCCATCGTCTCGCAGAGCGTCCTTTGCTGACGTGACGTGCTCGCCGATCGAACCGGCGCCGGACCTAAAGGTCGAACGGGCGGCTTCAAAAGCATTGCCGGCCGCATCTGGAATGCGGTCAAAGCCGGTGCGTCGGACAAAATCCGCGGCCCGTTCAACAGGTCGGCTGCCGGTGAAGAGCCAGAATACACCCAGTCCGATCAGCGCAGCGGATAAGGGATTCTTGCGCGCGGCACTGCCCAGATCCCGAAAGAAGTCCGATCCTTTTTCCGAAATATCACTCATCGTACCATCTCCTTCGCCGCGGCCTTGTCGCGTTGCACCTGATCAAGAGTGACCGAAGGCTTGAGAGCATCACCGGAAAGCCGGCTCAATCCGATTCCTATCAACGTTCCCGAAACTAGCGCCGCGCCTGCTCCTGTGAACAGATAGGCGACGGGCTCAGAAAACCCGCCCCGTATCAATGCCGCCGAAAGCGCGAACAACAGCAGCACCAGCGCCGGTATCAGGATTACCGCGCCCGCGCCGATCATGGCGGCAGCCCGGCCGACCTGGTTTACCTTTTCCGAGAGCTCCACCCGAGCGAGTTCGAACTCGTTGCCAACGAGTTTGGCAAGCTGTCCGACGGCGTCGCTGAAAAGCTCCGGTATCGACCGGCTACTTTGTGAACTCATCGCGATACCCGTTGTTATCTGCATTCGATTGCCTCGCACTGTTCCGCGCAACGGTGTTTCCGTCGCTAAAGTCAGATCCACCGCCTTCGGAAGTCTCCGCTGAACTCCTTAAAAACCGGACGACGCCAAAGCCGGCCAGCACAGCCATTCCTAGGAACGCCGCCGGCTGCCGACGCGCAAACGACTGTGCGCCTCGCAGCAGGTCGTTAAAGTTGCCCGTCCTGATCGAGTCGGAAACCCCTTCGACTTGCGATGCCGCCTTCCCAAACATTCAGGAGCACGGATCAAACGGGATCGGGCACGGCATCTCATGGCTTCGAAAAAGCCGCCACCGCGGCAAAGACCGTGACCGACCAAGCACTTTCCGCCGGGCGCGACTTGAAGGACAAGGCGATCGATATGGCCGGGTCTTCCTCGGAAGCGATCAAGGGCCACACCTCGGACTTCGTCGATGCCGCGAAAGACGTCGCATCGCAGGCAACCGGCAAGCTCAAGCAGACGGTCGACGTCTTCGCCGCGGATGCTGACTCTTCAACTTGATTTCCGAAATCATGGGCCCGACGGCCGACCTCATCCGAAAGGTCGGACACTACTTCGGATACCTTCTGCTTTGCAGTCTGCCCGGTCTTGGAGCCGGCGAAGAACAGGCCCGCGCCCACCATCAGCACCGGCAAGGGTATAGTTCGCGCCAGCCGCAGCAGTGGATATGCGACGCTTGCTCCGACCGCCACGGCCTGCATCGGATTCCTGCGGGCGGCGGCAGTAACGTCGTTTAGCAGCCGCTCACCCCTACTTTTGATGTAGTCGGACACCTCGGCCTTGATGGCGTCGGGACTGATGCGCTGGCGGATGTCGCTCGCGGTCTCCGCCACGCTAGTACGGAGCTGCTCGACGATATCGGTCAGGCCGGCCCGCGTTTGCTCTGTTTCGCGTTTGATCTGCTGCAGCGAGCGGGTGTCGGTCTGTGGCATGACGCAATCCTCTTACGAACTGTTTGAATTGAAGCCTGAACTCCATGATGGCATTAGTTCCCGACGCTTCCGGAGCGACACTTGCCGCGGCCTAATCGTCCTCCATCGCCGTGGTAGGTCGGCTACGCGGGCATTGATGCTTCGCGCTTAAGTGCGTCCGCGACGACAAGGCCCCCACAATCGTCTAGCCGGCCCAATCCGGGAACGGAAAAGACCGGCTTTCCGAAATCAATACGCCTGAGGTAAGGACGGGCCCCGCAATTCCACAAGTTGAGAAAATACTAGAAGAATTGGTGCTTTGAGACTGCCTCACTTCTCGCGTCGTTTCCTTTTGACGACTCTATTGCGCCTAAACGTTGGCTCGGTCTTTGCCAAACACCTCGACGTACCGTTAAGGTGGACGGCATGGCCTGAGATTGACTCGCTTTGCTGAGGGCAAACTAGACGACCGATTCCATGAAATTGGCACTGATGGAACGGATGGTTTGTTGCGGGATTCCTCGTTTGTGTTTGGCTGAACGAGGAGTGGCGTCATGGCGAAGTGGCGGCAAGCGGTCGAGTTGGCGCTGACCGATGAGGAGGCTGAAGTGTTGACGGCTCTTTCGCGGTCGAGGACGGAACCGGCGAGCCGGGTGTCGCGGGCAGCGATGCTGCTCGCCTACCTCGAACAGCCATCGTTCTTTGCCGTGGGACAACGGCTTCGCGTGCACCATCAGACGGTCCAACGCTGCGTCGAGCGAGCCGTGGCGTACGGCGCACTGGCGGCACTCGACGACCGACCGCGACCGGGCAGGGAGCCGGTGATCACGCCTGAGGCCAAGGCCTGGTTGGTGTCTTTGGCGTGCGACAAGGCCAAGGAGCACGGCTATCCACACGAGCTGTGGACGACGCGGCTTTTGGCCCGTCATGCGCGCAAGCACGGACCGGCGGCGGGGCACGAATGTCTCGCCCGTCTGGTTCAAGGCACGGTGTGCAAGCTTCTCGGCCAAGAGGCAATCAAGCCGCACAAGGTGCGCTACTATCTTGAAAATCGCGACGCCGCGTTCGAACAGAAGATGGCGGAGGTTCTGTGCGTCTATCGTGAAGTCGATGTCCTGAAAAAAGCCCCTGCCAGATCCAAGAAGCGGGGAAAACCGGTGGCGATCGTCTCTTGCGACGAGAAGCCGGGAATTCAGGCCATCGCGACCACGGCGCCGGATTTGCCGCCTGAGCCCGGCATCCACGCCACCTTTGCGCGGGATCATGAGTACAAACGCCATGGCACGCTCAGCCTGTTGGCCGGGATAGATCTGCTCACCGGAAAGGTCCACGCGCTCGTCAGAGATCGCCACCGCAGCCGCGAGTTCATCGAATTCCTCAAGCTTCTCGATGCCGCCTATCCGGCCAGCACCGCGATCAAGCTGATCCTCGACAATCATTCGGCACACATCTCGAGGGAAACCAGAGCCTGGCTCGACACCCGACCGGCAGGCCGCTTCGGCTTCACGTTCACGCCAAAGCACGGCTCCTGGCTCAACCTCATCGAGGGCTTCTTCTCCAAGTTTGCCCGCTCTGTCCTGCGTCACATCCGAGTGACATCAAAGCACGCACTCAAGGGACGCATCATGGCCGGCATCGACGACGTCAATCGCCATCCCGTCATCCACACCTGGTCCTATAAGCTTGCCGATGCAGCCTGATATGATTCGAACCATGGAAACGCTGACCTAGTATCAACGCCGATTGTCCAAGACGTTGAATGCCTCGTCATCTGACGGGCCGGCCGGCTTATCGGCGGCGATCTATTTGGTTCGCTACTGTCGAAAATTAGCGTGGTGGAAAGTGGCGGCAGTCGCTGCTTCCCTCATTCCCGAAAGCCAAAGCTATCCAGGATTTGCGGAAGGTATTGGGGGCGAGACACGTTGCGGGTTTTGCAGACACCGGCCGAAACATATGGTGTATCGATCGGCCATCGTCGCGTGTACTAACTGAATCTGACACGTCACAGCTTACAAATCGATATCCGTTGGTGTGCACAGTTGATCCAATTGCGGCGCGGAAAGACACCGGCGAGGAGAAACGCGAAGTGAAACAGCTAAACCCTGGAAGCATCGTCAGACTTAGCGCGGTAGGAATACGCTTTAGTGAATTCAGCGCCGAGCAAAAAAATCTGAGCTGAGTAATACACCCAGAGCAACATGACGATCAGCGCCCCTGCGGCACCATAAGCAGAAGCCACCGCGCTGCTGCCGATATACCAGCCAATTAGCGACTTTCCAGCGGTGAACAAGAACGACGTCACGATGGCTCCAACGATCACGTCACGCCAGTCGATATGTTTGTCCGGCAGAACTTTGTAGATTGTTGCGAACAAGATCGAAATTAGCAGAAGAGATATCACCGCGTTCACAATCGTAAGGATGACCTGGCCAAACGGAAAAACAGAGTTCAGGTAATCGCCAAATGCGGACAGCCCCGCACTTATCACCAACGATACCATCAAGAGAAATCCCAACGAGACCACAAGCCCTAAGCCGGCCGCGCGCGCCCTAATCAAACGGGATATCGGTGTTCCCGTCGGGTCTGCTTTCCAGATGACGTTAAGCGCCGCTTGCATTTCACCGAATACGCCTGAAGCGGTAACGATAACCATGACCACCCCTACAACGGTGGCGATCTTGCCGGAGGTCTTACTCTGCGCGCTCGCGAGAGCGGTCTGTAGAATTTCGGCACTTTGTTGGCCGATCAGGCCACTTAGCTGAGCAATAATTCCGTTTTGCGCAGCCTCCCGCCCGAAAACCACGCCTGCGATCGCGACGACGATCAGCAGAACCGGAGCAATTGACGTCACCGTGTAAAAGGCTATTGCCGCGCCCCTTCCAAGCGCCTCGTCATTGATGAATGCAGTAACCGTGGTCTTCAACAGACGCCAGGCTTTTTGCACGAGTTATACCCACCCGGTCATTTTTCGATGGTTACCAACGCTTGTCGGCAACGTTCAGCACGCATTCTCCATTCAACGATCGATTTCCTCAGCTCAATTTTCGTAATCCGGCATCCAAGGGCGATTGTTGCGCATCATACGTCCTCGATGAAAGCAAAAACGTGCTGCTTTTAATATGCGATACTTTCCTATCATGATGGCAATTCTGCCCATGGCGATGCCACTATTTCTCGAGCTCTTTCTTCACGGCCGCAGCCGAATTGCCGACCTTGTCGACGGCGCGCTGCAGCTCTTCCTTCGAAACTCCAAGATGTTTGATCCAGTGACGGACCTCAAAAGCCTCATTCATCGCAATCTTCGATCGGTCCGGCTGGCCTTTCTTTGAGAGATTGTCCGGCATCGCATTTCTCCTGTTCCACGCCTTTGACGGCTTTTTCGTTTGGTACCATCGATCTTCGTGGTCATAATCAAAGCGATTTCTTTCTAGTTCGCGGAACCCAAGATCAAGCTCGGCGATGCGTTTTCGAAGCTGGGCGGGTGTTTGGTCAGCATTGAAACTACCGGAGCGATTCTTGGATAGGTTCTTCTCCGGCCCTTCAACTCCCCTTTGATAGGACCACGCGGATTCTTCGCGCGCGCTTCCTTCGGATCCAGGGGTGGTCGTTTTTCGTGCGCTCGGACTCCTTTTCCTCATGCCCATCAACAACGTTCCCAGCAATCCGATGCGCGCGAACACCATCGATGGCTCGCCATCCTCGGCTGCGCGGCGAGCAACAGCGGATCAGAGACTGCGGTGCGAGCTGCCGTAATAATCGTCGATCTGACGCACATAACTGTGATCGGCCCAGCTCGGCTCCTGTCCTTGCACAAAGATGGGCGCCTTCTCCAGCATCTCCTTGTTAACATCGACGACGTACCCGCTTTGGGATTCGTCGTAGTCGAGCATGCTCCAGGGAACCGGATGGTAACTATTTCCAATGCCCAGGAACCCGCCGAATGACATCACCGCATACGCAACATCGCCCGAACGCTTGTCGATCATCACGTCATAGACGGAGCCGAGAGCTTCGCCTTGACGGTTATAGACCGCTGTCCCCTCGACCTTGCTGGCTGCGATAAGAGTTCGTGTCTCACTCCGAGAAGCGTCGCCTTCGCGTCCGCGATTTGAACTTTGCAAAACTGCCTCCTCTTGATCCCTAAGTGTGGAGGACGAAAATGAGTTCGTCGTCCTGATTAAGGCTATTTAGATGCCGGCACCCTGGATGTCACTGGCAAGAAAGGACTAAGCTAAGTAGTAAAAACAACCCTTTCCCTAAGGAGCCCGGCGGCGATGCTTCGTCCCTAACGAGCAAACGTGAACCGTGGAGCTTGCAGATGCGCCCAGTCAGCCCGCGTCGTGACCGCAGCCAGTTGCAGCAGATCGTATCTGGAGTGAGCGAAGGGATAATCATCATAGATCCGGATCGGACCATCGTCTGGGCTAATGATGCGGCACTTGCCATGCATGGTGCCGATAAGCTGGCAGATCTCGGCAAGAACGTTGAAACGTACCGAAAACGGTTCCGGCTACGGTACCGTAACAATCATCCTCTCAGCCGTGGCGAGTACCCCATCGAGCGTGTGATCGCCGGCGAGCGCTTCGACGATGTCACCGTCCAAGTGACCCGCGTTCGAAACCAAGATCAAGCATGGGTCCACCAAATTCGAAGCCTTGTCATCACAGAAAGGTCAGGTGAACCGGACTGCTTTATTCTGATCACCCGTGATGTCACGGAGCAGTATGAGGCGGAGAAGAGGTTCGAAGCAGCGTTCAACGCGAACCCTGCTCCCGCGATCATTTGCCGTCTTGCCGACCTTCGGTACGTGAAAGTCAATCAAGGCTTCACCGAGATGACAGGGTACCCGAGTGAAAAGATCATTGGCCGTTCAATTAGCGATATCGATGTTTTGGCCGACGCGGAGCAAAGACAGTTAGCGCTCGAGCGCCTCAAGGAAGGCCGAACGATTCCCCAAATGGAGGCTCACATTCCGCTACCTGGAAGGACTCAAAAATTCGTCATCGTCGCCGGCCAGCCGATCGAGATGGACGACGAGAACTGCATGCTCTTTACCTTTGCGGATATCGATTCGCGCAAGAAGGCAGAGACCGCGCTGCGCCAAAGCGAAGAGCGTTTCGCGACATCCTTTCGGCTCGCGCCCGTGCCGGCCACAATCGCCAACCTTGCAGGATTCAAGATTCTTGAAGTGAACGAGGCGTTTCGACAGATCACCGGTTATACGGAGGAGGAGGTTATCGGTCGTGGTGCGACTGAGATACACCTGTGGGTTGACAGGGTTGCACAGCAGCAATTCGAGAAAGCCCTGGAAGAGACGGGAAGCATTCGCAACCTAGACCTTCAAATGAAAGCCAAGGATGGAACGATCTTGGATTGTCTTGTCTCATCCGAAATCGTGAGGATCAATGATTGGCGGTGCGTTCTTTGCGTGATGCTTGACATCACAGAACGCAAGCGATCCGAGGAAGAGCTGATCGAAGCGATTGAGGCGGTCATGCAAGATACTTCGTGGCTCAGTCGAACCATTGTCGAAAAGCTTGCCGCGCTTCGTCAATCGTCACGTGCTTCACGTTCCACCGCAGATCTGGACGACCTGACCGATCGTGAGCGTGAGATCTTAGGGTTGATTTGTGAGGGTATGACGGACGCGCAAATGAGCGCAACGTTGAGCCTCTCGAAAAACACGGTTCGAAATCACGTTGCCTCGCTTTACCGTAAGCTCGGAGTCAATCGGCGCGGCGCGGCTATTATTTGGGGACGCGAACGCGGAATTACGCGCAATAGAGTCGTCAAAAGGAAACGACGCGAGAAGTGAGGCAGTCTCAAAGCATCAACTCTTCTAGTATTTTCTAAACTTGTGGAATTGCATTGCCCGTCGTTATCTCGGGGCAAGCCCGGACAGGCGCAGAGCCGGCCGCGGAGAGATAGGCGAACCGCTTACGTCACCGCCTCCGAGAGGGTGGCTTACCAGCCAATGGGGTTGCGTGTTTCGGGCCAGCGTTGCACCGCGGACTTTCGGCTGTCGACAGGATGACTCGGGTTAGCACAAAGGAGTGAGCAATGGCTGCCAGACCAAAGACTCAGAAGACGCTCGAAGATCTATTTTACGAAACACTCAAGGATATCCATTTCGCCGAAAAGCAGATCCTGCGGGCCTTGCCGAAGATGGCGAAAGCTGCTGATTCTGAAGATCTGAGGAAGGCGTTTGAAACGCACCGCGATGAAACAGAAGGACACATAGAGCGTCTAGTCCAGATTTTCGAATTGATCGAAAAGCCCGCGCGGACGAAGACCTGTGATGCTGTCCTCGGCATTGTCGAGGAAGGCAAAGAGGTAATGGAGGATTTCGAAGGGTCGGAGGCTCTGGATGCCGGCCTTCTGGCTGGTGCTCAGGCCGTCGAGCATTACGAGATCTCGCGCTATGGAACACTTAAAACCTGGGCCTCGCAGCTTGGGCTGCGGGATGTTGCAGAGCTGCTCGATAAAACGCTGCAAGAAGAAAAGAAGACGGATGATCTGCTCAGCCAGCTTGCAAAACAAGCGATCAATCGGAAAGCCGCCTGAGCCATCTCAGAAACCCCGCTGCCCGTTTCGGGGCTCCACCCAGGAGGATCATCATGGGCCGTAGCGTACTTCTTTGGCTAATCGGAGTTCCCATCCCGGTGATTATCCTGCTGTGGTTCTTGATGCGCTGAGGCGTCAAAATCCTCGGAGCCTGCTGCAGTACGGAGGGTGGACAACAAGCTCCTCGCGGCACTACCACACGAACGGATCGCGCATGACCTGCCCCTTACAACTCGCCGGCAAAAGGGCTTCTGTATCATCGAATAGCCGGGACGAACTTCCCTACCGCCTGCGTCAGCAATCTCTTCTCGGCGAGTTTGGCCGCTCTGCTTTGCAGACGCGTGATTTCCGACAAATTCTGCAGCGCGCGACCGAACTCTCTGCTCAAGGACTTGAGGCGCCTTTTGCCAAGGTCTTGGAATATCTACCGGATGAAAACCGTCTTCTCGTGCGCTCAGGCGTCGGCTGGGCCCCGGGCGCAACTGATAATACCGCACTTGGAGCCGACGTCGAATCGCCGGCTGGCTTCGCGTACCATACTGGTAAAGCGGTCATCTCGAACCATCTACATGAAGAAACGCGGTTTCGCACGCCTCAGCTCCTAGCCGACCATGGCGTCAGGCGCGCGATCAACGTCCTTATCGAACGAGGCGGTGAAGGTAACCGCCCGTTCGGTGTGCTGGAGGTCGACAGTCCGGACCCCGGTCAGTTCGACCGAGCGGACGCCGACTTCCTTGCGGGCTTCGCAGGACTTCTCGGCATCGCTATCGAGCGTCAGCAGGCCGATGCCCGGCTTCAAGAGGCGCTTGACTATCAGGCCCTGCTAACGCGGGAGATGAGTCACCGTGTCAAGAACAGTCTTGCTGTTGTCGTTGGGCTACTTCGCGTTCAGGCGCTCAGCGCGCAGTCAGAGGACGCGCAAAGTGCACTAGCGGACGCCGGCTCGCGAGTCGCAACCATAGCCCAAGTTCATGACCACCTATGGCGCGGCACGCAAATCGGTTTCGTCGAGCTTGCCGACTTTATGGGCGAGCTTTGCAACAAACTCCAGGAAACAACACCTGGACACACCGTACTCTGCCATGCTGACCGGACGGGGCTTTCGGCCGACCAGGCCATTCCGTTGGGGCTTCTGGTCAATGAACTCGTGACCAACGCGGTCAAGTACGCCTACCCTGATCGCGCCGGCACAATCCAAGTATCCGCCCGCGAGATTGGGGGGCGCCTCCTGGTCGAAGTTTCCGACCAAGGCATCGGTCTCCCGGAAGGTTTCGACATCGATCAGCCCCGCAAGAGCCTGGGCCTCAGGCTGATCAATGGCCTACTCAGGCAACTCAACGGCCAACTGAAGATAGCATCGAATGAGCCGAAAGGCTCACGCTTCACGCTCGACATGCCACTCCTAGTCGGCACGCCACATACGGGAGGTTGATCCTCGTCTCAGTCAGGGCAAGAGAACCCGCTTCTGGACAAATGATCTGTCCGCCTCGCCCCGGAGAATCAGCGTAAGCTATTTGACCGGCCCCACTGAGTGATCCGATTGGACCCCCAACCCATACCCCAGTCATTTCCGCCAGCTGCCTAACTCCATATTCTCTTACGATATTTCTATCTGAGTTTGTTGGTGCACAAAGATGCCACTCGATACCCCACTTGCGCGTTTGGTCACAGCTGATCACGCAATCGAAATGATCAAGCATGATCTAATGCTTCTGCACAAGTCGGAGCGGTTGAGCCCTCAAGCCCGGCTGATGCCGCCACCTCGCAGTACGTACGGCACCTCATTAGCGGTGGAAGGCGCCACAATATCATTCATGATGAGTAAGTTTCGGGTCGCACCAGCAAATATGGTCAAACTGATCCGCCTGGAGCTCAATGTCCGCTTTGCGCCACAAGCAGTCGTTCGTGCTTCGGCTACGTACTGTTTTGTTGGAGAGGCGTGTCGACATCGCCTCCGATTGGACAAGCGAAACGCCCGCAGAAGGGCCGGCCCGCCTAGTCATCAGGCTGGTTTCACGTCTCGTTGACGGAGCCGCGAGCGTTCGCGCCGCCGAATCCTTCTCCCGCTTCCGGCGTGGCTACGCTGCCGATCCGAGGATCTCAGCCGTGATCCCGCGATCGCGCTGGAGGAATTCCACGGTGTTGCAGTCGGGATCCTCGATGAAAATGGTTCCAATTCCGAAATCAAGCGGTTGATCGGCCGAAGTGATGTCGCGCCGGCGCGCTTGATCGACGGTGAGTTGATACGGGCGCAGGCCGTGCGTCAAAAGCAAATCGGCGATGTCTTCGAGCCGGGCGACTTCCAGGGTGAAGTGCCTCCCCGGGTTGACTCGCTCCAGGTCGGGGCGGGACGGCATCAGGTGAACCGAAAAATGGTCCCCTGCGAAAAGCCAGTTTGGCTTTTTTTCGCAGGGCGTGAGGCCTAGAATTCCGACATAGAACGCTACTGCGCGGTCCATATTTTGGACGGGAACGCCGACGTGGTGCAGCCCTTTGACAAGCAATTTGTTGCTCCCTCGGCGACATCAACCAAGACGAATTTCCCTAATAGGGGATGCTTTGGAAAAATGGAAGCCAGTTCTGCTAACAATCTCTTGAGACAAGAGACAGGTCGCAACCATGACTTGCGATCCCATCGCAATTCAGCCCCAGTCGGGCCGCGCGGGCACGATCGAGGCCCTATGCGCCGACTTTCGATATCTTGAACAAGCGACTGGCGTTGCCGAAGGTGACCTTCTCTCGATCGGCCTCCGAAAACCGCGCGCTGTTCACTAGGCCCACCGGATCGTCATCGCCCATGTCGAAAGGAAAGTCGGAGCCCAACATCAGCCGCTCGGTGCCAACAATCGCTGCCAGCGCCTCGATCAGGTCAGTGCGAAACACGCAAGTATCGAACCATAACCGCTTCAGATAACTGGATGGAGCCTCTGCCGCCAGGCGCTTCACCTCGGGACGTACCTTCCAGGCGTGATCCATGCGACCGGCATAGAACGGATAGAAGCCGCCGCCATGTGCTATCACCAGGTCGAGCTCGGGATGGCGGTCGAGCACGCCGCCGAGAATGAAATGCGAAATGGCGATCGTCTCCTCGATCGGCTGACCGACGCTGTTGACCATGAAGAATTCGCCAAGCCTCTGGCCATGCGAGAAGCCCAGCGGATGCACGAAGAGTGGCACGCCCAGCTTCGCCAGACGCGCATAGAGCGGGTCGAAGACCGCATTCGACAGTTCGAGCTTTTCGACACGGCTGTCGATCTGGAAGCCGCGCAGGCCGAGCGTCTCGACCCCATGCACGGCTTCCTCGACAGCGCGCGCGGGAAACCGCATCGGCAGCGTACCCATGCCGGCGAAACGCGCGGGATCTTCGGCAACCAATGCAGCGACATCCTCGTTCTGCACCCGCGACAAGGCCACCTGCAATTCTTCACCGGCCCAGTAGTGCTGCTGCGCCGGTGCTGGCGCGATGATCTGAAAATCGACGCCCATCCGCTGCATCACCTCGCGGCGCGCTGCGACGTCGAGCATCAGCCTCGGCAACAGCTTGCCTTGTTCGGCGTCGGTAACCCGGCTTTCCGGAGACATGTCGCGGCGATAGGGATTGTCCATCGGATCGTGATGGCCGGCGACCAGCGGATCGACGCGCTTGCTGATGGAATGGGTGTGCATATCGATAACGGGCATGCGATCACTACTCAATTCAGTTCCGCGGCCGGCGCCGGCCGGTCTTCGTTCATGACGTTTCTCACTGCACGCCGAGGCGTTGGAATAGCAGATCGGTATGCTGACTCAGTTCCTTCGCATCACCTTGATGCACGATCTGCCCGGTCTCGAGGATGTATACCCGGTCGGCGACGGCCAATGCGCTGTAGAGATTCTGTTCGACCAGCAGGATGGACAGCCCCTCGCGCTTCAGATCAAGAATGATTCCTTCGAGATGCTGCACCATCACTGGCGCCAGGCCTTCGGACGGCTCATCCATCAGGATAAGTTGCGGATCGATCATCAGCGCGCGACCGACCGCGAGCATGCCGCGCTCGCCACCGGACAATTGTCCGCCGCGGTGGTGTCGCCGCTCCGCAAGACGCGGAAAAATCCCGAACACACGATCGACCGTCCAGCCGTACCTGGCGCGCACGCTCTTCAGCATGGTAAGATGTTCGGTCACCGTCAGCGACGAAAACAGCCGCCTGCCCTGCGGCACGATCGCGATCTTGCGGTCGGCGATGTCGTGCGGGCGCAGGCCGACCAGATTTTCGCCGCGCCAGGTGATTGAGCCTGAGCGGATCTGAGGCGGCGTCAGCCCCATGATCGAGCGGATAAAGGTGGTCTTGCCCATGCCGTTGCGGCCGAGCAGCGCGACGATCTCGCCCGCGCCGACGTCGAGCGAAACGCCGCGAATCACGACCGCCTGGCCGTAGCCGCTATGCAGATCGCGGACCTCAAGCATGACGCGGCTTCCCGAGATACACTTCCTGAACACTCTTGTTGCGACGGATATCCTCCGGCGCTTCCTCCACCAGAACGCGTCCTTCAAACATGCAGGTCACGAAGTCGACGAGACCAAGCGCGAGGTCCATATCATGCTCGATCAGCACCACGGTGATATCGCGATCCAGCGAGCGGATGATCTGCGCTACCATTGAACGCTCCGACGGCGACAGACCGGCAGCCGGCTCGTCGAGCAGCAGCATCGTCGGTGTCGTGACAAGCGAGAGCGCTATCTCGAGTTGGCGTTGTTCACCATAGGACAATTCCCTAACTGCGACATCGGAACGTTCCGCAATGCGGGCTGCGACGAGAGCCGCGGCGATCCGCGGCGCTTCGACGGAATCCGTGTCGGGCCTCCCGAACAGTGAAAATTTGCGCGGCGACAACCCGCGCAAGGCCAGGATCATGTTGTCCTGCACGCTCAGCGTCGGAAACAGATTGGTAATCTGGAAGGTTCGGGAGATGCCGAGCTGCGCGCGGCGATGCGGCGGCAGCTTCGTGATGTCGTGACCATCGAACATGATCCGGCCACTGGTCGGTGGCACAATCCCGGCGATGGCGTTGAACAGCGTAGTCTTGCCGGCACCGTTGGGGCCGATGATGGCGCGGCGCTGGCCGCGCGGCACGGACAGGCTGACGCCGTCGACCGCACGCAGCGCGTCGAAGGCAACTACAGCATCTGTCAGCGTCAGGATCGGCTCGGGCACGAATGCAATTCCCAGCGGAGCATTATCGGGCGAAGTGGACACCGGTTCGCCATTCGGCAAAGCGATCAATTATAGTCAAGACGCGGCTATTGGGCCGCGTCCCGAAATCGGTGATGGATCAGGCCTTCTTGATGCCCTGGAAGGTGCGCGAATAGGGCGGCTGCTTCAGGTAGGTCTCCGGATCGTATTTCCAGAACTGCGAGACGTTCGGATAGGTGGTGACCGGCACGTTCCAGAATTTGCCGTCGGCGCGTTTCACGACCTTGCGGATATAGACGTCGTAGATTGGGTTGCCGTAGGCATCGAGCTTGACGGCCTTGCCGAGCGGCGAGCCATCGAGTTCGGTCTTCAATACGGTGTCGATGAAGGCCTCGCGGTCTTCGACCTTGCCACCCATCTTCCTCAACGCTGCGTCGATCCACATCACGCCGGAATACATCGAGAAACCGTAGAGCGACGGGATCTTGCCGTACTTTGCCTCATACTCCCTGGCGAACTTCTGCGTCACCGGATTGTCAGAACCCTCCCCAAAATGCGCTGGCGACATGATGCCTTCGCATTCCTCGCCAAGCGTCCGGATCACCGACTGGTCGGTGCCGTTCATCGCGGCGAGCAGCGGTGTCTTCGCCTTCAGGCCGAAGCTGGAATACTGCTGGATGAAGCGGGTAGCATCCGCACCGGTCTCCATCGCGAAGATCGCATCGACCTTGAGGTCGGCAATCTGACCCAGATAGGGGCTGAAGTCCGCCGTATTGAGCGGATGCCAGAACTGCTGCACGATTTCGCCACCGCCTTCGGTGAACACCTGGGCGAGCCCGCCGCACTGCTCGTGGCCGAAGGTATAGTCCTGGCTGATGGTAGCGATCTTCTTGTAACCCTGCTTCAGCGCCCAATCGCCGAGCGGATGGGTGAATTCACTGGCGCTGTACCCGGCGACGCGGATGACGTTCTTGATACGCTGGCGCTGCGTCAGGTCGTCGGCAGCAATAATCGGAATAAAGTATGGCGTGCCAGTACCCTTGACGTAGTTGGCGACCGCCAGGCCGGTGTTGGCGAGCAGATTACCGATCAGCATGTCGCAATTGCCCTGCTCGACCAGGCGGCGTGCCTTCTGCAAGGCGGTATCGGGGTTGGAGGCGTCGTCCTCAATCACCAATTCGACCTTTCGGCCAGCCATCTCGCCCTTGACCTGATCAAGATAGAACTGCACGCCCTCGACCATCTCCTTGCCGCCCGACGCGACAACGCCGGTGAGCGGCGCGAGCAGACCGATCTTGATCGGGCCTGCCTGCGCTTGGGCACTGCGCCATGGTCCGGCGCCTACGCCTGCCACGGTTAATGCGGCCGTTGTACTTTTCAGAAATTGCCTGCGGTCCATTTCGATATCCTTCGTAAAAGCATTCGATTAACGCACCTTGCGCGTCAGAGTGGCGCGCAGCCTGCCGATGATGCCCTCAGGGGCAAAGATCATGATGAGAATGAAGGTGATGCCGAGTACCATTTGCCAGCGCTCGGTATAGGCGCTGACCACGTTTTCCAGCGCGATGATCGCGGCGGCGCCAACAAACGCGCCAAACAGCGTGCCTACACCGCCGGCGATCATCATCAACACGCCCTCGACTGACTGCGCCAACGCCACGGTCGACGGGCTGACGAAGTTGTTGAACATTGCATACAGTGCGCCTGCGACTCCGGCAAAGAATCCGGACACCGCGAATCCTATGAATAAATGTAGCGGCACGTTGTAGCCGAGGCTGCGCATGCGGCTTTCGCTGTCGCGGATGCCGCGCAGCGTCAGGCCGAACGGCGAGCGCACGAACCGCCACATCGCAAATGCCACCACTGCGGCGCTGGCAAGCACGGCCCAATAAAACGCGCTGTTGGTCAACAGCACCGCTGGACGAACGTCGCCGCGCATACCGTTTTCGCCACCGGTCACCTGGGTCCAACGCAAGCAGATACCCCAGACGATCATGCCAAGCGCCAATGTCAGCAGCAGGAAGTAGACACCAGAGGTGCGCACCGCAAGCAATCCGAAGATCGCCGCAACCGCTGTGGCGGCCAACACGCCGGCGGCGAAGGCGATTGCCGGCGGCAGTCCGGCATGGGTCGTGGCGTAGACGACGACATAGGTGGAGACGCCGAAGATCGCGCCATGGCCAAGCGAGGTACGCCCGGCAAAGCCGGCAAGGATATCGATCGACATCGCGAGAATACCGAAGATCAGCACTTCGGTGGCGAGTCCGACCTGATAATTCGACAGCGCCAGTGGCAACGCCGCGGCAGCGACAACAACGATGGCGGCGATCAGCGCTGCGCGACCAGTCATCCCGGCGACACGCAGAGGCGTCGGTGTGAGCGGCATCGTCATGCGGTCCGTCCGAACAGACCGAGTGGACGGAATGCCAGCAGCACCGCCATGGGACCGAAAATCACGAAATATGCCAGTTCCGGAAACATCACCTGGCCCAACGTGTTGAGCAGGCCGACCAGCAGGCTGCCGACACCAACACCGACCAGGCTGCCGCGCCCGCCGATGATCACCACCGCGAGGCTGAATACCAGGATCTCGGCATCGGCCGACGGATACAGCGAGAGAAAGGCGCCGCCCATCAAGCCGCCCAGGCCGGCCAATGCCGAACCTAGCAAAAAGGTGACAAGAAACACGCGGCGGATGTTGACCCCTGACGCTTCTACCATCTCGGCATCATCGACGCCGGCGCGAATCAAGGCACCGAGACGCGTATGATTCAGCAGCAGCCAAAGCGCTGCGAACACCACGATGCCGGTGACCAACACAAACAAACGATAGGTCGGATAAAACACGCCCAACACATGCAGGCCGCCGCGCAGCGCCTGCGGGATCGGCACCGTAAAACTGTCGCCGCCCCAGATCACCAGGGCAAGATCGTTAAGTACGAACGCAAAGCCGAGCGTCAGCAGCACCTGACGCAGCTCGTTGCCACGTACAAAACGCAGCAAACCCTGGTCGAGCACGAAGCCGATCGCTGCAATGGCAGCCATGGCGCCAATGCCGCCGAACGCAAAGCTGCCGGTCTTTACTGCGACGGTGAAGCCGATGTAACCGCCGAACAGATACAGCGCGCCATGGGCCAGATTGACGATGCGCAGCAACCCGAATATCAACGTGAAGCCGCTCGCCACCACAAACAGCAGGGCGGCGAAGGTCAATCCATTGAGCAGTTGAAAGATACTCATCCCTGATCCGTGACTACGGCGGTTTCGGTCCCACGGAGAGATACCAGTCGAGGATCTGTTCTCCGGTCATGAACGCGACATCCGGCTTCTTCCGGATGGTTTCGAAGATACGGCGGAAATATTTCAGGCGATGCGGCGCACCCATGATGTAGGGGTGCAAAACCAGCGCCATGACCCGGGCGGAATCCGCTGCATCGTCGTAGATTTGTTCGAACTGGTCGATGGCGCGGTCGTAATACTCCGAGGCCTTGTGATGCTGTATCAGCATCATCGCGACGTCATTGCATTCCTGGGTATAGGGCACATTGACGATAGGCTTGGTGGTGGTCTTGAGCCAGACGGGCTGGTCGTCCAGCACCCAGTCGGCGACATAATCGTACCCCTCCTCCTTGAGCAGGTCAGGAGTCTCCCAGGTCTCGGTGAGACCAGGGCCAAGCCAGCCACGTGGCCGCTTGCCGGTCGCCTTGGCTATCACGTCGGCGGTCTTGCGTATGTCCTCGCTCTCGTTCTCCACCTTCTGCATGTTACGCTGGGTGAAGCCGTGGCCCATGAACTCCCAATTCCGCGCCATCGCCGCCTCGACGATCGGCGGATAGGCCGCGAGCGCCGAACCGTTGATGGCGAGTACGCCAGGGATCTTGAATTCGTCGAACACCTTGAGGATGCGCCAGAACCCGACGCGGTTGCCGTATTCGTGCCAGGCCCAGTTCGGAATGTCGGGGGTTGGTGAGCCGCCGGCCGGCGGCGTCAGCACGGTGCGTGGCATCGTCTGCTTGGCGTCCCACTCCTCGATATTGACGATCACCCACACTGCCATCCGCGCGCCATTCGGCAGCTTCAGCGGCGGACGGGTCGCAATCGGCGAATAGGCGATGCGTTCGGTGGGCAGCATGGTCATGCCTCGAGTGCAGCGATGGTGATGGTAAGCGAAGGCAACCCGTCGATATGGGCGGCAATCAGATCGCCCGGCACAACGGGACCGACTCCCGCCGGGGTGCCAGTATAAATCAGATCGCCTGCGCCGAGCGTGACTTGCTTCGACAGTTGCGCGATCACCTCGGGCACGCTCCAGATCATCTGCCCGATATCGCCACGCTGACGCTCGGTGCCGTTCACCGAAAGCGTGATGATGCTGCCCTTGAAATGCCGCGCATCGCGCGCCGGCGCGATGGTGCCGCACGGCGCAGAGGCGTCGAAGCTCTTGCCGACTTCCCACGGCAGACGCTGATCACGCGCGTCACGCTGACGATCGCGCCGCGTCAAATCGATGCCGACGGCATAGCCCCAGATATGATCGCGCCCGTCGGCAACGGCAATGTCACGCCCGCCGCGGCCGATCGCGATCACCAGTTCCACCTCGAACTGAAAATCGGAGGTGAACGGCGGATAGGGCACCTGCGCGCCATCGGGCACCACGGCATCGCGCGGCTTCTGGAAGAAGAACGGCGGATCGCGTTCGTCGGCTTCCTTCATCTCGCGAATGTGGTCGACATAGTTGCGGCCGACGCAATAGACCCGGCGAACGGGAAAGAAGCCGCTGCCGACGACCGGCACCTCGGTGGCCGGGATCGCAGGCAGCACGCGCTGAACCCCCGCGCTCATGCCCTCGATCCCGGCTGCACGGCGATCTGCCCGTTGTACCAATCGAGAATCTGCTCGCCATTCCAGTGCACGACGCACTCGAACTTGTTCACGTAGTCGTAGATCGCCTCAAGATACTTGATCCTGAACGGCTGTCCGCTGATGTAAGGGTGGATCGCGAGCGATAGGATTTTCGGTCGATCCGTGCTCTCCTCATACAGCCGGTCGAAGCTGTCGATAGCGCGCTTGAGCATATGATCGCTCTCGTGATGTTGCACCATCATCATCGGAATGTCGTTCAACTCTGCCGTATAGGGCAGCGTCACCAGCGGCCCTTTGGCGGTACGGATCACGGTCGGCTCGTCGTCATAGACCCAGTCGCCGATATATTTGACGCCGGCTTCAGCGAGATATTCGGGGGTCTCCAGCGTCTGGGTCAGGCCGGGTCCGAGCCAGCCAAACGGCCGCTTGCCGGTGAATTTTTCGATCACGCCCATCGAGCGATCGATCATTGCCTTCTGGTCCGGCTCCTTGTGGATCGGCCCCTGCTCATAGGCGTGGCCCATGAATTCCCAACCGGCGTCTTTGGCCTGTTGAGCAACGCGCGGATAATCCTCGCAGACTCGCGCATTAATCGAGAGGGTCGGCGCGATTCCAAGTTTCTTGTAGAGATCGAAGAAACGCCACACGCCGACGCGCATGCCGTATTCATGCCAGCTCCAGTTCGGCACATCCGGCAGCAGCGGAATGCCGGTTGGCGCCGGCAGTACCTGTCGTGCCATCGGCTTACCGATGTCCCAGACCTCGAGATTGACAATGGTCCAGATCACGATGCGGGCGCCGCCCGGCAGCTTCAGCGCCGGACGGTCGACAATGGCGGAATAGTCGCAGCGGTCGCGCGGGATCATGGGGCCGGTCATAGAAAGTTACTCTTCAGTCGGTTGAGAATCTGAGCGGTCATGCAGCGCTGGTCCGTCGCGGGACAAGCCCGTCGAGCGCGATCACCGCGTCGGTGTCCATCACGAAGCCGAAGGCTGTCTTGATGCAGTCGAGACCGGCTGCGTGCAAGTCAGGGCCATCCATGCTGTCGATGCAGTCCTCGACCACTATCACCGCATAATCGCGGACATTGGCCGCGGTCGTAGTGGCCAACACACAGGAATTGGTATTCACGCCGGTGATCAGAAGGGTGTTAATGCCGTGCGAGCGCAGCAGGAAATCGAGATCGGTGCCGAGGAAACAGTCGTACCGTTTCTTGGTGTCGACGATGAAATCACGGGAATCTAGCAGCTGCGGCATCACCGTGCAGCCGGGTCCATCGATGATGTTGTGACGCATCACGTTCTTGCGGGTGGCGATCGGGTCCTCGGCCCGGGTGCGCCAGAACGGATTGGCGCGGATTTCGTCGGCGTCGCGATAGGACGTCACCTGATGGACGATCGGAATATCGACGCTGCGGCACCAGTCGAACAGCCGCTTGTTGGCGGCGATGATGCGGGTCGCGACCTCGGGCGCGGTCGGCATGGTCGCCACCGCCATATCGAGATGACCGCGATGCAGGTCGATCGCGACCACAGCGGCCCTGGGATGATCGACTCCGAGATTCATTGCGCGCCTCATATCAAGGGATTGATGGATGTTCTCAACAAAGCACGCTGATCGATTCCAAAACGATCGGCGAGCCAATCGGCCAGCACTTCCTGGCCGATGGTTGGATTGTCATGCTGGCAGTGCTCGGCGCCGGTTTCCTCGGGGTCGAGCACCCGCATCGTCGCGTCAACGCCGTGCGCCCTGGCATAATCGTAGGTGCTGCGCGCCGCGGTCACCGTCAGCACATCGTGGCCGCCGTGCAGTTCCAGATAGGGACAAGCCATGTGTTCGAGATGCCCCTTCAGCGTGAACGGCTTCATCAGCGCGTGTGCTTCGGCCATCGTTTTCGCGCCGAACACCCAGCGGATATGCATGGCAAGACCGAAGTCGTCGCCCTTGGTGCCCCACATGTCGTATACCGACCAAATCGCGCCATGCGAAATAGCTGCCGCCAAGCGTGGCTCGTAACACGCGGCGCGCGCCGCGTAATAGCCTCCGAGGCTCGATCCGCACACGGCGATGCGCGACTCATCAACGTCGGGACGCTGTTCGAGCCAGTCGATGTATTTGCCGATTGGTACTTCGCTATCCGCGCGGGTGACGATCTTGTGGCGACGCAGCGTGCCGCCCTGTCCAGGCCCGTCGATCATCAGCACCGAGATGCCGCGCTGCAGGCAGCCATGGGCCTGCATGAACCACATCTCGTCCTTGATGGAATCGAGCCCGCCCATGCAGATCAGCACCGGCAGTTTATCGCCGGGAAACGGCGCGCGAATGAAATAGCCGCAGATCGGCTTGCCCGGCTCGTAAGGAATCTCGACCACCTCGCCGGGCGGATTGAGGTGACCGATGAACTTGTGCGAGCAGGCTTCCATCTTTTCGAAAGTGGGAAGCCGGCGCGGATCGTCGGGCTCAAGATGGAATTCGGCCTGTCGGTAATAGTCTGCCGCGCGCAGGAAGCAGTTCATCGCGGTGCGGACGTGGCCTGACTTCTCTTCGGCGAGCCCGCGCCCCCAGTTGCGGTCGGCAATCCGCGTCCACTCGGCGTGCCAGCTTTCCAGATCGCCCGGAATCATCCGCGATCCCGCCTGCATCACCTCGCTGACGCTGCCGCCCCCTTCCTGGGTCTCACCGAGCGCCCGGCGAAATTGGTAGGCGAGCCAGGGATACTCCGGCCAATGATGCCAGCCGAACGGCTCGTAGTGCGGACCGCGATCAGCGGTGATCTGCTCGATGGCGCTTTCGCTGATGCTGGGATTCGCTGTCGCCATCGGACCTAGGCCATTTTTGCCATTACTGGACGCCCCATGGTTCGTTGAAGTCAGTGCTGAGTCAACCAAAATTACATACACTTTGGTCGCTGCATATCATTTCCGCGCCACGCCCGTTATATAGGCATGTAAATTACACAGCAAAATATGGATTTCTGAGGGGACATGTGGTGGAATGCTCCTGGGTAGACTTTCAAGTGTACTCACTCTGAGCAACGCGGGCGTTCCATGACCGACCATTCGGAGCAAGCTATTTTGGAGCCAACCGGTGGATCGCGCGCTGGCAATCGAGCCCTCTCGGTGATGGACCAGATCCGAGAAGCCGTCCTGAGCGGCTCGGTCGCCGCCGGAGAGCGGCTCAATGAGGTCAGGCTCAGCCGGACGCTGGCGGTTTCGCGCACGCCGGTGCGCGCCGCATTGCAAGCGCTCGCCGGCGAAGGACTGCTGGATTACGCACCCAATCGAGGCTTCACCGTACGCGAATTTCCGCTCGATGCCATTGTCGACGCCTACGAGATCCGCGCATCGCTCGAAGGGGTTGCGGCGCGGTTTGCTGCCGAACGCGGCCTCAGTCCGGACGAAAAGGCAACGATCGAGCGCAGCCTCCGTGCCGGCGACAGATTGCTGGAGCGCGGCTCGTTCGAAGCCGGCGATCTCACGATCTATCGCGATATCAATGGTGACTTCCACGACACTTTGCTCGCCGCCGCGCGCAACCGGATGCTCGCCGAGATGATCCGGATCTGCCACCATGTGCCGGTGTCGTCGAGCCGAAACATCGTTGCCTTCGAGCATCGCGACGTCCGTCGCCGCCACGACGATCATCATCGGATCTATGAGGCAATCACGGCCCGCGAGCCTTGGCGGGCAGAAATGTTGATGCGCGAGCACGTATCGAGTGTGAAGGCATCGTTGGTCAAATCCATCACCGAGCGCAGCAGGGACAATGACGCCGACGCTACATCTGCCGGTCGGCTTCTGGCCAAATAGGCAAAAGGCGAAAGGTCAAAGGTGGCACTTTGGTTGCATACAAATCATGACCGATCAGAGAAAGAGATGCAGATGCTTCAAAATTCATTCAAGAGCGCGATCGTCGGCGCGGCGGTTATCTGCCTGTCCGCGGGCGTGGCACGTGAATCGAAGGCCGACGCCGCGAGTTGCGCATCACCGATCCCGTTTGGTCTGACCACCGCCCTCACCGGCAATCTGGCGTTGCTCGGCACGCAGGCCCGCAACGGCGTCGAATTCGCTGTCGATGAAATCAATGCCAATGGGGGGATCGCCGGCAAGAAACTCGCCCTGACGACGGAAGACACCGGTGCATCCAGCACCGACGCACTCAATGCGATGAATCGTATACTCGAAGGCAAGCCGCTGATTATCTTTGGATCGATGATCAGCCCGCATATTTTCGCGCAGACCGAGGGTGTCACCAAATCGGAGACGCCGTTTCTTGTCGGCGCCACAAATGCCAAGGTCACTGCGCAAGGCAGCAAGTGGCTGTTCCGGACCCATGTCCATGACGGCCAGCTCGCCGATCTCATTCCTGAATATCTGGTGAAATCGCTCGGCAAAACCAAGCCCGGTATCATGGCCGTGGCAGACGATTACGGCCTTGGTGCTTCCAGGGGCATTCAGGCCGCGCTCGCCAAATTCAACGCGACGCCGGCGGCGGTGACATCATATGCCCCGTCCGACAAGGACATGAGCGCGCAGCTTCTGGAAATCAAGGACAAGGGAGCTGACAGCCTGATCCTGTTCGGCCGGCCCGCCGACGTGACGCTCGTGATCAAGCAGATGAACGATCTCGGCATCAAGCTGACGACGATCGGAAACGCCAGCATGGTTGCGCAGACAACGCTCAATAATCTGTCGGCGGCAGAGGCCGACGGCGGCTACGCCATCGGCGGCATGATTCCGCAGACATCGACCGACACCAAAATCCTGGATTGGGCGAAACGCGTGCAGGAAAAATACAAGATACCGGCAGACAATTTTACCGTCTCGTACTACGACACCGTCTATCTGCTGAAATCGATCGTCGAAAAAGTCGGCTGCGACAAGCCGGCGATACGTGATGCATTGGCGGCCACCAAAGACTGGAAAGGCATGTTGATCGACTACCAGGCGGACGCGCGGGGCGATCTCGCACACACGCTCGGCATCTACCGCAACAAGGGCAAGACACCGGAGCTTGCCGGGCCGATTAAGGAAAGCGGATTCTAGATCCTTCATGGGCCAGCTCGTCATCAACGGTCTTGCACTCGGGAGCATCTACGCTCTCGTCGCCCTAGGCCTGCTGCTGATCTTCAACACCGTTCAGATCGTCAATTTTGCCCAGGGACAGCTCCTGATGCTGGGGGCGTTCATTGGGATCAGCAGCGCCGTGACGCATGAATTGCCGGTCGCGATGGCATGGATCATCACCATGGTGGCGATGGCCTTTGTCGGCATCGTCTTCATGGTTCTGGTTTATTTTCCGCTCCGCGGACGACCGCCCTTTTTGGTGATCCTGACGACGATCGCCATGGGGATCGTTCTGGAGAACCTCGCGCTGATCATCTGGGGACCATTGCCGGTGTCGATGCCTTCCCCGGTCCACGGCGCCCCGCTACGATTTTCCGGCGTCGTAATTTCCATGCATCAGATGTTCATCTTCGTAACACTGGCGGTAATCCTGCTGCTGCAATTCCTGCTGCTTACAAAGACGCGGTTCGGCATCTTGATGCAGGCTACCGCGCAGGACCTGAACACGGCCCGCCTGGTCGGAATTCCCGTCAACCGGACCATTGCAGTGGCTTTCGCGCTCGGTGCGATGCTTTCCGGCGTTGCCGGTCTGCTGGTGGCACCGATATTCCTCGCCGAACCCACCATGGGAGGCAGCTTAGGCCTGAAGGGATTTGTCGTAAGCGTCATCGGCGGCTTCGGCAACCTGCCAGGGGCCGTCATCGGCGGGCTCTTTCTCGGATTGATCGAGACTTTCGGCGCTCGCTACATCTCGTCAAACTTTCGCGACGCGTATGCCTTCATCGTCATGATCGCCGTACTGGTCGCATGGCCGCGAGGCCTGTTCGGCGAAAAGAGCAGCGAGAAGGTGTAAGTTGAAGACCTCGAACCTGAAGACTTGGATCGCGCTCGGGCTGTTCGCCATTGCCGTGCTGACGATTCCGTTGGCGGCTCGTGATGGCTACATCATTCAACTGCTCAACATCGCCATGCTCAACGCGATCGTAGTGCTCGGTCTGAATTTCGCGACCGGCTGGACTGGCCAGATCAACTTCGGCCAGGCCGCATTTTATGGGCTCGGCGCCTACACCACTGCCATTGCCACCAAGGCCGGTCTGCCCTGGATCTCAACGCCGTTCCTTTCGGTGGCGGTCGTGATCGCCTCAAGCCTCGTACTCGGCCTGCCGACGCTGCGTCTGCGAACCTACTATCTCGCCATGACCACGATCGGCTTCGGCGAAATAGTACGGCTGATCATCGTGCATTGGGAGCCGGTCACGGGTGGCACCTCAGGCTTGCGAGCGATACCTGGCATCAGCTTGTTCGGCTTCGGTCCGCAAGGACAGATTCAACATTATTACCTGTTGATCGCCGTACTGGCGGTCGCTGTGCTGGTTGCGGGCCGGATCAGGCATTCGGCGCTCGGCCGCGCCATGATTGCGACAAAGGATTCCGAGATTGCCGCCGAACAGAGCGGCGTCGACACCACAAGAACCAAGCTGCTCGCCTTCATCATAGGCGCGATCTACGCCGGCCTGGCCGGCTGCCTGTATGCCTCCTCCATCCGTTTCATCAGCCCCGACAGCTTCTCCGGAATCCAGGCCGTCCTGCTCATGACGATGCTGATCGTTGGCGGCATGGGCTCGATTGCCGGCTGTATCATCGGCGCGGTGGCGCTGACGCTTTTGCCGGAGGCTCTGCGATTTCTTGGACAATGGTACCTGGTGCTCTATGGTCTCGGCGTCATCGTCGTTATCGTCCTGGCTCCCGGCGGTCTCGCATCCATCGCCTCCACGATGCGGCTTCGGCTCGCGGGGGCGCGATGAGCGACCGCCCGATCCTCGCCGCGCGTGGCGTGACCAGACGGTTCGGCGGCCTCGTCGCGCTGGATGGCGTCGATCTCGACATTCCGCGCGGCGTTGTCCAGGCGATTATCGGACCGAACGGCTCCGGCAAGACCACACTGCTCAATGCACTCAGCGGCGCCTCGCATGCCGATGCCGGTTCGATTCAAATCGACGGTCAGGAGCTGTTCGGGCTTAAGCCACATCGAATTGCACGGCTTGGACTTGCCCGTACATTTCAGACCATCCGGATTTTCAATAACCTGAGCGTGATTGAAAACGTCAAGGTTTCCGGCGCGTGCAACACGTCAATATCCCTGTTTGACATCGTCACAGAGAATGCCCGTCAAAAGCAAAGAGAAGCGGAGATCGAGCATCGTGCGCGCGAGGCACTGGAGGTCGTTGGCCTCGGCGGCCGTGCCAATGATCGGGCTGCACAGCTGCCTTACGCCCAGCAACGATTACTGGAGATTGCGCGAGCGCTCGCGTCGAAACCTGACGTGTTGCTGCTCGATGAACCGGCGGCCGGCATGAACATGACCGAAAGCATGAAACTGCTTGGTACGATCGCGGACTTGAAAACCAGCGGCATAACGATCCTGCTGGTCGAGCACAATGTGCGCCTAGTGATGGGCATCAGCGACCTCGTGGTGGTGCTGGATTTCGGCAAGAAGATTGCAGAAGGCACGCCAGAGGAGGTGCGGCGTAATCCGAAGGTTATCGAGGCCTATTTGGGCAGGCGGCACCAGCATGCTTAAGGTCGAAAACCTCAGGGTTTCCTATGGCCATATCGAAGTGCTGAAGGGCATTTCCTTTGATGTCGATCCGGGCGAAATCGTGGCCCTGATCGGCAGCAACGGTGCCGGCAAGACCACGACGCTGAGTACGATTTCCGGTCTGCTCCGACCGACCTCGGGCAAAATTAACTGGAAAGGCGAGACGATTGATAGCGCGGCCGTGGAGAACATCGTCAGCGCCGGCGTCGCCCATTGCCCTGAAGGCCGTCGTATCTTTCCCGGCCTCACGGTGCGCGAGAATCTGATCACAGGCACGGCATCGCGCTCTTATAGAAAATCTGAAATCGAGGCCGATCTGGCGCTGGTGCTCGACCTGTTTCCGCGCCTGAAGGAGCGTTTGACGCAGGGCGGTTGGTCGCTTTCCGGCGGCGAACAGCAGATGCTGGCCATCGGCCGCGCGCTGATGAGCCGCCCCAACCTGCTGATGCTGGACGAACCATCGCTCGGATTGGCACCCATTGTGATTGAGCAGGTATTTGACAAGATCCTGGAACTCAACAGGCGTACCGGCCTCAGCGTCCTTCTGGTAGAGCAAAATTCGGCGATGGCGCTCGATATTTCCGCGCGCGCCTTCGTGATGGAAACCGGCACGATCACACTGTCCGGGCTATCAGCGACCCTTGCCGACGATCCGCGGATTCGCGAGGCATATCTTGGAGGCTAGGGCCGAGCATCCGTCTTGATGTCCAATTTTTGTCTAATCAGCAGACCATTCGGGACCTCCAACGATAGCTCTACGCTAATAGCGTCGGTTGAAAACGTCCGCTTCGCGCGCACCTCAATCATGGCCTTGCGATGTGGCTCGACATATTCGACGCACTGTCTCTTCGCCACTTGAACCAAATAGCCGTCGCTATGCTTCACTTTGCCGTGGCCCGGTTGCCGCAGCGGCAAAAGTGGCATGCCAATTGCTAGATTGCGAACAACATAGTGGAGCTCGCATTTGAACAAAATATCACGCCGTACCGCTCTGGCTTTACCGCTCGGGTTAGCCGCATCGTCCAGCACCATCTTCAACGGTTTGGCCAAGGCCGATCAGCCGGTGCGTGGTGGCACGATGGTGATGATCGTGCAGCCCGAGCCCTCGACGCTCGCTCACTATGCCGTAACCGCCGGCAACATCCCGCCCATCGCCACGCAAATTTATGAAGGTCTTGTGACATACGACTGGGATCAGAATCCTCAGCCCAATCTCGCGACCTCTTGGGAGACCGCGCCCGACGGAAAGTCCATCACCTTCAAGCTGCGCGAAGGCGTTGTATTTCACAACGGCAAGCCTTTCACGAGCGCCGACGTCCAATTCTCCTTCATGGAGATTTTGAAGAAATACCACCCTTTCGCGCCGCTCCTGCTCGCCGAGCTGACGGGCGTCGACACGCCTGACGAAAAGACTGCGGTTCTGCTTCTCGCCAATCCCGCGCCCTATCTCATGAAGGCGCTCGCTGGGCGCGATCTGCCGATCATGTGCAAATCGGTTTTCGAGGGAACGCAGATCCTGCAGAATCCGTCGGCCAACAAGCCGATCGGCACGGGGCCGTTCAAATTCGGGCAATGGGACCGTGGACAGTTCGTGCGGCTCGACCGCAACGACAAATACTGGAAGCCGGGGCTGCCCTATCTCGACCATATCATCGCGCGTTTCATCCCCGATGCCGCGACGCGCTCTGCCGCGCTCGAGACCGGCGAGGCGCATTTCGCCGGCTACAGCGCCGTGAATTACGCCGATCTCGCACGGATGAAGACCAACCCGATGCTCGATACGACGATGAAAGGCTATGAGATGACGCCCGCCTTGAGCGTGCTCGAACTCAATGCCAAACACCCGCCGCTCGACAAGAAAGAAGTGCGCCAGGCCATCGCCTATGCGATCGATCGCAAGGTGATCCTGCGCGACGTCATGTATGGCTACGGCAAGCCCGCTACAGGCCCGCTCAGCAGTCTGTTCAAGACCGTCGGGTTCTATACCGACGATGTGCGAAAATACGACGTGCCCGACCGTCTCGACATTGCCAACAAGCTGCTCGACGGCGCGGGCCTGCCGCGCGGCGCGAATGGCATGCGCTTCGGCATGCATCTCGAGGTCAATTCATTCGGCGAGCAATGGCTGCGCCAGGCCGAATATCTGAAACAGGCGCTCGCGATCGTCGGGATCGATCTGACGCTGCGTTCGGAAGACACCGCCACTTGGTTGCGGCGCGTCTATACCGATTACGATTACGACATTAACGAGCCCTTCCTGAGCCAGGGCGTCGATCCGGTCTACGGTCTCAACAAGCAATATCTCACGTCGCAGATTCGCAAGGGTGTGACCTTCGTCAACGACAGCTTTTACGCCAATCCGGAATTCGACAGCATTCTCAACGAGGCCATGCGCGAGCCGGACCACGACAAGCGTGCCGCACTGTACAAAAAGGCGCAGCAGATCCTTGCCGAGGATTGCCCGCTGGTCTGGCTCATCGACGTGCAATATGTCTCGGTCTTCAATCGAAAGCTTCACGATCACACGACCGGGCCGCTCGGCACGCAGCAAGCTTTCGAACGGGCCTGGCTGGAAACGTAGACCGTGCGATTCGCCCGCTATATGGGATACCGACTCGTCACCGCGCTGCCGGTGATCTTCGGCATCATTGTGCTCAACTTCCTGTTGATCCATCTCGCGCCGGGCGACGCGGCTTCCGTGCTCGCCGGCGAGAGTGGCGCTGCGACGCCCGAATATATGGACGCGCTGCGCCATAAATTCGGCCTCGACCAATCGCTCGGCATGCAGTTCGTGACCTATATCTCGAACATGGCGCATTTCAACCTTGGCTATTCCTACCGCAACGATGCCGATGTCAGCAGCCTGATTCTCGAACGGCTCGGGCCAACCAGCCTGCTGATGTTGACGGCGTTCGGCACCGCTGTGGCGCTCGGCATCATCCTCGGTCTGGTTGCCGCGACCGGGCGCAATTCCTGGCGCGACAACATCATTTCACTGATCAGCCTCGTCGCCTATGCGACGCCCGGATTCTGGCTCGGGTTGATGATGATCGTGATTTTTTCGATCGGCCTCGGCTGGCTGCCGACAAGCGGATTCGACACGGTCGGCGCCGGTCACGAGGGCTGGGCCGAGGTTTGGGACGTCGGTCGCCATCTCGTGATGCCCGCCGTCTCGCTCGCGCTGTTTTACCTCGCGCTTTATGCGCGCCTCATGCGATCGTCCGTCCTGGAGCAGACCGGCATGGACTACGTCACGACGGCGCGCGCCAAGGGCCAGACCGAGCGTCGCATCATGACGGGTCACGTCCTACGCAATGCGCTTTTGCCTATCGTGACGATCGCCGGCGTTCAGGCCGGCAATCTGATCGGCGGCTCCATCGTCGTGGAAACCGTCTTCGGCTGGCCAGGCATCGGCACGCTTGCCTTCAACGCGCTGCAATCGCGCGACCTCAATTTGCTTCTCGCAATCTTCTTCATGTCAGCCTGCCTGATCGTGATCATCAACCTCGCCGTCGACGTGATCTACGTCATGCTCGACCCGCGCATGGAGATTTGACATGTGGGCGGGCTTCGCGCGGTTCGCGCGCAACCGGATGGCACTGTTCGGCGCAGCCGTGCTGCTGTGCCTGCTCCTGCTCGTCGTGTTCACACCGGTGATCTACCCCGATGATCCGTTCAAGCTCGTTGGACCCGCCTTGCAGCCGCCGGGCGGGCGCTTTCTGCTCGGCACCGACACGCTCGGCCGCGACGTCGCGTCGGAAATCGCTTACGGCGCGCGCACCTCGCTCATCATCGGTGTCGGTGCGACCCTCGCCGCAATTGTCTTCGGCGCGGTGGCCGGAGGGGTCGCCGGATATTATCGGGGGCGCACCGAGACCGTGCTAATGCGCATCACGGAATTCTTCCAAACCATCCCGGCCTTCATCTTCGCTCTGTTGATCGTCGCTATCCTCTCACCCTCGGTCTCTAGCGAGATCATCGCAATCGCCGCCGTCTCCTGGCCAAGCATCGCGCGACTCGTGCGCGGGGAATTCGTGTCGCTCGGCGGCCGCGAATTCGTGCAGGCCTGCGCGGGCCTCGGCGCGAGCGATGCGCGCATCATCTTCAATCACATGCTGCCGAACTGCGCCTCCTCCATCATCGCGGTCGGTTCGCTGCTGATCGGCACCGCTATACTGCTCGAAGCCGGATTGGCGTTTCTGGGCCTCGGCGATCCCAATGTCATGAGCTGGGGGTTAATCATCAGCGCGGGGCGCGCGGTGCTGCGCTCGGCCTGGTGGATCTGCACCTTTCCGGGCATCGCCATCCTGCTCACGGTGCTCGGCATCAATCTCATTGGCGACGGGCTCAACGAAGCCCTCAATCCGAGGCTGCGTGAGCGATGAGCCAGACCGTCCTCGAACTTGAAAAGCTCACGATTTCTTTGCCGCCCGGCGCCGACCGGGCCAATGCGGTCAGCGATGTCGATTTGGTGCTGCGCGCCGGCAAGGTGACATGCCTGATCGGCGAGAGCGGATCGGGCAAATCGCTCGTCGCGCGTTCGATCCTTGGCCTGCTGCCCCGCCCGCATGTCCGCGTCGGGAGCGGCCGTATCCTGTTCGAAGGCCAGGATCTCGCCGTCGCGCCGCAAGACAAGATGCGCGCCATTCGTGGCGCAAAAATCGGCATGATCTTCCAGGAGCCGATGACGGCGCTGAACCCGCTGCACACGATCGGCCGCCAGCTCGATGAAGTGCTGCGCATCCATGCGCCGCTTGGAAAAGCTGCACGCCGCGCCCGCGTGCTCGAGCTGATCGACAGAGTTCATCTGCCGGAACCCGGCCGCATCATCCGTTCGTTTCCCCACCAATTGAGCGGCGGTCAGCGCCAGCGCGCGATGATCGCCATGGCTTTGCTGCTCAATCCGCGCCTGTTGATCGCCGACGAGCCGACGACGGCGCTCGACGTCACGACCCAAGCGCAGATCCTTTATTTGATCCGCGAGCTCCAGCGCGAGCACGGCACATCTGTTCTCTTCATCACGCACGATTTCGGCGTCGTCGCCGACATTGCCGATGAGGTCGCGGTGCTGCAGCGTGGTAATTTGGTCGAACGCGGCACCGCTGGCGCCGTGCTCGGCGCGCCGAGCCATCCCTATACCAAGGCCTTGATCGCCGCGGTGCCAAAGCTCGGGCCGCCAGCGGCGCGGCCGGCGAATACGCAACCGTTCATCGTCGAGGCGCGCGATATCACCAAGACCTATGGCACGCGAGGCCTGTTTGGCGGACGTGTCACGCGGGCGCTGGCCGGCGTAACGATGGAACTGCGCCGCGGCGAGACGCTCGGCCTCGTCGGGGAAAGCGGCTCCGGCAAGAGCACGATGGCGCGCGCGATCACGCGGCTGCTACCGATCGACGGCGGCGAAATTCTGCTTGGCGGCGCAGATATCGCCAAGCTCTCGCGGCGCCAGCTCCGCCCGGTCCGCAAGCGTGTGCAAATGGTGTTTCAGGATCCCTACGCTTCGCTCGATCCGCGCCAGCGCATCATCGACATTATCGCGGAGGGTCCCATCATCCACGGCACCCTGCCCGCCAAAGCTTGCGAAGAAGCGCAAGCGCTGCTTGGCCTCGTCGGGCTCGACGCTTCCGCCGCACAACGTTTTCCGCACGAGTTCAGCGGCGGCCAGCGCCAGCGGATCGGCATTGCCCGCGCGCTCGCGTTGCATCCGGAAGTGCTGGTCGCCGACGAGCCGGTCTCGGCGCTCGACGTGTCGGTGCAAGCGCAGGTGCTGGCTCTGCTCGCCGATATCAAGGCGCGGCTGCATCTCAGCATGCTGTTCGTGACGCATGATTTGCGCGTCGCGCTGCAAGTCTGCGACCGCATCGCCGTGATGAAACAAGGCGAGGTGGTCGAGATGGCGCCGACCGCCGAGATCTTTTTCAACCCGAAGCATTCCTATACCAAGGCATTGTTCGCCGCCGTGCCCGGGGGCACCTGGCAAGACCGGAAAGCGTCATGACCTCGACCGCAGCTTTTGTGCCGGGTTCGCGCACGCAGGTGCCGGGTGCGGCGGCGGGGCCACTCGCCGGCCTCAGTTTCGCGGTCAAGGATCTGATCGATGTCGCCGACGTGCCGACCGGCGGCGGCAATCCCGACTGGCCCCGCTTCGCCGCAACGCCGGCCCGTCACGCATGGGTCGTGCAGACCCTGCTCGATGCCGGCGCTTCAGTCGTGGGCAAGACGATCACCGACGAAGTATCGCTCGGCATTCTCGGTGAAAACGCGCATGACGGCACGCCGTTGAACTCGGCGGCGCCCGGCCGCGTGCCGGGTGGCTCGTCGAGCGGATCGGCCTCGGCCGTCGCCGCCAAGGCCTGCGATTTCGCGCTGGGCACCGATACGGGCGGTTCGGTGCGCGTGCCTTCGAGCTTTTGCGGCCTTTACGGCATCCGGCCGACGCATGGGCGGATCGATTTCACCGGCATTGCCGTGCAGGCACCGGGCAGCGATACCTGTGGTTGGTTCGCGCGCGATGCCGCGACGTTCGCGCGGGTTGGCGAGGTTTTGTTCGGAAGTGCCCTGCCCGCCACGCTACCGACGACGCTGTTGGTGGCCGCGGATGCCTTTGGCTTCGCGGATGAAAATGTGCAGCAGGCGCTCGCGCCTTCCGTCGGCCGTCTCGCGGCGCTGATCGGCCAACGGCGCGATGTCACCTTGGCGCCGCAAGGCCTTTCGGTCTGGCAGCGGGCGCAACGCGTGCTGCAAGCAAGCGAGGCCTGGCGCACGTTCCAACCCTGGCTCGATGGCCAGAATCCGCGGCTTGCTTTCAGCGTGGCGCGGGGCTTGTTGCAGGGCTCTGTCATGACCGATGCGGAGCGTAACGCCGCGAGCCTGATGCGGATGGAAGCCCGCGCCCGGCTCCGCATGCTGCTGCCATCAGGCACGATCCTCTGCCTGCCGACGACGCCGTTTCCGGCGCCGCAGAAAGGTCTGCCGCTTCACCAACTGGACCCCATGCGCGAACGCATCAGCTGCCTGACCAGCCAGGGCGGCCTCACCGGCGTGCCGCAGGTCAATCTTCCGAGTGCCACGGCCGATGGCGCGCCGGTGGGGCTTTCGATCATCGGCGCTCGCGGGTCGGACCTCGACCTTCTGCGTGTTGCTGTTGCTTTCGAAGCGCAGGCCGCCGAGAAGGCGTAGACGGATCCCCTGGAGAAAAGCGATGAGTTTGGAGAATGAGACGGACAGCTTTGCACTCGGCGATTTTGCCGTGGAAAAAGGCGGTGTGATACGCGAGGCCCGGCTCGCCTGGCAACGCTTTGGTACGCTCAACGACAAGCGCGACAATCTCATTCTCTACCCCAGCAGCTATTCCGCGCGTCTTGCGGATATGTCCTGGCTGATCGGACCGGAAGGCGTTCTGGATCCCACGCGCTGGTGCATCATCGCCGTGGGCATGTTCTCGAACGGGGAATCGTCCGGCGCGGCGGAGACGTCGGATTATCCCGCGCTTGTCACCGTCGCCGACAATGTGCGGGCGCAACACCGTCTCGTCACGGAAATGGTCGGCGTGGACAAACTCGCCGCCGTCTATGGATTTTCGATGGGCGGTATGCAGGCCTATCATTGGGCGGCGCTCTACCCCGAAATGGTGGAACGCGCCTTCGTCGTCTGCGGTAGTGCCCGGACGGCCGATCACAACAAGGTTTTTCTGTCCGGCCTATTGCGCACGCTCGAAGCCGCGCCCGAGCATACCGGCAATGGTCGCTTTTCAAGCGAGCCAGTGCTGGCACTTCGAGCTTTTGGCCACATTTACGCCGGCTGGGGTCTGAGTCAGGATTTCTACCGTGCCGGCCTCTACAAAAGCGCGCTTGGCGCACCAGATCTCGAAACCTTCGTCCGCACCAATTGGGCCGAGCGGTTTTCGCAATGCCGCGCGGCGAACCTCTATGCGCAGGCACTCGCTTGGTTTCACTGTGATATCAGCGACAACACTCTTTACAACGGCGATCTCACGCAAGCGCTCCAGTCCATAAAGGCACAAATGCTCCTAATGCCGAGCGAGACGGATCTCTATTTCCGCGTTGCGGATAATGCGGCCGAGCTTCCCCATCTTGCAACCGGAACCCTGCGCTCGATCCCGAGTGTGTGGGGTCATCGCGCGGGCAATCCGAGCGCCAATCCGGCAGATGCCACCTTTCTCAAGGCGTGGGTCGCGAACTTGCTACTGGGGTAAAGCCTGGCTCTTGGGCAAGCAGCGAAACGCGCGGGCCACAAACGCAGCCTGCTTTGGCTTTGGTTTGAACCCCAATAAAGCTCCCACATGCGCCTTGGCCCGGCGCTCGGCGTCCCGCGCCCAGCTTTCCGGCGGGGAGAGCCGCCGGTCGATCAGCGCCTGCCCTAGTGACCAAATTCGGTTTGGCCAACACGGCCCCCTCAGTGATTGTCACGTTTCGGAGCCAATATGTCGATCAGCGTATCAGGCCAAAGCGCAAGGCCGTGATCAGAATGAGGCTATTGGCACGAGTGTCAAGGATGTACATCAGCGCGCTTGGCCAGAAGATTCTGCCAACCAAATATTCAAGAGCATCTTAGATGCCTATGAAGGTAAGACGCCCTGCCGTAGCCGATCTTGGTCCCGAAAGGGATGCCCGTTCATCTGTTCGCGTGTTTTCCTTTTGTTAAACGTGTGCGCCAAAATTGCTTCCATCGAAAACGTAGGAGCTGCACATACAGGATCTGGAGCAGTCCATTCGAGAACGTGCGTACCATTTGTGGATCGCTGATGGTTGTCGCGATGGACGGGCCGACACACACAGGCTGGCTGCACAGCGCGAAGTCTTGGCGAGATCTCTTGGAGGTATCGCCCGTGTGACGATTGCGGAGACACCCGCCGTATCCACCCCATCCGACAAAAAGCCGCGGGAGGCTAAAGCTGTTTCAAAGGCAAAAGGAAAATGACGCGCGGCTTAAAGGAAAGGTCCAGCCCGCTGCCGCAGAAGGTGTGCTCGACTAACGCGTCAGCGCCGTCTCAAACCTGTCGATCGGGGTGAGTGACCGCTTCGCGCCAGAAGCGGCCCTTCAGCTTCCTAAGTACGATGGGCCTCTTCGATCAGCCAGTCCCGGAAAGCTACCAAGGCTGGATTGGACTCTGAAGCTATCGGGTAAACCGCATAGTGGCAGTAAGCAACGCGCAAGCTGTGTTCGGACAGGCGAACCAGCTTTCCCGCCAGAATATCCGATCGTGTGACCGACAGGCGCCCGAGCGCAATCCCCTGTCCTGTCAAGGCGGCCTCCATCAGCGCGTTCGTATCGGTAAATGAGGTGCCTGCGATATCGCGATCAAGCTTCAAACCAGCAGACCTGAACCAGGCGCGCCACGACAAGTTGCGGTCGATCAGCAGCGGCTGCGATAACATCGATGCGGGATCTTTTGGCAGACGGCCCTCGTTCAGGCTGGGGCTGCACACCGGAAAAAATTCTTCATTGAGAAGCTTGATTGCCCGCAACCCTTTCCAATCGCCCGTCCCGAACCGGATCGCGATGTCGACGCCGTCCGATTTGAAATTGGCCAGCGACTGACCGCTCTTGATGTGCAGATTGATGCGCGGGAACCGGGCCTTGAAACGTGGAAGGCGCGGAACCAGCCAGCGCGCTGCCATGACCGGCAGCAGGCTTACAGTAATTTCTGCGTCGGTCCGGTGTGTCTTGATGCTGCCGAGCGCTGCACCCAATTCCGAGAAGGCGTTCTTGACGCCTGCCTGCAGTCTAAGTCCGCTCGACGTGGGCACCATTCGGTTGCCCCGCCGCTCGAAAAGCGTGAGGCCCAGCTCTTCTTCCAAATGCCTTATGCGCTGGCTGACGGCGCTGTGCGTCACGTGCAACTCGCGCGCCGCTTCGGAGTAGCTGCTGTGGCGGCAAGCAACCTCGAAAACCCGCAATGTTTCCAACGGCGGTAATGGTGCCATTCGCAGGTTGTTAGAAGCGCTAACAGGCGCTGTCAAATCTTATCGTTCGATCTGCGGCCTTGTCAGAAGTAGTCGTCAGGCTCTGAATGGAGCACTGCCATGCAAGCTTCCCGCGACATGTCATGTCGAACTGACGACCTTTCGCTATCGGACAAGTGCAGCCGGGAATCGCGCGATGCTGCCGTCGGATTTTCTGCAATCGCCGCGCGGGCCATCGAGGGCTGCCAGCACAAGGAAGCGAACCGGCAGCCTGGCACCCAACCCGCTGATCTTGACGCCCGCTCCCGCATGCTGCTGGAGAAACCGATCGTGCCCACGATCATGCGGCTTGCAATCCCCAATGCCACCGTCATGGCCGTTTATGTCCTGATCGGATTGCTCGAAGTCTATTTTGTATCGCGACTGGGACTAGATGCTCTTGCCGGTGTCGCGCCGGTTTTTCCGCTCGTTTCGCTGGTCGCGTCCATCGCCCAGGGCGCGATCGGCGGTGGCATCGTCACGACCGTCGCACGCGCCCTTGGGACCGGCCGGATCGGCGACGCAAGTGAATACGCGTGGTACGCTGTAGCCCTGAGTATTCCGTTGGGCCTCGCCACGACGGCCGCCATGGTTGTCCTGGGTCCAAGCCTCTACGGTTATATGGGCATCTCTGGAAACGCTGTCGCGATCGCCGTCTCCTATTCATCCACCATTTTCGCGGGCGCCACGCTGATCTGGATGTTCAACTTCTTGATGGCGGTGGTTCGTGGCACTGGCAACTTGCGAGTCCCGGTGATCGTGGTCTGTGGCGGAGCTCTCATTCTTGTCCCGCTTTCGCCGGCACTGATCTTTGGCGCCTTTGGTTACCCAGGGCTTGGTCCGTCGGGCGGCGCCGTGGCGATGCTTGTGTATTATGCCTTGGGAACGCTTGCCTACGCAGCCTATCTTTGGGGCCGGCTCGGCATCCTTAAGCCGTCATTTCATGTGCCAAAACTCTCCCTCGGGCCAACGCTGGCGATTCTCCGCATCGGCGGAATGTCGGCCATCGTCTCAGCCAGCACCAATCTGACGCTCGCGATCGTGACGGTCTATGTGGGAATGAGTGGGATCGAGGCTTTAGCCGGCTATGCCGCGGGCTCGCGGCTCGAGTTTCTTTTGGTCCCGCTTTGCTACGGCATCGGCGGTCCGGTCGGAATCGTGATAAGCGCAAACCTTGGCGCCGGTCAGATCGAACGAGCCATAAAGGCGGCTTGGGTTGGTGTGCTGATGGCCTTCACGCTGGCCGAATTGATCGGACTAGCCGTGGCTGCTTTTCCGCAACAATGGATCGGAATATTTAGTCAGGACCCGTTAGTGCTGCAAGTCGGCGCAGAGTACCTGCACCGCGTCGGGCCCTTTTTCGGATTTTTTGGGCTCGGCTATGTTCTTTATTGCGCGGGACAAGCGACCAGGCGGATGGAAGCCTCCGTCCTCGCCGCTCTGCTCAGGGCCGCCATCGCGGTGCTCGGAGGCTATGTGGTGGTCCGGTTAGAGGCCGACGTTACCTGGAATTTCGTTGCCGTGGGGTTGGGAATGGTCGCTTTCGGCCTGTTCGCATTGCCACCCCTGATCAGACGCTCCGGCTATGAGTAACACGCCATTCTATGGAGGTCTGATTTGGCAGCGAGCCGAGATGACACTCCAACCAATGACCACGGCAGCAACTCTCAATGCTCTACGGCATCGACCAATCCGGCGACGACATCGCGTGAGCATTCTTCGAGGTCCTGTATCACACGCCGACGATCAGCTCGGCGTCTCACAAGAGCGGTACCTACGGGAGGAACGCCAATCTCGATAAATTTGATGCGGGGGTTGGAATAGTAGTGCTCTGCTCGCGCACCCACGATGACGACGGCCTCGCCGGATTCAACCACCGCAAGCCGTCGTTAGGTCGCGGCCGAACATAAGAATATCCGCGCTTCGCGTCATTCAGGCACACATTGATCGTGAAAGACACGAACTGCCGACCTACGGTTTAGGAAACCATTCTCTTGTCAGTGTCGTCAATGCCTTAGGGGGCTCGTGTTGCATATGTGTTGCATGGCGAAGTAAAAACAACGAGCGGTGAACCGAAGCCTATACCCTGAGATAGGGCGGAGAGAGATCCGGAAGACGTTTCGGACCATCCCAAGTACGAACGAAACCAGCAATTCCTTAGAATGGTCGACGGCAGGCCAGCTAAACATCCACCCCACGCTCGCGCATTCGAACACATTCTTTGGCGTCTGGCTTTGGGCGGACTGCACCAAGGTGTCCGGATTTGATTTGCGTCATGCACAACTGTCTGCGAGGTGCCGACGGCGACGACAAAATGTAAACATCCATCAGGCTCCCGCCCGCCGTCGCCTCGTCAGGCCACGACCGCGGCAATCTCCTCGAGCAGAATCGCATGTTGTTCCCAAGGGATTCTGTCAACGGTCATTTGTGGCCGTCCTGGACTATCTACCCGGCTGTCATCCACCGCCTGCCCAATCTCGACGGCTGCCGACAGCAGGCGATGATCCATATCGCGATTAAAATGACGCAGCAGCGCGGAGGCTTTCTCCGGTTGCAGGCAGGCCATGGCCGCGAGAAGCCCATAGCCCCCCCAATTCGATACCCCGGCCACGATAAGGTAATCGGCTGGCGTCGTTGCAGCGATGACTCGGCCGTTGGGTATTTCCGTCTCGACGACGTCCGCGGGCAAAGACCCCATGCCGATCTCATTGCCACCATCGCCAATCCCGATGGTGGTCCAGCGCCGCTGCCAGGTCAGATCGTCAAAAAGGAGATGCAGCGGAGCGGTCTCACCGGACATATCCCATCCATGTTCACGATGGGGTTTACCATCGGCCGCAGGCGAGACGCGCTCGATAGCAATGAGATGAGTGATCGGTCGATCAGCACTTTCAAGAGATTTCCGCAAACGGTATACTGATCTCTCGTTCGTTGCCGCCACCTCGAGGTCAATCTGTTCCGGAACGGCGTCGACCACGGCCCATACCGCCTTTGCGCAGGGAGCGTCGGTGATAACCGTAACCGGTATGCCCGCGCTTGCGAGCCCGGCAGCGAGATGCCCCATTCCTATCAGACCATCCGTCTCCGGCGACGGCGGGGTTGCATGCTGAATAAAAAAGCCGGTTACGATACCGACGTGGGCGTCGGGCGTGTTCAGGATAGATTCCGCCGCCTTTTGAAGATTCCCCTTCATCAATTGCGTCATTCGAGTGATGTCGCGCTTGACCCTGCGCCCAACGATAGCCTCGATCCGACTGACATTCTCGTTCATCTTGACAGCATTGCCCTCTTAGAGTTGTTCCGCGACCAGAGCGAACGTGTTTTGACGAAGTGGCGGCTGGTTGCACAAGCGTAGGGATGCCCGGCTCTTCTTTCAGAGCGGAGGTTGTAATATTTGCATTCCGGCCGCCTATCGACCTAGAGAACTTCGCTGGCATACTTGTCGAAGAGCCGCTGAACTTCGCCGTTCGCCGCAATGAAACCGCACCACGTATCGAGAAAGTTCTTCCAGGCAACATCGCCGTGACGGATCATCCATGTGTTTGGACGCTTATCGAAGGGATTTTTAGAGTCAACGATCACAGCCCATTCCGAATTCCGCTTGGCAAGAGCAAGTGCTTCGGTGTCTCCAACGATGCACGCGTTGACACGGCCCGCACGCACGGGTTCGGCGGCCATGGAGTATTGGCCGGCCACGGCCATGAACTTTGCCTTGGGAAAAAGGGGCGGCATCCGCTGCTCATCGCTTGATCCCCCGTTGACGGCGATCGTCACATCCGGGCTGTTGAGATCCGCTGCGGTCTGGTATTTGCCCGCGTCCGCCTTGCGAATGACCGCCAAGCTCCCCTTTGACCACAGAGGACCGACGTAGTTGCACACGGTAGCGCGCGGCACCGTGTACGTCGCAGATGAACCGAACAGGTCATAGTCACCTGAACGCAGGCCGATCGTGGAATTGGCGAAAGTTACCTCATGCCAATTCACGGCCATCTCGAGGTCCTTTGCCAGAAGCTCGACAAGATCCTTGTAGACGCCTTTCAGCTCACCGCTTTTAGCATCCTTGTAGAACCATAGGGGGAGTTGGGCATAGCCCACCTCAAGAGCTCCGCCTTTTTTGATCTTGGCCAGCACCGACTTTGAATCGATACCGGATTCGAGAAGCTGCGCGTGCGCATCTCGGATCATGCTTCCGAGCGCGGCCGCGCCTGTGCCGACCGCAAGCGCACCGGTCAACAACGAGCGCTTTGTGACATCTAATCGATCTTGCATCATCATGCTCCTTGAGCTTTTGAGACGGAACCGAACCTGAGAGTTGGGATGTTGTTCTATCGGCTGCTCGCAATTCCGAATTTGGTTTGGAAGTAAACGTAGGCGCAATTCGCTATTCTGGAGATCGCAAAGAGAAGCGCGAAATACGTCAGAGCAATTGTGGTGAGAACCTCGATTGGCTCGTACCACTGATTGACGATCTTCAACCCCTGATACATCAGGTCAGGAATCGCGATGATGGAGACCAGCGTTGATGATTTCACGACAACAGCGAGTTGATTCACCACCAACGGGGCAACCACGAGCCCGACCTGCGGCGCTTCGATCCGGGACACGATACGCCAACGGCTCATCCCGACGGCCAGCGCAGCCTCACGCTGGCCTTTCGGCAACCCTTCAAATCCAGATCGAAATGTCTCCGCAAGATAACCGCTCGACTGCAACGCGAGCGCGATGACGCCCGCGCCGGTCACTGTTTGCGGAAATCCGAAAACTTCCGGCCACACATAATTGACCCATAACAGTTGCACCAGGATCGGAGTCGCGCGACAAAATTCGATATACCCGATCGCAACAACTCTCGCATATGGCAATCGCATTCGAATCAGGCACGCAATCAGACCCAGCACGATCGCCAGCAAGAACGCCCAAAAGCAGACATATGCCGTGACCCAGAGCCCATCGAGCAGGGTGCCGGCGTTGGCCAGCACGAAGCGATTGAAGTTTTCAATCACGGCAGCCCCTCATGCCCAGCCCCGGCGGCGCCAGCGCTCCGTCAGCCGCTGGAACAATTGGGTCGCAAGAATAATGACGATACAGTACAGCAGCGCAGCACCGGTATAGAGAGGGACAGGCCTCATCTCCGCGACGCTGATCATCGAGACCTGGTACATGATGTCCTGCACCGCTATCAACGAGACGATCGTTGTTGATTTGAACAACGAGACCAGTTGATTGACAGCCTCGGGAAGCATCCTGCGCACGGCCTGCGGCAATACGATCCGGCGTAGCGCCGTAAACCCCGACATTCCGAGCGAGAGAGCGGATTCTGTCTGGCCGTAGGAGACTGAGCGTAATCCGGCACGCACCGTCTCGGACAGGAACCCGCTGTAGGCAACACCGAGGCCCATGACTGCCGCGACATGAGGACTGAGATTGACCTTCGTTCCCAGTGCCGTACCGATTATCAGGGGAAGGACGAAGTAGACCCACACCAGAAGCACGTATTCCGGCGTGTTCCTGTAGAACTCGGCGTAAGCGATGGCCGTCCAGCGAACGGCGCCGTAACGACTGAGGCTTGCGATTCCGACCGCGAACGCGAGGAGAATTGCGAGAACCGCACTTTCAACGAAGATGATGATGTTCTGCAGAAGTCCCGTCAAGAGAACGGCGCGATATTCCCAGAACAGCGCGGGATCAAATACATTTTGCAAGGCGACAAACACGGCGACTAACTGAGCGCTGACGATATAAATCGTTGACAGCGCTCGCTGGAAGGAGCGCTGAATACCTGTGCGGCGGTGCCATCCTCCTCGACCTTGCCATCATGGAGAAAAATGATCCGGTCGGAAGCGTCGCGCGCGAAGCCCATTTCGTGCGTCACGACCAGCATCGTCATTCCCTCTCGTGCCAGATCGCGCATCACTTCCAACACTTCGCCCGTCAGCTCCGGATCGAGCGATGACGTCGCCTCGTCAAACAGCATCACCTTCGGCTGCATGGAGAGCGCACGCGCGATCGCAACTCTCTGTTGCTGGCCGCCCGACAATTTCGCGGGGTATTCGTCTTTCTTGTTCAGCAAATTGACCTTGGCTAGAAAGTGCTGCCCGATATCGACCGCCTCCCTGCGCCGCATATGCTTGACCTGAATCAGCGCCTCAATCACGTTTCCCAAAACCGTCATGTGCGGCCACAGGTTGAATTGCTGAAATACCATGCCGAGCTTCGATCGCATTCGCGCGATATCCCTCGGAGACGCTCCCGATTTCCGCTGGCCGTTGGGCGCGATCGAAGGACCGATAGCTTCTCCATCGACAAAAATATCGCCGGATGTCGGACGCTCCAGATAATTCAGGCAGCGCAGAAAGGTACTCTTTCCAGATCCGCTTGCTCCGATGATGCTGAGCACGGATCCCGGCGACACATCAATCGTGATGCCCCGCAGCACCTCCACGGACCCGAATGACTTGCGCAAGTCCTTCACCCGGATAATTGGCCGATCTCCATCCACGACTTACTCTCCAACTCCTTCAGGGATCCAACACGCGAGGGTCCGCCGGACTTGCATTCACCGAAGACGGCAATATAACCTAGGCTTTTCAAAGTATATGTCGCATATATTTCTGTCAACGATGATAAAAGTGCGGATGCTGCTCAATTTCCTTGCACGATCGGCTGCGGTAAGGGCATCGGGGCAAACCCAACCGGAAATGCGGAAGGTCACCGATGAACGATCGAGCCAAACCCGTGCGTATCGCCCCTTTTGAGGTTGTTAGTTTCTTGTTTTCGTTGAACCCCACGTATCGCGAACACTTCCTTCTGACCCCGCGGATGTCCGCTTGACCGGAAGATTAGACATGAGCCCTTCAACCGCTGCGCCTCAACACAGCGCTTTCAAAACTCCGCGGAGAGCAAGCAATGAGCCTTTTGAGACTGAATATCTGCCGCGCTGGTATTGCTTGGTCCGGTAGCAGCGTGTTGAGCGCGGGCGAGATAGGAAGCTGGAGCAGCTCGTTGGCAAAGGAGCGCGCATGAAAAATTCAAAGACTGCCCATTCCTCGACCAGTCCGCAGGCCAGGAGAGGTGCGGCGCGCGGCTCCGCAAAGGGCACCTCGCGCGAGACGGTGAAAAAGCGCCGCGGTGCTTCGCAAACGGAGGCGGCGGTCGACCTCATACGATTGAAAATTATTGATATGAGCCTGGAACCAGGAAGCAAGCTCGACGAGCCGCTCCTCCGCAATCATTTCAAACTCGGCCGGACCCCCGCGCGGGAAGCCATCAGTCGCCTCGTTGCCGAGGGTCTCGTAACCATTTTCCCAAATCGGGGCGGTATGTTCGTTCGCGGACTGGACCTTATCGAAATTGGTGAAGTCATGATGGCTTACCAATTGGTCGAATCCGTCCTTGCCCAACTCTGCCGTTTTGCGGATCAAAACCTTGTCGCGGACCTCGAGGAAATCCAGGCGCGATACACGCATGAGGTTCGAAGAAAATCGTTCCTTGGCATCACGTCCGTGAACGAAGAGTTTCATCTCAGGATGCATCGTTCGATAGGCAACGCATTGTTTTATGAATTTGCGCTTTCAACCCATCGCCACGTCAGACGGTTGCTGGTCTTGATTTATAAAATCGAGAACACTGAGAGGAATGTCCTCGAATCGCAAATGGAGATCAACATCGGCGAGCATGTGGGGATCATAGATGCGATTCGACATGGCGACCGCGCCAAATTGAATCAGCTTCTTCCGGCCCATGCACAACAGGCTCAGATGCGACTCACACGCATCCTTAGCGAAAAACGGGTTCCTCCACTCACCGTGGACCGATTAACGAACGAATTTTTTGGCAAGAAGCGCGACTTTCAGGCCGACCGAGGCTGAACGTTTTGGGCTCATCGGAAGGTCCCTGCCGAATCTGTCGTATTGGAGAAGATTGCGTGCGCGCGGTCTCAATCGACGAGCACGACTGCTCCGACTTCGACCGACATACCGTTCGGCAGGGAGCCCATGCCGACGGCAGATCGGGCGTGGCGGCCCGCCTCACCGAGGGCTTCCGAGAACAAATCGGAGCAGCCATTGATGACCTGCGGATGCGCTGCAAAATCCGGCTCTGCGTTGACCATGCCGAATAGCTTCACTACCGCCGAAATGCGACTGAGTTCCCCGACCGCCATTTTAGCGGCGCCGAGCAGGTTGAGCCCGGCCAGTCTCGCGTGCTCATAAGCCCTGCTCGGTCGTAAGGTTTCGGCCGACGCGGCCGATGTGGAACGTGCCGTCGGCCTTCTTGGGACCTTGTCCGGACAGGAATAGAAGATTGCCGGCCCCAGCGAAACGGAACGTAGTTGGCCGAGGGAACGATCGTCGGCGGCAGGACGAGCCCCATCGAGGTGAGTTTTTCTTCCGGCGTCATTGCGCTCATCTCCATTGCGGCACGTCGTTCGGGGGTGTGACCTTTTCCATAGGTCGAGGTGGAATTGCCTATCTGGCGCTTCCCATCTGGGGGCGGCGTTCCCAGCGCCCGTCAATCGTCTTCACCAGGGCACTGTCGTAGAGATAGGCCGTGGTGCAGGCGTGCTGCGGGATCAGGAGAACCCGGTCGCCTACCGACAAATTGTCTCCCTCCACAACGGTGTGCTCCTCGTTCATGAGCAGGACGCGGCCATTCCATCGGAAGCGATCGGCCAGCGGCTTGTCCGGGGTGATCGCTTTACAGCCGGCATCCAGCGTAAGGGTACCGGAACGGGCCGAGACGACACTCGCCAGTACGAAGGCAGCGGGCTGCCAGCCGATATGCGCCAGCTCGACATCATGCTGCGCGCTGGAATAGGTCCAGCTGCCGGGGGACACATAGGCAGCCACGTCCGCCGGCCAGATGTCGAAGGTGTAGCTGCCGCCCGCGACGACATCGGTCTCGATCCCCTCGGATCGCAGCACATCTCCGAGCCTGCATACCTTCGCGCACAGTTCCCGGACCTGGGCTCTGCGCTCGGCATAGGTGCCCTTCACGTGGCCGTCGTAAACGTGCCAGCCAGCGAGGAGCCTGCACGCGTGGACGGCGCGCGCCAGGGGCAGCGCTACTTCCGACATCGGCATCCCGGTGCGGCCAAGCCCGGGATCGAGATCAATGCGCAGACTTATGTTGCTATCCCCGCCGGTCAGCAGGGTTTCCCAAATTTCGAGAGCGGCGAAGGAATCGACGACGCCGACAAATGTGGTGCTCCGGTGTTTGCGGGCGAACAACACGAAACGCGCGATATTGGCTCTGCTGGCGGTCGGATAGGCCCAGGTGACATTCGGCGCACCCGCGCCGACGGCCATTTCGACCTCTGCGACCGTCGCCGCCTTGAAGGCGCGGACACCCTGCGACAGCAGTAACTCGACAATCCACGACGCACGATGCGTCTTGAGGTGCGGCATCAGCCGATCCATGCCGCCGCAGGCTTCCGCCGTCTTCCGCAGATTGTGTCGGACACGCTCCTCGAAGATGACAAAGGATGGCGTTTCGGTGCTGTCGGGCGGCAGTTCGGGCCCTGTGCCCGTCGTTACGGGCTCGATGAGATCGTGCTCCACGTGTGATTTCCTCTGTAGGCCGAGCCGCTCGCGGTGGGCGTCGGATGGCATTGTCAGGCGGCGACCGAGCGCTTGCGGATATCGATGGCAAGCATCGATTGCAGGTTCCCACCAAGGACCGCGTCCTTCTCGCTGGAGCTCAGGAAGCTGCAGTGACGGCGGACGTAGTCCAGGCTCTGGGTGTACGTGCAGAAGCGTTCGACATTCGGCATGTCGGAGCCCCAGATCAGCTTGGACGCACCGAACAGATCGCGCATGCCGCGCACCAGTTCCTGCGCCTGCGGGTAGGGATATTCCCACGCGCCGCCCCAGGTGATGGGGAACATGATCTCGATCAGCAGACTGTCGTGCCGCATGGCGGCGAGCACTTCGTCTGGGAAATGCCATGCGCCCGATTTGCCAAAGAAGCCGACGGGAGGGCCCATGACCAGCACCCAGCGAATGTTGATGTAACGGTTCATCAGGCCGTGCAGCCGCACAAGATTCCTGATGTAGCTCACCGCGTCGTAATCGGGGATCGCGGTGATCTCGAAGAACACTGGCAGGCCGGCGGAGTCGATCTTCGACCAGAATGCATCATAACGGGCATCGTCGAACGTGACGTCGAACCCGTAGCGGGCGAACGCGTCAAGCGCAAAGTACACGCCTTTCAGTCCGAGATCGCGATGGGCGCGGTCGAACTCCGCAAGTGCCGCATCGGTGAAGGCACGCGGCTCATCGACGTTCAGCAGGGCCGTGAATTTGTCAGGATACTGGTTCTGGGCGAACGCGTTGTAGTCGTTCATCGCGCCATAACCCCACCCGGTTTGCAGGATGCAGTGGTCGACGCCCGCATAGCTCATCTGGGCCAACATCAGCTCCGGCGGCGCCACGATCTGCTGCATCCCGACCGGCATATATTGGGAATGATAGTCCTCGCCGTCGATCGTGAAATCGAGACGCCCATAATTGCCCACCCTGAAGTCGACGTCCTTGAGCCCCACCCACGAATTGTCGCCTTCCCGGAACAGCATCGCCCCCGAGACCTCCTTGCCGTCGCGCGCCCTGAAAACCCGGGCCGAGGTCCGGGTCTGAACCTTCTGGATATATTTGCGGTGGATCTCGCTCGATGGATGACCGCAGGCTCCAGCCCAGTGCTGGAAGACATGCGCGTGGCAATCGATAATCATCATTTCCTCATGCAATGCAGGTAAGCGGCACGCTCCCCGTGGCGAGGGCCGCGGTCTTGATCCGAGGGACTCAGGCGAGCTCCGCCAGATACTTGTCGTAGAGACGCTTTACTTCGCCGTTGGCGATGACGTAGGAGGCCCAGAAATCCAGGAAGTTCTTCCACGCGACATCACCGTGGCGGATCAGCCAGGTGTTGGGACGCTTGTCGAAGGGATGTTCCTGGTCAACGATATGAGCCCAGGCGCCATTGCGCTTTACGAGCGCTATGGCGTCGCTGTCACCCACGACGTAAGCCGTGGCACGCTTCGCGCGCACCGGCTCCGCAGCCATGACCTGCTGACCGGCGATGGCCATGAACTTGGCCTTGGAGAACATCAGCGGCAGACGCTGTTCCTCGCTCGAGCCTGCGCTCACGGAAAAGGTCACATCCGGACTGTTGAGATCCTCGATCGTCTTGAACTTCTCAGCATCGTCATTGTGCACGATGGCGTGGCTGCCCTTCACCCAAAGAGGTCCGACGAAGTTGCAGGCGAGGCCGCGCGGGATCGTGTAGACGGCGGACGATCCGAACAGATCGAAATCGCCCTTTCGTAGGCCCACGGTGGCATTGGCAAAGGTAACCTCCTGCCAGGCCACCGTCATTTCCAGGTCACGAGCGAGCATGTCGACAAGTTCCTTGTAGATGCCTCGCAGTTCGCCACTCTTGGCGTCCTTGAAGAACCACAAGGGCGTCTGCGCGAACCCGACCTTCAGGGAACCGCCCTTCTTGATCTTTGCGAGCACCGAGTCCGGGGGAATTCCACTCTCGAGCAACTGCGCCTCGGCTTCCTGCGGGGGCGCGACGATAAGGGCCACACCCGCGCCCACGACGGCCGCGCCGGTGAGCAACGACCTTCTGCTGAGGTCGGAGGCTTCCAGTCTGTCCTTGATGTCCTTCGTCATCGCCCATTCTCCTAGTTCAGGCAGCACAGGAACGTGCTCTTCCCCGACCCGCTCGAGCCGGGAAGCGTCGTCACCCTGCCCTGCTCGACATCGCGTGAAATGTCTTTCAGGACTTGCAGGACTTGCGAATGTCACGGCGACTTGCAGAAACGCTTATCGTCGGAGCTGAGGGTGCGATGTCTCTCTTGTCGGGGCTGACAATCAAACCTGCGCAACATTAGAGATTTCAATTTTATCGGCAAGGGCGTCGAGCGGCTGGTTCACGCCGTCTCGATCCCAAAAACACTGATCATATGCTATTGGCGCCGCTTCCACCCACCCTCTAAGTATCAGCCAACGCTATATCTTTCTTGGAATAATTCGCGTCATCCCCGCGTGATATAGGCTGACTGCCTTATCGAGGCGCAAGTTGAGAATAGCCAATTTTTGTACTAAGCATTCTCTTTTCTTATGATGCTGCGTTAGATAGACGGCGGTGCCGTCATGGCCGAGCCACATGAAACCATTTTCTGGATACGACTTACGGACGCTCGAAATCTTCACGCAGGTTTGCGAACTCCGCAGCATGACGTTAGCGGCCCAGAGGCTGGGCATGACCCAGCCCGCCGTCTCCCAAGCTATCCGACATCTGGAGGATGTATTGGGCGTCCCCCTGGTCGACAGGCGATCTCGCCCATTGATCCTGACCGCCGCCGGCGAATGGCTGACGCGCACCGCAGGTCAGGTTCTGCAGGATGCCAAGCAGATCGCTCTGACCATCCGCCAGTTCGGAGAGGGCCGCGCTCTGCGGCTCAGGATCGGCCTCGTCGACTCTCTGTCAGACCCATTCGTGCCGGCGATGATGAGACGGCTGACACCAACGGTCCATTATCTGTCGATATCGTCCGGGCTCGCACGCACGCTACGCGCCGGCCTGATCGACCGCAGCCTTGACCTCATCATCACGAATGACCCGTTGGATGACGTCAGCGAGATCCGCAAAATCCCAATTCTGACGGAGCCTTATCTGCTGGTCGTGCCAGCATCGATCAACGCCCAGGACGTCAGCCTCGCCCATCTCGCGTCCGCGATGCCGCTTATTCGTTGGAACGCCCGGTCCCAAACGGGCGCGGACATCGAACGGCAACTTGGGCGTCTCAGGATCGACCTCAGCCGGCAGTTCGAATTCGATTCCGCTCGCACCATTCTGGGAATGGTGGCAGCGGAGCTTGGCTGGGCGATCATGACGCCCCTGTCGATTTTCGAGATGACCCCCGTTCTGAACAAAGTAAAGTTACTACCGTTTCCGGGGCCGTCGTTTTCGCGAACTGTCGCAGTCGCCGTTCCGCTAGGCGAAAACGAAACTATTGCCGAACAAATTGGGCGGGTGTCCGTGAAGTTATTGCAAGATCTTTATGTCCCGGAGATGTTGGACGCCCTTCCATGGCTGGCGTTCGACAAGGCCAAGGACGGGAAATCAATTCGTATCGGGAGCAGAAATGATCTGGCTACCCATTAGATCCTCGTTGAAACTCCTTTCCTTCAGGGCAGAACGAAATCGGAACATCTGCGCGCCTCGCCTTATCGGTCATGACCGGGATGGATGGCCCGCTACCACGCGCGACCGATTGCGAGATCGACGACCCCCACCAGCGGGTGTCGGCTAAAATAGCGGCTGCTCCGACGACAAGCAGGGCTATGATCAGGACTAAGCGGCGCATTTCTGCTCCCATTGATCGTCTCGCCGATCGCGGAGAGCACCGTCAGCGAGACAAGAATGGCAAGCGGAATCGAAATGCTGATGATTAGCGTCGAGCGCCAGTTGCCCAGGAACAGCAGGATCATCAGCCCGGTCAGCGCAGCCGCGATGACGGCTTCGCGCACCATGCTCGAAACGGCGCTGGTCACGAATACCGACTGATCGCCGACCGCCGTCAGATTCAAGCCCGACGGCAGCGTCTTGGTGACGCTGGGAAGCAATTGTTTGATGCCGGAAATGATCGACAAGGTCGAGACAGCACCGGCCTTGATCACCGCCAGAAGAACGGCGTTCTTTCCGTCCACGTGGACGACGTTGGTCTGCGGCGGACTTCCATCATGCACGTCGGCGACGTCCCGCATGTAGATGACAGTGCCGTTGACGGTCTTGATCGGCAGATCGTTGAAGGCGGCGATGTCGGAGGGCGATGCGTTCAGATTGATCGTGTACTCGAAGGTGCCGATCTTCTGGGTGCCCACCGGGGTGATGAGGTTCTGGATCGACAGGGCGTTGACGACGTCGTTCGCAGAAATGCCGTAGGTGTGGAGCGCCTGCTGGTTGAGGTCGGCTTGAACCTGGCGGACTTTGCCACCATAAGGCAGGGGAATCGCGGCGCCCGCGACCGAGGCCAGTTGCGGACGGATGAAGCTGGTCGCCTGGTCGAACAGGATCGTCTCGGAGAGCTGCTGGCTTGAGAGGGCGAGCTGCAGGATCGGCACGCTGGAGGCGTTGAAGCTTAGGATTGTCGGCGGCGTGACGCCCGCCGGCATCTGCTTCAGAACCGTCTGCGACATCGCGGAGACCTCGGCGAGCGCCGCATTAATGTTCACGGTCGGCTGGAAGAAGATCTTGATGATCCCGTAATCGGGAATCGACTGCGATTCGATGTGCTCGATGTCGTTCACGCTGGTGGTGAGCGCGCGTTCGTAAAAGGTGACGATTCGCCCCGCCATGTCGTCGGGCGGCAGGCCGGTGTAACTGAAGACGACGCTGACGACCGGAATGTTTATATCAGGGAAGATGTCGGTCGGCGTGCGGAAAGCGGACGCCACCCCGAAGATCATGATCAGCAGCGCCATCACGATGAAGGTATAAGGACGTCGGAGCGCGAGCCTGACAAGGCCTACCACAATTGCCTCCCACGCTGGAGAGTCGGGCTAGAACAAGATGAGACGTCAAAACGGCTGGACCGATCCAACCATTACTGGCGAGCACCGCGGGACGTTATGGTTCCATAGACCGGAAATTAATAGCAACTCCGGAAACGTAGTGATAAGTCCATTTCCCTCCCGCGCGTCGAAGTTCCCACCGCGACGTCTCACGACGTGGCTCGCAAGCCAGGTCTCATTCGCACGCGGCCCCTACACCCGATCGAAAGCAAATGGCCACACGCATCTCACCCGCTGACGATAGGTGAAGCACCGCGGACGAAAAAATTCACCTGCGGCGCATCAAATGAGCACGGGCGCTGAACCCGGCGACGATCAACGCCAACACCGCCGACAGGATCAACTCGGCGCGGACGCTGCCGGAAGGATGCGTTGCCTTGTCATCGAGCGGCCATAACGGATACCTCCGGGAAATACACCCTCTCCTACCGTATCGCGATTGCCAAAGCGGATAGCGCCACCGGCAATGACCAAGTCCAATCTCCAAGCACGGAGACAGCGGAGGCACTCACGACACAGCCGAGCAGAAAGCCCAAGAGAAGATGCCAGGATCTCCTTAAGCGGCCGGCATCGACTGGCAGCAAGGCACGGTGCTTCGACAGCAAATCCATCAGCGACAGGACGGTATTGGTCAAATTGCCGGTCATGACCGCTGTCGAAATGGCACCCGGTATCGCCAGGCGAAGCAGTGCGTACTGGCAGGCCATTGCGGCGACCGCGATCATCACGGCAATGCCGGCCGCCAGTCCCTGCGGATCGGCGGACGGCCTGGTGACGATGCTGAAAATCAGCACCGCGGCGAGCAGCAGAAATTGAACCAGGAGTAACAGCCGCGCCAGGCTCGGTCCGCGTCGGTTTGAGGCCTGGGCGATCAGCCAAACGGTCGCCACAGCCACCATAAAGACGGGAATAGCCAGGATTTGCGCCGGGTTGAACGGACCGCCATGCACCGCCGCAGCGGCAGCGACCACTAGATTGCCGGTGACATGGGCGGTGAAAATATGGCCCAGGGTAAAAAAGCCCGTGAGGTCGACCATTCCCGCGATGACACTGAGCAAAGCGGGCAGCCGCGCTTCCAGGCGCGACAGCTCTGTCGTCTCGTCCGCCGGAGCGGCCCAGTTTCGAAGTGCGGCGGAACTTCTAGCGAGCGTTGACATGTTCGGCCGCTCCCATGACTTTCGCTTGCGTCGACCGGTTGCCTAGATGATCGACAATCATCTTGGGAATGATGAGGCCCAAGCTCATCGCCAAAATGATAATTGATGCAGTCATGCCGTCCGCGATCGTGGCGCTGATCAGTTGCAACGTCGGCTCTGAGCCACCGGCCAATTGCACAAGCCCGAAGACGCTGTCGCCGGCGTGCTCGGGCGAATGCCTCAATGGGTTATCAATACGCACTGGCATTTCGATCATACCGATGGCAACGCCGCCTTTGCCGCGGCCGGTGCGACGATCCTCGCCCATGCCAATGGCCGTGCGCGCCCGTCGACCAGCCAGTATGTACCCTCGCTGTCGTGGCGCATTTCGGCTTCGCCACGCAAGGCCTGGCCGTCGCTGACCTTCGCAATGCCGCGGCTGTCTCGCCGCGGCCCGCCCCAGCCGCAACGAAGAGGAGATCGCGGCCTTACCTTCCCTGGAAGATCTCAATGAGAATAGCCCAGATTGCCCCCTTGGCTGAGAGCGTTCCGCCGAAACTCTATGGCGGCACGGAAAGGGTCGTCGCTTGGCTCGTCGATGCACTCGTCGAGCTTGGGCACGAAGTCACGCTATTTGCGAGCGGCGACTCGAAGACACGCGCTGCGCTTCATCCAGTTTGGCCACGTGCGCTTCGCCTTGGGCGACCGCGGACAGACCCGAATGCAGCTATGGCTGTTCTGTTAGAGGCAATAGCGCGTCGCGCTCATGAATTCGAGGTGATTCACGCCCACATCGACTGGCTACATCTGCCATTGCTCAGCCGGTTGGGCATTCCCTTCGTGACGACGATGCACGGTCGGTTGGATCTACCAGGCTTGCCGGCTCTGCTCGACGCATTTCCGGGCACCTGTCTTGTCTCGATTTCCGACAACCAACGCATTCCGCTGGCGAACGCGAACTGGTGCGGGACGGTATATCACGGCTTACCTATCCAGCAGTTTCGTGCTTCATTTACCTCCGGATCGTACTTGGCCTTTCTTGGGCGGCTGAGCGCCGATAAAGGCCCCGAAGACGCAATTCGTATTGCTCGCGCAGCAGGGATCCCGCTGCGCATTGCCGCGAAAATCCCGCGGGCCGAGACAGGCTATTTCAAGGAGCGCATCGAACCTCACATCGACGGCAAGCAAGTCCAGATCGTCGGGGAAGTGAATGACGAGACGAAACAGCCGTTCCTCGCGGATGCAGCGGCGTTGCTATTCCCGATCAGATGGCCCGAGCCCTTCGGATTGGTGATGATCGAAGCCATGGCCTGCGGAACGCCGGTCATAGCCTATCGGTCTGGGTCGGTGCCGGAGGTCATTGATGAAGGCGTGACCGGCTTCATCGTCGAAAATGAAGGCCAAGCCGTTGAAGCCGTGGCAAGGCTCGCAAGCCTAGATCGGCGGCGTGTCCGCGCACAATTCGAAGAGCGTTTCATTGCGCGGCGGATGGCACAGGATTACGTGCGACATTACGAACGGATGTTGTGCGCACACTAGCGTCTTCTGCGCGAAGTCCATTGATCTGATCGGCGCTTGGATCGCTTGGCTTCTACTTGCCCGACCCATAGACCTGGATTACGCCGACCTTTGCTGCTGTCTGCCTTCTTCGCCGCCGACTCCCTCGCCGGTTTCTTGCTCGCGATCGGCATCAGCACCTCCTTCAGGTCGGTCGCTGCCTTGCCCAATTATTGTCTCTGATTCTCTCAACCCGCGCGTGTCCAATTTATGGTTACAAGTATCCTTTGAGTCGGACGGGCCACATTCAGCTTCGCGTTGAACTCCATTGGACGAAAAAACGGCAAGAGGAGCGCGGGGAAGGCAGAGGACGCTACTTCGATAAGACTGGGATAGGTCCACATTGATCGCGCTCCGCCTCCTTGAAACCGAAGAAGAGTTTCTCCGTTGCCATACGCCGCGAGGCCGCGGCAACCGGCGCTCAATGGGCCCGGCGAGCGGAGGTCGGACAGGTGTCCAGTGCTGCAAGTCATCCGCGTTAATGGACCGATCGCCTATATTATTCTTTACGTCGCCTTATACGCCGCGTTTGGCGTGGCGTCGCCTTATTGGCCACAATTTTTCGAAACGAAAGCTCTATCCCCGCAGCAAATCGGCGTGATCCTGGCTGCTGCAATGTCAATGCGCCTTGTCGCCGGCCCATTAATTGGAGCGCTCGCCGATCTCTTGGGATCATTGCGCCTTGTGCTCGCAACTTGTACCGCCGTGGCGGCCGGCGCGGCCGTTGCATTGTTGTCGTCCGATAGCTTCTCGCAAGTGCTTTTGCTGGCCCTGGTTCAAGCTGCAGCGCTTGCTCCCACGACGTCGATTGCCGACGCTTTGACAGTCAATGCAGCAAAGCCTCAGATAGGGACGATACCCTTTGAATACGGCTGGATACGCGGTTCGGCCTCGATGGCTTTCGTATTGGGTACGTTGGCCGTCGGACAACTGATCAGCCGCACTGATCTCACGCCGATCATCTGGCTGAATGCATTCCTTCTTGTGGTGGCGGCTGGCGTAACCGCATTAATGCCCAAGATCACTAGTCGAACTGCACCGTGCGCCAGCGCATCGCCTATCTTCGTTCGAGTGCTTGGACTTCTTGCCATGCCGCACTTTCGGATTCTGATCTTGGTTTCAGCCTTGGTCTATGGGAGCCACGCTATGCAGGACGCATTTGCAGTGATTCGGTGGAGCGAGGCTGGATTAGCCCCATCGGCCATAAGCCTGCTGTGGTCAGAAGCGGTAGCTGCGGAAGTCATCGTGTTTTTTCTAATCGGCCCCGGATTAATCAGGCGGATGGACGCGCGTGGTGCGGCTGCCCTGGCAGCTGCGGCTGGGATCATACGTTGGTCTATTTCGGGCGTGACTACCTCCGTTTTGATCCTCTCGGTCCTGCAGCCACTACACGGATTGACGTTCGCGCTGCTCCACCTTGCTTGCATGCGCATGATGGGGACCTTTATTCCAGTCCGACTAGCCGCAACCGCCCAAGCTGTTTATGCCTTTGGTTCAGGTCTGGTAACTGCCGCACTGACTCTGTTATCAGGAATGCTCTATGCCACGTATGGAGGGGCAGCATTCTTTCCGATGGCAATTTTGTGCGGCGTCGCAGTCCCGTTTGCCTGGTTCGGCTTCACTAATTTACCGACGCGCTTCGTGGCTGCATAGCGGGCGTCCCGGCGTCGTTGACCTTTCCGCGACGACTTGCGCGCAATATCAAAGGTCGTACTGGCTATGCTCGGCGCGCTCAAGCTCGGGCGCTCGGTGCGGCTGATGCCGCGCCGGCGTTACCCGCGCCGACGCGCAATAGCCCATGGGACTACTTGGGAGGCTCGACAGTGGTCTTTGTCGATCCGTCCGGCGCCGGCTGCATCCGTGGTGGGCTTTGCCCTTGGGGACTTTCCGGAGGAGCACCACCTGGACCGGTGGTGATAGGCCCGGTCCAGCCCTGCGGCTGCAATTGACCTTTGTCTTCGGGCGCCGAACGCCCGGTCGGCGCATCGTCCGCTGGCCTAGCAGGCTGCGCGATCGCCAATCCACCGGACAGCACAAGACATATCGAAGCTAGTTGGACGCGCACTGAAACCTCCGTTGACCTCTAGTCAACGAAGAACTTCCCGTCGATCCTGCCGTTCCTGCGCATCAGAACCGAATTGCTGTATCCTTCGTTAAAAAACGACGACAGGAGGATTTTAATGGCAAGTGCAGCATGGAAGCGGCCCGGCTCGCCGATCGGCAAGAAGGGCCCGCGCAAGGCAAATCCCTCATACAAGCGTCGTACGCGTGAACCGTGGTCGAGCGCAGATGTGAAAATGCTCAAACAGCTCGCGAAGGGTAACACGCCGACCGGAGTCATGAGCGTCAAACTTCAACGTCCCGTCGCGGCTATCCGCAGCAAGGCGCAGCGCGAAGGGATTTCACTGAAGCCCATCAACCGTTCGCCCTACAACCGGCGCGCAACGAAGAGGAGTTCGCGTCGCTAAGGGGCAGGCTCGCCTCTCGATGTCGTGCTCCCCGTGGGGATGCTGGCTGCGATCGGCGGTAATGAACAAGAGCATAGCCGCAACCGGGCGCTTCAGCTCTCAGCATTTCGGTTACGGAGCTAAAACCGGCGCGCCCGGCGCTTACCCTTGAGCGCGGCTTTCGACCCCGAACGGGTGCAATGCAGGAAAAGCTCCGAAGTCACCCGTTGAACTGGCAATGGCTAAATCGTCAGGTGCTCGAAAGCAGCTTCGAGCATCTATTTCAAGCACTAAGGCCCCAGTTCGCGGCCTCTTGCATGTCAGATCAAGCCGGGAATGCCGCCTCCTACCGTGGCGACGTTCCATCTCAACTGCAGACCAGACGAAGGATTTCGCTAACATCAAACCGCCGCTCCCGTAAGGCGGACCTCACGACACAGTCACGCTATCACCAGTGTACGTAGCGCCACCAAACCTCGGCCACTTTGGGACTCGTCATGTCATAGGCCGCGCCGCTTCCTTGACAGCCTGGCCCGTGGTCGCCATTCCGGCGGCGTAGGCCGCTCCTGCGCCAAGAAGAAGGGCGCAGAAGCTTGCAAACATCGCATATGCGAAGTGCGTCCGGGCTGCATCAATTTGAGCGGGCGTTGCAGCTCTCGTTGTCGCGCCGACGGTTTCCCGTCCCGTATTGTTCGACCAGTACGTGACGCGCGTGCTGGCGGAATATGACGGGCCAACGAGGTTGCTGGCGATGCTGGTCGCCGAAGCGGGCAACATCGCCGCCGCACCGACCACCACAACGGTTGCTACCGCCCAGGCGGCCATCGCATGCCCGGCCCGACCGAGGCCGGTCTGATCCGGCGAATTGGCTGCCGCAACGGCGCCACCTAGAAATGCGGCGATTATGCCTGAGACCGCCCACCACACGAATGCAGCCCAGCCTGCGCCGGCAGGCGCCGATGAGGCGGTGGGAATGTCGATCGCGAGCAGACCGATGCCGAACCCCAACATGGTCAGCAGGATCTGGACCACCAACGAAGTGAACACGCCGGCCAGTACGGCCGACCATGTCCAGCCAAAAAACACATTGGGAACGGAGCGACGTATAACCATGGCGAACTCCTCCAGTCACTTATGTTCCGTCCCAACGCGCGGTTAAATCGTCCGTTCCTGTTGCAGGAACCCGGGGCGGCTTCCGGACTTGGTTTACCGGAGAAACAACAGGAGGATCGGCGCCATGACACTTGGCAGAGGCGCCTTATTGTGGTTGCTGGGCATTCCTCTTCCGGTAATCCTGCTGCTTGCACTGTTCTGGCGTTAGCCAGCAATCGACCGGAGACGATTTCCAAAACTCGGCGCTCAAAAGCTGCCGGGCAGGTTGTGAGCCGATCAACACCACGTGAGGGTTGCCAGTTTCAATGGCTGGGTTCGTTCTCTGCGACCGGCAAACCTGAGAAGAAACAAGCAGGACGAGAACCGCAAGCATTAGCAATGGTGTGCGCTGGGCGCTACGCCACACTAAGCTTCCGCCTCGTCGCTCTCGCGATCAGATGAAAGGTTTTCCGCCCGTTACAGCGAGTGTCGCACCGGACGTATAGCTCGAGAGCGGATCGGCCAGCATGACATAGGCGGTTGCGAGCTCAGCTGGCTGCCCGGCTCGTTTCATCGGCACCTGCTTGCCGAAGTTCTTTACCGTATCCGACGGCATGGTTGACGGGATCAGCGGCGTCCAGATCGGGCCCGGCGCGACGGCGTTAACGCGTATGCCCTTTTCGGCAAGCATCTCAAGACCGCCCGTGAAGTTCTGGATCGCACCCTTGGTGGTCGCATACGCCAGCAGGATGGGGTTTGGCATGTCGGCATTCACGGAAGCGGTGTTAATGATGGCGGACCCCGACTTCATATGCGCAACGACCGCCTTGGAGAGATAGAACATCGCATGGATGTTGACCTCGAAGGTGCTCTGCCATTCGTCATCACTGATATCCGCGATATCCTTGAACGCGGCCTGGTGGGCCGCATTGTTGACGAGGATATCGATCCCGCCGAGCTCATCGACGGCACGTTTAATGACGGCGCGGCAGTAATCTGGCTTTCGCAGGTCTCCGGGAAACAAGACAGCTTTGTGGCCTTCCTTCTCGACGAGAGCCTTCACCTCCTCGGCATCTTGATGTTCGTCGAGATAAGAAATGAGCAGATCGGCCCCCTCACGGGCATATGCAATTGCCACCGCTCGCCCGATCCCGCTGTCTCCTCCGGTAATGACGGCCTTCTTGCCTGCAAGACGGCCCGATCCCTTGTAGCTTTCCTCGCCATGGTCCGGACGTGGCTTCATCGCCGACGTCGAACCAGGCATCGGTTGCTGTTGGTTGGGATAAGGCGGGCGCGGATAATCGAGCATGGCATTCTCCCTACGATCATCGGTTAAACGGCATCCGCGGCGAAAACTCGTTGGCCACCGCGAGCGCGGCATTCTCGTTGGTTTCCAGAGCAATCTTCTGCGTGAGCATCACGTCGCCGGGCACCAGGCGCGCTGAAGGCACGAAGCACCAACCCACCCTCGGCGTTCCCGCCCTGTCGAGCTCGTGGACGTTCGCAGCCGTCCCATAGTTGATGCGGTACCGCTTGGCCGTATCGCAACCGACCACGTCGAAGTACCGATGTTCATCGAACTGGGCGAGTTGTACCGGTGACAGCCACGCGCGCAACAGATGGCGGCCGCGGGCCTCTGGCGAGTTTTCTCCGATGAAGCCGGCATAGAGCTCGCGGAGCGTTTGCAGCCGCGAACCCGCCCGGCGTCGAGCTCCGAACAGAAGCATGGCCCAGCACTCACCTAGCCGCCGACGAGGGGCGGGTGGAATATCGTTTCCTGGGCCGTCGGGTCGAACGCCCGCACTACGGCGACTTCGCGGGACCCCGTCCGTATTGCCGCAGTCAATCCCTTGCCGGTCAATTTCTTGAAGCGCTGCTCCGCCTTGGCCAATGCTTCCAGGTCTGCCGCGTCAAATTCGTGCCGCGTATCCCCGCTATGGTCCGACAGGATCTGCGTAGCCATGGACGCTCCTCCTATGCTCCGCGATGATTGAGCAAACAGTTGGCGGGGCGCGACGTTCCTCCCTTCCCGATATTCTTGAGTGTCGGCCTGTATAGGGTTGGGCTCAGCCTTCGCTTTTGCCGTTACGGTTGGTGAAGCGGGCGTTGCCGAGGCCGGTGCCGATCGTCAGCACGCCCCAACATTTCACGTCCTGCATGAATGGGATCTCGGACAGACCCTGCACCACGCCGTCGTTATGCATGACGATCGCCGTGTCATGTTCTCCGATCTGAGGGATGGCTTCGACCAGAGTTGCCGCCAAATTGAACTTGCTGCTCTCCCAATTGCCGGGCAGGTTCTGCGCGCCCTTCGCGATCGAGCCGTCGCTCTCGATGACGCCAGGACACGCGATGCCGATGATCGGCGCGAGCTTGAATCCTTCGTTCTCCGCTTTCGCGATCAGGTCCTTGAGCATTTTGACGAGACGCTTAACTGCTTCCTCGCGGCTGGGTTCGTCGTCGGCATGACGCCATAGTTCGGACTTCCACACGCATGCCTTGGTGAGGTCCGGAGCCTTTTTGCGACGCGTTTCCACGACGCCACAGCGGATGTTCGTGCCTCCGATGTCGACGGCAAGGATGGAATCGTGAGCTTCGAAGATCCAGGAGGGAGCAAGATAGAGAGCGCCGATAAGGCCTGCGTCGTCCGGGTGGCGATGGATCGGTAGCATCTCGATCTTGAAGTTCTCGGCCTTCAGGATGATTTCGGCGCGCGCTATGGCGAGTTCGCCGAGCCGGCTATTGCTAATGCCGCCGCCCACGACGATGCGCTCGGTCTTATCCCAGGCCTTGGTCTTGAGGAAGCGTCGCGTAACGTGGGCGAGCTCCTGTGCGAAGTCCTCAATCGCGCTCTGCACGACCGCCCAGGCGTCGGTGTCGTCGCCGACCAGGCTGGCGTCGAGTTCCTTCTTGCTGATGTCTTCGGAAAGCTCCTTGCCGAACGGGTCTTCGCCGGACTTACGCAGTGGCTTGCGCCACTTTTCGAGAGTTTCCCGAAAGGCGCCCTTGCTGGCACGATCCCCAAGAAATCCTTCCTCATCCTTCAGTTCAAGGTTGAAGCTGTCGACCTCGACTGAGGGGAGGCGGGAGGCGCCGTGAGCGGCAATACCGGTAGCCGTGATCGTTTCGTCAGCCATCTTGAACCCTAGACAAGTCGCAAGCAAAATGTGCGGCTTGTATCAACGACGGTTAGGTTTATCCCGTTCCTCACCCGGTCTGGCCGAAGACTGGGGCGGTCGAGAAGCAGGCGCGCGGCTTCTCGCGTTCCCCATCGTGCCCCTCCACCGCAGAACAGCCGCATGGCTGTCGCGGCATATCGTCCCATTGTCCTCGCCCTGAGGGTCGCGACGCATCCATCTCGATCATCCGAGTGCACGCTTATGGAGAGGAACAGCAGCTGGTCAGCGGCGTTCCATTGCATCAATGCCAAAGGAGGCGGCGAAATGGGAATCTTCACCAAGGACATAAAATCGATGGAAGACCTGTTGATTCATGGTCTTCACGATATGTATTACGCCGAGCAGCAGATCATCAAATCGCTGCCCGACATGATCGAAAAAGCGACCAACCGCGACCTTGTCGCCGGGCTGAAAGGTCATCTCGAAGAGACCAACAAGCAGGTCGAGCGGCTTCAGAAGGTGTTCGAGAAACTCGGCAAGCAGCCCAGCGGGACACAGTGTCCGGCGATCGACGGCATCATCAAGGAGGCCGACGAGATCGCCAGCGAGATCGAGGACAAGGCCGTACTCGATGCCGCCATCGTCGCTGCCGCTCAGGCCGTAGAGCACTATGAGATCTGTCGCTATGGCACACTGATCGCCTGGGCCGAGCAGCTCGGCCACGATGACATCGTGCGCTTCCTCACGACCAATTTGAACGAGGAAAAGGCGGCCAACACCAAACTCAACACGGTGGCGCTGCGTAAGGGTGTCAATGCAAAGGCGTCGACCGCGGCCTGATACGCGTCGTACGACCACCCTCAGCGGCTTCGCGGAATCGCGGAGCCGCCGCCTTTTTGTTCGGTCCGCCCTCTCCACATCGACCGCATCTTGCGGCGCACGTACCAGGCTGCCACGGAAATGATCAACCAGGCGAGCGACGCGCCCATGAAGGCGGCTGCGATGCTGCTTTCCGCCATCAAGGAAAAGACGATCGCAAAGGCCAGCATGCCGAGTGCCCCAAGTGCGGTGCCGGCGGAGTCGACCGCGGCCGCCATTTGCCCGCGGCGCTCGCCGGCGAGGCCTGCCTCTCGCTTGCGGCGGATTTCGTGCTTCTCGATCAACGTGGCGCTGGCGCAGAAGATCGCCGGAAGGGCAAGGAAAAGGCCGCCGATCGAGGCTCCATAACGGCTGCTGACGAGACCGGTGAAGACGGTCGCGGCGCCGCCGAGCGCGAACCGGATTAGATATTCGTACCAGCGGCCCTCCTTGAGAGATGACGGCGAGAAGCGGACCGGCGTCATGACTGCCCCCGGGCGAGGGTCAGCACGCCGAAGGCCACGATCAGCCAGACGACGAGGGATAGCAAAGTGGCGGGCAACGCTCTCAGCCGCGCGCGAGCGAGGATTTGACAAACGACGACGCTGTAGACGGCGAGCCCGCTCCCGCAATCATGGCGTGGGTTTGCAGGGCCGCGTAGTGGGCCCCGTGCTGGTACAGTGCTATTCCGAGGGTTGCGAGCGCAACTGACGGTGCTGCTGCGAAAAGACCGGCGAAGCTCTTGGGACGCAGAAGGTCTCCCAGCATCGCGAAGGCCGATACCACGGCGCCCCCGACGAGGAACCGGATGACGTACTCGGTCATTTCGCTTTTTTCCAGAGTTTTAAGAGCGGCCCGCCGGCGCCGTAGACTGGATCTTTGCGCGGCGGCGGCGTCTTCGGAATGCTCTTGAGGGCGCGTGGACGGTCCTCCACCGTCGTGCATTCGTCGTAGGTGCCCACTGGCGGATAGGCGCCGACGACGAGGAAGTCATCGTCTGCCCCCAGACACTGGTGCCCCGTACCGGCCGGCAGAACAGCGATGTCGCCAGCCTTCAACGTGAAGATCCTTCCCTTCTTGCCGCCAAAGCGAACGCGCCCCTTTCCGCGTGCAATGCCGAGCACCTCATGGATCCGGGAATGGTAGTGCACGTAGTCGTAGATGCCGTCGCGCCAAGCGTCGCCCCAACCGTTTGCCTCAAACAGATCCTCGATCACCGCGGCCGCGTCGTGTCGCGCGTCGAGATTGACTGCGCTGCGATAGAGGACCAGCGGCCATCGCGGATGATTGGGGACGAGACCGTCATCCTTGAAGCGGACAGTGTGGGGCTTTCGCACCTGCGCGAGATCCATGGCTTTGCGCTTGCCCGGGCGCCGCAGACCGGTCGCACGCTCCGCATATCCCTTCAGGTCCTCAAGGGTCGGCATGATCGTTCTCCATTGAAGTATCGCCGGGATAGCCGGTCCAAACTCGGAGGCTCCGTTCGAGAACCGCCCCCAAGGCAAAACCCGCAACGACATCGCTCGCCCAGTGCGCCAGAACCACTATGCGCGTCAGCGCGAGCCCAACCGCAAGCGCGCGGATCGCCTGGCGGCGGCCGGCCGGCAACGCGCCGGCCGCCGATGCCAAGGCCCCCATGTGCAGCGCGTGGCCGGAAGGAAAGGCATCCTCACGTTTCCCGGAAAACGGGACGCCATGGAGGTGCCCGACCACAGTTCTGCGGTCCGGGCGGGTCTGGTCGAAGAGACGCTTCAAACCGTGAGGCAGCAGCGATGCCGCGACCGTGACCAGCAGCGTATGGTTGCCGGCGCGCCGCAGCGGCTCGCCCCGCCCGCGCGACGCAAGCCAACCAGCCGCCGCCAGGACCAGAAGCACCTTCTCGTCGGCGCCCCAAGTCAGGGCGCGGGCTACCATCTCCGGAGCCGGCGCAGTGTTGCGGGCGATGAAGCGTGCGGCCACGACATCCGCTCTGGTCGGCCGGATGGTGACCGGAAAGCTTGGCCCTTTACGTTGACCTGCTGATAATCTAGTTGTTTTGAACATGATTCAAAGGATGGTAAGTACCTTTCCAACGCGCCGCCTGCCAACAAGGTCCTCCATGTCGCGCCGCCGGCATCGCCCTCGTCGCTGATCCGACCACCAAATAACAGGGTTAGTTGCGTGGCCTGCTGGCTCCGAAATGGAGAGCATCGGGCCCACGCGGCGATAAGCCCATCGCGGCGATAAGTCCATCAAGCACGCGCCCGCAGCGAGCTTCTCGCGAGTTCCGACATGAGGAACGTTCGTGCGGACACCGATTTATCCGTCCAGGCGTTGCAAAGGAGCCTGATATGGGGCCCGACGAGGTCCTGCGGGGAATGTTGATGTATTTCGTGCTGCCGCTTTGGCTGGCTGCCGGCTTTGCCGATTATCTCTGCCATTGCGCCGCACATATCGAAAAGACAAGCGGCTGGAAGGAGTCGATCCTGCACCTTCTTCAGTTTGCCGAAATGGCCGTTCCGGTGCTGGCTGCGCTCTTCTTCGAAATTACCTCCGGCGTGATTCTGGTCATGATCGCGTTTCTGATACTTCATGAAGCGACTGCAATTTGGGACGTTCGCTACGCATCGGCCATGCGCGAGATCTTGCCGGCCGAACAGCACGTCCACAGTGTTCTCGAAATGCTTCCGCTGACAGGATTGCTGCTGGTCATTGCACTTCACTGGTCGGCTTTCACAGCATTGTTCGGCTTTGGCACGCCGGCTTTTTCATTCACGCTGAAGCAGCATCCGCTACCCGTTCCTTACATCGTAACCATGCTGGTCCTGACTGCGCTCCTCGAAATTTTGCCGTACGTGGAGGAGTTGATCCGCGGTCTGCGCCACCGGACCGTCCAGCGGGAATAGTCGATGCGGATCCTGATTGTTGGTGGCACGGGTTATATTGGATCTGCTATCAACGCACGGCTTACCGTTGAAGGGCACGAATGTGTATCGGTGTCCCGCTCCTCCACAGGGCTACAGGGCGACCACCACGTGCCCCTAGACCTCGCGCAGACGACGCACGCCGAAAACTGGAAGCCAATTCTCAAAGGCATAGACGCAGTCATCAATGCAGCGGGAGCCCTGCAGGGACAGGATATGCGGGGCGTTCATATCTCGGGCAGCGGTGCACTTTACGCCGCTTGTGAAGCGGAAGGTATTCGGCGGGTGATCCTTCTTTCCGCCATTGGCGCAAATCGGGATGCTGTCAGTATCTTTTCACGCACGAAGCGGGACGGAGAAATCGCTCTCACCTCACGTGACCTCGATTGGGTTGTTCTTCGACCATCGGTGGTGATGGGAAGGGCCGCCTACGGTGGCAGCGCTTTGTTACGTGGCCTTGCGTCATTGCCTGTTTTGCCCGTCATGCCTGACACCGCGCCCATCCAGCCGGTGCACATTGATGATGTTGTCGAAACCGTTGTCTTTTTCTTGAGGCCCGACGCACCTTCCCGCGTCGCACTCGATTTGGCAGGGCCACGGCAGATGATTTTCAGTGATGCCGTCGCGCTCTTGCGCCGCTGGCTGCGGTGGCAGCCCGTCCACCGTTTGAACTTGCCTTCGTGGGTTGCTTCGACGTTTTACCTGATGGGAGACCTCGCTCAACTACTAGGCTGGCGAACCCCTATCAACACGACTGCCCAAACTGAAATGCGACGCGGGGCCACTGGCGACCCTGAGCCGTGGTATCGCGCGACGGGAATCCGACCGCGCGATATCGAAGCCGCGCTCGCGAGCGAACCCGCGTCAGTGCAGGACCGATGGTTCGCAAGGCTCTACGCGCTAAAGCCACTGATATTTGGTATCTTTGGCCTATTCTGGATCGTTACTGGTATCATTTCGCTCGGTCCGGGCTGGGACATTGGCATGTCCCTGCTCCGAGAAGGCGGGTTGGAAGGAAACGTCGCGGTCCTCACTGTTGTCGCAGGAGCCCTTGCGGACATCGTGATCGGCCTCGCCATCCTGTTTCGGCCATTTAGCCGCTATGGCTTGTGGGCCGCACTTATCATCTCTCTCGTTTACATCGTAATAGGAACAACACTGGTGCCGCGCCTGTGGAGCGACCCGCTCGGCCCCATGCTCAAGATCTGGCCGGTGCTGATGCTCAATTTGGTCGCGATGGCGATCCGTGAGGACCGTTGATGTTCTACCTTCTCCTCAAGACGGTCCACGTCATCGGGGCATCCGTTCTGCTTGGTACCGGTGCCGGCATCGCCTTTTTCATGCTTGTCGCGCACCTTCGCAACGAGCCCCAGGAGGTGGCCGGCGTCGCGCGGACTGTCGTACTGGCCGACTTCCTTTTTACCGCAACCGCCATTGCACTTCAGCCGATTACAGGGATTTGGCTCGCGTGGTCGAGCGGATATTCTCTCGCAGATGGTTGGATTGCAGTTTCCATTGTGCTCTATCTCGTCACAGGCGCTTTTTGGCTACCTGTGGTGTGGATGCAAATACGCATGCGGGATCTTGCCGTACTTGCCGTCGAAACAAACTCACCGTTGCCCGATCAGTATACGCGTCTATTCCGATGGTGGTTTGCTTTCGGCTTTCCCGCCTTCGCTGCGGTACTGATTATCTTCTGGCTGATGATCGCGCGTCCCGCCGTTCCATATTGGGATTAGGCTGACTACCTGTGAATAGAGCATCCGAACACGGAAGGCAGAAGTGTCCCCCGCGCCTCCTCGGCATGAGCGCGCTTGTCGATTTCTGCTCGCTCGGCTTCGATGGCATCTGCCAGCCTGGCGCAGCTGACGCACAGACCAGCCGGCTCTCCATCGAGCTCGTGCAGACTAGGACCTTCCTCCCCGGCGTTTGGCCCGAACGGCGTGAAAGCGCGCGTTCGTCTGCGGCTTGATGAACAGGGCTGCGACGCTCGGATGATGCCTGCGGATTTCTCTTTCGAGCGATATCACGCATTGCTCGATATCGTCGGCGCGCTTCTCGTCGGCGAATTCGACGCTGAGCGCGGCGACAACCTCGTCCGGGGATAATTGCACCGTCAGGAGGCCGTTCGCCTGGAGCACACCGGGTGAGCGCCGGGCGATCTCGAGGATCGGTTGCGCAAGCTCCGGGTGCGCCGGCTCGCTGATCAGCAGACTCTTGCTCTCGCGGGCGAGCCCGACGGACGTGATGCCGAGGAGAATCCCGATCAGGATCGAGCCGACGCCATCCCACACCGGTTGCGACAGCCATACCGCCGCCGACGTGGCGGCGGCCGCAATGACGATGCCAACCAACGCCGCGCTGTCCTCGAGCAGCACCATGAATGCGGGCGGGTCTTTGCTGCGAACAAAGGCCTGATAGTAACCAAACCGCGCGGCGTCCGACCGGAAACGACGCAGGGCAACCAGCCACGAGCCGCCCTCGAACAGGAACGACAGCCCGAGCACGATGAAGCTGACGATGGGATCCTCGATCGGCTCGGGCGCGGCGACGTGAACGATACCCTGATAGAGCGAGATGCCCGAGCCCAGCGCGAAAATCAGCAGCGCGACGATGAAGCTCCAGAAATACAATTCGCGCCCGTAGCCAAGTGGATGGGATTCGTCCGCCGGGCGGCTCGCACGACGGTAGCCGTAGAGCAGCAGCACCTCGTTGGAGGTATCGACGATCGAGTGTACGGCCTCGCTCGTCATCGCCGAGCTTCCCGTCCAGATGGCGGCACCAATCTTGATGACCGCGACGAGGACATTGCCGGCGAGCGCGGCATACACGGCGGTCCTCGACGATGATGCGGCGGCCATGTTCACCATGGCCAGTCCTCCCTCTGCAATCGGCGGACCGCAGCCCGCTACGCACAGATGTTCGGCGCTTCCGTTTGCACAGCGGGGACGGGACAGACCGTCTGCGGTGCGCCGCGAGTTCCTGCACGCTCGCGTTACGACTTTGCCGTGCCTGGCTCGGCCACTTTGCGGTGCTGCTTGGCCAGCATCTCGTTCGGTGTGATGTTGGCGACCGTCGCCTGGATCTTATTCTTCAGCCCAGTGACGATGTCGGCGTCACCGCGCAGCATTGCATCGAAGCCGGCCTTGGCGACCTCGTAGGCACCATCCTTCGGCTCGGTGCCGACCTTAGTGTCCATCATGTCGGCTCGGCGGAAGAATTCGGTGTCGGTGGCGCCGGGCATCAGGCAAGTGACGGTGATGCCGCTGTCGCGCAGCTCTTCGCGCAGAGCGAAGGAGAATGAGTCAAGAAAAGCCTTGGAGGCGTTGTACACGGCCTGGAAGCTCCCGGGCGTGAACCCGGCGATTGAGCCCGTGATCAGAATGCGCCCCGAGTTGCGCCGCAGCATCTCGTTGCCGGCGCGATGGATCAGGTAGAGCGTGCCGGTGATGTTGGTGTCGACGATACGTCTGATCCGGCCAAAGTCCTGATCTAGAAACGCCTTGCCGAGGCCGACGCCGGCGTTGGCGAGCAACGCATCGATCGGCCGGTCCCCGACTGCAGCACAGAGCTCGTCCACGCCCTCGGTCGTGGCGAGATCGGCCTCGACCGGCTCCACGCTGACGCCAAGCCTGCGGAGATCGACGGCCACCATCTCGATCGCGGGCTCGTCTGCCGCGATGACGAGATTGAAACCTGCTTGAGCGCAGCACCGGGCGAGTTCCAGGCCGATACCGGTGGAGGCGCCGGTGACGACGGCGAATTGATTCGCGGGCATAGGGCATATCCTTGCGGATTGGGATGATGACGCCTAATCGCCCGGCCGGCCAGCCGTTCCTATTTCCGCACGAGGCCCGTGCAGTGCGAAGAATTTGCGCGTCGCGTAGCAACCATCGTTCATTCCTGGACTTAGATGCCACGTGGTTGAGCCGGGAGGACGGAGATGAAGGCGCTGGTTTGGCATGGCAAGGAGGACATCCGGTGCGACACCGTCACCGATCCTGAGATTCAGGACCCGCGCGACGCCATCATCAAGGTCACGAGCTGCGCCATTTGCGGCTCCGACCTGCACCTCTTCCACAACTTTATCCCCGGCATGCTGCCGGGTGACATCATGGGCCACGAGACCATGGGCGAAGTGGTCGAGGTCGGCTCCGGGGTCAACGGCAAGCTGAAGAAAGGCGATCGCATCGTCGTACCGTTCACGATCATTTGCGGTGAATGCGACCAGTGCAAGCGCGGCAATTTCTCGGTTTGCGAGACGACGAACCGCAAGCGGCATCTCGCGGACAAGGTGTTCGGGCACACCACCGCTGGCCTCTTCGGCTACACGCATCTCACCGGCGGCTATCCCGGCGGCCAAGCCGAGTATCTGCGCGTGCCCTATGCCGATGCCACGCACATCAAGGTTCCCCCTGGCATTCCCGACGACCAGCTGTTGTTTCTCAGCGACATCTTCCCGACCGGCTGGCAGGCCGCCGTGCAATGCGACATCGAGCCGACCGATACGGTCGCGATCTGGGGCTGCGGGCCCGTGGGGCAGATGGCGATCCGCAGCGCCATCCTGCTCGGCGCCAATCAGGTGATCGCGATCGACTGCCTGCCCGAGCGGCTCAGCATGGCGGAAGCCGGAGGCGCCACCACGATCAATTTCGAGACCGAGAGCGTCCTTGAGCGCCTGAAGGAGCTCACCGACGGCAAGGGACCCGAAAAGTGCATCGATTGCGTCGGCATGGAATCGCACGTGATGGCGTCCCTGCCCGACACCCTGCTCGACCGCGCCAAGCAGATGGTCATGCTGGAGAACGATCGGCCGCACGTGCTGCGCGAAATGATCTATGTTTGTCGGCCCGGTGGCATCATCTCCGTGCCCGGGGTCTATAGCGGCCTTTCCGACATGCTCCCGATGGGCGCGTTCATGAACAAGGGGCTGACGATGCGCACCGGCCAGACCCACGTCAATCGCTGGACCGACGACCTGCTCCGCCGCATCGAGGACGGCGAGATCGATCCGTCCTTCGTCATCACCCATACCGTGCCACTCAGCCAAGGCCCCGAAATGTACCAGGTGTTCCGTGACAAGCAGGACTCCTGCGTCAAGGTCGTGCTGAAGCCTTGAGGGAGCGAGTCTGACATGTTTCACTTCTCCAACATCGTGCGCACCAAGGGCGATCCAAAGATCCTCGAGGGCGGGCCGAGCCTGAAACGACCGGAAGACCAGCTCACCCGCGCGCTGGGCTGGTTCAGCATCGGTCTCGGCGCCGTGGAATTCCTTGCCCCAAGGCGCGTCACCGAAATGCTGGGCATGGAAGGCCGCGAGACGCTGGTCCGTGCGTTCGGCGTGCGGGAGATCCTTGCCGGGATCATGTCGCTTTCGGTCGACAAGAACGCCGGCCTCTGGGCTCGTGTCGGCGGCGACGGCCTCGATGCCGCCGCGCTGCTCTCCGGACTGACATCGGACAATCCGAAGAAAGGCAATATCGCGCTGGCGCTCCTGATGGTCGGAGGCATCGCCATGCTCGACTATCGCGCCGCGCAGGACACCAAACCGCGGCGGCCGCCGCGCGAGGCAAGACGCAAGCTTTATCCAAACCGCAGCGGCTTCCCCAAAGGGCTGGCGAACGCCAGAAGCGGTGCGAAGCAGATCGCAGCGCACGCCACGGCGGAGCGATCCTGAGCCGGCCCGAGAGGCAAACTGCAACGAGGTGAATCCAGGCAATGACCGCCGAATCCCGTGACGAACGTGCGTGGTGGCAATCCGCAGTCATCTATGAAATCGCGCTGATCTCGTTTCAGGATTCTAATGGCGACGGCAAGGGTGACCTCGCCGGCCTGATGGCGCGAATCGACTATCTCAAATGGCTCGGCGTCGATGCGGTGTGGCTCACGCCGATCTACCGCAGTCCCTTCCGCGATCTCGGCTATGATATCTCGGACTATTGTTCGATCGACCGGGGCTTCGGCACGCTCGACGATTTCGATCGTCTCGTTGACGCCCTGCACGAGGCGCGAATCCGGGTCGTTCTCGACCTCGTCCCCAATCACACCGCCGACGACCACGCCTGGTTCGTCGAGAGCAGCAGCTCCCACAATAGCGCAAAGTCCGATTGGTTCATCTGGGCCGATCCGGCCGAGAACGGCAGGCCGCCAAACAACTGGCTGAGCCGCTTCGGCGGCAGCGCCTGGGAGTGGTGCGAAGCGCGGCGACAATATTATTACCACTCCTTCCTGGTTGAGCAGCCCGACCTGAACTGGCGCAATCCGGATGTGCGGGCAGCGATCGCGGACGTTATGCGCTTCTGGCTCGACCGCGGCGTCGACGGCTTTCGCGTCGATGCCAGCGCCGTGCTGATCAAGGATGATCTGTTGCGCGACAATCCATCAAACCCGCAAGCCAAGAGCAAGCCGCCGCCGCAACGCCACACACCGGTCTTTACCGATGATCGACCGGAGACGATGGCGTGCATCGAATTCATCCGAGAGGTGATCGACGGCTATCCGGACCGGCTGTTGTGCGGCGAGGTTCAGGGCAAGACCGACCGGATCGGACACTTCTACGGCAACGATCGACCACGCCTGCATCTGCCGCTCAATTTCGCGTTGCTGGACTCGCAATGGGACGCGCTGTCGCTCCAGGCGACCATCGACGCCTATCTCAACGCCATTCCCGAGGACGCATGGCCGGTGTGGGTGATCGGCGGACATGACAAGCAGCGGATCGCAAGCAAGATCGATGCGGCGCAGATGCGCGTGCTCGCGATGCTGTTGATGATGCTGCGGGGCACGCCGTTCTTCTACATGGGCGACGAGATCGGTCGCAAACGCGTTCCCATTCCAGCCGATCGCGTTCGCGATCCCTTCGAGAAGCTCGTGCCGGGATATGGACTTTGCCGCGACCCCGAGCGCGCTCCGATGCGCTGGGACGATAGCGACAGCGGCGGATTCACCACGGGCAGCCCGTGGCTGCCACTGGAGCCCGGCGATGCGCCCAACGTCGCGCAGCAGAGGCGGGACGAACATTCCATCCTAGCGTTGTTTCGTGCGCTGATCGCGCTCCGACGCGAGCATGCCTGTCTTCGCCAGGGCGGCCACGCGCCGTTGCGATCGCAAGACGACGTCCTCGCCTTCAAGCGTGTGGCGGGCACGAGCGACGTGCTGGTCGCGCTCAACATGGCCGCCGAGCCGCGGAAATGGCACTGGCAGGGCCGTGGACGTCTGCTGATGTCGACGCATTTGGACCGGCCGCGCGAGCCATTGCCGGAGGCATCGATCCTGCTTCGGGGCAATGAAGGCGTGATCATCGAACTCGCACGGCGATGATCGGAGGAACCATCGGCGCGCCAACGAGTCTGACCAACGCCTCCGGCATCTCCCCCTGCTGCCGGATGCCATCTGGACGAAACCCCAAACTCCGGCGCTCATTCCCCCTTCGGCGCCGGGGCAGCGGCATGAGCTTGGAGGTGCCATGGGCAAGGCGAAAGGTCTTAAGCAGCGGATCGCCGGCAAGGCGAAACAGGCCATCGGCGAGATCGTCGGGGATCAGGAGCTCCATGAGGACAGCAAGGCCCAGCCGGAGCACGGGCGCGAAGAACACGACCAGCCGAGCGAACTCAATCCGCTGAAGAAGCTCCAGCAGCTGACGTGAACGCGCCGTCTGGCGCTTTTCGCCCCCAGGGGGCGACGACGTTCGCGGTGGGCACGCGGCGATCGAGCTCGGCCTGAGCAGCAGCACCTTCTCGACCATCGTCAGCCAGCTCTTCGCCACCCGGATCGGCCGCGATGCGCCGGTCGACTGGATGACTGTCGCCGCCATTCCGGCGCGCGACTGGGCGATCAATGCGGAGCCATCAGGGAGCGCGATCCACCGGGCGGCCGAGATGCGTCAGATCAAGACCGCCGCGCCCCGACGGGTTCGACGCCATCTTCATCGAGATGATGACATTGCATCACTTCTGAGAGCCGGCTCACTTTGGCTGTCGCAAGATCTTCTTGATCTCCCGGTGCACACGTCGCGCATACGCTGCCCTCTAACCTATTGAAAAAATTTATCTCTCGCTCCAATCCCTCATTGGACAGGCCAACCGAATCCCCCATGCCGTTGCTTAGTCTCGGCAACGAGCCCGCGTTTCCTTCTAGTGACGCTTGTAGGCAATCGGTTCGCGCCGTCGGGCGATATCGTCCAGTCGCGCTCTTCTCTCGCCCGATAATTGATGCAGGTCGTTCTGGATCGCGTGATGCGTCGGCTCTCCCCTTGCCGCTGCAACGAACTCTTGAAAGTCTGCGAGTTCGGCCGGATACTCAATTGAGGTCCTTGGTCACCAGCAATCCGAGGAGGACGATCATGGCAATCCAGATCGTGATGGACCGAAGCGGCGACAGCCGACACCATTTCAATGCTGACGACGCACAAGAACTGGCCAGAGCGGAGCAGCGGTTCTACGAACTCACCGATGCCGGCTTCACTGCGGCGGTCCGGACGGGTTCAGGTCAGGTCTCGCAAATCCGATCGTTCGACCCGACTGCGAGGGAAACCGTCTTCTTCCCCAGATTGGTCGGCGGGTAGCCGCGACGGTCATGTTCGGCTTTCGACCCCCACGGGGCGGCCGCTCCCGAATGAAAGCGGCGAGAGCGCTCTTCATCCGGCACGGCGCCGAGGGCACGCCGGAGGGCCGGTCGCTGCGGGTCTTGCGGCAATGGCTGTCGCCGGAGCAGCGTGAGCAGTTCACCAGGAAAGGCTACTTCGAGGTGATCGGGAGCGACAGCGGAATTCGATACAGGATCCACGCCGGGGCCTCAGTTAACGTGTGCGAGATCGACGAGAGAGGTCGCCTACAGGTGGGGTTGTGTTTCATGCCGATTGGCGCTCTGCCGATCGGAGATGTCATGCTCGCCCAGAAGATCGCCTTGGAGACATCCGAGAGCGAGGTGCGCAGTGTGGCCCGGAGGTTCGCGCCCAACCGTTTCCATTTCAGACAAGCACGGCCTCTCGGCTAAGCGCCCTAGCTAGACCGCAGCAAAACCGCTCCAGGCTGATTTCGCGGCAGTTCGGCTGTTGCTTCTCTGCTGTCTTTTGGTCTTGCTCATGCCGCTCCTGGCATCCAGTTCATGGAGCTGGGATGCCGCCATAGTAGTCATCACCGAGCGGGCCATCGCAGGATCCGACCAGTTCCAACTGCTCTCGCTGCTGTACTTTGGCACGCCTCGCAGTTGGTCCTCGGTAGCGCCTGTGACGTAGCCGCCGAGATTCGTGTCGTACTTCAGTGACTGCCACGGAAGCGGATAGTGATCGTCTCCGATGCCCAGAAAGCCGCCAAATCCCAGGACGGCATAGGCGGTCCTGCCGCTGATTTTATCGATCATCACCCGGTCAATTGAACCGATGCGCTGATCGTCGGCGCCATAGACCGCAGTACCTTCGACCTTGTCGCTGCCAATCAGATTTCTTGTCTCGCGCTCTTCGTAGGCCATGTAATTTCCTCCTTCTAAATGCGAATTCAACCAACAGCCCATTCGCGCGTTCCTAGTCCGCCGAAATCTTGCGCGAGGGTGCTCCACTTCGGAGACCGTACGGCAGGATCGGCTCATCCGACGTTGTGCATGACTGGCAGCTTGCGGCGCGGACTGCCGCGGGCATCAACGCGGCAGAATTTAAGTGCCACGCATGTCGCGCGTGCGCCACTTGGCGCGCTGCGGGACGGCATTACTGCCGGCGGCAGATCCAACATGAACTGCGGTTCACCAATATTCGTGCCCGGCTGATGGAAAGCGCAGCGGGACCCGATGGCCGTCTGGGTTACATCCGCGGGCTCGACCGGGCTGCGCTCGAACCTCTGCTTGCAAAGCACCTCTGCGAGATCGCGATCAGGAATCCCGACCTTCTTTTCGTGACCGGAGGCGTGGAGCGGGATGTTATCGCGCTCTGCGACGAGGCCGCTGGAGCGCGCACGGGCCTTCTCGCCATCAAAATCGCGTCGCATACGACAAGGCTCGCGAAGGCCTGCAAACCTCTGCAGCAGGCGCTCGATACAAGCAGGGACGCGGCCGTCGCACGCCAGCGCGTCTTACTTGCCGGCGGTGACGGCGAACGCATCTTCTCGGTCGCCGGCGCCACGGCGAAACTGGCAAACCAGGTCGCCCGTCCCATCGATTGGGCGGCAACCCTGGACGCGCTTATAGAGCTGGGCGTCACCGAGGTGCTGCACCTCGGGCCCGGACATGCGCTGGCTGAGATGATGCGAGCATCTCAGCCGTCCACACGCTGCTACGCCGCCGATGGCTTTCGCACGATCGAGGGCCTGCGGAACTGGGTTGCTTCCGAGTAGCAGGAGACCCGGACGCGAACCGCGCTCGATCCCGCACTCGATGGCGACGGTTATTCTGCAGCGACCTGAACGCTTTGAAGGTCGGCCAACCACATTTGCGAGGCTGGCCGCATTCGCAAACAGCAATTATAGCGTATTTTATCTTGAGGGCGGAGATTAGCAGCTGCCTTCACGGCCCCGCAGTTGATACCGGGGTTGCGGAAATAGCGACCCGGCAACCATGTCGCGTTCGAGCCGCGGGATACGACGACTCTCGAAGCCGCGCTCAAATCCACCGGAGCGGACCTTGCCGATGTAGTTCGAACGGTCGTCTACACATCAACGATTCGCATAAAGTTGCAAGAGCTCATCTCGAAGCTTGCGATGCAGTGAGGCCCGCGTCAACGCTTGTGCGGGTCACCTCCATACGTCGCGTCTGGCAACTCGTCGAACTCGAGGCTTAGGCAGTGGTCGATTGAGTAGAAAGTAGATCCGCTGTGGCAGGAGGGCTGGTGCGAAGAGCGAATTAGGCGTCTACGGCGCAGCATAGGCAAGCTGACATCGAGTGGGCCGATGATGACAAATGTGTCCGAACCGATAGCGAAGGCACCGATGGTCCGAGCGGTCAAAATGAGCTTCGTACGCGCGATGGGAACAGGTGAGACGATGGTTTGGGTTGTTCATGGCGCCACGTCGTGCGGCTTAGGAGGAAGGCTCGAGCATGATGTCCAAAAATCGCAAAGCCCCGCGAATATCGAGATTATCTGAGGCCCAAGGTTCTGCAATCTGGCCTATGTTCGTACCATTTCCATAAGGATAATTTCGATCGGCTCTCCGCCAACCCCATGAGAGAAGTATCCCTTCTGGATGGCCCTGAAGCCATGACGTTCATAGAACCGCTGCGCGTTTAAGGTTGACTCGATCTTGATTGGTCCCGAGTATTCCTTCGCCGCAGCTTCAATACCAACTTTGAGCAATCGCTCACCAAGTCCGCGGCCTGCTGCCTTCGGCAAAACGAAAAGGCGGGTCACCTCGCCAGGAGCTGAGTCGACGAACCCAAATACCTCGCCCTTCTCCTCGGCTATGACCGCACGGCCCGCAGCGATGACATCCTCATAATATTTGGCAGTACGTTCTCCCATCCAACCCGCCAGTTGCTCGCGCTTGTAATGAGTTTTTGCGAGTCCTTGAACGGATTGTGCCGTCACGTCATACAGCGCCTGGCCATCGCCAGCACGAGCCGCGCGCAAAACTATTTCGCCGTCGACCGTCGTGCCGTTCATGGGTGGTTCCTTCGCAACCATTCACCACAAGTTATCTCAGATTGTGCTCGCAGCATTCCCGCAAAATTGAAGCAGTAAGAGCCAAATCGTGATTTTTGGAGGTCGCATGCACCGAATTGCTGCATTTGGCAGGCTGCGATCGGCACAAATGGCTAAAGTGTTTACAACCGATCTTGGATGCCACCGTTGCGCAGAAACGAGAAACATATCGGTCGTTCGAACTCTTCCGAGAAACATGTCGGTCGTTCGAACTCTTCCGCCACCTCTGGCGTTTGCGCGATCTGCTGGGGAGCCAAGCAGCCCATGAAACCATTTTACCAGCTCGGAGAAGACGTCCCGAAACAGATTGAGACCTAACATCCGACCAGGACCTAACAATGCGGTTTGGTCATGTGGGCAATCATCAACCTTCTGTACCGCAGATACTGCCGCATTCGTCTGCTCTGCACGAAATGCGCAAGTTCCGTCGCCGCGAGGTGCTGTGATGAAACGGCAGCAGGGTGCTCTCCATTTTGAAGACCTAGCTGAGACAATGCGAGCCGCCCAATTTCGGCGCACAGATGATCTCGGCAAGTGGCTTCGGCGAATGTTTCGGTCATCAACTCGCAGGAGGGCGATCGAGAAACGAAACGTATTCTCGCTTTTTTCAACTCATCGACACGCTTAACGATCGAACAGATTATTTGAGCACGTCTCCCCTACGCTACAATTATTGAAGTGACAGAGTTCGACGCTATGACGCGATCAGAGCGTTGAGACTTTGCGGTCTCGGTACACGAACTAGCAGCGTGACTCGACGCTACCTCTCACGAGCGGTGGGCCGGATGAAAAGGCGCTGTCGCGGCCCATGGAAAGGACTTCCATCCGCACGCGACGGAGAGCGCAGATCGTATATCTCGCGCCTGCGGCATCGAGGGCAGCGAAATTCTCATCTCGCTTCGATCGCCCAACCTAGACATTGGACCAGTTACCACCATGGGCCATGCATTGCACTGCGGGCACGCAACCAGAAGGTCGGCTAAGGCTATTGGCGAGTCAGTCCGTCATTCGCATCCTTGCCGTTGACTGAACGACAAAGCTGCACCAGGAGTTCCAGTAGCCATCTAACCTGAGACCGTGAGTGCTTTGCAGTTAGATTGACCCGACCCATTCGGTTTTGATCTATCCGGAAGACCGGCGCCTCACGGCTGCGGACTTCAAGACGCCATGCGCCGCCAGCAGTGAGCACGTCCTCAACATCCCACGCTGCCCTCAATATGGTGCGCCAACCGGACTAATCTAATTGTCGGGCAGGTCCTCGCCTACCTCGTCTCGATGTAGTCGACCTGTCGAAGTCAAAACAATACCGCGGGATGCGAGCCAAACGCTCGCGCCGCTCGGCCGTTCGTACATCGAATGATTGTGGCTGAGAGGCCGAAACGAAAATCATTCGCAGCAAGCGCGCCATCGACTCGCCTATCGGCAGCCAAAAAACCGAAAACTAGTTTTGAGTCATAATCATGATGACTCTGACGCAAAAACAAAAAATAGAGTTGGAAAAACTACGGGAGGCTGGAATGGAAACCGTACAGCGTTTGCGCAGAAGCTGGAAGCTGCTCGCCGAGGCGGAGTACTGGGAGCAGTTGGCGTCCGCTGCGCCCTCAAAGCACCTCACGGATGCTCCGCCACCGGGGTGCATGACCTAGCTGTTACTTAATGCTCGTCCTACGTCGGTATATCAGTTCAAAGTCATGTTATTGGGCAGGATAAATGAGTATTCGCGATCAGACTTACGGTTATGCTGTTTTGCACAAACGGTACAGAACTGCAGGTGCTTCGAATGCGGCTGCAAGCGGCCGAGGCGAGGACCTTTGGCAGAGGGCGGCTTGCGGCCAAATGCGACCGATGGCCTGCTCGCGATAACAGTTGCCTGACCACGAGCGCTTGGGCGCATCCATCCCTATGGCGTAAGCTGGATGATCTCTGTGCCTCCGAGATGCGCTACGCGTACGCGATGTCGGCACCCGCCCGCGACCCCGACTGGCAGCAGGGCAAGGGGAATTCGGAATGTCAGATCTTGCAGCCTCCCGCTCTGGAAAGCGCATGGTCGGGTTCCGGATCAAAAGATGACTGAGTATCTCAACGAGCGGCCGACGTGTCCGATATGTAAGCACCGGATGGCATTGGCACGAATCTCTCCCGGCAAACGCGGATTCGAGGAGCACACCTTCGAATGCTCGACCTGCGAACGCGCTGACGTGGTTTCCTTCGTGGATCCAATGAAGACGGACGCGGTAGGCTGGTTGGCTGGCGAGTTGAAGCCGCCTAAATAAAGTTCGGTTGCAGCTTTGCTTGAGTGAGGGGGCGTAATGGACGAGGACTTCTGCAGAGAACAGGCGCAGCGCATTCGTACCCTGGCTGAGCGAGCGGATCCGTTCACCAGGCGGCGTTTGCTGGCATTAGTCGGCCGATATGACGCAAAAGTGAGCGGTCTGTCGCGGGCCTCGAACATCGAGCGGCCGCTGCCGGTGCGCACTGCGCCGCCGGCGTCGATCTTGTCGGGGGCAGGCGAAGCATAACGAATCGGGGGATGTTGACCAGAGCGCCCGCCAGCGTGATCGCGTTCGCTGCGATCGGCAGTGCCTCGCGATGCAATGTTCTTCTCTTGAAAATCCCTGAGGTCGGTCGGATACTGTATCGGGTCCTTGGCTATCACAGCAATCCGAGGAGGCGATCATGGCAGTTCAGATCGTGATGGACCGCACCGGCGATACCCGTCATCTCTTCAACCCCCACGACACACAAGAACTGGCGAAGGCGGAGCAGCGGTTCTACGAGCTCACCAACGCCGGCTTCACGGCTGCGGTCCGGACAGGGCCGGGTCAGACCTCGCATCTCCGATCGTTCGACTCCACTGCGGAAGAAACCGTCTTCTTCCCCAGGCTGGTCGGCGGGTAAGCGGCCCGGCCATGGTCGGCTTTCGCCCATTGCCGCCGGGCGGCCGCTCCCGCATGAGAGCGACGCGAGCCCTCTTCATCAGGCACGGCGCCGAGGCCACGCCGGAGGGGCGCTCGTTGCGGCTCTTGCGAGAGTGGCTGTCGCCGGCGCAGCGGGAGCAGTTCGCCAGGAAGGGCTATTTCGAGGTCGTCGGGAGCGACAGCGGAAAGCGATACAGGATTCACGCCGGAGCCTCCGTGAACGTGTGCGAGATCGACGAAAGAGGTCGCCTGCAGGACGGGCTGTGTTTCATGCCGATCTTCGCTCTACCAATCGGAGACGTCATGCTTGCCCAGAAGATCGCGCTGGAAACCTGCGAGGCCGAGGTGCGCGCCGTGGCCAGGAGGTTCACTCCGAACGGTTTCCATTTCAGACAAACCCGACCTCTCGGCTGACTGCTTGGATCGAGTGGTTGCTGCGCGGAATCGCACTTATGCCGACTTGCGGTGGGGTTTGGCGGCGGGTCTTTTCGCGCTCGCTTCCTTGGCCGGCTTCTTGCCGGCAATCGGCAGCAGCATCCCCTTCTGTCCGGTGGCCTTCTTCGGCTTCTTGGGACCTGATTTCAACGTCCGCTCCTGGCCAACGCTCCTGCGCAGCGCCTCCATCAGATCGATGACGTTGCCGGCGGCAGGTTTCTCCTTTGGCGTGATCGGGGCTTATCAGCACGTGAAGGCAATCATCGTCGCGATTGATCAACATGCGGAGGCCGCTCTCGGCAATCGCGAATTCTTCCTCAATCGTTCCTACAGCATTGGAGGGCGGAGGGACGATAATATCCCGTAGCATTGGAAATGTTGGCTGGCCCTGCTCAGCAGGGTCATCCTAATTGATGCCGTGTTCGCGCTCGTACCGCCTCGTTACGACCGCCCACCCAAAGATACAGTAGTCCAATGACAAATGTGGCCGATACCCGCGGCGACGCGTGAAAATGTGTCCCTACTCACAGACGACACCGACGACTCGCACCGACGCTATTCGTCTTTGAAGCGCTCACAATTGGAAGGCGTTTTGTCGTTGCGTCCGTCGTTGCGCTCGATCATTCTTAATGCGAACCGTCCAGAGTGGCGTCGAAAGCAAGCTCTGGAAGCGTTTTAAACGGCGTCGACAAATGCCTCAGGGGTGTGTCGGGAGCTATTCGATTTGCTTTCTCTTGAGACAGCCTCGGCGCCCCGGGAGGCGCTTCGTGCGGAGTTGGCAAGTCAATTCGCAGCGGGTTCTCACCCCTCCCGCGAAGCCTCTTTCAACGCGCGAATGGATGGCTGGGGTGGTAGATATCGGACTGGTAAACTTCCGATTACAAGACTTCAGTTTTGCAGTCCTGATCTTCTCGGTTGAGCGAGAGAGATTCAAACCGCCCCACCCAAAGGCGCTTCGTTCGCCGGAAAATACCGTACAGTACCGATCCCCGGGTACTAAGATTCGGAGAAAAATCCGTTCTCCGGGCACGTGGGGGCCTGCTTTAGACCTGCGGCGGAGGTTCTCCAGCGCGAGAAATCCCGGGAAAAACGGCCGGATTTTTACGCCTGTCTCCACGCCGCAGTACGAAATGAGTTGGCTGAGTGGCGGAGGGAGAGAATCTAGAAAAAAACCTGCTCCACCGCTGCGTCTCAGGTGCTCTCGCTAGGCGGGAGGAAGCCACTTTTGCGGGCTTCTCTTGGAGGGTGAATGCCTGAACCTCTTCGAGGCAGCCGTTGGTCGACGCCCCGTCCTATCCTGCTCCTCATACTGCAGCTCTGGCCTTCTGTGCCGGGCCCAGAAGAGTCGAGACAGTGCGTGGCTGCCGGCAGCTCCGCCTGACAAGGGCTTATAGACGCTCGAACAGGTGCTCGCCAAATACAGAGAGATTTTGGAGATGCTTCAAATGAAAGAGGCCGCCAACTAAGGCGGCCTCCAGCTTGTTACGAGCAAGCTGCCCCAGACATCTTTTGACGCGGCGTGCAGGTAGTCATCATCGGCTTTTTCTTCCCGGCCATACCTTTGTCGGGTTGCTGCGTCGTAGCGGGGGCCTTTGTCGCCCCGCTAGAAGGTTGCGTCGATTGCGCCATTACCCCTGACGAAAGCGAGTTGGCGAGAGCTGCAATAGCAATGATGGTAGGTAAGTTGTACGCATACGACGAAGACCGCCTGATTGAGACATGCGCGCGGGCACGGCGAGCTCTATGATGGCGTTGCGTGAAGGTCAGGCGGCCTGCTGATCGGCGGGCTTGTCGGCTTGGCGCAGGAGCTTCCATTCCCAGGGCAGCAGTTCGTGCAGACGCGACGCGGGAAGATCGGCGATACGGGCGAGGACGTCGGCGAGCCAGGCCTTGGGATCGACGTCGTTGAGGCGACAGGTCGTGATCATCGTCAGCATGATGGCGGCACGGTCGGCACCGCGCTGGCTGCCGGCGAAGGTCCAGTTGCGCCTTCCCAATGCGATGCCCCTCAATGCGCGCTCAGCACAATTGTTGGTCAAGCAGATCCTGCCATCGTCGAGGAAGCGGGCGAAGTCGTCCCAGCGCCTGAGCATGTAGTTCATAGGCTTCAGGACCTCGGAGGAGCGCGAGAGGGTTTCGCGCTCGCGGAGCAACCAGGCGTGCATGTCGTCGAGAAGTGGTTTGCTCCTCTCCTGGCGCACGGCACGCCGCTCGTCGGCGCTGCGGCCATTGATGGCGCGTTCGATCTCGAACAACGCATCGAGGCGTCTGACCGCCTCCAGTGCGATCGGGGAGATGGGTTTGCCCTTCTGGCCTTCCCGGGCGTTTTTCTCGATGTCGGCCAGCTCGAAGAAGCCCCGCCGCGCATGGGCCAGGCAAAACGCCGGTGTGATCGGCATCGCTTTCTTTTGCGGATCGAACAACGGCTCGAAGCCGCTGTAGCAATCCGCTTGCAGGATGCCGGCGAAGGCGGCCAGATGCTTCTGCGGGTGCTCACCTCGCCGGTCGCTCGAGGCGTAATAGACCGCCGCCGGCGGCGCAGGCCCGGCGAAGGGCCGGTCATCGCGCACATAAGTCCAGATCCGCCCGGTTGTGCACTTGCTCTTGGCCAGGATGCGGATGGTGGTGTCGTCGCCATGCAGGCGCTCGGCCGCGAGTACATGGCGCTCGATCAGGTGGAAGAGCGGCATCACGGCGAAGGTCCCGTGACCGACCTGATCGGCCAGGGTCGACAACGGCAAGTCGATCCCCTCGCACTTAAAGCGCGCACTCTGGCGATTGAGCGGGATATGCATACCGAACTTGTCGAACAGGATCGTCGCCAGCAATTGCGGGCCGATGAAGCCGCGCGGCGTGGCATGGAACGGCGCCGGCGGCTGGCTGATCTTCTCGCAATCGCGGCAGGTGAACTTCTCGCGTACCGTCTCGATGACCTTGAAGCAGCGCGGGATCTCCTCCAGCGTCTTGGTCACATCCTCACCGATCTTCGCCAGCCGCGATCCACCGCAGCAGGCGCAGCTCGTTGGAGCCTCAATGACGACGCGCTCGCGTTCGATGTCATCCGGCCATGGCTTGCGCACCGGCCGCTTGCGCGTGAAGGCGCGTACGCTCTGCGCCTTTGCCGCCGCGGCCTGCGCGGCGAGCTCATCCTCGCTCGCCGTGGTGACGAGTTCTTCAAGTTCCAATTCCAACTGCTCGATCAGCCGCGCCGTGCGCTCGGAACGCGGCCCGTACAGTTCGCGTTTGAGCTTCTCGATCCGCAGCTCGAGATGCGCGATCAGCGCCTCATTGTCCGACAGCTTCGCCCGCGCGTTGGCCGCTTCGGCTTGCCAATTGATGGCTTCGGCCTGTATCCGGCTGACCTTCGCCGCGGCCGCATCGCGTTCGACCTCGACCCTCAGCCGCGCGTCGCGTTCAGCCCGCAACGCCTCACGTTCGATCAACAGCGCCGCCTGGGCGCTGGCGAGATCCGAAGGAAGGTCATCCGGCTTCAAACTCATGAAGCCAGTGAATCAGATTTCCCGGTAGGTTCAATCGCAGAATGCTATCCAACTCGCGTTGGACGCAAAGTTTCTTGAGGATTCCGCCAGTCGATCCCAGATAGCAGGTAAGAAAGCTGCGCCGGAGAGATCGTCACGGCTTCACCGGCAGCCGAAGGCCAGATGAATCTTCCTCTTTCGAGTCTTTTTGTAAACAGGCACGCTCCCTGAGAATCGTGCCAGATGATTTTTATCAGATCTGAACGGCGCCCCCTGAAGCAAAACAAATGACCCCCCAGTGGGTCATGCTTCAAGACCTCCTGCACCTGCAAAGCCAGGCTCGGAAAGCCGCGCCGCATATCGGTATGGCCCGTCGCCAGCCATACCCGCACGCCAGAGGGGATCGGAATCATCGCAGCGCCTTCAACACCGCCGACACCAGCAAGGGCGGCGCCGACCCGCAAATCCTGATCCGTCCGCTCCCCGTCAATTCCACCACGATCACTTCACCGGACGGTGCCGCTTCCTTGATCGGCTCCGCTTCCATCGCCGCTTCCACAAAGCCCTGGTCAGCAAGGTCCTGGCGAAGCCGACGCCGCCAGGTGTAAATCAGCCCCGTTGAAATATCGTGATCCCGCGCAACCTGCGCCACACACGATCCCGGCGCAAAGGCCTCCGCAACGATCCGGCACCGCTCATCCTCGCTCCAACGCCGCCGGCGTTCCGGCCCCGTCAGCACCGAAATCTGACCCATCAATCGCTCTTAAGCTCGCTCTTAAACACGTGCTTATGAGTGCTCAATCCGCCTCTCAGAACAAGGCGGCCTTCATCGTGGGCGTACGGTAAGTTCCTCATTGTATACTCCCTATGTTGCAACGAGCGCATACAACCACAGGCCATGTCAGCCCGCACTGTATTAAATCAGTGTGTGCCCGCTGAGAACAGGCCGGGTGGTAACCACAGCCTCTTTGAGGAGTTGCGCCCGCTTGAAGAACATCTGCCTGCAGCCACTGGCCTATGACCTCTACGCTTCGATGACCGAGACCCATCGAAAAACCTAGGTTTCTCGGAGCGCCGCGTGAAACGCTTTGCGGATTCGCTCACTTTGGCTGTGATCGCGCACCTCCTCCAAGTGATAAATGCGGCATAACAGACCGTTGATACGCCTTACCACAATGCGGTTATCAAGATGCCGATTGCGCGCGTCTACCAATCGACGGCGCACCTCGAAGAGGTCCAAGCGACGGGACCTTCTCGGTTGCTCCATAGTCGGTACTCCCAAATAGTGCCTGCGCCTGGACTTGAATTGCACAGTACGATGGGCGCTCATATGGCCCCGGGGTCCCAATTCTAGGCTGGCCGAACAATCGACAGGCTTCAACAAGTCCTATCTCGGGCTTTGGCTGCAAAAAAGCGCTCTTCAATTTAATTGTTTGAGTATTAGTAATGCTCAAACAAATTAATTTCAAATGTCTAGTGGGGGTCCAATTTGAATACCCCATTGAATCTTGGATTCGATGTCGCGGCGTCTGAGGTGGCGTGGGGCTCCTTTGGTTTCCCTGCGCCAGGCCCAGCTAACGCACTCATCATTCCGGACGCGCACCTGCTATTTTCAGGAGAATATGCGCGTTCGGGCTCTGATCTCATCATTTCTGACCCGAACCATCGCGTTACAATTCGCGATTACTTTCTCGGTGAAAAGCGCTCACCGCTGATGTCGCGGGACGGTGCATTACTCGATTCGAGAGTCGTTGAAGCACTAACCGGCCATCAAGCCTTTGCTCAAGCCGGAGGAAATGATCCGGCCGGCAAGGTGATCGGTCACGTCGCCACCATAACGGGAAGCGCCAGCATCGTTCGCAATGGCGTTACGATCGAGGCGAATAACGGGGACGTCGTCTTTCAGAACGATGTCGTGCAGACTGGAAGCGGCTCAACCCTCGGTTTGGTTCTGATCGACGGCACAACGTTCAACTTAAGTGCCAACGCTCGCTTCATGTTGAACGAATTGGGGTATGAAGAGCAGAGTAATGCGAATGGTACTTTAGTCAGTCTGACGAGCGGTTCGAACCATTCGCTGTTCACTCTTGTCCAGGGTGCGGCCAGTTTTGTCGCTGGCCAGGTTGCCAAGACGGGCGAGATGCAGGTCGCGACGCCTACTGCCGTGATCGGAATTCGCGGGACAGCAGTCATTCTCAATGTCGATTCAGTGGATGGGCAGGTCTCGGTCTCAGTTGCCGATCAGCATGATGGTCAGGTTCATTCAGTACAGGTCTTTAAATGCGTCCCAACGAACTTGCTTCAAGGCGTTTGTATCGCCGGGGATCCAATCGGGATAGTTACCAGCGATGGTCCATCGCTGACCATAACGCCAGCCGCCAATCTCGAGGTGATCACGCAAGCGATCAGTAAGAGCCCAAGCCAAGTTGCGCAGGAATTCAGCGCTTTCCAGCAGGTGTTGACGACCTACGATATCGGGAAACAGCTCGCTCCAGACACGCCGCCACCGAGCGACGGCAAGCGAGGGGATGTCAATACAAAGTCGCTGCAGAAGTTTGCTGGGAGTCCTCCACCATCACCGACCGAGGCTCCGACTACCGTCGTTGCAAACGACGTGACAGGCCAGGCTAGTGGCGGATCGAACACTCCAAATACTGCGATACTGGCCGTCAATACAGCAAATTCTGCTACCTCTGCAACGAAGTCCCTCATACCCACTTTGGATACAGCACAAGCTGTTGTCATGGTTTCGTTCGCCCCTGTAACTATCAGCAACGCAGGTGGTCCAGTCAACGAAGCGAGTCAGACGATCAGCGGAACCGTTGATGCGGCCTTCGTTGGAACGACAGTAACTTTGTACGACACTTACAACGGTGTCACCACGCAGATTGGAACGATTACCGTTGGCTCTGGAGGCGTTTGGAGCAAAACCGTTACTCTGACGGGAGATGGCAACCACAGCATCGTGGCCTTGGACGCTGGAGCGAACATCACCACGAGCGCGCCCGTTGTTTTTACGCTGGACACGGCGGCGCCGACGGTTGCGATCACCAGCGCGGGCGGGTCGACCAACCAGGCGAGCCAGACCATCACCGGCACGGTCGACATGGCCGATGCCGGCGCCACCGTCACCATTCTCGACGGTACCACCGCGATCGGCACCGCCATCGTGCAGGGCAACGGGACTTGGACCACCACGGTCACGCTCAACCAGGGCAGCAACTTCCTGACGGCACGGGTGAGCGATGCGGCCGGCAACACCGCCACCAGCGGCGCAGTGGTCTATACGCTCAGCACCACCGGTCCGACCGTGACCGAAGGCCTGGTCTCCGACACCGGCAGTTCGGCCACCGACCACGTTACCTCCAACCCGGCCGTGAACGGCACCGGGCTTGCCAACACGGTGGTGCACTTCACGATCGACGGCAGTGCGGTGGCCGCGACCGCCACCACCGATGCGCAAGGGGCGTGGTCGTTCACGCCGGGCGGGCTGGCCGACGGGTCGCACACCATCGTGGCGAGCCAGACGGACAGCTTTGGCAACACCGGCAGCGCATCGCTGATCTTTACGCTGGACACGAGCGCGCCGACGGTTGCGATCACCAGCGCGGGCGGGTCGACCAACCAGGCGAGCCAGACCATCACCGGCACGGTCGACGTGGCCGATGCCGGCGCCACCGTCACCATTCTCGACGGTACCACCGCGATCGGCACCGCCATCGTGCAGGGCAACGGGACTTGGACCACCACGGTCACGCTCAACCAGGGCAGCAACTCCCTGACGGCACGGGTGAGCGATGCGGCCGGCAACACCGCCACCAGCGGCGCAGTGGTCTATACGCTCAGCACCACCGGTCCGACCGTGACCGAAGGCCTGGTCTCCGACACCGGCAGTTCGGCCACCGACCACGTTACCTCCAACCCGGCCGTGAACGGCACCGGGCTTGCCAACACGGTGGTGCACTTCACGATCGACGGCAGTGCGGTGGCCGCGACCGCCACCACCGATGCGCAAGGGGCGTGGTCGTTCACGCCGGGCGGGCTGGCCGACGGGTCGCACACCATCGTGGCGAGCCAGACGGACAGCTTTGGCAACACCGGCAGCGCATCGCTGATCTTTACGCTGGACACGGCGGCGCCGACGGTTGCGATCACCAGCGCGGGCGGGTCGACCAACCAGGCGAGCCAGACCATCACCGGCACGGTCGACATGGCCGATGCCGGCGCCACCGTCACCATTCTCGACGGTACCACCGCGATCGGCACCGCCATCGTGCAGGGCAACGGGACTTGGACCACCACGGTCACGCTCAACCAGGGCAGCAACTCCCTGACGGCACGGGTGAGCGATGCGGCCGGCAACACCGCCACCAGCGGCGCAGTGGTCTATACGCTCAGCACCACCGGTCCGACCGTGACCGAAGGCCTGGTCTCCGACACCGGCAGTTCGGCCACCGACCACGTTACCTCCAACCCGGCCGTGAACGGCACCGGGCTTGCCAACACGGTGGTGCACTTCACGATCGACGGCAGTGCGGTGGCCGCGACCGCCACCACCGATGCGCAAGGGGCGTGGTCGTTCACGCCGGGCGGGCTGGCCGACGGGTCGCACACCATCGTGGCGAGCCAGACGGACAGCTTTGGCAACACCGGCAGCGCATCGCTGATCTTTACGCTGGACACGGCGGCGCCGACGGTTGCGATCACCAGCGCGGGCGGGTCGACCAACCAGGCGAGCCAGACCATCACCGGCACGGTCGACATGGCCGATGCCGGCGCCACCGTCACCATTCTCGACGGTACCACCGCGATCGGCACCGCCATCGTGCAGGGCAACGGGACTTGGACCACCACGGTCACGCTCAACCAGGGCAGCAACTCCCTGACGGCACGGGTGAGCGATGCGGCCGGCAACACCGCCACCAGCGGCGCAGTGGTCTATACGCTCAGCACCACCGGTCCGACCGTGACCGAAGGCCTGGTCTCCGACACCGGCAGTTCGGCCACCGACCACGTTACCTCCAACCCGGCCGTGAACGGCACCGGGCTTGCCAACACGGTGGTGCACTTCACGATCGACGGCAGTGCGGTGGCCGCGACCGCCACCACCGATGCGCAAGGGGCGTGGTCGTTCACGCCGGGCGGGCTGGCCGACGGGTCGCACACCATCGTGGCGAGCCAGACGGACAGCTTTGGCAACACCGGCAGCGCATCGCTGATCTTTACGCTGGACACGAGCGCGCCGACGGTTGCGATCACCAGCGCGGGCGGGTCGACCAACCAGGCGAGCCAGACCATCACCGGCACGGTCGACGTGGCCGATGCCGGCGCCACCGTCACCATTCTCGACGGTACCACCGCGATCGGCACCGCCATCGTGCAGGGCAACGGGACTTGGACCACCACGGTCACGCTCAACCAGGGCAGCAACTCCCTGACGGCACGGGTGAGCGATGCGGCCGGCAACACCGCCACCAGCGGCGCAGTGGTCTATACGCTCAGCACCACCGGTCCGACCGTGACCGAAGGCCTGGTCTCCGACACCGGCAGTTCGGCCACCGACCACGTTACCTCCAACCCGGCCGTGAACGGCACCGGGCTTGCCAACACGGTGGTGCACTTCACGATCGACGGCAGTGCGGTGGCCGCGACCGCCACCACCGATGCGCAAGGGGCGTGGTCGTTCACGCCGGGCGGGCTGGCCGACGGGTCGCACACCATCGTGGCGAGCCAGACGGACAGCTTTGGCAACACCGGCAGCGCATCGCTGATCTTTACGCTGGACACGGCGGCGCCGACGGTTGCGATCACCAGCGCGGGCGGGTCGACCAACCAGGCGAGCCAGACCATCACCGGCACGGTCGACGTGGCCGATGCCGGCGCCACCGTCACCATTCTCGACGGTACCACCGCGATCGGCACCGCCATCGTGCAGGGCAACGGGACTTGGACCACCACGGTCACGCTCAACCAGGGCAGCAACTCCCTGACGGCACGGGTGAGCGATGCGGCCGGCAACACCGCCACCAGCGGCGCAGTGGTCTATACGCTCAGCACCACCGGTCCGACCGTGACCGAAGGCCTGGTCTCCGACACCGGCAGTTCGGCCACCGACCACGTTACCTCCAACCCGGCCGTGAACGGCACCGGGCTTGCCAACACGGTGGTGCACTTCACGATCGACGGCAGTGCGGTGGCCGCGACCGCCACCACCGATGCGCAAGGGGCGTGGTCGTTCACGCCGGGCGGGCTGGCCGACGGGTCGCACACCATCGTGGCGAGCCAGACGGACAGCTTTGGCAACACCGGCAGCGCATCGCTGATCTTTACGCTGGACACGAGCGCGCCGACGGTTGCGATCACCAGCGCGGGCGGGTCGACCAACCAGGCGAGCCAGACCATCACCGGCACGGTCGACATGGCCGATGCCGGCGCCACCGTCACCATTCTCGACGGTACCACCGCGATCGGCACCGCCATCGTGCAGGGCAACGGGACTTGGACCACCACGGTCACGCTCAACCAGGGCAGCAACTCCCTGACGGCACGGGTGAGCGATGCGGCCGGCAACACCGCCACCAGCGGCGCAGTGGTCTATACGCTCAGCACCACCGGTCCGACCGTGACCGAAGGCCTGGTCTCCGACACCGGCAGTTCGGCCACCGACCACGTTACCTCCAACCCGGCCGTGAACGGCACCGGGCTTGCCAACACGGTGGTGCACTTCACGATCGACGGCAGTGCGGTGGCCGCGACCGCCACCACCGATGCGCAAGGGGCGTGGTCGTTCACGCCGGGCGGGCTGGCCGACGGGTCGCACACCATCGTGGCGAGCCAGACGGACAGCTTTGGCAACACCGGCAGCGCATCGCTGATCTTTACGCTGGACACGAGCGCGCCGACGGTTGCGATCACCAGCGCGGGCGGGTCGACCAACCAGGCGAGCCAGACCATCACCGGCACGGTCGACGTGGCCGATGCCGGCGCCACCGTCACCATTCTCGACGGTACCACCGCGATCGGCACCGCCATCGTGCAGGGCAACGGGACTTGGACCACCACGGTCACGCTCAACCAGGGCAGCAACTCCCTGACGGCACGGGTGAGCGATGCGGCCGGCAACACCGCCACCAGCGGCGCAGTGGTCTATACGCTCAGCACCACCGGTCCGACCGTGACCGAAGGCCTGGTCTCCGACACCGGCAGTTCGGCCACCGACCACGTTACCTCCAACCCGGCCGTGAACGGCACCGGGCTTGCCAACACGGTGGTGCACTTCACGATCGACGGCAGTGCGGTGGCCGCGACCGCCACCACCGATGCGCAAGGGGCGTGGTCGTTCACGCCGGGCGGGCTGGCCGACGGGTCGCACACCATCGTGGCGAGCCAGACGGACAGCTTTGGCAACACCGGCAGCGCATCGCTGATCTTTACGCTGGACACGGCGGCGCCGACGGTTGCGATCACCAGCGCGGGCGGGTCGACCAACCAGGCGAGCCAGACCATCACCGGCACGGTCGACATGGCCGATGCCGGCGCCACCGTCACCATTCTCGACGGTACCACCGCGATCGGCACCGCCATCGTGCAGGGCAACGGGACTTGGACCACCACGGTCACGCTCAACCAGGGCAGCAACTCCCTGACGGCACGGGTGAGCGATGCGGCCGGCAACACCGCCACCAGCGGCGCAGTGGTCTATACGCTCAGCACCACCGGTCCGACCGTGACCGAAGGCCTGGTCTCCGACACCGGCAGTTCGGCCACCGACCACGTTACCTCCAACCCGGCCGTGAACGGCACCGGGCTTGCCAACACGGTGGTGCACTTCACGATCGACGGCAGTGCGGTGGCCGCGACCGCCACCACCGATGCGCAAGGGGCGTGGTCGTTCACGCCGGGCGGGCTGGCCGACGGGTCGCACACCATCGTGGCGAGCCAGACGGACAGCTTTGGCAACACCGGCAGCGCATCGCTGATCTTTACGCTGGACACGGCGGCGCCGACGGTTGCGATCACCAGCGCGGGCGGGTCGACCAACCAGGCGAGCCAGACCATCACCGGCACGGTCGACGTGGCCGATGCCGGCGCCACCGTCACCATTCTCGACGGCACCACCGCGATCGGCAGTGCGGTCGTGCAGGGCAACGGGACTTGGACCACCACGGTCACGCTCAACCAGGGCAGCAACTCCCTGACGGCACGGGTGAGCGATGCGGCCGGCAACACCGCCACCAGCGGCGCAGTGGTCTATACGCTCAGCACCACCGGTCCGACCGTGACCGAAGGCCTGGTCTCCGACACCGGCAGTTCGGCCACCGACCACGTTACCTCCAACCCGGCCGTGAACGGCACCGGGCTTGCCAACACGGTGGTGCACTTCACGATCGACGGCAGTGCGGTGGCCGCGACCGCCACCACCGATGCGCAAGGGGCGTGGTCGTTCACGCCGGGCGGGCTGGCCGACGGGTCGCACACCATCGTGGCGAGCCAGACGGACAGCTTTGGCAACACCGGCAGCGCATCGCTGATCTTTACGCTGGACACGAGCGCGCCGACGGTTGCGATCACCAGCGCGGGCGGGTCGACCAACCAGGCGAGCCAGACCATCACCGGCACGGTCGACGTGGCCGATGCCGGCGCCACCGTCACCATTCTCGACGGTACCACCGCGATCGGCACCGCCATCGTGCAGGGCAACGGGACTTGGACCACCACGGTCACGCTCAACCAGGGCAGCAACTCCCTGACGGCACGGGTGAGCGATGCGGCCGGCAACACCGCCACCAGCGGCGCAGTGGTCTATACGCTCAGCACCACCGGTCCGACCGTGACCGAAGGCCTGGTCTCCGACACCGGCAGTTCGGCCACCGACCACGTTACCTCCAACCCGGCCGTGAACGGCACCGGGCTTGCCAACACGGTGGTGCACTTCACGATCGACGGCAGTGCGGTGGCCGCGACCGCCACCACCGATGCGCAAGGGGCGTGGTCGTTCACGCCGGGCGGGCTGGCCGACGGGTCGCACACCATCGTGGCGAGCCAGACGGACAGCTTTGGCAACACCGGCAGCGCATCGCTGATCTTTACGCTGGACACGGCGGCGCCGACGGTTGCGATCACCAGCGCGGGCGGGTCGACCAACCAGGCGAGCCAGACCATCACCGGCACGGTCGACGTGGCCGATGCCGGCGCCACCGTCACCATTCTCGACGGCACCACCGCGATCGGCAGTGCGGTCGTGCAGGGCAACGGGACTTGGACCACCACGGTCACGCTCAACCAGGGCAGCAACTCCCTGACGGCACGGGTGAGCGATGCGGCCGGCAACACCGCCACCAGCGGCGCAGTGGTCTATACGCTCAGCACCACCGGTCCGACCGTGACCGAAGGCCTGGTCTCCGACACCGGCAGTTCGGCCACCGACCACGTTACCTCCAACCCGGCCGTGAACGGCACCGGGCTTGCCAACACGGTGGTGCACTTCACGATCGACGGCAGTGCGGTGGCCGCGACCGCCACCACCGATGCGCAAGGGGCGTGGTCGTTCACGCCGGGCGGGCTGGCCGACGGGTCGCACACCATCGTGGCGAGCCAGACGGACAGCTTTGGCAACACCGGCAGCGCATCGCTGATCTTTACGCTGGACACGGCGGCGCCGACGGTTGCGATCACCAGCGCGGGCGGGTCGACCAACCAGGCGAGCCAGACCATCACCGGCACGGTCGACGTGGCCGATGCCGGCGCCACCGTCACCATTCTCGACGGCACCACCGCGATCGGCAGTGCGGTCGTGCAGGGCAACGGGACTTGGACCACCACGGTCACGCTCAACCAGGGCAGCAACTCCCTGACGGCACGGGTGAGCGATGCGGCCGGCAACACCGCCACCAGCGGCGCAGTGGTCTATCTGGTGGGCGTGCCCGGCGCCATTTTCGGCGACGCTGGCGACAATGCCCTGACAGGGACCGCTGGGAACGATGCATTCGAGGGCTTCGGCGGTAATGACATATTCAACGGCTTGTCGGGTGTTGATCGAGCGGTCTATGTCGACGCAACCGGGGGCATCACCGCCGATCTGGCGGCCGGGACCGTGACGGGTCCAGGTGTCGGCACCGACACTCTGATCGGTATCGAAGCCATTCAGGGCAGCAACTTTGCCGACCGCTACTCGGCGGTCGGCTTCACCGGCAATTCCGGGATACCCGGCACGCCAATTGGCTTCAACAGCTTCGAAGGCATGGGGGGAGACGATATCATCGTCGGCACGGTCAATCCTTCCGGACAGATCCTGACCCGTATTTCCTATGCCAGTGCGACAGCGGCAGTCACCGTTGATTTGGCGGGTACGGCGAGCGGCGATGCGTCGGTCGGCAACGACACCTTCACAAACGTCAATTCTGTCATTGGGTCAGCATTTGCCGACGCGCTGCGGGGCAGCGACAATCCCAACGGTACTTTCGAGCAATATGACGGTCGTGCCGGCAACGATCTGATCGATGGCCGCGGCGGCTACGATTTCGCTGTCTATAACAACGATGTCACCACAACCACGGGCATAGCCGTCAATCTTGCAGCGGGAACCGTAACTGGCGATGCTACGATCGGCACTGACACGCTGCGCTCAGTGGAAGCCGTCCGCGGCACCAACTTTGCTGATATTTTCGATTCCACCGGTTTCAGCGGCACCAGCACCAATGCGGGATCGAGCGGCATCTTCAACAATTTTGAAGGCATGGGCGGCAACGATACTATTATCGGCAACGGGAACACCCGACTCCAATATACGCAATCGAGCGCCGGCGTAACGGTCGATTTCCTCGCGGGCACGGCGATTGGCGATGCCTCGGTGGGCACCGATACATTCAGCGGCGTCAACGCCGTCATGGGGTCGATGTTTGCCGATACCTTTTCGGGAAGCGGCGCCAACGAAAACTTCATGGGCCTTGCCGGCGATGATCTTATCGATGGAAAAGGTGGCTTCGACACGGCGCAGTATGCCAATCTAACGTTCACGACGGGTGGGATCAGTGTTCATCTTGCAGCTGGAACGGTGACCGGCGATGTCTCAAGCGGCACCGACACCTTGCGCTCAATCGAAGCCATTCAAGGTACTAATTTTAGCGACACCTATGATGCGACTAATTTCGGCGTCACCGGGGCTATCGATCCTGCTACCGGCGTTCCTTATGCCAACGTGGGCAACAACGGCACCTTCAATCAATTTGAGGGAATGGGCGGTAACGACGTCATCGTCGGCAATGGCAACACCCGTCTGACCTACGTCAATGCAACCGGTCCCGTGACGATCACTTTCAGTCTCAATAGCTGGACCAGCACCACAAGCGGCGCGTCTGGCACCGTAACCGGTGATGGGTCGGTGGGCACCGATACCTTCTCGGATGTCGGCTCGGTGTCGGGGTCGTCATTTGCCGACACCATCACCGGCTCGAATAATCCTAATGGTACAGCGGAAGATTTTGCCGGCCGCGCCGGCAATGACTTTATCGACGGTAAAACTGGTTTCGACAGAGCTTTCTACAATAACGATGGCTCGGCCTCAGGTATTCAAGTCGATATGGCCTCGGGTGTGGTGACCGGCGATGCTGCCATCGGGACAGACACCCTCCGATCGGTTGAAGCGATCCGCGGGACCAGCTTTGCCGACGCTTACGTGGCGACCAATTTCGGCGTCTCCGGCGCAAATGCCGGCGATTTCGGTACCTTCAACGAGTTCGAGGGCATGGCGGGCGATGACGCCATCACTGGCAACGGTAACACCCGCATCGCTTTCTACAATGCTCTGGATGGAATAACGGTCGATCTCGCCGCCGGCACGTCCCACGGCACGGCCGCTGGCGACGTCGCAAGTGTCGGCACGGATACGTTCACCGGCGTGAATGCCGTCCGCGGTTCATCTTTCGCCGACCTCATTCTCGGCGACGCCAATGCCAACACCCTTGAGGGGCGGGACGGAAACGATCGGCTCGACGGCCGCGCCGGTGCCGATACCCTGACCGGGGGCAACGGTGCGGACACGTTCGTCTACGCCAACGGCGACGGAGCGGACACCATCACGGACTTCGACCGCACCCAGGGCGACACGATCGATCTAACAGGCATGTCGAACATCTTCACGTTTGCAGATGTTCAATCGAAAGCAACGGTGAGCGGCGGCAATACCATCATTGATTTCGGCAGCGGCAATACCCTGACGCTGATTGGTGTGACGAGCCTCCAGCAGAGCGACTTCGTCCTGCCCACCGCCACAAACGGCACCTCGGGTTCGGATGTTCTGCTCGGAACGAGCCAAGCGGATGCCATTTCCGGACTTGCCGGAAATGATCGGCTTCAGGGATTCGGCGGCAACGATCTGCTCGATGGTGGGACCAATTTCGATCGCGCGGTTTATACCGATGCAACGGGTGGGATCACCGTCAACCTCGCGGCCGGCACGGCATCCGGTCCCGGCGTCGGCACCGATACACTCGTTGGCATCGAAGGCGCAGTTGGCAGCGATTTTGCGGACACATTCAATGCAGCCGGCTTTACGGGCGCCACCGGCACGCCGGGTACCCCCGTTGGTTTCAACGAATTCGAAGGCAGGGGCGGCAACGACACGATCACAGGTGCCGTGAACGCATTGGGCGCAGCCTTGACGCGCGTTTCCTATGTGAGCGCGACCGCAGGAGTTATCGTTGACATCGCGGCGGGAACCGCGAATGGCAACGCATCAGTCGGTCAGGACACTTTTGTTGGCCCGGGGATCCTTTCAGCCTGGGGCTCCTCCTTCGCGGATACTCTTTCCGGAAGCAACAATGCATTCGGCACGGTCGAGGTATTTGCCGGATTTGCCGGCAATGACCTGATCGATGGTCGCGGCGGCTTCGACCGCGTCGACTACAACAACGATCCGACCACCACATCGGGCACTATCGTCAATCTGGCGGCGGGCAGCGTGACGGGCGACGCCACGGTCGGTACCGATACATTTGTGTCGGTCGAAGCTGTCCGGGGCACCAATTTTGCCGATACCTACAATGCAGTTGGGTTCAGCGACAGCAGCACGAACGCCGGTTCGCTTGGAACCTTCAACGAGTTCACAGGCGAAGGCGGCAACGACACCATCGTCGGCAACGGCAACACGCGCATCGGATTCAACAATGCGACCGCCGGCGTCGTGGTTGACCTGGCCGCCGGCACTGCCACAGGAGATTCCTCGGTCGGAAGCGATACGATCACGGGTATCAATGCCATCATGGGCTCGATGTTCACCGATTCCCTGTCAGGAAGCGGAATCAACGAGACATTTACGGGGCTTGGTGGCAACGACACCATCGACGGTCGCGGCGGCTTTGATACCGCAAGCTACAACAACATCTATCTTTCGACCGGCAGCGTCACCATTGACATGGCGAGCGGCACAGCCACCGGTGACTCCTCTATCGGCACTGATACGCTGCGTTCGATCGAAGCTGTCCAGGGGACCATCCTTGCCGACACCTATGTGGCGACGGGATACGGCCTCGCAGGCGCTCTCAACGTCGGCAACAACGGCACCTTCAACCAGTTCGAGGGCCTTGGCGGTGACGACACCATCACCGGCAACGGCAACACGCGTCTGATGTACACCAACGCAACAGGCCCCGTGACGATCACCTTCAGTGGCTGGACCTCCACCACCAGCGGCGGGTCAGGCACCGTGACCGGGGATACCTCCGTGGGCACCGACACCTTCTCGGGTGTTGAATCGGTGTCGGGCTCGGCATTCGCCGACACCATCACCGGCTCCGCCAATCCTAACGGTACGGCGGAAGATTTTGCCGGCCGTGCCGGCAACGACTCCATCGACGGTAAAGGCGGCTTCGACAGGGCTTTCTACAATAACGATGGCTCGGCTTCAGGTATTCAAGTCGATATGGCCTCGGGCGTGGTGAGCGGCGACGCTGCCATCGGGACAGACACCCTCCGATCGGTTGAAGCCATCCGCGGGACCAACTTTGCAGACACCTATGTCACGACCAATTTCGGCGTCTCCGGGCCGAACGTCGGCGATTTCACCACCTTCAACGAGTTTGAGGGAATGGGCGGCAATGACACGATTACCGGCAACGGCAACACCCGCATCGCTTTCTACAATGCTCTGGATGGGGTGACCGTCGATCTCGCCGCTAACAACTCCCACGGGACCGCGTCTGGCGATATCGCGGGCGTCGGCACTGATGCCTTTACGGGTGTGAATGCTATCCGCGGCTCAGCTTTTGCCGACGTCATTTCCGGCGATGCCGGCAACAACACATTGGATGGTCAAGCAGGAAATGACGTGATCCAGGGGCGAGGAGGCGCCGACACGTTGATCGGAGGGGCTGGAGCCGACCACTTTGTCTTCGCTGCCGTTTCCGAGTCGACCGTCGTAAGCCATGACACCATCAGTGATTTCGTTCATGGGACAGACCTCATCGACATTTCGGGTATCGCTGGAGCCACGACAGTCCAGGGCTTGATAGCCGGAAGCACGCAGGTCGCTGCGCATAGTATCGCGTGGATTCAGAGCGGCGCGGACACATTTGTCTACGTTAATAGCTCAGCCGTAGCTCAGAACCAGGGTTCGGCGGATATGGAAGTCGTCTTGACAGCGGTAACAGCAGGTAATTTGACCAATCTGGACTTCTTTCACGTCTAGCAACGCGAATCCTTCGCTCTCTTCCGCCCAGATACTCGGCCCGCGCGCTCCGTGTCATGTCACGCGTCACTAACGCCGCCGGTTCGTTGAACAAGCCATTGTGGGGGAGATGTTAGTTCCTCCCATTTCAGACGTCGGCAGTAACGTCGTCACCGCCGAGGCCATTCGCTGTTCGAGCGTTATGGAATTCTGTTCACTGATAAGCTTTGCGACCAAAGCTTATCAGTCTTCGAATACATTCACCGAATAATGTAGACTTGGGGTTGAGCTTCGATCCGCTTCGCTCAGACGTCATCTGGTCCGTCCTTCGCCGTTTTGTGTCCGAAGGTCAACCACTTCGATATCGGCTCTGCCGTCCCCCGCAAGCGCAGCACCCGCGTGATCGGCAAACAGTCGATGATACTTGTCGACAAGACCTTTCTGCCCTCTCCAACCTCCATCACGCTGCTTGTCTGCGAGAGGCCGATCGATGAGTGCGTACTTCTTCTGCACGTCGGCCGGGGCTATCGCCAACTGCCGCAGGCGATCGTCCGGTTCGATGTGCATCGCGTCGACGATAACCGAGCGCCCGTTGCCCAGGACTTTCGCGCTTCGCATGCGCACTTCGTGGAAGATCTCGGACTGCGTGCCTCGTATCTCGCCGTTCGGACTTCGTTCCCTTCTGATCTCGTCCGACGAGACGACGTCGATGCCCTGCGCGGCCGACCAGGTGGATTTCCCGGCTCCGGAAGGACCGACCGTGAGGGTCATGTTCTGCCCGCAGCGCGGCCAGTTCCAGCCCGGAATGTCGAAGTCCACGTCGCCGATCGTTGCTTCGTAGTAGTCGGAGAAGCGCGCGATGTCGTCGGGTTCGATCAGATCGAAGTGCGCTACCTGGTTGCGCGTCCAGCCCGCCAGGCTCAACAGACTGGCCTCGTTCGGCGACAGAAGATCTTTCGTGAACTCCCGGAAGTCGTAGAACTCGAGCTTCCAGAAATTCGTCGTCGTCTTCGAGCGCCCGTTGAAGGTTCGGATGTACGGTTGCTCCGGAGACACCTGTTTGGCCAGGAAGTGCTGATATCTGGCGATGAGCGATCTCAGGACGCGATGGGTGAACGGCAACAGAATGCTCGCCTGCGCGCTCCAGACCCGCCGCCGGATGTGGTCGACGTATCCGTGTTTCAGCGCAGCCACGGCGTGCGCGGCCGGCTCGTCGTCCCAATAGTCGACCAGGCCGTTCTCCCAGCAGGGAAACTGATACTGCCCTTGCGCCGCGAGGCGGTCGAGCAAGGGAAAGGGTGCGATCTGATCCGCCGCATCCCAACCTACCATTTCCTCCAGGAGTTCACGCGACCACGCCGCCACTTCGATCGCCGCCGCGTGCCCGACGCGAGACGTCAGTCCCTGCGCTGGACGGGCGCCGATCGCGGCCGCATAACTCGCGCTGTCGTAGCGGTCGCACATGCCCTGGGTCGAAATGAGGGTTGCGGGCCACAGAGCGCCGACCGATCGTCTCGACCGAGCCCCGTCGGCAGCAGGACGAGGAGGACTGGCCCGACGACCGTCTCCTCCGCCGGCTCGGCCATCAGCTGGCGCAGGAACAAGCTCCAGCGGCGCAGTTGGGTACGTTCGAGGCCGTCGACGATCAGTACCCGGTCGATGAGTCTCGGATGCCCGGCAAAATCGGCAACCGTTCCGATCTCTACCGCCGAGACGTCGAGGAAGCCTGCCAGCAGATGGGCGATAGGTTGGGATTGATCATCGGTCGTCAGATCGATCGGCACACAATCGAGCGAAAGTTCGGTCCTGAGCCGGCGATCGATCGCCGCAGTCAGTCCCGATAACCGGATCGACCACTGGCTCGCCCCCAAGAAGGTGATGCCGATCAAGGGAGGCGCGCAGGGCTGAGTCACCTATCATCAGGCTGGTTAAGGTTGCCCAATTCAATCCGTAGCAAGCTCATGTGATAGTCGTCGACGCTTGTGCATCTCGTGCTGGAAGCGGATCGATTTTTTGCGGATCTCGACGAGCGCGCTCCCACGTTTCAGTGGGCATGATGGTCGTCCTGCCCGGTCCGGTGGAGGACCACATCCCCGAGACCAAGGCGTCGCTCGCCTTGATGTACATGGCCTGCGGCACCCCCGGGCTTTTCTTGTAGTTTCAACTTCCGGTCGTCCTCCTTTCGTGCATAATTGACCTGATCGTCTTTTCGGCCTCGGCCTTGGTGGATTTACATAATGGCAAATTCGAGCGCGGATTATTCAGTTCTGGAGCTTCAACTAGGTCAAGCACTTGTCGAGGCGGTAGCGCCCGAGGAGATGGAATTTTTTGACGCTATTGCCGCCGCACCGAAGCCATCGGGAAAGAAGCGCGATCATGCTCTGGGCTTCGGGGTACCAACCGGCGAGGATCTGGGATCAATCTCGGCTGCACTCTTGGTCCTTTGCAAGCCGCTTCTTACCTTCCTCTGGGAAAATGCGAAGGACGCTTCTGGGCTACTTATCAAGGATCTGAGTGAACAAGCTCGGCTGGCACTGGAAAAGCATTTGGGCGAGTGGTTTGTGCGCCGCTTCAAGAAGCCCGACCCGTTACAATTTCGTCGGATAAGGTCGACGAACTCGTTGCTAAACTCCGGAACGATGCCGCCTCACTTAACTTGGACGAGGCTGCACTCTCACGTCTGACAAATACATTGCGTGATGGTCTTCAACCGTAGCCGGCCGCTATGTCGTGCAGAGTCAACCCAAATAATCTGCCAAGTGGAACAAACGTCTACTTCCTAATCCTGCTCATAACCTCAATGATGATCGCTTTCTGGACCGGCCAGTTCTTGCCGGGCCTCGATTACTTCACGACCCCTTTTGTCGCTCAATTTCAGCCTGGTCTATATTCCGTAGGTAACGGCGTTTACGGCCTCGCTATTCTGAGCGCTCTTACGACCGTTTTCTTCATCTACCATTCGCGCAGACAACGAATTGTCTTCGGAGCTTACCAAGAACTTGGCATGCACAGTCGAGCTCGCGATGCCATCCAGGACTTGTCCGACCGAGCCGACGTAAAGATCGATCTCCTACTTCACGACAGAGACATTCACAATACTGACGCGGTCGCATTTGGCTTTCGCGGATCGCGAACTATCCTGATGGGACAGGGCGTGCTGCTATTAGGTCTGCGACGGCCATCCAACTTTATGGCGCGGATTGCTCACGAGCTTGCGCACTTCAAGAACGGGGACGTCAAGTACGCCTTTATTTCACGCTCCTTGCTTCAAGCCAATCTTGTGCTGATGGGGATCGTCATCCTTTGGCTTTTGATCCGCCCCGCCCGAGTCGTGTTGATGCAATACGACCTGTTCACGTCGCCAATGGGCGTGCCGGGGGCGACACTCAAGCTGTTCCTTAGCATGCACGGCCTGAGGTGGGCTCGTTACTGGAGTGATCAGACGATCGGTGCGCTCGTCATAACCCTCCCAGTCTTTGCTTTTTGGACTCTCTTGTTGTTTTTGGAGTATCGGTCGCTTCTTCGTACCCGCGAAATCCTGGCGGACGCGCGAGCTGCGCGATGGGTGGGTGAGGATGCCTTGATGGAAGCCCTCAGCGGCGGAAAACCGCCGCCAGCACCTTCATTACGGGATCGCTTATACGAGATGCTCAGCGCTCATCCATTGGTGTCACGACGCATGAACGCGACGCTACGCCCTGAGGAGGTGCTTGACCCGAGCTTTCTGCGCTTTCTGTTTCTCGGATATGTCTTCTGCCTGGCTAACTACCTGATCTCAAACGTCGCCGACGTCATGGCGATTCTAAGTCCTGTCTATAGAGATCTGGTAAAGCAGGGCGATGGCATGCGCGCGGCGCTGTCGGTCCTATTGTTCGAGCAGCCGATTGCATCGATCATCTATCTGGTCGTGATTTTCGCTTTTTCGACGAGCTACATGATTATCGTTGCGACCCTGCTGAGGTCAGGTCTGACCCAGAAGATTGCGGGCCGCCCCCATTGGAAATGGTTCCTGACCACCGTTATTCAAATTTCTCTTGTAGCGGTGGGCAACGTTGCGGGCGACGCGTTCCATCCGTACGGCCAGACGGCCCAGTTGCAATTGGCAAGCAACGTTATGCTCGGCCAATCTGTCGGCAAACTGTTCTTCAATCCCATCAATGTGCAAGACATCCTGAATCAGGCTCAGATGTGCGGTATACTTTTTGGAACTGCGACACTATTCTGGTTGGAGGCAGGCTTCGTTCTGAGAGGTTCGCGCTCGAAGGCCCATCAAAGCCTGGCAATGGGGTACTCTGATGGTCTTCACGTTCCTGTCTGTTTTTCAGCCCGCGGCAATACTTTGGTCAGTTCGTAACTATCCAGACTTTGCCAATCCGATGTTTTTCATTATGGGCTCCGTGCAAACTGTTCTCTACCTTGCGATTACTCTGACAATTGCGCGGATCATGCGAGGTCGCCGACGCACCGAGGAGCAAAACCCAAGTTGGCTCCTCGCGGCCTAGTCACGCGGGCACGGCGCTGGAGCGCTACCGGCCCTCGCCTACGCGCTGATAGCCGTCCTCGACCCCCAGAGCGCCCCATCGTCCCGAACGCAGTGCATATCCTCTAAGTTGTTGATTTTTCTGGCTGTGGCACGTGTTTCCGCCCCGTTTTGTTCACGGTCGTTTCACCCAATTCGTTGCGATTTCGTTGCGGTGTTTTCCTGGAGAACGGCGTTCGTGCGCGATCGGACTCTCGACGACCGGAGCTGCCGGCCGCCCCGCTCTCAGGCATCGGATCCGCGGATCGGGTCTGTTCGTCAGGCGGATAGCCCAAGCGGATCGACAGGAGCTCGGCGTGGGTCATCACCGCCCGGGCGAGCTCCGGCACCCGCTCGAGCGTAACGCGCCGGCTCGGGCCGCTCGCGCTGATCGCCGCGAAGACGCGGCCTGCGCCGTTGCGGATCGGAGCGCCGACGCAGCGCAGCTCCGGCTCGTGCTCGCAATCGTCCACCGAGTAACCGCGGGCCCTGATCGCAGCGAGTTCAGCCTTCAGCCGCTTCGGCTCGACAATCGTGTTAGGCGTGAAGCGCGGCAGGCCGCTGCGTATAACACGGTCGATCACGGCCTCGCTCTGGAAGGCAAGAGCAGCCTTTCCCACTCCGGTTGAGTGACAGGGCGAAGCTTCCATAGTGATCACGGTATTATGCGGGCGCCCCGAGATGTGACTGCGGCGATTGACGAAGACCATCTGCGCACCGTCGAAGATGCAGAGATGGACGTCCTCGCCACTAAGCTTGGCGAGCGTATCGACGAAGGGCGGCGCCTCCCGATAGAGGGGCAAATTCATCAGCGCGCTCCCGCCGAGCTCGAACAGCTTCAATCCGAGACGGTAGCGATCGCGGCTCGCCTCCTGCTCCAGGAAGCCGACGCTGCGCAGGCTGTCGACGATACGATGCACGGTGGTGCGCGGCAGGCCGGTGCGCCGCGCGATCTCAACCACGCTCAGCTCGGGGTCCGTCGAGGAAAATGCCTCCAGAACCTCGAGCATCTTGAAGAGCGACTTAACGCTCTGTCGACTGCTGTCGACGCTAGTCATGTCGGACCTTTCGGGTGGCGCCGCGATGCAGTACCCAGGAGGCGAACCATATCCGACTTAGACGGAATCGGGCGCGGCGGCAATGCAGCGGCGCCCGTAGCCTGACGTTACTCAGCCGCGACCAGCCTCTCGCCACCCTCGACCTCGAGGAGGTGACGGAGAGCCGTGGCAATCGCCTCTTTCTGGCGGCTGGTGGGAACCGGCATCGGCTGGCGCGGAAGGCCGCTCGCGCATCCCTGCAAGGTGAGCGCATGCTTCACGCAGGCCGGGAGATTGTCGCCGACGATCGTGTTCCAGAACCGCAACAGGCGCTTGTGGATTTCCAGCGCCGTGGCGTGGTCGCCGCGCTGCACCGCATTCCACAGTGCCACGCAGGCGCCGGGGACTGCGGCCGGGTTCGCCGCGATCGTCCCGTGCGCGCCAAGCGCGAAGGACGGATACAGCAGCGCATCGACCGCGGTCAGGACGACCTTGCCTGCCGGCACGTCGAGCAACAAATCGGCCATCAGCTTGAGGTCGCCGGCACTCTGCTTGACTCCGATCACACCCGGCTGCTCGTTCATGATGCGCACGAGCAGTGCAGGACTGAGGTAGTTCCAGGGCACGACGTTGTAAATGATGACCGGCTGCTTGACCGACTCGGACAGCGTCTTGAAGTGGCCCAATGTCGCCTCCTCGTCCGGCTTGAAGAGATAGTGCACCGGCGTGATCTGCAGCGCGGCGACATCGACCGACTCGATGGCGCGGGCGCGGGCAATCGCTTCGCGGGTCGAGTTGGCGATGATGCCCGCAACAAGCGGCACCTTGCCGTTCAGCTCCTCCGCGCAGGCCTCGATCAAACGTCGAAACTCGTCGGTCGTGAGCGTATGGCCCTCGCCGGTGCTGCCGCCGACGCAGACGCCATGCACGCCCTTCTCGAGCAGGAATTTCACCTGGCGTCGGAAAGCCTTCTCGTCGATGTCGCCGTTCTGGTCGAACGGTGTGGTGAGGGGCGGAATGATCCCGGTGATTTTTGCTGACATGTTATCCTCCTTTGATTGTCCGGATTGTGAACAATCGGATACGACAAACGAGCGTATCACGTCAAGCATTGCCAGCTATGCAGTGGATTTATAGCGCTCTAACCAGAGTGAAAACGGCACTCCAGTCGAAAATCCACTTGACACGTGAGTTAAGTCGCTGCTCATGATGTCCGTAATACGGACAAAAGTCCGAGCGGGGGCATTTCCCTGCCGAAGCCGGAGGTGACGTCATGAGCGAAATGGTTGGGTCGATCAGGTCCGGCAGGGTTGCGGATCAGGCAGCCGTCTCGATCAAGGAACGGGAGTCGAGCGACATCCGCAAGGTTGCGGTGGCGAGCGCCATCGGCAACATGATCGAGTATTACGACTTCACGCTCTACGCGACCGCGACCGCGCTCGTATTCAACAAGATCTTCTTCCCGAGCACCGATCCCCTGGTCGGCTCGCTGCTCGCTTTCGCCACCTTCTTCGTCGGCTATTGCGCGCGCCCGCTCGGCGGCGTGCTGTTCGGACATTTCGGCGATCGCGTCGGTCGCAAGACCGCGCTGCTTCTCACCATCCTGATCATGGGTTTGGGCACGTTCCTGATCGGCTTCATGCCGACCTATGAGCAGGTCGGCGTCCTCGCTCCGATCTGCCTGATCGGACTGCGCCTGCTTCAGGGCATCGGCATCGGCGGCGAGTACGGTGGCGGCATGACGATGACCGTCGAGCACGCGCCCGCCGACCGCCGCGGCTTCTTCTCCTCGCTCGTCCATGTCGGCGTGCCCGCCGGCTTCCTGATTCCGATCGCGCTGCTCGGACTCCTGTCGACCTCGATGAGCGAAACCGACTTCCTGGCCTGGGGCTGGCGGATTCCGTTCCTGTTCTCGATCGTGCTCGTTGGCATCGGAATCTTCATCCGCTTCCGCATCTCCGAGACGCCCGCGTTCAAGCGCGTGCTGAACGAGGAGGGCGCCGCCAGCGTGCCGGTGGTCGAGGCGGTGCGCAACCATACGGGCAACATCCTGTTCGGCATCGGCGCCAAGATCGCCGAGAGCGGGCTGTTCAACATCTACGCCGTGTTCGCGATCACCTATTGCAAGACCAAGCTCGGTCTCCCCAGCCAGACCATCCTCAACGGTGTTCTCGTCGGCTGTGCGCTCGAATGCCTGACGTTGCCCTTCTTCGGCGCGCTGTCGGACCGGATCGGACGGCGCGCGGTCTATGTCGGCGGCATGCTGTTCCAGGTCGCGCTCGCGCTCGTGTTCTTCCAGATGTTGAACACCGGGCACACCGGAATGATCTGGCTCGCGATCGCGTTTGGTCTCGCGCTCGGCCATGGCTCGGTCTACGGCGCGCAAGGAGCCTATTTCTCGGAGCTGTTCCCGGCACGCATCCGCTACAGCGGCCTGTCGCTGGTGCAGCAGCTCGGTCCGATTCTGGGCGGCGGTCTGTCGCCGCTGATCGCGACCGCGCTCCTTGCCGCATACGGCTCGCCCTCCTGGGTCGCCGGCTACATGGCCGCGATGGCGTTGTTCTCGGCCGGCTGCACCTTCGGTCTCCGCCCGCTTCGCGCGGGCGGCTGACACCGATCCCGCGTTCGAAATCACCCGCCCGATCGAGGCGGGGCCGCGACAATATCGGAGGAAATTCCATGGTCTCTCCCGTGCACGTCTCTCGACGCAGTTTGATCAAGGCGATCGCGCTTGCGCCGCTTGCTACGCCAGCCATTCTCGGCCGCGCGTATGCCGCCGAGCCCATCCGGATCGGCATCTCCGGCCCGATGACGGGCCAGTTCGCCCAGAACGGCCAATGGATGAAGAACGGTGTCGCCATCGCGGTGAAGCAGGTCAACGACAAGGGCGGCATCAAGGGCCGCTTGATCGAGCTGCGGATCGCCGACGACCTCGGCCCGAACCCGACCGCAGCGGCGAATGCCGTCACCAAGCTCGCGACGCAGGACGAGGTGGTGGCGCTGGTCGGGCCGCACTACACGCCCGGCATTCTGCCGAATGTGCCACTACTGGGAAAATACAAGATCCCGGCCCTGACTGGCGCGACCGGTCCGGTCGTCACCCAGCAGGGCAGCCCCTGGGTGTTTCGCGTGCGCCTCAACGATGCGATCGGCGCCGATCTGCTGGTCAAATACGTCACCGAAGATCTGCAATGGAAGAAGATCGGGCTCGGCTACGTCAATACCGCGTTCGGTCAGTCCGGCATCGCCGTGGTGAAGGCGTCGCTCGCCAAGCGCAATGTCGAGCCGGTGCTGGTGCAGGCTCATACCGATGCGACCAAGGATTTCACGTCGCAGATCCTCGCCTTCCAGCAAGCCAATGTCGACGGCATCATCGTCTGGACCGACGACCAGCCGGCCGGGCTGATCGCCAAGCAGAGCAAGACGCTCGGCGTCAAATTCGGCATCGCCGGCAACACCGCATTCTCGCAGCCGATCTTCCTCGGTCTCGCCGGTAAAGGCGCCGACGGCTGCATGGCGATCGGCGAGTTCGTCAAGGACAATCCCGACGAGCGCGTGCAGAACTGGAAAAAGCTCTATGCCGCCGCCTATCCGGGCGACGAGCCGGAGCTCTACGCCACCGTCTACCACGATGCGGCAAAGCTGATCATCGCGGCGATGGAGCGCGCCGAGACCATCTCGGGTGAAGCGATCCAGCAGGCGCTCACGGGAGTCCGTGACTTCCAGGGCATCGTCACCCGCTACGGCTGGACCGACAACGGCGACATGACCCATTCCGGCATCATCACCAGGGTCGCCGGCGGCAAGCCGGAGATCGTCAAGGTCATCACCAGCTGACGCGCGTGCCGGGCCGCCGGATATCCGGCGGCCGACGCCCGCGATGGGATCATGCAATGTTGCAGACTTTCATTCAAATCGTGCTGGTGGGTTTGGCGGTCGGCGCGGCCTATGCGCTGGTGGCGCTCGGCTACACGCTGATCTGGAACGCGGTCTCCCTGGTCAATTTCGCCCAGGGCGATCTCGTGATGCTCGGCGCCTTCGTCTCGGTCGGCTGGCTTGCCAACCGGCTCGGCATGCCGCTGTGGCTCAACCTCGTGACCATGCTGGTGATCCTCGGCCTCTTCGGCACCGGGCTGGCCTGGGGCATCTATCATCCCTTGCGCAACGCACCGCAATTGTCGGCGATCGTCGCAACGCTCGGCCTGTCGATGGCATTGCAGAACATCGCCGTGATCATCTGGGGGCCGCAGCCGCTCAATTTCGCAGGGCCCCTCGGCACGACCTCGGTGCATTTGTTCGGCTCGACGATCTACGCGCAATATCTCGTCATCCTGGCGGCGCTTGCGGCGATGATGGCAATCCAGCATGGGCTGTTCCAGTACACCGCGCTCGGCCGCGCGATGCGCGCTACCGCGCAGGACGCTGAAGCCGCGCGGCTGATGGGTATTCCGACCGCGCGCATCATCGCCTTCATCTTCGCCTATGCCACGATGCTCGCGGCGCTGGCGGGCTGGCTGATCGCGCCGCTCTCCTATGTCTCGTCCGACATGGGCGTCAACCTCTCGCTCCGCGCCTTCGCCGCGACCATTCTCGGCGGCTTCGGCTCGATCCCCGGCGCGCTCGTCGGCGGACTGGCTTTCGGCGTGATCGAGTCGGCCGGATCATTCTACATCTCCTCGGAATATATCGACGTCATCGCGTTCGGCGTGCTGATCGCGGTGCTGATGTTCCGCCCGCAGGGCATCTTTGGCGAACTCGAACTGGAGCGTCCCTGATGTCGTCCGACGCCAGCACATTGACGATGCGCACGCTCGCCGTCCTGGTGATCGCAACCGCTATCCTCTGCGGCTTGCTGCTGCCGCGCTTCCTGTCGGTGTACTATCTCCAGATCGCCGACGTGACCCTGATCAACATCCTGCTGGTGCTCGGGCTCAACTTCATTCTCGGCTTCGGCGGACAGATGTCGCTGGCGCAATGCGCGTTCTTCGGCATCGGCGCTTACGCCTTCACGTTGTTCCAGGCCGCCGGAATGCCGGTGCCGATTGCGGCGATCGGCGCGATCGCGCTCTCCGCCGCGGTGGGGATGGCGCTGGGTTGGCCGACCTTGCGCCTGAAGGGCCACTATCTCGCGCTGTGCACGCTCGCCTTCGCGCTGATCGTCGAACGGTTGCTGGTGAACTGGGAAGGCCTCACCAACGGCGCCAACGGCATCACCGCGATCCCGGGCATCGGGCTTGCCGGCGAGAACGACAAGATGCTGTGGGTGCTGCTGGCGGTCGTCGCCTGCGCCTATCTGCTCCAGGTCTGGATCGCCAACGGTCCGCTGGGCCTGCGCATCCGCGCGCTGCGCGACGATCCGCTCGCCGCACAAGCCGTCGGCGTCGACGTCTCGCGGCTGAAGATCATGCTGTTCGTGATCTCGGCGGCCTATGGCGGGCTCGCCGGCATCTGCTATGTGCTGCTGCGCGGCTATATCAGCCCCGACGTCTTCTCCTGGCAGTCGACCTTCTCCTACCTCGCCATGGCCGTGGTCGGCGGCCTCGGCAGCCCGCTCGGTGCCGTGCTCGGTGCGATCCTCTACACCTTCGTGCCGGAGCTCCTGCGCTTCATGCAGGAATATTACTTCGCCGTGTTCGGCGTGATGGTGATCCTCGTCATCACCTTCTTCCCCGCAGGCCTCTCCGGGATGGTCCTCTCTGTCATCCGCAGCCTGCGCCGGCGCGAGAATCCCTTTGCTCGATCGGACGTGACGCATCATGAACGCGCTGCTTGAACTCACAGGCGTCACAAAACGCTTCGGTGGCCTGACTGCGCTCGAGGGCGTCTCGCTCTCGGTCGCGCAAGGCATGATCCATGCCGTCATCGGGCCGAACGGCTCCGGCAAGACCACGCTGTTCAACATCATCAGCGGCATCTACACCCCGACCGAAGGCGAGGTGCGCTTCGCCGGCGCGGCGGTGACGTCAATGCCATTGCATCAGTTCGCGGCGATGGGGCTCGCACGCACGTTCCAGAACACCCGCCTGTTCGCCTCGATGACCGTCCGCCAGAACGTGCTCGCTGCGCGGCACGGGCGGGCGCATCCGTGGCGCTTCGACCAGGAGAATGCGCGCCGGGTCGAGGAGATCATTCAGTTCGTCGGCTTGGGCGATGTTGCAGATACCAATGCGGCGTCGCTCCCGCAGGGACAGCGGCGCCTGCTCGAAATCGCCAAGGCGCTGGCACTGGAGCCGCGCCTCGTGCTGCTCGACGAGCCGCATGGCGGCCTCAACCACGCCGAGACCGCGCGCCTGATCGAGGTGATCCGCCAGATGCACGCGCGGGGAATGACGATCCTCTTGATCGAGCACGAGATGGAAGTGGTGATGACGCTCGCCGATCGCATCACCGTGCTCAATTTCGGCGAGGTTCTGGCCGAAGGATCGCCGGCGGAGATTCAACGCAACGAGGCCGTCATCGAGGCCTATCTCGGCCGCGCCGACAGTGAGGCGGAGCTTCATACACAAGTTGGTCGCGCCGCCGAGGGCACCGGCGCGCCGCTGCTCGAAATCGCCGATCTCACCGTCCGCTACGGCGACATCGAGGCCGTGCGGAAGGTTTCGCTCAACGTCGGCACGGGTGAGTTCGTGGCGCTGCTCGGCAACAACGGCGCCGGAAAATCCTCGACATTGAAGGCGATCGCGCGTCTGGCGCAGGCGTCCGGCTCGGTGCGTTCGCCGGCCACGAATTGACGCGGGAGCCGACCGAGCGTCTCGTCGGTATGGGCCTGGCGCTCGTGCCCGAACGACGTCGTCTATTCGGCGGTCTGACCGTGATCGAAAATCTCAAGATCGGCGCCTATGGCCGGCCGCATGCCGAGCTCGCCCGGCTGATCGAGGAAATGCTCGAACTGTTCCCCAACCTCAGGCGGCTGTCGGCATCACTCGCCTTCTCGCTCTCCGGCGGCGAGCAGCAGATGCTGGCGATCGCGCGGGCGCTGATGAGCCGCCCCCGCCTGTTGCTTCTCGACGAGCCGTCGCTGGGACTGGCTCCGCTGCTGGTCGAACAGGTCTTCGGCAAGCTCGTGGAGGTCAACCGGCAGGGGACGGCCATCCTGCTGGTGGAGCAGAACGCGCGCATGGCGCTGTCGGTCGCGCATCGCGGCTACGTGCTGAGCTCCGGCCGCATCGTCGCGGAGGGAAGCGCTGCCGAGGTCGCGCGCGATCCCCGCCTGATGGGCGCCTATCTCGGCCACGGCGAGGCCGCGGAATAGGCGGGTTGAAATCAGTGCTCACGGGAGCGCACCATCGGGTTCGACGATCCCGGCATGCTGGCCTTTTCGCGCCTGCTTGTGGCCGTCGCGGCTTGAAAGGCGCTTGGCCGTCGTGCAGGTGGAGGCCGGGAAGACAAAGGAGGCCGACATGAACGCCGATGCCCTGCCGCGCCCGGCGCCTGAAATCATCGCCGATGTCCGCACGCGGCTCGCCGAGCGCCTGGGGGATCGGGTGACGGCCGCGCAGGCGGTGCTCAAGCAGCACAGTCACGGCGAGGGTCTGCCGGCGGTCGGCGTGCCCGATCTCGTGGTCTTTCCCGAGACCAATGAAGAGGTCGCGTTCGTCCTCGCCCTGTGCAACGAACATCGGGTGCCGGTGACGCCCTTCGGTGCGGGGTCCTCGCTCGAGGGCCAGCTTGCCGCGCTTGCCGGCGGCGTGTCGCTGGACATGAACCGCTTCGGCAAAATCCTGGACGTCTCGCCCGACTCCCTCGACTGCCGCGTTCAGGCCGGCGTCACGCGCGAGGCCTTGAACGCCGAGATCCGCGATACCGGACTGTTCTTCCCGGTCGATCCCGGCGCCAACGCCTCGATCGGCGGCATGGCCTCGACGCGTGCCTCCGGCACCAATGCGGTGCGCTACGGGACGATGCGCGAGAACATTCTCGGCCTTACCGTCGTCACGCCCGACGGCCGCATCGTGCGTACCGGTAGCCGTGCGCGGAAGTCCTCAGCCGGTCTCGATCTCACTCATCTCTATGTCGGCAGCGAAGGCACGCTCGGCGTCATCACGGAGATACAGCTCAAGCTCTACGGCCTGCCGGAGACGATCGTCGCCGCCGTCTGCCAGTTTGCCTCGCTCGAGGGAGCCGTCGCGGCGGTCGTGACCGCGCTCCAGTCCAACCTGAAGATGGCGCGCATCGAGCTGCTCGACGAGGTGCAGATGCGCGCCGCGATCCGCTACTCGAAGCTCGACTACGTGGAGACGCCGACGCTGTTCCTCGAATTCCACGGCACGACGAATGGAACGCGCGAGGAGGTCGAGCTGATGCAGGCGATAACCGCAGATTACGGCGGTCGCGAATTTCAGTTCGCGGAGCGCCCAGAAGACCGAAGCCGATTGTGGAAGGCGCGGTACAATTCCTATCAGGCGGTGATGGCACTGAGTCCCGGCAAGAACAATATGGGGACCGATGCCTGCGTGCCGATTTCGGCGTTGCCCGTCTGCCTGCTGGACACCAAGGCGGATATCGTCGCATCCGGCTTGACCGCTCCCATCGTCGGCCATGTCGGGGACGGAAATTTCCATCTCGGGATCCTGTTCGATCCGAATGACGCCGAGGAGACCGAGCGCGCGGAGGCGCTCGCTTTCCGCACCGCGCGCCGGGCCATTGCCATGGGCGGCACCTGCTCGGGCGAGCACGGCGTCGGGCTGCACAAGATCGTGCATATGGAGACCGAGCACGGTGAAGGTATTGCACTGATGAAGGCTGTGAAGCAGGCGCTCGATCCGCACGGGATCATGAACCCAGGCAAGGTCTACCCCTGATGTATTCTCAGGAGCGAATGCAGTTAAGACTGGAGCCGTCGGGGGTTCGAGTCAGGAGAGCGCTACCTACGTTACCCCCGACCGTTTTCGGCCGAGTTTTTGGTCTCTGTGGCCTAACGGTTGTTGGTAGCTGGTATGCCCTTCCTTCTCCCCTTGTGGGAGAGTTGGTTGCGAGCCTTAATAACACAACAATATCAATGCGTCGGCGTATTGGTGTCAAGCGGGTGTAAAAAACAGATTCTTTTGCAAAAGCGCGTTAGATCGCGGGCCAAGTCTTGCCCGACAGGTAGCTCTCGTGCGCTTGGTCCACCGACTCGATGCGTGCGCCGAGGTCGCCCAATTGTTGGCGCAACTGATCGAACGCGGCCTCACCTCCAATAAAGATCAGAAACTCTGCCACTGCGGAAAGCGCGAGATGTCCGAGCGCGAAGAGCGGCTGCGGGCGCGGCCGACCCCACTCGAAATTCGGAGTAAACGCACCGGCTTCATCCGATACCAAGTGGAATTGATACAGGTCGTGCCAAGAGCCGTGCACGTTGTGGGACATGCCTCCGAAGACGGCCAGATACGGCTGCTGCAGCCCGACAGCCGCCGCCTTCTGACGCAGGTCTTTGCCGCCCCAAGGTGCTCGGTCCTTAAGATCAACGCTGTCGAGCATGACACCGGCCATCCGCGCGGCCCGATCAATAGAATTGAGCATGCGCTGCTCGATGTGAAGGACTTCTCCGCCGCGCTCTCGGATGTTGGCTTGGATTGTGTCGTGCAGCCTGCGCTCGTGCTTCAGCGAATGACGGACGAAGGAGCTAACCAGTTCTGGGGAGAAGTCCGCGATCAGATAGCGGACATTGACGATGGTCTCGAACGCCAGTCGGCTCAGGATCGTGCTGGTCTCCATCCTTTTCTGTACGGTCTGGTCGAGGAACGCAGAGAGCAACTTGGAAAGCCGCACCATGTTGCCGCCGACCGCAGCCTGATCGCGTGTCCATGCCGGTGCCGGTCCGAGAACACATGCCGCCACGCTGACGTAGGATGTCACCTCTCGCAACAGCTCCGAGGCGAGGACCATGAAGTCCCATTCGCGTGTGAAGGCGGCAATTGCGACCGGGTCTACGGTCGCCCGCTCGACAGCGGGGAATGGTCCTTTTGCTTCGGTCATGATGTCGGGGCCAAGGCTCAGCGCGTCATTCGATGATGCTGCGTTAAGATCGCAGCCCGGACACGCCACGCGAGATTCCGCAGGCCTCCAGCACGTTCCAAGCCGCGTCATTTTCGTCCGGCAGCGCGACGGCCGCGCGGGTCAATTCGCGGACGGCCTCGACAGGCGGCAACCATGAGTGCCACAGGCGATCTCTGATCGCATCGAATTTGGTCTGCTCTTCCTTATTCAGCGGACTAGCTTGCGGGTATTCATAGTGCCGCTTGTTCAGTGCCTGATAGCTTTCGATCTCGGCATCGGAAAGCACGCCGAAATAGCGATCATCGGCGATGCGTCCGCCCTTATCGATCAGCTATCGGTGCGGAAGGATGTTGAAGAGGCGACCGTCTTCGACGATGCAAACCACGAAGCGATGTTCGCCAGCGGTCACGTAGGGCAGCGACGCAAAATCAGCGTTCAGCGCGCGAAAGCTCATCCAGTCTTGCCAAGCGATGCGATGCCACGCGCCGTCGCGCCAGTGCAGCACCTGTTGTCCCTCATCAAGCGAAATCATTGGCCTTGTCCTAACTTCGGACGGTACGCTTCTAGCAGCTCCTCGAACGTCATGTCGTTCGGTTCTAGAGATCGTCCGATCAGCGCCTTCGTTAACGCACGGCACATGGGGTAACTGTTTGAACCAAGCGCCCTGAATTCTTCTACCTCTGAGAATTCCCGAAGCACCGCGCTCAGATCAACGCCCTGCGTCGCCAGATCGATGGCGGTCTCAAGCATCAGGTGGACGCGCTGGCTGTCGTTCATTTCCTGCCACTGTAGGTACGACGCGCCGATAGGGTCGCCCCAAGCGCCACCTCTGGTGTCCGGCCGATGTTCTCCCTTCGCTGCGACACGCACTTCATGCGTCGAACTATTGGTCCAAACGACAGCGTCCTTGGCTTTTGTCATACCCCGATGGCCTTCGCTTGCAAGAATGAGGTGAGTGACTCGGACTGGGCGGAATTCCTCGCGAATCACGGAGTGCAACGATGGCACAATGCTGGGTAGCAATGCGAGGATTGAGCCCATTGTCCCAGCAATTCACAGGCCTCGACCCCGAAGATGCGGGCACGCCAATCGTCCCGCGCCCTGCTAAAGTCGCGTCTCTGGCTGGAGCGAAATCCATGCAGTCGGACGATATGTTCGATTGCTTGGTCATACAGGAAGATGACATCGTTCATCGTCGTCAATCGTTCGGCTTTTCGTAAAGGTCTATATCGCCGATTGCTTCCTCGATGAGATCGCGCAAGGCAATCAACGTGTCGCTGAGAGCCATGGCACTGAGTGAAGGAGAGATAGCGACCGCAAAGGGAATGCTGCTTCGCGGAGATCGACAGCACGACATCGCCTCTTATTTCAAAGGAGCTGATGTAATGAATGTGTCTCGCCGGATTCCACAAAGTAGGGCGGCTGTGGGGGGGCCAACAGTTTGCAGGTGGAAACCCTCAATTGCCGCATGTCCTGCACCGCCTTGCAGCCGGATCATCCATTCCCATACGCTTTCTATTCTCCGCTCGTCTTATGATTTTTACACTCTCGCCGCCAGAACAGACGAAGAGTTATTCTCCATCCCGTCGCAACCGATTGTCGAAGCAGAAACCCTTCTGCTGGTGCAAACTGAGCAAGACCCTCTGACAGTCGTAGAGCTGCGCGCCCTGATCCACGCCGCGTGCTCTTTTCTCGGACCCGTATCGGAAAGGCTGCACATTATTCAGCGAGATGACCGCTGAAACGCCCCGGCAATCGCCTCCAACGGCGTCGGCTCGTACCGCGACAAACCAAGTGCCAGCATCCGCTGCAGCAGCCGTGCCGCGTCTCGGGTGCGGCGGGCGTCGTCGGGTGCCTGCAGCGCGGCCTCGATGTCGCGGATGTTGAGCGGCGCCAATTCGAACGGCTGCAGACGCAGCGACGTGACCTGACAATTGTACGCGGCGAAGCGGCCGACGCGCGCCCATGGCCGCTCGCTCAGCATGTCGAAGATTTGTCGGGCGCGGCCCTTGCTCTCGGCGCGCGTGATCGCGATCTCGCGGCTGAGCGCGTCGATGTCGGCGTCGCTGAGCGGGTCAGCGTCAGTTAGTCGGCTCGTCATCGGAGCGGCCCTCCAACAAACGCTGGCGCGTGTAGTACGAGACCGGCGCATCCGGCTCGCTCGGCTTGGTGGCGACGCGGCCGGCGGGATTGATATTCAACCGTCGCGCCAATGTTGTGCAGGCCCGGAGCTGCCCCAGCCAGATCGGAAGCCATGGGCTCGGCTTGTCGCCGGTCGGAGTGCTGACGACAGGCGCGGCGTCCAGCTCACCGGCCGCGCGTCGTTCGGCGACCACGGCCCTCGCATAGGCGGCAAGGGTCGCGATGTCGGCGGGGAGGAAGTGATTCGGCGGCGAGCCCAGCACGACCGCGACGAATTCGGCAACCTGCAACCCATGCCCCGGCATCCAGCTCCCTTGATCCGCAAGCCGAAGCTGCGCGATGACGCTAATGCGAAAAGTCGGGGGCGTTGCCGATTTACAACCCGCGAAGACATCCGAGACACTAAGCTGGTCGATTGAGACGGCGAAACATACTTCATATTTACTTAAACATGATCAGCGGGGGCGAAAGATGTTTGATGTCTATCGCAATGACAAGCGCGACTTCCTCGTTCTAAGTACAGGCTCTGCCGTACCCGTGCTTTACTCTGCACATAAGTGGCGCAAGAGCAGAAAAAGAGTTCTCAAGGTCAGCGATGAAATCAAGTCAGCCGTCCAGGCACAAGGCTATTATCTCCGCAGCCTGCGGGCCAACAGGGAGCGAATGATCGAGGTCGAGTAGGTCGTCGGCCGGTGTTCTCCATTTGCAATCTCTACAGCATCGCTAGAAGCCAAGCCGCTATCCTCGCGCTCTTCCGCGTGGTCAATCGCTGGGTCGGCAAGCTGCCGCCAATGCCGGCGTCTTTCTAGACTACCTGCGCCCGTGATCCGTAACACCGGCCCGGGACCGAGATGACGATGACGCATTGGGGGCATCAGTTATCACCGCGCGGTCGCGTCCCGATGGTTCGACGGAACACGATCTCAATGCACCGGACGCAGGCCAGGCATAGATGATCTACGGAGGAGTTTAGCTCTGCACGATGTGACGCGAAGGAACCACCCCAGTCTGCGCTATGGTTGCCTCATTTGGCCGCCCCATCGCAACTGACCTGCCATGCAGTCGCGCCGCTCGCTTCTTCCTTATCCGCCGCGCACCGAGCAGTCGCTTCCGGCCGGGAAGAAATGCTCTGAAGTTGCGTTAGCCGCCACCTTCACGCGGGAGAATGGCGGGTGCAATCTGTCGATTACTATTTGAGGCAGGCCGAGGTTGCCTCCCGGTTCGCTCTCGCCGAGTCTGATCCAGAAAAAGCACAGGCCATGCATATCTTGGCTCTGGAGTTTTTCGAGAAGGCCGAAGTGGCGAAGACCAAGCGATCCCTCCCGCCAAACCAAATCGCCATCCGCTGAAAGTTAGGTCGCATGTTCGTCGCCGTGGCAATGATGGTGGCGATCACGGGCGGCTTGGGATTGCTCATGCTAGCAGTCACGCTGGCGGCCTTCTCTTATTTCGACGGGCGATCCAACGCGGCACAAAAAACGGCCTCAGCGAGGGTAATGCTGAGGCCGTGATGGGGTCTAACAAGCTCCGACGGGGGGCCGTCAGAGCGGTTGTTGAAACGTTTCAGATCGCCACTTGTTCCGGGAGGGCGACAGACCATCGCGCTCAACGGAGGCACAGCAATCCGACGTTGGTGACGAGAACGATGAACCCCGTCATCGCAGCGCACAAAAAACAACGCTCAATGAAATCCATCCAGACGCCCTCGCCATTCCCAGCAAAGACATACTTCCCCTTCACGTCGGCTTAGCTCACAATCTATAATTGTACGGATCATGCCCGGGGATGCTGCTCCGACCGGTGCTCCAGTTCGATGTCGTGCCGCCACCGGAGAAGATGTCGCCTGGAAGACGCGCTGGAGTATGAGGGTGTCCGCTCAACCCCATTGCAGACCTAAGCCGGGAACGGGGCATGTCCACGAAGGGCCAACGAGCAGAAGTCGGAGTAAAGAGACCGCCAACTGAGGCGGCCTCCCAAATTCGTGAAGGAACATGAGTTATTTAATTTGATTTAATTCCTGCGGCGGCTATTTAATATTCCGGCCGCAGCGGGAGGAACAACGATGCCCTCGGACCAAGATGATCGCCGTGAATTTCTAAAAAACTGTGGGAGATTCGCGGTCGTGACGCCGCCCGCCATTACGGCGCTACTCTCGACCTCTCTTACCAGCACGGCAATTGCGCATTCCGGCGGTGGGTTAGTGCATCATGGCAATAACGGCTGGGGTAATGGCGGCGGTGACGGCAGCCCCAACGGCAAACCTGACAAGGATCGCTGATAGTCCTAGGGCGCGAGACGGCAGGCGCGGGGAACGCATTGCCGATTGCCAAGTTTTCTCAATGCCCTTCTCCAAGGGCGACCCCGTCGGCCCCAGCTCCACCACCCCATTGCCCCGGAGCTGGGGCCATTTTTGTTGGGCCTCGATCCAACAGGCAAAGTAGGCCACGCCTAAATCAATGTCCTTCGGGGTCATTCGCGTCGGCTCGCCTCTTGGAGTCGTAACTTCCGCTCTACAGCCGACTCCGGACATCTCGCCGCAACGCACTACTGACGTGATGTGCCCTACAGGCCGAACCCGCAAGCTGATCTCGCGCACAAGCCTGAGCGCCGCGTCAGTATTTCGGCTAGAAGAACGCCTGATCGAACTGGGGAGAGAATGCTCATCCCAAATAGCGCGATAGCAATTCATCTACTCATGGTTGTGGACCGGGAACGATGCTGCGCAAGTTCAAGAAAACGGCCCCAGCCGCAGGTTGGGAGGACAGCCGGGGCCGGCATTCCCATTCCATGTGCCGCAATCGGCGGTAATCGGCACGCCCCAAGTTTCACACGCACAAGCTAACAAACTACTTCGCGGTCCAGCGCCGGACCAGCCCACGAGCTGCCGCTCACGCTCCGCGACATGAACGAAGGTTAAGGCGGCGTACCGGCAGGTTCCACTCCCAAACCAGCCGCGAATGCCTATTTTTCCCGCATGCGTTCATTTGAGTTTTGCCTGCCGACCAAGGGCACAACAGTCCCGGACGGCCCCGATTGGCTTCACGAAGTAAAATACGACGGGTATCGCCTCCGCTTGGAGCGCGACGGCGACCGCGTGCGCCTGATCACGCGCGGCGGTTACGATTGGGCCAGCCACTATCCATGGATCATCGAGGCCGCGCGCAAGATCAAGCAGAGACAATTCGTGCTCGATGGCGAAGCGGTTGTGCTCGGCGTCGATGGCATCTCAGATTTTAACGCGCTTCACTCGCGCAAGCACGATCACGAAGTGCAGTTTTGCGCCTTCGATATTCTCGCCGAAGGCGGTGATGACCTCCGCACGCTCCCCTTATCGCTGCGGAAGGCGAACTTGGAGCGCTTGTTGGCGCGGCGTCCTGAAGGTGTGTTCGTCAATCCGTTTGAGCGCGGCGAGATTGGGCCTGATCTGTTTGGAGCTGCCTGCAAATTGGGGCTAGAAGGGTTAGTGTCCAAGCGGCGCGACCGGCCCTATCAGGGTGGGCGTTGTCGCTACTGGATCAAAGTGAAAAACCGCAAGCATCCAGCGATGGAGCGCGAGCTATAAGAGATTTGGATCGGTCGCGAGATCACGGATTAGGGCGGCTTTTCCAATTGGGCCTGCATGCCCCTCATGGCTACCTTATCGCTGTTCCGTTTCAGGAACATTACAAATACATCTACGTGACCGGACGTGGCCAGAAATGAATACATGGCGTCGCCTGATCCGCGTTAGTTTCGGGGTGCGGGGCGTGTCCCCTGCGCCTCGTCCATCGGACAGCCGGTCTCACCCTCTCGAACCGCCGGAGGACCGGCTGGCCCGAGGGCTGGCGAAGAGCGCCCGCGCCAAAAATGCTTCGGTTTTTCCGGGGCGTGCCCGAAAACTGCTTTGTCGAGATGCGCCAACTTAGAGAGGAGGACATCATGCGCATAGCTCCAGCATTACTTTTTTGTCTACTCACCGCTACTCCCTCGGTATCGTTCGCCGCAGACGCCAAGACCGACGTCGAGAAAGCCTACGCCACCTTTGATGCCGCATTCAACAAACAGGACGCGAAGGCCGTCGCTGCCAACTATGTCCCGACCGCCAAGGTGCTGCCGCCGACGCACGAAGTCGCGTCAGGCCCAGCGGAGATCGAAAAGTTCTTTGCCGGGTTTTTCGCGAATGGTGTGACCGGCCACAAGCTGGAGGTTATCGACGCGGGCGGAGACGACAAGGTCGTCGTCGGCACAGCCAAGTGGAGCGCTACGGGCAAGGACAAGGACGGCAAACCGGCTCCCTTTAGTGGACTTGCCATGCACGTCTTCGAACGCCAAGCGGATGGTTCGTTAAAGCTGAGGTTTCATACCTTCAATTGAGTTGGTCGTCTGATCAAAGCCCCAAGGATGGCAAGTAGGCCAGCGATCAGTCGTCGCGCTGCAAGTCTCAGTTGGAGCTTGATGGCCCCGGGCACGTCAATGGCCCCGACGTATTCCACGCCGGGGCCATTCAAGATCATCCGGCCGGTTACATCCGCCGTGCCTTACGATCCTTGATCTCGTCGATTACCGCACGCGATCTGGTGCAGAACGTGGCACCGTTGCGGCACCGATATGAACACATTGCGCCCGAAAGCGCTCGGCCTCCACCTCGGCCTTGCGCCAGTCTGCGCGCCGCCGGTGCTCAACCGCCAACGCCTTACGCGTCTCAACATCGATGATGATCTTGTCGATCTCGGCGCCGTCCAGCGTACGACGAATGCGGCCGCAAGTGCACCGAGAACATCCCTGTGAGGCCGCAACAGATCATCGGCCATGGTCTCGCAGAGACGGATAAACCGCTCGACCGCTTCTGCCGACCGACAAATCATCGGCGCGTACTTGATCGTATGTTCGATGTCACTGACGGAAGGCACAGGTTCGCCGTCAAGCAGGACCGCTGCGGTGAGCTGCTTGGTGCTTCTTATCCCCTTAGCCGTATGTCCGGTATGCGGCCGAGAGCAGCCCAACGCGGGGACGGCGCGAAGGTCAGAGATGGGCCAGGGTTTCTTCATTGGAACAATTCGGTACGAAAGCGTGGCTCCCTGCAACAGTGCGGGCGGCCGGCTCGAGCAAACGGACGAGTTCGACACGACCCGCTGCGCGGGCGCGCAATGACCTGCTCGTGGCGAGCTTTGAGTGGCGCGATACTATGATTAAGAAGCGATATCGTCATGCAACCACCACCTGAACGTCACAATAGATCATCAAAGCGTCATTCTCAGGGCGGGCAATGAGCGGGAGCTGGGGCCATACACCTAAAGGGAGGGTGAGCCATGGCAGTTCGATTCCATACCCTCGACTTCCGAACCATCGACGGCTCCAACAACAATCTTGCCGATCCCACCTTGAACCAGGCCAACACCGACTTTGGCCGAGTGGGTGCGGCGAATTTCGCCGATGGGTTCAATGAAATGACACCAGGGCCGAATCCCCGCGAGATAAGTAACATCGTTGTGGCGCAGGAGGACACCGGAGGGGACGGCCCGCATTTGATGGACGACAACGGCGTCGCGCTATCAGGCATGATGTATGCGTGGGGACAGTTCATCGATCATGACCTTGACCTGGAACGACAAGGCACGACGACGGATGCTTCAATAGTGGTCCCTGCCAACGATCAATTTCTTGAGCCCGGCAGTTTAATTCCCTTTACGCGAGTGGCAATTGATCCGGCTACTGGCGTGGAGGGAAGTCCAGCTACTGCGATTAATACGGTTACCGGTTGGCTGGATGGATCACAAATCTATGGATCGGATGCCGTTACAGCAGCCAGCCTCCGCACTGCTGATGGTCATATGAAAGTATCGGAGGGAAATAATCTACCGATTGTTGATGGCAGCTTTTTGGCAGGAGATGTGCGGGCATCGGAGAATCCAGACTTGACTGCGTTGCAAACTTTGTTTGTTCGCGAGCATAATTATCAAGTGGACAAGCTGCACGCGGAGCACCCAAACTGGTCTGGTGACAGATTATACGAGACCGCGAAAGCCATCACGACAGCCGAGATGGTCAACATAACATATAACGAATTTCTTCCGCACCTCCTGGGTGACAATGCCATAGCGGCCTACCAAGGCTATGATCCTAATGTTGACGCCAGAATCAGTGAAGAGTTCGAAGGTGCTGCTTACCGTTTTGGTCACTCAATTGTCTCTGACGAGATCAGTGCCATCGATAATTATGGTGCGTTCACCTCGGAACAAACTCTGGCAGAATCATTCTTTGAGCCGACTGGAGTGTTCGCTGAGACCGGGGCTGATGGATTATTACGCCATCTCACTGGTGATCTTGCCAACCCGCTCGATAGCCATATCGTCGATGGCCTTCGCAATTTGTTGTTCGATCCACCTGCCGGGATTGATCTAGCTGCGATCAATATTCAGCGCGCTCATGACTTAGGCTTGGGCACGTTGAACCAAACCAGAGAAGCATTAGGGCTGGAAGCTTATACCAGCTTTGATCAACTGACGTCTGACCCGGAGACAGCAGCTGCCTTTGCGCAGGCTTATCAAGGCGACATCAACGCTGTTGATCTTTGGGCAGGAGGTCTGGCGGAGGACCACTTGGCCGGGTCAGTCATTGGTGAAACCTTCGGCAAGATCATTGCTGATCAGTTCACAGCATTACGTGACGGTGATCGTTACTATTTCGAAAACCAAGGCTTTGATCAAAAGACGTTGAGTGAGATCAAGGCAACCACCCTCTCTGACTTGATCTTGCGGAATACCGATACGACGGCAATGCAGGATGACGCCTTTATAGCGACTGAGCGTCACAGCGGCACATTGGCTGGTGTCGATCCAAACGGTGATGACGCAGCAGACGGTATGGCTCAACTGGTAATCGGATCAGATGGTCAAGATACCCTAACCGGTGGCGATCTAAACGACACGCTTGTCGCGGCGAGCGGTCATATGACGATGACCGGTGGTGAAGGTGCCGATACCTTTGTGTTCGACTTTAATCTCATCAACGGTCAGCACAATACTGCCACCATCACCGACTTCGATCCGAAGGTGGACAAGCTGCAGCTTTTAAACGACCAATACGTCAAAATATCCTCCGACCACCACGGCGGAACACTGCTGCAAGTCGGCAACGACACCATCGACTTGCCGGACGTAAAGCCGAATGAGTTGAACGATCGAGGCTGGGCATAAGATCAATGCTGCGTCGTTCTAAGTGAACGGCGCAGCACCTCTCAATTGGCGAGATGACGCCGTTTTCAAAACCAGATGGTCCGGCCGTGCTCCTGCCCCGCCAGCAAGCGAAGCTGGCAAGGGGCGCCAAAGACAAGGAGCACGCCATGTCTCAGACACCCAATACTGCGATCGCCGTGATCGGCATCGATATCGGCAAGAACTCGTTCCACGTCGTGGGCCACGATGCGCGCGGCGCCATCGTGCTGCGGCAAAAGTGGTCGCGTGGGGTCAGACTCGGAACTCGAACTACGCAATCGCGACTTCCGCTTTTCCCACAACAGCAGACTAACGGCGCTACGAACTCCTTGATGCACTTAGAGCCATTGCACATGATCGGCCAGTTAGTGCAGCGTCGCGGACGGCCGCTCCGTCATCGCCTCGACAAATTGCCGCAAGCCATCCATAGCTTTGCTGCGCCACGCCTCCAGCTCGCCGGCGTATTTCGACAAGTCCGCACGAAACTCTTCTCCGTCAATGTCGGCACCGCGAGCAAGCAGACGGCGCGCATAGGCCGTGAGCGCAAGATCGCGATGGCGGCACAACTCGGCGTTTGCTTCGTCTAATATTTTCATTTTGTGCCACGCTTCACAGCCAGTCGCCAAAAATTTCCGCCTTCACCCGGCCGAACGCCGGTGTTTTCCGCGTCGGTATGCCAAATCGAACCCGCATGGGTGACGAAGGACCCCGGCGGATACGTCCGCGATGCATCCCAAATGCCCAAGTAACGCAGTGTCGGGCGCGACTCGAGTTCCTTGAGCCGCTCTTTCAACGGCGCGGTTGCTTTCAGCACGAAATCGCCGATCACTGGGGCGAGCGATTTGACGAGGCCTTCGATCTCGGCTCGCCGCTGGGGCGACACTTTGGCTTCCACTGCGCGACGTTCTTCGGGAGTTGGACCGTTCATGGCATGTGCTTCGTGTTCGCTGGCTTGCCATGCCGCCTTTCGTAGGCAAGCTGCAACCGCGACTGTTCTCGAACCAGTATGCGCGCAGCCGAAACGTTATCGGGGTTGTCGCGATGCCACAGCAGTTCGCGGATGCGTTTTTCCAGCCGAGCGATGGGAATTAGATCGTCAATTTCGGGCGGAAGCCGAACAACAAGGCGCGCTGCTTTTGCTGCGGCCGACCGCCGCCCATATTCCAGTTCGCTCGCTGTCAACCGGACGACCATGTGTCTGCCCTCAACCTGGTTTGAAGTTGATCTCCTCAATAGCAAATCGCGATCCGGATTCTGTTACGCTGTAACCTTCCGACGCAGTTTCTGCAGTGCCAGCTTCAAAGCTTGCGCGAGCGCTCGTCCATCTTGCTCATCCCATTCCGTCAATGTGCCCTGGCCGCGAAGCCAGTCCTTGTCGTCCCCGTCGAGATCAATGGCAATTCGCGTAGCGCCGATCGCTTGGCGCGCGCGGTGTTCCCGCATGCGCTGGGCGGCGGCCATCGGTGCAAGGTGCGCCTTCGCCTTGGTTTTCACGGTGGACCTCCCGGGCTAAATGCCGTCAAAATGGGCAACCCCCTTCTAGGAATTTGATCCCATCGCATAAGGACCAGCCGGTGCGGTTCTCGGGGCTTTGCTGGGCCATTTCTAAACCTCCCCCCGGTGTCACCGGCTTTTCAATCCCTCGACCACGCCCTCGCGCGCGGGCTCCCGTGGTGTTCTGATAGATCATCGTGCCGGGCGCGCAGAATCATGATTGCCCCGTGCCGACGTCCCGAGCGCGCGGCGTCTACAGTGTTTTCGACACGACGATCTGTCGCCAATGTCCCTTGCGCGCGCGGCGCAAAAGGGAGAATGGACGAGAGAAATAAGAAGGGTCGAACTTTGTATTTATATCTCACGCCCGCAAGGGACATTGGTGACAACTCGGGCGCGTTGCGGTCGGTCGGCGCGTCACCGCCTGAACAGTTGTCGCCATTGTCCCTTGTGTGCGCGCACGGGCGCGACACACTTCGCTCCCTCGATTGCCCAGCCGCGCGCGGCTCCCGTCCGCTCACGGCTCCACTCCCCCACCGACAGCGTCGGCAATCGTCTGGCGAACTTCTGCACGGCGAGCGGCTTCGACCTTCGCCCTCTCGGCAAATTTTTGATGCACCGCCGGATTGACCAACCAATGCGTGGGAGCGCCGCGCAATCGCGAGGGGGTGCGCTCAAGCCAGCCAAACGCCTCCAGTTGCTCGAACACCGCCAGTCCAGCCTCTGGCGAGAGGCGACGCATGACACGGTCACCCCGCTTGAGGTCGCGATTGGTGATCTTCTTCAGGCCGTGAGACAGGATGTATCCCGCGACTGCTGTGACGCAATCGTGGTCGTTTGATAGCCCGAGCACGGTCGTATAGAACGCCATGGCGTGCGGCAGCAGGAAACCGTGCAGAAAGGCACCAACCCGCCGGGCCGCTGCCTCGCTGATCACGGCGGGAATATCGCCGAAGCCCACCATATTCTCGGCGCAGTGCCAGATGACGCACAGCCGCGCAAAGATGCCGTCGTACTTGCCGATATGCGCAGCAAGTTTGCGGTGGACGAACTCAAGAGACTGCAAGTTCAGGTGCTTGAGTTCCAACTCCTGTCGATAAGCCTGCGCGCCATCATCAAAGCGGAGTGTCGCGTTGCCGAGGCAGTGCAGATGGCGGATCAGAGCGGTGTACTCCGCCACGACCGGAGACGCAGCTTCATCCCGGCCAGCCTTGGCGGGTGACACCATGATCGGCAACAGGCGCTGCAACAAACCGTCGTCCACTGCTTCGTCTGCAATCTGGCGGATGGGCTCCGGCTGGATGCCGCCAATGAGCGAGATTGACAGATTGTCGATGTAGACCAGGCCACGTCCGACCCGCTGCACCGAATAGGTGCTACCGTTAAATGCTTCCAGCCAGAACGAACGATCTTTGGCCGAGCCCCGACCGGCGGAATATTTGTCCATGGAACCGAACCAGCCAGACAATTCGTCCTGATAGCAAAGCAGGCCATCTGGGCTGTCCTTGGCGACATCCTGCGCAGCCTCAATCGTGGTATCCTGAAGAATGCTGCGCACTTGCTTCGGCGGATTGGTCTTGAGCTTTTCCTCCTTCGGCAGCTTGTCATAGACGGCGCGCTGGTCGGCATAGTCGCGCGCCTGATCGGCGTCGATCTTGCGCAGCGGGCGGGCTGCTGCGATCATGATCGGGCTCTTCTTCGAGCTGGGCGGGCCGACGAGCGCTACCCACAGCCGAGCAGCTTCAAACCAACCGGTGTTGTGGCGCTTGACCTGAAGACGAACGCTGTCGGGAATGGCTCCCGCGCAGACGGCCAGCGCCGACACGGCGATAGCCGACATATCGGCACCCATGTCCATTCCTTGGTCGTGCGCAAAGCGTTCGATGACATCCGGCAGCAACCCGCGCAGCAACGACGGCGGCTCGAACTTGCCCCACAGATCGACCGGATCAACCGCAGCCTTCGGACCAGCGTTGGTTGCGTCGCCGCCCTCGGCTTCATCCGGCTCTGGCTTTCCGAACTTCTTGCGCGTGTAATCGATCAGCTCCTGAATATCGCGGTCATCGATGCCGCCGTCACTGTATGGCGCACACGCCAACTTGATCTGGAGGTCGGACCAACCTTTGCCGACGGTGCTGCCAACGAACAACAACATGGGCTCGCGCCAGCCCTTGCCGGGCGTGGCGCGGCTCTGCTTGAGCAGCGCCAGCAACTCTTCTTCGCTTTTGCCGCGCTTCGCGCCGTAACGGTCGGAGTAATCAGAAAACGGATCACCCGGTTCGGCAGATGTCTGGTCAGCCGCCTTTGCGCCAGTGACCTCGGATTGAGCAAGGTCGTCGCGCAGATCAATGAAGTCCCCGTCGATCACTTCGGCGCGATGGTCAAGGCCCGGCTTGTTCATCACCCAGCCGTAAAAGAACGCCTGACTCAGCGCGAAGCTCTCGTTGGCAGCAATCTTCTGCGCGCCGAGCTTGGTTTTCATGGCGCCATTGAGGCGAGCCACCAGCTTGGCGCGCGTCTCAGGCGGGAGCGGCTGCGAGGTCGGAGCGAGGATGCGCCAGCGCTCTGCGCCAGGGCTGTGCGAAGGCGACGTGTAGACGAGCGCGGAGATGCCCAGTTCGCTAACGGCCTTCAAGGCGTCATCAAAGGCGATGTTCTGGTCGTCATGTTCCAACTCGATGCCGGTGATGTGCGTCAGGTTGGCGTCATGGCGCAGACTGCCATTGGCGCTACGCTTCGTGCCGAACACCGCCAGCTTCAACAACGGCAGCTTGCCCTTCTCTCGCGCGGCAGCGTTCAAGACACGCTCGCGCAATTCCATCAAGGTCAGGTTGTCGGTGGTGCAGGTATTGGCTGCAAGGTCCTTGAAGAAGCTGATGTGCACCTTGGCACTGGCGACACCATCATCGATAGCCATCGGCTCGCCGCCCGGCGAATTGGGATCGTGCGCGTTCACGGGCGCACCCCACGCGTTTCGCTGAGGCTCCGGATGTGCTCCCTACAGGCTCCGATCAGGATGTTAGCTTGAGCCTCGGTGAGACCATATTCGCTCCTGCGCCGCTGCTCCTCGTTCCGCCAAGCCCGGAGATCGTCCACGCTCTTGGCGAGCGGAATGACTTTCTGCGCCAACGCGACGTAGGCGGCCGCCTGACGCTGCTGCTTCAGGATTTGGGCGAGCATGTTCATGGCCGCGCCTCCGACTGCTGCTGCGGCCCGCTATCCCGCCACAGCTCCGGCTGACGCAAGAGCCAACAGCGGGTTTCGGTGATCAGCTTGGTGTTACTATTGAAGCCGAGAGTGACGCAAGTGAGCTCGATCTGCATGGCGAGCCAGTTCTTGTCGAGCTGGCGCCAACCGCCATCGCCAAAGAGCCACGCGCCATTCGGGCTGTTGATCAGCTTGTGACCGTTCGCGCGCAATCGCGCCAACACACGCAGACCGGCAGCGATGTGGCGCTCGCTCTTCTTGAGCGGCTTGCGCGGATTGAAACCGAATTCGATCGCGAAGGCGAGAGACGGGTCGTTGGTATCGACTTGCGTATCGCTATCCGCGCGGTTATCGTCATCGTACATCTGAATATTCCTGATCCGTGGTGATGATTAGGCGGCCTGTGGCGGGCCGCCTTTTCCGCGACTTAGTCGACGCGCTCAGCTAGGGCCTGCGCGGCAACGTTGCGCGAGCGCCGTGCAATCGCGGCACTGACCCAACCCTCAATCTCTGTGGCAATCCAACCCACGCGCTTGGCGCCGATCGGAACGCGCCTCGGAAATTTTCCCTCAGCTTCGAGACGATCGATGTACCGGCGACCGAAGGGAACGCCGTGGTCGCTCAGTTCAGGAAATAACAACAGCTTGCGAACTGACATGGTCGTGCTCCTGTTTCTAGAGTAAGCACGCCAATTCATTTGGACGTGCGCCCTGTTACGTCAGGACGCATCCTAACTAGGCCTAATTCGCGATTTGAGAAGTGAGTTATGAACAAGCACGTCGTCATGAGGCGACGTGCTTGTTCATAAGTCATCTTCGGCTGAACGGCAGGATCATCGCGTCGGCCCGAAAGGTGTGTTTTGAACAGGCAGCAGCGGCGAGCAGCAGGTTCTCGTTCATAAGTGGATTGTGCGAAGCAGTGCACTTTGCTTGATGCTTCCTGGTGGAGCGCAATCATCAGGATGATGAGTCGTTGACGCTGGACCGCCCGTTGCGGGCGCCGGCCGCGATTGCGTCTGACGGCAGCATGGCTCCTATGATACCGCTGGATCGGCCAGACGAGGCTATTCTCCGCTATGTGCGGGAGCTTGCCAAACGGCTGGCACGAGAGGATCATCAGGTCGAGATCGCGACCCGCCAAGCATCCAACCTGTGACGAGCGAAGACGATGATCCGCGCCGCCATTTACGCCCGCTTCTCCTCCGACCTGCAAAGCGACAAGTCGATCGACGATCAAGTTGCATCGTGCCGCGACCTTTGCAGTCGCGAGGGCATGGCGGTGATCTCGACGTTTGAGGATAGGGCCATCTCAGGCACCGGCGCGATCAACCGTCCCGGCTTCCAAGCCCTGATGCGCGCCGCCGAGGCACGGCTATTCGACGTCATTGTCGCCGAGGATTTGGATCGCGTTTTTCGCGATCAGGCCGACTATCACACTGCCCGCAAGCATCTCGATCACCTTGGCGTGTCACTGCACACCGTGTCCGGCAAGGTCGGCAAGCTCGACGGCGCGTTGCGTGCGCTGATGAGCGAGATGTTCATCGAAAATCTCGTGATCCACACGCGGCGCGGACTTGAGGGGGTGATCCGCGATGGCCGGCACGCCGGCGGCCGAGCCTATGGCTATCGCGCGGTGCGGGGCAAGCCGGGCGAGTTGGAGATCGTCGAAGCCGAGGCCGAGATCGTGCGCGAGATTTTCGCCGATTACATCTCGGGCAAGACGCCGCGCATGATCGCGAACGATCTCAACAAGCGCGGTGTGCGGCCGCCGCGTGGGCGCCAATGGAACGCATCAACGATTAACGGCAACGTGTCGCGCGGCGGCGGGCTGGTCCTGAACGGTCTGTATGCCGGCCGGATCATCTGGAACAAGGTCCGCATGATCAAAGACCCGGTGACGCGCAAGCGTCTCTCGCGTCCCAATCCAAAGGATCAATACAAGATCGTCGAGGCGCCGCATCTGCGCATCGTTGATGATGCGACATTCAGGGGTGCGCAAGCTGTCAAGGCCGAGCGCCGCCGTGACGCCACGCCGGCGACCGCGCAAAAGGCCCGCGCGCCGAAGCGGGTCTTTTCCGGGTTGATCAGGTGCGGTTCGTGCGGCGGCGGCATGGCGTCAATCGGCAGCGACGCGAAAGGTCTTCGCTTGCAATGCTCGACGCATAGGGAAAGCGGATCGTGCGGAAATGGCCGCCGCGTTTATCTCGACGACATCGAGGCGCTCGCGATCAAGGGGCTCCGCCAGCACCTCGCGCATCCCGAGGTGATCACCGAATTTGTCGATGCCTATAACGCCGAGCGCAAGCGGCTCAAGAAAGAGGCGAGCACCGAACGCTCCCGGCTGGAACGGCGGCTCGGGGAGATCGGGCGCGAGATGAAGCGTATCGTTGACTCCATCGTGATCACGGGCATGCCGCCAGAACAGTTCGTCGCCCGGATGCAGGAGCTTGAGGCCGAGAAGGCCAAGGTCATCGCGGGGCTCGATGCCGCCAAGGAAAGCGACAACGTCATCGCCCTGCACCCCAAGGCGCTCGACCGCTACAAGCGCGCTGTTGTGGAACTAGCCGACGAGTTCAAGCGCGGCACGCCGACCGAGTTTGCGACCATCCGCGAGCTGGTGACGGCGATTATCGTGCATGCCAGCCCGAGCCGGCCGGGCGGCATCGGGACCAAAGCCAACGCCGAAGATGACCGGAGCGTTCGGATCGACATCAAGGGCCGCCTCGCCGCGTTGTGCGGCAATCCGGCCCTGTTTCCGAACATGGCTATGTCGGGGGGAACGTTGGTAGCGGGAGACCGTTTCCACCAAAGCCCCCCCGGCAAATCCCTCCCATTTTCGGTGTTCGCGGCAAAGAAATCTTACGGGGCCTCCTCTCAGAATAGCGCATAGGGCGCACTGAGAGGGCCGTACACACGATTAGATCCAAGGGGCTGCTGTTACAGCCCGACACGTTCAAAGGCGGCCCCTTCCGGGCCGCCTTTTCTTTTCGCCAAGAACAAGAGCAGCAAAGATGGACAGGACAGAGAACGGTGGCCTCCCTGAGGCCGCCGCCAAACCCGTTCGCGCTGAAGGTCGCGGACAGGACTTTAACGACGCGCTGGCCAGGACGCCGGCCGAGGTGATCGCCGATTGGATTGAGTCTAGGGACATGCCGCCCATGAGCGAATCCTCGCGATCGTCGAATCTGACGATGACGAGCCAGCTCCCTCCGGGGAGGGGGAGCAAAGCGCTAGGGGCGCCGTCCATACTCCCAACACCTCGCCACGCTCCTGGGGGTTCGATGTCGAGGAAGTCAACCGTAGCTACGCGCTGGCGATTTGGGGTGGTAAGGCGCTAGTAGTGAATGAGCAGCCGCACGGGCCGGTTAACGACCGAGTGCGACTGATGACCTTTGAATCCATGAATTCGTGGTTTGCAAATCGGCCGACTGAAGTGGTGGGAACCGATGGCAAAATCAAGTCGGTAACCTGGGCGAAGGCTTGGCACCAGCATCCGGATCGCCGGCAATATGACGGAGTCGAGTTTTTCCCGAACCCGGACGGCGTCCCCAGTACACCGAACTATCTCAACCTCTGGCGCGGCTTTAGCGTCACGCCGTCGTCGGTCGGGAGTTGCGCCCGGTTCAAGGACCATCTGCGTGTGAACGTCTGCCGGGAGAATGAAGAATATTACTCCTATCTGTTTGGCTGGATGGCCCACCTCGTGCAAAAGCCGCGGGAGCGGCCAGGTATCGCGTTGGTGATGCGTGGTCAGAAGGGCACCGGCAAAACCGTTGTTGGCGAAGTCTTGGGTTCCCTATTCGCGCCGCATTATTTTCCGGTGGACGATGCGAGGTATCTCACAGGACAATTCAATGCCCACATGGCGACTTGTTTGCTGCTGCAGGCCGACGAAGCGATGTGGGCCGGTGACAAGGCTGCCGAAGGCCGGCTTAAGGGATTGCTCACTTCGCGGATCCAGATGATCGAATCCAAGGGTGTTGATCCGATCCGAATGGAAAACCGTGTCCGGGTTATCATGACTTCCAATGAGGATTGGGTCGTTCCTGCTACGGGCGACGAGCGTCGGTTTTTCGTGCTCGACGTTGGCTCATACGCTCAGCAGAACAACGAATATTTCGCAGAACTTTTCGAAGAATTGGATCGGGGGGGACGAGAGCGCCTCTTGCACGAGCTTCTGTCGTTCGATCTCAGCCAATTCAACATCTGGCGCATTCCGCAGACGAAGGCGCTGCTCGATCAAAAGTTGAGATCGCTGGATCCGATCGATGATTTTATCTTCAATCGGCTTTGGGCGGGGGCGTTGCTCAGCGGCGATGATGTATGGCGCAGCGTCGTCGTCAGGGATGATCTGTATGAGGAGTATTTGAAAGAAGCCAGTCGTATGGGAATCGGACGCAAGCGTAGCAAAGCCGACTTTGGAAAACGACTCAACAAACTTATCTCCGGGATCGGAGAGACCAAGGTTACAATTGAGAAGGAGCACGGTGTTGCGGGACGAGCTTATGCTCACGTGATGCCATCTCTTGACGAATGCCGCGCAGCATTCGATAGATACGTCGGTCAACCAATCGATTGGCCCGCGCTCCTGTTGGGGGAGAGCGAGCGAGGGCATTGCGCCATGCCGGACGACGTTCCGGTCTAGGCTGTCCAGGCTAGGCGAGCATGCCTAGACGCCTACTTCTCAATGAAATCAAACGCCGGTCTAGGATGTCTAGGCAGTCTAGGTCGCGCGCGTGTAGGCAAATTCAGACGCCGGTCTGGGATTGAGCCGGCTGTTTTGTTTTTGACCTTCTTTTTTTCCTAGACTGCCTAGACATCCTAGACAAACCCCGCACTTTTAGCGGCATCTCGCGTCCGGGCACCGTGCCGGCGCCTAGACATCCTAGACATCAACTCGAAAACCAACGGGCTGTGTCCGCCGATGCGTCATGACGACGCTTCGCGCGAACAGGGCTGTTTCTTTTGGAAGGACCAACATGACACGACCGACTAGAACTCAGATCGACTTTGCCAAGGTTATGACGATCAAACAGCGAGGAGTGCTGGCTTCTCTCGTCATGTTCGACTGTTACATGAGCGCCAGTGAGATCGCTGACGAAGAATTGAGAGAACTCGTCCGCCATCAACTTGCTCAATATACCGTGCAGCCAGGCGTCGACGGGCGGCTGTCATGGGGCGCAACGGATGCCGGCCGCGCAATCTCGCGGCAAATCAAGCGAGGTGCGCTGTAGGTGAGGCGGGTCCCTCCCTGGCCCCTCCCCCATACGGCACAAACGCGCCCCGAAATTTCGCCAGCTAGTTCGGGCTATTCTTGGGTTGACACGGTTGACAGGTTGACACGCAAATCTGCAGCGAGAACCTCGCTGGATTGCGGGTTGCGGCATCAATATCCCGCAGTCCCACTGCGACCCTCGAAGTCGCGCACATTATCAAGCCGTCGCCAGCCAGGAGCTATCAATCCATGAAGAATTTCTGAAACCTGTCGCCAATTCGATCACGCTTCTCCTGAGCGCATGATGGATTGAGTCTGGAAAAAGCTTTCGAGAATAGTTGATGCGCTAGCGAACTCCCACGCGAGGGACAACTGTGGCGAACGCGATGCAAACGGGCCAAGACGTAACCTCATTTTGGCGCCGGCTTTCGCTTTCCGAGTTCTCTGTAGAGCGCTTCGGGTGTTACACCGATCTCAGACGCCACCTCACGCCAGCGACCTTTCGGTGGAAGTACACCGTCGTTGAGTGCGAGCCAGGTATCGACGCGCTCCTTCACCGTCTTCAGCATTAAGATCTCGGCGATTGTTCGGGTTCGCTGGACCTCCAAGGCCAGATGATTCGCCCAGGCACGGGCCAGGTCTCGATTGTCCGCAAGTGCTGCTTCGATCTGTGGCCGCGGGACGATGCGCAGCAACGAGCGCTCAATGGCAACCGCCTCGCAATGATAGGTCTCGGCGAATATCGACGCCTCGGCGAGAATGTCGTCGGCGCTGGCCCGCTGCAGCGTCAGCTGCGACCCATGCGGTAACGATCGGACAAGCCGCAGGACGCCTTTGGCGACCAAGAACATCGATTGGACCGCGTCACCAGGGCGGAACAGGACCTCGCCGGGCGCGAGTTCCTGTTCACGTGCCGCCAGTCTCGACAACTGCTCGATCAGGGATTGGGACATGATCGTGATCATGTCATTGGTACGCGATCGATGCCAGTAAGGCTTGAACGGATCATTCTCGGGAGATGAACATGCGACCATGCGTCATTGCCTTATCTGCGGCTGCTCTTCTGTTGGGAGCTGTAGCCGCCGCTGCTCAGCAGCAGCATGGTCCGGCCACACCGGATCGTCCGGAAAGCGCAGCGGCCGTGGTCGAATCGCCCTATGCCGGAATGGAGCGGCGGACCGTGAAGGGGCTTTCGGAGCAGCAGATCACAGATCTCAAGACCGGCCGTGGCATGGGCCTCGCGCTTGCGGCCGAACTCAACGACTATCCAGGCCCATCGCACGTACTCGAACTCGCCGACTCGCTTCAGCTAAGCGACGAGCAGCGAACGAAGACTAAGGCACTGCTCGACGCCATGAAGGCCGAGACTATACCGGTCGGCGAGCAGCTCGTCGCGGAGGAATCTACGCTGGACCGCTTGTTCGCCAACAAGACGATAACACGCGCATCGTTGGATGCGATGACGACAAGGATCGGAGCTACGCAGGGCACCTTACGGGCGGCACACCTGCGCTCTCACCTCGCAATGCGTGAGGTTCTGAGCCTCACCCAGATCGGCCGCTACGCGGAATTGCGGGGGTATGCGGCCGACAAGATCCATCACGGCCAAACCGACTGACGTCATCGGCGGCGACCCTCACTGGTAGGCATCAATCGGCATTGTTCTCTTTATGATGCGTATCCACATTTGGGGTTGGTAGCTTGCAGCGTGACCACTATCAGTTCCGGGACAGTTGGCGGGCCATTCCCTACTATCGCTCAGGTCCCTTACTGAGGCGGCAAGGACGAATGAGCAGTGCGATGGACAGTTGTTCAGCGCGCGTCAAAACTGGCGCGAAGCGTATTTTTTGTATCAGCAGCTTGACGAACGCCACCGAAGCGCTTCGCGCGTGAAACAGACGCCGTGCGTGCGCTATTGCAGGGCGCAACAATGGCGGCAAGATCACGACCTCGCAGGTACATCATCTTTGGGGTCAACCCACCGCGCCGTGCGATCCAGGCGCGCACGGAAGCTGGATAGGTCTGCATTAGATCTTGTGTCCCTGATGCGCTGGCGACGCGTTTGCCGGAATTATCGAACATCCATGCGGCATGGAAACCAAACACCGCATTTTGGGTGGCGCAGATTCGGTCGCTCGGCACTAATCCGAGTACCATCGTGCAGGCCGAAACGCATGTCCCGGCAATGACGACTGGCTCGCCGGAATCGCGCACCTGTCGGAAGTGCGTCGTGTAGTCCTGCATCTTACCGCCGACGTCGTCGCTGATAATTACGGTCGCGGAAGCCGATGTAACGGTTAGCGCCGTCGATACAACGGCAGCAATCAGGCACGCTCGCATGTCCATTTTCCCGGCGTTATCGGATCAATCCTGCGCCAGCGTCGCAAATCGCGTGCCATCAGCCGACGCCCTTACGACGGTCAGCTAAGGGGCTGTGTTGATGGGAAGTTTTCTTTGAAGACGACGTGGTTCCGGGGCTCTGGCCCGTGCAGCAGGTGAGACGATCTCGCCAACGCCTAAAAAAACGGCAATGTCACGCCTCTTTGATGAACATCGGTGCGACAAGACCTGTAACGTGCCAGTAGCACTTTCGAGTAAATGCGGGAGGACATCATGACTATCAAATACATCCTTGCCGTCGCACTCATCACGCCATTCCTGACGGTGTCCAGCATGGCTCAGCAGTATGTGGGTGGCCCTAAATCGGGTATTGCCCCCACGACGCAGCAAATCAGCAGCGAAGGCGATATCTACGCGCAGGGAGTCGATGTTTACGCCCACGGAATTAGAACCAACAAACCCCACGCCTATCGCGGTGGCCCGAAGACTGTGGTCCCGCGTCGTTATTGAGAGGACGTCCGCGTCGGATCTCGCGACCGAAACGGGCTGATAGCATCGTGTCGGTTTACCTCTATTAGCGACCGGATAAGCGGCACACGTCTTGGCAGGGGCCTGCTGCGACGAGAGAACCAGCCGTGCCGCGGGCTGGAATTGTGGATGTCCGTTCCGGGGTCATCCATGTCGGTTAAGAGTCCGGGTTCAAGCACGTCCATCGTACCTCACACAACATACCGATCCCATGAACCATAGTGCTCTTTGCTTGTCCGTCCCCGCGGCAGGCTGAGGCCGATCACGACAAGTCCGGCAATGGCATCGTTCAGCGCGGCCCCAGTTGTCGCGCCGGCAAGTAGCCAGGGTGCGACCAGCAGGCACACGCCGAACGGCAAGTTGAGGAACCGCAACGGCCGCGCCACCTCGGCCATGGCACATACCGAAATCGTAATGATCAGCGCACCGACAAGATGATCGCTGTTTGCAACCGCGCTTTGCGTGCCGAAGATGAGCCGCGAAAACATCAGCCAGGCGCCGACGACGCAGCACGCAATCAGGGTCCACGGAACCGTCACGCCTCGGACGGCAGCGGCGGATTGGGTGGCAAGTGGACCGGAGAAGCCAGGATCCTTGTCGTCGGTACCTCCGATCGGCTCGGGCCCGCCCTGAAAGAAGGTGCGCCAGAACGGCTGACCGCCGCGGACGCTGCGCAGCATGTACTGTCCCATTGCCACCACCTCGTCGAGCGTCAGCGGGATCATGATCAACATCGCGACCGCCGCGATCAGGCATAGCGTAAAATAGGTGCCGATCACGATCGGCTGGATGACGATGAAGAAGATCGAGACCCCTCCGAGCGGCACCACCAGGATGAAGAAGAACGTCACCATCCACGGCATCGTGCGCCAACGCGAGGCTATGCCCATCGCGCCCATCAAGGTTTCGATCATGTAAGCGGCGGCGCCAAGTCCCGCGTCGGGGATCGGCCAGGCCCGGGAAACGTCGGACGTAATGATGAACTCCGTGCCGTTCTTGCCCGCTCCGCCCGAGAAGAATGGCTCCCAAATGGCACTGACGTGACCAAGCTGGTAGGCGGTGAGGTAGCGCGCGATGAGAAAGCCGAAGAAACCAAGCGCAATGATCGGCAGGCGCTGCAGCCACGACGACGGTGAGTAGGTCCAGCCGGGCGGGACGGTGCTCTCGTCCATCATCCCTTCGTGGCTCATGCCCGGCATCATCGGGACAAGCACCGAAAACGTGATCGCGAGCGCGCCGACCAGTGTATCGTTCGTGAAGGCGGCGGCACTCGGCGTCCAGAAGAACAAGGAAGCAAACAGGAGCCACAGGCCAACAAGCGTCGTTCCCCACTGTGCCCACGAGAAACGCAGCGAGAGCGAGAGCGTGCCGAAGAGCATCAGCAGCAGGCCGGAGCCGATGTCACTCCAGCCCGTAAGCGCATTGCGCAAGGGAGGCTCCCATAAGCCGCGCTCCTGCGTGACGTCGCGCACCGTGCCCGCCGCGGCTGGATCGAAAAGCGCGAATAGAAGGGGGCTGGTCAGGAGCCAGATGCCGAGGGTGATGACCAAAAAATGGGCCCAGAGCATTTGCTGGCCCATTTGAGCCATATCGGCCATGTGTACGGGCCGTGTCTTTTCATGCTCCGCACGGACCATTTCAGCACGCTCATGCGCCTTCACTCCCCGGTCCACCACCTTGGCCGCATTCAGCTTGTTTGCCCGATACCAGCCGGCCGGATCTACTTTGAGCTGGTCGATCATCCGCGGCAACGTCTTGCGCAACGAATGCTTCGGCACCCAGCGCAGAAGCTTGCGGGCGCGGGTAATGTCGACCGCGTAGTGGTCGCTCGCGATATCCACCATCCAGGAGCGGATGAAAGAATCTTCGCCGAGGACGTCCTGTTGGACCCAGGCGCCCGCCTTGGCGAGAGCCTTGGGGATCTCCCGTGTCTCCCAGCTCTTGCCGTGAATCAGCCGACCGATCTCGGCTTGCAGTTCGCCGTAGCCGATCGCCTCAGGTTCACCCAGTAGCAGGGCGAATTCAGAGGGAAGTTCCTTTCGGCGCTCGATCAGATGCAGAACGGCATCGGCGAGGTCTTCCAGATGAAGAAAGGATTGCCCGGTGCGCACGTCACCCGGATACACATGAGCTGTCGGATCCTCTTCGTAAATCCGCACGATCTGGTTGGCGAGAAAAGCGTTGCGGCAGATGTCGTCGTAGATACCTGCCGGACGAAGATAGACGACAGGGATCGGCCCGTGCTGTTCATGTATCAGGCGCTCGGCCTCGATTTTCGAAGCGCGGTACGGCAGGTTCGATTCAAGGGGCGATTCTTCATTTATCACATCGCCCGGTCTGCCTGCCTTGTGCGCCAGCATTGAACTGGCAAACACGAATTGTTCGACATCGAACGACTGAAGAGCGTGCAGAAGTTTCTCGGTGCCGCGAACAGTAATCTGTTGGTAGAGCGGGTTCGGTTCGCCGGTCAGATCGAAATAAGCCGCAAGATGGACGACCGAGGCGATGCGCGAGCCGTAGGCTGTCCGCACGCGCCGCAGACCGGCTGCGACGGCTTCTTCCGAAGTCAGATCGATACAGACGCACTCCGCAGCCGGCGGGGGTTGACGTGTCGCCGCCCGGTCAAGGCCGATGAGGCGGAATTGATCAGCGAATCTATTGATGAGCGCCGAGCCGATGAACCCGGTGCTGCCGGTGACGATGACCGCATCTTTGTGTTGCGCCATGGGTACGCCCCTACCCTCATCCAAACCGCCAGAAAGCCGATTTGTTTCAAGTCGCTAGAATTTGCGCGCCCCGAAGAAACCTCATCGGCTTGGACTGTGAGCTGGATTAACCTGACCGTGCGCTACCTTCGTACATGAATGTCATCGGCTTCGGTCCCGGCATATAGCCCGTCTCGATCCGGTCGATGCGGAATCCCGCCGCTTCGATCATGGAGCGGATGGGGCGATTAAGGTGACAGCCACCGCTGACATACCGCCAGGCTGGCGTCAGCCGATTCTGCCACCAACGCACGCCCTCGTCTGGCGCGAGGCCGTGCTCAACAAACAGGAGCTTGCCGCCCGGCCGCAGCACGCGCCGCATCTCTGCGAGAGCCGTGGCGGCCTGCGGGATAGAGCACAAGGTCCAGGTCGTGACAACGCTATCGACGCTATGTTTGTCGAGCGGAATGGCTTCGGCCGACGCTTCGACAAAGCTGATTGGCATGCTTGTGCCCCGTGAGGCGCTTCTAGCCATGGTCACGAGCCGTGGTGCTGGTTCGAGCGCCAGGACCTCCCGCACCGGTTGGCGATAGAACGGCAAGTTCATTCCCGAGCCGACGCCGATCTCGAGGACCCTGCCCTCCGCGGCGCCGATCACACGTTCGCGAAAAGGCACGAGTTGTTTGTTGCGCATCGCAAGATCGCAAAGTCTCGGCAAAATGATGTCGTTATAGAAGCCCATCGAGCAGTCCTGAAGGTCGTTCTAGCTGCGGTGAGAGTTCGCAGACGTCCCCGGCGGTCGTAGTGCCGGATGGGTTCGGGTCTCTCGGGCGCCGCGGGTTCGTCCTAGGCAATGCCCACCAAACATTCAGCAACGAACGCGCGCTTCAGCATCGAGCTACGATGATCCTGGTGATTTCCTCCGGCGCGGCGAAAATTACCGAAGCTCTGTCGCCCATCATTCCGGCCGGCAAGATTGCCGGTGCACCCTTTTCCGGTCCATCCTTGCTGGAGTCGGTTTTGAACCGCAGATTGCGCTCCCAAAAGGCGCGCGATCTGCCGTCGCCGGTCGTGACCCGATATGTATCATGGCAATAGGTAATGGCCTTGACCTGAATGCCGGGTTCTAGTTTTTTTAGATTTTGGTCCTGGCCTCCACCCATCATTCCTCCCATCCCGCCCATCATGCCTCCCATACCACCTTGTTGCGCAGTCTGCTGCGTTGCTCCCGGTTTGGAAGCGTCTTTGAGAAAAGCCAGCAGGTCCGCGCGAACAGCTGCGTCCTTGATGCCTGCGAACGGCATTTCGTTCTCCGGCACCATGCGCTGCGGCTCGGTCAGCCAACCGTCGAGCGAACGGTCGTCCCAGATAATTCCCGACGATTTGAGCGCGTCCGAGTAACGTTCAAAGCTGGGCAGCGACCCAGCCTTTCGTCCCCAAAGATTAGCCAGACTTGGCCCCGTCATGTTGCGGTCGGGTTCGAGCGAATGACATGGCGCGCAAGCCCTGAAGTCCCGCTGACCTCGGGTAGCATCGACATGTTGGGCGAGCGCGGGGGAGAACAGTGCAATCGACAGCAGTACAGTCAGGCCGAACCGTTTCATTCTCAGTCTCCATCGCTTCAGGAGCGGAGATATTTAGCGGAGATATTTGATGAGCGCCGCGGCTGTCAGTATCAAGACAATGACGACCAGCAGCCAGAACACTCCCATGCCCCACATCATTCCAGACGTCATGCCATCCATCATCATGAAATATCTCCCTTGGCTGGCTTCGGGAAACGTTATGATTTTTCGGAGCGGAAGGCCCCGTTACGCTACAGCGATCAAGACGCGGCGAGAGCTACCACCGTGGATCTGACGATGTTGGGACCGAGGCGGTAACGCCCTATGCTGCCACGTCGTTTCTTTATCCAAACCTACCTACGAGTGCCATGCCTCATGCACATCAACATCATCAACATGCAGGGAAGAAATATCAGGACAGGCAGCAACCCGGCAGCCGTCCGCCAATTCCAGCTCAGGGCAACACCTGAAACAACGACGGCTCCTGAAAAAGATACAGCGCCAAGCGGTGGCGAACCAAATAACCTTTCAAGGTGTTGCGCGGGGGATTCCCATCGCTGTCGGTCGTTGTGTTGTGATTACTTAAGGCCATGAATGCTCCTCCGTTTTGGCGACACAAGCGTGAAGGGTTGCGAAGGCCGATGCTTATCTCAACTCTTTAAGCCCAGGCGAAGCCGCCCCATCACCACAACTATTGAGATCCAATTCCTGCACATACTGATCTCAGCCGAGTGACAACGCGCTGGACGTCGCTTATCGACAGGCCCACAAGCTGGGTTTCGGTCCCCCTTGATAAGTGCACGCCTTCCGCGAATTGCGCGGTTGCAGCGACGGGCGTCCTTGCAACGCCGTATTGGGCGCATCCGGCGGAGGACCGGCTTGATTAAACGCGGCATATCCGGCGGGCTGGTTCGGCCGATGTTGATAGTTGTGGTCTGCGTGGACGGCGCTCGATATCGCCATCGAACGGCAGAAGGGTCGAAATCGTGAGAAGGTGTTTCGCTAACATGGTCCGGCTCCATCATTGTTGGAAGCGCGTCCTGTGTGCTTCTAATGATGAGTTCGGAGCAAATCGTGCGGCGGTTACAGGCTCACACTGACGTGAAGCCGCAGTGCCATTGCCGCCATCGGATCAAATGCTGCATCTGCGAAGGCGCAACACAACGCGCGGTCACGCCCGGCACTTCCCGCACCCATCGAGCGCGTTCCGCAACGCTATAAAATTTTTTTCGATAGATCGCCAACAAATGCAAATTTCGACGATCGCATAGAGGTCACTATTTGATCGTGAAGGGTATGATGAGGTCGCTGGCAAAGGTCCATTGCGAGCTCTTCGTTCCGCCACCGAATGGCGTGGTGTTGTTCAAGGATGCGTCGTAGCGAATCTCCGGCCTGATAACGAGGCCTTCGATTTGTTTCGGAACGGGAGGCTTGATGGCAAGTCCGACGGTCAGCGCACCGTAGGTCGTCGGTCCGCCGCTGATCGCTATACCCAATGGATTGCCATGTTCAATCCGCACGAAATCCAGATTGCCGGGGAATGAAGCAACGAAGAACCCGTTATTGTCGCGCCAGATCTCTCCGCGTCCGGTGATCTTAAGCCAATCGTTGATCGCGTAGGTCGCATATTGCGCCACACCGTAGCCCGTCGCGTTGAATCCATCATCGCGAATGTAGTTCATGTCGGTGGTCAGGGTGAGCTTGTCGGTTGGCTTCCAGATGACGGTGACGTCATTGAGATAACGGAGAGCGGAATTGGGATCGACGCCCGCAAGTACAACAGGCGTCACATTCGGATTTTCCGGGCCGATATGAGTGGTTGCCGAAACGGTTAGCTTGCCATCCAACAAATTCAGGCCAAAACCGCCATGGAACGCCGCGGCCCTGTTGTTGTCGCCGCAATTGAAGCAATCAAGGTGATTGCCGAAGGTCGTGTTCACACCCGTGTCTACGCCTAAGTAAATATCGAGCATTGGATTTACGTGCGTCGTCGTCAATATACCGGTGTGCTTGAACGGAATGCCGAAATTGAAAATATAGGAATGCGTGTACAGCGCATTGTCAGGTGCGTAGATGACTTCCGCGCCTTCCAGGGTCACGTACTGTCCGACCTTTACGTCTACGCCGCCGGAAGTAAGCCATGGCAGATGGAACAGAGCGTGCGCTTCGACGATGTCGAACTGATTGCGGTCGCTGATCGATTGGTCGAACTCACCCAAGAAGTGCGTGTAGCGCGCGTCCGAGCCATACATCGCCTGGAACTTGAAGCCGAAATCATATCCGGTTGCTTTCGGATCGAGAGGCCGCTGCACCGTCAGCAAGGCCTGGTTCAAGAAAAAAGAATTGGATTTGTCGGTAAAGAGCTGGCCAAAATTCCCGCCAGCGGGATCATTCCCGTTGAGCGAACCGCCCACTTCCACGTGGCCGGTTATGGTCAATGTATCCCACCAAGACGGCATGGGCGGCGGCGCTTTGACAGCCTTCAACGGCATATCCGCCGCGTTGGCGGCGGTCACAGTGGCGAATGCCATTGCCGCAGATATGATGATCTTCTTCATTGTGAGCCCCGCCATGAACGAGCCCTCGCCATTGAGTGAGCCCTTCGTCACTGATCGTTTGAACGCCCCAACTTTTTGCAGGCAAAAAAAGACACGATCACACCCGCGCCAAATTTATTGCGCCGCACATCAAGGGTGCAAGGCGAAGGTTCGACACTTTTTCAGCAAATGCAGATTTATTGTACATGGCGAAGAGGAATTATTACGATCTTTGCAGCCTGTTGCATTCGAGACACGCCTATCCAACGCTGCGGCATTGAGAAGCCGCCCAGACGCTTGAGCAAATAGCTAAGATCCTCAGCAGGGAAGCCGAGGAGAATCCCGGTGGATCGGGTCAGAGTGTCTGACGTTTTTCGCTAGGCTGATGGTGGAGCTTTTGCGATGGACGGTTTTCCGCCGACGGTCGCGTCTTTCCGGGCATCGATCTCGCGCAGCAGTTCTGCTCCGGACCAAACAACATTGCCGTCCTCTTCCACGATGAATGCGACAACGAGGTTCGCGGTCTCTCTAGCTCGAGCGGCTCGTCTCAAGGCACTTTCGTTGTTTGGATGTCGCTCCGACTGCATGAGGAGGCTCCCGGCGGCCGACGACGCTTCCAGGGCGTTCGGATCGCCGGCATAGATCAATATCACTGGCCCGAACTCCGGTCGCTGCTTCCAGATATGCAACAACTCCTGACAGGCAAGCTCCACGGCAACCGGCACCGGTCTGATCTCGCTTTCCCAATATTGAACCGCGCCGCGACTGAGCCCGAGCTTTTCTCCCGCGACAGACTGCGTGTATCCTAGTTTCCGTCGCCACTTCTTGAAGCCCCAAAGGTCCGTCGCGTTGTCCCACGACCGCGGCAGCGGAAGATGCTCGTCTTGGCGGGCACCAATGTGAGGGGGTTGCGGAGGTCGATGCTCACCCGCAACCCTGTGCGCTATGGCGATGGCAAGCCCATCGCGCGGCGGGCGTTAGCGGGATTTCGGGCCGCCCTGATAACGCCAGGCGGATCCAGCCCCGCTCGGGGTCATCGCGGGCTGCAAACGTGACCGTGCCGGCTCGTACGCGAAAATATCGCTTGGCGAACCAACAGTTCTGTATTGCGCACTCCTCCTGGCCTCACTCGGCCAGTAGCTCTTGTCCGTGATCGTTGAGCCCGCGTAGGCCGTTGCAGGTATCGCCACCAGCGGCAGCATGAGTGAAATCGCGAATAGGTGTTTCGTTGACATGGTCCGGCTCCATCATTGATGGAAGCGCGCATCGTGTGCGCTTCTGATAATGAGTTCGGAGCAAATCGTCTGGCGGTTACAAGCTCACGCTGACGTGAGAACCACCTGATGGGTCCCTTACCAACGCAAGAGCCGTGGTCCCAATGCTGCACCAGCTAAGGTGCACAGCACAATTGTGGCGCCATACCAGACCGCAACGAACGGCAAGGAATCATCGGTGCAATGAAGAGCGTAGGCCACCGCGCTCACGCCGCCCGCGATGAGACCGGCAACCGCGCCGGTCCGAACGAGGTTGGTAGGCGCAGCCCTTCGCACCGCGAAAATGATGACAGCAAAAGGCACGATGGCGATGATCGGGATCGAGAGCAGGCACTCAAGCCATTCGTCGCCGAGTATCATCCTGTCCCAGTGTGAGTTTGGCGCGAAACCGAGGCTGATGGCGCCGAGTAGCGCGATGGCCGCAAACGGCAACGCGATGCTGAGCGGCGATATCCCGCGTTCGGCGCCGGGACGCGCCAGCCTCAAGAGATAGCGCATCGCGACGCCGATCACCGCAAGCGCGAACGCAACCTTCAACAACAGGAAAATCGTGGCGCGGGTCGTCGTGAGGTCGGCGCGAAGGCCCAGAATGGCGAACACGAGGCCAAGCGCGACGACTGCGCCGGCGGCAACGGCGACGGAGATCGTTCGGGCGACCAGTCCGCGGCGGACAGGTTCAACGTTTGTGCTGAGCACGGCGACGAGATCATCCGTCTTCATTTTTGCTCTCCTGCGCGGATGAGGGTCGCCAGCACCCGCAACCCGCGGTGAATGTTGATCTTGACGCCCGATTCCGAGATGCCGCACCGCACCGCCGCCTCGGCGACGCTGCGCCCCTCAAGTTTCACGGACTCAATGGAGCATCGCACCTTTTCCGGTAGCCGCTCCAGAAGCTTTCTGATGTCGTGGGAGCTCTCGGCATCCGCATTGTCGTCCTGCGCCATGACCGCCGTACCCTCATCAAGCGGGACGCTGGCGGACGATCGCGTCCGGCGCAGATAATCGATCAGCTTGTACCGGGCAATTGTATGCACCCAGGGCGTAAATGGCTCCCTGACATCGTAGGTGTGACGCTTGAGATGAATGGCCAACAACACCTCCTGCACCAGATCTTCAGCTTCCGTTGCGCCGCGTCCAACGCGGGCGAGTTTGCCCTTGTAATAGCCTCGCAACCGGCTGCTTAGCCGGTCGAGCAGCAACCGGTATGACGCTGCTTCGCCATCAAGGCTGGCAAGCATCAGCGCCTTGAGTTCCGCTTCGCTGGTCGTCACCGGGCGTCATTCCTATTATTCGTCGCCGAAGCGGTTTCGGTTACACCGGCGATTCTTATTGGTAAAAAAATTTCATCGTCCCTATTAGGGGCGATGTCCCCTCCGAGAACGTCCGCCAGTGCTGATCGGTGCCTCAATTTCCGTTCGCCGGCTGTACCCCCTTTCCCTCGCATCGCATTCTTGCAGCAATTCGGGACATGACCAAATGACCGTTCCATCGTCTTCCGCGATGAATGCCATATGCAAATTCAAGCTTTCTCTCAGTCGAGCGACGCGACTAACTGCGCTTTCGTTGTCCGGATGGGGTTCGCACCGAAGGACCAGATCGCTATGGGGAATAGTATCCGCCTGCAAAACCGGACCATCGGCATAAAGCAGCGTCACGGGCCCAAACTCCGGCCGCTGCTTCCAACGTCGCAACAATTCCAGGCAGGCAAGCTCGACGGAACGCGGCACCGGTCGGATTTCGTTCTCCCAATTTTGAACCGCGCCGCGACTGAGCCCGAGCATTTCTCCTGCCGCAACTTGATTGATGCCTAGCTTTTTTCGCCACTTCTTGAAGTCCCACTGATCCATAACATTGCCCTGGTGCCGAGGATCTTTGCGCCTTCATTCATTCCGCCGCTTGCGAACGGTGCACGGCACTTGATGCACTCTGTTCCTGACTGCCCTTTTCCACTGCAACTGCCGCATTCGGTTTGCGCGGCAACCCAAGTCCCTTGATCAACGCGTAGACCGCCGGGATCACGACCAGCGTCAAAATGGTCGACGAGATCATGCCGCCGATCATCGGCACCGCAATCCGCTGCATGACTTCCGAGCCGGTGCCGGTGCTCCACATGATCGGAATGAGGCCGGCCATGATGGCGACGACCGTCATCATCTTCGGCCTGACACGCTCGACCGCGCCGAGCATGATAGCCTCGTTCAAGTCCGCTCGCGTGAACGGCCTACCTTCCGCGGCCCTCTCGGCGTGAAGCTCCTTCATGGCCTGATCGAGATAGATCAGCATGACGACGCCGGTCTCCGCGGCGACGCCTGCGAGCGCAATGAAGCCCACGGCCACCGCGACCGACATGTTGAAGCTGAGCCACCACATCAGCCAGAGGCCGCCGACCAGCGCGAACGGAAGCGAGAGCATCACGATCAGCGTTTCGGTCAGCCGCCGGAAATTGAGGTAGAGCAACAAGAAGATGATCAGCAGCGTCACGGGCACTACGATCTTCAATCGCGCGGTGGCGCGCTCCAGGTACTCGAACTGGCCGCTCCAGACGACATAATTTCCCGGCGGAAACTGCACGCTGGCGGCCACGGCCGCCTTGGCGTCGGCCACGTAGCTACCGAGATCGCGGTCGCGGATGTCCACGAAAATGTACACTGCGAGCTGGCCGTTCTCGGTGCGGATCGTGGTTGGCCCGCGCGTCAGCTTGATGGCGGCGACCTCACCCAGCGGCACCGTCCCGCCGCCCGGCATGGCCACCAACACGTCTCGGGCGATCGATTGGGGATCGCTACGGAGATCGCGCGGATAGCGCAGATTGACGCCATAACGCTCTCGACCTTCTACAGTCGTCGTGATCGTTTCGCCACCAAGGGCGGACGAAACCGTGTCTTGTACGTCGCTGACCATCAGACCGTAGCGTGCAAGCGCTTCCCGGTCCGGTGTGATGTCCAGATAATAGCCGCCGATGACACGTTCCGCGTAAGCGCTCGAGGTGCCCGGCACCGCCTTGACCGCGCTTTCGATTTGCCGTGCCAGCTTCTCCATCTCCGTGAGGTCTTTACCGATGACCTTGATGCCGACCGGGGTGCGGATTCCAGTCGCGAGCATGTCGGTGCGCGCCTTGATCGGCATGGTCCAGGCATTGGAGACGCCGGGAAACTGTAGCGCTTTATCAAGCTCGGCGATCAGGCCGTCGACCGTCAGGCCCGGACGCCACTGCTGCTTCGGTTTGAGATTGACCACGGTCTCAAACATCTCGGTGGGGGCCGGATCGGTCGCGGTCTCGGCCCGTCCGGCCTTTCCATAGACCGACTCGACTTCGGGAACGGTCTTGATGATCTTGTTCTGCGTCTGCAGAATCTCTGCAGCCTTGGTCACTGACAAGCCCGGGAGCGTCGTCGGCATGTACATCAACGTGCCTTCATTCAGGCTCGGCATGAACTCGGTCCCGAGTTGCCGGGCCGGCCAGAGGCTGACCGCCAGGGCGACAAGCGCAAGAAAGATGGTCAGCGTCTTGGCTTTCAACACGCCCTGGATCAGCGGCCGATACACCCAGATCAGGAACCGATTGATGGGGTTCTTGTGCTCCGGAATGATCTTGCCGCGGATGAACAACACCATCAGGACCGGAACCAGGGTGATCGACAGAATCGCCGCCGCTGCCATCGAGAACGTCTTTGTATAGGCAAGCGGGCTGAAGAGGCGTCCCTCCTGCGATTCCATGGTGAAGATCGGCAGGAACGACACGGTGATGATCAGCAGGCTGAAAAACAGCGCCGGACCGACCTCGCTCGCCGCCTCGATCAGGACTTCGAGGCGCGGCTTGTCGGTCGGCGCACGTTCAAGGTGTTTGTGCGCGTTCTCGATCATGACGATGGCGCCGTCGATCATGGCGCCGATCGCAATCGCGATACCGCCAAGGCTCATGATGTTCGAACCGATGCCGAGTGCTTTCATGGCGGCGAACGCCATCAGGATTCCAACCGGTAGCATCACGATCGCGACAAGAGCACTGCGCACATGCAGCAGGAACACGATACAGACCAGCGCAACGATGATGCTCTCTTCCGTAAGGGTCCGCTTCAGGGTCTCGATCGCGTTGTAGATGAGGTTCGAGCGGTCATAGACCGGGATGATTTCGACGCCCTTAGGCAGGGCCGATGCCATATCAGCGAGCCGGGCCTTCACATTGTCGATGACATTGAGCGCATTCTGGCCAAAACGTTGCAGTGCAATGCCGCTGGCGACCTCGCCCTCCCCGTTGAGCTCGGTGATGCCCCGGCGCTCGTCCGGTCCGAGCTCGATGCGCGCGACGTCCTTGAGCAACACCGGGGTGCCCTTTTCGACTTTCAGCACGACATTCGATAGGTCCGAAACGCTTTTGACGTAGCCACGGCCGCGTACGACAAATTCAAATTCCGACAACTCTACAGTTCGTCCGCCAACATCCATGTTGCTGCCGCGGACGGCATCGCGCACTTTCGCAAGCGGAATGCCGAGCGAGCGCAACCGGTTCGGGTCCAGGATGATGTTGTATTGCCTGACGAAGCCGCCGACGCTTGCCACCTCGGCGACGCCTTCCGCCTTGGCAATGCCGTAGCGGATGGTCCAGTCCTGCAGGGACCTGAGGTCGGCCAGCGATTTGTCCTTGGACTGCAGCGCATACTGATAGACCCAGCCGACGCCGGTGGCATCCGGCCCCAGGGTCGGCGTCACACCCGCCGGGAGTCTTCGCGCAGCCGCATTGAGATATTCGAGAACACGCGAGCGGGCCCAGTAGATATCGGTGCCATCCTCGAAGATGATGTAGACGAATGAGACGCCGAAGAAGGAAAACCCGCGCACCACCTTCGATTTTGGCACGGTGAGCATGGCGGTCGTCAGCGGATAGGTCACCTGATCCTCGATGACCTGAGGTGCCTGGCCCTTGTAGTCGGTGTAGATGATGACCTGGGTGTCGGAGAGATCGGGTATCGCGTCTAGGGCCGAGTTTTTCAGAGCGTAAACGCCGGCGGCCACAGCGAACACGACGCCGATCAGGACCAGCATCACGTTGCGAGCCGACCAGTCGATGAGCCGCGCGATCATTGCGGTTTCTCCCCGGAATCCAGGCCCTTGAGCGCCGCTTTGAGATTGCTTTCGGCGTCAATCAGGAAGTTCGCGGAGACGACGACCTTGTCGTTCTCGGCGATCCCTTCCTTGATCTCGACGAAACCAGCGCCGCGCCGGCCGAGCTTCACCGCGCGCGGCTCGAAACGCCCTTCGCCTTTATCGATCAGGACAATCTGCCGCTCGCCACTGTCGATGACCGCGCTGCTGGAGACGGTCACGACCGGAGCCTCTGCACCAGTTGAGATCTCAACGTCGGCGTACATGTCGGGCCGCAGCACTTCGTCCGGGTTAGGCAATTCGATCCTGACGCGTCCGGTTCGTGTCTCCGCCATCAGGTGTGGGTAAATCAACGCGACCTTCCCAGTGAAAACACGGTCGGGATAGGCGCGAAGCCGGACGCTCGCCTTTTGTCCGACCTCGACCAGGGAGAGGTCGCGTTCCGCTATGTCGACCAACACCCATACGACCTGGTGATCCGCGATCCGGAACAGAACATCGCCGGGCGCCGCGCGCATGCCGTTTACTGCCGTACGCTCGATGATCTCGCCGTCCTGAGGGGCTGGCCAGTTCACATATGTCGGTATTTCGCGGGTGCGCTCGAGGTCGGCAATAAACGTTTCCGGCGCATCGAGGTTTTCAAGACGACGCCGCGCCCCTTTTAATGCTTGATTGCTGATGCCCGCGTCGGGGCGGGCATTGAGCGCCGAAAGATATTCGGCGGCGGCGCTCGATAGGTTCGGGCCGTAGACGCGCATCAGCCGCTCGCCCTTGTGGACGTGCGAGCCGGTGGTAACGTTTTCGACGCGGTCAATGAAAGCTTCGAACCGCAGCGACACAACCGCTTTGCGGCGCTCGTCCTCCTGAACGGTGCCCGGCGCGCGAACAACCGTATTCAGGGTACGGCGCTCGGCGATCTCGGTCTGAACACCAGCTTTTTGCAATTTGCCGGCGCTGACCTTGACCGACGAATCGTCCTCCTCCCCCTCGTAGACGGGCAGATAGTCCATCCCCATCGAATCCTTCTTCGGAGTCGGCGAGGTGTCAGGCAAGCCCATCGGATTACGGTAGTAGCGGATTTTGCCTGGATTCCCGCCCTTCGCGGTCATCGTTTCGGGTGTCTTTTCCTCGAAACTCACGTCTTCGCTGGCGCGAACTGCGAGATAGTCCTTGCCCGCCGAAGTCCTCTTCGGCGTCGGCGAATACTCTGGCCGGCCATCCGGATCACGGTAGTAGATGACGGGCCCCGTAGGTTCCGGCTGAGCTGGTCCCTGTTTTGCGGTCGGCAGAACAGCATCAAGCCAGCCGGGAAGCGGACCGTTCGAGCGACCGACGACCAATCCCGCCGCTCCGGCGGCCAGAATCACGAACACAATCAGGAAAGCGGCTACTAGCCGTCTCATAGCAAATCTCCCGCCAAGCGTTCCATCTCAGCGCGTTTGAATCTGGCAGGCGCTTGCGCACGAGACGTGCATCATTTGGCGCTTCCTGAATGAGTTCGGAACAAAGCGGCGACCGGTTACGCGCTCACGCCGACGTGAAGACGCCCCATGGGTTCGTTTCATAGGGCGCCCCCTGCCAAACGTTCCATCTCCGCGTATTTCGTCTGCAGCTCCACCTTGAGCTTCAGCAAATCGAGTTGTATGGCGCGAAGCCTTCGCTCCGATTCGAAAACGGAAGAAAGGTCGGACGTACCCGCCTGAAAGCCGTTCCGCGCGTTGTCGACCGAAGAGCGGGCCGGTGGCAGTTGGCGCGATGCATAGATCTGCACGACCTTGCGCAGCGCATCGACGCCGAACCAGGCGTCGGCGACCTGTCCATCGACCCGCAGCCGCAGCGCCTCGTTGCGGGCTTGCGCAGCGCCAAGCCGCGCACCTGCCGCACGTTGCTCGGCATCCTTGACCTCATAGTGGAGCGGCAGCTTGACGCCCAGCATGAACTCGCCGGTATCTTCCGTGCCGGGCCGTTGCACGTATTTGGCGCCGAGCGTCACGTCGGGATAGTAGTTGAGATCGGTTAGCGATTTGGTTTGGGCCGCGGAATTGCTCTGCGCTCCGGCCAGCGCCAGCATCGGGTTCGCGGAGCGTGCGAGCGCCTGCACCTGCGCGAGGCTGGTTGCTTTGACGGCCCGAAAGCCGGTTGGCGCCGCCAAGGAAGCTAGGGAAGGACGACCGATCAGAGCATTCAGCCGGGCCGCCGCAGCTTTCTGTTCGCCTTGCCGGCGGATGACATCGCCCTCGGCGGTGGCCGCTTCGATCTCGGCCTTGATGACGTCCTGCTGATCGACCGACGTTGTGCCGTATCGCGACCGCAACAGGCTGAGTAGCTCGTCATAGCGCCGCTTGATTTCAACGGCGATTGTGACGGCTTCATAGGCAGCGTTGTATTCGCCATGCGCGGCGACGACTTGCGCAATCAGATCGATAACTGTTGCGCGGCCCTGGAATTTTGCAGCGTCGGCTTCAGCCTGCGCGACATTGCGCTCGAGGCCGTATTTGCCCCACAGCTTGATTTCTTGTTCAAGGCCGATGCGACGCTGCCCCACGCCTTGCCGGTTGACGTCCCACGCCTCGAGAATGAGGGTCGGATCGGCCAACACGCCGGCCGTTCCAATCTTGTGGACCGCCGCATCGAATTCGAGCGAGGCTGCCGCCACCGTGGGATTGAGGCGCTTGGCAATTGCGACAACGCTTTCCACCGTCGCCCCGGGCATGGTCTGCTCACTAGCCGCCGCCAGGGAGAGCCACAGCATGGCTATCGTTGCTCCGACTGCGGCGAGCCGGGTGATTTCGACAGAGCGGATCACGGCGTCGCCTTGATAACGAGTTTATTCTCGACCGTGCCGGTTTCGCCCTGGACTTTGGCGGCCAGGGACAACCGCCAGCCGCCCTCCATCGTCACCTCAGCCTTGAACTTATAGATTCCAGGTTCGGTGCTGGGCATGGGCTCGATCGTTGTCTTCATCGTCTCCATGCCGTCCGGCGCCATATCGAGTCTCTTGGCGAAGATCACCGCATCGGGGACCGGCTTGCCGTCGGGCTTGTGGACAAGACGGACCGAGATGACGGCGTCGCCCTTCTTGACGGACTTATCAACCAGCTGGAACTCATAGTCTTTGATGTCAGCGCGTGCGAGCGTCGCCGACCCGGTCACGGCAATGCCGATCAGCGCAACCTGGAGGGCGCGCGCATAAGTGTAACTATTCATATGCAATCCTCGACGTCCTGACGTGCCGCGACGGCGGCATGCATTTGTCTGCGCGGCCCAGGACCGCAGCAGGCGACGGCATGATAATGCCGATCAGGTCAGGATTCGAGGAGGATGATCCGGAGGGGCGCCAGTAAGGCCGTCGGCGGTCAAGTGGATGAGGGCGAAGGACAGCCTACGGGCCTGGAAGAAAACCTGGATACTGTTTGTCGGGAACGGGTCAACCTGAGCGATCGCCAACATGCAGGTCGCGATAAGCGGGCAGTCCTGGCAGCCCTTACTTTTCTGACTGTCCGGACAGCACGGCATGTCCTCGCTCATGGCGGCCATATCGCTCATCTCGCCGACAGACAGCCGCTTTGTCGCAGCCGATGTTATCAGCGGTGCCACTACCAACCCAACGATCACAAAGACCGCGAGCAGACGACCGATGAGTCGGCGAAGATTCATGACTCAACATCACACAAGGCGGGAAACTTTGGAAGGCGCATTTATCTCACTTGTTCGCCAACCGGCAACCCGCACCCGAAAAAGCACTGAAAGCGCATACAGTTAACTGGAAGCCGAGTGCCTTATCCGACAGTTTCCGCGCCGAAAAAGCGCATAAAGGATTGTCGGCCGTTCGCACCGAAGAGGACGACGTCGTACTGCTGAGGTGTCCCTCCCTCCATTCCCGGCGAACCGGCGGGCATGCCGGGGACGGCTAACCCAACGGCGGTCGGTCGCTGTTCCAGGAGTCGTCGCACAGCCACCGCCGGGACATGCCCCTCCAGCACGTATCCATCGACCTCAGCTGTGTGGCAAGCCGCGAGGTCGGCTGGCACACCCAGTCGTTTCCTGATGGGTTGAAGATTTGTGGTCTCCTCAACCCTAACAGCGAAACCAGCGTCCTTGAGATGCCGCACCCAACCGGCGCAGCAACTGCAATTTGGATCTTTATGAACCAGGATCGCCGGGGATTCGGCTTCGGCGGGAGACCGTTGCAAAACGAGAAAAGCGGCCACTAAAGCCAGCGCATTCCGGCGCGTCACTGTGTGCAGTTTGTCCGACATGCGAATTCTCCGTTCGTGGACTGACCGGCCTATCTGATCTTCACTTTAGCTGAAGCTCTCGGGTACTGCGCCCAAATCTCCGTGAAATGGGCGGCGTCGAAGCTTGGTAGGTCGGTAATGGTCGCTAGGAGGCTTTGCTATTCATTGCCCTCAAATTTGGTAATCGCGGAAAACACTTCCCCAATCGTTCCGATCGGGCAAGAACATCGGCACTCGCTGTTGGTAGACCCGATATTTGTCGCCGAACTTTTTCATCATCTGCTGCTCTTCCTTTCGAGCCAGGAGCGAGTATGCAATGACGATGATCGGAAATGCCGTCAGTGAAAAGAGCGTCGGCCAGTGCACCACACCTTCGCCAAACAGCGCGAGGAAAATGGCGGTGTATTGTGGATGGCGCATCAGGGCGTAAGGACCTCGGGTGGCAATGCGCCGTTTTGCGCTCGCTCGGTGTACCTCACGCCACCCGGCGATCAGCAACAGAGCTCCAAAGACGACAAGAGTGTACCCGACGGTCATCGAGGCTGGCATCGCCCATCGGCTGCCTGTCAGATAGACCCAGAGATTGCCGTCCCAAACATCGCCCGCAACATCGAGGTTGAAGATGCGGGCGAGCAGGTAAATCGTGACAGGAAATCCATACATCTCGGCATAAAACGCAATAAAGAAGGCTTGCACTATTCCTGCCCGAGTCCATTCCCGCCAGCCTTTCGGCACGACGAGAAGGTAGAAACCCCACGACACCAAGACGATTGAAATTGCGGCGCCTCCGAAGAGCATGTTTACGCTCATTTGTCAGCCTCCCGGTCGATACCTGACGGGTTCAAAAACCGTCGCGGATTACCTTGAAATTTGGCCTCCGGCTCCGCGAACGAGCACGACCCTATGTTAAACTGTCGATGTTTGTGCAGACGCACAACGGCGCTCATAGGCCTCGCCTACGACGGTGCGGCGACACACCCGTCCCTTCCTCGGAAGTGGCCTCCCGATCTTTTGCGGCCAGCCTGCTCTTCTATTTTAGTTCGGAAGGAACGACCGCCCGGTTACATCAAGGACGAGAAAAATACGGGGTGCGGGGGAGGAGGAAATCGCTGGAATACCCTCAACAAACGGGATTATGATTTCCGTTGAAACTGCATTGCGTGGTCCTCGTCAAAGGAGATCACAATGTTCAACCTAAACAGAAGAACCGAAGCGTTCATCGATATCAGCAATCTCGCCTTGGGCGTGTTCCTGTTTTTGTCGCCTTGGATATTCGGATTTACGTCCGACCTCGGATGGCATACATCGTGGATTGCAGGTACTGCGATCAGTGTCATCGCGATCTTCTCAATTGGCGACCTTTTCGCCTCGGTTACTATTCCGAGCTTCATCGAAACCGAGGAATGGCTCAATCTCGCTATCGGCTTGTGGTTGGCGGCGTGTCCGTGGATCCTCCGCTTCCACGGCGACACGGAGGCTATGCAAGTCCACCTGGCGGTGGGGCTGGTCATCGCGGCAATCGCGGTTGTCGAACTCTGGGTGATGCACCACGCTCCTCCGCATGAAAGGGCATAATGCAGTCCAATACATTCCAATTTGCTCGGACTTTCCGCGGAGCGTCGCGCCCATGACTTCCCGCCGCTCGCACCACATCCTGGCCGGCACCAGATCCAGACTTTGCAGGTCACGTTGCGGATGTCTTCACGAACCCGTGAGCTTGTAACCGGGCGGGCTCACCTTGCGAATTAAGTAGTCATGGCGGCTCGCCATCAGAACCCAGAGGAGAATATCTATGCTTGTTGACCACCCCAATCGCATCCTGCGCGCCAGCGTACTCGCCTCAACGTTGGTAGGCGCAGTATTGACGTTGCAGATGAGCGGGGCTCTGGCTCAGGGCGGCATGTCCGACACGAAGAAGATGCCGGGCATGAATGATATGATGAACGATACGAAAAAGGCGACAACCGCGAACGGAACCGGCACCGTCACCGCCCTGAACGCCGCGAACCACAAGGTTACATTCGATCATGGTCCGATCCCCGCCATCAAATGGCCGGCAATGACGATGGAATTCGCAGTCGCTCCTTCTATCGATCTTGCGAAGCTCAAGACAGGTGACAAGGTCAACTTCACCCTGAGCGGATCCGGTAACACCTATACGGTACAGTCGATCAGTCCGGCCCCCTGATGGCCAGCGGGAAGATCGCGATATAGCGAAATACGGGGAACGGTGAGCATGCCTCTTTAAAGACGCTGCTTACCGTTCCACTGCAATACAGTCGCGCTAGAGTTAGCTCACTCCGCCGCCGACGATGAATCCACAGCGAATGATCAGATCGCCACTCTTACTGAACCATGCGAGGCCGGGCACCCCTCCAAAAGTCTAGCCTCAAGCCGGGAAGTGTCCGGCATCCGCCGACCAGCGGACGCCATGGCCGATGCCGTCGCCCACCCTTGGTCTACGATCGAGCTGCACGTTTCCGCATACCGTTTGCAGGCCTGCACGCAATCGTCCATGCCGCCCAGCCGCTCGCCATCCGTGGCGCGTTCGGCGCAAATCTCGGGTCACGCCATCATCAGCCTGAAGCGCGCCGGTTCGACATGCTTGCCGCGGTCTCGAGGCAGTGAGTCATCGCGTCCCCTGGAGCAAAAGGAACATGTTCCAGTCCTCGCGTTCTTGCCTTGGTGTTCGAACCCAAGGACGATCGATTGCGACTCTTTCTGACATGGGCCAGGAAACATTCTGCGGGCGGATACCAGAAACGAATGGGCGCGCAATTCATACGAATGCCAGCGGCGAAGATCGGCAAACTCAAAACAAGCCGTCGTTGAACTACCCGTTCGGCCTGGGTTCATATCGAGCCGGTTAGGTTCTCCCCCTTAGGAAGTTAACGTTGGCGAGCCCGCGCAACTATGGGCAACGCAACAAACGGAGGAAACCATGACCTTAGGAAAAGTGTTTCTAGCGGCTGCCGTGGTGTTGAGCCTGCCCGTGCTGCCGGCTCTGGCTCACGACGACGAAAACTACGGCTACAACTCTCACGATCGGTTCCACGACCAACTGTCGGGCGCGCACGAACGCGCTCACGAATACGGTTTTTACAGTCGTGGCGAGCATCGTGCCTATCATCGCGCCCTTCGGGATCTCCATGACGATGGCCATGGATATCCGCGATCCTACTATTCGCGGCCTCAGTATTACGGCTCCGGCTACAATTATCGGGGTTGGTAGCCTGCGCCCCGACAACAGAGCGGTTGAAATCCTACTCACCGATCTATTTACAGGAAGGGAACTAAAATGTCGCGGAATACGATAGCGATAGCTGCGCTCGCAGCTGTGGCGATTGGCGCGCTTGCCACTTCGGCTGATGCTCATCCCAAACTGACGTACATCAGCCCTGCAACGGATGTTCCTAGCAAGGCCTCCCCCACGGAGATCAAGCTGAATTTCAGCGAGGGCGTGATCGCGAAGTTCTCCGGCCTCGAACTCAAGGACGAGGCCGGGAAGTCTGTCGCCATTGGGGTGCCGGTGAATGATCCTGCGGATCAACGGCAACTCGTCGTTCCGCTACCGCGGCCGCTGACGGCGGGACGTTATACGGTCATGTGGCATGCGGTTTCCCAAGATACCCACCACGTGAAGGGCGAGTATTCGTTCGAGGTAGCGCACTGAGGGCAAGCTCTGATCGCGCCGTCTGGAATAGAAGCCCAGAGCCGTATCCTTAGCTTCGCAGCATGCGGCCGTCGGAAATCCCGACGCATCATTGGCCTACCGCCGGCCGCATGGTCCCCAAAACAGAGACTGCAAGAAGAACCAGCAGGCCCAAGGATTGCTCGCCAACCACATGGTAACGCAACCTTCCGAGCCACCCAGCCGGCTCGCCGGAATCTTCTCGCGTCTTGATCAACCGCGGGACGAGCCAGAAGCGGTTCGCGGCGGCGAGCGCAAGCATTGCAGCAAACAGCGCCAGCTTCCCGAGAAGGATCTGCCCGTACGGAGTCCTGAGCAGACTAGAGACCGAGCCGACAAGAAACCAGCTGTTGACGAGGCCCGAAACGATGAGCGTGGCCACCGCGACGTAGCCCATACTTGAGAACCGCATCAGAACCTGCTCCACGTCGACTATCGGCTCCTTGTCCCCCCTCGAATAGTCGAGGAGGATGAAGCCGAGTGGAACTAGCCCACCGAGCCATGCGCCGGCGGCTAGAAGGTGCACTGCGTCGGACGCGATGTGGACAACCTTCGTCCACCCTTCCTCGATTTGGGCGTGACCCGTACCGGCCAACGACGCCAACAGCGCCGCCGCAAGAAATGCCGTTACCAGATCTCGCCCGGCGATGCCCGTCCGGAACGGACGGACGGCCGTTACGCCGATAATGAGAACAGAGAGAAGCATTCGCCCCATCCAAACACCGCCGAAGTTCGTTTCGTTCAAGACCGTCCACAGAACCTCTTGATCGGCAACATCGGTCAAAGTCCCGCTCATGTTTGCGACCGAGAACACGAACCAAAGCAGGCCGCTGAGCAACGCAGCAGCGCCGACGAAGAGAAGAACCGCTTGCCGGCGGCGGGATAGCTCCTTCGGTTCGGCAAACACATAGGCGTACAGAGGAAAGAACGACACGCCGGCAAGCGTTGTCACCGCCACGTAGTGCAGAAGCCGGGCGGCGACGAGTCCGAGATCGATCATCAGTGCGCCACGCTGAACGAAAAACTGCCTTTGACTCTGTGGGTGTCGTCGGAAACCGCGTGCCATTCGACCTTGTAGTCGCCTGGCGATAATTGTTCGCTGACTGGTACGATCAGCAGCTTTTTATTGGCCGGGTCGGACATCGCCTTCCCGGTCGCAATGATTTTGCCGGTTTGGTCCTTCACCTCCACACCGGACATCTTCGTGATCACGTCTTCGTTGAACGTGATCCGTATCTGCTTGGGCGACGTCGTCGTGGCCGCTCCCGGAGCGGGATCGGCCGATTGGAGTTCAGGATGGGCATATGCGGCACCGCTCAACAAGCTTGCCGCCAACATGGTAATCGCCGCTAGGGTGGTCATCATCTTGGACACGTAGTTTCTCCTTTAGGATTGCAGATCGTTTGGCTGATAAGTTTCAACGAACGTCGAATGCTCGACGTAATTGTTCACTGCCGGGCATGAACATCCCTACAGGCAAGGCACGAACACCACGATCGGGAGTAGTCCGTCGCCGGTTAGCCAGCTCCAGCTCAGGGCGAGGCCAAAAGCACTGATTGCTCCCGACAAAAAGTACAACGCCGAGCGGCGACGAGCCAAATAACCTCGCAGGAGCTTGCGCAGTGGATTCTTACCGCTGTCGGTGATTGCATCAGGATGAGTCAAGGCCATGGACACTCGCCTATAAGGTGGACACAAGGGATTGCGAGGGTTGCGGAAAGAGGCTTATCCGCAACCCTTTGCGAGCCGGGTCCGTAGACGACGGCTATGACGCGCGCACAGCGCAACCTGCATAGCTAGGCAGGTAAGCCGGGCGCCCGCTCAGGACCTATTTGCTCTTTTCGATCTTGGTGATGGTGATGCCGGAGTTACCGCGCTCGGCGGCGAATTGGACCTTTTCACCTACCTTGACCTGCTTGAGCATCGCCGGGTCCTGCACGCGGAACACCATCGTCATGTTCTCGTCGGTCATGTCCAGATTCTTGATCGGGCCGTGGTTGAGCGTGATCTTGCCGGCTGTCTGATCGATCTTCTTCACCTCGCCCTTGACCATCGCGTCCTGTGCGGATGCCGCGAGCGAAGCGAACAGCGAGAGTGCCAGGGTTGTTGCTGCAAGTTTGGTATTCTTCATGTTTCTTTCCTTTCGGGGTTTGACTTACCGATCGTGCCGGTCATTCCCGCTTCCCGGTGACCGGGGATCAGGCAGGAATATTCGAAATCGCCGACTTTGCTGAATTTCCACACGATCTGATCGGTCTGCTTAGGAGCAAGACGCTTACCGTTCGCATCATCATGTTCCATGTCCGGGGTCTTCCTCATCATTTCCGCATGTTTGAGATTCTCCTTCGTGGTGCCGAGGACGAATTCGTGGTCGAGTTCACCGCTGTTGCGCAGGATGAACTTGACCTGTTCGTCCTTCTTGACGTCGATCCTGTTCGGCAAGAACAGCATCTTGCCGTCGGATTCGATCATCGTGACCTGAACGATCCTGGACGGCCTCGTGGCATCGCCCGGTTGGCCGGCCGAAAACGAGGCGCCGTGATGCTGATCCGGCGGTCCCTCGCTGGCGAGGGCCGTGACCGAGAGCAGCAGCGTCGCGACCAGCGCGACGCCGGTCCGGTTTAGCGTCTTCATAGTTCGTCTCCTTTCTTAGTACGTGTGGCTACATGCCCTTCATGCCTTTCATCCCTTTCATTCCCTTCATCTCGGCAGGTTTCGTCGCCTCCTTCGGTTTGCCCTGCCGCGGCGGTTCGGCTTGGGGCGCATCGATTTCATAGGCAACAGTGCCGGGGGGATTCTTGTAGGGCCCGGGATCGCTGTAGTCGTCACGCGCCATGCCTTCGCGGATCTTCATCACCGAGAACATGCCTCCCATTTCGATCGGCCCGAATTGGCCAGAGCCCGTCATCATCATGAGAGTGTTGTCGGGCATCGGCATTTCCATCTCGCCCATGGCCATGCCTGTCGAGCCCATGACCATCGCGTCGGGCGCGAGCTTGCCGACCGCCTTCGCGAGATCCTTCTTGGAAACTCCGATCATGTTCCGCATGTCGTGGCCCATCGCGTTCATGGTGTGATGGGCCTTGTGGCAGTGGAACGCCCAGTCGCCGGGGTTGTCGGCGAGGACGTCGAATGTGCGGATCGCGCCGACCGGCACGTCAATCGTGACCTCTGGCCATTGCGCGCTCTCGGGCACCCAGCCTCCGTCCGTGCAACTGACCGCAAAGCTGTGGCCGTGCAGATGGATCGGATGATTGGTCATGGTGAGATTGCCCATTCTCACGCGCACCTTGTCGCCGAGGCGGACCGGCAGCGGATCGATGCCCGGGAATACGCGGCTGTTCCAGGTCCACATGTTGAAATCGGTCATCTCGTTGACCTTCGGCAGGTAGGTGCCGGGATCGATCAGATACGTGCTCATGATGAAGACGAAGTCGCGGTCGACCGGCCGGAAGGTCTGGTCGCGCGGATGCACAATGAACATGCCCATCATGCCCATCGCCATCTGCACCATCTCGTCGGAATGCGGGTGGTACATGAAGGTCCCGCTCTTCTTCAGCTCGAATTCGTAGACGAAGGTCTTGCCGGGCGGGATGTGCGGCTGATTGAGGCCGCCGACACCGTCCATGCCGTTCGGCAGGATCATGCCGTGCCAGTGGACTGTCGTGTGCTCGGGCAGCCTGTTGGTGACGAAGATGCGTACCTTGTCGCCCTCGACCGCTTCGATCGTCGGTCCCGGCGCTTGGCCGTTGTAGCCCCATAGGTTCGCCTTCATCCCTTCGGCGAATTCGCGCACCACGGGTTCGGCGACGAGATGGAATTCCTTCCAGTCACCGTTCTTCCGCCACGGCAACGTCCAGCCGTTCAAGGTGACGACGGGCCGGTAATCAGGACCGCTCGTCGGATGGAGCGGCGGCTGCATCGTCACCTTGTCCATGGTCGGCGCTTCCGGAATGTTGGCCGCCTGCACCCGGCCGCTCACGGCGGTAGCGCTTACCAGCGCCGCCGTACCAAGGAATCCTCTTCGCGATAGCATGCTCATCTCCTTCAATGTCCGCCGCCGCCACTCGCTTGAACGTTCGTCGACGGGCGGGTTCGTTGTTGAGTCTCGCTGCCACCGCCCCCGTTGATGGCAGTCTGCAATTCCGATTGCGCCAGCCAGAAATCGCGTTTGGCCTCGATGGCTGCGCGCAGCGCCGCGATCCGCTGCCGCGCTTCCGTCAGCAGGGCGAAAACGTCGACCTGCATGCTCGAGAAGCGAAGCTGCATCTCGTCGGAGATGATCTTGCGCAGCGGCAGCACCTCGCGCTGGTAGTGGCCCGCGATGTCGTAGGTCGAGCGGTAGACCCTGTAGGCGTCGCGCGCCTCCGAGCGGACGTTGACAGCCTTTTCCGTCAACCGATTGAAGGCCTGGTTGTAGGTCTCGGCCGCCTGCCGTACGCGGACCTCGCCGCCATCGAAGATCGGAATCTGGAATTGAACGTCGAAGCCGCGTTCGCGGAACGGTGGCGTATCCGGATCGCGAGTCTTGCGGTCGATGCCCGCGACGTCGAGCAGGGTGACGAAGCGGGTAGCCTCGGTGAGATTGAGTGACTTCGCCAAGGCGCCGAGCTCAATGCGGGCCATCTGCAGGTCGATGCGGTGCTCGACGGCGTCGACCTCGATGCGTGGCAGCGCTCGGGGCCGCTGCGGAAGCACCGGCAGTTTTAGAGGCAATCGGATTCCCGTATCCCCGTCCCAGAGTCCGAGCAGACGGATGAGACGCTCCCGCGCGCTCGTCGCATCCTGCCGCAGCGTCGCGAGCTCGGCTGTCGTCTCGGCGTAGAAGACCTGCTCCCGGGCCTGGTCGAGCTTGTTCAGTGATCCGGTCTGCCCGAGCTTTTCGGCGAGCTGCGCAGTGGATTCCGCGGTCGACTTGGCGTCGGTCAGCAGCCCAACGAGTTCGTTGGTGGCGATCGCCCGGTAGTAGGCGCGCCGCACGTCGGCGGCGAGCCGCAGCGTCTCCTCAGCGGCGCGAAGCTGCGCTTTCTGGAATCGTTGCCGCGCTATCTCCGAGCGGAACGGCAAGGTCGCGAGCGCCAGGATGTCGCCGACCACCTGCCGCTCGATCTCGAGCGCGCCGTTTCCGGAAATGCGCGAGATCGAGAACGTCGGGTTCGGCGGCAGGCTCTCTCCGATCAGATCGGCTTCGGCGAGGGCGAGCTCGTTGTAGGCGGCCTGCAGGCCGCGATTGCTGAGCAGCGCGATCTGGACGGCCGAGTCCACCGTAAGCGTCTGCCGCAGGAGCCGACGAACGATCTCTTGGGCGCGTTCGGCGTCGTCCGCGGTTCGGATGGAGATCACGTCCTTTCTGATCGTTTCACCGGCGACGTCGGCGACGACCGTCATCCCGCCGTCCTGAGAGAAGATCGCGCATCCGGACAAAAAGAGACCCGCGAGAACGGCCGCGACATGCCTCGACGTGATCTGGAGGCGGTTCGTTGGACCGGGATTGATTTCGGGCGCTGCCTGCATCTGTCGCTCCTACCGGTCCGATTTCGGTGTCGGAGCAACGCGATCATTCTGCTCCCGCCAGGGCGCCGGAGCCGCGGGGCGGAGACTGCTGTAGGGAGCGATGGTCGAGCGGTAGCCGACGCCCGCGACTTTGGCGCCGGGATCGGCGGGATCGGCCCCAACCAATGGCACTGTCGTCGGCAGGCAGCCTCCCAGAGTTAGGGCGGCGGCCGCAACGGCGGCAGGTACTGCGTGGCGTCTTCTGAATAGCCTGGCGGCCACCGTGCGGACGGCGGCGATTTTCGCCCCAAACTGCGCAAGCATAATTCGTTTCCCGAACTGACGATGAACCACAGGTGCGCGTGCCCTCAGCGGGCACCGCGTCGTGTCGATCAGATCAGGAAATGGGGGGACGGTAGAGAGTCGGAGGGGCCTTGCCCTCAACGCTCCGATAGGTCTCCGGGGCGCAACGGGAAATCAGTACGGACGGGTTGACGAATTCAGTCGATGTCGCTGGCAGCGCGCTGATGCAGACCATGCCGCAGCATTGCGCGCCGGGAGCCTTGTGACCGTCGTGGGCAGGAGGCGACGGAACCTGAATAGCTGCTGTCACGTCCGAATGAGGAGCAGCCGCTACGTCTGCGTGTTGGGCGGCATGCGAGCGATCGGAATGGTCGTGGACGCGGCCGTCGTCATGCACATGCCGGACAGAGTTCGCGTTGTGGACATGCATGATGCCCAAGGCATGGTCGTCGTCGGTGAGACACGGCGCGGCCAGCGCTCCGTCGGCGAGCGCGAAGCTCAACGACGGCGCGAGGACGCAAAGCGCGTAGACCAGCGCAAGGAATTTCCCTGCCCTCACCCGTCCAGCTCTCGTCAAACGCACTAGCATCAAGATCCGGTTCTCGCCGTCCAGGGGATTCCCGGATGTAAGCTTAGGCTCAAACTTCACGCAGGCCAAGACGTACACACTAAATTGGGTCCATTATCGGTCCGCACGACCCACGACCGCCATGAGTTCCGCGATTTTCTTGCGCTGGTCCGACCTATCGCCGCTCGCGATGGCATGCTCCACGCAATGCGCGACGTGATCCTTCAGGATCTCCTCCTCCACCTTGCGCAGCGCGGCACGCACAGCCGATATCTGCGTGACGATATCAATGCAATACCGATCCTCATCGACCATTTTTGAGAGGCCGCGAACCTGGCCCTCGATGCGGCTCAGGCGTTTTTGACAGGATGCCTTGATGTCTTTTCTCATGCCGCCTACATACCCCTACCAGGTATCGGTTGCAAGTGCGATGGAGAATGCGATGACGGAAGCCGGAGACGCAAATGTAAACGGCGCTGCAAAGAGTTCCGGCTGCTGCGGCGGAAGCCACGATCACTCCGGTCACGCTCACCTTGAGCGTCACACTGACGCCAAGGCAACCGTGCGCGATCCCGTCTGCGGGATGAGCGTCGATCCCGCAAGCAGCCAACACCGGTTCGATTACCGCGGCGACACCTTTCATTTCTGTTCGGCCGGCTGCCGAACCAAATTCGCTGCCAACCCGCAAGCATATCTGAACAAAAGCGAGCCGAAGACCGCTGTGCCGGAAGGCGCGATCTACACCTGCCCGATGCATCCGCAGATCCGTCAGGTCGGTCCCGGAACCTGCCCGATCTGCGGCATGGCGCTGGAGCCCGAGGTGGCCAGTTTGGATACGCCGCCTAACCCCGAACTCGCTGATATGACGCGGCGCTTTTGGGTCGGCGGGGTGCTTGCCCTTCCAGCGGTCATTCTGGAAATGGGCGGCCATCTCGTCGGCGGTCACGGCTGGCTCGATCAGCCCCTGTCGAACTGGATTCAGCTGGTTTTCGAGACGCCGGTTGTCCTTTGGGCCGGTTGGCCGTTCTTCGTGCGCGGCTGGCAATCATTGGTGACGCGCAATCTCAACATGTTCACCTTGATCGCGATGGGCACCGGCGTGGCCTACGTCTACAGTGTCATCGGCACCGTCGCGCCCGATGTTTTCCCGGCAACCTTCCGTGGGCTTGGCGGCGCGGTTGCGGTCTATTTTGAGGCTGCCGCGGTCATCACGGTCCTCGTGCTGCTTGGTCAAGTTCTGGAGCTGCGTGCCCGCGAAGCAACCTCTGGAGCGATCAAGGCGCTGCTCGAACTGGCGCCGAAGACCGCCCGTCGTATCGGCAACGATGGCGCCGATCATGAGGTGCAGATCGATAGCTTGGTGGTCGGCGACAAACTGCGCGTCCGCCCGGGCGAAAAAGTGCCGGTGGACGGCGTCATCCTTGACGGCCGTTCCTCGCTCGACGAGTCCCTTGTGACCGGCGAATCCATGCCGGTCACCAGGGAAGTCGGCGGCAAAGTGATCGCAGGCACGCTCAATCAATCCGGCGGCTTCGTGATGCGCGCCGACAAGGTAGGACGCGACACGCTGCTTTCGCAGATCGTCAAGATGGTCGCGGATGCGCAGCGCTCGCGCGCACCGATCCAGCGGCTCGCCGATCAGGTTTCCGGCTGGTTCGTGCCGATCGTGATCGTCGCTGCACTGATCGCTTTCGGCGCCTGGGCTTGGTTTGGACCGGAACCGCGCATGGCGTTCGGCCTGGTCGCGGCCGTCAGCGTATTGATCATCGCCTGTCCGTGCGCGCTCGGGCTTGCAACGCCGATGTCGATCATGGTTGGCGTCGGACGCGGCGCGCAGGCGGGTGTCCTGATCAAGAATGCCGAAGCGTTGGAGCGCATGGAAAAGGTCAATACGCTCGTGGTTGACAAGACGGGCACATTGACCGAAGGCAAGCCGAAGGTTGTTGCCATCGTTGCCGCCGCTGGGTTTGAGGAAAACGAAATCCTGCGGCTCGCGGCGAGCGTCGAACGCGCCAGTGAACATCCGCTTGCCGACGCCATCGTTCGCGCCGCCAAGGAGCGCAACCTGGATTTGGGCAAAGTGAAAGAATTCGATTCGCCGACCGGCAAAGGCGCAATCGGCGCCGTCGACGGCAAAATCGTGCTCCTCGGCAATTCGAATTTCCTAAAATCTCTCGATGTCGAGACCGAGTCGCTGCGTGAACAAGCCGAGCGTCTGCGTGAGGAAGGCGCCACCGTCATCAACATCGCGATCGACGGGAAGCTGGCCGGGCTGTTCGCTATCGCCGATCCGGTCAAGCCATCGACGCCGGATGCGCTAAAGGCACTCGCTGCGGAAGGCATCATGGTGATCATGCTGACCGGAGACAACCGGACCACGGCCAATGCCGTGGCGCGGAAGCTCGGTATCACCGATGTCGAGGCGGAGGTCCTCCCCGATCAGAAAAGTGCCGTGGTCGCCAAGTTGCAGAAGGCCGGGCGAATCGTCGCGATGGCCGGCGACGGCGTCAATGACGCGCCAGCGCTCGCCGCCGCCGAAGTCGGTATCGCCATGGGAACCGGCACCGATGTTGCAATGGAGAGTGCCGGCATCACGCTACTGAAAGGCGATCTCGGCGGCATCATTCGCGCCCGTCGGCTGTCGCAGGCGACGATGAGCAACATTCGGCAGAATCTCTTCTTCGCGTTCATCTATAACGCTGCCGGTATTCCGATCGCCGCAGGGATCCTCTATCCCCATTTCGGCATCCTGCTCTCGCCGATCATTGCCGCCGCCGCGATGGCGCTGTCGTCGGTGAGCGTGGTAGGCAATGCGTTACGACTGCGCGTGACGCGGCTCTGAGCTGGACCCATCGAAACTCCGCCCCCTTCAAGAATACGACGGCACCACGCCCTCGGTCGCCAAACGCCGAAACATCGCATCCATCCGATGGGGCGGCAGCTTGGCGCCACTGTCAAGCCACCAGGTCATCACGGCCATGAAAGCGCCAACGACGTACTGGACGGCAAATTCGCGCGGGATAACGTCGGCCGACTTCTTGTCAGCAGTCGCGGCAAGCTCGTTGCGCACCAGATCGGAGAGTATCTGGCGAATGGTGCCAAGAGCGATGACGCCGCCGCGGCCGCCAACCAGCGTCCGGTAGAGGTCAATATGGTCGCGGGCATGTTCGAACATAGCCAGGCTGAAGCCCAAGCTTCGGTCTCTGGTCTCCCTTGGTTTTGCCAAAGCATTCTTCTGCCGATCCACGAGCAGGCTCCGCAAATTCTCAAGGCCGTTCCGTCTTAAATCATCCTTGCTCGTGTAGTGGGCGTAGAACGTCGATCGACCGACATTGGCCGCCTCGCAAATGTCATCGACGGTGATCGCCTCGTAGCCCTTTTCGAGGATCAAGGAGATATGAGCCTTTTGCAGCATCGCCCTGGTGCGGGCGACGCGGCGGTCGATCGGTCTTTTCGCCATCGCCATATTATTCCCGGTCAAATCGAGCAGATTGTCCCGTAACGAACATTCGCATCGGCCTGTTCGTTGACAAGATTCTGGACATATTGTCTCGTTTCGCACCTCGCGTCCATTTTTACACCTACGCAACAACAAGGAGACGCACATGGCCGACCCACGTTCCTACCCGGGCGCGCCGCGTTGGGTGAAGGTGTCCGGAATCGTGGTCGGCCTTGTGGCCTTGCTGTTGGTCGTCCTGATTCACGTAAGCGGCGGCCACAGCATACCCACCGCCGGTGGCCTCAGCGGCCACTCGGCGGCGGAGCGTAGCCACTGATGACCATGGCACCGCGCCTGCGCAAGTTTGCACTCACTGCGCATGTCGTCTCTTCGGTCGGCTTGCTCGGCGCGATCGCTGGCTTCCTGGCTCTCGCGGTTGCCGGCCTGACCAGCCAGAATGATCCGATGGTGCGTGCCGCCTATCTGGCGATGGACTTGATCGCCAGGCTCGTCATCCTCGCGTTCGCGTTCGCTTCTCTACTAACGGGTGTTATTCAGTCGGTGGGCACCCCGTGGGGCTTGTTCCGGCACTACTGGGTCTTGATAAAACTATTGCTAAACGTCTTTGCCACCATCGTCCTACTGGTCAAGATGGAGCTAATTGCCGCACGCCTTTCGGCAGAGGCGACGTTGTCCCGCGCCGATCTTCGCGCGGCTGGGATCCAACTCGTGCTCCACGCTTCTGGCGGTCTGCTGGTGTTGCTCGTGCCTGCGGTACTCTCGGTGTACAAGCCGCCGGGCATGACCCGGTACGGCTGGCGAAAGCAACATGAGCAGCGCGCGCTGTCACAACCATAGTTGCAGCGCTGCCGCGTAACCCGACTTGCGCGAACCAGATCCAACTCAGCCGACGAAGCATGGATGCGAGTTGGATGGCATCCATTGAATCTCAAGCAGCGGCGTCTTGCCCGAGCGTCCGAAAGGCCGCCTACTCGCTCGCGGCAGCAATGCCGCGGGCCTTGATTATAACATAGGGGGGTATACTATAAGCCAAAGGAAGGCCGCATGTCGCACACCACCCGGGAAAAAGCAAAGCTGCTCAATCGCGTGCGCCGCATCCGCGGCCAGATGGAGGCCATTGAGCGAGCCCTGGAAGATGAAAAGGGCTGCGCCGACGTGCTGCAACTGATCGCCGGTGTCCGCGGCGCCATCAACGGCCTGATGGCTGAGGTGGTCGAGGATCACATCCTGCTGCACGTCGCCGACCACACGCTGGCCAAGGATCAGCGCAACGAAGGCGCCGCCGAGCTCATCGATGTCGTGCGCGCCTACCTGAAATAACAGCGGAGTTTGCCATCATGGCCGTCCAGGACGTCGCGCATCGCCGAACGCTGGCTGATACCGCCGAAGCACATACCATCGCACCGGCCGCCGCGCCCCATCATCACGATCATGATGATCATGACGATCATGAACACGAGCATGATCATGACCATTCCTTTGAATGGCCGGAGGCCGTGCGCATCGGCCTCGTCGCGATCGCTGCCGCGGCGGTGTGGTTCCGGGTCTGGGAGCCATTCCCGGCGGTCAGTGTCATCGGTGTCGTCGGCCTTCTGATCGGCGGTTGGCCGATCCTCAAGGAAGCGCTCGAGAACGTTCTCGAGCGCCGCATGACCATGGAGCTGTCGATGACGATCGCGATCATCGCGGCAGCCGCCATCGGCGAGTTCTTCACGGCGCTCGTCATCACCTTGTTCGTTCTCGTCGCCGAGGTGCTGGAAGGCCTGACCGTGGGCCGTGGCCGCAAGGCGATCCGCGACCTGCTCGAATTCTTGCCGCGTGAGGTCTCGGTCCGCCGTGCCGGTTCGATCCGATCCCTCTCGGCGGAGGAATTGTCGGTTGGCGACGCCATCCTGGTCGCGCCCGGTGGCCGGATTTCTGTCGACGGCGCCGTACTCTCGGGTCATTCCTTCGTCGACGAATCCCGCATCACGGGTGAGTCCATGCCGGTCGAGAAGACGGCGGGCACTCAGGTCTTCGCCGGCTCCATCAACCAATCCGGCGCGCTGGAGATTGCCGCCGAGCGCATCGGCCGTGACACGAGCTACGGCAAGATCATCGAGGCGGTTGAGCGGGCTGAGAAGTCCCGTGCGCCGGTTCAGCGTCTCGCCGATCGCCTAGCCGGCTATCTCGTCTACTTTGCACTCGGCGCCGCCGTCCTGACGTTCCTGATTACGCACAACATCTATTCAACGATCTCGGTGATCATTGTCGCCGGCGCCTGCGGCATCGCCGCCGGCACGCCGCTCGCCATTCTGGGCGGCATCGGCCGCTCAGCCCGGCTTGGCGCCATCGTCAAGGGCGGCGTACATCTGGAGACCTTGGGTCATGTCGACACGGTGGTGCTCGACAAGACTGGTACGCTGACTTTCGGGCGGCCCGAAGTGCAGCAAGTTGTACCCGTTGCCGGCACGACCGGTGATGAGCTTCTCGACGCTGCTGCCACGGCCGAGCTGCGCTCCGAGCACCCGCTCGGCAAGGCGATTGTCGCCCACGCCCGCAGCCGGGGCCGTAACGTGATCGAGCCGACGAGCTTCGCCTACACACCGGGCCGTGGCATCATGACCAAGGTCGCTGAGACCGCCATTCTCGTCGGCAACCGCGCCTGGATGGCGGACAATGGGATCGGCGTGCCGGCCGCCCCCGGTGGCGGCGACGTGGGTTCCGAAGTCTTCGTCGCCCGTGACGGCCGCCTACTCGGCTCTATCGCGGTCGCGGATACCGTCCGACCCGAAGCCAAGCGCGCTATCGAAGCCTTGCACCGAATGGGTATCCGAACGGTCCTGCTCACGGGTGATGCGCAGCGCGTGGCATTCGCTGTCGGCGCTGCGCTCGGCATCAAGGACATCGAGGCGGAACTGCTCCCCGAGGACAAACTGGCGCGCGTCCAGGCCCTCGTCGAGCAGAAGCGGAAGGTCGCCATGGTCGGCGATGGCGTCAATGACGCGCCCGCGCTTACCGAAGCCGATGTCGGCGTCGCCATGGGGTCCGGCACCGACGTCGCTCAGGAGAGCGCCGATGTGGTGCTGCTCGGCAACGATCTCGAGCGCTTCACCGAAACGCTCGCCGTCGCCAGAAGGACAAGGGGCATCATCTGGCAGAACTTCGCCGGCACCATCGGCGTCGACACCCTCGGCATCGTGCTTGCCGCCTTCGGATTCCTCAATCCGTTGCTGGCTGCCGGCATCCATGTCGTCTCGGAGCTGGTGTTCATCCTCAACTCGGCCCGCCTTCTGCCGACGCCCGAGAAAACAGTCACCGCGGCATCGTCCGACCTCAAGCCCGAACCGGCGAAAGGATAAGTCATGGCTGTTGCATCGCCGTGTCTCGACACGTGCTACAGCGCGCCGGCATGTGACCAAGCTACGCTTGTCTCATCCCCCCGGGGGGATACACTTCCCCAATGGCGCATGATCACGTTCACGAAACCCATCCGAATATCGTCAAGCGATTGAAGCGCGCCGAAGGGCATCTTCGCCGTGTCATTGAGATGTTCGATGAAGGACGTTCTTGCCTCGATCTCGCCCAGCAGCTTCATGCCGTCGAGAAAGCCGTTGGAGAGGCCAAGCGCGCGCTGATCCACGATCACGTTGACCATTGCCTTGATATCGCAGCGAACGGAACCGGGAAATCCACGGTGGCCGTCGTCGACGAGTTCAAGGCCATTTCCAAATATCTGTGACGATGGGCCGGCGTTCGCGCCGGGCCCGCGTCGGAAGGCGCTATGGCAAGCCGTTCAACCATTAATGTTTTCTCGTTTCTGGCAGGAGCGGCGATTTTTGCGCTCGCGCCCGGCCTATCGACGACCGTTCAACGTGCAATTGGCATAGGCCAGCAGCACAACACGGCGAACTCCGCCATGCAGGCAACGCCCGAGCCTGTCGCGGGAGCGCTACCGATGAGCGACGAGCAGATCAAGCTCGCGCAGATCGAATTGGCGCAGGTTGGCCCAGCAACGATCGCCCGGCGCCTTGTCGTCCCCGGTTCTATCGTTCCTAACGCCGACCTGATTGCGCACGTCTCGGTCAAGCTGTCCGGGACCGTAGCAGAGTTGCGCAAGAATATCGGTGACGACGTCTTTAAGGACGAGGTGATCGCGGTCCTTGAGAGCCGAGAGGTTGCCGATGCCAAGAGCGAATATCTGGCGGCGCGCCTTACGCACGATCTCGCGCAGGAACTGGCCAACCGCGACAAGACCCTTTGGGACGGCAGAGCTATCCCCGAGCAACAATTCCTTCGCTCGCGCAACGCCGCCGCACAGTCCGGCATGAAGGTCAATATCGCGCGCCAGAAGCTGATGGCGCTCGGACTTGCCGACAACGAGATCGCTGCGCTTCCCGATGCCTCGGAAGCCCGTCTGCGCCGGCAGGATGTTCGGGCGCCGATCTCGGGGCGCGTGGTGGAGCGCAAGGTCGAACTTGGAGCCGCCGTCGGCCGCGACAATCTCGAGACGGAACTGTTCGTCATCGTCGATCTGAGCCGTGTCTGGGTAGATTTGTCCGTCGCCTCCTCCGACCTTCCTTTGATTAGGGAAGGTCAACCGGTGAAAATTTCCGCCAGGGGTCTTTCGGAATCAACCACAGGCAAGATCATCTTCGTCAGCCCTCTGGTCGACAAGGATACGCGGACCACGCGCGTCGTGACCGAAATCCAGAATGCCGACCGGACATGGCGTCCAGGCTCGTTCGTCACAGCGGCGATCGCCCTCAGCGAAAGGAACGTGCCCGTCGTCGTCCCGACGACCGCGATCCAAAAGCTGGAAGGCCGCCCCGTCGTGTTCGTCCGCACCAAAGACGGGTTCGAAAAGCGCGACGTGGTGCTCGGGCAGAAGGAAGATCAGGCGCTCGAAATCCTCTCCGGCCTGACGCCGGGCGAAACCGTTGCTGTGACAAATACGTTCTCGCTCAAAGCTGAACTCTCGAAACCGAAAGATGAGGACTAGGCGATGATCGAGCGCATCATCGATTTTTCGGTCCGGCGTCGATGGCTGATCCTGCTGATCACGCTGGCGGCTGCGGTCTCCGGTTTATGGTCGCTGACAAAACTTCCGATCGATGCCGTTCCCGACGTCACCAATGTTCAGGTCCAGGTCAACGCCGTTGCGCCGGCGCTGACGCCGGTCGAAATCGAGAAACAGGTCACGGTCGCACTGGAGACGGTGCTGGCGGGTACACCCGGCCTGGAATCGACGCGATCTTTCTCACGAAACGGTTTTGCCCAGATCACGGCTGTCTTCGCCGATCGTACCAATATCTATTTCGCACGCCAGCAGGTCTCAGAACGCATCAACGAGGCCAAGACCAGTCTTCCGCCCGGCGTGGAGGTCAAGCTCGGGCCGATCTCAACCGGACTCGGCGAGATCTACTGGTGGGCGGTCGAATACGCCAAGCCAGGTGAGATCGCGCCGGTCCACGACGGAAAGCCCGGATGGCAGTCCGACGCGACTTACCTGACGCCCGAAGGCGAACGCCTGACGGATGATTTTCAACGCACCGTCTACCTCCGCACCGTGCAGGACTGGATTGTCCGCCCGCAGATGAAGACGGTCCCAGGGGTTGCCGGGGCTGACGCAATCGGCGGATTCGTCAAGCAATTTCAGGTCCAGCCCGACCCGTCGCGGTTGATCAGCTATGGGCTGTCACTCGATCAGATGATTGCCGCGATCGAGGCCAACAATGTCAGCCGCGGTGCCAACTACATCGAACAAAACGGCGAGGGCTATGTGGTCCGGGCCAGTGGCCGGGTGGAGAACGCCGAGGACATCTCGCAGATCGTCGTGGCCACCCGCGCCGGCGTGCCCGTCCGGGTCAAGGACGTCGCCGAAGTCACGATCGGCAAGGAATTGCGGACCGGCAGCGCCAGCGTCAACGGCCGGGAGGTCGTTCTGGGCACGGCGCTGATGCTGATCGGCGGCAACAGCCGCACGGTCGCGGCGGCAGCGGATGCGAAGATCAAGGAGATCAGCCGCACGCTTCCCCCTGGCATCTACGCCCACACCGTACTGAACCGGACCCAATTGGTGGACGCCACCATCGAGACCGTGGCTACCAATCTGACCGAAGGTGCGCTCCTCGTCATCGCTGTGCTGTTCGTGCTGCTGGGCAATCTGCGCGCCGCCCTGGTAACCGCCTGCGTCATTCCGGTCACCATGCTGGTGACCGCAACCGGCATGCTGCAGGGCAAGATCAGCGCGAACTTGATGAGCCTGGGTGCTTTGGACTTCGGGCTGATCGTCGACGGCGCCGTGATCATCGCTGAAAACACTCTTCGACATCTCGCGGAGCGTCAGCGTGAGTTTGGTCGCCCGCTGTCCCTCGATGAACGGCTTCGGACGGTCACGGAATCCGCCACCGAGATGATCCGGCCGACGGTCTACGGCCAGCTCACCATCATCCTTGTCTATGTTCCCTTGCTGACGTTCACAGGCGTCGAGGGCAAGACCTTCGAGCCGATGGCGCTCACCGTCATCATCGCGCTCGGCGCGGCCTTCGTCGTGTCCTTGACGTTCGTCCCGGCCATGATCGCCCTAACGGTGTCCAAGCCCGTGACGGAACAAGAGAACGTCATCATCCGCAAGCTGAAGGCGTACTACGCGCCGTTGCTGACACGGGCGATCGCTTCACCCCTACCGGCCATCGGCGCTGCTGCGCTTTTGTTCGTTGCAGCCGCTCTGCTGTTTGCCCGGCTGGGGCAGGAGTTCACGCCGACCCTCGATGAAAAGAACATTGTCATGGAGGTCAAGCGCGTACCAAGTACGTCGTTGTCTCAGGTGCAGGCGATGCAACTCCTCCTTGAAAAGGAGATCAGCAAGTTTCCGCAGGTGGCGTTTGTGTTCTCCCGGACCGGAACGCCGGACCTTGCCGCCGACCCAATGCCGCCGAGTTCGTCCGACACCTACATTATCGTCAGGCCACAGAGCGAATGGCCAGACCCCAGTCTGTCGAAGGACGGTCTGATCAAGCAGATCGAGGCGGACGCTGGGAAACTTCCAGGCAACAAGGTCGGCTTCTCACAGCCGATCGAGATGCGGTTCAATGAATTGATCGCCGGCGTGCGCCAGGACCTCGCCGTCAAGGTCTTTGGCGACGATTTTGAGGAGATGCAACGAACCGCGGGCAGTATCGCTAACGCGCTGCGGCGCGTCAGGGGCACACAAGACGTGAAGGTAGAGGAAACGACTGGGCTTCCATTTCTGGAAATCAAGATCGACAAGGCGGAGATCGCTCGTCGGGGCCTTAGCCTGCTCGCGGTCCAGAACGTAATTGAGGCCGCGATTGGCGGTCGTGTCGCAGGCCTGGTCTTTGAGGGGGACCGCCGCTTCCAGATCATCGTGCGGCTGAACGACACGCTCCGCAATGATATCTCGGCACTGGAGAACCTGCCGGTGCAATTGCCGCGGTTGAACGAAAATGCCGCGGCTGCTTCGATCCCTCTCAGGGCAGTGGCGACATTCGAGCAGACAGAAGGCGCCAACCAGATCAGCCGCGAGAACGGTAAGCGACGTGTCGTCGCAACAGCCGACGTCCGCGGGCGGGACATCGGCTCGTTGGTGGCGGAGGCGCAGGCCGTAGTCGATCAGAGAGTCAAGCTGGCGCCGGGAACCTGGCTCTTCTGGGGCGGTCAATTCGAGAATTTCTCGGTAGCTCGGGAACGGCTGATGTTCGTCGTACCCGGCTGTTTCCTGTTGATCTTCTTATTATTGTTCGCCGCGCTTGGGTCCGCGCGAGACGCCCTTCTGGTCTTCAGTGCGGTCCCGCTGGCGCTCACCGGCGGCATCGCGGCGCTGTGGTTGCGAAGCATGCCATTCTCGATCTCGGCGGCCGTCGGCTTCATCGCGCTTTCCGGCGTCGCCGTCCTGAACGGACTGGTGATGCTGAGCCAAATCCGGAAGCTGATCGACGACGGCATCCCCTCAGGCGCGGCCATCAGCCAAGGTGCCCTCACTCGGTTTCGCCCCGTGATCGTGACGGCGCTGGTCGCCTCGCTGGGCTTCGTCCCGATGGCTCTCGCAACCGGTACGGGCGCGGAGGTACAGAAGCCATTGGCGACCGTGGTGATTGGTGGTCTGTTGAGCGCGACGTTGCTGACGCTGCTGGTTTTGCCAGCTCTATACTCATATTTTGCGCCCGAGGAACGCGAAGCGAAGCCCGATCGGATCTTCATGCCGGACCGCGCAGCGGAATAGCAACCCGAAGGGATGCTCAAAGAGCGGGACAGCCTCTCTCGCTACCGAACAGGCCGTAATCGCGAATGACCGCTTTGCGCCACAAGTTGCCAGTCGCTAACGATCGTTCTGCACACAACGAACCACGTTAGCCTTTCGCTCGCGAGCATTGCCGCCATTCCGGTCTGACAATCACGCGCCTCGATAGCAATCACAGGGGAATTTCATCCATACCTTCAATCCGCTGCCTTGCTTTTATCAGGCGTAGCTGTCTTAACCATCGCCATTACTGAGAGTTTCGACGTCGTGGCCGGGAAGCTCTCGGAAGGCGTTTACGAGGCGCGCAAGCACCGCAAGCGCATCCCGCGTGCCGTCGGCCTCGCCCTTCTCAAAATCGTCGCCGGCCTGTCCCATAGTATTGGTGACATGGGCAAGGCAGAGCACTTGGGCCTTGGCCGAAGCCGCGAACGCATAAAGCGCGGCGGCCTCCATCTCGACGGCCAGCACACCTTTCGATTTCGCCAGATCGATCGCGTCGGCCGTTTCCCGAAACGGCGCATCCGTCGTCCACGTCGCTCCGACAAGCACGTGTGGTGCTGTGCCATCGAGCGCATCGGCAGCTATCTTCACCAGCCGTGGCTGGGCTTCAGCGTATTCGGCGGGCGCCGCATAGTGATAGCTTGTTCCCTCATCCCTCAACGCACGGTCGATGATGACAAAATAAGGCGGCGATGTGCTCGCCGTGATCTGTCCGGCAGATGTAACGCTGATCAACAAGCGACAACCGCTGGCGAAAAGCTGCTCGGCGACAAGCACGGCAAACGGTGCGCCGACTGCGCACCCGACAAGGCCTATCGCCTGTCCGGCAAGGGTGAACGTATCGAGTTGTGTATGGTAACAGGCCCAAGGCTTGAAAGGCTGGGCCTCGCCGCTCTCCCGCAACCGTCGAACCATGTCGCCATCGGGATCGAGAACGCAGATCGCGGGGACATCGACCGTCGGCAATCCCTTTTGCCGGCGCGCCTCGCGCAACAAGGCTGCGGGGAGAAAAACCGATGGCGCCGCCGTGTTTTTATTGTCCAGGATGGATGGCATGACTGTTCTCAGACCGGTTGTTCTTGCGCGCGTGTTCTACTTATGAAACTCAACTGCAAGGCGCCGCGCGTATGCCGGCGCAGTTCGACGGTTTCGAAGCCGGCGTCCACTACCAATTTGGCGACGTCAGCTTCGGGCCTAATATGGTAGATATCACTGGGAAAGATCGCGCCGAATCCGGCGTCTTCGGCCGGACGAAATCCAAGAACGAAACGACCGCCCGGTTTCAACACCCGGTGTGCTTCGGCGAGATGATCGAGCGGTGTTTTCTAGAAATAGACGGTATGGACGGCGAAGACCTTGTCGAACGACTGGTCAGCGGACGGCAGCCGGTCGCTGCTTCCGAGATGAAATTCTAATCGATTCTCCGGCCACCAACCGCCGGTGTCGACGCGCCGCATGACGGTGCATCACCGGCGAGAAGTCTATTCCAGACAAAGAACCGCGCGAGACGAATTTGGCCGCCTTTGCCAGGTTTCATCGTGGCCGCATCCAATCTCCAACACGGCGTCCTCGGGCCGAAGCTGCAACAGCTCCAGCGCAAACTCATTTTCGCCGGCTGTTTCCTTTGCCATGACGCGCGCAACGATCCGACCCAGCAGGCCAGACGGCTTGCGTCCTTGTTCGGCTATGAATCGCGGCTTGCGCATTGGTACTCCCGACCTTGATCAGAGGACAGCACCAAGGCGCTTCCCTACCGAGACAATTTCCTCATGCGTCGTTCCGCGCCCGAGACTGAAGCGGATGGCCCCCATTCCCACCTCGGGCACGACGCCCATCGCCTCAAGGACGGGCGACAGTTCGATGCGCCCCGCATGACACGCCGAGCCGGTCGAGGCGGCAACGCCGTCGAGCCGCTCCAGGAGTTCGGCGCCGACGCAGCCGATGAAGGAAACATTGAACGTATTCGGCAGCCGATGCGCAGGATGTCCATTGAGCGCGATGCGATTGCCGAACCGATCCTGAAGCTCGTGCCAGAAGCGGTCACGCAAGGTGCGCACCCGATCCATCGACGGGAGATCACGCGCCAGCTCGCAGGCCTTGCCGAGACCTACTGTCAGCAATGCGCTCTCGGTGCCCGCACGCCGCCCACCCTCGTGTCCGGCCCCGTGCAGGAACGGCTCGAGCCTGACACCGCGTCGCACGAACAGGGCACCGACGCCCTTGGGCGCATAGAGCTTGTGTCCGGCTATCGATAACAGATCGACGCCGAGTTCGTTGACGTCGGTTGCAATCTTGCCGACCGATTGAGCGGCGTCGGTATGCACGAGCACACCACGTTCACGGGCGATGTGTGCGCATTCCTCAATCGGCTGGATGGTTCCGACTTCATTGTTGGCGTGCATGATACTGACGAGAACGGTCCGCGGCGTGATGGCCTTGACCAGATCATCGGGATCGACACGCCCGAACCTGTCGACGGGCAGGTAGGTTATCCGCGCGCCCAGGCGTTCAAGAAACCGGCACGGCTCAATGATCGCCGGATGTTCGACCCGCGTGGTGATGATGTGATCGCCGCTGTCGCGTCGCGCAAAATAAACGCCTTTGAGCGCCAGATTGTTGGCCTCGCTTCCGCCGCTGGTGAATATGACCTCATCTTCATGACAGCCGAGTAGAGCCGCGATTTTGCTGCGTGCCCCTTCGATAGCGGCTTTCGCCGGCGCAGCAGCCCAATGCCCGCTCGACGGATTACCAAAACTCTCGGAAAGAAATGGTGCCATAGCGGCGGCGACCGCCGGATCGATTGGCGTACTCGCGTTGTAGTCGAGATAGATGCGCTGCATCGTCATCATACGGCTTTCTCTCGCATTGCCAGCGCGACCACGGCTCCCGAGAGAAAGGTCAAGGCAGCAATCGACCCGATCGCCCAAGCCATTCCGAAAATATCGGCAATGATGCCCGCAGAGAGCGCGCCGATCGCGTAACCGAGATCGCGCCAGAAGCGATAGACGCTGAGCGAGCGCGCGCGCGAGGCCGGATGCGAGGCGTCGGAGACCGCGGCAATAAGGCTCGGGTAGACCATTGCCGTGCCGAGGCCAAGCAGAAGGCTGCCCATGAGCCACCATTCGAACTGGCGTGTCGCAGCGGTGAGGAAAAGGCCGGCCGACTGGACCCACATGCCGGCGATGATCAGGCCCTTACGGCCCCAGCGATCGCTCAATGGGCCGGTGGCGATCTGGAGGATTCCCCATGTCGCAGGATAGATCGCCTTCAGAATACCGATACGCTCGACGCCGAGGCCAAAGCCGGCGAAGAACAACGGGAAAATACCCCAGCTCATGCCGTCGTTGAGGTTGTTGACGAGGCCGGCCTGCGACGCGGCGAAGAGGTTGCGGTTTCCGAACGAGGTGAGAACAAAGATTTCTCGAAAGCTCATTGGCGTGGATTGTTTCGAAGCCCCGGCGGCTTCGAGCCGAACGTGGTCGCGGGTGTCGCGGACAAGCACGATCGACAACAAGAAGCCCAGAACCGCATATCCGATACCGAGATAGATCGGCACGGGTCGGAGGCCGTATCGAGAGGCGAGATAGCCGGTCAGGAATGCCGTGACGCCAACGGCGAGGTAGCCGGCGAATTCGTTGAGGCCGACGGCAAGGCCGCGTGACTTCGGTCCGACCAGATCGACCTTCATGATCACCGTCATCGACCAGGCAAGCCCCTGATTGATGCCGAGCAGCGCGTTGGCCGCAATGATCCATCCCCAACTCGGGGCCCATACGATCATGAAGGGGACCGGTAGCCCGACCAGCCAGCCGAGGACAAGAACACGCTTGCGGCCCCAGCTATCGGCGAGTTGCCCCGAAACCAGATTGGCAAGCGCCTTGACGACGCCGAAGCCGACGATGAAGGACACCACGATCGTCGTCGAGGCAATGCCGAACTCTTCCGCGCCAATCAGCGGCACCACGGTTCGCTCGATTCCGACCATGCCTCCGACAAAGGCATTGATCAGAATCAGCAGCGCGAACTGTTGCCAGTTTTCCTTGAGCCCGAGCCTGACGCGCGGGCCTTTCTCCATTGAAGCCGTTGGCGCTTCACTCATGGGTCAGGCGGCTGCGGCCGTCGCGCCGGCATTCGCAGCCCTCAATGCGGCGGCCTCGGGTGGAGCCGGTGGAATTTCGGCGAGCATGAAGCGGATGAACTCGGCTTGCGCGTCGATCCTGAACGCCTCATTGTGGCGCTTCTCGAAGCCAATGGTCGACCAGGGCTTGCCGCTCAGGCGACGGCCGCATACTGAGCCGGCATAGGCACCGGGCAGAACCTCGACATGGTCCGGCAGCGCTTTCAGGCGGCGGACGCTTTGGAACAGGTCTTTCGCGCCCTGCTCCGCGCTGACCGCGAGTTCGGTGCGGCCGAGGTCGCCGACCATCAACGTATGACCGGTCAGCACGAACCAGGGCTCGTCGCCCCGGGTACGATCGGTCACTAGAATACAGATGTGTTCCGGCGTGTGGCCGGGCGTGTGCAGCACCTTCGCAGCGACGTTGCCGAGGGCAAGCACCTCTTCGTCGCGAACGCCCCTGAAAGGAAACGAAACTTCTGCGCGCGACCCGAGCACATATTCCGCGCCGGAAGCCTCGGCGAGTTGCCGGCCGGCCGAGCGATGGTCGGCATGAACATGGGTATCGATGACGAAATGGATGCGCATGCCGGCGGCTTCTGCCGCGCGCAGATAGGGCTCGATATCGCCGATGGGATCGACGACCGCGACGGTCGCGCGCCCGCCACAGCCGAACAAGTAAGAGATGCCGACGGGTTCAGTGTGCAGGAATTGGCGGATAATCATGGCTTGCGTTCCCGAATTCCTTAGGGTAATTTGATTCAATCATTCTGCTGAATGTTTCACTGAGAGGGGACCGTGTCAAGCACCGGACCAAAGCAGACGATTTTCGCCGGCCTGGCTGAAGTGGCCCAGGCGCTTGGCCACGCCCACAGGCTGGAACTGCTGGAGCACATCGCCCAGGGATCGCGGAGCGTCGAAGATCTATCCGCGAGGGCCAAATTGAGCTTTGCCAACACCTCGCGTCACCTGCAGATCCTGCGGCGCGCGCGCCTTGTCGATACCGAGCGTCGCGGCAAGCACGTGCTGTACCGGCTGGCCGGCGATAGTGAGGTGGTCGAGCTGATGCGCGCGCTCGGGCGCGTGGGCGAGCGCAATGTGGCCGAGGTCAATCGCATCATGACCGACTACTTCCACGCGCGCGATGCGCTGGAGGCTGTGTCGAGAAAGGATCTGGTCTGCCGGCTGCGTGATGGCCTTGTCACGGTTCTCGACGTGCGGCCCGAAGATGAGTTTGCGCTCGGACATCTTCCCGGCGCCCTCAACATCCCACTTGGCAAGCTGGAACATCGCCTGGCCGAACTTCCGGCGGACCGCGAAATCATCGCCTATTGCCGTGGCCCTTATTGTGTTCTCTCGTTCGAGGCGGTCGCGGCGCTTCGAACGCGAGGCTATCACGTCCGTCGGCTTGAGGATGGTTATCCCGAATGGAAGGCTGCGGGCTTGCCGATCGAAGCTACGGCCTGAACACCTCCTTGGCTAGGCAAGGGATTAGTGCAGCATGCTAGACGAACAGACCCTCGAAAGACGCTCGCTCGCTCGAAATGAGATGCTGTTCAGGCAGGGCGAGAAAGTCACCGCTATCTATTTTGTCGAAGCGGGACGCCTGCGGTTGGAGCGACAGACATTTGACGGTCGGTCATTGGTCCTTGGCACGACATTGTCCGGCAAGTTCTTCGTTGAAGCGGCGCTTTTTGCGGACATCTTCCATTGTGACGCTGTGGCAACGGAGCCATCACGAGTGTGCATATATCCCACGGCCGCGGTGCTAAACGCGCTTCGTGCGGACCCGGCAAACGCCATGTCCTTCCTTTCCCTCGTGGCGCATCAAGTCATAGACCTGCGGCACCGTCTCGAGATTATGAAGGTTCGTTCCGCCAAAGAGCGCGTCATGCTCTACCTCGATCTCAACGCCGGGCCTGACGGCCGGACAGTCGATCTGCGAAGTCAACTTCAAGACATCGCCAGCGAGCTTGGCTTGACCCGCGAGGTTCTCTATCGGACGCTCGCCAGCCTTGAGCAAGCAGGGGCGATCGAACGCGCGGGTGCCCGCATCTTGCTCAAGAGATCGCTTGGCTCATGATCGTGGATCTCTAGGGCGGTACGCGAGCTACCTTGGTTCCCTGAAAATAGGAGTCGCCTGGTGAGACACCACGAGCCCTGACCGTCACGGTTCTCAAACACGTTCGTCACGAAAGCATCGAAGCTCAGCGTATCGCGATTCTTCCGTAGCAACTGCACCTTCTCGATTCCGACGGCCCATGCGGCGTTCCCATTGGTGCGAACATGGGATTCTGCCACCGAGATTGTCACGCGCGGTCAAACTGGCTGAAGCGCATCTCCCAAGCCTTCCTGATGCCGTCCCAACCAACCACAATTGTTGTGCTGAGGGGACCCACGAATGTTGCGTAGGGTTCGTGCGCCCAAACTTTGTCCATTGCGCTGATGTCACGTGCCGATATCGCCGCAATGAAGACTTGGTTCGCAGCGTTGACGCCCTCGACTTCCGGAGTCTGTTGAGCATTTTGTTGGCCGACCGCACTCGCTACAGTTAGCGGAATTCCCAGAATTAGCGATGCTGTCGTGACAGCAATGATACTTAGTCGGTTCATTGTGCCTCTCCTAACCATCTTTGATGGCGGAAATTATTCCAGAGCACCGAGGAGACATATGATTGAAATCATGTCCCCGATGCCGTCGCGATGGCAAGAATGTGCGACTTAGCCAATAAGCGACAGAGGCATGATGCTGACCCGACGACACCTTCTATTGACCGGCTGCGCCACGTGTGCAGCTCTTGCAAGCTTTCGGTCCACAGGCATGGCGACTGCCTTCGCAGCAACGGGTGAAATCCGCGGAGCGGGTTATGTTCTCCGCTACGCTGGCTCTATTCGCGAGGCGATCATGATGGGCAAACGTGATGCAGTCCTCGACCTTCGGATGCTGAAAGGAACCTCACATCTCTGGGGTCTGGGAGCGCTTGGAGGATTAACCGGCGAAATCACCATTGCCGACGGCCTGTCGCTGCTCGCCCGTGTTGGAACCGATCGTTCCATCCAAGTGACCGAAGGCTATGATGGCGACGCGAAGATTTGCGTCTGGGCTGAAGTTCCTTCCTGGCAGATTACGCCGGTGCCGCCGGATATCAGGACCTATTCAGAACTTGAGACATTTGTCGGCGACGCTGGGAAAAAGGCCGGGTTGAGCCAAGCCTTCCCCTTCGTCGTGACGGGAAGACCGAAACAGATCGCTTTCCATGTCGTCGATGCCAAGCCCGACGCCCTCCCCGGCACGGATGCTCATCAAGCGATCCAGATCCCGTTTGAGGTTCATCGATCAGAGGCAACGCCGGTCGGCTTCTGGTCGAGCCAGCACGAGGGAATCTTCACACCGAAAGGGTCGAAGATACATGTCCATTTTCAGTCGAGGGACAACAAAGCTTCAGGTCATGTTCAAGCTCTTGATTTGACGCAGAGCTAAGTGACTTTGCGATTGCCAAAAGCGTAATTCGCGAAAATGAACACCCCTGGCGCTGTGCGCGACTTCGCGCTCGGCCGATTACAACGGCGACACCCGTGTCACATAGGCTTTGACCGGCTCCGAATAGCCCTTGAGTTCAAGGCGGCCCATGAGACGCATTGCCGGTGCAGTGAAACCGTCGAATCCCGCGAAGCACGGGCGGCAGCGATCGCCGGCAGCAGGCGATAGCAATCGTAACATTCTGCGGCCGCGCCGCAGCGCGGGATGTTCGCCCGAGAGCATCGCATGCCAGAACGCGTTGAAATCCGGTCGTCGGTGGAATCCGCCATCGACGGACCGGCTCACGTCGTCCGTAGCTGGACTGCTCCACCGCCCTGCCCCGCTGCGTTCTTCAGAAAAGCTAAATCCGTTCCGGCGATTAAACCGGGACGGCGAGTGAGTTATACTGAAAGTGGTTGCGGGGAGGCGCAACCACCGATCCGAACGTCACTTGGGCTAGCGAACAGACACCAAGTCGCGAGGCGACCACGAGCGGACGGAGGGGAGCGTTTCCGCAATCTTTGATGATGTAGAGTGAATACTTCTCTACCCAAGTTCAGCTTCAGCCTGCGAGCATCAGTACTCGCCAAACCTGATGGATCTTGCGGTCTGCTGCAGCATCTCGAATGCTCTGAATCGCCTCTCGTGCGGTTCAGCCGAGGCTGGGTCGGGCCGATAGAGTGTGCTGATTGCCGACATGGCCGACATCGCGTCGATGATATCAGGATAGTGCCTTGACGCCACGGCGCCCAGCATGGCGGACCCGAGAAGCACAGGCTCGGGTGAGGCTGTCGCCGCCACGATTTGTCCCGTCGTGTCTGCCAGAAGCTGACGCGCCAGCGCGCTCTGGCCCGCACCACCGCTGACGACGATCGTGTCGATCGGCACGCTCTTCTCGCGGAGCGACCGCACGATCTGTCGCGCCCCGTAGCCGAGCCCGCACATGCCGGCGAGATACAACGCGACAAGGCTCTCGAGGCCGTTGTCCATCCCGAGACCGGCGATCAATCCACGGGCGTCGGGATCGGCAAACGGCGAACGGTTGCCGATGAATTCAGGCACGACATGCAAATCGCCGATGAGATCGACCGCGGCCGAAGCCCTGCCTTGTCGCTCCGCCTCAAGCGACAGCCAATTGCTAAGGCCGATCCCATCGGCCTGCGCCAGTTTCGAAGCCTCCTCTGCGGCGGGATGCATGCGGACCAAATGATCGATCGCGGCGCCGGCCGCGGACTGACCGCCTTCGTTCAACCACAGGCCCGGCACCATCGCGGAGAAATACGGCCCCCACACCCCCGGTACGAAGGCTCCTTCATTGGTCGACGACATCGTGCAGGCCGACGTGCCGAATACATAGGCCATGCGCGTCAGCAGGTTTCCCGGCTCGCCACGCGCGCCCACCGTTCCGACACCGCCGGCATGGGCGTCGATCAGCCCCGCGGCGACCGGTGTTCCCGGTATCAAGCCAAGTTGCGCGGCCGCGGCGGCGGTCAGACCGCTGCCGAGAGGCGTGCCTCCGTCCGCGATCTCGGTCCCGATCCGACGAAAAGCCTCGTCGGCCAGCGCACCGAGACCAACCCTTCTGAAATAAGTCTCGTCCCAGCGCCGTTCATGGGCGAGATAAGTCCACTTGCATGTCACCGTGCAGACCGATCGCGTCAGGCTCCCTGTGGCCTTGTAGGTCAGGAAGTCGGCCAGATCCATGAACTGCCACGCCGATTGAAAAGTCCGTGGCAGGTTTTCAGCGAGCCACAATAACTTCGGCGTTTCCATCTCCGGCGAGATGGCGCCACCAACATATTTGAGGACCACCTCTCCTGCCGCGTTGATCCTGCGCGCCTGTGCGACAGCACGATGGTCCATCCAGACGATGATGTTGCGCTCGGGGTCGCCAGAGGGGCCTACAGGCAGCGGCTCGCCCCCCGGCCCCAGCACCACAAGCGAGCACGTCGCGTCGAAGCCGATGCCCGCAATCGATTGCGTTGGAATGCCGGCCTGACGCACCGCATCCTGCACGCAGGCGCACACGGCCCGCCAGATGTCGTTGCTGGACTGCTCGACGATCTGGCCTGCCTCGTGCCACAGCGCAATGTCCGCTTTGGCGGAACCGAGCAACGTGCCGATCTCATCGAACACGGCGGCGCGCGCACTGCCCGTGCCGACGTCGATGCCGACGAAATGCTTTTCGGGCATGCTCAGTGATTCCTACCATGTTTGGCGATGACGCGTGTTACAAGTCGTTGCTCTGCGGCAGGATGACGAGATCGCGGATGGTGACGTTCCTCGGCCGTGTCAGCATGAACAGCACGGCCTCGGCCACTTCCGCCGGCTGCATCAAGCCTCCAGCCGCCAACTCGCCATCGAGCTTTTCCTTGGGCCAGTCCTTGATCAGGGCCGTGACCACGGGGCCCGGAGCTACGGCGCCGACGCGCAGCCCATGCTTGGCGACCTGCCGCCTGACCGTATGCACGAAGGCTTGAACCGCGTGCTTGGAAGCGGTGTAGATCGGCTCCCAGACCACCGGCACCAGGCCGGCAATCGAGCTCGTCACGATGATGTCGCCCGTCCCGCGCGCGACCATGTGCGGCAGGACGGCGTGTACCGAGCGGAAGGCGGCGTTGACGTTGAGGTTCAGCACGCGGTCCCAGACATCGGGATCGCCGTCCAGGATATCGCCGCCGACATAGGTTCCCGCATTGGCGTGGAAGATGTCGAGCTGGCCTGCGAGGTCCAGTATCCGGGGCATCATATGGCTGACGCTTTCAGGCTTGGTGAGGTCGATCGTCAACGGCATCGCCTCCGGGCCGAGGATTGCGCAGGCCGACTTCAAGGCATCCTCGTCACGGTCGACCAGCACGACGCGCGCGCCCTCGCGCAGCAGAATCCTGGAGCATTCCAGACCGATCCCTGAAGCCGCTCCCGTGATGGCGGCCACTTTTCCGGACAGCGTGAGAGTCATGGCATTCCCGTTGCTTGGGGTGATTTCAGGCCCGGCCATGCGACATGCGCGAGCGGCGGGCCAGCGAGTCGACGATGACGGCGACGGCCAGCACGGCGCCGGTGATCATGTACCGGAGCGAAGATGACAGATCGAGCAGCGTCAGACCGCTGGCGATCGACTGGATTACGATGATGCCAAGCAGCGCGGAATAAGCACTGCCGCGACCGCCGAACAGGCTGGTTCCGCCGATCACGGCGGCTGCGATGGCGTTGAGATTGACATCGCCGGTGCCGGCCTGCTGGCTCGCGGACGCCAGACGCGCCGCCGAAAGGATGCCGCCAGCGGCCGCGAAGGTCGCGCATAGCACGAAGGCCGTCATGTAGGTCTGACGCACGTTGATGCCTGCGCGGCGCGCCGCCTCCCGGTTGCCCCCGACGGCATTCATCGAGCGTCCCCACTTGGTCCGCGTCAACGCATAGTTCATCGCGACGACAAGGGCGACGAACAGACCGAACATCCAGGGCACGCCGCGATCCCGGTTGAGATAATAGACGATGAGCTCGAGGATGATCGTGATCACGATGGCGCGGAGCAACAGGCTGCCCAGCGATCTCGCCGACAGACCAGCCTGCTTGCGGCGGGCGGCCGTTCGAAAGGCCGTTGCGAAGATCACCGCGCCGGTCACCGCAGCCAGCGTGTAGGCGACCGCAGGCGGCATGACCAGCGTCTGGCCGAAATTCACCAGCGGCGAGCCGTACGGCAGATTGATCGATCCGGTCGAGCCCAGAAGATAAAGCTGCAGGCCCAGAACCGCGAGCAGGCCCGCCAGTGTCGAGACGAAGCTCGGCATCCCGAAGCGGTTGAACAACACCGCGTAGAGCGCGCCAATGGCTCCTCCGACGACGAGCGCCGCGAGGATCGCGAGCCAGGCCGGCCATTCCATGTTGACCCAGAGCACGCCGACCATGGCCGAAGCGAAACCGCTGACCGAGCCGACCGACAGATCGATTTCGCCGACCATCAGGACGCAGACGATTCCGAGCGCGATCACCCCCACCGTCGAACAGTCGAACAACAGGTTGACGAGATTGTTGCTCGACAGGAAAACCGGATTGAGGCTCTGGAACGCCGTGCAGATGATCACGAGTCCGATCACGACCGGAAGCGCGCCGAGATCGCCGGAGCGGACCCGGTCCAGGAAGGCGCGCATGGCGCCGGCAAGACCCGCATCGTGGCGAACCCGCTCGTCGGCGCGATCGAGCGGCGCCGACGTTGCGCGACGTTCCTTGTCGCCGTTCACGGCCGCGGCTCCCCTGAGTGTTCACGTGAGGCCTGTCGCCGCTCTGCGCGGCGGGACACGGCGTTGTTCGAGGCGCCGGTGATGGCGCTCACGAGTTCTTGGTTGGATGCATCGGGATGGAAGATGCCGTTGTTGCGTCCGAGCCGCAGCACCACGATCCGGTCCGCGACCGCGCGGACGTCTTCCATGTTGTGACTGATCATCACGACGGCGAGACCACGATCCCGAACGCGTTCGATCAGATCGAGCACCTCGGCGGTCTGCGCCACGCCAAGCGCAGCCGTTGGTTCGTCGAGCAGGATCAGCTTCGGCTCGAGCAGCAGCGAACGGGCGATGGCAACCGTCTGGCGCTGGCCCCCGGAAAGCGAGGCCACCGGCTCGCGAACACTGGGGATGCGCGCCGACAGCTCGTTGAGCAGGGTCCAGGCCCGAATTTCCATCGCCACCTCGTCGAGGCGCCATGGATCGAGCTCTCGTCCGAGGAAAATGTTGGCGACGACGTCGAGATTCTCGCACAGCGCCAGGTCCTGGAATACGGTCGCGATACCGAGCCGCAGCGACGCGGCCGGATCGTCGAGGACGACGATGTCGCCGCAGAAGGTGATCGTTCCCGAATCCGGCAGATGAACGCCGGCGAGGATCTTCACCAGGGTCGACTTGCCGGCGCCGTTGTCGCCGACCAGGGCGACGACCTCGCCGGCGTGCACATCCAGATCGATATTGGTCAGGGCGGAGACGGCGCCGAAATTTTTCGAAATGCCGCGCAAGCTGAGCACCAGGCCGTTTTGCGAATTGGTTTGGGACGCCAGGTCGGTCATGCGTGCTGTTCCGTGATCGTCCCGGCGATGCGGCAAACCGAACCGCGTCGCCGGGCCAAATGATACCTTAACGAAATTCTACTTGGTGATGCCGAGTTTCTTGCAGCCTTCTGCATAGCGGCCCGCGCAGAGCACCTCGGGGGTCTGGATCGGCTTGCCGTTGATCCGCTTGTCGACGATCTCGGCCTTGAGGTTGTCGGCCGTGACCAGGGTCGGCGTGAACAGCTGCGAGGGCGTGTTGAACAGCGTGGTTTCAGATTTTGGCTTCTCCCCCGCGAGCAATTGGACGGCCACATTGGCTGCCGCGGCGGCGACGACCTCGCTTGGCTTGTTGATGGTGTTGTATTGGTCGCCGGCGATAATGAGTTGAAGGCCGGCGATCGTGGCGTCGTTGCCGGTGACCGGCGGCACTGGATTGACGCCGGCGGCCTTGAGCGCGGCGATCGCGGCGCCGCCGGTGCCGTCGTTGGCGGCCACGACGCCCACAATCTTCTTTCCGAAACGGGTGATCTGGCCGCTGGCCCACTGCTGCGCCTTCGGCGGCGCCCAATCCGGCGTGTCGTACTCGGCGAGCGTCTTGTACCCACTGCCAGCCAGACCGTCATGGATGCCGTCCCTGATCAGCCCGGCCGCGGCATCGGTCGGTGAGCCGTTGATCTCCAGTACGCCGACATCGTCGGTCGGCACGTTGGTCGTCTTCAGATGCTCGACCAGCGATTTGGCGATCGCCTTGCCGATCGCCTTGTTGTCGAAAGACACGTAGAAGTCCGCCGGCGTGGACGGGATCGGCCGGTCATAGGCGATGACCTTCACGCCCTGGCCCTGGGCCTGCTTCACCAGCGACGCCGCGGCGGTGGAATCGACGGGGTCGATGACGATCACCTTGGCGCCCTGCGAAATGACGGAATTGAACTGCTGCTGCTGGCGCGACGCATTGGCGTCGGCATTCTGGTAGAGCACCTTACAGGTCGGGCACAGCTTGCTCATCTCAGCTACGAAACCGGGGCGATCGTGTTCTTCGTAGCGCGTCGAAGCCTGGTCCGGCATCAGAAAAGCGACCGTGGCCCCCGACACTTTGGCGTTCTGAGCGAAAGCGGAGCCGCCAGCCAGGGCGCACAAGGCCAGCGCCGTCATCCCGACTCCGTTCAATGATGGTCGTGTCATATGGTCTTCTCCCTAGGGTAAGAGCAACCGTTCCGGTTGCCTTGAATGCGTAGGATTGGCGCCGGCGATCCCGGCCAATCCCCTTCTTTTTGTCGATGGCCGAACACAACAGTCTTCCTTCGCCGAACCGGTGCAAGCCGGTCGGCGCCGTGACTTTTCGATGATACGTTGTCTCCCGCGCTTCCAGCTACGCGGCCATGCCGTAGAGCCTTCTCATGCAGCTTTGGGCGCGTTGATGTTGTCGAGCAGCAGCCGCCGAAACTCTGATGGCGTCATTCCCTTTTCGGCGAGGAATTGTCGGTTGAAATTCGACAGATTGTTGTAGCCGACCTCGTAGCAGATGCTTGCGATCGAGGCCTGCTCATCGCTCATCAGAATCTGGCAAGCAAGATTGATGCGCAGCCGTTTGATATATTGCATCAGCGACATGCCGGTGTGCTGGCGGAACGCACGCGAGAAGGTGCTTGTGGTCTGGCCTGCGATTTCGGCGAGATCCATCTCGCTGAACGGCTTGGTCAGATGCTTGCGGAGATAGGCGAGCGCTTTGTTGATGCCCGCGGACATATAGCCGGACGGATCGGGCAGATAGCTGGCGCTGGCCAGCATGCGCGATCCCCGTGCGCGGCTCAACACGCCGGCGATCAGCATGAACAACTCGATGCGGCGCACGCCGTTGGCATGCATGGTCTCTTCGAGCAGCGGCGACAGCTGCCGGCTGGTTTCGCTGCTGAACAGCACGCCGCGCCGGGACGATTCCAGTACCGGCTGCAGCGCGGCCAGTTCCGGCAGAGCTTTGATGGCGCCGTCGACGAACTCCTCGCTGAACTGGATGATGCGGCAGCGCAGCGGAATGCTGGTTCCCGGCGGAATGTCGCTGACCCAATTGTGCGGCAGATTGGGCCCGGTCAGCACCAGGTTGCCGGGCGCGAAATCGCCGATGAAGTCGCCGACGAAATAGCGACCGGTGGTCGCCGCCACCATATGCAGCTCATACTCAGGGTGAAAATGCCATCGTACGGTGCGGAAAGGATAACCGTGGGACCAGGCGGCAAACGACTCCCCCGGCCTTATCTGGACCAGTTCAAGATCCGGCTCCATGTCCTTCCTCCCGGTCGCATGCAGGCATCTGCAACGACCTCGTTCCCAGCCGGCCGATTTTCTTGATATCGGCTCTTGCTTGACCGCCACGGTAGGTGACGAAGTGGATCCATGCCACCACATTTGATGGCCAATCATGATACTTTTTTGACCCGACTGGGACCCTAGATGCAAAAAGCGAGTTCACGCCTTGGGAATCTCTGTTCCGGATCTAACGGGTCCTGGCTTGCACCCCAAACGAAGTCAGTCCGAGTGCGCCCAGCGTCAATAAGAACGATCTTCTCAACATGAGGGAAACTCCAAGATTGCGTGGATAGGGCAGCAAGCGCGGCTCTGCGTCCGGTCTACCAGCGACAGCCGACATCACGATGGCTTAAGCGCTCTTTGGCTTTGGGCCAGGAAGAGACTTATGGACTGGACAAATTGCGAGTTGAATGCAGCGCCCACGTTCATCGCGCTCTCGTGCCGGTGGAGGAGCCGTTCACAGGATCAAAACCTGACATCGGCCTATGACTTGTTCGATCACTTCGTTTCGAAAACGGGTTCAGAGTGGGAAAGCAGGAAAGACTTCGAAACGAAATGTCAGGCAGCACGTTGCCATTCTCCCCGTCACCGGTGCCATAGGGCCGGTTTAGAAGGAAGTCTCGGTTGCCGAGAGCTGCCTCGGGTGTTGGAGTATTTTTCGTCGGCGAGCTACTTCTCTCCCGCCTTTTGTTTCAGGCTCATGCACGTGATGAACCGTATTGGGTCAGCGTCAGCCGCGGCGTAAATGGTGCAAGGTAATTTCCGGCGGGCAATTGAGGCGCACGGGAACGACGCTCGAGCCGGCACCAACGGAAGTATAGCCGGTCATATCTCTGTACTGCCAAGGCCCAGCCCCCATCCGTCTTGGCAGTACCGCCTCAAGCTTGATGGGAATGGATCTGGGGAGACAAATCTGACCGCCGTGGGTGTGTCCGCTCAGCATCAGATCAAAGTTGGCATGGGCAGCCTGATGATAGACCTCCGGTGTGTGAGACAACAAGATCGAGAACTCACCGCGGGGTATCGAGAGAGCGGCTTTTTCGATGTTGTCCACTCTGAAGAAATGTGCATCGTCGATTCCCGCCAGATAGATCCGTTGGTCCTTGCGAACGATTGTTTCGCATTCATTGAGCAGCACGCGAATGCCCATGGCTTCGAGCCCGGGAACCATCTGAATCGTATCGTGGTTGCCGAGCACGGCATAGATTGGCTGTTTCAGATGAGTTGCCACTCGCGCGACACCATCCAGCGCGGGCTGGAACGGCCCAACAGTCCGACCCCGATAATCGCCAGTTAGGACACACACATCGTACTGCATGCTGCCAACCAGCTCGATGAGTCTGTTCATGGCAACTTCATTCATATCCACGTGAAGGTCGCTAACGTGGAGAATGGTGAAGCCCTCAAAGAGGGGCGGTAATGTCTTGAACCTCATTTCGTTTCGTTTGACGAGAATGCGTTCTGCATTCTGTCGTGCACGCCAGTAGAGCCCTGTTGCCTTCAGAACATTTCGAATGATCCACTCGGCCCAAGATGAGTTTTCAAGGTGAAAAAATGTGAGGCCCTGGCCAAATACCTGAGCTTCGTGATCTCTCTCAACCCCCAATCGCTGCCGGGCATGGAGCGGCCCGAGACGGATCTCGAGTTTGCGCAGAATGTCTTCGTCCACCAGCTAGTCCTTTTGAACGGCCTTCGGGTAGATATAGCGTATTCTCATGAGGCCAAGGTCAACCCGACAGTGGCTAATTCCCAGGCTTCCCCTGAATGTCGCCTTGGGTCATTTGGCTCGCGCACTGCAACAAACTGCATCGCTATTCGATCACGTCGGCGCAGCCGAACAGCGACAGCGACTTCAGGTTGATGGATGAGCTCGACCGTGGTGCTTTGGATGACCGGCGCAAGGCGTTCCACTGAAAGGCGCTCACAATAGTCAATAGACGATCGAACTAACGTCGGATGCAACTATAAGCTAAGCTGAAGAAATGCAACTTCTGCATATTCTGCAATTATTGGTTTTAATGACGTTGGCGAACGGCACACCGATCGTTGCGAAGAAGATTTTTGGCCCACGTTTTTCCTTTCCGCTGGATGCCGGCACCGTATTTTTTGATGGGCGGCCGTTGTTTGGGCCATCGAAAACCATCCGCGGTATTTTGATTTCAGTCCTCATCACGACAGCAAGCGCCCCGCTTATCGGTCTGGATCTGACGATCGGTGTAATCGTAGCGGGCGCGGCTATGGCGGGCGATTTGTTCTCCAGTTTCGTGAAGCGCCGCCTAAACTCTCTGCCGAGCAGCCAGGCACTCGGGCTCGATCAGGTTCCCGAATCCCTATTTCCGATGCTGGCATGCCGCGACGCACTTTCATTGACGATCGCAGACATAGCGCTTGGCGTCGGGATCTTTTTTATTGGCGCGCTAATTCTATCTCGTTTTCTATTCCGGGCCCACCTGCGCGACGAACCATATTAGCTCGCCGTTAGCCCGAACGAAGGCAGTGCAGGGTGATTTCTGGTGGACAGTTGAGACGAACAGGAACGACGCTCGATCCAGCACCCACGGAGGTGTAGCCAGCCATGTCGTGATACTGCCAAGCTCCTGCCCCCATCCGTCGAGGCAATACTGCATCAAGTATGATCGGAATAGATCCTGGCAGACAGATCTGCCCACCGTGCGTATGCCCGCTCAGCAACAAATTAAAATCGGCATGAGCCGCCTGACGATAGATCTCCGGTGTGTGTGACAATAAAATGGAGAACTCGCCATACGGGATCTGCAACGCAGCCTTTTCGATATCGTCGGCCTTGAAGCAGTGGGCGTCATCGATTCCGGCTAGATAGATTTGCTGATCGCCGCGCACAATCACCTCACTCTCGTTGAGCAGCATACGTATTCCCATGGCTTCCAGCCCCGGAACCATTTGGATGGTATCGTGGTCGCCCAGAACCCCATAAACGGGCTCCTTTAGATGAGCTCGCACTCGTGCGACGCCGTTCAAGGTTGCCTCGAACGGTCCAAAATTCTTCCCCCGATAGTCGCCGGTTAGAACACATAGATCGTAGCGCATGTCGCCGACGAGTTCGATCAGGCGCTGCATGGCAGCTTCATTCATGTCCACATGCATGTCGCTAAGGTGGAGTATGGTGAAGCCGTCGAAAAGCGGTGGCAACTCCTTGAACATAACATCATTGCGCTTGACGAGAATGCTTCCTGTATTTCGGCGACCGCGCCAGTAGAGACCGGTCAGCTTAAGTGCATTTCGAATGACAGAATGGACTGGATACCAGTTCCTTATGTGAAAGGAGAGGAGGCCTTGGCCGAAGATTTGTGCCTCGTGGTCCGTCTCGATACCCAATCGCTGTCTCGCATGGAACGGTCCGAGACGCTCCTCCATTTTGCGCACGATATCTTCGTCCATGGAACAACTTCCTCCGAAATCGGCTCGACCCTCCATGGAAGCACCGGGCCCTGCCAGACTGGTCAGAGTATTCCTTTCGGCCGACTGCCTGGGAGCACGAAGTCCTGGAAGATTTTTCGGCTTTTCTCATCAACCTATTGGACGTAGTGGATGTCGCATTTGGGTCAAAACCGGGAATGCTCTGATCGAGCGCAACATTTCGGCTTAGCCCTCAAACCGGACATCTGCGCGTTAATGAGTACACGCCCTAGCACTACTTTGGCAGATTTTGGCGATTGATTGGCGAAACTGGATTCCCGAATCAGATTTTCAATGATTCGTGGGTGGTCGGCTTTTGGAGGGCCGACCATGGTGGACACGAAGTCGAATTGGGAAGACGAGCTTGGGCGCTGGCTCAAGCCATTCCCGGATCGTTTAGGGCACAAGGCGCGGCGGCGGATGTGTCCGCTTTATATCTCGGGATTGATTGGACCGGGCGATCGCAAGAGCGTCCAGCCAATGGCGGAGCGGCTGGCACCGGGCGAGTATGACCAGTTGCACCATTTCATCGCTGATGGCCTCTGGGATGCGGCGCCATTGGAGGCGGAATTGCTCGTTCAGGCCGATCGCCTGGTCGGCGGCAAAGATGTGGTGCTGGTCATCGACGACACGGCGATGCCGAAGAAGGGCGATCGTTCGGTTGGTGTTGCTCCATAATATGCCTCGTCTCTCGGCAAGACGGCTAATTGCCAAACATTGGTGTCGCTGACGCTTGCGCGGGGTGAAGTGCCGGTCAGAGCTGTCGCCGAAAGTTGGTGACGGCGGGAATCGGGAAGGCGGCATATCGTGGGGGTGCTTGACGCCTCCACTTCTCCACCGAAGGAGCGATATGCCGTGTCCAACGATAACGTCATCCAACTGATTCAGCCAGGAATCTTCGACGATCAACTCACAGAAGTCTTGCGCAACGGGGCACGTGCCCTTCTCGCCAAAGCGGTCGAGGCTGAGGTCGCGGACTTTCTCGGCCAGCATGCCGATTTGAAGACCCGGGACGGCCACCAGCGCGTCGTCCGCCACGGTCACCTGCCGGAGCGCGAGGTGATGACCGGCATCGGTCCGGTCGCCGTCCGCCAGCCACGTGTACGCGATCGTGAGGTGGCCGCTGCCGATCCTGGCCGCATCCGGTTCTCGCCGTCGATCCTGTCGCCCTACATGCGCCGCTCGAAGTCGATCAAAACGCTGTTGCCGATCCTATATCTGAAGGGTATTTCGACTGGCGACTTCTCCGAAGCGCTGGCGGCGCTGCTTGGCAAGGATGCTGCCGGGTTGTCGGCATCCGCCATCGGCCGACTGAAGGACGGCTGGCTCGACGAGCACGGCGCGTGGCAGAAGCGCGATCTGTCGGCCAAGCGCTACGTCTACATCTGGGCTGATGGCATCCATCTCGAAGCCCGCCTCGAAGACGAAAAGCAGTGCATCCTCGTGCTGATCGGCGCGACGCCGGAGGGCCGCAAGGAACTGGTCGGCTTCACCGATGGCGCCCGTGAGAGCGCGCACGACTGGCGCGATCTGCTGCTCGACCTGAAGCGGCGCGGGCTCGACGTGCCCCCGCAGCTCGTCATCGCCGATGGCGCACTCGGGTTCTGGAAGGCGGCCGGTGAGGTCTGGCCGAAAACGCGCGAGCAGCGCTGCTGGGTGCACAAGACCGCCAACGTACTTGCCAAGCTGCCGAAGAGCCAGCAGCCGAAAGCCAAACGCGCGTTGCAGGAGATATGGATGGCCGAAACCAAGGCCACAGCCGAGCTGGCGTTCGACGCCTTCATCGAGAGCTACGCGCTGAAATACGAGAAGGCCGCCGATTGCCTGCGCAAGGATCGAGACACGCTGCTGGCTTTCTACGACTTCCCGGCAGAGCATTGGAAACACCTGCGCACGACCAACCCCATCGAAAGCACCTTCGCCACCGTGCGTCATCGCACGATCCGATCGAAGGGCTGTCTATCCAACAAGACCGCGCTCGCGATGGTCTTCAAACTGGTCGAGGGCGCCCAGAAAAATTGGCGTCGTCTCGATGGCCACAACCAGTTGCCAAAACTCGTTCTCGGTGTGACATTCAACAACGGGATCGAGGTCATCGCCAAGCCGACCGACCGTCAGCCCGCAACCGCCGCCGCCTGACCGGCTCCGGCCGTCACCAAAAATTGGCGATAGCTCTGTCAGAACTGCCGCGACTGAAAACAATGCGACGTTTGCGTGAAAAATGGCCATCGTTCCCTCCCGTTTAGGTGGCGCAGAGAACTAAGTGCAAGCAGAGCAGGCTATGCCTTGAGGAACACCGGGGCAAGAAAATAGAAATTCAACACTGAGCTGAGCTGTGTTGCGGCGCGCAGTCGAGCCAGCGAAGGAGCGTCAGCAGAACTGATCCATTTTCAGACTGCTTAGGCGGTAAACGTGTGCGCTCGCTGCGGGAAGGACATCCGCTAATGGGATGGTCCGTGCTCCTGCCCCGCCAGCAAGCGAAGCTGGCAAGGGGCGCCACAGACAAGGAGCACGCCATGTCTCAGACACCCAATACCGCGATGGCTCGGTGCTTTGCCTTGTTTGTCGGATTACGCTTAGTCATTTGACACCTAAGGCTTGATTGGGTCTACCGCAGATCATTCGTAGGGGATCAATACCCCTGCGGGGTAACGTTCCTGACAGTCAAAATGACCTATTGGGATACAACCTGTGTTCCCATTCCAAATATCGGGCTAATTGCCCCCACTGCCCTACGGCACCTTCACGGCGAGGAACATACCGGGCCAAGACCGAGGTCGCCCTGAGCAGTACGACGTAGCACTCGCTAGCTTTGACTGCTATTTCATCCAAGATAAAAGCGACTAGCAAATAGGAGGAGAGCATGAAATTCCGTCCACTTCACGACCGCCTCGTGGTCAAGCGTATCGACGCAGAAGAGAAGACGGCTGGCGGCATCATCATTCCCGACACGGCCAAGGAAAAGCCCTCCCAGGGTGAAGTCATCGCTGTCGGCCCGGGCGGCCGCGACGAGAGCGGCAAGCTGATCCCGATAGACGTCCACGTCGGCGACCGCGTGCTGTTCGGCAAGTGGTCGGGCACCGAGGTCAAGATCGACGGCCAGGAGCTGCTGATCATGAAGGAGAGCGACATCATGGGCGTTCTCACCGACGTGGCTTCCAAGAAGAAGGCCGCCTGATCCACCGCTCGCACCGCTCACCCCTGAAGAGCGCCTGCCGGGCGCCTCGCCAAGGGTGAGATGAGAACAAGTCAATTCAGGGAAACCAATATGTCAGCCAAAGAAGTCAAATTCGGCGTAGACGCTCGCGACCGCATGCTCCGCGGTGTCGACATCCTCCACAATGCGGTGAAAGTGACGCTCGGCCCAAAGGGCCGCAACGTCGTCCTCGACAAGTCGTTCGGCGCTCCCCGCATCACCAAGGACGGCGTCACCGTCGCCAAGGAGATCGAGCTCGACGACAAGTTCGAGAACATGGGCGCCCAGATGGTGCGCGAAGTCGCCTCCAAGTCCGCCGACGCGGCCGGCGACGGCACCACCACCGCGACCGTGCTCGCCGCTGCGATCGTCCGTGAAGGCGCCAAGTCGGTTGCCGCCGGCATGAACCCGATGGATCTGAAGCGCGGTATCGACATGGCTGTGGAAGCCGTGGTTGCCGACCTCGTCAAGAACTCCAAGAAGGTCACCTCGAACGAGGAGATCGCTCAGGTCGGCACAATTTCGGCCAACGGCGATGCGGAGATCGGCAAGTTCATCTCCGACGCCATGAAGAAGGTCGGCAACGAGGGTGTCATCACCGTTGAGGAAGCCAAGTCGCTCGAGACCGAACTCGAAGTTGTCGAGGGCATGCAGTTCGACCGCGGCTATATCTCGCCCTACTTCGTCACCAACGCCGATAAGATGCGCGTTGAAATGGATGATGCCTACGTCCTGATTAATGAGAAAAAGCTATCTCAGTTGAATGAACTGCTTCCCTTGTTAGAAGCGGTGGTGCAGAGCGGCAAGCCGCTTGTGATTATTGCCGAAGACGTCGAAGGCGAAGCGCTCGCCACCCTCGTGGTCAACCGCCTCCGTGGCGGCCTGAAGGTCGCGGCCGTCAAGGCTCCGGGCTTCGGCGATCGCCGCAAGGCCATGCTCCAGGACATCGCGATCTTGACCGGCGGCCAGGCCATCTCGGAAGATCTCGGCATCAAGCTCGAGAACGTCACGCTCAACATGCTCGGTCGCGCCAAAAAGGTGATGATCGACAAGGAGAACACCACAATCGTCAGCGGCGCCGGCAAGAAGGCCGACATCGAGGCGCGCGTGGCGCAAATCAAGGCGCAGATCGAGGAGACCACCTCGGACTACGACCGTGAGAAGCTGCAGGAGCGTCTCGCCAAGCTCGCGGGCGGCGTCGCGGTGATCCGCGTCGGCGGCGCGACCGAGGTCGAGGTCAGGGAGCGCAAGGATCGCGTGGACGATGCGATGCATGCGACCCGTGCGGCCGTCGAGGAAGGCATCCTGCCGGGCGGCGGCGTTGCGCTGCTGCGTGCCTCCGAGCACCTCAAGGGGATTCGCACCAAAAATGACGACCAGAAGACCGGGGTCGAGATCGTGCGCAAGGCGTTGTCTTACCCGGCCCGCCAGATCGCAATCAACGCGGGCGAGGACGGTTCGGTCATCGTCGGCAAGATCCTCGAAAAGGATCAGTACTCGTACGGCTTCGACTCCCAGACCGGCGAATACGGCAACCTGGTTTCCAAGGGCATCATCGATCCGACCAAGGTGGTTCGAGTGGCGATCCAGAACGCGGCGTCCGTCGCAGCGCTCCTGATCACCACCGAAGCTATGGTGGCCGAAGTGCCGAAGAAGAACACCGGTGCGGGCGGCATGCCTCCGGGCGGCGGCGGCATGGGTGGCATGGGGGGTATGGACTTCTAAGTCCGACCTTCAGAGCTCAACAAGAAGAAGGCTCGGCAGCGATGCCGAGCCTTTTCTGATTTCCTGGCGGTCAGCCGGGATCCACTGGCGCACCGTATTGCGCGAGCGCGTCGAAGCCCGCGCCGCCGACAAATATCAGGCGGCCGAGTTCGAGGGGACACCGCCCCGAATCATCCTGAGGAGCCTCCATTCCCCGAAACAGCGATAGCAGCTTCCTGGCCGACGCACGCCGCCCAATAGAAACAGATTGCCAATCAGAACCTTACAAGGACGACGCGCCTCCGCTAAGAGTCCAATCGCGGCGGTCGCGCGCTGGGCGAGCCGCATCAAATCTGCCCCTACAACCAGACCACCTGTGAGCCGGTCTGGACTTCGCATACAGGCCAAAACGGAAAGTCCGCCCCCGGTACGCAGCGCGAGTAACTGATCGTTAATGCAACGAGAGCGCTCCCGCTCATTTCGATCTTTCGCGTTTTTACACAGCTAGGGTCAATCGCATCACTTTGGCCGTATGCCGGCCGCTTCTGCTCTATCCCCAACTCCGGACATGTCGCTGTACTGCGGCAAATGTCGTGATGGCACAACAACAGAAGTGCAGGTCGGTTTGCTGGCAACCTGTTTCCTCGCGTCGGGCTAGGAACTTTGAATTTGAACTCGTTTTGTCAGCTTTTGTAGCGACCGCCTTGCAATGCAACCTCATCCGTCTCCCGCCGCGATGATTTCGCGCGGCTGCCCTTGGTCGCGCACCAGCCAATAGACGGCGCCCAGCGCGAGGATGGCTGCGGCGAGCGCCAGCAGATGGAAGGCATCCGTGCTCGACAGATCGAGAATGATCAATTTGCGTACCACCGCCAGCAACGCAATCAGGATGACAGAGCGTACTTGCACAACACTGTGGCGCCGCTCCGCCACCACCAGCAGGGAGCGCTTGAACTCGAGTGCAATGATGACGGTAAAGATCATGCCAAACACCGTCTGGAACACACCATAATCGGTCGGATCGAAATTGGTTGCCCAGATGCTGAGCAGGATTTTCAGCGTCAGATTCCACAGCGCGAGGGCAATGATGATGGCGATCAGCGTGGTCAGCATCAGGACGCAGACTTGCTCGAATTTCTGGTAGAGCGTCAGCGGCTCGAACGACAGGCGCAGATCAGAAAAGTCCTTTTTCAAAGGCATCGTCGGCTCCATCAGCCAGCGGGCTTTAGGCATAGCATGATTTTCACCATGATAGTGCCGTACGGTCGTGTCTATTCGGCAGCGGCTTGTGGCGATCGAGGCTCCGGATGATTGGCCAGTTGAGTTAGCTCTGCCTCCTCCAGCGTTTCCTTTTCAAGGAGACGTTGGGCCGTGCGATCGAGAACGGCGCGCCGTTCCTTGAGGAGATCGAGGGCGCGCTGGAATGCTTTCTCCACAATGGCCCGTACCTCTTCATCAACGGTCGCTGCCGTTTTCTCGGCATAATCCCGTTCATGCGGAGGCGATGGAAGATCGGGGCCGGTCAGGAATGTGCGCGGATCACGATCATAGGCGACGTTGCCGAGTTTGTCGGACATTCCGTAGCGTGTAACCATGCTGCGAGCGATATCGGTGACACGCCGCAGGTCGTCTGCAGCACCTGTCGAAAGATGACCGAATACAATTAGCTCGGCGGCGCGACCGCCGAGCGACACGGCCATCTTGTTCTCCAGTTCCTCGCGCGTCATCAAGAAGCGGTCCTCTGTCGGACGCTGAATCGTATAGCCGAGCGAGCCGATGCCGCGCGGGATGATCGACACCTTGTGAACGGGGTCGACACCCGGCAGCGCAAGTGCCACCAGCGCATGGCCCATCTCGTGATAGGCGACGATCTCCCGCTCCTTCGGGTTGAGCAGCCTGTTTCGCTTTTCCAGACCCGCCACGATCCGTTCGACAGCGTTGCCGAAGTCCGCCAGCGACGTTGCATCTGCGCCTCGCCTCGTCGCCAGCAGCGCCGCTTCGTTGACGAGATTGGCGAGGTCGGCGCCGGTAAAACCTGGTGTGAGTGCAGCCACCTTGTCGGCATCGACATCGGGTGCGACTTTCACCTTCTTCATGTGAACCTGCAGGATCTGCACGCGGCCCTTCTTGTCGGGCCGGTCCACCAGCACCTGGCGGTCGAACCGGCCGGCCCGCAACAGCGCGGGATCGAGAATCTCGGGCCGGTTGGTGGCTGCCAGAATCACGAGCCCGGAGCGCGAATCGAAGCCGTCGAGCTCAACCAGAAGCTGATTGAGCGTTTGCTCCTTTTCGTCGTGGCCTCCGGCATAGGGACCGATGCCGCGCGCCCGGCCGAGCGCGTCGAGTTCGTCGATAAAGATGATGGCGGGCGCCTTCTGGTGGGCCTGCAGGAACAGGTCGCGCACCCGCGCCGCACCTACACCGACGAACATTTCGACGAATTCCGAGCCCGAGATCGAAAAGAACGGTACCTTCGCTTCACCGGCGACCGCCTTGGCCAACAGCGTCTTGCCGGTGCCGGGCGGCCCCACCAGCAACACGCCCTTCGGCATGCGGCCGCCGAGCCGGCCGTAGTCTGCCGGACTTTTCAGGAAGTCCACGACTTCGCGCAGTTCGTCCTTGGCTTCGTCGACGCCCGCGACGTCGTCGAATGTGACACCGGTATCGGCTTCGACGTAAATCTTGGCCTTGCTTTTGCCGATCGACATCAGGCCGCCGCCGAGGCCTTGCGCGTCCGCAAACCTTTTGCCGAGATACCACCAGAGCCCCACGAACAAGAGAACGGGCATCACCCACGACAACAGGTCGCGCAAGAACGTACTCTCGATTTGGCCGGTGTAGCGGACCCCATACTTGTCGAGCTCGCCTGCGAATTGCGGATCGACCCTGGTCGTGACGAAATGCTTTTGCCCGCCGGGTAGCGGTTCTTTCAGGGATCCCTGAATGAAGCGGTCCGATACGCCGACCGTGGCTATCTTGCCTTCGTGCAACAAACGTTGAAAGTCGCTGTAGGGGATCGGCGCGATCTGGTTGGCAACCGAGACCGCGTACTGAATCATAAACACCAGAAAGATGGCAGCAATCGCGTATCCGACATTGAAGCGGGTTTGATTCGTCATGGTCAGGCCTCCGGGTCTCATGCCCACAATTGCCTCATGCTGCGCGGTCTTCACAATCTGGCCCCGTCGCTCGCGTCCGGCGCGCTGACGTGCTGGCCTGCGTCTCGTCCAGATCGAACAGTGCGTCGATCACCTCGTCCAAACGTGAGGGCTCGGATTGCGGTTCGCCCTTGAAGAGAGCCAGTTCGCTCAGGTACGCATCCAGCGCCCACCGACGGAGAACGTCCCGCTTCTGCGCCGGCGAAAGATCGTGGTCATCAAGCACGTCCTGGGGACTCGCGTAATACGCGGCAGGACCGAGTACTGATCCCGACTTGTTTTGAACGCCCCTCAGCCCGAGCGTCCGTTCGACCCATTCCAGTCGCCAAGGCCACACGTCCGACGACCGTATGTCTGGCGACGAGGAATTCGTGTTGGCGACCTTCGCGTTTGAACCCGGCCGTGTGTCGGGATCGTCCGCACCTTGCAGTAGGTAACGCAAACCCTGGCGCCGAGCGTAGGCGACGGCTGCGGCTGCCGACGGGAATGTCAACTCGATCTGCGATAACGTGTCATCGCAACCTGTCCATCCCATGAGCGGCTCGATCAGAGGACGAGAACGAGGCTCGAAGCGCAGCTTCCAATCGCGGGTGCGCGCGTTCCCCGAGGTCATGGCCGAGCGCGCCGGCTTGTAAATCACGGCCAACGCATCATCTGGAAATACAGACCGGGTTAGCGCCCTGCGAGGTGCATCGTGCCGTTCCGCCCAGCATTCATGTGTGCTCTTCGTCTCCTGCAGCATCGTCGCCTCCCGATCGAAAGGCGGGGCGGAAGCCGCGTGGCTCCCGCCCTTGACCTTACCTTGGCCTTACTTGCCGTTGATCGCGATACGCTTCACCTTCTCCTGCGCCCTGGCCGACTTCGGCAAGGTCACGGTCAGCACTCCGCTCTTGAACGAGGCATCGACATTGTCCGCCTCGATATCGTCGACCGGGATGCGCCGCTCGAACCGGCCATAGTAGCGCTCGCTGAAGAGCCGATCCTTGTCCTCAGTCTCGGCCCTTTTCTCGCCTTTGATGACGAGAACGCCGTTCGCGAGTTCGACGCCGACATCTTTCTCCTCAAGGCCGGGCAATTCCGCCGTGACCTTGACCTCCTTGTCGGTCTCACTGACCTCGATGTCCGGCCACCCGAACGTGCGATCGAACAAGCGGTTGGAGCCGAACGGCGCCACGTCGAAACCGCGGAAGGCGTCATCGAATACGCGGTTCATTTCACGGTGCAGCGTCAGCAAGGGATTTGCATTTTCGCCGCGGTGTACCGCAACGTCGCGGCTACGATTCCACGGAATGAGATCCCTGATAGTCATGGTGATTTCTCCTTTCTGGTTAGATTTGGCAAAGGCCAGCCCCCGGCGCGGCCGGGCCGCGCACGGGAAACCCATAGTCGACCGATCGGATTGCGGCCGGGCCGCTCCGATCAGGCCGCCTGGCTGTGCTCGATTTGCTGGTGGTCGTTGCCAGCGCCGGCGTCGATCGCAATCCGGCGCGGCTTCATGGCCTCCGGCAACTTGCGCATCAGCTCGATCTGCAGGAGCCCGTTTTCCAACGACGCGCCTGTGACCTCGACATAGTCGGCGAGGTTGAACTGACGCCGGAACGGACGTCCCGAGATGCCCTGGAACAGGTACTCGTGATCACCGTTCTCTACCTTGCGGCCTTCCACGGTCAGCATGTTCTGCTCTGCCGTGACGGTGATCTCCTCCGGCTTGAAACCGGCCAGAGCGAGCGAGATGCGATAGTGGTCCTCACCGACGCGTGCGATGTTGTAGGGCGGATAGTTGTCCTGGCCCTGCAACCGGAACGAATCGTCGATGAGGTCGAACAGGCGATCGAAACCGATGGTCGACCGCCAGACGGGGGTGAGATCGAAGTCTCTCATAGCCATATCCTCCATTTGAGCAACATGGATACAAGGGGCGCCCAAAGAGCGGCCGCCCCGTTGGACTGTGCCGATCCCCGGATGGGCGATCGGCGAGCACGATTTAGGTGGGCTGCTTTTGCCGTCAAGAGGGGAAACGATGATCGCGACGGCTCAGTACCAATAGCCGCTTCCCGTCGGCCCCTCCTCGGGATTACCGCCGCGGTCCGGGCCACGGCGCCTGCGTTGCGGCTTCTCCATCCCGCCGATGTCGTCGGCCTTGCCGTCAAGTTCTTGCAAGGCGTCGATCACTTCATCAAACTTGACGACGTGACCGGAACCGCGGATCTGCCGCAGCGCAGGCATCGATTCGACGGCAGAGGCGTCGGATGCCCATGACGACAGGATGGCCCGCTTTTCGGCGGAGGTCAGGGTATCGTCCCGGACGACGTCACGGGGGTGCTGGAAATAGCGGGTTGGTTGAAGGAGTCGCTCGAACTCGACCCCGAGTGGCTCGGCGGTCGAAGCTGAAACGATCTTTTTCTGGTCGTTCGACATAGCAATGGCCTCGCCTTTTCTCCATCTCCTTTCCGAAGAGCGATAGGACCCGGAAGCTGTCTCGAACCGACTTTTGCTCTCCGTAAATGACCACGATTTAGTTCGGCGTCGCCCGCACGCAAGCCGTACTCGGAACCACGTTGCCTGGGTCGGTCTTCAGCAATCAATGTCCGTTAATGGGATGGTCCGGCCGTGCTCCTGCCCCGCCAGCAAGCGAAGCTGGCAAGGGGCGCCACAGACAAGGAGCACGCCATGTCTCAGACACCCAATACCGCGATGGCCGTGATCGGCATCGATATCGGCAAGAACTCGTTCCACGTCGTGGGCCACGATGCGCGCGGCGCCATCGCGCTGCGGCAAAAGTGGTCGCGTGGCCAAGTGGAAGCGCGGCTCGCCAATATACCGCCTTGCCTGATCGGCATGGAAGCCTGCGTCGGCGCACATCACCTGAGCCGCAAACTCGCATCGCTTGGTCACGATGCCAGGTTGATGCCGGCCAAATATGTCCGCCCCTATAGCAAAGGACAGAAGAACGACTTCAATGATGCCGAAGCGATTGCCGAAGCCGTGCAGCGCCCGACGATGAAGTTCGTGGCGACCAAGACCGTGGAGCAACTGGATCTGCAGGCGCTGCATCGGGTGCGCGAGCGGCTGGTGTCGCAACGCACCGGCATCATCAACCAGATTCGCGCCTTCATGCTGGAACGCGGGATCGCCGTGCGCCAGGGTATCGGCTTCCTGCGCACGGAACTGCCCACCATCCTTGCGACGCGCACCGATGCCCTGTCGCCACGCATGTTGCGTGTCATCGAGGAGTTGGCAGGCGACTGGCGCCGGCTGGATCAGCGCATCGACGGCCTATCCGGCGAGATCGAAGCACTGGCCCGTCAAGATCAGGCATGTTCGCGCCTGATGACGGTGCCTGGCATCGGGCCGATCATTTCGAGCGCCATGGTGGCCGCGATCGGCACTGGAGACGTATTCTCCAAAGGCCGTGACTTCGGCACCTGGCTCGGACTGGTGCCCAAGCAGATCTCGACGGGAGACCGCACGATCCTCGGCAAAATCTCGAGGCGCGGCAATCGCTACCTGCGCGTTCTGTTTGTGCAGGCGGCATGGGTTGTGCTGGTCAGGATCAAGAACTGGGAACGTTACGGGCTCAAATCCTGGATCGAAGCCGCCAAGAGGCGGTTGCACCACAACGTGCTGGCGATCGCGCTCGCCAACAAGCTTGCCCGCATCGCCTGGGCGGTGCTGGCTAAAGGACGCGCCTTCGAGCTGACGAGGACCGACGATGCAGGCGTCCGACCTGCTTGATCCTCGCGCCGTGCTCGGCGCGGTCAAGGCGCGGCCTGGCAACGCCGGAGCCCGCCGCAAGCCAAGCGCGACGGCCGGCCTTGACCGCCCCTGCGCGCGACGCGATCGACGTTCTGCAGGGCCGGGACGAAGGAACGGCCCTTGCCTCGAACAAAGGAACTGCGCGGTATGAGGAGCAGGCGATGACGTAACCCTATCAACAGTTTCCAGCCGAGGTCTGCGAGAGGATAAGACGAGATGGAGGATCGGTCTTCCGAGCGCATGCGAACACTGGTGACCCGGATGGCCCGTCGAGGCCTGTCCGTTAATGAGGTCGCACGCGCGCTGATATCCATGATGGTCCGGAGCAAAACAGCTCCAACTAGAGACCGGATACATTGATGCAAGACCGCTTACCACCAGATCGACGAACCTCTTGCAACGCACGGCCGGACCATACATCAGGGTCATTTGCGGCCATTGATCCAATTGACCTGAGCGCCCGCTCCCCATCTAAAAGCGGACATCGGTCGAAGCATAGCTGTTCTTCAGCCACCATAGCGGGTAGAAGCGCCGCTCAGAATGAGGAGCGGCAATGGCTAAGAAAATGAAGAAGATCGTCCGTCGTGAGTTCACAAAATCGGACGTGAAGGAGATTCGCGCTCATTCGAAGGCGAAGACTCCCGTCGTGAAGATCGCCAAGACAATGAAGCGAAGCGTTGGCTCGCCTCGTCAAAAGGCGCTGAAGCTTGGCATTCCGCTGGGACACATGCGCTAGCCACTAACGCCCGATACGTGGCCCCGTTAAGAAGCCGCGGCCCGTATCGTGCGTTGATCCCCGTTCCGATTTAGTTTGATGTACGCGCGCAATAATACAGCGCACGCGTCGGCATTTGTTGCCGCAAAGACGCGAAAGTTGGAACAATAGGTCGGAACGTTTCTGCATGCCGGCATTTGCTCCTTCTAGACGAATCGGTTTCGCGACGGCTGAAACATGAACCGCCAAGCTCCAATTGAGGGCTGCCGTGTCCTCATCGTTGAGGATGAGTATCTTCTCGGAGACGACCTCGCGAACGCGCTTCGGTCGTTGGGTGCTTATGTGATTGGGCCAATTTCCGAAGTCGCCCAGGCGATGTCTATGACGCACGATAGCTTTGACGTGGCCGTGCTCGATATCAATTTGCGGGGCGCCTCAATCTATCCGTTCGTGGACGAACTCAGGCGCATGAAAAAGCCCTTCATATTCGCGACCGGCTATGGCGCCGACATGATTCCTGACCGCTTTCAAGATGTGCGACGATGGGAGAAGCCGTATCCGCTTGACAACGTCATAGCGGACGTAGCCGAGATGTGCGGTCCGCTTAATCCCCCCATAGTAGCCTAGCGCTCACGTCCTCGAGTGCGCGCATTCTCTTGGCGCAAACAGGCCGCTCGCTTTTCGCCCGGCTCCTCGCGCGCCACCGGCAGGCAATACCGGCTTTCCCAAACCATATTCTCGTGGTCGCCATACTGCGCCCAAAGGGCTGCCAGTTCGTCTTGAGGCTTGTGTGCGACGTCCGCTTTCCCCCGATAGCGACCCAAATAGCGGACATCGTGCACTTCGCATTTGGGCACAATAGGCGACATTGGGAGACGGTTTGATCCGTTACGTCGCGATCGGTAGCGCAGCGCGTCCACGACTGCGGTCGCACAGCTTTAGCGCCTCGTCGCCCCAAACGGCACCTCATGCGAAGGCTGTGAGCGCATCGCCAACTTCGTCATGTGGAGCCTCCGTCCATCCATGCCTCTCCTATCTTCGTTGAATAGCCAGAATTTGCGCAAGGGCCTATTATCAGACTAGCGCCCGGAGAGACAATCGGCAGACAACCAGGAGGAGATAATCATGCCAAAGACGTTGCGACATTCTTTGCAATTCGCACTTGCACTCGTCGCCTCGGGTTTCGCCATGAGTCAGGCGCTGCCGCAGGCTAAAGCTCAGGAAGCGGGCTGGATCACGCTGTTCGACGGCAAAGACCTCGAACAATGGGATCAGGTCGGGAAATCCAATTGGCATCTGGCGGACGGCACAGTAATTGCCGACAAGATGGAAGACAAAGAGGCCGGTTATCTCGTCAGCAAGAAGCCGTACAAGGACTTCGTGCTGCGCGTCGAATTCTGGCCGAGCGATGATGCAAACAGCGGCATTTATTTCCGCTGCCTCGACGCCAAGAAGATCACCGACCGTACCTGCTACGAAGCCAATATCTTTGACCAGCGGCCCGATCCGAGTTACGGCACTGGCGCGATCACACGTTACGTCGAGATCAATCCGATGCCGAAAGCCGGCGGCAAATGGAATACGTTCGAGATTACGGCGAAGGGGCGCGACATCACGGTCGTGCTCAATGGACAGAAAACGGCCGAGCTGCGGAACGGAATGTTCGATGAAGGCTCGATCGCCCTGCAACACGGCGCGGGAGCGATTAAGTTCCGCAAGGTGGAGATCAAGCCCTTGTAAGGCGGGTGTACGCTACGGCACGAGACTGCTACGCCGCGAAATTTCGATTAGGCGAATGTCGCCTATGGGTCAATCGCGACGGTTTTCGTCTGACTTCGCGGATGTCCGGTCTACCCCCAATTGCCGCCGTGATGCTGATCACTGCGTTGTTTCGCGGCGAGCCAAAATCAAACATACACAGCGCCAAATCCCCGCCGATGACACGCTGTAAGCGAGTGGGACTACACCTATAGGCCGTTCTTGCGGGAACGTCGGCCCAGAGAGGCAGAACCTCGTATGCGCTCAGGCCGCGATCACGGCGATTGGCCGGATAGACGAGATGGCGTGTCAGCGTGCGGTACCGGCGCACGGTTGCACGCTGCCTTGAGCAGGTCCCGGTTGATATAATCAACGATACTGCAAAAACCTGGCTCTCCTTTCCGCGCGATAGACATCGCGAATTCATAAACCATCAGCTCCGGTCCGCTTTGGTTTACCAGACCCCTTAAGCTTTCTCGTCCGCGAGCATGCAATGGTGGCTGCAGATCGGGGACAAATCCCGACAGGGAAGCGTCAGGGTCAGGCCGCATGGCGGCCTGGCCCGCCATCTCGGGAATGCAATGCCTACAAAAACAACGCCACAAAGGCCAAAACGCAAGAAATCAAAAGCGCACTCGTTGCCGTCCTCCTCGGCATCGATGCTATCGGTGGCCACGCGAAACCTGATTAATATGGTCGCAGTATCCGCCGCCTCGTGCACAGTCCTGCTCGGGCTTCTTGCTGCCAAGCATTTTTGACGAGCAGCATTCGCGTATGCGTTGTTATGGAAGCAATCGGTCAGCGGCCTAGCATTCCGGCGGTTCGCGCAGGGACCCCCGGCCGGCCCCATTGGCATAACCTTCTTACAGATCAATCACCTCGATCAATCGCTCGTTAATCGACCGCGCGAGATCGACTACGTAGCGATGATGAGTGAACAAGATGATCTGTTGCTGCTGTCCAGCAGCCACTAGAAGCCGAAGCATGGCTGACGAACGGCTCTCGTCGAAACTTGAAAATAGATCGTCGCCAATGAACGGGATCGGCTCGGAGCTACGGCGCTCGAGAAGTGCGCGCCGCGCAATCCAAAGGCCGGAGCACCGTCGAGGTCTGGCCGAAATCTCGATCGCCGATTGGCAGATTTTATTGCCTCCCATTCAGCGGTGCTAGAGGAGGACGACCCTCCGCTCGTGTACGCGCGATTTGCAGGTAGAAAGACTTACCGCACCTTCGCGCGAGCATTAGCGAGGGGCAATAGTTCGCGCGCAGGAGACCAGCTATTTGCCATACTAAGCCGTTTTTATTGCCGGTTGATGGACAGCAGCGCGAATAAGGCAGAATCACCCTGAGCTTGAGCGGCTTCCCGCGTAGTTTCAAACCCCGACGCGATCTCTGTTGCACCGTCGGAAACGTTCCACTTCCAACGTCCCTGACCGGATTGCGACACGGCTACGTCAAGCAGGCGAACTGGGGATTTGGCCATATCAACAATATGAGCCTGAGTTCCGCAGTTACAAGTGCGCCGTGCGCCGAGATCGCATAGTCTGCCTCGAACTGCTTGTAAGCGTGGAATATTGGAGCTCCTGTTGGTTGCGCTTCGAATTCAACATAAAAAACTATCTATCGTTTCCGTGAATCGGTGAGGCTTGCACCACACCGCTTGATGCTTCGTCCACGCGAAAGTCGCGACCTTCGTCTCGCATCGCAGAACTTGACGATAACGCCGGTAGCGGTGCAGACGTGGGCATATGACGTCTTCGGTAATGCAGTCGCTGTGGCCACGTTCACGGCCATGACCGATATGCTCGTTATCGATAGCGTGGCGAATATCTCGCTTAACACGGCTGATTGTCCGGTTTTTGCCATCGCCGCTTCGGCTATCTCCTACCCATTTCGCTATTCCACTGACGAATGGACCGACCTCGGAGCACTGGCTATCGCGCAATATCCTGATCCAGCAGAGCGGCTGCAAAACTGGGCGAGAGGTTTCGTCCGCAGCAGTCCGACCGATACCCTTTCCCTGCTCAAGGACCTGAATGCCGGTGTCGCGCAACGCATCCAGTATCAGAGCCCGCGAAGCCGAGGGCACCCAATCGCCCAACGAGACGCTCGACTGTGGCTGGGGCTCGTGCCGCGACTTCGCGGTTTTGCTCGCAGAAGCAGCACGCAAGCTCGGCTTCGGTACGCGCGTCGTGTCGGGTTATCTGCACGATTCGAACCACGACCGGCTGGGCTCGGCCGAAGCGGGCTCGACCCACGCTTGGGCCGAGGTTTTTGTCCCCGGCGCGGGCTGGATTACCTTCGACCCGACCAACCGCAGCGTCGGAGGCAGCAATCTGATCCCCGTTGCGGTCGCTCGCGATATCAGCCAGTGCACGCCGGTGTCAGGGAACTTCTTTGGCAGCAGTGATAGCTTTCTGAACATGGATGTGGAGGTATCGGTCACCTCATAGTCAGAACGTGTCGAACTGTCGATTGCGGCATGACCGAAGATAGTCATATCTATCTAGGAAGAAAGAGCGCACAGTCGGTGACGATTTCGTCGCCCGTCGAACGATGGTGCCAGTCCGGGCGTCATCCTTCGCAGAATTGGCTTGCGGAACTGAGCTGCCATCAGGGTCGCCGTAAAACGATGCTGGCAGCGAACGCCATTCAGCGCAACCACATCACCGAAGCCAGGCCCACGCCGCTCTCTTCTCGAAGAGAAAGCGTCGCCTGATCGCGAGTGGTACGGCTTGCGTCGCAGAGGCCAGGGAGACCGAGTGTCGATCGAGCGCGCCATTGTCGAGGCCAGACGCAAGCCGTGGGGAAGCCGCAATTTGCTTCCCTGGAGCGACATTGCCGCCAGTGACGATCCGATCGGCGAATTATGGTTTCGGCGCGCGGACGCGACTTTCCCGGCGAGTGTGCTGCTGCTCAAACTGCTCTTCACGACCGAGCCGCTGTCCATTCAGGTTCACCCCGACGATACGTTCGCCCGATCAATCGGTCTGGCCAATGGCAAGACCGAGGCGTGGTACATTCTTTCGGCCGCGCCTGATGCCCGGGTTGCCATCGGATTGAAGCGTTCGCTCTCATCGACGGAGCTGCGAACCGCTATTTCCGATGGCTCGATCGGTGGCCTCGTGCAGTGGCGTCCGGTTCGCAGCGGTGATGCTATTTTTGTTCCCGCCGGCACCATTCATTCGATCGGCGCGGGCATCGTTCTTGCCGAAATCCAGCAGCAAAGCGACGCCACGTTCCGCCTTTTCGACTACGGGCGGCAGCGTGAGCTGCATCCCGACAATGCCGTTGCGGCTACAAGGGCAGGGCCAGCACCGCGTCAACTGCCTTCGCAGAAACTGAATGAGACGCGAACAGCCCTCGTCACTAGCGCCCATTTTTTTCTTGAGCAAATCGATCTTGCCGCCGGTTCGGTCTGGACGCTCGACGCCCAGGATGAGGCCTGGGTTGTCTTGATTGAGGGACAAGGCCAGATGGCAGCAGCGACAATGTCCGTCGGTCAAGCCGTCTTTCTCGAGGCAGATCAGCTTAAGATCGAGGCCGGCCCCGAAGGCTTGAGGGCACTCCTCGCCTATCCCGGCCCACATGCAGATTCAGTTGCACTCGTTGAGCAGCGCCGAACCACGCCCGGGCATCCCCGTCCGAAAACAGAGGAGGTGCAAACGTGGTCACGCTAAATCGGGTCGCATTCATCGGCAATTCGCTGCCTCGCCGGTGTGGCATAGCGACCTTCACTACCGATCTTCAGCACGCTGTCGCTGCCTCGCGGCCTGATCTGGAGACGGTCGTCGTCGCGATGACCGATCACGGCCAGGCCTATGACTATCCTTCCACGGTTGGATTTCAGGTCAACGACGATCAGCCGGAGGACTATATTCGTGCGGCGGAGTTCTTGAACCACGGCCGGTTCGAGGTTGTTTCTCTTCAGCATGAATTTGGCATTTTCGGCGGCGACGCCGGCGGTCACATCCTGGCCCTGCTGTCGCGCCTGAATATGCCAGTCGTGACCACGCTCCATACCGTGCTTGCCGAGCCGACGAAGGTGCAACGCGAAGTCATCGTCCGGATTTCCGATATATCGTCCAAGATCGTGGTCATGGCCGAAAAGGGCCGCGAATTGCTGCGAACCGTTTATCAAGTGGTCGACGAGAAGATCGAGGTCATCGCGCACGGAATTCCGGAATTTGCATTCGTTGAACCGGACGAGGCCAAAGCCAAGCGAGGTTTCAGCGGCCGGGCAGTCATTCTTACTTTCGGCCTTCTGTCGCACAACAAGGGAATCGAAGTCATGATCGACGCCATGCCTGCGATCCTGAGAAGCCGTCCGGATGCGGTCTATGTCGTGCTCGGCGCTACCCATCCTAACCTGATACGCGACCAGGGCGAAGCCTATCGCGAGAGCCTCGTGGCGCGTGTTCGTGAGCTCGGTATCGACAAGCATGTCGTGTTTCTTGACCAGTTCGTCGATCAGCCGACGCTACTCGATTTCATTTCGATGTGCGATGTCTATGTTACGCCGTATCTAAACGAAGCCCAGATGACGTCGGGCACGCTGGCTTACAGTTTTGGCTTGGGAAAGGCGGTCGTCTCCACGCCATACTGGCATGCGCGCGAGTTGCTGGCCGATGGCCGTGGTATCCTGGTTCCGTTTGGGGACGCCGCCGCCATCGGCAACGAAATCGCGAAGCTACTCACCAACGCGGTGTTGCGGCAAGCCATGCGGAAGCGCGCCTATTCGAGCAGCCGTCCCATGACATGGGAGCGGACGGCAGAACGCTATGTGTCAACGTTCGAGGGCGCCGGCCGCAGGCATCGTCTCAAGACGATTGCGCGCTCAGACACAAGCACGCTGCTGCGCGACAGCCGCGCGCCACCGGAAATGCGCATCGATCATTTGCTATCGATGTGCGACGACACCGGATTGTTCCAGCACGCCGTACATTGCGTGCCGGATCGCTCCCACGGCTATTGTGTCGACGATAACGCCCGCGCGCTGCTACTGGCGTGCGCGCTCAACATTCCCGGCGAGGAGCGATTGCCGGAGGTATTGACGGCGCGGTTTGCCGGCTTTGTCCAGCATGCCTGGAATCCCAACACCCGGCGGTTTCGCAATTTCATGGGCTTTAACCGCAGCTGGCTTGAGGATAGGGGGTCGGAAGACAGCCATGGCCGGACGTTGTGGGCGCTCGGCGCATGCTCGTTGACCGATGCGAACCTGTCGCGGCGGACATGGGCTGCGGCGCTTTTCGCCGAGGCTGTGGGGAGCGTAGACGCCTTTCACTCGCCGCGCGCCTGGGCTTTCGTCCTGCTGGGACTCGACGGTTATTGCACCGCCGTTCCCGGCGACTTGGGCGCCGCCGATCTCCGGCTTCGGTTGGCGGATAGATTAATCGCGATCTTCGATGCGGTCGAGACGCAGGACTGGGTTTGGTTCGAAGAAGGGCTTGCCTACGACAACGCCCGTTTGTCGCAAGCCCTCATCCTGACCGGCATGGCCACCAAGAGGGCCGTCTATCTGGATGGCGGCCTGAAATCGCTGCGTTGGTTGGTGAAGCGGCAGACATCTGCGAGCGGTCAGTTCCGCCCGGTCGGCACCGAAGGCTTTGGCGAGACACGCCTGACGCCGCGGGCGTTCGATCAACAACCGCTAGAGGCCGCGGCCACCATCGCCGCCTGTCTCGCGGCATGGCGCGCCGACCATGACGTCGAGTGGAAAGCCGAAGCCGCGCGTGTGTTCGCGTGGTTCCTTGGCAGCAACGACCTTTCGGTTTCCCTGGTCGATCTGGAAACCGGGAGTTGCCGGGACGGCCTGCATCCCGACCGTCCGAATGAGAACCGCGGCGGGGAATCGGTCGTGTCGTACTTGCTCGGCCTCTGCGAGATCAGACAACTCGCCCGCCTGAGTGAAAGCCGCGTACAGCCCGCGCCGCTGGTTGCCTGACGGCCTGTCATTATTTTCCCTCTCGTTGAATCCGAGGATGCTTTGTCGCAATCTCCATTCCTGAACCGTCAGGCGCTTTATCTGCGGCCCGATCCAACACGGGTCATCGTGCGCCCCTTCAAGCCGGCTACCGAGCCGCGCGATCTCAACCCCACGGACAAGACCCGCGCGAACCACATCGTCGATCGGGTTCTAGCACTCGGTGCCGATGCGGCAGCCCGCCAACTCGCCGATGTTCTTGAGAATTTCCTCGGCCGCCACCGCAATTTGCTGCGAGCGTTCGAGGCCCGCGCCGACGAAATGGAAGGTGCGTTGGCCGTCCACGCCTCGTTCACGCAAACGCAACGCCAATTGGTCGGTGCCTATTTTCTCAACGAATATTCGTTCGAAGCATCTGCCTTATTCAACCCGAGTATCGTAGCGCATCCCGATCAGTCCGGCGCGCCTCCCGACGCGTTACGTTTCGTCTTGAGCCTTCGTGCCGTCGGAGAAGGCCACATTTCGTCGCTGACCTTTCGGTCCGGAATGATCGCGGCAGACGGAGCGGTCAGCGTCGATCCAACGACGCGCCTGGCCTCGAGTCCTGCCATTCTCGCGCAGACGCAGGGGCCAGCCGGGGAGGATGTCGAGATCGCTTTCCAAAGCGGCGAAGATATCAGCGAGCGGGTCATCTTTCCCATTACCTCATCTCAGTCGAATGGCATTGAGGACGCACGCTTCGTGCAGTTCAGCGATGGCGAACGACAGATCTACTACGCGACCTACACTGCCTATAGCGGCAGGGCGATCAGGTCGGAGCTGATTGAGACGTCCGATTTCGTATCGTTCAGGCTGTCCACTCTGAAGGGCAGCGCCGCGCGCAACAAGGGTATGGCGCTCTTCCCGAAGAGGATCGGCGGCCGATATGCCATGATCGCCCGGCAAGACAATGAAAATCTCTATCTCATCTATTCCGACGACCTCTATACATGGGACGATTGCGGCCACGCGTTTCTGAAACCCGAATTCCCGTGGGAGTTCGTGCAGATCGGCAATTGCGGGTCGCCGATCGAACTGGATGAGGGCTGGCTGCTGCTAACCCACGGTGTCGGGCCGGTTCGAAAATATTCGATCGGGGCAGCGTTGCTGGACAAGAACGATCCCTCGAAAGTGCTTGCGCGCCTGAGTGAACCCTTGCTTCGGCCCGATCCGTCCGAACGCGAGGGATATGTCCCAAACGTCGTGTACACCTGCGGCGCGTTGCGACATCACGACAAGATCATTTTCCCCTACGCCGTCTCGGATACATTCTCCAACTTCGCGACGATCAACATCGCCAGCCTGATGAACGCCATGGAATGAACGATAATTGGTTCGTTTACCTAGTTCCGTAAAAGCAAGACGAATGCCTGCAAACGGCCGATTTTGATGCTCTCTACGCAACTTTACGCTACGCAACACAGAGCGCCTGAGTGGGTGGGCGGGCGCGCAACCAGCGATGCGAGCCGCCGCAGGTTCTGGGCAATTGCGCCGACTTGCTCAATCTCTCACGAGCCTAAGCTGGAGGGCAATAGGATGCATTGCATCACAGCGCGGTCCACGCTAGAGCAGCGGCAAATTTAGAGGTGGACACATGTCATTTGCCTATAAGCTGAATGAAGACGTTCGCCATCAGCCCCAAGGTCCACAAGGACGTGCCGCAAATGATCCACCAATGATTTACACCATTGTTCAACATATGCCCGTCGAGGCAGATGGACGTCTTAGATACCGCATCAAGTGCAAGTCGGAGAATATCGAGCGAGTCGTTACGGAAGATCAGCTTTCGTATTCTCAGTGATCTGGCGCGCTTGGTGACCTTAGGAGTCTAGTCGTGCTGAATGATCGAGAAAATATCCTGAGCGCGCTCCGCGAAAAGCCACTCAAAGTCTACGAAGTCATGAAACGCGCCAATGTCGTGAATGAAGAAGCATGCCAATCCCTTCTATTGAAAATGCGAGACGAAGGCTTGGTGAAGTTCGATATCCACAAAGGGCGATGGCTCATCGGATGATTCGTGAAATTCGGCGCCCGTCCAGCGTTGATCACGGAAGGCTCGCTGCGGCGCTTAGGGACACGCTCAGACTTAGAGGATCAAGCCTTTCGTAGCGCCCGATCGACCTTGAGCGGTTGCCTAAATTTTTTTGGCAATAGCGCCGAGTGGCCGCGATGTAGCCTAAGGTCAGAGACGGAAGTGCTCGGGGTCGGGCGAAGCAGGTCAGCTGTTCCTCCAGTATCCGACCTGGGCTCCGGCTATGATCAGCAGCTGGCAGGCGTCGGCCGCCGTTCGCACATCCGATGTTATGGAATGATTCAGACGAGGTCCGCTCCGGTGCACTCAGCGGACAAACAAAGTTGTAAATCTGACGTCAGCGTTGGGCACAATATCGGAAGTAACGGACACGAAGTTGCGGCGTAGGCAGAGGCAGCGTTCAATCCGACAGACGAGGAATGCGACGTATGGATGCGAGCGCGATGGGATGTGAGGCAAAGGCGTTACAGCCTTGCTTGCCGAACGGGCGCGATGCCCCATGACTTAAGGCAGCGCCGCCAATGCATTTCTGAGTTACACCGGCCGTTTTAGCCACCAGACCGTATCAAATACGGATCCACGGACCCAGCTAATCGGTCCGCCACTTGTATGGCGGCCAGCGTGGACTGCTTTTCGCGATGAAGCGAGCCGACGGAATTCACGACCAGCCCACTACAAGCAAGAACAGCTATCGCAATCGCAGCGAGATATTTGGTCCTCATGACGATGGTCCCCTTTATCGCCCCATGAACTAACCGGATGGCCCCATGAACTAACCGGATCGCCCCATGAACTAACCGGATCGCCCCATGAACTAACCGGATCGCCCCATGAACTAACCGGATCGCCCCATGAACTAACCGGATCGCCCCATGAACTAACCGGGCACTCTCAGAAATGGTTCCCGAACGCATGCGGCCCAATGTTTTCGGCCGCATCGGAAGTTGCTTCCATGGCGCCAGCGAGTAGCCGCTGGGGCAGGTTCCTCCTTCGGAATGGAACATCGCGGTCGCGATCAGAAAATCAAGGAACGAAAGCGTCCGCCAGGCTTTAGAAAAACTGAGGCCGTCGCTCGCCGGTAGTAACACGGCGCATGTCGCGGATAGCCAAAGGTCGTGGCGAACGACCCGCTGTTCTCAATACAAGCGCTCGCGCAGATAGCCAAAAGCGACGGTCTCCGGTTCTATTCAAAATCGCCAGCAGTGCCCCGATCGGTTGCGGGGGGAGTGCACGGCGTGCTGGCGGAACCGAAGGCTCCGTCATGCGCAACCGAATTGACATTGACCACATACACAGTCGGGCCATCGTTCGAGAGATCGGCGAGAGACTACGTGCGTCGCTGAAACCAGAGCCGGAACTACCGGCGAGCCTGAGAGCGCAAATCGATCGGCTCCGCGAATTCGAAGCGGCCGAGCACTGGAAGTCGCGCGGTTGAGCCGCAGTCGGCTCGGCGGAACATGGATGAACGATGCCGCCGGTGAAGCTTCGTGCATCGACGATCTTGAATGAGTACGGTAAGGCGCAATCCGAATTGATCGGCAAAACCGTCGTCCTTACCGACGGAAAGGCAGGCACGGTCGAGAACGTTTGGCTGGATGAATTGCACGGGCTTCGGATTTCAATCAAAGGTCATGACGGAAGATGGCCGGTCTCAACCATCAAGTTCGAGGAGAACTAGACCTTCGCACCCGCTGCGCACCACCCATAGCGCGCTATTTCAGAACATTCCGATCAGGATGAAAAACCCGATCTCAATCAGGAACGTCGTGCTCATAACCGCGACCGTAAGGAACACGTCGCTCGCCGAAAGAGGGTTCATGAATGCCTCGCATCTTGCGAAGCCCCGGGAGCAAATCATTCAGGCTAGAAAATGTTTCAGTTCCAAACGCAGACGGCGCGAGATGCGAGCGGGGCGGACATCCGAGGCGGCCTAAGGCAAGGCCCGCTAATGGGATGGTCCGGCCGTGCTCCGGCCCTGCCAGCACGACAAGCTGGCAAGGGGCGGCCAAGACAGGAGCACGCCATGTCTCAGAAACTCAGCTCAGCGATCGCCGTGATAGGCATCGATATCGGCAAGAACTCGTTCCACATCGTGGGCCACGATCAGCGCGGCGCAATCGTGCTGCGGCAGAAGTGGTCACGCGGCCAGGTAGAAGCACGGCTCGCCAACCTGCCAGCGTGCTTAATCGGTATGGAGGCCTGCGTCGGCGCGCATCATCTCAGTCGCAAGCTCCAAATGCTCGGCCACGACGCCCGACTGATGCCCGCGAAATACGTGCGCCCCTATTCGAAGGGACAGAAGAATGACTTCCGTGATGCGGAAGCCATCGCCGAGGCTGACCGAATCTCTTGCCGCTCCTCTTCTTGCGGAGACCCGCCGGCAGTTTCAGGAACAGCTTGCCAGCAAGGATGCCGAAGTTTCGCGCAAGACCGAGGCGTTACGCCAGGAGCGCGAGCAAGTCCTCAAGGACCGCGAGGCGATCAACGATCAAGTCATGCAGCGTTTGGCGGCCGAACGCGCCCAACTGATCGAGGCCGAAGCCAGGAAGGCGCGTGATGCTTCAGCAGCAGACCTGGAGGCACGGACCAACGAGATTGCAGAGTTGCAGCGGACGTTACAGAGCAACAACGCCAAGCTGGCGGAGGCGCAGCAGGCGCAAGCGGAGCTCATCCGCAAGCAGAGGGCGCTGGACGAAGAGAAGCGCGAGCTCGACCTGACGATCGAGCGGCGCGTGCAGGCCTCCATCGAACAAATTCACGCCAAAGCCAGGCAGGAGGCGGACGAAGCTGCCCGGCTGCGGGTTGCGGAGAAGGACCAGACTATCGAGTCGATGACTCGAACGATCGAGGAATTGAAGAGGAAAGCTGAGCAGGGATCGCAGCAGTCGCAAGGCGAGGTTTTCGAGCTCGAACTTGAGGAACTTTTGCGAGGTCGTTTCCCCACGGATTCGATTGAACCGGTCGGTAAGGGTGAGCTGGGCGCAGACGTTATGCAGCAGGTGAACAGCCAGATCGGTCAGCCCGCTGGTATTATCCTGTGGGAAACGAAACGCACGAAGGCCTGGAGCGATGGGTGGCTGGGCAAGTTGCGTGACGATCAACGTCGCTCGGGCGCAGATGTGGCTCTGATCATTTCCCAGGCCCTGCCCAAACACGTCGAGCAGTTCGATCGGATCGACGGCGTGTGGGTGGCGCACCCCCGGTGCGCGCTACCCGTAGCCGTAGCTCTTCGCCAGGCGCTGATCGACGTGAGCAGCTCTCGCCTTGTGCAGCAGGGACAGCACACCAAAATGGAGCAGGTCTACCACTACCTGAGCGGCAACAAGTTTCGGCAGCGTGTGGAGGCGGTCGTCGAGAAATTCAATGACATGCGCGAAGACCTGGACAAGGAACGCAAGTTCCTCGTCAGACAGTGGGCCAAGCGAGAAGCACAGATACTGGCCGTCCTCGATTCCACGGTTGGCATGGTCGGAGACCTTCAGGCTATCGCGGGCAAGGCGATGCCGGAAATCCCCAGCTTGGAAATGCCGCTGCTGGAGAATGAGGCCGACCCGGCTCGCAAAGCCGGTTAGAGCCACAAAATTCTGGGGTGCCCCGCCACCTCCTGAGAAATTGTCGATCGGAACCCAAGTGAGTTGATCGAGCCACTACCCCGGCTGACGAACGCGATCGACTTCGATACGAAAACGCTTTTCAATGCGACAAGCTTAGACAGGTCTTACGACAAGATCGTCGTGGCCTGGCGGAGAGAGTGGGACGGACGGTGCGGCGTTGCATTTGCCGTGGCGACTCGGTGGCGATTCCAGACAAACAAAAAGCCGCTCCGAAGGGCGGCTTTTTGATTTCGTGCTGCAAATACAGCATCTTATTTGGTTGCGGGGATAGGATTTGAACCTATGACCTTCAGGTTATGAGCCTCACGATTGCCGAAATGACTATTCAACACGCTGGCCCGCGCGCCAGCCCATCTCCCAGAAGTCGGCCTCGAGTCGGGTGGCTTCCTTGAATACCGCGATCAGCTCTACCTCGCGGGCTGGCGTGGAGTAGCGGTCGGCGAGATGCTCCAGGTGCGCCCGTGCTTTCGCCGCGACCTCCTGGTATGGCATGCCAGCATACTCGGCGATCCAAACGCGATATGGGTTCGTCGCAGCGTCCGCGTCGGGTCGCGAGGCGAGCCGCATTGCGATCTCCGCGTAGCCGATCACGCAGGGGGCAAGCGCCACCTTGAGTGCCAGCAGATCACCGCGCATTCCGGCGTCGAGCACGTAGCGTGTATAGGCCAGCATCTCGACCGCCGGAGGGGTTTGTTCGAGGTCGCTCGGGGACAGGCCCCAACCGGCGCAGAGCTTCACATGCAGGTTCATCTCGACGTCGAGGATGGCCGCGAGGCCGGCCGCCCCTTCATGCATGTCGGCAAGCTTGGGCGACTTGTAGACCGAGAGCGCGTAGGCGCGAGCAAACTCGATGAGGAACAGGTAGTCCTGAGCGAGGTAGTGACGAAACGCCGCTTCGGGGAGCGAGCCGTCAGCCAACCGGTCCGTGAAGGGATGCTCGGTATAAGCCCGCCACTCGAGAGATGCTTCTGTCTTTAGACGCTGGAAGAAACTCACGATTTTTTCTCCGGGCCTGCTTTCCCAAGAAAGTCTTTGGCTCGCTTCCGAGAGCGCGTTGCAAGCCGGGTGAACGTTGACCTTGACAGGCAGCCGAGATCAACCGGCACGATGACACACAATTCGCTGGTCGTCGGGGCCGTTAGGATTGACATGCGTTCTCACGTCGTTACCAACAGCAGGCACACGCTCCAAGTCCAAGTTTCGATTGCGAACGAACCGCACCAGTTTCGTACCAGAACAACCCGCACGAAGCGAAATGAACGCAGCCGGTTTCCTGCAAAAGCGCAGGAAAATCAACGACGGCGACGATTATCCAGCCGCAAATACGGTCTGGCTGCAGGATCGAGCCCCGCTGGCCGGCTGGGATGTTAAACAGCTGGCGTTGCCCGGCGGGCGCACGGCCCCTGTGATGGGGACGAACCATCCGAGCTATTTCTTTTATGCCGCCAACATGTATACGACCGGCCCGGACAAGGACGAGAAGAACTTCGCCCTTGGGATGGAAGTAATGAAGCAGGACATCGTCGCGGCCTGCTGGCGGGGGCGCCAAAAAGATTGCAAGTCGCTAGTTGACTTCTCCACGCGCACGATCGCATGCGAACGGCTCGACATGACTTGAATGGTCTCGGACCAGGTCTAAGTCGCGGGGCACAAGAACCACTGCCCGGCGGGGTTACAGGTCCCGTTCGACGAATTTGCGAAACTCGTCTGACACGGAACGAGCAATACTCAGCGCTGCCGAGCCGTATCCGATCGCATCCCAACCGAAGCGATCGCGGACCGCCACGGTTCGACCGGGCCTGCACTTCGCCCGGAGCCGCGTTGCGATGCGGTCCGCGAGGCGAAGCAGGGCGGGTCGAATAACTCGCGCTTCGGCCGGCTTCCTGCCAATCGCCGATTGCGCTCCTGCCGATCGGGCAGGTCGCTGAACTTCACAGCCTTGCGCTGGCGAGGACGCCGCGCTTCGATGCCGTGCACTGCTAGTTTTCGGTAACGCGCAGCCGCGCCTGGCTTCCGTCGGCGCAACGGGTAGCCTCGCCGGCGGGTTGACGACGCGAGCATTGGGCTTTGGCCTATGCGCTCGGACCAGTGGCGCACGCGGGGAGTTATTTCGGCGGCCCAGTCCCCTAAGCCGGTCGTTCTCTACAACTTGACCGTGGTCAGATTCACCGCCGCCCCATCCACGTAAACTACCCTTATGCGGGCTTGGAGAACCAACGCTATTCACATTTGTCAGCGTAACGCTAGTCAACCCTCTTCCTGCGATCAGAGCCGATGGGAGCGGAGCAGCGCGTAGCGCATTGCTCAATGGGGATCGATTGCCATGCCGCTTCAGCCAGATCCTTCTGGAGAAATTGTAGTTGACCAACATTCGGGCATCCTTCTGTTCGCCATGTTTGACGGCAGCAGACCAGTGCTCTGCGAAATCGAATGGGGGGCGCTGGCCGATCGTGCAACAGTGGACGGCACCGATCAGAAAGACGTTCGCGCGACCTATCATAGGCACCGCGAAACTATCCAAGCCATAGCCAGCCAGGACTATGATGCGGGGGAAGAGCGACCGATCGTTACGACTTACCAGCTCACGCCGCTTCCTTAGCCTCGGCGATATTTTCAACTTGGTTAACCGCGTCAGAGGGAGTGCGACATTGACATTGCTAACACTGCCAACTCCAAAGCGTCCCACTGCTCCACCATGGAGCAATGAGGAAATCGACCAGCTACGGTCTCTCATCCTGGAAGGCAAGAGCGTGCACGCCGTCTCAAGACACCTCGGCAGAACACCACAGGCCATAAGGAAGATCGCCAGCAGACTAAAACTCCCGCTCCGGATTGTCTGATCTCCTGAAGGGAGCGCCCGCGCCGAGAGAGCAAGTCGCTCTCTTTAACTTGACCTTCGTCAAATTGGCCATCGCTAGGCTTGCGTAAATTTCATTGATGTGGGCGTGAAAACTCACGCTATTCAGGTTTGTCAGCGTAGCGTAGCGTCAGTGGGCCCTCTCCCTGCGCTCGGAGACGATGGGAGCGGAGCAGCGTGCAGGATCAAGCTCTTCGCAATGCTGAACTGGTCACGCGCCTAATGGTCTTCCGATCGGCACTGTCGGCTCAGGACCTGGCTCCCCCGAACAACTCGTATGCTCAGCCAACTGCCACTATGTGCCGTTCTCTTATTCCAAGCCACATCGGCGCCACCGTCGCCGGTCGGCGCGACGCGAGCGCGGTTTTGCGCCCGAAGATCGGCTTTTGACGGCGCCCCTAACAAACACTCGGTTGGAGATAAGACGTGCTCGGTCTCCTGCTACTTCTCGCAATAGTTTCGATCTCGTTCGCAGCCGGGTATGGGACGCGTGAGGTTATCTCCCGCAGACGCCGTGCGGAGTATCTGAGATTCAAGCCAAATCGGCGTCCGCCAACGAGACCAACCAACCGCCCGCCTTTCTGATCCGTTCGGCGAACAACTCGCCTGCCCGTCCATACGTTGGACGCCGCAAACATCGCCGGTTAGAGCTTTGATAGCTCCCCACTTCCCGAGCGTCGTCTGGCACTCAGTCTGATAAGCAATGTCCAAGACGACCTTTTGATACCTGCACGCCATGTGGAGGGTGTCATTGAACGTATTACCGTGTTGAACATACTACCGTATTAGGTGCTGGCCGTGAGCATCTGGTACGGCGAGCCAACATTTGCACCCGCAAACAACGAGACGATCCGGCCGACGCTAGGTGCGAGAGACTCATCTTGAGATCCAATCTCCACCAGATGGAACGCCTGTTTGCGAGGCGCCTTGTCGTTTAAGCAACATCCAGCGCTGATTGTGTACTTGTGCAGCGCGATTCCGGGCACAGATGCTGTCGGCAATCAAGCTGGATTGTCTGCGCAACTGCCCAGGGAGAGGAGAAGGAACCTAGATAGAGCGATGCGGATTAACTGCAAGAGACCGGGTTCTCAAGTTCAACAACCCCGTATCTGCGCCCGATTTCAGCTCCTCATCACGGCGTTCGCTCCGGAAGGACCAAGAAATTGCCTGGAGGTACTGTGCCGACCGGATTTGTAGTTTGGTTTAACAAGTTTAAGGGTTACGGGTTCATTAGACCCGACGGCGGAGGCAAGGACATATTCGTTCATATGTCGGCGGTCGAACAAGCTGGCCTTTCCACGTTGCTCGAGGGGCAACGGGTAGGCTACGAGCTTGTGTCAGTCTCTGGCAAGATGACCGCCAGTCAACTGCGAATTGGCACTCCTCCAACCGAGGGATAAGCTCAGTTCGCCGGTGCAATCTAATTGCTGACCTGCTCCCGTGCGCGGACATCGTTGGTCCTCACCGCGCGGACCCTTCATATCATATCTCTGTCATGCCGCATTCGGTAGTTCCTGACCATGTCGTTGTACCGTCCAATCAGGTCTATAAGTTCGTCGCCATGATCCGACAGAAAACCGGCAATGCCCGAAGCGACTGCCTGCATCTTTGCGTCAATCTGCCCCAATAGCGCGCTTCGGGCTGCACCGTAGTGATCAGCGAAAGGATGAGCGACATCGGACCATTCGCTTGCCACCCTCATGGTATCAAAGATTGGCAGTCCCGACTTTGGCGCAACGTCATACCAGCGATCCACGAGCGCACCCCGATCGATAGCCTCGGTTGGCAGGGCCCCGCCGCCAGCCGACCAACTATCCGCTCGCTCGACATCGACAGAAAGCAGCTCCAGCGTCTCGCCATGAAGGCAATCAATCTCCTTCATGGATTCATTGAACATGTCGCTCAGCCGCGCGAACTGCGACCACGCAAGTCTCAAATGCTGGTAGTGCGACAATTCGCCTCGCGCCCACGGATATTCGCCGGCGACAACCCGGCAGGCGATCATGTCGCCATACACCGTGCGCAGTTGCAGAAGCGCCCTCAGCTCCGCTTTCAAGCGCTGATGAATGGCCGAGATTCCTCCTCTCGTTCTATCCGGTACGAACTCAAATGAGGGATCGGACAGGCACATCAGGTTTTCGCCGGCCAACTCGACGATCGGTGCGATCAGCCGGTCAATTTCGCTTACCGTTGCCTTGTCCACCCTGGTCACTCTCACAACATCCAGCAACACTTAGCCGTTTCAGCGTCTGACCCGATGCTTCGTTGGCTTGCGAATCCCCTGTCCTGAGCCTCTCAGGGTTCAGTCGCTTTCGGAAGCCTAATTTGTGCTCAGAATCAAGCCGGCGGTGCGATATCAAGCCTACGCCCGCCGGCAGCCGGGGCGATGTGCATAACCCGACCGCGAAATGCCCGCTGTTGCAGAGGCTTACGTCGATGCGTTGAGGATGTCCGGCCTCAAGGCCGCGGGCTGAGGTAACCGGCCTTTAAGGCGCGGGCGACCGCAAAGACCGCACAGAAAGGAGCACTATGGACCCGTGCCAACGAACGATGTCGACCGCCCGCGGAAGAGCTCAACCCCAGAAGGGCTCGGCGTACGCGTCCTCGGCTTCCGATTAGCGCCGCGACTATTTCAATTTGACTTTTGCCGACGGCACACCCGTGAGCGGTTTCGTCAAATTGTCGTTGACACTGCGAGCGAGGCCGTAACGAGCAGCCACCGGCCTGCCCAATTCCAATTGTTGCACTCTATTTCCGGCCCCGCCCGAACGCGCGATGTTGCCTTGTGGCCGTCTCCGGCCAAGCAGTTCGTCGTATACTTCCAGCGTCCTGTGCGCGATGTCGGACCAATCGTATCGCTGAGCACTCTCGCGGCGGACGGTTTCGCGCTCCTCCGCATTCAGGCTCGCGAGCGTCAGCGCCGAAAGCTTCGCGCGCATCTCCTCGCAATCTCCAACATGGAAAATGCGGGCGGGATCGTCCACGACTTCGAGGTTGGGAGCAATATCACTCACCAGCACCGGCAATCCATAGCTAAGCGCTTCGAGCAACACAATGGGTAGGCCCTCATGTGACGAGGGCAACACGAACAGCGCGGCGTGAGCATAGAGTTGTCGCAACGCATCGCCGGTCTGAAAGCCCGCCATGACGACGTTTTGCCGGCCGGCCGCCTCTCTGACCAGTTGATCTGCGTATTCGTTCTGGTGATCGATCTTGCCAACGATCGCCAACTTCCATCCAGGCAGTGCCGCGGCCGAAAACGCACGCAGGAGATCGAGCTGGCGTTTCTCGGGCACCAGCCGACCGACCGTGAGTACGTATCGTCCCGGCTCCAATCCCAATTCGACGACCTTGTCGCTCTGTTGCGGCATCTCCGAGAACACGACCCCATTCGGTATCACCTCGCACGGCTGGCCATATTTGGACGCAATAAGGTCGCCGATACTACGGCTGACAGCGATGCGTTTGTTGGCGTAGCGCATCCCCATCGCTTCACCGGTCCGCAGCACCGCCCGCGCCGCCCAGCCCCATTTCTCCCGGTTGTAGTCCTCGCCGTGATGGGTGACGACGACCCGCAGACCGATGGCTCGCAGCAATGGCGTTACGATTGCGGGTCCGATGCCGTGAATGTGCACCAGACCCGGCCTCCGAACCGCAGCAACAATCGCACAAATCACGGAATGCAGCAGTGTTTCGAAGTACTTGTTTGGCGCGGTCCACAGCCGCAATATGCGGACGCCCTTCCATACTTTGGCGAGGCTGGGCTCGACATAGGGGGATCGCATGCACACGGTGACTCGTCTGCCGAGTTCGACCACCCGTGGCGCAAGATTCTCTGCGTGCGTTTCGATGCCACCCTGGACCTGCGGGAAACCACGGAAACCGAACATGTAGATCTCACGCCTGCTCATCAGGATTTCCTCCACTAATTTAATTGTTCATGAAAGTTCGCAACGGGTAATGTTCGTCGGGGGTAACGCGCCCTTTGACCAACCGGGCCTTGACGTTCTTGTTCAGGAAGGACGTTCGTTCGACGTGCGGGGACGGCCTCACGTCGGAATAATTGATGTAGCTGTCAAAGCAGATGCTCTTGCCGATCGATACCTTCAGCTTGTTCTTGAGGACCCAGAGCAGAGGCTCGGATTTCGGCAACTGAGGGACCAGGTTGGACCGCATGGCGGTCCGCGCGGTTGTCACCATCCAGCAATTCTGACCGCAGCCAGCGACCTTCTTCCGCGTCTGCTGCGCGACCTCGCTGTTCATGATCTCGTCCCATGACTGGCGCGCAAGATTGCCCATGGGAAGATCGGACCGGACGTTGCAAGCCCATACGTCCGACCAAGGATCGATGAACGCGAAATCCTTGCCTGCGCTGCAGGGTATCAGCCGATCGTGACCAAGGATCTTCTCGATCAGACCGAGATTCAGGTAAGCCCGAAACCAGTTCTTTGGCTTCGGACTGCGCAACATCGCCGAAATCAGTCCTTCGACCTTTCGCGCGACCGCCATCCGGTCATAGAAGTAGTTGTCGTTCTTGTAGAACTGCCACGCGTTGTGGAGCGTGGAGGTCGCCAGTTCGAAGCCTTCCGTCCGGGCAAATTCGTAGACATTGACGAGCTGATCGACGTTCTCATCCTGAATGACCATCGCAAAACCGAGGTCGGTGCCACCCGCCTCACGAAGCATACGCAGTCCTGCGATCTTGGTGCTATAACCGTCCTTCTCGCCGCGAATCCTGTCGTTCGTTTCCTCATCGCCCTCCAGCGAAAACCGCACCTTGATATTCGGGTATTTCTTGATGATTGGAACCAGGCGCTCAGTGTGAAGGCCGTTCGACGATATCTCCGTCACCCTTGCCTTGGGATAGAGAAGGTCGATCACTTCCGAGAGGTCTTTCCGAAGCGTCGGTTCTCCGCCTGACACATTCAGGTTGTCAAATCCGGCAGGAAGTTTTGACAGCGTGTCGAGCGACACCTCTTCCTTCGGCTCGGTCGGGTTTTGCCAGATGTAACACATCTGGCACTTCGAATTGCAGCGGAACGTTGAAATGACAGTGAGGTCCATTTTATGATCCAACTTTCTTGTGTAAGCCGGCCGCTCCAATCAGGCTCTCATACAGCGAGAACAACGCGGCTCCATGCGCCTGAAGTGAATACTCAACCTCGACGATCCTTCGCGCACTGCAGCCGAGTGCGTCTCGACGATTGCGATCGGCAAGAAGCTTTCTGATACTTTCCGACAGCTGAGAAACGTCGCCGGGCTCAAACAACAGACCCGTCGATTCGTCTCTCACGAGTTCGGGAATGCCGCCGATGCGCGACGCGACGATCGGCTTCCCGTGTGCCATCGCTTCAAGAATTGAGAGAGGACTGTTCTCGTGCCATCCGGAGGGGACAGCTATCAACGCCGCTCGCTTGATCGTTCGTTCCAGGTCTATGCCCGTGAGGTGCCCCTTGAACTCCGCCATCGGATACTTCCGCTGAAGCTCCTCCAGCAGCGGACCTGTGCCGGCGATCACCAACCGCCAGGCTCCTTGATCCGCCGCATGGGCTTGGAGAAGGGTTTCGACGCCCTTTTCAGGCGACAAGCGCCCAAAGTACAACACGTAGCCCTCGTCGTCGGTAGACACCTCGATACGCGACGCGTCTATTCCGTTCGGAATATGAACCACCTTCTCTGTACCAAACCGGCGGACGATGGCCTCGTACATGAATTTGCTCGGCGCAACGAATTTGGCGACCCGATGGTAGCTTCCTGCCAACGCGTGATAGCGCGCCTCCGCCCAGAGTAAGGCGCTGCGGCCCAATGCCCCATCCGCGCAGCGTCGAGTGAGAATGGCCTCGAAGCCACCGTCTGCGCATCTCGTGCATACCTTTCCGTTGCTGAGCCGCGTGTAGACAGGACAGACCGGTTTGTAGTCATGAAGCGTGAGAACGACAGGAACCCCCAATCTTGCCGCGGCGGAGATGATGGATGGGGTGAGCTGATGGTAGATGTTGTGGCAATGGAGGATATTCGGTCTCTCGTCCCGAATGAGATCAGTAATCTTCGAAACGGCTTCCGGGGAGTGAATAAGGGAAAGTGCAGACTTCAGCTTGTCGCTCCGCGATGGAGCCCGATATGATTTTTGTGATACGAAGTATGGCTGAAAGCGCGATGGGGCATTTCGGTCATCATTCATGGAGAATTCAATGACATCGGCGTTTCGGCTCCGCATCAGCTCCATCTCGTCGAACATGACGACCTCGGAGCCGCCGTTGCGGAAAAAGAATTTGTTCGCGAACAGGACTTTCAGGTTGCGCCGATCCGGATCGTTGAGCTGATCCCGTCCGGTGTGTTGAGCATCTCGTTCAGGACGCGCTCTCGAACGCTCGGTCGAAAACGTCGCTACTGGTTCCTCACCGAACTCGAACGAAGATTCAGTCATTTCGCGTTCCTGACCGAGAGGTCGGAACAAGCCGAGATCCGATGCCAACACCAATTCCTGTTGCCTGGCGTTCGGCCAGGCGGCGCACGGCTGTTCTCGTTACAATTCCAACCATCTGAGGGATGATATGCGACCGCCTCCCCCCGATATTGACAGCCGTCAACTCGCTTTCGGAGCGGCTCCTAAAATGGGTTGATGGCCTGCTGCCTCGCCGGATTTCTTCCCTAATCGGCCGATATCGGGTTGCGTCCTGAGCCACGCGCAGCATCGGGCGACATACCATCATGGTCGATATTCACTGCCACAGGCATTACCGGGCCAAACTGCGTGATGCGGCGCGGAGTGCCAATGCACGAGCAACTTGAGCCAACTGGCGCAATCCCCGATCAAGGATTGATCGCGTTGGTCATGATGCTCCGATTTCACGGGGTCGCAGTTGATCCTGAACGGATCCGTCATCAGTTCGGAGGAGTTGTCAGGATCGCCGAGATGCTCCGCTGCGCCAAGGAGCTGGGGCTGAGGGCACGCGTCGTCAGAACGAATTGGTCTAGGCTTTCCGGTCTACCCATGCCGGCACTCGCCATCCTGCGCGAGGACAAGTTCCTGATCTTCGGAAAGGCCAGTGAGGACAAGGTCATCGCTCTCGAGCCTGGTCGCCCTCAGCCGGTCATAATGTCGCGAATGGAGATCGAGGCCGCCTGGGACGGATCGGTGATCCTGATGACGCGCCGCGCGTCCCTCTCCGATCTCGCCCGCCGTTTCGACATCACCTGGTTTCTCGGCGCAATTCACAAGTACCGGCGGCTGCTGACCGAAGTTCTGGCTGCATCATTCTGCCTGCAGCTTTTTGCGCTTGTATCGCCCCTCTTCTTTCAGGTCGTAATCGACAAGGTCCTGGTTCACCAGAGCATGGGCACTCTGGACGTGCTCGCCGTTGGCCTTGTCGCAATCGCGTTGTTTGAAACGATACTTGGCATCCTTCGCACCTATCTGTTTTCCCACACCACAAATCGGATCGACGTGGAACTGGGCGCCCGGCTGTTTCGTCACCTATTGGCTCTGCCAATTGGCTATTTTCAGGCACGGCGCGTTGGCGACTCCGTTGCGAGGGTGCGGGAACTGGAGAATATCCGCAATTTCCTGACCAGCTCGGCCTTGACGCTGATCATCGATTTGTTCTTTGCGACCATCTTCATCGCGATGCTGTTCTTCTACTCACCGGCGCTGACATGGATCGTTCTCTTCTCGCTTCCAATCTATGTCGGAATTTCCGCCGCCGCCACGCCGCTGTTTCGGCGACGGCTCGATGAGAAGTTTCAGCGTGGCGCGGAAAATCAGGCCTTTCTTGTGGAAAGTGTGACTGGAATCGAGACACTCAAGGCAATGGCCGTCGAGCCCCAGATGCAGCGCCGATGGGAGCAGCAGCTCGCCGGATATGTCGCCGCGAGTTTTCGAGTCATCAGCCTGGCCAACGTGGCTAGTCAATCGGTGCAATTTGTCAGCAAACTGGTCAGCGCGGCTATCCTCTATTTCGGCGCGAGACTTGTCATAAGTGGCGATCTTACCGTTGGCGAACTTGTTGCTTTCAATTTGCTCGCCGGCCGCGTAAGCGCTCCAGTGCTTCGATTGGCTCAGACTTGGCAAGACTTTCATCAGGCCAGGCTTTCGATCGCACGCCTTGGCGATATTCTGAATACGGAGACCGAGCCGGTCTACAATCCCGGCAAGATGGCACTGGCTGCGATCCGAGGCCATATCACTTTCGAGCACGTGACCTTTCGCTACCGCATTGACGGACCCGAGATCCTGCGGGATGTGCACTTCCATGTTCCCGCGAACCAGGTCATTGGAATAGTAGGCGCCTCGGGGTCGGGAAAGAGCACGTTGGCCAAGCTGGTGCAACGACTCTACATACCTGAGCGCGGCCGAGTCCTGGTCGACGGCATCGACGTTGCGCAGGTGGATCCCGCCTGGTTGCGTCGCCAGATTGGCGTGGTTCTTCAGGACAGCATACTTTTCAACTGCTCGATCAGGGATAATATTGCGTTCGCCGATCCCGCGACATCGACGGAACGCGTGATCGAGGCGGCGACAATGGCTGGTGCACATAACTTTATTCTGCAGCTACCGCAGGGCTATGACACCACCGTAGGGGAACGGGGGAATAGTCTGTCAGGTGGACAGCGTCAGCGCATTGCAATCGCGCGCGCACTTGTAACCGATCCTCGAATCCTGATTCTTGACGAGGCCACCAGCGCACTCGACTATGAGAGCGAGCACATTGTTCAACAGAATATGGCGAAGATCTCACAGGGCCGGACTGTACTGATCATTGCGCATCGGTTGTCGGCCCTGCGAATGGCCGACCGCATCATCACGATTGAGGATGGCCGCCTGATCGAGGACGGCTCCCATCAAGAACTGATCAATCGCGGCGGGCGGTATTCCAAGCTCTATCGCCTGCAGACAGGTTTCCATGAGCTTCCATAGCACGTTCCTCTCTCACGACCGCGCAAGGAGACGATGCGGCCCGGCCTATCCGTCTCGCACTCCGTATTGGAATCGCTGAGGGCCGATGGAGCGGACCGTGACACAGGCTATCGAAGACCCCGGGCTTTTTGTCCTGGACGTCCTCCTACGCCTGCGCGGTATTGAGAGCAATCTCGATCACATTCGCCGACGGTCAGGCTACGCTCCGATCGGCGTTCCGGAAATGCTCGCTTATGCAAGAGAGGTCAACCTTTCTGCACGTTGTGCACTGACCGATTGGGATGAGCTGTCAGAGCATCCTCTGCCGGGAATTGTTCCGCTTCGCAGCCAAAGCTTCCTGTTGCTTGGAAAAGTGCACGGCAACGAAGCGGTGATCCTTGCTCCCGGCGCCGAAAGGCCGGCTATCATCTCCAGATCTGAACTCGAAGCTATCTGGGATGGACGGCTGATTTTGATTATCCGACGCCGCGCCATCGCCGCTGGGCTCCTGCGCCTCTCTCAAAATTGCCTGGGCCTATTGCAGGATTTGAAGGCGCGTTCACTGGTAATGACGTCTCGACTGACCGACCTGTTTTCCGGCCGAGCGCCTTTAGCGGCACAGCGGCGGTCCGCGGGGCCGGTGCAGAGCGGCTCTGGGAATGCCGTCATTGTCTTCGCAGATCACGCCCGCAAGCTCGGTCGCGCGGTCGCAAGGCTCGGGCCCACCGATGAGGCCCGCCCGAGCCACGAGCTCGCCTTTCTGCCCGCAGCACTAGAGATCGTCGAGACGCCTCCGTCTCCGGTGGGACGCGCCATCGTCGTCAGCATTATGGCCGGGCTCGCTGTCGCATTGACCTGGGCCTGCATTGGAACGGTCGACATTGTTGCCATTGCTCCGGGCAAGATCATTCCAAGCGGCCGGACCAAGACCATTCAACCCTTCGAAACCAGCGTTGTCCGCGCGATCTACGTCCGCGACGGGCAGATTGTCGCAGCCGGCGAACGCCTGATCGATCTGGATGCTACCGTTTCCGCGGCCGAACTGAGCCACTTGAAGGGCGATCTGATGAGCGCACAGCTCGACGTCGCGCGTTTGAAGTCCTTGCTCTCAAACAAGACCGATCCCGCCTCAACATTCGAAGCCCCGCCCGGCGCGTCACCTGCGCTGGTCGAGATGCACCGTCGCTTTCTTATCAGCCAGACCACCGAGCAGAATGCGAAGCTCGCCACAATTGATCGTCAAATCGCGCAGAAAGAAGCAGAGCGAGCGACCTCCAAAGCGTCAATTGAGAAGCTGAAGGCAACCATCGGTCCACTTCAGCAGCGCGTTGAAATACGTGAGCAGCTGTATCAGAAAGAACTGGGCTCGAAGCTGTTGTACTTGACTGAACTCCAGGAACTGGTCGGCCAACGCCAGGAGATACTTGTTCAGCAAAGCCGTTTCGGCGAGGCGGACGGCGCCATTGGCGTTCTCATGGAGACCCGCAACAAGGCAATCGCCGAGTATGAGCGTACCTTGTTCGAGGAACTCGCCAAAGCGGAACAGAAGGCTGCCGGGTTAACCCAGGACGTCATCAAGGCGGAGCGACACACGGGTTTGCAGAGCCTGACAGCTCCCATCGACGGTGTCGTGCAGCAGCTCGCTGTCCATACAGTCGGCGGTGTCGTCACGCCGGCGCAACAGCTTATGCTGATTGTTCCGACCGACAGTAATCTCGAGGTCGAAGCCATGATATCGAACCAGGACATCGGCTTCATCGAAGCAGGCCAGGAAGCCGCCATCAAGATCGACACTTTCAATTTCACCCGCTACGGACTGCTGCATGGCACGATTGTCAGCATCTCCCAGGACGCCATTCCCCGCAACAAACCGCCAGAGAACGGCAACACAAGGTCGTCGGGTGCCGAGACAACCAGCAGCGAACCGAAGGGTCAGGAGCTTGTGTACGCCGCGCGGGTATCGCTCGACCGCAATCACATGGACATCGACAACAGACGTGTCAGCCTTTCTCCAGGCATGGCTGCAACGGTTGAAGTCAAATCCGGCTCACGTAGCATCATCAGCTACGTCCTCTCACCGATCATGAGGTACAAGCACGAGAGTCTACGCGAGAGATAATCGGCCCGCCGCGGACGTTAGGCGTCACGACCGCCGCAACTCCTGTTCGATTCTGTGTCGCGAATTGGTTCGTTATGCCGATGTACCGGGTCGTTGGGACTTCAGGGTGTTCTTGATCCGATCGACCCGCGCCCACCAGACCTGCGTTCCCACGCGGCCGACGCCGACGCCGCAGACTCCCCCAGCCGCCTTCACGAATGCATCTAGTACTCGACCATGCCGGTCCGGTGTCAGCAATTGCAAACTTTCGAGAGCGACGGCACTGGCGATCATCATGGTAGCGATGAGCAACGTGCGGCGCGGCGCGCCCAAGGCAAAGGCGAGCCCCATGACGGCAAAGGCAGCGAAGTGCTCAAGTTGCAGCCCCGCCAGCGTCGGGCGGTCCCGGATCGGAGAAAGTGTTGCAAAGGCGATGAAAGCTAGTGCCACCCAGCCAGTCACTAACGACAGCCGTTGGATCATGACGTCGTGCCAACCCACATTCTCTTCAATCTGACGTTCGGCCCACCCGCTTCTCGACCGGCTTGCCGCGGCTGGCCGCTACCTGGAGATGGCAACCCATCATGTCACAGAGAGTTGCATTCGCGTTCTCTGGCCCGCCGCGGTCTGACGCCGAGCCAGCTCCATCGCGCTACTTCGCCGGGTCCGGGACAATCGATTTTATGAGCCCTGCTCCGCTCAGCGCCGCCGCTGCCTGTTTGATCGTTTCCCAAGGCAGTCGAGCCCGTTCGGCGATATCAAGAAGTGAGTTTTCTCCGTCCGACATGTTCAAAATCCATAACAGGCCCATCTGGTAGTCTCCGGCCGCAAGACCGCCCAGCCCGCTGTAGAGGCCGTAATTGCCAAGTTTTGGCTCGCAGAACGGCTTCTCGCTCCGGTAGCAAGCATTGTTCTCGATGATGTCGATGGTCGAAATTGCTTTCGACAGCGTGTCACGCAGCGCAGCTGGACGAACAAGGTCCAAATTGTCGGCTGAGCTGTGGTACTCCGCGAACTTGCCGTAGGGTGTTCGCATCACGGTTCCAATCGGAAGATTGAAGCCAGGCGAACAGTACTGCCGTTCGTCGTAGCCATAGGGAGAAAACTCCTCGATCTCGTACGGATCGCCACTCTGCTTGAGGACGTAGGACCAAGCCCTGTCGATCTCGGCGTTGCCGCGGCGGCTTCTTTTGTAAGTCATCGGCCCCGGATCTCCCGCACAGGTTACGACGAATCCATGCTTAACTCGCCCGACATGTGCCTCGTTCAGCGCCAACCACGTGATCGAGCCGATCGTGCCCGGGGCAAAAACGAAACGATAGGTATATCTATGGTCCATCTTCCGAAGGTACTGGGCAAGTGCCGTGGCAACCCCGATTCCCGACAAATTGTCATTGCACAGCGACGGATGACAAATATGGCAAGAGATCAACACCTCGTCTGAAGTACGGCCAAGCAACCTCAAATCGCCGTATGTCAAATGGCCCGGTTCGAGCCTGGAGTCGATACAGACCTCATAGTCGTCCTCCAGCATTGCCAGCAGTTGATTGTGCGGCAAACAGAAGCCCCAGGTCGTCTGGTAATAGCTCGTGCGATAGGGCGTCCAATCAGGTCTTTCTGGATCCGAGTAAAGATGGGGCTTGAGCTCGTCGAGTGTCATGCGCGCCCGCACCGGCATGCTGTAGCTGAGGAGATGCAGGTTCGACTTCTTAAAATCGACCACACGTTCGCCGGCGCTGTTCTTTATGTATGCGTCCCGAACGTTCCACTCCGGGGGCACAGTCCAATCGAACACCTGCAGACCTGAAGGTACCTCACAAGTTGTGAGCGGGATGTAGTTTCGGATTAAGTCAATTGTTCTTCGAACCCCGTCTCCCGTGATGCTACGGCAGATCGGATACATGTCTGCGATAAAGTCGTAAATCGCCTGCCCGCTTTCATCAGCCGACAGATCGACCGCCATCTCACTTTCCCTGAGGTTCGCAAGATCTACATGCCGCGCAATGTCGTCCATCCCTCGCCTCGCTAACGAACTCAACCAGGATCAATCTACGAGTCTAGGCTCCGGGATCGGCACCACGAATTGCGCTCCCCAGCTGCGGGCAAACGACAGCTGGTTGACGATCTCTCGTTTCAAGTTCCAGGGCAGGATGAGTATGTAATCCGGCTTTGTCACGCTGATCCGCTCAGGCTCGAAGATCGGAATATGGGTGCCCGGCAACAGACAGCCCTGCTTGTGTGGACTTCGATCAACCGTATATTCGATATGATCGGTGGTAATACCGCAATAGTTCAGGAGGGTGTTTCCCTTCGCCGGGGCGCCGTACCCGACCACCCGCTTGCCCTGGCGTTTCGCCTCCTCGAGAAACGCGAGCAGCTTGCGTTTGGTTTGCATAGCGCGTTCTTCAAACGCATCGTAGTGATCAAGATCGGCGTATCCAGCGCTGATCTCGCGCGTCCGGAGATCGTCGACCCGGTGCGAGATTGGATGCCATCCTTTGCTGTGCTGGGCATAGATCCGCAGCGACCCGCCATGCGTAGGCAGTTCCTCCACGTCAAACAACGTCAGCCCATGCGCCGCAAAAATCTTCTCGACGGAGATGAAGGAAAAGTAGGAAAAGTGCTCGTGATAAATCGTGTCGATCTGACATTCATCGAACAACCGCATCAAATGCGGGAATTCCATTGTAATGACGCCTCGATCCTCGAGGAGGATGCTCATGCCTTTGACGAAGTCGTTCAGGTTCGGCACGTGGGCGAGGACGTTGTTTCCAATCAACAGATTGGCGCGCAACCCCTCACGCCTCAGGGTGCGGGCGGTGCGTTCGCCAAAGAACTCCACGCGGGTCGGAATCCCCCTCGCGCGCGCCACAGCGGCGACGTTTTGAGCTGGCTCGATTCCTAGAACCGGAACGTCCTTCTCGACAAAGTATTGCAACAAGTATCCATCGTTGCTTGCAATCTCCACGACCTTACTCTGAGGACCGATTCCGAACCTTTCCATAGCCCGCGCGACGTAGGACTTGGCGTGTTGCAGCCATGACTCGCTATAGGACGAAAAGTAGGCGTAGTCCCCGAAGATATTCTCCGGTGCTTCCCATTCCTCCAGTTGAACAAGGAAGCATTCTCCGCAAACGTACGCGCGCAACGGAAAGAACCGCTCGTCCCGCTTGGCTTTTTCATCTCGCAGATAGGAATTGGCCAGCGGCGACAGTCCGAGATCGATGAACACGCGTTCGAGGGGCGTATTGCAGAAGCGGCAGCAACTCGGCTCCGCTGCCCGTACAGATGGCGCCATGGCGTTGAGGGGGCGAGTAGCTTCTTCTTCCAACATTCTGTGGCTCCTGCCGAGCAAGCGACGATAGTTTCCGACACGCTAGCTCTCGTCGGCGTGGAGCTATTGACGGTCGTCAAGTCACGCTTGGGTTTCTGGCGCCGTTCTCGGGATGCATATGGCGAGACTTCGTGTTGACGAGGTCGCGCCGCCGCTTGATCTAAGTGCCTGCCCGCACAGCGGATCTCATCCGCGCCTTCAATTCAGCACCGATCTCGCTGTAGGGCTTCCATGCCGTGTCGCGTTCCGAGATCACGCGTACGTCTGTCGGCCAGGCGATTGCAAGCGCCGGATCATCATGCGACAGCCCGCCTTCGGCGCCCGGTACGTGGTAGTTGCTGATGAGGTAGATCAGCTCGGTGTCGTCGGTGAGCGTGATGAAGCCGTGTGCGAAGCGCTCGGGTATGTAGAGGCCGCGGCCGTTTTCCGCAGACAGGTTGACCGTGACAGAGCGCAAATAGGTCGGCGATTCCGGCCTTAAGTCGACGATCACGTCGGCCACCGCACCCTTGGAGCATCGCACATACTTGGCCTCCGCCGCCGGCGGATATTGAAAATGCATCCCGCGCAACGTGCCGCGTTTCGCGTTGTAGCTGATACTCCCCTGCGCGACGACGGGTTTGAGACCGTGCGCCAGAAACGTATCGGCGCAGAATATCCGGGCAAAGTACCCGCGGTTATCCTGGTGCCTGTCGACGTCCACCGTATAGGCTCCGGTGAGGATCGTTTCTGAGAATATCATGCTGCAGGAGAGACCGTTAGGTTACCGATTTCTAGAGGAACACGATTCGGCAAAGTTGAAAGGCAAGCCACAGCAGAGCGAGGTCCCATGCGACGACGCAAACCAGCGCCAAAGCGACACCGAGAACAGGCCAGTCGATGCCTCGCCTCGCCGTTTTCGCGACGCTGATTTCGGATACGTATCTTGCGGTTCTGAGTTGTTCAGCTTCAGACATACTTGGCACTCAACCCTGAAACACAACGGCCTTCAGCCTAGCTGACGCCGCATTCATCAATCTGACGAAGCTCAATAACGATGGGATGGGAGGCGATGACTTCAGTTGAGGAACGGCGCAGGGGCAGAGCCTGCGGTCTGGGAGCTCTCCGCTTCCATCTCGTTGCAGAGAGCGACCAACTCGAAATGACTGCTGAAACGTTTGCGACGAACGGTGCCGAATTGAGAACTCTCAAGTATGCGGCATTTTGGCCATATCGAATGGGTCGACAGGCAAGGGATTGGCGAGAGGAAAGCTGGTCCTTCGAAAATTACGCGCGGTAGCGGGGTCGGTTATGAAGATGAGTTCTTCCTGCTGGTCAGGAACGGCGACGAGGGAAAATCTAGGCAGGTTCACGGCGTCTGGCGAACTACGACTTCGAGCCCGCGCAGCGATCCCTGGTGGAGCACACACCTACGCGAAGGGCGATGATCAATATCCGCTGCTGGCGCCGGGCTTCATCTTGAAGGGCTTCGGCTGCCACGTCTGGGACGCTGACGGCAACGAGTTCATCGAATACGGAATGGGGTTGCGCGCCGTGTCACTCGGCCATGGCTTTGCCGCTGTAGTCAGGGCCGCCACAGAGCAGCTGTCGCAAGGAACAAATTTTACGCGGCCATCGACGCTGGAGGTCGAGTGCGCGGAGCGTCTGATCGAGCTGGTCCCCGGCGCCGAAATGGCAAAGTTCACGAAGGACGGGTCGACGGCCACGACTGCCGCGATCCGCCTTGCCCGAGCCTACACCGGCCGGAATATGGTCGCCATGTGCTCCGACCACCCCTTCTTCTCCTACGACGATTGGGCGATCTGCACGACGGCGATGGACGCCGGCATCCCCCTCGATGTGACACGGCTGACGCTCGGATTCCGGTACAATGACCTGTCCTCGGCGGAAGCGCTTTTTGCTCAGTACCCGGGCCAGATCGCAGCGCTGATCCTCGAAGCCGAAAAGGAGGTGCCGCCTGCCGCCGGATATCTGACCGGGTTGCGCGAACTCTGTGATCGGAACGGCGCCATCTTGATTCTCGACGAGATGATCACGGGCTTTCGGTGGCCGAAATGCTCTGCTCAGAGGTATCACGAGGTCGAGGCCGATCTATCGACGTTCGGCAAGGCGCTGGGCAACGGCATTGCGATCTCCGCGCTGGTTGGCAAGAGCGATATCATGAAACTCGGCGGCCTCGATCATGATCGAGACCGTGTCTTCTTGCTGTCAACCACGCACGGTGCCGAAACCCACGCGTTGGCCGCGGCATTGGCCGTCATGGACACCTATCGCGACCGGCCTGTCATCGAGACGCTCCACCGCCAGGGAGACCGCCTGAAGGCCGGGGTCGAAGCTTGCGCACGCCGTCGCGGACTAGCCAACCATTTCAAGCTCGCCGGCCGGACGTCCAACTTGATCTATACCTGCCTCGATGACGACGGAGCGCCATCACAGATCTTTCGCGCGCTGTTTTTGCAGGAGACAATCCGCCGCGGCTTGCTAGCTCCGTCACTGGTCGTGAGCTATTCGCACTCTGATGATGATATCGACCAGACCATCGAGGCCATCGATGGAGCACTCGACGTGTACCGGAAGGCGCTGGAAGACGGACCCGAAGCCCATCTGATCGGTCGACCGGTTCAACCCGTATTCCGTCGGCGAGCCAATCCAGCTCTGCAGCCGACATGCCAAATGTTAAGCGACGCAAAAGCAAATGAATCGCTCAAGGCCTGACGCTCCGTAGGTCGGCTTCTAACATACTTCAGCAGACGGTGGGCCACTCCAACCGTTGGCCCGCGGTAAGCAAGGGAAACAGTCACGGCGAAAGTGCGAACGCTCAGCCCAGTCCGAACCGAACCTGCCGCCGCCGCCGCGTGGAAGGAACCAAATGAACTTTCTCATTCGCAAATCGAAATCAAATCAATCGAAGGCCGGCCCGTTGGAGATCCTCGCCAAACCTTCCAAGTTGACGAACCTGATGGTCTTGCGGTTGGGCAGGTCAATTAGTTTTTTCGCTTTGAACTCTGCGAGCGTGCGGCAAACCGTTTCAAGCGATGTTCCGACGTGGTCGGCAAGATCGGCCCGGGGCAACTGAAGCCGGAGTGCTTCCGGGCGTTTGAGATCGGCGGGCAAGTGCGGCCGAATGCGCAACAACAGCCACGCGATGCGCGCCACGCAATTTTTTTGGCTCATGGTCAGCACCAACGAGAGCGTATCCGCCAAGACCTGGTGTGCACCACAGGGCTCATCGCTCCGACACACTCCAGAGACTTTCGATCGAACTACACGACAATCTGTCACAGCCTCTGCGGTATACTGCTGGTTGGTTGAATGAGTTGGCATGACCACATCGCCGGGCCAATAGAAGGCGAGGATTTGGCGGTTTCCGTTCTCAAGTAGCCGGACCGCCCGGACGACGCCCTCAACAATTTCGATCTTTTGAGCCTCTTCTTCTCCCTCCCAGAATAGGGCCCGGCCACGGGGTATGAAGGATGTGGAGGGCCGTCGGAACTCAGGAGCGTCGTTACGGGTCGATCTGAAGATTGGCGTAGATAATTTTCCGTCGTCGAGCGAAGCCGATTCCGTAAGCATGTCTATCACCTCAGCACCTAATCCGGCGCATTGAAGTGTAGGCCCTCTTGATCCGAAGGATATTCAGGCTAATGCGTTAGGATTTTGCCGGTTCCGAATAAGCCGGTCGATCTAGTCCGTCAGGCGAGAAAACTATTCGCTGCTCACGCAGCACTCAATCGAGCGAAAAATTCGTGCAAACGATTGGCAAGATGCGCGTCTCTGCGGCAGTCGCGCCGATTTCCGCGCCTACCTTCGTTCTCACCGATTTGCGACAGCGGAGCAACCGACGCGAAGCATGCACAAGGCGCGCTCCCCCAGTAACTCTTAACGGTCTGAGTTTCCAGAGGCGTCCCGGGATTATCCACTTTGGTGGAACTCCGAGTGCGATGCCGGTATATTGAAATGTCCCAGGAAGATGGAGAAGACGCAACCTGAAGACCCGCGCGCAATTCGGCGGCGACGATACACTTGCCTTCCTGGAGGCTCTGGCGCTGGCCGAGAAGTGTGGCGAACCAAGGCTCGTCGGCGCGCCGCGTCGACCGCTTCGTTTGCTAACTCCTGGATGCGGGCAGCGCGCCGGATCCCGCCCGGAGACGTGACAAGATGATGCCGCCGCTCATTTGAGAAGGCGGCGATCGCTCCGCCGGTCTTCGAAAGAACGGCCGGTCCACCGGGTGCCGGAGATCTGATCGGAACCTGAGCCATTGCTCCTGTTGATCACGAACCTCTGGCTCTTCATTTTTGTGGTTAACCGGTCTCTGGGCCCGACCAGCTTCGCGGCCATAAACGCGGCCTCCGTGCGATTGCGAGCGCCAAGCGCGCGCAGAAGAGCCGCTGTATGAATCTTGCTGGTCCCTTCCGCAATACTCAGTTCGCGCGCAATCTCCTTGTTCGACATTCCCTGAGCCAGGAGCGGAAGAATTTCGTTCTGCCGGCGCGTCAATCGCAGGGCCTCTAGATCGAAGTTGACCGTCTGAGTAGTTTCTGGCCGGCGAACGTCATCATCAGCCAGCCACCGGGGTACATAGATGCGTCCCGACAACAAATCATCGATCGCGGACAGCAATTCCTCATCCGACTGAAGCTTGGGCACGAAACCGTGGAAGCCGGCCGAAAGACACCTCAACACATCCTCACGCGTAGTCGACGTTGACATCACGGCAATACGCGTCGCGGGCCTTATGTCGAATACTTCAGCAAGAACACCGAGCGAACGCGGGGTGAGGCAGCCGAGGTCGATCAAAATCAGATCGAAACTGGTCTCCAGATCGAAGCCTTCGAGCCCCGAGGTATCAACAACGCGAGATTTCTTGAACCGGGTCCCAATCACGTCCCGGAGGCCGCTACGATAAACACTGTGCGCATCGACTACTAATATAACAGACACCGCTCAATCCTCGAGCAATCCCGTACTCTTACCCGGAATGCTCACATCGTTGGCAGCTCGACTGACAAAAGTGCGAGCAAAAAATCGCCCCGTCTAACTATCGACTTGCATCCTAGCCGCTCTTGGCAACCGGACCGTGACCAAAATGCGGCACTGCAAAAACAATATGATAGCTTGAGAGAAAGTCAACAGATTGTAAGGCTCCGCTTTTTGCCGCGGCACGTGCGTCGACGGCCGAGAGCTATCGCACCTGTGGCCCATCCACCGGCGCTCAGCCGCCGACCAATGATAACGCGTTCGCCCCCGGAACGAATTCGGGAATCGGCGTCCACCGCAAATGGGAATCCAACTGCTCCGTGTGTTGCAAGTGGCGAAGCTCGGAAAGGCGAGTAAAGGGCGCCGCATTGAACGTGGCTTCGTCCAACTGAATATGTTCGAACACGCTTCTCAATTGCCGCGCACCGCGCTGCGCATTCCATCCGCAGCGGAAGCTTGGCATGTGAGCCTTAATCTTTGCAAAAGATACACGATAGCTGCGGTTGTCTGGGCCGCTCGGACCGAATGATAGCTCGCAACCGGGAAAAGTCTCGTTCACGATCTCTGCAATCTCGCGCACCGTATAGTTCTGGGTTTCGTCGCCAACATTGAATGCCTCGGCGCAGACTGCCCCGCGTGGCGCTTCGAGAGCACACAGGATTGCCTGGCAGATGTCCTCGATATGGACCAGAGGACGGCAAGGCGTGCCGTCGCTCATGACGCGTATCTTTCCCGTCGTGAACGCCCAGCCGGCAAGATTGTTCAAGACCAGGTCGAAGCGCTGTCGGGGGGATGCTCCAAACGCTGTCGCGTTGCGCAGAAACACCGGCGTGAAGCGGGAATCTGTCAACGCGACGAGATCACGTTCAACCAGTACCTTGCATCGCGCGTAGGCCGTTTGAGGATCGCAGGTTGACGTCTCGGATTTCAGGTCGCCCCCTGCCGCACCATAGATACTGCAAGACGACGCATAGACGAATCGTTCGATGCCCGCTTCCTTGCATTTGAGCGCAAACTCCACCGATCCACGATGGTTGATCTCCATCGTTATAGCGGGATTGTTCTCCCCGAGCGGATCATTGGACAGTTCCGCCAAGTGAACCACAGCGTCGAAGTTTACCAAATCGGACCGCGACAATTGCCGCGTATCACGTGACATCACCATCGGCCGTGTCCTGCCGTCATCGAATAGCCAACCACGACGGTACAGACCCGTGTCAATACCGGTCGCGTGGTGACCGCGTTCAAGCAATTTTGGACCGAGCACCGCACCGATATATCCGTCGGCTCCCGTGAAGAGAATGCGCATGTGATCATCTCCTCAGAGCGTGACTTGATGGGCAATGGCCGGCTTCGGCGTCGGCGTGTTCGCACTCGCCGCGACGCCACCCTTGCCCCACACGCACCAAGGCGGATTGCCTGCATCCCATAGCCCTTGCAGCACGGTCTTGTCGCGCAAGGTGTCCATGTTCTGCCAGTAACCACGGTGCCTATAGACCGCGAGTTGGTCCTGTTCGATCAACCGCGTCAGCGGTTCACTCTCCCAGCTTGTGCTATCACTGTCGACAAGATCGAGAGCCTGCGGCTCCACGACGAAGAAGCCTCCGTTGATGACCTGGCCGTCGCCCGCGTCCTTTTCGCGGAACTGCGCCGCGCGCGGGCGGTCCGAAGAGAGATTGATCGCGCCGAAGCGGCCAGGCAACTGTACCGCAGTGACCGTCGCCAGCGCGCCTTGCTGATGATGAAACTTGATCAATTCGCGTATGTTGACGTCGCAGACACCATCGCCATACGTCATGCAAAACGTCGAATCCCCGAGATGATCGCGCACCCGCTTAAGCCGGCCACCGGTCATCGTCTTCTCGCCGGTATCGACCAGCGTCACCTTCCAGGGTTCGCAGCCATTTCGATGCATTTCAATGCGATTGGACTGGAGGTCGAGCGTGAAATCTCCCTGATGAGACAGGTAGCTCATGAAATAGTCTTTGATCACCGTGCTCTTGTAACCACAGCAGATGACGAATTCATTCAGGCCGTGATGAGAATAGAGCTTCATGATGTGCCACAGGATCGGACGACCACCGATCTCAACCAATGGCTTTGGAACCACCGAGGTATGCTCGCTCAATCTCGTACCATAGCCGCCGGCGAGAATGACAACCTTCATCGGGATCTCCTGTCTCAGGGACACCGCCCGACTCATCCGGATGAACAATCGCGGATGGGGCGACGAGATCGAACCCTAGGTCGCAGCCGCAAGACCAAGTTGATAACCGTCAACTCGACTAAGTCGCATTGAACTGAGTGGCAGAGCGCTGCCCTTGGTCATCTGCACGATTAGGGACCAACTTCCATTTCGTTGCCGGTCGCGCACCAACGCTCGAAACGTCTGCCCGCAGCACACGCGCTGCGAATAAGCCTACCGCGCCGTCACAACGCTCACGTCGACGATTTGACGCTTGTCAACTTCCCGATCCCAACCGCTCATAATCAAGGATCAGAGCGACCTCGTACTACACTCGGCAGGACCGAGCGATGGCATCGATTGAAGACAAATGGGAAGCGACGAAGGGGAGGCCCGCGGGCTTCGACGTCCTACGCATCACATTGGCGATCGCAGTAATCCTCTGGCATACCGTCGCAGTGTGCTACGGCCTGGCCGCCGAGCAGTGGTTCTATGGCGGCCCTCTCAAACCACTGGTCTGGCTTGTCATTCCGGCCTTCTTTGCGCTGAGCGGCTTCCTCGTCGCAGGAAGCCTCGAGCGCAACAATCTTCCGTTATTCGTCGTGTTGCGGATTATACGAATATTTCCCGCTCTGACCGCGGAAGTCATGATCTCGGCGATATTGATCGGTTCAATCTTTACGACTCTCCCACTATCGCAGTATTTCACCGATCCGGACTTCTTCCGTTACTTGCTTAATACGATCGGCGATATTCACTTCTACCTGCCGAGCGTTTTTTCTGATTTGCCCGTACCAAACATGGTGAACAGCCAGCTCTGGACCATCCCACACGAGCTCGAATGCTATCTGGCGATCAGCGCGGCGGCATTGATCGGCCTAACCAAGCGCCACCGGCTGTTCCTCTTCGCCGTGCTGTTCATCATTATCGCATTGGCGCTGCGCGACGTGCTTGGCGGCAAGCCGGGTTCGCCGGCCGCGCCCCCAGGCCGAATGTTGGTCCTCGCTTTTCTGTGCGGGGTCGCGCTATTCCTGAACCGAAGCAGGATCGCGTATTCCCCCTGGCTCTTTCTGGCCAGCGCCGCCGGTTTCGTTGTTTCCGTGCTCACCTCGACCCGAGCCGGCGAGGATCTCGCCGCCATCTTCGTTGCCTACCTCACGGTCTATCTCGGACTGCTCAATTTCAGCACAGGACCGATTGCCAAGGTCGCCGACTATTCGTACGGCGTGTATCTCTATGGATTTCCGGTGCAGCAGACAGTGGCTCAGCTGTTGCCCGATCACCGCGTGTGGTACGTCAATTTCGGGCTCAGCCTCGCCGCGACGCTCGTCTTCGCGATGGCATCGTGGCATCTGCTTGAATCCAAGGTGATGGCGAGGAAGAAGATCATTCTCGCGTTCGTCTCGACGCTCGTAGACCGTACACGAAATCACCTTGTACTCGCTCGGGGCTTTCTGGTTCGTCGCTCCGCGGAACCCGCACACGCGACGTCACCCAAGCAAACGGTCCACACGAGCTGGGATGATGATCTGAGCCGGTAGAGTGGACGTTTGTTCAGCGTTCATCAGCCGCGCAAGACCGACTTCGCATCCACCGCCGCGGACGCGCGCCAATCAGGTCGTCAAGAAGCGTCGGGTCAGCCGGCGCAGGATGCGCATTTGCCCATACGCTGCTGGATCGGGGCCGATCCGTCCATCGGGCCGGTCCAGCCCCGCAATTACAGCATGGTCGTTGCTGGTCAGCCCAAAGCCGAATAGATCGATGTTTTCAGCCATGCGGGCCGCGTTTGCCGATTTCGGAATCGCGATAGAGCCGGTCTCGAGGTGCCAGCGAAGAATGACCTGCGCGACGGTACGGCTGCTGCGCTCAGCGATGGCCCGGATCCTCGGATCGTCAAGAGCCCTGCCCTGGCCGAGCGGGCTCCAGGCCTGGGTCACGATGCCGTAGCGTTCATGGATATTCCGCAGCATTTGCTGCTGAAACGCGGGATGCAATTCGATCTGATTCACCGCCGGTGTGACGCCGGTCTCATGGATGATGCGCTCCAAATGATCGGCCGTGAAGTTGGACACCCCGATCGACCGAACACGTCCCTGCTTCTGGAGTTCAATGAGCGCACGCCAGGTTTCGACGTAGGCCGCGCGTTGAGGACATGGCCAATGAATCAAGTACAGATCGATCACGTCGAGTTGCAACCTCGCAGCGCTGGCGTCGAAGGCGCGCATTGTCCGATCGTATCCCTGATCTTCGTTACGGAGCTTCGTCGTGACATACAACTGGCTTCTCGGCAGATTCATCCGCCTCAAGGCCACGCCGACACTGGCTTCGTTTCCGTAGTTCGCCGCAGTGTCGATCAAGCGATAGCCGGCATTCATCGCGGTGGCGATGACCTCAGGTGCGCGCGCATTGTCGATCTGCCAGACACCGAAGCCGAGTTGAGGCAGTGCATGGCCGTCATTCAGCAGCACCATCGGAACGTTCGCCGCGGGCGCCCCATATCGCACTTGCGGAGAGGCGATCTGCACCAGCGAAGCGTCGGTGCCGGACGATTGCAAGGGCGGCTTTGCCACCGCACTAGGTATCATCATCGCACGATCTGCTGCGAGCGCGCTCGGCGAACTAACGGTGTCAGCTATCGCTGTCGGACGGAATATACGACCACGGCCCACTGTGCCGTGAAGCATAATGCCCTTCAACCAGTCTCGGATCGCAGGCGTGCGACTTTCGAACATGAAATAGACGATGCCTGCGGCGAGCAGGCAAGTCAGGATGAAGCTCGCGTCAAGCCCGACTGATGCGAGAGTGAAATCCTGACGACTACTTGCAACCGTGACGTTCAGCAGCAAGAGGATCGGGTAGTGAATCGCGTACAATGAAAAGCTGAATTTTGCGAGTTCTCTGCCGCGTCGCAGCAATGAGGGTAGTGGTATCTTTAGATAGTCGAGGCCGATAATGAATGCGGCTGCGCCCAACCCCACGGCCAGGCTGAATGCGGCCCATTGCGGGAAAAGGCCTTTGGATGTGAGAAGGTACAGGCCACCCATACTCACGAGGAAGCCGCAACACCATGCCCAGATCGGTGCAGTCACGGCATAGGCAATCACACCGAGGCACCAAATGGAAAAGAAGAAGATGAGTTTAAGGCCAATATGCGTGCCATGGCCATCGACGTGCTCCGCCACCACGAACAATCCGAAAACCGCGATGATGAGCAGACCGTAGGCCGGTGTCTTGCGGACCGAAATCAGCGCAAAAAACAGCACGTAATACCAAAACTCGTTCGACAAGCTCCACAGGGCCGCGTTTCCGGCGAATTCCGAACAAGCTATCGTCTGGAGAAACAAGCCATTGCAGATTGCGGTCGCGACACCGACAGGCGCGTGGAAGATTGCCGCACTGTTGTAGACGTCTTGATGAGAGGAAACATAGGCCTGCCAGCCCGCGGATTGCTGCGCTGAAATATAGACGCAGAAGGAGATGGTCAGCGCAGGCAGAAGTACGACATAGAGCCGTGCAAAGCGCGCGGAGAAATAGTCGACTACATGCAATCGTCCGCGCAGACTTCTGACCAGCGCAGGCCCACCCACCAGGTAGCCGCTTAAGACAAAGAACACCAGAACGGCAGCAGGGCCATATGCGCTCAGGGTCCAGAGAACGGAATAGACCAATCTGATCGCCGGGTCATAACTCTCACTCGGCAGCTTCTCCATGAACATCAACTGATAGGAATGGAATGCCACGACCTCGACGGCAGCAAGTCCGCGGGCGAGGTCGAGCCAGTCCGACAGAACAGGAGACACTCCGGTCTCCGCGCGAAAACCGATCACGTCATGCCTTCCGTCTCGAGCAACCCGGCGAATCAGGGAAGCGATGCAAGCTTTCCGAGTGCTTAGCCGCGATTTTCCGGGGTCGAATTGACGCTTCTCAATAATGCGCGGCGCGGAACGATCCCGACTGGCCTCTGCCTAGCTGCCGAACAATGCGCGAATCGAGTCAACGCGATGCCTAGGACGCCCGAATTCGAGAAGCCGTGCACGCGCCCAACTGACGCGAGACAATTCGACGCAAGTCCGCTGAAAGCGCGTTTACTGCACAACGGGTGAAGGCGAAAAACAGCTTATAACTCTTTACTGTAGCACGATGAGCGCTCAAGCGCCTTTCGCTCTTCGAAGAGACAAACACCACCCTCATCGTCTCTCTTTGATCGAAGAACGCCGCACTAACACCCCATTCGGGAACAGCTCAATCACATTGGCGACAAATTCTGTTGCGAGCGTCAAAATTGAAAATGGGGTCGGCTTGCATTGCGTCGACCGCCCAATTTGGCGGCCGGTGCATAAAATCCGTGCAAGTCTCAGGCGAGATGCAACGAGTTCGATACGCGCGTCGATTGAACTTTGCTGTGGCTTGGTTCATCTTTTGGAGAAGGACTCGATGTGATTCGGCAAGGCCGATTTCAGTGACGCTTGAAAGTTGGGCCGTGCGGGCGTGCGGCCGTTCTTTGTGACTATCGCGTCTCAGCAGAAATTGCGTTCGGATAGCGTGAGCGGCGCGAGGCGATCATGCTTTAGGGCCGCAGGCGGTGCTCGCCCGGTCAACGCTGATTGCTGCTCTCATAATACCGACACCTCCAAACGAGCGGGACATTGAAATGGCGATTTCGTTATCGGAGCTGATCAAACAGAACACGCTTGGTCGGAGCGAGGGGTTTCCTACCGGCGTGCCGCACAGCTACAGCTGGTACAAGGGCTGGAACCCTGGTGGTCAGCTGACCCCGCCTCCAGGCTTTTCCGCCGTCGAGGGTTGGGGGCAAGTTTATACCGAGGAAGGGGCCGCCGCCTCCGCGAACGCAGATGTCGAAGTCGCGAACGCGAAAACCTATGTGCATATCGAGGAAACCGGCCAATGGGTGCTGGTGCAGGACCAGTCAAAGCTTGGTCTGGGGGGGGGGCATTTCGTCGCCGATTTCGCCGGCAACTCAGCCTATCCGATGCAGGTGACTCGCCTGCCAGGTGGCGCCGCGAGCTTTGATGCCCCTGCGGCCGGCTACAATGATCATTTCTGGTATGGATCGCGAGGGACATACGCGGCTGGAACGGTCGACGGCGTCTATGTCCAAATGGATATGAGGACGACCGATCCGAACGCGAAACTGGTGGCCATGGTAGGCGTCGATTGGTGGCGCAACGCGACGGCTCCGTTTCTTTCCGACCACAGCAACAATCCGGGCGTTGGTGGCAGCAACTGGGTTGAGCTGTCGACCCAATGGAGGACGGTTGGCTACTATTCCATGAGCACTGCGGCATTCCAGGCAGACTTGCCTCCGCCGCTGCTCGGATCTTCACAAACGCCTCCGGTCGTGCCGCCGGACACGCTGGCACCGGCAGCACCCAAGATCGCGGCGTTTACGCCCGATACGGGTACAGTCGGAGACAAGACCACGGACGCCAAACAATTGACGCTGAGTGGTACGGCGGAAGCCGGCAGCACTGTAAAGGTGTTTGAAGGGACGACCGTCATTGGCACGACGAAAGCCAATGCGAGCGGCGCCTGGAGCCTCACCACGGCGCAATTGTCGGACGGGACCCACACGTTCATCGCGAACGCCACAGACGCTGCGGGCAACGTCAGTTCGAAATCCGCTGCCCTGAATGTGATAGTGAGTGCGACTCCTCCCGTCACCTCGCCGCCGGCAGCCGGCCAGAACCTGCTGGTTAATGGATCGTTCGAGGCAACTACCTTGGCGCCCTTCGCCGGCGGCCGTTGGGGAGCCTACCAGTCCGTTTCCGGCTGGACCGCGATCGCCGGTGGCACGATCGAGCTCTGGAACAATCTCGACAGGGTCAAGGCCAGCGACGGAGGCAATTTCGGCGAACTCGACTATGCCGGCGCTCGAGATGGCTTCTACCAGGACGTAAAGACCGTTGCCGGGCAGGCCTACAACCTGTCCTTCGACGCGCGCTCACGATCTGGCTTCACCGGTTCGACCTGCTCGATCGAGGTGTTGTGGAATGGCTCACTCATTGCCACTGTCCCTCCAGGCACCGACTGGCAAACCTACGACTTCAAGGTGGTAGGGACCGGTGCCAAGGATCGCCTCACTTTCCGTGAGGTGGCGGGCCAAGGCAGTGACGGACTCGGTGCGCTCTATGACAATATTGAACTAACCACCGCCACGTCCCCGCCAGTCACGTCATCGCCGGCAGCGGGTACGAATCTCCTTGTGAACGGATCCTTCGAGTCGTCATCACTGGCGCCCTTGCAGGACGGTCGGTGGGGAGCCTCCAATTCCATTCAGGGCTGGCACGCCATCAGTGGCGGCACCATCGAGCTCTGGAACAATCTCAACGGCGTGAAGGCCAGCAACGGAGGCAATTACGGCGAGTTGGACTTTGCCGGAGCTCTTGATGGCTTGTACCAGGATGTAAAGACCGTCGCTGGACAAGAGTACGCTCTTTCCTTTGACGCGCGCTCTCGGCCGGGGTTCACAAGCTCTACCTGCTCAATTGCGGTGTTGTGGAACGGCTCGGTCATTGACGTAGTTCCACCCGGTAGCACCTGGCAAAGCTATGATTTCACGGTGACCGGCACCGGCGGACAGGACCGCCTGACATTCCGCGAGCTGGCAGGCCAGTCAGGTGACGGACTAGGTGCGCTCTATGACAACGTTTCGTTGGTTGCCAAGCCGCCAAGCGCCGCTTCGTCGTCCCTGCTGAGTGATGCAAGTCATGCAATGGCGCTGATGAATCAATATGCGGCGACTGCTGTCATCAGCTCCGGCGCCGAGACCAGCAGGGTCTTAGCCAGTGAGGCCAACGCTTCTCCCACGCAGACACTTTCCCTTCCCTGGCAGCACTAGTTCGCTGGCGATTGAGCGAAGGCAGCCCAAAGGGTGTCGCGCAACGGCACCTTTTTGGGACGTCGCCCACGTGGACTTGTAGCCCACGCGAGGCAAATCCCGATCGAGCACGCGAACGCAGGCTGGGCAACGCGGAATGAGCACGCCTGAGGTACGCCGCCGCAGTTCGAGAGCAACGAGGCGGAATTGATCGCCGTCAACTCGGGTCAGCCCACTCTGCACTAGTTGACACTGGGCGTGCCCTGAATGATGCCGTTCGCCGTCCATGCGCGCTATGTATGATCGAGTGTGGGAGACGGTCGTGCACGCCACCAGGTTCACTTCTGATCAGAAACCGGCGCATATTTGGTCGGACACATGGCACCCGCGCGCATTGCTGATGCGCCACGTTCGGCAATCCTGATCCATGGTACCTTCTGTAAACATCACGAAGGGCGCATCCTTAGATTCCGTGCAAACGGTCGCGAACCACAACTTTCGGGCCGGCCGGGACTACCCGTTCGTGACGATCGCCATTCCTACATATAATCGGGCCGCGCTCCTAAAGGGATGCATTGCGTCAGCGCTGTCACAGACCTACCCCCATTTCGAGGTCCTCGTCTCGAATAACGCCTCGCCGGACGATACCGTCCGCGTTCTGGAAAGCTTTAGCGACACAAGATTGCGAGTCATCAACCAGGAAATGAATATCGGCCTGCTCCCAAACTGGAATGCGTGTCTCGAGAATGCCAAGGGCGATTACATAGTCTTCGTTTCTGATGATGACAGGGTCATGCCGTGGCTGCTCGAGCGGTCAGCGGCCCTCATCAAGCAACAGCCGCAGCTTTCGAGCGTGATTACGCTAAGCAACCTTCATGCTGCATCGCTCGGACAGACGAGGCCCCCGCGTACCAGTCGTCTCTACGATACAGGCATTCGGGACGGCGCCGCGATTCTGAAGGCCTTCTTGACCGATCAGATCACTGTAAATATGTGCGGCGTGGTGATGCGGACCGAACTCCTGCGCGAACGAGGAGGCATCCCGCTTGATCTGCCGCACACCGCCGACGTCGCCGCTTGGGCGCCGCTCCTGCTGCTGGGCAGAGCTGGGTTGATCAACGAGGCCTGCGCGACCTACACCTATCACGACGATTCCGAGACGGCTCGATTGGGCGTCGAAAAGCTTCTGCACGACGGGCGCAAGGTAGCCGATCTGATCGCACAGACCGCGGAGGTTCATGTCCAGGACCCGCGGATGCGCAAGACCATCCAAATCCAGGCCAGGCGCTGCTTCGCGCGCCGCGGGCTGATCACGCTATCCGATTACCGCAAGAGCGGCGGCAGCATTCAGGAGACCTTGAACGTCGCCTGGCAATTTCGTCGCGACCTTTACGGTATCAGCCTGAAGGCCGTTCTTCGCTTCGTTGCTGTGACCCTTTGTCCACAACGGCTTGCTGCCCGGCTGCGCCGGCTGAGGCACAGCACACCGGAGCAACTAGCCTGACGGCGCCCACCACGGCGTCGTCGCGCTACTCAACATGCGCCGCCTCGCTCGGCAATCGCGCAGTCACGCACATCTTCTCAGCCACGCGGTTATTGATGCCCCTCAAATCCTGGGGACTCGACATATGTAGGCTTCCTTGCGGAAGCGAGTTCATGGTCATCAGTTCACATAACGAGCCACTATCCATTCGATCCAACGGGCGGCGTCCGGGGACGTCGTGGCAGGTCGGGTACAAAACATACTGGTGGTTCGCTGTGCCTGATTCACCGTCTACATTATGAGCGCCGCAGCCGTGCCCACTTCACACAAGCGGCTCCTCGTCGATCTTGTAGTCATGGCCATGCGGGCCAGCGTCATGGGCTGCAAATTCGGCCTCGCCCTGTTCATTGCCCGTTATCTCGATCTGTCGTCACTGGGTCTGTATGGACTTGCCGCCGGCGCCATTGCGGCCGTTCCGATCGTCGTCAATCTTGGAATGAACCATCTGCTGATGCGCGACGCGGTCACCGCTCCCGCAGGCGAAATGATCGACAGCATGCGCCATTACTGGTCTTTCGTGATCTCGGCCTACATGGTTCTCTTGACGATCGCCATTCTGGTTACCATCGTCCTTGGAACTTCCGCTTTATGGGTCCTGATCGTTGCCGTGATCCTGTTCGAACATGTCGGTAACGACATCTTCTATCTTCTTTCAAGCCTGCAGCACCACTTCTCGGCAAACGCCATCGGCTTCATTCGCGGTGCGGCCTGGATTCTCGTCTATGTTCCGCTCGCTATTTGGGACCCGAGCTTTGGGGCGCTTCCGTACCTGTTCGGTTTTTGGCTGGCGGGAAGCGTCGTCTCGATAGGGCTTTTCGTTTTCCTGAGCTGGTCCTGGCCATGGCGAGCATCCTTTTCCCGCCCGTTTAGACCTTCGGTGATTACCGGAGCGATCCGGAAGTCCTTCCTCATGCTGGTAAGCGATCTCGGCTTTGTTGCGAGCCAGTACATCGACCGCTATCTCATCACATTGTTCCTGGGCTTGAAGGTCGCCGGCATCTACTTCCTCTTCTGGACGGTCGGGAGTTCCGCAACCACCTTTCTCGCATTGGTCCTCCAGCAAAAGCAGCGCCCTCTGCTGATCAGCGCATATCGGACCGGAGGCTCGTCCGCGCACTGCCTGCTGGCCTGGCGCTTCATGCAGACGACAGCGCTCGCCACCGTGGCGCTTAGCATTGCGGTCGGATTTGCTTTCCAGATCCTTTTGCCGTGGCTGGATCAGCCCGCTCTCGCTGTCCAGTGGTCGGCCTTCTGGCTGATCGTTGCAGGGCTCGCCGTACGCTACATGGCGGATTTCGGAGCCCTCAGCCTGTTTACGGCACATCGCGATCGGATGACGACGGTCACAAACGTGGCATCGGTATGTGTCTCGGTGATTGCGCAGATGTCACTCCTGCCGTTCGCCGGTCTCCACGGGGCTGGCGCAGCAATCCTGTTCACGTCTCTCGTCATTGCGTTTTGGCGCTACCGGCTCCTGTTCGGTTTCTCACTCGCGAACGTCGACTCCGGTCGGGTGGGGGCCTAACCCCGACCAGATGCGCCTCCAAGCTACACGCTGAAGGACCGTATGTCCCAGATGTCAGTGGTAGCTGACACCGTCGGTGTAGTCAGCCCGTCTGAATATGCAATCCACCTCGAGCAGGGACGCAGGATCCTGAGAATAGTAAGTCACAGGGCGCATCTGGCTCAACGTGAAGCCGGCCTCCCGCATGAAGTGGAGCGCCTCATCAAACTTCCAGGTGCCTTCATAGAGGTGGACGAGGGGCAATTCCAGCTGGACGCCAAGAAGACGATGAAGCGAACTCTTGCCGCCTCGCAATACATTCTGCTCGAACCCCTGCGTGTCGACCTTCAGGAACACACGATCGTCGGCGAATTCCGAATACATCGAGTCGAGCGTCGTGATCGGCACCTTGTCGACGCGGACCACATCAGCCTCATAGATGCTGTTGCGGCCGACCTCCGTTTGGCTGACAATCGAGCTCATCGCCGTATTCCTGCTGACGTTGATCTCGATGGTGCCCATGGTCTCGCCGAGAGCCAGGTTTCGGCAATCCCACTTCTCGTCAGCTGAGCAGTTCGTCTTGAGCCGTTCGAACACATCGACGACAGGCTCGAAAGAGACAACCCTGCCCGTGTAACCTCGCAACCTGAGTTCTTGCGCAAACTGGCCTTCGTTAGCCCCGACGTCCAGAACAAGGTTGACAGACCGTGAGTGGAGAAACTCCACCAAATCCGGGTGATGACGCCGAATTTCATAACCCGCTGATCTGACGATCGATTTCAGTCGGTCCTTCACTATCATGTCTCTGCTTCCCTGATTTCTAGTCCACTGACGAATCCGTCGATGCTTGCGTGTGTCATGGAGACGAAATGTTCACCGCCAACCGAACTGGCTCCGACGCCACCTGAGAATTGGTGACAAAATTGCCCGTCCCACATGACTGCGCCGCAAGCCAACTTTGACCAGGTCCACGGCCGGCGACGGAAGCGGAGGCATCAGGTCGTTTCGCGTGGTGAAAATTCCATCTCCCCGATCGACGTCGCATTCGACAGCCTTTCGCACGCGATCCCGCCAGGAGGCTGTCTCGTGCATCGGCGCCAGGCCTTCGTCTGTCCAATCGGGCTGCAAGCCCGTTGCAAGCGTTCGGTTGGCTTCGTGTTTGAATAGCGCCGGTTGCCCTTGACGTATTTCCAGCCGGCTCGATATCTGCGCAGGCGAGCGGTACGGAAAGTGCTTCAAGCGAATCCGCGACGGAAATGTCCGGCCCCGGTTATGCGGCCAGACCAACCCGCCCCAGCGGAGATCGTTGCGGTGGCGGACAAATCGGGGTTCACCCCAATTGTTCTGATAACATTTGAGCCTGTCTTGCACCGGACGATCCAGCCAGTCCGAAGGACTCTGTTCGTAATTCCGAAGATCTACGTCGGTGAAGTAGAAATTGAACGTAGCAGAGAGGACGAAGCCGTAGCTGTTCGGGACGCGCGCGAGGAAGCGGGCCGGATCGTCAATGTAGATTTCGTCTGAGTCTAGCCTGCACCACCAATCTCCCGGAGATGCTACACCGCGACGCATTTCGAATATTTCTCCGCGGATTTCGTCAGTGAAAATGCGATTGTCATGACCAACGATTTCGATCTTCGAGTTCCTGCTCGCGATGGCCTGTACCGTTTCCCACGTTCCATCGACACTGCCATTGTCAAAAACGAATATCCTGTCACTCCAGCTTAGAGCGGCCTCCAGAGCCTCGCTGACAATGTCGTTCTCGTCTCGAACGCAGCAAATGCTGAAAATCTTCATGCTGAAGGTCTCCTCACTTGGCGCCGATCAGGAGCCACCGACGCACCACGTAAAAATTGCAGCGATTCGTTTGTATGTTAATCCCTAGAGCGGAGGCATCCTGGTCGATCGAGGAACAGGGCCGACAACCGCTTCTTCTTTGAGGTCTGCCCGTCCGGTAGAATGAAGGTCCTTCAGTCCTTCCGTTCTTTGCCGGGCCACCAACAGCAGATTCCTTACCGGATCGTCATCCCCGACGGCCCCTCCGAGACTTGGGTGGGCATGCATTGTGCTTCTCGCGAGTTCCGGCCCGAAGACGCCTCCAAGACCGAGCAGAACGCCGCCGGCAAGCGCCAAGGCTACGAGTTGAGAGACTTGAGGAAATACAGGCGCCGTTGGAGTTATCGCTTTCTGCACTACTCTGAGGCTGGAAAGCTGGCTCTTTTTGGCGACCTCGGTGCTTATCTGCTCCTCCTGAATGCGGGCTGCATACTGCGCCGCAGCTGATGACGCGGTCGTGAGAACGCGCTTCAACCTTCCGTACTCGGCCTCTTTTGCAGAGAGCGATGCAAGTTCCTTACTCACTTTCTCGAGCTCGGCACCCAATTGATTCAGCAGCTCTATCTGCCCGTTGAGGTCGGCATTTATCTTCATCAGCGTCGACATGTTGTCCTGGTAGACCTTGATCAGAAGCAAGGGAGGCTGCTCCTCAAACTGGTCCGGCGGCTTAGCGGAGGAATCGAGGGGCCTTCGAGAGTCCGGCCCTGCCAGCGTGCTCACCATTCGGCTCACGGTCTTGGACTGCGTGACCGGCCGCAGGACGGCCAACTGGTCCGCGATCGCAAGTTTCTGCCCTTTCTTGTCCTCGATTGCACCCCGCGTCGTGGAGATCAGCGCGGCCAAATCACTGGCGCGCTTGAGCAGGAGTTGCCGCTGATCGTCGACGGCATAAATCGATGCCTCAACGGAGAAACGCTTCAGATCGGCAGCCGCGACCTCTGCCTCTTCCTCGAGGCGCTTCGTTTGCTGCTGAAAGAACTCCTGCGCGCCCGGCATTTGAACATCGAGACTTTGAACGGTTACCAATGCGTTCGCGAGCTCGTTCAGATAACTAGCGGCGATCGACGGATCCTTGTGACGGAACGTTATTCTCAACAGGTCGGATCGGCCCTCCTGCTTGGCATTGATGCGGTCTCGCAGACTGAGAATTCCAGACTGGTTACGCTCTATGTCTTCCTCTGCTTCCGCTCGCGCCTGTGGCTGCGGCCGCGGCTCTGCCGGCTCCTTGGCGAACACATCCCGAAGATCGATTTCCTTCCCCCATGCCATAAACCTGGCAAGGAGCGTCGGGTTAGAATCAGATGATAGCCTGTCGTAGCCAACGTTCTTCGCGGCTTCCAAAATGACCTGGTCGATCTTGGCGATGCGCGACAGTGATTCCATCCGGCTTTGAAGGTCAACGCCCTCCCCGAAAGGCGAGGTCGCGTTGCCGGAACGTTCCTTGATCCCCTGCCCGGCGCGCAACAGCACATACGCCTCGAACCGGTCCCCGACCGTCGCGTAGTAAAGAAAGGCTACCCCGGACGTCAGCAAAACGGCCAGGTAAATGATCCACTGTCGCCGCCATAACAGACCAAAGGCGCCGGCGAATATTGTGCTTCTACGTTCCACCGACGACTCCACTTCTTCTGATTGCCGCAGCCTCCACCGAAGCGCGCGGACCGATATTGACGACCGTCAAATCGGATTCAGCGATCGCCGACATGTTGAGCGCTGAGATTGGCCCAGTTCGAGCAGGCTAAGGCTGCTAACAGGGCACCGCGGGAACTGTACGGCCAGGGAAGTGGAGTAAGTTGGTTGTGAACGATCTGGCTCTGGGAAGAGAGACATCACACCGCGCTTCCGCCTCGATGGCCGTCCACGGCCGGTTCTTCGTGGTAACCTGCCTCGGCCTCGTGTTCCTGAACTGCTTGACGTTTCTCTACCACCTCACCGGATCGAGTGTATTCAACGTCCTGAGCAACTCGACAAGCCTGCTGCTTATTTCATGGTCCGCCTACCACGTACTGGTAACGAGAGAGGGCAGTGCCTTTTACAAGATCTTGCTGATGCTCGCCTGTATCTTCACAGGTACGAGCTATCTGGTGAATTTTGGCGCTTTCGAGCTATCGGACGGCTTGAAGCTCCTATCCATCTATTCATTCTACGTCGCAGGCCGCACTACGCCGGAGCGGTTGCACCGATCCGAGAAGCGGTGCATCTACGCACTCGCGGCTCTGCCACTACTTTTCAAGGTGGTCGGCCAGACGAAAGTCTATACCGGCATCGAATATCCTGACGTGTTCTCCTATTTTCCGAACACAAACACCGCAGCGCTTTACTTTTCGGCTCTATTCTTTGCCGTTTCTCCCTGGTTCGGAAACAAGGTCCTGATAGCGCAGTTCGTAAATGCTGCGATCATGAACCGAGTTGGCCCCGCATTGGCAACCATCGTCGCCATTGGTCTCTGGTCTTTCTTCCCGTTGAGACCACAGGTATTCGTCGCGCTCTTCTTGTTGGCAATAGCCAGCCTCGCCGCCTACGCGCTTGGCGCGCTGGATCGACTGATAACGGGTCTGAGCGCAATAGCGCTTATCTGGAGCCTCGACCCGAGCACCATCGCGCGAATGTCAACCAAGCAGTTGATCGATTTGACGGGTACGACGGACATGTCCGCGTTCTTCCGCATCACCCACTGGACGAACATATGGCAGATTTATTCGTCGCTAGGGCTCGGCGGAATATTGTTCGGTTACGGTGCAAGTCAGACCGGCGTCTTGACCGTGTTGCCGCTGCCGCCGCACAACGATTACCTGCGCGTGCTGGCGGAATACGGACTGTTGAACTGCGTGCTCTTTGTCGTTTTCGTGTTCAGCATAATGTTTTCGCTGAAGGAGCGGGCGGCGAAAACCATGTACACCGTGCTTCTCATCTATTTTTTGTCCGAGAACCTGATCGACAATTTTACGTCGATGACGCTGTTCTTCTCCTATGCGGGCCGGTTCACGTCGCCGAAATGGTCTCCAGCCGAGTGACGCGCAACTCTCGCACAGCGTAAAGACGGAACGGCCGATGGACTTCTCAATGTCCGATCTCATCAGACAGAACACGCGTGGGAATAGCGAAGGTTTTCCCGCAGGAGTGCCTCCGAGCTACAACTGGTACCAAGGCTGGAACGACGGGGGGCTATGGTCGCCGCCCGCGGATTTCAGCGCGGTTGAGGGTTGGGGGCAAGTCTACCCCAAGGTCGGAGCACCGCCCTATTCGAATCCAAATGCGGCGATCGAGGTCGCAAACGCGAAGACCTATGTTCGTATAAAGCAATCGGGTGAATGGGCGTTGGTACAGGACCAGTCTAAGACCCAGCTGACCGGAGGGCATTTCGTCCCGGACTTCGTGGGGAATGTGGCCATTCCTATGAAAGCAATCCCTCTGGCCGGCGCGACCATTTCCTTCGACGCTCCTCCAGCCGGCTATAACAACCATTTTTGGTACAAAGCTCGAGGGACCTACCCAGCCGGAACCGTGGATGCCGTCTATGTTCAAATGGACATGAGGACCACCGATCCGAACTTGCATCTCGTGGCCATGGTGGGCGCAGACTGGTGGCGGCATACGAAGGCCCCCTATCTTGATGATCACAGTAACAATCCAGGCATCGGCGGCAGCAACTGGATTGAGCTCTCGACCCAATGGAAGACGATCGGCTTCTATTCGATGAGCGCGGAAGAATTTCGCGCAGGTCCAGCCCCGCCGCTCCATGGATCAGCGATCGAAATGCCGCCCGCGGAAGCGCCCCCGCCCTCCCCGATGCCGAGGCGGGGCGGCGAGAAACTCATGGACGGCGGGTCGTTTGAGCCGACGGCTGGTTCGGGCGAGCGGAAGATTGCCAACGTCAATGACGGTTCTCATCAGGCCCCGCAAAGCTATCACCAGTTTATGGAGGCCGGTTCGCGCCTCACCTTCGCCGGCTCGATCAAAACGACCGATGCCTTGTCGAACGACTCCCTTCTGGTGCTCGCCTTGGCCTTGGGAGCATTGGTCAAAGTCCGTCGGGGCGGCTCGCCGGGCCGAGCAAGAAGGCGCTGGAGCAACGTGCCATGACTGCAAAATCGTGGAGACTGCCAGCTCTTCGCGCCGCATCCAACGAGATGCTGCACCTGGATCTGCTAAGATTCGTCGCCTCCGTCGGTATCGTCGTTCGCCATTCTTTTGAATTCTTTTTTCCAGCGGCCGTCCGGCCCACGCTGCCGAGCGGCCTCGCTTTGTTCGTCGACCTGTTTTTCGTGATCTCCGGATTCGTGATCGCGCACGTGTATCAAGGAAAGGTCGATACCCTCTCCGGTTATGGCTCATTTCTTCAGAGACGAGTCGGACGGCTCATGCCGCTCCACTGGTTGACGCTACTAATTTCTATCATTGTCTGGTTCGGATTTGTCGCGCTCGGCAAGGCGGGGACTCACGAACCGGCTTTCGAGCTTCGCTGCATCGCAGAGACTGCACTTCTCCTGAACGCAATGGCGATCTGCGGCAATGGAATTTCGTTTAGCAGCGTGTCTTGGTCGATAGGCGCCGAGATGGTGATGTATCTGATGTTCCCGCTTTTCGCCTGGGCGGGCCTTAGATCAAGGCTGGGACTTCTCGTGGCAGCTGTCCTCACCCTTGTTGCTGCTATTGTCGTCGACTTGGCCCAGAACGCAGTCGATCGCTCGTGGGTAGATGTGTGGCCGCCCTTCAGGGCGCTCCCCTCCTTCATGATTGGAGTCTCCCTATTCCACTTTCGAGACAAAATCAGCGTGATTCCTGCGCCCGGGCGCTTCTTGCTATTGTCCTTCGTGCTGCTGCTGGCCTCGATGATTACGTATGTTCACCACCTGGTTGCACTCGGGCTCGTCTATGTCGTATCGATCGCGGCGGTCGCAGCCGACACGCAGCGGATCGTGCCAACATTTGTGAACCGCCTCGCCCCTCTTGGGCAACTCACCTACTCACTTTACATGTGGCATTCTCTCATCGTTTTGATTGTCATGAATGCGGTTGCCGACAAGCTGGTTCACGCTTCCACCAGCTTGATGTCCGCATTCTGCGCGATGTGCTACGCGATCATCTTCGCAATTGCGTATCTCTCGTACTTTTTTATCGAGACTCCAGCACGGCGCTATATCGACAATCTTGGCTCGAAACGGGCGCGCACGACGCCGTCGGCGTCTTGGTATTCAGCTACAAACGGTCTAAATATCGGACAAGCCGAGCGTAACGACACGCGCCTGAGCAATAAGCTGTAGTTGCTGGGTGCCAGAACGCTCGCGCCAGTGCGTGCGAACAGTGAGCAACGCCTGACCGTCATGGCCTGCAACACGTTGCCACGTGGCCCTGCCAAATAACTGAACGCACGACGTCCCAGCCTTGCAGCTCCGATTAACGGCCCTGCGTCGTCGCTGACATCAGTTCCAATCGTTCAGCCAATTGATGTTCGTCAAGTCGGCCACGTATTCGATGCCTACGGTATAGGCGGAGAAGTTTAACTGATTATGGGTCGGTCCTATGTCTGACGCTCATCATTTTTCCGCTATGCACTTGCTGCTCACAACACCTGGATGTGCGGTCCGCACCCTTCGGCGGCTCCAGACTTGGCTCTTGCCAATCGGATTGGCTGCGTTTTTTGTCGCCACTCCAGAAGGCGCCGTTTCGTCAAGCGGAGCCGTCGCGGCCGGACTCTCGTTGAACGTCATCGAGCAGAATACTCCCGGTTACAGCGAGGCATTTCCCGCCGGCGCTCCCAAAACGTCATCATGGTGCAACGGCACCTCCAAACCTGATGACGGTGGCCCCCCTTCGGACTTCACGGCCGTCACAGGACTAGCTTCGGTCTTTCCAGAATTTGGCGCGCCCCAACCCGCCAATTCGGACGGAAAGATCCTCGTGGCAAATGGAAAGACGTATGTACGCCTCCGCGCCACAAAGGAATGGGCCCTCGTGCAAGACCAGAATGAAAACGAGATCGTTGGAGCCCATTTTGACGCTATGGCTCCCAAGAATCTGGCCATCCAAATGAAGGTCGAGGTGCAAGCCGATGGAGGCACCCTTGTCGGCGGTCCTCCGCCTGGCCGCAACGACCTGATGTGGATGGTGAGACGGGGCAGCTTCGCTGCCGGAAGCGTGGATGCAGTGTACATGCAGATGGACATGAAGACGTCGGATCCGAACATGAAGGTTGTCGCCAACATTGGAGCCGACTGGTGGCGAGCCCCGGATTCGCCGCATAGTGGCGTTAACAATCGAGGGGCTGGCAACAGCAACTGGGTCGAACTGTCAGCAGACTAGTCTACCCTCTATTTCTTCTCCGGGAGCACCTCGCAATTTACTGCGGACGCCCCTCCACCGTTGACCGAGTCGCCACTTCCGACACAACCCGCGAGCACGCGGCGCGCCCCAAATTCCTCATCGCCGTGCCTGCGCGTCCTGGCACCTCGATAACACCTTGTGTGAAGCACCCGATGTCGGTGAGCTTGCGAATTAAGCCGCTCTGAATATGGACCAAGGGTCGGCCGTCGACGTCGCGTCCTCATGACATATCTCTGCGCTCACGAACCTTCTTTCTGCTGTCTCATCATGAAGCACCGGATCTCGCGGTTGAGATTCGTCAAGTTCATGAGACGCATGGAGCAATATCCTTCCGCTGATCTACGGGCGCGAGGGACGAATGATCGCTAAGGGTAATGCATTGCTGCGGCTAGTCTTTTCGAAAGAGGCTCTCGATGTCCTCAGCCACATACGGTTCCAAGCATTTATCTTCTACAGTCACCGGTCGTAGCCCTTCGCTGCAAAGACCGTTTCAAATCGTCATCATGGCAGGCGATTTCCTGCTGGTTCTGCTCAGCTACATCTGCGCTAACCTCGCTCATCGTGAACTCATGGGAATTCCGGCCGACCAGGAGCTTTCAGTGGGCGCCGGCTTGATCGTGGCCATGCTATTTGTCACGATTGCTTTCGTTCAAGGCGGCTACGACCGTCACAATCTGCTAAATGCGAGCTGGCAATCGCGCAAGATCCTCCTTGTTTGGGTCTTGTCACTGACAATTCTGGCGGTTGCTGCATTCCTGTTGAAATCAACGGCCGTTCTATCCCGCTTCACCATCATTTTGTTCGCGGTAATGGGCCTCATTGGCCTGGGCGCACACCGCGCGGTCTGGCGCCTCGTCTTGACTTCATCCTTTGCCAAGGGCCACTCCTTCAAGCGGCGGGTCGTGTTGCTCAGCCCAAGACCACTCGATTTCACCTCCAGCCGTTTCAAGGATTTGCGCAAGAACGGTTTTGAGGTCGTGCATCACGTCGTGCTGAATTTGACGTTGCAGCACGACGATGCAGCGTGGGACCGGGATGTTCTCCAGATCGTTCGAGGGTCTCGTGCGGCGGAAGCAGATGAATTTCTCCTCGCTTTCGACTGGAACGAACTTCCAACATTACAAAAGCTGAGCCAACGGTTGCGCCAGGTACCAAATGCCGTTCGCTTGCTGCCTGATTTTGCGATCGCGGACCTCGTGTCACGGCCTTTCGTGCCCTTCAGCGGCACGATGGCGATCGAAATCCAGCGGCCCCCTCTTTCAATCGCCGAACGTGCCCTGAAACGCGGCCTCGATGTCAGCTTGGCCTCTCTAGGGCTGTTGTGCATGGGCCCGCTACTGATCATAATAGCGATTCTGATCAAGCTGGACTCCCCGGGCAGCGTCATTTTTCGTCAAACACGACGCGGTTTCAACGGCACGCCGTTCGATATCTGGAAATTTCGCAGCATGACGGTTTCGGATAATGGCCCCGAGATTAGGCAGGCAAGCAAACGGGATGCGAGAGTTACCAGGATCGGGCGTCTCTTGCGCAGGACGAGCATCGATGAATTGCCTCAACTCTGGAATGTCCTGCGCGGAGAAATGTCGTTAGTTGGCCCGCGCCCGCACGCGCTTGCGCACGACAACTACTACAATCAGATGATCAGTAACTACGCTTATCGCCACCACGTGAAGCCTGGCCTAACTGGCTGGGCCCAAGTCAACGGCTTCCGTGGTGAAACACCAACCATCGACTTGATGAAAAAGCGCGTCGAATACGACGTCTGGTATGTTACCAATTGGAGCATCTGGCTGGATCTTCGCATTTTAATGCGTACAGCGATTGTGCTTTCGAGCCTAGATGCTTACTGAGATCGCGATTCCACAGGTGTTCATTTCGCGATGGCGTTGTGCTGGCGGGTAGAAGAAGCTTTCGCTGCTGAACCGTGGCAGTGAAGGACAATCAAGCCGCAACGGCAGCATCAAGCTCATTTTAGAAGCGTGGGTTGTAACTATCTCGCCGAGGGCTGGGCTTGCGCGCCCATGACCCTCGGATAAGGATGACTCTAGGCGAAATGCGCGCTAGTGGCGCGCAGGCCATGTTCGGCTTTTGCCAAGCCTAAAGGCGGGGCCACAACATTTATTTGGCTCGTGAGCGGATCCCGGCGAATGTTATGGCGCCGCCAGCTTAGGGAAGTAAGAGCACGCAGATAGCTTACAGAGGCGGATCATGGGGAAGGCGGCCAACAACGAGATTCGGAGAATCCGAGCAAGGTTCTTTAGCAATCTGAGCGCCGGGACTGCGATCGTTGCGATAACGATGATGTTCGCGCCATTTTTCTTTCAGTCCATGCGGGAGCTGCATTTGAAAGCAATAGTTTTGACCGCCTGCCCGGTCATTTTGCTTTTGATCCTCTCGTGGAGCTGGAACCTCAAGGCGATGGATATTGCGGCCGAGATCGAGGACTAGACGTAATCCCCCGCGGATCACCATGGGGAACCGAAGTCACTTGACAGGTCGGAAGGTATCCCTTCGAGATGAGGTGATAGTCCCGGCTGATAGGAAGACGCGCACCTCGCGGGCGACAATTTGTCACCGAGTCGGTTTTGACATCCATCAAATTTAGGAGATCCAAACTTCGTACGAACGGCCGGCAATTAACCGCGGCGTTTGAAATTGAGTTGGGCGGCATACACTCTCAATTGGACCCTTCAAACTGGCGCCTTGGTCTGGTTGACGAGCAGCACCAGGCAGCAAGGCCTTCCGCCAGTAGGCATCGATTTGCCTATCCTTTTGGGGCATGCCACGATCATATACGGCACTGTGCTTGCCTCATCACCCTCTGCCGTTGTTATCGAAGTGGACAGCGGCCATCTCCGGCGGCTCACTCCAGCGACTTTCCCTTTCCCCACACCTCGATTCGTGGGCTCAGAATGGATTGTGCAGCGGAGCGTCTAAAGCCCGCGTCAGCTGAGCAGCCCGCCAGCGTGCGCCGCTACGCTGCTGAAGGCCATTTTCAGAAATGCAACCAGTTGAACGTCGCGCCCGTCCATATTGTGCGCCCCGGCATATTCAGCCGTGAGCTCTACGACAAGCGAGGAGACGCGAACCAAGTCGATGCGGACCTGCGGCGCAACAGTCCCATTCGGCATCACGTGGGTAGTGGGTCAAACACGCCGTCGAACGCTCACCCCTGCCTGCTCTAGCACGGACCGTTTGACCACGACCTTCGCCCTCTTATTGATCAATCAACTGGAACCATCTCTCAAGGCCCCCAAGTGAAGCAAACAGTGACGACATGACCGACCAACCGATTGTCCTTGTCACCGGAGGCGCCGGCTATATCGGCTCGCATTGCTGCAGGGCGCTGGCCGCGGCGGGTTATCAGCCCATCGTCTATGACAACCTCTCCACCGGACATCGCAGCTTTGCCACGGGTGCGCTCGTCACCGGTGATCTGCTGGACGAGGCAGCACTGGCGCACACCTTTGCCGAGCACAAGGTTTCGGCTGTGATACATTTCGCGGCGGCCAGCCTGGTCGGAGAGTCGGTCGCGGACCCGCAGAAATACTACATCAACAACGTGCAAGGCACGCTGTCGCTGCTCAAGGCCATGCGCGATGCCGGATACAATCGCATTGTGTTCTCCTCGACCGGCGCGGTCTATGGCAACGCCGACTCCAAGGCACTGCCGGAGGACTTTCCCTGCACGCCCATCAACCCCTACGGCGCATCGAAATGGATGATCGAGCGCATGCTCTCCGACTATCGCTCGGCCTACGGCTTCGGTGTCTTCTGCCTGCGCTATTTCAACGCGGCCGGCGCCGATCCGGCCGGCGGCATCGGCGAGTTGCGCGACAACGAGACGCATCTCATTCCGCGCGCCATGATGGCGTTACAGGGGCATGTCGGCGATTTCGCCGTGTTCAGCGACGACTACGATACGCCGGATGGCACCGCGATCCGCGACTACATCCACGTCACTGATCTCGCCGCAGCTCATATTGCCGCGCTCAAGCTGCTGCTCGAAGGACATGCGGGCGGCAGTTTCAATCTCGGCACCGGCTCGGGCTTCTCCGTGCGCGAAATTCTATCCGCGATTAAGCAGGAGACCGGGCGCGAGGTGCCTCATGTTGTCAAGCTGCGACGGCCGGGCGATCCGACCTTCCTGGTCGCCAATCCCTCGGCAGCGCGCCATGTGCTGAACTTCGTCCCTCGTCATTCCGACCTGCCGACCATCATCCGGACGGCATGGGCTTGGCATCAGAATGCGCATCCTTTAAAGCGGGCCTGACCGTCGAGGCATCCGTCATCGATACCTGACGGGGCCCTCAAGGAGAGGGGCGTTGGTTCCTCATTGTGGGCATCCTGGCAAGGGACGGGTTCGCCCATTGAGGCCTATCCCAGGCGCGTTCTCGCCCCAGCCATGGCCCGGCCCGCTTGTGTAACGTCCATCGATGTCGGTGCCGAATGCGCACAAGCGCATCATTCGATTGGTTGTCCGATTTGCTCGTCGTAATACCCTATTCTACGATGAAGACCTGACGGACCTGCCCCAACTTACCCCCGCGGTATATCTTGAGATGAAAGCAGTGGAGATGGTCGATATCGTCACATAACGCGCGATGCCTAGTTCGATTTTCGAGATTCAGAAATGGAATCCCATTCCAAACGCGCTCAAAAATTTGGCAAGAATAGAGCTGCTTATATAACGAACTTAGTGCTTTGAGGGCTGGCTGGGGCGAACTGGGTATCCGTCGCACGATCATAGTCGTTCGTTGCACTGTGGTGATCGAAGTGATCGGATCATCCCGAGTGGTCTGCGTATGCAGACACAGATCCCGTGGTCAGGGCGTGTGGCCCGGACCTGATCTTGGGGTCTGGATTGCGGGACGAATCGTTACCCGGCAGTGACCATGCGCCACAACGTCTCAGCCAGCACGGCATAGCCCTTGTCGAGAGCTTCAGGTGCCGTGAATTCATGCGGATTGTGGCTGAGCCCACCCTGGCTCGGCACGAATATGAGCGACGCCGGGATGCGTTTCTGGATCGCCAACGCGTCATGCCCCGTGATGGTCTTGAGTGTCATGGCCTTGCAGCCGAGATCGCTCGCAACGGCCAGGATCAACTCGACGCCAGCCGGGTCGAGCAAGGGGGCCGCCCGCCTGTCGTCGGCGGCGATCGAAATGTCGACTCCGATCTCGCGAGCCTCGCGTTCGATCCGCTTCAGAAAACGGTCACTGATGGCGGCAACCACGGCTTCTTCTTCGTGTCGGATCTCGAACCAGACTCTAGCTCGGCCTGCTACCACATTCGGCGAATTCGGGTAAACGCTGATGCGCGCCGCGGAGGCGTGCGCACCCGCGTTTTCGCGTGCGACTTCGACGTAGAGGGCTTCGATCGCACGAGCCGCCGCGCGCAAGGCGTCGCGACGCAGGGCCATCGGCATCGGGCCCGTGTGCGAATAATCACCGTCGAAGACGACCGACAGTTTTCGCGTCATCCAGGCGCCGGAAACCGCGGCAATGTCCCGTGAAACCTGCTCGAGCCGATCGCCCTGCTCGACGTGAAGTTCCACATAACGTACGGGGCGATACTCGAGCGGCGTGACACCACAGTAGCCGATCGCGGCCAGCGCCGCGCCGAGCGTAACGCCGTCGCCGTCCGCACAGGCATAGGCATCCTGCAAGCTCAAGCTGCCGGCGAAAGCGGAGCTGCCGGTCAGGCTCGGCTGAAACCGCGCTCCTTCCTCGTTGGTCCAGTTCGCGACGGCTAGGTTGCGTCGTGCGGCGCCGGGGTTGGCAAGACAGCGCTCCGCGACCGCATCAACCGCAAGGAGCCCTGCCAGCACGCCATAAGCACCATCGTATCGTCCGCCCGTCGGCTGGGAATCGAGGTGCGAACCGGCGATCACGACGTCGTCCGATGCAGGTTCGAGAATTGCGACGCCGAACATGTTACCGATCGCGTCGATCCTCGGGACAAGGCCGCGGCTGCTGATCTCGCGCAGGAAAAGGTCGCGAGCCCGCTTGTCGAGCGCCGTTGCCGCAAGCCTGCAAACGCCGCCGTCGTCGGTCGCGCCAATCGCCGCGAAACTTGCGATGAGATCGTGCAAGGCGGTCATGTTCCGAGATCGCCGCGAATCGCTGCAAGCGTCAATTGCTCGAACTCTGGTTCGGCCAACCGCCGGGGATTGGCGCCCGCAGTCGGATCCTTGACGGCATCGGCCGCAATTGCCCTCGCATCGGCCTCCTTCACACCGAGCTCCGCGAGCGTGTGCGGCACGCCAAGCTTCTTCCGAAGGGCCAGGATCCAGGACAGAACAGCATCGAAATCCCGTCCCGGCAGATTCAGCGTCCGGGCAATGTGCGGGATCTTGTCGGCGATCGCACGCCTGTTGCAGACGAGAACATAGGGAAAGACCACGCCGTTGGTAAGCCCATGATGGGTATCGTATCGCGCACCGATCGGATGGGACACCGAGTGGATGGCGCCCAGTCCCTTCTGGAATGCGGTGGCCCCCATCGACGCCGCGGCGAACATGTAGGATCGAGCCGCGAGATCGCGACCATTCTCGACCGCGCGCGGCAGGTAGGTGTCGACGATCTTCATCCCCTCAAGGGCAATGCCGTCGGCGAGCGGATGAAACGCATTGACGCAATAGGCCTCAAAGCAGTGAGACAGCGCGTCCATGCCCGTCGCCATCGTGAGAAATGGCGGGAGGCCGACCGCAAGCTCGGGGTCCTCGATCGCGATCTTCGGCATCATCGCGGGATGGAAGATGATCTTCTTCTCATGGGTGTCTTCACGCGTGATCACACCGGCACGGCCCACCTCGGAACCCGTGCCGGCCGTGGTCGGCACGGCGATGATCGGCACGATGCCGTCCGTGTTGGCGCGGGTCCACCAGTCGCCGATGTCCTCGAAGTCCCATACCGGCCGCGACTGCGCCACCATGAACGCCACGCATTTTCCGACGTCCAGCGCCGAACCTCCGCCGACCGCGATCACGCCGTCATGACTACCGGCCTTGAATGCGCCCACCCCGGCGATCAGGTTCGCTTCGGTCGGATTTGTCTTCACATCGGAAAATATGCCGAGCGGTATGCCCGCCTCGCGAACGCGGCTGACAACGCCGGTGATGAGATCGGTCTTGGCAAGACCGTGGTCGGTGACCAGCAATGGCCTGGCCAGGCCGTATGTCCGGCAGGCCTCGGGAAGTTCGGCGATCCGGCCCGGACCGGCGGTGACGCGCGTCGGAAAATTCCAGGCCCCGGTGATATGAACGTCCATATGCGGCTCTCAGTGCTCGATGCGAAGGTGGAATGATTTCGATCGGGTCAGCGCCTCAAAGCCGAGGCGCGACATGCCGAGGCCGCGCCCGGAGTCCTTGACGCCGGTCCATGCGAGTGAGGGATCGACATAATCACAGCGATTCATGAACACGGTGCCTGTGGCGGTAGCGTCGCCGACGCGTTCGGCCGCGGCAGCATCTTCGGTCCAGACCGACGCCGTCAGTCCGTAGGGGCTGTCGTTCATGAGTACGACGGCCTCCTGGTCGGACGAGACCTTCATGATACCGACCACGGGACCGAAGCTCTCTTCCATCATCACCCACATGGAATGATCGACGTCGACGAGAACCTGGGGCATCAGATATGCCGTGCCCCCGCTGTCGGCGGAGAATTGTTTCGGATCGATCAGCGGACGGGCGTTCCTGGCGAGAGCTTCGTCGACGTGCGCACGGACCGTGTCGGCGAAACGTGTCGCCGCCATCGGACCCAAGGTCGTATCCTGCAACAACGGATTGCCGAGCCGGTAGCGAGAGGTCAGATCGGCAAATGCGCCGACGAAGCGATCGTAGATCTGTTCGTGCACATAGACGCGCTCGATCCCACAACAGCATTGGCCGTAATTGTAGAACGCGCCATCCACGAGTTGCTCGACCGCAAAATCAAAGTCGGCATCGGGCCGCACATAGGCCGGATCCTTCCCGCCCAATTCCAGCCCGAGACTGATGAAGGTCCCGGCCGCCGCCCGTTCGACCGCGCGAACGCCGGCAACCGATCCCGTGAAATTCACATGATCGACCGAACGAGATGAGATCAGTTTTTCGGTCGCGGAATGGTCGAGCGTCAGCGTCCTGAACAGCCCCTTCGGTAAGCCGACGAGGTCCATCGCGGACTGGAGGCGGTCACCGACGAGCAAGGTCTGCGCGGCATGTTTCAAGATCACGGCGTTGCCGGCCAGCCGCGCCGGGACAATCGCGTTGACAGCCGTCAGGTAAGGATAGTTCCAGGGCGCGATCACCGGCACAACGCCTGCGGGAACCCGCTTGATCATGCGCCGAAAGCCGGCGCGCTCGTGCGCGACGGGGGCCAGCGCCTCATCGCTGAGCTCTACCAGCCCGCGAACGCGCTCCTCGAGACTGCGCAGTTCGCCGCCGTAGCGCACAGGTCGCCCCATCTGCATGGCAAGTTCCGGAACGACCTCGTCGTTCTGCGTCCGCATCACATCAAGGAAGGCAAGCATCCTCCCCTTACGCTCTGCGAGCGGGACCGTCGACCACTGCTGCTGGGCCTGTCGCGCCAGCGCAAGGATAGTCGCGATCTCCGCGTCAGTTGCAATTGGGCGCCGGGCCACCTCGCTGCCATCGATCGGTGAAATGCAGATAATATCGCTCACGGTAGGTCACTCGTTCGAGGGAAGGAGGAACGGGATCAGGTGATCTCGAAGTAGCGCGCAAGCTCCCAATCGGTGATGGCTTTGCGGAATTCGCGTTCCTCCCACTGCCGTGTCATGGCGTAGTGATCGACGAAGACGTCTCCAAACAGATTGCGGGCCGCCTGCGAAGCCATCAATCGCTCGGCGGCTTCCGACAGCGTGCGCGGAAACGCACGCTCGGGCGGGTGCGTACGCACATAGGCATTACCGGCGACTGGCTCGCTCGGTTCGATTTTGTGCTCGATCCCCCAGAGCCCCGATCCCAGTGCCGCGGCGATCGCAAGGTACGGATTGATATCGGCGGCAGCGACCCGGTATTCCACACGCTGGCTCGCCGGCTTGCCGGGAATGACCCGCAGCGCACAGGTGCGATTCTCGATTCCCCAGGTCGCATCCGTCGGCGCCCAGAAGCCCGGCACCAGACGGGAATAGCTGTTCACGGTCGATGCGACCATCGCAAGCAGTTCCGGCAGCAGTGCCTGCTGGCCGCCGACAAACCAGCGCATGGTGTCGGACATGTTGCCGTGGCGTCCGCTCTGGTAAAATACCGGATCGCCGTCCTTGTCGCGCAGCGAAAGATGCAGGTGCCCGGATTGTCCAGGATACGCGTTCGACCATTTGGCCATGAAGGTGAGCATCTTGCCCTGACGCTCGGCCCATATCTTGGAGAAGGTCTTGAACAGCACCGCTCGATCGGCAGCCGCGAGCGCATCGGTGTACTGGATCGCGGCTTCCAGGACACCGGGCCCGGTCTCGGTGTGCAGGCCCTCGATCGGCATGTCCATCTCGTCACACAGCTTGAGGAGCGAGCGATGGAGTTCCGACTCCACAGAGGCACGCAGCATGGAATAGCCGAACCAGCCCGGCGTGAGATTCTTCAGCCCTCGAAAGCCCTTTTCCCGCACGCTGTGGGGGGTTTCATCGAACACGAAGAACTCGAACTCGGCGGCCACTGACGGGGCAAGTCCCATGCTTTCGGCACGATCGACGACCCGGCGAAGCAGCCGGCGCGGGCACAGCTTTTCCGCCTCGCCCTCGAACTCGCCGAGGAAGAACAGCATGTTCTCTTCCATCGGGATATCGCGGCAGGTCGCGGGATCGATGCGGGCAGTGGCGTCTGGAAAAGCCGTGTGCCACCCGGTAAACTTGCCGGCGTCGTACATCTGGTCGTTGGAATCCCAACCGAAGATGATGTCGCAGAAGCTGAGGCCGCTCTCCAGTGCGCCAAAGAACTTGTCACGCGCGAGATATTTTCCACGAATGATTCCATCGAGATCGACGACCCCAAGTTTGACGTGGGACAGACCCCGTTCCTCGACAAGAGCCTTAGCATCGGCAGCGGTTTTTACGTTTCTTGCACCCATGAACTTTGAACGAGCCCCTTAAGCCGGCGCAATCGCCTGCAACTCTTCGTCGCAAGCGGTGATGAACATATCCGCGTGATCCGTGCCGAAACACAGCGGCGGACGAATCTTGAGCGTACTGCCGAATGGTCCTGTAGCGCCGATCAGGAAGCCGCGCTGGCGCAGGCGGTTGATCAGCATGATGGCGAGCTCCGGCGCCGGCTCCTTGCTCTCACGATCAAGTACGAGCTCGAGACCGATGAACAGACCGGCGCCGCGAACATCGCCGATCTGGATGTGGCGATTGCCGATCTCGCGCAATCCGTCCATCAGATGACGTCCGACCTCGCGCGCATTCTGCAACAGGCCCTCATCTTTGATCACGTCGAGCACCGCAAGCCCAGCCGCTGCGGCCACCGGATTGCCGCCGAACGTGTTGAAGTACTTCACTTCCGCCGCAAAACGATCGAGCAGCGGTGCACGCAGAGCGACGCCTCCCATGGGAAAGCCATTGCCCATGGGCTTGCCCATGGTCACGATGTCGGGGACAACACCATGGCGAGCGAAGCCCCACATGGCTGCGCCGGTGCGTCCGAAACCGGGCTGCACCTCGTCGGCGATGAACAACCCCCGGCGTTCGTGGACGAGCTTTATGGTCGGTGCCAGGAAGCCGGCCGGTTCGGCGTAGACACCGTCGCTCGAAAAGATCGTGTCCACCAGCAGCCCTGCAAACCCGACACCGCTTCGCTCGAGATCGGTAATTGCCGCCGCAACACTGTCGGCGAAACGCCTACCGGGATCGCCGACGGGATTGCGGAACATCTCAGGCGCTGGCACCACACGCACATGGGACGGCAATGGTTGGCCGGGACGTGAGGACGGCGATACGTCGGTCACGGCTGTGGTGTTGCCGTGATACGCCGTCTCCGTGACGATGAAGCCGGCCCGGCCGGTTGCGACCTTCGCGATCCGCAGCGCGAGATCGTTAGCCTCGCTACCAGTGCACGTCAGCACCAGATGATCGATTTCGGATGGGAATGTCGCCAACAAGCGCTCCGCATAGGCATCGACCACGTCGTTGAGATAGCGCGTGTGGGTGTTGAGCACGCCGACCTGGCGGCGAATGGCCTCGACGACGCGGGGGTGCGAATGCCCGACCGATGGGACGTTGTTATAGAGATCGAGATATCGGCGGCCGTCGACGTCGAACATGTAGACGCCCTCGGCGCGCTCCATTCGGATCGGCTCCTGGTAAAACAGGACCGAAGCCTTGCCGAAGGACCGCAGGCGTCGTTGCACAGCCTCCCCGAGTTCGGCGCCCATCACGGACGCACGGCTCTGGTCGAAGGCGTTCAACGCCAGAATTTCTCTTTCCTGCTGCACCACACGCCTCCTCTGACCGCGCCTTGCGCAAGTCAAAGCGATCGCCGCGGCGACCGCGCCGCGACCATTCCACGATCAGCTTGGAGAAATGTGTGAATTCCCACAATGACAAAGCGGATCAGAGGCAAAAGACATCAGAGCGTCAGACACACAACTCCACGCAACCAAAGATACGCCTTACATCTCAACCTGTTGCATGCAAGAGGACGACACGTTGCGAAGATTGTAGGCAGTCGACTGCACAAAATTTGCGGGACTTGCCACAAACTTAGTGTGGCCTCCCAACCCGCCCTGAGAAAGGATCACTCATGCCGACGACCGGCTGCGTTCGGGACGGCGAGGACAGCTGAATGACGAGCGAGCGGTTGCAAACCAGCGACGCCCCACTGGCCGACAAACGGCCGCGAAAGACCGATGGCGATCGCCTCTCGAAGCTGGCGCGACACAAGCACATCATCGCCCAACTCACCGCCGCTCCTACTCTGCGAGCCTCCGAGATTGCCGCGGTGCTTGGTGTATCCGGCGAAACCATACGCCGAGACCTCGTGGAGCTTCAGGAACAGAAGCTCATCAACCGAACCTATGGCGGCGCTTCCCGCCCGTTTGCGCTCGAACCGGCTCTCACCGATCGCAAGGCGCTCATGATCGCCGAACGCGAAGCGATCGCCGCCGTGATCGCCGACCTCGTTCTACCAAACGAAGTCCTGATGCTGGCCGCGGGCGCCACGACGTTTCATATCGCGAGACGATTGGCTTCGCGCGCGCGCGACATCACGGTTATCACGCACGACTATGCGATTGCGGGCGCGCTCGCGGTCAATTCATCCATCCGGGTGCTGTGCTGCCCAGGCCGCTATCACCCGACCGAAGGCTACGTGTTCGGTACACAGACGATCGCCAACATCAACAGCTACGAGGCCAACCGTGCCATCGTGAGTGCGACAGGCATCAGCGCCCGGGGCGCGAACGATGCGGATGATGAGGCCGGCGCGATCTATGGCGCGATGGTGAAGCGCGCTGCGGAAGCGATCCTTGTCGCCGATCACAGCAAGTTCGACCAGCGCGCTCTGACCGTGTTTGCGCATTGGACCGATATCGACCGTCTGGTTACCGACCGGCAACCGGAAGGAGCTCTGGCAACGGCACTCCGTGAAGCCGGAACGGAGTTGATAGTTGCCCAACCCTGAGAAAGACCAAACCATGGCAAGCCTCACATCTCTTGCTTCTCGCGAGGAGTATACTGGCCTTGATGATGGTGGCGGAGACAAGGGTCCTGCACCGCATCAGCGAACCAGGATCGGACGCCTGGATCTTGAACTCGTCGCGCCGCACCAAGCCTTCACCTGCAGTTGGAAGCGCATCTCCAGCATCCACGATGCTTCCTATGTGCTTGTATTTCCTCTGACAGGATGTGTGGCATTCAGTCAGGACGGCCGCGTCGGTATTGCCCGAACTGGCGAATATGTCCTGCTCAGCGAACTCGCCTTCTACGAATTGTCGTCCGACAAGACCGCACGCTTTCTGGTGCTTCGGATCCCGGCCGCGGAGCTGCGCGGACGTCTCATCTCGATCGAGGATCACATCAGCCGACGCTTCAAGCCGAACCAACAGATGACCCGCCTTATGGCCGGAATGATCGGAAACGTGGCCGAGCTGTTCATCGAGTTTCCGGCGCCGAATCCACAGGCGCTTGCGACCGAAGTTATCAGCTTCGTAGCGCTCACGATCGGCTCGGAGGACCGGGGCGCCGCCACAGACGTCCGCAATGCGCGCTATCATCTGCGCCGCAGGATCGTTGATTTCATTGAAAGCCATCTCGGCGACCAGTCGCTGTCACCGAAGAAAATTGCGGCCAGCAGCCGAATCTCGCTGAGCTATCTCTACAGTCTATTCACGGACAACGAAACCACAGTCAGCCAGTTCGTGCAGACCAAGCGGCTGCAGCGAGCCTACGAAATCCTGGTTGCCGATCCCAAGGGCCACCGTACCGTGTCAGAGGTCGCCTACGAAGTGGGCTTCAAGAACGTCTCGCACTTCTCGCGCTGCTTCAGCCGTCATTTCAAGGTGGCCCCGCGAGACGTTCGCCAGGCACCGGAGGCCGCGCCGCAGCCGGGCCCAGGTACGCGCGCTGCCGAACCGAACGGATCGTCTTCGCCACGAATGGCCTCTTCACGCAGGGCTTTCGGGTCCCCGTATTGGGACGTCCACAAGCAAGAGCTTCACGAGACGGTTTAGAGCCGAATTCCCAAGGCCAGCCGTTGCGCCGCTCATGCGCGACGTGCTTTCCCCTGGAGCAAGCATTGGACGACATTCAAGACAAGGTTTCTGCGAACGAACTCGCTTCGTTCTTCCATGAGCTCGCCGACATGGCCGGCCGGATAGCGTTGACCCACTTTCGTTCCAGCGTCGATTTCGAACGCAAGCAGGATCTGACGCCGGTGACGATCGCCGATCGCGCGATCGAAGTGGAATTGCGGCGCTTGATCAGCGCGCGCTTCCCAGATCACGGCATCCTCGGCGAGGAGATGGGATCAACCCTGGGCGATCGCTACACCTGGTATCTCGATCCGATCGACGGAACGAAGAGCTTTATCTCTGGCATGCCGCTGTTCGGCACGCTTGTCGCTCTCGCCGACGAGCGCAAGGGCGCGGTCGTCGCCGGCATGATCGACATGCCGGCGCTGGCCGAACGGTGGTACGGCACGCCGCGTGGGGTCACGTTCAACGGCAAGCCCGCCAAGGTGAGCCGCACGGCAAGATTGGAAGACGCACAGATCTATACATCCTCGCCGGACTTCTTTACGCCGCAGGATTGGGCTCGCTATGACTTGCTGAGCAAGAAGGCTATGTTCCGACGATTTGGCGGCGACTGCTATCAGTATGGGCTACTGGCGTCCGGCCATTGCGATCTCGTCGTAGAGACGTCGCTCAAGTCGTTCGACTTCATGGCATTGATTCCCGTGGTCGAGGGCGCCGGCGGAATCATACGCGACTGGGATGGGCGGCCACTCACGCCGGTCTCCGACGGACGCGTGATCGCCGCGGCGAACGACAGTCTGCTCAAACAGGCCCTGGCCGTCCTGAAGCAATAGTCGCAAGAGGCGGACGACGCCGGCTCACACCAACCGCAACCAACTGTCCCAGCGCGGGTCATACATCACGTCGTGGGCGCGCATGTATTTCCAGACGCCGTACTTCTGGTAATCGAAATCCCACGTGTTGAGCTTGCGGTTGACGACCGCCCATGAGGCCCATTTCATGTCCGCGAGCGCACGGTTGAGAATGACGCGCGCAATCATCTGCGGACGAACCTCGCCCAGATATTGCTCGATGAGGGCTTCCGTCAGCTTCTCATCAAAGAACATTTCGGCAAACAGCACGCCGAGCTCGTAGCTGCGCTCATTGTTGGAGGAAAATTCGTAGTCAATCAGCTTCATCGGCCTGGGCGCGCCGGTTTCGGCCGAAATGAGGAAATTCCCCGGCATGGGGTCGTTGAAGCACGGTACGAGGTCGAGGCCCGACGCCAGGAAGGCTGACTTGGCCTGATTGTAGCGGTGCATCAGCCAGGGCATGTCCTGCGGGAAATGCGACCCCAGTTCCTTGCCCTGCTCGATATGTTCCTCAATCATGTCGAAGATCGTCTTGGTCTGGCCGAGCTTGGGGCCGCCATGCAAACGGCGATAGAGATCTAGAACGTCGGACTGGATGGCGGAATCGCCGAAATCCGCATTGGTGCAGGCGCGATAGCCCTCGAGAAATTCGCTGATCTCCAGCCCGTCCGCCGCATCGAAGAAGATGACCTCCGGCCCGACACCCATGGCATGGGCATTACGCGCGGCCTCGTTGGCGGTGACGCGATTGATGAACATTTCCGAGCCCTCGCCCGGCACCTTGACGAAATAGCGGCGCCCGTCGCCGGAAATCTCGACCAGCCAGTTCTGGTTCGACAGGCCGCCGAGCAGCGGCGCATAGGCGCCCTCCTTGCCGCGCCATTGCGGGACGCGAGCGATTGCGGCTTCGACGTTGCGTTCGTGAACCGTGGTCCCCTCACCAACTTTTCTGCGAACAGTCATGCGATCCTCCGAAGCATCTCGCCAAAGCGGGGCTCCCGAACCACCATGCGGCAACGCACGAAGCGCCAACTGGCGAATTTGTAGAACTCCAGCGTATTGCGCGTCGATTTGACGGCGAGCAGCGCGCCGATCAATCCCCAGCGCAGATCATCAGCCACGCCATAAATCCGCGCACGGTTGAATGCACCCTCCTCGAACGTCCCGGTGCTGCGGGTGAAGACGTCGCGCGCCTCAGGCTCCTGTGCGAAGGCCTCGACGAGGAAGCTGCCAATATCCTCCAACGGGTCGGTCGTTGTCGCGCGATCCCAGTCGATCAGACGAACCTCGCCTGCGTCGTTGATCAGGATATTCGAAACATTGCCGTCGCCGTGGATCGGCACCGCTGTGATATCGAGCGTCCGGAAGGCGTCGGCCGCAAACCGCAACTCCTTGACCAGCCATTCGGCATCCGACGGCAACTGGGCTTTGGCGGCCGCCGCCGCAGCATAGAAATGCTCGATCTCGTCAAAGACAGTCTTGCGGCGTGGCAGCGGCGGTCCAGACTGAAACAGGCGCATCGCCGTAATCACGGCGTCGACGATGTCGGGCTCGAGCATCCGTTCCAATGTACCGACCCGCCAGCCCCGGTTGAGATCCTCCATCACCAGCAGGCCTGCTTCCGAATCGGCCATGAGCACCTTAGGGCCAATGCCGAGATCGGATGCACGCTGCGCCGCCTCGAAGGCGCACGCCACGTCGATATAGAGCTCCGCATCACGATCCATGCTCTTGATAAAGATGCTTTCGTCGCTGCCCTTCTTGGTGGCGCGCCAGGGAAAACCGTCGACACCGCGCCAGCTTGGCGAAGCCAGAATCGGGATGGCAGGTTCGATCACGATGTCTCCGGACCCCCATCCGGGGAGCCTGGCAATGTAATTCCGGATGGTGGCCAGTTCCGTTCCAGATTGACTCATGGCGACTTCTGATCTCTTGCGATTGCCGTTCGGCCGACCTTCATGTCCGCCAACTTTTATCAAGACAGATGCAAAAGGGATGCCTCGCGCTCCACCAAATCATGCCGTTGAAGCAGCGGCTCTACCCCAACGCAGGCTATTTTCGCTATCCGGACAGTGATCCGGAACGGTACCCATTGAGGCCTACATGTCTGCTGCAGAACTGATCGGGATGAGCCTTGCCGAGCTGACAGAGGCTTACGCCTCGCGCGCGTTATCGCCGGTGGACGTGCTGCGAGCCACCCTCAGCCATTCCGAGAACATCAATACCGCGATCAACGCTCTGTTCTGCTTCCGTCCGGAGCAGGCCATGGCCAGCGCGCAACTCTCGGAAGCGCGATGGAGGGCCGGTGCTGCGCTGGGTCCGCTCGATGGCGTTCCGATGACCGTCAAGGACAGCGTCGCGATGGTCGGCTGGCCCTACTTTCATGGTATCGGGGCCAACCGCTCCCTGCCGCCCTCAAACTACGATTCACCACCGGCGATCGCATTGCGCGAAGCCGGCGCAGTGATCTTTGCAAAAACCACGATGCCGGATTGCGGCCTGATGGCGTCAGGCATCAGTTCGCTGCACGGCATCACCCGCAACCCCTGGGGGCTTGCCTGGAACACCGGCGGCTCATCGGCCGGCGCTGGCGCTTCGGTCGCGGCCGGCGCCGGATATGTCTCCGTCGGCACGGATATCGCGGGCTCCGTCCGCCTTCCGGCCGCACATTGCGGCCTCGCTGGACTGAAGCCCACCCACGGACGTGTGCCGCATCTGCCGGCCGATACCATGCGCATGGCCGGTCCCATGGGCCGCAGCGTCGACGATATCGCCCGTCTGCTGACCGTGCTGACGCGACAGGACGAGCGCGACACCTGGAGCCTCCCGGCCGACGGCGTGTGCTATCACGAGCGCCTCGCCCGCGATGTGAAGGGATTGAAGATCGGCGTCCTCACCGACATGGGTTTTGGCATGAAGCCCGAAGCGGTCGTGCGCGAGACCGTCGAGGCCGCCGGAAAGCTGCTGGCCGGCGCGGGCGCCAGCGTCGAACCGTTCGTCTCGCCGCTCGATTATGACGCCTACGAAGCCATCGACCTGTTCCTTCAGGTCCGCGGCTATCTCGAATACACGTCCCTGCCCCCACACAGCGACGCTCCAAGCGACATCAATCCCTATGTTCGCGCGTGGAGCCTGGGCGGATCGAAGCACTCAGGCACGGACCTTTACCGGGCGCTGGGCCGGATCGCCAAGATGAAGGCGGCGCTGCTGGGGACCTTCGAAGGCTGGGACTATGTCATCTCACCGACGCTGCCGGTGGTGAATTTTCCGGCGGAGGAGCCGGGCGTCTCCCGCGAGATGCCGCTCGAGCACACGCTGTTCACCGCCATGTTCAACCAGACCTGCCAGCCCGCCTCTACGGTCTGCATGGCTTTTGATTCCCGGCATCTGCCGATCGGTGTGCAGGTGATAGGCCACCGCTTCGATGACCTCGGCGTATTGCAGCTGACAAAGGCGCTGGAAGATCTGCGGCCGATCAAGATGGACTGGCCGTTCAAGCCACGGCCCTGACCGTCAGGCCGCCGCCTGCGCCTGATCACCATCTAGAAGATGGCAGGCGGCAAAGCGCCCGGGCGAATGCTCGACGAGCGCCGGCGTCTCCACCCGGCAACGGCCGAACGCCTTCGGACAGCGCGACGCAAAGCTGCAACCCGCCGGGATGTCGATCGGGCTGGGCGGCTCGCCCTCCAGCAGGAAATCGGAGGGATCAAACGGCTTCTGCTCCAGCGTCGGGGCCGCCGACAGCAACGCCTTGGTATAGGGATGCTGCGGATCGAAGAACAGATCGTGGTTGTCGGCAATCTCGACCATCTCGCCGAGATACATCACTGCGATCCGCGTGCAGACCTTCCGCACCATCGCCAGATCGTGCGAGATGAAAACATAGGTGAGGTCGTTCTTTTCCTGCAATTTCGAGAACAGCTCGATCAGCCTGCCCTGCTCGCGCTGGTCCAGCGCCGACAAGGTCTCGTCGAGGATCAGGAGCTTGGGATCGAGAACCAGGGCTCGTGCGATCGAAATGCGCTGGCGCTCGCCGGTAGAGAGCGCATTCGGCAGCTGATCGTACAGCTCGGCGGCGAGACCGACTTCGGCCATTGCCGCGATCACCCGCTTTCGCAAATCGGCGCGCGGGATCCGGCCCCGGATCAGGAGACTCTCCTCGATCATTCGGCCAACCGTGGTACGCGGCGGCAAGGCATTGTAGGGATCTTGCAAGAGAAGCTGGAACTCGTTGCGCTTGCGGATCAGATCCCGCGATGACAGCGCGCCGAGCGAGGTCCCGTTCAAGACGATGCTGCCGCTGTCGGGCGTCTCCAGCCAGGCCAGCAGGCGGGTCAGGGTCGACTTGCCGCAGCCGGATTCACCGACAATGCCGAAATTCTCGCGCGGCATGATGTCGAGCGTGACACCGCGCACCGCCTGCACGTTGCTGTAGCTGTTGAACGTGCCGCGCTTACGGGCGCGATAGGTGCGATGGACATTCTCCACCTTCATCAACGGGGCCTCGCCTTGAGCTTGACGGCGAGCAAGCGGGCCCTCCGCCGTCTCCCACATCCGCGGCACACTCGCGATGGCCTTGCGCGTGTAGTCGGATTGCGGCGAAGCCAGCAATTCGGCGAACGCCTGTTGCTCGACGAACCGGCCCTGGTACAGCACGGCCGTTCGATCGCCGAATTGCCCGAGTGTCGGCAAGGAGGAGGACAGATAGATCGTCGCCATCTTGTGCCGCGTGCAGAGATCATGGAGCAAAGCCACGATCTGCGCGGCAATGGTGACGTCCAGCGGCTGGGTCACGTTGTCGGCGATGAGCACGGCGGGTTCGGCGCAAATGGCGTCCACGATCATCGCGCGCTGCATCATGCCGCCGGAGAATTTCGACGGGTAGTCCCAGTAGCGTTCCTTCGGCGACGGGATTCGGACCTCGCCGAGGAGCTGCATGACCCGGTCACGACACTCGCGCCCGTTCCATTCAGGCCTGACGCTGTGCAGCTTCTCCGCGATCTGGACGCCAACCGGCACGGTCGGATCGAGCGAACTCTGCGGCTTGGATCCGATATAGGCGATGTCACGCCCGATCCGGACCTCGCGCGCTCCGGCGCCAAGGATGTCGTGTCCGGCGAAGGCGACCCGTCCGGCGCGATATTCCAGGCTCTCCGGCAACCAGTTCGCCAGAGCGCGGCTGAGTACCGTCTTGCCCGCGCCGCTCTCCCCGTAGATGCCGAAAATCTCCGACGTGCTGAGGCGGAAGCTGATGTGATCGAGAATTGGAGCCGCGCCCGGCGTCGTCGCACCGACCGTCAGATCGTCGATTTCGAGAATGAGCGAGAGATCCATCTCAGAGACCTCCATAGATGCGGTTGCGCGCCTTTTCCAGCGCCGAGCCCATGAGGTTGATCGAGGTGAGCGCGACGGCAAGGAAGATGCCCGGGATGGTCCCGATCCACCAGGCATTGAGCAGATATTTGCGGGAATCGGCGATGATGCTGCCAAAGCTCGGGGTCGGCGGCTGAATGCCAAGCCCAAGGAAGCCCAGGATCGCTTCGAAGATCATCATGCGGGCAACATCGAGCACTGCGACGAACGCGATCGGCGGCAGGATGTTGGGCGCCGCAAACAGCAGCAGAATCCGCCAATCCCCGGCCCCAAGCACGCGCAAGCCGCGCACATATTCCTTGCCGCGCTCGGCGACCGCGGCACTGCGGGCCACTCGCGCGTAGAGCGGCCAGCCGGACAGCGCCAGCACGATGATGATAGTCGGGACAGTCGGCCGCGACACGCCGAGAATCGTGATCGCCAGGATGATCATCGGAATCGAGAGTTGAGCGTCCGTGATCCGCATGATGATGGTGTCCCACCACTTGCCCTTGAAGCCCGCGAACAGGCCAAGGCCGCAGCCGATGATGAAGATCAGGAGCACCGTGACGATGCCGACCAGCAGCGAATAGCGAAGCCCAATCAGGCTGCGCATCAGGATGTCGCGGCCGAGCTGATCCGTGCCCAGCACGTGATCCCAGGTCCATTTGTCACCGAGGTAGACCGGCGCCAGGAATTTGTCCTTCACCACCATCTTGGTGGCGCTGACCGAGGACACCTCGGGATAGATCGCGGACGCGAGCAGCAGCGCGATGAAGACGAAGAAACCGATCTTGAAGCTCGACATGCCCCAGGCTGCAGCCACGATCCGCCGATTGACGGACCGGATGCGGGCCAATCGGGGCTCGGGCTCCGCAGCAATGACCGTGGTGGCCGTCATGGTCAGATCTCCACGCGAGGATCGATGAGATAAGCGACCAAGTCCACGATGATATTGATGAAGACGAACACCGCGCTGGTCGTAATGGCGATGCCCTGGATGACCGGGAAATCACGCCCGACGACGGAGACGACGGTCAAATTGCCGAGGCCTGGATAGTCAAAGATGTATTCGATCACCAGCACGCCGCCGATCAGTGTCGAAAGCTGGATGCCGAGCAGGTTGACCAGCGGCACCGCCGCATTGCGCAGAGCATGGGAATAGACGATGCGGCGGCGCGACAGGCCGCGAACCCGGGCTTCATCGATGAACGGCGCCTGCATCACCTCGCCGAGCGACGTCGTCAACGTCCGGATGATGAAGGGCGCGATCTCCACCGCCAGCACCAAGGCCGGCAGAATGACATAGGAGAAGCCCTGGTAGCCAAGCGCCGGAAGCAGCTTCAGCTTGACCGATAGAAACAGGATCAGGACGATCGCGAGCCAGAAATTCGGGATCGACACGAATAGCGACTGCATGCCGAACGCCAGGGCATTCTGCCATCGATGCTGATGCAGGCCACCGGCTATTCCGACCGGAAACGACATCAACAGCGCGAACAACAAGGCCATGCCGCCCAATTGCAGCGTGAACGGCAGGCGTTCGAGAATGAGACCGGTCACCGGCGCCATGTCCGATTTGGTCGGATCGATATATTGTCCGCCGGTCGCGATCATGCCGCTGCGCGGGCGCAAATAGGACTGTCCGAGGTCGCCCTGGAGCAGACCGTGCATATAGCGGCCGTATTGCACGATGATGGGATCGCGCAGCCCCATCTTGGTCGCCACCTTCTCGACCACATCGGGAGGCGCCATGCCGCCGACGATCAGGCGGACGGGATCGCCGGGAACCACACGCAGCAAAGTGAAGATGATCAACGAGGTGATGAAGACGATCAGGAGACCCTGCGCGATCCGCTTGACCAGGAATTCCAGGATCAACATCGAAGAGGGCTACCCTTGCATTCGTCAGCGAGTTCCGGCAGGCCGGGTTGTCCAGCCTGCCGGAGCAATCATCATGCCAGTGTGGCCTTGGTCATGTCCTGCATACCATTCGGGTAGATATAGAGCCCGTCGAGCTTCTTGCTGTAGGCGTGGATGAAGACCGACGTGAACAACGCGAGCGCCGGCGCCTTCTTGGCAATGGTCGGCAGCGTCTCGGTCTGCAGGATCTTCTTGCGCTCCTCGATGGAGGTCGCGTTGCGCTCCTTGTCGAGCACCGCGTCGATGTCCTTGTCGACGATGCCGGTGATGCGCTTGGACGAGGAATGGAAGTGAGTGCGCAGCACCAGATCGGGCTCGGGCGACCCCGTGCACCAGCCGCAGTCGATCATATTGCCTTCGCCGCCGCCGGGCTTGTCGTAAAGAAGGTTGCCCCAGGCCGCGACTTCGAGGGTCTGGAGGTTGACCTTGAAACCCTGTTCCTGAAGCATGCCGGTGATCAGCTCGGCATATTCCTTGGTCTTGGGATAGAAGCCGACCGATGTGTAGTAGGTGAGCTCGGGCAGGCCCTGCCCTTTCGGGAAGCCGGCCTCTGCGAGCAGCTTCTGCACCTTGCCCGGATCGAACTCGGGATAGTCGGCCACGTCGGTGTAACCGAACTTCACCGGCGAGATGTGCGCCTTCGAGTAAGTTCCAGATACGCCGAGAATATCGAGGATCTGCTTGCGGTCGATCGAATGGCACGCCGCGAGACGAACGCGGGGATCGTCGAACGGCTTCTTCGAGCAGCGAAAGAACAGATACTTGTTTTCGACCGACACCGCCTTGTGGATGTTGAAGCGCGCATCCTTTGCGATGGTCTCGACCTGCTCCTGCTCCAGCCGCTCGATGATGTCGGCTTCGCCGTTCAGGAGCGAAAGCGTGCGCGTCGTGGTGTCGCCGACGAAGTGATATTCGACCCCGGGGATCTTCGGTGCACCGAGGAAGAAATCGGCATTCGCGGCAAGAACGGTGGTATCGCCCTTCTGCTCGACATATTTGTACGGTCCGGTGCCGTTCATGCGAGCCGACAGCTTGGCCTTGTTCGCAACGTCCTTCGCCGACATGATCGGCAGGAACGAGGAGAGATAGTAGTAGAGCGTTGCCGGATAGCCCTGCGCCTTGGTGTTGATGCGACAGGTGAAATCGTCGACGACGTCGACGGAGACGAGGCCCGGATACCACTGCGCCGGCCGATCGGGTAGGCAGCCATATTCATAGGTCGCCTTGACATCAGCCGCCGTAAGCGGCGTGCCGTCATGAAACTTGATGCCCTTCCGGAGCGTGACTTCCATCGTGTAGGTGTCAATGGGCTTCATCGACTCAGCGAGCTCGAAGATCAGCTCATCCGGCTTGTCCGGTTTCATCGGCGCCCGCGTCAGATAGCCGAACACAAACCCTTCGACGATGAGCTGGCCAAGATTGGTGTGCGTGGTCGGATCCCAATTGCCGGTCAGCGCTTCCGCGCCGAGAAATCGCAGCGCCTTGCCTTCGGCGGCAAAGGCGGAATTCACCAGAAAATCGGGGTTGACCCGTCCGAAGCCTAACGCTGCGGCACCGGCAAGCCCCCCTAACATCGCGTCTCTACGGTTGATCATGTCCTATCCCTCGATGATTTTGGCAACGCTGAAACTGCTGCCGAGGGCGCGGGGCACTCAGCCGTTTCGATCGTCTCGCGCAACTTGCAAAGCGTAGACCAAAGGCCGCGCTTGCCCGATTCCTGCTGCTCCACGATTCCGTTGCTGACACTCCCGGATGCGAGGATTGCGCGCGGCGGCTCCTGATCACCCCAGAGCGCACCGCCCAACTCCGAGGCAGCCGCGCCTCTCCGCTGTGCAGGACAGGAATGATGGACGCTCGGAACAGCAGTTCGGAGACGGTGAACCTATAATTCCCGTGTTTCGAAACGAGCGGAATGTCGGCCTTGAAAACACAGGAGTCCCTGACCATTCGCGGCATCATCTCGGACCTCGACGGCGTGGCCTATCGAGGAGACACCGCGATCCCGAGTTCGGTAAGAGCGTTTCGCGCCTGGCATGAGCGGGGCGTGCCATATGCGTTCGTCACCAACAATTCGACGAAATCTGCCGCGCAGTTTGCGGCGAAGCTGACAAGCATCGGCATTCCGGCAGAACCACGGCAGGTCTTCAACACCATCTCGGCGGCAACGGCCCTGCTCGCAAGGCGCTGGCCGCAAGACACTCCGGTCTTTGCGATCGGCGAACAGCCGTTGCTCGCGGCCATTGAGGCAGCCGGCTATGATCTGACCGCGGCGGACCCAGAGGTCGTGGTGCTCGGCTTCGATTCGGCGCTCAACTACGCCAAACTGCGAACGGCTATACGGGCCGCCTTGGCCGGAGCAGCGATCATTGCAACCAATCCCGACGTCCTCACGCCCGTGCACGATGGATATGACCCTTGCGTCGGCGTGCTGACCGCGGCGGTCGTTGCTGCGGTGCCAAGCGTGAAGCCGATCGTCGTCGGCAAGCCACATCCGTTCCTGATCGAACAAGCGCTTGAGTATCTCGGCACCGCAAAGCACGAAACAATCATGGTCGGCGATCAGGTCGCGACCGATATCGCGGCCGGCAACGCCGCCGGCCTGCGCTCTATCCTGCTCGCCAGCGACGTCCCGTTCAATGCGGCCACAGGTGTCGTCCCTGATCGCATCGTGTCGAGCCTTCTTGATCTTCTCGACGCCACTTCCGAGACGGCCGGCCCACTCTAATGATGACTCCGGGCTTGATCGAGAGCATGCAGACCGAGCTCGGCGCAGCCTTGCCGCTCTGGGACCTCTCTTCACTATCGACGCTCTCCTTCCTCAGCCATTCCGAGAACACGACGTTTCTGGCGCGGGATCCGGCATCTGGACGGAGGCTGGTGCTGCGCGTGCAGCGGATCGGCTACCATACATCCGCCGAGATCCGGTCCGAGCTCGCCTGGATCGATGCGCTGATAGGGGAGGACGTTGTCGTCACGCCTCGCCCGGTCGCCGACGGTGAGGGCCGGTCGCTATGTCCGATCGTCCTGAACGGCTCGCCACGACAGATTGCGGCCTTCGAATTTCTCAGCGGCAAGGAGCCCGATCCGTCAGGCGATCTCGTCGCCTGGTTCGGCAAACTCGGCACGATCAGCGCCAGGCTTCACACGCACAGCCGCCGATGGAACAAGCCGCCGGACTTTCAGCGCAAGGTCTGGGACTTTGATGCAATGTTGGGCAACCGGCCGTTGTGGGGCGATTGGCATGCCGGGCTTGGTCTTCGCGAAGATGGCCGAAAACTGCTGCAGAGGGTCGCCGACACACTCAGGCAGCGTCTCGATACCTACGGAAACACAAACGACCGGTTCGGCCTCGTCCACGCCGATCTGCGGCTGGCCAATCTTCTCGTCGATGGCGCGCGTCTCGGTGTGATCGACTTCGACGATTGCGGCTTCTCCTGGTTCTTCTATGACTTTGCCGCCGCCGTCAGCTTCATGGAGCATGAGCCCATGGTGGCTGAGCTCCAGGCTTCATGGCTCGACGGGTATCGCGCGATCGCGCCGGTTTCGCACGAAGACGAACTCATGCTGCCCATTTTCGTGATGCTCCGGCGCATGCTGCTGACCGCATGGATCGCGTCGCATTCGGACACCGAGACCGCACGACGGTTGGGAACGGATTACACCGATGGAACCGTCGCGATGGGAGAGCAATTCCTGCAAACGCTCTGATGGTCGCCTGTGACGAGACCGGTCGCTTGTTTCCCTCACTTCAGCCTTTGCTTCGCCCCCGTCTTGCCTTCGCTCCAGTCTTGCTGTTCCGCGACTCCGGAGCACCTCGACGGGCGGTGCCCGGCCACGGGGCATTCCCGGAACGCGTCATCACAATTTCCGATATCAGCGAACGATATTTCGAATTTTACAAGCGTGTCCCGCAACGCAAAACTCCGTTTGTGATTGGCAGCGAGTGAGAAGGCGTTGAGATGACTTCCGGTGGCTTGGAGTTGGGCGCTCGCGACGTCAGCGTCCAATTCGAAGGCTTGAAAGCGCTGTCCAAAGTTAGGCTCACGGTTCCGCGGGGACGCATCACCGGACTGATCGGCCCCAACGGCGCCGGGAAGACGACACTTATCAACGTGCTAACGGGGTTTCAGCCGGTCGGCACAGGGACCGTCGAACTGGAAGGCGAGGTGCTCAACGGCATCGCGGCCCACAAGCTTCGACGCAAGGGCGTCGCGCGCACGTTTCAGTCTGGTCGACTTTTCCGCGACCTGCCGGTCGTGGACAATCTTGAGGTCACGGGCGTGGGTCTGGGCCAGACGCGGCGCGAGGCGATCACGGAGGCCGAGCGCGTGATGACCTGGCTCGGCATATCGCACCTTGGCAGCACGATCGCGGGCGCCCTGCCCTACACCGACGAGCGCCGCGTCGCCATCGGCCGCGCCATCATGTGCACGCCCCGTTATCTGCTGCTGGACGAACCCGCGGCCGGCATGTCCGAGCATGAAAGCCACGATCTGGCCGTCATCATCAGGCGGATCGCCGGTGAGCTCGGAGTTGGCGTGCTGCTGATCGAGCACAATATCGGCCTCGTGCTCGAACTCTGTGAGCGCATCTCCGTGCTCGATTCCGGCGAGATCATCGAAGTCGGGATTCCTGCGCAGATCCGCGACAGCGACGCGGTCCGGCATGCCTATATGGGCACGCAGCGCGACGAAGTGATTCCGGCGCTCGCGACCGAGATGGGCGCCGCATCATGACGCTGCTCGCCGTCGACGACATCACCGTAAGCTACGGACGCCTGACGGCCTTGCGCGGCGTCACACTAGAGATCGCCGAGGGTGAGGTTCTGTTCGTGACCGGCCCCAACGGCGCAGGCAAGTCGACCCTGCTGAATGCCATTGCCGGCGTCGTGCCTGTGGGATCGGGCTCCATCACCATGGACGGTACGAAAGTGACGGGGGCCTCGCCGGAGGACATCGCCCGGCGGAGATTTTCGCTGGTGCCGGAAGGACGCAACGTCTTCGGCGCACTGAGCATCGAGGAAAATCTGAAGGTCGGCACCGGCATGCGAACCGACAGGAACAAGATCGCCGGCGACCTGGAGTCCGTCTACGCCGAATTCCCGATGCTGGCCGATCGCCGTCACACCGCGGCCGGCATGCTCTCCGGCGGCCAGCAGCAGATGCTCGTCATCGGTCGCGCGTTGATGACGGCTCCGCGCATCATGGCCATCGACGAGCCGTCGCTGGGACTTGCACCCAAGATCATCGATCAGGTCTACGAGATCCTCGCGCGGCTACGGGCGCAGCGCAAGCTGACGCTGTTGATCGTCGAGCAGAGCTCGACGCGCGCCATGATGACCGGCGGACGCATGATCCTGATCCGCGGCGGGCGCATCGTCCTCGAGGGCGCGGCCGCTGACATGATCAAGGACGAGCGGTTGAAGCAGGCCTATTTCGGCTTTGGAGACCACTGAGCATGACGGCGGTCCTGCAGATCATCTTCGACGCACTGAGCCTCGGCAGTCTCTATGCCCTGGGCGCGCTGGGCATCGCGCTGATCTTCGGCGTCATGCGGCTCGTCAACTTCGCCCATGGCGACTTCATAGCCTTCTGCGTGTTCGCGATGCTATGGCCGTCGATCGACGCCACCGCCGTCGTTTTCGTCGGCATGCTGCCGTTCTTTCTCTTGATCCCGCTGTTGCTGCTCATCGGAGCCGGCGTTTCGATAGTGTCGGAGATCATCGTCTTTCGCCGCTTCCGCAACGCCAATCCGGCGACGATGATGATCGCCTCCTTCGCCCTCGGATTCGTCATCCGCCACATCCTGCTGATGTTCTATTCGAGCCGTCCGAAATCGATCACGCTGTGGCCGAGCCTCAGCCTGCCGGTGGAATTTCTCGGCGCCCACATTCCGATGCTGCAAGTCGTGACCATCGTCATCACGCTGGCCGCGCTCGTCGTGCTCGTACTGTTCCTCAAGCGCACGCGCTACGGTCTGGAGATGCGCGCCGCCGCCGAGAACTTCACCATGGCGCGCATGCTCGGAGTCCGTGCCAACGGCGTCATCCTGCTGGCCTTTGCCATCAGCGGCATGCTGGCCGCCGCGATCGGATTGATCCTGGCCACCATCTCCGGCACCGCCGACATCAACATGGGCGCCAACGTCATGCTGATCGCTTTCATCGCCACCGTGATCGGCGGTCTCGGCAGTGTGCCCGGCGCCGTTGCCGGCGGCTTCATCATTGGCGCCGCCAGCGTCGTCTTCCAGGCAACATTGCCGCACGACGCGCGCGTCTTCCGCGATGCCTTCGTCTATGGCGCGGTGATCGTCGTCCTTCTGGTGCGGCCGCAAGGCCTGTTTGCACCGAAATCCGCCAAGCAGAGGGTCTGATCGATGCCAAAGCGGCCGTCTGTCATCCGGCAAACGATCCTGACACCGATCGTCCTGATCGTCGTGCTGCTCGTCATGGCCGCCATGAGCTACCAATTCGGCAGCCGCGCGTTCAACCGAACTGTCGTCGAGATGTTGATCAACATCATGGTGGTCGTCGGCCTCTACGTCTTTGTCGGAAATTCAGGCCTGCTGTCGTTCGGGCACATCAGTTTCATGTGCCTCGGCGCCTACATGACCGCCTGGCTCGCGATTCCGCCCGTGATGAAGTCGATCACGCTCAAGGGACTGCCGGCATGGCTGTTGCACACGCAATTGCCGATGTGGGTGGCCACACCGATTTCGGGTGTATTCGCCGCCTTGTTCGCGCTCGTCGTCGGACGCGTCATCATGCGCCTTTCGGGGATTGCAGCCTCGATCGCGACCTTCGGACTGCTCGGCGTCGTCAACAACGTCTATTCGAACTGGGATTCGGTCACGGGCGGACAAGGTTCGATCGTCGGCATACCGCCGACCATGAACGTATGGATTGGCTGGCTGGGTGCGGCGGTTGCAATCGTGATCGCCTATCTGTACGCGATTTCCCGATCCGGGCTCGCGCTTCGCGCCACACGCGACGAGTCCGTCGCCGCCAGCGCCTCGGGAATCGACATTGTCCGCGAACGGCTGATTGCGTTCGTGGTCAGCGCCTTCATCATCGGCATCGCCGGCGCGCTCTACGCGCACTTCCTCAGCATCGTCAACCCCGGCGCCTTTTATCTGCGGACGACCTTCATCACCCTGTCGATGCTGGTCGTCGGCGGCATGTACAGCCTCAGCGGGGCGGTCACCGGCGTCGTCGCGATCTCGGTACTGATTGAATTGTTCCGCAACCTTGAAAAGGGCATCAGCCTTGGCGCACTGAAGATCGCACTGCCGAACGGGATCCAGGAGATCGCGATCGGCATCATCACCATCGTTATCCTGATGTACCTGCCGACCGGCCTCACCCGCAACCAGGAGTTCTCCTGGCGCGGATGGCCGATGCTGCGACGATTGTCACGCCCCGTGCGGACGGCGATGAAGGAACTGAACTGAAATTCACTGCACAACTGGAGGGATGGTTATGCGTTTGACCAAAGTACTGGGAATCCTGGCTGGAGTGTCCGCACTCGGGTTCACACCGGCCAAAGCGGTCGACGAGATCGTCATCGGATTTGCGACCGCAGCTTCAGGCTTCATGCAGGCCTATGACAAGCCGGCACAAGATGCGGCGATGATCCGCATCGACGAGATCAACAAGGCGGGTGGCCTGCTCGGCAAGAAGATCAAAGCCGTCTTTGCCGACACCAAGACCGATCAGGCCGAAGGTGCCAAGGCCGGCCTCGCGGTGCTCGACCAGGGCGCCGACCTCGTGATCGTCTCCTGCGACTACGACTTCGGCGCGCCGGCGGCACTCCAGGCGCAAGCGGCCGGGAAGGTCTCGTTCTTCCTCTGCGCCGAGTCGATCAAGGCCGGCATCCCCGGCGTCGGTCCCTACTCGTTCTCCGGCTCCGTTCTGGCGGCCGTGCAGGGCGCGACCATGGCGGAATGGGCCTACAACAAGAAGAATGCCCGCAGCTTCTACCGGCTGCTCGACAGCTGGACCGTCTACAACAAGGGTATCTGCGACGGCTTCGACTGGATGATGCCGAAGCTGAAGGACGCGAAGCTGGCCGGCAGCGACACGTTCAAGAATGATGACGCTTCGATCGCGTCCCAGATCACGCGCATCAAGAGCCTTCCGAAGGAGCCCGACGCCATCATGGTCTGCACGATGATGCCGGGCGCGGTTTCAGCCATCAAGCAGATCCGGGCCGCCGGCATCAAATCGATGATCCTCAACGGTTCGAGCATGGACGGTAGCTATTGGCTGAACGCCATTCCGGATCTGTCGAACTTCTACGTTCCGGTGCAGGGCTCGATCTACGGCGACGATCCAAATCCGAAAGTCAACGAGTTCAACAAGAAGTTCAAGGACGTGACGGGCGGCGATCCGTCCAGCCAGTACGTCTATCCCGGCTATGTCCTGATTGACGTTTGGGCCAAGGCGGTCGAACGCGCCAAGACCACCGACGCGCCGGCCGTCGTCGCCGAGCTGGAAAAGATGAACAACGAGGCCACGCTGTTCGGGCCGCGTACCTTCAACAAGGACATCCACCATCAGAACCAGGGCCGTTACCTGATCATCGATACCGAAGGCGGCAAGCCGAAGATGGTCGATCAGTGGACGATCTCGGAGAAGATCCCGGTCGACTACCTGGTGTCGAAGTAAGCCGGCAATGCGCCGCCCGCGGTGCCTGTCGCACCTGCGGGCGGCCGTACCCCTTGGAACGAACGCGAACCGTTGAGAGGAAACAGGAGAAATGGTCGTGATTAATTGCGACATGGGCGAGGCCTATGGCCTCTACAAGATGGGCGACGACAAGGGGCTGATGCCGCACATCGATGTCGCCAACGTGGCTTGCGGCTTCCATGCATCCGACTTCAATCACATGCGCAAGACGGTGCAGCTCGCCAAGCAATTCGGCGTCAAGGTCGGCGCCCATCCTTCACTGCCGGACTTGCAGGGCTTCGGACGGCGGGAGATGAAGATCGACCGCGAGGAGTTGACAAACTGTCTGCTTTATCAGATCGGCGCGCTCAAGGCATTCCTGGATGCCGAAGGCCTGCCGCTCAATCACATCAAGCCGCACGGCGCCCTCTATGGTATGGCCGCTCGCAGCGAGAACATCGCGGAGGCCGTCGCGGATGCCGCGGATGTCTACAAGGTGCCGCTGCTCGGCATGAAAGGTACGCTGCATCAGATGGTCTATGAACGGCGCGGCCACACCTTCGTCGCCGAATACTACGCCGACCTCGATTACAATGCCGACGGCAGCCTCATCATCACGCGCGAGCACGAGGCCAAGGATCCGGCCGATGCGGCGACACGGTGCACGCGAGCCGTGAATGAAGGCAAGACCCGGTCGGTGGCCGGAAACGACGTCTTGGTCGGAGCCGATTCAATCTGCATTCACTCCGACACACCCAATGCGGTTGCGATCGCGCACGCCGTTCGCGAGGCCGTCCGCCCCTATCTCACCGCGCGGTGAGGCGGAAGGCCGGAAAAGACGATCCACCAGGAGGACCCCATGGCAACACAGCAGATATTCTCGCCGCTACCGGGCATATTCTACCGCAAGCCCGCACCCGACAAGCCGGACTACAAGTCCGACGGAGACGCTATTACGGAGAACGACACGATCGGGCTCATCGAGGTGATGAAATCGTTCAACGAGGTGAAAGCCGGCGCGGCAGGTAAGATCCTGCGTTTCCTGGCCGAGAATGAGGAAGCCGTGATGGCCGGCCAGCCGATCGCCGAGATCGACATTTGAGGCCGATCGAACGTCCATGACGATACGCAAGCTCCTCATAGCCAATCGCGGCGAGATCGCCGTCCGCATCATCCGTGCGGCGCGCGAACTCGGCATTTCGACCGTCCAGGTCTACAGCAAGGCCGACAAGGACTCGCTCGCCGTGCGGCTCGCCGACGAGTCGATCGAGATCGGTCCGCCGCAGGCTTCAAAGTCATATCTCAACCAGGCGACGATCCTCGCCGCCGCCAAAACGACCGGTGCCGACGCCATCCATCCCGGCTATGGATTCCTGGCCGAGAACGCCGAGTTCGCGGCCGCCGTCGAGGCGGCGGGACTGATCTTTGTCGGCCCGACGGCGCAATCGATCCGGCTGATGGGCGATAAGGTTGCGGCCCGGAATGCTGCAGCCGCCGCCGGTGTTCCGACTGTCCCGGGCAGCGATGGACGTCTGGAGTCTGCCGACGCTGCCTTCGCCCTGGTCGAGAAGACCGGTTTTCCCGTGATGATCAAGGCCGCGGCCGGCGGTGGCGGACGCGGCATCCGCATCGCGCGCTCGGCGGAGGAGTTTCATCATTTGATGCCTCAGGCACAGGCGGAAGCGCTCGCCGCCTTCGGCGATGGCGGGCTCTATGTCGAGAAGCTGATCGAAGGCGCGCGGCACATCGAGGTGCAGATCCTCGGCGATGGACGCGACGTCATCCATTGTTTCGAACGCGAGTGCTCTCTGCAACGACGCCGCCAGAAGGTTTGGGAAGAAGCTCCCTCGCCTTCGCTGACACCGGCCGTTCGTGACAAGCTGTGTTCGTCTGCCGTTGCGCTTGCCAAGGCGGTCGACTATCGCGGTGCTGGAACGCTCGAATATCTCTATGACGACCGCAGTCACGAATTCTACTTCCTGGAGATGAACACGCGCATCCAGGTCGAGCATCCCGTGACGGAGATGGTCACCGGCATCGACCTCGTGTGCGAGATGATCCGAATTGCCGGCGGTGAGCCGCTTCGAATCCGCCAGGATCAGGTTCGCGTCCGCGGTCATTCGATCGAAGTCCGGATCAACGCCGAGGATCCGGCGAAGGGCTTTCTCCCAAGCCCCGGCACAATCAGCGCGCTCAGCGTGCCTACCGGTGAAGGCGTGCGCTTCGACAACATGCTCTATCAGGGCTACACGGTGCCGCCGTTCTACGACAGCCTGCTCGGTAAGCTGATCGTGCACGACGAGGACAGACCGAGTGCGATCCGGCGGCTCGAGCGCGCCCTTGCGGAGCTCGGCGTCGAGGGCTTGGCGACGACAAAACCCCTGCATCAGGCGCTCGCACGTGATCCGGACGTCCTGGCCGCACGCTTTCATACTGCCTGGCTCGAGCCATGGCTGGAAACCCATGCCGCGTCGCTCGGCACCGCAGCGCCGTCACCGACCGCCAAGGTCGCACAATGACCGCGAGAGAACCCGCCCCGTCAGCAGCAGGAGGCCGCTAGTCATGCAAACCCGATTTTCCTACGGCGGCGATGAGCACATCTTCGCCGAGGTCGCTGAGTCCATGTCACTGCAGGCTTTCTTCAAGGGCCTCTTCGTCACCAATGCGGTGCGCGACGCCAGGATCAAGGGGGTGACCGAGATCTGCCCGGCCAACGCGTCCTATCAGGTCAAGTTCGATCCGGATCAGATCAAGCCCGATGACCTGCTTGCCGAGCTGAAACAGCTGGATTCTGCATCCGAGACATCCGCCCCCGTCATCAAGACGCGGATCATCGAAATCCCCGTGCTCTACAATGATCCCTGGACGCACGAGACCTTGATGCGCTTCCGTGAGCGCCATCAGGACCCGAACGGCACCGATCTCGAATATGCCGCGCGCATCAACGGACTCAATGGAGTCGACGCTTTCATCAAAGCGCATTCCAGCGCGCCATGGTTCGTCTCGATGGTCGGCTTCGTCGCAGGTCTGCCATTCCTTTACCAGATGGTGGAGCGCCAGCGGCAGATCCAGGCTCCGAAATATCTGCGCCCACGCACGGACACGCCGAAGCTCACCGTCGGGCACGGCGGATGCTTCAGCTGCATCTACTCGGTACGCGGCGCCGGTGGCTACCAGATGTTCGGCATCACGCCGATGCCGATCTACGATCCCAACCAGAAGATCAGCTATCTGCGCGATTTCATGTGCCTGTTCAAGCCGGGCGACATCGTGAAATGGAAACCGATCGACCGACCGGCCTATGATGCTGCTGTCGCCGATGTCGACGCGGGCCGTTTTTCGCCGATCATCCGCGATGTCTCGTTCTCGCTGACCGAGTTCAACAACGACATCGACGCCTATAATCGCAAGCTCGAGGGGGTTCTCCATGGCAATTAAAGTCTTGAAGCCCGGCCTTGCCACCACCGTGCAGGACTTGGGGCGTCCCGGCTACTATCACATCGGCATCCCGCTCTCCGGCGGCATGGATCGTCACGCGCTTACCGCTGCAAACCTGCTCGTGGGCAACGAGGAAGGCGCTGCGGTCCTCGAGGCCGTCTTCATGGGCCCGGAACTCGAGTTCACCGACGACGCCCTGGTCGCGATCACCGGCGCCGAACTGCCGCCGAAACTCGATGGCGAGCCGCGCGAGACCTGGACGAGCTTCAAGGTCAAACGTGGTCAAAAGCTCTCCTTCGATTTCCTCAAGCAGGGCGCGCGCGGCTACATCGCGATCGCCGGCGGCATCGATGTGCCGCTTGTCCTGGGCTCGCGTTCCACCTACGCACTCGGCGCACTCGGCGGCTTCAAGGGCCGGAAGCTCGAGGCCGGTGACGAACTTCCGATCGGCAGGGCTGGCGCCGCCGTCAAGGACGGCCGCACCGTCGCGAAGGACCTGCGAGGCCTGCCGGCGGCGATGCCGACGGAATTGCGCGTGATGCCCGGGCTTTACTGGCACCGCATCTCCGAGACGGCCGGCGTCGGGTTTTTCGGCGACACCTGGAAGGTCGCGCCGGAAGCTGACCGGATCGGCTACCGCTTCAGGGGTGGCAAGCCGCTCGAGTTCGTCCCGCGCGAGCCGCCCTTCGGAGCAGGTTCAGATCCGTCCAACATCACCGATGCCTGCTACCCCTACGGTTCGATCCAGGTTCCCGGCGGCACTGAGCCGATCGTGCTGCATCGTGACGCGGTCTCAGGCGGCGGCTATTTCATGGTCGGCACGGTCATCGCAGCGGACATGGATTTGATCGGCCAGCTCCAACCGAACACTTCGGTGAAGTTCGTCAAGGTCGGGATGGATGAGGCTCTTGCGGCGCGCAAGAGCCGGGCCGAGTTGCTGGGCAAGCTTCGCAGCGCTTTGGCGTAGCCGCCTTGGAGCTTTGGCACTGAAGGGCCGTGCGGTATCTGGCCGCACCTCCGCTGCCAAGCGCCGATGCTACGGCACCTGGTCGCTCTGGTTGCCCGCTGTTCCACTAATTTTGTTCCTCCAGTTGCCCGCACGCCCGTTGGGCACGAGAGTTGCAATGAAAACCCTTGCTCCGAGAAGCAGCGCTCAACCGCTCGTGAGTTAGGCAAATTCAAAATATCGGATCGACCGCGATGTCCGTTTCTCTGAAACAAATCCGCTATTTCGTCGCCGCCGCCGAGACTGGACGTATCAGCCAGGCGGCCATCGACCTGAATGTCTCTCAATCCGCGGTCACCGCCGCGATCCAGCAACTCGAGGCGACAGTCTGCGCCCGCCTGCTGGAACGTACCCCGACCGGCGTGACCGTCACCATGGAGGGCAGCCGGTTCCTGTCGCAGGGGCGCCAGATCCTTGCTTCGGTCGCCGAAGCCGTTCGCGGGACGCATATGTCCGCCGGTCCGCTGTTCGGAACGGTGCGCATCGGCGTCACCTATACCGTTTCCGGCTATTTTCTGCCGCGCCATCAGATGCGTTTCCAGGCAAGCTTTCCCGGGATCACGGTCGAGCTGTTCGAGGCGCCGCGTGACGTGCTTGAACGCGCCGTCGTTGACGGTGCGCTCGATCTCGCGGTCATGCTGGTCTCGAACCTGCACAATAACGCCATGCTTGCGAGCGAGACTTTGTTGCGCTCGCCGCGCCGGTTGTGGCTTGCTCCCGATCATCCACTGACGCGCGCCGAGCGGGTCCATCTCGCTGAGATCGCGACCTACCCTTACGTCATGCTCACTGTCGACGAGGCCAAGCACACGTCGATGCGCTACTGGAACGCGTTGTCGCTCGAACCGCGAACGATCTTCCGCACCTCCTCCGTCGAAGCCGTCCGATCCATGGTTGCGGGCGGAATGGGCATTACGATCCTGTCCGATCTCGTCTACCGGCCCTGGTCGCTCGAGGGACAGCGGATCGAGACCCGCGTCATCGAGAATGAAGTGCCCAGCATGGACGTCGGACTGGCCTGGCGCCGTGACACCCAATTTTCCGAGGCCGCGAAGGCGTATCGCGACTTCATGCGCTTTGCCGTGGCGGGCGTTGGTCCGGCACGTCCTCCTGTCGGCGTCGACCACCGACAACGATCGGACGAGGCTATCGAAATCTGAGATATCGGCACCCGCTTATTTCGATTTGACGCCGTCAGGTCGTCCTCGCAAAGCTTGGGTCGATCACGACGGTCGGCGCGATGAAAGAGCGTAAGGCCCGAACGGGCGACGGCAGGGACGGAGTGCGGCATGCAGGCCACTTATGCGACCAGCGATGTTCCCTCGCAAAATCGGCGGCATTTCTGGCAGGACGTTGTCTCCAAGACCTACTTCCCGCTCGATCTTGTCTTTCCGGGCGGCCGCGACTTCCACGCGAGTCTGGGCGCCTGGTCCATGGGTCCGCTCTCGGTATCGCGCAACGTCTCGAATGGACTACTCTACAGGCGCCACGAACGGCACCTCGTGAACGAGCGGGAAGAATGCTTCCTCATCACGGTCCCTGAGCTCGCCGAAATCCGTTTCGAGCAGGACGGCAGGGACGTCCGGTGCCGGCCGGGCGCTTTCGTGATCGAGCGAAGCCATCTGCCCTATGAATTCAGTCATCATGATCCGGCGGCGCTCTGGGTGCTCAAAGTCCCAAGCGCCGTCCTGCGCGCCCGGATATCCTGCCCGGAACGCCTTGCGACGCTGCAATTCGACGCCACCCGCAGCGTGGGCGCGCTTTTCGTCGACACGCTGCGGCTTGCCGGCGAACGCATCGCGGAGATGGACGACGCGGCCCGCGCCGTGATGGGCAAGCATCTCATCGATCTCCTGGCGATGGTGATCGAGTCCGACGACCGCGTGCTGGTGGGCCATTCCTCGTCCGTTCGCAACGGCCACCTCCATCGCTGCGAACAGTTCATTCGCACACGCCTCGACGACATGCGGCTCACGCCGCAAATGATCGCCGACGGCTGTGGCATCTCGCTCAGATATCTGCACCAGGTCTTTGAGGGAGAAGGCGTCACTGTTTGCGCTCATATTAGGAACCAACGACTGTCGATGTCTGACGCCATGCTGCGCGATCCCGGCTGCCGCAAGAGCATCTCGGAAATCGCTTACCAATGGGGGTTCGGCGACCAGGCGCAGTTCAGCCGGAATTACCGCAGCCGGTTCGGCTGCACCCCGAGCGAGGCTCGCACTGCGGCGCGCACCGCCCTTCCCTGAAGGCGCCTTCGCGCACCTGACCGATCCTTAGGCAGCCGGCGCCGGTGCGGTGGTCGTCGGTGCTCTCTCGCACAAATCTTCCTGCGCTCAGCGTCAAGAACTGCCGCCACCGATCTGCCTATGATCGGGGATCGCAATTCGATGAGGAAGTCGCATGGTGCAGAACCTTCGTGTGGCCGTCGACGTCGGCGGCACCTTTACCGACATCTGCATCATGGACGAAACAACCGGCCTCATCCGCATCGAAAAGACGTCGTCGACGCCCGATCCCATCGAGGGGATCATGGGCGGCGTATCCAAGGCAGGCATCGATCTTTCCGAGGTGGCGCTGTTCTCCCACGGCACCACCGTTGCAACCAACGCGCTGATCACACGCCGCCTGCCGCGCACTGCCGTGGTCACGACCAAGGGGTTTCGCGATGTCATCGAGATCCGGCGCGCCAACAAGGAAGACCTCTGGGATACCTACAAGGATGTCGTCAAGCCTTACGTCCCGCGGCGCGACCGTCTGACCGTGCCGGAACGGGTCGACGCCGGCGGCATCGTGATCGAGCCGCTCGATGTCGAGGCCGCGCGCAACGTCGCACGCATCCTCAAGCGCCGCGGCGTCGCCGCGATCGCGGTCTGCTTCATGAACGCCTATCTCAACGGGGCGAATGAGCGGACCATGCGCGACATCCTCCTCGAGGAAATGCCTGACATTCCGGTCTCGATCTCCTCGCAGGTGCTCCCCGAAATCTTCGAGCACGAGCGGTTCTCGACCACGGTCGCGAATGCCGTCGTGAGCCCGGTCGTGGTCAGCTACACGAGCCGACTCGGCGAGCGGCTTGCCGATGAAGGCTATACCCGCGATCTCCTGCTGCTGCACACCGGCGGCGGCGTCATGACGCCGGCCAGCGTCAAGGACTTCGCCGCGCGTCTGGCTGGTTCCGGAATCGCCGCTGGTGCCATCGCCAGCCGCTACATCGCCGGTCTCTGCGGCTTTCCTAACTCGATCGGTCTCGACATGGGCGGCACCTCGACCGACGTGTCGCTGGCCTATGAAGGGCGGTCTCGCATCACCAAGGACTGGTACATCGAGTTCGGCTATCCGATCCGCTTTGCGTCCATCGAGGTCCTCACCATCGGTGCCGGCGGCGGATCGCTGGCCTGGACTGACTCGGCGGGCTCCCTGCGCAACGGCCCGCAATCGGCCGGCGCCTTTCCGGGTCCTGCCTGCTACAGCAACGGCAACACCCAGCCGACCAATACGGACGCCAACGTTACGCTGGGCCGGCTCGGCACAAATCTCGCCGGCGGCAAAGTGAAGCTTGACCCCGCGCTGGCACGCCAGGCGGTCGAAGACGGCGTCGCAAAGCCGTTCGGCCTCGGCCTGCACGAGGCAGCCGACGCGATCGTCAAGGTTGCCAACGCCAACATGTCGGATGCGGTGCGGTTGATCTCGATCAGCCGCGGCTACGATCCACGCGACTTCGCGCTCGTGGCCTTCGGCGGTGCAGGTGCGCTGCACGGGGTTGATGTCGCGCGCGAGCTGGCGATCCCGGTCGTGATCGTGCCGCCCAATCCCGGCGTGACCTCGGCGCTTGGCTGTCTCCTGGTCGACATGCAGCACGATTTTTCGCAGAGCTGCATGGTCGGCGCCGACCAGGCCGATGCCGCCGACATCGAGGCGCAGTTCGCGGCGCTGGAGAAGGACGCACTCGCCCGGCTCACCCACGAAGGCATCGCGCCACAGGATATCGTGCTCCAGCGATCAATCGACATGATGTATCGCGGCCAATGGCGGTCGCTCGCGGTCCATGCGCCGAGCCCCATCGGCGTGATCGCGGACCTCGTCCAAAGCTTTCACGCCGAGCACAAGCGTGAGTACAATTTCCGCCGCGACAGCGCCCCGGTCAGCTTCTTCCGTCTCAATCTGAAGGCGGTGGGCGTCGTCCCCAAGGCGGAGTTCGCCGTCCACGAACCGACCGGTGTGATCCCTGAGCCGGTTGGCCGCCGCAGGGTGTGGTTCGACGGCAACGGGTTGGACACGCCCGTCTACGAGCGCGACGACCTGCCCTGCGGCTTCTCCTTTCAAGGCCCTGCGATCGTCGAGCAGGTCGATGCGACCACGGTCGTCCCGCCCGGCGCCAGCGCCGAGGTCGACAAATATCTCAACATCATCATCCGCGTGAAGGAGTGAACCATGGCCGGCGATCTCACGCTTGACCCCGTGACCTTCGAGGTTCTCAAGAACTCGTTCATCACCAGTGTCGACCAGATGGGCGAGCAGGTGCTGCGGACCTGCTACTCCTTCGTCATTTACAACCGCGACTTCTCGAGCGCCCTGCACGACGCCAAGGGCGAATGCGCGGCGCAAGGCAATCAGGACATCGCCGTCCATGTCGGTACGTTGCATTTCACCTGCCAGGACGTCATGCGCTACTTCGGCGGCGATATGCATGAAGGCGACGTCTTTGCCATCAACGACCCCTACGCCGGCGGCACGCACTTCCCGGATGTGCGCCTGATCCGACCGATCTTCGCCGACGGCAAGATCATCGCCTTCAGCCAGTCGAATGGCCATTGGTCGGACGTCGGCGGCAGCGTGCCGGGGTCGTTCGACGTCGCCGCGCGCGAAATGTTCCGCGAGGGCCTGCGCATCACGCCGATCCGCCTGTTCGACAAGGGACGCTTCTGCAAGGACGTCGCGCATCTGATCGCCTCCAACACTCGCGATCCGGCATCGATCATCGGCGACATCCAGGCGCAGTCCCAGGCCACCCAGGTCTGCGAACGCGAGATCCTGCGTCTCGTCAACAAATATGGTCGCGACACGGTCGAGACCGGCCTTGCTGCCGTGCAGGACTATGTCGAACGCTCGGTGCGCCAGCGCATCGCGGCCCTGCCCGATGGTGAATGGGAGACAGTGGACTTCATTGACCGCGATCCCGGCGGCGGCGAAGGCATGATTCCGATCCGCATCAAGCTGACGATCAGGGGCGACCGCGCCATCTACGACTTCACCGGCAGCCATCCGACCATCGGCTCGATCTACAACTCGGCCTTCGGTACGACCTTCTCCGCCGTCGCGGCCGGCATGAAAACCTTCTTCCCGGACCTCCCGCTCAATTCGGGCTTCTACCGCTGCTTTGAAATCATCGCGCCGGAAGGCTCGATCGTCGATGCCAAATGGCCGATCGCCGTCACCGGATTCCTGATGCCGTTCGAGAAAATCATGAACTCGATCTACGAGATGTGGTCGAAACTGATGCCCGAGCGCGCTCTCGCTTGTGCGTTCAATCTCGAATATCTCCTCACCGGCGGGCTCGACGCCCGCAGCTCCGACAAGCCCATCTTCATGTTTTATGACTGGCTGCCCGGCGGCTGGGGCGGACGCAACGGCAAGGACGGCAGCAACGTCACGACGGCATGCTTCGGCACTGGCCTGATGTCGCAGCCCGTCGAGGGCCAGGAGCGCGCCAATCCGATCCTGACCACGGAATGCGAAATCCTCAAGGACTCGCCGGGTCCGGGCAAATGGCGGGGTGGCGCCGGAGTGGTCAAGACGTCGCGCATGCTGCAGGCCGAGAAGAGCGTGATTTCCTACATCTGCGACCGCGAGCGCGCCGTGGTGTGGGGGATCGAAGGCGGTCTGCCATCCATGCCGCACGGCCTGACGTTGACGCGTGCCGGCGGCCACGCCGAAGAGCGGCTCGGCTCGATCTTCTCGGATATCCCGATCGGCGAAGGCGATATCTTCTCGCGCCCGACGGCCGGCGGCGGCGGATTCGGCGATCCGCTCGAACGCGACCCGGCCCTCGTGATCGAAGACATCAAGGACGACTATGTCTCGGTCGATCGCGCTGCGACGGATTATGGCGTTGTCGTGCATACCATCGACGCCGAGCTCTGCGAATATGAGGTCGACAAGGTCGCGACCGCGGCGCTCCGCGCCAAAATCAGGGCCGAGCGTGTCGCTAATGTGCGGCTCGATCCCGAGACCGTGGCGGAAAATTATCGCAGCGGCGCGATCGGCGTGCTCGACGTGATCCGTCAGCACGCCGTGATCCTCGACTGGGGCACCGGAGCCCTGCTTCCAAAATCCACAAATCAGTTCCGCGAGGTATTCGAGCGGCGCTCGGTGGCGAAGTGGAGCACAGGCTGACCGATCAAACCGAGAGCTCCGACGCCATGGTTACGCCCACCACGGGGTCCGTCTACGTCGCCCCCTCGCTGACGGCGGCGCTCGATGCGCTCGACGAAGGCGGCTCCGCAGCCGCGCCCTTCGCCGGCGGCACCTGGATCATGCGCGCCCCAATCCGGCACGAACCGCTTAAGTCCCGTTACGTTGCAATCGGGAGGATACCAGAGCTCCGCGCGATCAAAATCGATGCCGAAATGGTCGAGATCGGTGCGGCGGTGACGCACGTCGCACTGGCCGCAGCACTGGCGGAACTTTCGGAGTTTGACGTACTTACCGCGGCGGCCAGTCGCTCCGCCAATCCGGCTATCCGCACGATGGCGACCATTGGCGGCAACCTCGCAACGACAGCATTTGCCGCGGCCGATTGCGTGCCCGCGCTGCTCTGCCTCGATGCCGAAGTTGAGATCGCGAGCCGAGGCGGCCGAGAGCGAATCAGCCTGGAGCAGTTTCTGACGATGAGATCGACACTGGCGCCCGGGTGGTTGGTCCAACGGATCATCGTGCCTCGGCGCGGCCGCAAGACTGTTCACGCTCGCCTGCCGCTGCGACGGGCCGGAGACTATCCGACCGCCATCGTCAGTCTCGCCGTGAGCGTTGACGATCTCGGGCACGTTCGGACGGCAAGTGTCGCCGTCGGTTCAGTCGAGCCGGTCTCGCGCCGATGGGAGCGTCTCGAGGCCGCGCTCGTCGGACATCCGCTGAATGCGGCGAAGGCTGCGGAAGCAGCGGCCGAGCTCGTGGACGAATTTACAGGTCGCGACAGTGCCGACGTGCCTGCTTGGTACCGGGTGCGCGTACTACCCGGCCTCGTCCGCCGTGCGGTCGCCGCGCTTGGCTCTTGAACCGTCGGAAATAAATATGAGTCTCAGCCTGACCGTCAACGGCGATCACCTCACCTCCGCTGCCGATCCCGTCACGCCTCTCGTCGACGTCCTGCGCGAGGAGTCTTATCTGACAGGCGCGAAGCCCGTATGTCGCGAGGGCTTTTGCGGCGCCTGCATGGTGTTGATCGACGGCAATCCCACCCCGTCGTGCCTGATGCCGGTGGCGCTCGCCCAAGGCTACGACATCCGCACCGTCGAGGGCCTTGCCGTAAATGGCGGATTGAACCCGATCCAGGCCGCACTCGAGGCCTCCGACGCGGTCCAATGCGGCATGTGCTTTCCCGGCATGGTCGTGAGCCTGACGCATCTCTTGACGACCTGCCCTGAGGCAACGCGCGACGACATTCGTGCTGCTCTGACGGGCAACATCTGCCGTTGCACCGGATACGAACGCATCATCGAGGCCACGCTGCTTGCGCTTGCGACGAAATGACGGGAGACGCAAAGATGTCCGACGCTTCCGCAACCATGAATTTCGGGCGACGCGACGCAGCGGACAAGCTGCGCGGCCGCACCCGCTACACCATCGATCGCTACTTGCCGGGCATGCTGCACGCGGCGGTGCTGCGCGCCGATGTGCCGTCAGGCCGGATCGCCCGTCTCGACATCGCCAAGGCTGCCCGCATGCCCGGTGTGCGCGCCATCGTGACCGCCGCGGATGCGCCCGGCATGGTCGGGATCGGCATCGCCGACCACCCGCTCTTTGCCCGCGACGTGATCCGCTACGACGGCGAGCCGATCGCCGCGATCGCGGCGGACACGCTGATACAGGCTCGGGCCGCGCTTGCGGCAATTGACGTCGAGATTGAACCGCTACCCGTGGTTCTCACCATGGCGGATGCGCTTGCTCCAGACGCTCCGCTCGTGCATCCCGACTGGCGCAACTACGAGGTTTTGCTCGAAGGCGGTGCCCGCGGAGGCAACGTCGCCTGGGAGGCGACCGTCGTTCGCGGCGACGTCGATACCGCGTTTGCCCGGCCCGATGTCGAAATCATCGAAAGCTCCTTCCGGGTCGGCCGCCAGAACCATGTCGCCTTCGAGCCGCGCGCTGTGATCGCAAGTTACGAAGACGAGCGCTTCCACATCGAAACATCGACCCAGGTGCCCTGGAGCGTCCGCAATGCGACCGCACGCCTGCTGGCCGTGCCGGCCTCCCAGGTCCGAGTCACCGTACCGCCGGTCGGCGGTGGTTTCGGCCTCAAATTCGACATCGCAATCGAACCCTTTGCGGCCTTGCTTGCAAGGGCGAGCGGACGATCCGTCCGACTCGTCAATTCGCGCGAGGAAGAGATGCTCACCTGTCTCTTTCGCGAAAACGCCGAAATCCGCATTCGCTCGGCGGTGACGCGCGATGGCGAGATCGCCGGACGCGAAGCCGTCGTCCTGATGGATTGTGGCGCGTATGGCGGCGAACAGATCTTCCTGACCACGATGACCGCTCACACGCTCGGCGGAAATTATTCCCTTGGCGCGGTGCGGCTGGTCTCGCGCGCGGTCTATACCAACACCGCCCCGAACGGCGCTTTCCGCGCCTGCAACGGCGTCTACAATACTTTCGCCCTCGAGCGGCATACCGACGAAATCGCAGCCAGGATCGGCATGGATCCCCTCGCCTTCCGCCGTCGCAACGTGCTCGGCGACGGCGATCTCGGCGCCACCGGCCAGGTGTTCGAGGGCGACGTGCTTGGCCCGATGCTTGACCGGATGGATACGATGCGGGATGCCGCCGCAATGCCGCCCGAGCGTGCCGACGGCAGACTTTATGGACGCGCGACCGCGGTAGGTACCTGGTTCGTCTTTGTCGGCCCATCGGCCGCGACCGTGAACATGAATGCCGACGGGACGGCAACGCTGGTGACATCGGGCGTCGAGATCGGGTCAGGTTCCATGATGCAAGCTCTGCCTCAGATCGTGGCCGGCGCGCTCGGCCTCAGCCCTAACGATGTGATCGTCCGCGCAGCCGACACGGATGCCGCCGGCTACGATGTCGGTGTCGGAGGCGGCCGAACCACTGTCTCGCTCGGTGCAGCCAGCTTGTCGGCGGCGCAAGAGGTGCGCACGAAGCTGCTGAAGGTCGCCTCCGAGATGATCGAGGCCGCGCCTGAGGATCTTGTCATGCGCTCCGGACGAATTGAAATTGCCGGAGCGCCCGGCTCCGGCCGCCTGATCTCCGAAGTTGCGGCCCGCGCCCAGGGGCAGATCGGCCCAATCTCCGGCACCGGCGCCTTCACAGGAGCCGGTGTGCCCGCGATGCCCGGCTGCGTCGCTGGCCATTTCATAGACGCGATCGACATACCCGTCTTCGCCGTCCATGATTGCGAGGTCGCCGTCGACACCGAGACAGGACACGTCGAGGTGTTGAGCTATCGCGTCGTCCAGGACGTTGGCCGCGCGCTGAACCCGCGCGCGATTTGCGGCCAGATCCAGGGCGGCGTCGTGCAGGGATTGGGCTATGCCCTGCATGAGGAAGTGACGATCGGCAGCAATGGCCGCGTCTGTCAAAATGGCTTCGAGACCTACCGCGTGCCGCTGGCCCTCGATGTCGTTCCGGTCGAGATCAACCTGTACGAAGGTGCGCCGTCGATCGGGCCGCTAGGGACGAAGGGCGCCGGCGAAGTTCCGATCCTGAATGTCGCAGCCGCCGTCGCATGTGCCATCGCCGACGCAACCGGAAAGCCAATCCGGGAGCTGCCATTGACTCCGCCGCGGGTGCTCGAACTCCTCCTCGACCAAAGGTCAACTCTCTCCCTGCCCCACATTGCCGAGGCCTGGACAGACAATTTGGTGCGCCCGCACAGCGCTGGCGGGTCGAATTGAACGCCCAAAGGCGACAAGACCCAGCCGCCTATGAGTTGTCTGTCGGCTCGGGACGCCGGGTTGCACGCGAGAGCATGATTGCGGCGCAAGCCGGGAAGCGAATCGAACTGCCGAACCGAACAATCCGGTTCTGGTGCCCTGCGGCGGCCCGAACAGATTGTCCGTTTCGCTCGCCCTCATATCCCATTCTACGACGAGCACGTAATCGCCCTGTACCATCGGATCTGCGCGCCGCATCAAATGGGATGAAGATACCGAAATAGAGAAAACGCCGCACGGCAATCGGGCCGTACGACGTCCTCGCCACAGAAAAGCGTCGCACGGGACGCGCTTTGTTCTGCCGCCTGAAATCAAAAAGCCCTGCATCAGCAGGGCCTTGGGATGGTGGGCGCACCAGGGCTCGAACCTGGGACCCGCTGATTAAGAGTCAGCTGCTCTACCAACTGAGCTATGCGCCCGAAAGGCGGTCAAAGCCTTGCGAGGCCGGTCGTTTAGCAAAGCGATCCGGGGATGGCAAGCGATGCTGTGCAGGTTTTCCAAGGGTTCGTCCACAGGCACAAAAAGGCGAAAAGCCGCTGGATTCCAGCGGCTTCGCCAGGGTTAATCTTCGGAAAATCCCTGATGGCTCAGAGCCGACCCTCCCGGCCCCGGTCCGGGCCGTCGTCCCGGTCGAAACGGTGGCCATCGAAGCGGTCCATGCCGCGTTCCATGAAGCGGTGATGCGGGCCGTCCTCGCCGCCGCCGAACGGGCCTCGGTGGCGGGTCAACACGGTGAGACGCCGCTTCTGGCCGTCATCCAGCGTCTTGTAGAGCGGGTCAGCCGCATCGGCGATCTTCTTCAAGGCCGCGGAGGCCGCGCCCATGTCCTCGGCGCGCTGGCGCAGGCGGGCGACCGGATCATCCGGCTTGTCCGCGTCCTTGGCAGCGTCGCCCGGACCGGCATTCACCCGCGCATTGGCACGGTCGATGCGCAGCTTGGCGAACTCACGCACTGCCGTCTCGACCGGCGGCCACAGCTTCTCCTGGTCGGCGTTCAGCTTTAGCCCGGCATGAACGGCGGCGATCCGCGCATCGACGAAGGCGGCGCGGTCTTCCGGGTCCATGCGCATGTGGCGCATGTGCTCGGACATCCACGGGCGATGATATTGGGCGTAGACCACGCCCGAGCCGGCGATGCTGAGCGCAGCGATGGCGGCGATGGTGAACTTCTTCATACGGACCTCCTCTGGAAGGATGCCCTTGAACATGAGGCTCGCAAGGCTGGCGCGCAACTTACAACTTGGACAGGGAGAGCGTTCTTGCAAAGAAGTAATGCCCCTGAATATCCATTCAGATGCAGACTGAAATCATTTGAAACAAACAGGGCTTCCGTGCAGCCCGCACAGAAGCCCCTTCGTCCATGGTCGATGTAGATCAGTTCGTCGTGCTCTTCGCTTCCTTCTGGAATTCGTCGATCAGGGGCTGGCCGATGCGGCTTGCGGCATCCTTGTAGACCGGCTCCATCGCCTTGCGCATCGCCTCGTCCTGCTCCGGCGTGAGCTTGATGATCTCGCTCTTGCCGCTCTTCTTGATCTCGGCGAACGCGTCGTCGTTCTCCTTCTGCGACTGCGCGTTGTTGAAGTCGGTCGCCTCCTTCATCGCCTTCGCGAGCTGGTCGCGGATGTCGGCCGGCAGGTCGTCCCAGAACTTCTTGTTCACGATCACGACGTAACCGATGTAGCCGTGGTTGGTCTCGGTGATGTACTTCTGCACCTCGTGCATCTTCTGGGTATAGATGTTGGACCAGGTGTTCTCCTGGCCGTCGACCACGCCGGTCTGGAGCGCCTGGTAGACCTCCGAGAACGCCATCACCTGCGGCAGCGAGCTAAGCGCCTTGAACTGGGCCTGCAGCACGCGCGAGGACTGGATGCGAAACTTGACGCCCTGATAGTCCGCCGGCGTCACCAGCTTCTTGTTGGCGCTCATCTGCTTGAAGCCGTTGTCCCAATAGGCGAGGCCCGTGATGCCCTTGGAATCCAGGAGCTTGAGCAGCCTCGCGCCGAGCGGTCCTTCCGTCACCTTCCGCAGCGTCTTCAGGTCGGGAAGGATGTAGGGCAGATCGAAAACCTCGAACTCGCGGATGCCGAGCGGGCCAAACTTGGAGTTGGACGGAGCCAGCATCTGTACGCTGCCGAGCTGAAGCGCCTCGAGCTCTTCCTTGTCCTTGTAGAGCGTCGAGTTCGGATAGACCTCGATCTTGACCTTGCCGCCGGTATACTTCTCGGCGAGTTCCTTGAATTTCTCCGACGCCTTGCCCTTCGGCGTGTCGGTGGCAACGACGTGGCTGAACTTGATGATGATCGGATCGGCTCTGGCGGGGCCGCCGAGGCCCAAATCCAATGTCAAGGCCAATGCTGCGACGGACGCCGCGATCGCGAAAGTGCGCATAATCTCTCCCTGTTGCTTTTTTGGGCCCCCCGCGACGCGGGCGGTCTGTCCTCATGCCGGCTGCACTAATACAGTCCGGCGCCCGCACCTGCTATTGGCCGTTAGCAGGGCAGCCATTCATGGTGAATGCCGCAAACACCGCTGCGCTCCCTCTCCCGCTTGCGGGGGAGGGTTGGGGTGGGGGTGCTTCCACAACGAACACCCTTCGTGGGGAGAGAGCTCTCACCCGGCGCTACGCCATAGCCGAGGCTCACGCCTCGGCGTCTCTTAAAGACGGCCGCCGAAGGCGGCCTATACCTCTCCCGCAAGCGGGAGAGGTGAAACAACTCGCAGCAACGCCTGCTTGTCAGCTCGCCGCCGCCGTCGTCACCGTATCGCGCTGGCGCTTCATGACGATCTTGTTGAGCGCGCCGAGATAGGCTTTTGCCGAGGCCACCAGCGTATCCGGATCCGCGGCACGCGCCGTCATCGCACGGCCGTCATGGGACAGGCGCACCGAGACCTCGGCCTGCGCGTCAGTCCCCTCCGTCACGGCGTGGACCTGGTACAGCTCGAGCTTGGCCTCGTGCGGCACCAGCGCCTTGATGCAGTTGAACACCGCGTCCACCGGACCGTTGCCTTCGGCTTCCTCGATTCTGGTCTGGCCGTCGACATCCAGCTTCATGGTCGCGCGCTGCGGGCCATGAGTGCCGGCGATCACGGTCAGCGAGGTCAGCTTGATGCGGTCGTGCGAAGCCGCCATCTCCTCGTCGACCAGCGCTTCGATGTCCTCGTCGTAGATGTCCTTCTTGCGGTCGGCCAAGGCCTTCATCCGCGTGAACGCATCCTCGAGCTGGTTCGGGCCGAGCTTGTAGCCCATCTCCTCCAGCTTGTGCACGAAGGCATGGCGGCCGGAGTGCTTGCCGAGCACCAGCGATGACTGCTTCAGGCCGACCATCTCGGGCCGCATGATCTCGTAGGTCGAGGCGTCCTTCAGCACGCCGTCCTGATGGATGCCGCTCTCATGCGCGAACGCGTTCCGGCCCACAATCGCCTTGTTGTACTGCACCGGGAACGATGTCGCCGCCGACACGACTTTCGAGGCGCGGGTGAGCTGTGTGGTGTCGATCTTGTTCCAGAATGGAAATTTGTCGTTGCGGACGTTGATCGCCATCACGATCTCTTCGAGCGCGGCGTTGCCGGCGCGCTCGCCGATGCCATTGATGGTGCACTCGACCTGGCGCGCGCCGCCGACGATGCCGGCCAGCGAGTTCGCCACGGCCATGCCGAGGTCGTTGTGGCAGTGCACGGAGAACACCGCCTTGTCCGAGTTCGGCACGCGCTCAATCAGCGTCTTCATGAAGTGGGTGTATTCGTCGGGCGTGGTGTAACCGACGGTGTCGGGGATGTTCACCGTGGTGGCGCCGGCCTTGATGACAGCCTCGACGATGCGGCAGAGATAGTCCATCTCGCTGCGGGTGCCGTCCTCGGCCGACCATTCGACGTCGTCGATCTGGTTGCGGGCGCGCGCGACCATGGCAACCGAGGTCTCGAGCACCTGCTCCGGGGTCTTGTTCAACTTCACCCGCATATGCAGCGGCGAGGTCGCGATGACGGTGTGGACCCGGCCACGCTTGGCGAACTTCACGGCTTCCGCGCAACGGTCGATATCGGCCGGATGCGCGCGCGACAGGCCTGCGATCACCGCATTCTTTGAGCGGCGGGCAATTTCGCTGACCGCCTGGAAGTCGCCTTCGGAGGTGATGGGGAAGCCGGCTTCGATGACGTCGACGCCCATATCGTCCAGCAGCTCGGCGACCTCGAGCTTTTCCTCGAAGGTCATGGTGGCACCGGGGCACTGCTCGCCGTCGCGCAGCGTGGTGTCAAAAATGATGACGCGGTCCTTCTCGGACTTGTTCGCGGGGGCCATTTCAAATTTCCTTTTGAGCTTTTACGCCGTTCAGTCTCTGGGCGCTTGGAGGTGTCCGGTGATCTCGTCCAACCCCTGAGCGCCCAGGCGCGTGGCGCCCAGCCGGCCCTCAGGGGCAGCTAAGAAGAAGCCCGCCAATAAGGAGGGTGGGCAGCAGCGCGGCCGGGATCGTGGCGGCGGCCAGAGCCACCTCCCTCGAAATCCCATCGATTTGGCCGCGAATCAGCATTGCCAGACCCTTTGGAGCCTTGGAATCCTCAGCCAAAACCGTTGACGGTTGGTTGCCGGGTGGCTCAATGGGCCGTTTCTAGACGAGAAATGGGAGCAACTGCAACGCCAAAAGATGGTCAGTGCAACTGACGTGATTGCGGGACGCTAGCTGGCGCGGCGGGCGCGGGCCCTGCTTTCCCAACGATTCAGCATCTGGCCGAGCTCGCCGGTGGCCGGGGATGCGATCTCGTTGGTGTTGGCAGGTGTGCCGGCGGGGAGCCAATCCGGCTCCGTGTACTCACGCCAGCGGCGAGCTTCCGCCCGCCGTTTGCGGGAAACGAAATCGCGGGTGAAATAACCGGCAGCGAACGCGGTCCCGATCAACAAGAACAGTACGACAAAGGCTAGCACAACAAACTCCGGCGTCTGCCCCGAGAGACCTTCTGCCAGCATCGCGCGCGAGGTCAAGGCTTGACATGCTCCAAAACCAGCTCCGGTTAACCCCGCAGAGCTGGAACTAATTGTCGCGTCGCGACTTCCGTGGCCGCGGCATGCGTCGATGTCCCGGCGTTTGCGAACTCCGAAGCGCGCAGAGGATGCGAACCCGCCCCTCGCAACCGGACGCGGACCGGGCTAACCTTCGCAGTTGCTCGGCCGGATCAACCGGCCAGTGAACATGACCGGGAGGACGCAATGACACGCCAAAAGCAGCGTGACCAGGATGCTGCGCTTTCACGACGAACACTTGTCCAGGGACTTGCCCTCTGCGCCGGGGCCACCATGGCGGGAGCGGGCCAGGCGCTGGCCCAGGCCGGCCCGGCCGCGCCGCCGACGACGATCACCACGCCGCCGCGCGATTTCGGCCCTAATGGCGCGCCGACGACCTACTTCTGGGACCCCGACATCATCGCGGTCGATCCGTCCTTCAACGATCTCGCGCAGCCCAACACCGCGATCAAGCGGCTTCATACCGGCCTGCTGTGGGCCGAAGGCCCGGCATGGAGCGCACAGGGCCGCTACCTGTTGTGGAGCGACATTCCCAACAACCGGCAGATGCGGTGGAGCGAGGACGACGGCCGCGTCAGCGTGTTTCGCTCGCCGTCCAACAACTCCAACGGCAACTCGTTCGACTTCCAGGGCCGCCAGCTCTCCTGCGAGCACCTGACCCGGCGGGTGACGCGCTATGAGCATGACGGCACCGCGACCGTGCTCGCGGATTCCTATCAGGGCAAACGGCTGAATTCGCCGAACGACGTCGTCGCGCATCCCGACGGTAGCTACTGGTTCACCGATCCGCCCTATGGCGGCCAGCTCTATGAAGGCGAGCCAGACGCTGCGGGTGGACCGAGCAACGCCGGCGGCAAGCTCAATCCGCGGATCGGACAGCCGGCCGGCTTCGCGCCGGGCAAGCGCGAGCTGCCGACCAACTGCTACCGTATTGACCCTTCGGGCCGCGTCGATCTCGTCGTCACCGAGGAGCAGGTGCCCGATCCCAACGGCCTTTGCTTCTCGCCCGACTTCAAGAAACTCTACGTCGTGTCGACCGGCAAGGGCCCCGGCGACACCGGGCCGGGCGGCAAGGGCGAGATCTTCGTGTTCGACGTCGGCAGCGACAACAAGCTCACCAACCACAAGCGGTTCAGCGATTGCACGATCGACGGCGTGAAGTGCGGGCCCGACGGCGTGCGCTGCGACGTCAACGGCAACGTCTGGGCCTCCAGCAATGCCGGCCGCGCCGTCGGCTACAACGGCGTGACCGTGTGGTCGCCCGACGGCAAGCTGCTCGGCCGCATCCGCCTGCCGGAAGTCTGCGGCAACATCTGCTTCGGCGGCCCCAAGCGCAACCGCCTGTTCATGGCCGCGAGCCAGTCGCTTTACGCCGTGTATACGGCAACACAGGGCGCCGGCCCGGGCTGAGCCCATAACGCGATCACAAGCAAGGGCGCCGGCGTGAACCGCCGGCGCCCGATTTTTTTCTGCTCGCGCCATTTGCACAAATAACCGCCACGAACATCGCGGGCGGAGTTCCTTGATCGCAATCAAGTTACGCTCGGGCAAATCTCCGCCATTAATCCAACGAAGATAAGTCGCGCGGCGGGGCCGCAGCGCGGCGCAAAGGCATGATGCCCTCTTCGACCCGCGTCCGACATGAACTGGGAGTTGCGCGATGCGCCATATGCCGAACGACACCATCATCGTCAGCGTTGGGGACCAGCAATTCGTGACCGAGTTCGGAGATCCGGGTCTGCCGATCGACGGCCGCGGCGGAAACGATACGATGATCGCTACGGTTGACGCGGTAAACGGGGTTCTGACTTTTGTCGGCGACGACTCGAACATGCAAGGCCATTCGCACGGAGGGAATGACCTTCTCACCGCGACCGTCACGGGCTTCGGGGATTATGCGGTCATCGACGGGGATGCGCAGACCATGTCCGACCACGCCTATGGCGGCAATGACGTGCTTCACATCGATGCCTCGATATCGATCTATTCGAGCCTCAGTCTTTCTGGAGACGCCGAAACCACCATGACGGGCGACGCCAAAGGAGGCCATGACGTCATTACCGCGGAGATGGGGAGTAGATCGTCCGGCGCTTTCAGCGGTGACGCGGGCTATTCCATGAGCGATCATGCTCACGGCGGCAATGATGTCATCAACGTAACCCAGGCTGGCATTTACGGCGGGGCTTCGATATCCGGCGACGCCCTCGTGTCCATGAGCGGCGATGCGCGTGGCGGCAACGACATTCTGATCTACACCGTCGGTGCCGGCGCTCACTCGGGGGGCGCGTCCCTGGTCGGGGACGCCGGCTACATGAGTGACAATGCTCGTGGCGGGAACGACATCCTGATCGCGGCCGTTGATGGCAACCCGGACTCCACCTCCATTGTGCTCGTCGGGGATGCCTCGAACATGTCAGGTAACGCTCATGGCGGAAACGATATCCTCCACGGAAGCGACCGCGACGATTGGCTTTACGGAGACGCGAACACCTATGCTCCGTCCGCGCCCGGCTCGATTACGGGCGGCAGAGATATCCTGAACGGCAGGGGCGGCAACGATCAGCTCTGGGGCGGGCCGAACAACGACCTGTTCGTCTTCAACACCGGATCGGGCCAGGACGTGATCAACGATTTCGATCAAGGCAACAAGGCCGTGGGCAGCACCGCGCGCGAGCACGACGTGATCAATGTCCACGATTACGGCTTTGCAAGTTGGGCTGCGCTGAAGAGCCTGATCAGCGACGACAGCTCCGGCAATGCCGCGATCCACCTGACGGCCAATGATACGATCACGCTGGACGGGATCCATGCCGCGGATCTCCATGCCGGGGATTTCGTCGTCTAAGAGCTCGGTCGCGCGGCCGAATGGCTGAAGCAAGGGAGTGACCATGCGCGTTGTGATCTGCGGCGGCGGCGTGATCGGAGCCTGCACCGCTTATTTCCTTCGTCGCCGTGGTCTCGACGTCATCGTCGTGGAACGGACCGAGGTAGCGGCCGCCGCATCCGGCAAGGCCGGCGGCTTCCTCGCGCGCAACTGGTGTGCTGGCACGCCGCTCGATGCGCTGGCGCGGCGTAGTTTTGCTCTTCACGCGCAACTGCCGCAGGAGATCGCAGGCGATTGGGACTATCGCCCGATGACCGCCTACAGCGGTTTCGTTGTTTCGGATGGCGATCCACGCCGGGATACGCCATCCAAGCTCGGCTGGCTGAGCGACGGCGTCGTCATCGGAGAGCGCATCGGCACAACGGAAACGGCTGCGATCGTTCATCCCAGAAAATTCACATCGGCTATGATGAACGCGGCACTCGCGCAAGGCGCCACGCTTTGCCCTGGCCGTGTCACCGGCATCGTGCGCGGTGCGGATGGCACGACCGCGAAGGGCGTTGAGGTCAAAGACAGCGTGATCGAAGCGGACGCCGTGGTGATCGCAATGGGACCATGGTCGCTGCTTGCCGCGCAATGGATGAGCCTGCCCGCCGTCTATGCTCAGCGCAGCCCGAGCATCGTCTACGATACCGGCACGGACGTGTCGGCCGATGCATTATTCCTGGAGCTGGAGTTCCACGGCGAGACAGTACCGATCGAGGTTTTCCCTCGCGCGGACGGCAGCACGTATGTCACAGCTCGTACCGACAGCGCGGCGCTCCCGACCGATCCTGCAGCCGTGGCGCCCGAGCCGAATGGGATCGCGGCCCTGCAAAGAATGTCCGAGCGGCTATCGCCGCTGTTCCGCCCCGAGACAATCATCGCGCGGCAGGCCTGCTTCCGCCCGGTGACACGGGACGGCCTGCCGCTGATCGGCCGAGCGCCCCACGATGAAGGCCTTTATATTGCGACCGGTCATAGTGTCTGGGGTATCCTTAATGCGCCAGCGACGGGCGAAGCGTTGGCGCAACTGATCGCCGAGGGCACGACGCGCGACCTGGACCTCTCGCCATTCGATCCCGCCCGGCTCAGTCCGCTCGATTCAGCACGGCAAGCACGCTAAGCGAGCCGACGACATGCCCAAGGCCGGCCTCAAGGTCGTCGAGCATGTGCGCTTCTCGCCCGATGAAGTTTCCGGCCTTCGTGAAGCTGTCGCAGTAATCACCTCGCGCCAACATCGGCCCATCGCTCCGCCTGGAGCGGTGGGCTTTTTCTTTGTCTTTCGCAGCTGCGTTGCATGCTGCAGCCGCTGGTATCGACCTTGGGCGATGTTGACTTTCCACGGCCCGCTCTGAATACTTCGCGAAAAATAAGGCCAGTCTCAAAGACGGTTCAGAGGGAGGATAGGATGACCACTTCACGCAGGACGCTGCTGAAGACCTCGGCGGCTGCCGCCGCCGCACTCAGCCTCGATTGGACGCGGGCACAGGCGCAAGCCGAAACATTGCGCATCGGCCTGATCTACGATCTGACCGGCCCGTTTGCCGCCGGCGGCTCGGTGGCCTCGTCAATCGGCGCGCAAATCGCGATCGATCTCGTCAACGAGAAAGGCGGCGTCGGCGGCAAGTACAAGGTTGCTCCGGTCGCAGCGGATTCCCAGAGCAAGCCCGACGTTGCGATCAACGAGGCCGAACGCCTGATCAGCCAAGAGAAGATCGACATCCTCAACGGCGTCTATGCGAGCTCGCATGCGGTGCCGCTCGCGGCCAAGGTCGAGCAACAGAAGAAGATCCTCTGGATCACGACGGCCGTTTCGACCGCTGTGTTCAAGGACAAGAACCTGCAATACGTGTTTCGCGCACAGATTCACTCGGACCAGTACGGCCAGGCCTTCGCGAGCTTCATCTCGGAGCACGCGCAAGGAAAGCTCGGCATGGACCCGAAGGACGTCAAGGTCGCGCTGATCCACGAGGACGGTCCCTATGGCGTCGGCGTCGCCGCCGCCGACGAGGCCTATGCCAAGCAGGCCGGTATCCAGATCGTACTGCGCGAGGGCTATTCGGCCTCTGCGCCCGACCTTTCGGTGCTCGTGACCAAGATCAAACGCGCCAAGGCAGACGTGATCTCGCATGCGGGCTACAACCCGGACATCACCCTGTTCCTCCGCCAGGCACGCGAGAGCGGCCTGCGCTTCAAGATGCTGTTCGGCGCTGGCGCCGGTTACAGCCAGCTCGACAAGCTGCGTGCGACCTTCGGACCCGACATCGACAATTTCTGCAACATCGATCCCGTGCCCGCGCAGCTGCTCGATCCGGCGAAGCTTGCGCCGGGTATCGGCGATCTGACCAAGACCATGGTCGCGCGCTACCAGGCCAAGACCGGTGCGACTGACGTGCCGCCGCACTGCTCGATGGGGTTCAACCAGACCTGGGTACTGCTCAACAACGTGCTGCCGGTCGCCAAGGAGAAATACGGAAGCTTCGAGCCGGAGGCCATTCGGAAAGCTGCGCTCGACGTCGACATCCCTGCCGGCGGCACCATTCAGGGCTATGGCGTGAAATTCTTCCCGCCGGGCACGCCGCTCTCCGGCCAGAACGAGCGCTCGACCCCGGTGGTGATGCAGAATGCCGGCGAACACATCTCGGTGGTGTGGCCGACGAACATCAGGACGCAGGAGCCGGTGTTCCCGCTGCCGAAGGGATCGACTTACGGGACGTAGGCGCCGCGCACGGCGAGACTGCGCTCCCTCGCCCCGCTTGCGGGGGAGAGGGTTGGGGTGAGGGGGACTCCCCGCGGGGGCGGTGACAGTTGGACTCGCGGAGAGTCCCCCTCACCCGGATTGCATCTTCGATGCAATCCGACCTCTCCCGCAAGCGGGGCGAGGTGACGTTGCGGCGCTGCCGGTGGCCTACAACACCACCCGCCGCCCCTCCTCCGCCGCCCAATACCCCGCATAATTCACCTTGATCGTCTCGTACGCCAGCGCGAGGTCCGACAGCGGCTGCCGTCCTGTCGCGGCGCATTCCATGAAGTCCTGGATCTCCTGCAAATAGCCGCGCGTCCATTCCTCCTCGAGGCAGACATATTGCCAGCCCGTTTTACGGTCGACCTTTTCGGTGATGTAGACAGAGGCAAGCTTCTCCTCGCTGGTCTGGTAGCTCATCAGATGCGTGTTCGGGGTGATGTTGGCGAACAGCGAGCCGCCGGAGGTGTAGGTCTCGATCAGATTGCGCACGCCGCCCATGATCATGTCGCCAGAGAACACGGTGGCCTTGGTGCCGTCGGAGAAGGTGGCGGTGAGCGTGCCCCAGTCCTCGACGTCGACCGGCTTGGCCTTGAGGTAGGTGCGCTCCTCGGGCTTGAGGCTCGCGGTGACATTGCCGACATCGCCGGTCACGCTGGCGACACGGATGGTCTCGCCGCGCGCCCTGGCCTCGACCTGCTTGAGATAGAGCACGGCGGAGAGCGGATGGCAGCCCATTCGGATCAGCGAGCCACCGCCGGTCATCGCCCATTGCGCGGCGTGCGCCGCATGCGAACCGGAATGGCTCTCCTCGCCCTTCATGAACAGGATCTTGTCTCTTGTCGCCTTGATGATCTCCGCGGTCTTGGTCACCGCGGGCGCGTAGATCCAGTCCTCGGCATACATGAAGAGCTTTCCGGTATGCTCGATCGCGGCGCGGGTCGCGTCCATCTCCTCCAGCACGCGCTCATACATGACCGACTTCGGCACGTGCTTGCCGATGGGCTGCTTGTCGCCCTCACGGCCGAAATAGCCGGCGAACGGCTTTTCGCAGATGACGTGCTTGCCGGCCTGCATGGCGGCAATAATCATCTCGGCATGAAGGTTGGGCGGCGTGCAGATATCGATGACCGCGAGCTCGCGGTCGGCGATCAGCTCGGCAAAGCTGCGATAGCACCGCGGGATGTTATGACGTTGGGCGAATTCGATGACGTGGTCGCCGCGCGCGGCCACCGCCGCGACTTCGACATCTACGCCATAGACGCGCCGGAACGCATACATGTGCAGCTCCGACACGAAGCCGCAGCCCACGAGTCCGACCCTGATCCCTGCCATAGCGCGCCCTCAGCCTTGCTTTGGGCGGCACTATAGCGCGCTTGCGGACCTATTCCACCGAGACGCGGACCACGCCGGCGCTCATCATGCCGAGCGCGCGGGCGGCGGGGACGGAGAGATCGACGATGCGGCCGCGGATAAAGGGGCCGCGATCATTGACGCGGCATTGGATCGAGCGTCCGCTATAAGACACCCTGAGCACGCTGCCGAAAGGGCGCGTCCGGTGTGCACAGGTTAACTCGCCTTTTCCGACTTTTCCGTAGCCGTAGTATGAGGCAAGCCCGCTTTCGGCATGTGCAACAGAAAAAGCGGAAAGCGAAAAAGCACCAAAATAGAGCAATAGATTCGTCAGCGCTCGCACTGCACCCTCCGGGTTGGCCCTGCCCGGCGTTACAAACGTCATTGTTCCCCAAAGTTCCCTGGCACCGCCGGGCGACGCCCAGCAGTGCCATCACACATTGTTACTGTTTGTGAAAGACCAGCGTGCGCACTTCGATGCTTTCGCGCGGCGGCGCGTCGGTCGGCGTGGTCGGATCGATGAAAGCGGTGTGCGGGCCGAAGCGGGTCCGGCCGTCGGTTGCGGAATCGTAGCACTTGAGCAGCAGCGCTTCCTCCGGCGTCATCTCGGGGAAATAGAACCAGCGGTGGTTCGGATTGTATTTCACCGAATAGGTCTCGCCGCGACGATTGGGATAGATCAGGTCGGAGGCGACGAGATCGTCAGGCGCGACCGTCGTGCCGTCGGCCATTGCGAGCGGTGAATCGCGCAAAGGGCCGCGGATCGGCCGCCAGAGGTTGATGACCTGCACGCGGCCCTTGAGCAGCTCTTCGGCTTCGTCAGGCAGATGCTCGCGCACGCGGTTGGCACCGGAGCTGGCGGTCTGGTCGACATGGACGCGCGTCGCAGGCTGGCGAGGGCCGCTATCGCGTATGTCGGCGGCGCCCTCGACGCGCCGGCGCACGGTATGGTCGAAGATGAGGACGCGATCGGCCTTCAGCGTCGCGCGCAGGAAGGCCTCCACGGCGGGATAGTAAACCGCCCTCACCTCATCGTCGTTGTAAAAGTCCTTGACCTGGTTCGGATGGCGCACCAGTGCAAAACCCTCGCGATCGAGCGAGAAATTGTTCGCGATCAGGCGCGCATCGAAGATCGGGACCTGATGCGGCTCCGGCAGCGATGTGCTCTTCGGCTCACCCGGCGGCGGATCGAAAGCGTAGGTGCGCGGCTTGCCTGAAACCGCTGCGAGATAGTTGAGCTCGGCAGTGACGAAGGGAAGCGATTCGATTCTTGTTTCTTGCAGGCCCATGGTCGGTCTCCCGATGTGATCGTCTGCTTGATTTTTGACGGGATCGATCGCGCTGCAAGGGGCGCGATGCAAATAGCAATGTGAGTGTTGCTGTCGGTCAGAAACGAAGAAGGAAACTGTCGAAGGAGGCGATCGCTCTGGAAATGCTATCCTCGTCTCACGGGCACTTGAGCGATCCGTGAGATTTCGTGCCCCGGACGCGAGAGAAAGGCTTGATGGCTTACAACCCCGCCTTGGCGATCGCGTCCGCGAACGAGCGATCGACGATCTCGACCGCATCGAGCTTCTGCTTGATCAAGCCCCAGCGGAAATACAGGTCGATCGTGCTCTGCTCGTCCGCGACCACGCCGTCGTCGATCGCCGCGATCCGGATCTTTGCGCGCGAGAGCCAGTTGAGGGGCACCGCGGTCGGGATGTTCATCAGCTTGCCCCAAGTCTCGGCGTAGCCGTTCACGTTGTTCAGCGACCACGCCCGCGCCGCGGTGAGGCGCCGGATGAAGTCGGTCAGCTCCGCGCGCTTGTCGCGGATAACGTCGGGCCGCGCCACCTGAAAGCTGAGGCCCGGCGTCAGGCCTTCCGAGGTGATGATGCGGCGCGACTTGAACAGCACCTCCTCCTGGCTGACATAGGGCTCCCAGGTCGACCATGCATCGACCGAGCCTTGCGTGTAGGCGATCTTGGCGTCCGACGGCGCCAGGAACGCGATCTGCACGTCGCTCGCACTCCAGCCGTTCTTCTCGAGTGCGGCCAGGATCAACTGATGACCGATCGAGCCACGGCCCGTCGCGATCTTCTTGCCGCGCAGATCGGCGAAGGTCTTGATCGGCGAAGTCTCGGGCACGAGGATGGCGAGCCCCTCGCGCGTCTGCCGGATCGCGGCGATCGCCTTCACCGGCGCGCCGGAGGCGGCAGCAAACGTGAAGGGCGCGTCACCGACGAGCCCCGTCTCGATCGCGCCGGCGCCGAGCGCTTCGAGCAGCGGCGCGGCCGCCGGAAACTCCTTCCACTCGATCTTGTAGGGGACATCCTTAAGCTGGCCTGCCGCCTCCATCACGGCCTGCGAATTGCCCTTCTGGTCGCCGACACGCAGGATGGTTTGCGCGGCTGCCAGCTCGGACGAACCGAGCAGCAGCGCACCGGCCAGCATCAACCGGATCATTCCGCCGCCTCGCCGCGGGCGACCTGGCGCTCGGCGATCAACTTGCGCGTCAGCGGGATCAGCTCGCGGCCATATTCGATGGTGTCGATCAGGGGATCAAAGCCCCGGATCAAGAAATGGCTGATGCCGAGGTCGTAATAGTCGCCGAAGACTTCGGCGACCTGCTCGGGCGTCCCGACCAGTGCGGTGGTGTTGCTGTTGGCGCCGGTGAGCTTTGCGATCTCGGTCCAAAGCCGCTTGTCGATGCGACTGCCCTGGTCGGCGAGCGAGAGCAGACGACGCGCACCTGCTGTGGCGTGACCGTCGGCAGGCTTGCGATAGCCGGTCTTGTCCTGAAGCGCGGTGGCACGCGCCAGAATTTCTTCCGCCTTTTCCCAGGCCTGCTTTTCGGTCGGCGCAATGATCGGCCGCACCGAGAGGCTGAAGCGCGGCGTCGAACGCCCCTGCCTGATCGCGGCGTTGTGGACGCGGGAGGTGACGTCACGCACCTGCGCGTAGGATTCACCCCACAGCGCAAAAGTGTCGGCATGCTTGCCGGCGACGTCAATCGCCGCATCAGAGGCGCCGCCGAAATAGATCCGGATGCCCTCGGGGCGATACGGTTTCACCTGCGAGAAGGCGTTCTCGATCTGGTAGTACTTGCCCTTGTAGGTGAACGGCTTGTCGCTGCCCCATTCCAGCCTGAGGACATCGAGGAACTCGGAGGTCCGGGCGTAGCGCTCGTCCTTGTCGTCGAGCGTGTTGCCGTCCTGCCGCAGCTCCGTGGCGTTGCCGCCGGTGATGACGTGGAGCGCGACGCGGCCGCGCGAGAACTGGTCGAGGGCAGCGAATTGCCGCGCCAGCAGCGTCGGGGCGGTGAAACCGGGGCGCTGCGCGATCAGCACGTTGAGGCGGTCGGTGACGTTGAGGACGTGCTGGGCAACCTGGAGCGCGTCGGGCGTCGTGGAATGAAACGCCAGCAGTGCACGATCGAAGCCGGCGTTCTCATGCGCCTTCGCCACCGTCTCGATGTGGGTGGGGTTGAGGATCGGACCCTCGCGGACGACGGTCTCGGACGAATTGTTGTTGCTGATAAAGCCGATGAACTCGATTGGCATCGATCTTCTCCCTGATTGTTTGGCGGAAACCTAAAGTCCCAATGCGGCACGGCCGAGGCCGATGCGCGTGGAGTCGTCCTGCGGCGTGTGCACGCGCCCACACAGGACGTCGCGATAATGCCGCTCCAGCGGATTGACGCGGCTCAGGCCATGATTGCCGGTGAGCGACAGCGCGTCCTCGACCACGGCAACGGCATTGTTGGTCACCGTCAGCTTGATGACGTTGGACTCGCCTGCGGAGAGCTGGACCCCGTCGTCGAAATCACGAGCGAAGGACTCGATCAGCCGCCTATTGACGGCGAGTCGCGCCTCGATAGCGCCGAGAATTTCTTGCGCGCGAGTCAAGGTCGCAAGCGGCGCGCCGAGGCTCGCGGGCACGCGCTGCTTCAGGAAGGTCACCAGCCAGTCGCGCGCGGCACGGGCGACACCGTCATAGATCGCGGCGACGAAGACGGTGTGGACGGTCGCCTGCGTGACGTCGGGGGCGCGCCAGTCCGCAGGCTTGCGGATATCGACCTCGGCATCGAGCGGGATGACGACGTCGTCGAAGATGACGTCGTGGCTGCCGCTGGCGCGCAGGCCGTGATGGTCCCAGGTCTCGACGATGCGCGTTCCCGGTAGTCCTGCCGGCACCAGGAACTGCCCGACCCGCGGCTCGGCCTCGTCGGTCCGCGCCCAGACCAGATACCATTTCAGGATCGGCGATCCCGTCGAATAGATCTTGTGGCCGGTGAGACGCCAGCCGGTCTCGGTGCGCCTGGCGATCGTCGCCGGCAGGCCGCCGCGCGCCGGCGAGCCGAGCTCGGGCTCGACGCGCAGCGCGTTGATAAGGGCAAGGCCTTCGACCGACTCGCGCGCCAGCTTGCGCGACAGCCGCGCCGGCCAGGTCGGGCTGCGCGCCATCACCAGATGGTTGATGTAGTGCATCGACAGCACCAGCGCCGTCGACGGATCGGCCTTGCCGATGATGCCGAGGACGCGCGCGGTGTACCTTGCGCCGGCGCCGGCTCCGCCATGAGCCGCCGGCACCGTCAGCGACAGCAGGCCCGCCTGGGAGAGTTCGCGAAAATTCTCGAACGGAAAACTGCCGGCACGGTCGTGCTCGGCCGCTCGCGCGGCAAAGGCTTCGGCCAACGCCTCGGCGCGTGCGATGTAGTCGGGCTCGCTATGGGCCGCGCGTCCTTTGGCTGCGGAAGTCACCATGTGGCATCTAACCCCAGCAGGCCAAGTATCTGGCGGCGCAGGTCCGCCAGATACGGATCGCCGCGATGGCGCGGATAGGGCCGATCGACCCGGATGTCGGCCTTGACCCGTGCCGGGCGGTCGCTGAAGACGATGACGCGGTTGGCGAGCACCAGCGCTTCCTCGGCATCATGCGTCACCAGCAGCGTGGTAAAGGCCTTGCGCTGCCAGAGCGAAACCAGCTCGGCCTGCATGGTGATGCGGGTGAGCGAGTCGAGCTTGCCAAGCGGTTCGTCCAGGATCAGGATTTTCGGATCGTTGACCAGCGCGCGCGCCAGCGCAACGCGCTGCGCCATGCCGCCGGAGAGTTGGTGCGGATAAGCAGTGCGGAAGTCCGACAGCCCGACGAGATCGAGCGCGGCATCGACGCGCTGCCGCTGGCTCTTCAGGATGCCCTGCGCTTCCAGCCCCAACGCGACATTGTCCCAGACCGAGCGCCAGGGAAACAGCGTCGGATCCTGGAACACGACGACGCGCGAGGGATGCGGGCGGGTAATGCGGGCCTCGTCCTCGCGCAGCGTTCCTGCCCTGGGTTTGTCGAGGCCCGCGACAAGGCGCAGCAACGTCGACTTGCCGCAACCGGAGGGGCCGAGCAACGCGACGAATTCGCCCGGCTCGACGGAGATGCTGACGTCGCTGAGCACCGGCAGCTCCGCACCGTCGATGTCGAAGGCGTGGCTGACCTGCTCGATGTCGAGCGCGGCGCCGGCCACCGGATAAACGGCGGCTTCGGCAAGAGCTGCGGCTACCATTTGACGGTCCCCTTCTGCCAGACCAGCAGGCGGTCGCGGATTGCAAACAGCAGCGTGATGGCACCCGAGCAGAGCAGCGACATCACGATCAGCGCCGCATACATGTTGGCGTAGGCGGCCCAGCCCTGCGCCCATTGCAGATACCAGCCGAGCCCGGCCTTGACGCCGATCATCTCGGCGACGACCAGCACGGCAAAGGACGAGCCGAGCCCCATGAACAGGCCGACGAACACATGCGGCAATGCCGCAGGGATCGCGACCTTCAGCACCAGGAAGGACGGCTTTGCCCCCAGCGTGCGCGCGACGTCGTAATAGGCGCTGCTGACGCTCGCGACGCCCGACCATGTCAGCACGGTGACCGGGAAACCGGTTGCCAGCGCGATCAGGAAGGTCGAGGCGCTCCAGCTCGACGGAAAGGTGAAGAACGCGATCGGCAGCCAGGCGGTCGCCGGCAGCGGACCGATAAAACGCAGCACCGGATGCACCCAGTAACCGACCGCGCGCGACCAGCCGATCGAAACGCCGGTCAGAAAGCCGACCGTGGCGCCGATCAGATAGCCGCCGAGCTGAAGCTTGACCGAGGCAAAGACGCTGTCGAGCAGCTTTGGCAGATCGTCGGTATAAACCTCGATGATCGACTGCGGCGGCGGGAAGAACGGCAGCGGCAGCCAGGCGAATTTTGCGGTTGCGAGCTCCCACAGCGTCAGGAACGCACCGAGCGCGACGAGCCAAGGCGCGCGCTTGCGCAAGCCGCGGCCTGCCGAGCCGAGATAATCGGCGCCGACCGTTCCGAACAGGGCGACCGCGGCGACGATAAAGGCTGCAATGCCGAGCGAACGGGTGCGCGACCAATCGCCGACATCCTCCCACAACAGGCAGGACAGGCCGAAGGCGATCCACGCGACGCTGGCGAGGATGCCCACGCCGGATTCCCGGACCCAGCTCGCAAGCAGCGGCGTGCGCGAAACCCGCGGCGCGCCCGAGGCGAGGCCGTCAGACAGCGAATACGTCGACATAGATACGCTCCGCAAATTTGGCGGTATCGGTGCTCTGCTTGAAGACCTGGACGCTCTTCAAATCGTCGGCATAGGCCTTGAGCTCGCGCTTCAGCACCTCGCCGACGGGGTGATGGTGGTGGGTGTGGTAGCGCACCATGCCCTCGATATCGGCAAGCGTTGCCGTCTTCGGTGCATAGGGCTGGAACGACTTTGCCGCCACCGTCGGGTTCTGCGAGGTGAACACCGCGGCGTCGAGCAGCGCCTGAGTGATGGCGCGCGCGACCTGCGGCTCCTCGCGCACCAGGCTGCCGCGCAGGCCGACGATGCAGCAGCTCTTGTCGCGGTAATCGCCGTCGAGATTGGAGGCGACTTCCTTGTACTGGGTATCCTTTAGCCAGAGATAGGCCAGTGGATCGGACGACAGGAAGGCCTGCACTTCACCCTTCTCCACGGCGACGTTGAGCAGGTTGCCGGGATAGGCGCGCCAGTCGACGTCCTTGTTGGGATCGATGCCGAGTTTTGCCAATTGGATCGAGAAAAAATTCTTGTCGGGACCGGCGAGGTCGCCGACCGCGACGATCTTGCCCTTCAGATCGGCGAGCTTGCTCACGCCGGAATCGGTGCGCGTCAGCACACGCATGCAGCCGCCATGGGTGCCGGCGGCGATCTTGACGTCAAAGCCCTGCTCCAGCGGCTTCAGCCAGCGCAGCGCCATGCCGAGGCCGGCATCGCTTTTTCCCGTCGCGATCGCCTCGAGCAGCTGGTCGGTCGATCCGGAATAGTTGACCAGCTCGACGTCGAGATTCTGCTTCTGGAAGAAGCCGTGCTCGATGGCGACGGGTAGCGGTGCCAGGCAGACCGCGCCCGCGTTCCACGACAGCTTCAGCTTGCGCGGCGCGCCGGTGAGCGTGGGGCCATCGGAGGCGGCCTGGCAGAGCGGAAACTCCGAGAAGTCGACGCCGGGCGCGATCGCGCGCGGCGCGAAAGCCTGCGCGCCCAGCGCTCCGAGCGGCGCGGCGAAAGCCGCCGCGAGTCCCGCCTGGAGCAAATGGCGCCGGTCGAGGCTCGACCCGCTGCGCTTGGTCTCGTTGTTCATCGGGCTCAGGCTCCTGCTGGCACAGCTTCTCCGTTTGCGCAACGTCTGGCGTTGCGCATGTTCCGTGCGGAGCTGCGTTGAGAGAAAATCTTTCCGTCGGCGCTTCGCGCGCCGCGTTGATGCGATGCGCAAATGATGCGGCCTGTTGGTCGCATCGTCAATGAAATGGAATTTCGAATGTGGCGCGCAGCGAAGTCATTCTCTCCATCGACGCGCGCGAACACGATGAAAGGATTTCCGCCGACGCGTCGGTCCGCGATCCCGCCGCTACTCCATCACCCGCATCATTCTTGTGCATTTTTGTCCGCGGACACCCCGCCTTCTCGAAAGCACGGGTTCGTTGAAACGTCCTTGCTCATCGCACGCGCAATACGGTTGGCCATTTCATTGACTGCGCATCACGCGGTCATAGACTTGATCGTCCCGCTGCATCGTTCGCTCACACGTCGTGAGCAAGGCAACAAGACAGGCCACATGAGCATCAACTCCCACGATCATCCCATCACGCGCCGGCTCGCGGCATCGCTGCTCGCTGCCGCCGTCATTTTCTCGACGACCGCCGCGTCGTTCGCGGCCGACACCATCGTGCTGCGCGTTGGCGACCAGAAGGGCGGCAACCGCTCGCTGCTCGAGATTTCAGGTTATGCGAAGGACCTGCCCTACAAGATCGAATGGTCGGAATTCCCCGCGGCCGCACCGATCCTGGAAGCGCTCAACGCCGGCGCGCTCGACGTCGGCTATACCGGCGACCTCTCGTTTCTCTCGGTCTACGCGGCCGGCGCACCGATCAAGGCGATCGGCGGCACCAAGTCGGACGCAAAGACGCAGGCGATCCTGGTGCGCCAGGATTCGCCGATCAAGTCTGCCGCCGACCTCAAGGGAAAGCGCCTTGCCGGCACGCGCGGCGGCTGGGGCCAGTTCCTGATCGATGCGACGCTGGAGAAGGCGCAGATCAAGCTCGAGGAAGCAACCTTCGCGCCGCTCGGCCCGGTCGATGCCAAGATCGCGCTGGTGGCGGGCTCGATCGACGCCTGGGCGGTGTGGGAGCCCTACGTCTCGTTCGCGACGCTCAAGGACAAGGCTCGCGTGATCGCCGACGGCGAGGGCCTGACGCCGACCATCACCTTCATCGTCGCCTCCGACAACGCCATCGCCACCAAGCGCGCGGCGGTGCAGGATCTGGTGCAGCGTTTGAACAAGGCGCGGTTGTGGTCGCTGGATCACTTGCCTGAGTATGCGAAGAACACGGCCGAGCTGACCAAGCTGCCGGAGGACGTGCTGCTGTCGGCCTACACCGCGCAGCGCACCAGCCCGATCGTGATCGATGAGAACGTGGTGAAGGAGGTGCAGGAAGCCTCCGACCGCTCGACGCGCTACGGCATCCTGCCGAAGAAGCTCGACGTGAGCCAAGCCGTCGACCGCAGCTTCACCGCTGCGGCCGCCGGGTCGAACTAGAGCCGGAGGCGGCGAGGTGCGCGGGCTTCGCTTCAAGGCCGGCCCGCTTCATCTCGCCGCGATCGTGCTCGCGCATTTCGCGTGCATGAGCCTGATCGTCTGGCTCTCGCTCTAGCCTTTTGTTCGAGCATGATCTTTTCGGAAAACCGCTGCGCACTTTTCCGGATCATGCTCCAGCCGCGGCGCGATCACCAATATCCGCGATAATAGGGACGCGGATAGGCGCGGTATGGCCGATAGTAGCCATAGCTAATGCCATAATACGGGCGATATGACCTGTAGCCGTAATACCGCGGGCGCGCGTAATACGGCCCGTAGCCAGAGCCATAATAGGCCGGAGCATAACCGTAGCCGTAGCCCGGCCCCGGATAGCCATAGCCGCCGTAGTACGGGCCGCCGCCATAATAGCCGTAAGGCCCGCCGGCGATGGCGCTGCCGATGATCGCGCCGGCCGCGAGGCCGCCCAGGCCCCATCCCCAACCGCCGCCGCGCCAATGCACCTGCGTGAGATCATCGCCAGCCGCGGCCTTCATGGTCGCGACATTGGTTGGCAGCGGAGCCGCCGACGCCTGCTCGATTTGGCCGGCCGTGACCACGCCCGCCAGCGAACAGGCAATTAACGCTTTCCAGATCCTCATCGTCTTGCTCCCTGTTTGACGTCTCGCTTGGAAAGGATCGTACGCCATGATCGGGCATCCCGGCGCCGAGTCAAAGAGGCGATTTTGCGTGCAGCGCACAAGACTCCCATACATGCCTCCCTTGTGATCAGCCGGTCACCGACATGCGACGGGATCTACGTGTCTCGTTCCGCGCCGATGTGACGCCGGTACGACGGCGCCTGGAGCCCGATCACGGCGGCAAAGCATTAAGCTTCCCGCGCGTTCGCAACCAACAACCACCTTCCCGATTGACTATTCGTGCCATTACTATCGGTTCCAATGTGCGCGGCCGAGAGGCTTCTCGCGAAGCGCCGGAGTTTGGGAGGTTGACATGAGTGCCGCGAGACCTGAGCCGCTTGCCCGCCAAGCGCTGGCGTTCGTCCTGGCCGGCGGGCGCGGCAGCCGGCTCCTGGAGCTGACCGACCGGCGCGCCAAGCCCGCGGTCTACTTCGGGGGCAAATCCCGCATCATCGATTTCGCGCTGTCCAACGCGGTGAACTCCGGCATCCGCCGTATCGCGGTCGCCACCCAGTACAAGGCGCACAGCCTGATCCGGCATCTTCAGATGGGCTGGAACTTCTTCCGCCCCGAGCGCAACGAGAGCTTTGACATCCTCCCGGCCAGCCAGCGCGTGTCGGAGAGCATGTGGTATGTCGGCACGGCCGACGCGATCTACCAGAACATCGACATCATCGAGTCGCATGCCTGCCGCTTCATCGTGGTGCTCGCCGGCGACCACATCTACAAGATGGATTACGAGGTGATGCTGCGGCAGCATGTCGACAGCGGCGCCGACGTCACGGTCGGCTGCCTCGAAATGCCGCGCGCGGAATCCTCCGGCTTCGGCATCATTCATGTCGACGAGAACGGCTGGATTCAGTCGTTCCTCGAGAAGCCCGCCGATCCGCCGCCGATGCCGGGCAAGCCGGACGTCTCGCTCGCCAGCATGGGCATCTACGTGTTCGACGCAAAATTCCTGTTCGACGAGCTCAAGCGCGACGCCGAAGATCCGAACTCAAACCACGATTTCGGCAAGGACATCATTCCCTACATCGTCAAGAATGGCCGCGCCATTGCGCACCAGTTCTCCACCTCCTGCGTCCGCTCCGGCAGCGATCCCCGCGCCTACTGGCGCGACGTCGGCACGGTCGACGCCTATTGGTCCGCCAATATCGACCTCACCGACGTGGTGCCGGAGCTCGACCTGTTCGACCGCGCCTGGCCTATCTGGTCCTATTCGGAGATCACGCCGCCCGCCAAATTCGTTCACGACGAGGAGAGCCGTCGCGGTCAGGCCGTGAGTTCGCTGGTCTCGGGCGGCTGCATCATCTCCGGCGCCTCGCTGCGCCGCTCGCTGCTGTTCACCGGCGTGCGGATAAACTCCTATGCCAATGTCGAGAACGCCGTGATCATGCCGTACGTGAATGTCGGGCGCGGCGCACAGCTGAAGAATGTCGTGATCGACCGCGGCGTGGAGATCCCCGAAGGGCTCGTCGTCGGCGAGGATCCTGAACTCGACGCCAGGCGCTTCCGCACCACCGAGCAGGGCGTCTCGCTCATCACCCAGCCGATGATCGACAGGCTCAACACATGACGCCCGTTCGCGTCCTCGCGGTCGCTTCTGAAGTCTATCCCATCGTCAAGACCGGCGGCCTCGCGGATGTCGCCGGCGCGCTGCCCATTGCACTGAAGGCGCATGGCGTCGAGATGCGCACGCTCATGCCGGGTTATCCTGACGTGATGCGGCTGCTCTCGGGCGCCGATGAAATCCGGCGCTGGCCGGACTATTTTGGCGGGCCTGGACGCCTGCTTGCAGGCTCCCGCGACGGGCTCGATCTGTTCGTGCTCGACGCGCCGCATCTCTACGACCGGCCCGGCAATCCTTACGTGACGGCCGACGGTGTCGACTGGCCGGACAATGGCGTGCGCTTCGCCGCATTGTCGCGCATTGCGGCCGATATCGGCCACGGGCTCATTCCTGCGTTCGTGCCCGACATCGTGCATGCCCATGACTGGCAGGCGGGGCTCGCGCCGGCCTACCTGCACTATGACAACCGTCCGCGGCCCGGCACCGTGATGACCATTCACAACATGGCCTATCAGGGCAAGTTCGCGCGCGAGCTGATCGGCGCGATCGGCCTGCCCTGGGGGGCGTTCGACGTCAGCGGCCTCGAATATTTCGGCGGCATCAGCTTTCTCAAGGCGGGTCTCCAGTTCGCCGACCGCATCACCACGGTCTCGCCGACCTATGCGCAGGAGATCCAGAGCGATGAAGGCGGCATGGGGTTCGGCGGCCTCTTGCGCGCGCGCGCCAGCGTGCTGAGCGGCATCCTCAACGGTATCGACATATCGGTATGGGATCCGCAGACCGACCCGCACATCGCCTATCGCTTCAGCGCGGAGGATTTGGCGTTTCGGTCCGCGAACAAGGCTGTGCTCCAGCAGCAGTTCAATCTCGTTTCCTCGCCGGAAACGCCCCTGCTCGGCGTCATCAGCCGGCTGTCCTGGCAGAAGGGACTCGATCTCCTGCTCGAGGCCATTCCAACCATCCTCGGCGAAGGCATGCAGCTGGCGCTGCTCGGCAGCGGCGATCGCGATCTCCAGGAACGCTATCAGGCCACCGCCCGCGCGCATCCGGGACGTATCGGGGTCTTGATCGGCTATGACGAGATTCTCGCGCACCTGATCCAGGCCGGCTCCGATGCGCTCGTCGTGCCGTCGCGGTTCGAGCCGTGCGGGCTGACGCAGCTATGCGCGCTACGCTATGGCGCGGTGCCGATCGTGGCCCGCGTCGGCGGCCTCGAGGACACCATCGTCGATATCGGCGAGGCCGACATATCAGGCCACGATGCCACCGGCTTCAAGTTCGGCCCGGTGACGGCGGACGCTCTCGCGGGCACGCTGCGCAAGGCCAACGTCGTCTTCCACGACAAGGTGACATGGCGGCGGCTGCAATTGAGCGGACTGTCGACCGACGTGTCGTGGCGCAACCGGGCGGGTGACTATGCCACGCTGTATCGCGGCCTCATGGCGTCCCGCCGCGGTTAAGCGTTCCGGCGGACGCATGACCACCGTCGAATCCATGCTATAGAATCGGCATGGACCCCTTCGCGATCAAGCTGCTCGGCTTTGCCGCCGCCACCTGCACCACCGCCGCCTACGCGCCGCAATTCATCAAGGTCTGGAAGACCCGCTCGACCGAGGACATTTCGCTCGGCATGTTCCTGGTCATGGTGCTGGGCCTGGCGCTCTGGCTGGTCTACGGCCTGCTTTGCGGCGACGCCCCGCTGGTCGCCGCCAATGCCATCACCATGCTACTGGCCGGCGGCATTCTGGTCATGAAGCTGAGATACGGCTGAGGTTCTCCACCTCCTCCTGTTCGCAGCTCCTCCCGAGGAATGCCTGATCCATAGCGCGCGGTCACCGGCGCCATGATCGAATTTTGCCGCTGTTTTGCCCGACGTGTCAAACTTCGGGATCCGCTCGAACATCCAGCCCGGCCAAAGCCCTTCTACAAAGCCATTTTTACTAAGCAATTCTACTTTGCATGGGGTTGTTTTCGATATTTTGCGATAGCCCGGTCAGCTGCGGCAAGCAGGATCAGCCGCCGAACGCGTACGACGCCATCGCAACGCTCGCGACCTCGTCGACGAAGACGCGATGGCCGATGTCGCTGCCGGCGGCACCGGCTGTCACCATCAGCGGCAGCAGGTGGTCCTCGCGCGGATGGGCGAGGCGCGCGCTGGGTGCGTTCTCCCAGTCGACCAGCATCGCGTTGCGGCGCGCCGCATCCGGATGGCTGATGGCCTCGTTCAGATAGGCCTCAAAATCGTAGGAGACCGGCTTGGACTCCGCCCGCCCGAAGCCGCGCATGTTGTGATAGGTGAGCCCACTGCCGACGATCAGAATGCCTTCATCGCGCAGCGAGGCGATCGCCTGCCCCACCCTGATGTGCTCGGCCGGATCGTAGCTCGACTTCAACGACAACAGCACGATCGGCATGTCCGCGTTCGGATACATGAGTCCAAGCGGCACGAAGGTGCCGTGGTCGAAACCCTGATTGGCATCCTCCCGGCAGTCGAGGCCGGCGCGCGTGAGCAGCGCCTTCACCTCCGCAGCGAGGTCAGGATCACCCGGCGCCGGATATTTGACCTGATAGGTGTGCTCGGGAAAACCGTAATAGTCGTACACCATCGGCGGATGCGCCGCGGTCGACACCGTGAACGCGTCGGCCTCCCAATGGCCGGTGATGACGAGCACCGCCCTCGGCTGCGCCGGCAGGAGCTGCGGCAGCCGGCGGAACTCCTGCGCGGTCTTCGCATATTGTACCCGTCGATCCTCCATGAACGGCCAGGGGCCGCCGCCATGCGACAGGAAGAAGGTCGGCAATCGCGTCATCGGGCTCGTCTCGTTGGCAACATGCGCGTGTAGCAGCCGCGCGATCCGCGGCGAGCATAGGCAAACCCGTATGGTTAGCAAGCCGTTAACGATTCGCCGCCCAAAATCGCCGGCGTGGCCGAAGGCATCGGCCTGAAGACAAGCGAGACGTGAGATGAAGAAGTTTGGGCTGGGGGACGTCGTCAACAGTGACAAGGGCCGCCGCGGCGTCGTTCGCGCGGCCTTCAGGTCGAAGGAAGGCCAGCAGTTCTACGCCGTCGAGAAGGACGGCGCGATGGACTATCTCGAAGAAGACCGGCTGAGCCTGGCGCCGCGCGTCGAACTCGCGGCCTGAATTCAACTCGTTTTTGTACATCTAGCGCGCGAGCCGGTTCAGGCGCTCCGACCAGGGGTCGTCACCGCTCGCCATGTGATCATTCGCGATCAGCAGCAGGCGATCGCGGATTGCGGCTGCGTCCCATCGGGGCAGGTCGGGGCCGTTGGGATCGCCGGTCCTCGCGAAGTTGGTCCAGTAGGCGCGCATGCGGTTTGCGACCTCGCGATCCCGCCGCGAGAAGATGCCGGCGCCCGGCACGCCTTCCGCGCCGAAGATGAACTGGAGCTCCCGACCGTGCCCTTCGTCGGGATTTCCGCGCCGCGCTTCGGGCAGATAGGCGAAGCGATAGCGGAAGGTCGGCGTACCGGTAGCGGCATGTAAATGGGCCAGCAACCTCACCGGCTCGGAGAAGACCTTGTCGGTGTAGAACCTGGCCGCAAGCTCCGAGGGCCGCGCGACGTCGGGATAGAACTGGCGCAGCTCGTCGATGCTCTCGCCCGAGGACGCAAGCTCTTCTTTGATGTCGAGTTCTCCGTCAAAACGCGTCTCGTCGTCATTTGAGCCGATGATCAAGGGAATGCGGCTCTCGTGTCTCGCCGCAAATCCTGCGGCAACGTTCTCCGTCACCAGATTTCCGTCCACCGCGGGCGTGAAGCTGCGCGACGATCTTTCGAGCAGATTTTTTTCGGCGGCAAGCAGCCGCGCCGGTTCCACTGCGCGCAAATCCGCCTCCTGCCCGAGCGCCGCGACGAACTGCCTGCCTACAGCCTCGGCTTCTTGCGCCGAGCGCAGACGTGCACGGCCCGGCACCGATTGCAGAATGGCTTTCTGAAACAGATCGCGCGCTTGCGCACACAACATCAGCAGCGCGATCGACGTTGCACCTGCGCCGCTGCCGAACAGGGTGACATTGTTCGGATCGCCGCCGAAGGCCGCGATGTTGTCGTGCACCCAATGCAGCGCCGCGATCTGGTCCATCAAGCCGTAATTGCCCGAGCCGACGTCCGACAGTGCAGGATGCGTGAGCCAGCCGAGTGCGCCGAGGCGGAAGTTCATGGTGACCACGATCAGGCCGGCCTGCGCGAGCTTCGCGCCGTCGTACATCGGATCGCTGGCGGTGCCGGTGACGAAGGCGTCGCCATGAATGAACACCATCACCGGCAACGGGCCGTCGACGCCAAAGGGACGAAACACGTTGAGCGTAAGGCAATCCTCGCTCGTGCTTGGCAGCGACGGCTGGAGGCAGGGCGCGCCATAGTCGTAGGCGGTGCGCATCTCCGAACTCTCAGCTGTAGCCCGCGGCGGACGCCAGCGCAGTGCGCCGATCGGCGGCGCGGCGTAGGCGAGCCCCTTGAAGGACGCCACCTCGCCCTCGACGGCGCCGAGCATCTGCCCCTCACGCGTCAGGGCAAACGGAAACTGGCCGACCGACTGGGCGGCCGCCGAACCGGCGCAGCATAGCAATGCGGAGGCCGCAACGAGCGCAAGCAAGGACCGCATCTTGGGGATCTCGATGCGCGGAGAGGTTCCCTTGCAGGTTACGTCTGCCGCCGGTGCCGAGGCAAGCCTCGCGGGCCGCGCTCACCCCCTCTTGCCGGTGAGCTCCGCGATCGCGTGTCGCGCGACGATACCGAGTTCACCGAGCGTGGAATGCCCGGACTGCGCCGCCTCGATCAGGCGCTCGGCGATGAACCTGCGGCTGTCATGATCGCCACCGTGCGGCAATTGGCGGCACGTCTCCTCCAGGACGACGTCCATGTTGGCTTTGGTCCGCTCGCTCAGCTCTGTCATGACGCCCGGTCGGTACGCGTGGCACGAAACGGCAGCATACACAGACGGATCGGGGCTGATTAGCCCGGAAAATCACTGCCATTGTGCGTCGCGATGCGTGTGCTGTCGCAAGGTTCGCGTCGCCACGGTGACGCCGCAAACGGCTACCGAAGATTGCACTTGCTCTGATGACAAGCCGGACCTGCGGCGATAGCCTGCCGTCAAAACAAACGCACGGGAGGAATGCCATGCCTGACGCAATGGTCGCGACGCGTGCCTCTGACGCGAGCCAGGGAACCACCCAGCAGGTCGACGTCGCCGTGATCGGTGCCGGCTTTGCGGGCCTCTATCTTCTCCATCGCCTGCGCAAGGCCGGCTTCACGACGATCGCTCTCGAAGAGGCCGGCGATGTTGGCGGCACCTGGTACTGGAAGCGCTATCCCGGCGCGCGCTGCGACATCCAGACCATCGACTACAGCTACACCTTCGATCCCGAGCTCGAGACGGCCTGGACATGGTCGGAGAAATACGCAACCCAACCGGAAATCCTGCGCTATCTCGGCTTCGTCGCCGACCGCTATGATCTCAGGCGCGACATCCGCTTCAAGACCAAGGTCACTGAAGCCAAATGGGATGAAGCGACCGAGCGCTGGCAACTTGCGACCGATAACGGCGCGCCGATTTCCTGCCGCTATTACATCATGGCGACCGGCTGCCTCTCCGCGCCGAAGCCGCCGGAGATCGACGGCGTCAAGGATTTTACGGGCGAGGTCTATTTCACCGGGCGCTGGCCGCATGATGGAGTGAAGCTCGCCGGCAAGCGCGTCGCAGTAATCGGCACGGGCTCGTCCGCCATCCAGTCGATCCCCCTGATCGCCGAGCAGGCCTCGCATTTGACCGTGTTCCAGCGCACGCCGAATTTCGCGCTGCCTGCGCATAATGGTCCCTCACCCTCGGACCGCACGAGCCTTTTGCAGGGCGACCGCGCGGCCTACCGCGAGCAGGCGCGCCAGTCGATGACCGGTGTGCCCTACCCGCAGCAGATGGCCGTGAGCTGGCAATTGAGCGACGCCGAACGGCGCGCCCGTTTCGAGGAGGCGTGGGGCAAAGGCGATCTCGTCTACATCCTCACCCAGCTCTGGGCCGATCAGGGCGTCGACATCGACGGCAACACGCTGATCTGCGACCTCATTCGCGAGAAGATCGGGACGATCGTGAAGGACCCCGAGACCGCAGCGGCACTGATGCCGCACGACCATCCCTTCGGCGCAAAGCGTCCCTGCCTCGACACCAACTACTACGCGACCTACAACCGGCCAAACGTCACGCTGGTCAATCTGCGGCAGGAGCCGATCAAGGCAATCACCGCTGATAGCATTACCACCGGCAAGCGCAGTTTCGACGTCGACGTCATCGTGTTTGCGACCGGCTTCGACGCCATGACCGGCGCGATCCGGGCCGTACATCCGATCACTGGGCGCGGCGGCAAGTCGCTGACCGATGTCTGGGCACAGGGACCGCAGACCTATCTCGGGCTCACGGTCGCGGGCTTCCCGAACTTCTTCATGATCACCGGACCCGGCAGCCCGTCGGTGCTGTCGAACATGGCAGTGTCGATCGAGCAGCATGTGGACTGGGTCGTCGACCGCCTCGCCGCGTTGCGCGACGCCGGCTTCACCACGGTCGAAGCCACCGGGACGGCGCAGGCGGGCTGGGGCCGGCACATGGCCGATTGTTCGACGCTGACGCTGCACCGGCTCGCCAACACCTGGTACACGGGCGCCAACGTGCCCGGCAAGGTGCAGGGTCTGATGCCCTATACCGGCGGCGTCGGCCCCTATCGCAGCATCTGCGACGAGGTCGTCAGCCGCGGCATGCTCGGATTCAACCTCGCCGGTCCCGACGTCACCGCGCAATGCAATGACGGCGAGGTGGTGCGGCTGCAGCCCGACGTGCGGCTGGTGCTGAACCTGCTCGGGCAATTGAACCTGCCGCCGATCGAGTCGATGGGCGCGCTTGACGCGCGCGCCTTCGTCAACGAGTTCAACAAGGGCCGCCCCGCGGGACGGCCGATCGATGCCGTCGTCGACGGCACCCTGCCCGGCACCGATGGTCCCCTGCCCTATCGCCTGTACCGGCCGGCAACGCCGGGGCCACATCCCGTCGTGGTCTATTTCCATGGCGGCGGCTGGGTGCTGGGCGACGAGCAGTCCGACGATCCGTTCTGCCGTGACATGGTGCGGCGAACCGGCATGATCTTCGTCAGCGTCGGCTATCGCCATGCGCCCGAACATCGCTTCCCGGCTGCGGCCGAGGACGGCTACGCGGCGGCGCGCTGGATCGCCGAGCATGCGGAAGAGCTCGGCGGTAAGCCCGGCCCGGTGCTGATCTCAGGCTGGAGCGCCGGCGGCAACATCGCCGCCGTCACCTGCCAGCTCGCGCGCGACCGCGGTGGGCCGGAGATCGCTGGCCAGCTCCTGGTCTGCCCGGTCACCGACTGCACGTTCGATCGTCCTTCCTATGACGACAATGCAACCGGCTATTTCCTGACGCGCTCGCTGATGTACTGGTTCTGGGATCTCTACTGCTCGCCGGCCGACCGCACCGATCCGCGCGTCTCCCCGCTGCGCGGCAAGGTTGCGGGCCTGCCGCCGGCCTTCGTCGTCACCTGCGAGTTCGATCCCCTGCGCGACGAGGGCATCGCCTATGCCGATGCGATGGCGGCTGCCGGCGTCCCGGTCGAGCTGCTCAGGGCGCGCGGTCATTTCCACTCATCCTTCACGATGGCGGACGTGGTGATCACCGGCGTCCAGGGCCGGGTGCAGATGGCCGAAGCCTTGCGGCGCTTCGCCGGGCTTCCCCCGGAGGTGAGGCGTGACGACGAGAACAGCCACGGACACACCAGCCCGGGGCACAGAATCGCGGCGGCCGCGAGTTAAGAGCGACAAGGCGGCCGGGAACTATTTCCCGGCCGCCGCGTTGGGTGCTCGTGGCATTGAGATGCAGCGATTGGTGTGGGCCCCGGCACGCAAGCTTGTGTGCTGGGGTTCTTTTGGCGTGAGGCGGGGCGATGGGAGATGCGTTAGTTACAGATACCAAGGTCGACTTCGGCGCGCTCGCCGCGCTGCATAAATGGCCATCGCTTGCAAATCAGCGGAGGCCGGATAGAGCCTCCTACCAGGTGAGCGAAGGCACGCTCGACGAGTGCATCTCGGCTTTCATGGAAAAGCCTGAAGCGACCCGACATCTCTACGAGATTCATACGGCGCCGCAGCCGCCGCTGGTTACGGATATCCTGTCGCCCGAGCACGTCACCGAGCTGTTTCGGCTGAGGGAGTTTCTCTGATTGCGTGCTGAAGCTCTGGCTGGACGCGGATGCCAAGCTTCTCACCAACGCAGGAACCTTCTCCCGGTTTTTCCCGTTATCGCAGATCGGAAGTCAAGGCGTGAGTGCCTGCGATGCTTGAAACCAACATGCCAGATCCGACCGTGCCTTATGGCGCAGACCAGACCTTGTTCGTGGTGATCGATCGCCGCGACAAGGCGACCGAGATCCCTATCGAGCGAAGCGACATCGAAGCCACCATCCGCGAGCTCGTCGCCGGCTGCTTCAACGACCCGATCAAGGTGATTTCCTTCAACACCCTCGAACATTGGATGAAGGACATCTCGACCGAGATCGCCGGCGAAATCCAGGCGCGCTGCGACATCGATGGCGTGACGCTGCCCGACTATCTCAGCGATTTCGTCGAGAGCCATACGTATCGGTCGTGAGAATTAAGCGCGCCGCCGCGTGCCGGCAATGACCTCGATCTCCCGGCGGCGTTCGCCCGCGAAGGTCAGCAGCTTTGCGATCGTCAGTGCATCCGTGATCCGTTTGGCGAGCCGCTCGGCGCGCGCAGCCTGATCTTCGAGATACTGGATCGTATTCAAACGCCACCTCCCCGAGAGCCCCGATTTGCTCGGGCGACCATCGTGCCTCACAGCGGCTAACAGCCGGTTAAGCGCGGCACGTTGATGTCGATGGACCGCGCTTATTGCACGACGTCGAGCCGGACATTGACGATGCCTCTGTCGACCATGCCGAGCGCTTCGGCAGCCGAAGGCGAGACATCGACCACGCGGCCGCGAATATAGGGTCCGCGATCGTTGACCTTGACGGTCACCGAGCGGCCGCTGGAAACATCGGTCACGCGCAAGCGCGTGCCGAACGGCAGGGTCGGATGCGCCGCGGTCAATTCGTTCTTGTCGAACTTCTCGCCGCTCGCGGTCTCCGTATCCGAGTAGAAGCTCGCAACGCCACGGGAAGCGGCACTATCAGGCACACGCACCCGGCTGATCGGGCGGGGATGCAGCGCCGCCACCGATTGCAGCCGGTGAGGCCGCTCGACCGCGGCCTGCCGGCTCGTGCCGGCAAGATCGGCCTTCTGACGGCCAACCGGCGATTGCGCGCAAGCAGCGAGCGACGCGGCGCCGATGATTGCAAGCAGCAGCCGGGTCGGCTGGCGGCACGAGGATGCGGGGGAAATCCAGACCCTTTCGGCACGTGCAAAGCGAGACATGATACGCCCCTCCGAACGCCTCATGTTCGGTGGGCAATGAGGGCAGAACCTTGTCGGAACAAAAGCGGGCCTGCGGCCACGGCCGTTTCGCGCCGGCTGTGACGATTCCACCACAGTCGCATGTCCTAGAACGGGACAGGCCCGCGAAAATCAGCCTGATGCGGCGCGCCAGATGATCGGGCGCGTGTCCGGCCTCTCCCCACCGGTATCGGCCTCACCCTCGAGGAGCCGCGCCAACTCGCGCCGATAGAGCAGCTGCCAGCCCGTCTTCAGGCTGGCGAGAAAGTCGAGCTGCCGCTGTGTCAATGTGCACATCATGAACCCGGTCCGGTTGCGAGGAGCCGCGCCGTCAGCCGACGAGGCCCCCCATGGGTTTGACGTCCGCGCTACCCGGGAAGACCGTTTCGGCGAGCACCTTCTCCTCGACGCGCAGGTGATCCCTGAGCAACCCCTTCAGCACGGCGCGCAAGTCGGTGGTCGGCTTGAGGTCGCGATCCTCCAAGAGTTGCGCGGACTTCAGGCCCGGCCAGTCCGCAATCATGCGACCGCCCGCGAGCGCGCCCCCGACCAGGAAGGCAACCGTACCGGTGCCGTGGTCCGTGCCTTGGGTGCCGTTGATGCGCGCGGTGCGGCCGAACTCGGTCACGACGGCCACCACCGTCTCGTTCCACGCCTCGCCCATGTTGGTCTCGATCGCGGCAAACGCGCCGTCGAGTGCGCCGAGCAAATTGTAGAGCTGGCCCGAGGCCGCGCCTTCCGCGATGTGCGTGTCCCAGCCGACAAAGCCCATGGCGCCGACGCGCGGACCGTCGGGCTTGGCGAGATAACGCGCGGCGGTGCCGGCCGCTTCGGCGAAGTACGCGCGCACACGCGCGATGCCGGGCGGCATCAATGTCGGATCGTCCGACATCGGATCGCCCGTGCCGGGCGCGCCGCCGAGCGAAGCGAGCTTCATGCGCGCCTGAAGCACGGTCGCGAGCTTCGGGTCGGTGTGCCGGTAGAGATCGAGCAAGCGGCTTTGCGTGTCTTCGCTCGCCGGAAGCAGTTTTTGCGGCACCCATGTCATCACCGGCGCGGAGCCGCGCACCACCAGCGGAGTCACCGAGCCGATGCCGAGCGCGCGGCTGCCGCGCGGGTCGACGCGCCCGCCAGACTCCAGCGCGACCAGCGCGCGGTTGAGCCATCCCGAGCCGATCGCGCCGGGCTTGGACATGCCGCTTTCCAGCACGTCCTGGCCGTCGAAATGCGAGCGCTCGCGATAGGGCGTCGCGGTGGCGTGGACGATCGAGGCCTTGCCGGTCTTGTAGAGCCGATGCAGGTTCGGCATCGCCGGATTGAGCGCGAAAAAGGAATCGAGCGGCAGAGCCGGCGGCTTGCCGTCCAGCACCAGCGCGCGATCGCCGCGCAAGCCGATCCAGTCGGGATCGCCGACCGGCGCGACGGCGCCTAACCCGTCGAGCGCACCGCGCAGGACGATGACGAGCAGGCGCGGATCGCGCCCTTCCGCGCGCGCGAGCCTCGGCATCTGGCTCCACGCGAACAGCGCGCCGGAGCCGACAAGGAGTTCGCGCCGCGTCGGCAGATGATTGACGAAGCCCATGCTTACCTCCTCTGAAAATCCGACGACATGAACAACAGCGCGAGCGCCTGATGCCGGCTCTCGGCGCGGCCGACCGCCTGCTTCACCTCCGGCGAGATCTCGGATGCGAAGACGTCCTCGATGATGGCTTGCGGATCGGCCGTGCCGGTGATGCGCTCGGCAAAATTGTTGGCGACGTCGAGCCGCCGGCCGACGCCGTCGATCCAGCTTGCCTCGTCGTCCGGATAACCCTTGGGCGCCGGCGGGCGCCACAGCGCCTCGCCGAGCAGCTCCTGGCTGCCGGTGAAACGCGTGGGATCGACGATCGTGATGCCCGTTGCGCGCACCATGCCGACGACCCATTCGCTGGGACGCTTGAGTTTTGACGGCGGCCCGCGCCACGCTTCATCCGACGACACCATCGCGATCGCGACCTGCTTGAGATCGCCCTCGGTGTCGCGAAAGGTCTTCGCCATCTGCTCGACCAGCGCCGGCGGCGGCTCGTCGGCCACGAAATGGCGCGCGAGCTTTGTCGCGACATGGGTCGCGGTCGCCGGATGCGCAGCGAGGTCGCGCAGCACGGCGCGGCCCTGCTCGGCATCCTCCTGCTCGTAGCGCTTGCCGAGCACGGTCTGTTCGCCGGGCTCGTGCAGCCGCGGGTTGAAGGTGAACTCGCCGCCATGCTGGGGATCAGCGCCCGGCGGCACCAGCGTCCAACCGGTCAGGACGTTGGCGAAGCTGATCACGTCCTCCTGGGTGTAGCCGGTCCGCACGCCGAGCGTATGCAGCTCCATGATCTCGCGCGCAATGTTCTCGTTGAGGCCGCGGCTGCGATTGATGCCGGCAATCGAGTTCGCACCCATCGAGCCGAGATTGTCGAGATAGAACAGCATCGCCGGATGGCCCTCCACGGCCTGGAGCAGGTCGACGAAGCGGCTGAGCGCATTGGCGCGAACGGCCTCGCGCTCATAGGCGCCGGACATGCTCTGGATCTTGTTGGCGGAGATGCAGAAGTGGTTGGACCAGAACCACACCAACCGCTCGGCAAAGCCGATGTCGGCGGCGAGCGCGGCCTCCGTGCGCAGCTTGGCTTCCTGCAAGTAGATGGGACGTCCGGGATCAGGAACGGCGTCAGCCGCCTGCTTCGCCGCCATCTCGGCAGCATCCTTCTCTGCGCTCTGGCCCGCCGCTTGCCCCTGCGTCTGCGCTTGGTCCTCCGACATGACGGGCGTCGCAGCCATCTGCTGCTTCTTTGCCTGCTGCTGGGCCTGCTTGGCGCGCGCCGTCCGCCGCGCATTGGCGTCGGCCACGGTACGATAGGCCTTCGCGCTGGAGGGAAGGCTGGCAGCGGCAGGTAAGAGCAGCGGCCGGTCGAGCTCGGCGATCAAGGCACCGCGCAGGTCGGTCCCGATCGCCGCGATCGATCCCGGTCGCGGCCCCATCCCGAAGCGATGAAGCGCCAGCACAGACTCGGCCTTTGCAGAATTGCTCATGACGAACACCCAATTCTTTCGATCCTGCCGACGGGCGAAGCTACGAACCGTAATGCTACACACCGTAACATTACGGCTACGACCTCGCAAGCAGAGACCGAGGCGTCGCGGTCAAGAAATCGGGAGCTCAACAGCCGGGCGTCCGCGGCAGTCCTAGAAATTCGGCCCGAGCGCGATCTTGGTGATCGTGCCGTTCCTGACGCCGATGCGCCACTCCGCCGAGCCGTTGGCGAACTGGGCGATGTAGATGTCGCTGTCGAGCGCGGTGACGCCGCGGAAGGAGACCGCACGCAACGCACCTAGCCGCGCCAGGATTGCCCGATCGAACGGAAGCTGCTGACGCGTAATGTCGGCGACCTCTGACGTCATGTGGTCGTAGTCCGGCTGCCCCTTGCCGACGCCCTCGATATAGCGCCGCAGCATCTCCTCACCATTGGCGATCGGAACGGCGCGACGTGCGGCGCGCCCGGGCCTCGCGCCGCGGTTCGAAGCCTCGACATTATGGAAGCGTGTCTGCCGGCCCGGCAGCAGGATCTCCAGACATCGGCCCGATTTGTCGGCAATCACCCAAGGATTGTTCACGGTGGTCGAAGCGGCCCAGGACATGTTGGCCCTGACGACACTCTGCGTCCTGCGATTGCCGTCTGCATCAAGATTGAAGACCTGGATGTCGTCGCCCATCTCGTTATAGACCATGATCCGGATCGGCGAGGTGCCGGCGCGGCCGCGCACATTCGCCTCCTCCACGCAGGCGGCGATGCCGCCGAGCTCATCGTTGCCGTCTGCCCGGAAGATCACGTCGCCGGCCTTGCCGTCGGGCTCGAGCAGCAGACGGAATTCCGCCGTGCCATTCTCGAACTTGGCGCCATAAATGTCGTAGCCGCCGGGGCCCACGCCGCGAAAGAAGATCGATTCGATCGCGCCGAGCGCCAGGAACGTCGCATGCAATTCGTCGAGCTGGCGATGAATCTTGGCGGCGAGCGGCGCGCTCATGCGATCGTAGTTCGGCGTGCCCCTGCGCAAGTCTTCGATCCCGCGCAGGATCGCCTCCTTGCCGCCGGTGACCGGGACCTGATCCCGGAAGCGATCCGGAACTTCCGCGAGGCGGCGCACGAAGTCGGCTTCGATCGCTTGGGCCACCGCCGCGCCGATCCGCGGCGCGAGGCGAGCGCCTGTGAACGCGTTCTGGACCAGCACGCGCGAGACCTTGGTCTGTTCGTCGCGCAGAAAGATCAGGAGATGGTCGCCGCGAATGGAGAAGGCGTCAGCGCCCTCGGCGAGAACCAGAGATCCACCCTGCCCGGTTTCCTGCAACCAGAGACGATCGCCGTCACGCCGCACGGTGAGCACGCGATTCGGCGCAAGCCTGAACCACCCGACATACTGATCGAGCGATGCCGGATCGGCGGCCGGCGTCGGCATCTCGGCGACGCGGACCGCGCGCACGTCTCGGCCGTTCATGTGCAGCATCAGCTCGGAGGATCGGCGCTCCGCATCGAGCGGGAACGTGATCTCGCCGAACGAGGCCGCGTAGGACGCCGTGCCGTCATTGCCAACCGTCAGGCGCAGCCTGCGCTGCCCGGTGAGCTGTCCGTAGAGATCGTCGCCCTCGCGGAAGAGGGCGAATACCGAGGCGGGACCCATGGCATAGAAATTGACGAAGGGACGATAATGCTGGGCCGGCGCCTCGCCGAGGTCTCCTGCGAAAGGCGCCGGGTCCGGCGTCCGATAGGCAATCATGCCGGCCGACACGATCACGGCCGGTACGATTGCTGCCGCGATCCACAGCCGCTTGCGCCAGCCGACCGCCACGGGCATGGCAGCTGCCGCGATGATACGCTCGACACGGGCGCGGACGGTCGAGGCCCGCGCCATCGCGAGCTCCACCGGCCGCGGGTTCACGGAGGTTGCGACGTCGAGCAGGATTTCCGCATAGGACAGCCGGTCGTCGATGACTTCGATGGCCTGGGCGTCACTGATGATCTCGGCAAGTTCGGCAAGTCGCGCAAGCTGCCACCACGAGAACGGACTGAACCAGAACACCGCGCGGTTGAGAGACGCAAGCAGCAGGACGTAGAAATCGCGATTGGCAACATGGGCGCCTTCGTGCGCGAGCACCGCGAGGCGCTTCTTCGCGTCCCAGCCAGTGAATTGCGGCGGCACCAGAATGGTCGAGCCAAAGGTGACGGGACCGCCGACGTCGCGGCTGATGCGCACGTCGGCGTCGATCATCTTCGGGCCGCTCATCGGCTTTGCCACCCGGGCCAGACGCCAGGTCAGGCCGAGGCCGATGGCGAGCCGCAGCAGCAAGAGGCCGGCAACGCCGGCATAGACGATCGTGGTCACCAGCCACCAATCGATCGATGCGACGATCTTTACCGAGGGCGCCATGGCGGCGCCGGGCGCAACCGGCAGCGTTGGCTGCGGCGTCTCCAGCATCGAAATATCGGCCGGCCAGAGTTCGTCCGGCACAGACACAGACACAGGCAGCCGCGCGATGGTGAGCGTCGGCCAATGCATCACGAAGGGCATCGCCAGCGACGCCAGCAGCACGACGACCCACGCCGTCATGTGGACGTGCGGATTGCGCACGCGAAACAGGTTGAGACCGAACCAGACGACGCCTCCCAGCACAAAGGAGCGTAACGCCGCCTCCGCCAGAGTTGCGATCATTCTTTCTTCACTCCCCTCGCCTTCTTTGCCTTGGCCACCTGATCGGCCAGCGTGCGCAACTGCTGCTGGTCGAGCATCGCGTTGTCCACCATGCCGACGAGGACCTCCTCCATCGAGCCGTTGCAGAACCAGTCGACGATGCGCTGCACCGCCTTGGCCGCGACGCGCGCGCGGGGTTCTGCGGCGGTGTAGACGTAGGTTCGTCCGTCCACGGTGTGGTTAGCATAGCCTTTTTCTTCCAGCCGGCGCAGCACCGTGCGTACCGTCGATTCCTTCAGACGCCGCGACAGCCGCTCGCGCACGACCTCGGCCGTTACCGGACCGTGGGCCCAAACCAATTGCATGACCTCGTGCTCGAGGTCGCCCAGTTCGGGCAAACGATCGTCCATGGCATCTGACCTTGCGGCTTGAGATTTCTTGTAACGCTACAGAGCGTCGCATATACGCTGGTGCGGCGCAACGGCGATTCCACCTGAAATGGTATCGCCGTGCTGGTCTACTCGCCGTCCAGGATCATCGCAGGAGGTCGTCATGCCCGGGCTTGTCCCGGGCATCCACGTTCTTTGTGCCGCCGGGCAAGGCGTGGATGGCCGGAACAAGCCCGGCCATGACGGTGTGGAGAGGACAGCGCACTTGCTGTGGCCGGACGTTGGCTTAGTACCGCGGCTCGTACATCTGTGACTGGACCAGGCCCTTCACGTCGTTGGGCGCGGGTCCGTCCGCCAGCCCGCGCTGATAGGCGACGTCCGCGACGGCGGCGGCGATGCGGGCCGAGACCTCGCGGATACGGGGCAGCGCGGGATAGAGGCTGCCCTGCCCAAGGTCCTCCTTGCCGACGCAATTGGCAAGCGTATGGGCCGCCGCCATGAACATCTCGTCCGTCACGAGCCGCGAGCGGCTGGCGATGACACCGAGACCGACGCCCGGAAAGATGTAGGAGTTGTTGCCTTGGCGCGGCACGAAGGTGCGGCCGTTGAGCTCCACCGGGTCGAAGGGGCTGCCGCAGGCAAACAGCGCGCGCCCTTCGGTGTAGCGGTAGGCATCCTCCGCCGAGCATTCCGCCTTCGAGGTCGGATTGGAGAGCGCGAACACGATCGGATGCTCATTGAGCTCGGCCATCGTCTTGAGCACGTCGGGCGTGAAGGCGCCGCCGACCGCGGCGACGCCGATGATCACCGTCGGCTTCAGCGTTTTGATCGCGGTGAGGAAGTCTGCGATCGTTGCCTGATCGGCATGAGCATAGCGGAGCTTGTGCCCGGACAGGCCAGTGCGACCTGCGACGACGAGGCCGCGGGAATCCACCAGCCAGTTGCGCCGGAGTGCCTCGGCTTCGGAGCCGCCCTCCGCCATCATGGCGGAGACCACCAGATCGGCGATACCGGTCGCCGCCTCGCCCGCGCCGAGGAACAGGATGCGTTGATCCCTGAGCTTGCCGCCTGAGATGCGCAGCGACGAGAACAGGCCGGCCAGCGCCACCGCCGCGGTGCCCTGGATGTCATCGTTGAAGACGCAGGCTTCGCCGCGATATTTGTGCAGCAGCTTGAACGCCGAGTGATTGGCGAAATCCTCGAACTGGATCAGCACGCCAGGAAACGTCTTTCGCGCGGCCTGCATGAATTCGTCGACGAAGCTGTCATAGGCCTCGCCGGTGAGCCGCCGCTCGCGCAGGCCGAGATAATAGGGATCGTTTAACAGCTCCTCGTTGTTGGTGCCGACATCGAGCACGATCGGCAGGCACAGCTCGGGATGCACGCCGGCGCAGGCCGAATAGAGCGAGAGTTTCCCGACTGGAATGCCCATGCCGTTGGCACCGAGGTCGCCGAGGCCGAGGATGCGTTCGCCGTCGGTGACGACAATGAGTTTCGCAGGATAAGGCCAGTTCTTCAAAAGCTCCGCGATCTGGCCGCGATCGCGCGAGGAGATGAACATGCCGCGCGGGCGCTGGAAGATCAGGCCGTATTTCTGGCAGGCGAGTCCGACAGTCGGCGTGTAGATGATCGGCTGGATCTCGTCGATGTTGTCGACGACGACGCGGAAGAACAGCGCCTCGTTGCGGTCATGCAGCGCATTCAGTGCGACGTATTTTTCGAGATCGGTCGGCAGCGTACGCAGATTGACGAGCACGCGCTCGACCTGCGTCTCCATCGTCAGCACGCAAGGCGGCAGCAGGCCGCGCAGGCCGAGCGCAGCACGCTCCTGCTCGGTGAAGGCGGTGCCCTTGTTGAGCAAGGGATCGCGCAGCAGCGTCATGCCGTGAGCGGGATTGGATGATGTCGATTGGGCAACGACCCGGGCAGGTCTATTCACGAATTCCCCCAAGGAGTTTCTTATTGAACCGGCAAACATTGTCGGACAGCGCTCCCTGGAGATCAAGGACGTAGAAACGCATGCATCGATTGTGATATCGCACCGCAGCGAAATTTTCGAGGAATACGCGCGGCAAAAGTTAACGCCGCAAGGCTACTCCGACTTGATGTCGGCGGCCTTCACGATCGGCCACCATTTCTCGGTCTCGGCCTTCTGAAAGGCTCCGAGTGCTGCGGGCGATTGCTGCACCAGTGGCGGTATCTCCTGGCCCAACTCGCTAAAGCGCTGCCTGACGGCCGGATCGGCAAGCGCCGCGACGATGGCAGTGTTGAGCTTTGTGACGATATCGTTGGGCGTGTTCTTCGGTGCCCAGATGCCGTGCCAATAGGAGATGTAGAGACCGGACAGGCCCGCCTCGTCGACGGTCGGGATGTCGGGCGCGGATGCGAGCCGCGTCGGCGACGTCACCGCGAACGCCTTGATCGCACCGTTCTTGTATTGCGGCAGCGAGTTCGATGCCTGGTCGAACATGATGTCGATTTGGCCTGCCACGAGATCGATCATGGCCGGCCCCGCGCCGCGATAGGGCACGAACTGGAAGTCGGTACCGGTCCGGGCCTTGAAGAAGACGCCGGCGACATGCGCGCCCGTGCCGGCACCGGCGGTCCCGGCGGTGGCCTTGCCGGGGTTTTCCTTGAGCCAGGCGATCAGCTCCTTGAGATTGTCGGGTTTGAGCGTCTTCCGGCCGACGATGAGCTGCGTACCCATCGCGATCGTCGCCACCGGCGCGAAATCGGCGATCACGTCGTAGGGCAGCTTGAAGATCGCGCCGTTCAGCACATGCGTGCCCCAATGGCCGATCGTGATCGTCGTGCCGTCCGCGGCCGCGCGCGCGACGCGGGCACCGGCGATACTGCCGGAGGCCCCCGCGACGTTCTCGACCACGATCGTCGTGTGCAATTCGGCGGCGATGCGTTCGGACAGGATCCGCGCCAGTGTGTCGGTCGGGCCGCCCGCCGCGAAGGGCACCACGAGGGTGATGGGACGCGACGGGAACGGCTGGGCGCTGCTTGGTGCGGTCCACGCCGCACATCCGATCAACACGCAAACGATCACATGGCCGCGCAATCCGGCCCACAGCCCCCGCATCATTCTCTCCACCCTTTTTGTCGCCTGCTTGTCGTTAGCGGACTGGAGCCGGAGTGAACGCTGCCGGGCAAGCGGAGGCAAGTTGGAATTTTGCGAAGGTTATTGTTTGAGCATGACCTTTTCGGAAAACCGCTCCACACTTTTCCGGATCATGCTCTATCCGGCCGCCCGCCGTGGCGTCAGGTTCGTGGCCGGATCGGCCGGCGGCGCGATCTGCATCAGGATCGTCTGGACCGGAGATGCGACCTCGATGCCGTTCTGCTGGAAGCGCAGCTTCATGCGGCGGTTGAATTCGCGCTGGACCGGCCAGCGGCCCGCCTCCGTGCAACGGATCTGGCCGACAATCGACACCATCGCGCCGTCGACCTTGTCGATGCCCCAGAGCTCGAGGTCACCGCGGATCACACCGCGGAACTCCGGCTCGCGGCGCATCTCGTCGACGATGTCCTTGAGGATCTGGCCGGCGCGGTCGGTATCCTCCTTGTAGGCGACGTTGACGCTGACGGATGCGTTGCCGGCGCCGCGGCTGGCATTAGTGATGGTCGTGACCGCGCTGAACGGCACGATGTGCACGGCGCCGTCGCCCGCGCGCAGGCGGATGGTACGGATCGAGACGTTCTCTACGACCCCCGACAGCCCGGACACGCTGACGGTGTCGCCGACCTGGACCGTGTTCTCCAACAGCAGGAACAGGCCGGTGATGAGATCCTGCACCAGCTTCTGCGAGCCGAAGCCGATGGCGATGCCGACGATGCCGGCACCCGCGAGCAGCGGCGCGACGTTGACGCCGATCTCGCTCAGGGCCGTGAGGCCGACGACGGTGGCAATCAGGCACAACAGCGCCGTCCGCAGCATCGGCTGGAACGTGCGCAGCCGCGCGGCGCGGGCGTAGTGCCCGTCCCGCGACAGCACATTGACCTGGCGGTCCATCAGCGCGTTGCTGGCTTCCCAGATCGCAGCCGCGATGCCTGCGGCGAGAGCGATCGTCACCACGGCCGAGAGCAGGCGGCTGCCGATCTGGCCGCCGTAGAACCAGACGATGGCGTCGACGCCCCAGACTTCGAGCACGGCCACGAATCCGATGAAGGCAATGACGCCCGAGACGATCTTGCGCAGCAACGGCAGATAGCGGTTGGCGCGGATTTCCAGGCCCGGAAAACGCTGGAGGATTTCCGGCTTGATGCGGAAGCCGCGGTCGATCAGGCTCAGCGTCACCATGATGGCGACGCGCGTAATCAGCACCACCACGATGGTGCCGACGAAATATTGCAGCAGCAGCGAATAGCCGTTGCGGATGTTCAGCGCCCAGACCGCCCACAGAGCGATGTCGAGCACGATCGCAAGATAGTGCCAGCCGCCGGCGATGCGATTGCGCAGGCGGGCCGCAATCCCCTGCCGATCAGCCGGCGCGCGGATGGCGTCCGCGACCTGGCGGCGGCATTGCAGGATGATGACGACGATGAAGAGATGCACGACCAGCATCACCATGCGCAGCAGCGCGGCATAGCCGGCGCGATGCAGGCCGAGCAGCAGCGCCACATTGGCAAAGGCAATGCCGGATACTCCGACGCCGACGATACGACGCGCCCAGATTTCGATATAAGCCGCCGTCTCTGCGCGAACCGGAAACAGGCCGTACGGTCCCGCCAGCGCACGGACGACACAGATGAGCCCGCGCGAGAACGCATAGGCATTGACGACCGCGAGGATCACGAGGCGAACGGTGGCGGGATCACCGATCTCAGTACCCAGGAGCCCGGTGGCGATACCGACAAAGGCGAGCACGGGGAGCAGTTCCAGCACCAAGCGCCCGAGCACGAGAGGCAACCGCAACAACAACTGCCATACCCGTGCCAGGCTATGGTAGCGCTTGTGCAAATCAGGCTGGGCGGCAGCATCGGCCACCGATGAGGGTGGATCGGCGATCGGCAGCACCTGCGCCGGCAGGCGCGCCGTCTGCGGCACGCGCGCTTCAAGGAACGCGACCGGGCGCTTGATCAAGCGGAAGATCACCCACTCGGCACTGAAGGCGCAGCCGAACACCAGCGCGAGCTTCCAGGCAATCTCGATCAAGAGATTGTAGGCGGAGGGATCATTGGCGGTCCGCACGATCCAGTAATAGAAGGCGGGGAAATGGGTCAGCGTCCGCGCCATCTCGGCGACCTCGCGCGAAATCTCGCCGATCTGCTCTGACACCGTGAGCAGGAGCTGCGCGCCGAGGCCGTCGGCCGACAGCGGGATCGGCGATTTCTGCTCGGGCGCCCGGGCCGGAGGCTGCTGCTGACCTGACGCATTCGCAATCGCGCGTAGCGTGTCGATCATCTGCGCGCGCTTCTGGTCGTCTTGCAACGTTTCCAGCGCGCGCCTGGCCTCGTCCGGCGACAACGCAGCAGCGCCGCTGGTGGCCGGCGCAGGCGGCTCGGCACGGGCGCCGGACGGAGATAGGATTGCGAGGAAGATGAGACCGAGAAGCGCCGGGGCAAGCTTATGCGACACGAGGATTCCCTGGAAAAAACGGAATGGTTACCGCCGAAGCGCATGCGTCATGTCGGATGGTGCTATTCGCCCGGATCCTGTGTCGGAAGTTTGCCGATGCGGCGACATTCTCTTGGCATTTGCCGCGATGCAGAATCGGGAATTGCAGAAGTTTGCAGTCGAAAGCGTCACGGAGAGAGGAGCGCAAATTGGAATGCGCGCGCAAACACCTCTCCCGTCATTCCGGGAGTCCGCCCGGAATGACGGCGACGAGGAGAAGAGAGAAAGCGGGTGTCACAACATTCGCGTCGGTAGCCACGTCAGGGCATCCGGGACGATGCGCATATTACAAAGAACAGCGCCGGGCAGGTAGGGGCTTTGCCACACTGATGCAGCCCTCTAAACCTTGACCCGGCGTGCCGTTCGCGGTTTCTGCCGCTATGCGATAGTCCGAACGAGCTCCATCGCACTTAACGCGGCTGGATCTGCGGAGGTGGTGTCATAGACCTCCCCTTGCTCATGAGGTGGACGTTGTGCGTCGCTTTTTGCGACCGAACGAATGGTCCTCCTGTGACATAAAACTGTCAAGCGGGATCAATGGCATTGAAATCACATTTGAGAATTCCAATCCGCCTCTCGCGACAGATCGGCATTATGGTTTGGGCGGAATAAATTCCCGTTGGCAGCGTTTGTGTCGGAGAGCACATCCGGCGGGAATCACGAGCATCGTTAAACTCACCGCTTTCCGCTCCCCTTCCCCTCGCGCTCCAGCGCCTTGCGCACCTCGTCGAACTCACCCAGCGAGGCCTTGTCGGCGCGGGGAAAGCGCAGGTCGAGCCGTTCGAGCGCCGCGACAATCACCGAACCGATCACGACGCGTGCAAACCATTTGTGGTCGGCCGGCACGACATACCACGGCGCATGGGACGTGGCCGTGTGCCGGACGATATCCTGATACACCGCCTGATAGCGCGGCCACAACGCCCGCTCCTTGATATCATCCAAGGAGAACTTCCACTGCTTGGACGGATCCTCCAGCCGGTCGAGGAAGCGCTGGCGCTGCTCCCCCTTGGAGAGATTGAGGAAAAATTTCAGCACCACCGTGCCGTTGCGCGAGAGGTAGCGCTCGAAGGCGGAGATGTCCTCGAACCGCTCCGCCCAGATGTTCCTGGTCACGAGCTTCGGCGGCAGCTTCTCCTTGGCGAGGATCTCGGGATGCACGCGCGCCACCAGGCATTCCTCGTAATGGGAGCGGTTGAAGATGCCGATATGGCCGCGTTCCGGCAGCGCGATCACGTGGCGCCAGAGGAAATCATGATCGAGCTCCCTGCTGCTCGGCTGCTTGAAGGGGTGGACCTCGCAGCCCTGCGGGTTGATGCCCTCGAAGATTGCCTTGATCGCGGAGTCCTTGCCGCCCGCATCCATGCCCTGAAGCACAATCAAGACTGACCAGCGGTCCTGGGCATAGAGCTTCTCCTGGAATTCGACGAGGCGCTTCTTGTTGGCCTCGAGAATCTCCTGCGCCTTCTCCTTGTCGAGACCGCCCTTCTCGTCGGTCTTGTGCGCCTTCAGGTGAAACTTGCCGGACCCGTCATGGCGGAATGGTGTGATGTAGCGGTCAAGTTCCTGGGCGAGCGATTTCGACGGCTTCTTGCTCATGAGCGCGGGACACCTTGCGTTTCGGCTTCAATCGGTCGAGCACGCTACCAAGGATGCCCTTCGGAAGGAATATGATGAAAAGGACGAGCAGCACGCCATAGACGAGGTTGTCCCAGCCGACCGCCTTGGTGCCGAAGCCGATGCGCAGGGTCTCCGCGAGCAGGATGGTGATGACGGCGCCGACGGTCGGACCAAGCGAGACGAAGAGGCCGCCGACGATGGCCGCGAACACCATCTGAAGCGACACCGCGATGCCGCTGACCGTGTCGGGCGTGATGAACATCTGGTACTGGCAGTAGATCGCACCCGCCAGCGCCGTCATCAAAGCGCTGATCAGCGTGATCTTCAGCTTTTCTGCGGTGACGTCGACGCCGGCGGCGGCCGCGGCGTCCTCATCCTCGGAGATCGCCTCCAGCGCGTAGCGGCTCATGCTGCGGTCGATCAAGTGCCAGACAATAATGCCCGCGAGCCATACCCCAAGCGCGATCAGATACCAGGTCGTCTTGTCGTCGAATTGCAGCGCCAGCAGCTTGTTCCCCGACGCGCGGTTCGGCGTGTAGCCGAGCGAGCCGCCGGTGTAATCGCGCGTCGCCGTGATGACCTGGAGCACGATGCCGGAGAGCGCCAGCGTCACCAGCACGAAATAGTGCCCGGTGATGCGGAAGCGGAAGCAGGGATAGCCGACGATCAGCGCCAGCACACCGGCCGCGACCATGCCTATAGGGATGCCGATCCAGGGCGATACGTCCAGATGATTCCAGAGCAGCGCCGTGACATAGGCGCCAATTCCCATGAAGCCGCCATGGCCGAGCGAAACCAGGCCGAACCGTCCCATCATCGACCAGGACGTGTAGGCGAACGACCAGATCAGGATCAGCACCAGGATGTGCAGATGATAGGGATCGCGATAGACGAAGGGCAACGCGATCAACGCTGCAAGCCCGATTGCCCACGCCACAAGCCGGCCCTGCCCCATCATCGGCGCCTCGCAAGCAGGCCCGCAGGCCGGATGAACATCATGACGATGAAGAAGGCGAAGGCGAGCACATAACCCCATTCGAGGTCGGAGAACAGGCCGCCGAGCGATATGATCTCGGCGAACACGAAGGCGGCGATGAAGCCGCCGATGAAATTGCCGAGACCGCCGAGCACGCAGATCAGGAAGGTGATCGGCCCGAACGACAGACCGACGAAGGGATGCACGTCATATTGCAGAACCAGCAGGCAAGCGGCGAGCCCGGCCAGCGCGCCGCCGAGCGCGGAGGTGATGAGGTAGATGCGTCGAGTATCGACACCCATCAGCGCCATGATCTGCCGATCCTGCGAGATGGCGCGGATCGCGGTGCCAGTGAAGGTGCGCGTCATGAAGAGGTAAACTGCGACCATGCCGACCAGCGCGGCCAGAAAGGACAGCAGCCGTGCGTAGCTGAAATGCATGTCGCCGAAGGCGAGCACCGGCAGGCGGATGCCGAGATTGCGAAAGTCGATGCCGAAGGCGACGGTGGCAAAGCTCTGGAGCACGAACAGCACCCCACCCGTCGCGAGCAGCTGATTGATCGGCGGCGCGGTCAGCAGCGGCGCGATCACGAGGTAGTGCAGCGCTGCGCCGAGGATCGCGACGAGTAGAATGGTGAACGGCGCGGCGATGAAATAGCTGAGGCCGTAATACTGCACCATGAAATACATGGCGTACATGCCGATCATCACGAGCTCGGCGTAGCAGATCCAGGTCACGTCGATGACGCCGAAGATCAGGTTGAGCCCGAGCGCGAGCAGCGCCAGCACGCCGCCGAGCAGGATGCCGTTGATCACGGCCTCCAGCAGGTAGATGTCGAAAATGTCCAGGAATGCCTGCATGCCTCTCGCCCGCCCTTCACACCCCGAGATACGCTTCCTTAACCGTGTCGCTCGCCAGCATCTCCGCCGAGGTGCCCGAGGCGCGGATCGTGCCGGCCTCGATCAGATAGGCGCGGTCGACCACGCGGAGCACCTGCTGCACGTTCTGCTCGACGATCAGCACCGTCAGCCCGCTGGCGCGAATGCGCTTCACCAGTTCGAACACCTGCTGCACCACCACCGGTGCAAGCCCTGCGGATGGCTCGTCGAGCAGCAAGAGCTTTGGATTCGACATCAGCGCCCGGCCGATCGCGCACATCTGCTGCTCGCCGCCGGACATGGTGCCGGCCATCTGGTGGCGGCGCTCCTTCAGGCGCGGAAACAGCTCGAACACGACGTCCAGCCGCTCGGCGTAGTGGCCGCGCGCCTCCTTCATGAAGGCGCCCATCTTCAGATTGTCGTCGATCGAGAGCTGCGGAAACAGTCGCCGGTTCTCCGGCACATGCGCAATCCCGAGGCTGACGATCTTGTGCGGCGGCGTCGCCACGACATCGACGCCCTCCATCGTGATCGAACCGCGCGAGGGGCGGATCAGGCCGGAGATGACGCGCATCAGGGTGGTCTTGCCGGCGCCGTTCGGACCGATGACGCCGACGGCCTCGCTGGCCTTCACGTCGAGATTGACGTCGAACAAAGCCTGGAACGTGGCATAGCCAGCGTTGACGGATCGAAGCTCCAGCATCGCCTAGCCTCCGGCGCGGCGGCGCGCTTCCGCCGCCGCGGCCTGGGTGGTCTCGGCATCCGTGCCGAGATAGACCTCGATCACGCGCGGGTCGCCAGCAACCGCGCTCGGCAATCCCTCCGAGATCTTCTCGCCGTGGTCGAGCACCATGACGCGGTCGACCACGCGCATCAAGACGCCCATGATGTGCTCGACCCATATGATGGTGATGCCGAGCTCGTCGCGGATGTTGCGCAGCATGTCGGCCGCCTGATCCATCTCGGTCTCGTCGAGGCCGCCGAGGCTCTCGTCGGCGAGCAGCAGCTTTGGCGCGGTGGCGAGCGCCTTGGCGAGTTCGAGCTTCTTCAAGCTGGCCGCGCCTAGGCCATCGACGCTGGCGTGGCGATCCGTGGGCAAGCCGACCATCGCGAGCGACCGCTCGGCCGCCTCCTCGGCCTTGGCGCGGCTGTGCCGGCCCTGACCGTAGAAGCCGGCGAGCGCGACGTTCTCGAAAATCGTCAGACGGCGGAACGGCCGCGGAATCTGGAAGGTGCGGCCGATGCCGCGGTTGATGATCCGGTGCGGCGCGAGGCCCGCGATCTCGTGCCCGGCGAACAGGATCGATCCGGAAGTCGGCGCCAGCGTACCGGAGAGCATGTTGAAGATCGTGCTCTTGCCCGAGCCGTTGGGGCCGATCAGGCCGAGGATCTCGCCCTGATCGACCCGGAACGACACGTTGTTGACGGCGGTGAAGCCACCGAAGCGCTTCACCAGCCCGCTGACTTCCAGCACCGCCGCTCTCCGCCGCTACTGGTTGCTGTAGGTGGTGCCCTTCGGCAGCGGCAGCACGGCCTCGCGCTGCGCCTGGCTCTTGGGCCACACCACATGGGATTTGTCGTCGAGATACTGAATCACGACCGGGAACGAACGCTCGTTCTGGCCTGCCATCGGCGTGCCCTCGCCATAGAACTTGACGCCGAAGCCGAGCATGGTGCCGCCTTCGGGGATGTCGGTGTCAAGCGCGGCCTTGCGCAGTGCGTCGGGATCGACCCCGCCGTACTTCTTGATCGCGCGCGGCAGCACATCGGCCATGAACACGTAGGTGTTGGACGCACCGATACCGACATGGGCCGAGCGGATGGCGACGCCGGGCCTGATCTTGTCGAACTCCTCGCCGACCATCTTGATCACAGGCGGGAGTTTCGGATCCATGGTCTTCTGGTTGGCGAGCCAGATCGAGATCGGGTCGGTGTTGAAGATATAGGTGGCGTCCGCGCCCATGCCCTCCCTCAGCTTCTCATAGACGCCGTAGCCGGCGCCATGCCCCATCAGCGCGCCGAACTTCAACCCCTGCTCGCGGGCCTGCCGCAACAACAGCGTGATGTCGGGATTGTAGCCGGTATGGAAAATGACGTCGGGCTTGGCGCGCTTCAGCTTGGTCACCAGCGCCGACAGATCCGGCGCGGTTGCGGAGTAGCCCTCCTTCATGACGAGGTTGAAGCCCGCCTTTTTGGCGCCGGCCTCATTGCCCTTGGAGACGTCGACGCCATAAGCGCCGTCCTCGTGGATAATCGCGACGCGCAGGTCCTTCGGCTCCTTGTCGAACTTCTGCTTGGCATTCTGCGCGATGAAATCCATCGTCATCATGCCGAACTGGTCGCCGCTCGCCTGCGGGCGGAACACGTATTTGTAGCCCTTGTCGTTGAACACGGCCGACGAGATGCAGGTCGTCATCCACATGAACTTCTTGAGCTGCTCGACGCGGGCCGCGACCGGCACGCATTGGGCCGAGGAGAAGAAGCCGAGCACCATGTCGACCTTTTCCTGCTCGAGCAGGCGAACGGATTCGTTGATGGCGATGTCGGGCTTGCTCTGCGCATCGGCATAGACCGCCTCGATCTTGTAACCCTCGACGCCGGTCTTGGCGAAATGGTCGAGGATGATTTTCGCACCGATATAGCCGAGCTCAGACCCGCCGCCCGCGAGAGGCCCGGTCAGGTCGAACACGACGCCGATTTTGATCTTCTTCTCTTGAGCCTGGGCCGAAGCCATCAAGCCTGTCGCGGCAATCGCGATCAACATCCCACGTACCGAGCGGGCAGCCATGCGCAGGCGCATCAAAAACCTCCCTGGACGATTGTGCATTGCATTCTTTTTGCTTTTGTTTTTTGCCCATCACATGGGCTGGGCGAAGCGATGTCAAGCCTCGCGCGTCAGCGCGAAGCGAACTGCTGCTCGACGAAGGCCGTGACAAATCGCGGCATGGACGGCGTGAGATCACTCATCCCGCGCACGAGATGAATCGCCGACAATTCGGGCTCGGCCTCGCGCGCGAGATTCGCTTCGATCCGGGTGCGAACCGCCTCGCCCGGCATATCAAGGTTGAGAACCTGAATCATTGCAATCGCGTGGCCGGTGACCACGCAGTGCCAGTCCGCCTCGGCTCGGTAGTCGACCGCGGTCAGGCCGGTCTCCTCCGCGGTCTCGCGGACGACACTGCCGGGAATGTCGAGCGTCCCGTGCCTGACATCGTCGAGATCGGGCGTGCCCGACGGGAAATAGATGCGTCCCGCATTGGCGGTGTGCTGCGCCATCTCGCCCATAACGAAGACGCCGTCGGAGGCGCATAGCGCGCCCATGCCAAAGCCGTTGAACACGGCAGGATCAGGAAAGCCCCAGTCGCGCCAGGCGAGGAAGCTCGCGAAGTCGGTCTCGAAATAGGTCGCGGCGAGATGACCGTCCGTGAACACGGCATCGCGCCCGAGCAGAACGCGGCCGTTCCAGATTTTCGGCCGCTCGCGCTGCTTCTCGGCAAAATGCGCCGCGATCTCGGCGCGCCGCTCTTCTGCGAACGGCCACGCGATCGGGCGCACGGCAAGATCGAGCGTCGCGACGCGATGAATGACCGGTGACGTCATGACGCCGATTACCACGCCTTCGCGTCAGCTATTTGGCATTCACTCCTGTGGTCTTCTTGGACTGTTCGACATACCTATTGGTAAAGGTCTTGCTGACGTCGATCTTCGCGTTGGCCACGTCAGGCGAGCCGACGCTGAACACCGCGAGCACGGCGTCCGCCCCCTTCGGGTCCATCTTGCCGGTTTCGGAGAACATCGGAATCGTGTTCTTCAGCGCGGCGAGATAGAGATCCTTGTTCTTGCCGACCATCTCCTCCGGCATCTTCGCCATGATCTCCTCGGGCGAATGCGAATGGATCCAGGCGAGCGTGCCCAGGATCGCATTGGTGAGCGCCTGCACCTCCTTCTCGTGGCCGTTGACCCAGGCCGCAGTCGAGTACAGCGCGCCACCCGGATATTCGCCGCCGAACGTCTCGAGCGTATCCTTCTGGGTGCGGGTGTCGCTGAGGATGCGCAGGTCCTTGTGGCTGCCCTGGAGCACGGTAACGGAGGGATCGAGCATCACGGCCGCGTCGATCTGTCCCTGCTCCATGGCGGCGACCGCGGTGGCGCCGAGACCGACGCCGATCACGGCGGTGCCGGCCGGATCGAGGCCGTTCTTCTTCAGCATATACTTCAGGAAGAAGTCGGTAGAGGAACCCGGTGCGCTGACGCCGACCTTCTTGCCGGCGAGATCCTTGACCGACTTGATTTCGTTCGTGTGCGACGGCGAGACCACCAGCACGAGGCCGGGATAGCGGTCATAGACCACGAAGGCCTGAAGCTCCTGCTTCTTGGCGGCGAGATTGACGCAATGGTCGAAATAGCCGGAGACGACGTCGGCGCTGCCGCCGAGCACGGCCTTGAGCGCATCCGAGCCACCCTTGAGGTCGACGAGCTCGACGCTGAGGCCGGCCTTGTCGTACTCGCCAAGTTGTTTAGCCAGCACCGTCGGCAGATAGCACAGGCAGGCGCCGCCGCCGATCGCGACGGTGACCTTGCTTTGCGCCGCGGCAAGACCGGTGGTGAGCGTCAGCGCCAGCAGCGCGCCGGCGAGCCTGGCAATCGTGTTCTTCATTGGTTTCCTCCATTCGGCCGGCGGCACCATAGAGCAGCGGGACTGGCTTGAGAAGCATGGCCTAAGGCGCTGGCCATCGGCCTTTCGGCGCAATAGCATGGGCGCACAACAACAAACTTGTGATGGGGAGGATCATCCATGAATCGCCTTGCAATCGGGCTGTCGATCGCCACCGCTTTTGCCGCCGGATGCGGCGCGACCCACCTGCTGCGGCCGGCGGTGGCCGCGGAGAATATCACCCCGCAGATCATCCACACCGGCGAGATGGAAGGCGACCCACTCGGGAACGCCAACAATGTCGGCTACCGTTCCAAGATGTTCGCGAGCGCCGACGGCGCCACCATCTCGATCCAGGTCGGCAATGTGCCGAAGCACATGCATCCCAACACCAACGAGATTCAGTACATCCTGGACGGGACCGGAACCATCTGGCTCGGCGACAAGGAAGTGACGGTGAAGCCCGGCGACCTCGTCATCATTCCGAAGGGAACGCCGCATGGCGGCACCAAGCCGATCAGCGGACAGGTCAAGGCGATCGCAATCAAGACGCCGCCGCAGGCACCTGACGACACCAAGCTTTTGGACTGAGCGATCCGGGCTCGCGCCGATGCGTGGGCCCCGTTGCGGCCTAGCCGCGCCCGTCCACGGTCGGCCGCCAAACCAATAGTCTCCGCTCCACCAGCGTAACCCCATAGTCGATCAGGATGACGAAGGCCGACAGCACGAACATGCCGGCGAACACGCCGGCGACATCGAACACGCCTTCGGCCTGCTGGATCAGATAGCCGAGCCCCGCCGCCGATCCCAGATATTCGCCGACGACCGCGCCGACCACGGCAAAGCCGACCGAGGTGTGCAGCGACGAGAACATCCAGGACAGCGCCGAGGGCCAATAAACGTGCTGCATCAGCTGGCGCTCGCTCATGCCGAGCATGCGGCCATTGTCCAGGATGGTGCGGCTGACCTCCTTGACTCCCTGATAGACGTTGAAGAACACGATGAAGAAGACGAGCGTCACGCCGAGAGCAACCTTGGACCAGATGCCGAGGCCGAGCCACAGCGCGAAGATCGGCGCCAGCACGACGCGCGGCAGCGCGTTGACCATTTTCACGTAGGGATCGAATACCGCGGCGACGAGCGGCTGACGCGCGAACCAGAAGCCGACCAGCACGCCGCCGAGCGATCCGATCACGAAGGCCAGGAGCGACTCCACCAGCGTGATCCAGAGATGCTTCCAGATCACGCCCGATAAAAACCATTTGACGATCTGGCTGAACACGTCGACCGGGTTGGAGAAGAAGAACGGCGGCAGCAGGATCTTGCCGAACACGGGAACAGTCGAGAGCAATTGCCACAGCGCGATGCAGACGACGGCGACCAGGACTTGCAGCGCAAGCAGCGTCACGCGCGACATCAGACCGCCTCCGCCGCTTGCGTGGATTGCGCGTAGCCCTTCATCACCTCGTCCTTGAGCACGCTCCAGATTTCGCGATGGAGCGCATGGAACTCCTTGTCCAGCCGCACCTCGAAGATGTCGCGCGGGCGCGGCAGCGTCACGCGCCAGTCGCCGATGATGCGCGAGGACGGTCCCGCCGACATGATCACGACGCGGTCGGCGAGCGCGATCGCCTCCTCGAGGTCATGGGTCACGAACAGCACGGCCTTGCGGTCGGCATTCCAGAGGTCGAGCAGGAGGTTGCCCATCACCTGCCGGGTCTGCGCATCGAGCGGCCCGAACGGCTCGTCCATGAGCAGGATCTTGGGATCGCGGATCAGCACCTGCGCCAGCGCCACACGCTTGCGCTGGCCGCCCGAAAGCATGTGCGGATAGCGGTTGGCGAAAGCCGCGAGGCCGACGGAGGTCAGCCATTTCTGCGCGCGCGGCAGCGCCTCGGCGCGCGGCGTGCCCCTGATCTCGAGCCCGATCGCGACATTGTCGAGCGCGGTCTTCCAGGGAAACAGCGCATCGGCCTGGAACAGATAGCCGGCGTCCCGGTTCAGCCCCGCGAGCGACCGGTCGAATATCTTGACGCTGCCGGCGGCCGGCTTCAGCAGTCCGGCGGCAACGTTGAGCAGTGTCGATTTTCCGCAGCCGGTCGGGCCGACGATGGCGACGAACTCGCCCTGCGCGACCGTAAGGTGCGCCTTTTCCACCGCCGTGTAGACCCGCCCGTCTCCCAGCCGGAACGCAACCTTGGCATCTTCCAGTGCCACTGCCGTGGGCGTTGTCATGTGTTTCCTCCGAACCCGGATCGATGCCTTAGCCGCTCGCGCGGCGAAGTTCAATCGAGCCGCCAAGCGTGCTACGCATGGGTCTCGTCATCCCCGCCCTCCATGGGCTGGTCAGCGAAGTGAGCCCCCGCCCAATGCCTTCCAGGCCGATGATTGGCTATGCGCACGTCACCAAGAGCTTCGGTCGCACCGTGGCTGTGGACCATGTGTCGCTCGATATCGGCGAGGGCGAGTTTCTGGCCATCGTCGGCGGCTCGGGCTCGGGCAAGACCACACTGCTGCGGTTGACAAACCGGCTGATCGAGGCCGATCGGGGCACGATCACCGTCGAGGGCGACGACGTGCGGGCCGTCGATCCGGTCGCGCTGCGGCGACGGATCGGGTACGTCTTCCAGAGCGGCGGACTGTTTCCGCATCTGAGTGTTGCCGACAATATCGGGATCACGCCGAAGCTGCTTGGCGTGCCGGCGGCGGACATCGCCGCGCGCGTCGACGAGCTGCTGGAGCTCGTGCAGCTCGACCGTGCTGCGCATCGCGACCGGCTGCCAGAGGCGCTGTCCGGCGGCCAGCGCCAGCGCGTCGGCGTCGCGCGGGCGCTGGCGGCACAACCCCGCATCGTACTGATGGACGAGCCGTTCGGCGCGCTCGATCCCCTGACCCGCGACGCGCTCGGCGACGACTATCGCACGCTGCATCGCAGCCTCGGCCTAACCACCGTGATGATCACGCACGACATGACGGAAGCGATTCTGCTCGCCGACCGCATCGCGGTGATGCGCAGCGGAAAGCTGCTCGCGCAGGGCACACCGGCCGAGCTCTCAAAGAGCAGCGATGACTATGTGCTGGAGCTGTTACGGACGCCGCGGCGCCAGGTCGAGCGGCTAAACACGCTGCTGCCGCAGAGCGGTGCGGCATGAGCCTCTTCTCCGATCCGCGCTGGGGCGAGGCGCTGTCGCATCTGCCCGACTATCTCGGCAACCATGTGCGGGTGAGCCTGGCCGCGCTCGCGCTTGGCCTGATCGTCAGCCTGCCGCTGGCGATCCTGACGCGCGACCGTCCCACCCCGCGCGGCGTCCTGCTCGCGCTCGCCAGCATCGTGCAGACCGTGCCGGGTCTGGCGCTGCTCGCGCTATTCTACCCGCTGCTGCTGGCGTTGGCCTCTGTGACGCTGGCCTGGTTCGGCGTCTCGTTCTCGGCGTTCGGCTTCCTGCCGGCGATGCTGGCGCTCGCGCTCTATTCGATGCTGCCGGTGCTGCGCAACGGTATCACCGGCCTGAACGGCATCGACCCGGCGCTGCTCGAGGCTGCGAAGGGTGTCGGCATGACCGCGCGGCAGTCGCTCGTGATGGTCGAACTGCCGCTGGCGCTGCCGGTGATGATGGCCGGCATCCGCACCGCCGCCGTCTGGGTGATCGGCACCGCGACGCTGTCGACTCCGATCGGACAGACCAGCCTCGGCAACTATATCTTCGCGGGACTCCAGACCCAGAACTGGGTGTTCGTGCTGTTCGGCTGTTTTGCTTCCGCCCTGCTGGCGCTCGCCGTCGATCAACTGCTTGCTCTGATCGAGAACGGCCTGCGCCAACGCAGCCGCCTGCGTACTGTGTTCGGCGTCGCCGGCATCCTCGCGCTGGTGGCCGCGACGCTGGTGCCGTCGATGGCGCGATCGTCGTCGGGATACGGTGTCGGCGCCAAGACCTTTGCCGAGCAATATGTGCTGTCGGCCCTGCTCAGGGACCGCCTCCAGGCAGCCGGTCTATCCACCACCGCACGATCGGGTCTCGGTTCGAGCGTGATCTTCGAGGCGCTGAAGGCCGGCGACATCGACCTCTATGTCGATTATTCCGGCACGCTCTGGGCCAATCAGCTGCACCGCACCGACATCAAGCCGCGCGCGGAGCTGTTGGCGGAGCTGAAGGCGGCGCTCGCCAGGGACAACATCACCCTGCTCGGCGATCTCGGCTTCGAGAATGCCTATGCGCTGGTGATGCCGAAGCAGCGTGCCGAGGCGCTTCATATCCGCACCATCGCCGATCTCGCGGCGCACGCGCCGACGATGTCGATCGCCGGCGACTACGAATTCTTCTCGCGGCCCGAATGGGCGGCGCTGCAAAAGGCCTATGGCCTTCAGTTCCGCGCCCAACGCCAGATGCAGCCGGACTTCATGTATGCGGCGGTCGCCAGCGGCGAAATCGACGTGATCGCCGGCTACACCAGCGACGGGCTGATCGCGAAATACGATCTCGTGGTGCTCGACGATCCCAGACACGCAATCCCACCCTACGATGCGATCCTTCTGCTCGCGCCGAAGCGCACCGGCGATGAGCGGCTCAAGGAGGCTCTCGAGCCGCTGCTCGGCAGGATCGATATCGCCACGATGCGGGAAGCCAATTTGCGGGCCAGCGGCAACGACGCGAATTCGTCGCCGGATGCGGTGGCGCGGTGGCTGTGGGAGAAGGTGGGGAAACGGTAGGCCACGCTCGCCGCAGAGCGACAATCGTCTACAGCCCGCGGATCATCCCCGCATTGATCAGCAGCCGGTTGAGTCGCCGCGCCTCGGCGCCGTCCTTGCAGGCGTAGAACATGCCCTTGCAGCGGAGCATGATCTCCTTCTGCTCGGCGAAGGACGGATCGAGCGGAATGCCGGCAGCTTCCTGGATCACCAGGGGCAGATAGGGACCGTCGACCGTGTCCATCACCGCATCGCTCTTGACCGGTTCGAAATTGACGGCGTCGATCGCGTAATAGGTCCCGTAGAGACGCGGATCATAGCCGTCGAGCTTCTTGCCGATGGCGCCTTCATCGAGCCCCGGCTCGAGGATCTGCGGTGCGAACTCCGGCTGATGGTCGCCATAGCGCACGATCAGGAACGGCTCGCCTGGAAAGGACTTCTTCAAGCCGGCGATGAAGGCCTTGTACTGCTCGGCGCTCATCGCCTGCCGGCGCAGATATTCGTCGATGGAGGGCGTATTGCCAGGTGCGCGCCAGTTCGGCATCAGGTCGGGGCGGAAGCGCGTCTCCCAAGGGAAATGATTGGCGCCGAGATAGATGAAGGTGAACAGCGGCTTGTTCGGCGTCCGCGCCCCCATCAGCTGGAGCGCCTTGTCGTAGAAGAAGCCGTCCGGCTCGACATCCTTCGCACCGAGATCCTTTGCGTCGTAGAAGCGCTCGATGCCGGTGGTGAGCTGAAAACTGCGCGCGCTCATGAAGGCGCCGTAGGCGGGATAGAGCGACATGGTGTCGTAGCCGCAGCGGCGTAGCGCCAGCGGCAGGCCGCGCTCGACGCGGCCCGTCGCAATGCGCGTCACGAAATAGGCGAACCGGCCAAACGAGCGCGAGGAGAGGCCGGCCAATACGTTGTATTCGGTGAACCAGCTCGGCCCACCATTGCTCTCGGCCAGAAACGTGCGCTGCCTGCCGTCATGGGACTTGAAATGGCTGCCATAGCCCGGCGGCACCTTGATGCCCTGCGCGGCGCGAATGTCGAAGCTCGATTCATCATGGACCATGATGATGTTCGGCCGGCGACCCGCGGGATGGCAGGCGTCGACCAGCGGCATGTTGAGCCGTTCATTGGTCGAGGCCGCCGACTCCATGAAACCGTATTGCGCGAAGTCGGAGACCGCGCTGACGCCGGAGCGGAAGAATTTCGAGAGATAGCCGTCGTCGTAATAGCCGCGCCAGGCCTCGTCCGGATGATAGAGCGAATAGCCGACGAGTGCGGCGACACAGGCGAGCATGGAGGCAAGCGCCGGCAAGCGGCGGATGCGGAACGGGTCGAGCCACCACAGCGCATACATCAGCGGCAGCGTGACGAGGCCGGCCAGGATCACCGACCAGCGCAGGTTCGGGAAGATCGTGAACAGGAAGGCGACGGTGTCGCGGTCGATCATCATCAGGTCGATGAAGTTCACCGTCATCTGCACGACGTCGTGCTTGAGCCGCGACAGCAGCACCAGCACCACGACCATGGTCAGCGACAGCGCGCCCGAGAGTGCGGGCCGCCGCAGCAGCGTGATCCAGAAGAAGTTGAGGATGCCCCAGGCCAGCACGAAAGACAGCCGCGCGCCGAAATCGGTCTCGGTCTCGTACATCAGCGCCAGGGCTGCGAAATGGGGCGCGGCCACCGCCAGCAGGCGCCAGATGCCGAGCGCGGCAACGCTCGCCAACACAGCGGTCGTGGCGGAAGGACCTGGATTGGGCGCGGACGCCATCGACGACACGCAACAGCTGGTCCGGCGCGGTAATGCCGAGCCGGCTGACCGGGCCTGCGGCGTTCGGCGCAGCCGGAAGGCCTGCACCGTGTCATAAAACTGTAATTGAATGGTCACGGACAAGCAACGTGTGCCGCGGTCCGACCTTCGCTTAATGTTAGCGGGCGGCGAAGGGGCGGGTGCCTCGCGCGCCCCACATCCAATTCCATCCCCTCACTGAGGAGCCTGCACCAGCAGGCATCTCGAAGGGCGAGGCCGAGCAGATCAGGCCCGCGCTAGGGCTTCGAGATCCCTGCGATGAACAGGTCGATCATCCCTTCCGCCATCCGCTCGATCTCGCCCTGCTCCACTCCCCAACGCGGAAAGTGGCCATCGAGATTCATCCGGGCAAAACCGTAGACCAAGGCGCGGCCCGCGATCTGGATGCGCTTGAGGTCCGTCGACCGCAACAAGCCCTGCTCCGCCGCATCAGTCAGCATCTGCTCCGTCAGCGCGATCAGCTCCGCATTGTCCCGCGAGAGCTCAGCGGAACCGCCATGGGCAAAGTAGCGCCCCGTCGAGATGATCTCGAAATGCGCGGGATTGCGTATCGCCCAGCGCAAATAGGCAAGGCCGAAGGCGCGGAAACGGGCGAGCGGGTCGGCGGACGGCATCTGGCCCAGCGCCGCCTCGATCTCGACACGAAAGCGCCGCTGCGCCTCCTCTGCCGCCGCGGCCATCAAGGCATCGCGGTTGGGAAAGTGCCGGAACGGCGCCCCCGGCGACACGGCGGCGCGGCGCGCGGCCTCGCGCACGGAGACCTCGGCGCCCTCGGCCGCGAGTTGCAGCGCAGCGTCTATCAGGACCCGGCGGAGGTCGCCGTGGTGATAGGGCCGGGCTTCAGCTGCGCGGCGGCGGGGCGGGGGCGGGGCGGAGCTTAGATGTGGGGCTGGTGGGCATAGAGCCTTCTAGCATCACCCAAACGTGAATGTAATCATCGATTACACCATTGACGGCCGGGTCACCTCGAAATGTAATCGATGATTACATAACGAAGGAGATCGCTGCCATGTCACGACGTCAAAGCTGGTTCGAAGGCTGGCGGCTGCTTGCCGTCCTCAGCGTGAGCTTGGTCGTGCTGAGCGTATGGATCGCCTCGATGCGACAGTTCGAGGTCGAGGGCGTGCGCATGGTGATCCGCTTCACGGCGCGCAGCTCTCTGCTCCTTTTCTGCCTCGCCTTCGGAGCCGCCGCGCTGGCGCGGCTCTGGCCCAACGCGTGGACGCGCTGGCAGCGCCGCAACCGGCGCTATCTGGGCCTGAGCTTCGCGGCCTCGCACGCCATCCACGCAGTTGCGATCGTCATATTCGCCCAAATGGATCCTACCGGTTTTGCGGAGGCGACTTCGGCCGCCTCCTACATCTTCGGCAGCATCGGATATGCGTTCATCATCGCCATGAGCGCGACCTCGTTCGACCGCACCGCCGCGCTGATCGGGCCGCGCGCCTGGCGCGCGCTGCACCTCACGGGCGGCTACTATCTCTGGTTCCAGTTCATGGTGTCATTCGGCAAGCGCGTGCCGGCAATGCCGCTCTATGCTGCGTTCCTCGTTCCGCTCCTCGCAGTGATCGCACTGCGGCTGATCGCGATGGCCGCCCTTCCGCGCGGACGGACGGCCGAGGCAAGCTGAGCAGCGGGCTCAGCCCTGCGGCAGCAACCCGAGGCGCTTGGCGATGATGCGGTCGAGCGTCCGTTTCGGCAGCACGGCCCCGATCAGATGGCGCAGCCGGTCCGGCGTGATCTGGTAGCGCACCTTGGGGCTTGCGGCAGTCAGCGCCTCGAACACGATTTCGGCGATGCGCTCGGCGTGCAGGCCCTTCGCGCCAAGCTCCATCATGAACGCCATGACCTTGTTCAGCGCCGGAAGATAGGGCGAGTTCTGGTACACGGAGAGATCAATCTGTTCGGCCTTGCTCCAGATCGGCGTCTTCACCGCGCCGGGGGCAACGATGATGACGTCGATGCCGAACAGCATCAGCTCGCGGCGCAGGCTCTCCGAGAGGCCCTCGATGGCGTGCTTGGAGGTACAGTAAGGCGCCGACAGCGGGTTGCCGTTCTTGCCCGCGACCGAGCTGATCATCACGATCCGGCCCTTCGGCCCCTTCAGCGACGGATCGGCGCCGAGCAGCGGCCCGAAGGCTTGCGTGGCGATCACCGGACCGATGACATTGATGTCCATCTGGCGGCGGAAATCATCGGCCGATAATTCGAGCACGGGACCGGCGACCGCGATGCCGGCATTGTTGACGAGGCCGGCCAGCGTCTCGCCATTCAGCGCCTCGCGCACCTGGCGCGCGGCGGCCAGCACTGCGGCTTCATCGGTGACATCGAACAGCAATGGCGTGAAGCTGGCGCCGAATTCGCCCGAGAGCCGGTCGGCGTCGGCCTGCTTTCGGACGCTGCCGAAGACGCGATAGCCGCGCCCGATCAGGAATTTTGCAGTGGCCCAGCCAATGCCGGTGGACGCGCCGGTGACGACGACAGATCGCATGTGTTTCCCCCTCTGGTTCCCCCAATCATGCAAGAGGACAGCAGGGCTGCGCAATGCTGCCGGGTTCTCAGGGCGCGCACCGATGACGGTTTTTGCACGCGCGACGCACCATAAGAAGGTGCAGCCGGTGTCAATTCTTAGGATGAAGCGGCACGCGAACGTCGCGCTGCACGGATCATTGCACGATCAGAATACGGATGAATAGCCGAATCTTTGACCCTGAAGACGCTAGGGTTTTGCGGGTCGGACGCGAAAGAAGGGATTGAGGAACGACGCGAGACCAAGAATGTGCTTTAAGCGTCAGTTCTTCGTCTTGAGCGCGGGCTTCAAACATCGAAGAGTTTAAATGAAGCAACAAAGCTTGAGAGGAGATGCGAGCGGCGAGGCGTCCACCTCATCTCGGATCGAATATACCGGATGAGCACTTAATTTTTGGTTTGCCTCCGCTAGTGAACAGGATCCTGGCCGGCACGCTCGCGAAGCCGGTAGAATTGGAGCGCGGCCTTCGCGGTATTTGGATTCAACCGGAGGAAGCTCGCAAAGCACTGCTCCAATCCCTCTCGCGCCTCGTGGGCCGAACCGGGCTGAAACGTCAAGATCGCCTTCGTCGTGTCCCAGGATAGACCGATTGCTTTCGCGAGGATGAGAATCTGCTCGGTCTGAGAGCGGACCAGCGCACGCTCGATCGCTCCGATTGGCAGGTCGCTCATGAGCGACAGCGCGACGGCGGTCTTGTCGAAGCTTCGCTCCCCGATGAAGCCGAGCACTCGTGCCTCGTCCAGTTGCCCGCCCGAATGCAGGGACCTCACCTCGGCCAACGCCCGGGCGTGCTCGCTGGAGCCTGCGCGCGCCATCGTTTGCAGTTCATCGGAGCCCTCCGCAATTGCACTCCGGATCACGGCTGCCTGGCGGGGATCGGCTGCCTCCAGCTTGCATCTCACCATCTCGGATGCATGGACGAACAACTTCAGCAGGGTCTCGCGCGGAATATCGGGTCGGGCCCAGATGCACATGGCGAGCGCACCATTGTCCCGCGCCCGCCCGACGAGCTTGGAAATTCCCTGAGTCGAGAATCTGGCGCCAACATTGCCGGCGACCCGTGCGGCAACATCGTTGCTGCCGCGTTCGACGAGGACATCGGTGACGGGTTCCGTCAACTGGCTGCGTCCGGCGATTGCCAGCAGGTGGTCCTCGCTCTTGGTCCGCGCATTCGCCGCCAAGGTCGCCTCGTCGAGGCGCGGCGAGTGCTCGAGGACCGGCGCGGCCACTTCGGGCGCGTCATCAAACGCCAGCAAGCGAATCGTCCGACGGGGCGCGTCGGACAATCTGGAAAGCCGGCTTCCGAAGGCCGCGCGGGCGGCGCGTTCGATATTCTGAAGCAGCGAGCTCATCACCTCGTCGAACAGATCGATCTGCTGATCCGTGAACTTGCCCGAGCCGAACTCGAAGAGATCGGCAACGTGTCGCAGGAGCTCGGCGCGCTTCGACAGCTCCCGGCTCGCCAGCGCCGTCTCGAGTTGATCGATCAGGCCGTTCTCCAAGTTCATCTTTTGTGTCCTGGACGCGGAGCCAGCCGTGTTCCAACGGGGCTCATGAGACTACGCGACATTCTGCGCCGGCAACGGCGATTCGAAACTGATTTCGGAATTCGGCACGGGCCGCCCGATCAGATAGCCCTGCACGTAGTCCACTCCTGCCGCAAGCAGGGCCTCGAACTGCGCACGGTTCTCGACCCCCTTGGCCACCGTGACGACATCGAGACCGCGCGCCAATGCGACGGCAGCGGCGACAACCGCGGCGCAATCCCTTCGCGTCGTGCAGCCCTGCACGATCGCCCGGTCGATCTTGAACTTGGTGAACGGGAAGCTCTGGAGGTAGCTGGCCGCGGAATAGCCCACACCGCAATTGTCGAGGACAACGCCAACGCCAAGGTTCTTCAGTTGTCGGACCAGGAGCAAGTGAGCCGCCGGATTCCCGTCCAGGAGCGCAGCGTCCGGTATTTCGAGTTCGAGGCGTTCGGGCGATAACCCCGACTCGACCAGCGCGCACAGGACAATGTCGAGCACGTTGCTCCGGTGGAACTGGACGGCGCTCATGTTGACGGCGACCTTGATGTGGGCCGGCCAGGCAGCCGCATCCAGGCAGGCCTGTCGCAAGATCCATTCACCGAGCGGCAGCATCAATCCGGCGTGCTCGGCGGCATCAAGGAACTGCGAAGGCGCCAGCAAGCCCTTCGAAGGGTGATGCCAGCGCACGAAGCATTCCAGGCTAGTCATCGCGCGCGTCCTGGCGTCGGTTACCGGCTGGTAGTGCAGCTCGAACTCATTGCGAGTCATCGCCTCCCGCAGTTCACCTTCCATCAACTTCTGTGTGTCGGCAGCTTCCGTCATTTCCGGCTGGAAGATGCGGAAATCGTTTCGGCCGCCGGATTTCGTCGCATAAAGCGCGACATCCGCCTTCTGTAGCAATGTCTCGGCGTCGGCGCCGTGCTGCGGCGCGAAGGCAATTCCAATGCTGGTACCAACGCTGACACGGTTGCTGCCAAGATCGAGGGGTTGGTCGATCAGGCCGATGATCCTCAGGGCGAGAGCAATCGCGCCCTCGTTCTGATTTTTTTCGTTCTCCTGGATGATGGCGAACTCGTCGCCGCCGAGGCGCGCCAGCACGTCCGTATCCCGCAGCGATGAACTCAGTCGCCGTGCCACCTCGACCAGCAACTGGTCGCCCGCAGCGTGACCAAGCGTATCGTTCACAATCTTGAACCTGTCGAGATCGAGCATCAGAACGGTAAATGTCGTGCCATGACGCTGCAATCGCTTTGCAGCTTCGTCGAGCTTCTCCGAAAAGACGGCGCGGTTCGCCAGACCAGTGAGCAGATCGTGCTGCGCCAGATACGCGATGCGCTTCTCGTTTCTCGCCCGATCGGTAATGTCCTCGTGGGTCGTGAGCCAGCCGCCATCCTGCATCATGTGGCGCGCAATCGCGACCACGCGCCCGTCCGCGATTTCCCGGATCTCGCTGAGCTGTTTCACGTTCTGGCGGAGATAGACGTCCGGCGCGACGCCGACGAAATGCGTGCCGTTCTCGCGACGATATTCGAGAATTTGCGCCAGCGTGGTTCCGGGTTTTATCTGGTCGCGGCCAATATGGTAGATTGCGCCATAGCGCGCGTTCGATACCACGACCCTCTGGTCCGCATCGAACATGCAAAGTCCCTGGGACATGTTGTTGAGGGCGGCGTCGAAGCGAAGATTGATGGCCTCCAGTTCCGCGGCTTTTTCGGCCAGCATTTGCTCGCCGCGCTTCTGTTCGGTGACGTCTTCATGCGTTGCGACCCAGCCACCGTCCGGCAACGGCTTGCGCTGAATCAGGACCTGTCGGTTGCTTTTCAGTTGATAGTCCTGCTGCCGCTGGGTCGGCATCTTCCGGAGATGCTGATCCACCGTCATTTTCTGGTCAGCTTCGCCGCGATCTGCGTAGTGCCGCAATATCCGTTGCAGCGGCGTGCCGGGCCTGACGAGCTCGTCCGGCAAATCATACATCTGCTGATAGCGGCTGTTTGAGATGACGAGATTCTTTTCCGCATCAAACAGACAGAGGCCCTGCGACATGTTGCTGATGGCAACGTCGAACCGGGTATTGGTGCGTTTCAGCTCGGCCGCGTGTTCAGCCAGCAGCGTCTCGTCGTGCCGCTTCTCCGTGATATCCTGATGGGTCGCAACCCAGCCGCCGTTCTGCATCGGCGTGCGCAGGATCGAGATGGTGCGACCATCGGCGAGCGTGATGATCCGGGGTGTCCGTTGCTTTACGCCCTCGAGAAATTCATCCAGATCGAGATCGCCTCCCGCCGGCTTGTAGCAGCGAACGATGCTGCTGAGCCGCGTGCCTGGCTCCACCTGTGCTTCCGTGAGCTCATACATCTCGCGGTAACGACCGTTCGCAATCAGAAGCTTCTCGTCCGCATCGAACATGCTGAGCCCATGCGGCATATTGCTCAATGCGGCGTCGAAAAGTGCATTCATCTCCGCAAGCGCATTGGTCTGCCGCCGCAGCAGCCATGTGCCAACCAGGATGACGATGACGATCGCAGCAGCCAGCGGGCCGAAGATATAGAGATGCCGGTACCACGGCTGCAACACGTGGCTGCGGGCGTAGGTCACGATCATGACCAGCGGCAGTCCGCTGACTGCCTTGTAACCAGCGATGCGGGCAACGCCATCAACCGGACTTGTCAATTCATAGGAGCCCGCATCGGATGCCGGCAGATACCGGGTAAAGAGCGGGCCGCCTGCGAGCGACATCCCGAGGACGTTCTTCTGCTCCGGCACCCGCGCCAGAATCCGTCCAGTGCGGTGAAACAGGACGACGGAGCCATCACCGCCGAGATCGATCTTGCGGTAGATCTTGAGTAGAAAGGACAGATCCAGCGGGGCCGTGACGATTCCGGCAAAGCTTCCGTCAGGATTGTTTAACCGACGCGACGCCGCGCTGAACCACTGGTCGCTGACGGCCGATCGATAGGGAGGCGCAACAAAAAGACCGCGGCTTGCATCGTCGCCATGAATGACGAAGTGCGACATATCCGAGATGTTGCTGCGCGGCGGCGCGTGGTCGTAGGAATGAGCAATGACTTCCCCGGAGGCATTGGTCCAGCCCACCGCAACGAGGATAGAGGAGCTCTTGACCAGCTGACGCAACGCAACATTGCCCTCATCGGGCGCAGCGTATTTTCCGGACAGAGAGCCTTTTCGGATCGCCTCGGTTTCGAGCAGGACGCGATCGATGTCTTCGAACGTCACCGCGGCGTGCTCGGCCAAGATGGCGGCGAGGTTGAGAGCGTCGGTTTGCGCAGATGCGATAGCCTCGCGATAGCGGGCACCGAGATCAACGAGAAACGATGCCACGATGGCTGCCGAAAACAGCAGGCCTAGGATCGTCACGGACGATCCCGGCGAACGAGCCAATCTTCGCCAAGCTTTGAGCATTGTGCATTTTCGTGATGACCGGACGGATCACCGTCGCTCGGCAGTGCTAAGATTCCGTTCTCTTGGAATTCCGACCGGCCACCGTAGATTCGCGGTATCACGCAGGGCTGCCGCCGTTTTGCGGTATCTAAATACTGATCCGTGCGCCCAGAACTATCCTGCTTACTAAGCGCATAACGAAGGAGGCGCACCGCATCAGCGGTGCGCCTCAAGGTTGGTCCCGTTTCCGGCGAGCGACCGGACCCGCAGCGCGTCCGGAAAGGCAGGCGTCAGTTCTTGCTCTTGTCGACCAACGCGCCCTTCTTGATCCAGGGCATCATGTCGCGCAGCTTGGCGCCGACGTCCTCGATCGGATGCGCGGCGAGCTTGGCGCGGGTCGCCTTGAACGAGGTCTGGTTGACCTTGTTCTCCAGCATCCAGTCGCGGGCGAACTTGCCGGACTGGATGTCATTGAGCACCCGCTTCATCTCGGCCTTGGTTTCCGACGTGACGATGCGCGGACCGGTGACATACTCGCCGTACTCGGCGGTGTTGGAGATCGAGTAGTTCATGTTGGCGATGCCGCCTTCATAGATCAGGTCGACGATCAGCTTCACCTCGTGCAGGCACTCGAAATACGCCATCTCGGGCGCGTAGCCGGCTTCCACCAGCGTCTCGAAGCCGCCCTTGATCAGCTCGACCAGACCGCCGCAGAGCACCACCTGCTCGCCGAACAGATCGGTCTCGCACTCTTCCTTGAACGAGGTCTCGATGATACCGGCGCGGCCGCCACCGATGGCGGAAGCGTAGGAGAGGCCGAGGTCATGGGCGTTGCCGGATACGTCCTTGGCGATCGCGATCAGGCAGGGCACGCCGCCGCCGCGCTGGTATTCGGAGCGGACGGTGTGGCCGGGGCCCTTCGGCGCGATCATCAGCACGTCGAGGTCGGCGCGCGGATCGAGCAGGTTGAAGTGGACGTTGAGGCCGTGCGCGAAGACGAGCGCGGCGCCCTTCTTCATGTTGTCGTGCAGGTGCTCGCGATAGATGTCGCCCTGGAGTTCGTCCGGGGTCAGCATCATGACGAGGTCGGCCCATTTGGCGGCTTCGGCGACTTCCATCACCTTGAAGCCGGCGGCTTCCGCCTTCTTGGCCGAAGCCGAGCCCTTGCGCAGCGCAATCGCCACGTCCTTGACGCCGGAGTCCTTGAGGTTGAGCGCATGGGCGTGGCCCTGGCTGCCATAGCCGACGATGACGACCTTCTTGCCCTTGATCAGGTTCAGGTCGGCGTCGCGATCGTAATAAACACGCATGGTCGTTTCCTCATTCAGGGGCCGGAATCGGCCGTTGGTCAGGTCTCGGAAGGTGGAATTTGCGGATTTCGGGGGCTGTCTAGAGCATTTTCGGCCCCCTGGGAAACCCGTTTCTGCATGGAAAACTGCGGCATCATGCATCCATGAAGACGGGGTAAAGCGAGGCCAGCAGCAGGATCGCCATCAGGATATTGAAGGCGCGCACCAGCCGCTCGGAGGTCAGGACCGGCCGCAGTGCGGTGCCAAAGAAGGCCCAGACCACGGTCGAGACCGTGCCCACGAGCAGGCTGATTAGGGTCTGGATCGCGATGTTGAGCGGGAATTGGGCGATGGCCGCATAGGCGGTAATGGTGCCGATCACGATCACCCAGCCCTTGGCATTGATCCACTGGAACATCGCCGCGCCCCAGAAGGTCATCGGCCCGCGGCTCGCCTCGCCCGGTTTGGCCGGGCCGGAGAAGGCGATTACGGCGGCCAGGTAAATCAGGTAGGCGGCGCCGGCATATTTCAAAATGCTCTGGAGGATCGGATAGGCCAGGAACACGGTGCCAAGCCCCAAGCCGACGGCGCCGACCATGAAGGCGAAGCCGATGGTGATGCCGGCGATGTGCGGGATGGTGCGGCGGAAGCCGTAAGTGAGCCCCGAAGACAGCAGCATGATGTTGTTCGGCCCGGGCGTGAAGAACATCACGAGGGCGAAGATGATGAAGGCGTATAGCAGCGACTGGGACATGCTCACCTCACGCGGTCTTCGGCAGCGGCTGCGGGCGCCTCGCCAGCACCATTCACTGCGATGCCGCCGATCACCGTCAGCATCCCGGCCAGTCGCAGCGGGCCGAACTTCTCGCCGAATACGATGCTGGAGGCGGCCGAGCCGACGAACGGCACCAGCAGCGCGAACGGCACCACCTGCGCGGCGGGATAGTCGCGCAGCAGTCGGCCCCACAGCCAATAGGCGATGCTGGTCGAGATGGCGCCGATCACCAGCAGGCAGACGAGCCCGGTGATTGACATATGGATCAGCGCCTGCCAGGTCGGCGCCGGCCCGTTGACGACCAACGCCAAGGCAAACAGCGGCACCGCAGCGGTGAGACATAGCCACGCGAACAAGTCGAACATCGACACGCCACGTGCGCCGCGCAGCAGGATATTGCCGATGGCAAAGCTGACCGGCGCGATCATCAGCACCGCAAAGGCACCGACGCTGAAATCATAACCGACGGTGCCGCAGATCATGAGAAGGCCGACTGCTGCGATGACGACGCCCAGCGTCTGCGCCGGTGTCGGGCGCTCGCCGAATACGATCGCGGCAAATCCAATGGTGAACAGCGCCTGGCTCTGCACGACGACGCTGGTGAGCCCCACCGGCACGCCATGCGCGATGCCATAGGCCTGACTCAGGAACTGGCCGAGGAACAGCGTGAAGCTGATCGCGATCAGTAGCGACCAGGCGATCTTCGGCTTGCGAACGAACAGGCACGGCACCGCGGCAATCGTGAAGCGCATCGCCGTCATCAGCTCCGGCGAAAACTCGTCGAGCGCGATCCGGCTCGCCACAAAGGCAAGCCCCCAGATGATCGCCACCAGAATGGCGATGAGGATGTCGGCGGGCTTCATTGTTGTTCCCGGTTCTGCGCTGTCGTGCAGCCCTGATTATTGTTCTCGTCTAGCCTTGCTCGCCGGCTTTCGGTTTGCGCAGAAGATACGTGCCGTGCATCGGCGCGTGGTAGTCGGCCGAGACCAGCATGAAGCCGACATCGGTCAGCATCCGCTCCATCACCCAGCCGAAGGTGGAATATTCGTCGCGCATATGCGTCACCACGCTTTCACGCGAGAAATCGTGGTTGTTGATCTGGTACTCGGCCCATTGCTCGACGTCGCGCTCGGAAGCGTCCGGCATCGAGACGTAGACAACGTCGCGCAGGTAGAAATTCGCGCCCGGCTTCAGCGCGCGGTAGATCCGCGACATCGCCACCGCCTTCCAGAAATCCGGCAAATGATGCAGCGTGAACTCGCTGACGATCAGGTCGTAGGATGCCGGCCGGAACGAGAAGCTCAGCAGGCCAGCGGATTGCGTCGCAACCCTCGCCTTGCGGTCCCGCGCATAGATCTCGGCGAGCGCCAGCATCGCCGGCGAGATGTCGACGGCGTCGACCTCGGCGCCCATCAGCGCCGCCTCGGTCGCGAGCACGCCGTTGCCGCAGCCGATATCGGCGATGCGCCAGCCGCGCTGCACGCCCAGCATTTTCAACGCGGCGCGCGCGCGCAAATCGGCATCGTCGTGGCTGTCATAGATCGACGCCACCGCGGGCCCGATGCCCATCCGGTTCCGCTCGTTGTAGTACCAGTCGCGCGCCAGCATGGTTCACATCCCTTCAGGCCCGCGGCCGATCGCGGCGACGCCGGTGCGCGACACCTCGACAAGGCCGAGCGGGCGCATCAGGTCGATAAACTGGTTGATCTTGTCCGTATTGCCTGTGATCTCGAACACAAAGCTCTCGGTGGTGGCGTCGATCACCCGGGCGCGGAATGCATCGGCGAGGCGCAGCGCCTCGACGCGGTGCTCGCCCTGCCCGCGCACCTTCACCATCGCAAGTTCGCGCTCGATCGAGCGCTTGGTCAGTGTCATGTCGACGACGCGGTAGACCGGGATCATACGATCGAGCTGATGCTTGATCTGCTCGATCACCATGGGCGTCCCCGTGGTGACGATGGTGATGCGCGAGAGATGTTTCTGGCTCTCCGTTTCGGAGACGGTGAGGCTCTCGATGTTGTAACCGCGCCCAGAGAACAGGCCGATGACGCGTGCGAGCACGCCGGGCTCGTTCTGCACGAGCACCGAGAGCGTGTGGGTCTCGTTGGGATCGTGACGGTCCTCGATGAAGTAGGCGGATGCGGGCTGGTTCATTGTCGTCCCCTCTATTCTCTCGTCATGCCGTCGCCCGCTGGGCGATGGCGGCGTCCGTCCCAACCCAATTGAGGAACAGATCGAAATCGATATTGCCGCCGGAAAGCACGAGACCAACGCGCTTGCCCGGCAGCTTGGTCTTTTCCTGGAGCGCCGCGGCAAGCGCGGCGGCGCCGGCGCCTTCGGCGAGATTATGCGTGTCGGTCCAATAGGCGCGGATCGCGGCGGCGACCTCGTCGTCGGTGACCTGAACGATGCGCGAGGCGCCCTGCCGGATCAGCGCGAACGCATCCGCATCAGGGATGCGCGTCGCCATGCCGTCGGCGAGGGTGTTGCTGGTCTCGGTGGTCACGATCTTGCCCGCCGCGAACGACAGCGCGTAGGACGGTGCTTCGGTCGACTGCACGCCGACGATTTCGGTCTTCAGGCCGAGCAGGTCGCGCGCCATGATGCAGCCGCAGATGCCGGAGCCCTGCCCGATCGGCACATAGAGGATGTTGAGATCGGACGCGGACCTGAACAGTTCGAGTGCATAGGTGGCAACGCCCAGCACCAGATCGGCGTGGAACGACGGCACCATGTGGAGCCCGGCGAACTGCGCGTGGCGTCCCGCTTCCTCGCGAGCCGCCTGAAAGTCCTCGCCGTGCTCGACCAGTTCGGCGCCAAAAGCCTTCATCGCGCGGTTCTTCTCGACCGAGTTGCCGCGCGGCACGTAGATCACGGCGGGCACGCTGTGGCGGCTCGCCGCAAAGGCGAGGCTCTGGCCGTGATTGCCGCGCGTCGCCGAGATGATGCCCGGAATGTTCGGCCGCTCGCGCTTCAGCCGCTCGAGATAGACGAGGCCGCCGCGCACCTTGAAGGCGCCGGTCGGCGTGTGGTTCTCGTGCTTGACCACGACCTGCGTACCAAGCCGCTGGCTCAGCAGCGGCCAGGCGTGCGCCGGCGTTGCCGGCACCGCCTGCCCCACGATCGCATGTGCGCGCTCGAGCTCCGTCAGGTTGAACATGGCAACCCCGCATGCGATCTGCTCCCTCGCCCCGCTTGCGGGGAGAGGGTCGGGGTGAGGGGGAGCCTCCGCAGGGACGGTGAGAACTGGATTCGCGGAGACTCCCCCTCACCCGGATTGCGCTCACGCGCAATCCGACCTCTCCCCGCAAGCGGGGCGAGGTGAAGCGAGACCGTCCGTCGCTGCTGCGGCATTGCTCTCACACCAGCGCCTTGCCGCCGGCAAACGCCTTCGCCGTCGCCTCGTCATTGGCCTGCTCCGGCAACAGCATCTCGTTGTGCGCCTTGCCGGAGGGGATCATCGGGAAGCAGTTTTCGAGCGCCGCGACGCGGCAGTCGAACAGCACCGGGCGCTTGACCGAGATCATCTCCTGGATGGCGCCGTCGAGATCGGCAGGCTTGTGCACCTGGATGCCGACGCCGCCATAGGCTTCCGCGAGCTTGACGAAATCCGGCAGCGCCTCCGAGTAGGAATGCGACAGCCGGTTGCCGTGGAGCAGCTGCTGCCACTGCCGCACCATGCCCATGTACTGGTTGTTCAGGATGAATATCTTGATCGGCAGCTCGTACTGGACCGCCGTTGACATCTCCTGCATCGTCATCTGCACCGAGGCGTCGCCCGCGATGTCGATGACGAGGCTGTCGGGATGGGCGACCTGCACGCCGACCGCGGCCGGCAGGCCGTAGCCCATGGTGCCGAGACCGCCCGACGTCATCCAGCGATGCGGTTCCTCGAAGCCGAAGAACTGCGCGGCCCACATCTGGTGCTGGCCGACCTCGGTGGTGATGTAGGTATCCTTGCCGCGCGTCGCCTCGAACAGGCTCTGGATCGCGTGCTGCGGCAGGATGACATCGTTGCTCTTCCTGTAGTAGAGCGAGTTGCGGGCGCGCCACTGCGCGATCTGCTGCCACCACGCCTTGACGTCGGGCTTCTTCGCCTCCGCCTTGAACACCTGGAGGATGTCGCCGAGGATGTTGCCGCAGTCGCCGATGATCGGCACGTCGACCCGGATGTTCTTGTTGATCGAGGACGGGTCGATGTCGATGTGGATCTTCTTCGAGCCCGGCGAGAACGCATCGACGCGGCCGGTGATGCGGTCGTCGAAGCGCGCACCGACGCACAACATGACATCGCAATCATGCATGGTCATGTTGGCTTCGTAGGTGCCGTGCATGCCGAGCATGCCGAGCCAGTTCTTGCCCGACGCCGGATAGGCACCCAGACCCATCAGCGTCGAGGTGATCGGGAAGCCGGTGACCTCGACCAGCTCGCGCAGCAGCTTGGTTGCTTCGGGACCGGAATTGATGACGCCGCCGCCGCTGTAGATCACGGGGCGCTTGGCGTTGGCGAGCAGCGTCACCGCTTTGCGGATCTGCGTCGCATCGCCTTTCACGCGCGGCGCATAGGACCGGTGCACGTCGGACTTGCGCGGCGGATGATAGGTGCCGGTCGCGAACTGCACGTCCTTCGGCACATCGACCAGCACCGGGCCCGGACGGCCCGAGGTCGCGACGTAGAAGGCCTCGTGCAGCACCTTTGCGAGATCGTTGACGTCACGCACCAGCCAGTTGTGCTTGGTGCAGGGGCGCGTGATGCCGACGGTGTCGCACTCCTGGAACGCGTCATTGCCAATCAGGTGCGTCGGCACTTGGCCGGAGATGCAGACCAGCGGGATCGAATCCATCAGCGCGTCGGTCAGCGGCGTCACCATGTTGGTGGCGCCGGGACCGGAGGTCACCAGCGCAACGCCCGGTTTTCCGGTCGAGCGCGCATAGCCCTCGGCGGCATGGCCCGCGCCCTGCTCATGGCGGACCAGGATGTGCTGGACCTCGCTCTGCTGGAAGATCTCGTCATAGATCGGAAGCACCGCGCCGCCGGGATAGCCGAAAATGTCGGTCACGCCATGATCGATGAGCGCGCGGACGATCATCGCGGCGCCGGTCATCTGGTTCGGATCGTGGCTCTTGTCGCTCATTGGCTTGCTCCGGATGCGCTGTTGTCAGCGGCTTTCGTGTCTGGTTCGGGAAATAAAAAAGGCCCCGAAGAGGGCCCGTGCACACCGCCTGTCATGTGGATGGCAGCTAGCCACCCCCGGCGGTGTGCCTGGGTACGACGACGATAAGGAGTTTGGTAATAATGTTACGCATAGCTAGCGCCCGGCTTCCCAAAGGTTGCGCGAAACATAGCGGCCAAAGCCCGGATGTCAAGGCAATGCGGCCGTTCCCGCGCGATTTCGGCAGTGTAGCGGCGTTCCCGGGGTTCGGCGAGAGGTAAATGCGGCACGCCCGGCACAAAAGCGTGTCAATCGGGGTCCCGCGCCGCATTCACGATGGCTGCAAGCCACCCCCTCGCCTCCTCCGGCTTCACCCATTCGAACTCAGGTAACTGATGCCGGAACCAGGTGAACTGGCGCTTGGCGTAGTGGCGCGTATCGGCGCGGCCGATCGTGGCGGCTTCCTCCAGACCGAGTTCGCCACGCAAATGCCGGATCAGCGCCGGTACGCCGTGCGCCTTCATCGCCGGTAGAAGCGGATCGAGCTGCCGGGCGGCGAGCCGCTCGACCTCCTTCAGGGCGCCCGCCCCTAGCATCGCATCGTAACGAGCGTCGATACGGGCGTAGAGTTCGTCGCGTTCGGGCGCGAGAAACACCGCGCGAAAACTGTCCTTCGGCAACAGCGGCGGCTCGCCCTCGCGGTGCCAATCGAGCAGCGAACGCCCGGTCGCCTCGACCACTTCGAGCGCACGCGCGATGCGGGTGCGATCGCGCGGGTTCAATCGCTCGGCCGCGCGCGGATCGCGGCGTGCGAGTTCCGCGTGCAGCGCCTCGACGCCGTTGCGCTCCAGCCGCGCGCGCACGTCCTCGCGCACTTCGGCAGGCGTCGGCGGCACCACGGAAAGCCCAGCGGTGAGCGCCTTGAAATAGAGCCCGGTGCCGCCGATCAGGATCGGCAGGCGGCCCTCAGCCTGAGCCTCTTCGAGCGCCTTCGCCGCGTCGCTCACCCAGGCGCCGGCCGAAAAATTCACGGCTGCGTTGACATGGCCGTAGAGGCGGTGTGGCACCCGCGCCTCGTCGCCGCGTGTGGGGCGCGCCGTGATGATGCGGAGGTCGCGGTAGACCTGCATGGAATCGGCATTGATGACGACGCCACGCGTGGCCAGCGCAAGCTCGAGTGCCAGCGCCGACTTGCCGCTGGCGGTCGGGCCTGCGATAAGCACGGCCTTGCTCGGATGCCCCTCGCTCACGAAAACCTCAAATGTCGCTCGTCGCCACGCTGATCTGCAATCCCAATAATCCCGCGCTCGACTCCACCATCGTCGACGGCGCCCGCGCCGTGCTGCCCCAGGCGGCACCTGCGCATTGGCTGTTCGACGGGGTTGCGGTCGACATCCCCTTCGGTGCCGACAGCAACCTCGAAGGCGACCGTCACGCCATCGAACAGCGGTTGCGCGAGCTTCGCGGCGACCTCCCCATCGACATCGTCGTGCAGCCGACCGGCTTCCGGCGCAAGAAGCTTTTTCTCGCCGACATGGATTCCACCATGATCGGCCAGGAATGCATCGATGAACTCGCCGATTTTGTCGGGTTGAAGGCGCATGTGGCAGGGATCACCGAGCGCGCGATGCGCGGCGAGATCGAGTTCGAGCCGGCGCTGCGCGAGCGCGTCGCGCTCCTGAAGGACCTGCCCGCCGCCGTGGTCGACGAAGTCCTGGCGAAACGCATCACGCCGACACCGGGCGGCAGCGCACTGGTCGCGACCATGCGCGCGCACGGCGCCTATGCCTGCCTCGTCTCCGGCGGCTTCACGCTGTTCACGCGCGCGGTCGCCGCAAAAATCGGCTTCCAGGAAAACCGCGCCAACGAGCTTGTCGTGCGTGACGGCAAGTTCACCGGCGAGGTGAAGGAGCCGATTTTGGGCCGCGCGGCAAAGCTCGCGACACTGGTGGATTTGATGGAATCGTTCGATCTCGACGACGTCGACTCGCTGGTGGTCGGCGACGGCGCGAACGATCTTGCGATGATCCAGGCGGCGGGGCTGGGCGTGGCGTACCACGCCAAGCCGGCCGTGGCGGCCACTGCGGCGGCGCGGATCGATCATGGCGATCTCACCGCGCTGCTCTATGCGCAGGGGTATCAGCGCGAGGAGTTTGTGGAAAGCTGACACGCTCGTCGTTCCGGGATGGTGCGATGCGAAGCACCAGACCCGGAACCTCGAGATTCCGGGTTCGATGCTTCGCATCGCCCCGGAATGACCGATAAAGCTACTGCACGCTCAGCGCCACAAACCGCAGCTCGCCGTCCCCATTTGAGACCAGCAGCAGCACCGACTTCTTGCCGTCCTTCTTGAGCTGGTCGATCCGCTTCTGGATGTCGGCGCCGCTCGATACGGCCTCCTGCGCGACTTCGACGATGACGTCGCCGGCGGAGAGCCGCTTCTCGGCGGCATCCGAATTGGCGTCGACATTGGTCACGACCACGCCCTTGACGCTGTCCTTGATCTTGTAGCGCGTGCGCAAATCCTTGCTCAGAACCGCGAGATCGAGGCCGAGCGCCTTTTGCGTCACAGTCTTTTCTGGCGCGGGCTCGTCGGTCTTCACCGCGGCCTGCACCTTGTCGGCATCCTGGAGGCGGCCGAGCGTGACCTTCTTGGTCTCCTCCTGGCCCTTGCGGATGATGAGTACGTCGACCTCCTTGCCGACCGCGGTGTCGGCGACGACGCGGGAGAGGTCCTTCGGGTCCTTGACGTCCTTGCCGTCGAACTTGACGACGACGTCGCCGGGCTCGATGCCGGCGGGCTTGGCCGGGCCCTTGTCGTCGACGCCGGCGACCAGCGCGCCGCGCGGCGGCTTGATGTTGAGGCTTTCGGCGATCTCGTCGGTGACGCTCTGGATGCGTACGCCCAACCAGCCGCGGCGCAGCTCGCCGAACTGGCGGAGCTGATCGACCACGCCCGCGACCGTCTTCGACGGCACGGCGAAGCCGATGCCGATCGAGCCGCCGGAGGGCGAAATGATCAGCGTGTTGACGCCGATGACGTCGCCATCGAGGTTGAACAGCGGGCCGCCGGAATTGCCGCGGTTGATGGAGGCGTCGGTCTGGATATAGCTGTCATAGGGTCCCGACGAGATGTCGCGGTTCTTGGCCGAGACGATGCCGGCCGTGACCGTGCCGCCGAGACTGAAGGGGTTGCCGATCGCGACCACCCAGTCGCCGAGGCGCAGCTTGTCGGAGTCGCCGAACTTCACCGCGACCAGCGGCTTCGTCGGCTTGAACTTCAACACCGCCAGATCAGTCTTCTTGTCGACGCCGACAAGCTCGGCCTTGATCTTGGTGCCGTCGTTGAGAATGACGTTGATCTCGTCGGCATCGGCGATGACATGGTTGTTGGTCACGACGACGCCCGAGGTGTCGATGATGAAGCCGGAGCCAAGCGAATTGGTCTTGCGCGGCGGGCCATTGTCGCCGCCCTTGCTGCCGCCGCCGGGGCCGCGGCGGTTCTTGAAGAAGTCGTCGAAGAACTCCTCGAAGGGCGAGCCGGGCGGCAGCTGCGGCATGGCGTTGCTGCCGCCGCCGCTGCCCTTGGCTTCGACCGTCTGCGAGGTCGAGATGTTGACGACCGCGTCGATCACCTTCTCGGCGACGTCAGCGATGCCATCCGGTCCACGCGCATAGGCCGGCGAGCCGAACGCGCTGACAGCGCCGATGACGAGCGCAGCCAGCCCAAGTCGCACGCCATGGCGCACGCGGGTCGGGGCAATGGTGGCAGCGGTCATTGTGATCTCCAGAGAGAATAAGGATTCGGCATCAGACTGCGCTCGAACCGGTGGACGGCGCAAGCACGGAGGTTAACGGGCCTCAAGACGCGGATAATACGGCGAAAAATTGCCCGTCGCCTTCACTTTGGCGTTGGCGTGGCCGCTAAATGGGCCGCCGCATAACCCAGATCAGGATCAGGCCGATGACGGCCGAAGCGATCCCCACCGCCCGCAGGACATGGTCAGGCGTGGTAAGCGCGCTCTTCATCGCCTTGCGCATCCAGCTCGGACTTGCCGCGAACATCAAGCCTTCCAGCACGAACAGGATGCCCAAGCCGATGAGGAAGTCGGCGAACGCAATGGACCTCATCGGATTGGAACCTCCCCTTGTGCTGTTCTTGTCTGGACGAAGGGCGGCACAAGTGCCGCCCTTGATCTAGCTCACGGCTTGGCCGATGTCTCGGTCGCCGTCTTGCCGCTCGGATTACTGAAATACCGGAAGAAATCCGAGTCGGGGCGCAACAGGAAGCGGGTGTCGCTCGAACGCAGCCCGTTCTCATAGGCCGTCATCGACCGGTAGAAGGCGAAGAAGTCTGCGTCCTTGCCGTACGCCTCCGCGAACAGGCGGTTGCGCTCGGCGTCACCCACGCCGCGCGTCTGCTCGGCGGTCGAGTTTGCTTCGGCAATGATCACCGTCGCCTCGCGATCGGCCTTGGAGCGGATCTCCTGCGCCTTCTGACCGCCCTGCGCGCGGAACTCGGCGGCTTCGCGCTGACGTTCGGTCTGCATGCGCTGGTAGACAGCCTGGCTGTTCTGCTCCGGCAGATCGGCGCGGCGGATGCGGACGTCGACGACCTCGATGCCGTAGCCGTCGGCCTCGTGGTCGAGCTGCTCGCGGATGCGCCCCATCAGCTTCTCACGCTCGTCACGCACCACGATGATGAAGTTGACCTCGCCGAGAACACGGCGCAGCGCCGCGTTCAGCAGCGACGTGAGCTGGAGGTTGGCGGCCTGGATCGAGCCGACACTCTGATAGAAACGCAACGCGTCCTTGATCCGGTAACGCGCGAAAGCGTCGACCACGAGGCGCTTCTGGTCGGAGGCGATGACCTCCTGCGAGGGATTCTCCAAGTCGAGGATCCGCTTGTCGATGTTGATCACGGAGTTCCAGGGCGCCTTGAAGTGCAGCCCGGGGTCTCTGACGACATCCACCGGCTTACCGAACTGCAGCACGATGGTCTGCTCGGTCTGTTGCACCGTGAACAGCGACATGTAGGCGACGATCAGGACCAGGAGAAGTCCGAGAAGCGCGACGATACCTGTGACCGGAGACCTCATCGGCTGCCTCCGCTCGGCTGCTGGCCGGCCGTGGTCGACGGACGCTTGGGCGTCAATTCGCTCAGCGGGAGGTAGGGCACGACGCCCTGGCCCGAGGAGCTTCCGTCATAGATCAGCTTTTCCGAGCCGCCGAGCACGCGCTCCATGGTCTCCAGATAAATCCGTTCACGCGTCACGTCGGGCGCCTTCTTGTATTCCTCGTACACCTTCAGGAAGCGCGAGCTTTGGCCCTTGGCCTCGGCAACCGCCTGCTCCTTGTAGCCTTCCGCCGCCTGCATGATCTGCGCCGCGCGGCCGCGCGCTTCCGGCACGACCTTGTTGGCGTAGGTCTGCGCTTCATTCTGCAACTGCTCGAGGTTGGCGCGGGCCGCCTGCACGTCGCGGAACGCATCGATAACCTGTGCGGGCGGATCGACCTTCTGCATCTGCACCTGGGCGATCTGGATGCCGGCGCCGTAGCTGTCGAGCGTCTTCTGCATCAAGTCCTGCACGGTGGTTTCAGTCTGCGTCCGCGCCCCGGTCAGGATCGGCTGGATGTTGGAGCGGCCAATCACCTCGCGCATCGCGCTCTCGGCGACTGCCTTCACGGTGCCTTCGGGGTTCTGGATATTGAACAGGAAGTTGCCGACGCCGTTCGGCTTGATGCGCCAGAGCACGGTGAAGTCGACGTCCACGATGTTCTCGTCGCCGGTCAGCATCAGGCTTTCTTCCGGCACGTCGCGGATGGAGCGGCCGCGCCGGGCCGGATCATCGATCAGCGTCATTCCGATGGAAATGGTGGAGACGCGCAGCGCCTTCGGTAGCAGCACGGTCTCGATCGGATAGGGCAGGTGATAGTTCAGGCCCGGGTCCACGGTGCGCACATGCTTGCCGAAGCGCAGCACGACGCCTTGTTCCTCAGACTGCACCCGGAAGAAGCCCGACAACAGCCAGAGCGCGACGATGATGAGCAGGATCAGCGTGATGCCGATGCCGGAGAAATAGCCCCCCGGCATGATCTGCTGGAGGCGGTCCTGACCGCGCCGCAGAAGGTCTTCCAGATCCGGTGGCCTCGGCCCGACCGGTTGCGGCCCCGAGCCCCATGGTCCTTTCGGACCCGAGCCCCACGGGCCACCGCCCTGATTCTTCCACGGCATTCGACAGTCTCCTCGGCAGACCAGGACTAGAACTTACCCGGCCCGCATTGTCCGGTCCGGCTTTATAGGGGACCGGCAGGTCCCTTACAACGCAGCCTTGATCGACTTCCGAGCTATGCTCGGGCGCGAAAAAGTCAATGTAAACATTGGCGAATGCGGTTAATGGCGCGGCCGCCGACGATATGTCACATAGGAGAAGTCGGCGCTGTCGTCCGGTCCGGCGGGATGGCGGACGCGGCTGGTTTCCTGCCACTGCGCCTTATCGATGTCGAAATGGGTGTCGCCTTCGGGCCGCGTGTGCACTTCGGTGATCTCGAGGCGATCGGCGCGATCGATCCACTGGCGATAGATCTCGGCGCCGCCGATCACCGCGATCTCGGCGGCCGAACGCCGCAGGGCATCGCCGCGCGCAACCGCGCCTGCATCCTCCGCCGAGGTCGTGACGACGGCACCGGCGGCGCGATAAGCCGCATCGCGCGTGACGACGATGTTGGTGCGGCCGGGAAGCGGACGGCGCAGCGATTCAAAGGTCTTGCGGCCCATGATCACGGGCTTGCCGATCGTGAGCGCCTTGAAGCGTTGCATGTCGGATTTCAATCGCCACGGAATCGCGCCGCCGGCGCCGATGACGCCGTTCTCCGCGATGGCAACGACGAAGACGATCTCCATCAGGCACCGTTCCCGGCAAGCCGTGTCAGTGCAGGCCCGGTGACGCGGCACAGCGTCCAATCGTCCATCATGACGGCGCCGAGCGATTTGTAGAACGCGATCGACGGCGCGTTCCAGTCGAGCACCGCCCATTGCAGGCGCGACCAGCCGTTCTCGACGCATTCCTTCGCAAGGTGCACGAGCAGCGCCTTGCCGAGGCCTCTGCCCCGATGCGACGGCCGCACATACAAATCTTCGAGATAGAGGCCGTGCCGGCCGCTGAAGGTAGAAAAATTAACGAACCAGACCGCGAAGCCGACGGGTTCGCCGTTCCACTCGGCGATCGCGCAATAAAGCCGCGGATCGCCGCCGAACAGCGCATCGGCGATCATCGCCTCGGTCGCCTCGACCTCGTGCGAGAGCTTTTCGTAGGCGGCGAGCTCGCGGATGAAAGCGAGAACGAGCCCGGCTTCGCCGGGGCGCGCGCGGCGGACGTTGAGCGACATCTGAGCTAGACCGCGACTTCCGCCTTGATGTGCGGATGCGGATCGTAGCCGACGAGCTCAAAGTCCTCGTAGCGGAAGGAGAAGATGTCCTTCACGTCAGGATTGATCCTCATTATCGGCAGCGCGCGCGGCGCGCGCGTGAGCTGGAGCCGCGCCTGCTCCAGATGATTGGAATACAGATGGGTGTCGCCGAACGAATGCACGAAGTCGCCGGGCTTCAGGCCAGTGACCTGCGCGACCATCAGCGTAAGCAGCGCGTAGGAGGCGATGTTGAAGGGCACGCCGAGGAACACGTCGGCCGAGCGCTGATAGAGCTGGCACGACAGCTTGCCGTTCGCGACGTAGAACTGGAACAGGCAGTGGCACGGCGGCAGTGCCATCTTGTCCACTTCGGCCGGGTTCCACGCCGAGACGATCAGGCGGCGCGAGTCCGGGTTGCGCTTGATCATGTCAACGACGTTCGCGATCTGGTCGATGCTGCGGCCGTCGGGCGCGGGCCAGGAGCGCCATTGATGGCCGTACACCGGGCCGAGATCGCCGTTGGCGTCCGCCCACTCGTCCCAGATGGTGACGCCGTTATCGCGCAGATATTTGACGTTGGTATCGCCCTTCAGGAACCACAGGAGCTCATGCACGATCGCCTTCAGCGGCAACCGCTTGGTGGTCAGCATCGGGAAGCCGGCGGACAGGTTGAAGCGCATCTGATGGCCGAATACCGACAGCGTGCCGGTGCCGGTCCGATCGGTCTTCTCGGCGCCGTCTGAAAGAATCCGCTCGAGCAGGTCCTGATACTGGTGCATGTGCCAAAAACCTTTAGGAAGACGGCAGCCTTTGGGAGGACGGCGAACTTAACGGCCACCCCCGCGCCACGACAGCGTCGATTCGCCGCCTGCGCGGATTATACCCGGAAAAAGTGAGTGCTCTTGGCCCAAACGACAAGGGGCGGAACTCGTGTCCCGCCCCCTCGCCTATCGGCTTGATCCTGCTGGTTAACTTGCCGGCTTGAGCACCGGACTCCACTTCACGATCTCGCCTTTTGCGAGGGCAGCGAGGGCTTCCGGTGTCCGCTGCGCGGGCGCCGGGATGACACTGCCGAGCTCAAGGAGGCGCTTGCGCACGGCTTCGTCGTCGAGCGCCTTGACCGCGGCGGCGTTCAGGCTTGCCACAATCGCGGGCGAGGTCCCTTTGGCGCGAACATGCGGTTCCAGGCCTGGGCCTGGAATGCCGGCAGGCCCGCTTCCGCCGTCGTCGGCACGTTCGGCAGCGACGGATTGCGCTCCGCCGTTGCGATCGCATAGGCCTTGATGGTGCCGGCATTGATCTGCGGCACGGCATTGACGATCTGGTCGCACGAGCGCCGCCGCAGATGCGCCCGCGAGCGCGCGAATGAATCCCCAAACAAAAAATGCCGGCCATACGGCCGGCATTTTCATTTCACGAAGCTGTCACACGAGCCGATTCGACTTCCGAATGCCGCGCGCCGACGCAGGACGCGTCGCGATCAGCTCTCGGATTCGGTGAACACCTCGTCGCGCTTGGCGCGCAACGCGGGCAGCACCGTGAGCACCAGAAGGAAGGCCGCGATCGCCAGCAGCACGGCCGACAACGGACGCGTCAGGAACACGCTCCAGTCGCCGCGCGAGATCAGAAGCGCACGGCGCAGGTTCTCTTCCATCAGCGGTCCGAGCACCATGCCGAGCAGCAGCGGCGCCGGCTCGAAATCGTGCTTGATCAGCCAGTAGCCGACCAGGCCGAACACGCCTGCGAGGATCACATCGACCGGTGCGTTGTTCACCGAGTAGATGCCGATCGCGCAGAAGATCACGATCGAGGGGAACATCAGCCGGTAAGGCACGCGCAGCAGCCGCACCCAGATTCCGACCAGCGGCAGGTTGATGATGATCAGCATCAGATTGCCGATCCACATCGAGGCGATCATGCCCCAGACGAGATCCGGCTGCTTCTGCATCACCTGCGGACCCGGCACGATGCCGTGAATGGTCATCGCGCCTACCATCAGCGCCATCACCGCGTTCGGCGGGATGCCGAGCGTGAGCAGCGGGATGAACGAGGTCTGCGCCGCCGCATTATTGGCGCTTTCCGGCGCCGCCACGCCCTCGATCGCGCCACGGCCGAACCGCGACGGGTTCCTGGCGATCTTCTTCTCGAGCGTATAGGACGCAAAGGACGCGATGACCGCGCCGCCGCCCGGCAGGATGCCGAGGATCGAGCCGAGCACGGTGCCGCGCAGGATCGCAGGCGTCGAATCGATCAGGTCCTTCCTGGTCGGCATCAGGCCGGTGATCTTCTGCTGCACGAGGTCGCGGTTCATCTCGGCGCCAGCGTCGAGATTGCGGATGATCTCGGCGAAACCGAACACGCCCATGGCCACCGTCGCGAAGCCTAGGCCGTCGGCGAGCTCCGGAATGTTGAAAGCCATGCGCGAGGCACCGGTCTCGATGTCGGAGCCGACCATCGACAGCAACAGGCCGAACACGATCATCGCGATCGCTTTCAGCACCGAGCCCTTGGCCAGCACCACCGCGAAGATCAGGCCGAGCACCATGAGCGAGAAATATTCGGCCGGGCCGAACGCCAGCGCGAGCTTGGTCAGGGGTGCGCCGAGAACGGCGATCAGGACGGTCGCGACGCAGCCGGCAAAGAACGAGCCGATCGCCGCGATCGCCAGCGCCGGGCCGGCGCGGCCCTGCTTCGCCATCTGGTGGCCGTCGATGGCGGTGACCACCGATGTCGCCTCGCCGGGAATGTTGACCAGGATCGAGGTGGTCGAGCCGCCGTACTGAGCACCGTAATAGATGCCGGCGAGCATGATCAGCGCGCCGACCGGCGGCAATCCGAACGTGATCGGCAGGAGCATCGCCACGGTTGCGACGGTGCCGATGCCCGGCAGCACGCCGACAAGCGTGCCGACCAATGCGCCAATCAGGCACATGAGAATATTGATCGAGATCGGGAGCGATAGGCCGTAGAGCCACCAGGGTGACCACCAGGAGATCTGAAACACCACACCGAAACCGAGGCTCAGATTGTGGAAGAGATCGAACATCACACCCTCACTGAGCCAGGAAACGCGGGAACATCGGCATCGGCAGCCCGAGCACGTAGGGGAACAGAAGAGCGCAGCCGAGCGTCAGGCAGGCGCCGACGATGATCGCTTCGATCCAGCGCGTCTCATGCGTGCCCATCGCCGCGATCAGGAAGCTCGCGAACGCCGTAACCACCACCCCAAGCGGACGAATCGCCAGGGCGAAGAAGACGATCGAGACCATCACGAAGAGCGGACCGCGCCATGCATAATGCGCCATCGCCGGCCCATCGGTCAGCAGTCCCGTCAGGGCGATGCCGGCGCCAAGTGCGACGAGCAGCCCGCCAAACATCCGCGGCGCCGTGCCTGCGCCAAACGAGAAGCCGCGCATCCCCTGCAAATCGCTGGAGGCCCACAGCGCAAACAATGCCAGCGCCATCAGAACGATCCCGCCGATATAGTCCTGTGCCGACCTGATCGTCATGAAGATCGTGAGGATCGCCACCGCAAACAGCGGATAGGAATAGATCAGCGCCAGCAGCACGTCGGATGACGCCTTCTTGGTGTCACCACCGACCGCTCCGAGCAACGCACTGGGCGCGCCCGCGAGCAGCGCCGTTGCATGGCTGATCAAGACCGTGGCCGGACCGCGGCCGGCGCCCCAGCCAAAGATCGTCCCGATCGACCAGATGAATTCGAAGAGCTGCGGCGCCACGGCCAGCAGACAGAAGCCGATCGCCACCGACGTGTTTCGGGTGGCTGTCGCCGAGTGGCCCATCGTGTCGGCCATGCATGTCTCCTCCGTGACTCATAAGTCACGAGCACTGTTGTTCTAATTGGCTGGAAATGGATCCCCCGCCCGGATCACTGCCTAGCGATTTTCATCACACAATGCCAGCAAAACCCAACAGGCCTCCGGCGAGCAGCAGCCACAGCGGATTGACGCGCGATAGGGTCGCGACGATCGCAACCGCCGCGGTTATTAGCAAAGCAGTAACGGTACGATCGGTCGACTGGGCCAGGATCAGAGCGCTCGCCGCCATCAATCCGATCGAGAGCGGAACCAGTGCAGCCTGAATCAGGCTGGGCCAGCGCGATTGGCTCGGCCGGTTCAGGAGCCGGCTGACATACTAGGCAAGCAGGGCGGTCGGCAGGCACATCGCCAGCGTCGCCGCCAGCGCTCCGGGAATGCCGGCAACGGCATAGCCGATCAGCGTGACGATCAGGACGTTGGGACCGGGCGAGAGTTGCGCGATCGCATAGGCATCGGCGAACTGCTTGTCGGTCATCCAGTGATGCACGTCGACCGCGATGCGGTGCATCTCGGGCACTGCGGCTGCGGCGCCGCCGACCGCGAACAGCGACATCAGGCCAAAGGTCGAGATCAGCGCCCAGATCGGGCTCTCGCTGGTCATACTGCTACCTTCCGTCGCAGGAGGAAAGTCACGGCGACGCTGAGGGGAATCGCGACCAGCAGCACCGCCTGGAGCGGCAGGCGAAGCACACCGATGGCGGCGAACACGGCGAGCATCAAGATGAGTCCGACGGCGTCCATCCGTTTCAACAGCGGCGTCATCATGCGGAAGACCACCGCGATCAAAAGGCCGACCGCGGCGCAGGAGATGCCCGCGAGGCTGCGGCGCAGCACGTCCACATCGCCGAAACGGGCGTAGATGATCCCGAGCACGGTCATGATCAGCGTCGGCGGCAGCAACAGCCCGGCAAAGGCGGCCACCCCGCCCGCGATCCCGCGCAGCCGCGCCCCGAACACCATCGACAAATTGACGATATTGGGCCCGGGCAGGAAATGGCAGAGCGCGAAGGTCTCGTTGAACTCGTCCGCGGTCATCCAGCGGTGCTGCTCGACGATGGCGCGCCGGGCAAACACCAAAACCCCGCCGAAGCCGGCCAGCGACATCCGGGCAAAGGCCAGGAACAGCGCCACCAGGCTGGGCGGCAGGCCGCTCGCTGTGGAAGGATCCGGCTCTCGATCCGACTCTTGGGCGGCCGGTGCTGAATCCGTGGACATGTCAGGAGCTTAGAACGAGCGCCGCGGTGCGGCCAAGGCTGTCCGGAACCTATCCAAAGGAACCTCGCCACGGCCCGCCAAACCCCTGTCATTTGAAAGCTTTGCCCCCTATATTGGGGGTGCCGGTTCGCCGGCTATGGAAATAAACGATCGTCGCAATAAACCATTCGGACCCGGGGGCGGTACCCGGCGCCTCCACCAAAGCTCATCGTTTGGCGAGCTTGGCCCGCTGACAAGTGAGCTTCGGCGGGGGCGAAATAGGATCGACGAGGGCGTAAAGGGCGTATTTTTTCCCGGTATTGTTCCGCCGTTATCGGGCTACTGCAATAGTTGCCAACGACAACTTTGCTCCGGTTGCTCAGGCTGCGTAACGCAGTTTGAAAGACCATTCTGAAGTCCTAACGGGTTAAGCTCCGTTAGGCGGGGTTCGGAGGCACCTGGCAACAGAAGCCTCCACTTACCTCTTATTTCCTTCCCGGCGGGGACTCCTGCTGACCCGTCAGGCGCGGTACTATCGCGGCTTGGCGAGTCGGGCCGGCGGGGCCCGCCTGCTGGAATGCAACAGGACCACCATGGCGACCGATCATATCCGATACGATGTGCTGGCCCGCGACGCGTTGCGCGGCGTGCTGCGCAAGGTGCTGACCGATGCCGCGTCCCATGGACTGCCCGGCGAGCATCATTTCTTCATCACCTTCGTATCGAAGGCCGAGGGCGTGAAGATCTCGCCGCGGCTGCTCGCGCAATATCCGGAAGAGATGACGGTCATCCTTCAGCACCAGTTCTGGGATCTGACCGTACTCGAGGACCGTTTCGAGGTCGGCCTGTCATTCGGCGGCATTCCGGAGCGGCTGATCGTGCCGTTCAGCGCGATCAAGAGCTTCCTCGACCCATCCGTGAAATTCGGCCTCCAGTTCGACACCTCCGACGTCGCCGAGGTGGCGTCCGAGACGTTGCCTGCAGCTCCTGCCCCAACCGCCGTAGCGGTGCCTGCCCCCGCCGCCGAGACGGTGGAAGGCACGGAGGAGCCGGCGGTCCCGAGCCAGGGCGGCGCCGAAGTCGTGCGGCTCGATCGCTTCCGCAAGAAATGATCTAGGTTGGGCCCGAGACCGTCGCCCGCGGCCAAACTGCCTATATAGATGAGCATAACAAGAGGCCGCGCGGCGTTTCGTGCGGCAGAATGGATGTGCTCATGGCCAAGACGATCCGCCCCTCGCGCCGTCCCGCCACCCGCATCGAGACCGACAGCTTCGGTCCCATCGAGGTCCCCTCCGATCGCTATTGGGGGGCGCAGACCGAGCGCTCGCGCCAGAATTTTCGCATCGGCATCGACCGCATGCCGGTTGCGCTCGTGCATGCGCTGGGCATCGTCAAGCTCGCCGCCGCACAGTCCAATCGCGAGCTCGGGCTGCTGGACCAGCGCCGGGCCAACGCCATCATCCGCGCCGCGCGCGAGGTGATCGAGGGCGAGCTCGACGACCATTTTCCGCTGGTGGTGTGGCAGACGGGCTCGGGCACCCAATCCAACATGAACCTCAACGAGGTGATCGCCAACCGCGCCAATGAGATGCTCGGCGGCGAGCTCGGCGCCAAGAAGCCGGTGCATCCCAACGATCACGTCAACATGAGCCAGTCATCGAACGACTCGTTCCCGACCGCCATGCACATCGCGGCCGCAAGCCGCATCACCGCCGATCTCGTCCCTGCGCTCGGCGAACTGCTCCGCGCGCTGCGCAAGAAGGAGAAGGAGTTCGCCAAGATCGTCAAGATCGGCCGCACCCACACCCAGGATGCCACGCCGCTGACGCTCGGCCAGGAATTTTCCGGCTATGCCGCGCAGGTCGAAAGCGGCATCGCCCGGCTCAAGGTCGCGGTGAAGGAGCTCTATCCGTTGGCGCAGGGCGGCACCGCCGTCGGCACCGGTCTCAACTCGAAGCCGCGCTTTGCAAAACTGTTCGCCAAGCACGTGGCCGGGATCACAAAACTGCCCTTCACCAGCGCCGCCAACAAATTCGAGGCGCTGGCTTCCAACGACGCCTATGTGCTGGCGCACGGCGCCATCAATTCGGTGGCGACGGGCCTGTTCAAGATCGCCAACGACATCCGCCTGCTCGGATCAGGCCCGCGCTCGGGCCTGGGCGAACTGATCCTGCCGGAGAACGAGCCGGGCTCCTCGATCATGCCGGGCAAGGTCAATCCGACGCAATGCGAGGCGATGACGATGGTGTGCTGCCAGGTGTTCGGCAATCACACCGCCATCACGGTCGCCGGCAGCCAGGGCCATTTCGAGCTCAACGTCTACAAGCCCGTGCTCGCCTACAACATGCTGCATTCGATCCGCCTGATGGCCGACGCCGCGCGCTCCTTTACCGAACATTGCGTCAGCGGCATCCGCGCCGACGAAAAGCGCATCAGCGAGCTGATGCAGCGCTCGCTGATGCTGGTGACGGCGCTCGCGCCGAAAATCGGCTACGACAACGCGGCCAAGGTGGCCAAGACCGCGCATGCCAACGGCACCACGCTGAAGGAAGAGGCGCTCCGCCTGGGCTTCGTCTCGGCCGACGAGTTCGACCGCCTGGTGCAGCCGGAGAAGATGACGAGGCCCGGATGATTTCCGATCCGATAGCCATCCGTAATGATACGGAGCCAAAACCGCATATTTATAGAGGCTTAAAGGAGAGGATTTGATTACCGTCAATGTCTCGGGGAGGATGCGTGCTACGCCGCTCTCTCCCCTTCCCGGGACCAGATTCATCGTTTGATGGTCACAAGGGCCGATTGACGAGGACAAGCGAATGGCAATCAAATCCTGTGGGGCGCAACGCAGCGCCTTGTTTCGGAATGTTTCATCCCGCTCGCAGAGGATCGGGTGATGGAGACGCGGCATGGGGAACGTCATCAACCTGAACCGTTTCAGGAAGCGCGCCGAGCGGGAAACCTCGGCGAAGCAGGCGGACGCCAACCGAACGAAGTTCGGCCGCACGAAGGCGGAGCGGTCGGCGGAGCAGACGCGCGCGGACCAGGCCAAGGAACATCTGGACCAGCACCGGATCGATCGCGAGGAGCAGCCATGAAGTCGCCCGTCGTGAAGCGATCGATCGTTGTCGCCGGCCACAAGACCAGCGTCAGCCTGGAAGAGGCGTTCTGGAACGGCATGAAGGAGATCTCGGGCCTGCGCAACATGACGCTGTCCGAGCTCGTCGGGGAGATCGACAGCAACCGCCAGCAGGGCAATCTGTCCTCGGCGATCCGCCTGTTCGTCCTGGACTACTTCAAGAGCCGCGCCATGGCCGTCCCGCCGGAGCAGAAGATCCCGGCGGAGTAACTGCCGAGACCACTTTTTCCCAACCGGCGCGGCGCCCGCACTTTAAAATCACTCTAAGGTGCAGCTTCGGCGAGCGAGCGCGCTTGACCTCAATGCCCCGCGTTGAAAATACAGGGCATGACCGATATCCATGATACGCGCTCGCGGATGCCGCTGGGTCTGGCCCAGCGCGGCTATACCGGCGTCATTCAACACCTTTCCGCCAAGGACGCGGGCTCGGCGCTCTCGGACATCGAGCTCGAGAGCCGCCTGATCGAGCTCGGCTTCGTCGAGGGCGCCCGGGTCGAGGTCCTGCACGAGGGGCTGGTCGGGCGCGACCCGATCGCCGTGCGTGTCGACAACATCACCATCGCGGTGCGCCGTCGCGAAGCCATGGCCATCATCGTCGCCTGAGGCGACCGGACCCCTGATCCAGGCCTTTAATTCCATGGAAGCACCCATGCTGCATCTCGCCCTGGTCGGCACGCCAAACAGCGGCAAGACCTCGCTGTTCAATGCGCTGACCGGCAGCCGGCAGAAGGTCGCGAACTACCCGGGCGTCACCGTCGAGCGCAAGGAGGGCTTTTTCGTCACCCCGCAGGGACGTCAGGTCTCGGTCGTCGACCTGCCCGGCACCTATTCGCTGCGCGGTCGCAGCCCGGACGAGGAGATCACCCGCGACTTCGTACTCGGCAAGGCCTCCGGCGAGAGCATGCCCGACCTCGTGCTTTGCGTCGCCGATTCGACCAATCTGCGGCTGACCATCCGCCTCCTGCTCGAGCTCAAGCGCACCGGCCGGCCGATGGTGCTGGTGCTCAACATGTTCGACATCGCGACCCGCCGCGGCATCACGGTGGACGTGGAGCGGCTCGCCAAGGAGCTCGGCGTGCCCGTAGTCACCTCGATCGCGGTGCGCAAGGGCGGCACCGCCGACCTCTTGACGCTGACCGACGAGATCTCGGCAAAGCTTGCAGCCGAGCCTCAGGAGAACAACTGGCGCGCTCTCGGCGTGGCCGAATTGCGCGCCACCCAGCGCGAGGCCGACCACATCATCGCCGACTGCGTCAGCCTGCCGAGCCGGCCCGACACCTGGACCGCGCGGATCGACGCCGTGGTGCTGCACCCCGTCGGCGGGCTCCTGGTGCTGGCGCTGATCCTGTTCGTGATGTTCCAGGCGGTGTTCGCCTGGGCGCAGCCGCTGATGGAGCTGTTGAACTCCGGCTTCGATGCGCTGGGCCAGTTCGTGCACGCCACCCTGCCCTCCGGCCTGCTGCAAAGCTTCCTGCAAAACGGCGTGATCTCCGGCGTCGGCAGCGTCATCGTGTTCCTGCCGCAGATCATCATCATCTTCCTGTTCATCCTGCTGCTGGAAGATTTCGGCTACATGGCGCGCGCCGCGTTCCTGATGGACCGCATCATGGGCGGCGCCGGACTGCACGGCCGCGCCTTCATTCCGCTGCTCTCGAGCTTCGCCTGCGCCATTCCCGGCATCATGGCGACGCGCGTGATCGACAACAAGCGCGACCGGCTGACCACGATCCTGATCGCGCCGCTGATGACCTGCTCGGCGCGGATCCCGGTCTACACCCTGATCATCTCCGCCTTCATTCCGGCCAGGGACGTCTGGGGCTTCATCAACCTCCAGGGCCTCGTCATGTTCGGCCTCTACGCCGCCGGCATCATCAGCGCGCTCTGCGTCTCGTTCCTGATAAAGTTCTTCATGCTGCGCGACTACGCGCCGGCGCCGTTCATGCTGGAGCTGCCGGACTACAAGATGCCGCGGCTGAAATCGATCGCGATCGGCGTCTTCACGCGGGCCAAGATGTTCCTCCACCGCGCCGGCACCACGATCTTCTCGATGATGGTGCTGATCTGGTTCTTGGCCTCGTTCCCGCAGCCGCCCGCTGGCGCGACCGAGCCGGCCATCAACTTCAGCCTGGCCGCGATCATCGGCAAGGCGCTCGAACCGCTGCTCGCCCCCGTCGGCTTCAACTGGCAGATCGCAGTCGCGCTGATCCCGGGCATGGCCGCACGCGAGGTCGCAGTCGCCGCGCTCGGCACCGTCTATGCGATCGAAGGCGGCAAGGAAGCCGCCGAGCAGATCGGCCAGGTGCTGGCGACGAAATGGTCGCTCGCGACCGCGCTGTCGATGCTGGCCTGGTACATCTTCGCGCCGCAATGTGCCTCGACGCTCGCGGTGATCCGGCGCGAGACCGGAAGCTGGGGATGGATGGCGGCGACCTTCGCCTACATGCTGGTGCTCGCTTACGCCGCGAGCCTTTTGACGTACAACGTCGCCGTCGCGCTCGGCGCGGGGTAGGCCATCGCGCTCGCTCCAGTAAAAAAGTCGAAAACAACCCCATGCAAAGTAGAAGAGGGTTGCCGGGGTGATGACCGGTGGCTTCAGCGAAGCCGTTGCCCCATCGCGCAAATCGATCGTAGCCCGGATGGAGCCAACGGGTCGGCGCGAAGCGCCTCCCGATGGCGCAATCCGGGACTCTCGACACGCGGATTGATTCCCGGATTGCGCTGCGCTCCATCCGGGCTACGGGATGCGAGCCCGTTGACCCGTCGGGCAAAACAGGGGCACGATGCCATCATCGGCCCTCACCGGCATAGTGACCGACTCGGAATGCGGCCATCTGGTTCTATGGATCACTTCAGCACCAGCAGGTTGACCGCCGAGAGACTGCGCGAAGATCACCTCGCGGACTTGGCCGCGCTGCATCTCGATCCCGAAGTTTCCCGCTATCTCGGCGGCGTGCGCTCGCCCGAGGCCACGAAGGCCTATCTCACCGTCAACATGGCCCATTGGGATCGGCACGGCTTTGGGCTCTGGGCGCGACAGTGAAAGACGCACGGCAATCGCGTCAGCAGCGGACTTCGTTCGCCCGCTTACCTGAAATACCCCAGCACGAGATCAATATCCGAGCTTCCCGCCACCGTGCCGTTCAGCTCGGCGTCGATGACGCGGCGGCAGGCATCGATCGCGGCGTGATCGCCGAGATCGTTGGCGGCTTCCAGCACGAGCCATGCGGCGTCGACCGAGGCCTTGTCCGGAGCCGACCCGCCGGTATCGGTGTTGAGATTCTTGTTCGGATTCTTGCGAACCGCGGTGCCGAATTGAGGCAACATTGCAAATACTCCCCTGCCAATTCCCGGATGATGCTCAGTGCACCTGGAGCTCGCCCTGACGACCCGTGACGGGATCGACGCCGGCGCTGTTCTTGCGCGACTGGTAGAACTTCAGAACGCTGCGCGAGGTCTCGACCTTGAGCCGGCCGAAATCGCGCTCATTGTCGTGGAGCTCACGCGCCGTGATCAGGTGATCCTTGGCGCCGAGGAACAACAGCGACATGGTCGTGTCCCATGAAAAGTCGAGCGCCTTGCACAGCACCAGCAATATCTCGCGGTTGCGGTCCATCATCGCGCGCTCGATCACGTCGACCGGCAGCGCCGACAGCAGCGACAGGCCGATCTGCACCTCGTCGAGGCGGTGTTGGCGTGCATAGTTCGAGATCGAGTCCTGGTTGAGGTTGCCCTGCCGGTGCTGCGTCGTCACCACGCGCTTGGCGACGAAATAGCTGCGCGACGAGGGACCGAACTTGGACTGCAAATCGCCGGTGACTTCGGTCACCGAGCTCTGGATCTGCGCCATCATCTCGGGGCGCTCGTGCTCGAGCCGGCGGCGGACGTCTTCCGACGCTTTCGAGATGAGCTGCTGGAAAACGTGGCGCGGAACGTCCTTGCGCAGGCCGAGCTGCTCGGCGAGGATCGAGTCGCCCTCGGCGCGCCTGACCATGTGGAGCAGGCCCGAGCCGGAGAAACGCGCGCCCTCGTTCCTGGCGACGGAGGTCACGACCTCCTGGTCGCCGCGCTTGACCAGTACGTCGGTCACGGCCTCGCCGATGGATTTGCGCTGGGCGATCGCGAGCAGATGCGACTGGCCCTTGGTCATGGCGTTCTCGAGCAGCACCTTCTCGTCGAGCCTGGTGGACTCGCGCAGCACGGGACCGGCAACGTCGATCTCGTCGTCGAAGGCGAGTTGCTTGATGACGTTGAGCGGAGCGTGATCGCAGGCCGCCATCAATTCCGAGAGCTGCGTGCGCGCGGCGACCTCGATCTCGTCGGCAAGCCGCCCGATGACCTCGCCGAACATGCTGATCTCGTCATCGCTGTAGCGGCCGGTGATCAGAATGTCGGTCGCATGCCACAGCGCCTTCGTCCGGCTCTCGTCGGTGCCGCGCGCGATGGCGTCGTCCAGATCCTGTAGAAGCGTTTTCGCCCCGTTCATCTCGATCACCCCAGTTCTTGGCGAGCCGTCCTGCCTCTATCGGCAGGACGCCGGATTCCTCTGGAACCGACCCTAGGGATCAAACGCGAGAATTCGGTAAAATCGGCAAATCAGTTTTGCCGGGCAAAATTCGTTAAAATGCGAGGGAATATGTTTGCCGGTATGCGAAGGCTTGCGTTGCCGTGAGCTTGAGGCGCGGGAGCTTGCCCCACGTCGTGGCCGGGCTTGTCCCGGCCATCCACGCCTCGCCGCACGGTGAGAAGAACGTGGATGCCCGGGACAAGCCCGGGCATGACGAGCTCCCGCGAGGCCTCGATTCCACTCAAGTTCGCCTTACGGATTCGACGGCGTTAAAACCAGCGGTGGCTTCGGCCTCGGCTTTGCCGGCGGCGGGCCTGGCGCCGGCCTCACCTCGATTGGCGGCGGCAGCGGCGCGACCTGCTGGCTTGCGAGCGGCGGGCTCGGCGCGGCGGGAGCGGCCTGCGGGGCCTTCGGCGTCGGTGCGGCCTTTGGCTTCGCTGGCGGCGCGCGGCGCGGATCGCGGCCGGGCATCGGCACGTCGGTCAAAGACGGCTCCGGCGCCTGGTCGGGCGAGACCAGCGTCGGCAGCGCAGCGGTGGCCGGCGGCGGCTCGCCGCGCTCGATGGCATCGAGCCGGCGCGTCTCGCGATCGATCGTGCGCACCGCAAGCCATGAGGACAGCGGCGCGAGATCGACGGTGCGGTTCAGCCTGTCGGGCGGGCCGGCAGCGAACAGCTGGATTTCCGGCGGCGCGCCGGACAGCCCGGTCATGATCGGGGTCAGGCTGGCGCGGATATCGGCCTGGTCGGCGGGAATATCGTAGCCACCGGAAACGATGGCGCGGGCGTTTTTTGCCTCCAGTGGTGTCGCACCGACGCGCAGGCGGCCGTCGCGGATCGTGAACGGTATCTGCGCCGAGGCGACCGCGATCGGTCCGGTCGACAGCGCGGGCTCGACGAGCTGCCGCAGCCGGTTGTCGTCGGCGACCTGGCCGCCGTCGCTGGCGCGAATGGCGAGCTCGAAGGCGCGCGGATTGAGGCCGGCGATCTCAGCCGAGTCCAGCGTCACCGTGCCGTTTCCGGCGAGCGCGCCGGTCAATGCCGCGACGCTGCGGCCCTGGCTCGTCAGCGCCATCTGCACCGAGGCGCGTCCCTTCGGCAGAGCGAGATCGCGGTAGCGCAGCGTCGTCGCATCGACATTGCTGAGTTCGATGCGCGCATTCAGCGCGAGGCCGTTGGCGCCAGTTCTCGCATCGAGGCTTGCCGACATCTCGCCGCCGCCGACGCCGCCCTTGAGGGCATCGAGCGCAAGCGACTGGCCGTCGCTCCTGATGGTGCCGCCGACGGGGCGCACCTCGATGCCGCCCGGCAGGCTCCCGCGCAACGCCTGGAAGGCGATCCGGCCGCGCCAGCCGCTGATGAGCCCCGCGCTCAGCGGCTCGCCGGCATCATGTCCGGCGGCACCGATCGCCATCGCGAGCGCCGGCATGAGATCGAGCGTGTCCAGCCCCACTTCGCCCTCGACGCTCTTCTCCTGATCAAGCGTCATGGCGAGATGGCCGCGCAGGTGCGAGCCTGAAGCGGTGCTGTCGAGATCGTCGAAGGTCAGGCGATTGCCGGACAGGCCGATGCGGGAGGACAGGCTGACGTTCTGCGCCGACTTGTCGGCCGGGCCGGTGCCGAACAGCGGCGCCAGATTGGCGTTGCGCACGCGCAGATTGATGCTGGCCTTCGGCCCCGGTGCTGACAATTCGACGCTGCCTTGCGCATCCGCGTCCAGCCCGCCGCCGCTGAGCTTTGCGTTCAATTGCAACGGCCGTCGCCACGCGCCGCTCACCTTGCCTTCGAACTGCGACGCCCCCCCGCCCGCCGCGACCGCGCGGTCGAGGCCAAGCAGCGCCAGCAGTGCGCCCGCCTGTGGCATCGATACCTTCGTGTCCAGCGTGAAGTCGCTGTTGCGTAAGCGGTCGATGTCGATGCCGTTGACCGCCGCGACCTGCATCTGCGCGGCCAGCGTCGCGCTGGCCTTGAGCTGCGGCGCATCGAGGTCGAGCACGGCGCGCGCGTCGCTGCGATCGGCATGTTCGGCGTTCTTGTCGAGACTGAGATCGAGCTTCAAGCGCGTCGCGCCGGGCAACGATGGGATGGCATCGAACCGGGCGCGGACCGAAGGCGCAAACGGCTCGATCAGCGCGGTGAGCTCGCGCAGCGTATTGGCCGACGATTTCAGCGCGAGCCGGCCGGTGACCTTGGCGCGGTCGAAGCTGCCGCTCGCCTCCGTGGTCACGCCGCTCGCCTGGCCGAACCGCAACTGCTCCAGCGCCAGCGTCGCCGGGCCATAGCCGAGCTTCGCCGTGAACGGCCGCAACTCTTGTCCGGCCGAGATCGCACGACCGACATCGAGCGAAAGCCGCGCTTCCTCCGGCCATTCGCCTTGCGGCCCCGCGAGCGCGCGCACAAAACTCGCGGCGGCGTCGAGATCGAGACGATCGGCCTTCAACTCGGCGTCGATCCGCGAGCCCTTGCTCGCGCCGGTCTGCGCAAAGTCGATCCGTCCCTCGACGGCGCCGCCTTCGATCTCGGCCTTCAGCTTCTCGATTGCGAAATGATTTGCTGCGATCGTCACGTCAGCTGCCAGGCTCAACGGCCTGGTGCTGCGGCGGTTGACCTCGCTGCGGCCCTGGAGCCAGGCCACCAGCGTATCCGGGTCGGAGGATTCGGCGCTGAGACGGCCGCTGAAACTGTTGGAGCCGGGAGCTGCGCCGTTGAGCGAAACCTGCGTCATGCCGGGCGCGCGCAGGTCGAGCCGCTGGAAGGTCCAGGACTTGCCGTCGGTCTTGAGCTCCGCGGTGATGTTCTGGAGCGGCCGGCCGCCCAGCATGATCTGGTCGGAGTTGAACTCGATCTGCGCCGGGATGGGCGCCTGCGGGATCGCCGCAAGACCCGCGCGCAGCGCCGGCAGGATCCGCAGCGGCTCGGTGTCGTTCTTTCCGGCCAGCTTGTCGGCATCGACCTGGCGCGCCGATAGCACCGCGCGGAGCAGCGGCGAGGCGCCAAATCTGACATCGCCGACACCGCCGAGCTTCAGCGCGCCGTCTTCAGCGCCGAAGCTTGCATCGATCTGGTCGAATTTTGCTCCGGCCGGATCGGCCTTGAGCTTGGCGGTGAGCTTCCACGGCGTCGGCCCGGCCTCGCCCGGCTTCTTGAGCTGGGGTATGGCCAGGATCAGCGCGCCGTCGAATTTCGGCAGGCGGTTGTCGAAGGCGAGCACGCCTTCGAGATCGGCCAGGATGGCGCGCTCGCCCGGATCGATATTGAGGTGGAGACGGGTTGCGCTGCCGTCGGCGCTCGGGCCGGAGGAGACGCGGAACGGATAGCGCGTGCCGGCGGCGGTGAAATTGCCGTCGCCCCGGACCGAGCCGGCGAGCGAGCGCACGTCGCCGGAGAAGGCAATGTCGTTCAATTCCAGCGTCGAGCGGCTGGCGGCATCATGCAGCGCGATCCGTCCGGTGAGGTTCAGCCGCTCGATGGCAAGCGAAGCGAGATTGAAGGTGCCGCTCGCGACGGACGGCAGGTCGACCCGTCCCTTGGCGTCGAGGCCGAGATCCACCAACATGCCGTTGACCGTGAGCTCGGTCGCGCGCCATTCGCCGCGCATCAGCGAACTCAGGCTGAACTCGACGTCGAGCTTGTCGGCACGCAGGCGGCCGAGATCGTTGTTGCCGCCGAAGGTGAGCGAACGCAGCCGCAGCGTCGGCGCCGGCAACAGCCGCGCGTCGAGCTCGCCCGCCACCCGCACCGGAACGCCAATGACCCGGGTCGCCTCCGCCTCGAACTGGGGCCTGAACTGGTTCCAGTCGATGAAGTAAGGCCCGATCAGCGCGGCCAGCAGCGCTAAGATGAAGGCAATCGCCAATCCGAGCAGCGTCGTCTGCACGGGTCTCCCCTCGGCCAAGCCGGCACCCGGGCCAAACCTTGACCCCCAACCCTGGCCGGAGAGGCTTCAGGCGCGCCGGAACAGCCTCTTATATAGAGGGAAGTGTGGCGAAGTCACAGCGACTGTTGCGCGCGGAGGTTAACGCCAGGCCTCACCAGCTCGCCGGCAGCTGCTTCAGCCCGCGTAGCACGAAAGTCGGCCGCCATTCCGGGTTCTCGACGTCGTCGATGCGCAAATCCGGCAGCCGCCGCAGCAGCGTGGCGATGGCGATCTCGGCCTCGATGCGCGCCAATTGGGCCCCCAGGCAAAAATGAATGCCGCCACCGAACGACAGCGGCCTGACATTGGGCCGGGTGATGTCGAGGCGATCGGGCTGTTCCGGGTAGACCGCCGGGTCACGATTGGCCGAGCCGAGCAGGCACAGCACGGTCTCGCCCTTGGGGATCCTGACGCCGGCAAAATCGTCGATGTCCTCCAGCGCGACACGCCCAGTCATCTGCACCGACGAATCGTAGCGCAAAAATTCCTCGATCGCATTCGTGATCAACTCGGGCCGCGCCTTCAGCAGCGCGAGCTGGTCCGGATTGCGATGCAGGGCCAACAGGCCGTTGCCGATCAAATTGACGGTGGTCTCGTGGCCGGCGCCGAACAGCAGGATGATGTTGGCGGTCAACTCCTCGTTGGTGAGCATGTTGCCGTCTTCCTCGGCCTGCACGAGCTGTGTGATGAGATCGTCAGCGGGATTGCGGCGGCGCAATTCGAACAATTGCTGGAAATACATCTGCGCCATCATGTTGCCGGCGTTGCCCTTCGCGATCTCCTCCGGCGAGAGCGGCACGGGGTCGAGCAGGCGCCCGCCATCGCGCGAGCTGTTGTAGAAGACTTCGCGATGGTCCTCGGGGATGCCGAGCATGTCGCAGATGATGGTCACCGGCAGGCGGAAGGCGAAATCCTCGATCAGGTCCATATGGCCGCGATCGATCACGGCGTCGATGGTCTGGTCGACGATCTCCTGGATGCGCGGCCGCATGTCCTCGACCCGGCGGGCGGTGAAGGCTTTCACGACCAGGCCGCGCAGGCGGGTGTGATCGGGCGGATCGGCCTGCAGCATCCAATGGCTCATGCTGCGAAAGACCGGCTCGTCCATGATCGCAGGGCTATAGCGGCGCTTGGAGCGCTCGACAAAATCCTTGCCGAAGCGCCTGTCGCGCAGCACGAGGCTGACATCGGCGTGGCGGCTGGCGACGAACTGGCCGAACGGCGTCACATGAATCGGATCGATCGTGCGCAGCCGCGCGTAATGCGGATAGGGATCGCGGATGAAGTCCGGCGACAGCGGGTTGAACAACGGATCGCCGTTTGCGCCTGGCACCTGCTCGTTCATGGTGACCTCAATCGGTTGCCGCATGACACGAATACGCCGGATCGCCCCTGATCCGCGTCGCGTAACCATCCCTGCAATTATCAACTCGATACATTGTTGTATCGAGTTGCATTCTGCCCTAACCTGCGCCGATGTCAAGGGTGAGAACCAGGCCGACCAGGGACAACACGCGCGACAGGCTGTTCGATGCGGCCGCCCGAATGTTCGAGGAGGACGGCATCGGCGGCGCCAGCATCGAGGCGATCGCGGCGGCGGCCGGCTTCACCCGCGGGGCGTTCTATTCCAATTTCAAGAGCAAGGACGAACTGATCATCGCCATGCTCGAGGACCACGTCGAGCAGTCGATCCGTCGCAACCTCGACATCCTCGCGCAGCACAAAAATCTCGACGATTTCATCGCGGCGCTGAAGGCGATGGATCGCACAAGGCAGGATCCACTCGGCCGCTCGCCGCTGCTGCACATGGAAATGATCCTCTTTGTCGCGCGCGCCGAGAAGCGCCGCCCGGAGCTTGCAAAACGCCTGCGCGCGCGGCGCAAGCTGGTCGCCGACATCGTCGAGGCCACGCTGAAGAGCAACGGGCAGAACGACGCGCTGAATCCGCCATGGATGGCCTCCATCGTGCTGGCGCTCGAGGACGGTTTTCGCCTGCACCGACTGATTGATCCGGAGACGACACCAGCCGACAGTTTTTTGCGCGCGATCACGGATTTGAGGCGAAGGACGGGATTGGCGTCGGGTTGAGGGGGGAGACTGCGCGCCCGCAAAGCGACCCGTTGGTGCTAGCGATCGCGTTCGCTCTTGGTTGTGGGCAACGGACAATTCGTACAGACGCTATCATCGCACATCCGACAGATCGTGAAGCGATCCATCTCGGAGGTGTCCTGCCTTGCCAGCAGCTCATGGAGCAGCGTTTCAAGCCGCTTCGTTTCAGCCGGCGACAGCACATCCAGAAGCGACGCGACGGCTGAAATCCGGGACGTCATCAGATCGTTCCGGGTTGCGACGCCCTTGGCCGTCAGGTGCAGAGCAACCTCACGGCCGTCCTGTCCCTGCCGTCGTTCGACAAGCCGATCCGAAACCAGACGGTCCACCAGCCGGACAGTTCCGGAATGCGACAGGCCAAGGATCCGCCGGAGCTTGTCGTTGGTCATGCCCTGGCCATAGCCAATGACGACGAGTGCGGCTGGCGTCTCGCCACCACGGCCAATGACCTCGCGCGCGCCCTGCTCGATACGGTCCATGACGGCGAGCGAGAGCGCCCCCAGCAAATTCGCGATTCCAGTTTCCATCCGCTGAATAATATGTGCGTAGCGCACAAAAAACAACTTGACCAAATATGTGCGCTGCGCACATATTTGAAAAAGAACGACGATGAGATGGAGAATGAAGATGAATGCCCGGAGCAACGCAGTGCCAACGCCGCATTCCAGCGGCAGCGAACCCGCCTTGAAATACGTGCAGGCCAATGGCGTGCGGTTCGCCTATCTCGAGCAGGGCAGCGGGCCGCTTGTCATGTTCATGCATGGCTTTCCCGATAACGCCTGGTCGTATCGAAAGCAGCTGCAAGTCTTCGCGGATGCGGGGTACCGTGCGGTCTCGCCGTTCTTGCGCGGCTATGCGCCGACCGAGATCCCGGCAGACGGCATTTTCGATCCCATCGCACTCGGCGAGGATCTCGAAGCGCTCATCGCCGCACTGAGCGACGACGGACAGGCACGCGTCGTCGGCATGGATTGGGGCGGCACGTCGACGTTCCAGGTGCTGTCCACGGCGCCCTCTGCGATCAAGGCCGCCGTGGTCATGAACACCGCCCACCCGATCACAATCGCGAGCCTCAGGAGCGATCCCGATTCCGTTCGATCCGTCTTCCATGTCTATTTCTTTACGATTCCTGGCGCTCACTCGGCGGTCAACATCGAGGGGCTTCCCTTCGTCGACTATCTTTGGAAGTTGTGGTCGCCGACCTTTGAGAACGACGAGCATCTCCGCTCGGTCAAGGAGACGCTCAGGTCTCCCGGCACCATGAAGGCGGCGCTGAAATACTACAATGGCTTGGTCGATGCTGGAGTTGCGGGCCGGCTGCCGATCAACGACATGCATACGCCGACGCTGACGATCTATGGCAGCAACGATCCGACAGCGAGGTATTCCGTGAAGGAGGAGCCGCTCTTCAAGGGGCCGCATAAGCGGATTGTCCTGCCCGATGTTGGGCACTTCCCGCACCTCGAGCGTGAGGCTGAAGTCACCGGCTTGATCATGGACTGGTTCAAGACGCACGCGCCTAACTGAACGCATATAGCGTGGCCACAACATCCTTTGAGTTCTCTGACCAGGAGTGCGCGCGATGGACGCCACAACACAGCAGCAATACGCCGAGACGTTTCACGGTCTTCATAGGACAGGAGATCCCCTCGTCCTGTTCAACGCCTGGGACGCCGCCACCGCCAAAGCCATTGCGAAGACGTCTCCGGCCATCGCAACCAGCAGCGGGGCGGTAGCGTCCGCACTTGGGTACGCGGACGGAGAGCATGTCCCGTTCGACATGGTGACGGGTCTGGTGTCACGGATAACGGCGGCCGTGTCGGTTCCTGTATCAGTCGATCTGGAGGCAGGATATGGCGACACTCCGCACGATGCCGCGAAGTCTGCGACCAGGATTCTGCAAGCCGGCGCCGTAGGAATCAATATCGAAGACGGATTATCCGGGGGAACGCGGCAACTCGTCAGTCCCGAACAGCATGCAGCGAAGATCAAGGCTGTGCGCGACGCTGCGCAAGAACTCGGAATTCATCTGTTCATCAATGCGAGAACCGATCCGTTTCTGCTGAAATTCGGATCGCCGGATGAATGCCTGAATGAAGCGGCAAGGCGTGCGAAGATCTATTCCGACGCCGGCGCTGATGGAATTTTCGTACCCGGCCTCACCGACCTCGCCCTCATCGAGAGGTTCGTTCAACGCACGCCTTTGCCGGTCAACATCATGGTGACGCAAGGTGTTCCCGAAATCCCGGATCTCGCCCGCGTCGGCGTTCGGCGGGTGAGCCTTGGTCCGTGGCCCATGATGGCGGCGATGCGCGTCATTGGACAGGCCGCCGCCGCAGTCGCCGCGAGCAAGCAATACGGCACGTTCCTGCAACCGAATGTCTGAACCTGGGAAGCGCCAGCCCAAAGTAGCGCTAAGCCGATCGCTTCGCCGTAACCGGACCGCCCGGCGCAACGTCGAGCCGACCCAGCATCGCCCTCGCCTGCTCGGCGCAGTGCTCGATCAGCCAGCGCTCGAACGCCATCGGCGGGAGCGCGGGCGCATAGAGGAAGCCCTGCACGACGTCGCAGCCGAGCTCGGCCAGCAGCTTGCGCTGCGCCTCGGTCTCGACGCCTTCGGCGACGACGGTCATGCCGAGACCCTGCCCCACGCGCACCACGGCGGTCGCGATCGCCAGCGCGCCGGCGTCTTTCTCGATGTCGCGCATAAAACTGCGGTCGATCTTCAACTCGCGGATCGGCAGATGGGCGAGGCGGCTGAGGCTCGAATAGCCGGTGCCGAAATCGTCCACGGAGAGCCCGACGCCGAGTGCGCGGATTGCGTTCATCGTTTCGATCGCGGCGACGCTGTCCTGCATGAACGCGCCTTCGGTGATCTCGAGCATCAGCGCATCCGGCGGCAGCTCGTGCTCGGTGAGGACGTCGGCCAGCCGCGCAGCAAGGGCGGCATTGCGGAAATTAAGCGGTGACAGATTCACCGACACACAGGGAATGTCGAGCCCGGCGCGGCGCCAGCTCGCCATCTGTCGGCAGGCCTCGCGCACCGACCACAGGCCGATCTGCTCGATCAGTCCGCATTCTTCCGCCAGCGGGATGAACTTTGCCGGCGAGACCTCGCCGAGCGCGGCATCGTGCCAGCGCGCCAGCGCCTCGACGCCGTGGATGGCGCCGTCACAGCTGCGGATCTGCGGCTGGTAGCTGAGAGTCAGAGCGCCCTCCGCGATGGCGCGGCGGAGCGCCGCGACCAGCGCCAGCCGCTGCTCGGCAAGCTCGTTCATCTCTGCGCTGAAGATTCGATGGGTCGAACGTCCCGCCTGCTTGGCCATGTACATGGCAGCGTCGGCCTGCTGCATCAGCGCGTCGATGTCGGTGGCATGATCGGGATAAAGGCTGATGCCGATGCTCGCCGACATCTGCATCTGCCTCGATCCAAGCCGCAAAGGTGCAGCCAGCGCCTCGGTGATGCCGGTCGCGACGCGCCCGGCACCCTCGGCGTTGCGATGGGGCAGCAGCACGACGAATTCGTCGCCGCCCAGTCGTCCCAGCATGTCTTCGGGCCCGATCTGCTCGCGCAGGCGGTGCGCGAGCTGGATCAGGAGCTCATCGCCGGCGGCGTGACCGAGCGTGTCGTTGACGTCCTTGAAATGGTCGACGTCGAGGAAGGCCAGCGCGACGTGGCTGCCGGTCGGACAGGCGTCGATCGCGGTCGTGATCAGGTGCCGCAGCTGCGCGCGGTTCGGCAGGCCGGTGAGGATGTCGTGATAAGCGAGCCGCGCGATCTCGGCGCGTGCCTCCTTGCGCTCGATCGCGAACGCGCCGAGATTGACGCAGGCATCGACGATCCGCCGGTGCCAGTTGCTCGGCGCGCGCGATTCCCGATAGTAGAAGGCGAAGGTGGCGATGACCCGGCCGTCCTTGGCCTTGACCGGTGTCGACCAGCACGCACGCAGGCCAATCCCGAGCGGCATCGCCTTGTAGGGCTGCCAGCGCGGATCGGTGTCGAGATCGACGGCCAGAACCGGCTCGCCGTAGAAGGCGGCCGTGCCGCACGAGCCTACGTTGGGGCCGATCGCAACGCCGTCCAATGCGCGGGAATAGTCGTCGGGCAGGCTCGGACCGCCGAGCGGGTGGATCAGGCCTGCGGCATCGACGTGAAGCAGCGAACAGACCACTTCGGGCGCGATCTCCTCGACGCGGCGGCACAGCCGGTCGGCGATCTCGGCGATCGGAACCTCGTCGGCCAGCGCGCTCATGATGAGCTGCTGGAGCGAGCGCAACTGCTTGGTCTCGGTGATATCCTCGAGCAACGCGAAGATGTGCTTGACCCGGCCCTTCTTGTCGCGGAAGGCATCGATCCGGGCGCAGACCCAGATCTCCTCGCCGTCCTTGTCGTAGGCGAGCACCTCGACTTCGCCGCGGCGGCCGCCATGCATCAGGCGCTTGATCAGCTTTGCAAGGGCCGCGCGATCGGTATGGCAACCGGCGATGAGATCGGCCGCACTGCGTCCCTCGGCTTCGTCGCTGGTGTAGCCGAACAGCGTCGTGAACGCTGAGTTGACGTAGCGGATGTTCTGCTCGGTGTCGGTGATGATCACCGCGCGGTTGGTCTGGTCGGAAACGGCGTCGAGAAGCTTGATCCGCGCACGGCGCTCGGCCTCGGCGGTGACGTCGCGGGCGAACACGATGCGATGGACCGCGCCATCGATGGTCGCGGAGGACAGCGTGACAGTCGCCCTGATGCGACTGCCGTCGCGCCGCGCGAGGCTGATCTCGTCGCGGAACTCCGCAACCGGGTCCTTCAGACATTTGAGGGTGAGAACCTTGGCATCGCGACCGAGCACGTCAGTGCGCGCGAGCTTCCAGATCCGCTCCGCGCCGGCGTTGAAATGCGTGATGCGGTGCGAGCTATCGACGATGACGATGCCATCGTCGGCGCATTCGAGCGCAGCCAGCAGAACGTCCGGAATTTCTGTCACAAGGCAATCGGTGGCGAACATCGTCTGACCCGGGAACATCGGGGAAAATGCGGCAACGAGCCCGACGCTAACGCTCCGAAGGTGATCGAGACGTTTTTGCAACCGGGTTGCGTCCGGCCAAGATGCGACATGCTTAACATTCCGCCAAAGAGGCGAAGGCAATTCAGTGCGTACGGAACCTATTCGGCGCTGGTTCCATGCTTGACCGTGTGCAGCCGCCCGGCCACGGCCCGCACCTTGCGCGGGGCGGCCTGCCAGATCGACAGCGCCGACAGACCGCTCATGACCATGGCGATGGCGAAGGCCAGCGTATAGTCGCCAGCGCGATCATAGAGAAATCCGGTCAGCCATGGTCCGGCCGCGCCGCCGGCCAATGCCGCCAGCATGATCGTTCCGAAGATGCTGCCCTGGTGCCGGCCCTGGAAAATCTCGAACACCACTGCGCCCATGATCGAGGTGAGGCCGTAACCGAGCGCGCCTTGCGTGAACACCATCACGTAGATAAGCCAGAGCGAGGGCTGGTACTTCAACGCCATCAAAGCCGCGAAGCAGATCGCAAAGCCTGCGCAGCTAATCGCCCAGACCCATTCCCGTCCGATCCGGTCGGAGACATGGCCAAGGAAAATCTGGCCGGGAATGCCGAGCAGGCTCACGATGCCGAGCGCCCACACCGCGACGCTCGGACTGAAACCGATATCGAGCAGGAACTTGGTCTGGTGCACCTGCACCGCATACCAGATGTACAGGCCGCAGAAATAGCCGAGTGCGATCCACCAGAACCGCGCGGTCGCAACCGCTCGCCTCAGCGTCCATTCGGTGCCGACCCAGACGGGATCGACGATGTTGGAGACCGGCTTTGCGGCGCCTGCGGACGGCGCCGCGTCGCCGTCCGGCTGGAGGCCGATGTCTTCGGGCCGCTTGTGCAGGAACAGGTTGATCGGTGCCAGCACGATCAGGATCATCAGGCCCATCGCGGTGCAGGCGGTGCGCCAGCCGGTTTGCTCGATCATGTGCTGCACCCAGGGCAGCAGGGTCACCGAGCCGATGCCGACGCCGGCAAAGGCGATGCCGATGGCAAAGCCGCGCTTGCGGATGAACCAGTTCGGCAGGAACAGCGACTGGCCGGAATAGCCGAGGCAGACGCTGCCGGCGCCGACCATGACGCCGATGGTGACATAGAGGTGCCACGGCGTGCTGGTCAGCGGCGCCAGCAGCAGCCCGCCTCCCATCAGCACGACACCGAGCTCCATCACCGCGCGAGGCCCGGCGCGATCCATCAGCCGGCCGATCAGCGGGCTGACCACGCCCGACACCACAAAGCCGAAGGAGAATGCGCCGGCGGTGACGCCGCGCTCCCAGCCGAATTCGGAGATGATCGGCGGAAAGAACAGTGAGAAGGCGGTGCGCGCGTTGACGCCAATGGCCATGGTGACGAAGGTCACCGCGACCACGACCCAGCCGTAGAAGAACGGAAGTCGCATTTTGTGTATTTCATCCCTGGACGATCCTTCGGACCATCTCGGGATACCCGGGTCAAGCGCTTTCCGCGCATGCCCATCGGGCGGCGAGGTCAAGCGGCGTCGAGCTGCGAAGGCTGGACAGGCGCATCGAACTCGATCCGGTCGACCGGCTGCGGGCGGCCGAACAGATAGCCCTGTGCGAAGTTGACACCGAGCGCCCTCAACCGCTCGAACTCCTCGCAGGTCTCGACACCCTCGGCTGTAACAGACATGTCGAGGCCGCGCGCCAGCGTCACGATCGAGGAGATGATCGCCGAGCTGCGCGGCTGATGGGTGAGGTTGCGGATGAACGACTTGTCGATCTTGATCTTGTCGAACGGGAACGCAATCAGATAGCTCAGCGACGAATAGCCGGTGCCGAAATCGTCGAGCGCGAGCTCGATGCCGATGCCCTTGAGCTGCTCGATGAAAGCGTGGTTCTCGGCGCCACGCTCCAGCAGGACCGATTCGGTGACCTCGATCTCGAGCCGTTGCGGCGGCAGCCCGGAATCCCCCAGCGCGGCCCGGATCACCTCGAACAGATCGGCTTCCTTGAACTGGATCGGCGACAGGTTCACGGCAACCATCAGATCGGAAGGCCAGGCCGCGGCATCCGCGCAGGCGCGCCGCAGCACGAATTCGCCGAGCGGCACGATCAGCCCGGTCTCCTCCGCAAGCGGTATGAACTGGTCCGGCGGGATCAGTCCGCGCGTCGGATGCCGCCAGCGCACCAACGCCTCGAAACCGCGCCGCTCGCCGCAGATTGCATCGACGAACGGCTGGTAGTGCACTTCGAGCTGGCAGCGCGCGATGGCGTCGCGCAGATCGCCTTCCAGCGTGTTGCGGGCCTCGAGCTCGGCCGACATCGCCTCATCGTAGATCGTGAAGCAGTTGCGGCCCGCCGATTTTGAGCGATAGAGCGCGAGGTCCGCCTTCTTCAGCAACTGCTCCTGGTCGCTGCCGTGATCCGGAGCGATCGCAATGCCGATGCTGGTGCCGATCTCCACGCGATGTCCGGGCAGAAGGAAAGGTTCGGCTACGAGCTTTGCGATCCGTCCCGCCAGCTCTGTCGAGCCGGCGCGCTGATCCTCGCAGTCTTCCTGGATGATGGCGAATTCGTCGCCGCCGAGCCGCGCCAGCACGTCGCTCGCCCGCAACGCCGATTTCAGCCGCTGCGCCACCTGGCGCAGCAGCACATCGCCGGCACCGTGACCAAGGGAGTCATTGACGTTCTTGAAGCGGTCGAGATCGAGCATCAGGATCGAGAACGTCGGACCGCGGTCCTTCAACCGGCCATTGAGCTCGTCGAGCCGGGCGAGGAAGAAGGCGCGGTTCGGCAAGCCGGTGAGGATGTCGGTCTGGGCGAGCTCGAGTACCCGGCGGTTCGCTAGCGACAGCCGCCGCGAATTGCGGCTTGCAAGCATGAGATAGGTCGCAAGTGACTGCGTAAGCAGCATGCCGACGATGAGCACCGCGACCGCGCGGTCGTAAGTCATCTCCAGCGGACCGCCGGGCGTCGGCATCGCGCGCACCTGCCAGTCGGTGTCCCCGATCTTGAGCTGGCCCGACCAGTGCAGGCCTTGCGCGACATCGCGCATCGACTGCGGGGCGGTGGCCGCCGAGGAATAATCCGGCAGCGCGTGCTCCATGCTGACGATCCGCCCGGTGAACGGCGGATAGACGTTCACGCTGACCGCCGGGCTTGCTCCAGTCGTCACACGAATGGATTGCATCAGCAGTGGCAGGTCGAAGATGCCGACGACGAAGCCCGCCAGATTGCGGCGCCGGTCGGCGACCGTGTCGCGCGAGGTGCCCTTGGCATAGACCGGCACCACAGCCATGACGTTCGGCAACTGGCCGTTCTCGCGGGGACCATAGAGCTCCGTCCGCAACGATGCGATCCCGTCGTTGTCCCGCGCTCGCCCGAGGACAGCACGGCGATCCGGAACGGTTGCGTAGTCCATGCCGTAGACGAGTGAGGTCTTCGGCTGCGTCGAATAGAAGATCGGAAAATACTCGTCGCTCTGCGGCGCGGTTGCAAAGCCTTCGCCCTGGAGCGACTTGATGCGATAGCTGGAGACGCCGTCCGCGATCGCGGCTGCCTCGTATTGGGCGCGCTCCTTGCGGTTGACCCGCGGCAGCCAGGCAACGCGCAGCATGCCCGGATGGCGCTCGAACAGGCGGGCGCTGAAGGTCTCGAATTCGCTGCGGGTGATTTCCTCGTTGGCCGATTCGAACAGGGTGCGCAGCGCAACGAGCCGACTGATATACTCGTTCATGCCGTTCTGCATGATGAGGGATTGGGTTTCGGCCGCGTTCTCGAACTCGATCCTGTTGACGCGGTCCTCCCATCGCGCCACCGCGGCGGCGCCGACCAGCGAGAACAGCAGACCGACGCCGGCTGCAACCAGTGCAGGACGATACAGCCCGAACAGCGGCGCAAGACGCCGCCGTCCGGTCATGCGTCTCCGATCCTGATCATTTTGATCGCGATCGCCCATCCTGAAACCGCAGTCCCCTCTCTGCGACAAACCGAACCTGTGGTTGAGCTGCCGGAGCTACTATCGGAACAGGACCGCGGTTAAGAACTGCACAACTTCGATACCCTGCCGCTTCGCATTGCGCGGCTTAGTTAATGAAGTGCAGGAATGACGCGAACTTTATGGAAGTAAGTTGCCGGTTTTCCCCGGAGTAGTACGGAGCCGCCGATACATCGCCGATTCATGCTGCCGAGATATCTTTAGCGGAGCTGCTCCCTGCACCCGGCAAGACTTCCTGATGTATCGATTTCGATCAGCGACATGCATCGGCCTGACCATCGCGCTCCTAGCCGCGACCATGCTCACGGCCAGAGGCGAGGAAATCGGCGTCAGCGACGATGCGATCCTGTTCGGCCAGGCCGCCGCGCTCGAGGGCCCCTCCTCCGCGCTCGGACAGCGCATGCGGCAAGGCATCGTCGCGGCGTTCACCGAGATCAACGCGAAGGGTGGCGTCCACGGCCGCAAGCTGCAACTCGTCAGCCGCGACGACGGCTACGATCCCGACCGTTCGGTGGTGCAGACGCTGCGGCTGATCGAGGACGACAAGGTGTTCGCGCTGATCGGCGCGGTCGGCACGCCGACCGCGATGGCGACCATTCCGATCACCAGTGCCAGGAACGTGCCCTTCATCGGTCCGTTCAGCGGCGCCGAATTTTTGCGCGACCTCGAACTCTCGAACGTGGTCAACATTCGCGCGAGCTATAGCGCGGAGGCCGAAGCGTGGATCAAGCACCTCACGGAGGATCGCCGGTTCACCCGCATCGGCATCTTCTACCAGGACGATTCCTTCGGCCGCGACGGTCTCGCCGGCGTGAAGCGCGCGCTTGCCAAGCGCGGCCTCGAGCTCGCCGCCGAAGGCACCTTCGAGCGCAACACCCGCGCGGTCGGCTCGGCCTGGCGGATGCTCAAGCGCACCGAGCCCGAGGCCATCGTCATGGTCGGGACCTATGGTCCCTGCGCCGAATTCATTAAGCTCGCGCATCGCAGCGGCTTCAATCCGACCTTCGTCAACGTCTCCTTCGTGGGCGCCAATGCGCTCGCCCGCGAGCTCGGTCCCGACGGCGAAGGCGTCATCGTCTCGCAGGTCGTGCCGTTTCCCTGGGATCGCTCATTGAAGCTCGTCGCCGACTACCAGGCGGCGCAGCAGGCGTACGATCCGACGCTTGCCCCCGACTTCGTGTCGCTCGAAGGCTATCTGTCCGGCCGCCTCGCGGCCGCGGCCCTGGAAAAGGCCGGACCGAATCCGACGCGGGCCGGCCTGCTCCGCGCCATCAACGATTTCGGCCGCTTCGACATCAGCGGCAGCATCGTCACCGTCGGCACGCGCGCAATCGAGACCCCACCGAAGGTGTTTTTGACGGTGATCCAGAAGGACGGGACGTTCAGGGCGGTCGACGGGCTGTAGCGCCCGTTCGGCCCGGCAACGGAATAAGCGAATGCAGGAGGCCGTCATGCCCGGGCTTGTCCCGGGCATCCACGTTCTTCGTCCCGCTGGGTAAGACGTGGATGGCCGGGACAAGCCCGGCCACGACGGCGTTGAAGCTTCAGCGCACAAAGCGTCCACGTCATCTGCGATAGCCTTGCCCTTTCAGGGCCGCCGCATCCAGCGGTCGGCATTGACCGCGCCCGGCGGGATCTCGCCTTTGACGATCGCTTCCACCTGCCGCACGGTTTCCAGCGACTGGTATTCGATCGCCTGCGGCGTCAGGCCGCCGACATGCGGCGTCGCGATGACGTTTGGCAGCTTCGCTAGTTCCGGGGTCGGCATCTGGTCGGCTGCGCGGCCGACATCCATCGCCGCACCGGCGATGCGGCCCTCCAGCAGCGCCCGCGCGAGCGCGGCCTCGTCGACGAGATTGCCGCGCGAGAGATTGATGAAGACGGCGTGCCTTTGCATGCGCGCCAGCGCCGCCTCCCCGATCAGCTTCTCGGTCTGCTCGTTGGCAACGGCGAGGCATACGACGTAGTCCGACGCCGCCATGAGTTCGTCCAGCGCGACCTGCCTGATGGCGCTGTCGCTGACGGTCGCGAAGGGATCGGACACCAGCACCTCCATGCACAGCACCTTCGCGACCTCGGCGAGATAGCGCCCGATGCTGCCGTAGCCGATGATGCCGACGCGGCTGCCGGCGAGCTGGCGGCCCATTCGTGCTTCAGGCCTGCGGCCGGCCTGGTAGTCGGCCGTCGCCCGCGACACGCCGCGTGACAGATCGACCATGAAGCCGAGCGCGAGCTCGGCCACCGCCTGCACGAAGCCGGGACCGGCGCGGGTCACGAGCACGCCGGCCGTTGATGCGGCCTCGACGTCGATATTACGGATATCGACGGCGCAGCGGACGAAGGCGCGCAAGCGCGGCAGTTGCGGAAAGATCTCGCCGCGGCCTTCCGTCATGCGATCGGCGACGATGATGTCGGCATCCTTCGCCGCGTTGACGAGGCTAGCTGCATCGAGCGGCTGATCGCCCTCGTGCAGGATCACCTCGGCGATCGCGCGCAGGCCGTTGAGGCTGCGATCGCCGTAGTAATTCCGGCGCATCTCCGGCGTGTGAGCCAACAGGACCATCACGGCAAGACTCCTTCAGTAGCCGAACGCGTGCGGCAGCGCGGTGCTGAGCGACGGCACGAACGCGATCACCAGCAGACAGAGCAGCAACAGGCCTAGATAGCCCATGATCGGCTTCACCGTCTGCTCGATCGGGACGTTGCCGATCAGGCAGGCGCCGTAGAGTCCGAGCCCGAGCGGCGGCGCGAACAGACCTATGCCCATCGCGATGACAAGCACGACGCCGAAATGCAGGGGATCGACGCCGAGCTGCACGGCGACCGGCAACAGCAGCGGCCCGAAGATGATGAGGGCAGCCGCGCCTTCCAGCACCGAGCCCATCACGATCAGAACGGCGATCGCGAGCAGGATGAACAGCCAGACGCCGCTGGTCTTGGACAATCCAAGCATGAAATCGCCGACCGCATGCGGCACCTGTTGCAAGGTCAGCGTGAAAGCGAGCGACTGCGCGGCGGCGACGATGAACAGCACGAGGCCCGCACGCGTCGCCGCCTGGACAAAGCTGTGCGCGGCCGATTTGAAGCTGAGCTCGCGGAACACCACGCTGCCGACGACGAGCGCATAGGCGACGGCGAAGGCCGAGATTTCGGTGGCCGTGGCAAAGCCGCTCTTGAAGCCGAAGAAGATCATGAAGATCAGGCCGAACGAGGCGATCGCGCCGCTCCACAGGCCCGACACCGGAATCTGCGGCTCCACCTCCTCGGCCGCGGCCGGGCGCTTGCCGAAGATGATGGAGACAACGATCAGGACCAGCGCCATCAGCGCCGACGGCAACAGCCCCGCGATGAAAAGGCCGCCGATCGACAAATTGGCGACGAAACCGAGGATGATGAGGTTGATGCAGGGCGGAATGGTTTCCGCCATCACCGCGGATGCCGCGAGCAGCGCCACTGCGCTGCCCGGATTCTGCTTCGAGCGGCGCGCCGCCGGGATCAGCACCGAGCCGACGGCGGCGACGTCGGCCATCTTCGAGCCCGAGATGCCCGAGAACAGCACCATCGAAGCCACCATCACGACATTCAGCCCACCGCGCATGCGGCCGACGGCGCGCTGCAACAGCTCGATCAGGCGCACCGACATGCCGTTGGCTTCCATGAGATAGCCGACGAGGATGAAGAACGGGATCGCGAGCAGCACGAAATTGTCGATGCCGCGCGCCATCTGCTGCGCGAAGATGACGCCGGGCAGCGCGCCCTCGACCCAGATGAAGATCAGCGCGGCCAGCGCCAGCGCAAATCCGATCGGCAAGCCGCCGAACAGCGTTGCGAAGAAGCCGATCAGCATCAGGATGCCCGCCGACGGCACCGATGACGGCGACAGATAATCCCAGGCGAGGTAGAGGCCGGTCACCACGGCGATCGCAACGAGGCCCCTGACGATGTCGGGAAGCGGCCGGGCGCAGAGCTGATCGATCGCGAACACCGTCATGAACAGCGCGCCGACGCCCATCGGATAGAAAGTCAGCTCCAGCGGCAGCCCTGATCCGGTGGTCTGCCCCGCCGTCAGCGAGCCCAGCTTGATCGCGTGACAGGCGACGTAGCCCGAGATCAGCACCACCAGCAGCGCACTGGCCGCGTCGACCAGCGCCTGCAGCCGCACCGGAGCCAGATCGCGGAAGAAGGACACGCCGACATTCTCGCCGCGCGCGAGCGCGCTCGCCGCGCCGAAGAAGGCCGACCCGACCATCAGCCCGCGCGCGACGTCGTCCGACCATTCGACCGGTGCGTTGAACAGGAAGCGCAGCAGCACGGAGGCGCACACCACCAGGAGGTCGGCGGCCAGCAGGACGGCCGCGCTCGCGTCGCTCAAGCGAAGCAGGAGGGTGATGCTTCCGTGACGGCCGCCCGAGAGGGATACGGCGCCTGTCATCGCCATCTCAGACTTGGCCATCTCAGGCTTGGCCATCTCAGGCTTGCGTCGCGCGGATGATGTCGATGATGGGCTTGGATTCCGGCCGCGCCTTCATGAAGTTTTCGGCCTGCGGCGCCACGCGCTTCTTGAACGCCTCGCGGTCGCATTCGGCCACCGTCACGCCCTTCTCGGTCAAAGCCGACAGCGCCTCCTTCTCGACCGCAAGCCCATGCGCACGCGTGTCGGCCGCGGCCTTCTTGGCGGCATCGAGAAAGCCGTCGCGGAGCTTCGGATCCATGCGGTTGTAGGTCATGTCGCTGAAGTAGATCGCGAGCGGCGAGAAATTGTGCTGCGTCAGAGCATAGAATTTTGCCGTTTCGAAGAACTTGCTGGCCAGGATCGTCGGCGGATCGTGCTCCAGCCCGTCCAGCACGCCGGCTTGCAACGCTGTGTAGATTTCGCCGAACGCCAGCGGCGTCGCGGCGGCCCCCATCAGCCGCAGGCATTCCGTGATGACGGGATTTGGCAGCGTCCGGATCTTGAGACCGGCGAGATCCTCCGGCGTCTTCACCGGCTTCTTCGCAAACACACTGCGTGAGCCGAAATTATAGGCCCAGGCGATGATCCGGATGTTGCCGCCCTTGAGCAGGGCGTCCTCAACCGGCTTGGCGGCGCCGGCGTCGAACGCCTTGGTCTGCTGCGGGAAGCTCGAGAAGAGAAAGCCGAGGTCGTAAGTGCCGACCAGCGGCACCAGATTGGCCGAGATCGACGAGCCCGACACCATGAGGTCGATGACGCCGAGCTTGACCGAATTGATGACGTCGATTTCCTGACCGAGCTGGTTGTCCGGAAAGAAGGCGACCTCGACCTGCTCGCCGAGCCCGTTCGCCTTCAGGTTCTTGACCAGATTATCGTAGTAGACGCGGCCGTTGGCATATTTGGGATCATTCGGCAGCGAGGAGGAGCATTTCAGCTTCATCGTCGCAGCTTCGGCGCGGCCGATGATGGCGGGAGACAACATCAGGCCGGCGGTCACCGCCGTCGACGACTTGATGAACGTGCGACGGCTGACGGGCACGATGGTCATGGTGCTGTCTCTCCCCAAAGTATTCTTTTTTCGCAACCGCGATCGTTGTCGCGGCGTGTCGGCTCGACTGTATGGCCAAAGCGACGGCGCAGGCAAGGATTGCGGCCGGCGCTGCAGCGAGCGGCGCGGGGTGCCGACGCGCCGGCAGAGATCGCCCCGGAATGCCTGTGTTTGCCGATGTTTTCGTGAAATGCGGTGCGATGGCCCCGCAGCCGAAAGACCCGCGGCGCGAGATGACGCGGATCGATCCAATTCAGGTATGGATCAATGCCGAACGCATATTGATTGGTTTGGTACGCAACAGAAAAGCAAGAGCCGCGGGATCACGCCCGCGGCTCCGGATTTGGACGACAATGCCGGTGGCGTCAGCGCGAATGCGCGGTGCTCAACTGCCCGCTGGCCGCCTCGACATCACGCGACGGACGCAGCGCGTAGGCGCCGTCGCCGAGCAGCGCCTGTGCCGCCAGCGCAATCGCCCAGAAGGCGGGGAATTCCCAACCGCCCTTCGGATTGGTGAAGAAGAAGCCGGCGGCGCCGTGCACCGTGAAGATGGCTCCGAGCAGGATCGGAATGCCGGCGAGCGCGGCATAGCGGGTCCAGACGCCGAGGATCAGGGCAATGCCGCTCAGCACTTCAACCGTCATGATGAGATAGGCGAGCTCGGGCGGGAAGCCGAGGCTGCCGAAGAATTTTGCCGTGCCGGCCGGGGTGAAAACGAATAGTTTCAGGCTGGCATGGGCGAGAAACAGCGCGCCCAGCGTCACGCGCAGCATCAGCGCGGCGTAGGGAGCGGTACGGGAATCGATCATAGCAGTCTCCTTGTTCAGACCGAGCTATGATCTATTCTCAATTAGATGATAATCCGCTATTCTGGAAATATACCTCATACCAATAGAGTGAGATGACTTGCTCGACCGCCTGACCAGCCTGGAAGTCTTCGCCAAGGTGGCGGCGATCGGCAGCCTGTCCGGCGCGGCCCGGGCCATGGGCCTGTCGCAGACCATGGTCACCAAGCACGTTGCGGCGCTGGAGGGGCGGCTCGGGATCAAGCTGTTCCACCGCACCACAAGGCGGCTATCCATCACCGAGGCCGGTCGCCTCTATCTTGAATCCTCCGAGCGCATCCTCGCCGACATGGAGACCGCCGACGCCGCGGTCGCGCGCGAGCGCGTCGAGCCCCGCGGGCTGCTGCGGGTCAACGTGCCCGTCGTGTTCGGCACGAGGCAGATCGCGCCGCTCATCGCGGAGTTCTCGGAACGCCATCCCGAGGTCACGATCGAGCTCGGCCTCAACGATCGCCTTGTCGACCTCGCCGACGAAGGCTGGGACCTCGCGATCCGCATCGGCAAGCTGCGCGATTCCAGCATGATGGCGCGGCGGCTCGCGCCGAACCGCATGGTCGTCTGCGCCGCGCCCTCTTACCTGGCGAAGCACGGCACGCCGCGCAGCGTGTCCGACCTCGCTGCGCATAATTGCTTCGGCTACACGCTTTCGCAGCAGGCCAGCGCGGCGGAATGGCTGTTCGGCGCGGACGGCGAGATCCGCGTCCAGGTCAGCGGCAATCTGCGCGCCAATAATGACGATGCGCTACGCGCGGCGACGCTGGCCGGCCTTGGCCTCGCGCGACAGCCGACCTTCATCATCGCCGATGACTTGCGCGCCGGCACGCTCGTCGCGCTTCCGCTGGACCAGCCGGAGATCCAGACCTCCGCGGTGCACGCGGTCTACCTGCCCGACCGTCGTCCGCCCGCCAAGGTGCGCGCCTTCATCGACTTTTTCGCCGCGCGCTTTTCGCCCGAACCGCCCTGGGACCGCGGCCTGCCGTGACGGAGCACGGCCTGGCGCGTCGGCTCCGGCAGACCCCTGCCCCATTTTGTCGCAAGCCCACGAGCGTGATCCAGTGCACAGACAGGGTCATGGCGGGCGACTAGAAAAGGTGACATCATCGCGCGCATTGCCGATGGAGGTGACACCATGCGCCGTCCAGTCTTTCGCAATTTGTTTCTTGCATCCGGCCTTCTTGCCCTCACGCAACTGATGACGCCGTCGGATGCCGCGGCCGAAGCGCGGCTTGCACTGGTGATCGGCCAATCGGCCTATCGCACGGTGCCGGAGCTGCCCAACGCCGCCAACGATGCCAAGGGCATGACGGAGCTGCTCGGCAATGCCGGCTTCAGCGTCACCACGGCATCCAATCTGGCGCAGAACGACATGCGCGCGGCGATCTCGGATTTCGCCGGCAAGGTCAGCGCCAGCGGCGCCGACACCGTCGCGCTGGTGTTCTACGCCGGTCACGGCCTCCAGATCGACGGCGAGAACTATCTGGTGCCGGTCGATCTCGATCCGAAGCGCGAGGCCGACATTCCCTTGCAGGGCGTGCGGCTGAACGACCTGCTCAACACGCTAGGCGCGCTGCCGACACGGGCGCGCATCTTCATGCTCGATGCCTGCCGCAACAATCCCTTCCCGGCGCTCAGCGGCGCCGGCCACGGGCTTGCGATCGTCGACACCAAGGCCGGCGCGCCCGGCTCCTTCATTTCCTATTCGACCTCGCCAGGCTCCGAGGCCGAGGACGGCTCCGGCGCCGACAGCCCCTACACCACCGCGGCGCTCTCGGTCACGAAGCAACCGAACATCCCGATCGAGGAAGTGTTCAAGCGCATTCGCGTCGCCGTGGCGCAATCGACCGACGGGCGGCAGATCCCATGGGAAAGCTCCTCGCTGACGACCGATTTCAAGTTCTTCGGCGACAGCACCGGTCAGCAACCTTCTGTTCCGGGCGCAGGCTCGATGGCACTTGCGAGCGCCACGCGCAGCGTCGAGGACTGGCGCAAGGACTTGCAGGGCAAGGACGCCAAGGTCGCCTACGAGCTCGTGATCACCGACGACACCGTTCCCGCGTATCAGGCCTATGTCGAGCTGTACGCGCAGGCCTCTTTCACGCCGCGCCTGCGCACGATCCTGGAGCGCCGGCGCCAGATGCTGGCCTGGGAGCGCGCCACCGCGATCAACACCCGCGCTTCCTTCGAGGCCTATCTCGCGAACTGGGACAACAGCGACCTCGCCGCGACCGCGCGCAGGCTGCTGCTCCGCGTGCAGAACCGTAACTACGCCTTGCCCGCCACGGTGGCGGCGGCCCCTGCTCCGATCGCCGTCGCGATGGCTCCGACCTGCCCGTGCTCGACGCCTTCGACCCCGGCGACGCCGATCAATCCGACGATCGCGCCGGTCATCAAGAAGCGCGTCGACGACACGCCGCCCAAGCGCAAGGTGGTCGATACGCCGCCCAGGCGCCGGCCCGCTCCTCCGTCTGACGAAGTGGTCTACGAGCGCGCGCCGCCTCCGGATCGCGGGCCGCCGCCCGGCGCCATAATGCAAGGCATCGGCATCGGTGTCGGAATTGGCTTGGGCATGGGTATGGGCGGCCGCGGCGGAGAAGGACACGGCGACTACAATCGCGGCAGATACTAAGACCGTTGCCCCGTTACGAATGTATGTCCGCAGGTTTTTCGCCTGCGGACATTTTTGTTGATGGCGCAGCGCCTGCGCCATCTGCGGTCTTTCGATCCGGAAATGCTGTAGTCTGACCGCCTGACGCAGCTCCGGGGACTCCACATCGATGCCGCACGACGTTCCCACCAAGAGCTCATGGCTGCTGTTCCGGTCACTCGCGTCCTATTCGCTGCCCGGCGATCTCTTGGCGGGGCTGACGCTGGCGGCGATTGCGATCCCCGAACAGATGGCCACCGCGCGGCTCGGCGGATTTGCGCCGCAGATCGGCTTCTTCGCCTTCATGGCGGGATCGCTCGGCTTTGCGATGCTCGGCGGCAACCGCTTCCTGTCCTGCGGCGCCGATTCCACGATCACGCCGATCTTCGCCGGCGGTCTTGCGGCGCTCGCCGTCGCCGGCTCCCCCGAATATCAGGGCCTTGCGATCGCGCTGGCGCTGATGGTCGGCGCGATGATGCTCGCCGGCGGCGCCTTTCGCCTCGGCGCCATCGCCAACCTGTTGTCGGTGCCTGTCATAGTCGGCTTCCTCGCCGGCATCTCCGTCCACATCGTCGTGTCGCAATTGCCGGGTGTGCTGGGACTGGAGTCGCCGAGCGGGCCGACGCTCGATCGCATCGGCGTGCTCGCCGGCGAGCTCGGGCGCACCAATCCCTATACGCTGTGCATCGGGTTCGGCGTGCTGGCCGTCGTCTTCATCTCCGAGAAGGTGAGTGCAAAAATTCCCGGCGCGCTGATCGGGCTCGTCGCCGCGACGCTGGCCGTGATCGGGCTCGGCCTCGAGAGCAAGGGCGTCAACGTCGTCGGCGCGGTGCCGGGCACGTTGCCGCGGCCGACCTTGCCCGACCTCGCGCCGGAGCAATGGGTGCGTCTGGTCCCGCTCGCCTTCGTGATCACCGTGGTCGTGATGGTCCAGACCGCCGCGACGACGCGATCGTTTCCGTCCGACCCCGACAAGCCCGCCGATGTCGACCGCGACTTTCTCGGCGCCGGTGCCGGCAGCGTGCTGTCCGGCCTGTTCGGTGCGTTTCCGGTCAATGCCAGTCCGCCGCGGACCGGGATCGTCGCCGAGACCGGCGGACAGTCGCAGCTCGCGGGGCTTGCGGCGGCGCTGATCGTGCTGGCCCTGCTCGCATTCGGGACGGGATTGTTGTGGCACGTTCCGGACGCCGCGCTCGGCGGCATTTTGCTGTTCGTGGCGCTGCGGATCATCCGCGTGAAGCAGATCGTCACGATCTACCGCCAATCCTTCAGCGAATTCCTGCTGATCGTCGCGACCGCCGCGCTGATCATCGTGCTGCCGATCCAGCAGGGCGCGTTCCTCGGCATCGTGCTGTCGCTGCTGCACGGCATCTGGAGCACGACGCGCGCCAAGCTCGTCGAGTTCGAGCGCGTGCCAGGCACCACGATCTGGTGGCCGGCGCATCCGCAGATCACCGGCGAGCGCATCGCCGGCGTCGCCGTGATCGGGCTCCAGGCCCCGCTGTCGTTCCTCAACGCGCCGGGCTTCCGCAGCGACGTCACCAAGGTCCTCACTACGTCCGCGCCGCAATTGCTGGTGCTGGAGGCGAGCGGCATGGTTGAGATCGACTTCACCGCCGCGCAGATCCTGCTCGAAATCTTCAAGGCGTGCAGCGAGCAGGACGTCACGGTCGCGCTGGCGCGGCTGGAATCGGTGCGCGCGCAGGACGCCTTCGAACGTTTCAGATTGTTCGATGCGCTGCCAAGGGAGCACGTCTTCCACAGCGTGGACGAAGCCGTGCGCAAGCTGGCGAAAGCGGAATAAGTCAGGTTGGCCGCGGGCTCGGTTCACCTCTCCCGCTTGCGGGAGAGGTCGACACGCTCGCAAGAGCGTGGCGGGTGAGGGCTTTATCCACTCGCGATATATCGCTGGTGGAGACACCCTCTCCCCAACCCTCCCCCGCAAGCGGGGGAGGGAGCGCACCTTCCTCGTGGCAACAATCAGCCTTTACTGCGACAGCGCCGGATGATCCCGCTGCACCGTCTCGCGGATCCAGCTGGCGTGGATTGCGCGAAACAGGATCTGCGCGGTCTTGATGTCGTTGGCCTTCATGCAGAGATCGACGATGCGACGGACCGCGTCGTCGCGCATCAGGTCGTCCGAGATCTTCATCGCGATTTCCATCGCAGAACGCGCGGCGCGTTCATAGCGTTCGCTTTCGCGCTTGTTGTTGCGCCCCGAGCCTGCCGCGCTCGCAGCTGCGGCCTCACAGATCGCGCGGATACGATCGGCTGCCTCGATGTCGCCGAGCGGCCACTCGATCGCTTCATCCCGGATGTCCGCCGGCTGCTTCCTTGCGAACCACTTCATTACCCCGCCACCTGTGGTCTTCCGGCCACCGCATTGTCGTGCTTCAAACCGCGCCCAGCATAGAGAACCGTAGTGAGATCGGCGAGGCGGTTTTTTCCGCCACAGTCCGTGGCTCGCGACACGTTCAGGACGTCCGACGTGGTCCGATCGCCTCGAACTGCGCCTTCTGCTCGTCGTTCAACGTGGCATAGAAATCCTCGAGCGCAGCGCGCACCGATTTGACGCCATCCAGCATCACGTCGAGCCGCTTGCGGATCGCGGCCATTCGCGCCGGCGGCGTCATCACGTCGTTGGGCTGGCAGGCCGCCTTGAGCGATGCGCTGACCTTGGCGCTGGTATCCTGGAGCACCTGCAGCGCAGCGCGCTGGGTGCCGTCGGGATGAAGCCTCGCCTCGATGTCGGCGCCGGGCCAATCGAGTGCAGCAGACGCTCCGCAATTCTGGACCAGCGATCCACTGGCATTGTTGGAAGCCGTCGCGCGACGCTGATCCTCGGCCAGCGCATTGAAGCGCGCCTTCTGCTCGTCGGTAAGCAAGCCATAGAATTTATCCAGTGCGGGCTGAACGAGGTCGACGGCTTTCTCCATCGCCTCGATGCGCTGCTGCATCGCCGCCAGACGACCGGGCGCCGTCGCCGCGACCTGCGCCGGACAGGACGCGCGGATCATCTCCGCCGCCTGGATCGAGGCATTGCCGAGGTCGTCGAGGCTTGCGCCTTGCGCGTCCGTCGGCAGCACCGCGGCTGCGATCTGGTCGATCGGCACACCGACGATTTCGCGGCGATCGCTGCCGCAAAGCTGATCGAGCGCAACGCCTCGCGCTTGCCGTCGTCCCTGCGGACGTTGCGGCAGATAGGCCGAGAGACGGTCATAGCCATAGGGCCCGAAGATGCCGGCATAGATGTCCGGATAGCCGTAGCCCCAGAAGCCGAGACCGTCGCCCCAGATCGTGTAGTCGTAGAGGTCGTTATAGGCGAACGGCCAGAACAGCGGTCCGACCCAGCCATAGCCGCCCCCTGCATGTTGCCACCATCCGCTGCTTGCGCCATGCCAGCCGACAAGTGCGGCCGCGGCTGCGATCTGGGCCCGCGCCGCCGGATTGCTGATCAGCCGGCCGTTGCGGAACGCGCCGGAGTGCTCGTTGAGGGCGTTGCGGAAATTCGCGGGACGGATGGCTGCATTGCGGATGTGACCGAAGTTCGGGCCACCATGTCGGGCTCCGGTTGCGAACCGCACACCGCCATGATGCCCGCCGCCACCATGCGCGTGCCCGAAACCGTGACCGCCGAAATGGCCGCCACCATGATGGCCACCGCCATGGCCCCCTCCGTGACCGCCTCCGTGACCGCCTCCATGCCCACCGCCATGTCCCCCACCTCCGCCCTTCCCCAGAGCCGTGCCAGCCAGCATGCAGGCAAGCGCCATCACGGCAATTCCAATGACCGGTCGCAACATCGCATCCTCCCGCAGAGCCGCGCCATTGAGGCATCGGAAACTGACGGGTATTGGAACCGGCCTCGCCGCCGAAAGTTCCGCGACCGCGACGCGGCAGGCCGCGCTACGCCTGCGGGACGATCTTGCCGGGGTTGAAGATATTCTGCGGATCGAGCGCCTTCTTCAGTGCGCGCATCGCGTCCAGCGCCTCGGGGCCGAGTTCCGCCTCGAGGTATTTCTGCTTGCCCTGGCCGATGCCGTGCTCGCCGGTGCAGGTGCCGTCCATCGCCTGCGCGCGTTCGACCAGGCGATGCATGAACTCCTCGCCGCGCGCCATCTCGTCGGCGTCGTTGGTATCGCAGACCAGCGAGCAGTGGAAATTGCCGTCGCCGACATGGCCGACGATCGGCGACAGCAGGTTGAGCCGCTTCAGATCCTCCTCGGTCTCGCCGACGCATTCGGCCAGGCGCGAGATCGGCACGCAGACGTCGGTCGCGACCACGCCGATGCTGTCGCCGGGCCGCAGCGCCTTCACCGACCAATAGGCGTCGTGCCGCGCCTGCCACAGTTTGGTGCGATCCTCCGGCTTGGTGGTCCAGGAGAAATCGCCGCCGCCGCACTCCTTCGCGATCTCGCCGAACGCCTTGGACTGCTCGGCGACCTCGATCTCGCTGCCGTGGAATTCCATCAGCAGCAGCGGCGTCTCCGGCAGTGTCAGCTTCGAATAGGCGTTGCAGGCCTTCACCTGCGCGGCATTGAGCAGCTCGATGCGCGCCACGGGAATGCCGGTCTGGATCGCCAGGATCACCGCCTGACACGCCCCGTGCACCGTCTCGAACGACACCGCGCCGGCCGCGATCGTCTCGGGAATGCCGCGCAGACGGATGGTTAGTTCGGAGATGATGCCGAGCGTACCTTCGGCACCGACGAAGAGATGCGTCAGGTCGTAGCCGGCGGAAGACTTCTTGGCGCGCGTGCCGGTCGTGATGATCTCGCCGTCGCCGCGCACGACCTTCAGCGCCAGCACGCTGTCGCGCATGGTGCCGTAGCGCACCGCATTGGTGCCGGAGGCGCGCGTCGAAGCCATGCCGCCGAGCGAAGCGTCCGCGCCGGGGTCGATCGGGAAGAACAGGCCCTGGTCGCGCAGATGCTCGTTCAGCGCCTTGCGGGTGACGCCGGGCTGGATCACGCAGTCGAGGTCCTCGGCATGCACCGCCAGCACCTTGTTCATGTCGCGCAGGTCGATCGAGATGCCCCCCGCGGGCGCGTTGACCTGGCCCTCCAGCGAGGTGCCGGTGCCGAAGGCGATGACGGGCACGCCGTTTTTCGCGCAGATCCGCACCACGTCCTGGATGTCGGCGGTCTCCTGCGCCATCACCACGCCGTCCGGTGGCTGGTTGGCGATCCATGTCGTGGTATGGCCGTGCTGCTGGCGGACGGCCTGCGAGGTGATGAGGCGGTTGCCGAACCGTGCGGCAAGCTGTTCCAGCGCGCTCGCGAGGGCTTTCGGCTGCGGCCGCGGCGGATTATTGGTGATGGTCGTACCCACGGACATTCCTCCCGACAGAAGGACCGTGGCAAAGGACATCTGACCGGTCAAGTCAAGCGACCGGACGCATCGCTAGGGAAGGAAACATGCCGGAGACCGCCGCTGAGCCGTTCCGCTCATCAATCATGCAGATCGAGCCGCAATGGATCGACTACAATGGCCACCTCAACATGGCCTATTACAACGTGATGTTCGATCGCGCGATCGACCAGCTTTGGCTCGAGCTTGGCGTCGGACCGACTTATATGAAAGAGCGCCACGGCTCGACCTTCACCGCCGAATGCCATGTGCGTTACTTGCGCGAGATCCATCTCGGCGATCCCGTGCAGATTTCGGTGTGGCTGCTGGAAGCCGACGACAAGCGGCTGCACACGTTCGAGGAGCTGCGTCACGCGACCGAAGGCTGGCTGTCGGCCACCTCCGAGAACATGTCCCTTCACATGGACATGAATTTGCGCAAGGTCGCACCGTTTCCGCCCGACATCCAGGATCGTATCGCTGCGGTCGTTAGAGCCCACAGCACCGTGCCGCGGCCCGAGGGCATCGGCCGAAACATCGCGATGCCCTCGAAGCGATAGGCGCTAGACCCTGGTGCGGCCACGGACCAATCCGAACACGGCCGAGACCAGGAACAGCACGACGGCGATAAAGAAGATGATCTTGGCGATTTCGACCGAAGCGCCGGCGATGCCGCCGAAGCCCAAAATACCGGCGATCAGTGCGATAACCAGAAACGTCACAACCCAGCCTAGCATGATCCGAACCTCCGTCTCGATATCTGTCCGCGATCGGCGCGGCTGACCACCGCGCCACGGTTGCAGAGACAATCTCGACCGGGAAACGATGGTTCCGACCTGAAGTGGGGCGAAATTCGCGCACCCCGCAGGAACAAATCAGCGTTCGGCGTACGTGGAAAACCCCTCGCCGCCACCCCATATAGGCGGTAATCCCTGTTATGAAGGCTCCCTTCCGTCACCCCGCGGTGCCATCGTGGGGCCAATGATTCGCATGACCGAGCCAAGCAAAATCGTCTCTCAGAATGTCCCCGACCACCAGCCTGCCGCGGGCGGCATCGCCGCGCGTGCTCGCGCCTCGGTCGGGCCGAAATATTTGTCCGGGCTCAATCCCGAGCAGCGCGAGGCGGTGGAGACGCTGGACGGTCCGGTCCTGGTGCTGGCCGGCGCCGGCACCGGCAAGACGCGCGTGCTGACCACCCGCATCGCCCACATCCTGAGCCAGGGCCGCGCCCGCCCAAGCGAGATCCTGTCGGTGACCTTCACCAACAAGGCCGCCCGCGAGATGAAGCATCGGCTCGGCCAGATGCTCGGCCACGCCGTCGAAGGCATGCCGTGGCTCGGCACCTTCCACTCCATCGGCGGCCGCATCCTGCGCAGCCATGCCGAGCTGGCGCAGCTCAAGTCCAATTTCACCGTGCTCGACGTCGACGACCAGGTCCGGCTGTTGAAGCAGCTTCTTCAGGCCGAGAACATCGACGACAAGCGCTGGCCGGCGCGCATGCTGGCCGGCCTGATCGACGGCTGGAAGAATCGCGGCCTGACGCCGTCGCAGGTGCCCTCCGGCGAAGCCGCTGTCTTCGCCAACGGCAAGGGCGGCAAGCTCTATACGAGCTACCAGGAGCGGCTGAAGATCCTGAACGCCGCCGATTTCGGCGATCTGCTGCTCGAAGACATCCGCATCTTCCGCGAGCACCCGGATATTCTCCGGCAGTACCAGCAGCGCTTCAAATACATCCTGGTCGACGAGTACCAAGACACCAACGTTGCGCAGTATCTGTGGCTGCGGCTGTTGTCGCAGGCGCCCTCTTCTATTGCCTCTCCCCGCCTGCGGGGAGAGGCCGACGTGCGCAGCACGGCGGGTGAGGGGGACTCTCCAAGCACCGCGCTCGTGGAGACAGCCCCTCACCCCGACCCTCTCAGCGCGAGCGAAGCTCGTCGCGACCCCGTGAAGGACGGGGAGAGGGAGAAGACCCACGTCAAAAACATCTGCTGCGTCGGCGACGACGACCAGTCGATCTATGGCTGGCGCGGCGCCGAGGTCGACAACATCCTGCGCTTCGACCACGATTTTCCCGGCGCCAAGGTCATTCGCCTCGAGCGCAACTACCGCTCGACCGGTCACATCCTGGCCGCTGCCTCGCATCTGATCGCGCACAATGAAGGCCGGCTCGGCAAGACGCTGCGCACCGAGGACCAGGACGGCGAGAAGGTCACGGTGACCGGCTCGTGGGATTCGGAAGAGGAAGCCCGCGGCATCGGCGAGGAGATCGAGCAGATCCAGCGCCAGGGCGACAAGCTCAACGAGATCGCGATCCTGGTGCGCGCCTCCTACCAGATGCGCGAGTTCGAAGATCGTTTCGTCACGCTCGGCCTGCCCTATCGCGTGATCGGCGGCCCGCGCTTCTATGAGCGCGCCGAAATCCGCGACGCCCTGGCCTATTTGCGCGTCATCAATTCGCCCGCCGACGACCTCGCCTTTGAGCGCATCGTCAACACCCCCAAACGCGGGCTTGGCGATGCCACCGTGCAGATGCTGCACGATCACGCCCGCAAGCGCCGCATTCCGCTGTTCGAGTCCGCACGCGCCGTGGTGGAGACCGACGAGCTGAAGCCGAAGGCGCGTGGGTCCTTACGCGCCCTCGTCGCCCAGTTCGACCGCTGGCGCGCCCAGCGCGAGGTCACCGCGCACACTGATCTGGCCCAGATCGTGCTCGACGAGAGCGGCTACACCGAGATGTGGCAGAAGGATCGTTCGGCGGATGCCGCGGGACGGCTGGAGAACCTGAAGGAGCTGGTGCGCTCGATGGAGGAGTTCGAGAATCTGCAAGGGTTCCTCGAGCACATCTCGCTGGTGATGGATCGCGACAGCGGCGCCGAGGACGATGCGGTGTCGCTGATGACGCTGCATTCGGCCAAGGGGCTCGAATTCGACAACGTTTTCCTGCCCGGCTGGGAGGAAGGCCTGTTCCCGAGCCAGCGCACGCTGGACGAACAGGGCCGTGCCGGGCTCGAGGAAGAGCGCCGGCTCGGCCACGTCGGCCTGACCCGCGCCCGCCGCCGCGCAAAAATCTATTTTGCGACCAACCGGCGCATCCATGGCACCTGGTCGACCACGATCCCGTCGCGCTTCCTCGACGAATTGCCGGCGGCCAATGTCGAGATCACGGAATCCAAGGGCGGTTCGGCCTGGGGTGGCACCGGCGGCTACGGCGCCTCGCGCTTCGACGACATGGAGGCGTTCGGGTCGAGCTATACGACGCCGGGCTGGCAGCGCGCCCAAGCCAATCGTTCACAAGCCAACCGCAACCGGGGCGGCGGCCGCAATGGCGGCGGCGGCTTGGAGGAAGAGGCCTCGTCGTTTTCGTCCTCGTCGTCCTCGCCCGATTTTGGCAGCTTCTCCTCACGGCGTCGCGGGCCGATGACGATCGAGGGCGAGCTGGTCGCCAAATCCACCGGCACGACCTCGGAATTCTCCCTCTCCGACCGCGTCTTCCACCAGAAATTCGGCTACGGCCGCGTAACCAGGATCGACGGCAACAAGCTCACGATTGCCTTCGACAAGGCGGGTGAGAAGAAGGTCGTCGACAGTTTTGTTCAGCGGGCGTGAGCACTCGCGTCTCGCTCGCTTAACGCCGCTTGTCATAATCTAGTTTTCTGGTCAGATGAATCCTGGGGGACGTCATGCTGACCGCAAGCCGTGACATCATTCGGCGCCTGGAGCGAGAGGGATAGAAGCTCGTGCGCGTGACCGGCTCACACCACGTGTTCAAAAGTCCCGTCTCGGGCGATACGCTTGTCATTCCGCACCCCAAGAAGGACGTGGGAAAGGGGCGTCCGTGCCATTTATAAAGGGCGCGGGCTGGAGGCCCGACTGAGGTCGACATGGCGCACTACATTGCCATTATCGAAGACGCTGGCCCGGACCATGCCGTTGGCGTGTGGTTTCCCGACCTGCCCGGCTGCATTTCCGGCGGCGACGACATCGACGAGGCCTTGCACAATGCGCCCGAGGCTCTCGAGCTCTATGCGGAAGATCTGACCGAGGATGGCCGCGAGCTTCCCCGGCCCAGAACGCTGACCGAACTCAAGGCCGATCCGGACGTGGCCGACGACCTCAGGAACTACATGGTCGCCCTGATCGAATTGCCGGTCCGCGCGGACGCCGCGGAGTGAGGACTGTTCGCCGCACCGGTCGGGCTGTCGACAGTTCTGGTCCGAACAGCCCTTGACCATCGCGAACTTCCCCGTATCAGATGCACCCATGGTCCGGGGCTCCATTACATTGATCGTGCTGGCATCGGTTATGCCGTCGCTTGCGGCGGCGGAGACCATGAGCTTTGGCGATTCGATCGGGATGCTGGCCAAAAGTTGCGGTGCGGAAATCGTCGCGAATTGCCGCGGCGTCAATCCGGACTCGACCCGCCTCAAGGAGTGCCTGTCCCGCAACCGCGACGTGCTCTCCCCACAGTGCCAGAGCGACTATCTCGGCGCCTTCGATGCGATCCAGAAGCGCGTCGCTGCCCGCGTCACGGTGGCGAACGCCTGCCAGCGCGAGATCGTCAAGGTCTGCAATGGCTCGACCAAAGAGACCAGCAAGGCGGTCCCCTGCCTGATCTCGACGCCCAAGGGCATCAGCAACAACTGCCTGAAGGCCGTCGACGACGCGGGATATCGATGATGCGCGCAACCGGGCTTAGCACCGCCGGACTTGGCATCGCGCTCGGCCTGGCCCTGCTCGCGGGGGCAGCCAGCGCGCAGACGGCGCCGCCGACCCGCGACGACATCGTCGGCAAGCTCAACCATTTCGAACAGGCCGCCGAGATCGACATCCCCGCGCTGAAGCAGCAGGTGATGGAGCGGGCCAAGGCCAGGATCAAGAACGATCCGGGGCCGGTGAACCGGCCGCTGATCGTGTCCGACCTCGCCAATTTGCCCACCTTCACCGCGCAGATCCAGTTCGACGCCGATACGCCGATCATCCAGCCGGCCTCCTATCAGGCCGTCGGCCGCATCGCGGATGCGCTGGTTCATGCCTCGCTGCTGCCCTACACGTTCCTGATCGTCGGCCGCGTCGAATCCAATTCGAAGACGCGGGAAGCCAATGCGATCCTGAGCCAGCGCCGTGCGGACGCGATCCGCGACGTGCTGGTGAACACGTTCAAGATATCGACCAAGCGGCTCCATCCGATCGGCCTCGGCGAGGAGCAATTTCTCGACCGCGCGCGGCCGACCTCGGCCGTCAACGGCCAGTTGCAGATCCTGACCTTTGCCAAGCTTCCGGAGGAGGAGCCTGCGCGTCCGGCTGCGGCACCTGCGCCTGCGACGAAAAAGCCCGCCAAGAAACGCTGAGCGGGCGCATCCCGGTCTCTACCGGAACCCTTTGAAGTCCTGATCGTTTTGCTACCTGTCCCGGGCGCGAGGCTAGGGCCTTGCGCGACAAAAGCGCAGGTTTGTGCACTGCCCAGTCCGGTGCTATAGCCTCTATTCGTCCTTCCCCGATCCCCTGCTGCACGAGACCAAGATGGCTGGCTCTTTTCAACGCCAACTGGCCGACTACGTCGAATATCATCGCGATCCCTGGAATTGCGCGATGCACGTGGTCGGAATCCTCCTGCTCTTCACCGGGGCGGTGCTGCCGTTGACGCTGGTGCATTTCAATGTGTTCGGGATCGAGGTGAGCCTGGCGGTGATTCTAGCCCTGCCGGTGCTGGTCTATTGGCTGATGCTGGACGCCGGGATTGGCCTCGGCATCCTCGTGGCGATGATTGTGCTGCTTTCGGTCGCAACCGCGATCGGCAATCAGGTCTCGATCGCCATGATGTGGTCGATTTTTGCCGTGCTGATTGGGTTCGGCGTCGCCGCGCAGATCATCGGCCATCGGGTATTCGAGGAGCGGCAACCTTCGATGGTCGACCATCCCACCCATTTCCTGCTTGGACCGGTGTTTGTCATGGCGAAATTATTCATTGCACTGGGCTTCCGTCGCGACCTTGCCGCGATTTTGGCGCCTCTTCCGACCAATTCCCTTTCAACCCGATAGCTTCCAGAGCGGAACAGCAAACCTTCTTCATGGCTCTCGTACTGGTTACCGGTGGCAGCGGCTTCATCGGACATCATCTCGTCGAAGCGCTCCGCGCCCGTGGGCAGCGGGTGCGTATTCTCGATGTCCGTCCACCGGCCCCGGCGAACGCGGACGTTGAATATGCCCATGGCTCGGTGCTGGACGGTGCCGCGGTCGATGCCGCGCTTGCCGGTGTCGATCAGGTCTATCACCTCGCCGGCCTGCCCGGGATGTGGGTCGCCAACAAGCAAGACTTTTACCACGTCAATTGCCGCGGCACCGAGGTCGTGCTCGCGGCCGCGATGAAGCGCGGCGTGTCGCGCTTTCTGCACTGCTCGACGGAATCGATCCTGTTCCCCTATTCGAAGCTCAACGGCGTTGCCGCCGAGGAGGCGCTCCAGCCGGCCGAGGCGATGCCCGGCGCCTATACGCGATCGAAGTCGCTCGCCGAGCATCATGCGGCGAAGGCCGCTTCTGCGGGCTTCCCGCTCGTCATCGGCACGCCGACCATGCCGATCGGTGCTGCCGACCACAATCTGACGCCGCCGACCGCGATGCTGTGGTACTTCCTTCAGAAGAAGGTGCAGCCGCACCTCAACTTCCTGGTCAATCTCGTCGACGTGCGCGACGTCGCCATGGGCCTGGTGCTGACCATGGAACGCGGCCGCATCGGCCAGCGCTACATCCTCGGCGGCGATTGCGTCAGGCTCGGCCAGATCCTGCGGATGATGTCCGCGATGAGCGGCCGCCGGCAGTTTCCAGTCGTCGTTCCCGGCAAGATCGCCGAGCTCTCCGGCATCATGCTCGAATATTTCTCCGATCGCATCACGCGCCGGCCGCCCAATGGCACCGCCGAGGGCGTGCGCATCGCGCTCGCCGCGAGCGACCTCTCGATTGGCAAGGCGCGTACCGAGCTCGGCTATTCGCCGCGTCCGATCGAGCCCGTGCTGCGCGAAACCATCACCCATCTGCTCGCCCGCGGCGGCGCGTCAGCGTCCGGCAATATCGAGCGTCACGCGCTCTCCTCGCGCGCCAGCTGAGCTGCCGCCCAACCCAAAGAACCTTTCCGCATGTCCTTTGATTTCAGCAAGCTTCTCTCTGTCGCCTGGGGTGGCTGGACCACGACCTGGCCGACGCAACTGCTCGCACTGATCTGGCTCGCCTGGCTCGCAAGCTGGGTCGGCGCCTCGTTCTGGCAGGGCCGCACCCAGAAGCAGGTGATGACGCTGGAATCCGGCCGCTATCGTATCCCGATCCTGGTGGGCGGCATCCTGTTCACGCCGTGGACGGCGGAAGTGCTCGGCGAGAAGCCGCTCTGGGTGTTCGGCAATACCGGCGTCTATATCGTTGCCCTGATCGTGCTTGCCGGCATCTCCTTCACCTGGTGGGGACGGCTGCATCTCGGAAAGTTCTGGTCCAACACCATCACCCACAAGGAAGACCACCGCGTCGTCGACACCGGCCCGTACGGCATCGTGCGTCATCCGATCTACACCGGCCTGATCGCCGGCATGCTCGCCACCGGCATCGCGGTCGGCACCGTGACGGCGATCCTCGGCGCGATCCTGATCTCGCTCGGCATGTGGCAGAAGGGGCGGATGGAAGAGGTGTTTCTGTCCAAGGAGCTCGGCGAAGACGCCTACAGCGCCTATTGCCGCCGCGTCCCGATGATCATCCCGTTCCTGTCGCCGCGCTGAGGGAAGAGCGAGCGCGGGAGTTTCCTTCACACCGCCAGCAACGGCATTGCTGCTGACTCCGTCATCCCCGCGCAATGGCGAAGCCATTGTCGCTGGAGGTGCGAGGTTTTGCGATGCGAATGCATCGCTGGCCGAGCCTCGAAGGATGACGGTGAGGGATCAGCAGGTTGGAACATTCAGCCAGGAACCGCCTTTCTGCTTACCCGTTACTCCCTCGACGCACGCACCAGCCGCAGAGCATCGAGCCATGTCGGACTCCTACGATTATTTTCGCGAGCACGCGATCGCCGCGGTGCGCAAGGCGCGGGGGCTGCCGCCCGGGCGGACGAAGCAGAAGCAGCGCACGGTCGCTCGCGTCTATCATCTGCTGTCCAAGGAAGCGGCGCTCGCGCCGAACATCCATCACCTCGATGAGTTTCGCGCGGCGCGGGGGCTGGAGCGGCAGATCGGCCGCTGATCGCCTCACACAAAAGCGGACCTCTTGCATCCGTGCCATGCAAATTCGACGTGCTGCCATCTGCGCCCCAGGCGGCCGGAAGCAGGCCGGCACCGGTTGACCTTTTTGCCGCCACCAAGTTGGATGCGCACGCAAAAAGGCACGACGACATCCCATCGTTGATCTGGAGAGGTCAACATCAGGCGAAGATTAGGTCTGAGCCCGCGCGGGGCTTGGACGATCCGGCGTTGGACAGTGCCACACGTTCAACAGGGGATTTTCATGACCTTTTCCAGCATCTTTGCGCAGTTCGTCGCATTCGTCGGCGGCATCGCGCTGCAATGGCGGAAGCTGTCGGGCACTGGGCCCGCGCCGGCCTGGGGCCAAGCGCCGGCGATCCCGGAGGCGAAGCCGCAAGGGGCGCTGCCGACCTTGAAGATGCCGACGGCCAGGGGCTGGAGCGAGGGACAGAAGCCGACAGTCGCGCCCGGGCTCAAGGTCAATGCGTTCGCGACCGGGCTCGACCATCCGCGTTGGATCGAGGTGCTGCCCAACGGCGACGTGCTGATTGCGGAAGCGACGCAGATCGCGGGAGCGCCGAGGTCCGTGTTTCACTACGCGATGCAGGCGACGATGCGGCGCGCCGCGGCGCTCGGCGTCAGCGCCAACCGCATCACGCTGTTGCGCGACAAGGACGGTGACGGCGTTGCCGAACAGCGCAGTGCCTTCATGGAAAACCTGAGCCAGCCCTTCGGCATGGCGCTGGTCGGCGACACCTTCTATGTCGGCAACACCGACGGCGTGAAGGCGTTTCCCTACGTCGCGAACGCCGATCGCATCACCGCACCGGGCAAAAGGCTCACCACCTTCAAGCCGAGCGGACACTGGACGCGGAGCCTGCTCGCAAGCCCAGACGGCAAGAAGCTCTATGCCGGCGTCGGCTCGCTCACCAATATCGCCGAGATGGGCATGGAGGTCGAGGAAGGCCGCGCCGCCGTCTACGAGCTCGATCTCGTCGCCGGCACGCACCGCATCTTCGGTGCCGGCCTGCGCAATCCCGTCGGCCTCGCCTGGGAGCCGAACACGAACGTGCTCTGGACCGTCGTCAACGAGCGCGACGGCCTCGGCGACGAGACGCCGCCCGACTATCTCACCTCGGTGCGCGACGGCGGCTTCTACGGCTGGCCCTATTGCTACTGGGGCAAGACGGTGGACGATCGCGTGCCGCAGGATCCGGCGCTCGTCGCCAAGGCGATCACACCCGACTACGCGCTCGGCGGCCACACCGCCTCGCTCGGCCTGTGCTGGATGCCATCAGGCACGCTGCCGGGTTTTCCGGACGGCATGGTGATCGGCCAGCACGGCTCGTGGAATCGGAGCACGCTCTCCGGCTACAAGGTCGTGTTCATCCCGTTCGAGAACGGCCGCCCCTCTGGTCCTGCGCGCGACATCCTGTCGGGCTTCCTGGCGCCGGACGAGAAGGAATCTTACGGCCGTCCGGTCGGCGTGGCGATCGGTCCCGACAGATCGCTGCTGATGGCCGACGACGTCGGCAACGTGATCTGGCGTGTGACAGGCGCTTAAAAGTTTACGTCCCGACGCAGAGCGTAGCGCGCTGCTTGCGCAGCAGCGCGATCACGGACAGCGCCGTGATCATCCCGGTCTTGGGATTTTCGGAGGGGATGTTCTCGATCGACATCGAAGCGCGCGGAATCAGCCTCGACCTCGATGCGGTGAACGTTGCGCGTCACGGTCGGGTCGGCCCAGATCTGCACGGAGGTGCGGTCGGGCCCGACGCCCGCGAGCGACAGCGCCACCGCGACGTTGAGATTGGCCGGAAATCCTTTTGCCGCCTCGCGCGCGGTGCCCTCGAACAGCTTGAGCGGCTCGCGCAGATTGTCGATATCGATATTGTTGTCGACTATGAACGGGGCGCCCTTCAGCCCGTCGATCGGCTTGCGCGTGACCATTTTCACCGAATGGATGGTGCCGACCGCCGCAGCGTTCACGGCATCGAGCCCGATCAGTGCGCCCGTCGGCACGATGATGCGGCCACCATTGGCGCGGGCGAGATCGATGAGATCGGAATTGTCGAGCAGCGCGCCGACGCTGACGACGATCGCGGCCTTGCCGCGCTTCACCGCGGGCTCCACGATGGAGCGCAGATGCCGGCTCGGCGCGCACTCGACCACGATGTCGGCGGCGTCGCCGAGCTGGTCGATCGGCAGCACCGACGGCGGGCGGCGCAGGCTACCGAGCAATGCCTGATGCTTTGCGGGATCACGCACCGCCACGGCGGACAGCGTCAGTCCCTCGATGCCCTGATCGATGGCGGTCGCGATCTTGGTGCCGATCGAGCCCAGTCCTGCGATGGCAACCCGCAAGTCGCTCGGCTTCGAAGCTCTCTCATCCGTCATCGCGTCACACCTTCTGTCCAGGCTGGTGTCATAGCCTCTCAGGCGTCCCGCGCATAGCTGCGCAGGCGCGCCTCGAGCACAGACAGCATCGCATCGCGGGCCGGGTCGCGTGAGCCGCGCAGCCATGCCGCAGCAAGAGGCAGCCGGCCGACGGGACCGCTCTGCTTCGGCCGGAGCGACACGAAGCGCACGCCGGTGACCGCCATCCGCGTCGTCCAGCGCGGCACGATCGCGACCCCGAGCTTCGTTGCCACCAGATTGATGATGGTCTGCTTCTCATCGGCGACCTGCACGATGCGCGGCGTCAAGCCGGCCTGCTCGAACAGCTTTATGGTGAGGTCATGGCTGTGCGGCCTGGAGCGGCGGTCCGGCACCAGCATCGCCTCCTCGGCGATCTCCGCCAGCGTGATCGAGTTGCGCGCGGCCAGCGCGTGCCGCTGCGGGAACGCCACGATCGCCGTCTCCAGCAGGAGGTGGCGGAATTCGAGCCGCTTGTCCGCGCTGTCGGGCGGACGGACGATGGCGAGATCGAGCGCGCCGGTCAGGATCTTTGGCAGCAGCCGGACGGTCTTGTCTTCAAGAAGCTGCACCGCGACTTCCGGATGCTTGGCGCGGAAATCGCGCAAGAGCGACGGCAACAGCCCGGCCGCCGCGCTGTCGATCGCACCGACCCGGAGTTTTCGAGCAGCCCCTGCGCGCGAGCGGTTGCGCAAATTGCTCTCGACCGCCTCGACACGGGCGAGGATGGCACGCGCGTCGCGAAGCAGCGTCGCGCCGTCCTCGGTGAGCGACACCGCGCGCGTCGTCCGCGCGAACAGCCGCGTTCCCAAATCCTCCTCCAGCAGCCTGATCTGACGTCCGAGCGCAGAGGGCAGCATCTGAAGATGCTGCGCTGCCCGGCCGAAATGCAACTGCTCGGCCGCCGCCACGAAGCATCGGAGCTGATACAATTCCATTCGCCGGTCCTCTCGCCTGTGAGAGGATTATATCATTTTCTTGTATAAACCAGCGCCAATTGCGTCTCTCTCACCGCCTAGGCTCGCTGCCGCCATGGCGGCCGTCGAGCGCGTCTGCGCGGCCGGCGTGCTGACGCCGGATGTCGGCGGCAAGGCGACGACGAAAGAGGTGACCGACGCCGCGATCGACGCGATCAACGGGTCGAACGTTTGAGGGTCGATAAATCTCGCGCTCTTCGTCATGGCCGGGCCTGTCCCGGCCATCCACGTTCTTTCCACGTAGAAACAAAGACGTGGATGCCCGGGACAAGCCCGGGCATGACGAGTTTGTGGAACGTCCGCCCGTTCAAGAAACGCCGCTTCCGCAGCGATAAGGTGCCTACCTCCGGCCCGGTGGCGTCGCCATGGCGGCGGCCGGCTCGGGCGGCGTCAGATGGCGCGGGACGATGATGGACTGACCCGGCGTGAGCGGTGCGTTCTCCGGCAGCGAATTGCTCTGCACGAGTGTCCACAACGGCACGCGATTGGCCGCGGCGATGCTCTCCATGGTGTCGCCCCGGCGGACCGGGAGCCGCACGCCGCTATCCCACAATTCGACCAGCGTGTCCCCCGGCACGAGGTAGCGCAGCGGCACGGCATCGGCCTGTGCCTGAATCCGCGGCAACTGCCGCACCATGTCGATGATCTGGCGATGGATATCGTCGGACTTCTCGATGTTGATGTGGCTGACCCGCGAGTTCTCTTTCAGGTCGAAGCTCGCATAATGGCCGCGATAGCCGGGCTTGGTCACGACGTCGCCGCCGCCGAGCACGCTATCGGAGAGGAAGATGTTGATGAAGCGCTCGACATTGAGCGGCACGTCGCCGGTCGCATGCGCGGGATCGATGGTGATGACGAGGCTGACCGGAATGTTCTCCTTGGCCGCCATCTCGGAGATGACGACCGAGCACAACCCGCCCATGGAATGGCCGATCAGCACGATCGGCGCCGGGGTTTCCTTGTAGCTGGAGATGGCACGATCGCCGATCCATCGGCAGATGGTGAATTCGTTGACGTCGGCGGAGAAGCCGGCCTGCGTCAATTTCTCGCTGAGCCGGTCCATGCCGGTGGAGAAGATCGGCCCCATCGCGCCGCGGAACAGGTAGATCTTCGGCGGCGGCAGAGGCTCGACCGGCGGGGGCGACGGAGCGGCGGGCGCGACCGCGGCGGCCTTCGTCTTGGCGGGCGACGCCGCGGCCATGCCGGGGCTCAAAGCGAGCAGCGCGACCGCTGCCAGCACGACTAACCGCCTTAAATCAATCATCAGTCCAGCAGTCCCACCTCGGAAGGCAGAGGCCTCCCCAAGGCGCTTAGTGACCATCGATTGGGTGGAATTTGGGGCACGGAACCCGGGCCGTGACGCCCGTCGACAGGGGCGCTCACTCTGACTGCCCCGGTATCGTGGCATTAATTGAAGGGAACCCATGGCTCGGCTTCGCAGGCCTCGGAAATCACCGAACTCTGGATTCCCTTGTAATTGTCGTCGTCGAAAAAGACCGAATAGGCGGGGCGTCGACTTGCCGACGGGCCGCTCTGCCTCAGGCAGACGAAGTACGATCCCGGCCCGTGGTTGGTGTCACGGACAGCAGATGTCTCGAGTCCTCCGGTCAGCTTGGCTTCTGCCGCTCCCTTCTTGACGCCCTCCTTCACTGCCTGGGCGCTGGGCGGTTGCGGCGGATGATAGGCTGGCGGGAGATCCGTGGTCGACGCGCACGCCGCCAGCGACAGCGTCAAGACAGCAGCCAAGGCAGCGGCCATGGCAGCCAGGGATCTGCGGCGGCCGAAGCCGGACCTTCGGTCGTCGCACCGCGGCAACCCATATCGTGAGTTCGTCATTGCGTGAGTGTCTGTTCTGAATTCACCTCAGGCGCCGGTGCCGGGACCGGATTGTCCTTGGCGCCGGAATCCGTCCAGGCAGGCGGCAGCCCGAGCCCCTGCCCCGCGAAGCCGGTCACGCCTGGAAACCGTCCGAATGCCTCGCACGCGACATATTTGGGCGCGCCGCCGAGCCGCACGGGAATGCTGTCCATGGGCGGCAGCGCAGGGACGCCGCCGAACGGAGATTCTCCGGTCGCAACCAGCTTGGCGAAGTCGGCGCCGAAATCGCTCGCGAGATCGTATGCATCGCCCTCGTTGGCGACCCGCGGAGAATTCGTGATGGAGTTGGCGCCGCGCGCCCAGACCATCGCCGCCTTCCGAAATCCGGCGAAGTCGCGCGCTTCCGCCTCGACCGACAGACTGCCGAGCCCGACCGGAAGCCTCGGCACCGGCACAGGCACGGCGGGAAGCGCAACGGTCTTGGCAATCGACAGTGCTTTCGACGCGCCGGAGGCGGTCGGGTTGGTCGGCGCCGCATGAGTGACCGTCGCCTGCACCGTGAGGTCCGCGTCGGCATCGGATGAAACGATGCGGAAGCGCTCGCTCAAGCGGAGACAAAGCTCGCGGCTGATGGCGTTGGCGACCAGACGCCGCTCCTTTTCGTTCAGCGCAACGTCGGTGCGCGCGGGAAAGACTGTCGATGCGATCCGGATTGTTTTCGCCGCCAGCACGTCCTTCCTGTTCACGCGGATCTGCGATCGCGTCACCAGCCCGTTCGCGTCCGACATCCGGTCGTAGCTCCTGAGCGAGCCGGCTCGTTCGAGCGGCGCGGTCGCGCACCCACCGCCAGCAAGCGTGACACACATCAGGGCCGCCCATTGAAAGCGCATGGTCCCGCTCGCGCTCGGACAATTTATTAGAGAGATTACTCTAGTAATCATTCTCACACCCCTTGCCGCCCGTCAACATAAATAGATGGAACTCTCTAATTTTGATTTTCTCGTGGCGGACCGTCGTGCTAATTGGGACGTCCAAGGGATAGGAGACGCGCGCATTGAGGAAAGTCGACCCCGTCAAGCATAAGCAGAAGCGCGGGGAGATCCTCGGCGCGGCGATCCGCTGCTTCACCAGGGACGGCTTCCGTGGCGCCAGCACGACGGACATCTGCGCTGAGGCCGGGATCAGTCCGGGGCACCTCTATCACTACTTTCCGAGCAAGGAGGCGATCATCGAGGCGATGATCGACCTTGGTCTCGCGCGTTCGGCGGAGCGATTCGAAAAAATTCTGGTTGCCCCGGACGTGATCGAGGCGCTGCTCGCCGATATCGAGGAAACCAGCCTGCGGTTTCGTCCCGCCCAGATCCTCAACCTGGATGGGCTCGCGGAGGCCGCCCGCAATCCGGAATTCGCCAAGATCATCGCACGCCACACCGAGGCGGTGCGGCGCATGTGGGGTGACTTCCTGCGCCAGGCGCAAAGCCAGGGGCGGATGGATCCAGGACTGGACCCGGACGCAACCGCGGACATCCTGATTGCCATCATCGACGGATCCCGCGCGATGCCGATCCGCAATCCCAAGCTGGATATCAAACAGAGCGCGGCGCATCTGAAGACGATGCTCGTCCGCTTCCTGAGCCCACCCGAAGCGCAGAGCGCTGCGATCAAGCACCGCAATCAGAGAACCACTCGTTCTCTCAAGCTGGTCAAGAAGCGATAGGACGGGTCTTGAGCCGGCTGCGATGCGCGGCCTGCTTGGCACGGTTGCCGCAGATTGCCATGCTGCACCATCGTCGCGCGCGCCTGCGGGTGTGGTCGGCGAACATCATCGTGCAGGCATGCCCCTCGCACGCCTTCACATTCGCGAAATCCTCCTCGCACACGAACCTCGCCAGCGCCTCGCCGATCGGCAGCAACAGGGACTCGGGCGACCGCCAGCGCCGCATCCTCCGCAACTCGAGGGCGCCAGCGCTGCCGTCATCACGTGGCGCGATCTGGCTGAATGCCTCGTCACTCTCCAGAAGGCTATTCAGCGGACCGAGCTCATGCAGCGCCTGCGGTCCGAGCGGCCGGCCCGCATGCTTGCGAACGAAGCCTCTGAACCACTCGCGCAAGGCGCGGGCCTGATCCGCAACCTTGTCGAGTTCGCCCGGCAATGCGCGCGCCTTCAACACGTTCAGTGTATCAGGCGGAACAAGCCTGGCCTGAGTGAGCCAGTCGATCAGGCCATCGCCATCGTCGAGCCACTCGACGGGCGTATCGACCGGGGTCGCGACGGAGTTTAGGAAATCGAGGCCGAGCGCGTCGGCAATGAACATGGCAGGCGGTCTGTGTTGCATGCGCGGCTCCCCAGCCAGACGAAACATTCCAATTCACATAACCTGTAACACGTCACTTGACAAGTTACGTCACTCATCAATAACCTGATTGAAGTCTTCAAGAGGGTTATGAAAGATCTAGGGAGACGAAGATGGCGAGCAAGGATGTGACGGTGGTGCTGGCCCATGGCGCGTGGGCGGACGGATCAAGCTGGGCGCGTGTCATCACGGCGCTCGAGGCCGCTGCCATCAGGGTGCGCGCAGCGCCGCTTCCGCTGACCTCGCTCGCCGACGATGTCGCAGCCCTCAACCGCAGCCTGGACCGCACCGAAGGTCCGGTCGTGCTGGTCGGACACGCTTACGCCGGCGCCGTGATCGCGCTGGCGCGTCCCGAACGGGTGAAGGCGCTGGTCTACGTCGCCGCGCTCGCGCCCGACGAGGGCGAGAAGGTGGCAGACGTGTTCTATCGTCTCCCGCCGCATCCGCAGGCGCCAAAGCTTGCCCCTGACGACAATGGCCTGATCTGGCTGCCCGAGGCGGCCGTCGCGACGGCTTTCGCGCAAAACGCATCTGCGGAGGATCGCGCCGTGCTCGCGGCCGTGCAGCGACCGATCTCGCTCAACTGCATCACGGCCCCCGTCGGGCGCCCGCTCTGGAAGGACATTCCGAGCTGGTTCCTGATCGCCGGACAGGATCGCATGATCGTGCCGGAGACGCAGCGCTACATGGCGGAGCGCATGAAGGCGACGGTGCGATCGCATGCCGTCGATCACACACCCATCGTCACCGCGCCCGCGGCCGTCGTCGACATCATCCGCGAGGCGATCGGCTCCATCGCCGGCAACTAAGCCCCCTGCACAGCACGCTGCGAGGTCGCCGGACCTCTCCTCGCTAGCCCTCTCAAGGCCACCCGATCAATCATCAGCAACGGAGGATGTCATGATCCCGACCAGATATCGCACGGCCGACGTTGACGGCTTCAAGGTCTTCTATCGCGAGGCCGGGCCCGCGAACGCGCCAAGACTTCTGCTGCTGCACGGCTTCCCGAGCGCAGGCCACATGTTCCGCGACCTGATCCCGCTGCTCGCCGACAAATTCCACATCGTTGCGCCTGATCTTCCCGGCTTCGGCCAGTCCGACATGCCGCCACGCGAGACGTTCAGCTACACGTTCGACAACATCGCGCGCATGATCGAGCGCTTCACCGAGGTAATCGGCTTCGACCGGTTTGCGGTCTACGTGTTCGACTATGGCGCCCCGACCGGCTTCCGGCTCGCGCTCCGCCACCCTGAGCGGATCACAGCCATCATCTCCCAGAACGGCAACGCCTATGAAGACGGCCTGAGCGAGGGCTGGGGCCCGATCAAGGCCTATTGGCAGGATCCGTCGCCGGCGAACCGGGATGCGCTACGCGCGTTCCTCACGCCCGAGACGACGCGCTGGCAATATACCCACGGCGTCCCCGATCCGACGATGGTGTCGCCGGACGGCCAGAACCTCGACAATTGCTATCTGGCGCGCCCCGGTGCCGATGAAATCCAGCTCGATCTGTTCGGCGACTACAAGAGCAATGTGGCGCTGTATCCGGCGTTCCAAAACTATTTCCGCACGCACCAGCCGCCGTTCCTCGCGGCGTGGGGCAAGAACGACCCGTTCTTCATTCCTCCCGGCGCCGAAGCGTTCAAGCGGGACAATCCCAAGGCCGTGGTTCGCTTCTTCGACACCGGACATTTCGCGCTCGAAACGCATGCAAGCGAGATCGCGCAGAGCATCCGCGACCTCCTGACCTGACGCCGTTCACCCCAAGAAGCCGAAGGAGACGACCATGGCGGCATCCGTCGCGATCGTGACCGGCGCAAGCTCGGGTATCGGCAAGGCCACCGCCTTGCGGCTTGCCCGCGACTTCGGCGCCGTCGTGCTCGCTGCGCGCAGCGGCGAGCAACTGGCCGAGGTCGGCCGCCAGGTGGAGGCGGCCGGCGCCGAGCCGCCCGCGCGCTGGATGACCGGCACGGTGCTGCGCATGGACGGCGGCGAGATCAAATCGGTCTAACGGGAGCTGGAATCGCCCGCCGGCGTTCGGCAGGGTGCGAGTCGGCGTCGATGGAGGTGGGGCGGCCATGGCACATGCGAGACGGAGCCCGGAGCGGCTGAGCGCGTTCTCGGACGGCGTGTTTGCCGTCCTGATCACCGTGCTGGTCCTGGAGCTGCGACCGCCGGAAACGCCCACCTTCGCGGGCCTCTTGGCGCTCTGGCCGACCTGGCTCAGCTACGCCGTGAGCTACGTCTTCATCGCGATCGTCTGGGCCAACCACCACCATCTGTTGCGCTACGCCGCCGAGGCAACTCCGCGCCTGATGTGGTTCAACTTCGCGCACCTGTTTTCGGTGTCGCTGCTGCCGCTGTCCACGGCCTGGATGGCCGTGAGCGAATTGGCGCCGCAGCCCGTTGCCTTCTATGCCGCGGTCTTCTTCCTCGTGAACGCCACCTACGTCGCGTTGATCTGGGAGCTGATCGAGCGCGCTCCGCACCAGGATGTGTCGCTGAGGGAGCGCAGGATCATGCGCGTCCGGTCGATCGTGACGTTGTGCATCTTCGCAGCTGCTGCTGCCGTGGCGTTGAAGTTTCCGCTGATCGGGCTCGGACTTTGTTGCTGCTGCCTGCTCGTCTATCTGAAGCCCGAGGCACCGGGAGCCAAGGACGGCTCGCCCGGCGACGACAGGGCACAGCTCTGCGACGACTTGAGCGCTGCGGATTGCGAAGAGGCGCGTGCAACGGGTTGCGTGCGCAGCCTGCTCACGCCCGCCCAATACAAGTCCTGTCTCGACGCGCAGCCGGTGCGGCGCTAGCGCCTTTGCGACACAAGTAAAACAATGCCGCCGTCGACTTGCGTGCCGACGGCGGCGTGACGAAGTCGGCCGTTGCCGGCGAAAGGCTTCAGTTCCGCGCAGGAGCCGTCGCGGCCGCCGCTCGTGCGGGCCGCGGCGCGCCGGGCTCAGCAACCGGTGCTGCCGGTGCGCGCGAGCGCATGATCGCGGCGTCGATCTCGGCGATGACGCGGCGCTGGATCGCCTCGTTCTTGTCGATCGAGATGTGGCCGACGCCGGTGCCGCGGACGTCGACATTGTCGAGCTTGCCGCGGAAGCCGTCGGCGCGCTTCACCGGCTCGCCGGGACCGTCGCCGATATAGATGTTGATGTAGCGCTCGGCGCCGGTGGCGAGCTTCGTCTTGAACACGGAGTCGAGACCGATCGCGAGTTTCACCGGCACGCCGAGACGGTTGAGCTTGGCGATCATGTCGGGCAGCGCGGTCGCGCCAGAGGAGTGCCCGACCAGCACGATGGTCTTGAGCCGGCCGGCCTTGTAGGCGATCGCCGCTTCGTCGGCGAGCGAGGACCAGGACACGAAGTTGGCGACCGTCACCGGAATGCCCTGCGCCTCGAGCCGGGCGCCGATCGTGTCGAGCCCGAGCGAGAAGATGTTGAGCACGCCGCGGAGCAGGTAGACATGCGTGGTGGCGGCTGCCTGGCTCGGCGCGGCCTTGGCGGCGGTCGGGCTCATGGCAACAGTTGACAGCAGGAGCAGGCCCATTGCCCACACACGGATGGCGGACAACTGGCTGGCGCCGGCTGCGTGACGGCCGTTCGGTCTCATCGATCTTTTCCCTGAGGACATATGCTTCGCAATTGGCCGGAATCGTAGCCATGGCCTGCTCGCAGACGCAACAAAGAGCCGCGTGAGCGACAATCTTAGCCGCAGCCAGTGACTGTTGCGCAACACTTGCCTGAAACCTGCCATCTAACGGCCTGTTTTGAGAGCATTTTTCTCCGGGGAATTGCGGCCGGGCAGGTGCATTCCTATTTCAGGGCTCCGCTGACCTGCCCTCCCGGGACGGGTTCCAGCATCCCTTCCCCAGCCCGCCGGCCATCATGTCCCCCATCATCTCCGTCGCCAATTTGTCGAAGACCTATGGGTCCGGTTTCAAGGCGCTCAAGAACGTCAATCTCGATATCAAGCGCGGCGAGATCTTCGCGCTGCTCGGCCCCAACGGCGCCGGCAAGACCACGCTGATCTCGATCATCTGCGGCATCGCCAATCCGAGCGAAGGCAAGGTCCTGGTCGGCGGCGAGAACATCCAGACCTCCTACCGCAAGGCGCGCTCGCTGATCGGCCTGGTGCCGCAGGAACTGCACACCGACGCCTTCGAGAGCGTGTGGGCGACCGTGAGCTTTTCCCGCGGCCTGTTCGGCAAGCCGAAGAACCCGGCCCATATCGAGAAGGTGCTGAAGGACCTGTCGCTGTGGGACAAGAAGGACAGCAAGATCATCACGCTGTCCGGCGGCATGAAGCGCCGCGTGATGATCGCCAAGGCGCTGTCGCACGAGCCGCAGATCCTGTTTTTGGACGAGCCGACCGCCGGCGTCGACGTCGAGTTGCGCAAGGGCATGTGGGAGGTGGTCCGCACCCTCCAGCAGTCGGGCGTCACCATCATCCTCACCACGCATTACATCGAGGAAGCCGAGGAGATGGCCGACCGCATCGGCGTCATCAACAAGGGCGAGATCGTGCTGGTCGAGGACAAGGCGACGTTGATGCAGAAGCTCGGCAAGAAGCGGCTGACGCTGCACTTGCAAGGCAAGCTCAGCGCGCTGCCCGACAGCCTCGCCCACTACGAGCTCGACCTTTGCGACAGCGGTGCGACGCTGGTCTACGACTACGACACCAAGGGCGATCGCACCGGCATCACCAGCCTGCTTAGCGACCTCCGCACCGCCGGCATCCGCTTCAACGACCTCGATACGACACAGTCGTCGCTCGAGGACATCTTCGTCGACCTCGTGAGGACGTCATGAACTACCGCGCTGTCCGCGCCATCTATCTGTTCGAAATGGCGCGCACCTGGCGCACGCTGCTGCAAAGCATCGTCTCGCCGGTGGTCTCGACCTCGCTCTATTTCGTGGTCTTCGGCGCTGCGATCGGCTCGCGCATCAGCCAGGTCGAGGGCGTGAGCTACGGCACCTTCATCGTGCCGGGCCTGATCATGCTTTCGGTGCTGACGCAGAGCATTGCGAACGCCTCGTTCGGCATCTACTTCCCGAAATTCGTCGGCACGATCTATGAGATCCTATCGGCGCCGATCTCCTATTTCGAGATCGTGCTCGGCTATGTCGGCGCGGCCGCGACCAAGTCGATCATCCTCGGCCTGATCATCCTCGCGACCGCCGGATTGTTCGTGCCGCTGCACATCCATCATCCGATCTGGATGCTGGTCTTCCTGGTGCTGACGGCGGTGACCTTCAGCCTGTTCGGCTTCATCATCGGCATCTGGGCCGACGGTTTCGAGAAGCTCCAGATGATCCCGATGCTGGTGGTGACGCCCCTGACCTTCCTCGGCGGCAGCTTCTATTCCGTCGACATGCTGCCGTCGGCCTGGCGCACCGTGGCGCTGCTCAATCCGGTCGTCTATCTGATTTCGGGCTTCCGCTGGAGCTTCTACGAAATCGCCGATGTCAGCGTATCCGTCAGCTTCGGCATGACGCTGGCGTTCCTTGTGATCTGCCTGGTGGTGATCTGGTGGATCTTCCGCACGGGTTACCGGCTGAAGAACTAAGTGTCATTCCGGGGCGCGACGAAGCACGAGCCCGGAATGACGGTGGTGAATTTAGCGATAGCAGTGGAAGCGGTTGTAGCCGTCATAGTAACCGCGGCAGCGGCGGTGACCACGATGGGGAATCCCGAGCACGCCCTCGACCGCACCCACGGCCCCGCCAACACCGGCGCCGACGACGCCTCCAACTGCACCGCCGACCGGGCCGCCGATCCGGTTGCCTTCATAAGAGCCCTCCTGGGCACCGCGCACGATGCCCTGGGCATGGCCGGGCTGCGGTAGCGACAGCAGCGCGAGGAGGATGGCAGCGGCTGCGATAAGCAGGCGGACAGGTAAACCGGCCGGCAATTGCGCGGCGGCGATACGAGCTTTGTTCATCTTCGATCCCAAGGTAAACGGCGGCGAAAGCCGCGTGTCGGGGCAGGCCATGTTCAACGCTTGGCGCGGCCAAATGGTTGCGCCTTTGTGACGAATTGTCGGCGTCGAGAACGCGCTGGTCGCTCGCGAAAATGTCAGCACCGCCGCAGGCGGCGCGGCACAAAGCGGCCTTGCTTACGCCCGGCACCACGTTAACGATGGGCGGGCGGGCCGCTGGAACGAAAGCCGGATTGCAGGCATAGTGCACGCCGGGGGACGGAGAGCCGCGGCGCTTGCGTGAACAGGCCGGAGGCCAGGATTCAAATGCGTTTTCCTCAAATGCGTTTCCAGATGAGATCCTTTTTCATTGCTTTCACCTCATTGATGCTTTTGAGCGCGGGCACCGCGCAGGCCAAGGTCGAGATCACCATCGACAAGGACAATCAGCAGATGACCGTCGCCGTCGACGGCGTCGCGCGCTATCACTGGCCGGTGTCGACCGGCATCCCCTCGCGCGAGACGCCGAACGGCGCGTTCCGCACCTTCCGCATGGAAGAGGATCACTACTCCAAGGAATTCGACGACGCGCCGATGCCGCACGCGATCTTCTTCACCAAGATCGGGCACGCCATCCACGGCACGGATTCGGTCGGCCGGCTCGGCTCGCCCGCCTCGCATGGCTGCGTGCGGCTGTCGCGCCAAAATGCCACGACACTCTACGCGCTGGTGCAGCAGCAGGGCGTGCTCAACACCACGGTGACGCTGACCGGCTCGTCCCAGGTGGCCCTCGCACGCAATCCGCGCGGCCGCACCAACAATGCCGTTGCCCGCGCTCCGCAGCCGGCCGAAGAGCAGTACAGCGCTGCCGGCGACCCCGTGAATCTGACGCCACCGGCGCAGCCCGCCCGCCGCTACATGCCGCAGGACGACAGCTACATCTATCCGGCCGACGGCAGCGACACCGGCGCGCGCTATCCGGCGCCGCGCACGAACAACCGCGTCTACGGCGCGCAGGTCTACCAGACGCAGCCGACTTACGACCAGGGCTATGGCCAGCAGGGCTATTACTATCAGCAGCAACAGCCCCGGCAGTATTATCAGCCGCGCGGCTATTACCAGAACTGACGCGACTTGAGCGCGGAGCTGCCGCTCCAAAATCTTCCAGCTTTTACGTGCCAGGAGCCCGCGCCTGGCGTTCGGTTTCGGTCACCGCATTCGTTTGCGCGACGAGCGAATCGAACGCCGCCGCCACGCTGGCCGCTGTCGACCTCGGGAAATCGCGGCAACTGTGCATGAATTGAGCAGCAAACCGACGAAGGGAAGCAACAGTCCCCAACCTTCAACGCTGTGGCGTTCTGGCCAAATTGACAACCGTAGGGTCGCCCGTATTGTCGTTCCGATTGTTTCTGGGAAATGACATGACACGCGAGCAGATTTCGGATTTCTGCGTTACCGCCCTGGCAAATATCCTGCGAATCTCGAGGGACCGGGTCGACACCGCCACGAAATTCAACCGTCTCGGGCTCGATTCGGCGATGCTGGTCTACCTCATGATGGAACTCGAGGAGAAGCTCGACCTCGAACTATCGACGGACGACTTCTACGACCATCCTACCGTCGAGGCGCTGTCGCGATTTCTCGCCGACAAGCGCGCCATCCCCTCCGCTGCCTGAGGGCGGCTGAAGCCGGCGCAACCAAAATGGAAACCTTCCGCTCGCTCGTGGCACTCCTGGCCCGGCGTGCGGCGGACCAGAGCGAGGATCGCGCCTACGTCTTCGTCTCCGATCGCGGGACGGAGGAAGCAGCCCTCACCTTCCGCCAGTTGCACGACGCCGCGCGCGCGCTCGCCACGCGCCTGACCGCGGCCGCCCGGCCCGGTGACCGCGCGGTCCTGGTATTCCCGCCCGGCATCGAGTTCATGGTCGCGTTCTTCGGCTGCCTGATGGCCGGCGTCATTGCCGTACCGATGATGATGCCGCGGCGAAACAGCGCCCGCGATGCCAGCGCCGCGATCCTCGCCAATTGCGCACCGGCGGTGGCGCTGACCACCTCCGCGCTGGCTTTGCGCGGCGATTTGCAGGCGCGCTTTGAGCAGGAGAACATCCGCTGGATCGAAGTCGACCTCACCGCGGCCGACGGTGAGACAATCGAACTTCCCGAGCCGGCATCGGGCGACATCGCCTTCCTGCAATACACCTCCGGCTCCACATCCGAACCCAAGGGCGTGATGGTGAGCCATGCCAATTTGCTCGCCAATCTCAAGATGATCCGGCTCGCGCTCGGCAACACCAGGCAATCGACCTACGTCAATTGGGTGCCGCTCTATCACGACATGGGGCTGATCCTGAACGCGCTGCAAGCACTCTATGTGGGTGCGACCTGCGTGCTGATGGCACCGAACGCGTTCATGCAGCGGCCGCTCGGCTGGCTGCGCGCGATCTCGCATTATCGCGCGGAAGTGGCGTGCAGCCCGAATTTCGGCTTCGACCTCTGCGTCAGCCGCTATCGCGCCGATCAGATGGACGGCGTCGATCTGTCCTCGCTCAAAATCGCGCTCAACGGCGCGGAGCCGGTGCGTGCCGACACCATCGCGCAGTTCATCGAGACATTTGCGCCGCACGGTTTCAATCCACGCGCGATGTATCCGGCTTATGGCATGGCGGAAGCGACGCTGCTGATTTCCGGCGGAGGGCGCGGCGGCGGTTACGTCACGCGCAGCGTCAGCCGCGCGGGGCTTCAGGCTCATACAGCCGAAGCGGCCCCCGACGCCGACGATACGCAGATCGCGGTCGGCTGCGGCCGCGCGCTTGCCGGCGAGCGAATTGCGATCGTCGAGCCGGAGAATTGCGCGCGGCTACCCACCGACCGCGTGGGCGAGATCTGGGTCGGCGGCGCAAATGTCGCTCGTGCCTATTGGCGCAATGAGGAGGCAACGCGCGAGGGGCTGAACGTCGAGATCGCCGGCGAGGATGGCCCGTGGCTGCGCACCGGCGATCTCGGCTTCCTTGACGAAAACGGCGAGCTGTTCGTCACCGGGCGGATCAAGGACCTCATCATCATCCGCGGCATCAACCATTATCCGCAGGACATCGAGTGCACGGTGCAGTCGCTCGACGAAGGCTTGCGCGAAAACTGCGGCGCGGCGTTCTCGGTGCCTGATGAGAGCGGCGAAGAGACGCTCGTGATCGTCCAGGAGGTCGAGCGCACCGCGAGGAGCACGATCGACACCGCGGAGATCAAGGGGCAGATCCGCGAGGCCGTAGCCGACAGCCACGAGCTCTCCGCACGCCACATCGCGCTGATCCGTCCAGGCAGCCTGCCAAAGACCACGAGCGGCAAGATTCAGCGCAAGCTGGCGCGCAGGCTCTGGCTCGACGGCAGTTTCCAAGAGATAGCTTGAGCCGGATAGCTTGAGCCGGACGCGGCTCAGAAATCGATCCGCGCCTTCGCTCCGTCGCGCAGACTCGCGATAATCCCCTGCTCGATCAGGCCCGCGAGTCTCGAGCGGTAGTGGATGAAATCGGCGAAATTGTCGCGATCGCGGGTCAGCGCGTTGTCGACGCGATAGTTGACAAAGTTGCTGCGCGGCCGTCCGGCCACGACCGCCTTCAGCGCAGCATCGCAGGCGCTGCGCTCCAGCGCCGTTTCCGTGCCGGGTTTTGGCACCGTGGCTGCAAAGGTCGGCGGCACGATGATGACGACCGGCACATCGGCCGGCAACTTCCTGACGATATCCGTCAGCGCGACGATCTCGGGAAATGCCGCCCGCATCTCGGTGGACGTTGTCGGCACGGGATCCCTGGGCCAGCCGACCTCTTTGAATTGGCCGGGCGGCCAGATGTCCTCATAGCTGACGAAGCCGTCCGGATTCATCCGCTGCCGGCGGCCAAGCCCGATGCTCAGCCGCTGAAAGGCCTGCTCGATCGCCTGCCAGGAGATCAGCCGCACCGCGTAGGTGACGACGCTCTCGTCATAGAGCCAATAGGAAAATGGGACGCCGCCCTCCTCCTTCGGCCGCGCATGCACGCACCAGCCCGGATCGGCCGCGATCACCAGCGCGCCCACTTGCTTGTGATTCCGCAGGAAGAAGTCGAGCACCGCGAGCTGTTCACGCGGAATTGCGCCGGTCATGTAAAGCTGCACGAAGTGCAGGCCCGTCGCCTGCGACAGCGCGGTCGGCTCGATCATCTGCGCGGTCGAGTTGCCGACGATGGCGGCGTTGAAATTCAGGTCTCTCGCGCGGCTCGCGGCCGTGATCTGCGTGAGGCGATTATCGACGCCGTCGATGCCGAGCAGTCCGAGCTTGCCGCTGTCATAGGGATCGACCAGCACCATCAGCGCGAGCACCAGCATTGCAGCGCCGATCAGCGTGCCCAGGCACACCAGCAGGCTCCGGCCCCAACCGGGATCAGTATCAGAACTTGAAATAGACGAACTCATGGAGATCCCGACCACCCATATGGAGCAGCAATGCGAACAGTCCGACGCCGAGCACACCCGCGAGCACTGGATTCGGGCGGCGGGTGAATACGGCGACGATGTCCTGGCTCGCCGGCAACAGGAAGGCGAACAGCGGCGCCGCGATCAGCGGCCACAGATGTTGTCCGCGATCGAGCGGCAGCGGCGAAACGAGCCCGGAAAAGACGTACCAAGCCGCCTCGACCGATCCGGCGCGGAAGATCACGCCGGTTGCGAGCACGAACAGCACGGTGAGTGCCCAGCCGAGCCAGGACGGGAAATCCGGGCCGTAGCGGCGCCACAGCGCGCAGGCTACCAATGCGAGGCCGTGCAGCATGCCCCACAGCACAAAGGCCCAGCTTGCACCGTGCCACAGGCCGCACAGCGCCATCGTGATCATCATCGCACCGAAGAACTGGACCGGCAGCCAGCGCCGCGGCAGCAGGCGCAAATTGACCAGCGGGTAGAACACGTAGTCGCGCAGGAACAGCATCAAAGTGATGTGCCAACGCTGCCAGAAATCCTGGATATTGGTCGAGCGCAGCGGCGCATTGAAATTATAGGGCAGTTGCACGCCGAACAGCAGGCCGAGGCCGATCGCGATGTCGGAATAGCCGGAGAAATCGAACAGGATCTGGAAGGAGAAGCAGAAGGCGAGCCACGCGTCTCCACGCGCGAGCGGTCCACTCGCCGCCTGCGCATAGATGGGATCGAGCAGATGCGCGATGCTGTCGGCGATCACGACCTTCTCGAACAGGCCGAGCGCGATGAAGCAAGTCGCGATGCAGAACTGGCGCTGCCAGCCCGGCACATAGACCTGTCGGCCGAACTGTTGCATCACCTCCGACCAGCGCGCCAAGGGCCCCGCGATCGCCTGCGGGAAGAAGGCGATGTAGAGCGCGTAGCGGTCGAGCGCATAGAGCGGCGCCTTGCCGCGCTTCAGATCGACCAGATACATGACGTGATGGAAGGTGAAGAAAGAGATGCCGAGCGGCAGCCCGATGTCGAGCGTCGGCAGCTTCGTGCCGAACACAAGCCCGAGATTGGCGAGCCCGAAGTTGGCGTATTTGAACAGCGCCAGCACGGCGAGATCGAGCACGATTACCAGCGTGATCACACCGGACCATTTCATGCGGCCATAGACGACCGAGGCGAGCCAGTTGATCGCGATCGAAGCGACCAGGAGCGGGATGAAGGACGGGCTGCCCCAGGCGTAGAAGGCAAGCGACAGCGCGACCTGTACGCCGATGCGCAAGCCCGGATAGGGATCGGCGAGGCGGTAGATCAGCAGCGCCGCCGGCAGGAAAACCAGGAGAAAGGGGTAATCGTTGAACAGCATCGGATCAAAGCCGCGTCATCACCGGCCTTGCGCCGGTCGATAACGCTCAGCCCGTTTCCAGGTCGGACATGGCATCGCCCGGCTGCCGCAGCATGCGCCGGGCGATCTTCTCTTCGCTGGGCACCTTGACGTCCCAGGCCAGTCCGAGCGCCTCCAGCGTGCGGATGAAGATGAAGCCGGGATCGAACTCGAACCAGCGCAGCCCGAAGGCCGCGGAATATGGGAAGGCGTGGTGGTTGTTGTGCCAGCCCTCGCCCCAGGCGAGCCAGGCCATCACGCCGAGATTGCGGCTGTTGTCGTCGCGGGTCACGAAAGGCTGCGCGCCAAATGTGTGCATGATGGAGTTGATGGCGGACATGGTCTGCTCGACCACGAACATGCGGACGATGCCGCCCCAGAGCAAGCCGCTCAGCGCGCCCCACAGGCTCATGGTGGCAAGGCCTCCGATCGCGGCCGGCAACAACAGGCCGAGCGCGACCCAGCTGTAGTAGTAGCTGTTGACCGCGACCAAAGTCCGGCTCGCCATCAGATCGCGCACGTAGTGTGCGACATTGGGATAATCATGCTCGATCATCCAGGTCAGGTGCGCATGCAGGAAACCGCGCAGACGGCCGAGCAGGCCGTCGCCATGCAGCCGCGGCGAATGCAGATCGCCGTCGTGATCGGACAGTTCGTGGTGGCGCCGGTGCATCGCCGCCCAGGACAGCATCGGACCGCGTCCGGCCATCGATCCCATGATGATCAGGATCGCGCTCATCGCAGTGGACGTCGCAAATGCGCGGTGAGTGAACAGGCGGTGATAGCCGACGGTGAGGCCGAGGCCGGTGATCAGCCAGAAGCCGAACAACAGGCCGAGTTCCGTCACACCGATCGGGCGGTAGAACAACAGGCCTAGTGCCATCAATGTGCCGGCGAAGGGCAGCACGTCAAAGATGATGAAATGCCGCCGTTGCATCCGGTGAAAATGCCGGCTGCGGATGATGCGGTGATCGCGTTTCTGTTGCACGGTCGGATTCCAGGGCGGCGGCTATGAGTACATAACCGCCGCGCGAGCGCAACCCAAGCCGCCGCCCAAGGTTTCAACAGCCGCGAAAGCCTGTAGAATGGGTCGGACGTGCCAAAATGCGTTCAAAATGCCGCCCTTTTTCGCTTGCCCTCCGAGCCGCCATGCCATCACGTGCTGCGACAATTTTGACTGTGATCTCGGTTCTCATTGCCGGACGAGCGATGGCTATTGATTCGACTTTCGATCTCGAGGCGCATCGCGGCGGGCGGGCGCTGTTGCCAGAGAACACGCTGCCGGCGTTCGCGAATGCGCTGTCAATGGGCGTTGACACGCTGGAGCTCGACGTCGGCGTGACCGCCGATGGCGAGGTCGTCGTGTCGCATGAGCGCGGGCTCAATCCCGATCTCGCACGGGATGCGACCGGCGCCTACGTCGCTCCGCCCGGCACACCCTTCGTGAAATTGCCGTTCGCCGAGGTCAGGACATACGATGTCGGCCAGATCCGGCCGGACAGCGCCTATACAAAACAATTCCCTGATCAGCGCGCCGTGCCGGGGACACGCATTCCCACCTTGCGCGAGGTGTTCGCACTGGTGCGCAAGTCCGGCAACAGCCGCATGCGTTTCAACATCGAGACCAAGATCGATCCGAACCACCCGGATGAGACCCTCGACCCGCAGACCTTCGTCACGAAGCTGCTCGGGGTGATCGAGGCCGAGGGAGTTTCCGGCCGCGTCATGATCCAGTCGTTCGACTGGCGGACCCTGCTGCTCGTGCAGCAGCAGGCACCGAAGATTCCGACCGTGTACCTGACGCTCCAGCGCGGTTCGGCGCCGACCGTCGTGCTCGACAAGGCCAGCAACTGGACCGCGGGCTTCAGCCCCGCCGATCACGGCGGCTCGCTGCCGCAGACGATCAAGGCCGCGGGCGGCGCGATCTGGTCGCCCTATTTCGGCGATGTGACCGCTGCGCTCGTCTCGGAGGCCCATGCGCTCGGACTGCGCGTCGTGGTGTGGACGGTCACAAGCCCGAGGACATGGCGCGCATGATCGAGACCGGCGTCGACGGCATCATCTCCGACCTCCCGGACCTGTTGCGGCAGGTCGCCGGCGAGAAGGGGATTGCGTTGCCCGCGGGGACGCCGGTCGAGCCGTAGAGGCCATCCACGGGCGCTTTCCCGTAGCCTGGATGGAGCGAAGCGCAATCCGGGACCGGCGTCGCCCAGCGCGCAAGTGATCCCGGATTACGCTGCGCTCCATCCGGGCTACGAACTTGAGTCCTACGAACTTGAGTCCTACTCCCCGTCCTTCAGACGCCGGTAGAGCGCGCCGAGGATGTTGGAATAGTCGTCGGTCCAGACCCGCACCGTGTCGTCGGCTTCGGTCTCCTCCCACTGCTTGGAGGACGCGAGCTTGCCGACGTCGGCCGCGTCACGCGCGGAGATGACGACGTCGGTGGAGAAGATGTAATCGGCGTCGCGGCCCGAATCCTCGTTGTAGACCCAGCTCTTGAGATCGTTGGCATCCGCAATGCCGACCACCACGGGCTCGAGATCGAGATGCCGGTTGGAGACGTGCATCACGACGGCGCCGTGCGGGGCGAGCTTGTCCTTGTAGATCTTCATCGCCTCTTCGGTCGCCAGATGGATCGGGATCGCATCCGACGAATAGGCGTCGACGATGATGAGATCGTAGGCGCCGTCCGGTTCCTTCGCAAAGGTGAGACGCGCGTCGCCGATCACCGGCTTCAGGTCGGGCGCGCAACTCGAGATGTAACGGAAATTCTTGGGATCGCGCGCGGCGTCGACCATGGACTGGTCGATCTCGAAGAACTTCCAGCTCTCGCCGGGCTCGGCGGCGCAGGCGAGCGTGCCCGATCCGACGCCGATCGCGGCGACTTTCAGCGGCGCACCCTTGCGCTCGCGGATCGCGGTGACGGCCTGACCGATGCCGCCGTCCTTGTGGTAGTAGGTGATCGGCTCCGGCCGGCCGAGGACCGGCGTGCCGTCATTGTTGCGGAAGCGCTCGGCACCGTGAATCGTGGTGCCGTGCATCAGCACATGGAAATAGCCACCGGGTGTCACCACGATCTTGTGCACGCCGAAGAAGCTGCGCACGGTCATGACGCGGCCCTCGTCCGCCGGATAGATCCGGATCAACGCCAGCGCGAGCGCGACGGTGGCAAAGATCTTCCAGCGGCCGGCATTGAGCGCGAGCGCCAGAAGCGCTGCAAGCACGCCGACGGCGCCGGCGACCCAGACGCGGTGATCCTCGAACCAGGTCGAGAGACTGCCCGTGGTGTATGACGGCACGACCAGCGCCACCGCCAGCGCGGCGAGCACCAGCCAATACCATTTGACGAGACCAGCGAAGCGCTCGTTCACCGAGGGCCGGCACAGCGCGGCGAGCGCGACCAGTATCGGATATTCGGCGATCCAGGAGAAGGTGAACGGCGCAACAAGTCCTGCGAACAGGCCGCCGACCATGCCGCCGAACGACAGCGCGACATAGAAGCCGGTGAGATATTTTGCGGGCGGCCGCGTCCGCGCCAGTTCGCCATGGCAGGCCATGGCGATGACGAAGAAGCACAATTGATGACCGCCGAGCGTCAGCAGCAAATTCTGCTCGCCGCCGAAGGCGAGCAGGAAGATGACGCCCGCGATCGCGACCGGCTGGAGCATCAGCATCCATTTGTGCGGCAACAGCGGCCGCGACTGGAACACCACCACCCAGGTCAACAAATACAGCGACAGCGGCAACACCCACAGAAGCGGTGCCGCCGCCACGTCGGTGGAGATGTGCGCGGTCACGGCGATGAGAAGGCCCGAGGGAACCGCGGCGAGGAAGATCCAGCGCAGCCGTGTCACCAGGCCGGGCGCCGGCGCATTCGGATCATCTGCCTGGGTGATGACAGAGGCTTGCGCCGGTGAGCGCAGCAGCAGCGCGCCGCAGGCGGCGATCAGGAGGATCAAGACGCCGTAGCCGCCGGTCCAGAACCGGTTCTGCGTGTGTAGCGTGAACATCGGCTCCAGCAGGAACGGGTAGGACAAAAGCGCAAGGAAACTGCCGATGTTGGAGGAGGCATAGAGGAAGTAGGGATCGTGCCCGGCCGGATGGCCGGTGCGGACGAACCAGGCTTGCAGCAGCGGATTGTTGGCAGCCAGCGCGAAGAACGGCAGGCCAATCGAGACCACGAACAGGCCGAGCAGCCAGAACGCATAGCCCGAAGCGGGCGGCTCGCCATACGCCCCGGCGATGCCGAGCGGCAGCGTGGCGAAGGCGGCGATCAGCAGCACCAGATGCACCACGACGGGAACGACTCGATTTTTGATCTGCATCAGCAGATGCGCATAGGCATAGCCCGCGAGCAGCAGCGACTGGAAGAACACCATCGCCACCGACCACACCGCCGGCGAGCCGCCGAGCCGCGGCAGCACCATTTTCGTGAACAGCGGCTGCACAGAGAACAGCAGCAGCGCGCTGACGAAAATCGCAGCCGTATAGACCGTCAGCAGCAGCCGGTTGCGTGACGTGGACGGCTGCTCCGTGGCGGCGGGTTGCACGATCGAATCCATGGAAGCTCCGGCTTAACCCCGGCGGGCGCCGGGCGCGCGCAATGGAGCACAAGGCGCCTGAACGGGCAATAAATGCTGTCGTGATGTTGTGGCGAGGAATGCCTGATATACAGGTGTCATTCCGGGGCGCCTCGAAGAGGCGAACCCGGAATCTCGAGATTCCGGGTCTGGTCCTTCGGACCATCCCGGAATGAACGTGGAACAGCTTGAACCTTTCATGACCGAAACCGACGTCGTCATCATTGGCGCTGGCCACAATGGCCTCACCTGCGCGGCCTATCTCGCGATGGCGGGTCTGCGCGTGCACGTCGTCGAGCGCCGCAAGGTGGTCGGCGGGGCCGCGGTGACGGAAGAGTTTCATCCGGGTTTCCGCAATTCGGTCGCGGCCTACACTGTCAGCCTGCTCAATCCGCAGGTGATCCGTGACTTGAAGCTCGCCGAGCAGGGCCTACGAATCGTCGAGCGGCGCGCGCAGAATTTCCTGCCCGCGCCGGACGGCAGCTATCTCCTCACCGGAGAGGGTCGGACGAAGACCTCCGTCGCGCGGCTGAGCACGCATGACGCGGATGCGCTCGACGGGTTTTCGCGCGAGCTGGAAGACATCGCGGACGTGCTGCGGCGATTCGTGCTGCGCGCGCCGCCGAACCTCGTCGCCGGTTTTGGCACGGCTGCGATCCGCGAGGCCGTGAACGCGTTGCAGACGGCCAACGTCCTGCGCGGACTGACGCTGGAGCAGAGCCGCAGTCTGCTCGATCTCTTCACCCGCTCGGCCGGCGAGATGCTGGACGAGCGCTTCGAGCACGATCTCGTCAAGGCGCTGTTCGGCTTCGACGCCATCGTCGGCAATTATGCCAGCCCCTACGCGGCCGGCTCGGCCTATGTGATGCTGCATCACGCCTTCGGCGAGGTGAACGGCAAGAAGGGCGTCTGGGGCCACGCCATCGGCGGCATGGGCGCGATCACGCAGGCCATGGCGCGCGCCGCGCGAGATCGGGGGGTTGTGATCGACACGGATGCGGGGGTGCGCGAGGTGATCGTTGAGCGCGACCGCGCCGTCGGCGTGGTGCTGGAGAACGGCGAGACGATCCGCGCGAAATATGTCGCGTCCAACGTCAATCCAAAGCTGCTCTATACGCGGCTGATCGCGGCCGACGCCCTGCCCGCGGAGTTCCTCGCCCGCATCCGCCACTGGAAGAACGCCTCCGGCACGTTTCGCATGAACGTGGCGCTGGACCGCCTGCCCTCCTTCACCGCGCTGCCCGGCGACGGCGATCATCTCACCTCCGGCATCATTTTGGCTCCGAGCCTCGGCTACATGGACCGCGCCTATCTCGATGCGCGCGCGGAAGGATGGAGCCGCGAGCCGGTCGTCGAGATGCTGATCCCCTCGACGCTCGACGACACGCTCGCGCCTACGGGCAAGCACGTCGCCAGCCTGTTCTGCCAGCACGTCGCGCCCGAATTGCCGGACGGCAAGTCCTGGGACGACCATCGCGAGGAGGTCGCCGATCTCATGATCGCGACGGTGGATAGCTACGCGCCGGGCTTTGCTGCAAGCGTGCTCGGCCGCCAGATCCTCTCCCCGCTCGATCTCGAACGGCAGTTCGGCCTGCTCGGTGGCGACATCTTTCACGGCGCGCTGACGCTGAACCAGCTGTTCTCGGCGCGGCCGATGCTGGGCCATGCCGATTATCGCGGTCCGCTCAGGGGTCTCTACCATTGCGGCTCCGGCGCCCACCCCGGCGGCGGCGTCACCGGCGCCCCCGGCCACAACGCGGCGCAAACGATTTTGCGGGATCACCGGGCGCTGTTCGGAAGCCGTGGATAGGCCTGTGGATGAACTGTGGACAGGCTGTCGAGAAGCCTGTGGCAGAGTGGTGGATACCTGCCCAAGGCCAATCCGGCCATGCTGGGGAAAGGTGGTGGAAAACCCTGGGACTACCGAGGGGATAGGCCGGTGGACAATGCCCGGCAAAACGGGTGGACAGCTTGTGGACATGGCTGAGAGCCAAGCCGCGCCCCCCAAAACGACTCCGCCCGCCAAGGGGCAATTCCCCCCAGCGGGCGCTGGTCGAAACAGTCTATGAAGAGAATGGGCCCTGCTGGGAAAACAGAGGCGGAAATTACTTCAAGGAGCTGCTAATCGAACCGAACTTGTCGTTCATGGTGCTGCCCAGGCTGTTCACCACGGTGATGATCGCCAGCGCGATACCCGCTGCGATCAGGCCGTATTCGATCGCGGTTGCACCGGACTCATCGGACCAGAACTTCAAAACCATGCGCTTCAAGACTCGCCTCCGTTTCCATTTAAAGATGTGTTGGCTGGTTCCAACATCCGTGAATGTACGGAGCACAACCTGCGGTCAAGTTAATCCGGAGGTTGCAAGTTATGCGGAAAATTGAGAACAAAAGTTCCAAAAATTGAATGTAGCGGAACCCCGGATGCAATCTTCACCCACCCATCGCGCCAGCTTTTCGATCGGCAATGAGGCCGCCGCCAAGCGCATCGTCGATGTGCTCGGCGAGGTCTTTTTCGAAGGCGATGCAGCGGTCGTCGCCTTCGAACGGCCGGACGGGGAATGGGGTGTCGCGCTCCATTTCGCCGAGGCGCCGGATCAGGCGTTGCTGCGCGAACTCGTTGCAACTTCGGCAGGAAACGGCATCGCGGCAACGCTTGCCTTCGACACGATCGAGGCCAAGGACTGGGTCAAGGCGAGCCTGGAAGACCTCGTCCCGGTGCCCGCCGGTCGCTTCGTCGTGCACGGCAGCCACGACCGCGATCGCGTGGCGCCGAACAAGCTCGCCATCGAGATCGAGGCGGCGCTCGCCTTCGGCACCGGCCACCACGGCACCACGCGCGGCTGTTTACTGCTGCTTGACCATGTCCTGAAGAGTTCTCGTCCCAGGAACCTGCTTGATCTCGGCACCGGCACCGGCGTGCTGGGAATCGCAGCGGCCAAAGCGCTGCATCGTGCGGTGCTGGCCTCCGACATCGACCCGCCCTCGGTGCGGGTGGCGGCCGAAAACGCGGCGCTTAACGAAGTTGGTAACCATGTGCGGGTGATCCGCGCCACCGGCTTCGCCGCGCCGGATTTTTCGCGGGCAGGCCCGTTCGACCTGGTGCTGGCCAACATCCTTGCCAATCCGTTACGGCAATTGGCGGGTCCCATAACGCGGCACTTGGCACCGGGCGGGCGCGTCATCCTCTCCGGCCTGTTGACGCATCAGGCGCCCGCCGTGATCGCCGCCTACCGCGCCCGCGGCCTAGTGCCGGTACGGCACCTGCGGATCGAGGGGTGGAGCAGTTTGTTGCTGAAGCGGATGGGTTGAGCTGCCGTGGCTCTCGCAGGGTTGGTTAGCTAACCCACCCCACGAAGTCGTCGATGTGGTGCTACTTCACCGGCTTCTCGTCACGGCGGACCGATGCGCGCAACGCACGCCTGGCGCGGCGCTCGGCGAAGCGATCGATCATCTGGCTGATGAGGCCGCGCGGCTTCTTCGGTGTGGTTGCAGCCGGGGCGCGGCGGACCGGCGGCGAAATCTTCTCAAACGTGAACGCAGGCATCGTGTATCCCCTCGCCGTTGAGTAGAAACACTTGCTCGAATTTCCCTGTTATCCGGATGAAGCTCAGAGGCTGCATCCGTTTACTCCACCCGACTCAAGCGGAAACTTTTCAAGCACAGTCCATGCCAGATGCGATGCAAATGCGTCTACATTGCGGACTGATCGCCATGATCCTAAAGTGATCCACATGTTCGAAGCACACTTCCAGACATTCGAGGAGCCCGAGGCCGGCGTCGCATTGACGGCGCGGCTTGCCGCACTTCGTGAAGAACTCGCCCGCCGCAAGCTGACCGGCTTCGTGATTCCACGCGCCGATCAGCAGCAGAATGAATATGTTCCGCCGTCGGAAGAGCGTCTCGCCTGGCTCACCGGCTTCACAGGTTCGGCGGGACTTGCGGTGGTTCTGACCCACGAGGCCGCGGTGTTCGTCGACGGCCGCTACACGCTTCAGGCCGCCAAGCAGGTCGACGCGAAAGCCTGGGCGGTGGAATCGCTGATTGATCCGCCGCCGGAGAGCTGGCTGTCCGCGCAGCTGAAGGCCGGCGACCGCCTGGGATTTGATCCGTGGCTGCACACTTTTGCGGCAGCCGAGCGTTTGTCCGCCGCCTGCACCAAGGCCGGCGCGGAGCTCGTCGCGGTCGACAGCAATCCGATCGACGCCGTCTGGCAGGACCGGCCGCCGCCGCCGATCGCGCCGGTTGCCGTACACGGCCTGCAATATGCCGGGATCGCGGAGGCCGAGAAGGTGACGCAGATCCAGGGCGAGATCGCCAGGCTCGGCGCGGACGCGCTGGTGCTCTCCGATAGTCACGCCGTGGCCTGGACCTTCAACATCCGCGGCGCCGACGTCGCGCACACGCCGCTGCCCTTGTCCTACGCGCTGGTGCCGAAGGACGGCCGGCCGACCGTGTTCATCGACCACCGCAAACTCTCCAACCTGACCCGCGATCATCTCGAGCAGTCAGCTGACGTGCGCGAGCCCGATGCGATGGCGCCGACGCTGATGGCGCTGGCCAAGAGCGGCGCCGCGATTGCGCTCGACAATGCCACCGCGGCCGACGCGCTCAGCCGGCTGATCGCGGGCGCTGGCGGCAAGGCGGTGCGCGGCAGCGATCCGATTGCGCTGCTGAAGGCCGTCAAGAATACGACGGAGATCGCGGGCACGAAGACGGCGCACCGGCGCGACGCCGTGGCGCTGGCGCGCTTCCTCGCCTTCATCGATCGCGAGGCACCAAGCGGCAAACTCACCGAGATCGACGCCGTCGAGACGCTGGAGACGTTCCGCCGCGACACCGGCGCGTTGAAGGACGTATCGTTCCCGACCATCTCCGGCACCGGACCGAACGGCGCCATCGTGCACTATCGCGTCACCCGCAAGAGCAACCGGCGGATCGCGCGCGGCGACCTGCTGCTGATCGATTCCGGCGCGCAATATGAAGACGGCACCACCGACGTCACCCGCACCATCGCGGTCGGCGAGCCGACCGACGAGATGCGCGACCGCTTCACCCGAGTCTTGCGCGGCCATATCGCGATCGCGCGCGCGGTGTTCCCGGACGGCACCACCGGCGCGCAGCTCGACACGCTGGCGCGGCAATATCTCTGGGCCGCCGGCGTCGATTTCGAGCACGGCACCGGCCATGGCGTCGGCAGCTATCTCTCGGTGCATGAGGGACCGGCGCGAATTTCAAAACTCGGCACCACGCCGTTGAAGCGCGGCATGATCCTGTCCAATGAGCCCGGTTACTACAAGACCGACGGCTTTGGCATCCGCATTGAGAACCTCGAGCTGGTGGTCGAAGCCGATATCAAGGGCGCCGAGAAACCGATGAACGCGTTCGAGACGCTGACGCTGGCGCCGATCGACCGCCGACTGATCGACGTGGCGATGCTGGGCAAGGACGAGCTCGACTGGCTCAATGCGTACCATGCGCGCGTCCGCGCCGAGGTGCGGCCGGCGCTGGACGAAGCGACGAAGGCCTGGCTGGACCAGGCGACGGCGGAGCTGACATAGCGCTGCGCATGGCGCTACGCGATTTGTGCAACGCTCTCAATCATCGCCGTCATATCCCCGCGAAGGGGGCATCCAGTCCAGAGACGTCGAGATTCCTAGCAACCGCCGCGGCGTACTGGATCACCCGCTTTCGCGGGTGATGACACCGAGGTTGCGGCGCGAGCATCGCGCATAGCCGCATGCCGAAACATCCGTATTCGCGGCAATCGCGAACCGGCTAGTGTCTTTTCCATGCATGGCATGATCAGCGGGCCGCCGGAAACGGCGGCGAACAGGAACCTCGCGACCTCGCGCGTGGTGCTGCTGTTGCTGGTCGTCATGACCGGGATCGCGCCGATCTCGCTTTATATGCTGGTTCCGGCGCTCCCCGTGCTGGCGACGAATTTCGGCAGCGACATCTCGATCGCGCAGATGACGGTGTCGCTCTACATGGTCGGCATCGCGCTGTCGCAGCTCATCATGGGGCCGCTGTCGGACAAGTTCGGACGCCGCCCGGTGCTGCTCGCGGGGCTGGCGCTGATGGTCGTGGCAAGCCTCGCCTGTATCTTCGCGCAAAACCTGCCGCAATTGATCGCCGCGCGCTTCTTCCAGGCGCTGGGCGGCGCGGCCGGCATGGTGGTGAGCCGCGCCATCATCCGCGACATCTACGACCGCGAGCGCGTCGCCTCCATGATCAGCCTCGTCATCGCGGCCCTGATGATCGGACAGATGCTCTCGCCGCTCACCGGCGGCCTGATCGAGACCGCATTCGGCTGGCGCGCGATCTTCTATGCCATCACGATCGGCGCGCTCGCGGTCGCCGTCGGCATCGCGCTCGCTCTCCCGGAAACACGCCGCAGCCGTGCGGCCGGCAGCGGCTTTCGCGGCGACGTCGGCATGCTGATCAGGAACCGCGCCTTCATCGGCTATGTGATGTGCCAGGTGCTGGCTTCGCAGATCATCTTCACCTTTGCCGGCGGCGGGCCCTACATCGTGGTGACGCAGATGGGCCGCAGCAGCGCCGAGTACGGCGCATGGTTCGCGACGACAGGCTTTGCGTATCTGGTCGGCAATCTCCTCTGCGTGCGCTTCGCACCGCGTCACTCGCTGGAAAACCTGATCTGGTTCGGGCTCGGCCTGCAACTCTGCGGCAGCCTTTTGAACCTGCTCTGGAGTTTCACAGGCTGGAATGAGGCGCCCGCCTGGCTGTTCGGCACGCAGATGATCGTGATGGCCGGCAATGCCTTCGTGATGGCGAACTCGGCCGCCGGCGCGATCAGCATCCGCCCGGAGGCCGCCGGCACCGCATCCGGCGCGATGGGCTTCCTGCAACAGGGCATCGGCGCGCTGATGTCGCAATTCGGCGCCTATCTCGGCGGTCACTCCGCCACGACGCTGCCGCTCACCGCCGCAGTCCTCGCGATCTCGCTGCTCTGCGCCTGCACGATGATCTTCGTCGTGCCCCGCCGCGAGGTCGTGGTGAGCGAGACGCTGATCGAGCAGGCGGAGGAGGAGGAGGGCGGGATGATGTGACCCCTGTCATTCCGGGGCGCACGAAGTGCGAACCCTGGAATCTCGAGATTCCGGGTTCGATGCTTCGCATCGCCCCGGAATGACAGCGGCGACTTCACTCCCCGATCAGCTTCAGCCACTCGTCTTCGGTCAGCACCTTGACGCCGTGCTTGTTGGCCTCGGCAAGCTTCGAGCCGGCGCCGGGACCTGCCACGACGAGATCGGTCTTCTTCGACACCGAGCCCGACACTTTTGCGCCGAGCCGCTCCGCAGTCGCCTTGGCCTCGTCGCGCGTCATTTTCTCCAGCGAGCCCGTGAATACCACCGTCTTACCGGCGACGGCCGAATTGCTCTTCGGCTTCTCGGCGTCGACGATCTCGACCTCTTTGGTCAGCCGCTCGACGATGCCGCAATTGTGGCTCTCGCCGAAATAATCCGCGATGCTCTTGATCACGGTGTCGCCGATCTGGTCGAGCGCATCCATGTCGGCCATCGCCTCCTCGTCGCCCTTGGCAACCTTGAGGCTGGCGTCGTGGAAAGCATCCCAGGAGCCATAGCCGCGCGCCAGCGCCAGGCCCGTGGTCTCGCCGACATGGCGCATGCCGAGCGCGTAGATGAATCGCTCCAGAGCGATCTTCCGCCGGCTTTCGATGGCGCCGAACAGATTGCGCACCGAGGTCGCGCCGTAGCCCTCAATCTCTTCGAGCTTGAGCTTTGCGTTGCGCTTTTCCAGCGTGAAGATGTCGGCGGGCTCCTTCACAAAACCTTCGTCGAAGAAATACTGGAGCTGCTTCTCGCCGAGACCGTCGATGTCGAAGGCACGCCGCGACACGAACAGCTTGAGGTGCTCGATCTTCTGATAGGGACAGGCGAACTCGCCGGTACAGCGGGCGCGCGACCCCTCTTCGCCGGCCGCCGTCTCCTCGCGCGTGACGTCGGTGTGCAGCGGGCACGGGCACTTCTTCGGGAAGTGAAACTCCTTCGCGTTCTTCGGCCGCTTGTCGATGACGACATCGACGACCTGCGGGATCACGTCGCCGGCGCGCTGGATCACGACGGTGTCGCCGATCCGGATGTCGCGGCCCTCACGCAAGGTCTCGCCCTTGTTGCCGATGCCCTTGATGTAGTCCTCGTTGTGCAGCGTGACGTTCTGCACGATCACGCCGCCGACGCCGACCGGCTCGAGCTTGCCGACCGGCGTGAACGAGCCGGTGCGCCCGACCTGGATCTCGATGTCGCGCAGCACGGTCATGGCGCGTTCGGCCGGGAACTTGTGCGCGATGGCCCAGCGCGGTGTGCGTGAGACGAAACCGAGCCGCTCCTGCCAATCGAGGCGGTCGATCTTGTAGACGACACCATCGATATCGTAGTCGAGCTCGGCGCGCTGTTCCTCGATCGCGTGGTGGAAGACGAGCAGCTCCTCGACCGAATGGCACAGTTTCGTCAGCGGATTGGTCTTGAATCCGCAGCGCTCGAACCAGCGGATCATGCCGCTCTGCGTGCTTTCGGGCATCGCGCTCATCTCGCCCCAGGCATAGGCGAAGAAGCCGAGCGGGCGCGACGCGGTGATGGTCGGATCCTTCTGCCGGAGCGAGCCGGCGGCCGAGTTGCGCGGATTGGCGAAGATGGTGTCGCTGGCCGCCTTCTGCCGCTCGTTGAGCGCCAGGAAGGCTTTCTTGGTCATGTAGACCTCGCCGCGCACCTCGCAGATGTCGGGGACGTTGCGGCCTTTCAGCTTCTGCGGCACGTCCTCGAGCGTGCGAATGTTCGCGGTAACGTCCTCGCCCACCGCGCCGTCGCCACGCGTCGCCGCGGTGACGAGCTCGCCGCCCTCGTAGCGCAGCGACATCGAGAGGCCATCGATCTTCGGCTCGGCGGAGAAGTCGACCTGATCGTCCGCGAGCTTCAGAAAGCGCATGATGCGGCCGACGAAATCGCGCAAATCTTCCTCGGCAAACGCGTTGTCGAGTGACAGCATGGGAACGGCATGCCGCACCTTCCTGAACCGCCCCGACGGCGCTGCGCCGACCTTTTGCGACGGTGACTCCGCGCTGACGAATTCGGGAAAGCGCTTCTCAATTGCATCGAAGCGCTGGCGCAGCGCGTCGTATTCGGCGTCGGTGACCGAGGGCGCGTCATCCTGATAGTAGCGCTCGTTGTGCCCCTCGATCTCCAGCGCGAGCCGCATGTGCTCGACCTTGGCCTGCGCCTTGGTGAGGTCGGAAACGTCGGGAAGTGCCCTTGCTTTGGATTTTGCTGCTCTTGCCATGGTGGTTGAATACGACGGAGCGGTAGGACGGTAAAGACGGGTGGAAGTTTCGTGCCCCGGACGCAGCGCAGCACTTCCCTGGCGATGTGATGCATCGTCCAGTTCAGGGGTGCGCTGCAAAGCCGGGGTCCAGGGGGCGACATTCTGGGTCCCGGCTCTTCGGCCGGGACAAAGAGCCTTAAGCCGTCGCTGCCCGCAGCAGCCGGTCCGCCGCCGCCCTCGCTTCCGCCGTGATCTCGGCGCCTGCGAGCATCCGCGCGATCTCCTCGCGGCGGTGGTCGGCGGCCAGCGCATTGACGCGGGTGGCGACGCGTTTGCCCTTGTCGAGGGCATCCTTGGAGATCAGCAGGTGCTGATCGGCGCGGGCGGCGACCTGCGGGGCGTGGGTCACGGCCATCACCTGCACCTTGCCGGCAAGGCGCGCCAGCCGCGCACCGATGGCATCCGCGACCGCGCCGCCGACGCCGGTGTCGATCTCGTCGAACACCAGGGTGGGTGCCGATCCGCGGTCTGACAGCACGACCTTCAGCGCCAGCAGGAAACGCGACAGCTCGCCGCCGGAGGCGACCTTCATCAGCGGGCCCGGCTTGGTGCCCGGATTGGTCTGCACCCAGAACTCGACGCGGTCGAAGCCTTGCGGTCCGGGCGCGGTCTCGTCGGTTTCGACCTGAGTCATGAATTTTGCGCGTTCGAGCTTGAGCGGTGCGAGCTCGGCATTGACAGTCTTATTGAGCTTCTCGGCTGACTTCTGCCGCGCCATCGACAGTTTCCTGGCGGCCGCCGCATAGCGGGCGTCGGCCTCGATCGCAGCCTGCTCCAGCTTCTTCAACCGCGAGGCGCCGGCATCGATCAGCACCACATCGGCGGCGTATTTGGCGGCGAGCGCGGCGAGCCCGTCGACCGGCGTCGAATATTTGCGCGAGGCGGCGCGCAGCGCAAACAGCCGCTCCTCGATGCGTTCGAGCTCGCCGGGATCGAAATCGGTCGCGGCCAAGGCCGCCTGGAGATGCTGGTCGGCCTCTTCCAGCGCGTTGATCGCGATGTCGATCGCCTTCACCGCGGGCTCGACCAGCGCCGGCGAATTGACGCCGCGGCGCTCCAGCCGGCGCACCGCGGCCGACAGGGTCGCGACCGGCGAATGGTGGCCGCCGACGGCTTCCTGCGCCTCGCGCAGGTCGGAGGCGATCTTCTCGCCCTGCATCATGGTGGTGCGGCGGGAGGCGAGCGTGGTCTCCTCGCCGTCCTTGGGCGCGAGCTGCTTCAGCTCGTCGGAGGCATGGCGCAGGTAATCGGCCTCGCGCGCGGCACGCTCCATGCCGGTGCGATGCTCCTCCAGCGCGGTGTTCGCGGTGCGGCGCGCGTCCCAGAGCGCCTCCACGGCCGCGACGTCCTTTTCGAGGCCGGCGAAGGCGTCGAGCAGGCGGCGGTGGGTGGCGGCATCGACCAGCGCGCGTTCGTCATGTTGGCCATGGATCTCGACCAGCGCCGTGCCGACCGCCTTCAGCGTCTGCACGCTGATCGACTGGTCATTGATGAAGGCGCGGGTGCGGCCATCGGCGAGCTGCACCCGGCGCAGGATCATCTCGCAAGAATCCGCAATACTCGTATCCTCCAGGCCGTTCTCGGCCAGGATCTTCGTCGCGGGGTGATTCTTCGGGACATCGAACACGGCGGTGACCTGCCCCTGCTCCGCGCCATGGCGCACGAGGCCCGCGTCGCCGCGGCCGCCGAGCGCCAGCGCAAAGGCATCGAGCAGGATGGATTTCCCCGCACCGGTCTCGCCGGTCAAAACCGCGAGCCCGGTTGCGAATTCGATATCGAGCCGTTCGATCAGGATGATGTCACGGATCGACAGACGCGCCAGCATGGAACCAAATTTCCTAGCCGAGGCCCATCTTCTTGAAGGTCCTGCTGATCCAGGACCCCTGATTCTCGCTCGGTTCGAGACCGCCGGATTTTACAAGATTATAGGCGTCCTTGTACCAGCGGCTGTCAGGAAAATTGTGCCCGAGCACGGCGGCCGCGGTCTGCGCCTCGCCGACGATGCCGATCGCCAGATAGGCCTCGGTGAGGCGGAACAGCGCCTCCTCGACGTGGCGGGTGGTCTGATACTGCGTGACCACAGCCTTGAAGCGGTTGATCGCGGCCGTGTAGTCGCGCTTCTGCATGTAGTAGCGGCCGACATTCATTTCCTTGCCGGCAAGCTGGTCGCGCGCGCCCTCGATCTTGGCCTTGGCCGAGATCGCATATTCCGAGTTCGGATATTTACGCACCACCTCTTCCAGCGCGGCGATCGCCTTCTCGGTCCGGGCCTGGTCGCGGCTGGTGTCCGGAATCTGGTCGTAATGCGAGGCGGCAATCAGATATTGGGCGTAGGCCGCGTCCGGGCTGCCGGGATGCAGCGTGACGTAGCGGGTGGCGGCGCCGATGCAGCCGTCAAAGTCGCCGCCCTGATAGGACGCATAGGCCGACATCAGCAGCGATTTGCGCGCCCAGTCGGAATAGGGATGCTGGCGGTCGACCTCTTCGAACTTCTTGGTCGCCGCCTTCATGTCCTTCTTCTCGTTCATGAGGTACAGGCCCTCATTGTAGATCTTGTCGGCGGGCTCCTCGAGGAAGGTGTCGTCCTTGGCGGTGAACTTGTCCCAGAGCGCGCCGGTGCCGCAGCCAGCCAGCGGCAGCGCAAGCAAGAAGAAGGTGGCAGCCCGGAGCAGCCCACGGGCTCCGATCGCAGCCTTTGGCGAAACCGAAAGATATCCGCGCGTCATACGCTGTGCCGACATGAATTTAAGACCTGACGCCCTGTGATGCGGTGCCCGCCAGCCCATGAATCCCGTCATGGGCGCGAAATGTGACCGTGGTGCCTGCCATGCGACCACGCCAATGTAACCGAAAAACGATCGTTAACCGGATAGGCAGGCATTCCGCCCGGATTAAGGCGAACGTGCCGCAATGCTAGCCGATCATGGTTACCAGGAGTTTCCCGGGACAACGGCGGTCAAACGCCTGCGACAACAGATCCGTCAGGACACGTCCGGCCCGTAGGCCGCGGCGATCCAGCCGCCGACGATGCCGCTGCCGACCTCGACGACGGGACGCGTGGTGCGGCGGGCCACCTCGCCCTCGACCACCCGCCAGGCGGTACGGTCGGCGAGCAGCGCGGTCAGGACGGCGTGGTTGAGCTTGTGGCCGCCACGAACCGAGCGATAGGCACCGAGCAGCGGCAGGCCGGCCAGCGCGAGATCGCCAATGACGTCCAGAACCTTGTGGCGGGCGCATTCGTCAGCGTAGCGCAGGCCCTCGGTGTTGAGCAGCCGCTCGTCGTCGAACACGACGGTGTTGTCGAATGAGGCGCCGAGCGCATAGCCCGCGCTCCAGAGCCGGGCGACATCGCTCATCAGACCGAAGGTCCGGGCACGGCCGACTTCACGGCGGAAGCGTTCCGGGCTCAGGTCAAAGGTGTAGCTCTGCTGGCCGATCACGGGATTGGTGAAGTCGATCTCGACCTCGGCGCGGAACCCGCTGGCATAGGGGCGGATCTCGCCAAAGGAGGCACCGACCTTGACCGAGACCGGCTTCAAAACCTGGATGAAGCGGCGCTGCGCCGATTGAGTGACGATGCCGGCCTGGTCGATCGCCGCAATGAAGGCCGCGGCGCTGCCATCCATGATCGGCACTTCAGGGCCATCGATTTCAATGACGGCGTTGTCGACACCCATGCCCCGCAGTGCAGCAAGCACATGCTCGGCAGTGGAGACCAGCGGGCCGTCGCGATCACCAAGGACGGTCGCAAACTCGGTCGCGATCACCTGCTCGGCCGTCGCCTGAAATTCGCGGTCACTTCCCTCAAGGCCGGTGCGGACAAAAATAAAACCTGCATCGATAGGCGCAGGTCCAAGGGTGAGAGTGACGGGAAGACCGGAATGAACGCCGACGCCGGCCACGGTGGCTTGCGCACGAAGCGTTGTTTGCCGGCTAAATTTCATCAGGAACCGCCCCACTACGACTGCTGCGACTTATACTGGACTGAACTGATCGACCGAGATCGACCGTTCGAATCTCCGTATCCCCAAGTCACGGCAAACCATAGTCACAGCCTCAAACAGCGCCAACTCACGCTTTTTTACCGATTGTTACCCCAACTCTGCCGTATTCGCGCCAAGGCTTAACCAAATTGCGCCGAGTTTTGGGGCTGCCACCGGCAGCTTTACTGAACCATCGAATACATAATTAATGATTTAAAATCAGTTGCTTGAGCGTGCAATCCGGACATTCACGGGACCAAAGGAAAGGTCCCGGCAAGCTTCCCGCCGGGACCTTTTTTCGTCTGCCTTATTGTAACAATCCTCAGGTCGCCTGCCGCCGCAGGAAGGCCGGGATATCAAGATGGTCGTCTCCCTGTGGCGCCGAGGCAACAGGCGCGGGACGGCCGTGCATATCCAAGCCCTGCGGCGCGGGCCGACGCGCATACTCCGATACCGGCTCGCTGGCTGCGATCTGCTGCGCGACGCTCCGCTGCGGCTTGCGCTCCGGCAGCGCTGGCATCGCCGGCCCAGCAGTCCGGGCCGCGATCGGCGGCTCGCTCTCCTCGTCGCGACGGCCGAGGCCGACATTGGCGAGGCGCTGGAGCAGCGACAGGCGGGTCTTTTGCGGGGTCTCGTCCTCCACCTCGCCACGGGCCTGACGAATCTCGGCCTGGGCCGGCATCGGCAGTTCGTCGAGGCGCGGCATCCGCGGCGCACGCACGGGCGGCCGCTCGGCCTGCGGCGGGATGAAGTTTTCCGGCGTCATCGGCTCATGCATCGCGAGCGGGGCCTGCTCAGGCTCCGGGAACAGCGTCGGCTTCTGCGCGATCGGGCGCACGGTGACGTCGCCATAGGTCTGCATCGGCGCGGGCGCCTGCGGGACTTCCGCAACGGCGGCGGCAATGGCGGCGAGCGCCGCACGCTCGACATTGGGACGCGGAGCCATAGGAGCGGCAGCGAACGAGCCCGGTGTGGCCGCCGGATTCTGCCCTTCCAGCTTCTGGGCGCGCTCGGCCATACGCTGATTGTCGGCGCGGAGCCGTGCAGTCAGGTCGGCGAGACGGCTCTCGGCGACCGCGGCCGGAGCCTGCTGAGCCTGGGGTGCCGGGTTCGCAACCGGAGAGCTGGTGGCCTGGCTGTTGCGGGCGATCGCCGCCTGCTCGATGCCGGTGGCGACGACCGAGACGCGGATCAGGCCGTCAAGCGCTTCGTCGAAGGTCGCGCCGACGATGATGTTGGCGTCCTGGTCGACTTCCTCGCGGATGCGGGTCGCGGCTTCGTCGACCTCGAACAGGGTGAGATCCTTGCCGCCGGTGATCGAGATCAGGAGGCCCTTGGCACCCTTCATCGATGAGTCGTCGATCAACGGGTTGGCGATCGCGGCTTCAGCGGCGGTCAGCGCGCGCTTGTCGCCGGAGGCCTCGCCCGTGCCCATCATCGCCTTGCCCATCTCGCGCATGACGGCGCGAACGTCGGCGAAGTCGAGGTTGATCAGGCCTTCCTTGACCATCAGGTCGGTGATGCAGGCAACTCCGGAGTAGAGCACCTGGTCGGCCATCGCGAAGGCGTCGGCGAAGGTGGTCTTTTCGTTGGCGACCCGGAACAGGTTCTGGTTCGGGATGATCAGGAGCGTATCGACCACCTTGTGAAGCTCGTTGATGCCGGCTTCAGCGGTGCGCATGCGGCGGCCGCCCTCGAAGTGGAATGGCTTGGTGACCACGCCCACGGTGAGGATGCCCATCTCGCGCGCGATCTTGGCGATCACGGGAGCAGCACCGGTTCCGGTGCCGCCGCCCATGCCGGCGGTGACGAACACCATGTTGGCGCCGGAGAGATGGTCGCGGAGCTCGTCCATCACCTCTTCGGCCGCGGCCGCGCCGACGACCGGCTGCGAGCCTGCGCCCAGCCCTTGCGTCGCCGCCGTGCCCATCTGCACGATGCGCTGCGCCTTCGACATCGTCAGCGCCTGCGCGTCGGTGTTGGCGACCACGAAGTCGACGCCCTGAAGGCCGGCCGTGATCATGTTGTTGACGGCGTTGCCGCCGGCGCCGCCCACGCCGAACACGGTGATCCGCGGCTTCAGTTCGTGAATATCAGGAACATTGATATTGATGGTCATGTTTGCCTCTCGATCACGCGCGCGTGGGTTCGCCCCGGCCGACGGCCGCGGGAGTTGGTGAAAGTCGGGAATTGCGGAAAAGAGTCATCAGAAGCCCTCGCGTAGCCATCGTCCGACCTTTCCGAAATAACCGCCGGTCCCTGTCTTGGCCTGCTGCCGCGTATGCCGCGGTTCGACATGTTCTTGGTGAACATATTGCGGGTAGACCAGGAGCCCTGCGGGGACCGCGAACGCGGCGTTCTTCGCCTCGTTGGGCAGCCGGCCAAAACCGAGCGGACGTCCGACCCGCACGGGCCGGCCGAGAATCTGTGTTCCGAGTTCGACGAGGCCAGTGAGCTGCGAGGCGCCGCCACTGAGCACGACGCGCCCATTGGGCTCTGCCGCGAAGGGCGAATCCTTCAGCCGGTCCCGGACCATTTCGAAGATTTCCTCGGCACGGTGCTTGACGATGTTGGCGATGGTGGCGCGGGAGACGATCTGCGGCAGATCCTGCTCGTCACCGGCTGTCGGTACAGACATCAGCTCACGCGAGTCCGATCCGCCGGTGAGGACGGTCCCGTATAACGTCTTGATTCGCTCGGCATCGGCAATGGTCGCGGAGAGTCCGCGCGCGAGATCCATCGTGATGTGTTGCCCGCCGACCGCAAAGCCGGCCGCATGCACGAAGCGGCCGCCGGCATAGACCGCGATCGTGGTGGTGCCCGCACCCATCTCGACGACGGCGGCGCCGAGATCCGCCTCGTCGTCGGTCAGCACCGACAGGCCGGCCACATAGGGGCTTGCCGCCATGGCTTCGACGTTGAGGTGGCAGCGTTCCACCGCCAGCATCAGGTTCCGCGCCACCGTGGCGTCGCAGGTGACGACGTTCATGTCGACGCCGAACTGGTGCGCGACCATGCCGCGGGGATCGCGGATGCCCTTGACGCCGTCGAGCGTGTAGCCGACCGGCAGCGCGTGCAGCACGGTGCGGCCCTCGCCGGTGGCGTGGCGCATGCCGGTGGAGGTGACGCGGCTGACGTCAGCGGGCGTCACCGCCCCGCCGCGGATATCGGCCGCAGCTTCGACCAATTGGCCGGAGAGCCTGCCCCCGGAGACCGACAGCAACACGGAGTCAACGCGAACCTTGGCCATTTTCTCCGCAAGCCCGACGGCCTGACGCACCGCCTGCTCGCATTCGGCGAGATCGACCACTGCGCCGGCCTTCATGCCGCGCGACTGGATCTGGCTGTAACCGATCAGCTCCACCGCGTGGGTACGGTCGCGCAGGGCTTCGCTCGGCGCCGACGGCCTCAGCCGCGCGATCATGCAGGCGATCTTGCTGGTGCCGATGTCGAGGCAGGCGACGAGGCCGCCGCGCTTGTGCGGCATCGGGCGCGTCTTCGGGGTCTGGGTGCGGTCGAGGCCGGTCATGCGGAGTCTCCGGCCTTCTTCTTGGACTTCTTGTCCTTGAACTGGTCCTCGCGCGCCTTCGCGGCGTCGTCGGACAGCTGCACCACGAGGCGATCGGGCAAGCGCATGTCGACGGCGAGGATGTCGCGGGAGAACAGCTTGTCGTCCTTGTCGAGCCTGGAAAGCGTCGCAAGGGCATTGCCGACGTCCTGCTCGGGCAGGCGGATGTCGAGACCGTCCTTCAGTCTCAGGTTCCAGCGCCGCTCACCGACATAAATCGCGGCTTTCGTCACCGAATTCACCTGCGGATAGCGTGCGAGCAGCGCGAGGAAGTCGCGGGCCTGCGTGTCGGCGCCCTTGCCGACCACGAGCGGCAGCGACAGGAACCGGCGCGAGACATAGGGTTCGAGCAGGGCACCGTCGTCGGCGATGACGGAGAGCCGGCCGGCCTGCTGCCACAGCGCGAAGGCCTTGCGCTCGGTGATCTCGATCATAAGCTGGCCCGGATAGAGCTTCAGCACGGTCGCATCCGCAATCCAGGGATTGGCCTTGAGCTTGTCGCGGACGCCGTCGGCATCGAGGAACAGGAGCGAGGAGCGGCCGCTGACGCCGCCGATCGCGAGGATCTCGTCCTGGCTCAACTGCTTGCGGCCGTTGATGACGACGGAGGTGATGCGGAAGCCGGCGGAATTGGCCAGCGCATTACGGGCGTCGCTGACGGCGGTGATGAAATCCTGGAGATGGCCGCCCTTGACGATGCCGAAGCCGCAGCTTCCAACCAGGAGCAGCACGGTCATGCTGATCCCGACCCGGCGCGGCAGATAGCGCTCGACCAGCGCGACCGCGCGCGGCGGCGACTCGCGCTCGATGACCGCTTTGGCCCTGGCCCGAGCCTTGTCCTTGGCCTTGGCCCGAGCCTTGTCCTGGATCTTGTCCTTGGCGACAGCGCGCGTCTCATTGCGCTGCTGCACCCACTCGCGCAGAAGCACGACCGCTCCAACAGCGGCCGCCTTCAGATCAGCTTGGGGCCTCAGCGATCTGAAAAACGACCGGGTGAGGCTTCCTGCACCATCCATTGCACGAGCTCGTCAACAGTTTGCCCGCAACATCGCGCGGGTCCTGGCGAACATGACGTCTCGGACTTGCCGGGCCGGGTGCTGGTCTTCAGCAGAAGAAGCCTTTCCCCATCAAAGCGTTCGCTGGAGGTGAGATCACCCGCAACAGCTCACGCGCCGGCAGCCAAAGCGCCATATGCGCCGCCAGCGTTAACCTTCGGCCTTCCTGGTAAACAAAAGGTAAAGTTCGTTAACGCGGAAAGCTTTTTGCCCCGCGCTGTGAGGCATTTATGCCGCGATATCCGGCATTTTACCGGTTTTGGTAGCCAAACCGGGCGATTTCGCCGGTTTGGCCGTTAACCAGTCCTAATTATTTCCGCACCCGCCGTTCGGCGAGCTCGATCAGGCCGCGCAGGAAGTCAACGAACGCGATGCCTTCGGCCTTCAACGACTTGGGGTAGAGCGAAGACTTCGTCAGCCCGGGCAGCGTGTTGGTTTCGAGATAAACCAGGCCCTTGTCCGAGACGATAAAGTCCGACCGGGAATAACCGGTGCAGGACATCGCGCGATGCGCCAGCATCGCCTGCTGCTTCAGCGCGGCGGTGATCTCCGCCGTGAAGCGGCCCGGGCAGATCTCCTGGGTCGACTTCAAGAGATATTTTGCGGCGTAGTCGAAATTGCCCTCGCCCGGAATGATCTCGATCGGCGGTAGCGCGATGATCGAGCCGTCCGGCCGCTCCAGCACGCCGCAGGTTGCTTCGACGCCGGCAATGTAGGGCTCGATGACGTACTCCTCGTGCTTCGCCGCATTTCGGACTGCAACCAGATCCTGCTTCGCATTGACGAAGATCAGGCCATAGCTCGACCCGTCCCTCGCCGGCTTTGCGATCAGCCGGCCGTATTCGGCAAAGGCTTCGTCGATGTTTTCCAGCGCAATGTTTGCCGGCGGCGTCACGCCGCCGAGCGCGGCGAACCGCTTGGCCGCGACCTTGTCGAAGGCGAGATGCGAGGAAGCAGAGCCCGATCCGGTGAAGGCCACGCCGCGCGCCTCGCACGTCACCTGCAACTCGCCGTTCTCGGCGCGCCCGCCGTGCAGGCCGAGCACAAGCACGCGGTCCTCGGCCTTGGCCTGGTCAAGCGCCTGCTCCAATGGAACGCCGCGCGTGCCCGGCTCGAACTCGTCCTCGAAGGGACGGGCATGTTCGAGCAACTGCTTTGACTGGACCACGTGCACCTTGTCCTGGATGTCCCAGAACCAGAGATCGGCCTCGGGCAGCGCCTGATGCAGCGCCTGGGCTGAAGCGACCGAAACCAGACGCTCCCGGTTGGAGCCGCCAAAGAGGAGGGTAATGCGCATTCGCTTTTGTCCGTCACCTTGCTTTTGTCATTCCGGGGCGCGCTGAAAGCGCGAACCCGGAATGACTGTTAGCCGGAAACCCCGATCCGCTTGATTTCCCAGTGTAGCTCAATTCCGGAATTTGCCTTCACCCGTTCGCGCACGGTTTCGCCCAGCGTCTCGATGTCGTGCGCGGTGGCTTCGCCCGTGTTGATCAGGAAATTGCAGTGCATCTCGGACACCTGCGCGCCGCCGACGCGCAGACCGCGGCAGCCGGCGGCGTCGACCAGCTTCCAGGCGGAATGGCCCGGCGGATTCTTGAAGGTCGAGCCGCCGGTCTTTTCGCGGATCGGCTGCGCGGTCTCGCGATGGGTCTGCACTTCCACCATGCGCGCGCGGATGGCTTCACCATCCCCGATCTCGCCGCGAAAGCGCGCCGAGGTGAAGATGATGGAAGGATCGACGCCGCTATTGCGGTAGACAAATTTCATGTCGGCGTTGGAGAAGACGTGCTTTGTGCCATCGCGCCCGACGCCGGTCGCCTCGACCAGCACGTCCTTGGTCTCGCCGCCATTGGCGCCTGCATTCATGCGCAGCGCGCCGCCGATCGTGCCGGGAATGCCGAAGTAGAATTCCAGCCCGCCGATATTGCCGCTCGCGGCAACCTCCGCCACGCGCTTGTCGAGCACGGCCGCGCCTGCCGCGACGACGTCGCCGCTCGCCCTCGCCTCGCCAAAGCCGCGCGGCCCAAGCCGGATCACCACCCCCGCAAGGCCGCCGTCGCGCACGATGAGGTTGGAGCCGACGCCGACGACGTAGACGGGAATGCCGCTCGCGAGATGCGCGAGGAAGTAGGCGAGATCGTCCTCGTCCGCCGGCGTAAACAACACCTGCGCCGGACCGCCGACGCGAAACCAGGTGAGCTCGGCGAGCGACTGGTTGGCGAGCAGCCGGCCGCGCAGGTCAGGCATTGCGGCTTTGAGGTCGGGCGTGATGTCGGGGAAGGTCATGCGTGAGCGCTCACTTCGCGTGAGGGAAGCACGCTATCTCCGTTCCCTCCCCCCTTGCGGGGGAGGGTCAGGGAGGGGGGTAGCCACGAACTCTGACCTCGCCCGGGGCTACCCCTCTCCCATAGCCGAAGCTTCGCTTCGGCGTTCCTTAAGAGGACGGCCGCCGTAGGCGGCCTATGCCTCCCCCGCAAGGGGGGAGGGAGCGCAGTTTGCCTCGTGGCGGGCAATGAACTCATCATCCCCGCCCTCACCCCAGCGTCTTCAATTCGCCGGGCAGCGCATAGGCCCATTGCGTGATGTTGCCGGCGCCGAGGCACACGACGAGATCGCCTGACGTGGCATGCCCCTTGACGATGCGAGCCAGATCGGTCGCCGCCGGCAGCGGGATCACCTCGCGGTGCCCATGCGCACGCAGGCCCGTGACGAAATGATCGCGATCGATGCCTTCGATCGGCGTCTCGCCCGCGGCATAGACGTCGGCGACGATCACCGCATCAGCATCGTTGAAGCAGGTGCAAAATTCCTCGAACAGGGATTGCAGGCGGGTGTAACGATGTGGCTGCACCACGGCGACGATCTTGCCGTCGGTAGATTCCCGCGCTGCCTTCAGCACCGCCGCGATCTCGACGGGATGATGGCCGTAATCGTCGATCACGGTGACGCCGTTCCACTCGCCGGTCTTGGTGAAGCGGCGCTTCACGCCGCCGAAGCCGGCGATGGCCTTGCGAATCGCTTCGTCCGTCACGCCGAGCTCCCGCGCCACCGCGATCGCGGCCGTTGCGTTGGAGGCGTTGTGGCGTCCGGGCATCGGCAGCATGAGGTCCGCGACCTCCTGCGTCGCACCGGTGTTGCGATTGCGGAATGCGACCTTGAACTTCGATCCGCCGCCCGTCGGGGTCAGATCGAGCAGCCGGACGTCGGCCTGCGGATTCTCGCCATAGGTGATGATGCGGCGATCCTCGATCTGGCCAACCAGGCTCTGCACCGTCGGATGATCGATGCACATCACGGCAAAGCCGTAGAACGGCAGGTTCTCGACGAAGAGGCGGAAGGCGTCCTGCACCGCCTCGAAGGTCTTGAAGTGATCGAGATGCTCGGGATCGACATTGGTGACGATCGCGACCTCGGTCGGCAGCTTGAGGAATGTGCCGTCGCTCTCGTCGGCTTCCACCACCATCCAGTCGCCGGCGCCGAGACGCGCGTTGGAGCCGTAGGCGTTGATGATGCCGCCGTTGATCACAGTAGGATCGAGGCCGCCGGCGTCGAGCAGCGTTGCCACCATCGTCGTCGTCGTGGTCTTGCCATGGGTGCCGGCGATGGCGACGCAGCTCTTCAGCCGCATCAGCTCGGCCAGCATCTCGGCGCGGCGCACCACGGGAATGCGCTGCGCGCGCGCCGCCATCAGTTCCGGATTGTCGCGCTTGATCGCCGAGGACACCACGACGACCTCGGCACCGTCGACATTCTCCGCCTTGTGGCCGACCGAAACCTTCGCGCCCTTCTTGCGCAGACGGTCGAGATTGTAGTTGTCGGAGGCGTCCGAGCCCTGCACGGCATAGCCGAGATTGACCAACACCTCGGCGATGCCGCTCATGCCGATCCCGCCGATCCCGACGAAGTGGATGGGTCCGATCTCGCGCGGCAGTCTCATGCTCTGTTCCCTGACCTCGCCGCCCGCAAAGGCGGCATCTGGCGAAGGTCACGGCCAAATCAGCCGCAGGCCCCTCGTACTGGATGCCCCGCTTTAGAAGGCGATGACAAGGGCTTTTTCGCGTCAGATTCCGGCGACTTTGACCACCAGATCGGCCAAACGTTCGGCCGCATCGAGCCGGCCGGCGCCGCGGGCGGCCCCGGCCATGACGGCGAGGCGCGCGGGCTCGGCGGCGAAGGCGGATATCTCGGCGGCCAGCCGGTCCGAGCTGAACTCGGTCTGCGGGATGCGGATCGCGCCCTCGACCTTGGCCAGCACGCCGGCATTGGCGAACTGGTCCTGGTCGATCGAGCCCGGCAGCGGCACCAGGATCGAGGGACGGCCGATCGCGGCGAGCTCGGCGACGGTACCGGCGCCGGAGCGCGACACCACCAGATGGCTGGAGGCGAGCCGTGCCGGCAGGTCGCTGAAGAACGGCGCGAGCTCGGCATTGATCTTCAGCTTGTCGTAGACCGCGCGCACGCGCGCCATGTCCTCGTCGCGCACCTGCTGGGTGAGGATGAGCCGGCCCCACAGCGCGGGCTCGAGCCGCTCGATCGCGCCCGGCACGATGTCGGCCATGATGCGAGCACCCTGGCTGCCGCCAACGACGAGCAGACGGAGCGGTCCGTTCGCTTCAGGTGCGGCATATTTCACCCCGGCAGCCGCGAGGATCGCTGGCCGCATCGGCGTGCCGACCGTCGTGGTCTTTCCAGAGAGCGCCGGATCGCGGTCGAGCACGCCGGGTAACGACGTCGCAATCGCGCGCACGCGGCTCGCCAGAAAGCGGTTGGCCCGGCCGAGCACGGCGTTGGCATCGTGAATGATGCCGGGCACGCCGGCGAATTTCGCTGCGATCAGCGGCGGCAGCGTCGGATAGCCGCCGAAGCCGACCACGGCGACCGGCTTCAACCGCTTGATCAGACTGTAGGCGGACAGCGTGCCGGCGGCGAGCGTGAGGCCGGCATAGGCGAGCTGAAGCGGATTGCGGCCGCGCGCGGTCTCGCTGCTGACGACGTCGATCATGTCCTTGTTGAACAGCCCGCTATAGCGCAGCGCGCGCTCGTCGGTAACGAGGCGAACGCGAAAGCCGCGCCGGATCAGTTCGACACCGAGCGCCTCGGCCGGAAACAGATGACCGCCGGTGCCGCCCGCGGCGAGAAGAATCAGGGGAGACGTGTCCATGGCGGGGAGTTTTACAGGGACTTTTCCGTCATTGCGAGCGGAGCGAAGATTCCATGGGGAGTGGATAGCGACCAGGTCTGAGGCCAGACTGAGGTTGCTGAACCCCTCAACCTGGAGACGACGATGTTGCTCGATCATCCTTCCGACGGACCGACCGCTATCCGGACGCAGTTTGGCGCAATTTTTGTGTCTTTGGAACTGAGCCGTTCGACGTGGGTGATTACGTCACTTTCGCCTGGTACGGGCGAGAAGATGTCCAGGCACAGCGTCACGGCCGGCGATACGGCTGAGCTGATGAAGCTGTTTGCGGAACTCAGGCGCAAGGCGGAGGCCAGGACCCGCGAGAGCTATCCGATCATCACGATCCAGGAAGCTGGGCTGGACGGGTTCTGGCTGCACCGTGTTCTGCAACAGAACGGCATTGAGAGCCACGTGGTCGATCCCGCCTCGATTGCGACGTCGCGACGGCGGCGGCGGGCCAAGACTGACAGGCTCGATGGCGAGGCGCTGTTGCGGGCGCTTCTGGCCTACAAGCGCGGCGAGCCGCGGGTCTGTGCGATGGTGGTTGCGCCCTCGCCTGAAGAGGAGGACCGGCGCAGGCTGTGTCGCGAACGAGCGACGCTGATCGCCGAGCGCATCACGCATGTGAACCGGATCAAGGGTCTTCTGTTCGCGCAGGGGATATCCGACTACGTGCCGCTGCGGCGCAATCGGCGGGCGCGGCTTGAGGCCTTGCGCACGGGCGACGGGCGGGAGCTGCCTTCGCATTTGAAGGCGCAGATCGGCCGCGAGCTCGATCGGGTCGAACTGCTTCTGGAACAGATCAAGGCGGTCGAGGCCGCGCGAGATGCTCTGCTGGCCGCAGCCCGGAAGCCTGCAGACAAGAACGCTGCAGACAAGGTCGCGCCGGATCCGGTGGCGATGCTGCTGGCCTTGAAAGGGCTCGGCGCCAACTTTGCGGCCGTGCTCTGGTCGGAGGCGTTCTACCGGCAGTTCTCCAACCGCCGCCAGGTCGCCGCCTATGCGGGGCTTGCGGCGACGCCGTGGCAAAGCGGAGGCATCCGGCACGAGCAGGGCGTGTCGAAGGCCGGCAATCCCAGGCTGCGGACCACAATGATCCAGCTCGCCTGGCTGTGGATACGTCACCAGCCGCAGTCGGCCCTGACGCGCTGGTTCAAGGAGCGAAGCCCGCAAGGCCGCAAGCGCGCGATCGTGGCGCTGGCGCGCAAGCTTCTCGTGACCTTGTGGAAGTATGTCACCGCGGGCGAGACCATCGAGGGGGCCGTGATGAAGCCCGCCGCCTGATCCGGACCGCACCAAGCGGCGTGCTTCGCCGCCCGCGCGCAACGAAAGAACCATAACCCATCTGCCGAGGCCCGATCAGTCTCGGAAGATCCGGGTGGACGAACCGATGGATTGCATGGCTTCAAACGCCGCAACGAAGAATGGCCTCGTCCTCTCGAGCCTGCCCGCCGCAAGCGGAATCGTGGTGCAGTCGCCTTGTGCGACGACCGAATGTGAGTTTGATCTGGCAAGCAACCCAGATCGTCGAACCGGCTCGACCCTTGGATCGCAAATGCGAGGATGGCAGATGCCCTGACAGAACCGCCAACGCGAGGAGCTCCTATCGGCCCAACGCACCAAGCATGATGGCGTGCTCGCTCAACTCAAGGCCAAGCCGCTTCGCGGCGGCCCTAACAGGCCGGCCTTGACTTGATCTGCGCGCGCCATCCTGCAGAACCCGCGGTCGGGACGAAGAGGTGGCTGCAGTCGAACAAAAAGGTGACTGCTCATCCTTGACACACACATTCCCCATGTGAGCAATCCAGACTGTCACCGCGGAGGGATTCTGGATTGCTTCGCTTCACTCGCAATGACGAAGAACTACGCGTAGCTGCGCATCGCCTCAGCGCGACCGATCGACTCCACCTCGGTGCGCGGGCGCAGCCGCGTCAGGGCCAGCATCATGCCGACGCCATAGGCCAGCGACACGATCGAGGAGCCGCCATAGGAGATGAACGGCAGAGTCATGCCCTTGGCCGGGATGAGCTGGAGGTTGACCGACATGTTGATCGCGGCCTGCACGCCGAACAGGATCGCAAGGCCGGAGGCCGCGAAGCGCGAGAACATGTCCTCATTGGAATAGGCGCGCGACAGCGTCCGGATGACCACGAAGGCGAACAGCGCCAGCATGGCGAGGCACAGGATGATGCCGAACTCTTCGGCTGCGACCGCGAACACGAAGTCGGTGTGGCTGTCCGGCAGGCTGCGCTTGGCGATGCCCTCGCCCGGTCCGAGCCCGAACCAGCCGCCGTTGTAGAAGGCTTCCATCGCGGTATCGACCTGGAAGGTGTCGCCGGAGGCCGGGTTCATGAAGCGCTTGATGCGCCCTGCGACGTGGGGAACAAAAAGATAGGCGCTGAACAGGCCGGCCGCAGCGGCGCCCGCAAGGCCGAACACCCAGATCATGCGCATGCCCGCGATGAAGAACAGCGAGCCCCACACCATCAGGATCAGCATGGTCTGGCCGAAATCGGGCTCCATCACGAGCAGCGAGACCAGCATCAACAGCAGCACCAGCGCCATCGAGGTCGCCGGCATTTCCGGACGTTTTGTCGACTCCGCGAACAGCCAGGCCGCGATGACGACGAAAGAAGGTTTGGCCACTTCGGAGGCCTGGATATTGACGCCGAGCAGCGTGATCCAGCGCCGCGAGCCCTTCACCTCCGGGCCGATCGCGAGCGTCAGCACGATCAGGATGATGCTGGCCGCAAAGATGATCAGCGCCGAGCGGCGGATCGCCCGCGGCGACAGGAAGGAGACGCCGACCAGCACCATGAACGACGGCGCCAGGAACATCACGTGGCGGCTGAAGAAATGGAAGGGATCGAGCCCGATGCGGGTCGCAACCGGCGGGCTCGCCGCCAGCGACAGGATGACGCCAGTCAGCATCAGTACCAGGATCGCGCCGAGCAGCGGCTTGTCGACGGTCCACCACCACTCGGAAAAGGGGGTGCGTTCTTCACGGGAGAGCATGGGCGGCCGCTTTCGGACGGAGGTCGGCCCATTGGTCGCCGAGGTTGGTTTACGGGGGGTTAAGGAATTGGGAATGTTTGGAGATGAAACGGGGAGCGCCACCTCAAATGCTCGTCATGCCCCGCGAAAGCGGGGGCATCCAGTATTCCAGAGGCGTCGAGGTTCATAACCACAGCCGCGGCGTACTGGATCGCCCGATCAAGCCGGGCGATGACAGCGGCGTAAGAGGCGGCTGCGCACCCTCTACACCACCGGCTTCACACCCGGTAGCGCCTGCACCAATTCGCGGAACTTGGCGCCGCGGATCTCGAAGTTGCGGTACTGATCGAAGGAGGCGCAGGCGGGCGACAGCAGCACGACGGCGTCGGTGAGGCCCGAGGCTTCCGCATCGCGCGCGGCGTGCGTGACGGCGACGTCGAGCGTCTGGCTGATCTCGTGCACTAGCTGCGTGCCGAGCGTGCCGGAAAACTCCGGCGCGGCCTCGCCGATCAGATAGGCCTTTCGGATGCGCGGGAAGAAACCGGTGAGGCCAGTGATACCGCCCGCCTTCGGCTTGCCGCCGGCGATCCAGAAGATTTCCGAAAAGGACGACAGCGCATGCGCGGTGGCGTCAGCGTTGGTGCCCTTGGAATCGTTGACGAACAGCACGTTGCCGCGACGGCCGACCTGCTCCATGCGGTGCGCAAGGCCCGGAAAGCTGCGCAGGCCGTTCTGCAACACCTCCCGGCTGATGCCCATCGCGAGCGCGGCGGCGGCGGCGCAGGCCGCGTTCTGTGCGTTGTGCAGACCGCGCAGCGAGCCGATGCCGCCGAGAACAGCGACCTCGCTGCGGGCGCCGCCTGAGCTGCGCACGATCGCTCCGTGCTCGACTGAGATGCCGCTCGCCAGCGGATTCTTCACCGAGATGCGCACAACGTTCTTGCCGGCGCGGTCGAGCCGGTCGGCGATATCGCGGCAAAAGCCGTCGTCGACGCCAACGATCGAGGTGCCGCGCGGCTGCACGCCCGCGACGAGGCGTTCTTTCACGGCGGCGTAATGCGCGATCGTGCCGTGACGGTCGATATGATCCTCGCTGACATTGAGAAGGATGCCGACGGAGGGGTCGAGCGAGGGCGTGAGGTCGATCTGGTAGGACGACATCTCGATCACATGGACGCGGCCCATGCGCGGCGGCTCCAGCGACAGGATCGCGGTGCCGATGTTGCCGCCCATCTGGGTGTCGTAGCCGGCGACTTTGGTCAGATGCGCGATCAGCGCCGTCGTGGTCGACTTTCCATTGGTGCCAGTGATCGCGACGAACGGCGCGTCGGGCGAGTGCCGCCGCCGCTCGCGGCAGAACAGCTCGATGTCGCCGATCACCTCGACGCCGGCCTCGCGCGCCTTCAGCGCGCTCCAATGCGGCACCGGATGGGTCAGCGGCACGCCGGGCGCGAGCACCAGTGCGGCGAAATTCGCCCAGGAGACATTGCGCAAATCGGCGGTAATGAAACCGGCTTGCGTGGCCTTGGCGACGTTCTCGGCACTGTCGTCGCCGGCGATCACCTCGGCGCCCCCGGCCTTCAAGGCGTGGCAGGACGCAAGCCCCGAACCGCCGAGGCCGAACACCGCGACGGTCTTGCCGGCGAAGGACGTGACGGGAATCACGATTTGAACCCTGTCATTCCGCGGCTCGCGCAGCGAGAACCCGGAATATCGAGATTCCGGGTTCTCGCTGCGCGAGCCGCGGAATGACAGCAATCATCGGCCACCACCGCAATCACCGCAGCTTCAGCGTCGACAGGCCGGCAAGCGCCAGCATCACCGAGATGATCCAGAACCGGATCACGATCTGCGGCTCGGTCCAGCCGAGCTGCTCGAAATGGTGATGGATCGGCGCCATCCTGAAAATGCGCTTGCCGGTGAGCTTGAACGAGACGACCTGAACGATGACGGAGACCGCCTCGAGCACGAACAGGCCGCCGATTACCGCGAGCACGATCTCATGCTTCACCGCGACCGCGATCGCGCCGAGCATGCCGCCGAGCGCGAGCGAGCCGGTGTCGCCCATGAAGATCGAGGCCGGCGGCGCGTTGAACCAGAGGAACCCGAGGCCGGCGCCGAGCAGCGCGCCGCAGAGCACTGCCAGTTCGCCGGTGCCGGCGACGTATTTAATCTGGAGATAGTCGGCGAACACCGCGTTGCCGGCGAGGTAGGCGATCATCGCAAAACTCGCCGTTGCGATCATCACCGGCACGATGGCAAGGCCATCGAGACCGTCGGTGAGGTTCACCGCATTGCCGGCGCCGACGATGACGAAGGCGCCGAAGACGACGAAGAACCAGCCGAAATGCAGCACCGTATCCTTGAGGAAGGGAATCGAAAGCGCGGTTGACGAGGGATCGCGGTTCAGCCGCACCAGCGCATAGCAGGCCGCCAGCGCGATAGCCGCCTCGATCAGCAGGCGAAGCTTGCCGCCGAACCCGGTCGTGGTCTGCTTGGTCACCTTGAGGTAGTCGTCATAGAAGCCGACGAAGCCGAAGCCGAGCGTCACCGCGAGCACGATCCAGACGTAGGGGTTGAGCGGATTGGCCCACAGCACCGTGCCGACCGTAAGGCCGGACAGGATCATCAGCCCGCCCATGGTGGGCGTGCCCTTCTTGCTGAGATGCGATTGCGGGCCATCGGCCCGGATCGGCTGGCCCTTGCCCTGCCGGATGCGTAAGTGATCGATGATCCAGGGCCCGAACAGGAACACGAACAGCGCGCCAGTGACGACGGCGCCGCCGGTGCGGAAGGTGATGTAACGGAAGACGTTGAGGAAGGTGCGAACCGCACCAAAGCCCGGAAATGTATTGGAGAGCTCGATCAGCCAGTAAAACATTCAGACGGTCCTATGGCGCCTTTGCACACGGCCGAGGCCCTAGCCTCGGCCGGGCGTGCCTCACGCGCATTCGCGGGTCTTCATCAAGTGGTCGGGCGACCTCTAAGAAACCGGACAGCTTCGCGCCGCAATGGTTGGGATCGGGAACAGCGCTTTCCAAGCAGTTTACGCCTTTGCCTGCAAGGCGGCCACTAGGGCCGGCACAAACTTGTTGACCCAGAACATCTTCTTGCTGCCCTTGACAACCACGACGTCGCCTGCCTTCAGCAGGCTTGCGACGTCATTCGGCCTAAGCGTGGCGGGGTCGTCGTGCCAGCCGAGGCCCTTGCCGGCCGGCAGCACATCGTAGAGATGGCGCATCAGCGGCCCGACGCAATAGACGCCGTCGATCCCCGCAAGCTGCTCGGCGAGGCCGGTGTGATAGACCGGCGCGTCGCCGCCCAGTTCCAGCATGTCGCCGAGCACCGCAATGCGACGGCCGCCGCTCATGTGACGCGCCTGGAGGCTTTGCAGTGCAGCAGCCACGCTGGCCGGATTGCCGTTGAAACTGTCGTCGATCACGGTGACGCCGCCGACCACCTGCTCGACGCCGCGGCCGGTCATGATGCCGACCCGGTCGAGCTTGATCGCAAGCGTCGCGGGATCGAGCTTCGCGGCGAGGATCGAAGCGAGCGCGGCAAGCGCATTCTGAACGCGGTGCGGCGCACCCGGGGTCAGACTGAACGCGAGCTCCTTCTTGCCGATCCCAGCGACGACCTGCCAGCTCTCGCCGTGCGGGGCGTGCGTGATCTCGTGCACCTCGGCATTTTCGCCGAAGCGCACGACCTTGCCCTTCCAGTCGGGCGCGGCGATCCCGGCCGGCAGCACCAGCACGCCACCCGAGGGCAGGCCGAGCGCGATCGACACCTTCTCGCGCCGGATCGCCTCGAGCGAACCGAGCTTCTCCAGATGCACCGGCTGGACGTTGACGACGAGCGCAACCGTCGGCCGCGTCAATTCACTGAGCCGCGCGATCTCGCCGGTCTGGTTCATGCCCATCTCGACGACCCAGAGGCTGGCGTCGGGCCGCGCATTGCACAGCGTCAGCGGCACGCCCCAGAAATTGTTGAAGCTCGACGGGCTCGCATAGGCGTTCGGATAGGCTGCGAGAAACTCCTTGGTGCTGGTTTTGCCCGCGCTGCCGGTGAGGCCGATCACCGGACCGTTGAAGCGCGCGCGTGCAGCACGTGCGAGGCCCCAGAGACCGTCGATCAGCGTGTCCTTCACGACGATCTGCGGAATGCGGATGCCGGCGATCTCGTGCGGCACGATCATCGCAACCGCACCGGAGGCTTCTGCCTTGTCCGCGAACTCCCAGCCGTCACGCACGCTGGCGAAGGCCGAGATGAAGCCGCCGCTCGGCGTGCCGCTGAGCGCGACGAACAGGCAGCCCGGCTTCACCAGACGGCTGTCCTGGGTGACGAAGTCGATTACCGTGTCCGGAAATGATCCGGCCACGCCCAGCGCGCGCGCCACTTCGGCAACTGTCCATAGTGGCGCGCTCATGCAACCCTCGACGCTAATGCGGCGGCAACCGCCTCATGATCACTGAAGGGCAGCACCTGGTCGCCGACGATCTGCCCGGTCTCGTGTCCCTTGCCGGCGATGAGCAACGCATCGCCCTCTTCCAGTTCCTCGATCGCAGCGCGGATCGCCGCAGCGCGGTCGCCGATTTCGCGGGCGCCCTTGGCGGTCGCAAGGATCGCCGCGCGAATGGCCTCGGGCTTCTCGCTGCGCGGATTGTCGTCGGTGATGATGACGCCGTCGGCGTTCTCCGCCGCGATCTCGCCCATGATCGGACGCTTGCCGGCATCGCGATCGCCGCCGGCGCCGAACACGACGATCAACCTGCGTTTCGCGTAAGGCCGCAAAGCCTGCAACGCCTTCGCCAGCGCATCGGGCTTGTGCGCGTAGTCGACAAAGATCGGCGCGCCGTTGCGCTCGCCGACGCGTTCGAGCCGGCCCTTGGCGCCTTCGAGATGCTCGAGGCTGGCAAACACATTTGCTGCATCGCTGCCGGTGCCGATCGCAAGCCCGGCGGCCACGAGCGCGTTCTCGATCTGGAATTCGCCGACCAGCGGCAGCCGGATCACAAACCGCTTGCCACGATGTTCGAGCGCGAGCTTCTGCGAAAACCCGTCAACCTCGGCATCGGCGAGGCGAATGCCCTCACCGGCACCGTCGCCATCGTGGCCGACCGCCATCACGCGCAGGCCATGCGACTTTGCGGCGTCGATCGCTTCCGCCGAGCAATCATGATCGGCCGAGATCACCGCCGCACCATCCGGTGGAACCAGTTCGCGGAACAGCCTGAGCTTGGCCGCGAGGTATTGCGCGACGGTCGGATGATAGTCCATGTGATCGCGCGACAAATTGGTGAAGCCGCCGGCCGAGACGCGCACGCCGTCGAGGCGATATTGATCGAGCCCATGCGAAGACGCCTCGAAGGCGAGATGCGTGACGCCGTCGTTTGCGATCTCATCCAATTGCCGATGCAGCGCGATCGGATCTGGCGTCGTCAGCGAGCCGTAGACGGTACGCTTGGGCGAGACGAGGCCGATGGTACCGATGCTGGCGGAGACATATCCCAGCCGTTCCCAGATCTGCCGCGTGAATGCGGCGACCGAGGTCTTCCCGCTGGTACCGGTCACCGCCGCGATGGTCGCGGGCTGCGCTGGAAAAAACCTTGCCGCGGCCAGCGCCAGTGCGCGGCGCGGATTGGCGACAGTGATGAACGGCACCTTGCAGCCGGCCGGCGCATGGTCGCCAACGACCGCTACCGCGCCCGCTGCAATCGCGGCATCGATGAAGCGCGCGCCGTCGGTCTTGCTGCCCGCGAGTGCGAAGAAAAGGTCGCCGTGCCTGACCGCGCGGCTGTCGAGCGCGAGCCCTCCGACCACGACGTCGAGCGCGCCCGGATCGAGCGTGGCGTCATCGCTAAAGAGTTCGCGAAGTCTCATGATCTTCCAGTCTGGCTGGCGCAGTGCTCGCGCCGCTGAAGTATACGCCTTACTGGGTTGCCCTGGATGCTGCAAGAATAAGGCGGTCGGACGGCGGCAAATCGAAGCGAGGCTCGACCCCCAAAAGCGGCGCGATCCGCTCGATCACCTTGCCGCCCGTGGGCACTGCGTTCCAGCCCGAGGTGATGAAACCTTTTGTTTCGGGCAGCGCCTGCGGTTCGTCCAGCATGATCAGAATCTGATACTTTGGATCGTCCGAGGGCATGATCGCGGTGAAGGAATTGAGCACCCGCTTCTTGGCATAGCGGCCATTGATGACCTTCTCGGACGTACCGGTCTTGCCCCCGACATAGTAGCCCTTGACGTCGGCGGTCTTGGCGGTACCGATTTCGGCATTGAGCCGCATCAGGTACCGCATCTTGTCACTGGTCTCCTGCTTGATCACGCGCTTGGCCATCGCCGTGGCTTCCGATTCGCTGCGCTTCATGAATGTCGGCGGGATCAGGTAGCCGCCGTTCACCAGGGCGTTGATGCCCATCACCGCCTGGAGAGGCGCCACGGACAGGCCCTGACCGAACGCGATGGTGACCGTGTTCAGCTCACCCCAGCGGCGTGGCACCAGCGGAGCCGCGCTCTCCGGCAACTCGGTGCGCAGCCGCGTCAACTGACCCATTTTGGCGAGGAACGTCTTGTGCGCCTCGACGCCCTGGCTGAGCGCGATCCGCGCGGCGCCGATATTGGACGAGTAGGTGAAGACTTCCTTGGTGTTGATGAAACGACCGAGCTGGTGACTGTCATGGATGGTAAACTTGCCATAGTGCAGGTTTCCCCGTGCATCCCACGACGAGTTCAGGTTGATCTTGCCGGAATCAAGCGCCATCGCCAGCGTGAACGCCTTGAAGGTCGAGCCCATTTCGTAGACGCCGGTGGTCAGACGATTAATGCGATCGGGGTCGTGGGCTTCCTTGGGATTGTTGGGATCGAAATCCGGCAGAGAAACCAGCGCGACGATTTCGCCGGTCTTGACGTTGGAGATGATGCCCGAGGCGGCCTTGGCGTGGAATTTTTCCTTGGCCTTGAGCAATTCGTCGCGCAGCGCGTGCTCGACGCGCAGATCGACCGACAGCTCGATCGGCTTCTGCAGCCGGTCGGTGGCGAAGCCGGCGCGGTGAAGATCGGCGAGCCCGTTATTGTCGAGCCACTTCTCCATGCCGGCGATGCCCTGGTTGTCGATGTTGACGAGACCGATGAGGTGGGCGACCTCGTTGCCGGTCGGATAGACACGCTTGTTCTCGCGCAGGAAGCCGATGCCGGGAATGCCGAGCTTGTGGATGTCCTGCTGCTGCTTCGGCGTGATCTCGCGCTTCAGCCAGACAAAACCCTTTCGCGCCGACAGGCGCTCGCGCACCTCGGCCTCGTCGAGGTCGGGCACGGTAGCGGTGAGCAACTCGATTGCCTCGTCCTTGTCGATGATGCGGCGCGGCTCACCGAACAGGCTCGCCGCCTTGACGTCGGTTGCGAGGATCGCGCCGTTGCGGTCGACGATGTCGGGCCGCGCGGTCGCGACCACTTCCTGCGCCGCGGCGCGCCGCGCGCTGTGGGCGTCGGCGCCGATCGCGAACATCACCAGCCGGCTGCCGATCAGGATGTAGACCCCGGCGAAGGCGAGGATCGCCAGCCCGACGCGCGCCCGCGCCTTCGCGGCGCGGTCGACGTTGCGCCCGTAGAGCAGGCTGCGGATCAGCCGCTGCCGCCACGGTTCAACAGGTTTGGCCGGAGCAGCACCGCTCATTGCTTGTCCTCGGGCTGAGGCACCGAGCCCGTCACCGTATCCGGATCGCTCGCGGCTTCGATGGTGTTGATCATGGACCCGATCGGATCCGGCTCGCCCGGCCTGAACAGGCGCGGCGGACGCTCCGGCAGGTTCTTGAGCGAATCATATTGCGTCGCGTTGACCGGCTTCAGCGGAAGATGCCGCTCGGACAGTCCCTGCAGGCGCAGGGGCGCATCGAGCTTGGCCCATTCGGACCGCAGCGCCGCAATCGCGTCGCGCTGCTCGCGGATCTCGGCATGCAGCCGCAGAACCTTCTCGGTGCGCGCCGTGGAGTCCATCTTGATCCGGTAGACATAGGCCGCCGCGAAGATCAGCGCGCCGATGACGAGGAGGTGGATGAAGCGCATGCGCTAGCCGCCTCTCATGACGTCGGAGAGTTTCGGCCATGACGACACCTCGCTGTCGTCATGCGCGGGCGCATCGGTGCGCTCGGCGGCGCGGAGCTTGGCGGAACGGGCGCGCGGGTTCTTCGCAACTTCGTCCTCACCGGCGATCACCGGCCGCCGCGTCAGGAGCTGGAAGCTCGGCGCAACCTGCGCCACTTCCGGCAGATGGCGCGAGCCGCCGCCGGTCCTGGAACGTTCGACGAGAAAATTCTTGACGATGCGGTCTTCCAGCGAATGGAACGAGACGACCACGAGCCGTCCGCCGGGCCTCAGCACGCGCTCCGCTGCGGCGAGCGCGGTCTGAAGTTCCTCGAGCTCTTCGTTGACGAAGATGCGCAGGGCCTGGAACGTCCGCGTCGCGGGGTGAATATCCCCGGGCTTTGAGCGGACCACCCTGGCGACGAGATCGGCGAGCGAGCGCGTCGTCGTGAACGGCGTCTCTTGTCGGTCCGCCACAATGGCGCGGGCGACGCGGCGCGAATGCCGCTCCTCGCCGAAGAGATAGATGATGTCGGCGAGGTCGGCTTCCGAGGCGCGCGCGACCACGTCGGCCGCCGTCGGCCCCACCTGCCCCATCCGCATGTCGAGCGGACCGTCGAGGCGGAAGGAGAAGCCGCGGCCGGCCTGATCGAGTTGCATCGAGGACACGCCGACATCCAACACGACGCCGTCGACGGCGTCGACACCCTGCGCCGCACAGACCTCGGCGAGATTTGAAAAGCGGTCCTCGACCAGCGTCAGCCGGCCGGCGGACTGTTCGACCAGTTCAGAACCGCCCGCGATCGCCGTGCGGTCGCGGTCGATCGCAATCAGGCGGGTTCCCGGCACGTCGAGGATGGCACGGCTGTAGCCGCCGGCGCCGAAGGTGGCGTCGACATAAAGGCCGCCCTCGCGCGGCGCGAGATGGGCGATCGCCTCGCGGCCAAGAACGGGGATGTGCGGAACCGAACTCATGCGCCACGCCTGCCGAACGCCCAAGTGAACGTCCAGATGAAATCGGGGGCGAACAAGCCCATAATGCCTCGAATGATTCCGCGTCGCGGCGGTTCCACGACCCAACCCCTGTGCAGCACGGTTGCCGAGCCCGATCGTCCCAGGCCGCAAACCCAGTGTTCCCAGAGGAATTTGTCGGGCAGCCATGGGATTTCGAGCCAAAAACGCTTTGGCCGCCTCCGGACGCGGGTCGGCTCTTCATCTCTCAGTAACGGCCCTTAGCGTTAAGAAAGCGTTGATCGCCTCCTTACAAGTCGAAAAGGTCGCCGGCCGGTGATGCTTCATCCACACATACGGCGCAAAATGCATCGGTTAACCGCCCCACGCGATTGCGCGGGCGGGAGGGTAAAGGAATAGTAAAGTGAGAGCCATAACATCCCATAGTTCCACTCGTCCGATTTGAGCTGCCTCATGTCGCCCGGTTCGCCCGCGTCACCTGGACCCGACTCGAAGCGTCAGCGCGTTCTCCCGGTTCCCAAGACCGCGGCGAGCGGGCGGACGTTCGATCCGGATTCATCGATCGTCTCCGACATCATCCCCTCGCCGAACTACGGTGACCGCAACAAGGGACGGCTCCCGGACATGATCGTGCTGCACTACACCGGCATGCCCGACGTCGAGGGCGCGCTGGCGCGGCTCTGCTCGGCCGGCACCGAGGTGTCGGCGCACTACGTCGTGCTGGAGGATGGCCGGATCGTGCAATGCGTGCCTGAGGCCAGGCGCGCCTGGCACGCCGGCGTCTCGTCCTGGGCCGGCGAGGACGACATCAATTCCTGCTCGATCGGCATCGAGATCGTCAATCGCGGCCATGACTGGGGCTATCCCGAGTATCCGCTGCGCCAGATCGCCGCCGTGATTGCGCTGTGCCGCGGCATCATGCTTCGCCGCAAGGTGCCGGCGCACCGGGTCCTCGGCCATTCCGACGTGTCACCTGCGCGCAAGAAGGATCCTGGCGAGAAATTTCCGTGGCATTCGCTGGCCAATTCCGGCGTCGGCCATTGGGTGACGCCGGCGCCGGTCGTGCGCGGCGAGAGCCTGATGCTCGGCACCATCCGCGACGAGGTGCTGAGCCTCCAGCAGGCGCTCGCCAGATACGGCTATGGCGTGCCGCTGACCGGCAAATACGACGCCGCGACCATGGAAGTCGTCACCGCCTTCCAGCGCCACTTCCGCCCGGCGCGCCTCGATGGCGTCGCGGATCATTCGACGCTGTCGACATTGCAGGCGCTGCTGGCGAGCTTGCCGGCGGAGGGGACGGCGGTGGCGTCGAAGTGACGGTACTGACCGCTTGCTCCGTCATGCCCGGGCTTGTCCCACGGCTGTCCGGTTCAGGCAAAACGGTTGCAACGAGACGCATCGACTCGTAATGAGCGCAAAATTCATTGATGCGACTCACGATTTTTGCGCTCTCGTTTTAGCCGAGCGACCCGCAGCGGAGTATGCTGAGGTCCGCAATGAAGAAAATTTGCGGTGTTCTCGCGAACAACAAGTATTCGCAGCTATGCCCCGACGCCATTAATTGACTCTAGCGACTCGCTTTTTGACGCCGAAGCCTGAACCGGACAGCCGTGGGCTTGTCCCGGGCATCCACGTGCTTCTTCAATTGTGGTGATGCGTGGATGGCCGGAACAAGCCCGGCCATGACGACCTATCAACCCATCTCTGCCAGTCGCCGCGCATAGAGCCTTCGCAGCGGCTCCAACTGTGTCGCCTCCGTCGCCTGGCGATACGCCGCGCGCGCCTCCTCCTTGCGCTCCAGCCGCCGCAACAGATCGGCGCGCACCGCGGGCAACATCTCATAGCCATCAAGCCCGCCGCGCGCGGCGATTGCGTCGACGAGATCGAGTGCGCGTGCCGGCCCGTCGACCATCGACACTGCCGCCGCGTGGTTGAGCTCGATCACCGGCGACGGACTGATGCGCAGCAAGACCTCATAGAGGCCGGCGATCTGCGGCCAGTCGGTCTCGTCGTAACTCGGCGCGCGGGCATGCAGCGCGGCAATCGCGGCCTGTACCGCATAGGGCTGCGGCCGACCCGGTGCGCGCAGGGCGTCGTCCACCAGCCGCAGGCCCTGCTCGATCTGCGCGCGATCCCACAGCGTGCGGTCCTGCTCTTCCAGCAGCACGATGTCGCCGGCTGCGGTCTCGCGCCCGGCGCGCCGCGCGTCATGCAGCAGCATCAGGGCGAGCAGGCCTTTGATCCCGGCGCGATCGGGCATCAGCCGATCGAGCAAACGGCCGAGCCGGATGGCTTCGACCGCAAGATCGGGCCGCATCAGGTCTGCGCCTGAGGTCGCGACATAGCCTTCGGTGAAGACGAGATAGATCACGGCGAGCACACCGTCGAGCCGCGGCGCCAGCGCGTCGCGCTCCGGCATCTCGTAGGGAATGCCGGCGAGCCTGATCTTCTGCTTGGCGCGGACGAGCCGCTGCGACATCGCCTCTTCGCTGACGAGGAAGGCGCGGGCGACCTGCGCGGTGGAGAGGCCGCAGACGGTGCGCAGCGTCAGAGCGACCTGGACCTCGGCCGCAAACGCCGGATGACAGCAGGTGAAGATCAGCCGCAGCATGTCGTCGTCGAGCATTGCCGGCGGCTCGTCGGGCGCGTGCGCATTGAGCTCGAGCTCATGCACGAGCGCTCGCTGCTTGCCGCGAAAAGCGGCCTGCCGCCGGATGCGGTCGATCGCTTTGTTGCGGCCGACGTTGACGAGCCAGGCGCGCGGATTGTCGGGCACCTCGCTCGCCGACCAACGCTCCAGTGCGACCGCAAAGGCGTCCTGAAGCGCATCCTCGGCGAGATCGAAATCGCCGACGAGGCGGATCAGTGTGGCCAGCGCCCGCCCCGCCTCGTCGCGAAAGATCTTGTCGATGTCGGTCGACGAAATCACTTGTAGATCATGACCGGCCTGACTTCGATCGACCCCTCTTTGGCTTCGGGAATCCGCGCAGCCAGTGCAATGGCGGTGTCGAGATCCTTGGCCTCGACCAGATAGTAGCCGCCGAGTTGCTCGCGGGTCTCCGCGAACGGACCATCGGTTGTCATGATCTTGCCCTCGCGCACGCGCACTGTAGTCGCCGTCGTGGTCGGCTGCAGGCCGTCGCCGGCCTTGAAATTGCCGCTCTGGACGATGGACTGGGTATAAGCACCGTACTCCGCCGACACCTTCTGGCGGTCCTCGGGAGTCATATTGATCAGTTTCGCTTCGTTCCGGTAGATCAGCAGCAGATACTGCATCGGTCACTCCTGTTGTTCGGCTGGATCGCCGACATGCAGTCGAACGGGGCACACACCAAACGACATCTTCAGGATAAATTATTTGATGATCGCGTGCGCGGCGATCTCCGCTTGACGGAACCGTCACAAATGCCCCATGCGTAAGCCGTCAGTCGGCCGGACGGCCGCTCCGGCAGGGGCCGAAAGGACGCCGGGGAGGAAAGTCCGGGCTCCCTTGACATACGGTGCCGGATAACGTCCGGCGAGGGTGACCTTAGGGAAAGTGCCACAGAGAACGAACCGCCCGCCGTCGCCCCTTCGGGGGCTTTGGCGAGGTAAGGGTGAAAAGGTGCGGTAAGAGCGCACCGCGGCTCCGGCAACGGAGCCGGCATGGTAAACCCCACCGGGAGCAAAACCGAATAGGGACGGCTTAAGCGGGCTGTTCGCGCAAGCGATAACGCCGCGGGGCGATGTCAGGCCCGCCGTCCGGGTAGGTTGCTCGAGGCCATGTGCAAACATGGTCCCAGAGGAATGGCCGTCACGTATCGTTCGCGCAAGCGGACGGTGCCTTACAGAACCCGGCTTACAGGCCGGCTGATATCTTGCAACGAGGGGTTCGATGTTAGCGCATCGGGCCCCTCACCATTTTTTGAGCTCGTCATTCCGGGGCTCGCGACTTCGTCGCGCCCCGGAATGACGAGCGCGGATCAGGCCACGATCTCGGTCAACACGCCCATCAACGCCTCCGGTGCCGTGACATTCGGCGCATGACTCGCATCGAGCTCGAAATAGCGCCAGCCCTCCTCGCTTTTCGTGCGCTTCGCGAACTGCCCGAACACGTCGCCCGGCGGAATGCGCGTGCAATAGATGTAGCTGCGCGGCACTGCTGCCTCGCCATGCTCAAGCTTCAGCTTCGTCTCGAAGCACTTGATCGGCATGTTGATACGGCGTGCATTGAGCCAGTCGAGATCGGCCTGCGGCGTGTCCGGCGGCGGCGGGTTCGGCGGAATGCGGTAGCCGTCGCCGGATGCGGCCGCCTTGCGCATCGGCTCGCGCCCTGCCTCATTGAGATCGAACAGCGACTGTCCGTCACGCGGCACGAAGGCGTCAAGATAGATCAGTTGCGCCAAGCGGTCGCGGGCACGATCGGCGACGCCGGTCGCGACCATGCCGCCATAGCTGTGGCCGAGCAGCACGATGTCGCGGAGATCCTCGAACCTGATGACGTTGAGGATGTCCTGGATATGCGTCTCCAGGTCGACCGCGGGATTTGCAAGGTGCGAACGCTCGCCAAGCCCTGTGTAGGTCGGCGCAATCAGGCGGTGGCCGGCCTGCGCCATCAGCAGATGCATCTTCTTCCAGGCCCATCCGCCGGACCAGGCGCCGTGACAGAGCAGGAAAGTTTTGGGCGAGGCGGCCATCGGCGTTTCCATCGTTCTTGTTTGTACGATGGAGTGTAGCCGCCGAGCGCGTGATGTAAACGTGACAGCCCCTCAGGCCGCGCGCGTGTCCGCCTTGACGAGGACCGGTGCAAGCTGACCGGCCTCGCGCCGCAGTTTGCCCGCCTCAAAACCGTGCATGCCGATCTGCCATTGCAGCCCGACGATGGCGCCCTTGGTCGGCTGTAGCAGCGCCAGCGAGGCAAACAGCGTCAGCGGCAGCCACACCGCCAGTTGCAGCCAGACCGGCGGCGCATAGGCGGTTTCGACCGCAAGGATCGCCGGCACCACGAGATGCCCGACCACGACCATCACGAGATAGGCCGGAAAGTCATCGGCGCGCTGGTGAAACAGCTCCTCGCCGCAATGGTCGCAGGTGTCGGCCACTTTCAGGAATCGGCCGAACACATGCCCTTCGCCGCAGTTCGGACACTTGCCGCGAAAACCGCGCCACATCGCCTTTGCCAGAGAGACTGCACCGGTCGCCATGACCACACCTCTTCCTTTTCGATGATCCATACAATAATATCCTGCATCCATACATTCAAAGGATACGGACTGTATTTGCATGGATTGGACCCCTACAATCTCGGAGCTGAGCGGGCCCCGATACCAGCGCATCGTCGATGCCATGGAGGCCGATATCGCAGCCGGCAGGCTGGTGCGCGGCCAACAATTGCCGACGCAGCGTGCGCTCGCAAAAGCGCTCGGCATCGACCTTACCACGGTGACCCGCGCCTACACCGAGGCGCGGCGCCGCGGAATTCTGGAGGCCCGGGTCGGACAGGGCTCGTTCGTGTCGGAGACGAGCGCCCGGCGCGCGGTCGACCTGCCGCATCCCATCGCGATCGACCTCTCGATGAACGTGCCGCCGCATCCGCTCGAAGCGCAGCTCGACGAGCGCATCATCGCGGGGCTCGAGGCCATCCGCGCGCAATCGGGCCTGACCGCGCACCTCAACTACCAGCCGCCCGGCGGCAGCGCGCATGAGCGGGAGGTTGCGGCAAGGTGGATGCGCGCCCGCGTTCCGCACGCACATGCCGACCGGCTCGTGATCTTTCCGGGCGCGCAGACAATTCTGTTCAATCTGCTCGCCAGTCTCGCGCGACCAGGCGACGTGGTGCTGACGGAGGCGCTCACCTTCCCCGGCATCAAGGCCGCCGCCGGGCGGCTCGGCGTCAAGCTCGCCGGCGTCGCCATGGACGACGGCGGTATCCTTCCCGATGCGCTGGGGAAAGCCTGCCGCGCGCACAAGCCGAAGGCCGTCTATCTCATTCCGACGCTGCACAATCCGACCACCGCGACGCTGTCCGCAGAACGGCGCAGTGCGATCGCAAAGATCATCCACGATGCCGGCACAACACTGATCGAGGACGACGCCTACGGGCTGCTCGATCGATCCGCGTCGCCGATCGCCAACCTCATTCCGGAGCGGACGTATCTGGCGACCACGCTGTCAAAATGCATCGCGCCGGCACTGCGCGTGGCCTATCTGGTGACGCCCGACAGCGGCGCGCAGCAGGAGATGCGGAGCTATTTGCAAGCCACCGTGCAGATGCCGGCGCCGCTGATGGTCGCGCTGGTGACGCATTGGCTCGAGAGCGGCATCGCCGACCGCATCATTACAGCTATCCGCAACGAAGCCGTCGGCCGCCAGCAACTCGCGCAGCGCGCGCTGAAGGGTTTTCAGTTCCTGGCCAAGCCGGCCGCTCATCATCTGTGGCTGCGTCTGCCTGAAGGTCGACCCGACGTCGCGACCGATCTGTTGCGCAACGGGCTCGCGGTCGTGGCCGGCGACGCCTTCGCGGTCGATGGGATACCGCCGCATGCGGCGCGCGTCTCGCTCGGCGCGGCGCGCAACAGACCTGAATTGACCGAGGCGCTACGCATCCTCGTCGGCGCGCTGCACAAGCCCGCCGACACCAGGCAGATCGTCTAGCTAAAAACTTATTGACGCTGACGGCGATGGCGGGAGCGGACGACGGGCGCAGCAGGCGAGGGATAGGCCTGCGACGCGTAGGCATCGCTCGGTGATCCCTGCTGACCGGCGGCCGCGCGTGCGGCCGGCGTGAGCTGCCCGCCGTTCAACACATCCCGGTCAGGATGCGCGGCCTGATAAGCGGCGGGCTCCGAAAACTGCGCCTGCGCCAATGTCGGCATCAGCACCGCGGCAGATAACAGCGCCGCCGCAGCGGCAATCTTCGTGCGAGTCATGGTCATTCTCCATCATTCATTCGGGACTGGCCAATCGGAGCGCACACAGCATCGACCGGGTCCCCCAGATTGCAGTACGGCCATCATGTAGGCGCGTCTTCCGGGAACGCCCGCCCCCGCGGGGATCACGCTTGCGTGCGGATTTGAAATTGCCCGCCCCAGCCGCATCTGTGCTAAGCGCCGAACGGCGATCACCGCTTCGGGATCGCCGGTAACCACAGGAATTTATTGGTGGAAGCGTCCAATTACGCGCTGCTGCTGTTCGGCGCGCTGGCCGGCGGCTTCGTCTCGGGGTTGGCCGGATTCGGCACCGCGCTGATGGCGCTCGGCATCTGGCTCTACGTGCTGCCGCCCTCGCTCGCGGTGCCCTTGGTGCTGATCTGCTCGGTGGTCGCGCAGACCTCGACGCTGCCGTCGATGTGGAAGAGCTTCGACCTCTCGCTGGTGTGGCCGTTCCTGATCGGCGGGCTTGCCGGCGTGCCGTTGGGAATCATGATGGTGGCCTCCGCCGATCCCAAAGTGTTCAAGCTGAGCGTCGGCGTGCTGATCCTGATCTTTTCGACTGCCCTCTACCTGAACAAGCGACCGCTCGCCATTACGTTCGGCGGCCGCATCGCCGACAGCGCGATCGGCTTCGCCGGCGGCATTCTCGGCGGCCTGGCCGGATTGTCGGGGCCGCTGCCGATCCTGTGGGCCAACGTCCGGGGCTGGAACAAGCACGAACGGCGCGGCATCTTCCAGCTCTTCAATTTTACGGTGCTCGCCAGCGCGCTAGTGCTACAGACGGCCTCAGGCCTCGTCGCGTTCAAGGTGGTCTGGCTCGCGCTGGTCGCGTTTCCCGGCACGCTTGCCGGGGCATGGGCCGGTGCGCGCGTCTATCACGCGCTGAGCGACAAGCATTTCGGCGACGTCGTGCTCGGCCTCTTGGCACTGTCTGGCGCCGTCCTCGTCTGGAACAGCATCGGTACACACTAAGGCTTCGGTTTCTTCGCGAGCGCCATGCCGCCGGCAACGCCGACGCCGAGCACGTAGATCCAGCCCGTAGCGAAATCGAACAGGTGCGAGTTGACGCGAGGACAGCATGTTCTGCACCACGACCAGGAGCCCGATCCAGCAGGACAGTCCCTCGCCGCGGCGGAACAGCAACAGATGCGCAAACCATAGCGCATAGAGGATGAGGACACCGGCTGCGCCCCACTGCACGGCAACGCTGAGGGTCTGATTATGGGGATCGCTCACGACCTGCGCACGCATTCCGACCTCATCTGCCGCGGCGCGTTCGAACAGGCCGCGGGTTGCACCGGTGCCGTGACCGAATAACGGCGCGACGGCCACGAAGCCAACGGACTTGCGCCAAAACTCCAGCCGCGATCCCATGCCGCTAACCTCGTTCTCAACGGCAGTGAGCTCATAGTCGCCGTTGAACTTCGCCACCGTCGCGCGCAGATGCGGCGAGACGTTCCACAACAGCACGGCCAATAGCCCCATCGCACCGGCGGCGAGCAGGGCCGTGCGCCAGCGCAGATGCAGCAGCGCGAACGCCACGAGCAGGATCGGCAGCGTCACCAGCGCCGTGCGCGAGACCACGACGAACATCATGTTGGCAAGGAAGCCGACCGCCAATACCGCGAGCAGCGCCGCGACGCGAACGCGGCCTTCGCGGAGCAACCTCGCGATCGGATAGACCAGCGCGATCGCGCAGAGCGCGAACTCCTGGCTCTGGTCGATATAGTTGCGCACCGCGATCCCGCTCTCGACCTTGTAGGGCCCGCGCGACAGATAGAGCTTTAGCGAGAGGCCGGGGTCGATCGCGACCGCGAAGGAGTACAGCATCAATAGCGTACAGGACACCAGGAACGCGGAAAACACCCAGTTGCCGTAGGGCCAGCGCTCGAACTGGTAGATCAGGAGCGGGATCACCAACAGCTTCGCCGAGGGCCCGATCGCATGCAGCCGCTCGGCCCAGGGCGCATCCGACCAGAGTGTGCCGGCAAGTGCGAGGACGAACAGCGCGATCGGCAGCAGGCAGATCGGGCGGAGCAGCGAGCGCGGAAATTCGCGGAGATCGACGAACGCGAAAGCGATCAGCCAGGGCACGAGCGCAAAAGTCAGCCCCGTCGTCGTCCACGGCAGGAGCAGCGCGATCAGCGCGACGAAGCGGGCCGGCGTGCGATAGCGCGCCGCCCAGATCGCGGAGAGCCAGAAATTGAGCCGCTGCTCGTTCAACACCCCGGTCATTCAGCCCCTTGCAGATCCGCTACCCCCACGGCGCCGCAAATTAGCCGGAGCCGTGGGGAGAGAACAAGATCGCTACGCCGGCGCGCGTGCGGGTGGCGCCACGGGCTCAGGCCCGGCCTGCTCCGCAGCCTCCGCCTGCCGGGGCAACACCAGACGCTTCCCGAATTCGCGGCGTAACAACCACAGGCTCAACGCGGCCTGTAGCGTGGTCGCGGCGATCGACAGGTACCAGACGTGCTCCATCCGGAAGCCCGGCCGCGTCGACAGCCAGATCGCCGGCAGCGAATAGGTGAACACGCGCGTTGCCGAACTCCACAGTACCGGCTTGGTATTGCCGAGGCCCTGGAACATGCTCGAGCAGGTGAAGATCAGGCCCTGTGCCACCATGTTGAGCGAAATGATCCGCAGGAACAGGAAAGCGATCGCCATCGTTTCCCGGTCGTTCGAGAATCCGGCAAGCAGGACCTCCGGCTTCAACTGCGCGAGGCACATGAAGCCGATCATCACGACACTGGTGATCAGCGCCGCCTTGACGAAGGTTTCCCGCACGCGCTCGCCATTTTCGGCGCCCATGTTCTGGCCGGCGATCGGCCCGGCGGCGAGCGCAACTGCAAGCGCCGGCATCTGGATCAGGCCCAAGACGCGCTGTCCGATCCCGAACCCCGCCTGCGCCGCCGCGCCGAAATCGCGCAGCACGAAATAGACCACCGCCATGAAGATGAACATCATCGCGAACTCGCCGCCGGCAGGCAGACCGACATTGAGGATGCGCTTCAGATGATGCGCCTGCGGACGCCACTGCGCCGGATTGAAGGCGACATAGCGCTCCAGCTTGCGGAAATACGCCAGCAGCATCAGCACGCCGATGAAGACGGCGATCGAGCTCGCAAGGCCCGCTCCGGCGACACCGAGCGCGTGTCCGGTACCCCAACCCAAGATCAGCACCGGCGCCAGCGCGATGTTGATGACGACGGCAAGCGCCTGCACCAGCATGGCGGGACGCACGATGCCGGTGGCGCGCAACGCAGATCCCATCACCTGGGTAGCGAATTGCAGCGCGAGAGCGGGCATGAACCACAACAGATAAGTGGTCCCCGCCTCGATCGTGGCTTGATCCGCGGCAATCGAACGCATGTAGACGCGCGACAGCGCGACACCTGCAACCAGGGTCAACAGGCCGAACAGCACTGACAGCACGATCGCCTGGTTGAAGATCAGGTTGGCATCTAGCCGATCCTTGCGTCCCACGGCATGCGCGATCAGCGCCACCGTGCCGACGCCGAGCACCTGCATCAGCGCGTTGACGAGAAAGCCCGCGTTGCCGGCCGCGGCGACGCCCGCAACGGCTGCGTCGCCCAATCCCGAAACGAAGTACAGATCGACCAGCTGGCAGACCATGATCGTGACCATGCCGACCATGATCGGCGGCGCCATGTGCAGGATGTGGCTAGCGATTGAGCCGTGTGTCAGGTCTTTCATGTCAATTCATCCTTAACGGCATTCCCTGGCGGCGCGGTTTCCGGACCTTCGTCCGTCAACCACGCGCCATTCCTCATTCCGCTGCTGCGATGTGCCCAAGCTCCACCACCTGGCGCTCGAACAGGCCGCGATAGATGCCGCCGGGCTTGGCCGCGAGCACGGCATGGGTGCCCTGCTCGACGATCTCACCGCGGTCGAACACCAGGATCCGATCCATGCTCCGCACCGTCGACAGCCGGTGCGCGATCACGATCGAGGTCCGGCCCTTCATCAGCCGCTCCATCGCCTGCTGGATCAGCGCCTCCGATTCCGAGTCGAGGCTCGAAGTCGCCTCGTCCAAAATCAGCACCGGCGCATCCGCCAGGAACGCGCGCGCCAGCGCCACGCGCTGCCGCTCGCCGCCCGACAGTTTCACGCCGCGCTCGCCGACGAGCGTGCCGTAGCCCTTGGGCAGGCGCAGGATGAAATCGTGCGCATTCGCAAGCCGCGCCGCCTGCTCGATCGCCTCCAGGCCGGCGCCCGGCCGGCCATAGGCGATGTTCTCGGCGAGCGAGCGGTGGAACAGGATCGGATCCTGCTGCACGATCGCGATCTGGCTGCGCAGCGATTGCTACGTGGCCTTGGCGATGTCCTGCCCGTCGATCAGGACGCGACCATCGGTGACGTCATAGAGCCGCTGCACCAGCTTGACGAAGGTGGTCTTGCCGGAGCCGGAGCGGCCGACGAGACCGACCCGTTCGCCGGCGCGGATCGACACCGACAGTCCGTCGTACAGCGGCGCGCGATGGCCGCCATAATGGAACGTGACGTCGTCGAACACGATCTCGCCGCCCTCGATCGCGATCGGCCGCGCATCAGCGGCATCTACAATCCCGATCGGCTCGTCATGGATTGCCACCAGCTCCTCCATATCGTTGACCGAGCGCTGGAGGTTGTTGATGTGCATGCCGACGTCGCGCAGATAAGCGTGGATGACGTAGTAGCTCGTCAGAACGTACGTGACGTCGCCCGGCGAGGCGTGTCCCGACATCCACAGCAGCACCGAGCCGCCGATCACGGACGCGCGCAGGCATAGCAGCAGCGAGAGCTGCGACATGGCGGTGTAGTTGTAGCGCAGCCAGGTCCGCCGCACGCGCACGCGCCAGCGGCTGATGACGCGGGCGAGCCGCGCATCCTCGCGCGCTTCGGCGCCGAACGATTTCACTACCGCGTTGCAGCTCAGCGCATCCGCCAGCGTTCCGCCGACCTTGGTGTCCCAGGCGTTGGAGATTCGCGCGGCCGGCGCGATGTAGCGCGTCGAGAACAGCACCGTCATCGTGACATAGGCCAGCGCACCGAGCGCGATCACAACGCCGAGCGAGGCCCAGTGCACCCCGAGCAGGATCATCGATCCGATCAGCACGAACAGCGAAGGCGCCAGCGCCAGCAGGATAGTGTCGTTCAACAGGTCGAGCGCCCACATGCCACGCGTGATCTTGCGCACCGTGGAGCCGGCGAAGGAGTTGGCGTGCCAGTCGGTCGAGAAGCGCTGCACGCGCATGAAGGCGCCCTCGGCGACCTCGGACATGATCTTCAGCGTGAACGGCACGATCACCTGGAGGCCGGCCAGCCGCAGCACCATCGAGGCTGCGCCCAGCGCCACGATGCCGCCCAACGCCACCAGCGCGGCGTGGCGCGCGTCGGGATCGGATGGACCTTGCGTCAACGCGTCGACCAGATGGCCCGAAAACACCGGCATGAACAGGTCGGCGATGGTGGCACCCAACAGGCCAACAGCGATGACAAGCGTACGCCCCGGCTGCTTCAGCCAGTGCCGGAACACGAAGGGCAGCACCACGCGTATCGCCGCGGGCTTTTTTGACAGAGCGGTCATGGCATCATCCGGCCGCTTCTGGTGCGGGCCGGCTCCATTGATGGACGCAGGCCGGCAACCAGAGCCGGAACGGCGTCACTTCAGTTTGATTTTGACTTGGGGAGCGGAGCGATCGGGACTTGGAGCCCAATCGAAGCTGGCGGAATTGGCCTCTAAAAGGCCGAGCACATACCGAGCCAGAACATCGAGCGCGGGCATGCGATCTGCGAATGCGACGAAATCATGCAAATCCCTCCCCGGTTCGATTCAATGAGGTGCGCTTTATAGATGTGTCGTTTGCAATTTGCAATACAGCTCGCGCGAGATCACGCGCGAGTGTTGCAAATTTAATGCGCGTCGCCGCCGCCGGTCAGCGAGGCCGGCTTGTTCAGGAGCGTGACCAGCAGGCTGAGGCCGAGATAGAACAGCGTCAGCACGAAGAAGGCGTCGCCAAAGCTCATCACCACGGCCTGCCGGTGCACGAGCTGGGAGAGCTGCTTCATCGCCATCAGCGTGGCGTCGCCAAGCCCCTGAAACTTCTGCATGAACATGTTCAGGGTTTCGGTCGCGGTCGCATTGCCCCAGGTCACGCGCTCCTGGAGGCGCGTGATGTGGAGGTCGGTGCGGTCGTTGAGCACGGTGTTGATGACGGCGAGCCCGACCGCGCCGCCGAGATTGCGCATCAGGTTGAACAGGCCCGAGGCATTCTTCACCCGGTCCGGGGCCAATGTGCCGAGCGCGATGTTGTTGGTCGGCACCATCGCGAACATCATGCCGACGCCGCGCAGGATCTGCGGTATCAACAGCTCGTAGAAATCATAGTCGCGCGTGATCCAGGTCATCTGGTAGGAGCCGATCGCGAACACGATCAGCCCGAACGCGATCATGTAGCGCATGTCGAATTTCAGCATCAGCCGGCCGACTAGCGGCGCAACCAGGAACATGGTGATGCCGGAGACGAACATGGTCTCGCCGATCATCAGCGCGCTGTAGCCGCGCACTTCGGCGAGGTAGCGCGGATAGATGTAGGTCAGGCCATAGAGCCCGATGCCGATGCAGAATTGCAGCACGCAGCCCACCGCGAAATTGCGGTTGTCAAACGCGCGGAGATCGACGATCGGCTCGGCGGCCGTCAGCACGCGCCAGAAGAAGGCGACCGCCGACACCGCGCAGACCGCGGCGCAGATCGCGACGGAGGTGTCCTGGAGCCATTCACATTGCGGGCCTTCCTCCAGCACATATTCGAGCGCGCCGAGGAAGCCGGCCATGAAGATCAGGCCCCACCAGTCGAAGCGGTCCAGCAATTCGAAATGCGGCTCGTCGAAATCGACCAACGCCAGCACGCCGATGGTGATGCCGATGCCGGGCACGACGTTGATGAAGAACAGCCAGTTCCACGACATCAGATCGGTGATGTAGCCACCGACCGTCGGCCCGATGGTCGGCGCCAGGGTCGCGACGAGGCCGATGATCGGACCGACGATGTGGAATTTCGAGCGCGGGAAGACGGTGTAGGCCGAGGCGAACACCGTCGGGATCATGCCGGCGCCGAGAAAGCCCTGGAGCGCGCGCCAGAGGATCATCTCCTCGATGGTGGTGGCAAAGCCGCAGAGCAGGCTCGATAAGGTGAAGCCGGCGGCCGAGATCGCGAACAGGAGACGGGTGCCGAAAGCGCGCGACAAAAATCCCGACAGCGGGATCGCGATCACTTCGGCGATCAGATAGGCGGTCTGGACCCAGGAGACTTCGCTCGAGCTCGCCGACAGGCCGGCCTGGATTTCGCTCAAGGAGGCCGAGACGATCTGGATGTCCAGGATCGACATGAACATCCCGAACACCATGATGATGAAGGCGATCAGCCGCTTCGGCGCGATGCGCTCCGAAGCGGGGTTGCCCATCATGGCAGGTGAAGCAGTCGTGGCGGTCGCCATGGTCTGGCCTCGCAGCGCTTGAAGCGCGCCTACTGCGGATGGACCGCGGTGGGATCGTCGAGATCGATCTCGCTGTCGGCGTCGGCGGCGCCCTTGTTGGTGTCGACGCTCGCATAGACCGACATGCCGGCGCGGAGCAGGTTCTGCCTGGCGACCGACTTCGGCACGCGGATGCGGACCGGCACGCGCTGCACGATCTTGGTGAAGTTGCCGGTGGCGTTGTCCGGCGGCAGCAGCGTGAACACCGAGCCCGCGCCCGCCGCGATGCTGTCGACGACGCCCGTGAACTTGCGCATGCCGTAGGCATCGACCTTGATCGTCACCGGCTGGCCGGGGCGGATGCGCTTGAGCTGGGTTTCCTTGAAATTGGCGTCGATATAGACGTTGTCGAGCGGCACGACGTTGCCGAGCCGCTGGCCGACCGCGACGAAGTCGCCGGCACTGACCAGGCGGTTCGAGAATGTGCCGTCAACCGGCGCGCGCACCGCGGTGAAGCCGAGATCACGCTCCGCCTTGGCGAGCGTGGTCTTAAGCTCGGCGAGCTGCGCCTGCGCTTCGGCCTGCTGCGCCTTGGCGACGTCGACATTGCTGACGGCGACGTCATAAGCGGCTTGCGCGGCCTTGACCGCGGCGGCGCCCTGGTCGCGCCCGGCCTCCGAGGTTTCGAAGGTGGCGCGCGAGGCAAAGCCCTTGCTGTTCAGCGCCTGCTGGCGCTCATAATCGAGATCGGCGCGCTTCAAACCCGCTTCAGCGGACACGGACTGCGCCTTGGCCTGTGCGACCTGGCTGTCGAGCGCCGCGACTTGGCGCCCGATGCGATCGATGGTGGCCTGCTGGGTCGCAATCCGGGTCGCAGCGGCATCGACTGCGATCTTGTAGTCGCCGTCGTCGATGCGCAGGACGATATCGCCGGCGCGCACCAAGGTGTTGTCGCCGGCGAGGATCGAGGAGATGTGGCCGGCGACGCGCGCCCCCAGCATGGTGTTGTTGGCGCGGACGTAGGCGTCGTCGGTGGAGACGTAGAAGCGGCCGACCAGCGTGTAGTAGCCGGCATAGCTCGCGGCCGCGAGCGCCAGCACGAGGCCGACGCCCATCAGGACGAATTTGCGCTTGCCGGACTTGGGGGCGCCCGCGGTGGCGGGAGCGCCCGGCGCAGGCGCGGCAGGAGCCGGCTTGTCGGTCACGGGCTTCTCCGGCGCCTCGCTGGTGCGGCGCTTGGTCTCTTCAGCCACATGGGAGCGCAGCTGCTCGGCGAGCGCGGCGGATTTTTCAGTCGCAACTTCACCGCCGGCCTGCTCAGGCGTCGTTTCCGCCGCTTCCTGGCGAAGCACGCGCGCAGCCTGGTCTCTCGATGTGGCCATAAAGGCCTCCCCAACAAAAAAGCGCGATCCGGACGGGCCGTCGCCCGGCCTGTTCCTCTCGCCGTCCCAAATATCATTGACCGAACGGTTCGGTCAATATAGATTTATTCCGAGCGCACCGTACTGGCCCGAATCCTTTCATTGGGTTTCATGGTCCAAAACCCGAACCAAAACCTTTCGAGACCCTAAACCAATGGTTGCAGCCGACCGCGAACATCTGAACGTCGTCTCTGAAGAGGACAGCTCCAAGCGCCGCCAGATCCTGGATGGCGCCCGCAAGGTGTTCATGGATTTCGGCTTCGACGGCGCCAGCATGGGCGAGATCGCGCGCGCGGCCACCGTTTCCAAGGGCACGCTCTACGTCTACTTCGCCGACAAATGCGCGCTGTTCGAAGCCATCCTCGAGCAGGAAGCGCTCCAGTACGGCCAGGTCGTGTTCAATTTCGATCCCGCGCGCGATGCCGAGACCACGCTGAAGGATTTCGGGCAGGCCTACATCCACCTGCTCTGCCGGCCCGGCGGCGGATCGGCGATCCGCACCGTGATGGCGATCGCCGAGCGCATGCCCGACGTCGGCCGCCGCTATTACCTGCGCGTGCTGGACAAGACCATCAACCGGCTCTCCGAATATCTCAAAGCCCATGTCGCTTCCGGCGATCTCAAGATCGACGACTGCGATCTTGCCGCCTCGCAGTTCATGGAACTGTGCAAGGCCTCACTCTTCCTCCCCTTCGTCTTCCAGGCCGCACCCGCGCCGTCGGAGGAACGCAAGGCTGAAGTCATCGACAGCGCGACCCGGATGTTTCTGGCGGCGTATCGGGCGAAGTAGCAGCAGCGGGCCATGCGTTGCGCAGGCCGATCCCGCGACACTATATTGACGCCATGTCCCGTGATCTTCGCCCGCCGGTCGATATCCTCCATTATGAGATCGTTCGGGAACAGGCCTCAGCGCTTGGACGGATGGGCCGCACACTCGAACAGACGCTTGCGCGTTTGCGCGAGTTCGACGCCACACACGCGCTCTCGGGGACGCCGGCCTCAATGCAACCGGCCAGGAGCAAGCTGGTGATGGAAGCCGGCCAGGCGCTCTGGATGTTCGTGGTGCAACGTGAGGCGACCGGCTTGCGCGACAGCCGCCATATCATGCGAACCTACAACGTCCCAGGCGAGGTGCAGCGGTGCATGGGGCTAGTTCTCGCACCGTCGAAGCCGACCTCGACATGACTTTCTAACACCGTAGGGCTACGCCCCGACCTCTTCCATCTTGCGCCACCCATACAGGACATTTCGTCCGTCCCGGGCGAACGCAAAGCAATTGCCGCCGCCAGCCGGCTGATCGTGGATGCGATCGATGGAATGGCCGGCATAGTGGCAGAACAGCAGCGTGCCGACGGCGCCGTGGCCGACGAAGAGGACATCGCCGGGACAATTGCGGGCCAGCACAGCCTCGGCTTCGCGCACGATGCGCGCCTGCGCATCCACCGCGCGCTCCCAGCCGCGGACGCTGAGATCAGGTCGCGCGAAGAACTGATCGGCGACCGCCTCGAACTCGGCCGGCTTCAGGAAGCCAGTCGCCGAGCGGTCGTTCTCGTGCATGGCCTCGCGGATCTCGATCATGATGCCGAGCCTTGTGGCAATTATCTCGGCGGTCTCGATCGCCTTGCGCTCGCCGCTGGAAATGATCTGCGTGGTGTTGGCGAGCCAGCCCGCATGCGCCAGTGCTTCAGTACGCGCGCGTCCGATAGGGCTGAGGCCCCATTGCGGCACGGGCACATCAGGATCGATTTGCACTTGCGGGTGGGTGAGATAGCGGACGATATCGGCGGGCATTTGGTTCACATGGTCGTACATCGTAGCCGCATGGAGCGAAGCGGAATGCGGGAACACCTCTCGCCGGATTGCGCTGCGCTCCATCCGGGCTTGTAGGGAAGCTGCGTCCGCCTAATCGTCCGCGTACTCGTCTTCTTCGTGCTTGCGTGTCGTGGTCTTGCGGCCGAGCGAGCCGGTGACATACGGATCGCGCGTGTTCGCATAAGGACTGCGCCGCTGCGCCCGCCCGGCGACTTCTTCGCCGGAGACTGCAGCCGGTTGGCAGATCAGGCGGCGGCTGGCGCGGCGCATCAAATCGACGTGGATGTGATCGTAGTGATAGACGTTGGAGCCCGGCGCCAGCACGGTGGTGAAATGCGCGCACGCGCCCGACTGCACGTCGCGCAGAAAGCCCTGCTCTTCCGGCATGCCGCGCCAGCCATCTTTCACCGTGACGCCGCGGCCGTCGGCAAGCACGAAGGCCGCGATGTCGAGCGCGTTGCCGAAGGCGTGCTCGGAGATGTGGGCATGCGAATTGCCGTTCATGCCGCGGCAGGAATAGGCGGAGATCTGCTTGATCTCGACGACGCGGGCGCCGAACCAGCGCATCGCCGATGGCTGCACGGTGTCGGCGAACCAGCGGTCGAGCTCGGACACGATCGGACAGGCCAGCGTCGCGACCGGTTTCACCGCGACCGGGCCGACGGCGGTGACCGGATTGCCCTGTGCCGGACCGAGTCGCGGCAGCGGTTGCTGTGCGGGGGCCTGCGAATACGGGGCCGGACCGGGCGGCCGAGCCGGATAGCTCGGCGCATTCATGTAGCGCGCCGCGCCAGCGGCATCGATCCCCTCGGGCGGCAGGTCGATCTCGTCCTCCTGCGGCGCCACGCCGGGCGCGCTGAGCGAAACCGGGCCGGATGACGCGCCGTAGCCGGACGGCTGGCGCACGGCGCTCTCCGGATAGTTTTGACGTTGCGGATAGCCGGATCGCGGCTGCGTTACCGGCCAGCGCGGCTGGTTGCCGACGCTTCCTGGCGGGCGCAATTCCTCGTCCGCAAAGCCGTAGCTGCTGGAGCCTTCGCCGATGGCGGCGACCTTCAGCGGGAACTCGGCGCCGCACATGCCGGGGCCGGAGATCGGCTCGATCCGGACGATCTCCGCGCTCTCCTTCACCGCGCCGGACTTCAGGCATGCCGCTTCGGCCTCGGCCCGCCACGGTTCACGTTCGGCCTGGAAAAAGCCGCGTCCGCAACCCGCAAGCGAAACAAGGACGATGGAGCCGACGAGATACAAACGAACTCCGCGCGTCATGCACGCAGGTTCGGTGAATTTACTTAAAGACTCTTCAACGTATTGATTTCAGCTTTTTTTAACCATGTTGGCCCGCAGGCGCGACCACGCTTCGGATGAAAGACAGCAAGGCTGACTTTTTTGGCAGGGAGACGTTCTGTTAGCTATCGTTGGGCGCGAAAGGACGCGAACAGAGGGAGCGACCTCATGACGTTCGTCGGAAGACTGAGCGTTATCACCGCGTATCTCGCTATGGCCTTTGTCGGCGCCATCGTGCTCGGCATGATCTAGCAGCGTCCATCGAAGGGCCCGCCTTCCCTTCTCCCCTTGTGACCATGTTGCGCAGACGGGCGGCGGCTGAATTTGCGCTGCCTCACCCGAGGAGCGCGAAGCCGTTGTGACGTCCATCACAGAAGGCAGGACGAGCGAGGCATAGGGTCGAACCACGCTTAGTCCAACGCCGACTTCAGTTCATATCGGCACCACGCAATCTGGGAGGTTGTCATGAACAAGCTCTATGTCGCCACCACCGCGCTCTTCCTAGCTTCGACCGCCGTCGCGCATGCCGGCAACTCGATCTCGTTCCAGATCGAGGGCCAGCACATCCGCATCGAGACGCCGCGCAACTGCGCTTCGCTCGACTGCGTGACCATCGTCGCGCCGGGCCTGTCGGACAAGCCGATCAAGCTGAACAACATCAACCTCAACGGCCTTGGCTCCAAGGACGATGACGACACCACGCCGGCAACGACCACGACCGCTCAGCCCGCGCCGGCTCCGGTACAGCCGCAGCCCGTGCAGCAGGCACCCGTCCAGGCGACCGCACCGGCCGTCGCCGCGCCCGCCACAACCGTTGCCGCCGCGCCTTCCGTCGGCTTCGATACGCCGGCGCAGCCTGCGCCCATTGCAGCTCCCGCTGCTGCGCCTGCGCCAGTCGCAATTGCGCCCGCTCCAGCCCCGGTTGCCACCACGCCCGCCCCGGCTACGAACACCCCGCTCGGCGTGTGGGCGACCGAAGAGAACAAGGGCAACGTTCGCGTCGAGCAGTGCGGCGCCAATCTCTGCGGCTATGCCGAGAAGTCCAACGAGCGCATCCTGATCAACATGAAGCCCGAGGGCTCGAAGTGGAGCGGCCGCATCCACGATCCCGACTCCGGCCGCAACTACGACTCCACCATCGCGATGAAGGGCCCGAACGCGATGCGCGTGCAGGGCTGCGCCTTCGGCGGCATGTTCTGCGGCGGCCAGACCTGGAAGCGCGTGAGCTGACGCCGAGGGCGTCACCCACCGCGGTCGCAAAGCGTTCTTGTTCTTATGATGGCGCCACGTCCCTCATGCAGGGACGTGGCATTTGAACGTTCACCGCCCCCGTGCGATAGGCGTTCATCCGCCATTCAGCCATTCCCGGCTGATATCGGGCGATCTCGCCTCGCGCTTCTCACCGGGACATCCTCGTGACTTTTATCGTGGCCTGGCGCCGCTTCGTGTTCGCGCTTCCGCTGCTGGCGTTGCCGCTGGCCGGCGCGAGCGTGGCATCTGCATCCGATACAATCGAGCTTGCGCAGGCGCAGCCGCAAGTCCAGCCGCAAGCCCAGCCGGCACCCGCGCCCTCCTCGACGCCGGCAGCCTCGCCGACACCGGCGGCGGACGCGCAGCCCGCCACCGTCGAACCGATCGGCAACGTCGCGGCCGTGACGGGCATCGCGACCGTGATCCGCGACAAGAATTCATATCCGCTCAAGATCCGCGACGACATCTATCTCAACGACGTCGTGCGGACCTCGTCGAATTCCTCGCTCGGCATCACCTTCAACGATGCGACCACGTTCAACCTCTCGGCCAGCGCCACGATCACCGTCGACAATTACGTCTATGAGGACGGCGGCAAGCAGAATTCGGCGATCGTCGACATCGGCAAGGGCACGGTCGCCTTCGTCGCCGCGGCGGTGGCGAAAACCGGCGACATGAAGATCACGACGCCGACGGCGACGCTCGGCATCCGCGGCACCACCGGTGTCATCGACGTGCCCGTGGGCGCGGCCGCGAACAGCGCGAACAACGTCAACATCAAGCTCTATCCCGATGCCGACGGCCGCGTCGGGCACATCGACGTCGCCGACCGCAGCAACGGCACGCGGCTCGGCGCGCTGACGCAAGGTGCGGGCGGCTTTGCGATCCGGCCGGGCGCGGGCGGCGCCGGCGGCATGCGCTTTGCCGCGGTGCCGATCACGATCGCGCCGCAGCAGATCGCGCGCGACCGCGGCTTCGTCAGCCAGGTGCATCTGGCGCAGACCGCGGGCCGCCAGATCGTTACCGAGCAGCGCGACTTCCGCCGTGCCAATCCGGGGGCAAGCAGCCGCATTCCACGTCCGCTCCAGCCGCAGCAACAACAATTGCGGCCGACGCCGGGACAACAGCCGCAGCGGCCGAACGGCCAACCCGGTCAGAACCGTCCGGGCCAGCAGCAGCCGGGCACGCCGAACCGTCAAGGCGCGCAGCCGCCGCAACGGCAAGGACAAGGCGGCGCCGTGCAGCCGGGTACGCCGCGCGCGGGTCAGGGTCAGCAACAAGGTGCGGGACGGCCGGCAGGCGCGCCGCGCACCGGACAGACTCCGCAGCAGCCGAGCGGCGTGGTCCCGCCGCAACCCGGCACGATGCCGCGCACGGGATTGCAGCCGGGCCCATCGGGAACGGCGCCCGCGGCCCAGCCGCAGCCAGGCGCGGCGCAGCGCCAGCCCGGATTGCAGCAGCGCCTGCCGGGCGCGCAACGGCCTGCCCCACAGCGAAAACCGGCGCCGGCGCCAAAGGAGAAGAAAGAGCGGCGGTGACTTTTTTCCTTCTCCCCTTGTGGGAGAAGGTGGCGCGAAGCGCCGGATGAGGGGTTCTATCCGCGAAAACTCATCGACAGCTTCACGCGCGGAGAGAGACCCCTCACCCGGCTTTGCTTCGCAAAGCCCCCCTCTCCCACAAGGGGCCCACAAGGGGCGAGGGTGCACCGTCAACGCGGGGCGAGGTGAAGAGAGCTCACGCCTCGCCGCGAAGCCATGCTCTCACCTTCTGCAACAGACCGTGGGGCAGCTCGTCGATGGAGGCGGCTTCGGCTGGTGTCAACGTCTGCATGGCGGCGTCGACGTCGTCGGTTGCGAGTGGCGGTGTGATTTCGGCTTCGGCCGGCGTGAGGCCTGCGGCGGCGAGCGCGATCGGGCCGATCTGCACCAGGAAGGCGCGCTCATATTCGCGCGACAGGCGTGCGATCGCATCCTCCAGCGTCAGCCAGTCGACCGCCTTGATGTCGTTCATGAGCTTGCGGACCGGCCCGCCCTCGGCTTCCATGCGCCAGAAATGCACGACCTTGGAGCGCCCGCCGGACTGGTAGACGAGCGTGCCCAAAAATTCGTGGATGGCGACGTCGTGGCCGGTCTCCTCCAGTACCTCGCGATGCGCGGCCGCCTTTGGCGTCTCGCCGTCGTCGAGCTTGCCCTTGGGCAAGACCCATTCGTTGCGCTTGCGCTGGCGCACGACCGCGATCAGCGGCGTCGCACCACGCCGCAGCACAATACCACCCGCCGCCATCACCGGCGCCCGCGCCATCGAAAAGTCTCGCCGTGTCAGATCGTCCCCGCGGACGATATAGGCGGCCGAGACGGCGGATTGAAGGCTAGTTTTCTCTCAGCAGCGCTTGACCCGCGCGGATGCGCGTGCCTTCGGCGATGCCGTCGCAGAATGAAAAATCGCCGGGCGCGAGGATTATGATGGTCGAGCCGTGCTCGAACCAGCCGAGCTCCTCGCCCTTCGTCACGTTGACGTCGCAGGCGAAATTGACCGGCCCCTTTGTCTGCGCGTTCAGCACCATGTCGAGGAAGTGCAGGCGGATGCTGGCGACCAGGATCGCGGCGACCGGCACCAGTGTCACGGCCTCGCCGGTCGCAAGGTGCGTACGGATCACCGCGCGCTCGTTCTTGCAGAACAGGCGCTCGACCCGCTTCAGCGCGATCGGGTTGACGTTCCAGACGTCGCCGTGGATCAGCGTGACGCGCTCGATATGCGCGTCTGAGGGCGCGTGGAAACGATGATACATGCTCGACGTCAGCCGCAGCGTGACGAAGGAACCGTTGCGGTGCTGGTCGACCAGCGCGGAGTCGCCGAGCAGATCGAGCAGCGAATAGGGCGCGCCCTTGACCTGGAACAGCTCGGTGTCGGCGATCCGCCCATGGGCACCGACGATGCCGTCGGAGGGACTGGCGACGACCGCGGGATCGGAATCGAACGGCCGCAGGCCCGGCTTGAGCTCCCGGGTGAAGCAATCGTGCAAGCTCTTGAAATGTGACTTGCGCGCCTCCGACAGATCGAGGTCGGAGAACAGCTTCCACAGCGCGATCGAGCCGTCACGGACCAGCGGGTTCTCGATCTTGGAGAACCAGCCCATAAAGCGGGTCAGCGCGGCGCGGGGGATGCGGTTGGTCAACAGGAAGTTGAGGTCTTCCTGCTGGGTGAAAGAGGCAATGAGGGCTTTGACTGTCATGAATCTGTCAGCTGGTCCGGTTAGCGCTTGTTGTCATGGAAACGACACTCCCGATTCTCTCTTTGTCCGTGGCCGCCGCAGCCAGCGCTGCCGCCGTCTTCCCGAAGCTGAAAGCGCGGATCGAGCTGTCCCGCGCCAAGCACCGGTCGCTCTCCGGGCACTCCAAGATGTCGCGCCGGGTGGCGCGGCTGGTCCCGTTCTACGAGTTCGACATCAACGACTATTTTGCCTGCGACGGCGCACCGGCGAACGTCGCCACGCAACGCCACGACGGCTTCTTCCGTCTCGCCGCCCTCTACGCCGAGCGCTACCCCAAGGGCCGCGCGATGACGAAGGAAGCGGCGGAGAAGATCTCCGACCTGCACTTCACCGAGACCTACCGCGTGCCGTTCCAGTTCTCGCGTCTCGTCCGCGAGCACCTGGGCACCTCGACCTTCATGGAGTCGTCGAGCGGCGTCACCGTCAAGGACGTCGACGGCAACGTCTCCTACGACCTCACGGGCTCCTACGGCGTCAACATCTTCGGCAACGACTTCTACAAGGAGTGCATCGAGGGATCCGAAAAGCGGGCCCACGCGCTCGGCCCCGTGCTCGGACCCTACCATTCCGTCATCCTCGAGAACGTGACTCGCCTCTGCCAGATCTCGGGCCTTGACGAAGTCTCCTTCCACATGTCCGGCACCGAGGCCGTCATGCAGGCGGTGCGGCTCGCGCGCTACCACACCAAGCGTACGCATCTCGTCCGGTTTGCCGGCGCCTATCACGGCTGGTGGGGCGACGTGCAGCCCGGCGTCGGCAACCCGATCACCGCGCACGAGACCTACACCCTCGCCGAAATGTCCGAGAAGACGCTGCACGTGCTGCGCACCCGTCGCGACATCGCCTGCGTGCTGGTCAACCCGCTCCAGGCGCTGCATCCCAATTCCAACGCGCCCGGCGATTCCGCGCTGGTCGATTCCTCCCGCGGCGGCAACTTCGACCGCGCGGCCTATACCGACTGGCTGAAGAAGCTGCGCCAGGTCTGCACCGAGCGCGGCATCGTGCTGATCTTCGACGAGGTGTTCGTCGGCTTTCGGCTGGCTGCCGGCGGCGCCCAGGAATATTTTGGCGTGCGCGCCGACATGGTGACCTACGGCAAGAGCCTCGCCGGCGGCCTGCCGGTCGGCGTGGTCTGCGGCAAGAAGGAGCTGATGCGCCGCTTCCGCGACGACCGCCCCGCCGACGTCTGCTTCGCCCGCGGCACCTTCAACTCGCATCCCTACGTCATGACGGCGATGGACGAGTTCTTGAGCAGGCTCGCCAGCCCGAACTTCCGCGCCGTCTATGACCACCTGGACGAGACCTGGAACGGCCGCGCGCAAAAGCTCAACCAGATGCTGACCGATGCCGGCCTGCCGGTGCAGGTCGCCAATCTGTCGTCGATCTGGACGGTGAAATACACCGAGCCATCCCGCTACAACTGGATGCTGCAATACTATTTGCGCGCCGAAGGCCTGTCGCTGAGCTGGGTCGGCACCGGACGGCTGATCTTCAGTCTGAACTACACCGACGCCGACTTCGCCGAGGTCGCCGACCGCTTCGTCCGCGCCGCGGAGAAGATGAAAGCCGACGGCTTCTGGTGGCACGATGCCGCGCTCACCAACAAGGGCATCAAGCGGCAAATCCTGAAAGAGATGCTGGCCAAGCGCTTCGGGCGCTGAGGCTTTACCACACTCACGCTGCGCCGCGAGCACCGCCCTCTCCTCCCCCTCTCCCCGCCCTTCGCGGGGAGAGGGTTGGGGTGAGGGGCCGCTTCCGCAACCGCGGTGACGGCTGGACTCGAGGAGACTCCCCCTCACCCGGATCGCATCTCCGATGCGATCCGACCTCTCCCCGCATGCGGGGAGAGGCGAAGAGGCCCCCAAGACGTGGATGCCCGGGACCAGCCCGGGCATAACGCAACCATCAGACATCGGAGTGCTTGGTCGAAGCGGCGCGCTCAGGCGTGCTGCTCTTCGAAATTGGGCTCGGAGATCAAGCCCAGCGTGTGCTCGGGGTTGAGATGCAGGCCGGGGTCCATCAGCTCGCCGCGCAGCAGCGCCAGCGGCGCGTTGCGGTAGAGCATCAGATCGTGGAAGGGGTCGGTCAGGATCTTGGACATCCAGACGAGGCCGGTCTCGACGTCGCGAATGAAGAACAGATGCACGGTGCGGAACAGAAGACCGCCGATCCCGACCGCCAGCCAGATCTTGGCAACCTGCCGCAGGAAATCGGTCGCACCCGCCCAGGGCTGGAACAGGCCGAACAGCGTCGGATCGAGGAACAGCACCAGCGGCGACAGCGCCCAGATCGACATCAGCACCACCTTGCGCTGAAGATTGTAGCCGACCTTGATCTCTTCCTTGTGCTCGTGCGTCGCCTGGTTGATGTGGTCGTAGCCGTGCGGCTCGAAGAAGAAGTGACCGGCCTGGCGCGAGGTCATCGAGACCAGCCAGCCGACCAGCGCGGAGATCATGGGATCGACGAACAGCCAGACATAGGCGAACAGGAAGCTCAGCGCGCTGACGAAGTGCAGGCTCTGATTGATGCGGCTGTGGTGATAGTAGCGATGGTCGTCCCAGCGCTGGATCCGCAGCTGCTCGAGATAATTCTTGATCATGCTCTCCCCCAAAATGCTTTCGGGTACGGGATTTACAGGGATTCGATGTACGCCGTGTGACATCATCATTTTGTCATATGACAGTGTGCAGCGACGCGATGACGCACGCTCACGCGAATGGCGACTCACGCCGCCTTGGCGACGTCGACCTTGCGGAAGCGCACCAGCGAGAAATGGCCGAGCGGCGGAATCAGGCGGCGCTCGGCGAGCTCGATGCCGTTGGCACCGGCCAGCCATTTCGCATAGCGCGACCAGGCGAACTCGGCGGTGCGGAAGCCGAGCGGACGCACCACCGGCTGGAGCTTCTGCTCGATGAAACGGCGCATGCCGGCATCGGCGCTGACGCGGGTGAGAATGATCAGCTCGCCGCCGGGACGCAGCACGCGGGCGAATTCGTCGAGCGCGACTTCCGGATTCGGCACCGCAGTGACGACATATTGCGCCATCACGACGTCGAACGAGTTGTCGGGGAATTCGAGCTTCTCGGCGTCCATCACCGCGAGCCCCTCGACGTTCTTCAGCTTGCCGTCGGTGACGCGCTGGCGCGCCTTGTCCAGCATCGCTTCCGAAATGTCAGTGCCGAAGATGCGCAGATGCGGCGCGTACATCGGCAGCGAAATGCCGGTGCCGACACCGACCTCGAGCACGCGACCGCCGATCTTGTTGGTGGCCGCGATCGCCGCCTGCCGGCCCTTGGCGAACACGCCTCCGAACACGAGGTCGTAAACCGGCGCCCAGCGGTCATAGGCCTGCTCGACCGTGCCACGGTCGAGGTCAAGCTGCTGGGTGCCGTCAAGGTTCATGATCTTAGCCATCGGTGAGGTTCTCGCTGTGGTTCAAAACGTTCGGATCAACCGCGCACCGGCCGCCGCGCCATGACCGGCGAAGCGCGCAGCGAACGGCTGGGCTGAAGTGACGTAAGATTGCCGACGAACTGGCGTGCGCTGTTCTCCCAGGAACGCTCGAGCGCGAAGTTGCGGCAGGTCTCGCGCGACATCGTGAGCGCGCGCAGACAGGCCGTACGCAAATCGTGGTCGATCGCGCCGATCGGATGATCGGCAATGACGTCCTTTGGTCCGGTCACCGGAAACGCCGCAACCGGCGTGCCGCAGGCGAGCGCTTCGAGCTGCACCACGCCGAACGTATCGGTCAGGCTCGGGAACACGAAGACGTCGGCGGCAGCGAGATGGGCGGTGAGATCCGCGCCCTTCTTCTCGCCGAGGAAGACGGCGTCCGGATACATCTTTTCGAGCTGCGTCTTCTGCGGGCCGTCGCCGACGACGACCTTGGTGCCGGGCAGGTCGAGTGAGAGGAATGCTTCGAGATTCTTCTCCACCGCCACGCGCCCCATCGTCATGAAGATCGGCCGCGGCAGATCGAGCGTTGCCGGAGAGTCAGGATGGAACAGCTCGGTGTTGACGCCGCGCGTCCAGAAGCCGAGCCGCTTGAAGCCGCGCTCGGAGAGCTCCTGCCGCAGCGACGGCGTCGCCACCATGGTCATGGCGGCGGCATCGTGGAAATGGCGCAGCACGGCATAGCCGACGCTCTCAGGGATACCGGTCCGCACCGAGACGTATTCCGGAAAGCGCGTGGTGTAGGAGGTCGTGAAGGCCAGGCGGTTGCGGCGGCAATAGGCCCGCGCGGCCCAACCGATCGGCCCTTCGGTCGCGATGTGCAGGGCTTCCGGCGCCGCCTTCTCGATCCGCCGCGCGATCTCCTTAGCCCTTGGCAGCGCGATGCGCAGGCCCGGATAGGTCGGCAGCGGCCATGACGGAAAGCCGTCCGGCGTCAGGAAGTCGATCTCGACGTCGAGGGCCTTGGCGGCGCCCGCGAGCGAGGTCAGCGTCCGGACCACACCGTTAACCTGCGGATGCCAGGCGTCAGTCGCGATTAATACCCGCATGGGGAAATCCCGAGAGTTTGATGATTCTCGGCTTTCGACCATCAACCATGGATATTTCAGGCGTGTGACGTCACATAAATGTCCGCGGGCTGTTTTGTTCGTTAACGCGCTGGCGAGGCCACGAAACTGTCATGAAACAATCCTTGACGCGACGAAACCGTTTTCGGTTTTCCGCGCAAACGTCCCGAAACTTTTTGCCGTTAGTGATCTACGCAACGGAGCACCGGTAGCGGTGCCGCGGTGATCAAAAACACCGAGCAAACAGGGGCGATCAAATGTTCAATCTGGGCACGTTCAAGCCGTGTTCGCGCGCCGTCGCGTTCACTGCAGTGGCTGTTACCGCGATCGCATTCGTAGGCCCGGCCAACGCCGCGCCCGTGCAGCTTTTCCCCTTCTTCCAGCCGCTGCCGCCGATGGCTGCGCCGCAGCCGATCCAGCCCTACCAGGCGACGCCTTACCAGGCCGCGCCGTCCGAGGATCAGGACGCGGTCGAGATGCCGGCCCGCTTCCGCCGCCAGACCGTCTCCTACGCGACGCGCGAGGCGCCGGGCACCATCATCATCGATACGCCCAACACCTATCTCTATTACGTGCTCGGAGGCGGCCAGGCCGTTCGCTATGGCATCGGCGTCGGCCGTGACGGCTTCACCTGGTCCGGCGTGCAGTCGGTGACCAAGAAGGCCGAGTGGCCGGACTGGACCCCGCCGCCGGAAATGATCGCCCGCCAGCCCTATTTGCCGCGCCACATGGCCGGCGGCCCCGGCAACCCGCTCGGCGCCCGCGCCATGTATCTCGGCGGCACCATCTACCGCATCCACGGCACCAACGCCCCCGACACGATCGGCAAGCACGTCTCCTCCGGTTGCATCCGCCTGACCAATGAGGACGTCTCCGACCTCTACTCCCGCGTCAACGTCGGCACCAAGGTCATCGTGATGCCGATGACGGAGCGGCGCGCGGATCTCGGCAGCGCTACGCGGTAAGCGACAGGACATCGTAACGCAGACGGCCCCGGAACCCTCCGGGGCCGTTTTCGTTTGCATGATGCTCTCCAAGCCACCTTGCTCTGAGAAGCATGAGCGCGATCCTTATGGAGACGCAGATGCAAGCGGACCGGAAAGCGTCGCGAAGCAAATGGCTCGCCAGCGCAGGAGCATTGTTGTGGTTTATCTCTGCGCCCTCTTCTCTCGCGCAGCAGCCGGCGAGCGACGACGCGGCTCAACAAGCCTTCAATAATTCATGCCGCACCTGCCACTCCGTGAGGGAGGGCGACAATCGTCTGGGTCCCAACCTCAGCAAGATTGTCGGACGGAAGGCAGGCTCGCTGCCGAACTACAACTATTCTCCCGCAATGAAAGATGCGGACTTCGTCTGGGACCAGGACAAGCTCACGCGCTTCATGGTCAAGCCGGACGAGGTCGTATCAGGCAACAAGATGCAGCCCTATGGCGGCGTCTCGCCGGACGAAGCGGCCAAAGTGATTGCCTATCTGCAATCGGCGTCGGGTTCGCAGTAGCGGTCCCGCCGACAGCGGGGCCGCTTTCGTTCGTGCCGGTGGCCGTCCTGCGCTTACCGGCGGGCGGCGTCCCGCCGCTCCGAGATCAGCCTCAGCCACGCCGAAGCATGAAACGCGCTCATCAGCAGATACATCGGCACCATCCCGCCGACGAGCGCCTCGTGGCCGGAGGAGCAGAGCATGTCCGCCGGACCGCCGCCGAGGGCGGCGGTCAGCACGGCCATGACCGCGAAGGTCGGCGTAGCCGCAAGACCCAGCCATCTGGCGAGGTGAGATGCGGCCACGACCTCTCCGCCATCACGGCCGGCGTCGGCGGCCACGCTGGCGGAATGGGTCTCGGTCACTGCGCGCCTGCCTCGCGGAGCGCCTTCTCTCCGGCGTCCGACACCTCGACCCATTTCTTGTCGGGTGCCGAGCCTTCGGCGTAGCTGTCGTTCCAGTTCCACCATTTGTAGGTCGGGCTCTGCGGATAGCCTTCCGGTGAATCCTCCCAGGGCTCCTGGCGGCCGAGCGGTGTGATGTCGAGATAGTTCCAGGTGCCGCCCATCTGCTCGTCGCCACGGCTCTTGATCAAATAGGTGCGGAAGATGCGGTCGCCGTCGCGATAGAACACGTTCGTCCCGTGCCATTCGCCCACACCGAAATCGGCATCGAAGCTGTCGGTGATGGTGACCCACGGGATCGTCCAGCCCATCCGCTGCTTCAGCCGCGCGATATCCGCCTGGGGCGCGCGCGAGGCGAAGACGAGCGTGGTGTCACGGGCGTTCAGATGGGAGACATGGGCAACCTGGTCAGCCACCATGGAGCAGCCCCGGCACGCATGGTCGGGCCAGCCGAACACGCCTGGCTCGAAGAAGGCCCGGTAGAGGATGAGCTGCGGCCGACCCTGGAACAGATCGAGCAGACTGGCCTTGCCCGAAGGCGCCTCGAATGCGTAGGTTTTGTCCACTTCCATCCACGGCATGCGCCGGCGTTCAGCGGCGAGAGCGTCGCGGGCGCGGGTATGCGCCTTTTCCTTCACGAGCAGTTGCTGACGGGCTGCCTCCCAGTCTTGCGGCGACACCACTGGCGGTGTTTGCATGGCGGGCTGTCCGTTGTTCCGTTCGTCCTGGGCTGATTTAGTGGCTGTCGTCATGGCTCTCCAAACCTCTTGCTTGGGCGATCGTCCTGCGCCGCACCGGCACAGATCCGCTCGCGTCTCACCGCACATCGTCGGTCGTGAGTCAGTTCTCGCACCGGACGATCGCGCGGTGGGAGTAACAAGTGTGGCGGGATTTTCATGGAGTCGCTGATCACGGCCGCGGCACGCGCGCTCGAAGCGGGCGATCCGCTCGGCGCCTTGAACCGCGTCGCGTTGCGCAACGATGCACCCTCGCTCGCGCTGCGCGGCATCGCGATGGCACAGCTCGGCGATCTCGCTCGGGCAAAGACATTGCTGCGAAGCGCCGCCCGCGCCTTCGGTCCGAGAGAGGCAGTGGCGCGCGCCAGGTGCGTGGTGGCCGAGGCCGAGATCGCGCTCGTCTCCCGCGACCTGAATTGGCCGGTCAAGACACTCGCGGCCGCGCGGGCGACGCTCGAAAACCACGGCGATCTCGCCAATGCCGCCCATGCGGGCCACATCGAGGCGCGCCGCCTTCTCCTCGTCGGACGCATCGACGAGGCAGAGCGCACGCTCGCCGAGGTCAGCACCGCATCGCTCCCGCCTGCGTCTCAGGTGGCCCGCGAACTGGTGGTCGCGGGCATCGCGATACGGCGGCTCAGGACGGAAGCCGCGCGCGCGGCGCTCGACCGCGCGGCCAAGGCAGCGCGGCTGGCCGGGATCCCGGCACTGACGGCCGAAGTCTACAGCACGAACCTCATCCTCGACACGCCCGCGGCGCGCCTGATCGCGCGCGGCAGCGAACATCCGTTGTTGCTCGGGGAGGTCGAAAGACTGGCAACCTCGACAGCGCTCGTCGTGGACACCTTCCATCATGTTGTGCGCAGGCAAGGCACTGTCGTGTCGTTCGGAACACGGCCAGTGCTGTTCGCGCTCGCCCGTCTTCTGGCGCAGGCATGGCCCGCGGATGTCTCGCGAGAGGCGTTGATTGCTGGTGCGTTTCAAGCGAAGCACGTCGATGAGTCGCACCGCGCGCGATTGCGCGTCGAGATCGGGCGGCTCCGCACCAAGCTCAAACCGCTGGCCGATGTCAGCGCGACGAAGCAGGGTTTTGTGCTGGCGCCGCGGAAGACGCGCGACGTCATCGTGCTGGCGCGGCCAGTCGAGGAGAAGCACGCCAATGTGCTCGCCTTCCTCTCCGATGGCGAGCCGTGGTCGAGCTCGGCGCTCGCGCTCGCGCTTGACATGAGCCCGCGCACGGTGCAGCGGGCCCTCGAAGAGCTCGCGCGGTCGAACAAGGTGCAGTCCTTCGGACACGGACGGGCGCGCCGCTGGTTGACGCCGCCTGTCCCGGGTTTCCCGACAGGGTTGTTACTCCCCGGACCGCTCCTGAAGACGTAGGATGGAATGACCTCACAGGGATCAAGCACATGAAGCGTTCAGCGGCCGAGATTGTCAGGGAGTATGGGCCTTTTGCGGGCGTCGAGAGCGTGCATGGCGTCACCTATGACGGCACGCATGTCTGGTTCGCATCCGGCGACAAGCTGAATGCGGTCGATCCGGCAAACGGCAAGATCGCACGCTCCATCAATGTCGCCGCCCATGCGGGAACGGCGTTCGACGGCCGGCATCTTTTCCAGATCGCCGAGGATCGCATCCAGAAGATCGACGCCGCGACCGGCCAGGTGCTCACCACCATTCCGGCGCCCGGCGGCGGAGGCGATTCCGGACTTGCCTGGGCCGAAGGCTCGCTTTGGGTCGGAGAATATCGGGCGCGCAAGATCCATCAGGTCGATCCCCAGACGGGGAAGGTTCTTCGCACCATCGAAAGCAAGCGCTTCGTCACCGGCGTCACCTGGGTGGACGGCGAGCTCTGGCATGGCACCTGGGAAGGCGACGAAAGCGACGTGCGGCGGATTGATCCCGAAACCGGGAAGGTGCTGGAGCAACTCGACCTGCCCGCCGGGACGATGGTCTCGGGATTGGAGTCCGATGGCGGCGATCGCTTCTTCTGCGGTGGCGGAAGTCGCGGAAACGTGAGAACGGTCCGCCGTCCCAGGCGCGCCGCCCCGCGATGACGGTCTGAATACGCGGCAACGGCGCGGCTACAGCCGTTAACCCGTTCGCCCCAATTCCACCCCATCGGTGCGCTCTAGCGCCCCCGTCTGCCGCCCTGTAGAATCCGCTCCGGGGCCCGTTTGGGGGGATGATGCGTCTGACGTTGAACTTGAAGACTATTTTGATCGCCGTCGCGGTGATCGCGGCGTCGTTTTTCATCAGCTTGAAGGCGATGGACTGGCTGTCGCCGCGCGGGACGATAACCGCCCCACCGGTTGCGCAACTGCCGCCGCTGCCGCCGGTCGCGAAGAGCTCGATCGTGGTGGCGCCGGTGTCGATCGCACTGTCGGCGATCCGCGAGCAGGCCGAGAAGGCCGCGCCGCGCAATTTCGCCGGGAAGGCCGACAACCCGATCTCGCAGATCCTCCAAAACGCCGACATCGGCTGGTCCGCCATGCGCGGGCCGATGTCGGCTGTCGGCGACAAGGACGTGCTGACGCTGTCGACGCCGCTCACCGGCAAGCTGAATGTGACGGGGTCACTGTCGTCGAAGGCCACCGGCGCGCTCGGCGAGGCTCTGGGCAACGTGCTCGGCGGCAATGCCGCGAAACAGATCGGCGCGGTCAACATCAAGAACCTGAATGCCAGCGCCGAGATCAAGGGCAACGTGGTCGTCACCTCGCGTCCGAAGCTCGCGGCGAACTGGCACCTCGAGCCCAATCTTGGCGCCCAGGTCAATCTCGGCGACACCAACCTCTCGGTTGCCGGCGCCAAGGTCAACGTCCCGGCGCAGGTCAAGCCGCTGATCGACAAGACCGTCGGCGAACAGCTCAACGCCGCCTCCGAACGCATCCGCAACGATCCGTCGCTACGGGAGAATGCAAAGGTGCAATGGGCCAAGGCGTGCCGCTCGATCCCGCTGCAAGGCGCGGGCGCCTCGGCCTCGCTGCCGCCGCTCTGGCTCGAGATGAAGCCGGTGCGGGCGATCGCCGCGCAGCCGCGCGTCGACGCGCAGGCCGTGACGCTGCTGATGGGCCTGGAGGCTGAGACGCGCGTCACGACCACGCAAACCAATCCGGACTGCCCGTTTCCCGACAAGATATCGATCGTGCCGCCGACCGGCACCGGCGTGAACATCGGCGTGCCGATCGACGTGCCCTTCACCGAGATCAACAAGCTCATCGCGGCGCAGATGGTCGGCCACACCTATCCCGAGGATGGCTCCGGCCCGGTCGACGTCGCCGTGAAGAGCGTCAACGTGATCCCGTCGGGTGGCCGGCTGCTGATCTCGCTTCTGGTGCGCGCCAAGGAGAAGAAGAGCTGGCTTGGCCTCGGCGCCGAGGCGACCGTGCACATCTGGGGCCGGCCGATGCTCGACCAGGCGCAGCAGACGCTGCGGCTCGCCGACATCCAGCTCGCGGTGGAATCCGAGGCGGCGTTCGGCCTGCTAGGGGCCGCGGCGCGCGCGGTGGTGCCGCAGATGCAGCAGGCGCTGGTGCAGAAGGCGACGCTCGACCTGAAGCCGATCGCGACCAATGCGCGCGAGAAGATCGCGGCCGCGATCGCCGACTTCCAGAAGAGCGAGGACGGCCTCAAGGTCGAGGCCAACATCCAGCGCCTGACGCTCGCCGACATCGCCTTCGATTCGAAGACGCTGCGCATCGTCGCGGAAGCCGGCGGCACCCTGAACGTGTCTGTGACGAAGCTGCAGGGAATGTAGCGCGCCTTCACTCACCGGGCTCGCGCGCGTCTTCGTCGCCTGCGCCGCTGGCATTCTCGTCGGAGGATGCTAAGCTGTTCTTCGCAACCTCGGACGAGGTGCTGACAGCACTGTAGCGGGCAACGCGAGGACGACATGGAAGCCGGCATGGTCACGCCCGCACCGGCGCTGGTGCGCTTTTCCGGCATTCAGAAGACCTACGATGGCGAGCACCTCGTGGTGAAGAACCTCGATCTCGAAATCAGGAAGGGCGAGTTCATCACCCTGCTTGGCCCGTCGGGCTCGGGCAAGACGACCACGCTGATGATGCTGGCTGGCTTCGAGGTTCCGACCCATGGCGAAATCTACCTCGCTGACCGGCCCATCAAGAACGTGCCGCCGCATAAGCGCGACATCGGCATGGTGTTCCAAAACTATGCCTTGTTTCCGCACCTAACGATCGCGGAGAATATCGCCTTCCCGCTATCCGTTCGCAAGACGAACAAGGCGGAAGCGCAGGAGCGCGTAAGGGCGGCGTTGCGCATGATCAAGATGGAAACCCTGGCACACCGGCGGCCCGGGCAGCTGTCCGGCGGTCAGCAGCAGCGCGTGGCGCTGGCCCGCGCGCTGGTTTTCAATCCGCAACTCGTACTGATGGACGAGCCCCTGGGCGCCCTGGACAAGCGCCTGCGGGAGCAGATGCAACTGGAGATCAAGCAACTGCACGAGACGATGGGCATCACGGTCGTCTACGTCACCCACGATCAGGGTGAAGCGCTCACCATGTCGGACCGCATTGTCGTGTTCAACGACGGCATCGTGCAGCAGGTCGACAGACCCGATGCGCTGTATGAGCATCCGGTGAACAGCTTCGTCGCCCACTTCATCGGCGAGAACAACGTGCTGGCCGGCACCGTCGAGACCGTCGAAAAGGAATATTGCCGCGTCGCGCTGGCTGGCGGCGGTGCCGTGACCGCACGGGCGGTCAATGTATCAGGCGCCGGCGCATCGACCTCCCTCTCGGTGCGGCCGGAGCGGATCGCCATTATCCCGGATGGCACCTCCGGCGAGGGACCTAACCGCCTGCCGGCCAGGGTGCAGAACACCATCTATCTCGGCGACCACGCGCTGGCCCTGCTCGATGTCGCCGGCAACCGGGAGTTCATGGTCAAGCTTCAGCCGGGGGCGCATGACAGCCTGAGACATGACAGCCTAAGACATGGCAGCCTAAGACCTGGCGAAAGCGTATTCATCACGTTCCGCCCAGAGGACTGCCTGGCCCTCGATCCCGTCTGATCCAATCCTGCAGCACGTCTCCAACGCAAGCGGACCGGCAATGATCGACCTCAACGCCACTCACATGAAGAAGGAACAAAGACCATGCTGAAGCGCAAGACTGGCAAGATTGCTCTGGGTTTCGCCGCGGCGTTCAGCGCCAGCGCTGCGCTGGCCACGGTCGCGCAGGCGCGTGACCTCACCGTCGTGTCGTGGGGCGGCGCGTATCAGGATGCCCAGAAGAAGGTCTATTTCGAGCCGTTTAAGAAGGCAGCTGGTGCTCCGATGAACGACGAGTCCTGGGACGGCGGCGTCGGCGTGTTGCGCGCCAAGGTGCAGGGTGGTGCCGCCACCTGGGACGTCGTCCAGGTCGAGAGCGACGAACTGGCGGTCGGCTGCGAGGAAGGCCTGTTCGAGAAGATGGATTATTCCAGGATCGGCGGCGAGGCCGCGTACATGCCGCCGTCAGTCAATCCCTGCGGCGTCGGTGCCATCGTCTACGATTTTGTTCTCGGCTACGACAAGGACAGGCTGAAGGACGCGCCTACGGGCTGGGCCGACTTCTTCGACACCAGAAAGATTCCGGGCAAGCGCGCCTTGCGTCAGGGCCCGAAGACCACGCTGGAGATCGCCCTGATGGCCGACGGCGTCGCACCGAAGGATGTCTACAAGGTGCTGGCGACCGACGAAGGCGTCGAGCGCGCGTTCAAGAAGCTCGACACCATCAAGAGCGACATCGTCTGGTGGAAGGCCGGCGCCCAGCCGCCGCAATTGCTCGCCTCCGGCGAGGTGGCGATGACCTCGGTCTACAATGGCCGCATCGACACCGCGAACAAGAACGAGAAGAAGAATTTTGGCATGGTGTGGGACGGAGCGCTCTTCACCCTCGACAGTTGGGTCATCCTGAAGGGTAGCCCAAACAAGGACGCGGCCTACAAGTTCCTGGACTTCGCAGGCAAAGCGGAGAACCAGTCCAAGCTGTCGGAGAACATCGCCTATGGCACTTCGAACAAGGACGCAGCCGCCCGGCTGCAGCCCGCCATTTTGAAGGACCTGCCGACAGCGCCGGACAACATCAAGAACGCGGTCGAGATCAACGTTGCCTTCTGGCTCGAGAACATCGACCGCCTGACCGAGCGCTTCAACAAATGGGCAGCGAAATAGCGCGCGACCGAACCGGCATACGGCGCAGGCAGGGGGTCGATACCCCTTCGCCTGGGCCGCACCCCTTGCCTGAAATGGCGGGGGATTTCCGGCCAAAGAGGCTCAAGCCATGACAGCCGCGTTCCTGACCGGCGCCGATACCCGGACCGAGGTGCCGCTCAAGCGCCGCCTGAAGCAGGCGGAGCGAGCGCGCCAGATCAAGGCGTTGGCACTGGTGCTGCCTCTTCTGCTGTTTCTGCTCTTCACCTTCGCAGGCCCGATCGCCGGCATGCTGTGGCGCTCGGTCGATGACAGGGAGGTGCGTCAGGCTCTGCCTCAAACCGTCGTTGCTCTCGCCAGCTGGGACGGCAAGGACCTGCCGGACGAAAAGGCCTACGCGGCGCTGGCAAGCGACATCCTGGCAGCGCGCACCTCCGGCACCATCGCCATCGCGGCGAAGCGGCTCAACTACGCGCTGAACGGCTTCCGCACGATCCTGACCAGCACTGCGCGCAATCTGAAGGCGATGCCGGAGCCCGGCACGGCCAAGGAGGCGCTGGGCAAGATCAACCTGGCCTGGCGCGAACGCACCACCTGGACGACGATCAAGGACGCCAGTGGCCCAATGACCGGCTTCTACCTTCTGGCGGCGCTCGACCTGACGCGGAACGTGGACGGCGCCATCGTCGCAGCCCCGCCGGATCAGGCCATCTACCGCAACGTTTTCGCCCGCACCTTCATCATCAGCCTCAGCGTCACGGCACTCTGCCTGATCCTTGGCTTTCCGGTCGCTTACCTGCTGGCGACGCTGCCGCCGGGCCGATCGAATCTGCTGATGATCTTCGTCCTGCTGCCGTTCTGGACTTCGCTTCTGGTCCGCACATGCGCCTGGATCGTGTTGTTGCAGAGCAAAGGCGTCGTGAACGACAGCCTGCACTGGCTTGGCATCATCGACGAGCCGTTGCGCCTGATCTACAACCGCTTCGGTGTCTGCGTGGCCATGACCCACGTTCTCTTGCCGTTCATGATCCTGCCGCTGTACAGCAGCATGAAGGCGATCTCGCCCGCTTACATGCGTGCCGCCGCCTCGCTCGGTGCGCCACCGGTCACCGCCTTCCTGCGGATCTACCTGCCCCAGACCCTGCCCGGCATCGGCGCGGGAAGCCTGCTCGTCTTCATCCTGGCGCTCGGGTACTACATCACGCCGGCACTTGTCGGGGGCGCCGCCGACCAGATGATCAGCTATTTCATCGCGCTCTACACAACCGAGACGGCCAACTGGGGCCTTGCTTCGGCGTTGGGTGCGGTGCTGCTGCTGGCCACTCTTCTGCTCGCTCTCGTCTACGGAAAGCTGGTGCATGGCCAGCAGGTCACGGGAGGAATGAAGAATTGAGCGATAGTCCCTCCCTCCGCACGCCCAGCCAGCGCATCGCGTGGACCGCGACCATCGTTATCTCCGCGCTGGTATTCATCTTCCTGATCGCGCCAATCCTTGCGATCATGCCGCTGTCCTTCAGCTCAGGTTCGTACTTGACCTATCCGCTGCCGGGCCTCTCCTTGCGCTGGTACGACGACTTCATCAATTCGCCGCGGTGGATGACGTCTCTGAAGAACAGCATGATCATCGGCGTCGCCTCGACCCTGCTGTCCATGGTTCTTGGCACGCTGGCCGCGCTGGGGCTGGCGCAGTGGAAGAGCCGGTTCAAACCGCTCGTGCTGGCTTTCGTGCTGTCCCCGGTCGTCGTGCCCGGTGTCATTACCGCGGTCGGTCTGTATTTCTTCTTCGCGCCGATCGGACTGACCGGCAGCTATCTCGGCTTGATCCTGGCCCACACCGCGCTGGCGACGCCCTTTGTGGTGATCACGGTCGGCGCGACGCTGCAAAGCTTCGACACCAACCTGGCACGCGCCGCTGCCTCACTCGGCGCCTCGCCGCTCTACGCGTTCCGCCGCGTGATCCTGCCGCTGATCCTGCCCGGCCTGGCATCGGGCGCGCTGTTCGCCTTCGCGACCAGCTTCGATGAGGTGGTGATCGTGCTGTTCATGGCAGGTCCCGAGCAGCGCACGCTGCCACGCGAGATGTTCAGCGGCATCCGCGAGAACATCAGCCCGACCATCACGGCAGCGGCGGTGATTCTGACGACGGTATCGGTCATCCTGCTCGCCACTCTGGAAGGCTTGCGCCGACGCAACGAACGGCTCAAGGGCAGCAGCGCCTGACCGACGGTGGCGCGAAGCGCCGGATGAGGGGTTCTCTCGGTGTACACGCTGCGAGACGATTACGCGCGGAGAGAACCCCCTCACCCGTCTCGCCGCTACGCGCCGAGCCACCCTCTCCCACAAGGGGGCCCACAAGGGGCGAGGGTTAGGAACACCGCTCGTCCCTTCCCATTTTGCATTCTGCTATGGCGCGGATCGCTTAGCTGTCTGCGCCGATTGTCGCTAAAACGGCTCTCGTCAATTAAGCCCAATAACAAACGCAAAGGGAGAACAACCATGCCCAAACTCATCGCCGCCGTCGCGGCCGGCCTCGCCCTCGCCGCAACCTGCGGCACGGCGCAGGCGCAGATTTCCGACGACGTGGTCAAGATCGGTGTGCTCACGGACATGTCGAGCCTCTATGCGGACGCGACCGGCAAGGGCTCGCTTGCCGCCGTCGAGATGGCCGTCGCCGATTACGGCGCCAAGGTCGCCGGCAAGCCCGTGCAAGTGGTCGCCGCTGACCACCAGAATAAGCCCGACGTCGGCGTCAATATCGCCCGGAACTGGTATGACAACGACAAGGTCGACGCGATCTTCGACGTGCCCACCTCCTCGGTGGCGCTGCCGATCTCGGCGCTGACGCGCGAGAAGAACAAGATCCACATCAATTCCGGCGGCGGCTCGTCCGACATCACCGGCGCGCAATGCTCGCCCAACACCGTGCACTGGACCTACGACACCTATTCGCTGTCGAACGTCGCCGGCAAGGCAATGGTGAAGCGCGGCGAGGACACCTGGTTCTTCGTCACTGCCGACTACGCCTTCGGCATGGCGCTTCAGCGCGACGCCGCCAACGTCGTCAAGGAAAGCGGCGGCAAGGTGCTCGGCGACGTCCGCCATCCCCTCAACTCGTCGGACTTCTCCTCCTTCCTGCTCCAGGCCCAGGCCTCCAAGGCCAAGGTGGTCGCGCTGGCCAATGCCGGCGGCGACACCACCAATGCCTTGAAGCAGGCGGCCGAGTTTGGTCTGACGCAGGGCGGCCAGAAGATGATCGCGCTGTTGCAGGAGATCACCGATACGCATTCGCTGGGCATCGAGGCGACGCAGGGCCTGATCGTCACCGACGCGTTCTACTGGGACATGAACGAGGAGACGCGCGCTTTCTCGAAGCGCTTCAACGAGAAGGTCGGCCACATGCCGACCATGATCCAGGCCGGCCTCTATTCAGCGACCATGCACTATCTGAAGGCGATCGAAGACATCAAGACCGACGAAGCGCCGAAGGTGATGGAAAAGATGCGCGCCACGCCGGTCAACGACTTCTTCGCCAAGAATGGCAAGATCCGCATCGATGGCCGCATGATCCACGACATGTATCTGTTCGAGGTGAAGAAGCCCGAGGAGTCCAAGGGCGAGTGGGACCTCTACAAGCTGATCGCCACCGTCCCCGGCGACGACGCCTTCCGCCCGCTCGACAAGGGCGGTTGCCCGCTGGTGACGCACTAACTAACTAAAGCATGATCCGGAAAAGTGCGAAGCGGTTTTCCGAAAAGATCATGCTCAAACAACAACCTAAAGCGCGATGATGATTCATCCTCATCTCATCGCGCTTTAAGGTCTCTCCCTCTCCGCGCAAGCGGGGCGAGGTGAAAAACACATGACAGCGCGCCCGGTGAAAACCAGGCGCGCTTCGTTTAGATGGTCACGCGAGCCGCATTACTCCGAGTACTTGAACTCGGGCATCTTCTTCAGCTCGTCCTTGCTCGCGCTGAACACGGCGTGGTCCGGATACCACTTCGACGAGGATGACGCGGTCGTCGCAGTCTTGTCGATACCGGTCGCGGCACCCGTCGTCGTGGTCGTGGCGGGCCGGCCGGGCGGGTTGGTCGCGCCGGTGTCGGTATAGGCGATGGCCTCATTGGCGAACTTCAGCTTCTCATAGGGCACGGCTACCAGATGCTCGCCCATGCCGAGGAAGCCGCCGACGCCGATCACGGCGATCTTGACGTTGCCGTTCTTGTCCATCAAGAGCTCGTTGATCGAGCCGATGTTCTCGTTGGCTTCGTTATAGACCTTCAGGCCCGGCATCTTCGACGCACGCCACTCGCCCGAGGCGGTCGTCGTCGTGGCGGTGGCCGCAGTCGGGGCCTTGTCGGTGGTGGCGGTCGGCGATTGCGCAAACGCAACCGTTGCAAGCAGCGCGGTGCCGGCAAGGCCGGCCACGATTGATTTCGTCAACATGTCGTCCTCTCCTTCAGCAGAAAACTCGTGCGGAGAAAACAGCGCTGATCACTCGCAGTTCCATGCGTGCTGGAATTTCGTTGCGCGATGGGGGGAGCACTTCACCGGCGATTGTTCCTAAGTCACTCAGGAACATTTTGCAGCGCACAGTTCCCCGCCGGCGACGATGCGCTCTGGGAAGACGCATCATCGCGGCGAGGAACGCGCCGACCCGCGTCGCTCAGGTCAGCTCTTGTAGTCGATCAGAAGCGCGGAGAAGCCCAAGCTGGCCGACGAGCTCGCCGCACTGCCGTTAGCGCCGTAGGACGAATTCGACGACTGCGACTGCTGGAGCGCCTGGAGGAACTGCTGGAGGATCTCAGCGGTGGTGGAATCGCTCGACGTGCTGCTCGTCGAGTCCGTGGAGGACGACGAATCCGAAGAACTGTCATCCGGCGGCGGACCGGGTGGGGGCCCACCGGCGCCACCTGTGCCGCCGGGACCGTTGGCGAAGGCGGACTGAAACACGCCCTTGAGCTCGTCGGCCTGGTCCGAGGTCAGCGTTCCGTTCGAGACCTCATTGGAGATGAGGTCGTCGATCTTCGACTTCATGTCGTCCTTCGAGGGGCGCGTACCGCTCGACTGGTCGCTCGATCGGCTCTGCTGGAGCTCCGTGTCGATGTCGGTCAGCGCCGTCGAGAGCGCGGACTGGTCCGACGACGAGATCGTGCCGGCGGAGACTTCCGATTGCAATTCCTGCTGCAGCCGCTGCAACGGCGACTGGTAGTTGCCGGCGGAGGCCGCCGAAATCGAGGTCATGATGGCTCCGTGGGTTTTGCGGGGTTTCTTGCGCGACCACGCCACGGTATGGTTAACCGTCTTAACGAGACCTTGCCGCTCCACTGCCCGGCTATTGCGGGGTGTTGCGAGAGGCCATCCAGAAACAATCTGAAACAAAAATCTTCGCCATTTGGCCCGAATCTTGGACAAACAAAGCTCATGGCCATTTCCAATCCCAACATCCTGGTTGTCGAGGACGACCGCGAAACGCGGACGTTGATCGCAAAATACCTGCGCAACAACGCCTGCAACGTCACCGCCGTGAGCGACGGCCGCGAGATGTCGCGCGCCATGGCCGATCATCGCGTCGACCTCATCATCCTCGACGTCATGCTGCCCGGCGAAGACGGCCTCAGCCTGTGCCGCAAGGTGCGCTCGGAGACTCAGACGCCGATCATCATGCTGACCGCGCGCGGCGAGGACGTCGACCGCATCGTCGGCCTCGAGATGGGCGCGGACGACTATTTGTCGAAACCGTTCAACCCGCGCGAGCTGCTCGCGCGCATCAACGCAGTGCTGCGCCGGCAGGCGTCCGCACAGGCCGCAAGCTCGATCGAGGGTGCCAGCACGCTCGCCTTCGAGGGCTGGCGCATCGACCTGCGCCTGCGCGAGCTGCGCAATCCGGAAGGCGCGCGCGTCGCGGTGACCAGCGCCGAGTTCGATCTGCTCAGGACGTTCTGCGAACGCCCCGGCCGCGTGCTGTCGCGCGACAGCCTGCTCGACCTCACGCAGGGGCGCAACACCGGCTCGTTCGAGCGCTCCATCGACGTGCTGGTCAGCCGTATCCGGCGCAAGATCGAGCCCAATCCGCAGGATCCGACCATCATCAAGACGGTGCGATCCGGCGGCTATTTGTTTACGCCCAGAACTGAAGCAATGAGGACGGAAGCAGTCGCGGCAGCCTTGGGCAGCTGACATGCGGCTTTTCGGATTTTTCCATCTCAGGAGCATCAGCGGCCAGATCGCTGCGCTCGTCGTGGTTTCAATCGTCGCGCTTCATCTCATCATCACGGCGGGTTTTCTGATTACGCGGCCGGACCGCGCGGCGGCGCCGCCCGACAGCGAGCATGAACTGGCTAATGCCGCGCTGCTGCTGTCCGCGGCCGGCGTGAGCGAGCGGCCGCGCCTTCTCGCCGACATCGCGCGCGCCTTTCCGGATCTGGGGGTCGAAGAGATCGCGCCCGGCTCCTTGACGGCCGTCGGCGACATCGAGGGCCCGCACCTGCGCGGAATGCGCCGCCATCTCGGCGAGGGCTACAAGGTCGTCACGCTGGCGCCGAACGGCGGCTCGTCCCGGATCGGCATCCAACTGCCCGACGGCACGACGATCGCTGGCCATGTTGAACGGGGGCGGCCGGGCTGGTTCTGGGGCAATCCCTGGATATCGACGCTGCTATCCGCCGTGATCAGCGTGACGCTGCTCGGCGTATGGGCCGCGCATGCGCTCGCCGCGCCGCTGTCGTCGTTTGCAAAGGCGGCCGAAAGCTTCAGCCTCGACGGCACCGCAGATCCGCTGCCCGAGCGCGGCCCGGAAGAGATCCGCTCGGTCGCGCGCGCGCTCAACCGCATGCATGAGCGGATCGCGCGGCTGATGTCGGATCGCACCAGGATGCTCGCTGCGATCAGCCACGATCTGCGCACCCCGATCACGCGGCTTCGCTTACGCGCCGAGTTCATCGAGGACGAAGGCAATCGCAAGCGCATGCTGATCGATCTCGACCAGATGCGCTCGATGCTGGAATCCGTGCTGTCGCTGCTGCGCAACGACCGCAAGGTCGAGGCGGTGACGCTGGTCGACATCGCGAGCACGCTGCAACTGATCGCCGACCAGTTCGGCGACATGGGCCATGTCGTGCACTATGAGGGACCGATATCGGCGACCGCGGCGGCGCGTCCCGACGATCTGCATCGCGGCATCACCAACCTCGTCGAGAATGCCGTGCGCTTCGGCGCCGAGGTGACGATCCGCCTCGACGTCGCCGGCACCAAGCTGATTATCGACGTCGAGGACGACGGTCCCGGCATTTCCGACGCGCGCAAGCAGGAGATGCTGGAGCCGTTCGTGCGCGGCGACGACGCGCGCACCATGGACGACTCCACCGGCTTCGGGCTCGGCCTGTCGATCGCGCATGCGATCGCGCTCGCCCATGGCGGCGAGCTGTCGCTGCACGACCGCGAGCCGCACGGGCTAATCGTGCGGATGCAGTTACCGGTGTGGCAACAGCCGCGGCTCGCGGCGTAAGGCATGATCCGGAAAAGTGTGCAGCGGTTTTCCGAAGAGATCATGCCCTAAAGAGAACGGCTCAGGCCGCGAGCGGCGGGTGCTCGACCGCTGCAGAATCGAAGATCGCCACGGCCTCGAAGCGATAGTTGCAGACGCGGCATGTCCAGAGATAGGAAATGCGCCCCTCGCCCGGCTCGATCCAGTCGGGCTGCGGGATCGGCGTGCCGCATTGGGCACAGGGGTTCTGTCTGGGGATATCGCCGATATGTGCCTTGGCCATGTCTGCTCTTGTCATGGCACCTCTCCCGATTTGCAGCGTTTTCATACTCGCTTTCGCGTCTGCGCGCGAATAGACAGGCTCGTTGTCGCGAGTTGCGGTTTTTCCACCTAAGGACCCCCTTGCGCCAGCATTGAGTCGTAACAGCGGCTCGGCGCCGCAAAATCGTGATCGGCGGCGTTTGGTCACATCATCGCCGCGTTCCGGAGGCCTAACAGCCCGGACGCAGGTCACTCGGGGACCCAGGGACATTCGATGAAAACTTTACGTGTTGCCGCGCTCGTTGCGGCCGGGCTGATATTGCCGCCGGCTGCATTCGCGGGCGAAGCCGACTACGCCGAAGTGGTCGCCGCGCACGCGCGCGCCAACGGCGTGCCGGAGACGCTGGTGCATCGCGTCATCATGCGCGAGAGCCGCTATCAGCCGCAGCTGATCGGCCATGGCGGCACGATCGGCCTGATGCAGATCAAGCTCGCGACCGCCCGCGGGCTCGGCTACACCGGCGATGCCGCCGGCCTGCGCGATCCCGACACCAACCTCACCTATGCGGTGAAGTATCTCGCCGGCGCCTATCACGCCGCCAATGGCGACCATGCCCGAGCCATTCGTTATTATGCAGGCGGCTATTACTACGCCGCAAAGCGGCAGCGCCAGGAGACGGTGCAACAGGCCAGTGCCGACACCAGTACCCAGCCCTGGCTCGAGCCGAACGGCAATCCGCAGCCTGTGTTCGGCACCGTGCCGCACCGGAAGCTGGCCCAGCGCGTCCGCAACGCGCGGGCGCAGGTTCCCCACGATTGATCGTCGTTCCGGGGCGGTGCGAAGCATCGAACCCGGAAGTTCGAGATTCCGGGTTCGGTCCCTATGGACCGCCCCGGAATGACTGCTCTGTGGCTAACGCGTTGACACACAGCCCCACTGGCCTACATTAGAGCCGTTCCGAGGGGTGCTCCGAGGAGGAGCTGAGATACCGCTAAATGGGTCAGAAGGCCCGGGACCGCGGTGACCCTTTGAACCTGATCCGGGTCATGCCGGCGAAGGGACAGGGATGTTGCAGACGACCAAGCGACCGGATTCCTCGATATCCATCATCGGCGCAGGCATCGCAGGAGCCTGGCAGGCGCTGCTGTTCGCGCAGGCCGGCCACGCCGTGACCCTGCACGAGCGCGGTGACGCAGGGATGACCGATGCCACCAGCCATTGGGCCGGCGGCATGCTGGCGCCCCGGTGCGAGGCGGAAGTTTCCGAACCCATCATCAGCCGGCTCGGCCTGCGCTCGCTCGACATTTGGCGGCGCGAATTGCCAGACACCCCGTTCAACGGCTCGCTCGTCGTCGCCCATCCGCGCGAGCGCAACGACTTTGAGCGTTTTGCGGGGATGACCGAGGGCCACCGCCGGCTCGATGCCGCCGGCCTCGCGCAGCTCGAACCGTCGCTGGAGGGCCGCTTCCGCGACGCGCTGTTTTTCCCGACCGAGGGCCATGTCGAGCCGCGCCGCGTGCTGCCGAAACTGCACGAGCGCATCCGCGCCGCCGGCGGCACCATCAGGTTTGGAAGCGATGTAGCCGTCGCCGACCTCGACGGCATCGTGATCGACTGCCGCGGCCTCGGCGCGCGCGACGAGCAGCCGGATCTGCGCGGCGTCAAGGGCGAGATGATCCTGATCGAGACCAGCGAGGTGCAGCTTGCCCGCCCGGTGCGGCTGATCCATCCGCGCTGGCCGCTCTACGTGATCCCGCGCGAGCAAAACCTGTTCATGCTGGGCGCGACCTCGATCGAGGCCGAGGACACCGGCGTCAGCGTGCGCTCCGCGTTGGAGCTGTTGGGCGCGGCCTATGCCGTGCATCCGGCCTTCGGCGAGGCCCGCATCGTCGAATTCGGCTCGGGCCTTCGCCCCGCCTACCCCGACAATCTGCCGCGCATCGGCGTTCGCGGCGACAGGATCGCCGTCAACGGGCTCTACCGCCACGGCTTCCTGATCGCGCCGGCGCTGGCCGAGCTGACGCTGCAATATGTCGAGCGCGGCCAGATCGACAACGAGGTGATGCAATGCGCGTGATCGTTAATGGCGAGCAACGCGAGGTGAGTTCGGCGCGCGTGGACGCGCTGCTCAGCGAGCTCGACTACGAGGGCACGCATTTCGCGATCGCGCTGAACTACGACGTGGTGCCGAAGAGCCGCTGGGCCGAAACCGCGCTGAAGGCCGGCGACGAAATCGAGATCATCACACCGCGGCAGGGAGGGTGAGATGATGATGGCACATTCTCTCTCGTCGTCGTCCCGGCGAAGGCCGGGACCCATAACCACAGGCCGTCGTTGTGGCGAAAGGTCTCTGCCAGAGCGCCTCAAGAGAAATCACGCGGTATGGGTCCCGGCCTTCGCCGGGACGACGGCTGAATCTGAGGAGACACCTTCGACATGGTGACCTTCTACGGCAAATCCTTCCCCTCCCGCCTGCTGATCGGCAGCGCGCTGTATCCCTCGCCCGCGATCATGCAGACGGCGATCCGCGCCTCCGGCTCGAACATCGTCACGGTGTCGCTGCGCCGCGAAGCCGCCGGCGGCAAGACTGGCGACGCGTTCTGGAATCTGATCCGCGCGCTCGACGTCACGGTGCTGCCGAACACCGCCGGCTGCCGCAGCGTGCGCGAGGCGGTGACGACCGCAAAGCTCGCGCGCGAATTGTTCGGCACCAGCTGGATCAAGCTCGAAGTCATCGCCGACAACGACACGCTCCAGCCCGACGTCGTCGGCCTCGTCGAAGCCGCCGCCATCCTGATCAAGGACGGCTTTGAGGTGTTCCCCTATTGCACCGAGGATCTCTCGGTCGCGAACCGCCTGGTCGACGCCGGCTGCAAGGTGGTGATGCCGTGGGCCGCGCCGATCGGCAGCGCCAAGGGCATCACCAACCGCGATGCGCTGAAACTTTTGCGCGAGCGGCTGCCGGACATCACGCTGGTGGTGGACGCCGGCATCGGCGCGCCCTCGCATGCGGCTGAGGCGCTCGAGCTCGGCTATGACGCCGTGCTGCTCAACACGGCCATCGCAAAAGCCGCCGATCCCGTCGCCATGGCCAACGCCTTCCGCCTCGGCGTCGAGGCCGGTCGCACCGCTTACGAAGCCGGACTGATGAACGCCCGCGACTTCGCTTCCCCCTCCACCCCTGTCGTTGGGACCCCGTTCTGGCATGCCGTATCCTGATCCGTTCTACCCCGTCGTCGACAGCCTCGCCTGGGTCGAGCGCCTGACCAAGCTCGGCGTCGGCACCATCCAGCTGCGCGCCAAAGACCTCGACGACTCGCAGTCGCTCCAGATGGTCACCGATGCGCTGGCGATCACGCACGGCACGCAGACGAAGCTCGTCGTCAACGACTACTGGCGCGCGGCAATTGTCGCGGGTGCAAAATACCTGCATCTCGGCCAGGAGGACCTTGCGGACGCGGACCTCAAATCCATCCGCGAGGCCGGCCTGTCGCTCGGGATCTCCACCCATGACGAGGACGAGCTCGCGACCGCGCTGGCGGCAAAGCCCGACTACGTCGCGCTCGGGCCGATCTTCTTCACCACACTGAAGTCGATGCGCTTTGCGCCGCAGGGCATTCCAAAAATCACGGAGTGGAAGAAGCTCTTAGGCCACATCCCGCTGGTCGCGATCGGCGGTATCAAGTTCGAGCACGCCGCGGAGATTTTTGCCGCCGGCGCGGATTCCATCGCCGTCGTCAGCGACGTCACGCAAAATGCCGACCCGGATGCGCGAGTGCGGCAATGGCTCGGCGTGTCCGCGGAGGCGGCGTGATGTGCGCTTTCTCCACTCGTCATTGCGAGCGCAGCGAAGACAGTCTGGATTGCTTTGTCGCAAGCGCTCCTCGCAATGACGGAGCAAAACTTCACCGGCGTCGTTCCGGCGCTCGCGCCCAGGAATTAAAAGGAGGATCCCATGAACATCCGCTCCAACCCCGACAAGACCGTTCCCGCCGTCACCACCGGCCCGCTGCCGTCGTCGCGAAAAATCTTCGCATCACCCGATGCCGCGCCTGACCTGCGCGTGCCGTTGCGCGAGATCATCCTGTCCGAAGGCGCGGGCGAGCCGAACCTGCCGGTCTACGACACCTCCGGTCCCTACACCGATCCGAGCGTGACCATCGACGTCAACGCCGGTCTCGCCCGCAACCGCAAGGCCTGGGTGCTGGAACGCGGCGGCGTCGAGGAATATGAGGGCCGGCAGATCAAGCCGGAGGACAATGGCAGCGTCTCCACCGACAAGGCCGCGCGGGCGTTCAGCGCCTATCATCAGCCGCTACGCGGTCTCGACGGCCACAAGATCACCCAGCTCGAATTCGCCCGCGCCGGCATCATCACCAAGGAGATGATCTACGTCGCCGCACGCGAAAATCTCGGCCGCAAGCAGCAGCTCGATCGCGCTGAAGCAGCGCTTGCCGACGGCGAAAGCTTTGGCGCCGAAGTCCCCGCCTTCATCACGCCGGAGTTCGTCCGCTCCGAGATCGCCCGCGGCCGCGCCATCATTCCCTGCAACATCAACCACTCCGAACTCGAGCCGATGATCATCGGCCGCAACTTCCTCACTAAGATCAACGCCAATATCGGCAACTCGGCGGTGACCTCGTCGGTCGAGGAAGAGGTCGAGAAAATGGTGTGGGCGATCCGCTGGGGCGCCGACACCGTGATGGACCTCTCGACCGGCCGCAACATTCACACCACCCGCGAATGGATTTTGCGCAACGCGCCAGTGCCGATCGGTACCGTGCCGATCTACCAGGCGCTGGAGAAGTGCGACGGCGATCCGGTCAAGCTGACCTGGGAGCTCTACAAGGACACGCTGATCGAGCAGTGCGAACAGGGCGTCGACTACTTTACGATCCACGCCGGCGTGCGCCTGTCCTACATCCACCTCACCGCCAACCGCGTCACCGGCATCGTCTCGCGCGGCGGCTCGATCATGGCGAAGTGGTGCCTGGCGCATCACAAGGAGAGCTTCCTCTATACGCACTTCGACGAGATCTGCGATCTCATGCGCAAGTATGACGTCTCGTTCTCGCTCGGCGACGGCCTGCGTCCGGGCTCGATCGCCGACGCCAACGATCGCGCGCAATTTGCCGAATTGGAAACGCTCGGCGAATTGACAAAAATCGCCTGGGACAAGGGCTGCCAGGTCATGATCGAAGGCCCCGGCCACGTGCCGATGCACAAGATCAAGATCAACATGGACAAGCAGCTCAAGGAGTGCGGCGAGGCGCCGTTCTACACGCTCGGGCCCCTGACCACCGACATCGCGCCGGGCTATGACCACATCACCTCAGGCATCGGTGCGGCCATGATCGGCTGGTTCGGCTGCGCCATGCTCTGCTACGTCACGCCGAAGGAGCATCTCGGGCTACCCGACCGCAACGACGTCAAGGTCGGCGTCATCACCTACAAGATCGCCGCCCACGCCAGCGACCTCGCCAAGGGTCACCCCGCCGCGCAGCTGCGCGACGACGCGCTGTCCCGTGCGAGGTTCGACTTCCGCTGGAGCGACCAGTTCAACCTCGGCCTCGATCCCGACACCGCGAAAAACTTCCACGACGAAACCCTGCCGAAGGAAGCCCACAAGGTCGCGCATTTCTGCTCGATGTGCGGCCCAAAATTCTGCTCGATGAAGATCACGCAGGACGTGCGGGATTACGCGGCCACGCTGAACGATCCGAACTCGGTGGGCATGTCGATGCAAGGCACTGTCGAGGACGGCATGAAGCAGATGAGCGAGAAGTTCAAGGAGATGGGGAGCAGCGTGTATCTGGATGCGGAGAAGGTGAAGGAAAGCAATCGGGTGCTGTGAGAACTTGGCGTTCGGTAGCTCATTCCAAGCAAGGCCGGGTTCGCGCCCGGCCTTTTATTCCTCGAACAACTCCTTGAACAGTGTCTTCGCGCGTTCAAGTCCCTCAGGCGTGAACACCACCGACTTTACCTTGCCAACGGGATCGTGAATCATGCCCTTGTCATGCAGGCGGCCCAGCACATCCCAATCGAATCCCTTCCATGCCCGATATTGATCGTGCAGGGTCAGATAGAGTAGGGCCAGCGCTGCGTCGTCGACCTTGTCCTTGTTGATGGCCATCCTGACCTCCGACAGAGCGGTTGACGCCATCCTATTCGGCAATACTCAATCCGCAATGGTCTTCCAACGCGCTCATTGGTCTTACGGGGAAGCGCAGCCTGGATGAGCGAAGCGACGTCCGGGACTGACAGTTGACCCGCATGTCGCTGACGCTCATGCGGGCTACAACGCTCAGGATGATTGATTTGCCCGAAACGTCCCTCCACCGCCTCCCCGACCAGTTCCGCCCCAACCTCCGCCTCATCTTCGTCGGCACCGCCGCCAGCACGCGCTCGGCCGCCGTCGGGCACTACTACGCCCATCCCGGCAACCGCTTCTGGCGCGCGATCCATGAGGCAGGCATCACGCCGCGGCGCTACCAGCCGAGCGAGTTCGCCGCGCTGCTTGAGCTCGGGATCGGCTTCACCGATCTCTCCAAGTCGGGCGCCGGGATGGATCACCAGATCCCCGCGCATTCGATCGACGTGCCGGGCTTCAAGGCCAAGATCGAAACGTATCGCCCGAGGGCGATTGCGTTCACGAGCAAGAAGGCGGCGAGCCTGTTCTACGGCAGGCTGTCCAGTGTAATTTCGCTCGGCCGGCAGCAATCAGACGGGAGCTTGCCGGACATATTCGTGCTCCCCTCGCCGTCCGGCGCCGCGTCCGGTCACTGGACATTTGAGCCGTGGCGCGAGCTTGCGGCATGGATCACTGTGCAGGACGCTCAACGCGTACAGACCTCATCCTGAGGAGACCGCGAAGCGGTCGTCTCGAAGGATGACCGCGGGCGAGATACGGGCCTTCATGGTTCTCCGAGCGATGCAAAGCATCGTCCGGAGACGGCGCTTGCGCGCCTCCTTGCCATGAGGAGTTGGCACCGTCAGCACGCGTGGAGCGCCCTAAAGATCGAAATTGGTCGGCAGCATCACCACGTCACGTATTGTCATGCCACGTGGCCGCGTCAACATGAACATCACCACGTCGGCCACTTCGCTGGCCTCCAGCAGGCTTCCCGACTCCCGGGCTTCCCTGAGCTTCTCGGGTGGCCAGTCCGCGAGCAGTGCGCTGACCACCGGGCCGGGCGAGATCGAGCCGACGCGGATGCCGTGCTTGAAGACCTGGCGCCGCACCGTCTGGACAAAGCAGTTGATCGCCCATTTGGACGACGCATAGACCGGTTCCCACGGCGTCGGAAAATGGGCCGCCAGGGAACTCGTGACGATGATGTCGCCGGTCCGGCGCTCGATCATGTGAGGCAGCACGTCGTGCACATTTTTCATCACGACGTTGACATTCAGGTTCAGCATCCGGTCGATAGCCATAGTGTCGGCATCGACCAAATCGCCGCCGACATACGTCCCCGCATTCGCATGCAGGATGTCGAGCTGGCCTGCCTTCTCCAAAACGCGCGGCAGCAGCGTTGCGCAGTCTTTCGGGTCCAGCAGGTCGACGAGCAGCGGGATCACTGCGTCGCCATGCTTGTTGCAGAGCGCCTTCAGCGCGGCCTCGTCACGGTCGACCATCACCACGCGCGCGCCCGCGGCCAGCATCGCCTCGGTACTCGCCAATCCGATGCCCGACGCGGCCCCGGTCACGGCCGCAACCTTGCCATCCAATTCTCTCGCCATAGGATCCCCATCTTGCCGAGGTCACCAGGATCCGGAGTATAGCGATCCCGGGCGAGGTTGTCGGGGACAAACGAGCGCCGCCGTTCTCCCCGCCCCTCACCCCGCATACGCCTTGTCCAGATCCGCAATCACGAGCTTCCCCATCTGCATCATGGCCTGCATGACGCGATTGGCCTTGGTGCGGTCGGGGTCGCCGAGATAGCGGCTAAGCGCGGCGGGGATCACCTGCCAGGACAGGCCGAACTTGTCCTTGAGCCAGCCGCATCTGGATTCCGCGCCGCCGTCGGCGGTGAGCCTGGTCCAGAAATAGTCCACCTCCTCCTGGGTCTCGACACTGATGAAGAACGACACCGCCTCGTTGAAGCGGTATTGCGGCCCGCCGTTGAGCGCATTGAAGCGCTGCCCTTCGAGCTCGAACACCGCCATGAAGTCGCTGACGGTCTCGATTTTGGCGTTGGGAAACACCGATTTGTAGAAGGCGACGGCCTCGGCAACGTTGTTGTCGAACCAGAGGAACGGCGTGATGGAGGTCATGGGCCGGTATCCTTGGACTTGGAAACGAGACGCGCAGGCGTGGCGGTCGCTCGAAGGACGAACGGGAGGCCGGCGATCCGACAGAGGCGTATCATTTTTGTCCGGTTCCGGCCCGCCAGATTGGGCCACCCGGGGCCGCCGGGCACCACAGTAGCGTAGCCCGGATGAGCGCAGCGATATCCGGGGCCACGGTTCCCGCATGTCGCTGCGCTCTTGCGGGCTACAAGACTTCCTTCGCCGCCCCCTTCACTCAAACCGATAGGTCACCCCGAACGTCGCCAGATGCGTCCGCATCGTCACGTCGTAGGTGTTGACGGTCGGATTGCGCCCGGCGTCGGTGGCGGATCGCGCGACGGTGAAGGACGAACTGCCGTAGTCGGCATAACGGTATTCGGCACGCGCCAGCCAGTGGCCGAAGAGCGCAGTTTCGATGCCGCCGCCGGCCGTCCACCCTGCTTTTGTGGTCGACCCCGTGATGATTGCCGGCGCCAACCCGAAAAGGCCGCAGACGACGCTGACGCAGGTCGAGGTCAGCTGGAAATTCTGCCAGGCCACGCCGCCGGTCGCGTAGAGCAGCGTCTGCGGTGTCACGAGATAGCCGAGCCGGCCCCGCAGGCTGGCGTCCCATTTGCTGCGGATCGCCGTGCTCTCGCCGGGCGACTGGGAATCGGCGAGCGATATGTTGGTGAAGCCGCTGCGCGTGGTGGTGCGGTCGGCAAAACCAAAATCGCCCTCGACGCCTGCGGTCCATTGCGGGGCGAACTGCCAGAGATAGCCGACATAGGGGTTGGCGCGGAACGCGGTGTTGTCGAACGGGCGAGAGTTGGCGCGCCCGGTGAGATCGGTGGCAAAGCCGGCGCGCGTTTCCGTCGTCGCGGTGAGATCGGTTTGCGCGGCGCGGGCGCCGAGGCCGAAGCCGGCATAGGCGCCGGTCCAGGACGGCAGGATTGCGGCCTGCGCGGATAGCGGATGCGAACGGCCGATGACGGGTTCGCCGAACTTGTAGGCGAGGCCGACGCTCGCAGTATGCGTTCTGAGCTTGGCATCGAAATTGTCGATCGTGAGCGCCGTGCCTGCGGTCGCGGTGCGCGTGATGGTGAACGGCGCGGTGCCGAAATCGGCATAGCGGTATTCGGCACGCAGCAGCCAGTTGCCCCACAGCGCGGTCTCGATGCCGCCGCCGAGCGTCCAGCCTGTTTTGGTGACGGAGTTCGACACCACGGCAGGCGCCACACCGTTGCCGGTGCAGATGCCGCTGACGCAGACCGAGGTGATGTCATAGTGCTGCCAGGCCAGGCCGCCGGTGGCATAGACCAGCGTCGCCGGCGTCAGGAGATAGCCCATGCGGCCGCGCACGCTTGCGTCCCAGCCGGCTTTGACCGAGAGGCTGTCAATCACGAAAGTGGACGAGCCGAACCGGGGCGAGGAGCGGAACCCGGGGAGTACGGTGGTCTGGTCGCCGAATCCGACGTCGCCTTCGACACCGACGACCCAGTGTGGTGCCACCTGCCAGTTGAAGCCGGCATAGGGACTGGCGCGAAAACCGGTGCCGTTGAACGGCTGGTTGACGACGCTCTGGCTCAGGTCACGGGGAACGCCGTCGAACAGCACCGACGTTGTGGTGAGATCGGCTCGCGTCGATCGAAAGCCGAGGCCAAGCCCGGCGTAGAAGCCGGTCCACGACGACGCCACGAGCGGCGCCGCCTTGGTGAACGGTTTTGGCGCAATATCCGCGGCCAGCGCCGGTCCGGCGAGCGCCATTCCGGCCAGAAGCGCCGCGCCACCCCACAAGGACGGCATCTTTCGGCGGGTCAATGAACGTTGCATGTCGGACCTTGGTGATGAGATATTCAGCCCGAATCCCATACTTCGAACAGACGACGCCCATCGTCCTCCGATCGAACGACATCGCGCACAATTGGCCGGACTGTTGCAAGCGCGTCACTGCGGCGATACGACTCCAGATGGAACAGCCGGGGCGACCGGCTCGCGTCACTCCAGGAAGCCGCCGCAATGAGCGATGATCTCTCCGGTGTTTGGGACGGCACCTACATTCAACCGGGCACGGGAATGGTCACATTCACCGCGACACTCGTCGAGGCCGGTGGCGCGCTCGGCGGGAGCGTGAGCGAGCCTTGCACCAACCCGCATTGCCCGCTGAGCACCCACCACGCTTCGATCGCGGGGCACCGCTCCGGCAGCGCGGTCTCGTTCGTCAAGCGTTACGAGCCGCCCGGCTACGGCTTCGACACGGTCCATTACGAAGGCGTGGTGAATGCGGAGGCGACCGAGATCGACGGGCGCTGGCGGCTGCCGGGCAACTCGGGATCGTTTCTGATGATCCGCTCCGCAAAGCGTGCGCAAGCACTCATCACCGAACAACGAGCCAAGATGCCGGCTCGCTAAAGGGAGCGACGATGCTGACCCTCTATTCCTACCCGGAATTGTTCGGTGTCGCAGACAACAACGGATATGGCCTGAAAGTCTACGCCTTCCTCAGGTTCGCGGGCGTTTCGTTCATGCACAAGCACCTGTTCGATGCCTCCGCTGCGCCGCGCGGGCAGCTTCCTTATATTATGGATGACGGCGAGACCATCGGCGACAGCGAGACGATCATCGCGCACGCAATCGCAAAATACCGCCTGACTATCGACGCGGGGCTGTCGGCGGCCGAGCGCCGGACCAATCACCTCGTCACGCGCATGCTCGACGATCTCTACTGGGTGATGTCGTATTCGCGCTGGAAGGACGAGCGCTATTATCCGGCGTTTCGCGATGCCTTCATGGCACAGCACAAGCAGATCGACGCGGCAGGGCTGGACAAGGCAAAAGCCTACAACGCGCAGCGCTATCATTTCCAGGGCATCGGTCGCTACACGCCCGAACAGGCCTACGCGCGGGGACTCGCCGACCTCCAGGTTCTGGCCGAGATCGTGCCTGCGGAGGGTTTTGTGCATGGTGAGGGGCCGACCAGCATCGACGCCGGCGTCTACGGCTTCATCGCCAACATCTATTTCCTGCCGATCCCGACGCCGATCAAGGCGTTCGTCGATACGCACGAAAATCTCGTCACGCATTGCGAGACGATTCATGCGGCGGTCGGTGGAGCGTGACGGGAGCGTAGCCCGGATGGGCGAAGCGACATCCGGGGCCGAGAGTTGCCCCCGCATGTCGCAAACGCTCATGCGGGCTACGAATTGAGATTCGAGGCGCCCCTACCGCATCGTGATCGCCAACCCGCTCAGATCGGCGTTCGCCATCAACCCGACCTGCGTACCCGTCAATTCCAGCACCGCGCCCTTCTGATTGGTGAGCACGATGGCGCGGGCGCCGCGGCCGATCGCGAGGCCGGCACCGGCGGCGCCGTAGACGCCGGCGACATCGGAGGGACGGTTGATGTTGGAGACGCGGCCGCGCAGCACGGTCTTGGAGCCGCCGAACACGAGGCCGTAGTCGAGCCCGCCGGTGGAGAGCGAATAGGAGCGGCCGCGGAAGTTGAGCACGCCGCTCCCGCCCGAGCCGCCGATGAACCAGCCCGCCTTGTAGATCGTCAGCACCACGGTGCCGCCGTCGGCCTGCGCCGCGGTCGAGAGGCCGGCGAGAGCGGCAATGGCGACCAGCGCGGCGCGCAAGGTGGAAGCGATCTTCATGGGGCGTCTCCGGGGGCTATTTTTTCAAGGGTGGAATCGAATCAGACGAAGTGAATTTATCCGATCGATCGCGGCGGCAAAATGATGAAGCGGACGTGAGACGTGAGGTGCAGCGGCGCGTTCAACTGTCATCGCCCGGCTTGACCGGGCGATCCAGTATTCCAGACATCAACGATTGAACCGAGGCGCCGCGGCGTACTGGATGCCCCGGTCAAGCCGGGGCATGACGCCGGTGGTGCCGCAAACCACGCCACGCCTACGATGCAATTGTGCTGGTGTTTTGCCCGACGAGTCAAATGTATTCGCGGCGTTGCTGGAGGCGAAAAAGGCTAGCGATTTCTACTTTGCATGGGGTTGTTTTCGCGTTTTTTGTTGGAGCGGGTCCCGCATGTCGCTACGTTGATGCGAGCGACGCCACCGTCCCATCCGAGGTGACCCATGCCGATCCAGCATTTTGCGCCCCCGCCGCACGTGAAGGCGCCGCCGCTGTCCTTTGCCGCGCGCGTCGGCGACCTCCTGTTCATCTCCGGCATTCCCGGCTTCGATGCCGGCGGCGCGCTGCCTGATGGCTTCGACGCGCAGTTCGCCAATGTCGTCGTCAACATCAAGCGCGTACTCGACGAAGCCGGCGCCACCACGCGCGATCTCGTCAAGGTCAACGTGCTCTTGACCCGCACCTCCGACGTTGCCGCGATGAACGCGCTCTATGCCGGCGCGTTCGGCCCGCCGCCCTACCCCGCGCGCACCACCTGCGTGGTGCAGGCGCTGCCCGACCCGAAGATGCTGATCGAGATCGAGGCGGTGGCATCGCTGGCGAAGGGATGATCCGCGGGACAGGCTGCCGGCTGACATATCCGTGATCGGCCGGCGCCCCGGCTTGCCAGCCGCGCAGTTTTGCCGCACCAGTTTCCGGTCACGTTCCCCATCAGGAGATATTTCATGCGTCGCGTTCTCGCCCTCTGTGCCGTTGCCGGCATCGCCACCTCCGTGTTTGCCGTGCCGGCGTCGGCGGCGGTCGGCTATTACGTGATCCGCTGGGACAACACCGGCATCTGCCAGGTCTGGAACGAGGACCTCAAGTACAAGCCGTTCCAGTGGGGAGCTTCGACCTACAAGATCGTCAGCAAGCCGCTCCCGACCTTCACCGCGGCTTCGGATCTCCAGATCAAGCTGCGCGCGGAGCGCCGCTGCACGCTCTGAGCTGGTTCACAGCAGAACGGATTTGAAGGCGGGTTGCGCAGGCAGCCCGCCTTCGCTTTTTCGGGGGCCCGCGGCGGCGCGGCCCTTATTTTTCAGCGAAATTCCAGTATTTTCGCTTGCCCATTTTGAACCTGTCGCAACTTGCGCCCTACTCACATCTTGTCCGGGGCGCACCCCCAAGCGTCCCACCCACCCCTCCCACTGCACCTGGCAGGATTTCGATCGATGCGCGCGTCGACGACGAAGGCAACCCTGCTGGCCGCATCGTTCGCGCTCGCCTGCGTGGCGCAGGCGCAGGCCCCGCAATCGTTCCGCGTGATCTCGCCGATCTTCGGCCAGCTCGTCTCCTTCTCGATGCCGTCGAATTTCGTCGTGGTGTTCGAGAACACCAAGGGCGGCCACTACATCCGCGAAGCCGTGCTGAAGGGCGAGACGCCCGAACGCTGGACCCAGATGATCACGGTGACCGGCGAGAAGGGCCTGACTTCAAATCCCGATGCATCGCCGGAGAAGCTCGCAGGCTCGATCGCGGGCGGCTTCAAGTCGGCCTGCCCCGACAGTTTTGCGGCGAAGCCGCTCGGCGCCACGACCTTCGGCCGCTTCGAAGGCTTCGTCGCCGTCATCGGCTGCGGCAGGGTCGACAGCGGACCGACCCGGCACAGCGAGACCGCGCTCTTGATCACGCTGAAGGGCGCGACCGACTACTACACCATCCAATGGGCCGAACGCGGCGCGGAAAGCGACGAGCCGCAGGTCAACGACGAGCGCTGGCAGACGCGCCTGCGCGAGCTGCGCCCGATCGATCTCTGCCCGATCGTGTCGGGCGAAGCCGCGCCCTATCCGAGCTGCGTGAATAAGAGCTGAGGCCCACCTCTTGAAGTTCCTTGTAGCCCGGATGAGCGAAGCGACATCCGGGTCTTCGTCCCGAATCAAGTCCCCTCCGCAGGCTCCCCGAACGCACCCGCACCTTCGCCGGCATCACCGGCCCAATCTTCAGGAAGCAACCCTGCCCGCACATGGCGGTGAAAGGACGAATGGGGCCAGTCAGCCACGCGGCGAACGTAGCCGTGTTTGACCGGGTTGAAGTGAACATAGTCGACATGGCGCGCGAAGTCATCTTCGTCGCGGATCGTATGCTCCCAGTAGCGACGCTGCCATAGCGCCAGTTCCCCATTGGCGTGACGCGCAATATCAGCACCGACATGGAGTAGCGCGCTGCTGAAATGCCCCTTGATCCTGCGCCAGCGTCCTGCGACGTCGGAGTCATCGACCGGAAGTTTCATGATGGCATGCAGATGATCCCGAAGGATTACGACTGCTTCAATCTCGAACGGACGCTCCTTTCGAGCCGTCCGAAAGGCGGCGCGTAGCGCATCAATGTTCTCGACCAGTAGACTTGACCGGCGATCCGAAAGTGTCACGGTGAAGAAATAAGTGCCGCCGGGAAGAAAATTTCTGCGGTACAGAACCATGGGCTAGACCTGTCCCGGATATCGCTTCGCTCATCCGGGCTACAGGATAGCATATGTGCTCTCACGCGTCCTTGTGGGCGCCGGGATGAATGAGGATGTCGCGCGCGGCGGCGAGGTCGATGAAGGCTTGCGCGCTGCCGCCCTGGTCGGGATGCTTGCCCTTGGCGGCACGGCGATAAGCCTGATTGATGTCGTCGCAGGTGAGCTGCACCGCCAGTGGCAGGCCAAGCATCCTGCGCGCGCGATCCTCGCCGGAAAGCTTCTTCGGCATGGCGTTGCGGCGGCCGAAGCGCGGCGCGGTCAGGTCGTGGATGACCTCGAGGATCACACAGATGCGGCGCTGCGCCGCCAGCGTGACGCTGCGATCGTCATTGTCGACGGCCTGGCGCAGCACGGGAAGCGCCTGGCCGGCCGCCTGCCGCAGCGTGGCATCGGTGCTCATCCGCACGATCTCGGCCACGACCCGGCCAGCCTCGGCCCAGTCGGCGGACTCCGCCGACCGCAGGCGCTCGAGCGCCAGTTTCCAGGATTCAAGCCGTTCCATCATGCGCGCAACGTTTAGCAATCAAGATCAGTATGCCAAGGCCGCCGTTTCCGACCCCTTAATTTCGAGTTAGCCTTTCATGAAACTTCGAAACGAATCCGGGAGGAAAATGTCATGGCGTTGCTCGCAAACCACATCGCTGTCGTCACGGGCGCCGGTTCCGGCATCGGCCGGGCGATCGCGGCAGGCTACGCACGCGAGGGCGCGCAGATCGTGCTGCTCGACGTCAATGCCGACACGGTGGCGGAAGCCGCCCTGGAGATCCGCAAGGCCGGCGGTAAGGCCGAGAGCTTCGCGCTCGACGTGACCAAGCGTGACGATTGTTTCGCGCTGGCCAAGCAGGTCGCCGACAAGGTCGGACAGGTCTCGATCCTCGTCAACAATGCCGGCATCACCCGCCGCAACGCCTTCACCGCGGATACGGAGACGGTGGCAAAGGACTGGAACGACATCATCTCGCTCAATCTCAACGGCGTCTTCAACATGACGCAGGCGTTCCTGGCTCCCTTGCGCGCGAGCAAGGGCCGCATCGTCAATATCGGCTCGATCCAGTCCTTCGTGCATCTGCGCACGCCAAGCTCGGCCGCGTACACGACCTCGAAGCACGGCGTGCTCGGCTTCACCAAGGCGCTCGCGGTCGAACTCGGCAAGGAGGGCGTGCGCGTCAATGCGATCGGGCCCGGCTTCATCGAGACCAACATCAACGCCAATGTGCGCGCCACCAATCCGGCGCTGGTGCAGGCCTTCGTCGACCACACCCCGCTCGCGCGCACCGGCAAGCCCGACGATATCGTAGGCCCCGCGATCTTCCTCGCGTCGGATCTGTCGTCCTACGTCACGGGAACGATCGTGATGGTGGACGGCGGCTATCGCACGGTGTGACCGAAGCGCGATGCTCTCTCCACATGCGCGATGACAGTGAATTTGTGGAGCGAGATCGGGCCGCAACACTATGCAAACCGTGCCAATCGCGACGACTTCGCGGCAATCCCAAGGTCAATTCGCGCATTCGCCGGCGGTTAACCTTTCATTAACCAAACCCGCTCACCGTAGATCTACGGCTTGGGGGTCGTCTGTTCTCGATCCGCTTCCAACGATGGAAGCGGGCGTTGATCGGGGAGTTATGTTGATGACCACTGTTCATGTCGCGGCGCCCGAAGAGGGCGCACAATTCCTTGCTCCCAGCCAGATCGTTCCGCTTCTGATCGGCGCGACCGTCGACGAGATCGAGCGCGAGCTGGTGCTCCAGACGCTGCTTCGCTGCGACGGCAACCGCACGCGCGCGGCGCGCGTGCTCGGTCTGTCGGTGCGAACGCTGCGCAACAAGATCAGGCTCTACGCCGCTTCCGGCATCGACGTGCCCGCATATCAGGACTAGCGCGTCCCGCCGATTGATGTTGATCAAGCCCGGCGCGATGCGCCGGCGGAACTAGCGGCGCGCGCGTGCGGGACATGCGTCTGTTTCAGGAAGCGCTTGAGGAGTCATCCTTGCGCGGCACCATACCCATGCGCTCGAACTGCCAGCGCATGGCGCGATACCAGAGATAGCCGACCACCGTGCCGCACAAGGCCAGGATGACGACGTTGGCGCTGCTGAACGAGCCGCTCCACCACATCATCCATGCCGTCCACAGCATCGTGAAGACGAGGGCACCTGCTTTCAGCGGAAGAAGGGGGCGGCTCATGGTCGTGCTCCCGGGTTGTCAAAACCCCGGCGAACACCATCGCGCGTTAACGCCGCTCTGACCGTGAGCCAGATCACGGAGCTTACGCGAGCGCTGACTAACCGAAGCGCAGCCGCGAGCGCTCCTTCGCCTTTTCCGCCTCGGTTTCGCGGTCGCGCGCCGGCGCGTGAGTGTGCAGCGAGGTTAGCAGCCGGCGCGCGGCCTCAGACACCTCGGCGACCGCGCGGTCGAAGGCCGCCTCGTTGGCCTGCGACGGCCTGTTGAAGCCGGACAGCTTGCGCACGAACTGGAGCGCGCTGGCATGAATCTCGTCCTCCGTCGCCGCCGGCTCGAAGTTGAACAGCGTCTTGATGTTACGGCACATGCAGTCTCTCCCGATGTTTCCCTCAAAGACGATCGGCGGAGCCGAAATCCTACATCGTTCCGGACGGTTCTGCTAAAGTTCCCGCTATGCGGCCGCAGATTACGAGTCGCTTGGGGAGAGGAACATGAAGACTTGTTGCGCGGTGCTGTCGGCGGTTCTGCTGTCCATCTCATTGCCGGCCATCTCGATATCAGCGACGGCTGCCGATTATCCGGCGCCCAAGCAGGGCGACTGGATCGCCAGGGATTTCAAATTCCACACCGGTGAGGTCATGCCGGAGCTGCGGCTGCACTACACCACCGTAGGCGAGCCGAGCGGCCAGCCCGTGCTGGTGCTGCACGGATCTGGCGGCTCAGCCACGAGCATGCTGGCCGCCAGCTTTGGCGGCGAGCTGTTCGGAGCCGGCCAGCCGCTCGATGCGTCCAAATACTACATCATCATTCCCGATGGCGTCGGCCACGGCAAATCGTCAAAACCCTCCGACGGGATGAAGACGAGCTTTCCCAAATACGACTACGACGACATGGTCGAGGCGCAATACCGGCTGGTGACGGAAGGCCTCGGCGTCAAGCATTTGCGGCTCGTCATCGGCAATTCCATGGGCGGCATGCACACCTGGCTGTGGGGGGAGAAATATCCGAAGGCGATGGACGCTCTGATCCCGATGGCCTCGCAGCCGACCGAGATGGCATCGCGCAACTGGATGCTGCGCCGGATCATGCTCGACACCATCCGCAACGATCCCGACTACAACGGCGGCAACTATACGAGCCAGCCGCGCACGATGAAGTACGCCATCACCGCCTACGGCATCGCGAGCATCGGCGGAACACTCGCCTACCAGTCGCAGGCACCGACGGCCGCCAAGGCCGACAAGATCGTCGACGAGCGGCTCGCGACACCCGTCACGGCGGATGCCAACGACTTCATCTATCAGTGGGAGGCCTCGCACGACTACAATGCCGCTGATAGCCTGGAGCGGATCGAGGCGTCGCTGCTGCTGATGAATTCCGCCGACGACGAGCGCAACCCGCCCGAGACCGGCATCACGGAAGCTGCGATGAAGCGCGTCAAGAACGGACGCCTTTACCTGATCCAGGCGAGCACCGAGACGCGCGGCCACGGCACCACTGGAAACGCAAAATTCTACAGCGAGCAGATCCGGCAATTGCTGCAAACCGCGCCGCAGCGAACGATGTAGGACGACGGACTCCACGTTCTCATATCGCAATGCATCATATGTGGCGCCTCCACGCCGCATATTATTTGAGCATGCAATGCGCTGACAGCTCGGGCTTAATCGCATCAGCGATACGAATCGACGCGCGGGACAATCGCGCGCCAATGGCACGACACGCGATGAGGAGGATCGCATGCACAGGCTCGCACTGTGCGTTTGGCTGGCCGCGACGACGGCGCTGACGAGCGCCGCGTTCGCGTTCGACAACGGCCAATACGACAACGTTCCGCCCGACATCCGCGCCTGGTTCAAGAGCGTGATGGCGCCGAACGGCGTGCCCTGCTGCGACATCTCCGACGGCCATCGCACCGAGTATGACGTACGCAACGGCGCCTATTGGGTGCCGATCGAGGGACAGTGGATGGCGGTGCCCGACCGCGCCATCATCCGCGATCGCGGCAATCCCGTCGGCCAGGCCGTGGTGTGGTACGTCCATCACCGCGGCGCCATCATCATCAGCTGCTTCGTACCGGCGGACGCGGTGTAGCAGACGGCGGCAGACCCGATTTCGTTGGCTGGAGACGGGCAGATCAGATAGTTTGACGCGAAGCTGATGTGGAGGCACGCCGTTGACCGACCTTTGCGCCGAAGACCTCGCCACCATCTATGCAAAGCCGAGCCCGCGCGTATCGCGAAGGCGCGTCCCGCGATCGATGCGCATGCGAAGAGATTCATCGAGATGTCGCCGTTCTGCGTGCTCGCGACCTCGGGCACCGATGGCAGCGTCGACGCATCGCCGCGCGGCGGCAGTACGGGCTTCGTTCATGTCGCCGACCCCAACCGCCTGCTGATGCCCGACCGCTCCGGCAACAACCGGATCGACAGTTTTCGGAACGTCGTCGAAGGCTCGGGCTTCGTGCATCTGCTATTCTTCGTGCCCGGCATCGACGAGACGTTGCGCGTGGGCGGACGCGCCACGCTGTCGGCCGATCCGGATCTGCTCGCCTCCATGGTGGAATTCGGCAAGCCGCCGCGCGCGGTGTTGAGCGTCGCCGTCAGCGAAGTCTATTTCCACTGCGGCAAGGCGCTGATGCGCTCGAAGCTGTGGTCGCCGGACAAGGTGCCGCGCTCGGTGATGCCGAGCATCACCGAGGTCATCCACCAGCAGACCAGCCTGGGCGAGCCCGACGGCCAGGACGTGGTGGAAGCGCGCTATAGGACGCAGCTGTAGGCGGGCTTCGTGCCGCAAACAGACCGGCGCCCGGGCTTGGTCCCGGGCATCCACGTCTTCGTTGGGGGCAGCACGTGGACAGCCGTGGGACAAGCCCGGCCATGACGAATGGAGAGAGCGCAGCCAGGGCTTAATGCCCCTCGCCCTCGAGCCCACCGACGTGCTTCTGGGTGTAGAGCTCGAGGCCGATGCGGCCGATCAAATCGAGCTGGGTTTCGAGGAAGTCGATGTGGTGCTCCTCGTCGCTCATCAGCTTCTCGAACAAGTCGCGCGTGACATAGTCCTTGACGCTGTGGCAGTAGGTCGCCGCTTCCTGGTAGAGCGCGCGCGCGCTCATCTCGGCGGCGAGATCGCACTCGATGATCTCCTTGACGTTCTGGCCGATGCGCAGGGGATCGAGCACCTGCATGTTCGGAAAACCGTCGAAGAACAGGATGCGCTCGGTGAGCTTGTCGGCGTGCTCCATCTCCTCGATGGACTCCTTGCGCCAGACCTTGGCCATGTCCCGGAGGCCCCAATTGTCGAGGAAGCGATAGTGCAGCCAGTACTGGTTGATTGCAGTCAGCTCGTGACGCAGTGACTTGTTGAGATAGTCGATGACTTTTGCGTCGCCCTGCATGGTTCACTCCAGCTCTTGCAGTCCAATCCGGCCGGAGACCGAATTTAGAACGCTTCTAAAACAGTTTGCGGACGAGGGCAACGGCCTACGGGGACGCCGCCGGGGATAAGCTCAGCCGACGGTACGGAGGAATTTCAGCAGGCCGCGAGGGCGAATTCAGCGGGCTCGGCCGTTTCGTCGTTCGCCGCCACCTGGCCGTGCGGGCAACCGGAACAGCAGGACCTGGCGCAGGGGCCAAGCGCTTCGTCGATGATGGTCTTGATCGTGCGCGCGCAGCGACCGCATTCGGCGCTACAGCCGAGGCATCCATAGACCTGCTTGGCATGGCGCATGGCGTCGTCGGACTCGGCGACGGCGGCGCGGATGTCGTCATCGCTCAGCACGTTACAGGAACAGACGATCATGGAAAGCGGCGGGCCCTTTGGTGATGCGCCAGTATCGATATTTAAGGGCCCGGCCGGATGCAAAAGGAAAAACCGATATTTGAAGCTATTCCAAACTGGCCCGGAACCAGCCTAGAACGGCTCTAAAATGCAGCGTTGCGTTGGATCAAGTGGCCGCGCCAAAGACTACTAGTCGCCGCCACCGCCCCCACCACCGTCGCCGCCTCCGCAATCCCCACCTCCGCCGCTATCGCCGCCGGAGCAGCTTCCGCTGTCGATCGAGCTGCTCGAGCTATCGCTCGAAAACCAGCTTCCCAGCGAAAAGCCATCACTCGTCGCCGAATAGCTGTCGCTATCCCCGCCCGCGCCGGCGCGCGAGCGCCGCTGGCCGCGGTTCTGGACATGGGTGATCCAGCCATAACCAATCGCGAAGACGATCCCAGCCGCAATCAGGGTGTTCATCAGCGTACTGCCCATCATCGCCTCCGTGGCGGAGCTACTTCCCATATCAATTGGTTCAATTGGTCGCCCCCGGCAAAGGTGCCGTTCATTGATCATTCAAACGAAGTATGGAACCTTAGCCGCAGGAGTTCCGTGTTCTCGTGTGTGAAAGGTCGAGCCTATGAAGAAATCGCTCCTGACAGCCGCTGCCGCCGTCGTGCTGGCCCTCTCGGCCGCGGGGCCCGCCCACGCGCAGCGCGGCGTCGCTGCGGGCGTGGCCGCCGGTATTATCGGCGGCGCCATTGTCGGCGGCGCACTGGCTTCTCCGTATAATTACGGACCCGGCTACGCCTATGGTCCGGGCTACTCCTATGGTCCGGGTTACTCCTATGGCCCCGGCTACTATCCGCCCCGCTACTACGCGCCGGGCCCCGGCTACGTCGCCGACGATGACTACGGCAGCAGCTGCGTCTGGCAGAAGCAACGCTTCTGGGACGGCTACGCCTGGCGCGTCCGTCGCGTCAGAGTCTGTGGCTAAGACGCCGTAGACCGGTTCACTACGGAAGCGCTGTTCATCTCGGGGCCCGAAAAAGACCGCTTTTTCTCGTCACAGCTCCGTGTGCGTTTACCGTGGATTGACCATTTGCGCGCTTCCTAGCTGCAAGGCCAATTCCATCAGAGTGTGCGTGAACCTTTGAACCCCGGGCGCTCCTAACAAGGTGCGTCCATCTCTCAGGAGAGCCAAGAGCATGAAGAAGACTTTAATTGCCGCCCTCACGGTTGCGACGGTCGCCGGTTCGCTGGTCACCGCCACACCGTCGGCCCAGGCCCATGACGGCGTCGGCGTCGGCATCGCGGCTGGCCTGATCGGCGGCGCGATCGTCGGCGGCGCCATCGCGTCGAGCCGTCCCGCCTATGGCGGCCCGGTTTATGTGGCCGAGCCCGGCCCGCCGCCCCCGCCCTGCTACTGGCAGCGTCAGCGTTACTGGGACGGCTACGGCTGGGTCGTTCGCCCGGTTCGCGTCTGCTACTGATCCGATTGCACGGCGCATATGCGCCGCGATCGAAGCCCGGCCGAGAGCCTCTCGGCCGGGCTTTTTCTTTGGCGCGCGCTATCGCGCGGCCTGGATCGAACGCAGCACCTCTTCGCTCGGCCAGCAATCGACCTTCAGGCCGGCCGACTTCTGATAGGCGCCGAGCGCGGCGCGGGTTTGCATGCCGGCCTTGCCGTCGAGCTTGTCCTTGTAGAGCCCGATGCGCGTGAGCCCACGCTGCATGGTCTCGACATCCTTCGTTCGCAATTGCTTCGAGGTCGACCACGGCGTGGCGAACGGCAGCGGACTCATCATGCGGTCGCCGAGATGACCCACGAACAGCACGTAGAGGTCGGAGAAATTGTATTCCTTGATGACGAAGTAGTTCTTGGTGGTCAGGAACGACGGGCCGTAGATGCCTTCCGGCTGCAACAGTGAGGCAGGCTGCGCCTGTTCGGCGGCGCTCAGGCGTTGCCCGCGCACCGGCACGAAGCCCTCGCGCAACCATTGGCCGATCGGCTTCGTCACTTCCGGAACGCCGGTCGTGCAATCGACCTTCGCCGGCGCCTGCACCTCATAGGCCCAGCGCACGCCGCTCTGCCAGCCTTTGTTGACGAGCTGCTGCGCGGCTGACGCCAGCGCGTCCGGCACCGAGTGCCAGATATCGATGCGGCCGTCACCGTCGAAATCGACGCCGTGCTTGTAGTACTCCGACGGCAAAAATTGCGTGAGCCCGGTGGCGCCGGCCCAGGACGAGCGCATGTCCTTGCGGGTCACCACGCCCTCACCCAGGATCTTCAGCGCGAGGATGAACTCGTTGCGATACGTGTCCTTGCGGCGGCCGACATAGGCCTGCGTCGCCAGCACGCGCACCAGATCATAAGGCAGCGTGTAGCGGCCGTAGTCGGTTTCGCGGCCCCAGATCGCGAGCATCACGGTCGCGGGCACCCCCGAGCTCTTCTCGATTTGGGTCAGCGCAGGGCGATATTTTTGCAGCAGCCGCTGTCCCTCGCCGGCAAGGCGCGCGATCGACGTCTCCTTGACGTAGTCGGCGGGCACCTGCACGAACTCGGCCTGCGACGGCGCACCGGTCGCGGGCCGTCCCGGCAAGATCAGATCGGGCAGCTTGTAATCGGGCTCGAGTCCGCGCGTCTGTTCGTCAAACGTCGCGCGCGACACGCCGGCGGCTTGCGCCTCCGGCCAAAGCGTGGCGATGAACTGCGTGAAGGCGGCGTCGGCGGCGCGGGCGGGAAAAGGCAGCATCACGGCCGCCGCGAGCAAGAACCAGCCTAGCGCGCTTTCCCAACGTCCGAACAAGGAGCGATATTGCATCGACATCTCACTCTGTATATATTGAATATATACATATGATCGACCTTGACCAGATCGCAGGTTTTGACTGGGACGACGGCAACAGCCGCAAGAGCGCGGATAAGCATGACGTCAGTCAAGCTGAAGCGGAAGGGGTCTTCTTCAACGATCCGCTGATCGTTGTCGAGGATTCAAAGCATAGTGCAACAGAGACGCGTTTCAATGCGTTGGGAAAAACAGCGCAAAACCGTCCGCTGCATATCACTTTCACTCTCCGACAGGATGGAACCTTGATCCGGATAATATCGGCGCGAGACATGCACCGAAAGGAGAAGAAGGCTTATGATCAAGCTTAAATCAATTCCCGCCTTCAAGACCGAAGCCGAGGAACGCAAGTTCTGGGAAACGCATGACTCCGCCGATTACGTCGATTGGAGCAAGGCAGAACGCGTGCGCTTTCCAAATCTCAAGCCTTCGACGACAGCGATTTCAATTCGACTGCCGCTGGGTCTGCTTGAGCAGATCAAAGTGGCCGCCAACAAGCGCGACGTCCCGTATCAGTCGCTGATCAAGATGTGGTTGGCGGAGAAGGTGAAGTAACCGAACCTTACAGCCAATCGCGGGTATACGCTGACCTCGGCTTCCGTGCTCGCTGGATCAAACCGACCAAAGACTATTTCGGCAACCACATCTTCGTCGCGGACGGTCGCAACGCTCGTCGATCTGCCCGCGGAGGCGCGCTGATCTCGGAACAGCGCTCCCGTCAATTCGAAGGGCTTCGGCTACACGAGGCAAAGCAATTCATTCATCACGCGACGCCCCGCGCCCACGCTTTCCTCGACAGGTTTGGCAACCTGCGAGGCCGGCTGATCACCGCGTCAGCTTCTTGTACTTCACGCGATGCGGGATGATGCTGTCCTGGCCGAGACGGCGCATCTTGTCCTTCTCGTAGTCCTGGAAGTTGCCCTCGAACCATTCGACATGGCTGTCACCCTCGAAAGCGAGGATGTGGGTGGCGATGCGGTCGAGGAACCAGCGATCATGGCTGATGATGACGGCGCAGCCGGCGAAATCCTCCAGCGCCTCTTCGAGCGCGCGCAGCGTGTCGACGTCGAGGTCGTTGGTCGGCTCGTCGAGCAGCAAGACGTTGGCGCCGGACTTCAGCATCTTGGCGAGATGCACGCGGTTGCGCTCACCGCCTGACAGCGCGCCGACTTTCTTCTGCTGGTCGGCACCCTTGAAGTTGAACGCCGAGCAGTAGCCGCGCGAATTGACTTCCTTCTTGCCGAGCAGGATCAATTCGTTGCCGCCTGAGATCTCCTCCCACACGTTCTTGTTGCCCTCGAGCGCGTCGCGCGACTGGTCGACATAGCCGAGATGCACGGTCTCGCCGACCGTGATGGTGCCCTTGTCCGGCGCGTCCTGCTTGGTGATCATCTTGAATAGCGTGGTCTTGCCGGCGCCGTTGGCGCCGATCACGCCGACGATGCCGCCGGGCGGCAGCTTGAAGGTGAGATCGTCGATCAGGAGGCGCTCGCCAAAGCCTTTGCTGAGGCCTTCGAAGTCGACGACATTGGCGCCGAGCCGCTCGGCGACGGGAATGACGATCTGCGCGGTCTGGGTCTGCTTGTCGCTCGCCTGCTTGAGCAGATCCTCGTAGCGCTGATAGCGCGCCTTGGACTTGGCCTGCCGCGCCTTCGGCGACGAGGCGACCCACTCCTGCTCGCGAGACAGCGTCTTCAGGTGCGCAGCGTCCTCGCGGCCTTCCTGCTCGAGCCGCTTCTGCTTCTGCACGAGCCAGGACGAGTAATTGCCCTCGTAGGGAATCCCCTTGCCGCGGTCGAGCTCGAGAATCCAGCTCGTGACGTTGTCGAGGAAGTAGCGATCATGGGTGACGATCAGGATCGCGCCCGGATAATTGCGCAAATGGCCTTCGAGCCACGACACCGACTCGGCATCGAGATGGTTGGTCGGTTCGTCCAGCAGCAACAGTTCGGGCTGGTCGAGCAGCAGCTTGCACAGCGCGACGCGGCGGCGCTCACCGCCGGAGAGTTTCGTCACGTCGGCATCGTCGGGCGGACAGCGCAGCGCGTCCATGGCCTGGTCGACCTTGCTGTCGAGATCCCAGAGGCCCTGGGCCTCGATCTCGTCCTGCAGCTTGGTCATCTCGTCGGCGGTCTCCTCGGAGTAATTCATCGCCAGCTCATTGTAGCGATCGAGGATGGCCTTCTGCTTGGCGACGCCCAGCATGACGTTCTCGCGCACGGACAGCTTGGCATCGAGATGCGGCTCCTGTTCGAGATAGCCGACGCGGGCGCCCTGGGCGACCCATGCCTCGCCGTTGTACTCCTTGTCGAGGCCGGCCATGATCTTGAGCAGCGTCGACTTGCCCGAGCCGTTGACGCCGAGCACGCCGATTTTGGCGTCCGGGTAGAAGCTCAGATGGATGTTGTCGAGCACCTTCCGGGTCGGGTAGCTCTTGGTCAGGCCCTGCATGAAATAGATGAACTGGCGCGCCATCGGTCCCGAAAACCTTCGATTTGAGGAAATTTGCTTGCCGCCGATGTAGCGATCCCGCCCCCAAAGGGCAATGTTTTCCCTCCGTTCACCACGGATGAATACGGAACGGACACCATCCCGCCGCCGATCCGGACAATTGAAACCATCTTTTAATAAATCAGGCCAAAGCTCGCCTCAGCGCTGAAAAAAGCGCCACCCGCGCAGAACGGGCGGGGAGAACAGCGAGGCCGTATCATGGCTATGATCGAGACCACTTCCATCGCCGTTCCGGCACAAGCCGCCAGCGCTTCCGGACTCGTCACGGAGATCACGGGCTTCTGGAAGCGCTGCTTCGCCACCGCGTTCAACCCCTATCGCCCGGAACTCCACTACATGCGCGGGCCCGGCCCCGCCTGGCGCGCCAAGCACGGCATGGATGCGCCGTTCCGCCTGAAGGCCCGCGACCTCTGAGCCCTTCTCCCCTATCGGATCTTTGAAGGCGCGAGCGGCTTGCGCGCGGCTCTGATTGCGCGCAACCATGGCCCGGTTCCGACGATGGCGCCCCGCCTGCGCCGCCACCACTCGCCATGGATGAAGCTGATGACGCGGCTGCGCTGTGCAATTCTCGACGACTATTTCAACCTCGCCCTCGACGTCGCCGACTGGCAAAAACTCGCCGACCGCATCGACGTCACCATGTTCAGCCATCCCTTTGCATCGGAGCGGGCTGCGGCCGACGCGCTCGGTGATTTCGAGATCATCTGCGCGATGCGCGAACGCACCGCATTCCCGAAGAGCCTGTTCGAGGCGCTGCCGAAGCTGAAGCTGCTGCTGACGTCCGGCATGCGCAATGCGTCGATCAACATGGAGGCCGCGAAGGCGCGCAACGTAGCCATCGGCGGCACGCAATATTCCCGCGATCCCACCGCCCCGCTCGCCATGGGCCTGATCCTTGAACTGACCCGCGGCATCGGGCGCGAGAATGCGCGCATGCATGCCGGCGAGCCCTGGCAGACCTTTGCGGGAATCGAGATCGAGGGTCGCACGCTCGGCATCATCGGACTCGGCAAGCTCGGCAGCAAGATGGCGGGCATAGCGAAAGCGTTCGGCATGAACGTGATCGCCTGGAGTCCGAACCTGACGCCCGAGAAGTGCAAGGAGGCTGGTGTCGGCTACGCCAGCAAGGAAGAGCTGTTCGCCAAGGCAGACATCATCACCATCCACGTGGTGCTGAGCGAACGCTCGCGGGGGCTGGTCGGCCGCGACGATCTCGCGCGGATGAAGCCCACGGCCTTCCTCGTCAACACCGCGCGCGGGCCGATCGTCGATGAGGCCGCGCTGCTCGAAGTGCTGCAGCAGAAGAAGATTGCGGGCGCCGGCATCGACGTGTTCTCGGTCGAACCACTGCCTGTCGATCATCCCTTCCGCAAGCTCGACAACATCGTGCTGACGCCGCATCTCGGCTACGCGACCGAGGACGGATTGCGCATCCATTACGGCCAGATGGTCGAGGCGATCGACGCCTGGACCAAGGGCAGCGAGCTGCCGCGTAAGCTGGCCTGATGCCTCAGGCCGCCGAGCGGTGGCTGGTGGGCTGCCTTGCCGCATCGGCAAAGCCGTCGCGCCAGGAGGCATGCGCCGGCAGCCAGCCGAGTTCGCGCTTTGCCTTGTCGTTGGATGCCCCGCGCACCTCTGTCATCATCGCAACCATATGCTCGCCCGCAAGCAGGCGCCCGAGCCAAGCGGGAATGTGACGCGGCGGCTTGGCACCAAGCAGTTCGGCCAGCGCGGGCAACCAATCCTTCACCTGCGCCGGATGATCGTCGACGATGTTGTAGATGCTGCCAGCGCGTCCGTGTTCAACCGCGGCAAGCGTGGCAGAGGCGGCATCTTCGGTGTGAATGAACGACCACATGCCGCCGCCATCGCCGATCACTGGCACACGCCGGTGGCGCAGCTGGTCGATCATCGCCGGCGAGAGCGTGCCGGTGCCAGGTCCATAGAAGAATCCATAGCGCAGCACGATGCCCTCTGGCGTCGTTGATGCGGTGACGCTTCGCTCCAGATACTGGATTGCCTCGAGCGTGCGTCGCAGCTCTTGCGGCGGATGCGGGTCGAGTTCATCGGTCTCGGTCTTCACCGTTCCCCCGGCGCGACTGAAGGTCCAGCCGCAGAAGCTTTGCGCGATGAAGCGCTTGGCGCCGGCCTCGCGTGCGGCAGTGAGCAGAATGTCGGTTCCGCGCGTGCGGAGCTCGTTGGTTCGCGCGAAAGCCCGATCGAAATGACGGAGGTCCGTGGCGCCCGCGAGATCTGTCATCTGGTGGATGACCGCATCGGGCTTTGCCGCAATCACCGCAGCGCGCATGCTGTCGGCATCGAGGCCGTCGGCGACGACCGGCTCCGCACCCAATCGACGCACAAAGTCTGTTTTTGCGGCACTCCGTGTCGTGCCAATCACGGAATGACCCGCGGCGACCAGCGCCGGAACAAGATATTGACCGACCGCGCCGGTCGCGCCCGCAACAAAGACGCGCATCCTGTGCTCCTCAATTCGTTGCAATCATCTTGGACGTAATCGAGGTGCGGAGCCGTTCAAGTAAGGCATGCGCAAGTAAGACATGCGCGCATGCGTCAAATGACTACGGCGCGTGACCGAAGTTCACGCGCCGCAATCAGATCAATTCCTGCAAGGCCGGTTCAGCGCACGGTGACCGGCGCGGGCAGCGGCGGCACCACCGTCGGCTGGGTGCCCCCGACCGGACCGGCCTGGGCGGCCATCGGAGCCGGACCAGCGGCGCCGGGGATGGGCGCTGCGGATGCGGTTGCGGTTCCCGGCGACGGACCACCCGGCATCACCACCACGCGGGTGCCGACCTTGACCCGATCAAAGAGGTCAGAGACGTCATCGTTCAGCATGCCGATGCAGCCGGAGGAGACGAACTTGCCGATCGTCGAGGGCTGATTGGTGCCGTGGATGCGGTAGACGGTCGAGCCGAGATACATCGCGCGAGCGCCGAGCGGATTGCCGGGGCCACCGGCCATGAAGCGCGGCAGATAGGGCTGGCGCTCGATCATTTCCGTCGGCGGATGCCAATCCGGCCACTCGGCCTTCCGCGTGATCTTCTGCACGCCGGTCCAGGTGAAGCCGTCGCGGCCGACGCGAACGCCGTAGCGGATCGCACGGCCATTGCCGAGGACGTAATAGAGGTAGGTGTTCGGGGTATCGACGATGAGCGTTCCGGCCGGCTCCTTGGTAGCCAGCGAGACTTCCTGACGGCGCAGGTTCTGTGGCAACTGCGCCGGAGCGGCGTCGGGCTGCTCCTCGGGCGGCAGCGAGGCGATCGACATCGGCCGGCCATCGGCACCGAGGGCGGGCTGCTGCGAGACGGCTCCGGTCGCGGCCGGGCCACCGACCGCCTCCGGGGGACGCAGGCCGTCGCCGGCGGGCGCCTGGGCCGGACGGTCGGCATAGATCACCGCCGGCGGGCCGGCGGGACGGCCATAGCGAGGATCGTCGGGCGACACCACCGGGCCCTGCGGCGGAGCGGCCGAGTAGACCGGGGCGCCAGCAGGACGGCCATAACGGGGATCGTCCGGCGACATCACCGGGCCCTGCGGCGGGGCAGCGGAATAGACTGGCGCGCCAGCCGGACGGCCGTAGCGCGGATCATTCGGCGACATCATCGGGCCGCCCGGACCGGGCGGCGGCAGCGCCGCGGAAGCCGGCGGCATGCCGTCGTCGTCATCTTCCAGCGCGTCGAAGTTCGGCGTGCGGTCGCCGGGGCGATATTCGGCCGGGGCGCCATAGCCCGGCGCCTGCTGCACCGGATAGCTCTGGGCGTGTACGAGCGAGGTTCCCGCCGCAGCGACTGTTGCGGCAGCGCATATCGTCAGAAAATGTTTGATCATCATCGCTCTTGTATAAGTCCCCGGGCCCAACCGGACCGTTAACGGCACATGACCGAAGATAGCGGCACATTCAAGACATCACAGGCTGATTTGCGCCCGATTTGCCAATTTGTGATCCCCTGAGGCACCGTTGCTCCGTTGCATCACGGGGCGGAAATCGCATCACGCCGTAGATTGCCGGAGTCGTCGGCCCCGAATTTTACAGAACGGCGCGAAAGCGTTGCGATATGGTCGAATCAGCCTGATTCGCCACCGCTTTGAGCTCCGATCCCGCGTGGCGAACGCGGCAGTCAGTACCGTCACCGCGTTCAGATGGCTCAAGGGCCCGGGCGACCACACTGCCGGGGCGGAAATTCGTAACCCGTCGATGCTTCCCGGCTTTCGCTTCCTGCTTGCCGCGATCCTGCTGTCAACCTCCATCCTGGTGTTCGGTCTCGGCGCCGCCGCGCTGCTGCGGGCGACCCATGAGCAGTATGTCAGCACCCCCTCCTGGCGGAACGGTCCGCAGGAGCAGGTGTTCGCGCAGGCGTCCGAACCGGCGCAGCCGGTGCTCGCGGCACTGCGCGCCGAACCGGAGGCGGCGGAGCCCGCGCCGTCGCTGCGGGATCAGGTTCCGACCATCGCGCTGCCGGCAAGCGAGCCTGAGGAGATGGCCGTGACGAGCGAGACGCGTGCACAGGCCGAGCCGCAGGTCACTGAGGCCGCGCCGCCGGCCGAACCAGCAAACACGGAGACCACCGCGTCAGCTTCCACCGACACGCTCACCACGGCCGACACCACGGCATCCGTTCCCGCGGACAAGGCTGCCGCCGTCGGCGAACCGCCGTCGGCTGCGACCGGCGCTGCCCTGGCATCGTCGGCGCTCGAGATCGCGAACGCGAGGGTCGCCGCGCTGAACGATCCCGCGACGATGGCCTGGAAGGATCCGCCCGCGAAGGCCAAGGCCGCCAGCATTGCGCCAGAGAAGGCCGACAAGCCGCGCGCGCACCGCGCGAAGAAGCGGCACCGGATCGTGCGGCGCCCGCCGCCTCCTGTTCAACAGACCTACGATCCGTTCGCGCCGCAGCAGCCGGCGCTCGCGGCGACAGCAACCGCGCGCGCTCGGCAGTAGGCTACGCCGGCCCCGTCGCGACCGGCGGGCCGCCGGCCTGGCCCCATTCCGACCAGGAGCCGTCATAGAGCGCGGTGTCGGTGATGCCGAGGCGATAGAGCGCGAGCGTCAGCACGCCGGCCGAGACGCCGGAGCCGCAGCTCGTCACGATCGGCGCATCGAGCTTGACGCCGGCCCCGGTGAAGGCGGCCCGCAGATCGTCGAGCGGCTTCATCGTCCCTGTCGCGGCATCGAACAGCAGATTGTAGGGCACGTTGCAGGCGCCGGGGATGTGGCCGGAACGGATGCCCGGCCGCGGCTCGGGCGCACGGCCCTCGAAGCGATCGCCGGCGCGCGCGTCGATCACCTGCTCGGCGCGGCTTTCGACATTCGCGATCATCTGTTCGATGTTGCGCACGCGCTTGGCATCGTAGTTCGCCTTGAATGTCGCCGGCTTCGCATTCACCTCGCCGCTGTCGACGGGACGGCCCTCACTGCGCCACTTCTTCAGGCCGCCATTGAGGATACGGACATCGCTGTGGCCATAGGACAGGAACATCCACCACGCGCGCGGAGCGGCGACCCAGCCGCCGGCATCGTAGATCACGACGGTGTCGGCATTGGAGATGCCGAGATGGCCGGCGTCGCGGCCAAACTGCTCGGCGCTCGGAAACATGTGAGGCAGCGGGTTGGAATGATCCGACACTACGTCGACGTCGAAGAACACGGCGCCCGGCAGATGCGCGGCGAGATAGTCGTCCTTCGGCAGCGGCAGCACGCCAGGCAGCTTGAAGCTGGCGTCGAGCACCTTCACGTTGGCGTCGTTGAAGTGGGCGGCGAGCCATTCGGTGGAGACGAGGGGATCGGTGGGGGTGGTAGTCATTCAAGCAACTCCTTGTCGTCATTCCGGGGCGCGCGCAGCGCGAGCCCGGAATCCATTCATCCACCAACTCCGCCGCACAATGGATTCCGGGTTCGCGACTTCGTCGCGTCCCGGAATGACAGCGGTGGAAGCTAAGCGCAATCCTTACTTTTTCTTCGGCTCCCACTGCTCGACCGGGCCGCCGGCATCGCGCCAGGCGGCGTAGCCGCCGGCGATGTGGGCAACGGGCTTGAGGCCCATGTCCTGCGCGGTCTTGGCGGCGAGCGCGGAGCGCAAGCCCCCGGCGCAGTGGAATACGAACTTCTTGTCCTCCTGGAACACCGGCTTCGCATACGGGCTCTGCGGATCAATCCAGAATTCGAGCATGCCGCGGGTGCAGGCGAACGCACCGGGGATGCGGCCGTCGCGCTCGATCTCGCGGGGGTCGCGGATGTCGACGATAACGACGTCGCCGTTCTTTGAGATTTCGATGGCGTCCTTGGCGGTGAGCGTCTCGATCTCGGCATTGGCCTCGTCGATCAGCGCCTTGATGCCGCGGGTGATGGTCTGGGGCATGGTTCTTCCCTTCTCTTTCGTCATTCCGGGGCACGCGAAGCGCGAGCCCGGAATGACGAGGAGCTAGTGCGTCAATTCCTTCATCGCGCCCTCAAGCCCCTCGATGGTGATCGGGAACATGCGGTTGGCGAAGATGCGGCGGATGATGGTAGTGGATTCCGAATAGTCCCAGTGTTTCTGAGCGACCGGGTTGAGCCACACCGAATGCGGATAGGTGCGGATGATGCGATCGAGCCAGACCGAGCCCGGCTCCTCGTTGACATGCTCGACCGAGCCACCGGGCACCATGATCTCGTAAGGGCTCATCGAGGCATCGCCGACGAACACGATCTTGTAGTCGTGCGGGTATTTGTGCAGCACGTCCCAGGTCGGCGTGCGGTCGGTGAAGCGCCGCTTGTTCTGCTTCCACACGCCTTCATAGAGGCAGTTGTGGAAGTAGAAATACTCCATGTGCTTGAACTCGCTCTTCGCCGCCGAGAACAATTCCTCGACCTGCTCGATATGCGCGTCCATCGAGCCGCCGATGTCGAAGAACACCAGGAGCTTCACCGCGTTGCGCCGCTCGGGGCGCATGTGGACGTCGAGATAGCCGTGATTGGCGGTCTCGCGGATGGTGGTGTCGAGATCGAGCTCGTCCGGCGCGCCGGTGCGTGCGAACTTGCGCAGGCGGCGCAGCGCCACCTTGATGTTGCGGATGCCGAGCTCGACATTGCCGTCGAGATCCTTGAACTCGCGCTTGTCCCACACCTTCACGGCGCGGTTGTTGCGGTTCTTCTCCTGGCCGATGCGGACGCCTTCGGGATTGTAGCCATGGGCGCCGAACGGCGAGGTGCCGGCCGTGCCGATCCATTTGCTGCCGCCCTGGTGCCGGCCCTTCTGCTCCTCAAGCCGCTTCTTCAGCGTCTCCATGAGCTTGTCCCAGCCCATGGCCTCGATCTGCTTCTTCTCTTCCTCGGTGAGGTATTTCTCGGCGAGCTTCTTCAGCCACTCCTCGGGGATCTCGGCCCCCTCCATCGCGTCGAGCAGGCTTTCCAGCCCCTTGAACACGGTGCCGAACACGCGGTCGAACTTGTCGAGGTTGCGCTCGTCCTTCACCAGCGAGGTGCGCGATAGGTAGTAGAAATTCTCGACGGTGTAGTCCGCGAGGTCGGCGTCCAGCGCCTCCATCAGCGTGAGGTATTCGCGCAGCGTCACGGGGACCTGCGCATCGCGCAGAGAGGTGAAGAATTGCAGGAACATGGGTGACAGATTGCCCGTCGGATGGCCCGCGTCAAGGGGCGCCAGCGACGGCGGAGCCCTGGACCGGGAGGGTTTTTGCTCTAGAATTGCCGGACTTGTGACTTTCTTTTGGGGGCGTTTTCGATGGGAATTATCGCGGCACTGATCATCGGCGCGATCGCTGGGTGGCTCGCGGGCAAGATTGTCCACGGGGCGGGATTTGGACTGATCGGCAATATCGTGGTCGGCATCATCGGCGCGCTCGTCGCAGGCTGGGTGCTGCCTCAGCTCGGCGTCAGCCTCGGCGGCGGCATGATCCGCGACATCCTCAGCGCCACCATCGGCGCGGTGATTGTGCTCGTCATCCTTTCGCTGATAAAACGAGCCTGAAAGCCTGACCGAACCCAGGAACGGCCGCCTCGCGCGGCCGTTCCCATGTCGCGACCGGGGCAGCGCCTCGTGCCGACGACCAACAAGGACGTGCGATGAAATTTACCGGCACCAAGGACTATGTTGCGACCGACGATCTCAAGGTCGCGGTCAACGCCTCGATCGTGCTGGAGCGCCCGCTGCTCATCAAGGGTGAGCCCGGCACCGGCAAGACGGTGCTGGCCGAGGAAGTGGCGAAGGCGCTGAACGCGCCGCTTCTGACCTGGCACATCAAGTCCACCACCAAGGCGCAGCAGGGCCTCTACGAATATGACGCGGTGTCGCGCCTGCGTGACAGCCAGCTCGGCGACGCGCGGGTGTCCGACATCAAGAACTACATCAAGCGCGGCAAGCTGTGGGACGCCTTCACCGCCGAGCAGCGCCCGGTGCTCTTGATCGACGAGATCGACAAGGCCGACATCGAGTTTCCCAACGACCTTCTGCTCGAGCTCGACCGCATGGAATTCCATGTCTACGAGACCGGCGAGACGATCAAGGCGCAGCAGCGCCCGATCATGATGATCACCTCCAACAACGAGAAGGAGCTGCCGGACGCGTTCCTGCGCCGCTGCTTCTTCCACTACATCAAATTCCCCGACGCTGACACCATGGGGCGCATCGTCGACGTCCACTTCCCCAACATCAAGAAGCGCCTGGTCGAAGAAGCGCTGCGCATCTTCTTCGAGGTGCGCGAGGTGCCCGGCTTGAAGAAGAAGCCGTCGACCTCCGAGCTGCTCGATTGGCTGAAGCTGCTGCTCAACGAAGAGATGACCCCGGAACAGCTCCGCGAGCGCGACCCGCGAAAACTGATCCCGCCGCTGCACGGCGCGCTGCTCAAGAACGAGCAGGACGTGCATCTGTTCGAGCGGCTGGCGTTTTTGAGCCGGCGGGAAGTGTAGGCGGCGGCCTTTGCGTCGGCGCACTGCTGCCGCCCCAACCTCCGCCGTCATTTCCCGCGAAAGCGGGGAATCCAGTACGCCGCGGCCTCTCGGCTGAATCACAACCGCCTCTAGAATACTGGATCGCCCGCCCCAGTGCGCAAGTGCGCAAATGCAAGTCCTCGCGCCTGCGCAAGGGAGCACCGTGGCTCAAGACGATGCTTGTTCAATGTGCCTGGGCCGCCAAGCGCACCAAGAACAGCTACTATCGAGCTCAATTCTACCGATTACAGGCCAGACGCGGGCCACAAAAAGCCATCTGCGCCGTCGCCGCCTCGCTCCTCACCGCCATCTACCACATCCTCAAGGACGGCACCGAGCATCGTGACCTCGGCGCCGCCCACTTCGATCGCCGGCCCAACGAGGTCAAAGCGAACCGACTGGTCGCTGGCCTCAAAAAGCTCGGCTTCTCCGTCCAACTCCAGCCAACGCCAGAGGCCGCCTGACGCCAGTTCTCCAGCAGTTTCTTCCTAGCGCAGCGAAGATTCCATGGGGAGTGGATAGCGACCAGGTCTGAGGCCAGACTGAGGTTGCTGACCCCCTCAACCTGGAGACGACGATGTTGCTCGATCATCCTTCCGACGGACCGACCGCTATCCGCACGCAGTTTGGCGCAATTTTTGTGTCTTTGGAACTGAGCCGTTCGACGTGGGTGATTACGTCACTTTCGCCTGGTACGGGCGAGAAGATGTCCAGGCACAGCGTCACGGCCGGCGATACGGCTGAGCTGATGAAGCTGTTTGCGGAACTCAGGCGCAAGGCGGAGGCCAGGACCCGCGAGAGCTATCCGATCATCACGATCCAGGAAGCTGGGCTGGACGGGTTCTGGCTGCACCGTGTTCTGCAACAGAACGGCATTGAGAGCCACGTGGTCGATCCCGCCTCGATTGCGACGTCGCGACGGCGGCGGCGGGCCAAGACTGACAGGCTCGATGGCGAGGCGCTGTTGCGGGCGCTTCTGGCCTACAAGCGCGGCGAGCCGCGGGTCTGTGCGATGGTGGTTGCGCCCTCGCCTGAAGAGGAGGACCGGCGCAGGCTGTGTCGCGAACGAGCGACGCTGATCGCCGAGCGCATCACGCATGTGAACCGGATCAAGGGTCTTCTGTTCGCGCAGGGGATATCCGACTACGTGCCGCTGCGGCGCAATCGGCGGGCGCGGCTTGAGGCCTTGCGCACGGGCGACGGGCGGGAGCTGCCTTCGCATTTGAAGGCGCAGATCGGCCGCGAGCTCGATCGGGTCGAACTGCTTCTGGAACAGATCAAGGCGGTCGAGGCCGCGCGAGATGCTCTGCTGGCCGCAGCCCGGAAGCCTGCAGACAAGAACGCTGCAGACAAGGTCGCGCCGGATCCGGTGGCGATGCTGCTGGCCTTGAAAGGGCTCGGCGCCAACTTTGCGGCCGTGCTCTGGTCGGAGGCGTTCTACCGGCAGTTCTCCAACCGCCGCCAGGTCGCCGCCTATGCGGGGCTTGCGGCGACGCCGTGGCAAAGCGGAGGCATCCGGCACGAGCAGGGCGTGTCGAAGGCCGGCAATCCCAGGCTGCGGACCACAATGATCCAGCTCGCCTGGCTGTGGATACGTCACCAGCCGCAGTCGGCCCTGACGCGCTGGTTCAAGGAGCGAAGCCCGCAAGGCCGCAAGCGCGCGATCGTGGCGCTGGCGCGCAAGCTTCTCGTGACCTTGTGGAAGTATGTCACCGCGGGCGAGACCATCGAGGGGGCCGTGATGAAGCCCGCCGCCTGATCCGGACCGCACCAAGCGGCGTGCTTCGCCGCCCGCGCGCAACGAAAGAACCATAACCCATCTGCCGAGGCCCGATCAGTCTCGGAAGATCCGGGTGGACGAACCGATGGATTGCATGGCTTCAAACGCCGCAACGAAGAATGGCCTCGTCCTCTCGAGCCTGCCCGCCGCAAGCGGAATCGTGGTGCAGTCGCCTTGTGCGACGACCGAATGTGAGTTTGATCTGGCAAGCAACCCAGATCGTCGAACCGGCTCGACCCTTGGATCGCAAATGCGAGGATGGCAGATGCCCTGACAGAACCGCCAACGCGAGGAGCTCCTATCGGCCCAACGCACCAAGCATGATGGCGTGCTCGCTCAACTCAAGGCCAAGCCGCTTCGCGGCGGCCCTAACAGGCCGGCCTTGACTTGATCTGCGCGCGCCATCCTGCAGAACCCGCGGTCGGGACGAAGAGGTGGCTGCAGTCGAACAAAAAGGTGACTGCTCATCCTTGACATACACATTCCCCATGTGAGCAATCCAGACTGCCGCCGCGGAAAGATTCTGGATTGCTGCGCTGCCCGCAATGACGATGTGGGGCGAGCCGACTACCTCACGACAAACCGGTCAGGCCGGCTGTGGCGTCCTGATCTCGCGCGGCAGGATGATCGCGGCTGCGATCGCGAGCAGGCAGAGCGCGGCGAAGGCGTGCAGCATGGTGACGAAGCCGCCCTGCTCGTAGAGCCAGGCGACCAGGCCAACCGAAGCACCGGCTGCGGTGAAGCCGACGAAGTAGCGCACCGCATAGGCGCGCGAGCGCCATTCTTCGGTGGTGTATTTGCCGACCATGGCATCGTTGACCGTGACCTGTCCGAACGCGCCCATGACGATGCCGATCGAGACCAGGATCAACGGCAGATTGGACAGGCTCGCCGCAAGATACAGGAACGGCGCCAGCATGAAGGACAGCGGCAGCGCCACCACCTTGAGCGAATAGTGGTCGAGCAGCCGGCCGATCGTATACTGCGTCATCGCACCGAACACGTAGACGCAGGCGGCGATCACGCCGAGCAGCGCCGGGCTTTTGGTGAGATCGGCAAGCCGCTCCGCGAACAGTTTTGGCAGCGCGACGGTGACCGCGTTGAAGGTCGTGGAGATCGCGATCACCACGATCAGCAAGGCCAGGATCACGCGCCACATATCCTGCTTCGCCACGCGTGCCTGCGCCGCCGCCTGCTTCGAGCCCTTGCGATCCTCATGCACGATCATCATCGCAAAAGCGATGCCGATCAGGATCGTGACGATTCCGGGAACGATGAAGGCAAAGCGCCAGCCGAAATATTGGCCGATCACGCCGGTGACCAGCGCCGAGGAGGCAACGCCGAGATTGCCCCAGACGCCGTTCAGCCCCATCTCGCGGCCGAGCTTGTCGGCATAGGACACGATCATCGCAGTGCCGACGGGGTGGTAGATCGAGGCGAAGATGCCGATCGCAAACAACGCGGCGCCGAGCTGCGGCGGCGTCTGCACGAAGCCGACCGAGATCATGGCTGCGCCAATGCCGATGAAGAAGATCAGCATCATGTGGCGGCGGCTCCAGCGGTCGCCAAGCCAGCCAGTAAGCAGCGATCCTGCGCCGAAGGCGATAAAACCCGGCGTCGCGTAAGGCAGCAGCTCCGAATAAGCCATGCCGAGCGCCGGCCCCATGATGATCACGGCGGCGGCAAAGATCAGCATCGCATAATGGTCGATGAAATGGCCTGTGTTGACGAAGCCGATCACCCGGCTGGGGCTGTTCATCCGAATCCTCTCCTGTTCCAAAATCGGTTATATGTCGGAGCAATGATGGGATGCTGCCAATGAGTGTCGTCGAAACGCCAATCCGGAAGGTTCAGGGAAACCACCGCTCGACCGCGGGCGTACACCTGGTCGCGCGCGACTACCCCAAAGGCTTGCGGCTCGACCCGCACATGCATCGCGAGGCGCAGCTGGTCTATGCCGCCAAGGGCACCATGCAGGTGACGACGCCCAAGGGCCGCTGGCTGGTGCCGCCGGACCGCGCGGTCTGGGTTCCGGCCGGGCTCGAGCACGCCATCGACGTGCTCGCCGATATCGAGATGCGCACGCTGTATTTCGACCTACCCTGGCTGAAAAGCGGGCAGCGCTATCAAGGCCTGACCAAGGAGTTCGTGGTGAGGGTGTCGCCGCTGCTGCACCAGGCGATCCTCGCGCTATTTGATCCCAGCAATACGCAAGAGCGTACCGAGCTCCTGGTGCGCCTGGTGATGCTGGAATTGCACCAGGCCGAGGATTCCGCGACCTTCGTGCCGCTGCCGCGCGAGCCGCGCTGCCGCCGCGCCGCGATGATCGTGCTCGACGATCCCACCGGGCTGCACGACATCGACACGCTGGCGCGCGAGGTCGGAACCTCCGCACGCACGCTGTCGCGGCTATTCTCCACGCAGACACAATTGAGCTTCAAAAGCTGGTGCCAGCGCGCCCGCATCGCGGCGGCGATGGAAAGGCTGTCGACCGAAGCCAATGTCTCGGTCAAGCAGCTCGCCGCCCAGCTCGGCTATGCCAGCGTGCCCGCTTTCTCGGCCGCCTTCCGCCAGGTCACGGGCCGGACGCCGACGGCGTTTGCGGGGAAGAGCTGAGGCAGCCTCTGTCATCCCGATGGCAAGCGCATATCCGCATGCAGGAGGTCGTCATGCCCGGGCTCGTCCCGGGCATCCACGTTCTTTCGCGCCTGCGGCAAGGCGTGGATGGCCGGGACAAGCCCGGCCATGACGATGTGGAGGCTTCAGCGCCCAAGCGCTAAGCGTCATATGCGTTTGCCCCGGCGGCCCGTTTTCGCAGGGCATGACAGCCTTCTTAGGACGCATGGCACAGCTAAGATGCAGAATCCTCCGCTTGATTGTGATCGGCTTCCGCCTAAATCCCGTGTAAGCTTCCCGCACCGCACACACCGGACTCGAAAAACCCAGATGGCCAATGCCTTCTTCTCCGACCTGCTCGCCACCATCTCCGAGCGCGGCCGCACACTGCTTCGCCGCGGCGATGGCTCGGACACCAAACAGGACGCCGACGGCCTGATCGAGCTCTGCGGCGCGCTGCTGTCGGGCCGGGGCGAAGCCTCCGGCACCGCGATGGCGCGCGAAGTGCTCGATCTCTACCAGGACCTGGATGCGGCGGGACGCCGCGCCTTCTTCGAAGCACTGGTGCGCGATTTCGGCCCGGACCGGGAGCGACTGTCGAAGGCGATCGAAAAATGGCGCGCCAAGCCCGGTGACGAGGATGCCAGTTCGCTGCATTTCGCCTCCGAGCCGCGGCGGCAGGAACTGATCCGCCGCCTCAACCGCGCCCCCGGCGGGACCGGCGACCTCGTGAAGATGCGCGCCGATTTGCTCGGCATGATGAACGGGCACACCGATCTCGCCGCGCTCGACCGCGACGTGTCGCATCTGCTTTCTTCGTGGTTCAACAGGGGATTTCTCGTGCTGCGCAGGATCGACTGGTCGACCCCGGCCAACATCCTCGAAAAGATCATCCGTTACGAGGCCGTGCACGAGATCAGCGACTGGGACGATTTGCGCCGCCGCCTCGATCCGGTCGACCGCCGCTGCTATGCCTTCTTCCATCCGGCGATGGTGGACGAGCCCCTGATCTTCGTCGAGGTGGCGCTGACCGAGACCATTCCCGGCGCGATCGCGCCGCTGCTCGCGGTCGACCGCCAGCACCTGCCGATCGAGCGGGCGCGCACCGCCGTGTTCTATTCGATCTCCAACACCCAGCGCGGGTTGGGCGGCATCTCGTTCGGCAGCTTCCTGATCAAGCAGGTGGTCGAGGAGCTGCGCCGCGAAACGCCGAAGCTCGACACTTTCGTGACGTTGTCGCCGGTGCCCGGGTTCATGCAGTGGGTGAAGCAGGACAAGGACCTGCCGCTGTCGGACGAGGATCGCGAGATGCTGAAACATCTCGACGAGCCGAAATGGTTCGAGACTGCGGAGACAACCGCGCAACTGCGCGCCGTGTTGGAGCCGCTCGCCGCCCACTATTTCCTGAAGGCGCGCACGCCAAAGGGACGGCTGATCGACTCCGTTGCGCGCTTCCATCTCGGCAACGGTGCGCGGCTCGAACGCATCAACTGGCTCGGCGATCTCTCGCAGAAGGGCGTGCGCGAGTCGGCCGGCGTCATGGTCAACTACCTCTATCGCCTCGACGACATCGAGAAGAATCACGAAGCCTATGCCAATGACGGCGAGGTCGTCGCCTCGAGCGCGGTGAAGAAGCTGCTGAAGGGCGAAGGGCGACGGTTGCTGGATATGAGGCTGTCGTAAGGGACAGCCGGCTCGCCGCCATATCGTCATTGCGAGCGAAGCGAAGCAATCCAGTCTGCCCCGCGGAAAGATTCTGGATTGCTCACATGGGGAATGTGTGTGTCAAGGATGAGCAGTCACCTTTTTGTTCGACTGCAGCCACCTCTTCGTCCCGACCGCGGGTTCTGCAGGATGGCGCGCGCAGATCAAGTCAAGGCCGGCCTGTTAGGGCCGCCGCGAAGCGGCTTGGCCTTGAGTTGAGCGAGCACGCCATCATGCTTGGTGCGTTGGGCCGATAGGAGCTCCTCGCGTTGGCGGTTCTGTCAGGGCATCTGCCATCCTCGCATTTGCGATCCAAGGGTCGAGCCGGTTCGACGATCTGGGTTGCTTGCCAGATCAAACTCACATTCGGTCGTCGCACAAGGCGACTGCACCACGATTCCGCTTGCGGCGGGCAGGCTCGAGAGGACGAGGCCATTCTTCGTTGCGGCGTTTGAAGCCATGCAATCCATCGGTTCGTCCACCCGGATCTTCCGAGACTGATCGGGCCTCGGCAGATGGGTTATGGTTCTTTCGTTGCGCGCGGGCGGCGAAGCACGCCGCTTGGTGCGGTCCGGATCAGGCGGCGGGCTTCATCACGGCCCCCTCGATGGTCTCGCCCGCGGTGACATACTTCCACAAGGTCACGAGAAGCTTGCGCGCCAGCGCCACGATCGCGCGCTTGCGGCCTTGCGGGCTTCGCTCCTTGAACCAGCGCGTCAGGGCCGACTGCGGCTGGTGACGTATCCACAGCCAGGCGAGCTGGATCATTGTGGTCCGCAGCCTGGGATTGCCGGCCTTCGACACGCCCTGCTCGTGCCGGATGCCTCCGCTTTGCCACGGCGTCGCCGCAAGCCCCGCATAGGCGGCGACCTGGCGGCGGTTGGAGAACTGCCGGTAGAACGCCTCCGACCAGAGCACGGCCGCAAAGTTGGCGCCGAGCCCTTTCAAGGCCAGCAGCATCGCCACCGGATCCGGCGCGACCTTGTCTGCAGCGTTCTTGTCTGCAGGCTTCCGGGCTGCGGCCAGCAGAGCATCTCGCGCGGCCTCGACCGCCTTGATCTGTTCCAGAAGCAGTTCGACCCGATCGAGCTCGCGGCCGATCTGCGCCTTCAAATGCGAAGGCAGCTCCCGCCCGTCGCCCGTGCGCAAGGCCTCAAGCCGCGCCCGCCGATTGCGCCGCAGCGGCACGTAGTCGGATATCCCCTGCGCGAACAGAAGACCCTTGATCCGGTTCACATGCGTGATGCGCTCGGCGATCAGCGTCGCTCGTTCGCGACACAGCCTGCGCCGGTCCTCCTCTTCAGGCGAGGGCGCAACCACCATCGCACAGACCCGCGGCTCGCCGCGCTTGTAGGCCAGAAGCGCCCGCAACAGCGCCTCGCCATCGAGCCTGTCAGTCTTGGCCCGCCGCCGCCGTCGCGACGTCGCAATCGAGGCGGGATCGACCACGTGGCTCTCAATGCCGTTCTGTTGCAGAACACGGTGCAGCCAGAACCCGTCCAGCCCAGCTTCCTGGATCGTGATGATCGGATAGCTCTCGCGGGTCCTGGCCTCCGCCTTGCGCCTGAGTTCCGCAAACAGCTTCATCAGCTCAGCCGTATCGCCGGCCGTGACGCTGTGCCTGGACATCTTCTCGCCCGTACCAGGCGAAAGTGACGTAATCACCCACGTCGAACGGCTCAGTTCCAAAGACACAAAAATTGCGCCAAACTGCGTCCGGATAGCGGTCGGTCCGTCGGAAGGATGATCGAGCAACATCGTCGTCTCCAGGTTGAGGGGTTCAGCAACCTCAGTCTGGCCTCAGACCTGGTCGCTATCCACTCCCCATGGAATCTTCGCTGCGCTCGCAATGACGGAGAATGTTGCCGCAGCCGGGCTACTCCGCCAGCGCCTTCATCTCTGTATAGAGATCCGACTTGCCCTCAAAGCCGATGCCCGGCAGGTCCGGCATAGTGATGTGGCCGTTCTCGACGCGGACGCCGTCGGGGAAGCCGCCATAGGGCTGGAACAGGTCGGGATAGCTCTCATTGCCGCCGAGGCCGAGGCCGGCCGCGATGTTGAGCGACATCTGGTGGCCGCCATGCGGGATGCAGCGGCTCGGCGACCAGCCGCAGGTCTTCAGCACTTCCAGCGTGCGCTGATATTCGCACAGGCCGTAGGACAGCGCGCAGTCGAATTGCAGCCAGTCGCGATCCGATCGCATGCCGCCATAGCGGATCAAATTGCGGGCGTCCTGGTGGCTGAACAGATTTTCGCCGGTCGCCATCGGGCCCGGATAGAATTCGGCGAGTGCGGCCTGGAGCGCGTAGTCGAGGGGATCGCCGACCTCCTCGTACCAGAACAAGGGATAGTCCCGCAGCATTTTTGCGTATGCGATCCCGGTCTCGAGATCGAAGCGGCCGTTGGCGTCGACGGCGAGTTGCGCGTCCTTGCCGATCTCCTTCAGCACCGCCTCGATGCGGGTACGGTCGTCCTCGAGCGATGCGCCGCCGATCTTCATCTTTACGACGTTGTAGCCGCGATCGAGATAGCCGCGCATCTCGCCGCGCAGCATCGAGAGATCCTTGCCGGGATAGTAGTAGCCGCCGGCGGCGTAGACGAAGACACGCGGATTTGCCGTGAGGCCGTGCCGCTCGGCGAGCAGGCGAAACAGCGGCTTGCCCGCAATCTTTGCCACCGCATCCCACACCGCCATGTCGATGGTGCCGACCGCGACCGAGCGCTCGCCATGGCCGCCCGGCTTCTCATTGGTCATCATCGCGGCCCAGACCTTGTCGGGCTCGAGGTTGTCGGCGGCCGCGTTCAGCAGCGACTTCGGATCGGCTTCGAGAATGCGCGACGCAAAACGCTCGCGGATCAGGCCGCCCTGCCCGTAGCGGCCGTTGGAGTTGAAGCCGTAGCCGACGACGCGCTTGCCGTCGCGCACGACATCCGTGACGACGGCGACAAGGCTCGTCGTCATCTTGGTGAAGTCGATATAGGCGTTGCGGATCGGCGAGGAGATCGGTTTTGTGATTTCGCGAACGTCGACGATGCGGACGGACATGGGTGTGGCTTTCTCGCGGGCTCTCTCCTTTCGTCATGGCCGGGCTTGACCCGGCCATCCACGTCTTGGCCGCCTCGAAGAACGTGGATGCCCGGGACAAGCCCGGGCATGACGGCGCACCTTACGGCACGCTCGGGCTCTACGACTCCTTCTTGTCCCTGAAATACGGCTCGACCGGCCCGTGCACCTTGATGGTCAGCGGATTGCCGTGACGATCCTTGGCGTTGCCTGCGGTGACGCGGACCCAGCCTTCACTGATGCAGTATTCTTCGACATTGGTTTTCTCGACGCCCTTGAAGCGGATGCCGACGTCGCGCGCCAGGATGTCCGCGTTGTAGTAGGGGCTGTTCGGATCGACCGACAGACGGTCCGGAAATTCGTCGCTCATGATTGTCTCGCTCATAACAGGGTCTCGATTTGCTGCCGCAATCCTTCGGGCCGCGCGGTCGGCGCGTAGCGCGCGATCACCTTGCCAGTGCGATCCACCAGGAACTTCGTGAAATTCCATTTGATGGAGGCGCCGAGCAAGCCGGGTTGCTGGCGTTTCAGGTACTCGTACAAAGGATGCGCATTGCTGCCGTTGACGTCGACCTTCTCGAACAGCGGAAAGGTGACATCGTAATTGGTCGAGCAGAACGCCTGGATCTCGCTCGCCTGCCCCGGCTCCTGCGCGCCGAACTGGTTGCAGGGAAAGCCGAGCACCGAGAAGCCCCGCGGGGACAGGTCGCGATGCAGATCCTCGAGCCCGCGATATTGCGGCGTGAAGCCGCATTTGCTCGCGGTGTTGACGATCAGCATCACCTGGCCCTCGAAGCGCCGCATCGGCACCTCATCGCCGGCGAGCGAGTTGGCCTTGAATTCGTAGATGGCCGACATCTCTAACCCACGGGGTCGATCGGCGACGGCGGCACGCCGCCCGCCTCGATCGCCTCGCCTGCGAGCAGGCAGAGGTCCTCGCGATAACGTCCGGAGACGATGTGCACGCCGACTGGGGCCTTGCCGATGAGGCCAGTCGAGACCACGAGGCCCGGAAGACCCATGAAGGGAATCGCGATCTGCGGCAGCTGCGCCTCCCAGACCCGCTTGAAGGACTCGTCGTCCTTGCAGTCGAGATGATCCGGGAACGGCAATTCGCCGGACACCGGCGTCAGCACCACCGCGTATTGCTCGAAGAACAGCATCCATTCGCGGGTCAGCGTGGCACGGCGGGTCAGCGCCTTGGCATAGTTCGCCTGGTCGAACGGCGTGACCTTGGCGCGCTTGCCGCGCAAGCACGCCAGCGCGCCGGGATCGCCCTCGCGCTCGGCCGCCTCTAGCTGCGCCTCGTAGCCGTCGCCGAGCCAGAGCTTTGTCTGCCACTCAACCGCTTCGCGCATCGGCGGCGTGTTTTCGATGATCTCGACGGTCCAGCCGGCGCGCTCCAGCCGCTTGCCGGCATCGCTGACCGCCGCCTTCACCTCCGGTGTGGTCGCGAGCCCATCCGGATTGAGGCAGAGCGCGGCGCGCTTCGGCCGGGCCGGACCTTCCAGTGGCACCGGCACCCACCAGGGATCGCGCGCGTCGTGCGCCGACATCGCCGCGAGCGAAATCCGCAAATCATTGACGGTACGCGCCAGCGGTCCCGACACCGCCATGATCTGCGGCCCGATCGGGCGCTCCGGCAGCGCCGGGTTGAAGGCGGGAATCCGGCCCAGGGTCGGGCGCAGGCCGTGCACGCCGCAGGCGTAGGCGGGGTAGCGAATCGAGCCCGCGATGTCGGTGCCATGCGCAATGTGGCCGATGCCGGCCGCCACCGCCGAGCCGGCCCCGCCCGACGAGCCGCCCGGCGTCAGCGAGGCATCGCGGGGGTTCTTGGTGTCGCCATGGACCAGGTTGGTGGTGAACCAGCGATAGGAGAAGGCCGGGCAATTGGTGCGGCCGAGCAGGATGGCGCCCGATTTGCGGAAATTGGCGACCACCGGATTGTCCTCGCGCGCAATCAGGTCGCGCTGGAGCTTGAGACCGTTGGTGGTGGCAAAGCCTTGCTGATCGACATTGGCCTTGATGGTGACGGGGACACCGGCCAGTACGCCGGGGTCCTCCCCACGGGCAATGGCGACATCGACGGCATCAGCCTGATTGAGCACGTCCTCGGGCCGGTGATCGATCACGGCATTGAGCTTGGGATTGACGGCGTCGAGCCGGGCGAGGCCAGCCTTGGCGGCCTCCCTGGCGGACACCTTCTTGGCTTTGACGAGGATGGCGAGGTCGGCAGCCGACAGGCGCCAGAGGTCTTGCATGGCTTGCTCCGTGTGACCGGGTCTTTTAGCGCCGGGAACGGGGCAAAGCCATGCGGATTTCGCAGGGGCGAAGGCGACGGGGGACCCGGATTGCCACGATCTTCGTCATTGCGAAGCGAAGCAATCCAGAATCCCTCCGCGAAGGCAGTCTGGATTGCATCGTCGCAAGGGCTCCTCGCAATGACAGTGGAGAGAGTAAGCCCTAATGCCGGGTCGCCGATTGATCCGGGATATCCAGGAGCGCCTCGGTAAAGGGAAATTCCAGCACGATCTCGCCATCGACGTCGGTGACCTCGATCACCGCCTCGAGCAGTGCCGGCTGCGTCCCCTCGGATTTCAGCACCTCCAGGATCATCTGGCGGGCGACCTCCCAGGCACGATCGGGGTTCCGCAGGTCCTCGCCGTCGGGATCCACGATCAATTCGTTGCCGATACGGGTGTTGAAGAAGTATTTGGGCATTACCGAGATCCAATTGGGTCGCCTGTACCGGATAGAAAGCTGCACTGCACTCACAACTGCTTTATCAGGACAGAGTTCGCGACCGAATGCGCTCAGCGCAAGACTGCCTCGCTAAAAGCCGTGTTCCAACCACTATTTTTCGCGGCGCAACATGGCATTCTCGCCAAGATTTAACTGGCGAACTTTTCCGCTGGCGGTAGTTTACCTTATGGGCGGATACGTCCGAATTCTGGAAAATGGAGAGCCAAAATGGCCTGGAAAGCCCCGAAGATCGTCGAAGTGCCGTGCGGCATGGAAATCAACATGTATGTGAGCGCCACCCGCAAGTAAGCGGCTTGCGAATTTGCGTTCAGTGCGGGTGGATCTTTCGGTCGAATTCTTTGGGTCGAGTTCTTTCGGTCACAATGCGTTTCCGGAAGACAGAATTTGTGTCGGCCTGAGATCCACCACGCGACCTACCCTCCAGGAGACGGATCATGCTTCGCGTCGTCGTCCTGGGCGCCGCAGCCGGCGGCGGAGTGCCGCAATGGAATTGCGGCTGCGAGGGCTGCCGGGCGGCCCGTGCAAACGGCCGTGAGCTTCAACGGACCCAGGCCTCGGTCGCCTTCAGCGGCGACGGCGAGTCTTGGTTCCTGATCAACGCCTCGCCCGATCTCCGGCAGCAATTGAATGCCGCGCCGCAGCTGCATCCCAAGGAAGGCGCGTTGCGCCACACGCCAATCGCCGGCGTGATCCTGACCAATAGCGAAGTGGATGCGGTGGCGGGGCTGCTCTCGATGCGCGAAGGCTCGCCGTTCACGATCTACGCGCATGAGAAGGTGCTGGCGATCCTGAAGGCCAACAGCATCTTCAACGTGCTGAACGAGAAGAACGTGCGGCGGCAGCCGATCGATATCAGCGAGCCGTTCGAGCCGCGACTGCCCGATGGTGCACGCTCGGAGATCGAGGTGCTGCCCTTTGCGGTTCCCGGCAAGTCGGCGTGGTATCTGGAAGGCAAGGCGCATCCCGGCGGAGACACCGGCGATGGCGATACGCTGGGCCTGAAGATCACCGACAAGTCGACCGGCAAGTGCTTCTATTTCATCGCCGCCTGCGCCGAGGTGACCGATGCGCTCAAGGCCGAGATCGACGGCGCTGCGCTGGTGTTCTTCGACGGCACGGTGTGGCGCGACGACGAGATGATCAAGGCCGGGCTCGGCCACAAGACCGGCACGAGCATGGGACATGTCGCGATGTCCGGCGACCACGGCGCGATCGCGCGGCTCGCCGATCTCAGTATCGACAGGAAGATATTTCTGCATATCAATAACTCGAACCCGGCGTTGCTGCCTGGCTCGCCCGAACGCAAGGCCACTGAGCAGGCGGGCTGGCAGATACCCGCCGACGGAACGGAGATCGTGCTGTGAATGCCGCGTCACTGACAGGAATGACCGCGCTCTCGGTCGGCAAGGACATCCGGCTCAACTCGGCCGATGAGCTCGAGGCGACGCTGCGCCACATCGGTGCGACGCGCTACCACAGCCTGCATCCGTTCCATAAGCTGCTGCACGGCGGCAAACTGAACAAGGGCCAGGTGCAGGCCTGGGCGCTGAACCGCTACTATTACCAGAGCACAATCCCGATCAAGGACGCGGTGGTGATCTCGCGGTTCCGCGACCGCGCCACGCGGCTGGAATGGCGCCACCGCATCGAGGACCATGACGGCGATGTCGGCAGCGAAGGCGGCATCGAGCGCTGGCTCAAGCTGACCGAGGGCCTCGGCCTCGACACCGCCTATGTGGAATCGACCGAAGGCATTTTGCCAGCGACGCGCTTCGCGGTGGAGGCCTATGTGCATTACTGCCGCGAAAAAAGCCCGCTGGAGGCGATCGCCTCCTCGCTCACCGAATTGTTCGCGCCGAACCTGCACGAGGAGCGCATCTCCGGCATGCTGGAGCACTACGACTTCGTCAACCCTGACATCATGAGCTACTTCAAGCGGCGCCTGGCGCAAGCACCGCGCGATGCCGGTTTTGCACTCGACTACGTCAAGTCGCATGCCAGGACGCCGGAGGAGCGCGCGGCCGTCTGCAATGCGCTGATCTTCAAGACCAACGTGCTCTGGGTGCAGCTCGACGCGCTCTATCACGCCTATGTCGAGGGCCACATTCCGCCGGGCGCTTTCGTGCCCAAGGCCAGCTAGGAGCAGACCGATGGCCGGGTCGCGTCATATCAGCGTCAGCGAGACAAGCCGGCCGGTGCTGCCGCGGCATGCCAAGCTGAAATACGACGAGACGCGAAAGGTCTGGGTGATCCTGGCGCCAGAGCGGGTGCTGGCGCCGGACGAGATCGCGGTCGAGGTCTTGCAGCTCTGCAACAGCGAGCGCAGCGTCGGTGCCATCGCCGAACAACTGGCCGCGAAATACGCCGCCCCGCGCGAGGCGATCCTGGCCGACGTCATCGTCATGCTTCAGGATCTCGCCGACAAGGGGTTTCTCACGGAAGCCCGGGAGAAGACACCATGAGCGATTTGCTCGGCAATCCGACCATCCCGCCTGATGCCAGTGACAGCCTTGCGGTGCTGGAGAAGCAGCGCTCGACGGCGGAGACCTTTGGCATTCCGCTCGCCGTGCTGCTCGAGATCACCCATCGCTGCCCGCTGCAATGCCCCTACTGCTCCAACCCGGTCGAGCTCGACCGCTCCGGCAAGGAGCTGACGACCGAGGAATGGAAGAAGGTCTTGAGCGAGCTCGCCGAGATCGGCGTGCTCCAGGTCCACTTCTCCGGCGGCGAGCCGACCGCGCGCAAGGATCTCGTCGAGCTGGTCAAGCATGCCAGCGACGTCGGCCTCTACACCAATTTGATCACCTCGGCCGTGCTGCTGACACGCGACAAGCTCGGAGCGCTCGCGGATGCCGGGCTCTGCCACGTGCAGATCAGTTTTCAGGGTACCGAAGAAGGTCTCTCCGACCGCGTCGCCGGCTACAAGGGCGCGCATCACAAGAAGCTCGAAGTCGCGAAGTGGACGCGCGAGCTCGACCTACCGCTCACCGTCAACGCGGTCATGCATCGCCAGAACCTGCACCAGCTCCCCGACATCATCCAGATGTCGATCGATCTCGACGCCGACCGGCTCGAGGTCGCCAATGTGCAATATTACGGCTGGGCGCTGAAGAACCGCGCCGCGCTGATACCGACCGTGGCGCAGCTCGACGAGACCACGCGGATCGTCGAAGAGGCCCGCGAGCAGCTCAAGGGTACGCTCGCGATCGACTATGTCGTCCCGGATTACTATGCGCTACGGCCGAAGAAATGCATGGGCGGCTGGGGCCGGCAGTTCTTCAACATCTCGCCGGCCGGCAAGGTGCTGCCCTGCCATGCCGCGGAGAGCATCACCGGGCTCGATTTCGAATCGGTGCGCTCCAATCACTCGATCGCCTGGATCTGGCAGAACTCGGACGCCTTCAACCGCTATCGCGGCACCGGCTGGATGAAGGAGCCGTGCAAGAGCTGCGAATTCCGCGAGATCGATTTCGGCGGCTGCCGCTGTCAGGCCTTTGCGCTGACCGGCGATGCCGCCAACACCGATCCGGCCTGTGCGCTGTCACCGCTGCATGAGACCATCTTCAAGCAGGCCGAGCGCGAGGCCGAGGGCGAGACCAACCGCTTCCTCTACCGCAACTTCGCCGGAGGCACGTTGGAATCCGAGAATGATGCCTGACGCCGACGCGGCCAATTCAGTCAAGCGCGCCGATCCCTTCGCGCCGCTGACCTCCGAGATGCTCGACGTCGGCGACGGCCACGAGCTCTATGTCGAAAGCGTCGGCCGTGCCGATGGCATCCCCGCCGCCTATCTGCATGGCGGGCCCGGCAGCGGCTGCCAGCCCGACCATCGCCGGCTTTTTGATCCTGACCGTTTCCATGCCGTGCTGTTCGACCAGCGCGGTTGCGGCCGCAGCCGGCCCAAGGGATCGCGCGAGCACAATACGACAGCGCATCTGATCGCGGACATGGAGAAGATCCGCGAAAAATTCGGCTTCGAACGCTGGATCGTGGTCGGCGGCTCCTGGGGCGCGACGCTGGCGCTGGCTTATGCCGAGGCGCATCCCGAGCGGGTCTCCGGCATCGCGCTGCGCGCGACCTTCTTGGGCACGCGGGCCGAGGTCGAAACAGCGTTCACCTCGCGCCTGGCGCAGTTCTATCCGGCGCTTCACGCTGATTTTCTGAGCGTGCTGCCGCCTGAGGAGCGAGACCGGCCGATTGAATCCTATTGGCGCCGCATCCTCGATACCGATCCCGCCGTGCATGGACCGGCGTCGCGGGCGTGGCACGACACCGAGCGTGCGCTCTCCGAGCACAAGCCGGCGCGGACACGGCTGGACCTGGCCTCGCTGAACGTGTGGCGCACATTGCCCGCGACCCCGTTCATGGAAGCGCATTATTTCGTCAACGACAGCTTCATGACCGAAAGCCAGTTGTTGCGGAACGCCGGTCGGCTTGCCGGCATTCCCGGCATCATCATCCAGGGCCGCTATGATCTGTTGTGCCCGCCTGAGACATCTCAGGCGCTCGCGAAAGTCTGGCCGGGTTCCGAGATTCGCATCGTGGAAGAAGCCGGACATTCGCTCTATGATGCCGGCGTGAGGGACGCAGTCATGAAGTCGATCGCGGACCTCGCTTCGAAGACGGCGCGATAAGAGGACAAGAAAAATGCCGCTCGCCGGGAAAGGCATGTTGCTGACGTCGATGAATATCGACGCAGCCGATGAAGCCGATTTCAACCGCTGGTACGATCGCGAGCATCTGGAAGAGCGCGTCGCGATCGAGGGGTTTCTGGAGGCGCGGCGCTATGTCGCGCACGCCGCCAATCCCAAATATCTCAGCCTCTATTCGACCGCGACGCTCGACGTGCTCGACAGCCTCGCCTACCGGGCGCGGCTCGCGAGCCCAACCGACTGGTCGCGGCAGACCATGGCGCATTTCAAGAACATGCTCCGCGTGGTCGCGCGCATCACCATCAGCAACGGCGCCGGACGAGGGGCTGCGCTCGGCGTGGTGCGGCTGCGCCCGACACCCGACAATGCGGGAGCATGGCGTGATGCACTGCAAGAAAAGCTGGCGCCGGAGAAGCTTGACGGCATCATCTCCATGCATCTCCTGGAGAGCGAACCGGAGCTCTCGGGCGCAACGGCGGACATTCCGGCGGTGCGCAACGAAGGCGCCCGCGACTGGTTCGTGCTGATCGACGGCACCCATGTCGGCAAGGTCTCGGCTGTCATCGCCGAGCGCTTCACCGGCCCTGCGGCGTCGCCCTTCCCGCTTCCGGTCTCGGTCGGCACCTATTCGCTGATGTGGGATCTCGCGAAGAGCGATGTCGCGCGCAGCTAAATGCAGTCAGACGCATCGCAACATGCTGCACCGCCGCATACCGCGCGCGGGGATTAATGCTGTGCGCGCGCAGCTCCCATGAAAGCCTTTGATTGCGAAAATTTGCCGTTGTACTTCGGAACGGTTCTAATAAGCTAACCTAATGACGTCATTCAGAAACCAGATCGACGCGCGTTAAGCGTTCGCCAAGCTCAAGAAAAGGCCGCCGGGTCTTTGGGCCTGCGCGGACAGGGTAGGAATGAAACCGACCGATATCGCGGCCCCCGACTACTTTCACAAAGTGGTCGATTGCCAATGGGCCTGTCCTGCGCACACCCCGGTTCCCGAATACATCCGACTGATCGCCCAAGGCCGCTACAGCGACGCCTACATGATCAATTGGAAATCGAACGTGTTTCCCGGAATCCTGGGGCGCACGTGCGATCGTCCATGCGAGCCGGCGTGCCGGCGCGGACGAGTGGAAGAAACTCCGGTTGCGATCTGCCGCCTGAAGCGCGTCGCGGCCGACTTCAAGGACGACATCAAGCAGCGCCTGCCGCGGCCCTCGCCGAAGAACGGCAAGCGCGTTGCGCTGGTCGGCGGCGGCCCCGCCTCGTTGACGGTGGCGCGCGATCTGGTGCCGCTCGGCTATCACTGTACCGTGTTCGACGCCGATCCAGAAGCCGGCGGCATGATGCGGACGCAAATCCCGAAATTCCGCCTGCCGAATTCGGTGATCGACGAGGAGACCGGCTACATCCTCAACCTCGGCGTCGACTTCAAGGGCGGCCATCGCATCGAGAGCATGAATTCGCTGCTCGCGGAGAAGTATGACGCCATCTTCGTCGGCTCCGGCGCGCCGCGCGGCCGCGAGCTCGACATTCCTGGACGCAAGGAGGCCGCCGCCAACGTTCACATCGGCATCGATTGGCTGTCCTCCGTCTCGTTCGGCCACACCGACAAGATCGGCAAGCGCGTGATCGTGCTCGGCGGCGGCAACACCGCGATGGATTGCTGCCGCACGGCGCGCAGGCTCGGCGGTGAAGACGTCAAGGTGATCGTGCGTTCCGGCTTCGAGGAGATGAAGGCATCGCCCTGGGAGAAGGAAGACGCGATCCACGAGGACATTCCGATCCTCAACTTCCTCGTCCCCGTCGCCTTCATCCACGACAACGGCAAGCTCACTGGCATCACCTTCCAGAAGGTAAAAGCCGAATACGAGGCCAAGGGCCGCCGCAACCTGGTGCCCTCGGGCGAACCCGACCAGACCATCGAATGCGACGACGTGCTGGTCGCGGTCGGCCAGGAAAACGCCTTCCCCTGGATCGAGCAGGACTGCGGCATCGAGTTCGACAAGTGGAATATGCCGAAGGTCGATCCGAAGACGTTCGTCTCGACCAATCCAAAGGTGTTTTTCGGCGGCGACGCCGCCTTCGGCCCGAAGAACATCATCTGGGCGGTGGCGCAAGGCCATGACGCCGCGCTGTCCATCCACCGGCTGCTCTCCGGCGAGGATATCAGCGAACGGCCGCTGCCGGACGTGCAAATCTCCTCGCAGAAGATGGGCATCCACGAATGGAGCTATGACAACGACATCTCCGCCGACAAGCGCTTCAAGGTGCCGCATCGCGACAAGGTGATCGCGCTAAAGGACATCCGCACCGAGGTCGAGCTCGGCTACGACGTCAAGCTCGCGCTCGGCGAAGCCCATCGCTGCCTGAACTGCGACGTACAGACCGTGTTCTCGACCTCGCTCTGCATCGAGTGCGATGCCTGCGTCGACATCTGTCCGATGGACTGCATCACCTTCACTGACAATGGCGAAGAGAGCGACCTGCGGCACCGCCTGAAGGCACCCTCGCCCCATCCCGACCAGGATCTCTACGTCTCCAGCGATCTCAAGACCGGGCGCGTGATGGTGAAGGACGAGGACGTTTGCCTGCATTGCGGGCTGTGCGCCGAGCGTTGTCCCACTGGAGCCTGGGACATGCAGAAGTATTTAATCGAGATGACTCACGCAGGTTCAGCATGTCCGACAAAAAGCCGATCAGCAGCGTAAACGACTTCGTCGTCCGTTTCGCCAACGTCAACGGCTCGGGCTCGGCCAGCGCCAACGAGATGCTCGCGCGCGCGATCCTGCGTCATGGCGTTCCGGTTAGCCCACGCAACATCTTCCCCTCGAACATCCAGGGTCTGCCGACTTGGTACGAGGTGCGGGTGACGGAAGACGGCCATCTCGGCGCCCGCGGCGGCGTCGACATGATGGTGGCGATGAACCCGCAGACCTGGGACAAGGACATCGCCGGCATCGAGCCCGGCGGCTATCTGTTCTACGATTCCACCAAGCCAATGCCGTCGACCAAATTCCGCGACGACATCACCGTGATCGGCGTTCCCCTCACCGCGATCACCAACTCGACCTATACCGATCCGCGCCAGCGCCAACTGTTCAAGAACATCATCTATTTAGGCAGCCTCTCGGCGCTGCTCGACATGGATCCGAAGCTGATCGAGCAGTTGATCGGCGAGCAGTACAAGGGCAAGGAAAAGCTGCTCTCCTCCAATGTTCACGCGCTGCATCTCGGGCGCGACTGGGCGCTGCAAAACCTGAAATGCCCGACCGGGCTGCGCGTCAAGAAGTCCGACAAGGTCGGCGACCGCATCTTCATCGAGGGCAACAGCGCGGCGGCGCTGGGCGCCGTCTATGGCGGTGCGACGGTGTGCGCCTGGTATCCGATCACGCCGTCCTCGTCGGTCGCGGAAGCCTTCACCAGCCACTGCAACAAGTACCGACACGATCCCGCGACCGGAAAGGCGAAATACGCGATCGTGCAGGGCGAGGACGAGCTCGCCTCGATCGGCATCGTGATCGGCGCCTCCTGGAACGGCGCCCGCGCCTTCACCGCGACCTCCGGTCCCGGCATCTCGCTGATGACGGAGTTCATCGGCCTGTCGTATTTTGCCGAGATTCCGGCCGTGATCATGAACATCCAGCGCGCCGGCCCCTCTACGGGCATGCCGACCCGCACCCAGCAATGCGACATCATCGCCTGCGCTTATGCATCGCATGGCGACACCAAGCATGTGCTGCTGTTTCCCGAGGATCCCGCGGAAGCCTTCGAGTTCGCGGCGGCCGCCTTCGATCTCGCCGAGCGGCTCCAGACCACGATCTTCCTGATGCTCGACCTCGACATCGGCATGAATCACCGGCTCTGCCGTCCCCTGAAGTGGGACGACGCAAAGCAGTACGACCGCGGCAAGGTGATGACGGCGGAGATGCTGGAGGAAGGCCGCGACTTCGGGCGCTATCTTGATGTCGACGGCGACGGCATCCCCTACCGCACCTATCCCGGCGTGCATCCGACCAAGGGCTCGTACTTCACCCGCGGCACATCGCGCGACCGCTATGCGCGCTATTCCGAAGAAGGCTCGGTTTATGCGGACAACATGCAACGTCTCATGCGCAAGTTCGAGACCGCGCAGGATCTGGTGCCGCGGCCGCTCCAGGCCAATGCGGAACGGCCGACCAAATATGGCGTGATCTATTTCGGCTCGACCACGCCCGCGATGGACGAGGCGATCGGACTTTTGGAGACACGGGGCCATCAGCTCGACCGCCTGCGCATCCGCGCTTTCCCGTTCCACTCGAGCGTGGCGAGCTTCCTCGCCGAGCACGACTTCGTCTACGTGGTCGAGCAGAACCGCGACAGCCAGCTCCGTCAACTCATCGTCAACGAGAACGGCATCGACCCGGTGCGCCTCGTACCGATCGTGCATTACGACGGTTCGCCGATTACCGCCCGCTTCATCGCAAAAGCCATTGGCGACCACCAGGATCACCTCAAGGTGACCCCGCTCCGCAAGGCCGTATCATGACCTACATTGCAAAGCCGAAATTCCATCATCCGGGACTGAAGAAGAACGACCTCGGCTATACGCATCGCGACTACGAGGGCAAGATCTCGACGCTGTGCGCCGGCTGCGGCCACGATTCGATCACGGCCTCGATCATCGAAGCCTGCTATGAGCTCTCGATCGAACCGCACCGGGTGGCGAAGATCTCCGGCATCGGCTGCTCGTCGAAGACGCCGGACTATTTCCTCGGCAATTCGCACGGCTTCAACTCCGTTCACGGCCGCATGCCGTCGGTGCTCACCGGCGCCAATCTCGCCAACCGCGACCTGATCTATCTCGGCGTCTCCGGCGACGGCGATTCCGCTTCGATCGGCTTCGGCCAGTTCGCGCATTCGATCCGGCGCGGCGTCAACATGACCTATATCGTCGAGAACAACGGCGTCTACGGCCTGACCAAGGGCCAGTTCTCGGCGACCGCCGACCGCGGCTCGAAGTCGAAAAAGGGCGTCACCAACACCGACAACGCGATCGATCTCGTCGCGATCGCGCTGCAGTTAGGCGCGACCTTCGTCGCGCGTTCGTTCTCTGGAGACAAGAGCCAGCTTGTGCCACTGATCGCGGCCGCGATCGGTCACAAGGGTGCGTCCTTCATCGACGTCATCAGCCCTTGCATCGCCTTCAACAATCACGCCGGCTCGACCAAGAGCTTCGACTATGTTCGCGAGCACAATGACGCGGTGAACCGGCTCGACGTGCTGGTCGGCCGCGATCCGATCGCCGTCGATTATGCGCCGGGCACGGTGCAAATGGTCGAACAGCACGACGGCAGCAAGATCGCGCTGCGCAAGATCGACGCGGACTACGATCCGCATGACCGTCTCGGCGCCATGACCTTTCTGCAGAAGCACGCCGCCAAGGGGCAGATCGTCACCGGCCTGCTCTATGTCGACCCTGACGCCGAAGACCTGCACGAGCATCTCAACACGGTCGAGACGCCGCTGAACACACTGGAAGCCGACACGCTGTGCCCGGGCTCGGCGGTGCTGGACAAGATCAACGCCAGTCTGCGCTGATCATTTGCCGCGTTGAGGTGGCGGCTGCCTGACGCGCAAGTTGATCTTCTCCGACACGACAGGCGGCTCGAACGGATAATGCTTGGCATCGCCCAGCACCAGTTGAAGGGTGTGGGTCCCGGGCGGAAGCTCCAGAAACGTTTCGGTCTGCCCTGCCCCGAAATGCAGATGCGACTTGTCTTGCGGGATCGGCTCCTTCGGATCTATGGGGTCGTTGACGTCGACCAACAGATGATGATGACCGGCGTTGTGGTACTCGTCGCCGGCATGCGTCACGCCCATGTTGCGCAAGCCGAACCGGACCCAGAATCCGCCGCGCAACTTCTGCCCGTCATACGGGGTGATGAAGTAAACCTTTGCGTCCTTGGGAGCCGTCTTGCCCTGCGGATGGGCGACGCCTGGGAGCAATGCGAGCGCCACCGACAAGGCGGCGCAGCGAAGGATTTGCATCAAATCTACTCCAGCACTTAAGGACTTAGCGCGACACGGAATCCATGCGTCGGATAACGAACATTGGTGTCGTAGCCATCGCGGTTGGACGGCCGCACATATCTCAAGTCGTTCTTCCAGGAGCCAGAGCGCAGGACATGAGCGCCGCAGTCCCCGCTGCTCCATGCCGAGCCGTCAACGGGTGCGCCCTGATAGGTCTTGTGCCAACAGTCGTCGACCCACTGATCGACGCCGCCGCCCATGTCGTAAAGCCCGAATGGATTGGGCTTGAAGCTGCCGACTTTCGCCGGCTGCTCGGCCACGGCGTCGCCGCAGTCCTTGCACCCGGCCATGCCCGGCTGGATCTTGTCTCCCCACCAATATTTGGTCTGCGTTCCGCCGCGCGCCGCATATTCCCATTCGGCTTCGCTCGGAAGCCGGTAAGGCTTCTTGGTCGCCTTCGCGAGATAGCCGGCATATTGCTGAGCGTCGGTCCAGCTTACATTGGTGACCGGCGCATCGTCCTTGCCGGTGGCGGTGAAGCCGCACGCCTTTGCGGCTGCGCATTCGTTCCATTCCTGCACGGTCACCGGATATTTGCCGATCGAGAACGGCTTGATCGTGACCTGGTGGACAGGTCGTTCGGTCGGATCATCATTGCTTCCCATCGCGAAGCTGCCGCCGCGAATGGCGATCAATTCGGGTTCTCGGACCGGCGTCGCCGATTGGCCAGGCGGCGGGGCGGACGGCGAGGGTGACGAGGCCACCGAGGGAGACGGTTGCGGCGTCTGTGTCGCCGCTTCGCGCGGCGGAGGCTGCGGGATCGGTGACACGCTGGGAGAAGGGGTCGGCGTGACCGCCTGCTCGCTCATCCTGCCGGGCGTCTGGGCCAGCAGGTACCAGAGTACGCCGGCGGCAATGACCAGCAGCGTGATGCCCAACAGGAAGATAAGGGTATTCTCACGCCGGCCTCGCGTCCTGCCGACCGCATCGGCGTCCGGCAGCACGCGATAGATGCGCACGGGATCCGTGATGTTCTTGACCTTCCGGTCGCCGAGCGACTCGTAACCGCACACCACCTTGTGCTTGATCTGCTCGTAGATGGCGCCCGAGATGTAGACCTGACCAGGCTCGGCGATGCCCTCGATGCGCGTGGCGATGTTGACGCCGTCGCCGTAGACATCGTCCGGCTCCACGATGACATCACCGAGATTGACGCCAATCCGGTATTCGATCCTGGTATCCTTCGGAAGCGAGGCGTTGCGGCCGATGAGGTTCTGTTGAATGACGATGCTGCATCGCACGGCCTCGACGGGGCTATCGAAAATGGCAATGAAACCATCGCCCGTCGTCTTCACCAGGCTGCCATGGTGCTCGACGATACTGGGCTCGATGAGATCGCGCTCGATCCGCTTGACGCGAACATGCGTTCCCTCCTCGTCGTGCTGCATCAAGCGACTATAGGAAGCGATGTCACCGACAATGATCGCTGCGAGACGACGAGGCATTGCGCCGTGCGGGGGCTGCTCGTCGTGATTTCCGGATCTGAAGTTGCGAATTTCGCCCATTGCGGGGCACTCCACAAACTTGCAAAGGCAACCCCAGCTTACGACTGCCAAGGGCGGTCGTCTGTGAAGGCTATCACATCGATGAAACGGGGCAATGTCGAAGGAATCGCAGGCATCGAGTTCCGGAAGGCGAATGCGTCACATCGATTGAACCTTCCTGACGCCACCGATGACTAATGCCCTGCACGGAACTAATCAGCTCGCTCCGCCCTGCGATGATCATGTCAGGGACTTGCGAACGTTGAACGCGTTGCACCTGGGCCGCGTCTACAGCCTACAGCTCAGCTGTTGCGCGCGAGGCCATCATGAAGCTTTCTCTCTTTGCTGCCCTTGCCGTTGCCGCACTCGTCGGCGCTGCCCACGCCGAGGAGGCCGACGACATCCGTGAGGCCGGCAAGGCCGAGGCCGAGACCTTCAACGCGCGGATGTATGCAGGCCCGCCCGGCAACAAGGCCTATGCCTGCTTCGTCCGCCGCTATGATGCCGAGCATCTGGCGCGGCATCCGAAGCAGAAGGTCGCCTCCATGAAGCTGCTGGTCTCGGCGGAATACGACAAGGAGGACAAGCAGCTTCACAACACCTTCCGCCTCGGCTTCAAATACCGCCACCGCTCCGGCGATTTCGATTCCAGCGGCTCCTGTAACCACGCGGTATTCGCCAAAGACGGCAACGACGTCCGCCTCGGCTGCGGCGTCGATCGCGAGGGCGGCGGCATCGGGGTGGCGCTCTCGAAGGAGAACAATTCGGCGATCGTGCGGCTCGCGCGGGTCAAGGTCTGGCAGAACAACAAGCCGGATGACGACGCCGAGGAGTCGCTGTTGGCCGGCGCCGACGACAATATCTTCCGGCTCGACCGGGCCGGCAATGCCGAGTGCGCTTCGCTCGTGATCGACCGCAAGGAACTCGCGGCACTCCGCCGCAAGTGATATGTGTCCGGCAAAATCAGGCCAGTCGAGAGGGATCGCCATGAACCGCCGGAACATCTTGTGGGGCGCAGTCTCGGCTTTGGCCGCGACGCTTGGCGCCTTCCGCGCGAAGGCCGCGACGGAAGCCAGCGCGGGCAACAAGCTCAAGGTGGTCTATCATCTCAGCGACGCCGAGAAGGTCAATTTCGTGCTCGGCAAGATCCAGAACCACATCGACGGCGTCGGCGGTCCCGACCATGTGACGATCGCGCTGGTCATCCGCGGACCGGCTGAAGGCGTTTCATCGGGCGCAGGCCAATCCCGATGTCAGCAAGCGGGTCGGCGATTTCTCCAAGGACGGCGTCGAGCTCGCCGCCTGCGGCAATACGATGAAGGCGCAGGACGTCACGCTGACGGACCTGTTGCCGGGCTTCGTCAGCGCGGAAAAGGGCGGCGTGGTCCGTCTGGCCGAGCTTCAATCGCAGGGCTATCTCTATTTGCGACAATCGCAGGGCTATCTCTATCTGCGACCTTAGACGTCGCACTTGACTTATCCATAACTCCACGGTTATGAATTAATCCATAACTGAATGGTTATGGAATTTGCATGTCCGCCACTCACGATCTGCTGTTCAGGACGCTGGCCGATCCGACCCGGCGGGCGATCTTCGAGCGGTTGTGCCGCGAGGGCGAGCAGACGGTCGGGGCACTGACGGCGCGGTCCGGCGTTTCCCAGCCGGCGGTCTCAAAACATCTCGGCGCGCTGAAGCAGGCCGGGCTGGTGCGCGACCGTCATGAGGGGCGCCAAACCCACTACAGCGCGCAGCCCGGTGCGCTGAATCCGCTGGTCGACTGGACCAGCCAGATGGCCGGGTTCTGGCAGAACCGGCTCGACGCCCTCGACGATCTCCTGAAGAGGATGGACCAATGACCGAAGCTGCGACCGAGACGCGTTCCGTGACCATGGAGCGCGAATTTGCCTTTCCGCCGGAACGGATCTGGCGCGCGCTGACGCAGCCGCATCTGATCGAGGAATGGCTGATGAAGAACGACTTCAAGCCCGTCGTCGGCCACCACTTCAATCTTCGCGGCGAGTGGGGCGGCGTGCTGGACTGCGAGGTGCTCGCCGTCGAGCCGCAGCGATCGCTCGCCTATACCTGGAATTTCTCGCATGAGGACGCGGCCTTTGATCTCCGAAGCGTGGTGACTTTCACGCTGACGCCGACGGGCGCAGGCACTCATCTGCGCGTCGAGCAAGCGGGCTTCCGCCCCAGCCAAAAGCAGGCCTATGGCGGCGCACACGCCGGCTGGAAGCAGTTTTTTGCAAAGCTGGAACAGTTGCTGGCGCGGGCGGACTAGCGCGGCCGCCGACATCCATTCATCTTCAGAGGAGGTCCCATTGAGCTCAAATATGTGGATTCGACAGATCCATCGCTGGCTGTCCATCGCCTTCACGCTCGCCGTCATCGCCAACATCGTCGCGATGACGCAGCAGCTCCAGGCCGTGTGGATCGGCCTGCTGGCACTCGTCCCGCTGATCCCGCTGCTCGCGACCGGGCTGTATATGTTCGCGTTGCCCTATGTCGGCCGACGCGGCGGCGCTTCAAGCGAGGCGAGATCATGAAGAAGGCTGTGACGGCGAAGACGAGCAGCGCGAAGGACGGACCCTCAGCCTCCAAGCTGATCGACGGCAGGATCAAGGAGCTCGGCGATTGGCGCGGCGAGATGCTTGGGCGGATTCGCGGCCTGATCAAGGAGGCCGATCCCGATGTCGTCGAGGAATGGAAGTGGCGCGGTGTTCCGGTGTGGGAGCACGACGGCATCATCTGCACCGGCGAAACCTACAAGGCCGTCGTGAAGATGACCTTTGCCAAGGGCGCGGCGCTGGAGGATCCCGCAGGCCTCTTCAATTCGAGCCTCGACGGAAATGTGCGGCGCGCGATCGATTTCCATGAGGGCGCGAAAATCAACGAGAAAGCGTTGAAGGCGCTCATTCGCGCGGCCGCGGCTTTGAACACGTCCAAGGCCGAGAAGAAGCCTGCCAAAAATTCGGCGTAGCCGGCGGCGTCAGGCCGCCACCGGCAGCGGCCGCGGGCTCACGACATATTCGCGCAGGACCTTGTCGTTGGCATCGACCTCGATCAGTGCGACGTCATAGGTCCAGAGATCGGCGAGATGCTGGAGCACCCGCTTGGCATCAGTCTCGTTGAGCTGCGAGCCCTTGATGACGTGATGGTGCACGATCAGCCGGCGGTCGCCGGACAGATCGACATCGACCACCTCGATATTGGCGTCGATGAAGCCGACATCGTGCTGCCGCGCCAGCTCGCGGCGCACGCGGCGGAAGCCGCGCTCGTCGTGAATGGCATCGACCCGGATGCCGGCCCGCTCCTCGGGATCGTCGTGCAAATGGAACATGCGGAAGTGCCGCATCAGCTTCGGGCTCAGGAACTGGGCGATGAAGCTCTCGTCGCGATAGTTGGCCCAGACGTCGCGCAGCACGCCCATCACGTCGTTCTTCCCGGCGATGTCTGGGAACCATTCGCGGTCTTCATCTTCCGGCCGGGTGACGATGCGCTCGATGTCCTGCATCACGGCGAAGCCGAGCGCATAGGGATTGAAGCCGGAGAAGCGCGGATCGTCGAATTCGGGCTGAAACACCACGTTGGTGTGCGATTGCAGGAATTCGAGGAAATTGCCGTCGGTGAGGCGGCCCTGCTGGTGCAGCTTCGTCATGATGCGATAGTGGACGTAGGTCGCCGTCCCCTCGTTCATCACCTTGGTCTGGCTCTGCGGATAGAAATACTGCGCGATGTGGCGGACGATGCGCAAGAGCTCGCGCTGCCAGGGCGCCAGCCGAGGCGCACTCTTCTCCAGGAAGTAGAGCAGGTTCTCCTGCGGCAGGCCGAGCAGCTTGCGGCGGCGCTCGACGCTGAGCGCGGAACGGCTCTTGCTCTTCCCCGCCGGCACGGTACGCCAGAGATCGTTGAAGACCTCCTCCTCGTGCTGCCGGCGGCGCCCTGCCCGCTTTTCCTCGGCGCGCAGGTCGAGCTTCTTCTTGCCGGGATAGCGGTCGATGCCGTGCGACATCAGCGCGTGGGCAGCATCCAAGGTACGCTCGACCTCGACGCGGCCGTAGCGCTCCTCGCAACTCATCACATATTTCTTGGCAAAGTCGAGATAGTCCAGAATACCGTTGGCGTCGGTCCACTGCTTGAACAAATAGTTGTTCTTGAAGAAGTGGTTGTGACCGAAGGCGGCGTGCGCGATCACCAGCGTCTGCATCGTCGCGGTGTTCTCCTCCATCAGGTAGGAGATGCAGGGCGAGGAGTTGATCACGATCTCATAGGCAAGGCCCATCAGGCCCTTGCGGTAGGAAGCTTCGTGAAACGCAAATTGCTTGCCGAACGACCAGTGTTTGTAGAACAGGGGCATGCCGACGGACGAATAGGCATCCAGCATCTGCTCGGCGGTGATGACCTCGATCTGGTTCGGATAGACGTCGAGCCCGAGGTCGTTCGTCGCCACCTCCTCGCAGGCATCGGTAATGCGCTGCAAGGTGTGGAAATCCCAATCCGCGCCTTCGAACAAGCGTTCCGTCATGGAGCGGCCTTCTCCTGAGTTTCGCGGCGCTGGAACAGGTCGTGGAACACCGGAAATATCTCGCTGCGCTCGCTGACCTTGCGCATCGAGAGTGGTGCGCCGCCGCTACGCAGGCGCTCGTAAAGGGTCCAGAGCGAGGAGTCGGAGAGATCGAAGGCGCTGCCGCCGGACTCGCCGACCTCGAGATAGGCAAAGAACTGGCAGACCGGAAGAATCTTGTCGGTCAGCAGCATGCCGGTGAGCTCGCCGTCGGAATAGGAGTTGTCGCCGTCGGAGGCCTGGGCGGCGTAGATGTTCCAGTCCGACGGATTGAAGCGCTCGCGCACGATCTCGTGCATGGCCTGGAGCGCGCTGGAGACCAGCGTGCCGCCCGAGGCCGGACCGTAGAAGAAGGTCTGCTCATCCACCTCCTCGGCGCGGTCGGTGTGGCGGATGAAGACGATGTCGACATACTTGTAGCGCCGCTTCAGGAACACGTAGAGCAGCATGTAGAAGCGCTTGGCGAGATCCTTCATGTGCTCGGACATCGAGCCGGAGACGTCCATGAGGCAGAACATCACGGCCTGGGCGACGGGCTTGGGCACCGTCTCGAAGCGGCGATAGCGGATGTCCAGGGGATCGATGAACGGAATCCGCTTCGTCTTCGCCTTCAGCTTTTCGAGCTGAGCGACAAGCTCCGTACGCTCGTCCTCATCCGTGCATGCGGCGATCGCGGCTTCCAGCTCTTCGATCTCTTCCTTGCGGGGGCGCTTGAGCGCGATGCGGCGCGCAAGCGCGAGCCGAACAGTCCGACTCACCGAAATGTTGGCGGGCGAACCGGACGTGGTATAGCCGGCGCGCTGGATACCCTCGCTCTCGGTGTGCGCGATCTTGCGCTTGGCAAGATCCGGAAGCTCGAGATCGTCGAGGAAGAGATCGACGAATTCGTCGCGGCTCAGCACGAAGCGGAAGGCGTCCTCGCTGTCGCCTTCACCGGGACCGGAATCCTTGGCGCTGCCTTGGCCGGATCGAGGGAGATAGTCGCCCTCGATGAACTTCTTGTTGCCGGGCAGCACCATGTCGCGCGTGCCGCCTTCACGGCGAAAGCGCGGCTCGCGCATGCCGTCGAGCGGGATCGTGACCTCACCACCCTCCAGGACGTCCTTGATGTCGCGTTCCTGCGAGGTCTTCTTGACGGCGCCCTGCACCAGGGACTTGGCCCGACGCAAGAACCGCTGCCGGTTCTCAAGACTCTTGCCGCCTGGATTCAGGCGCCTGTCAATAATGTGAATGGCCACTTTCCCATCCGCCTCAACCGGCTTGCTTCACGCGCATGTACCACTCGACGAGTCGGCGAACCTGACGCTCGGTGTAGCCGCGCTCCACCATGCGTGCGACAAACTCGCCGTGCTTCTTCTCCGTCTCGCCGTCCTTCTTCGACCCGAACGAGATGACCGGAAGCAGGTCCTCGACCTGGGAGAATATCCGCTTTTCGATCACATCGCGAATCTTCTCGTAGGAGGTCCAGGTCGGATTCTTGCCGGCGTTCTGCGCCCGCGACCGTAACGAGAATTTGACCACCTCATTGCGGAAGTCCTTCGGGTTGGCGATGCCAGCCGGCTTCTCGATCTTGGTCAGCTCCTGGTTCAAGAGTTCCCGATCGAGCAGCTGTCCGGTGTCGGGGTCCTTGAAGTCCTGGTCCTCGATCCAGGCATCGGCGTAATCGACGTAGCGGTCGAACAGGTTCTGGCCGTAATCCGAGTAGGATTCGAGATAAGCCTTCTGGATCTCGTTTCCGATGAACTCGGCATAACGCGGCGCGAGGTCCGCCTTGATGAATTCGAGGTAGCGCTTCTCGACTTCCTCGGGGAGCTGCTCGCGCTTGATTGACTGCTCCAGCGCGTACATCAGATGTACGGCGTCGGCGGCAACCTCCTGCGGATCATGGTTGAAGGTCGCAGCCAGGACCTTGAAGGCGAAGCGGGTGGAAACGCCGTCCATGCCTTCGTCGACGCCGGCGGCATCGCGGTATTCCTGAACGCTGCGGGCCTTCGGATCGGATTCCTTCAGGCTCTCGCCGTCGTAAACCCGCATCTTGGCGAACACCGTGGAATTCTCGTGCCTGCGCAGGCGCGACATGACCGAGAACCGCGCCAGCGTCTCCAGCGTCGCTGGGGCGCAGGGCGCAGAGGCGAGCTCAGAGCCCTGGATCAGCTTCTCGTAGATCTTCTGCTCCTCGGTGAACCGCAGGACATACGGCACCTTGATCACGCAGATGCGGTCGATGAAGGCCTCGTTGTTCTTGTTGGCCTTGAAGCTCGACCACTCCGCCTCGTTGGAGTGCGCAAGGATGATGCCGGTGAAGGGAATGGCGCCGATATTCTCGGTGCCGATATAGTTGCCTTCCTGCGTCGCGGTCAGCAGCGGATGCAGCATCTTGATCGGCGCCTTGAACATCTCGACGAACTCGAGCACGCCCTGGTTGGCGCGGTTGAGGCCCCCAGAATAGCTGTAGGCGTCGGGGTCGTTCTGCGCGTAAGTCTCGAGCTTGCGGATGTCGACCTTGCCGACCAGCGAGGAGATGTCCTGATTGTTCTCGTCGCCGGGCTCGGTCTTGGCGATCCCGATCTGGCGCAGCCGCGACGGCTGAATCTTGGCGACGCGGAATTGCGAGATGTCACCGCCGAAGGCCTCCAGCCGCTTGTAGCACCACGGGCTCATCAGGCCGGTGAGACGCCGGCGCGGAATGCCGTACTTCTCTTCCAGCATCGGCCCGAGATGATCGGGATCGAACAGGCTGAGCGGGCTTTCGAACACCGGACTCAATTCGTCGCCGGCCTTGAGCACATAGATCGGATTCACTTCCATCAGCGACTTTAGCCGCTCGGCAAGCGAGGATTTGCCGCCGCCGACCGGGCCGAGCAGATAGAGAATCTGTTTGCGCTCTTCGAGACCTTGTGCGGCATGGCGGAAGAAACCGACGATGCGCTCGATGGTTTCTTCCATGCCGTAGAAGCCGGCAAAGGCTGGATAGGTGCGGATCGTGCGGTTCAAAAAAATACGGCCAAGGCGTGGGTCCTTGGCCGTGTCGATCGTCTGGGGCTCACCGATGGCCGCTAGCAATCGTTCGGCTGCATTCGCGTATTTCATGGGATCGCTTCGACACGATTCCAGATATTCCGCCATCGACATGTCGTGCTGGCTTCTCGCCTCGAACGACCGAGCGAAAGCGTTGAACAGAGAATCGTTGTACATGATCCCTCTCCGCGTGAGTTCCGCCACACGACTGAACTGAAACGAAAGCAGCGACCGGACTGTTCCTTAGCGCCCGTCTCGAATCAGCGTGAGCACATGACGAATATTCGACACCCGAGGGCCTTCACCACGCAACGCACAACGTAGGCATCGGGTGAGTTACGAACAGGCACCTGCCTGTTATTTATGCGAATCTACACCTGTATTCTCTAATTTCCAGCAAATGTCGCCTCACCGCAACATCCGGGCATTACCGGGGATAGGGTCATCCGGCACCGCAGCATAGCCGCCGACCGGCGGCAGCTTTATGACATTCGTGCGGCCAAGCTTTGCGGGCCTTGATCGCGCTCCCGCCGCAATGCGGTGCGTGAATCGCTGGCGGCATGACAGTCGCGGCAGGCGCGCAGCAAGGTGTCGAAATCCGTCGTCAATCCCTCGGGCCGGATGACGACGCGATCGGCATGCGCCGTGCGCGACATGGCGCGGATGCAGGAGAGCTGACGCTGCAAGGCCGGCGTCGGCGTCAGCACGATCACCTTGTGTCCGCGGCATTCTTCAGCCGAAACGTCCGCAATCGACTCCCACAGCAGAAATTCATTGCCGATGCGGAGATCGCGGATGCCGTAGGGGGTGACGATCACCACCGGACCCCGTTCGGACGGCAGCGTCCAGATCAGCCGGCAGGTGACCAGACCGAACACCGCGACGCCGGCGTAGCCGACCGCCGTGTCATAGTCGCCGATGCCGTCCCACCAATCGAAGGCTAGGCCTGCACTGAGCAGCGTCATCGCAAACCCCGCCGCGACCAGCAGCCGCAGGCGCGTCGCGCATTGACCGATTTCGAGATCGTGGGATGCATCGATGCACACGGCCGCCGCTGCCGATTGCTGACCGTCAGCGACGGCGAGTGCGAGGCCCTCAGAATCTGCGTGCATGCTTTCCCCCAGCATGGCCGTTCATGACCGAGCCGGCACCCCGCGTCCGGCGGACGGATCCGCAGACGACACTCTGTGCCAACGACAGGCGCTGACGTTACGCAACGCGACTTCAGCCGAACCATCCCGGCCGATGACCTCTACGCAACACCGCTACTGCCGTCCTGGATCGCCATGATCGCGACGGAGTTACACTGAGAGTATGACGCTTATACCCTTGATTGGTTCCCTCCCGGGAGCATGTAAGCTAGAGGATAGCGCGTCAGGACCGGCGCGGAAACCCCTCGCCCGCAGGCTTGGAGATAAATAAACATCATGAATCCCGTCAAAGAACTGGAAAAGCACGGACAAGCCGTCTGGCTGGACTTCCTGGCCCGTGGCTTCATCGCCAAGGGCGATTTGAAGCGGTTGATCGAGACTGACGGTGTCAAGGGCGTCACCTCCAATCCCTCGATCTTCGAAAAGGCGATCGGCAGCTCGGACGAATACGACGCCTCGATCGGCAAGGCGCTGAAGCGCGGCGATCGGACCGTCGCCGACCTGTTCGAGGCCGTAGCTGTCGAGGACATCCAGAACGCCGCCGATGTGCTGCGTCCGGTCTATGACAGCCTCAAGGGCCGGGATGGCTATGTCAGCCTGGAAGTCTCGCCTTACCTCGCGCTGGACACCGCGGGCACGGTCGCCGAGGCGCGGCGACTCTGGAAGGACGTCGACCGCAAGAACTTGATGGTGAAGGTGCCGGCGACGCCCGAGGGCCTGCCTGCGATCGAGCAGCTCATCGGCGAAGGCATCAGCATCAACATCACGCTGCTATTCTCGAAGGCGGTCTATCTCGAGGTCGCCGAGGCTTACCTCGCGGGTCTGGAGACATACGTCGCGGGTGGCGGCGACCCCTCGCATGTCGCGAGCGTGGCGAGCTTCTTCGTCAGCCGCATCGACTCGATGGTCGACAAGCAGCTCGACGAGAAGATTGCCCGCGCCAACGACCCCAGCGAAAAGGAGCGGCTTGCCGCGCTGAAGGGCAAGATCGCGATCGCCAACGCCAAAGTCGCCTATCAGGACTACAAGCGCCTGTTCTCAGGCCCGCGCTGGGAGAAGCTCGCTGCCAAGGGCGCCAAGCCGCAGCGCATGCTGTGGGCCTCGACCGGCACCAAGAACAAGGACTACAGCGACGTCCTCTATGTCGAGGAGCTGATCGGGCCCGACACCATCAACACCATGCCGCCGGCAACGCTGGACGCGTTCCGCGACCACGGCAAGCCGCGCGACAGCCTCGAAGAGAAGGTCGACGACGCCCGTCGCGTGCTGGAGGAGCTGGAGCGCTCGGGCATCTCGCTCGATGCCATCACCGAAGAGCTCGTCAAGGACGGCGTCAAGCAATTCGCGGATGCCGCCGACAAGCTCTATGGCGCGGTCGCCCACAAACGCTCAACCGTGCTCGGGTCCGCGATCGATCGCCAGCTTCTATCGCTCGGCGACGGGCTTGGCAAGGCGGTGGCGAAGAGCACCGACGAGTGGCGGGCGTCTGCAAAGATCCGCAGGCTGTGGCAGCGGGACAAATCGGTCTGGACCGGTACGGATGAGGACAAATGGCTCGGCTGGCTCGACAGCGCCGCAAAAGCCGACGTTGCCGACTACGAGGACTATGCCAACCGCGTGAAGGGCCAGAAATTCTCCGACGCGGTCGTGCTCGGCATGGGCGGGTCGAGCCTCGGGCCGGAGGTGCTGGCCGAGACGTTCGCGCGGAAGTCCGGCTTCCCGAAACTGCATGTGCTGGATTCCACCGATCCGGCGCAGGTGCGGGCGATGGAAGCCAGGATAGACATCGCCAACACCGTGTTCATCGTCTCCAGCAAGTCCGGCGGCACCACCGAGCCGAACGCGATGAAGGATTATTTTCATGAGCGCGTCGCGCAAGCCGTCGGGCCGTCGGTCAAGACCGGCCATCGCTTCATCGCGGTGACCGATCCCGGCTCGTCGCTGGAGAAGGCCGCCAAGAGGCTGGACTACGCCCGCATCTTCCACGGCGAGCCCTCGATCGGTGGTCGCTATTCGGTGCTCTCGCCCTTCGGGCTCGTGCCGGCGGCAACCGCAGGCATCGACGTCAAAACCCTGATCAAGCATGCGCTCTCGATGGCCCGCTCCTGCGGACCCGACGTGCCGCCGCATGAAAACCCGGGCGTGCAGCTCGGGCTCGCCATGGGGCTTGCCGGGCTCGAAGGCCGCGACAAGGTGACGATCCTGTCGTCGAAGAAAATCGCCGATTTCGGCGCCTGGGCCGAACAGCTCATCGCGGAATCGACCGGCAAGGAAGGCAAGGGCCTGATCCCTATTGCGGGCGAGCCGCTCGGCGAACCCTCGCTTTACAGCAACGACCGCTTCTTCATCGACATCCGCACCGAGGGCGAGGCGGACGCCGCACATGACTCGAAGCTTGCAGCGATCGAAGCGGCCGGTCATCCGGTCGTACGCATCGTCATGAAGTCGATCGACCATCTCGGCCAGGAGTTCTTCCGCTTCGAGATGGCGACCGCGGTGGCCGGCAGCATCCTCGGCATCAACCCGTTCGACCAGCCGGACGTGGAGGAGGCCAAGATCAAGACCCGTGAACTCACTGCCGCCTTCGAGAAGACCGGCGCGTTGCCGGCCGAACAGCCCGTCGTCAGCACCGCGGACGCCGATCTCTACACCGACGAGGCCAATGCCGCGGCGTTGCGCGCCGCCGGTGCCAACGGCGACCTCACGTCGTGGCTGAAGGCGCATCTCGCCCGCTCCAACCACGGCGACTATGTCGCTTTGCTCGGCTACATCGCGCGCGACAAGGCGGCTATCGACGCACTCCAGGCGATGCGGCTCGAAGTGCGCGAGAAGCGTCGCGTCGCGACCTGTGCCGAGTTCGGGCCGCGCTTCCTGCATTCCACAGGACAGGCCTACAAGGGCGGACCCGACAGCGGCGTGTTCCTCCAGATCACCGCTGATGATGCCAAGGATCTGCCGGTGCCGGGCCAGAAGGCCAGCTTCGGAATCATCAAGGCAGCACAGGCGCGCGGCGATTTCGACGTGCTCACCGAACGCGGCCGTCGTGCGCTCCGCGTCCACCTGAAGGGCGGGCTCAAGAAAGGTCTCGCGGCGCTCAACGCCGCACTCACGGACGCGCTGAACTAAGGGAATCTCTCAAATGCAACTCGGCATGATCGGCCTCGGCCGGATGGGCGGCAACATCGTTCGCCGGCTGATGCGTCACGGCCATTCGACCGTGGTCTATGACAAGGACACCAAGGCCGTCGCCGGCCTTGCCGGAGACGGCGCGCATGGCTCGGCGACGCTGGAAGAGTTCGTCGCCAAGCTGGAGCGGCCGCGTACCGCCTGGGTGATGCTGCCGGCCGGCCGCATCACCGAAGCGACCATCGACACGCTTGCGAATGTGATGCAGGCCGACGACGTCATCATCGACGGCGGCAATACGTTCTGGCAGGACGACGTTCGCCGCGGCAAGGCGCTGAAAGAGCGCGGCATCCATTATGTCGACGTCGGCACCTCCGGCGGAATCTGGGGGCTGGACCGCGGCTATTGCATGATGATCGGCGGCGAGAAGGTGGTGGTCGACCGGCTCGATCCGATCTTCGCAGCGCTCGCGCCCGGCGCCGGCGAGATTCCACGTACGCCGGGACGTGACGGCCGCGATCCCCGCATCGAGCAGGGTTACATCCATGCCGGCCCGGTCGGCGCCGGCCACTTCGTCAAGATGATCCACAACGGCATCGAATACGGCCTGATGCAGGCCTATGCAGAAGGTTTTGATATTCTCAAGAACGCCAACATCGAAGCTCTGCCGGCGGATCATCGCTACGATTTCGACCTCGCCGATATCGCAGAGGTGTGGCGACGCGGCAGCGTGATCCCGTCCTGGCTGCTTGATCTGACTTCGACGGCGCTGGCCGACAGCCCGGCGCTGTCGGAATATTCCGGCTTCGTGGAGGATTCCGGCGAGGGACGCTGGACCGTGAACGCGGCGATCGACGAGGCGGTGCCGGCCGAAGTCCTGACCGCGGCGCTCTACGCACGTTTCCGTTCCCGCCAGGAACACACCTTCGCCGAAAAAATTCTCTCCGCAATGCGTGCGGGCTTCGGCGGCCACAAGGAGCCGAAGCAGCCGGACGCGGCGAAGTCCAAGTAAGAAGACCAAGTCACAAGCAACAAAGCGAAGGCCGACAGTTCGTGACAAAAGACCCGCAGCCAAAGCGCAAGCCGGAAAATTGCGCCTTCGTTATCTTTGGTGTCACCGGAGACCTTACCCATCGGCTGGTGATGCCGTCTCTCTACAATCTGGCAGCCGAGAACCTGCTGCCGGACAAATTCTGCGTCGTCGGCGTAGCCCGCAAGGGTCAGTCGGATGATGAGCTGCGCGACAGCCTGATGAAGGGCCTGCGCGAGTTCGCCACGAGGCCGGTGGACGATGTCGTCGCACAACAACTCCTGCAATGCGTGACATTCGTCGAGGCCGACCCGAAGGACCCGCCGTCATTCGACCGCCTGCGCGAACATCTCGATACGCTCGAGTGCTCGCAGGGCACCGGCGGCAACCGGCTGTTCTATCTGGCGACGCCGCCTGCCGCATTCGCACCGACCGCGCGCGAGCTCGGCCGCACCGGCCTGACAAAGGAGAACGGCGCCTGGCGGCGGCTGGTGATCGAGAAGCCGTTCGGCACCGACCTCGCCTCGGCACGTGCGCTCAATGCCGAGCTGCTGAAGATCATGGACGAGCACCAGATCTACCGGATCGATCATTACCTCGGCAAGGAGACGGTGCAGAACATTTTGGTGCTGCGCTTTGCCAACGGCATGTTCGAGCCGATCTGGAATCGCAATCATATCGACCACATCCAGATCACGGTGGAGGAGAAGCTCGACGTCGGCCATCGCGGCGGCTTCTACGACGCCACCGGCGCGCTGCGCGACATGGTGCCGAACCACCTGTTCCAGTTGATGTCGCTGGTCGCGATGGAGCCGCCATCCCGTTTCGACGCCCATTCCGTGCGTTCTGAGAAGGCCGAGGTTCTCACCGCGATCCAGCGGCCGAGCGAAGAGGAAGCGCTGAAGAGTTCGGTCCGCGCGCAATATCTCGCCGGCCGCATCGGCGACGACGAGATTCCGGACTATCGCAAGACCGAGGACGTCAAGGCGGGCAGCTCCACCGAGACCTACGTCGCACTGAAGCTGATGATCGACAATTGGCGCTGGGCCGGCGTGCCGTTCTATTTGCGTACCGGCAAGGCACTGGGCCACAAGCGCACGGAAGTCGCGATCAAGTTCAAGCAGGCGCCGCTATCGATGTTCAGCGGCACGGCGGTCGACCGTCTGTCGCAGAACTTCCTCACCATTGGCATTGCGCCGACCGAGACCATCGAGCTTCAGTTCAACGCCAAGATTCCGGGACCGAGCGTCACCATCGACGGCGTCGAGATGAAGTTCCGCTATGGCGACTACTTCAAGGCCGACCCCAGCACAGGCTACGAGACGCTGATCTACGACTGCATGATCGGCGACAACATCCTGTTCCAGCGCGCCGACGGCATCGAGGCCGGATGGCAGGCGGTGCAGCCGTTCCTGGACGCCTGGAGCAAGGCGGGCGTCAACGGCATCGAGACCTATCCCGCCGGCAGCGACGGCCCCGCCTGCGCCGATGAGTTGCTCCGGCGCGATGGGCGAAGCTGGCGGAAATTTTCGTGATGGAAGCCGCCGACAAGCCGAAGCTGATCGTTGTGGCCGACGCCGAGGCCTTGGCGCAGACCGCGGCCGAACGGGTGATGGCGCGGATCGCGGCCAATCCCGGACGTATTGCGATCTGCCTCACCGGCGGCTCCAGCCCGAAGCAGCTTTATCAGCTGCTCGGCAGCGATGCCTATGGCGATAAAATCCCTTGGGAGCGCGTGCACTGGTTCATTGGCGACGAGCGATTTGTGCCCGAGAGCGATCCCCTCAACAACATGGCGATTGCGCGCGCGACCTTTCTCGATCGTAGTGCGCCGTCCGGCCATATCAACCCGATCCCGACCGCGGCTGAAAATCCCGATCGCAGCGCCGAAGCCTATGCGCGCGCCTTGCAATCCTTCTACGGCGGCGACCGGCTAGACCCGGCGCGGCCGCTGTTCGACATGGTTTTGATGGGCGTGGGACCGGACGGCCATACCGCCTCGCTCTTCCCCGGCTACCCCGCGGTCGAGGAGACCGACCGCTGGGTCGTCGGCGTGCCCAAGGCCAATGTCGCGCCCTTCGTGCCGCGCGTCACGCTCACCCTGCCCGCGCTGGCGTCTTGCCGCGAGATGCTGTTCGAGATTGCCGGGCACGACAAGCAGGCGATCTTGACGCGCCTGCTCAATGGCGAGAACCTGCCGGCCATACGCGCGCGCTCGAATGGTGAGACCGTCTGGCTGGTCGACCGGGCCGCGCTTCCGGAGGGAATTCGTGGCGGGCTTTGAAGCACCTTGTGCGTTGATCGTGATGGGCGTGTCTGGCTCCGGCAAGAGCACGATTGCGGAAGCGCTCGGCGATCGGCTCGGCTGGCGCTTCGAGGACGGCGACAGCTTTCACCCCGCGAGCAATCTCGCCAAGATGCGCGCGGGTCATCCGCTCACCGACGAGGACCGCTGGCCCTGGCTCAACGCCATCGCCGACGAGATCGCCCGGGTCTGCATGAAAGGCGAGCACATCATCATCGCCTGCTCGGCGCTGAAGCACACCTATCGCGACGTGCTCTTGCGTGGACGCGACGACGTCCGCTTCGTCTTCCTGAAGGGCAGCAAGGAGCTGATCGCCGACCGGCTCGCCAAGCGCAAAGGCCATTTCATGCCGCCCGAGCTCCTGACAAGCCAGTTCAAAACGCTGGAGCTCCCGGAGGCGAGCGAGCACGTGATCAGCGTCTCGATCGACGAAACCGTCGAGGCGATCGTGGACGGCGTCGTGCGGCAGTTGAAATCAGGCGGCGACAATCCCAAGGCAATGAAACCTAAGGTCATGAAACCCAAGGTCCTGCCATGACGCAAATCTCACTCGTGGTCTCCGACGTCGACGGCACGCTGCTGACCAAGGACAAGACGCTGACCGAAAGCGCCAGGGCGGCGGTACAGCGGCTGCACCAGGCCGGCATCGGTTTCACCATTACCTCCAGCCGCCCCGCGATCGGCATGCGCTTCCTGGTCGAGCCGCTCGCGATCTGGCTGCCGGTCGGGCCGTTCAACGGCTCCTCGATCGTCGATCCCGAGATGAACCCGGTCGAGCAACATCTGATCCCTGCAAGCGCCGCGGAACGATGCCTGCAAATTCTCCGGGAATTCGGCGCCGACATCTGGCTTTTCACCTACGACAAATGGCTGATCGACAACCCCAGCGGCAAATACGTCGCCCACGAGCAGCACACAATTCGGTCCGAGCCGACCGTCGTGACCGACTTTACACCCTACCTCGCGAGCGCCTGCAAGATCGTCGGCGCGAGCGCCGATGCAGCTCGGCTGGAGCGTTGCGAAAAGGTGATGCAGGAGGCGCTCGGCACGCAGGCAACCGCGGTCCGCTCGCAGACCTATTATCTCGACATCACACCGCCCGGCTTCAACAAGGGCACCTTCGTCGAGGCGATGGCAAAGCGCCTCGGGATTGCGACCGACGCGGTCGTCACCATCGGCGACATGCAGAACGACCTCGCGATGTTCCGTGTCAGCGGCGTCTCGATCGCCATGGGCAATGCCACCGACAGCGTCAAGGACCAGGCGACCCACGTCACCGCAACCAATGAGCAGGACGGTTTTGCCGAGGCGATGGAGATGATCTTGAAGTGGAACGGGTCGGCTAGCTAGCTAGTCTAGGGCATGATCCGGAAAAGTGCGAAGCGGTTTTCCGAAAAGATCATGTTCAAACAACAACCTAAAGCGCGATGATGATTCATCCTCATCTCATCGCGCTTTAGGGCGCTACTGCGACCGCTGCATCGCTGGCTTCTCGCTGCTTCGTCTCGCCGCCGACAGATTATGCGCGGTGTTGATCAGCGCGATGTGCGTCAGCGCCTGCGGGAAATTTCCGGTCTGGCGGCGCGCGACGGAGTCATATTCTTCGGCCAATAGCCCGACATCGTTCGCGAGCCCGGCGACGCGATCGAACAGCGCCTGCGCCTTGTCGAGGTCGCCCGACAGCACATAGGCGTCGGCCAGCCACAAGCTACAGGCCAGGAACGCGCCCTCGATCGGCTGCTGCTCCCCGGACACCTCACGCGGATCGTGCCGCAGCACGAAGCCGTCCCGCATCATGTGTTTTTCGACGGCCGCGATGGTGCCGTAGATGCGCGGATCCGACGCCGGCAGGAAGCCAACCTCCGGCAGCAGCAGCACGCTGGCATCGAGCAATTTCGAACCATAGGACTCGACGAACGCATTCTCCTTCGCGTCGAACCCCCTGTTGCAGACGTCGCGATGAATAGCTTCGCGCAGGGCGCGCCAGTGCAGCAGTGGTGCCTTGAAGCCAAAGGTCTCGGCGCTTTTGATGCCGCGATCGAAGGCGACCCAGGTCATCACCTTGGAGAAGACGTAGTGCTTCGGCTGTCCGCGCCGCTCCCAGATGCCGTGATCGGGCTGGTCCCAGACCTCGGCGAGATGATTGAGCACGGCGCATTCCAGCGCCCAGGTCTCGTCATCGAGCTTGAGCTTGGCCATCCGCGACTGGTGGAAGGCGTCGATCAGTTCGCCATAGACGTCGAGCTGAAGCTGCGCGTGCGCGGCATTGCCAATGCGAACCGGCTGCGCGCCCTCATAGCCGTCGAGCCAACTCGCCTCCCATTCTAACAGCCGCCGATGGCCCCAGATGCCGTACATGATCCGCATGTTCGACGGCGAACCGGCAGCCGCGCGCAGCAGCCAATTGTGCCAGGCCAAGGCTTCCTCGGTGTAGCCCGAATTCATCAGCGCCAGCAGCGTAAAGGTGGCATCGCGCAGCCAGCAGAAGCGGTAGTCCCAGTTCCGCATCCCGCCGAGCTTTTCCGGCAGTGACGTGGTCGGCGCCGCGACGATGCCGCCGGTCGGACCGAAGGTCAGCGCCTTCAGCGTGATCAGCGAGCGCACGATGAGATCGTGATAGTCGCCGTCGTGGGCGCAGTGGCTGTACCACTCGTTCCAGAATTTTTCGGTCTCCTGGAACGCGATCTCGGGATCGATCGGCTCGGGCGGATCGATATGCGAGGGGCCGTAGGTCAGCACGAACGGCACAGTCTCGCCGGCCTTCACCTCGAATTCGGCGACCGTCGTCAGGTCCTCGCCGCGGGTCTCGACCGGCGTGCGCAGCACTGTCATGTCCTGGCCGCCGATCGCCAACAGCGAGCCGTCCTTGCAACGGCGCACCCAGGGAATGTCCACACCAAAGCCGAAGCGGATCACCAGCTCCATCCGCATCTTCACCGTGCCGCTGACGCCGCGCACCAGCCGCACGATGTCTGACGCCTTGCCGCGCGGCGGCATGAAGTCGATCAGCGCGACGGTGCCGCTCTTCGTCTCAAGACGCGTTTCGAGGATGAGTGTGTTGCCGAGATAACGGCGCGACGTTGCGGTGACGTCTTCGGTCGGCGCAATCAGCCAGCGGCCATTCCTGCGCGTGCCGAGGATCGCGGCAAAGCAGGCATCGGAATCGAACGCGGGCCAGCATAGCCAGTCGATCGAGCCGTTGCGCCCGACCAGCGCCGCGGTCTCGCAGTCGCCGATCAGCGCATAGTCCTCGATCTTCTGAGACAATGTTTTGCGAGCCTGACAAATCTCCGGCTATTAACTCCCGCCGGTCAAGGAACGTTCCCGTGTCGCGGCTTTCAAAGCCGCGAGATCGATCTTGGCGGCGATCTTGTCGAGCGCGACCGGCAGGCGCTGGCGCCAATTCGGATGCTCGTCGATCGTCCCTGGGATGTTGGGCTGGTCGATCACGCCGAGCAGATCCTCCAGCGAGACCGCCAAGAGCCGCGATGGCGTACGCGACAGAAAAGCAAGCACCGAGTAGAGATCGTTGGCTTTAATGCCGTTGGCGCGCAGGATCTCGTCGAGCATGCCGAGCGCATCCCAGCGCGCCTGATCGTTCTCGCCGGGATCGAGCCCGAGCGAAAGCTTCATCCTCAGGTCGCTGAAGGAGCGCCAGCCGGCGTAGGTCGACAGATCGTGCGTGTTCAGCGTGACCAGCGCGTTGGGGCGGTAATGATCACTGCTGCGAAAATGGCCGGCATCGTCCCGCTCGAACATCATGACGAGGTAGGACCAGATGCCAAAATCCTGCATGGTCTCGCGAAAACCTTCCGGCACGGTGCCGAGGTCCTCGCCGATCACGATGCATTTATGGGCCGCGCTCTCGCGCGCCACCGCTCCAAGCAGCGCCTCGAACGGCATCTGCACATACGCGCCGTTATCGGGCTTGAAGCCGCGCGGCACCAGATAGAGCCGCTTCAGCCCCAGCACGTGATCGAGCCGGATGGCGCCGGCGTGGCGCATCGCGGCGGCGAGCATGTCTGCAAACGGCACGAAGGACTGGGCTTCCAGGCCGCCGGAATTGAAGCCGGCAAGACCCCAGTCCTGACCGACGGTGTTGAGCACGTCGGGCGGCGCACCGACGGCGAGGTGGCGGGAAATCGCCACCTGCTCGTTCCAGGCATCGAAGCCGTTCGATTGCACGCCAACGGCAACGTCGAGATAAAGCCCGACCCGCATGCCGAGCTGGCCGGCAAGCTCCTTGGCGGCATGCAATTGCGTATCGGCGGTCCACTGCACGAATTCGACGAACTCGACCTCGCGCTTGTCACGACCATTGCGCAGCTCGGCGAGTTTTGTCTCGTCCGGTTGTTGCCATTCGGGCGGCCATTCCCACCACGGCCCGGTGAAGCGATGCCGCAGCACTTCGAAGCAGGCAAAGCGGGACAACAGCGGCGCGCGGGCGGCGCGGAATGCGTCAAACGCCTGACGGCGTGCGTCGCTTGCCGTTGTCACGAAGCTGTCAAAGGCGGCACGCAGGCCGAGCCATTTCAACGCCGCCATGTCGGCATAGGGCACACGATCGCCTTCGCGCAATCGCGCGGCAGTCGCTGCGGCGTCGGGGACGAGATCAGCGGAGAATTCCGGGATCGCCTCGACGTCGATATAGAGCGGGTTGAGAAACAGCCGGCTGTTCGGCGAATAGGGGCTGCAATCGCTGGGGTGATTGTCGAACAGGACATGCAGCGGGTTGAGCCCGACGCCGTCGGCGCCGAGCTGTCTTGCGAGCCGGACGAGATCGGCAAGGTCGGTGAAATCACCGATGCCCCAATTGCGATCAGAGCGGATGCTGTAGAGCTGGACGGCGAGCAGCCAGCCGCGGTCGAAATCGCCGCCGAAGGCCCGCTCGGGCGCCACGATCATCGGCACGTCTTCCGACACCCCTCCGGCATCGGTCAGTGTCAACCGGTGGTAACCGAGCGGCAGGCCGGCGGGCCAGGCGATCACCGGCTCGCGCGTCTCGCCTTGCGCGATCACATCGCCGTTGCCGGTGATTTTCCATTTGAGCGGCGACGCGCCGGCGGCAGCCAATTCCGTGCGCGCATTCCCCAAGGCGCGAACCACGACCGGCCCGCTGACATAGCGGTAGACCCGCTTCTCCGGCAGGGCGTCGAGGATGGATTTGAGGGCTGCGGGATCGGTGACCCGCAGCTTTCCGAGGGCATCAACGAATTCGGACTGAACGCCCTTGATCCGGGCTTGAGCTAAAAGATCCATTCGGCACGCAGTTTGCAGGCCATTCTTTGGCCGGGGGCATTGATTTTAGCGAGGCAACGGAAGACGTTAGTCAGGGTGAACTCGCGAACCGCACCTGTCGTTCCGAGGGGGAACTAATGACACAGAAGCGGCTTTCTATATAGGTACCAAGCGTAGGTTCCCGACAAGGGAAACGGGCCCCTGCTTTCTTGTCAATGGCATCACCGTGAACAAGACAATTCAAACTGTCGAGAGTGCCGCCGCCGGCAGCGCTTTCCTGATCGAAGACGTCTATCCCTCGATCGATGGCGGCCGCTTCGGCGTGAAGCGGATCGCGGGCGAGCGCGTCGAGGTCTGGGCCGATATCTATCGCGACGGCGACGCCGTGATCAGCGCCGCGCTGGTCTGGCGCGGCGAGCAGGATCGGGAGTGGCGGAGCGAGCCGATGATCCATCACGGCAACGACCGATGGTCCGGCTCGTTCATCCCGCTCGAACCCGGGCAGTATGTCTATGCGATCGAAGCCTGGACCGATGAATTCGCCACCTGGCGTCACAGCCTCGCACAAAAGCAGCTCTCCGGCGTGGATATTACACTCGATGCGATCGAAGGCGCCGGCCTCCTGACCAAGGCGCATGGCGCGCGGCAGGACGCCGCAGCGGTCATCGTCAAACAATGCGAGGACTATCTTCAAACCGGCGAAGTGATGCCCCTGCTCGCGGCCGAGCTCGGCGAAGCCATGGCCGAGAGCCAGTCGCGGCCCGACCTGACTCGCTCGCCCCTTTTCCCGCTGTTCGTCGACCGCGCCAAGGCGCGCTTCGGCGCCTGGTATCAGATGATGCCGCGCAGCCAAAGCCAGGTGCCGGGCCAGCACGGCACGCTGAGGGATTGCATCGCGCGCCTGCCCGACATCGCCGCGATGGGCTTTGACGTGCTCTACCTCACGCCGATCCATCCCATCGGCCATACTCACCGCAAAGGCCGCGACAACTCGCCGGTAGCGACCGAAGGCGACCCCGGCTCTCCCTATGCGATCGGCGCCGCCGAGGGTGGCCACGATGCACTGCATCCCGAGCTCGGCACGATCGAGGATTTCCGCGCGCTGGTTGCGACCTGCCTCGAATACGGCCTCGAGCTGGCGCTCGACTTCGCCGTGCAATGCTCTCCGGATCATCCCTGGCTGATGCAGCATCCGGAATGGTTCAAGTGGCGGCCGGACCGCTCGGTGCGGTCGGCGGACGGGCCCTATTCGGATATCGTCATCCCCGATTTCGCGTCCGTCGACAGGATCGGGCTGTGGAACGCCTTCCGCGACGCCATGCTGTTCTGGATCGATCATGGCGTGACCATCTTCGCCATCGACAACCACGACACCGCGCCGTTCCAGTTCTGGGAATGGCTGATCCGCGACATCCGCCGCCGGCATCCCGAGGTGATCCTGTTCTCCAAGACGTACGCCCGGCCGAAATTGATGAAGGGACTCGCCAAGCTCGGTTTTGCGCAATCCTTCAGCTATTTCCCGTGGCGCACGGAGAAATGGGAGCTGGAGCAATATCTCGGCGAGCTCACCCGCTATCCCGAGCGAGACTTCTATCGCCCGAACCTGTTTGCCAACACGCCCGACCTGCTGCCCTATCATCTCCAGAGCGGCGAAGCCTGGGCATTCAAGTCGCGCGCAGCGCTGGCAGCCGCGTTGTCGGGCAATTACGGCATCTACAGCGGCTTCGAGCTGCTCGAGCACGAGGCCATCCCCGGCCGCGAAGAGTATCGCGAATCCGAGAAATATCAGATCGGGCAGCGCGACTGGGACAAACCGGGCAATATCAAAACCTACATCGCCCAGCTAAATCGCATCCGCAGCGAGAACGCGGCGCTCCAGCAGACCGCAAATCTGCGCTTCCTCGGCATCGAGGACGGTGAGACGATCGCGTTCGCCAAGGAGGCGGCCGATCCTGCCAATACCGTCGTCGCGGCCATCGCGCTTTCCGGCCATGCACGCGAAGTCTGGCTGCCACTCGGTGACGTCACCCTCGATGTCGGCAACGAGCGCCGCCACGTCACCGCACTCGAAAATCTCCTCACCGGCGAACAGTCCCGCATCGAATGGGGCGGAATCAGGTTGCGTATCGATCCCGACCGCGATCCGGCGCTCTTGTTCCGCTGCCTGGCGTGAGGACGCACGCCATGAATGTTTTGTCTTCCGTCGACACCAAGAAGGCCGAGGCTGCCGATATCGTGGACGAGCTCTGGTACAAGGACGCCATCATCTACCAGCTTCACGTCAAGGCCTTTGCCGACAGCAACAATGACGGCATCGGCGATTTCGCCGGCCTGACCGAGAAGCTTTCGTATCTCCAGGACCTCGGCGTCACCGCGCTGTGGCTGCTGCCGTTCTATCCCTCGCCCGGCCGCGACGATGGTTACGACATCGCCGACTACGGCTCGATCAATTCCGATTTCGGGACGATGAAGGATTTCAAGCGCTTCATCCAGGAAGCGCAGCGCCGCGGGCTGCGCGTGATCACCGAGCTCGTCGTCAACCACACCTCCGACCAGCACAATTGGTTCAAGCGCGCGCGACGCAGCCCGGCAGGCTCGAGCGCTCGCGACTGGTACGTCTGGAGCGACACCGACCAGAAATACCAGGGCACGCGGATCATCTTTACGGACACCGAGAAATCCAACTGGACCTGGGACCCCGAGGCCGGCGCTTTCTACTGGCACCGCTTCTTCTCGCACCAGCCCGACCTCAATTTCGATAATCCGCGCGTCGTCAGCGCGCTCATCCAGGTGATGAAGCGCTGGCTCGATGCCGGGGTCGACGGCTTCCGGCTCGATGCAATTCCCTATCTCTGCGAGCGCGAGGGCACCTCGAACGAGAACCTCCCCGAGACGCACGCGATCATCAAGCGCCTGCGCCAGGAACTGGACGCCTATTCGAAGGGCAAGCTGCTGCTGGCCGAGGCCAATCAATGGCCGGAGGACGTGCAGGAGTATTTCGGCCGTGGCGACGAGTGCCACATGGCCTATCACTTTCCGCTGATGCCGCGCATTTACATGGCGATCGCGCAGGAGGACCGCTTCCCAATCACCGACATCCTGCGCCAGACGCCGGACATTCCCGCGAACTGCCAATGGGCGCTGTTCCTGCGCAATCATGACGAGTTGACGCTGGAGATGGTCACCGACGTCGAGCGCGACTATCTCTGGACCACCTACGCCAACGATCCTCGCGCGCGCATCAATGTCGGCATCCGCCGGCGTCTCGCGCCGCTGATGGACAATGACCGTCGCAAGATCGAGCTGATGAACTCACTGCTGCTGTCGTTCCCGGGCACGCCGATCGTCTATTACGGCGACGAGATCGGCATGGGCGACAACATCTATCTCGGCGACCGCAACGGCGTGCGCACGCCGATGCAGTGGAGCCCGGATCGCAACGGCGGTTTCTCCCGTGCCGATCCGGCCCGCCTCTACGCGCCGCCGATCATGGATCCGGTCTACGGCTACGAATCGGTCAACGTCGAGGCGCAGTCGCGCAGCCTGTCCTCGCAGCTCAGCGCCACCAAGCGGCTGATCTCGGTGCGCAAGTCGACGCTCGCCTTCGGCCGCGGCACCATGACTTTCATCCGCCCGACCAACCGCGCCGTCCTCGCCTATGTCCGGCAATATCGCGACGAGGTGATCCTCTGCGTCACCAATCTCTCGCGCGCAGCACAGGCGACCGAGCTGGACCTGTCGCCATGGAAGGACCGCATCCCGCAGGAAATGCTCGGCCGCGCCCGCTTCCCGGCGATCGGCGAATTGCCATACATGATCACGCTCGGGCCTTACGGCTTCTACTGGTTCCAGCTCCTGGAGCGCGACAAATCCGAGCCGGTGACGCCAAGCGCGGTGCCGGAATTCGAGACGCTGGTGGTGCCGGTCAATTCGACCTGGGTGTCGCTGGCGCGCGAGCGCGGCGTGTTCGAACGCGACGTGCTGCCGGGATTTTTGTCGCGGACGCGGTGGTATCCCGAACATAATCCCCGGCAGATCCGGCCCACCCTGACCTCGGCAATCCCGTTCTGCGACATCGGCGACAACCGGCCCTGGATCGCGTTCTTCGAGGCGACGCAACAGGACGTCGCGACGCGCTACGTGCTGCCCATGCAGATCGAGTGGGTGCGCTTCGATCGCGAACGCTTCAATCCGAAAGCGCTCGCCGCCGTGCGCCAGGGCGCGCGCGAAGGCACGCTGCTCGATGTCGCGACAAACCAGATCTTCATCGGCCTGTTCCTGCGCAACCTGTCGCAGAACCTGGTCGTGGAGGAGAACAATCTGCGGCTCGAGTTCAAGCCGACCGGCCTGTTCTCGGAATACACCGTCAAGGAGCCCGAGCGCATCCGCGCGATCGAGCAGTCGAACAGCACGGCCCTGGTCGACAACCAATACGTCGCCAAGATCTATCGCCAGCTCGAGAGCGGCATCAATCCCGAGATCGAGATCGGCCGCTATCTCACCGAGGTCGCCCGCTTTGCCAACACGCCGGCCCTGCTCGGCAGCGCCGAATTGGTCGAAGGTGACGAGCGCAGTACGGTCGGCGTCCTGCACGCTTATGTCGAGAACCAGGGCGACGGCTGGGCAGTGACCGCAGCCTATCTCGACCGTCATATCGACGAGCAGCGGCTCCTGGCGTCGAGCGAGGCGCCCCGCGAGAACCAGGACCAGGCACCCTATCTGCACCATCTGGCGCAAACCGGCCGGCGGCTCGCCGAGTTGCACGTCGCGCTCGCCGCCGCAAAGCCCGACGATCTCGCCCCCGAGCCAATCAGCGCGGCACACGTCAAGCGCTGGACTTCGGACCTCAAGACGCGCGCCGAGCGGGTTTTCGAGCGGCTGATCGAGAGCCGCGATGGCCTGCGGGAAGCCGACCGGCCGCTGGTCGATCAGCTCGAAGCGGCGCGCGCGCGCCTGTCCGACCGGCTGAATGCGCTATTGTCATCCGACATCGGCGGGTTGAACATCCGTCATCATGGCGATTTCCGCCTCGGACAAACTCTTATCGTGAAGGACGATATCTTCATCATCGACTTTGACGGCGATCCGCATCTGGCGCTGGCGGACAAGCGGCGCAAGTCGCCGGCCGCCCGCGATGTCGCCGGTCTGATCCGCTCGATCGATCTGTCGGTAGCTGCGGCTCTCAACCGTGCGTTTTCGGGGGCTTCCGACGAGCAGGAGCGGCTCGCGGCTGCGCTCGGCGAATGGCGCGAGCGCGCCGCCTCGACGTTCCTGTCTGCGTACCGTGAGGCCATGACCGATCGGCGGCTGTGGCCGGAAGACCCGCATTCTGCGGAAGGCCTGTTAAGGTTTTTCCTGCTTGATCAGGCGTTCGACGAAGTAGAATACGAGCTGTCCCACCGGCCGGAGGGGCTCAACGCGCCGCTGACCGGGCTGCTTCGCATTCTGTCCAACGAGAGCGAAGCACATGCCTAAACTGCCTGCCGAGGCCTACGCGATCATCGAGGGCCGCCACTCCGACCCCTTCCACTATCTCGGCCTGCATCCCGAAGGTGGGAAGAGCGTGGTGCGCGCTTTCCTTCCCGAGGCTTCCAATGTCGAGGCGATCGGCGAGCATGGCGAGGTGGCAAAGCTCGATCGTGTCCACGATTCGGGCCTGTTCATCGGCGCCCTGCCCAACGGCTCCAAGCATTATCAGCTGCGTGCGAAGTTCGGCAACGATGTCGTCGAGTTCGAAGACGCCTACCGCTTTCCGCCGATCCTGACCGACTTCGACCTTTATCTGCTCGGCGAAGGCACCCATCAGCGCCTCTATGACAAGCTCGGCGCCCACCCGATGACGCTCGAGGGTATCGACGGCATCGGCTTCGTGGTGCTGGCGCCGAACGCACGGCGCGTCGCCGTGGTCGGCGATTTCAATTTCTGGAATGCGCGGCGCCATCCCATGCGGGTGCGTGGCGCCGGCTATTGGGAGTTGTTCATCCCGCACGCCAAGGCCGGCGATCACTACAAGTTCGACATCGTTGGACCGCACGGCCACCAACTGCCGCTGAAATCCGATCCGATGGCGTTTGCAAGCGAGGTGCGGCCAAAGACGGCCTCCATCGTCTTCGACGAGGCGCATCTGCCGCGGCCGCGCCCGGCGCTCGACGGCATCAACGCATTGTCGGCGCCGATGTCGATCTACGAGATCCATCTCGGTTCGTGGCGGCGCAAGGGCGACAATGAATGGCTCACCTATCGCGAGTTGGCCGAGCAGTTGCCGGCCTATGCCCGCGACATGGGCTTCACCCATCTCGAATTCCTGCCCGTGAGCGAGCACCCCTTCGACGGCTCGTGGGGTTATCAGCCGACCGGCCTCTATGCGCCGACCAGCCGCTTCGGCACGCCGGAGGATTTCGCGGCGCTGGTCGATGCCTGCCATCGCGAAGGCGTCGGCGTGCTGCTCGATTGGGTGCCCGGTCACTTCCCCGACGATCCGCACGGGCTCGGCCAGTTCGACGGCACCTCGGTCTATGAGCACGCCAACCCGCTCCAGGGCCGCCACCTCGACTGGGGCACGCTGATCTACAATTACGGCCGCACCGAAGTGACGAACTTCTTGGTGTCGAACGCGCTGTTCTGGCTCGAGCGCTACGCAATCGACGGTCTGCGCGTCGATGCGGTCGCCTCGATGCTCTACCTCGACTACAGCCGTCCGCCGGGCGCATGGATTCCGAACCAGTATGGCGGGCGGGAAAACATCGAGGCGATCGCGTTCCTCCGCCGCTTCAACACCGAGCTATTCGCGCGCTTCCCGCAGGCGACTACAGCGGCAGAAGAGTCCACCGCCTGGCCGCAGGTTTCGCGGCCGGTCGAATATGGCGGGCTCGGCTTCGGCTACAAGTGGAACATGGGCTGGATGCATGACACGCTGAACTACATCAGCAAGGATCCGATCCACCGCAAGCACCACCACGGCGATATCCTGTTCGGCCTGCACTATGCGTTCTCGGAGAACTTCATCCTGCCGCTATCGCATGACGAGGTCGTGCATGGCAAACGCTCGATCCTGGGCCGGATGCCCGGCGACGAGTGGCAGCGGTTTGCGAATCTCCGCGCCTATTACAGCTTCATGTTCGGCCATCCCGGCAAGAAGCTGCTGTTCATGGGCGCGGAACTCGCGCAAAGCCGCGAATGGAATCACGACCAGTCGCTCGACTGGCACCTGCTCGAATACAAGAGCCATTCCGGCATCCAGGCGCTGATCCGCGACCTCAACCGCCTCTATCGCGCGGTGCCAGCGCTGCACCAGATGGATTGCGACCAGGCCGGCTTCGAATGGTTGATCACGGACGACGCCAACCGCAACGTATTCGCCTGGCTGCGCAAGGGAATTGACGAGCACGCGCGGTGTTTCGTGATCGTCAACTTCTCACCCAACGTCTATCGCAACTATCGCGTTCGCGTGCCCTTTGCCGGCAAGTGGAAGGAAGTGCTCAACTCCGACTCCGCACATTATGGCGGCAGCAATGTCGGTAACATCGGCGAGGTTCAGGCCGTCGGCGGCGAACTCCGCCTCACCATTCCGCCGTTGGCCGCGATTTTCCTCGTTCCGGAAAGCTGACCCATGCGCCTGACTGCTGGATCGCCCGCACGCCTCGGCGCAAGCTGGGACGGACGCGGCACCAATTTCGCATTGTTCTCCGCCAATGCCGAGAGGGTCGAGCTGTGCCTGTTCGACAGTCAGGGCCGCCGCGAGCTTGAGCGCATCGAATTGCCCGAACGTACCGAGGACGTCTGGCACGCTTATCTCAACGACGTCTCCCCGGGCCAGCTCTACGGCTACCGCGTGCACGGCCCCTACGAGCCCGAGCACGGCCACCGCTTCAACGCCAACAAGCTGCTGCTCGACCCCTACGCCAAGCGGCTCTCCGGTCGGCTGGTCTGGAGCGACGCGCATTTCGCCTATCGCACAGGCAGCCCGCGCGAGGACCTGTCGTTCGACCGGCGGGACAATGCGCGCGGCATGCCCAAGGCGGTCGTCGTCGACGAGACCTTCAACTGGGGACGCCGCGAGATCCGCCCCCACATCGCCTGGGAGGACACCATCATCTACGAGGCCCACGTCAAGGGCCTGACGCAGAAGCGCGACGACGTGCCGCCGAACCTGCGCGGCACCTATGGCGGCCTGTCGTCGCCCGCGATGATCGAGCATTTGAAGAAGCTCGGCGTTACGACGGTCGAGCTGCTGCCGATCCACAGCTTCGTTGACGATCGCATCCTGGTGGAGAAGAAGCTCGCCAATTACTGGGGCTACAACACGCTCTCCTTTTTCGCGCCCGAGGCGCGCTATGCCCAGGACAACGCGCTCGACTCCTTCCGCACCACGGTCGCGCGCCTGCATGATGCCGGCATCGAGGTGATGCTCGACGTCGTCTACAATCACACCGCGGAAGGTAATCACCTCGGCCCGACATTGTGCTACCGCGGCATCGACAACGCCTCTTATTACTGGCTGAACCGCGAGAACCCGCGCTATTACGACGACTTCACCGGCTGCGGCTCGTCGGTGAATCTCGCCCATCCGCGCGTGCTTCAGATGGTGATGGATTCGCTGCGCTATTGGGTCGAGGTCTGCCACGTCGACGGTTTCCGCTTCGACCTTGCCACCACCCTTGCGCGCGGACCGAACGGCTATGATCGCAGCATCTCGTTCCTGACTGCGATCCGGCAGGATCCGGTGCTGGCGACCGTCAAGCTCGTCGCCGAGCCCTGGGACCTCGGACTTGGCGGATATCAGGTCGGCGCATTCCCCTCGCAATGGTCGGAGTGGAACGACCGCTATCGCAGCGCCATGCGGCGCTACTGGAGCGGCGAAGGCAGCCTGATCGGCGACATCTCGAGCCGCATGACCGCGTCCTCCGACCTGTTCAACCATGACGGACGGCGGCCGCGCGCCAGCATCAACCACATCACCGTGCACGACGGTTTTACGCTGGCCGACCTCTTCAGCTACAACGAGAAGCACAATGAGGCCAACGGCGAGGACAATCGCGACGGCTCCAGCGACAACCACAGCAACAATTGCGGTGTCGAGGGCCCGACCGACGATCCGAAAATTCTCGGCCTGCGCCGGCAGCTTCGCAAGAACGTGCTGGCCTGCCTGATGCTGGCGCAGGGCGTTCCCCTGATCCTCGCCGGCGACGAGGTCGGCAACTCGCAGTCCGGCAACAACAACGCCTATTGCCAGGACAACGAGGTCGGCTGGGTCGGCTGGGACCGTCTCGGCAAGGACGGCGACGACATGATCGATTACGTCGCTCATCTCGCCGACATCCGCCGGCGCTTCTCGCAGCTCCGCAGCCATCGCTGGCTCGACGGCCGTCCTGCGGATGGCGTCGCCTACGGCGTGCTATGGCTGACACCGGCCGGTGACGAGATGACGGAGAACGACTGGAAATTCCCGGAGGGAAGGTTCCTCTCCTATGTGATGGGGCCGATGGAACCGGGTGGGGCCGCGATCTTTATAATTCTGAACGCCGCCCCCGAAGAGATCGCATTCAAATTGCCCAAGATGACCGGATACAAGAGCTGGCAGCAGATCCTGAACACGACCGAAGCCAAGCTGAACACGATTGACTTCCAGCCCGGGACCGACAGCAAGGCGCCGCCGCGCTCCGTGCTCGCTTTTGCGGGCGCGCTATGAGGCCATCCTTCGGCGCCAGGCCGACGAAGGATGGGGTGTCTTTCCGACTGTGGGCGCCGGCCGCGAAACGCGTCGATCTCCTGCTCGAGCGACGTCATACCATGCGGCGCCGCGACGACGGCTGGTATGTGGCCGAGATTGTCGGCCTGACCGCCGGCAGCCGGTACAAGTTCAGGATCGACGACGAGATCGACGTGCCAGATCCGGCCTCCACCTTCCAGCCCGAGGATGTCTCCGGCTCGAGCGAGGTGATCGATCACGCAAGCTTCGCATGGCGCGCGACCGATTGGCGTGGTCGTCCCTGGGAAGAGACGGTGCTGATCGAGACCCATGTCGGCACGTTCACTGCGGAGGGCACGTACCGCGCCATGATCGACAAGCTCGATCATCTCGTTGCGACCGGCATCACCGCGCTGGAATTGATGCCGCTTGCCGATTTCGCGGGCCGGCGCGGCTGGGGCTATGACGGCGTGCTGTGGTATGCGCCCGACAGCGTCTATGGCCGGCCGGAAGATCTCAAGACGTTGATCGACGAGGCGCATCTGCGCGGGCTGATGGTCTTTCTCGACGTGGTCTACAATCATTTCGGCCCCGAAGGAAATTACCTCGGCCGCTACGCGCCGGCCTTCTTCACCGACGCACACACACCCTGGGGCAGCGCGATCGATTATCGACTGCCGCAGGTGCGCGCGTTTGCAGTCGAGAACGCGCTGTCCTGGCTCACCGACTACCGCTTCGACGGCCTGCGGCTGGACGCCGCCAACCACATCTTGGCCTTCCCCGGCGAGCAGTCGATGCTGCAAGAGCTCAGCGTCGCCGCCGGCGAACTTGCAAAGGCGACGGGCCGGCACATCCATCTCGTGCTGGAGAACGGCGACAACCGCGCAAGCCTGCTCGATGCCGCACAGGATCCTCCGAACGGCAAATATCGCGGGCAGTGGAACGACGACTATCACCACGTCTGGCACGTGATGCTGACCGGCGAACTCGGCGGCTACTACGCCGACTACCAGACGCCGCGCATGGATCTTGCGCGCGCACTCGCCTCGGGCTTCGTCTATCAGGGCGAGATCTCGGAATTCTGGGGCAAGAAGCCGCGCGGCGAGCCGAGTGGTGGGTTGCCGCCGGCGACCTTCGTCAATTTCCTGCAAAACCACGACCAGATCGGCAACCGGCCGTTGGGCGACCGGCTCGAGAGCCTTGCATCGTCCAAGCAGATCGAGGCGGCGCTCGCCGTGACGTTGCTCGCGCCGATGGTGCCCATGCTGTTTCAGGGCGAGGAATGGGGCTCGACGGCGCCCTTCCCGTTCTTCTGCGATTTCCAGGGCGGCCTCGCGGATGCCGTGCGCAGGGGCCGCCGGCAGGAATATGCCTGGGCCTACGAGAAATATGGCGACGAGGTACCCGACCCGCTCGATCCCGAGACGCTGCAATCGGCCGTGCTGGATTGGGCGAACCACACGCCGGAGCATGGTACGCGGCTCGCTCTGGTGCGGGACCTGCTGTCGCTCCGTCGCAAGCAGATCATGCCGCGGCTGAAGGGCGCGACTTTCGGCAACGCCGAGGCAGCCGACAGCGGCTTGCTCACCGCGCATTGGCGCATGGGGGATGGCGCGACGCTGCGCCTGATCGCCAATCTGTCGGACCAGGAGGTCACGCATTCCAGCAACAACGCAGGCCCGCCGATCTGGGGCGGCGCGGCCGGCGACCGGCTTCCGCCGTGGTCGGTGGTCTGGCGTCTCGGAGGTTAGCATGCCTCCTGCCATCCCTCTCGCGACCTATCGGCTTCAGCTCACCGCGGATTTCGGCTTCGACAACGCTGTCGCGGTGGTGCCCTACCTGAAGGCGCTGGGGATCACGCATCTCTACACCTCGCCGGTGATGAAGGCCCGCAAGGGCTCGACGCACGGCTACGACACCGTCGATCACAGCCAGTTCAATCCCGAGCTCGGCGGCGAGGCCGGCTTCGCGCGGCTGAGCGAGGCACTGATCAAGCACGGCCTCGGCCTCATCATCGATTTCGTACCGAACCATGTTGGCGTGCACTTTGCCGACAATCCGTGGTGGCTGGACGTACTGGAATGGGGACAGGCCTCCCCGCACGCGGTCTCCTTCGATATCGACTGGGATCTGCTGCCCTACCGCGCCCGCGGCGGCGTGCTGCTGCCGATCCTCGGCTCGTCCTACGGCGAGGCGCTCGAGCGCGGCGAGATCGAGCTGCGCTACGATCCCGGCGAAGGCAGCTTATCGGCGTGGTATTTCGAGCATCGACTGCCGATCGCGCCGGAGCGCTATGGCGAGGTGCTGCGGGTGATCGTGAAGGAGGCGGACGCGACCGAGACGGAGGCCGGCAAGCGCCTGCTCGGGCTCGCTGCGCGTTATACAGGACTGCGGCGCCCCAATCGCAAGGAAGCCCCCGCCTTCAAGACGGAGCTCAAGGAGATCGAGGGCGGTGCCGACATCATCGCGCGCGGCATCAGTGCCTATCGCGCGGCAAAGGACCGCCCGGCGCAGACCCTCGCACTGCATCATCTGCTGGAGCGACAGCACTACAAGCTCGGCCATTGGCGGCTTGCATCCAGCGACATCAATTATCGCCGCTTCTTTGACGTCAACGGGCTCGCAGGCTTGCGGGTCGAGGATCCCGGCACGTTCGCCGCCACACATCGGCTGGTCAAGCAACTGGTCGTCGATGGCAAGCTGCAAGGCATCCGCCTCGATCACATCGATGGCCTGCGCGACCCCGCGCAATATTGCCAGCGGCTGCGCCGGCTGGTGCGCGACGCGCAAGGCACGACAAAGCCGTTCTATACGGCCATCGAGAAGATCCTGGGCGAGCACGAGCGCCTGCCGCACTTTGCCGGCGTTCAGGGGACCACAGGATATGAGTGGATGAACGTCATTACCCATGTGCTGGTCGATCCCAAGGGACTGGAAGCGCTGGACGAAACCTGGCGGCAGATCAGCAACCGGCCGCCACGGCTTGCGCCTTACGTCAAGGACGCCAAGCGGCGCGTGCTGGAGACGCTGCTCACCAGCGAATTCACGGTGCTGACGCGCCTGCTCGCGCGCATCGCCACCGGCCACTACTCGACCCGCGACTTCTCGGCCGACAGCCTGCGGCAGGCGCTCGAGCTCTACGTGCTGCATTTCCCGGTCTATCGCACCTATCTCACAACCAGCGCACCAACGGCGCACGACCGCAAGCTGATCGACGAGACAATCGAACGCGCCCGTTCAGAATGGTTCGCCGCGGACGAAGGTATCTTCGACTTCCTGCGCGATGCGCTGACCATGGACCTGCTCAGGCCCGGCCGTCCGCCGCACAGCGCCCCGCGCGTGCGCCGCTTCGCGCTGAAGGTGCAGCAGTTCACCGGGCCGATGATGGCGAAGTCGCTGGAGGACACCGCCTTCTATCAATTCCACCGGTTGCTCGCCCTGAACGAGGTCGGCGGCGATCCCGCCAGCAGCGGCCTTACGCTTCCTGCCTTCCACCAGGCCATGCAGGCCCGCGCCAGGGAGTGGCCGCACGGCATGACCGCGACCGCGACGCACGATACCAAGCGCGGCGAGGACGCCCGCGCGCGGATCGCCGCGCTCAGCGAGATCACGGGCGAGTGGACCAGCGCGGTGGCGCGCTGGAAGGTGTTGAACGCACCGCACCTGGCGCTGCGCGGCAATTTGCGCGCGCCATCGGCGACGTTCGAATACATGCTCTACCAGACCCTGCTCGGCGCATGGCCGCTTGAGGGGCCGGATGCCGATTTCGTCGGGCGCATCCAGGCTTACGCGCTCAAGGCCGCGCGCGAAGGCAAGGAAGAGACCAGTTGGCTCAATCCGCACGAGGCCTACGAGACCGGCATACAGGGCTTCGTCGAAAAGATCCTCGATCCTGCGCAGGCGGGCGAATTCCTGGAGTCGCTGCAAACCCTGGCCCGCCGTGTCGCGCTGCTCGGCGCCTTGAATTCGCTGAGCCAGCTCACGCTCAAGGCGACGCTGCCGGGCGTCCCGGACGTCTACCAGGGCACCGAATCCTGGGATCTGTCGCTGGTTGACCCCGACAACCGCCGGCCGGTGGACTTTGCCGCCCGCCACGCAGCGCTGGCATCACTGGACACTCCGGACTGGCGCGGCCTGATCAAGACCTGGCCGGATGGCCAGCTCAAGCTGGCCTGGACGCGGCATCTCCTCAAGCTGCGCAACGAACTCGCCGACGTCTTCACGCAGGGCGACTACCAGCCGCTCCGAGTGAGCGGTGCCCACGCCGACCACGTCATCGCCTTCGCTCGCCGCCGCGGCCGGACGGCGGCCATCGTCATGGTGGGGCGCCAGTTTGCGCCATTCACGCAAGCGGGGCGGGAATGGCCAGTGCTTGAGGAATTTGACGCAACCGTCGATATCACGGGCTATGCCACACCTGACCTCATGGCTAACGAATTGCCGCTCTCGCAGGCCTTCCGCGACTTTCCTGCCGCCGTCATCGAAGCACGCGCGGCGAGCGCCCTGAGGCCGGTCGGGCGACGCGAGCGTGTCTGAGGTCTATTTCCCCCCATCCTTCGTCAATAGCAATTGTCCTCGCTTGCGGATGGTGGACTGCGCCATTTCGGCGAAGCGCTGCAACAGCCACGGTAGCACCACCTCGACCCGCACGTTGTCCTCGGCGACGTCGACCTGACCGGTCGCGACCTGGCCGAGCGCACGGATACGAAAATTCATGGTGTCGCCGCTCCAGCGCTCCTCCTCGACCTGCATCACCGGAATGCTGGCTGCGGCGCGGCCGAGCCCGGTCTTGAGCCGGCGTGCCGCCTCCTCGCGGCCGAGACGATGCGGAATTGAAACGACGAGCGGTGCTGACATGGCCGTGCCCTGTGCTGGCTGAATCCTACCTGGTTATGTCGGCCGCAAAGGCAAAGGTTCCATGCGTATCGCGCCTACCAGCGTGTTTCATGAGGGGAACTTTCAAACCTGCGGCAAGTTGCTCTCGCGCAACGGGACAAGTGCAAACGACCCTTTTGACAAAGGGCTGGAGGAGATTCGCATGTCTATCGGTACAATCATTCTGATCATCCTGGTCATCGCCCTGCTCGGCGGCTTCAGCGGCGTCGGCGGCGGCCCATTCTATGGCACCGGCTATTACGGCGGCGGCGGCCTTGGGCTCGTCATCATCATCCTGCTGATATTGCTTCTGCTGGGACGGATCTAGCCGCTGACTTCATAGGGTGGGCAAAGGCGCGTTGCGCCGTGCCACCTCTTTGCCACAACGCAAGAAAAAAGATGGTGGGCACGCTCCGCTTTGCCCACCCTACAAACTAGCCCGAACTTCCCCTTGAGTAGCGACGTAAGCATTTGAGCTGGCGTGTAATTCCAGCGGGCGTGACGGCGCGTCTGCCTACATTATGGGGCGATAGGAATGCCGAGCCGATTGAAGACGTCTTGTTGTAGTGGGGTTGGACTTGTGAGCATAGCGGCCGGGGCGTCCTGACCGATGCGAACGATGTTGCGTGTGAGCGTGGCGAGATCCTGCAACAGCGTTCGAAAGCTGTGCACGGGCCGGCCATCGTGGGTGTGCTTGCGATTAGCCTTGGTTCTGGCCGCGGCCGAGACTCTGGCCTTGGCGACGGGCGAGACGCGCGCGGCGTCGGCGGCCTCGCGGTCGTGATCGTCGAACAGGATCGGGGCCAGCGCGCGGCGCATGTGCCAGACGATGTAATAAGCGAGCATGCAGAGGAAGACGTGGGCGCGCACGCGGCCAGCGAGGCGATGGTGGATCGGGCGCACCTCCAGTTCGACGGTCTTGATGGTGCGGAAGGCGCGTTCGACCTGGGCCAGGCTCTTGTAGGCACGCACCGTGGCGGCGGTGTCGAGGTTCTCGGCCGGCACGTTGGTCCGTAGCACATAGAAGCCGTCGAGCGACGCTTCGTTGGCGATGGCATCCTCGATCCGACTGAAGTCGAACGAAGTGTCGGTGATGGCGAGGTGGAAGTGCTTGGCCATCTTACGCTTGCCCAGCACGGCGCCGACCTTCAGACCGATCTCATCCTCGCCGCGCAAGGGGTTGCGCTGACGCTGCACGGCGGCCTTGACGCGGGCGAGATCCTTCTCGGTCGCCGCCAGCAACTCGCCGCGCTTGCGCCGACGCTCGTCGGCCAGATCCGGGTTGCGGCACACGATCAGGCGCTCGCCGGGGAAGTCGGGGGACGTGATCTCGGCCATATCGCGATCGTCGAACAGCGACAATTGCAGCGGGCCGCCGTCCTCGGCGAGCTTGCGGATCGCCGGCGCCCGCAGAGCGGTGATCCAATCGAGCCCGGCCGGCATCAGATCGGCTTCGATACGGGCGCTGGTGATCATGCCGCGATCGCCGACCAGTACCACACGCGACAGCTTGAAGCGGGCCTTCAGTTTGTCGACTTGCGCGGCCAGCGTGCTCGGGTCGGCGGTGTTACCTTCGAACACCTCCACCGCCACCGGGCAGCCGTCGGCGGCGCACAGCAAGCCGAACACGATCTGCAGCTTGTCGGAACGACCGTCGCGGCTGTAACCATGCCGCGCCAATTCGCAATGTCGCCCCTCCAGATAGCTGGAGGTGAGATCGTAGAGCACCAGCGAGCCGTCATGCAGATGGCGCTTGGCGAGCGTCGCCTCGATCCCCGGTTGGGCCGTGCCGAGCAGGTCGAGCGCTTCGTAAAGCTCGTCCTCGTCGACGGCGCTGAGATCGAGCAGTTCGCCCAGCGAATGCGCCGCCGTCGCCTCGCTGAGCTGGCGCGCCGTGGCCAGCTTGGCGGCCGGTTCGATCACCCGTGCCACGATCAAGGCCAAAGCCAGCCTGGCCAACCGTCTGGGCTTGTCCGGGACAAGGCGATGCAGTCCGAGCTGGCGCGCCATGCCGAGCACCGCGGCCACGTGGCCGTGCGGCAGCGAGCGCTCGATCCGCAGTTGCTCGGCCGGCGAGACCAGCTCCTCGCCTTTCAGGACGCGGCGCAGCGCATCGATCTTCTCATCCGGCCAATGCGACAGGTTGGCCAGCGTGCGCGACTTGATCTTGTCGCCCTCGCGATAGCTCTCGCGCAACAGGATCGCGGGCGGTGAGTTGCGGTTGGGAATGCGGGCGACGAACATGCCGGAATCGAATCACGGAAACCTGCCATTCGCAAGCCAAAAATCATCATTTACATGCCTACAAAATCAGCCCGATCCAAACTTCTCAAATCCTCTCAACGCTCTAACAAAAATCCCGAGGGGAAGTTCGGACTAGCCACGCGCACGATCTCGTAGGGTCGGCCAGCCGCAAGGCGTAACCCACCCTACTTCATCTTACCCGCGAGCTTCTTCATCGCTGCCCTGATCGAGACTGCCGCATCCCCATATCCCTCCCACGCCTTCGAGCGCGCCAGCAGTCCCGGCACGGTGCGCAGCGTATATCGCTTCGGATCGAGATCGCTCTTCACCTGCGCCCAGGTCACGGGCATCGACACCGTCGCACCATCGCGCGCACGTGGTGACAGCGGTGCCACCGCCGTCGACATCCGATCATTGCGCAAATAGTCGAGGAAGATCTTTCCCTTGCGCAGCTTCTTGGACATATTGAGCAGATAGCGCTCGGGATCGTCATCGGCCATCCACTGGCAGACGCCTTGCGCGAAAGCCTTGGCCTCCTTCCAGCTCACCTTGTCGCGCGCGCCGTAGAGCAGCGGCACCACCACATGCAGGCCCTTACCGCCGGTGGTCTTGCAAAAGCTCTCCATGCCGACATCGGCAAGCCGCTGCCGCATCTCCTTGGTCGCCTCGACGACGTCGGCAAAATCGACGTCCGGTGCCGGATCGAGATCGAACACCAGCCGGCCCGGCGTGTCATAGGCGCCCGGCGCACAATTCCAGGGATGCAACTCGACGCCGCCGATCTGCGCAACGGCCGCAAGTCCCTCGACGCGATCGATCTGCAAATACGGCTTGCGATCGCCTGAGACCTTGGCGAGTTCGAGCAGGTTCGAGGTGCCCTGCATGGCATGGCGCTGGAAGAACTTTTCGCCGCTGATGCCGTCAGGCGCACGCACGATCGAGCAAGGGCGTCCCTTCAGATGCTCGATCATCCAGCCACCGACCGCCTCGAAATAGCGCGCGAGATCGAGTTTTGTCACACCCTCGCCGTCGCCGCCGTCCGGCCACAGCTCCTTGTCCGGTTTGGAGAGCACGACGCCCATCACCTCGGCGGCGTCGCTTGCCTTTGACTGGGTGGCAGGCCTGGCCCTGGTCCGAGACTTGGTGGAGGGTTGGGCCAACTTTGTATCGACGGGCATTTCCGCCTCGACCTCCTCGGCCGGCTTGTCCTGCCGCAATCCCTTGAATGCAGCCTGGCGGATATTGCCGTCGGCGGTGAAGCCGGCAAATTCGATCTCCGCGACCAGCTCCGGCTTCAGCCAGTGTACGTCGCGCGCCTTCCTCGGCGCGTTCTTGCCGGCGAACGGGCTTTCCTTCGCCTCCGCCGCCTTCAGCAGGGGCATGATGCGCTTGACCTTGTCGGCGCCGAAGCCCGTGCCGACCATTCCGACAAAGACGAGGTGATCGCCGCGGTGCACACCGGCCATCAGCGAGCGGAATTTGCCGTTGGTGGTCTTCCAGCCGCCGATCACGACCTCATGGCCGGCGCGGCATTTTGCCTTGGTCCAGCTTTCGGTGCGGCCGGAGCGATAGGGTGCATCGAGCTTCTTCGACACCACGCCCTCGAGCTCGAGCTCGCAGGCGGATTGCAGCACGGCGTCTCCGCCGCTCTCGAAATGCTCGACATAGCGGATCTGGCTCGATTTCCGCTTGCGCGCTTCCAGCAATTCCTTGAGCCGCAGCTTGCGCTCGTCGAGCGGCAGGCGGCGGCAGTCGAGGCCTTCCGCGAACAGGAGATCGAAAGCAAAGAAGATGAGATCTTCGGTCTTGCCGTCCGACAGCGCGGCCTGGAGCGAGGAGAAATTCGGCGCGCCGTTGTGATCGAGCGCGACGATCTCGCCGTCGATCATCACATCCGGCAGCGCGCCCGCGTCCTTCACGATCGAAGCGAACTTGTCGGTCCAGTCGAGACCCTTGCGGGTCTTGAGCGTCGCCTTGCCGTCTTCGGCGCGGAGCTGTACGCGATAGCCGTCGAACTTGATCTCGTGGCACCAGCCTTCGCCGGCCGGCGGGCGCTCGACCGACGTGCAGAGCTGCGGCGCCACGAAGTCCGGCATCTCCGCGACTTTTTTGGCCGTCGTCGCGGTCGCTGCCTTGTTTGCTTTCTTGCCGCTCTTCAGCGCGGCGCGTGGCGCCGGCTTGACGGTACGCCCTTTTGGTTCCTCGGCGCGATTGGACTGCCAGACCGCATCGGCCTTGGCCTTGGCACCTTTCGCCAGCATGAAGGGCTTCGGCGCGCGGCCCTTGCCCTCGGCGATCTGCTCCATCGCGCGTCCCGAGGCGACCGATTTGTCCTCACCGAGAATATCGTTGTCCCCGCCCTCCCGGACATAGTCGTCGCGGTGCTTGATCAGGAGCCAGTTGGTACGCTTGCCGCCGGTGCGGTCGCTGCGCATGCGCACCAGCACCCAGCTCCCGTGCAGCTTGTCGCCGTGCAGGGTGAACTTCAGGTCGCCCTTCTTGAAGCCCCGTTCAGGATCCTCCGCCTCCCAGTAGCCGCGGTCCCACAGCATGACCGTGCCGCCGCCATACTGACCTTCGGGAATCGTGCCTTCGAAATCGCCGTAGTCGAGCGGGTGGTCCTCGACCTCGACCGCCAGCCGCTTGTCGTGTGGATCGAGCGAGGGCCCCTTCGTTACCGCCCAGGACTTGAAGACGCCGTCGAACTCCAGCCGCAGGTCGTAATGCAGCCGCGTCGCGTCGTGCTTCTGGATCACGAAACGGCGCTGCTTCGACGGTGTCACCGCCGTCTTGCCCGACGGCTCCGGTGTGATCTCGAAATCCCGCTTCTTGCGATAGGTGGAGAGGTTTCTCAGCACGGCCGATCCTGCATTGTTGCACGCGTATCCAAGCCTATCATGACCAAAGTCCCACCCGGAACCAAAACCCCCAACATGGGTTGGGGTTCCGAAACGCCTTGAAAACGCTGGAGATTGGAATGGCCCCCCGCGCCTATTGGAAAGGGAGTTTGAAGCTGTCGCTCGTCGCCTGCCCGGTCGTGCTCTATCCCGCCGCGACCACCGCCGAGAAGACGCGCTTTCACCTGATCAACCGCGAAACTGGCAACCGCCTGAAGCAGCAGATGATCGATTCCGAGACCGGCGACGTCGTCGAAAGCGATCAGAAGGGACGCGGCTACGAACTGCGCAAGGGCAAATATGTCGAGATCGAGCCGGAGGAGCTCGAAGCGGTCCAGATCGAGAGCAACCACACCATCGACATCGAGAGTTTTGTGCCGAGCGAGGAAATCGACCAGCGCTACCTCAACCACCCCTACTACATTGCGCCCGACGGCAAGGCCGCGATCGATGCCTTTGCCGTGATCCGTGACGCCATGAAGGATCAGGACCGGGTCGCACTTGCCAAGATCGTGCTCACCAACCGCGAGCATGTCATGGCGATCGAGCCGCTTGGCAAGGGTCTGCTCGGCACCACGCTGCGCTACCCCTACGAGCTGCGCGACGAGGACCAGTTCTTCGACGACATCAAGAGCCCGAAGGTCACCAAGGACATGATCGATCTCGCTGGCCACATCTTGCACACCAAGGCCGCGCATTTCGACCCCGGCAAATTCAAGGATGAGTATGAGAACGCGCTGAAGGCGCTGGTGAAGCGCAAGGCGAGCGGCAAGAAGATCGAGCTGCCCGAGCGCGAGGAGCGGCCGAGCAATGTCGTCAACCTGATGGACGCGCTGAAGCAGAGCCTGAAGGGTCGCGGTGGCGGGAAAACACAGGCGAAGTCGCACGCGCGCCGGACGACGGGACGGCGTCGAAGTACGAAGAAGACGCAACGTTCGACAGCGAGGCATCGCAAGGCGGGCTGACGTACTCCGTCCTTGCAGCGAAAGGCTGGTGCCACAATCTCAGTCGTCATGCCCGGGCTTGACCTGGGCATCCGCGTCTCGCCCCGCGCGCTGACGCACGTGGATGGCCGGGTCAAGCCTGGTCAAGCCCGGCCATGACGAGTGTGCCCCAAGCAACCGCACCGCTTCGTGGACGCCGCGAGCTAATCCCCCGCCTTCAGCCGGTACCCGATCCCCGTCTCGGTCAGCACATATTGCGGCCGTTCCGGATCGGCTTCGATCTTCTGGCGAAGCTGGCGGACATAGACGCGCAGATATTGCGCGTCGGTCAGTTCGTCCCAGAGCTCCTTGAGCAGGAAGCGATGAGTGAGCACCTTGCCGGCGTGCTGCACCAGCACGCGCAAGAGATCATACTCCTTCGGCGAGAGTTTTATCTCGCGCTCGCCGACCTTGACGATCCGGCGCACCAGATCGACGGAGAGATCGCCGGTGCGAAACACCGGACGCTCGCCCTGAATCTGGAGCTGATGCCGTAGCGCGGCGCGCAAGCGCGCCAGGAGTTCGTCCATGCCGAACGGCTTTGTCAGGTAATCGTCGGCGCCGAGATCGAGCGCCTGCACCTTGCCGGCCTCATCGCCCCGGCTCGACAGCACCACGATCGGCACGGCTTCATTGCGGGCGCGGATGGTGCGCAACAGCTCGTGGCCCTGGATATCGGGCAGGCCGAGGTCGAGGATGATCAGCGCGGGCTCTTCAGTGAGCTTCTCCAGCGCGGTCTTGCCGTTCGGCGCTTCCAGGATCTCGTAACCCTGCGTCGTCAGGCCCATCCGCAGCAGCTTGCGGATCGGCGGCTCGTCGTCGATGACCAAAACCTTGATCGGAGCAGCACTCATGCGGCGGTATCCAATGCCTGGGTCTGTGCCGGAACGGGCAGACGGATGGTCAGAACCGCGCCGGTCCGGTCGCTGCGGTTGGCGGCCGCGATCGTGCCCCGCATCGCCTCGACGAAGCCGCGGGAGATGGCGAGCCCGAGCCCGGTGCTGGGACGGACATGGTCCCCCTTCTGCGCGCGATAGAACTTGTCGAACACGCTCTCGAGCTCGTCGGGCGGAATGCCGTCGCCTTCGTCGGCGACCTGGAGCACCACATGATCCCGGTCACGCTGGCTCTTGATCGAGATCGTGGTGTCAGGCAGGGAATATTTGGCGGCATTGTCGAGCAGGTTGAACAGCACTTGCTCGAACAGCACGGCGTCGAGCTGGAGCATCGGCAGATCGGCGGCCAGCACCAGCTCCACCTTGTGCGCGATCAGGATCTTGCTCGCACGCCGGAGTGCGCTGCCGACGATCTCGCCGAGATCGTGCAGCGCCGTATTCGGCACAACGGCGCCGGATTCGAGCTTGGTCATGTCGAGCAAATTGGCGATGAAGCGGTTGAGCCGCTCCGACTCGTCGATCACGGTCGCGAGCAGGTCCCGCTTCTCGGTATCCGACAGCGCGCCGGCAAGATCGCGCATGGTCGAGGCTGCGCCGAGCACGGAGGCGAGCGGCGTCTTCAGGTCGTGCGAGATCGAGGTCAACAGCGCCGAGCGCAGCCGCTCGGATTCGACCGTGCGCTTGACGCGGTCCATGTCCTCGACCAGCAGCACGCGCTCGATCGCGAGCGCGCCCTGGTCGACCAGCGCGTCGAGCAGCCGGCGCTGGTCCGGTGTCAGCAGCGGGCCGGTGCGATCGTTGTCGATGCCGATGACGCCGATCGGCCCACGCCCGGTGCGCATCGGCAGGAACAGGCGTTTTGCACCCGGCAGCGTGTCCGAGCCGCGGCCTGCCGGCCGATCGTTGCTCCAGGCCCAGTTGGCAGCGGCAAGGTCGGCCTGGTCGAGCTGGTCCTCGGGTGGATAGCCGGATTTCACCACAAGCAACCCATCCTCAGGCAACAGCAGCACCACGCGAACCTTCAGCATCAGCGCGGTTTGGTAGGCGGTTGTCCACAGCACGTCGTCGAGCGTGCCGGTGCCCGCGAGCTTGCGGCTGAACGCATAGAGCTGCTCGGTGGTCCTGATGCGGCCGATCGCGGTGTCGGCCTGGGTCCGCACCCGCCCCGCTACATTCGACACCACGAACGCAATCAGCATGAAGAAGAAGAATGCCGCGACGTTGGTTGGATCGGTGATGGTGAAAGTGTAGACCGGCGGCAGGAAGAAGAAGTTATACGCCAGCGACGCCGCGATGCTCGCAAGCAGCGACGGCCACAACCCATAGCGGACAGCCACGGCAACCACCGCGGTCAGGAACATCAGGTCGACGTTCTCGATGCCGAAATACGGCTTGATGCCCATCGCTGCGGCAAGGCCGAGCGCGGTGATCCCGAGCGCCTTCAGATAAGGAAGCGGATCGAACGGCTCGGACCGTGCCGCGGTCTGCACCGCGGTCTTCGGCGCCGGCTCGCCGGGCAGCTCGTCGCCGGGAATGACGTGAACGCTGATATTGCCGGACCGGCGCACGAGATCGTGCACGACGGAGCCGCGCGTCATCTCGAACCAGCGCGAGCGCGTCGACTTTCCGATCACGATCTGGGTGACGTTGTTGCCTTGCGCGAAATTGACGACGTCGTCGGCGATGCGGCGGCCGACGGCGGGAATGGTCAGCGCCTCGCCACCCAGCGACTCCGCGAGCCGCAGCGTATCCGCCAGCCGGTCACGCTCCTCATCGGAGAGCTGGAGCGAACGCCGTGTCTCGATCGAGATCGCAGTGAACGGCGCATGCAGCCGGTCGGCAAGGCGCTTGGTATAACGCACGAGCCCCGCCGCGCGCGGATCTTCGCTGACGCAGACAAGGATGCGTTCCCCCGCCGCCCACGGACCGGCGATGGCGTTCGCCTGCATGTGGGTCAGAAGCTGCTCGTCGACCCGCTCGGCCGTGCGCCGCAGCGCGAGCTCGCGCAGCGCGGTCAGATTGCCCGGCGAGAAATAGTGCTCCAGCGCCCGCTCGGCCTGCTTGGGAACGTAGACCTTGCCCTCTTTGAGCCGCTGGATCAGGTCGTCGGGCGTGAGGTCGATCAGCTCGATTGCATCGGCGCGGTCGAATATGGAATCCGGCACGGTCTCGCGCACCCGCACATGGGTGATCTGCGCGACGACGTCGTTCAGGCTCTCGATGTGCTGGATGTTGACGGCGGTATAGACGTCGATGCCGCGGGAGAGCAATTCCTCGACGTCGAGATAGCGTTTGGGATGGCGGCTGCCGGCCGCGTTGGTATGGGCGAGTTCGTCGACCAGCGCGATTCTTGGCCGCCGCGCGATCACGGCGTCGAGGTCCATCTCCTCGATCACCTGGCCGCGGTAGTCCAGCTTCTTGCGCGGGACCATTTCGAGCTCACGCACCAGCGCCTCGGTCTCGGCGCGGCCATGGGTCTCGACGAAGCCGACCACGACGTCGATGCCGGCCTTGCGTTTGGCATGGGCGCTTTGCAGCATCTCGTAAGTCTTGCCGACTCCAGGAGCGGCACCGACGAAGATCTTGAGCTTGCCGCTCGCGCTCTCCTCCCGACGCGCTGCTTCCAGCAGCGCCTCGGGCGACGGACGTTGTTCAGGATCGCGGCGCTCTCGGACCATCAAGCCAATATAATCATCCGCACGCCACGAGCCTAGACCGCTATTTCGCGGCAACGCGATCGAGCGCGAGGTTTAGCGCAAGGACGTTAACCCGCGGTTCGCCGATCAGGCCGAGCAGACGGCTCTGGGTGCTGGAGGACACGAGTTGCCTGACCTGATCGTCCGGCAGATTCCGCGCCTTCGCCACCCGCGGCACCTGCAATTCCGCCGCTTCCGGCGAGATGTCCGGGTCGAGGCCGCTGGCCGAGGTCGTGACCAGGTCGACCGGTACGGCGGCATTCGGATTCTCGGCTTTCAGCTTGTCCAGATCTTCCTTCAGCCGGTCGGCCAACGCCTTGCTGGTCGGGCCGAGGTTGGAGCCGCCCGAATTGGTCGCGTTGTAGGGCGCCGGCACCGTCTTGGTCGAATCATTGGGGTCCGGCGCAAGCGTCGCCGAGGGGCGGCCGTGGAAATATTTGTCCGCCTTGAACTCCTGACCGATCAGGGCGGAGCCGACCACCTTGCCGTCGCGCTCGATCAGGCTGCCGTGCGCCTGCGCGGGGAAGATCGCGCCGGCAATGCCGGTCATCGCGAGCGGATAGGCGAGGCCCGTAATGGCGGTGAGCACCAGCAGCAGGACAATGGCGGGGCGGATTTCTCTGAGCATGTTACGTCTCCTTATTCTTTCGTCATTGCGAGGAGCGAAGCGACGAAGCAATCCAGGTTCTCAGCCGCGGAGGCATTTCGGGATTGCTTCGCTCCGCTGGCAATGACGGGGTTATGCAAGGTGCAAGGCGACGACGACGAGGTCGATCGCCTTGATGCCGATGAAGGGAATGACAATGCCCCCCAGGCCGTAGATCAGCAGGTTGCGCTGGAGCAGCGCACCGGCGCCGACCGCGCGATAGGCAACGCCCTTCAGCGCGAGCGGGATCAGCGCGACGATGATCAGCGCGTTGAAGATGATCGCCGACAGGATGGCGCTCTGCGGGCTCGACAGGTTCATGACGTTGAGCACGTTGAGCTGCGGGTAGAACGCCAAAAACATCGCCGGGATGATCGCAAAATATTTTGCGACGTCGTTGGCGATCGAAAACGTCGTCAGCGCACCGCGCGTCATCAGGAGCTGCTTGCCGATCTCGACAACCTCGATCAGCTTGGTCGGGTTGGAATCGAGGTCGACCATGTTACCGGCCTCGCGGGCGGCCTGGGTGCCGGTGTTCATGGCCACGCCGACGTCGGCCTGGGCGAGAGCCGGTGCGTCGTTGGTGCCGTCGCCGCACATCGCCACCAGCTTGCCCTTGGCCTGCTCGTCGCGGATCAGCTTGAGCTTGTCCTCAGGAGTCGCCTGCGCCAGGAAGTCGTCGACACCGGCCTCCGCCGCGATCGCGGCGGCCGTCATCGGGTTGTCACCGGTAATCATGATGGTGCGGATGCCCATGCGGCGCAGCTCGGCGAAGCGCTCGCGAATCCCGCCTTTCACGATATCCTTGAGCTGCACCACGCCGAGCAGGCGGCCGTCCTTGGCGACCGCGAGCGGCGTTCCGCCTGACTTGGCGATCTCATCAGAAATGGCGCCGATCTCGCGCGCCACATCCGAACTGGCGGATGGCTGAACGGCACGCGCCGCGTTGCCCGATGCGAGTGCCAGCGGCGCACCGCCGTTGACATAGTTGAGGATCGCATCGACCGCGCCCTTGCGCACCGACGAACCGCCGGCATCGACACCGCTCATGCGGGTCTGCGCCGTGAACGGAATGAAGGTCGCGCCAAGCTCGGCCATGTCGCGGCCGCGAATGCCGTATTTCTCCTTCGCCAGCACGACGATGGAGCGGCCTTCCGGCGTCTCGTCGGCGAGCGAGGCGAGCTGGGCTGCATCGGCGAGCTCCTGCTCGGTGACACCGCGCACCGGACGGAAGGCCGTCGCCTGGCGGTTGCCGAGCGTGATGGTGCCGGTCTTGTCGAGCAGTAGCGTGTCGACGTCGCCGGCGGCTTCAACGGCGCGGCCCGACATCGCCAGCACATTGAAGCGCACCAGTCGGTCCATACCGGCGATGCCGATCGCCGAAAGCAGCGCGCCGATGGTGGTCGGGATCAGGGTCACGAACAGCGCGACCAGCACGATCACCGAAATCGACCCGCCGGCATAAGCAGCGTAGCTCGGGATCGTCGCGGTGGCGAATACGAAGATAATGGTGAGGCCGGCGAGCAGGATGTTGAGCGCGATCTCGTTTGGCGTCTTCTGCCGCTCGGCGCCTTCGACCAGCCTGATCATGCGGTCGATGAAGGTCGAGCCTTGGGCTGCGGTGATGCGGACGCGGATCCAATCTGAGAGCACCTGCGTGCCGCCGGTGACCGCTGACCGGTCGCCGCCGGATTCGCGGATCACGGGGGCGGACTCGCCGGTGATGGCGGCCTCGTTGACGGAGGCGACACCTTCGATCACCTCGCCGTCCGAGGGAATCGTGTCGCCCGCCTCGACCAGCACGCGATCGCCGACCTTCAGGCCCGTGCCGGGCACGAGCTTGTAGTTCTGCCCCGTCCCGGTCAAAAGCTTGGCTTGGCTCTCGGTGCGGGTCTTGCGCAGCGATTCCGCCTGCGCCTTGCCACGGCCTTCGGCGACCGCTTCAGCCAGATTGGCGAACAGCACGGTAAACCACAGCCAGAGGATGATCTGGAAGGTGAAGCCGAGATTCTCGCCGCCGGTGACGAGGTCGCGCAGGAAGATCACGGTGGTGAGCGCGGCCACGATCTCGACCACGAACATCACGGGGTTCTTGATCATCAGCCGCGGATCGAGCTTGGTGAATGACGCGCGGATCGCGGGCACGACGATCCTGGGGTCGAGCATCGCCGAGACCGAAGCGCGTTTTTGCAGTTTCATGGTTTCCATGGAGGTCGCTCCAAAACAATCAGAAGACGTTGCCGGCGTTCATCGCGAGATGCTCGACGATCGGGCCGAGCGCGAGTGCCGGGAAGAAGGTCAGGCCGCCGATGATCAGGATCACGCCGACGACGAGGCCGACGAACAGTCCGCCCGTGGTCGGAAACGTGCCAGCCGACGGCGGGATGGATTTCTTGGCGGCCAGCGAGCCCGCGATCGCCATCGCCGGAATGATCATGAAGAAGCGGCCGACGAACATCGCGACACCGCCGGTGATGTTGTAGAAGGGCGTATTGCCGGTCAGACCAGCAAAGGCCGAGCCATTGTTGCCGGTCTGCGAGGTGTAGGCATAGAGCACTTCGGAGAAGCCGTGCGGGCCGGCATTGGCCATCGAGGCGACTGCCGAGGGCAGCACCACGGCGACCGCCGTCCAGCCCAGGATCATCAGCGGCAGGATGAGAATGGCGAGCATCGCCATCTTGACCTCGCGCGCCTCGATCTTCTTGCCGACATATTCCGGCGTGCGGCCGACCATCAGGCCTGCGACGAAGATCGCGAGGATGACGAACAGCAGGATGCCATACATGCCGGCGCCGACGCCGCCGACAACGATCTCGCCGAGCTCGATATTGATCAGCGGGATCATGCCGCCGAGCGCGGTGAAGCTGTCATGCATGGCGTTGACCGCGCCGCAGGAGGCGGCCGTGGTGATCACGGCGAACAGCGAGGAGGCGACGATGCCGAAGCGGACTTCCTTGCCTTCCATATTGCCGCCGGTCAGGCCCAGCGCGCTGAGCGTGTTGGTGCCGTTGGCTTCCGCCCAGTAGGTGACGGCGACGCCGGCGATGAACAGCACGCCCATCACGGCGAGGATGGCCCAGCCCTGGCGCTGGTTGCCGACCATGCGCCCGAACACATTGGTCAGCGCCGCGCCCAGCACGAAGATCGACAGCATCTGCACGAAGTTCGACAGTGCGGTCGGGTTCTCGAAGGGATGCGCGGCATTGGCGTTGAAGAAGCCGCCGCCATTGGTGCCGAGCATCTTGATCGCAACCTGCGAGGCGACCGGGCCGACCGCGATCGTCTGCTTGGCGCCTTCGAGCGTGGCCGCTTCAACGTAATCCCCAAGCGTCTGCGGCATGCCCTGCCAGACCAGGAAGAGCGTGTAGACGACGCAGACCGGCAGGAGGACGTAGAGCGTGCAGCGAGTGGCATCGACCCAGAAATTTCCGACCGTGCGCATCGAGGCGCGCGAGAAGCTGCGGATCAAGGCCACCGCGAGCACGATGCCGGTCGCCGCCGACAGGAAATTCTGGTGCGTCAAACCAAGCATCTGCACGAGATAAGATATCGTGCTCTCGCCGCCGTAGTTCTGCCAGTTGGTGTTGGTGATGAAGGAGATTGCGGTGTTGAAGGAGAGATCCTCGGCGACCGCACCCTGCCCGGCCGGATTGAAGGGCAGAACGGCCTGCAATCGCATCACGCCGTAGATGATGAGGAAGCCGCCGATATGAAACAACAGCATGGCGACCGTGTAGGTCAGCCAGTGCTGCTCGCGCTTCTCGTCGACGCCCGAAATCCAGTAGATGCCGGCCTCGATCGGACGCAGCACCGGCGACAGGAACGTCCGCTCGCCGTTGAACACGCGCGTCATGTACCAGCCGAGCGGCTTGGTCAGCGCGACGATAGTGACGCAAAACAGAATGATCTGGAGCCAGCCGATCACAGTCATGGAATTAACCCTTCAGGCTTGGTGCCCGACGCATGAGCGGCAAGAGCACCACGAGCAGGTACGGGACGAGTACGGCATCCGCCAGCAGCAGTTTGAGAAGAGGCAGCATGGATCAGAACCGCTCGGGCCGCAGCAGCGCGTAGGTGAGGTAGATCAGGAGACCGAGCGACACGGCGCCGGCGAGCGAATAATCGAAGGTCATGGTCAGCTCCATCAAAGCCGTTCGCAGGCGTAGGTGTAACCTATCGCGAGGGCGAAGAAGCCGAAGCCCAGCGCCAGCATCAGAATGTCCATCATGGCGATACTCCTCGTTACGAGACGATATCCGGCGCAACCTGTCTCTGGATCCCGGCGGACCGCTTGCTTCGCACGAACGCGACGCGTGTCTGCGCCCGGCCGGGACTTTCACCGTGCTGAAGTGCCACCGCGCAGATAGATTTTCGAGATGAGGCCTATGGCGAAGTTATAGGAATCTCATAAAGGCCAAGACTTGGCTTGTCGCGCAGGCACCAAGGCGGGAGCTTGGCTGGCGACACAAGCTCCCCTGTCGTCCCGGCGAAGGCCGGGACCCATAATCACAAGTTTTGGTTTGGCGAAGACTCGTGGTGACCAGCTTCGCGCCACAACTTCTCCCTGGGAGTATGGATCCCGGCCTTCGCCGGGACGACACCTCCCTTGAATAGCCCAACCGGTTGCGGGAGCCTGATCACGGCACTTATGAAATCCCTATATTTCGCGCCCCGCCCTCATCTCGTTTTCAAATGCCCTTCCAGCCATCTTGGGGAGGCCGGCCGACTGACCGACGCCAATTCCGGGAGGCCTGACATGACCGCCGCTCTCCGACGCTACGATCCACCCTCGCTCAGCGAGCGCCTGCGTGCTGCACACGCAATGACGCGGCCGCTGATGCTCGAAATCATCGACAAGGCCTGTCGGCGCATCCCTTCACTCGGACAAAGCGAGCGCACCGCGCGCGTCGTGCGCCTGATCGACGCTGAGGCCTGGGCCGATGCGGCGCTGGCGCTGATGGAGCTCGAGCTGCCGCTGTGGCAGGTCCGACGCATCGCCTATGACGAAGGCGAGTGGCATTGCGCCCTGTCGCGCGAACGCGAGCTGCCGGACTGGCTCGACGCCGCGGTCGAAGCGCGCCACGCGGATCTTTCGCTCGCCCTGCTGTCGGCCTTCATCGAAGTCCAGGCGGTCGCTGCGGAGATGTCGCGACCGAGCGTTCCTTCTGTTCGCGCGGCGCCGGATCCGCTTTACGAACCTGTCGTCTGCGATAATTTCGGCTAGAGCGGCCTGACGGGTTCGAGCCTTGCTGCAATCTCCGGATATACCGCACATGCTGAGTCCTGCGCGCGTGATGACACGCTTCGCCGTCCGCCTCGCTCTGCGCCTATCCGCCTGCATAATCGCTTCATTCCGCTCATCGCCTCTCCAGGGAGAGCCCGGCGGCGCTCAAATATGCCCTGAGCATGCTCGGCTTGATGCGGCCGGACACGAGCCACGGCCGCTGCTGATGAAGGAATCCAAAAATGTCGATGCTGACACATGGCTTTGGGCACCGTTTTGGCTGGACTGAACGGCAGCCACGGATATCGAAGGCGCGCAAGGCCCAACTCAAGCGCGTCGCGCTTCGCGCGCTGGCTTTGCTCTCGATGGGCAGCGTGCTGGCCGCGCTCATCGCGCTGAAGACCGTGATCTATCTCTGGCACCTTGCCGCCTGACCGGCATGGCGGACCATCATGACCCTGCAGATGTGTGAGGAGGCCGCCATGGCCGCAATCGCTCTTCAAGCGGCCCTTCGCCCGCCTGACGCCCAGCAGGCGCAGGCGGTGCCGCTCAAGCCGCTCGATCCCGACGTCGTCAGCGCCTCCATTCCCGCTTTCTTCATCGGCCGCAACAAGGCCGGCCTCTGGGTCGCGCGCGAGACGAACGGCCGCGTCGGCGGTCTCTTCCTGTTCAAGAGCTCGGCGATCGCTTTCGCCAACCGGCAGAGCAAGCCGGCAAGGTGCGCGCTGGTGTTTCCTGCCGAAGCCTTCGAGCTCGACATCGAGAACCGGGGCAACCTGCTGATCGCGCTGACGGTGCGATGCGTACGGCGATCGAACGGGAGTTGAGCATGGCTGCCTACGAGGCGAGCAATCGGGCGCGCTCGGCGGTCGCAACGCCTGCTTGAGGCCGCGTATCCCGCGGAAAAGGCCGGGCCGATCTGGCGTAGTTTCGCGGAACCGTGTAGAGCGGTTTCATGAGCACCAGCAAGGTCAACATCGTCGCCCACCCCCTGGTCCAGCACAAGCTCTCCCTGATGCGGGAGAAGGACCGCTCGACCAAGAGCTTTCGCGAGATCCTGAACGAGATCGGGATGCTGCTCTGCTACGAGGTGACGCGCGACCTGCCGCTGGAGCTGGTCGAGATCGAGACACCGATCGCGCCGATGCGGGCACCGAAGATCGCCGGCAAGAAGCTCACGCTGGCGCCGATCCTGCGCGCGGGCGTCGGCTTCCTCGACGGCATGCTGGCGCTGATGCCCTCAGCGCGTATCGCCCATATCGGGCTCTATCGCGACCCTGAGACGTTGCAGGCCGTGGAATATTACTTCAAGGCGCCGCAGGACCTGTCCGACCGCACCGTGATCCTGATGGACCCGATGCTGGCGACCGGCAACTCGGCCTGCGCCGGCGCGTCCCTGCTCAAGGACCGCGGCGCCCGCGATATCCGCTTCGTGTGCCTGCTGGCCGCGCCGGAAGGCATTGCGCGATTCCAGAAGGAGCATGCCGACGTGCCGGTCTGGACCGCCGCAATCGACGAGCGGCTGAACGACCACGGCTACATCGTGCCGGGCCTGGGCGATGCCGGCGATCGGATGTTCGGCACCAAGTAGACAGTCCTGCGCGATCGGGTTACTCCGGCTGCCATGCACGCTACCGATTTCTCACTGCAATCCCTGATCCGGACCGAGGCCGCCACCGACCCCGCCTTCGTGTTCGACGGCACGCCCGTCTCGTGCGCGGAATTCTCGTGGAAGGTCGAGCAAACCGCCGCCTGGCTTGCTGCGCAAGACATCGGCAAAGGCGACGTGGTCGCGGTCTGGCTGGTCAACCGGGTCGAATGGATCGCGCTGCTGTTTGCCGCGGCCCGGCTCGGTGCCATCGTTGCCGCCGTCAATACCCGCTACCGCAGCGCCGAGGTCGCGCACCTGCTCAAGGTGTCCGGCGCCAAACTCATGGTGGTCGAGGCCGCGTTCCGCTCGATCGACTTCGCCGCCATTCTCGCAGATGTCGCCAAGGCCGAGGTGCCCACGCTGCAAAAGCTCGCGGTGGTCGGCGCGGACACGATCCCCGCGCATTGGCCCTCCGTGCGCTTCGACGCCTTCGACAAGCCCTGCCCGCCCGCGTCCCCCGCCGACAGCGACGTCGACCTGCCGGTTCTGCTCTACACCACGTCAGGCACGACCAAGGGCCCAAAGCTCGTGGCGCATTCGCAGCGGACGCTTGCCACGCACGCCGCCTCCGTCGCCAAGGCGCTCGCGCTCTCGCCGCAGTGTCATTCGCTGCTGGCCATGCTGCCGTTCTGCGGCACTTTCGGCATGACTAGCTCGCTTGCCTTCCTGGCTGCCGGTGTGACGGTCCATGTCCTGGACGCCTTCGAGGCGGCACCAGCGTTGAAAATTCTTGGCCAGCACAAGATCACGCACGCATTCGGCTCCGACGAGATGTTCCGCCGTATCCTGGCGCTGACCGACTTGCCACAGCCGTTCCCGCAGGCGGAAGCGTTCGGCTTCGCTGCGTTCCAGCCGGGCTGGCGCGAGCTTGCCGCGAAGGCCGAGGCACGCGGCATGCCGCTGTTCGGCCTTTACGGCTCGAGCGAGGTGCAAGCGCTGTTCTCGATCGGTCGCGCCAGCGACGCCTTCGCCGACCGCATCGAGGGTGGCGGCTGGCCGATGTCACCCGACGCGATGGTCCGCGTGCGTGACACCGAGACAGGTGAGCTTGCCGTGACTGGCGTGTCCGGCGAGATCGAGATCAGCGCACCGTCGCGTTTCCTTGGCTATCTCAATAATCTAGAGGCGACGCGCGATGCGATCACCGCGGATGGTTTCTTCCGTACCGGCGACATCGGCCGCCTGCGCGGCGACGGCTCGTTCGTCTACGAGACCCGCGCGGGCGACGCCATGCGGCTCGGCGGCTTTCTTGTCGCACCCGGCGAGATCGAGGACGAGCTCAAGTCCTGCGCCGGCGTTGCCGATTCCCAGGTCGTCGCCGTCGATCTGAACGGCCAGGCCCGCTGCGTCGCCTTCGTGATCCCGGCCCAAGAACTGCACCAAGGGCCGCCGCAGCAGGAGGCGCTGACCGCGCGCTTGCGCGAGCGGCTGGCCGGCTACAAGGTTCCGGCACGGATCTATGTCGTCGAGGCCTTCCCCGTCACCGACAGCGCCAATGGCGTAAAAATCCAGCGCGCCAGGCTTCGCGCCATGGCGATGGAGCGGATTGCCGCCGAATAGGCCGCCCTATTTCAGATAGTTCGCGAGGTTCAGGCTCAGGATCTTGCCGAGCGCCGAATAGGACGCGGTGAGCTGCGCCTCGTAGGTCGAGAGCTGCGCCGTGATGGCGGCGACGTCGACGCCGGTGAGATCGTTCGACAGTGTCTCGGCATAGCTCTTGTAGTCGGTCTGACGGGCGCTCGCCGTCTCGATCGACGACGCCGAGTTGGAGAGCTTTGCCTGCACCGCCGCGGTATCGTCGAGCGCCGTGCTGGCGAGATCGAGCGCGCTGGAGATATCGGAAGACGATAGCGAAGTGCTATTGGCCACGAACTTCAGGACGCGCATCACCTCCTCGAACGCCGAATTGTCGGCGGTGACGCCATAGGACACGGTCTCGTCGGCAGCGACGCGCACCGAGGCGATCTCGTCGTCGCCATTATAGTAGCTGGTGTCTGCCGTCGTGGTGGAGCCGGTGCCGGACGAAAAGTTCGTGAGATCGACCGGCGCCGTGTCCGTCTTGCCGCCGGCAAAGACATACTGGCCGTCATATTGCGTGTTCATGAGCGAGCCCATCTCCTCCAGCAACTGCTGGGCCGAGCCGATCACCGAGTTCGTCTCGGTCGAGCTCCCGGTCGAGGCGGCGCTGAGCTGGGAACGGAGCTGGGTGAGGATGTCGGTCATCGAGCCGACGGCCGAATACATCACCTGGACCTTGCTGTCAGCGAGCGTGGCGGCATCGATATAGGATTGCGCGCGCGTCACCGAGACCTGAAGATTGACGACATGCTGCGAGTCCGAACCATAGCCGCCGAAATCAGTCGAGATCATGCCCGACGATTCCTGGACCTGCTTGTTGGCCATGACCGACTCCACGCGCATCGCGTCGGCGATCATCTTGTTCGACTGGGCGAATGTGGCCACACGCATCGCGACCATGGGCCTGCTCCCGCTTTATGTCGACTGCACGGCGCTCAGTAGCGCCGAATACATGCTGTTGATGGCCTGGATCAGCGCGGAAGCCGCCGAATATTTGTTCTGGAGCGTGCTGAGCTTCGCCGATTCCTCGTCGAGGTTGACGCCCGACTGCGACGACAGCGAGCTCGCATAGGTCGACTGCGCAATCTCCTTCGCCGTGTAATTGGTGGATGCTTGCGACGACTTGCTCGCGACATCGGACACGATGGCCGAGGCATAGTCGGCGAAGGAGCCCGTGGTGGCGGCGAGCCCGCCGCTGGCGGAAAATGTCCGGGAGTCCGTCAGAGCATCGTAGAAGGCATTGACGACGGTAGCAGACCCCGACGACAACACTGTGCTGCCGACCGTCAGACTTGACGAGGAGTCCAGCGTCGCGAGCTGAAGCTCGTTCGTTCCGGACAGGACCTTGCTGTTGACCGCGATATCCGACGCACTCGTTCCCGTCACCAGATCGTTGAGGCCGAAATACTCGGAAAATCCCTCGCCGGAGCTTCCGACCGAGCTCGTCATCTTGTTGATGGCGACGCCGTTGCCTGAGCCGGTCGTCGTAATCGAGAGATGGCCGTCCGAATCGACCGAGGCCGACAGTCCGGAGATGCCGTTGATCGCGGTGACGAGATCGCCGACCGTGGAATAGGACGACAGATCGAGATCGCCGTAGGAGACCAGATTTCCGCTCTGGTCGGTGACGGCGATGCGCACTGTGCCGGTGGCGGACAGCGCAGTGCTGCTGGTGACAGGGGTCGTGCCGGTCAGGCTCGTTGGGGCCGGCACCGAGGAAGCGCTGTTCGAAATGCTGTTCATCGCGGAAGCGAGCTGCTGCGCGAGCTGGTCGAGCTGGGACTGCGCCGCCGGCAGGGTCTTGTCGCGGAGCGTAATCAGCGCGCCGATGTCGCCGCCGGTGATCTGCGAGGTGATGTCGACGCCATTCACCGTGATCGCGGTGAAGCCGCTCGACGAGGAACCAGCGGTGTAAGTCGTCGATGACGTCACATTCGGCGCGGCAGTATAGCTGATCGTATGCGCGCTGCTGTCGACCAGCGCCTGGCCGGATGTGGTGTAGATCTGGAGATCGCCGTTCGACGCCGTGAAATAGCTGATGTTCATCTTGGAAGCGACGTCCTGGAGCGCAGTGTTGCGCTGGTCTTCCAGGTCCGCGGTCGACTGGCCGGTCGCTGCCGTCTGCTTGATCGCGGCGTTGAGGTCCGCGATCTGCTGCAAGTCCGTGTTGACGTCGTCGATCGAGGACGCGATGTCCTGGTCGGCGTCGGCGCGAAGCTTCTGGATGCCGCTCGACGTCTCCCGCAACTGGCTGGCGACGTCGTCGAGCGCGCTGACGACGTTGGATTGCAGCGACGCGCTGCTCGGCGTGCTCGCCAGCGACAACAGCGCCGATTCCAGCGAGGCAATGCTGTTGGCGAGCGAGGTTCCGGTCGAGCTGTCGTCGGTGCTGCTGGTCGAGCCGTAGAGCTTTTCGAGCGAGGTCAGGTACGTGTTGGTCGTGTCGGCCGATCCGAGATCGGAGGTCGCGCTGATCAGCGACTTCAACAGCAGCTTATCGACCGTCGAGGTGATCCCCGTCACCGTGACGCCGGTGCCGACGCCGTTGGTGACGCTGCTCGACTGGTTCGCGGTCTTCTCGGTATAGCCCGTCGTGTCGGCGTTCGAGATGTTCGACGACGTCACGCTGATCTGTACCGACGTGGCCGACAGCCCGCTGAAGGCGATCGATCGTGCAATATCGAGTGACACGGCGGGCTCCTCGCGGCGTCAGGCGCTGCGGCTGGTGCCGCTGGAGACGGCGCGCGCGGCGACGCGGCCGGAGGCGCCATAGGGCGAGACCGCCGCGATCTGCTCGCGGATCGCCTGCATGACGGCCTCGATCCGGCGATTGCTGGCCTCGATCGCCGCGCGCAGGCGCACCAAATTCTCGTCCATCGCCGCGCGCAGCTTCAGGATCCGCTCCATGAGCTGCTCGCGCAAGAGCCGGTCGGGCACGCTCAGGCTGGTCGTTCCGGCCGCGCACTCGGCAACGGTCCGTTCGAAGATCTCCGCCAGCCGGTTCTTCTCATCGACGTGCTTCAGGCGCGAGGCCGGCAGGCCCTTGGCGAGCTCCGCATTCTCCTCCGCGACCAGCGCGGTCAGCGTATCGATCAGTGCGATCAGCGACTTGATCCGCGCGTCGCCATTTGCGGCGTTTGTCCTCGTGGCTTGGGCTACAGTCATGGTCATCGCCTTCTTCTAGTTATGCCGGTTGCCGCGGCCGGCCTGCGAGTTGCGCAAATACGCACCGATCGCGGTCGTCCTGACGGTTGCCTGCCTCATCTGGCCCTCGACCTCCGCGCATTCCTTCAACAGGCCGCGGCGCGTCGTCTCGACGTCGTCGATAAGCGCGAGCAATTGCCTGCGGTCGCCACCCTCGACGGTCGCGGCCCGCGCCACCAGCCGACGTAGTCTGCGCAGCAGCGCCTCTCCGGCAGCTTTGCCTTCCTCACCGCGCATCGCTCACCTCATGGCCGAGATCAGGGTGTCGTACATCTTGTTGACGGTCGAGATGACCTGGGACGCCGCGGAATAGGCCTGCTGCGCCGAGATCATGCTCGAGAACTGGCTGCTGGTGTCGGTGGTCGAAGATTCCAGCTCGCTGCCGTAGATCGTGCCCGCGCCGTTCTCGCCGGACGCCTGCAACGCCGCGTTGCCCGACGTCACGGTCGCGGAATAGAGTCCGTCGCTGGAGGCGGAGAGCCCGGTTGGATCGGCAAAGGTCGCCACCGCGATCTTGTAGATCGCGATGGTCTGGCCGTTGGAATAGGTGGCGTCGACCACGCCGTTCTTGCCGATCGAGATGCTGGACAGCTTGCCGTAGGACAAGCCGTCCGAATCGATGCTGGTGACGTTGACCGACGGCGTCGTCTCGCCGGAGGCGTATTGCGTCAGACCGTCGGTCTTGCCGGCGGTGCCGAGAGCCATGGTGATGGTGCTGTCGGCCGCGCCGTCGGTCCAGCCTGTGATCGAGACGGTCGCCGGGTCTGGACTGGTGCTGGCAAGCGAGCCGTCGCTGTTGAAGGTGATGTCGATCGTACCTGAAGCGGTGCCCGTCGCGGTCGTGGTGTCCGAGGCCGAGGTCGGATTGACGAAGCTCGCGCTCCAAGCGTTGGAGCCGGTCTTGGTCCAGGTGACCTGCATCGAGTTGGCCGCGCCAAGCGAATCGTACACCGTCATCGAGCTCGTATAGGTGTCGCCGGTCGCGGCATCCGACGGCAGGTTCGCCGCAATCGTGGTCTTGGTGGTGGCGCTGCCGCTGGTCGATGCCACCTGGGTGTTGATGGCCTCGAGGTTGCTCGCCGATTCGTTGCCGACGACATTGCCGTCCGCATCGGTGCGCCAACCCTCCAGGTAACTGCCGTTATTCTCGAGATAGCCGGCGTTGTCGGTTGAGAAGGCGCCGTTGCGGCTGTAGGCGACGGTGCCGCCCGACGTGGCACTGGTCACAACGAAGAAGCCCGAGCCCTGGATCGCGACGTCGGTGGCGTTCGAGGTCGCGGCCAACAGGCCCTGCTGTGTGATGTTGGCCCGGCCCGAGACGGTGACGCCGCCCGAGGCATAGGAGGTCGTGTTGCTCGATGCTGTCACGAGCGCGTCGAACATCCCGGTGGTCGTCTTGTAGCCGGTCGTATCCGAATTGGCGATGTTGTCGCTGATCATCGACAGGGACTGGCTCTGCGCGCTGAGCGCCGAGATTGCCGAAGACAATGCACCGGTGAGACTCATGATGAAACTCCAGGGAAATCAGGACGGAAAATCAGGACGTGACGCCGATGATGTTGGCGGCGCTGACGGAAACGCCGTTGACGGTGAGCGACGGTGTGGAGGTCGAGGTGTCGATGCCGGTCACCGTGCCGGTGACGGTCGTGTAGTTGAGGACCGAATTGCCGGTGGAATCCGTCGCGGTCACCGAGATCGTGTACTGGCCGCCGTCGCTGAGCTGGTTGCCGCTGGAGTCCTTGCCGTCCCAAGTGAAGCTGTTCGATCCGGCATTGCCGGTCCCGGTGCCGGTCCATACCGTTGAGCCCGAGGAGTCCTTGACGCTGATCGAGACGTTGGAGGCGGCCGAGGACAGCGTGTAGCCAAACGTCGCCGAGCCGTTGCTCAACGTCGAAGTGTCGGTCTTCGCCTCGACGGTGTGGCCGATATAGTTGACCGAGTTGAGCGTCACGAGGCTCGAGAACGAACCCGCAAGCGAAGAGAGATTGGAGTTGATCGACTGCTGCGAGCTGAAATTGGCGTAGGAGGTGAGCTGATTGATGAGGTCGGTGGTCGAGGTCGCGTTCAACGGATCCTGGTTCTGGAGCTCGCTGACGAGCAGGCTCAGGAAGTCGCTGGATGTCAGCGTCGAACTGGACGACGTGCTCGAAGACGACGTCGTCGTGGTGGCGGTCGACGCAGAACTCGTTGCGGAAACGGTCATCAGAAGCTCCGGCTTTCTTGTGCGGCCGGCGATCAGATGTCGGCCGGCCGCGCTTGAAATCTGTGTGCTGATGAAACGCGTGGGCGCGCGGATTCAGGCGGGGATTCACCAGCGGAAAAGTGGCTTTGGGCGCGGCAAATTCTGCCGCGTATGCGCGCCGAATTCGGAGCGGCATCAGTGGATGCGCAAGCCGGCCGACTTCTGAGTTATGAAAAAGCGCAGTCCACCGCTCGCGTCCTACGCGATCAAATCGATGCGATAAGGATAGATAAGGATAATTGAGCGAGACGCTCAGCTCTCCGCCGTCTCGCCTTCCGTGCGCGGCTCGGCGGTGTCGCTCTTCATTTTCGCCGCCGCGGCGACGATGCGGTCGGCGAGGCCCGCGGGCGCTCGAACCGGCGGGGCTGCGAGTGCGCAGCGAAGGACGCACGTCTCTTCCAGCAGAGCTTGCGCAGCGGACGAACGCGCCAGCAGCTCTTCGGCAGGCAAGCGCCGGTCGTCGGGCCAGAGAGAGAGATCCTCGCCCAGCCGATCGATCAGTTCTTCAAACTCGGTGACGTCCATCGCCCGCCGGTCCCGCCTCGTCAGGCCCGTCATAAAGCATTGCAGGCGTGGCGAAAACCGGATTTCAGCGGGCTCAGGCGCCAAAATCACCCCGAGCACTACGGAAAGCGCCGGAAATGGCAGGCCGGACGATCGGCGGAACTCTCCAGTTTCCGGGAGCCGGAGCTTTTCAGCCCCTGCGGGCCGAATCAGCCGGCACGGCCTTGCCGCCCCGCACTGTCGCGTCGACCTGCTCCCAGGCCTCCCGCAGCTCGGTCAAGGCGGCGATGATGCGCCGGAAACCTTCGCGGGCGTGCGGCCGGCCGTAAGCCGTGAGGCTCGCCAGGATCAGGGCGTTGTAGGTCTGGAACAGCCGCTCGGCCACGGCCCCACCTTTGGTGAAGTCGAGATTGTGGCTGAGCCCGCGCAGGATCGCAGTCGCCTTCATCAGGTGCTCGTGCCCCTCCTCGAAGCGGCGTGCCTCCTGCGCGCCCAGCGACTTCTGGAGGAAGGTGATCGCGCCGCCGAGCAGCATCGACACTGCCTTGAGCGGCGGCACGGTGGTCGCCGTTCCCCGATAGGCCTGGTTGGCCATGTACGCCATCGGATTATGCATCATCAATCACTCGAGCTGGAGTTGAGCAGGGCCTTGAGATAGTCGAGCGTGTTGTTGGCGCTCTCGATCGCAGCCTGGTATTGCGCGTATTGTGTCTGGAGCTGCGCCTTATAGGCGGATGCGGCGCTCTCAATGTCGTCGACCTTCTGCTGAAGGTCGTTGTCGCGGTCTTGCAGACTGGTGATCAGCGTCTGCAACGCGCCCGAGTTCGACGAATAATTCTTGGCAATCTGGTAGAGCTGGGTGGCGATGCCGGAGGTCGAAGTCACCGTGATCGACTGCGACGTCGTTCCCGAATAGGTGAAGGCCATGCCGGCATAGGCCGTTCCGGCATTGCCGATGATCGTGGTGCCGCTCACCGTAAACATTGAGGAGTCGCCGCCGACCGAGGCGGAGGAGAGATTGCCGTCGGAATCCACCGCGAGGTCGAGCGTAAAGGATTGCGGCGACGTTCCGGTGTTGACGACGCTGAGCTGGCTCGACGAGGTCTTGGTCTGCGCAGAGAGGAGCGTCGTGACCCCGCTCAGATTCGTGATAAGGATCTCGGACAGCGTCGAGGTATCGAGTTCGAGCTCGTTGTTCTCGTTGAAGGACAGGCCGAGGTCGGTCATGGTGAGACCGCCCACGGTGCTGTTGAGAGCGTTCTGGAGCGCATCCATGATGTCACGCATGGTTCCGTCGCCGAACAGCACCGCGCTCGATGAAGCCGCACCGTCCGAGCCGGTGGCCTGCTGGTCCATCACCGCATCGCGAAAGGCGTTGTAGTTGGTCACGAACGTCTCGACCGCCGTTTCGATCTGGCTGGTATCGGGTTCGATGCTGATGTTCACCGTCGCTCCATCAGGCGTCGCCTGAAGCAGGTTGAACGTCACGCCCGTCAGCACGTCCGTGATATCGTTGGTGTCCCGGGTCATCGAAATGCCGTCGAGCGAAAATTCGGCGGCTTGCGACGTTTGCAGAACGTCGCTGAAGGCGCCGGAGCTGTCGGTCACGCCGAGCTTGTTCAGGATGTCGTCGCCGGACGTGCTCGAATAGGTGATGTCGGCCGCATCTTCGGTCCCCGTCAGCACCATCTCGTAGGACCCGCTCGACACCTGGACGATCGAGGCCTGGATATTGGTGGTCGAGGTCTGGGCGTTGATGGTGTCGACGACGTCCTGGAGCGACATCGTGCTGTCGATCGTGACGTCGGCCGTGCTGCCGCCCTCGAGGCCAATGGAGAACGTACCGGAGTAGCCGAGCTCGTCGGTCTGGCTCGACTGCGAGGTGCCGACCACCTTCTGCGCGGTCGCGACCTGGCTGATCGCCAGCGTGTGGTCGCCGGTCGCAGCCCCATTGCCGACCGACATGGACAGCGCGGACGACGCGCTCACGTCGCCGGTCGAGCTGATGGTCGCCGCGCGGGTGGCGAAGACGTTGGTCGCCAGCGAGTTGATGACGGAGGTTGCGAGCGAGGAAAGCCCGCTCGACAGCGTCGAGAGGTCGGTCTGGAGTGTCTCGTAAGCGGAGATCTTGGCTTCGTTGTTGGTGATCGTGGTCGAAATCGTGGTCGCCTGGGTGAGCTTGGCGTCCACCGCCGCCGTGATCAGCGCGTCCCAGTCGATGCTGGTCGATGTGGTGGTACCGGTCGTGGTCACCGTAGAGCCGCTCGATGCGGTCGAGCTGGCGGTCGACGTGCTGCTGGTGCTCGAACTGACGCTTGTCACTTTGCTGCCCGATCCATCGCGAGGAGGACCGGGCCGGCGTCACGCCGGCCCGGTATGACGATCGTTAGGCGGTCGCCTAGACCTTGCGCCTTAGCCGAGGAGCTTGAGCAGGTACTGCGGCATCTGGTTCGCCGCGGATTCGGCCGACACCGCGGCCTGGGTCTTGACCTCGGCCGAAGACAGCTTGGCCTGTTCGGCTGCGATATCCACGTCCTTGATCGCCGAATTCGCCGACTGCAGGTTCTGCGTCTGGGTCGAGATCGAGTCGGACGAGAAGTTGAACCGCGACTCCTGCGCACCGATGCTGGCACGGGCGGCCGAGACCGTGTCGATCGCGGTGTCGAGCGCGGTCAGCGCCGAGGTCGCATCCGACAGCGAGCTGACGTCGAGCGAGGACACGCCGAGCGACGACGCCGTCAGGCTCGACAGCGTGATCGTGATGGTGTCCGAGCCGGAGGAGCCGACCAGGACCGAGACGCCGGAGGAGAACACGCTGGAACCGTCGAGCAGGCTCTGGCTGGAGTAGCGCGTTCCGCTCGCGATCGAATCGATTTCGCTCGTGAGCTGCGTGAATTCCGAGTTGATGTAGGCGCGGCTGGAGTCGGTGGTGGTGCCCGAGGCGGACTCGGAGGCCAGCGACTTCATGCGCGCCAGGATGTCGGAGATGTTCGATGCACCGCCATCGGCGGTCTGGAGGATCGCGGTCGCCTGCGAGGCGTTGGTCGCGGCCTGCTGCAGCGTGGTGACGTCCGACGAGATGCGCGTGGAGATCGCAAGGCCGGCGGCGTCGTCGGAGGCCGAAGTGATGCGCGAGCCGCTCGACAGTTTTGCGAGTGAGCTGCTCTCCTGCGCAGAGTTGATGTTGAGGTAGCGGACCGCGGAGTTCGCCGCGGTGTTGGTGGAAATTGCGGGCATTGGAAGCTCCTGTGCTGATGGGCAGGACGTGCCGCATCGTTGTAGACTGACGACGCGGGCGCAGCCCCGTCCGTTCGCTCAAACGGAGGAGCGCAAGGAGATCAGGCGCAAAAATTTTCGCGGTCTGGATTTTATGATTAGCAGTCGGTAAACGCGGTGCGAATGTCGCGCTCGTGCTTGCGCAGGAGCTGGCGGAGCTGCTGGCGGCCGCGCTTGAGCAACGACTCCACCGCGGCCACGGTCGTGTCCATCACCTGGGCGATCTCGCCGTTACTCATGTTCTCATGGTAGGACAGGATCACCGCGATGCGCTGCTGCTCGGGCAGGCGCTGCATCGCGAGTTCCAGCATGCTGTTGAGTTCGTTGCGCTCGATGATTTCAACGGCGTCCGGCTGGCCGTCGGCGACTTCCGGCACCGTTTCGACGTTCTCGGTGCGCGGCTTGCGGCGCAAGTCGATGCAGCGGTTGGAAATGACGCGGTAGAGCCAGGTCGAGAATTTTGCGCGGCCGTGCTGCCAGCGACCGCGATGGCTCCAGATCTTGAGCATGGTGTCCTGCACCACGTCCTCTGCGTCCGCCGCATTGCCGACGATGCGCAGCGCGATCGCGTAGGCGCGATCGATATGCCTCTCGACCAGCATGCGGAACGCGACCTCATCGCCGGCCGCGAGCCTGTCCAGGAGTTCGCTGTCCTCGTCGAAGACGATATCGACGGCGACCGGCGGACTGTCCGGCGCGAGCGGCACCGACGGCATCACGGGCACGATCGCCTCAGTCGGCACCGTCGTCGTGATCTCGGCCTCGGCGGGAGCCCAGACATCAAGCGCGTAACTCATCCCGCAACCTCCAACCCGCAATGCCGGCGGCGCACATGCCACACGGCTTCCAGGCGTTGAACGCGGCACGAAAACAATCCAGGCGGAGAATTTTTGTTGTTTTTCAAGATGTTAGCCGGAATCTTTTGCCGAGCATCGGGCAATAATTGCCGACCGCGCGAACTCTTCGCGCTTCACACCTGCAATCATCGACACCGTCTCGCGCCATGGCGGATCATTCATCCTGAACAGATGCACTCTGGAGAAAACGCTGAAGTTACGCGGCACTAGGTGATCAAACGCGACACGCGCGCGGCGCATGAAGAAGCGATTGTTTCCGAGTGTGAATGAACGCGAGACGCCTTCCGCACTCGGCAATTTTTTCCGAATCACCTTTTTCGAACCTAGCGGATTTTTTGAATCTGTCAGTCGCGACGAATGAAATTTTGAATCGCGCGTGATCTTTTTTCGCAATTGTGACGCCTGACTCTGCACCTGCGCACGTTAATTGCTCTGGTGGGTGGGGAATTACAGCATGACGATCGCAACGGCCGGCGTAGAACGCCGAGCGCAAATTGTTTCTGCTTGGTCGTTCGATGTTTTCGATACATTTCTGCTTCGCGCCTGCACGACGCCAGATGGTGTATTTGAAAGGACTTACGAGCTTTCGGGTATTTCAAGAACTTGTCCGAATGTTTCAGTGAGTTTCATTCAGCATCGAATCCAGGCCGAAGCACGCGCACGCAGAACCGCGAAGGAGAAGCACGGCGCGAGCGAAGTCCACATCGCAGAGATCTATTCCTATTTTCCGTTCAGGCTGTTCGGCCTCACACGCCTTGATCTGAACGATCTGGTCGAATCGGAATTCGCAGCCGAGCTCGAGCTTTGTCGCGCCAACCCAGACATGCTTCGGCAATATCTGGACATGAAGCGCGCCGGCCATCGCGTCGGATTCATCTCCGACACCTATTGGGATTCCGATCGGCTGGCACGGTTGCTGCGAGGCTGCCGCCCCGGCCTGACATGGGACTTCCTCTACGCGTCCTGTGACCATGGCAGCAGCAAGAGCGAGACGCTGTTCGCCAAATATCTGTCCGAGGAAGGCATCGATGCGGCCGCCTCCTTCCACGTCGGCGATAACGACAAGGCCGACATCAAGGGCGCCCGGCGCCACGGCATTCGGCCGCGCTACTATCCGCAGGCCACGGCGCAACTGGCGTCGAAGTTTCAACGTGAAAGCGCGTTGTTCGAGCTGTTGTGCACGGGCGCACCGTCGCGGCTCGATCACGGCGCACGCACATTGCGGCGCATGGTGACCGCGCGCGAGGCCGAAAAGTCTCCTGCGTTTCACCTGGGGCTGACAGTTCTTGGCCCTGTGATGGCGGCATTCGATGCCTTCGTTGCCAGACGTTGCGAGGAGGTCTCAGGCTCTGGCCGAAAGGTCGCCCTTGGCTTCCTCGGCCGCGACGGCTTTCTGTCGTACCGTATCTGGCGGGAACTGCACGGCATGACGTCGGCCTATCTCGAGGTCAATCGCCGCGTAAGCCTGATCGCCTCAGCGGATACGATGCAGCCGCTGGTCGACCTCCTCAGCAAAGTCTTCAAGATCGACGCGCCGACCTTCCGCGACATCGTGAAAATCATGCCGCCGAAGGTCGCAGCCTTCTTCGCGAGCTTCCCTAAGGGGATCGCCCCCGGCGAGAAGCTCGCCGAGGCACTTCCCGAACTGATGGACGCCGGCGAAATCGTCGAGCTGGCGGCGTCCCTGCGCTCGCGACTGCTCGCCTATCTGCACCACATGATTCCCGGCTTTGACGACTGCACCGACCTCGTGCTCGCCGATCTCGGCTATTCCGGCAGCGTACAGAAGGCGCTGCGCCGCGTCTTCGACATGGAAGGCCTCAATATCCGCCTCCACGGCGCTTATCTGCTCTCGCTCGACGACGCCTTCGACGATCTTGCCGAGGAAGACAGCGACGCGGGCTTCATTTCCGACCTCGTGGTCACGCCTCATGTCAAACGCATGCTGATCCGCAACATTGCGCTGCTGGAACAGGTCTGCTGCTCGGCCGACGGCTCGGTGCGCGACTATGACGGCGACCAGGTGTTGCGCGAGATCAATCCGCGCCCGGCAAGCCAGATCGCGCTCGCCGCAGAGATCCAGGCCGGTGCCGTGGCCTTTGCAGCGAGCGCCGGGGATGTCGCGCTCGACTTTTGTCTAAACCCCTATGCCGCGCCCGACGTCGCCGCGCGCTGGTGCACGGCGACGCTGGTGCGGCTGCTGCTTCTGCCTGATGACGACGAACTGGCGCTGCTCGGCGAATTGAAGCACGACGTCAATCTTGGCACGCATGCGCTGGCGCCGATGATCGACGCCGACTTCGTCCGCAATCAGATCACCGCCCGCGGCCTTTCCGCCGCCTGCACGTCAGCCGCGCCGCCGATGTGGCTCGCGGGCAGCTTTGCGCGCCTGTCGCCGTCCCATGCCTATCTCTATACGCTGTTCGGCGCCAACCGCCTGCCGGCGGACGTCTTTGAAGAGAGCGCCTGCGACACGGTCCAGATCGGATTGTTCCGCGCGAATGGAGAAGCGACACTGGAGACGGCAACCGTCCACCGCACCGGCCTCGGCGAGTTGCGCGTGCGCATTCCGGTCTCGCGCGCCATGGGCATCGCCATGATCGTGCTGCCCCTGCCGAAGTTCGCGCCGGAAGGTCTGCTTCATGGCGTGACGATCCAGTCCGCAGACGGTGTTCGCGACGCCGCCGAGAGCCAGGACGTCGTCCGCATTGCCGCCGACCGCCTGGTCTATGCCGGCGTGCAGCGGAACGGCGAGCATTATCGCACTGAGAGCGAGGACGGCTGCCTGCTGATCCCGGCCGCCGCGACGACGCAGAACATCGCGATCTATTCCGTGGCGATCACGCCGCTCAGTTCCAGCCCCAAATAGTGCGCCTGATCGCGCCGCCCGGCCCGTTGAAGTCCAAGGGCTGGCACGAGGGGGCACGGAATTGACGGACGAGACGCACGCGAACCTTGATCGGCTGCTGCAATCCGGCGGCATCCGGCTCGGCCGGGCCCAGCTTGACCGCCTGAGTTGGCTGGCCAGCCAGTACGGCGCACCGACGCTGGACGACATCACCGAGGGACGGCGCAGCGGCGTCATCATCCTCACGGAGCCGCCGAGCGGCGCGGCGGCCGAGCTGTTCTACCGCTCGCTCACTCCCGGCAGCGCCGTCGTCATTCCCTTCAGTGAAAATCCTGGCTTCGACTTCCTCAAGTCCAAGCTGACCGAGTTCGGCACGGTTGGCCCCTGCGGCGCAGACGGCCCGCACGAGATGTGGTGGGGGAGCATCGGCTGGTCGAAATTTCTCACCGCCGCTGATGCGTCCACCATCCGCCCGCGGATCGTCTCCTGCTATCCGCGCGGCAGCGACGACAGCGCGGCCCTGGTATTAAGGCAATCGCTCGAACGCTTGCGGCTCGATTGCCATATCGAGCCGATCGAGACCCAGTTGGACGACCGCATCCTCTGCTTCGAGAAGGCGGAGTTCATGGTGCGGATGTGGAACAAATATCGCGAGCCGCTGCTGTTCGTCGAGACCGACGCCACATTGCGCGAGCCGCCTTTGCTGCCGTCCTTCCTCGGCTGCGACGTCGCGCTCCACAAATGGAACCGCTGGGAGATGTCAGCGCGCACGCTCTATCTCGGCCGCTCCGTGCGCGCGGAACGGCTGCTTCGCGCATGGCAGCAGCTTGCCGCGTCCTATCCCGCGATCTGGGAAGGCTATCTGCTCGACCAGGCCTGGAGCCTGACCACGTCGCAGGTGCCGCTCGACACGGTATGGCTGCCGCGGTCCTATCATGCGCTGAAGGGCGACCTCGGCGCGACCCGCGCGACGATCCTCCATGACCGGCAGACGACGACGATGGAGCTCGGACCTGATCCAGCCTTTGCGAACCTTGTGCGCGTGGCGCGCCGCGCCGGCCGCGCCGGCGCCCGTGACGCCTTCATGGTGATGACGTCGAAGGCCGAAGCCGGCAACGGCATCTCCGTAATCCTGCGCGACATCTCGGCTAGCGACGCAGGCGCGGTGGCTGCCACCGTGGAGGCCGTGACCGGCGCCTACGCAACCGACTGCGGCGGATATGGCCGCCTGGAGCTGTCGCTCTGCGCCTGGCAGGAGGACGTCGGCGCCGCGCGCGACGCCGCTGCCCTTGCGCGCTATCGCATCCTGGAGATCGCGCCGGGACAGCGCATCGCCAACGATTTCTTCGCCGCCCACGCATCCAGCGATTCGGTCATGACTGCACGCCATCTCTTCCCCTGACGGACATCACAGATGCTCAAGACCATCATCCTGCTCACTGACACCGTGCAACAGCAACAACCGCTGGCCAATCTGCTCAGAGAACATCATCGCGAGCTCGCCTTCTGCTCGGCGCTACGGGCATCGGACCTTAGCGCTATCGAACCGGAGGTACTGAGCGAGGCGCGGCTGGTGTCCTTTGCCAACGACGTCGCCGTCTCCGAAAAATTCCTGTTCCGACTCGGCTACGGTGCCTACAAGTTCTATGCGGCGCCGGTGCAATATCCGGGCTTGCCGCCCGCGCCGGACGAGAGCGATGACGATCCGCGTTGCTACTCCGTAATCGCGCAATCGATGACGATCTGGCCCGATTTCAAAAAAGTGGTCGGCCTCGAAACCGTGACGATCCCGGACGGCACGCTCGCCGCCGAGCGCGAGCGGTTGGTGTTCTCCCGCCTCGCCCATCTGTTCTGGCGGATGTCAGACATGCTCGCGGGCGAGGTCACGGATCTTCCCGGGATCATCGAGTCCGGCGAGACCCAGCGGCCGACGCTCGCGATGATGAACTAAGGGCGGCTAGCGCGCGGCGCGAAGCTGCGCGGAGAGCGCGTCGCGGTGTTCGGGCGCCGCGATCGCGATCATGCGGCGCGCCCGCTCGGCAAGCCCACAGCCGCGCAGCTCCGCGACCCCCCATTCGGTCACGATGGCATCGACGTCGGCGCGCGGCGTGGTCACGGTTTCGACGTTTGCGACAATCCGACTCGTCCCGTCAGACGCCGTCGCCGGCAGCGCGATGATGGCCCTGCCCCCCAGGAGACCCATTGGCGCCGCGCACGAAATCGAGCTGGCCACCAATCGCCCCGATTGCAATGCCATTCAGCGTCTCCGAATTCACGCTGCCATCGAGCCCGACCTGAAGCGCCGAATTGATCGCGACCAGCCGGTTGATCCGCGCCAGCACGTTCTGGCCGTGTGTATAAGACGTCGGACGCACCGCAACTGCCCTGTTCTGATGCACGAAGCGATAGAGCCGCTGGGTGCCGATCACCTGATTGGTGACGGTGATCCCGGCATCGATCCCCTTCTCCGCGTTCGTCACCGCGCCCCGCTCGATCAGATCGACGAAGGCGTCGTTGATCAGGCCGGAATGGATGCCGAGATTGCGCGCATGCGAGAGCGAGGACAGGACCGCATCCGGAATCCGTCCCACGCCGAACTGGAGCGTGCTGCCGTCGGCAATCAGGCCGGCTGCATGTGGCGCGATGCGCCGCGAGACGTCGTCGAGCGGCGTCGGCGGCAGTTCGACGGGCGGACGGCGGGCAGCCACGCGCACATGGATCGGCACGTCCTCCGGCCATTCCGCGCCAAACGTCCAGGGCGCATCCGGATTGATCTCGGCGACGACGAGGCGCGCGCCGCGCGCAGCGTCGATGACGTAGTCGTTGGAAAGGCTCGCGCTGAGCCGGCCGTCCCCGGACTCTGCAAGTTGCACCAGCACCACGTCGGCACGGTGGCGATGCGAGGCAAAGTCGGCACAGAAGGCGCTGTAATTGCTCTGGATCACATCCAGTCGCCCCGCCTTGGCGAGCCGCCGCGCATTGCCGATCACGCCATAGCTCAGGAATGAGACATTGGGCGCGCACGCCGCCGAGAACGTGTCCGAAAACAACGCGCCGACCATCATGCGGAAAGACGGCAGATGCTGCGCCTGCGCGACCAGCGCTTCAGTCAGCGTGACCGGCTCCGCCGTCGCCTGCCCGCACACGACGAGATCGCCTTCCCGGATCAGGCCGGTAAAGTCGATCGGCGACGTGTCCGTAGCCATCTCCGCGTCAGTCCATTGGCACTAGGCGCGCGGAGGACTCGCTCAGGAGCGTGCGCAGCTCCGTCTTGACGATCTTGCCATAGCTGTTCTTCGGCAGCTCGCCCGTGACGTAATAATGCTTCGGCCGCTTGAACCGCGCGATCCAGGCGTTGCACATCTGGTCCAGCTCGTCGCGCCTCACGCTCTTGCCCGCCGCGGGAACGACGACGGCCACGACCTCCTCGCCCCATTCCGGATGCGGCCGGCCGATCACGGAAACCTCGGCGACGGCCTCGTGCCGCAACAGCACCTCCTCGACCTCGCGCGGATAGATGTTGGTGCCGCCGGAGATGATGACGTCCTTGGAGCGGTCCTTCAGGGTGAGGAAGCCGTCGGCATCGAAGGCGCCCATGTCGCCGGTGTAGAGCCAGCCGTCGCGCAGAGTATTCGCGGTCGCCTCCGGATTCTGCCAATAGCCGAACATCACGGTGTCGCCGCGCACGATGATCTCGCCGATCTCACCTGGCGCGATGTCTCGCCCTGCCTCGTCCACCGTGCGGACCTGCACCACGCCCTGTGCGATGCCGACCGAAGCCAGCCGCTCCTCGTGGCGCGGATGGCCGGCGTCGACATGCATGGTCTTGGGCAGATAGGTGATGGTCATCGGCGTCTCGCCTTGACCATAGATCTGCACAAGCTTCGGCCCGAACACCGCGAGCGCCGCCTTGCAATCGGCGACATACATGGGACCGCCGCCATAGATGATGGTCTTCAGCCCCGGCGCGGTCGTGCCCGCCGCCTCTGCCGCAACAGTGAGGCGCCGCACCATCGTTGGCGCGGCGAAGAAGGAGATGCCGTCGCGTTTCGTCGTCAGCTCCAGAATCTCGTCCGGCTCGAAGCGGCCGCTCTCGGGAATGATCTGCGCGCCCATACCGAGCACATGCGGCACCATATAGAGGCCGGAGCCGTGCGACATCGGCGCGGCATGCAGCAGCACCTCGCCCGGCGCGATCGGATTGATCTCGGCGAGATAATTCAGCGCCATCGCGAGCAAGTTGCGATGGCTGAGCACCGCGCCCTTGGGCCGGCCGGTGGTGCCGCTGGTGTAGAAGATCCAGGCGGGGTCGGTGATCGCGACATCGGCGATGGCGATGCCCTCGCTCTTCCCTAACCCGCGATACTCGGCCGATCCGACCTCGACGATGCGTGGCTTGGCCGTGCCGAGCGCCAGGGCTTCCGAAGCAACACCCGCCATGTCCTCGGTCACAAAGACGACCGCGGCGCCCGAATTGTCGAGAATGAACGCGACCTCGCGCGGATGCAGTTTTGAATTGATGGGGACGGCGACCAGCCCGGCATGCCAGCAGGCGTAGAGACAGGCGACGTAGTCGGGCACGTTCTTCATCAGCAAGGCAACGCGGTCGCCCTTGGCGAGACCAAGGCGCTGCCGCAACGATGCGGCCAGCGACGCTACCGTTGTGGCAAGACCGCCGTAATCGGAAACCGGCGTCAGTCCCTTGAACAGCGCCGGCGCAGATGCATTCGCCTTGGCGGCACGCAGGAGATGGTGAGCGAGGTTCATGTCGATCCTGCCGTAAAGTCCGGGCTTCAGCCTAGTACGACTTCGCCAGCCCCAGCACCTTTTCCGCGATGAAGCTGAGCGCGAGTTGCGGGCTGACCGGCGCGATGCGCGGGATCAAGACTTCGCGCAGGTAACGCTCGACGTGGAACTCCTTGGCGTAGCCGAAGCCGCCATGGGTCATCACGGCCTGCTCGCAGGCGTGGTATCCGGCTTCTCCCGCCAAATATTTTGCGGCATTTGCGCCAGCGCCGCAGGGCAGGCCCTTGTCATATTGCCAGGCCGCCGACATCACCATCAGCCAGGCCGCCTCGAGCTCGACCCAGTTGATCGCAAGCGGATGCTGGATACCCTGGTTCTTGCCGATTGGACGGTTGAACACGACGCGCGTCTTGGCGTATTCGGTGGCGCGCGACAGCGCCAGTTTTCCGAGGCCGACCGCTTCCGCGGCGATCAGGATACGCTCGGGGTTCATGCCTTCGAGGATGTATTGGAAGCCGCGGCCTTCTTCGCCGATGCGGTCCTCCATCGGGATCTCGAAATCCTCGAAGAACAGCTCGTTGGAATCGACCATCTTGCGGCCCATCTTCTCGATCTCGTGGACCTTGATCTTCTTGCGGTCGAAGTCGGTGTAGAACAGGCTGAGGCCATGCGTCGGCGAGCGCACCTCCTCCAGCGGCGTGGTGCGCGCCAGCAGCAGGATCTTGTGCGCGACCTGCGCGGTCGAGATCCAGACCTTCTGGCCGTTGACGATGTAGCGGTCGTTCTTGGCGACCGCACGCGTCTTGAGCTGCGTGGTGTTGAGGCCGGTGTTGGGCTCGGTGACGGCGAAGCACGCCTTCTCGCGGCCCTCGACCATCGGCGGCAGCATGCGCTTGCGCTGCTCCTCGGTGCCGAACACAACGACGGGATTGAGACCGAACACGTTGATGTGCACGGCGGACGCACCGGACATGCCGGCGCCGGATTCCGCAATGGTGCGCATCATGATCGCCGCTTCGGTAATGCCGAGACCGGACCCGCCGTAGGCCTCCGGCACGCAGATGCCGAGCCAGCCGGCATCGGCCAGCGCCTTGTGGAAGTCGTGCGGGAAGCCACCGTCGTGGTCCTTCTTCAGCCAATAGGCGTCGTCAAAGCCTTCGCAGATCTTTGCGATGGCGTCGCGAATGGCTTCCTGCTGATCGGTGAGCGCGAAATCCATGTTCTTGATCTCCTTATTGGGAGCCGCGAGGGCCCCGAGCTTAGCGCCCCATCTGCGAGGGCAGCCAGAGAATGATGCTCGGAAACGCCACCAGGATCGCAATGACAATCAGGTGCGCGATGAAATGCGGGAAGGTGCCGTGGAATACTTCCGCCACCGGCCGCTTGGCGTAGCGGGCCACGATAAAGCAGTTGAGCCCGACCGGCGGCGTGATCATGCCAACCTCGGCGGTGACGATCTTGATGACGCCGAACCAGATCGGATCGAAGCCGAGAGTCTTGATCAGCGGCAGTACGATCGGCACCGTGAGCACCAGGATCGCGATCTGGTCCATGAAGGAACCGAGCACGATGTAGCCGCACAGGATGAGGGTGATGATGACCCAGCGCGAGGCCGGCAACGAACCGATCCAGGCGACAAGGTCCTGCGTGACGTGGGTGAGCGTGAAGAAGTAGCCGAAGATCGACGCGCCGACCAAAATCATGATGATCATGCAGGTGCCCTGGCAGGCACGCAGCAGTGTCCTGTAGAGCGATGACGGGGTGATCTTGCCCTTGACGATCGCGAGCAGGAACGCGCCGAACGCACCGAAGGCGGAGGCCTCCGTCGGCGTCGCAACGCCGAGGTAGATGGTGCCGGTGACGATCGAGAACAGCACCACCATCGGCGAGACCTGCCAGAGCAGCGCAAACTTCTCCCGCCAGGGCACCGACTTCGCAGCCGGTGCCCGCGAGGGATCCTGCCAGACCAGGAAATAGATCGTGGCCATGATGGTGATGGTCACCAGGATCGCGGGGATGATGCCGCTGATCAGGAGCTTGCCGATATTCACCTCGGCCAGCAGGCCGAAGATGACGAGAGCGACGCTGGTCGGCAGCAGCATCGAGAGCGTGCCGGAGATCGCGACCACGCCAGCCGCCATCTTGGGCTCGTAGCCCTGGCGGATCATCGCCGGCAGGCTGGTCGAGGACAGCGTCGCGGCCGAGGCGGTCGAGGTGCCGCAGATCGCGCCGAAGCCGGCGCCGGCAAGCGCGGTGGCCATGCCGAGCCCGCCGGGAATACGGCCGACCCAGGCGGATGCCGTCTTGAACAGATCGTCCGCGACGCCCGACAGCAGCACGAGGTCCGCCATCAGCAGGAACATCGGAATGGTGATCAGCTCATAGGACGAGACGGTCGAGAGCGGCGCGGTCTGGAGGATGCCGAACAGTGTGCCCCAGCCGCCGACCATGACGAGGCCAACCGAGCCTGAAAAGGCCATGGCGAAGCCGACGGGCGTGCCAAGCGCGAGCAGGCCGAACAGCAGGGCGAGAACGATGAAAGGTGTCATGGATGCCTGCCGTTACTCAAAGCTTCGCGCTTCGCCGACGCCGGTCACCGGCGGCAGCGGATAGAGGTCGCGCCCGCTCACAAGGCTCAGCACATTGCCGATGAGCTGGAGCAGCAGCCGCAGCACCAGAACGCCGCAGCCGAGCGGCACCAGCGCCGCCGAGATCCAGGTCGGCCAGGGAATGGCACCGGCCAGCACGTCATGTTGCTCGTAATTTTCCATCGCACGCTCGAGGCCGACCTTGCAGATCAGGACGAACACGAACAAGCCGGCCAGCGCGGTGATGATCTCCGACAGCCGCCGTCCCGCCGGCGAGAAGCGCGACAACAGGATGTCGACACCGACATGGGCGTGCTCGCGCAGGGCATCCGAAACCGTGAAGAAGAACACGCCGGCAAGGAGATAGAGCCCGATCAGGTCGTAGGTGAAAGAAAACGGACGGTTCAGCGCGTAGCGCATGAACACGTCGGTCACGACAAGCACCATGATCACGAACAGGAACACCACCGCGATCACCGTCAGCGCACGCTCCAGCGCGCCAAGCACGTCTCCTGCCCGCTTGATCACTTCTCGCGCCTCCCTTTTTCGATGTCGGATTACTTGGTACCGCCGGCGGCGAGCAGGCCCTCGAACTCCTTCAGCGCGGCGGACGCCTGCTTGCCGCGGCTGTCGAGACCGGCCGCCCATTCCTGGCCGACGCCCTTCAGCTTGTCCTTCATCTCGGCGCGCGTGGCCTCAGGCAGCGGGTCGAAGCTGACGCCCTCGTCCTGGAGATGCTTCTTGGTCGTCTCGGTTTCCTTGTCGACCTGGGCGCAGGCCGTTGGCTCCATCGCCTCGGAGGCCTCGTTCATCGCCTTCTTCACGTCCTCGGGCAGCTTGTCCCAAACCGACTGGTTGATCGAGTAGGCGACGATGAAGCTGCCGAAGCTGACGCCTTCGGTCGCGTGCTTGACCAACTTTTCGAGCCCATAGGCGACGACGCTCTCCATCGGGAACAGCAACCCGTCCATCGTGCCACGCGACAGCGACTCATAGGCATCGGGCGCAGCCATGCGCACCGGCACGGCGCTCAGCGCGCGCAGCGTCAGATCCTGCGCGCCGCCGGTGGTGCGCAGCTTTAGGCCACCCATGTCCTTGGTCGTCTCGACCTTTTGCTTGGCGGTCCACACCTGATAGGGCGGCAGCACCACGGCTATCAGCAGCTTGATCTTGTTCGGCGCATATTCCTGCTTGGCCAGAAGGCCCTCGCGCGCGGTCTTCCAATAGGCCAGCGTGCCCTGGCAGCTGGTCTGGAACGCACCCGGCAATTGTGCGACTTCCGACAACGGCATCTTGTCGGAAACATAGGACGGTCCGATGTAGCCGATGTCGACCACACCGGACTGGGTCAGCCGCAGCATGTCCGCGGCTTTGCCGATTTGTTGGTTCGGATAATAGGTGAAGGTCACCGCGCCGTTGGTGCGCTTGGTGACGTCATCCATCCAGGGCTTGAGCATCAGGCGGACGAGATAGTGGCCGGCGGGGAAGGAGTCGGCGACCTTCAGTTCCAGCGCCTGCGCCGACATCGTCGAGACCGGTAGCGAGAGTGCGAGCGCCGCGGCAGCCCAGACCAGGTTCGTCTTCATCTCGTTCTCCTTGGCGCGTCCCCATGCCGACGGCCGCAGCCTGTCGCTGCCTACCGTCCGGCCCTCACTCCAATTCTTGCTTGAGACAAAAATACATATATGTGAATTTATCTGTCAAGTATATGAACAGTGCATGGAGCTATGCGCCGTGACCTGGGCTCGCCGAATTGACACCGGCACGTTTTATGAATTCTAACTCCACGTATATGAATGCACCCAATGAGGGCCCTATGGGACCGCTCGCCGGCTTCACCATTCTCGACCTGACCTCCGTGCTGATGGGCCCCTACGGCACCCAGGTGCTGGCGGACATGGGCGCTGAAATCATCAAGGTCGAAAGCCCCGAGGGCGACATCGTTCGTCAGATCGGTCCCGGCCGAACGCCCGGCATGGGCGGGATGTTTCTCAACGCCAACCGCGGCAAGCGCAGCATCGTCCTCGACCTCAAGAAGCCGGAAGGACGCGACACGCTGTTGCGGCTGGCCAAGCGCGCCAACGCACTCGTCTATAATGTGCGCCCGCAGGCGATGGCCCGGTTCGGCCTCCATTACGAGACGCTGGCCGCGATTAATCCAGCCCTCGTCTATGTCGGTGCGTTCGGCTACGGCCAGTCCGGCCCCTATGCCGCAAAGCCTGCTTACGACGATCTGATCCAGGGCGCCGCCACCATCCCCACGCTGCTCGCAGCCGCCGGCGACGGAACGCCGCGCTACGTTCCCGTCACGATCGCCGACCGCATTGTCGGCCTGATGATGGTCAACGCCATCATGGGCGGGCTGATGCACCAGCAGCGCACAGGCGTCGGCCAGCGCATCGACGTGCCGATGTTTGAATCGATGACGGAGTTCGTGCTGGTCGACCATCTAGGCGGGCTCACCTATGACCCACCGCTCGACCACGGCGGCTATGCCCGCCTGCTCTCGCGCTATCGAAAACCCTACAAGACCAGCGACGGCTATCTCTGCGTCCTCATCTACAACGACAAGCACTGGCGCAGCTTCTTCGAGGCGATCGGACGGCCGGAATTCCTGCAGCAGCCGCGCTTTGCCAACCACGCTGCGCGCACCAGGCATATCGACGAGATTTACGAGGAGATCGGCCACATCTTCCTGACGCGCACGAGCGCGGAGTGGCGCGAGCTGCTGGAGCGCGCCGACATTCCGGTGATGCCGATGCATACGCTGGAGACCATTCTGGACGATCCGCATCTCAACGCGGTCGGGTTCTTCAAGACGGTGGATCACCCCGTGGAAGGCCGCATCCGCCAGATGCGCGTGCCGTCGACCTGGAGCGTGACCCAGCCCGAGCCGGCCGATCCCGCGCCAACGCTCGGCCAGCACGGCCGCGACATTTTGCATGAGGCCGGCTTTTCGGCGGACGAGATCGAAGAGCTCGCGCAACAAAAAGCAGTTCATTTGGCGCCGCCGCCTTAACGGCAGCGCTAGCCAAATCGCAACAACACAGGGAGGAAACCGCGATGGCCGGGCTTTATTTCGAGGACTTTTCCGTGGGCCGGGAGTTCAGGCATCCGCTGACCCGCACCGTCACGGAGATGGACAACACCATGTTCAGCTTGCTGACGCTCAATCCGCAGCCGCTGCATATCGACGCGCACTTCTCGGCCCAGACCGAGTTCGGCCAGCGCATTTTCAACAGCCTTTACACCCTCGGTATCATGATCGGCATGACGGTCTATGATACGACCATGGGCACCACCGTCGCCAATCTCGGCATGACCGACGTCACCTTTCCGAAACCGGTCTTCCATGGCGACACGCTGCGGGCGACGACCAAGGTGCTTTCTGTGCGGGAATCCAAATCGCGCCCCAAGGCGGGCATCGTCGAGTTCGAGCATCACGCCTACAACCAGAACGATGAGATCGTCGGCAAATGCCGCCGCATGGCGATGATGCACAAGAGGCCGGTCTGATGCGCTCGATGCTGTTCGTGCCAGGCGATTCCCCGCGCAAATTCGAAAAGGCGAGCGAAGGCAACGCCGACGCGCTGATCATCGATCTCGAGGACTCCGTTGTCACCGATAAGAAGGCGGAGGCCCGCACGCTGACGCTCGCGATGCTGAAGGGCCGACGCGGTCCGCACCAGCTCTATGTGCGCGTCAATGCGCTCGACACCGGCATGACGCTCGCCGATCTGGCCGCAGTGATGCCCGGCGCGCCCGACGGCATCGTGCTACCGAAATCGCGCGGCGGCGACGACGTGCGGCAGGTCGCGACCTGGCTCGAAGCCTTCGAGGCGGCAGCAGGAATCACGGTCGGTGCGACGCGCATCGTCTGCGTCGCCACCGAAACCGCAGGCTCGATCTTCGGCCTCGGCACCTACAAGGACTCTTCCCCTCGCCTCGCCGGCCTGATGTGGGGCGCGGAAGACCTCTCGGCGTCGCTTGGCGCGACCGAAAAGGCGTCGGGCGGTGTGTTCCACAGCCCCTATCGCCTCGCGCGCGATCTCTGCCTGATGGCGGCCGCCGCAGCCGAGGTCGCGCCGATCGACACCGTCTATACCGACATCGACAATCTGGTGGGGCTCGAACAGGAAACGCGCGCGGCGCGACGTGATGGATTCTCCGCGAAGGCGCTGATCCATCCCAAGCACGTCGACGTCGTCAACGCCGCGTTCGAACCGACCGAGGCCGAGCGCACATGGGCGGAAAAAGTCATCGCGGCGTTCGCAAGTAATCCGAACTCCGGCACGCTACGCCTCGACGGCATGATGATCGACAAGCCGCATCTTCGCGCCGCGAAGAAAATCCTCGGCCAGCCGTAGAAGGACAACGCGTCGCGACAGACGGGACCAAAGAATGATCGTTCGCCAAGCCGCAAACGTCCTGGAGATCATGGAATTCTTCGCGCAAACGAGGAAGCCGGCGACGCTTGCGGAGATCGCCGATCATTTCGGCTGGCCGCGTTCGTCGACCTTCAACCTGCTCGCGACGCTGTCGGAGAAGGGCTACCTCTATGAGCCTCGCCCGCGCGCCGGCTTCTATCCGACGCCGCGCTGGCTCGCGATGGCGCGGATGATCTCGGAGGTCGAGCCGCTACCGCCGTGGACGCATACGCTGGTCGCCGATCTCTCCACCGAGACCGGCGAGACCGCCTCGATCGTGGCGCCGGCCGGCGTGATGGCCGTTTTCATCGACGTCGTCGAGTCCCAGGCCGCGATCCGCTATTTCGCCACCATCGGCCACCGTGTGCCGATCCATGCCACGGCAAGTGGCCGCGCGCTGCTGCTGCAATATTCGCCGGAAGAACGCGATTCCGTTTATCGCAAGATCGAGTTCAAGCAGTACGGCCCGTCGACGCCGATCAGCATCGAGGCGGTGGAAGCGGAGCTGCGCAATTCGATTCAGCGCGGCTATTGCCAGAGCTTCGGCGACTACAGCCGCGACCTTGCGGGGGCCGCGATCCCGCTGCCGATCGGCGACCGCCGGCTCTCAGTCGTCGTCGCCGGACCCGAATTCCGTATCGGGCCGAAGGTCAACGAAGTGGCCGCGCTGATCGCGCGGACGGTCGATCGGCTACGGCCGAAGACCACCGCGGCTTAGAGCCGTAGCCTCATTCGAATCCCTGAACGGGCGGCGTCGAAGTCTCCGCCGGCGCAGCAGGCGCAGCTTGAACAGGCTGCGCCGCAGGCGCGGCCTGAACCGGCGGATTCGGATTGCTGGCGGCTCTCATCTGACCGTTGGCATCCATCGCCTCGCGTGTGCGCGGCGGAGCGTTGGTCGCAGTTGCGCGGTACGCCTCGCGACGAGGCGGCTGCCGGTGTCTTGCCGACCGCGAACCTCTCACGCCCCAAGACCGAGCGATCGAAGGTCCGGCGGTGTAGCCGACCACTGCGCCCGCGACCGCGCCGATCGGCCCCAGCACGACGGCGCCGGACACGGCGCCCAATGCCGCAGCGCCAGCGCGCTCCTGCGCAACGGCGCTTGCAGGCACACTAGCCAGCATCACGATGGCAGTGATCAGAGCTTTCTTCATCGGAGCGCCTCCCTCACGGGAGATCACTCTTACTCAAATATGGCCGCACGAGGTTTGTTCGTTGCCCAACACGGGGCAATGGCCGATGGAACTCCGGCAATTCAAAGACCTCCGCCGCCAATCGCGGTTCCAGCGGAGACAGATCAGCTCCCCTCTACGGCGCGACCTTGTCGCTGGTGAATCCGTTGCTGTCGAGCGCGCGCCGTACCGTGCCGTCCGCCTTGGCCTCATCGAGGAAATGAGCGGCCCAAGCCTTCGCCACGGCCTTGCCCTTGGGAACAACCACGACCACGCCGGTCGACTGGATCACCTCGTCCAGCACCTTGGTTCCGGGCAGCTTTCGCGAAAGGTCTCCCAAAGCCCCCATGCCCATCGCGAGCGCATCAAGCTGGCCGTTGCCGATCAATTCGGCCGCCTCTTCCGGCTTCACGAACTTTGTCAGCTTCGCCTGCCTCAGCGACTTCTCGACCGTGCGTGACGTCGATGTCCCCTCGATGCAGCCGACCCGTAGTCCGGCGCGATCGACATCCGCAACGGAGCGGATGTCCGAGCCCGCGCGCACGAGATAGCCACTCATATATGCGACGTAGGCGGGCCCCTGGTCGACAAACTGCTCGCGCTTGACGTCTGCCGGCATGAAGGAGATATCCCAGAGGTCCTTGCCGCCGGCTGCGGCGATCTCGTCAGAGCTCTGGTATTCGACGAGTTGCAGCGGCACGTGCAGCTTGTTCGCGGCGGCCTTGGCAAGCTCTACGGTGACCCCGCGCGGCTTTCCCGTCGCCGGATCGCGCGTGGTCCAGAAGGCCGAGGCGGCGGGGCCGACGGCCACCGCCACGCGCAACGGCCCCGTTGGCGCGATGTCGCTCGGCCCCTCGGCTTTCACGGCGAGAGCACCAATCATGACGAGAACCAAACCCAACGTGGCGATCAAGCCGTGCCGCAGCACCTCCAGGATTAGACGACCCGCCGACAAGCTGGCGGTGCGCTCCCTCGCCCCGTTCTTATGGGGAGAGGGTTGAGGTGAGTGGCTGCATCCGCAACCTCGGTGAGAACTGGACTCGCGGAGACTCCCCCTCACCCGGATCGCATCCTCGATGCAATCCGGCCTCTCCCCGCAAGCGGGGAGAGGCGAAGAGGGCTGCCGCCGTTACACGATCTTGATCGACATATCCGGCAAGCCCTCAAGCTTGCAGAGCAGCACGTCACCCTTCACGACCGGTCCGACATTTTCCGGCGTGCCGGAATAGATGATGTCGCCGGCCTTCAGCTCGAAGGCCTCCGACAGTTTTGCGATCTGCTCGGCCACGCTCCAGATCATCTTGCTGAGATCCGAATTCTGCTTGACGGTCCCGTTGATCGCCAGAGAAATGGCGCCCTTGTCGAAATGACCGGTCTTGCTTGCCGGGTGGATCGGGCCGATCACCGCGGCGTGGTCAAAACTCTTGCCGATCTCCCATGGCTTCTTCTCTGCGGCCATGCCGTTCTGGAGATCGCGCCGCGTCATGTCGAGGCCGAGCGCGTAGCCGTAAACATGGTCCAGCGCCTTCTCGGCCGGGATGTTGCTGCCGCCGGATTTCAGCGCGGCGACCAGCTCGACCTCGTGATGATAGTTCTTGGTCAGCGACGGATAGGGATGATCGGCGACCTCGCCGACTGCGACGTTCTGGATCGCATCGGTCGGCTTCTGGAAGAAGAACGGCGGCTCGCGGTTCGGATCCGAGCCGCGCTCGATCGCGTGCGCGGCGTAGTTGCGCCCGATGCAGTAGATGCGGCGTACCTGGAACACGCTTGTCTCGCCGACGATCGGGATCGAAACCATCGGCACCGCGAAGATCGGCTTCGGCCCGGCCTGCGCCGCGGCCGGTGCCGTGTCGGCGAGGCCCGCCGCGGTCATTGCCGCTGCGGCAGTGAGCACGTCACGTCGAGAGGTCTTTGTCATGGTCCTATTCCCTGGCTTGGCCGCCCCTTTGGAGCGGTGCTATTCTTAAGACGAAACACTCAATGCGCCAATGGATCCGGCCGCATCTGCACCTTGTAGACCTTGGGCGAGGCCTCCTTGCCACCCTCCCCGTGGAAGCTCGCACGTGTTCCCGTCGTGCTCCACAGCCCGCGACCTTTCCAGCCCGTATTGGGATCGTCGATACGGCCGTCGACGTTCTTGGTGAAGAAGCCGAGCGGATACGGATTGCGCAGATTCACCAACTGGCCATTGACCAGCGCGAGCAGCGACTCGCTACCGTTGGCGCTCGCGATCGGCACGTTGGCGCCGAGTCCGAACGTGTTGTAGCGGTCCACCCAGACGTAATAGGCGTGGTTGGCGCTGCCGCTGGCATCGAGCCCCCTGAACTGCGGTCCAGGCATGCGCCAGGTCTTCCATCCTTCCGGACACTGCTTGCCGTCCGCCGTCGCCGGCCCGTTCAGCGGCCCCTTGCAGAGCTTGCGGTCGAAGCTCGCGAGATGTCCGCTGGACAAGACCGTCCACACTACGCCATCAAGCCCAATGTCGAGACCGCGCGGACCAAACGTGCCCTCTGGCGGCTGATACACTTCGGACAGCGCGGTGTTTGCGGGATCCGGCCCGGGCATCACGCGAACGATGTAGCCGGGCTGGTCGATGCGCGAGAAGCCACGATCCATCGCCTGGCCCCAGATCGTGTCGTCGACCGGGCTCGGCATGATGCCGTAGAAGGATGCCGCGATGCGCTTATCCTTGGTCGGATCGACGGGGTCCTTGTGCTCGACATAGGCGTCGCGCTTGCCGTTGCCGTTGGTGTCGATGATCAATGGCGTCCAGCCCTGCGATTTCACGTCGTCGTGGGTCTCGCGGTACTGCTTCGTGTTGAGCCAGCCGACCAGGCCGCCGCCGAGCCCGGGACCGCCGGAGCTGGTCCACAGTGTCTGGTTGGCATCATCGTCGAAATAGAGGTGATGGGTCGTGAAGCAGGTGTTGATCAGGTCCCACTTACCTGTCGCGGGATCGAAGCGCGACAATTGGCGCAACGAGGTGGCCTGCGGCGCCATCTTTGCCGACGGCAGCTCCGAGCCCTGCTTGCAATAGTCCGGATTGGCGGGCGGGCGCAGGCGCGCGGTGAACCAGACCCTGCCCAACTCGTCCATCATGACGTTGTGAATGCTGGTGTGACCATCCCAGATCGGCTCGTCACCCCAATAGGCCGACGGGCCCCGCGGCGCGTCGGTCGACGACGGCGTATTCGGATCGAGATAAGGATGCTTGATGGTGCCCGCGATGTTCTTCACTGGGTCGAGGGTCGGCACGAGATCGGAGCTCTCCTCCGACGATCCGTAGATCAGGCCGTTGGCGTTGAGGCGCGGATTGCGCTTGTCGGTCGAGATCGCATCGTGCTGATAACGCGTCGGTGCCGCCCAGTCCCACATCGTGTAAACGACATTGCGCTCGATGCCCTTGGGCCGCTCGGGCTTGTCGAAAGGCAGTTCGCCCGCCGCGATGCGATCGGTCCATTTCGAGAAGAGGTCGTAGACCTTCTCCGGGCCCATGCTGGCCAGCACCGTCGCCATGTATTCCTGAGCCTGGCCGGCCTGGGTGCGGATCGCCCAGGCGGTGTGGGAATCATAGCCGTCGGTGAACACCTTCGGGATCTCGCGAATTCCGCGCGTCCCGAGCGCGTGGCAGGACTGGCACATGTTCTTGACCGTATCGACCCACTGGGCCTGCGACTTCATGGTCTCGGGCATCTTGTTGCCCTTGTCGCCAGTGCCCGGAAATTCCTCGGGCTTGGGGATGTCGAGCATGGAGTACCAATACATGCCCGGATAGTTCTGCGCGTCTTCTTTGAGCGAGGCGGCGGCGGCCTTGAAGTCCAGCGCCTTGCCGGGACGGGCATCCTGTTGTGCCGTGTCCTGCAGGCCATAGCCGCGTACCCAGACCTTGTAGTTGGCGGCGGGAAGATCCGGGATGACGAACCGGCCCTGATCGTCGGTCACCACCACCTTCGCGTATTTGGTCGGCAGGTCCTTCGTCTCGGCGATCACCCAGACCCCGGCCTCGGCTCCCTTGTCGCTGATCACCTGTCCGCCGATGTCGCTCGCGGATATCTCGACGTTCGCCGCCATCGTTGCGCCGGCATGCAACAGCGCCGTCGCGCCGAGACAGCCGGCCAGTATTTGCTTCAAGCTCATCGTTCCTCCCATTTGTTTTTGTTTTCGTCCGAGCCTCTTTGTGGGCCTTATTCGGACTCGTCTCTCATGTTTTGAGCCGATCGAAGAACGTCCGGACCAACCTCGCGCAGACGTCGGGGTCCGTTGCGGCGACGTGATAGGAATCCCCGGGCAGCACTTCGAGCGTCGAGCCCGGAATCGTCTCTTGCCACGCCTTCACCGAATCGACGCTGCCGAGCCCCGAGCCGGTCGTGGTGATGACGAGCGTCGGCCGCTTGATCCGCGGCAATTCGGGTATGACGTCGACCGTCGGCACCATCTTCAGGAAGGCCTCGAGCGTCGAGGCCTGCGTCTTCGACATCAGCCTGATCCACCAGTCGAGCACCGCCAGCGGCAGCGACGAGCCGAGCCGGCCGGTCGTGGTCTCGCGCACCCAGGCCTCGACGCCCTGCTCGCGAATCTGCTTGCGCCAGGTCGGTGCCCGCTCGGAGAACGAGGTGAGCGAAGCCGGCGCACCGACCGCGGCAAGCGCGATCACGCGATCCGGATAGTTTGCCGCCAGATGCATCGCCAGCGTCCCGCCGATCTTGCCGCCGACCAGGAAGACGCGGTCGAGCTTCAACGCGTCCAGCAGCCGGATGACGTCGTCGCCCAGGCCGGCGAAGCGATAGACGTAATCGCCCTGCATTGGCGTCGAATCGCCATAGCCGCGCAAATCAGGGCGTACCACGAGATGATGCGTAGCGAAATACGGCACCCAGCGCCGGAACGCTTCGCCGCTTTCGGCGAGCCCGTGCAGCATCACGACCGGCGGCTTGATGTCCCATGGCAACAGATAGTCGTCGATGCGAACCGCAAGCTCGCAATCGTCGCTGACACCGATCTTCCGCAGTTCGCTAGCCATTAGATACACCTCGTCCCACCGCCATCGACATTGATGCAGGTTCCAGTAATGAAAGACGCGCGGTCTGAACAGAGGAAGGCAACAAGGCCGGACACTTCGTGCGGCTGCCCGACACGCCCGAGCGGCACCGAGGCGATCGCCGCGGCGTTTGCCGTCCCGCGGTCCTGGCCCGCAATGGTCGCGCCCTGCGAGACCAGGCTGTCCCAACGGTCGGTCTGCACCGGCCCGGGATTGACGCCAGTGACGAGCACATTGTCGGGCGCGCACTCCTCCGCAAGCGCCAAGGTGAAGTTGAGCAGCGCCGCGTTGACCGCGCCGCCAGCCATATACGCCGCGCGCGGCTGATGGCCGCTGCGGCCGATGATGTTGATGACGCGGCCCCAGCGGCGATCGCGCATCGCCGGCAAGACGCTGCGCGCGCAGCGCACATAGCCGAGCAGCTTCAGTTCAATCGATTTGGCCCAGGTCGCATCGGGCGTCTCGGTGATCCGGCCCATGGGCGACGCCCCGGCATTGTTGACGAGGATATCGATGCGACCGAAGGTCTCGCGCGCGGCGTTCATTGCCCGTTCGATATCGTCGGGCTTGGTCATGTCGCCGGCGCAGGCGATCACGCGCCGGCCGGTCTCGCGCGACATCTCCTGCGCGGCTGCCGCAAGCCGTTCGGCGTCGCGCGCGACGATCACGACATGCGCCTGCTCGCGCGCGAGTTCGGCGGCAATCGCCCGTCCGATGCCGATGCTGCCGCCGGTGACGACGGCAACCTTGCCGCCCAGATTCAAATCCATGACGCTGTCTTCCTGCCTAGTCTACCGTGGCGCCCGAGGCCTGAATGATCTTGCCCCACTTCGTCGTCTCCTCGGCAAGGAACTGGCCGAAAGCCTCGCCGAATACGGTGCCGGGCTCGGCGCCAAGCTCGGCGAGCCTCTTCTTGACGTCAGGCATCTTCAGGATGACCTCGAGCTCGCTGCGCAGCTTCGCAAGCGCAGGCGCGGGTGTCTTGCCCGGCGCCACCAGCCCGAACCAGGACGAGGCCTCGAAACCGGGAACGGTCTCGGCGACCGTTGGCACATCCGGCAAGGCGTCTGCGCGCTTCGCACCGGCGACCGCGATCGCATTGATCGCCTTGCCTTGAACCTGGGGCAGCACCGCGGGAATGTTGTCGAACATGAAAGGGATCTGCCCGGCAAGCAGGTCGTTCATCGCCGGCGCCGCGCCGCGATAAGGAACATGGACGATATCGATGCCGGCCGTGCTCTTGAGCAGCTCGCCCGCAAGGTGGTTGGTCGAACCGATGCCGGACGAGCCGAAATTCAGCGAGCCGGGTTTGGCTTTGGCCAGTGCGATCAGCTCGCCCACGTTCTTCGCGGGCACCGACGGATTCACGACCAGGATGATCGGCACCGACGCGATCAGCGCCACCGGCGCGAACGCCCTGGCCGGATCGAACGGCAGCGTCTTGTAGAGGGAGCCGTTGATGGTCAGCGGCGGCGGCGCGGTCAGCAGCAGCGTGTAGCCGTCAGCTTCCGCGCTCGCGACCGTCTCGGCGCCGATATTGCCGCCGGCGCCGCCGCGATTTTCCACGATGAAGGTCTGCCCGCACCGTTCGGCCAGCTTCTGCGCGACGATGCGGGTGATGATGTCGTTGGAGCCCCCGGCCGGGAACGGCACGATGATCTTGACCGGACGGGAGGGATAGTCCTGCGCTACCGCGGCGCCGCAGAACAGAACAGCCGCGCAGGCGGCAAGAAAGGAGCGGCGCAATATCCCGCGCATGGGCATTTCCTCGATGTTTGTCTTGTTATTGGTTGATTCATCACGCGGTCAGCAATGGCCCTAACTTTCCGACGTCGTCAAGCCGTTCGAGATTGCGGACTTGCTCGATCAGCTTCTCGGCCCTGTCGCGGCCCAGCACCGGCGCAATCAGGTCCCGCGTCTTCGCCGCCACCGCTTCCGTGCTCAGCGGGTTTTCCTTGGTGCCCGGCGGATACTTCGTGAAGTGCTCCACCTTCTTGCCATCGGTCAATGTCACCTCGACGACAGCGCCACGCGGCGCAGCCGGATCCATCAGCGCCCTGTCGCCGGCCAGCGTCACCTTGACGCGCTGTTCGAGTATCTTGGGATCGTGCATCAGCGCGACATCGTGGCTGTCGTTGAACGAAACGGCCCCCTTGACCAGCGCGACCGCGACAAGGTGCTGGCAGTTGACGTCGGGCATCGCGCTCTCGCCCACGATCCCCATCGCGTCGGTCGGAAGCTTGACCAGGATGCTGCGCACGTTGTCGGGGGTCAGGCCATGCTGCTTGCGCAGCGTCAGGGTCGCATCCAGCGGCGACTGGATGGGATAGCCGACCGAAAAGGTCTTGATCGCCGTCTCCGTGACGTAGAAGCGGCTGCCGAGATCCTTCACCATCTCCTCGGGCTTCGGATCGGACGACAGCGCGATGAAGAGATTATGCGTGCCGTCGAGCACATCGTCGACGCCGGTCAGGCCGTTCTTCACCATGTCGACGGCCATCACGCCGTTGCGGGCGCCCATGCCGGCGAAATCGAACGCCTTCTCGATATGGTCCTTGTCCTTGACCCAGCTCCAGAGGCCGGACACCTGCTGCGCCGAATAGGAGATCGCATAACGCATCCCGGTCTCGTCGAGCTGCGCCAGCGAGGCGGCGGCGCCGAGCGCACCGAATGTCGACGACGTTCCCTCGGCGCTCCGATGCGAGCCGCGCACGAGATCTGGGCCCAGCGCCATCAGCAGGCGACAGGTCAAATCGTAGCCGAGCGCGACGGCGCGAATGACGTCCTGGCCGCTGCGATGCTCCCGTTCGCCGAGGGCGAGCGCGGCCGGTACGACCGCGGACCCCGGATGCGCCTTGGTGACGGGCTCGAAATCATCGGTCTCGTCGGCATGGGCGCACATGGCATTGGCCAGCGCCGCGTTGACCGCCGTGGTCCGGAAATCGGAGCCGACCACGGAGGCCTGCGCGTCGCCGCCGAGCGTGCGAACATATTTCAGCGCCATCTCGCCCGGCCGCATGCGCGAGCCAGACACCATCGCTCCGAGCGTATCGAGAATGCGATGCTTGCATTCGAGCAGGACCTGCGCCGGCAGCTCCTGGTCGCGCGCGGCGACCATGTAGCGGGCGAGCCGCTCCGTCACGCCCGGGCCCGCCGCCAGGGCCGCGCGGCCACCGGTCGCGGCCAGGGCGGCGATCGAGCCGGCGGATTGCAGGAAATGGCGGCGTGACGGCATGCTGCTCTCCCTGGCGGTCAGGCCGCGACCGACATCTTGGCGATGTCGGCAGCGTTCGGCAGGTTCTCGACATTCCAGCAGGCGTCCATCACATGCCGGATCGTCGCAGCGGGAATGATGCCTTCGGCAAGATCGGAGAACTTGGTCTCGAGCTGCTTGTCGGTCATCGGCACCTCGACGCTGCCGATGGCGTGTTCGATGTAACGATTGAGCTTGCGCCCGTCCTTGAGCACGATCGTGAGATCGACCTGCTCCGGCTTGATGCCGGCAGTGATGACCGGATTCACCTTGCCGCGCAGCGCGACGATGGTCGGATCGGTCACGGCGCGATCGCTGAACTGCTTCTCGCCGCCGGCGCCCTCGACGATCGCAGCCGCGACCGCGTGGTAGATGCTGAATTTGCCTTCGAGCCCTTGGCTCGGCGTCTTCTTGCCGGTCAGCTCCAGCACCAGCGGATGGACCTTGAGGTCGACGCGCTCGATCTGGTCCGCGGTCACCTTGTTCTCGTTGCGGAGCTGGATCGCGGCATCGATCGCCGGATGCATGACGATGCCGCAGGCGAACGGCTTGTAGGTGTTCAGCGCTGCCTCATAGCGTTTGCCGAGGTCGCCGAGGATCTCGTTGTAGTCCTGCTTGGTGCTGATCGTGTTGGCCCAGCCGCGCTTGGCCTCGATCATCGAGTCGGACGAGGTGAAGTTCTTCGAGGCGAGGATGGCCGCGAAGATGCCGCTGGAGGCAGCGCGGCCCGGATTGAAGCTCTTGTTCATCGAGCCGAAGGATTCGCGCAGGCCCACCGGCTGCGACGCGGCAAGACCAAGCGCCCAGATCATCTGCTGCTCGTTGAGCTTCAACAGCTTGCCGACGGCGGCGGCAGAGCCGAACACGCCGGCCGTGCCGGTGATGTGCCAGCCGACATCGTAGTGGTTTGGGTAGACGGAGTTGCCGATTCTGCACTCGGTTTCGACGCCGAGCACCAGCGCGTTCAGGAACTCTTTGCCGGAGACCGGCTGCAGTTCCGACAGCGCGAGAATGGCCGAGGCCACGGGGCCCGCGGGATGAATGATCGTCTTCAGATGGGTGTCGTCATAGTCGAAGATGTGGCTCGACACGCCGTTGATGAAGGCCGCGTTCATGATGTCGAATCGCTCGCGGCGCCCGAACAGAGACGCCTGGTGCGGGCCCGAGAATGGGCCGAGGGCCGCGACCGCGATGTCGACCGTCTGATGATGCGATCCGCCGATCGCGACGCCGACCCAGTTCAGAAGCGTGCGGACGCCCTCCTTGCGGACATTGGCCGGCAGGTCGTCGTAGCCCGCGGTCACCAGATAATGTGCGAGCGCGCGCGTGACGTCCTTGGGCGGCGCGGCTGCAGGCGCCGCGGCCGGGACTTGCGCGAAGGCGCCATTAGTGCCGACGGCGGCGAGCGGCAGCGCGGCCGCCGCCTGGAGCAGGGTTCTGCGATCAGTGTGCATAGGATGCCTCCTTGACCTTCATAGATACCAATTGCGCCGCGAGGCGAACCGCGCTCTCGAGCGCCCCGGTCTTCGCCAGGCCTTGGCCAACAATATCGAACGCCGTGCCGTGTGACGGTGTCGTAAAGACGGTCTCGAGCCCGGCGGTGACGGTGACGCCGCGGTTGAAACCGCGCAGCTTGGTCGCGATCTGGCCCTGGTCGTGATACATCGCCACCACGCTGTCGAACTCGCCGGCGAACGCCCGCACATAAACGGTGTCGGCAGGATACGGCCCGGTGCAGGCAATCCCGGTCTTTGCGGCGGCTTCCACGGTCGGCCGGATCATCTCGATCTCGTCGCGGCCGAACAGGCCACCCTCGCCCGCATGCGGGTTGAGCGCGGCCACCGCGATGCGCGGCTTGGCGACGCCGGTTCTGCGCATCATGCGGTCGACCAGCTCGATCGAGTCGGTGATGCTGGCCGGATTGATGCCGTCCAGCGCTTCGCGCAGCGATTGATGCCCGGTGACGCGCGACATCCATTGCCCGTCGAGCACGTTCATCTCGGAGAAATAGGTCTTGTGACCGAGCAGGCTCGCGAACATCCTGTGCTCGTCGGGAAACTTCCAGCCGCCGTCGAACATCGCGCGCTTGTTCAGCGGCGCAAAGGTGATCGCGTCGACCTCGCCGGCCTTGGCGAAATCGATCGCGCGCGACAGCGTCTCGCCGGTCAGCCGGCCGGATTCGGCGCTGGCCTTGCCGATTGGACATTTCGCGGGATCGGTGTTGCCGAGATCGACGAGCTGCACCGCACTGCTGCTCCAGGATGCCGCATTGGGCGAGGAGATCCGCTCGACCTTCAACTTCACGCCGGCATGCGCCATGCCCATCTCGAGCACGCGGGCATCGCCGATCACGACGAGACGTGCGGCGTCAGCGAGCCGGTCGTCGGACAGGATGCGCGCGATCTGTTCGGGGCCGACGCCGGTGCAATCGCCCGGCGTCAGCGCGACGATGGGCAGTTCATTGGTGTTGATAGCCATATTAAAAACCATGGATCCTTACTTCACTCGCTGGATTTGAGCGGCGGACTGAGCCCAGTCCTCCCGGTTGAATTCTCCATCCCACTTCGCGACCACGATCGAGGCGACCGCATTGCCGATGGTGTTGGTGATGGCGCGCGCCAGCGACATGAAGCGATCGATGCCGAGCAGCAGCGCCAAGCCCTCCGCCGGCAACCCCGCGGCAATCACGGTCGCGGCGAGCGCGGCGAATGCGCCGCCGGTGACGCCGGCCGCGCCCTTGCTGGTGAACAACATCACGACGAACAGGCTCAATTGCTGCGCGGCCGAAAGTTCGATGCCGTAGACCTGGGCGACGAACATGGTGCTGAGCGGCAGCGTCAGCGCGACGCCGTCGAGATTGAAGGAATAGCCGGAGGGAATGACCAGGCCCGCGACCGCGCGCCCGACGCCCGCCTTCGGCAGCTTCTCCATCATGCCGGGGATCGCGGTCTCCGACGACGAGGTGCCAAGCACGACCAGCAGCTCGTTCCGCAACAGCCGCAGCAAATCCATCAGGCGAATGCCGACCAAACGGCAGATCGTGCCGAGAATGACGAAGATGAAGAACGCCATGATTGCCCAGGCAGTGCCGACCAGCAGCGCCAGCGCATAGAGCGTGGCGGCACCAAACTTGGCGACCGTGAAAGCCATGGCGCCGAAGGCGCCGATCGGCGCCAGCGCCACGACGACATGGACGACGCTGAACACCAACTCGGTCACCCGCTCCATCCCGGTCCGCAATGGTGCTGCTTTTTCGCCAAGCAGCAGGAGACCAATGCCGCAGAGCAGCGCAAGCACGAGCACCTGGAGCACGTCACCGCTCGCGAACGCGCCGACAAAACTTTCCGGGATCATGTGCTGGATATAGGCCGACAGCGATCCGACATGCGCTTGCGAATAGCGGGCGACGGTCTCGGCCTGCTGCGCGGTGGCATGCGCCACGCCCGCCCCGGGCTGAACCCAGCGCACGACGACGAAGCTGATCAACAGGCAGACGGTCGTCACGACCTCGAAATAGACGAAGGCCTTCAGCCCGATGCGGCCGACCGCCTTCATGTCACCGACCTGCGCGATGCCGGTGACGACGACCAGGAAGATCAGCGGCGCGATCGTCATCTTGATTAGCGAAATGAAGGCGTCGGCGAGCGGCTTGAAATCGACGGCGACGGTCGGAAACAGGGCGCCGAAGAGCACGCCGAGCGCGGCGCCGGCAACCACCAGGACATACTGCTCGCGCCAGAGCGGTTTGCGGCGCCCTTCGGAAACCGGCCTCGATATGGGCTCAGATAGCGGCGTTGCGGCGACCTGCAATTTGCTTTCCTCCCACGACATCGTCGCGCCATGCGTGGTGGCGCTTTGTTCTTGTCTTTCAATGCCGTTTACATTGGACCAGCGGTCTTTCAGGCGCTAATGCCGTATCGGTATGATTTAAGGACAAAACGTCATATGGACCTGATTTGGCTGGAGGATTTCCTTGCCATCGCTGAGGAGGGCGGGTTCTCGCGCGCCTCCGAGCGACGGCACGTGACCCAGCCGGCGCTGAGCCGCCGCATCAGGTCGCTCGAGGAATGGCTGGGAACGGCGCTGTTCGAGCGCTCGACACACACCATCACGCTGACGCCGGCCGGCGAGAGTTTTCGTTCCGTGGCCGAAGACGTGCTGCGACGGGTCCTGGTCGGGCGGGAGGAAGCGCTCGAAATGGCGCGGCTGAAAGCCGAGACCATCACCTTCGCGGCCACGCATGCGCTGTCACAAACTTTCTTTCCGGAATGGATCCGGAGCTCGGACAGCGCACGCGCCAACTCGGCCGTGCAGCTGGTCGCCTCCAATTTCGCCGGCTGCGAAAAGCTGCTCTTGGATGCGCAGGCGCATTTCCTTCTGGCGCATCATCATCCGTCACTGGTGAGCCGGCTCGACATGGACCGCTTCCAGCGCATCGAGCTCTCGACCGACGTGCTGATCCCGATCAGCGCGCCGCTCACCAAGGCCGCACGTGGCGGACGCCGCAGCAAGGCAAAGCCGCGCTACGCACTGCCAGGCGCGGCCGGAGCGCCGCTGCCTTATCTCGCCTACCATCCCGGCTCCGGCGTAGGGCGAATCGTCACGTCGTTCCTGGCGACGAAGGAGCCGGCGGCCTGGCTCGTTCCGAGCTTCTCCGCGCCGGTCATGCTGCTGATCGACATGGCGCGCGAGGGACGCGGCATCACATGGGCGCCGCTCAGCCTCGTCCGTGCCGACCTCGAAAGCGGCCGGCTCCTGCGCGCGGGCGCCGAGGATTGGGATATCGCGATCAGTATTTCCTTGTTCCGCGTGCGCGCTCGCATGACGCGGGCGGCCGAGAATTTCTGGAATACGGTGCGCAAGGGCCGCACCGGCGGAAAATCCGCCTCCACAGCATCTCGGGCGAGATAACGGACGACGGGGCCACGCGGCCCCCTAGCATGGAACTTGCATAAATTCTGGGCGATATGGACGCCGCATGAACCTCATCAGTCTCGACATCCGCATGCTCCGGTCGCTGATCTCGGTGGTCGAGACCGGCAGCATCACCGAGACCGCGCGACGGTTGGGCCGCACCCAGCCTGCCATCACCCTGCAATTGCAGCGGCTGGAGGAGCTCACCGGCAAGCAATTGTTCGAGCACGCCGGCCGCCGGCTGATGCTGACCGAGGACGGCACCACCGTTCTCACCTACGCCAAATCCATCCTGCGGTTGCATGACGAGCTGATTTCGCAACTGGCGTCGCAGGAGATCGAGGGCCAGGTCGTGCTCGGCACGCCGGATCTCTATGCAGCGTTCATGCTGCCGTCGATCCTCAGCGTGTTCCGCAAGTCGTTTCCCCGCGTCCAGGTCGAGCTCAACTGTGCTCTGTCGACGCCGCTCGTCGGCCTCGTCAAGCGCGGCGACGTCGACATCGCGCTCGTTACCCGCATGAACGATTTTACGGGCGGTCAGGTGGTGCGGCGCGAGCAGCTGGTCTGGATGACCGGCGAACAATCCGCTGCCCATCAGGAACGCCCGATCCCGCTGGCGCTGCTGCCGCCCGGCAATATCTATCGCGACTACGCGATCGATACGCTGGAGCGCGCGAACTTGCGCTGGCGCATCGCCTGCGTCAGCGAAAGCGTCGGAGGACTTCAGGCAGCAGCCTTCGCCGGCATGGCGGTCACCGTGCTCGGCCGCAGCGCGCTGGTGCCGGCGATGCGCGAGATCGGCCCGAATGAGGGCCTGCCGCCGCTGCCGAAGATCGAGCTCCTGCTCTACAAATCGAGCGGCGCCACCTCCAAAGCGGCGACCGCGCTGCACGATTATCTCGCGCACTATCTGCGCCTCGACGAAGAGCTCAGCGGCAGGGATCTGCCGATCGAGCTGTCGTGACCCGCAGCGAGACCACGTCGAATTGCGGCCTCTCGACCGCTTCCTGCAACAGCCCATGAAACCGCGCAGCCGATGTTGCCTGGCCCATTTTGCATCGGGTTTCAGTTCGCGATCTTTCTTAGCTAGCGTCGCAGCCTCGTGATCGCACCGCCAGCCGCATCACCCGTTCGGGTGATGACGCTAATAATTTACTGGCTCTACATGACGGCAATCATCGCCAGCCCGACGGCGGGGTGAAAGGCACACCAGCGCTCGTGAACGTCGCCATGATATCGGCCTTTCGGTTCTCCAATCGCGCCTGTTGTATCGGCGCCAACTGGTTCCAGGTCGTAGCCAATGTGGTCGCTTCTCCGATCCATTGATGAGAAGGGTACGAGCCTGGCGGCGGCAGGTTGAGAACGATTCCGTCGAGCTGGCGCTGGAACTGATTTATTTGCTTCATCGCCGTCCAGGCGAATGCAAAGAAGATTACAACCCGGATCATGATTCCGATCACAACTAGAATGATCAGAAAGGGCCAGAAATACAGAAACAAGCTCAAAAACGGGTCATTCGGCACGTCAGCCTCCCCGCGGCAGAAACATCCTAAACGTTAATTTGTACAAGACATCTATCATAGAGCGACCATAACATCTATAAACAATGAGTTGATCGTCAAGGCGGCCACCCATGAGCGACGCAACGCCGTTTGTATCTTTGGCTCGCGCGATCGAGCGCCTCGCAATCGTCGGCGCCGGGGTTCTCTGCGTCTGGTTCGGTTATGAGTTGTTTCAAACCGTCCCGTTGGGCGATTCAAACATCGATGTGAAATGGGGCAGCTATATCGTTACCGTGACCAAGGTCGGCCCCGGCATTGTATTTGCCGGCTTTGGCATCTTTTTGCTGTGGCGATGTCTCGGCGCCGTCGTAACTATCGACGAGTCGCAGAAGGGACCGATTAAGAATCGCTTAGTTCGCTTCGGTCTCCCTACCGAGAGCGCTTCTGGAGATTTAATACGGCTCAAGAACGACATCGCCGTACTCAATGCGATTGCGGCCGCTTCCCCACGCGATCTCGACCATTCCGATGTCGAACGAGCAACGCACCAGGCTCGCGTCGCCTTGATGGCGCGCAACTGGAATCCCGCTTGGGGTGATACGGCCGCATTCATGAGGATCGTAGAAGGACACATACCGTCAGACGGCCCCGTCAGTGAAATCTACAACGCGCGGCTAAACACGGAACTCGCGTCAGAGATGAGTCGGCTCAATGACGGACAGACACGTGACAGGCCTCTACAGCCTAGAGCAACTTGAAGACAGCCGCGGCCAATACGAACCATGGCTGAGGTATGTTTTCGAGACCAATCTACTCGCTGCAATGACGCCGACCCGAAGGGCGGCCCTGGGAAGAGTCGGGCTCGAGGTTCCCGTCAATCTATCTGCGGAGTATGGGGCCGACCCCGGCTTTCCCTTGCACGTCGGCGCTGACCCAAACAGACGCGCGGTGATACTGCCTCTGCGGACAATCAGGTGGCTCGACGAATACGCGGGTATCTGGGCTTGGTTACATCGAACCCTCGAAGCAAAGGCCCTGATCCTTTGCATGCTGTTTGCCGCCATGGCAGCTGCCCCCTCATCTTCGACACCGCCTGGGCCATTTGAAGCGTTCGGCGTTGATGCTTCGATCTACCAGGACGAGTCCGTCAAAGACGTCTCCAGCAAGTGCCTCAACGGCGCATTGTGCTTCCTGCTCTTGCATGAACTCGGACATCTTGCTCTCAACCACACGATCGCCCTCACCAACATTGCCTCGCAGGAGCAGGAGCGCGCAGCGGATGGATATGCGCTCGACGCGATGGCCGAACTCCATATCCTTGCCTTGGGAGTACCTTTCCTGTTTTTCGCAACTGCGGCGATGGAACAGGGGCAGATGACTCATCCTACGAGCGGTAGCAGGATTGTGGCGATTGGGCAGCGTCTCGAGAGCGAGGCTCTGAGATATGTCGATCGGAACGATGCCAACGCCTTACCGCCGACAAGCTGCGTTGGTACGGTCGCGAACTACGCCTCTTGGCAGCGCCGAAGTTGCTCGATCCTGCGGAGCGGAACGAATTTCTTCGCCTGGCAACAGGTTCGAGCTTTGCAGACCTGAAAAATCTGATTTGAGGCTGATGTCAGGTGCCTGAAATCGTCTGATCGTTCGCTGGCCGGGTCCGTGGCCAACTGACGCAACGTCCGCCTTGTCCGTCACACCCTCGCCCGCGCCCGCCCCTCCTCCCGCAGCGCCAGCGACGGCCAGAATTTTGCCCAGGGCTGCCCCTGCTCGAACGCTGCGGCAATCCGGAAGATGGTTGGCTCGTCGAGCCAGGGCGCGATGATCTGTAAACCGATCGGCAAGCCGTCGCGATCAAAACCGCAGGGCAGCGTGGCGGCCGGAAGGCCGGCGAGGTTGATCGGCCAGGTGAAGGGCGACCAGCCGAGATGCGGATCGATCTTGCTGCCGTCGATGCGGTCGACGCCGAGTTGGCCTGCCTCGAACGCGGTCACCGCGACCGTCGGCGTCACCAGCGCATCGACGCGCTCGAACAGTTTCAGGAAAGCGTTGCGGGCCTGGCCGCGGCGGTAGCCAGCCTCGATATAGTCGGTGCCGCTGTAATGGCGTCCGGCATTGATGACATCGCGATAGTCGGCCTCCGAGTCCGCGAGATCGGCCATCGTCTTGCCTGCAACGGCCGCCGCCTGCTCGGTGAAGGCGATCGGCTTCAGCGTGTGCTCGAGAATGCCGGGATCGAGACCGGGATCATCGATGCTGACCTGCGCGCCGCAGGATTCCAAAATGGCGAGCGCCTTGGCAAAGGCCGCACGCACGTCGGGGCTGACGGCGGCGTAGCCGAGATCGGCGCTGGCACCGATGCGAATGCCGTTCAACGGAGCGGGATTTGTATCGAAGCGGCGCGGCGACACCGGCAGGCTCGCGGGATCGCGCAAATCGTAGCCCGCGATGATCTCCAGCGCGAGCGCGGCATCCGCGACCGTGCGCGCGATCGGCCCGGTGTGGGCGAGCGAGGCCCAGGACGGCGGCGAGAAGCCGGGCGAGCGCGGCACCAGGCCGAAGGTCGGCTTGAGGCCGAACACGCCGCAGAACGACGAGGGCACGCGGATCGAGCCGACGCCGTCGGTACCGATCGCGATCGGGCCGCAGCCGGCGGCAACGCCCGCCGCCGCGCCGCCGCTCGACCCGCCACTGGTGCGACCGGGATTCCAGGGGTTTCGCGTGGTACCCGTGACGGGGCTGTCCGCCGTCAGCTTGTAGCCGGACTCGCAGGTCGTGGTCTTGCAGGTGATGATCGCGCCGGACGCCTTCAGCGCCGACACCACGGCGGCATCGACCTCGGGCACGAATGCCTTGTTCAGCGGAGAGCCGCCATAGGCCGGCACGCCCGCGACGAAGACGAGATCCTTGATCGTGACCGGCACGCCGGCGAGCGGCCCCATGGCTTCGCCTGCGCGCATTTCCTTGGTGAGACGGTCGGCATCCGCTCTCGCCTGCTCGTACATCGGCGTCACCACTGCGTTGCAGGCTGCGTCTGTCTTCTCAAGCGCGGCGATCGTGTCGTCGACGACATCGCACGGGGTGAACGCCCTGCGCCGATAACCGGCCATGATCTCGGTTGCAGAGAGCGCGCCAAGGCCAGTCGGCGCCGGCGGGAAGGCCGTTCGGCCGGAACCATCAGTCATCATAAACCCTAAAGAGCTAGCTGAGCGACGCGTCGACCGCACGCTTGGCCATCACCGTGACGAGATGCGCACGGTAGTCGGCTTCGGCGTGGATGTCGGAGGTGAGGCCGTCGGTATCGATCTTGATCGCCGCGATCGCGGACGGATCGAAATTTTGCGACAGCGCTTCTTCCATCGGCGGCACCCGGAATACACCGGAGCCCGCTCCAGTCACGGCCACGCGGACGCCATCGGCGAATTTCGCGACGAACACGCCGACCAGCGCGTAGCGTGACGCCGGCGCCTTGAATTTCGCGTAGCCCGCCTTGAGCGGCACGGGAAAGCGGATCGCAGTGATGATCTCGCCCGGTTCAAGTGCGGTCTCGAACAGGCCGCGGAAGAATTTGTCGGCCACAATCTCGCGCGTGCTGGTTACGATGGATGCACCGAGACCGAGCACGCCCGCGGGATAATCCGCGGCCGGATCGTTGTTCGCGACCGAGCCGCCGATGGTGCCGCGGCTGCGCACAGCGGGATCACCGATCATCGAGGCCAGCGCGGCGAGCCCGGGAATCCTTGCCTGCACCAGCTTCGAGGCGGCCACCACCGCATGCGCCGTCATCGCGCCGATGGTAATCGTTGCGCCGTCGTCGGCAATGCCCTTCAAGTTTCCGAGACTGGAGAGATCGATCAGCGCTACCGGACTCGCAAGCCGCTGCTTCAGCGTCGGGATCAACGTCATGCCGCCGGCGACGAGCTTGCTGTCCTCGATCGAGGTCAGTAGCTTCGCCGCGTCGGGAATTTCGCTCGGCTGGTGATAGGCAAACGGTTTCATTGTTATCCCTCCCTATTCCGCGGCGACTGGCAGCGACGCGTTCTGAAGCAGGCGCCAGATCCGGTTCGGTGTCGCCGGCATGTCGACATGGGTGACGCCGAGATGCGAGAGCGCATCAACCACCGCATTGATGACGGCGGCCGGCGAGCCGATGGTGCCGACCTCGCCGCAGCCCTTCACGCCCATCGGCGTGTGCGTGCACAGCGTCGAATGCGTCTCGACCTTCATCATCGGCATGTGATCCGCGCGCGGCATGCAGTAGTCCATCAGCGAGCCCGACAGCAGTTGGCCCGAGCCCTCGTCGTAGACCGCGTTCTCGAACAGCGCCTGGCCGACACCCTGCACGATGCCGCCGTGCAACTGGCCCTCGACGATCATGGGGTTGATGACCGTACCGACGTCGTCCACCGCCGTGTAGTTGACCAGCGTCACCGTGCCCGTTTCCGGATCGACCTCGACCTCGGCGATGTGGCAGCCGCCGGGATAGGTGAAATTGACGGGATCGTAATAGGCCTGCTCCTCCAGCCCCGGCTCCAGCACTTCGAGCGGATAGTCATGCGGCACGTAGGCGGCGCCCGCGATCTCCTCAAACGTCTTCATGCGGTCGGTGCCCGCGACCGAGAACTTGCCGGCCTCGAACTGGATATCCACTTCGGCGGCTTCGAGCAGATGCGCCGCGATCTTCTTACCCTTCGCGACCACCTTGTCCGTCGCCTTCGACAGCGCCGCACCGCCGACTACCAGGGAGCGCGAGCCATAGGTACCCATGCCGAACTGCACGCGGTCGGTATCGCCGAATACGATGTCGACGTTCTCAAATGACACGCCGAGCTTTTCCGAGACGATTTGCGCAAACGTCGTCTCATGGCCCTGGCCATGATTGTGAGTTCCGATCATGACCGTCACCTGGCCGGTCGGATGTACGCGCACCGTAGCGCTTTCATAGAGACCACCGCGGGCGCCGAGCCGGCCCGCGAAGCGCGACGGCGCAAGACCGCAGGCCTCGACATAGGTCGAGTAGCCGAGCCCGCGGAATTTGCCTCTGCGCGCCGACTCCGCCTTGCGCACGCCGAAATTCTTGACGTTTGCGGCCACCAGCGCGCCGTCGAGGCAGCCCATCGGATCGCCGGAATCGTACTGCACCAGCACCGGTGTCTGATACGGGTAGTCCTCCTTCGGGATCATGTTGCGGCGGCGGATCTCGACGCGATCGATCCCCATTTCACTGGCTGCGACATCGACGATGCGCTCCAGCACGAAGGTCGCCTCGGGCCGGCCCGCGCCACGATAGGCATCGACAGGAACGGTGTTGGTGAAGACCACCTTCACATTGCAGTAGATCGCGGGCGTGGTGTAGACGCCGCCGAGCAGCGGACCGTAGAGGTTGGTCGGGATGTTCGGGCCGAAGGTCGAGAGGTAACCGCCCATATTGGCGAGCGTCTTGACGCGGAAGGCCAGAAACTTTCCGTTCTCGTCGAGCGCGAGCTCGGCCTCGGTGACGTGATCGCGGCCGTGCCGATCGGACACGTAACCTTCCGAGCGGCTCGCCACCCATTTGATCGGCCGCATCACCCGCTTGGCGGCCCAGGTGATCACGGCCTCCTCGCCGTAATGGAACTGCTTCACGCCAAAACCGCCGCCGACATCGGGCGCGACCACGCGCAGCTTGTGCTGCGGGATATTCAGCACCAGCGCGCCCATCAGGAAGCGCACGACGTGCGGGAACTGGCTGGTGGTCCACAGCGTGAAGCGATCGGTTCCGGGCTCATATTCCGCGATAGCCGCGCGCGGCTCCATCGGATTGCCGATCAGCCGGTTGTTGACGAGACTGAGCTTCGCGACATGCGCGGCTTTACGGAATGCGGTCTCCACCGCGGCCTTGTCGCCGAGCTCCCAGTCGCAGCAGATGTTGTTCGGCACGTCGTCGAACAATTGCGGCGCGCCGGGCCGGACGGCCTCGAGCACGCCGACCACCGAGGGCAGCACCTCGTAATCGATCGTCAACAGCTCAGCCGCCGCATTCGCTTGCTCCGGCGTCTCCGCGATGACGAAGGCCACCATGTCGCCGACGAAGCGCACCTTGTCCTGCGCCAGCATCGGGAACGGCGGCTCCTTCATCGGCACGCCCTTGGCGTCCGTGATGCCCCAGCCGCAGGGTAGCGAACCGAGTCCATCGTCGGCGACGTCATCCCCGGTCAGGACAGCGATGACACCGGTTGCTGCGAGTGCCGCGCTCTTGTCGATGCCGCGCAGTTTCGCATGTCCATGAGGTGAGCGCACGAACACGCCGGCCGTCATGCCGGGACGCTTGATGTCGGAGACGTAATTGCCGCGTCCGGTGAGAAAGCGCTGGTCTTCCTTCCGTTTCGGTGACGCGCCGATCCCGATCACATTGCCCATGGTCACTCTCCCTTGACGGCGTTCATGGCGGCGGCGCCGGCCATGACCGAGACGACGATGTTCTGGTAGCCGGTGCAGCGGCAGATGTTGCCTTCGAGGCCGTGACGGACATCGGCTTCCGTCAAATCCGGCTGCTCGGTTGCAAGCGCGACCGCGGTCATCAGCATGCCGGGCGTGCAGAAGCCGCATTGCAGGCCGTGATGTTCGCGAAAGGCCTCCTGCATCGGATGCAGCCGGTTCGAGCCCGGCGCGCCCTGAAGTCCCTCGATGGTGAGCAGCGTCGCACCGTCGAGCGCTGGTGCCAGCAACGTGCAGCTCTTCACGGGGAGACCGTTGAGATGCACGACGCAGGCGCCGCACTGGCTGGTGTCGCAGCCGATATGGGTACCGGTGAGATTGAGCTGCTCGCGCAGCAGCTCGGCGACGAGCGTCGCCGGCTCGACATCGACAGTGGTGGGCCGTCCGTTGAGTGTGAAGGATATCTGCACGATCATACTCCCTGTGCGCGACGGGTCTTAGGCGAGTGGAAGGGCGCTGCCGGTGGCCCAGGTGGCCATCACGACATCGCCGACGGTGAAGGGATCCGCAAAGAAGGTCTTTTCGGGCACGTAGGCGACGAACGCGTCGTCCGGCACGGTGTCGAGCATGACCTTGACGAAATAGCCCTGGTATTCGATCGCCAGCACCCGGCTCGGCAGCGACGTGGTGCAGCCGGGCGGCAGCTGCCTCCCCGGCCGGACCAGCGCGACGTCGTCGCGACGTACCGCGATATCGACCTTGTCGCCTACGCTGATTGAGGATCGCGCCTGAAGCGGCACCTCGATGCCCGAGGGTGCGGCCTGCGCGAGCGTAAAGCTCGCACCGTTCACCTTCTCGACCCGCCCCGACAGCACGTTCTGGCCGCCCATGAACTCGGCAACGTAGCGATCATGCGGATGGGCGTAGACGTCGCGCGCGGCGCCCGCCTGCTTGATCCTACCCTGCTCCATCACCACCACGAGATCGGCGAGCGCGATCGCCTCGAGCTGGGTGTGGGTCACGTGGATGAAGGTGATGCCGAGCTCCTGCTGCATCCGCCGCAACTCCTGTCGCATTTGCACCCGCAGCTGCTCGTCGAGTGCCGACAGCGGCTCGTCGAGCAAAAGCACCCTTGGCTCGGTGATCGCCGCGCGCGCCAGCGCGACGCGCTGCTGCTGGCCGCCGGAGAGCTGCGCCGGCAGGCGGTCGGCGAATTGGGTCAGCCGCACCTTCTCGATCATGGCGTCAGCGGCGCGCAACCGGTCGGCCTTCGACATGCCGCGCACACGCAGCGCGAAGGCAATGTTGTCGCGCACCGTGAGATGCGGGAACAGCGCATAGGACTGGAACATCATCGCGGTGCGCCGCTGCACCGGCGCGAGCCCCACCACGTTCTGGTCGCCGATCACGATCTCGCCCGCGGTCGGGTCCTCGTGGCCCGCGATCATGCGCAGGATCGTGGTCTTGCCGCAGCCGGAGGGGCCGATGAAGCAGCAATAGGCGCCGTCCGCGATCCTGAGGTTGACGCCGTCGACCACGTTGGTCACGCCGTCAAAGCTCTTGCAGACGCCCGCCAGTTCGATATCGCCGCGCTCTCTGTTCATTCCAAGAAAACCTCTAGCCTTTCGCGCTGTTGCCGCGCTTCTTCTGGATCAGCACGATGCTGCCGAGGCTCGCGCCGATGACGACGAAGGAGACGATGGTGGTCACCGTGCCGAGCGCGTAGAGCGAGGGCGAGGTGACGTTCAGCGTCATGCTCCAGATCTCCAGCGGCAGCGTGTTGAGCGAGCCTGCGGTCTGGAGGCTGCGGGCGAATTCGTCATAGGACAGCGTGAAGCCGAACAACGCGACCGCGACCAGGCCGGGCGCCAGCACCGGGATCATGACCAGCCGGATCGACTGCCAGCGGGTGGCGCCGAGATCGTAGGCCGCCTCCTCCCAGACGTGGTCGAAGCGCGACATCACCGCGAACATCACCAGCACGCCGAACGGCAGCGTCCACGAAAGCTGCGCGCCGAGCGCCGAAGTGTACCAGCTTGCATTCAGCCCGAGCGCCTGGAACAGCAGCCCCGTGCCGAGGCCGAGCACGAGACCCGGCGCAACCAGGCTGCCGATCATCATGTAGAACACGACGGTGTCGCCGCGAAAGCGCTTGCGAAAGCCGAGCCCAGCGAGGAACGAGACCACCACCGTGATGACGGTGACGATGACCGCGAGCTTGATCGAGCGGTCGAACGAGCCCTTGACGTCGCCGGTCCGCACCTGGGTGAAGAGGTCGACGAACCAGTGCAGCGAGTGGCCCTTCATCGGAAAGACGAGGCCGCCGCGGATGTCCTGAAACGACAGGACGTAGATGCAGAACATCGGGCCGTAGAGTGCGAGCACATAGAGTGTGAACAGCGTCGCCAGCACATAGAACGTCCAGGGCCGACCACCCTTGCTCGGCGCGATCGCTTTGGCCGTCGCGGGGGCAACGGTCCCGGACATGTCAGGCGACCGCGCTCATCGCGTGATCTCCTGCCGGATGTCGACGGTGCGCAGGATCAGCGAGACGACAGCGACCAAGACCAGAGTCAGCAGGACCGCGCTTGCCGCGGCGGTCGGATATTGCAGCACGCCGACGTCTTCATAGAACGCGCTGACAACCGAAGCCGAGCCGCCGCCGGACATGACTTTCACCACGAAGAAATCACCCATCACGATCGAGACCACGAAGATGGTGCCGAGCGCGATGCCGCTCTTGGACATCGGCACCACGATCAGCCGCATGATGTCGAAACGGCTGGCGCCGGCGTCGATCGCGGCCTCGATCAGCTTCTTGTCGATCCGCGCCATGGAATTGAAGATCGGCACGATCATGAAGATGGTGAGCTGGTGGACATAGGCGATGACCACCGCGAGATCGGAGAACAGCAGCACTTCCAGCGGCTGGCGGATCACACCCAGCGCGAGCAGCGCCTGGTTGATCAGGCCTTCCTTGCCCAGCAGCGGGATCCACGAAATCATCCGGATGATGTTGGAGGTCCAGAACGGCACCGTGCAGAGCAGGAACAGCCCGATCGCCAGGAGCTGGCTGCGGACGTGGAACACCAGGAAGTAGGCGACGAAGAAGCCGATGATCAGCGTGAAGATCCAGGTCAGCACCGTGAACTTGATGGTCGCGAGATAAAGCTTCAGCGTCAGCGCCGAATGCAGCACCTCGACATAGCTTGCCAGCGTGAACCCTGGCGTCAGCCCGCCAAAGCCGTCGGTGGCAAAGAAGCTCGCGGCCAGCACGACCAGGATCGGCGCCACGAAGAACGGCACCAGCACCAGCACCAGCGGCGACACATAGAGCCAGCCGGCGAGATTCGCGCGTGACGGAGTTTGAGCGGGACTTGGACTTGGCTGCATATCGGCGAACGCCTCGAAGTCGGTCTTCTTGCACCGGCGCGTCACCGCGCCGGCTCGTCGCTACGTCAGGGAAAGCAGGTTTCAGGCCACCTTGAAGTCGTTCCAGCGCTTGTTCATGTAGGCCGCCTCGTCCATCAGCGTGTTCCAGCACGAGATGTTCTTGACGCGATCGAGGAACGAGCCGCCGTCGCGCTTGGTGCCGGTCTTCTCCATCGGCACGCCATAGGGATCGTTGACAACCTCCGGCGCCGGCTGGCCCTCGTACCAGAACGCCCATTCCGCCGGCGTCAGAAACTTCTTCGCGGTCGACGGCACCGGGCTGTAGTAGCCGTAACGCGCGACGAAGCCGCCCTGCCAACCCGAGAGGTACCAGTTGAGATATTCGTAGGCGGCGTCGAGCTTCTTGCCGGAGAGATGCTTCATCAGGCCCATGCCGTTGCACCAGCCGCGATAGCCTTCCTTGCCGTTCTTGATGTTGACCGGCGCGTAGACGCAGGGGATTTCTTTCACGCGCACCGCGGCAACCGCCGGCGACCACATCGACTGGATGACAACCTCGCCCGCCGCCATCAGCTGCACCGACTGGTCGAAGGTGGTCCAGGTCGCGCGGAACTGGCCCTGCTTCTTCAGCTCGATCAGCTTGTTGCAGGTGAAGTCGATCTCCTCCTTGGTCATGTTGCCCTTGTTGCCGTACTTGATCAGGCCGGCGCTCTCGAAGCAGAGCGCCGCATCCATGATGCCGATCGCGGGCACGTCGAGGATCGCGGCCTTGCCCTTGAATTTCGGATCGATCAGGTCCTTCCATTCGGTCACTTCGTGGCCGACGAGATCGGGGCGGTAGCCGATCGAGTCGGCGTTGTAGACCTGCGGCAGGAAGGTCGCCCATTCCGTGACGCCGTCGTGCAGGTCGGTCGCATCGGGCTTAGATATATACATTGCCTCGTAGGGCGAGATGCCCTGGCGGGGGATCTTGTGGCCGTCGATCTCGCCCTTGGTGAAGATCGGCAGGATGTTGTCGAACTCCTTGACCTTCTTGACCTCGATACCCTGGATCACGCCGCGCTTGGCGGCGAGCTTGGCCTGCCAGCCCTCGAGATCGGCGATATCGACCGTATTTGGCTGGCTTATGAAGCGGTTGATGGCGGCCGAGGTGTCGAGGTTCTGCATCGTCACCTTGAAGCCGAGATCCTTGGCCGCCTGGTCGCCGATCGCCTTCACCACCGAATAGGAGACGCCGACATGGCGCAGCTCGATGTCCTTGATCTCCTGCGCCCAGATGGTCGGGAATCCGCGGATCGCGTCCGACCCTGCGGCCGCGCCCGCAACTGCGGCTGCGCCCTTCAACAGCGTACGCCGGCTCAGCTTTTTCCCAGACTCGTCGCTCGTCCCCGCCGGATTGGCAGTGGATTTCCCCTTGTCCCTGTCAAGCATGGCAACCCTCGCTGGTTACAATGAACGCTCGCACCGGTCGTCATTGACCGGCTGCGGATGTGATCAATTGCGCGTGAGGCTATTGGCGGGATTTTGCGAAGTAAAATTGGAAGTAAAAATCGGCCGTATAAACGCGGCTAATGGTTCGCTCCGCTGCATTTGCTTTTGGCAGCGCGCATAAGAAGGCGTCAGGCCGTGCATACAAGGCGATGGCTTCGATCGTGCGGGCTCGTTCGCGCAGCAGGCGTGACGACAATCGCGCTGCTCGCTGCCGCAAGGTTGTGCGCGGCGCACGCCGGCGATGTGTCCATCGCGCCCACGGAACTGAAGGCGATCGGCACGGTCGATGCGCGCTTTCAATCCTACAACATCGAGATGGTGGAGGTGACCGGCGGGCGGTTCTGGAAGCCCTATCCAAAAACGACACGCGCGTTCGATCAGCGGGATCGTTACAGCACGAGGCCGCCGGTCGATCTTGCCAATGCGCGCCTGCGCAGGCTCGCGGCGGCGTTGTCGCCGGCCTATCTGCGCGTGAGCGGCACCTGGGCCAATGCGACGTTCCTTGCCGACACGGACCGTGCGCCGGACACGCCACCGCCGGGATTCGATTCCGTGCTCAGCCGTCAACAGTGGCGTGGCGTCATCGATTTTGCGCGCGCAGTCGATGCGAAAATCGTCACCTCCTTCGCGATCAGTCCCGGCAGCCGCGGTACCGATGGCGTCTGGAAGACGGATCAGGCGCAACGCCTGATCGATACAACGCGTTCGCTGGGCGGCCACATCGCTGCCGCCGAGTTCATGAACGAGCCGACGCTTGCTGCCACGAACGGCGCGCCGCTCCGATATGATGCGGCCACTTATGGCCGGGACTTCAAGATCTTTCGCGAATGGATACAGCGCGCCGCGCCGGAGACGCTGGTCGTCGGTCCGGGCTCGGTCGGCGATGTGCCGTCGCCATCTGGATCTGGCATCACTACGCGCGATCTGCTTGCAGCATCAGGCCCCGGTGTCGATCGCTTCTCCTATCATCACTACAACACGATCTCGCCGCGCTGCGGCGGCCGCGATGACCCGGCGCTGGCGCTCTCCGGGCAATGGCTTGCCCGCACCGATGCGACGCTCGCGACCTATCGGGCCTTGCGCGACGCATTCGAGCCGGACAAGCCGATCTGGCTGACGGAGACGGCGGACGCCGCCTGCGGCGGCAACCGCTGGGATGCAACTTTTCTCGACACGTTCCGCTATCTCGACCAGCTCGGACGCCTGGCAAGAGCCGGCGTCCAGGTCGTGATGCACAACACGTTCGCCGCCAGCGACTATGGCCTGCTTGACGAAGGGACATTCCGTCCGCGGCCGAATTATTGGGCTGCGCTGCTCTGGCACCGGCTGATGGGCACGATCGTGCTCGACGCGGGCGCACCCGCCGTGCCCGGTCTCCATCTCTATGCGCATTGCCATCCGGACAGGCAGGGCGCGGTGTCCGTGCTCGCGATCAACGCGTCCCGGCGCGAGTCAGGCGTGCTGACGCTGTCACGTCCCGCCGAGCGATACACGCTGCATGCGGCGCGGCTGCAAGACGCCATCGTGCAGCTGAACGGAGAGATGCTCGCGCTGACGGCGGATGACAAACTGCCCCGGCTTGACGCGCGCGCAACAGTTGCGGGAGCGATCCGGCTTGCGCCGGCGACCATCACCTTCCTGGTGGTTCCGGACGCCGCAAACCCCGCCTGCCGGTGACCGCTTACGACCTGAGCGTGTCGCGCGCCGTCTCCGGCGCCATCAGCGTTGCGATGATCGTGATGATCGAGAGCGCGATGATGTAGAGCGACACCGCCCATGAGGCGCCGGCCCATGCGAGCAGCGCGGTAGCGATCAACGGCGAGAAGCCACCGCTGAGCGCGGCCGCGACGTTGGCGCCCAACGAGGCACCGCTGTAGCGCACCTGGGTGCGGAACAGTTCCGGCATGAACGCCGCCTTCGGCCCGAACAGCAGCGCATGCGTCAGCGTCATCGTGACGACGAGGGCCAGCGTGATCAGCGCCGGCTCCCTGGTGTCGAGGAACCAGAATAGCGGAAACGCCAGCGCCACCGAGAATACGCTGCCGGCGAGATACAGCGCCTTGCGGCCAAAGATGTCGGACAGCCAGCCGGCGAGCGGCAGCGTCGCGAACTCGATGATTGCGGCGCAGACGACCGCATCCAGGATCACCTGGCGCGGCAGTCCGAGCTTTGTGGTGGCATAGACCACGGTGAAGACGGTGAGGAGATAGGCGAGCCCCACCTCTGAAACCGTGATTCCGACCGCGAGCAGGAAGCTGCGCCAGTCGCGGCGCAGCACCTCCATCACCGGCTGCGCCAGCACCTCCTTGCGCTCCACGACCTCCTTGAAGTGCGGCGTCTCAGCGAGCTTCAACCGGACGATGAAGCCGACACCGACGAGCAAAATGCTGATCAGGAACGGCACGCGCCAGCCCCAGCTCAGGAAATCGGCCTCCGGCAGTTTCGTCATCAGGCCAAAGATGCCGGTGGACGCGGCGACGCCGACGGGAAAGCCGATCTGCACCAGGCTGCCGTAGAAGCCGCGCCGGTTGCCGGCATGCTCGACCACCATCACGACTGCGCCGCTCCATTCGCCGCCGAGCCCGATGCCCTGGATGAAGCGCAGGATGACGAGGAAGATCGGCGCCCAGACGCCGATCTGGCTGTAGGTCGGCAGGCAGCCAATCAGGAAGGTGCCGAGCCCCATCGCGATCATGGTCGCGACCAGCATCCTCTTGCGTCCGAGCCGGTCGCCATAATTCCCGATGATCGCGCCGCCGATCGGCCGCGCGACGAAGCCGACCGCATAGGTCGAGAACGCCGCCAGCGTGCCGACGAACGGATCGAAGCTCGGAAAGAACAGCTTGTTGAGCACAAGTGCAGCGGCCGTGCCGTAGATCAGAAAATCGTACCACTCGATCGCGGTGCCGAGCGCGCTCGCCCACACCACATGCGCCGTCGTCGATCTCTCCGTCGCGGTGGAGACCCCCGTTGCTGCCGTCATGCCATGCCCCAGAATTTCCGGATGGCATCATGGCCAATCGCGATGACGGTTGCAACCAGCCCGGGTGTTGGCTTTTGCCGCGCGATTTGTGCGCGACTGCTTCAACACCCGTCATTGCGAGGAGCCCTTGCGACGAAGCAATCCAGACTGTCTCCGCGGAACGATTCTGGATTGCTTCACGGAGCCTGTCATCGGGCGCGCTTCGCGCGGACCCGGTGGCTCGCAATGACGAGTCTGTTGAACCGGCTGTGCCCTACCCCACCGCCGGCCTGGACGACGGCGGAGGACCCGATCTGAACCCAACTTCGCCATTGACAAACTTATTCGCTAATATCTAATTTATCGTCAGAACAAACGGCCGCGCCAAGCGGCCCGTAAAAGAGAGGGAACGACGATGAGAGGGCTTTTGGCCTGCACCATGCTCGCGGCCATGACTTCAGCAGCGATGACGTCCATGGCCACCGCGCAAGTCTCCGACGACGCGGTGCGGATCGGCGTGCTGACGGATCTGTCGAGCTGGGGCCGCGACAACAGCGGGCCGGGGTCAGTCGAGGCCGCCAAGATGGCGGTCGAGGAATTCGGACCCACCGTGCTCGGCAAGCCGATCGAGATCATCAGCGCGGACCACCAGATGAAGACCGATGTCGGCGTGCAGATCGTGCGCGGCTGGTTCGACAACGGCAAGGTCGACGCCGTCGTCGATATCCCCAATTCCGGCATCGCGATCGCCGTCCACAACATGGTGCGCGAGCGCAACAAGATCGCGCTGCTCTCCGGCCCCGGCGCGAGCTCGCTGACCGACGAGCTGTGCAGCCCGAACACCGTGCACTTCACCTACGATACCTACGCGCTATCCAAGGTGACGGCATCGGCCGTGATCAAGGAAGGCGGAAAGTCCTGGTACTTCATCACGGCGGACTATGCCTTCGGCCAGCAGCTCGAGAAGGACGCCACCCGCTTTATCAACGAGATGGGCGGCAAGGTTCTGGGCGGCGTGAAGCATCCGACCAATACAGCGGACTTCTCCTCCTTTGCGCTCCAGGCGCAGAGTTCGAAGGCCGACGTGGTGGCGTTCGCCAATGCCGGCCAGGACACCGACAACGCGATCAAGCAGTCCGGCGAGTTCGGCTTGGTGCAGGGCGGCCAGAAGCTCGTCGGTCTCCTGATGTTCGACACCGACGTCCATGCAATCGGCCTCAAGGCCGCGCAGGGCACCTACATGACGACGGCGTCATACTGGAACATGGACGAGGCGACCCGCGCCTGGTCGAAGAAGTTCTACGAGCGCACCAAGGTGATGCCGACCATGATCCAGACCGGCGTCTACGGCTCGGTGCTGCATTACCTGAAAGGCATCAAAGCCGCCGGCACCGACGATCCGGCCAAGGTGATGGCCAAGATGCGCGAGCTCCCGATCGAGGATATGTTCGTTCATGGCGGCAAGTTGCAGGAGGATGGCCGCGTCATCCGCGACATGTATCTGGCCAAGGTGAAGTCGCCGGAGCAGTCCAAGGAGCCCTGGGACTATCTGGAGATCATCAAGACGGTGAAGGGCGAGGACGCCTTCCGCCCGCTCTCCGAGTCCAAATGTCCGCTGCTGAAGAAGTGAGGTCGGCATGACTGGCAACGAGCACAACGCAGGCGAAACCTACGAGTGCGATGTGCTCGTGGCCGGATCCGGCGCATCCGGCATGTCGGCCGCAATCACCGCGCGTTTCCGCGGGCTCGACGTGCTGATCGTCGAGAAGGAGCCGCGCTTCGGCGGCACCACCGCCCGTTCCGGCGGCTGGCTCTGGATCCCCGGCACCTCGCTGGCCCGTGCCTATGGCATCGAGGAGACGCCGGAGCAGGCACGCACCTATCTGCGACACGAAGCCGGCAACAATTTCGATGCCGCGCGCGTCGATGCGTTCCTGAGCGCCGGCCCCGAAGCGGTCGATTTCTTCACCTCCAAGACCGCGCTCCGCTTCGACATGCCGCTGGTGTTTCCGGACTATCACGCGGAAGCGCCCGGCGGCGCGCAAGGCGGCCGCTCGATGGTGACGCGCCCGTTCGACGGCCGTGAGCTCGGCGACCTCATCAAGACGCTCGGCATGCCCCTTCCGGAGCTCACCGTATTCGGCATGATGCTCGGTTCGGGCAAGGAGATCATCCATTTCATGCGCGTGACGAAGTCGCTGACCTCGGCGGTCTACGTCGCAAAACGCCTGTCGCGTCACCTCATGGACGTGCTGCGCTACGGCCGCGGCATGACCTTGACCAACGGCAATGCGCTTGCCGGGCGGCTGGCGAAGTCCGCGCTCGATCTCAAGATTCCGATGTGGCTGTCCTCGCCGGTGCGCGAACTGACCGTCGAGAACGGCGCGGTGACCGGCGCGATCGTCACCCGCGAGGGCCGCGATGTGCGTATCCGCGCCCGACACGGCGTGGTGCTCGCCTGCGGCGGTTTCCCGCACGACGTGGAACGGCGCAAGAGGATGTTTCCGCACGCGCCGACCGGCAACGAGCATTATTCGCCGGGGCCGACCGGCAACACCGGCGACGGCTTGCGCCTCGCGGAAAGCGCCGGCGGGTATGTCGAGAACCGGCTGCCGAACGCGGCGGCCTGGGTGCCGGTGTCGCTCACGACGCGCAAGGACGGTTCGCGCGGCGTGATGCCGCATTTCATCGACCGCGCCAAGCCGGGCGTGATCGCGGTGATGCGCGACGGCAAGCGCTTTGCCAATGAAGGCAATTCCTACCACGACTTCGTCCAGGCCATGGTCAAGGCGGCCAAGCCCGGTGAGGAGATCGCGGCGTACCTGGTCTGCGATCACAAGACGCTTCGGAAGTACGGCCTCGGCTGCGTTCCACCCTTCCCGATGCCGCTCGGCCATCACTTACGCACCGGCTATCTCATGCGCGGCGATACGCTGGAGGCGCTCGCGGCCAAGGCCGGCATCGATGGAAAGGCGTTCACCAGGACCGTGGCGCAGTTCAATGCCACCGCGCCGCAGGGGCACGACGCCGCCTTCGGCAAGGGATCGAAAGCCTATAACCGCTATCAGGGCGATGCGATGCACGGCCCGAACCCCTGCGTCGCACCGCTGGAAAATGGCCCGTTCTACGCCATCAAGATGGTGATCGGCGATCTCGGTACCTATGCCGGCATCGTCACCGACGAGAATGCGCGCGCGATCGACGCCGAGGGGCGGGTGATTCCGGGCCTCTATGCCGCCGGCAACGACATGGCGAGCATCATGGGCGGAAACTATCCCGGCGCCGGTATCACGCTTGGGCCGGCGCTGACCTTCGGCTACATTGCCGGCCGACATCTTGCCGACAGCGCCGCCAAGCGCGATGCGGCGTAAATGCATCACGCGCTAGGAGGCGCATGAAGAGAGAAAGCCGCGGCATCCAGTCGATCGAGGTCGGCGGAGAATTGCTCCGCGCGCTCGCAAGAAGCGGCGAGCCGATGATGCTGCGCGATCTCGCGCGCGAGGCCGGCATGACGCCGGCCAAGGCGCATCCCTATCTCGCCAGCTTCTCGCGCATCGGGCTGATCGAGCAGGATGAAATCACCGGCCACTATGAGATCGGCGCGCTGGCGCTGGAGCTGGGCCTGATCAGCCTGCGCCGCCTCTCCGGCGTGCGCATCGCAAGACCCAAGATCGCGACGCTCGCGGCCCGGATTGGACATGCGGTCTCGCTGGCGGTCTGGGGCACGCACGGTCCGACCGTGGTGCAACTGGAAGAGCCGGGCCAGCCCGTTCACATCGTGATGCGCGTCGGCTCGGTGATGGCGCTGCTGGAGACCGCGACGGGCCGGGCGTTTGCGGCATTCCTGCCCCAGAAGACGATCAGCGCCGCGCTCGAAAGCGGCCTCGACCGTCATGGTGTGGGTTACAATCCGAAGCGGGCGGTGAAGGGCGTGAAGGTCGGCGACATGCTCGCCGAGGTGCGCAAGCACGGACTTGCGCGCGCACTCGGCGATCCCCTGCCCGGCGTCAACGCGTTTTCCGCGCCCGTGTTCGACCATGCCGGTCATGTCGCGCTGGTCATCACGGCGATGGGACCGGAAGGCACGTTCGACGCCCGCTGGGACAGCCCCATCGCAAATGCGCTGCACGATTGCGCCGTCGGAATCTCGAAGCGGCTGGGTCACGGGATGACGATCGCGGCGGAGTAACGTTTACGCTGCCTCACGCGGCCACCGCTGTCATGCCCCGCGAAGGCGGGGCATCCAGTACGCCGTAGCGTCTCGGCTCCATCGCAGGTGTCACGGCGTACTGGATCGCCCGGTCAAGCCGGGCGATGACGAGAGAATGTGGAGCGCGTGTGCCACGACATCGTCATTGCGAGCGCAGCGACGCAATCCAGAACTCTCTCCGTCCCCTACTTCTCCTTCACCGGCACCGTATAGTTCAGGATCAACCGCCCTCCATCCGGATAGATCGTCTGCCCGGTAATATACGACGCATCGTCGCTGGCGAGGAACGCGACGACGGAGGCAACTCGCTCGGCTCGCCGCCGCGGCCGATCGGCGTGCGTGACATCACGCCGCGCCGCGCCTCCTCGGAATTGAAGATCGCGGACGCCACCATGTCGGTCAAAATCGTCCCCGGCCCCACCGCGACGACGCGGATGTTGTGCGGGGCGAGCGCGACGGCCGCAACGCTCGTGAGCTGCTTCATGCCACCCTTGGAGATGGCGTAGGTCGCGAGCGTCGGGATCGCCAGCAGCGCATTGACCGAGGACATGTTGATGATGACCCCACCGCCGCCCTGTGCAATCATCTGCTTGGCCGCCGCCTGTACCCCGAAGAACGCGCCCTTCAGGTTGATGGCGATGACGTCATCGAAATCCTGCTCGGAAATGTCCAGGATGTCCTGGTTGCGGGCGATGCCGGCATTGTTGACCATGATGTCGAGCCGGCCGAACTCCTTGGCAGCGGTCGCGACGAGCTGGTCGACGTCCGCACGCTTGGCGACATTGCCGGGAACGGCGCGCAAGGCATCCGGCCGCCCGAGTTCGGCGGCCGTCGCGGCAAGGCCGTCGGCATCGACATCCGAGATGACGACCTTGACGCCGTCGTCGAGGAATCGTTTTGCACAGGCCTTGCCGATGCCGCGCGCCGCGCCGGTGATGGCGGCGACCTTGCCGGATAATTTCATGGGTCTCACTCCAGAATAGCTGCTTCGGGCAGGCTGTTGCCGGGTGAGAGCCCGGCTCACGCCGCCGCGAAGCCGAGATGAGCACGGAACCGGTTCTTGATAAAGACGGCATCGCGCGACGGCAGCGAGCGCGGCGGATTTTCCGCCGCCACCTTGATCACGAACAGGCGCGGTCCCTCGGACTGTTCGCCGATTTGTCTCGCGACACGTTCAACCTCCTCGATCGTCCGCGCGGTTCCGACCGCGGCAAAGCCGCAAGCCGCGGCGATCGCCGTGAGATCGACACCGCGCCCGGTGTGGCTCGCCTGCATCCCGGTCTCGCCAAAATGCTGGTTGTCGATCACGACGATGTCGAGATTGCGCGGGCGTGCGACGCCGATGGTGGCGAGACCGCCCAGCCCCATCAATTGTTCGCCGTCCCCGGTCAGGGCGAGGACACGCTTGGACGGCTGGGCCTGCGCCAGCCCGAGTCCGATCAGCGCGGCACCGCCCATCGCGCCCCAGAGATAGAAATTGCCGTCGTGGTCGCCGACCGAATGCAGGTCGTAGGTGGGAGAACCGAGGCCGGAGACGACCAGCGTCTCCTTGCGATCCTTCAGGAGGGCCGCGACGGCGGCACGGCGATCGAGTTGAGACGGTGCAGACATCGACATCACCACTTTTTCTTTCCGATCAGGCGCTGGCCGATCAGCACTGCGACCTGCTGGTCGGCTTCGTAGGCGAGCGCAGCCGCCGATTCGACGGTCTCGACCAGATCTTCCGGCGTCTCCGCGCGCATCACTTTCAGGCCGATCGCTTCCAGCGACGGCTGCGTCGCCCGGCTCATCGGCACCTGCCAGGGATTGAACTCGGCCCATTCGCCGCGCATCGTCACCAGCATCAGCAGCGGAAAGCGTCCGATCGCCGACAGCGACAGCATATTAATGCAATTGCCGACCCCGCTCGACTGCATCAGCAGCACGCTGCGCTGGCCGCCGAGCCAGGCGCCCGCGGCGATCGCAACGCCCTCCTCTTCCGTCGTCAGCACGTTGGTGGTGACGTCGCGGTCGGCCGAGAACAGGCGGATCAGCTGGCTATGGCCGGCATCCGGCACGTAGGACAACTGCCGCACGTCGGCGGCTTTCAGGATGCGATAGAGCTCGGACGGCCAGTCGTCGCCGGCACGCGTTTCGAGATTCGGTTGAGGGCTATGCACCGCGGGTCTCCTTGACTTCGGGCGGCACGCTAGCGGCGTTCGCGCGCGAAAGCTCTGACCGTCTGGCACGACCAGATATCGAGGGATTGTATAGCTGCCCCTTCGCATGAGTTCAGTAAGATCACAATGCGCATCGCTGCGCCCTCTCCCCTTGTGGGAGAGGGCATCACCGCAGGTCGACACGAACTCACTAGGGTGAGGGGTCTGTCTCCGCACACTCAAGCGCATCTGTACGCGCGGAAAGAGACCCCTCATCCGGCGCTTCGCGCCACCTTCTCCCACAAGGGGAGAAGGAAGAAAGTGCCTCAATTCGCCGCCGACCTCGCCGTCGCCGGCATGTAGATCTGCGCGTAACCTTCCTTGATCGCGGAGGTGATGCGATCGAGGCGGCGGTCGATGTGTTTTTCCAGCACCGAAACGCAAGCGGCCTCGTCGCGCGCCTTCAACCCTTCCACAACGGCGCGGTGCTCGGCCTGGGTGTTGGAGCGGTTGATGCTGTCCATGTCGATCCAGCGCACGAAGCGGATGCGCGCGTTGACGTTGCGCAGTACGCGCAGCATCTCGGCATTGTTCGACATCGCCATCAACCGCTCGTGAAAGGTCTCATCCAACTCGACCAGCTCGACCGAGGAGCGCTCGCCGGGGTCGGGCCCGGTGGCTTCGAGGAACTTCAACAGCGCGTCGATGTCCTCGTCCTTGGCGCGCTTGATGGCGAGGCGGATCGAGGCGACCTCGATCGATTTGCGCAGCTCGTAGAGATCGAAGATCTCGTGCGCGTCGAGCTCGCGGCAGAAAAAACCCTTGCCCGGCGTGAAACGCAGAAAACCTTCGGTGTTGAGACGATTGAGCGCTTCGCGCAGTGGGGTGCGGCTGACGCCGAGGCGCTTTGCCAGCTCGCCCTCGTTGAGCCGTTCGCCCGGCTTGAACTCGTAGCTCACGGCCATTGCCTTGAGCTGTTCATAGACGCGATCGACGATGCTATCGGAAGTCAGTTCCACGTTGCTCTTCATAAGCTGCATTCATGCCCGAACACAGCTCAATATACCGAGTCTGTGTGAACAATGGTAATGCAAACGACGTCTGAGCGGAGCTTGTTCAGAGTTTTGCGACGCCAGAATCAGGCAAAGGCGCGCGGACGCAGTCCAGCATGAAACCAGGTGATCATGGAATAGATGTCGTAAACCGGCAATCCGACCTCGGCCTGCAACGCTGCCGCATAAGGCGGCATGTTGGTGCATTCGAGCACGATGGCGCTGACATCGGGATGCTCCGCGACGAGCTGCTTGCCCGCCTCGACCACGTCGCGCTCGGCTTGCGCGATGTCCATGTCGTCCTTCTCGGCCTTGATCAGGACGCGAAAGAACTCCTTGCCGTTCTCGGTGCCGACCAGCGGCGTGTCGAGTGGCACACCGGCGCCTTCGAGATGGGCCGGCGTCAAGGTCGAGCCGGAGACCGTGACGAGACCGACGCGCTTGCCCGGCGGCAAGGTCGCCTGCACCCACGGCACCTGCATCAGCGACGACGTCGCAACGGGAACGCCGACGGCAGCTGCGATCTCCTTCTGGAACAGCGAGAGGAAGCCGCAATTGGTGGTGATGGCCTCGGCGCCGAGCCGCACCAGGTCCTTCGCCGCATCGATGAAATCAGGCAGCAGGCCCGCGGCGCCCTTCAGCACGACTTTCTCCGGCGAGGCACCGCTCACTACGCGATAGAGCACGGGGAACGGCCAGGTCGTGCCGTTGCCCATGTCGCCGGGAATGCGGGGGAAGCGCGCTTCCAGCATCAGGATGCCGAGCGGCGCGCCATAGATGGCCTTGCCGCCACGGGCGATGCGGGAAGATGAGTTGGCTGGATAAGTCATGCTGCGATCTCAGAGGAAACGGTTGGGTGCGAAGGGAGCAAGCGAAATCTCCGGCGCCTTGCCGCTCAGGAGCTGAGCGACCAGACGGCCGGTGCGGGCCGAGCCGACCAGGCCGATGTGGCCGTGGCCGAAGGCATAGACGATATCGCGCGAGGCCCGCGCATAGCCAATGCAGGGGCGGCCGTCCGGCATGCTCGGGCGATGGCCGAACCAGGTCTTGATACGCGCCGCCGGAATATCCTTCGGCAGTTTCGGGAACATGCTGAAGAGGTTGTTGCGCAAGATCTCGGCGCGCTTCCAGTTCGGCTCGGCCTCGAGACCGGCGATCTCGACCGTACCGGCTGCGCGCAGGCCCTTGTCGGTCCAGTTCACCACCAATTTGGCATCCGACGCCATCATCGAGTTGCGCGGACCCGATTCCGGATTCTCGATCATGACGTGATAGCCGCGCTCGGTCTCCAGCGGCAGCGGATCGCCGACCGATGCGGTCAGCCGTCTCGAATGCGCACCGGCCGCGACCACCGCGGCATCGCAGGCGATCTCGCCAGTTTCAGTGAGAACAGCGACGAGCTTGTTGCCGTTGAGCTTGAGGCCCGTCGCCTTGGCGCGGACGAGCTTCGCGCCGCTCGCAAGCGCATGATTGGCAAGGGCCGCGACATAAGCGCCGGGATCGCGGCAGCGTCCGGCTTCCTCCACCACAATGCCAAAAGTGTAGCGCGGATGCAGATCGGGCTCGCGCTGACGCATTTCGTCGGCGTTGAGTTCGAGCCATTCGACGCCGACACGCTTGCGGAGGCGCCAGCCGAGATCGTCGTCAAAATTGCCGCGTGACGGGAAGACGTGCATCACGCCGTTGCGCTCGATCAGCTCGGGGACGCCGGCCTCCTCCGCGAGCTTCCTGTGCAGGAGCGGCGCGTCCTTCAAAAGGTCGCGCAGCGCGAAGGCCGTCTTTTCGACCCGCGCCTCGGTCCAGCCCGAGAGCAGGTACTTGATCAGCCAGGGCAGTGCCTTCGGCAGATAAGACCAGCGGATCGCGAGCGGCCCGAGCGGGTCCATCAGATAGCCCGGCACCTTTCTCCAGATGCCCGGCTCCGCCGGCGGAACCACCGAATGCGACGACAGCCAGCCGGCATTGCCATAGCTCGCCGCTTGTTCGCCGCCGGGCTCGCCCGGATCGATCAGCGTGACGCGATGGCCTTCGCGCAGCGCCTCGATGGCGCTGATGACGCCGACTGCGCCGGCACCGATGATGGCGATGTGGCGGCCGGTCGGCATCAGCTAAGCCTTCACCGCGGGCACGAAGTCCTTGCTGACCGAGATCGCGCGCGGATCGATGATGCAATGCAGGATCGACGGCTTGCCCGAGGCCAGCGCACGCTCGAACGCTGGCGCGAACTCTTCGGTGCGCTCGACGCGCTCGCCATGGCCGCCGAACGCCTTCGCATACATCGCAAAGTCGGGGTTCTTGAGCTGAGTGCCGACGACGCGGCCGGGATAGTCGCGCTCCTGGTGCATGCGGATGGTGCCGTATTGCGAATTGTCGACGACGATGACGACGAGCGGCGCATCGTACTGCATGGCGGTCGCAAATTCCTGCCCGTTCATCAGGAAGCAGCCGTCGCCGGCAAAGGCGACGACGGTACGATCCGGATATTGCCGCTTGGCCAGCACTGCCGCCGGCACGCCATAGCCCATCGAACCCGAGGTCGGCGCGAGCTGGGCGGCAAAGCTGTGGAAGCGGTGATGGCGATGGATCCAGCCGGCATAGTTGCCGGCGCCGTTGCAGACGATCGCATCCTTCGGCAGGCGGTCGCGCAGCCAGGTCATGACCTGCCCGTACTGGAACGTGCCCGGCAGCTCGCGCGCGGTCCCGGTCCAGGCAAGATAGTCGGCGTGCGCTTTGGCCGCCTCGCCCTTCCAGGCGACGGCCGCGGCCGGCTTCAGCGTCTCGACGGCTGCGGCGAACGCGGCCGGCGTGGCCTGGATCGCGAGCGCCGGCTGATAGACGCGGCCGAGCTCCTCGGAGCCCGGATGAACGTGGATCAGCTTCTGCTGCGGCGTCGGAATATCGAGCAACGTGTAGGACGATGACGGCATTTCCGACATGCGGCCGCCGATGAGAAGAATGACATCGGCGCCATCGATGCGCGCCTTCAGGCCCGGGCTCGGCCCGATGCCGAGATCGCCGGCATAATGCGAATGGTCGGCGTCGATCAGCGACGTCCGGCGGAACGAGGTCGCGACCGGCAGGTCGAACCGCTCGGCAAAGCGCGCGATGCTCTTGGTTGCTTCATCCGACCAGCGCGAGCCGCCGAGAATGACGAGTGGCGCCTTGGCGCTCGCGAGCATCGCGCCGACGCGCTCGATGTCGGCGGGCGCGGGCCAGCTTACCGCCGGCTCGATCCGCATCGCATCGGCCACCGCTGCGGTTTCGGTCAGCATGTTTTCCGGCAGCGAGATCACGACAGGACCCGGACGGCCCTGCATCGCGACACGGAAGGCGCGCGCGACCAGCTCCGGAATGCGGTCGGGACGATCGATCTCGACCACCCATTTCGCCATGGTGCCGAACACCGCCTTGTAGTCGAGCTCCTGGAACGCCTCGCGCTCGCGCATGCCGGTGTCGACCTGGCCGACGAACAGGATCAGCGGCGTCGAATCCTGCATCGCGATGTGGACGCCGTGGCTGGCATTGGTCGCGCCCGGGCCGCGGGTGACGAAGCAGATTCCGGGCCGGCCGGTGAGCTTGCCATAGGCCTCCGCCATCATCGCCGCGCCGCCTTCGGCGCGACAGATCATGACGTCGATCGGGCTGTCATGCAGCGCATCGAGCGCGGCGAGATAGCTCTCGCCCGGCACGCAGGTGACGCGCTCGACGCCTTGCGCGACCAGCTGGTCGATCAGGATCTGGCCCCCGGTGCGGGTGTTGCGAATGGTCATGATAGCTCCCTGCAGGCTTTGGCGATGCGCTCGACGGCCTCGCGCAAGTTTTGTTCGGAGGTGGCGTAGGACAGGCGGAAATAAGGTGCAAGGCCGAAACAGCTGCCCGGCACCACGGCCACGTCATGCCTCTCCAGAAGGTAGCGGCAGAACGCACTGTCGCTGTCGATCGTGGTACCGTCCGGCGTGCGGCGGCCGATCAGGCCGGCACAGCTTGCATAGGTGTAGAACGCGCCTTCCGGCCGGCGGCAGGTGACGCCATCGATGGCGTTGAGCGCATCGACCACGATATCCCGGCGGCGCTGGAACGCGGCGCGGCGCTCGATCAAAATGTCCTGCGGACCGGTCAGGGCCGCGATCGCGGCGGCCTGGCTCACCGAGCACGGATTGGTCGTGCTCTGGCTCTGCACCACGGCCATTGCGGCGATCAGCTCGCGCGGGCCGCCGCCATAGCCGACGCGCCAGCCGGTCATGGCGTAGGCCTTGGAGACGCCGTTGACGGTCAGCGTGCGCGACTTCAGGCTCGGCTCGAGCGCCGCCGCCGTCACGAACGACATGCGGTCATAGATGAGGTGCTCGTAGATGTCGTCGGCGATTAACCAGACATGCGGATGGCGCTTGAGCACGTCCAGGATCGGGCGACGCTGCGCCGCCGAATAGGCCGCGCCGGTCGGATTCGACGGCGAGTTGAGCAACAGCCAACGCGTGCGCGGCGTGATCGCGCGCTCGAGATCGTCCGCGTCGAGACGAAAGCCGTTGTCCTCGCGGCAGAGCACGTCGACGGGCGTGCCGTCGGCGATGCGCACCATGTCGGCATAGCTGGTCCAATAGGGCGCGGCGAGGATCACCTCGTCGCCGGGGCTCAACGTCGCCATGAAGGCGTTGTGGATCACCTGCTTGGCGCCGGCGCCGGCAGTGATCTCGTCGGCGGCATAGACGAGGTCGTTCTCGCGGTGGAATTTTTCGGCAATGGCCGCCTTCAGCTCCGGCGAGCCGTCGAGAATGGTGTATTTGGTCTGGCCGGCGCGGATGGCACGCTCGGCGGCATCCTTGGCATGATCCGGCGTGTCGAAATCAGGCTCGCCGGCACCCAGCACGATCACCGGCCGGCCCTCGCGCTTCAGCCGTTGCGCGACCGCGCCGATCTTCAAAATCTCGGAGACGCCGATGGCACGGATGCGCTGCGCGGGACGGAAGCCTGATACGGGAGCCTGGACAGTCACGGGCCCGCCTCTAGCTGCGCGCGGCGATGGCGATCACTTCGATGCGGTAGGCGGGATCGGCGAGTTCGACCTTGCCGCAGGCGCGCGTTGGCGCATTCCCCGGCACGACCCAGGAATCATAGACCGCGTTCATGGCGTCGAAATCGTCCATGGTCTTGAGCCAGACCTGCACGCTGAGCAGGCGCGACTTGTCGGTGCCGGCGCGCGCCAGCATGTCGTCGACCTTGGCCAGCGCCTCGCGGGTCTGCTGGGTGATGTCGGCGGTCTTGGTGTCCGCGACTTGTCCGGCAAGGAAGACGAGATCGCCGAACACGGAGGCGCGGCTGCGGCGGGCGTTCTGGTCGATGCGGGTGATGTCCGACATGGGGATGTCCTTGATTTCTTAGCGGCAAGTCTTAGCGGTCTGCGGCGATGATCCGGCGGCAATGATCGAGCGCGGCGCCGATGAGGTTGTCGCTCGCCTCCGGCGTGCGGAACGCCGAATGTGCCGACAGTGTCACGTTCGGCAGTTTTGTGAGTGGATGCCCAGCCGGCAGCGGTTCGACTGTAAAGACGTCGAGGCCGGCATGGGCGATGTGGCCTGAGCGCAGCGCATCCATCATCGCATCTTCATCGACGACGGCGCCGCGCGCGGTGTTGATCAGGATGCTGCCGGGACGCATCTGCGCGATGCGCTCGCGCGACAGAAAATTCTTGGTCTCGTCGTTGAGCAAGAGATGCAGCGAGACGACGTGGCTGTCCGCAAGCAGCTTTTCCAGCGAAACGAACTCGACGCCGGGATGGGTCTTCGGCGTCCTGTTCCAGGCGATCACCTTCATGCCGCAGCCCGCCGCCATGCGCGCGGCTTCCGCGGCGATACCGCCAAAGCCGATCAGGCCGAGCGTCTTGCCGGTGAGCTGCAGCGCGTCGCGGCGCAGCCAATTGCCCTCGCGCATGCCGCGATCCATTTCGCCAAAACTCTTGGCGGAGGCCCACATCAGCGCGATCGCGCATTCGGCCACCGCCGTGTCGCCGTAGCCCTTGATGGTGTGCACGGAGATGCCGCGTTCGGCGAGCTCCTCCGGATTCATGTAGCTGCGCGCGCCGGTGCCGAGGAAGACGACGTGCTTCAGCTTGGGGCACTTGGCGGCGATCGCGGTCGGCACGGCGGTGTGGTCGACGATCATGATCTCGACGCCGTCGAGCAGGCCGGGCAGGTCGTCGGGCTTGATCGACGGGTTGCGGTTGATGCCGACCGGCAGGTCCTGGGAGCGCAGCAGCTTGTCGGTCACCGCTGCCAGGGTATCGTTCGCATCGACGAATAGAGCGCGCACAGGCCTCTCCTTCAGATCACAATAGAATTGCGTTCAGTTTTGTATTCAGACTTGAATGCGGTTTTCAACCCCGGCCTCCGGGGAATTTTGCGTAATCCTGCCAAGATATTGGTCTCTTCTCTGCCTTGCCGCACAAAGGGTCAGCAAGTCGAAATACCGTATTGCATTTTATCCTGAATACAGAAATAGTCCAGGGGCCGGCGACGATCCGACCCAAATTCGAGGAGGCAAGAAGCCATGAATCGCAGGGACGCACTCACCACTGTCGCGCTGGCGGGCGCGGCGATTGCCGCCGCGAGCAGCTCGGCCAAGGCCGATACCGCACCGACCTCCACACTCGACCGCATCAAGAAGAACGGCGTGCTGCGGGTCGCGGTCATCGTTGGCCAGGAGCCTTACTTCCATAAGGACCTCGCGACCGGTACGTGGTCGGGCGCCTGCATCGACATGGCCAACGACATCGCGAGCAAGCTTGGCGCCAAGGTCGAGACGCTGGAATCGACCTGGGGCAACCAGATCCTCGACCTCCAGGCCGACAAGGTCGACCTCGCCTTCGCCGTCAACCCGACGCCGGAGCGCGCGCTCGTCATCGACTTCTCGACGCCGATCTTGGTGCACTCCTTCACCGTCATCACCAAGAAGGGCTTTGCCAAGCCGCAGACCTGGGCCGAACTCAACAAGCCCGAGGTCAAGATCGCCGTCGACATCGGCTCGACGCATGAGACGATCGCGCGCCGTTACTGCCCGAAGGCGACGATCCTCGGTTTCAAGAACCGCGACGAGGCGATCCTCGCGGTCGCGACCGGACGTGCGGACTGCAACGTCTCGTTGGCGGTGCTCTCGGTCTCGACCCTGAAGAAGAATCCGAACCTCGGCGATCTCACGATCCCGCGGCCGCTGCTCACGCTGCCGACCAACATGGGCATCCGCGCCGACAGCGATCGCCGCTACAAGGATTTCCTCAGCGCCTGGGCTGATTACAACCGCGCGATGGGCCAGACCCGCGAATGGATGCTCAAGGGCTTTGAAGCCATCGGCCTCACCGCCGACGACCTCCCGGGCGAAGTGCAGTTCTGACGGCAGAGCGATGTATGTCTGGGAGTTCGCGGCGCTCAAGCCGTATTGGGGCCTGATCGGACAAGGGCTCCTGGTCACATTGTTCTACACGGTGACCACGGTGGTCGCGGGCCTCGTGATCGGATTGATCGTCGGCATCCTGCGCACGGCCGCGCCGCGCTGGGTGACGGTGCCGCTGCGACTCTATATCGAGGTGTTCCGCTGCACGCCGCTCCTGGTGCAGCTGGTCTGGATGTATTACGCCCTGCCCGTCCTGATCGGCGTCGACATGTCGCCGGCAATGGCCTGCTTCATCGCGCTGTCGCTCTATGCCGGCTCGTTCTATGCGGAGATCTTTCGCGGCGGCATCGAGGCGGTTGATGTCGGCCAGTGGGAAGCCGGACGCGCCATCGGCATGCGCCGCGGCAAGATTTTTCGCCGCATCGTGCTGCCGCAGGCAACGCAGGTGATGATCCCCTCCTTCATCAACCAGACCATCATGCAGCTGAAAAACACCTCGCTGGTGTCGGTGGTCGCGGTCGGCGACCTGCTCTACCAGGGCTCGGTGATCACGGCGACGAGCTATAAGCCGCTCGAGGTCTACACCACGATCGCCGTGCTCTATTTCGTCGTGCTGTTCCCGCTGATCCTGGTCGCCGACCAAGTCGAGTGGCGCATGGGAGCGCATCGATGAGTGCGAACGGCGCGACGCTGGTCGCCAGCAACATCCACAAGGCGTTCGGCGACCACGAGGTGCTCAAGGGCGTCTCGCTCTCGGTCCAGCGCGGTGAGGTCGTGACCCTGATCGGCGCCTCCGGCTCCGGCAAGTCGACCTTCCTGCGCTGCCTGAACCTCTTGGAAATGCCGCAGCAGGGCGAGCTTGCGATCGGCACGCACGCCTTCGCCTTTGGCAAAGGTGTCCGCACCGCCGGCGATGCGCAGCTCGCGCTGCTCCGCCGCAACGTCGGCATGGTGTTCCAGCACTTCAACCTGTTCCCGCACATGTCGGTGCTCTCCAACATCACCGAGGGCCCGGTGCAGGTGAAGGGCATGGCGCGGGCGGAAGCCGACGCGCTCGGCCGCGATCTGCTTGCCAAGGTCGGTCTCGCCGAAAAGGCCGACAGCTTTCCGAGCCGTCTGTCAGGCGGCCAGAAGCAGCGCGTCGCGATCGCACGTGCGCTGGCGATGAAGCCCGACGTCATGCTGTTCGACGAGCCGACCTCCGCACTCGACCCCGAACTTGTCGGCGAGGTCCTCTCCGTCATCCGCAACCTTGCCGCCGAAGGCATGACCATGGTGCTGGTCACCCACGAGATGGCGTTCGCCAGTGACGTCTCGACTAGAGTCGGATTCATGAATGACGGCATCATGGCCGAAATCGGCACGCCCGAGGAGACCATCCGGCAGCCGCGCAGCGAGCGGCTGAAGGCGTTCCTCAGCCGGTTTCACGAGACGCATTAGAACGGGTGCTCATCATACGAGATCGTCATGCCAGGGCTTGTCCCGGGCATCCACGTTCTCTGTGCGGCGAGGCAAGACGTGGATGGCCGGGACAGGCCCGGCCATGACGCTGAGGAAGCTTCAGCGCCCAAGCCGTTTCGCTCAGTCCCGCGAGACTCGCGGCGTCGACGGCGTGACGTTCGCCGGCGAGTGGAAATCCAGCCGCGCACGGTTCTCCACGCGCACACCGGATTCATCACCGAACTCGACATATTTCTGCGCGTCCTGCTTCCATTGCGGCCACGGCGTTGCCGGCGTGCCGGGATCGCCGGTTCGCGCGAAGGCGACCAGCGTATCCATCATGCGTTCGGACAGCGCGCGATCGAACTCGGTCCAGACGCGCGTGGTGCGGAACTTGTTGAAGGCGTCCTGGGTCCCGAACCAGTAAGGCACGTCAGAGGTGTGATAGGCGCGGATCTTTTGCGGGCTGTCGAAGAATTCGACACCGGGCGCGAAGGGGTGCACCCGGGAGAACATGTACATGTAGAACGGCGCCTTGCCGGTCTTCGTTTGCGCGACGGCCCAGTTGCGCGTGCCCACCTCGACCAGCCCCTCGCGCGCGGCGAGCAGGCCCATCGCCTTCGCGTCGTCGTCGGTCTTGGCAGGATAGAGCGCGAGGAAGCGGTCGGCCTGATCACCATAGAGCTTTCGCGCAGCGGCAACATAGGCTCCGAGAGTGGCCGCGGTACGGAGATCGTTGGAGCTCTCGTCGCGCGTGAAACCCGCGACCGTCGCGACATCGTTCTGTTTGCCGGCCGCAAAGATGTTCGGCACCGTGTCAGGCAGCACATAGCCGTCAATATCGAGCGGCACGCCGATGGTGCCGGCACAGCCGAGCTGGCAGTCCTTCTGGATCGCCAGGATCTTGTCGGCTTGGATCAGCCGCATCTCGGCGAGCGAGGATGCGGCGAGCGCCGACTGCACCTCGAGGCCGATCTTCTCGGCGTCCGGCAGCGCCGGGAATTTGAAGCGGTTGTCGAACATGCTCAGGCTCATCGCAAAACCGCGATTGAACAGACCCTTCGCCAGCGGGCTCGCCTCTAACGCCGACACCGACATGGCGCCGGCCGATTGCCCGGTGATGGTGACGTTGTCGGGGTCGCCGCCGAATTGCGCGATGTTGCGCTTGACCCATTGCAGAGCCGCGATCTGGTCCATCAGGCCGTAATTGCCGGAGGCATGATGCGGCGATTCCGCCGTCAGCTCGGGATGGGCGAGATTGCCCAAAATTCCGACGCGGTAGTTGAAGCTGACGAAGATCGTGCCTTTCTTCGCAACGGCTTCGCCGTCATACATCGCCATGCCGCTGGAGCCGAGCGTGAAGCCGCCGCCATAGATCCAGACCACCACCGGCAGCTTCGTGCCCGCCTTCGCGTCAGGGTTCGCCCAGATGTTCAGATAGAGGCAATTCTCGCTCGTCGCCTCCTCACCGAAATAGTGATTGAGATTGTGCCGGCGTAGCACCTGGATGCATTCCGGTGCCAGCCGGTCGGCGTGATAGACGCCCTTCCACGCCTCGACCTTCTGCGGCTCGTGCCAGCGTAGCTCGCCAAGCGGTGGCGCCACATAAGGGATGCCGAAATAAGCTTTCACGCCCGACGGCAGCACCTTGCCGGAGACGGCGCCGGTATCGATGTTGACGGGATCTCCGGGAACGGGCGTCGCGACGATCTGCGCCGGCGCAGGCGAAGCAGCCAGCATCATGAACGTGCCAAGGAGCGAGATAATCGAAAAGGCGGAGCGCCGCCGAGCGCGCCCGGCATTCTTGTTCGATAGGCTCATCCGGCCTCCCTCATTTTCTTTTTGTCGTTGGTGCTCAAGCCGAGTTCCGCCCACACGCGGAAGCGCGCGCCTTCGTTGAGAGGAACAATATGAAACGGCTGACTGAGAATTGCGAGCGGCTCCTTGCCGGGCTCAAACCGCGGCCAGGCGTCCGCAAGGTCGGGGATGCCAGTCGTGACGAAGCGCAGCACGCCTGCTTGCAGCCGCGCCGCCACATCGATGTCGGCCGGCGTCATCGGGCCGCCCTTGCGCCTGAGGATCGGGCGATCGATGAAGTCAGGCAGATGCGCCCAAAGGCAGGCGTTGTCGGCGCCATGGGTCGGCCCTTGCGACAGGAACGGCTCCAGCGCCGGGCGATGGTCGAACCGGCTCAGCCACACCGCGCCGCCGGCGGCTACGTGATGCCGCGCGAGATCGGCCATCGGGCGATGCCAGAACGCATCCGACAGCAGCGCCTCGTACGGATCCTCGTCGGTGCGCGCCGTCGCGCGGTAGTAGGCCAGCAGGCGCTCCCATCCGGCATCGCCGAATGCGGCGCGCACGTTCCGCTCGGTGACGCGGATCATCGCGGCCGGCGGGGTGCTCTTCAAAAACATCGCCATCTCGTCGCGGCAGGACCCAAGCCAGAGCAGAATGTCGCGCAAGGTCCCTTCGGCAAAGACATCGCGCGGCTCGCACGGGATCACGGTGCCATCGAGCACCGGGCCGAACACGGTGCCTGAGGCAGTCTCGTCCGCGAGCCTGCGGCCGACGCGCTCCATTGCTGCAAAGAGCTGCGGGAGTGGTACGGCCGCGATCATGCCCGGGTCGCGCGCAAGTTCGAGCTCGTCGAGCACACGGCGCGCGACGTCGTCGGCGTGGTCCGCGCTCATGATCTCCCGTCCGGGCGCACTGAGCGCGAGGGCGCGGATGAATTTGCCTCTGGCCTGCGGCAGGGTTGCCAGCGCAATCACCATGGACGCGCCTGCCGACTGGCCCGACAGCGTGATCGCATCCGGATCGCCGCCGAACTTTGCGATGTTGGCGCGAACCCAGTCGAGCGCGGCAAGGGTATCCGAGATCGCGAGATTGTTGGCCTCGTCCAACCCGTGACGATGCAGTTGCAGGAAGCCGAGCGGCCCAAGCCGGTAGTTGATGGTGACGATCACGGCCGGGCCGTGCGCGGCGAGGAAGCCGCCGTCATAATCGGCGCCGCCGCCGGTCACGAACGCGCCGCCATGGACGAAGAATAACACCGGCAGCGGGCGATCTGCCGCGGCCGGTGTCCAGATGTTCAGGCTGAGGCAGGATGCCTCGTCGGCATGATCGAGATGGCCGGGCTGCGGCGCGTAAGCGCCGTAATCCGTGCATTGGCGCGGCTCCGTCCATCCGGGCGGCGGCGTTGCCTTGGCAAAGCGCGGCGCGATCGCGAACGGCACGCCCTTGAAGGCGCGTACGCCGGCCTGCTCGGCGCCGACGATGGGCCCGCTCGTGGTCGGAACTGCGTTGGTCAGCATGCGATCGTTGCCTCGTGTTTCGCTCAAGCGCGCCGCTTGCCGAGATCGGCAATGTCGACGGTGTGGGTTTCGCGCGCGGTCGCCGCGGCCGCCGCCGAGATCACGCAACAGCAGGCGACGAAGGTCGCCACGGGGATCCAGCCGTTCGGCCCTTCGCCGACCAGGCTCGCGCTCACCAGCGGCGTGAAGCCGGCGGCGAGGAAGCCGAGCTGGGTGCCGATCGCGGTGCCGGAGTAGCGCACCCGCGCCTCGAACATTTCGGCATAGAACGACGGCCAGATCGCGTTGGGCGCGGCGTAGACGATGCCGGACAGGATCATCGCGGCGGCGAAGATCGCGATCGTGTTGCCCGACGTCACCAGCATGAAATAGGGGAACAGCAGCACGGCGCAGCTGAGCACGCCGCCGATGAACACCGGCTTGCGGCCGATCTTATCGGCAAGCAGCGCCCACAGCGGCTGGGTGACCAGCGCGGTGACATTGCCGAGCACGCCGGCCCACAGCATGGTCGGACGCGCGACACCGAACCTGGACGTGGCATAGCCGAGCGCGAACACGGCGGTCATTGTGCTCACCGTCGCAATCAACGCGCAGGCGATCACGCGCAGCACGTCCGACCAATAGTCGCGCAGCAGCGCGACGACAGGGAAGCGCGCCACCTGGGCCTTGTCCTTGATGTCAGCGAAGACCGGCGTTTCCGGCATGGTCCTCCGCACCAGATAGGCGACGACCAGCACGACGAACGAGAGCAAGAATGGAATGCGCCAGCCCCAGCTCAGCAATTGATCTTCGGGCATGCTGGAGACGGGGATGAAGACCAGCGTCGCCAGGATCGCGCCGGCCTGCGTGCCGCTCAAAGTCCAACTCGTGAAGAAGGCGCGGTTGCTATTGGCGGAATGCTCCAGCGTCAGCGAGTTCGCCCCGCTCTGCTCGCCGGCCGCCGATAGGCCCTGCAACAGTCGGAGCAGCGTCAGGATCACCGGCGCTGCGTTTCCGATCGCCCTGGCATCCGGCAACAGGCCGATCGCGAGCGTCGAGCCGCCCATCAGCACGAGCGTGAACAGCAGCACGGTCTTGCGCCCGATGCGGTCGCCGAAATGGTCCAGGATGACGGCGCCGACGGGCCGCGCGATATAGCCGATGCCGAAGCTCAACAGCGCGAGCAGCGTTCCGGTCGACGGATCGACATTGGCGAAGAACACTTTTGGAAAGATCAGTGCAGCCGCGGTGCCGTAGATGAAGAAGTCGTAGTATTCGAGCATGCTGCCGACGAAGCTGACGAGCGCCGCGCGCTTCGGCAGCTTGCTCGGCGTGGCTTCCGCGGCGGACGGTGCGTGCAGCGATGCGGTTGACGTCAAGGTCATGAATTTTCCTCCCCGAATGCAGTGTCGGCTACGGCTCGCGTCGGGCGGGTTGTCCCGCCTCGCGCGAGTTTTTTGATTTTGTTTGCCGCAACCTTGGTTCGGAGCGATAATGTACGAACTAGTACGTTTATGCAAGATCGCACTGAAGGGCGCCGGGAAGCGCGAAATTTGCCTTCACCTTCAAGGTGATCCATAGAAATCGGCGGGAGAAACAGTGATGCTCGAGCGCATGCCACCCCCATCGAAGCGCACCAACGACCCCGAGCGCACCAAGCGCGACATCCTCGAAGTGGCGATGCAGGAATTCGCCTCGGAGGGCTATTCGGGCGCCCGCGTCGATGCGATCGCTGCGCGGACTCGCACCTCGAAGCGGATGATCTACTACTATTTCGGCGGCAAGGAGCAGCTCTACCTCGCGGTACTGGCGGAGGCCTATCGCAGCATCCGCGCGCTGGAGGATCAGCTCGACATTGCAAGCTGCGACGCGCGCGAGGGGCTGCGCCGGCTGATCGAGGCGACCTTCGACCACGACGAACGCAATCCGAACTTCATCCGCCTTGTCAGCATCGAGAACATCCACCATGGCAAGCACCTGAAGCAGAATCCGCAACTGCGCCAGCTCAACGCCAGCGTGATCGCGACGCTCGACGGCATCCTCGATCGCGGCCGCAAGGAAGGCGTGTTCCGCGACGATGTCGATGCCATCGACCTGCATCTGGCCATCAGCTCCTACTGCTTCTTCCGCGTCGCCAATCGTCATACTTTCGGTGCGCTGTTCGACCGCGACCTCAGCGAGCCCAGCGTGCTGGCAAGGAGCCGGACGCAGATCGTGGAGATGATTTTGGCGTGGCTGGCGGCGGCGTGAGGCGGCGGCCGAGGATGGAATCGATCGCCACACCCTCGATGTCATCCTGGCAAAAGCCAGGACCCCGTATCTCATGATTCGAGGCCCCGGTTTGGGAGCTTGAATCACGCCTATCTCGATGTTCGCAACGGCGAATCGCAGGTTCGAGATGGGCCGGATAGCGGACATGCTGCAGATATGTCAAAGCGACGCGATTGACCCGAATGTATGGTCCGGCCGCGCGTTGCAAGAGGTTTCGTCAACCTGGCAGATGCGGTCTTGCATCAATGTATCCGGCCTCTGATTGGAGCGTGTTGTGCTCCGGGCCATCATGGATATCAGCGCGCATTCGAGCTAATTAGCGGACAGGCCTCGAAGGGGCCATTCGGGTCACCAGTGTTCGCATGCGCCGGGAAGACCGATTCTCCATCGTCGTCTCATCCTCTCGCAGACCTCGGCGGGTAAGGGATGTTGGTTACGTCATCGATAGCTCCTCACTTCGCACTGTTCCTTTGTTCGTGCCTGGCGGTCGTTCCTTCGTCCCGGCCTGCGCGCGCAGACGCGCCGCGCGCAAGGGCCGTCAAGGCCGGCCGTCGTGCTGTCCTGACGGCTTGCTCGACCGCTGCCAGGCTGCGCCTTGACGGCCCCGAGCACGGCGCGAGGATCAAGCAGGTCGGGACGCCACCTCATCTGTCTTGACGCACTCGAAGGCGCGCCCCTTGTTGAGAACCGCCCAGGCGATGCGGGCGAGCTTGTTGGCGAGCGCAATCGCCAGCACGTTGTGGTGCAATCGTTTCTTGGCGGCTTCGATCCAAGATTTGAGGCCATAGCGCTCCCAACACTTGACCTTGACCAGCACAACCCACGCGGCTTGCACGAACAGAACGCGCAGGTAGCGATTGCCGCGCCTTGATATCTTGCCGAGGATCGTGCGGTCGCCTGTCGATATCTGCTTCGGCACCAGTCCAAGCCAGGCGCCGAAGTCGCGGCCTTTCGAGAACACGTCTCCAGTGCCGATCGCGGCTACCATCGCGCTCGAGATGATCGGGCCGATGCCCGGGACCGTCATCAGTCGCTCGCAGCCTTTGTCTTGACGAGCCAATGCTTCGATCTCGCTGGAGAGGTCCTCAATGCGCGCGTCCAGTCGGCGCCAGTCTCCTGCCAGGTCCTCGATGATGCGCAACATGCGAGGCGCGAGGACATCGGTGCGCGTCGCGAGAATACCCGGCAACTCGGACCGCAGCGAACGCAGGCCTTGCCGCACGGCGATGCCCCGCTCCAGCAGGAACGCACGGATCTGATTGATGACGCCGGTACGCTGACCGACCAATCGCTCGCGCACGCGGTGCAGCGCCTGCAGGTCGAGCTGGTCGGCGGTCTTGGTCGCGACGAACTTCATGGTCGGGCGTTGGACAGCCTCGGCGATGGCTTCCGCATCACGGAAGTCATTCTTCTGTCCCTTCGAATAGGGGCGCACGTATTTCGCGGGCATCAGTCGGGCGTCGTGGCCGAGCATTTGGAGCTTGCGACTGAGATGATGCGCGCCGACGCAGGCCTCCATACCGATTAAGCACGCTGGCAGGTTGGCGAGCCGTGCTTCTACCTGGCCGCGTGACCACTTCTGCCGCAGCACGATTGCGCCGCGCTGATCGTGGCCCACGATGTGGAACGAGTTCTTGCCGATATCGATGCCTATCACGGCGATCGCTGAGCTGAGTTTCTGAGACATGGCGTGCTCCTGTCTTGGGCGCCCCTTGCCAGCTTGTCGTGCTGGCAGGGCCGGAGCACGGCCGGACCATCCCATTATCGGACCAACGACGAGATGCGTGCCAGGCAGTGGAAGAGCAAAGTAGATCGCCAGATCACGGAGCGACTCTGGACTTGCTCTCGCTAAAGATTGAAGTATTGGAAAAGGGTAGCGGCAATCGCTCCGAGAACGGCGAAGGCAGTCATACCCATAAGCCCAATGCGCGACTGATGTTTCGCAAGGATCATTGCTTCAGGTTCGTTGTACCCGAGCCGCTGCATCCAAACAAGCCGCGCCCTTCTCTGGACCCCTCCCATTCCATTCGAACGAATGAACCAGTATGTCGAACCTCTTCTCCAAACCAATACTCGCCTTTTTGCCGCTTTTATATTTAGGTAGAAGTCCGCGAAATAGATAACGGCTGTCAAGATCACGATGACCAAACCTGCCAAATTACGCAACATAGGAAAAGGTCCTTCGACGCGCACATGGCAACAGCCACGGGCCGTCTCCGTTGCGCAACCTTTTGCATATCAGGTCAGGCACGAAATGTCGCCTACTGGTCTTGGCAGACTAGTGGCGAGCTTCAGCCGAGGTCCGCGTGTGACCCGATCCGTGATAGCACAGAGAACTTCTCACTACTCGGAAACGCATGATCGCGCGCCCGCACATTTTGTTTATTGATGGCCTTCCGGGTTCCGGTAAGAGCATGGCCGCGAAGGCAGTCGGCGGCCACATCCACAATAGCCGAGTGTTCGCCGAGATCACTCCGAACCATCCTCTGCTGGTAGGCACGCCCGACCCTGTAGGTGCAGGGTTCGCAGACATTCACGAGACACATTCGGCTGACTCGTTTGCGGCTGCCGCGCTCAGGAAGCTGGAATCCTTCTTGGAGACTGCTGGGGGTGATGTGCTGCACGTCTTTGAAAGCCATCCCATACAGAGCACCGTTCGGGTCCTATTTCAGTTGGACGCGCCGCGAATGACAATTTTGCATTTTTGGTCAGATTTGCAGGAGCGGCTGGGATACGTGCAAGCTCGGCTGATTTACTTCCGGGAGAACAACCCTCTAGAAGCCATAAGTGAAATCGCTCGAAAGCGAGACCCAACTTGGAAGAGCTACCTGATCGAATTGACCCAGCGATCGCCATGGATGCAGTCGCGAGCTCTTTCCGGTCTTGAAGGCGTGGATCAGATGCTTGTCGAGTATGCGAACTTAGTCGATCAACTGGTAGATTTGTGGCGATACCCAATCTTGAAGCTCTCCGCTCGGCCAGAGAGCTACGAACAGCGGACGGATGCGCTCACCAAGTGGGTAGCGGCATCGGTTACCTCAAGTCGCCCGTAGTGCCCGCTGTCCCGGAAGCTGTGACCGGCCCGCGCGGGGATCATGTAGGGAAGTGTGCAGGTTTTCGAACCTGAGGCGATGTCCGGTTTGAGTCTGCAATTCGCCGGTTAGCGGACATGGGTCGAGCCGCGCTCACGAACCTCGATTTATGAATACACGCTCTAATCCCGAAGGACCAATCGTCGCGAAACCACTCCCTGGGGTAATGGGTCCTGGCTTCGCCAGGACGATAATGGAGGATGTCGCACACATCTGCCTCAACATCGTCATTGCGGACGCAGCATCGAGTCCGCGCGATGGTGCATTTGTCTGCCTGTTTTGCCCGACGAGTCAACGGTTTCATCGCCGCGCGAAGCATCCTGCCAGCAGCAGCCGTTCTACTGTGCATGGGGTTGTTTTCGACTTTTTTGTTGGCGCGCCCTCACCCGCTCTTCTTCTGCCGCGTGCTCGCCAGCAATACCAGCATGAACGAAGCCGCCGTCATCAGCGTCGAGATCGCGGCAATGGTCGGGTCGATCTCGTCGCGGAGCGCGGTGAACATGCGTTTGGTCAGCGGCTGGTACTGGCCGCCGGAGATGAACAGCGCGACGATGGTCTCGTCCATCGCCGAGATGAAGGCGAAGATGCCGCCCGCGACCACGCTGGACTTGATCTGCGGCAGCGTCACCGCGAAGAAGCTGCGCAGCCGGTCCATGCCGAGGCTGCGTGCGACCATCTCCTGCGCCGGATCGAAACTCTGCAGGCCCGCCAGCACGGAGATGACGACGTAAGGCAGTCCCAGCATCACATTGGCGAGCACGAGGCCCGGCAGGGTCGCAACCAGGCCGACCCTGGCATAGACGAAGAAGATGCCGACCGCGGTGATGATGATCGGCACCACCAGCGGCAGCAGCAGCATCATGTGGACGAGCCGCATGATGCGCAGCTTCGACTGGCTGATGGCGTAGGCGGCGGAGACCCCGAGCGGCGTCGCGATCACGACGGTCAGAAGCGCGACCATCAGCGTCACCCGCGTCGCCTGCATCCAGGCCGAATTGGAAAAATACTGCTGATACCAGCGCAGCGACAGCGACGGCGGCGGGAAGGTCAGGAAGCGCGCGCTGGAGAACGAGATCGGTACGATGATCAACACGGGCAGGATCAGATAGACCAGCACCAGCGCGCTGATCACATAGAGGGCAATCCGGGCGGGCGAAAGGCGCGTCATTTCTGCCCCAACATACGATCGAGCGAAATGAAGCGGCTGACGGCGACGAAGATCAGGAGCACGCTCACGAGAAGCACCACCGCGACCGCGCTCGCCGCGCCGAACTGGTTGTAGAGCTCGACATTGCGGCTCACCAGCATCGACACCATCACGGTGCGGCCGCCGCCGAGCAGTTCCGGCGTGATGTAGAAGCCGAGACAAAGCACGAAGACCATGGTGCAGCCCGCCAGCACGCCCGGCAGCGACAGCGGCAGGAAGACGCGGACGAAAGTGAGCGACGGGCTGGCACCGAGGCTGGCGCCGGCCTGCATCAGATCGGCCGGGATCTTCTGCATGGTAGCGTAGAGCGGCAGCACCATGAACGGCAGAAGAATATGCACGGTCGCAACCACCGTGCCGAAGGTGTTGTGGACCAGCGCGAGCGGCTCGCCGATCATGTCGAGATAACGCAGGAGCTGGTTGATCACGCCGGTGCGCTGAAGCAGCGCCAGCCAGGCGTAGGCGCGGACCAGCACGCTGGTCCAGAACGGCAACACGACCAGCGCGAGGATGACGATGCTCCACCCTTTCGGCACGGCGTTGGCGAGGTAGGCCACGGGATAGCCGAGCAGCAGCGCAAGCACGGTCACCGCAAGGCTGATCTCGAAGGTCAGCGCAAAGCTGCGCCAATAGATATCTTCGGTGAAGATGCGGCGATAATTCTCCAGCGTGAAGCCGTCATGGTAGATCGACTGCCAGGCGAGCCAGCCGACCGGCAGCACGATCAGGAGCAGGATCACGAGCAGCGCCGGCGACACCAGCGCCAGCATCAGGCCATGCTCGCGGCGCTGATGCTTTTGCGATGAATCCGGCATGGATGTCGTCAACGCTGCCTCGCTTCGCTTACTTCTGCATGAACGACGCCCAGCGCTTTTCGGCCGCCTCGCCGGCCGGCGAGGACCACCACGCGTAGGACATCAGCGCCTGCTTGGCCGCATTGGCCGGCTCGCTCGGCAATTGCGCGGCGCGCTCGGGCTTGATCACGCCGGTCTCGAACGCCTTCGGGTTGCCCGGGCCATAATCGATGTTGAGCGGCAGATTGGCCTGGTGCACGGGATTGACGGCTTCGTTCAAGAATTTCACAGCCGTCTCGAGATTTGGCGCGCCCTTGAGGATGCAGAGCGAGGTGCTCTGCAAGATGCCCTGGTTGTAGGTGAAGGAGACCTTTGCGCCTTCCTTCGCGACCGCGCTGACGCGGCCGTTCCAGGCCATTTCCATGTCGACCTCGCCATCGTTGAGAAGCTGCGCCGACTGCGCGCCGGAGGTCCACCACACCGTGATATGCGGCTTGATCTCTTCCAGCTTCTTGAAGGCGCGGTCGACGTCGAGCGGATAGAGTTTTTCCGGCGCGACGCCGTCGGCCATCAGCGCCGCTTCGAGCGTGGCGATCGGATGGTTGCGCAGCGCGCGGCGACCGGGGAATTTCTTCACGTCCCAGAAGTCGACCCAGCTGTTCGGCGCGTCCTTCGGGAACGTCTTCTGGCTGTAGGCCAGGACGCTGGAGTAGAACTCGTACGAGACCGAATAGGGACTGCGATAGGCCTCCGGCATTGCCGCGGCATTCGGCATCTTCGAGAAGTCGAGTTTTTCGATCAGCCCCTGCTCGCCGCCGCGCAGGCAGTAGCCGGTCGGGGTATCGACGACGTCCCAGATCGGCTTGCCGCTGCCGACCTGGGTCTTGATCGCCGGCCAGGCATCGGGAATGGAATCCTGGTTGATGGTGATGCCGAGCTTCTTCGCGGAAGGATCGAGGATCGCGACCGTCTGCGCCTGCTGATAGGCACCGCCCTGCGAGACAAAGGTGATCTGCTCGGCAGCGGCGGCGATGCCGGTCGTTGCGAACAATCCGAGCGATCCGCCCAATAAAGCATAGCCAAATCCAAAATGCCGTTTCGTCGTCATCCTCGCCTCCTCTGTCGCCAAACTAGATCTCACTGACCGATCGCGTCGAGAAACTGATACCAGCCGGCGACCATGCGCACGGCAGGCTCGCGCAACGGATAGAACGGAATGGGTTTCAGGCGCCGCGCATCGAGCAGCCCGACCTCCGGCGTCTCACCGCGCACGAAGGCGGCGAGATAGCGGCCCATCAGGCTCGACATCGCCACGCCGGCGCCGTTGTAGCCCATCGAGAACAGCGCGCGATCGTCGAGCCGGCCGATATGCGGCACCGAGTCCAGCGTCATGCCGACCAGGCCCGACCATTTGTACGCGAGCGGGACGTCGGCGAGATCGGGGAAGATGCCGATCATCGCCTTGCGCAGAGCATCGAAAGCGGATTCGGAATCCTGCTTGCCGAAGGCGCCGCGGCCGCCAAAGATCACGCGGTTATCGACCATGCGAAACCAGCGCATCATGCGCTTGGTTTCGGTGTAGGTGCGCCCCGTCGGCATCAAGCGCCCGGCCAGATTGCGCGGCAGCTTATCGGTGGCGATGATGGCGCTGCGGAACGGAATCAGCGTGCGCTGCATGTGCGCGGTGGCGCCGGTCAGGTCGGAATAGCTGTTGGTGGCGATGATCGCCTGCTTCGCGCGCACCGCACCGTGCGGCGTTTCGGCGACGATGCCGTGCTGTGCCCGTCGAAGCTTCAGCACCGGCGATTCCTGGAAAATGGCGACGCCGCGGCGCGCCACGCCATCGGCGAGGCCGCGCAGATAGTTCAGCGGATGAATGCCGCCGGAGCCGGGATTGAGAACGCCGCCGGCGAAGATGTCGGACCCGGTCTCGTCGCGCACTTCGCGCTTGTCGAGGATGCGGACCTCCGCATCCCCCATCTCGCGCTTCATCCAGCCGGCTTCGTCGATCGCAGCCTTCAGCGTCGTCTCGTTGTGTGCGGCCTTGACCTGACCGGCGCGCGTCAACGCCGCGCTGGTGATGCCGAACTCGGAGACGAGCTCTTCGACAATGTCAGTGGATTCATGCGCGATCTCGTACATGCGCTGCGCCATGGCGCGGCCGTGCACGGCGTCGATCTCGCGGAACGACAGGCGAAACTTCGCGGTGATCACGCCGCCATTGCGGCCGCTCGCGCCCCAGCCGGGGCGGTTGGCCTCGAGCACGATCGGCGCGAGACCGCTCTTGGCGATGTGGTGCGCCGCCGATAGCCCGGTATAGCCCGCACCGATGATCACCACATCCGCCTGTTGCTCGCCCGACAGGACAGGAAAGTCGCGCGCCGGCTCGGCCGTGGCTGCCCACAGCGAGTTGGCCGATGGCAATGCGCTCCAGTCCCGTGTCATGCCGCCGCTCATGCGTTACGCTGCCGGTCCGATCGCCGCGTCGGCGAGCGCCTTCAAGGTCGGGAAATGGAAGTCCGGCTTGGTCAGCGTCTCCACGGCGGGCGTGCCGCCGAACCCGGCCATGCCCTGGCGGCGCTCGATCCAGCACACCTTGTAGCCGAGCTTTCGCGCGATCCCGATGTCGTGGTGCTGGCTCTGCGCGACGTGAAGGATATCGGACTGCTTGTAGCCGAAAGCGGACTGCCGGCCCTTGTTGTAGGCGAAGAATTCCGGATTGGGTTTTGCAACGCCGGTGTCATCGGCGCACACCGTGTCGTCGAAGGGATTGCCCAGCGCATGCGCATAGCAGGACAGCGCGACGCGGTCGGCATTGGTCATCGCCACCAGGCGAAATTTCGTGCGCAGGCGCTTGAGCGCTTCGACGGAATCCGAAAACGGCCCCCAGCGCAGCACGGCAAGCTGGAAAACGTCGCAGGAGGCGTCATCGGCCGCAAGCCCGAGCTCCTTGGCGAGATAGCGGTAGACGTGGAACATCACCTCGCTCGAGCGCTCGTGGTGCTTGTCGCGTCCGCGCTTGTAGGATTCGAAGATCTTGTCGTCGCTGAGCTCGGCCGGCGACTTGCCCGAGATCCTGCGCACCGCGGAGAGCACGCCGGTCTCGAAATCGATCAAGGTGCCGACGACGTCGAAGGTGAGGACCTTGAAATTGCTGAACGAGGCTGCTGACGACATTTTGGTTTCTTCTCTCGGTTTTGGAAAAGGCTGGATGCTAGTCGCTCGCCCTGGGGACGACGATGGTGTCCTCGGGGTGAAGGGTGACGGTGAGGCTGCCGCCGAGCGGCGGAATGCGCTGGTAGGCCTGGTGGTAGCTCGGCTGGCGCAGGCTGAGCGCGGTGCCGTCGGGCAGTGCGAGGAAAATGCGCAGGCTCTCGCCCTGGTAGACGATGTCGGTGACGGTGCCGGTCAAGCGGTTGCAGGCAGCGTCAGTCGCGCCGTCGTCGATCAGGAGCTTTTCGCTATGCACGGCGAGCATCAGCGCATCGCCGTCGGGAATCGCGCGGGCGCTGCGCAGCAGGGCGTTGCCGAGCGCGACGCTGGAGGCATCGATGCGGCGCACAGGCAGCAGCGTGGCCTCGCCGATAAAACTCGCGACGAAGGAATCCGCGGGATGGTCGTGCAGGCGTTCAGGCTGGTCGATCTGGATCAGACGGCCGTCCTTCATCACGGCGACGCGGTCGCTCATGGTCAACGCCTCGCGCTGATCATGGGTGACGTAGATGATGGTGGCGCCGATGCGTCTGTGCAGCGTGCGCAGCTCGATCTGCATGGATTCCCGCAGCTGCTTGTCGAGCGCGGAAAGCGGCTCGTCCATCAGGATCAGGCGCGGCTCGAAGATCATCGCGCGCGCCAGCGCCACGCGCTGGCGCTGGCCGCCTGACAGTTGCGCGATGCCGCGCTCTTCATAACCGGCAAGGCCCACCATCGCGAGCGCCGCGCGCACCTTGTCCGGCCAGATCGCCTTCGGCAGGCGGCGTGCGCGCAGCGGAAAGGCGACGTTCTCGCCGACGCTCATGTGCGGAAACAGCGCGTAGTTCTGGAAGACGACGCCGAGGTCGCGCTTGTGCGGCGGCATGTAGGTGACGTCACGGCCGCCGAAATGGATCGAGCCTGACGATGGCAGGATGAAGCCGCCCAAGATGCCGAGCAGCGTGGTCTTGCCCGAACCGGACGGGCCGAGCAGCGAGACGAACTCGCCGGCGCCGACATTGAGGGACACGTCATCGAGGGCGCGAACCGCGCCGTAAGCCTTGCTCGCGGACCTGATCTCGACGCTTTCCGCTCGTTTGCCCAACGATCGACCCCGTCATGTCCTGCAACAGCGCGCCTCACTGCACGCCATAAGCCTGCTTTATAGACAGAGTTCCGGAGCACTCATGATTGCAGCGTGCACCGCACCCAATCGTCTCTCCCGAGCCTTATCTATAGGCTGTCATGCCAATGACACCAGACTTGGCAGAACTCGGCAATTGCCAAATTGTTACCGGCCTCATAACATGGCGTTATGCCTGAACTGCGCCGCATGCTGCCTTCCAGTAACGCCCTGTTCGTCTTCGACGCAGCGGCGCGCAACGGCAGCTTCACGGCCGCTGCTGCCGAACTGAACGTCACCCAGCCCGCGGTGAGCCGCATGCTCGGCCAGTTCGAGGAGCATCTCGGCGTACGCCTGTTCGACCGCACAGCGGGCCGCGCGGTGCTGACCGAGGAAGGCGAGCTCCTGTATCGCCGGGTGCTCGAGGGCTTTCGCAGCATCGAGACCGGGCTGGTCGAGATCGAGCGCCGCCGCAAAGGCACCGAGACGGTGACGCTGTCGGTCTCCTCCGCCTTCACCACGCATTGGCTGATGCCGCGCATCGACAAGCTCCAGCGACAGTTTCCGCAGGTCGATTTGCGCTTCCAGCTCATCTCCGGCGCACTGCGCGGGCCGGTGGAGAATGTCGATCTCGGCATGCGCTTCCGCGACCGCGAAGAGCCATCGTCCGGCGGCACGCTGGTGATGAAGGAGGTCATGCTGCCGGTGTGCAGCCCTGCCTATCTCGGCGAGACCGGGCCGGCGGAAGGCAACACCATCATTCGTCTTGCCGACACGCCCGGCGACTGGGCGGCGGACTATTCATCATTTCTCACGAAACGCCGCGGTGCGGCCAAGGCGCTGAGCTTCACCGATTATGCCGTCGTGGTGCAGGCCGCCCTGCTCGGCCAGGGCATCGCGCTCGGCTGGCTGACGGTGACCTCGCACTGGCTATTGACCGGCGCACTGGTGCCGGCTTCCGACGCGCTCACCACGACGCTGCGCATCTGCGAATTCCTCCCGCCGCGCAACCGGCCGATGCGCCCGATCGCCGCCGAGATTCGCGACTGGATCATCGCGCAGATGCAAAGCGAGCTCGCGGCGATCGACCGGCTCTATCCGAAGCTCGGCGCGATGGCCGCCTGCTATTGATGCCGGCCGATCACGGCGCGCTACCCGGGCCGGAAGCGCAGATTGGCGCGCGATAGCTGGCTGATCGACGTGCACCCCATCAGCTTCATGTCGCGCTCGAGCTCGGCCCGCAGCAGGCCGAGGGCTCGTTCGACGCCGGGCCGTCCGGCGGCGGCGAGCGGATAGAGATAGTATCGTCCAAGCCCGACCGCCTTGGCCCCGAGCGACAGCGCTTTCAGGATATGGGTTCCGCGCTGGATGCCACCGTCCATCATCACGTCGATGCGGTCGCCCACGGCATCCACGATTTCGGCGAGTTGATCGAAAGCCGAGCGGGAGCCGTCGAGCTGGCGGCCGCCATGGTTGGACAGGACGATCCCGGCACAGCCGATCTCGACCGCGCGGCGCGCGTCTTCCACCGACATGATCCCCTTCAGGCAGAACGGCCCGTTCCAGGTCCGCACCATCTCCGCGACATCGTCCCAATTCATCGCGGGATCCAGCATTTCCGTGAAATAGCGGCCGATCGACATGGCGCCGCCGCTCATGTCGACATGCTCCTCCAGTTGCGGGAGCCCGAATTTCTCGTGGCTGAGATACTGGATGCCCCACATCGGCTTGATCGCGAACTGCAGCATGCCCGCAAGCGTCAGGCGGAAGGGAATGCTGAAGCCGGTGCGCAGATCGCGCTCGCGATTTCCTCCGGTGATGCTGTCGACCGTCAGCATCATCACCTCGACGCCCGCCTCCTTGGCGCGCTGCATCATGGCGCGGTTGAGACCGCGATCCCTGTGGAAATAGAATTGATAGACCTGCGGCGTGTCGTGGGCCTTGCGCAATTCCTCCAGGCCAACCGTGCCCAGCGAGGAGACGCCGAACATGGTGCCGTAGCGCGCAGCGGCAGCGGCGACGGCCCGCTCGCCGTCATGATGAAACAGGCGCTGCAAGGCGGTCGGCGAGCAGTAGAACGGCAGCGCGAGCTTCTGGCCCATGATGGTGACCGAGAGATCGACCTGTTGCACGCCGCGCAGCACGTTGGGCAGCAGGTCGCAATGCGAGAAGCTCGCGCTGTTGCGGCGATGGGTCGTCTCATCGTCGGCCGCGCCATCGATATAGTCGAAGATCGGGCCGGGCAGCCGGCGGCGCGCCAGCCGCCGGAAGTCGTGGAAGTTATGACACTGTGCCAGGCGCATTTCTCATCTCCGCTCACGGCATGCTCTGCACGTGGATCATCTTGCCTATCACGCCGCCGGAGCTGTTGGCGGCCGCCATCGCAGCGATTTCTCGCCTGATGGAGCCGCAGGTCTCCTATTGATGCTCGATCGCGCGGATGGCGCCGCGGAGCTCCGCGAGGCCACGCAGGCGGCCGATCGCGGTGTAGCCGGGATTGGTGCGCTTGGTGGCGGCGAGATCGTCCAGCATGCGATGGCCGTGATCAGGACGGAAGACGATCTGCTTGTCCGGCGAACGCCGCGCGTTCTCCTTCAGCAGCGCCTTCAGCACCGCGATCATGTCGACGTCGCCATCGAGATGGTCGGACTCATAGAACGACAGGCCGTCCGGCTCGCGCTTGGTGGCGCGCAGATGCGCAAACGCGATGCGCGGGCCGAAGCGTTCGGCCATCTCAGGCAGATTGTTGGCGGCGCGGGCGCCGAGCGAACCCGTGCACAGGCAGATGCCGTTGGCCTTTGACGGCACGGCGTCGAACAGCGCCTGATAGTCGACGGCGGTCGAGGCGACGCGCGGCAGCCCGAACAGCGGTCGCGGCGGATCGTCGGGATGAAGCGTCAGCGAGACGCCGAGTTGCTCGGCCACCGGCGCGACGCGGCTCAAAAACTCGGCGAGATGCCGGCGCAGGATCTCCGGCGTGATGTCGCGATACTGCTCGAGCCGGTCGCGGAACTGCGGGATGGTCATAGGCTCGGTGGTCGAGCCGGGCAGCGCGCTGGCGATGACCATGACGAGGTAATCGATGTCGGCCTGGCTCATCTTGTCGAAGAGCGCTTTCGCTCGCGCCTGTGCCTCCGGAGAATACTCCTGGAGTGCCGCGGGGCGCTTCAGAATGTGCAGCTCGAAAGCAGCAAAGCGGTCCTGGTCGAAGCGCATGGCGCGGGCACCGTTCGGCAGCTCCCATTCGAGATCGGTGCGGCACCAGTCGACCACCGGCATGAAATTGTAGCAGATGATCTTGATGCCGGCGGCCGCGACCGCTTCAAGGCTCGCGATCCACGCCTCGATCGAGCGGGTCGCCTTGCCGCCGAGACGCTTGACGTCGTCGGGGATCGGAATCGATTCCACCACCGACCAGGTCAGGGGCGAGCGGCCGGGCTGGCCCTGTTCGATGAAGTTCTTGCGCTCCTCGACCGCCTTGCGCGTCCAGGCCTCGCCGATCGGCACCTGATGCAGCGCCGAGACGATGTCCGTCGCACCGGCCTGCCTGACGTCGTCCAGCGACACGGGATCGTCGGGCCCGTACCAGCGCCATCCCTGCAACATCATGCGCGTTCTCCCCGGATCAGTTCGCGGTCAGCACGACTTTGACACTCTGCGAGCGATCGAGCGCCAACCGCAGCGCGTCCGGCGCGGTCGACAGGGGCCGCTCGGCGGTGACCAGCGACAGCACGTCGACGCTGCCGGCCGCGATCAGTTCCACCGCCGTCATGAACTCGAGCCCGAAGCGGAACGAGCCGCGCAGGTCGATCTCCTTGGCCATCACCGCATTCGCCGGCACCGGAATCTGTCCGCCCGGCAAATTGCCGATCTGCACCACCGTGCCGCCGCGCCTGACGATGCCGATTGCGCTGGCAAGGCCCGCGGCCGTGCCCGAGACCTCGAAGGCCACGTCGTAGGGACGCGCGGCGGCTTGCGCCTTCAGGCCCTCTTCCCCGCCCCCGACATTCTCGACATGATCGGCGCCGAGCCGGCTCGCGAACGCGAGCGGCGCCGGCGCGATGTCGGCCACCGTGATGTCGGCGATGCCGGCGCGACGCGCGGCGAGCATGGTCAACAGCCCGATCGGACCGGCGCCGAAGATGATCCCGCGCTTGCCCTCGATGTTGCCGGCGCGTGCGACCGCATGCAGGCAGACCGCGAGCGGCTCGGCGAGCGCCGCGGCCTGATAGGACACATGGTCAGGGATCTTCACGCACTGCGCCGGGATCGCATCAAAATAGTTGGCAAAGCCGCCCTGCATGTGCGGCGTCTTCGAGGCCGAGCCCATGAAATAGATATTTTCGCAGAGGTTCGGCCGGCCCTCGCGGCAGGCGACGCAATGGCCGCACCAGCGCGACGGATTGACGGCGACGCGGTCGCCGACCTTCAGGTTCGACGCGGAACCAGAGATTTCGACCACCTCGCCGGAAATCTCGTGGCCGAGCACCAGCGGCGACTTCACCACGAAATCGCCGGTCCGGGCGTGGCGGAAATAGTGCATGTCCGAGCCGCAGATACCGCCGGCGCCGAAGCGGATGCGCACCATGCCGGATGCGAGCTTGTCGAGCGGATGCTCGATCATGCGCAGATCTTCGGGGCCGAACAGGGTTGCGGCGAGAGCTGAGGAGGTCATTTGGAAAGTCCCATGTATTTTGGCAGCCAGAGGGTCAGTTCGGGGATGTAGGTGATCGCGATCAGCGCGAGCATCAGCGGCACCAGCCACGGCAGGATCGCGACCGTCGTACGCTCGACCGAGAGTTTTGCCACGCGGGCCAGAACGAACAGCACCATGCCGAGCGGCGGGTGCAATAAGCCAATCATCAGGTTCAGCGTCATGATCAGGCCGAAGTGGATCGGATCGATGCCGAGCTTGAGCACGATCGGCAGCAGGATCGGCACCAGAATAGTGATCGCGGCCGTCGTGTCGATGAAGCAGCCGACGAACAGGATCAGGATGTTCGCGAGCGCCAGGAACACCCATTTGTTGTGGGTGATGCTGAGCATCCAGTCCGAAAGCATCTGCGCGGCCTGCGACACCGTGAGGAGCCACGCGAAGATCGAGGCGGCGGTGACGATGAACAGCACCGAGGCCGTGGTCTCGATGGTGTCGAAGGTCGCCTTGGCCACCGTCTTCAGCGTCATGGTGCGATAGCGCACCAGGCCGAGGAACAGCGACCAGATCACCGCGGCAACCGCGGCCTCCGTCGGCGTGAACCAGCCGAGCGTCATGCCGCCGATCAGGATCACCGGCGCCATCAGCGCCATCACCGCGGAGAAGTCGAAGTACCAGTCGATCGCGAGCAGCGCACCGAGGCCGATCACAACAGCCATGTTGGTCGAGAGGCCGGAGAGCGTCATCAACCAGATCGCCATCGGGAAAGAGAACACGATGACGATCTCGACCCCCGCCGAGCCAAGTTGCGGCCAGGAGAACGGCGTATCGCTACCCCATTTGTTCTTGTGCGCGAAGTAGGTGACCGTGGCCATCATGAACAGCGTCAGGACGACACCGGGAATGACGCCGCCCAGGAACAGCGCGCCGATCGAGACGTTCGCCATCATGCCGTAGATCACGAAGGGCAGCGATGGCGGAATGATCGGGCCGAGCGTCGCGGAGGCCGCGGTGACGCCGACCGAGAACTCGGTCGAGTAGCCGTGGTCCTTCATCGCCTTGATCTCGATGGTGCCGAGGCCAGCGGCATCCGCGATCGCGGTGCCGGACATGCCGGAGAAGATCACCGATCCGATGATGTTGACGTGGCCGAGGCCGCCACGCATCCAGCCGACCAGCGCGACGGCGAATTTGTAGATGCGCCCGGTGACGCCGGCGATGTTCATGAGGTTGCCCGCCAGGATGAAGAACGGCACGGCGAGCAGCGGGAAGCTCTCGACGCCGGCGATCATGCGCTGCGCCAGCGTGACGTCGGGCGTCACGCCGCTGACCAGGATGTAGAGCAGCGACGACGCGGCCATCGCAATCGCCACGGGAACGCCGAGCAGCATCAGGATGAGAAAACCTCCAAGCAACAGCAGCATGAAATTATCCTTCCGATCCGTCGTAGGCACCGGGACGTTCGAGGATCGAGTAGCCCTGCCGCCAGTTCTGCAACGCCACCTGCACGGAACGCGCGAACATCAGCACGAAGCCGAGCAGCACGGCGTAATAGACGTAGTTCTTGGGAAAATTGATCGTGGTCATCGACTCGTCGCCGATGATCTGGATGTAGATCCAGACCAGTCGGACAGCGTAGGCGAAGAAAGCGATCCGGATCAGATCGATCACGGTCGACAACGCGCGCGCCACGAGATGAGGCAGATAGCGGTAGATGAGATCGACCTGGATGTGCCGCGACAGCCGCACGCACATCGACGCGCCGATAAAGACCACGCCGATCAGGCAGTAGGTCGCGATCTCCTCGGTCCAGGCGTAGCTGTCGTTGAGGACGTAACGGGTGAAGAACTGGAGGAAGACGGCGAGCGCCATCACCCAGAAGATCGCCAGCGCCAGCCAGTCCTCGAAAGCGTAGATGCCGAGATCGACCTTCGGCGTCGCCTCCTCCTCGAAGGTATGGGCGATCTCGTCCGCGGTGATCTGCCGGTGCATTTCGGCGGTCGACATGTGGTTGCTCCTTTAAGGCCAGAACTCACGTCGTTCCGGGATGGTGCGTAAGCACCAGACCCGGAACCTCGAGATTCCGGGTTCGGTTCTTCGAGCCGCCCCGGAATGACCGTATCGGTCACTTCACGTCCTGGATCCGTTCCCAGTCGGCCTTGCGATAGCCGAAGGTCTCGAACGGGACGTTCTTCAGCACGGTGTCGCGGAACTCGTTCTTGTCGACCTCGGTCACGGTCAGGCCCTTCTCCTTGAAGAAGGCGACCAGCTTGGCTTCGTTCTGCTTGATCTCATCGGTCGCCTTGGCGGCGGCTTCCTGCGCCACGTCCGTGAAAATCTTCTTGTCTTCGTCGCTCAGCTTCTTCCAGAGCGCGCCCGCCACGACCGTGTTGAGGTGATCGACGATGTGGCCGGTCAGCACGATGTGCTTCTGCACCTCGTAGAACTTCTTGGCTTCGATCGTGGTCAGCGGGTTTTCCTGCGCCTCGACGGTGCCGTTCTGGAGCGCGAGGTAGACTTCCGCGAATGCGATCGGCGCGGTGTTGGCGCCGCAAGCGCGCGGCATCGCCAGATAAGCCGGAACGTCGGGCACCCGCATCTTCAGGCCCTTCAGGTCGGCGCAGCTCTTGATCGGCTTGTTCGACGAGGTCTGGCGCACGCCGTAGTAGGTCACCGCGACGATGTGGTGGCCGCTCTTGTCCTCATAGCCCTTGGCGAGCTCCTTGAAGATGTCGCTCTTGGTGTAGGCGAGCAGATGATCGGCGTTGCGGAACGTATAGGGATAATAGGTCACGCCGATCGGCGGAAAGCTCTTTGCAGCAAAACTCGAGCCGGAGATGATGATGTCGACCGAGCCGAGCGAGAGGCCCTGGTTGATATCGGCTTCCTTGCCGAGCTGCGACGCCGGATAGACGTCGATCGCATAGCGCCCATTGGTGCGCTTGCCGATTTCCTGCGCAGCCCAGACCGATGCGCTGTGGAACGGCTCCGAGGTTTCGTAGACATGAGCCCATTTGAGCTTGGTCTGCGCCACGCTGGAGTTGGTTACAGCGCACATTGCAGCGGCCGAGACCGCCAGCACCATCGTCATCTTTTTCAACATTGATTTTTCCTCCATCATTCAAGTCTGCTTCTTGTTCGCCCGACCACCAAAAGGGGGTGTGGACCGCCCAATGTCATCGCCGCCGCGCAGTACCGCTTTTGGCCTGCTTCTTCGGCGTTCGTTTTGCTCTTGCCGGCTTTTCCGGAGATCGCGCCACTCGACTGCGCCCGGATGGCGATCCGGCCGCAATCTCGGCGCCAAAATTCTGCGCAAAGCGCTCCTGCGAGCGCGCCAGATGATCGCGCATCGCGTCACGGGCCGCCTCGGGGTCGCGCGCCACAATGGCATCGCGCACGGCGTGGTGCTCATCGAGCGCAGTGCGCCAGGTGCCCGGGTTCTCGAAATAATGCGCAAGCTGCGCGAAATAGGGATTGAGGCGCTGGTCGAACAGCTCGCCGACCACGCGCACCAGCACGGCATTGCCGAGGCTTCCGGCGATCGCGACGTGGAAGGCGCGGTCATGGATCATCGAGGCTTCGCCGGGGTGCTCGACATTTTCCATCGCGACGAGGGAAGCGTCGATGCGCGCGATGTCGTCCTTTGTCGCCACGCGCGCGGCCTGCTCGGCAATGGCGCTTTCGAGGAATTCGCGGGCACGCAGCAGCTCGAACGGACCTTCGATGACAGCCGCCACCGGCACGGGCGCAGCAGGACCCGCGGGCTCGATCACATAGATGCCTGACCCGACGCGGATGCGGACGCGGCCTTCGACTTCGAGCGCGATCAGGGCTTCGCGCACTGTCGGCCGCGAGACCTTGAGCTGCTCGGCGAGCTCGCGCTCGGTCGGCAAGCGGCTGCCGACCGCGTACTCGCCACTGTCGATCAGGCTTCGCAATTGATCGGCGACCTGGCGATAGAGCCGTCTCGCCTCCACAACTTCCAGCGGCACGCTGGCCTCCCCGCAAGGGCCGCGCCGGGTTGAAATCCCGGCGGACCGCCAATTTTGGAAAATTGGTCTTACCAATTGACCCAAGCATTGACCGAGCATAGGCACCATGTCAAGCAGCGGCAAAGCAAGGGAGAGACGACCATGCGGCTTGGCCGCGCCAATCTCGATCGGCTGCCATCGGCCATCCGCCGCCCGGCCTATGACCGTTCGCGCGTCACGCCCGGCATCGTGCATCTCGGCCTGGGTGCCTTTCATCGCGCCCATCAAGCGGTCGTCATCGACGATTGCCTTGCCACCGGCGCGACCGCCTGGGGCATCGTCGGCGCCAGCTTGCGCAGTCCGGATACGCGCGACGCGCTCGCCCCGCAGGACCATCTCTACACCGTCGCCGTGCGCGCGGCGGAAGGCACCGAGCACCGCGTGATCGGCGCGCTGCTCGACAGCGTCGTCGCGCGTGAGAACCCGGCGCGGCTGATCGACAGGATGGCGGATCCCGCCATCCGCATCGTCTCGCTCACCGTCACCGAGAAAGGCTATTGCCACACGCCGCAGACCGGCGATCTCGACGAGCGGCATCCAGACGTCGTGCACGATTTGAACAATTTTGACGCGCCGCGCTCGGCGCCCGGCTTCATCGTTGCCGCCCTTGCGCGTCGGCGGGCGCAAGGGCTCGCGCCCTTCACCGTGCTGTGCTGCGACAACCTCGCCGCCAACGGCCACACCGTGCAGCGGATCGTGACGCAATTCGCGGCGCTGCGATCGAAGGACCTCGGCAAGTGGATCGCGGATACGGCCGCCTTCCCCTGTACCATGGTCGACCGTATCGTGCCGGAGACGACCGATGCCGACCGGGATGCGGTTGCCGCCGTACTCGGCCTGCGCGACGCATGGCCGGTGATGACCGAGCCGTTCACGCAATGGGTGGTCGAGGACCGTTTTTGCGCGGGCCGGCCCGATCTCGCCGCCGCGGGCGTCGAGCTCGTCGCCGACGTCAAGCCGTTCGAGCTGATGAAGCTGCGACTGCTCAACGCCAGTCATTCCGCGCTCGCCTATCTCGGCTATCTCGCCGGCTACGAGACCATCGCCGACACCATGACTGATCCGCATTTCGCGCGTCTTGCCGCGCAAGTGATGGAAGAAGCCGCGGTGACGCTGACGATGCCGGCCGGTACTGATCTGGCCGCTTACCGCGCCTCGCTGCTCAAGCGCTTCGCCAATCCCGCGCTGCATCACCGCACCTGGCAGATCGCGATGGACGGCTCGCAAAAGCTTCCGCAGCGTCTGCTCGGCGCGATGCAGGACCGCCTGCGCAAGAACCAGCCGATCGCGACCCATGCGCTCGCGGTGGCCGGCTGGATGCGCTACGTCACCGCAATCGACGAACAGGGCCGCGCGATCGACGTGCGCGATCCGCTCGCCGGAGAGCTCGCGGCGCTAGCGCGCGAGGCAGGTCCTGTCGCCGAACGACTTGCGCCCGCACTGCTCGGGGTCGGAAAAGTGTTCGGGCCGTTGGGGGCCGAGCCGCGGCTGCGCGAGGCCGTGACCGCGGCGCTCGGCCGTCTCTATGCGGAAGGTGCGCGGCGGGCGGTGGAGACGCACGTCTCCACGTGACAGCAATCCCAAACGTCGATGCTGCACTGCGGTCAAAATCGACGGAAGTCGCGCTTGATTTTTCTCCGTCCATGGCTCACCCGAGAGCTATGACGAAGGATAACGGAGTCATCGCCGCCAACGCGGCCTTTTACGCCGCCTTTTCAACGGGCGACTTTGCCGGCATGGAACGGATGTGGGCGGAGGACGACTCCATTTCCTGCATCCATCCCGGCTGGCCGGCCATTGTCGGGCGGGCCACCGTGATCGGAAGCTGGCGCGACATCCTGCAGAATCCTGAGCGGCCGCAGATCGTTTGCGCCGAGCCGCAGGCAATCATCGACGGCGACAGCGCGCGGGTGCTCTGCATCGAGATCGTTGACGGCACCGCGCTTGCTGCCGCCAACCATTTCAGGCGCGTCGGCGACGGCTGGCGCCTGGTTCACCACCAGTCGAGCCCAATCGCCCAGATTGTCGAGCAGATTGATGAGGTTGGCCCGAGCCGGCGGGTCCACTGAACGGCGAGACACGCCGACGTGATCTACTGTGCATGGGGTTGTTTTCGCGTTTTTTTATCGACGCCTCACCCGAGGCGTCCCAGCCTCGACAGATCGTTCAGCACGAACCGCGCATCGGCGAAATCATCGTCCCGGAAGAACATGCTGCGGGTGATCAGGACGGGAATGTTGGCACGCGAGGCCGCGATCAGGCCGTTGGCGGAATCCTCGATAGCGACGCAATCGGAAGCTTCCAGCTTCAGCCTCACCAGGATTTCGAGATAGACGTCCGGCGCAGGCTTCTTGTGGCGGACATCGTCGCCGGCCACGATCACATCGAAGTCCGTGGTCCAGCGATCGCCGAGCGCCCGCGACAGCAGCGCATCGATATTGCCGCGCGAGGTGGTCGTGGCGATCGCGAGCCGCTGGCCACGCGACTTCGCCGCAGCCAGCAGGTTCGCCACGCCCGGCCGCAGCGGGCAGCAGCCGGTCTCGACCAGTTCGGCATAATATGCGGTCTTGATGCGGTGAAGTTCTGCGATGTGCGCGTCCGACAACGGCGGAGCGCTCCGCTGCCTCGCATGGTAGGCGCGGATCCGTTCCTTGCCGCCCGTCACCCGCAGCAGATCCTTATAGACGGCGCGGTCCCAATGCCAGGCGAGACCGTGACGGGCGAAGGCTTCGTTGAAGGCTTGCCGGTGCAGTTCCTCGGTCTCGGCCAGGGTGCCGTCGACATCGAAGATCAGTGCGCTGGCGCGCCGGATCAGCTCCGCGGCGTCGCATAGCGCTGCGGCAGGTGCTTCTGCGTGCATGATCGACGCCTCCCTCCCGACGCCCGAGTGACAAGCGAGCATCGCCCGCACTGGCAGGCGTGTAAAATTGCAATATCTTTTGCTGGACCCAAAAATCTCTTATGAGCAGAGACGCGCGCAGCAGCGCGAACGGAACTCCGACCAGCACGGCAAACGTATGCGGCTCTTCATCCTTGGCTTCGGCTATAGCGCCCGGCATTTCGTCCGCGAATTCGGCGGCACGTTCTCGCACATCGCCGGCACGGTGCGCGATCCCGCGAAGCGGCAAGACCTGGCCGGCATCGAAGCGCATCCGTTTTCCGGGAGCGGTCCGGATCGCGGGACGGTCGAGCGGGTTCGCGACGCCGATGTCCTTCTCGTGTCGATCCCGCCCGGCAGCGCGGGCGATCCCGCGATCATGGCCTTCGCGGAGGTGTTGGCAGGTCGCCACCGCAAGGTCATCTATCTCTCCACCATCGGCGTGTATGGCGATCACGGCGGCGCGTGGGTCGACGAGAGCACGCCGCCGCAGGCCACCCTCGACCGCACCCGAATGCGGCTCGCAGCGGAGCAAGCCTGGACGGAGACGACGCGTGGCGAGGTCGCGATCCTGCGGCTTGCGGGCATCTACGGCCCCGGCCGCAACGCGCTGGCGACGCTGCGCGTAGGCTCGGCCCGGCGCATCATCAAGCCGGGACAGGTGTTCAACCGCATTCATGTCGATGACATCGCGGGCGCGATCATGGCCGCGGTTCGGCATCGGGGCGGCGGCACCTGGAACGTCTGCGACGACGAGCCCGCGCCACCCCAGGACGTGATCGCCTATGCGGCAAAGCTGATGGGCATCGCCCCGCCGACCGAAGAAACCTTCGAGACGGCCGAGATGTCGGCAATGGCCCGCAGCTTCTACGCCGGCAATGCCCGCGTCTCCAATGCGCGAGCGAAGCGCGACCTCGGCGTCGTCTTCGCCTACCCGACTTATCGGCACGGCCTGGATGCGCTGTGGGACGCGGGCGAAGGACGATAAGGCAAGACAGTTCCGCCGCGTCCTGACGCGCCCCTGATCCGCGCTGCTCGCGCTTGACTTCGATCTGGCGCAGACGTGATCTAGGCGTTCAGCGGGCCATAGATCGCAATACGAGCCCGCGCCTTGGGAGAACACAATGAAGAAGACGATCGCCATGATCGCGGCGGCGGCTGCCGTCATCATGTTCGGCGCAGCCAGCGCCGCGCCGCTGCCCGAATCCAATCCCGACGACACCGGCTTCTCGAAGCAGGGCCTCACGCGCCTCGACGATTTCTTGCGCGAGATCGCGGCCAAGCGCGTGCCCGGCGCGGTGGTCGCGGTGGCGCGGGACGGCAAGCTCGTCCATTACAAGGCCTACGGCATGCTCGATCCGGACAAAGGCACACCGATGCCTGTCGACGCGATATTCGCACTAGCGTCGATGACCAAGCCGATGGCGGCGGTCGCAGGCCTGACGCTGATGGAGCAAGGTCGGCTGCCACTCCAGGCAAAGCTTTCCGATTACTATCCGGGCTTTGCCGACATGAAGGTCGGCGTTCCCCAAGAAGACGGTTCGCTCAAGCTCGAACCGCAGGCTTCGCCGATCTTTATCCACGATCTCTACCGGCATACGTCCGGACTGATGTATGGCGGCCGCCCGGACAGCTCGAGCCTGGTGGCGCGGCAGTATCCCGACGGCGTCGCGCCGTCGGTCGAAGGCGACACGCAGGCTTTCATCGAACGCATCACCAAACTGCCGTTGGCGCATCAACCCTCGACCGAGTTCGAATACGGCTTCTCGATCGACGTGCTCGGCGCTGTCGTCGAGAAGGTGAGCGAGCAGCGGCTCGGCGACTATCTCGCCGGCAATGTCTGGCAGCCGCTCGGCATGAAGGACGCAACGTTTCATCCGACGGACGCGCAACGCGCTCGCCTCGCCCGCCCGTTTGCCAACGACCCGCTGACCGGCAAGCCGCAAGCGATCAAGCTCCTGGATACGCCGACCAAGTTCGATTGCGGCGGCGCCTGCTCGTTCGCGACGGTCGGCGACTACATCCGCTTCGGGCAGATGCTGCTCAACGGCGGCGAGCTCGACGGCCAGCGCATCCTCGGGCCGAAGACGGTGCATCACATGACGACCAATCACCTCGGCCCCGAGATCAAGAACAATGTGGCGAACATCGAGCCGCATCGCGCCGGTTTCGGCTTTGGCCTTGCGGTCGCGGTCCGGACCAGCGAGGGCCTGTCGTCGGTCCCCGGCCATCCCGGCGAGTTCACCTGGAATGGGGCGTTCGGGACGCAGTTCTTCTGCGATCCGAACGAGCGTCTGGTCGTGGTGGTAGGAACGGCGGCGCCGGGCGAACTGCGGAAGTACTATCGCGAGCAGGTCCAGGACATCGTCTATGGCGCGATGGTGAAGTGAGATCGTCGCTTGGATAGAGAGAGAGGACGGCCGATTGGGCCGCCCTCATGAGATCCGGCGTCAGCTCAAGACGCCGTATTTCGTGAACCAGGCCAGCGCCTGCTTCCAGGCATCTTCCGCCGCGTCCTTGCGGTAGCTGCCGCGGTAGTCCGCAAGGAAGCCGTGCGGCGCTTCCGGATAGATCTTGAATTCCGCCGTCTTCTTGTTCTTCTCGAGCGCCGCCTTGAGCTGATCGACCTGCGCGACAGGAATGCCGGTATCGGCGCCGCCATAGAGGCCTAATACCGGCGCCTTCATCTCAGGCGCGAGCTGAACCGGGCTCTTCGGCCAAAGCGGATTTGGCGCATCAACCGGCGGGCCATAGAAAGCGACGCCTGCCTTGAGGGTGCCGCTGTGCGCGGCATATTCCCAGACATTGCGCCCGCCGCGGCAGAAGCCGATGATGCCGAGTTTCGTGGTGTCGCTGCCTTGCGATCCCGCCCACGCCACCGTCGCATCGAGATCGGACAGCAGCTCGGCGTCCGGCTTGGCATTGACGACCGGCAGCAGGTCCTTGATCTCGGTGACTTTGGTCAGGTCGACTGATCCTTAGGACGACGCATTCGTCAACAGTTGCCGGTGAAACGCAAATCACTAGCCTGCGAGCACGCCGCTTTCACGCTTTCCCTTGGCGCTGTTTCACGGGCGCAGTCTCGGGCATCAGGCTCATCGCGCCAAGCCCGACGATCGCCGCAAGCAGCAGATACCAGGCCGGCGCCAGCGGATTGCCGGTGACATGCAGCAGCCAGGTGACCACGAGCTGAGCAGTGCCGCCGAAGCTTGCGATCGCGACCGCATAGACGGTGGCGAACACACCGCCGCGGATGTTCTGGGGTAGCGCCTCGGTGAAGGTCGCATAGAACGCGGTGAACGGCAGCGACCCAATGATCGACAGCACGCCGAATCCGACGAGCAGCGACAGCGCGCCGGGCGCGTGGACGATCCACTGGAAGATCGGATAGGTCAGCAGAAGCGTTGCGAGCTGCGGCCAGATCATGACCGGCTTGCGGCCGAGGCGATCGGCGAACCAACCGCCAAACAGCGCGCCCGCGATCTGAAGACCGTTGCTGACGAGCGACACCGCAAAGGCCAGTGTCGGCGTCACATGAAGCGTGTTCTGCGCGTAGGTCGTCATGTATTGCGTGACGTAGGTCGAGATCGTGCCACTGGCCAGGATCATCAGTGCCAGCGCGATGATTCCGACGTGACGACGGGCCCGCGAAAGATGACTGCTGTGTTCAGTGGCGCTGGCACCGGCTTCGGCCTGTGGGATCGTTTCCGGCAGCGTCCGGCGCATCGAAAATCCGAACGGCAGGCAGACGGCCCCGATCAGGAACGCCACTCGCCAGCCATAGGACTCCAGCATCTCCGGTGCCATCGTCTCGCTCAGGATGACGCCGACCAGGGCGCCGGCGGTCGCGGCGATCTCCTGGCTCGCCGGCTGCCATGCGACCATCAGGGCCCGATGCTCGGGCGGGGCAATCTCGACGAGATAGGCAGTGGTCGGCCCGACCTCGCCGCCGAGGGCAAAACCCTGCACCATGCGAGCCGCGATCACGTTAATCGGCGCCGCAATGCCGATCGAATGATAAGACGGCGTCAGACAGATGGTCAGGATCGCAGCGCCCATCAAGGCGAAGCTCAACAGCATGGCGGGCCGCCGGCCGATCCGGTCGGAATAGATGCCGAGCACGATCCCGCCAATCGGTCGAGTGACGAAGCCGGCGCCGAAGGTCGCCAGCTACAGCATCAGGCTGCCGTACTCACTTTGGGTCGGGAAAAAGGTATGGCCGATCTGGATGGCGAAGAAGCTGTAGGTGATGAAGTCGTAGAATTCGAGCATGTTGCCGACGGTGGCGGCCAATGCTGCGCGTTTGACGCTGAACGGCTTTGCTTTCTCGCTGACAGACAACACTCTGACATTCCCTGGATTTCGATCGTGTGCCTGATTTAACCGCGTGGGTGCGCTGCATCGCAACATCCATTAACCGAAAGAGGTGGTTCTCCCACCCTCGCTCGACACTGTCACGAGTTGCAGACGCTCCGCCGGTTCGCGCAATTCGAAACGTCCACCGCAACAAATGGGCACCATAGTGCCGGCAGCGACACATCATGTTGCTCGGGCATCGCGCGTCACCCGGATTTCGCGCGCGAGCCTTAGTCATTTGACTGAAATTTTCAGAAGAGTTTAGCCGTACAATTTACGCGAACTTTCTTTGTGACGCTCTAGTTCCACGTCCGAAAGTTCCGTCTCCAGGATGGAGAGGCGTCCTCCTGCGCGGTAAGTCGTCCCGCTCAAAGAGAGATCGCTCGGGAGTTTCATTATCGCCCGCCAGATTGCGCTACCAAAAGCTCAATTGAATAAAGCTTTATCCGACCTGGAAGAGAAATGAATTTGGCTCGCGAATCGTTTGAATTGTTGGAACAGGTCGCGCGAATCCTGTGGTTCGAAGGCACCAAGCATGGGTTGCGCGATCGCGAGTGGATGGCGCTGCGCTTCCTCTCCCGTGCCAACCGGTTTTCCAGGACGCCATCGGCTCTGGCGAGCTACGTCGGCACCACGCGCGGCACTGCCTCGTTCATCATCGGCGAACTCGAACGGCTGGGATATCTGGAACGAAAGCGCTCCGCCAAGGACAAGCGATCGGTGATGCTGAGCGTCACGCAGCAGGGCAAGAAGTTCCTGGTGCGCGACCCCGTCAACGTCCTCGTCGACGCCATCGCCGTCCTCGACGACGACGGCAAGATCCGCTTCCGCGACACGCTGCGGCACGTGCTGGATCAATCGGACGCGGCCGAGCAGCGGCACCATACCGACGTTTGCAAGCGGTGCATCTTCCTCCGGGAGGACCGCCCCACCACTGACAGCAAGACGACGGCCGAGTTCACCTGCCGGCTGTTTCGCGCGCCGATCGCGGAGGCGGAGGTCGAGCTGCTATGCACCAGCTTCGAGCATCACCGCTAATAGAAGGGTTCGCGGACTACGGCGTCGCCTTGCGGGGCGAATAGACTACGCCGCCGCTGGTCTCGACGACGAGGCGGCCGTTCTCGTTCCTGATCTCCTCGATGCGGCCAAGGCCGGGCACCTGTTGTCCCAGCACGGCCTCGATGACGCCGTTCGGACTTTGCAGGATCGCAATCCCCTCATAGGCCTGACGGACCGACCAGCCCTTGACCGCTTTGCGCGGTGCCGACGTGCGCTCGGATGGAGACACCGATCCCGTGACCTCGGGCGCTGCGACCGTGGCCATCATCGGCATCGCCTGCGACGACGGCTGAGGCTGCGAGGCGGCAGGCGCCGGAGCCTGCGCCTGAGCGAGCCTGTCGAGCTTCACCGTCGAGGACGAACTCACCCGCTCGATACGATCCAGATTCTCGGCGAACCGGCCGAAGCGGTCGTTGGTCGCTTTGCTCGAAAGATCGACCGCGGTGCGCAGGCCGTCCAGGTTCTCGGACACGCCCGACACCTGCTTGCGCAGCTGCACGACCGTCTCGCGCAGGTTCCTGATCTCCGTATTGGCCGCGACGTTGGTCTGGCTCGGCTGCGTGGTGAGATAGGCGATCACGCCGGTGCAGGCACAGACCACGAGAATCGCGGCGACCGGCAATGTCGCGAGCGGCGCGACCCATGTCGGGCGGGGCGGCGGCGGCTTGGACACGATGACGGCGTGGCGAACGACGGTCGGCGTGGGCTTCGGTATCGCCATCTTGTCGAGGCGCGCCTTGGCGCGAATGCGCTTGAGCCCCTCGAGCGCTTCTTTGGCAAGAACATCGTCACTCGCCGACGCCGACGCAGGTCTCGCGCTTGCAGCGGGCTTGGCCGTACGCGCCGCACTGTCCTTTGCGTCGCGCGCCTCCGGAGCCCGCTTGGCCGCCGCAGACACATCGGCAGTCTCGTTGGGACGAGTTTTGCCATCGGACAACATATGAAAATGCTCCGTTCGGTTCGATCTATCGAACGATGAAGCTATTTGCCGAAGCTTGCCCGAAACGTGCGCATCGAAAAATTCTCGTCGCGCATGATGCGACGTCGAATGAGTCCATCGCGCCATGCACGAGGCGAGAGTGCGACTCGAAAGACACACACTCGCCAAGATTTCGCCAAGCTGGAGTCGCCTCGCCATACATGAGTCGAATTGTCGCACGCGGGAGCGCGGTTGTGAGAATCGATCAGGGGTTGAAAACCCCACAATATGCATGACCCGCAGCACTACCCAAAATAGCTGTAATTATACGGGTCTGAGGAACCTTATAACCGTTACGGTGCAAAACTAGTTTTAATACCAAATCAACTAATGCGCTTGGATATATCAAGAAACAACTCGAAACAAACCAACAGCATCAAACGCGTGTAGCAACCGCTTTGTTCCGCACGCTTGATCGGAAATCGGCAATTGTTACGGTCCTACTCAAGTGATTCTCGCCAGTTGGCGAGGGGATCGACAAAGTTCAGTTGCGAACGGCCGCGATGAGCAACTTGGCGCAACTGTTCTAGGTCGCTGTCTCAATCCGCTCCGCGAGGTGATCCGTAAGACACCCGCCGGGCCTCACGTCGTAGCGTTCAGTATCGAGTCGAAGTAGCAGGCCTGCACACGCAGGCACTGAATGCGTAGGGCTGCCCGCGAATATCGAAACCATAATAACGGTTCGCGGGAAGGAATGTCGTCAAACAGCATGGCTGCCGAACCGGCGCATCACAACAACCGGCCGGCCGCCGCAAGTGCGAAACAGGGGCGAAAGACTGATGTATATAATCGTTGATGATCGCGAGAGCGTCACAAACAGCTACGTTGGAGGGCTCGTTCGCGAAGGTGTATCGTCGATCGGCTTCTCCTCCGGAGAATTCTGGGACTGGCTGCAATCTGCGAATGAATCGGATCTGGCAGCGGTCGACGCCTTCCTTCTGGGGGATTGCGGTGCCCGCGGAAGCCTGCCGCGGGCGATGCGCAAGCGATCCGCGGCTCCCATCATCGCCATGAGCGGCCAGAAGATGCTCAAGAACACGCTCGAGCTCTTCGAATCGGGCGTGGACGACGTGGTTCACGTGCCAATCCATCTTCGCGAAATCCTGGCCCGAACGGCCGCGATCGCGCGACGCAGGGTTGGCGACCTGCCAAGGCCCTGCGAAACCAGAATCCAGGTCTTCTTCAACGGACGCGACCCCGAGATCGGCGGCCGCGCCATCACCCTGCCCCGCCGCGAACTGCGCATTCTCGAATACATGGTCGGCAACCACGGAAAGTGGATCACCAAGACGCAGATCTTCAACGCGGTCTACGGCATCTTCGAGGCGGCCTTCGACGAGAGCGTGATCGAGAGTCATGTGAGTAAGCTGCGCAAGAAGCTGCGTGACCGCCTCGGCTTCGACGCGATCGTGGCACGGCGCTATGTCGGGTACCGCCTCGAGATCCCGGCCGGCGAGACCCTCGACGTGCCGATGCAGGATCTCAACGAGGTCGCCATCCTCCTGAACAGGGCACATGCCGCCCCGGCGGCGTATCCGGCAGGAAACTGACGCGGTACGACATCGACACCAAACGACGCCGGCCTCTGCGGAGATATCTCCGCAGAGGCCGGTGCATTTTCAGCGGCGGAGAAACGGCAGGGCGGCCGGCGGGCGCGAACGCCGTTGCGCTACCGCTTCTGCTGGAATTCGTCCTTCGAGACGTAGTTGAAGTCCTCGACCAGGACGTCCTGGACGACGTCGGCCTGCATCCGCTCGTTGACGCGCTGCTTGATGGCGGTGGTGAGGACCGAGAGGTCGTAGCGGGCGAGCTTCCTGAAATCGAGGCGCTCGTCCGCATAGATCCTGCGGAAGGCTTCGTCCACGACGAACGGCTCGGGCGGAACGTTGAGCTGGTGCATGGTCCGCGCCTCCACGGTGTAGACGAAGCGCGCGACGATGTAACCCTGCACGTTGCCGTTCTCGACCATCGGAACGCTCAGCGCCCGCGTCTTCTGGTATTGCAGCCCGTCGAGATATTCGTCCTTTGCCGGCAGCAGGCTGCCGTTCTCCTTCCAGTAGGCCACGCCATAGCTCGTGCCCGCAGTGAGGATGCATACCCAGAGGCCAGCCAGCACCAGTCTGATCATTTTCCGTCCTGCACTGCGCGACCGCTATAAGTGCCGTCCGACTCGGCTTCCCTGACCGCCCTGACGATGATCGTCGCGACTTCGCGCACGGCGTCGTAGTGCATTTCGAGGATGGAGCGGTTTCGCTCGAGCTTCTGGCGCAGGCGCTGGATCTCTTCGGTGATCTCCGCTTCGCCGCCGAGATGCATCCGCGCCCGCATCAGGCGGACGAACTCCAGCATGCTCCGGCTCTTCCGCGCGCTGAAGTCGTCGAAATCGATCTTCTTCCCGGTCGCGAGCGCTACCGTCTCCTCCTCGACGATGCTCTCGAGCCGACGGATCGCCGCCAGCAGGCCGCGCACCTCATCCGACCTCGCCACATCGGTGCAGTCGGCCGCGACCTCGCTGCCGACATTTGGCAGGTGCACGGGCAACAGTGCATCGCCCGGCGCGGCTTCCGTCATCGCCCCGGTGTCTACTACCGGCTGCTCCATCACCGGGGCCACCGCGCCTTCTTGTACCTGCATAAGAAATTCATCCCTCAACTTGCGTCGCCCATTCCCGGATCCATCATCCAGCCTTGCCCGAAACGTCCAGAACTGCCGGATGCGCCGCGGCGAGCTGCTTGGCAATACCGATCCCCTTGCCCTTCGCAAGCTGGGTACCGAGTTGCTCCGCCAGCATCGACTTCCAGACGCTGCCCGCAGTCCCCTTGCCGAACACCTCCTCCGACTCCTTCGGCAGCATCGTCTCGACGAAGGTCTGGAGAATGAAGGCCTCGAACTTGCGGTACACCTCTCCCGAGGCCGGCGCCTTGATCACCTGCACCGGCGCCGCATTCGGCGTGGCCGATTGCGCGTCCGTCGTCTTCGCTATCGACGGATCGCCGGCCGCAGCCGTTGCGGCCTTGTTGATCTCGGCATCCATCGTGGCGGCGAAATCGGCATCGGACGACTTCGTCGCGTCGAGCTTTGCCGTGGCTGCGCGCTGCGTCACGGGGTCGGCGGCCTCAAGGACGTCGAGAACGAGGTCGGGTGTCGCTGTCACGATCATGTCTTGTTCCGGCTGGCTGGCCGTGGCGTCCAGTCGCGCACGGCGGGGCTTATTCCCATCATCTCCTCGAGCGAGCGCTTCTCCGCGTCGCGACGCTTGTCCGCCAGAGCCGCTTTCGCGACCTGCTCGAGCTGTTTCACGCGACGGCTCTCCGAACGGACCTGGTCGAGCTGCCGCGAAGTCTGCGCCTGGACGGCGCGTGCGCCAACGCTCGTCTTGGTGAGGCGCCGCGCGATCGATTCGCTTGATGAGCCCGCCGGCAGCTCCCCTTCGTTCAGAGCCCCGACCAGCCAGGCCTGCTCGTCCTGCAAGCTTCTCTCCTGCTGACGCAACTGCGCGAGCTGCCATTCGGACAACCGTAGCTGAAGCTTCACGAGCGAAACCATCCGACCGAGCTTGTCCGCGCGCGACGTCATAATTGATCACTCCGCCAGCCACGCCGACACGCCGAGCATGAACTGCGTCAGCAATTCGTCGCTCGTGAGGTAGAGCAGCAGGAAGCCGCCGAACATGACGAAAGGCACTGAGACAAAATAGACGGGAATCGCCGGCGTCAGCTTATTGATGAGGCCGACCGCCAGGTTGACGATGACGGAGTAGACGATGAATGGGCTGGTGATCCGCAGCGTCAGCACGAACGCCTCCGACAGGCGGCTGACGAGCTGGTCGAGCGCCATGGAGCCGGCGAGCCTGCTGCCGGGATGCCAGACGTCGTAGGAATTCATCAGTCCGCGCAGGACCTGCCAGTGCTGGTCGGTCATGAAGAACAGCGTGGTGACGGCGGCCATGATCAGCGGCACCAAAGCCGGTGCCGGATCGGTGTCGCCGACCGGGGTGCCCGGAATGTTGCTGAGCCCGATCGCGCCTGCCATGAGCGTTGCCATGGTCTGAAGCGCGAGAAAGAACACGCGCCCGCCGAGACCGATGACGCTGCCGACCAGAAGCTCGGAGCAGATCAGCAGCGCGAGCGTCAGCGGCGCCGCATTGTCCGTGAGTGGTTTCAGGACGGCGATCAGGATCGGCGTGAGCGCAAACGTCGTCACGAGCGCGACGAACAGGCGAACCTGGGCCGGTACGTTGACGCTGGAATAGCCGGGCACGAGCATCAGGCAGGCGCCGATGCGGCAGAACACGATGAATGTCACGACCACACTGTCGGCGAGGCCACTGATCACGATACGGCTCCGAGCGGCCTGATCTCGGCGCTGCGCGCGACCTCGACATGCGACAGGATCGGCAGGGTCGGGAACACCCGTTCCAGGATCATGCGAACGTAGGGGCGCGCTTCGGGAGTCACCGCCAGCACCACGTTGGTGCCGCTCTCGGTGAATTTCCGGATCGCGGCGCTGGCTTCAGTCGCGAACTGCTCGATCAGCCGCGGGTCGGCGTCGAACTCGACGACGTCGCCCTTGGCGTCGCGCTTCAGGCTCTGATGGAACGCCAGATCCCACCGATTGCCGAGACGGACGACGTTGAGCACGCCATTGTCGGAGAGATCGCCGCAGATCTGCTGGGCGAGACGCATGCGCACGTGCTCGGCGACCTGCTCGGACCGCCGCACATGAGGCGCGATCTCGGCGATCGCCTCGAGGATCAAATGGAGGTTCCGGATCGACACGCGCTCGGCCAGGAGGATCTTCAGGATCGCGAGCAGGCCGGAATAGGAGATCTGCGACGGACAGATGTCGTCGACCAGGCGCTTGTATTCGGAATCGAGCCGGTCGAGCAGGCCACGCATGTCCTTGTAGGACAGCAGCTGGGCAAGGTTCGCCCGGACCACCTCGCTAAGATGCGTGAGCAGCACCGACAAATTGTCGACGGGCTTGCAGCCCTGCCGCTTGACCTCGTCGGTGAAAGCTTCCGTCACCCAGAGCGCCTTCATGCCAAAGGCAGGTTCGATCACCTCTTCGCCGGGCACGTCGGGGTTACCATCCTTGTCCACAAGCACCATCACCTCGCCGAGCCGCAGCTCGCCCTGGGCTACGCGCGTATCATGGATCCGGATCTGGTAGCTCTTGGGATCGATCGACAGATTGTCGGTGAGCTTGATCTCGGGAATCACGAAGCCGTATTGCTTGGCGAATTTCTTGCGTATCTTGCTGACGCGGTGCGCAAGCTCGTTGCGCGATCCCAGCAAATGGACCGAAAGGTGGCTTCCGAGCGACAGCTCGATCTCAGCGGTCTTGAGCGATTCCTTGACAGACTCCTTGGCCTCGGTCTGCGCCCGCTCGTCAGCCTTGAGCGCCGCTTCTTTCCGCTCCCGCGCCGCCTGCCGCTTCGGCAGCGAGTAGCCGACGAAAGCCATGACACCGCCCAGCAGCACGAACGGCGTCATCGGCAGCCCCGGCATCAAGGCGAGCACGAACATCATCAGCGCCGCGGCCGACACCGCGCGCGGATAGCCGCCGAGCTGCCGCAGCACGGCCTGCTCCGCCGAACCCCTGGTGCCGCCCTTCGAGACAAGGAGGCCCGCCGACAGCGACACGATCAGCGCCGGCATCTGCGTTACCAGACCGTCGCCGACGGAGAGTTTGGTGTAAACGTCGGCGGCGCGTGCAAGGCTGAGGCCGTGATGGGTGACGCCGATCACGATGCCGCCGAAGATGTTGATCGCGGTGATGATCAGTCCGGCGATGGCGTCGCCGCGGACGAACTTCGAGGCACCGTCCATGGCGCCGAAGAACGCGCTCTCCTCTTCGAGTTCGCGGCGCCGGCGCTGGGCTTCCTTGTCGTCGATCAGGCCCGCAGACAGGTCCGCGTCGATCGCCATCTGCTTGCCGGGGATCGCATCCAGGGTGAAGCGGGCGCCGACTTCGGCGATACGCGTTGCACCCTTGGTGATCACGACGAAGTTCACCGTGACAAGAATCGCGAAGATTATCAGGCCGATGACGAAGTCGCCGCCCATGACGAACTTCGAGAAGCCTGCAACGACGTGACCCGCGGCTTGTTCGCCCTCCCCGCCCCGTGACAGGATAAGGCGTGTCGTCGCGACGTTGAGCGCCAGCCGCAGGATCGTCGCGATCAGCAGCACGGTCGGGAAAGCGGAGAAATCGAGCGGCCGCTGGATCCACAGCGCGACCATCAGGATCAGCGCGGACAACGCAATCGAGAAGGCGAGGCCGAGATCGATCAGGATCGGCGGAATCGGCAGGAACAGGATCGTGAGCATAGCCACGATACCGCCGGCGAAAAAGGCGTCGGCCCCCAGTCGTCGCGGGGTCGGCAGGCTAGCAGCTAACGTATCGGCCATGGGTCACCGGCAGCAGGGTCCGCCCCGCAATCTGCCGCGCAAAGCTTACGCGAGGGTGGTGGCCGGCGGCTCCGCGGATCAGAAGCCGTGCTCGATCCGCGAATAGACCATCTCGGTGAAGGTGGAGAGATGCGCGCCGATGAAGGAACCGGAGACGGCGACGACCAGGAGAATGACGATGATCTTCGGAACGAAGGTCAGCGTCATCTCCTGGACCTGGGTCAGGGCCTGAATCAGCGCGATGATGGTGCCGACCAGCATCGCCGCGCCGACCGCAGGCCCGGAGGCGACGATGATCGTCCAGATCGCCGCCTGAACGATGTCGAGGGCGTCCCGCTCGTTCATGGCTAGCTGATCGTGAGCCCGGGCCCGACCGCGACTTTCGTACCGTCCTCGAGGGTCGCGATGGAGCCATCGCTGTTGATGGAAATCGAAGCGACCTTGCCGCTGAAGGTCGCTCCGGTCGAGTCGGTGAAGCTGACGGTCTTTCCGATCAGCCCGTCCGCCTGGGACAGCGCCTGGGAGGACAGCAGCGAATCCAGCTTCGTATTGGTCTGCATTGCCTGCTCGACCGACGAGAGCTGCGCAAATTGGCTCATATATTGCGAGGTATCCATTGGATTAGTCGGATCCTGGTTCTTCATCTCGGCGATGAGAAGCTGAAGAAAGGTGTTGTAGTCGACGCCGCTGCTCGACGTGGTCGTGGTGGAACTGGTCGAAGTGGTCTTGCTCGTGGTGTCGGTCGCGCTGGTGACGTTCATGTGCCTCTCCGCTGTCAGGCAGCCTCGAATGGGGACTCGGTGATGGCGCCGGCCAGGATCGCCTGCTCCAAGGGGAACAACGCCCGGATTCGCTTAAGCGCCTCGAAATAGCGGGTCGAACCGATCAGCTCGTCGATCGCGGCAAGGCCGTCCAGCATCTCGCGGTTCTCGCACAGCGCGAGAAGAGCCGCGTGATGCGGCCCATAGAGCGCCATTGGATCCCGGACGTCCGTTGGATTCATCAGCATGAGCTGGACGATGAAATAGAGCTGCCGCATCGCCGTGGTGGCGTCGGACGCCTGCATGACCTGCCCTTCGAGCAGGAACATCACGTCGTTGACGAGCTCGACGGAGACCTTGCGGTCCACGCGAAGGACCGCGCCGTTGATGTAGATCAGTTCGCCCGCCCGCAAGGATATCTTCATCAAAGAGCGTCTCGGATCAGGCGGTTGATTTCGATGAGCTGCATGACGTCGTTCGACCCTTCCTCGCGCAGACGATCGGCTTCCTTGACCACCCACAGACCGATCGAGATGATGTCCGCACGCAGCTTGTCGGGAAGCCCGTTCCCCGGATGGGAGAGATCCTCGATGAAGATCGTCCACAGCCGACGGACATAGAGCAGGCTCTCGACGAGATCCTCGAAGCTGAAGCGCCCCTTCTGGATCCGCTCCAGCCGGTCGATGCCGAGGCTGAGCGCCTGCCGCTCGCGCCCGCGCGCCTCCTGGCCGCTGTCTTCGACGACCGCTTCATAGGCTTCAAAAGTCATCAGGACCACTCTGCGCAGGAAACCGAATAACAAGCCAAGTATTGCGAGCCACGGCTCAGAGATAGTTGACGAGGCTGATCTTCTGGAGCCGCGAGGTGAGCGCGAGCGCCGTCTGGATCTGGGTCTGCAAGGTGTTGACGCGCACCGACGCTTCCGCCGGATCGACGTGCTCGATACCGACGATCTGATTGTTCAGAATATCCTGCTGCGTCTTGAGCTTGCTGGTTGCGGAGGTGATCCGCTGCTGGACCGTGCCGACGTCTCCGCCGAGCGTAGCGAGGTCGGTGATGGCGTTACCGACGAGGCCAATGGCCTTGTCCACGACGACCTGGAACGTCGCTTGGTTCAGGTTGGTATTCCCGAGATCGGCCATCATGGTGTAGGCCTCGGCGAGCTTGCGGAAGCCGGTCTGGTTGGCGCTAACGGACGTATCGGCAATTTCGGTCGTGGAGATACGGCTTTGCATGACCTGGTCGGTGGCCGATGACCAATTGGTGTTCCAGGCGGGGCTCGCGAACTCGGCATCGAAGGTGGTGTCGAGGAAGGTCTGCATCTGGGCCGGGGTGATGCTGCTCACGCTGGCCGAGGATTGCGAGAAGCCGAAAGTCGAAAGGAAATCGGAGTCGACCTGGTTCTTGCTGGCCGAGCCCGCGGTGTAAGCCGTGATGGGCGTGTTCTGCGTATTGATGCCCGAGAACAGATACGAGCCGTTATAGGAGACGTTCAGCGCGCCGATCAGATCCTGGAGGTTGGAGGACGCAGGCGGCAGAATGATCCGCCCGCCGCCGTCGGTACTGCGGGCCGCGATCAGGTCCTTGAGGAAGTCCGTTGCGGTCGAGCCGAGCTGGGTGATCCGGTCCTGGGTCACGTTCAGGCGTCCCGAGACGAGCCCGTTGGTATCGACGAGCTGATCGGCGAAGCTCAGGTCCGCCCGCAGGGTGAGGTCGCTTCCCGTCGTGGCACCAAGCTCAAGGCCAACATCGGCGAAGCGGCCGGTGGTCGCCTCCTTCGAGGCCTTGCTCAGCAGAGCCTGGTTGTTCGTGATCGAGGACCTCAACGACGAAGACAGCATCAAGGTCGAGATGTTAGCGCTCATCATGACTTAATTCCCCACGGCAGCCAGCAGGCTCTGCAACATTTCGTCGACGGTCGAAATGATCTTCGACGACGCCGAATAGGTGCGCTCGACCTGGAGCATCAACGACATCTCGTCGTCCATGTTGACGCCGCTGACGTTCGACAGCGCCGCGGTGCTGCGGTCGAGCAGCGTTTTCTGGTAGGTGACGCTGGAGTCCGCGGTCTTACGCTGGTTTTCGATCCAGCTGGTCGACGACGACGCGAAGTCGATCAAGCTACCGCTCGGCTTGCCTTGCGTGGTTGCATCGAACGGCTGCGACGCATCCATGCCGCCGATGAGCTGCTGCAGCCGGGCCGAGTAGCCGCCGTTGCCGGCGGTGTTGTATTGGTAAGCGGCGTTGCCGCTGATCGCGCCATCGCGCAACAGATTGGGGTTGCCGCCCTGCGCCGGATCGACCGAAGCGGCAACACTGATCAAGCCAGCCAGACCGACCGAGACGGTGGCGCTCGCGAGCATCGCCGGCGCACCCGGATAGGTAAAAAGGCCGGGCACGTCGGGCAGCGCGGCACCGGACTGATCGCTTTCCTTGAAGGCGTCGATCAGACCACGCGCGACCTCGTCGAGCTGGCTCTGGTAAGTGACTGTGGCATTGTCGCGCAATTGGGCGAGGCCCGCGAGCTTGCCCGTCTTGAGCGGCATCACGGAATTGGCGCCGGTGACCGGGACGCCGTCGATATAGACCGCATTGCCCGTGGTGCCGGGCGTATAGGCGTTGGTCGGCGCAAAACTCACGGTTCGTGCCGTCTTATCGAACAGCACGACGCCGCTGTCGGTGTAGAGGGCCGCGTCGCCGTTGGGGCGGATCGACATCGAGACGCCGACCTCCTGCGACAGCTGCGAGACGATGCTGTCGCGCTGATCGAGGTAGTCGGTGATGTCGTCGCCGGAGATCGTACCCTTCACGATCGCGGTGTTCACGGTCTGGAACTGGGAGAGCAACTGATTGATGTTCTGAACCGACGTTTTCATGTCGGCATCCGCGCCCTCACGGACCGACTGCACGGTCTGGGTCGCCTGGTTGAGCGCGGTCGCCATGTCCTTGGCGGACGTGACCGCCGCCTGCGCCAGCGTGGTGTTGTCCGGGGCGTTGGCATATTGCTGGAGCGCCTGCTTCAGCGCATTGAGCTGCGCCGTCGGCGACTGGTCGAGCTCCGGATCGTCCACCGTGGCAGATGCGATCTTCTGGAGACCGTCATAGATCGCACCCTGCTTGGCCGACGCCGAAGTCGCGGCGAGCACGTTGTCGTATAAGCCGCTGCTGGCGGCGCGCTGGATCGCCGCGACATAGACGCCGGCGCCGGGAAGGTTGTCCAGCACGGCGATCTTGCGCGAATAGCCGGCTGCGCTGGCACCGGCGATGTTGCGCGAGATAGTCGACGACTGGACGCCCGAGGTCCTGAGCGAGGAGCGGGCGGAGTCGAGAGCGGCGGTAAGGGACATGACGTGCTCTTGCCCGGAATATGCGCGGGAGGATTCAGCGCTTCAGGTTGACGACGACGTCGAGCAGATCGGCGCCGGTCTGGAACGATTTCGAGTTCGCGGTGAAGCCGCGCTGCGCCTCGATCATGGAGGTCAGCTCGTCCGCGAGATCGACGTTGGAGTCTTCCAGCGCGCCGGACTGGATAGTGCCGAGACCGCTCTTGCCGGCGACATCAACCTGAACGGTTCCCGATTCCAGGTTTGTTGAATAGACGTTGCCGACTTCGGGCGTCAGATGATCCGGGCTCGGGACGGTGGCGAGCGCGATCTGGAAGCTCGGCAGCTGGGTGCCGTTCTTGAGGACCGCGGTGACCACGCCCTTGCTGTCGATGTTCACCTTCTCCACCGCGGACGGGGCGTTGCCGTCGACGGTCGCCTTGAAGTCGAAGCTGGAGGCGACCTGGGTCATCGCCGAGAGGTCGATCGTAAGAGGGAAGCTCGTCGTACCGCTCGGAACGGTCAGCGACATCGTCTTTGTACTCGCCGCAGCGAGCGCACCCTTGCCGGCGGCGGTGACATCGAAAGTGAAGGTCGTCGCAGGACCTGGCGTCGTAATCATGGCGCCCGTCGGATCGTAGACCTCGATATCCCAGGTATCGGCCGCGGTCTTGGCCGCATAGACGTCGAGAGTTATGGGGTTGCCGATATTATCGTAGGTCACCATCGAGGTCTTCGACGTGTAGTTGCCCGGTCCGGCGGGCGTGGCCGGAGCAGCGACGATCGCGGCACTCGGATCCAGATTGGCGGCCACGGTGGCCTTGGTCGACGCCGACGCCTGGAGCGCCATCTGGTTGACGTTGATGACCTGCAGGTTGCCGAAACCGTTGGCGGAAGTGTTGGGCACGGCACCGTTCTGGATGTTGTAGCCCATCAGCTGGAAGCCGGCCATGTTGACGAGGTTGCCCGTGCTGTCGGGCACGAAGGCGCCGGCGCGCGTCAGGAAGTTGCTGCCGTTCGCATCCTGCACGACGAAGAAGCCGTTGCCCTGGACCGCGAGGTCCGTCGTCGAGGTCGTGAACTGGAGATTGCCGGGATCGGTGATGGCGTAGCGAACCGTGGTCTCGACCGCACCGGAGTCGTAATTGCCGGAGCCGCTCTTCAGGATCAATGAAGAGAACTCGGTGGAAGCCCGCTTGTAGCCGGTCGTGTTGACGTTGGCGATGTTGTCCGAGACCGTCGACAGCTTGTTGGACTGCGCGTTCATTCCGGAAACGCCGGTGCGCATAACACCATACAGGCTCATGAATTGGGCTCCTTCGGTAGGTTGCAGTTACAATGATGGTTCTTGCTTGCGCGGGGCTGATGATGGGGAACGATGCACAACTTCATGTCGTCACTTCGCGTGGTCTCTTTAAGTCGTCTTGGGCTGACAGAACGATCGCGCCTTGTCGGTCCACGCACCGAAGCCGCTCGAGACGAGATGAGCGACGATGTGACAGACGTAGCGCTTCTGCGCCGGCTGGTTGTTGGGGCCCGCATTGTAGCGGGCCACCGCCATGGTCCAGCTTCCCTCGCGCTGCTTCAGTTCTTTCAGAAAGCGCGCGGCGTAGTCGACATTCTTGGCGGGATCGAACATCGCCCGCACCGAAGCGAACTTGTCGCCGTGATAGTAGTGGTTGACCTGCATGCAGCCGAGGTCGACCAGCTTGACACCCTTCTGCCGCATCGCCTCGAAGTTCGCGATCGCATCATTCATGTCCTTGGCGAACACGGTCTGCCCTTCGGCGCCCAGCGCGTAAGGGTAGAGCGCACCGCGACGCCCGGTCTCGGTGAGGCCGACGGCATAGAGAATACCGAGCGGAATCCCGTGCTGCTGGGCCGCACGTGCCATCTCGCGCTCGCAGGGGCGCGCAGCGTCGGCGGCCGCCTCCGCGGCGCCCGTGTTACAGATAAACAAGGCCGCGACGAACATGCGGCGCCACGTCCTGATCATGGCTCGTCTCCTGGTTGGGCTGGCGCTCCCGGCGGGCTTGCCTGTCTCCGCTTTCCGATTGACCGGACGACGTGCTCGTGCCGTCGAACGTGCCTTGCGACTGCGGCGATTGCTGTTGCTGACCCGAAGGTTGCGGCTGCGACTGGCCCGAGCCAGCCCGGAATCCATCCAGTGAGCCGTGCTGCACCGGCGCGACGTCGGCGACATAGCCCGCCGACTGCATGAGCTCGCGGATCGAGTCGCGCTGCTGGTCCAGCATCTGGCTCGTGTCCTTGCGTTCGGCGGCAAGTTGGACGGACACCTCGGTGCCGACGAGACGAAGGCGCACGGTCACATTGCCTAGCGCCGGCGGCTCCAGATTGATCGTGAGAATCTTCAGCGGCTCGGGCGCTGTGCCTGAGGGCGCAGCGAGATCGGACGCGGTGGATGCCGCCGGCGCAGACGAGCCCTTCAGCTCCGACACGACAGCGTTCGCGACCTGTTGGGTCGCGCTGAACTGCGGCACGGGCGGCAGATGCGTCTCCTGCTGAACCACCGTGACCTTGGTTGCTTCGGGCAATGCGTCCCGCACCGACGCCTTTGCAGCGCGTTCCACATTCGCAGTGACGGCTTCGAACCCGGGCGCTTTCGGCGAAGCATCGCCGCCTTGCTGTGACGCAGCCTGCGCGGCCGCCGCTTGCGGAGCCGCGACCTGCGGATGCAAGCCGGACGGAGTGGCTGCGGACGGAGCGACATCGGCTGTCGCCGCTTTCGCCGTGCCCGTCGCCTGAACCTCTCGCTTCGCCGAGGAGGATCGCTCGTCTCGCGCGGACGTGTCTTTCTTGTCGACCGCCGGCGGTTGCATCTGTGGCTTCACGGCCGGCACGGCGGCGATTTCCTGCCCGACGATCGTCGGAATGCTCGCTCGGCTCTGGACTTCCACCTTCGCGACCTGGTCGATCGGACCCTGCTTTTCCGACGATTCGTCAGCCGACTTGTCGGAAGACTCGTCAGCGGATTCGGCCGCCTCGGTGGGTTCCTGCACCGTCTCGTCCTTCGACTTGCCCTTCTCGGTCGAGTGCGCCAAGCGCGTGCGCAGCGTTCCGGCCTTCACGGTCGTGTCGCTGCCCTGATCGTTCAGCGCCCGCTTCGCAAGGTTCGAGACGGTGTGGAGCAGATCGTTGAACGACGAATCCCCCGGCGATTTCCCTCCGACGTTCTTGCCCGAGCGCGACGTCCCGCGCACATTGAGGCTTTCGGCGAGACCTGAGAAGAGCTGTCCGGAGGTTCCGTTGAGCTTTGTCATGGTCGGCGGTCCTTAGTGAGGAGTTCCAGTTCGCCGAGCTGCTTCCGGGCGCGCGCAAGCGTCTCGGTCGACGATACGAGATCGAGACGCGCCGGCGTTGGTGGAGGCTTGTCGGCTACGGCGCTAGCGGACACGCCTGCGATCGGCTTGCGGGCATCGAGCGCGAGCTGGACCGTTGCATTCAGAAGCGGGACGTCGCGCTCCGGCAGCTTTGACCGGTCGAGCGCCTTCAGCTCGGCAAGGCCGCCGTCATACTCGTCGGCGAGCGCCCGCGAGGCGCCGCGGAATAAATGCGCACGCTCGCGGTCCGCCGTGGCATCGGCGCTGAGCGCCAGCGCACGCTCGCCTGCCAGCCGGGTCACGGCCAGCCGTCCGCGGACCATCGCGGCGCGCGCAATCACGAGATAGAGCTTGAGGCGGCTCCCGCGATCGATCTGCTCCAGCAGGGCGCCGATCCGCGCAAAGCGACGTTCGTCGAGAGCCAGGCTCGATTGCGTCAGGCCCGAGGAGAAGCGCTGCCAGAAATCGCCGGCATAGATGGAGTTACGGTAGTGGCGGATATAGGCCAGCGTCAGGAACTCGAACTTGTCGAAGTCCTCCGCCTGCCCGACCAGCAGGATTTCGCGCCGCAGCGCCGCCTCCTCCACCAGCGTGCCCGGCAGCAACAGCCGCGCGTCGTCCAGACGTTCGATCGCGAGCGATGCCTCGGAGCGTGCGAACAACGCCCCCTGAACCAGCGCGACCTGTCCGCCCAAGCCCGAGGGGATCGTGCGCGGCTTGATGTCCTTGAGCAGTTCGCGCGCCTCGTCCTGACGGCCCTCGACATAGGCGAGCGCGCCATTGAGCAGCCGCTCGTCGACGTTCAGTTTGTCGCGCGGCAGCTTCCGGACGATCTGCGGCGCGCCGCCGCTGAGCAGGTAGATGACCACGGCCTGGCCGTTCTGCGGATTGCTCCACGCGCCCGGATCGGCGGCGAGAAATTTTTCGCCGATCTGCCGGATCAGCGCGATGTGGCTGCCATGCGCCGCGGTGTCGCCATTGGCAATTCCGTCCTGCACCGCCTGCAACGAACGGACGAGCTCATAGGGCTCGCTCGATGTTGATACCGAAGCCGGTGCCGGCTCGGCAATTGCGCGGGCCACCGTAAGCGGCAGCACGATCAACAGCACGGCGAAGAGCAGCGGCCTGATCAAGCGCGCTTCTCCCGGATCAGAATCTCGATCCGGCGGTTCTGCGCGGCCGCGGGATCATTCGGCAGCTTCGGCCGCCGGTCGGCGTAACCTTCGACATGCTCGATCCGCTGCGCATCGACGCCGGAGCGGACCAGCATGTAGTAGGCCATCTGCGCGCGCGCGGTCGAGAGCCGCCAGTTGTCGTAGGTCTCCGAGCGGTATGGCCGATTGTCGGTGTGACCGCGGACGATGATCGGGCCCTGGCGCTTGCTCAGCAGCGGTCCGATCTTGTCGATCACGCGGATGAGCTCGGGACGCGGCTCGGCTGAGCCGACCGCGAACATGCCGAAGCTCGCGTCGTCGGTCAGGCTGATCAGAAGGCCTTCCTCGACCTGACGGACCTCGGCGACCGGTCCCGCACCGGCCTTGATGTCCGACAGCGCGTCGGCGATCGCGGCCTGAAGCTGCTTGACGGTCGGCTGCTGCGTTTGCGCGGCATCGTGCGGTTCGGAGTCCTTCGCGGTATCGACCGGACGTGACTGTACCGCGGCGTTGGCTTGCGCACTTGCCTGCGCGTTCGCCTGAGCGCTGCCCTCGCGCGAAGCCGGCGACGGCGCCGGGCCTGGCGGCAGCAGAGGCGAAAGGGTTGCGGACGATGCCTCGGCAGTCGGAGCCACGCTGCCGCCCGCATCATCCAACTTGGTGCGGCGCGCCGGCTGCGGCTCACCCTGATTGGTGCCCGCCGGATTGTCGCGCGCGGAGGCATTCCGCTTGGGTTCATTCTCGACGATGCGATCAGCATCCTTGGAAGTTTCCGGAGCAAGCTTCCAGTAACCCGGGTCGAACGGATCGCGATAGGCGTCGCCGCCCTTGAGACCGTCTTCTTCCGCGGACGTCAACGCGCCGGCACGCCGCTGGCCCGAGGCCTGGTTCGCGCTATTCGCGATCTCGGCGAGCGTCGCGTAGGGATCACGGAACAGGACTTTCTCTTCGTAGAACGGTGGCTTCTCGGCCGTCGGCGAGTCGCCGCGGCGCTCCTCGCTCGTTCCGGCCGGCTGACGCTTGCCGTCCTGGCCTTCGAATGACGACGGCTCTTTCTTGTTCAAGTCCTTGAGGCCCTTGGGAGCGGGTGCGTTCTCTGCGAGCCGGATCGGATTGAAATAGCTCGCGACCACCTGCTTCTGGTCCTGGTTGAGCGCATTGATCAGCCACATGACCAGGAAGAACGCCATCATCGCGGTCATGAAGTCCGCATAGGCGATTTTCCAGACGCCACCGTGATGCGGCGCGTCGTCGAAGGCGCTCCGCCGGCGGATGATGACGAGCTCTGGCTTGACCTCATTCATGGCGGACTACCGGCGCGCGTCCTTCAGGCGTTCGGTCCAGGTCGAGATCTGCGTCTCGATCACCGTCTGATCGGCGAGAACGCGAACCTCGACGGCATCGGCGGCCTGGTATTCGATCCCGGTGCGGCTGGCCGCATTGAGCTGCGCCTTGACCAGGTCGAGCAGGTCGCTCGGCCCCGTGATCCGGAATACCGGCACCGACGAACTGGAGGTCAGCGCGGCAATCTGCTCGACCAGAGACCCGATCGCCTTGTCGCGCACAGCATCGGCGAGGAATGGCAGCAAAATCCGCGCAACGGAGCTCGCGATGTTGGTTTCGATCTCGCGGCAGGCCGTCTCGAAGCCGCTGACGATCGCGACTGCCTGCTGGTCGGACCATTTGGCCCGCTCCTCGCCGAGCCGGATCGCGCTGCGGACGCGCTCCTCGGCGAGCTTGGCCTCGCCTTCCGCGAACCCGGCGGCATAACCACGCCGATGGGCATCGTCGAGAAGATTGGCCGGCGGGGTCTCCGCCTTCGGCGCCGGGGACTGAGGCTGCGGTTGGGTCTGAAGCTGAGGCTGAGGCTCGCGCCGGATATCCTTCGGCCTTGTCACCGGATCCTGGGCCTTGGGCGGCGGAAGCGGCGGCGACTTGACCCGGCCGTTTGCGTCGAACTGCGTCAGGAGTTTTCCGATTGCCGCGTTCATGCCGCCTCCTCGCGTCGCATCCAGTCTTTAAGGATCGCTGCCGCCTGCATCTGATCGAGGCGGACGATCTGCTCCAGCCGCTTCTGCGGAGTTCGCTGCATCTTGCCTTCGAGGTCTTCGACCAGATTGAGCTCGGCTTCTTCGCCTTCCGGCAGCGCAAGCGCAGCAGCGGCCTCGAGCTGGGCAGCCTCCGCCGCCTCGGTCTGCTCCTGCTGCGCGCGGTGAGTCAGGATGCCGTTGACCGCGGGGCGAAGTCCGAACCACACCAGCATCGAAGCAACGGCCAGGATTGTCACCGCGTTGATGACGCTGCCCAACTGCTTGTTGATCATCTCGACGAAACTGATCGGCGGCACCGGCGCCAGCTCGCGCGAACCTTCGATGAAGTCGACGGCTGTCACCTGGATCTGGTCGCCGCGCTGCTTGTCCAGTCCACCGGCCGTCGCCGCGAGCTGGCTGATCTCGGCGAGCTTGCTGTCGACGATGGCCTGGTTGCTCTTGTCGCCGAGATCGGCGACGAGCCGCGCGCGGTTGACCAGGACGGCGATGAAGAGTTTTTTCACCGAATAGCCGTCGCTCACCGTCGTCGTGGTCTTGGAGGAGACCTCGAAGTTGGTGACGTCCTCACGGCGCTGCTTGTCTTCGCTGGAGTTCTTGGTGCCGCCAGCATTCACCTGCTGGTCCGGAAGATTCTGCTGCACCGTGGTCGGCGTCGAACGATCCGCATTCTGCGAGGTCTCCTTCTCGCGGACGTTCCGGACCGAGCGCTCGGCGCGGCTCTCCGGATCGTAGACGGTCTCGTTGATCTGTCGCTTGTCGGTGGAGAGCTGGGGCGCGACGCTGACCTCGAAATTGTCCAGGCCCAGATAAGGCGTCAGCGCCTTGCGGATGTTCTCCTGCACCATCCCGCCGACCGTCTTCTGGAGGCTCGCCATCTTGGTCGGCGCAGCGCTGGCCTCGTCCTCTTCGGCCAGCAGCATCGAGCCGTCGGCGTCCAGCACCGTCACCTTTTCGCGCGTCATGCCGGGAATCGCCGCCGCCACGAGATGACGGATCGATTGCGCCGTGCGCGCCTCGATCGCACCGTCGGTGCGCAGCACGACGGAAGCCGACGGCGGCTGCTGCGTGGCGCGGAAGGAGCCGCGCACCGGCATCACGATGTGCACCCGCGCGGCCTTGACGCCCTTCATCAACTGTACGGTACGCGCGATCTCGCCCTCGAGCGCGCGAAGCTTGGTGACCTCTTGCATGAACGAGGTCAGGCCGAGTGAGCCGATCTTGTCGAACAGCTCGTAGCCGGAATTGGCACTGGTCGGCAGCCCCTTCTCGGCCAACAGCATCCGCGCCTGCATGGTCTGGCTCGGTCGCACCGAAACGGTATCGCCGGCCGCGTTGACGTCGAAGGTGATGTTCTGCTCGCGCAGCGCGGCGCCGATGCGCGTCACGTCTTCACGGGAGAGGCCGGTATAGAGAGACTCGAATTCGGGCCGGCTCAGATAATAGGCGCCGCCGACGACGGTGACGAGGACGGCGAAACCGATCAACCCCAAGGCCATCAGACGTCGCGGCCCAAGCTCCAGTATATTGTTGAGCAGTTGCTGTAGCTGCGCGCGACTGAGCATATGACCTCGTACCAATGCGAACGTAGAGGACACTCCGCTGCGAACCTTGTCTGAAGGTTGCGCGAGGACGCGAGTGTGTCAGTTCGCAGGCGAGGCGTTGCAATTTTACAAGAATCTTGGGCGACGCGTTCAGTTCAGCGGCAACGGGGCATGGCCGCGCGATCGGCTGCGGCGTGTCGCATGAAGTCCGGCGTCGGGAGGTCGAATACGGGCACGTCATGTGCCATCAAAACCGCCGTTCACGGCGGGACCGTGCTCCCATAGGGAGCACGGTCGTTTCAAAAGCCGGAGCTTACTTGAACAGCGACAGGATGCTCTGGCTGTTCTGGTTGGCGATCGAGAGCGCCTGAACGCCGAGCTGCTGCTGGGTCTGGAGCGCCTGAAGGCGGGTCGATTCCGCATTCATGTCGGCGTCGACGAGCTGGCCGACACCGCGATCCACCGAGTCCATCAGGGTCTTGACGAAGTCCGTGTTGGTCGAGATGCGGTTCTTGACGGCGCCGAGATCGGCAGCGGCTGAGGCCACCGAGTTGATCGAAGCCGTGACCTGCGCGATGTAGCCATCGAGCGTGGTCTGGTCAGCAGCCGAGTCGGTCAGCGCAGAGATGTTGATCGTGTCGACCGACGCACCGCCGCTGACGGTGTCCAGAATGCCGCTCTGGGTGCTGGTATAGAGCGAATAGTTGGCGATCGTCAGTTGGATGGACCCGATGGTGGGCGTGCCGCCGACACGAGAGAACGACGACACCAGGTTGAAGGTCGCCGGCGTGGTGGCGGTCGCGCTCAGCCAGTTCACTCCGTTGAAGGTCGCCGCATTGGCGGTGCCCTTCATCTGCTGCTGGATCTGGGTGATGTCCGCCTGGATCTTGGTCCGGTCGATACCGGCAGTCTTGGCTTCGACCAGCAGCGCCTGGAGCTTGGTCAGGCCGCCGGTTGTGTCGCCCACAACCGCGGTCAGAGCGGTATATTCGGTGTCGACGGTCGCAGCCGACAGACCGAGCGAGTCGGAGACGGCGGAGAGCGCGGCGTTGTCGGCGCGCATCGACGTCGCGATCGACCAGTAGGCGGCGTTGTCGGATGCGGTCGAGACGCGCTGGCCGGTCGAGATCCGGTTCTGCGTGGTGGAGAGTTGGGTGCTGACGCTCCGGAGGGTCTGCAGCGCGGTCATTGCTGCGGAGTTGGTAAGCAGACTAGAACTCATTTTTTGACGTCCCTTTGAAACGGATTGAATTTTTGGGGACATACCGGGCTTGCACCGGTACGGCAGGGCGGCATCATGCCTTTGGGCTGCGGAAAAGTGCGCTCAACCTGACGTAACGGCGACGATAGCTCGCGAAGTTTGTGCGAGGCTTGTGGCTCCGTGACCGGACCGCGACAGGGTGAGCCAGATCGAGGTGCAAAGTCGACGTGCCAAGGTCATGGCGCGCGACCAACGCACGCCAAAATGAAAAGGGCCGCGCTTCGCGAGAAGCGCGGCCCTCCCCGGATGGTTTAAGGCTTACCGGAACAGCGACAGGATGCTCTGGCTGTTCTGGTTGGCGATCGAGAGCGCCTGAACGCCGAGCTGCTGCTGGGTCTGGAGCGCCTGAAGGCGGGTCGATTCCGCATTCATGTCGGCGTCGACGAGCTGGCCGACACCGCGGTCCACCGAGTCCATCAGGGTCTTGACGAAGTCCGTGTTGGTCGAGATGCGGTTCTTGACGGCGCCGAGATCGGCAGCGGCTGAGGCCACCGAGTTGATCGAAGCCGTGACCTGCGCGATGTAGCCATCGAGCGTGGTCTGGTCAGCAGCCGAGTCGGTCAGCGCAGAGATGTTGATCGTGTCGACCGACGCACCGCCGCTGACGGTGTCCAGAATGCCGCTCTGGGTGCTGGTATAGAGCGAATAGTTGGCGATCGTCAGTTGGATGGACCCGATGGTGGGCGTGCCGCCGACACGAGAGAACGACGACACCAGGTTGAAGGTCGCCGGCGTGGTGGCGGTCGCGCTCAGCCAGTTCACTCCGTTGAAGGTCGCCGCATTGGCGGTGCCCTTCATCTGCTGCTGGATCTGGGTGATGTCCGCCTGGATCTTGGTCCGGTCGATACCGGCAGTCTTGGCTTCGACCAGCAGCGCCTGGAGCTTGGTCAGGCCGCCGGTTGTGTCGCCCACAACCGCGGTCAGAGCGGTATATTCGGTGTCGACGGTCGCAGCCGACAGACCGAGCGAGTCGGAGACGGCGGAGAGCGCGGCGTTGTCGGCGCGCATCGAGGTCGCGATCGACCAGTAGGCGGCGTTGTCGGATGCGGTCGAGACGCGCTGGCCGGTCGAGATCCGGTTTTCGGTCGTCTGGAGGCTGGAGCTGACGTTCCGGAGGGTCTGCAGCGCGGTCATTGCTGCGGAGTTGGTGAGGAGACTAGAACCCATTTTGATGTCCCTTTGAAGATTGAATTGGATTTGGGGACATACCGGACTTGCACCGGTACGACAGGGCGGCGTCATGCCTTTGGGCCGCGGAAAAGCAGGTGAAGGGCCCAACCTGTCGTAGCGGGGAGGTTAGCGACCGAAGCTTGTGCGAGGCTTGTGGCTCTGTGCCCCGGCTGCAACAGGGCAACCGAAATTACGGCGTGCGCGCGGCGTCACGCCAAAATAAAAGGGCCGCGCTTCGCAAGAAGCGCGGCCCTCCCCGGATTGTTTGAAGCTTAGCGGAACAGCGACAGGATGCTCTGGCTGCTGTTGTTGGCGATCGAGAGCGCCTGAACGCCGAGCTGCTGCTGGACCTGGAGAGCCGCCAGGCGGGTGGACTCCTGGTTCATGTCGGCGTCAACGAGCTGGCCGATACCGCGATCCACCGAGTCCATCAGGGTCTTGACGAAGTCCGTGTTGGTCGAGATGCGGTTCTTGACGGCGCCGAGGTTAGCGGCGGCCGAAGCCACCGAGTTGATCGCACCGGTGACCTGCGCGATGTAGCCATCGAGCGTGGTCTGGTCAGCAGCCGAGTCGGTCAGCGCAGAGATGTTGATCGTGTCGACTGACGCACCGCCGCTCACGGTGTCCAGGATGCCGCTCGCGCTCGCCGTGTAGAGCGAGTAGTTGGCCGTGGTCAGGGTGATCGAGCCGGTGGTCGGCACGGCGCCGACACGAGAGTACGACGACACCAGGTTGACGGTCGCCGGCGTGGCGGCCGTCGCGCTCAGCCAGTTCACCCCGTTGAAGGTTGCCGCATTGGCGGTACCCTTCATCTGCTGCTGGATCTGGGTGACGTCCGCCTGAATCTTGGTGCGGTCGATACCGGCAGTCTTGGCTTCGACCAGCAGCGACTGGAGCTTGGTCAGGCCGCCGGTGCTGTCGCCAACAACCGAGGTCAGAGCGGTATATTCGGTGTCGACGGTCGCAGCCGACAGACCGAGCGAGTCGGAGACGGCGGAGAGCGCGGCGTTGTCGGCGCGCATCGAGGTCGCAATCGACCAGTAGGCGGCGTTGTCCGAAGCAGTCGAGACGCGCTGGCCGGTGGAGATCCGGGTCTGCGTCGTGGAGAGTTGCGAGCTGACAGACCGCAGGGTCTGCAGCGCGGTCATGGCGGTCGAGTTCGTGAGAAGGCTTGACATTGCGAATGTCCCTTTATGTACGCGTTACATTTTCACTGGGGACATACCGGGCTTTCACCGGTACGGAGGGGCGGCATCATGCCTTTGGACTGATGTGGGTGGGGTCCAACCCGCCGTGACGCATTGCTAGCACGCCGAATCTTGCGGCCGGATTAAGATCGGCTTGAATTTCGTAGCAATATCATATGGTTAATATTACTTTTCGCTAACCATAACCGACCAGTCGGCCGACGAGCGCGGCTCTTACGAGAACGAGCGCACCAGTCCGGAGGCCAGCAGATTCCAGCCGTCGATCAGCACGAAGAACAGCATCTTGAACGGGAGTGCGATGATCGTCGGCGGCATCATCATCATGCCCATCGACATGGTCAGCGTCGCCACGATCATGTCGATGACGAGGAACGGCAGGATGATGAGGAATCCGATCTCGAACGAACGCCTGAGCTCGGAAATCATGAAAGCGGGAATGATGACGCGCATGTCGACGCGCTTGTCGTCGAACTTCTTGCGGAAGCTCTCGGCGGCCAGCGCTTCGAAAGTCTGCAGGTCCTTGTCGCGGACATGGGCCAGCATGAACTCGCGGAACGGATCGGTGATCTTCAGATAGGCCTCCTCCTCCGAGATCTCGTTCTTCATCAGCGGCTGGACGCCGGTCTCCCAGGCGCGGTCGAAGGTCGGCGCCATCACGTAGAAGGTCATGAACAGCGCGAGGCTGATCAGCACCAGGTTGGCCGGCGTGGTCTGGAGGCCGAGACCGGCGCGCAGGAACGACAGCGCGACGGCAAATCGCGTGAAGCTCGTCACCATGATGAGCAGCCCGGGCGCCACCGACAGCACCGTGATCAGCGCCATCAGCTGGATGATCCGGCCGCTGGTCGAGCCGTTGCCCGGCGGCAACAGCGAGTTGAGGTCCGGAATCTGGGCGAGCGCCACCTCGGGCAGGACGACCAGAATCAACGCGAGCAGCAGGACTCTCACTCTCACTGAATCACCAATGTCTCAATGATCAATTCGCGTACCTTGCCCGAAGATCGGATATTGGCCCGTTCGGCGAGGTCGTCGCGCAGATGCTGAAGCCCGCGCGATCCCTCGAACTGCCCAACGGAGGCCGATCGCAGATAGACGACGATGTCCTCGCTGATGTGGGCGGCCAGAATGCCGGCATCCTCGTCGCTCATGCTGTCGGTCACCATGGAGGCTTCGACGCGGGCCCAGTTGTTGGCCGGTGCGGCGAGATTGGTCACGATCGGGGATAGCTTCCTGAGCCGCGCACTCCCGGCGTAGCTCGAGGCAATGGGCGGCGACGTCGGGCTCTTCTTCGCGTCGGCGACGCGCTCGGCGGTTGCAAGCAAATGCAGGCCGGCAACCGCGCCCGCACCGATCGCCACCAGCGTCAGGATCACGATAGCGGCGATCAGGCGCATGACGTCCCCTGCCCGCGCGACGCGGCCTTTCCTTGAGCCTCAAAACGGCGCAACAGCGTCATAGATCCGATGTCCCCATCCAGGCTGCTGCACATCAGACAGATTTCCGCGACCGCCGTAGGCGACACGCGCCTCGGCGATCTTCTCGTAGGAGATCGTGTTGGTTCGCGAAATATCGCGCGGGCGCACGATGCCGCCGACATTGAGCACGCGCATCTCCGTGTTGACCTTGAATTCCTGCGAGCCACTGATCATCATATTGCCGTTCGGCAACACGTCGGTGACGATCGCGGCGATCGACAGCTTGATGTCCTCGGTACGATCGATCTGGCCGTTGCCCTTGATCTGGGTGTTGGTGCTGAGATTGGCGCTGGTCTGGCCCTTATCTTGCCATCCAGCGACATCCATCAGCCAGTCGAGCCCGAACTTGATCTGCGAATCGCGCGAGCGGTCAGTCTTGTTGTCGAGCTTCGCCTTGTCCTGCATCGAGATGATGATCGTGACCACGTCGCCGGTGCGCCGGGCGCGCGGGTCGCGGTAGAGGTCGGTGCCGTCGTCCCAGGTCGAGCGATAGCTGACTGGCGTGCGCATGCGGGGCGTCACCGGGATCGGATCGGCCTGCGCCCTCAGGCCGCTGCCAACGGGTGACAATTTCGGACCGGTCAGGAGCTCGGCCGGATCATGCGAGCAACCGGCCAGGAACACGAGCGACAGGATGAGGAGCGGCTTCTTCATCTACCTGGTCTTTCCGTCATCCACACGACGCATTCCGCCGAGCAGGTCGGCGAGGTGCGCTGCGCGCGCCGTCTCCATCTCGTTGAAGATTGCGCTCGAGCTTCTCGGGCTGAGCTTCGCGAGCACCGCGGCGGCGGTCTCGTCCGCCATGCCCGCGATCTGGATGGCCGCGGCGTCCGGCTTCATGCGTGAATAGATCTCGACGACGCTCGCTTCGGCCTTCTTCAGGAAGTCGTCGCGCAGCGCCATCCACTTCTCGTACTCGGCCCGCTTGGCCTCGACCTCGGCAATGCGCTCACGGAGCTGGTTCTCGGCCTTCTCCAGCTCCTTCAACTGCCAGGCCAAACGGGCGTCGACAGCGGAGTCGGTCACGTTGCTGCAGAACAAGGCGACTTCGTTGTCCGCAGGCACAGCGGCTTGGGGCGGTGCCGGCTTCGGCGGCGCCGTGACGCTCCCGGGCTTGGCCGGACGCACCGGGGCGGGGGCGGGTGCCGGTGCCGGTGCCGGCGGAGGTGTTTCGGTGGCCGGCACTGCGCCGGTGATCGCGGGTCCGCCGTCTTCAGCCGCCCAGGCCGTCGCCCGCATCGCCGCGTTGTCGCTCGGGAACGAAGTGACATTGCGGGGCTTCTGAGGTCCCGGCGCCCGCGCGCGCGCGAAGGAGAGCAGGTTGAGCGGCTTCGACGGCGTCGCCTCATCCAGCGCCAGCACGGGCGAGGCGCTCGCGAGCGCAGACACCGCGACCAGGAGGAGGAGTTTGGCTTTGTGATCCAGCTTCAGCATCGGGCCGCGTGCGATTCTCGGTCAAGACCTGAGCATTGAGCGACCAAGCTTGCACGACGCTTGTGCATCATTGCACGATGACATCGGCCTGGAGCGCGCCGGCCGTCTTGATCGCCTGGAGGATGGCGATGATGCCGGACGGCTTCAAGCCGATCTGGTTCAGCCCGCGCACCAGGCGCTGGAGATCGACGCCACTAAGGATCGCCACCTGCGATCCGGCCTCGTTGGCCTCGACGATGGTCTGGGGAACGACCACCGTCTGTCCTTGCGAGAACGGCGCCGGCTGCGACACCACGGGTAGCTCGGTGACACGAACCGTCAGATTGCCGTGCGTCACCGCGACGGTCGATATGCGCACGTCACGCCCAATCACCACCGTTCCGGTGCGCTCGTTGATCACCACCCGCGCCGGCGTATCCGGCTCGACTGTCAGTTCGCCGATTTCGGCGAGGAAGCGGACGGGACCGATATGACGCGGCTTGGACAGCACGATAGTGCGGAAGTCGCGCTCGAAGGCGATTTGCGCCCGATAACGCCCGCCGGCGTAACGATTGATGGCATCGAGGATGCGCGTCGCGGTGACGAAATCGGGATTCTTGAGCTCCAGCACCAGGAATTCCATTTCATGGAGACTTCCCTGCACCTCGCGCTCGACCAGCGCGCCGTTCGGAATCCGGCCCGCGGTCGGCGTGCCCTGACTGACGTTCTGGGCCTGACCTCCCACGCTGTAACCGGCAACGGTGACGGCGCCCTGCGCCACCGCATAGACCGCGCCGTCCGCCGCGCGCAGCGACGTCATCACCAGCGTGCCGCCGAGCAGCGAGGTCGCATCGCCGAGCGACGACACGGTCACGTCCATCCGTTCGCCCGGCCCGATCGAGGGCTGCAGGTCCGCAGTCACCATCACGGCAGCGACGTTGCGGGTGCGCAAGGTCGTCGGGCGCGGGGGGTTGTTGGTGCTCGTGGTCTCGTTCCTGACGTTGATGCCCATGTTCTCGAGCATCGATTGCAGGGACTGCTCCGTGAACGGAGCGTTGCGAAGCGTGTCGCCGGTACCGTTCAAGCCGATGACGAGGCCGTATCCAACGATCTGGTTTTCGCGCAATCCCTTGATGTCCGCGATGTCCTTGATGCGGACGGCGGCCTGGGCACTGGCGGCGAAGACGATGAGGACGAGCGCAAGCAGGAATCTGGTCATGACCCGTCCACGACCTTGACGGTGCCGTCCGGCTGGACGACGCCCCTGATGATCACGCCGGTGTCGGTGTTTCGTATCGGGATGAGCGCGCCGGGGGCGCCCGACTGCATCGCCGAGCCGTAGGTCACGATCGACAGACCGCTGTCTTCGACCACGACCTTGACCATGGCGCCGCGGGCAACGGTCCAGGGATCCTCCACCGAATTGGTCGGAATCGGCTGGCCGGGCAACAGCGTGCGCCGTGCCATGCGTCCGACCAGAACCTGACGTCCTTCGATGAACATGGCGACACCGAGCACGTTCGGCGCAAAGGCGCGCTCGGTGATCATGTCGTCCCTGATCAGTTCGCCAGCGCGGATCGACACGGCCGGCACGGGAAGCCGCCGCTCCTCGGCCGCGGCCATCCGCGCGGAGACGAGAACCAGCAGCGCGGCGGCCAACCCACGCGCGATCAGGCCCACCCTGTTCAACATCGATACACCGGAACTAGCGAAGGCCCTTCGATACCGTCGACGCCATCTCATCCGACGCCTGGATGACCTTGGCATTCATCTCATAGGCGCGCTGCGCCGAAATCAGCTCGGTGATTTCCTTGACCGGATCGACGTTCGAAGCCTCGAGATATTGCTGGTTGATCTTGCCATAACCTGCATCGCCCGGCAGCCCGACGACGGGCGTGCCGGAAGCCGTGGTCTCTCGGTAGAGATTGCTGCCGAGCGGCTCGAGGCCCGCTTCGTTGGCGAAGTTGGCGAGGTTGAGCTGGCCGATCTGCCGCGGGTTCACTTCCGTATCCAGCTTGGCAAACACCTGTCCGGTCTGGTTGACCGTGACCTGGACCGTTCCTTGCGGCACCGTGATTGAGGGATCCAGCAGGTAGCCGTCGGTCGTGACGAGTTGACTGTTGGCATTGGTGTTGAATGAACCCGCGCGGGTATATTGCACCTCGTTGTTCGGGCCCAACACCTGAAACCAGCCGCGGCCGTTGATCGCCATGTCGTAGGGGTTGCCGGTCTGCGTGAGCGCGCCCTGGATGTGCAGCTTGCGGATGGCCGCAGACTTGACACCGAGGCCGAGATTGGCGCCTTCCGGGATCGGCGACGAACCCGAGACGTTCGAGACACCCTGCATGCGGTCCATCTGGTAGAACAGATCGGTGAACTCCGCGCGTGCTCGCTTGTACGACGTCGAGTTGATGTTGGCGATGTTGTTCGCAATGACTTCGATGTTGGTCTGCTGGGCATTCATGCCCGTGGCCGCAATGGCAAGCGATTTCACAGCGTGGCTCCTTCAGATCAAATCGACATACGAACGACTTCTTGGTAGGCCTGCACGACCTTGTCGCGAACCGCGACTGCCGTCTGCAAGGCCTGCTCGGCCGACATCAGCGCTTCGACGACGCGCCGCGTCGATTCCTTGCCCTGCATCGCCGAGATCGACGCTGCTTCGCCCGCCTTCAGCGTACCGATAGTGTCCGTCGTCACCTGCTTCATCACCGAATCGAAGCCGACGCCGTCACCCGACTGGATTACGCTCGTCGCCGCGGGTGCCACGGCCTGTGTCTCGGTCGCGCGCATCGCCGCCTGGCCTGCGGAAACCGACGTGGATGAAATCGCCTCTAGCATTATCAGCTCCTCAGGAGATCGATGGTCATACCCAGCATCGACCTCACCTGTTTCACGACCTGGAGATTGGCTTCATAGGACCGATTGACTTCCCGCATGTCGGCCATCTCGATCATCATGTTGACGTTGGGCATCTTGACGTAGCCGGCCTTGTCGGCAGCGGGATGCCCAGGATCGTACTCCACGCGGTACGGCGTGGTATCGACCCCGACTTCCTTGACCTTCGCAAGCTGCGCGCCCGAGGCACGATCCATTGCGGCATCGAAGGTGATCGTCTTGCGCTGGTACGGATCGGCGCCGGCCGTGCGGCCCGTCGAACTCGCGTTCGCAAGATTCTCCGAGACGACGCGCATCCGGGTCGACTGCGCTTCGAGCCCGGAGCTCGCAACCGTCAATGAGGCTTGTAGAGCGTCCAGCATGTCAATTCACCTCAGGCTTTCGCGCCGGCCAGGACCATGCGGTGAAACGACCGCACGATCGCCGAGTTCATCGAGTAGTCGCGACTGACGTCGCTGCCCTTGATCATCTCCTGCTCGAGGCTAACGGAGTTGCCGGAGTGAACGACCTCCCAGCTATCCTTCTTCGCGGTCGCTCGCGTGTCGGTCTCGGCTGCGGAAAGCTGCAGATGAGAGGGCGAGGTCGTCGCAAGCCGGACCGGCATTCCGTCGAGCACCTTGTTGAACGGCTCGACGTCGCGCGCCTTGAAGCCCGGCGTATTGGCGTTGGCGACGTTGGTGGCGATGGTCGACTGACGAAGCTCGAGCCAGCGAGCCTGCGACGATGCGAGTTCGAAGAGATAAAGCGGTCCCACGACAGTCCCATTCTGGTCCATTCGGGAGAACCTTAGGACTACAAGCTTTCCCCAGGCTGATGCACGGGCCGCCGTCCTCGGAAATCTACTGGACCTTCTCGGGCCGCGGCGATTGCTTCGACTGGAGGAAGTAGATGATCTCGGCGACGGGCCGGAAGAATTCGGCCGGAATCACCTGATCGACCTGAACCGCTTCGTAGAGCGCGCGCGCCAGCGCCTTGTTCTCGATCACCGGGATTCTGTTCTGTTCGGCGACCTCGCGAATCTTCAGCGCGATCGCATCCATGCCTTTTGCCACAACGAGCGGCGCCGGGTTTTCGTCGCGATCGTATCGCAGCGCGATCGCAAAATGCGTCGGGTTCGCGATCACCAGCGTCGCGCGCGATGCGGAAGCGATCATCCGCTGGCGCGAGCGATCGCGCGCGAGCGAGCGCAGGCGTGCCTTGATCAGCGGATCGCCCTCGGCCTGCTTGTGTTCGTCCTTGATCTCCTGCCGCGTCATGCGCAGCTCGCGCCGCCAATGGAAGCGTGCCCAGGCGAGATCGATCGCGACCAGAACGATGGTTGCGATGCAGATCGCCGAGACGATCCGCATCGCAATGTTGAGAATCATCTCCGGCAGCGCCACCGGATCGGTGTACATCGCCTCGAATGCCCTCGCCTCGGAAGTGCGCAGCACGAAAGCGACGACGACGGTCACCGAGACGAGCTTAAAGAGCGACTTGGCGAACTCCACGAGTCCCTGCGTTCCGAAGATCCGGCTCCAGCCCTGCATTGGCGAGATTCGTGAGAGGTCCGGCAGGATGCGTTCCAGCACCGGACGCGGCGCGTTTTGCAGCAGCGACGCTGCGAGCCCGAACACTGCCATGATGACGACCAATGGCACCAGGAATCGCAGCGCCTCGAGCCCCACCACACTGAGGAGGTTCTGCGCGTCCGCCCCCGTGCTGAGGGGGAAGCCGTCGGGGTCGTCGAGAAAGCTCTTCAGGGTCGGCGTCAACTGCTGCACCCCCTGGCCGATCAGGAACGCCTGGATCACCATCAGCGCCGCCATCGACGCGAAGACGGAGGCCTCCCGAGAAACCGGAATCTTGCCCTGTTCGAGCGCATCGCGGACTTTCTTCTCGGTCGGCTCTTCTGTTTTGCTCTCCTGGTCGGATGATTCTGCCATGCCCGTTTAGCGGTCAGCGGAAGACCAGCTCATCCTCCTGCTCGGGATTGAGCTCGATCTCGCCCTTCTCCGCGAGATCGAGTGCGAGATCGGTGATCACGCGCCGTGCGTCCAGCACGTCGCGCTGGTTCGACGGCTCGCCGATGGCGAGCTCGTGCTCGACGACGCGACGGACGCGCGAGGCGACCGAGGACAGGATCAGCTCGCGGAAGTGCTTGTCGGTGCCCTTCAGCGCGACGACGATGCGGTCGGTCGGCACCTGGTCGAAGATCATGGTGCGCGCCTTCGGGGTCAGGTTGACGACGTCGTCGAAGGTGAACAGCAGCTCCTTCAGCACTTCGGCCGACTTCGGCCGCTTCTCCGACAGGCTCTTGAGAATGTCCTCGATGTGGCCACGCTCCATCTTGTTGATGATGTCGGCCACGCGGGCGTAAGTGTCCGCGCCGAGATTGCGGGCGAAGTTCAGCGTCAGGTCCTCGTGCAGCGTCTTCTCCATGATGCGCATGGCGTCGTCGACGATCGGCTTGAGGCTGAGCACGCGCCGCATCAGCTCGTTGCGCAGGCTCGAGGGAAGCTGGCTCATGACCTTGGCGGCGCAGGCCGGCTTGACCTTGGACAGGATGAGCGCCGCGGTCTGCGGATGCTCCTTGGAGAGATAGCTCGCGAGCGAGTTTTCCGACACCGACGAGACGCGGTCCCAGACCGACCGGCTCGAATTGCCGAGCAGGTCCGACATGATCGCCGAGACCTGGTCGGCCGGAAGCACGTCGCCCAGTACTGCCTCCAGGCCGCCGAGAGTGCCGAGGATGTTGGCGCCCATCGAGAATTGCTGGGCAAACTCCTCGACGATCGCCTCGAGCTCCTGCGCCGGATCGGCCGCAGCTCCGCCGCGGCCTTGGTGACGATGCGGATTTCTTGCGGCTCGAACTGCTGGAGCACGCTCGCGGCCGCCTGCCGGCCCATGGCCAGCAGGAGCGCCGCGACCTTTTCCGTTCCGTCCAGCGTGGCAATGCCTCGCTGTTTGATGGGAGCGATGCCGACCTGTGCCGCCATGGTCAGGTATCACCCTGCCCCAGCGGCCCGACAATCTCTGTCAGGGAGACGCCGAAACGGGAATTGTCCTCTTCGACGACGACGACCTCGCCGCGGGCAACGACGCGGCCGTTGACCACGACGTCGACGGGCTCACCGACCCGGTGATCGAGCGGAACCACGGCGCCGCGGCCGAGCTTCATCAGGTTCGCCACCGGGATGGTCGCCGAGCCCAGCACCACCTGCATGGTGACGGGGATGCGCAGGATCGCATCGACATTGGCGAACTTGCCGGTCTCCTCCGCCGTACGAGCGGCGATCTCCGCCAACCGCTCAAGCGGAGACGTATCGGTCTCTCCCGATGCAGATGCAGACTCATAGTCGAAAGATTGCGCCATTTGGTATCGCCTCTTGGTATTTCCACTTCCGGAGCGCCGCCCCGGGATCATTCCCCTGCCTGCGGGCCGCCGTCAGATGACCTTTTGATCGTAAATGTTCCGCAAGCCCCAAATTCAATGCGTGTTCGCGTCGGCGCCGCTGGTGGTCGTCGCAGGGGCGAGCCCGCGCCGCGCGTCCAGCGCCGCGATCGCGTCGTGAGCCTGGTCGATCTTCGCGCTCAACACGTTTGCGAGCCGCCCGAGATTTGCCGTCGAATCGTGCGCCGCGGTGATGACGGTGTCGAAGGCGCCTGCGGTCTCGTGGACGATGGTTGAGAATTCGCCCTGGTAGCTGCGCAGCCGCGCCAGCTCGCGGTGCATCCTTGTCACCCGCATGCTGGTGAAGGCGAGCGCGATCAGCAGCACGGCATCAACGAGATAGGATATCATCGACGAACTCCCGCTTCTGATCGACGGGATCAGCCACCTGCATGGCGTAATAGCCATCAAGCTGGCCGATCTGACACCAGAACAGCACCTGGTTGTTGCTCTCGAGCCGGGCCAGCGTGCGCGGGGTGGCTTCGAGCTCGAGGACCTGTCCGACCTGGAACTTCACGACGTCGCCGAGCGACACCATCTTTTCGTCGAGCACCGCGCTCAACGTAACCTCGGTCCTGTGGACCTCGCTCTCCATCTGCTCGCGCCAGCGCGGATCAGCCGCACGACCGTCGCTGACGACGACGTGCGCGAGCTTCTGCCGCAACGGATTGAGCGCGGAGTGCGGGATGATGAGGAACATCTGGCCGCCGCGGTAGAGCGCCTGCAGCATGATGTTGGCGCAGATCGACATGTTGCCGCTCCGCCCGATCGCCAGCGACGCCATGGCGGTCTCGACCCGCTCCACGCGGAAGGTGACGTTGGAGGTTCCGGCGAAGGCGGATTGCAGCGCCTTGGCGAAACGCTCGAACAGCGCCTGGACCAGGCGGATTTCGATGTTGGAGAAGGAGCGCTCGACGTCCATCGGCGGCTCGGCGCCGTCCGAGCCGAACATCGCTTCGACCATCGTGAAGACGAAATCGCGGTCGAGCACCATCAGGACCCTGGAGTCCCACTGCTCGGCATAGAGCACGGCCGCGACCGCATTGGCCTCGTAGTCCTTGATGATATCGCCGACGCGCCCGTTGGTGATGCCGTTGACAGAGAAGTAGCAGGGCGTGCCCGCGATCGGCTGGAGGCTGTCGATGCACGATGCAGCCATGCGATCGAAGATCACATTGAGCATCGGCATGCGTTCGATCGATATGCCGGCCGCGTCCAGCAGGTAGTTCGGCAGCCGCTTCTGCTGATCGGCGTCGAGGTCTTCCATCATCATGCGCGTGCAGCCTTGGGTTCGGCTTCGGTCACGACGACTTTCGGACCGGCGATCGTTTCGTTTTCGACGACGTCGATCGACGGCCGCTCGGTGCTTGCGATCATCTTGCGGCCGTGCTCGACGGCAATTTGCGGCATGGCACCGTTCATGAACGCGAGCAGCGTCTGCTTGACGATGATGTAGGGCCGGCAGCGCTTCTCGCGCGTCATCTTTACCTTCATCGCGAACGGCGAAATGATGCCGTAGGACAGGAAGATTCCGGCAAAGGTGCCGACCAGGGCGGCGCCGATGAAGCCGCCCAGGAGCTTCGGCGACTGGTCGAGCGCGCCCATGGCCTTGATGACGCCGAGCACCGCGGCGACGATGCCGAGCGCCGGCAACGCCTCCGACACCACCACGAGCGCATGGTAGGGCGACAGCTTGCTCTTGACGATGGTATGGATTTCCTCGTCCATCAGCGCCTCGATCTCGTGCGTGCGCGCATTCCCCATGATGATGAGGCGGACATAGTCGCAGATGAACTGGAGCAGCGATGCATCCCCGAGAACGCTCGGGAACGCCTTGAAGATCTCGGAAGACGAGGGGTCGTCGATATGCGCTTCCACCTCGTTGCGGCCCTTGCCCCGCAGCTCGCGCATCAGGGCATGCAGCGCGCCGAGCAGATCGAGATAATAGCGCTCACCGGGCACCGCGCCGGTGACGGCCTGCACGCACGCAAGCCCGGTATCCACGACCACCTTCCACGGATTGGCCATGATGAAGGTGCCGGCCGCGGTGCCCATGATGATCACGAACTCCCACGGCTGCATCAGCACGCCCAGATGCCCGCCCATGGCGGCAAATCCACCGAGCAGTGCCGCTACCGTGATGACGATCCCCACGAAACTGCCCAACGCGCCGCTCCATCACCGATCCCATCGGGAATATCTAGTTGGCGACGCTTGCGCGAAGCTGGCTTCGGCGTCGCCAGCCCCGCGCAAGCAATTCACGGCAGCTTGGGACGATGTCGCAACAGCGGCCAGAGGGGCGCGTGTCATGCTATCCACGATCGCGGACTACACCAGACTGACCAAGGACTTGGGCAAGTCGCTGACGCAGGTCGCGAAGCAGCCGGATGTCAGCCGCGAGACCGATTATTTCCTTAGCCATATCGGCAATGTGAAGACGATCGACGATTTCCTGAAGGACTATCGCCTCTACTCCTATGCCATGAAGGCCTACGGCCTCAGCGACATGACCTATGCCAAGGCGTTCATGCGCAAGGTGCTGACCGAGGGTATCGCGACCAAGGACACCTTCGCCAACAAGCTCAGCGACGTCCGTTACCGGGAATTCGCCACCGCCTTCAATTTCGCCGCCCTCGGCGCCACTGCGACCCAGACCACCCAGGCAACGACCGGCACTGCGACCCAATATGTCACGCAGACGATGGAGCAGAAGGCCGGCGACCAGAACGAGGGGCTGCGGCTGGCGCTCTACTTCACCCGCAAGGCCTCCACGATCACGAACGCCTACCAGATCCTCGCGGACAAGGCCTTCACGCAGGTGGTTCAGACCGCGCTCGGCCTGTCGTCGACCATCAGTTCGGCCGACATCGACGCCCAGGCGACGATGTTGAACAAGATGCTCAAGCTCACCGATTTCCAGGACCCGACCAAGGTCACCAAATTCGTGCAGCGCTTTGCGGCCATGTGGGATGCGACCCAGGCCCAGAGCGACAACTCGACCAACCCCGCCCTGGTCCTGATCGCCGGCACGTCGACGTCGGCCAGCATGGATACCGACATGCTCTCGAAGCTTCAGTCCATCCGGTTCAATAGGTAAGTCATGCAATCGGCCCTCTATGTGGGATTGTCGGCGCAGGTCGCCCTCGAAAAGCGCCTCCAGACGATCGCCAACAACGTCGCCAACGTCAACACGGCAGCATTCCGCACCGACGTGGTGAAATTCGAGACCGTGCTGTCCAAGGCAGGCGCGAACCCGGTCGCGTTCTCCTCGCCCGGCGACAACATCATTTCGCGCGAAACCGGCAATATCACCGAGAGCGGCAACCCACTCGACGTCGCCGTGGTCGGACAAGGCTGGCTCGCCTTCGCCGGTCCGAACGGCACGGTCTATACGCGTGACGGCCGGCTCCAGATCGCCCCCAACGGCGATCTTCAGACCGTGACCGGTTTCCCCATCATCGATTCCGGCGGCGCGCAGATCACGCTGGATCCGAACGGTGGACCGGTCTCGATCTCGCGCAGCGGCGCGATCACCCAGGACAACAACGAGATCGGCACCATCGGCCTGTTCAACATTCCCACCGATGCCAACCTCGACCGCTACGGCAATTCCGGCGTCACGCCCGATCGGTCCGCGACCGCCATCTCCGATTTCACCCGGGACGGCTTCAAGCAAGGCTATGTCGAGGGCTCCGGCGCCAATCCGATGATGGAATTGACGAAGCTGATGTCGGCCTCGCGCGCCTTCGACGGCACGAATTCGCTGGTCGAGGGCACCGAGAGCACGCTCCAGAACGCAATCCGGACGCTGGGCGATCCCGGCAGGTAGACTGCGCCTCGTGCGCAATGAGGGTGGACGGTTTCCTTGAACGCTCTTCGGCAACTGGAGTGGGCGCTGCTGGAGCTTCAACAGAGCACCCCACTCGCTAGCGTCAGCGGCGCGATCTCCGAGATCGCGCCGACGCATTTCCGCGTCTCCGGCCTGTCGCGCTTCGTCAGGCTCGGCGAGCTCATCGGCGTCAATTCGGGTGGCAAACCCCAGATCGGCGAGGTGGTGCGGATCGACAGCGAGGGCATCATCGCCAAGCCGTTCGACCGCCAGTTCGCGGGCGGCCTCGGCTCGGTAGCTTACCGGATGCCGCCGCTGTCCTTCGCACCCGATCCGAGCTGGAAGGGACGTGTCATCAACGCGCTCGGCGCGCCGCTGGACGGACAGGGCCCCCTCACCCCGGGATCGCGGGCCGTCTCAGCGGAGGCGGATGCGCCTTCGGCCATGAAGCGCGCCCGGGTCCACAAGCCGCTGCACACCGGCGTGCGCGTCATCGATCTGTTCGCGCCGATCTGCGCCGGGCAACGCGTCGGCATCTTTGCCGGCTCCGGCGTCGGCAAGTCGACGCTGCTCGCGATGCTCGCCCGCAGCCAGGGTTTTGACACGGTCGTCCTGGCCCTGGTCGGCGAACGCGGCCGCGAGGTGCGCGAATTCATCGAGGACGTGCTCGGCGCCAACCGCAACCGCGCCGTCACCATCGTATCGACCGGAGATGAAAGCCCGATGATGCGGCGGCTGGCGCCGAAGACCGCGATGGCGGTCGCCGAATATTTTCGCGACCGGGGCGAATCGGTTCTCCTTGTGGTCGATTCGATCACCCGTTTCGCTCACGCCTCCCGCGAGGTCGCCCTCGCCGCCGGCGAGCCTGCGGTCGCGCGCGGCTATGCGCCGACGGTCTTCACCGACCTGCCGCGCCTTCTCGAGCGGGCAGGGCCCGGCGAAGAGGGATCCGGAACGATTACCGGCATTTTCTCCGTGCTGGTCGACGGCGACGATCACAACGAGCCGATCGCCGATACCATCCGCAGCACGCTCGATGGGCACATCGTGCTCAGCCGGCACATTGCCGACCAGGCGCGTTATCCGGCCGTGGACGTTTTGGCCTCGGTCTCCCGCCTCGCCCATAACGTCTGGGACCCCGAAGAGCGCGAATTGGTGAGCAAGTTGCGTACCATGATGGCCAAATACGAGGACACGCGCGACCTTCGCCTGATGGGCGGATATCAATCGGGACGCGATTCGGGCCTCGACCAGGCGGTCGACATGGTTCCGAGGATCTACAGCGCAATGCGGCAAGACGCATCAGCTCCACCGAGTGCCGATCCGTTTCGCGAGCTGAGGGACATGCTCAAGGGCGACTAGCAGGGGTGAGTCGGCGCGCGGCTCGCGCCGGGCCATCACTTTGTTCCGTCATTTTAGCAGTCGGGCCCGCGCATGTGGCGCTGTCACCGATTTCCGTCATGCGCATATCAACCGTTCGGACGGGAATCGGGCCGCCGTGGTGAAAGCGACCGGACGGATGATTCGCGACCGCAGGCATAACAACCGCCGCGTGCAATTCCTGCGAGTTCTCCCGGCGATTCTCTCATGGCACACAGAAGTTGTGGATGACGTTTCGATGCGCACCATCGTCATGCACAAGGTTCGATCAACTTGCATCAACGACAGACATGCGTGCAATCAAACCGTCGCATAGTTGCGTGCATGTTGCTCGCCGGGTGCGTATTGCGTTCACCATCATGTGTCCCGAAGAGCGAGATTGACTTGAACGTTACATTCGTCTGCAACGACATCAGGTCTCCGAGAGCGTCTCTACTTGATTTTGTTGAGAAGCTCATTCATCGTTTCGATGGAGTATAAGAAACGTCTGATTGTGACTTGGAACTCAGGGGCTTCCGTTGAACAACTCCGATTCATCGTCCGGTCGTGGCGGCAATTCGGGCTTCCGTTCGACCATGTCGCGATTGGCATACCATCAGCGACGCGATCTCCCGTGCCGGATTCCACGGCGCCCGTCAGTCCAAGCCGGCTGCCTTGCAGTCCGTGCCTTCGAGCAAGAGCCGGGCACGACGTACTCATCGTACGCCTCCAACTGTCTGGCGTCTCTTGAAGGATTTGCGAACCAGGACGGACAGCGGCTTCGGGGCGAAGCAGACGTGATTCTCGGGGCGAGGTAGGAATTCATGCCGTTGGCACGCGAGGCTGTCGAGCTGCTGGTTCAGGCGGCCAGAGCCTGGTATTTCGAAGGCAATCAGCACGGACTGCGCGATCGGGAATGGATGGCACTTCGCTTTCTCGGCCGCGCCAACAGGTTTTCGCGCACGCCGTCCGCGCTCGCCGGCTTCATCGGCGCCACCAGGGCGACTGCATCCCAGATCGTGAAGACGCTGGAAAGCAAATCCTTCCTGGTGCGAAAGCCGTCGCACGAGGACAAGCGTTCGGTCGTGCTCAACGTCACCGCGCAGGGCGAGAAATGCCTGAGCCAGCATGATCCGATCAGTCACGTCGTGAATGCGGTCGCGGCGCTCGGCACCGAGGAATGCGTCAGGCTGCGCGACTCGCTGCGGGAGATCCTCAATCATCTCGATGCAGCCCATCAGCGGCTCGATGCCAGCATCTGCCGGGACTGCATGTTTCTCGCCGAACGCAGCCCCGGCGCGGGCAAGGGACGTGCAACCGCCGAATTCATGTGCCGGCTGTATCGCGCCCCCGTCTCGCTCGAGGAGACCGAGCTGCTCTGCACGAGTTTTGAGCGCACCCGCGACCGCCCGAAGATCGAGGAGCACCTCGACCGCGCCCGCGTCGTCAACCAGCGGTGATGGCACGCGCAATTTCCGGGTGAATGGCGCGTTTTGAGGTGGCGGCTCGACAGCGCTCGCAGGTGTTTCATTCATCGGGCCGCCGAGAACGAAGCGAGAATATTGACGCCGCCTTGTATGCATTATCCCAGTTGCCATTATGGGATACTTCGCTTTACATGCCCCTAATCGCCTTCGGATGACGGCCGGGGCCCAAAAATCGCACGATTTGTCATAGGGAAGAAGCATGGCGCGCAACGTTTTGATCCTCGGAGCTTCTTACGGCTCACTGCTGGGCACGAAGCTCCTGATGGCGGGGCACAACGTCACGCTGGTTTGCCGCTCCAAGACCGCAGAGCTGATCAATCGCGACGGTACCGAGGTGCGCATCAAGCTGCGCGACGAAGCGGTGCACCGGGCGATCTTTTCGCGCGACCTGCCCGGCAAGCTCGACGCGGTGACGCCGGCGGACGTCGATCTCTCCCGCTACGACATGGTCGGCCTTGCGATGCAGGAGCCGCAATACACCAACCACACGGTCCGCGTTCTCATGATCAAGATCGCCGCGGCGAAGCTGCCGTGTCTGTCGATCATGAACATGCCGCCGCTGCCCTATCTCAAGCGGATTCCGTCGCTTGCGGGCATGGATCTCGAGGAGGCCTACACCAATGCGCAGGTGTGGGAGCGGTTCGAGCCGGGACTGGTGACGCTGTGCTCGCCCGACCCGCAGGCGTTCCGTCCGCCGGAAGAGGCGGCCAACGTGCTTCATGTCGGCCTGCCGACGAACTTCAAGGCGTCGGCGTTCGCCGACGACAAGCACAACAAGGTGCTGCGCGAGCTCGAAGCCGACATCGACGCCGTGACGCTCGATGGCCACGACGTGCCGGTGAAGCTGAAGGTGTTCGACTCGCTATTTGTGCCGCTGGCGAAATGGTCGATGCTGCTGACCGGCAACTACCGCTGCATCACGCCGCACGAGCCACGGTCGATCCGCGACGCCGTTCACGGCGATATCGCGCGATCGCAGACGATCTACGACCATGTCGACGCCATCGCCCGGCGCCTCGGCGCCGATCCGCAGGACCAGGTGCCCTTCGCAAAATACGCCAAGGCGGCCGAAAGCCTGCTTAAGCCGTCATCAGCCGCGCGCGCGGTCGCGAGCGGCGCGCCCTTCATCGAACGCGTCGACCTTCTGGTGAAGCTGATCTCGCATCAGCTCGGCACGCCCAATGCGGAGATCGACCGCACGGTCGAGACCGTCGATCTGAAGCTGAACGAGAAGATCGTGCAGGGTGGCTCCGGCGCGCAGTAGGAGCGCGCCGCGGCGTCTTTTGCGATCGACCGTCGATGCGGCGATCGGCGCTCCAGAATGATCGAAGCCAGATCAGGCCGATCACGGCGACGCGCGTGACCGCCCCATTCGCATATTAAGTCTCATCACGCGAGCAGCACCGCGCGCAGTTCCCGGTGTGACGTCGAGTCCCCAATCACGCAAACGTGTCGCCTCTGCGTTCGCGCGCGCACGCGCCGCAGCTATCACGACTGTGTGAGAGAAAGACTGTTGTTCGTCGTGTCTTGACGCGACGCGCCGCGAAAACGAGCTGTTTCCCGCGTGAATTGCCCCGAGACGGACGTAGTCCAGGCTTGCCGCGCGTGCGGACAACGCTTTGCTCTTCGTACGTGATCCTTCATTTACGCAAACACTGCATGCACGTGTGTCGGGCTCGGCTTCTTGTCTCGCCGGCGCGCTCACGCAAGATGCGTTTTCCGAAGATACTCGGCCAGCGAGCTTGGGATGCCGGTCTCCGGCAATGGGTTTCCAAGGCGGCGCTCGATAGCCAGCAAAAAATAACAGAAGACCAAGAACAACAAAAATGGATCAGGCGATGTTGAGCGTCGTCCGCGCGGTGGAGGCAGGCGCGACGACGATGAAGGGCGTTATCGACGCCACCGGACTGTCCCGTCTCAAGATCGAGCGCGCCTTGAATGCGCTGGAGAAGCAGAAGCTGCTGGTTCGCGATGGCCAGGGTTTTCGGGCGACCGGTCTGCCGAAGGCGCCGCGACCTACCCGGGAATGCGGGTCGTGCAACGCCTGCTGCGATATCCTCGAGGTGGCCAGCGTCGATAAGCCGGTACACCAGCTCTGCAAGCATTGGCAGGCCGGCACGGGATGCACCATCTACGAGCGCCGCCCCCAGATGTGCCGGTCATTCGTCTGCGCCTGGCTGCAAGGCCATCTCGACGACGACTGGTTCCCCGCAAAATCGGGCATCGTGGTGCATTTCAGCCAGGACGCCGTGAACGTGACGGTCGATGACGATTGTCCCGATCGCTGGCGCGAGGAGCCGTATTTCAGCAAGCTTTGCGAATGGTCGCTGAACGGGATCAGGCGAATCGGAAACCGCGGTTACGCGACCCTTGTCGTGTCCGGCGTCGACCGGTTTCTCCTGCTCGGACGAACCATCGTTCCCGATCCGACGCTGTTCGGAACGGCGTTCCTGCCGCTCACCGCCGACACCTTCCGATTCTGGAGGGCGAAGTCGCAGGACCACTTGCATCGGCTGCACGAGCGCATCGCCGAGATCGAGCGGATCAGGCAGGAATTCGGGTCCTGCACTATCCCGGATGACGACGACGACGATCCCTACCCGCCCTATCGACCTGCCCTTCTTCACCTGTCGAATCACACCTGAACTCCGCCGTGGGCAACGGGGCATGATTCGCCCTGTGCCGCTCGACGCGCTGCGATCGGGTTGATAAGCCCCTCTCCGCGCAGGATGGGGTTTGAGTCGGGACATGACGGTTGCGATCGAGATGGGGCAGACCACGGCCGGCGCCGCGGCGGCCATGGACCTCGAGGAACTGCTGGCGACCCGCCTCCTGGTGCAGGGCAATTCGGGCTCCGGCAAATCGCATCTGCTGCGGCGACTGCTGGAACAGAGTGCGCCGTGGGTGCAGCAGGCTATCATCGATCCCGAGGGCGACTTCGTTACGCTGGCCGATCGCTTCGGTCACCTCGTGATCGAGGCCGAGGATCATACCGAGCGCGGCCTTCAGGTCGCGGGTGAGCGCGCGCGGCTGCATCGCGTCTCGACCGTGCTCAATCTCGAAGGGCTCGATGCCGAGAACCAGATGCGGCGCGCGGCGGCCTTCCTCGGTGGTCTCTTCGACGTGGACCGCGACCACTGGTATCCGATGCTGGTGGTGGTGGACGAAGCGCAGCTGTTTGCGCCGGCGGTCGCGGGCGAGGTTTCGGACGAGGCGCGCAAGCTCTCCCTCGGCGCCATGACCAATCTGATGTGTCGCGGCCGCAAGCGCGGGCTCGCTGGAATCATCGCGACCCAACGCCTGGCGAAGCTCGCCAAGAACGTCGCAGCGGAAGCCTCCAATTTCCTGATGGGCCGGACCTTCCTCGACATCGACATGGCGCGCGCCGCCGATCTCCTCGGCATGGAGCGGCGGCAGGCGGAGACATTTCGTGATCTCGAGCGCGGACAGTTCATGGCGCTGGGCCCCGCGTTGTCGCGCCGTCCGCTGCGCCTGCATATCGGCGCGACGGATACGCAGCCGCGCAACTCCACGCCCCGGCTCATGCCGATGCCGGAAGCAACACTGGAAGACGCGCGTGCCGTGATCCTGGCCGCGCCGCCGCCCGATGCCAGTCGGCCGCAGCGGCGGCCGGCGCCGGATCTGCTCGAACAGCTCCGGGCCGCGAAGGCGGCCGCGCCGGAAACGCGTCCTGAAACGATCGAGCTGCCGGTCAGCGCGGAAGAATTGACGGAACGGCGCGAGCGCGTCGACCGGACCTTGCGCGCCGTGCTCGCCGAACCCGATGCCGGCTTCCGCGCCATCGGCGTGCTCTATCAGGAGTTCGTGGTCCGCTGCCGCATCGAAGGCCTCGGCTCGGCGGTGCCCGATCTCAACGAATTCCGCCGCATGCTGACGCGCGCACGCGCCGGGCTTGGCACTGAGCTCACCGAGGACGACGCCTGGCAGGACGTGTCGCTCCGCGCCTCGATCCTGCCCGACGACATGCAGGGCGTGTTCATGATGATCGCGCGCGCTGCGAAGGAAGGCTGGCCATGTCCCGGCGATGCAGCGATCGCGCGCGCTTATGGCTCGCATTCGCTGCGCCGCGCGCAACGCTTGCTGAGCTACATGGAGGAGCAGGGCTTGATCGTCTGCCAGCTCGACGGTGCCGGGCGCAGGTTCGTGACGCTGGTCGAGCTGGCCTGGGCGACCGCGCCCGGCGATCCCAATGCCGATGACCTGCCCGTGGAGCAGGCTCAGAGCGCCGCCTCTGCTTGATTCCGGTTCAGAAGGTCCCGGCCATGGTCGCGCGGAATGTCAGCGGCTCGACCGGGTGCAGCACGTAATCCATCACGCCGTTCTGGCAGACCGCGGCCGGCGCGGTGCCTGATGTGCAGAGATTGTAGAGCGTGTCGGTCCTGAGCAGCGAGCCGTAGGCGTAGCTGATCTGGTTTGCCCTGGTATTGAACAGATTGAGCACGTCGAGCTGGATGCGCCAGCCGTTGTCGATGCGATAGCCCAGGCGCCCGTTGAAGACGCTGGTCGGCGACGAGCGGAACGCATTGTCTTCCGTCAGCGGGCTGGATGCGAGATAGCGCCAGCGCAAGCCGCCAAACCAGCCGGTCTTCTCGCCGAGCGTGACGCCGGCCGAGGCCACCATCGGCGGTGCGTTCGGAATGTAGTTGCCGGGCGCGGTGCCGATCTGCGCCTCCGGATAGCCGGCAAGCGAGGCATGGACCTCCGCCTGATCGCTATCATAGCCGCGAAAGCGCGCATGCGTCATCGCAAGATTGCCGTCGATATCGATCCAGGATTTCGGGCGATAATGGTTGGTCCATTCGAAGCCGTAGCGGCGGCTGGCGCGGGTCGCTTCGGTATCGCCGGCATCGCCAGAGAACAGGATCTCGGAATCCTGGTCGAGAATGAAGACGCTGAACGAGGTGTCAAGACCGGGAATGGTCCTGCTGCGGATGCCGACCTCGGCGCCCCTGGTGCGGACCAAGAGTGGCGACGGCGAGAGCTTTGTGGTGGGATCGCTCGGATCTTCCGTCGTTGTCGCGCCGCGCGCGTCGTTGGAGTGCATGCCGTAGCCGGCACCGAGGAAGAATTCGGTCCGGTTGAACGGACCGAGCACCATCCTGAATTTGGGGCTGCCGAGCGTGGCATCGGCGCGGCCCGAGTTGTTGGAGTTAAATAGCGAGGTCACGTCGGTGGCATAATAGTCACCGCGCCAGCCCATTGTGGTCCTGAACCAGTCTGTCCAGCGCACCGTGTTTTCCGCATAGAGGCCGACGCTGCCCTCGCCGACCTTGTCGCTGCGGATGTTGGCGAGGAAGCCGCGCTGGAACGTGTTGGTCAGCGCCAGATCGATCGCGTCGTAGCGCGATTGCAGGCCGAAGGTGGTCTGCATCGGACGGCCCGCAAACGAGCCTTCGAGCGTACGCGAAATATTGGCGCCGGCCATCAGGCGGTCGTCATGCTGGTGAAACTGGTCGCCGAGCACGGAATCGCCCAGGAAATAGGTGAAATTGTTGTAGAGGTCGAGCTGGCTCTTGACGACATAGGCGTTCGCCTTCCAGGAGCCGAGATCGTCGCTCTGCGCCACGCCGCCTGATAGCGCGAAGCGATTGGTGTTGCCGCCGTCGCTTCTATCCTCCGAGCCGAAACGGTCGAGCAGGCCGCTCGTGATCGCGCGCTGCGGCACCTGGTCGGTCGAATTCCATGTGTTGACGTAGGCCATGCCGGTGACGGACAGGCCATCCGTCGCGGTGCCCTGGCTGTAGCGCACCAGGCCGTTGAGCTTGCGCACATTGTCCGGATTGTCCCAGGGACCGTTGTAGGTGCCGATCTCGCCGGCGACGAGCAGCGCGCCGTCACCGAGTTTCGCCGAATCCATGCCGAGCAGCCGGCGATAGCCGAAACTGCCGGCGGTCACCTGCGCGAGGCCCTTTTCGGTGCGGTCGATCAGGCCGATGTGCACACTGCCGACCGAAGCGAAATCACCCTCGTCGGCGAAATACGGACCCTTGCGGACGTCCATCGCAGCGATGGTTTCCGGGATCAGCCAGTTGAGATCGGCATAACCCTGGCCGTGCGCGTGGGTGCGCATGTTGACGGGGACGTCGTCGACATAGATCGCGAGATCGGTGCCGTGGTCGAGGTTATAGCCGCGCAAAAAATACTGATTGGCTTTGCCCTCGCCGGAATGCTGGGTCACGATCAGGCCCGGCACGGCTTCGAGCGCCTCGCCCGGCCGCGTCGCCGGGCGTGCATTGAGCTCCTCGCCGGAGACGGTGATCTCGCTCGCCATGCTTGGCGGGCCCTTTGCGCCGGAGGCGACGCTGCGGTCATCCGACGCTTGCGCTGCTGCCGGATAAACAACGATGCGATCGTTAGCCGCGACTGGCTTGCTGGTCCGCGGCGCAGGCGGCTTGTTGCGACGCGGCGTCTCGCCGCCGGTTATCCGGATCGGCGGCAGTTCGCGCGAGGCACCATTGCTCTGCGCGAAAGCTTTGTCTTCATCCGTGACCAGGACGAAGGCCGACAGTGCCGTCAGCGCGCCGCACCGACGGCCAAGCTCATGCCACCTCGGTCGCATCGACACCCCGGAGCACGTCCGGCGCTCGCCGCCGGTCGTCCGCAAACATGCGGCGGTAGAGCACGACCGAGACGAGCCACGCGATTGCGAACAGCGCGATCACGGCGAAACCGAAATTCGCCAGCGACCCGTTGAGGCCGTCGACCAGCGCCCACACGCCGCCGGACAGGCCGAGCCGGTCTCCGATCAGGCCGAGCGCCTCGATGCCACCGATGAATAGCGCGACCGCGACGGAGGCGCCGGTGATGGTCAGGTTGTACCAGAGCTTGCGCAGGGGATCGACGAAGGCCCAGCGATAGGCGCTGACCATCAGCGCTGAATCGGCGGTATCGACCAGCGCCATGCCGGTCGCGAACAATGCGGGGAATACCAATACATCGGCGAGCGAAGCGCCGTGCGAGGCCTCAGTGGCGGAGATGCCGAGCAGACCGATTTCGGTCGCGGTATCGAAGCCGAGCCCGAACAACAGTCCAAGCGGATACATGTGCCAGGGCTTTGTCACCAGGCGGAACATTGGACCGAGCAGTCGCGCCAGGAATCCGCGATCGGCAAGCAGTGCATCAAGCCCTTCGGCATCATGAACGCCCTGCTCGCGCGCCGCGCGAAACGTCCGCCACAGACCGGCGAAGATAGCGAGGTTGAGGATTGCGATCACCAGAAGGAAGATCGCCGACACCGACGTGCCGATCAGCCCGCCGATATCCCTGAGCAGGCTGTCGCCGCCAAAGCTGACCACGCCGAGCGCAAGCAGCATGGTCGCGACCACGACGACGGTCGAATGGCCGAGCGCGAAGTAGAGACCGACGCTTTTCGGCGCGTCGCCCGCATGCATCAGCTTGCGCACGACGTTGTCGATGGCGGCGATGTGGTCGGCATCGACGGCATGGCGCAGCCCGAACACCCAGGCGAGCAGCGCGGTCGCCATCACCGCGGGCCGGTCGGCGAACAGGGCGAAAGCCCAGGCCCATGCGGCGGCGTTGGCGGCGAGGAGCCAGCCGAACAGCAGCACCGTTCCGGGCCCAACCGCCCGCAAAGACAATCTCGTCACGCGCCCGTTCCCGTCGACCAACCCCTAGTATGATCTTTTCATAGAATGATCACACTGACCAGCGCAATCCCGGGCGGCCGGGTCAGGTTTCGTGCATGGGCCGTATTACGCGGCCTCGGCGCCGCCGAGATAGGCGTCGCGCACGCGCAGATCGTCCTTCAGCGCACGCGCGGAGCCGGAGAGCACGATCTTTCCGGTCTGGAGCACATAGGCTTCATGCGCGATCTCGAGCGCGAGGCTGGCATTCTGCTCGACCATGAAGACCGACACGCCCTCCTGATTGATCGTCCTGATCAGCTCCAGCACGCGATCGACATAGAGCGGCGACAGGCCCATGGTCGGCTCGTCCATCACGATCATCCGCGGCCGGCTCATCAGCGCGCGCGCCATGGCGACCATCTGCTGCTCGCCGCCGGACAAGGAGCCGGCGCGCTGCGACAGCCGCTGCCCGAGTTTTGGGAACAGCGCTAGCATCCGGTCGAGGTCCTGCGCCACCTCGGTGCGATTGTTGCGCACGAAAGCGCCCATCAGAATGTTTTCCCGGACGCTCATGTCCGCGAACAGCCGCCGCGCCTCCGGCACCGAGGCGATGCCGCGGCGGACGATCTGCGGCGTCGAGAGCCCAAGCAGCGAGGCGCCGTCGAATGTCACCTCGCCCGAGCCGGGCTTCACCAGGCCAAGGATGATCTTCATCGTCGTCGATTTGCCGCTGGCGTTGCCGCCGAGCAGGCAGACGATGTGCCCGCGCGCGACGCTGATCGACAGGTCGAAATGCACCTGGGCCTGGCCATAGAAGGTATTGACGCCCGATAACGCGAGCAGTGGATCGGATGCGTTCGCCGTCATGCCGCTCATGCCGCGCTCTCCTGCTGATCCGCCGTCCCCGACAGGCCGTGGCCGAGATAGGCCTCGATGACCTTGGGATCGCTGCGGATCTCTTCGCCGGCGCCTTCCGCGATCTTCTTGCCCTCGTCCATGACGATGACGCGGTCGGAGAGGCGCATCACCATTTCGAGCTTGTGCTCGATCAAGAGGATGGTCAGCCCTTCGCCTTTCAGCTCGGCAACGAGCGCCTGCATCTCCGCGGTCTCGGTCGGGTTCATGCCAGCGGTCGGCTCATCCAGCAACAGCAGGCGCGGCTTCAGCGCCAGCGCACGCGCGATCTCGACGCGGCGGCGATTGGCGTAGGAGAGGCTATAGGCCGGCTGGTCCATCCGCGGCAGCAGTCGCTCGCCGAAGCGCGCAAGGATGATCTTCATCTCCTCCCGCAGTCGCTCTTCTTCAGCCTTGACGCTGGCGGGGCGCAGCAGCGCCAGCCCCAATTCCAGCAACGGGCCGATCAATGGCACCGCCGGCTTCACCGCACGCAGCCGCGTGTGCGCGCCGATCAGGACGTTGTCCATGACGCTGAGATTGCCGAAGACTCGGCCGAGCTGGAAGGTGCGCGCCATGCCTTCGGCTGCCAGCGTTTCCGGCGAAAGCCCGGTGATATCGCGCCCTTCGAAACGGACTTCGCCGGCATCGGGCCGATCGAGCCCGGTCACGAGATTGAACAGGGTCGTCTTGCCGGCACCGTTCGGGCCGATGATGCTGACCAGCTCGCCCTTGGCAAGGTCGAGATCGATGGCGTTGACCGCAGTCAGGCCACCGAAGCGGCGCGTCAGCCCGCGCAGGGACAAGAGCGATGCAGCATGCGGGTCCGTCATCAGATCGTCCCCAACAGGCCCTGCGGCCTGAACCGCACCAGCAACAGCAGAACGATGCCATAGATCAGGATCCGGTACTCGGCCGCGATCCGGAACAATTCAGGCAGACCGACCAGCGCGACCGATCCGACGACGGCGCCGACGACATTGCCGAGACCGCCGAGGATCACGACGGTCAGCGCCAGGATGGACTGCTGCGTGTTGAAGGTCTCGTGGTTGATGTAGGAATAGAGATGCGCCGCGATGCCGCCGCTGACACCGGCCGCGAACCCGCCGAAGATGAAGGCCAGCGACTTGTAGCGATTGAGACTGAGGCCGTAGGCGCGCGCGGCGATGTCGTCATCGCGGATGGCGCGAAAACTGCGGCCGAGATGCGAGCCGAGCAATCGTGCCTGGAGCAGCGCCAGCACCACCATCACGGCGAAGCTGAACCAGTAGATCGACGTTGGGCTGATCAGCTCATAGCCGAACAGCGACAAGGGCGGGATGCCGGAAACGCCGATGGGGCCGCGGGTCACGCTCTCCCAGTTCAGGATCACCAGCGACACGATCTCGCCGATCGCAAGTGTTGCGATCGACACGTAATGCCCGCGCAGGCGAAACGACGGCGAGATCAACGCCGTGCCGAGCGCCGCGCTCATCAGGCCACCGCCGATGATGGCGAGGCCGACAGGGACGGAGAACGTCAGCGACAGCAGCGCGGATGTATAGGCGCCAATCGCGAGCAGCGCGGCGTGTCCGAGCGAGACCTGACCGATCGTTCCCGCAACCAGCGTAAGGCTGAGCGCAAGCATGCCGAGCAGCCAGGCGTTGATCAGCGTCTGGAGCACGTAGAAGGAGGCCGGAAGCAGCGGCAGGATCGCGAAGCCGCCGAGCGCGATCAGCAACGCCCAACGGGGAATACGGACCGGGCGACTCGGCGCAATGAAGGTGCCCGTGAGCGGTTCGGGCGGCGCCTGCCGCGCGCTCGCAAACAGGCCGTTCGGACGAAGCACGAGAACCACGACCAGCAGCAGGAACGCAAAAAGATTGCGATAGCTGGTGCCGAACACGGCGACGCCGTAGCTCTCAACCAATCCCAGCAGCAAGCTGCCGATCACGGCGCCGGGCACATTGCCGGCGCCGCCGACCACCTCGGCAACGACGCCCTTGAGCGTCGCCTGAAGGCTCATCGCGGTGTCGATCTGGTTGTAGTACATGCCGACCAGCAAGCCGGAGACGCCGCCGAGCGCGGCGGCAATGCCGAACACGGCCTGGTTGACGCGGTTGACGTCGACGCCCATCTGCATCGCGGCATCGCGGTCCTGCGCGGTGGCGCGCACGGCCCAACCGAGCTTACTGTAGCGCAGGAACACGAACAGCAGCAGCGCGCTGGTGAGGCCGACGCCGGCGATCAGGAGATCGAGCGGGCCGATCGTTCCGCCACCGACCTGGAAGCGGACGTCGGGCAATTGGCTCGGCAGCGCGCGCGGATTGGGCGAGAAGGTCAGCATCACGAGCTGGTCGAGCACGAAGCTGATGCCGATCGTCGCCAGCAGCGGCGCGATGCGCACCGAGTTCTGGAGCGGACGCAGGCCGAACCGCTCGATGATCAATCCGACCAGCGCGGCGGCCACCGCGACCACGATGATGGTGAGGGGCAGCGGCGTATGCAATTGCACCACCGCGACCCAGCCGATATAGGCGCCGACGAGATAGATCGAGCCCTGGGCAAAATTGATCAGCCGACTGACGCCGAAGATCAGCGCGAGCCCGACTGCTACGAGGGCGTACACGTTACCGACGATCAGCCCGTTGATCGTGTAATCGAGCCAGGAAGACAAGCGACGTTCCTAGTGAAGAGAAAAAGAGGCCGGAGTGACCACTCCGGCCATCATGTCAGGTCGGCTTGCCGTCCCATAGCGCGAATTGGCCCTTGCGCACGACCAGCTCGGCGTTCATGGCACCTCTGACGCGGCGGCTCTCGACGTCAAACGCCGCGGACCCGAAGATGACGCTCGAGACATCGCGCACCTTGGTGAAAGCATCGCGAATGGCGCGCCGGTCGGTGCCGCCGATCTTCACGATGGCGGCAGCCATGTTCATCGCGTCATAGGCATAGGCGTTGAAGGCATCGGGCTCCAGCCCGTTGTACTTCTTCTTGAAGCCTGTGATGAATTTCTGCACCTCGGGCCGCGGATCCTCCGGGAAATAGCGGGTGCCGAGATGGACATCCTCGACCGCTTCGCCGCCGAGCTCGATGAATTTCGGCGAATAAACCGAGCTTGCGGCGCAGATCATCTGCTTCAGCCCGACCTGGCGCGCCTGACGGGCGATCAGCGCCCCATCGGAATAATAGGAGATCAGGATCAGCCCATCCGGATTGGCGTCACGGACGCGCACCAGCGTCGAGCGGAAATCCCGCTCCTCCGCGATATAGCCTTCGGTGACCGCAACCTCGGCGCCGTATTCCTTGGCCGCCTTGACGAAATAGTCGCGGCTGGTGCGGCCCCAATCCGTATTGAGGTGCAACACCGCAAGCTTCTTGAGGCCGAGACGGCGCACGGCATATTGCGCCAGCAGCGGCTGCTCATCGGCCTGGCTGACGGACGTGCTCCACATGAAGTCGCCGCCCTTGGTGAAATCGGGATGCGAATTGGTGAAGCCGAACTGTACCAGTCCTCCCCGCTGATAGATCGGAGACGCGGCCATCGATGCCGTGCTGGAAAAATCGCCGAGTTCCATGACGATCCGGGGATCGGAGACGAATTTCTGGGCAATCGCCACCGACTGGCGCGGATCGCTCTGGCTGTCCTCGAAGCTGTAGGCAAGCTTGCGCCCGTTGACGCCCCCCGCCGCCTGAATTTCGTCGAGGGCGAGATCAAAGCCCTGTTTCCATTGCGTGCCATATTGTGCGTTCGGCCCGGTCAGGGGGCCGCTGACACCGAGCAGGATCGGCTCGGACGATTGCGCCAAGGCACCGCGTGACATGGCTGCTCCCGCCATCATGGCGGCGAGAGATCCCTTGACCAGGGTACGACGGTCGATGTTGCTCATGCACGGCTCCATCCGCTCAGATGTCGAAAATAGATGGCAATTTCCATGCCAGTGAAGGTGCCTATTTCGTCGGCTCGCCGAGCGACAGCATCAATCTGTTCGCCCAGTTGAAGAACGACGAGCTGTTGACGACGTCGACGATCTCCGCATCGTCCAGACCGGCGCGGCGCAGCTCCTCGATGTTGTCAGGGCCGAACGCGACCGGCGTCGCCGCCAGCGCCACCGACGCCTTGACGACAGCGTTCCAGCGCTCGCCGAGATCGACACCGACGCCTTCGTCGAGCAGCCGCTGCACGTCGTCGCGGCGCCTGGAATAGGTGCTGGCAAATCGCGCATGCACCGACGCGCAATAGATGCAGCCATTGTAGCGCGAGGTCGCCGCCGCCGCGAGTTCACGCTCGGCGCGTGGCAGGCCGTCGGCGATGTTGTAGAAGATGTCCTTGTCGGTCTTGGTCCGGGCTTCCAGCACCTCGGGATCGCGCACCAGCAGACGGAAATATTCAGACTTGGCGCGGGAGCGATCGACGAGGCCGGCGAAATGCCGCTCGGTCAACTCAGCCTCGGGCAACGGATCAATCCACGATACCCAGCCGAGCTCGTCCTGGGTGAAAACAACCGGCGGATTGACGGTGCTTGCAGCGCTCATGATGCAATCTCCTCCTACGCGTTCGCCGCGGCGCTTGCCGGACGCCCGAGCGAGGCGCCGAGCACGCGGAGGCCGGCGACGACGCGAACCTGAAACGACAGGAACGCGACGAGCTGGGACAAAGTGACGATGCCGGTGTTCGACCAGCCGGCGCCCAGCAGCGCCTTCATGTCGGCGGATGCGGCATCGCGCGGCCGGAACACCAGCAGGTGCGCATGTTCGAGCGCTGCGACGAGCCGGGCGCCGAGCACCGGCTTGCGATCCGCGCTCACGCGATAGATCAAACCGGTCTTGTTCTCGACCGATAGCGGGCCGACCGGAAAGGCGCCATACGGGCCCGACGTCTTGCCCCGCTCGATCTCGGCCTCGATCGCACCGACGAGAGCCGACCCATCCGCGTTTGCCGAAAGCTTCGCCCGGTAGAAGGCGGACACGGGGGAAACGCCATGCAGGCCGGCCACGAAGCCCGCAACCGCCGCGCGTTCCGCAAGCGAGACCTCGCTGACGTCGATCGGCTCGAACAGAACGAGATAGCTCTTCTGCGCATTGTCGCGCGCCTGGAGCCGACGCGCGCGGATGGCGTCCAGAGCCGATCCCGGTTCGATCCCGGCGAGCGTGTCGATGATATCCTTGGTGCTCATCATTCAGCCTCGTGCAACGTGATCGTGTTCATTCTAACTAGCCCGCCAAGGCGACATCGGGTGCCGCGGTCCTGGTCCAGCCCAGCGCCGGCGCAACCTTGTCCGCGACCAGCTCGATCGAGCGGAGGATATAGGGATGCGGAGCATCCACCGAATGCGCCTGGAAGACCAGATCGGTCACCCGCTCCAGCGTGGCGTCAGCGCGCAGCGAGGCGATGACGTCGTCGGCCGCGCCGACATGCGTGTCGAACGCCGCGATCATCTCCTCCAGCATCTTGCCCGGCGCGGCGTGACCGCCCTTGAGGAACTGCGGGAGCGCACGCCGCAGTCCGATATCGGCAAGGCGCATCGCCTCGCGGCGATCGTCGGCAACGAAGACGCTACGCGATGCCATGATGCGGGGCTCGCAGCCCGGCGGCAGCGCCGCGAGATAAGCATCGATCACCGGGTTCTGGATTTCAGCCAGCGTGGCGCGCGGCGCCTCCTTGGTCCGGGGCTGGGTCCGCGACAGCAGCAAGCCGTCGCCGGCCTTGCCGGCACGCGCGCCGCCTGCCACCGAAAATGTCGCCTGCCAGATCCGGTCGCACAATTGCGGCCGCTGCGGATAGAGCGTATCGCCGCCGTCGAGCGGCTTGCCTGCCAGCGCGGTCCGGACGACGTCCAGATTGCGCGCAAAGATCTCGTTGCGCTGGGTGCTGTCGAGGCCGAAGGCGGCAAAGGCCGACGGGTTGCCGCCGGTGCCGACACCGAGCTCGAACCGGCCGTCGCAGAGAAGATCGAGCACCGCGGCATCCTCCGCCACCCGCACCGCGCTCTCCAGCGGCAGCGTGACGATGCCGGTGCCGAGACGGATGCGCGAGGTCTGCGCCGCGACATAGCCGAGAAAGGCAAAGGGCGAAGGCAGTCCGCCCTCGCGCTCGTGAAAATGATGCTGTGCGATCCACGCGGAATCGAGGCCCGCCTTTTCCGCGCGCACGATCTGCTCGGCGGCGAAGCGGTATCGCTCGGCCGCGGGCACAGCATCGAGCAGGCGCGTGAAGAATCCCAGTCTTTTCAGGTTTGCAAAGCGTTTCATACGACCCCTGTCGGGCGACCATTGCCATGGCCCCGATGATGTCGGTTGCCGCAGCCCGAGACAAGCGGGCATTGCGCAAGGCTGCCACGTCGCCTGTATTTCGCTCCTCCGCTGGAGCTTGACTGGGCAGCCTGCCTACCAGCTCGGCAGCACCGCGCCCTTGAACTTGGTCAGGATGAACTCCTTGACCTCCGGCGCGTGATAGGCGTCCACGAGGACCTTGACCCACGGCTTGTCCTTGTCGGCCGCCCGAACGGCGATCAGGTTGACATAGGGTCCCTTCGGGTCCTCGCGCAGGATCGGATCCTTGACGGGATCGAGGCCCGCCTGGGTTGCATAATTGGTGTTGATCGCGGCCGCGTCGACATCGTCGAGCGCGCGAGGTGCCTGTGCTGCGTCGACTTCGATGAATTTCAGCTTCTTGGCATTTTCGGTGATGTCCAGCACCGTCGGCTTGAAGCCGACGCCATCCTTCAGCTTGATCGCGCCCTTGTCGCGCAGGAGCAGCAGCACACGTCCGCCGTTGGTCGGATCGTTGGGGATCGAGACCTTGCCGCCGTCGGGGATATCGGCCCAGTTCTTGTGCTTCTTCGAATAGACGCCGATGGGGAAATTCACGGTCAGGCCGACGGCTTCGATCTTGTAGCCGCGGTCGGCCTTCTGGTTGTCGAGATAGGGCTGGTTCTGGAACGAATTGGCCTGGATGTCGCCGGCATCGAGCGCGGCGTTCGGCACGACGTAGTCGGAGAACTCGATCAATTGGATGTCGAGGCCCTGCTTCGCCGCGATCGGCTTCACGGCCTCGAAGATCTGCGCATGCGGACCCGGCGTCACGCCGATCTTGATGGTCTCGGCTGTAGCTGCGGCCGACCACGCGGCGAGCACGGTCGAGAGGATCAGGGCGGCACGAAACGACATCTTTGGTCTCCATGGAACCGGCAATAGCTGGTGTCGTCTTCCTCCGTGCGGGACACGAAATCAATGAAATGAAAAATCAAATTTGCCCGCGCTAGGAGATGCAGCTTCCACTCGCAGGGCGAATAGGGAAATGGAACGCTTGCGGGGGACGTGTGGGTGACCTGACGGCGCTGGACCACATCCGAGCCGCGAGCGAGCGCGCTATCATTCGGCGCGCCAGGTCGAAGGCGACAGCATGATCAGGACGCAGATCGCGGCGTAGGCGGCGAGCGACACGGTGACCATGGTGGCGAGCCCCGCCATGCCCGCGCCAAAGCTCGCGACTGCAATCCAACCGCCGCCGGCCGCGATCAGGATCCGCGCAATCGACGAAGCCAGCGGTCCCATGGCGCGGCCGGTGCCCTGGGCGGCGAAGGAGGTGACGAAGCCGAAGCCGAGCGCGGCATAGGCGGGAGCGACGATGCGCAGGTAAGTCATGCCTTCGTTCACCACCTCGGGATCGTGGCTGAACAGGTTCAGCCAGGCCGTCGGAAAGATCGCCACCAACAGGCCGATCGTGCCGGTCAGGATCATGCCGACGACGCCGCTGATCCACCCGATCCTGCGCGCCCGGGCGGTCTGGCCGGCGCCCATGTTGACGCCGACCATGGTCAGGGTCGCCGTGCTGATGCCGAACAGCAGCGGGATCATGATGTAGTCGAGCCGCGAGGCGATGCCGTAACCGGCAAGCGCCGAGGTGCCGAACAGGCCGACCGCGGCGGTGACGAGGATGACGGTGAGGTTGGTCAGCACCGCGTTGAACGCGGTCGGAATGCCGACCTTCAACATGTCGGCGAATATTTTTGCGCGCAACGACACGATGCGCAGCGTCAGGCCGGACCCACCGGAGGACATGTAGTGCAGCAGGAACAGCATCGCCGCGCCATAATAGAGCCCGAAGGCGATCCCGGCGCCGCCGATGCCGAGCCGCGGGACCGGTCCGAAGCCGAAGATCAGCAGCGGCGAGACCGGGATCGTCACGATCGCGCCGACCAGCGTCACCAGCGCGGGCACCTTGACGTTGCCGGAGCCGCGCAGCGCCGCCGCCTGGAGATTGACGATCCACACCGGAATGGCGCCGGCGAAGAGGTAGTTGGAATAAAGGGTGGCCGCAGCGAGCGCATCGCCCCGGCCGCCGAGGGTGCGATAGAGCCATGGCCCGCCGAGGATCACACCGAGCGTGAACACGCCACCGGCGAGGATGGCGAGCACCACGGCATGAAACAGCGCGGCCTCGGCGTCATCGCGGCGACCGGCCCCGACCGCGCGCGCCACGGAGGACGCAACGCCGCTGCCGAGCCCGCCATTCGACATCATCGTCATCAGCATGAAGATCGGGAATACCAGCGCGGCGCCGGCGAGCGCATCGGTGCCGAGATAGCCGACATAATAGGCCTCCGCGATGTTGACCGCGGTCTGCGCCACCAGCACGGTCACCGTCGGCGCCGCGAGCTTGAGCAGCGTCGGCAGGATCGGCGCGGTGAGCAACGCATCGCGCCTTTGCTCGCTCGCGCTTTGGGTGGACGGCGCCGTCCGGCGAAGCGGCGCCGCGGTGCGGGCCACGGCGTGGGTGGCAGACAGAGCCGGCGCGGCGGCATCCTCGACTGACATCGGTACGGTCCTGTGGTTCCTGACGGCCGCGGCCCATCGACCGCCCCATTTGAATTATGAATATAATGTATTATTATGATCGTAATGCAATAGGCCAGCCCTCACAATTTTGCGGCTTGGGGGCGGCCGGTTCGCAAGAGGCAGCCATGGCGCGCTACGACAAGGGACACCGGGACACGACGCGGCGGCACATTCTCGAAATCGCCTCGGCGCAGTTCCGCGAGAGCGGCATTGCCGCGGTGGGTCTCGCCGGCATCATGTCGGAGGCGGGCCTGACCAACGGCGCTTTTTACACGCATTTCGAGTCGAAGGAGGACCTGGTGCGCGCGGTGCTGCTCGATGCGCTGGAGCGGCGCGAGCAGCGGCACAAGGACAATCTCGACAACAGCGTCGCGCTCGAGACCACGATCCGCGACTACCTCTCTCCGCGCCACCGCGACCGCGCCGGGACCGGCTGCCCGACCGCGGCGCTGGTTTCCGAGATCGCGCGGCATCCGAAGGCCACGCGCGATGCCTTTACCGGAAAGATGTCCGACATCATCGCGTTGATGGCGGCACAGATCCCGGAAGGTTCGCGCGAGCAGCGGCGGCGCAAGGCGATGACGGTCTATGCGACCATGGTCGGCGCGCTGCAATTGTCGCGCGCCGTCAGCGACAGGCAATTGTCGGAGGAGATTCTAGAGAACGCGGTCGAGGCCGCTCTCGCGCTCGTCGGCGGGCGGTGACGGGACGCCGCGAGACCAACATCATTCGCGCGCGCAGCACTCCACCAGCAGGTGCCAGATACGTTCCGCTTCGCCGCGCGTGTGGTTGTTCAGCACGTTCTCTGCGCTCGACTGCGCGCACGCCGCCACGGGAGTGGTCTCGCGCGGCATGATCCAGCGCTGCGAGATCGGGTCGTACCATTTTCCGATGTTCATCTCGGTCGTGCCAATCAACGTCATGCCAATCAACTCACATGATCGAGCGCAGTTGGAAGCGCGGGCCGGTCCGCTCTGTCCGGTTGAAGTGTCCCGCACCATGCCAACCATGTATTCGCACGAACGTTCCGTCATCGGGGCATTCGCGGAGGAAGGTGCAGGCGGAGCGGTTCCCGCGCATGCGTTCAGGCCGGCTTTGCCGGATGCAGCGTGCGCGGGTGACGCCCGTGCAGCAGCCGCGCGAGCCCTTCGCGCTCGCTACTGCGCTCCTTCATGGCGGTCTCGAACAGCGCCTCCTGGATGTCGCGGGGCATGTCGCCCCACACGTCCATGGCCGCCTTCCCGAGCAGCCTGGCGAAGTGGTCGTCTGCGTCGCTCATCAAAGTTCTCCTGATCCAAGACACCGGACGGGAACAGCCGTCGCGTTGTGGCGTTCCACTGCCATCATTGTGAAAAGAGGAGTCACGGCAATGAATCTTCGGCCGGAGCAACACAACGAAACTTGAGCTGGCCGCATCGACCGGGTTAGCTTTGCGCGCGGCCTTTGAACTTCCCCAAGTTCGTTTAGCTCGCACTGGATCGTCGCCTGAGCCTGCTTTCGGGCGGCGGTCCAGTTACCGCTTCGTCAGGCGACAACACGCAGCATCGCGTTCTCGCGGCTGATTTCGCCCGAGCTTTGCTTGATCGTGTCACCCTCTTGAACCAAGAGGGCGCAGGGAAGGCCGGGTGCCGGCTGGCACCCACTCATCCGCTGTGCGAAAGCACGCGCAGTAAAACTGCACAGCGGTCAACAGGTGTAGCCGAAACACTCGACCTTCCCTGCGCAGTGGGTTGACGGCTTATGCCGCGCTCTCCCGGGAGCCGAATTCCTTCTGGCCTCCCTCGCCCCGCGAATTGACGATGCGGTTGACCCGGTTGGGCGCTCCACACCTCCGCTAGAGCTTGACCGTAGCAACGACGGCCAGGACCACACGGTTTTGCCGTACGCGAGCCCGCCTATCGCCACAGGGTTCTCCGGCGTTGTCGAATTTGCCGGAAAAATGTTGGCGAGACGAACCGTCAGCGCCGCTCGTCCGCACGTGGTTTCGGGCTCACAGGGACTACCCGCCCTGCCCGCACCTCTCGTGCCGACGCTGCCGCGTCCACCGCAACCCGGCTCGCATATCGTGACGACGTACGATCGCCCCTCCTGGTGAGCCGGGATAGGAGACACATACGCCATTTCCGAATTTCGGTAAAGCGGAATATTTTTGTGGGGAGGGGGTTGACGGGAGTCGGGTGTTTTGCCCGACGGCTTCAGACCTGCGACATCATCTTGACTCCACGATGCCAAACGTCCTGAGTTACAGTGCATGTACGGCCGGTGACGATTTTTTTAACAGGTGGGGTCATCTGATGAACGAAAACGAAATCCGCAAGTTCATCGCGGAAGTGAAGCAAGGCACGTTATCGCGACGCTCGTTCATCCAGACAATGGCTGCGATCGGGATCGCAGCGCCGGTCGCGAGCCAGATCCTGAGCTGGAACGACGTGGCGATGGCGGATGCCACGCTGCCCTACAAGCCGACCAAGGCCGGCGGCGGCGGCCCGCTCAAGATCCTGATCTGGCAGGCCCCAACGCTGCTCAATCCGCATTTCGCGATCGGCACCAAGGACCAAGTTGCCTCGCGGATCTTCTTCGAGCCGCTGGCCGGCTGGGACAAGGAGGGCAATCTCATCCCCTGCCTCGCCGCCGAGGTTCCGACCAAGGCGAACGGCGGCCTCGCGGCGGACGGCACCAGCGTGACCTGGAAGCTGAAGCAGGGCGTGAGGTGGCATGATGGCAAGCCCTTCACCGCCGACGACGTCGTCTTTACGTGGCAATACGCCGCGGATCTCGCGACCGCCGCATACACCACAGGGTCCTACAAGGACATCATTGTCGAGAAGATCGACGAGCACACCGTCAAGGTGATCTTCAAGGCCCCGACCCCGTTCTGGGCCGACCCCTTCGTCGGCTCGGTCGGCCAGATCCTGCCAAAACATCATTTCGGCGACTATGCCGGCGCAAAGTCGCGCGAAGCGCCGGGCAATCTGAAGCCGATCGGCACCGGTCCCTACAGGTTTGTCGAGTTCAAGCCGGGCGACATGATCAGAGCCGAACGCAACCCCGACTATCACGTCAGGAACCAGCCGCATTTCGACACGCTCGAGGTCAAGGGTGGCGGCGACGCGGTCTCCGCGGCGCGCGCCGTGCTGCAGACCGGCGAATACGACTATGCCTGGAACCTGCTGGTGGAGGATGAGGTCCTCAAGCGCATGGAGGCCAGCGGGAAAGGCAAGGTGGAATTCACGCCCTCCGGCGGCGTCGAGTTCATGATCCTCAACACGACGGACCCGTGGAGCGAGGTCGACGGCGAGCGGTCCAGCACCAAGACCAAACACCCGTCGCTGTCGGATCCGGCCGTGCGCCGGGCGATCAACTGCCTGATCGATCGCGAGGCGATCCAGAAATTCATCTACGGCCGCGGCGGCATCGCCACGGCGAGTTTCGTCAACCAGCCCTCGCAGTTCAAATCGAGCAAGCTCAAATACGAGTTCGACGTCGACAAGGCGAACAGGATCCTCGACGAGGCCGGCTGGAAGAAGGGCGAGGACGGCATCCGCGAGAAGGACGGCAAGAAGCTCAAATACGTCTTCCAGACCTCGATCAACGCCCCGCGCCAGAAGACGCAGGCGATCATCAAGCAGGCCTGCCAGCGCGCGGGTATCGACATCGAGCTCAAATCGGTCACCCCCTCGGTGTTCTTCTCGTCGGACGTCGGCAACCCCGATACCTACTCGAAGCTCTATTGCGACATGGAGATGTACAACACGACGCAGCCGCAGCCCGATCCGGAGCGTTTCCTGAACCAGTGCGTCTCCTGGGAGATCTCCAACAAGGAGAACAAATGGCTGGGCCGCAACGTCTCGCGCTGGTCCGATCCCGAGGCCGACAAGGCCTACAAGGCCGCGCAGCAGGAGCTCGATCCGGCCAAGCGCGCCGCGCTGCTGATCAAGGTCAACGAGATCTTCTGCGAGGCCAATGTGCTGGTGCCGCTGCTCTCGCGCAACATCGTCGGCGCCAACGTCAATAGCCTGATGGCCGACATTTCGGGGTGGGACGTCACGACGTGGAATCTGGGGAGTTGGTATAGGAGTTGAGGGGGACAGTACGTAGGTGGGTAGAGCGAGAAGCAAAACCCATCGGGGTTTGTTCAACGATGAAGCATGATGGGTTTCGCAAGTGCTCTACCCATCCTATGGAATGGTGGCGCTTCGGCCTACGACGGTTTCTGCACCGCCACGCGCTGTCAACGTGATGCGGGACGATTACGACTGGGAGGGACAGCAAGATGGCGTTGATGTTAAACTTCCATTGGGAAGAGGCTATTGGTGCAATGACCTTGAGCAATCCAACGAACCCGCGCCCAGCGAGTGAATTTAGGGACGCGCCAGCCAAGCAAACTGCTCGTCAATCTGCGTTCTACAGAAATCTGGTCCGGCTTGCCGAGCAGACTCGGAGAAGAACACTTCCGATCACATTCCTGACCCAAGATGGATCAGCGAAGCCGAATGGACTATGGGTGCATCAAAATTGCTGAACATGCGGGTTTCATCGAGCGGATTGAGAACGCCCCCAGCGGCGTGGTCGAAGCGATCACTTTGACATGGAATCCATCTATCTGATTCCAGGCGCAACCTTGGTCGCAATGACATGATTGATGCAGCCCGTCGGATGGGTGGAGCGGAGCGAAACCCGTCAGCACCTTTTCCGATGGTGAAGCATGAAGGGTTTCGGAGGTGCTCTACCCATCCTACATGCGGCCACCGCAACTGAAACATTCGCCCCCTAGAAAAGCGACCAGAGGTGCTCTAGCGCAGAACTTAGGTGGGATTTCACGACGTCCTTGATGGCCAGGAGCGCGCCTTCGATAGTTTGTCCTTTAACAGTGTTCGCAAATCGAAAGCTCGCTTTCTTCAAGGCCGTAACGAGTTTTCGCACCGACCCTGCGCTAATGGAGTCCGACCTCAGCTTCTCCAAGCCACCCTTCAAATCGAGTACCACCGAGTCTCGCTCTTGGGGATGCGTCACCGCATAGCCGTTGTCCTGCTCAATAGCATGTGTGGCCGCTTCCAATTGCTCGACGGCATTGGCGACTTCCGGATCATTCTGCCTGATAGTAATCGGAGCCCACTCATCGAGTGGCGCTCCTAAGAAATCCTGCTCTGTTATCTTTAGCTTGCGCGCCATGCTGTTGACCTTGAGCAACGCGCTCGACAGCCATAGTCTCTCCTCGCCGGACGCCCGAGCCTTGAAGAACGGACTGTCCGCGGAGTTCTGAAGCATCTCCGACAACAGCCCATAGCCCTCGCCTCTCTGCCAAAGCGTAGGTCCGAACGGATCATGAGTGATCCTGATGGCGTCGTGCTTCAACATTAGCCGCAGAGCCTCAGCCCGCAGCGCCTCGTTTTCAACGTAGCAGTATTCCTCCTGATCTTCACTGGTATAAGTGAAGTCCTTCAGAAGTCCCCTCTGAATAATAGTTCTGCGGATATTCGAAGTGGATAAAGAACGCGAGCATGTAGTACTCGGGCGCCAGGTTCAGAAAGGTCGCCTTATCCATTTCCATGTCGTCTAGATCTCCTTGTCATCCCAACCGGTATCCCGAAGCTCGCAGGATGAGTGGATCGAAGTGACCCATCAGAGTTTTGTTGGACCATGAAGCATAATGGGTTTCGTTCGTGCTCTACCCATCCGAAGTATTCCATCCTTCTTTTTGCTCGCTCGGCTGCCTCGTTGCGGTCGTTCGGTTACTTGCGTCTGCCTGCCGTGCCTCCCACGTCGCGACGAGAAACGTCGCCATCGCTCCAGCGAGATTGACCGCCAACTCCGCGTGACGAGCTTGGGGACGTGCTCGCTTCGGGCCCGGACTGTGCGCATCGCTCAATTTGTTGCGCAGAGCACCCAAAGACTCGACAACGGACTGACAGCTTCCCAGAATCTGCTTGAACACTGGCTCGGTGTGATCGTCCGGCGCAAGCTTCAGGACTTTCGCCAATTTGCGGTAAAGTACCGGCAAGTCGTCCTTTTCCTGCCAAGTCTCACCCGCGCGATCAAGAATCCATTTGCAAACGTCCTCAAGGAGCGTACGCGCCAGCGTTATCGCGCCTGCCGGTTCCGACGTGCGCCGCTCCATTGCCATGGTCCAGCGTGCGTGGACCTGAGTTGGATCGAAAGCAGCCAGTGTCGAAGAAATGCTCTCGTCGGATGGCGAACCGGTCGGAGTTGAACGGACGGCGAAGAATGGGCTTCCTGAAATTTTCCCTGCCAGAGCGAGTGTATATCCGTCGTGGCGCAACAGGGCGTCTATCTTGTCGGCTAGCTCGGTCTGTTCCGGCACGGACCGGGTTTCCGGCGAAGTAACTGCTGCGAGCAGCTTGAACAACTGCGAACGGGAGCAGTTCAGCAAGCCGAGCGCTTCCAGTACGTCTCGGTTAGAAAGGACATCGTTCCGGATGGTGTGCCGATGGAGATAGTCTTCGAGCGTGGGCTCGACACTTGGATGTGGCGCCGGTAGCGATGCGGTGGGCCAGAGGCTCCGGATGAGATCCAAGTCATCGATCTCGCGCGCGAGCGGGAGCCTATCGAACAAGGCGATGAGACGCCGCCGAGTTAGTTGCGTCACCGGCGGCCCCTTGAGGTCATTGATCTTGGCCAAATGCTCGCCGAGTTCGAAATGTCGTCCCTCGACCGTCAGGCGACACGCGATTGTGACGAGCTAATCGGCGGAAACGGCTGCGAGGCGCCTCTGCGCATACTTATTCTTGCTCGCGAAGGCTTCCTGTTCGTCACCGTCATCTAATCCAAGACGGCGACACAAGCCCGGGACGTCATAGGCTTTGGCATCGGAAATCGCCGACGCGAGTAGACGCCGAAGCTCGGTCAGCATGGCCTGTGGAATTGATGGAGACATCGTTAGCGGCGATCGTTCCTCATCTGGAGCCGAACATGCACCAGCTTATCGACGTCGGGTCCGCGTGCCCCTCCGGCCTGATTGGTACGGGCGGCCGTCCCGTCAGCGCGCGCAGACTGTCGACCAACAAAGTACAACGTAAGCGACTGTCAATCAAAGCGCTTGTTGGTGGCGGGTGGTCGATACCTTCATTTCCCGAGACGATTTGCCCGAGTTTCTGGTTTCAGTCGCTTGAGATCTTTCGCAAGATCGAACGGAGGCCAGGGAGGATTGTTGGTAGCGGGAGAGAGACTCGCCCCCCGCCCCCAGGATTATGACTCCCGTGCTCTAACCAGCTAAGCTACCCGCCTACAGGGCTCGCGGGGGCGCAAATGGCCGATTTAATGCCAAGTTGCGTCCGCATCGATCACGACAGCTCTGATCTCGGGGTCTTCGGTGGTGTTGCAGGTGCAAGGCATCCCCTCACCGCACCGGCAGCCGCTTAATTTTTCACTCCAGGCCCGGAGCGGATGGTTTTCACAGACCCACCCCAGACCGTAGCAGAATGGGCACTTCTTGGCGGTCACAGCGTATCCGGCGTCCGCATGGGGTTCGACTTGTCCTCATTGCGCAGCTCCTGCTCGGCCGCGTGCCAAAACTCTTCCTCACGGCCTTCCGGCTTGCCAGCTCGCTCCCACAGTCGGTGCGCGCGTTCTCTGATGTCCTGCTCGCTCGGCTCAGGCATGGCATCTCCTGCGATGAAGCACGGCCCCACCCTGGGGGTATGGGGGCTTGGAGGCGGGGCCGTGCAGACCAGCAATCGGCGACGACGCTGGCCCGGGGATTCAAGCTTTGATCGTGCGCGAAGGTTCCTAGTGCGCGTGAGCCGGGGCCACTCGCCGCCGCCCGTGCCGGACCTCGATCCGTCGACGGTGATGATCGGTCGCACGGTGACGCCGGGGGATTTCATGTCGATCAGCAGGAAGGAGATGCCGGCCTGAGCCTTGGCCGATCGCCGTCCCGCACTGCTTTGGTGCGGACCGACGCGATGTCGGAGCCGGATCCCGGCTCTGAATAACCCTGGCACCACCAATCCTTACCGGAGAGAATCCGCGGCAGAAACTTCTGTTTCTGCGCTTCGTTGCCGAAGGTGTAGATCACCGGGCCGACCATGGTCGCGCTGAACGCGAGGGACGGCAGCGTCCCGGCGCGTGACGTCTCCTGCTCGAAGATGAAGCGCTGCGTGATCGACCAGCCCGGGCCGCCATGCTCCTTGGGCCAGAGCGGCGCAACCCATCCCTTCTGATGGAGGATACGGTGCCACAGCAGCATCTGCTGCTTGGACAGGTCGGTTTCCGGATTGGGCACGCGCATTTCCGCCGGATGGTTCTCAGCGATGAAGGCGCGCACTTCGTCACGAAATGCAGCCTCCTCGCCGGATAGATTGAGCTCCATCACCGACGGCTCCCACTACCACTTCTCGCCGAACGGACGAATCTCCAGTTCAAAAGTCCAGGCGCTCTTAGGCTGCTGATAAAGCAGCCAATAGGATTCTGCGACCGACGATGGCGGCATCAAGAGATCGGGATCATCCAGCGCATCGGGACCGAGCGCCTCGATCCGCCGCTGACGAACCCATTCCGTATCGACGCCGGAATCGATGATGAGATGCGCCACGTGGATGTTCTTTGGACCCAATTCGCGCGCAGTCGCCTGTGCGACGGCCCGCAGGCCGAACTTGGCGCTGGCAAACGCCGCATATCCCGTCCCACCGCGAAGGCTCGCTGTCGCACCGGTGAAGAAGATATTTCCCTTGCCGCGGGGGAGCATCAGGCGAGCTGCCTCGCGGCCAGCAAGAAAGCCGGAATAGCACGCCATTTCCCAAACCTTGCGGAACACACGTTCGGTCGTATCCAGAATTGGAAAGTTGACGTTGGCCCCGATGTTGAAGATGCAGACCTCCAGCGGAGCATGTTTGTCCGCGTCACCAAGGAAGGAGATGATCTCCTCTTCCTTGCGCGCATCGAGCGAGCGTCCGTGAATTTCGCCTCCGGCTTGCTCGATTTCCTTGATCAAAGGCTCGAGCTTGGCGCCATTGCGACGCCCGGCAAAAACCGTGAAGCCCTCCGAGGCGAACTTCTTGGCGATCTCGCCGCCGATGTAGTCTCCGGCGCCGATCACGGCCACGGTTGCGTTTCTCTTCTGCAAGGGTGCTCTCCCGGTCAGGTTAGACATGTTGTCCGTGAAATTCGGACGTCTGCGCCGCAGGGGTTTCGCTACCCTCGCTACGCAAGGACTCCGCGAGCTTGTGCTTGAGTATCTTGCCGGTTGAGGTGGCCGGCAAAGCATCGAGGATGACGATTTCGGACGGACGCTTGTATGAGGTCAACTGAAATCGGATGAAGCTCATCAAATCGTCCGGCGTCATGCGGGACCCCGGCAGCAGTTGCACAAAGGCGACGATCTCCTCGTTGCCACCTGCCGCACGACCGACCACCGCAGATTGCACGACGTCTTCGTGTGAGCTGAGGACCGCTTCGACCTCCGCGGGATAGACGTTGAAGCCCGAATGGATGATCATTTCCTTGGTGCGGCCGACAATGTACAGGCAATCGCCGTCGAAGCGTGCTAGATCGCCGGTGTTGAACCAGCCCTCGCTGCCGATCACCTTCGCGGTAAGCTCCCGGGCGCGATAGTAACCCAGCATCACGTTGCGCCCGCGAACATGCAGCTCGCCGACTTCACCTCTTGCCGTGGGAAATCCGTCGAGTGTTCGCAACCGCGCCTCTACGCCCGGCAGCAGCGTGCCAACCGCCTCATCCGAGCGTGGCGCATCGAAGCGCACGCCTGATATTCCAGGCGAGCATTCGGTGATGCCGTAGCCGTTAAGGAGCGGAAGGCCGAACTCTTTTTCCACACGCGACTTCAGATTCAAATCGAGGGGCGCGCCGGCGACGGCGATCAAGCGTAACGAGCCTCGGGCGAGCTGCTCCACACCTGATACGCTCTTGTACTCCAGCAGCCGTTGATAGGTGGCAGGCACGCCGTTGAGGATGGTGACGTCCTCCTCCGCGATCGCCTTGGCGGTCGCGGCAGGATCGTATTTGCTGACCATCCGCACCGCACCGCCGACCATCAATGTCATGATCAGGAGCGAGATGCCGACGATATGGGAGATCGGCAATACGAGATAGATTTTGTCGTCTTCATTCATTTTGCGGAAATACGCAGTGGTCTTCGCGCTGATCAGCAGATTGTCATGCGAGAGCATCACGCCCTTCGGGGTCCCCGTCGTTCCCGAGGTGTAGATCAGCACCGCGACTTGCTTTGCCGGATCGGCCTCCACCGCCTCGACGGTTGCGCTTTCGTTGAGCGGACCAACACCAGTCGCCAGCAGTGGACCTATTCGCCGGTGCTCGGCGCCATAGCGCGACGCGTGAGCCGCGGCCTCCTTCGAAATACTTGACGTGAAGAACATCCGTCGTGCGCCGCTATGGTCACGGATCTGGTCCAGTTCGCGTGCGGACAATCGCGGGTTTGCGACGATCGCCCAGGCATCGAGCCGGCTCGTCGCCAGCAGCAAGGCGGCGAGCGCAATACAGTTTTCGCTGACAATGATCATCCGGTCGCCTGGCCTGATCCCCAGCGACGAAAGCACCGTGGCGATCTCGCTAACGCGTTGCTCCAGATCGCGGTAGCTCCAGGATGTCCCGTCTTCGACCAGCGCAATCCGGTCGGGGGCATCGGCAGCCTGTCTTGTCGTTACTTCATGGATGCGACCCGGTAAGCCGACAGCAATCTCGTCGAGATTGATCGCCTCCGAAAGCTCCGCCACGACTTACCTCCCGACCAAACCATGCCTGCTCTTGCAACGCGGCACATTCGCCGCTTACGTATCGTTCTTTTTTAGAACTCGTCAATCATTAATTCATCGTCGTGGCTTCCCGAGATCCAAAGGGGCACCATAGCTGCCCTATAGTCATCCTCGCCATTGGTGAAAACCGCCGTTTACAATGCACCGGCCGGCCGCTACGATTAAAGTATCAAAATAGAACTTAATGGGAGAAACGAAATGGCGGCGAGCCGCGGTGTGGCGATACTTGTGGGTGCTGGCGATGCCATTGGGGCGGCGGTCGCGCGGCGTTTTGCCAAGGGCGGCTATACGGTTTGCATCTGCAGGCGTGATGCATCCAAATCGCAGGGGCTTGTGTCCGAGCTGAGGGCTGCGGGGCATAACATTCACGCGTTCAGCATCGATGCCCGCCAGGAAGCAGAGGTCCAAGGCATATTCGCGTGGATCGAGAAAGAGCTCGGGCCCATCGAGGTCTGCCTCTACAATGCCGGTTCGAACGTCAACAAGCCTCTGCTGGACACCACGGAGAAGCTGTTCTTCAAGGCCTGGGAACTGGGCCTGCTATGGCGGCTTCCTGGTCGGACGAGAGGCTGCGCGCGTCATGCTTCCGCGCGGACATGGCACTATCTTCTTTACGGGTGCGACGGCCAGTGTGCGCGGCGGCAAGGGGTTTGCGGCATTTTCATCCGCGAAGTTCGGGCTTCGTGCAGTGGCCCAAGCGATGGCGCGCGAGCTGGGGCCGAAGAATATTCATGTCGTGCATCTTTTAATCGATGCAGGCGTGGATAGCGAAGCCATTCATCAGCGCATGAAAGCAGCGAAAGGGATCGAGGCAAGCGAAATTCCCGCGGATAGCCTGACCAAGACGTCTTCCATTGCTGACGCCTATTGGTTCACCCATCAGCAAAGCAGGGATGGCTGGACCCACGAGCTCGATCTCCGCCCGTCCGTGGAGAAGTGGTGACATGAGCGCGACACCAAACCTGACCTTGTGGGGCGTTGGGACAAGCCGCACCATTCGTCCGCATTGGGCCATGCACGAGCTAGGCTTGGTCTACGAGACAAAGCCCATCGGGCCGAGAACGGGCGAGACCAAGACCGCTGAATACACCAAGCTCAATCCGCGCCAGAAGATTCCGCTGCTTCAGGACGGCGACTTCAGCATCGGCGAGAGCGCCGCAATCGTTGCCTACCTGTCGCGAATGTATTCCACGACGGAACGCTCGCTGATTCCGGAGGCCACCCGCGGGTATGCCGCGTGGCTGGAGTGGTGCTTCTTTATCGTCGCGGAGCTGGATTCAACCAGCCTTTACGTGATGCGCCGCCATCGGGCCGATGGGCTCGGCCCGATCTACGGTATTGCGCCCGAGGTTGTTACCCAGGCTGGCGCGTATTTCCGCCAGCAGTTGCACCATGTCGAAGTCGCGCTCGCAGACGGCCGGCAATTCCTGATGGGCAACCGGTTTACCAGCGCTGACATCCTGCTCACGACTTGCCTTGAGTGGGCCATCGCCTATGGCGTCGGCATTTGCGACAACGCGCAGCCCTATCTCGAACGCATCAAGAAACGGGATGCCTATCAGCGAGCGATCGCAGCGAATGTCCCGATGGCACCGATCACGCCGCTGCCGGCGAAAGTCTAGAAACCGCCCACCACTCGCGCGAGGAAGGCTTCGGGACTATACCACCACACGTACGCTGCGCTCGGCGACCATCTTATCGATGGCAACGTCGTCGTAGCCCAGCTCGCGCAACACGTCGCGCGAGTGTTCGCCGACCCGGGGAGCAGGCCCGCCAATCGCGGCCTCATTGACCTCAAAGCGGGCCGCCGGCTTCGGCTGCCGCACCCGCCCGACTTTCGGCTGATCGAACTCCGCGATGATTTGGCGCGCGATCACCTGCTCATTGTGGATGATCTCGCCCCGCCGCAAGATCGGTGCGCAAGGGACGTCAGCGGCGTCCAGGCGCTCCAGCCATTCGGCAGTGGTGCGCTGGCCGATATACTCCGCCATCTTGTTGATGCGGGCCGTGGCGTTGACTGAACGCGCCGATGGCGTCGCAAACCGAGGATCCTTGGCAAGCTCGGGATCGCCGGAGGCGCGGCAAAACCCCTGCCATTCGGAATCCGAAATGGTACCGGCCGTGATGTAGCCGTCGCTGGTCTTGAACACGAGATCGGGCCGATCGTTGGGATCGGCAGCGGTGGCCTCAGCTCCCACCACCGTGTACTGCATCATGCCTTCCGGCCACAAATACGAGAGCATCGCATCCAGCATCGCAACCTGAATATGATCGCCCTGCCCGGTCTTCTCGCGAGCGTAGAGCGCCGCCGCCACCGCCTGTGCGGTGAACACCGCCGTGGTCTTGTCGCATACGATTGTGCGGATCATTTGCGGACGGTTCGTGACCGGCTGCGACTGGATATCGGCGAAGCCGGACAGGCCCTGAATGATCGGATCGTAGACGCGCTTCTTCACGTACGGGCCGGTATCGCCGACGCCGCTGATCGAGACGTAGATCAGGCGTGGATACCGCAGGCGCAACTCCTCGACGCCGAGCCCGAGGCGCTCCATGGTCCCGGGGCGGAAGTTCTGCACCAGCACATCAGCCTGCGCGACCAGCTTCGCGAGCACCTCGCGGCCGGCCGTGCTCTTGATGTCGATCGACAGCGAACGCTTGCCGCGATTGGAGGAGATGAACAGCGCCGAGAACTCGCCATCCTTGTCGATGGTGGCACGGCTGCGGCGGGTAATATCGCCGCCGATCGGCTCGATCTTCAGGACGTCGGCGCCCTGATCCGCCAGAAACATGGTCGCGAACGGGCCCGACACCACGCCTGTCAAATCGAGGACGCGAACACCGCTAAGTGGGCCAGGCATGGACATTCTCCCTGAGTTTACTTTACTGCGGGGCCGACTGAGTTTTCGTCATGCAGGCCCGGGACTTCGGCCCGACAGGCCTCAGTTCACAACCTTAGGCCGTTTTCGAAACCGGCTGGCTGGTCTGTTCGACGATCGACTCCTCGACGTCACGGAGCTGGTCCTTGCCGAAGAACATTTCCTTTCCAACGAAGAAAGTCGGCGAGCCGAATGCACCGCGGTTGACCGCCTCGGTGGTCCGATCGATCAACCCCTTCTTGACGTCATCCTGCTGCGCACGCGCAATCAGCCGGTCGATATCGACGCCTGAGGAGATGAATGCGTTCCGGAAGGTTTCGAGGTCATCCATCTTCTTCGGCTCTTCCCACATGTGGTGATAGGCGGCGCGGAAATAGGGTTCGAACATGCCTTCGAACTGGGCCGCAACGGCGCCGCGCATCAGCATCAGGGTGTTGACCGGAAAGAACGGATTGGAGCTGAACTTCGTTGCGTTATGGCGCCGAATGAAGCGCTGGGTCTCCAGCGCCTGGTATTCCGGCTTGTTCTTGATGCCGCGAAGCGAGTCGAACGGCGACATGTTGCCCGTCGCCTTGAAGATGCCGCCGAGCAGAACCGGGACATAGTCGAATTTCACGCCAGTGCGCCGTTCGATTCCCGGAAGGACCAGCTCTGCCAGGTAAGCGTTCGGGCTGCCGAAATCGAACAGGAATTCAACTTTCAGGGACATATCAGCTCCTCCCGTAGAGCGAGATGAATGGTCGCGCCTGATGGTCCTCACGCTGGCCCATGGCTACTAATCGTCCTTACAGTTCTTAAAGTGAACTGTCAAAGCCCACTGAATTACACCTAGTTTGAACTGATAACCGGGTATTGTTTGAAATTGAGTACCTATCTAGAATGGTAGAACTAGACTGCGGTTCCCTGGATGATTCGAGCGGAACAGCGCCGGACGACCGGAGAGCAGGAATGAAATGGGATGAACTCGAGGAAGAACCATGTTCGATGGCTCGAACCATTGGCGTGATCGGCGACCGTTGGACGCTTCTGATCCTCCGCGAATGCTTCCTGCGCACGCGCCGCTTCGAGGGCTTTCAGTCAGCACTTGGAATCACGCGCCACTTGCTCGCAGAACGGCTGAAAAAGCTGGTTCGGCAGGGAGTGCTGCGCCGCATTCCATATCAGGAATCGCCCAAACGCCACGAGTACATCCTGACGCAAAAGGGCCTCGATCTCTATCCGATCATGATGGCGCTCGTCCATTGGGGCGACATCCACATGGTCGACGAACGCGGACGCCCCCTACTGCATGAGCACCGCAAGTGCGGCAAGATGTTCGATCCCGTGATGGTGTGTTCGGAATGCGGCGAACCGCTTTCGGCCAAGGAAGTTCATGTCCATCCGGGTCCCGGCGCTCGCCCGGCATTAGAGAAAGCTTCTCTCGATAAAAAGCCGAAGCCAAAGACTCGGAAGCAAGCGGCCTGACGGCCCGCCGTGAAAGCCGCGTTTCATAGCCTGACACGATTGAAGCGCGTCATTGCCGCCACGCACTACGGACGGAGACTCGATCACGGATGGGTCCCGGCACCGGTGGGCGGTCCAAAATTAACCCTGACTAAGCAGCGTCTTGTCGTTCCCCTGCTCGCTGATCGCATCGGCCGGCGGGAAGATGCTGTCGTATATCGCGCGCGCTTCTCGAATTAAGCGAGCCCGCTCAAGCTCGGACTTCGGAATAAATTGAATGACTTCATCGATCGGCTTTTGCACCTCCATATCCGCCGGCAATCTGCGAGCGACTCTGACTGAATTCAAGAATCGGCATCCTCGTATCGAACTCGCAACGGTCGATCGGTCGCGAACGCAGCTCGCGACGGCACTGCGAGATGGCACGGCGGACGTTCTCATCGTGACAGGGAACATTCCGCTGCCGGACAATAACGTTCGCCCACTCTGGAGTGCGCGAAAACGGGAGTTGTTCAATCGCCGGATCGTCTATTTGCCCTATGTCGAGAGGGCCGCATTGAACGGTATGTGCGAAGAACTAAATGATCCGCGCCTCATAGAAGCCTACGCTCGCAATTACAACGAGGAGCGGCAGCGCTTGGCAGCGAGTTCGACATCCACGCGCGTAAAGCTTGAGGCGAAGCGGTCCCGGATCGAGAGCGAACGCCAGCGCAACATCGACCTAGCTAGAGCATGATCCGGAACTGTGCGAAGCGGTTTTCCGAAAAGATCGTGCTCAAACAACAACCTAAAGCGCGATGATGATTCATCCTCATCTCATCGTGTTTTAGTGTCTGTCCGGGAACATCTTGAATCATCGGAATCATTTGTGATTCAAGGGTGGCGGTCCGATTCGAAGGGGCGCCCATGTGGACGAAGGAGAACCGCGGTCGTTACGACCGAAGCCGGCTACGCTATCCAAGCGATTTGACTGATGAGGAATGGGCGTTGGTGGAGCCGCTGATTGCGCCAGCCAAGCGAGGCGGCAACAAGCGCACGGTCGATGTGCGCGAGGTGATCAATGGCCTGATGTATGTGCTGAGCACCGGTTGCCAATGGCGAGCGATCCCGAAGGACCTGCCGCCACGCAGCACGGTGCACGACTATTTTGACTTGTGGGCTTGGAACGGCACGCTCGATCGCATCCATCACGCGCTCTATGTACAATGTCGAGAATTGGCTAACCGAGAACCCAGCCCGAGCGCCGCCATCATCGACAGTCAAAGCGTCAAGAGCGCGGAAAAAGGGGGGCGTGGATCGACCCGCATGGCTACGATGCGGGCAAGAAGATCAAGGGCAAGAAGCGCCACATCCTAGTCGATACTCAAGGCTTGCTGCTCCACGCCCTCGTGCATTCGGCGGACATCCAGGATCGTGACGGTGGGGTGCTGGTGATGGCCACGCTGTTTGGCCTGCATCCATTCCTGCTGAAGCTCTATGCTGACGGCGGCTATCAGGGGCCGATCTTTCAGTCCGCCGTTCGCAAAATCCTCCGGCAAATCGACGTCGAGATCGTCAAGCGCTCCGATACAGCAAAGAGTTTTGCGATCTTGCCCAAGCGATGGATCGTCGAACGCACCATCGCCTGGCTCAACCGCTGCCGCCGTTTGGCCAAGGATTGGGAGTGCCTCAACCGAAAGGCATTGGCGTTCTTGCGCCTCGCCTCAATCCGCCTCATGCTGCGAAAGCTCTGCCAAAAAACAGCATGATCCCGGACAGACTCTTAGTCGTCAAGCAGATCATTGGAGACGATGATGCTCGTGAGCGCATCGCGGAACTCAAAGCCCAGCGGCTTCAAGTTGAAGCCGAGCTCGCAGCCCTCGAGGAGGCTCCGCCCGTCATCACGCTGGTGTTTCCCCAAGCAATCCGTAGTGGGAGATACATGGTAGCGGGAGACCGCTACCGCTTTTCCCCACACGACGCAAATCTGCGATATTTCCTCCGATCGTCCGCCTAAGCGGTGGGTTCAAATCGGGGACCTGCAACCATCTCAAACTACTGTTCCATGCAGCGGCTTGACGAGTGCGTCGAGTTGACCGACGCGGTCGGCGATCTTGTTTTTCCGATCCGATTGCGAGCTTGAATAGCATACCTTGTATGGGCATCCGCCCCTGGGTCGCTAAAGGGCGCGATGTTCGCTTTGGGCTAGAAGCCGCCCTCCCACAACTGGCCGGCAACTCTGCGGGGCGTTAGGTATAAGCTGGCCATGTCATCCGATACTGATCTTGCGCGCCGCCGCGTTGACCAAGCCGCCCCAGATCTTTTCGTGATCATTGACATAGCGGGAGGCGGGCATGGAGATGCAAAGACCGCCGACCGGGCGACCTTGCGAATTGAGAATGGCGGCACCGATGGCACAGACGGCAGGACGATAGCAGCAAAGGTTCAGCGAGTAGCCGCGCTCACGCACGCGATCGAGCTCCGCGCGCAACGCCGCAGGTTCGGTAATCGTGTTGTCGGTATAACGCGTCAGGTCGCGCTGGATGATCGCCTCGATCTCGTCGGGCGACAGGTGCGCCATCACGGCCGTGCCGATGGCCGTCGCATGAATGGGCGATCGATCACCGATAGGACTGAAGGTCCTGACATTCTGGGTGCAGTCCTCGCGGTCGATCAGGACCATCGCGTCGAGCCCGTCCAGAATCGACAAATGCACGGTTTCGTTGACCTGGTCGCGTAGTTCCTGCATCGGCTTGCGCGCCACGACATAGAGCTGCCCGCCCTGCAGTTCCGGCACCTGAAGGCGGAGCACCCGATGGCCTATCTGCCAGCGAGTTGCCTCCCCGCCGACCGGGCGCAGCCAGCCGGTCGTGGCGAATGTCTGCAGAATGCGCTGCGTGGTGGTTTTGGGCAGGTCGAGGCGGCGCGCAAGTTCGCTCACGCCGACCGGCTGCATCTCCGCGACGGCTTCCAGAACTTCCAGGCTCTTCAAGAGACTCTTCATCACCCTGACCGCGATTTCAGTGCAGCCGTCCGCCCTCCGGCGTGCCTGCGCAACGGCCGCGAGGTCGGCCCATAGCATGAAGCGCGCTTTCCCTAACAGCGCTTGCCACGCCACTGCTTCCTTGCTAGCTTCAATAAATGGAACGACGTTCCGCATTGTGGCACGATTGTTGAGCCGGGGCAACAGAAACATGCGGCGCTTGTTCTCGACGGTCCGCGCGAGCGGACGGGTCCAACAACAGGAGTACTGGCTTTGACCCGAGACGGAGCGACTGCCCCCGGCCCAATCACCCGCCGCCTCCAGCTGAAGGCGATCTCCGGCGCCGTGGCCGGAAATCTCATCGACTTTCTGGATTTCGCGATCTTCGGCCTGCTGGCGAAGATCATCTCCACGACGTTCTTCCCTCCCGGCGACCCGACCGTGGCGTTGCTGCAAACGATGATGATCTACGCGTCGAGCTTCCTGATCCGGCCGCTCGGCGGGATCGTTCTCGGCCGCGTCGGCGATCGTCTGGGGCGCCGCTCGGCCCTTTTCATCTCGGTGAGCGGCATGTGCCTGGTCACTGCAATCACCGCTTTTCTCCCGAGCTACGCCGTCGCCGGCAGCTTTGCCACGGCATCTCTCGTCTTCTGCCGGCTCGCGCAGGGCTTCTTCGCCGGTGGCGAGTACACGGCCGCGACCGCCTATATCGTCGAGCAAGGAAGCAGCAGGCATCGGGCGCTCCGGGCCTCTTTCTCCCCGGCGGCCGCCTATGCCGGCACCGCGATCGCGGTCGGCATCTTCACGCTCGTTTCGGCCGTCATCGGTGCGGAGAGCATGGCAAGCTGGGGCTGGCGCCTGATGTTCGGGCTTGGCGTGCCGCTCGGGCTTCTGGGCCTCTGGATCCGCTACCAGATCGATGAATCGCCGGAGTTTCTGGCAATCGAAGAAGAACGCCGTCGTCTCCGTACGGAAGCACCACCCCTCTCGGCCGTGGTCCGCAGCCAGTGGCGCCGCATGCTGTTCTTCATCAGCATCCTCATGAGCCACACGCTGTCGAACTATCTCGTGCTCGGCTTCCTTGCGACCTATCTCATCAACTTCGTGAAGATCGGCGAGACGCACGCATCCCTGGCGATTTTCATTGCCCAACTGGTGCTGATGGCGACCACCATCCTCTACGGCTGGGTCAACGACACCGTGGGACGGCGGCCGACCCTGCTCGCCGGCTGCATCCTCGTGATCCCCGCGATGTTCCTCTCCTTCTATGGCGCAAGCTTCACCACGCCGGCGAGCGCGATCGCCGCCGCCGTGATCCCCGTGCTGGTCTACCCGCTGATCACCAGCGGCATGACGATCGGACTCGTCGACATGTTCCCGCGGGAGATGCGCGTGACCGCGAGCGGGATCGCCTACAACACCGGCACCGCACTGTTCGGCGGGACCGCGCCTCTGGTTGCGGCATTCCTCATCGAGCGGACGGGAACACCCTACGCAGTTCCCTGCTATGTCGCGATCATCGCGACCATCTCCTTCGTCAGCGTCTTCCTCTACTACAACGAGCGACGCTCCGCGCCCTATGTCGTCCCGGCGGCGGCCGTTGCCGATCCCGTATCGTAGCGCCGGGACGATGCAACGATGACGGTTCAGTCCTCTATCTTCGCTCCGGATTTCTCCGAGACGCCTTATTGGTGGAACGGCTGGCGTCCGAACGACGCCGGCGCCGGCAGCTTGCCGCACGAGACCGATGTCGCAATCATCGGTGCCGGCTATGCCGGCATATCCTGTGCCCTCGAACTCGCCGCGCACGGGACCGAGGTGGTCGTGCTGGAGGCCGAGCTTCCCGGCATTGGCGCCAGCACGCTGAGCGGCGGCCAGGTCACCGGCGGCGTGAATGTCGGCAAAAGCATGTCCAAACGCATCAGTGCGGCGGCCGCGGCCGCCGGCAAGGCCGCGACCGAGGATAGACTGCGCGAGGCTGCGGCCGGCTACCGCTTCCTCGATACATTGATCGCGCGGCACGGCATTGATTGCGACTATCGCCGCAGCGGTCGCATCGCCGCCGCCTGGACCGCCGCACAGGTCCGGAACTGGGAGGGCCGAGTCGCGAAGCTCAACGCCCATACCGACAGCGACGTGCGGATGCTGGATCGCAACGCGCTGCGCACGGAGCTCGCGAGCGACGTCTATGTCGGCGGCGCGCTCATCAACGGCGCGGGACATCTGCACCCTGCGAAATTCTTCGGCGGACTGCTGATGGCCGCCCTCGGCGCGGGAGCGAAGCTCAGCTGCCATACCCGCGTGACATCGATCGAGCGCGCGGGCGCCGGCTGCCGGATCGTGACTAGCCGCGGTGAGATCCGCGCAAGACGCGTCGTCATCGCAACCAACGGCTATACCAGCACGGCGACACCCTGGCTCAGGCGGCGCCTCGTTCCCGTCACCTCGCATCAGATCGCGACCGAAATTCTGCCCGAGCCGCTGCGGACGTCTCTCATCCCTGCGGGCCGCGGCGTCGCCGAGGCAAACCGGGTCACCGCTTATTATCGCTACTCGCCCGACGGACAGCGTTTCCTGTTCGGCGGTCGCGCTCGCTTCTATCCGCTCGACCGCAAGGCGAGCGCAAAGATACTGTTTGCACAGATGACCGAACGCTTTCCGCAGTTGCGCGACGTGAAGGTGAGCCATAGCTGGGGCGGCAAGGTTGCCGTGACCCTGGATGCCCTGCCCCATCTCGGGCGCGACCCCCAAGGCTGCTACTACGCCGCCGGCTGCAACGGCAGCGGCGTCACGACAATGACCTGGCTCGGCCATCGGCTGGCGCGCCATCTGCTGGGCGAGCACGATCTCGTGTCAGACGCCTTCGGCACGCCGTTGCCGTCCCACCCGCTCTATCGCGGCCAGACGTGGTTCATGCCGATCCTCGGCAGTTATTTCCAGCTGCGCGACCACATGGAGAAGCGCCGCTGAAGCCTTGCCCGCCCGCGGGCATGGTTCGACAAGACTTAAAGGAGATAGCTGGACTATGGGTTTGAGAATAGGCGTCGATATCGGCGGCTCCTTCACCGACTTCGCGGTCCTCGATGAGAGCAACGGCACCGTGCGCAGCCTCAAGGTGTTCTCGCGTCCGGACGCGCCGGGCCGCGAGGTCGCCGATGGCATGCGCATGCTCGGCGAGCGCTACGGCATCGACCCAGCCGAGGTCGTGCATTTCACCCACGGCACCACGGTCGGCGTCAACGCGGTGGTGCAGCGCAAGGGCATCCGCCTCGGGCTGATCACCAACCGCTATTTCGAGGACGTCCTGGTGCTGGCGCGCCTGAAGACCCCCGATATGTATCATCTGATGTCGGCACGGCCGGAGCCGCTGGTGCCGCGCTATCGCACTTTCGGCATCGACGGACGGCTGGACGCCGAGGGCAAGGAGCTCGAGCCCGTCGACACTGCGAGCGTGCGTGAAGCCGTGGCGGGGCTGAAGCGGACCGGCTGCGAGGGCGTCGTGATCTCGCTGCTGCACGCCTATCGGAATCCGGAGCACGAGCGACAGGTGCGGGCGATCATCGCCGAGGCTGCGCCTGAGCTCTTCGTCTCCTGCGCAAGCGAGGTGTGGCCAATCATCCGCGAATATGAACGCACCAACACAGCGGTGATCGGCGGCTACGTGCAGCCGGTGGTCTCGAACTACCTGACCTCGCTCCAAGCGGCCTTGCATAGCTCCGGTGTCACCGCGGATCTCAAGGTCACCAAGTCGAACGGCGGCGTGATGAGTGCCGAACGCGGCAAGACGGATTGTGTCCAGATCGTTCTTTCCGGCACCGCATCCGGCGTGATCGGCGCCGCCTGGGTCGCGCAGCTTTGCGACCAGAAGAACGTCATGAGCCTCGATATCGGCGGAACGACCGCGGATGTCGCGTTGATCGTCGGAGGTGAGCCGCAATACGCGACAGGCGAATATATCGGCGACCATCAGATCCACATCCCATCCGTCTCCGTCACCTCGATCGGTGACGGCGGCGGATCGATCGCGCGCGTGGATCCGTTCGGCGTGCTCAAAGTTGGCCCCGAGAGCGCAGGTTCGAGTCCGGGCCCCGTTTGCTACGGACGCGGAGGACGCGAGCCCACCATCACCGATGCGTTCGCCGCCATCGGCGTGCTCGGTCAGACGGCGCTGGGCTATGATTCAGTCAGGCTCGATGTCGCCGCCGCACGCGAGGCGATCGCTCCCCTCGCCGCGCGGCTTGGCGAGTCGGTCGAAGCCGTTGCCGAGGCGATCATCAATGTCTCGATCTCGGGCATGTATTCGGGGATCAGCCGGCTGATCTCGCGTTTCGGGATCGATCCGCGGGAATTCGTACTGATGGCTTTCGGCGGCGCAGGTCCGATGCTCGCCTGTCATCTCGCGCGCGCACTCAACATGGAACGAATTACCGTACCTTTGACGCCCGGCGTGCTGAGCGCGCTCGGCGGTCTGATTGCAGATACGCGCAACGATTTCGTCGCGGTCGCCTGGTGCACGCTCGGAGACGACGACTGGGAATCGCTCGAGCGCACGCGTCTGGCCCTGGAGCAGGAAGCGATCGGCTGGGTGCGCGCCGAGGTCGGCGCTAGAGCGGTGCCGGAACTGACTTACACCGCTGAGATGCGCTACCAGGGCCAGTCCTTCGAGATCGAGACCTCGTTCGATGCGGAGGCCATGCGCACGCGGGACATCGCGGCACTGCGTGACGCCTTCCACCGGGCCCATGAGCGCCTCTATCGCTACCACGACGAGGATGCCGTCATCCAGGTGGTGGCGCTGCGCGTCGTGGCCAAGGTTCGCACGCCGCGCCCGGTGCTCACGCCGATCCCGGATGCGACCGCGCCGGCAAAGCCCGCCGCCACCGTGCCGTGCTGGATGGACGGCGCGATGCGGCAGATGCCGCTCTATCGGCGAGAGGCGCTGCGAGCCGGCGACCGCTTCGCGGGGCCCGTGATCATCGCGCAGGACGATACCACCACCTGCGTGCTCCCCGATTTCGAAGTGAACGTCGACCGCTGGGGCAATCTTCACATCATCAATCTCGCCGCTACGGCCTAAAGGATCAGGTTATGGCACTCAGTGGTTCCGCACTTCAGATCTTCGCCAATTACTGCATGGCCGCCGCGGAGAGCATGGCCTACACTCTGATCCGCACCGCGCACTCGACCTTCGTGAAGGAGACCGAGGATTTCTCCTGCGCTCTGATCACGCCTGAAGGGCTCGCCTTCGCCTCGCCGAAGACGCTTGGAGCGACGTGGTATATCGGCCTCGATTACGGTCCGGTGCTGGCGCTGATCGGCGAGTATCGTCCCGGCGACATCTGCATGACCAACGACGCCTATAGCGGCAGCGTGGCGACGCATACGCCTGATATCCTGATGTGGAAGCCGATCTTCTATCGCGGCGAGATCGTCTGCTATGTCGGCGGCCATATCCACAACACCGACATGGGTGGTGCGGTCCCGGCGTCGTTGTCGCGCAGGCTGACCGAGATCCAGCAGGAAGGCATCCGCTTTCCGCCCTGCAAGATCGTCGATCAGGGCGTGCTCGACGAAGGCCTGCTCGACATCATGGCGATGAACGTGCGCGCGCCGTCGCAGAATCGCGGCGATCTACTGGCGCAGATCGCCATGCTGGTGAACGGCGAGAAGCGCGTGCTGGAGATCATCGAGCGCTTCGGCATCGACGATTTCAAGGCCGGCATGTACCAGGTGATGGACTATGCCGAGAAGCAGGCCGAGGCGGTTCTGAAGGGAATCCCCGACGGCGAATATTTCTTTGCGGAATATGCCGACGAGGACAGCGAGGACGGCAAGCCGATGCGCGTCGCACTGACGCTGACGATCGACAACGGCCGGGCCGTCATGGACTATACGGGCAGCGACCCGCAGCTCGCCTCCTCCCTGAACATGCCGACCGGCGGCATGCCGCGCCACGCGCTCGCGCTGGTTGGATTCCATTATGTCCTGTACACGCTGAACAGCGACATTCTGCTCAATTCCGGGCTCGATCGCGTGGTTCGCTGCATCCTGCCGGAGGGGACTGTCGTCAATGCGACGGCGCCGGCGGCCGTCGGCATGCGCAGCCTGACCTGCAAAATCACGCACATGCTGACTTTCGGCGTGTTCTCGCGCGCCATTCCCAAGCGCCTGCCCGCCTGTTCGGCCGGCGGGATGGCGATCGTCACGGTGAAGACGATGGACCAGGCCGGGCGCAGCGTCATGGCTTCGCTCGGACCGGTCGGCGGCGGTGCTGGCGGCATGGCGGATGGTGACGGCAGCGATGGCTCGGGCGCCAACAATGCCTTCCTGCGCAACACGCCGGTCGAGATCAACGAGCTGGAAGTGCCGATCCGTGTGCGGCGCTATTGCCTTGCGGCCGACTCCGGCGGTGCCGGAACCTATCGCGGCGGGCTCGGCCTCACGATGGAGTTCGAGGTGTTCACGCCGGGCACCACCGTCACGGCGCGCAATCGCGACCGCACGTATTTCGCGTCGTGGGGTGTCCTGGGTGGCGGCGCAGGCGCCAATGCGATCTTCACACGAAATCCCGACCGGCCGGACGCAGAGGCGCTCGGCAATACCGACGTGGTGCCTTGCAGGCCCGGCGACCGGATCCGCCTGGTCGGCGCGGGGGCTGGAGGATTTGGCGATCCTCTCCTGCGCGAGCCGCGCCGCGTACTGATCGACGTTCTCTCGGGCTACGTCACGGTCGAGGCCTCGCGCCGGCTGTACGGCGTCGTCATCGACGGCAACCGCGTCGATGAGGACGGGACGCGCAAGCTGCGCCAGGAGATGCAGAAGGCGCGCCCGGAACGGCAGAAGGACGTGTTCGATTTCGGCAGCTATCGCACCGCCTTCGAGGCGCGCTGGACTGAGGCCCGCTATCGCGAACTCACCGGCATCCTGGCACGTCTGCCGGTCGCGTGGCGGTTCTTCGTCAAGCACCAGCTGTTCGACGCGCTCGACGCCCGCCTCAAAGCGGGCCGGCACGAAGAAGATGCCGGGCTGGTGCGAGAACTCTTCGAGGAATTGGCGGCGCGCTACCCCACGCTACGAACGTCGGAGCGGCAGACCGCGGGCTAGTTACAAGTCGCACCGCAACCCGTCGATCAAGAGGACCACAGAGTGACGCAGGCCATCGTCGGCTATCCCGGCAGCAGGGCGCCGGTTCTGACCAATATCGTCGCTCCCGCACCGGTGGGACATCAGGCGATGGTCGAGGTGATCGCAAGCGGTATCTGCCACAGCCAGCTGAACCAGCTGGACCAGCTCGCGCGCACACCGGACGGCGCGCCCGGCCGCCTGCTCGGCCACGAGGCCCTGGGCATCGTGACCGAAACCGGTCCGCGTGTGAGCGCGGTCAAGCGTGGTGATACCGTCATCATGTCCTGGCTGCCACGGCGGGATTTTCTGGGCTCGCGGCGGGTCGAGCCGGTGACGCTGACGGTTGACGGCCGGACCGTGACGACGCCGGATATCTTCACCTGGGCGGAGCGGACGGTCGCGGACGAGGCTTATCTCTACCCAACCTCTTCCAGTCACCCGGCCCTCTCGGTGCTCGGCTGCGCCGTCGTGACAGGCGCGGGCGCCGTCATGAACAGCGCGCGGATCAAGCCCGACGACACGGTTGCGGTCATCGGCTCAGGTGGCGTCGGCGGAGCGGCCATTGTCGCTGCGCGCGCCCTGGGAGCGAGCGAGATCTTCGCGATCGACCTGAACGAAGAGAAGCTCGGCCTCGCCCACCAGCTCGGAGCCACGCGGCTCATCAACACGGCGCGGACGGGCCTCGTCGAGACGATGGCCCAATGGGCCGACGGCAAAGGGGTGAGCGGCGTCGATCACGTGATCGATTGCGTCGCCGCGCCTTCGACTTTCTCGGATGCGCTCGCCATCGTGCGCAAGGGCCGAGCGGGGTTCGGCCCGGGCGGCACTGTCGTCGTGGTCGGCGTCGCGCACCGGCCAGCAGAGCTTGATCTAAGGTTCATCCAACTGCACGGAATCGCGATCAAGGGATGTTTCGGTGGCGATACGCAGGGCGATCGCGACGTCGCGACCTACGTCGACTGGTTCGACGATGCCGCTATTGGCCTCCGCGCGCTCGTGACGCATAGCTACGCGCTTCGCGATGCCATGCGCGCGGTCGATGAGCTGCGGGATGGCAAGATCACCGGACGGGCCATCTTCGCGATCGCCCCCAATTGCGCGGTCATTTAGGAATGCCGCGGATGCCGCGCTCATTTGAATCCAAACGAGGACGTCGTCGCGGGAAGACCGCTCGCGGCGCGATATGCCCTCACCCAAGGGCCTGGCTTGCCAGCGCGTAGGTAACGGGCATGTCTCCAGAACGCTCATTGGGATCGCGGAAGTGTCCTCCCAACGACATCGTCGTAACGGTGTCGAAGACGGCCAGGCCCGACCGAGCGACGAAGGAGGAGAATTCCCCGTCAGCAAGGTGCGTATCAAGCCTCAGAAACTCTCCATCATGGGCAGTCACATGCGGCGCCACCACTGCGATCGCGTCTCTGTCGTTCGAAGCCACCACAGGACCGATGACATGCCCTCGCCCAAACGGACGGCAGAGCGCAAAGGCCTCGAGGCGGCCACGCCGGTAGAGGCCAAAGCCAACGGATTGCTGCACGAGAGCTGCGAGCAGCTCGACGCGACATGCACCAAATCCCTGCGCATCAAGTTCAGCGACAGCCGCAAGATCGGCTTGATCCAGACGATGCAGTTCGGCTCCTTCGGGAGGGCGCGGCATCTCATCGGGCCGCCGCGCCTCGGCTTGACGCTGGAAGACCGTTCTCTCAAGGCGGAAGCCGAGCGACAGATAGAGCTTACGCGCTGCGCGCGTGGCATTGAGGCGCAGATTGCGTCCCTTGCATTCGGACAGAACGCGCTTCATCAGCCACTGCGCGGTGCCAAGGGCCTGAAGACGCGGAGAGGTGATGACCATGGCAACGGTGGCGAAGTCCGAGCCATGGGGGAACCACATGGCCGATCCAAGGACCCGTCCGATTTCGTCGTGAGCCACGATGCCGTGGCCAACCTCACGCAGAAACTGCCAGTCCTCGGCGCGATGCGGCCAGCCGACGCCAATTGACAGCGCATGGAGCCAGTCAAGCTCGACCGTATCGATATCGGCCGCACGTGCCTCAAAAGTATCGACCGTAAACGAACTGGAGATGCGCCTATCCATGGCTCCCTCTCGATGAGCCCAATATCGATCGAATGATCTCACTCCGGGCGCACTCCAGCGGCCCGGGCGAAACCAGCATAAACCATACGCCGCCGCAGAATGCATTTCAAAATGACCGTGGCGCGAAACAATCCACCAAATCGCAATCGCATTCGGCATGGAAACGAACCCTCGTCCGGTTATGCTCCTTCCATCCGGCGAGTTCGCCATCTTCGGCGCCTGCAAAATCGACTAATGGCTTTTCTGTTCAATTCCGACGCCGAGCGCGGAGCCGTTTTTCGCAGCGCCTTCGTTCGCGAGCTCCCCGACCTCCCCTTCGCAATCGATTCCGCCACGATCGATCCCGACCAGGTTCGCTACGTGATTAGCTGGACGGTGCCCCATGGGCTCGAATGCTATCGCAATCTCGAGCTCCTGTTTTCAGTTGGGGCCGGCGTCGATCAATTTCCGCTAACATCGATACCATCCGAGGTGAAGGTGGTACGGATGGTGGAAGATGGCATCATCCGGATGATGCAGGAATATGTCACACTCGCGGTGCTGGCGCTCCACCGCAACCTCCCTACCTATCTCGATTTGCAGCGGCAACGCCAGTGGCGGCCTCTGCTGCAGAAGCAGGCTACCGACCAGCGGGTTGGGCTGCTCGGACTTGGCGTGCTCGGCCGCGCCGTGCTGGAGAGTCTGAAGCCCTTCGGCTTTCCTTTGAGTGGCTGGAGCCGATCAGCCAAGACGATAGAAGGAGTTGCAACATATTGCGGCCAAGCCGGCCTCAGCCAAATGCTCAGCGAGATCGACATCCTCGTCTGCCTGCTTCCTCTCACGGGGGACACCCGCGGGATTCTGGATCGCGGTGTGTTTGCGCGGCTGCCGAAAGGCGCGGCGCTGATTCATGCGGGACGCGGCGCGCAGCTCGATCACCTCGCGCTCCTGGCCGCTCTGGACGACGGTCACCTCGCCGGCGCCGTCATCGATGTCACTGAACCGGAGCCGCTGCCCTCCGATCATGCCTTCTGGACTCATCCGAAGGTGCTGCTCACCCCGCATGTGGCAAGCGCAACTCAGGCGGAGACCGCCGCACGTGCGGTGATCGACAACATCAAGCGATACGAGGCGGGCCTGGATCTGATCGGGCTCATTGATCGCACACGTGGCTACTGAGAGGAGTTCAAATTGCTGCTGAAACTGATCGATTCCAATCCGACCTTCGCTCCAAAGGAGTCCGGCCCAACCCCAGAGCGGCTCATTGCCGGCGCTCCCCACTACAAGACCTGGGCGCAAGACGTGGCCAAGGGTGAGCTCGTGCATACCGGCGTATGGGAAGCGACACCGGGCGAAACGCGCTCCATCAAGGGAGAGACGTTCGAGTTCTGTCACATCCTCGCCGGCGTGATCGAGATCACGCCGGACGGCGGAGATCCCATGACCTTCACGGCCGGCGACAGCTTCGTCATGAAGCCCGGATTTACGGGCGTGTGGAAGACCATCGAGACCGTCCGCAAGATCTACGTCACGGTGGCGTGAGGCTGGGCTCCGATTCCGGTCAGCTGCCCACCGCAGATCCCCGCAGCAGCGCCTTTCGGCTGATCCTAGGAGAAGGATGAGACATGCGGAAACTCAGCGACAAAAACCTCTTCCGCCAGCAGGGTTTGATCGGCGGCCATTGGGTCGGGGCGCTCTCGGGCAAGACGATCGACGTGATCGAGCCGGCGACGCAGACTGCTCTTGGTACCGTACCAGACATGGGGCGAGATGAGACGCGCGCCGCTATTGCCGCTGCCGCCGAGGCGTACCCGGCCTGGCGCGCCAAGACGAACGCCGAGCGCGCCGCGCTTCTGGAAGCCTGGCACGGCCTTATGATCGCTCATCTCGACGACCTGGCGCGCATCCTGACGCTCGAACAGGGCAAGCCGTTGGAAGAGTCCAGAGGCGAGATCCGCTACGGCGCCTCCTTCGTCAAATGGTTCGCGGAGGAGGCCCGGCGGATCGGCGGCACGACAATCCCGTCACCGACGCCCGATCGGCGCATCGTCGTCCTCAAGGAGCCGGTTGGCGTATGCGCTGTCATCACGCCCTGGAATTTCCCGAACGCGATGATCACGCGCAAGGTGGCTCCGGCGCTCGCGGCGGGATGCACCGTCGTGATCAAGCCATCGGACTTAACGCCCTATTCGGCGCTGGCCCTCGCCGGGCTGGCCGAGCGCGCCGGAATTCCCGCAGGCGTCATCAACATTGTCACCGGCCTGCCGACCGAGATCGGCGCCGAGATCATGGCCAACGAGACGGTGCGCAAGATCTCGTTTACCGGCTCGACCCGCGTCGGCTCACTGCTGATGCGCGGTGCCGCGGACAGCATCAAGCGCGTGAGCCTCGAGCTCGGCGGAAATGCACCCTTCATCGTCTTTGACGATGCCGATCTCGAACTCGCGGTCGAGGGCGCAATCATGTCGAAGTTCCGCAATGGCGGGCAGACCTGCGTTTGCGCCAATCGGATCCTTGTGCAGGCTGGCGTTTACGATGCCTTCGCAGACAAGCTCGTCGCCCGCGTCAAGACCATGAAGGTGGGATCTGGCCTCGAGCAGGGCGTGACGATCGGGCCGATGATCAACGAGGCGGCGATCAGCAAGATCAACCGGCATGTCGCCGATGCGCTGTCCAAGGGCGCTCGTATCGCCGGCCAACCCGTGACGTTACCCAAGGGCCCGCAATTTACCGCGCCGATCGTCCTCACCGAGGCGACCACCGACATGGTGCTGGCGCATGAAGAGACATTTGGTCCCGTCGCGCCTCTCTTCCGTTTCGAGACCGACGAGGAGGCGATTGCCATCGCAAACGCTACACCCTTCGGCCTTGCCGCCTATTTCTATACCCGAGACCTGAAGCGATCCTGGCGCGTTGCGGAAGCGCTGGAAGCAGGCATGGTCGGCCTCAACACCGGCATGGTGTCGACGGAGGTAGCCCCGTTCGGCGGTGTCAAGCAATCCGGCCTGGGGCGCGAGGGCGCGCAGGTCGGGATCGAGGAATACCTCGAGATGAAAACCTTCCACATCGGCGGATTGGGCTAAGCGGCCACGGAGCGGAGAAGGCGCACGTCCGCGCCCTCTCCGGTATCCGGGCAAACGCTCAAGACAGATCGGCCCTCGATGTTCTGCAAGCGCGGGCGCGCATTTGTCCCCGCCAGGCTACTGAATGCGATCAAGCATCTTGTAGTACATTCCCACCAGCGGCAGGAACCAAGGCTTGCCGAAATGACCGGGCACCGCGGGCCAGTCGAGGCCCTTCATCGGATTCCGGTCTTCGCGTCCAAGCATCGCATCGGCGATCGTCATGCCGAGATGGGTCGACAGCTGCGCGCCATGGCCGGAATAGCCCATCGCATACCATAGCCCGTCCTGATAGCCGGCGCGTGGAAAGCGATCGCTGGTCATGTCGACGAGCCCGCCCCAGCAATAGTCGATCGGTATGCTGGCAAGTTGCGGGAAAATTCGCGCGAGACCGTCAACGAGCACTGCGCCGCTCTTTGCGTCCGAACGCTGATCTGATGTCGCCGAGAAGCGTGCACGTCCGCCAAAGATCAGGCGATTGTCGGGTGCCAGCCGAAAATAATTACCAACGTTCATCGAAGTGACGCAAGTGCGGTTGCCCGGCATGGTCTTCGCGATTTCGGCCACGTCCAGCGGACGGGTCGCGATGATGAAGCTGCCGACGGCGATAATGCGCCGACGGAAATAGCCGAAATTCGGCATGGTGTAGGCGCCCGTCGCCAGCACGACCTGCTCCGCGGTGACGCTGCCGCGGGACGTCGTCAGGCGGTGGCGCGATCCTTCCCGCGCCTGCGCGGTGACCGGCGCGTTCTCGAAGATGGTCGCGCCGCGACGCTTGGCCGCCTCGGCCAGTCCGACGCCATAGCGCCCCATATGCATCATCGCGCTCTTCTTCGAGAGCATCGCGCCAAAGAAGGGCGAGCCGATTTCCGCGCCGAGATCCCGGGCGGACAGCAATGCTGTGTCCGGATCAACCTCGCGATGGACCGCTTCGAAATTCCGCGCGATGGCATCGAAATGCTTCGGCTTGGAGGCGAGCTTCAGCTTGCCGGCGCGGCGGAAATCACACGCGATGCGCTCCTCCGCAATCAACGCCTCGAGCGTGTCGATCGAGGTGTCGAGCGCGCGGTAAAGCGCGACGGCGCGCTCCTTGCCTAATTCCGCCTTGGCGGCGAGATAGCTGTGGGCCAGACCATTGTTGAGATGCCCGCCGTTCCGGCCCGATGCGCCGCCGATTACCCGGTCCGCCTCGAGCACAACGACCTTCGTTCCCGCCCTGGCGAGCTGGCGCGCAGCTCCAAGGCCCGTGAAGCCGCCACCGATGACCGCAACGTCATAGTGCCCGTCGACGGGACCTTCGGCGCCGCCGGAGAAGCGTGGTGCGGTATCGTGCCAGTAGGAGACATATTTCACCGCGGATCCCGCCGACTCAGAGTCCGAACACACCCGGCAGGTCGCCGATATCCTTGATTTCGACATAGCCATAATAGGGGTTGGCGGGCTCGTGCCCCCGATTGACCCACACCTTGTTCTTGATGCCGAGGTCGTGAGCCGTCATCAGGTCATAGCGGAAGGACGAGGAGCAGTGCACCACGTCTTCAGGCCCGCAGCCCAGCGTATCGAACATGAACTCGAAGCCCTTCATGCGAGGCTTGTAGGATTGGGCCTGTTCGGCCGTGAGCGCGGCGTGAAAGGGCGCCCCGAGCTTGGCTACGTTGGACGGCAGTTGCGCATTCATGGCGTTGGAGAGGATGACGAGCGGAATCTCCTTGGCGACCTTGGCAAGGCCGGCAGGAACGTCGGGATGCGGCCCCCAGCTCGGCACGCGTTCATAGACCATCTGCGCATGCTCGGGCTTGAAGGCGACGTCATTGCGCTTGCATGCACGCTCCAGCGCGTTATGGATCACGACGGCATAGGGTTTCCAGTCGCCGAGAATTTCGTCGAGCCGATACGCCGCGAAATCCCGCACGAGCGCAGCCATCTGCGGTGCTGGAAGATGCGCGCGATAGAGATCCTGCGCCGCTTCCGCCATCTGGAAATTCGTCAGCGTGCCGTAGCAGTCGAAAGTCACGTATTTCGGACGAAACTGGCTCATCATTCCTGTCCTGGTGCGCTCGCACGATGTCAGGACCGCAACAATAGAGCGCCAGCGCGGCATAAGATGCGGCTTTTCCGCCCGCTGCGGTGGAAGATATCGTTCGCGCGGCGGCCTTCAGACGATTTGCACATCGCCAAAATACGAGATTGGTGCCGGACAGGAAAACCAGTCGATGATCTCGAGCACAATATCGCTCAGCACCTTCCGCTCCGAACATCTCGAAGGTGCGTTGCGCCTTTCGCGTCAAGCCGGCTGGCCGCACCGCCTCGAGGACTGGCAAATGGCACTCGATCTGAGCGCGGGATTCGTCGCAATGGAGGCGAATGCTTCAACCGTGCTCGGGACCGTTCTGATGACGCCCTACAAGAGGGATGTCGCAACTATCAACATGGTCATCGTCGATGAAGCCGCCCGCGGGCGCGGATTGGGTCGTCAGCTCATGAAGGCAGTCATCGCGCTGGCGGGCTCGCGCGCGCTCAAGCTCGTTGCAACCGGCGAGGGCATGCCACTCTATCAAAAGCTCGGCTTTTGCCGGGCCGGAACGATCGTCCAGCATCAAGGACAGGTCCTGCATATCGCCCCGCCCACCAAAGTCCGGCCGGCCGAGTCGCGTGATATCTTCGGGATCCTCGAGCTCGACAGAAGCGCGTACGGCGCAGACCGGAGAGATCTGCTTCGTGCGCTTGCGAAGGTCGGCCAACTCGCTGTGCTCTGTTATGGCCAGGGGCTTACTGGATTTGCGGCGCTACGAGGATTCGGCAGAGGCGAGGTGATCGGTCCCGTCGTGGCCGCGAACGCGGACGATGGGAAGGCTCTGCTCGCCTATTTCATGGCTGGGCGGGAAGGACGCTTCGTTCGCGTGGATACTGCCGAGGCCTCTCAATTGGGCGCCTGGCTCACAGACAAAGGACTCGTCCGGGTGGACGAGGGCATTGCCATGCAGCGCCCTGTCGTTGCGCGATCCACCTGCGCGCCATTTACCACTTTCGCCCTCGCCAACCAGGCTTTCGGATAAGCGGAGACTTTGATGCTCAGCAATTCGCTCATCGAGCTCGATCGGGCACATCTCGTCCACCCGGCCGCATCCTATCGGGGTCACGAGAGCGCCGGCGTCACGGTACTGAAGTCGGCCAAGGGAGCGACGGTGACGGATGCTTCCGGACATCAACTCGTCGACGGCTTTGCCGGGCTCTGTTGCGTCAATGCCGGCTATGGGCACGAGAGCATCGTTGCAGCTGCTGCCACGCAGATGCAGGAGCTTCCCTATGCAACAGGCTACTTCAGCCTCGGCTCGGAATCGGCGATCCGGCTTGCGGCAGAGCTGGCGCAGCGAGCTCCTGAACCACGTCTACTTCACGCTCGGTGGCTCGGATGCAGTCGACAGCACCGTGCGCTTCATCCGTTACTACTGGACACGCCAGGTGCGAGCCGCAGCGCGAGCATTTCATCTCGGTCGAACAGGGGTATCACGGATTGTCGACCGTTGGCGCCGGGCTGACAGCCCTGCCCGCCTTCCACGCCGGGTTCGGCGTGCCGCTCAGCTGGCAGCACACGATCCCCTCGCACTATGTCTATCGCAATCCGGCCGGAGAGGACGGGGATGCCATCATCGCAGCCTCGCTGGCAGCGCTCGATGCGAAAATCGAGGAGATCGGCGGCCCGCAACGCGTCGCCGCATTCTATGCCGAGCCGATCCAGGGGTCAGGCGGCGTGCTGGTGCCGCCCAAGGGCTAGATGAAAGCGATGCGCGCGCGGTGCCAGGCGCACGGCATCCTCTTCGTGGCAGACGAGGTCATTACCGGGTTCGGCAGGACCGGGCCGCTCTTCGCGTGCAGCGAGGACGACATCGTTCCGGATCTCATGACCGTCGCCAAGGGATTGACCTCTGGATACGTACCAATGGGCGCGGTCTTTTTGTCGGATCATGTCTACGACACGATCGCCGATGCCGCGGGCTCAAGCGCCGTTGGCCATGGTTACACCTACTCCGCGCATCCGGTCAGTGCCGCGGTGGCTCTGGAAGTGCTGTGTCTCTACGAAAACGGCTTGCTTGCAAATGGCGCGAAGGCGGGTGCACGGCTGATGGCCGGCCTGCGATCGCTCAAGGATCACCCCCTCGTCGGGGACGTGCGCGGCCGTGGCATGCTGGCCGCCATCGAACTTGTTACCGACAAAGAACGCAAGACACCGCTTCCCGCCACGGCCGAACCAGCAAAGCGCATCTTCGAGCGCGCCTGGAAGTACGGCCTTGTCATCCGCGCTTTCCCGACCGGCGTGTTGGGCTATGCCCCGCCGCTCTGCTGCTCCGAGTCCGATATCGAAGCGATCATCGAGCGCACCGCCAGAACGCTCGACGATACGCTGGCCGATGCCGAAGTTCGCGCCGCGCTGCAATATTAATAGGCATGCACAATGAGTCGGCTGCAAGCAGGTTCGAAATACTAGAAACCGAGGCATCTTCGCAATTTTGTGCCGCGGCCCACGGTTTTTTCGACCGAAGCCGCGGGACTATCCTGCGAGACTTCGATCGCGGGAAAGAATGCAGTCCTGAGTGGAGACGCGGCATGGTCGTTTTGACGGGACCACGCCGGCGTCCACCACAATTGCGCGACAGAACAATCTGCCGCTCACCGCAACATGAGCCGTAGCCTTCCAGCGACGAGGGATTAACATGAGCGACACGACGACGAACTGGTCTTGTTCAGACGATGCCATGGTCGAGAGCGCTATTCGTCGCGGAGCTTCGCGCCGCGACCTTCTGAAGTTGATGCTCGCCAATGGTGTGGCTTTGGCTGCCGCCAACGCGGTCTTCGGCCGCGCGTCGGAAGCGGTGGCGGCGACGCCGGTGAAGGGCGGCGCCATGAAAGCGGCGGCCTGGTCCTCCTCGACCGCCGACACGCTCGACCCGGCCAAAGCCTCGCTCTCGACCGACTATGTGCGTTGCTGCTCCTTATACAACCGCCTGACATTTCTCGACCAGGCAGGTGTGCCCCAGATGGAGCTCGCCGAGTCGATCGAAAGTGGCGATGCCAAGACCTGGACGATCAAGCTGAAAAAGGGCGTCACCTTCCACAACGGCAAGGACCTCAGCGCCGACGATGTCATCTTTTCGCTGAAGCGCCATCTGGACAAGGCGACCGGATCGAAGGTCGCGGCGATCGCATCCCAGATGACCGACTTCAAGGCCGTGGACAAGAACACCGTCGAGGTCACGCTGGCGAGCCCCAACGCTGATCTGCCGACGATCCTGTCGATGCATCACTTCATGATCGTGGCCGACGGAACGACCGATTTCTCCTCGGGCAACGGGACCGGCGCCTTCAAGTGCAAGCAGTTCACCCCCGGCGAGCGCTCGGTCGGCGTGCGGAATCCGAACTATTTCAAAGGCGGCCCGAACGTCGATTCATTCGAGTTCTTCGCCATCCCCGATGAAAACGCCCGGATCAATGCTCTGCTGTCCGGCGATATTCATCTCGCTGCCTCGATCAACCCGCGATCGGTGCGCCTCCTCGAAGGCCAGAATGGCTTCGCACTGTCCACGACCACGTCGGGCACCTACACCGACCTGAATATACGCATGGATATGGCACCCGGTAACAACCGGGATTTCGGGGAGGGCATGAAATACGTGGTTAACCGCGAGCAGATCGTCAAATCGGCCCTGCGCGGCTTCGGTGTCGTCGGCAATGACCAACCCGTATCGCCCGCTAACGTCTACCACAACGCGGCCCTCAAGCCCAAATCGTTCGATCCCGACAAAGCCAAATTCCATTTCCAGAAGGCCGGCGTACTCGGTCAGACCATTGAGGTTATCACCTCCGAGGCGCCTGGTTCGGCGATCGACATGGCCATGATCATCCAGGCCACGGCTGCGCAGATCGGAATGAAGCTCGATATGAAGCGCGTGCCCTCCGACGGCTACTGGAGCAACTACTGGCTGAAGGCGCCGATCCATTTCGGCAATATTAACCCGCGTCCGACGCCCGACATCCTGTTCTCCCTGCTCTACAAGTCGGATGCGCCATGGAACGAGAGCCGTTTCAACTCGGAAAAATTTGACAAGATGCTGCTTGAAGCCCGCGGCTTGCTCGATCAGGCCAAGCGTCGCGAGATGTACAATGAGATGCAGGTCCTGGTATCGGAACAAGCCGGCACCATCATTCCGGCCTACATCTCCAACATCGATGCCATCACTGCTAAGCTGAAGGGACTGGAGCCCAACCCGCTCGGCGGCATGATGGGCTACGCTTTCGCTGAGTACGTCTGGCTTACCGCCTGATCGGCGTCGGCGAGGTCACGGCTCCGGATCCGGCCATGGGAACCGGGGCTGAAGAAAATGACCGGCGTGGTGCGGGAGCGCGAATGTGAGAAGACAAGTTTCGTCGCTTGTGGTGAGGCGGCTTCTCATCGCCTTGATCACGCTCGTGATAGTTTCCTTCGCCGTCTTCTTTGCGACCGCGCTCCTTCCCGGCGATACAGCTACGATCCTGCTCGGGCAGTCCGCGACGCCGGAAGCCGTCGAGGGCCTGCGCAAGGCGATGCATCTCAACGATCCCGCGATCATGCGATTCCTGAGATGGATGGCCGGCCTCTTTCAGGGCGATTTCGGCACGTCCTATGCGAACAATGTCCCGATCGCCACTCTGATACGCGGACGGTTTGTCAATACGATGAAGCTCGCTGGATTGACCGCCTCGATTGCCGTGCCGCTCGCGCTGACGCTTGGTATCACCTCTGCGATGTGGCGCGGCACGCTGTACGATCGCATCGTGACCATCGGGACCATCGGCATCATCTCGGTGCCGGAGTTCATGATCGCGACGCTCGCGGTGCTGCTCTTCGCAGTCTATCTCAAATGGCTACCAGCCCTGTCCCTCACCAACGAGATCAAGTCGTTCTATGACCTGGTGCGGATCTACGCCATGCCGGTCATGACGCTCACATTCGGCGTTTCGGCGCAGATGATCCGCATGACCCGCGCCGCCGTGGTCGAGACATTGAACACGCCCTATGTCGAGATGGCTCTGCTCAAGGGCGCCTCGCGCCCCCGGCTCGTGCTGAGACATGCACTGCCCAACGCGCTCGGCCCCATCGTCAATGCGGTCGCGCTTTCGCTGTCCTATCTGCTCGGCGGTGTGATCATCGTGGAGACCATCTTCAACTATCCCGGTGTCGCAAAGCTGATGGTCGACGCTGTTTCGACCCGCGACCTGCCGCTGATCCAGACATGCGCGATGATCTTCTGCCTGGGTTATCTGACACTGATCACGGCTGCCGACATTATTGCCGTCCTGTCCAATCCGAGGCTCCGATGACGTATCCGGCTTCGCCAGGACGGCTTGGCATGCGGCTGGGCTATCGCTTCAATCTCGTAGGCCTGTCTGCGCTGGGCATCATCCTTCTCTGGGCCGGCGTCGCTCTTTTCGCTCCGCACATTATCCCGCATTCCGTCGGCGAGATCGTCGACGCCGATTATTTCGGACCTGTAAGCTGGGATCTGTGGTTCGGTTCCGACTATCTTGGCCGGGATATCTTTTCGCGCATTCTGATGGGCGCGCGCTACACGCTGGGCATCTCGCTCGCCGCCGTCTCCATCGCCTGCTTCAGCGGCGTCGCGCTCGGCATGACTGCGGCGGTTGCCGGAGGGTGGCTCGACACCGTGCTGAGCCGGTTTCTCGATGCGCTCAACTCGATTCCCAGCAAGCTGTTCGGCCTCGTCGTGGTCGCCGCGGTCGGTTCGTCGATCCCAGCGCTGATTGCGACGCTGTCGGTGATCTACACTCCGGGCGCCTATCGCTTCGCCCGCGCGCTCGCTCTCAATGTCAACACGATGGACTTTATGGTGGTCGCCCGCATTCGGGGCGAACGCCTGCCCTATCTCATCGCCTCAGAGATCCTTCCCAATATTCGTGGTCCCGTGCTTGCCGATCTCGGCCTGCGCTTCGTCTTCATCGTGCTGCTGCTCTCCGGCCTGTCGTTTCTCGGGCTCGGCGTGCAACCGCCCTACGCCGACTGGGGAGCGCTGGTTCGCGAGAACATTGCCGGCCTGCCCTTTGGCGCACCGGCAGTGATCTTCCCTTCACTCGCCATCGCGAGTCTCACCATCAGCGTCAATCTTCTGATCGACAACCTGCCGAGCAAGATCCGCGACCGGAGCGCCGAATGACCGGAAACTTCGTCGAGATCCGCAATCTCAGGGTTGAGGCAACGACCGACGCGGGCAGGCGGGTCGAGATCATCAAGGGTGTCAGCCTCGACATCGCCGAAGGCGATATCGTCGCCCTTATCGGCGAAAGCGGCTCGGGCAAGACGACCATTGCCATGACGCTCATGGGCTACGCCCGGCAAGGCTGCGCAATCACCGGAGGCGAGGTGCGGGTGGCGGGTGTTGACATGGTGAGGCTTTCGGAGGCGGAACGCGCCGCTATTCGCGGGACGAGCGTCGCCTACGTGCCACAGAGCGCTGCCGCCGCCTTCAACCCCGCACTCACCATCATGGATCAAGTTGTCGAGGTGGCGCGGATCCACAGGCTCATGTCGCCTGCCGAGGCGCAAGGAAAAGCGCTTTCACTGTTCAAGGCGCTGTCATTGCCGGACCCGGAAACGATCGGCAACCGCTATCCGCACCAGGTCTCGGGCGGTCAGTTGCAGCGCCTTGCCGCCGCAATGGCTCTGATCGGCCAGCCGAAGGTCGTCATCTTCGACGAGCCCACCACGGCACTCGATGTCACGACCCAGGTTGAGGTGCTGCGGGCCTTCAAAGCTGTCACAGCGCAGCACAATATCGCCGGGGTCTACGTCTCGCACGATCTGGCGGTGGTCGCCCAGATCGCCGACAGGATCGTCGTGCTCAGGGACGGCGCGGTCCAGGAAACGGGGACGACCCAAAACATCCTCGATAAGGCCCAGCATCCCTATACAAGAGAACTGCTGGCCGCGTTCAGGCCGAAGGCGCAACAACGGGGACCTGACGAAGGCACGACGAAACGCCCCTTGCTTCAAATCGACAATCTGTCAGTCGGCTATGGCCCTCGCTCGCGCGATGGACAACCGCTGATCAATGCCGTCCAGGCGGTCAGCCTCAGGCTGGATCGGGGGCGAAATCTCGGCATCATCGGCGAGTCCGGCTGCGGCAAGTCAACGCTTGCCCGGGCGATCGCCGGGATCCTGCCCGCTCATGCCGGCGACATCATCTTCAACGGCCGCGAATTGGGGAAGACCGGCCGCAACCGTACCCGCAACGAACTCCGCCAGATTCAAATCGTGTTCCAGCATGCCGACACCGCACTCAACCCGGCGAAGTCGGTGGAGGACATCCTGAGGCGTCCCCTCACCTTCTACCACGGCATGCGGGGCAAGGCGCGCGATGCGCGCGTCGGCGAACTTCTCGACCTGGTCCGTCTCCCCAAGTCCGTGCGCCATCGATTGCCGGGAGAACTTTCGGGCGGCCAGAAACAGCGGGTGAATTTTGCTCGAGCGCTTGCTGCCGAACCGACGCTCATCTTGTGCGACGAAATCACGTCAGCTCTCGACACGGTCGTGGCAGCTGCGGTGGTCGAGTTGCTGAAGGAGTTGCAGCGCGAGCTCGGCATTTCCTATGTTTTCATCAGCCATGACCTGTCCGTCGTCGAGGCGATCTGCGACGAGGTCGTCGTGATGTACCGCGGTCAGAAGGTCGAGCAGATCACGTCGACCGAATTGGCGGCACCGCAGCACCCTTATACGCGGCTTCTGTTCTCTTCGGTGCCCAAACTCGATCCGGGCTGGCTCGATAATCTGGAACAGAATCCCGAAGAGGTGCGGGCGTATTGCCATCCTTAGGAGCGGTTGGCGTGGCCGGCAATCAAGCTTGAAAGAGGCTGGTCAGCGGCATCTGCGAGCGCACGATGGGCGACTTGAGGACGACGAAGCTGAAATACTTGTCGATACCGATATCCATGTCCGTCAGGCGCTCCATGATCGTCTGATATTCGCCGATACTGGCGGTGACGAACTTCAGCATGTAGTCGTAACCTCCCGAGACGAGATGGCATTCGATCAGCTGGTCGACCTTGTCGACCGCCGCCAGGAAACGAGCAAAATCGATTTGCCTATGGTTCTTCAACGTAACTTCTGTGAATACGGTCAACGTCTGTCCCAGCTTGCGCACGTTGATCTGGGCCGCGTAGCCCTCGATGTAGCCCTCGGTCTGCAATCTCTTCACACGCATGAGACATGGACTGGGTGACAGATTGACCAGCTCGGCGAGCTCGACATTGGTGATGCGGCCGTTCTTCTGGAGCTCGTGGAGGATCTTGATGTCGATCCGATCCAGCTTCATTGAAGTCTCTCCGTTGAGCGCGCGCCAGAAGGCACAGCAGAAAATTTGGCACAATGAGCCGAAAGCTCACTTGTCCTGCATCCATAGCCCATCACTAACGTCATGTCGTTCGGGCAGAACGCAGTCTTGTGACACGGGGAGGATACAGCATAAAATGCTGGGCTGTCATCCAATCCAGCGCCGCACGCGCCGATGGGCGACTTACGCTGCGACGAGCGAAATCTAGGAAGCCAGGATGCCCGCGCCACTCAGCCATATCGAGACCTCGCCGGATCTTCCCTCCAGCGCCGATGTGGTGGTCATCGGAGGCGGCATCATCGGGGTATTCGCGGCCTACTATCTCACCCTGCGGGGCCTCAGCGTCGCTCTCGTGGAGAAGGGGCGGATCGGAGCCGAGCAGTCCAGCCGAAACTGGGGCTGGTGCCGCCAGCAAAACCGCGATGCCCGAGAGTTGCCGATGGCGACCAAGAGCCTCGACTTGTGGGAGAGCTTTGGCGCTGAAAGTGGCGAGAGCACAGGTTTCTCTCGCTGCGGCCTTCTGTACCTCAGCAACGACGAGGCCGAACTCGCGGGCTGGGCACGCTGGCGCGACTTCGCTCGAACAGTCGGCGTAACCACGCACATGCTCGATACGACCGCGGCAACGCAGCGAGGCGCGGCGACGGGGGGCGCCTGGAAGGGTGGGGTCTTCTCGCCAACCGACGGCATCGCCGATCCTGCCAATGCTGCGCCGGCGGTAGCGCGGACCATCCTCAGGCGTGGAAGCACAGTACACCAAATGTGCGCGGCCCGCGGATTGGAGACCGAAGGCGGCCGCGTGAGCGCAGTCGTGACGGAGCGCGGCGCAATTCGCACGCATGTCGTCGTATTGGCGGGCGGCGCGTGGTCCTCGTCTTTCTGCCACCAGGTCGGCATCCGCCTTCCGCTCGCCTCGATCCGCTCGTCCATTCTGTCCGTCTCGGGAGGCGCAAAAGGGCTGCCGGACGCACTCCACACCTCCACCGTTTCGGTTACGAAACGCGGTGATGGCGGTTATACGCTCGCCATTAGTGGCCGAGGCCGCATCGATCCAACGGCGCAGCAGCTCCGCTTTGCTCCGCAATTCCTGCCGATGTTCTTGCGCCGGTGGCGCAATTTGTTCCCCGGCGGCCTTGAAGGCGTCAGATCCGGACACGAAACGCTCCAGCGTTGGCGCGTGGGCGAGCCAACACCAATGGAGCGCGTTCGCATTCTGGATCCCGCGCCGGATCAGAGCACGATCGAACTCACACATCGGCGCGGCCTCGAATTGTTGCCGGCGCTGAAGGACACCAAGATCACCGCCGCATGGGGCGGCTACATCGACTCGACACCCGATGGCGTGCCGGTCATCGGCGAGGCGTCCGCCCTGCCCGGACTGATATTGGCCGCGGGCTTCAGCGGCCATGGCTTTGGTATCGGCCCCGGATCGGGGCACCTCATCGCGGACCTGGTGACGGGCGCGGCGCCGATCGTCGATCCAAAACCCTACCGGCCAGGGCGCTTCGCCGAATTTGGCGTCGGACAGGTCTCGGATTTCTAAGGATTGGACGCTGCTGCTCGACGGTGCAAGGACGGCGATCGAATGGGTCCGCACCTATTGCCATCCGCGACTGCTGTGTCGGCGCGCACGACTGCGGTTCGCCGCACAGAACATTGCGCATCTCACGCACCCTGGGCCACCACGTCGTCGCGAAGACAGGCAACGCGTCGGCCGGGCGCAATTTCCCTCAACACAGGCACACTCTCGGCACAGCCAGCAACGGCATGCGGGCAGCGCGTGCGGAACACGCAACCTGACGGCGGTGAAGCGGGGCTCGGTAACTCCCCCGACAGAGCGTGCCCTCGCTCATGGGCGCGATCATGGCAATGGGCGTCGCCTCGGCGAACTCGATCCTCTTGGTCGCGTTTGCCCGCGACCGGCGCCAGGCGGGCGTGGAGGCCACGCAAGCGGCTCTCGAGGCGGGCAAGGCCCGGCTGCGGCCCGTCTTGACGACAGCCGCCGCCATGGTGGTCGGCATGATACCGATGGCCCTCGCGGGCGCCGGCGAAGAGCAGAACGCGGTGCTGGCACGCGCTGTGATCGGCGGGGTCTTGGTGGGCACCGCCACCACGCTACTCATCGTGCCCTACCTGTACTCGGTCGTGGATCGGTATGGGCGCGTTGCGGTGTCCGAGTCCCGCGGCGGCACCAAGGAGACGCCAACATGAGCGACGAAGGGCACATGCCGAACACACCCAATGCTACTGCGCCCGATCATGATCGCACGAACCGCCGGCGGCGCCGCATCGCCTGGAGCACCGCCCTCGCCGCTCTCGCGATCGTCGCCTGCCTCGCCGGCTATGGCGGCTGGCGCCACGCGCAGAACAAGACGACGGCGGAGGAAACCCTACAGCGCGAGCAGACCATGGTGCCCACGGTCCGCACCAGGTCGGTGAACGCGAATACCGAACCGAGGCAGCTCGATCTGACGGGCACGATGGATGCATTCGAAAGCGCCACGCTGTTTGCGCGAGCGACGGGATATATCAGCAAGCGCAACGTTGACATCGGCAGCCGCGTGCATGCCGGCGATCTCCTGACCACGATCGCCGCGCCGGACCTCGATCAGCAGCTGGCCCAGGCGCGTGCCCAGCAGATGCAGCTCGAAGCCGCGCTGGTCCAGGCGCGCGCAAGTGAGGAACTCGCGCATGCGACGAACGAACGCACCGGGCGCCTCGTTGCGCAGGGCTGGCAATCGCAGCAACAGGGCGACAACGATCGCCTCGCCCTCGCCTCGCAATCAGCGGGGGTACGAGTGGCAGCCGCCAATCTCGAGGCGCAGAAGGCGCAGGTCTCGCGGCTCGAGCAACTGACAAGCTTCGAGCGCGTGACCGCTCCTTTCGACGGCGTCATCACGGCCCGCCAGATCGACACCGGCGGCCTCGTCACAGCGGATACCGCAAATGGCACCCCCTTGTTCTCCATTGCGCGGATCAACACGCTGCGCGTGCAAGCCTACGTGCCCCAGGACGCGGCGCTGGCGATCAAGGATGGATCGCAGGCCGATGTCACCGTCCCGGAAATTCCAGGGCGGACATTTCACGGCACCGTCGCGCGCAATGCCAACGCGCTACAGGCCGGAACGCGCACGCTGCTGACGGAAGTCGATATCGACAATCCCGACGGAACCCTCCATCCCGGCCTCTACTGCACGGTCCGGTTCAGCTTGCCGCGCACGCAAGCCGTCAAGATCGTTCCGGCTGAAGCCGTGATCTTCGATGAGCGTGGATTGAGCGTAGCGGTGTTTGCCGACGGCAAGGCACATTTGCGGCACATCGAGCTTGCCGCCGACAATGGAGCCCAAGTCGAAATCAAGCAGGGCCTCAATGCCGGCGAACGCGTCATCCTCAACCCACCGGTGGCGCTTGCCGACGGCATGCGGGTTAAAGCAACCGACGCGGATGCCGGAGAGGATCGGAAGGTTGCTACCCAGTGAGGTGCGGTGTTTCCCAAAGATTGCATCTATCTCATCGCGCTTTAACCGGCGTGCCAACAGCGGATCTTCGTGGAGCGGCTCGTAGTGGAATTCCGGGGCGTTCCTGCGCCGATTGTGAAACTATTCCACGCGGGGGACGTTCATTTATCTCTCCGAGGAGAATTGCTCGATGTGCGATTATAGCCTTCACGCTGTCAGGTCGCGGGCGGCCAACTTAGGCGACCGGCTGATTTCTACCAGTTTCCCCGGAACCGAAACCCGCGGCTTCGCGGCGGTGGGCGAGCCGGGAGTAGCAGTCTGCCTTCTCCCGGGCACCGAACTCGTTTTCGACCGCGAGATCGAGACGGCCCACGCCTTCGCCCGCCTGCTGCCGAGCTTCCGGTTTGGTATGCAGGGCGAGCGACTTGCCCGGTTTCGACGAATCGATGCCCGCCAATCGCACGTGCACCATGACGCGCTGGAGCTTGCCAACGGCAGGATGGTTCTCGTGACAAGGCTCAGCGAGGGTCAGTGCGCGACCGTCCTGCAGCTGCCGGCGAGTTCGGGGTTCGGCAAGTCCGACGCACGCAGGCGTTCGCCCGAAGCCACTGAAGCGCTGGCGGGGGAATGACCGAGGAGCCGCCCGGCGTCAACGATACTGGTTCCGAGCTGAGATAGCCCTGTAAACACAGAGCAACGTGTTCCTGCTGTAGTTGGGGAAGGCGGGCGCTGATCCGCGGCTATCCCCTCGTAGCGCCAAGGGGAATTCCAACCAAGGAGCGTAGCAGGGGGCGTGCACATGCACATTCTTCACCGGACCCAGGCACAGGCCCCAATGAGTGACGATATCGAAACACCGGTTCGGAAGCTGCCCACGACAGCCGAGGGTTACGCCAGTCTGCAAGCCGAACTGAGGCGCCGCGTTCGGCTCGAGCGCCCGCGTATCGGCGAACGCATCAAGGATGCGCTCGCGGATGATCCCAACCTGCCCGAGAATACGGAATACCAAGCCGCCAAATCCGAGCAGGAAAGTAACGAGGCCAGCATTGCGGAGCTTCAGGACAAGCTTGCCCGCGCCGAGATAATCGACATATGGAAGCTCTCGGGCGACACCGTCAAATTCGGCGCCACGGTGACTGTCGTCGACGAGGACACCGTGACTTCGTCATATACAGTTCGCGAACGATATCAGCTTGTGTATATTCTTGCCCTTCTGCTGGCAGTTCCAGTCGATAGGCGCGCTCGGGATCTCCGCTCGCTCCAACCAGCATGAATTCCGCCCCTGGATAGTCGAGCATCCTCACATCTTCGCGTTCGAACCGGCGGTCGCGAAATTCCTCTTGTAGCTTCTTGGGATATTTGGGTTTGTCCTGCTCACTCAGGCCCGCGCCGGGTGGCGCGCCAGCCTCAGGATTCTTGATCGACAATGCAAAGCCCGCTTCCGGCAAGACGGTCAGACGGCGGCAATTTTGCGAATCCCGTCAGCAATCGGCTGGCTCGCCGACAGGATCGTGACTTTCTCCGCAACCAGGCGCGCGTCGAGACGGAAGGGCGGTATCGTATCCGAGACAATGATCTGATCCACCAGACTACTCGCAACCAGTTCTTCGCCGCCGCGAAGAAACAGGCCATGTGTGGCGGCCGCAATTACATAGGCCGCCCCGCCCTCGCGGCAGGCCTTCACCGCGCGCAGCATGGTGGAGCCGGTTGCTATCATATCGTCAAAGGCAATCACCGTTCGGTCGCGGACGCCGTCCGGAACCTCCTCGGTACTGACGACGCGATCTATTCGCCTTTTGCCCAGCGCATCCAGTTCGACGTCCTCATTCATGGTTGTGCTAAGCGCATCGCGGAAGCTTTCGGCGCGTTTTACGCCACCGATATCGGGCGAAATGATCTCGATATCCTGATCAGCGAGAGCCTTGCCAAAATGCGTGGCGAAGAGTTGAGCGCATTCGACGTTCACCGCCGGAATCCGAAATGCATTTTCGAAGGCAGCCGGATCGTGCACATCCAGCGCCGCGACCGCATTCACGCCGGCGGCTTCGAGGAGTTGTGCAACATACCGTAGCGAAAGCGGCTCGCCCGATTTGGTGCGCCGATCCTGCCGCGCATAGCAAAGATAAGGCGCGATCAGGACCACGCGCGCGGCGCCCGCATCCTTCAAGGCGCCCGCGAAAAGCAGCACATCGCATAGCTTGTCATGTACGCTGCGGGACGGTCCGTCATACAACGACTGGATCACGAACACCTCCCGCCCGCGCGTGTCGGCCAGCGGCCTGAGCTTGCACTCACCATCATCGAAGCGCGTTTCTTCATGTTCTGCCAGGCCGGCACCCAGGCAGGCTGCGATCGTGCCTGCTTGGGCGCGCGTGGCTTCTGGGGAAAAGATCAGCGGCTTGTTCATGAGAGACCTGCCCTGGCGAGGAGAAGCTCCTGATGGAACGCGACGTGACATCGCCGCGTTGCCGATAAAAGCGGATAACGATCTATGGCACGATCCGATCCTTCGGTAAGGGAACATTCACTGATCGGGGTTCGGCACATTGCTGCTTGATCTGCTGACCGATATGGAAGCGCGGGACCGCACTAACGTCTTCGATATCGGTCTGCTCGCGGATTGCTTGCGCATGACAACCGATTGGCTCGGCCGCCGCGACTTGGCGAATCGCTGGTTCGAAAGAACGTCAACTTCTAATTCTCCTCGGTCAACCGAGGGGAATCGCAATAAATCGCGTTGACTTGCCGGGGGCATATCGCTGACCCTTCTTATCAACTCGCGATCATCGCCGGCTGGCTGCCCGGCGACAGACGTTATGATGTCGCCCGGCTCGATACCGGCTTTCGCCGCCGGGCTGTCCGGCTGGATCTCGGCGACCAGGACGCCGTGCACCGGTTTGTTAAGACCGAGACCCTCCGCGATTTCGGGGCTCGCGGACTGAACCTCAACGCCGATCCAGCCGCGGGAGACGGTGCCCTTGTCTTTGAGCCTGGCCGCGATCGTCTTGACGGTTTCCGCTGGAATGGCGAAGCCGACGCCGACCGAGCCGCCTGTCGGCGAAACTATGGCACTGTTGATGCCAATCACTTGCCCGCTGGCATTGAAGGTCGGACCGCCGGAATTGCCCTGATTGACCGGCGCATCGATCTGGATGAGGTCGTTGTAAGGACCAAGGAATTCGCGGGCACGGGCCGAGACGATTCCCGCCGTCACCGTGCCGCCAAGTCCAAACGGGTTGCCCACGGCCACAACCCACTCGCCAATCCGAGGCGCCTTGTCGGCGACCTAGGCAGCGGGGAACCCCGTGCCGCCCTCGATCTTGAGGAGCGCAAGATCGGTCTTCGGGTCGGCGCCAACTAGCTTCGCAGCGTAGACCGTTCCATCGTCCGCGGTGACTTCAATATTTTCGCCGCGCTCCACCAGATGATTGGTTGTCATGGCATATCCGTCGGAGGAGATGAAGAAGCCGGACCCCTGCGTGGTGACGGTATGGGGCCGCGGCATGCCGCGACCGCCCTTCGGCAACTCAGAACGATTCGGCAGCGCGCCGCGGCTGGAGGGCCGCTCCTCTCCGTCGGCATCTTGCTTAACCTTCGCGCGCACGCCCACGACGGTCGGTTTGACGCGGTCCACAAGATCTTCAAAGCCCACCGGCAGGGCGGCAGTATGAAAGCCAACCGCCGGATTGTACCAGGAGTACAATTCGTTCCACGTTGAGACGCGCGATCCGGCCAGCCAGGCAGCTGTGCCGATAACGGTAATTCCGATCGCAAAAGATGGAAGCAGCGAGAATAGCCCGGCGCATTTTGCCAGTAGTACGGTTTTCGGTCATGAGGCGTCTCCACCGACCCCGCGGCCGTCCCGAAGCTTGTCAGCGCTCGATCGTGCCCGTTCGCAGTATCTTCTTTTGCAGGAGCATAACTCCGTACAGCAGCGCCTCGGCGGTGGGTGGACAGCCCGGGACATAGATGTCGACCGGAACGATCCGATCGCAACCGCGCACCACCGAATACGAGTAGTGGTAATAGCCGCCGCCATTGGCGCACGATCCCATCGAGATCACATAGCGCGGCTCCGGCATCTGATCGTACACCTTGCGCAATGCTGGCGCCATTTTGTTGCACAATGTGCCGGCAACAATCATCACGTCGGACTGGCGCGGCGAGGCACGCGGGGCAAAGCCGAAGCGTTCGGCGTCGTAGCGTGGCATCGCCATCTGCATCATTTCGATCGCGCAGCAGGCGAGACCGAAGGTCATCCACATCAGCGAGCCGCTACGTGCCCAGGTAATCAGGTTGTCTGCGGACGTGACCAGAAAACCCCGGTCCGACAGTTCGTGGTTCACTTCACGAAAGAAATGATCGTCCGCGCCTTGCGGGCCGGCATAGCGATGGACGGTCCCGACCGGCGCGGTCGTCATGGCTGAATGCCCACTTTGCATTATGAGTTGACTGTTGCCCATGCAAATCTCCTGCTGGCCCAGCACTGGCGACGCACCGCCTGGTTCAATGAGCAAATCGGGCGAAGGCGAGAAGCAGGGCCAACACTGCGGCTCCCGCCAACCCTGCGATAAAGATCGCGCGGCGCAGGGGAGTGCGGAGAATGATCTCGCCGCCCCTGGCCTTCTCGGCCGGATAGGGCGCCGTCTGGCGTTCGGCCCTTTCTGTCATCGCTGGATCGGCTCGGTTTCCATGCATCCGATTGGTTCTCGACAAATGCACGCCGCTCTCGCGCTCTGTGAGGCCAAATCAAAGCAAGGCGAAACGTTCCTGGCCGGCCGGCTCAAATGTCGCGGGCCGGCAACCTGTTCCTCTTGATGCCGCGCGAGACTGCGCGGGTGCTTAGATGAACGCCCCTGGATAATGGGACGTGCATGCCATAACCCAAGTGATTGCCTCGCGATCATATTCATCGCCTGATCGCCAGCCTTCAAAGAATGTGTTAAGGTGCTCGACGCGCTCAGGCCAAACATGCGTCGCTTGCAGACCCAAGGAAACGCCGAAATTGGTGAATGCGAACTTTGTGTCGCGCAGCGACGGCGCCCGACTGAAATAGCCCGGAGGATCAATCCACATCGTGTCGAGCGACCGCAGTGCGCGTTGCGCTTGCGCGGTGGCCCATGACTCTTCAGGAAAGAAGTGAGCGAGCCACAGCATCATACCGAGCCCCAGGTCCTGGTCGATTTCGAGCCCGCGATAGGTCTGCTCGATCATGACGCTCATTTCCGCGATCTCGGACCTGAGTACATCGCTGTCGAGCAGCCGGTAACTGATATAGCCGTCATATGCATCCATGGCGCCCAGGCCATAGCCGGGATAGGGACCGCTCAAATCTTCTTTCATTTTCCAGACCACACCGCGGCCGGGGATGACGAATGCCCGATGGATGTCGCGCGCCAACACAATGCCGCGTTCGCGGTATTCAGGCTTCACATCGCCCAGCCGTGCCAGCGCAAAAGCCACATCGCGAGGTAGTGAAAGTACTGTCCGTCGCGGTCGGCGGCCTCGCCGATGCGCAGCCCGCGCGGACGGCCGAGTACACGCTCCACATCGCTCACCAGCCGTTCGGCTTCGTCCAGCCAGCGGCGCTCGCCCAGTTCGCGGTAAAGCGAGACGTACAGCACCACTCCAAAGGCATCAGTCCAGAGATAACGCAGGCCGTTCGGCCAGATCCGCTCGGCCCGCATCCAATCGAGCTTTTCCAGCACATAGCCGATGTCCCGCAGCATCGGGCTACACGCCGAATGGATAAGTGTCGGGCACGCCGGCCTTGGCGTGCTCCGGTCCTAGCGGCGTAACCGCCGAGGTTTCATCGAACCAGACGAAGGCGTCGAATTGCTGCGGTAGCGAGGCATTGGCGTAGTGGCTCATTAGTTCGGTATCGGGCCTGTAGATGACGCCGATGAACCGCTCCAGCCGCGGCTCCAGAAGACGGCGCCGGACTGCCTGATCGCGGCCAAGATCGAGCAGGCAGCGTGGAACATTGGCATCGTGGCAGGCGCGCTCGTAGCTGTCGCGATGCGACGGTCGCACGCGCTTGATTTCCATATCGCCGCCCCAGTCGGAAGCCGCTGCCACGGTGCCCGTGTGCGTGCCGAAGCCGATCAGTGCAGCCTCCCCGCCAAATCGCTCTCGGCAGAGTTGGCCGATGTTTAGCTCATCGCGGACGGCGCCCATTTCGGTGTGACGGGCATCGCCGATGTGAGAATTATGTGCCCAGACCACGGCCCTGGATTGTGGCCCGTGCGCGTCTAGCAGATGTCCAAGCGTCTCGAACATGTGCGTGTCGCGCAAGTTCCAGGATTCCGCGCCACCATAGTACATGATCCGATAGTAGCGCTCGGCGGAAGCGATCAGACGTGCGTTCTGCGCGGCATCCAGAAAGTCTTCACCGTTCTCGGTAATGTATTCGATCCGCCGTTGCAGCAGCTCCCGACATTGATCGATCACCGCCTTTTCGCACTTGCGGTAGCCTGCTGTGAGCACCGCTCGGCCGTAAGTGGAGGGTTCTTTCTGCCAGGGCGTGAGGCAGGCATAGCGCTCACGCGCCACGGCGGCAGCTTTAGGATCGACTTTGTCGAGATATTCGAGGATGGCGGCGATCGAGCCGCTCATGTTGTAGAGGTCGAGACCAAAAAAGCCGGCGCGCTGCTCCGGCTTGAGATTGTCATTGTGCTCCCTCATCCAACCGAGGAACGCATCCACATCGGTGTTGCGCCACATCCAGGTCGGAAAGCGCTGAAATGGCGGTTCCTCTCCAAGACGTGCTGGCCGATGGCGTACATAGCGGTCGGCTGCGGCCGCATCGGGCCAATCCGCCTCGACGGCAACGATCGTGAAACCATGCTCCTCGACCAGACGCATGGTGATGGCCGCCCGCGCGCGATAGAACTCGGATGTTCCGTGGCTCGCCTCCCCCAGCAAAATGACGCGGCGATCGGCGAAGCGATCGAAAAATTGTCCGAAAGCGCGGTCGTCGAGCTTGGGCAGCGGTTCGGCCAGGCCGGTGATCATTTCAGACAAAGTTTGTCCACGTGATTGGCCCTGCACGCCGCTCGTGGCCGCGCTTCGACCATCCTCCGCCCAGCCCTGTTCGCCGATCAATGGCACGAACGCGACGGCGCCAAGATTCTCTTCTTCGAATTCAGACCCGCTCTTCCGGGTGAGCTTTATCAGAGTCTGATAGCGCTCTTCCTCGCCTACCGGAATCACCAGACGGCCACCGATTGCGAGTTGCTCCTTCAGCGCCGAAGGCACCTCGGGTCCGCCGGCGGCGACCACGATCGCATCGAACGGCGCGGCCTCTGGCCAACCCCGCGTGCCATCGCCGACGCGCAGTTCGACATTGTCATAACCGAGCTTCTTCAACCGTTGCTGGGCGGATTTGCCTAACGAAGGGTGGCGCTCGATGGCGCAGACCCGGTTGGCAATCTGACTGAGGACAGCTGCCGCGTAGCCGGAGCCAGCGCCTACTTCGAGAACGCTGTCGCCGGGCTTTACCTCGGCCGCCTCGATCATCAGCGCAACGATGTAAGGTTGCGAGATGGTCTGACCTTCGCAGATCGGCAGTGGGCAGTCTTCGTAGGCGAATTCTTCGAAACCGGGTTCGACGAAAACCTCGCGTGGCACACGCCGCAGCGCCTCCAAGACGTGAGTATCCCGCACCCCGCGTCTGGCAATCTGAATATCAACCATCCGGTCCCGGGCGCGCGCGAGATCAAGCATTGGCTTTACCTCGTCATCCGGCATGGGTGTGCTCTCCACCCGGACGAAATTCCGCGCAGAGCATCGCCGGCGCCCTTGCGGTCGCGGCTGAGTGCAGCGACAATTTCGTCGAGCCAAATATTGGTCGTCTGCAGTGTCTTGTCGAAGACATCAAGGCCAGTTGCGCTCATCGCAGCCTCGATCTTTGGCGTCAGCCCGGTCAAACTCCGTCATGACGGAACGCGTCCTTCAAAACATCGTTCCAGAGCCTCGATCTATTGGCGGATCCCGGTGCGACGCGGAAACGACTTGTCCAAAAAACTGGTGGGAACCGGAACTACCACGCCGGCTATAGGGTTCGTTTGAAGGTCGCAACAAGAGTGAGCAAGCTCTCGATTGCCGGCTTGGCGATAGTCGGCTCGTTCGGCCTCGGCGCCACCAGCGCGTCCGCACAGGCCGACTATGTGGATCCTTATGTCCAGCCGTCGTAGCCCCTGGCAGCGCTTACGTCGCGCCAACACCGATCGTGCGCGAGCGCACCGTCGTGGTGGGCCGTCCTGCGTACACGCGGGCTCCAGCATATTCGTATCGTGCGCCGATAGCGCCGTACGGCTATGCAAGATACCACCCGGGATACAATTACGCGGGATATGACTACGCAACGGATGTGATCGCCTCCGATTGGTGAACCGGATCCGCGGCTGCATACAGCATGGCCTTGCCGAGGCGGGGCCATTTTATTACTGGGCAGTTTCTTTGCTCGCTGCCGCAGATACATGAGCGCCCATTCTCCTGAAAAAGAGTCTGAAGATTCGTTGCCGAATTTCAGCGGTACGGCGCGATCAGATTGCTAGCATCTTATTAGTTCGGCCAAGAGCAGGCGGGTTCCGAGCCAAGCCAAAAATGTGGCAGAGGCTTGAAGCGCTAAATCGCGACGCTACTTTTTGGATCAGCAGATCAACTTCCGCGTTGGTACGCGGAGGAAGTGGCCTGGTTAAGGGAGGATCATCATGGCTATCAAGGATCTCGTTCCATGGAATAATAGGAGTCGCGAGGTTGGTCTCCCGCGCGGTACGGACGTGCATCCACTCTATACCTTGCATCGTGAAATCAATCACATGTTCGACGATGCGTTTCGCGGGTTCGATCTAGCGCCCTTCGGACTAACCTCCTGGTCAGCGGATGGGCCGGGCTGGCCTCAGATCGACATTGACGAAACGGACAAAGAGCTGCGTATCACTGCTGAACTGCCTGGTCTCGAGGAGAAGGACGTCAGTCTGCAAATCGCAAACGGCGTTCTCTCGATCTCCGGTGAGAAGAAATCGGAATCGGTAGACAAGGATCGGCGTTTCAGCGGACGGTACTACGGCCGCTTCGAGCGGCGCATTCCGCTACAGGACGTCAATGAGGATGAAGTCTCAGCCGCGTTCAAGAATGGCGTACTGACAATTACGGCGTCAAAATCCGCGGAAGCGAAGCGCAACGTTCGCCGCATCGCCATAAATCGCAGCGGCTGACGTATTCGTTCGTCCGCGAAAGTCTCGCCGAGTTTGCACCTGGGTGCTCGGCGCGACGATGTGAATCTGCATTGGCTGCGGGTGACGAGCCATTGGGCTGGCGCCTGACTTTATTCCTCAAGAAGCCGGGATGCCGGGCGACGAAAGCGTGTAACTCGCCCGATACGCGATCGAGATCGTTGGCCCCTCCTCGACTGCGCGTCGGTAGAGCTTGTCGAGCGCGGCAATGGCGCGGTTCCAGGACGCGGCCGAGATGCGGTTGGCGGCTTCGTCATGGCGGCGCACGATGATAGGCGTCGACGTCCTCGCGCGTGGCCTGCCACGCCGTCTTGGCGCGCGCCTCGTCGAGGAAGCGCACTCAGACGAGCAGATCGTAAGCATAGCTGGCAGGCTATGTGGGAGCGCACGCCGTTGAGCGGCAGGTCGGAGAAGAAGCGGTCAAGATGTGGATCGTAGGGCGCGCCGTCGCGCACGATGCTCGGGGCTTGGGCTTGCCGGCTCCAGCCCTTCGATGCTCGCGCCCCGTCGTCAACGATGCGCGGTGCTCCAAGCCTGGGACGCGCGAGGTCATCTTTCCCTGTGTTACGTCTCGATTGCTGTAGATTCAGGGAAAACGGCAGCAAGGCCGTTGGTAGCGGGAGAGGGACTCGCTACCAGGTCCAAAACGCAAGCGAAATCTTGAGCTTTTCCAGCAGGTTGGCCGGAATGTGGTAGCGGATTTGAGGGTGTTACATCCCACCCGGATGTCTCACCTGCCCGCGCCCCGGAAAGGCTCATTCGTGGCTCGTCCCTCCTACCTCGCCCGGCGCGGCGATGGTCGCTATTTCCTCCAGATTCGGTTGGGGAAACAGGCCGCTCAGCTCTTTGGGCTTCCCCTCCTCCGTGTCAGCCTTAGGACCGGTAACTTCAATGAGGCGAGGCGCCGGCTGGTGGACAATCTCGGATGGGTACAGGAGCTGATCGAGGCTCCCGACCTGGAAGCGTTGGGAGCCATCCTCGACGCCCGGCTGCACGCCTATGTCGAACGCGGCGCGTCGGCGGACGAGCGGCTCCTGGCCGAGCGCTGCGCCTTCGAGCACGAAGTCAGGCGCTATCTCAGCCGCGCGCAGGAGCGCGGCTATGCCTACCCACAGCGTTTCCCCCGTATGCCGGCCACCTGGGTCGACTTCGTCAACCAGAACAAGGCGGCCGAAAGCGGGATCGCTCGCCTGAACGTTCGGCGCGCCTATGAAAGCGGCCGGCAGGCGGCGGCCGAAGTGGTCAAGGAGGGCTGGACGGCGCCCGGCCCCCCGGCGACTGCGCAACCGTTCGATCCCATCGCCATGATCGATCGCCTCGTGCAGGACGCCGTCGCTCAAAGGCTTCAGCTGCTTCCAGCATCGAACGTCGGCTCGATCTCGCCCGCCCCCGAGCCTGCGGCGTCTACCCGCACCGAGGAGGCCGCCGGAACCAAGTCCTGCCGGATGTCCGACGTCCTCGCGGAGTTTCTCAAGCCGCTGGATCGCAAGCGCAAGCACACCGCCAAGGGCCGTGGTGAAGCAGCGCCGGTCATCCAATTCGCCGTCGATCTTCTAGCCGATCCCCGGATGGACGAGTTGACCGAAGCCAAGTGGAAGCAACTCGACGAGGCGCTGCCGGACATCCCCAACCGCGACAACATCCCGCGAAAATTCTCCGAGACGCTGTTCCAGCGCTACAAATACGCGGAAGCGACCAACTGGTCGAAGCTCGAGCGCGTGACCACCACGACCATCAAAAGCAGGTACTGGGCGGGGCTCTATAAGTTCGTCGACTTCGCCATCGCGGAAAAGCATTACCGCGGACCTCGTCCCAAGTTCGTGTGCATCGACCCCGAAAACCTGGCCCCGCTGCCGCGCGACGCCTTCGACGATGACGAATTGCTGATGCTGTTGAAGTTGCCGCTCTTCACCGGCTGCAAGAACCGCGTGCACGTCTGGCAGCCGGGCGGATATTTCGTGCAATCGCACATCTACTGGGGCTTCTTGATCTGCATCTTGACGGGCATGAGGCCCGGCGAGGTCGGCCAGCTCAAATGCGCCGACATCCGCACCGATGGCGAGTTCTATTATTTCGACCTACGGCCGTTCGATGCCCGCAACGGACGCGTCGCAGTCAAGGATCTGCGCAATCTGAAGACGAACGCCGCCGGCCGTGTGATTCCGATCCATCCCCTTCTCATCGAGTTGGGACTGCTCGATCGGATGCAGGACTTGATGGACGGGCAGGAGGAGCGGCTCTTCCCGGAATGGGACGTCTATAAGCGGAAGGATGGCACGATCCGATGGTCGCAGCCACTCAGCAAGGCGTGGCAGTACGTGAAGACGAAGCTGAAACTCGATCGCGCCGACCTTACGCTGTATTCCACGCGGCATCTTATGGCGGACTGGCTGGACAATGAAGCGATCGCACAACGCACGCGCGACCGCATTCTCGGACACGCCAGTGACGTCCGCGGCCGCTATGGCCGCAAGGGCATCCTCGATCCGCGAATCGCGGCGAAGATCGAGGCGCTTGAACCGCCGGCGATCAAGCAAATGAGGGAAATCTTGCTCGCGGCAAAGAACCGCGCGGATGCAGGCGAGCTCACCGTGCTGAAGCCGTACTGAACTTCAAAATTCGCGGCATCGCTCTGCGATTCGAAACCCTGCCGCTCAGATTCGTAGTCTGGGCACGGTCATTGAAATCATTGGGATCTGTTACCGTAAGAACCACTTACCTCTGCAATTCCTCCGGCGATCCAGCTTGAGCGACAATACCCGCGCTACCATGGCGCCGGCCCGCTTTGACCCGCCTGATACCAGCTATCGAGAACGCCACTAATTGACCTACGGTTTCGCAAACCTTTTTCAGCTCAACGATTTCACTAGCTTAGGTTCGTCATGTTGCAAATGTGTTGCATCGACCGGCCCCTCGCGTGGAGTTGCCTAGTTTAAATTCGCCACAGTACGCCCCGCGCGTCTCCCTCACCGCTTGAGACCCGGACGAATGTGAGACGTGCTTCCACTTTGAGCAACGTCACAACGTTGGCAATTTGGGTCGGCCAAGTGCTCCACCGCAGTTTTTCCTATCGTTTGAGAATGCCCCCGTTTCTGGCGGACTTCGGTGCTGTACAAAATCGATGGTGGAGAGAGTCAGTCAATAGATAAAGCGTTTCGATTTTCCCAGATCAAACCCATCGTTTGAGCCACGGCCAAAAGTCCTTTCGGCCATTGGACGGACGACCATCAATAACAATGCGATTAAGCGACTGGCGAATTGCAACCACCGTGGCGCCGAACGGTGAGCCGGTTCGAATATTGGAAGTCAATTCCCTCCTCTGCGAAGGAGTTTCAAAGGCTTTATGCCCGCTGTCCGTATGATCGACCTGCGACCGGCATGAAAGTCGGTCGCAGGTCGGCTATTTTGCTTACCTATCCCATTACTTAAGATTGTCAGCGTCAATGACCGCTTGAGAGAATGCCAGCGGCGCCTCTTGCGGAAGATTGTGACCGATTCCGCCGGTCAGCGTCCTGTGTTGATATTTACCGCTGAACTTTTTCGCGTAGACGCTTGGTTCGGGATGAGGAGCACCGTTTGCGTCACCTTCCAAAGTGATGCTCGGAACGTTTATATTCGGGAAGCTCGCGAGCTTCTTCTCGATGTCATCGTATTTTGCTTCACCTTCGGCAAGTCCCAGGCGCCAGCGATAATTGTGAACAGAGACTGCAACGTGGTCGGGATTGGCAAAGGCAGTCGCAGAACGCCCGAAGGTCGCGTCGTCAAACGCCCACTTTGGTGAAGCTTGTTCCCAGACCAACCGAGCGAACTCTTTAGTGTACTTCTGATATCCAAGCAGGCCCCGTTCGGTCGCGAAGTAATATTGATACCACCAGAGCAATTCGGCCTTGGGCGGCAGCGGCGCCTTGTTGAGCGCCTGACTGCCGATCAGATAACCGGAGACCGCCACTAAGGCCTCGCAGCGCTCGGGCCAAAGCGCTGCGACGATGGCCGCCGAGCGTGCACCCCAATCACAGCCGCCGACAACGGCACTCTTGATCTTGAGCGCATCCATCAACGCGATCACGTCAGCGGCAACCGCCCCTTGCTGCCCGTTGCGCATCGTTGAATCCGAAAGGAATTTGGTGGAGCCATACCCACGCACATAGGGAACGATGACGCGGTAGCCGGCCTTGGCGAGCTGCGGCGCGACGTCGACGTAGCAATGGATGTCATATGGCCAGCCATGCAGCAGCACGACCGGTTTGCCGCCCGCCGGACCAACATCGGCATAGCCAATGTTCAGATCACCCGCGTCGATCTGCTTTATTGTACCGAACGACGTGTGGGTGCCGCGGATCGTGTCCGGCGTGGACTGGCTGGCGGCTTGCGCACTTGCAGCGCTGATCCGGGCGAATGGCAGCGTGGCGGCAATGCCCGCCCCGGCAACCAGCAAACGTCGCTTGGGGTCTATGTCTTCCATATCGTCTCTCCAGTTAACGGGAATTCCCGATTCTATCGTGAGGTGCGCTTGTATCTTGGCTGTGTCCGCATGAGCCGCGCTCGTAAGCTCATGTGGCAATCGGCGGTTTAGGCGACGACCTCGACATTCTCCGACGGCAGATCACCGCCGAAATCAAAGCCTTGGCCGGGCGCGGCCTCAAGTAGTCGGCGGGTATAATCTTCTTTCGGACTGCCAAAGACCTCGAGGGTCGTCCCCTGCTCCACCACCTGTCCGTTTCTCATCACAACGATCCGGTCGCACAACTGACTGGCGACACGCAGATCGTGCGTGATGAACAGAATGCCGACGCCAGTCTGGGACTGAATGTCTTCCAGGAGTTGAAGAATCTGCGCCTGAACGGAAACGTCGAGCGCGGACACCGGCTCGTCGGCGATAATCAGGCGCGGCTGGCAGGCAAGCGCGCGCGCGATAGCGATACGTTGCCGTTGCCCGCCCGAGAACTCGTTTGGATAGCGACGAAGCGCGTCCGGCTGCAGACGGACCAGCTTCATCAATTCTTCCGCACGCTGCCAGGCGATGTCCGCCGACACACCGAAGTTCAGCGGCCCCTCCACGATCGATGCGCCCACCGTCTGACGCGGATTGAGCGAACGGTAGGGATCCTGGAAGATCACTTGCACGTCGTGCCGGACCGGCACCAGCTGGCGGGCCTTAAGATAGGTGACATTGCGCGAGTTGACGACGATCGTTCCGCCTGACGGCTCAGCCAGGCGAGCGACACAGCGGGCAAATGTCGATTTGCCCGAGCCGGATTCGCCGACGATGCCGACCGTCTCGCCGGCCGCCACCGACAGGGACACCCGCTTGACCGCTGCAACCGTCGTCTTGCGCGCAGGCCACTGGCCTCGAACGAAGCTTTTGGAGACGTCCGTTGCGGACAACAGCGTAGCGGCATCAGCGCGTGCCGGACGTGTCTTGGGATTCAGTGGAGGGACAGCCGCCATCAGCGATCGCGTATAGGGATGCTGAGGTCGCTTCAGCACGTCTTCCTTGCGCCCGGCCTCGACCATTTGTCCCAGGCGCAACACCACCACGCGATCGGCGATATCGGCGACCACACCGAAATCGTGGGTGATGAACAGGACCGCCGTGCCGTTCTCGACCTGCAGCTCGCGGATCAGTTTGAGGACTTCGGCCTGGGTTGTCACATCAAGCGCAGTCGTCGGCTCGTCGCAGATCAATAGCACGGGCTTCAGTACCAATGCGATCGCGATGACGATCCGCTGCCGCTGTCCGCCCGAGAGTTGATGCGGATAGGACCGATAGAGCCGCTCGGGGTCTGGGAGATTGACGCGTGCCATCATCTGAAGGATTGTCTGAAAGCGTGCGTCGGCACGCATCCGGACGTGCTGGCGCAGCATCTCGTCGATCTGCTCGCCGCAGGTCAGCACCGGATTGAGCGCGGTCATCGGTTCCTGAAACACCATGGCCATGGATGGCCCGCGAAAGCCCCGCAGCGCATTCTCGCCCAATCCGACCAGTTCACGGCCTTCGAGCTTGATCGATCCGACCGATGGACGCAGCCCGGTTGGCAACAGCCCCATGATCGCGCTCGCGATCATCGATTTTCCGGAGCCGGACTCTCCAAGCAGACAGACCGTCTCGCCTCTATCGACCTGAAAGGACGCATTCTCGACCGCGTATGGGCGATCCGCCCTCGGCGGCAACGGAATCGTCAGTTCGTTGACCGCAAGCACGGGTTCGTTGCGTGGCATGATTGGCGTCGTCGTCATGTCACTCTCCACGCTTGTTGAACTTGGGATCCAGCGTATCTCTCAAGCCATCGCCCAGCATGTTGACTGCGAGAACGGTGAGCGCGAGGAAGATTCCCGGAAACAGCACGTTGTGTGGGAATTGATTGAACTGGGAGCGTCCTTCCGCCATGATGTTTCCCCAGCTCGGCAGATCCGCTGGCAAACCGATGCCGAGGAAGGACAGAATGGCCTCCACCAGAATCGACGATGCGCAGACATAGGTTGCCTGAATGATCAGCGGCGCAAAGGAATTTGGAAGCACGTGCCGGAGCTGGATCTTCCAGGTGGGAGTTGCCAGCGCGATAGCGGCCTCGACATAAGGCTCTTCGCGGATACTCAAGACCAGCGAGCGAACCAGCCGTGCGACACGGGGCACCTCCGGCAGGGCGATCGCAACGACCACGCTGGTCAGCGTCCCGCCGAACAGTGCGATCAGGGTGACGGCAAGCAGAATCCCCGGAATGGCCATGACGCCGTCCATGATCCGCATGACAATACCATCAAGCCACTTGAAGTAGCCGGCCATCAATCCGAGCGCCACGCCGAGCGTGACCGCGAATACCGCAACCGAAAGGCCCACGACGATCGACACGCGACCGCCATAGAGCGTCCGGCTCCAGATGTCGCGCCCGAGGCTGTCCGTTCCCATCAAAAACCAATGCGGGATGACATTGCCGTCAAGCGTCGTAAAATCAGCGTGTGTGCCCGGGAGCGCATTGCTGATCGATGGATCGATCGCGGTCGGGTCCAGCGTGCCGAGCCAGGGCGCAAAAAACGCCACCAGCACCAGAACGAGGAGCACCAGGCCCGATATCCGCAGCGACCAATTGCTGAACAGTCGCGCAAAGATCGACCGGCGACGCAATGCGCTGGCCGTGGGCGATGCCGCAGCGAGCGTTTCAATGGTTGCCTCAGTCACGCGAGCCTCCTTATTGGCGGATGCGAGGGTCCAGCAACAGATAGCTGAGATCGACCAGCAGATTGATCCCGACATAGATCGCCGCGAACAGCAGCGTGATGCCCTGGATCAGCGGAAAATCCCGCGACAGCACCGCATCGACCGTCAACGATCCCAATCCTGGAATGGCAAACACAGATTCCGTGATCACGACGCCACCGATCAACAGCGCAATACCGATGCCGATGACCGTCACGATCGGAATGGCCGCATTGCGCAAAGCGTGATGAATGAGGACGCGCAATTCAGAGATACCCTTGGCGCGAGCGGTTCGGATGAAGTCCTCGGTCAGTGCTTCGGCGACAGAGGCGCGGGTGACCCTCGCGATCAGGGCCAGGTAGACGATCGACAGGGTCGTTGCCGGCAGGATCAAATTGCGCAACCAGGGCAGCACGCCGTCGGCGATCCGGTTATAGCCCTGCACGGGCAGCAGTTGCAGGCGGAGCGCAAATATCCAGATCAGGACATAACCTGTCACGAACACGGGCACGGAGAAGCCGAGCGCCGAGAACGTCATCAAACCACGATCGAGCCAGCCACCGTGCCGCCATGCCGCCAGGACTCCGAGCGGGACGGCGAGCAGGATTGTGACGATGATCGTGAGCGTGGACAGCGCAATGGTCGGTTCGATGCGCTGCCCGATCAGCTTGGACACTGGCTGCTTCATGAAGAACGATTGGCCGAGGTCGCCGTGCAGCACGCCGAGCAGCCAGCGTCCGAATTGCAGCAGCAGCGGGTCCTTCAATCCGAGCTGCGCCCGCACCGCCTCAAGTGCCGCAGCGCTGGCATCATTGCCCACGATCGCAGCCGCCGGATCCCCTGGCGCAAGTCGCGTCATGAGGAAGATGATGACCGCCACGACCAACAAGACCGGAATCGTGGCGATCAGCCGCCTGACAAGGAATATGGCCATCGGAGATCAACCCTTCTGGATGCCCCAATACACACACACCGGTGAGCTGACGGTGCCGGTGATCACGTCCTTGCGCGCTGCCGTGATGGTCTTGTACTCGCCAATCGGCGCGACGATTGCCGCATCGTAGTTCCGCTCCTGGATCTGATCGGCCAGCGACTTGCGCTGCTCATTGGTTGTCGCCAACAAGAACTCGTCCTTGAGTGCCTCGAGCTTTGCGTCGGTTGGCCAGCCGAACCAGCCGTTTTCGCCGTTGCCGGTGAGCGGTGCGTAGAACAGCGGGTTGATGTTGTCCGGGATGTTCCAGCCGGTGATGAAGGCACCCCACCCGCCCTGAGCAGGAGGCGTCTTCAGGGCGCGCCGCGCGACCAGTGTCGGCCAATCCATCGACTGCATATCGACGTTGAAGCCGGCCTGCTTCAACAATGCCGCCATTACGGGCGGGAATTTGTTGAGGATCGCGAAACTCGCCGGATACATCAACACGACCGGCTCGTTGTTGTAGCCTGCCTCCTTGAGAAGTGCGCGGGCGCGGGCAAATTGCGGCTTGCCCGTGTAGTAGGAGGTCTTTTCGGAATGGTAGACTGTGCCCGTCGGATAAAGCGACGCATTGGTGTTGTACAGATCGGGGTGAACCATCTGCGCCTTCATCAGCGCATCCTGGCTGATCGCCATATAGGCCGCCTGCGCGATCTTCGGGTTGTTGAATGGCGGGTACAGATGGTTGAGATGGAGTGCGAAGGATCCCTTCGGCACGAGATCCACAAACGTGATCTTCGGGTTATTCCTCAGCGCCACATATTGATCGGCCGGCACCCATTCGATCAGGTCGACTTCACCGTTGATGATGGCATTGGTCTGGGTTTGGCCGTCGGTCAGAATGATCCATTCCATGCGGTCGACATTGACCACCTTGCCGCCCGCTGTTCCCGACGTCGGCTCGTTCCGGGGCACGTAATCCGTGTTCTTGACATAGACGACCCGTTCGCCCGGCCGATATTCGTCCGTCTTGAAGACGAAAGGTCCGGAACCGATCTGGCTGGTGATCTGTTGATCCGGGGAAGTTCCTGCGACCCGCTTGGGCATGATGAAGGGAGGCACCGACGCCGGCTTCGACAGCGCTTCCAGGACCAGTCCAAAACGCTGCTTGAGCGTGAGGATGAATGTGTCGTCGCTCTTGGCATCCAGCGAGGCGGTTGCCGCCAGCAATCTTTGGCCGAGATTGTCGCGCGCCCCCCAGCGCTTGAGCGACTGGATGACGTCCGCCGACGTCACCGGCGCGCCATCGTGGAACTTGAGGCCCTTGCGGAGCGTGAAGATCCATACCTTGCCATCGTCGCTCTGGCTGTATTCGGAGACCATCTGAGGCTTGACCTGGCCCTGGCCGTCTACACCGAACAGCGTGTCGTAAATGGCATAGCCGTGATTGCGCGTGATGATCGCAGTCGTCCAGATCGGATCGAGAATCTTCAGATCTGACTGCGGCACGACGCGCAGGACCTTCGGTCCCGCGGCAACGCTTTTCCGCGGCGCTGCAGCTGCAAGTATGAGGCCGCCAGTCATCGCCAGGAATGAACGCCTATCAGTCATTTGTCCCCTCCTATTGCTTTGTTCGAATGTTTGAATGTCGAGTGCGGCCTAGGCGGCCCCTGGCTGGGCAAGTTCGGCGATCAGCTCGATCTCGACACAGGCGCGCAGCGGAAGCTGGACGACACCGAATGCGCTTCGCGCATGCGGTCCCTTGTCTGGAAACACCTCGCCGAACAGCTCGCTCGCGCCGTTGGCAACGAGATGCTGCTCGAAGAAATTCGGCACCGAGGCAACCATGACGGTCAGCTTGGCAATGCGCGCGATGGAGTCGAGATTGCCGGTCGCATGCTGAAGCGTCGCAAGCAAGTCGATCGCAGTGGCGCGCGCCGCAGACCGGCCCTCCTCCAGCGCGATGTCATCGCCGAGCCGGCCGGTCCAGACCGCACCATTGCGCCTGGCGAGGTGACCGGACAAATGCAGAGTTTGGCCCGTACGCAGATAGGGCGCGTAGGACGCCGCTGGCGTTATGATCGGCGGCAGCACGATGTCCATGGCCTGAAGACGTTGATAGATGCTCATCTTGACCTTCTCCATCGTCCGCTTCCCTGGCTCGCACCAGGAGGGCTGGCGGGGTGATCGAGGCTCTACGCCGAGAGTTTGGCAGGTGCTGCGTGGGTTGCGGCCTTGAACACGGGACCGTTCGGACCGAGCCGAATGCCGTCACGCAGATGCTTCCACGGCAGCGCGGTCGGATCGGCCAGGAACGGTCCGGGCGAGGCCACCACGATGATCTCCTCGGAGATGGCCGCGAAGTCGGCACGGAAATGCACCGAGCTCTTGTTGACCAGGATGCTCATCTTTTCCGGATCGATACCGACGGTCCGATACATGTTGCGATCGAGCAACTGGGCTTTCGCCGAGGTCACGACGATGCGGATGTCGTCGATTTTCAGACAGGCGGTCGGGCCAAGATTGGCCTGCTTGCCATTCATCATCGGCCCGCCATAGATGAGCTTGCCGTCTGACAGCGTTTCGACCCGGAAGCGGGCGGTCAACGGGCTGTCGCCCAGGACCTCGGCGCATCCGCCGAGATCGATAGAGATCTCGGCGCCGACACCGGCAGCATGGGCGGCGGCAGCGGCCTTGGCATCGCAGATTAGGCCAATCGCCGCATCCTTGGCACCGTGCCGGATCAGCGCCTTCAACAGGCCCGTTGTGTTGGAATTACCACCGACGCCCGGATTGTCCTGCGTATCGGCAAGGATGACCGGACGCTTCGCGGTCCGTGCGATCGCCATGGCGCGCACCACGGCATTGTCGGCATCTTCAAACTCGATGCTCCATGCTTGCTCGGCATCGACGATGTGCTGGTAGATCCGTCCCACGGCACGTTCGACCGCATCGCGGTCGCTGCCATAACCCCAGACGGTGGCGCCGCATTCGGGAAAGTCGGCCGCGGAAAAGCCCGGTGCGAATGACAGCGAGGTCACAGCACCCTCTTGCTGTTCCAGCAGGTCGTAAACGCCGCGCGCCGGCTGCAGCATGGTCGACATCGCGTTGACGGGGATCAGGAAGGGGATGCGCCTGGCCGCGCGGTGAAGCGGCGCGCGCGACGACACCAGATGAAGCAGCAGCTCGGCGGCGCGCCGTCCGGTGTCGGCCATGTCAACGTGCGGATAGGTGCGGTAGGCAACGACCGCGTCGGCCAACTCAAGCATCTGATCGGTGACGTTGGCGTGCGAGTCGAGAGACACAGAGATCTTGATCTCCCGCCCGACGATCGCGCGAACCCGCGCCAACAACTCGCCCTCCCCGTCATCGAGATGCTCGGTCACCTGCGCACCGTGCAGGTCGAGATAAATCGCATCGTAATTCTTGCGCTTGACCGCCTCGAGAATTTCGCCCGCGATCCGCTCGTAGGCGTCCTCAGTGGTGTGAGCTGACGCGCCGGCGCCTGCCCAGATCACCGGCAACACCTCGTGCCCATGCGCCTGGACATGCTTGATGAAGCCGCCGATCGGAATGTTCACGTCCAGCAGGCTCAGGACATCCTCGCCCCTCACGAGGCTCGGAAAGTCCTCGCCCCGGACGAAGCTCTCGTAGGTGGCCTTGGACGGCGCGAACGTGTTGGTTTCATGTTGAAAGCCGGCGACTAGAATCTTCAACGGAGCTTCCTCTTCCTTGTTGACCGCGCGCGGGCTCACCGCCTGCCGTACGGAGGCTGTGGGCGGCTCGCGCTGGTCTGGCTCGCAATTTCGATGGACGGCCGGCCTTCCGACCTACGCTGTTGTTGCCGATTGAAATCCGCACCGGCTGGACGTGTGGGAGAATAGGCTTGACCTGCGTTCGAGCAACAGCAATCTTTGTTCTGGTTCGTTGCCCAAATAGCAACAGAGGCCGATCATGCGAGAACCGAGTCAAAGCCGCCTGCGCTATTTCGAGGCCGTCTGCCGGCACGGCACGATCCGTGGTGCCGCCGACCAATTGAACACGGCGCCCTCAGTCATCACCCGCCAGATCGTGCTGCTCGAGAAAGAGCTCGGGCTAAAACTGTTCGAGCGGCAGGCGCGCGGCATGAAGCTGAATGATGCGGCGGCCCATGTCCTGGAGTATTGGCGCAGCTGTCAGGCCCATTGCCAGCAGTTGACGGAGCGGCTGGAGGCCATCGACAGACTGGACGAGGGCTATGTCAGGATCGTGTTGAGCGAAGGCTATGTCGATCATCTGATCGAGCACATCGTGGGCCCGTTCTGTGCGCAGCACCCGAAGTTGTCGATTGCGATCGACCCGCTACCCGTCCTGGACATCATGAATCAGGTCGGAGAGGACGCCGCCCATATTGGACTGGCGTATAATCCGCAGGCCGATCCCCGCATCCAGTTCATCGCAAGCGTGCCTGCGCCAGCCCGCCTGCTGGTCCGCGTCGACCATCCGCTCACGCGGCACCGCCGTCCGATCACCGTGAACCAGTTGGCGGAATTCCCGTTTGCATCGATGCCGCGAGGTTATGGCGTCAGCCAATTGATCGATGCGCTAGAATATTCCGAGCACGTCAAGCTTCGGCCGACCTTCATCAGCAGCTCAGTGGTAGCCCTGCGGCGCTATGTCAGGGCGACGCAAGGCGTCGCGATCCTCGGCTCCGGCGTCGCCGCCGCCCCCGAAGTCGCGCGCGGTGAGGTCGTCATGCTGGATATTGACCACACCATTTGTGCCAAGGCCAAGCTACGGCTGATTACACGCCGTGCCCGGCCATTGTCGCCCGCGGCGGCGGGGCTATTGAGCAATATGCGAAACCGGCTTGCCTCGTTTGGCATTACGCAGGGCAAGTAGCCGGCTTTGATGCCGCCTCCGTCGACACCTGCCACGATAGGCACCCGTCAAAGCCCGGTCAGCCGGTTTCGCGCTTGATCGCCGAGACGCGAGCGATCTCCGAAATGCTAAACGTGCCCCCCGGAAGGAGCGAGACGATCACGTCGGCTCCCGCCTCACTCAAGACCTGGATCCTGACCTGCTCGGCATCGGTCAGGTAAGCATTCTCGTGGGCACTGACGACCATATCGAGACTATGGCCGAAAAGCGAAAGATAGCCCGACAGGACCTCGATCTTGATCCGAGCCCGGTCAGTGGCGACCAACAACCATTCCGAGCGTTCGCAGGTCCTCAGATTGACGACGGTCGGTCCATGCTGGGCAAACCGAGCAACAAGCGCCACCTTCATTGAAAAACTGTTCGACGCCCGGCTATCGATCTGCGGAATGGTCGACATGGCTTAACAAGCCCGCGCCTGTCGGGTCATCGCCCCAATTGACAAGATCATCGTCATGACGTGCAGGATCCCGCCTCGCCGGTGATGCTAACGAGTGTCTGCATCATGGTCTTTGTTCGAGCCATCGGTGCCAAGGTTCGTTTCCGAAAAAAAGCGCGGTATCGTTTACAGAACGAGACCGCAGTCCGCACCCGCCCTCGGGAGAGAAATTGAAGCGGGCGTCGTCTTGATGATCCAGCTGCTTGTCTCACAGTGCAGAATAAGCCTTTCCCCGCCCCGCTCCGTCTCGCCACCGCATGTCGCGACTACTTGAACGTGGCGCGCCGTCGTACGCCGACACGACGAAGTGGAATATCGAGGAAATATGCCCTCGTGCGAATGGCAGCTTCGGTTCGATTGAGCCGCTCAACCATTGTCAGGAAGGATGCGCTGCAGACGGCCAGCTCCTTTAATTGATCGTCGTCTGCGACGGCCCATGGCCATGACGCTGCTCTTGGCGTCTCGCAAGTCTCGCATTTGCTCTGGCGCGTGTTGGTCATGTTCTACTCCGCCGGGAGAACTCGTTTGCGTGCTGTGCGGGCCAAGTCCGACGAGGCGTGTCTTCAAGGATCGCCTCCTGCTGGGCGGCTTGAGATAGGACAACGACCGCCAGCAGGCGACTCGGTCTGATCAAACAGGCTTTTTGACTGAATGAGGCTTGCTTGGCGGCGTCAAACTGCGGCGAAACCCAGCTCCGCAGTAGATGGCAGCGGACAAAGAATAGGCCTACCATCCGTTCGAGCAATAGCAGTCTTTGTTCGACTTCGTTGCTCAAGTGTCAACACACCTGAGCGCCCGGCGGCTAGAGGGCGCCGCTGCGCAGGGGCGCTTGGTTCGGCGATCGCGACGCCAAGGCCACCCGGAACTGATTGAGCCCACCGCCATGTACAAGCCACCAACATCCCATTCGGCCTTGCCTTGGAGACAACCGACGAATCCTCTAGTCAAAGTCGCTAACCGTCCGAAACGTTGGTCTTCGTCGAGTGACCAAAGATCACTTTGCGGGACCGTTCGCTCAGGCCTTGAGCCTGCCGACTTGACGCTATACAGCACACGTCACCTTATGGCTGATTGGCTTGACAGCGACGGCATCGCGCAGCAGACACGCGATCGTATCCTCGGGCATGCCAGCGCGTGGGCGTTATGGACGCAAGGGCATTCTCGATCCCCAAAATCGATGCTCACGGCAAAGAATCTCGCGGACGGAGGCGCCTTGAGGGCTCTCAAGACGTATTGAGCATTCGCATTTTTTCTAAATGGTGATCCGCCGCCATCGGCCAGCGGCATGGCGTTCGCCAATGGGTTTGAAGGTGAGTTTGACTCGGATGGGCGGCCTTCAGCGAGCCAGGTGATCCAGCGCGTCGATCAAATCGCCTTTGATGTCGTCGTAGTCTTCGAGACCCACAGACAGACGGATCAGGCCGTCCGCAAACCCGTGCTTGGTTCTCTCCTCCGTGGAATAGGTTGCGTGGGTCATGGAGGCTGGATGCTGCACCAGCGTCTCGGCATCGCCGAGACTTACGGCACGGGTGGCGACTTGCACAGCGTCCATGAAGCTGCGTCCAGCGGCGAGGCCGCCCTTCAGCTCCATGGCGATCATGCCGCCGAACGAGCTCATCTGTCGGCTCGCCAGCATCTTCTGGGGATGGCTATCGAGACCAGGAAAATAGACCCGATCCACGGACGGATGGGCCTCGAGGTCGTGAGCGAGCTTCAGGGCCGTTTCGCAATGACGGTCCATGCGCAAGGTCAACGTCTTCAGTCCGCGCAGGATCAGGAACGCGTCGAATGCCGAGATGCAAGCGCCGTTCATCTCCTTGATTCCCACGAACCGGAACTGATCGATACGCTCCTTGCGTGCAACAACGGCCCCGGCAAGCAGATCGCCATGCCCGCCGAGATACTTCGTCGCCGAATGCATAACGATGTCCGCCCCAAGCGTGATCGGCTTTTGTAGGTAAGGCGTGCAGTAAGTGTTGTCGACGACGAGCAAGACACCCGCGCGGCGGCAGATTTGAGCGATCGCGGCGATGTCGATCACGCGCATGTTGGGATTGGACGGCGTCTCGGTAATCACCATCCGGGTTTTCGTCGTGAGCCCGGCTTTGAGGTTTTCTGGGTCGGTGAGGTCGGCAAACCTCGTAACGATACCAAAGCGCTCGATCTGGTGATGCAACAGCCCGAAGGTGCAGCCGTAGAGCGTCTTGTCCGCAACGATCTCGTCACCGGCCTTGAGCAGCGTCCAGATCACCGCCGTCAGAGCGCCCATTCCGGATGACGTGGCGAGTTCGGCTTCACCCTCCTCGAGATTCGCGAGGCGGCTCTCCAGAATACTAACCGTCGGGTTGCCGACACGGCTGTAGACGTATCCTTGGGCCGCCCCTGCGAACCGATCGCTGCCGGTCGCCGATCGATCGAATGCGTAGGTCGAGGTCAAGAAAACCGGTGGATTGAGCGCGCCGTGATAGTCAAGCGGATCGTAACCATCGTGGATGGCGCGGGTAGCAAAGCCACGGTTGCGGCGGTTCACTTGCATGGATTCACTCAGAAAGATCAGTGATTTAGAGATTTATGCCACAAAGCGGCGTACATTGGTGCTAAACTCGCTATTCTTTGATCACTGATTGGCACAATTGTAATCGCGGGGCGAAGAGTGAGTGATCCTGCCAAAATCACGCTGGATGCGATCGACTTGAAGATTCTAGAGGAGCTGCAAGCGGACGCGAGACTGCCCACCATCACGTTGGCTGACCGTGTCGGCTTGTCACCGTCTCCTTGTTCAAGGCGAGTTAAGCTGCTTGAAGAGAACGGCGCGATCGAGGGCTACCGCACAATTCTCAACCGGGCCGCGGTCGATCTCGGCCTCACCGTTTTCGCAGGCATCAAGGTCGAGCGTCATTCGCACGAGAGTGCCAATGCCTTTGTCGACGCGGTTGTCGCGATGCCAGATGTGGTCTCCTGCCATCTCGTATCGGGCGATGTTGATTTCCTGATCGAGGTGGTCGTGCCTGACATGGCGACCTACGAGAGCACGATACTACGCCGCCTTCTGTCGCTGCCTTCCGTGCGCGACATTCGATCAAGCTTTGCGATGCGCACCTACAAGGCCGCAGGAGCATTGCCAGTGAAGGGACGCCATATTCGGTAGTGAACCGGGAGGCAGCTATCCCGGATCGCAATCTGCCTGCCCTGAAACAGGCCGGGAGCTATCTGAATAGTGAAACAGGCGCCTCCTAGCTGCGCCGTTCGGGCCGATATGCCTGTTTCGCCGAACGCTCGCGGACGAATATTCAAAGTCTCAGACAACTCTTACCACGGTTCGACCACGAACCCGCCCCTCGAGGATTTCGGCGCCCCTATCGAACACTTGATCAAGCCCAATCTCGTGAGTGATTTCGGATAACTTCCTGGAATCCAGGTCACTGACCAGACTGCTCCACGCGACCTTTCGCAGCTCAATTGGGCACATCACAGAATCGATACCCAACAGACATACACCCCGCAAAATAAATGGCGCCACCGAGGTCGGCAGATCCATGCCGCCCGCGAGGCCGCAAGCAGCGACTGCACCCCGGTACTTCGTCATCGACACGAGATTGGCCAACGTGGTTGAGCCGACGCTGTCGATCCCGCCTGCCCAGCGTTCTCTGGCCATCGGCTTGACTGGCCCGGTGAGCTCATTGCGATCGATCACCTCGGATGCACCGAGGTGTTGCAGATAGTCGGCCTCCGACATCCGTCCGGTCGATGCGATCACCTGATAGCCACGCTTTGACAACACCGAGATGGCCACCGAGCCGACACCGCCCGCGGCGCCGGTCACTACAATCGGACCGCTCGCCGGGGTGATGCCATGCTGTTCCAACGCAAGTACCGCCAGCATAGCCGTATAGCCGGCAGTGCCGATCGCCATCGCGTCGCGCGTGGACATACCGTCCGGAACACGCACCAGCCAATCGCCCTTGACGCGAGCTTTCTCAGCATAGGCACCCAGATGGGTCTCACCGAGCCCCCAGCCGTTACAGATCACCTTGTCGCCGGCTCTCCAATGCGGATGCAACGACTGCTCGACCGTGCCCGCAAGATCGATGCCCGGAATCATTGGAAAGCGCCGTACGACCGGCGACTTGCCGGTGAGGGCAAGACCGTCCTTGTAATTCAGCGCCGACCATTCCACCCGTACTGTGACGTCGCCATCCATCAGGTCGGATTCGTCGAACTGGGTGAGCGTCGCGGCGGTGCCCTTGTCCGCCTTGTCAATCCTGATCGCCTTGAACGTCGCCAATGCAAATCTCCACGCGTGAGCGCCTAGGCTTCTTCACCGAGTTGCAAAGGTGATAACCGCTGGCACGCTTTGTCGTTAACGATTTCTCCAGATAGCAGCTATCCGCATAGCAGCTATCGGCCTGAGCGATCCCATTCCAACGTCCCGGCAAGTTTGGCGAGGAGTCGCCATTCCGTGGCCTGGAGGTCACCTCCACCGCCGACGTGTGGATCGTTCTGCTTAAGGTCCAAAAGCTCCATCCACGATCGGCACCTTCTCCATAAGCGACCTAAGTCGCACGAGGGCTTCGCCTGCTCGCATACCATCGTTGGCGATCCTGTTGAGCGAACGTCGGACTTCTTCGAGATTTTGCGGTTCGGCGCTCAACCATTCAGACCCCGCCTGGGCATTAAGGACATTCGCCGTGATCGCATTGACGACCGCGCCATAGGTACGCACCAGTTCCGCCGCGGCCTCTAACGGATATTCCCCGTTCGCGGCCGTCATAGCTCCTTCCGTCCGCTGGATAGGCGTCACACTCAGCGCCGCTGGCATATCGATTGGTCCATTCTCTTACTCCTTCTAATCCTTCGTACTGTCAGAATGGTGGTCAAACCTTTAGCAACTCGGACAAAAGACCGCAGAGATGTTGGAGCAATGTCAATCATTCCGTCTAGAGCATCGTCGCCACCTTGACATCATCGATGGCAAGCGCGGGTGCATTGGTGCGGTATGCTAGTTCGTCCATTACCCGACATCATGCTGTTCAAACTGCCAGCGCTCGCTGCGCCATCACCTTGATCAAGTGGGCGCGATAGTCCGAGGAGCCATGAAGATCGTTCAGCAAGCCGTCGTCTGAGATCGCGATATCGTCAAGTGCGGCCGCCGACCAGTCCGCCTGCAAGGCCGACTCTACGGCCGGTACTCGCATGACGCCGCTTTGCGACGCCCCCGTCACGGCAACACGAACCTCGCCCGATTTAATCTTAGCCACGAACACACCGGCCAATGCAAAGCGCGAAGCCGGATGAGGAAATTTGGCATAACCGGCCTTCGCCGGGACTGGGAAAGACACAGCGGTGATGATCTCGCCCTCCTCCAGCGCTGTGGTGAACAAGCCCTCGAAAAAATCATCTGCCGCAATTGAGCGCTTGTTGGTCTTGATGGTTGCGCCTATTGCCAGAACCGCGGCCGGATAATCCGCGGCGGGATCGTTGTTGGCGAGCGAGCCGCCGATGGTGCCACGATGGCGCACAGCCGGATCGCCGATCAGCGAGGCGAGGTACGCCAGCGCAGGAATCGCCATTTGCACAGTCTTGCTGGTGGCCACATCGCAGTGAGTCGTCGCTGCCTTGATCGTTACCGCGTCACCTGACGCTTCGATGCCGATGAGTTCCTTGATCTTTCCGAGATCGATAATGTCGGAGGGCGATGCTAGACGCTGCTTCATGACGGGAATCAGCGTATGGCCGCCAGCAAGGTATTTCGATTCCGAGCCTTTAGTGAACATCGTCGCGGCTTCGTCAACGCTGGAGGCGCGGTGATAAGTTGTCTCGTACATGGCAATGCTCCCTACTGCGCTTTGCCGTGAATGGCGTGCCAGACTCGATTGGGCGTCGCCGGCATTTCGAGCTTGTTGTTGTCGATCGCATCCGTGATCGCGTTGATCACGGCGGCAGATGCGCCGATCGCGCCGGCCTCGCCGCAGCCTTTGACACCGAGCGGATTGCCGGGACACAGCGTGGTGGTGTGGCTCAACTGGAACGACGGCAAGTCGTCGGCGCGCGGCATGGCGTAGTCCATAAATGACGCCGTCACCGGCTGCCCGTTGGTATCATAGACGGCGTGCTCGAGCAGCGCTTGGCCGATACCTTGCGCAAGCCCACCATGGACCTGGCCCTCAACGATCATCGGGTTGATCAACCGCCCGAAATCATCGGCCGCGACAAAATTGACAAACGAAGTCTTTCCAGTGCCGGCATCGACCTCGAGCTCGCAGATATAGGTGCCCGCCGGGAAGGTAAAGTTGGTCGGGTCGTAGAAGGCGGTTTCTTTCAGACCAGGCTCCATGCCGTCAGGCAGGTTGTGCGCAGTATAAGCGGCGAGCGCCACCATCGGCAGCGCGATCGACTTGTCAGTGCCGGCAACCTTGAACTCGCCGTTCTCGATCACGATGTCGCCCTCGGAAGCCTCCAGCGCGTGGGCTGCGATCTTCTTAGCCTTGGCCTCGACCTTCTCCATCGCCTTGATAATGGCCGCCCCACCGACCGCGAGTGAGCGCGAACCGTAAGTGCCCATACCGAACTGCACCTTGTCGGTGTCGCCGTGGATGATCTGTACCTGGCTGATCGGGACGCCCAAGCGCTCCGAAATCAACTGCGCGAACGTCGTCTCATGGCCCTGACCGTGGCTGTGCGATCCTGTGAGGATCTCGATGGTCCCGACCGGATTGACGCGGACTTCCGCCGATTCCCACAAGCCGACGCCAGCGCCCAGGCTACCTACTGCCTTTGACGGCGCAATGCCGCAGGCCTCGATGTAGCAGGAGACGCCGATGCCGAGCAGCTTGCCTTCCGACTTGGCTTTGGCTTTGCGGCCCGCGAAGCCAGCGTAATCGATCGCCTTCATCGCGGCATCGAGCGAAGCGCCGAAATCGCCGATGTCATAGGCCATGATTACAGGCGTCTGATACGGAAACGTCGTGATGAAGTTCTTGCGGCGCAGTTCAGTCGGATCGACCTTCAACTGACGCGCCGCGGTTTCCATCATGCGCTCCAGCAGATAGCTCGCCTCGGGCCTCCCCGCACCTCTGTAGGCATCGACCGGCGTGGTGTTGGTGTAGACACCCATCACCTCGGCATAGATGGCCGGGATCATGTATTGGCCGGACAACAGCGTCGCGTAGAGATAAGTCGGCACCGCTGACGAGAACAGCGACATGTAGGCGCCGAAATTGGCGTGGGTCTTGACCCGAAGCCCCAGGATCATGTTGTCCTTGTCGAACGCCATCTCCGCCTTCGAGATATGGTCGCGGCCATGGTGATCGGTGAGAAAGGCTTCGGTCCGATCACTGGTCCACTTCACCGGGCGGCCCGTCTTCCTCGACGCCCACAGCGCAACCATCTCTTCCGGATAGATGTAGATCTTGGAGCCGAACCCCCCGCCGACGTCAGGCGCAATAACCCGCAGCTTGTGCTCAGGCGCGATGTTGTAGAAGGCCGACAGAACGAGACGGGCGACATGCGGATTTTGCGAAGTCGTGTAGAGCGTGTAGTGTTCTTCGGCCGTGTCGTAGTCGGCGATCGCCGAGCGCGGCTCCATCGGGTTCGGCGCAAGGCGATTGTTGGTGAGGTCCATTTCCACCACGTTCGCGGCCTTGGCAAACGCGCCTTTTACTGCTGCCTCATCGCCGATATGCCAGTCGTAGACCACATTACCCGGCGCCTCCGGATGCAACTGCGGCGCGCCCTGCTTAATGGCGGCGCGGATATCAGGCACGGCCTCAAGTTCTTCATAATCGACGACGACGGCCTCCGCGGCGTCCTTGGCCTGATTCTTGGTTTCGGCGATCACAACAGCGACCGCCTGCCCCACGAAGCGCACGGTCTCCGGTGCCATCGCCGGCCACGCCCCCATCTTCATCGGCGAGCCGTCTTTCGACGTGATGGCCCAGCCGCAAATCAAATTGCCGACCTTATCATCGACGATCTGCTGGCCGGTGAGCACCGCGACCACGCCGGGCATCTTCATCGCTTCGGATGAATCGATGCCCTTGACCCTGGCATGCGCGTGTGGACTACGGATGAAATGCGCGTGTGTCAGGCCCACCAACTTGATGTCGTCAACGTAGCGGCCCTTGCCGGTAATAAAACGGCGGTCTTCCTTACGTTTGACGCTTGCGCCAATGCCCTCAACGCCCATGTCCTGTCCTCCCGACCGGAGTTATTGTTTCTGCGGTTTCCATCGAAATGGAGTGGTCATCAATTCAAGCCGATGGTCTGCGACGCCTATTCTGCCGCCTGCGAGACCTTCATGCGGCCGGCCGCGTCCAGCACCGATTTGACGATATTGTGGTATCCGGTGCAGCGGCAGATATTGCCTTCGAGCTCGTGCCGGACGGTCGCTTCGTCCAGTTTGCCGCTATAGCGGTTCACGATGTCGATTGACGACATGATCATGCCCGGGGTGCAGTAGCCGCACTGCAGGCCGTGGTTGTCGCGGAACGCAGCCTGCATCGGGTGCAGCTCGTCGCCGTTGGCAATGCCTTCAATGGTGATGACGTCGCAGCCTGCAGCCTGCCCCGCCAGCATGGTGCAGGATTTTACCGCTCGCCCGTCGACATGGACGACGCAGGCGCCGCACTGGCTGGTATCACAGCCGACATGGGTGCCGGTCAGATTGAAGTTTTCGCGCAGAACGTGGACAAGGAGGGTTCTATCCTCAACATCTACAGATACAGCCTTCCCGTTGATCGTCAAATCGACTGTAGACACGCCTAGACCTCCCGCCTTTTTCGCCTCCGAGCGTCTCTTGTGAGGTGGCACACGGAGGTCCGCACATTGGTTTGCGGATACAAACTGTCAGTATCGCTGCGTCACTATCGTAACGCGAATACGCGAGGAGCGAGATCGACCACGACACCTCGCACATGCAGTCTGGGGCTACGCATCATCCAAAACCTTGCGAGCGTCGGTCCGGCTCCACACCGCAACAGCCGCAGCTGTTCGTTAGTTTTACTCGAACGCATAGGGCGGCCATAGCTCCGGTCGATATGAAATCAGTGGTACCAGACTGCTCAATACGGCGATGCACCACTTCAACCACTCGTTGGAAGCATTCTCCAACCGTGAGACCGGAAGGCCGGCCGACAAATCGCGAGGCTTGTTGAGCATGTCACCTTCGGCATCCTATGCATATTCAGTCGATCGCGTCATCGATTCCCAAGCATCGATCTCTTGCTGAAGCGATACCAGTTTTTGGCGAACCAGCTTCAGGGCATCGGTACCAAGGAGAAGATGCACCGGCGGGTCCTCGGCTTCCACGACCCTCAGCAGCGCTCGGGCGGCCCGGACTGGATCGCCAGATTGTTTTCCACTCTTTCCCGCGCGGGCTTGCCGGACAGGATCAAAGAGCGAGTCGTAGTCGGCTATGCTCCGCGGACTTCGAACCATCGACCGCCCTGCCCAGTCGGTTCGGAAGGAGCCCGGCGCGATCGCCGTTACCCGGATGCCGAGGTGACGAACTTCCTTCGCCAGCACCTCCGAGATGCCCTCGAGAGCGAACTTGCTGCCCGCATAATAGGCGATACCCGCCAAACCCACGTATCCGGCCATCGAGGTGATGTTGACGATATGTCCGCGACCCCTCTCGCGCATGTATGGGAGCACAGCCTTCATCATCGCAACTGCGCCGAATACGTTTACGTCGAACTGACGCTTAATTTCTTCCAGCGGAGACTCTTCGAGAATACCTTCGTGCCCATATCCGGCATTGTTCACGAGAACATCGATCGGAGCAACTTCGCTTTCAACCTTCGCAACCGCAGAACCGATTGCCGCGAAGTCGGTGACGTCCAGTAGCAAGGCCCGGGCTCGCGACGGATGCATTGCCTCGAAGGCCAACCTGGCCTCCTGGCTCCGCACCGTCCCTACGACCGAGTGTCCGGATGAAAGCGCCTCAGTTGCAAATGCTCTCCCCAACCCGGAGCCAGCGCCGGTAATCAGGATGTTGCGCCTAGCATGCGTCGTCATAAACTTCTCCGTGGTCGCGCGCGGTGCGGATTGCCGGCTGCGGGTATGTAATGTTGCGAGCGAGAACCCTCGCGTTCGCTGAGATCCTCACCGTGACCGCCAACGCCCATTCGGACCATCGACCTCGCGATCTCCTACGCGACACCGAGAAGCGCCCAGTGACAGCACGAAATGGCCATCAGGTTCACTTTCAGAAGGGGCCGGTACTGATCGTCTTTGCAGCGATATGCCAGCCGTAGAAGGCCCGTTGCGTTGCCCGGTTCGATAGGAATCTCGGTTATCCAGCGGCAGGGGACACGCAGGCGAACTCGATCCGGGTACCGCCCGGCTCTCGCACCATAAAGTGCACCTTCGGGCCCTTGCCAGATCGTTCCGGCGCAAACTCAACCACGATGCCCGGCCAGGCCGCGACACGCGCGTGCAAAGCGTCAAGCACGCTGCGGTCCACAACCTTCAGAGCGAGATGATGCAAGCCGATGTTGCGACGGCGGTCGAACGGGACGCATTTCTCGGGATCCTCGACTTGCCAGAGCGTTACGATTCCAATTCCGTCCGACACGAACGACGCTGGATAATTCTGGTTTTCGCCAACAACTCTCCAGCCAAGGCAATCACAAAAGAAGCCACGCGCAAGCGCTAGATCCTTCACGGCAAGTCCGACGTGATCGACGCCGGCCGTCAACGGGACATTATCCTGCATAGTTCATCTCCTGGCACTCGCGCGCGTTGGTGTAAGCATTTCTCATTCAAACGGTGGCCGAACACACCGGTCGATCGAATTAGGTCCGAAGTTCTGGTGGGCCCCTTCAATTCGCGGAACCGGCCGAGGCCTGCACGGTGGTCAGGTAGGCGTATATGTTGTTGAAATCCTCGTCGGTAAAGACGTCTTTCCAGGCCGGCATGCCTTTCGAAGGACGCCCGTCGTGGACGGCTGTCCAGAACGTCGAGCGCGCATTCTCGCCGTAACGAAGCTGCAATCTTCGGAGATCGATCCGACGCTCACCCTGCACTGCGTCGGTCCCGTGGCAATGGGCGCACGTTGAATTGAAGATTTCCCTGCCTGCCTCGGTACTGGCGGAGTCACCTGCATGCGGTTTCGAGTCCTTCGATGTAACCGAAGGGGAGTGCGCAGCAGAAGGAACCTCCGTCGCGGCTGTCGAGGGGGCGAGGAGACTCGGCGAATTTTCGGATACCAAGAGCTTGGTCGACGTGTCGCCTGGCAAACCATACTTTGTGGCCAGATCACCAATTGTCCGATCGAGGCCCGGCAAGACCGCATCGACTTGATCGCGGAGTTCTACCGAGGTTTTTGCAAATCCGATCGCGGCGTCCCAAGATAAACCCTTCCCTTCGACGGTGCGGATCTTGTAGCGATTTTGGTATTGCGTCTTGTTAAGCCAGCCCGCAGTTGGCCCCCAGACAAAGGCGACCTCGGCCACACCGATATCCAGCGCCTTCATGCCTTCGTCCGGGCTCATTACGGTGACTTTTTCGATATCATCCCGAAGAGCGAGCAGGTTTTGTGGTGTCGTTTGGTACTGGACCGCCACCCGCTTCCCCCTCAGATCTTCAATGCTGCCGACGACTTGCTCTTTCGCGGTGACGAGGGCGTAGGCCTGCTCCGAAATCTTTCGAGAGAAGATAACCGCTGGCCCCATAAAGTCGTCGGAGAGCGGCAAGCCCATCATTGCGTCGCATTGCTTTCCCAGCAAGGTGACGCGCACGCTGCGCTTGCCAAAATAGGTCTTGTACCAATTGTAAGTCACAGGACGGCCCAGCGCCTTTCCGATCGCCTGACCGACCTCGAGGTAGAACCCTGGCTCGGAAGCATCATCGCTGGAGTACGGTAGATTAGTCGGATCCGCGCACAAACGTAGCGGCTTGACGTCGCCCGCATCGACGCTGGAGCTCGCACCAACCGGCGCAAGAATAGCTATCAACGCAATAGGACTCGCTCGCAAGAGTACGTAGAATTTTCCGCATGAGACCTTGAAGTTGCCCGTGACGTTCACTGACATCCACGGTTCCCCTTTGTTGTGCACGATGTACGGAACGGAAGCTCTGTTCTGCAGGCTCGCTCGACGATCCGGATCCTTTTCGTCCGTCACTAGGGTTCTGGTGCGACGGACGATGCCCGATTTGGTTGGCTATTGAACGGAAAACACGAAGAGCGAGCCACCTTCAGGTGCAGCTGCCGTCATCTTCTTTCCGATCTCTCCCAGGAACGCGGGAATGGAAGCCGTGCGACCAACGACGACGGCGACATATTGCTTGCCATCGACAGCGTAGGTCACGGGGCCGGCTCCGATGCCGGAACCAAGGTTCTTCTTCCAAAGGATTTTGCCGTTGGCGGCATCGATTGCGTGGAAGTCACCGTGCAGGTTGCCGTAGAAGACCAGATTTCCACCGGTGGTCAACGTGCCGCCGTTGAACGGTAGGTCCTGCTTGATTGACCAAACCTTCTTATTATTGACCGGGTCCCACGCAATCAACTCGCCAAGGAAACCTCCCGGACCTTCCTTGGCTGGGAAATCGGCGCCCAGATAGAACAGGCCGCGCTGATACGAGACATCGGTGTTTGAAAAGTCCATGCAGAAATTGTTGGACGGAATATAGACCAGCCCGGTCTGCGGATTGAATGACATCGGCTGCCAGTTCTTGCCGCCGATCACGTTCGGACAGATGTCCTTGACTGGATGGCCAGGTCCCGGACGTTTGTCGGGATTCTCGACAGCGCGCAGCGTTGCGACGTCCCACTTTTCCGCCCAATTGGCGAAGACGAACTTCTCGGCCGACAGAAGCTTGCCGGTTTCTCGATTGGCGACGAAGAAGAAGCCGTTGCGGTCAGCTTTCATCAAAGCGGGAACGGTGCTGCCGCCGATGCTCAGGTCGGCCAGAACATTCTCATTAACGCCGTCGTAGTCCCACGCGTCGGCCGGGGTACTCTGAATATGCCACTTGATCTTGCCGGTATTCGGATCGAGCGCAAGCGTCGAGGACGTGTATAAGTTTGTCAATTTTCCGAAATTTCCGTCGCCGGTAGATCGGACGCTAGTATTCCACGGGCCTGCGTTGCTGGTACCCCAATAGACGGTATCGGTCTTGGCGTCGTACGAGCCCACCAACCACGGAACTCCGCCGCCCCTCAATCCTGTGTCACCTTTCCAGGTTTCGCTCGCGGGCTCTCCCGGCGCCGGGACAGTGAATGTCTTCCAGACCTGCTTACCGGTATTCAAATCGAACGCCTGTAGCGCACCGCGAACACCATATTCGCCGCCTCCGAAGCCAGTAATCACCTTGTCGCGCACGACCAGCGGAGGAGAAGTGATGACTGACCCTTGCTTGTAGTCGACGACCTCAGCGGTCCAGAGTTCCCTACCTGTTTCTGCGTTGAGCGCCGTCAACTTGCCGTCGAGCCGGCCAACGAAAATCTTTCCATCTGCAAAGGTAACGCCACGGTTGTCCACGTCGCAGCAGGCGTACTGTAACACATCGTCTGGAATCTCCGGCTCATAGGTCCACTTGCGTGCGCCAGTCGCGGCGTCGAGCGCGTAAACATACTTCGGACCCCATGAGGTCGAGACATACAGCGTGTTTCCGATCACAATCGGCGACGACTCGTTCGACCGCAGCGAACCGAGCGAAAACGAATAGGCCAGGGACAGCTTGCTGGCGTTGTCCGAATTGATCTGACTGAGAGGACTGAAGCGCGTATTGCCGTAGTCATGGCCGGCGATCGCCCACTGATCGGTATTGGCGACGGCCTTGACGACCGATTCGTTGGCACCGGCAACGGACGCTGCGCCGATCGCGATCGAAATAGCCGCAATGAACTTTCTGCCCGTCATTCGTTTCCTCCTGGACATTGTTATCACCGGGTCGGCAAGTGGCGACGCGCATACCGGCGCGGCCGCAGATTCAGGACGCTAGTGTACGACGATTGCTGCGAGTTCGAAGATCTCCCGTTAGAAAGACACTGTCCCGTCAAGCGAGACAGCGGCAGGACCGGCCGACCAATCGCAGCCCGAATACCTGAACGAGCGGTCCGTACACAGCCGCGATATGTTTGCACGCTGCCGACCACGTTGTGCGTGTCAACGTTACTTGGACGCGGAACGACGCTTTGACATTTCGATTAACGATCGCGGAACTGTCTGCGAGTTTGAAGAGCTGGCGGTTCACAACAAGTCAGTCATAAAATGCCGGCAGCAACTTAAGGCCGTCGGTTTGTTTCTTGTCGTGATTGATGAACATTGTGGCATTGTAGGTCTTGATGATCTGCCTAATCTTGTCCATCGATTCGACGGATGCCTGTTTATCGGTGTTGAGCGAAGGAACCCTGCTCTTGGCGAAATTCTCTTCGAGATGAACGACATCGCCCGACAGTATGATGAAGCCGGAATTTCTGAGGTGGACGAGCAGCGACTGGCTACCGGGTGTATGTCCCGGCGTGGATATGAGCGTAACGCTCCCGTCATCGAATACGTCGAGATCCCCGTCAATCAGTCGCATACCCCTGGGATTTCCAAGCAGGCGGCGCGCCAGCGCCATCAGCTGATTCACGTTTTCGTTTGGCCCATTGCTTCCATGGATCCACTCATACTCCGCGCGCTGCATTAGGATCCTGGCATCGGGAAACAGGCCGACGTTACCGATGTGGTCCCCGTGGGTGTGGGAAATGGCGACGTAAGCGACGTCGGATGGCTTGAGACCGATCTCCGCAAGCTGACCCGTTAGAGTCTTGTCCAAGCGATAAACGATCAGCTTGGGCAGTGTCGACCAACCGTTCGGATCATTAACCGTCGCCTCCGGCACTCCAGTATCCCAGAGCAACCACTGGTTTCCGCGCTTAACCAGCCAGCAGGTCGATGAAAACTCGATGCTGTGCCCCTGGTTTTCGCCCGGGGTCCAAACCGATTGATCGTTGGCAAGCGAGTGCCCGCAATCCAGCCTGTAGAGCTTCTCTACGAAGCCAGCGCTACTCGCGTCCGGCAACTCCCGCGAAGAAACGTTCTTGGTACCCACAGAGACAGATAGCACCAGGAGCAACAACACGCCTGCGTAAACAAGGTATCGCTTGAGAAACATGTTTCTATCCGTCGATCGCTGAAAAGAACTCAACTTCGGACTCGGAAGCTCCGAACTACGTCGGCATCAGGGTCGAATCCCAGACCAGGCCCTTGGGGAACAGCAATCGTTCCGTTCCTCGGCCGCATTGCATCGCCATATAGCTGTGCCTCGAGGTCGAAGTACCGCCACTCCACCAGCGAGTCCTTCGAGCCTAGTGCGGCGCTCGCATGTACGCTCGCGAGCAACCCGGGGCCATCATAGAACGAGTGGACCATCACCTCGGTCGCGCTTGCCGCGGCAAGCGAGAACACTTTCTGAAGTTCCGAGATGCCTCCCATCTTGGCCGGGCTGGGCTGGACGAAGTCGACGGCGCCAGCCGAAAGCATCTGTTGGAACTCCACCAACGTTGAAACATTTTCTCCTGCCGCAGTGGGTATTCCCCCTTCACGACGCAATCGAGCCAAACCGCCAAAGTTCTCTGGAGGCCAAATGGGTTCTTCCAGCCAGCGCAGATTAAACGGTCGCAGCTTGGCGCTCATATCGAGCGCCTGGCGCACGGTCCATGGGCAGTTGACGTCCAGCGTGATCTCCACGTTGTCGCCGGCGGCATTTCGCGCCTCACGGACTGCATCCACAGTGATTTCATGGAGCTTCAGATGGGAGAAGCCATCGGCCAGAGCTCGATTGACGTTCTCGACAAGAAGCTGCGGATCAGTGTAGCGAACGAGACTTGCATAGCAAGTCAACTCGGACACTGCTGCACCACCCAATAGTCGGTGTACAGGTTGGCCGGTTACCTTTCCCAGGATATCCCATAACGCAGTATCGATCGCAGAAATCCCGAACATAATGGCGCCGCTTCGCCCGAATATGTGAAGGCGCTTCTGAACGTCGAGCATCAACGATCCGATGTTCAACGCGCTGAGGCCGATACACAAGGGAGTGATAACCTGTTCTATCGCAGCTTTGACGGCGGGAATTGCGGTGAAGCCGAACGCCTCGCCCCAACCGATAATGCCGCCCTCGGTCGTTACCTTGACCAACAACGAGTCGGCGCTACCGGCATTCTTTCTTCCCCACGCCGATTCGGCTGACTCACTGCCTCCTGCGAACGGGATACTGACCGCGATGACCTCGATCATTGCAATCTTCACATCTCGGTCCGCAGTTTCCCGGTCAAGTGGCACTGGAGCTCTCCATTGACCTCGTCTCGTATGCGGCAGGCGCGCCGGCCTCGCGTGGTGCGAGGACATCGGCAATGGCCCGGTTAAGGGGCGTCGCTACTTGGTAAGGGCACAACGTCGATCCGAAAAACGAATAATTCAGATTGCACCTATCTCGGCCGCAGATTGTGAACAGACCGGCGAGGTGTGCCCATAGGTCAAAATTGCCCGCGAAATCGCATCCCGCCGTGTCAGCAGGCTGAAACGGACTGATCCAACTGGGTCAGTCGACAGTAGGACGGATCCGTTGCTTCCAAAGATCCAACCTCGATCTCACACTCGATCGCTCAACGAAACAGTGTGCACCGGACAACGGGCATTCACGGTCGTACGGAGGAGACATAGGCTGAAGTGACCGATGCGAGTTCTCTCGTACTGGCGATTAGACTTGCGGTGAGGAACGACCTGGAGCTTTTAGAATGACTTCCTCGTTTGAATATGCGCCGCCGAAAGTTTGGAGTTGGGACAAGCCGAATGGCGGACGGTTCGCGAATATCAACCGACCGGTCGCAGGCCCGACGCACGACAAGGATCTCCCACTCGGCCGCCACCCCATCCAACTCTATTCCCAAGGGACGCCAAACGGCGTGAAGGTGGCTGTAATGCTTGAGGAGCTGCTGGCGCTCGGCAACAGCGGCGCAGAATACGACGCCTGGCTCATCAGAATCGACCGCGGCGACCAATTTGGGAGCGGCTTCGTTGCGCTGAACCCCAACTCCAAGATCCCGGCCATGGTCGACCAAAGCGGACCATCGCCGATCCGGGTCTTCGACTCCGGAGCGATCTTGATATACTTGGCCGAGAAATTCGACACCTTCCTGCCGACCGAACCCGGTGCACGAGCCGAATGCATGTCATGGCTGTTCTGGCAGGCAGGAAGCGCGCCATACGTGGGCGGAGGCTTCGGCCACTTTTACGCGTACGCGCCGACCAAGATCGAATATGCCATAGATCGATTCTCCATGGAGACAAAACGCCAACTCGACGTGCTCGACCGCCGGCTCGAAACGAACGAATTTGTCGCTGGCAACGACTACACAATCGCCGATATCGCCGCTTGGCCCTGGTACGCTGGCCTGATGAGGGGTTGGCTTTACGGAGCGGCTGAGTTCCTTCAAGCACAGGAGTACAAGAATATTGCGCGCTGGGTAGACGCGATCGCCGAGCGGCCGGCCGTTCAACGTGGGCGAATGGTCAACCGCGTCACTGGCGACGCGTCAAGTCAACTGCATGAGCGGCACGACGCCAGCGATTTTGAGACGAAAACGCAAGACAAGCTAACGACCGGAAGGTAGCCACTTGCAGCGGGCACGCGCCGGCAGCGCCATTCCGTAACTCTTGAAGGCACATCCAGTGGCACCGCGCTGTAGCAAGTCAAGCGTAGTCGCAGGTCGATTTTAGCCGCTTGAGCGCGAACGACGATCAATCATCTTCGCCGCACGGCGGGCTACACGCCGGACGCGCTTTGCGATATGCCCCAGGATTACTCGCGTTCACAAGGAAGCATCGAAATCGCCCAGCAGCGATTGATGATAGGAATCGTCATAGATCTTGTACACATCAACGCGCCGTGCATCTGATCAAGACCAGCCTCGCCAGCGTCGACCAGATCGCCGCTGAAGGCGGCTATGCTGAAGCCGTGACTCTGCGCGCGATGCGCTGAAGGCTCGGTTGCGGCGCCCGCGAAATCCGCCGCGACCTCTGAGGTCGGCTCGCCACCTCAGCTCACGCCCCTACCCGCCGCCGCCGCAAATAACAGATCCCAGCCGAACCGTGGTGCTGTCGCCTGGTAGCTCGGCATTACCTGAACCTGCTCCCACCATCTGGTGAAACCCTCCACCGCGAAGACTTCGTTAGCATCCGGGGTCAGTGAAACGAGGCAACAGATCGGAGCGACGTAGAAATCAGCGATTGAGGGACGCTCGCCCGCGATAAAGGCACTACCGCCACGAATCTTCATAAGCTCCTGCAGCACACGACGGCTGCTAACGATCGCATGCTTTCTCGCTTCTTCATCCGGCTCGCCAATCAAGTCAGGAAACAAGTGATATCCGGAGGCAGCAATCAGCGCGCCGTAGCCATAGGAATCAATGATGCCCATCGCCATGCGCATTCGCGCTCGGTCCTTTGAACTATCCGGCGTGAACGACGGGCCCGGCAGCACCTCGTCCAGATATGGCGCAATAGCGCCAGTTTCGATGATCCGGAAGCCATCGTGGTCCAGCACCGGCACTTTACCGAACGGATGGCGCGCCATGTGCTCGGACTGGCGCGGTTCGCCCTTGAGCACATTCACTGGCACCTGTTCGTATTGCGCGCCCTTCTCTGCGAGCAGCATCCGGACTGTCCGGACATACGTACTGCCGTCGAAACCATAGAGGACGATCCCAGTCATTCTATTCCCTTTAGCTTGGACATCGCTCCAGCTTTCTGCATTTGGGCGTGTCGCCAATTCGTCAGTTAAGATGACGCGCAAGCCGTCCCTCTGACGGTCTCAGCAACGGAACAACCTCAGTGGTTTTGTGCGCACTCGTCCCACCGCATTGCTTATCCGCGTCGTAGGTTTGCGCTCGAGCGAATTCACGCTAGGCATCGACCGGTATCGCTATCAAACGCTTTTCCGAGATAGCCTTATCTCTCATTCAGATTACTCGGCATTCTCAAGGTCGCGCGAACGGTTTGGTCCAATAGCGCTTTCGGACACCGTGTTACACCGCATTTCTACTTCGCGCCGATACTCGACGTCCTCACAACGACGCGAATGACCCGAACAAACCTCGCGCAGCAATTTTGGCGGTGTTATCATGCAGCCGACAGAGCTACGACCACTGGGGATGGCCATCAAATGAGCTATTCAGAACTACCGTTGACACGGTACGCGATGAGCGGCGACATAAGTGTCGCTTATCAAACCATGGGGGATGGCCCCATCAATATCATCGCCATCCCGGGCGCCATTTCGCACGTCGAGTTCTTGCACGAGATGTCCGGGTATACGGCGTTCCTGCAACGTCTTTCAAAATTCGCGCGCGTCATCACCTTTGATAAGCGCGGCCAGGGACTGTCGGACAGGATTTCAGGCGCTCCTACGCTCGAAGAGCGCATGGACGACGTGCGAGCTGTTCTGGACTCCGTTGGCGCACAGCGTGCGGCCCTGCTCGGATTTTCCGAGGGTTGTGCAATGAGCGCAATGTTCGCTGCGTCCTACCCCGAGCGCGTTTCGCACCTCGCTTTGTTCGGAGCGTTTGTCCGCTACCGGGATCTTTTTACGGACGCTGATCCAGAGGTGATCGCTCAGGAGCAGATGAAGAATTGGGGGACCGGTGCCCTGATGAAAGGTGTGATATCCAGCAGGGCGTCCGACCCTGACGCTGTTGCGAAGTTTGCCAAGTTCGAGCGCCTGTCGGCGAGCCCCGGCGCAATGAAGGCTACTCAATTGTTAAACTTCCAGATCGACGTCGGTCATATCCTTCCGGCTGTGCGGGTCCCGACACTCGTGCTGCACCGGACAGCCGACGCACTGGTCCCCGTCCGCTTGGGGCGCGACTTCGCTGCGCGAATTCCCGGCGCCAAATATGTCGAGTATCCCGGCGGGGATCATGCATTCTGGTCAGGCGACGTAGAGGCGTTGCTCGGTGATATTGAAGAGTTCATCACCGGGCATCGCGAGACTGTATCGGCGGATCTGGAGCGCATCCTGGCGACCGTGCTGTTCACCGACATCGTCGATTCAACTCGTCGCGCTGCCGAAATGGGCGACCAGAATTGGCGTCGATTGCTGGACAGTCACGATCAGCTGGCACGCCAGATGGTCGAAAGACACCGTGGCAACCTGATCAAGAGCACCGGTGACGGCATTCTCGCAACCTTCGACGGACCAGGTCGTGCCGTACGTTGCGCGCTGGCATTCTCGGCCGCAGCCAAGCAGATTGGCCTGCCCCTGCGTTCGGGTCTGCATACGGGAGAAATCGAGGTCAGGGGCCGCGATATCGGTGGCATCGCAGTTCACGCGGCGGCCCGTGTCATGGCAAATTCGGGGCCCGAGGAGGTCCTCGTATCTCGCGTCGTCTCGGATCTCGTAGCGGGGGCCGCACTGAAATTCGACGAGCGGGGAGCATATGAGCTCAAAGGCCTCCCCGGTCGATGGGATTTGTTTGCAGCCAGCGCGTGAAAGATGAGCGCCGGGAGCATCAGTCCGCCAATACGGACGGGTCGATGGCGAAGCCCCAACCCGGCCCGTTAGGCACGATGCTTGCGCCCCTTTCGTCCCTCAACAGGGGCTCCTGGTAGAGCGCGTCAAACCAATTGATATATTCATGATAGCTTGCGTTGGGCACGCACGCCATGAGCGCAAGGCTCATTTGCGGAAAGACATGGGACGACACAGGGATATCGAATGCCTCGCAAATGGCCGCGGCTTTTAGGAACTCGGTCGGCCCGCCCATCCTTTGCAGATCAGGCATCAGAATATCAGCAGCCTTGAGCTGCAGCAGTTCAAAAATGCCTTGGTGGTTATACGTGTACTCACCGGTTGCAGCTGGGATATCGATAGCGGCGGCAACCTTGGCTTCTGAAAGCGGATTGCTGCCCATGACGGGTTCTTCGTACCAACCGATATCGAACTCCTCGATACGGCGCGCAAGCTTGATCGACGCCTCAGGCGACGCAATCAGTTGCGCTGCATCAACCAGCAGTACGACATCGGGACCCAACATCTCTCGAACCGCCCTGACACGCTCCACGTCTTTGTCGGGATCCGGCAATCCAACGTGCATCTTGATTGCACGAAAGCCTCGCCTCACAAGGCCCTCTGCTTCCTTGTGAAGTTCGTCGATCGTTGCCGATAGCCACAATGAGTTCACGTAGCTGGGCACGGTGGTTCGACAGGCGCCAAGAATATGAGAAATGTTGACACCAAATTGCTTGCCTCGCACGTCCCAAAGCGCCTCCTCTACGGCAGAAATCGCCAGAGCCGAGATCCCTTGTCGCCCAAAGGCGCGAACATCATTGAACGCGTTGAGAACAAAGCTGCCGCTCTGGCCGAGCTCGAGACCAACGACAAGATGCTCGAGGCTTACGATCATCTCCCGCAGCACCTTTAGTCGGCGCCCGTTCGTCACATAACACATCCCTTCCCCGACGAGACCCTCGTCCGTCTCCAGAAATACGCACACACAGTCGATCGACCGCACGTCGTACCTGCCTGTCGAAAAGGGCTTTGCGACAGGCAAGTGGGCGACGTGGGTACGCAGGCGCGAGATCTTCATAGACTTCCTCTGGATGCTGGGTGCTGTCGCGGAAGCGGTTGAAATATCTGTGTCGGCGATCTCTGGCGAAATTCAGGGTAGCGCGCCACGTGGCGTGGCATTCACATGTTCCACGGGAGATCAACCGAACCAGAACCATATGCATACCAAAATTGGTGATAGTCGTGCCCGACAAACCAAATCGCCCGCAAAGATTACAACCGTATTACCACCACCGAGATCGCAAACTCCCGCAGCGCTGGCAGTCGCGTGCTTTCCCGCTTCTTCGAGTGTTTCGCTCGTCAGCCAATGAGACCATGTCAATCTACGCGGCGCCTGGATCTCCGTTCGGCAGCGAGCCCCATTATCTCGCTTTTTGGCAAGATCATGGGCGACGATACAAGAGGCCATCATACCCAGGCATTAACCAACCGCAATCTCCTTGCCGACTGCTCGCTTACGGACGGGGAGGACGCAGCAGCAGTGCCATGCACTACCTATTATCGACGTGATCGACAAGCGATCCTGGAGAACTGCTTGTTCTTTGATCGAACCGCGTTTGCCGTCCCCAGAATGAAAGGTCATGTCCCTCAGCGTAATTTAGTACGTCTGGCTTTGGGTGGCTGTTGCTTCCGGCCGGTGTCCGAACCCGCTTATGTGTCCGGCCGAACGCACATGAGTGTAACGATCTACGGAAGAGTGTGTTTCTGCCAGCAGCGGTTCATCCGATGGTTAAGTCACCCTATTTAGCTAATGAGCTCGGGGGTGCGTGGCATCCCCGAAACGTAACCAAGCGAATAGCGAGCGACCTTTCCATGACTAAGACGGTCAAGATCGACTTCATATCTGATGTGTCATGCCCCTGGTGCGTAATTGGGCTAGGAAACCTGGATGTTGCCCTGAAGCGATTTGATGGGCAATTGACGGCTGACATCCATTTCCAGCCATTCGAACTCAATCCAGCGATCCCGCCGGAGGGTGAGAGCCGTTTCGACAACGTGGCACGCAAATACAACGTCGGGCGCGAGCAGGCGATCGCGAACCGTGAGCGCCAGCGTGCCCTCGCCGCGCAAGTGGGCTTCGACATGGTGACTACCGACGAAAGCCGCTTCTACAACACATTTGACGCGCACCGCCTGCTGCACTGGGCTCGAATCGAGGGGCGGCAAGAAGAGCTGAAGCGCGCACTGCTCGCCGCCTACCATACCAACATGCAAAATCCCGGTGACCACAGCGTGCTCGTCGCCGCTGCTGAATCTGTTGGCCTTGAAGGCGCGGCTGCGCGCGATGTGCTCACCTCAGGGCGCTACACTGACGAGGTGCGCGACACCGAAGAGAAATGGCATCGAGCAGGGATAAGCAGCGTTCCCGCCGTGGTGGTCAACGATCGCTACCTAATCACAGGAGCCCAACCGCCGGAGGCGTTCGAGAAGGCCATCCGCAAGGCCGTGTCCGAAGTCGTCTGACCGGCGCGGCCCTTACGATCGCCGCAGGCCCACCAGGAGCGACGGCGCGCAGATACGCTAAAGAGTTAGCGGGGTGGACCTTTGACTACATCTGCGAAGCGCGAAAAGAACTCGTCGGCGATCTTCTTCGCCGACCCGCTGATCAAGCGCTGACCTAACTGCGCCAGCTTCCCACCTATTTGCGCCTCTACGCCATAGGATAGCAACGTACCTTCCTCGTTCGCCACTAACGCGACCGTGGCTACGCCCTTAGCGAATCCTGCGATGCCCCCCTCACCTTCGCCCGAAATCCGGTAGCTGCTCGGGGGAACGAGATCGCTCAGAGTGACTCGCCCCTTGAATCTCGCCGAGACTGGGCCGACCTTCATCTTTGCAATCGCACTAAACTGATTGTCCGCCGACCTCACGAGTTCTTCGCAGCCCGGAATGCACACCTTCAGAACATCCGGATCATTCAGTTTCTCCCACACAGTTTCCCGGTTCGCGGCAAGTTGGACCTCTCCGGCCATCGTCATAGGCATAAGACGTAACCTCCAATGAAGCGGCCGTCGGACCCCTCTGGCAACATGCGAGCGAGCCAACCGCCGCGCAGACCCAACGGCGTGCCATCCAAGTAGATCTGCATGTGATAGCCGGCGTTAGGTTCAAAACATTGCTCAACTGATGTCGGTAGTGATAGACGCCCTCATTGAACTTCATCAGCCGTGTTCGCGAAGGTCAAACGAATAAACACGATCATCTTATCGCCGAAAGCGATTGGTCTTTTGTCGCTTCACAGATCTATTCATGCGATGCGATGTTCTGGCGCGTACCAGCTGACTCGCAGTGCAGTTCACGTGCGCTATTGTAGCGTGATAGCTCGCGATCAGGGCAGACGGCCTGCCGCGCGTCTCTGCTCGAGAGCTTTGATGTGCGTATAGGCAAGCATCAATGTGCGATGCTCAATGTTAGCGTCAATCGCCTTGTTGAGCATGAAGCCCAGGATGTGGTCGACCTCTGTCGACCCACCGCGTTCGACGTCGCGCAGCATCGACGTCGCGTATTGCGACTCCCGCTGCGAGAACGTCTCTTCCCACAGTTTCATAAAGCTATCGCTAGGCGCGTGGCCGCCGGCGGCTGCCACCGCGGCACCGCACCGAAGCTGCTCGAGGAAAAGCTCACGGCCATAGGGAGTGCGGACAATCTCGCCGACATTCGCGCGCATCAGGCAGGTCATCGCAGCAGCCGTCGAGAGGTGGACGATTTTCTCCCACATCCGTTGCACGATGTCGGTTACCGCAAAGGCCTCGACGCCCTTCGCGGCAGCGAATAGAGCCGCCAACGTTGTCACGCGTTCCGTCATCTGGCCGGATTGCTCGCCAAAAGTGAGCGTCCGCCAATCGTTGAATTGGCGGATCGCGCCGCTCGGCGTGAGGGTCGCTTGAATCTTGGCAGTCCCCCCGAGCACGCGGCGCTGACCGAATCTTTGGTTCAGGAGGTCGATATGGGCAATACCATTCAGGAATGGCAAGACGTAGCCGCTCGGTGCCACGGCCGGCGCGATCGTCGCTATGGCCGCATCGAGGTCGTATGCCTTGCAGGTCAGAATCACTCCGTCGAAAATCGGTGCCACTTCGGACGCGACCACGGTCTTCACCGCCAACTGCGCATCCCCGAATGGGCTCTCGAGCCGTAGCCCTTGCTCGGAGAGGATTTTGCGCCGTCCTTCCCGGACGAGAAACGTGACATCGGCACCGCTTTCGGCAAGACGGCCGCCAAAGTAGCCGCCAATACCCCCGGCACCAAGAACCAAAATCTTAGGACTACTCACGAAGGTCTTCCTTTTGACACGCCGGGCTCGGCACGACGGAACGGGGCAGCACTAGAGAGGCACTTGACCGATCGGCGGGGCGGCGTTCACCAACCGGAGCTCGGCTAACCGGTAGCGGGAGACACGCAGGCAAACTCAATCCGGATGCCGCCTGGCTCTCGTATCATAAAGTGGAATTTCGGACCCTTGCCCGACCTTTCCGGCGCGAACTCAATCTCATTACCAGGCCATGCCGCGACACGCTCGTGCAATGCGTCAAGTGCCTTGTGATCCACAACCCTCAACGCAAGGTGATGCAGACCGACATTACGGTGGCGCTCGAACGGCACGCACGTCCCCGGATCCTCGACTTGCCACAACGTTACAATGGCATTTCCGTCCGATACGAAGGCTGCTGGATAGCTTGGATTCTCTCCAACGACCCGCCAACCAAGGCAATCGCAAAAGAACTTCCGCGTCAGTGCAAGATCCTTTACGGTAAGGCCTACGTGATCGACACCGATCGTTAGCGGCACATTCTCCTGCATTGCAGCTCTCCAGACGCTCACACGAACCTGCGGCGCGAGCAGCCACGCATACGCAGATCTAGGCCTTCAGGCTAGTGCGAGTCGTCACTGACTTGAAGAGCCGTTACTGGAAAGACACTGTTGCTTCTAACGGAACATTGGCTGGTTGGTCGATCTCAAGCCAAGCGGTCGGAGATCGGACAATTTTGCGAGCTTTGGGCAATCGATATTTCCTCTAACGCCGTGTTAGGTGCGGCGTCATGCTGATCATTCCCGCCAGCAGGCCCACAACTATCAAGCTGCGGACCCACAAGCGCATGTTGTCGGACGGCTAGGCTCTCACCAACGCGACCGGCTCAGGCTCGTACATGCTCCGTGCGGCATTCCTGGCCACGATCCGCTCCACCTGAACGAGATTGTCCGAGAATGTAGGACAGTTGCCCATCCCACCGAACCGAGCTGCGGATACGCTATTGACGGTACCTTCTTCGTTATGCGTCCGCCAATAGCCGACAGTAGCGACAACCAGTCCGGCCTGAACATCATCGGTGATATGGGCGACGCCGTGGAAGCCGCCCGTCCTGTTGTACACCTTCACCTTGTCGCCGTGCTCGATCATACGCTCAGCGGCGTCCTGCGGACTAAGGAGAACGAACTGATCCCCCTGCAGTCTCCGCTTCTTGGGTTCATTGGCGTAGTTGGTATTGAGAAATGCGTGGCTTTTCGGGGCTATGATGCTCAGAGGATAAAGCTTGGCAAGCTCGGGTTCGTCAGCCGCACTCTCATAGGGCCTAGTATAGCCGGGAAGCGGTTCGATCGGCTCGCCGCTTTGCATTTCGTTGTAAAGTTGACGAAACGGCGGTGCTACGAAATTTGTGGCGCCGGTGAGCAGGATCTCACATTTGCCCGACGGCGTCTTGAAATTTCCCTCAGCGTGAGGTGTTCGCGTATCCGCCGGACCCAAGTTCAACTTGGCAAAGCCTTGCTTCCGCAGAAGATCCATATCGACACCCGCCACCTGCGGCGCGGTCCAGTCGATCGTGCTTTCGGCCAACTCGAGATCCGATTTCAGGAACTCGGGGTCGGTCAATCCCATCGTCTTCGCAAGCCTGCGGAAGATTTCTGCATTCGAGCAGGCCTCACCGGGCGGCTCAATGGCCTTCTGATTGAGCGTGAGGTAGTAGTGTCCCCAGGAGAACATCATGTCATCGTGTTCGGCGGCCATCGTCGCCGGCAAGATGATATCTGCGTAAGCGGCAGTGTCGCTTATGAAATGATCCGCGACAACAGTGAATAGGTCATCACGCTGAAGCCCTCGGACGATCTTGTCGACATCCATCGCCTGGGTCACAGGATTTGTATTGTAGACCATGATCGAGTTGATCGGCGGATCAAGCTTGGTCTCGCCAAGCAGCGCTTCGCCTAGCTTGAGCAGATTCACCACCCGCGTGCCGGGCTTGATCCAATCAGGGCGACAAATCGCTCCGAAGTTTACGGGGAATTCCCACAGCGGTGCTTGGTAGATGCCGCCGGCGACATCCTTCCAGGCACCGGTCAAGGCGGGAATCGCGATGACAGCGCGGATGGCCTGAGTACCGCCTGCGGTACGCTCTAGCGCCACACCGATGCGGATCGAGGCGTTGCGCGACTTTGCGTATTCCCGCGTCAATCTTCGTATGTCATCGGCACGGATGCCTGTGATCTTCTCGGCCCACTCGGGCGTGCAGGTTGCCGCATGTTCCTTGAGCTCCGGATAGCCCAAAACGTACTTGTCGACATAATCGCGATCGACCAGGTCTTCAGCGATCAACGTCTGGATCATTGCCATGGCTAGAGCGCCGTCGGTGCCGGGCTTCGGCGCGATATGCCAATCGGCCTGCTTGGCAGTACGCGACCGGTACGGATCGATAACAACGACTTTCGCACCCTTTTGACGCGCCTCGGTGACGAAGGGCCAATGATGCAGGTTGGTGCTGACGGAATTGCAGCCCCAGATAATGATGTATTTCGAATAGGCGAAGCTTTCCGGATCCAGCGCATTCGTGGGTCCGACCGTGAGGAGCCAAGCGGTGGAAGAACCCGATGCGCAATAGGTTTTCTCGCAAACGGTAGCCCCGAGTCTGTTGAAGAAGGCATCACCGACCGTCAGGCCCTGCACGAGGCCTTCATTGCCGAGATAGCTGACTGGCAGGATGGCCTCTGCACCATTGCTTGAAATGATCTTCGTCCAGCGATCTTTAATTTCCGCGAGTGCCTGTTCCCAGCTGATCCGCACAAAGGCCCGGCTGCCCTTCGGCCCATTGCGCTTCAGGGGATACAGCACACGATCAGCATTGTAGTGGCGATCCGCGTAATCGTTGAGCTTGACGCACAAGCCGCCGCGCGTGATCGGGTGTTTGGGATTACCGCGGACATTGACCAGTTTGTTGCCTTCCACCGTATAAAGCATTGCGCAGGTGTCAGGACAATCGTGGGGGCAACCGCCAAAGAAATCTTTCGTGCTCGCCTTTTTTGTTTGGATGCTGGCAGACATCGGCATATTCCTTCTACCGTCCGGTTAAGGGAAATCTGCGCCTGGGACTTACGGTCACCAAGAGCGGCCTTTCGCAGTTAAATCCAACGACTCAATCGAATTGAGTACCGGTTGCCCCGAATCTCTTGGTGCCGGCTTGCCTTTGCCGTCCGTCCGGACTCAGACCTTTCATTTGCACCGGTACTTCACCAACCCGGATCCAGGGACCGATCATTGGTGAATCCTTGGTCGTGCGCATTGCGTGTCGAAATAAAATCGCGGCAGCATCATATGAGATCGCAAGCCCCACTCCTGGTAGACACATTCGGGCGCCGAATTGAATATTTGCGGCTTTCGGTTACCGACCGATGCGATCTGCGCTGTACCTACTGCATTCCAAGCGGATTCCGCGGATTTCAGGAACCAGCCTCCTGGTTACGGTTCGATGAGATCGAGCGCCTGATATCGATTATGGCTCCTCGTGGACTGAAGCGTATCCGCCTCACGGGTGGAGAGCCACTCGTTCGGCGGGACTTGCCAAACCTTGCGGCAAGACTTGCGGCAATACCGGGCATCGAAGACCTATCTTTGAGCACCAACGCGACCCGCTTGCAGGTGCTCGCCGCCCCTCTACGAGAGGCTGGGGTGCAGCGCATCAATGTCAGCTTGGATTCTCTTCGTGCCGAGCGCATCGCGGCAATCTGCGGCCGCGATGTCCTTGCCACGATATTGGCCGGCCTCAAGGCCGCAAAACAAGCGGGCTTCGCGCCAATCAAGATCAATATGGTCGTGATGCGCGGTGTGAACGACGATGAAATCGACGAGATGGTCGATTTCTGCATCGAGCAGGAATTTGTTCTTCGTCTGATCGAAGCGATGCCGATGGGCACAACAGGCCGGAACGCCCAATACCTCGACCTCCAACCTGTCCGGCGACGCCTGCAGCAAGAGCGCGGTCTCATTGCAGCCGACGTGCCCGGCGGTGGACCGGCTCGGTACATGAAAACGCCAGATGCACGAATGAGCATCGGCTTTATCACCCCGCTGTCTGAACATTTCTGCGCCACCTGCAATCGCGTGCGGCTGGCAGCCGACGGGACAATGTATCTCTGTCTCGGTCAGCGTGAGCAGCTGGCTTTCGGCCCACTCTTGCGTCGCGGCGCCACCGACGACGAGATAGTGGGAGCACTTTGCTCGGCCATGAGCCTAAAGCCGGAGCGTCACGAGTTCAATGAAAAGCCTGAGAAGATCTCACGAATCATGGCCGCGACGGGCGGCTGATGCGAGAAAACAACGTTCGAGTGAGGAACGACCATGCCCCACGTGGTTACTGGAAACTGCAGCGACTGTAGATTCACGGATTGCGTTCTTGTCTGCCCGGTAGCGTGCTTTCACGGGGACGATCAGCGCATGTATATCGATCCCATCGCATGCGTCGATTGCGCCGCATGCGTTCCGGCCTGCCCCGTGCACGCGATCAGTGAAAGCGGGGATCTCTCGCAAGACCAGCAGATGTGGATTCAAGTCAACGCCGACAAATCGAGCAGCACGCCGGTGATCCGGAGCAAGCAGACGCCATTAACAGGTGCCGAGGCGCGGCGCGCCGCCCTAGGCTACGGCCCCAGCTAGACAGAATGAGCCAGGCGCCGTGAACGCAATCGGAACGACAAACAACCCCTTACGTGTGGCAATCATTGGCAGCGGGCCTAGCGGTTTCTACGCAGCTGAAGCTTTGCTGCAATCCGAACGCACGACAGTAGTTGATGTTATCGAACGGCTCCCGGTGCCCTATGGCTTAGTTCGTTATGGCGTCGCACCCGATCATCCGCGCTTGAAAGACGTGGCCAACACCTACGCCGAGATCGCTCGGGATCCCCGTTTCTCATTTATCGGCAACGTCGAGTTTGGCAAAGACTTCACCATGCGGGAGCTGACGGACTGCTACCACGCGGTGATCTTTGCCACGGGAGCAGCGACCGATCGGAAGCTTGGCATTCCCGGCGAGGATATTCAGGGAAGTCACGCCGCGACTTCCTTTGTCGGGTGGTACAACGGACATCCCGATTATCGCGACCTCAAATTCGATTTGTCGGGCGACTCCGCCATCATCATCGGTCAAGGCAACGTCGCAATTGACGTCTGCCGCATTTTGGCCAAATCGCCTGATGAGCTGCGAAAGACGGATATTGCGGCGCACGCACTGGATGCTCTGGCCGAAAGTCGCATTCGTGAGATCCATCTCATTGGTCGCAGAGGTCCGGTTCAGTCACGGTTCACCAGCAAAGAGCTGCGCGAACTCGGCCAACTGTCTGAATGCGATCCGTTTGTAGATCCTAATGACCTGCTCTTGAACGACGTCTGCAAGTCCGAATTGGCCGATGTGCGCGAGCCGGCTCGTGCGCGGAATTTCGAAGCATTCAAGAGCTTCGCTTCCCGGCGGCGGGAGAAGCCCAAATGTTGCCGGATCCACTTCTTTTTGAGCCCAAAAGAAGCACGTGGAGAGCATAAGCTCGAAGAACTCATTCTCGAGCGAACCAGGCTCGTTGGCGCTGCCGGCCGTCAGGAGGCCGTCGGGACGGGACAGACGCTGTCCATAAAAGCCGGGCTCATGATCCGGAGTGTCGGTTATAGCGGCCGCGCCCTGGAAGGAATTCCTTTCGACAACGCGCGCGGAACGATTCCTAACAAAGATGGCCGTTTGGAAATGACATCACCCAACGAATTGCCTGTCTACGTCGTAGGGTGGATCAAACGTGGACCAACCGGGATCATCGGCACCAACCGAGCGGACAGCATGGCGACCGTCGCGACGCTTCTTGCAGATTTGCCAACCTTTGAGTCTCGGCAGAAGCCAGGCCGTGAGGCGTTTGCTTGCCTCTTGGCGCAGCGGGCGACGCGGTCGATATCTTTTCAAGATTGGGAAATGATCGATCAGGCAGAGAAGGCCCGCGGTACGCCCCTGGGCAAGCCGCGAGAGAAGTTCACGAGAATTCCCGAAATGCTTGCGGCAAGCACCGGCCGGCCGTAGGCTTCCCGTGGGACCAGAGGGTCGCCTCCCGGAAGTGCCGCGGCCCCCAAGTTGCCCACGAGCTTTGATCCAACGAGCAGGTGACAGACGCAGTCGCGGACCGGCATCTTCGCCAAGTACCGACTGTCGAACGATTGGAGCAGCCGATGCAATTAGCACTTGAAATTGACCTATCCGCCGCGTCGCTGCAGAATCAAGTTTTCAAGCAAATCCACGGCTTGATCGTGTCTGGCCGCTTGAAACCTGGCGCACGCCTTCCCGGTACCCGTGCCCTCAGTGAGCAGCTCGGGGTCTCTCGCAATACAATCATACTCGCCTATGAAACGTTGACATCCGAAGGCTATCTGGAGTCGCGGGAGGGCGCTGGAACATACGTGTCGACGACTTTTCCCGACAACTCTCTGTCGGTTGCAAGCGGCTCGAACCACGATGCCACCTACCATAAGCCGGTTTACTTGTTCGTTCCGGTTGCTGACGACAAAAAGCGATCCGTGCCCCCCAGTGAAATCGTTTGCGACTTTGCACTCGAGAGCACTGATCCGGCCTGCTTTCCGCGCAGCGTATGGCGTCGCCTAACGAATTGGCGCATGCAATCGTCAAAATTCAACTTGACGTATTCCGGTACGCCCAAGGGACTTCGGGATTTGCGTGAAACGCTTGCCGCGTATCTTGGCGCTTCGCGCGGCATTTCATGCAACCCGGATCAGATCGTCATCGTTACCGGCGTTCAGCAAGCGTTGAATGTCGCCGCCCACCTGTTCGTCCGCGCGGGTACGACAGTAGCAATGGAGGCACCAGGCTGCCGGACAACAGCAGACCTTTTTCGGGCCTATGGCGCACATATTGCGCCTGTTCCTGTCGATCAAAGCGGGATCGTTGTAAGACACTTGCCGCAGTCCCGGAACGGCGTCGCCTTTGTCACTTCAGCGCGTCAGTATCCGATGGGCGTCATGCTGTCGGCTTCCCGACGCGACATTCTGCTGAGCTGGGCCGATCAAACGGACTCTCACATTGTCGAAGTCGATTTCGACACCGAGATCAGATATCAGGGCTCACCGCCGCCACCTCTGAAGAGTCTCGATACCCACGGGCGCGTCGTCTATGTTGGCTCGTTTGCAGCTTCTATCGGCCCAGGGCTGAGAGTGGGCTACATGGTCCTACCGCCACATCTGGTTAATCCAGCCGTTCACGCCGCTTCATTGCTTGATCACGGCTTTCCGTGCACCGGCGTTCCTTGGCTTGAGCAGGCGGTGCTGAACGATTTTATCGAAACCGGTGCCTTTGAAAAGCATCTGAGAAAAATCCGCAAAACATATATGGCGCGGCGCGACTGCTTGATCTTGGCGCTTCAAAAGCATATCGGATCCGTCCAGATAAATCCGGTACATTGCGGCACGCACTTGGTATGGGAGTTGCCGCCGGATTTGCCGAGTGCCGTCGAATTGCAGACGCTCATGCTGAAGCAGCAGATCGGCGTTTACACGTTGCGCGACCAGAATATCGGCGACGCGGATTACCTTGAGAATTGCGACAGATATCTTCTGCTGGGGTTTGCGGCACTTTCGGAGCCGGCCATCGAAGAGGGAATTTCGAGGCTCGCCAAGGTGCTTTAACGCTCTCTGGGAAGGGCCATGATCTCTAGCTCCTCCGCCAGACGCGCTTGCGCGGACTGAGCGCGCGTTGTCGTCCGCTGCGCTGAGAGAGCGCCAACCTGCTCAACATTCGCCGTGAACCGGTACCATCGGCTTTGCCCGCACCGGCGCTGTGAGGAGCACTCGTGTCCCACTAGTTTGTGGTTGGAAATTGCGGGCGAGCTCCTACTGCGACGGCGCCGGCAGTTAGGGGCGCCGGCGGGTGTTTTCCACTACGGCCATGGCGCTGCTGCTAGATATCACAAGGGAGCAAAGGATGAGTGGCACAGCTACGAATTTGAGCGACTATGAAGCCATCACGAAGGTCGTTCAACACTATCTGGACGGCGCCAAGTCGGGCAAGGGAAGCGATATGAAACCCGCCTTTCACAAGGATGCTACGATCTTCGGGTACGTCGGATCCGACTTGTTTGCAGGCCCTATTCAGGGATTGTTCGACTGGAACGACAAGAACGGTGCCGCCACCGGAATCCAATCTCGCATTTCGGAAATCGACATCGTCGGCACGATCGCGAACGTGCGCCTGGAGATCGACAACTGGAAGGGATCGCGCTTCACCGACATGTTCACGCTGCTGAAGACAGATGGGAAGTGGCAAATCATGAACAAGGTCTTCCACCTTCACAGCTGATTTATGACCTGCCCAAGAGGCCTCCACGAGATCGACAGGGTGTCGATCTCGTGGGCTACGGCTCTTGGCAGGGTTCATTTGAAGCTCCTCTCCGCGAAATATGACCTTTTCCGAAGAGCACCTGGATCCGCCTTCCGCCGGGTTCTAAGGGACCGTCAGCGCCGATCTAGGCATCCCACAGAACAAAGTTTGCGCCTTTGTCGGCAATCATGATTGTCGGCGTATTCGTGTTGCCCGAAGTTATCGTCGGCATCACCGACGCATCGATAACGCGCAACCCATCCAGACCAATCACGCGCAGGTGCCGATCCACAACCGCGAGCGGATCGTGCTCCAAGCCCATCTTCGCTGTGCCAACCGGATGAAAGATGGTCGTTCCGATATCGCCGGCGGCCTTGGCAAGAGCGCTCTCGCTGTCATCAACCGACAAGCCTGGGATAAACTCCTCAGGGCGGAAACGGCGGAGCGCCGCTTGCTTCATCAGACGGCGTGTAACGCGAATGGCGTCGGCCGCCACGCGGCGATCGTCGTCGGTCGAAAGATAGTTCGGCGCGATAATGGGCTTCGCCGAAGGATCCACCGAGCGCAGCCGGATGGTACCGCGGGACGTCGGCCGGAGATTGCAGGCCGCGACCGTGATCGCAGGAAAGCGGTGCAACGGCTCGCCAAACTTATTGAGCGAGAGAGGCTGAACGTGAAACTCGATGTTTGGACGATCGAAGTGGGACGATGAGGTTGTAAAGATCCCAAGCTGGGACGGCGCCATCGTAAGAGGACCGCGCCGAAACAGTGCATATTCGAGTCCCATCAGTGCTCGTCCAATCGGCGAGTGATAGGTCTCGTTGAGTGTCTTGGCGCCGTGTACCCGGTAGATCGCTCTTTGCTGTAGGTGGTCTTGCAGATTACGGCCAACACCAGACCTGTCGGCGACGGTGGCAATGCCAAGTTCGCCGAGCCATTCAGCCGGTCCGACGCCGGATAGTTGAAGGATCTGGGGCGAACCGACCGAGCCGGCACATAGGATCACCTCGGCTTTCGCACGAACATCGGTCGTCCGCCCATGCTGCTGGAATCGGACACCCACAGCACGCTTGCCGTCGAACAGCACCTTCTCGACCAAAACGCCTGTTTCGAGGCGCAGATTGGTACGATGAAGTACTGGCTTGAGGAAGCCGCGCGCCGATGACCAGCGAAAGCCTCGCTTCTGATTGACGTGGAAGTAGCCGACACCGGTATTATCTCCGGTGTTGAAATCGGTCGTCGCTGGGATGCCCATCTCGACTGCCGCTTTCGCCACGCTATCGAGGATATCCCACTTCACACCTGGCCGTTCCACGCGCCACTCGCCGCCGACGCCATGATGCTCAGATTCACCCAGGAAATGGTCATCGAGGCGCTTGAACACCGGACGGACATCGTCCCACCCCCAGCCGGTGAGACCGAGTTGGCGCCAGTGATCATAGTCCGACGCCTGTCCGCGCATGGCAATCATGGCATTGATCGCGGACGAGCCGCCAATCACCTTGCCGCGCGGATATTTAAGGGAACGGCCGTTCAGCCCCGCTTCGGTTTCGGTCTCGAACATCCAATCCGAACGCGGATTGCCGATCGCGAACAGATAGCCAACCGGAATGTGAAACCAGATCCAGTTGTCCTTGCCGCCGGCTTCCAGGACAAGAACCCGTTTCCTTTTATCGGTCGACAATCGGTTGGCGACAACGCACCCGGCAGACCCAGCTCCCACGACAATGTAGTCGTAGTCGCCATCCAGTTCAGTGCTGGAAACCACCGTCTTCTCCATTGTTGGGGGTCGTGGTGCGCCCCACGCAGGGCTTGCGCGTCCGGATCACAGACCGCACCACCCGGAACAGCGAGCGGTCAGCGGTGGCGAAAGACCGGCGCCCGCTTGTTGACGAAGGCGTTCATGCCTTCCTTCTGCCCTTCGGTCGCAAACGCTGCCTGAAACAGAAGACGTTCATGCCGCAGCCCTTCCGAAAGCGGTCCTTCGAACGCACGATTAACGGCTTCCTTGGCCATCTTGACGGCCGGCGCGTTGTAGCCGGCGATGGTATGCGCGGCTTCCAGCGCAACCTGTAGAAGATCGCTGCTTGGGACGACTCGCGCAACGAGACCGACAGCCTTCGCCTCGGCGGCTCCAATGGTACGGCCGGTCAGAACGAGATCCATGGCAAGCGATTTGCCGACCGCACGGGTTAGCCGCTGTGACCCTCCAATACCGGGCAAGATACCGAGCTTGATCTCCGGTTGGCCGAATTGAGCGTCTTCCGATGCAATAATGAAATCGCAGAGCAGCGCCAGCTCACAGCCGCCACCAAGCGCAAACCCGCCGACCGCCGCTATGATCGGCTTGGAAATGGATTTGACGTCATCCCAGGGTCCGAGAAAATCATTCATGTAGAAATCGGTGAAGGGCTTCTCGGCCATTTCTGCGATATCTGCCCCGGCCGCAAAGGCGCGCGCACTGCCAGTGATCACGACCGCTCCGACCCGATCGTCGGCGTCGAAGGCCTTCAATGCCGCCAACGTCTCAATCGCCAATTGACCATTCAAGGCATTCAAACTCTTTGGCCGGTTCAAGGTAATGAGACCTACACGATCGCGGCGCTCCACGATAATCGTCTGCGGCGAGCTCTTCTCGGGCGTTACGGCAGGCTGTTCCGAGGAGGATGGGTCGTCCTTACGGATGGGCGCGACAGTATTGCTCATGGCCTGTTTCCTAAGTTTGGGAGATGCCCGTGTCATTCGGCCGCTCGCGGCAGCGAGCCGACTGCATCGACATCGTCAGGGTTGACGTCTCCGGCCACTGCGGTCGCATAAGCGCCGTGTGTCGCCATGAGCTCGTTCAGAATTGCTTCGCGGTGCTGATTAAGGCCCGGCGAACGGGCGGGCGTTTCGACATCGTTTTCGGCGTATCCGCTTAGACGGATCGGGTTGCCGGCAGTACGGATGTGACGGACGCCCTCACCTCTCACCTTCACGATCATGTTCCGCGCCTTGAGTTGCGGGTGATCAAACAGCTTGTCAATCGTGTTGATCGGTGAACAAGGAACGCCGGCCTCATTGAGTTTTGCGACCCAGTGCTCAACAGGCTCGCGCGTGGTGATCGCCTCGATGGTCGCAATCATAGCGGGGCGATTGCTGCACCGCAGATCATTGCTCATGAAACGAGGATCCAGTGCCAATGCAGGCGATCCAAGCGCGTCTGCCATGAGCATGAAAAGCGTGTCGTTGCCGGCGGCTATGATGACGCGCCCGTCCTTCGCGGCGAAGCTTTCGAACGGAGCCAATGAAGGGTGACTGTCGCCGGTACGGCCAGGTATCTTACCTTCCACGTCATAGCGTGCGAGAGCCGTCTCCATCAGAGCCGCCTGGCAGTCAAGCATGCCGATATCCACACGCGTTCCCTGTGCGTTTTGTACGCGCTTGTAAAGAGCGGAAAGGATGCCGACTGTCGCGAAAAGAGCGGCGCCGAGGTCACCAAAGCTGGTCCCGACACGCGACGGCGGGCCGTCCGGCCATCCCGTCAAGCTCATCACTCCGCCCATGGCTTGCACGACCATGTCGTAACCGGGCAGATCACTGAAGGGCCCCGTATGGCCAAATCCCGAAATCGACGCATAGACGATGTGCGGGTGAGTTTTGGCGAGCCGTTCGGCGCCATAACCAAGCCGGTCCATGACGCCGGGACGAAAGTTCTCGACGACCACATCGGCCTTGTCCAGCAGCCGCTCAAGCAACTCTCTGTCGCGCGGCGACTTGATATCGAGAACAATGCTCTCCTTGCCCCGATTGAAGCACATGAAGTAGGCCGACTCGCCGTCGACGAATGGGCCGAACGCGCGCGTATCGTCGCCGGTGCCGAACTTCTCGATCTTGATAACGCGCGCACCGAGATCGGCCAGGACCATCGTGCAATACGGTCCGGCCAAGACCCGCGAGAAATCAAGAACCGTAATGCCCTCGAGAGGCCCCTTCTTCGAAGCCTGAATAGGTGTTCGCTGCATAGTACCTCCTCCCAAGACGCTGCCGGCGTGCTCTCGCCGCGAACAAACACTGGGAATTTCGCTCCGTTAGAGTTCGCGTCGGCTCGTTTCCGCCTTTACCGGCCCGGGGTCGCCAACGCCGAGCTGATGGCATCCCAGCTCATAGCGGCGAACCGCGATTATCAAATCGGGACGCTTGCCCGGTGAAGTACCGGTCCGGTTGAAAGGTCTGAGTCCGCCAATACCCCGGGAACCCAAACCGCGGTCCAGAAGAGCGAACCGGAGAACTGGCACCGGCCGCCGCTCCATAGAGGTCAGCGACCGGCGCTCTGGCCGCCGTCGACGTGTAAAATCTCGCCGGTGACGAAGGGAGCGTTTTCGAGAAAGAGGATCGCGTCGACGACGTCCTGAATTTCTCCCATCCGCCCGACAGGATGTTGCTTTGCAAGAAATTCATGCTTTTCGGGAGCATGCATTGGCGTCTTCATGACACCAGGAGCAACGGCGTTAACCCGGACTCCCTTTTTTGCATACTCGATCGCGAGCGACTTCGTGGCTGCGTTCAGCCCACCCTTGGTTAGCGAGGCTAGGACCGAGGGAACATTGCTGTTGGCGTGATCTACGAGGCTGGTCGTAATCTGCACGATATGGCCGGAGCCTTGCTTCAACATTTCGGCCGCGACGCGTTTGGTGATCCGGAAGAAGCCTCCAAGATTGATCGCAACGACCGAAGCATAATCTTCCTCGGTATAATTGATCAGCGGCTTGGCGATGAATATCCCCGCATTGTTGATGAGGGTGTCGATACGTCCGAAACGTGCCAAGCCTTCCTCGACGATGCGATCAGCCGTCTTGGGGTCCGCGACGTCGCCCGCGATCGTCAAGATGTCCGGATCCGTGCTGGGCTTGATGGAGCGTGAGTTGGCAATCACGCGGTAATTGCGATCGCTGTACGCCTTCACGAGTCCGGCGCCGAAGCCTTGCGATGCACCGGTGATGACAACTACTTTCTGCTCAGTTCCCATGCTTGCCTCACCTCATCAGCGTGCGACGTCAGTATCACCCGCCAGACGGTCCACGTCTGATCCCACAAACCTAGTGCGGGTTGGGCACGCGCCGAATGGCCGTCATCCGGCAGGTTCTGTTCCAGAAACTGGAACAATGGGCTGTCACACTAGAAACCACCGAGGCCGCCATTTTTCGTTCAAAGAGCAGGTGGTCGCCCGCCGAACTCAGCCAGGAGCCGAGTTCGGAAAATGCAGTCTTTCAATGCACGCGCCCCCTTAGGCCGTTTCGCGCATTTTCGTCTTGGACTGATCTCGCGCGATCATCTGCAGAATCTCATCTACCGCGGCTTCGGCCCACCGATGGAGTTCTGCCGTGGTTCTATTCTGAAGAGGATGCGCCACGTACACCGCGGCACCATCCAGACCGATCGATGCTTTCTGGGACTCGAACGCCTGCCGAAATTCAGTCGTCAGGACACTAACCCCGGCAAGGCCTTTCTTATCGAGATCATTCAAATCATGCGTTGAGCATGACGTGCACGATCCGCAATCCGACAGCGCAATGATGACCGCATCACAGTTTTCGGCAATGTCCTTGATCATTTCACGAGGAGCGACCCGGGTATTCGTGGGCTTCTTGTATCGGAGGGTCTTGATGCCGCGTTCGGCGCAAAGCTGCTCGAGACGGTCGATGAACTCGTCGCCACGCATCTTCCCGATATCCATGAGCGCAATTGTCTTACCGTTGATGGTCTCGAGCGGCGCTACACGATCCCGCAACGCCGAGGCCGATTCGGCCGTGGGGTCGCGGAAACTCACTCCGTATCTCATATGGTAATCTCCCTGGTGACTGGCTTTGATTCATTCCGGAAACGGCCACCGGTCCAACCGGCGCAGATCGCTGAGAACAAGCCCGCCTGTCCACCAGCCTGAACGATCAGGAGGCCTTCAGGCCAGAACTTGTTGACCATTTCGTCGACCCGCTTTCGGTCGATGCCTTCGCCGACACCATGTGCGCCTTGGATCACATCCTTTCCGGGACGTACCATTGCCCTGTGGAGCTCCTCGGTGATACGTCCGCGGTCCCATCCGGCTTCGCGGAAGATCGCATAGTGCTCGGGCACCAGAACCAGCATGGCGTTTGTGAATTCGCACAGCTTGGGATGTCCGACCGCGAGCAAGGACATGGCCAGCGATTTCGTGAGTTCTTCGGGAGTTCGTGATCGCTGGTCTAGGAACCCTTGAATTCCGTCACCTTGGAAAAGCGTAACCGCATTCTTGTCACGTCCGATCCCACGCGCGACCGAGAGCGGCATCCATGTTGGATCGGACTCATCCTCCGTGAAGCAGAATGTATATTTGCCAGGACCTCCCAGCACGGCACGGTCGAGCTCTCCCGGACGGCCGCCCCCGACGTTGCGAATGATCAATTGAAGCGCCCGGCCGATGGTTGCGTTGGCGCGGTTACCCTGGCCAAGACAATTGATGCCAGAGTTCATGCCGATCTCGCGAGCAATCGGTCCATTTACAACGACAATGGGGCCGGAGAAGCACGTCGTGCACAACAGACCGTGCATCGTGAAGAGCGGATCCAACGCTGCCTCGAGTGCGGTCAGAACGACCGGCATATATTCGGGCCGGCAGCCGGCCATTACCGCGTTGATCGCGACCTTCTCGACGGTGATGGGTGAGAGATTGGGGGGAACGTCGCCGATGATCTCGTCGGGCTTGCGTGTCGTCCCTTCAAGCATGCGCAAAATGCGAACGTCGGTCGGTGGAACTACCGGCAGCCCGTCGCTGAAACCTCGATCGAAGCAAGCTTCGATATCGTCATCCCACTCGCCGAGCCGGATCTGCCGCGACTTGTAGTCAAGCTTACCGTACTTCGCGCGCAAGGCGTCGTGAACGCCCGGCTCCCGTGATTTCGAGCCGCACCCGGGCCGCATGTCGGGCAAGCCCTCTCCAAGAGCTTTGAGACCCGTAATCGTCTCCCAATCGTGACGATTCCAACCGTAGGTTCGCGCGATCTCCTTACCATCTCTTATGCGGACGAGCGTCGGAACGGCTTCGATATCGAACGAGAAAGACGATTCGAGCGACGTATCGTCAATTGCTGCGACGCACGACGGAAAGGTCGGATCGTCCTGCGTATAGATGACGGTCGGTAGGTTGTCGGCAATCTGCCCAAATACCGGTTCGACCATTTGGCAGGTCTCGCATTCGCGTTTGGCGAAGATCAAAACACCATCCTGCTGTCGCTCGCTGATATCCACGGTCATGGTCTCCCTACTCTTAGATCGGGGGTGTGTCCGCTCGCGATTGCCGCAAGATCACCGCCCTTGGTCAATTGCAAAGTCGACGCTATTTTTTAGTCCGGCTGCGGCGATATCATCGACGCTGCCGGGACCACCTCTTGGTCGGCAGAAGTCACAAAGGGTTTGAGGTTAAACTTCACCCCCGCACCAAACCGCTGCGCATAAGCAGAATCGGCCTGCGCCGGATCGAATTCTGCGCTCATTTTTGAAACGACGACGGTCGCGACGCCATTTCCGATGATGTTCGTCACGGATCTGGCTTCCGACATGAAGCGATCGATACCAATCAGCAACGCGAGTCCCTCCACGGGCAACACATGCGTGGCAGAGAGTGTCGCTGCGAGAACCACAAACCCCGATCCCGCGACCGAGCCGGAGCCCTTGGAGGTGATGAGAAGCAACAACAGAAGTCCGATCTGTTGCAATACGGTCATTTCGATCCCATAAGCCTGCGCAATAAAAAGAGCAGCCATCGAAAGGTAGATCGCAGTGCCATCGGCATTGAACGAGTAACCGATCGGAAGGACGAGTCCGACGCTCGATCGTGAACATCCCAACTGTGAAAGCTTGTCCATCAGCCGCGGCAGCACGCTTTCTGAGGAGCAGGTCCCGAGGACGATGAGGGCCTCGTCGGCCATGTAGCGCAGAAAGCGAACGAAGCTGAAGCCATTCAATCGGGCAACCGCGCCGAGCACGACGAACATGAAGATGATGCAGGTCGCGTAGACGGCAACCAGCATATGGCCCAGAACAAGGATTGATCCGAGGCCGTAGCGGCCTACGGTAAACGCCATGGCGCCGAATGCGCCGATTGGCGCGAGCCGCATGATCATCCCGACGATCTTGAACAGAATATCGTTCGCGGACTGGGCCACCAAAACAAAGGGCCTCGCTCGATCACCGACTAGAACGGCCGCACAGCCGAACAATACTCCGAAGAAGACGATTTGGAGCAGATCGCCCTTCGCAAAAGCCGCCACCGCGTTGTCAGGAACGATGCCAGACAGGAAGTCGAAAAAATAAGACCCAACGGGAGCCGCTTTATATTTGGATATGTCGACGGCCTGGCTGCCGACGGCGGCCTTGTCGAAGCCGGCGCCCGGCTTCAGGACGTTCATAACGATCATGCCGACGACCAGAGCAATCGTCGAGACTACCTCAAAGTAGATCAGCGCTTGCCCGCCCACGCGCCCCAACCGACGCAAGTCACGCACTTCCGCAACGCCGATAACGATCGTGAGAAACGCGATTGGCGGAATGACCATCTTGATTAGCTTGATGAAGATGTCGCTCAACATCTGCATCGAGACTCCGACAGCGGGCCAAAGCACACCCAGTGCTGCGCCCAACAAGAGTGCCAGCAAGACCTGCACGGTGAGATTCTTCGAGAGACTTCGGAGCAATGTCGTCATCTGAGCTTTCTCTTGGGGGGCTTGCACGGAATGCCGGATTAACGATGAAGGAAAGCGTCTCCTGGCTAGGCCGCCGGCCGGGAGATTCCAACGGGCGGTCGGTTCGCGGCGGGTGACGCGCGATCGGCTAGATATTTTTCTGCTTCGAGCGCCGCCATGCAGCCCATGCCAGCTGTGACGACAGCCTGCTTGTAACGGTCGTCGCTCACATCACCCGCCGACCAGACGTTCTTGCGCGACGTCGCCGTCGACCACGGAGCAACCTTGATGTAGCCGTCATCAGTCATGTCCAACTGGCCTCGAAAGAGCGCCGTCGCGGGGTCATGACCGATGGCCACGAACGCGCCGTCGACCGCGATCACAGATTCAGTTCCCGTTGTTCTGTCGCGCAGCTGGAGTCCGGTCAGGCGGGGCGATGGCTGATCTTTTCCGAGGAAAGCGACGATCTCGGTATTCCACATCACATTGATCTTCGAGTGGGCGAAGAGACGACCCTGCATGATCGGCTCGGCGCGGAGGCTGTCGCGCCGATGAACCAGCGTTACCTTGGAAGCGTGGTTGGTCAGATAGAGAGCCTCTTCGACGGCCATGTTGCCGCCTCCTATGACGACGACCTCTTTGTCGCGATAGAAGAATCCATCGCAAACAGCGCAAGCCGAGATGCCGTAGCCCGAATAGTCGGCTTCGCCGGGACGACCGAGCCATTTTGCCTGGGCGCCCGTCGCGATGATCAGAGTGTCCGCCAGATAAACATCGCCGGAGTCGCCTTGGGCGACGATTGGATCCCGCGAAAGGTCGACCGAAGTGATGGTGTCGTAGATGATGCCCGTGCCCACATGCTCGGCCTGCTGCCGCATTTGATCCATGAGCTCCGGCCCTTGGACTGCCTCGGCAAACCCGGGAAAATTCTCAACACCCGTTGTCGTGGTGAGCTGGCCGCCTGGCTGTATCCCTGTGACCAGCACGGGCTTGAGATTTGCCCGAGCCGCGTAAATCGCGGCCGTATAGCCGGCAGGCCCCGCACCGATGATCAGGACCTTCGTTTCGAATCTGGTCACGCGAATACCTCACCAAACTGGAATTCCAGTTTATGGCAAATACGATATTCGGCGTCAACTGGTATTCCAGATTTAGCCAACGCCTCGATTGCGAGGGCCTCGGTTTGCCATCACTTCAGCGGACGGACGATGCGCATGGCAAGTTGCTGGACGATCTTCAAGTGCGAGGTGAGCTCTTCATTCGCCTCAGCGATGCGGCCCGTTACCGTCAAATCGACTATCCGCCGATGCTGCTCCACCGCTCTGCGCATCCGCTCAAGGTCGGGAGGTAACCGATGGCGAATGGCATCGAGCTTATGCGTGATGATTTGATATGCTTGGGCCAGGAGAGGGTTTTCCGCTGCGTGCACAAACGCCTGGTGGAACGCCGAGTCCATTCGCTCGGCCTCTTCGACGTCCTTCGCCTCAACTGCTAACGCGCCACCAGCAATCTGTTTCGAAACTGCACTGGCGAGCCGCTCGGGATGATCCGTAAGAATGCGAAGGGCGCCTAGCTCAAGAATCGTGCGCATCTCACACAAGGCGTGCACGGACTCCTCGTCCAAGACCATAACGAACGTCCCACTCTGGGGGCGGATCACCACCAGTCCTTCCCGCGCGAGACTGGCAAGAGCTTCTCGCACCGGAGTTCGGCTAATCCCTAGAGACGACGCGAGCACGCGATCGGATAGCTTCTCGCCGAATCCGAATGTCCCACGGATGATACCTTCGCGGATCGTCTTCTCCGCTTGAGCGCTCAGATCTACAGTTTGGTCCATAAATCTGGCATACCAGATTATCAGATCGAGAGCAATGAACGGGCGCGTCGTTTGCTGGAGCGGCTTGGCCTCGAATAGAGCCGGCTCCGCAAATTTGAACAGGTCGATAAGTGGAATTTCTGCCTGACAACGGCGATAATCGCCGCGAGCAGGAGAGACCATGAGCAAACGACCGCGCCGGAACCACACACCGGCTTTCAAGGCGAAGGTGGCGCTTGCCGCCGTCAAGGGCGACCGGACGATAGCCCAACTGGCCGAACACTTTGATGTCCACCCCAATCAGATTACGGCCTGGAAGGCCCAGTTGGAGGGCGGTGCTTCCGGAGTTTTCGGATCGGGGAACACGGCGCCGTCCGCGCCTGCGATCGACGTGAAGTCGCTGCACGCCAAGATCGGGGAGCTGACGCTGGAGAACGATTTTTTAGAAGGCGCGCTCACCAAGGCGGGATTGCTGAGCGCAAAGCGATGATCGACCGTAAGCACGATCTGTCGATCACCAAGCAAGCAGAGATTTTGAAGGTCAGCCGCGGCAGCGTCTACTATCTGCCGCGGCCGGTTTCTTCTGCCGACCTCGAGATCATGCGGCAGCTCGATCGGCTGCACCTGGAGTATCCCTTCGCCGGTTCGCGTATGTTGCGAGGCCTGTTGGCTTTGCAAGGGTGCAAGATCGGCCGCCGGCATGTGAAGACGCTCATGCGGCGGATGGGGATAGAAGCGCTCTATCGCCGTCCGCGCACCACGAAGCCCGAACCCGGCCACAAGATCTATCCGTATCTGCTGCGCGGCATCGAGATCACGCGGCCGAACCAGGTCTGGGCGATGGACATCACCTACATTCCAATGGCGCAGGGCTTCGTCTATCTCACCGTGGTGCTGGACTGGGCGACACGTCGTGTCCTGTCGTGGCGGCTGTCGATCACGATGGAGGCGGCCTTCTGCGTCGAGACGCTGGAGGATGCTCTCGCGCGTCACGGCAGGCCGGACATCTTCAACACCGACCAAGGCTCGCAGTTCACTGGTGCGGCCTTCACCGGCGTTCTCGCCGACAACGGCATCGCCATCAGCATGGATGGCAAAGGAGCCTGGCGCGACAACGTGTTCGTTGAGAGACTGTGGAAAAGCGTCAAATACGAGGAGGTCTATCTGCGAGCCTACGAAACCGTCAGTGAGGCGCGACATTCGATTGGCCGGTATCTCGACTTTTACAACGGACAACGACCACATTCGAGCCTTGACGACCGCACCCCGGATCAAGCCTACTTCGATCTTCCTCCGCTCCGCGCGGCGGCCTAACCCCGGCAGAAGCTCCACCTATCGACGCGGAGATTCTGTTCAGACAACCGGGGCCAGCTCTAATTTCACAACGAGGTCATCCAAACCCTCGGGCCGCCTAAGACGCTAGGTGGGTTGCGCCGTCGGCCGAATGAGGATTTCGTTGACGTCCACGTTGGTCGGCTGTCCGATGGCATAAGCCATTGCTGAAGCAATCGCTTCTGCGGGAATGGCCATCTTTCGATAATCGTCAATTTGCTGTTTGACGTCCGGGTCGGATATCGTCGATGACAATTCAGACTCGACCGCGCCGGGTGAAATCACTGTAACCCTGACTTTATTACCCACTTCCTGCCGTAAGCCTTCGGAAATGGCGCGCACGGCAAATTTAGTCCCGGCGTAAACTGCCCCATTCGGACTGACCCGGTGGCCGGCCACGGACGAGATATTGATGAAATGACCAGACCCCTGTTTGCGAAATATCGGCAACGCTGCGGCGATCCCATAGAGCACACCCTTGATGTTGACATCGATCATCCGTTCCCATTCATCGACCTTCAATTGATCGAGAGGAGATAATGGCATCAAGCCGGCATTTCCGATCAAAACGTCAAGACGTCCGAAGCGATCCCCGGCCTTCTTCACGAGCCGTTCAAGGTCCTTACGCTTGCTGACATCGATTGTAAGGAAGTCTGCGTCTCCGCCCTCGCGTCGAATATGGGCGACAATAGCTTCGAGCCGGTCTGTCCGCCGCGCACCGAGGACGACTTTGGCTCCTGCTGTGGCTAACAGCCTTGCGGCGGCCTCGCCAATTCCGCTGGACGCGCCCGTAATCGCGACAACTTTTCCCTTGAGGTCAAACATTCGGTATTTCCTTGGTACTCAGCGTGCGATCGTCTCCGACTGACGGTCGCCTCGCTTTGCTCGAATCGGATTTCGGATGGCCGGCGTCATGACGTTCTACGGTGACGCCAGAACGCAACCGGCCAAACAAATCAACGCCCATAGCGCCGTTTCCGGCCGGCCCCTCGCCGGGTACTTCCGGCCATCGTGCTGCCGCTAACCCTCGTCGTCCCCAACTACCGCTCGATGTCAAAGCGTTACCCGCATGAGATCGCGTTACATCTGTGCACCGATCATCCACGGAACGAATTCCTCGTCGCCGACGCCAATCGATTCGCTCCTGCTCTGCTCGCCTGATGCTACACGGACGATCGTCTCGAATATCTCCTGACCTTTCTCTTCAACTGTGGCGTTCCCATCCATGATCGAACCGCAGTTGATGTCCATATCGTCGCGCATTCGGTCATACATCGGCGTGTTCGTCGCGATCTTAATGGACGGCGCAGGCTTTCCGCCGAAACAGGATCCTCGTCCCGTGGTGAAGGCGATAATGTTGGCGCCGCTGGCAATTTGCCCAGTCGTGCCCATCGGATCATATCCGGGCGCGTCCATGAAGACCAAGCCAGCCGTAGTCGCGGGCTCAGCATAGCGATATACTTCCATCAGCGGTGTCGTACCGCTCTTCGCGACGGCTCCAAGCGATTTTTCGAGGATCGTCGTCAGACCGCCAGCCTTATTGCCGGGCGTTGGGTTGTTGTCGATGCTGCCGCGTTCCCGCTCAGCATAGGCCTCCCACCAATGGATCCGCTCGACGATCTTCTCGCCCACCGACCGACTGATAGCCCGCCGCGTCAAAAGATGCTCCGCACCATAGATCTCTGGTGTTTCAGTCAGGATTGCGGTCCCACCATGTGCGACCAGCTTGTCCACGGCAACGCCGAGTGCTGGGTTCGCGGTGATGCCGGAATAGCCGTCGGATCCGCCGCACTGCAGGGCGACCTTCAGGTGCGATAGTGGAAGGGGCTCGCGCTTAACCGCATTGGCACCAGGCAGCATTGCGCAGACTGCGGCAATCGCTGCATCGATCGTTTTCTGAGTACCACCGAGTTCTTGCATCACCAGAGGAACGAGGCTAACGCCCGGCTCGACTCCCTCCGATGCGAAGAGCGGCTTGAGCTGGTTTGCCTCGCATCCAAGTCCAACCAGCACAACGCCGGCGAAGTTCGGGTGGGTCATGAAACCGGCCAGCGTGCGGCGTAATTGCTGCAGGCCTTCACCATGGTGGTCGATGCAGCAGCCGAAGCCGTGCGTAAGGGGCACGATGCCATCGATGTTGGGATAGTCGCGCAAGATCGACGAGCTGTTGAAATGCTGGACAACTTTCTTGGCTACCGTTGCCGAGCAGTTCACCGTACTGATGACGGCGATGTAGTTCCGAGTAGCAACTCGGCCGTCCGCGCGCCTAATGCCCATAAAAGTCAATGCTTCGGAAGATGGCGCTACCGCGACGGCCCCCTGCCCATAGGCATAGTCTCGTTCGAAGCTGGCCATCGCGAGATTTTGGACGTGAACGTGCTGACCCGGCGCAATGTCAGCAGTCGCAAAGCCAATAATCTGGCCATAGCGGCGTACGTGCTCGCCTCTCGCGATCGCAGTCAAAGCGACCTTGTGAGCCGCAGGTATCTCCTCGGCTGCCATGGTGTTGGTATCGTCGAGAGGCGTGCCTGCGGCGATTCTTGCCCGCGCGATCGCGATATTGTCGTCGGGATGAAGTCTTAGAACTTGATGCGGTTGGGCCATCGGCGCCTCCTCTCACAGCGCCATGCGCGCGGGATTGACGGGTGTCACTTGATTATTCCGATCTTCTTGCGATCGATCGTGATGAAGACCGCACAGATCAGCACGATGCCCTTGATGATGCTCTGCAAATAGGGGTCGACGCCCGTCATGTTCATGCCGTTCGACAACAGGGTGATGATCAGTACCCCGAGCATGGTGTTCACAATGCTGCCGAGGCCACCGGTCAGCGGCGTACCGCCGACGACGACGGCGGCGATAACGTCAAGTTCGAGCCCCGCTCCAAGCTGGGCGGAAGCAGCCATTGTACGCGCGCCCTGGAGCAGGCCGGCAATACCGCACAGCGCACCGAGCAGGACATACATGTAAATCTTGACGCGCGTGACCGCGATCCCCGTGAGGATCGAGACGCGCTCGCCGCCACCGATAGCGCGAACTTCACGGCCGAAAACTGTATAGTTGATGATAACCCAGGCCACGAGCGCCAGGGCGAGACCGACGATCACCGCATGCGAAATGCCCATGGAATAGCCGGAATAGCTTGCCATGAACCCGTCATCTTCGATCGAGACTGGCGCGCCACGGGTAAAAAGCAGTACGAATCCGCGATAGACGACCATCGTACCCATCGTCGCGATAAACGATGGAACCTTCCCTAGCGCCAGCAGCAAGCCGTTGACCGTCCCACACGCGGCACCGATCATGACGGCTGGAACGATGGCCCAGACACCAAGCTTGCCTGCGGTCACCGCTGCGACCAGCGCCGCAATCCCGACGATCGACCCGACCGAAATATCGATCGACCCAGCCATGATGATGAAGGTCATGCCAAGCGAGGCGACAAGCAGAACGGTGCCCTGTTCGAGCACCGTCATCAGATTGTCGAACGAAAGAAATCGGGAAGAAAACGCCGAGAACACTGCGATCAGCACGACGAGAAACAGGAACGGAAACGAGCGCCGCAGCAGGTCGACCAGCACGATGCTTCTGGCGGCGCGGGCGGGTGCATCGTCTGAAGTGCTTGCGCCAATCGCTTCGCCGATCTTGATTGGTTCGACATCGTGCTTCACGTCATATACCTCACCACTTCGTGCTCTTCGACATTAGCCATCGAGCGGAATTCGTAAGCGATCACACCCTGCCGCAGAACGATGAGACGGTCCGCCATGCCGATCAGTTCCGGCATGTCTTCCGACGACAAAATGATCGAGAGGCCGTCCGCTGCCTTCTGGCGGATGAGCCGATAAATATCGACGCGGGCGCCCACATCGACACCGCGCGTAGGGTTGTTCAATAGGAGCAGTTGCGGACCGATCGCCAAGCATTTGCCTAACAACACCTTCTGCATATTTCCGCCTGACAGCGAGCGGCACTGGGCGTCAGGACTTTCCGCGCGGATTCCGATCCGCCGGATCAACGCTTCAGACAATGAACGCGCGCGTACCTTGTCGAAGAGCGGCCCGCGAGCCGGCGGGCGCGCCATGACCAAATTGTCAAGGACGCTGAATTCGGTAATCAGGCCCTCATTGCCGCGATCTCCCGGCATATGCGCGATGCGCTGCTGCCATCCCGCTCTCTGATTCCTGGGCCGGTAGTCTTGTCCCTCCAACTGCATGGCGCCGCCGCTCAAGGGCTCGTCACCGGCGATGCCTGCGAGCAATGCTTCAGCTCCGGCGCCCTTCAAGCCGGCAAGCCCGAGTATTTCCCCGCGCCGGACCTCGGCGCTAACGCTCTTAAGTTCGCGGCCGACCGCCATGTCACGAACGCGAAGAGTGACTGGAGCGTATGGTACGTCGTCCAATTGCCGAGCTGGACGGGGGGGATAGGTGCCTTGCGAAAAGTCCCGCCCGACCATCAGGCGATGAATTTCGTTGGGCGTCATTTCCGCCGCCTTGAACGAGCCGACGAATTGTCCGTCCTTGAGAATAGTGAGATCGTCGGCGGCGGCTAGAACTTCCTGGAGGTGATGCGAGACGAAACCTATCGTCAGGCCCTGAGATTTGAGCTTACGGAGCACATTGAGCACGGCGTCCACCTCGCGATGATCGAGATAGGCCGTCGATTCGTCGAGCAGGAGAGTCTTTGGGGACGAAGAAATGGCGCGGGCGATCTCAACGCATTTCAGTTCACCGAGATTGAGCCGGTCGATGTTGGTCGACACAGATATCTTGACGCCAATGCTATCGAGAACTGCCTGGGCGGCATCTGCCATCTGCTTCCGCTTCATGAAGCCGAAGCGGCGCGCGTAGCCGCGCAGATTGCCTATGAAGATGTTTTCGGCGATGCCCAGTGCGCGGTTGATCGTGATCTCTTGATGGACGAGCGCGACGCCGCGCGTCGTCGCCTCGGCGAGAGACTGGGGAGCGTAGGGCGCCCCGTCGAGCCTCATCGTCCCACTATCGGGGGATATGGCTCCGGCAAGCATGCGCAGCGTTGTCGACTTGCCGGCACCATTTTCGCCGACAACCGCATGAACCGCTCCCGTATGCAGCGTCAAAGACACATCGCGCGCAGCGTGAGTGCGCCCGTAGTGTTTGTTGAGATGCTCGGCAACAAGCGTCATGACGCAACCCGCAATAAGGCGTAAGCACGATATGCCCAGCCTTTACAGCGGACATATCGACCCAGAATGATCAGGACGTCAGTTGGAATACTTCAACTCGAGGGCAACGGGGGGCGCATCCTTATTGAGGAACTTGGAGTGCGCCTTGAAGTCGTACGCCGGCTGACCACCCGGATAGTCCTTCACGTACTGGTCAACCTGGTTCTGAGCCATCGGCAGCAGCTTGAGCTTTACGGTCGCATCCGCCGCGGGCAGCTTAACGCCATTGAGGTAGTCGTACATGATGACCAGACCGATGCCGCCCTGGACCCAATGACCGCCAATGGAGAACAGCTGTTCGCCGGCCTTGACCCTGTCGACATTCTCCGGATTGAGATCCATGGCGGACACCATGACATCCTTGCCCGGAACCTTGCCTTTGCTCTTGAGTGCGGCGATCACGCCCATCGCCTCGGCGTCGTTGCCGCACCAGACGCCCGTGATGTCTGGGTTGCCCTGATACAGCGATTCAAACGCCGTCTGGGACGCGTCGCGAACGAAATTGCCGTCAACCTCGCCGGCAACCTTGATATTCCCTTCCTCGCCAATCGCCCTGGCCAGCCCCTTGCGTCGATCGATAGCGACCGAAGTACCCGCTGTGCCGTTGACGACGCCAATGACCTTCTTGCCATCAGCTCCTGGCTTGATCGCAGCGAACAGGGCCTTGCCCATACGATAGCCCGCGTCTTCGTCGCTCGGACCGACAAAGGCCAGATAGTTCGGGTACTTTTCTGACTGTGGCGCGAAATCGGGATACGAGTCTGTCAGGATGACCGGAATCTTCTTGCGCTGTGCAGCTAGAATGGTTTTGGCGCCTGTCGACCAGTAACCAACTGAAATGATGCCGTTGACATTCCTTGCAACCAGGTCCTCGATCGACTTGATCATCTGGTCCGGCTTGTTGTCGGCGTTTAGCACGATCAGCTTGACGCCCAGCTCTTCGGCTCCCTTTGTCAGAAAGGCAATGTCCCTGTTCCAAAACTGCGCGTCGAGCGTCGGAACGACCACGCCAATTGTCTTGTCATTGGCCGCCATTGCAACCGTCGACAGCGTCAAAGCCGCCGTCACGGCAACGGCAGCGGTTTGCAGGCCGCTCAACAAACGTAACATGTTTACTCCCTCATCCATGAAGTGTTCTTAACGAGCGGACCATGCGGTCGGTGATTTCGATTGTCATCCAGGGCAATCATCCACGACCGTCGGAATGGCTCATCCATGAGCCAATTCCGTTCCCCGCCGCGGAATGAGTTTGAGCTATCTGTGCTTTCGCCGAGATATCTGTGAGATTGATCGCTTCGCAGGACTGATGATGCGTCCTGTTCTTGCGCATTCGCATTGGAAGTTTGCGCGCAGACGCGATGACGGTCGAGTGCGGTAATCGTCGACTGGCAACAGCGGCTCACATCTCGGCAGCCAACTAGTGGCTCATCACAGTGATTTTGACTCTTTGGCGGTGGCTGGATAGGCGCGGCCGAGTTTGGCGCGGGCCTTGTCGGTTGTGAACATCCATTTGATGCGGGCTCGGGTTTTATTCCGCCGCTTTTGCCATGCTGCGATCTCGTTTCGGAGCCTTTTGGGGTCGTCGATGCGGCGGCCGAGGCACTGGCGCTGGAGCACGCTGATCTCGCACTCGACCATATTGAGCCAACTGGCGTGTTTCGGGGTGAAGTGGAATTCGAGGCGGCGCAGGATGCGACGGGCCTCAGCAGGCGCAAATGCTTGATACAACGCGCCGGCGGTATGGATCGACAGATTGTCCTGCACGAGGCGGATGCAGTCGGCGTCGGGATAATGGACGTCGACGAGTTCGCGCATGCAGTAGGCGTAGTCCACGGCGGCGCGGTGCTCGGTGACCTTGACGTTGCGCCAGCCACGATGCGGGTCGAAGGTAACGAAGAGATTGACGGTGCCGTTGCGGCGGTACTCGTAATCGTAACGCTCGCGCTGTCCCGGCTCGGCTGGAATCGGCTGACGGACCTCGCCGATGAGCTGGACGGGGGTCTCGTCGAAGCAGACCAGCGGCCGGACGGGATCCGGCGCCTCGGCGTAGAGGTCGAGCACGTCCTCCATGCGGGCGACGTATTCGCCGTCGACATAGGGGATGCACCACATGTCCCTGCGCCATGGCTTGAGGTCGTTCTCGGCCAGCCGGCGACGCACGGTCTCGCCCGACAGGCTGTCATGATCGGTGAGCTTGACCATCGTGTCCGCCAGCAGCGTCAGCGTCCAACGTTTGCGGCCGGCGGGCGGCTTGGCGCACGCCGTCGCCACCAGCAGGGCCTCCTCCTTGCCGGTCAATTTGCGCTCTGCGCCCGGACGCGGTTCCTCGCTCAAGGCCCGCTCCAGATTGCCTTCCACGAAGCGGCGCTTGGTCCGGCCGATGCTGGACAGGCTGACCCGGACAGACCGGGCAATCTCCGCGTCGCAACTGCCGGCATCGGCCGCCAGCAAAATCTGCGCCCGCTTGAGCTTGCGGGCAGCATGCTTCCCGCCGCCCAGCATCGCCGTCAGTTCGTCCCGCTCGATTTGGCTCAATTCGACCCGATAACGTACATTCATGCTTCGCCTCCTTGTCGGAGGCCGGGACGAATCCAGCGATGAGTCAAAAATCAGGCACGCACTTCACGGAGAAGCAGGGACACTACCTGGCCTTTATCTACACCTACGCGCACATGTTCGGACGCCCACCCGCCGAAACCGACATGCAGCGCCATTTCCGCGTCAGCCCGCCTTCGGTCCACCAGATGATCGTCACCCTCGAACGAAACGGTTTCATTCGCCGTCAACCTGGCGTCCCCAGAAGCATCGAAATCCTCGTGCCGCCGGAAAGCTTGCCGATCCTCGAATGGCTCGGTATCAAAACGTCAAAATCACTGTGATGAACCACTAGGTCAGATTTGGTACATCTCGTGGAAGATTCTTGATCCGTTGCGTTGACGCTGCGTGATCGACTGTCTAACGGCGCGGGCAGTGTGTGCGGACGAGGGGAACGTCATGAGCTTTTCGGGGATTTTTGCACGATTGGTTGCGACAATCGGCGGCGTCGCGCTGCTCTGGCGCCGGCTTCGGGGCTCCGCGCATGAGCCGGCCTGGGGCAGCGCCCCCGTCGTCCCAGCGGCGAAGCCGCAGGGCAGTATCCCGACGCTGAAGATGCCGACGGCACGGGGGTGGGCCGACGGGCAGAAGCCCACAGCGGCGCCAGGGCTTGCAGTCAATGCATTTGCGAGAGATTTGAAGCATCCGCGCTGGATCCTTGCGCTCCCCAGTGGCGACGTCCTCGTGGCCGAGGCAACGCAGATCGCTGGCCCCGTTAGCAGTGTGTTTGACTATGCAATGCAAGCGACGATGCGACGCGCCGCGGCCCTCGGAGTCAGCGCGGACCGCATCACGCTATTGCGTGACCAGGACGGCGACGGTGTCGCCGAATGGCGCCACACTTTTATGGAGAAGCTGAACCAACCGTTCGGCATGGCGCAACTCGGTGACACCTTCTACGTCGGCAACACTGATGGTGTGATGGCCTTCCCGTACGTGAGGGGCGCGGACCGCATCTCGGCGCCAGGGCGGAGACTCACCACATTCAAGCCTGGCGGACATTGGACCCGGAGCCTATTGCCGAGCCCCGATGGCAAGAAGCTCTTTGCCGGCGTCGGCTCACTCGGCAATATCGACGAGAACGGCATGGACGCAGAGAAAGGCCGGGCCGCAATCTACGAACTCGATCTTGAAAGCGGAAAAAGCCGGATATTCGCCAGCGGTTTGCGCAACCCGGTTGGCATGGCTTGGGAGCCACAGACCGGCGCGCTCTGGACCGTCGTCAATGAGCGCGATGGTCTTGGCGACGAAACGCCTCCTGACTATTTGACTTCGGTGCGCGACGGAGGGTTCTACGGTTGGCCTTACTCGTACTGGGGACGGATAGTCGACGATCGCGTCCCGCAGGACCCGTCCGCAGCTGAAACAGCAATCACACCGGATTACGCGCTCGGCGGGCACACCGCGTCGCTCGGGCTCTGCTGGCTGCCGGCCGGTACCCTTCCGGGATTTCCCGACGGCATGGTCATCGGCCAGCATGGATCCTGGAACCGCAGCACACTTAGCGGCTACAAGGTCGTCTTCATCCCATTCCGAAATGGACGCCCGGTCGGACCGCCGCGCGATATTTTGTCCGGCTTCCTTGCATCGGACGAGCGGGTCTCCTACGGACGGCCTGTTGGCGTTGCGCTCGGACCTGACGGCTCGCTGCTGGTGGCGGACGATGTGGGCGATGTGATCTGGCGCGTCACGGGCGTGCGCGACTGATCGCCTGCGTCGTAGCGACCTCTGAGAAGGCGCACTCTTGCCTTTCCAGCAGGGAGGCGTGCGCCAAGCACTTGCTAATCCGAACCGAGTTCTTCTCGCCTACGGAGATTAAGCTTCTTCAGCTTACGTTTCATAGTCGCCCGACTGATTTCGAGAGCCTTGGCCGACGCAGACACGTTGCCGCTTGTGCGGGCAAGCGCCCGACGGATGGTCCCTCGTTCCGCGCGAGCCATGGTGTCCTCGGAATAAGTTGCCAGCTGTTGAATATCCATGGCGGGAATTCCGCTACGCAAACCGGCATCGGTGATGCCAAGCAGCGAACGTGCCGCACGCGTTGCTCCAAGCACGATGTCATCATCGTCGACTGCCATAAGTCCCACGCACGCGCGCGTACGATCGTGAATGTAAATGATCCTCGCGTCGTCGAAGGAGGCGAGGAAGTTGGCTCTCTCAATTTGCGATGCAGCTTCTCGCGCCGTGAATGCGAGCAAGCCCATCACCTCTTCCGAGACGGCTTTCCCGTAGTAAGTAACATCAAGGGCTCCGGCCAGTTCTCCCTGATGATCGAAGATGGGGGCAACACTACAGCTTAGGTCCGTGTTACGGGCAAGAAAATGATCCGCCCCGTGGATTGACACATCTCGTTTTTCGGTAAGACAGGTGCCGATGCCATTCGTCCCTTCGCTTCGCTCGCTCCAATCGACTCCCGGCCAGAGCCCGAAGCGACCAAGATGCTCGACATCCGCGTCTCTGCCGCTCCTGTGCACGGCCACGCCATCGACGCCTGCAATAAGGGCACAGCAACTCATTCTAGCGAGCGCTGCCTGCAATCTCTCGAGTGTTGCTCCAGCCGCAAAGAGCAGCGGTTCGAGACGTTGGGTCGCCTCTCTTAGCTCGATAGCCGACAGCATCCGCCGCGGCAGTTTTGCACTCGGATCCAGCCCATAACCAACAATACAGCGCCGCCACGACGCTACGACCTGCGAGCGTGCCGCACCATTCGACTTAACCGCTGTTCTGACGTGCCGCGCATGCACATCGATATCGTAAGCCATCTATCTCCTCTTTTCATAGCGGCTTGAAATCGAATGACCGATGTCGCCAACCGACTCGGATGACCGAGATAGCTTCATTCGAGGTCTACTGCTTGGCCTGACGAATCGAGGCAGCCAATCTGCTTTTCAGAATCTTTCCCGTAGCCGTTGCCGGTAGGCTCTCGAGCCTAATGATCTGCGACGGCCGCTTATAGGACGTCAAAAGTGGATTTAGATACTCCGCCAAGTCGTCGACGGTCGTTCTCGCGTCCGATTGCAGCTGCACGAACGCTACGACTTCCTCATTGCCCGGAACCGGCTTTCCCACAACCGCGGACTGAATGACCGCTGGGTGGGAGTTTAGAACCGCTTCTACTTCGGCGGGGTATACATTGAAGCCCGACCGAATGATCATTTCCTTCACCCGCCCTACGATATACAGGCAATCATCGTCGATACGGCCGAGGTCACCCGTCTTGAACCATCCCCCACCGTCGATAGCCGCGGCGGTCAGCTCGGGTGCGTGATAATAACCCAGCATGACGTTCGGCCCGCGGACGTGCAGCTCGCCGACCTCGCCCTCAGCTGCAATCGAGCCATCCGATCTGACAATACGCCCTTCCACGCCCACAACGAACGAGCCCACGGTCTGATCACTTTTCGGCTTATCGGGACGAACGCTTGAGATCGTCGGCGAGCACTCCGTTATCCCGTAGCAGTTCAAAAGTGGCACTCGGTATCTCTCTTCGATACGCGATTTCAGTGTGAGATCCAACGGCGCGCCGGCCACCATCAAGTGCTTGAGGACGTCGCAATCATGGCGCGCAGCGCCGAAGGCATCTTCGTATTCCAGCAATCTCTGATACGTTGCGGGAACTCCGCCGAGTATTGATACCTCCCCACTCGATATTGCTTTTGAAACAAGCGCCGGCTCGAATCTTCGGACCAAGCGGCCGGTTGCGCCCATCATCATCGACATCAGTAGAAACGTGAATCCGGCAATGTGAGAGATTGGAAGAACAATATAGAGCTGGTGGCCGCTCCCTCGGGCCTCATACAAAGCGTTTGTTCGCGCGCTAAAGAGAAGGTTCTGATGCGTGAGCATAACTCCTTTTGGAGTTCCTGTGGTGCCCGATGTGTAAACGAGAATGGCAACTTGCTTGTGCCCGTCCTCCTCGACGCGCTCCGGACGCGCGGCTACGTTGATTTCGGACGCAGCGATCTCGGCAAAATCGACGATACCAGCGGATTTTGCGTTGTAGGACACCGCGTGCGTTGCAGCCTCAGGAGATACTCCGGAGGCGAACAGAACCAAGCGCGCGCCGCTGTGCTCTCGGATTTGCTCCAGCTCCCGTTGCGAAAGCCGCGGGTTGACAATTATTGCCCATGCATCGAGCCGGCTCATGGCGAGTAAAAGGACGGCGGCCGCGACACAGTTCTCGCTGACAATCATCACGCGATCGCCGGCGCGTACCCCCAGTTCGCCCAATCGCGTAGCCGTATCCATCGAGGATCGCCTTAGCTCCTCAAATGTCAATGCGTTCGCATGGTCGATGACGGCGGGTTGCTTCGGCGAAATGGCCGCCTGGTTATCTACCGCCAGGTGAAGGCGACGCGGCAACTCCGCGATGATGTCATCGATACTAAGCGAACGAGCCACGCACTATCTCCCCACGACTGGCCCTTGCGCTATTCGGCGCGGCCGCTCCATTGAAACCTACGAAGCTTGATTTACGCGCGACCGAAGAGACCTTGCGATGACAACATTCTGTATCTCTGTTGTTCCATCCAGATACTGGGCAGCTTTAGCCCCAGCGAGATGGCGCGAGATAGGTGTCTCGGCCAAGAGCCCACGCGCACCACTGAGCTGCATGCATTGAGCGACCGCGCTCAACGCTACTTTTGTAGAGAATTTCTTGGCGTGCGCAGCATCAATCGTCGCCCGCTCCCCTCGATCAAGCTTCGATGCAGCAGCCTTGAAGAGCAGCTCCGAGGCCGAAAGATCTGTGGCGATGTCGGCCAACATCCATTGCACCCCTTGAAAGTCGATCGTTCTTGAACCAAACGCTGAACGCTCGGCCGTTGCCTCTATTGCGAATGCGAGGCTTGCTTCCATCATTCCGCAACACATGGCGCTAACCAGCGTACGCGCGACATCAATCCCGCTCATCGCCCGCTTGAACCCCTCACCGGGACGAGCAAAAAGCGCTTCATGCGGCACGAAGCAGTCGGCGAGTTCGACGCCGGCAAGACCCATGGAATGGCACCCGACGAGGTCATACGGAGCCGTGATGGAGAGGCCTGGACATTCCCGCTCGATGAGAAAGGCGGCAATGCCTGCCGGCCCCGTTCCAGAGTCGGTCTGGGCGTATACGAGAAAGAGATCCGCGGACGTGGCATTGGTAATCCATGCCTTGGATCCGCTTATACGCCAGCCCCCTTTGTCAGGCGTCGCTGTCGTCCTCACGGCGGCCGCATCAGAGCCTGCTGAGGGTTCGGTTATGCATACGGACAGTATCAGCTCTCCGGATTGTACAGGGCGAAGGTATTGAGCGATCTGAGCCGGCGTCCCGTGCTCCGATATCGATCCGGCGACCGCGCTGTGCACCGCCAAGCTGAACGCGAACGCGAAGTCCGCGGAGGCTAGGATTCGCAGGACGGCTCCTGTGGACGAATAGTCGAGACCCAGGCCGCCATACTCAGCGCCGATTCTAATTGATCCAATTCCCGCATTGATCGCTTCACGGATTTCGGCCGTCGCCATCGCGCGCGACTTCTCCCAAACAGGGGCTCTCGGCAATATCCTCGTCCGAGCGAACTCCTCCGCGATCGTTGTTATGTTCATCAATCTTCCATAGGAAGCTGCGGGCAGTCACGTCCGCTGGTCGGGTTGGCGCTTGAGGTTCTGAACAGCATTCAGCGCAATACGTAGGCGGGCTGTGGATGCTGGGTGTGGACTTTTCCGGTGCGTTCGAACTCCCTTCGGGGTTGCTATTGGATCCTGCCATCTTGAGGGCAGCCTTCGCCTTCCCGCAAAATTTGCGATCAGGCCTGTTCAAAGCTAGGCAGTCACCGGCGTCGCCATCAAGCGCATTTTTAAGATAGACCTATCTCTATTAGAGATAGGTGGAGGGCCGACATCGTTCTCCATGCCGTCCATTTGCTTGACCGCGGAACGACGTGGAAAAGGCAAACCGTTTAACCCGTGAATTCCCGGCGGGCCGAGCGCACCCTCGCCACGATGTGCGCGTGGACCGCCGACACTCTGCGCGTATGGTGCGTGTCGGGATGCGAAATCAGCCAATAGTTTCGCACAAAGCGAACCTCGGGTAACAATCGCTTGAGCTCTGGAAACCGTCGCGCAGCGTAGTCGTGTAGTATGCCCACGCCGTGACCGCCCCTCACCGCCTCCATCTGCGCCACAACGCTCCCGCATTCGTAGTGCTTGGTCATGACTTTTCCAAGCGAAGACGCGTAGTCGAGCGCTCGGCTGTAGACAAAATCCTCGACATGCGTCACGAAAAGATGGCCGGCGAGATCGGCCTGCTTTCGGATTGGTCCTAAGCGCTTCAGATAGCTCTCTGCACCGTAAACACTAAGCGTGTAGTCCGTAAGCTTTTTGACAATCAGTCGCCCTTGCTTCGGACGGTCCAAGGTGATCGCAATGTCGGCCTCCCGCCTCGACAGCGAGAATGTCCGCGGTAGCGGAACAAGTTGAACGAGCAGGTCGGGGTGCTGCGCGGCAAGCGCACCGAGGTGGCTGGCTAGAAAGTAGTTCCCCAATCCATCGGGAGCGCCGACGCGGACCGTGCCAGAGATGGCGTCCGATGATCGGCCAAGTTGGGTGCCGACCTGAAGGAATTCGGATTCGGCACGCTCCGCCGCGGCGACGAGGGCCTCGCCTGCGCTTGTCAGGACACAGCCCGTTGTACGCCGTTCGACCAGCCGGGTTTTCAGTTCCTGCTCAAGCGCGGTGAGTTGCCGTGCAACGGTCGCGTGGTTTACACCCAGGCGCCGAGCGGCACCGAGAATTTGACCCGTGCGGGCGACCTCTAGGAATATGCGGATGCGGTCCCAATCCATCGAGTTCAATTCCCGCAAGCACACTACAAACTTTTCTCAATGATGTGCAGATCTCAACATTCCATATCGAATCTATGGAAGCAAGCAGACGCCTGCGTCGCCAAAGCCAAAGATGATAGTCGGGAGTTTGTGGTATTGGTCACTGCGACGTCAGTGCTTACCTCGCGGCCTTACCCGCGGAAGGAGGCTTGGATACCGGCGGCTTATGATGAATAAGGAGTCGTTCAGATCCCGGCATACCACTCATAGCCACGATCTTCCCAATAGCCGCCTTGGCCGCCATGCAGGCCAGAGAGGCTTTGCACTAGTTCGATACGCATGATGTATTTGGCCATCTTGTAGCCGAGCTGCCGCTCCACGCGCAATCGCAGCGGCGCACCATGGCGGACGGTCAGCGGTGTGCCGTTCATGTCATAAGCGAGGATCGTCTGCGGATGCGCAGCATCGATCAGATCGATACTCTCATAGTAGCGGATGTTCTCGGGATCAGCAGATTCGCCGCCATCGTCCAGGGTATCGGCGCAATGGAATATGGCAAACCGTGCCTCTGGTCTCACGCCAGCGCGCAACAGGATTTCCGAGAGCGGCACGCCGGACCATTTAGCTATGCAGCTCCAGCCTTCGACACAATCATGCCGGGTGATCTGGGTCCGTGTGGGCAGGGAGCGCAACTGTTCAAGCGACAGCGACAGTTCGTGCTCAACGAGGCCGCGAACCTTCAGGCGCCAATCGACGAAATGATTGCCGACGAGCTTGAGGTAGTCCTCGTCCTGCGGATCGATTGAACCATTGGGGCGAAACGCCGGCGAGATGTCGGCCTCACTATATTCGGGCGCGAGCCGATGAGCCCCGATGAGGAGGCGCTGCATTTTGTAAGTGAGACTGCTTGCGGCATTGAGGACAGAACGGACGCGCGGTGCGACGGCGACGCGGTCACAGCCCGACAAAGCGAGGCCACTAGTTGCCGCAAATGCCCAGAGCAAATCGCGACGCCGTGGATGTTCAAGCGACATCTGGCGTCCTCGGATTGCCGAGATCGTACCAGCCGGTGATCATTGAGCGCAGATTGTTCCAGACACCCGAGGCCAGCACCATCACGAGATGTACAATAACGAAAAACGTGAGGCTCGATGCGACGAAGAAGTGGATCAGCCGCGCCGATTGGCGCCCGCCGAACAGCGTGAGCAGCTGCGGCACGGCGCTGTCGATCCCGGGCGACATCGTAAGGCCCGTGAGGATCATCAACGGGAACAGGACGAAGACGACCAAGAGATAGGTCATCTGCTGCAGCACATTGTATCGCCTCGCCGCTGCACCGCGTGGGAAGCGCAGGCGCAGATGCTCAAGGACCTCCCATCCGACATGGCTGAGCTCGCGAAGGCTGGGAAGAAGATCCCGGTCGAAATGTCGCCTAACGCAGCCCCAGGTAAAATAGACGAGACCATTCAGCACCAGCAGCCAGGCAAAGAAAAAATGCCAACGCCGGCCAGTCGCCAGATCCTGGTTGCTCGGGATCGTGATCCAGCTGGGAAAGGCACGCTGCGAGATTTGACCGTCCTCGTTCGAGATACCGAATATGCCCGACGTGTCGAAGGAATGGCCGGCGAACATCGTCTCCCCGACGAGGCCGTTCTCGGATAGGCGCGCACGGATCGACATGGCCGGACGGTCAAAGTCCGATTGATCGCCGACATAGAGCGCGGGATGGGCATTAAAGATCTGCAGTCCGCTCATCAGGAGCAGCACGAAGCAGACGGCGTTGATCCAATGCGTCGCACGCACCAGCGCGGCATGGCGGAAGTACCAGTGCTCGGCGACAGGCCGATCGGGGCTGGGAACTGCGGCCATATAATGCTCCGGCGCTTCGGACGCGCTACCTGCCAAGCGCACATACTTCACGTGTCGGTGGACCGCAAAGTATGCGCACTTTGAGCGGAATGAGGCGATCAGCGGCGTGATCGTCAGCTCTTCATCTACTTCGCGGCGTCCTCGATCACGCGGGCGATCGCGGCGGGCTGAGAGACGAAAACAGCGTGGCTTGCGGGCACTTCCGTGACCTTGGCGCCCGAACGCTTGTACATCCAGCGCTGAAGCTCAGGGCTGATCACGTGATCCTCAGTGGTCAGAATGGCGTAGCTGGGCTTGCTGTGCCATGCTGCGACCGAGAGCGGCGCACCCATGGCCTTCTGAGCGAGCTGCTGCTCCGAGTCGGCCATGAACTGAGCTTGCTCCGCCGGGACGTCCTGGGCATAGGTTTCTCGGAACTTCGCCGCCGGGATGAAGAAATACTTGTTGTCCGGCGTAGCCTTGTTGACGGAGACCCGCATGGCATCGTTCGGCGCAGCGAACTTCGACATCAGCGCACCGCTGGCCTCTCCCTTATCGGGCTGCAAGGCGGCCACATAGACGAGCGCGCTGACCTTGGGGTCGGCACCGGCTTCCGTGATCACGGAGCCGCCATAGCTGTGACCGACCAAAACGACGGGACCGGTTTGCTGATCGATGACGCGCTTGGTTGCATCGACGTCCTCAGCGAGGCCGGTGAGCGGCTCCTGCACGATCGTCACATGGAAGCCATCCTTGGTCAGAATGTCGTAGACGGCGCGCCAGCCTGAGCCGTCCGCCAGTGCGCCATGGACGATGACGACGTCCTTCGCAGCCGGCTTCGTCTCGGCGTGGGCGACCGCACCAGTCATGGCAAGCACGAGGGCGATCGCGGAGGTCTTTCGTAGTAAGGACATGGGAGTCTCCTGGTATGCTTCAGTTTGCCCGCTTCGCAGGACCATCTCGGTGCCGGGCGTTGTCCGGTGATGGCTAATCAGGGTTGATAGAGGCCGAGTCCGGTTTGGCAGACGCGAAGATCAGGCTGGCTGATTCTTGACGGCCAGAACGTCGACAGGTTCGACTGACGGCGGCTTTGCCAGCATTTCCTCGACCCGCGACATCAGAGCCTTGGCCATGTTGCCGGCGAGATGTGCCTGGCGATCTTCTTCGCTGGTAAAGGCGTCGAACACGCCGAACGTCGTCGGCGAGAGCTGCAGGGCAAACCAGACCGGCGTGCCCGCCTCCCGATTTGTCAGATCAAGGCCGCTGATGAGAAAATCCTTCACGGCCCGTTCCTTGCCTGGCTTGGCTTCCAGCCGGACGAATAATCCACACTTGAGCGTCATTGTTCATCTCCATCTGTTGACCGTCCAACACCCCAAAGTAGATGCATCTCTATGAGATAAGCGGCGCGGCGCGTATTGGCAGGATTGCCAATTTTGATACTGATCAAGCCAACCATTCTCCAGATTTAGCCAATTTACGGGGGCATCCCGGATTACAAGTTCGAACAGGATCCGCAGTCTAAGTGTTGGCAAAACGCCTAATTCTGATATCGTTTTTGCCATGCGCATCCATGTCCTTGCTCTGAACGACGTGCTCGACACGGGTCTCGCCGCGGTGCTCGACGCCTTTGCCTTCGCCAACGCGCTTGCGGAAATGCACGGCATTTCCTCGGTACGCTTCAAGACGAAAGTGGTCGGTTTGCGTGAGACCGTCACAACAGCCCAGGGCCTGAATGTTCCGGTCACCTCGGCAGTGCGCGCGCAGAAGCCCGATGCGGTGGTGATGCCAGCCATCAATCGGATCATGCCGAAACCGCTGGTGCAGATGCTGGCCAGTGGCGAGGTGCGCGAGGCCAGTGTGGTGTTGCGTAAATGGTCGGAGCGCGGTGCGCTGGCTGCGGCCGCTTGCGTTGGCACCTTCGTGCTGGCGGAAGCGGCTTTGCTCGACGGCGAAGAAGCAACCACCACTTGGTGGCTTGCACCTCTTTTCCGGCAGCGATATCCGCATGTGCGGCTCGACGAGTCGCAAATCATTGTTCAGTCCAACATGGTTGTCACCGCTGGCGCAGCACTCGGCCATTTGGATCTGGCGTTGACCCTGATCCGACGCGCCGACCCTGCGCTGGCCGACCTTACGGGCAAGTATTTGATGGCCGACGTCCGCAACTCGCAGGCCGCCTACGCGATACCTGGGCACGTAGTCCACGGCGATCCACTGGTGCAGAAGTTCGAACGATGGGCACGACAGCGGCTGGCCGAGGGATTCTCGCTGGATCAGGCTGCCGCGGAGCTCGCCACCAGCAAGCGTACTCTGGCGCGTCGGATGCATGGCGTGCTGGGCAAATCTCCGCTCGAATACCTCCAGGATTTGCGAATCGAGCGGGCCGTTCACCTGCTTACAACCGGCCATGCCAGCGTCGATCAGATTGCAGCCGAGGTCGGGTACGCCGAAGGCGTGACGCTGCGCGCGCTGCTGCGCCGAAGGCTCGGCCGCGGTGTGCGCGAAATCCGCCGCAGCCTCTGAGCCCGCATTGCCCGGCGTGGCTCGTGCTCGGCAGTCGCCACGCCGCTTAATCGTGTTCTGACGATCTGCTCGACGTTCGTTGAGCGACGCGATGATTTCGCTCATTTAATCCGCCCGCGTCGCGAAAATGGAGAAACGCGACCCCCGGGAGGCAACGGAGCTGACATCGATGCGATGCCCGAGCACTTCAATCGCGCGGCGCACAATGAACAACCCGACGCCAAGTCCGTCACACCGCGCGGAATCAAGTCGGGTAAACGCGTCGAAAATCTTTGAAAGTTGCTCGCCCGCGATACCGACGCCAGTGTCACAGACGTCGATACGTACGTTTTGGCCTGAACGGCGGCTACCGATGAGAATCCGCCCATTGGGCTCGGTGTATTTTATGGCATTGCTGATGAGATTTCGAAGAACGCCGCTAAGCAATACTGCATTGCTCAGGACGGACGCAGCCGTGGGGCACACGCGAATCTCGATCCGCTTCTGCAACGCGGCTTCAGCGTTTTCATGGCACGCGTGCTGGAACAACGGTCCGAGTGCGACGGGTAAGAGCCCCGCCTCCATTGCATGCTCATTAATCCGGACTGCACCTAGCAGTTCATCGAGCAGCCCATTGAGGCAATTGATCGCATACTGCCCTCTTTGCAATAGGCGTTGTTCGGACTTGGTCCTGACGCCAAGGCCGAGAAGTTCGTGCGAACCCTGGATGATTTGCAACGGTTGTCGAAGATCATGGCCGGCCATGGCTAGGAGCACGGCTTGAAAATCGGTGGTCCTAGCGGGCTCAACGCGACCTGACAATTCAAGGGTCCTCGGCTGCCCGGTCGGCTGCACGATGCCGATCTGCCCTGCGTCCAAAGCAACAGCAAACCGCTCATCTGTGTCAGTCATGTTATCCTCACTTCCAGCTCGGGGCTTCGGATGACTCGGCTACAGAACGCAGGGTTGCGCAGCATCCACGCGGAAGCGAGTTGAGTGTTGTAAGAAAATGTAAAATGAGCTCCTTCGCGTGGAAGGCCTCCTTCAAACACTCGGCTGGTGATGGAGGTCGCGACAGTCGTCATCACAACCGGCCAATCGGGGGTTCAATCGTTGGAGCGGCTTTTTAAATATCGAATTGATTGCGAAGAATAATGAGTTGAACGATCTGATCGCCGTGAGATGAAAAATAGAACGAAAGCACAAGCGGATCAGGCAATCCGCGCTTGTCGTAGTTGCCGTCGACGTTGGCTCTTACGATGAAGTGGCCGTAATGCTCCACGACCTTGACGACTTGCATCGTCAGTCTCTCGCCGATGATGTCGCGGTCCGCCCATTCCCGGATAGCCAGCTTCCCCCAGTATTCGTGAAGCTGATCGTTGACAAGCGCATCCTCCGCGAAGAGCGCCAGTAACCCCTCAGCATCGTAGGCGTTGACGGCCCGAACACAGGCCGCCACGAGCAATGGCAGCTCTGGCTGTGGAAGTTGTGGAACGCTGGAAGCGGACATGGCGGGCTCTTGAAGTCATGGCAGGTGATTAGTCCTGTTTGCGGGAACCATGGCTGACGGGCCGCGATCTGGCGCGTTGTATCTTGTAAGGAAATGAAAAACAGCCTCCCGGCGCAGGGGGCGCGCGTTGCATACGCGATTCCACTGAAGACCGTGAGCCGCTTTTCAGCGCTAGATCCAGGCAGGAGCCGTGTTTGTCGGCCCGATGGCTAAACGGCTAAGGGAAACGACTCACTGCACCAGATCGCCGATGAGACATCGTGCGGCCCGAAGATCCGCCGTCTCGAACCCTTCCGTGAACCGGTCATAGACCGGGACGAGTGTGTCACGGGCTTGGTCGTATTGTCCGCTCTCCGACAGCAAACGAGCTAGATCCATCGCCGATCGTAGCTCCCAGCCCAGGGCAGATTGCTCGCGCGCTACGGCAATCGACTGCATCAAGCAGTCGACGCCCGACGCCAGATCTCGCCTTGGCATGGTGGCGAGAATCTGTCCCTTAATACGAAGCAACTCCGGCATATCGAATGTCGCCCCACAATGGGCCGCACGCGCAAGCGCACCGTTGATGGTGAGCAAGGCCTCGTCGAATTGTCCGGCCTTACGCAGACCATCTGCCAGCGCGCCGGTAAAGACTGTCACGAGAATCTTGTGCTGTTCGGCATGCAGCGTTTCCAGCGCGTCCCGCAGCAAATGGAGGCCCGCCCCTGCCTCGCCTCGAATGACGGCAAGCTCGCCTTTTAGCGCCATGCCGACGGCACGGTATGGTGCCAGCAAGTAGCGCCCCGCATAGGCGATCAACCGCTCGATGTAGCCCCCCGCTCGCTCGAAGTTACCGCTCCATAAGAAAACCGGCGCCGCGTAAATCAGGGCGATACAAACAGAGACCGGTTGATCCTGACGCTCCGCTTCGTCAATGGCCTGCCGGGCCACTTGAACCGCCCGCTCTGGAAAACCGCGCAGCCATAGGGCACGGGCAAGTGCGACAAGCGCGCGGACACGATGATCGTAGCCGAAGAAGCTGGCATTGCTCTGTCCCAGCTCGACAGATCTGGCCATCCCAGATTCGCAATGATGTTGCGCTGCCGCCTGATTTCCCACCAGATGATACGATACCCCCAACATCCAGTCTGTGATGACGAGGCCGGCGAGGTCCTTGGCTGCATCGGCGATCGAGACTCCACGCTCCGCGACAGCCAAAGCGCCCCGAAAATCGGCAATCCGTGTAAGGAATATGTTCAATCCGGCAAGAAGTTGCAGCTGATGATCCCTGTCTACCAAAGTCTCGGCAAGCGAAAGCCCGCGCTCGATAGCTGTTCGAACTTCGCTGCCGTTTCCTTTGGTGAACATTGACGACAACGCCAAAAACTCCTGGAGGATCATCTCCGTCTTGGTGCTGCGCTCGGTATCGCCGAGAGCGGCTAAGGCTCGCTCGCACCATTTCCGGCACTCGTCGAGCAGCGATAGACTTACGAACAGCGGTGCCGCCCAGGTTGCGAGTTCGGCTCCGATGGCGATGTCGCCGTGGTCGGAGAACGCCCACTCGAGTGCCGCCCGAACATTCCCGACATGCTGTGCAAATCCAGATAGATCTTGCCCGCGGACGGCCGATTTCACGACCTCACGATTTTCAAGATATTTGGAGTAGTAGACCGCATGCCGTCTCGCGACCCCATCAGCCTCACCACGCTCATCAAGCTTGCCCGCGGCGAAGGCCTGTGTGGTATCGAGCAGGCGATAGTACGTTCTGTCGTCAATGACGGTGGTCGATACAAGCGACTTCGTCACCAGGCTTGCGACGGACACCGTGACATCAGGGTCATTTGATGCCGTGCCCGCGACCGAGAGAGCTTCCCTGAGCGTGAATACCCCGATGAAGACCGACAATCGGCATAAAACGAGCCTGTCGCGCTCAGGCAGAAGATTGTAGCTCCAGTCGAGCATCGCATTTAAGGTCTGATGCCGCGGCATTGCTGTACGTCGACCAAGCCAGAGCAGTTTGAATCGGTTGTCGAACAACTCGGCGGTTCCGCGAATCCCGTAGAAGCCAACCTGGCTGGCCGCTAGTTCGATAGCGAGCGCAATTCCGTCGAGCTTCCGGCACATCCCGGCGACGATCGGAGCGTCGGAGTCGCTCAACTCCGATCGATAGCCGCTCGCAGCTGCGCGCTCCATGAATAGCTGAACGGTCGGAAATAAAAGCGCCTCGACAGCTGTCAGGCCGGCCTCAGTGAGAGGGCTGTCGAGCGGATACAGTAAATGAACGTGCTCGCCTTCGACCCGTAGTGCCTCTCGGCTGGTTGTCAAAATGTGGACCTGTGGCCCGGCGCTGACAACCGGTTCGGCAAGCGCCGCAGCTGCTTCGATCACGTGTTCGCAACTATCCAGCAGGAGGAGAGCTCTCCGATCGCCAAGAAAGGCCAGCAGACTTAGGAGTGGATCCTGAGCCTGGATCATTAATCCGAGCGCCGAGGCAACCGCCGTCGGCACAAGACTGGGATCGGTCAACGCTCCCAGATCGACGAAGAAAACGGCTCCGTCGAAATCGTCGATCAGCGCGTGAGCGATCGAGACCGCGACTGTCGTCTTGCCCATGCCTCCAGGCCCAACGATGCTGACGAGGCGTCGCGTCAACAGTTGAGCCGATAGCGCACGGACGGTGTCGTCGCGTCCAACCATCCGAGCCAACTGCGCCGGCAGCTGGCGAAGCCGGTCGCTGACGACTTTCCGCACCTGCGGTGCGGGCCGTTGTGTCGCTAATCGCGTTACCGGAGCAACGAAACAATAGCCCCGTCCGGAAACATTCGTGATAAAGCGGGCGCCATCGCGCCCCTCTCCGAGCGCTTTGCGAAGGCCCGCGACATGGACGCGCAGATTGGCTTCGTCCACAGTCACGTTCGGCCAGGCTCGAGACATCAGCTCCTTATGCGTAACGACCTCTCCGGCCCGCTCCACCAGCATGATTAGGATATCGAGGGCGCGACTGCCGAGCTCGAGCGGCTCGTCTGCTTTCTCAAGCAGCCTTTCGGCCGCAAACAAACGAAATGGTCCAAAGGAAACGACGTCCGTCATGCTCTCGTGAGATACCGTTGTCACCCGTCGGCACGTGTCTGCGCGCGGTCTGCCCGATTCGGAAGGGCGGACCAGACGTGCATGCGGCACGAGCACTCGCGCTTGGTCGTTTTGCCCATCTCGTAAGTTAAGGTTTCATGCACCGCGTCACGTGGTGCTCTGCCAGCGCGACGCGAGACGAAGTCGATCGAACCCAATGCCCATTGCGCGCTTGGCGCAGGCAACGTCTCAAATTGGGTCAAAACGATCCGCAACGCCGTCAGCCTATCTTGGCGACCGCCAATTAACAGCGGGATTAGTCCATTTGGACCGCCCGATAAATCCTCACCGTGCGGCAAACAGTGTTCCTCAATGCGAAACAATGAATGGGCCTCGCTGGCGTTCAGCGCGCCTTTTGTCACGATCCACGCAAATGTAACTCCGATCAGACGACTTTATTTTTCGCACAACCAATCCGCAGTAGTGCTCGTTGATGTGCAGACTTGAACGTTTCATATGCCGCTTGTGGAAAGAGCAAGGAGGTTCATCGTGGTTCGGCAAGTTCAGCATTATATCAATGGCCAGCGCGTATCTGGCCGCAACGAGCGGTCATCGTTCGTCTTCAACCCTGCGACCGGTGAGCAAGCGGCATCGGTGCCGATCGCGAACGCCGCGGATGTGGCGGATGCCGTCGCTGCAGCCGTGAAGGCCGCGCCGGGGTGGGCGGCGACGACGCCCTTGCGACGAGCGAGGATCCTCAACCGTTTCCTCAGAATCCTCGAGGAACGGACGAGCCAGCTCGCGGACGTTATCGTCGCCGAGCATGGAAAGGTCCACTCCGACGCGGTCGGCGAAATTCAGCGTGGTATGGAAGTTGTCGAGTTCGCGACGGCCGCCCCGCAGCTGTTGAAGGGCGAGATCACCGAGAACGTCGGAACGCGCGTCGATAGCTACTCGATGCGCCAGCCTCTCGGCGTGGTCGCCGGCATTACCCCGTTCAATTTCCCCGCCATGGTGCCGATGTGGATGTTTCCCGTGGCTCTTGCCTGCGGCAACACCTTCATCCTGAAGCCCTCCGAGCGCGATCCGTCGGCGTCCGTGATCGTGGCAGAATGGCTCAAGGAAGCGGGTCTGCCCGACGGCGTATTCGGGGTGGTCCATGGCGACAAGGAGACCGTCGACGCGCTGCTGCATCATCCCGACATCTCGGCGATCAGCTTCGTGGGATCCACGCCGATCGCAAAGTACATCTACGAGACCTCCGCCAGCACTGGAAAGCGCTGCCAGGCGCTGGGCGGTGCCAAGAACCACATGATCATCATGCCGGACGCGGACATGGACCAGGCGGTCGATGCCCTGATGGGCGCCGCCTTCGGCTCGGCCGGTGAGCGTTGCATGGCGATCTCCGTCGCAGTGCCGGTCGGCGAGACAACTGCGAACCGGCTGATCTCGGCGCTGGAGCCGAAGATCCACAGCCTCAAGATCGGACCTGGCACGGATCCTGAAGCGGAAATGGGGCCGCTGGTCACGAAGCAGCACTTGGACAAGGTCAGGGGCTATATCGACGCCGGCGTCGCAGAGGGTGCCAAGCTGCTCGTCGACGGGCGCGGCTTCAACATGCAGGGCTACGAAGACGGCTACTTCATCGGCGGGTCGTTGTTCGATCATGTCACTCCGAACATGAAGATCTACAAGGAAGAGATCTTTGGCCCCGTGCTGTCCGTCGCCCGTGCGGCCGACTACGACACTGCCGCGCGCATGATCAACGAGCACGAGTTCGGCAACGGCACCTCGATCTTCACGCGTGACGGCGACGCGGCTCGGGAGTTCGCGCACAAGATCAAGATCGGCATGGTCGGCATCAACGTGCCGATCCCGGTACCGATGGCATTCCATTCCTTCGGAGGCTGGAAGGCGTCGATCTTCGGCGACCACCACATGCATGGCCCGGAAGGCGTCCGCTTCTATACCCGGATGAAGACGATCACGAGCCGCTGGCCAACCGGCATTCGCGCCGGCGCCGAGTTCGTGATGCCCACCATGTCATGATCGCAACGGCCGGCCCGCTGCTTGCCCAGCAGCGGGCCGACCAGAAAAACGGCGGCGAAGGCCCGTCGGTTTCAATACTCGATCTACAGCCGCGATCGCGCTCTCGAAGACGAAGCGACAACCCATAGCGACACGGAGAATGGATAATGCCCCTTTTGTGCTTCGATCTTGTTGAGGGACGTTCGGAACGGCAGCTCAGAAAGATACTAGACGTGACCCATGAGGTGTTGGTCGACACATTCAACGTACCTCATCGCGACCGCTATCAAATCGTGAGGGAGCACCCGCCTTCTAGAATGATCATCGAGGACACGGGCCTTGGTATCAAGCGCACACCCAACATGCTTGTCCTTCAAGTCACGACTCGCCCTCGCAGCCGCGTGATGAAGCAAACATTCTACAGTTCGTTGGTGGAACGGCTTGCCGATCAATGCGGCATTTCGCCGAGCGACGTTGTCGTGACGTTCGTAACGAACACCGATGGGGATTGGTCATTTGGGCTGGGACGTGCCCAGTTTCTCACGGGTGAGCTCTAACCTGTCGAAGCCCAACGGTTGGACCTAAAGGAACTCGGGATCAATTTTTGGCTTGCCAGCGGCCGGATGACGCCGCTCGGGGCACCTGTCTGCCGATCATCAAAAAAATACGCCGTCGAGCACGAAATCGAGTGTCCCGACGGCGCTGAAAATCTGGGTCCTTGAAGTCCCCAGCGGTGTTGGATTTAGAATCACAATCCCGCCGGCTGAAATGGCCCGTTTTAGCCGGGCGTCACCCGAGGAGATGCGACTCTCGCAAACACTGAGGTGAAGGCTTGAACAGTTGCCGGTCAGGCCTTCAACTGCGCCAGGACTCCGGCGATATCGCCCATGCCCCAATGCTCGACAATCAGGCCGCCTTGAACCCTGAAGATATCGCAGGAGGTGAATCGGAGCGCGCGACCGGTTGGCGCAACTCCCGAAAGCGGGCCGTTATGGGTGCCGCTATAGACGAAGCTTGCGGCAGCACGATCGCCCGACGCGACCGTCGACTCGATCTCCACCTTGAGGTCCGGTATTCCGGCCAGCCGCGCAGTAAAAACTGCCACCGTCCCCTGCTTCGGCGACTTGCCCTGCGGCGGCGGCGGTGCGGCCGCGCTGAGCTGGTGGTTGACGTAATTATCAGAGAACAGCGCCGCGAACGCCGCGAGGTCGTGCGCGCTCAAAGTCGCTGCAAACTTTTCAATCAACGGTGCGGCTGCGCTCTTCTTGTCCGCCATGGCCGGCGCGACAAGTGCCGGCAAGGCAAGTGCCGATCCCGCCAACGTAACCGTCTTCAAGAGATTCCTTCGATCCATAACGTTTCCTCGATCTGATCATCGCATTTCCCGCCGTCGAATGTAGGACCGGAACGCGCGGCAAACTGGCACTTATATCTCTTGGTGGCCAAACCACGTTTTGTTGTAGCCGACGAGTCTTTCAGAGAGCCGATATCAGCCGAAACGATCGCTCGAACCTCGCTGCTCAGAGCGCTCCTGACGATCTAGTGGTTCATCACAGTGATTTTGACTCTTTGGCGGTGGCTGAATAGGCGCGGGCGAGTTTGGCGCGGGCTTTATCGGTTGTGAACATCCATTTGATGCGGGCTCGGGTTTTATTCCGCCGCTTTTGCCATGCTGCGATCTCGTTTCGGAGCCTTTTGGGGTCGTCGATGCGGCGGCCGAGGCACTGGCGCTGGAGCACGCTGATCTCGCACTCGACCATATTGAGCCAACTGGCGTGTTTCGGGGTGAAGTGGAATTCGAGGCGGCGCAGGATGCGACGGGCCTCGGCAGGCGCAAATGCTTGATACAACGCGCCGGCGGTATGGATCGACAGATTGTCCTGCACGAGGCGGATGCAGTCGGCGTCGGGATAATGGACGTCGACGAGTTCGCGCATGCAGTAGGCGTAGTCCACGGCGGCGCGGTGCTCGGTGACCTTGACGTTGCGCCAGCCACGATGCGGGTCGAAGGTGACGAAGAGATTGACGGTGCCGTTGCGGCGGTACTCGTAATCGTAGCGCTCGCGCTGTCCCGGCTCGGCTGGAATCGGCTGACGGACCTCGCCGATGAGCTGGACGGGGGTCTCGTCGAAGCAGACCAGCGGCCGGACGGGATCCGGCGCCTCGGCGTAGAGGTCGAGCACGTCCTCCATGCGGGCGACGTATTCGCCGTCGACATAGGGGATGCACCACATGTCCCTGCGCCACGGCTTGAGGTCGTTCTCGGCCAGCCGGCGACGCACGGTCTCGCCCGACAGGCTGTCATGATCGGTGAGCTTGACCATCATGTCGGCCAGCAGCGTCAGCGTCCAACGTTTGCGGCCGGCAGGCGGCTTGGCGCATGCCGTCGCCACCAGCAGGGCCTCCTCCTTGCCGGTCAGTTTGCGCCCTGCGCCCGGACGCGGTTCCTCGCTCAAGGCCCGCTCCAGATTGCCTTCCACGAAGCGGCGCTTGGTCCGGCCGATGCTGGACAGGCTGACCCGGACAGACCGGGCAATCTCCGCGTCGCAACTGCCGGCATCGGCCGCCAGCAAAATCTGCGCCCGCTTGAGCTTGCGGGCAGCATGCTTCCCGCCGCCCAGCATCGCCGTCAGTTCGTCCCGCTCGATTTGGCTCAATTCGACCCGATAACGTACATTCATGCTTCGCCTCCTTGTCGGAGGCCGGGACGAATCCAGCGATGAGTCAAAAATCAGGCAGGCACTTCACGGAGAAGCAGGGACACTACCTGGCCTTTATCTACACCTACGCGCACATGTTCGGACGCCCGCCCGCCGAAACCGACATGCAGCGCCATTTCCGCGTTAGCCCGCCTTCGGTCCACCAGATGATCGTCACCCTCGAGCGAAACGGTTTCATTCGTCGTCAACCTGGCATCCCCAGAAGCATCGAAATCCTCGTGCCGCCGGAAAGCTTGCCGATCCTCGAATGGCTCGGAATCAAAACGTTAAAATCACTGTGATGAACCACTAGTATCCGTCCGACCGGATACAGCTCCGCAACAACTCGCGCGTTTCGAGAGCCATGGCGTTAGGGGTTTTCTTTGTCCGGACTCAGATTGCAGCAAGGCGCTTTAGCTTGGCCTCGTCCCATGAGATCCCGCTGCCGGCACTCTCCGGCGTGAGAACCATTCCGTCGCGGATTTTCAATGGTTCTTCGACGATCGCATCTGCCCAATCAACATACTCAAGCCAATGGGCGGTGGGCGTGGCGCAAAGAAGATGCGTGCTCACTTCCGGCATCAGATGCGACGACATTTCGATACCCTGGGCTGCAGCGATGCCAGCCGCATGCAGCCAGCCGGTTACACCGCCTATCCGCGCGACGTCGACCATGACGTAGTCGCTCGCGCCAGTCGTGACGGCACGTAACAGGGCATCCGGGCCGTTGAGGTTTTCGCCGATCTGGACCGGAACCTTCAGTTCACGCGCCAGTGCGGCGCTCGCCACATAGTCATCGTGAGCTATCGGCTCTTCGAGCCAGTAGATCCCCTCTTTTTCCAGCTCTCGTCCACGAAGAACTGCTTCCGCGGGTGTCAGGGCCTGATTGTAGTCCACCATGATCGCAATATCTGCGCCGGAAACGCTCTTGCGGACAGCCCGCAACGCGGCCAGGTCCTCAAAAAGCGTGGGGTATCCGAGCCGGACCTTAACTGCTCCTAAACCGCTCTCCAGAAGCGCCCTCACCTCTTGGGCAAGGCTATCCGGCTCCATCAGCCCAAGCCCACGGCTGTCGTACGCGCGTAGCGATTTAGGCCCTGACCCGAGTAGAGTGGACAGCGGAGCACGATGCATCTGCGCAGTCGCGTCCCACATGGCCATATCGAGCAGTGAAAGAGCCATCCGCACGGCGCCGGTCACCCCGAGTAGTGCAAACTGGCGCGCGAGGGTCTGCGATGCCTCAAAGGGCGTGGCGTTCTTGCCCTTGAGGAGTTCGACCGCCTCGTACAGATGTGAGGATATGGCAGTCGCCCCCGAGGGCCGGTAGCAAAACGTGTAGGCCTTGCCCGTTACGCCATCTTCGTTCAGCAAATCGACAAGCAACAGCGGCACTGCCCTCACAACAGCCGCGCTCGTTCCCAGCGTAAATTTCAGCGGGACCATCACTCCGCGGGTCGTTACCGAGCGAATTCGTTGTCCTGCGGTACTCACGCCGTTCGTCATTTTGATCTTTCACTACGTTTCGGTAAATCGGATCGACAAGCGAAGCGCCCTCACCACTCGGCAACCCGCACCTATCTTGCCCGGGCGGCTGCGCCTAGCCTGGGCTTTTCTGTGCTGGCGAAGCCGCTCGAAACCGCTTCCTGCCAGCTAAGCTATTCCTCGCCGTGAATCCTTCCGGAAATGCTCATGTTGTCGGCGGGATGCTCAAAAAGGAGAACGTTGATGATCTTCGGATCCGAGCCGATCGATTCGTGGGTAACCTTGACGATGTCACGGATCAACTGCGTCTTACGGGTCTTGGTGAGACCCGCTGCGATATGACACTCAATGTAGGGCATAGTTGCCTCCCTTTCCTATTTCAGGCGAGCAATGAGCTCTTTGTCGTTGGCATTGCCTTCGACAAATTCGGGCAGGTGTTGCCCATGCTCGACGAAGTTAATGCCTCGTCCCTCTCTGATGACAAAGAAGATGTTGTTGGCCGGTTCACCGGTCGCTTCGCTGACGACACGCAGCAGGCCGGCCGAAAGCGCTCGCTTTTGCTCATCCGAGCGGCCGTACCGCATGTCGCAAGAAATCATTGACATCGGGATACTCCTTGGTTGACACGAATGACTATTGAATTCCGGGGTGAAGCGCAGGGTGGACCGCCTCGGGGTTCACTTTCCCAAGGATATCCATCAAATCAGAGATCGGTCGCTCGTCGATCTTCTCGACCGCCTTGATGATACTGTTACGTAGTGCTTCATCCGCGAATGGCTCGCTCAGCCAGTTGAACTTCTCGACCGTGCGTTCCCATGACATTGGGTTGCCGAGCCCACCTTCGTACCCAAGCTGCTCGCGATCGAAGGTACGACCGTCTTTGGCCTTGATAGCTATCCTGGTGTTCAGCTCGTGCGGGTATCTGGCGGTGAAGGCATCGTCGGGAGCTATCGTTACCTTGCTCAACAGGGCTTGTGCGTCATCAGCCTGGACACGCGCCTGCTCGAGCTGCGCAGGCCCGACCTCATCGTCCAAAAGCGCCGCCGCAATCAGGTACTTCAAGTTGTAATCCGCTTGCTCCTTGGTCTGCGGTCTGTCTTTTGAGCCAAATGCGCCGCCGCCCGCGATGTCGAAACCTGACTGGAAGATGTCGCAACGGACGGTCTCGATATCGCCGGCCGCCAACTTATTGTCGCGCTTCAACTTGAGCACGGCCTCGAGAACTGGCTGACCGTGAATGAGCGAACAGAATTTCTTCATGATCGTAAGCTTGATGATCTCGAGCGAGTCGTCCGACCAATCAACGTCGATCTTTTGATCAAACATCCGCAGCAAGCCGTTCGGTCCCTCAAACAGCCCAGATGGACCGGTGAAGCCACGCTTAGCGAGCGATGCGGAATAGACTGCGCGCATCCCGGTCATTCCGGGAGAAAAGCCCTTCCACTGCGATACCGGCTCGACATGAACGCAAGTGAGGGAAATGTTATCAACAGTCGCGATCGAGATCGCATGCGCGATCTGCTCAGCGTTCAGCCCAAACAGCTTTCCTGCTCCAGCGGCAGCGGATATTGCGAGCTGAATTGCATGATTGAACCCCTTCGCCATGACAGGGACAACGGCGGTAAACCGGCATTGGATTTCGTAGGCTACCGCAAGGGCGAGCATGAAGTCTTCGCCGGATGCCTTGGCGTGCTCGGCAGCAGCCAGGATTGCGCCGAAATTGTCGCTTGGATGACAGAGCCCGCCCGGCGACATGTAGCTGTCAAGGAGGTCGACATATCGCACCAACCCAGAGTTATACAGGGCGGCCTGGTCCGGAGCGGTCCTACCGCCGCCGATCAGGGTGCACGACCCGCCGGACCGGTACTCCGCAAACTGTTCCCGCAGCGCCGCGAACGGCGCTCCCGGAAGCGCGGAGATCGCGCATCCTAGGCTATCCAGAATATTTCGCTTGTAGAGCTTGCGCGCGTCAGGCTTGAGAGATGCCGAAACAGCCCGGTCGGCAAAACCGGCGATCTCGCTTACTGTGGATACGGAAGTCGCATTCTTCATCAGCATGTAAACGTCCTTGGCCGCGTCCCATACGATTGAACTGGTTTAATTTGGAAAGAGCGTGCCTTTCTCATTTGCGATCAGCAAACGAATAGATTCGAGAAGGCAATCTGCACCGCAGATTACTCGACCAAGTGCAGAGCTCGTCGGATAACGGGGGCCGGCATCACGCGATGGAATTGCGCAGGGTGGTACCGCCTAGGAGACGACGCCATCAATTCCAGCGATCGAGCGATCTATTATCGTTGCTGCTCAGGCACGAACGCATCAGATCTGCGTACCCAGACAATCGGCGACGACCGAGGTCGCGTCGCTCACATCCGCCACGATGAAACGCCATCTTGCCGACTAGATGCGACGCGCGGTTTCCGAGCCTTAGGCAGGCTTCGAAGTTTAAGAGACAATCGCCCCTGCTTCGTCAACGCACGGCTGACCGCCGTCTCGGGCCCCGGCAGAAATGACCAGAATGGAAAGCGCCTGGACGACTGCCATTTTCAGAACTTGACGCTCTCGCAACGACCGGACTACTCCGCGGCCGCCGCATGCAACTCGGGGCCCGGCCGTACAATCTGAAGAAAGGCAGAGAGTGCACTGGAGACGTAGGCGTCTGTGCGCCGAATGAACACGGTCTGCACTTCAGAAAACTCGGACTCCAATTCATGCACTGCGACTTGGCCGTCCCGCCATGCCGCAACAACCACTCCCTTGGGCAGCAGTGTGATTCCAACGCCCGCCGCCACGCAGCCGAGGATGGCATCGATCGAACCAAATTCCAAAGGCTGCGCCACAAGTATTCCCACCTTGTTCAGCAGATTTTCAAGCCTTATCCGATAGGAGCAACCGACACGGAAGACAATTGTTTTCAGTTCGTTGATCGAGGAAAGCTCTTCGATGCTTCGAATTGAGCGAGGCGTTACCAAGACGAGTTCTTCCCGAAACAGGCACTCCTGTTGCAGATCTGGATGATCCACCGGCCCCGCGACAAACGCGCCCTCCAGTCTGCACTCGACAACGTCTTCGATGAGGCTGCAGGTCGTCCCGGTCGTCACCACTGGACGAACCTTTGGGTAAGCTTTCGTGAAGCTCGCAAGCACAGACGGAAGCCGAATCGCCGCGGTCGTTTCAAGGGTGCCGAGTTCAAGGACGCCACCCGGGGTGCCATCATCCCTTGCGGCGGCCTTGGCGTCGCTGAGGAGCTTGGTTATTCGTGCCGAAAAGGGGAGCATGCGGCGCCCGGCCGGCGTGACCTTCACGCCGCGTGCATGTCGCTGGAATAGCTGAATACCGAGCTCAAGCTCCAGCGCTCTTACGCGCGCAGTGACATTGGATTGGACAGTGTTCAGCTCAGCCGCAGCTCGGTTCATACTGCCGTGCCGAGCAACTGCCTCAAAGACTCTTAGATCGGTTGCGTCCATAACAAGCCCTATCTTCTGAAGCGAACGGTTCGGCATCAACCCGCTTGGTCGAGTGATTATCTTGATCCAAGCTACCCGTTTTACAAGGCCGAATCCGAACGGCTTATGCCTGTTTTCGAACACAAGGACCGATTGCGACGAGCTATCACTAAAAGTAATACCGATATCTCAAACGCAGATATCGACACGATGACCACCGCTGCCGTCGAAGCGCTCTTCTAAGGATTCGTCGTCCATCAGATTGGGAGCGGTTGGGCGCAGATCGCAACGTTGCTGGCCCCGCAACAAACGAGTGCACCGCGAAGGGATCCTAACGGCTTCGCTGTGTCGGAGGGGGCGCGTCAGCCCATCCCGTTCGGTCACTCCAACGAAGCGCGGTCATACTTGGCGAGCCTCACTTTGGCCTCGGCAACGACACGGCGCACGACGTCACCTGCCGCGGGCAAGTCATGAATCATGCCGATTGACTCCCCGACCGTCACATTCGCCACGTCGAAGTCGCCGACGCGCGACGCCGCCTCCACCTTTTCCAGCTCGTCGGCCTGTAGAGCCCTTAGCTTCTCTTCGTGGCCATGCCACTTTTCGATGAACTCATTCTTCAGTAGCCGCCCAGTGTATCCTTCCGGCCAAGCTCTCTGCCTTACAATATCGTACACGCTGGTTCGTATCGTCTCATCGCCCGAAGCTGCCACCACCTTGGCTTTGGCACTTGGATGGATAAGAGCCTCCTTTGTTGCCCAAAAGCGGCTGCCCATGAGAGCGCCTTCGGCGCCTAGCATCAGAGCCGCAGCAAGACCTCGCCCGTCGGCGATCCCGCCCGCGGCAACAACGACCACGTTAGGTGCGTATTTGCTCAGAGCGTCTACCACCGTCGGGACGAACGGCAGTGTCGATCGGGCTGTTTGGCCGTGGCCGCCCGCTTCCGTGCCTTGCGCTACGACGACATCGGCTCCGACATCGGCGGCTCGTCGTGCTTGGTCGACCGTATGGACTTGGCAAATGAGGGGCACCCGGGCTTGTTTGATGCGCTTTGCAAATGGTGCCGGATCAGCAAAGGACAACATGATCGCGCGCGGATGACGCTCTATTGCAAAGTCGAGCAATTCCGGCTGTTTTGCGACCGACCAAGTGATGAAACCGCATCCCACATCGTTGCGCGTGATTTTCGCTGACTCTGTCTCGAACCAGGCGCGGTCGCCATATCCGCCGCCAAGTAAGCCGAGCCCGCCGGCGGCCGCAACCGCGGTGGACAGGTCTGCGCCCGCGGCAGGCGTCATCGGCGCAAGGATGATTGGGTGTTCAATATTAAACAGCTTCGTCAACCGCGTCCTGATCATCGTCCTACCCTTTCCACTGTTAGGCCACTAAGCTCCGGCGCTCTCTGCCATGTGGCTTCTTGTCCACCGCGATGCCCCGTAAGAGTGACAAGCACTTCCTCTACGAACGTTCGGCATTTGATTAACCGCCCGACATTCCAACGGTCGCTCGACTATTTCGTAGACACCCAACGCCGCCAATACTCACTGGTCGGAAAACACTCTTTCGCGGCACGTACGAATGTCGGCTTTTTGAACCACGGCATCGGTCGAGAGGCGGGAGAATTGCGCTTTGAGACGAGGCACCGCAAAATCGACGAAAGCCCGCACTTTGGGAACGGCAAGCCGTCCCTGTGGGGAAATCAGATGCAGAGGGATCGCGGAAGCGTCGTCATGCCTGAGAAGGACTTGTAGCCCGTTTTGCGAGAGTTGCTCCGCAATGTGATAGGAGAAGAGCCGGGTGATCCCTCGCCCCTCGACGGCCGGGGCAATAGCGCCACGAACACTATTCACCACGAATCGTGGCGTGAAATGAACCGATCGCGGTATCGACGATCCTTTCGCCGGTGGAAAGGTCCACGAATCAATTCCGAAGTGAGTCATTGCGATGATCTTGTGCTTTGCAAGATCAGCGACCTCTTCGATTTTCGGATGCGCCGACAAATAGCGGGGCGATGCCGCTACGACGCGCCTGACCGCTCCCAACCGGATCGCGACGAGCGTGGAATCTGTCAAGTTGCCAATTCGCAAGGCGATATCCATGCCTTCATCGATAAGTTTCACCGGTCGATCCAGCAAAAACAGCCTGACAGAGACGGTTGGATAGGCGTCCATGAACTCGTCCAATACCGGGCGCAAGATATCTTCGCCCGCCGCGACTGGAGCTGTTATGGTCAACGTGCCACTCGGGGTCGATCGTTCACTTGCCGCGACGAGATCAGCCTCCTCAAGATCTGCAATGACGCGGCGACACACAAGCGCATAACGTTCCCCCGCGTCGCTTAGCTTGAATGACCTCGTCGTGCGGTGAAGAAGGGTAACACCTACATGCGCCTCAAGAGAGGCAAGCGCCCGGCTTATCGCAGCAGGTGATCGCCCCAGCTTGCGTCCCGCTTTCCTTAAGCCTCCCTCATCGAGGGCGACGACGAAGATCTTCATGGCGTCGATACGGTCCACTTACCCACCACTTGACACTTGATGTCAGTCAACGCCTCGATGTGCGAACAGCATATGCGCAGCCCGACAAGTCCCGGCAGATCGCGAACTGTTTCCTACACTAGATTGTGCGTCGCCGATTGTACGACGATGTTGATTGAGGCTAGGCAGCCGCTGGCGTCACCATCAAACGCTTTTTCGAGATAGCCTTATCTTTTTTGGAGATTGGCAGACGGCGTGCCTAGGATTCCCTGGCGCTACCGATGACTTCGCATGGCCCCGTCAATGCTATTCATCGCCGCTGGTCGATCGACCCTAGATCTTCGCCGCCAACCTTATCGGTGCGACAGATACCGCGTTCGGTTCAAATCGCTTCGCTTGGACACACCAAGTTCATAGGCTCACTTTGGAAGCTACCCTTGGGTGTCAACGTCGGAAGTTCTAGGAGCGCAAGATTCTATCCGATAGAGCCCGCGCCCGGGCGTTGCGGAAAAGAGAAATCGACCTAGAGCTACGCAAGCGAGTCGCCCTACATAATCGCATTCAACGGAGGAAACCTCGATGTCCAACGATGTCGTCATCGTCAGCGCCGCCCGCACCCCGGTCGGAAGCTTCAACGGAGCCTTCGCGACCCTTCCCGCCCACGATCTCGGTGCCGTCGCCATCAAGGCCGCGCTGGAGCGCGGTGGCATCGAGCCCGGCCGGGTCTCGGAGGTCATCATGGGCCAGATCCTGACCGCGGCGCAGGGCCAGAATCCAGCCCGTCAGGCGTCGATCAACGCCGGCATTCCGGTGGAGAGCCCGGCTTGGGGCGTCAACCAACTCTGCGGCTCAGGCCTGCGCACCGTCGCGCTCGGCTACCAGGCGCTGCTCAACGGCGATTCCTCGATCGTCGTCGCCGGCGGCCAGGAATCCATGAGCACGGCCCCGCACGCGCAATATCTGCGCAGCGGCGTCAAAATGGGCGGCCTCGAATTGATCGATACCATGATCAGGGACGGCCTGTGGGATGCATTCAACGGCTACCACATGGGCAACACTGCCGAGAACGTTGCGAAGCAATACCAGATCACCCGGTCGCAGCAGGATGAGTTCGCCGTCGCCTCGCAGAACAAGGCCGAGGCCGCGCAGAAGGCCGGCAAGTTCAAGGACGAAATCGTCCCGGTCACCCTCAAGTCGCGCAAGGGCGACATCGTGGTCGATACCGACGAGTATCCTCGCCATGGCACGACCGTTGACGCAATGGGCAAGCTCCGCCCGGCCTTCGAGAAGGACGGCACCGTGACCGCCGGCAACGCCTCCGGCATCAACGACGGCGCCGCCGCCGTGGTGCTGATGACCGCCAAGGAAGCCGCTAGGCAGGGCAAGCAGCCGCTCGCGCGCATCGTGTCGTGGGGCCAGGCCGGCGTCGATCCGAAGATCATGGGTACCGGCCCGATCCCGGCGTCGCGCACCGCACTGAAGAAGGCCGGCTGGAACGTCGGCGATCTCGACCTGATCGAGGCAAACGAGGCGTTCGCGGCGCAGGCCTGCGCCGTCAACAAGGATCTCGGCTGGGATCCGGCCAAGGTCAACGTCAACGGCGGCGCGATCGCAATCGGTCATCCGATCGGCGCTTCCGGCGCGCGCGTGCTGGTCACCCTGCTGCATGAAATGCGGAAGCGTAATTCCAAGAAGGGCCTCGCCACGCTGTGCATCGGCGGCGGCATGGGCATCGCCATGTGCCTTGCACGCGACTGAACCTGGTCAGCGGGAGGACGCGAGATGATACGTGTAGCATTGGTAACGGGCGGAACACGCCGCATCGGAGTTGCGATCAGCAAGATCTCGATCTCCTCGATCAACGGCCGGAAGGGACAATTCAGCCGGGTCAACTATTCGGCGGCCAGGGCGGACGACATCGGCTTCACCAACGCGCTCGCGCCAGAGAATGCCAAGGGCGGCATCAAGGTCAACGTGATCTGTCCGGGCTATGTCAACACCGAAATGGTGCAGGTGGTGCCGAAGGGCGTGCTGGAAAAGGCCGTGATCCCGCAGATCCCGGTCAACCGCCTCGGCGAGCCCGAAGAGATCGCGCGCGGGGTCGTGTTCCTTGCCTCCGACGATGCCGGGTTCATCACCGGCTCGACGCTGACTATCAATGGCGGCCGGTATCCGATTTGAGCGTGCGGTCGCTCGCGTACGACGCGTAATGTTCGAATTTGAATGCTTGCGCCCCGATACACCATTTGAATCGACGGGTTGAATATGAAGATTGCCGTTGCCAAGGAAATCGATCCGTCGGAGCCGCGCGTTGCCGCTTCGCCTGATACGGTGAAGAAGTTCAAGGCGCTCGGCGCCGAGATAGCCATCGAGCCCGGCGCCGGCCTCAAATCGGGCCTGCCGGATTCCGAGTTCACCGCGGTCGGCGCCACGGTCAGCGCGGACGCGCTGAAGGACGCTGACATCATCATCAAGGTGAAGCGCCCCGAGGCGTCCGAGCTCGCGCAGTACAAGCGCGGTGCGCTCGTTATCGCGATCATGGACCCCTACGGCAACGAAGCCGCGCTGAAGACGATCGCCGATGCCGGCGTCGCCGCCTTTGCGATGGAACTGATGCCGCGTATCACGCGCGCGCAGGTGATGGACGTGCTGTCGTCGCAGGCGAACCTCGCCGGCTACCGCGCCGTGATCGAGGGCGCCGAAGCTTTTGGCCGTGCCTTCCCGATGATGATGACCGCCGCCGGCACCATTCCGGCCGCAAAGGTGTTCGTGATGGGCGTCGGCGTTGCCGGCCTCCAGGCGATCGCGACCGCGCGGCGCCTGGGCGCCATCGTTACTGCCACCGACGTGCGGCCCGCCACGAAGGAGCAGGTGGAATCGCTCGGTGCCAAATTCCTCGCCGTCGAGGACGAGGCGTTCAAGAACGCGCAGACCGCCGGCGGCTACGCCAAGGAAATGTCGAAGGAGTACCAGGCCAAGCAGGCCGCGGAGCTATCGCCAATTTTTGGTGACGGCCGGAGCCGGTCAGGCGGCGGCGGTTGCGGGCTGACGGTCGGTCGGCTTGGCGATGACCTCGATCCCGTTGTTGAATGTCACACCGAGAACGAGTTTTGGCAACTGGTTGTGGCCATCGAGACGACGCCAATTTTTCTGGGCGCCCTCGACCAGTTTGAAGACCATCGCGAGCGCGGTCTTGTTGGATAGACAGCCCTTCGATCGGATCGTGCGATGACGCACGGTGGCGAAGGTGCTTTCGATGGGGTTGGTCGTGCGCAGGTGTTTCCAATGCTCTGCCGGGAAGTCGTAGAAAGCCAGCAGCGTGTCTCGATCCTTGCGCAGGCAATCGGCGGCCTTCTCGTATTTCAGCGCGTAGCTCTCGATGAAGGCGTCGAACGCCAGCTCGGCTGTGGCCTTGGTTTCGGCCATCCATATCTCCTGCAACGCGCGTTTGGCTTTCGGCTGCTGGCTCTTCGGCAGCTTGGCAAGTACGTTGGCGGTCTTGTGCACCCAGCAGCGCTGCTCGCGCGTTTTCGGCCAGACCTCACCGGCCGCCTTCCAGAACCCGAGTGCGCCATCGGCGATGACGAGCTGCGGGGGCACGTCGAGCCCGCGCCGCTTCAGGTCGAGCAGCAGATCGCGCCAGTCGTGCGCGCTCTCACGGGCGCCATCGGTGAAGCCGACCAGTTCCTTGCGGCCCTCCGGCGTCGCGCCGATCAGCACGAGGATGCACTGCTTTTCGTCTTCGAGGCGGGCTTCGAGATGGATGCCATCAGCCCAGATGTAGACGTAGCGCTTGGCCGACAGATCGCGCTTCTGCCACGCGCCGTGCTCGTCGAGCCAGCCGTCCTTCAGTCGGCCGATGGCGGATGCCGACAACCCGGCAGCATCCTTGCCAAGCAGCGCCGCCAGCGCTTCGGAGAAGTCGCCAGTCGAAATACCCTTCAGATATAGGATCGGCAACAGCGTTTCGATCGACTTCGAGCGGCGCATGTAGGGCGACAGGATCGACGGCGAGAACCGGATGCGGCCAGGATCGGCAGCGGCCGCCTCACGATCGCGTACACGTGGCTGGCGGACGGCGACCGGACCGATGCCGGTCATCACCTCGCGCTCCGGCAGGTGACCGTGGCGGACGACGCGCTGGTGGCCGTCCCGGGTCTTCAAATCGGCATGCTGGCCGAGAAAGTCCGCGACCTCAGCCTCGACCGCTTTGGCGAGAAGGGCACGTGCCCCGTTGCGCAAGACTTCTGTGAGTTGATCGTCGAAGATTCCTGGCTGAATCAGTTGGATGACGTTATCGTTGGACACGGCATATCGCTCCTTCGGTGGAGAAGTGGAGGCGTCAAGCACCCCCACGATATGCCGCCTTCCCGATTCCCGCCGTCACCAACTTTCGGCGACAGCTCCAGGCCGCGCTCACCGCCGAGCACATCAAGAAGCAGGACATCGTCATCACCACTGCGCTCATTCCGGGCCGGCCGGCGCCGAAGCTCGTCTCGGCTGACATGGTCAAGTCGATGAAGCCGGGTTCGGTGCTGGTCGATCTCGCCGTCGAGCGCGGCGGCAATGTCGAGGGTACAAGGCCGGGCGAGGTCGCCGAGGTCGATGGCATCAAGATCGTCGGCTACACCAACTTGGCCGGCCGCGTCGCGGCGTCCGCTTCCAGTCTCTACGCGCGCAATTTGTTCAATTTCATTGAGACCATGGTCGACAAGGGTAGCAAGGCGCTGGCCGTGAACTGGGACGACGAACTTGTCAAGGCCACCGCGCTGACCAGGGACGGCGCCGTCATCCACCCGAACTTCCAGCCGAAAGCTTAGGAGAGCCGCCATGGAGCATATCGCACAGGTCGTCGACCCCTTCGTCTTCCGGCTGTCGATTTTCGTTCTCGCCGTCTTCGTCGGCTATTTCGTGGTGTGGTCGGTGACCCCGGCGCTGCATACGCCGCTGATGAGCGTGACCAACGCGATCTCCTCGGTGATCGTGGTCGGCGCGCTGCTCGCGGTCGGCGTCGGCATGATCTCCAGCGGAAGCGGCTGGGCACGCGGCTTCGGCTTCATCGCGCTGATCTTTGCCTGCGTGAATATCTTCGGCGGCTTCCTTGTCACCCAGCGCATGCTGGCGATGTACAAGAAGAAGGTGAAGTGAGCGGCGTGCACCTCGGGGTGACGAAGACAAAGGGGACCTGAGATGAACGCCAATCTGGCTGCAGTTCTGTATCTCGTGGCGGGTGTGCTGTTCATCCTGTCACTGCGCGGGCTATCCAGCCCCGCCTCATCCCGGCAGGGCAATTTCTTCGGCATGATCGGTATGGCGATCGCCGTCGCCACCACACTGGCAAGCCATCCGCCGGCGGACGGTCTCGCGTGGATCCTCGTGATCCTCGGCATCGCCATCGGCGGCAGCGTCGGTGCCGTCATTGCGCGCCGGGTGCCGATGACCTCGATGCCGGAGTTGGTCGCGGCCTTCCACTCGCTGGTCGGTATGGCCGCGGTGCTGGTCGCCGCCGGCGCGTTCTACGCGCCCGAGGCCTTCGACATCGGTACGCCCGGCAACATCCATCCGCAGAGCCTGGTCGAGATGTCGCTCGGCGTCGCCATCGGCGCTCTGACCTTCACCGGCTCGGTGATCGCGTTCCTGAAATTGTCCGCGCGGATGAGCGGCGCGCCGATCATCCTGCCGTTCCGCCACATCATCAACATCGCGCTCGCCGTGGCGCTGGTGTTCTTCATCGTTGGGCTGGTGATGTCGGGTAGCGCGCTCGACTTCTGGCTGATCGTCATCATCGCGCTGGCACTCGGCGTGCTCATGATCGTCCCGATCGGCGGTGCCGACATGCCGGTCGTGATCTCGATGCTGAACTCCTACTCCGGCTGGGCCGCCGCCGGCATCGGCTTCACGCTCGGCAACTCGGCGCTGATCATCACCGGCGCGCTGGTTGGCTCCTCGGGCGCGATCCTGTCCTACATCATGTGCCACGCGATGAACCGGTCCTTCATCTCGGTCATCCTCGGCGGCTTCGGCGGTGAGACCGCGGCGGCCGGCGGCGGTACGGGCGAGCAGAAGCCCGCCAAGCTCGGCTCGGCCGACGATGCCGCCTTCATCATGAAGAACGCGCAGAAGGTCATCATCGTGCCCGGCTATGGCATGGCGGTGGCGCAGGCCCAGCATGCCCTGCGCGAAATGGGCGACATCCTGAAGAAGGAAGGCGTCGAGGTGAAGTACGCCATTCACCCGGTCGCAGGCCGCATGCCCGGCCACATGAACGTGCTGCTGGCCGAGGCCAACGTTCCCTATGACGAAGTGTTCGAGCTCGAGGACATCAACTCCGAGTTCGCGCAGGCCGACATTGCCTTCGTGATCGGCGCCAACGACGTCACCAACCCGGCGGCCGAAGAGGACAAGACCTCGCCGATCTACGGCATGCCTGTGCTCCAGGTCTGGAAGGCCGGCACCGTGATGTTCATCAAGCGCTCGCTCGCCTCCGGCTATGCCGGCATCGACAATCCGCTGTTCTATCGCGACAACACCATGATGCTGCTCGGCGACGCCAAGAAGGTCACCGAGAACATCGTCAAGGCGATGTAGAGGCGGCCGGCTCTGGACACGACCAAGCCATCTTGGAGACTGCGGATGGGTGTCGGCAACACGGCCCAATCCGGCTGCCTGCGATCCGCAAACAGCCCTACCGAACCTGCCGCCAGCGATGGTGAATAAGCCGGGCAGTCTCGTCCTGCTGATCGAAGCTGAGCCCAAAGATGCGTAGCCTCTTGCGGTCGGGCTTCACCGTCCATGGCTTTTCAGTCGTCGAGGCGGAGAACGCGGCCGATGGCCTAAAGACCGCAACGTTCAATCCGCCTGACCTCGTGATTCTCGATCTCAGTTTGCCGGACCTACACGGCGGCGAGGCGCTCGAGCGGCTGCGCTCCTGGTCCAACGTTCCGGTCATCGTTCTCTCCGCCGAATCCAACGAGGACGAGATGGTTCGCCTGCTGCGGTCGGGCGCCGACGACTATGTAGCGAAGCCATTCGGCATGGCCGGGCTTCTTGCCCGCGGCCAAGCCGTGTTGCGTCGACAATTCAAGCGCGCGATCGAGAGCCCGGTGGTCGTGGTTAGGCCGCTCGCCGTCGATCTTGCCGGCCGGACGGTGTTGCTCGCCAACACCAGGATCAAGCTGACGCGCAAGGAGTATCACTTGTTGCATATCCTGGCGAAACATGTCGGGCTCGTGGTCACCCACGATCAGTTGCTGAGGGAGATTTGGACCGGTAACCAGCGGGATAACATCCAGTACCTCCGAATATTGGTGCGCAAGCTCCGCCAGAAGATCGAGCCGGACCCCAATCATCCGCGTCTGCTGATCACCGAATCGGGGATCGGCTATCGGCTCGAAAAAGGTTCTAGAAACTAGCTCGACCGATTGACGAGCCCACAGTCCCCGAACCGGCTCGCCCGGAACACATTCCGAATAGCCGCAAATGCCGCCAACAAGCAGTCGACCCATTGGCAATATCAGTCCTGTCCGTAGACGAGTAAGATGGCCTCAAGTTGCGAGCACATGGTGTGATGACCGACGAAATTGCCGGCGTGCCAGCACCACCAATGAGGGCTAAATTCTAGAAAAGGACATTTATAGTCGCCCACAAGGCCAGCGGAGTAGCCGGCTTCATAGATTTCATGGAAAGAGAACCATGTGTGCATGTGAGCGGACAGTTCTCACCACCTTCCCAAAGCGCCGAACGCAGTGTGTTTGGCTGCTCGCTCAGTGAACTCTGATGATGCCGTAAGCCGGCGTACTTCGCGCAAGGCGATGGAGTAGCTGCATTCCTGGTCACGGCCGCCACGTTTTCACAATCGGCGGTTTCTTCAGGAGCCGGCCCGCTGCCGGGTAAGCAGCGGGCCGGCCGTTGCGATCATGACATGGTGGGCATCACGAACTCGGCGCCGGCGCGAATGCCGGTTGGCCAGCGGCTCGTGATCGTCTTCATCCGGGTATAGAAGCGGACGCCTTCCGGGCCATGCATGTGGTGGTCGCCGAAGATCGACGCCTTCCAGCCTCCGAAGGAATGGAATGCCATCGGTACCGGGATCGGCACGTTGATGCCGACCATGCCGATCTTGATCTTGTGCGCGAACTCCCGAGCCGCGTCGCCGTCACGCGTGAAGATCGAGGTGCCGTTGCCGAACTCGTGCTCGTTGATCATGCGCGCGGCAGTGTCGTAGTCGGCCGCACGGGCGACGGACAGCACGGGGCCAAAGATCTCTTCCTTGTAGATCTTCATGTTCGGAGTGACATGATCGAACAACGACCCGCCGATGAAGTAGCCGTCTTCGTAGCCCTGCATGTTGAAGCCGCGCCCGTCGACGAGCAGCTTGGCACCCTCTGCGACGCCGGCGTCGATATAGCCCCTGACCTTGTCCAAGTGCTGCTTCGTGACCAGCGGCCCCATTTCCGCTTCAGGATCCGTGCCAGGTCCGATCTTGAGGCTGTGGATCTTCGGCTCCAGCGCCGAGATCAGCCGGTTCGCAGTTGTCTCGCCGACCGGCACTGCGACGGAGATCGCCATGCAACGCTCACCGGCCGAGCCGAAGGCGGCGCCCATCAGGGCATCGACCGCCTGGTCCATGTCCGCGTCCGGCATGATGATCATGTGGTTCTTGGCACCGCCCAGCGCCTGGCAGCGCTTTCCAGTGCTGGCGGAGGTCTCGTAGATGTACTTTGCGATCGGCGTGGATCCCACGAAGCTGATCGCCGAGATGTCGGGATGATGCAGCAGCGCGTCGACGGTCTCCTTGTCGCCATGGACCACCCCGAATACGCCGTCGGGCAGACCCGCTTCCTTGAGCCATTCTGCCACGATCACGGACGCCGACGGATCGCGCTCGGAGGGCTTCAGGATGAAGGTGTTGCCGCAGGCAAGAGCCACGGGAAACATCCACATCGGCACCATGGCGGGGAAATTGAACGGGGTAATGCCGGCGACCACGCCGAGAGGCTGGCGCATCGAGTAGCTATCGACGCGCGTTCCGACGTTCTCGGTGATCTCGCCCTTCAACAGCTGCGGGGCGGCCGTCGCGAACTCGACAACTTCCATACCACGCTGAATTTCGCCGACCGCGTCGGAGTGGACCTTTCCATGCTCGGCGACGATAACGTCCGCGAGCTGGCTCGTCCGTTCCTCGAGGATTCTGAGGAAACGGTTGAGGATCCTCGCTCGTCGCAAGGGCGTCGTCGCCGCCCACCCCGGCGCGGCCTTCACGGCTGCAGCGACGGCATCCGCCACATCCGCGGCGTTCGCGATCGGCACCGATGCCGCTTGCTCACCGGTCGCAGGGTTGAAGACGAACGATGACCGCTCGTTGCGGCCAGATACGCGCTGGCCATTGATATAATGCTGAACTTGCCGAACCACGATGAACCTCCTTGGTACCCGAATGACCGATGCGAAGAGTTGGCAACCGACCTCGAACACTGGTTGCAAAACGTAAAGCTACGTCGGTCGCGCCGTTCCCGTCCAAGGTATCGGCAAACAACAGCCGCAGAGCCTCGGCGAACGCCGCACTCGTCCTTGCGCCGCGTTCCGTCAGTCAGCCTACGAGCGCCATGTTCGCTCGTACTTTCCCCGCGACCTTATGTTTGCTTCTCGCCGTGAATGCGCCCCGAAATGCTCATGTTGTCGGGCGTCGACTTGTGCGGATCGGGCTCGCGCATCGATCTACTCCACGTATCGCGCAACGGATGGCCCCGTTAGGCGCCAATCCCCCTCAGGTTCTGCCTTGGTGATCGATACCAGCCAGCAGACAAGCAGCGTCAGTGGCAAGGTGACGAGCGCCGGGGAGTCGTACGGAAAGATCGCGGGACCAAGACCCAGCACCTTTGACCAGATCGTCGGGCCCATAGCCGTTAGAACAACCGATGAGATTAGCCCGAAGTTGCCACCGATGACTGCACCACGAGTCGTCAGGCCGTCCCAGTAGATTGCCAGGATCAGCAAAGGGAAGTTGGCGCTGGCTGCGATCGCCGTCGCAAGCGCAAGGAGGTAAGCCACATTCTGGCCCTCGCATGCCAGTCCGAGCAATATGCCGAGCACTCCCAATGCCACCGCGGAGACCCGCGACACTTGGAGCCGCGTGCGCTCAGTGAGTTGCCGTCCGGACAAACCGACGACGAGGTCGTTGGCAGCTGACGAAGCGCCCGCTATGAGCAGTCCGGAGACGACTGCCAGGATCGTCGCGAACGCAACCGCAGAGATGAATCCCGCTAGGATGCTTCCGCCAACGGCCCTCGCCAGATGGATGGGAGCCAGATTGTTTCCGCCAAAGAGTGCGCCATTGGGGCTGGCGTAGGTGGCATCGCCACGGAGGAGCGCGATACTGCCATATCCGATAAAAAACAGCATCACAAAGAACAGGCCGATCAGGCAGGTCGCGTAGAACACCGACAGACGCGCTGCGCGCTCGTCGCTGACCGTGAAGAAGCGCATCAAGATATGCGGCAGCCCGGCCGTACCGAACAGGACGCCGACACCCAGCGACAGAGTCGCAACTCCATCCTGGGCGAAACCACGAACGTCCATAATCCCGTGGCCGATCGGATGATTGCTCACCGCCGTCTTGAAGAGGTTCGACATGTCAAATCCGAACCTAACCAGGACCAGCGCCGCGATCATGGAACTTCCGCCAATCATCAGGACGGCCTTGATGATCTGTACCCATGTGGCGGCGCGCATGCCGCCGAGGGTCGAAAACACAATCATGAGCGCGCCGACCATGATGATCGCCGGCGAATAACCGATTCCGAACAGCAAGGAGATAAGTTCGCCGGCGCCGACCATTTGCGCGACGAGGTAGAAGCTCACGATTACGAGGGTAGACGAACCCGCCAGAATGCGAACCGGCCGCTCTCTCAATTTATGAGTCAGCACGTCTGCGAAGGAATACTTCCCAAGGCGACGCAGCGGCTCCGCAACGAGAAACAGCACAATGGGCCAACTGGCCAAATAGCTTGCGGCGAGGAACATTCCGTCCAGGCCGGAAGCATAGATTGCACCTGACAGACCGAGAAAGGCGCCGGCCGACATGTAATCGCCCGCAATGGCCAATCCATTCTGTCCTGACGAGATTGAGCTTCCTGCCGTAAGATATTCCGATGAACTGGTTGCGCGGCGCGCCGTCCAGAAGCTGATGAGCAGCGTAAGCACTGCGAAGACTACGAAGAACAAGATGGTCGAACCGTCAGCCTGGCGAGCTTGAGACTCCGACTGCGCCGAGTACGCCGATCCGCCAACACCGATGGTATATGCAATCGCGAGCAGGAGGCGGCTCATGCCATTCCGTGACATACGCATCACTCAATCTCCGTGCCGCATGAACACGAACAGCCCGGTCAGGATAACGCTGACAGCCATGCAACTGGCCAACGCGATCATCGCTGGACTAAAGGTAGTTGAGGCAATGGCGGCAGGCTCCGGGTGCCGTGCGCTGTAGATCACGAAGGCCATCATCCCCAAATATGAGAGGATCATCGCGAGCATCAACCGGACGCGGAGCGTATCTGGCCTGTTGGCAGCAACGCATAATGCACGCACTTCGGCGATTCTGTGCATATTTCCCACCCTGCAGTGAATTGTGTGCGTCGCATATTTTGCGATCGTGTCGGTTCAACGCTAGGCAACCGCTGGCGCCACCATCAAACGCATTTTCGAGATAGCCGTATCTTCTGTTGAGATTGGCGGACGGCCGATCTTGCATTCGCAGGCTCTATCGATCGCCCCGCACGGCTCCGCCAGAGCGATTCAGCACCACCGATCGACCGGTCGCGGAGCTCTGGCCCCCGTCCTATCGGCGCGACAGATACCACGTTCAGTTCAAATCGCTTCGCCTGAACATATCAAGTTCATAGGCTAGTTTTGGAAGCCGAACTGGAGGACATCTGGCGACGGCAAGTGGTGGATGCGCTCACGAACGACCCAAATGACGATCGACGTTTCCATTGAGAAGATGCTCCGTACTTGACCATGCGATGGCGGCCGCCTCCAACCGGCGATTCCGACGCAACCATGGCATCGACGGCATCAACTCATAGGTTCTTCTCGGGAGATTCTCATGAAGCTCTATTGGTCGCCGAACTCGCCCTACGCGCGAAAAGTCGTGGTAGTTGCCAAGGAGCTGCGGATCGACGATCGTGTCAAACTCATTGAGACATCTGCGGTGCCGACCAAAGAGAACTCTGAGCTTTCGGCACTCAATCCGTTGACCCGCATACCGACGCTTCAATTGAATACCGGCGAGACTCTCTTCGATAGCAGCCTGATTTGTGAGTACCTGGACGAGTTCGCAGACGGTGGATTGCTGCCGGCGCCTGGGCCAGCTCGCCGGCAAGTGCTCAAGCTCGAACTGTTTGGCCTGGACATCATGGACCGGGCTGTCGTCTGCCGCCAAGAAACCCTACGGCCTGAAGGCCACCGCTGGAGCGGATGGGTCGACGCTCAGTTTGATCGGACCGGCAAGATCCTCGACGTCCTTGACGCCAACGCGCCGGCACTCGATCCCGATCTCGGCACCATAACAGTCGGTTGCGCACTTGAATATCTTGACTTTCGCTTCGGCGACCGCCCCTGGCGATCGCAACGACCGCACCTGACAGCCTGGCACGAGCAATTAGCTTTGCGGCCGAGCATCGCAAGCACAAGGCATCCTCAGTGATCAGAGTTCCGAGAACAGCGGCTTGCTCGTTAGCCGTCGTACAATTGTGCAGGCTTGCCAAACTCAATCCGCCGCCCCTCGGCGGAGCCGGTCGCTTTTGACTGGCAAAGGAGATCACCACCCTTCTGGTGCGTTCTCCCAGACTCGCCGGGATCTTCTTGAAGGTCCCGGCGCTTTTTATGTCATTATGTCCGCGGCAGAGATTTGAGCAGCGATTACTGTCGCTCTCACTCGATTGATGGCGTTCCCATCTCGGTAGACCCTCGAAACCACGAAGCCGCCCTGCACCACAGCGATGAGCGTCATCGCAAGCTCGCTGGCGTCGAGACGTTTCACGAGCTCGCCGTTGGTTTGCGCCTCACGGAGGCTGTGTGCGAGGATCTCCTGGAGTTTGAGGAAGTAGCCCGGCCCGCGCGAATGGATGGCGAAGCACCCTAGGCTCCGCAAATAGCTTGGTACGGTCAAAAGCTCAAACCATACCACCAGGTGGCGGAGAAACCCTCTCGTCGCGTGAAGGTCTCACTTCTACCAATCGACTTCAGCGCGATAGTTGAGACCGACATCAGCATTCCGCTGAGGTCGGTCCGCAACTTACGACTTCGTCTCCATGATGACCTCTAATTCGACCGGCGTGTCCATCGGCAACCTTGCAACGCCTATCACAAGCCGAGCTGACATCTTGTTCGGGCAAAACACCTTGTTGAACAGTTCAGAGGCACCGTCCGCCACGCTTGGCTGATCAACAAGATCGCCCGAGGTCGCAATATAGACGCCAAGCCTGACAACGCGTGCGACCTTGTCAAGCGATCCTAGACTCTCTCTGGCAACAGCCAAGGCATTGAGAGCTGCGAGCTCCGCCGCCTCCCGGCCTGCCGCGCCGTCCAGCTCCTTGCCGATACGTCCAACAAATTTCGGCTTCTGGTTTTCGACGGGTAGCATGCCGGTGAGGAACAGCAGATTGCCGGTCTGCACTGCCGCGACGTACGCGCCGAAAGGCTTGGGTGCCTGCGGGAGTTGGATACCCAACTCCCGCAGGCTGACTTCCGCGCTTACCATCTTCCGGAATGCGCGCCGCCATCAACGTGCAGCGATTCCCCGGTAACATTCTGCGCTTCGGTCAGATAGACGATCGCATCGACGATATCCTTGACGCTAGAGACCGTGCCCAACGGGGCAAGAGTCTTCAGAAACTCGTGCGGGTCGTCCTTGTGCAGGGGGGTGTCCACCATGCCGGGCGCGACCGTGTTAAAGCGGATGCCCTGCTTCGCATATTCGACTGCCAGGTTGCGGGTCATGGCCTCCAGGCCGCCTTTGGTGATCATCGGCACCGAAACGGTTAGGCCTGCAATCGGGTTTTCGACCAGCGACGAGGTGACGCCGACGACACTGCCGCCCGACTTCTGGGCCAGCATCTGCTTCACGGCATGTTGCGTGATGTAAAGATAACCTTCCAGGTTGGTTGACGACAGCTTCTTCAGATCTTCACCCGTATAATCGGTAAATGCCTTGGGAAAGAAGATGCCGGCATTGTTGACCAGCGCGTCGATCGAACCGAACTTGCTGATTGCGGTCTGAGCAACCTTCGCGGCCACCGATGCATCACCGATATCGCCGTCAACCAGCGCGAGCTTGGCGGACGTCGGCAGTTCCTTTGACTTGCTCACGCTGCGAGATGTCGCGACGACGTTGTAGCCCTTGTCGAGGAAAGCCTTCACGACGCCGGCACCGATGCCCTGGGAAGCACCTGTTACGATAACTGTCTTGCTCATGATATTCTCCGTTGTTTTGGGTTGATCGTCGGAAGGTCAGTCGCTTGAACCTTCCGCTCGAAACTTCATTGCGCTGCGACGATGTCTACGCGCACGTCGAGGCTGTTCCGCGTCGCATTCGAGTAGGGGCAGATCTGATGAGCCTTCTGCACCAGCGTCTCGGCATCAGCTTTTGCCAGCCCGGGCAGAAGAACCGCGAGGCCGACCTCAAGGCCGAAACCGCCCTCGGCGCGCGGACCAATTCCCACAGTTGCTTTGACGGTGGTATCGGCCGGCACCTTCGGGCCACCTTGTGTCGCGACGAACTGCATCGAGCTCAGAAAGCAGGCGGCATAACCCGCAGCAAACAACTGCTCCGGATTGGTGCCCGGGGCACCGTCGCCACCGAGCTCCTTGGGCCGGGTCAGGCTGACCTTCAGGTTTCCGTCGGGCGTCGTGGCATGACCGACACGGCCTCCCGTCGCTGTGGCATTGGTTCTGTATAGAACATTGGTTGGCATGGCTTTCTCCTCTTCATGGGCTTGTTGTTCGCTGTTGGGAGGAGAATGGGCGCTGCCGGCCTGATTGATTAGGCGGAAATATCTGGAATTACATTTCCATTTATGGGAAAATCGCCGAAATGGCCGATTTGAATGACATTGCTGTATTCGTGAAGGTCGCGCAGCTCGGGAGCTTTAGCCGCGCTTCGCACGCTCTTGGCATGCCGGTTTCCACCGTGAGCCGGAAGGTATCTGCACTCGAGTCGGAACTGGGTGTCACGCTGCTGCAAAGGACGACGCGAAAGCTCGCGCTTACTTCGCAAGGGCAGGATTATTTCCACCAATGCAGTGAGCCGCTGAACCTCTTATTCGACGCTGAGCGGGTTTTGACACAAACCCAGAGGAAGCCGGAGGGGGCACTCAAGATCTCCGTGCCCGTAGTTTTAGGGCAAGATCCATTTCTTGAGTTTATCTCCGATTTCCTGAAACTTTATCCGAGGATCAAGGTCGACCTTTTCATCACCAATCTGTTCCTGGATCTGATCGCGGAAAATGTCGATGTCGGCATTCGCTTTGGTGAACTGAAAGACTCGAGCTTGATTGCCAAGAAGCTTGGTAGCCAGGTTCGCTATGTCGTTGCCTCTCCTGAATATTTGAAGGATCGCAAGCCTCCAACCAAGCCCGCCGACCTCGGGCTACATCAGTGTGTCCTGCTCAACGGCAAGAACAACGAAGCGGAGTGGGAATTGCTGAATGGACGCAAACGGGCGGAAATCCGGGTCGCCGGCCCTATTTCGAGTCGAGACTTCCAATCGGTCAGCACGTTTGTCTATCGAGGGCACGGCATCGGTCTTTTGCCCTCGACCTATTGCAACGACAAGATCGAAAAAGGCGAACTTGTGAGGTTGCTGCCCGACTGGGCTTCGAGGCAACTCGAAGTGCACGCCGTCTATCCCACAAGGAATTTCTTGCCTTCAAGGCTACACGTATTCCTTGAAGCGTTGAGGGCCTGGAAGAGCCCCTTGTGGACCTTACCTTAGACGAAACGAGCTACATACCGACGTTGCCGCGAGGGCAACCGAACTTTGCCGGTCAAAGGGTTCGGGCTCCATAGCAATGGCCAAGACATCCAAACTCTCGATCTCCTGCATCGCTAGACCGGCGCCCTCCTGGAATAAGATCGCACCGACGTCTTCATGGCAACGACGTATCGTCCCCCGGCCTCGGTTGTGATTTCCTATCTTGATCTTAGACGGTATTTTTTACTCGCCAGGCCGAAATTCCTTTCGATAGGCGAATAGCGCCGGAGTTCCGCCAGACATGATGAACAGCACATTTTGTCCAGGCGTGAGGGCTCCATTAGCAATGTCGTCCAGCAAGCCCGCGAAGGCCTTTCCCGAATAGACCGGGTCAAGGAGAAGGCCCTCCTGGCGAGCCATGAGCCGAACCGCCTTTTTCATGGCCTCTGTCGGAATGCCGTAACCCTCGCCAAGCTGTGCGCCGCTAATATTGACTTCGTCAAGGGAAACACCGGGAGATTCAAGCAGCTCCAACGTCGCGTTGATTTTTTCAAGTGTCCCGCGGCGAGCGTCCTCAACTCTTGCCAGCACCGCAAACGACTTGACTTTGGCTGCACCTGCGCCGAGGGCGGCGAAGCCCGCCGACAGGCCAGCATGCATCCCGCCGCTGCCATTTGGCACGATGATGTGCTGAAAATGGATGTCCTGCGCAGCCGATTGTGCCGCAATTTCACTCGCGCATGCTGCGTAGCCAAGACACCCTACTGAGGACGACCCCCCGGTCGGAGCTACGTAGACCTTCCGGCCGCTCGCCCGGAGAATTTCTGCGCGCTCCTCGGCGACGGCCAGCGTGCTCACGTTACCGGCAACATCGTGAATTGTCGCGCCGAACAAATCATCGAGAATGATGTTACCATTCTCCGTATAGTCTTCGTCGTCGCGCGCTACCACGCGCCCGAGAACCAATTCACAACGCAGCCCGTAGCGAGCGGCAGCAGCAGCCGTCAGCCGCGCGTGGTTGGACTGTCGTCCGCCAACGGTGATGATGGTATCCGCGCCTTGTGCAATAGCATCGCCCAACAGGAATTCGAGCTTCCGCAACTTGTTGCCGCCTCCACCAAGGCCCATCACATCATCCCGCTTCACAAAGAGACCAATTCCGTTCAACTGCTCCCCTAGCGCAGCTTCAATTCGTCGAAGCCTTTGGATCGGAGTCGCTAGATCAAGTAGAGCGACGCGAGGCATACGCCGAAGATGCAAGTCGAGTGTCTCGGTCATGGAGGCGCCTACCTAGGGTAAAGTGATGGGAAAGGGAGAAACCGTTCAATATCACCCGGCGTCTATTTCAACCCGAAGACCGCCACCTCCTGCTCAACGGCGAGGGAGCGGTTTGAGCAAGGACTTGGCCATCTCAGTGGCCTGATTGATGGCGTTTCGATCGCGGTAAACCCTCGAAACGACGAAGCCGCCCTGCACGACAGTTATGAGCATCAGCGCAAGCTCGTTGGCATCGAGTCGTTTCGCGATTTCTCCGTTGGCTTGAGCTTCACGAAGAGCTGCCGCAAGAAGCTGCTGCAGTTCGCGGAAATAACGTTCGACCGGTTTCCTCAACGAAGCCTCGGCGATGGACGACTCGCAAGCAAATCTACCCATCCTGCAACCTTTTAGCCCGTCGCGAGCAACGTCGAGAAAGCGGAAGACGCGATCCAACCCAGAACCATCCGTTCCGACGGTCTCGCGCGCGAACTCACACATTTCATCGGACACCTCACCCAGAGCCACCGACGCGAGGTCCAGCTTTCCCTTGAAGTGGTGATAGAGACTGCCTTGCCCTGCACCACTTTCTTCCAGCAAGTCGCGCGGACTTACGCCCTCGTAGCCGCGCTCCCACATCAATTTCTTGGCCGCCTTAACAAGCTCGCCCTTCGCCTTCATGACATCCTCATGATCGCGTCGAATCAACCGAACGTGATTGTATTGTGTAACTACTAGTACGTAAAGACAACTGGCGATAATGGGGATCAGCCATGTTTTCTCAAGGCGCGCGGCCATGATGGAATTATTATGATGAAGGCCACGTCTCCCTTTCACGCCGGCGAGCAAACGATCCAAAGCCTGGCCGGCGTACGTGATCGCATGGAACTCAGAGGGCGCGCAGTCATCCGAGACTACATGCCGGAGCAGCATCGAGCGTTCTTCGCTGCGCTACCGTTTATGGTCGTGGGAATGGCGGACCAGAACGGACACCCCTGGGCCACCACTTTGTCCGGCCCTCCAGGGTTCATGAATTCTTCGGACGCGAATCTGCTCACCATCAAGTCATGGCCCGATCCGGGTGACCCCTTGCATTCGTGTATTCGAGATGGTGCTCCGGTCGGGGGCCTCGGAATCGAGCTTTCGACGCGTCGCCGAAACCGGGTCAACGGCCGCATCGAAAATTGCGTTATCGGCGAAGGTTTCTCGATCAGGGTTCAACAGAGCTTTGGAAATTGCCCGAAATACATTCAGGCACGTAGCGAACGGTCGCGGATCTGCTCCAGGCTCGCGCCCGAAACCCGAACGGCTTCCCATCTGGGCGATGACGAGGTTAGCTTCATTACCGAGGCCGACACTTTCTTTATCGCATCTCGGTCGCCGCAGCTCGACCCGCAAGAATCCTCGCAAGGTCTCGACGTCTCCCACCGCGGCGGGCGTCCCGGCTTCGTGCGGGTGATATCGCCAAACGAACTTAGCTTCCCGGATTATAGCGGCAACTTGCTATTCAATACGCTTGGCAATCTGGAAACGGACGCGCGCGCCGGGCTTCTATTCATCGACTTCCAGAGCGGCCGGATGCTGCACATCATCGGTAGAGCTAGGATCTGCTGGGACGTTTCGGAGACGATGCGGTCCGCTGGGATTGAGAGGCTCATCTTTCTCGACATCCAATGCGTCTTGAACCGCGAGCATGCATTTCCGCATTTGTTCGACTTTGTCAGCTACTCGCCGCATCTGGGGACGGAGGGTTAGGATGCCAAAATTCCCCAATAGAAAGTTTGCGATCGCTTGACACGAGATGCCGGCTTCGGCCGGCGGACCGCGAATGGCCGTCCTCGCAGAAAAAGTAAGGAGACAGCGATGCTAAATCTAACCCGCCGGAACGCTCTGTTGACGGCAGCAGTTGCAGGAGCAGCGTTCGGCCTGCCCAAACCGGTCTCGTTCATCGAGGCTGCGCTCGCCCAAAAGGGACCGGAATCCGGCAAGGGCTTTCGCCCGTTCAAGTTCGGTAAGGTCGAGGGGTTCATCTTAAACGATGGCGTTTGGGAGAAACCTCACGATCCGTCATTTATCAAGGATGTGTCCGTTGACGAAACCAAAGCCGCGCTGGCGGCCGCTGGAATCGCGAATGAAGTCGTGCCGATTCCATTTAATGTCACCTTGGTCAAGCTCGGCAACGAAACGGTTCTGTTCGATGCCGGCACGGGCGGTCAGTTTCAGCCCACAGCCGGAGCGATGATCGCCAATATGGCGGCAGCCGGTATCAAGCCGGAACAGATCACGAAGGTGATCGTTTCGCATTTCCATCCGGACCACGTTTTCGGGCTTATGAGCAAAGCTCCAGATAACACGCCGACATTCCCGAATGCCGTGGTTTACGTACCAAGCAACGAGTATAAGTTCTGGATGGATGAAAGCATCTTCACCAAGCTTCCTGAGAAGCAGCATGGCCTGCCCAAAAGACTTCAGGCGATGTTCCCACTCCTGAAGGACAAGTTGAAGCAATACGAGTGGGATACGGAAGTTATTCCGGCCATCCGCTCGATCGCGGCACCAGGCCACACGCCGGGCCACACCGCATTCCATGTCGCATCAGGTAGCGAGCAGCTGATGGTGCTGAGTGACACGACGAACATGCCCGCCCTGTTCGCGAAGCACCCGAATTGGCACGGCGCAATCGATGCTAACCCAGTTCTTGCGGAAGCGACGCGGCGCAAGCTGTTCGATCGTGTCGTAGCCGATAATGCGCTCGTTACCGGCTACCATTTCCCGTTCCCGGCCGTTGGTAAGATTGTGACGGACGGCGCGGGTTATACTTTCGTGCCCGTTGCATAGCCAAGCACGACGTGGACGGAGGCGGCCATCGATTCTCAATCGGTGGTCGTTTCGGCGCAGCAACTTTTGGATTCTCGAGACGAGCTTGCTCGGATACCAGAAATCGTAAGTCGCCCATACTGCAGTTCCACGAAGGAGGAGCATATCGACTTTCGGAGCTTCTTGCCGCAAGAAGCGACATTCGCCGGCGTTGCTCCGCAGGCCACCTCAAACGGGGCAAACTAGCTGCGCACACATGCACGCCCTATGCGTGAGCCTCAAAGCCCGAGTTCTGAGAGCCCTGGATGGTCCGCGGGACGCGGTCGTGAACGATCCCAATGGAATTTGCGCTCAGATTCCCTGATCGGAAGATCGTTGATGCAAGCAAAGCGCTTTTCCATCAATCCATTGGCGGCGAACTCCCAGTTTTCATTCCCGTACGAACGAAACCAGCTTTCGCTATCGTCATGCCATTCGTAGGCAAACCGCACAGCGATCCGATTCTCCGTGAATGCCCAGAGTTCCTTAATCAGGCGGTAATCGAGCTCCTTCGTCCATTTGCGCCTAAGGAACGCGACTATCTCCGAGCGACCTCGGATAAACTCTGATCGATTTCGCCAGTAACTCTCCGGAGTATAGACGAGCGCGACCCGTTCAGGATCGCAGGAATTCCAACCGTCTTCGGCGCCTCGCACCTTTTGCATGGCGCTTTCACGAGTAAAAGGTGGAAATGGGGGACGGGTCTCAGTCACGACGAATTCCTCGTTTTAGGTTTAGATTGAACAAGACGACGCAAGCTTGCTCGAGAAACTTGCGAGGGGCCCTACTCACTGCGCGGCTATGATCGCTATGCCTGTTCGGGTTATTTCACCAATGGCTCGTGGACGGCTGGCGCACCGCCCAGCCCCAAAATCGACGATACCCCTCCTGCGACGCGCACGAGGCTGGATCACCGTGTCGTGCTGGTTGCTTAGCCGGCCGCAGTGACCGTGTCGCCGATGCGCAACACTCCTCCTTTGATCACGGTAAGATAAATGCCGAGATGAATGTGACCGAAAAAGCGCATTAGCTCGCGCGGGACATTGATGTCCCGGATTGCGCTGTCGGGATTGACCTCAGTGGCTGGACAACGGCGGGTCAGCCGCATGCCCCGACACCGAACGGCACCCAGCATTAGCTCGTGGTTGAGCCACTCGTTTTCCACCCACGGATCGAGTCCCTCGACGAGAACATTCGCCCGGAACCTGCGCGGATCGAGCCGTTCGCCGATGCGCGCTTCGAGGTCCCTAACCGAAGCCAGGTTAAGCACCGATATAGCGTGCATGAGCTCGGACGAGTGCACCCCGACGTCGGTGAAGCAATGATTGGCCGCAGTGACGAGTCGCGGCTTCGATGATTTTTGATCTTCGGGAAGAAATCGTGCGAGGAACGCTGCGATCGCGGCGCGACCCTCGGCGCAGTGGACATTTGCCAACAATCTTTCCGTGCCGTCGATCGCCGACAACAACCCGGTGCTACCGTCGTAAGATGTGTTCAACCGCGCCAAAGCTTCCTGGCGTGCCAGCACCATGAACTCGAATTTGCTTAGCGGCTGAGGATTTCTTTCGTCAAACACGGTCGCGGGCAGCGCCAACGCAAATGCCCTGTCGCCTGACACATCTCGACCAGCTTGCAATGTCGCCGAGTTGAGGGGCTCATATGAGAGCCGCTTGATCGGGTATCTAGACAATCCTGAAACCTGAGCTGGCATGACGTCCACTTCGTCGCAGGGGGAGCTATGCAGTGACGTATCTTGCCAATTCGGTGAGCGTCGTCCCGATGGCATCAGGCCTCACACCCAACTCCTCAATGGGCGCGTTCACGTGATTGACCCAGAAGGTATTGAGGCCGAACGATTTGGCACCTGCTGCGTCCCACCCCCCGAACGCCGCAAACACGATATTTTCGCGCGGCAAATTGAACACAACCTCGGCCATCTGATAGGCGCGCGGGTCCGGCTTGTAAGCCTTCACGCGATCGGTGCTCAAAATGTGCTCGAATAGATCGAGGATGCCGGCGCTCTGGCTCATTTCTGTCAGCATCTTGGGGGTCAGATTCGAGACGTAAGCGAGTCGGATCCCTGCTTGCCGCATCGATTTAAGCGCCTCGACCGCCTCCGGCCAAGGTTTCACGCGAAGGAAGGCATCCATGAATTTGTCGCGCGCATCCGGCTTGAGCTCGATCTTCGCAGCCTTGAACGCGAACACCAACGCATCGTCCAGGATATGCCAAAAATCCACATAAGTCTGGTTGAGAGTCCTGAGCCAGCAATATTCGAAGATTCGCGTGCGCCAGGCACTGGCCAACTGAGTACCTTTGCCGGGGAGGATTTCATCAATTACCGCGTCAACCGAGAGCGGGTTGAATATCGTGAACGCATCGAACCCGATCGCCTTGATCTTTCCCATCGCCGTCTGCGCAGATGCATCCGTGCCAAACACCTGCGCAGCTCCCCCTACTACAGCGGTCGCGCCGGTCATTCGCAACAAGTCACGGCGGGTCGTTGTTTTGGGCTCAATCTGACGGATCATCCGAGTTTCCATGATTGCTTAGTCTTTGGTGGCCAGTGCGGGGCACAACGATAGTAGGTCGGCGCACCTGTCCGTTGTGCCTCGCTTGTCGTTCATGGTGTTGAACGCGGGTACGCGCGCGCAGTCAGCTCAAGATAAAGGGATTGCTTGGGCATCTCCTAAGCCTCGTTAAATCGTACATACTAGTTGGTACAATGCAAGTAAGAACTTTGTGTGGCGCGCTCGACGGCGAGAACTATTTGGAAGCCATGTCCGACAGCCGCTTTGTGAGTGGCGCAGGATCTTACGCGGTCCGAAGCGGTCTCTCGCCCGCCGATCGGCATCAGCGGGCTCCCCAGGCCGATTAAATCCGCTCGGGGAGCTCCGGCGTTGACCAATGGACCAGCATTCAGCCGTGATACGCAAACAGCTCGATTGGATCACTGAAGCCGCGCACCGGATATTCGCCGACGCGTTCGAGGTCGAAATCGCTGTTGACGAAGTCCGCGAACGCACGGGACAGCAGCACCGTTCGCCCCAGTTGTTTGGTGAGGGTTTCGAGACGCGAAGCCATGTTGACCGCCGGACCGATCACCGTGAAGTCGAGCCGGGCCTGTGACCCGATATTGCCGTACATGACGTCGCCGACATGGATGCCGATGCCATAATTGAGCGGCTCACGGCCGGTCTCGCCGTTCTTTTCGTTCAAGGCAATCATGGCCTGGCGGGCCTCAGCCACGGCATGCAGCAGATTTGCACAGGCCGACGGGTTGCTGAGCGGAAAGATGGCGAGCAGACCGTCTCCCATAAATTTTAGTATTTCCCCGCCATGCCGTGCAATCGGTTCCGACATCGCGTCGAAATAGCCGTTCAGAATGTCAATCACGTCATCGCTGCGGCCAGTTGTCAGAGATCCGGGTGAAATCGCGAAGATCACAGATCATGATGGCGGCGCGTACCGTCGTTCCGCTTCCGCGCCTGGTGGCGCCAGCCAGAACGAGTTCGCTGGCGTGCGACCCGACATAGGTTTCGAGCAGCGTTCGCGCCAGCCGGTTCTTCATACGGATTTCGCTGACCAACGCCAGAACAGGCAACAGCCTTAACAGGCCGGCGATATGCGCGTCGTCGAAACCTCCGGGCTGGTCGGTTGCAAAGGTCACAATATGCCGCTTGCCCAATGTATGGTACAGCGGCCACGCCACATAGTCAGTGAGGCCTTTCGCCCGCATCCTATCATAGAAGACGTGCTTGCGACTCAACGCGGGGGTGCGCTCCAGATTCTCGCGTACCTCGGCGGACCCGTCATGGAGTTCGTTTGCGGGACTGTCGATGTAGTCGGAGCGCTCCCTGACATCGTAGTCGACTCTCCTAAGCTCGGCTTCGCGCATCCCGTCGGCCCACATGATCCGGGAGCCGAGCCACTGCGGATGGACAATCATGAGATGAAGCGTCGCCCGTTTGACCGGAACGCCCGCTCGCTGGAGCCGAAGGCACAGCTCAGCGAAAATATTGTCGAGGAAACGCTCGTCGCGCGTGTCGTTCGTCAGCCAGTGCAGAACATCGCTATCCGAATGCGCGGTGACGTGATCGATGTTTGGCGACGCGTTCATATCTCGCTCCTGAGCCGTGACCTAGATCCGCCTAGAGGGGCCAGAAGTCACGAAAGTCCCCCTGCTTGTGACGGGGCTGCGGCGCCGGTTGGACCCAGCCGCGCGGCGCCGCACGACGTAACGCGAGCTAACTCACGAACGGCGCGGCAGGAAGTCGACGACAAGTCTTGTCGTCGCGGCCGGTTGTTCTTCCGTGATCCAATGCCCGCAATCCGGGATCGTCGCAACTTCGACATTATCGGCGACACCCCGGATCACCTCACCGATCATAGGAGCGAATGTAGCTTCGCCACCCAGGGCCAGGACCGGCATCTGAAGCTTACCTTTCGCAAGGAACGCCTTGTTATCGATCGCATCCTGGCTGAACGACAGGAACTGGGCAAAGCCCGCTCGCATTGCGCCGGGTTGCGCATAGAGCGCGGCGTAGTGCTGGCGCTTCGCCTCATCAAACCGCTCCGGGTGCCGGGAAAGTTCGTTCCAGAAGCGGTCGAGATAGATACGCTCGCGGCCGGCGACCAGACGCTCCATGTCCTTACCACCGAAGCCAAAGTGCCACATGGCCGGCTCCTGGAGGATTTTCTCCCAGGGGCCGATGCCGGGCAGCGGCGCATCGATCGCCACCCATCGGGTCACGCGCTCCGGGTGGGTGGCGGCAATTGCGTAGCCGACCATAATGCCGATGTCGTGCGTCACCAATTCGAACGTACGCACACCCAGGACATCCAGGACGCCCACCACGTCCACCGCCAGATTCTTCTTCTCATAGCCGCCATCGGGCTTCGACGAGAGGCCAGACCCACGCAAGTCGGGTATGATAATCGTGTGATCCTTGATGAGGGCACTCGTCAGGTGACCCCACATGTCGCCCGAGGTGCCGAAGCCGTGCACAAGGACCACCGCCGGGCCTTGACCGCCGACCCGCACATGGATGGATGTACCGTTGGTTTCGATCGTTCGCGTCTGCATCACAGCCGGGAAGGAATAAATCCCATCTACTTGGACATGCTCGCTCATCTGTTCGCTCCTGGTTTGGGCGCGTGCCGCACCCGTTAGTGTGAACTGGGTCACCGCGCCCAGGCCGATAGCGGTCGCGCTCAGAAACTCGCGGCGATTGAGGTGCTTGATCATGCGAATTCCTCCTGTGCAGATCGCGGTCGATGTGTGCGTGCAAAGAGCCGTGCCGAAGCCGGGATAAAGTCTCCGACTATCGGTGGGCGAAGCCGGGCACCGCATCGGCTCAATGTATTTTATAACGACCGTAATAAAACATGCAATAGATTTTTCTAACGAATGTGATAAAACACGGCAGCAAGCTATTGCTCTCACCAGTGGCAGACAAATCTAGATGGCCAGGCCTAGGGAATTCGATGAAGACACGGTGCTAGAAGCCGCAACACAACGTTTCTGGAATAATGGCTATGAGGCGACATCGATGCGCGATCTCTCCGATCGCACCGGCATGACCACGCCGAGCCTCTACAATGCGTTCGGTGACAAGAAGGCCATCTACCACCTCGTGCTCGATCGGTACGTCCGTCGGGCACTCGAGTCCTGCTCTGCGATTTTCGGGAGCGATGAACCACCCTTACGCGCGTTGGAGCGGTACTTCGATGCTCTCATAGAGGAGACGCAAGCCGATGCCCTGCAGAAGGGATGCTTCGTCGTCAATACCGCGCTCGAGGTCGCCCCGCATGACGCTGACTTCCGCGATCTGGTTACGACCGTCTTCGCCCAAATTGAGAAGTACATGCGCGATTGCATTGTCCGCGGCCAGTCAGACGGGACAATTCGAACCAAGCTGCCGGCAACCGACCTGGCCCGCCTCTTCCTAGGCGCAATGCTAGGCATCCGCGTGCTGGCGCGGACCAGCTCGGAACGCGAGCTCCTGACCGGTGTCGTCCGCCCGCTGTTCGCACTGCTAAGGACAAAGTGAAAGGTTGAACGACGCGCGCCGACCCGCGGTGGCAGACGATTTCGCCATTAAGGCCTACGATGCATTCACGGACAAGTTCGAGCGTATGGATGTATTGCTCGCTATGGACCCCTTGGCTCGGCTGACTACGGCCGCGATGGTCGGTCGTGCAACGCATACGATGCAGTGATGCAGTGATGCAGTGATGCAGTGATGCAGTGATGCAGTGATGCAGTGATGCAGTGATGCAGTGATGCAGTGATGCAGTGATGCAGTGATGCAGTGATGCAGTGATGCAGTGATGCAGTGATGCAGTGATGCAGTGATGCAGTGATGCAGTGATGCAGTGATGCAGTGATGCAGTGATGCAGTGTCGGCCCCTGTCCAGTCCTATGTCAGGCGCAGTGGCGGTTTCGACGGATTTAGCTGTGGACAAGCTTGTCCGATTTTTACCGGTTCTTTTTCCAAACGCAGAATCTCGCCTGAGTCCATCAGGGACTGTCCACAAATTTTGCTCTCGATTGCGCAATTTGATCCGCGAGCGCCCAGCTGGAATGCTCGATGACCGAAAGTGGGCGCGGGCAAATGAAAGTTTTGGCGACAGTTCAACAGAAGGGTGGGACAGGGAAAACTACCACGTCCCTGAATATTGCCGTGGCGACAGCGCTCCGCGGCTATCGCGTCGCCTTGCTGGACACGGACCCGCAGGGATCGCTGCAGTTGTGGAGGAGCCTGAGAAGAAAGCGGTGGCCGTGTGTGGTAGATCTGCGTGCTGACGAGCTTTCCGGGTGGCTCGCACGCAATCGTCACCAGTTCGATCTTGTTATCGTTGACACGCCGGCGCACGACGGCCGGACGATCGCTGGCGCGGTCAAAGCGGCCGATCTTGCTCTCATCGTTACCCAGCCCACCATGCTGGCGACGTCGGTCGCAATGCGTCTCAGGAACCTGTTTCGTGATCACGGCATCGCTTTTGCAATCCTTCTGTCCCAAACGCCGCCGACCCTGAGCTCCCGCCTCATCCAATGGATCGATAACCACCGCATGTTGGGCACCGTTGTGCAGGGACAACTTGCCTACCGCTTCGCGTATCAGGACGCCATCGCCGTCGGCATGGGGGTTCTCGAATATGAGCCGGAAGGCCGCGCAGCCGCCGAGGTTCAGATCGTCACCGAGTGGATTTTGCGCCGACTGGAGGTACTCAATGAGCCGTAATCCCAAGGAAGCTCTCAACGCAGGCTCGCGGCATCTTCGCGATGCCCTCACCTATTCGCAGTCCAATCGATCTCAGGGCCCGGCCGGGGAAACCCTGCGGACGACCGTCTCTATGAGGCCGGACCTTCATGGCGCGCTACGCATATTGGCGGCCACCCAGGGATGCCGGCTGAACGACCTCATGCTCGTTGCGATGGAGGACCTGCTGGTGCGACAGGGCGTCCTTCCGGGTGCTGTCAGCCGCCCTGTCCTGCGACACCGGCTCGAAAGGGCGGAACAGTCAGGGCCGAACGAGCATCCGGACGCCTCCCTCCTGCCCGACCGGACGTTGGAGTAGAGGGCCGGGCAGCAATCATCGGACCGTAAAGCCGGCGAACGACATCTAGTGAACCGACTAGATGTCGCCGAATACCGGGTTCGCTGCTTTCTTCCCTCTTGCAGCCTCCTCGGCCATGGTGAGCGGGAGGAGAATGCTAACCATGGGATTTCAGTTCTTTCGACTGAACGTATATGCCCGCCGCGGCGCCCACAAGTGGCGTTCCAAAAAGCGAAATCCTTCGCTTTTCGATATCCGCGACGAGATGGTGCGGGCACCGCATGCCTGCAGTCACGTGGCGGAGCCGAGGGTGCCGAAAATTGTGTTCGGCTGTGACCCGCAGGAGGCATTCGCGTTGGCTTCGACGCAGGCCGATGCAGCCGTTGATCAGCGTGGCCACAAGGTGCGGTGCGACACCCCGGTCGTCGCGGTCGGCGTCGCGAGCTGGCCCGACACGGTCGCCGATATTGAGGCCGATCCACAGAAGGCGGCGGCGTACGAACACTGGCGCACCTTGACCATCGGCTGGCTGGCCGACACGTGGGGCGACGCGCTCCAGTGCGTGGTCGAGCATCTGGATGAACCGCACCCGCATGTTCACTGGGTGATCACCCCGGACCTCCCGAAGAACGGACAGCTCCAGATTCAGAGCGTGCACCCGGGCTACGAGGCAACGGCGGCGTCGAAGGCGCGCGGCGAGACCAAGCACGAGCAGAAGCGAGCCTACAAGGCCGCCATGAAGGCCCTGCAGGACGACTATTACGAGAACGTCGCCTCCCACTGCGGCCTCACCAGGCTGGGGCCGCGCCGGCAGCGCCTGACCCGCGAGGAGTGGACCGAACAGCAGCGCCAGGCCAAGTCGCTGGCGAAAGCCCGCGCTAGCCTCATGATCGATCTCGAGAAGGCGAAGGCCCAGGCGAAGCAGGTCATCGACGATCGGATCGCGAAGACCCAGGCGGTGGCGCAGGCGCGCGTGAACGACGTCACGATGCAGATGCATCAGCGCATTGAGGCGTTGCAGCAAAAGGCCCGGCAGTTGCTCTCGGAGCAGCAGAAGCTGACGACCAAGCTGGAAAGCGAACTTGCTCTCAAGGAGGAAGCACTTCAGTCCGCTCTGGCTCTTCTGGAAGAGCACGGGATCGGGCAGCCGTCACCTTCGTAAAATGAACCCTTCGGCTCGCGTAATCACCATTCTCCAGGCAATGCAGCGCCGCCGTCACGGCCCCTCCTGCCGGCCGGGGTCGTCGACGAGGCGCAGGACAACGCCGCGCTCCGGCGTCGCCGGCTTCGGCGACTCCTTCGAACGAGCGGCCTCGAGCATCGCGGCGATCTCGGCGCCGACGATGCTGCTCCGCTCGAACAGCTGGCGCGCCACCCCGATCAGCGTCGATCGGTTAGCCTCGAGCAAGTCATGACAGGCGCTATCTGCCTCGGCGAGCTCGATTCCCACTGCGGCGCGGATGTCGACGTAGCGGAGAAACTCCTCGGCGCGGCGCAGGTCCCCGAGATGCGTCAAGGGCGAAGGCCCCGACAAACCGAGCCCGCCCAGCATCGCGCAGCTGAGCCTGGTAGCCTCCGCGAGATCCTCCCGAGCGCCGTCGGACGCCTCGCCGAGCAGGACTTCCTCCGCGGCGCGGCCGGCCAGCAGGACCTCGATTCGGAAGCGATAGGCGGTCGCCGTGCCCTCGAACGCGAGCTTCGCCGTGCGCATCGACATCCCGAGCCGCTGGTCCGTGCGCGTAATGTTGGCGACGACGCCGTCGGCGCCGAAGCGCAGCACGTCAACCAGGGCGTGACCCGCTTCATGGACTGCCGTCCGCCAGCGCAGCTCGTCGGAGCGGTCATCGTCGCCGAAGACGGCATGACGAAGGTCGTCGAGCCGGAGCTCGCGGTTCTCGCGCCGTGCCACACGGCGCGCGTCCTTGACCGCGCGCTCCGCATCGGCGCCTGTCATGCCGGCCGCCGACGCCACGACGGCAGAGATGTCGGCGCCGACGAGATCGCCCTTCAAGCGCACCCGGAAGATCTTCTCGAGCTCGGCGGGATCGGGCAGACCGATGCGAACCACGTTCTCGAAGCGGCCGGCGCGCAGCAATGCCGGCTCGCAGGCTTCGACCTCGTTGGTGCAGCCGATCAGGAATACGCCTTCCCGCCGGCGCACGCCGTCGACCTCCTCGAGAAGGGCGTTGACGCAGTTCCTGACGTAGTCCGAGTGCGAATGCTTGACGCCACGGCGGTCGACGAAGCTGTCGCACTCCTCGAGCAGAATCACACAAGGCGCACACGCGCGGGCGGAGGCGAAGTCGCGGCGCATGGCCGCCAGGAAATCACCCAAGTGGCCCTCTGCCTGCCACGAATAATACGAGCAGACGATCAGCGGGATGCCGGATTTCGAGTCCTCGCCCAACGCGCTCCGCGCAAAGGCCTCGGCGAACAATGTCTTGCCGACGCCGGGCGGCCCCGCGAGCATCACAGCGCTTGAGACCGAATCGTCCCAGGTGGTGGCCTCACCCCGTCGCCAGGCGGCGAGCCCCGTGATCGCGTCGTCGGCCCAGGCGCGCGCCTCGGCCATGCCGTGGATCTCGGATAGGAGCAGACCGCGCGATGGCCGTTCTGCACTCTTCAGGGTGGCGAGACGGTGCAGTTCGTCGACGCACGCCTCCGGCGTCCGGTCGAAGCGGATGGCGGCAGCGAGGTCTCCGACGCCGAGAGCGCGCACCGTCTCGGCCGGAAGGTCCACCGCCGTCTTGACGCCGGTCACGGCGCGGATCGTGCGCGCGACCGTCGCGAGATCGAGCGTCGGCACTTCGATCCGGTGCCGCGCCGCGTCGTTCACCACCTTCGGCAGGCAGGTGCGGCCGTCGGGCGAGAACGCGACGAACGGCAGCGCGTAGCCGCACATGTCGACGGCGACACGTTCGAGACGCTCCTTCGCGGCGTCCTTGAGCGGCTCCTTCAGCATGATGTAGGCGCCGTCGAGCGCACAGCGACGGCCGGGAGCGGTCCTGACCAGATCGATCAACCGCGACGCGTCGTCGAAGAACATCCCGCGCCACTCGCCCTTCAGCGCATCGAGCAGCGCGCCGTCGGCGACGTCGACAACGACGGGAGCGCCCCCCGACAGCAGGTCCTGCGCCGCGGCCGGCGAAGCGTCAAAGGCGCGCGCGAGCATCAACGCCGCGGCGATCCGCGGCGCGCTCGGGGGGCATCCTTCGCGGCTCGCGCTCTCCTCGAAGCCGGTGTTTCCGATCAGCACCTTCGTCAACATCGTCCGGCTCGTCCTGACGCACAAGAAGGTCGCATTCGATTTTCACGATCTCGAACCGGAGATGGGGAGCCCAGCCCATCTGTCGTTGCATCCGTTCAACCGCGTGCCGATCCTGGATCACGCGGGTTTCCGCATCTACGAAACTTCGGCGATCGCCCTTTATGTCGACGAAGCCTTCGGTCCTGCACTTCAGCCAAGGGACATGCGCGAACGCGCCAGGATGCATCAATGGATCAGTGCCGTGAGCAGCTATTACTATCCCTATATGTCCTATCATCTGAGCCATGAGCGGCTGATCTATCCCGCGCTCGGAATTGCTTCAGACGAGAAGGTGGTCGCTCACGCCTTGCCGCGCATCGCGATCGCACTGGACGTGATGGAGTGCGAACTGTGCACGGACGCGGTTTACCTACTTGGCGACCAACTGACGCTGGCTGATTTCTTTGTTCTCCCCACCCTGACCAGTTTGAGCATGACGCCGGAAGGCCATGAGATGCTCAAGACCCGGCCGCGGATCACGGCGTGGCGTGCGCGAATGGAGGCGCAGCCCGCCGTCACCAAAGTTTGGGCAATGGTCGCTCCGCACATCGGCGAGCCCGTCGAGCACGCGCGCAAATGGGTTGAGACCCATCGGCCCCAATATTGAGTGCCGGCAGTTAACCCGCCGGGCTAAGTGGATCATTGCTATTCGAGTTTGGTGATCGTCCTAACGCCACCAATTTCTGTTGCAGTGAAGACCACCTTGTCACCGGGCTGCAGGGCGTTGGGCACGAAGGCCGTCTTCTGCCTTCAAATCCTCGGCTCCGCCGCGACTGTTCGCGCCAACCGTCACGCTTTGCGTCTCAGTTTCCGTGCCGTGATGCTAGGAGTTCTCGCGGACCATCTGCGGCTGAACCGCCGTTCTCAGAAGCGGCGCGCCGTTGGTGCTTGCCACCACCGGTGTCTCCTCCGATAGGCCCGCGGTCACCTCGATGCGACCGTTATCGGTGAGACCAGTCTTTATGGCGAGGCGTGTGATCCGATTGTCGGCGATGGTGTACACGAAGGTGCCGTCGCCATCTGAACTTACGGCCGCGGTGGGTACCGTAAGCGCATCGGGGCGCCGGTTCATTTCCAGTGAGACCTGTGCATACGTGCCCGGATAAAGCCGTTCATTGGGGTTAGGTAGGTCGATCTCGGTACGCATATTGCGGGTCTCGGGATCGAGACGCAGCGAGAAGCGGGTTACCTTGCCGATCAACGCCTGACCGTCGAAGCCAGCGGGCTTGACGATGGCCGGATCGCCGACGTGAAGGTGAGGTACGTCGTTCTCCGGAACGTCGCAAAACACCCGGATCGTGTCTATCCGCTGCACCGTGAAAAGTGACCCTGCGGACGGCGTGGTCCGCGTGGCCGTCGCGGCCTGGACCAAATCGCCCCGGTTCACCTGTCGCCGCGCCACCACGCCGTCGAAAGGCGCCACGATCTGCGTATAGGCGAGCAGCGTCTTGATCTTCTCCACAGTCGCAGCGGCGACGTCGACCTGATTCGCGGCGAGGTCGCGGTTTGCCTCTGCAACGCCGAGATCGGCCTTGGCGATATCAGCATTGGCGTGCACCTGATCGAGCGTCCGGTCGCTGATGAACTGCCGTCCTTCACCCAACTGCTCCCGGTCTTTCGCCAGAGCGTTCTGAAGCGCTACGTCCGCCTTGTTGTGGTCCAGTTGGCGGCGCGCGCTCTCCAGCGAACTTTTCTTGGATTCGAGCTGTGCCTGAGCTTCGGCGAGTTCCTGCTTCATTTCGGGAACGTCGATTACGGCGAGCACTTGACCCCCTTTCACGTGATCCCCGATGTCGACGCGAACATCCGACAGGTATCCGGAGACTTTGGCGAACAGGTCCGCCTCCTCGAAGGCTTCCAGGGTGGCGTTGGTTTGGAGACGTTGGGCCACCGTGGCGCGGCGCGGACGCACAACTTCGACCCGCGGTAGGTTATCCGGCTTCCACGGACTCACGCGCGACGGCGATGGCGATGGCGATGGCGATGCTGCCAAATCCCAATCCGCAACGATGCCTGCCGCGCCGACGCCGACGACAACCACCAAGACCTTGATAACCGTTCGACTCGTGAAATTCATGGTGTTCCGCCTTTAAATTCCGTTCTGGCTGTTCCGCTTATTCCGCCGCCCGAGCATGGTGCTCAGTGAATCCGTCGCCACGATCCGACACCAACCCGAGCCGCGGCTCCGGCTCGAAATAGCGGCTATCCGGGTCGTCAGGATCGAGCGACGCGCAAACCGGGGCATGCCGCGACTGGAGCATAGCCAAGATCGCCGGCAGTATAATGAGCGTGGTGCACGTCGCGCCGACGAGACCGCCGATCACCGCCCGCCCCAGCGGCGCGCTTTGCTCTCCGCCTTCGCCTAGGCCGAGCGCCATTGGCATCATCCCGGCCAGCATCGCGAAACTTGTCATCAATATCGGACGCAGACGGCTTCGTGCGCCTTCGATTGCAGCCTCCCATGGTTCGTGGCCCGCGATGCGGCTGCGCTCGGCGAAAGTCACAAGCAGGATGGCGTTTGCCACGGCCACACCGATCGCCATGATCGCGCCCATGAAGGATTGAATGTTGAGCGTGGTCCGGGTGAGCCACAGCATAAGCACGACCCCGGCGATGACGGCGGGAACCGTCGACCCCACCGCCAGGGAAAGCCGGAACGACTGGAAATTTGCGGTCAGCAGCAGAAGGATGACTCCCACCGCCATCAAGAGCCCCAGGCGCAGACCCCCGAACATCTCCGCCATCGGCTCGACTTGCCCGCGCACTGTTACATTCACCCGATCGGGCGGCTTTCCCGTATCTTTGATAGCCTGCTGCACGCGGGCGGCCGCGCGTCCGAGATCCTCGCCCGAGATGTTTGCGCTCAGCGTCAGCATGCGCTGCATGTTGTAGCGGTCATATTCGCCGAGCGCTGTGCCGTCGGTAACGCCGGCCACATTGCGGAGGTCGATCTGTCCGCCCGACCGGCGAGCGATGGGGAGATTCTTCACCTCCTCCAGGGAATTCATCTGGTGCTCGGGGATCTCGACTTGCACCTGATAACCAATACCGCTCTTGGGATCGGGCCAATAATTCGCGGAGGTGTAGCGACTGGATGACGTGCCCGCGACGACCGATTTCGCCACGTCATTCGCCGTAACACCGAGTACGCCCGCCCGCTCGCGGTCTACCGCGACCTTTACTGTCGGGTAATTAAGTTCCTGCTCGAATCCCAGGTCACGTAGCGTCGGCAGCTGTGCCAATTTCGCTCGCAGCTTGTCGGCATATTGGCGGCTATCGGCGAGGTTCGGCCCACTCACTGCTACTTCGATGGGGGTCGGCGCGCCGAAGCTCATCACCCGGCTGACGATGTCGCTCGGCTCGAATGAGAAGCGTACACCCGGCAATTCCTGGGGCAATTTCTGACGCAGCCGCTCCTTCAAACCCTCGATGCCGATCTTGGTGCCGCGCTTGAGCTGTACCTGCAGCACCGCTTCCTCGGAGCCGGAACCCCACAGATAAATTGTGTTGATGGGGTAATTGGGCGGCTGCGTGCCGACAAAACCGAGGCTGATGTCGACATTATCCGGCCCGACCTCGCGCTTGATCACGTCGAGTGTCTGCAAAGCAATCTGCTCGGTGCGCTCGATGCGCGTTCCCGCGGGGGCCCTAAGATGCAACTGCAGCTGACCGGTATCCACGATCGGAAAAATCTCGGTGCCGAGCGAGCTTCCGACCAAGAAAATGACTGCGCCGGTTATGACGAGATAGGAAAGCACGACGATACGCCGTCGTTTCATGACGGCGCGCGCGAACCGATCGTACCTGGCTCGCAGCCGATCGAAGAACGTCTCTTGCGGCTCGTGGTGCATATTCGGATTGCGCAGCATCCAGACCGATAATACCGGCACAAAGGTACTGGAAAGCAGATAAGACCCCACCATCGAGAAGCCGACCGCCAAGGCTAACGGCACGAACAGGTTGTGCGCCGCGCCGGTCATGAAGAAGGCGGGAATGAACACCGCCAGAATGCAGAGCATCGCCACGAACCGGGGTAGCGTCGTCTCGGCCGTTGCCTCGCTCGCGGCGCGGGCAAGGCTGCGGCCCTCGGCAAGACGGGTGTGGATGTTCTCGATGGTAACTGTCGCCTCGTCGACCAGGATGCCGACGGCCAACGCCAGCCCGCCCAAGGTCATGATGTTGATGGTCTGACCCGATACCCAGAGCGCTGTCACCGACGCGAGAATCGCGAGCGGAATGTTCAAGACCACGACGAGCGAACTGCGCCAATCCCGCAGAAACAGCAGCACCATGAGGCCTGTGAGCACCGCGCCGAGAGCGCCTTCGACGAACAGGCCCTGGATGGCGCGCGTCACGTAGGGTGACTGGTCGAACTGGTAACCGACCTCTACGTCATCAGGCAGTACGGATTGGAAGCGTGGCAGGTTGGCCTTGACCGCCTGGACGACCGCGAGTGTCGAGGCATCCGCCCGTTTGGTCACAGGGATGTAGACCGTGCGGCGTCCATCCACCAGCGCGTAGCCGGTCTGGATGTCGGCGCCGTCTTCGACCGATCCAACGTCGCGTATGAAGATCGTCTGCGTTCCCTGCGAGCGGATGGGAATGTTGTTCAGACCGTTGAAATCCCCGACTACGGAATTGACCGGCACCATCGGCATGAGGTTGCCGATGCGGACGTTACCCGATGGGCTGACCGTGTTACCGGCACTCAGCGCCTGCACCACCTCGTCCGGCGACATGTTGTAGGAACGCAGCTTCTCCGGATCCAGGCGAACGAGGATGGTGCGCTGGCTCGAACCAAACGGCGGCGGGGCCGACACGCCTGGCAAGGTCGCGAACAACGGGCGCACTTTGAAGAGCGCCGCATCCTGGAGCTCGGCGACTGTTTTCGTCTTGCTGGAGAAGACGAGGTCGCCGACCGGGACGCTGCCGCCGTCGAACCGCATCACGAACGGCGGCACGGTTCCCGTGGGCATGAAAGCGCGGGCGCGGTCGACGTAACCGACCGTCTCGGCCGTAGCCTGCGCCATGTTCGTGCCGGGATAGAATTGGAGCTTGATCAGCCCGACGCCCTGAATCGATTTGCTTTCCACATGTTCGATGCCGGTGATGTAGAGGAAGTGGTACTCATAATAATTGACGATGAACCCTTCCATCTGCGCCGGGTCCATGCCGCCGTAAGGCTGCGCCACATACAGCACGGGCACCCCGATATCAGGGAAGATGTCCCGAGACATGCGATCGACCGTCAGAAAACCCACCAGCGCGACGGCTATGACCATCGTCAAAAGCGAGATCGGACGTCGCAATGCAAACGACACCAAGCTCATCGTGACGCCTCAGCCGATTTCACCGCGCGGAGCGCGCCTCGACGGCACCAACGGAAACGAGCGGGACATTTCGGAGAAATACGGCTCATTTTCTGTCCAAAAGCTCACCCCTCAAGGTTCAACGACCTCGAGCGGCGAGCAGAACTTGGACGGCGAGCCGTCTTAGAATGCCGGGAGTCTGCGGGCCCCGACGGTAGATGACTATCCAAGATGGCAATCAAATGCGGTCGTCTCAAGTAAACTTACTTTCACGATCCTGAAATCCAATTTGTGGTGCAGACAAATCGTGGACCTGTGTCTTGTAGAATGACGCGGCCGAGCGCCGAAAACGCAGTCATGCAACGAGTTGAGGAGATATTCCTCGCGCTGGCCGCCACTGCGTTTCTGTAGACGTAGCGGCGTCGCATGACAGGTCCGCGTTCCGCTGTGCGCTTGCACCTCCGTCCATGGCGTCAAGCCAAACCGCAGAGATTGTGATGGAAAGGCGCGGCGACAGTCTTTTGAGTGGCCGGTTTAGGTGCGGAATGACCTGCTCAAGATGAAGGCTAGAGATGCGCCAGATAGTGCGCGAGCGCGGTGATTTCCTCTTCGCTCAGGGGATAGGCGACATCCGCCATCGCCGCCACGCCACCACCGACTCGCAAACTTGACTTGTAGTCATGCAGCGCCTTGACCAGGTATTCCTCGCGCTGGCCGGCGAGACGCGCAACCGCTTTCGTTCCAGCAAATGTATCGCCGTGGCATGACGCACAGCGCCGTCCTGCGGCAGCCTCCGCACCTTTCCTGGACAAGTCGGGATTGTCATCGGGTGCGTATGCTTTCGGCGGCGTCAGCGAGGCAAAATAGGCGCCGAGATTGCGAACGTCCTCATTGTTGAGTTGCTCGGCCATCGGCTGCATGACCTCGTTCTTCCGGGAGCCGCTGCGGAAGAAAACCAGTTGCCACTGCAGGTATTGATCGGGCTGCCCCGCCAGCGACGGAGTGTTCTCAGTTTCGGACATCCCGGCTTCACCGTGGCAGGGCGTGCATTGCGCCGCCTTCTCCTTGATGGATTCGTCAGCAGCTCTGGTGGGGCCGGCCACCACGGCTAACATAGCGGCGGCCGTTGCCAGGGAGCAAAGGCGCATCTCTACGACAATTCCATAAACCGTTTTCATGCCTGCCTCCAGTTCAGCCGCGCCCTTGCGTGAGTTTGTTGCCTCGGCAATAGAGTCCCGAGCAAGCAGCCGCTCTAAGTCGCCTCGGGCCGTGAAGGTTCCGAACCGCTCACAACAAGTTTCCCACGAAGCTAGTAATTCCCGCACGAATTTGTGATGCTCCCGTTCGAACGCCTATGAGTATGCGAGTTTGTTGCTGAAAATAGTCACGAGCGCCCCGAGCCCAACAATCCGTCGTCGGTGGTTGTTGCTCTTGCTTTTGCCTCGTGGCCAAATTATTAGATGCGAAGGGGAAATGCAGTCTCCCCTTGAGACCACGGTCCAAGCGCTGCGCAGCACTCGACTTGTCGAGGAGATTTGCGCATGGACGACCGTAAAAATTCCATTTCACCAGAAATCCTGTACGCACGGCTCGGCTCCGAAGCGGCGCCGATTATTGTCGACGTGCGCCGCGACGCTGACTTTGCCGGCGCCGGAACGCTCGTGGCCGATGCGTTTCATCGCTCGCCGGACAACGTCGAAGAATGGCGAACTGATCTACCGAGCGGGCGCCAAATCGTCACCTACTGCATTCACGGACGTGAAGTCAGCCAGGGCGTGGCCGCTGCATTGGGCCTCATGGGCATGGAGGCGAATTTCCTGGAAGGCGGCATTGCCGACTGGACCGAGCAGGGATTGCCGACCCGCCGTAACATCGGCCCTACCCCGAGCAAGTGGGTCACGCGAGAACACCCGAAGATCGACCGCATTGCCTGCCCTTGGCTGATCCGCCGCTTCATCGATCCGAATGCAGAGTTCATCTACGTCCCGAAGGATCAGGTCGTTGCGGTTGCCCAACAAACGGGTGGAATCCCCTACGACATCGACGGCGTGGAATTCACGCATGAGGGCGAGCGCTGCTCGTTCGATACCATCCTGCGCATCTACGAGATCAATGATCCGGCGCTCGATCATCTGGCAACCATCGTTCGGGGTGCCGACATCTCGCGGCACGATCTGAGCCCTCAATGCGGCGGCCTGTTCGCGATCTCGCTCGGCCTCTCCGCGAACTTCCCGGATGACCACGAAATGCTGAAGCACGGCATGGTCATCTACGACGCGCTCTACACCTGGTGCCGCTCTCTGCAAGCCGAGACGCACAACTGGCCGGCGCGCGCCGCGGGAGCCTGACGGTGCTACCGAAAAGCGACCTTATGAGGAGGCAAGCACGCTTCCTTGGCGTGCTGTTCGCGATCGCGTCTGCGACCTGCGACGTCGCACCCTTGCCATGAGTCCACAACGAACCAGTCATCCGCCCCCGCGCACCTTTCGGGGAGACGTCAACCCAAGGAGATTCCCATGACCATCAAAACCGAACGCCGAAGCTTCATTCAGGGAGCGGGACTCGTTGCTGCCGCCGCATCAACAGCAACGCTGGCGGCGAGCCCTGCATTCGCCCAAACTAACCAACCGAACGGAGCCAGAACGATGCCATATCAAGCAAAACCCCTGTCACTCGACCCGAAGTCCATCAAGGGCATCTCGGAGAAGGTTCTCGTAAGCCATTATGAGAATAACTACGTTGGCGCCGTAAAGCGCCTCAACGCGATCGGCACGCAGCTGGCCGAGCTCGATTTCACCAAGGCGCCGAATTTCATAGTCAACGGCCTGAAGCGCGAAGAGTTGATCGCCGCGAACTCGATGATCCTGCACGAGATATATTTCGACGGACTCGGTGGTGGTGCCGGCGCAAGCGGCGCGCTGGCGCGCGGAATTTGCCGCGATGGGCAAGGCAGAGGGCGGCGGCTCCGGCTGGGTGATCCTGTCCTACTCGCCGCGCGACAAACGCCTGGTCAATCAATGGGCGGCGGACCACACCACGACGCTTGCCGGCGGCCGGCCAGTGCTGGTGCTCGACATGTACGAGCACGCCTATCACATGGACTACGGTGCGGCGGCCGCGCGCTATGTCGACATCTATATGGAAGCAATCCGCTGGGACAACGCTGCGAAGCTGTACGATCAGTACAGCCGCGAAGGCTAATGGCCGCGTGCGAGATACCTTGCGCAGAGATGCACAATTGGCTGGCGATGCGGGCACGCTTACGACGGAGCTCGGTCATGAGCTGCCGAACGGCACAAATCCTTGCGCTGACAATTCTGTTGCCTGCGACGGTTTGTGGATGGACTGCGCACGCGGAGGAAACGTTCAAACTGCTTGGTGAAACGGAAATCCGCGCAAGGGTGATCGGCAAGAATATTACCGATGGTTCCCACTGGGTCATCTATCTGCGGCCCGACGGCGTTCTCATAAGCGGCGAGCAGGGCCAGAAGTGGACCGGGTCCTGGAAAATCCAGAACAACAAGCTCTGCATGTCGAATCCAAACCTGGAGGCGCTCGATTGCAATGAAGTCTGGATGTCCGGAGCCAATATCAGGATGCGAGCGAACAAGGATCAAGAGACTTTCGACGCCATCGTCGAGAAGCACAGAGTGAAATGACGTCGTGTTGAAAACAATGGCGCTCGCTAAACCAACCAAGGAGGACCGAACCATGCGCAAGTTGCTTGGCATTATCGTTTCAGTTATCGCAGCTTCCGTCAGCACCGGAGCTTACCCGCAGAAATTCGACTGGCAGGTTCTTGCCGAACCTTTTGTCACGTCCGCGCATGCTGCAAACATCGACTGGCAGAAGGTCGACGACGTCTTTGGCAGAAAGCCCGTCGTCTCGGATGATGTGCACCGTTACGGCTTTCCGCGCTCCGACCTTTCGGTGACTCTCGATGGCGTCACAATCAAGCCGGCGCTGGCACTCGGTGGCTGGGTTGCATTCAAACCCATGCATGGCGAAGCCATGGTGATGGGAGACCTCGTGCTGCTCGAAAGCGAGGTCAATCCCGTCATGCTGAAGATGATCGAGGGTGGCCTCGACATCACGGCGGTACATAATCATTTGTTGCGAGCCAGCCCTGCTACATTTTACATGCATGTCGGCGGTCATGGTGACCCCGTCAAGATGGCCACGACCATTCGTGACGCCTTGGTGGTCAGCAAGACGCCGATGACCGCGCCCGCAGCAGCTTCGCCGCCGCCAGCGATCGATCTCGATACCACACAACTCGACAAGCTGATCGGTGTCAAAGGCCAGGCTAATGGCGGTGTTTACCAGTTCAATGTGCCGCGCACCGATCCCATCAAGGAAAATGACATGGTGATGGCGCCGGTCGGCCCCATGGGCGTGGCGATTGCCATCAATTTTCAACCGACCGGCGGCGGCAAAGCCGCAATCACCGGCGATTTTGTGCTCACCAATGACGAGGTCAATCCGGTGATCCGCGCCCTGCGATCGAATGGCATCGACGTCACCGCAGTGCACAGCCACATGCTGGGCGAGCAGCCGCGGCTGTTCTTCCTGCATTTCTGGGCTGTTGACGATGCATTAAAGCTTGCCAAGGGACTCCGTGCGGCACTCGACAAGACCGCGAGCATGAAGACTTAGGCGCCTTCATTCAAACAACCTTAGGAAACCTCACCATGAGAACCTGTGCGATAGCGTTGCTGATGCTCGTCGGCCTTGCGCCAACAATGCGGTGCAGGCTCAAACGAGCTGCAAAGTATGCAGCGAACAGCAGCGGCGTGCATGAAGAACTACGCCGGCCCCGCATGCAAGACCGAATACAAGATCTGCATGAAGGCCTGCGGGAAAAAATCGTGAAGCGCGGACCTCCTCACGATTGGACGCCGCGATGGTGAAGTTGACTACGCTCGCGATCGCAACACTGGTCTCGGCCGCGCTTGAAAGCAGCGCGGTCGCCGCCGAAAGCGCGCAGAAGCTGTCCGGCATGCAAATTCGGGCCAAATTCATCGGGATGCAGCTCACTGATGAAGTGCATTTCCGTGACGTCTACGACCGTGACGGCACATTGCGAAGTTATTCAGACGGCAAGATGAAAGCTGGCAAGTGGACCATCGAGAGGAACGAGATCTGTGTTTACTTCGAAGAACCAGACGATGGCTGTTACGAAGTCTGGCTCTCGGGCGACCGCATCGAGATGAAACCTTCCGGGTTGGGCTTGTCTATCGAAGGAATTCTACAACTACCGACCGACCGCAATTGATCAGGACCTGTAAATGACAACGCAAGGCATCGATGATCACCCCGGAAGCACTTCAGAGTTTTCGAATCCAGTCGTTCGCTGGATCGATTGTCGGCTGCCGATCTTCACTTTTCTGCGCCATGAACTGCACGATTATCCGGCGCCAAGGAATTTGAACTATCTTTGGAATTTCGGATCGCTGGCGGGCATCGTGCTGCTGATCATGATCGCGACCGGCATCGCACTGGCGATGAACTACACGCCGACGGTTAACGGTGCTTTCAATTCCGTTGAGCACATCATGCGTGACGTGAATTATGGCTGGCTGATCCGATATCTGCATACCACCGGCGCATCGATGTTCTTCGCTGCGGTGTACATCCACATATTTCGCGGGCTTTATTACGGGTCTTACAAGGCGCCGCGCGAGCTGCTCTGGATAATGGGCGTCGCGATCTTGCTCTTGATGATGGCGACCGCATTCTTCGGGTACACATTACCCTGGGGCCAGATGAGTTTTTGGGGCGCCACCGTCATTACCAATCTTTTCTCCGCCATCCCGCTCGTCGGTGACGGCATCGTCACCTGGCTGCTGGGCGGGTTTGGGGTCGGCAATGCCACCCTCAATCGGTTTTACGCCCTGCACTACCTGCTGCCGTTCGTAATCGTCGCGGTTGTGCTCCTGCACCTCGTCGCGCTGCACCGGTTCGGCTCCAACAACCCGGACGGCATCGAGGCCAAGAATCCGGAGGACACGCTTGCCTTCCATCCCTATTACACAGTCAAAGACCTGCTAGGACTCGCGGTCTTCCTGCTGGTGTTCGGCTGGTTCGTTTTCTATGAGCCGGGCGCTTTGCTTAATCCCGACAATTCGATCCCCGCCAATCCCGGCGTGACCCCGCCGGAAATCGTGCCCGAATGGTACCTACTGCCGTATTACGCGATCCTGAAATCAGTTCCGAACAAGCTTCTTGGCGTAGCTGCGATGGCCGGATCCATTCTGGTGCTGTTCGTGGTGCCATGGCTCGATCCCAGCCCGGTTCGCTCGGCCCGCTTCAGACCGGTCTTCCGCGTGTTTTTCTGGATCCTGGTGGTTGACTGCGTTCTTCTCGTTTTCGCGGGCGGTAACCCTCCGCAAGGAATGTGGTTGGTCCTCAGCCGACTCGGTGCCGCCTACTATTTCCTGCATTTCCTGGTGGTGCTGCCGCTCGTTGGCAGATTTGAGCGGCCACGACCACTGCCGGTCAGCATTAAACAGCCAGTTCTAGCAACTGCCGGCGGCAGCATTGCTGTTCGAGATATCAATGGCGGGGCATGACATGACGACATCGACCATAATTCCACACGGGCACATCGGCGAGTTGGTACGCTACTTCCTGCGGCTTGGGTTTCTCGGTTTCGGCGGTCCCGTCGCGCTGGTCGGCCAAATGGAGCGCGAGCTGGTCGATGAAAAGAAATGGCTCACGAAGGACCAAATGCGTGAGGCGATCGCGATTTGCCAGTCGCTCCCCGGCCCGCTCGCGATCCAGGTCGGCATCTACGTCGCCTATCTGCGCTGCGGTTTCTGGGGCGCCTGGGCCGGTGGCTGGGCTTTCATCCTTCCGAACTTCGTCATCGTGGCTGCGCTGGGTGCCCTCTATGTCTATTTGGGCGACCTCCAGCCGGTAACCGCCATTTTTTATGGCGTCAGCCCGGCTGTGATCGCACTAATCCTGCATTCCTGCTACCGGCTTGCCAAGCTCGGCATGGAAGACTGGCTGCAATGGTCGATCGCAGCGGTTTGCCTTGTGGTCACCGTCATTCTGCAGGCCGAGGTGGCACTGCTGTTCATCGGCGCGGGCATTGTCGGCATTCTGTATTACGGCAGCCTGTTCAAGCGAACGCCGCCTGCACTCTCGGTAACGGTGGCGCCAGTTCTGGCACAGCTCGCACCGACTTCTTCGGGCTCGATTCTGGGGAAACTTTTGCTGTTCTTCCTCAAGGCCGGCTCGCTCACCTTTGGTAGCGGCCTCGTGATCGTCCCGTTCCTCGAACAAGGACTTGTGCAGCAATTCGGCTGGCTGGATCAGCGGCAGTTTCTGATCGCAGTGGCGATCGGGATGATCAGTCCCGGGCCGGTCGTGATCACCGCAACCTTTGTCGGTTACCTCGTCGCCGGATTTTGGGGTTCAGTGGTCTCCACCGTCGGGATTTTCCTGCCGTCATTTCTCCTCGTACTGATCGCGGCCCCCCTGCTCGCGCGTCATCGCGGCAACCCAAACGTTCAGGGGTTCGTCAAGGGAGCCTACGCGGCGGCGATCGGAACCATCCTGGGCGCCTGCATCCTGCTGGGACGCATTGCGATCGGCGACTGGCTCACGGCTCTGATCGGGGTGGCCTCGCTCGCCATCCTGTTTCGCTGGAAAGTCAGTAACCCGCTGCTCATCGCCGCGACGGGTGCCCTCGGCTTGATTGCGTTCCCGCTGCTGCAGCCAACCTGGGTGATGGTCCACTAGCTGACGTAGAGCGAACTTCTGGGGGCGACACTACCCACCGATGGAGATCAAGATGACCCGAAGAAAAATGATGCTAATGACGGCCGGCGCATCGGTTCTCGGAGTCGCCGCCTTGATAGGATTCGCCAACCATAGCGCAATCCTGGCGGACGATGATGACGAAGGCCAGGAGGCGCTGATCAAGCTACTGGATCCAGCGAAGATCAATCTGCAACAAGGGCTCGCCGCCAGCGAACAAGGCGGTCAGCCCATTTCAGCCAAATTCGAGGTCGAGGACGGCAAACTCCAGCTCTCGGTCTATAGCGCAAAAGACGGCAAGTTCTTCGAGGCCCTGGTGAACCACGTGACTGGTCAGATTCTGCGGATCGAACCGATTACGGAGGGAGACGACCTCAAGGCGGCGAATTCGCAGAGCGCCACAATGGCGAAGGCAAACAGGTCGTTGAAGGAGGCGGTCGACAAGGCCACGGCGCCAGCCGCAAAAGCCCGTGCAATAAGCGTGATGCCCAGTCTGAAAGACGGACATCCCGTGGCATCAATCGTTCTCCTTGATGGTGAACAGTTCAAGACGGTTGAGCAGCCTTTGGACTAGCAACGCTCCACCCGATAGCGCATCTCTAGGTGTGGTATCGTTCGTCTCGGGGGATGATATGGCCACGCTTCATCCACTACAGAAAATGGTACCGGAGTTGGCCGGCGTCCTGGTTGCGCTGGCCAACATCTTTGGTTTGCCACCACCAGCCCTGTGTGCTGACGCAAGTCCACTCCAGCTCGAGACCAAGCTTCCATTGGGCGACGTGCATGGCCGCATCGACCACATGGCGATCGACTTGAAGCGGAAACGTCTCTTCATCGCCGAACTGGGCAACGACAGCGTTGCAATTGTCGATCTCGCGAGTCGCAACGTGATCAGCCGGATTTCTGGTTTGAAGGAACCTCAGGGCGTCGGCTACGAACCTTCGAGCGACACTCTCTATGTGGCCAATGCCGGAGACGGCTCTGTGCGGCTATTTGATGGAAATAGCTACAAGCCCATCGGACAAATTGAGCTTGGAGACGACGCAGACAATATCCGCATCGATGCGGCGACCAATCGTGTGTTCATCGGATACGGCAGCGGAGCGTTGGCCGAGATCGATCCCGCGACCCGAAGCAAGATCGGTGATGTCCCGCTGAAGGCGCACCCCGAATCCTTCCAGATCGATCCGGACACCGGCCACATCTTCGTTAACGTGCCCGATGCGCACGGTATCGCCGTGGTGGATCGCGTCTCGCACAAGCAAATCGGAGAATGGTCGATACGCAATCGCGGGGCGAATTTCCCCATGGCGCTGGATCGGGCCCGCCACAGCGTTCTTGTGATCTTTCGGGCTCCCGCGGAGCTTGGCGTTTTCTCCGCGGCGGACGGCAAGCTCACTTCTTCTATGGAGACCTGCGGCGATGCCGACGACGTGTTCGTAGATGCGAAACGCGACCGCGTTTACATCAGCTGCGGCGCCGGGTTCCTAGACGTTTTGGAGCCGGACGGCACCGGATATCGCCGAATTGCCCGCATGCCGACGATTTCGGGCGCGCGCACATCGCTGTTTGTGCCCGAATTGGATCGTCTGCTGGTCGCTGCCCGCGCAGGCCCAGAAGCGCCGGCGGTTTGGGTGTTTCGGCCAGTTCCTTAGTTTGATCGCCGCGAGACGAGCATATGTCCGCATTCCGAGAATCCTCAAAACACCGACCATCCAGCTGGATCGCTGCGGGATCAGCCGTCGTTGTCAGCGTTACCACATGGTCAACCCCCGCCCTAGCCTATCGCCCGTTTGACGGGACCGACGCTGCTGTGGCCGCTCCCGGCGAATTGGAAGTTGAACTCCAGCCCGCCGGCTTTCAATTACCCACATTTAGCCGAGTGGGCTGAGGGAGCGCATAAACTGTTGCATCGCAGGAATCGACCGTGATTCCTTGTCTGGCACCGATTCGCGGGGGTGGTGCCAATGGACGGAGAAGCAGGCGCATGGTTTGATCGTGAGCTCGCGGGCTGCAGCCTTGCCGACGAGCGCCTGAACAAGCGGCTCCGCAAACTGGTGGCGCAGATCGGGAGCGCCATGGGAGAAAGCATTCCGCTGGTTTGCCAGGATTGGGCCAACACAAAGGCTGCCTATCGTTTTTTCTCCAACGACCGGGTCAGTGAGGCGGACATTCTGGCAGGCCACTTTCAATCGACGCGTGAGCGCACGATTGCCACAGGCGGTGCTGTTCTGGTGCTCCATGATACAACCGAGTTCAGCTATCGAAGGGAGGACTCAGACGCGATCGGGATCACCAAGAGCATAAACAGCGGCCGGGACAAGGCCGGCCGCCTGAGATCGCACACGGTTTGCGGCATCCTGATGCACTCGAGCCTGGCGGTAACGACCGAGGGGCTGCCGCTTGGACTGACGGCCGTCAAATTCTGGACCCGAAAGAAATTCAAGGGGACTGCCGCGCTTAAAAAGAAGATCAACCCGACGCGCGTTCCCATCGAGAAGAAGGAGAGCGTCCGATGGCTGGATAATGTCCGGCAATCCACAGAGCTGCTGCGCGATCCGGGACGATGCATCCATATCGGTGATCGCGAGAGCGACATCTATGAGCTGTTCTGCGCGGCTCGCGAAGCTGGAACGCATTTCGTGATCAGGACTTGCGTTAATCGCTTGGCTGGGGATGGGGATCACACGATCGCCGACGAAATGGACGAGGTCGCCGTCAAAGGACTGCATCGCATCGACGTCAGAAACAACAACGGCGATCCCGATGAAGCCGTCCTTGAGATCAGATATCGCAAGATTCGCGTCCTGCCGCCAATTGGGAAGCAGAAGCGCTATCCTGCGCTGATCTTGACGGTGATCCATGCCGAAGAGCGCGTAACGCCGAAGAACAGAAAGAAGATCGAGTGGAAGCTGATTACAGATCTGCCTGTGGGCTCACGCGCCGACGCAATCGAGAAACTCGAATGGTATGCCTTAAGATGGAAAATCGAAGTCTTCCACAAGATCCTCAAATCGGGCTGCAAAGCTGAGGAATCGAAGCTCCGGACCGCCCAGCGTCTGACCAACCTGATCTCTGTCTTTTGCATCCTCAGTTGGCGGGTCTTCTGGATGACGATGCTCAATCGCGCAGCTCCAGGGGCGCTACCGACTCTTGCGTTGACCGCAACTGAAATCGCCCTGCTCGATCGACTCGTGAATGACAAACCGCAAGCTCGACGGAAAACCCTCTCACATTACCTGGCCAAGATCGCCAGGCTCGGCGGCTATCTCGCCCGCGCCCACGATCCTCCGCCCGGCAACACGGTCATGTGGCGCGGGCTATCGCGCCTGACCGACATCGCGCTGGGGGCCATAGTCGGTGCAGAAATTGTGGGTAATTGAAAGGCCCGCCGGACGTTTACGCGAGGAAGGGACAACGACCCTCATCGCGCCGGCAACGGTCCTTAATTTCGGGTTGAGTGAGGGCTGGGAGGCCGTGTTCGAAGGCCAGGGCCAGACATCGCTCTCGCCCTCAGGCCCAACCAGCCTGACGGCGGCGGGAGCATTCCTCAAACATGTCATCCAGCCCGGCAGCCTGCAGGACAAGAGCGGCCCGAGCGTTGCGACCGAATTTGGCGTTCTGCTTCCGGACAGCACCGGCAATTCGGGCGTCGGCGCTAGTCTCGCCGGCATCGTATCACAGCGATGGGATTGGGGAACGATCCACTTGAACGGTGAGGTCGCACTGACCCGCGAACATCACGGTGATGTGTTTATCGGAGCCATTATCGAAGGACCATCGAAATGGGATGTCCGACCGGTCGCGGAGGTTTTTTACGAGAATGAATTTGGTCAGTCGGAAACGATATCGGGATTGATTGGTCTCATTTGGCGTGTCCGTGACAATCTGAGTTTTGACGTCGGGCTCCGTCATGCCCTCACGAATGGCCATCCGGTGAATGAAATACGCGCCGGCCTAACGTTCGGCTTCCCGTTGCGGATGTTCGGCGAAGGATCGCACCAAACGAGATGACTAAGAGCCTAATCTAGGAGCCTAATGAAGTCTTACAAATGAGTGTACCAGGTAATCGTGGAGGTAACGTGCGGAAGAATGCCCTCTGGCGGTCGATCGCGGAGGAAATCTACTTTCTGCCAGCCTTTACCGGCCACGGCGGGCCAGTCGCCTTGCTCGTGCACGGGGCGTAGCCGCGGCGCGGGCGAAAACGTGCTCGCGTTACGAACAATGCGCGTTCCGGCGAGTTGATTGCTGCAGAGTTCTGATGAGGAAGGGAGACGCTCCATGAAAAGTTCTCCATTGCTTGCTGCTTTTTCCGCTTTCGTGGTGGTTTTCGCATTCGGCGGAGCCGGCGCCCAAGCGCAGTCGACGCGTGTCCAGGAGGCACAGCCGCCTCAGCAGTCGGAGCAATCGCGCGAGCAGGATCGCAGCCGCGCAGAAGACGTCAAGATCGGACGCGACTGGAAAGCCCAAGGCGGCGAGAACGACCACAGCGGTCAGGCAGCACCCGACGACAGCCGTCAGACGGTCGGCCGAGACTGGCGCGCCCGTCCAGAGAACCGGGATCGCCAGTAGCTATCGAGGCGCTGTTAGCGGCGCCGAGCGCGGCGTTACCTTTGAAGTACAGAGCGAGAAGCTGAAGGAGGCCGCGCGACCCTCCTTCGGGGCTTCCTCTCGATGTGCATCGGCAATCTCTCTCCTTTGTCCCGGTTCGTCAGCCTGGTCATGGTTCACAATCCGACGGCGCTGGCGATTAACGCCGGCTTGAAACGTCAGAACCATCTCCGTAAAATGTTTCCAAGGGGATGGGCAGACTCCCCGTGAGACTTCGGTCCAAGCTCTGCGCAGCACGCACCAAGTGGAGCTCGCGCATGGATAACGAACGTCGGTCCCCTTCCATACACTCCGTGGCCATTCTCTCGCGAGGCGACGCTGCCGCGCGACGGAATGCAACGCCGCAGAACAGCCGCTTCGTGCAGGTTTTCGAAGCGCTCGCCGCCCTCGGCATCAAGGCAAGCCCCGCGATCTATGATGAAAGCTTTGCCGAGGAGATCCGCGAACAATTGCTCGCGGTCGACGGTGTGCTCGTCTGGGTCAATCCAATTCAAGACGGCCGAAGTCGCGCCGGTCTGGACGCCATGCTGCGCGACGTCGCGGCGCGGGGCGTGTGGGTCAGCACTCATCCGGACGTCATCCTCAAGATGGGCACCAAGGAGGTACTCTATCGCACCCGCTCGATGGGCTGGGGAAGCGATACGGCGCTGTATCAGACCGCCGAGGCGATGCGCGCCGAGCTGCCGGCACGGTTGGCCTCCGGTCCGCGCGTGATCAAGCGCAATCGCGGCAACGGTGGCCAAGGCGTCTGGAAAGTCGAGAGGCTGCCGAATTCCGCCATGACCATGATAAGGGTGCTGGACGCGACCAAGGACGCGTCCGAGGACCTGACCCTGGATGCTTTCCTCCATCGCTGCGTGGAGTATTTCGAGGACGGCGGCGTCGTCGATCAGCCCTACCAGCCTCGCCTAAGCGAAGGCGTCGTGCGCTGCTATATGGCGGGCGATCGCTGCGCCGGCTTCGGTCATCACAAAGTCAAGGTCCTGGTCGACTCGCCCGCCGCACGTTCCGAGGCCGGACCACGGCTGTACACATCCAACGCAGACCCGCGCTTCCAGCGGCTGCGTCGGTTGATGGAAGAGGAGTGGACGCCACAGCTCATGTCGTTGTTGGATATTCCGCGACATGATTTGCCTATGATCTGGGACGCCGACTTCATGCTCGGTCCGGTCCTGGCCGATGGAGCCGACAGCTACGTACTTGGCGAAATCAATGTCAGCTCGGTGCATCCTTACCCGGCCGAGGCGCCGGCAGAGATCGCCACGCGGGTTTTCGATCGGCTGCAGGGCAAGCCTTGACACCATGCTGACGGTGAACGGGCTCAAGCGCCTGCACATTTCCGTGTCATTCGACTTGCAGGACGGCGAATGCGTCGCCCTGCAAGGGCCCTCTGGGGTCGGGAAGACCCAGCTGCTGCGCTCCATCGCGGATCTCGATCCCAACCAGGGAACGGTAAAGCTGGATGGAACGCTCAGGGAGGCGATGCCCGCCCCCGCCTGGCGAAAGCGAGTGACCTACCTCGCCGCCGAGCCTGGCTGGTGGTCCGACATCGTGCAGGAGCACTTCACGGGCTGGGATGATGCCTTACCACTGGTCACACGGTTGGGGCTGCCGCCCAACTGCGGAGCTTGGTCGATTCAAAGACTTTCGACCGGCGAGAGACAACGTTTGGGGCTTGCACGGGCACTCATGTTGCAATCGCGGGTGCTTCTGCTGGACGAGCCAACCTCGGCGCTTGACTCCGCATCCGCTGCTGCCGCGGAGTCCTTGATCGCTGAACGGGTTTCGAATGGAACGAGCGTCGTTTGGAGTACTCACGATACCGCCCAGGCGCGCCGCGTCGGATCGAGGATCCTTGTGATGAGCGCTGATGGTGGCATCAAGGAAAATCGGCCGTGACTTACATCCAACTGGCATACGGTGATTTGATCCTGCCCGCGCTTCTTGTTGTCATGGACGGTGCTCTCTCGCTTGTTCTCCGCCTAAAGCTTGAAAGACAGCTGGCCATCGCGACTGTGCGGATGGTGCTTCAACTGGTGCTCGTTGGATACGTACTGACGTTCCTGTTTGCCGCGGTGTCGCCGCTCTGGACCGCGCTCGCGGCCTTCATCATGGTTCTCTTCGCCTCACGGGAGATCGTCGCGCGACAGAAGCGGCGCCTAGCAGGCATTTGGAGCTACGGCTTGGGCGCGGGATGCACGCTACTCGCCGCCGGCATCGTTACGATGTTTGCGCTCCTGACGGAGCTACGTCCGGATCCCTGGTATCACCCACGGTATGCGCTGCCTTTGTTGGGCATGATCCTGGGCAACACCATGACGGGTATAAGCCTGGGCTTGGACGTGCTGACAAACGGCTTGGTGCGTGAAAAGGCGGCCGTAGAAGCTTGCCTTGCGCTTGGCGGCACCCGGTACCAGGCTCTGCTGCCGGTGCTGAGGGACGCAATGCGGAGCGGGCTGATGCCAACGATCAATGCGATGGCTGCGATCGGTCTTGTCTCCCTTCCGGGGATGATGACCGGTCAAATCCTTGCAGGCGTCGAGCCGATAGACGCGGTTAAATACCAGCTTTTGATCATGTTCTTGATCGCCGGCGGGACAGGATTGGGAACGCTGGCCGCAGTGATGGGAGGAGCTCGCCTACTAACCGATCATCGACATCGATTACGCCTCGATCGAATCCCCGCTGAAAAGTCCACTTGATAGTTTCGGTCGGCCGCGGTTTGGCTGCGCTCGGCCTGCGGCACGTTCGTGCGGTTCCAGCCGCGTTGCCCATCGCACGCCCTACGTGTCGGCGGCCCTGATCGTCCTCGTCGGGCTCTACACGGGAGGATGGGCCTGCAGGAAATCTTTTCGTGATCTCGCGGGTAACATCACGGAACAATGCGCAGCAGCTGCTGTCGCGCCATGCATTGCGTTGCTGTCGGTTCTAGTGGTCGGGCACGATGGAGAAGCAGTGTGGCGGAGAGAGTGTCAGTCAACCCTCATTGAAAGACAAAGCATTTTCGACCTTACTAGATCAAAACCCACTGGCGACAACACCTGCGTTATTCAGCTCGGGGACGGAAGAAATCGGCACCGGTCCAGATAACCTCTTTGTCTCAAGTACATGAAATTTGTCGAATTGTTATGCGCCGTCTTTAGCGGCGGCCAATCGAGGGCCTAGGCGTTCGGCCGGCCCTCGATGTGGGGGCCCTTGGGACTATTCCCCGCTCTAGCAGTCCTGACCGGCCGCCACCTTCTGCTCGGACGGCGCGGGCTCGGCCGCACCGGCCGTCGCCTTCTTTGATTGTTCGGTGGGCGCAGGACGGGTCTGCTCGACGGTGCCTGCCGTCCTGTCCGGTGGCTGCTCGGACGGTGCGGGCTTTGCCGCCGTTGATTGCTCGGCAGCGGTCGGCTGGCTCTGCATCTGGCGCTGCGCGTCTTCCGACGACGTTGCGCTACGCTCTGTGGCTTTGCTCATCGAAGACGTCGGCGGATGCTGCTTGGAATCAGCTGCTGTAGAACCAGTGGTTTGTCCGGTATAGCCCGGAACATTCCCTGATCCTGCATCGCGGCTCGCCGTGTTGCAGGGACCGGCATACGCGGAGGTGGCGCTGAAGGCCAGCACCGCGCCAAAGATCATAAGTCTGTTAGCGATCATAGCCCTTCTCCTTAGTTGGACTCCGGACCATTGAACAAAAGTATGGGGCCTTCTGTTCCGGTCGTGGGGTTAAAACCGCACCGAGCGTCAACGCACTTCCGGTGGTTCACCAGCCAGGAAGGCCTCCCAAGCGACAATTGGGCAAGTACAAACAGTTTGGTTATTACCGCCGCTTCGTCTTCGACGTTCCGGTAAACGATTTGAGCTGGTGTAGGTCGTTCGAGGCCTCCGCGAGCAGCCAGTCACGAAAGGTCGCGATCTTAGGCAGCGACGAAGTCGCCTTCGGGGCAAACGATTCAATAAGTCTTCGACACCGGCGAGGACTCCGGGAAAGGCGAACCAGCCGACCGAAGTCCTTACCTTGCGAATCCAGCTTTGCCGGAACTTCTTGCAAGGCCTAAGTTAAGACCAAGGGGAAACACAGACTCCCCGCCAGACGGCTACACCGTCCAAGTGCAACGCTCGATTTTCGAGGAGATTGCACGTGGACGGAGTTCTCATTCGAACTATCAGACGGATGACCCGCTCTCGGCGACGTAGCGACGCGAGGTCTAAGTATCGATTTCCGCCTCAGTTGATCGAGAGCTTCCTGGCCGCTTTCAGCGCTGATTACTTGGTAGCCGAGATCCTTCAGCATGCCGGCAATTCCTCGAGCACGCTGGCATCATCATCCACAACCAGCACCGTGCGGCTCATCGCTGATCATCCTTTCGAACGGGATAAACGCGGCCTTTTTGGCGGTTCCGGCTCGCTGCTACTTCCGGAAACGGACGCCTTCGCCAGAATTCTGGGATGCCGCGAAGAATTCAATGCCGTACTTGTCTTCCAGCACTCGTTGCATCGCTTCAAGAATCTTTCGGCGGCGAGGATCCATCTTTTCGCTCTCGTCCGTCTCGATAACGCTGACCGCCTGCCGGGTCACGCCCGCCTCCAAAGCTAACGTCGCTTGGTCGACACCCGCCAACGCGCGCCCCGCACGAATGAGACGAGGCGAAGGCCAAATATCTTGGATGGGTGAGACTTTATTAACCATATCATAGCTTTGCAGGAATTTTTCCAGCGAACCGTTGACTCTTGGACCTAGATCGCTGACATTATTCCAGCGAACGCAGAAACGATCGAAGCCCAGAGGACCCAATGACGTTTCCCGATGCTACCGGTCAGCCCTGTGATTGTCTGATCGACTGCCCACGCTTCCTCACCGCGTACGCCATTCCCGCGTTCTCTCCCAACCCTTCTGCGGCCGCTCGCCGCGACTCGGACGATTACGGACGCTACATCAGCAGCGTCGCCTGGCAAACCAGTCCGGCTCGCCTGGCCGAGCTCCGTGCTGCCGGCCACCGCTGCCGGCTGTGCTTCGCCTCTGGCACGGAGACGCGGCTCGAGGTCCATCATCGCACCTACCGCAATTTCCGCTGCGAGCTTGCCGAGGATCTCACCACGCTCTGCCACGATTGCCACCTGCACGTGACCTGCATGGAGCGCGCGCGCAAGTACGCCCGTTCCCCCGTGTTGCCGCCGAACTACGTGCCGGTGGCGTCGCCGCCTCCGCTTTTCGACTACCGCCTGGCTTTGGAGATCGCCTGATGAGCATTGAGCACATTTCCCTGTGTCTGGTCGGTGTCGGCCCGATGCTTATGCGCAACTCCCGTCTCGGTGACCCGCTCGACCACTACGCGAAGGCGTTGGACGCGGTGACGTCGAAGCGCCTGAAGACCGAGGCTGATCACCTGCGGATTGCAGAGCTGGAATTCCACGGTTCGTTGTACCTGCATCACGGAGCGCCCTGCCTGCCGCAGAATATGATCAAGAGCGTCTGCGTAGATGGTGCGAAGAAGTCCAACATGGGCGAGACGACCAAGGCTGCTTTCCGCGCCGATGGCGCCGCTCTGCTGCAGTTCGATGGTCCCAAGACCGCCGCTGAGCTCTGGGCCGAAGAGCGCTTCCGGCACCGTGCCGTGGTCCGGATCCGAAGCCGGGGCACGCTCACTGTCAGGACCCGCCCGATCTTCGACGGCTGGAGCGCCGTCGTGCACGGCACTTATCTGCCCTCGCTGCTCGACCGCAACGACATCGTCGGATTCTATCGCATGGCCGGTTTGTTTGGCCTCGGCGACTTTACCCCCGAATACGGGCGCTTCCAGGTGGAGGAAGTTTCGCTCGAATAGCTCCCCGTGCCGGTGCGTGGCCCGGCGAGGCATGGCATGGCCCGCCGTGGATCTTCGGAGACTGATCCACGAGCAATGACGACGACGACAACACCGACCCGCCGCGCAGGCCTCGCCTAGCGTGAACGATGGAGGCTACCTTTGCGCGAGATTGACAATGATGACTGCGGACGCGGTGACGAAGCCATGGGCGAGTCGTGGCCCAGCGTCCTTCGCTACTGGCGGACCATTTCGGCCGAGACGTTCGACGACGCGACGAAGACCGAGGTCATCACGTTTGTTCGGGCTACCACGTCGACGATCCCGGAGTGGCAGCGTGCCACTTCGGGCGACGCTGAAGCCGCCATCGGCTTGGTCATGAACTGCAAAGCGCCGGCCTCGATCGGGATCAAGGTCGACTTCCCAATGACGGTGCTGTTGTCGTGTGCGTTTGATGATCCCGGGGCGGCTCTCATGATGTCCGACAAGCTCGGCCAGATGCCGCTTGAGGCACGCCTGCGCACCAAGCTGGCGACGTCCTGGCAAGTCGCCAGCTTGCTGTTGTCTTTGCGCCGACCCGCTGATCCGGGCGAACGAGAGTAAGTTGCATGCGTAAGAACGAGGCGGATACCAAAACCTCAGCGTTGCCTGTCTGTGGAGCGCAGGCTTCCAGGCTGGCAGCTTACGACCCGATGACGGCGGCCTCCGAGAGTGAGCGCCCTTGGCCATTCAAGGCAGAGGATACCTCGCCGCTCGCCTGGTGGCGTCGGTTGCCGTCGAACGCGCTCGGCGGCGCTGAGCGCCTCCTCCTGCTGACGACGCTCGAACAGATCGATGTGCTCCACGGCGGTGACGATTTCGCGGCCGCGTTGAATGGAGATCCGGCCGCTGCCATCGGCGCCACCCTCTCGATGATGCCGATCAAGGAGATCACGCTGAGGGCCGACATCGCCATGACGGCGCTGCTAAACTGCGCGATTGACGGTAATGCGGCGGCGGCGCTGGTGTTGGCGCAGGTCTTGGGCTTGACCGACCTTGACCACCCCTACGCCACCGAACTCGCCGAATCGTGGCTCGCCTACGGCCGGCGCTATTCGGACAGCCCGGACAAGTTCGGCGAGGCCGAGACGGTGCTGCTGGCTGCTTTCCGGGAACGCCCCCGCGACGGAGACGACGCTTGAAGTTGCAGATCTTTTCGGATCTCCATGTTGACGTCGGCCCCGTGAAGAAGATTACGATCGCGGATGACGTCGATGTCGTCATCGTCGCCGGCGACACCTGCGAGGGCGTGCTCCGCGCCTTCGAGTGCCTGCGCGAGATCGTGCCGCTGCACATTCCCATCGTGATGACGATGGGCAATCACGAATTTTACCGGCGCTTCGTTCCGGATGAACTGGTGTTGGCTCGCTCCCATGGTCCCACCTTCAATATCCATGTGCTGGAGAACGACACCATCACGCTGCGTGGCGCAGGCGCGTCCAGCAGCGTCCGCTTCCTGGGGGCAACGCTCTGGACTGACTACCGGATTTTTGGTGAGGCCAACCAAGCTGCCACAATGAATGCCTGCGCAAAGGGCATGAACGACCACCGCCTGATCGGCTGGCAGAAGAAGCCGTGGCTGAGATTCAGGCCGCAGGAAGCGGCGCTGCTGCATCACCGGTCCAAGACGTATTTGGAAGGCGTTCTGCCGACGCCGTTCGAAGGTACCGCCACCGTCATTATCTCTCACACCGCAGTGCATTGGAACTCCATTCATCCGAAGTACCGGAGCGATCCCGTGACGGGTTCGTTCCTTAGCGACCAGTCCGCGCTGATCGAGCGCTACCAGCCGACGCTGTGGGTGCATGGCCACGTTCACAACTCGTCCGACTATGTCGTCGGCAAGACGAGGGTCCTGTGTAACCCGCACGGGTACGGGACCGAGAACCCTGACTTTGACGCCGCCTTGGTGGTGGAGCTCGAAGCATGAGCGCGGCCGACGACGCCGATGACTTCGATCTACCCGCAGTCGAGCGGGACGACATCGCCACGGGCGCGGCGGCCGATTCGACTGACGGTAATGAGCGCCTTAATGGCCTGCCTCGGCTTCTGCGCTACGCCATGCTGGTCAACGACAATGCCAGTCACGTCGAACAGCGGTTGATGGCCGAGATCGACCAGCTCTGCCCGAATTTGCCGCTCAACGCGGCTTGGGCGACGGCGCTCAAAGTGGACGCCGGTCTGGCGCTTGCCGCCGAACTCGACCATCGCGCCGTCACCGACGATGATCCGAAATTGCGCGGCCTTGCCGACAGCGTCCGGTTGCTGAGCCTTCCGGTGCCGCGGGGCGGCGCGTTCTTGGATGATCATCAGCGTGTGGCAAAGGCTCTGCTGCTCGCCTTCAGGGGCATCGTTCACAAAAGCGACGAACAGCTCCGCTGCGACGTTGAGGCATTCGTATTCGGCTGGGCGGCGCTGCCGGCCTGCGGCCACATGATCATACGACACAAGTCGGCTGTGGCGAACGCGTTGTTCATCGGCTCGCGCATGGCGGAGCATCGCATCGCGGCCGCGCAGGAAGCCGCGAGGCGGGAACAAGAGGAAGAGGAGCAGGCTCGCGAGGAGGCGAAGGAAAAAGCCGAGATCCTGCATCAGGTAGCATTTTCGACCGAAGTGGTGCCTGAACATCACCTCGTGGTCGCTCGTTTGAGCGACGAGGCGATGAAGAACGTCAAGCTCAAAGAGATCCTCGGACCGCTCAAGGGCGTCATCAACGTGCCGTTGCCGCTGGTCGCAGTACCGCCGCTGCATCAGGTCCGCAGCACGCTCCTGTCCGAATTTCCCTATGCATCAGATGTGATCGATTTTGCGCTCACCGACCTCGTCGGTCGTACCACGGTGAAGCTCCGTCCGCTAATTTTGGTCGGCGGTTTTGGCGGGGGCAAATCTCGGTTTGCTCGTCGGCTCGGACAAGTCCTCGGCCTGAACGTCTGGTGCGAGGACTCCTCGCGTGCCGACGGCGCGGTCTTCGGTGGTACTGACCGCCGATGGTATTCGGCCGAGCCGTGTCATCCGTTTCTCGCGATTGCACAGGCCAAACATGCCAGCGTTTTGATCCAGCTTGAGGAGTTGGAGAAGGCCGCGGTACGGAATGACTATGGACGGCTATGGGATTGCCTCCTCGGTTTCCTTGAGCCCGAAACCAGTGCGCGCTACCCCGACCCGGCGCTTCAGACGAATCTCGATCTATCGCAGGTCTCCTACGTGGCGACGGCCAACAGCCTCGACCCTTTGCCTGGCGCACTCCGCGACCGCTTTCGCGTGATTCAGTTTCCGAAGCCGAGCGCGGGCGATCTCGGTGCGCTGCTGCCGGCCGTGATTGCGGACCTGGCCAGGGAACGTGGTCTCGACGAAAGCTGGGTGCCGCCGCTTGACGGCGCCGAACACGCCGCGGTGGCGCGCAATTGGCGCGGTGGCTCAGTGCGCCGGCTTCGCCGGATCGTCGAAGCCATCCTGCGCGACCGCGACCTCCGCGCCACGAGGAACTGACATGACGCACGATCCCGCCGAGACGCCGAAACCGACGGCACCGTACAGGGCGTCGCCACTGCCGCGGCCGGCCCGATTGCCGGGGATAACGTCGCGATCCAGCACGGTCGGCGCGGGCAATGCGGATACAATCACACACCATCACCACAGGACCGATACCGTGAGCGACCCACAGATCATCTGCACGAAATGCGGCACCGAGATCAAGCTGACCGAATCGTTGGCGGCGCCGATCGTCGCCGCGTCCCGCAAGCAGTTCGAGGCGCAGCTCGCGGCCAAGGAAGCCGACTTTGGCCGTCGCGAAGCCCACCTCCGTCAAACGCAGGAAGACCTCGCCAAGGCTCGGGAAACTCTGGACGAACAGGTGGCGATCAAGATGCGCGCCGAACGCGCGGCCATCGCCGAAGCCGAGGCAAAGAAAGCCCGTCTGGCGCTGGCCGATGATCTTGGTCAGCGCGACCGGCAGCTTGCGGACCTGCAGCAGATGCTCGCCGCGAACACTACGAAGCTCGCAGAAGCCCAGCAGGCCCAGACCGATATGTTGCGCAAGCAGCGGGAGCTCGAGGACGCCAAGCGCGAGGTCGAACTGACCGTAGAGAAAAAGGTGCAGGAGAATCTCGCCGCCGTCCGGGACAAGGCCAGGATCGAGGCCGAGGATGCATTCAAGTCCAAGGTCGGCGAAAAGGAGGCCCAGCTCGCCGGCATGCAGCGCCAGATCGAGGAACTGCGCCGCAAGGCGGAGCAGGGCTCGCAGCAGTTGCAGGGCGAAGCGCTCGAAATCGAACTCGAATCCCTGCTCCGCAGCCGCTTCCCCCGTGACCTGATCGAGCCGGTGGCGAAGGGTGAGTTCGGCGGCGACGTGGTGCACGGGGTGCTGGCCGCCAATGGACAGCGCTGTGGCACGATTCTCTGGGAATCGAAGCGAACGAAGGCCTGGAATCACGCCTGGCTGGGCAAACTGCGCGATGACCAGCGGGCCGCGAAGGCGGAGGTCGCGCTGATCGTCTCGAGCGCACTGCCCAGGGGCGTCGAGAGTTTCGATCTGGTTGACAACATCTGGGTAGCGGAGCCGCGCTTCGCTATTCCGCTCGCCGTCGCGCTCCGCCAGTCCCTGATCGACGTCGCCGCCAGCCGAAAGGCGCAAGAAGGTCAGCAGACGAAGACTGAGGTGATGTATGCTTACCTCACCGGCCCCCGCTTCCGACATCGCATCCAGGCCGTGGTGGAGAAGTTCACCGACATGAAGGCCGACCTCAATCGTGAGCGCAACACCATGACGCGGTTGTGGGCCAAACGCGAGGAGCAGCTCAACAGTGTGCTCGATTCCACTGCGGGGCTTTACGGAGACCTCCAGGGCATCGCCGGCAGCGCCATGCAGGAGATCGGGAGCCTGGATGTGCCGATGATCGAGGCGACGGGCGAGGCGGCCGAGTAGCGCTTAGGACAAATTCGCCCATCGGATGTTATGGAACATGCGGATAACTGATAAACGCTGTGCGGCCCCGCCTGTCGAAAGAACTCTTGGAGTGGCTTAACAAGTTTCACGTGCTTGGTAAGCTGCAACTTAACACTTTGGATTCGCTTGAAGCGCGATCGCTTCGGCATGCGCGAACAAGTTGAGGCGGCGAAGGTCCTCGATCTTGGTCCAGGCCCCCTCCAAAAGCTCGGCGCCATGAACGACAATCGCCAGACACTCGGCGCGGCTCACGGCGACGTTGAAACGATTTGGGTTAAACAGGAATTCCGTTCCGCGCGGAGCCTCGGTGCCCCTTGAAGTTGTCATGGAAACGATAACGATAGCCGCCTCTTGCCCCTGAAACTTGTCGACGGTGCCGATCTGCGCGCCTTCAGGCAGAAGCTGCTTGAGAAGATTCACTTGCAGGTTATACGGCGCAACGATCAGAATATCCTTCAGCGTTATTGGCATCTCTTTGCCATCGCGAACCACGCTATGAGTACAGGCGTTCGTGACGAGTTCCACGATGGCTTCTGCCTCGGCACGGCTCGATTGCGTGCAGCCATCGTGCGCGACAGGAACGAAGGACAATCCCGCCGACCGGAGCGCGGGATGCGCATCTTGCTTGAGTACGAGATAACGTTCTGCCGTTGAGAAATGCGCTTCCAGACGTCCGTCATAGATCGCTTCGGAAATAAAAGTGCATAACGCAGGATGCAGCCTGTGCGTTTCGTTCAAAAGGATACCGCGATCCTCAGCTACCGTCGCCTTGCCTTCAAGAAGATATTCGAGGGAGGACAGTCCGGTTTCGCCGGGATGCACGCCCTGCACGGGCTGCGGCAACTGCATCTGATCCCCGATAAGAACGATATTGGCGGCGGCACCTGCCATGGCAACAAGATTACCGAGTGACACCTGTCCCGCTTCATCGACAAATAGGTAATCATAAGTTCCGCGTTGATCTTCCGTGCAAAAGTGAAACGCGGTCCCGCCAACGAGGCGGTGTTCGGATGCGGCCTGTTTTGAGTCTGTGATCGTCGTGATGTTGAGACCTTTGAACTCTGTCTCAGGCTTATCCTTATTGCCCTTCTTGACACCGCTAAAACGGAAGCTCGCCTTTGCTGCAAGTTTCTCCACCTCGCCCAGCAACTTGTTGATCGCTTTATGGGAGTTCGATGAAACACCCACGCGCTTTCCGTCGCGTAACAAAGCAATAATGGCGTGCGCGGCGTTATATGTCTTACCCGTACCCGGCGGGCCCTGAATGAAGAGATAGCTATGATCGAGATCCAGCACGGCGCGGATCACGGCGTCAGTCAGCGGCTCATCGGGGTTCCGTACCGGGGCAGCCACGCGACCCCTCAGGCGGGGCGGACGGCGCATGAGTAGGTCGACCAGCGCCTGGTCTTCGCGCCTGGGGCCGCGAACAACGCGATCGGCAAATGCGATAACTGCGTTGGGAAGACCTTGCAGGTTTATCGGTGCGGGAACCAGGCTGAACCGTTCCGGCATGGCACCGGATTTCACGCCACGGCGTAGCACAACAGTGCCATCCTCGGCCGAAAGCTTCACGATGCTCCCGGCGTAACCTAAGGTCTCGGCAATACTGGGCGTATCACCGACTTTCAGTTTCGTATCCTGCGGTGGAAAGACATAAGTCGTATCCTTCGACTGCTTCACCTGAACCGCAGGAGCATTAGCATCGAGCCGCAGACCGCCAAGGCTTTCGGCGTCATCGATCAATTCATCTTCGGACCAGGCCTGCCGCTCAAAAACCGCCCACCATCCCGGCTTTTGCGATCGCTGGTGAAACCACAACAACTCTGCCACCAGTTCACGCAAGCGCGCATCTCCGTGCGGCGATGCGCGGACACTTGCGGCGAGCGCTTGTTTGCGTGCTTCTAGCTGGGCGCGTTCGACCGATCGTTCGCGCTTCTCCTCGCGGGTGTCATCAACAATTTCGAGATTGATACCGGCAGGCCGCAAGCCTTCCAGCCAGTCCCGCAAATGCGCGGTCGATACGCAGTCATCCTTGTTGTAATCCGCGATGGAATCGAGAATTGCGTTGTCTCCGCTAAGACACCAGCGCTCGTATTCCACGATACTGCTGGACGCGGTTTTCACCTCGCCTGTTCGCGCGTGCCAATAGATTGCTTCAAGGTCTTTGAGTGAATAGGCCTCCGTTGAAGCACGAAGTGATTGAACCACTACGCGATAGAGATCAACGAAGCGGCGCTCGCGCAGGAACTGATCGAGCTCCGCCTCCATCGTCGCATAGCGCATGGCAAGATTTTTGAGGTGCGCGGGCTCATAGGCAGCATAGTGATAAATGTGCGCCGCGGGATGCCGCGCGATCTGCTCGACAAAGAACCGTATCGTGGTTTCAAACGCGACTTTTTCTTCGGCTGGATTATGAGCCCAGATAGGTTTGAAAGTCGGTTCTTTCGCTCCGCTGAAGCGCGCAAAGATACCGAAGAGATATTCGAGACCTGGGCCCGAAAGCGGATCACCCTCCATGTCGAAGAAGAGATCGCCATCATCTGGCGCGGGGAGCATCGCAAATCCACGGCCCCGCGAGGCCGGTAACAACTCGAACGCGTGCTGGCCAGTTTTCGCGGCGTTGAGCTGAAGGCGAGCCTGGGCGGACAGTTTTGCGACCGTATCAGCGCCCATGCCGTCGATCTTGGTAGCCGGCGGGAGTGCAGCAAGCTGGGAAAGCGTCTGGATGCCGGTAGCCGCCAGTTTCACCACCTGTGCGCCGCTGAGACCCGCGACAAAAAAAGGGCTATCGGCCTTCCGCCATTCGTCTTCGCAACGGGCCTTAAAATCGCATTGCGAACATGCGGCGCAAGGCTGGGGTTTCGTGACCCGCGCCTTATCGGCGACGAAACGCTCGAAACCGCGCTTAAGGCGACTAAGAATGTATCGGGTACGCCGGAGGTCAAAGCGTTCTGGTTCATTTATTGCGACGTGGATCGCGCCACTCTGTACGGGAATGCCAAACAAGATTTCGAGCAATTCGGCATAGATCCCGAGTTGCAGCAGATGTTCGCCCTTGGCCTTGCGCGAGAGCTTGGCATCTTCAGGTTCAAACCGCGGTGCCTCTGGCGTGCCCGTCTGCAAAATGAAGTCTGGGTAACCGAGCCAAGGCTCCTCAGACAGCGCTCCCTGATAGATGAGCCTCGCCCCACGTTCGATTGCCTCTCGTGTGAGTTGCACGCGATCGGCCAGACTTCCCTCAGCTTTGATGTGTTCAGCGGAACCATGCAGCTTTTCGAGCTGGGCAAGTACCGTTGCTTCGTGCTCGAAACCTTTGTCGCGAATAAGCACGAGCGTCGCATCGACTTCACCCTCCGGCTTGACATCGTCGAGCCAAAGGGCCGCCTGGTGCGGACAACCGAGAAAATCGTTAAGGCGGGATGCTGAAAGTGGTTTCATGGGTTTGGCATGTAAAGGCATGATGCGACAGAATTGGACGTAACAACTAAAAATCAGGAGGCTCTTTTAGAATCGAGGTTATAGCCAAAGCGTAGCGGCTCCTCGTGGTGCGCCAGTGCCACCCGTAATTCGGTGGTCAATTGCTGGCGTAAGGAGATCGGTTCGACAATTTCGATCTTGTTGCCCCACGAAAAGAGATGCCAGGCCAGTTCGAGCATGCCGCTGGCGCGAAACCGTACGATGACACCGCCTTCAGGATGATTCTGGACCGTTTGGCTGGAGTGGAAACGATAGTTCTTGAAGTCATCCATGCCGCTCGGCAGGACGTGCAGCACGATATCTTCCTGCTGCCCTTCGAAATAGGCAAAGGCAGTGTTGGCAAATTTCACGAGGTCAAAATCGGTCGGCGGAGATGCTGCTGCATCGAGGCACTCAATGTTTTCGATCCGGTCGAGACGCCAGTTCTTCGGCTTCGTGGCCCCGGCATCCGCGCCGATCAGATAGTTCATGCGGCCAAAAATGATGCCAAACGGAATAACGTCGCGTGATGCGCCCGGTCTTGAGCCGCCGTGATAGGTAAACCGCAGCATCTTCATTCCGAGCAGTGCTTTTCGAAGGACCATTAAGACAACCGGGTCTTCCGCTGGCTTCGGTCCTGCCTGAACGGCGATGAGTTCGGCTAGCAAAAGAGCTTCCACGTCGGTTTCGGTCGCGCGCCGCCGCCCATGTCGCATCGCAGCACGTATTTTTGTACCCAGTTGGGCCATGGATCCAGCGCGGGCTGTAGCACCCGCCTCGCGCAGTTCTGCCACGGCCATGCCGAGATCACTCAGTTCTTCCGTCGTCGGGTCCTGAAAGAAGCCGTCAAGCCCTTTGGGAATGTGGAAGCGCTTCGTCGGGTGATCGGAGATTTCCTCCATCTGCGGGAACACATCGCGGATGGTGTCACGCATCCGCTCGACCGTGCGACGACTGCAACCCGTCATCTGACACATCTCAGCCAGCGTCAGGCCCTCGGCGCTGCTTGCCAGGGCGCGGGCGAGTTCGAGAATTTTCTTCGTTTTGTCCAAGCGCATGCCGGGCACGTCCGAATCTGACGTAGCACCGTAGCAAAGTCTATCCTGCCGGTCACCCCAAGTTGAAACGACCGGAGAACTAACGCCATACGGAGGCACAGATGAACTCGGAAATTGACAAAACGCCGCAGGACGGCGGACGCAGTGAGAAGGCTCGTGGCGATCACAATCATGATGGTCATGGCCATCATCACGGTGACCACCACCACCACGATGATCACCATCAAGACGGACCGTGGAAGCTCAATGTCCAGGGGGTGGTCATTGAATCGCTTCACCCGGAAATCGTTGTGCGGCACGCCATCAAGCAGGCAGGCTTCAATCCCGACACGCCGTGGATCATCATTCTGAAGATCGCGGGTGAGCCGAAGAAGGAAGTTGACCTCAACTACACGATTGATCTGCGCCACAACGGCATCGAAAAGCTACGGCTGACGCCCCGGCAGATCAACAACGGTGAAATGGCGGCGGCACGCCGCGTCCAATTCGCTATGTTGCCGCAAGATGAGCGGCATCTCGATGATCTCGGACTGCGCTGGGAAACATTGGTCGATGTGGGCCGCCGCTGTCTTATTCTTCGCAAATACCCGGTCCCGCCGGGCTATCGTGTATCCGCGACAGATATCGCGATCGAGGTGCCGGTCAGTTACCCCGGCGCCCAACTCGACATGTTCTATTGTTACCCCCCGCTGGCGCTCCTATCGGGCGCAGTGATTGAGCAGACTCAGCACATGGAAACGGTGACGGGCTTGCTCTTTCAACGCTGGTCTCGTCACCGGCCGTGGGATGCCTCCCGGGATACCCTCGCGACGCACCTCGCGCTCGTTGACGAATCTCTGCGCCGTGAGGTCGAGCGATGAAACGGCAGGTAACGCTTGTTCTTCCGCAAAAGATCTCTGATCAATTGCGTGAGCATCTTTTCCCGGGCGACGGCCTTGAGGCCGCCGCTCTGCTCCTTTGTACGCTGGTTGGCAAGCGCCGGAGCAAACTGCTTGGTCGCGAGATCATCGCGGTGCCGTATCAGCACTGCACACGAAGGTCGGATTCAATCACGTGGCCGGGCGAATATGTGGAAGCGGCCATAGACCGGGCGGCACCGCGAGGCGATATCGCGATCGCGGTGCATTCTCACCCTAGCGGGTTCTACGCTTTTTCCGACATCGACGACAAAAGTGATCTCGCGCTGATGAGCGCCCTTCAACAGGGCACTAATCAAGTAGCCGGTTCTGCGATTATGATACCGGACGGAGCGATGCGCGCCCGTATCTACGAGAATGGCCGAACCGCTAGAAACGTCGATCTGACGATGGTCGTCGGCACCGACATTTCCTCATGGTGGAACGAAGGTGCGACGGCTGCTGGCCCCATAGTGCCAGCAATGGCCTTTACCAGCGGGATGCGCGCCTGGCTCGGGAAGCTGAGCGTTTGTGTGATCGGCGTGTCGGGAACAGGCTCGATCGTGGCCGAACAGTTGGCGCGTCTCGGCGTCGGTGAAATTATACTCATCGATTTTGACAAACTGGAGGAGCGCAATCTCAACCGAATCCTGAATTCGACTCTTCTGGATATCGGCTCGCTCAAAGTCGAGACGTTCGCGAACGCGATCCGTCGGTACCGGCCCGATTGCGAGGTTATTCCTATTTTGGATTCGGTTGCCACGGCGGACGCGATTTTGGCGGCATGCGAAGCCGATACGCTTTTCTCCTGTGTCGATACTGCCGAGGGACGCCATATTGCGGATCGGATGAGCGCCTATTTTGCGTTGCCGCTGTTCGATGTCGGCGTGGCGATACCGACCCGGGAGACGTCGACCGGCGAACGCCGGATCGAAGAGGTCTATGGGCGCGTGGATTATGTCTTTCCAGGCGGATCAAGCCTGATGGATCGAGGTGTCTACGATGCCGCGCTGCTGGAGAGTGAGTATCTCGCACGGGTCGCGCCTGATGCTCATGCCCAGAAGATTAAGGATGGCTATTTGCGCGGCATGGCCGAAGAGGCGCCAGGGGTAATTACCCTAAACATGCGGGCGGCGTCGGCCTGCGTGATCGAATTCATCGCACGGCTCTTCCCATTCCGGGATTTTGCAAATGAGGCGCGGGCGCGTTCGATATTCATGCTGGCGGAAGGGGACGAAGATACGTTCGCGGAAAGTCAGTTTGTTGCCGACAACCGGTTTCCAGTGGCGGCGGGCGAAACAGACCCGCTGCTTGGGCTGCCAGCGCTTGCTCAACGGCGGAGGGTGGCATGAAGCAGAAGCCATTATGGTGGCGCCGGCTTGCCGCGGCTCTGACGCCGCGACGGTCCATGGTGGTCGTCGAGGGGGACATGCTGCCCAAGAGGCTGCCGCTCTGGAATCTCGTGGTCGCTCGGGAAGACGACGAGGACTGGTCTGTAGGCTTACGGTGCCCGTGCGGTTGCGGTCAGCGGCTGGAGATGCTCCTGCTCAAGGGTGTGAAGCCGAGGTGGGATATTTCGGTCAATCAACATGGGCACGTATCTTTGCATCCATCGGTCTGGGTGGGCGAAGGATGCAAATCGCATTTCTGGGTTCGTGCAGGGAAAGTTGTTTGGTGCGAATAGCGGATGCCCTTGCATGAGCCTAATGTAGATTAGGTCTGGGTGACCTCGTTGGTAAGCACTTGTCTTGCGAGGTTGATGGCAGACCGAAAACTGACGCGGGTCGGCTCCCGAAGCCGGCCTAGTTGGAAATGGCTTGCCATCCTGTACAGGATGTCGTCATCCGCAAGGCGGACGCGAATATACGGCAAGGCCAGACTTGCGAGTTCGGCAACGGGTGTGTCGGTGTGAGACCTGATTTCCGATTGGCCCTTCCGATAGGGGACCAGGATAGTTTCGGGTGAATTTTCTCCCCAGATTACCGTGCGGCCGTCATCCTCAGTCTTTCGATATCGCCTTCCGACGACCTTCGAAACCGCTCTCTGGATCCGGTCGCCGGACCGTTGAAATCCGTGGGCACGGGCGATGCGCGCAACCAGCACGTCTTCATAGATTGGAGCCTCGTGCTTTAGCGCAAGAGCGACCATGCTGTTCAAGACAGCCTCGTACTCCCGGTCATAAAACCGCGCCGGATCGAGCCTCACCCCCAGCAATGAAAAGTTCGTCGCAACATATTCGTCATCGTTCGGCGTACCGGCAGGAGGCGTTGCGGGTTGTCCACTAGGGTTCGATGACAAGTTGCGTTGCTTCGCATCCGGAATGCCGTCGAACAAGTCCGGAGCGCCTCGTCGATCCGCCAGCGCCGCAACGTTTTCCTCGTCGTTCAACTTGGCGACAATGTCGCAGATACGGTCAATGTAACGGGTCTTCTCAATGGGATTGGTCCCCTGCCGAAGATACCCCGGAACCTTGTCAAACCAGTCGTCCGGTTCGACAAACCTCTGCCGCACGAAGGTCTCGATCATCGCATCGCGCAAGATGGACCGATGCGGCTCCCAGTCGGCCATTTCATTGCCAACCACCTCGTCGCGAAACTGGCGCAGCGCCTCGAAGCATTTGGCTTCAGTGAGCGATGATTTTTCTTGCAATCCCCCATTTGTCTCCGGCTGTACCGGCTGCTCCTCGCCACCCGCTTCCGCAGCATCTGTCTCGGGTGCACCAACATCGGCCGACCCGCCCACGGATTCTACCGGCTCTGCTTCGTCGACGGGCTGCGTCGCCTCCGTCACGATGGCGTACTCGGACCGTGCGACCGCCGGCTTACGCCGCAACAACTCCAGCTTCTCAAGGAGACGGGTTGTCTGAAGCGAAGGATTGTCGAACCAGTCGGTCGACCAAACGCGGACGATGTCCCAGCCCTTGTCGTTCAGGACCTCCTCTCTCAGGCGGTCCCGATCACGGGCGCTCTTGCTGCTATGGTAGGTCGCGCCATCGCACTCAACTCCGGCAAGGTAGCGTTCGGGGTGGTCCGGATGGCGGACCCCCAAGTCTATCTTGTACCCGGAAACCCCGACCTGATAGTCGATGACGTAGCCCCGCGCCCGCAGCCTCTCCGCGACCTCGATCTCAAAGTCGCTGTCGGCATCCGCGCCCGGTCCCGAAAGTACGGACACACGGCCGCGCGTTTCCGCGTACTCCAGATACTTCCGCAAAACATGGACGCCTTCGGAGCTATCCGGCGTCGGCACGACGTCGGCCGATCCAAAAGAGCAAAAAAGTCCGATACGTGACCGCGCCCGCGAAAACAAGACGTTCAATCGACGATGCCCCTGCTTCCGGTTGATCGGTCCGAAACGCTGCTTGAGCACGTTGGTACCGACCTCCGGACCGTACGTCATCGAGATGAAGATGAAATCGCGCTCGTCACCCTGTACGTTCTCGAGGTTCTTCACGAACAGTTCCTCGCCCTTGTTCAACACCTTCTCACGGTATTGGTCCACCAGCACGTCGTCGTCGATCAGGCGGTTCAATTCCTGCTGAATCAATTCCATTTGCTGAATGTTGAGCGCCACGATACCGAGCGACGGTATCTCGTCCTCATCAAGGGCAGCGTGGTGCCGCATGAAAGTGATAGCTTCCTCCGCGACGCGGCTCGCTTCCGTCGGATTGCATCTCGCCTGGAACGTTCCCTGCACCCGCACGAGGTCGATGGAAAACGAGGCCGGCTTCGACGCCGGGAAAGTGATCAGTTCCCGGCGGTAGAATTGCTCGTTGGAAAAACGGATCAGGCTCTCGCAGCGGCTCCTGTAGTGCCACCGGAGCGGACGGCGTTGACCGAAGGTCTTCTGGCAGCTTTCGAGAATGGATTCATCGTCGAGGTCCTCGAAGTCATCGTCATCGCCCGTCCCTGCGTCTCCGGAGCGCGCGAAAAAGTCCGTGGGCGGCAACTGCTTCTGGTCGCCGACCACCACTATCTGCTTGGACCGAAGCATGGCGCCGAGCGCGTCCTCGGGCCGCATCTGCGACGCTTCGTCGATCACGAGAATGTCGAAGCTCAGGGACCCAGCCTTCATGAATTTCGCAAGCGACAGCGGTGACATCATGAAGCACGGCTTGAGCGCCTGTATGGACTTCCCGGCCTGGGCCAGCAGTGTCCGCACGGGGACGAACCGCTTTTGCTTGGCGATCTCGTGTTCGAGAAGCGCCATCTCCGTCCAGGTCTTTTTCTTCCCGAAGTCCGAGCCCGGGAAAGGCTTTTTGGTGAGGAGATTTGCCTTGATGCGCAGCCGGTCGTCCTTGATCTTGGACCGGTCCTTTTCAGCGAACTGCTTCCTGCGAACCTCAAGGGAAGAGCCCGTGTTGTCCTGAAGGGCGCTTGCCGCCTTTTTGGCAAACTCGGCGCCACGCCGCGCGAGCACGGCCTCAAGCAATTGAGGGAGATGCAGCGGCGCAATCCGCTCGCGGTCGGCACGCTCGAGAAACTCACCAAGTCCGAGAGACTCCAAAGTCCGCCGCTCACGGTACAGGGCGAGCAACTCGCGCAATTCCTCTTTTCGCTCAAGAAGTGCCGCCACCTGCTCCGAAACGATGCCGGGCTCCGACCCGGCATGGGCCGCCGTTCCGAACTGCGAGCTCAACATCTCCACCTGGCTGTCATAGATGGCGAGCGGGCCTGCCGCCCGGTTTGCAATGGATTTCAGCCGGGCGAATTCGTCCGCCGCCGTCGGCGAACTCAGCCGCCGGAGCAGATTTTCCGGCATTCCGATCGACTTGACGGCTCGAAGCCAATCAAGTGCGGCGAGCGCTTTCGCTTCGCCGTCGGGGAGGCCCGCGAAATGCTCGGCGGCGACCTTGAGCGGACAAGCGTCCAGGACCGACCGGACCCTGCCGCGCTCGAGTTCGAGCTTCGAGATTTCGACTAGTTCCCTTATCGGAATCTCAAACGCGGCCAGGGCGTCGACTCCATCCACGGCGACGACCCGGCGCATCAAGGCGATCTGATTATCCAACCTGTTCATCGTGAGGTCGACCGATCGGTCGTCGAGAGGGGCTGTCCGCGCCGCGATGATTTTGCGCAGATTGGTCGCCGACGCTTCCAAACCATGAAGGCGCCGGACAGCCTCCTGCGGGATCTGAAGCAGGCGCAGCGTCAAGTCGCGCCCGACGCTGTCCGTAAGATATCGCCGCACCTTGATGCCGAAATCGATGACATCGAACTTGGTATCCAGACCGAGCCAGCTAGTGCTCAAAACCCGCTCTGCGCCTTCATCCTCTTCAAACGTGTCGATGGCATCGACGTGATCGGCCAGCGCCGCCAAATCATCGGCGGGTTTTTCCGAATCCGCCAGACCAAGACGGGCGACGAGTTCGTTGACCGGCTTTGCGGCCCCGCTTATCGCAGCGAACGCACGGCCCAGATTACCCTTTTTCAGCAGTACGGATGCGTTCCTCAGCGATCCAGGAGCGGGCCATGCCTCTCGTCCATACGCGGACAAATACTGCCGCCACTCGCGCTCCTTTGCGGCCAGGGAGACCCAGCGCTCCCGTAGCGGTCCGAACGCGGCCACGTCGACCGATTGATTTATGTAGAGCGCGGACCGGTGCTCCTGGGGAATCCTGGTCGACGCTATGATAGCTTTCGCAACCGCATCGAGCAATGTCGCAGAGCACTTCCCATCGAGCTTGAACAGCTCAAGGACCGGAGAAAACTCAGCGATCGCATTCTTGAGCAGCAGGTCCTTTTCGACGGTTTCGTTGGCAATCCTGAGCAGATCCGCCGGAGTGTTCTCAAAATAGATTTCCGACAACGGCATCTTGCCAAGTTCGACGGCCGACCGAAACACTCCGATACTCTGTGTTCCGATCGACGGACAAGCCGCGAGCGCCCGCGCGACCTCGTCGAGCTTTCGTTGCGAGTTCAGGGCCCGGATGAGCTCATCCGGATCGAGATGCGCGAGCTCCCCTACCAATTCGGGAACGGGCCCGTCTTGCAGCGCCTCACCAGCTTTGACGGTTGCCCTCAGGTCGGCAATAGAGCCTATTTCAAAGTCGGAGTTGTCCACGATGCAGGACGAGAGCGTGCGCGCCGACCCGTCGATTTTAACCAGGCACGCAAGCAAATCATCGATCTGCGCGCTCTGGACATTACCCAATCCGGCCTTGCTCCAAAGGGACTCCGCCGGATGCCCAAACGAACCCAGGAACGTTTCGCTGGCGCCGGCAAATCGACCCAAATCGGCCTCGACTTGCGAAAGGTTGGCAGCGCTGTTGAGCAGTTCCGGCGGCAACCCGACCCCAGACAAGGATTCAACGGCACCAGAATTCAAAGTCGATCCCCGCAGCGCCTGCCAAATCAGGTCGAACGGGGTCCGGCCGCTCGCCTGGACAGCGTGCAAGGCGTCGAGATACCGGGCAATCTCAACCCTATTTTCGTGCTGAGAACGTCCGGGTGACGCCGGCACTGCGATCGGTCGGACTTTCAACCGCTCTTCGATGCTTTCGAGTACCGCCTTGGGCGAAGACTTGTCCGAGTGAAGCTCGAGGCAGAATTCACCGATCCCGGCCTTTCCAAGCCTGCGCTTCACCACCTCGAGCGCAGCCTGCTTTTCCGCCACAAAGAGGATCGTCTTGTTCGCTGCCAGGCCGTTCGCGATGATGTTCGCGATCGTCTGCGATTTCCCTGTCCCTGGCGGACCATGGATCACAAGGTTATGGCCCTTCATGGCGTCGATGAGAGCGCTATGCTGCGACGCATCGGCGTCTTGAATCAAAAACGGAGCGATGGCCTCGATTTGCGGGTCGTCTATCGGATAGTCCGCCGGATCGCCCGGAAGCAGAGCACCATCTCCAGTGCCCTTGGTGCCGTCGCTGCCCCGCAAGATCGACCCAACAAGGGGGTGATCAATGGGATCCACCGTCCAGTTGTCCGGGCTCAAATCCGCGTAGACTGCAAACCTGCCGAATGCGAAATGGCCGAGGACCATCCATCGGCGAATCTGCCAACGTCCGAGCCCCGTGATGGCTTCCCTGACCCCGTCGAAGTATCCCTCGATCGAGCCGACTTTCTCGTCGTCGCCATTTTCAAATACGGGAAGTTTGCGGTGAAACGCTGCGTTGGTCTCGAGAAGCTTTTGGAGGCTGAGGTTTGATTCAGCCGAGCCTTCGCTCGCCGACAACGAGTAGGTGTTTTTACCGTACTGCTTTTTGACATCAACCGTCACCGGAAGAAGCAACAGTGGGGCGAAGGCCTTCTTATCGGACGCGTCCGACTCGTACCATTCGAGGAAACCGAACGACAGAAAGAGGGTCGAAATGCCCATTTCCTGTTCCGCCAGTTTCGCGTCCGCGACGATCTTACCCATCATCCGGTCAAGCTCGTCCGGAAACCTGAGCGTCTGCAGGGCTCCATCGCTATGCGAAGCCTTGGTCTTCACGGGGCTGAGTTCGAAATTCGGATCGATGCCGGCCTGGCGGGCGAGATCCGCCCGGTTGATATCAGCCTTCTTGGGGCGAGGAGGAAGCCCGAATTCGCTCCTAATATGGTCGCGAAGTTCGCGTTCGAGCTTTGCCAACGCCAATTCGTCGTCGCGTCCGGCGCTCTCGAGCGCCTCCAACTTCGTCAGGTACTCAAGATGCGAGACCTTCGCATGCTCAAGAGCGCCTATGAACTCTTCAGTTTTTTCTTCCGGTGGTACGTCCTCCGGCTCATCCAGCGGCGCTATCCGAAGCGTTGCGTCGTCGCCGGCCAACTTCTTGTAGATCTCGTCCATGACCTCGTCGACGATCTGCAGGTGCCTTTTGGACCTGCTGCCGAGGTTATAATTCAGCATCCGGTTCTTCTTGGAGAGATCAAGCAGCTTCAGGCGGAGGCGTCCGTATACCCCGGTCAGTCGGCTCTGCTCGCCGAAATCGTCAGCGATGGTCACCGGATTTCCCATGGTGCGCAGCTAACAAATCCAAGCTCCTCCCCATTGAGCGCAACTTATACCGCCTTACTCATCGCTCTTGCTCGCTTCCTCTTATGCAACCAATCCCGGACCGCCTTTTCTACGGCGTGGGACATCTTGATGTCGTCCTCAACCGCCGCGACCTTGACTGACTTTATGACTTCCTGGTCCATGATAATCAGAACCTGTCTTTTCCCCACTGGCGCACGAGCACGGGCCTTAGCGGGTCTCTTTTTCGGCTGGGATGACATCTGAGGTCCAAGTTGGCAGGGCTAATCAGGTTGGCACGAGGAACGCGCACCCGCAATAGTGGTGCCGTCATTATAGTACACTACGTAGACGCTGAGGGCACATGTGGCCGACGCCAGCGCAAGTCGTGATCGCGTGGCTCTCCTATCGCGTGGTTAGTCAGGGTCGCACTTGGTGCGACTGCTGATAGTACGCGCGGCTAGTTGGCAGTACTTCGTGCCGTCGCCAGACTGCCCGGCTCGGGCGGCAGTCATGATCGAACCAATCTCCGCTAATAGTCTCCGCGAAACGGGAGTTTTTCGGGAAACGGCCGGAGACTTTCCGCCATTTCGCCCCGGATATTGGAAGACCCGGAGCGTAGAGACCAAGTCGAAGGCGCGAAAAGCCGGGATTTCCGGGCCTGTCAGGCGCAGGTTGTCAACTTCGGCGGAACGCAGGACTGGTTGGCTGGGGCGGCAGGTATCGAACCGCCAAATTGCTGACTGTGGGCCAGCGATCCTTGATCGCTCAAGGCCAGCCAAATCAACTAGCCACCATGCCGCTTAGGCCGCCCCACCTGTCGCGGCCTTGACGCCATCGCCTCAAAATCCAGCCCCTCGAACATCGACCAGTCGATCTCCTTGGGCAGCTCGAAATTCGCCAGTTCCTGGCACTGCTTGCGGCGCAATTCGGCCCGCGTGCCGTAACCGGCATGAGGGTCGCTGGCCCGATGGCCCATCTGAAGGCGGGTCGTTTGGGTGTCGACGTCTTCCTCGATCAGCATGTCCTTGCCGCCATGCCGCAGCGACTGACCGACCTCGATGTTCATTCCGGCGGCGCCGCCGCGCCTGAGGAGCTTGTTGATCCGGTCGGAAGCGGTGTCCGAGGGATCCTTGCAGGTCTGCAGCAATCGAAAGAGAAAGTTGTCGCCCTGCTCGGTAGCCCAGTCCACGAAGCCCCACTTGCGGAACGCGCTGTGCAGCACGAAGAACCGGAGGCTTTCATCGGTCTTGTAGGGAACGCGGCGGTAGATCCCGACCTTCTTGTCGAAGACGATCCCGTTGACGCGGATGATATCTACGCCGTGCTTGGTCCCGAAATCGCTGCCGCGGATCCAGGGCACGAGGCCGACCCGGCGCGTCGACAGCAGGCACAGCGGTCCAAGCATGGCGTCGTCGAGATAACCTGAATCCACCCCGAGCCGGAACACGCGGTTCAGAGTTTCATAGTCGATGCTCTCTCGCTTCACCGAAGGCTTGGCGTAGTCGGGCCATCGCACGCGAAAGCCCTGGAATGGGTCACGCAACCGATGCAGCCCCGTTGCGGTGTGGATCATTGCGCGCACGATCTGCACGTAACCGTCCTGCATCGTCTTGAGCGCAATCGATTCGTAGCAATGCTCCGCCTTGTTCTTGGCGATCGCAGCCTTAATGCCCATCGCCAGCAATTCTTCCGTCTGATCTCCCTTTTGGGAGAATTGCAGCGGCAGATATTGCAGTTCATTGACATAGTTCTGCAGGTCGATCGGCATGTACTGATCGAGCGGCCGATCTCCGACCAAGGTTTTGAACACGCTGGTGCGCCAGCGAGCGGTGCTGATCGCGCCCGCGGAAGCGCCGCCATTTTCGCGGATCGCGAGGTATTCGTCCTCGATCTGGCTGAACAGCGGCGACGGCCCGGCATTGGCCTCACGCTGTTCGGGAAGCGCAGCCGGTGGATCGCGGCGGACCGGCACGACGGGACGATCCACCCTGTCCGAAGCGGGCTGGTGGATCGCGGTGGCCTGCTGCAGCAAAGCAAGCTGTCGATCGGCGACCTCGGCGAGCTTCCCGATGGCATCCGTCAGAGGTGCGGCGAGCGGCGGAAGCCCCTCGCCGGCGCGCCAGCGATCCCAGATGTCGTTGCGCAGCAGGTCGGCACGTCCCGTCACGGTTGGGTGGCCCGCATCGCCCTTCTTGACCTCCTGCTCGACCAGGACGGCCTCCTGGATGGCGGCGAGGTCCCGCATCGCAGCGGGCGAGAACACCGGCGGCGGGGCCGGGTTTTCGAACCTGGCCGCGGCTTCCTGGAGAAAGGTCATCATATTGGCGAGGAATTCCTCCGGGCTGTCGCCCTTGGGAAAGCCGACGTCGCTGTGCGGAAACTCACTGTACGCTAGACCTTCCAAGTGCCTCCTCCATTCACCGAACCCGGCTTGCGCCAGCGTGCCAAGCCAGGCAGCGCGGCGTTGGGCCTCCCTCTTGGGCAGCACGCCGAGCCGTACCCGAATAGGAGCGCATGGGCCGCAGCCGGGAGCAAGCTCGCGGGGTGGTCGGATCTGGAAGAAATACGTGGAAAGCCGATGAACAAGATAGGACGGCGCGTTCCGCCGGCGGCCGGTCTGGCGCTTGTTCGCGGCCGTGCCGCTGTGGACTACCTTATGGACTACATCGAGGGATACACGCTTCGGCACTTGCACACTCACGCAAGCCGGAAACGCAGTTTTTCAAGGGTTTCTCGCTGGGAGAAAGTGGCGGATAGGATTCAAAAACTGGCGGAGAGGGAGGGATTCGCCCCCCCCCGCAGCCTTACGCTTTTCAAAAACCATCGCCACTCGTGCTGCTTGCTACAACGGGCTGTTTGGCTGCAGGAGAGCGTGACTGCGCGCATTGATCACCGATACTTTCGCCTGTATCAATGAGATATCCCTCGTGGCGAAACATCGATCGGCCAAGTCTGGGAAATCAAAGGGTTACGCTGGAATTGGTAGCGGGAGAGGGACTCGAACCCCCGACCCCAGGATTATGATTCCCGTGCTCTAACCAGCTGAGCTACCCCGCCACAGGGCTCGCGGGGGCCGAAACGGCCGATCTCGCGAACGCGCGGCATATAAGGAAGGGGGCGGCGGGCTGTCAAGCAATCCGCCTTCGCTGAAACTTCCGCCTACGCCAAGGCTCCCGCCTTCGCTAAAGCTTCGGCGGGCAAGTCGGCGTGACAAATTTGGCCATTTGGGCACTGAATCCGTGATGGCCGGGCTTGTTCCGGCCATCCACGCCTTCATTTGTTGCCCCAAGAACGTGGATGCCCGGGACAAGCCCGGGCATGACGAGATTGGGATGCGGAACGGCCCTTATTTCGGCCTTACCGTCGGGTCGCCGCCGGGGCTGCCGGGGGCGGGATGACGGGGTGTTGCCGCCGGTGTCGGGCGCGGGGCGTGCATCTCGGGATCGACGCCGGAGGGCGGGCAGATAACGCCGTCGGATTTGGCCAGTCTGTCGCCGAGCGGTTCCGGGACTGGCCGGTGGTGGTGCCGTCGGCCGGACGGTTTGGCCGGTCCGCGGGCGTGCAGCCGGTCGAATGCTGCGGCGACGGCGGCGCGGTCTGCTGCGGCGGGGTGGCCGGGGCGGGCGGGGCCTGCGCGACCGCGGCGCCGGAGGCCGCGATCAGGAGGCTTGTGAAGATGAGTTTCGATGTTGTGCGCATGAAGCGGAAACGCGCAGGCTATGCCGCGTGTTCCGGCCCCACGATCACGATTTCCGGTAACGGATCAGCGAAAAATGTCCCATCGGCGACATGGCGCGCCGCTCCGCGAGCGTGATCCCGCCGTGCCTGGCGGCCCAGTCGACCAGGCGCTGCCATGGGAATTCCGGGCGCCAGCCGAGGCGGCGGGCGACCGGCGCGAAGGCGAGCTCGAACAGCTTTCGCGGTCCACTCTCCGCGCCGATGTGGTTGACAAGGATCAGCTCGCCGCCGGGCTTGAGCACGCGCACGAACTCGTCGAGCGTGCCTTCGGGATCGGGCACGGCGGTGATGACATATTGCGCCACCACCGCGTCGAAGAAGCCGTCGTGGAAGGCGAGGTTCTTCGCATCCATCACCGAGAGCACTTCGACATTGGACAGCCGCAGCGCGCGCACGCGCGCCTGCGCCTTGCGCAGCATCGGCTCGGAGATGTCGACGCCGCAGATCTTTGTCGTGCGCGAATAGTCCGACAGCGACAGCCCGGTGCCGACGCCGACGTCGAGGATGCGGCCGCCGATCCGGTCGGCCTCCGCGATGGTCGACTGCCGCCCGGCGTCGAACACTTTGCCGAACACGAGATCGTAGACCGGCGCCCAGCGGCCATAGGCCTTCTCGACCCCGGCCCGCGAGATGTCTGCTGCCATGCCCCCTGCCCTGCCTCGGAAATTTTTAGAGTGTGATGAATGTTGGTGGATTCAAATGTCGCCGCGCACTCGGTGCACCTCCCCCGCTTGCGGGGGAGGTCGACGCGCTCGCAAGAGCGCGGCGGGTGAAGGCTTTCTCCTCTCGCGAGATATCGCGTGTGGAAAGACCCCCTCCCCAACCCTCCCCCGCAAGCGGGAGAGGGGGCGCACCTGCCTCGCGGTAGGAGCTGAGACTGATCTCATCAGCTTTAGCCGCGCACGGCTTCGGCGAGCGGCCGCACGGCGCTGCTCGCGATCTTGGCCGCCGCGCTCTGGATGAAGCCGCCGCCGAGCACGCGCGCCTGGCCCGAGGGCGCGTCATAAAATACGCAAGCCTGGCCCGGCGAAACGCCCTCTTCGCCGGCGACGAGCTCGACCTCGTAGTGACCGTTGCCGCCGCGCAGCCACGCCGGCTGGGGGCTGCGGGTCGAGCGCACGCGCACGAACATTTCGAGGCCGTTGCCGATGGCGCGGTCGATGTCGCCATCGCCGAGCCAGTTGACGTCGCGCAGCACGATGCGGTGCATCTTCAGCGCATCCCGCGGGCCGACGACGACGCGGCGGTTGGCGGCGTCCAGCCGCACCACGAACAGCGGCGCGCTGGCCGCAATGCCGAGGCCGCGGCGCTGGCCGACGGTGAAATTGGCGATGCCGTGGTGCTGGCCGAGCAGACGGCCGTCGAGATCGACGATGTCGCCGGGATCCATCGCGTTCGGCCGCAGGCGGGTAATGATGTCAGTGTATCGGCCCGTCGGCACGAAGCAGATATCCTGGCTGTCGTGCTTGTCGGCGACCGCCAGCCCAAATCGGCGGGCGAGCTCGCGGGTCTCGGCCTTGGTCATGTCGCCGAGCGGGAAGCGCAGATAGTCGAGCTGCTCGCGCGTGGTCGCGAACAGGAAGTAGCTCTGGTCGCGCTCGCTATCGGCCGCGCACACCAGCGCGCGGGAGCCGTCGGCGAGGCGCCGCGAGGCGACATAGTGGCCGGTGGCGAGCGCGGCGGCGCCGAGCTCACGCGCGGTCTTCAGGAGGTCGCGGAACTTGACCGAGCGGTTGCACTCGATGCACGGCACCGGCGTCTCGCCGAGCGCGTAAGAGTCGGCGAAATTGTCGATGACGGACTCGCGAAAGCGGTCCTCGTAGTCGAGCACGTAATGGGGAATGCCGAGTTTTGCGGCGACGTCGCGGGCGTCGTGGATGTCCTGGCCGGCGCAGCAGGCGCCCTTGCGATGGGTCGCCGCGCCATGGTCGTAGAGCTGGAGCGTGATGCCGACGACGTCATAGCCTTCCGCCTTCAACAGCGCAGCCGTCGTCGAGGAATCGACGCCGCCCGACATGGCGACAACGACCCTGGTGTCCTGCGGACGGCCTTCGATATCCAGACTGTTGAGCATGGTTTTGCGGTTTTGACGGCGGCGTTGGCGGTCCGCGATATGCTTTTGGCCGGGGCACAATGAGTCCCGGGGAACTCTGGTTCCTCCGGGGCTGGCTGGCCCGGTCAAAAGCGGCTGAGAGCACTCCTTTAATATAGGCGGCATTCCGGTGAAGCAATCGCGCGGGGGGCCGGCTTAGGGCAATTCTTGCCGAGGAGGCAGAAATGGCGGGGTCGCGGAGAGCCTCGGGTCGCTGACCAAGACGCATCAACATATTGATTTTACTTGATAAAATTGCTTCGCGCGAGGCTGGCCCGCTCCTTGCTCCCTCTTGTCCGAAGATGTTTTCAAGGGGTCGCCTGTGGTTGGTGTGACGTCAGATGTAACTTCCAGCGCGCAAGTCTCCAGCGCGCAGCAAAAGCTTGCCCGGTCGCAGGCCTCGAAAGACACCTCCGCGAACGATTCCTTCGGCTCGCTGGTCGACAGCAATACGCAGGCGATCAGCAACAACGCGGCATCGCAGGCGCAGGACACCGCGCCGCGCCGCACCGATTCCGCCTCGTCGTCCTCGCCGGACAAAAGCCCGCGCGATACGTCCTCGACCGCCCCCTCCTCGCAGAGCAAGGCGAGCGACGACACCGATCCACCGGCAACGGCCGATAGCGACACCACGACCGATCCGGCCAAGGCACCCAGCAAGACCAAGGACAAGTCCGAGGCCTCCGGCACCAAATCGACTGAGAAGTCCGAGGAGTCGAAAAGTGACAAGGCCGACGGCACCGACGGTCTCGCTGCCGCCGTGGATGCCGCAGCCGCCGCGCAGACCGACCCGACCCAGGCTGCCGCGCCCGATCCGAACGCGATCGTGGTCGCCGCGCCTGTCGTACCGGTCGATCCGAATGCGGCCGCGAACCAGGCCGCCAACACGGCTTCTTCGCCGCTGACGATCGCCGCCGCCGGCCTCGCCGCCAGCGCCTCGACCGCGGCGCAGATCGCAGGCGCCAAGACCGATACAGCCACGCCCGGCGACAAGAGCGCCAAGACGGCCGGCGCTAAAGTCGACGCGGACACCTCGGCGACGCTGGCGGATACCGCGACTGGCACGCTAGAGGCCACCGCGACCGATGCGAAGGCCAATGGCGGGCTGATCGCCGCTGTCGACCAGGGCACGCCGAAGACGTCGTTCAAGGCCGTCGCCACGGCGCAGGCCGACGTCGCCAATATCGGCCAGGACGCGGGCAAGCCGAACGCGGACGCCACGACGCAGAATCCGGCGATCGCGACGACCGCCGCCACGCATCCGCAAGCGGCAAAGCCGCAGGCCGACGCCGGCGCGGCGGACGCGAAGGCCGGCGCCTCCGACCACACCGCCGATGCAACGCCAAGCGCGCCGACCACGCACGCTCATGCAGGCACGCAGGCCGCTGTCACCGCAACAGACACCAGCGCGCAGGCGGCCTCCGCCGTGCAGGCGCCGCTGACCAATACGACCTCGGCTGCGACCGCATCGACCGCGACACTCACGGCCACCGCTGCAACCGCGACCGCCGTGCCGCTCAACGGCGTGCCGATCGAGATCGCCGCGGCGGCGCGGGCCGGCAAGACCCGGTTCGACATCAGCCTCGATCCGGCCGAGCTCGGGCGCATCGACGTGCGCATCAATGTCGACCGCAACGGCCAGGTCACCTCGCATCTCACCGTCGAGAAGCCGGAAACGCTGTCGATGCTGAAGCAAGACGCGCCGCAATTGCAGCGTGCGCTCGACGATGCCGGTCTCAAGACCGGCAGCAACGGGCTTTCGTTCAGCCTGCGCGACCAGAATTCGTCGGGCCAGAACTCCGGCCAAGGCAACGACAATAACGGCAATGCCCGAAGGCTGATCATCAGCGACGAAGACGCCGTTCCCGCCGTGCCCGCTGGGCGCGGCTACGGCCGTATGCTCGGATCGAGCAGCGGCGTCGACATCAGAGTTTGAGGAGTATCCGACATGACAACCACAACAGGCGCTGCACCTTCGGTTGTTTCAGGCACGACCCAGCTTCCGTCGTCGTCCTCGTCGAGCTCGAGCTTGGGCTCGACCACCGGCGCGACGCTCGCCGGCAACTTCCAGACCTTTTTGACGCTGCTGACGACGCAGCTTCAGAACCAGAACCCGCTCGATCCGCTCGACACCAACCAGTTCACCCAGCAGCTGGTGCAGTTCGCCGGCGTCGAGCAGCAGCTCAAGACCAACGACTCGCTCGCGACCCTTGTCAGCCTGCAACAGACCACGCAGGCGACCCAGGCGCTCGGCTTCGTCGGCAAGACCGCCGTGGTCGACGGCTCGACCGCGACGATGAAGAGCTCGTCCGCGACCTGGCACCTCAACGTGCCCACCAGCTCGACGGTTGACATCTCGGTGACCAACAGCACCGGCCAGACCGTGTTCACCGGCAAATATACCGCCGGCGCCGGCAGCGACATTCCCTTCACCTGGAACGGCCAGGGCAATGACGGCACGCAATGGCCCGACGGCAAATACACGATCTCGGCGACAGGCAAGGATGCCTCGGGCAACTCGGTCGGCATCGCGGCGCAGGTGCAGGGCACGGTGTCGTCGGTCGACCTGACCCAGTCGCCGCCGCTTTTGACCATCGACGGCCAGACCTACACGGTCAGCCAGGTGAAGAGCATCGTCAGCAGCAGCACCAGCAACTGAGGCGCGCGCCTCGCCTGATAAGCTGTGTTTGCACGCTCTATTCGTTAGTAAAGTATTTACGAAGACCCCCTCGACCGGCCTGGACGCACCCGTCCCGCCGGCCGAGACGGCCGCGTTCCACCAAGTTTCAACGAGAATTGTATTGAAGCCTTAGGCTTAGCGGATTTTTAAGCCGCCACGCGTAGGGTTACTCAGTGAGTTCAGTGGTTGAGAGTTTGTGAGTACGCCATGACAGAACCCCATCGCCCGAGGGTAAAATACGTCATCGGGCCGGACGGTAGTCCGTTGACGATCGCGGATCTGCCTGCACCCGGCACGAAACGCTGGGTCATCCGCCGCAAGGCCGAAGTCGTCGCCGCCGTTCGCGGCGGACTCCTGTCCCTCGAGGAGGCCTGCAGCCGTTACACCCTGACGGTCGACGAATTCCTCTCTTGGCAGTTTTCCATCGACCAGCACGGTCTTGCGGGGCTTCGCACCACCCGCATTCAGCAATATCGCCAGTAAGCGATCCGGAAATCTGCGGCTTTTGACGAAAATCGGCCCCGCCCCGCGAGGCCGATTTTTTTCATGACGCCACTTTTGTCCCAGCCCTTAACCTTTGTTAACCATATCGAAACCATCACCTAGGCAATAATTGCCCAGTCGGCCTTTCCAGGGAAAGCAGCCGAATCTTCTGGGGCGGTTGCTTGCAAGGTCTTACGGACTTTCTGAAAGGTATCGGCGCCGCCCGGTTCGGGGCGATGATCGCGGTCACCGCCGCGCTCGTCGGCTTTTTCGCGTTCGTCATCATGCGGGTCACCACGCCGCAGATGACGACGCTGTTCACCGACCTCAGCGTCGAGGATTCCTCCGGCATCATCAAGGACCTGGAGCGCCAGGGCATCCAGTTCGAGCTGCGCAACGAGGGCACCATCATCATGGTGCCCAAGGACAAGGTGACCCGGCTGCGGATGAAGCTCGCCGAGGGCGGCCTGCCCAAGGGCGGCGGGGTCGGCTACGAGGTGTTCGACAAGTCGGATGCGCTCGGCACCACCAGCTTCGTCCAGAACATCAACCATCTGCGCGCCCTGGAAGGCGAGCTCGCCCGCACCATCCGCGCCATCGACCGCATTCAGGCCGCCCGCGTCCATCTCGTGCTGCCCGAGCGCCCGCTGTTCTCGCGCGAGGCGCCGGAGCCGTCGGCCTCGATCGTGGTCCGGGTCCGCGGCTCGCTGGAAGCGCAGCAGATTCGTGCCATCCGCCACCTCATTGCCTCCGCCGTCAACGGCCTGAAGCCGCAGCGGGTCTCGATCGTCGACGAGGCCGGCCAGTTGCTCGCCGACGGCGCCGCGACCGATCCGGAGCAGGCGGTCGGCGACGAGCGCCGCACCGCCTTCGAGAAGCGGATGCGCAAGCAGGTCGAGGATATCGTGTCCTCGGTGGTCGGGACGGGGCGCGCCCGCGTCCAGCTCTCCGCCGATTTCGACTTCAACAAGGTCACCCAGACCTCGGACAAGTTCGATCCCGAGGGCCGCGTGCTGCGCTCGAGCCAGACCCGCGAAGAGCAGAGCATGACCGCCGACAACAACGGCCAGGTCACCGTCAACAACGAGCTGCCGGGCAACCAGCAGAACAGCGGCGTCGCGGCAAAGGACCAGAGCAAGAAGTCCGAAGAGACCAACAATTACGAGATCTCCCGCACCACCAAGACCGAGGTGACCGAGGCCGGCCGGGTCAACCGCATCTCGGTCGCCGTGCTGGTCGACGGCATCTACTCCAAGAACGAGAAGGGCGACCTGGCTTATCAGGACCGCACCAAGGAGCAGCTCGACCGCATCGCCACCCTGGTGCGCTCGGCGATCGGCTTCGACCAGAAGCGCGGCGACCAGGTCGAGGTCGTCAATCTCCGCTTTGCGGACGCGCCCTCCACCACCCCGATCAGCGAGCCGAGCGGCTTCCTCGGCATGCTCCAGTTCACCAAGGACGACGTCATGTACTTCGTCGAGCTCGGCGTCATGATGCTGCTCGGCCTGGTCGTGCTGTTCCTGGTGGTCCGGCCGCTGGTCAAGCGCATCCTCGCTTCCGACGATGTCGCCGCCGCCATCTCCGGTGTCCTTAGCGGCCCCGCGGCGGGCGACGATGCCGCGCCGGCCCCCAGCCAGGCTCTCCTGCCGGGCGCCGCCGCAAGCGCAATCGACGTCGCTACCATCCAGGGCCAGGTCCACGCCCAGTCCGTTCATCGCGTCGGCGAGCTCGCCGAGCGCAACCCCAATGAAACCGTCGCCATCATCCGCCAATGGCTGACCGAACCCGTGAAATGATTCGAGACGAGAGCTGACATGGCCGCCTCCCTGCAAAATGCCAACTCGAACGACATCACCAGCGTGATCTCCACGCTCGGTCAGCGTGCCGGCAGCCGCGCGGGCGCCACGGCCGGAGCAGTGGCGGGGCCGAAGCGCGCCGCGATCCTGATGCTGGCGCTCGGCGAGCAATATGGCGGCAAGATCTGGTCGCTGCTCGACGACGAAGAGGTGCGCCAGCTCTCGCTGGAAATGTCGACGCTCGGCACCGTCGAGGTCGACACGGTGGAGGACATGCTGCTCGAATTCGTCTCGCGCATGTCGGCCTCCGGCGCGCTGATGGGCAATTTCGACGCCACCGAACGGCTGCTCCAGCAATACCTGGCGCCCGAGCGCGTCCACGGCATCATGGACGAGATCCGCGGTCCTGCCGGCCGCAACATGTGGGAGAAGCTCTCCAACGTGCAGGAAGAGGTGCTCGCCAACTACCTCAAGAACGAATATCCGCAGACCATCGCGGTGGTGCTGTCGAAGCTGAAGTCGGAGCACGCCGCGCGCGTGCTCGGCATCCTCCCCGAGGAGCTCGCGCTCGACGTCGTCAACCGGATGCTGAAGATGGAGGCGGTGCAGAAGGAGGTGATCGAGAGCGTGGAGAAGACGCTGCGCACCGAATTCATGTCCAACCTGTCGCAAACCCGCCGCCGCGACGCCCACGAGGTGATGGCGGAAATCTTCAACAATTTCGACCGCCAGACCGAAACCCGCTTCATCACCTCGCTGGAAGAGGACAACCGCGAAGCGGCCGAGCGCATCAAGGCGCTGATGTTCACCTTCGACGACCTCGTGAAGCTGGATTCCGGCTCGGCCCAGACCCTGATGCGCAACGTCGACAAGGACAAGCTCGGCGTGGCGCTGAAGAGCGCCAACGAGGACGTCCGCAACTTCTTCTTCGGCAACATGTCCTCGCGCGCGGCCAAGATGCTCCAGGACGACATGGCGGCGATGGGACCGGTCCGCCTGCGCGACGTCGACGAGGCGCAGGCTCTGCTGGTCAATCTCGCCAAGGACCTCGCCGCCAAGGGCGAGATCATGCTGACCAAGAACCGCGCCGACGACGAGCTGGTGTATTGATGGGCGCACCCGCGAAATTCCTGTTCGATACCGACTTCGCCGCGCCGGACCGAACGCGCGAGAAGGCCGCGACCGCGGCCGAAATCGTCCAGAAGGTCGCGGAAGCCGAGGCACGCGCCTATCAGGACGGCTTTGCGGCCGGCCAGCGCGAGGCCAAAGCCGAGAGCGACCGCCGTGTCGCGCTCGCCATTGAGGAGATCAATATCGCGGTCCAGGGCATCGCCTCCGGGATCGGCAATATCGAGGCCAAGATGGAGACCGAGGCGGTCGACGTCGCCGTCGCGGTGGCGCGCAAGCTGTGCGCCGACCTGGTCGCCGCCGAGCCGCTCGGCGAGATCGTTGCGCTGGTCAAGGACTGCTTCTCGCATCTGGTCGCGACGCCGCACCTCGTCGTCCGTATCAACGACGCGCTCTACGACAGCGCGCGCGAGAAGATCGAGCGGCTGGCCAAGCAGAGCGGCTTCGAAGGCCGGCTGGTGATTCTGGCCGAACCCGACATTGCCACCGGCGACTGCCGGATCGAGTGGGCCGATGGCGGCGTTGTGCTGGAGCGCGGCGCCATCGCGGCCAAGGTCGATGAACTCGTCGGACGCTACATCGCGTCCCGCAGGGGGAACTAAGCCATGAGCGACACTGACGGACAGGTCCCGCTGCCCGACCTCAACGGCCCGATACCGCCGACCGGCACCGACGTCGGCTACAACGAGGACGAATATGCGTCGCGCGTCGCCGCCGACCTCGAAGCCGTCTTCGACGTGCCGGTGCAGGTCTCGGCCGTACTCGGCCGCTCCAAGATGGACGTCGGCGAGCTGTTGAAGCTCGGACCCGGCACCGTGCTCGAGCTTGACCGGCGCGTCGGCGAGGCCATCGACATCTACGTCAACAACAAGCTGGTCGCCCGCGGCGAGGTGGTGCTGGTCGAGGACAAGCTCGGTGTGACCATGACCGAAATCATCAGGACCGAACGCGGTTAGCGCAGGGAATGGCGCGCGGCAGCGCGAACAGACGGACAGGAGACTGACATGCGGCTTCTCATCGTTGGCACACTGAAGGGCCAGCTCACCACTGCCACCAAGATCGCGATGGAGAACGGCGCCACCGTGACCCATGCGGAGGATCACGAGCAGGCGATGCGGGTGCTACGCGGCGGCAAGGGCGCCGACCTCCTGCTGGTCGACGTCGCCCTCGACATCCGCGACCTCGTGATGCGGCTCGAAGCCGAGCACATCCACGCGCCGATCGTCGCCTGCGGCATCACCAACGACGCCCGCGCCGCGGTCGCCGCGATCCATGCCGGCGCCAAGGAATACATCCCGCTGCCGCCGGACCCGGAGCTGATCGCCGCGGTGCTCGCCGCGGTCGCCAACGATTCCCGCGAGCTGATCTATCGCGACGAGGCGATGGCGAAAGTCATCAAGCTCGCGCAGCAGATCGCGGGCTCCGACGCCTCGGTGATGATCACCGGTGAATCCGGCACCGGCAAGGAAGTGCTGGCCCGCTACGTCCATACCCGCTCGGCGCGCGCCAAGCGTCCGTTCATCTCTATCAACTGCGCTGCGATCCCCGAGCATCTGCTGGAGTCCGAGCTGTTCGGCCATGAGAAGGGCGCCTTCACCGGCGCCATCGCCCGCCGCATTGGCAAGTTCGAGGAGGCGACCGGCGGCACGCTGCTGCTCGACGAAATCTCGGAGATGGACGTTCGCCTGCAATCGAAGCTGTTGCGCGCGATCCAGGAGCGCGTGATCGACCGCGTCGGCGGCACCAAGCCGGTGCCGGTCGACATCCGCATCATCGCGACCTCGAACCGCAACCTGCTGGAAGCCGTGCGCGAAGGCACGTTCCGCGAGGACCTGCTGTTCCGCCTCAACGTCGTCAACCTGAAGATCCCGCCGCTGCGCGAGCGTCCGGCCGACATTTTGGAGCTGGCCCAGCACTTCGCGAAGAAATACGCCGACGCCAACGGCGTGCCGCTGCGCCCGGTCTCGGCGGAGGCCCGTCGCGTGCTCTCCACCAATCGCTGGCAGGGCAACGTCCGCGAGCTCGAAAACACCATGCACCGCGCGGTGCTGATGGCGCTGGGCGACGAGATCGGACCCGACGCGATCCTCACGCCGGACGGCGACCGCCTCGACCTCGCCAAGACGGCACCGGCGGTGGCGCATGCCACGATGGCCGCCGAGCAGGTGACGCGGGCCCTGGTCGGCCGCACCGTGGCCGACGTCGAACGCGACCTGATCCTGGAGACACTGAAGCACTGCCTCGGCAACCGGACCCATGCGGCCAACATCCTCGGCATCTCGATCCGCACGCTGCGCAACAAGCTCAACGAATATTCCGACGGCGGCATCCCGATCACACCCGCCGGCATGCCTGGTGAGTACCCGCGCATGCCGATGGTGGGGGCGTAGGCGGGCGCTGCACGGACGCTGGAGGACGTGAATGCCCGGGCTGGTCCCGGGCATTTTGTTGTGAAGCGCAGATTGTCGCCACACTCCCGGTGTCGTCCTGGCGAAAGCCAGGACCCATTACTCCCGGGAGGAGTTTGGCGAAGGTTAGTCGTTCGGTACTCCGACTACCCATAATCGATAGATTCCGCGGTATGGGTCCTGGCTTTCGCCAGGACGACGCTGGGGGGCATGGTGCTTCCAACCTTGGCATGGCCGCACCGCGTTCTCCGACTAGGTCGTGCGCTTGCGAAGCCCTATAAGCGCGCTGAGAACCACGCGAGGTGACAATGTCTGAGGCTCAAATCACGGATTGGCTGGCGGCGCAGCGGCAGGCGATGATCGATCTGTTGCGCGATGTCGTGAACATCGATTCCGGATCCTATGACAAGGAAGGCGTCGATGCGGTCGGTGCACGGTTCGAGCGGCATTTTTCCGAGCACGGGATTCCTTTTCGGCGCGAAAGCCACGACAGCTTTGGCGACGCGATCCATGCCGAGGTCGCAAAACCCGGCAGCAACGAGAAGCCGGTGCTGTTGATGGGGCATCGCGACACCGTGTTCGGCAAGGGCGAGGCCGGACGGCGCCCGTTCACGATTCGAGACAAGCGCGCCTACGGGCCCGGCGTCGCCGACATGAAGTCCGGCCTTGTCATGAACGTGTTCGTGGCGACCGCCTTCCACAAATTCGGCGGCAGCCCGCACCCGATCAAAGTGCTGATCACCTCGGACGAGGAGATCGGCTCGCCCTCGTCGCGCCCCGTGATCGAGCGCGAAGGACGCGCCGCGCGCGCGGTGTTTAATTCCGAGCCGGGCCGCCCGACCGGCAACGTCGTCACCGGCCGCAAGGGCGGCATCTTCATGCATCTCGCCATCACCGGCAAAGCCGCGCATTCCGGCGCCAACTTCGCCGCCGGCGTCAGCGCGATCGGCGAACTCGCCCACAAGATCGTCCAGATCCACGCGCTGACCGATCTCGCCAAAGGCATCACGCTCAATGTCGGTCTGGTCGCGGGCGGCCAGTCCGTCAACACCACGGCACCGTATGCCGAAGGCCAGATCGACCTGCGCTACATCGATCCGGCGGATCGCGCGACGGTGATGGCTGCGATCGAGAAGATCATCGCGACATCTTACGTGCCGGGCACGAGTGCAACGCTGACGATCAAGGGCGAGTTCGTGCCGGTCGTGCAGAGCGAGGCTTCGAAGGCGCTGTTCGAAAATTATCAGGCGTCCGCAAAGCAGGCCGGCCTCACCACGCTCGAGGGCGAGTTCTCCGGCGGCTGTGCCGATTCCGGCTTCACTGCCGCGGTCGGCACGCCGACCATCTGCGGCCTCGGCCCGGTGGGCGGGCTCGCGCATACGCCGGAGGAATATCTCGAGCTCGACAGCATCGTGCCGCGCGCGCAGGCGCTGGCGCTGGCGATTTTGCGGGGGTGACGGCCGCAAGCCGTCACGAATAGTTCGGCGCGTCCGGCTTGCGGAAGATGCGAATGGGATCGCCGGGCACGATCGGCTGCCCGCGGAACATCGCATAGGCGTAGAGCGCGAGATAGGCAATCGCGAGCGCGCCGACGACGTAGAAGGCCCAGGTCGCGACGCGTTTCATCGTTCCGCTCCGTTGCCTTCCCGGTCCGGGAGGCTCAGGCAGGGCTTCTAGAGCGATGTCGGGGAAAAGGCCAGCCTGCGCGCCGATGGCCGGCAGCGGCGATCAAATGCGGCGTCGGCCGCCCGCGGGAATGCTGACGTCCGTGAGCTTTGCCGCATCTTCGTTCTGGTCGACCGCCACGTATTGACCGTGCCAATAGGCCAGCGCGGCAGTCCGGGTCGAATTCCTGATGTCCCTGACACGGCCGATGACAATGCCGTGCGAATGCCGCTCGACGATCTCCTCGACCTCGCAATCGACAGCCGACAATGCACCGACCAACAGCGGAACGCCCGAGACCCCCGTCACCCACTGGGCACCGGCAAAGCGATCCGCGCCCTTGAGCCCGCCCTTGCCGGCAAAGCGTTCGGCGACATCGAGCTGGTCCGCGTTGAGGATGTTCACGCCGAAGGCGCCGTGGCGCCTGATCAGCGGGAAGGAGGAGGCGTCGCGGTTGATGCTGACCAGCAGCGTCGGCGGATCGACCGAAAGCGAGGTGACCGACGTCACCGTCATGCCGGTGATGTCCTTGCCCCGTCCGGCAGTGATGACACTGACGCCACCGGTCAGGTGGCGCATGGCGCCGCGGAAATCGGCAGACGAGACGAGGGTATCGGTCATGATATTGCGGGGGACGACGTTCATGGCATGCTCCCCGAAAGCGGGGTTCCCTTACATTTAGGTACGATCGTCTGCCGACAAAAGGTGGCTCAGGATCGAGCCTTCGAGGCTCGCTAGCTCGGCGGAGCCGCGCTCGCGCGGCCGGGCTGCGTTAACCGTAACGTCGTGGGCAATGCGGCCTTCGTCGATCACCAGCACCCGGTCCGCCAGCGCGACCGCCTCGGAGACGTCGTGGGTCACCAGGATCGCGGTAAAGCCCTGGTCGCGCCAGACGCGCTCCAGAAGCCGCTGCATCGAGATGCGCGTCAGCGCATCCAGCGCGCCGAGCGGCTCGTCGAACGCGAGCACGCGCGGACGGGAGACAAGCGCGCGGGCGAGCGCGACGCGCTGCTTCTGTCCGCCCGACAGCACCGAAGGCCACTGGTCGCGCTTGTCGGTGAGCCCGACCTCGGTCAGCGCCTTCTCCGCGCGGGCGTGCGCATCGGCCGAGGTGCGATCGCGGCCGAGGCCGACCTCGACGTTGGAGAGCACTCGGGCCCATGGCAACAGCCGCGGCTCCTGGAACATCACGCGGATGTCCTCGGGCTTGACCGCGTCGCCGAAGCTGACGCTGCCGGCGTCGATCTTCTCCAGTCCGGCGATCAGACGCAGCAGCGTGCTCTTGCCGCAGCCGCTTTTTCCGACGATGGCGACGAACTGGCCGGCGGGGATGTGCAGGTCGATGCCGCGCAGCACCTCGTTGTCGCCGTAGGATTTGCGCAAGCCGCGGATGCTGAGCGGCGGAGCGCTGGTCTGCACCGGCCGCTCCTCGCGCACCACGCGGGCCGTCGGTGCGAAATTGGCGCGGCTGGCACGCTCGGTTTCGGGAAGGGACGTACGGAGGGCTGTCTGCATGTCACTCTCAACGTTTCTGGAAGGCCGGGTGCCAGGAAAGCGTCAGGCGTTCCAGCACGCGGGAGGCGCTGTCGGCGAGCTTGCCGAGCAGGGCGTAGATCAGGATCGAAAGCACGACGACGTCGATCAGCATGAACTCGCGCGCCTGCATCGCCATGTAGCCGAGACCGGAGGATGCCGCGATGGTCTCGGCGACGATCAGGGTCAGCCACATGATGCCGAGCGCAAAACGGATGCCGACGAAGATCGATGGCAGCGCGCCGGGGAAGATCACGCGGCGAAACAGTTCGCCGTCGCTCATGCCGTAGATGCGGCCCATCTCGATGAGCTGGGGATCGACGGTGCGGATGCCGTGCAGCGTGTTGAGGTAGATCGGGAAGAACACGCCGAGTGCCACAAGAAACAGCTTTGCGCTCTCGTCGATGCCGAACCACAGAATGACCAGCGGGATCAGCGCCAGATGCGGCACGTTGCGCACCATCTGGAGCGTGGTGTCGGTGAGCTTTGCCGAGAGCTGCGACAGGCCGTTCGCAAGCCCGAACGCGAAGCCGATGCTGCCGCCGATCAGAAAGCCGATCGAGGCGCGCCAGAAAGAGACCCAGATGTTGCGGACGAGCTCGCCGGAGAGCAGCAGTTTCCAGCCGGCAAGCGCGACGTCGCTCGGCGCCGGCAGTACCCGCGTCGGCACGAAACCGGTGACGCTGGCCACCTGCCAGATTGCGATGATGGCGAGCGGCACGATCCACTGGACCAGACCGTCGACGCGCGGCAGGCGGAAGCTGCGCGGAAGCGGAATGCTGTCGATGAGGCTCATGACTGCGAAACCTGCTGCCGCGGACGGAAATCGCTGCCGACGGTTTCGCCGAAGGGGCCACCGTTGAAATGAAGCTTTGTCACGTTGCCCGGCAGCTCGAGCGAGAGCAGCGGGAAAACCAGCTCGGCAAAACGGTAGGCTTCCTCGAGATGCGGGTAACCCGACATGATGAAGGTATCGATGCCGATATCCTGATACTCCTTGATGCGCGCCGCGACGGTCTGGGCGTCGCCGACCAGCGCCGTGCCGGCGCCGCCGCGCACGAGACCGACGCCGGCCCAGAGGTTCGGCGCGATCTCGAGCTTGTCGCGATTGCCGCCATGGAGCTGCGCCATGCGTTGCTGGCCGACCGAATCCATCCGCGCAAAGTTCTTCTGCGCGGTCGCGATGGTCTCGTCGCTGACATGCTTGATCAGCTCGTTGGCGGCTTGCCAGGCGGCTTCGTTGGTCTCACGGACGATGACGTGAAGCCGGATGCCGAAAGAGAGCTTTCGACCCCGCGCGGCTGCGACCTCTCTCACCTTCGCGATCTTCTCGGCGACCTGCGCCGGCGGCTCGCCCCAGGTGAGATATTTGTCGACAGCGTCGACGGCGACGTCGATGCCGGCATCTGACGAGCCGCCGAAATATAGCGGCGGACGCGGCGACTGCACGGGATGAAACAGGAGCTTGCCATCCTCGATGTGGATGTGCTTGCCCTCGACATTGACGGTCTTGCCAGCGAGCAGGTCGCTATAGACGTTGAGGAATTCGCGAGTAACCTCGTAGCGCTCGTCGTGGCTCAGGAAGATGCCATCGCCCTTGTTTTCGACGGGATCGCCGCCGGTGACGACGTTGACCAGAAGCCGGCCGCCTGTGATGCGGTCGAGCGTCGCGGTCATGCGCGCGGCAACGCTCGGCGATTGCAGGCCGGGGCGAACAGCCACGAGATAGCGCAGCCGCTCGGTGAACGGCGCGACGCTGGAGGCCACGATCCAGGAATCCTCGCAGCTCCGCCCGGTCGGCAGCAGCACGCCGTAATAGCCGAGCTGGTCGGCGGCCTGTGCGATCTGGCGCAGATAGTTGAAGTTGACCTCGCGGCCGCCGATGCCGGTGCCGAGATAGCGGCCGTCGCCGTGGGTCGGCAGGAACCAGAGGATATTGGCGTTAGCTTGCTTGCTCATGGTCTTGCTCATGATCCTGGCCTCCGCGCCACGTCGGAAATCTTGATTGCTTTCGGGATCAGGTTGAGCGCGAGGAACGCGTCCGCAACCTGCTGCTGGTCGGCGACCACGGCGTCGGTGATCGGCTTGATGCCGTAGGATTGCCGCTTCAGCGCCACCTCGACCACCGGGACCGACAGCCCAATCGCCGGCGCCAGTTGCTCGGCCACCGCATGGATGTCGCCCTTGGCCCAATCATCGACCGCGCTGAGCTCGGCGAGCACGGCGTCGACGATCTTCGGATTTGCATCGAGGAATTTCTTCGAGGAGAAATAGAACTGGTAGTTCGCGACAATGTTGGTGCCATCAGTGAGCGTGCGCGCGCCGGTGGCCGCTTCCGCCGCGGCCTGGAACGGATCCCAGATCACCCATGCATCGACCGCGCCACGCTCGAAGGCCGCGCGCGCATCAGCCGGAGCCAGGAAAACCGGCTCGATCTCGGAATATTTGACGCCCGCCTTCTCCAGCGCCTTGACCAGGAGATAGTGAACGTTCGAGCCCTTGTTCAGCGCGATCTTCTTGCCCTTGAGATCGGCGACCGTCTTCAACGGACTGTCCTTCGGCACCAGGATCGCCTCGCCCTTCGGCGCCGGCGGCTCATAGGCGACATACTGGATCGGCGCGCCGGCGGCCTGCGCGAAGATCGGCGGGGCTTCGCCGGTGTTGCCGAAATCGATGGCGCCGACATTGAGCGCTTCGAGCAGCGGCGGGCCGGACGGGAATTCCGTCCACACCACCTTGTAGCCGTCGGCCGCAAGCTTCGGCTCCAGCGTGCCCTTGCTCTTGAGCAAGACCAGCTTGCCGTATTTCTGGTAGCCGATGCGGACCACCTTGTCCTGTCCATAGGACGTGCCGACCGCGGCGGCGACGATACCGATCGACAGCACGATGGCCGCGATCAGACGCTGAATGATACGCCTCATGTTCAAACTCTTATGAATGGGAAGACTGGTCGGCACGATCAGGTCGCCGTGCTGCGCCAGACGATGTCGCGAATGACGATTGGCTTCGGGATCAGGCCGAGCTTGTAGAAGCGATCGGCGACGCCCTGCTGGGTCGCGACGATGTCGTCGGTGACTGGGCCGACCACGAAGTTCGAGCGGTTGGCGGCGATGGTCTGGATATCGAGCGGGATGCCGGTCACCGCGGCCAGCGATTTGGCGACCTCATCGCGGTGCTGTTCAGCCCATTTAGCGGTCGCGGTCGTCACATCGACGATCTGTTGCAGGATCGGCCCGTGGTTTTTGGCGAAATCGCGGTTGGCGATGTAGAAGGAGTTGGTCTTGGTGACTTCGCGCGAATTGATCAGGATGCGGCCGCTCTGCTTGGTCTCGCCGATCGCGAAATACGGATCCCAGATCGCCCAGGCCTCGATGCTGCCATTGGCAAACGCAGGGCCCGCGTCCGGCGGCGCCCGATAGACCGGGGTGATGTCGGCATAGGTCAGGCCCGCCTTCTCCAGCGTCTGCACCACGATGTTGTGCGCGCTGGAACCCTTGGTGAAGCCGACGCGCTTGCCTTTTAATTGAGCAATCGAGCGGATCGGCGAGTCCTTCGGCACCAGAATGCCCGCGCCGTTGGTGATGGGCTGGCCTGCGGCATAGACGATCGCAGCGCCCGCGGCCTGGGCGAACACCGGCGGGGAATCGCCGACCGCGCCATAATCGACGCTGCCGACATTCATCGCTTCCATCATCGGCGGGCCGGAGGAGAACTCGACCCATTTCACCTCGATGCCCTGCGGGATGAAATGTTTTTCCAAGGCGGCCTGCTGGCGCGTGATGACCAGCACGCCGTTCTTCTGGTAGCCGACACGAATTTCCTTCACGCCCGATTGCGCCCACGCCGTTCGCGGCAGGGCCGTGAGCGCGGCTGCGCCGGCAGAAAGTTTGAGAAAGTCTCGACGCTGCATTCCAAGCTCCCGGCCGCACGCGGCCGTCCAATCATTCCGTTGCAGGGATGATGGTGTGGCTTACCGGAGGTGTCGAGACGGCCGACAAAATAGCGATGCGCACACTGCCGCGCGTGCGGCGCGCATGATTAATCTTTCAACCGGAGCAGCAAATGAAGATGGAATTTTTCTGCACGCGAATGTGAAGGCCGCACGCGTTCGGTCCCGGACTCGCTGTCGAAACAAAAAACGCGAAAACAACCCCATGCACAGTAGCCGGGGTGTGCGAAAACAACGGCTTACGTATTATCCGAAGGTCATTTGACACGTCGGGCAAAACGGGGGCAAGATGGATCATGGCGGCGTTCGGGATGGACGGGCCCTTGCCGGACTAATGCAGCCATCTCACGGGCAAATTCAGCAGCCCTCGGAACGCCCAGCCGCCGATCCGCACCGGCTCGTCATCGGCGATCTCGAGCCGGCCGGCGCGCGCGAACACGGTCGGCAGCGCGACGTCGGCGATCATGGCGCGCGAGGCCCAGGCGCCGGCGCAGAAATGCGGGCCGGCGCCGAAGGCAACGCTCTTGGAGACGTCGCGCCGCACGTCGAACTGGTCGGCCCGCTCAAAATGCTTCTCGTCGCGGTTGGCGGAGCCGAACATCAGGAAAACGCGCTCATCAAGCTCGAACGAGACGTCGCGGATGCTCCAGGGTTTTGCGATGCGCCGCGGCGACATGCCGATCGGCGAAATCCAGCGGGCATATTCCTCGAAGGCCTGGAGCCACGACACCTCGCCTTTGCGCACGAGATCGAGCTGCTCGGGATGCGTCAGCAGCGCCCACACGGTGCCGGCGATGGCCTTGCGCGGCTCGTTCTGGCCGCCGGAGATTGCAAGCTTGACGTTGGCGCGCACGCTCTCCATCGGCATGCCGGCGGCAACGAGGACGCCGAGGATGCTCTGATCCGGGTGCTTCCTCATCACCGGCAGCATGTCGTCGATCGCGGCATCGATGCCTGACGTCGCGGCGTGGCAGCGCGCCTCGACAGCAGGATCGCCGCTGTAATTGGCGATGCCGTCGATCATGCCTTGCGACCACGCATCCATGTCCTGGAAGCGGATGTTGGTGAGGCCGGTGATCGACTTCAGGCATTCGCCGGAGAACGGCAGCGCGAAGTCGCGCATGAAATCGATCCGCCCCGGTTCGATCGAAGCGATGATGCGGTCGGCATGGGCCTGGAATTGCGCGGTCCAGTGCGCCTTCACCGTTTTCGGCGACACCGTCGGAAACATCGCGCGCCGCTCGGCCTGATGCGCCTCGCCGTCCTTGCGCATCATGTTGTGGCCCATCAGCCTGTTCATGAGACCTGCGGGCTGGTGCGAGGAGAACACGTCGATCTGCTTCTCGGAGATCGAGATGTCGTCGCGGCTCACCAGCAACGTCGAGCCGAGCTGCGGCACGAAGGCGATCGGCGCCTCCTTTCGCATCCTGGCAAGCATCGGATAGGGGTCGACCCAGAAAGAGGCCGGGTCGATGTCGATGCGCGGCGCGGTGCTCAAAGCCTGGTTCCCTTGCTGTCTCCTCGATTCACCAAGGCTAGCGCCGGCCGGAGCGGCCGTCTGTCCCCAGCGATTGGGACAGGCGTCAGTTCAGGCTGCGCGGGCCCGCGAGCAGCCGCAGCACGATCGCAAACAGCTCGCTCTGCGAGGAGATGCCGAGCCGCTCATAGGCGCGCTTGCGATAGGTCAGCGTCGAATGCAGGCTGATGCCGAGCGCTCGCGAGATCGCCTCGGAGCTGAAGCCGGAGAGAATGCGGCGGCAGACCTCCCGCTCGCGCGGCGTGAGATCGGCGAGCGGCGGGCGCGTGGCAAACAATGCGGCAAGTGACTGCTCGGGCGTCGTCGCCGCACTCTGCTGGAAATGGCGGGCTACGCTCGCACTGATAGCCGGTGCGATGGCCTGAAGCCGCGCGCGCTGGGCATCGCTGAACTGGCCCTGCGTGGCGATGCGATAGAAATTGACGTAGAAGCAGGTGTCCTCGACCCAGATCGCCGTCGCGCATTTGTCGACGATGCCGGAATCCACAAAGAACATCTTTCGGTAGCGCGCGCCGTACATGCGGGGCGCGAAGGCCGGCAGCACGATCGATGCGCTCTCCTCGCCTTCGAACATCGCATCGCGGTTGGGATCGGATTCGTGAAACTGCCCGGCATAGGCGGCGCCAAGATCGCCGCCGATCGGGATGTTGCCGGCATCGAGCAGACAGTGCGCCGCACCGGCACGCGTCAGCGAAAACACCATGCAATGGCCAACCCCGGCCTGCCGGCACAGTGTGGCGATCAGAACCTCTGGGAAATCGGGCCGGCCGATCGCGAGTACCGCCGGCGCGATATCGCCAGCCGCCGGATTTGCCGGCGTCCCGTGAGGGCGCATCGTTTTCTCCCTATCGCCTTTTGATGAAATTTATCAGCAATGGCCGCGCGGCGGAAGGCGGGTGTCGTCGGATATGTCGCGCAAGGTCGCCGAGCCGAGCGGATGGAAGGTGACGGCTCAGGAAGCACTTTTCCGCAAAATCTTGTCCATTGCTTTTCCCTTGGCCAGCTCATCGATCAGCTTATCCAGGTAGCGGATCTCCCGCATGGTTGGTTCTTTGATTTCCTCCACCCGAACGCCGCAAACCACGCCTGTGATCAGGGCTCGCGAAGGATTGATGTTAGGGGCCTTCGCAAAGAAGCTTTCAAAGTCCGTCTGTTTTTCCAGTTGGGCTTCCAGCTCCTTCTGACCATAGCCTGTCAACCAGGAGATGACCTGATCGACCTCTGCTTTCGTGCGTCCTTTCTTCTCTGCCTTCGCAACGTAAAGCGGATAAACGCTTGCGAAGCTCGTCGTATAGATCCGGTGTTTTGCCATGAGCACTCCAGGGCATCGCTCGTTGGGGCCGTAAAGACTTGAGACTATACCGCAAATCCTTCATCACCACGCCGGTCCGACTGGATGCCGAAGCAGCACCAATCAGGGAGCATCGGGATCACAAGCTCAGGATCGGTCGACCATGCGTCGCAACAGCCGCCTTTTCCAGCAGAACCGGTCAGAAGCCGAAGTGAAAGAGGTTCAGGCCCAGGCCGTGAACCCATAAATCTGCCGCGCGGACGGCTTGCGAGGTCCGCTATACCCCGGTAGCCGACCTATTGTTGCACAGCAGTGCAACGACGCTATGGGCACAAAAACCGACATCGGCCGAGTAGGCATCTTAGCTGGTCTGTCGTATAACTCGGACCCGCGAGGCGCAGTGCTATGGTGCAAGACCGCCCAGCCCGGATGGAGCGCCGGTTGTCAGCGATATTGGCTGCTGACGTGGTTGGCTATTCGTGGCTCATGCACCACAACGAAGAGGGGACGCATGCTAAGCTAACAGCGCTCCTCGCGAACTCTGTGGAGCCAGCGATAGCGGACCATGGCGGCCGCATCGTGAAGAACACAGGCGATGGGTTCTTGGCAGAGTTTCCGAGCGCGGTCGCGGCGGTCCGAGCTGCGGTGCAGTTCCAGACCCGCATCAAGGAGCTTACAGCCGATGAGGTCGAAGAAAGGCGCATTGCTTTCCGCGTCGGCATTAATATTAGTGACGTAATCGTTGAGCCGCATGACATCTTCGGAGATGGCGTAAACATCGCGGCGCGGCTCGAGAGCCTCGCACAACCCGGCGGCATCTGTATCTCGTCTTCTGCGCACGATTATGTCCGGGGCAAGGCTGGGGTCGAGTTCGTCGATCTGGGCGAGCAGACCCTCAAGAACATTGATCGCCCTGTGCGGTCTTATGCTGTGGTTTGGGATGATCCTAGCCCATTGACGCAGGCCCAGCGCGCGGCCCCGGGCTCGCTCTCGTCACCTCGTCTTTCCATTGTTGTGCTGCCTTTCGCCAACCTCGGTGGCGATCCGTAGCAGGACTATTTCGCGGACGGCGTGACCGAGAGCCTTACCACCGACTTGTCGCGCATATCCGGTTCATTCGTAATCGGCCGACACACCGCATTCACGTACAAGGGCAAGACCGTCGACCTCAAGAAGATCGGGCGCGAGTTGAACGTTCGCTATGTGCTTGAAGGTTCGGTCCAGCGAAGCGGCAACCGGCTTCGGGTGAACGTTCAGCTTGTCGACGCCGAAAGTGCCAATCACCTTTGGGCCGAGCGGTTCGATAAACCCATCGCCGATCTGTTCGATATGCAGGACGAAATCGTCGCCCGGCTGGCCAACGCGCTAGATGCTGAGCTCATTGCAGCCGAGGCGCGGCGAGCCGAACACTCCGTAAACCCCGACGCAATGGATCTGTATTTCCAAGGCATCGCTTTCGCGAACAGGGGGACTACCCCAGAGTACTTGACGCAGGCGCGCGGCTTTTTTGAACGGGCTTTGGCGCTAGACCCCGGCTGTATCGAGGCGCTGGTAGGCAGAGCAGGCTTGGATGAGGCAATTGTCACCGCCTTATTGACTGACGATCCAGCCCCGCACCTTGCGGTGGCTGAGGCGACCCTAAATAGGGTTCTGTCGCTGGCTCCTCAGCATGCGTTGGCGCACTTGCGATTGGGCATCGTCCTTGTTCTAACGAACCGCGCGACTCAAGGTATTGCTGAATGTGAACGGGCGCTGGTGCTGGATCGCAATTTGGCCCATGCTCAAGCTTGGATCGGTCTCGCCAAAGTGTACGTTGGTCATGCAGCAGAAACCGAAGCCTACGTGCAGGAGGCGCTTCGATTGTCTCCTCGCGATGCCCGTTCCTATATTTGGCTGATGATCGTTGGTATAGCCAAGTTTCACCTTGATGCTAACGGGGAAGCAGTGGTTTGGCTACGCTGTAGCATTGAGGCCAATCGAAATCATCCGCTCGTGTATTTTTGGCTCGCCGCCGCGTTGGCACGCATTGGAGCGGTTGACGAGGCGAAGCGCGCGGCACGGGCGGCGCTTGCCCTCAATCCGAGTTTCACCGTTCGCCGCGCGCGCACCCACCTTCCGAGCGACAATCCGATTTACCTCGCCGGACGGGAGCGCCTCTATGAGGGGCTGAGCTTGGCCGGGGTGCCGGAGGGGTGATCGCAGAGTTGGGTCATTCGCGACCGGGTCGAATCGGTAGCAAGTCTGGCGACATCCGTCGTTGCGCCGAAAGCGAAAGTAAATTCAGATCATTAGCAGCTGCGCGATAGGTCATGGCGGGTTGATGGCGCTGGATGAGACAAGTTTAGCCAAGCCAGCCGCCGACCACCCTCGCATGAAGAACTCGAGGGCCAGCTACCCATGACCACCGGCATTATCGGTGCAGGATGTAGCGCTCCGCAGGGCCCGTGGGGGACGAGCCGTGAAGACCACGGCCCAGGCAGCGGCGGATGCCCCCTACCCCGCCGCGGCCTTCGCCGGCGCGACGTTCACCGCGAGCTTGCCGTAGCGGTCGGTGAAGGCCTGGGTGTCGATTTCCTCGAGCTTGATCTCGCCGTTCATGACGCCCTGCTTCCAGGCCGCCTGTGCCGGATCGTTCTGGAATTCCGGCATCACCTCGCGGCCGAACAGCTCGAGCGATTCGCAGATGTGCTCGTGGCTGTTCTTGCCCGCCTGATTCAGGAGGATCACCTGGTCGATATGCGAGCTCTGGAACCGCTTGAGCTTCTTGCGGATCGTCTCCGGCGAGCCGATCAGGCCGCCGCGCAACGCGGCCTCCTGCGCTTCGGGATTGGCGCGCTTCCATTTGTTGTACTCGTCCCACATGTTGACCGCGCCGGGCGCGGGACGCTGGCGGTTCTGCGCGGCGCCGTAGAAGCGCAACGCGAACTGGAAGAAGGTGGCGCCGTCGGCGCGGGCGCGCGCTTCCTCATCCGTCTTCGCGCACATGAAGAACGACACCAGCGCCATGTTCGGATTGATCTCGTAGTCGGCGAGCTTGTGCAGCCGTTTGGTCATCGCGTTGTAATAGGCGTGCACCCAGGCATGCGCGGCGTCGGCGCTAACGAACTGAAACCCCAGCGCGCCAAAGCCGTGGCGGCCGGCGCGCTCGATGGTCGGCAGCTGCGAGCAGGCCATCCACAGCGGCGGATGCGGCTTCTGCACCGGCTTCGGCACGACATTGCGCAAGGGGATGTCGAAATACTTGCCATGATGCTCGCTGCCGGCGTCTTTGAACATCGGGAAGATCGCGGCTACGGCTTCCTCGAACATCTCCTTCTTGGTCTCCATGTCGCGGCCGAACGGCTCGAGCTCGGTGATGGAGGCGCTCTCGCCCATGCCGAACTCGCAGCGGCCGTTCGAGAGCAGGTCCAGCACCGCGACGCGCTCGGCGACGCGGGCGGGATGGTTGGTGGTGAGCTGGAGGATGCCGTGGCCGAGCCGGATGTTTTTCGTGCGCTGGCTTGCGGCAGCGAGGAAGGATTCCGGCGAGGGCGAGTGCGAATATTCCTCGAGGAAATGATGCTCGACGACCCAGGCGTGGTCGTAGCCGAGCTTGTCGGCGAGCTCCAGCTGCGAGAGCGCGTTCTGATAAAGCCTGAGCTCGTCGTCCGCCACCCAGGGCCGCGGCAGTTGCAGCTCGTAGAAGATGCCGAACTTCATGGACGCCTCTCCCGCATTATTCTTGTTGCGGTCATCTTAATGCGTGAGGCGGCGCTGTCTACGGAACCGCAATTCCGCCGCGCGGGAGAACGATCCCTCACCCGCATGTAGCAGTCGCTACGAGATGCGTCCAAGTCGACCAGTTGATCCAGATCAAGGTGTCCGGGGCTTGCATGATTCTAAAGTGCAGCAAGGCAACGGCGCGGATGCCGTCCCGATCCCTAAAATTTCAGAGAGACCGAATATGTCGGCCCCTGACGATACGACTTGGCGCGTGCGCCGTAAGCGCATGGAGATTTTTGCGTTCCTGTTCCTGACCGCGGTCGTGATGCCCGTCCTCGCGGTCGGAACGGTCGGCACTTACGGGCTCGGTGTCTGGATCTACCAGATGGTCGCCGGCCCTCCCGGTCCGCCGCCCCCGCATTGATCCCAAAAAAGCGAAAGACAGGCATCATGGCCCAGACCACACTCAACCGCCGCGCATTGATCACCGGCCGGGTGCTCAGCACTGAGCGCATCGTCCCGCCGCCAGGCTGCGAGATCGCCAGCATCATTGTGCAGGCGCGCTCCGAACGTCTCGCCGAAGTCGAAGCCGAGATCACCGCGCTTCCCGGCTGCGAGATCCATGGCCGCGATATCAGAGGCAAGCTCGTCGTCGTGACCGAAGCGCCGGAAGCCGGCAGCCTCGGCACCATGCTCAACACCATCCAGTCGCTGCCGCACGTCTATTCCGCAGCGCTGGTCTTTCACGCCGTCGAAACGATCTAAAGGCCGGGAGAGCCATCATGACATCGCCAAAGCTCGACCGCCGCCAGATGCTGAAGTTAGAGGCCGCCGCGATCGCGGCCGCCGCTGCGGGCATGCCGGTGCCGGCCCTCGCCGCCAATCTCGTCACTGAGCGCGACGTATCCGAGCTGAAATGGGACAAGGCGGCCTGCCGTTTCTGCGGCACCGGCTGCTCCGTGATGGTCGCGACCAAGGACAACCGCGTGGTCGCCACCCATGGCGACATCAAGGCCGAGGTCAATCGCGGCCTGAACTGCGTTAAAGGCTACTTCCTCTCCAAGATCATGTACGGCCATGATCGCCTGACGCAGCCGATGCTGCGCAAGACCGGCGGCAAGTATGACAAGAATGGCGAGTTCACGCCGGTGTCGTGGGACGAAGCCTTCGACATCATGGAGGTGAAGTGGAAGGAGGCGATCAAGAAGCGCGGGCCCAACGGCGTCGCCATGTTCGGCTCCGGCCAGTGGACGATCTGGGAGGGCTATGCCGCCTCAAAATTGTTCAAGGCCGGCTTCCGCACCAACAACATCGACCCCAATGCGCGGCACTGCATGGCCTCCGCGGTCGCCGGCATGATGCGCACCTTCGGCATCGACGAGCCGCCCGGCTGCTATGACGACATCGAGGCCACCGATGCCTTCGTGCTGTGGGGCTCCAACATGGCGGAGATGCACCCGATCCTGTGGACGCGGCTGACCGACCGCCGCCTGTCCGCGCCGCACGTCCGCGTCGCCGTGCTCTCGACCTTCGAGCACCGCTCGTTCGACCTCGCCGACATCGGCATGGTGTTCAAGCCGCAGACCGACCTCTACCTGCTCAACGCCATCGCCAACCACATCATCAGGACCGGTCGCGTCAACAAGGACTTTGTTGCAGCCCATACCGTGTTCAAGCGCGGCCAGACCGATATCGGCTATGGCTTGCGGCCCGAGCACCCGCTGCAGAAGAAGGCGACCGGCGCGGCCAAGGCCAACGACTCCACCGACATGAGTTACGACGAGTTCGTCAAGTTCGTGTCGGAGTATACGCTTGAGAAGGCGGCCGAGATGTCCGGCGTGCCGCTCAACCGGCTCGAGGCGATCGCCGAGCTCTACGCCGACCCCAAGACCAAGGTGGTCTCGTTCTGGACCATGGGCTTCAACCAGCACACCCGCGGCGTCTGGTGCAACAACCTCATCTACAACATCCATCTGTTGACCGGAAAGATCTCCTCGCCCGGCAACAGCCCGTTCTCGCTGACCGGCCAGCCCTCGGCCTGCGGCACCGCGCGCGAGGTCGGCACCTTTTCGCACCGACTGCCGGCCGACATGGTCGTCACCAACAAGGAGCATCGCGACAAGGCGGAGCATATCTGGAAGCTGCCCGAGGGCACCATCCCCGACAAGCCCGGCGCTCACGCCGTGCTGCAAAGCCGGATGCTGAAGGATGGCTTGATCAACGCCTATTGGCTGCAGGTCAACAACAACCTGCAGGCCGGCGCGAACGCCAATGAGGAGACCTATCCAGGCTTCCGCAATCCCGACAATTTCATCGTGGTCTCGGACGCCTATCCCTCGGTGACGGCGCTCGCCGCCGATCTGATCCTGCCCACCGCGATGTGGGTGGAGAAGGAAGGCGCCTACGGCAATGCCGAGCGTCGCACGCAGTTCTGGCATCAGCTCGTCTCCGCGCCGGGCGAGTCAAAATCGGATCTGTGGCAGCTCATGGAATTTTCGAAGCGCTTCGGGATCGAGGAGGTCTGGCCCGAGGAGCTGATCGCCAAGAAGCCCGAGTACCGCGGCAAGACGCTGTTCGACCTGCTCTACAGAAACGGCCATGTCGACGCGTTCCCAGTCTCCGATATCGAGCAGGGCTATCTCAACGACGAGTCCAAGGCGTACGGCTTCTATGTCCACAAGGGCCTGTTCGAGGAATATGCCTCGTTCGGCCGCGGCCATGGCCACGACCTCGCGCCGTTCGAAAGCTACCACCGCGAGCGCGGGCTGCGTTGGCCCGTCGTCAACGGCCAGGAGACGAAATGGCGTTTCCGCGAAGGCAGCGATCCCTACGTCAAGCAGGGCGCGGACGTCCAGTTCTATGGCTACCCGGACGGCAAGGCACGCATCTTCGCGCTGCCCTACGAGCCCCCGGCGGAATCGCCCGACAACGAATATCCGTTCTGGCTCTCGACCGGCCGCGTGCTGGAGCACTGGCATTCCGGCACCATGACGCGCCGCGTGCCCGAGCTTTACAAGGCTTTCCCCCAGGCCGTGTGCTTCATGCATCCCGATGACGCGCAGGAGGCAAAGATCCGGCGCGGCGACGAGGTGAAGGTGGTCTCCCGCCGCGGCTTCATCCGCGCCCGCGTGGAAACGCGGGGCCGCGACCGGCCGCCGCGCGGGCTGGTGTTCGTACCCTGGTTCGACGAATCCAAGCTGATCAACAAGGTGACGCTCGACGCCACCGATCCGATCTCGCTGCAAACCGATTTCAAGAAGTGCGCGGTGCGCATCGAGCGGGTGGGCCTGTCATGATGAAGCGATCCGCAATTGTCCTGCTCGCGTTCGCGATCGCCGCGGGCGCGAGCTCGCTGACCGCGCAGACGGTGACCTCCGGCCTGCGCGGCCCGACGCCGCTCAACGACGAGGGCCCGGCGCCGCGGATGCTGCCGAACCGCAACACCTCCGAGAGGGAGGTGCGCAACTATCCGGAGCAGCCGCCGGTGATCTCGCACATGATCGACGGTTACCAGATCGACCTCAACGGCAACAAATGCCTGTCCTGCCATGCGCGGGCGCGCATCGCGGAATCGCAGGCGCCGATGGTCTCGATCACGCATTTCATGGACCGTGACGGACAGTTCCTGGCCTCGATTTCGCCGCGACGCTTCTTCTGCACGGAGTGCCACGTGCCGCAGAACACCGCCACGCCGCCCGTCAGCAACGACTTCACCGACATCGACACGCTGCTGTCGCGCGCAAGCCCCGGTGGCCGCCGATGACGACGACCGCTGGCGAGCCCAACGAAAAGCTGAAGGCCAGGCGCGGCTTCATCGCGCGAAGCTGGGACTTTGCGCGCGAGCTCTGGCAGGTGCTGATCCGGCCGAGCTCGGTGTTTGGGCTCGGCGTGCTGGTGCTCGCGGGCTTTATGGCCGGCGTGATCTTCTGGGGCGGCTTCAACACCGCGCTCGAGATCACCAACACCGAAAAGTTCTGCACCGGCTGCCACGAGATGAAGGACAACGTCTACGCCGAGCTGAAGTCGACCATCCACTTCACCAACCGCTCCGGCGTGCGTGCGACCTGCCCGGACTGCCACGTTCCGCACAACTGGACCGATAAGATCGCGCGCAAGATGCAGGCCTCCAAGGAAGTCTGGGGCAAGCTGTTCGGCACGATCGACACCCGGGAGAAATTCCTCGACCACCGGCTCGAGCTCGCGGCGCATGAATGGGCGCGTTTCAAGGCCAATGACTCCCTGGAATGCCGCAACTGCCACAGCGCCGATTCCATGGATATCACCAAGCAGTCGCCGCGGGCCTCGGTCGCGCACCAGCGCTTCCTGTTCACGGGGGAGAAGACCTGCATCGACTGCCACAAGGGCATCGCCCACCATCTGCCCGACATGCGCGGCGTTCCCGGCTGGCAATAGGGCGGGAGTAGGATTTTGCACCGCTTGAACCGGCGGGGGGAATGGTTAGTTTTGGGGGATGGCGAATCGGTCGATTTCGCCCTTCCTCAAGACACAAAATGCCGACATTCACCCCGCATCAGGATGCCGCGCTAAAAGCCGTTGGCGATTGGCTCAAGGCAAAACCCGGCCGCAACGGCACGCCGCCGGTGTTCCGCCTGTTCGGCTTTGCCGGCACCGGCAAGACCACGCTGGCGCGGCACATCGCCGACGGCGTCGACGGCGAGGTGAAGTTCGCCGCCTTCACCGGCAAGGCCGCGCTGGTGATGCGCAACAAGGGTTGCGACGACGCCTCCACCATCCATTCCCTGATCTACCGCGCCCGCGAATCCGGCGAGGAGCAGCCGAGCTTCGAGCTCTGGGACGATGCGCCGGCGTCCAAGGCCAAGCTGATCGTGATCGACGAATGCTCGATGGTCGATGCCGAACTGGGGCGCGACCTGATGTCGTTCGACTGCCCGCTGCTGGTGCTGGGGGATCCCGCGCAGCTGCCCCCGATCCAGGGCGCCGGCTTCTTCACCAATACCGAGCCCGACGCGATGCTGAGCGAAGTGCACCGCCAGGCCCAGGACGATCCGATCGTGCGGATGTCGATGGACGTCCGCGAAGGCCGCGAGCTCGACATCGGCCGTTACGGCGAGAGCGAGGTGGTGTCGCGCAAGGAGCTCGACCCCGACCGCGTCATGGGCGCCGACCAGGTCCTGGTCGGCCGCAACAACACCCGCCGCGCCTACAACATGCGGGTGCGGCAACGCCAGAACATCGAGGACCAGTTTCCGGTCGCCGGCGACAAGCTGGTGTGCCTGCGCAACAACCGCAAGAAAGGCCTGTTCAACGGCGGCCTGTGGCGCGTGAAGTCGCGCAACACCTCGCGCTCGAAATCGCGCATCCTCAGCATGCGGCTGTCGCCGGACGAGGATCTTGGCCACAAGGTGACGAAAGTCTCCGTGCGCGCCGACTGCTTCGAGGGCGGCATCGAGCAGATCGCCTGGGAGCAGCGCAAACCCTATGACGAGTTCGACTTCGGCTATGTGCTGACCGTGCACAAGTCGCAGGGCTCGCAATGGGACGACGTTGTGCTGTTCGACGAGAGCTTTGCGTTCCAGGAGAGCCGGGCCAGGTGGCTGTACACGGGCATCACGCGGGCGGCGAAGCGGTTGAGCATTGTGGTGTGATCCACTCCGTCATTCCGGGGCGGCTCGAAGAGCCGAACCCGGAATCTCGAGATTCCGGGTTCGATGCTTCGCATCGCCCCGGAATGACGACTTGTCTTGCTGCGCAAGCCACGTCGTCACTTCCCCGCGACAAAGAAAAAATCCTCCCGCCCCGGCGGCGACCCGTACGTGAACGGCTGCTGGCCGTGCTTGGTTGCGGACCAGACGTCGTCGCGGATGATGTCGAACAGCTTTCTGATCTCGACGCGCGGCTCCTTGATGTCGCGGGCGAGCGCGGTGGCGAAGGGGCTGTTGGCGCCGCCGTCGCCGTCCATCGCAGTCTCGCCGTGCTTGGCGGCGTAGACCACCATGAAGCCTGCGCCGGGCTCTATGTTGGAAAAGCCCTTGTCGACCAGTTTGAGCGACAGCGTGCGCTGCATGGTCGGCGCGAACGGATTGTCGCGGCACGCGTCCAGGACGACGAGACGCACTTTTCGGGCCGCCCCCACAGCTGCGATCACCTGCTCCAGCGCCACCGCTTCGGTCTCGGCGTCCTTGTCGGCCGAAAGCTTGGCGTCGACCGGAACGAGATAGTTCACGCCGCCGATCTCGAAACCGTGTCCGGCATAATAGACCATCGCCCAATCCGCCTTCTCCGCTTCCTCCGCGAACGCCTGTAGTGTCTGGAAGAATTTGTCGCGGGTCAGGTCGCTGGTCGACATCACGGTCTGGAAGCCGAGATCGTGCAGCACGGTTGCCACCAGCTTCGAATCGCGCGGCGGATTCGGCAGCGCATGGACGTTCTTGTAGGCGCCGTTGCCGATCACCAGCGCGACACGGCGCCCGGTGGCGCCCCCCGTCGCTTGCGGCGTGAGCGCGGCGAGCCGCTCCTGCGCCTTGGCGCGGGCGCGCGCGACGTCGAGTTCGTCGAATGCCGTCAACGCATAGGCAGCCGAGCGATAGTCGGCGCGGGCCTGGGCGAGATCGTGCTTGCGCTCATAGATCTGGCCCCGGCCGGAATGGGCGCGCACGTTGTTCGGATTGAGCTGAAGGACGGTGTTGTAGTCCTTCAGCGCGGCATCGATGTCGCCCTTCATCATGTAGACGTCGCCGCGGTTGTTGATGGCGTACTGGTACTTCGGCAGCTTCTGGATCAATCCGTTGCAGTCGGCGAGCGCCTCGTCGAACTTGCCCATCATGCCGTAGGTCATGCAGCGATTGGCGGTGATCTGCTGTGCGTTCGGATCGATCTTCTCCGCGTCGGCGAAGTCTGCCAGCGCCCCGTCATAGTCCTTCAACAGCGTACGGACCCGGGCGCGATTGGTATAGCCAAGCAGAAACTTGGGCGCGTATTTGATCGACAGGGTGAAATCGTCGAGCGCACTTTGCAGTGCTTTCCTGCGCATCTGAATGATGCCGCGATTGTTGTAGGGGACGCCGTAGGTCGGGCGCTTCTGGAGCGCGAGGTTGTAGTCGGCCATGGCGAGGTCGTCCTGGCCCTTGCGCTCATAGGCGAGGCCGCGCAGGTTGAGCGTCCCGACGTTATCGGCATCGAGGTCGAGGGCCATGGACAAGGTCTCGATGGCGTGGACGTAGTCGCGCTTGTTGATCAGCGTGTTGCCGCGCACGGTGAGCGCGGTCGCCTTGTCCTTGCCGGTGACGCGGTCGGCATTGAGCAGGTTGTCGCAGGCCTGCGCCCTTGCCTGCATATCAGCCTGGCGGTCGCGGCAGGTGGCGAGATCGTCGCCGGGCTGGGGGTCGGCCGCGGCGATCGAGGCACAGGCGGCGAGAGCGACAAGTGTAAGGGGAACGAGGCGCAGCATGTTGTCAAATCAGCTCCAGCGACCACATCTTTAAATCGATCATCGATCACACGGGTTCATCTAGCCCCGGGACCCCGCTGCCGCCAAGCCGGGCGGCGCCACCCCGCGCTTTTCACAGCCTCGTGGTCCATCCCGGCGTAACAATCGGCCGGCTTGTCCGTATCTCAGGTGACCGAAAACGCCGCCGGCCAGGCTGTTCGCCCGGCCCCAACCGCCCTAGACTTGTCACACCTTCGAAAGAGGATCCGCCATGCGCCGACCCGCCCTGCTGACCCTGCTCGCCGCCACCACCGCCCTGACGCTGGCCTTCGCCGTGCCGTCCCGGGCCGCCGAGGATGCGGTCGTGATCCCCGCCCCCACCATGGATGCAGCGCCCGCGAACGGCATCCAGACCGCCGTGATCGCCGGCGGCTGTTTCTGGGGCGTGCAGGGCGTGTTCCAGCACACCGCAGGCGTCGTCAACGCGGTCTCCGGCTATGCCGGTGGCACCAAGGCGACCGCCGACTACCGCAGCGTCTCGTCCGGCACGACGGGCCACGCGGAATCGGTCGAGATCAAATACGATCCGAGGAAGATCTCCTACGGCAAGATCCTCCAGATCTACTTCTCGGTGGCGCACGATCCGACCCAGTTCAACCGCCAGGGCCCGGACACCGGCACGCAATATCGTTCGGCGATCTTCACCACCTCCGACGAGCAGAAGAAGGTCGCGGAGGCCTATATCGCCCAGCTCAACGGCGCCAAGGTCTTCAACAAGCCGATCGTGACCAAGGTCGGCGCGCTGGACGCGTTCTACCCGGCGGAGGCCTATCACCAGGATTATCTGACGCTGCACCCGAGCCAGCCCTATATCGCCTACAACGATATCCCGAAGGTCGAGAACCTGAAAAAACTGTTCGCGGATAACTACATCGAGAAGCCGACGCTGGTGAGCGCCAGCAAGGCCACCAACTGATCGCAAGGTCACCAACTCATCAAACGGGAGACCCATGCCCGACACCAGGACCAAAACCACAGACGACAAGGTCATCAAGAGCGAAGAGCAATGGCGGCAGGAATTATCGCCGATGCAGTACGCCGTGCTGCGGGAAAAGGCGACCGAGCGTCCCTTCTCCGGCGAATATGAGCACGACCACCGCGCCGGCACCTACACCTGCGCGGGTTGCGGCAACGTGCTGTTCGAGTCCGACGCCAAGTTCGATTCCGGCTGCGGCTGGCCGAGCTTCACGCAGCCCGCCGCCGAGAGCCATATCGACGAGGAGAGCGATGTGAGCCACGGCATGGTCCGCACCGAGGTGCTCTGCGCCAAGTGCAGCGGCCATCTCGGCCATGTCTTCCCCGACGGCCCCGGGCCGACGGGCTTGCGCTACTGCATCAATTCCGCCGCGCTGAAGCTCGAGCCGAAATAAACCTTGCACGCCGCCGGGTTCCGTCATGGAACCCGGCGGCGTGATGTGCTTTTCTTCTCAGGCGGTGCGGCCGGTCATCGCTTTATTGGCGGCCGCCAGGGAGGATGCCATGACCCTTGGGACCATCCTGATCATCCTGGTGATCATCTATCTGGTCGGCGGCCTGTCAGGCCGCGTCGGCGGCTATGGCTACGGGATGGGCCATTCCGGCATGGGGATCGGCGGCCTCGTGCTCGTGGTGCTGCTCGTGCTGCTGCTCCTCGGCAAGCTGTAAACCATTCAAACTATTGATATTATTACGATTTTCCGAGTCGCGGAGCTGCCATGCGTGGATTCATCATCTCGCATCGCAGGGGTCGCAATTTCGTCAAATCGGCCTATATTAGTGGACGAAAATGATGTGTGCGGCGGGCCCACTCGATTGTGGCCTCCGCCCGCCAAACCCCACGCGCTTAAAGCCCCAGAGAGATCACGAGGTCTTTGACCATGCGTCCACTGCGTCCGTTCAACTTCAACACCTCCGCCGAACTCTTTCCCGCCGCGATCCGCAAGAAGAAGCGCGCAGGCTTCACCTATCGCCGCTTCGGCACCGCGGCCGAAGCCGTGCAGTTCGCGATGGAGCAGTTGCCGACGGATTCGCTGAACGGCGCCTATCTCCAGGTCGAGGAAGCGCGCTTCGACCAGAACGGCATCCGCTCGCTCTACGAAAGCGAAGCCTTCCCGCTGCCCCGTCACCGCAAGCCCGAGCCGGTCGCGAACGCCGACGCCGACGCGGCGTAAGCTTTTTCGTAAGCCTTTCGATGTGCGTTGAGAGCGCGATGGCCAAAAGGCCGTCGCGCTTTTTGCGTTTTGGGAAGAGGCGCCTCAGATGCGCGGCTGCTTGTCGAGCCAGCGACGCAAGAGGCGGACGTTGCGCATGTTGGCGCGGAACATGACGTCGAAGGCGTCGCCCGCGAACGGCACCATGCCGACCACGCCGTCGACCGCGACATTGCCGAGCATGCGCGCCGTGAGATACCAGGGCGCGCCCAGCGCGCGGGCCTCGCGCACCAGCCACAGCGAGATCGCGGTCGTGATGATGTCGCCGACGACCGGGATCAGGCCGATCAGGCCGTCGATGCCGTAGCGGATATTGGTGCCGGGCAGGATGAAGGCGACGTCCAGCAACTTTGCGATCGCCTCGATCCGTGCGATCCGCTGCTCGCGCGTCAGATTGCCGAATGGGTTGCCCTGCCCAAATTCGAAGCGAAACTCGCGAAAGCCCTGCTCCAGCGTTTCGGGACGGATCTCGTGGCCTTCCTGGTCGATGATCGGCCCGCGCGCCTCGGCGCCCGAAGAGGTCGCACGCGAGCGGCTCCCCGAACGGGATCGACGCGGAGCAAGAATGTCGTCGTCGGACATGGTCATGGCCTTCAGGGAACGCGCCAGCATGGCGGAGGTTGCCGCGGCGCGCCCAAAGGTCGCGCGCTCAGGTCGGTGCTGCCGCCGGATGCGGCTCATCGACATATTTGTGCACGAACCAGGATGACACCACCGCCGGCACGAATCCGACCAGGCCGTACAGGATGAACTGCACCGCGCCCGAGTCCGGCCCGCGCGAGCTGTAGGTCAGCGAGGCCAGGATGAAGGCGAACAGGCCGATCAGCAGCATCCGCAGCACCGGGCCGATCCGCCTGATGTGGGTCAGGATGTCGTCGACTGCGCCGATCATCAGCGAGGGCAGGAAGCCGAACAGGTAGCTGTATTGCAGGGTCTTGAAGAACACCACGAATAGCTTGCCGACCTCGCCGAGACTGGTCTGCGCCCAATAGCCGGACTGGTAGGTCGTCGTCAGCAGCAGCAGGAACCCGCCCGCGAACGGGCCAACCAGCGCAAACACCAGATAGCGTTTCATCAAGTACCCTCATACTTCGCTGCTGTTATAGCAGTGCCGCGGGAACCTTGAATAGCGGGGCCACGGTCTCTGCCCGAGGGGGAACAAGCGGCAAGGCGACGAGTTCAGACAGGACCTGAACTTCACCCAGTGACAGGAGCCGCCGATGTCCCGTAAATTTCTTCTGGCGACGATCACGCTGACGGCCCTGAGCGGCCTGTCGAACGCGCCGGCTCTCGCGCAAGGTCACGGCGGTACGCCGCAGGAACAGCAGGCCTGCTCGCGCGATGCCTCGCGGCTGTGCCGCAAGGACCTCGGCAATGACGGTGCGGTGCAGAGCTGCCTGCAAGCCAACCGAGCCAAGCTGTCGAGGTCTTGCAGCAAGGTGTTCGCGAGTCACGGCATGTAAGGATCAAGCCCTTTGGAGATCTGAGATGTCAGACATGCTGCGCGACGAACACCTCACCATCCTGAGAGACATCAGCCAGTCCGTTGCCTTTGCGGACGACCGGCACGGCAAGATCGGCGAGCTGATCGCCGGCGGCTATGTCGTGAAGGACGGCGATCTGTTCGAGCTCACCGCAAAGGGCGTGACGGCGGTGGAAGAACACGCCGCCGCACTGGGAGATCCCGACGCGGAACAAGCGAGCGCATCGTCCGTCTGACGCAGCGCGCCGCTTCAACGTGACGAACGCGCAACAATCGCGAATTCCTTTGCGCCTCCCATTGCAGCCTCGTGACAATGGCGCATACTTCGCTCGGGCGGCGCAGCACTTTCGATTCGAACATCACACGAGATCGAGCGACCACAGGCGGGATTGAGTTCCCTGCGTGATGGCCGCGACATGCGGCAAACCAAGCCGCGTGCGGCGCCCCAAAAATCAAGCGGATCATATCCGCGGAACTCGGGGACGCATTTGCATGACACGCAATCAGACCATCGCCACGCTCTTCGCCTTCGTTACCACTGCCGTTGCATTCCAGACATCGCCCAGCCTCGCCTTCTCATCCGAAGCGCAGCAGATGTGCTCGGGCGATGCGATGCGGCTGTGCTCCAGCGAAATTCCCGACATCCCGCGGATCAGAGCCTGCATGGTGCGGAACAAGGCGAATGTGAGCCCCGGCTGCCGCGCCGTGATGGACCGCGAGGCGGCCGCCGCAGCAGCGGCGCGCAAGCGGGAAGCGACTGCGCAATAGAGCTTGCCTCACCTCTCCGCGAGGAGAGGTGGATGCCTCAATCGCCCCACTGCGCGAACGCGTCGTTGAACGCGCGTTCGCCGGGGGCGCCCTTTTCGATGGCGATGATGGCGCGGCGCTGGTTGGCGTAGACCAGCGGCACGTCGAACCAGGAGCGCTCCTTCAGGAGCTGGACGTTGCGGCCGCGGTCGGCGTCGACGTTGGAGAGGCCGACCAGGAAGAAGCCGTCGGTGACCTTGACCGCGAGGCCCGCGAGCGGCGTGCCGCGCGCCTGCTCGTTCGACTTCATCAGGATGCCCGGCACGTTGGAGACGCTGCCGCCGGAAAAATCCTGCGGCAGGATGAAGGTCAACTCCGCGGTGTGGCTCGCCGGCAGCGACGAATCGGTGTTGCGGCGGAACGACATCGTCATCTTGAACTTGCGGTCGGGGATCTCGATATCGGCGCGTACGGCGACGTCGGCCTTCTGGTTGCCGGACGCCTTGATCGGCTCGAGCCGCCACACCACCGAGCCGACATATTGCTTGCCCTTGGGATCGGACGGGTCCTCATCATAGAGCACGACCTTCTGCGCCACCGGCGCAACCGGCTGGTCGCCGGCCGAGGGCTGGCCGACGCGATCCGGAATCTTGGGCTTGCTCTGCGGCTGCGACGGATCCTTCGGCGCCTCCACCACCTGGGTCAGCGAGGACTTGAACAGGCCGCTCACGGTCTGGACCAGCGACTTGCCCCAGAGGATGCCGGCGCCGACCAGGATCAGCACGATGCCGACGGCGATCGCGCTCTTGAACGGGAAGATGGAGCGGGAGCGGGCGCGCTTCTTGGCTTCGCGCTCGGGCGCTACGCGCGGGCGGGGCGATGGCGCCTGCGGCGCGTAGCGCTCGGCCTCCTCCATCGACTCGTCGTAGGAATAAGGCGCGTCCCCCTCGCCGGCGCGATTCTCCAGGCTCGGCTCGAGCCGGTCGAATTCCGGCGAGGGCGAGGGCACGTTGGCATAGGTGCGGCGCGCGGCGCGGTTGGCCTGCGCGGCGGCGCCGCCAAGATCGTTGACGTCGGCAGTGATGTCGCGGAAGCCGCGCACGCCGGGGGCCTGTTGCGGTAAAGGGCCGACGTCCGGCGAGCGGCGCGCGGCGGGGCGGTCGCGTCCGGGCGGCGGAGCCGGCGGCTCAGGCATCGGCGGTGGTGCGGACGGACCCGGCTGACGCGGTGCGTCGAAACGCGGGGCACGCGGCCCACGCTGGGCGTCGCGATCGACCTGGTCGTCTACGTTGAAGGACGGGCGGTCGGCACGCGGCGTGGGCGGGGCCGGACGGGCGCGTGGCGGTGCAGTCGGCTGGGCGGAAGCGGGCTGGTTGCCCTCGGTGGCGCGGGCGCTGGCCCGGCGGAAGGCGTCGCCGCTGCCGGAGCTGCGGGCGCCCCCACCTGGGCGCGAGGCCTCGCGGGCGCGCTGGGCGGCCTCGGATTCGACCTTGCGAACGGCCTCCTCCAGCGACAGCCGTTCGCGGGTGATCTCGGATTCGGAGAGCGGCGGCTGCACGCTGCGGAGCTGCGCGATCAGCGCCGTGCGCGCCCGCTCGTAGAGCGCGCGACGGCTTTCGCCGGGAGCGTTGGGATCCAGGGCGGCAATAGCGCGGGCGATCAGCGGATAGTAATCAGCCATTTCAACTCAACTATACGCACGTCCCGGTAAGATATCGTTAAGCCTCAAACGGATTTTGCACCAGGATAGTATCCTCGCGTTCGGGGCTGGTGGAAAGCAGCGCGACAGGGCACCCCACCAATTCCTCGATCCGGCGGACATATTTGATGGCCTGGGCCGGCAGGTCGGCCCACGAACGGGCGTTTGCTGTCGGCTCCTTCCAGCCCTCGATGGTCTCGTAGATCGGCACGACCCGGGCCTGGGCGCCCTCGCCGGCCGGGAAATGATCGATCTCCTTGCCGTCGAGCTTGTAGCCGGTGCAGACCTCGATCGAATCGAAGCCGTCGAGGATGTCGAGCTTGGTCAGCGCCAACCCGTTGATGCCGCAGGTCCGGACCGCCTGGCGAACCAGCACAGCGTCGAACCAGCCGCAGCGGCGGGGACGCCCTGTATTGGTGCCGAACTCGCGGCCACGCTCGCCGATCTTGCGGCCGGTCTCATTGTCCTGCTCGGTCGGGAACGGGCCCTGGCCGACGCGGGTCGTGTAAGCCTTGCACAGGCCGAGCACATAGCCGACCGCGCCGGGGCCGAGGCCCGAGCCGGTCGCAGCCTGCGCCGCCACCGTGTTGGACGAGGTGACATAAGGATAAGTGCCGTGGTCGACGTCGAGCAGCGCGCCTTGCGCACCCTCGAACAGCATGCGCTTGCCTTCGCGCCGCTTGATGTCGAGCAGCCGCCATACCGTCTCGGCATAGGGCAGCAGCTGCGGCGCGAGCGCGGTCAATTCCTTCAGGATGTCCTTGCCGTCGAACTCCGGAAGATTGAGGCCGCGGCGCAGCGCATTGTGATGCGCCAGCAGACGGTCGATCTTGTGCGGCAGGGTGTCGAGATCGGCGAGGTCCATTAGGCGGATGGCGCGGCGGCCGACCTTGTCTTCATAGGCGGGTCCAATGCCGCGGCGGGTAGTGCCGATCGCGGTCGCCGCATTGGCGGATTCGCGATGCGCGTCGAGCTCGCGGTGCAGCGGCAGGATCAGGGTGACGTTCTCGGCAACCCGCAGATTGTCCGGAGAGATCGCGACGCCCTGCGCCCGCAGCTTGGTGACCTCGTCGAGGAAGGCCTGCGGATCGAACACCACGCCATTGCCGATCACCGACAGCTTGTGTTCGCGCAGCACGCCCGAGGGCAAGAGCGCAAGCTTGTAGATCTTGCCGTTGATCACCAGCGTGTGGCCGGCGTTATGGCCGCCCTGGAAACGGACGACGATGTCCGCCTGCTCCGACAACCAGTCGACGATCTTGCCCTTTCCTTCGTCGCCCCACTGGGCGCCGACGACGACAACATTGGCCATTCGCGGGTAATCCTTCGAAGATTTTAGGTGCGCCCAGCACAATTCCCGGCCCAAGGCCGTTCGCATGCGAGGCAGCCCAACCGGATAAAGGAAGCAGCCTCTCTAGGCAAGCAAGAACGGGGCTTTTTCGAGGCTCGGAGGGCTATCCAAGCCTTTGATATCCCCGGAAAATCCAGAAACCATCCAGCCCGGCGCGACAGCTTCGACCAAAGCGTGAGAGGCGATGTCTGCTGCTGCATGGTCGCGATGCGTCCGCCCCATTGATGCAACCTCGATTTCCGTGTCTTTGAGCGGGGCCGGGCGACCAGCCGGCCCGGACACGGCCGGGCCGGGGCCTTGGCGCATGACGCGGGGCCATAACAATCACAATGTCCGCCACCGACCAGAGCACAGGCGCCGCCACGCCCGGCCACACCTGGATCGCCAACCAGCCTTATCTGCTGCTCAGCATCACCGCGCTGTGCTGGGCCGGCAACGCCATCGTCGGGCGGCTGGCCGCCGGCCACATCCCGCCGGTCACGCTCTCCTTCCTGCGCTGGTCCTTTGCCTTCCTGTTGGTGCTGCCGTTCGCCTGGAAGCATCTGGCACAGGACTGGCCCGCGATCCGCAGCAAGCTCGGCCTGATGATCACACTCTCGATCACCGGCATCGGCGCCTTCAACACGCTGCAATACTGGGCGCTGGAGCATACGCAGGCGCTCAACACACTCCTGTTGCAGTCGGCAGCGCCCCTGATCGTGGCGCTGTGGTCGCTGGCCATCCTCGGTGTGCGCCTCACCGCAGCGCAGGCCTTCGGCGTGCTGCTGTCGATGTGCGGTGTGCTGACCATCCTGCTGCATGGCGATTTCACCACGCTGTCGAACATCGATTTCAACAAGGGCGATCTCATCTTCCTCGTCGCGCTGATCATCTTCGCGCTGTATTCGGTGCTGACGCTGAAGCGGCCGCCGATGCACGGGCTGTCGTTCCTCGCCTTCACCTTCGGCTGCGGCGCCGCCTGTCTCATTCCGGTCGAGATCTGGGAGCTGTCCGCGCGTCCGATGATGAAGCTCGACGGGCCGAACCTCCTGACCCTGTTCTATGTCGCGGTGTTCCCCTCGACGCTCGCCTATCTCTGCTTCAATCGCGGCGTGCGGCTGATCGGCGCCAACCGCGCCGCGCCGTTCTTCCACGTGGTGCCGGTGTTCGGCTCGATCATGGCGATGGCCTTCCTCGGCGAACACCCGCAGGCCTTCCACTTCATCGGCTTCGCGCTGGTGCTGTCGGGTGTGTTCGTGGCTTCGAGGAAGCAGGCGAGCTGAGCGTTCAGATGTAACGCGCTGCGCCCATGCAGAGTGCGGTGATGCCGAGCAGACCCGCAGCTACGCGCTGGGCGGTCGCGATGCGGGAACGCGTGTCCGCCGGCTGGCTCGCGCCACGGCGCAAATTCAGCAGCGCACGGGGACCGATCGCGGCCTGAACGCCGGCTGCGATCAGCGCGCAAACCGCACCCACCGCGAGCACCTGCTCGGCCGTGCCGAAACTGCCGGCGTGGACGAGATGGCCGAGATAGGCCCCGGTCAGGATCGCAATCATCGCAGCGCCGAGTTGCGGAAAGACGAGTTGTTCGCCACCGGCTCCGCCGGTGCGCGCCAACGCGAAGCTTGATCCCGCCCAGAACACGGACGACAACACATGAAGCGACAGGGCGATCACGAGGGCAGTCTGCATGGCAAGCTCCGGCTTTCCATATTAGATATACATCATGTATAGTACATGTGGAGGAATGGCAAGGCCATGCCGAAGCGCAACTATGTGAGCCCGGCGCGGGCCTCCGCGGCGGCGGAGACGCGAGGACGCATCATCGCGGCCGGCGCCAAATTGCTGCGCAAGGACGCCAGCATCGCGAACTTCTCGCTCGACGTGGTGGCGAAGGCCGCCGGCGTCACGCGACTGACCGTCTACAACCAGTTCGGATCGCGGCGCGGATTACTGGAGGCCGTGTTCGACGACATCGCGCACCAAGGCGGGCTGTTCGAACTCGCCGAGGTGATGGCGATGGCCGACCCGCGCGCCGCGCTCGACCGCGTCGTCACAATCTTCTGTACGTTCTGGGGGCACGACCCCGCGATCCGCGGACTCAATCAGGCCATCGCAACCGATCCCGAATTCGGCGAGGCGCTGCTCAAACGCAACGAACGACGGCGCGAGCTGCTGACCGGGCTCGTGCCGCGCATCGTCGGGAAGCACGCAGCAAAGCGCGCTTTGCAGGACACGGTCGACCTGATTTTCGTGCTGACGAGCTATCCGACCTTTGCAGCGCTAAGTGGGCAGCGGTCGGCGGACGACGTCTGCCGCCTGCTGCAGGCAACGTGCCGTGCCGCTGTGGATGGGCTGATGCCAGACGCGCGCGGGAGCGCGGAGCGGAAGAAGTAAGTGTTGCCGCCGCGTTTCTTTTTCATCCTTCTCCCCTTGCGGGAGAAGGTGGCGCGAAGCGCCGGGTGAGGGGTCTCTCTCCGCGCATTAAAATAAGAGTTGGACTCGCGGAGAGAGACCCCTCACCCGTCTCGCCGCTACGCGGCGAGCCACCCTCTCCCACAAGGGGAGAGGGGAAGCGCACGCGCTACGTCGTCTTGAACTTGCTGTACGCCTCGCTGGTCGCGATGATGACGTGTTCGGCGCAGGCGTTGTGGCGGTGCGGGTCGGCTTCGGTCTCGTAGGCCTCCGACGTCATCATGTCGAGGAAGGCCGCGACTGACGGATAGTAGACGAGCGCCACGAAATCCCATTCGTTGCCGTTACGCGGGCCAAGCGCGATCGCCTTGGCTTCGCCGGTCCACAGCAGCGTGCCGCCGCGCGCCCTGATCATCGGCACGGTGATCGCGCTGTAGCGCAAATAGGCGTCCCAGCCGGATCCGTCGCCGTCGCGCGAGTGCTCGTGGAAGCGCATCAGGTTCAGCATCACCACCGGCGCATGCTGGTCGAGCCGCTCCAGGCCCTCGATGTTCAACATATTGACCGCCAATGACGCCTCCTTAGATCATGCCTGCATTGTAGCATTGCGGCGGCGCGACTTGTGCCGCAACAGCAAACCGGCGCAAGGTTGCACACGCCAATGACGATCGCTTCGCCTGCGCCACCAGCCTCGAATCCGGCCAGTTGGCTCAATAACCAGCCTTATCTGCTGTTGAGCCTGAGCTCGCTGTTCTGGGCCGGCAACATCGTGCTCGCGCGCCATGTCGGCGCCCATGTGCCGCCGCTGACGGTGACCACGATCCGCTGGTTCGGCGTGTTCCTGATCCTGCTGCCGTTCTCATGGCCGCATCTGAAGCGTGACTGGCCGAACTTGCGCAAGAGCCTGCCGCTGATGCTGTTCCTGTCGCTGGTCGGCTTTGCCTTCAACAACGCGATCTCATACTGGGCCCTGCAATACACGGAGGCGCTGAACGCGCTTCTGATCCAGTCGGCCGGACCGCTGTTCGTGGCGCTGTGGTCGCTGGTGCTGTTCGGCGTGCGGCTGACAGGCGCGCAACTCGCCGGGATCGCGATCTCGCTTGCGGGCGTGCTGATCATCATCCTGCACGGCGATTTCGCGGCACTCGCGAGCATCACGCTCAACAAAGGCGACATCATGTTTGCCTCTTCGCTGGTGGCGTTCGGGATCTACTCCGCCTTCATCCCGCGCCGGCCGAAGGTTCATCAGCTTTCCTTTCTCTCCTTCACCACCTGCTGCGGCGCGATGATGCTGCTGCCCACGGCCATCTGGGAGGCCTGGAGCGGCCGCGTCATGCAATTCGATACGGTGACGCTGGCGACGCTGGGCTACATCCTGATCTTCCCCTCGACGCTTGCCTATCTCTTCTTCAACCGCGGCGTGGCGCTGATCGGCCCGAACCGCGCCGCGCCGTTCTTTCATCTCGTGCCAGTGTTCGGCTCGGCGATGGCGATCCTGCTGCTCGGCGAAAAGCTCCAGCCGTTTCACCTGATCGGCTACGCGCTGGTCCTCGCCGGCGTCGTGATCGCCTCGCGCCAGGGCTCGGCGGTGAAGTAATTCCGCGCTGCGGACGCGTGCGCTCGTCTGCCATCTTCCGGTTTCGATTTGGACCGGCTAGGTTCCCCGCCAACGAAAAAGAGGGAACGACCAAACATGCTTTCAGCGCTGATTCGAAGCCTCCGCACCGCCGGCGCAGCCGTGCTGTGTCTTGCCGCCGCGTCCGCCGCGCGGGCCGACAATTATCCCAGCCGCAACATCACGCTGGTCTTGCCCTTCGCAGCCGGTAGCGGCACCGACACCACGACACGGCTGATCTCCCACCACCTCGCGCAGGCGCTCGGCGTCGGCATCATCATCGAGAACAAGGCGGGCGCCAACGGCATGATCGCCGCGACCTATGTCGCGCGCGCCGCACCGGACGGCTACACGCTGCTGGTGACGACCAACACGACGCATTCGGCCAATCCCTATCTGCTCAAGAGTCTGACCTACGATCCCGTCAAGGACTTCACCCCGATCGCGCGCACCGGCGATTTGCCCTTCATGCTGGTCGTTCATCCCGACGTGCCGGCCAAGACCGTCGGCGAGCTCGTCGCCTATGGCAAGGCCAATCCGGGCAAGCTGAGCTACGCCTCGGGCTCGTCCTCGGCGATCGTGTCGGGGGCGACCTTTGCGCACAATGCCGGGCTCGACCTCCTGCACGTGCCTTACAAGAGCTCGCCGCCGGCGCTCAACGACGTCATGGGCGGCCGCGTCTCGATGATGTTCGTCGACATCCTGACCGGCCTGCCGCACGTCAACGGCAATGCGCTGCGGGCACTCGCCGTCACCACCAAGGACCGCTCGCCACTGGTGCCGAACCTCCCCTCGATGCAGGAGGCCGGCGTGCCGGACTTCGACATCTCGTCGTGGCAGGGCTATTTCGGTCCGGCCGGAATGCCGAAGGAGATCGTGACGCGGCTCAACGCCGAGATCAGGAAGATCGTCGAGAAGCCGGAGATCAAGGCCCAGCTCGCGACGCTCGGCATGGACGCCTTCTCCGGCACGCCGGAACAGCTCGGCACTTTCGTCAACGAGCAGCTCGTGCTGTGGGAGAAGCTGATCACGAACGCGAAGATCGAGAAGCAGTAAGCTGACAGCCCGTCACATTCTCCGTCATGGCCGGGCATAGCCGTCCGAAGGACGGCGTCGCTTCCGCTCGCCTATGTCCCGGCCATCCACGTGTATCCTCGCACGCGGTCACCAAGAACGTGGATGCCCGGGACAAGCCCGGGCATGACGATCGTGTTTGATGGCAACGCCTTGGTGCAGCGACTTAAGCCGCGCGCACCTTGGCGAGGAAGCCGTCGACCGCGCTACGCAGCGCACCGGACTGGTTGTCCAGCTCGCGGGCGTTGGAGAGCACGTCGGTCGCCGCCGTTCCCGTGGCCTCCGCGGCCGAGGCGACGCTGCCGATATGGGTGTTGATCTCGTTCGAGCCGGCCGCCACCGACTGGATGTTGCGGGCGATCTCGCGGGTCGCCTCGCCCTGCTGTTCGATGGACGAGGAAATGCCGGCGGTGATCTCGCTCATCTCGGCAATGGTCTGGGTGATGCCGCCAATCGCCGCGACCGCATCGCTGGTCGAGGTCTGCATCGCCGCGACCTGCGCGGAGATTTCCTCGGTCGCCTTTGCGGTCTGGTTGGCGAGCGCCTTGACCTCGGAGGCGACGACGGCGAAGCCGCGGCCGGATTCACCGGCACGCGCCGCCTCGATGGTGGCGTTGAGCGCGAGCAAATTGGTCTGCGCCGCGATCGAATGGATCAGCTTGACCACTTCGCCGATCTTCTCGGCGCCGGTGGAGAGCTCCTGCACCGTGGCGTTGGTGCGCTCGGCATCGTTGACCGCGCGGCTCGCCACTTCAGTCGAGCGCGTCACCTGGCGGGAGATTTCCGCAACCGAGCTCGACAGCTCCTCGGCGGCGGCTGCGACCGTCCCGACATTACCCGACGCCCTCTGCGAGGCCGCGCCGACGGTCGCCGCCCGCGAAGAGGCGTCGCTGGCGGTCGCGGTCATCGACTGCGCCGTGGTCTGCATGCCGGCTGCGGCCGAGGAGACCGAGCGCACGATGCCGTTGACGCTGCGTTCGAAGTCACTGGCGATACCTTCCATCGCGCTGCGACGTTCCGCCGCGGCGCGCTCCTTGGCCTCCGCTTCGGTGTTCTCGATACCGCGAATGCGGACCGCGTTGTCCTTGAAGATCTGGACCGTGGCAGCCATCGCGCCGACCTCGTCGCCGCGTCCGACGCCGGGAATGTCGCCCTCGAGCTTGCCGTCGGCGAGATCCTTCATGCGGGTGCCGAGCAGCGCCAGCGGGCGGCTGATGCTGCGGCCGAGCAGCCAGGCGACACTGCCGGCAACGACGACGATGCCGAGCATCGCGAGGCCGAGCAGCCAGTAGACCGGGCCCATCTTGGCGTCGATATCGTCGAGATAGGCGCCGGTGCCGAGATACATGTCGAAGCCGGGGACCGCGACTGCGTAGCCGAGCTTGCGGATCGGCTTCTCCTGGCCGGGCTTCATATATTCATAGAAGAGCAGGATGTCGCCGTTGGCCTTGACCCCGTCCATGATCTCGCGGGACAGTCTCCGCCCGTTCGTCTCCACCTCCATGCGGTTCTGGCCGACCTGCTTCGGATCGGGCGCAAGCTGCGTGATGCCGTCATAGGTGGTGCCGAAGAGATAGCCGGAGTTCTTGTCATACGTCATCGCGTTGCCGTACCGGCGGAGTTCCCCGAGCGCGGCATCCTTCGTCATCTCGCCGGCGCTGACCCGCTTCATCAAGGTGGCCGCGTAGTTGCGCGCCAGTTCGACGATCGCCTTGGTCTGATCGATGCGCGCATTCACCATCTCGCGCTTCATCAGGTAGCCGGCAAGAACCCCGGAAATGCACAGGCCAAACAAGGTCACGCCAACAAGAATGCCGAGCTTGGGGGCGATCTTCATATTGCTCAATTTCACGGGATGGCTCCGGCAACAAAGGGATACGGACGCGCGAGAGAATCGATCAAAATTAAATCAACCTTTAGTGTGGCAGCCCTTAGCAACCTGTTACGACGGCTCCGTAGAAGGGCGGAGCGGCGGCAGAAAACCGGCAATAACCATCATATCCGACAACCGCTAATTGTACGCGACCGCATGGATTTCGCGTAAAAGACGCAAAGGCCCGCCACAGGTGCGGGTCGCAACAAGAACCGACAAACCAAATCGGGAGCAGGACATGCCGAAATACAGGGTGGTGACGCCGAAGGGCGCGAGCTTCACGGTCGCGGGCAGCGACTATTCCTATGAGCGCGAGGCGCTCGATCCGATCGATGCCGAGATCATCGAGGCGTCCGCCAACGAGGCCGAGTTCATCGCCGCTGCGAAAACCGCCGACGCCATCTATGCCAAGGGCATCCCGATCACCAAGGCCATCATCGACGCGCTGGACAACTGCAAGGTGATCACGCTCGGCTCGGTCGGCGTCGACAGCGTCGACGTCAAGGCCGCCACCGCGCGCGGCATTCCCGTCACCAACATCCCCGACACGTTCATCGAGGAGGTCGCCGACCACGCCATGATGCTGCTGCTCGCAGGCTTCCGCCGCCTGGTCGAACAGGATCGCATGGCACGCAGCGGCCGCTGGGCGGAGGGCCGGCCGGCACTGTTGAAGGTTCCGCGGCTGATGGGCCAGACGCTCGGCTTCATCTCGTTCGGCCGCGTCGCGCGTGCGGTGGCGAAACGTGCCGCGCCCTTCGGCCTGCGCATGATGGCCTACGATCCCTTCATCCAGGAGACGCTGATGTACGACCACGGCGTCATCCCGGCGACGCTGAACGAGGTGCTGTCGCAATCCGACTTCGTCTCGATGCATGCCCCTGCCCGGCCCGAGGTGCATCACATGCTGACCGAGAAGCATTTTCGGCAGATGAAGAAGGGCTCGGTGTTCATCAATACGGGCCGCGGCGCCACGGTGGACGAGGAGAGCCTGATCAAGGCGCTTCAGGAGGGCTGGATCGCGCACGCGGCGCTCGACGTGCTGGAGAAGGAGCCGCCGTCGCACAACAATCCCCTGCTCGGCATGGAGAATGTCACCCTGACCGCCCATGTCGCTTCGGCCTCGGCACGGTTCGACGAAGCGCGCAAGCGCCGCGTGGGCTACGAATTGTCACTGGTGCTTCAGGGCATGTGGCCGGTAAGCTGCGTCAACCCGTCGGTGCTGCAAAGCACCGCGCTCCGCCGCTGGCAGCCCGTCAGCATGGACCGCGGTCCCAACAGCTAGGCGGCGGCGCAAAACGCGCCGGAACCAAAAGACCCTTCACCGGCGATCAACGCCGGGAAGGGAAACAACAGGGAGGAACTGATGAGGAACGACCTCACGCGTCGTGACGCCTTGGCACTTGGCCTGTCCGCCGCGACGCTCGCCGCAACCGGTGCTGCAGCGCAAACACCGTCACAGATCAAGGCCGCAGACGCGGCAGCGCCGAACCTGCCGATCGAGAAGGGCGCAACCCTGCGCATGCTGCGGCCGGTGCGCTTCGTCCAGGCCGACGAGGACGTATTCCGCGCCAATGCGGCGAGATTCACCAAGGAGACCGGGGTCGAGGTCAAGGTCGATTTCGTCGGCTGGGAAGACATCAACCAGCAGACCGCGGTGACCTCCAATTCCGGCGCCGGCCCCGACATCATCATCGGCTTCTCCGACGCGCCTCACATCTATGTCGACAAGCTGATCGAGCTGACCGACGTCGCCGACTATCTCGGCAAGCGCTATGGCGGATGGCTGGCGCTGGCGCAGAAGTACGGCAGGAAGAGCAAGAGCGACAGCTGGATCGGACTGCCGTTCGGCGCCACCTCCGGTCCGCTGATCTACCGCAAGTCGATCCTGCAATCGGTCGGCTTCGACAAGGTTCCGGAAGATCATGCCGGAGTTCTCGACCTGTGCCGCAAGCTGCACAAGGCGGGCAAGCCGGCCGGCTTCGCGCTCGGCAATGCCAAGGGCGACGGCAACGGCTTCGCCAATTGGGCGCTGTGGTCGCACAATGCGGCCCTGCTCGACGAGGAGGGCAACGTCGTCATCAACAGCAAGGAGACGATCGCCGCGCTGAACTGGGTCAAGGAACTGTACCCTACCTTCATCGCCGGCACCGCGTCATGGAACGACGTCAGCAACAACCGCGCCTACTCCTCACAGGAAATCTCGCTGACCGCCAACGGCGTCTCGTTGTACTTCTCGCTGAAGAACGATCCGGCGACCCGCGCTATCGCGGAGGACAGCGAGCATCAGCTGCTGCCGAAGGGCGTGGCGAAGATTTCACCCATGGCGGGCCTGACGCTGAACGCGATGGTCTTCAAGCACAGCCAGTATCCCAACGCCGCAAAGGCGTTCCTGCAATACATGCTGGAAAAGGACCAGTACGAGCCGTGGCTCAACGCCAACTCAGGCTACTGGGCCCAGCCGCTGGCCGCCTATGCCGAAGCCAAGGTCTGGGGCGAGGATCCCAAGGTCAAGATCTTCAGGAACACCATGAACAGCACCTACTACGACGGCTACAAGGGCCCGATCTCGTCGGCAACCGGCGCTGTCAGCTCGGATTACGTGCTGGTCCAGATGTGCGCCTCGGTTGCCACCGGTGCTGCCACGCCGGAGCAGGCGGCCGCCGAAGCCGAGCGGCGGTGCAAGCGGTATTTCCGTCGATGAGAGAACGCTAGCCGCTCTTCGTCATTCCGGGACGATGCGAAACATCGAACCCGGAATGACCGCAGCAAACGGGACAAGAGCACGATGTCCGTAACCACACTCTCCTCCGCCGCCCTGGCGCAGCGGCAGCCGTCGTGGCTGGTGCGGCTGTTCGACTACAAGCCGTTCCTGATCGTAATGTGCCTCGCGCCCGCGATCGGGCTGCTCGCGGTGTTCCTGACCTATCCGCTTGGCCTCGGTATCTGGCTCGCCTTCACCGACACCACGATCGGCCGGCGCGGCGTTTTCGTCGGGCTCGAGAACTTCCAATACCTGCTCACTGATCCGCTGTGGTGGGGCGCGGTGTTCTACAGCGTGTTCTATACCGCCGTCGCGACCTTCGGAAAGTTTGCGCTCGGCTTCTGGCTCGCGCTGTTGCTCAACAACCATTTTCCGTTCAAGAGCCTGCTCCGCGCCATCGTGCTGCTGCCCTGGATCGTGCCGACGGTGCTCTCGGCGCTGGCGTTCTGGTGGATCTACGATCCGCAATTCTCGATCATCTCCTACCTGCTGGTCGACGTGCTGCACTGGCGGACGAGCAACATCGATTTCCTCGGCTCGGCCTGGCCTGCGCGCTTCTCGCTGATCGCCGCCAACATCTGGCGCGGCATTCCCTTCGTCGCGATTTCGCTGCTCGCGGGCCTTCAGACCATCTCGCCCTCGCTCTACGAGGCCGCGATGCTCGACGGCGCCAGCGCCTGGCAGCGCTTCCGCTACATCACCTTCCCGATGATGATGCCGATCCTCGCCATCGTCATGACCTTCTCTATCATCTTCACCTTCACCGACTTCCAGCTCGTCTACGCCATCACCCGCGGCGGTCCGGTGAACTCCACGCACCTGCTGGCGACGCTTGCGTTCCAGCGCGGCATCGCCGGTGGCGAGCTCGGCGAAGGCGCCGCGATCGCGGTGTCGATGATCCCGTTCCTGGTGTTCGCGACGCTGTTCTCCTATTTCGGCCTGGCGCGCCGCAAATGGCAGCAGGGAGAGAGCAATGACTGACACCGCCGCGCAACCGGCCGCCGTCGCCAACACGCCACCGGACACCATGGCCTGGGATTCCGGGCTGCGGCGGCTGATGATGATCTACCTGCCGCTCGGCTGTTTCGTGCTGATCCTGCTGTTTCCGTTCTACTGGATGGCGATCACCTCGTTCAAGCCGAACGCGGAGCTGATGAACTTCAAGGAGCACAACCCTTTCTGGATCACCTCGCCGACGCTCGCCCATATCAAGCATCTCTTGTTCGACACCGCCTATCCGCGCTGGCTGAAGACGACGATGTTCGTCGCGATCGGCTCGACCACGCTCTCGCTGATCGCCAGCACGCTAGCTGCCTACGCCATCGAGCGGCTGCGCTTCCGCGGCAGCCCTTATGTCGGGCTGGGCATCTACCTTGCTTATCTGGTGCCGCCGTCGATCCTGTTCATCCCGCTCGCCACCGTGGTGGTGCAGTTCGGCCTGTTCGACAGCCCGCTTGCGCTGATCCTGGTCTATCCGACCTTCCTGGTGCCGTTCTGCACCTGGCTGCTGATCGGCTATTTCAAGTCGATCCCCTACGAGCTCGAGGAATGCGCGCTGGTCGACGGCGCGACGCGGCTCCAGATCCTGCGGCGGATCACGCTGCCGCTCGCGGTGCCTGGGCTGATCTCGGCCGGCATCTTTTCCTTCACGCTGTCATGGAACGAGTTCATCTACGCGCTCGCCTTCATCCAGAGCGGCGCCAACAAGACCGTGCCGGTCGCGATCCTGACCGAGCTCGTCACCGGCGACGTCTACCAATGGGGCGCGCTGATGGCCGGCTCGCTGCTCGGCTCGCTGCCGGTCGCGATTTTCTATTCGCTGTTCGTGGATTACTACGTGTCCTCCCTCACCGGCGCGGTAAAGGAGTAACCCGCGCCTGCGGCCATTGGCCCGCTTTCACAAAACTGCAACACGCGGTCCGCATAAGACGGCTCCGTTAACAGGAGACGCCCATGCGCGCGACCTTTCTTGCCTCCGTCGCAACGATCCTTCTCACCGCGAGCACGGCACTCGCCCAGAACGAAGGCGAATTCCCCGCGAAGCTCGCCGGCCACGTGGTGATGCCGGCCGCCACCTTCATCGACGCGCCGGCGGATGCGCCCGCCGATCTCAAGACCTCGGGCAAATACACCACAGGCAAGCGCGTCGACGCGCTCGGCACCGTGATGGGCAAATCCTATGAACGCCCGACCGGCGTATCGCTGCCGTTCAAGGGCCAGCCACTCCAGGGCCATTCCGGCATCAAGTCGATGGGCGACGGCACCTTCTGGGTCATCACCGACAACGGCATGGGCGCGCGCGCCAACTCGCCGGACTCGATGCTGTATCTCAACCGCTACAAGATGGATTGGGCGAGCGGCAAGATCGAGCGTCAGGAGACCGTCTTCCTGCACGATCCCGACAAGAAGGTGCCGTTCCGCATCGTCCATGAAGATACGCAGAAGCGTTACCTCACGGGCTCCGATTTCGACACCGAGGGTTTCCAGATCGTCGGCGACGTCTTCTGGATCGGCGACGAGTTCGGTCCCTACATCCTGAAGGCCGACAAGACCGGCAAGATCCTTGGGCTGTTCGAGACGGTCGCCGACGGCAAGCCGGTGCGCTCGCCCGATCACTGGGCGGTGGCGACGCCGGGCGCGCCGGGTGCGACCTACACCAACGTCAATCTCCGCCGCTCCAAGGGTTATGAAGGCTTTGCCTCCTCGAAGGACGGCAAATTCCTCTACGGCCTGCTCGAGGGCCCGCTGTGGGATGCCGACAAGAAGGACTGGGAGAAAGTCGACGGCAGGGAAGCCTCCCGCATCCTCGAATTCGACGTCGCCGCGGAAAAATTCACCGGCCGCTACTGGCAATACGTGTTCGAGCAGAACGGCAACGCCATCGGCGACTTCAACATGATCGACCCGGCGAGCGGCCTCATCATCGAGCGCGACAATGGCGAAGGCACGCCCGACAAAGCCTGCCCGCAGGGCACGCGCGGCGAAAACTGCTTCCCGGATATCGCCAAGTTCAAGCGCGTCTACAAGATCGAGCTGTCGGACGCCAATGTCGGCAAGCCCGTGCGCAAGATCGGCTATATCGACCTGTTGAAGATCAAGGACCCCGACAAGAAGGCGAAGAAGCCGCTCAATGACGGCGTCTACACCTTCCCATTCTTCACCATCGAGAACGTCGATCGCGTCGACGAGACCCACATCATCGTCGGCAACGACAACAATCTGCCATTCTCGTCCAGCCGCGATCCCAACAAGGCCGACGACGACGAGTTCATGTTGCTCGAAGTCGCCGATTTTCTGAAGGCGAAGTAAGGCATCGGTCTCTCCTCACGAGCCACAAAATCCGCCGTCGTCCCGGCGAAGGCCGGGACCCATAACCACAGGACGGAGTCGTGGCACGAGATGGTGGTGACGAATCTTCGCCAAAACTCGATCCTGTGGTTATGGGTCCCGGATCTGCGCTTACGCTTGTCCGGGACGACGGCGGAGGATGTGGAGGTCCGCTCTATCTCACCGTAAACTCCACCGGGATCGCAAAGCCCATCGATCCGTTCTTGATCTCAGCCGGGATCGGCGGAAAGGGCTGCGCCTGGCGGATCATCGACATCGCCTGGGCATCGAAGGCGGCAACGCCCGACGATCCGCCGAGACGGCTCGATGTGACCTGCCCGCTCCGGCTCAGCGTAAAGCTGAGCCTGGCAACACCGCGCTGACCGCCGCCACCGGACGGATATTGGTGGAAGCGCATCAGATGCGCGCGGACGCGTTGATTGTAGGATGCGATCACTGAAGCCACCGCGCCTGCGCTCACTGCCGATGCCATCCGTGCCTCGCGCTCGGCGCGCGGCGGCGCGCTGGTGCGCGGCGCTGGCGTCGCCTCCGACGGCTTCTTGGCCTCGCGTCGAATCACCTTCGGCTTCGCAGGCATGGGCCTTTCGATCGGCACGATCTTCGCCGGCTCGGGCTTGGCCGGTGTCGGCTCCAGCTTCTGCTCCGGCGGCGCCACGACCTCCGGCTTCTGCTGCGGCGGCGTCGGTGCGATGGTCTCCTCGACGGCCTGCTGCTGCATGGGCTCCGGCGGCGAGGCGTCGGCCTCCTGCATCGGCGGTCCCGGCGCGACGTCGTCCAGCGTCGGCTGCGGCGCCGACGTCGCCGGCGCCATATCGACCATGATCGCCGGCAGGCTGACGCCCAACTCGGGCTTTGACTTGAGCCAACTCATGGCAAGCAGCGCGGCAGCGACATGCAGTGCGACGATCACCGTCGCCGATGCGCCCCAGCGTGGGCCCTCGCGCTCGCCGAGCGGCTCGTGCAGGGCAAAAGCGTTCGCGGCCATCAACTGCGTCCGTCGAGGCCGACGAGCGCGACCTTGAGATAACCGGCATTGCGCAAGGTGTTCATCACCTCCATCAGATCGCCGTAGGAGACAGCCTTGTCGGCGCGCAGATAGATGCGCTCGTCCTTGCGGCCCTTGGTGGCAGCGTCGAGCGACGCCCGGAGCGCGTCGCGGGCGACGACATCCTCGCCCACGGCGATCGAGAGGTCCGGCTTTACGGTGACGAAGACCGGCTTGTCCGGCCGCGACGCCGGCTCGGCGGCGGTTGCCGGCAGCTCGACGCCGATATCGACGGTGGCGAGCGGCGCGGCCACCATGAAGATGATCAGCAACACCAGCATGACGTCGATGAACGGCGTGACGTTGATCTCATGGGTCACGTCGAGGTCGCCAGGGTCGCCGCGCGACCTGAGCGGCGATGACGAGCGGGCGCCGAGCTTCGCGGCCATGGCCTACTCCGCCGCCCGCGCCAGACGGAAATCGCGATGGTCGCGCTGCCGGCTGACCAGCAGCATGAGCTGCGCCGAGGCGTCGCCAAGCAACGCGCGGTAACTGGTGATGCCGCGGACCAGTTGATTGTAGATCACGACCGCCGGGATCGCGGCGACGAGGCCGAGCGCGGTGGCGAGCAGCGCCTCCGCGATGCCGGGCGCAACCACCGCAAGGCTCGTGGTGTGGCTCTCGGAGATGCCGATGAAGGAATTCATGATGCCCCAGACCGTGCCGAACAGGCCGACGAACGGCGCGGTGGCGCCGATGGTCGCGAGCACGCCGGTGCCGCGCGCGATCTGACGGGACATCGCGGCCTCGACGCGATCGAGCCGCAGCGCCACGCGCTCCTGGAGACCGTCGTCGAGGATGCCGCCGGAGAGCTCAGCTTCCCTGGCGCAGGACTGGATGAGCTGAGCCACCGCATCATGCGCGTCGCCCGCCCGCTCAGCCGCCTCGGCCAGCTTCATGTTGCCTTCGAGCGCACGCGTCCGCTTCGAGGCGAGCGCGCTCTTGCGGCGCAGCTCGATGGTCTTGGCAAGCCACACCGTCCACGTCACCAGCGAGGCGACAGCAAGCCCGATCACCACCGCCTTCACGACGATGTCGGCGCTGACGAACATGCCCCAGGGCGACAAATTACGCGGCAACAGCGCCTCGTCCGTCGCCGCGAAGGCCGACGTCGGCGCCAGCGCCTGCGCGATGGATCCGATCCCGTGCCGAAGCCTAAAATTGCTCTGCATCCTGATCTCCCGACAGACAGAAGGAAGCTACGCCGCGGGCTGCGCCGCGATGCGGTCGGCAAGCTGCCGGAACCGCGCAAGCTGGTCGGCGCGCAACGCCCGGGTCTCGTCGCGGCCGACGAAGACCTTGAACATGATGCCGCCGTCGGCATTGACGAATGCGACGAAGGCCGAATTCTTGCCCATGAAGGGACGCTCGACGAAGGCTGTGGCCGCGCAGCGCTCATGGCGAAGATGGCCGTGCAATCCCTTCGGCTGCATTAGGTTGAAATAGCCGCGGCCGATCTCGCCCGCGGGAATGGCCCCCGTGAACTCGAAGATCGCATCATCGGTGTGCACGATCAGCGTCACTTCGCCCCACTCTGCGATATCCTGCATGGCGGCGGCGAAATGCTCGCCGGCGCCAAAGCGCACCATGGACGACGGCAGCGCCTCGATCACCGCGCGCGGCGAGACCTTGCGCTCGCGCGCAACGTCCTCGATCACCGCGTCGGGATTGTCGGCCATGTGCGCCCTGAGATCGGCGAGGTCGGTGCTCAGCATGTTCGGCTCCTTTCGTGCTCCAGCGCGGCGTTAAGCGGCCGCGGCCTTGCGCTCGCTCTGGATCACCTCAAAGCCCTCGAACTTGGGATGGCCGAGATAAAGGCTGTCGCCGGTCCTGTTGTCGGCGCGGGCATGGGCGCGGCGGAATTCCTCCGAGCGCGTCCAGGCTTCGAACGCCGCCTTGTCGACCCAGCTGGTGTGCGAGGAATAGAGCGTGTGGTCCTCGGCCTCCGGGCCTTTCAACAGGTGAAACTCGACGAAGCCCGACATGCTGCCGAGATAGGATTCGCGCGTAGCCCAGACGGTCTCGAACGCGATCTCCGCGCCCTTCTTCACTTCAAACCGGTTCATGGCGATAAACATGAAAATCTCTCCTTCTCATCAAGACGAAAAACGCGCCGAAGCCGCGCTGGAGCATCAACGCGGCCCGGCGGAGATTGATGGTGTTGCGATGCCTGCGGCTACGCCCCTCCAAAGTGAATCTTCAAGCCGGCCTTGTAGACCCTGCCGGGTCCCGGGCTCGACCACAGCACGTCGTTCTGCGTGGTGCCGTCGGTAGAGCTGCCGGGAATGGCATAAGGCCGGTAGTACTGGTTCAAGAGATTGTCGATCGATGCCGAGAACACGATGTCCTTGGTCGCGTTCCAGGTCAGGTACAGATTGACCAGCTCGTATCCGGTCGCAGGCAGATAGCCGGCGGGCACGTCATTGTTGGGACCGAACGAGGCCCACTGCGCCGTCAGGATCAGAGTGCGATCGATCAGGCGGACACCGCCGGTCGTGACGACCTTGCGCGGGGTGATGGTTGCAAGCCCGATATTGGTCGCGACGTTCTTGCCCTGGATGTAGTGACCGGCGACACCGACGAACCAGAGACCGGCATCGTACATGGTCTCCGCCTCAAAGCCCTCGATCCGCGCATTGGCGATGTTCTGGTACTGGTAGTACTGGCTGAGTAAACCGAACGGCGTCGCGACCGGCGTCGAAGGGACGAGGTCGATGTAGTCGCTTACGTCGTTGCGGAAGAGGTTGATCTTGCCGCGGAACGAGTCGGACGCGGCAAAGATGCCGTCATATTTCAGGTTGAAGCCGACTTCCTTGTTCTTGCCGACTTCTGGACGAAGATTCGGGTTGGGCAGGAAGCAAAACAGGCCGCTGGTTCCATCAGGACAGGGGAAGAACGCCGGTCCGCCGCCGGTCGCATGCGCACCGGAGATCACGGTCTCGGTGATCGACGGGGCGCGATAGCCTTCGGCATAGCTGACATAGGGCTGGAAGCCGGCGACCGGCGTTACACCCAAAGTGATCTTTGGCGAGAAGCGATCGCCGCCGGTGTTCGTATTTCCGGCCTGCAAATTATAGCGGTCATAACGGATCGCGCTGACGGCCTCGAACCAGGTGCCGTAGTTCTGCTTCAACTGGAGGAAGCCGCCGGACACCGTGCGAATTCCGCTCGGCGTCGTAACGTTGGAATTGCCGCGGCTGTCGCTGGTCTTCACGTCGTCCTGGAACGCATCAACACCGTAGGTCAGCGCGTTGCGCCAGCCACCGACATTGAAGCGCGTGGTGTTATTGGCGTCGATGCCGAACGTATCCAGCACATAGCCGCGCTTGTCGCCGACGCAGCCCGAAATGTTGTTGCCAATGCCGCCGGGGCCGCAATAGGCCGCGCCCGCGGTTGAATAGTGATAGGTCTTGGTCTGGTCGTTGTCGGTGCGATTGCCGTAGAGCGACATGTGCCAGTCGAACAGATTATCGCTCGGCAGCGCGTAGTTCCAGGTGACGGTGCCGGTGTAATTCTTGGCGTCGGATGCATAGACCGACGAGCCCTGATAGAGCGCACGCTGCGCTGCCGTGGCCACCGGGCCGGTGTTGAACTGGCCGATAGTGTATTGATAGTCCTGGAAGACGGCGCCGAACTTGACCTCATGACCGATTGCGGGGCGCACCGTGAGCTTCATCAGCCCGCTTTTGACCTGATTGCCGGTGTTGCCGATCTCGGTGCCGTTGCCGTCCTTGTAGTTGCCTTGCGTGCGGTAAACCGCGCCGCCGAAAATATCGACGTCGGGCGTAGCGCGTACGCCGCCGAACACCGAGCCGAGGCCGCGACTGTTGTTCGAACCATAGGAGCCGGAGAGATCGACACCCCAGCGCTCGCCCGGACGCAGCACATCGTTGATGTCCTTGGTGCGGAACGAGACGAGGCCGCCGATCGCGCCGGAGCCATAGATGTTGGCGGTCGGGCCGCGCACGACGTCGACGCCGCCGATCAGCTCGGGATCGAGGAAGAAGGAGCCGTTGGCGTTGTGGCCGGTGCGCTGATAGTTCTGCCGCGCACCGTCGACGACCACGGCGACGCGGCCGAAATCCTGCAAGCCGCGGATGTTGATGACGGTCGCGGGATCGTCGCCGCGCTCCTGGAACGACACGCCGGGAACGGCGTAGAAGATGTCTGACAGCCGGTTCGGCTGCAGACCCTGGATCTTGTCGAGCGTCACGGAGCTGACGGGCGCGAGCGCATCGATCGCGCGCTCCGGGGTTTTGGTCGCAGCGACCGTGATGGTGTCGAGCGTCTGCACGGGCGCGGTGCCACCGGCCTGGGCACGAGCGTTCATCACCTCAGGTGTTGCCTGCTGCGCGAGTTGCGGCTTGGCCTGCTTGCGTTTGGCCTGCTTCGACCGATCCGACGACGCACGTTCGGCTTGCGGCTGAGCCGTCTGCGCAAGACCGCTCTCCGTCGCCAATGCCGCGATTGAAACCACAGACGCGCCCAAAATCAGGGCGCGCGAATACCTAGCCCCGTCAGCCATATCACCCCAGCCTGCACTTCACTTTGTTGGTTGGCTGGCGTGCGTTCACACGGCGAACGACTGGCTGGCTAATTTTCTTACGACACGGGACAAGTTGCCCGCTGTCATGATTGGTTACGTGGCCACACTCTGACGGTCAATGACGTCAGGTTGCAGATTATATCGATTGTAAGTTGCTGCCGTTGGAATGCGCATCGCGCGGCTTATACAAGCAGGCGGCATCTGAAATTTCGAAAGCGCATCACACCAACAATGTCAGCAGCGTCCGGAGACAAATTCGGCGGCGCGGCGGGGCCGGCAGAAAGCCCTTCCGCAACAACGAGAACGTTGACCATGCGCGGGAGCAGGATCGACAGCCGCGAGCTGTTCGCCGTCGAGCGCGAGATCATCATCGCGCATGGCGAAGACACCTATCGCCTGCGTCTGACCTCGCAGAACAAGCTGATCCTGACGAAGTAACCTGCAATGACATTTTGTCGCACCCTCGCACCTCTCCTGCTCACCGGCGCGATCGCGCTCACCTCCGCCGCGCACGCCGCCGGTATCACCGTGCATGACGCACGCAACCGCGACGTCGCCGTCACCGACTTCGCACGCACGGTCTCGATCGGCGGCGCCATCACCGAGATCCTCTATGCGCTGGGCCTCGAAAGCCGGCTGGTCGGCGTCGACACCACGAGCCTCTATCCGGCGGCGGCGCTGCACGACAAACCCAATGTCGGCTACATGCGGCAGATTTCAGCCGAGGGCGTGCTGGGTCTCAACCCCACGCTGATCCTCGCCATCCAGGGCACTGGTCCACGCGAAACCATGGACCTCCTGGAGACGGCGAAGGTGCCGCTGGTGCTGGTGCCTGAGACCTTCTCCGAGGAAGGCCTGGTCGAAAAGATCAGGCTGGTCGGCCACGCCATGGGCGTCGATGCACGCGCCGAGTGCTTGGCCACGGCGGTCGGCGCCGATCTCGGTCAGCTCCGCACATTGCGCACCAAGGTGACGAAGCCGGTCCGGGTGATGTTCGTGATGTCGCTCCAGAACGGCCGGGCCATGGTCGCCGGCCACAAGACCGCGGCCGAGGAGATCATCCAGCTTGCGGGCGCCGCCAACGCCGTCGACGATTACGACGGCTACAAGATCATCGGCGACGAGGCGATCGTGGCGGCCAAGCCCGACGTCGTGCTGTCGATCGAGCGCGGCAAGGATTCGCTCCAGGCCGAGGCAATCTATACCCATCCCGGCTTTGCCCTGACGCCGGTCGCGGCCAACAAGAGTTTCATCACGATGGACGGGCTCTACCTGCTCGGCTTCGGGCCGCGGACGGCGGCGGCGGCGCGTGATCTTTCGGTCAAGCTCTATCCGACGCTCGCAGCACAGGCTGGCGGGTTCGCGTCGACCGTTCCGACGGCGAATTGCCGGCAATGAGCGTGGCGATCGAGACGGAGGCGCCTGGCCCGCGGCGGCGAGCAGGCGCGGGACGACGCTCCGCCTCGCTTGTGATCGCCGCGCTGCTCATCGCACTCGCAGCCATCGCGACTGTCGCGCTCACGGTCGGTGCGGCCGGCATTCCTCTCTCCCGACTGCCTGCCGCGCTCGGCCTCGTCCGTGACAATGCCGCCGATGCCGTCACAGCCCGCGACCAACTTGTGCTGTGGTCGATCCGCATTCCCCGGATCGCGGCAGCCGCGATGGTCGGCGGCCTGCTCGCGGCTGCCGGCGCGATCATGCAGGGACTGTTCCGCAATCCGCTCGCCGATCCCGCGCTGGTCGGCGTCTCCAGCGGCGGGGCGCTCGCGGCCGCGGCTGCGATCGTCTTCACCGATTCGCGCTTCGGCGAGACTCTGCGATTCCTCCAAACCGAGCTGCTGCCGCTCGCGGCCTTTGCGGGGTCGCTGGCGACGACCGCGCTTCTCTACGGCATCAGCAGCCGTGCCGGGCGAACCTCGATCGCAATATTTCTGCTCGCCGGTGTCGCCATCACCGCCATCACCAATGCCGGCATCGGCTTGCTGGTGTTCATCGCCGACGACCGCCAGCTCCGCGACATCACCTTCTGGCTGCTGGGCTCGATGAGCGGCGCGACCTGGAGCAAGGCCGCGTTGCTCGCACCGGTTCTGGCGCTCGGGCTTGCGGCCTGCGCCTTTATCGCGCGCGGCCTCGATCTGCTGGTGCTTGGCGAAGCCGACGCCTTTCACGGCGGCGTCGATGTCGAGCGTCTGAAGCGGATCTCCATCGTCGTGGTCTCTGCCATGACCGGCGTCGCGGTGTCGATCAGCGGCGTCATCGGCTTCGTCGGCATCGTCGTGCCACATCTGTTGCGCCTCGTCATTGGGCCGGCGCATCGCCTGCTGCTGCCGGCCTCGGTGCTGCTCGGCGCGATCCTGATGGTCGGCGCCGACACGCTGGCGCGTACGATCGTGGCGCCGGCGGAAATGCCGATCGGCATTTTGACCGCAGCGGTCGGCGCGCCGGTGTTCCTGGGAATTCTGCTGCGGCAGCGTGGGCTCGCCTCGCTATGAGCGCCGTGATCCAAGCGCGGGCCTTGAGCAAGCGCGCCGGCCGCGCGACACTGCTTGATGGCGTCGGCCTGACCGTCACGGCTGGCGAGATGGTCGCCATCATCGGTCCGAACGGCGCCGGCAAATCGACGCTGCTGCGGCTGCTCTCCGGCGATCTCCGCCCGAACGAGGGCGAGGTGTGGCTGAAGCAGCGCGACATCCGCAGCTTCACGCCGCGCGAGCTCGCAGCGCGCCGCGCGATGTTGTCCCAGCACGTCAACGTCACCTTCCCCTTCACCGTCGAGGAGATCGTGCTGATGGGCGCGGGCGATCGCAGCCCGCGCGATGCGGGTGGGCTCGTGGACGCGGCGCTGCACGAGGTCGGCCTCGAGCATTTTCGCGAACGGCAATTGCCGACACTGTCCGGCGGCGAGCAGCAGCGCGCCCATTTCGCCCGCGTGCTGGTGCAGCTCGCCTGCGGCGAGGCCGAGCATGGACCGGGCCTGTTGCTGCTGGATGAGCCGACATCGAGCCTCGATCTGCGCCACCAGATCGACCTGGTCGAGGCCGCGCGGCTCCGCGCGACCGGCGGTACCGCGGTAATCGCGATCGTTCACGACCTCAATCTGGCGATCCGGTTTGCCGACCGGCTGGTGGTGCTGCGCCATGGCAAGCTCACCGCCGACGGCAGCCGCCATGAGGTCGTGACCGACAGGATGATCCGCGAGATTTTTGAGATCGACGCCGTCATCGGCCAAGCCGACGACGGCGTACCTTATCTGCTGCCGCAATCGATGCGCGCAGCCAACGCCACTCAAGCGCGATGACTATCGATCTCCGTGCAAACGCGTTCCGCGTTTGTCGCGAGGGAAAACCGCTGCACACTTTTCCGGATCATGCTTCAGCCCGCCGGCGTCATGACGATGCCCTTGTCCTTGGGCCAGCGGATGCGCCAGGCGAACTTAATCTCCTTGATCTCGCCGGGTTTTGCGTCGAACGCCCATTCCAGCACGCCGCGCTTGTCGCGCAGATTGGTGGTCGTGGGCGGCGTGGTCGAGGACAGCATCTCGACGCCAATATCCTCGTTCTCGCTGACCGGAAGCTGATCCTCGATCGCGATGCGGATCGGGAAGTCGTGACCGTTGCGAACGACGGTGCGGAACGAACGCGCGTCGGTCTTGGAGGACGCGATCACGCCGGTCGTGCCTTCGTTCTGCCTGATGACGGTGCGCTCGATCTTGATCTTGTCGTCGGCTCCGAAGCCGAGCCGGATCGCGTCGTTCCGCGCGGCGGTCGAGAATTTGCTGCGGCCGACGAACGTGCCGTCGCGGAAGATCGCGACCTTGCCGGACAGCAGATTGGTATCCTCGGCGAGCTTGAATGACGCCTCGAGGTAAGCGGTGGGATCCACGACCGGGGCGGCGCGGATGGCGAGGTCAGGCGTCACCGTCATGGAGGAGATGAGCAGGCTCTTGGCGCCCTCATTGGCGCCGAGACTGACGCGGCCGCTGATCTGATACACGGCCTGGAAATCGCCGATCTCGGCGTTGGCCTGCTGCTCGTCCGCGCGCTCACGCAGTTCGGGCTCCGCCGCTTTCGCCATCGCCGGAGATTGCGCCTGCCGCGTCATCGGCTGCGCGGGCATCGCCATGTCCGACGCCGTGCCCAATGCCAGCGGCTTCGGCAGTTGCGGATACCTCACAACCAGCGAGTTGAGCTCCGGCGCGCTGCCGCCGCGGCCGATACGAACCGTGGAAACACCGAGCGTAACGTTCGACCAATCCTCGCCGGTCGATTGCGTAACCTCGGCGCGGCGGGCCAGTTCGACCTGCGGCTTGCGGTCCTTGGCGCCGGTGTCGAGCCGGGCGTCATAGAGCGGCAGCCAGCGCGCATTGCGGACTGCGTAAGTCACTCTTAGCGTCGCCTTCGTCGCGGCCGCGGAGGCGACGTCGATGCGAACTTCGAGCTTGCTCGGCGGCTTGGCCGAACGCTCCGCTTCGAGTTGCGCGAGCTGACGATCGATCTCGCGCTGTTTTCGCGCGGAGTCACGAATCGTGGTGTCGGCGGTCGCGATCTCCTCGGCGACCGCGGCAAAGGCCGCGCGCCATTCGGTGATCGGCCGCGCCTCGCCCTTATCGCCGAGACCGGCGGGGGAGGCTTCGGCAAAGTGCTGCGCGAATTTGCGCCGCGCGGTTGCCGAGTCGATCGTGCCTTGCAGATCGGCGCGCTGGTCCCTCAGCGTTTCGATCCGCTTGTCAACCTCGGGCAGGTTGACCGGGGGTGCGGCGCGCGGCGGCCGCGCATCGATGGTGCCGATGGTGAGTTTCGCGCCCGCTTCACCCTCGACGCGGAGAGAGGACGGATCGAGCGAAAGCGGAAAATCCTTGGCGACCAGCGTGCTGTCGCCGGAGGCGAGGTCCAGCGCGATGACGCGGGTAACGGTCGCGCCATCCGGGTAAACGGTGACGGTGTCGATGGCCGATGTGGCGTCCACATCGGCGGCCCATGACGGCGACGCGAGCGCCGTGGTCACCAGAACCAGGCTCGTCGTCGCCAAGCATTTTGCGATGATGCGCATAAAAATTCCTCCCTGCCGGTACCGCCGCGCCGCCAGCCGGACGCGCGATGAAAATGCCACGCCATCGTGGTGAGACGCGGCAGGGAAGGAACTGGTTCGATTGGGGTTTCCGTGGGGCGCCGCTGCGGCGGCACCAAGGCCGCGGAACGCATCAGCGCGCCGCGGCGGATCCGCCTCAGACCTGGCTGGGCGAACCCTGGCCGAAGATGCGACGGAGCAGATCGGTCACGTTCCGGGCGCCGGCCTTCTTCAGGATGCCGGCACGATAGCCCTCCACCGTCCGTGCGCTCAGATGCATGCGTCGGGCAATCTCCTTGTTGGTCAGGCCGGCGGCGAGATGTTCGAGCACATCGCCTTCGCGCGCGGTCAGGGCTTCGCAGCCGGGCAGCCAGCGCTGCCGGTTCGAACCGGGCTGAGCGAATTCGTCGATCGCGGCATCGATCCGGCCGACAATGTCGTGGGTGCGGAACGGCTTTTCGATGAAGTCAACCGCGCCGCTCTTGATCGCGTCGACCGCCATGGCGATGTTGCCGTTTGCCGAGGTCACCAGGACCGGCGCCATACAGTTCTCCTCGCGCAGCCGCTTGAGCACATCGAGCCCGGAGCGATCGGGCGGCATCTCCAGCAGCACGCAGGCCGGCATCCTCGCCTTCGCTTCCGACAAGAGCGACGCACCGTCGGCAAAGCAGATCACGTCATAGGCGCTCTGTTGAAGTGCCGCTGAAAGTTGTTCACGGGAGGCGGCGTCAGTATCGATGACGAATACCTCACGCTTGGAAAGCATGTTCCCCGGCATAATCCCGATCCAATAATGTCTTGGTCAAATGATCCGAGACGGCCGCGGGCCCCATCGCCCTGCTGCGCCATCGTGAGCACGGCATTCACGCCAGTGCTTCGGTTTCACCTATGTATGTTCCACGCTGTTCCGGGATTTGACGGATCGAGACAGAAACTTTACATTTCGGGACATCTGCGGGAATGGCTGGCAGGAGCGGGTCGCATGACCGACCTCATTCGCAGCGCAGGCTTGAGCTATTATCCGGAGGTTGCCCGGTCGGTCGGGCTCGACCCCAAACAGATGATGCGCAAGGTCAAACTGCCCCTGACCTGCCTGGACGAGCCCGATACTCCCATTGCCGTCACAGGTTTACGTCGCCTGCTAGAATTGTCGGCAGATGCTTCCGGTGCCGAAGATTTCGGCCTGCGGCTCGCCGAGCGCGGCGGACTGACCAATTTCGGCCCGGTCGGCCTGATCGTGCGCGAACAGGCAACCGTCGGCGAGGCCATCGAAGCGTTCTCGCGCTTCATCCATGTCCATCATGAAGGCATGCGGCTCGACGTCGCGCGCGGCAAGCAGACCGTGACCGTCACGCTGCATCTGCGCGGCCGGCAGCCGAGCGCGCCGCGCCAGTCGATCGACATGGCACTCGGCAGCGTCCACCGCATCATCCAGTCGCTGTTCGGCAGTGATTGGCGGCCGCAGGAGGTCCACCTGCATTATCCGCCACCGCACGACCGCAAGCGCTACCGCGAGTTCTACGGCTGCCGCGTGATGTTCAACGCGGAGGACGATGCGATCCTGCTGTCGGCGCACGACATGGAGCGCCGGATCCCGAACGCGCATCCCCTGATTGCGAGCTATCTGCGCAAGCGGATCGAGGCGATCGAGACCCGGCCCACGAGCTGGGAGGAGAAGGTCGACGAGGTCGTGCGCATCCTGCTCGCTGGCGGCGACTGTACGGTCGAGCGCGTGGCCGAGCATCTCGCCTGCACCCGCCGCACCATCCATCGCCACCTCGCCGAAGCCGGCACCAGTTTCTCGGCGATCCTGGACGCGCGGCGCGCCGATCTCGTGACTCAATTGATCGACGATCCCGGCCGGCCACTGGCTGATATCGCCGTACAACTCGGCTTCTCCGCGCAGAGCGCGATGGCCCGCTGGTTCCGTAGCCGCTTCGGCTGCACCATCACCGAGTGGCGCAACGGCGTACGGCCGCTGGCAAAGCCCACTGGCGCCCCTTCTGCGACCGCAGCCTAGCGTGCCGGGGCAGGCCGCGCCCATCGTGGCGAGCGCGCGTCGGTGGCTGCCGGCGAGCAGCGGGCCGAACGCAATTGCGAAGCCGAGGAAGGCCGCGACCCAGCCGCAGGCGGCAATGTGCAGCAGCGCATCATTATGCGCAGGCAACACCACGGCAGCGACCCGCGCCAGCGCCGCGACGATGACCGCGAGGTAGATTCCTTGCGTCGCGGGCGAGGCCGTCAGCGCTTGTCCAGTATGGCCGAGGCTCGCACGCGTCATCACCGCGAGCGTCATGATTCCGGCCGCACCTGTCATCCAGGCGTGAACGCCGGCACTCGGCGGCAGAACGCCGAAGACGGCCAAGGCATGCAGGAGAAAGCCGAACGGCACGAAGACATAGCCGACATGGAGGATCAGGAGCAGCCGTTCGCGCGAGGTCCGATCGCCGGCCCAGCGCGAAAACCGCACCAGGTGCAGCACGCCGACAAATGCCATCGCGACACCGGTAATGACGCTCAATGGCGCTACAATCCAGCAGATCAGCGCAATCGCGCTGCATCCGATCACCGCGCCGTCAAAGCGCCCGAACGGCACCGGCAGGCGGCCGGGATTGACCTTGACCAGCCAGTTGCGGGTAAAGCTCGGAATGATGCGGCCGCCGATCAGCGCGATCAGCAGCACCACCACACTGATGCCGACGCGAATGCTGACATCCGCCGCGCCCGCGTAATGCGCCTCCAGATGAAAGGCGAAATTGCCGGCGAGCAGCACCAGCACGAGCACCACCACCGCAGATTGCGCCAGTTGCCGCCCGCGACGATCTCGCGGGTTGCGGCGGCGACGACCAGTGCCAGGAATGCGGCATCGACCGCGAGCGCAAACGCCCAGCCGATGTCGGCGGACAGTGTCACCGCGACGCGCCCGGCGAGCCAGACCACCAGCAGCGCGACCAGCGACGTGCCCTGGATCGGCAGCCGCCCGGTCCAGTTCGGGATCGCCGTGAACAGGAATCCCGTGATCACCGCCGGCAGGAAGCCGTAGAGCATTTCGTGGACGTGCCAGTCGCGCGGCGCGAACGCAGACGTCACCGACAATTCGCCATAGAACATCGGCAGCCAGGCCAGGATCGACAGCGCGGCCTGGATCGCGGCGAGCAGGAAGAAGGGCCGAAAGCTGTTCGCAAACAGTGGCCAGCCCTCAAAATTGCGGGATCGGGCACCAGCCATGGGGCACTCCTGTGAAATCAGATCGTTCCATGGAAAAATGCTGCCGTCCGGCCGGCCCGTTTTGCGCTATCGCAAACTCCCGGACGATTGAAGGTGCCATCACACTCCGAGCGCCACGCCAAGGAGGCAGAATGGCCACGGTCGACACATCGCTGGTTGCGCATTTGCCGCTGTTTGCGGGGGTCGAGCCCGAGGACATCGAGGAGATCCTGCGCGAGGCGCGCTCGGCACGTTACCCGAAGAACAGCGCCATCTTCGAGCAGGGCGCAGACGCGCAGTTCTTCCTCCTGCTGCTGCACGGCCATGTCCGCGCGGTCAAGACCACGCCGACCGGCGAGCAGATCGTGGTGCGCTATGTCGCGCCCGGCGAGACCTTCGGGCTCGCCATGGCGATCGGGCTTGCGCACTATCCGGCGACCGCGACCGCGGTCGACGACAGCGTCGTCCTGATCTGGCCGACCGCCGCCTGGCCGCGGTTGGCCGAGCGGTTTCCGGTGCTCGCCGCCAATACGTTGCAGACCGTCGGCGCGCGGCTTCAGGAGAGCCACACCCGCATCCTGGAGATGTCGACCCAGCAGGTCGAGCAGCGCGTCGCGCATGCGCTGCTGCGGCTCTGCAAGCAATCCGGCAAGAAGCTCGATCAGGGCATCGAGATCGACTTCCCGATCAGCCGCCAGGACGTCGCGCAGATGACCGGCACCACGCTGCATACCGTCAGCCGCATCCTGAGCAGCTGGGAGAGCCAAGGCCTCGTCGAGAGCGGCCGCCAGCGCATCATCCTGCGCGAGCCGCACAAGATCGTCGTGCTTGCTGAGCGGAGCGCGGACAGCGGCGCCGCATGAAGGCGTCTCCCTTTCCCCGCAAGCGGGGCGAGGTGAAGAACTCACGCCGGCACGCAGTCGCACAGCGCGGCCAGGAATTTTTTGCGGTCGATGCCATGCTCGCGGCAGGCGTCTTCCACCGTGTGGAAGGTTGCGATCGGACAGCCGACACAGGCCATCCTGAAGGCGAGAAACACGCGGATCGTGTGCGGCGCCGTCCGCATGATGTCATCGACCAGATCGTCGGATCGGAAGGCATGGACAACTCCATTCCGAAGCGACGATAGCGATACTCCCGTCAATCTCTTTGTCGAAGCGCAAGCTGCACTCGTCATTCCGGGGCGAAAAAACTACACCGCCCGGCTGTGCAAGTGCTTCTCGCTGTCGAGATGCGCATCGAACGCGGCCGCAACACTGCGCACCAGGAAGCGGGAGTCCTTGGCCACCGCGATCCGGTCGCCGTCGAGCTTGACGACGCCGTCGGAGATCAGCGACTTCAGCCGTGGTGCCGATGTCAGCATCGCCTCCGGCCTTGCGCCGTAGCGCGCGCAGATCGCACCAAGATCGGCACTCAATTCGCACATGATACGCTCGATGATTTCCGCGCGCAGCCGATCGTCGGCGGTCAGCCCGTAGCCTTTCGCTGTGGCGAGGTGCCCAGCGTCGATTCCTTGCAAATAGGCGCTGATCTGCACCTCGTTTTGGACATAGCCCTGCGGCAGATGCCCGATCGCACTCGCGCCGAAACCGAGCAGGACTTCACCTCTATCGGTGGTGTAGCCCTGAAAATTGCGCCGCAGCGTCTGACCCGCGAAGGCCAGCGCCATGGAATCGTCGGGCCGCGCGAAATGATCGAGCCCGATCTGCACATAGCCGGCCTCCTTCAGCGCGTTCGCGATCGCGCAGGCCTGATCGTGACGCGAAAGACCGTCCGGCAGAACGCTTTCGTTGATCATGCGCTGGTGTTTCTTGAAAGCCGGCACATGCGCATAGCCGAACACCGAGAAGCGGTCTGGCGCGAGCGCGAGGCCGCGCCGCACGGTGTCGAGGCACGAGACGACGGTCTGGTGCGGCAGTCCGTAGATAAGGTCGAAATTAATTCCCGCGATGCCGGCGCTCCTGAGCATATCGACGACGGAGGCCGTCTGCTCAAAACTCTGCACGCGGTTGATCGCGCGTTGCACGACGGGATCGAAGCTCTGCACCCCGAGGCTCGCGCGGTTGACGCCGGAGAGCCGCATGGCCTCGACCATGTCGGCGGTCAGTGTCCGCGGGTCGATCTCGACCGCAATCTCGGCCGAGGCCAGCACGAAGAACGCCTGCCGCATCGCCGCCATCAGTTCGGTGAAGGCCTCCGGCGCCATGATCGTCGGCGTGCCGCCGCCGAAATGGATGTGCTCGACCTTGATGCGCCGGCCGATGGTATCGGCGACGAGTTCGATCTCGCGCAGGAGCGTCCGCTGATAGGCAGCAACGAGTTCGTCGCGGCGGACGATCTGGGTGTGGCAGCCGCAGTACCAGCACATCTCGCGGCAGAACGGCACGTGCAGATAAAGCGAGGCGCTGGCGTTGGTCGGAATCCCGGCCAGCCACGCCGCATAAATACCCCCGCCGATCGCCGGCGAAAAATGCGGTGCGGTCGGATAGCTCGTGTAGCGCGGCAGACGATCCTCGCCGTAGCTCGTCGCGAGATCAGCTCTCATGTCCGCCCGCTCGCTTATTTCCGCCGCGACGGAGGTCGCGGCTTAGTGGCATTCGATTAATCCATTTTCGCGCAACCGGCCTTGCGCTCGCTCAAAGTCCGAGCGCCGGGTTCGGGCCATGCTGACGTTTAACAGACCGTGAACTGCAGCCTGCGCATTGCCGAGGGCGCGCACCCTGCCTACATCACCGACTTCATCCGCGACGCCGGCGGCTGCGCGCAAGGCGTCCCGCCCGCCAATCTCGGCTTCCGCCTGGTGCGGGAAGAGAGGTCGTGGATCGCGAATGTATCGGCGCGGCTCGGCGAGGTGTGGGCGGCGAGATCGTAGCCAGCTGTGCGTTTCTGCGCGAATTGAGAAAGCGACGGCAGCGCCCAATACTCCGTCATTGCGAGCGCAGCGAAGCAATCCAGACCGTCTCCGCGGAAAAGATTCTGGATTGCTTCGCTGCGCTCGCAATGACGATGTGGAAGCAGCCCGCCCCGCAACGTCCTCCTGGCCTTCGCCAGGACGACACCGAGGATGTGGAGGCGCCCTACTGCCTTGCAGACGCCATTACTTTTGCCCATCCTACACGTTCAAACGAAAAATGGCCGGGACGAACCCGGCCATTTCACAGTTACTCGCAACCGCCTTTACGTGTTCTTCAGCGCGACGCGGAATTCGGCTTCGGTCTTGGCCTTGACCTCGTCGAGCGAGACGCCGTCGGCGAGCTCGATCAGTGCCATGCCGCCGTCGCCGTGCTTGTCGATGGTGAAGACCGCGAGATCGGTGACGACCATGTCGACCACGCGCTCGCCGGTCAGCGGCAAATTGCACTGCTTGAGAAGCTTGGCGCCGTCCTTGGCCGAATGCTCCATCACCACGACGACGCGCTTGACGCCGGCGACGAGATCCATCGCGCCGCCCATGCCCTTGACCATCTTGCCGGGGATCATCCAGTTGGCGAGATCGCCGTTCTGGGCCACCTGCATGGCGCCGAGGATCGACAGGTCCATGTGGCCGCCGCGGATCATGCCGAAGGAATCGGCGCTTGAGAAATAGCTGGTCGACGGCAGCTCGCTCACGGTCTGCTTGCCGGCGTTGATGAGATCGGCGTCCTCTTCGCCCTCATAGGGGAACGGCCCCATGCCGAGCATGCCGTTCTCGCTCTGGAGGCTGACGTCGACGCCATCAGGGATGTAGTTCGAGACCAGCGTCGGGATGCCGATGCCGAGATTGACGTAGTAGCCGTCACGCAATTCCTTCGCGGCGCGCGCGGCCATCTGTTCACGGGTCCAGGCCATGTAAATCTCCTGATGCGTTAGGCGGCTGTGCGCGGGCGGGTGTTGCGGAATTCGATGCGCTTCTTGGCCATGCCGACCTCGACGATGCGCTTCACGAAAATGCCGGGCGTATGGATGTGGTCGGGATTGAGTTCACCGGCCGGAACCAGATGCTCGACCTCGGCCACCGTGACCTTGGCGGCGGTCGCCATCATCGGGTTAAAGTTGCGCGCGGTCTTGCGGTAGATCAGGTTGCCGGCGGTGTCGCCCTTCCAGGCGTGCACGATGGCGAGGTCGGCGAACAGGCCGCGCTCCATCAGATACTTCTCGCCGTCGAACTCCTTCACTTCCTTGCCTTCGGCGATCAGCGTGCCGACGCCGGTCTTGGTGTAGAAGGCCGGAATGCCGGCGCCGCCGGCGCGGATGCGCTCCGCCAGTGTCCCCTGTGGATTGAATTCGAGTTCCAGCTCGCCAGCGAGGAATTGCTGGGCGAACAGCTTGTTCTCGCCGACATAGGACGAGATCATCTTCTTGATCTGCCGGGTTTCCAGCAGGCGGCTGAGCCCGATGCCGTCGACGCCTGCATTGTTGGAGACCACCGTCAGGCCCTTGACGCCGGTCTCGCGGATCGCGTCCGAGAGCACCTCGGCGATGCCGCAGAGGCCGAAGCCGCCCGACATGATCATCATGCCGTCCTTGAGAACGCCCTCGAGAGCCGACTTGGCGTCGGGATAGACCTTGTTCATGCAAAAAACCCTCGAGTGACCTTCGGCTTGCAGGCGTCGCGCCTTATTGGCGGCGATTATTAGGCGAAATCGTCCGAGGCCGTCAATCATACGGGCTTCTCCGCCGCACAGCCCGGTGATAGAAGCTGCCCACGCCGTGGGCAAACCCTCCCGCGGCCTTGAAAGCGACAAGAAAACCCATCAAGTTGCGGGACTTAAAAGGACTTGGGCGTGAGACGTATAGCTCTCCGGCCCGCCCTTCTGGCTCCAACGACCAACCCGATCAGGACATGCCATTGACCATGGCTCAAGGAATGAAGCGCCTCGGGACGCCGATCGCGGCGCTGCTTGGCGTCGGGCTGATCGCTCTGATCGCGACCTCCTGGCTCATCAACCGCGACGCGTTGCGCAAGGCGGTAGAAGCCCAGATCCGGGACGTCACCGGGCTTGAGCTCAGTGTCACCGGCGCGATCGACATCTCGTTGCTGCCGGCGAGCTACATTTCCTTCCATGACGTCGGCCTGAAGGGCGGCGGCACCAGTGACCCCGCGCTGCATGTCGACGTGCTAACCGCCAATCTGCGGCTGCTGCCCCTGCTGTTGCAACGCTTCGAGATCTCCGACCTGACGCTGCTGCGGCCGCATATCCATGTCAGCCTGAAGCCGGACGGCGACAGCAACTGGACGCCCTTCATCCGGACGATTGCGCGCACCATGAAGCCCGGCGCCGAAAATCAGGTCTCGTTCTCCGAGATCAGGATTCAGGACGGCGTGCTCGACTACGAGGACGCCGCCACCCACGCCTCCGAGAAGTTCGACGACATCGACCTGTCGCTGGCCTGGCCCTCGATCTCGCGTTCCTTTGCGGCAACCGGACAGTTCGACTGGCGCGGCGAGCGCGTCGACGGCTCGATCAGTTTCGCCGATTTCGTCGCTGCCCTCTCCGGCGACCGCTCGGGATTGAAGGCGCGGATCGCCAGCGCGCCGCTCAAGCTCGCCTTCGACGGCAGCGTCGCCAACCGCACCAGCCCGATGATGGAAGGCACCCTCACCATCGACAGCCCGTCCTTGCGCAACGCGCTGCGCTGGACCGGCCAGCCGCAGCCCGGCAGCGGCGGCTTCGGCCGCTTTGCGCTGAAGGCGCGCGCCAATGTCGTGGGCGCCTCGATCGCGCTCACCAACGTCAATGTCGAGCTCGACGGCAACGCCGCCGAAGGCGTGATGACCTACGCCAACAACGGACGGCAGACGCTCCAGGCGACGCTCGCCGCCGACGCGCTCGACTTCACGCCCTACATCTCGACCTTCCGCCTGCTTGCAAGCGGCGCGCGCGACTGGAACAGGCAGCTGTTCGATCTCAACGGATTGTCGACCACCGACCTCGACATGCGCCTGTCGGCGGCGCGGCTGACTGTCGGGCCCTCGAAGCTCGGCCGCACCGCGATCGGCGCCAATTTGCGCAACGGCACGCTGGCGCTCTCGGTCGGCGAGGCGCAGGTCTATGGCGGCATCGCCAAGGGCTCGTTCGGGATCGCGCGCTCCGACACCGTCGCCGACATCAAGGCGCAATTCCAGTTCGCCGATGTCGACCTCCAGGCCTGCGCTTCCGAACTGTTCGGCATCAACAAGCTGTCGGGCCGTGGCACCATCAACGTGTCCCTCCTCGCCTCCGGCTCGAGCCCGTTCGGCCTGGTGCAGTCGCTCGACGGCACCGCCACCGTGACCGGGCATGACGGGGCGATCGCGGGCTTCAATGCCGAGCAGCTGCTGAAGCGGCTGGAGCGGCGACCGCTGTCCGGCGGCGGCAATTTCCGCAACGGCTCGACCCCTTACGACAATCTCACCATCGCGGTGAAATTCTCCGACGGGGTCGCGACCGCCGAGGACATCCGCGTCGAAGGACCGGCCGCGAAGATCACGATGACCGGCACCGCCTCGGTGCCGACGCGCGAATACGACATGAAGGGCGTGGCGAGCCTCAACAGCGCCTCGGGCTTCGAGTTACCCTTCGTGGTGCAGGGCCCCTGGGACGATCCCCTGATCTTCCCCGATCCGGAAAGCCTGATCCGCCGCTCGCCGGCCTCCGCCCCCCTGCTCGACATGCTGAAGGACCGCAAGGCGGGCGATGCCGTGCGCTCCGCGATCGAACGCATCACCGGCACCGGAAAGCGCCCCGCGCCGGACGGTTCGCCGACGGCGGAGAACGCCAAAGAGGGCGCGAAGTCGAACTGAGGGCGGCGATCGGACAGCGGCCGATCGCCGCGAATTGATCAGGGCGAATTGATGCGGTGATTGCATCGATGCATGCGTTAATCGTCTCCTCGGGCCCGATACCCCACGACCTAGGTCTGACAACATGCCGCTAGATCGTATCGCGGCCATGCGCTAGTGTTTTATTCGACCGGTTAAAACACCGGCGGCTTGAGGGAGAAAAACGTGAAATCCAAGGTTATTGGCGCAGTATCACTGGCGGTCGCTGCGGTCGGGCTGTTTGCGGCCACTGCACCCGCCTTTGCGCAGCAGAAAACGATTACGGTGTGGTGGGGCAAGGGCTTTTATCGGTCCGAAGACGACGCACTGATCGAGACGATCAAGAAGTTCGAAGCCAAGACCGGCATCAAGGTCGAATTGTCGCAGTACGCGATCCAGGACATGATTCCGAAGACGGTCGCGGCACTCGACGCCGGCACCGTGCCCGATGTCGCCTATTCCGACTCCTATGACGTGCAGGCGCAGGGCAAGTGGGCCTATGAAGGTAAGCTCGAGGATCTGTCGGATGTCATGAAGCCGATCGAGGACCGATTCGCGCCGAACACGCTCGAGGCATCGAAGCTGTATGACGACGTCGCCAAGAAGAAGGCTTATTTCGGCTTCCCGCTGAAGCAGCAGAGCATGCACGTCCAGATCTGGAACGACATGCTGGAGAAGGCCGGCTTCAAGCAGAGCGACATCCCGACCGACTGGGAAGGCTATTGGACGTTCTGGTGCGACAAGGTGCAACCGGGGATCCGCAAGGCGACCGGCCAGCGCGTCTACGCCGTAGGCCAGCCGATGGGCGTGGAATCCACCGACGCCTTCCAGTCGTTCTACACCTTCATGGACGCCTACCACGTCAAGCTGGTCGACAATGACGGCAAGCTCACGGTCGACGATCCCAAGGTTCGCGAGAACCTGATCAAGGCGATGAAGGACTACACCGACACCTATATCAAGGGTTGCACCCCACCCTCCTCCACGACCTGGAAGGATCCGGACAACAACGTCGCCTTCCACAACAAGACGATCGTGATGACCCACAACTTCACGATCTCGATCGCGGCGAAGTGGTTCGAGGACTCCCAGAACCAGGCGCTGACGCCCGAGCAGCGTGAAGCCGGCAAGAAGGCCTATGAGCAGGACATCGTCACCGCGTCCTTTCCGAAGGCGCCTGACGGTTCGACCATCCAGTACCGCTCCGACGTCAAGACCGGACTGATCTTCACTGCGGCCAAGAACAAGGCCGAGGGCAAGCAGTTCATCAGCTTCCTGCTCCAGGAAGAGAACATCCGTCCCTATATCGAGGGCGCGCTCGGTCGCTGGTTCCCGGTGACCAAAGCCAGCCAGGCGAGCCCGTTCTGGCAGGCCGACAAGCACCGCAAGGCGGTCTACGCCCAGTTCATGGGCGGCACCGCGCCGTTCGACTTCACCAAGAACTGGAAGTTCACGATCCTGAACAACGAGAACGTCTGGGCCAAGGCGATGAACCGGGTCGTCAGCGAGAAGGTCCCGGTGGACAAGGCCGTCGACGAGCTGATCGCCCGCATCAAGCAGGTCGCGGGTTGAATTCTATCTCTCCCTCTCCCCGCTGTTCGCGCGGAGAGGGAACAAACGACACCGGCCGCGTCATGCGGCCGGCAGCCCTTTCAAAGAGTCCTTAAAGCATGGCGATCACGCTCTCCGGCGATCATGCGATCCCCTCACAACCTTTGTCGTCGCGGCTGACGCCGGCGCAGGTCTGGGGCATCGCGCTGCTCGCGCCCTATCTGCTCGTCTTCCTCGCCTTCGTCGTCTATCCCGTCTGCTACGGGCTCTGGCTGGCGCGCGCTCCGGCGAACTATGTCGCGCTCTATAACGACCCGATCTTCGCGCGCGCCGCGGTCAATACGCTGATCTTCCTGGTCATCGGCATCAACATCAAGATGCTGATCGCGCTGTTCCTGTCCGGCTTTTTCGCGCAGCAGCGCACCTGGATCAAATGGCTTTCGGTGATCTTCATCCTGCCCTGGGCGGTACCGTCGATCCCGACCATCCTGTCGGTGCGCTTCATGCTCAATCCCGAATGGGGCGTGATCAACCACCTCATCTTCAGTTTCACCGGCGATGACGGCCCGAACTGGCTGAACGACCCGACCGTCGCGCTCACCATGGCGATCGGCGTGCACATCTGGAAGTCGCTGCCGTTCTGGACGCTGATCCTGATCACCGGACGCCTCGCGATTCCGCACGATTTGTTCGAGGCCGCCGAGGTCGACGGTGCAAGCTGGTGGCAGAAATTCCGCTTCATCACCTGGCCGTCGATGCAGACGCTCTACATCACCTGCACGCTGCTCTCGATGATCTGGACGCTCGGCGACTTCAACAGCGTCTATCTGCTCACCGGCGGCGGCCCGGCCGACCTCACGCATGTGCTGGCGACGCTCGGCATCCGCTATCTCCGGCTCGACCAGCTTTCGCTTGCGATGGCCTCCATCGTCTGCGCGATGCCGTTCGTCCTGCCGCTCGTGTACTTCATGATGAAACGGTTGTCGCGATGAAGCTTCCCTCCCTGCGCGAAGTCGCGACCGAAGCGCGGTTGCTGCTGATCGGCATTCCCGTGTTCATCTGGACGATGGTGCCGATCTATCACATGTTCCTGTTCGCGATCTCTCCGAAGGAGGACGCGTTTTCAGGCAAGCTGTGGCCGGACCATCCGACGCTCCACAACTTCGAAATCGTGTTCAAGCAGCAGCACTATTTCCTGCGCGACTTCTACGTGCAGTTCTGGAATTCGCTGGTGATCGCGGCGTCCGTCGGCGTGCTGACGCTGTTCATCGCCACCGCGGCGGCATTCTCGATCTCGCGGCTGCGCGTGCCCGGCGGGCGCATCGTGATGAATCTGGCGCTCTTCACCTATTTCATCCCTGCCGCGTTCCTCGCGGTGCCGATGTATCGCACCATGGGCAACTACGGCCTGCTCAACAATCACTGGGCGCTGATCCTGGCGATGGTGACGATTGCCTCGCCGTACGCGATCTGGGTGCTGAAGCAGGCTTCCGACAAGCTGCCGGTCGAGCTCGACGAGGCCGCCGTGATGGACGGCGCCACCACGCTCCAGATCTTTCGCCTCGTCTACCTGCCGCTGATGATGCCCTCGCTGGTCGCGATCGGCACCTATGCGGTGCTGCTCGCCTGGAACGAATACCTCTACGCGTTCCTGCTGCTCTCGAACGACCGCGAGATCACGCTCCCCGTCGCGCTCGGCAACTTCCTCGCTGCTGACGATTCGCCCTGGGAGCTGTTGATGACGACCGGCTTCATCTACGCGCTGCCGCCGGCCGCGATCTACTACGTCTTCCGCCGCTATATGGTGGGCGGGCTCACGGCAGGTGCGGTGAAGTCCTGATCTCGATCCCGCGCGTTCGTCACCCCACAGACCTGTCGTAGCAGCCGCTACGACAGGTCAATGTCCATCGTTTCCGCCAATCGCGGAATTTCAAGTTGCTGGGTCAAAGAGGGCCAGAGATCATTTTCCATGATCGACGAGTGCAGCCATTCCAGCGCGACGCCAAATTCTCGATTCTCGATAAACTCCGCCAGTAGTCCGCGGTCTCTGAGAGAGAGTTGAGACGACATCGAGCCGACGAGATTTGTCAGAGCCTCTTCTAGTTGACCCCATTCTTCCGCGTGATCCATCGTTGCTCTCCGATGAGCTACAGCGGCGCCGCGCTGTCGCCCTGCGAGCTCGACAGTTTCGAGGCGAGCGAGGCGATGACGATGACGACCGCGATCAGGCCGATCACCAGCGTGCAGATGGCGTTGATCTCGGGCTTCACCCCCAGCCGCACCTCGGAATAGATCCGGATCGGCAAGGTCGCCGAGCCGGGGCCGGTGGTAAAGCTCGCGATCACGAGATCGTCGAGCGACAGCGTGAAGGCCAGCATCCAGCCCGCGACGATCGCGGGCGCGATCAGCGGCAGCGTGACGGCTACGAATGCGCGGACCGGGTTGCAGCCGAGATCCATTGCCGCCTCCTCCAGCGAACGGTCGAGCGAGCCGAGGCGAGACTGCACGACCACGGCGACGAAGCACATCGTCAGCGTGGTGTGGGCGATCGTCACCGTCCAGAAGCCGCGCTCGGCGTTCAACGCCACGAACAGCAGCAGCAGCGACAATCCGGCGATGACCTCCGGCATCACCAGCGGCGCATAGAGCATGCCGGAGAACAATGTGCGGCCCCGGAACCGCTCGCCGCGCGAGAGCGCAACGGCCGCCAGCGTGCCGAGCAGCGTGGCGATGCTCGCGGATGAGACGGCGACCTTGAGGCTCATCCAGGCCGCCTCGATCATGGCGCGGTCGTTGAAGAATTCGTGATACCAGCGCAGCGACCAGCTGCCCCACACCGTCACCAGCCGCGATGCGTTGAAGGAATAGATCACGAGGATGACGATCGGCAGATAGAGGAACGCCAGCCCCAGCGCGAGCGAGGCGATGTTGAAGCGGGACAGGCGAGTGACCTTGCGCATCGTCTCAGCGCCCCTGTTCCAGTTGCCGGCGCTGGAGCCGTTCGTACAGCAAGAGCGGCGCCAGCAGCACCACAAGGAGAATGATGGCCGCAGCAGAAGCGACCGGCCAGTCCTTGTTGGTGAAGAATTCGAGCCACAAGGTCTGGCCGATCATCAGCGAATTTGAGCCGGCCAAAAGGTCGGGAATGACGAACTCGCCGACGATGGGAATGAAGCAGAGGAGCACACCGGCGCCGACGCCCGGCAGCGAGAGCGGGAAGGTGACGAGCCAGAATACCTGCCAGGGCGGCGCACCGAGATCACTGGCGGCCTCCTCCAGCGCCGGCTCCATCTTGGCAAGCGTGGCATAGAGCGGCAGGATCATGAACGGCAGATAGGAATAGACGAGGCCGATATACATCGCGCTGTCGGTGGAGAGCCACACCACCGGCTCGCTGACCAGATGCAGCGCCAGCAGGATCTGGTTGAGCAACCCGTCGTGCTGAAGGATGTTGATCCAGGCATAGATGCGGATCAGGAACGAGGTCCAGAACGGCACGATCACCAGCACCATCGCCACCGCCTGCCAACGTTTTGGCAGCCGCGCCATGCCGTAGGCGATGGGATAGCCGATCAGGAGCAGCAGCGCGGTCGCGGTGACGGCGACGGTGAGGCTGCGCAGATAGGCAAACACATAGATGTCGTCGGAGACGAGCAGCTTGAAATTGTCGATCGACAGCGCGGCGAAGGCGGCCTTGAGCGACACCCATCCCGCCGTCAGGTCGAACACCGGTTCGTAAGGCGGCTGCGCGATCGCGGTCTGCGACAGGCTGATCTTCAGCACGAAGCCGAACGGCACCAGGAAGAACAGCACCATCCAGACATAGGGTGCGATGGCGGCGAAGCGCGCGGGTCGCGCGAAGATGCGGCGCGCGCTCATGGCGGCAGCACCACGCAGTCGTCGGGCGTGAACCAGGCGACGACGTGCTGGTTCAGGCTATAGGCATCGACATCGAGGCGCGCGCTGTTGGCCACCGAAGCCTGCACCATCCCGCCCGTGTCGAGCTTCACCTTGTAGGTGGTGGAGCCGCCGAGATAGCAGATGTCCGCGACCACGCCGTCCAGCTGGTTGATCGCCGTCTCATGACCGGCCTCGCTCACCGGACCGCGGCGCGACAGCTTGACCTTCTCGGGACGGATCGCGACCGACAATTTTGTCTCGCCGACCGGCTCGCGCGGCTCGGCCACCACCAGCGTGCCCGCGTCGCGCGTTGCAATCACCAGGCGATGACCGTCGCGCAGTCTGAACTCGCCGTCGAACAAATTGACGTCGCCGACGAATTCCGCGATCCAGCGCGAGCGCGGCGCCTCATAGAGCTCGCGCGGGGTTGCGACCTGAGCGAGCTTGCCGGCGTTCATCACGCCGATCCGGCTCGCCACCGTCATCGCCTCTTCCTGGTCGTGGGTGACGATGACGAAGGTCATGCCGAGCCGGCGCTGAAGCTCCATCAGCTCGCCTTGCGTGCTCTCGCGCAGCTTCTTGTCCAGCGCTGCGAGCGGCTCGTCGAGCAGAAGGAGCTGCGGTCGACGCGCCAAGGCGCGGGCCAGCGCCACGCGCTGCCGCTGGCCGCCGGAGAGCTGGTCGGGCTTGCGCTTCTCGAGCCCATCGAGCTTCACCAGCGCGACCATCTCCGAAACGCGAGTGGCGATATCGGCGCGCGCCATGCTGGCGCGCTTCAGGCCGAAGGCGATGTTGTCACGCACCGAAAGATGCGGAAACAGCGCGTAGCTCTGGAACATCATGTTGATCGGGCGCTCGTGCGGCAGCGACTGCGCGATATCCTCGCCGCCGAGCAGGATGCGCCCCTTGTCCGGCGCCTCGAAGCCGGCGAGCATGCGCAGGAGCGTAGTCTTGCCACAGCCGCTCGGGCCCAGCAGCGCAAAAAACTCGCCCGCCCTGATGTCGAGCGAGACGCCGTCCACGGCCCGGAACGTCCCGAACGTCTTCGCCACGCCCTCGATGCGCAGCAGCGGTTGGTCGGCCACCGGATGCATCTCCACATCGGCAGTCCCGGCCGCAGCTTCCATTCTGGGCAACTCTTCAGCCATGTTCCCCGCCAACCCCGATTCCGCCGCACGCTAGCGGCCGATCGGCCTTTGCTCAACCGGTTCGAGGCGGATCGACCACATTCGCCATGAACGCAGCCAGCGCGTCACGGTTGGCCTGAGGGATGGTCAGGCCGAGCTTGGAGCGGCGCCACAGGATGTCGTCGGGGAAGCGCGCCCATTCGTGGCGCATCAGATAGCGCACCTCGGCGCCAGTCAGCTCGGAACCGAAAGTGGGGCCGAGCTCATCGCGCGTCTTAGCCTCGCCGAGCACCGCCGCTAACCGCGATCCATAGGCCGCAACCAGCCGCTGGGCCTGCGGCTCCGAGAGAAACCGCCAGCGGTCTCGGGCGAGGTCGACCTCGGTATCGAAACGATCCCAGGCAAAATCTCCGCCGGGCAGTGCAACTCCGGCGGTCCAGCGCGGCGACATCGAATAGAATGGTGTCAGTCTTGTCACCGCCCGTTCCGCGCGCAGGCGCGAGGTGGTGACGTCGCCGCCGAACATTGTGATCAGCGGCGCTCTTGCGCCGGCGGGCGTGGAACAGCGTTGTCCCATCGCCTCGTCGCGCCGGTGCCGGCGTCAGATTGACGCCGGAGATCGCCCGCACCACGTCGGTCGGCGCGACCCGCTCGCGGAAATAGCGGCTGGCCGCCTCGCAGAGATATGTGACGTCAGCGCCGGACATCGCGACGATCGCCGGATCGCCGGTGAAAGCATGCGTGATCGCACCGATCAGCGTGAAGTCGCGTTCGAACGGGCTTGCAAAGATCAGCCGCCCATCATTGTTCTGGAAGACGTAGACGTTGTCGGACTCGAACAGCCGGGGCACGATGATCTGGCTCATCTGCACGGCCGCCATCGGCGGCGCCGGCTGCCGCAGCACCGTCTCCGCGACCATCAAGGTCCAGCCGCCGCTGGCATTGGCCAGTGCGCGCGTCGTGATCACGCCGCGATGACCGCGATCGACCACCGCGAGGCGCCAGAAATCGCTCCGGTCGGCACGCACGCAACGCGCCCCGGTCCGGATCGCGGCGCCACGCTCGGCGGCGTCCAGCGCCGTGAGCACCACCAGCCTGGAATCATCGACGACGCAATCCGAATATTCGAAGGCGATCCCGAACGGACGTTTCAGGGCGTTACCGACCGGATGATGTGTAATGTCGAGAGTGGTCGAACCCGGCAGGCCGCCCCGGCTCATGAGGCTGTCGTAGACGAGCAGGCCGGCGCGCAGCAGCCATGGCGGGCGCTCGTCGGAATGCGCGGGGATCACGAAGCGCATCGGCCGGACCAGATGCGGCGCGATCCTGAGCCAGATCCGGCGCTCGGCCAGCGCCCGGCGCACCCGCCAGAAGCCGCGCCGCTCCAGCACCGACAGATCGCCATGAATCAGCCGCGGCGTCGCCGACGATGCGGCGCCGCCGAGATCGCCCTGCTCGAACAGGATGACCCGCAGGCCACGGCCGGCGGCATCGCGCGCAAGGCTGACGCCGTTCAGGCCGCCGCCGATGATCGCAAGGTCGTAATCCGCCATGAAGCCGTCGAGAGGGAGTGAAAGGAAGCGCTCCCATCACTAACCGGTCTGAAGCGCAAGCTCCATCGTCTCGGCGCGGCCGACGAGGCCGGCATATTGCCCGATCGGCAGGGGCTTGCCGAGCAGATAGCCCTGCACGCCGTCACAGCCCTCCCTGGCGAGGAAGGCAAGCTGGTCGACCGTCTCGACACCCTCGGCGACGATCGACATTTCGAGGCCATGGCCGAGATCGATCACGGCGCGCACGATCGCCGCCGATTGCGGATTGCGGCCGAGATTGGTGATGAAGGCGCGGTCGATCTTGATCTTGTCGAACGGGAAGGCCTGGAGATAGCTCAGCGAGGAGTAGCCGCTGCCGAAATCGTCCATGGAGATACGCACGCCGAGCGCCTTCAGCCGGCGCAACAGCGCCAGGCCGCGGTCGAAATCCTCGATCAGCACGCCCTCGGTGATTTCGAGCTCGAGCCGGCCGGGCGCAAGGCCGGTCTCGAGCAGGATCGAATGAACGAGACCGACCACGTCGCCGCGCATGAACTGCGCCGGCGACAAATTGACCGCGATCTGGAGCGGCTTCGGCCAGGACGCCGCCTCACGGCAGGCCTGGCGCAAAATCCATTCGCCCATCTCGACGATGAGACCGCTCTCCTCCGCGATCGGAATGAATTCGGCCGGCGAGACCTGGCCGCGAACCGGATGCTGCCAGCGCGCCAGTGCCTCGAAGCCGATGATCTCGCTCTCGGCAACGCTGTGGCGCGCGATCCCCTGCGGCTGGAAGGCGAGCGACATCTCGCCGTTCTTGATGGCCTTCGACAGGTCCTGGTGCAGCACGCGGCGGTCGCGGATCTGCTGGTCCATCTCCGGCTGGTAGAGGCTGATCGTGCCGCGCGACTTCTGCTTGGCGCGGAACAGCGCGGCACCGGCATTGGCGAGCAGCGAGGCGCCGTCGGCGCCATTGTGCGGGAAGATCGCCATGCCGGTGGTGACGCCGGCGCGGACGACGCGGCCGTCGATGTGGAATTCGTGGACCATCGCCTCGCCGAGCTGATGCGCCAGCGCGAGCCCCGCCTCCGGCTGCTTGCCGTCGATGATGAGGCCGAACTCGTCGCCGGACAGGCGTGCCACCACACCCCCGCGCGCGGCATCCTGGAGCCGCTGCGCCACTTCGATCAGAAGCTTGTCGCCCAAGGCATGGCCGAAGACGTCATTGACCTCCTTCAGCCCGTCGAGGTCGACGCAGAGGACCGCGAACTCCTCGCTGGTGCCCTCGCAGGCCTCGATCATCTGGGTCAGCGCCTGCAAGAAGGCGGCGCGGTTCGGCAGGTCGGTGAGGCCGTCGTGATAGGCCATGTGCGCCATGCGCGACTCGGTCTGCCGGCGGTCGGTGACGTCCTCGTGCGTCTTGATCAGATATTGCGGCTCGCCGGCATCGTTGAGCACGGTGGCGCGGCGGGTGAGGAACAGCCGCAGGCCATCCTTGGTGGAGATCGGATGCTCCTCGGTGATCAATCCGCGCTTCCTGATCGCAGCCTCGTCGCGTGCGACGATCAGTTTCGCCTCTTTCGCGTTGAAGATGTCGGCGGCGGTCAGGCCGGTGGCTTCCTCGCGCCTGCGGTTGAGGATCGTTTCCGCGCTGCGATTGGCGAGCAGGTAACGGCCATCCTTGACCTGCTCCACGATCAGCGCCACCGGGATGTTGTCGACCACGAGCTCGAGGAATTTCTTGGTGCTCTCCAGCTCCTGCGACAGCGAGCGCCGGTCGGTAACGTCCTCGAACACCACCAGCAGGAATTCAGGCTGGTTGCTCTCGTTGCGGACCACGATCCGGATCGAGGCGACCATACGCCTGACCGCGCCGCGCTCGACCTCGAACTGGTTGCGGAACTGACCGTCCGGCGCCTCAAGCGCCGCCCGGTCGGTCGCCTCGATGCTGGCCGCCGAGACGGGCGCGAACAGCTCACGCGCAGTCTTGCCGACGGCATAGTCCCGCGAGAAGCCCCAGAAGCGCTCATAGGCGCTGTTGGCGAAAATGTAGCGGCCGTCCTCGATGCTCTTGGCGGCGACGCAGGCCGGCACGTTGTCCAGCACCGATTCCAGAAACTGCTTGGTAGAGGCGAGCTGCCGCGACAGCTTGCGCTGGTCGCTGACGTCGAGATGGGTCGCCACTGACCCGCCGTTCGGCAGAACGAAGTATTTGACCAGGATGGCCCGCCCGTCAGGCAGTTCGGTGATCAGGCCGTTGGGGCTTGCCGCCTTCTCGTAGAAGTCGTCGTCGGAGACACCGAGCACCCCGCGTTCACGCCGCACTCGCAGGATGTCGTAGCCGGTCATGCCGGCCCAGAGATCCGACCGCGACAGGCCGTAGATATCGAGATAGCGGTCGTTGCAGAAGATGATGCGCCGCTGTCCATCGGTCATCACCACGCCCTGGTTCAGATTGTTCATGGCGGAGGTGATGAAGGCGCTGCGCCGCAATTGCGACCGCTTGGCACGGCCCAGCGCGGATTGGATCCACAGCGCGATCGCCGCCAGGAACGAGCAGACGGCGATTCCTCCGATCAAGGCTTCCCAGACCAGATTGGGATCGAGGCTGCCGAGATAGCTCGCCGGGGCAAGGTTTTCGGACAGGGAAGAGGCACGCGCAGGCGCGACCGCGCTGGCCAGGCACACGACGGCCTGCACAGCGATCGGAAGCGTGCTGCCCACGTGCCAGTTCTTCTCAGCCATCAGCCACCCGCGATTTCAATATGGGATTGTCTGGCTTCGCGGGTTTGAATCGGGTAAACGCCTGTACGCGCAACAGAAAAATGTGACGCCAAACACGGCAATTGCCCTGACATGATAAATGCTTCCTTAACGGAAAACGGCCTTGGCGCCCGCCTCCAGGCTCCGACGCCATCGACAGTTCCAACGAACATCCTGCACAACCATGGATAGGGTCGACTGCGTCGTCATCGGAGCTGGCGTGGTCGGGCTCGCGATGGCTCGAAAGCTGGCGCAGGCCGGCCGCGAGGTGATCGTGCTGGAGGAAGCCGAGGCCATCGGCACCGTCACGTCCTCACGCAACAGCGAGGTGATCCATGCCGGCATCTACTACCGCGCCGGGAGCTGGATGGCGCGCATGTGCGTCAGCGGCAAGCACGCGCTCTACCGCTACTGCGCCGAGCGCGGCATCCCCCACAAGAATTGCGGCAAGCTGATCGTCGCGACCACTCCGAAAGAAACCGAGAAGCTGCAATCGATCAAGGCGCATGCCGAGGCCAATGGCGTGCTCGACATGCAGCTGGTCTCGGGCGAAGCCGCGCGCGCGCTGGAGCCGGCGCTCGCCTGCGACGCCGCGCTGCTCTCGCCTTCGACCGGCATCATCGACAGCCACGCCTACATGCTCTCGCTGCGCGGCGAGGCCGAGGCGGCGGGCGCGGCCTTTGCGTTTCACACGCCGATGATCCGGGCCAAGGCGGCGGGCGGCGTCATCGAGATCGACGCCGGCGGCGAATCGCCAATGACGCTGCAATGCGGCCTGCTCGTCAACGCCGCCGGCCTCTCCGCGACGACCGTGGCGCGCCACATCGACGGCATGCCGCTGGACCGGATTCCGCCGGCCTATCTCGCCAAGGGAAATTACTTCAGTTGCAGCGCCAAAGCGCCGTTCTCGCACCTGATCTATCCGGTGCCCGAGCCCGGCGGGCTCGGCGTTCATCTGACGCTGGACATGGCAGGCCAGGCGCGTTTCGGCCCGGACGTCGAGTGGATCGAGGCGATCGACTACGCGGTCGATCCCTCACGGGCCGAGCGCTTCTATCCGGCGATCCGCAAATACTGGCCGACGCTGCCCGATGGAGCGTTGCTGCCGAGCTACTCGGGCATTCGTCCGAAGATCGTGCCGCCGGCCGTCGCCACGCAGGATTTCCTGATACAGGGCCCGCCCGATCACGGCGTCGAAGGCCTGGTCAATCTGTTCGGCATCGAATCGCCGGGACTGACGTCATCGCTCGCAATCGCGGATCACGTCGCCGAGTTCGCTGGACTGTAGGTCTCGCGCAACATGTATGCGCGGCGCGCACCTTACGCAGAGATGAGCGCAAAAGCCTCATCCCTGCGTGAAAGGGTATGATCAACTCTACGCTGTTACGGGGGTTACTAGTGAAGCGTCTCGTGCGAGTTGTGCCTCAATCGCTCGATCTGGTCCTTGACCATCAACTTCCGGCGCTTCAACTCAACAATTCGCAGGTCGTCTGTTGAAAGGTGCACGAGAGCTTCGTGCAATTCGTTTTCGAGAGTTTTATGCTTCCGTTCCAATTCAACCAGATGTGCCTGAATTGTCATTCGAAACCTCCTCGGTAGGGGCAACCTTGGATTCGATCCGGACGGGCAAGTGTACATCACCGATTCGTTCTGTCGATGGGGTATCCGTCGTCGCAGTGTCATTTTTGAAAATTCATATGTAACCAAGCGTGAGTAAGGAACCACGCTGGAAATATCCATGATATCAATGCGCCCGCGCGGCGCCGTAGCGATCCCCAGAAATATCTTGCGGTGAACCCGTGAGCAACGATCCGAGATCGCTTGCGATCACGCCGCGCAAGGACGATAATTTCCACAGGGCATCCACAGCCTTAATCTCAAGCCTATCGGTTTTTCGGCCACCGCAGACATGACCAATGAAGATGCGCGCGAACTCGAAACCGAGCTCGCCCGGTTGCACCAGGAACACCGAGATCTCGATGCGGCGATCGATGCACTGCATCAATCGCCTGCCCCCGACCTATTGCGGTTACAGCGGTTGAAGAAACGCAAGCTGTTGTTGCGCGACCGCATTGCATTCATCGAAGACCAGATCACGCCCGACATCATCGCCTGATCCACAGCCATGTTTCGCGGGGGCTCTCCCGCATGTGAATCCGCTTGACTCGAAAAGAACAAAATAGGAACATTTCAACCCCAGCCGCCCCAAGAAAACGTCGAGCAAAACGTCGAGCAAACGTCCACCAAACGCCCAGGAAAAACGCGCATGTCAGCACCCGTTCTCTTCGACAACAGTCACTATGAACAAGCCTGCGACCAGGCGATCGCGATGTGCGACGGCAATCTGCGCAGCACCATCAAGGCGTTGATCATGGCCAACGAATATCTGGAAGCCGAACTCGAGGAATTGCAGGCGGCAATTTCCGCCGGCTGCATTCCGGAGACCTCCCGCAGCAAGACGCGGAGCAAGAGCAGCGCCGCCTGAGTTTACCACCCGGAGCAACGCCATGTCGGATGTGACCTACTACGTTGCAATGCCCTTCCTGATCGATGCCGACGGATCGCCGGTCGCAGGTGCGGCCGAGGAATGCCAGACATCGGCGGCCGCCTTGCGGCGCGCCGAGATTCTGGCGCACGGTGCCGGCCACATCGGCGCGGTCGCTTTCAGCCGCAGCGGCGATCCCATGACCGGCGAATTCGGCGACGCCAAATTGCTGCGCAAATTCGGCAACGTGCCGGACGACCTCGGCGCGCTTTAAAGTCAGCTGCTGACGAGCCTGATGCGCGGCTCATGCCGCCGGTGCGCCTTGCGGACATACATGGCGGCGTCGGCCTCCTCCAGAGCACGAGCAGCATCGGATTGCGGACCGAGCAGCGCGACGCCGGCGGAAGCGCCCGCAGTCACGCGCTGGCCGCGGAAGACAAAGGACAACTCGTCGACCGCCTGCTCGAGGATCGCGGCCTTCGCCTTGGCATCGGTCTCGCTGAGATTCCACAACAGCAGCGCGAACTCGTCACCGCCGAGCCGGCCGACCACGTCCGAAGCGCGGATCTGCTGCGTCAGTGTCCGCGCGATCGCCTTGAGCACCTCGTCGCCGGCGGCGTGGCCGAAGGAGTCGTTGACCGGCTTCAGACGATCGACGTCGAGCACGATCAGCGCGCCGCTGGCACGATAACGTTTCATGTAGGCAATGGCGCGACGGAGCTCGCGCTCGAAGCCGCGCCGGTTCGGAATGTCGAGCAGGAAATCGGTGTCGGCGGCCGCCTCGAGTTCCGCAACCCGCCGCAGCGCCGCGCTGAGCTTGCTCCGCAGGTCGCGAATGGTCGCCTTGGCACTGTCATCGGCCGACGCCACGCGACGCGCCGGACCGGCGGAACGCTTGGGTGCGGCTTTGGATCGGCTCGCGCTGGTCTTTAGGCCCTTTTTGGCCTTCGCAGCGCTCGCCCTTTTTGGTTTCTTCATGGGCATCCTGCTCAATGAAGGCTTGCGGGGATTCACCAAGACAGGATAGTGCATTCCCTTCTCCTTGCCACCGCCTTGCGATCCGCCGGCCGGAACCGTTAATCTGGCCTATGTTTCTGTATTCCCGAGCACAATTGACGTCATGACCGCGCCGATCGCCATTATCATGGGAAGCCAGTCGGACTGGGACACGATGCGGCATGCCGCCGACACGCTTGCAGCGCTCGGCGTCGCCGCCGACACCCACATCGTCTCGGCGCACCGAACCCCGGACCGATTGTTTGCCTTCGCCAAGGGCGCCAAGGCGGCGGGTTTCAAGGTCGTCATTGCCGGTGCCGGTGGCGCTGCACATCTGCCCGGCATGGCTGCGGCGCTGACGGAACTCCCCGTCTTCGGCGTTCCCATCGAATCCAGGACGCTCAAGGGCATCGATTCGCTCTATTCGATCGTCCAGATGCCCGCCGGCATCCCGGTCGGCACGCTGGCCATTGGCAAGGCGGGCGCGATCAACGCGGCGCTGCTCGCAGCCGCCGTGCTGGCGCTGTCCGACCCGGCTCTGTCCGACCGCCTTGCCGCCTGGCGCAAGGCGCAGACCGAAGCGGTTGCCGAACGCCCGGAGGACAAGGCGTGACGGAGACCAGACGGGTGAAGCTGAAGCCCGGCGACACCATCGGAATCCTCGGCGGCGGACAACTCGGCCGGATGTTGGCGATGGCGGCGGCGCGGCTGGGCTTACGCTGCCAGGTGTTCTCGCCCGACCCGGATTCGCCGGCCTTCGACGTCGTGCTGAACGCGACCTGCGCCGAATATGCCGATGTCGAGGCACTCGAGATGTTTGCCAGCGACGTCGACGTCATCACCTACGAGTTCGAGAACGTGCCGGCGGCGGCCGCGATGGTGCTGGACGCGCGCCGCCCGGTCCTGCCCAACCGCAAGATCCTCGAGACCACCCAGGACCGGCTCGCCGAGAAGGATTTTGTGACGCGGCTCGGCGTCGGCACCGCCGCTTACGCCGACGTCACTTCCGTCGCTTCCTTGCGCGAGGCGATCGTCCGGATCGGACTTCCCGCCGTGCTGAAGACCCGCCGCTTCGGCTACGATGGCAAAGGCCAGGCCATCATCCGCAACGGCGACGACATCGCGAAGGTCTGGACCAGCCTCGGCACCAAGCAGGCGATCCTGGAAGCCTTCGTGCCGTTCGAGCGCGAGATCTCCGTGATCGCCGCGCGCTCGGCCGCGGGCCAGGTCGAATGTTTCGACGTCACCGAGAACGAGCACCGCGACCACATCCTGAAAGTGTCGCGCGCGCCCGCGCCGATTCCGGATGCACTGGCGGAGGAAGCCCGCAGCATCGCGGGTAAAATCGCAAACGCACTGGATTATGTCGGCGTGCTCGCCGTCGAGATGTTCGTGCTCGCCAATGGCACCGGACCGAAGGTGCTGGTCAACGAGATCGCGCCGCGCGTGCACAATTCCGGGCACTGGACGCTCGACGGCGCCTCCGTCTCGCAGTTCGAGCAGCACATCCGTGCCATTGCCGGCTGGCCGCTCGGCAGGCCCGTGCGCCACGGCGAGGTCGTCACCATGACCAATCTGATCGGCGACGAGATCAACGAGTACGAGAGATGGCTGACCGTGCCCGGCGCGACCGTCCACATCTATGGCAAGGGCGAGCCGCGCCCCGGCCGTAAGATGGGCCACGTCACCGAAGTCAGGCCGGCGACAGGCAAGTAACGGGACCGCGGCGACTGCCGCGATCCCGCTCTTCGATTACGCCGTCTTCGCGCCCGCGACGACGCCGGTGGGCTCCTCGCTGAGCCAGCGATAGATCACCCCGCCAAGCGCGCCGCAGATCAGTGGTGCGACCCAGAACAGCCAAAGCTGCGCCAGCGCCCAGCCGCCGACGAACAGTGCGGGGCCCGTGCTGCGCGCCGGGTTCACCGACGTATTGGTGACGGGGATACTGACGAGATGGATCATCACCAGCGCAAGCCCGATCGCGAGCGGCGCGAAGCCCGCGGGCGCGCGGCCGTGGGTCGAGCCCATGATGATGAACAGGAACATCATGGTCATCACCACCTCGGTGATGAAGCACACGATCATGCTGTATTGGCCAGGCGAATGCGCATCATAGCCGTTGGACGCAAAGCCCTTGGTGACATCGAATCCGGGGGCCCCGCTCGCGATGACATAGAGAAGCCAGGCGGCCACGATCGCGCCGGCCACCTGTGCAATCACATAGGGCAGGATCTGCCCGGCCGGAAAGCGTCCGCCTGCGGCAAGGCCGACGGTGACCGCCGGGTTGAGATGGCAGCCCGAGATATGGCCGATCGCATAGGCCATGGTGACCACGCTCAAGCCGAACGCGAGAGACACGCCGACCAGGCCGATGCCGACCTGCGGAAAGCCCGCCGCGATCACCGCGCTGCCGCAGCCCGCGAATGTGAGCCAGAACGTGCCAATAGCCTCGGCGGCATATTTTTTCATGTCCATGTAGCGTCTCCCCTGATTTCCAGATTTCCGGATCAACCTCCGGAAAACGGCCCGCCTTTTGGCACCAAATCACCCCAAATGCGACCGCAAGGCGGAATTTTCGCCCCATTTAATGGCGTAACTTGGCCCGATAAGCCGCTTCGCAGGTGGACATGTCAGGTTTTGTCTGATACATCCGCGCGCTCAAGGTTAAGGGCTTGTGCTTTGCCATCCCCTTAGACTTATCAGAATTCAAATCCGATCCACCAAAGAGGATGCCGCGTGCAGGTTCTCGTTCGCGATAATAATGTCGACCAAGCCCTCAAGGCGCTGAAGAAGAAGATGCAGCGCGAGGGTATTTTCCGCGAGATGAAGCTCCGCGGTCACTACGAAAAGCCCTCCGAGAAGAAGGCCCGCGAAAAGGCCGAAGCCGTGCGCCGCGCGCGCAAGCTGGCCCGCAAGAAGCTCCAGCGTGAAGGCTTGCTGCCGATGAAGCCGAAGCCGGTGTTCGGCGCAGGTCCCGGTGGTGATCGTGGCGCCGGTGGCCGTAGCGGCCCGGGTGCCGGTCCGCGCGGACCCCGCTGATTTTGCCGAATTTGCAAGACTGAGTTTTCGATGACGCGGGCCCTTGGCCCGCGTTATTGTTTTGCATGGTGCCTTTCTGGGACGGGGCATCACCGATGCGGCACCAGCGCGAGCGAACCGTAGATGGCCTCCCCTTTCCCCGAGCACAGCTTGGCGCGGTTACGCCATATCTGGCAGCAGCCGCTCGCGTTGGCTCTGGTGGGGATCGCACTGTCCGGTTGCTCCTTCGATCTGGGATCGCTGATGCCGGAGAAGGAAAAGCCGCAGGAAGCCCCCAGGGCGGCTGCCGCCGACAACAGCGCGATCAGCGCCGGCAATGTCACCGAAGCCCAGGGCCACACGGCAAAGGCCCAAGCCCTGGCAAAGTCAGGGGAGACGGCGGCAGCGCTCGACGAGTTCAATCGCGCGGTCGCGCTCGATCCCTACAATGCGCAGGCGCTCTATGCCCGCGCCCTGATCTACCAGAATAACAACGAGCACGATTTTGCGATCGCCGATTTCGGCGCAGCGAATGGGCTCAACCCGCAGAAGGTCGAGCCTCTGCTCGGCCGCGCCATCAGTTATCTCGCCGTCGGCAAGATCAAGGAAGCCGCCGCCGATCTCGATGAGGCCTCCGAGGCCGATCCGCACAATGCCCAGGTCTGGACGACGCGGGGGCAGGCCTATGAGCGGCTCGGCGACAAGGCCAAGGCGGCGGCGTCCTACACCAAGGCAGTGTCGCTTCGCCCGCGCGACGACGCCGCGCGCAGCGGTCTTGCCCGCGTCGGCGGCTGACAGGTCGAGCGCAAGCAGGCGCTTTCTTAATCCGGGGTGACGCTCTTCGGCAGAACGGCGTGGAACATCGACTTGACGCCGGACAACATCTCGTCGGCGACATTGGTCTTGGGCCGCGGCATCGGGCCGCCTGCGTCGGCGCGCAGGTCGAGCGGGGGCGCGATCATCGGAACGGGGATATCAGCCGGCGGCGTCAGCCGGTTGGCATCGCCGTTGCCGACCGAGGCCGTGTAGGGCGGGTTCGTCGGCGACGACGATCCGTTGCCATAGGTTTCGGTCTCGGTGGGCGTCGACACCGTGATCGGCGGCGGCAGCGGGCGCACAGCCGACGGCACGATCCGCGGGGCCGCTTCCGGTGCGCGGGCGGCCTCCTGAGCCGCAGGCTCAGGCGGTTTCTCGGCCGATTTGGGCTCGGAAGACTTGATCTCGGAAGACTTGCTGTCAGGCGACTTGCGCAAACGCTCGATCGCGGCACGCACGAGATCGTTGGGGTCGGGGGTTGCGGCCTGAGAGGCAGCAGCCGGCGCCGAATTGGCCTCGACCAATGGAGCGGCGGTCGCGGGAGCGGTGACGGTCGGTGCGGACTTGGCGACCGCCTTCTCACGCGCCGACGATCGGCCGCGCGGGGCGGCCGGCGCGGTCTCGGCCGGCGCCACGTCCGCAGCCTTGGAATCTGTAGCCTTGGAGTCTGTAGCCTTGGAGTCCGCAGCCTTGGAGTCCGCAGCTTTGGCCTCGGCGGCCGGATGATCGACGGGCTTGTCGGCAGCTGCCTTGTCCGTCACGCTCTTCTCGGAAATGCCCTTGGCCTTGACGCCGGGCGCCGGGAGGTTGGCCACGTCGGCGGGCTTGCCGTTCTTGCCGGCCTGGGCAGGCGCCACCATGGCCGCCGGCGCATCCGCCGCCGGCTTGGCATTGATGTAATGATTAACGATGTACGCCCCGATGATCGTCGCGAGCACGGAGGGGAAGACATCCATCGAGATTTTAGCGATGTATTTCAGCATTTCTCGGCCACTCCCCGCACGATCTGATGCGGGAACTTTGAGGCATAGTAAGGGATCAACTGCGACGGATCGATGGCAATCGGTAACGTAAGCCCAAGGCTTCACCTAAGGCTTCACTACGGCTTCAGCTCGATCTCAAGGAACACGATCTCCGTTGAAGTTTCGTTAAGTACGTCATGTTCCACCCCCGCCTTGCGGAAGTAGGATTTTCCGGCCGCAAGTTGCGCCTTGGAGCGCTCGCCATTGGGCGCCACGATGGTCATTTCGCCGGCGACGACGGGAACAATCACGTAATCCATCCCGTGGGTGTGATGCCCGGTCGCGCTGCCCGGGACGAGCCGCCACTCGGTCACCCGGACCTCCTCGTTGTCGACCTGAACCTCGGATTTGGCGGCAAGCATCGTCTCTCCTAGGGCACGAACACCATGAACACGTAGACGGCAAATACCACCATATGCACCAGTCCGAACAGGACATTTGTCCTGCCGGTGCCGAAGGTCAGCATGCTCAGCAAGAAGGTCAGCGACAGCAAGACGATCCCCTGGTGGTTGAGGCCAAGCTCGAGCTCCTTGTCGAGCGCGTAGGTGGCAACGCCAACGGCCGGGATCGTCAACCCGATGGTCGCCAGCGACGAGCCGAGCGCGAGGTTGATGCTCTTCTGGAGGTCGTTCTTGCGGGCCGCCGAAATCGCGGCAACGCCCTCGGGCAGCAGGATCAGGAGCGCCACCAGGAGGCCGGCAAAGGCAGGCGGCGCGCCGATCTTGGCGCCGACCGCGTCGACCACCAGCGAGAATTTCTTGGCCAGCAGCACCACAGCGAGCAGCGAGACCAGCAGCAGCACGACGCTGAGCACGAACATCCCGCCCGCGAGATGGGTCTGTCCGCCCTCGCCGTCCGCCCTTTCATGGACGAAGTAGTCCTTGTGCAAGACGGTCTGCGTGTAGAGGAACACCGCGTAGAGCGCGAGCGTGACCACGTCGACGAAGCCAAGCTGGATCGTCGAATAGACCGGGCCGGGCGTGGTAGTGGTGTAGTTGGGCATGATCAGCGTAATCGTCGCCAGCGCGAACAGCACGCTGAGATAGACGTTGGCGCCGGACAGCTGAAAACCTTGCTCGCGGTAGCGGAGGCCACCGATGAAGATGCAGAGCCCGACCAGCCCGTTGCAGACGATCATCACGACGGCAAACACAGTGTCGCGCGCGAGCGCCGGCGCGGGCTTGTCGCCGAGCATGATCGTGGTGATCAGCGCCACTTCGATGATGGTCACCGAGAGCGTCAACACCAACGTCCCGTAGGGTTCGCCGACCCGCTCCGCGATCACCTCAGCATGGTGCACGGCGGCGAACACCGTCCCGAACAGGATCACGAGCAGAATGATCGCAAAGACAAGCCCGGCCAGCGACAGGGTGAAAGTGTAGTCCGTCGCGGTGACGGCGACGAACAGGAGGACCGCCAGGGCCGGAAAGACCCAGGCCGATCGAGGCATCGGGCTATGCGCGCTCATCCACCGGTTCCATTGTGTCAGGACAGCAGTAACAGTTCGTGCCGCAGATTCAATGCCAGTGCAGGATCGGCGCGACCGGCAGGAGGGTCAGCAGCAGGAACAGCGGAATCAGCACGGCGCCGGCCCGCAGCAGGTAGCCGAAGAAGCTTGGCATCGCGATGCCGCTCTCGTTTGCGATGCTGGTTACCATGAAATTCGGCGCGTTGCCGATGTAAGTTAGAGCGCCCATGTAGACCGCGCCCATGGAGATGGATGCAAGCGTGCCCGCAAGCTCGCCCATGAGGAGATGCGGATCGCCGCCGGCGAGTTCGAAGAACAACAGATAGGTCGGCGCGTTGTCGAGAAACGCGGACATCAATCCCGTGAACCAGAAATAAGCGACTTCGCGCGGCGTCCCGTCCGGCGCCGTCACCGCCGACAGAAGCCAGGCAAACGCACCGTGCTGGCCGGCGTCGAGCATCGCGATGACCGGAATAATCGCGACAAAAATGCCGGCAAACAATTTCGCGACTTCGCGGATCGGCTCCCAGGTGAAGCCATTGGCCTGTCTGTGCTCGTCCGGCGTCAGCCACACCGACAGGGCTGCAATCACCAGCAGCACCAAATTGCGTACGATGCTCTCCAACTCCAGTTTCGTTCCGAAAACGTCGAACGCAATGCCGGGCCGCCACATCGCCGATACCAGCAGGCTCGCAACGATGGCCGCGATCAGCAACAGGTTGACGAGGCCGCGGATCCGGACCGGCTGCGCCGGTCCCGCCCCGCTGAATGGCGGCTCCTTGTGGAAACGCCAGACGTCAACCACGACGAAGATCGCGAGCAACAGCCCGGCCACGATCGCCGTTTGCAGCCAGATGTGCCGGGTGGTCCAGAAGAAATCGACACCGTGCAGGAAACCGACAAAGAGCGGGGGATCACCGAGCGGGCTTAGTGCACCGCCGACATTGGCGACCAGGATGATGAAGAAGATCACGACATGGGCATTGTGGCGCCGCGCCAGATTGGCACGGATCAAGGGACGGATCAGGATCATCGCAGCGCCGGTGGTGCCGACGATGCTCGCCATCAGCGTGCCAAGGGCTATGATGCAGGTGTTGGTCCATGGCGTGCCCTTGAGGTCGCCGCTGACCAAAATGCCCCCGGCCACGACATAGAGCGCGAACAGCAGAACGATGAAACTGAAATACTCGGCCAACATGGCGTGGACCAAGGCCGCCAGCATCGCCACGACCCCGGCCTGCCAGGCAATCGGCGCCAGCGCCAATGCCGACCAGGCCGCAGCGATCTTGCCGTAATGATGATGCCAGAACTTCGGAAGCAGCAGCGGCCCGAGCGCGATCGACAGCAAGAGGCCGGCAAACGGCAGCGCATAGGGCCAGCGCATGGCGGCACCGTCGAGCCCGGTTGCAGCGAGCGCATCCTGCGGCAGGAGCGCGAGGTTCAAGGCGATAAGCCAGACCGCGCGCCTTGTACCGGGCTGCCTATGACGCAATGAACCGCCTCGCCGTTTCGATCGCACCGAAGGAATCAAGATCGTCGTGTCCGCCACCGGGAAACCGAACGAACTGTTTCGGCTCATGCGCGAGCGCGAACAGACGCTCTCCGAAGACGATGGAAATGGCAAGATTCATTGGTGCCGTGCATCACCAGCAGCGGCACCGTGACGCGCACGATCCGCTCGTCGGAACGGAATTGATCACGCATCAGCAGGCGGACCGGAGCGAACCGGTAGAGCGAGGCGGCGACCTCGACTGTCGACGTGTATGGCGCTTCCAGGATCAATTTTCCCGCTGGATGCTCGGATGCGACTGCGACCGCCACGCCGGTCCCGAGCGAAAAGCCCCAGAGGACGATTCGTTCCGCCGCATAGCGCGCGCTCGTGAAAGCGTAAGCAGCGGCAGCATCGCGCAGCAGCCCCTGCTCGCTCGGTGCGCCGCTCGAGCCGGCATAGCCGCGATAGGACAACGCGACCAGGCCGGTGCCATCGGCCGTGATGGCCTTGAAGCGGCTGACGGGGCCGGCGAGGTGATCACCGTTGCCGGGGAAATACAGGATTAAGGATCGGCCCGGCTTGGCCGGCACGTGCCAGATGATGACCTTCTCGCCGTCGGACGTGGTCAGGACGTGCTCTTCCGCTTCGGGAAGACCAGCGGCATCCGGTGCCGTGCGACCGACCGGCGGAATCGGAAACAGCATCTCGCGCTGACGGACATACAGCACGACGAGACCGACGAAATAGACGGTCACGAGCAGGATGGCGATCCATTTCACGAATGTCATGACTGCGCTGCCGGCCCCATCCTAGGACTTGCGACGGCTCCGCAGCAATTTCATGACATCGAGCCGGATGCTCGCTGAATTTCGCGGCAGCCGCACGCCGCCGCATGGGCGGCATGAGATAGGACCTGTGCCGCTCCTTGTTGAGGCCCGGGTCCGCTTGCCTCGGCTCCTACATCGCCTTGACGATGCTCTCGGTGACCTTCTTGGCGTCGCCAAGCAGCATCATGGTGTTGTCGCGATAGAACAGCGGATTGTCGATGCCGGCATAGCCCGAGGCGAGCGAGCGCTTGATGAACATCACGGTGCCGGCCTTCCAGACCTGAAGCACCGGCATGCCGTAGATCGGCGAGGTCTTGTCCTCTTCGGCGGCCGGATTGGTGACGTCGTTGGCGCCGATCACGAAGGCGATGTCGGCCTGCGCGAATTCGGAGTTGATGTCCTCGAGCTCGAACACCTCGTCATAGGGCACGTTGGCCTCCGCCAGCAGCACGTTCATGTGGCCGGGCATGCGGCCCGCGACCGGGTGGATCGCGTACTTCACCTCGACGCCCTCCTTCTTCAGGATGTCGCCCATCTCGCGCAGCGCGTGCTGGGCCTGCGCCACCGCCATGCCGTAGCCGGGCACGATGATGACCTTGGAGGCATTCTTCATGATGAAGGCGGCATCGTCCGCCGAGCCGAGCTTGGCCGGCTTCTGCTCGCCCGTCGCGCCGCCGGCCGCGGCGGTCTCGCCGCCGAAGCCGCCGAGGATGACCGAGATGAAGGACCGGTTCATCGCGTGGCACATGATGTAGGACAGGATCGCGCCCGAGGAGCCAACCAGCGCGCCGGTGATGATCAGTGCGGAGTTACCGAGCGTGAAGCCGATGCCGGCAGCCGCCCAACCCGAATAGGAGTTGAGCATCGAGATCACGACCGGCATGTCGGCGCCGCCGATCGGGATGATCATGAGCACGCCGAGCGTCAGCGCGATGATGACGATCAGCCAGAAGTCGAGCGCGCTGCCGGACAGCACGAGGCCGACGATGAAGAACACCAGCGCCAGCGCCAGCACGATGTTGATGACGTGGCGGAACGGCAGGATGATCGGCGCGCCGCTCATGCGTGCGGACAGCTTCAGGAACGCGATCACCGAACCGGTAAACGTCAGCGCGCCGATGGCGACGCCGAGCGACATCTCGACCAGGCTCTGCGGATGGATGTTGCCGGGCGAGCCGATGTCGAAGGCCTCAGGCGCGTAGAACGCGCCGGCGGCGACCAGCACCGCGGCCATGCCGACCAGCGAGTGGAAGGCGGCGACCAGCTCCGGCATCGAGGTCATCGGCACCCGGCGCGCAATCACGGCGCCGACGCTGCCGCCGATGGCGATGCCAAGGATCACGAGGATCCAGGCGAGGCCGTCCGCCGGCGGATGGCTGGCCAGCGTGGTCGCGACCGCGATCGCCATGCCGATCATGCCGAAGAAATTGCCCTGCCGGGATGAGGCGGGGCTGGACAGCCCGCGCAGTGACAGGATGAACAGCACACCCGCCACGAGATACAGAACTGCAGCCAGATTGGCGTTCATCTCAGGTCCCCTTTGTCTTCGTCACCCCGAGGTGCACGCCGCTCACTTCACCTTCTTCTTGTACATCGCCAGCATGCGCTGGGTGACAAGGAAGCCGCCAAAGATATTTACGCAGGCAAAGATCAGCGCGATGAAGCCGAAGCCGCGCGCCCAGCCCGAGCCGCTCGATATCATGCCGACGCCGACCGCGAGCAGCGCGCCGACCACGATCACCGAGGAGATCGCGTTGGTGACGCTCATCAGCGGCGTGTGCAGCGCGGGGGTCACCGACCACACCACGAAATAGCCGACGAAGACGGCGAGAACGAAAATCGACAGCCGGAAGACGAAGGGGTCGACGACCTGTGCAATATGCTCCATGGCGGCTCTCCTAAGCTTTCGGCTGGAAATTCGGGTGAATGACGGCGCCGTCCCTGGTGAGCGCGGTCGCCTTCACGAGTTCGTCGTCCCAATTCACGGCAAGGGCCTTGCTACCCTTGTCGATCATGGTCTCGATGAAATTGAACAGGTTGCGCGCGTAGAGACTGGAAGCCGACGCCGCGACGCGGCCGGCGACATTGGTGTAGCCGACGATCTTGATGCCATCGACCTCGGCGACCTCGCCCGGCCTCGCACCCTCGACATTGCCGCCGCGCTCGACCGCGAGATCGACCAGCACCGAACCGGGCTTCATCGACTTGACCATCTCGGCCGAGACCAGCTTCGGCGCCGGCCGGCCCGGGATCAGCGCGGTCGTGATCACGATGTCCTGCTTCTTGATGTGCTCGGCGGTGAGCGCAGCCTGCTTGGCCTGGTACTCCTTGGACATTTCCTTGGCGTAGCCGCCGGCAGTCTGCGCGTTCTTGAACTCCTCGTCCTCAACCGCGAGGAACTTGGCACCAAGCGATTCCACCTGCTCCTTGGTGGCGGGCCGCACGTCAGTCGCGGTGACGACGGCGCCAAGACGGCGCGCGGTAGCGATCGCCTGCAAGCCGGCCACGCCAACGCCCATCACGAACACCTTTGCCGCCGGAATGGTGCCCGCCGCGGTCATCATCATCGGGAAGGCGCGGCCAAAAGCTTCGGCGCCCTCGATCACGGCGCGGTAGCCGGCGAGGTTGGCCTGCGACGACAGCACGTCCATCACCTGCGCGCGCGTGATGCGCGGCATCAATTCCATCGCGAAGGCCGAGATGCCGGCATCGGCCATCGCCTTCAGCGCGGCATCGTTGCCGTAGGGATCCATGATGGCGATGACGAGCGCGCCGCGCCTGTATTGCGCCAGTTCGGAGGCTTCGGGCCGCTTCACCTTGATGATGATGTCGGCATCCTTCAACGCATCCGCGCTCACGGTGGCGCCGACTGCGGTGAATTCGGAATCCGGCAGGCCCGACTTGACGCCGGCCCCCGGTTCGACGGCGATCTCGACGCCGAGCGCCTTGAACTTCTTCACCGTATCAGGCGAAACGGCGACCCTCGGCTCGGATGGATCGATTTCCTTGGCAACGGCAATCTTCATGGGGCCTCCGGCGACGCGGGAAAGCGCGCACGCGAACTTAGCGTTACTCCCGCAACGTTGGATACCGGTTTTGGAACCGGCTTGGATGCAAATATTATGGGCACCGACGGCGCTGTCGGTGCGGCCGCGATGGATCAGGTCAGGAAGATGGCCATCAGGATCACGATGAGCGCGACCGAGACCGTGCCGTACTTCACCAGCTTGATGAAGCCCTCATAGGTCTGCTCGTGCGCAACGTAGTCGTTGCCGTCGGCGGTGGTGTACGCCACTTCGCTATGGTCAGCCATGGATGTCCCCAGTCGAAAGTCGAATTCCCGGCTGGCAATACCCCAAACCGCCGGGCAGGGCAACGGCACGGAGGAGCGGTTTTCCCGCAAATCAGGTCATTTGGAATTCCGATTGGCGGGGATCCGGCTCTCTCGTCGCTCAGCCCTGATCGATCATCGTGGCCGTGACGCTCGCGGTCCGTCGCTGGAGCACCGGGAGGCCCAGCGCCTCACGTACGGCGTCGATCGCCGGCTCGCCGCCGTCGGTAAATCGGGCCGTACGCGGACGGACGCCGCACCCGACCGCCACCGGATGGTCGCCGGACAGGAAGCCGTGAATCATATGGAAGCCGAGCGCGCGGTAGACCTCGAACTGCTCTTCGGAGAAGAACTGATCACCCGTGGTCTCGTGCGGGAAGCGATCATTTCGCCGCGCGTAGTCCCGGATATAGTCGTTCTCATCGCTGGTGAGCGAAGATTTGACATAGACGAGATAGCCCTTCTCCTCTCCCCCATAATCGATGATGCCGATTGCGACGTGAACGTGGTCTTGCGGAGCGTCATCGTCCGCATCGGGAGGAGACGACGGATCGCCAGTCTTGTCGGCATTGCGCGCCATCAGCGCGCGTGTGCGTTCGCGAATCGGCGTCCAAGGCAAGTCGATCCGGACGCCGAGATCAATGCGGGCGTAGCGCTGCAACGTCATCAGGGAGCCGAAATTCATCGGCGCATCGGCTTCCGCATCCACCGCGATGATCACCTTGCAGCGGCGGCGCAACAACTCGTAGACGCCAAGATTTTCGATGTGACCACCGTCCGTCAGGTAGACACTGTCGCTATTCTCATACAGACGCCCCGAGATTTCGGACCAGAAATAAAGCGGTGTGGAGCGGCGCTGCGGCCGCACGCGCGCATCGACGTAACGCGGGTTCTTCAGCCAGTAGCCAAGCCGTACGTTGAGAAGCGCGAGCGTGGGTGTCAGCGCCTTGATCGAGTTCGAGCCCATGTTCGAGGAAGCCGCGGCTCCGGAAATCGCCATTGCCGTCGCAAGGTCGAGACTTTGCTCGTCGTCCTGCACCAAGCCGGTGGGCGCATAGCCCGTCGCCTCGCTACCGACGTTCAGGGCGGAGAACATGAAGAAGTCCGCGTTGCGGCCACGCCGGTTGGCAAAGTCCGAGCCTTGAATATTCAGCGCCGTATTGATGAGTTGATAGGGCCCGCGCAACCTCGGCGTTGCGGGCTGCCCCGGAATACGGGCCGCCTCGACCGGAGGGGCGTAGAGATCAGTCAGCTTCATGCGATCGAGCGTCCTGAAATCACGCCCCTGATCGAGGCTGGCTTCGGCCCGCGCGATGCCGCCGTCGGCCGAACGTGTCGGATCGAACAGGAAAGCCTTGCTCAGGCGATCGCGATAGAGCCGATGCAGCGAGTTCGCATTCGGCGTCAGGCAGAACGAGATGGCGAACAACAGGATGCCGGCAAACGTGTAGAGGATTACCATCGGAAGACTGAACGAATAGCTGAGTTCCGAAGCCGCGCCCTGGAACAGACTGGGAATGCGGGCCTGAACCACATGTCCCGCTTTCTGGGCCAGGAATTCAAGCCATGCGGGGGCATGCCAAGTGGGTGTCAACCGCTCGGTATCGGCCATGACCGGCGGCGCGGCCTTCGGCGTAATCTCGGCTGACAGGGTACCCTTGCTGGCATCGAACTGGATCTTGCCTGCCAAATTCCCGGACGGCGTGTTCGATTTGGCGTTGACCAGGCACTCTCGTTGGGAAGTGGCCCCCAGAGCCGACGGGCACCTCTCGAACAAGTCGTTGGCGATGCCCCAATACGACAGATACAGGTATGCGACCCAGATGATGAGCGGAAGTGCGAGGCCCGCAATCCACAGCGCTACCTTGGCGACGACCGCGAGCACCAGCGATCCCCATTGCGAAGATACGCTGTTGCCCTTCAACAGTTCAGCGAACTGCTGCCTGAATGCGGTGACGAAGACGCCGATTGGCGTAGCGACTGCCGCGAGCGACTTGATCCAGGTGATCGCAACTGCGGCAGCCGGTCCACCGATTGCGTTGCTCTCGGCAACATCAAACATCTGCTCCAGCATGAAGGGCTGAAATTCGAAGAAGGCGATTGCGGCCAGCAACACCAGAAAGGTCGCCCCCATGCTCGGCCAATGCGAGCGAAACTCTTGGCGCTTTCCCGGACTCGCGAATGACTGCTTGAGAGCCCACCCGAAAAACAGGACGACCCCGATGATGGCGATTGCCAGGGTCAGCGCAAAGTGCTGAACCTTGAGAAACCGTGCAAAGTCGCAGGCGACGCCGAGCAGCAACGCTATTCCGGCAAGGTAGGCGCACACGACGCTGGGGCCGTTGCCGCGAATGGAGCGGGAGCTCAGATAGGTGAGCCCGCTGCAGAGAAGCAGCACCAGCGCCGCGGCCGCGCCAAAGGTGCTGAAGCCGTAACGATCGATGCTGCTGAAATCATGCAATTCGCACAATTTGCGATCGTTGAGGCCGATACCAAAGACGTTCGCAACAGTCAGGCAACTGCGCAGAGGCGTCGACCAAATGGTGACGGCGGCGAGCAGCAGCACGATGGGCAGCGTCAGCCCGATATTGGCGACCAGGCCGCGCACGACAATCGCAATTCCGGTCAGAAGATCGCGTGCACCGGCGGGGATCAGATAGTTGGAATAGTTGCGGAGATGCCCGACCGAAGGCGTGTCGCTGATCTCGGCGGCGGTGGCAGTACCGGCGACCGGCCTTTCACCGAATACAAACCGCCCTGCCGCCGTCATGCTCGCGCTGAGCGAAGTGCCGATATAGCCGCCACCCGACACCGTGGAGAGATAATCGATCCGCCCAATCAGGTTGTGGTGGTTCAAGGCCTGTAGCGCACCGAGGCAAAGGGCCGACGAGCGGATGCCGCCGCCGGACAACGCGAGCCCGACGACGTCGAGCAACTGGCAACGTTCCAGGGCGTCGGAATCGAGGCGCCGTTCCGGCTCACGCCGCGTGTTGATTGCCGCGATTTCATCGCGGACGATTTGATGGTGCTTCTCGCACCAGGGGGTCTCTTCATCGACCGCTGCAGGGTTTCGAGCCTCCGGAACGGGCGCGGCGGGTCCTTGATCGCGCATGGGCATCTCCCCAGGCAAAAATCGATCGATCCACAATCAATAGTTGAAAGTTCTATCCGCGGTATATCAAAGTTAGTCTTGCCGGCCTCGCGAACGTTCAATCCCACGTAGCAAATATCAAGACCGATCGGGGTCGCTAGGGAGAGTGGAGCGGCCTGGAACTCACGGCAGCGCTGCAAAATGTTTGCAACGCCCCAGCTCGGCGCAAATTCGTCAAGGCTCGCTGCTTCCGGTTCTATCCGGCGCAGCTCTGTTGAGCAGCCGGTCTCGCGAACGTCAGGCCACAGCCGCGTTCCGAGGAACGCGCTCCGCCGCTTCAGCCCATCGCCTCGAGCTCGTCGATCATGCCGGCGATGACGCTCAAGCCGCCGTCCCAGAATTTTGGATCCTTGGCATCGAGCCCAAATGGCCGCAGCAGCTCGGAATAATGCTTGGTGCCGCCGGCGGCAAGCATGTCGAGATAGCGTTCGGCAAAGCCTTCGGCCGCGTTCTCGTAGACTGCATAGAGCGAGTTCACGAGACAATCACCGAAGGCATAGGCATAGACATAGAACGGCGAGTGGATGAAGTGCGGGATGTACATCCAGTAGTTCTCGTAGCCCGCCTTGATCTCGATCGCCGGCCCGAGGCTCTCGCCCTGTACCGAGAGCCAGATCTCGCCAAGCCGCGCCGCGGTGAGCTCGCCGTTCTTGCGCTCGGTGTGGACCGCACGTTCGAACGAATAGAACGCGATCTGCCGGACCACGGTGTTGATCATGTCCTCGACCTTGCCGGCGAGCAGCGCCTGGCGCTGCTTGGCGCTCCTGGTCTGCGCCAAGAGTCGCTTGAAGGTCAGCATCTCACCGAACACGCTCGCGGTTTCCGCAAGCGTCAGCGGCGTCGGCGCCATCAGCGCGCCGTTCTTCGCCGCCAGCACCTGATGCACGCCATGGCCGAGCTCGTGGGCGAGCGTCATCACGTCGCGCGGCTTGCCCTGGTAATTCATCAGCACGTAAGGATGCGCCGACGGTGTGGTCGGATGCGAGAAGGCGCCCGGTGCCTTGCCCGGACGCACCGGCGCATCGATCCAGCGGTCGGTGAAGAAGCGCTCGGCGATATCAGCCATATCGGGCGAGAAGCCGCGATAGGCTGATAGCACCATGTGCCGCGCCTCGGGCCAGGCGATGGTGTCGGTCGCGGCAAAGGGCAGCGGCGCGTTGCGATCCCAATAGGTGAGCCGCTTCTTCTTGAACCAGCGCGCCTTCAGCGCGTAGTAGCGATGCGACAGTTTTGGATAGGCCGCGCGCACGGAAGCGACCAACGCATCCACCACCTCGCGTTCGACGCGGTTGTTCAGATGGCGGGAATCCGCGACATCCTTGAAGCCGCGCCAGCGGTCGGAGATGTCCTTGTCCTTGGCGAGCGTATTGGTGATCAGCGCAAAAGTGCGCTCATTGGCCTTGAAGGTTTTCGCCAGGGCCGCCGCCGCGGCCTTGCGCTTGGCGCCGTCACGGTCCTGCAAGAAATTGAGCGTCGGCTCAATCGCGAGCTCCTTGGACCCGACCTTGAAGCGAAGACCCGAGATGGTCTGGTCGAACAGCCTGTTCCAGGCGGAATATCCGGTCTGCGCCTTCTCCAGGAAAAGCTGCTCGAGCTTGTCGTCGAGTTGGTACGGCTTCTCCTTGCGCAGGTCCTCGATCCAGGGGCGGTAGTGCGCCAGTTCCGGCGCCTGCATCGCGCGGGTCAAAATATCGTCATCGACACGATTGAGCTCGAGCGCGAAGAACAGAAGATGGGTGGACGCAGCCGTCAACCGCTCTGACACATCGCCGTAAAACTTTGAAATCTTGGGATCAACGCTGTCGCCGGCGTGGACGAGACCGGCGTAGGAGCCGAGGCGGCCGGCGAGATCGTCGATCGCCTCATAGCGTCGCACGGCCTTCGCGAGCCATTTTCCGCCATCTTCGTTTGCTGTTCCTGTTGCGAGCTTGCCCTTGTAGTCCGTCTCGAACGCGACGCAATCGGCATCCATCTTTTCGAGATCGCGCGCCACTTCCGGCGCGTCGATCCCGGAATAGAGATCGGCGAGGTTCCACTCCGGAAGCTTGGCGGTCTTGCTCGCAGGCTTGGCGGAGGATTTGGCTTTGGCGGTTTTTTTGGTGTTCGGCTTGCGGAGAGCGGATGTGGGACGCGAAGTCATTGTGCTGGAAACCTGTGTTCAAGAATCGCGGCGGGCGCGGTCATCAAGGTTTAAGAGTGCGTTAATCGGCTTCGGCCAGAGTGCCCCGATTCGAGACAGATAGTTGTAGCGTGCGGGGAACACCATGGCTGCCAGTATTTTGATCGCCGATGACGATGCCGTGGCGCGCCGGCTGGTCGAGAACATGGTGCAGAAATGCGGCTATGAGACGATCGTCGTGGAGTCCGGCGACGCCGCGATTGCCGCCCTCACCGCCCCCGACGGACCCGCTATCGACGCCGTCGTACTCGATCTCGTCATGCCCGGCCTCGACGGCATGGGCGTGCTGGCAAAAATCCGCGAAGCAGGTCTGACCGTGCCGGTGATCGTGCAGACCGCCCATGGCGGCATCGACAACGTGATCTCGGCGATGCGCGCCGGCGCGGCGGACTTCGTGGTCAAGCCGGTCGGCATCGAGCGGCTCCAGGTCTCTCTTCGCAACGCGCTCAACGCCTCCGCGCTCAAGGGTGAATTGCAGCGCATCCGTCACACCCGCGAGGGACGGCTGACCTTCTCCGACATCGTCACGCGCGCCGAGGCGATGGCGCCGGTAATGCGGACCGCGCAGAAGGCGGCCAACTCGTCGATTCCCGTGCTGATCGAGGGCGAGTCCGGCGTCGGCAAGGAGATGTTCGCGCGTGCCATCCATGGCAGCGGCGAGCGCAAGGCAAAGCCGTTCGTCGCGGTCAATTGCGGCGCGATCCCCGACAACCTCGTCGAGTCGATCCTGTTCGGTCACGAGAAGGGCGCCTTCACCGGCGCGACCGAGCGGCACATGGGCAAGTTCGTCGAAGCCCATGGCGGCACGCTGTTTCTGGACGAGGTCAGCGAGCTGCCGCTGGCGGCGCAGGTCAAACTGCTGCGCGCGCTCCAGGAGGGCGCGGTGGAAGCGGTCGGCGGCCGCAAGCCGGTCAAGGTCGACGTCCGCATCATCTCGGCAACCAACCGCAGGCTCCTGGAGCGGGTGAAGCAGGGCCATTTCCGCGAAGACCTGTTCTATCGCCTACACGTGCTGCCATTGACCATCCCCTCGCTGCGGGCCCGACGCGAGGACATCCCGCATCTCCTGCGTCATTTCCTGGCGCGCTTTGCCGCCGAGGAAAACCGCGCGATCGCGGGCGTCAGCGGCGAAGCCGTGGCGCACCTCGCCCAGCTCGACTGGCCCGGCAACATCCGCCAGCTCGAAAACGCGGTCTACCGCGCGGTGGTGATGAGCGAGGGGGACCAGCTCGGCCTCGACGATTTCCCGCTGCTCGCCTCGCATCCGCACCTCGTAACGGAGATTCCGACCGCGCCGCTAATGATCGACCCGATCGCGGCACCCTCTGTGGTCTCGGGTAATGAAATACCGATTGTGCCACCCCTGCCCTCGTCGGGAACCCTGGCTATGCTGACCGCGACCGGCGATGTTCGCCCGCTGGAGGACATGGAGAACGAGATCATCCGCTTCGCGATCTCGCATTATCGCGGACAGATGTCCGAGGTCGCCCGCCGCCTCAAGATCGGCCGGTCCACGCTTTACCGCAAACTCGACGAAGCCGGCGTGCCCGGACATGGCGGCAAAAGCGGCGAGGAGACGCACTGAGCCGTGCTGTGAACGGCGGTTTGCCTGGTGGCGCGATGTCGCCGTAAGCCATTCGGGTTACGGAAGAATTCGACTGCGACGTGAACCGTGACTTGGAAGTGACAGACAAAGGGAAAAGCGCGTGGCAGAAGCGCACTATCCGTTGCAAAAAGGCTTCCTTGAAGTCAGTTTGTCGTGAGTTGTCCCGGGTAACGCTGGCTGCAAAAACCGGGCCTGTATATCGTCTGCGTAAGAGTCGTTGCGTGCAGGCGTGCAACTTTCGAGAGGCCGGCGCGGTTTAGCCGAAGCTGAAGACGATAAACAAAGCTGTTCCACGAGGGACAGTTCACCCGAGGGGTGTGACACAATGCGTGACTGTTTGAACCACCGTGCAGGCTTTGACCGCGTCTTGATGACGGTCGCGGCGACCTTCCTCACGGTGTCGGCCAGCTCGGCACTGGCGCAGGATCAGGCGCGCAGCAGTGCCGCCGAGCTCGCGATCGAAGCCGCGATCCCGCGCCCCGAGCCCGCAAACGTCGCGCCCCCGACTGCCGCCGACATCAAGCTCGACACCACCGCCACGGTTCAGGACTCCGCGAAGGAGCCGGCCAAGGAAGCTGTGAAGGCCGAAGCCGCGCCAGCGCCTGACAAGGTCGAGACCAAGCCCGCGGATGTCGCCACCACGCCCGCGACTGAGGCCCCGAAGAGCGAGACGGCCAAGAGCGAGCCTGCCAAATCTGAACCGGTCAAAGCCGACACTGCAACGGCGCCGGCCGCTCCCGCGGCGCCTGCCGCCGCAGCTATCCCGGCCGCCGAGCCGGTGAAGGCCGCGAGCAACGTCCCCGCCGCCGACCAGCCGGTCGCCGACAAGCTCAAGGACATGATTGGCGCCAAGACCTCGCGCTATTTCGACCGCAAGAACGAGCGCGCCGCCATCGAGAAGTTTTATGGCTCGCGTGAGTACGCGCCGGTCTGGACGCAGGGCGGCAGCCTCACCACTGCTGCCAAGGGCGTCATCGCGCGACTGAAGGATGCCGCCTCCGAAGGCCTCAATCCCGCCGACTACCCGGTGGCGGATTTTGCCGCCGCCACGACGCCCGATGCGCTGGCCGACGCCGAGTTGAAGCTCACCGCCAGCATGTTCGACTATGCGCGCCAGGCCCAGAGCGGCCGCATGCACTGGTCTCAGGTTAGCGGCGACATCCTCTATCCCGAGCATCCGACCGATCCGAGCGACGTGCTCGCCAAGGTCACGACCGCGACTGATGCGTCCGCCGCGCTCGACAGCTACAACCCGCCGCAGAAGCTCTACAAGGACCTGAAGGCTAAGCTCGCGCAGCTCCGCGGCCAGACCGACGGTCCGGCGATCGACATCGCCGATGGTCCCGCGCTGAAGTACACCGCGGCCCGCGGCAGGAAGCAGGCTGAAATCGTCGCGGAAGATCCGCGCGTGCCGCAGCTTCGCGCCAAGCTCGGCATTGCCGAGAACGCCAACGACACCCGCTACGACGCCACGGTCGCTGAAGCCGTGCGCACGTTTCAGGACGGCGCCGAGATCAAGGCGACCGGCATCCTCGACGACAAGACGGTCAAGGCGCTGAACAGCCCGAAGCGCGACAAGCAGATCGACGTCGTGCTCGTCAACATGGAGCGCTGGCGCTGGCTGCCGCGCGACCTCGGCGTGCCCTCGCTCGGCGATGCCTATGTCATCCTCAACATTCCCGACTACACGCTGAAGGTGATGCAGCGCGGCCAACAGGTCTGGACCACCCGCGTCGTCACCGGCAAGCCGGGCACGCATGCGACCCCGCTGCTCACCGAGACGATGAAGTACATCACGGTCAATCCGACCTGGAACGTGCCGCCCTCGATCGTCTACAACGAATATCTGCCGGCGCTTCAGCAGGACCCGACCGTGCTTCAGCGCATGGGCCTCAAGCTCGAACAGAACCGCGACGGTTCGGTGCATATCTCGCAGCCGCCCGGTGAAGCGAACGCACTCGGCCGCATCCGCTTCAACTTCCCGAACAAGTTCCTGGTTTATCAGCACGACACGCCGGACAAGAACCTGTTCGCCAGGGACGAGCGCGCCTTCAGCCATGGCTGCATGCGCGTACAGAATCCGGATCAGTACGCGTCCGTTCTGCTCAACATCGCCATGCCGAACGAGAAGTACACGCCGGAGCGCGTGCGCAGCATGTACGGCAAGAGCGAGATCGACCTGAAATTCCCGACGCCGATCCCGGTCAACATCACCTACCAGACCGCGTTCGTGGACGACGGCGGCAAGCTGCAATTCCGCAAGGACGTCTATGGCCGCGACGCGACCATGATCAACATCCTGAAGAACGGCCGCGGCAAGGATCTTGAGAACGTCGTGGCTCACTCCCAGCCGAGCTATTCGCGCCCGGCGACGACGTTGCCGTCCGGCGTGGCGGTGGCCAACAATGGCGGCTCGTCCGGTCCGAACTTCTTCGAGCGGCTGTTCGGGGCGCCGACCCCACCGCCGGCTCCAGTCGGCCGCCGTCCGCAGCAGCAGCGGGTGTTCACCCGCTGAGGCCTTCTCGACCGGTCTTTTCCTGAAATTCGCTAATGAGATCAGCGACCTCGTCCCCTGGATGGGGGTCGCTTAACGTTAACCATTATCGACCCGGCCTCGGGCAGCGGGCGTTTTTTCGCCACACTCAGTCGCTTAGGTTTGTATTCTGACTTGGTTTTGGGGGCGGGAAGGTCAACGCCAAATTAACCTTCTCGCTTTAACAAAGCGTTCATCCTCTTTCGCGCGCTAGCGGGGTTGGCGGGAGAGTCCATTTTGAACGCTGGTCGACTGGGTGGGCTCTAACGTGCTGACTGGTCTCGCACGCCAATTCGCTGTGCTGTCGTTGTCCCATGCGGGAGTGAAGGCCGGATCCCGGATCGGCCTCGCATCCGTATTGCTGTTTGCTGCCGCGGGTTCGGTTCATGACGCCGCGGCGCTGAACGAGACCAAGACGCTCTCGTTCCACCACACCCATTCCGGCGAAGATCTCACCGTCACCTTCAAACGCGACGGGCGCTACGACGAAGCGGCGCTGAAGCAGCTCAACCACTTCCTGCGCGACTGGCGCACCCAGGACGAGACGGTCATGGACCGTCACCTCTTCGACATCCTCTGGGAAGTCTATCGCGACGTCGACGGCAAGCAGCCGATCCAGATCATCTCCTCCTACCGCTCCCCCGCCACCAACGCCATGCTCCGCCGCCGCTCCTCCGGTGTGGCACGCTTCAGCCAGCACATGCTGGGGCATGCGATGGACTTCCACATTCCGGGCGTGCCGCTGGAGCAGATTCGTTTCGCCGGCCTGCGCCTCCAGCGCGGCGGCGTCGGCTTCTACCCGACCTCCGGCTCGCCTTTCGTGCATCTCGACACCGGCAGCATCCGGCACTGGCCGCGCATGACGCATGACCAGCTCGCCCGCGTCTTCCCGGACGGCCGCACGGTCCATGTCCCGACCGACGGCACGCCGCTCAGGGGTTATGAGCTCGCCAAGGCCGACATCGAGCGGCGCGGTGGCGGTGATGACGCCGGCACCATCGGCAAGCCGAACTTCTTCGCCGCCCTGTTCAAGGGCAAGCCGGCCCCCGCCAGCAACGACGAGGATGACGAGGGCGCGACCGCAAAGCCCGCCGCGCCGACCGTGGTCGCAGCCGCAGCCAAGCCCGCCGATCCGGTACCGACGCCCCGCGCCAAGCCGCCAGTCGCCGCGGCGCTCCAGCTCGCTTCTGCCGACGCTCAGATCGTTGCGCCGCCTAAGCCGAAGCCCGCGCCTGTGGCTGACAAGCCGGCTGCCGGCAAGCCGGAGACCCCGGCAGACATCATCAACGCCCGCGGCTTCTGGGATATCCCGGCCACGCCGCAACAGGCGACGCCGGCTCAAATCGCCGCGCTGAAGGCGCGCCAGGCGCTCGCTGCCGCCACCGACCCGCAGCCGACCGCCAGCGTGTCCTCGTCGGCCTATCAGGCACTGGCCTACGCGCCGGCCGCAGCCTCTCCGGTCGACCGCGCCAACGTCGTCGCCGCCTCCGCGCCGATCCCGCGCTCCGCCCGTCCCGCATCCGCGACGCGCAACCTCGCGCCGGCGACCGAAATCAACACGGTGGTCGGCAAGAGCATCGACGGCATGGTCGCAACCGCGACCCGGCTCTCCGCGGCCAAGGGCGAGAGCATCTGGCTCAAGATCGTGATGCTGTCGCCGAGCGCCAGCCGCGCGATGTCGGTCACGATGATGGGCGAGCTCGACATGGCCGCGATGCGCGCCTATTTCGTCAAGCCGCGATCCGTGATCGCGATTGGCTTTGTCGACGATCCCATGCAGGGCCTGTCTTGCGACAGTTTCTCGGGCACCGCGACCGCGAAGCTCGAGACGACGTCCTTCGTGGTGCGCACGGCGGCGCTGCGCTGAGGCTGGTAGCCCTCGCCATCTCCACGAATTCAGTCTCGTAGCCCGGATTTCGCTTCCGCTCCATCCGGGCTATCGCTGCTGTGGTGTCGGCGAAACGCCCTCAGAGCATCCCCAGCGCCTGCATATAGGTCTCGAGAATCGTCTCGGCCTCGGCGCGCTCGTTCGGGTCCTCCTTGCGCATCCGCACGATCGTGCGCAGCGCCTTCACGTCGTATCCGTTGCCCTTGCTCTCGGCATAGACGTCACGGATGTCGTCGGAGATCGCCTTCTTCTCTTCCTCCAGCCGCTCGATGCGCTCGATGATGGATTTGAGCTGGTCCTTGGCAAATTTCGTTGCGGGCTCGTCGTCGCGAACGGCGGCGGAGGTGGCCATCTTGGTACTCCCAATGGAACTGGCAAAACGAGGTGACGCCGGCATCCTCACCGCGCGTGCTGCTTGACCCTTAGGGTTGGCCGCGCCCGCGTTCAAGGCAGCATCGCGCTCGTCCACAGCGCGCCCACATCTTCCTGCACTGGAGCAAAGAAAGCTGTTGTGCTGAGCGCGACTCAAGGCTCGCGCCGGCGGGGCGGAAAGCCAGGCCGCTCAATGCCCGGGATGGACCTTCTTCATCGCTCCGAGCTGCTCCGGACTGGCCGTGCCCTGGTGTTTCGATTTCCAGGTCTCGTAGGGCATGCCGTAGACGGCTTCCCGGCTCTCGTCCTTGCTCAGGGCCACACCTTGAGCGTCGGCGGCGTCCTTGAGCCAGTTGGACAGGCAGTTGCGGCAGAAGCCCGCCAGGTTCATCAGATCGATGTTCTGGACGTCCGTCCGCGTCCGCAGGTGCTCGACCAGGCGCCGGAAAGCGGCCGCCTCGAGCTCTGTTCTGGTTTTGTCGTCGATTGCCATGATCGTGACCTCAATGTCCGGACTGGATCCCTCATCTCGATAGGTAGGCCGTAGTCACAGATTTTGCCATATCGCGGCGCAAACGGGGGCCGGTTGGCAGTTCCAGCCCCTCTACGCCAAATCGTCAATGATCTGATATAGCTTCCGCGACAATGATCGCCGAATCTCCATCCCCACCCCTCCGCCTGCTTGTCCGGTTCGCCCCGGTGCTGGTGGTTGCGTTGTTCTGCCTCTGGACCAGCCCGGCTTCGGCCGATTTCCGCCTCTGCAACAACACGTCGAGCCGGGTCGGCATCGCGCTGGGCTACAAGGACGCCGATGGCTGGACCACCGAGGGCTGGTGGAACATCTCGTCCCGCTCCTGCGAGACGCTGCTCCGGGGCACGCTGGTTGCCCGCTACTATTACATCTACGCGATCGACTATGACCGCGGCGGCGAATGGTCGGGGCAGGCCTTCATGTGCTCGCGCGACAAGGAATTCACCATCCGTGGCACCGAGGATTGCCTGGCGCGCGGCTACGACCGGACCGGCTATTTCGAGGTCGATACCGGCGAGCAGCGGGCCTGGACGGTGCAGCTCACCGACGCCAACGAGCAGCCGGCACAGCAGCGCGTCCCTGGTCTGCCCGGCCCGGTTGGCCCGGGCGGCGTTCCGGGTTTGCCCACTGGCCCGCCCGGTGGTACGCCCCCCGCCGCTCCTGGCCTCCCGCCAGCTCCTCCGCCCCCGCCTGGAAATAAGCCATGAGGCGTCTTCGCCGTATCAAGATTCTCGCGACCCTGGGACCTGCCTCCTCGGATCTCGCGATGATCCGTCGCCTGTTCGAGGCCGGCGCCGACCTTTTCCGCATCAACATGAGCCACACCCCGCACGACAAGATGCGGGAGCTGGTGGCGACGATCCGCAATGTCGAGAGCAGCTACGGCCGTCCCATCGGCATCCTGGTCGACCTCCAGGGGCCGAAGCTCAGGCTGGGCGCCTTCGCCGAGGGATCGGTCCAGCTCCAGAATGGCCAGATCTTCACCCTCGATTCCGACAAGACGCCGGGCGACACCACGCGTGTCCATCTCCCTCATCCTGAGATTCTCGCCGCACTGCGGCCGGGTCATGCGCTGCTGCTCGACGACGGCAAGGTGCGGCTGATCGCGGAGGAGACCTCGAAAGAGCACGCGGTGACCCGTGTCGTGGTCGGCGGCAAGATGTCCGACCGCAAGGGCGTCAGCCTGCCCGATACGGACCTGCCGGTCTCGGCGATGACGCCGAAAGACCGCGCCGACCTCGAGGCGGCGCTGGTCACCGGCGTCGACTGGATTGCGCTGTCCTTCGTGCAGCGCGCCGACGACGTGATCGAGGCCAAGAAGATGATCCGCGGCCGCGCCGCAGTCATGGCCAAGATCGAGAAGCCGCAGGCGATCGACCGCCTCGCCGAGATCATCGAGGCCTCCGACGCGCTGATGGTGGCGCGCGGCGACCTCGGCGTCGAGCTGCCGCTGGAGCGGGTGCCGAGCCTTCAGAAGCAGATGACGCGGATGGCGCGGCGCGCCGGCAAGCCGGTCGTGATCGCGACCCAGATGCTGGAATCGATGATCCAGTCGCCGGTGCCGACCCGCGCCGAAGTCTCCGACGTCGCCACCGCCGTCTATGAAGGCGCCGACGCCATCATGCTGTCGGCGGAGTCGGCGGCCGGTAAATTCCCGGTCGAGGCGGTCTCGACCATGAACCGCATCGGCGAGGAGGTCGAGCGCGACCCGACCTATCGTTCCGTGGTCGCGGCACAGCGCCCGGCGCCCGAGAGCACCGCCGGCGACGCCATCGCGGACGCCGCGCGGCAAATCGCCGAAACGCTCGATTTGCCCGCCCTGATCTGCTGGACCAGCTCAGGCTCGACCGCAACGCGCGTGGCGCGCGAACGGCCGAAGCCGCCGATCGTGGCGATCACGCCGAACATCACCGCCGGACGCCGGCTCGCCGTGGTCTGGGGCGTGCATTGCGTGGTGGCGGAGGATGCGCGCGACCAGGACGACATGGTCAGCCGTGCCGGCCAGATCGCGTTCCGCGACGGCTTTGTCCGCGCCGGCCAGCGCGTGATCATCGTCGCCGGCGTGCCGCTCGGCATCCCCGGCACCACCAACATGGTGCGCATCGCCTCCGTCGGCCCCGAGGGCGAGGCGAATATCTGATCCCCGCGTCGTTCCGGACGCGCGCGGCAAAACAAAAAATGTCGAAAACAACCCCATGCACAGTAGCCGACGGCTGCCGGCGTGATGCCCTGTGGATTGGACGAAACGATTGACGCATCGGGCCAATCAGGCCGCGGCGCGCATCACGCCCCTACCAGGGCCTTCGCCGTCGGCAACAGCGTCTGCTGCACCACAAGGCCGCGGGCGCGGGCGTCCATGACGCCGACCGCGCGCAGCGCCAGCAGCGTCACGGTCTGCACGGCGTCGCGCATCTTGGCGGGATCATCGAGATTGTCGGGCGCGAGCGGTCCGACCAGGGCCTCGTGCAGCGCACCGAGCAGCGCGGTGGCGGCGAGCGTGGTGTCCTGCGCCGGCAAATGACCGGCGCGCACGGCGGCGTCGATCCGGGCGACGATCTCACCGGCGATCTCGCGACGGCTGGCCAGGCGCGAGGCGCTGACATCGACATCGACCGGCTCGGCCAGGATGCCCCAGGCGAGCCTGCGTTGCGACAGGGTATGGACGGCCACCGTGGTAACGGCAGCCGCCAGCGCCGAGGACGGGCCGGGCGCGGCCTCGGCCGCCCGCCGAATCGCCGCGAGCTCGTCGCGCGAGACCTCGGCAATCAGTTCGGAAATGAGCTCGGCCTTGGAGGGGAAGTAGCGGTAGACCGTGCCCGCCGCGACACTGGCTCGGACCGCGACCGGCGCGATCTGCACCGCCGCCATCCCGCCTTCCGCCGCAGCCTCCCGCGCCGCCGCCAGAATGGCGCTGCGCCGGGCCGCAAGGCGCTTAACCACTTGATGCGTCCGCCGATAAACCATGGCGTGCTTCCTGTCCCACACGCCGCCGCACGCCCCGCGGACCAACGCTTCGTCACCGATTTCGCCGCAAATCGCCCCGCAAGAACTGAACAACTATTCAGAGCGGATGACAAGAAGCAAATGCGCGAAGCAGCCCTTCAGACTGGCCGGACCGCGACATCAAAAATGCGGCGACTTGATTGGCAGCTGGGTAACCAAGATTCTTACCGCGATCTTAAAGCGCCTGCCCGACTGTGCCGCGGCCCACCTTGGTGCAGCATGGTCGATACGGACGCACGGACCGCCTGGCAGCTCTTTCACCTGAACTGGTTTCCCATCGTCGCGATGGGGAGCCTTCTCGCGCTCGGCCTCACCGTCACCGGCTTCCGACTTGAACCGATCGCCTTCGGCGTCACGCTGACGATCGCAGCGCTTTTCGTCGCCATTGCCTATTGCCACCGGATCGCCAAGGGCGATCTCGCCGATCCGAAGCTGGTGTTTTCGCTCGGCACGATCGGGCAAGTCATCTTCACCTGCGCCATCGTCGGACCGCTCAGCTATGTCGCCGGCAAAATGGGCTGGCCACTTCAGGACCAGGCGCTGCTCGCGATCGACCGCGCGCTCGGCCTCGATCCCGAACCGATCGCACGCTACGTCAACGACCATCCCTGGCTCGCGGATTGCCTTTCGCGCGGCTACGGACTGATCAAATGGCCGTTGCTCGGCATCCCCGTCGTGCTGACACTGACGGCGCGCTATGTGCGGCTGCAATTGTTCATGCTCGCGATGAGTCTCGCGCTCGCGGTCACCATCGCGATCTCGGCCCTCGTGCCGGCGATCGGCACCTACTACGGGCTGCAACTGCCGGCCGCCCACTTCCCCGAGATCAACACCGCGATCTATGCCGGGCAGTTGCGCGACATGCTCGCCTTGCGCGACGGCAGCCTGCGCGAGCTCCGACTGTTCATGCTCTCCGGCATCGTCTCGTTTCCGAGCTTCCACGCCGCATCCGCCGTGCTCTACATGTGGGCGCTGTGGCCGGTGCGCGGCATCGGCGGCATCGCGGCCGCGCTCAACCTGCTGATGATCGCGGCGACGCCGGTGATCGGCGCCCATTACATCGTCGACGTCGTCGGCGGCATCGCGGTCGCAGCGGCCGCGATCTGGGCCGCGAAATTCTGTCTCGAATGGCTCGGCCGTCCGTCGCGGACTTCGGCCGCGCCTGCTCCATCGCCGGTCTGGCAGACCAGTCTCGCAGAATAAGCACGCGAGAGGCCCGGCCTTCGCTGACCGCCGCAGCAGTCTTTCCCCGAAATTGTCGACCAAAAGAAAAGAGCCCCGTCCAGGACGGGGCTCTTTGGATTCCTGGTTCGTCCGGTCTTACTTGAGGCTGGACGAGATCGAGCCGAACTTGGTGTTCAGCGTGCTGCCGAGGTTGTTGACGACGGTGATGATCGCCAGCGCGATGCCGGCGGCGATCAGGCCGTATTCAATGGCGGTGGCGCCGGATTCGTCCTTCACGAAACGCGAAACGAGGTTCTTCATAGACTGCTCCAAAAAATGTACACGAGGCTACAACGGTCCGGTCTTTTCGGCTTCCCAGCGCCGCCCGACCATGGAACCGAACGTAGTGGCAAAGAATTGCGCCGCAGTTAATTCGACTGCGTAAACCCGGAGCGCTTTACGTGTATCCCGCGATGGTAAACCGAAATTGAAAACAATCCGTTAAATCGTCGAGACATGAGGTGAAGCCGGCTTCGGCGATTTACCCGAAGTTATGACCGCCATGGTCCAATGCCGTCCGCTCGGCCAACCCGACAAGAACAAGCAGGACGACGAGGCGGCATGTCCCTTTCCTTCGCCAACGGCATCGCAGTGCAGGGCCGCGCGCGCGCGCTGGTGCCGCTCTGCGTCGGTGCGGGCGCCTACCTCTTCTTTCTTTATGTCGGCAACACGCTGCTCCAGGATTCCGATTCATTCTGGCAGATCAAGATCGGGCAATGGATCCTCGATCACCACGCGCTTCCCACGACGGATTTCTATTCATTCACGCGGCCCGGGGCGCCCTGGATCTCGACATCATGGCTGTCGCAGGTGCTGTTCGCCCTCTCTTACACGCAGTGGGACTGGGCAGGGCCGGTGATCCTCACCGCGCTCGCGATCGCGCTGTCGGCCGCGATCTTCGTGTACCTGCTCGACGCGCAACTCGAGATTCCGCGCGCGGTGCTGTTCGCGATGCTCGCGGTCACGCTGTCGCTGCATCACATTCTGGCGCGTCCGCATGTCCTGGCGTTGCCTGCGATGATCGCGTGGGTCGGCATGCTGATGGCGGCGGCCGATCGCAAGGGCACGCCGTCCTGGTATTGGCTGCCGCTGATGTCGCTGTGGGCGAACCTGCACGGCGGCTTCGTGCTGGGACTGGCGCTGATCGGCCCCATGTCGTTCGTGGCGATCTGGGGCCTGGAGTCCGACAAGCAGGTTCGGCTACTGGTGCGCTGGTTCCTGTTCGGCGTTGCGGCGATGGCCGCGAGCTGCATCACGCCCTACGGCTGGCGCACGCTGCTCGGCGCGACCAATATCCTCAATCTCGGCGAGCTGCTCTCGGTCATCTCCGAATGGATGCCGTCGAATTTCGCCTCCTTCACAGCGTTCGAAGGCGCGCTGCTCGGCCTCATCGCGATCGGCCTCCATCGCGGGCTCACGCTCTGCCCGCCGCGCATCCTGCTGATCCTGCTCTTGACCTGGATGGCGCTGACCCATGTCAGGAGCATCGAGGCCTTTGCCTTCCTGGTGCCACTGGTGCTGGCCAAGCCGCTCGGCGAACAGTCCCCGCTGTCGCAGCCGGACCCGCAAGGCGGCGGGAGCTGGCCCGCCCGCTACGTCACCGTAACAGGCGCGCTGATGATCGTGGCAGCAAGCTGGACCTCGACCTCGATCTACATGTCGCATCACCGCTTCACCTTCACGATAGACCAGACGCCGGTCGCTGCCGTCGACCTGCTCCAGCAGCGCAAGGCGCAGCGCATCCTCAACGCCTACCAGTTCGGCGGTTATCTGATCTCGCGCGACATCCCGGTCTTCGTCGATGGCCGCGCCGAGCTCTATGGCGAAACCTTCGTGATGGACTTCTTCAAGGCCGTGGAGGTCAAGAAGCTCGACAATTTGACGCGGTTGCTCGACGAGTACAAGATCGACGCCACGCTCATGGTTGCGGACGCGCCGGCCGCCCAGGTTCTGGACCACATCAAGGGCTGGAAGCGGCTCTATGCCGACAAGATCGCGGTGATCCATGTCCGCGACGATGCGGAAGGCGCGACCGCCGCACAGTCGAAGTGAGGACGCAGCTGTAGCGCGTGTACTCATAAATGTGAGATGTCCGTTTCAAAGTCTGAAGCAGACTTGAGCAGGCACTCCGGCCATTTCGCCGTTTGACCCACACCGGAAGTTGCCCCTTCCGATGAACCTCCGCTGTCATGTCGCACAATATTGGGGTCGCAAAACATTTATTGCACTAAACCGCTCCGGGGTAGCACGATCGCAGGGATTTCCGATGCGATAGAAAAAGGCCCCACGGGCGGTGATGTTGGTATGAATACTGATGTGTTTTTCTATCGCGCCTTGGGGCATGATCCCGTCCCTCAGCGAACAATTCGATCCTGCCGCTCGTCCATAACCAACTCGCTAAGGATAAGCCAGTTTCCGGCGTCCTTTGTCAGTACGATGAGCCGGTGAATTTTCCGTGGCGGAAGTTTCTCCCCGTTGGAGCCTCGTTGGCTGACGACTTCGGTGAACCTGTGTGCGACCGCCACATCGGGACGCACAAACCGCACGGACAGTTCGGCAGGACCGCTCTGAGACCGGCTGCGGAACTCTGGTCGTGCAAACAAGTTCGATAAATACGTTCGGATATTCGAGCGGCCATGCTGACGTACACCGAACGCATTGGTCCAGTCAGCATCGTCGGCGTAAGTACTACTCGCGCCGTCGGCGTCGAAGTCGCGAAAGGCGGCAACGTTACGCTCGATCAATGAGACAATGGCATCATTCTCGTCGGCCGCAGCCGCCAGTGGAAGGCTGATCGCGAGCGTCAAAAGCAGTGTGATAGCTCGCACGTGCCGTGTCCTCCCTCGCTTGTGCCCGGCTGTTGCCACGACAGGCTCCGGTTGATCGGAGACGCTCCTCTTGGGAGACGTTAGCATGTCGGCAAGGAGAGGGAATATGGCTTAACAGAGCCATTCTCGATGTGTCGCACAATCGCCGTTTCGCGACGCCGCGAGTTGGGATCACTTCCGCCTTTGGCCCCTAGCCGACACGTTAGGGCGAGTTGACCTTCTTCGCTTCCAAGGGCGTAGCGGACATGGCAAGCGTTCGCGGGCTGATCGGATTTATGAGTACAAGCCCGAGTGTGCCACAGCGTCATGGCCGGGCTTGTCCCGGCCATCCACGCCTTGCCACGCAGCACAAAGAGCGTGGATGCCCGGGACAAGCCCACGGCTGTCCGGTTCAGGCAAAACGGTTGCAACGAGACGCACCGACTCGTAATGAGCGCAAAATTCATTGATATGACTCACGATTTTTGCGCTCTCGTTTTAGCCGAGCGACCCGCAGCGGAGTATGCTGAGGTCCGCAATGAAGAAAATTTGCGGTGTTCTCGCGAACAACAAGTATTCGCAGCTATGCCCCGACGCCATTAATTGACTCTAGCGACTCGCTTTTTGACGCCGAAGCCTGAACCGGACAGCCGTGGGACAAGCCCGGGCATGACGACCTCTTGTGAATGTATGCGATTGCCTCCCGCAAGCGGGAGAGGGAGCGCACTTACTTCGTGGCCGCGCCCGGACCAAACTCACCCCTCCTGGGTTGTCAGTTTCCCGTCTGCAGTTCGCCGAAGCGCTCCCAGCTCTTGCCGTTGAAGCGCATGAACTGCATCTGGTCGACCGGGACATGATCGGCCGTGCCGGTGTTGACCTTGATGCCGGGCAGCAGCATCGGCAATTCGAGATCGCGGATCGCAAAGGCCTGCTTGAGGATGTTCTCGGTCGACAGATCGTCGCCGCAGGCTTTCAGCACCGCCTCCAGCGCCATCGCGCTGTTGTAGGAGTTGACGTAGTTGGTGTCGTGCTGGTCGGCCTCCGGCACATATTTCGTCATGAACGCGCGCCAGCCCTTCACGCCCGGATCGTCCTTCCAGGCCGGATCGTCGGGGTCCTTCACGTAAGCCGTCGAGAGAATCCCGGTCCCCGCTTCCAGTCCCGCGGGCTCCATCACGGTCGAAACCCACACCGCGACGTTGGAGAGAAACGTCATCGGTCGCCAGCCGATCTCGAAGGATTTGCGGATCGCCTGTGCTGCGAATTTCGGCGTCGCCGCGATCACGAATATTTCCGCGCCCGAGGCCTTCAGCTTCACGATCTGGGAATCGATGGTCGGATCCTGGACCTCGTAGGTCGCATTGGTGACGACGGTATCGTATTTCTCGCCGAGCACGTCCTTCAGGCCGGCAAGATAGTCGCGGCCGTAATCGTCGTTCTGCGAGATCACGGCGAATTTCGCGTTCGGATTCTTCGCCAGCGCATAGCGCGCATAGAGCCGCGCCTCATAGCGGAACGGCGCCTGCACGCCCATCGTCGCCTGCGGATATTGCGCGACGTCGGCGAATTTCGAGGCGCCGGAGCCGATGAAGAGCTGCGGCACGTTCTTGTTCTGAAGATATTTCGCGATCGCCGTGTTGTGGGCAGTGCCGATCGAGGAGAAGATCAGCGCGACCTCGTCACTCTCGACCAGCCTGCGGGTCTGCTCGACCGATTTCGGCGGCGCATAGCTGTCGTCGAGCGAGATCAGATTGACCTTGCGGCCGTTGATGCCGCCCTTCTCGTTCAGCATCTTGAAATAGCCGACCTCGCCCTTGCCGAGCGCGCCGAAGGCCGACACCGGCCCGCTATAGGGCATGGTCTGGCCGATTTTGATCTCGGTCGCGGTGACGCCGCGTATCTCGGCGGCAAATGAAGCGGCAGGCAGTAGCAGGAACGAAACGGCGCCAAGCGCGCCCAATGCCAAACGCATCGGCTTCCCCTCCCCTTTGTTTGGTGCGGTCGAACCGCCTTTATTTGAGGGGAGCATGCCATGGCGCCCAGCGGGGCGCCAACCATTATAGCGTCGGGGCTTGTAGGGTGGGCAAAGCGCCAGCGTGCCCACCACTTCTATCGCGATTGCCGAGAGATGGTGGGCACGGCGCGTACGCGCCTTTGCCCACCCTACTTTTTCTTGACGCGGTCTTTGACGGGGATCACGAGCTTGAGGCCCGACCAGACATCGTCGACCGCGCAGACCTTGATATCGACGAGGCCATTGGCGAGCGCAGTCTCGCGCACCACGGTTTCCGTCACGTCCGTTGCGACACCCGAAGCCTTCTTCGGCCAGGACGCCCAGATCATTCCATCAGGCGCGATCGCCTTGCGGTAGCCGCGCAGCTTGGCGGCGAGGCCTTTGGCCTCGGTCGCAAAGAGGTGCACGAGGTCGAGCGGCGCCTTGGCCACGCGCATAATCCGCACACCGTCGGGCAGGTCACCGACGATGTCGTCATATGCGACAGACAGGCCATCCGCAAAAATACAAAAGCCCGGCTTGATGCCGAGCTTTTGCACTAACGGTTTGCCGGAATAGCCGGCCATGGCTTGCCGGGCTCACGCCTGCGGCTGCGGCTCCAGGCCGGGATCCGGATCGGGCCGCGGGCGCGACTTGCCGGCCGGGGGCACGGCGGAGGCGCGCGGCGTGGCCGGTTCGAGCACGGACTCGCGGTTCGGCTTCTTGCCCTTGAGGAGGTCGATGATCTCATCGCCGCTCAGCGTCTCGAACTCGAGCAGGCCCTTCGCGAGAGCTTCAAGATCGGCGCGCTTCTCGGTGAGAATGCGCGTCGCTTCGTTGTAGCCCTCTTCCACGAAACGCCGGATCTCGGTGTCGATCTTCTGAACCGTCGCCTCCGATGCGTTCTGGGTGCGCGACACCGACATGCCCAGAAAAACCTCGTCCTGGTTTTCGCCATAGGACACGGTGCCGAGCGCCTCGGAGAGGCCCCAGCGCGTCACCATCATGCGCGCCAGCCGCGTCGCTTGCTCGATGTCGGACGACGCACCGGAAGTCACCTTTTCACGGCCGAAGATCAGCTCTTCGGCGACGCGGCCGCCCATCATGATGGCCAGCCGCGAGGTCATCTGCTCGAGCGACATCGACAGCTTGTCGCGCTCGGGCAGCTGCATCACCATGCCGAGCGCACGGCCGCGCGGAATGATCGTCGCCTTGTGGATCGGATCGGTCGCGACGACATTGAGGCCGACGATGGCGTGGCCGCCCTCGTGATAGGCCGTCAGCAGTTTCTCTTCCTCGGTCATGACGAGCGACTTGCGCTCGGCGCCCATCATCACCTTGTCCTTGGCCTCCTCGAACTCGGCCTGGGTCACCATACGCTTGTTACGGCGGGCAGCGGTCAGGGCGGCCTCGTTGACGAGGTTCATCAGGTCGGCGCCGGAGAAGCCCGGCGTGCCGCGCGCGATGGTCTTGAGGTTGATATCCGGCGCCAGCGGCACCTTGCGGACGTGGACCTTGAGGATCTGCTCGCGGCCGACGACGTCCGGATTGGGCACAACGACCTGACGGTCGAAGCGGCCGGGACGCAGCAGCGCGGGATCGAGCACGTCGGGGCGGTTGGTCGCGGCGATCAGGATCACGCCCTCGTTCGCCTCGAAGCCGTCCATCTCGACCAGCAACTGGTTCAAGGTCTGCTCGCGCTCGTCATTGCCGCCGCCGAGACCGGCGCCGCGGTGACGACCGACGGCGTCGATTTCGTCGATGAAGATGATGCAGGGCGCGTTCTTCTTGGCCTGCTCGAACATGTCGCGCACGCGGCTTGCGCCGACGCCGACGAACATTTCGACGAAGTCCGAACCCGAGATGGTGAAGAACGGCACGTTGGCTTCGCCCGCGACCGCGCGCGCGATCAGCGTCTTGCCGGTGCCGGGAGGACCGACCAGCAGCACGCCGCGCGGAATACGGCCGCCGAGGCGCTGGAATTTGCCGGGGTCGCGCAGGAATTCCACGATCTCCTGGAGGTCCTGCTTGGCCTCGTCGACGCCGGCGACGTCCTCGAAGGTGACGCGGCCATGCGCTTCCGTGAGCATCTTCGCGCGTGACTTGCCGAAGCCCATCGCCTTGCCGGCGCCGCCCTGCATCTGCCGCGACAGGAAGATCCACACGCCGATCAGCGCGATGAACGGCAGCCAGGAGACCAGCAGCGAGACGAACCAGGGCACGTTATCGCCCGGCGGCTTCGCGCTGATCTGGACCTTGCTGTCATAGAGGCGCTTCACCAGCGTCGGATCGCTGGGTGCATAGGTCTGGAAGCTTGAGCCGTTGGTGAAGGTGCCGTGAATGTCCGGACCCTGGATCACAACGTCGCGCACATTCCCCCGATCGACCTCGCTCAGGAGCTGCGAGAAGGCGATGTCCTGGGACGAGGCGCGCTGACCCGGATTCTGGAAGAGCGTGAACAACGCCAACAGCAGCAAAACAATGATGACCCAGAGGGCGAAATTGCGCAGATTGGCGTTCATCGATCTTCCTTCGTGGCCGCGCGGATCGCGGCCCTGATCCTTGGGCAGTTACTTGGGTAGTTATTCAGGCAGTGCGAGGAAATCCCCAAGGAATCCTCTCGGTTAGACCCATACAATTTAGGTGCAGTCCCGGTCGCTGCCAAGGGAACGAGATGGGACTATTTATCCCATCTTAGTCCGATTCCCGCTGAAATAATGGCGCCCGAATCCGGGTTTTTCCTGCCTGGTTAAGGTGGCCTGACGACGCGGTCTCGAAACGGCCGGTGTCATGATCCACCTTATCCGCCCCTTGACCCGCCTTTGCGCCGCCGGGCCGGGGCCGCCACGACGCGGATACGCCCCCCGGCAAGGCTGATCAAGGCTCCCGCAAGCGTCTGCTTCAGGGCTGGCCGGCCATTTCTGGCTGCACGGGCGCCCACGGCAATGGCCTGATCAAGCGCGGCCAAGAGGGATTCGACCTTGCCGAGTTCCGCCGGCCCCTCATGGCCGAGAGCGTTGATGGCCCGCAGCAGGAGTCGCAATCGGACCTCCTCCGGCAGGGCGGCGAAGGCTGCGGCCTCGAAGCTTCGCACACCCGGCGCATGCGGCGCATCGCCGCGATCCCGCAGGCGAAGGAAGCGCTCGGCGCCGTCGGCCAGCACCTCGACCGACGCATTGGCACGCGCCAGCCGCGCCGCGAGCCGCACCAGATTTCTGATATCGCCGCCCTCGGTCGCGAGCTGCGGCAACAGCGCGCGCAGCCGCGGCCGGGTGAACGCGGTGTCGCGGTTGGTGGGATCATCGGCAAAGCCGACCTTCGCCCGTTTCAGGGTCGCGATGAGCTGCGATTTCGCGACATCGAGCAGCGGGCGTGCCAGCACGATGCCGTCGCGTTCAGACAGACGCGCCATTGCCGACAGCCCGGCAATTCCGCTGCCGCGCAACAGCCGCATCAACAGGGTCTCGGCCTGGTCGTCGCGGGTGTGCGCGGTCAGCACATGGCTCGCGCCAACGGCGCGCGCGGCCTGCGCGAGCAGGCGGTAGCGGGCTTCGCGGGCGGCGGCGGGCAGTCCCGTCTTCGGCTTTGCGCCACGCCAGCGCAGGGTCCGGTGCGTCAATCCAAGAGCAGCGGCCTGCCGCTTGACCTCGCGTGCCTCGCGCGTCGCTTCCGGCCGCAGGCCGTGATCGACGGTGACGACCACCAGACGAGGCCCGCGCGCAAGGCTGCGCTGCCAGCGCGCCGCAAGCCACATCAGCGCAACCGAGTCAGGCCCGCCGGAGACCGCAAGCACCAGCGCCGGCGCGCTTCGCAGATCGGCGAAGAGCCGCTTCGCCTCGCGCGCCGAGATCGGTGAGTTGTCGTCGTCTGACATGACGCGGCCCAGGCAATCGCAGGCGGATGGCCGCAATGTTTAGCGCAGCGCCATCCGCGTTGTCAGGCTCAAACGCCGCGAGTCAGCACTTCACGCGCTTCTGCTCGCGGTCGACAGCGGCTTTGACGCCGGCGGAGGCGCGCGGAAATTTGCGGCCGACCTCGCCGAAGGCAGCACATGCAGCCTCCTTCTCCTTCAGCGCGGCGAGCGACTGGCCGAGCCGCAGCAGGGCATCCGGGGCCTTGGCCGATTTTTCGTATTTGGTGGTGACGGCGAGGAAAGCTTCCGCCGAGTCGCGATATTGCTGGCGCTGGAAGTAGCTCTCGCCAAGCCAATATTGCGCGTCCCCGAGCAGCGGATCGCTCGGATATTTCTGCGCAAAGGTCTTCATGGTCTGCTCGGCGAGCGCATAATCCTTGCGCTGCATGTAGCCGATGCCGAGGTCGAATTCGTCGCGCGATGATGCCGAGGGCGGCAGCGTCGCAGGGCCGCCGCCGGCCGGCGCGGGATAGCCGGGCTGGGCCGGCGCAGGCGCAGCAGCTTGCGGATAGCGCCCGCCATTGTTGGCGAGATCGAGCGGCTCGCCGGCGCCGCGACCGCCGGGCGCCCCGGCCGGAGCTCCTGCCGGCACCGGCTGCTGCCCGCCGCCGAGCGCGCGCGGCGCGCCCGGAGCGCTCGGATTCTGGCTCGGGTCGAACGCATCGCCGCGGCGGCGAACGCCGGGCGCGCCGGGCTGAGGTGCTTCCTGAACAATCGGGGCCGGAGCTGCGATCTGCGGCTCGTAATTCTGCTGGGCGGGCTGTTGCTGCTGCTGGCGATAGACCGGCGCGGACTGGGCGGGCGGTACGGCCGCGACGTTGGGCTGGACCGGTGCCTGTCCGGGTGCGGCTTGCGCACCGCCCTCGAACTGTCGGAGGCGCTCTTCGAGCTGCCGGTTACGATATTGCAGCTCTTCGTTCTGGCCGGTGAGCTGGCGCAGCTGGTTTTCCAGCCGCTCGATCCGCATCTCGGGGTCGGCATCGTCCGACTGCGCGAGCGCGGGCGAGCAAATGGAGAGCAGCGCGGCGATCGCCACGGTGCCGGTAATTGCCTTGAATTTCGATGACATCTTGCCCTGACGACGAAAGCGAAATGGCCTGCGACGGAACATTCGACGCGCCACACATTGAAGCGGAGTACGCCAAAAATGTGACTAGCACCACGGGGTTTTTGTCACAGATCGCTGAAACGAAACCGACGCCCGAGAGGGCGCCGGCGAAGCTTCCTGGTCGTCAAACGGCGGCTCTCAGGAGCTCGCGTTCAGCACGGTGACCGCGCGGCGGTTCTGCGACCAGCAGGAGATGTCGTTGCAGACGGCGACCGGCCGTTCCTTGCCGTAGGAGATCGTGCGCATGCGGTTCGGATCGATGCCGCGCGAGGCCAGGAACGAGCGCACCGACTGGGCGCGCCGGGCGCCGAGCGCGATGTTGTATTCACGGGTGCCGCGCTCGTCGGCGTGACCTTCGACGGTGAAGCTGTAGCGCGGATAGCTCTGGAGCCATTGCGCCTGCTTCTCCAGGGTCACGATCGCCTGCGGGGTCAGATCGGTCTGGTCGCTTTCGAAGAACACGCGGTCGCCCACGTTCACGACGAAGTCCTGCTGGCTGCCGGGCGTCGCAGCGCTGGCCATCGCATCGGCCCCCAGGTTCTTGTTGGCGCAGGCGCCCATCGACAACGCGACGGCAAGCACCGCGGCCAGCTTCAATCCCTGGAGGATACGCATAGGATGTTTCATTCCGGAGCCTCCACGCTCACGTTAGTCCACTGCTGTCTGGTCTACAGGGGGTTGGTTAAGCGAACGTTCCGTCAACCTTGATGGGACGTTGCCAGAGCCGGTCAAATGCCCCCGATCGGCCAAAAGCACCCGCGATGGTTAATGGGTTGTAAATGTGGCGCGAGGGTGAAGGCAAGCCACGTTAACCGGCAGAAGCGCTGGCTTCTGCCGGAATTTTGGACCCTCGGTCGATCCGAACGAAGATGACGCCGGCCGAAAAGCCGTGCGGCGGCGCGAGAGCACCGAGGCAGAATCAGGCGTGAGAGGCGTCCGCCACGAGCACCGGCCGTTGCGGAACCTGGCGCTGGCCGCCGCGCCCAAACAGCATCCGACGTTCGAAGGCCGTCGAGCGCATGATCGGATAGCGCTCGAATACCTTCTTGCGGAAGGCCGGGAAGTCGGCCCCCATCAGGCCGAATGCCTTGGTGAGGCCGGGGACCAACCGGGGCTGTGCGATGGGCGCGTGCAGGAAGACGCGGCGATAGAATGCTTGATGTTCGGGGCGCACGATCGCAAGGCCGAGATCGGCGTTGAAATGCTCGCACGCCATGTAGGCGAGGCGCAGCGTCAGATAGGGCAATTCCGGAACCCGCTTCGCCATGTCGGGGTCGGCGACAAATCGCGTCGGATCGATCATGACCTCGCCGCGCTCGAGCCGCGGCAGCACCACCTCGGGGAAGACGTCGGCCGAGGTCGACTCGCGCCATTCCGAGGTCAGCACGCTGATGCGCACGGAGCTGCAAAGTCCGCCGTGGAGATAGACACCGAACGTCCATGCGTTCGGAAGCTCGTCATACTGGTCGGTGACGCGTGCCTCGGAGGATTCCTTGACGGCACCTTCGCGCAGATAGGCGCGATAGCGGAGGTGATAGATCTCCTCCTTGTCCTCGACCGTTTCGGCAAGATGATAATCGACGTCGGTCAGGAGTTCGGCTCCGCGTCCAACAGCCGAAATGATCGCTCTGGCTGAGGACTGCATTCCAACTCCTTACTCATCGCTCACCACGCTCACACCTGGACGACTCCCGCAGGACAACTTGCGCGCGCGTGATAATTTGTTAACACCTTCTTAACAACGATGCAAAGCAATCGAAGGGTTAGGGTTAACCCCGTAGCACTACGGTGACCACCGCAACTGCCTGAAACGACGGGAAGTTTCCGGAAATGGATCAGGCGAAGGAACGCGAGGCGGCGACCTGGAGCAGGCTCTCGCCGCGGCGTCCATGCGAGGCGTTGAGGAGCTGGCGCATCCGCACGGCGGGCACCGGGCGGCTGAACAGATAGCCTTGCGCCTCGGAGACGGTGCCGTCGGCGCTGATCAGCTCGAGCTGCTCGTTGGTCTCGATGCCCTCGACCACGACCGCCATGCCGAGGTCGGCGGACAGGCGCGCCACGCCGCGCAGCAGCGTCAGCGGCCGGTCGGTGTCGATGCCCTCGAGGAAGGAGCGGTCGATCTTCACCTTCTGCATGGGGAAATTGTGCAAATAGCTGAGGCTCGAATAGCCGGTGCCGAAGTCATCCAGCGAAATGCGCACGCCCAACGCGTGCAGCTGCGACAGGATGTCGTGGGTGAGCTGGGTGTTGCGCAACAGCGACGATTCGGTGATCTCGATCTCCAGCCGGTGGGCCGGGAGCCCCGAGACCTCGAGCGCGTAACGGATTTCGCTGAGCACGTCGCGCTGGTGGAATTGCTGCGGCGAGAAGTTGACGGCGACGCTGACGCCTTCCGGCCACTTCATGCATTCCATGCAGGCCCGGCGCAGGATCCAGCGGCCGAGATCGACGATCAGGCCCATGTCCTCGGCGACCGGAATGATGTCGACCGGCGACACCGTGCCGCGCACCGGATGATTCCAGCGCAACAGCGCCTCGCAGGTGGTGATCTTGCCGGACTTCAGGTTGACCAGCGGCTGGTAGAACAGCTCGAACTCCTCGTTGGCGAGCGCCTTGCGCAGGTCGAGCTCGAGGATGCGGCGGGCCTCGACGGTCGCCGCCATCTCGTCGCGGAAGAAGCAGAAGGTGCCGCGGCCATCGGCCTTGGCACGGTACAGCGCCATGTCGGCGTTCTTGAGCAGCGTATCGGCGCTGACGCCGCCCGGCGAGGTCAGCGAGATGCCGACGCTGGCGCCGATCTCGACCAGATGATTGTCGATGCGGTAGCGCTCGCTCAGGCGCTCGACGATGCGGCGGGCGAGCGCCGCGGCGTCCTCGGGCGAAGAGATGTTCTGCTGGAACACGACGAATTCATCGCCACCGAAGCGGGCGACGAAATCCTCCGGCCGCAGCATCTCGCGCAGCCGGTTGGCGACCGCGCACAGGAGCTGGTCGCCGCAGGGATGACCCAGTGTATCGTTGACCTGCTTGAACTGGTCGAGATCGACGAAAAGCAGAGCGGAGAGACGCTCGGCATCGTGCGAATGCGCCAGCAGCCGCTCGATCTCGTCGCGGAAGCTGACGCGGTTGGGCAGCGCGGTGAGCTCGTCAAAGCGGGCGAGATGGCTGATCCGGGCTTCCGCATTGGTGCGTTCGGTGATGTCTTCCAGCAGCAGAACGGTGCCGCCGCCGGTCATCGGCTGGAACGTCCAGGCCAGCGCGCGGCCGCGCGCCGGGTCGGGATCGGCGGTGACGATCTCGCGAATCCGCGCGTGCTCGATCTCGGCCAGGATCTGATTGCCGCTGTCCGCCGAGATCGACCCGGCGGCAACGCAGGCCGACACGATGTCCGCGGCGATGGCGCCGCGCTTAACCAAACCGTCGGGCAGCGACATCACCTGGCCGAAGCGATGGTTCATCACCGCGAGCCGCCCGTCGGCGCGAAACATGCACAGGCCGTGCGGCATGTTGTTGAGCGCGGTATCGAACTGGCTTGCCAGTGCGGATTCGCGGAAGCTCGAGGTCAGCGCCTTGACGAAGATCGCGTGCAGGCTGAGGTTGATGTTCTTCAACCCGATGAAGAAGAACACGAGCAGGATCGCAAGGCCGATGTGGTAGAATCCGCCGTGTAGCAGCAAAGCGAGCGACATCGGACCGCAGGCCAGCGCGACGTGCCACTGGATCACTTTGGGCTGCCCGTAATTGCGGGCGGCGCCACCGGCGGTGTAGCCGATGCCGATGGCGACACAGAGCATGTCGGCAACCGCATCCTCGTTGTTGTAGATGACAACGAAGGCCCACACACCGAGCACGGCCGCATAACTCAGCGCGCCGGTCCAGTAACGCGGCTCCAGATGCTTGGCCTCTTCGAATGACAGTCCCTGCTGGCGGTTTTCGTATCCGCGCATCTGAAACGCGCGCGCGGTGCCGATGGCGATCAGCAGGAACGCGATCGGCCACAGCCAGACGTCGCCGGTCTTGAGCGCAGTCATCACCGCGGCCACGGCCGCGGAGGCCGAGCCCAGGAAGATAGCCCAGAAATTCTGCACCATAGAGTTGATGAGAGCGGCGTAGAGTATCGGCTCCAGCTCGTCTCGATCGCTCTGCTTCTGGTCGGCCAGCTGCATTGGCTTGTTACGCGTCCTGTTTGCCGCGTACTGTTACTCAGACCAGATGAAGCCTTTCTGAGGGAACATCGTTAAAGTCGAGTTGTTTTTCGGCAATAACGAACCTGTTTCCGCTGAAATATCAAGCAACTAGGCAAGCCTTGCCGACCGCAAGGTGAAGGAAAGCTTGCCAACCGCGCGGAAACCGAAAAAATCGGCACGCTTTTTCGAAAACATCGCGCGTCTGGACGCGCGATTTTTTAGCCCCGTTCTTTTTAGTCCCGATCTTTTAGCCCGAAGTCGAGGACAGCAGCGGCGACCACGCCGGGTCGGAGGCGAAGCCCGGCGTCGGCACCTTCAGCTCATTGCGGCCGGAGATGTCGACGGAGAACAGCGACGGCCCGCCGGCGCCGCCGGGATCGCGGAAGAACATCAGCACGCGGCCGTTGGGCGAAAAGGTTGGGCCCTCATTGTGGTAGCCGGACGTGAGCAGCCGCTCGCCGGTGCCGTCCGGCTTGATGACGCCGATCGAGAACTGCCCGCCGCCCTGCTTGGTGAACGCGATGTAATCGCCGCGCGGCGACCACACCGGCGTCGAATAGCTGGCGTTGGTGTCGTCCTTGGAGAAGGAGATGCGCTGCGCCGATCCGCCGCCCGCGGCCATCACGTAGATCTGCGGCCTGCCGCCGCGATCGGATTCGAAGCAGATGCGGGTGCCGTCGGGCGAATAGGACGGCGAAGTGTCGATCGCCGGCGTGTCGGTGAGGCGCGTGGTCGAACGCGAGCGCAGGTCCATCGCGAACAGATTGGAATTGCCGCCCTGCTGCAGGCTCATGATGACGCGCTGGCCATCCGGCGAGAAACGTGGCGCAAAGGTCATGCCCGGGAAGTTGCCGACGATTTCGCGCTGCCCGGTCTCGATATTATAGAGATAGACTTTTGGATCGCCCTGGCCGAACTCCATGTAGGTGATCTCTTGCGAGTTCGGCGAGAAGCGCGGCGTCAGCACGAGATCCGCGCCGCGGGTCAGGTAGCGCACATTGGCACCGTCCTGGTCCATGATCGCGAGCCGCTTGACGCGGCGCTCCTTCGGTCCGGTTTCGTCCACGAACACCACGCGGCTGTCGAAATAGCCTTTTTCGCCGGTCATCCGCTCGTAGATCTGGTCGGAGATGATGTGGGCGATGCGGCGCCAGTATTCCGGCGAGGTGAAATATTGCTGGCCGGCGAGCTGCTGGCCGGAGACCACGTCCCACAGGCGGAATTCGGCCTTGAGCCGGCCATCCGGCTGCCGCGTCATGCGGCCCGTGACCAGCGCCTGCGCGTTGATGGTCTTCCAGTTCTGGAATTGCGGCGCGACATCGATATTGCTGATGCGCTCGATGAAGGCGGCCTGGTCGATCGGGGCAAAGAGGCCCGAGCGCTTCAGATTGTTGGTGATGACCTGCGTGACACCATTGCCGACGTCGCCGTCCGACGGCGAGCCTGGCAGGAAATTGGTGATCGCGATCGGAACGGGCTGAAATTCGGTGGGGTCGATGCGGAGTCGACCCTGAGCCTGGGCGAAGGCGCGTCCGCCCCCGAGCATCGCAAGCGTCGATCCGGTCAGGGTCATGAAGCGGCGGCGGTTCATCGATCGGACGTCATTCATCGCAATATTCTTTATTCTTTTGTTCGGATGTCACAACATGTCTTTCAGGCCGAAAGTCATCGGAATGGTCTTCCAGCTGTCGTATTGCTGCTTCGGCATGAACGAATAAACTTGGCACTGCACGATGGCGCGCTTGGCGCTCTCCGCCACCGCCTGGGCAATCGACCGCGACGGCCCTCTCACCGCAACAACGATGGGCTCGGACGCCAGCGATCCATCGATCTTCATGGGAATGTCGATGTCGGCTTCGTACTGATCGGCGTCCTGCCCGTTATAGGTGGGCGTGAAGCAGCGCTTGACCGCGCCCTGGAATGCGCCTCGCCAGGTCGCGACGTTGGTGACAGCGGTCCCGGTATTCGATCCGAGCGAGGCGGACGCATTCATTGTCGTCCCGGTAAGCTCGTGCCGGGTCGGATCGCGCTTGTCGAGGTCGCGCTGAATCTGCGCGGGATCGAAACTGCGCTCCCTGGGTTTCGGCTGCTGCTGCGGTTGCGTCTGCGCAACCTTGGGCTCCGGCGGCTTGGGCGGCGGCTTCTTCGTCTCCAGCTTCTTCTGGAGTTCCGCGATCGGATCTTCCTTGGCCGGATCAGGTTTCTTTTCCTGCGGCTTCGGTTCCTCTTTGGGCTTGGCCTCGGCGACCGGCTTGGGCGGTTCGGGCTTCTTCTCGACCGGCTTTTCGACGGGCTTCGGCGGCGGCTCGGGCGTCGAGTTCGTCTTGATCAGCTCTTTCTTCGTGGTGACCTTGCCGGCGGAATCCTCATCGGGCGGCGCGTCCGCGACCTTCTCGACCTTGGGCTTCGGCTTGTCCTTCTCGCCGGTCTTCTGCCCCGCGGTGATCTGCGCGAGCTGATCGGTGGAGATGATGTCGATCGGAAGTGACTCTTCCGGCGCTACGAAAGCCTTGCTGCTAAAGGTGAACAGCCCCCATCCGATCACGAGGACGTGGAGGGCAATCGACGCAACGAGTGTCTTGTCGACGTTCACCTTCACCAGCTTAGGATCCCTGATCCGCTTCCGTGACGAGCGCCAGCTTCTTGAATCCCGCACCGGACAGGAGGCCCATCACCTTGGCCACCGTGCCGTAATCCGCCTTCTTGTCGGCGCGCAGATAGATGCGTTCCTCGAGCCCGCCGCGCGCGTCCGTGATCGCCTTCAGCTTCGGCACCAGCTCGTTGATCGCGATCTCGGCGTCGTTGATGAACACCTTGCCCTTGATGTCGACAGACATCTGGATCGGCTTCTGGTCGTTGGTCTCGAGGCTCTTGGCCTGGGTCTGCGGCAGGTCGAGCGGCACGCCGACGGTGAGCAGCGGCGCCGAGACCATGAAGATAATGAGCAGCACCAGCATCACGTCGACCATCGGCGTGACGTTGATCTCGGCCATGACCGGCTTGCGCCGGCTGCGACGGCCGCCGCCTCCGGACGAACTGGCTGCGTTCATGCCCATAATCTGCTGCCCAAATGTGCCGTCACACTATACATGCCGTCATACATGCCGTCCGTCAGCCCCGCTCGTCGATCTGACGCGACAGGATGGCCGAAAATTCATCTGCGAAGCCTTCGAGCCGCTGGGCCTGCCGGTTCACCTCGGAGGTGAACTTATTGTAGAAAATAGTGGCAGGAATGGCGGCGATAAGGCCGACGGCGGTCGCAAACAGCGCCTCGGCGATGCCTGGCGCCACCACCGCCAGGGAGGTATTTTTCGACGCCGCAATCGACTGGAAGCTCGACATGATGCCCCAGACCGTGCCGAACAGGCCGACGAAGGGGCCGGCGGAGCCGACGGTCGCGAGCACCAGGAGCCGGCGTTCCAGCCGCTCGATCTCGCGCGAGATCGAGACGTTCATCACCTTGTCGATGCGCATCTGAAGTCCCGCCACCGAGCGCGCGTGGCTCTCAAACGAGCGCTTCCACTCCCGCATCGCCGCCACGAAGCAGGCCGCCATGGAATGTGTCGGCTTGGCCGAGAGCGTGCGATAGAGCTCCTCGATCGACTCGCCGGACCAGAATGCCTGCTCAAAGCGGTCCATCGATCGGCGGGTGCGGGCAAACAGGAAAATCTTGTCGATGGCGATCGCCCAGACCCAGACCGAGCAGGACAGAAGTCCAAGCATCACCGCTTTCACGATCCAGTGAGCCTGCCAGAACAGCGCGATCAACGACACGTCGGCGGAGGCGGCAATCGGAAGGGCTGACTGAGCCACGTCGGCCGGATTCATAAGCTATATCCTCTCAAGGCGATCGTTACCTAACGTCCCCCGGCCAGCAAACGCCGGTTCCCCCAACAGCCGCGCAAACCGTGCAGCCGGCAAGCCCGTTCAAAGCCTAGTCTTTCTGGGGTGCAGGGCTCGTCCAAAGCCGGCCGTCTGCATTCCCTGCCAAGATGTCAAAACTAAGGGCCTCGACCACGGCTCTGGACGCGGCCGTCCTCAATTAGCAGTGCCCGGCGATAGTTAATGCGGGGTTACCAGCGGTGAATTTGGCTGCGGGAAAGGTAGGCAGTGCAGGCAGTTGCCGCCACGGATCCTGCACCACCCGATGTCGCCGCCCCCGGAGGAACCAGCCCCAGCCTCGGCGATTGTCCGGAAAATCACTTTCGGTGAGGCTTTGCCATGAGCATCAACCCCAAGACGACCGCCGCCGTCGGCGATCACCCGCTCCACCCGATGATTATCCCGTTTCCCGTGGCGTTCCTGGTCGGCGCGCCCATCGCCGATCTGGCTTTCATTGGCACCGGCGATGGCTTCTGGGCCAGGGCCGCAATGTGGCTGATCGGCGCCGGCATCGTCATGGCGCTCGTGGCCGCCGCGGCCGGCTTTACGGACTTCTTCAGCGAGCCCCGCATTCGCCAGCTTAACGATGCCTGGTACCACATGGTCGGCAATCTCACAGCGGTCGTGCTGGCCCTGATCAACTTCTACCTTCGCTATGCGCAAGGCACCGAGGCGGCGATCAAACCGTGGGGCGTGGTGCTCTCCCTGGTCGTCGTCGGCATCCTCCTGTTCACGGGATGGAAGGGCTGGGAGATGGTCTACCGGCATCACGTTGCGGTACTGGACGCACCGGGCCAGACCAGTTCGGAACCGGTCACGCCGCAGCATGGCGGTGAGAGCCATCGGCGCGCGGCCTGAGCGAGCCGCGTCGCCGAGCGCGCTCGGCATCGGCGACGCCCCTGCCCTACCACTTCTCCCTCGACGTCCGCACGTCGAGCTCGAACGACCAGGCGCGCTCGGGCTGGCGGTAGAGGAAGGTGAAGGCATCGACGATGCCTTCGATGTCGATCAGGCTGTCCTCGCGGCTCGCCGCATCGGGAAATCGCGTCAGAATCTTGTCGCCGCCGATGGCGCCGTCGACCACGACATGGCCGACATGGATGCCGTCGGGCGCGTATTCCTTGGCCATGGCCTGCGCTAGCGTGCGCAGCCCCGCCTTCGCCGAGTTGAAGGCGCCATAGCCGGAGCGCCCGCGCAGCGAGGCGCTGGCACCGGTGAAGAGCAGCGTGCCGGCCTTCTTCGGCGCCATACGGCGCACCGCCTCGCGGCCGAACAGGAAGCCGCCGAAGCAGACCACGCGCCAGGCCTTCTCAAAATAGTCGGCCTCCATCTCGATGATTTTTCCCGGCGTGTTGTTGCCGGCGTTGTAGATGGCAAGATCGAGGTTTTCGCCGGCGGCGTCGAACAAGGCGGCGATGTCGCTCTCCTTGGTCGCGTCCGCGACGATGGGGACGGCCGCCCCGCCCGCCTTTTCGATATCACCCGCAACTGCCTGCAACGCGGACAGCGTCCGGCCCGCGACGATCACCTTGAGTCCCTCGGCCGCAAAGCGCTTGCAGAGCTGCGCCCCGAGCCCGCGGTCCGGACCGACGCCGATCACGATTGCCGTCTTCATTGCACTCTCCGAAGATTGAAAGCTGATGATTTGACTTGATGGCTCAGGCCGCGGATGCGGGTTCGGGGCAATTGGTCAATCGCGCGGGATTGCCCACGGCGGTGCAGCCGCCGGGCACGTCGGTAGTCACGACCGTGCCGGCGCCGATCTTGGCGAAATCTCCGATCCTGACGTCGCCGAGAATCGTCGCGCCGGAGCCGATGAACACGCCGCGACCAATGCGAGGCGAGCGCGTCGGCAGTTCGCCGCGGCGGCCGATACTGACGTTCTGAAGGATGGTGGCCTCATCGCCGATCACCACATTGGCACCGATCACGATGCCGGTGGCATGGTCGAGGTACACCGACGATCCGATGCTCGCCGCGGGATGAATGCTGACCTGCAAGACGTTCGACGCTTCGTTCTGAAACAGCAGCGCCGCGTCGGTATGGCCGCGGCGCCACAGCCAGTTCGAGACGCGCCAGGCTTGCAGCGCGACGTAGCCCTTGAAATGCAGCAGCGGCGGCAACAGGCCGGGGACGGCGGGATCGCGGATCGTAATAGCCCGCAAATCACGACCTGCCGCTTCGACCAGCTCCGGCTCGCCGTCAAAGGCCTCGTTGGAAAATGCCGTAACGCGCGTGCGCGCGGCGGCGCTGTCGCCAAGCCGTCGCCCGACCAGATCGGACAAGGCGGCGGCGAAATCGTCGTGGGCGAAAATGGCGGCCGCAAGGACCGCACCGAATACGGGATCAGCAGCGGCCGCGCGCTGCGCCTCGCCGCGTATCTCCTGCCAGAGGCTGTCGCTCGTCGCAGCATCCGCCATCGCCGCCTCGCTTCCGTGTCACGTGTCGAATATAGGCCGTCAACGGCCCCCGCGCACCAAGTTGCATCCGCGGCAGGCGTGACGCCGCACCGCAGCTCCCGTGAGACTACGAGCTTGCATGCCAGTGATCCGCAACCATATACTTGGTCGGGTTTCGGCAAACGACTTTTCGGCCAACGACTTGAGCTAGCTGCGTATTTAACCCGGATGGACAAGTCGACCCGGACAATCTGTGCGCCCTGTGAGCGGCGGACCAAATCCGCCACCGGCTTGACCAGGGATGTACTCGCAAAGCATCTCGTCCAAGACCCCGCGGTGGTCCGCCATCCGCGGGGTTTTCGCACACGGCACGCCTTCGGCGCTTCCGGAGCAAGTTCCACTTCCCGTCATCCAAGGTCACCCTGAAACAATGTCGCCCAACGCACCCGCCGACGACCAACACGACGACATCATGTATCCCTCCGCCCTGCCGTTCCTGCTGGTCCATCTCGGCTGCTTTGCCGCGATCTGGTCAGGCATCACGTGGCAGGCCCTCGCGATCTGTGTGTCACTGTATGTCGTGCGGATGTTTGCAATCGGGGCAGGCTACCACCGTTATTTCTCGCATCGGGCGTTTGCGACCGGCCGGGTGTTTCAGTTCATCCTGGCCTGCCTCGCGCAGAGCACCGCGCAGAAGAGCGTTTTGTGGTGGGCGGCCAAGCATCGACACCATCATCTGCATTCCGATACCGAAAACGACGTGCATTCACCGCGTCACCGCGGCTTTCTGTACAGCCATCTCGGCTGGATTTTTTTCCGGCAGCACGACGCGACCGACCTCGTGAAAGTTGACGATCTCGCGCGCTATCCGGAGCTGATGTGGCTGCATCGGCTGGAGCTCCTGCCGGCCGTTGCGCTAGCAGCGCTCTGCTTCCTGGTTGCGGGGTGGCCGGGTCTGGTCGTCGGCTTCCTGTGGAGCACGGTGCTGCTCTATCACGCGACCTTCTGCATCAATTCCCTCGCCCACGTGCATGGACGCAAGCGCTACGTGACGGGCGATGATTCCCGCAACAACTGGCTGCTGGCGTTGTTCACGCTGGGTGAGGGCTGGCACAACAATCACCACGCCTACCAAAGCAGCGTGCGACAAGGCTTTCGCTGGTGGGAAATCGACGTGACCTATTACATCCTGAAGGTCTTGTCCTGGTGCGGCGTCGTCTGGAACATGAAGACGCCGCCCGAGCTGGTGCTGCGCAACGAGCAGCCGCTCGGCGCGCGGGTCATCAATCGGGCGGCCCACGAGCTTGCCGGACGGTTCGATGCGCAGACTCTGGCGCACGCGATCTCGTCGGCGTTGCGCCGAGCCGATTTGGCCCAGTTGCAACTGCCAACGCTGCACGACATCCTCAATCGCGCCCATGAAGGCGTCGATGCGCTGACGCATCTGCATTTGCCGAAGATTCCGACCCGCGACGAGTTTCTCGCCGAGGCCAAGGCGATGTTCGCGCGAACGCGATCACTTAACGAGATCGTGGACCGCGCCTACGAACACTTCCTGACGTCGGTTCGCGCGCAACTCGCCACGGCGAGCTGACCACGGCGATCTGAACATCGCGCCTGCCAGCCGCGCTCCCCCTCAAAACCGAACCGCCCGCCTGCGGGATACGCAGGCGGGCGGCTCGGGGCCATCAGGACTTTGGGGGCATGCGCCTGAAGGCTTTGAGAGGTCTCGGTCCCCGGATCAGCCTTTTTAGATCGGCCTTGTTAGATCAGCCTTGCGGCTGGTCGGTCGGCGGCGGGGTCGGACGGGTCTTGTGCTGGGCCATGAACTGGTCGAACTCTTCCTTGTCCTTGGCGTGGCGCAGACGGTCGAGGAAGTTCCTGAACTCGATCTGCTCCTCCTCGAGCCGCTGCAGTGTCTCGCTGCGGTATTCGTCGAAGGCGCGGTTGCCACTGGTGGGCGGACCAAAGCCGAAGCCGAAGCCGCGGCGCTCCATGCGGCCGCGCATGCGATCCATCTTGTACTGCATCCGCTCCATCTTGTTCTGCCAGCGATCCTGGTGGCTCCAGCAACCCATTTTTCTGCTCCCGAGTGTGAAAAAGAGAAGGGCAAGTCCGATCGGCCACCAGATGATGAAGCCGAGGATGGTCACGGCGATCCAGCCAGGATGCCAGGGCGTATCGAGCATGTGGGGGCGCTCGTAGTGTTGTTCCGAAGGGCCGCGCCATCGATTGACATCAGCGGTGTAGGCCATTTCCCTCTCCATGACGGCATCAGCGCCGTTGTGAATGTAAATAACATTTACATAGCTAGCCCATCCGGCGATTTTGTCAAGCCGGCCGCCGGACAGGGCCGTGGAATTATTTGCGCAATTTTATTTCGGCTTGCCCCAAGGACCGCCGGGAGGCACGCCAGAACCGGAGGGGGCCTCCGTTGGGATCGGTGGCGGCTCGGCGCTTTTCGCAGGCGGACGGCGATCGGTCGGGAAGCCGAGTCCGCGCAGATAGATCAGCACCTCGGCTTCAAGCAGTTCATCCGGCGACATCGGCAGCTTTCGCCGCGCGGCATCGCCGCGGGAGAACAGCGAGGCCACACCATGCGCCATCGACCAGATGTGCAGCGCCATCATCATCGCCGGCGGCCGCGGCGTGCCGGGCGGTGCGAGCGCCGCAAGCCGTTCGGCCGCGGCGCGGATGATGTTGAAGGCGCGTTCGCTGGCGGCCTGGAGCGCGGGATTGGCATCGACCGGCACGCCCGATTCGAACATCGCGTTGTAGAAAGCGGGCTCCTCGCGGGCAAAGGCGAGATAGGCCTTGCCGACACGTTCGAACGCCGTGACGGTGTCGGGACGGCCGTCATCCCAGGCCGCGGTCAGGCGCTGTTCGAACTGCTCGAAACCCCGCTGCGCGATCGAGGACAGCAGCTCGTCACGGTCGCGAAAATGCCGGTACGGCGCCGCCGCGCTGACGCCGGCCATGCGCGCGGCATCGGCGAAGGTGAAGCCAGCCGCGCCCTTCTCGGCGATCAGCCCGAGCGCAGCCTGCAACAAGGCTTCCTTCAGATTGCCGTGGTGATAGCCGCGCTCGGCGCGGCGCGTCTCCTTGCGCCAGCTCATGTGAACGGCTTTTACATGAGCCGGGCGCGCAGGTCACTAGCGGCGACGGGTTTTGGTGACCCCGTACTTGCACGGTCATTCCGGGGCACGACGGGACCGCCCGACGCGCGGTCCGTGACAATGAGGCCTTAACGACCCGGGATGGGCAGCACCGGCATGACCTCGATGGCCTCACCGGGGAAGATCGCAAAGTGCGGATGGTCCTTGAACAGGTCTGCGGCGGCTTCCTGCGAGACGGCGCGCACCACGGTGAAGCCGGTCAGGGCGTTGCTGACCTCCGTGACGCCGTTGGCGTCGATCCTCCGGGTCTTGCCGAGCGGTCCGCCCATCTCGACGATGACGGCCTTGTGCTTTTCGACCCAGCCGTGCCAGGCCGCCATGCCCTCCTGCTCCTTCGCCTTCCGCTCGGCTTCAGGGAGCGCGTGCCAAGCCGTCATTTTCGCGCCGGTCATGCTGCCGAGATAGACGGCGAGGAACGTGTGTTCAGTGCTCATAGGTATCTCCTCAGGTTGATAGATGAGAAAAGTTCAATGCGCTGGCCGCGGGCGAAGCCCTATCTCTTCTTCAGATCGCCAAAGCCGGCAGCCGCCTCCTGCACCTCCGGCGAAAAATCCGTCATCTCCTGCACCTGGCGAATCTCGATGACTTCGTTGGCCGACGCCGGGCACTTTTTCGCCCAGGCGATCGCTTCCTCGCGAGAATCGACCTCAATCATCCAGTAACCGCCCAAAACTTCCTTGGCCTCAGCGAAGGGGCCATCGGTCACGATCGGCTCGCCGGTTGCAAACGAGACGCGCGCGCCCATCGACGGCGGGTGCAGGCCGTCGAGCGTGATCAAGATGCCGGCATCCTTCAGCGCCTCGTTGTAACGCATCATTGCGGCGACGCGCTCAGGATCGAGTTGGACGTCCGGCGGCGCGGTCTCGTAACCGAGCGGGATCATCAGCATCATGAATCGCATGTGGGGTCCCTGACTGTTTTGAACGCTCAAGTCTCTCCACTCCGTCATTCCGGGATGCGCCGTCAGGCGCAGGCCCGGAATGACAGCGCAGTGAATTACTTCCTCGCCGCCTGCGCGCGGCCGAGCTGGCCACGCTCCCCTGCAAGACGAACGCCCTTTTACGGAACCGACACCGGGTCGGAAATTATTTCAAGGTGTCATTTCGGAGGACCTGGCAGGCCGCTAGCGCGGCTGCGGCACGAACCGGCCGTCCTGGAAGGCGGCGCCGAAATAGACCTCGATGCGGCGGACCTTGCCGCCGGCGAAGGTGAAGAACTCGGTGTTGCGAAAGCTCCTGCCATCTGTCGCCAGGCAGCGATAGGTAACGAAGGCCTCGTCGCCGGCGACGAAGATGCGCTCGATGTCGTGGCGCGCGATCCAGCCGGTGTCACGCCAGCAGCGTTCGAAATAGGTCGCCTTGTCGAGGTCGTCATCGAAGGGGCTGGTGAAGCGGAAGTCGTCGGTCAGCGCATCGGCGACCCCTTGCCTGTCGTTGGCGAGATAGGCGGCGAAGAGATTTCGGATCAGGTGCTCGTGATGGTCGGGCATGGTCGCTCCTTCTTCAAATCATCTGAAGCTCCCATGGAAGACGAACCGCGCGCACGCCTGCCGACATCGCACGCCGGTTCCGTGCCGGTAGTTCCAGTCCGCCGTCCACCGCCACGTCACTTCGCTTGTTCCCTCCGGCAACGATTTGAAAGCCTTTCTTGCCGGGACCAAAGCGAAGTAAAAGGAGCCGGCGCTCGCGCGCGACCGACCTCCCGGACCCCAGGACAGATCAGCAAATGCCGCAATCCCCGCGAAAAGTCGCCCTCGTCACCGGAGCCGCGCGCGGCATCGGGCTTGCCACCGCGAAGAAATTCCTGACCGAGGGTTGGCGCGTGGCGCTGCTCGACATCGAAGGCGAATTGCTCAGTCGCGCGGTTGCCGAGATCGGCCAGGGCGAAGCAACGCTGGCGCTGACCTGCGATGTCTCAGACAGCGCCGCGGTCGGTGCCGCGATGACGACGATCGAACGCCAGTTCGGCCGGCTCGATGCGCTCGTCAACAATGCCGGCATCGCGGTGTTCGCGCCGCTGATGGAGACGGCGGACGCCGACTGGCGCCGCGTGCTCGAAGTCAACCTCACCGGTCCCTTCCTCTGCACCAAGGCGGCGGTGCCGTTGATGCGCGACGGCACCGGCGGCGCCATCGTCAACATCACCTCGATCTCGGCGGTGCGCGCCTCGACGCTACGCTCGGCCTACGGCACCAGCAAGGCCGGGCTCGCGCATCTGACCAAACAGCTCGCGGTCGAGCTCGCGTCTCTCAACATCCGCGTCAATGCGGTGGCGCCGGGGCCGGTCGACACCGCAATGGCGAAGCAGGTGCACTCGCCGGAAATCCGCGCCGATTATCACGACGCCATTCCGCTCAACCGCTACGGCCTGGAAGAGGAACTCGCGGAAGCGATCTTCTTCCTGTGCTCAGGACGCGCGAGCTACATCACCGGCCAAATTTTGGCCGTCGATGGCGGCTTCGATGCAGCGGGTATCGGCCTGCCGACGCTGCGCGGGCAGCGCCGCAACGGGTAGGGCCGGGGATCGAATTCGTGGAGCGTTCCATGCATCGCACGACGATCGTCAAAGCCTGGGTGCTCGCCGCCGTAATGTTCGCCTCCGCACCCGCTGCCGCCGAAGTCCGCATCATCCAGAGTCCGGGCGGACAGGTCGGGCCGTTCCTCGATTTGTTCGAGAAGGTGCGCGAGAGCGGTGAGCGCGTGGTGATCGACGGACCCTGCCTGTCCGCCTGCACACTGGTGCTGAGCATCGTGCCGGGCGAACGCATCTGTGTCACGAAACGTGCCACGCTCGGCTTCCATGCGGCGCGCTCGGTCGACCGGCGCGGGCGTTTTTTCGCCGAACCGGAAGCATCCGAAACAGTGCTGCAGGCCTATCCAGGCCCGGTGCGCGACTGGATCAGCCACCACGGCGGCCTCACGTCGCGGTTGCTTGTGTTGAAGGGACGCGATCTCGCCGCGATCTATCCACGCTGCCGATGACGATTCGACGGCCCGCGACAGCGTGACCGGGATCAATACGCCCGGTGTCCGACGAATAGGCAGTTCCGTGAAATTCGGCTCTCCGGACGCCGAATCCGCTCAACCGCTTCGCAACGCCTGCCCAATTTACGCGGTTTCCCGATTTCCCGACCGTCTATGATGAGTACCGTCAGACTGAAGGCCTCGACGGCCGCGGAGCGTCAGATCTCAGCGGTGGTCGCAGACGACGATGGTTCCGCTTTTTCAAGATTGGTCATTTTCAAACGGGTCGCTTGCCATGCAGCCCCTCGATTTTCGCTACCGCCTGTCGGACCAGGGACGCATCGTCCTTGGTCAACTGAGCTCCAAAGAAACCCTCGAATTCGAAGTGCTGTCGCGGCGCGACCGCGAGGGCCTGATGGACCTGTCGTCGGAGCTGCGGCTGCTCGAGCTCTACGTGAGGTATCATAATGGCTCGGGCGCTCAGGCTCCGGTCGCGCCATCACCGCCTGCGTGGCAAACGAGCGAGCCGCCGCGACGGCGAACGCCGCCGCAGACTCTGCGGCCACGCAACTACATCGTTCCCATGGTTGTCTTGGCAAGCGTCAGCTTCACGCTGATCGCGTTGCTTGCGAGCTGACGCGATGTGCGGCGTCACCAGGATTACGCTGCATCTGCGAACGACGTCACACTAACGCCAAGTTGGCTTGGCATGTCTGACGCCACACGACAGCGATGCTGCGGAGGCTTCTCATGACCATCATCAGTACCGACGGACATGCGGAGATACAGCCGCAGTCACCTCCGGCTCGGCCAGGCGGCGGCCAAACGGTCGCCGTCGCGTTTCTGCTGACGAGCGCGGTTGCAACGCTGGTCTGGCTCTACGCCCTTTCCGAGGGAGCCATGGCCGTCGCGCACTGGTTGTGGTCCTAAAGGAATCTCTGGATCAACTGCGCCAACTCCAGGCTCGCGCAGATGAGCATTCCCCAAAGTGCAAAGTTGATCTGTAGCGCCGCCGCCATCGGTCGCTCCCCTTCCAAGTCACGCCCACCCCAGTTTGTACTTATTGTGAAAGAAAATAGCGATTCGGACGCGGAGTTTACAGCCTAATCTTGCGCCAGTTGTTGTGCGATGCGGTCCACTCCATTTCACGCGGGCTCTCGCTGCTCTCGCAGAGTGAGGCGAAAGCAAAATCCATATGCCGGCCTCGGTGTTTCCTTTTAATTCCATTTAACCGACGCGATGCAATGGTTCCCACGCGGATCTTGCGTGTCGCGTTACCGCACAACAGGTCCGGCATGATGCGACGCAGCTTCGTCTTGCTCACTTTTTGCGCAGCGCTCATGGGATGCGCGGCCGCGCCGGCGCAGGAGCGCCGTCCGATCGCATGGGACGGCCTCGGCCAGGATCCGAACCGCCCCTCCGTCACGAAGCGTCGCGTGACGAATCAAGCACCCACAGCGAGGAATCAAGCACCCACAGCGAGTGATCCCAATCAGGAACGGGAAAGAGTGCTCGGCACGTTGCGCCCGTACTCCGATGCATGGTGGGTCCATGACGAGATCGAAGCGGAGAATGACAGGCAGCTCGGCACGAAGCTCATGATCTGCCGTCGCTGCCGTCCGTCGCCGCCGCCGAGCGAGGACGTGACGGGATCGGTTCGTTGAGAGAGCGCGCGGCCGATCGGCGTATGACGTGACGACCTTATGCGCGACGCCCTCGCCCGCAACAACGGAGAGAGAGCGTCGCAACTTGGAGCTATCGAGACGACAGCGCCCGTGTCACATCCCTTCCGCCGGGCAGTTCACCATCCAGGGAATGCCGAACTTGTCGACGCACATGCCAAAGCCCTTGGACCAGAAGGTCTTGCTGAAGGGCATGGTGACGGTACCGCCGTCGGCGAGCGCGTTGAACTTGCGCTCGCCCTCCGCGGGGTCCGCAACTGTAAGCGAGATCGAGAATCCTTGCGGCTTCTCAACATGCTCGGGCGGCGCGTCGGAGGCCATCAGCACGCTGCCGCCGGGCAGCGACATCCGCGCGTGCATGATCGTCTTCTCACGTCCGGGCGCGGCGGGCGCGTCCGGCGGCGCGTCGGAGGCGCGCAGCATCATCTCGATCTTGCCGCCGAGAACCTTGGCGTAATAGTTGAACGCCACTTCGCAGGTGTCCTGATAGAACAGATAGGGATTGAGCATCGTTTCTCTCCTTTTTCTTTCCTTGGGTATGAACCGCGTTACTTCTCGGTGAGCTTCTTCAGGCTGGCGAGGCCGGCCTCAAAGTCCTTGCCGATCATGCTGTCCATGTTGATGAAGACCTGCATGACCTTGGACAGGAACGGAGCCGGACCGTACATCGCCCACGTGACCAGTGTGGCATCGCCTTGCGGCACAAAGGTGAACTCGGCGGTGTTGTGGCCCTCGAACGGCCGCTCGAAATCGAGCTTGATGCGGAGCTCCGACGGCGTGTTTGCCTCGAGGATCTCCATGTGGCCGGCGCCGACATTGTTGTTGCCGTCCCATGCATAGGCGGCGCCTTTGCCCTGCGCTGCGCCCCCGAACGTGCGCTTCATGGCGGGATCGCGGCCCTCATAGGGCGACCAGCCGGTCCAGCGATGGAAATCGGCGACCACGGGATAGATGGCATCGGCCGGTGCCTTGACGGCGAGCGAGCGCTCGACACGGAAGGTGTCGGGCTTGGTGTGCGCGAAGACGAGCACGGCGGCAACGCCGGCCGCGAGCACGATGGCGATGATGGCAATGGCTTTCAGCATGAATGACTCCCTGGATACGGGCCTAGGACGAAGGGGAAAGGCTGGGACCGACAGGGTGGAACAGAAATTTTTTCACGTCATTCCGGGGCGGCTAAGAGCCGAACCCGGAATCTCGAGATTCCGGGTTCGCGTCTTCGACGCGCCCCGGAATGACTGCCGTTGGGCCGTCACTTCGCCTCCGCGCCCCGCCGGGCGCCTCCGTTGGCCCCCTTCGGTTGGCTGTCTCTGATCAGGCGATCGATGTGCATGCGGATATGCGCGGCCTCGGCCGAGGTGTTGGCGAGGGCGATGGCGCGATCGAAGGCGATGCGGGCTTCATCGTTGCGGCCGAGCTGCATCAGAAACGCGCCGCGCACGCCGTAGAAATGGAAATAGCTGGCGAGTTTTGGCGCCAGCGGCTCGATCAAGTCCAGCGCCGCCTGTGGCCCGCGCACCTTGGAGACGGCGACCGCGCGGTTGAGCGTCACCACCGGCGAGGGCTGCACCAGCTCCAGCGCGCCGTAGAGCAGGTCGATCTGGGCCCAGTCCGTTTCTGCCGGCGTCGCCGCGCGCGCATGCAGCGCGGCGATCGCAGCCTGGATCTGGTAGGGCCCGCTGCGGTGATGACGCATCGCCTTGTCGATCAGCGCCAGCCCCTCCGCGATCATGGTGCCGTTCCACAGCGAACGGTCCTGGTCATCCAGCAGGATCAGCGAGCCATCGTCGGCAAAGCGCGCGACGCTGCGCGCATGCTGCAGCAGCAGCAGTGCCGCCAGCCCCATGATCTCCGGCTCGCTCTGGAACAGCCGCAGCAGCAACCGCGCCAGCCGGATCGCCTCCTCGCACAGCGGCTTTCTGATCTCGGCAGTATCGCCGCTCGCCGAATAGCCCTCGTTGAAGATCAGGTAGATCATCGCCGCGACGCCGGCGAGCCGCTCGGAGCGCTCGACTGCGCCGGGCGCCTCAAACGGCACACCGGCCTCCGCGACCTTCGCCTTGGCGCGCGTGATGCGCTGCTCCATCGCGGCGTCCGAGACCAGGAAGGCGCGCGCGATCTGCTTCACCGTGAGACCGGAGACGATGCGCAGGGCGAGCGCGATCTGCTGCGTCGCCGGCAGCTGCGGATGGCAGCAGATGAACATCAGCCGCAGGATGTCGTCGCGATAGTGCGAGCCATCGAGCCGCTCGGCGAGCGCGCCCTCGGCGTCGTCGAGATCGGAGATCGCCTGGTCGTCCTCCGGCAGCGGCGCCTGCTTGCGGGTGCGCCGCACCTCGTCGATCGCGACGTTGCGGCCGACCATGATCAGCCAGGCCGCGGGGTCGCGTGGCGGCCCGTTCTGCGGCCAGGTCTTCAGCGCGCGAAGGCAGGCGTTCTGGAACGCCTCCTCGGCGGTATCAAGATCGCGGAAGTAGCGGAGCAGCGCGCCGACCGCCTGGGGTCGCGCCGAGGTCAGCGCGGTCTCGATCCAGGCGGTATCGGCTTCGCTCACGTCAGATTCCCTCCCGGCCTGAACACGCCGACCGGACGCACCTCATAGGCGCCGCCGGGATTGGCCGATCCGAGATCGCGCGCGACGTCGAGCGCATCATCGAGATTCTTGCAGTCGACGATGTAGAAGCCGAGCAGCTGCTCCTTGGTTTCCGCATAGGGGCCGTCAAGCACCAGCGGCGGATCCTCCTTGCGCAGCGTCGCCGCCGCAGTGGTCGGCAACAGCCGCGCCACCGGCCCGAGTCGGCCCTCTTTGGTGAGCTTGTCCTGCACCACGGCGAGCTTCTTCATCACGGCCTCGTCCTGGTCCTTGCTCCAGGAGCCGACGAAGTCTTCATCGTGGTAGCAAAGGATGGCGTAAAGCATGGGCGACACTTTCCTCGTCTTGATCTGAAGACGAACCAATATGCCCCGCTCCGACAGAGCTGCGGAAAAAATTTGCAGGAAAAGTCCGCCCGTTCATGCCAAGGAGGGCCTTTAGAAGCGGAACCCGACGAGGCACCTGAATGACCAAAGGCACACTGGCCGTCCTGATCAACAGCACGCAGCAGAACTGGCTGCCGGAGCGCTGGAAGGCCCGGTTCGATGCGGTCTGTGGCGGCCGCCGCGTGGTGCTGCTGCCCGATGCCGGGCTCGATCCAGCCGAGGTGCACTATGCAGCGGTGTGGAAGCCGGTGCCGGGCGACCTCCGCTCCTTTCCCAATCTGCGAGCAATCTTCAATCTTGGCGCGGGCGTCGATGCGCTGATGGCAGACCACAGCCTGCCCGATGTGCCCCTGGTCCGCGTCGCCGTACCGGATCTGACCAACCGGATGACCGAATATGTCGTGCTGCACGTGCTGATGCACCACCGCCAGGAGCTTTACTTGCGGCAGTCGCAGCACGAGAAGCGCTGGGAGCCGAAGTACCAGTGGCCGGCGAGCGCCGTCACCGTCGGCATGATGGGATTTGGCACGCTCGGCGCTGATGCGGCCGACGTGCTGCGGCGGCTCGGCTTCCGTGTCGCCGGCTGGAGCCGCGGCGCGCGCACCATCGAGGGCGTCGAATGCTTCCATGGCAGTGCGCAGATCGATGCGTTCCTGCGCGCGACCGACATCCTCGTCAGCCTCCTCCCGCTGACGCCGGACACGCACGGCATCCTCAACCGCGACGTCTTTTCAAAGCTCAATCGCACGAGCCCGCTTGGCGCGCCCGTCCTGATCAATGCCGGCCGCGGCGGCTTGCAGAACGAGGACGATATTCTGGCCTGTCTCGACGACGGTACGCTGGGTGCCGCCTCGCTCGACGTCTTCGTGCAGGAGCCGCAGCCGGCGAACAGCCGGTTCTGGACCCATCCGAAGGTGGTGCTGACGCCGCACAACGCGGCCGACACCGACGCGGACGCGATCTCGGCCTATGTCGCCGAGCAGATCGCGCGGTTCGAGGCCGGCGGCACGCTGGAGAACGTGGTGGATCGGGCACGGGGGTATTAGGGGCCCCACAGGCGCCGCACATTCGGTGTCGTCCCGGCGAAGGCCGGGACCCATACCACGAGGTCTATCGATCGCGGGCGGTTCTAATCCCGAACGACCAATCTCCGCCAAACTTCTCCCTGTGGTTGGGTCCCGGCCTTCGCCGGGACGACACCATTGGTTTGGTCAATAGCTACGCACCACAACCTCCCCTCCCCGCCCGTTCACGGTCTCTTAGCGAGAAATTGATAGTCGTTCTTAACCAACGCTCAAAGAACGAGTCGGACATGCGGGCGACGCTCGGCCTCAGGATGCGGATCACGGTCGCGCTGGCGATCACGGCGGCGGCGACGGCGCTGTTTGCCGTGCTCGGGGCAATGTGGATCATCTCAGGGATCATCGACCGCGCCGACCAGCGAGAACTGCGCAGCCATTACGACGCGCTCCAGTCGCGGATCGCCGAGAATCGCACCGCGCCGCCGCGATGGGCGCGGTCGTGGCCGCGATGCCGGCGACGCAGGAGGCCATGGCCAAACAGGACCGCGACGCGCTGGTGCGCCTGTTCGGCCCGGTGTTTACCGCCATCAAATCCGATTACGGCGTCGACCAGTTCCAGTTCCACGTGCCGCCGGCGACGTCGTATCTGCGCGTGCACCAGCCCGCGAAATTCGGCGACGACCTGTCGGGCTTCCGCAAGACCGTCGTCGTCGCCAACCAGGAGCGCAAGGTCGTGGTCGGCCTTGAGGGCGGCGTGGCCGGGCTCGGCATCCGCGGCGTGGTGCCGATCGCGCAAGCCGGCAAGCATCTCGGTAGCGTCGAGTTCGGCCTGACCTTCGGTCAGCCGTTCCTCGACGACTTCAAGAGCAACCGTCATGTCGATATTGCCTTCCATCTCGCCGGCGGCGGCAGCTTCAAGCTGTTCGGCGGGACGTTGAAGGGCAAGAGCTTCTTCGATGCGACCGATTACGGCCGCGCTGCGCAGGGCGACTTCACGGTACGCCAGGCCAGGCTCGATAACATGCCGGTCGCCGCGCTGCTCGGACCGATCAAGGACTTTTCCGGCAAACCGCTCGGCGCGGTCGAGCTGGTGATGGACAATGCCGATTACGAGGCTTCCGCCGACCGCGCCTGGCTGCTGGCGGTCGGCATTGCCGCGCTCGGCCTCGTGCTGGCCGCGATCGTCGGCTATCTCATCGCGCGGAGCATTTCGCGCCCGATCCTCTCCCTCACCTCCGTGATGCGCGAGCTCGCGGACGGCCGGCTGGATGTCGCCATTCCCGGCGGCCGCGCGAAGGACGAAGTGGGCGAGATGGTGAAGGCGGTTGCGGTGTTCCGCGACAACGCCGTCAGCTTCAACAAGCTCCAGGCCGAGCAGGCCGACGCCAAGGCGCAGTCCGAGCAGGAGAAGCGGCGCGCCTTCGCCGCACTTGCCGACAATTTCGAGGCCAGCATCCGCGACGTCGTCACCACGGTGTCTTCGGCCGTGGTCGAGATGGAGCAGACGGCACGCTCGATGTCGGCCATCGTCGAGCAATCGCGCCACCAGACGCGTGCGGTGTCATCGGCCTCGGCGCTGGCCTCGGAGAACGTGCAGACGGTCGCGGCCGCGGCCGAAGAGCTGTCGTCATCGATGACCGAGATCAGCCGGCGGCTCGCGCATGCGACCGAGGTGGTAGGCCGGGCCGCGAGCGACGGGCGCCAATCCAACGCGCGCGTGCAGAGCCTGGCCGAGGCGGCGCAGAAGATCGGCGACGTCGTCTCCTTCATCAACGGCATCGCGGGCCAGACCAACCTGCTGGCGCTGAATGCGACGATTGAGGCGGCGCGTGCGGGCGAAGCCGGCCGCGGCTTTGCGGTGGTCGCCTCCGAGGTCAAGGCGCTGGCGACCCAGACCGCCAAGGCCACGGAGGAGATCGGCGCGCAGGTCACTGCCGTACAGGGCGAGACCAGTGGCGCCGTGGAAGGCATCCAGTCGATCTGCGCGACGATCCAGCAGGTCGACGAAATCTCTGCCGCGATCGCTGCCGCCGTCGGCCAGCAGGGCACGGCGACCCAGGAGATCGCGCAGAACGTCCAGCAGGCGGCAGCCCGCACCGGCGAGGTGTCGCAAAACATCGCCGGCGTCACCGACGGCATCGCCGCGACTGGAACGGCGGCGGAGGAAGTGCTGGGCTCGGCGGTCGAGCTGTCCAAGCAGTCGCAACGGCTGCGCGATGAGGTGGACCGCTTTCTCGCGCATATCCGCGCGGCGTAGTAGCGAAGGCGAGCGCTGATACTTGGTGTCGTCCTGGCGAAAGCCAGGACCCATTACCCCAGGGAGAAGTTGCAGCGCGAAGCTGTCACCCTGAATCTTCGCCAAACAGCATCTTGCGGTAATGGGTCCTGGCTTTCGCCAGGACGACTTCGGAGATTTAGCGCGCCTGTCCGGGGCGACGGCTCAAGTTTTGGCGCCAGCTCCCACCATCACATCGATCGCGCCCTTCACGATCGCTTCCAGTTCCTTGCGCGACACGCGGGCTCGGGAGCGGATGGCGATTGAGTGCACCGTTGCCGATGCGAGTTGCGCCAGCACGGCGGGATCGGCCGTCTCGGGTAACTCGCCCTTTTCCTTCGCTCGCCGGAAGCAATTGGCAAAGGCCTTGTCGAGCTCTGACAAGCCGTCCAGCACCATGGCGCGGATGTCGGGATCGCTGACGGCTTCGGATGCCGCGGTGACCACCGTGAAGCAGCCGCGTGGACCGGTTTCGCCGGAAAGATAGATGTTCAGCGCTGAGGCGAAGATGCGCTCCAGCCGCTGGCGCAGCGGCATCTCCTCACGGAAGATCGCGACCATCGACGCCCGCGCGTCCTCGCGGTAGCGCTGGTAGCTCTTGATATAGAGCTCGCGCTTGTCACCGAAGGCGCCATAGAGGCTCGGCCGGTTCATGCCGGTGGCTTCGCTGAGATCATCGAGCGAGGTCGCCGCAAACCCCTGGGTGCGGAACAGATCGAGCGCCTTGCCGAGCGCAACGTCGGGCTCGTAGGCGCGCGGACGTCCGCGGCGTTTGGGCTGCCCGGGCACGGCAGGTGGAGCCTTCGATTTTTGTACCATTTCGCAAGATAATCCTTGACCGTCGATATAATATGCAAGACAGTACAAAAATCAATCTGGCCAGGTTGCGCGACTCCCGAAGAAACACTCAAGGAATTGCCCAAGGAGGCTAAAGATGGATCTTTATTTCTCGCCGCTCGCCTGTTCGATGGCGACCCGCGTCGCGCTGTATGAGGCCGGCGCCGAGGCGAACTATCTCGAAGTCGATCCGCCGACCAAGACAGTGCTGAACGACGGCTCCGACTTCCGCGCCGTGAACCCGATCGGCCTGGTGCCGACGCTGCGCACCGACGAGGGCGTGGTGCTGACCGAGAACGCGGCGATCCTGCAATACATCGCCGACCTCTTCCCGCAGTCCGGCATCGGCACGCGACCCGGCATCGATCGCACACGCCTGCATCAATGGCTCTGCTTCATCGGGACCGAGCTGCACAAGGGCCTGTTCGTGCCCGTGCTCGACCGCAAGGCGCCGCAGGACGCAAAAGCCTACGTGCTGGAGAAGAACCTGTCGCGGCTGGACTATCTCGACAACTACCTGAAGGGCCGCGACTTCCTGCTCGATCATTTCAGCGTCGCCGATGCCTACCTGGTCACGGTCATCAACTGGACCATGGCGACGCCGCCGATCGAGCTCGCGAAATGGCCGAACCTGAAAGCCTACTACGAACGCCTGCGCGCGCGGCCCTCGGTCGCGAAGGCGATCGCGGAGGAGTTCGAGCTTTACAAGGCCGAGCAGGCCCGGAAGAAGGCGGCGGCGTAAAGCCCGATCGATTGAGACGCCGTCCCGGCTCCACGGCCGGGACGGCGCAGCTTTATCCGTACAGCACCCTTGGCAGGATCGTGACGATGCCGGGCCAGAGCGTCAGCAGCAGCACGAAGCCGACCATGATGAGCAAGTATGGCATCGTGACGCGCGCGATGTAGCCGAGGCCGTCATCGGTCAGGCCCTGGATGACGAACAGATTGAACCCGACCGGCGGCGTGATCTGCGCCATCTCGACCGCGAGCACCAGGAAGATGCCGAACCAGATTTCGTCGAAGCCCGCCCCCTTCACGATCGGCAGCACGATCGGCAAGGTCATCACGATCATCGAGAAGCCGTCGAGGAAGCAGCCGAGGATGAGATAGAAGATGATCAGCACGACGATCAGCATGAAGGGCGACAACCCCAGGCCCTTGACGAAGGCGGCGACCGCCTGCGGGATGCCGAGGAAGGCCGCCGCGTTGCCGAGGATCGAGGCGCCGAGCACGATCAGCGCGATCATCGAGCAGGTGACGACGGAGCCGATCAGCACGTCGCGTATCACCTGCTGCGACATCGAGCCTTGCGCCCAGGCGACCAGCGCCGCGCCGAGCACGCCGACGGCAGCGGCTTCCGAGGGAGTCGCGAGCCCGCCATACATCGAGCCGAGCACGCAGGCGATCAGGAACAGCGCCGGTGCGAGGTCCTTCAGCGCGGCGAAGCGCTCGCGCCACGGCACCTGCGATAGTTTTGCTTCGCTCTCCGGCACCAGCGTGCCGTTGAGGGTCGTGTGCAGCATGACCCAGCCCATGAAGGTGGCGGCCAGCAGCAGGCCCGGCAGGACGCCGGCCGTGAAAAGCTTCAAGATAGAGACGTCGCCGAGCACGCCGTAGATGATCATGATGTTGGACGGCGGAATCAGAAAGCCGAGCGTGCCGGCGCCGGCGAGCGAGCCGATCGCGATGTCACGCGAATAGCCGCGGCGCACGAGCTCGTTGAGCGACATGCGGCCGATCACCTGCGTGGTCGCGGCCGAGGAGCCCGAGATCGCCGCGAAGATGGTGCAGCCGATCACGTTCACATGCAGAAGGCGGCCCGGCAGCAGTCCGGCCCATGGCGCGAGCCCCTGAAACAGCGAGCGCGACAGACGCGTGCGGAACAGCAGCTCGCCCATGAGGATGAACAACGGCAGCGCCAGCAGCTCCTGCGTGGTCAGGATGTTCCAGGCGTATTGCGGCAAGAGCTTGTCGAGCGGGATCGAGCGGAACGTCGCGAGCAGCAGCGTCGCGGTGAGCGCAAGCGTCAGGCCGATCCACAAGCCTCCCGCCAGCAGCGCAAAGAGAATCACGAACAAGGCGACGACTTCGATGGTCATGGAATCCGGTATCCGGTCACAGGCGCGAGCGCGATCATTCGACGGGAGAGGCCTTCATGCGATGATCCTCCAGCGGCAGGCCGAGCACCGCCTGGATCGCGCGCGCGAGGAACTGAAGCGTGAGCAGCAGCATTCCGAAAGTGACGACGGCCTGCGGAAACCACAGCGGGGTGTCGCTCGAGGTCGACACCTGGCCGCGGGCGAACGCGCCCCAGGCGAATTTTGCCATGGCCGATGTCAGGAAGGCCATGAAGGTGAAGCCTGCGGCCGCCGAGAGGATTTCCATCGTACGCTGCACCAGCGGCGGCACGTTCTTCAGCAGCAGCACGACGCGGATGTGGCCGCCGACGCGCAGCGTCATCGCCGCGCCGAAGGTGAAAGACGCCGCCATCAGGTAGGAGGAATATTCCCAGGCGATCGAGATCGTCGGCGGAAAGAACGGAAGGAAGTTGGAGAGGAAGCGGGTCGCGACCTCGCACAGCATCAACAGCGTCAGCGTCAACAGACAGCCGCCGCCGATCCAGCCGTCGAGCCGGCCGAGACGATCGATGCCGTCGAGCAGAAGCCGCAGCGGCGCCGGCGCCGCCGCATTGAGGCTTTGGGGAGCTGCGGGCAGGACAGTCGTCACCGCGAAATCCTCAGCGCTTCATTTCGGCGAGATAGGCCCGCACCGGCTTGTCCGCCGCCGGCACCCGCTTGAGGAAGGCATCGAGCTGCGGCGCGGTCTTGGCTCGGATGTCCGTCATCATCGCAGCCGTGACCGGCACTACCTCCATGCCGCCCTCCTTAAGGCGGTTGAGGCTGTCGACGTCGGCCTTGAGCGAGTTCGCCCAGAAAGCCGGCTCCATCTTCGCGGCAATGGCTGCGACCTGTTGCTGCTGGTCGCTGCTCAGCGCCTTCCAGGAATCGAGATTGACGGTGAGCATCTGCGACGACCAGACATGGTTGGTCGGGTAGACGTATTTCAGGAATTCCCAGAACTTGCCGTCGACGCCCGACACCGCGGAGGTGGAGACGCCCGACACTGCTCCCGAGGCCAGCGCGGGAATCGTTTCACCCCAGGGGATCATGATCGGCGCCATGCCAACGGCGGACAGCATGTCGACGGCACCCTTGTCGGGCACGCGGATCTTGATGTTCTTCAACCCGTCGACGTCGGCGATCTTGACCTTGAGGTGCAGATACTGCGTCGGCCACGGCACGATGTAGAGGATCTTCTGGTTGTTGCGCGCGGCAACCTTCTCGTATTCGGGCCGCACATGTTTGTGCAGCACCTTCAATTCGTCCATCGAGCTGCACAGGAACGGGATGCTCTCGACGCCCATGAAAGGCTCGTCGCCAACCTGCTGGATGTTGAGGACGTCGGCGAGCGGCACCAGGCCGTCGCGCACGGCGCGCAGGTGCTCGGGTCCCTTGAAGCCGAGCTGGCCGCCGGCCTTCACGGTGATGCTGACCGCGCCCTCGGTCTGCTTCTTGACCTCTTCCGCGAAAGCAAACGCGTTCTGGGTGTGGAAATTGCCGTCGGGCCAGACCGTCGACATGTCCCAGCTTACGGTTGCCGCCCGCGCGCGGGTGGAGATCTGGGTGGCGGCGAGCAGCGTGGCTGCGCCCGCGGTGAAGGTCCGTCGCGTGATCATTCGCCTCTCCGTTTCACTGACATCGGCACGCGGTTGCCGGCTCGTCACCGCGCGTACCCGTAAACCGCAACTGCATTCTCTGAGGACACCAGGCCGCTTTCGACGTCGTCATTGACGGCCGTCTGCGCGCGCTGCCGGGGATCGCCGATGCCGGCGCCGCCGGGCGTCAGCACCACCAGCCGGTCGTCCGGCGGCACCTGCTGAAAGCCCTTGCCGCGCAGCTTCTTTCCGGACTTCAGGCCGACATAGCCGGCCTCGCCGTCACGGCCGCCGTCGCGCCCGCGCGGCGGATGATCGATGCGGTCGAATGCCGCGAGAATATCGAACGGCGCATCGACGCCGCTGCCGACCTCGATGATCTGGCCAAGTCCGCCGCGGGTGCGCCCTGCCCCGCCGGAATCCGGCCGCAGCTCCTTGCGCCAGAAGATCAAAGGCGTCTGCGTCTCCGCGATCTCCACCGGCGTGCCGCGGACGCCGCTGGGATAGGCGGTGGCCGACAACCCGTCCTTCGCAAAGCGCGCGCCGGTGCCGCCATTGCTGGTCACCGCCATCGAGAATCCGTAATTGCCGCCGGCGCCGCTGCGGGTCTGTCCGCGCACGTTGAGATTCCACAGGCAGGAGGTGCCTTCCGCCGGCACGTCCTCGGGAATGATCTGGCGCAGGCAGCCGAATACGACGTCGGGCAGCATCTGGCCGACGATGTGGCGCGAAGCCACCGGCGCGGGCTTCGGCGCATTGAGGATCGCGCCAGGGGGAGCCGACACCGTCAGCGGCGAGAGCGAGCCGGCATTGTTCGGGATCTGCGAGGCGACGACGCAGCCGAGGCCGAACACGGTGTAGGCCGTGGTGTAGGACAAGGGCACGTTGATGCCGAACTTCGAGGCGGCCGAAGTGCCGTCGAAGTCGACGTGAATACCCGCATCGGAAATGGTCAGCGTCGCGGCCAGCGTGACCGGCGCATCATAGCCGTCGACGACCATGCTGTTGCGCCAGCTTCCCTTCGGCAGCTTGGCGATCTCGGCCAGCACGGCCTCGCGCGAGCGGTCGCAGATGTAGTCGCCGAGCTCATCGAGCGTGTCGATGCCGAACTCGGTCATCATCTCGACCAGGCGCTCGCAGCCGACATCGTTGCAGCCGGCGAGCGAATAGGTGTCGCCCTCGGTGTCGATCGGCAGGCGCGTGTTGGTGCGGATCATCGCCATCAGCGTCTCGTTGACGACGCCCTGGTCGATCAGCTTCAGCATGGGGATGTAGAGCCCCTCCATGAACACGTCGGTGGCGTCGGGCCCGAAGCCGATGCCGCCGATGTCCATGAGATGACTGGTGCAGGAGAACAGCGCGACCGGCTTGCCGTCCTTGAAGCAGGGCGTGGTGACGACGAAATCGTTGAGATGACCGGTGCCCATCCAGGGATCGTTGGTGATGTAGGCGTCGCCCTCCTTCATCGTCTCGATCGGAAACTGCGCGATGAAGTGCTTGACCGATTCGGCCATCGAGTTGACGTGGCCGGGCGTGCCCGTCACCGCCTGCGCCAGCATCCGCCCCTTGAGGTCGAACACGCCGGCCGAGAGGTCGCCGCATTCACGCACGATCGGGCTGAAGGCCGTGCGCAAAAGCACCTGCGCCTGCTCCTCGACCACGGCGATCAGCCGGTGCCACATGATCTGGAGGTCGATCAGGCTCGCGCCGCTTGGCTTGCTCATGGTTAGGCCGCCTTCCGTTCCATGACGATGCTGCCGGCACCGTCGATATGGGCGTCAAAACTGGTCGAGACAAAAGTTGATGTCTCGTCCTCGGCGATCACGGCGGGGCCCGCAATCGTCGCGCCCGGCGCCATGTCCTCGCGGCGATAGAGCGGGATCTCGATCACCTCCCCTGCCCGGCCGTCGAAGAATTTGCGGCTACCGGACGCCTTGCCGGCGGGCTTGCGCGTAACGCCAGCGACGACCGGCGGATTGCGCGCCTCAGTGGTGGCGAGCACCGACCAGCTCAAGACCTCGATCGCAGCACCCGGGATCGGCCGCTCGAACATCGCCGCATAATCCGCCTCGAACTGTTGGCGCAGGCCGGCGAGATCGGTCGTCGCCAACGGCCGGTTCGGCAGCGCGATCGAGATCTCATGGCCCTGGCCGACATAGCGCATGAAAGCGGCGCGCCGTTCGCGCACCGGCGCGCCGGCGGCACCGGGCTCGACCAGCGCGCGGGCTTCGGTCGCCATCTCCTGCAAGAGGTCGGAGACCGCCTCGGTGTCGAAATCATCGAGCCGGACGTGACGGCTGCGCACCAGCTCATAGGCGATGGGAGCGGCAAGGAATCCGACCGCGGAGCCGACACCGGCATTCGACGGCACAATCACGCGAGAGACGCCGATCTTCTCGGCAACACGCGCCGCATGCAGCGGCGCGGCGCCACCAAAGGCGATCAGCGTATGTTGGCCGACCACCGCGCCACGCTCGACCGCATGCACGCGCGCCGCGCTCGCCATGTTCTCGCAGACGACCTCGTGCACGGCGTAAGCCGCGGTTTCCGCCGATAGACCCAGCGGCTCGCCGACGGCACGCAGCAGCGCCTGTTTCGAAAGCTCCGGGCTGAGCTTGATCGTACCGCCTGCGAAGTCGTCGGGATCGATCATGCCAAGCGCGACGTCCGCATCCGTCACGGCTGGGCGCAGGCCGCCGCGGCCGTAGCAGGCGGGGCCCGGCTCCGACGAGGCGCTTTCGGGGCCGACGGTGACGCGCTTCATGGCGTCGACATGCGCGATGGAGCCGCCGCCGGCGCCGATCTCGACCATCTCGATCACGGGAATGCGCACCGGCAGGCCGGAGCCTTTCAGGAAACGCGCGGCACGATCGACCTCGAACACGCGCGAGGTCTCGGGCTGGTACTTCTCGATCAGGCAGATTTTTGCGGTGGTGCCACCCATGTCGAAGGACAGCACCTTGCTCTCGCCGAGACGCGCGGCGATCTGCGCAGCGAAAATGGCACCGCCGGCAGGCCCGGATTCGACCAGGCGCACCGGAAATCGCCGCGCCGTCTCGATCGAGGTGACGCCGCCGCCCGAGGTCACGAGATAGATCGCGCCGCGAAACTGCTCGACCTGCAATGCGTCCGCCATGCGCGCGAGATAGCCAGCGATCAAGGGCTGCACATAGGCATTGGCGACCGCGGTCGAGGTGCGCTCATATTCGCGAATTTCCGGGCACACGGAAGAGGACGCCGTCACGGAGACACCGGGCATCTCCTCCTCGAGGATTGCAGCCGCGCGCCGCTCATGCTCAGGATTGGCGTAGGAATGCAGGAAGGCGATCGCGACGCTTTCGACGTTCAGCGCGCGCAACTTCGGCGCGAGCGCGCGCACCGCGGCTTCGTCGAGCGGGAGGCGGACGGCACCATGCGCGTCGATGCGCTCGGGAACGGTGAAGCGCAAGTTCCGCGGCGCCAGCGGCCTCGGCTTGTCGATCGCGAGGTCGTATTGGTCGTAACGGCTCTCGGTGCCGATATCGAGCACGTCTCGAAAGCCTTCGGTCGCGACCAGCGCCGTCTTCGCGCCGCGCCGCTCGATGATGGCGTTGGTCGCGAGCGTGGTGCCGTGAATGAAGACATCGATGTCGCTGATGTGTGCGCGCGCATCGGCCAGAATGAGACGCATCCCGTCCAGCACCGCTTCTTCGGGGCGCGCGGGCGTCGTCAGCAGCTTGCGCGTCTTGCGATTCTGCCCCATGTCCAGCACGATATCCGTGAACGTGCCACCGATATCGACGGCAAGCCGCACCTCGGCTCCCTCAAGCATTCCAAAATTCTCCGTGCTGATCGTCAAGACTGGGGACAAAAGCGCAGCAATTTCCATGCCAGCGACGGCGCTTGCAACGCTGCGTCCGGCTATTCTGCTTGGCACCTATGCAATAGGCAAGCTGCAATAGGCAAGCCGTGTTCGCCTCGCGCGCATTCAGAGCAGGAATGCAAGCGCCGCTTCGCAGCGCTGCTCGATCTTGAGCGTGAGCAGATCGTCCGCACGGGTGCGCCCGAGATTGACCGCGGCGATCGGAATTTTCCGGCGCGCGGCCGTCTGCACGAAGCGGAAGCCGGAATAGACCATCAGCGAGGAGCCGACGACCAGCATGGCGTCGGCCTGCTCCAGATGATCCTGCGCGGTCGAGACGACGTCGCGGGGCACGTTCTCGCCGAAGAACACGACGTCGGGCTTGAGAATGCCGCCGCAGGACTCGCAGGCCGGCACCTCGAACGAGGAGAAATCCGCCTCCTCCAGATCAGCGTCGCCGTCGGGCGCATCCGCGGCATCGAGCGCCAGCCATCCCGCATTAGCGCGGCCAAGCACATCCTGGAATTCATTGCGCGGGGTCTTCCCGCCGCATCCCATGCAACGGACCAGATCGAGCCGGCCATGCAGATCGATCACCTGCCGGTGGCCGGCGGATTGATGCAGCCGGTCGACGTTCTGGGTCAGGAGCATGCCACACCGCCCGTCCGCCTCGAGACGGGCGAGCGCGTGATGTGCGTCGTTCGGGCGGGCCTGGCCGAACCGCCGCCATCCGATCAGGCTGCGTGCCCAATAGCGTTGGCGCGTGCGCTCCTCCGTCATGAAAGCTTGGAAGTTGACCGGCTGGGTTCGTTTCCAGTTGCCTTGGCTGTCGCGATAGTCGGGGATGCCCGAATTCGTGCTACAGCCGGCCCCGGTCAGCACGAACAGACGCTCGTGCCGGTCAACGAAATCTTCGAGCGGGGGTTTTGCCATGGCGCAGATGTAGTCTGCGCCGACCGCTTTTGCCAGATGGCCAGGAAGCCCACTAACTCGCCCAGTTCTCGCGAAATTCCGGAAACAACGTCAGGCCTCCACAGGCGTAGATGGTCTGCCCGGTGATGTAGCTCGCATCATCCGAGGCGAGGAAGGCGAACACGGCGGCGATCTCCTCCGGTGTTCCGACGCGTCCGAGCGGGATGTGGCTGGTGACGCCGCCGCGCTTTTCGGGATCGCCGGTCCATGCCGCGTTGATCGGCGTATCGATCGCGCCCGGCCCGACCGCGTTGACGCGAATGCCACGGCCTGCGAATTCGAGCGCTAAGGTGCGCGTCAGATTGGCCATGCCGCCCTTGCTGATCGAATAGGCGAGATAGCCCGGCTTCGGAATGATCTGGTGGACGCTGGAGCAGTTGATGATGTTGCCGCCTCCGCCGCGCGCGACGAAATGCGCGAGCGCCTTCTGCGCGCAGAGCACGGCGCCATTGAGATTGACGTCGATGATGCGGCGATAGGTTTCGACGTCGAGCTCCTCACTCGGCGATTCCCGCTGGAAGCCGGCATTGTTGACGAGACAGTCGAGTCGCTTCCAGCGCGCCAGGATCGTCTCGAACATCGCGGCGATTTCCTGCTCGTTGCCGACGTCGGCCTTGACGATGAAATGATCGAGCCTGCCGTGGCCACGGTCGCTCGATGCCGTCCGTGCGAGCGCGAGCGTCTCCTCGGCTTTCTCGGGATGACCGAAATAGTTGATGGCAACCGTCGCGCCTTCCTGGGCAAGCCGAATGGCCACGGCGCGGCCGATGCCCTGGGAGGCGCCGGTCACCAGCACACATTGGCCGACAAGGCGCGAGGGAAACTGGGTTGAGCGATCGGTTTGCGGCATGGGTTCTCTCCGGAATGCCTCATCATCGACGGAAGGCGTGTTTTGTTCCATCCCTCAGCGCATCCCTGGGATTCACTCCGCGCGGCGCGCGAGTGAAGTCAGGATCTGGTACAGGATGATGGCGCCAAAGGTTGCGGTGCCGATCCCACCGATGGTGAACGCACCGAACTTGAGCGTGAGGTCGCCGGCGCCTGCAGTCAACGCCACTGCGACGGTGATCAGGTTGGCAGGATTTGCGAAGTCGACCTTGTTCTCGACCCAGATCCGGCCCGCCATCGCGGCGATCAGTCCGAACAGCACGATAGAGAGGCCGCCGATCACAGGACCCGGGATCGACAGGATCAGCGCGCCGAATTTCGGCGAGAAGCCGAGCAGGATCGAACCGTGGCCGCAAAGGCAAACAGCAGCGTTGAATAGACCTTCGTCGCCGCCATCACGCCGATGTTCTCGGCATAGGTCGTAACACCTGTGCCGCCGCCGCAGGCCGACACGATCGTTGCCAGGCTGTCGCCCAACAGCGCACGGCCAAGGAAGCCGTCGAGGCTTCGTCCCGTCATCGCGCCGATGGCCTTGATGTGGCCGAGGTTCTCGGCGACGAGGATGATCGCGACCGGCGCGATCAGAACAATTGCATCGGCCTGGAAGCTCGGCGTGGTGAAATTCGGCAGGCCGATCCACGACGCGGCCGAGAGCTGCGCTAAGTCGATCGGCTTGCCCAAGCCAAAGCCGTTCGCGAGCAGCCAGTACAGCAAATATCCGCCGATCGCACCGAGGATGATCGGCAGACGACGCCAAAGGCCCGGGGCCGCCACGGCGACCACGCCGATGATCAGCACGGTCAGCAGCCCGATCCAGGTATCGAACGAGCTGCCGCTCACCGATTTGACGGCGACGGGCGCGAGATTGAGGCCGATGGCTGCGACCACGGCGCCGGTGACGACCGGCGGCATCAATCGCTCGACCCAACTGAGGCCCGACCACATCACGATTAGCGCGATCACGCCGTACAGCACGTCGGCCCCGATGATCCCGCCGAGCGCGACCGACAGGTTCGGGTTCGATCCGTGCCCGGCATAGCCGGTGGCGGCGATGACGACGGCGATGAAGGCGAAGCTCGAGCCGAGATAGCTCGGCACGCGTCCCGCGACGGCCACGAAGAAGATCAGCGTGCCGACGCCGGAGAACAACAACGCAACATTGGGATCGAAGCCCATCAGCAGCGGCGCGATGATGGTTCCGCCCGACATCGCAACGCCGTGCTGGAAGCCGGCGACAATCGTCTGTCCCAGCGGCAGCCGCTCCTCGGGCATGATCACGCCGGAGGTCTTCAGTTTCCAATCTGGAAAATAGCGTTTTGGAGAATCGCGTTGCGCTTGCTCTTCAGAGCCCGATGCAGTCGACATGTTCCCCCCGAGTTGCGGTGCAGCGATCGATGTTCGTGCAAACCGACAAAAATGTGATTGTCGCTTCTGCGGCGGCCATCACATGATGATGTAAATCATGCAAGATCAATGCGTTCCGGGGCATACCATATGACACAGATTGCGATCCAGCCAGCCGTCCATCGCCGGCATCAGCCCTGGTACAAGATCCTCTATATCCAGGTCCTGATCGCGATCGCACTCGGAGTGCTCATCGGCTATTCCTATCCCGATCTTGGCAAGGCGCTAAAGCCGCTCGGCGATGGTTTCATCGCACTGATCAAGATGATGATCGCACCGGTGATCTTCTGCACCGTGGTGCACGGCATCTCCTCGATGGGCGACCTCAAGCGGGTCGGGCGGGTCGGACTGAAGTCGCTGATCTATTTCGAGACGGTCTCGACGGTGGCGCTCGCCGTCGGCCTGCTCGTCGGCGAGGTGCTCCAGCCTGGGCACGGCTTCAACATCGATCCGTCCACGATCGATCCGAAGTCGGTCGCGACCTACGTCACCAAGGCGAAGGAAGAGGGCCTCGTCGCCCACCTGATGGCGATCATCCCCGACAGCTATTTCGGCGCGGTCGCGCGCGGCGACCTGCTCCAGGTGCTCCTGATCTCGATCCTGTCGGGCTTCGCCATCGCCTTCCTCGGCAAGGCCGGCGAGCCGATCGCGGACGCGGTCGACAAGGCCGCAAAGATGTTCTTCGGCATCATCCGCATCATCGTGCGCGTCGCCCCGATCGGCGCCTTCGGCGCGATGGCGTTCACCGTCGGCGCCTACGGCCTTGGCTCGCTGCTCAACCTCGCCGCGCTGATCGGCACGTTTTATTTGACCAGCATGCTGTTCGTGCTGATCGTGCTGGGTTCAATCGCGCGGCTCTCGGGCTTCTCGATCCTGCGTTTCATCGCCTACATCAAGGACGAACTGCTGATCGTGCTCGGCACCTCCTCGTCCGAGACGGTGCTGCCGCAGATGATCCAGAAGATGGAGCATCTCGGCGCCTCGCGCTCGGTGGTCGGCCTCGTCATCCCGACCGGCTACAGCTTCAACCTCGACGGCACCAACATCTACATGACGCTGGCCACTCTGTTCCTGGCGCAGGCGACCAACACGCATCTGACCATCTGGCAGGAGCTCGGTGTTCTCGGCATCGCCATGATCACCTCGAAGGGCGCTTCGGGCGTGACCGGCGCCGGTTTCATCACGCTCGCCGCCACGCTCTCGATCGTCCCTGATATTCCGATCCAGTCGATCGCGATCCTGGTCGGCATCGACAAGTTCATGAGCGAATGCCGCGCGCTGACCAATTTGATCGGCAACGGTGTTGCCTGCGTCGTCATCAGCATCTCCGAGGGCGAGCTCGACAGGGACGCGCTGCACCAGACCATGGCCCATCCGCTGGAGATGGGCGAGGCGCTTGAACCGGGCGGCAGTGCGTCAACGTAGGACGCGCAAATCAGCCACAACCTCCATCGGCCGGGGGATCAGATGATCCCGCCATTGGCGCGCAGCACCTGGCCGTTGATCCAGCCGCCGTCGGGGCCGACGAGGAACGAGACCGTCCCAGCGACATCCGAAGGCTGGCCAAGCCGCTCCAGCGGCGCGAGCTTGCTGAGGTGATCGATCACCTCCTTCGTCTTGCCATCGAGGAAGAGCTTTGTTGCGGTCGGTCCCGGTGCGACGGCGTTCACGGTGATGTTGCGCCCGCGCAGCTCCTTGGCCAGCACATGCGTCAAGGCTTCGGCCGCCGCCTTGGTCGCGGCATAGATGCCATAGGTCGGAGACAGAAGGCCGACCTGGCTCGACGATAGATTGACGATGCGACCGCCATTGCGCAGCCGGCGCGCGGCCTCGCGCAACGTATTGAAGGTGCCCTTCAGATTGATGGCGATCTGGCTGTCGAAGACGGTTTCGTCGGCATCGGCGATCGCCGCGAGCCGCATGATGCCCGCATTGTTGACCAGCACGTCGACGCCGCCGAACGCGGCCTCCGCCGTATCGAACATGCGTTCCACCGCACCCGCGTCGCTGACGTCGGCCTGCGCGGCGATCGCGCGGCCATTGGCCTGCTTGATCTTGCTGGCCAGCGCTTCCGCCTCCGCAGCACTGCCCACATAATTGATGACGACCGCAAAGCCGTCACCGGCGAGCCGATCGGCGATCACGGCGCCGATGCCGCGCGAGCCACCGGTGACAACAGCGACTTTTCCGTTTGCGTTGGACATTGCCTTCTCCGTGGTTCCGCGCCGCGTTGGCGGGCTGACACGGATGGATTTGCTCCTTCCAGGGCGAAAGATCATCTGCCCCCGACCGGCATCATAGTTCTATCCGGCCGAACAATCTGCTTGGTCGGCGAGATCGAGCCGGCGCGTAATCCCTATTGCCCGCAAGAACGCCTCATCATGACTGACGACGAGCAGCGCGCCGTCATAGGCCCGCAGTCCTGCTTCGACGGCTTCGATGGACTCGATATCCAGATGATTGGTCGGCTCATCCAGGATCAGCAGAGATGGCGGCGTCGACCCGCCCAACACGCAGGCGAGACCTGCGCGAAACAATTGACCGCCGCTCAGGCTCCCGACAATCTGCAGGGCCGCATCGGCGCGAAACATGAAGCGAGCCAGGGCGGCGTGGCACTCATTCGCACCCGCCCCTGGATTGAGGCGCCCAAAATTGTCCAGGATGGAGACCGCGGGATCGAGCAGGCTGACCTTCTGGTCGAACAGCTCGAAACCGGGCTTGACCCGCACGGTGCCCGCAACAGGATGCATCTCTCCGGCAATGAGCTTCAGCAGCGTGGTCTTGCCCGAGCCGTTCGGCCCGACAATTGCTACGCGCTCCGGCCCGATGATCGAGAGCGATAGATCGCGCAAGACCGGCCGCTCCGGCCGATAGCCCGCGCGGACCTGATCGAACCAAACCATCTCCCGTCCCGCAGGCAGATGCGTCGAGGGCAGTTTAACGGATAGCGGCTGAAGAATCTCGATGCGCCGACGCGCAGTATCGACCGCGTCAAGCGCGTTGACGCGCCGCCTCTCGGCGATCTGCGCATTCTTTCCGCCGCTATCCTCGCTGCGATCCCTGCGCGCACCGGCCAGAATGCGCGGCATGTCGCCCTTGGCGCGTTTCTTCTTTCCGCCGCTGTCCTTGCGCGCTTTCCTTTCGGCTGCTTCCTGCGCACTGCTGCCGATCTCGAGCAGACGCTTCTCGGCATGGGCGAGATCGTGCCTGATAGCATCGAGTTCGACGGACTTCTGTTCGCGGTACCTGCTCCAGTTGCCGCCATATCGCGAGGCTCCAAGCGACGTCAGCTCGACGATGGCGTCCATCGTCTCGAGCAGATCCCGGTCATGGCTGACGACGATCGCGCCGCCGCGCCAGGCGGCGAGCAGCTCAATCACGGCTCTGCGTCCATCCCGATCGAGATTGTTGGTGGGCTCGTCCAGGAGCAGGAAGTTCGGCTCTGCGAAGACCAGCGCGGCGAGACGAACTCTTGTGACCTGGCCGCCCGACAAGCAGGACAGCTCCGTGTCGGGAGCGAGTTCGAACCCGACACGCGCAAGGGCGGACGCAAGCCGCGTTTCGAGAGTCCAGTCGACGTCGGCGACTTCGTCGGCCGAGGCATCGCCGCGCTCGGCCCGGCGAAATAGCGCCAGGGCGCGTCGTGCACCGAACAGGTCGATCACCGTCGCGGCCGCAGGGAGCTGGGCGTCCTGGCGCAACAGCCCAACCGTTCCGTTGACGAGAACGCGTCCTGACTGAGGAACGTGCTCTCTCGTGATCGACGCGAGCAGGATGGATTTTCCAACGCCATTGCGACCGACGAGGCCGGTTCGCTCGGCGCTGAATGTCAGGTCGATGTCGGAAAGGAGAGAACAGCCGTCAGGCGTGGACAGCGACAGGCGGGACAGGACGATTGAAGCAGGCATGGAATTCCCCGTGAGCAAGGCAGGTCGGCTTTGCGGTCGGGGTCGTATCCATGGCTGCGAATGTCCTGATTGAGAGCCGGCAATTAGTCCTGCCGAAGCACGAGATCAAGCGGCATCTGACGCGGCGCGACGCAACTACGCGGCCAGCCTGTCGAACTGGAACTTGCCCGCTTTCATCACCAGCGGAATGCGCTCGCCCTGACCGAGCAGGCACGTAACGTCACGCAGCGGGTTGCCTTCGACCACCAGCAGGTCCGCAAAAGCTTCGGGCACGATTCGGCCGAGCTTGCCCTCCATGCCGAGTACCTCGGCACCGATCACGGTCGAGCTGGCGATGGTCTCGCGCGCTCCGAGAATTTCGGCGCGGATGCGGAATTCGTTGCTCTGGAGGCGCTGGGACGGTCCAAGCAGATCGCTGCCAAAACCCATCTTCACCCCGGCCTTGCGATAGATCTCGAGCGAGCGCAGGCCGGCGTCGCGCACGTCAGCGATCTTGGCCACGCTTTCGGGCGGCAGGCCGTACTGGGCGCCCTCGTTGGCCAGAGCTTCATAGGTAACAAGCGTCGGCACCACATAGGCGCCCTGCTCGGCCATGAGGCGCGCGGTCGGCTCGTCGACGAGGTTGCCGTGCTCGATGGTGCGAACGCCGCAGCGGACCGCACGCGCGATCGCCGCGGCGGTGTAGGCATGGGCAAGCACATAGGTCTGGCGGCCCTGCGCCTCCTCGACGATGGCGCGGATCTCGTCCTCGGAGTAGCCGAAGGCGCCGACCGGATCGGTCGGCGATGCGACGCCGCCGGAGGCCATGATCTTGATCTGGTCGGCGCCCATCTGGAGCTCCTCGCGCGCCGCCTTGCGCACGCCGTCGACACCGTCGGCGACGCGCGCCAGCGCGCCGACGCGCACGCAGCAGGGACAGGGCGCGTCGCTGGCGAGGTAATCCGAGCGCGACCGCATGTCGCCGTGCCCACCGGTCTGGCTGAGCGCGCGGCCGGAGACGAACAGCCGCGGACCATCAGTCAGGCCGGTCTCGATCGCCTGCTTCAGCGCATGGCCGGCGCCGCCGGCGTCGCGGACGGTCGTAAAACCTCGCCGCAGCATGCCGCGCAACAGCAGCGTCGAGCGCAGCGTCACCAGCACGTTTGGCATGCGCACCTGCTGCGCCAGATTGAGCTCGACGGCAATCGCGTGCACATGCAGGTCGATCAGGCCGGGCATCAGCGTCTTGCCCTTCAGATCGATGGTCCTGCCCGCCGACGCCTGCAACGGCCGGTCCGAGACCTCCTTGATCAGATTGTCCTCGACCAGCACGTGATAGCCCTCCAGCAAGTCCGGCTGAAGCGGATCAAGCAGATTGGCGTTCTCAAAGAGCACACTGGACATGGCGGCTTCCTGTCTGGTCAGGACGATGTGAGCAGCGCGGGCAAGGCGAGCTGGGCGAACGGGAGACACGCGGCGACGTCGTCCTCGCCATACCAGCGCGCCTCATGAAGCAGGTTGAGCGAGCCGCGCGTGCGCCCGCACCAGCGCACGGGCATGTTGAGCACGCTCTCGCAGCCGAGCGAGGCGATCAGCTCGTGGTCGGAAAACACCGTGCGCAGATCGTCCTTTGTTCGGCCGATATAGGCTTCGCCGCGGTCGAGAACGGCCTCGGTCCACGGGCCCGGCGCCAAGCGCTTGCGTCCACCCGCGGGATAGGGTCCGGGAAGATTGGAATAGAGGCGCGCCGCTTCGCCGCTGTCGCCGTCATAGGTCAGGATCGTGAACAGCTTGTGCCCGATCACCGACTTCAAGGCTTCGTCGAGCGCCGCGAACAGCGCATCCGGCTGATCCGGCCCGCCCTGCGCGGCCGCGACGGCGCAGAGCCAGGGATCGGCGCGGTGTTTCGTCCGAATCATGCGACTTCACCGGCCGCAATCTCTTCCAGCGAACGGCCGCGCGTCGGCACCCCCATCAGCACCACGGTGAGCGCGCCTAACAGCAACACGCTGGTGGTAAGGCCGAACACGCCGGCGAAGCCGAAATTGGGATAGAGGTAGCCGACCAGGATCGGCGACACGATCGCACCGATGCGGCCGATCGCGGAGGCAAGCCCGGCGCCGGTGGTTCTCACCGCCGTCGGAAACACCTCGGCCGTGTAGGCATAGACGCCCGCATAGGTGCCGTTCATGAAGAAGGACAGCAAGATTCCCGCTAGCATGATCTGCTGGTCGCCCTGCGCGAAGGCGAGCCCGAGCGCACTGACGCCGCCGAGCACCATGTAGGTCGCGATCGTCGCCTGCCGGCCGATGCGCTCGTTGAACCAGGCGGCGCTGAAATAGCCGGGGATCTGCGCGCAGTAGATCGCGATCGAGTAGGCGAAGCTCTTGGTGATGCTCATGCCGTTCTGGACCAGAAGGCCGGGGATCCAGACGAAGAACGAATAATAGCTGAAGGTGATCGCAAGCCACATGATCCAGGTCATGATGGTGATGCGCGCCTGCCGGCCTGCCAAGAGAGCTGCGAAATTGGCGAGCAGCGTTCCGGCAGTCCCGGCGGGTGCTGTGGCTTCGACGACCGGCTGCGGCAGGACATGGCCCTCGCGCGCAAAGCCCGCCTCGATGCCGTCCAGGGTGGCTTCGGCTTCCTTCCCGCGTCCCCGGCTCTCGAGCCAACGCGGCGATTCCGGCAAGGCCCTGCGCCACCACAGGAGCATGACGACCGGCATGGCCGTGATGACCAGCACGATGCGCCAGCCGTTCTCATAGGCGGGAACGATGAAGTAGCCGAGCAAGGCGGCGGCGACGAAGCCGAAGGAGAAGAAGCCGGCCAGCGCGCCGGTAAAGCTGCCGCGGTAACGCCGTGCAACGAATTCCGCCAGATAGGGCGCGATGATCGCGCTCTCCGCGCCGGTCCCCATGCCGGCAACAACACGCGCGGCGAAGAAGGACGGCCATGTATCAACCGCCGCGCTGACGATGGATGCGGCGCAATAGAGCGCCAGTGCCGACATCATCACCGCGCGGCGGCCAATCAGGTCGCCCAGGGTGCCGGCAAGCAAGGCGCCGAACAGGAAGCCGATATAGGTGCTGCTGCCGAGCACGCCGATCTGAACGCTCGACAAATTCCAGGCCGTGCGCAGCACCGGCAGGATGAAGGCCAGCACCGCCGCGTCCATCGCGTCGAACGTGTAGCCGAGCCCACCCATCAGCAGCAGATGCGTGTGGAAGCGTGCAAACGGAAGGCGCTCGATGCGCGCCGATATCATCGACATGAAAAGTCCCCCTCGATCTGACGGCCCGGCACGCCGCGTGAGGAACCATAGACAAAGTGACATTATCGTCATAATTTATAATCATGATCTAATATATCACTATGGTGAATGTCCGCCGTGTCGTTCCGCGCGCTCGACCTCAACCTCCTGAAAGTCTTCGAGGCGCTGATGACCGAGGGCAGCGTCACCCGCGCCGCCAACGCGCTGACGATGACGCAGCCCGCCGTCAGCAACGCGCTCGCGCGGCTAAGGGACGCGCTCGGGGATCCCCTGTTCGTCAGATCAGGCACCGGGATCCGACCCACCCAGCGCGCCGTGGTGCTGTGGGAGCCGATCGGCGAGGCGCTCGAAAGCGTGCGCGGCGCGCTCGACGAACAGGTCTTCGATCCCGGCCGCGCGCAGAGGGAGTTCAGCCTGTCGATGTCGGACTATGTCGCTTCGCTAGTCATGCCGAAGCTCGTGAACCACCTTGGCGAGATCGCGCCGAAGGCGCGCGTCCATACCATCCCCAACACCGTCCTCGAGATCGCCGACCAGCTCGAGGACAACCGGGTCGACTGCGTGTTGAGCGTCTATGTCAACGAGGCGCAGCAGCCGGCCGCCATTCGCTCACGCTCGCTCTGGACCGTCGACTATGCCTGCTTCATGCGACGCGACCATCCGTTCGCCGTCAGGAAGCGGCTGAGCACGCGCGCCTTCCTCAACGCCCGGCATGTCGATGTGAGCCTCGCCGGAAAAACACTGCCGTCCTACGACCTCTTCCTCGCCTCGCGCGGGCTGTCACGCAATCTGGTCGCAACCGTCAATCATTACAGCGCCGCCTACGAGATCGTGCGGCAGTCCGATCTCATCGCCGTGCTGCCGCGCGATCTGCGCTCGCAGTCCCGCCACGCGCCGTTCCTGCACGCAATGCCGCTTCCGCTTCAGGCCCCGCCGCGCATCGTCAGCCTGTTCTGGCACCAGCGCAACGACACAGTGCCCGCGCAGCGCTGGCTGCGCGAGACACTGGTCGGGATGTTCACCAGATCGGACTGACCAGGTTAGCCCTTGAGCGCGGTGACCACCACCTCGATCAGCGCGCCGCCGCCGAGATCGGCGACGCCGACGGTGGCGCGGGTCGGCAGGTTGTCGCCGAAGAATTCGGTCCAGGCCGCGTCCATCTCCTTCTTCTTGGAGAGATCGGTAACGAAGATCGACGTGCTGACGATGCGGGTCTTGTCGGTTCCCGCTTCCTTCAGATAGCCGGCGATCTTGCCGAGGATGTTGCGGGTCTGCTCGCCCATCGAGACCGAAGTGTCGTCGGCGATAGTGCCGCCGACGAAGACGAAGCCATTGGCTTCGACGGCGCGGTGCATGATGGGCGTGCGGATGCTGCGGGTGATGCTCATGATGTCCTCTTGTTGCTAGAGCGTGGAAGGATGGAAGCGGTCGATGCCGAGATCGCTAATTCGGGTCTGGGTGCCGCCATTGACGATCAGCTCCGCCATCACGGCACCGGCGCCGGGGCCGAGCTGGAAGCCGTGCAGCGAGAAGCCGAACTGGTGATAGAGGCCCTTGTGGCGGGCACTCGGCCCGAACACGGGCAGATCGTCCTTCATCTTCGCCTCGATGCCGGCCCAGGCCCGCATGATCGTCGCGTCGCGCATCACCGGAAACAGCTCGAACACGGTGCGCGCGCTGGTCGCGAGGCTTTTCCAGTCCAGCACCGTCTCGTTGCGATCCTGATAGGGCGTCGCCAGATGGCCGCCGCCGATTAGCACGGTGCCGTTCTTGAACTGCTTGAAGGAGAGCTTTCGGCCGCGCAGGATCACGACGGGATCGATGAAGTGCGGCACGCGCGAGGTGATCATCAGCATCGGCGCGACGGTTTCGACCGGCGCCGGCTCGCCGAGCGCAGCCGCGATTGCCCCTGCCCAGGCGCCGGCGGCGTTGACCAGCACCGGCGCGGCGTAGCTATCGCTGCCGGCATCGACGTGCCAGAGGCCGTCGCTGTACCGGATGTTGGCGGCGGCCACGCCCTCGTGCACGGTGGCGCCGAGCTGCTCGGCCTTGCGCCGGAACGCCGTCGTCGCCTGCGCTGGATTGGCCGCCCCGTCGCGGCGCGAGACCACGCCGCCGGGACAGGTCTCGGCCACGGCCGGCACCAGCCGCCGCAGCTCGGCCGCGTCGATCAGCTCTTCATGCGTGAATCCGAGCGCGTTCAGCTCGGCGACACGGGCGCGGCAGATCGCGAGCTCGTCCTCGTTCTCCGCGACCAGAACCTGGCCGTAGTTCTCAAAACTGCAATCGTCATCGACGAGCTCTGAAATCTTCTCCCAGATTCCCATCGAACGGATCGAGAGCGGGATTTCCGGGATGTGCCGCGCGAGCTGGCGGACGCCGCCGGCATTGACGCCGGAGGCGTGCCGGCCGGCATAATCCTTCTCGATCAACACCGGCTTCAGGCCGGCGAGGCACAGATGCAGCGCGGTGGAGCATCCGTGGATGCCGCCGCCGACGACGATCGCATCCACGTTTTTTGTCATCCGCGCACCACTGCCTTGACGTCGTCTTCCGTCTTCGGAACGGCGGCGAGCTCGGCGAGCGTGATCGGCTTCACCGGCGCGCGCAGCCGGTAATAGCCGATCTCCTGCGGGCTCTTTCCGCGCGCCTGCGCCATCAGCTCGGTGACGGTGAGGCCGCAGAGCCGGCCCTGGCACGGTCCCATGCCGGTGCGGCGATAGGCCTTGAGCTGATTGGGGCCGGTCGCGCCGATCGCGACCGCGTCGAGGACGTCCTTGGCGGTGACCTCCTCGCAGCGGCAGACGATGGTGTCGCCAGTGGGAATGCGGAACTGCGACGCAGGGCGGAACAGCGTATCGAGGAAGACCCGCCCACGCTCCGCCTTGGCGAGATCGGTGCGCAACGTTGCCATCGATGCCAGCTTCGCGGCAGCCGCAGGCGCCAATGCTTCCACCGCCGCGCGCGCCGCGATGCGGCCGCGAACCACGGCCGCCGCCGCGCCGCCGATGCCAGCGCCGTCGCCGGCGATCGCAATGCCCGCCACCGATGAATGGCCGTTTTGATCGAGCACCGGCGACCAACACAATTGCAGCTCGTCCCAGCGATGCTCGACGCCGGCCGCCATCGCCAGATTGACGTTGGGCACCACGCCCTGATGCAGCAGCAAGAGATCCGCCGGGACGGTCTCGCGCTTGCCACCGGCGACATAGCTCACGCTCGCGAGCTGGCCGTCGCCGGCCGCAGCAAGCTCGGTGACGCCGGATACGACCTGCACCTTCGCGCGCACCTCGCGCATCATCGACAGGCCCTTGGCGAAATAGGGCGAGGTCAGAAAGGCGAAGGCGTGAGGCAGCGCCGCGAAATAATTGCCGCGCTCGGTGGTGTCGAGGATGCGATCGATCCGGCCGCCGAGGCGCAGGATCTGCGCCGCGAGCAGCCAGAGCAGCGGCCCCTGCCCTGCGATCACCGTGCGGCCATCGGGCACCAGCGCCGACGACTTCAGCATGGTCTGCGCCGCACCCGCGGTCATCACCCCTGGCAATGTCCAGCCGGGAATCGGAAACGGCCGCTCCAGCGCGCCGGTTGCGAGAATGACGCGGCGCGCCTTGACGAAGGCGGATGCGCCGCCAATGGAGACGGCGATCTCGAGATTGCGATCGAGGCTCCAGACCGTGGCACGCTGGATGATCTCGACGTCGCTCGCGCGCAGCGCCTGCACGAGGTCGGCGCCCACCCAATAGTCGGCGCCGAGCTGATTGCGCTCGGTCACCGGCGTCGAGGCGATGGCGCGGAACACCTGGCCGCCCGGGCCGATGTTCTCGTCGAGCAGCAGCGTCGACAGGCCGGCCTCGGCAGATGTCGCAGCGGCGGCAAGGCCCGCGGGCCCCGCGCCGATCACGACGACGTCGTAGGCTTCGTGCTTGGGAGCCATGGTCATTTTCCGATCTCCCGCTTGCCCTTCTGGATCTCGATCTGCATGCCCTCAGCGACCGGGACGAGGCAGCCCTGGCGGTTGCCGACGCCGTCGATGGTGACGAGGCAGTCGAAGCACACGCCCATCATGCAATATGGCAGCCGCGGCGCGCCGCTCACCGCGGTCGACCGCCGCACGTCGCGGTGTGACGCCAGCAGCGCGGCGGAGACGGTGTCGCCCTGGCGCGCCGTGACGGCTGTGCCATCCACGAAGATCTCGACCTGCGGTCGCTTGTCCTGTTCGGATCGTTTGAACATGGGATGCCTCTTGGCTCCTTCTCAAGAATCTCTAGTAGCCGCTGTTGTTCGCCGCGCCCGTGCCGCCGAAGCGGCTGGCCGAGAATGCGCCGACCAGCTCCGGCTCGAGCGAACCTTGCGCAACCATGCGCGCGACCTCGAAGGCGTGGTTGGAGGCGAGCGTCACGCCGGAGTGGCAGCAGGCCACGAAGGCGCCAGGATGCGTCTGCGACTGGTCGTAGATCGGAAAACCGTCCTGCGGCATGACACGGATGCCGGCCCAGCTCCTGACCACGTTGAGCCGCGCCAGATGCGGGAACATGCGCTGCGCGCGGTCCGCCATCACCGCGCTGACCGAGTGCTTCAGCGCGCGATCGTCGAGCTCGTCCTCCTTGCTGTCGCCGATCATCACCGTGCCCTCGTCGGTCTGGCGGATCGTGGTCAGCGGATGCGGCAGGAACGGCACGGTGCGCTCGGTCACCACGATCTGGCCGCGAGTCGGGCCCATCGGTGCGTAAAGGCCGACCATCGGCGCGAGCGTCTGATTGGCATTGCCCGCTGCGAGTACCACCTTGCCGGCACGAAGCTCGCCCTGCGGCGTCGTCAGGCGGAATTCGCCGCCGCTCTTGCTGATCGCCGAGACCGGACGCTCCGGGAAATAGTCGATGCCGAACGCCTTGAAGCCGGTGTGGAACGCGCGAAACGTGCGCAGCGAGTTGACGTGACCGTCCAGCGGACAAAAACTGCCGCCCGAGACTTCAGGCCCGATCAGCGGCAGTGCCTTCTTCACCTCGGACGCCGGCAGCATCTCCATCTTGTAGTCGGCCGCGCCGGCCTGATTGTGCATGCGCTTGACCAACTCGGCGCGCTGGCCGAATTCGTCCTCGCCGAGCGTCAGATGAAAGCCGCCGTTTTGCTGAAGGGAGACATCGAGGCCGGTCTGTTGCTTCAGCTCCGCGGCAAGCCTGCTCCACGCTTGTGACGCCTGCACGGTCCAGACCGTATAGGCCGGCATGCCCAGGCCCTTGCTCTGAACCCAGACCAGCGCAAAATTGGCGCGCGAGGCGCGCTTGGCGATGTCGCCCTCGTCGAGCACGGCGACTTTCTTGCCGAGCCGGCCGAGGCCCCAGGCGATGGCGGAGCCGAGCAATCCGCCGCCGACGACGGCGACGTCGTAATCCCCTGACATGAGTTCTCCTATCGTCCCGTATCGCCCTTGCCGGCGAGCACGCGGTCGAGCCCGTAGAAGCGGTCGAGCAGAATGAGGGCGGTCATGGTGATCGCGATCACGCAGGCCGAGACCGACGTCACCAGCGGATCGATGTTGTCCTGGATGTAGAGGAACATGCGCACCGGTAGCGTTTCGGTGCCGGGTGCTGCGAGGAAGACGGTCATGGTCAGATCGTCAAAGGACTGGATGAAGGCCAGCGCCCAGCCGCTGATGACGCCGGGCAGAATCAGGGGGAGCGTGACGCGGCGGAACAGCGTCCAGCCGCCGGCGCCGAGCGAGACCGCTGCCATCTCGACCGAGAGGTCCATGCCGGTCGCGGCCGCCAGCGTCAGCCGCAGCGCGAACGGAAACACGATGATGACATGCGCGATGATCAGCGCCGCAAAGCTTCCGCCCAGTCCGGCCGAGGTGAAGAAGCGCAGGAAGGCAATGCCGAGCACGACATGCGGGATCATCAGCGGTGACAGGAACAGCGCCGCCAGCGCGTCTCGACCGCGGAAACGATAGCGCGCGATCGCCAGCGCCGCCGGCACTGCGAACAACAGCGCCACGAAGGACGACAGCGCGCCGAGCCCAAGGCTGACCCAGAAGGCGTGGATGAATTCGGGATAGTTGGCGATGGCCCTGAACCAGCGCAGCGAGAAGCCATTGGTCGGCAGCGACAGAAAGCCCTCGGGCGTGAAGGCGACGAGGCAGACCACCAGGATCGGTGCCACCATGACGATGACGAAGATGGTGTGGAAGATCAGCGCGAGCGGGCCGTTCCGTCTCATCGGAACACCTCCGCATAGCGCCGTTCGATCAGCGCGTTGCTACCGACCACGATCAGCACCAGAGCCACCAGCAAGAGCGTTGCGACCGCGGCGCCCAGCGGCCAGTTCAGCGTGTTGAGGAATTCGTCATAGGCAAGCGTTGCCGCGACCTTGAGCCGGCGGCCCCCGATAATCGCGGGTGTCGCAAACGCGCTGGCCGAGAGCGAGAAAACGATGATCGCGCCCGACAGCACGCCCGGCATGATCTGCGGCAAGATGATGCGGCGGATAGTGGTGATCGGACCCGCGCCGAGCGACATTGCCGCATTCTCGATCTGCGGATCGAGCCGCTGCAGCGCCGCCCACACCGACAGCACCATGAATGGCATCATCACATGCGCGAGCGCGACCACCATGCCGGTCTCGGTGAACATGAAGGGAATGGGCGAGCGGATCACCCCGAGCGACATCAGCAGCTTGTTGACCAGCCCGTTATTGCCGCCGAACAGCAGCGCCCAGCCCAGCGTGCGTGCCACCACGGAGATCAGCAGCGGTCCAAGAATGACCAGCAGAAAAAGACTCTTCCAGCGGCCGCTCATGCGGTTGAGGATGTAGGCTTCCGGCGCGCCGAGCACGGCGGTGAGCAGCGTCGTCAGAATCGCGATGCGAAACGTCCGCCAGAACATCTCGGCGAAATAGGGATCGGTCGCGATCTCGTGCCAGTTCTTGAGGATAAAGACCGGCTCGATGCCCTTGTATTGGCCCCAATCGTGGAACGACAGCATCACGGTCATCGCGAGCGGGATCAGCAGCACGCCGACGAACAGCATCAAAGCGGGCGCGGTCAGCGCCCACGGAGCGCGCGCGTTTCGCTCCTCCGCGACCGCGCTCATGCGGCAGCTCCGCCGCGCACGCTCATGTCCTCCGGTCGCCAGGTGAGGCGAACCGCCTCGCCTTCGGCCGGCTGCCTCTCGCCGTCGTTCTGGCGGATCACGATCGCCGGCCCGCATTCGCTCTCGCACTGGAATAGCCAGTGATTGCCCTGAAAGATGCGCGTGACGATTTTCGCACTGAGGCCCGCATCGCCAAACCCGATCCGCTCGGGGCGAATGCTGACGGTGACGGGACCGCCGAGGCCAGCCGGCGCCGGCGCGCTCCAGGAGCCGGCGATCAATCGCGCTGGCGCACTGGTCCGGTCGATCGTCGCGGCAAAGTCGTTGGTCTTGCCGAGGAACTGCGAGACGAAGGCCGAGGCCGGCCGCTCGTAGGTGTCCTGCGGCGTGCCGATCTGCTCGATGCGGCCCTGGCTCATCACCACGATGCGGTCGGACAGCGACATCGCCTCGTTCTGGTCGTGGGTGACCAGGATCGTGGTGGTGCCGATGGTGCGCTGGATCTGGCGCAGCTCGATCTGCATCTCCTCGCGCAGCTTGGCATCGAGGTTCGACAGCGGCTCGTCGAGCAGCAGCACGCTCGGCTTGATCACCAGCGCACGCGCCAAAGCGACGCGCTGCTGCTGGCCGCCGGACATGCGGCGCGGATGGCGATCCTCATAGCCGGCAAGCCCGACCATCGCGAGCGCGGCACGAACGCGCTCAGTCCGCTCTGCGCGCGGCACCTTGCGCATCTCCAGGCCGAAAGCGACGTTCTCCGCCGCGGTCATGTGCGGAAACAGCGCGTAGCTCTGGAACACGATGCCGAGCCCGCGTTTGGCCGGATGGATCGCGGTCAGGTCCTTGCCCTCCAGGCGGATCGCGCCGCGCGTAGGGTCGAGGAAACCCGCGATCATCTGCAACGTCGTGGTCTTGCCGCAGCCGGAGGGGCCGAGGAAGGAAACGAATTCCCCCTTCCCCACCGCGAGACTGAAGTCGTCGACGACGGTCTGCACCCCGAACTGCTTGCCGACCCGATCGAGCTCGAGATAGGCCATGGCACTCTCTCCGGTATGACCGATCAGCGCTCGACCTCACGGTTCCAGCGCTTGGTCCACTCCTCGCGCTTTTCGTTGATGACGGTCCAGTCCGGATTATAGAGCTTTGCCGCGCGCTCGCCGATCGGCGCCATCTTGCCGAGCTCCGGCGGTACCACGAGCGATTTCAGCACCGGGCCGTAGCCATAATCCTTCAGCATCACGAGCTGGATCTTGGGATCGAGCAGCATCTTCACGAAGGTGGAGGCGAGCGGCGAAGCATTGGGCTTGGTGATCGGACAGGCCGTCGTCAGCAGCGTGGCCGCGCCTTCCTTTGGATAGACGAAGTCAACGGGGAAGCCGGTATTGGCGAAGCTCTGCACGCGGCCCGTGCCCCACACGGCAATCACGGCCTGGCCGGACTGAAACAGCTCGGTCATCTTGCCCGGCGACGGCTCGTAGGCGAGCACGTTCGGATTGATCTGCTCCTTGAATATCTTGAAGCCGGCATCGACATTGGACTCGCCGCCGCCATTCATCTTCGATAGCATCACCAGCGCTTCGAGGCCGTAGGTGTTGTTGATCGGCGGGATGACGAGCTGCTTTGCGTATTTCGTATCCTTCAAATCGTTCCACGAGGTCGGCGGCGCCCAGCCCTTCTCCGCAAACACCTTGGTGTTGTACATCAGGCCGGTCGCGACGATGCCGATCGCGACGGCGCGATCATCCTTGAAGCGGGCGGTGTCGTAGAGATCGGCCGGCACGCTGTCGAGCTTGCCGCAGAACCCGAGCTGGATCGCCTGGTACATCGGGCCGTCGTCGACGATGGCGACGTCGATCTGCTGGTTGCCCTTCTGCGCCTGGAGTTTTGCCAGCGTGTCGGTGGAGTTGCCGGCGACGTATTCGACCTTGACGCCGTTCTCCTTCTCGAAGGTCGGGATCACCTCGTCGCGGATCGTCTTCTCGAACGAGCCGCCATAGCCGGCGACATAGAGCGTTTTCTGCTGGGCCGAGGCGGCCGAAATGGCGGCAACAAGCGCTGCGATGCTGACCGCTGTCAGAAGGCGAAAAGTCTTCATGTGGTCCGATCTCCATACCGGAATGAGGTGACGTGCCGACAAGTCTCGCTGGCCGAAGCCCTTCCGCATTTCCTTCCGCGCAAATCCCTCTCCGAACAGGGCTCCGGCCCCTGCTCGACGGGTTTTGGCGCGATCCGGAGGTTCGAACCCCTCCAATCTGCCGAAAAAGCGGGCTGTCTCCAGCTCTGATGAAAAAGATCGCAAACCCTGGCTTCCATCGTCCAATGAATAATGGCACCCTCTGCATGCCAAAATATTATGAATGGAAATTGAGATGGCGCGGATCAATTCGCGGCAGGTGGAGGCCTTCCGCGCGACGATGCTGACCGGCAGCGTGACCGAGGCGGCGGCGCTGATGACCGTGACGCAGCCGGCGGTGAGCCGGCTGCTGCGCGACCTCCAGGCGCTGCTGAAGATGGAGCTGTTCGAGCGGCGCGGCACCGGGCTGGTGCCGACTGCCGCAGCGATGGCGCTGTATACTGAAGTGGAGCGTTCCTTCGTCGGCCTCGAACGCATCACCGCGGCAGCCGAGGAAATCCGCGGTCGCCGCACCGGCTCGCTGCGGATCGCAGCACTTCCAGCGCTGTCGAACGGCTATTTGCCGCGGCTCACCGGACATTTTTTGAAGGAGCGGCCGAACCTCAACCTTGCGTTCTTCGGCGTGATCTCGCCGATCGTGGTCGATTGGGTGCTGAACAACCAATGCGACGTCGGCTTTGCCGAGGTGCCGATCGCGCATTCCGGCCTGCCGAGCCAGAAGCTGCCGGCGCCGGCGCGCGTGGCCGTGCTCCCGACAGGTCATCGCCTCGCGGAAAAGGAAGTTTTGGAGCCGCGCGACTTCGAAGGCGAGACCTTCATCTCGCTGTCGGCGGGATCATCGAGCCGGCACCTCGTCGACCAGATTTTCCACCGTCACGATGTCCGCCGTGTGCTGCGGGTCGAGACCGCGCTGTCGGAGATCATGTGCGGCATGGTGTCGTCGGGGCTTGGGGTCGCGATCTGCGATCCCTTCACCGCGCAGGAATTTTCGACCCGCGGCGTCGTCGTGCGCCGCTTTCTGCCGCGCATCGACTTCGAATTCTCCGCGGTCTTTCCCGCGCAGCGCAGCCCGTCGCCGGTGGCCCTGGATCTGGTCGAGACCATGCGCAAGGCGCTCGCAGAGTTTGACGATCAGAGCGGAATGGCGTTGGGTTGAAACACTGCAGCCACACGCTCGCGCTCTCTCCACCTTGGGACTATCGATTGCGGAGGCACCCCTCCCCAGCCCTCCCCCGCAAGCGGGAGAGGGGCGCACCTTCTTCGTGGCACCTGACGCGTCCTCAGCCGTTGAACGCGGCCTGCGCCTCCGCCAGGTCCCAGATCTTGCCGATCGCAGCCGTACCCGCCGCCGTGATCGCCGCTTCATCCGCGCCGAGATAGCGGCCCGCATCGACCAGCACGCGGCCGTCGACCACGACCTGATCGATATTGGCGCGGTTGGCGAGCGCGATCAGTGCGCGGCGCGGATCGAACAGTGGCTGAAGATGCGGATGGGTGAGGTCGATGACAGTGAGATCGGCGGTCGCGCCCGGCTCGATGCGGCCGAGGTCCGGCCGCTTGATGACGTCGGCGGCCACCGCCGTGTTCGCCTCGATCAGCTCCGGCGAATTGGCGACGTCGGCGCGTTGTGATGTGATCTTGGAGATCAGCGAAGCGGCGTTGAGTTCGCCGAGCAGGTCCATATTGTAGCCGTCGGTGCCGACCACGGTGCGGACGCCGTGCTCCGCGAACCGGCTGAAGGCCGCGGTGACGCCGGCGCGCGCGAACACGCGCGGGCAGTTCAGCACGGTCATGCCGCGCGCGGCCATCAATTTCAGATCGTCGTCGGTACTGAACATGCAATGCGCCGCCATCAGATCCGGCGCAAGCAGGCCAAGCCAGTCCAGATATTGCGCCGGTGTACGGCCGCCATAGCGCTTGCCGATGGTCTCGACCTCGGCGCCGCTCTGCGCCATATGCGTCGTGATCGGCAGGCCGAGCTCGCGCGCCCGCGCCGCACAGGCCTTCAGCAGATCGGGGCCGCAAGTGTCAGTGGCATGCGGGCTCATCGCAAGGCCGATGCGACCGTCGCCGCGATTGTTCCAGCGCTGGTAGAGCGCGTCCCATGTTGCCATGTCGGCGGTGCCGTCATCGCCGGCATAATCCACCACGCCATCCGGGCCGGCCTTGGCGTCGGAGGTGGAGAAGAGATAGGGCGCGCCGTAGAAACGGATGCCCATCTCTTCCGCGGCATCGAACATTTCCGGAATCGAATTGCGGAACGGCTCCATCACCGTGGTGGCGCCGCCCTTGAGGAGCTGGAGGATGCCGAGCCGCGCCACCGCAAGACGCTCTTCCGCCGACAGCAGATCGGCTCCGCGCTTGGTGAGCGGCAGCAGCACCGTGTAGACGATGCTCTGGTTGTTGCGGCGACCGTTACCGTCCTCGGTGTGGCTGCGCGCCACCGCCTCGCTGAAGCAGTGATTGTGCAGGTTTAGCAGACCTGGAAGAACGAAGCGGCCGGGGCGATCGTAGACCTGATCCGCGCGCGGCTTGTCGCGCGTGATCGCCACGATCTTCTTGCCTTCGACCAAGATCCAACGGTCGCGCAAGACATCCTGCGCACCGTCCTTGCGTGACAGCACATAGCTGCCGAAGATTGCGATGGTGCTCATGCGGGGCGTACGTTCCAGAAGACGGCGGTGCCGTCGAGAATGCCGGTGATGGCTTTGCGATAGGCGGTCGGCTGCTTGTACAGGCCGATCGGAATATAGGGAATCTCCTCGAACGCCACCGCCTGGATCGCACGGCAGATGCGCTGCTGCTCGGCGAGCTCGGAGGCCACGAGCCACTGGCTGCGCAAGGGCCCCATCTTCCCGCTCGCGTACCAGCCGGCGACCTTGCCTTCACCGCGAATGTTGGTGTTACCGGCCGGGTTGAGCCAGTCGATGCCTTGCCAGTTGCCGACCGCCGCGCTCCAGCCGCCTTGGCCGATCGGGTCCTTCTTGAGCTGACGCTGCAACACCACGGCGAAATCGAGGCCGGCATATTCGACGTTCATGCCGGCTTTGCGCAGGCTGTCGACGGCGATCTCGCCAAGCGGCTTCTGCGCCAGCGAGTTCGTCGGAACCAGCACCACGATCTTCTCGCCATTGTAGCCGGCGGCCTTCAGATCGGCCCTAACCTTGGCGTAGTCGCGCGGGCCGCGGAACACATCGAGACCGACCTCGCTCGCCATCGGCGTTCCCGGTGCGAAGAAGCCGATCGGCGACACCTGAAACGTCGGATCGGTGCCGGCCACGGCCGTCATGAACGAGGACTGATCGATGGCGCCCAACAGCGCGCGGCGGATCGCGGGATTGTCGAACGGCGGCTGGAGGTGATTAAGGCGCAGCATACAGGCATAGCCGCGGGGATCGAGGATGCGCGTCTCGATATCACCGGCGGCCTTGATCACCGGCAACAGATCATGCGGCGTGGTCTCCTGCCAATCCTGCTCGCCGGTCTGAAGCGCGGCCACGCCGGTGCCGGCATCGGGCGTGGTGGTCCAGACCACACGGTCGTAGTGCACGATTTTCGGTCCCGCCGTCCAATCCGGCTTGCCCTCGCTGCGCGGCTGGTAACGCTCGAAGCGGGCATAGGCGTTGCGGGCACCCTGCACGCGCTCGTCGGCAAGATAACGGAACGGGCCGCTGCCGATGACTTCGGTCAGCGGCTTGAACGGATCCTGGCTCGCCAACCGCTCGGGCATCATGAAGCAGGCGTTGATCGCGGCCTTGCCGAGCGCCTGCGGCAACAGCGGGAACGGACGCTTGAGGCGAAAGCGGATCGTGCGGTCGTCGGCGACCGAGAGCTCGTCGGTGGCCTCCATCAGCTCGCCGCCAAAGCCGTCGCGCGCCGCCCAGCGGCGGATGCTCGCAACGCAGTCGCGCGCGAGCACGCGCTCGCCGTCGTGCCAGAACAGACCATCGCGCAACGTAAGGTCCCACTGAAGGCCGTCACCAGAGATGACATGCCCCGACAGCATCTGCGGCGAGACCTGGAGCGAGGAGCTCATGCCATAGAGCGTGTCGTAGACCATGAAGCCGTGGTTTCGCGACACCTGCGCGGTCGAGTAGATCGGATCGACGAAAGCGAGGTCGATCACCGGAATGAAGCGCAACGTGGTCTGCGCTTCGGCGCGCAAGATCCCCGGGAGCGACAGCGCCGGGACGGCGGCGGCAGCTTTCAACAGGGAGCGGCGGGAGATGGGCATTACAGGTGGCTCCTAGGTGTAGTCAGGTCCAACCGCAATGGCGGTGCGCTCCCTCTCCCGCTTGCGGGGGAGGGCTGGGTTGGGGGTGTCTCCGCGGAGGGATTCCCAGTGTGGAGAGAGCCCCCACCCGGCGCTTCGCGCCGACCTCCCCGCAAGCGGGAGAGGTGCAGCGAGTGCGCGGCCAGAGTGTTTCAAAAGATCGAACTGCATCATTCGTGTTTCACGTGTTCAACAGTACCGCGCCGATCGCAGCCGCAACCGCCTGTTGCGCCGGCTCGACGACGGGCACACCGATCGCATCTGCGATCGCCGACCGGTGCGACGCCATGCCGGCGCACCCCATCACCACGACATCGGCGCGGCATTGCGTGACGAGCGCGCGGCCGGCTTCGATCAACCGGCCGCGGATGTCCGCGCCTGCCGTTTCCGCCGCGCTCGCGCCGACCGACCAGCTTCCGGCGTAGCGGCCGTCGACACCCATCAGCCGCACCATACGCTGCTGGCGGCGGATGCTCGACGGTGACAGCGCAATGATACCAAAACGTTCGCCGAGCATCAGCGCGCGAAAGATGCCGCATTCGGCGATGCCCATCACCGGACGGCCGCCGGCCGCCTCGCGCACCGCATGCAGGCCGGGATCGCTGAAGCAGGCGAGCACAAAGGCATCCGCGTCGTCGCGCGTGACGCGGTTGACCAGCGGCATGACGACGCTGTCGGCATCGCGCTGCGAGCTGATGCCGGGCGGTCCCTCGGCAAGGCCGACCACATCGATCTCCGGTCCGCCGGCGATGCGCAGCGGCGCGACGGCGTCATCGATCGCCGCCGTCACCGACGCGGAGGAGTTGGGATTGATGACGAGGATGCGACGGCGGGTCATGGCGCTGCTCAACGGTTGCCGGCCTCGTGGCGCAGGAAGTTGGCGGAGATCGCCTCGCCGGTCGTGATCCAGAGGTCCGGGCAGGATTTTGCGTAGGTCAGGAACTCGCGCAGCAGGCGCAGCCGCATTGGACGGCCGCTGCATTGCGGATGCAGCACCGTCGTCACCATCGCGCCCCAGTCTCTGGTTTCGTCGAGCTCGTCCTTCCAGATCGAAAGCACATGCTCCTTGGGGAAGATCGAGCGCGGGCTGAAGCGGGCGGAGAGCCCGTGCATCCAGTCGTCGTAGCTCGCGGTCACCGGCAGCTCGATCGTGCCGGGCTTGCCGTCGGCGAGACGATGACGATAGGGCCGCACGTCATCGCGGAACGAGGAGGTATAGACGATGCCATGACGCACCAGCGCGGCGCGCAGCTCTTCAGTGAACTCGCCATAGGGCGCGCGATAGCCGGTCGGCCTGATGCCGAGCCGGCGCTTCAGCGCCTCGAAACCGCGCTCCAGCTCCTCCTCGATCCAGGGATCGCCGGGATCGGGCAGCAGATGGTGATAGCCGTGATGGCCGATCTCATGACCGGCCTTGAGGATCGACTCGGCCATCGCCGGATGCGCATCGACCGACCATCCCGTGACGAAGAACGTCGCCTTGAGATCGAGCTGATCGAGCAGCTCCAGCAGCTTCGGTGTGCCGACGCGCGCCTCGTAGCCGCCATAGCTCATGGTGATGAGGCGCTGCGCGTGCACGGCATCCTTGCTGGTCCATGCGCTTTCCGCGTCGACGTCGAACGACAGGAACATCGCCGAGGTATAAGATTTCGGCCAGGGATATTCCGGTGCGGGATCCGCGGTGTTGGCCGGAACGAGCGGGATGCTCTGGAGTGCCTTACTGTCCAGCATTGATGGTCGCCTTCTCTATCGCGTTATCGCTCAGTTTCCATTTCGCCAGCAGCGTACGATAGGTGCCGTCGGCGATCAGCGCATCGACGGCCTCGAGCATCGCCTGCTGAAGCGCCTTTTCCTTGACCGGCAGGGCGATGCCGGTGAATTGCTGCGAGATGGGCGTGCCGACCGGTGCATACGCGCTGGGCTCAAGATCCATGATGTAAGGCAGCGTCTCGTTGCCCTGCACGGCGGCGTCGATGCGGCCCTGCTTGAGCTGGGTGCGGGCATCGGCCGAGCCGTCGGTGCCGACAAAGACGATCGGAGTGCTGCCGCAGTTCTTCTCGCTCCAGGCCGCGATCTCGGTCGGAAACTTGGTGCGGCGGCTGGCGCCGACCTTCTTGCCGCAGAGCGAGGCCAGGTCCTTGAACTCCGCCGCGCGCGACTGCTGCACAAAGAAGTTCGGACCGCTTTTGAGATAGTCGACGAAGCTCGCCGTCTCATGCCGGCTCGCGTAATCTGTAAAGCCCGAAAGGATCGCATCGACGCGGCCTGTCGAGATCGACGGCATGAACTGATCGAAACTGGTCTCCTGCCATTCGATCTTGACGCCGAGCTTGCGCCCGATCGCCTCGCCGAGATCGATGTCGAATCCGGACAGCGCGTTGGTGGCGGGATCGCGGAACTCCATCGGCGGATAGTTCGGCACCAGCGCGACCTTGATGCTGCCGCGCTTACTGATCTCCGCCGGCAGCTCGATCGCTATCGCCGAGGCACTCATGGCGCCAACGAATGCCGCCGCAACGAAAAGTCTCTTCATCAACACGCCCCCAATTCAGGTCACTGCTCAGATCACTGCCGAAAGAAATGCCTTGGTACGCTCCTCGCGCGGCGCAGCCAATACGTCGGAGGCGCGGCCCTGCTCGACGATCGCGCCCTGGTCCATGTAGACGACGCGGTCGGCGACTTCGCGCGCGAAGCCGAGCTCGTGCGTCACCACCATCATGGTCATGCCGCTTCGCGCCAGTTCCTTCATGACCGCGAGCACCTCGCCCACGAGCTCCGGATCGAGCGCGCTGGTCGGCTCGTCGAACAGCATCAGCATCGGCTTCATGGCGAGCGCCCGCGCAATCGCCACGCGCTGTTGCTGGCCGCCGGAAAGTTGCGCCGGATATGAGTCCGCCTTGGTCGCGAGCCCGACGCGACGGAGCAGTTCGAGCGCCTCCGCACGCACCTCATCCGGCTTACGTCCCTGAACCTGGGTCGGGCCTTCGGTGATATTCTCCAGCGCGGTCTTGTGCGGAAACAGATTGAAGCGCTGGAACACCATTCCGGTCTTCAACCGCTGCCGCCCGATTTCCCGCTCGGTGAGGCGATAGAGCCGCCCGCCCTGCTCGCGCACACCCAATAGCTCGCCGTCGAGCCAGATGCCGCCGCTGTCGATCGCGGTGAGCTGGTTGATGCAGCGAAGCAGTGTCGTCTTGCCCGAGCCGGACGCACCGATCAGACACATCACCTCGCCGGGCCAGACGTCGAGCGAGACGCTTTTGAGAGCCTGAAACTCTCCAAAATTCTTGGCTACAGAGCGGATCGCGACGAGGGGTTTTGTCATCGGGCGAACTGCAATGTGCCGCGCGCAAAACGGCGTTCGAGCAGCATCTGGAGCGGTGTCAGGATCGAGACCACAAGCAGGTACCAGAGCCCGGCGACGATCAGGAGCTCGATCACGCGCGAATTGGCGTAATAGATGTTCTCCGCGTTGTGCAGCACCTCCGGATATTGGATCACGCTCGCCAGCGAGGTCGCCTTCACCATGCCGATGAACTCATTGCCGAGCGGCGGGATCACGACGCGCATCGCCTGCGGCAGGATGATCCGACGCAGCGCGCGCAGCCGTCCCATGCCGATCGCCTGTGCCGCTTCATATTGTCCCATGTCGACCGACAGCATGCCGGCGCGCATCACCTCCGAGGTGTAGGCCCCCTGGTTGATGCCGAGCCCGAGCAGCGCGGCGAGGAACGGCGTCATGACGTCGACGGCGCGGGCGCTCCACAGGCCGGGAATGCCGATGGTCGGAAACACCAGCGCGAGGTTGAACCACAGCAGCAGTTGCAGGATCAGCGGTGTGCCGCGGAACAGCCAGGTGTAGCCGGCCGCCACCGTCTTCAGCACCGGATTGGGCGACAACCGCATGATCGCGACGACCACGCCAAGAAAGATACCGAGCGCCATCGCCAGCACCGCCATCACCATGGTGTTGACGATGCCTTCGAGAATGACTTTTGCGGTCAGGAAGCGGCTGACATAGGACCATTCGATCTGTCCGCCCGCGAAGGCGCGCGCGATCGCCGCCAGCACGAGGACGATCAGGGCCGCGCTGAGCCAGCGAAACCAGTGCGGCTCGCGCGCGATCCGCATCCCGGACAGATCGGGAAAACCCTCCGCGAGTGCCGGTGCCGGCCTCATTGCGGTGCCGCGTTCAGCATGGGCCGGGCGACTGCGTTCGCACCCAAGCCCCATTTGTCGAGAACGGCCTTATAGGAGCCGTCGGCGATCATGGCGGTGAGCTTTTCGGTCACGACTTCGCGCAGGGCCGCGTCGTCCTTGCGGAACATGATGCCCTGATAGCCCTTGGCAAAGGCCTCGCCGACGACGCGGTATTTGCCGGGCTCCTGCTGTTGTGCATAAGGCAGCGTCTCGCTGCCCTGCACTGCGGCGTCGATGCGGCCCTGCTTGAGCTGGTTGCGGACGTCGATCGAGTTCTCGCCCGGCACGTACTGGATCGCCGGCTTGCCGGCCGCCTCGCAGTTCTGCTTGCTCCATTTCTCGATCTCGACCGGGAAGCTGGTGCTGCGTGTGGTGCCGACCTTCTTGCCGCAGAGATCGGGTGCGGCTTTCGCCTCGCTTTCCGCCATCACGAAGAACTGCGGCCCGGTCGCCAGATAGTCGACGAAATCGGCGGTCTCGCGCCGCGAGGCGCGATCCGAGATGCCGGAGATGATGAAATCGGCGCGCCTGGTCTGGAGCGAAGGGATCAGCTCGGCGAACGGCGTCTCGCTCCAGACGATCTTGAGGCCGCCGAGCCGTTTGGCGAGTTCGTTCGCAAGATCGATGTCGAGCCCGACCAGTTCGCTGGTGGCGGGATCGCGATACTCCATCGGCGCGTAGGTCGCGTTGACCGTGAGCCGCAGCGTGCCCGCCTGCTTGATGTCCGCCGGAAGCTCGGCCGCTTGCGCGGAGGCAACGGCAGCCAGTGCTGCAAGACCGAGAGAAAGCGAGAGGCGTGTCATGTCAGCTCCTTTGCCAATCCTTTGCCAGCGCCGTGCCATTTTGTCAGTCCACGTCGAAAACGGCAGGCTCAATAACGCCGGCGCGCTCGGTGATGACCCTGTATTGCTCGGGCCGCCGATGAGCGGCGAAATTGAACATCTTGTCCTTGCCCTGGCGGCAGAGGTCGAGATCGATGTCGGCGACGATCACCTCGTCGGCCAGCGTCTCGGCTTGCGCGACGATGCGGCCGTTGGGATCGACGATGCAGGAGCCGCCGATCAGCCCGGAGCCGTCCTCCTCGCCCGCCTTCGCCACCGAGATCGCCCAGGTCGCGTTCATGTAGGCGTTGGCCTGCGTCACCAGCGTCGAGTGGAAGGTGCGCAAGCCGGCATCTTCCGTCACGCCGCCATTGGGATCGTAGGCCGCCGAATTGTAGCCGATGCAGACGAGCTCGACGCCCTGCAAGCCGAGCACGCGCCAGGATTCCGGCCAGCGGCGGTCGTTGCAGATCATCATGCCCATGATCGCATGGGCCCAGGCCGAGCCGGCGCGGAACGCGGGAAAGCCGAGATCGCCATAGTCGAAATAGCGCTTCTCGAGCTGCTGGTAACGCGCACCGGCGCGCGGCTCGACCGAGCCCGGCAGATGCACTTTGCGATAGCGGCCGAGAATCTCGCCGTCGCGATCGACCAGGATGGCGCAATTGTAGCGGCGGCCGTCCGGCGTCAGTTCGGCATAGCCGACATAGAAGCCGACGCGCAGCGCACGCGCACGATCGAACAGCTTTGCGATGGCCGGGTTCGGAATGCTGCGCTCGAAGTACTGGTCGAGCGCCTCGCCCTCCAGCAGCCAGCGGGGAAAGAAGGTGGTGAAGGCAAGCTCCGGAAACACCACGAGGCTGGCGCCGCGGCCGGCCGCTTCCTCCAACAGCGCGAGCATCCGCCCGAGCGTATGCTTGCGCGCGTCGGCTTTTTGCGTCGGCCCCATCTGGGCGGCGGCGGCGCGAAGGACACGAACCAAGATTGCCTCCAATCTATGCGCAGTGCTGCCTCAATGGGCGGATGAACCCTTTGATCCAGCGTGCAAATCCGCTGCCATTACGCGCAAGCGGGGCTGCAAAAGCAATTCGTCGTGCTATGATCTTTTGGCCCAGAGTATAATCGGCAGTGATATGAACCTGCGCCAGCTCGAGATCCTGCGTGCCGTCATTCGCCATCGCACCACGGTTGCGGCGGCGGACGAACTGGCGCTGTCGCAGCCCGCGGTCAGCAACGCGCTGAAGACGATGGAGGCGCAGGCGGGCTTTGCGCTGTTCGAGCGCGTCAACAACCGGCTGTTTCCGACCGTGGAAGCGATGGCGCTCTACAAGGAGAGCGAAGCGATCTTTGCACTGCACGCAAAACTCGAGAACCGCGTGCGCGATCTGCGCGAGAACCGCTCAGGCCATCTTGCGATCGTGGCAACGCCGCCGCTCGCCTACAGCATCATCCCCTCGGCGCTGTCGAGCTTCCTGCGCCGCCGCCCGGAGACGCGCGTGTTCTTCGACGTGCGGCGCTATGAGGGCATCATCGAAGGCGTGCTCAACCGTGTCGCCGAGCTCGGCTTCGCGCTGGGGCTGACGCACCATCCCGGCATCGCGCATGAAGTGGTGCACACCGGCGAGATGGTCTGCGTGCTGCCGCCGCAGCATCCGCTCGCCGACAGACCCGTGATCTCGGCCTCGGACCTTTCCGGCCTGCCCTTCATCGGCCTCGAGCGCGGCACGCGGCTCGGCGAAGCCGTGCGCGACAGTTTTGCCCGCGCCGGCGCACCGTTCCAGCCAACCGTCGAGGTGCGCTATTGCAACACGGCCTGCGTGCTCGCCGCCGCCGGCGTGGGCGCCGCGGTCGTCGATCCGTTCTCGCCGCGCCAGAACGGCGGCCACGGCCTTGTCGTCCGGCCCTTCACGCCGACGACGCACGCGGTCGCCTACATATTGTGGTCGGAAGCCGAGCCGCTGTCGCGCTTGGCAAAGGCATTTCTCACCGAGGTGCGCAAGGAAAGCGCGCTGCTGGAGAGCACGGTGCCGCATGGAGCAGGGCCTGACTGAACTTGCACCGACATGCGAAAACACTTACGTGACGAGACATGGCACGCATCACCATCATCGAGACCGGACGGGTCCCCAAAACTTATCGCGAGCGCCACGGCTCATTCCCGGACATGTTCGAACGCATGATCCGCACCGAGGATTCCTCGGCCGCTTTCGAGATCGTCAGCATTCCGAATGGCGATGCACTTCCCGATCCGCGCAAGCTGGAGGCCGTCCTGATCACCGGTGCAGCCGCCGGCGTCTATGACGGGCTCGACTGGATCGGGCCGCTCGAGGATTTCGTGCGCACGGCTTACGTGAACAAGACACCGATGGTCGGCATCTGCTTCGGCCATCAACTGATCGCGCAAGCGCTCGGCGGCACCGTGCGCCAATCGGAGAAGGGCTGGGGCGTCGGACGGCACGTCTACCGCGTGTTGCCGGACAACGGCGTCGTGGACGGCGAGCAGCTTGCCATCGCCTGCTCGCATCAGGACCAGGTGATCGAGGCGCCGAACGACGCGCTCACCATCCTTTCATCCGACTTCACGCCGCATGCCGGCTTGCTCTACGCCAACGGCACGACGCTGTCGGTGCAGCCGCATCCCGAATTCGACCTGGATTTTGCGCACGTGTGCTGCGAGCTGCGCGACGGGAAGGCGCCGGATGCTGTCGTTGCGACCGCAAGGGCGTCGCTGGCAGAGCCGCTCGACAGCGCGAAGCTCGGCGGCGCGATCACGCGGTTTCTGGGGCGGCGCGCGGCCCCTTAATTCACGATGCTCGCCGCGCGGACCTCTTCCCTTCTCTCCCCTTGTGGGCCCCTTGTGGGAGAAGGTGGCGCGAAGCGCCGGATGAGGGGTTGCATCCGCGGAATTCAGACGCACGAGAGTCGCACACGCGGAGAGAGACTCGCCGCTACGCGGCGAGCCACCCTCCCCACAAGGGGCGAGGGAAAAGCAGCGCCACCTGCGAGACGTTTTAGAACGGGCTCTCCCCCAGCCCCGCCACATCCTGTGGCCTCGGCCCCGGCGCCGGCCAGTGAAACCGGCGGTCCTTGTCCGCGATCGCGATGTCGTTGATCGACGCCTCTCGCCGCTTCATCAATCCGTGCTCGTCGAACTCCCACTGCTCGTTACCGTAGGAGCGGTACCACTGGCCGCCGGCGTCGTGCCATTCGTACTGGAAGCGCACCGCGATGCGGTTGCCGTCGAAGCCCCAGAGATCCTTGATCAGGCGGTAGTCGTGCTCCTTCTCCCATTTGCGGGTGAGGAACGCGACGATGGCTTCGCGCCCCTGGAAGACTTCCGAGCGGTTGCGCCAGCGGCTGTCCTCGGTATAGGCGAGCGCGACGCGCGCCGGGTCGCGCGAATTCCAGGCGTCCTCGGCCATGCGGGCCTTTTGCGCGGCAGTCTCTCGGGTAAAGGGCGGAAGCGGCGGGCGCGACATGATGGCCTCATCGGTTGACTGGGAGCGCAAATCTATCGCCGCGCACGACGAAGTCGATAGGCCACCACCTATCGACCGATCACGAAATCACATCGGCCTTCATAAGCGTGCGGATCGACTTCGGGATCGGTTGGGCGCGGCCGTCGCTGATGAAGGCGACGCGCACCTCGGCCTTGACCAGCACGTCATCGCCGCGCCGCACCTCCTGCGCCAGCATGATGGAGGCACCCTTCACCGCGACCGGCCAGGTCACGACGTCGAGCACGTCATCCATCCGCGCGGGCTTGAGGAAATCCAGATGCATCGAGCGCACCACGAAGGCGAAGCCGGCGTCTTCCGTCGCAGGCTGCTCGAACAGCGCCTGCTGCTCGGCGCCCATCAGCCGCAGATGATTGGTGCGCCCGCGCTCCATGAATCGCAGATAATTGGCGTGATAGACGATGCCGGAGAACACTGGTTTGACGATGTCGCAACAGACGCCTAGCGGGTTGCTTTCATTGGGTCGCTGGACGGCTAAGGCGTAATGATGAGCAGATTGATCTATGCCCTTCCATAGCAACGCGCAGCCTTTGGGATGCGCTGCATTTTTCCGCCTGAGATAAACGCCACGCCTACGCGCCGCGACTAGAGATCATGTGCACTCCTACAGCAACGCGATTCCTTGGCTGGCGGCGTAGGGTGACCGCTGCCCTCCGAAGGCAAAGGTCACACGTTCGAATCGTGTCGGGTGGGCCAGCTTTTCTCTGTTTTACAACGCGATAAGCGTGCCTCGACCGAAACTCCAGTTCTGTCTCATTCGAGCGAGTAAGCAATCTGAAGAAAATCGTCGTCGAGTGCATACAGCTCAGCAACTGACGATGTCGGTCAGCAGCTCGAACAACAATGCTTCCATAAATCGTAGGATTGGCGCTCACAGGCCGCCGCGATGGCTCGGGCGACAGCGCCCGCCATTTCGATGCCAGTCGCACTGCCGATGATCGCCGTCGTGGAGTTCAAGGCAGAGGGACAAGCCGGCTAGTTCGTAAGAGCACCCGCAATAATGCTGATATTGTGCCTGACCATCGCGATGTAGGTAGGAGCCTCGCCCTTCTCATTGGTCAGACTATCCGAATACAGCGTTCCGCCGATCGCCGCGCCGGTCTCGGACGCAATTTGGCGCACTATTCTGGGATCGCTGACGTTTTCCAGAAAGACCGCCGGAAGCCTCTCTTCCCTGATCTGCGCGATGATCGTTGCGATGTCCCGCGCGCTCGGCTCGGTTTCGGTCGAAACGCCCTCTGGTGCTATGAATGTGATGTCGTAGGCTGCGGCGAAATAGCCAAAGGCGTCATGCGTTGAAATCACTTTTCGGCGGTCAGGTGGAATCCGCGCTACTGTCTCGCGAACGTCGTGATCGAGTGCTTCGAGCTTGGTTAGATAAGCCGCAGCATTGGCTCTGTAGGTCGTGGCGTTGGCGGGATCGGCGGCTACCATGGCATCGCGGATATTGCCGACATAGATTTCGGCATTTGGCACGGATTGCCAGGCGTGCGGATCCGCCGCCCCTGCCCCATGATCACGGCTGAGTATTTCCCGGGCGGCAATGTTGCGCGGCACGATGCCGTGGGTCGCGACGACGGTGGTCGCATAGCTGCCGGATGATTCGACGAGCCGTGGTAGCCAGCCTTCGAGCCCAAGACCATCACAAGTCTGGCATTCCTGATCGCCTCCGCATCAGCCGGCGTCGGTGAGTAGACGTGGACGTCACCGTTAGGATCAACCAGCGCCGTAACGTTGACCTGGTTCCCGCCGACATTCCTGGCGAAGTCGGCGAGGATCGAGAAGGTCGCGACCACCTCTAGTTTCGCCGCTTTTTCCTGCGCTGAAGCGGACGGGATCGCTGAAGTCGTCGCAAGGCCAAGCAAGAACAGCAGCCGAAACCATCGAAAGCAGATCCTCCGCGGGAGTTCGGAGATGCCGTTGGGCGAAAGAGGGACCAAATCGAAATGAATCGGGCCTGCGCTTGCGAGATAGCGAAACACTTGTCGTCTTGCCCAAATCGTTGCGGTCGTCTTGGAAACCGTGCACGTTATGTTATAACGTTGCGAGCCCAACAAAAGTCAAGTTGATGTGTCGGGCTGCTTCGGTCGAGCGCTGGCGGACAATCGGGATTCGCGACGCTGGAGCAAAGCACGGCTAAAACGAATGCCTTTCCATTGTTTTGGACAGGCATATAGCGAGGTTCGCGCCGTCGGCGTGGCTCAAGGGGTCTAACGAGGGGTGCGCAGCTTGCTGCCGACCTACTTAACGTTGTGGCGTATCTTCGCGCGGCGATGCGGTGCCTGTCTTGCGCTGCTTGCCTTGACGCTGCAACTCGGGATGTCATTTGGGCATATCCATACCCGAGGCTTCACCGGCCAGGGCATCTACCACTCGACAGCAGATGCTGCCCAAGCATGGCACGGTCCCATGAAGCGGCAATCTGCGGCAGGCCTTCCGGCGAAGCTGGCGAGCGATGACGAGGACTGTCCGATCTGCTTCTCGGGCTTTCAGCTCGCGACTTCCTTCATCCCCGATGTGGCGCAGGCATCGCCATCAGTTGACTTCAAGCATGCTGGACACCCCTTCGGACTTACCTTCGATGGCGTCCTGAAAACTCACCGCGCGCCATTTCAATCGCGCGCACCACCGCTCGGCTGACAGCCAATTTGGCGGGCGCTGCATGCACCTCTGGCCGCACTAAGCTTGGGGGGCGGCATTTCCTGCGGAACGAGAGCCGGTGGCCGCGCTGCGCCGCATTGATCCGCATGAGGTTCGGGGCGGAAGCAATGCAGTCGGCTCACGACTCGAGATGCTGCAGCGCCGGACCTTTACCCACAATCGACGCGGAATGCTGCAACAGCTGGGTCGCCGCTCCTCGCGCGCGGCGTGCACATCGAACCTCCAGTCGGTGGACCAATGATAAAACACGCATGTTACTGCACCTGCGCAGTGCTCCTGCTCCTTCTATCCTTCGATCGCGCGGAGGCGCATCCCCATGTCTGGGTCACCTTCCACAGCGAGATTCTTTACGCAGCCGACGGCAGCATGACAGGCGTCCGCCACGCCTGGACTTTCGATGACATGTTTTCCGCCTACGCGCTTCAAGGCATCTCCCATGGGAAGAAGGGGCAATACACGCGGGAAGAACTGGCCTCGCTCGCCCAACTCAACGTGGAATCGCTGAAGGAGTATGGCTATTTCACCTTTGCGCGCGCAGACGGCAAGAAGCTGAAATTTTTGGACCCCGTCGACTACTGGCTCGAATACAAGAACGCCACCCTCACTCTGCATTTCACCCTGCCATTGAAGGCGGCGGCCTCAGCAAAGGCCATGCAGATCGAGGTCTACGATCCCACCATCTTCGTGGATTTTGAATTTGCCAAGGACAAGCCGGTCTCCTTGAGCGGCGCCCCGCAATGCCTGCTGACCTATGATTTGCCGCATCAGCCGACGCCGGCAGAACAGTTGCGGCTCGGTCAGCTCGATAGTGACCCGCTCGACATCTCGAGCACCTATGGAGAAATCTTTGCCAACAAAATCCTGGTGAAATGCCCATGACCAGATTGCGCGGCATTATCTTGATCACGCTGCTGGCGGTCCTCGTCTTCTCTGCGTTTGATATCGTATCGGCGCTGGCCGCCCCATTCGGAGCCCCTCTTCCTGCTGGTGCCATGTCGGCAGTGGGCTTCACGAGCTGGATCTTTGCACAGCAAGCGGCCTTCTATCGTTCGCTGTCGGGCTTCATCCGGGCGAGCAAGGAGGATGGTGCCGCGATGTGGGGCCTCTTCGGCATCTCGTTTCTCTACGGCGTCTTTCATGCCGTGGGCCCTGGGCATGGCAAGGCCGTAATCTCCTCCTACCTCGTTGCCAACGAAGAGACCTGGCGCCGCGGCGTTGTCATGTCATTCGCCTCCGCGGGCATCCAATCTATCGTTGCCATTGTCGTAGTGGCGATCGCCGCGGTTCTTCTCGGCGCGACGGCGAAGACGATCGGGCTGACCGTTCATCTCGTCGAGATCGTCAGCTATGCTCTGGTCATCCTGATCGGCCTGAGACTTTTCTACGTCAAAGGCCGCGGCTTTCTCCTCGCCTGCCGCGAACTGATGTGGACCCCGGCGCCCGTCCTCGCCGTCACGTCAGGGCACAGCGGCAAGACCCTTCGGCTTCCCACTCCGCGCCTTGCGATGGCCATGCGTGGCGGGCAATGCATGGTCGATGGATGCGCCGGTCATGAGCGCGGCTTTCACTGTCACGACGACCATCATGAGTCGGCCTGGGGCCACGCCCACGGGCCAGAGCCCGCTGAACTCGCCGGCGCGGGCGGCTGGCGCCGAGGCCTCTCGGCGGTGGTCGCGGTTGGATTGCGGCCTTGTTCAGGCGCGATCATCGTCCTCATCTTCGCGCTGGCCCAGGACCTGTTCTGGACCGGCGTCGGCGCCACCTTGATCATGGGCCTTGGCACGGCGGTGACGGTTGCAGCGATCGCCATGCTCGCAATGAGCGCGCGACGGATCGCAGGCCGCATCGCCAAGACCCGGGCCGGATTCGGCATGCTCACGATGAGAGCCATCGAGGTCGGCGCCGCGGCGCTCATCGTCGCGTTCGGCACACTGTTATTGGCAGGTTACATGGCGAGCGAACAACTCTGGATGTTCACGGGATAGAGCTGAGGGCGGTCGGTTGCCGGTCATCATGTCTGGCCCGCTATCGGCACAGGACATTGGTAGCGTCGCCCCCAAATCCGCCATGACGTGGGTGGTCATGAGCCCGAGCACCCTTGGAGATCGCTGGCGGTAAGGCGGACGACACAGGGCACAAGGCAATGAAGCAAATCGATCTGAGTCCATTCATTGAACACATCTACAACTAGGTTGGAATGCATGGGCGACATCGTTCGACTTATTCCAAAATCTGAGCTTGAGCGGATTCGTTTAATTCGAGAGGCTCGCGCGATATACGACAGCATATTCCCGCCAACTGATGTTGTTGGCGAGCAGCCGGATGGTCGCGTCAGCCAAGGGACACAGCCGGCCGAAAGGGCTTGCTTCCTCTAGAAGAAACGGTCGGATGACAGAAACGACCTCGTCCGGAAATTCCGCATGGAGGGACGTCTGCCCTTGGGAAATCACTCGACTTGAATGTTCGCCGGAGTTGCCGTGGCGCTGGCGGTCGTTGGCATTCCTGTTAGTCTCCGCGTTACGATGCTGAACCTTCCTCCCTGGAAGAGGTGCTGGCATGCGGACTGTTCACATGCGACATTCAGCAATCGCTGTCGGCTTCGCCTTGCTTTCATTTTGCAATCAACCAATCGCACTCGCTCGGGGCAGTCAGATTGTCCGCGACGATCCTTTGAATTCGGAGCGAATCGAACATCTGCCGCCAGAGGTTCGGAATGCGGTCATCCGCATGTGTGAAGATCATCCACCGCGTGCCGGTCACTATTTTGCAACCTACTTCGAAAATTCGCGCTTGATCCGGCTACACTTCGAGCTTCTGCAATGTGACGGGCGCACAACATTTTGCAGGAGCGATGGTTGCCTCCGGCAGGAATTTGGTCAGACCGGAGGCCACTATCGGCTCTTGAAAAGCTACTACGGCCACAGCACCAACTGACCCATGCCGAAGTGTCATTTCGGCCCATCGGCGAGCAATTCAAGCCAGGGCCGGGCCGTTCGATCACCGCAGTGCACGCCCTCTCAGGCAAACTGCACGGGCCCGTGATCATCACAATGATCACCATGAGGATGATGCAGCCGGCCGTCTACGAGATAGTCGACATGGTCGCCGTGCGGCACCGCTTCGTGTCCGCAGTTTGGACCGTGCGTGTGCGAGCAATGGATGTCGGGCGTGCACTTCACGGTATTTGTGGCATCGACCGCGATGGCGTGCTCATCCACGTGATCCTCGTGCATATGATGGAGATGGCCATCGTGCAGATAGTCGACGTGATCGTCGTGGCGAATCGCAGTATGTCCGCAGTTCGGGCCATGCTTGTGAGAGTGGTTGGCGTGGTGTTTCTCGGTACATGCCGCCATTGGTCATACTCCTTCTGACTGGTTGGCTTCCTCTCGATAGCCTATCCACTGGAAATAATTGCGAGGATCAGCACCCCAAGGGCACACAAGTCAAATTGAAATGCGTAATGTTATAGCGTTGCGGAACTCACGAACTGTTTGCACGCCCTGGGACGACGGTAGACTCGTCGCGGCGCGCCAGCTTTTCTTTTGTTTTACAGTGCGATAATGTTCGCACGGGCTGGAAACCTACTCAGCCCCATTTGATCAATAGAGCAAACAGGCAAAAATTTCGTCGCAGAGCGCGCTCGAGCGAAGCTGCGCCCGACGCGTCGGGCGCTTGCACTAAGTCATAGGCTGTGCTTGCGAGCGAATCGAAGGAACAAGAAAATGAGTTCACGGCCTGCAAACCGGGGGCGACCGTGGGGGCATTTCGGGATGGTCCTTCTTATGGTCTTGAGCAAGAATCGGCTCAAGGAACTCTTTTGGCCAGAATTTCGGAGAGCCGATTTGCTTCAAGCAGAATGCGTTCCAATACAGCCCAGCGCGTGACAGCGACTGGCGAGTTGAAATGGCTTGCTCGACGGCTTCGATATCGTGCGATTCAGGATAAATGTAAACCGTCGTCGGATCGTCCTTCAATGGGGGGATAATTTGCCGGGCGTCAGAGGGCGACCAACTGGTGCAGCCATCGCTGCGGCCACCGGAGTAGTCCACCAGATTTCCAAACGGAACGTAACCGTTCTCGTTCGCGTACGGACTACGCAGATCCTTTCGAAGACATACGCCCTTTAGCGAGACGGCCGCATGTCCCCCGATGGCGCGCTGCCTGGCGTTGGCGGTCTCGCCTTCGCCATCAAACTGAACGAACGAACGTATCAGAACCTCGTCCTGTTTCGTGGAGGTGCGGTAATAACCTTTGAAAGAAGTTTTCGTCTCACCTGTCACATAGGCACCTCCGGCCGTAAGATACGAATCCATCGCATTGCCAAAATTCTTGGCGCACTCTCTTCCGTTCACGAAATTCGCGATACTCTTCAAATTGCGACCACTGCCGTGACCAGCGGAAATCGCACGAAAAGACTGATCGGCTTCGCAAATAACGTAAAACCGGTTCCCCAATCTGCCGTCGCTTAAATTGTTGGGGCGCGTCGCGTCCATGGCAAAATAGCAGGGACCTTTAACGACGCCTTCTTTCACCTTTCGCAGATAAAGGGCGCGTGCCCTCTGCAGGACCACTTGCGCGATCTGCCCCTCGCCTTCGCCAATATGGCTCCGCAACCAAGCCGGAATGCCCGGCGATTGCTCGGCTGCAAAGGATCCAGACGCCAGCCACGCGGCCATTGTGACACCGAAACTGATCCTCTTGAGAATTCGCAATCCTGGCCGCAACGGATCACCTCCACAGTCGGCGCGCTGATCTCATTAATCGGCACGCTGCCACGGTCAAAGCCGCGACGGGCATTGTCAGCATTATGAGAAGATGTCGTTTGTGCATGCGATTGGCCTGATCACACCGAATATTTAGGGAAAACCTCAGGGAGGCAGCGCAGATAACGCCGCAGTCAGCTCGGCCATTTCAACTTCAGGAATTGCCTTGTGAATTCTCGCGATACGGGGACTCTGCCCCGCGCTCAATATCGCAATAATCGTTTCGGTATCGGGGCAACTAGGTTCCCGACAGTTGAGTTCGGTTACCGAGACAGTTACGTCTTCGGAAAGCTCGAGACAGCTTCGTGTTTCGGCTTTGATGCGATCCATCGCCTCGCGATATCCAGGTTTCGGCCTGCGGGCGAGCGGGTTGAAAAATCCGGTCATTGCAGCCCTTCAACATTGAGGCAAACAAGTTCCGGTTTGTGGTACCGAAACCGAACAAACGTTCTGCGGAGGGCGAGATCGCTCACCGCGGCACTCGCTTTGCGGGCATGGCCATCGCGCTCAAGCCCTGCACGCTTCAAATCCCTCACGCAGGACATCCTTCGGCAGATTGCGGCCGATGAATACCAACCGGCTTTGACGTTGTTCGGTGTCCTTCCAAGGCCGCTGGTGCCCACCCTCCATCAGCATATGCACCGCCTGAATGACAAACCGGTCGTCGTCGCCGCGCATGGCCAGAACACCCTTGGTGCGCAGAATATCGGGTCCCAGGCGCTGGATCACATCGGAAATCCAGTCCAGAAATTTCTCCGCAATGAGGGGGCGATCGCTCACCAATGACAGGCTACTGACATCGTCGTCATGATCGTGATCATGGAAATGATCGAGGAAATCAGGCTCCACTTCAAGAATGCGGTCAAGATTGAAGGCGCCCCGATCCAGCACCTCCGCCAGTTTCACCCCGCACCGTTCGGCGTGATGAAGCTTTGCGTACGGGTTAATCCTGCGGATCGCCGTTTCGACCGCGAGAATCTGAGCGGGCAGGACGAGATCGCATTTGTTGATGACAATGACATCGGCGAACGCGATTTGCTCCTTGATCTCGTGGGCGCGGTCGATTTCGCCGAGGAAGTGACTGGCATCGACTACCGTTACGATCGCGTCGAGCTTGGTCTTGCGGCGCACATCCTCATCCACAAAGAAGGTTTGAGCGACCGGCGCAGGGTCGGCAAGCCCGGTCGTCTCCACGATGATGCCGTCAAACTTGCCTTTACGCCGCATCAGCCCTGCAAGAATACGGATGAGGTCACCACGAACGGTGCAACAGATGCAGCCATTGTTCATCTCAAAGGTCTCTTCATCGGCATTGATGATGAGATCATTGTCGATGCCGACCTCGCCGAACTCGTTGACGATGACCGCATAACGCTTGCCATGCTGCTCGGTCAGAATGCGATTCAAGAGCGTGGTTTTGCCGGCTCCCAGATAGCCGGTCAACAGGGTGACGGGGGTTTGCGCGACGATGCTGTTCATTGTGGTGACTCCGTGGGTAGATGAGTGTGATATTTGAATGGAGAATCCGGAACAGGCCCGAGCTGCGCGGTCGCGGCGGAGCGCAGCGCGATGGACAGCGCAACGGTGACGCCGATGCCTATTCCGGCTAGTCCGGCGATCGTCAGGGCCAGGCGCGCCTTTGCACCGAAGGACGTCCCAGTGATAACCGTGAACAGCGACTTGACCACCGAGGCGTCGAGGTTGTGGGTGATGGCGACGATGCGGCTGCGGCGATCGGCCGAGGGCCATCCGGGCAGCCTGTGTTGAAATACCGCGTGCTGGACCGCGTGGATCACGAGCGGTCGCTCGGAATCCTCTTCCAGATGGACAATGCCCTTGAGGCGCAATAACCGCGGCCCGGTCACGGTGTCCAGCAAATCCAGAAAGGACATTAGTCTGTCGGCCGATACTGGCTTGTCGTGAAAAAGAGCCACGCTGCGAATGCCGGCGTTGGTGTGGCGTGTGCCGGCTCGCTTGTCGGCCGCGGATTGCGCGTTGAGACTCTCCTCTTGGGCGAGCGCACTCTCAACAGCGAGCCAGCCTTCAACATCCTCGCTCCGTTTGGCTACCGCGAAATCCCGCGGCTGAAACAACGCAGGGAGGTCAAACTCCGGCGCTCGCCGGTCAACTATCGCGGCGGGTGGATTGATCTCGTGGAGCTGATCGACCAGATGGGCTACACCGGACGGTCCGTTCACGCCATTTGTGAGGTCTGTCTTGGTCAGGACGATTCGATCCGCGAACGCGATCTGCTTCAGGCATTCAAAATGCCCGTCCATCGTCTGTTGTGCAGTCGTGACATCGACCACGCAAACAAACCCTGCAAGATGGAATCGTCGCGCCACCACATGGTCGCGCAGCCCTGCCGCCGCGGCTCCGCCTGGTATCAACTGATTGACGATGGGGGCCGGATCGGCGAGACCGGTGGTCTCAACGATCACACGGGCAAAACTGCGATTCAGTTCTCTCTGGCTCGCTTCATGCAAATCGAACAGCGAAGATCTGATATCGCTTCCGGCCGTGCAGCACATGCACCCGGTCGTCGTCACCATCATCTCGCGCTCGCCGACACGAACAAGATCGTGATCGATAGAGATGTCCCCGAATTCATTGATCACCACAGCGGTGTCGCCGAATTCCGGATGAGCAAGAAGGTCGTTGAGAAGCGTCGATTTACCGGCTCCAAGGAAGCCTGAGAGGATTGTGACCGGGATTGAGGGCGGAACTGTCATCTAGTGCGCCGCCTGCGAGCATGCCGCTCATTGCCCCCTCAGCTCAACGACCGTCTCATCGGGTCTGAACCCATGCGCGATCGCCTGCGCTCTCAATCGAGCGACCAACTCGGCTTCGTCGAGTTCATCGACGCTGCCGCAATCCCGGCAGATTACAAAGACAGTCGTGCCATGCTGGTGGGATTCAATCGCGCATGTCACGTAGGCGTTGATCGATTCCAGCCGGTGTACCAGGCCATCTTCCAGCAACCGGTTCAGCGCGCGGTACACGGTTGGCGGAGAAGAGATGCCGAATGGCCTGAGCACATCCAGAATTTCATAGGCCGTCATCGGCTTAGCCGCTTGCCGGAGCGCGCGGAGCACCCGTTCGTGGTTGGCTGCAAGTAACGGTGAGGCTTTCATCGCATTGACCTGTGAGAACGCTTGTCTTGTGTAATGTTATAACATAACATCAGCAATTCAAGAGAAAACATCCCTGCGGCGGAGCGTTCATGCCTGACACCCGACTTCCAGTGACCGTGCTTTCCGGCTTCCTTGGCGCTGGAAAGACCACCCTTCTCAACAGAATGCTCTCGAACGGCCAAGGTCAGCGCCTCGCCGTCATCGTCAATGACATGAGCGAGGTCAATATCGATGCCGAGCTCGTGCGTCAGGATGGCGGGCTGACACGCACCGACGAGACGCTGGTCGAGATGACCAATGGCTGCATCTGCTGCACCCTGCGCGAAGATCTTCTCGTCGAAGTTCGCAAGCTGGCGGAAAGCGGACGTTTCGACGCGCTGGTAATCGAGTCGACGGGGGTCGGCGAGCCGCTTCCCGTGGCAGCTACCTTCGAATTCCGCGACGAAAACGATGTGAGCCTCTCGGATATTGCACGGCTGGACACCATGGTCACCGTGGTCGACGCCGCCAATCTGCTGGCAAACTATTCAAGCCGTGACTTTCTGCGGGATCGTGGCGAAGTCGCCGGTCCCGAAGACGAACGCGCCTTGGTCGACCTGCTGGTTGAACAGATCGAGTTCGCCGATGTCATCGTGCTGAACAAGGTTTCCGACGCATCGGACGATCATCGTCGGACCGCACGCGCGATCATCCGCTCGCTCAATGCGGATGCCCGCATCATTGAGGCTGATTACAGCGATATCCCGGTTGGGGAGGTGCTGGGCACAGGTTTGTTCGACTTCGAGAAGGCACATCGCAACCCGCTCTGGTTCAAGGAACTCAACGGCTTCAAGGATCATGTGCCCGAGACGGAGGAATACGGCGTCCGCTCCTTCGTCTATCGCGCCCGGCGGCCGTTTCATCCCGCAAAGCTTCAGGCCTTCTGCAACGAATCCTGGCCGGGCGTGATCCGGGCGAAAGGCTTCTTTTGGCTGGCGACCCGTCCCAACTTCGTCGGCGAAGTCGCCCAGGCCGGCGCGATGATCAAAACCTCGAAACGGGGTCTCTGGTGGTCCGCCGTTCCAGAAGTTCGCTGGCCGGACGACGATGGTTGGAGAGCGAGCATGAAGCCGTATCTCGACCCGGTCTGGGGCGACCGCCGGCAGGAAATCGTCTTTATCGGCATCGACCCGATGGACGAGGCCCTTATCACTCGCCGGCTCAATGATTGCCTCGAGGGCAAAGCGGATCAATTTACGCCGGAGGCCTGGCGCGGGCTGCCCGATCCATTTCCGTCCTGGACAAAGGACGCCGCATGACGAACCGGCCGATCGACTGCTTGCGGGAAGAGATCCTGCGCGCGCCCGACGAGACGGACCCGCCAGGGGTGCCGCCCCGCTTTGACGAAGCACGCGATCACCTCCGCCTGGCAGTCGAACGCATCGAACGGGCCGGCATTCCTGCTGAAACGTTGCATGCCGTCCTGATGAGCGAAACATTGCCGCGCTTAATCGACGAACACGGCCCTCTCTGGGTAGCCGCTATGCTTGCGCAGTTTTCGTCCGCGCTTGTTCGTGACGCGGGATGCAAGCGTCAATAGAAATCAGCATCGAAGCCCAATGTGGGCGTCCTCTCGGTCTGCGTCTGTCCATTGAACGCATTTACAAACTAGGTTGATACGCCCATGGGCAATATCGTTCGACTTGTTCCAAAATCTGAGCTTGAGCGGATCCGTTTAGTTCGAGAGGCCCGCGCGATATACGACAGCATATTCCCGCCGACTGATGTTGTCGGCGAGCGACCGGAAGGTCGCGTCAGCCAAGGGACACAACCGGGCGAAAAGGGCCTGCTTCCTCGAGAAAAAAGAAGCGACCTCGTCCGGAAATTCCTCATGTAGGGAGAGTTTGCCCCGGAGGCAATCGCTCGATTCGAATATTGGACACAGTTGCCAGGGCCTCGATTTCGGCGCGCGCGCGAGCAGCCAGGCCGCATTTTGAGCCCGCCCCGGCAAGCGGCGATTTACAATTGCAGATCAATGGTCCGAAAATTGTAACCCGCCACGACCTGGTGTGATTGATCGGAAGCTCTGACGTCGCGGCTGAGATCTAAAATCCGCAGTCTGCATACTGTTTTCTGATGAGTCGAAAATGCGAGCCCACAGCGACGAAGTCAACGTCTAGGCATTGATTTCCTCGACGATATTCGCCCAAACCATCGCATCGAAGATATTCGAGATTTACTTCTGCAAGACGGCTATCGAGATCGGCGTAGAAGTCTTTCACCCGAAGCCGGCTGCGCTCGGCTAGCGCCGGAATTTGATCATAATCGTGGGGTCCAGCAATCGCGCGGCCTTTGAGCCGTTCCGCGGCGTTGCGAACTCCTTCCATGACGGCCGCAAAACCCTCGAGTTCGGCGCGCCGTTCCCACATGGCAACCAGCGCCTTTTCTTTCGGCGTCGATCCCAGCAAAGACTGCGCCGGATAGACCTCTTCGAGATAGCGCTAGATTGCCGGAACCTCACCGATCGCAGTGCCGTCTGCCAAAACGAGGGTGGGTACGACGCGTCGCGGATTGATCGCGCTGAAGGCATCGGAGCGTTGCTGGCCCGTGGCAAGATCAACCGGTGCGAGAGGGATAGCGATGCCTTTCTCAGCCAGGAATATCCGAACCCGCCGAGCGTTTGGCGACGCGGCGGAATGGTAGAGTTTCAGGTCATTCGACATCAGGGAGCCTCATCTTCTTTTGCTGCCGGTACGATGGTCGGTGGCAGAAGCCAGCCAGACTGCGAATCCTGTCGTCCGATCTCGTGACTCAGCTGTTTGCGTCATGCGGGAAAGCGGTCGCCGAACATGGGCAATCCGCTCTTCGATTCGGCTTTTGTCGCTTCGTCCTGAAGTACATCCCAATGCTCGGCCAGCACGCCGTTCTCGATCCTCACCACGTCGGCGGCCACCCATGCCGCGGGTTGTCCGTGACCCGAAAAGCGCCCGTGGACGATGACATAGTCGCCCTCCGCCAAAATCAGGCCGTGCTCGTAGCGCAGACTGTCGGGAAGGCTGCGGACAAGCCCGAACAGCCCTTCGCGACCGGGTTCGATGTGGGCGCTGTGCTGGATGTACCGGTCGGACCAGAAGCGGGATGCCGCATCGTAGTCACGCTTATTGAACAGCGTGTCGAATGCTTCGAGCACGAGTGCCTTGTTTTGCTCCGGTGTGGTCCTGATCATGTGTTGTCCTTCGCTTTTCGACGGAATAGCAATCTGGATCGATCCGGCGTGGGTCATCGCGACCAAAGCGACTGTGATCACGCTGAACAGGGAGATCACGCCCGCGCCGAGGTTGACGGCGAAACTGAGCCCGTGCGCGGTCGCCACCGCACCGAGAAGCAGCGAGACGGCACCCAGCGATACATAAGCCAGCAAATAGATTGCCGAGAGCACGCCGCCGCGGTGCTCGGCCGGCGCCGCGCTGTTGATCGTCTGCAGGCCGCCGAAAAACAGCAGACTATATCCGGCGCCGGAGATCGCCGTAGCGGCAAGGAAGACTGGCAAATGATGATGAGCGACTGCCGCTGCCAGCAGCACCATGCCTAGTGCGGATGCGGCGGCGCCACCGGTCATCGCGGCCCGAGGTTGCAGGCTCCTCGCGCCAATCCCGACCACGGCCGAGGCGATTGCGAATAGGGAAAGAGCCGCGCCGTTCGCGAGCGCGTTGGGCGATCCAACGAGATCGCGGGCCACCTGACTTCCGAGCGACAGGATCAGTACGCCGTGCGTGTAGGCAGTAGTTACCGCCGCCGCCGCGACAGCGAAAACGTTGCGCAAACGTTTCGGTATGAAGGGGGTTTTGGGACGCCAGCGGCCCTGGGCTTCGCTGCCGGTATGGCGCGGCAGAAACCATGCCGCGGCAAACAGCGCGGCCAGGACCGCGGACAGCACCCAAAAATTCAGCCGCGTGGGCAGCGGAGCATATTGAATGAGGGCACCGCCGAGCAGCAGGGCCGCGGCAAAACCGACGGCTTGGGCGGCAGTTGTGATCGTGGCCGCGCGCTTTGCCGCTCCCTGGCCGCTGAATTCCACCATCGCGGCGGTCGACGCGCCCGCGGTGAGGCCGACGCCGACGCCCATGAAGGCGCGCCCCGCAAACAGCCAGAGCACATCGGGCGCCAGCGCCAAGAGCAGAGTGCCAAAGAGCGAAGCGCCGACACCCCACAGGATTGCGGCGCGACGGCCGACATAATCGGACACATCGCCGAAGCCGACCAGAACGGCGGCTACGACAATAGGATAGATGGCGAAGACCCCGGTCGTAACCGTGTGGGTGAGATGCCACTCCTCGGCAAACAGCGGATAGGTCATCGCCGGCGCAGCGCTGGTCCACAAGGTGTGCGCGACCACGCCGGCCGCAACCCAGAAGCTTGCGCGTTGCCCGAGCTCGTACGGTGCGGAGTTCCGCTGGGTACAGCAGCCGGGCCGGTGAGGCCCGCAAGCGGCTGGAGACAGAAGGGGACCCTTGATCATCGCTTTACTCCCGGCGCTCCCGGTGTGCCAACTTCAGAGCTTCGAGCCGCCATCGACGCGGATGGTATCGCCCGTGATCCATCTGGCATCTTCGGATGCCAGGAAGGCGATAACCCCGCCGATGTCGTCGGGCTGCGCGAGGCGCTTCAGCGCCTGAATGCCCAGCGCGAAGTCGCGGCCCGCGCCCGTCCTGGTGAAGTTCAACATGTCCGTCTCGACGACACCGGGCGCGACGGCATTGACGCGGATACCACGTGCGCCAAGCATCGAGGCGAAATGCTTCACCAGGGTGTCGACGGCACCCCTGGTTGCCGCATACGCGGGTTCCGTTCCAACAACGGCGCGCGCCGCGAGCGATGAGAGGAAAACGATGCTACTTCCCTTGCACATGATCGGAAGCAGCTGCTGCACAAGAAAGAACGGTGCCCGGACGTTGACTGCGAACAGCCTGTCGAAATCCTCGACCGTCGTTTCCTCGATGGTCGCCGCTTTCAAGACCCCTGCATTGGCGACAAGGATGTCGAGGCGATCTCCGACAATACTCCGGACCTGCCTCGCAAGCTTGCCGGCGCCGTCCGCGGCGGCAAGGTCCGTCGCTATGGCATCCGCTCGGCCGCCGGCTTCGGCGATCTCTGCGACAACATCGTCGGCTTCCTTCGCGCCGCGGCCGTAATGCACAAGAACCTGGGCGCCGGCGGCGGCAAGCGCGATTGCGCTGGCGCGTCCTATGCCGCGCGAACCGCCGGTAACGAGAGCGGTTTTGCCGGTCAGAGTAGCCATGATCATCGTCCTGTTTGTTGCTGCCGATTAGGTGACCGCTTTGGAATTCACTCGCCCCGATGCTCGTGCTCCGACAGGAACATCGAGACATGACGGATGAAGAGTTCGGGATACTGGTACTGCGAGCCGTGATTGGCGTCGGGATAGAGGATGAGTTCGGCGTTCGGCAGGTGCTGCTGCAGGATGAACGAGTTCACGGAGTAGATGATCACGTCATTGCCGCCGTTCACGACCAGCGTCGGCTGCCGGATCGACTTCAGGTAGTCGTACGACCCTTTGAACCGAATTCCCCATTTGCCTAGCGCCTCGAGTTGTGCGGGTGCCACCTTTTCATTGACCTCGGGGTCTCGGTTTTCTTTGCGCAGGCGGAACCGCTTGAGGAAACCGCGGCCAGCCGCCTGGCTTGCTTGCGACCTGGTGAAATGGACGGCGAGCCAGAGGTGGTCAGGGTCCTCGTAGCTTGCGCCGAAAATTTGCTGCGCTTCGGGCGTCAGATTGGCCATACCCTCGCCGCCGCGTGGTCCGGTCCCGACAAGGATCAACTTGCGAACGAGGCCAGGCGCCTGGCCGGCGATCTCCTGAGCGACGAAGCCACCGATGGAGAAACCCAACACGTCGACCTTCGCAAGACCCAGCGCTCCGATGAAGGCAATGGCGTTGGCGGCCATACCCTCGATCGAAGTTGGCACTTGCCCTGAACTGCTGGAGACGCCGGCATTATTGAACAGAACGACTTCGCGGTCCTTGGCGAAACCGTCGGTCACGGCTGGATCCCAATGGTCCATCGTCCCGGTGAAGTGCTGGTTGAAGACGAGTGGCACGCCGCCGGCCTTGCCGAATCGGCGATAAGCTAAGCGGATGCCGTTCGCCTCGACGAACTGCGTCGGCGCGGTCTGGTGGGTGTGAACCATCTGGTCGGGCCTTTTCACTCAGTGGGTACCGTATCCGGTAGCAGCGCCAGGGCCGCTCTCGCGCAATCGATGTCGTTCTGCACCATGGGCGCTCCGCTCACCCCGATCGCCCCGACAACCTCGCCGTTCACCTTGATGGGAAACCCGCCACCCCACGCCGCTACACGCGCAAGCGTGGGGATGCCGGCCAAAAGCGACGGGTCGCCCTGGATAAAGTTGAAAAAGTCCTGAGTGGAGACGCCGAATAGAGCGGTGTACGCCTTCTTCTGCGCAATCTCGATGGTAGGCATCGAGGCCCCATCCATCCGGCTAAAGGCCTTGAGATTGCCGCCGTCATCGAGGATCGCCACGTTCTCGCTAACGCCAAGTTCTCTGGCTTTTGCCACTGCTGCATCCACCATTTTCTGTGCCAGCTCAGAAGAGATGCTGTGTTTCTTCACCACGTTAGCCATTGGGCTCACTCCTCACTTGATATGCACTGCATATGCACTGCGCGTTGATCGGGTGTAGGTCGCAATGAATCGACTCTCTTGCGTGTCCCTGGTGGTTGTCGGTGGTCATGATCGGGCTCCGAAGATCTGAAGATGCAAATCCCGGCAGCATCAGCTTGCCGCGAGCGATCACGAGGCGGTTTTGCCGCCGTTGATCCTGATGATCTGGCCGGTGACGAAGGACGCTTTGTCTGAAGCTAGGAACACAATAGCGTCGGCGATCTCTTGCGGCTTCGCACCGCGCTTAAGCGGTATGGCAGCATAGAACGCTGCTTTTTTGTCGGGCGTCCCGGTCAGACGATCGAGCATCGCGGTCTCGGTCGGACCAGGCGCGACTGCATTGACGCGCACGCCCGAAGGGGCGGCTTCGAGAGCGGCGGATTTCGTGAGACCTTCCACCGCGTGCTTGCTTGCGGTGTAGAGTGCGAGATTCGCCGCACCGCGCTCGCCCATGGTCGAAGAAATATTGATGATGCTGCCTGAGCCTTGCGGCTGCATGACCCGCAGTTCGTGCTTCAAACTCAGTAGCGTGCCGAGCACATTGGTGTCGAACATCCCTGCATAGCTCTCGGACGTCTGCTCGGCCAGCGGGCCAGGTTTTCCTTCGGTGCCGGCATTGTTGACCGCGACATCCAGGCGGCCGAAGCGCGCGACAGTCTGTTCGACAAGGTTGCGCACGTCGTCTTCGTGGCGCACGTCCGCCAGAATGAAAGCGGCTTCAGCGCCGAGGCTACGAAGCTCGGCTTCGAGTGCCTTGCCCTCGGCCTCGCGGCGGCCGGACGCAACGACCGTTGCACCTTCTTTGGCAAAGGCAAACGCTGTGGCACGACCGATGCCGGTCAGAGCGCCGGTAATGAGGATAACAGGAGCACCCATAACGGTTGTCCTCTGAATCGTGTTGTTGACCTGAAACGTATTCGAGACCGTGGCTTTCGGGCGCGGAGCAAGCTTCAGCGCCCGGACATGGTCAGTTGGCGCTGTGTCCGCCGTCGACGTTGAGGACGTGGCCGGTGATGAACCTGCCTTCGTCCGAACCGAGGAACACGATGCCGTCGGCGACCTCCTCGGAGAGGACGAGCCGACCGAGCGGAACCTGGGTCACCAGGGCGGCCTTGTTCTCCGCCGTGCCAGTAAAGCGGGTCAGCATGCCGGTGTCCGTGGGGCCAGGCCCGACGGCGTTCACGCGAATCCCCGATTTGGCGAGTTCGAGCGCCACCGACTTGGTAATGCCTTCGACGGCATGCTTGGCGCCGACGTAGATCGAGGCATAGGGCGCGCCCCTGTGCCCATAGGTCGAGGAGATATTGATGATGCTGCCGCTCCCCTGGGCCTGCATGGCGCGCACTTCGTGCTTCATGCTCAGGACCACGCCGAGAACGTTGGTCTCGAACGTCGCGGCAAAGCTTTCCGCGGTCTGGTCCGTGATCGGGCCGACCGCACCCTCGGTGGCGGCATTGTTCACCGCGACATCGAGACGGCCAAACCGCGCGACGGTCTTGTCGACCATAGCGCGGACGTCATCCTCCTTGCGGACGTCGGCGTTGATGAACTCGGCCTCGGAACCGAAAGCGCGCAGCTCCTTGACGAGCGCCTGGCCGGCCTCGTCACGCCGGCCGGCAACGACCACCTTCGCACCCTTCTTGGCGAAGGCGACGGCGGCGGCGCGACCGATGCCGGTCAAGGCGCCCGTGATCAACACGACTGGGTTACTCATTTGTGATCCTCGCAATTTGCCGCCCTACCGGCAGAGCATGGAACCGAGTACCGTGACCGCGGCTTTTAAAGACCGAGACCAGTCTCAGGTGCTTTCGTTGTTAGCTATGTAGGCTCCTCTGGCACCCCCGAAAAAGACTTTGTAAGCTGGTGGGCATGCCTTGGAGATATGGAGAGCGCTATGGAGCTACGGCACCTTCGCTATTTCATCGCGGTAGCCGAAGAGGGCAGCCTGACGCTCGCGGCCGAAAAACGGCTGCACACCGCGCAGCCTTCGCTGAGCCGGCAAATCCGCGATCTCGAATACGAGGTTGGCGTCCAGTTGATGAGCCGCAGCGTGCACGGCATCGAATTGACCGCCGCCGGTCGCGCCTTTCTCGACCATGCCCGGCTGGCGCTCACCCAGGCAGAGGCAGCCAAGGAAGCAGCGCGGCGGGCGGCTCAACCCGCCAAGCCGACCTTCGCTCTAGGGTTTCTCACGGGGAAAGAAATAGATTGGTTGCCTGAAGCGCTGCGCATCCTTCACGATGAACTGCCCAATATAGAGGTCACGGTCTCAAGCCAGAATTCCCCGGACCTCGCTGACGCCTTGATGCGGGGCAGGCTCGACGCCGCGTTCATGCGGCCGGAACAGCGGGCGGACGAGCTGGTTTACAGGCGTGTGATTACGGAGCCGTTCGTCGTCATATTCCCCAGCGACCACCGCCTTGCCGTGCGTGACTCCGTTGAGCTGCGAGAGATCGTGGGCGAAACATTCATCATACCATCGAAGACGGCCCCAACCTCGCGCGTTGTGATCGAGGACTACCTGAAGCGATCCGGCCTGGATATCGTTCCGGATCACGAGGTGGACAACATTACCCATGCGGTGTCTATGATCGCGTCTACCGGCGCCGTAGCACTGCTGCCCGCGTACCCAAGTAATCTTCTTCCTTGGTCCGTGACCAGCCGTCCGCTGGTGGGTGAAGCGCCAACGGTTGATCTGGTCCTCGGTTACAACAAGGCAAACACCTCGCCTATTCTCAAACTTCTGCTCTCCAGAATTGATGATTTGACCGCCCAAATATCCAGCAAGGCGCGCCGGATGACCGGACCGGGATCGGCCGCACCGAAGCGATGACGCGCGTGCAGACTGTGGCCGTGGACTGCCACGGCGGGCTTTTGATCCCAGACCACGATCGTCCACTTTGCGCGCCAACAGCGGCCGTTCCATAATCGCTCATTCAGCGAATGAGCCTGCCAAGTGACCAAGCTCCGCCAATGCAGCGTGCTTCGATCAATCGGTTGTCGAACGACATCGCGCTCCCGAACCGGAGCTGCATCGTATAATGTCGTAGAAAACCCTGGTTTGACGATGTCGCAACAGAAGCCTAACGGGTTGGTTTCATTGGGTCGCTGGACGGCTAAGGCGTGAATGAGGAGCAGATTTATCTATACGGTTCCATGGCAAGTCGCAGCGCGTTCGGGATGCGCTGCGCTTTTCCGTCTGAGATACCATTGGGAAGACGCTGAGCCAGCCAGAAGACGTACCGTCTCTGCTCAGGTCGTCGAGAGCGCGCAAAAAGCTGGGCGTGTGTACGAGCGACGAGGACAGTCGAAGGCGGGCCAAGCAGCTTACCAGCATCCGGCAGCTGCTTGGCTACTTAGCGTCTTCGGGTGGATTGTCACTCGCAGCGACAGCCCTACCCCTTCGCAGGCTTGGGCGGTGGCGGTGTTGGAGCTTGAGCCTTCACCATTGGTGCCGGCGCGGGCGGCCGCTGCTTAACCTGCGAGGTTTTGATTTCGTACGAGTCTTGGCGGCTCATGATTTTGCCGTCCATCGCGTAGCCGTCGTTTGTCCTGTGCTTATTGGTCATTGCGGCGTCCTCCCGACGGCGGCGTATTTGGAACTGGCGGCGTCCTCGGCGCCGGGATTGGCGCTGGCGCAGGTGGACGCGTCTGAATTTGAGACGTGCCCGGGTTGTGGCCGCCCTTCACGACGTAGCCTTCGGTAAGGGGTCTAACCGGGGGACGTGGCGGGTTCGTCATTTGCTTGTCCTGGCCTGTATGGGAACTCTATATCGATATTATCCATCTTCCGTGCAAGGTACACGCGCGGCGTTTCGAACAAAACCGCTCCCTCGAAATCGTAGACGATCACGTCGCGGAGCCGCAGTTCTCGCTGCTTTTCGGTTTCAGAGAACGCCTCAACCCACCCGGCATAGGTTATCTTTTTTTCGAAGTCCCGAACATGGACATACTCGACCTCGGCCCTCCCGGAATTGAAAGTGAAGTCCCAGACGTCCTCGTCGCCATATCGCTTCGTGGCGCCTATCCACTGAATCAATCGCGTCAGCAATTTGTAGTTCGTGATGTAGAGCCACAGAACTCCGCAGACGATCGAAACCATTGACGCGTAGAAGATGAGTTTGACGCCTTGCCCATCCAAGAACTCGACATCCTTTTCGAATTTAAAGACCTGAAAGTTCAAGCCCTTAAAGTAGAAGCTGGCGAGCCAGTAGATACAGAAGGTGGTCAGGTAAGCAGCCAGACCGAACACGAATGTTCGCCGTAGGATATCCCATTGCTCCTTAGCCCTACTCGTGCCGTACGAGGCGTCCAGCCTTTCCCAGATGATGCCCGGAATGAAAATGATCACGAGCTGAAAAAAGAAAATGTCCATTCTGGACAGCCTTGTTTATAGGAACGTCGCTTCTTACTACCGCAAATTGAGCCTCAAGACGCGAAGCTTCGCAACAGCGTTCGCATCTTTATGGCCCGTTGGAAGCCGCCGCTTGTTCGAACCCCTGGCTAGGGTCGAGTAGCCAAGCAGAACGATAATCCTGGTGCACAAAAATCCCACTCGATACCCACTTTCACGTTTGGCCACTGCCGATCCCGCAATCGGGGTGATCGAGCATAATATTCTGCCGCAAGCAATCGAATCTCCGCTTTGCGCCCAACAGCGGTCGTTCGAAACCAGTTACCTTCGGCTGATCGCAATAATCGTTTAGTTTCGCCACGCGGCATCCAGAGAATAAAGCCACTCCTCGATGGCACGGATATGCCGAGCCACGGCTTCATCGATACCGAGACCGGAACCGTCGCTGTTAGAGAAGCTGACGCCATTAGTCGCGTCGATATCCACGCACATTGACGCCAGCGTCCCCGCCGGTAGTTCGTCGATAGCCGCACGCCGGTCCGACCGTCGGTCCAGTTCTTCTGGATCGAGCTTTTCCAGCACGTCGAGCATTTTTTGATACAACTTGCCGTATCGTTCGCTCATCTCGAAGAAAGGCGCGAGTTGCTGGTGATCGAGATAGTCCTGCACGGTTCCCGAAATGCCGTAGACGCCTTCGGTCTTCGGATGCGGCGTCAGGTGGCCGAACGATTCCTCGCCATCCGGTGAAACCCATCGCGCCAGCGGATAGATACGGCAGACCAGCGGTCGATCCGAATGAACGCTGCAGCCGCGCTCTCCCAGAAATCCGCAATCACCGTTTACCTTGGATCGCAGAACTGTGCCGCCAGCCTCCGTGTGATCTTCTATGAACTGCGTCGTCGATATGCAGAGATACCTCGCAAGACGCAGTATCTCGTAGGGGCTGACGCGGATTGCCTTGTTGCGGCAGCAACGATTGCAGGCGTGACAGGCGTAGGAGAACGGACTGTCACGCTCCATGTCGAATTTCACGTGGGAGACCAGATCGCCGTAGGTCATGATATCGCCTCCTGAGGTGATGGCGGGAATGGCGGGCCCGCACAAGATCTGATTATTGTTTGACCGGGGCAGCCCGGATCTTGTCGACGATCTCCTTGGTCAGGTCGGCGCAGGCCCGCATCGGCTCGCCTTCCGCGCATTTGACGTCAACGGTCGTCGTACCTTCGCCGTCGATGTCGACCCTGATACGCCCGGCCTTTCCTTCGCGGCGGCTTTCCTTGCCTTCGCCCTTGCCCTCTGCCTTGCCTTCTCCTTTTCCCTCGGCCTTTCCTTCACCCTTGGCGTCGACTTTTGCTTCGCCCTTGCCTTCCATTTTCCCTTCGCCCTTTCCCTGCGCGTAGGCGTTGGATCGCATGCCAAGCGCGACGCCGAGCGCAGCGACGCCCACGGCAAGGGTCAAGGTGGCGCGGCGAGACACGCCGGTAACATCAGGATTTGAGTTGTCGTCGTTGTTCATGATGGTCTCCTCTGTTGATCGCCCCAGAATGGGCGCGAACGGATTGGTGGCGGGTGGCGCGGGCGCTCATGACGAGACCGCAGAGAGGGCAAGCAGCGCCAGCAGCAGCGCGGGCGGCATGACGACGAGACCGAGCTTGAGGAATTGCCAGGCCGCGACAAGCTCTCCTTCGCGGCGCAGCGCGATCAGCCACAATATGGTGGCAAGCGAGCCGGTGACGGAGAGGTTTGGCCCGAGATCGACCCCGATCAGGATTGCGGCGGTGACATGCGCCGGCACCTGCGCGGCTTGGCTCGTGGTCGCGGCCATCAGTCCCATCGGGAGGTTGTTGACCAGGTTCGACGCGACGGCGACCGCGACTCCGGCCATCCACGATGTGATTTGGGGAGATGCCGTCGCGGCCTCTCTCAGCGTTTCGGCCAGCAACGGCAGCACGCCGGTCCGATTCAGTCCTTCGACCAGGATGAACAATCCCGCGACCAGGGGAAGCACCGACCACGACACGTCTTTGAGAACCGGGATGGGCGACTTTCGGCCCGTGAGCAGCACGCTGATCGTTACAGCGGCGCCGGAGACGAACGTCGGCAGTCCGAGATCGCGGCCAAGCGCGGAAGCACCGAGCAGCACGACGGCGGTCAAGGCGATGCCCGCGGCCGAGAGCTTGCCGCCAAGCGTCAGCGGCGGCATCTGTTCGACGACGGCGACGGTCGCATCGAGGCTGCGGTACTGCGTCAGCCGCAAGGCGATATAGGTCGCGGCGATCGCGCACGCCGACGGCAACACGAAATAGTGCAGCCACACCGATAGTGGGGGCATCTGCGTGCCGAACACCTCTAGATTGGCCGGGTTGGAAATCGGCAACACGAAGCTCGCTGCGTTGGCGATGAACGCGCAGATGAACAGGTACGGCAACGGCTTGACATTTGCCGCGCGCGTCGCCGCATAGACCGCAGGCGTCAGCACGACCGCCGTGGCGTCGTTGGACAGCAAGACCGTTACCGCGGTGCCGACGACGTAGACGATCAGGAAGAGCCGCTTCGCTGAGCCCTTCGCCCATTGCACCGCCTGAGCCGCCAACCAATCGAACAGGCCTTCCTTGCGCGCCACCTCGGCCAGCAGCATCATGCCGATCAGGAACAAGTAGACGTCCGTGCCCTTGGCTGCGGCCGCCAGCGCATCCGGCCATGGCAGCAGGTTGAGCAGCACCAGCAGCGCTGCTCCCGCAACCGCCCAGATGAATTCCGGTAGATTCCACGGCCGCGCAATGACGCCGAAGGTCGCCAGTCCCGCGATGCTCCAGGTTGCAGCGTTGAGTCTGACCATCACTGCACTCCGACGGAAAGCGCGCAAGCCGCCACGCGCTCTGACGAACGATGCGGCCGTGCGCAGGCAGGCCGCAGCAGCGATGCGAAGCCCAGCCACAACGCGATCGATCCCAGCGCGAAGCTACCGAGGATAAGAAACATCTCGCCGTAGCCAACTTCCTGGGCGATCCATCCGCCGATCGCGGGACTGAGCGAAGCGCCCAGGCCCTGCACGGTCATGACAGCACCGTGCCCCACGTTGACGCGCCCGGAGCCATTCAGGATGCGCGCGACAAGGCCGGGGACGGCCACGCTCTGGAGGCCGGCCCCGATCCCGTCGAGGAACTGCACCGGATAGACACCCCACTTGTTGATCAGATGGGCGGCGATGACGCCACGAATCGGCAGCGCGATGAATGACACCAGCAAGACCAGCCAGTAGCCCTCCTTTTCGGCGAGCCGCATCGCGATCAGAGATGCGAGGATCATCGTGCCCTGGGCAACGACGATGGTGATCGCGACGAATCCGGCGGGGTCGCCTTGCTTGTTGGCGACGACCGCCAGCCCGTAAAGCGGCAGCATCGCGCCGTTGCCGAGATGGAAAAACGCCAGCGCGGCCGCCAGAATCAGCAGCGGCCTGCACTCGAGCAGCACGGTGATGCCGCCGACCTTACCGCCATCACCGCTGCTGTTATCGAGACCGCGCGCCTCATCGTCGTCGATCGACGCACCAGGGATCATCAGCATGGAAGCGATCGAGAGCACGCCGAACAATGCGGCCAGCCAGAACACAGCGGTGAATCCGAACTGCCATCCAAGCAGACCCGAAAGCCCTGCTCCCACCATATTGCCGGCATGATTGAGCGCCTGGTTGTGTCCGTTCTGCCGGTTGAAGCCGGCCTGACGCACCATGCCGAGCGTGATTCCCGACACGGCCGGCCCTATCGCCGCCCCGGCGATGGCGGTCGCAACCTGCGACACCGTCACCAACCAGAAGTTCTGCGACAACAGAATGAGGCCGGACGCGATCACCGTGCAGATGCCGGGGATGACGACATAGAGCGTCTTGTGCCGAGTCGCATCGACCAGAGCGCCCGCGGGCGTGGTCATCAACATCCCCGCCACGCCGCCAACGGTCATCACGGTTCCGATCAGGCCGCTCTGCCAGCCATGCGCCAGCAAGAAGACGCCAAGGAACGGGCCGATGCCCGCCTGCATGTCGGCCATGAAGAAGTTCAGCGACAGCAACGGCCAGATGGCTTTCGCTTCTGGTTTGTTCGGCGCTTGTGTCACGTTGCACTCCGCTCAGTGGTCAGGTCAGCAGGCCGATTGCCGGCGGATCGATTCCCTAGAATTTCGAGATCAAGGTGATGCCGGCGACCATGAGCGCGGCACCGGCGACACGGCCCGCGTTGAGCTCGTGGACCGGCATGCCGAACATTCCGAACCGGTCGATCGCAAGCGACATCAGGATGTTCGCGGTGATGGTCAGCCCAGCGAATGCGCCGGCGCCGACTGTGCCCACGAACAACAATCCGGCGATCACGGCGAAAGCGCCGATAACGCCGCCGAGCGGCGCCCACCACGGCATGGCTGCCAGACCCTCCGCCGTCGGCAGCGGGTGAGGAAGGCACATGATCAGACACGTCAGCAGCGCGACGATCGGCAAGAACGAGACAAGGCTCGCAAGCCAGGGATTTTCCAGCGATACCCGCAGCGTGTGGTTCATCGGCGGACCCCAGGCCTGCAACGCACCGGCGGTTAGGATGATGGGGTAGAGCCAGCCCGCACTGATGTTTTGCATCTTGCAATTCCTTCGCTCAAAATCGGCGCTGATGGATGATCGGAGCGCTCACCATTTCCTGCCGTTCCGGTTGGGACCGAGCTGGGTCCCGAGCAGATGCCGCTCCGGCCATGCGCCGATGCTGCCGTCGTCGCTGCCGGAAGGTTTGCGCGCTGCCGCCACGTACGGCGCCACGTCGATGGTGTCGGTATCCTGATTGCGTTGCTGATCGATCACCCGCACGCTCAGCCGGAACGGTCCTTGCGGAGCCTTGAACTCGGCGCTGAACAGGCCGCCATCGCCGCCGTACATCGGTTGCCACGCCTGATCGTCGGTTCTGAATTCGGCTTGCGCAATCGGGACGGCGCCCCAGGTCGAGGCTCTGACCTCGCGGCAGACGTCTCCCTCTGCCGAGTGCGAGGCAATCGCGAGCCGTCGGTCCGCCGGCGACGTAATCATCACGAACGGCCATGACGATTGGAGCGGCTTGAAGCGCCAGCTCACCGCGCCGCGGTCGATCGCCGCGAATGCAAAGCCGACGTCGCCTTCCTCGATTTGCCCCGTCGAGCGCGTGGCGACATAGATGGTCCGTCCGTCGTTGCTGATCTCGTTGTAATGCGTGTGACCCATGCTGACCAACGCGACCGGGCTATCATCGAGCATCGCCGCCAGCTCGGCGGCCTCCTCGCCGAGGTCGGCGGGATAGGCGTGCATGAACACAGCCGCCGCTTTGCCGTCCCGCTGCGCGGCTTCGAGCTGGCCGCGCAGCCAAACCAGGCGCGCTGCGCCGAGCCGAAAATCGGGACCACCGTTGCCGCGCGACACCACGTCGAGAAAAACGCAGCTGCAACCCGATATCTCGACGACATAAGGAAGCTTGCGGACATGAAGGCCGGCATAGAAATCGTCGAGCGATCTCGGCTTGAAGTCGTGATCGCCCGGAATCGCGTACCATGGCAGGATCAGGCGCGACAATTCATCGTGGACGATGCGGAATTGCTCGGCCGTACCGTCGTCGGCGTTGTCACCGGGCAGGTAGACGAAATCGATCCTTCCCGGGGTATTCTCGTTCACCTCGTCGACGATGTGGCGCAAATCGGCGTGGTTCTGCAAACCCGGATCGGTGATGTGCAGGTCTCCGATCTGAAGGAAACGCAGAGGCTTTTCGGCTTTGTCCAACATTGTTTTCAGTCTCGTTTGCAAGCGCCGTAAGGCGGCGGCGATCGCGTCGCCTTACGGCAACCATCATCAAGCGTGGGCATGTTTGGGTCCGTGCTTCTTGCCGTCGTGCTTTGGTTCCTTGTGATCCGGGCCATGCTTCGGTTTCTTCGGGCCGACGGCCTTCATCGTGTCGGCCGAGGCGCCGATCTCGCGGGCTTCGACAACCGTTCCGAACGAGGTCGTCGCGCCTTCGCCGGCCGCCGAAATCCTCGCGCCTTTGGCCAACAGATCGGAAAATCGCCCGGCCTCATGCGGCGGCAGCCTGATGATGCGTCCGTCCTCGAGGACGGCCCCGCGGGTCTCGCCCTTCGGTCCGTGAATCGGTCGCTTGACGATCCCTTGCGCGCTCATCGGGCCGTGCTTGGCTGTCTCGAAGGCTTCGCCGTCGGCGCGCGCTTCCGGACCTTCGTCGAGAATGCGACCCTTCGGGGTATCGATCGCGACGGCGGCGATCATCTGGACGCCTCGGGGCCGAACTCCCCGCACCTTGACCTGGCTGCCGGGACGGACGTCGCGCAGCAGCCGTGCCGACAGATGCGGCGGTACATGCACCTCTTCGCCGTCGATCAGCAAAAACCCGTCGGCCTCGCCATGCTTGTTGACGAGAAACTGGTCCACGGTGCCGGTGATTTCGGGCAGCTGGTCGGGATCGATCCAATGCATTGCGAAGCTCCTTGCGTTCGACTGTCAGAGTGTCCTGACGATCTTTTCGCAAGGCGCGTGCCAAGAGCTAAGCAACTGATTTATAATCAGTTATCGAAATTTACGGAGATCAAATCCGTCGTCTTTCACGACGCTCGCCGTCACAAAACCGGACGATGCTGCGAGCCAGATCAATCCGGGTTCTTGCGTTTGCCCAGCCCGTATTTTTCAGCCTTGGCGTGCAGGAGTTGTCGGTGGATACCGAGACGCCGCGCCGCCTCGGCGCGGTTGCCTTTCGATTCCGCGAGCGCGTCGGCAATCAACCGGCGCTCAAGCCGCTCCAGCGCGGACGGAAGGTTGCCGTCGTCGCCGTCCTCTTCGGCATTGGGCGCGGGCGAGGTCACCAGGAAGCCGAGATCGGACGCCGCAACGATGTCGCTGCGGCACATCACGGCGACGCGTTCCATCGCGTTCCTGAGTTCGCGCACATTGCCCGGCCAAGTATGAGCGGCAAGCCGCTGAGCGGCCTCGTCTGACAATTGCTTTGTCGGCGATGACGCCATCGCCAGAAAATGTTCGGCGAGCGGCAGGATGTCTGCGGTCCGTTCGCGCAGCGGCTGCAATTCGATCGGCACCACGTTGAGACGATAGAACAGATCCTCCCGGAAGCGGCCCTGCTTCACCCACTGCTCCAGATCGCGATGGGTTGCCGCGACGATCCGCACATCCACCTTCTGCGGTTTGCCGCCGACCGGCGTGACCACGCGCTCCTGCAGCGCGCGCAGGATCTTGGCCTGCATCGCCAGATCCATGTCGCCGATCTCGTCGAGAAAAAGCGTGCCGCTGTCGGCCTCGCGGAAGGCGCCCTTGCGCTCGAGGATGGCGCCGGTGAAGGCACCCTTGACGTGTCCAAAGAGTTCGCTCTCCAGCAAATCCGGTGGAATCGCCGCGCAATTGAGCGCCATGAACGGACCGCTACTGCGCGCGCCGACGCGATGGATGGTCCGTGCAACGACTTCCTTACCGGTGCCGGTTTCCCCGGTGATGAGCACTGTGGCGTCGCTGTCGGCGACCAGGCCGATGGTTTTCTGCACCTCGCGCATGCCGGGGCTTGAACCGATCAGCGTTTCCGGAAAGCCATCCGCGTCGGGCAAGTCCCGGGGCGGTGATTTCGGAGCACGCGATCTGATCATTCGCTGCAGCAACGACGCCAGATCTTCCCGTCCAATGGGTTTGGTCAGATGATCGAAGGCGCCGAGCCGCATCGCTTCGATGGTGTTTGCTGCCGTTGCGTAGGCGGTGATGATGGCAACGGGGACGCTGGTTCCATCCGCGGCTGCATGCAGCCGGGTCAGGACCTCCAGTCCGTCCATGTCCGGCATCCGCAGGTCGAGCAATACGGCATCGGGCTTGTTTGTTGCCGCAGCGGCCAGCGCTTCGCGTCCGGAAGCCGCAACGAGAGCTTCATATCCGAGATCGCGAACGGCCTCGGAAAGTCCGTCACGCAGGTTCTTCTCATCGTCAACGATCAGCACGGTGGCATTCATTGATGCGGTCCGATTGGAATGTTCAGGGTGAACGTCGTACCGTCGTTGCGGTGTTGCACGTGCGCGCTCCCGCCGTGGGCTTCCGCTACCTCCCGGACGATCGCCAGACCCAGTCCCGTTCCGTCCGGACGGCCGGTTGCGAAGGGTTCGAACAAATGCGCCCGGATAGCTTCCGGCACGCCGTCGCCGGCATCCGAGACAGACAGTCGCAGCCGGCCGGCCTCGATCGAAGCCCTCAGCATGATCGGCGTTCCATCGCGCGAATTCTGGATGGCGTTGAGGATCAGATTGTCGAGCGCGCCACCGACCGCCGCCGTATCGAATTCGACCGCGGCAAAGCTGTCCGGAACGTCCACCGAAATTCGCCGTCGCCCCGCCTGTTCGCAAAACAGGGAGGCATGGGCAGCAAGAAACTCCCGAACGTCAGTGACCGGTTGACGCTTGATTTCGGAACGCTGCACCGACCGAAGCAGGTTTTTCAACAACTCATCCATTCGCCCGACCTGCTCGACCACCACCTGCAGGGCGTCCACCGATCTGGTTCGATCTGTCCCGTTGGCAAGGGCGTTCTCGGCCTTTAACCGCATCGCGGCGATCGGGTTCCGGATTTCATGCGCAACGCCGGCGGCGACGCGCCCAAGTGCCGCCAGGCGCTCGCTTTCCGCAATACGCTGCTGCAAACTCTCCGTCCGGCGGCGGGATTCCAGCGCCTTGGCCCCCGCGCCGTTGATGGCTTTCACAATGCGGTCGAGGTCGCGCTGCCCGGTTAATTGTAGCACCGGCAAATCTTCTGCGCCGGTCGCCAGCGCCGATTCCACGGTCCGCAGCCGCTGCGACCAGCGCCAGAGAACCCGCGCCAACAATGCGGCCGACCCCAGAAGGACGATCAGCAGAAACGCCAAGCCGGTGGTTGCCAGAAGAAAGGGCCGGCTGTGGGAGGTCGGTCTTCTGACCGCTGCCCTCATAGCTCGGAAACGCATAGGCGAGCGAACCTTTGGAAGCTTTCCAGATGCCGCCCTCCACCCCTGCAAACGGTTCGAGTGCCCGCGTGACGGAAGACAGGTAGTCCCGTTGAGCCGTCACGTTGCTTCCGCTGGATGGTGGCACGCGGATCTCGCGAAGAACCGCATCGCAGGCCCGCCCTAGACCGACCGCGGCTCGTTCGGTTCGTTGGCTCGTCGTCTCCTTGTAAAGCGCGATAAGCATCGCGCCTACGACCAAGGCGGCAACGAGGAACAGTCCCCAGCAGATGGCGAACCAGGCAACGATCGAGCGTGGCAGAGGTGAGCTCCAAGGAAGAGAAAGCTTCTTATTAGCACCCGGCGGGATTGAGGGGAAAGTTCCCCCCCCAAGTCCTTTGGGATGGCCGGCTTTCCTGAGCTACTCAAACCAGGCAGGACGCAACCAGATTCCGAGGGGAGGCTCTAACGGCGGCGAAAGGAATCCGCGATATTCGCGGTGTCGCGACGATTGATGTGCGGCCTGAAACCGGCTTCCGCCAAGACCCTTTTGCCTAGCGGCGTGCACCTCGAAACACGGTACCATCTGCAGCACATTTTTGATTCGAGATCAGCGGTTTAGGCAATGGCAGACGTCTTCATCAGCTACTCCAAGGCGGAACGCAAACTGACCGAAGATTTGGCAAAGATTTTGGTAGGCGCCGGCCTCACCGTCTGGTGGGACACGGAGTTGCTGCCGATCCAGCGGTTCCGGGCGGAAATTGACGCGCAGCTCAACAATTGCTCCGCCGCGGTGATCATTTGGTCGGCCACATCCGCGAATTCCGATTGGGTACTTTCTGAAGCTGATCACGCCATACGGCAGGGCAAGCTTGTTAACGCGCATCACTCCGACATCCTGCCCGAACACCTGCCCAAGCCCTTCGGCCAGATTCATGCTGTGCCGCTGACCGACACTGACCGCATCCTCAGGGCAATCAAGCTCATCACCACCGGCAAGCCACCCAAGGCGACCGCAGTGTCCGCTGGCGAGACGAGAGCGATCGAATTCATTACAGACGCTGTCCAAGATGCGCTCAAATACGCTCCACAACTACGCGATTTGGCCGATCGCGCGGGGTGGGAAGACGACGAAACATATCCCAATGATCTGCTGAAGCTGGCCGAGAAGGTAATGACGCCGCTCCGGCTGTTCCGCGAACGATTGCCGTATACAGATATCACCAGCTATCGCGGCAGGCGGCTTGTCGAGCATCTGGATGAGGCGACGACGTATGCGCACAGGCAGATATCAAAGGAGATCGGGTGGCTGCGGTCGCACGGCAACAGCGAGAGCGTCGTCATGGGCGCACGCGGAGATCTCTCGGTTGCGGCCGAGCGGTTGCTGGAAAAGGTGGAGCTGCCACCCAGATAAGCGTCAATCTCGAGCCATTACTCAAAGGGCGTCGTAATCTGCGATATGACACATCGCTTGCCTTGGCATCAGATAAGGGGAATGTCAGGCCAATTGTCGGGCACCAGAGCCGGTGGTTTTGTCCATGGATCCTCCACCAAGGCGACCTGAAACCAATCTTCTCTTAGATTGGCGTGTTCTGTGACAATGAGTTGAAAGCCCGGAGCATCCTGCGTGGTAAAACGCTCCAGCGTCTCGAACAGCCGCCGAACTGCCTCAAGATCCGCATCCTTTTGGCTTTCCGTTTGCTCAATAGATCCACCGGCGGCTGCATAGGAAGTCTCAGAAGGAAAGTAGACTTGGGTTGGCTGGTCGATCAGCATGAACCGGGGAATGGGATGGCCGTATGTCGCAGCAAACCGATGAAGCGCCAGCAACGCAGCGAGATGGTACGCTAAATGGTTTTCACCACCTCCGGTTCGATTCATGTAAACTGGGCGACCCGGTCGGTCGATGACAACCGTCAGATTGTGGAGATCGAGACGAGCAGGATACTCGCCGAACTCGCCGCCCAGGGCGCGAATATAGCCCGACATGTGCAGCGCGATGTTGCTGAGTGTAGAAGTGAGGCGTGTCTCGGAATCATCAGCACTCAGCCTTTCTTCCAGGTCCGCAACCCGCGCTTTGAGTCGCCGCTCTTCCGCCTGAAGTCTCAGAAGCTCGGTATTGGGCACCAGGTTCTCCAGGAACAGACTGATGCGTCCCACGACTCGTGATGCCGCGTTGTTTCTGTTGGCCAATTGCGTTGCCATTTCGCTCGTGGCAATGGCCGAGGAAAGCTCGACTTCCTTGCCCCGGATTTGGTCTCCAATGTCAGCCAATGCCTTCTGCTGATCGGTCAAATATGCGGCCAACGCCGGCCGCTCGCCTGTAACCGCCGTCAACTCATTATCAAGGGATTCCAACTCGGCCAGGAGAGCTTTCGCAATCGATCCGTCCATCCCAATGTTAGCCTGCGCGAAAGGCCACTGCCATTCACCCGTGGCTTTATCGAAGGGCAGCGCCTTTATTGAGCTCAGACGTTCACGCTGCTCGTTGACCTCGTGCTGAAAACCTGCCGCGCGCTTGTTGAATTGTTCAGCACCATCGATACGGCGTTGAATTTCGCGACGCCGTTCCCTGAGATCGAGCAATTCGTTCTCGATGCTCGATACCCGCGATCCGTCGTCTTCCGGCACAGATGTTGGTTTCCAATCCAGTGCCCGACGAAGAAGAACGGTTGGCGGCACGTCGCTGTCACCAAGGGGAATTTCTACTGCGCGGGCCTCTGAAAGAAGGCCGATGGCCCGTTCTTCGGAGTTGTCGATCCCCTCTCGCGCCTGTTGGAGTAGCTTCGCATTGAGACGAAGTTCACGTTGCGCGTAGCGGAGTTGAGATTCGAGCGTGAACTTGTCCTTCCCGGATATGCCTAGAAGGATAGGCAATGTATCCTTGATCGCCTGAGGCTGTTGCGGCTCGTTCTGGCGATAGAACAACTGGTCTTTGTTCGTGACGATCCCTTGCTTCTGGAACAGATAATAGAAGGCGTGCTTCACATTCGCATCGAAGCTCACTCGACTGCTGTCGATCGGAACGTCGGTCGTATTCTCCGGAATTCCAAGCAATTGTGTGAGCAGCGCAACGACGCCATCATCGCTGTCGTTCACGGCTAGCTCCGAGAAATCCGGCGCCTCGACCTTTGCTCCGCGTCGTACCATGGCCATGCTCAGGCTCAGAGCGCCCGGAGCAGGCGCAGGCTTCGCCACAAGCACTTCTTCGCCATCGAAGCGGTAGATCACCGCAAACCAAAACACGCGGTCGCGGATGACTCCCTCCGGAACGTTGAAGGTTGAACGACCCATGCAGTATTCGATGATATCGGACAATGCTGATTTTCCCGTCGAGGATCGACCGGTAATGACATTCAACCCATCGTGGAAAATCACGTCGCGGCGTCGACCATCATTGCTGTAAACGTGAATTGATTTGATCTTCATGGTCGAACGCCCAACGTCGTGTAGATGGTGCCTCTGTCTGCAATGCGCGCGAACTCCTTCCCCATGAACGCTGCCACGCGCTGGCAGGCCTTTGATTCATCGCTGCCATTGATGGTTTTGCGCACTCCAGCGGAATTCGGAACCAGTCGCCCATCCGGACTCACCATTACCGCATCGCAGTGCATCAGCAGCCCAAGCCCTTCGAGGGTAAATGGCAGTACATCCGTACAGCGCTTCCCGAAACCCACCAGCAACTCTGGATGGTCCGCTGCCACCTTCAGGAAGTAACTTCGGTTTGCGCGTTGCAAAGTCTCCCTTGAGCTTTGCTGCAGGCACAGCGGTAAAACCAGGAGGGAGAGCGAAAATGGCATTCCCTTGTCGTCCTCGGCGTGGAACCCCGCTAACGCTCGGAAGAGAACAAGGCCACAGAAGGCTGGGTTGAAGAGGTTTCGTATCTCTATCGGACGATCGATCCACTGCTTCATGCTGCAGTCTCAAGGATCTTGGCCAAACGTTGCAGGAAGTGAGGATGCCAATGAACCCTAGGACGTGGGCTGTCGTTGGCGAGAATGTGGAATGTGCCTCGAACGACGTACGGCTCGGCAACACGTTCGCGGATTCTCAGCTGGCCGGTCGACTGCTCTGCCCACTTGTAGAGTTCTCTGCCAACCTGGATACATGCCTCCTCCGCGCTTTCGTCGGTAATGTTTTCGCAGACGAGCTCCCGGTACCGGGCCCACTCATCCACCAGCTTGTCCTGGTACTTCTCGATCTCGTCCGAGACCAGGAGGTTAGCGCGAGCCCAACTGGAGCGCTGCTCGAACGCGCGGTAATAGTCGATGATGGCGAACCGGATTCGCTCAGCCGACAACTTCAAGGCCCGCAGCTGTTCCACGAAGCGGCGCGGATCGTTGTGGGCGTCGACACCGCTTGCGGGGAAGCTATCGCCGAATGTGATCGGTAGATTGTCGACCTTGTATTCGTCGGCGAGGACGGCCAGCTTATCCGTCACCTCCTGAACCTTGATCGGCTCTGTACGTTTGCCGGTCAGAAATTCTATAATCTGATTTAGCCACCATCCTTCAAGCCGCTCGAAGAGGTTCTGTCGTGACTGGCGCCTCACGGTGATCAGGCGCTGGTTGATGAGTTCCGGAATCTCGTCGATGCGCGGTGTGTCGGGGAAGATCGTGATGCGAGCATAGAAGTCGATAGCCTCCTCGGCGCTTAGATCCGCGAGATCAGCCTTCACCTTGGCGATCTCTTTCGACTGACTGGCTGCCAATGCGTGAGACGCATCCTTAGCCCTCGCTTCGCCATCGGCATCTGTGTCGGCGAACTGCTCCAGGAAGGAGCCTGTCGAAATAACTGCGGTAGTAAAGAGCAGGAAGTATGCGCTGGATCCAGCTCTGCCCGTGGCCTTATAATGAGCCAACCAGATACGCACGGACTTCCAGAAATCGGTCGAAAGATCCGAGAGACGGTCGCCCTGCGCTTTGTGCTTGAGGGAAGCCAGCGATATCCGGCCGTCCGCTTCCACGAACTCGACGTCGTCGTTTCGCTCGATGTAGACGACGCGGTCTTCAGGAAGTGCCAAAATTCTCAACAGAGCAAATCTGGGTTGGAAAATGTAGCCAAGCCCTTGCTCTGCAGCCGAGAACGGCGAGCCGGTCTCAGACATGCAATATGTGATGCATTAAAAAATACAGGATGCTTATCCCCCTCCCCCGAGCGCAATAAAGTGCCGATATTCATATCACATTTGTGTCCACCACAATAATTCGATACCGCTCTTTTGGCCGCGCTTCCCTTGTCAGGGACTTGAGAGCCGTGCCTCAGTGTATCGATTCCGAAGCCCATTTCGTTCCTCGGGGACAGCCGGGATGCCATTCGCGACTTCCCCGACGGTGTTCGATACCAAGTGGCGTCGAGCTTCGTGCAGTGCAAAACGGCTTGGACCCGGATCACAACGGTCGGCTGGCCGCCGGACGAGAAGCGAAGGTGGCAGACCATACTTGGCGCTTCAGGCCGCTATCATGCGACGGATCCCCAATGTTCAGTTTCTAATGGAAATCCACCGCTCGCCCTTGCGGCAAACGCCCTCCCGGGCTTCTAGACCGAACTTCCCCTTGAGTAGCGACGTAAGCATTTGAGCTGGCGTGTAATTCCAGCGGGCGTGACGGCGCGTCTGCCTACATTATGGGGCGATAGGAATGCCGAGCCGATTGAAGACGTCTTGTTGTAGTGGGGTTGGACTTGTGAGCATAGCGGCCGGGGCGTCCTGACCGATGCGAACGATGTTGCGTGTGAGCGTGGCGAGATCCTGCAACAGCGTTCGAAAGCTGTGCACGGGCCGGCCATCGTGGGTGTGCTTGCGATTAGCCTTGGTTCTGGCCGCGGCCGAGACTCTGGCCTTGGCGACGGGCGAGACGCGCGCGGCGTCGGCGGCCTCGCGGTCGTGATCGTCGAACAGGATCGGGGCCAGCGCGCGGCGCATGTGCCAGACGATGTAATAAGCGAGCATGCAGAGGAAGACGTGGGCGCGCACGCGGCCAGCGAGGCGATGGTGGATCGGGCGCACCTCCAGTTCGACGGTCTTGATGGTGCGGAAGGCGCGTTCGACCTGGGCCAGGCTCTTGTAGGCACGCACCGTGGCGGCGGTGTCGAGGTTCTCGGCCGGCACGTTGGTCCGTAGCACATAGAAGCCGTCGAGCGACGCTTCGTTGGCGATGGCATCCTCGATCCGACTGAAGTCGAACGAAGTGTCGGTGATGGCGAGGTGGAAGTGCTTGGCCATCTTACGCTTGCCCAGCACGGCGCCGACCTTCAGACCGATCTCATCCTCGCCGCGCAAGGGGTTGCGCTGACGCTGCACGGCGGCCTTGACGCGGGCGAGATCCTTCTCGGTCGCCGCCAGCAACTCGCCGCGCTTGCGCCGACGCTCGTCGGCCAGATCCGGGTTGCGGCACACGATCAGGCGCTCGCCGGGGAAGTCGGGGGACGTGATCTCGGCCATATCGCGATCGTCGAACAGCGACAATTGCAGCGGGCCGCCGTCCTCGGCGAGCTTGCGGATCGCCGGCGCCCGCAGAGCGGTGATCCAATCGAGCCCGGCCGGCATCAGATCGGCTTCGATACGGGCGCTGGTGATCATGCCGCGATCGCCGACCAGTACCACACGCGACAGCTTGAAGCGGGCCTTCAGTTTGTCGACTTGCGCGGCCAGCGTGCTCGGGTCGGCGGTGTTACCTTCGAACACCTCCACCGCCACCGGGCAGCCGTCGGCGGCGCACAGCAAGCCGAACACGATCTGCAGCTTGTCGGAACGACCGTCGCGGCTGTAACCATGCCGCGCCAATTCGCAATGTCGCCCCTCCAGATAGCTGGAGGTGAGATCGTAGAGCACCAGCGAGCCGTCATGCAGATGGCGCTTGGCGAGCGTCGCCTCGATCCCCGGTTGGGCCGTGCCGAGCAGGTCGAGCGCTTCGTAAAGCTCGTCCTCGTCGACGGCGCTGAGATCGAGCAGTTCGCCCAGCGAATGCGCCGCCGTCGCCTCGCTGAGCTGGCGCGCCGTGGCCAGCTTGGCGGCCGGTTCGATCACCCGTGCCACGATCAAGGCCAAAGCCAGCCTGGCCAACCGTCTGGGCTTGTCCGGGACAAGGCGATGCAGTCCGAGCTGGCGCGCCATGCCGAGCACCGCGGCCACGTGGCCGTGCGGCAGCGAGCGCTCGATCCGCAGTTGCTCGGCCGGCGAGACCAGCTCCTCGCCTTTCAGGACGCGGCGCAGCGCATCGATCTTCTCATCCGGCCAATGCGACAGGTTGGCCAGCGTGCGCGACTTGATCTTGTCGCCCTCGCGATAGCTCTCGCGCAACAGGATCGCGGGCGGTGAGTTGCGGTTGGGAATGCGGGCGACGAACATGCCGGAATCGAATCACGGAAACCTGCCATTCGCAAGCCAAAAATCATCATTTACATGCCTACAAAATCAGCCCGATCCAAACTTCTCAAATCCTCTCAACGCTCTAACAAAAATCCCGAGGGGAAGTTCGGTCTAGATCGCCGTCTCATAGACTTCCAATCAGCCGATACCGATAGTTCCGATCGATCGGGATTCGGAGTTGGCATGTTCGAGCGGTTCGTAGAGCGTTGGGCGGAAGAAGCGCTTTCGGATATCCCTGTGGTCATGATTGTGGGACCGCGCCGGGCCGGCAAGAGCACGCTGGTCCGCAAGATGGGAGAAGCCGGCCAAACCTGCATTACACCCGACGATCAGACGTCCTCGAGGCCGCAGAGTCCCGCGTATCACCCATGGCTGCGCATTAGAGATAGAAATGTGATTGGCGTGCCTGGCAAGCCAGGTTTTGATTATGAGTTTTCTGCATAGTCAGGCTTAGCAAATATGCAAATCTATAAACTTGCTCTTGGTTTGAAATACTGTTATATCGCTAAGTATGACTAAGCCTTCCGGCGGAAAGCTAAACTGCCTCGAACATACCCTGCCGGAAGGCCTATTGGTCGATGCTGGGTGGATGACGAAGCATGGCTATTCGACAGGCCTGCGCAGCCAGTATGTCTCGGCTGGCTGGCTGGTTCAGCCGACGCGTGGAACTTTCAAGCGCCCGCTTGGCACTCTGACATGGCAGAAGGCGGTCATATCGCTTCAGACGCTGCTTGAGTGCCCCCTGATCGTCGGAGGGCGAACAGCGCTCGAACTGCAAGGCTTTTCGCACTACCTCAGAGCGAGTGGACCGACCGTTGTTTATCTTTACGGTCCGGATGCTCCGCCCGGATGGCTCTTCAAGCTTCCGCTCAAAGAGCACTTCACATTCCGCAAGAGCACAACGCTCTTCAAAGCCGATCTCGTGACGAAGGGGCTCAAGAACTTCGCCTGGAATGTCCAGAACAATACCGGCGCAGCTGCCGATGAGTTTCAGGCAGGACCATTCAAGCAGATATGGGGCGAGAGCGAATGGCCGCTCACCATCTCATCGCCCGAACGGGCGTTGCTCGAACTGCTCGACGAGCTGCCGCATAGCGAGAGCTTCCACCAGGTCGACATGCTTGTTGAGGGCTTGCGCAACCTCAGTCCCCGCAAGCTGCAAAAGCTGCTGGACAGTTGCAGAAGCGTGAAAGTCAAAAGGCTGTTCTTCTGGTTTGCCGACCGGCACAACCATTCATGGCTGAAGCAAATAGACCGTGACAAGGTCGATTTGGGGAAAGGAAAGCGCATGCTGGTGAAAGGCGGAAGGCTCGATCCGAAATATTTGATCACCGTGCCGGAGGATCTCAGTGCCCCTATCTGAACGCTATCGGCATCAGGTTGCGCTGCTGATCGAGACCTTGCCATTCGTTGCGGCGGAAAAGGATTTTGCTCTCAAAGGCGGGACTGCGATCAATCTATTCGTGCGCGATATGCCGCGTTTGTCAGTCGATATCGACTTGACCTACCTGCCTGTCGCCGGCCGGCCGGAATCGCTGGCCGCGATCGATGCGGGCATGAAAAGAATGGCTGTCGCCATTGGCAAGGGAATTCCGGGCGTCAAGGTGAATGAGGTCGTGAACCGCGCGGAAGGCATCGTTACCAAGCTGACACTTCAGAGGGCCGACGCCCAGATCAAGATCGAAGTCACTCCCGTCCTTCGCGGCTGCGTCTTCGATCCCGAGATGAGATCCGTGCTTCCGAACGTCGAGGAGAGCTTTGGTTTTGCGGAGACACAAGTCGTCTCGTTTTCCGACCTCTACGCGGGAAAAATCGTCGCCGCCCTTGACCGCCAACATCCTCGCGATCTTTTTGACATCCGCGATCTTCTGGCGAATGAGGGCATCAGCGACGACCTGAGGCGCGCTTTCATCGTCTATCTCATCAGCCATGACCGGCCCATTTCTGAAGTTGTGGTGCCGCGGCGAAAGGATATCCGCCAGGAGTTCGAGCACGGCTTCGAGGGTATGACTTCAGATCCGGTCTCGCTGGATGAGCTATTGAAGGCCCGCGAGGACTTGATCGCCGAGGTAGCTGGAAAGATGCCGAAGGAGCATCGGGAATTTCTGATCGGATTCAAGCGCGGGAAGCCAGATTGGGCTCTGTTGGGCGTCGATGGAGCGGCAGAGCTTCCCGCAGTCCGATGGAAGCAGATCAATCTTGATAAGCTGCGTGCCGCAGATCGCGAAAAGCTTGTGGCTCAGTTGATCGCAGTTCTTAAGTGAGGAACATGACACAACAAGATTCGCATGTTCTTGAGTTCTACCGCGCGTTTTTTTGACCTTACGTGATCTTTAGCTGTCGTTCGATATGCCCGCTCTCCGCCAGATCGGTGCGTCGCTACGAGGGGGGCGATCTTTTCCCGTCAAAGAATTTCGAGACGACAAAAGGGAGGACGGCCGGCCCGTTGCCTTCGACTTTTGAAGCAGGCTCGGCGACCGCGACGATCCCATTACGCGGCCCAATTCACACCCTCCACGCTTGCTGTCTAGGCTTGGTCCTGCCGTTATCGGTTCGGACCCAAGACTTCCTACGAAACGTCTGGCTAAGACCTGCCTCGGCAGAACCTTCATGCTACGCGACCTGCGTCAGCGTGGCCTTGTGCCCGCAAGCACCGAACGGTTCCTAGAGGCCTTGCGCGTTATGAATGAAGCGTCGCATGGCATGGACGTCGATGTGGAAGCAGCCGAGCGGGCCGTCGAAGTCGGCGCGGCGTTCCTCGTTGAACTTAAGGAGCTCGGCGGGCCTGGCTAAGACAATGGACGAACACGCAATCGAGCGCCACAAGCGCGAATTCATCGAGCCGGCCGCCATGCTGTACGCCATTCCGAAAGTCTCCGGCACCACGCCAAGGCCATGGTCGCATATGGTCGGTTGACTGGCGCATATACCCGAGACGACGTGCGATCTGCGCGGCGCTCCGTCCTGCGGCCCAGAGTTTTTTGAGCAGTGCTACGTCTTCCGCATCCCAACCCATAGGAGATGCTATATACCGACTGCCAACTACAGGCTAGTCGACACCCGGATTGCTAGGAGCATACCGGCGCGGCAGTCATGGGGCTGCAGCGAGCCGCTAATCTCGTCGGCGGGACACCTGACGTCAACCGAGATACCTAAGCGAACTGTCCAACGATAGCCATGAACGCCGACGAGTTTGGTGGGCGAACCAATCGGACCACCATGTCCTCTAGCTCCAACACCAGTATCGCCAAGAAAGCTCGCACGAAAGCCGAGGCGGATTTTGCCACCTGGCTTATGATGGCAAAGCTCGGTGGTTTCGATGACCTTCCGTCAAACGCACAGAGCTTCCTGACTAGCTATCGAACCCGACTCGAGACGATGAGCGAGGCCGAGTCCGCGGCCTTGGCCGTTCGCGAGGTCTACAGCGCTTATTACAGCGAGCTGGGAGGTGTGGGCGCGGCGCCGGAACCAAAGGCTCGCACACCAACGACAGAGAGCAAAGTCGGGCGGTTCCAGAGAGGGCCTAAACCTCAGCCCGGTCTATCGGCTGCGCGCCATTCGACGATGCCAATGATCCGAAAATCCCTCCCGGCACTGCTGATTTTCGTGAGCATGGTAGCTCTGATTGTCGCATATAAATTTCTGACGCAGTAACACCGCCCGCGGATTGTGTGCGGTGACGAAGTGCTGCTGGAAGCCCGCGCACCATAGACACTAGGGACAACTGCACGGGTGTCGATGGTACGTGATCCGGATGGCAACTGGATTTGGCTTTCTCAGCGGGCCTCGATCACCGGGTCGTTGGAATTTTCGATCGATTATGCGCTGACTCGCAAGTGAACTTGGACGCGGTCATTGCGGGACACAAGAACGGCAGGTCAGTCTGCCTGAGCGACGAACTTCGGCCGGCTTCGCCTTTAAGATCGTGGATGGCTTCCGCTCGCTGATTTCTTACGGAGTTTCGACCCGGGAAGGGATCCCTCTTGAACGATTATTCACGGCGCTGAATACCGTTCGTATAATACACCCCGGCGATATCGGAGAACTTGCCGGCCTCTTGCGGCACCGTGCTGCTGAAGACGCGCCACCGTCTCAATGCTGGTCGCGGCAAGCCGCTGCCCGCGAACTTGTGCCGCGCGGCCTCGTAAATGACTTGGCATGTTGCATCTTTCGGAGCGGCGCTGGGATGACCTGTCTTTATCGATCTCAGCCATGCTTTTATATGAAGACTGTCCCTTCCATTTAGTGTCCAAATGTAGGTCCTATTTCTGCGACATAAAGCGAGCTTGCACGAGAGTAGTAGCCTACAAGGCCATCTCTCGAATCCCGCTCTCAATAGACATGATCGGCCCTGACGAAAAAGAGGGCAGCGGCGACCCAACTGTGCAACAGGACGCTGCACACCCTGCCAATCACAAGGAGGTTCTGTGTCGAACCTGCCGTACTTGACCCGACAGGCGTTCCCGCCAGGTCACTTCGGGTCGAAGTCTGACATTCCTATCGACACCACGAGAAGATCTCGGTTCGGGGTATTATCGGATTGGCGAGGGCATCGCCCCCAGCAAAATTGTGCCGCCCGCATTCCCAACCGCAACTCACCGCCCGCGATCCTGTTGCGCGAGAGCTATCGCGAGGGCGACAAGATCGCTGCCGGCGACAAGCGCCTTTCAACCGAAATTCGACTGGTCGTGTGGATGTTCCACACACAGGCTCTGTGGGAGTGGCTTAGGCGCCGCTGAGGGCTGGCCGTCCATCGTCCTTGCCAGAAGGGTGACAGGCAGAATTAAGGTGTTATATATGATCCTGTAGTATCGATACTGGTTCATGTATGAGACCTTAAGATGAAATCGGCCATTACAGACACCCTTCCGCCCAAGGTCCGACGCTCGCTGGTCAAGCTGGGCGCTGACATCGCCACGGCGCGCAAAAAGCGCAACCTGACCACGGTGATGATGGCTGAGCGGCTGGGCGTCGCGAAGAGCACCTATCTCCGCGTCGAGAAAGGAGATCCTACGGTTTCCATGGGAGTCTACGCCATGGCGCTGTTCGTTTTGGGCTTCGGCGACGCGCTCGGCGAAATTGTTGATCCGCGTCGCGACGACCAAGGCCTCCTGCTCGACGCGGAGCGCTTGCCGAAGCGGGTGCGGGTGAAGAAATCGGCGACCGCACTATGAAACGCACGATCCAGCTTCAGATCGGCGACGACGCCCGGCCTCTCGGCGCCATCCACTACAACCAGCAAGGAGCACGCGAGAGCGCTGCGTTCGAATACGATCCGGCCTGGCTCGCGGCGCCGGATCGGTTCGCAATCGATCCGGCATTACCGCTGGTCACGGGCGCGCAGTTTCATCGCAAGGCGAAGGACGGCTCGATCTTCCATCTGGCCATCGCCGACACCGAACCGGACGGATGGGGCCGGCGCGTGATCCAGCGCGATTATGCCAAGCGTCGCCAGGAAGCTCGCCGCACTGGTGCGGAGATGGACGTACAGCCACTGAACGCTCTTGATTACTTGCTCTCTGTCGATGATGTCAGCCGGGTTGGCGCCCTTCGTCTCCGAGATGAAGATGGCGTATTCCAGCGCGCGATCGAGGAGGGACGGCGCACCGCGCCCCCATTGGTTGAGTTAGCGCATCTGTTGGCCGCCAGCAGAGCCGTCGAGACAAACACCGAGACGGCGGCTGATCTCGCTTATTTGCGCGGCCGCGGAACATCGCTTGGTGGGCTGCGTCCAAAATGCACCGTTGTCGATGATGATGGCCGGCTGTCCATCGGGAAATTTCCGAGCGTCACCGACGAGCGAGCGGTGACGAAAGGCGAGGTGCTCGCGCTTCGTCTTGCAGCGGCCGCGGGCATTAACGCAGCCCAGGCACAGCTGATCGACAGCGATGGTGCATCTGTCGCGCTCATCCGCCGATTTGATCGGCCGGATGGGGGCGGCCGATTGATGTATGTCTCAGCCGCGACCATGTTGGGCGCCGAGCCCAGCGATCCGGGCGAACACGCCTATACCGAAATCGTCGACGCGCTTCGCCAGCATGGTTCGCAACCGCAGGCGGATATTGAAGAACTTTGGCGGCGGATCGCCTTTTCGATCCTGATCACCAATGTGGACGACCACTTGATGAATCATGGATTTCTCCATGTCGATCGGGGTCAGTGGCGTCTGGCGCCGGCCTTCGACATCAATCCCTTTCCGGAACGTGTCCGGGAGTTGAAGACCTGGATTTCGGAGGATGCCGGACCGGAGGCCAGTATCGACGCATTGATGTCGGTCATCGCGTATTTCCGCATCGTCAACGCGCGCGCGAAAGAAATCTTAGGCCAAGTCGAGGCCGCTGTTGCGCGCTGGCGTGAGGAAGGTCGCGCGCTTGGCTTGACGGAAAACGAGCTTGAGCAATTCGTGGACGCTTTCGAACACGGCGAGCGTGCGGCGGCGCGAAAGTTATCAGCCTAGTTCGCACCGCCAATCGGTCAGACCCGCGCGCGATGACATATCATCCTGGCCTCAGTCCAATCACGAAGAGGCGGTGTTATTTTCATCCTCGACCTTCGTGACCGTAAGAGCAATACCGTTGTGTGCGCCACAGCCGCGGCAACGCCAATGGGGTCCGGATCTGATCTCGCGTGGCCAAAGAGACATCTTCTCCGGACATTGAGGTGTCGAACATGGAGCATCTGTCATCTTCGGCGTCCAAAGAACACGGTCGTCTGACTCTGATGTGATCGTATACTCGGCTTTGCATTCGAAGCACTGCGCATCGACCTTCTCCTGACCGGAAGGGATCCGCTTTCTGATCGGCTTTTTACAATCCTCGTTCATGCATTGATCAAGCGTGGCAGTAACCCCCAACGTGCTATTCCACACTTGAGAGCTCAGAACTCTCTCGACGAGACAAATGACGACCCCACAACGCTCCCGTAGCTTCGCCGGAACCGGATTGGACCTGCTCCAGCGAGGGCATGTGCAGGTAAGACCCAATGGCGTCATAGTGGGCTTTGAGGTCCGCGAGTGTGAAAACAACGTCGGTGCCAAGCAGCTTCATGTTTTCGCGCGGCGCGGGCTTGCCGTATTCCTCTTCCAGCCCAAAGGCGATGGTGGATGTCATGCCTATGGAGGGATCGATCTCGAGCAGCACGGCCATCACCTTGCGTGGCTGCCAAGTCTTGTATTCCTCAGGCGGAATGTCGTCCTTGAAAGCTAATGCGCGATCATAGGTCAGTGCTTCCATGGCATCGCGCAGTTCTAGCGCAGCGTAACGAAGCCGATGCGGATCATCGGCTCCAAGCTCGGTCTTCGCGCGCGCCAGAGACTCGCGTGCCGCATATCGAAAATTCGGAGCATTAGCCACGGCGACCGCTTCACTGTCACATTGAAGATTCGATAACGTTTAATACCACGCCAAGAGCTACAGTCCTATTTCCGGCCAATGCTGGAACGGCGTGAGCCTCCTATGAACGTCACAAGCCGGTTTAGTCTGGCTGCAAAAGCGACAGACCTCCGGTTCACTTTCAAGAAGAACCTTTTGCCCGCGCGCGGCAATCGTGCGGTTAACAATGATGTCGTAGCCGTCCAGGTAGAATTGAATATTGCTCGCGATGGCTGATACGTCGTTGGCGAGTATTCCCGGAATTTCGGTTTCGATAGTGGTCATGTAACGACCATCGGCGGGCACGTGCGTGGACATGAATGTACTGTGCGGGAAATCTGCCAAAGCGGGACATACGCTATCGCAACACGGCAAGGTCATCGCTTTGGGCCGCTGGCGCGCGGCGGAGGCTTGACTTGATGATCCCTTTTGGCCCCTTGGTGGGCATTACCCCGGCGGCTTATTCGTGGCCGGTCATCGCGGCCCGGAGCGCCTTGGGAATGCGCTGTGCCTTGCCGGCGGCAACAAAGGCGACCCGCACGCGAGCCTCGACCAAGAGATCATCGCCGCGCTTGCATTGCTGTAACAGCGTGATCGATGCGCCTCTAACCTCTTGAGGGGCGGTGATAATATCCAGCACATCGTCCATGAATGCGGGTTTCAGGAAATCGATTTGCATCGATCGGACCACAAAGGCGAACCCGGCCCCATCGGCACTGGCTTCTGCGAACAAAGCCCGCTGATCGGTCCCGAGCAACCGCAAGAAATTGGTCCTGCCGCGTTCCATAAACCGCAGGTAATTGGCGTGATACACCGCTTGGCTAAACACTGGTTTGACTATGTCGCAACAGAAGCTTAATGACTTGATTTCATTGGGGCGCTGGAAGGCAAAAGCTTGAACGAGGCGGCAGATTTATCTAAGCCCTTCCATAGCGAGCCGCAGCGACTTCGGGATGCGCTGCGCCTTTCCGGCTGAAATAAACGCCACGCGTACACGCGCCGTGACTAGGAGATCGTCTCCGCGCCTGCATTCCTGCAGCAAGGCAATCGACGCTCCCCTCACCTCTTGCGGGACTGTGACGACGTCAAGCAGGTCATCCAAGACCGCCGGTTTTAGAAAATCGATCGTCATGGAGCGGACAACGAAGGCAAAGCCGGGCGCATCGTTCTTGGCTTCTTTGAGTAGCGCTTGCTGAGTGGTTCCGAGCAGGCGCAAGTAGTTCGTTCTACCGCGTTCCATGAAGCGCAAAAAATTTGCGTGATAAACAATCTGACCGGAGTCAGTATCTTCGAAATAGACGCGGACCTGCATATGATGGCCGCCGTCGCGAATTTCGCCATCGAGAGAAGCTCTCACAGTGCGGTTCCCTTACTGCCCTTCTGGGACGAATTGTCTTGCACAGAGGCGCGCTCCACAGCAAGTGCCAATGGGCTTGGTGCGTGCAGGTGGAGGCTCCCGGCGCACGGCCGGTTGGAGACCGGTTGCTGTTGCGAGAAGCCGGAACCCCTATCCAGATTTCGGGCAAGTCCCGCACGCGCGGATGGTTTGCAGAGCTCTTATCGCTGCTCAGCAATCGCCGAGGACCGAGATCGCCCCACCGGCAAGCGCCTTGATCTCCGCGTACATCTGCGCTTCGCAGGCCAAAGTTGGGATTGCCCGGCAGTGCGGATTTTCAGCAAGCAATCCTATTCCGCGGAATCCTACCATTCATAGCAGTTGTTAAACTCCGGCCGGTGAGCCATCGCGGCTGGATATTCCAGGTGAGATGGTCATGGAGATCGATGAAACCGGGCAGAATGATCCACGGCACCTTGACCGGAGAGTCGGCCGCGCCGACGCGCTGCGGCGAGCCTCGTCGCTCGGAACGACGCGCACCGCGCATGGCAAGTCCGCGCCGAGCGCCGCCAATAGATCGAAGTCGCTCCGTGGCCACCCCACCGCAAGAAAGCGACGAGTTCATTTGCATATCGATCACGTGCCGGGACGCTGCATCCATCAGACGAGCGATTCGGTCGTAAGGTCGCCGTTGGAGCGGATGTTCGAGTTCGGCATGAGAGGCCGCCATCGTCATTCAACATTCCGCGTTGTCGTGTTCAGCCGTGTCCGGCTGAAGACGTTAATGTCCGGGACCAGACACTGAGGAGCGAGTATTCCGTCGGTGGACGCGAAGCACATCGTGTTGCCCTCTTCAAGCGAGGCGGCTCGCAAATCTCTTTGGTGGCACGTGGATTGCTAGGACACCGTAAAGGATCCGCACGACCATGACGGTCTCGCATTCGCCGGCCCAGGAGTTCAAATGAAACTTGCTCGATTGATCCAAATCGCCCTGGACGCTGCGCTATTGAGTGCGGTCCTGCCTAAAGCTTTGCCGCGTCCCTCGCGGGTGCCGCTGTGGTTCTTCGCGTTGGATAACTCTCAAGACCACCAGAAGCGACTAGCATTCAGCGCGCTTACTCCCGAGCAAATCCAAACCAGTGTGACACGTTTGGGCGGCTCTGTGGCGAATGCATGCAGCGGTATGCGAATGTCGGCGTCGGACCGGGAGGAAACCAAATCAAGCTTGGTCTCGAGCAATGGCCGCCTCCTTTCGAAGAGGGGAGCGGACAGAAGTTGTTTAATGGCACGCTGGAGGAGATCGAGCTCGGCGCCCGACTCGGTGCTGGTCACACTCGGAGGTGGAGCACCATTTTCTCGAGCAGTATTCGCACTCCTCGGCGCCTGAAGTCTTCCTCGGTTCCGTTTCGCAACGCCAAGGACATTCGGCCTCGGCCACGGCATCTGTCTTCCTCGCCGAACCATAATCATCCCGCGTGTCCCCGAGCGGATGGCGACACTCGTTCTGGTCTACGGTGGTTGCCTCGAGTGGGAGCCGACAAATCCGCGCCTTTGATCGAAATGCACGACTTCGGTATCGAGCCCGAGCTGAAGAGCGCGATGTGACACGAGGAACGAAGCTGCCATCGCGCCTTGCCTTCACACGAAAGCTAGAGGAGTTTAAAAAATGCGCGCGCCGACCTATTCCGAGGCCTTGGAATTCGCGATCGACCGCTCGTACGACATTAACCTTGACATGTTGAGGTCACGGAATTTGCACCTTGACACGCACAACGATTATCTTGTCGGCACATATCCGCCTCTCAAGGCAATGGGAGACCTGAATGCCGAAAAGTTGTTGCTTCAGGTTACGTCGTCAATTGATCTCTATTTTCACATCCCCTTCTGTGATCAGTATTGTACCTTTTGCCACTTCGCCAAGGAAATCAATCCATCTTCCGGGCGAGTGGAGCGCTATCTGGCGGCTTTAGATAAAGAGATGAGTTGGTCGGACGCGGCGCTGGCCGGCAGAGCTGTTGAGACTGCTTTTTTTGGAGGCGGCACTCCCTCGTTCTTGACCAACCGTCAACTCGAAACGCTATTTGGTATGATTAGCCGGCGCTTTGATTTGTCTAAGTCGGAGGTGAGTTTCGAATTGCATCCCTCTCTTGCAAAGCAAGTGGACGCTGCAGATCGCATCTCCACACTGCTTAGAGCCGGCGTAAACCGCTTCGTATTGGGCGTTCAGAGTCTAGATCCGAGCATTTTACGCATATTGAACCGCGGGCACCACGTGGACGAGGTAGTACAACTCGTAAAGTTACTGAATGAGATGGGCGTTGAGAATCTGTCGCTTGACCTCATGTATGGGTTGCCGCAGCAAACGCTCCGGAGCTGGTACGACTCACTTATCGGCTTACTGGATATGGGAATAGAGAAGTTCAATGTATTCCCATTGATGTTTAAATCTACAGACCCCGTAGCCCGCCATTTGGCTCGGGGACGATATCAATTTGCCGGGGCTAAGGAGCGCATTATCATGCATTTTATGGCCGAGCACATCCTCACGAAACTCGGCTATCGCCATGGGCCGATTTTCTATTGGAGTAAGCAGTCGCAGCCACACTCGGTTCAACAGAGCCGCAAATACGATTCCTGGAACGACAATAATCTGGTCCCGTTTGGGGTTGCCGGATTTGGTTACATGAGCCAGTGCCAGTTCTATAACGAGGCAGATTTAGATCGCTACCTGTATAGGGTTGAGGCGGGCGAGAAGCCTGTGTGGAAGGGTGTTGTCCTGTCGCAAGATGATCTCATGCGCAGAACGGTAATGTTTGCCCTGCGAAGCAGTGGGGTGTTGCTCTCCCGCTTCGAGCGGGAGTTTGGGGTGTCCATCGAGAAATGCTTTGGCCGCGAGCTTGAACTCTTGAAGGAGGCAGGTCTCATCTGCATTTCAAACGATGGCCTGCTTTCGTTAACTGCCGCCGGCACTATCAATTCGGGCGCCGTATCGCTGCTATTTTTCTCGAACAATATACTCGAGCGGGTCGCGTACAACGACAGTAGGATAATAGACAAACGAACTGATCTGCTCGAAAAACACGATTACTCACCGGCCGCACGATACGGGTCAAGTGCCGAAATGCAAGTTGCGTTTCGATGAAGTCGCGGGCGCGCTCATTTATGGTCGCTCCTTTTTCCGTTTCCACCCCGCAAGGGTCGCCCTGCCAGGCGGAGGACATATTTTCGCATCTGACCGATAGCATTGATCGCCGGCAGCGAGAACGCCCGCTTGGGCTGGTCAGCAATTTTGTCGCCGATCAACTGCCGCACTGCATTGCGGAGATCAAATGCAGTGAACGACCAGATGAAGCGGTTAAGGCTCTTGGGCGTAGCATCAACGCGATGATTGCGGAGACGGACTATGAAGCGCAGCTGCTAAGTCTGCCGCAGTCGGACTTCGAGATCGCTAAGACAGACATCCAATATCTCGTAAATTGTGCTTATCAGATGTCTGCGTTTGCCGGCCTTCATCCCGTGGACGCCGAGCTGACGGTGGGAGAGGTACTGAGCCGCCTTGCGCGCTCAAGTTGTCAACGGCAGCCTGGCATTGAGGTCCTCTCCTATGAAGATATGATCCTTACGAATCCGTTGCAGAACGATCCACGCGTATACTGCCTCGGCGCGGCCGGGGTCGAGGAGCGAGATTTTTGCTTGGGCCATCAGATCATCGAGAGCGAATTGCAGTCAGCAATGGACGCTCTGCTTAAGTTGCGTGATGTGGCCGACGTGGATGCGGGGCAATGTCTTGCGCTATGCCTGGAGCGCCTTGAGTCAGCAAACAATGTTCTGACGCGCTTTTATGAACATATGTCGCCGGACTTATTTGGCCAATTTCGTGTGTTTTACGGAAAGAATCCTTACAAGAATACGCTTGGTCCAAGCGGCCGCTTCTCGGCCCGTATCGTGGCGGTCTCGGTGCTACTGGTCGGTGAAGAACTCTTCCACCAGAAACCGCAATTTTATAGGGATCTGTATCGGCTGTCCGAATATTATCCGCAGAGATGCATTCACGAGGTATTCCGCTGGCTGTCGTCAGGCAAAGGGAGTGCACCGCTCAAGCCAGGTTGGCTAAAGGGGAAAGCGGAGTTTCCCAGGGTTGCGACCATTTCGCCAGTCGTGGAGCATCACGGCGGCGAAATCGGAACGCTGCGCACGTCCTGTGTTTGTGCACTGGATCGGTTTACCCGGATGCACCGTAGTACGGCCTTAAAATATACGGTTGAGCCGGGTCGTCCAGTTGTCGGAGTTGAGGTATCGGAAAGTGTTGAGGCTGTCCTTTCTCAGCGGCTGTTGACAGAGGCGCGCCGGTAAGCCGACGGTGGTCTCTGCGCGGCTAAAAACAGACAACGATGCCAGAGGCGCAGGCGTCCGCCACCGGTCGAGAGGTAATAGTCGATGTCTCAAGACGAACTGATCGTTCGTCGGTTCGCGTCCGGGGATAGCGATGATGTATGGCATCTGCACAGAAGCGCATCGCAGGATGTTGGTGTGTGTGGCCCGGAAGGGGCTTGGGAGGATGATTTACGCAATATCGGGGAAGTATACATCGCCTCGGGCGGAGACTTCGTAGTTGCGCATATTGGTCCCCGATTCGCTGCCATGGGTGGGCTGAAACCTTTTGATGATGATGTCGCAGAACTAAAACGTATGCGGGTCGACCCCGTCTTTCAGCGACGAGGGTTTGGAAGGAGGGTGCTTCGTGAATTGGAGTCGCGAGCTGTTGCTCTCGGTTTCAAGTGGATAATGCTCGACACAACAACGATCCAAGTAGGGGCCCAAAGACTTTATGAGAGCGCTGGCTATGTTCGCCGCGGGGAAGGGATGTTGCACGGATATGCAGTGATCTTTTACGAGAAGCGGCTCATTCGCCAGGATGACCCCGCATGAGCAAATGAGGTTGTGAGTAGTCCAGTGAAGCTCTACGGACGCGCAACGAGCACAGATTCAGTCACTTGCCCCTGACTAGCCCGAACGCCCAAACTCGCTCCTTGGGAATGATGTCGAATGCGCTCACACATCTGCGAGGACTTTCTCGTTGGGTCCCGCGAGATCTGCGATCGGAATGAATCGTGTCACTGTAGCTGACAAGGACGTGAAGGTTTTGCGACCGATAGACCTCGAACGCACGCACAAACTCACGCCTGGCCGAACCAGCGTTGAATTCAAAACGAGAGCTGATACGGTGCGCCAGCGGCGGATAGGCGAAGACGCTCTGGAGCGTCGTGTGCTCGCGACGTGAGCGGATGGCGCGAAGCGTCGAAAGTCAGCGGAAGTCGGGGCCGCGTGTTCAGACGGACGATCGCCACCTGCATAGCGTGGGACAGACTTAAAGCGTAGAGCGAGTGGCCCCGGCCATGCGCGCGGCAAAACTCTCCAGCCAGGGCAGCGTCGCGGTCTTCGAGACGATATAGCGCATCAGGTCTCCCGCCTTGTCCGAACCGCATCGTCGACCTCGAATACCTCAACTGCACGCAGCAACAAACGCAACAGATTTCATGGATATGCGCCATCACGACAGCCGACCGCTCCGACCGAGAATCGTCCCACTCCAATCATGAGACGCGCTGCATCCGCCTCTGTGATAGGCCTATCGTTCTTCGCTCACCAAACCAGCGTCCGCTCCAGCTTCAGCTCACTGGCAAGCTGCGCAACACTCCAGCCGAAGTTCTGCGATAACTCGCGCAAGCCCCTAGCTATGTCCCGATCTTGCCAGCCGGCATACAAATCCACCTCGATTCAACCGCAACATTCTGTTGCGTATGGAATCCAAAAGTCCGCACTTGGCGCGATGCTGGGCGGTGGATGCACGGGCGCGCCCAATCGCCCCCTACGTCGGGTCAGCTTATGGTCGTCGCCCTTCCAGATCGTGATGTTACTCGGGCGTATCGACCGGTTGCGTGCCGTAGCGCTTGCAGGCTCGCAACGAAGGACCCAACTCGCACCCTCCTGGATCACGACCGAGTACCAAACCTGCATCGAGCAGTTGCGGATCGGGTCTCACCAGCTTCGTGGTGCTCACGCCCGCATTCGGATCAACTGCCATTCCGTGGTCTGGTTCAAGCAGCTCTCGCAGGCGCTCGATGCGAGCGAACCGGAATGGATGGACCGGTTTGATCATCGGGCCAGGCCCCTCGGGTCGAATGCGAACAATCGGATGATGAAAATAACGAGCGGGCGACGGGTGACGTTCATGAGTCGACCTGTCGGTTCTCCGCCGAATGCCAGTTCGCGCCGTGGAGGCGGATCATCTCCCGACGGGACCGCTCGATGAAGATGCGCTCAACGCAAAAGCCGGCGGTCACTGAAGCCGCCAGCGCAAGGCCGCAGACCAAATAGTCATTCATGAAATTCAAAAACATGTTGCAGCCGGCAACTCCTACAAAAGTAAGTGCCATGACCGTATTGCGAAATGCCTTAACCATGTTGCCCCCCAGTCAGTCGGCGAGGGACTTTTACCATCGCAACCATGGCGATTAGCAGCGTTTGACCCTTGTGATGCGCCGTCTTTCTGCTCGATCAGCTTGGGTCCGGCCGCGCTGTCGACGGCCGTGGGTTCCCCATTGCCCGGCGCAGCTCATCGATCGAGCCCGGCGTCGGCGCGATCCACACCATCTGGGCGTGTCGCTCGATGACCGCCTCTATCACTTCCAGCCTGGCCTATTCCGGGTGGCGACAGCACAAGCGAGAACCGGCGTTCCACGCTGGCACAAAGGCTTACCAAGTTTCGGATTGCTCTTCCCACTTATGGGGATCGATCAGAAACGCCGTCTGCGCTTGCGTGGCGGAGCCCGTTCGGCACCGTTGGCCATGCGAAACGCCTGAAGCTGGCGCTCTGCCTCAGGCTACTTGTGCCGTCCCAGAAAGTGACCTCCCACCCATTGGTCGATGTATCTCCGCAAATTTGGAGGCGCTTGATCCTTCACCAGCGCGAGCACCAATGCCCAATCGCTCTGACGAAAGCGCGTCAATTGTTCGAGCAGAATGCCGGTCGCCTTCAACTCGCGCAACTCGGTGGCCGATTGCTCAACCAGATCCGATCCAAGAACGTGAGTGTGACTGAAAGATGTGACTTGAGTTCGGCATTTTGACTGCCAATGTACGCGGTGACGGCGCGATAATTGGCCAAATCGTTCGATGTGTCGAGCCGCAGCACTGTGGACAGGATTTCGGCATCGACGGCGACATGGCTGTGACGGCGCCAAGCGAGCTTCACCGCGACGTCGGCAAGCCGCTCAGCCTCAACGAGTCGTTGCTCATAAGCGAAAGCGATAGCTGCCTGCAACCATACACTCGTGATCTTGGTCTCAAGGGCCGCGCCAGCCATCTAACAAAAATTTGCTCGCCCTCGACGAGTGCTCGATCTAGCTCAACCGCAGCCGACATACGCCTACGATTTCTCGTCGATGAGCGCGGGACAACGCAATTCCCAAGCGCGGGCCACAAAGGTGATCCTGGCGCAGACGACCAGAGTCGGCGCTGTGGCCGGATTCAGCAGCATGGCCGGACCGGATCATCAAGACAACCGCAATCCATATACTTGTGTATCGCAGTTCGATCAGCCGCGCTTCGGTGAAGGGCTGTAGTGCTTTCTGATCACATAGCCGCCGGCAAAGGGTTCATTGGACGCTGTCAGGAAGCCCTGTCGCTCGAAGGCAGTCGCAGCGAGGGCGGCTGTTGCTTGTTGACGCGACGTGCCTCGCAAGCCGCTGACTCCACAGCGGCGCCTTCATTCAGCCATCCATTGAGCGGGCTTTCACGCTGCTTCTTCGAAGATGGCTAAGAAACAACCGACTGGCACCTCCCGGGTCTACGGCTTCCTGCCTGAATTGGGGATTGCAAGGATCGCGGTGATACACGATCGATACGTCGCCGACTTGAATCGAGATCCGGAGGGCTGCTATTTGGTTCGTTCCAGGAAGCCGTGATTTCCGAGTCTCTGTTCGGCGAACACGGATCTATCAGGAGCGCCCGGACCTAAGTGTCTGTCCGGGAACATCTTGAATCATCGGAATCATTTGTGATTCAAGGGTGGCGGTCCGATTCGAAGGGGCGCCCATGTGGACGAAGGAGAACCGCGGTCGTTACGACCGAAGCCGGCTACGCTATCCAAGCGATTTGACTGATGAGGAATGGGCGTTGGTGGAGCCGCTGATTGCGCCAGCCAAGCGAGGCGGCAACAAGCGCACGGTCGATGTGCGCGAGGTGATCAATGGCCTGATGTATGTGCTGAGCACCGGTTGCCAATGGCGAGCGATCCCGAAGGACCTGCCGCCACGCAGCACGGTGCACGACTATTTTGACTTGTGGGCTTGGAACGGCACGCTCGATCGCATCCATCACGCGCTCTATGTACAATGTCGAGAATTGGCTAACCGAGAACCCAGCCCGAGCGCCGCCATCATCGACAGTCAAAGCGTCAAGAGCGCGGAAAAAGGGGGGCGTGGATCGACCCGCATGGCTACGATGCGGGCAAGAAGATCAAGGGCAAGAAGCGCCACATCCTAGTCGATACTCAAGGCTTGCTGCTCCACGCCCTCGTGCATTCGGCGGACATCCAGGATCGTGACGGTGGGGTGCTGGTGATGGCCACGCTGTTTGGCCTGCATCCATTCCTGCTGAAGCTCTATGCTGACGGCGGCTATCAGGGGCCGATCTTTCAGTCCGCCGTTCGCAAAATCCTCCGGCAAATCGACGTCGAGATCGTCAAGCGCTCCGATACAGCAAAGAGTTTTGCGATCTTGCCCAAGCGATGGATCGTCGAACGCACCATCGCCTGGCTCAACCGCTGCCGCCGTTTGGCCAAGGATTGGGAGTGCCTCAACCGAAAGGCATTGGCGTTCTTGCGCCTCGCCTCAATCCGCCTCATGCTGCGAAAGCTCTGCCAAAAAACAGCATGATCCCGGACAGACTCTAACATTACAGTTGCCGTTTTGCTTTGAGATGCGCGCGCTGAGCGGCAGCCTGGTGAGCTCTGCGCCAGAATGACCATGCGATGACATGCGCGGGTTGGATCCGCTTTCGAGCAAGCCTGATGGCGATGCGGCGGATTTCCTGGATTGACCAACGGATCAGCGGCGGCGTGGGTGTGCTTTGGCTTTTGCCGGGGGGCGGCGTTTGGTTTTTTTGGGCGGTGGCGGATTGGCGCGATGGCGGATCGCCGCCATCATGGCGAAGGCGAGCATCACCAGGGACACGTGGCGATGCCAGCCATGCCAGGACCTGCTCTCGTTGTGATCGAGCCCGAACTCGTTTTTCGCGGTTTCAAAGCTGTCCTCGATCGCCCATCGATGGCCTTCGACCGCGACCAGCGTTTCAATTGATGTTCCCGCTGGGCACCAGGTGGTGAAGAAGGCGAGATCGCCATCGGCGATATGGCGACGGATCAGCAGACCGCGCGTCCATAAACCATCATTTGCGCTGTTGAACTGCTCGACCTCGAGATCGGCCAGTTCGAGATAACACCAGTCATGCAGCCTCGGTCCTTTGGTTCCGGCTCCCGCCGACAAGCGCTTCCAGTCGGACGGGCGCCGCGTCCGGGCGATGTCTTCGGCCTTGCCGGCGACCGGCTGTCGCTTGCCCCAGGATCGGAAGACATGAGAGCTGCTGACCCCGAGCACATAGCCTTTGCCTGCCCGCCGTAGCTGCTGTTCGATATCGCCAACACCGTAGACCGTGTCACCGGCAACCCACTTGAATGGTACAGACGCGGCTATCGCACGTGCGATCATTCTCGTCGCAAGCTTTGGTTTGGTCGCAAAGCCGACATCGGCAGGCACGTATGCGGCTTCCAGACGATCTGGATCGTCGGTCCATTCCTTCGGAAGATACAACGCGCGATCGATGAACGCATGACCATGACGCGAAACGTAGGTAGCGAAGACGCCGATCTGGCAGTTCGTGATCTTCCCTGCCGAACCAGTGTATTGCCGCGCCACTCCGCACGAGGCCTTACCCTGCTTGAGAAAGCCGGTCTCGTCGATCACCAGCACCGCATCGTCATCCGCCAAGTGCTCGATGACATAGTCCCGGACGATGTCGCGCAGGGCATCAGCGTCCCAATCCCCGCGACCCAGGATCGCCTGCTGCCGCCATGGGCCGGGATCGCCAGCCGCCTCCGCGCGCATCCAACCGGTCTTGCGCTGCTCATCTCCGAGCAGACCTTCCAGGAACAGGCCTGCATTCGTCGCCACACGCTCTTGCGTGAACAACGGACGTATCCGCTGCTTGACCTCTCGAAGCGACGCCGCCCACAACGCAAGCGTCTCCTCAACCGACGCGGCCCGCGTCCACGACATTCGAATCATGGTTGCCCATGGATTCAGAAGCCCGCAAACAAAGCAACTGTAATGCTAAGGTCTTCTTCCCCAAGGATTGATCGAATACCACGTATCGTATCACCAGGCGCTATCTGAGATCATTGGCCCACGAAAGTCGTGCGGGCGGGGCCTGCTTCTTGATCTGCACGCGTTTTTCGGACCATTAAAGACGATGATGCTAGTTCTACTGAGTCAGAAAGTCGCAGTACCAGGGATTCAGGAATCAGGTAGTGGGCGGGATTCAGGCCAGCGGTAGGGGCTGAGGATGGATCGCCGAAGGTTTAAGAGCAGTGAATCGCGATTTGCCGCCTATGTCGAGGGGCTTGCGAGCGTGATCGGGCACAAAGACCGAGAGCAGCCGCTTCGCGATTATTGCACCGGGCTGATGCTGCGAGGCGAGCGCAAGAGCGTCGAACCGATCGCAGCGGTCACGGCACCGGCGCGGGTGGCCGCCCAGCATCAATCGCTTCTGCATTTTGTCGGCGAGGGACGTTGGTCCGACGAACGCGTCTTGGCCAAGGTGCGCGAGAAGGTCTTGCCCGAGATCGAGCGTCACGGCCCGATCGAAGCGTGGATTATCGACGATACTGGACTGCCGAAGAAGGGGCGGCAGTCGGTCGGTGTTGCGCGGCAATATTGCGGTCAACTTGGTAAGGAGGACAACTGCCAGGTCGCGGTGTCGCTGTCGATTGCCAACGAACATGCGAGCCTGCCGGTGGCGTACCGGCTGTATCTGCCGCAGGAATGGGCGGAGGATAGCGATCGTCTGCGCAAGGTGGGGGTTCCTGAAGATATTGGCTTCAAGACCAAGCATGAGATCGCGCTGGAGCAACTGCACTGGGCCTGCGCGGCTGGTCTGCCGCGTGGCGCGGCGCTGCTGGATGCCGGCTATGGCAATAACAGCAATCTGCGCGCCGACATCACGGCCCTGGGGCTGGCTTACGTCGCGGGCATTCTGTCGAATACGACGGTGTGGGCAGACGGGACGGGACCGCTGCCGCCGAAGACTTGGTCGGGCCGCGGACGGCCACCAAAGCGCCTGCAGCGCGACGCCAAGCATTGGCCGGTCTCAGTCAAAGACCTTGCACTCGGCCTGCCCAAGCGCGCCTGGCGCACCATCGAATGGCGAGAAGGTTCGGCGGAAACCATGTCTTCGCGCTTTGCGCGGGTGCGGGTGCGTGCCGCGCGGCGTGACGAAAGGCGCCACGAGCCGTGCCCGCAAGAATGGCTCTTGATCGAGTGGCCCAAGGACGAGACCGAGCCGACCAAATACTTTTTGTCGACGCTTCCCGCCGATATCGCCTTTCACCGTCTGGTCTACTTCGCCAAGCTGCGTTGGCGCATTGAGCGCGACTATCAGGAGCTCAAGCAAGAAGTCGGCCTCGGGCATTTTGAAGGTCGGGGATGGCGTGGCTTCCATCATCACGCAACGCTCTGCATCGCAGCTTACGGATTCCTGATCTCCGAAAGGGAGACGATTCCCCCCTCAGGACCTCGTCACGCCCCGATCTTCCCGCAACTTGCCCTTCCCGCAGGTTACCGACCCAGAGGTACTGCCGTTGCGGCCTGAACGTCACATCCCGAACTCAATCGCGACCATGCGCATCCGTTTGGCCAACGCGATCGCCAGAACCTTGCCGCGATGCCCGTGTTGCGGCCAAAGCAAAATGCGACCACGCCCGAAATTTGTGACGCAGTAGAACTAGCAACACGGGATGGACGTCCTGGCGCGGATTGCCCGATCCGATACAGCTCGTGGACAATGACCTCTACTCTCCGCATCTCCTCCGACGACCATAGTCATGGCGTTGCTGCCTCACATCAAAATAACCGAGCATCGGCTCGGCGCGCAGCCGCCCAGGCGAACCGATTCGAGGATGAAAAGCGCCGAGGGCTCGACAGGGTCCGGCTACGCCGCGATCCAGCGCGATTTCGGGTATATGCGCCGCATTCCTTTGCCGAAAGCGAGATAAGAGCAGCGAATATGACCTCAAGTTGTATCACGCTAGATGATCCACGTTGCGACCTTTAAGTGACCTTTTTTGGGGCTTCAATATGAAGAGACTTCTGGGACTCTTGCTGCTCGCCCATTCCTTCTTTCTTTCCGCCGAGGCCATTGCGCAGGGGCTTCCTGCTCCCTCATACTGGAAGAATGAACGAGGTTCAGAACTTTTTGTTTGGTCCGCCAATAGCGGGGCAATACAAGGGACTTTCACAAACCATGCTCAAGGGTTTGCGTGCCAGGGCATTCCTTATCCTGCATCGGGAGCCGTTAGCCCAACTGGCTTGTATTTTGTTGTTACCTTTGCCCAGTGCAATTCCTTCACCCGGTGGGTTGGAAAACTCAACGGGTCTCAAATGCCGACCTCATGGACGCTGTTCTACGTTGACAAGAACGGCAAGCCCGGCAAGTTGAAGGGTGCCGATACCTTCACGCGCGTATGGTAGTTTTCAATCTTCTTGCTCTGTCGCTACCTTAGATTGGGAACTCACTCTCGCGAGGTTTGGCTGTGTCTCTTCGGGAAATGTAGGCTCGCCTTCGTGGAGCACTGGGCTGTCCAGGAGACCTTCGCCTCCTCGGCTTCACCCACTACTGCGGGCGGACCCGAGATGGCCGGTTCATCGTGAAGCACAAGACGGAGAGGAAATGAGGCGGACCGAGGTGCTCGGTATCTTCCCCCAATGAGGATGCCATCGTCCGCCTCATCGGAGCGATCCTGCTCGAACAGAACGATGGGCGGTCCAGCGTGCCCGATACATGACGCGGGAAACCATCGAGCGTTGAGCGATGCTCCAACCGTCAGCCTTCCGGCACTCGCCAGCTGACCGGCCCGGCTCTTGCCGGGGAACGCGGTGCTACACCACGCCGGGGGACACACATCCATCTTGCAGAGGGAGCCTTGATCAGCTTCGAGATCAAGACTGGCAGCTCAGCCAAGGTATCCGCAGAAAATCTGCGTACAGGATGATTTGCGCTATCAGCTACATGACGCGTCAACAGTGAGCCTATTAACGTAACCTGCGCCACGACGACGGATGATCCAGATCGGCATGAAGTCGCGCTCAAAGCGGCTCGTGACGCTGAGCTCCACGCGTGTGCGGATCAACCTATTCTACGTCCTCGTTGGACAGTTCAAGCCGCGCCCCGCGAGTCGCGACTTTCTGCGCGCACAGTTGTCGATTAGATGAGCCTGAGAACCCGGAGTGACGCTCGAATCTGCGTTTAAGAGCAGATTTTTGACCGATTTCATCACCGTGATCGTGTGAGGTTGATTTGTACCCTTGGCAGCTTAAGCACCGGACCTCCCTGCAAAGAAGGTTGGTACGGGAGCGAGTGGGCGGGATTTCAGCTCATTGACCTGAGATTCGACGCTTCGGGCAGGCGAACATTTATTCCCGCTTGTTGAGCTCTGCTCGCCCGGAATAGTTTGAGGATGGAGCTCCTGAGATTTGATGGCGCCGAAGTTGCCTGGATTAATAAGAAGGCTCAGAAAGAGCCCTGCCGCGAGTCAGGATGTACTCAGACGTGGGAAATCATATCCATCAATGTATGTCTGGACGACCTTCGCTGTTTCCAGGCGAATGCGCTCGGTATTGCTGGAGCGCAAATGATGATCTTGATGGCGCTCACAGACTTGGACAGCGATGACGGTGTTCCGGTCAACGTGGTTGCAAAGTTGATGAAGGTTGACTCATCCTTTATCACGATACACTCGAAGCGGCTTGAGGAAAAACGGTTTGTGCGCCGCAAGCCCTGCACGAAGGGATGCCCGAGTTGTACACCTGTCGCTAACAGATAACGCTCGCAAACGTCTTGCGAGCATCGCGGCACAGCAGGAAGAACTCGAACACTTTGTCTTGATTATCTTGGTATTAAGGAATTCGCCAAATTGGCTAGCTGCCTTAGCGGAGTCAGGCATCGGCTGGAAAAAGCTCGCCTGCACGCCGCATTAAAGACGCAGGAACCATCCCCAAGAGAGCAGCAAGCGCGGGAAGATTAGCGTGTTAATAATTCAGAATGAACAACCTACGTCGCTCCGGCGATCACAACAAGCCGAAGCCAAATCCTGAGATCGCGACTTGGATCTACTTTCGCATCTCGTGGAACAGCTCGAGCGGCAGGCCGTCGTCGAGTTTGCGCGCTCGGCCGATCGGTTTCCGCATCTTTTTCCGTGGGACGATGAGAAGCAGTGGCTCTGCAGCATTTGGCTAATGGTCCATCTCAGAGTTCTAAAAACGTCATCCTCGAGCAGCTTCTCACCACGTGCCTTGGCGTCGTCCTCGACGGCGCAGATTAGATTGATCGTCAGAATGATCTCGCCCTCGAATGTGAGGACAACCGGCCGAAATGTTTCATTGACAGGACTTACCACCTGTTCGCCGTTGCTTCATATCCTTTTCTGTTCGGAGCCTTTCGTTTTGCAGCGACAGCGAGGTGCGATCGAGCTGCTGCGAGCACCATCGTCGATGCCGCACAGCAGAGACGCAGCGATTCGTAACCCGCCGGTCTCTGCAGACAATCAGGCTGCATTGAGAGCCGTGGCAGTACGTGAACAAGCGTGCTAGATCGCGCATCCCCTATCTCACTACGTTTTTCTTGAGATTTTTTCATGACACCTATTCAAGCGATCAAAGATTGGTACGTGTCCCTGGACGACGAACTTCAATCGGACATCGCATACATGTTCGTATCTCTGACCCTCGGTGATCGCCAGTTTGCCCCTGCTGCCGCTGTTCGAAGACTGCTGCAATGGTTTGACGTGCGCAGTGCAGGGACGGAACATGAGGATGCCTTAGCTGCCGTCATGTTTCGCGCCTCATTCGAATACATATTTGCCGGCCGCTTCACGGGCGCCGGGTGGATTTTTCCGGAGCAAATGTTCAAAGACCTGATCCGCGAGGCTGCTGAAGGTAAAGAGGCAAGCAAGATTGCAACGAGCGCATTCCAGTTGCTGCGGAACCTTCCGGACCGGAAAACGAAATGGAAAGAGGCAGGTAAGAACTGGAATGCCCTAGTCAACTCGGCGCTCAACGATGATGCGCTGAGGCAGTGGACACAAGATCAGTTCTTGGCGAGCGACTTCGGGCCGACGCAAGACTGAAAAAGCCCCTGCCCCATCACCTCCGCACAATCCTCGGGATGAAGCACTTGCCAGCCGGGTCCCGGGAAGTCGCAAGAGGACCAAACTTTTCGAAAGATCATGCCAATCAGCATCCCGATAGTCTGAGACCGGCCAGCGCGATCACTAGAACGGCAACTTCCAAAGAGAGTAGAGAATGCACTGAGAGCGCCCCAAAAGAGCATCGCGGCGATGACGAAATAGGTGATCTAACCAATGGCTGACCTCCCACAGAAATATGGGGCGATGCAGCATCACAACCACAACGATTAGCGGCCATTGCGGGCGCTCAGGCGCCGCATATCTGCTCAGAACTGGCGCCTAACGGCCGAGTGCACCCACACTCTGGTAGGCAATCAAAGCAGTGGGGCCGCCCTGCCTCAGCATCACACAGGACGGCGCCTTGCCAGTCTGCTTGCAGCCGCCGGCCCAAATCGACAGCCACAGCCGGCCCACCGATGTTAAGCCGAATCGCCTGATATTTTCCGGCGTCTTGGGGGCTGTCTTGATGAATCTCCGTTCAGCCACCACTGTTCGAACAGATCTCGTGGTCCTCAGTTGTTTGTGGGAGGATAAGCGCAGGGCTTTGGGATACGCCGCGGGACCCAGCCTCCCTCCAGAAAAGCGGAATTCAGCGCAGAACCAGGTGAGGTCGGACGAGGGCAACAAGAGCCTCGAAGGGCAGATCTTGAGTCCGAAGCCGCCGCTTGGCTCATCTAGCAATTCTGATTCACATCAGCGCTGTTGTCTTCCTTGTCTCTCAAAAGCGTAGATCGGATTGATACCGCAATAGGTGTAGGTACCGGATGCGGTAGCCATGCACTGGCTATAGGTTGAGAACTGGCAATTGCCCGGATATCCCCAACTACGTCCCTGCAGGCAATAAACGTCTTGGCGAACCGATGGGGTGTACGAATGAACCGGCGAAGCAGCGGTCGAGCGCGATCCAAAGCCGACGAGGATGGGTGCTAACACTCCGGTAAGGAGAAGGTAGCGCATGAGATCTCTTGCCTCCGTTAAGCTCGCTGAAGATAGAGCATCCGAATTGCGCCGTTTGATCTTAATCAATGGAAGATAGCCGGTCCAGTCCGTCAGGACCTCAGAAAGAGGCTTCAGTATGAATGGTGCGAGCGCGACCAAACTTGAGCGGGACGCTGGATGCAACAGGCGCAGCAATAAGAGGTCGGAATGGTACGGCACCTGGCCGCGGTCCTGCTATTCCCGGAAAATCGGCCGAGCCTTAGAGCAGACTTCCTGCGGCTTTCCACGGCGGAACGCATGTTTTAAGCGCGACTGGGCACAGCCGCGCGGCGGAACACTCGTGTAGTAGGTCGTCCTGGGAAGCCCGCGTGGTGCCGAGGACCTATCGCGGGATGGTCGCAGCTTTGGAAAGCGCTTGCCGACCGATCTCTTTGAGTCGCTCGGGCCTCGTCTCGCCTCTGCTGGCAGCTTCCAGAATTTTCGAGGCGACATCAACGCGAGCGCCTGTCTCGTAGCGGAAAGGCTTACGCAGACCTCATCGAGGACCGACCGTAGAAGCGCAGTTGTAGCGGCGTTCATTTGGAGATCCCACAGTCTCAAGCAGGCGAGCCAGTATAGGTTTGGGGTAACTCCACAGCGATCGATCCGAACTCCGGGGACCTGGCCAGCCGTCGCCTATTGGGTTCGGTGAAGCCAACCAATCCTCAAGCTCGGGTGGCCAATGTGAGAGCAACCAAAGTAGAGATCAGCGATAATGGAGGACGAAGCTAACAAATACGCTACAGCCAGATGTCTGTTTGAAGCTGTGGCATCCTTTACTTAAATTGAAGAGAACGCGATGGCGATGCGCCTGACACTGCGGCCAGCGCGACAACCGCTGTCGATCCCCGCCCCACCGCAATCGCGGCGATCGGGCTGGGTGCAGTCGGTATAGATTGATATTCGTGTGTAAGCGTCATTGCCATCGTGTGGCGGCGACTGCCTGCGCGCCCGCTGGACCGACGCGAGAAGCTCACCTGGTTAGTCGGCCTGTTCTGTTCAGCGAGAATGAGCTAAGGCATGACTCAATCGGCACTTCTCGGGAGGGAGGAGGACAGGAGGGAGGCTCTTTCAATGGGATTGCCAGAATGTCAGCCCCCCTGTAAACGAGCCCCCGCGCCGGTCCGAGCGTCGTTCCGCGGTCGCCAGCAGCGGGGCCCGTAGCTCAATGGTTAGAGCCGGCCGCTCATAACGGTCTGGTTGCAGGTTCGAGTCCTGCCGGGCCCACCAGTATTTTCAAGGGCTTGCGCGGCTCTATCTCGCTTCGCTCTTTCCTCAACCAATGGGATAACCAAAGGAACGTTCTTCCTCGGTGCCGCGTGTGTACCGATTGCGTTCGCTGCCCGGTGCAAATGGTCGGGATGGTGATGGCCATAGACTTCCCGGAGAGTCTTTTCACTCATTCCAAGGTATCCGGCGGCTTCCCACAGGGGCACTCCGCGTTGCATCAGCCAAGTCGCTGCAGTGTGCCGCAGCGTGTGCGGCGTGACGTTCCCAGCCGAAAGGTCAATCTTGGCAAGGCGGACGGCGGATGCAAATCCCGTTTTCACGGAAGCGACGGGTCGCCCGTTCCATTCGACGAAATGCAGCTTCGATATTCCAAGCCGCGACCACCGTCGCATGTGAGTCAGAAGACGCTTCGGAAGAGGTACAGGTGTCTGTCGCTTGGTGGTCGCGCGCTTTCCAATGGCAAGCCGGTAGAAGATGCCGGATTCCAAATCAACGAAGGACTTTCCCGGCTCGCGGGACGGTGATGCGCTGGCGATCGCTCCCGCGCGAGTGCCTGTATAAAGCCCCATGAGAATGAACCGCGCAACGTGTCGCAGTGGTCGCTTATCGGTTTCGACCTTCGTGCCCTTGAGCTTTCCAACATGGACGGTTTGGGTTTCGCGATAGCGCCAACACGCCCATACCAGTGCTGCCGCCTCCGAACGTGTCAACCACCGTTCGCGACGAAGTCCCTTCTCCGGCAAAACCACGCGAACTCGGCCGCGATGATAACCTTCCTTTTCATGGTGATTGATCGCAGCCCTCAAGTCTTCAAGATCGCGGCGCGCGCCGCCGTCGCTGCCGCGCCAAGTTGCGTAACCTCGACAAGACTCGCCATTTACATCCGCGAGTACCTTTCCGCCCCACCAATTCGCAAGACGAGATATTCGCTCATCTAACTTGGATTTGTTGGCTTGGCGCACGCGAGTGTCGTCGTAATAGACGTTCAGCACATCCGCGACATCGATGTTCTCGATCAGCCGTTCGCGACGAACAGGGCTATGCTTCTTGATGATATACTGCGCTAGGCACTCTTGTGCCTTTGAATCTTCGCCAGCAACGCATCCCGTGGCAACATGCTTGCTGCCGTCGATGATGATCCATGTTGCACGGCCGATGATTTTTCCAGCTTTACGGCGTTCGCTCCGCCAATAGAGGTAAGGTCCTCGGCTGCGACGCGGCATAGATTCCCCATTTCTTGGATGCTACGGAGAGTGGTGAAATCCCTGTTTGCTATTCGCATGACGACAAGGTGCCCACGCGCCGCTTCCCGCCGTAAACCGCTGACCGTCATCCCGCCCCTTGGAAACGCTACCTTGCACGCTTCCTTCAGGGGCAGAAGATGGTCAGGACCGATATTGTCGTTCGCCGGAACGGGAATAATCATGAAGCTTGACATTGATGATGATTCCGTCTTTTTATCGGATTTCCAACTTTTGTCAATACTCAAGCTTGGGCACTACCAATGAAAGATTACTCTCTGTTGGCGGCACAGGTTCGAGCGGCTAGGGCCATCCTCGGCTGGTCGCAGGGATATCTTGCTGAAGGTGCCAATGTGAACAAATCCACGATCATTGACCTTGAAGCAAACCGGCGTGTCCCACACGAAATCACCTTAATGGTTGTGCTGGATCAGCTTACGGCCGCCGGGATTGATTTCACGGAAGACGGGGTGAAGGTTCGCGCGTGGCCGCTGAAGCCTTATGTTCCGGTCGGCATTCGGCAGAAGGAAACGCCTACGCCCCCTGCACCAGCTACTCGCACGAAGGCTAAATCCATTAAGAATGTGGTAAGTTCGCGCACAGGCAACAAGCTCTAGGGCGCTCTACCAGGCTGACCAGTTCTGCGCGCTCGCAACCCTCCGCGACCCTGAGTTTTGACGTGAAATACAGCAAGCGGCGGCAAAACTACAATTCGAGAGACTGGCGCTGAAATGAAAGACCAGATGTTGGAAGTCCCGGCTGACGTTCGTGAACTGGTCGAAAAAACAATCGACCAAACCGAGAGAGCGTTCGGGTACTTTTTTGAAGCGGCCAAGGTGCCACTTCCGCCACCGGGCGATCTTGCGCTTGATCTCGCTCAGCGGAACATGGCAACCGCGTTCGAATTCGCGCGCAAGCTCGCGCGCGCCAAGAATTTGCAGGAAGTGATTGAGCTTCAAGCGGAATTATTGCGTATCCAAATCGGGCACGCGAGCGAGTTCATGCGTGAGCTAGCGCCGAAGCGTTAAAGCTTCCGATAAGTAACGTGTGCCGTTGCGAACGGAATGCCAGCACGACCGGCACTGCCGCGAACGATGCAAGCGCGCTCATCGATTGCATAGAACCAATCGTCGAAGTTCAGCTTGAAGGATTTACCGTTAGCTTGCGGTGTGTCGCGCGTGTACTTCCAGTGGAACGCGCAACCGGCTTGCTCGCCTATCGCTTCGCCTTCAAGTCGGTTTTCCAATCCGGTATATTTGCCTGCATCGCCCTTTCGTATCGTCCAATGCAGCGTGTCCGAATGCCCGTCATCGAAGGTGTAAGCCTCGGTGAATAGAACCGTTTCCGTGTCTGAGTCGAATTCACCATGGCCCGAAATTGTCGCACGCTTTAAAAGTCCGCCGACCAAATTTTCCAAGACTGCCCAACCCTCAAGCCGTCCGACGAAGAACTGCTCGGGAAGAAGGAGTGGCTTTGTGCTTCTGAAATCATCGATCGCCATGGGTGACTCCGACGTGCTGACTGCCACAAAACGATTCCGCTCCCGGCTAAGTTCCTAGATGTCTCTCCCGTTCATCCGGTGTACTCAGCCTCAACCAACCCGAACCGCTGCCGCCCTTCGATCCGTCTAAGCGCCGCCAACACATCATCGTTGGTCAACGCATCCATCAACTTGTCTACCGTCATCCCGGCACTTCGCGGCATGTTCGGCACTAGGTAGTCACTCAGGATCGAACGCGCTTCCAAGAACGCGCTTACGAGTGTCTGAATGTCCGATCGCTTGGGCACGATTGACGGCTCACTCTCTTCCTCAAGCGGGTACTCAACTGCCATTCCTTCGGGATCGTTTTCGCGCAGCCACTCGATTGCAGAATCGTAAGATGCGAACACCTTCACACAATCGAATGGAACGCTGACATATAACCATACGCTGGTCATCGCTATCTCTCCGGTTCAATCGGGTAGGCCCACGCCACTCCTCCAGGATCATTTGCGGCAAGCCATTCGTTTGCGGCGTCTTCGGACGCGAAGACCTTCACCCAATCGACATCACCGATATGTTTGTGACCGTCTTCGTAAATCCAGACCGTCTCCGGCACCTCTTGCGCCGCCTCGTTGACCTTCTCACGGTCAAGCTGGTCGGTCGCTGGAAGCCTCATTACGGCGTGATACAGTTCGGCCGTGATCGACAATCGATCATCTGGCGACTTCTCACGCCATTGGTGCCACTTGTCGAATGCGTCACTTGCCATCAAAGATCCTCCCGCAATTCCTTAAAGAACGGGTGCCGCAATTTCCCTTCGGCGCTCTTGGCCCTGTACTCGACTTCGGCCAGCAATTCCGGCTCAACCCAAATCCCACGATGCGCGACGCGCCTTGTGTAAGGTTGTGTCTTGCGGATCAGCGGCTTCAGTCTCTTCTGTAGTTCTTTGGCATCGGCTGGCGAAAAGCCGTGATCGACCTTTCCCGCATAGACGAACTCACCGCCCTTGCGTCGGCCGATGTACATGCCATCCCATTTCGTCCCGTCTAGCGCGAATCCGGCGATGGGCAATGTCTCACGCTGCGCACAAGTGACCTTCGTCCAATTTCCAGTTCGGCCGCTGACATATCGACCATCGCGCACCTTGGACACGACGCCTTCCAAGCCGGTCTTGCACGCGTGCTTGAACATTTCCTGGTCATCGATCTCGAAGCTTTCGCTGAACTGAATGTCCGCACCACTGATGATCTTGCGCAATTGCGCCTTCCGATCGAAGAGCGGGAGGACGACCGTTCAGGTAAAAAAGATCGAAGGCGACCAACACGATCTTCATTGATCGCCCCTTCAGTTCATTTTGCAGTACGGAAAAGTCAGTCGTACCGTTTGCAGACGGCACAACGACTTCACCATCAATGATGGCCGACCCTGCTTTGATTTCGAAGGCATCGCTCGCGATCTTGCGAAAGCGGTGTGTCCAATCATGGCCGCGTCGGGTGAAGACCTTGATTTCCGCGTTGGCAATGTGGACCTGCACACGGTATCCATCCCACTTCACTTCATGAACCCATCTATCCCCGCGCGGCACCCGCTCCATTTTTGTGGCCAAGGCGGGTTCGATGAGGCCCGGAAAAGGGGCTTTTACGCCGATTGGTGGACTCTTACGCATACCGCCGCGACGTAACCGAACGCGCGGATTCAAGCGCAAGCGGGCCGAATCGTTCCACTTTCAGCCGCCCCGCTCATGAAATTGGTCACCAACTGTACGCGAGATTTCCCGGTCCAATTCTGCGCGCGTCGAAAACTCCTCTAGGCTGCGCCGGGCGGAAGATTTGGCGTTTGATAGCGTGGATATCGGGCGCGTCTGCCCCATCCTGAATCCAGCGGCCTTGATCGTTCGGACCGGCAACGACGGCGCTGAAGGGCGCTCTGCCGTCTCTTGCGCCGCTCGCCGTCTTGCACTTCGCAGATCAGGTAAGACAAAAAGGACGATCGCGATCAATGGCGATACCAGGAACGATGCTATCGCCCAGCGCGCGAAACTTCGGCCTCTCATATAGGCGAGTATGCCGACGCCCGCGTCAAGCAAGAGGAGAAGCGTGCCGATTTGGATCAGAAGTTCAGCTTTAGTAACGTGGTGCATAACGTCTCGCCCCCTTGCTTTGTTCAGTATATCGAGGTGTAATATACTGAACAAGCTGCATGATTTTCCGCCATGGACCTGCGGGAAATCTTTGCGCTCAATCTGCGTCGCCTACGGCGCGCAAAAGGATTGTCGCAGGATGATCTCGCCGCCGATGCCGAGATCAGCCGCAGTTATCTCAGTCAACTCGAACGCGGCTCTTTTCATGTTAGCATCAAGATTATCGGCAAGCTTGCGGACGTGTTGGATGCTGAACCTGAGGAATTTCTAAAACGATCAAGGGGCGCACGAAAGTAAGATGATCCAGCTGGCATTCCGTTCGGCGATGACTTTCGCCTTTTCAGTTTTCGGTCGCACCGTAATTGCTCTTGGTGCTTTAGTTGTCCTGCTATTCGCTACGACGGTTCTGATCGATCTCAAGATGTTAATAAGCGCTACCTTGGCGGCAGTATTGTCTGTCGTTTCGCTGGTGGTCTTTGCCTTCCAGTACCGACGCCAACTGATTGCGAAGCGCCGTCGCGCCAAACTGCGGGAAGAGGCGGCTACACGCCGTGCGGCAGCGGCCGAAGCCCGGAGCGAGCGCATGGAGCGGGCCAAGGCCGCCGTCACAGAGACCGTGAGAGGAATGACGGCTGGCGCGGCAGATACCGCTAAGACCAGCTTTGCAGGCGCTCGCGAGCGAGTTCAGGGCTGGCGGAGAACCTAAAGCGTCTCATCCGAACAATTGGCAAGACTCCCGCCCGCTTTCACGCATGCCCGATACTGCCACGGCTTGGCAAAGCTACCAGCCCATATGCCCTGTTCGGTCTGTTCGGCTTGTCGTTGTTCGTTCGCGTATTTGCCTTTCGAATAACGAGGCCAGTCAAGCGCGTGGCCGTGAACCACAAGCCACTCCGCGAGATCAACACCATCGACGGAACAAGCGGCAACCGTGCGGCGATATCGATCGGTATCGATCCGCACACAGGCCACCGGACGGGAAGCGACGAACTTGTCCAATTCATTCGCCGCCTTTGCACCGCAGCGATACTGTAAGCTATCGTCACCACGGCAAAGCTGATCGCTTTCGGGGGCGTCGATGCCCCAAAGCCGAATGCGGGTGCCATGGATTTCGAGCGTGTCGCCGTCGATGATGCTGGCGCGGCCAACAATATCGCCAGCACCTGCCGCAGTCGAAAGGCACAGTAGGAAGACACCCAAGGTTGCTTGAATTCGGATGGTCAAGCCCCAGCCGTTTGAAGCTTCTCGATCATTGAACTTGAAGCGCCGACGGTCCGCAGTACGCGGCAGACAAGATCAAGATGATCATCGAAGGTGAAGGTTTTAGGGCTGACGGGTTCGCGATCAAAAACGTTCCAAACGACGCCTTTCGCATCGTGCAATATACTGTAGCGCATGAACGGCTTCTGATATTCAGTCGAGCCTGACGTAAGGGCTTCGGAGCTTTGCGTTCTGCCGTCCAGATGCTTCTGCTCGGTTTCGTAGAATGCCGTTGCAACTGAATGTTTTAGCAGCCAAGCTAACGCTCCGGCATAACCATCTAAGCGGCGGTTAGTTATCGCGCGTTCTAGCTGATTGACCGGAAACGTGTGTTCAATATGTACGTTCTTGCCAGCGCCTTTTGCGCCGCACCTGCTTTCAACGGCAATGAATGCCGCTGTTCTAAATAGTGCGCCAGCGCACAAGCCTCCCTTTGGGACGGTGCCCTTTGCCATGAAGCCGAGCTTGTCATGGAATTGACGAAGCGATGATGCCAACGTCTTGTGCGGGACCGCTTCACCTCTGCTAGCGGCCAAAACTCGACTGACTTGCAGCCATTCAGAAGCGATCCAATCGGGGCGCTTTGACACGCGCGAGCGCCAGTGTTGGAGTAGCTGTTCTCGCTCTTTCTCTACGGCTTTCAACATTATTCCACTAAATCCTCCTTGTCGGCGCCACGCCTCACGATCATCAGCCCATCATCCGCCAACGGCCGCTGCAATGCCTTAGCCTCATCCCAAGGCGCACGCATCCAAACGTCGCGCTCTTCGTCGGTGATCAGGATCACGGGCATCGCTTTAGGGTGTATCGGTTCAACGACGGCATTGGGAGTCGTAGTCAGAAATCCATACACATCGTGCGGGCCAGGCACCGGCTTTGACTTGGTGCCACGATCACCCTTGTAGACGGTCCAGATGCCAGCGAATGCCGTCAGCGGCCTGTCCTCATTCAGCGCGAACCACACCACGTCTTTCTTCTTGGTATCAGGATTCGGTTCGGGTGCGTATTCGGCAAAGCTGTTGAACGGCACAAGGCACCGGTTCTCCGGCTTGAGCCATCCGCGCCAGTGTGGCGACGAGGTATTGCGTATGTTGGTAACAGGTGGGCCGCCGGTTCGTGGTGGTGGCGGCATTCCCTATCGCATCAGGGTTAGCTCGGTGCCGTTCTCAGTGTTTCGGATCAGTGGCGCTGGATAGTCGGGAAACACGCCGGGCATTGGCGCAAGATTGCCGACGTAGCGATTGACGACGCGGAAGAGCGCGGCGATAGCGGCTTGGTTCGTGGTGATGCTGTAGAGGTTGCACATCAAAACCGCTCAGAAATCAGCAACGACTAGATGAACCGCTGCCAGCGCTCCAAAAGCCGTGCCGCGATTGCAGGTTTGCGTCAGGCGGACAGCGCGACCGGGGTGGATGAGATTTCGATAGTTTTGTGCAAGCCGTACTTGTTTGACGGTATCCGGCTTGATCAAACCTCGAAGCTCGGCGGCTGTTATGTAATCCTCCAGAAACCAGTCTTCTGGTGTTGACTGCTTTTTGATGTTCTGCCGCATCCCTGGAATAGGCGAAGCGATGCCAACGTCTTGAATTTTCCAGAGAAGTAGCGCTTCCATCGCGGCCCCGCTGAGTACCGTCGCGGCCTTGAAGTCATTGCGATGCAATGCATTGGTCGCACTATCTAGGTCTAGACGAATACTGTCCGCGAGCTGCCTGTCTGAAATAAACGCAAGCGTAACGGCCTGCGCCGAAGGATTCTGGTCCGGGCATTTTGATAGCGCTTCTCGGACGAGGTAGATTGGGCTCTTCCCGTCGTGGCTTCGTGGAGGGGTGTCCGTGCCATGGTGATTCCATCGATCAATGGCGGCTTGCATTGCCTCAAGACCGAAGACGTAGCTGGTATAGTCATCGCCACTGATGGTCAGCAACTCGATAGGAAGATCGTCGGCAAGGTCAATGATCGCGCCAAGGACGGCGGAATCGGCGGAATAAACCTGTATATTGGGCGTAGATTTTGCGGTTGGGTAAAATTGATCGATGAATGATAGGATCTGAGACGGCACAACCTTGGTCACGATATTCCCCGTTGTCATGTGTCGCTAACGTTAACGCTCCCCAGGCCACCACGTTGACGGCGGATGGCTTGCCGAAATCTTTGTCGGTCGCAGCGCTACCAGCGCCGTTCGTTTATCGTGGGATGACGAGCAACGAATAATAGATAGCCTTGTTATTGAATCGCGCAAGGTTGCAGCTCCGCCACATGGACATGCTCGGACTGCAGTCTTCGTCCCGCCACCTAAAGCAGCCACCCCCGCTCGCCAAATACAGAAAGATCAACTCCAGGCGGGGCATACCATCCCCCTGAGCCATAACGGGCTCCGAGCTTCAGAGCGACCTCCTTGTTGCCATAAGGAATCCGCAGCGGCGTCCTGCTTGAATTTGCTGGCACGGGAGCGGTTGAAGCGGCATCGGCGTTAACGTTTCGCTTTCGGGACATCTTCGGCGGTGCAACTTGGGGTGCAGCCGACCCTACCGGCCTGTTGGAGGTTTTGCGACTACCAATGCGGCGTTTCTTGTCTCGATTCTTATCAATCCACGCGGACATCGCGACCGAGTTGGTCGTTGAATCTTCGGGAATGACAAGACCTTTCCGCTGCGCCAGCTTCTTGGCGTACAACAACTGTGCTGGGCTTACCGGCTTGGGGACGAGCTTTTCGCCGTCGAACTTTTTAGGCGCGTGTTCGCTAAGGAATTTGCGACAGATCGATATCGATGTTTTATAGCCGGGCGGTGGTTTGATGCCTTTTTGTCGGATGAGGCTGTCAGCAAAGCGTTTCATCGCAGGCGTCGGTGGATACGTTCCTGTGCCATTGCCCCCTGCGCTGCCAAGCAAAGAAGGTCCCGCCGCAGTACCATCCTCCTTCAGCTTGCTGATAATGCGCTCGGCGACATCGCATACGGCGTCAATCGCGCCGACCATCTCCTGTTTGCCAACAACGACATCATCGAGCAAGCATTCAAGTTGTGCCGTCACGCCCGGATCGACTAGCGCCGGATCGGCTTGTTTGAGAACCCCGAACAACGACAAGCCGGTCTCGGTCGGCACAATATTCTTTCCCTGGGCAATCAGGAAACCCTGCTTCTTCAGCCCGCCGATGATCTCGGCTCGGGTCGCAGGCGTGCCGATACCCTTGGCTTCCTTCAAGCGATCCCGAAGAACCTCGTCATCAACAAAACGCCAGGCATTCTGCATAGCCTCGATCAGAGTGCCTTCGTTGTAACGGGACGGCGGCCGGGTCTCCTTGTTTTCAATTTTTGGATCTTGCAGTTGCGCGATCTCGCCGTTGCGCAGCGGCGGCAGCAATTGCGCCTCATCACCCTTTTCGTCGGCGGGTTGCCACTCCGGGAATGCTGCTCGCCAGCCGAGATCGATGGGTTGGCGACCGGCTGCGCGGAATTCAAAACCGTGCACATCGAGCGCCGCGGTTGTCTGCCGATAACGGAAGTCCGGCATCAGCGCGGCCATATATGCCCGCGCGATGACGTCAAAGAGTTTCTTCTCGTCAGACGACAGACGAGGCCAGACCTCCGGCAGTTTGTCGATGGCGTTGACATTGGGAATGACGGCATGGTGGCTCGCACCCTCCAGCCCCTTGTCGTAAAAGGTGCCGCTCGCACCTCTGCGGATGACCGGCGGCTCGGGTACAGGGATCGCGCTGAACGATTGGCCCACCCGCAGTCCGGCAATGATTCGCGGCACGTCAGATACCAAGCTCTGCGGCAGGTAGCGTACCTCTGCGCGAGGATAGGTGACAATCTTCTTGCCTTGGCCGTCATACAGCTCCTGCGCCACTTCGAGCGTTTTGCTGGCTGACCAGCCGAAGCTCGAGCCACAGAGTTTCTGCAACGACGGCAAATCATGCAGCTTAGGTGGCGCTTGCCGCTTGTCTTCGACGCGCACGCTGAGCGCGCCCTCGAAACCTTCAGCCGCTTTGACTACGTCCTGGGCGATCTCGCGCTTAGCAATTCGGTCCTGCGGCGCGTGCCGCATCTGGAATTGCCCGCCCGCCACTTTCGCGGTGGCGACAATTTCAAAATAAGCAAGCGGCACGAAGTTTCGAATTTCCAACTCGCGCTTGCAAACAATTGCCAACGTCGGCGTTTTTACGCGGCCGACGCCGATCACTCTCCGCACGCCCTGTCCCAGGATGACGGTCGCAGTGCGGGTCAGTGACAGGTTATAAATTTGATCAGCCTGTCGGCGCGCAACGGCGGCAGCGTATAGGCGGGAGTATTCGGCATTCGGCTTTGCCCTACCGAATGCGTCACGGATGGTCTGCGAATCCTGCGCGGTGAACAGCACCCGCATTACCTGACCGCGATACTCGTAATGTTCAAGAATTTCCTGACCGATCAACTGACCCTCGCGGTCGCAATCGGTTGCAAGCCAAACTCGCTTGGCAGTGCGTAAAGCCTCGCGAATGACCTTGAGCTTAGCGGCCTTGTTACCGCCCTCTGCCGGGCGTGTACCGTAAAGACCAACAGGCCGTAAAAGTATCGGCGACCATCGCTTCCAGGCTGGAACGACGTCCTCCGGTTCCAGGAGATCGAACAAATGACCCTCGGCTGGAAGAACATCACCGTAGCGCGAACCAATTGCGGCGCGGACGTCTTTGGCCTGGCTGGTTTTCTCCGTGATGACGATCTGATCTGCCATGACGGGCCAGTTGGGAGGATGTATTTAAACGGCGTGCCGCTTTGAGAACATATCATGAACAAAATGGATGTGCAAGTTATCCTGAATTCGAATCCTGATAGGACCTCGCTTGGAAGCTGATTGCGGCCGTGTTGGCGGATGTAGCTTTCCCTTCGGTTCGGGACAATTGACGAATGCTCGCTGCGGCCGGATCATGCGGTATGGAAACCTCGCTGAGGATCCCCCGTGACCGCCCTCGGCAACGTCCCCTGCGATGGCTGCCGCGCCTGCTGTCTCCACGACATGATCCCACTGATGCCAGAACGCGGCGATCTGATCTGGACCTATGAGCACGAAGTTATAGCGACGACTGCCGGACCAACGGCGGTCCTACAGTGCGCCAAAACCGGCGAGTGTATCTTGTCGGTTGAGACGGGCGCACCATACACGACCGAGCCCCGCCGATTTGTCGGGCATTCGATTGCAGAGAAATGTTTCTCAGCAAGACTCGCGACGAGCGCCATGCGCTGACCAAATCCGGCATGGTCTCGAATGAGGTTTTCTACGCCGGGCGCAAGCGGCTCAAAACGCTGGACCTGCCGCGATGATAGACGGCAGCAACGAAGTTGGGGCATTTCCCAACAACACGGGCCCACCGACGGCGATCACCGAGTGGAGGCCGTTGGCTCACATCACCAAGGCAGAACAGGCGAGCCGTTATGAGCGTAGTGATCTCATAGAGATGCCCAACAAAATCGGCCATTTCTGCTGTAAAAACGGTGGCGTTCTCGCGCCTCCGAATACGAGGCTCCTGTGGGATAACTGGGGCGCGTGGGAAGCAAATGACTTTTAATCACGGGGTCCTGGGTTCGAGCCCCAGCGCGCTCACCAAGCAAAATCATAGACTTAGCTACATCATCAAATAGCTGGCTTCAGAATTTATAGCCAGTATGTAGCCAGAAAATAAAACAGCCAGCAAGTGGCCCGAACTGAATTTAGGAACCGGTGTGCCGGGGTCGGCATAATTAAGAATCGAGAATTCAAACACCGCGGTCAGGACCCGAGGTCGTATCATGCAGCAGCGTCGCCGTTTCAAACAAACCGTGTCACTGGAAGAACGACTTTCCGAAGAAGCGAAACGCCTCCGCGAACAAGCCAAAGTCCTCCCCCACGGTCCTCAACGAGAGGACCTCCTCCGCAAAGCCAGACAGGCCGAAACCGGCTCGCACCTGAGCGAATGGTTGACCTCGCCGGGTTTAAAGCCGCCGAACTGAGACGGCTACTTCATCCTCTTGGACTGGCTTCGTTTGCTGCCGGATTGGCTGTCATGGGAGAGTCCTTCGGCAAGTCCTTTACTGTCGTTGAGGTGACGGGCGAGGACGGTGAAACGCAGATTTGGATTGCAGTAGCCAAGCCCAGCCAAGCGCTGACACTAGTCCTCGCCGCCGTTCCTGAAGGGTGGACTGCGGAAGTGTTGGATGTCGCACTGACGCCCAAGCAGCAGCGCCTTTTCGAGGAGCTTAACCTCGCGCCCGGCGATCAAGTTGGATAGGTGAGGCTATCGCGCCTAGGTCGACTGCCGCCGCTCGCTCTCAGCCCTGTTCGCTGCCTTGAGCCGGTCTCCAATATAGGCGGAGATTTCGCCGATCTCGGCCTGCAAGTCGGACTCCGAAATACCCTGCCCCTTGGCGGCCTCGACAAGACGCCGGCTGAGCTCCGCCACATCCTGCGACGCGCCGGCAGTCCGATACTGCTCGACAGCGTGGATGCTGTTTTCGGTCCAGAAGTCGATAAACTCGCGAGCCTTGCTCACCGTATTTCCCTAACGCAGCCCCAGAAGCAGCGTTAACGCCAGTCGGCAAATAGAGCAAGAAAAGAGCCCCACCCTTGCGGATGAGGCGCCTGTTTCAGGATTGCTGCTGACGGATGCCCAGCAGGATGATCTCCTCTTCCGAAGTTCGCTTCGCCCATGCGGCACGCGCGTGTTCTAGCCGCAGCGAACCGTCCGGATGATGGAGTGCAGCCCATTTGCCGGCCTCGCTCACGAGCCCCAACGCTGCACTTGATGTCTGCTATGCTCCCGACAGCGGCGGGGAAGCGGACGGAGCCTGACTTCGCTTGTGGGCCAACAGGCGACGTTCGTTAGCCGGCACGGCGACCGTCAGAGAAAGGCCACTCTGCTGCCGGTCCCCGAAGGCCATCTCGGGAGATGGCGAAGATTATTTCTACCTGCCCTGCGGTAGCCTTAAGGCCTTCGTTGGATGTTGACTCGCCTCTTGCGGCACGGACGATCTGGCAGCAGCTTTCACAGGTCAAGTAGGTACCGGTGGACGATGATTTCTGTTGTTGTCGGGTCACGACAGCATGCCGGTTGACCGACGATCTCTACGTTGGAGGGTCGAACTATTTCGCTTCGTACGCCTCTGGCGCTTCTCATCATATCCCTAGGTGCGATCGCCGCGGTGTGGTGGTGGCTGGCCATGCCGATCAACTTGGCGCGCGCACCGATCGATCCGAATGCCAAACTGCAATGCATATCCTACGCGCCCTTCCGCAACAACCAAACGTCAGAGTCGCCGACACCAGTGCCGCGGGACCAGATCGCGGAAGATCTCGCCCAGCTTGCCAAAATAACCGACTGTATCCGTACCTATGCGACTGATCTTGGTCTCGATCAGATCCCCGAACTTGCATCCAAGGCGGGGCTGAAAGTCATTCAGGGAATTTGGCTCGATAGGGACCGACAGAAGAACGCGGCACAGATATCCACGGGCATACGCCTCGCCCAGCATTATCCGGAAACCATCACCGCACTCGTGGTCGGCAATGAGGTTCTGTTGCATCGGAAGATGACGCCTTCCGACCTTGCTGCCTTGATCCGCTCGGTCAAGGCACAAGTGCCGGTCCCCGTCACCTATTCCGACGTCTGGGAGTACTGGCTGCGCTATCGGGAACTCGATGACGCCGTCGATTTCGTCACCGTTCATATCCTGCCATATTGGGAAAACGTCCCGGTCCCGGCGAAATCTGCCGCTGCTCACGTCGACGCCGTCCGAAAGCAGGTGGCGTCGGCGTTTCCGGGCAAGGAAATCCTGATTGGAGAAACTGGTTGGCCGAGCGAAGGGCGGATGCGCGATTCGGCGCTACCGTCGCGCACCAATCAGGCGCGGGTGATCTCGGAGGTCCTCGATGTTGCCCGGCGCGAGAATTTCCGCGTCAACCTGTTCGAGGCGTATGATGAATTGTGGAAGCATGAGTTCGAGGGCACTGTCGGCGGATCGTGGGGCTTATTCGATTCCGCGCAGCGCACGCTGAAATATCCGCCCGGCATCCCCGTCAGCAATTATCCGCTCTGGAAACTGCAAATGAGCAGCGGAATGGCGCTGGCGATCCTGGTGTTCGGCGCTGCATGGCTGACCTCGCGCCGGAAGCCCTCGCAGCCCCGGCTCGTCTCATGGTTTGCGGTCGGAATATCGGCAACCACCGCCGGAGTCCTGTTTGGGGTGGCCGCTCAAAAGATGTTCTATGAAAGCTACGACGCGGGCAGCTGGCTTCTGTGGGGCGCACTTCTGGTGGCGGCAACTGCCTCGCCGCTGTTCGGCGCCAACGCCCTGATGTCCGGGCGCGCACCGCCCACATTTCTGGAATTGCTGGGTCCGAAGGACTACCGGACCCCATCGGGGCTGGCGATCATGCACGGATTGATCTTGATCGTAACCATCGTGATCGGCACGGAGACCGCGCTGGGCTTTATGTTTGACCCGCGCGAAAAGGATTTTCCTTTTGCGGCCCTCACTATGGCGGCGGTCCCTTTTGCGGCTATGACGCAGCTCAATCGCCCCAAGAAAGGAATCCGCCCCATGGCGGAAGCGATATTTGCCGGCGTATTCTTGGTGGCAGCCATCTATGCGGCGCTTAGCGAAGGGCCGGACAATTGGCAGTCGCTGTGGACTTGTGCTGCCTATATACTGCTTGCGGTTACGCTGTGGCGGGCGCGCGCTTGAGAAAACCTGGCCAGCCGACTTCCGTTTTGGGTCTTGGTTGCGTGATAACGCGCTGACGCAGCCCGCGACCGTCCACGATCCGGTTAATGTAGTCCGACACGGCCGATCTGAGCAATTTTTTCGGGTTGGACGATCCGGGACCGTCTCTGAGTCATCGTGAGGAATGCTGGGCAGGGTCTGGCGCGAGATCGGCGCGCAATTGGGTCTCCACGCTCACGCTTTGATCGCTGCCAGCAACGCCCTTGTACCGATGATATTCATGACGCGCGTCAGATTGTAGGCGAGCACGCTGAGCGCCATCTCGCTCGCGACCTTCGGCAGCGTCTTCATCAGGAAGTGCGTCGCGCCCATCCGCATCTTGAGCGTGCCGAAGGGATGCTCAACCGTCTCGCGCCGGCGGCGCATGGCCTGGGGGTCCTGATCCAGCCGCTGCTGCACGGTTTCGAGAACGTGCTCATGCTCCCATCGCGTGATGCGGCGTTCTTTGCCTGTGGTGCACTGATCCTTGATTGCGCAGGTCTTGCAGGCGTTCGTCCAGTAGCGGCGCATCTTCTGCCCGTGTTCCTCGTTGGCATAGTAGAATTTGAGCTTCTCGCCGGCGGGGCAGCGATAGACATCCTCCTCCGGCATATAGACGAAGTCCTGCTTGCCGAAGCGGCCTTCCGACTTCGCGCCCGATGTCATCGGTTTGGGCAACGTCACGCAGATGCCTGCCTGCTCGCAGGCCAGGATGTCCTCGCCACTGAAGTAGCCGCGGTCGGCGACGGCCTCGAGTTTATCGGCTTGCAGAACGGCCTTGGCTTCCCGCGCCACGTTCGCCAGTTGTGAGCGATCCGAGCCGGTATTCGTCACTTCGTGCGTTACGATCAGATGGTTCACAGTGTCGACCGCGACCTGCACATTGTAGCCGACGACGCCCGAGCCACGCCCACTCGTTGCCATCGAGCGGCTGTCGGGATCAGTGAGCGAGATTTGGCTGTCGGGCGAGGCCAACATTTGCTTCTCGTAGGCTGCGAGCTTGCCCATTTCCTCTTTCAGCTTGTCGAGCTTCTCCTTGAGCCGCGTCGTCTTGAGCACGAGCACGTCGGACGGTTCCTGCCGATCCGCCGTATCGAGCTGGGAGAGATATCGCGCCACACTCTCCTCGAGCTGCGCACGCTGGCGATCGATCTTCCCTCGTGTAAAATTGCGATCTCGATTATTGACCGCTTTGAACTTGCTGCCGTCGATCGCAACGCTCGCCCTCGCCAGCAGACCCATATGGCGACAGAGATTGACGAAGCTCGCGCACACCCTGCGGATCGCTGGGCCATTGTCCTTGCGGAAATCGGCAATCACCTTGTCATCGGGAACGAGCCGTCCGAGTAGCCATATGACTTCCAGGTTCCGGCCGGCCTCGCGCTCAAGCCGGCGGCTCGACTGCACCCGGTTGAGATAGCCGTACAACCGAGGGGTGGTAGGCAGGCCGGCCTGTCGCTGCAGGCTCGACGCCTTCGAAGCCGAGATCGGCGAGATCGAGCCCGTCGACAAAGGAATCCACCACACGAACGGAATTGCTCTCCTCGACCCACTCATCGAGGCATTCCGGCAACAGCGTCGATTGTCCGCGATCGGCACCCTCAACGAAGCGCTTCATGAATTGCCCCCCGGCAAATCGCCAAGCGAATCATAGCAGACAGCTCGTTTTCACGCAGCCAGGGTCATTCGCGTCGGTCCGCCCTGAGTCGAAGGCTTCCGGTCTCTCCCCGACTCCGGACATGTCAGTGCGATGCGCGCAACTGATGCTAAGAGTCTGTCCGGGATCATGCTGTTTTTTGGCAGAGCTTTCGCAGCATGAGGCGGATTGAGGCGAGGCGCAAGAACGCCAATGCCTTTCGGTTGAGGCACTCCCAATCCTTGGCCAAACGGCGGCAGCGGTTGAGCCAGGCGATGGTGCGTTCGACGATCCATCGCTTGGGCAAGATCGCAAAACTCTTTGCTGTATCGGAGCGCTTGACGATCTCGACGTCGATTTGCCGGAGGATTTTGCGAACGGCGGACTGAAAGATCGGCCCCTGATAGCCGCCGTCAGCATAGAGCTTCAGCAGGAATGGATGCAGGCCAAACAGCGTGGCCATCACCAGCACCCCACCGTCACGATCCTGGATGTCCGCCGAATGCACGAGGGCGTGGAGCAGCAAGCCTTGAGTATCGACTAGGATGCTAGGATGTGGCGCTTCTTGCCCTTGATCTTCTTGCCCGCATCGTAGCCATGCGGGTCGATCCACGCCCCCCTTTTTCCGCGCTCTTGACGCTTTGACTGTCGATGATGGCGGCGCTCGGGCTGGGTTCTCGGTTGGCCAATTCTCGACATTGTACATAGAGCGCGTGATGGATGCGATCGAGCGTGCCGTTCCAAGCCCACAAGTCAAAATAGTCGTGCACCGTGCTGCGTGGCGGCAGGTCCTTCGGGATCGCTCGCCATTGGCAACCGGTGCTCAGCACATACATCAGGCCATTGATCACCTCGCGCACATCGACCGTGCGCTTGTTGCCGCCTCGCTTGGCTGGCGCAATCAGCGGCTCCACCAACGCCCATTCCTCATCAGTCAAATCGCTTGGATAGCGTAGCCGGCTTCGGTCGTAACGACCGCGGTTCTCCTTCGTCCACATGGGCGCCCCTTCGAATCGGACCGCCACCCTTGAATCATAAATGATTCCGATGATTCAAGATGTTCCCGGACAGACACTAACATTACAGTTGCCGTTTTGCTTTGAGATGCGCGCGCTGAGCGGCAGCCTGGTGAGCTCTGCGCCAGAATGACCATGCGATGACATGCGCGGGTTGGATCCGCTTTCGAGCAAGCCTGATGGCGATGCGGCGGATTTCCTGGATTGACCAACGGATCAGCGGCGGCGTGGGTGTGCTTTGGCTTTTGCCGGGGGGCGGCGTTTGGTTTTTTTGGGCGGTGGCGGATTGGCGCGATGGCGGATCGCCGCCATCATGGCGAAGGCGAGCATCACCAGGGACACGTGGCGATGCCAGCCATGCCAGGACCTGCTCTCGTTGTGATCGAGCCCGAACTCGTTTTTCGCGGTTTCAAAGCTGTCCTCGATCGCCCATCGATGGCCTTCGACCGCGACCAGCGTTTCAATTGATGTTCCCGCTGGGCACCAGGTGGTGAAGAAGGCGAGATCGCCATCGGCGATATGGCGACGGATCAGCAGACCGCGCGTCCATAAACCATCATTTGCGCTGTTGAACTGCTCGACCTCGAGATCGGCCAGTTCGAGATAACACCAGTCATGCAGCCTCGGTCCTTTGGTTCCGGCTCCCGCCGACAAGCGCTTCCAGTCGGACGGGCGCCGCGTCCGGGCGATGTCTTCGGCCTTGCCGGCGACCGGCTGTCGCTTGCCCCAGGATCGGAAGACATGAGAGCTGCTGACCCCGAGCACATAGCCTTTGCCTGCCCGCCGTAGCTGCTGTTCGATATCGCCAACACCGTAGACCGTGTCACCGGCAACCCACTTGAATGGTACAGACGCGGCTATCGCACGTGCGATCATTCTCGTCGCAAGCTTTGGTTTGGTCGCAAAGCCGACATCGGCAGGCACATATGCGGCTTCCAGACGATCTGGATCGTCAGTCCATTCCTTCGGAAGATACAACGCGCGATCGATGAACGCATGACCATGACGCGAAACGTAGGTAGCGAAGACGCCGATCTGGCAGTTCGTAATCTTCCCTGCCGAACCAGTGTATTGCCGTGCCACTCCGCATGAGGCCTTACCCTGCTTGAGAAAGCCGGTCTCGTCGATCACCAGCACCGCATCGTCATCCGCCAAATGCTCGATGACATAGTCGCGGACGATATCGCGCAGGGCATCAGCGTCCCAATCTCCACGACCCAGAATTGCCTGCTGACGCCATGGGCCAGGATCGCCAGCCGCCTCCGCGCGCATCCAGCCGGTCTTGCGCTGCTCATCTCCGAGCAGACCTTCCAGGAACAAGCCTGCATTCGTCGCCACACGCTCTTGCGTGAACAACGGACGTATCCGTTGCTTGATCTCTCGAAGCGACGCCGCCCACAACGCAAGCGTCTCCTCAACCGACGCGGCCCGCGTCCACGACATTCGAATCATGGTTGCCCATGGATTCAGAAGCCCGCAAACAAAGCAACTGTAATGCTAAGGGCCAACAGCTGCCAAAAGTGCTTCTCAATTCATCCGCCTGGGCAGCCTCGATCTGCGCGTTTTCGTGTATCGCGCGAATTTTTTGAACCGTCCGTTCTTCGCTTTAATGGAAGAATTAGAGTCAACTCTAATTAGACAGCAGAACTGCTTGTCTGGCGGAGTGCGCGAACTATCTTGTTTGACGAGGTTCGGCGGGACCGGCAACTGAAGCAAAGAAGCTTGTGCGGAGTTCTCGCCATGATTGAAAGGTCAATGGAACGTCGCGCTCTGCCGCGCGAGATCGTTAATGTGCCGGCCTTGCTTTCCTTCGATGGAATTATGGGGGTGCATCCGTGTGTGGTGCGCGACATCAATGCCTTTGGCGCTTGCCTTTCCGCGCCCTATTATATATTCGCCAGCGAGTTTGATCTGTTGTTCAGCGGGCTTCACAAGACGCTTGCCTGTCGAGTGGTATGGAGGCGGGCAACCATTTCGGGCGTGGTGTTCGTTGTGCGCCGCCGCGCACCAAAGCCGGTGAGTGCAAGCATCATTCAGCTTAATCTGCCCAATGCACTCCCGCCGGTGCGGCCCGTTGGCGACGTGTGCGTCCTCCCTTTTGATGTGCATTGACCTAATGGTCTGGCATCGAATGGGTAAGCGGCTCGTGACAACCGCGATGACGAGCTGTCGCGGGCGGGATTGGGCTGCAGGCAGGTTTGACGCGCTATCCAACAGATGCACAAGAAATTAGTGCAGATAGCGAGAACACCAGCATGGCGACGCCACTCACACAGGATGTCCGCTAAGGGCCCAGGCCGTGTGAAAATGCTCCATTTGCCATGATTCGCGCGATAAGATTCCCGGCGACTTTGCGGGGCATCTGATGAAGCGCTTTGTTGAAGGTTGGATCGCGGGCAGAGCACGCTGTTTCCGGCATTGCTCGACGACTATGTAACCGAGGATAACCCGGTGCGTGCGGTCGACGTGTTCGTCGACGGTCTCGATCTCGATAAGCTCGGGTTCGTTGGCGTCCAGCCACTCGAGACGGGGCGACCCGGCTACCATCCCGGCATGATGCTCAAGCTCTACATCTATGGCTACCTCAATCGCGTGCCGTCGAGCCGACGCCTGGAACGGGAATGCCAGCGCAATATCGAGATGATCTGGCTAACCGGGCAGTTGGCGCCGGACTTCAAGACCATCGCGGATTTCCGCAAGGATAATGGCAAGGCCATTCGTGAGGTCTGCCGCGAGTTCGTCGCGCTGTGCCGCAAGCTTGACCTGCTTGTTGCAGCGAGCGTCGCCATCGATGGGTCGAAGTTCAAGGCCGTCAATGCGCGGGACAAGAACTTCACCGAGGCGAAGATGAAGCGACGGCTGGAGCGGATCGACGAGAGCATCGCCCGGTATCTCTCGCAGCTCGAGACCGCCGATCGGCATGGCGATGCAGTGCCAGAGACGAAAGTTGCGAGGTTGAAGGGCAAGATCGAGAAGCTCAAGGAGGAGATCGTCCGGCTCAACGCGATCAATGCGGAGATGATGAAGAGCGAGGACAAGCAGATCTCGCTGACCGATCCTGACGCGCGCTCGATGGCGACGAGTGGCAAGGACACCGGGATCGTTGGCTATAACGTGCAGATCGCAGTTGATACGCAGCATCATCTCATCGTGGCTCACGAGGTGACCAACGTGGGCACCGATCGCCACCAACTCGCCAACATGGCTAGGCAGGCTCGCGACGAGATGGCTGTCGAGACACTAGAAGTCGTGGCAGACCGCGGCTATTACGATGGAGAGGAGATCAGGGCCTGCGAGGAAGCCGACATCACGGTGACGTTGCCGAAGCCGATGACTTCGGGCGCCAAAGCTGCTGGCCGCTTCGGCAAACAGGACTTCGTCTATGTCGCCGCCGACGATGTTTATCGCTGTCCCGCCGGCGAGCGGCTAACCTATCACTATACGAACGTAGAGGACGGAAAGACACTGCGCCGCTATTGGATGAGCACCTGCAAAACCTGCGCGCTCAAAGCTCAGTGCACGACAGCCCCCGAGCGCCGCATCTCACGCTGGGAGCACGAGGCCGTTCTGGAGAAAGTTCAGGATCGGCTCGATCACAACCCCAATGCAATGGGTGTCCGCCGTCAGACAGCGGAGCATCCGTTCGGCACGATGAAGTGTTGGATGGGAGCAACGCACTTTCTCACGAAAAAGCTACCAAAGGTGGCCACCGAGATGGCGCTCAACGTGCTCGCCTACAACATGAAGCGCGTGATGATGATCGTGGGCGTAGGTGGATTGCTGGAGGCGATGCAGGCGTGAGGCCGGCCGCTGCGCGACCAAATCAGCGCCTACACGGAGCTCCTGGTTGCCAGGGAGATGACCGGAGGTCGATTCCACCGAATTAGAAGCACGACGGCCGCGAAATGCGCCGCGGCGCCCCAAGTTGCGCGATTTTCACACGGCCTGGGTCATCAACGACAAAACTCGAGGTGAGCATAATAGGTCCGCTTTTGGTTGCATAGCGACCGGCCGTCCCTGGCGGCCATCTTGAGCCGGACCGTCTTCCCATGCTTCAAGCCCCTATCGAGGGGGACGAATCATGCGCTACGAACTCACCGGTGAAGAGTGGGCTGCAATCAAGCCGATGCTACCGAACAAGCCGCGCGGCGTCCCGCGGGTGAATGATCGTCGTGTTCTCAATGGCATCTTCTGGGTCTTGCGATCTGGAGCGCCATGGCGCGATCTGCCGGACAACTTCGGTCCGTACCCGCAAGCCCCAGTGGCTGGCCCGCCGCCCGACTCGCTCCTATCCTCTCGCCATGACTAAGGCAGAGAACAGAGCGGCCGCGAAAGCTTGGCACGAGGAGCGCGAGCGGCAGCGCCGAGATGCAGCTCGGTCAGAGGCGGTGCAGGCGGACCTAGTGGAGCTCGACCGCCTTCGCAGTTACCTCATTAAGCACAGGCCGGCGGCTACGTGCGCCCGCTGATTGACGCGATCGACGACTATGTCGAGCAGATCACCGGAGACCGGACGGCCCTGCACGCCGGGTCTTCGAGCATCGGATGATCTTCATAGTGCATTACGGTTGTCCGTGACGGCTTGAGCGCGATATTAGTAGAAATGCCGATTGCCCTCCCCCGACGGTTGTGCCTATCAAAGCGCCAAGGGTAATGGAGGGGGAAATGCGTCACCTGATCGTTGTGGGGATCTGCCTTCTATTGGCCGGCTGCGGCCTTGCCGCGCGCCAAGAGCGCGAGCAGCAGCAGGCTGCCGCCGCCGCGGCCATGCAGCAGGGCTTTGAGAGCTGCAAGGTGCAGTTTCCTGAGGGCACCAAAAACATGGTCGAGAAAAATAAGTGCAACGCCACGGCCGCGCTGGCGATCAGGCCTTTCACAACCTATCCCGACCTTTTTCGACAAGTATTAGGCGACCCGAGCCGTCATTGCTGAACGAGTGCAGGCCGGGAAAATGACGGTTGCCGAAGCTAATCAAGAGGCGACGCAAACTCAGTCAGACATCGCAGCAGAAGAACAGCGTCGCAACCTCGCAAATCGATCGGTCGGCGCGCAAGAATCGGCCGCTGCAGCTGTATGGCTCGCCTCTCCCTCGGTGGTCGTCGTTCGGCGCTAGGGTCGACCTCGCCGCGATGAATGTTTGGTTGCGCGACTGGTGCAACAAAAATCCGACCCCTATCGGTGGCCGAAGCTGGCCAACAGCTTCGCTACCAATTGGCGAGCAAACGATGACTTTCAATGACCGTGAAGAAAGCGTTCAAGTAGGGCATTGACGAAGAGAAAACGCGCCGTGCACATGCGGCTCAGGTAAGAAATTCAAGCATTGTCACGGTCGACACGGAGCGGACGACCGAAACGAAATCCTGCGTCGTCGGCGCGAGGCAGATATCCGCGATCGTCAGCTCAACAGGGGCTCGGCAAGCCGATACAATTTTACAAGGTCAAGGACGGCATTGCGCTTATTATCGGCCGGGCGCGCATGATCGGCCGATGGTCAACATTTACCGACTTCCTGCTTGACTACCTAGCTGAGCGCATGGGCCGATCGTGGATCGCAGAGGAAATGCGCAAGGGAGCGGACGGCCACTTGATTGGACAATGGGCCTCCGCGATGCGCGGCGCTCATGACCATCCGCCGCCGGGAGTGGTGACTTCTAGGAAAATCAACAACGGCTTTCGAAGCGTCCTTTCGTTGGCTTACAACATATACCTGATCGAGCATCATTATGAGCAGTACGACAAGCCGCTGTTTGATCGCTTCGTCGGGCGATTGCACAGAGCTGATGGCTTTTTAGCAACTGTGGCAGAGACCAATGCCGCTGCGGCCTTCCTGAACGCCGGATTCATCATCGAGTATGAGGACGATCTTCAAGCCGGACATCACGCGGAGTTTGTCGCGACGTATCCCCTGACGGGTCGTCGGTTCTCGGTCGAAGTCAAAACCAGATCGGCCACTTTACGGCCAAACGAAACTTTGAAAGATCAGATCAAGTTAAAGAATAAACTGTCTCAAGCCCTGAAGAAGGACTTGCCGTGGTCGCGTGTCGTTTTCGTCGATTTGAACATTCCTGACGTTATAGTCGATCAAGACGACCCGCTTCTTTCTGAGGTCCTCTCAGAAGTGGAACAGGCCGAACGTTCGCTCAAGATCAAGGGCGCGCCCGCTCCTTCGGCCTATTTGTTTCTAACCAACCAGCCATTCCACTATAACCTTACCGCACTTGAAGGTGCGCCCATGATTAGCGCCCTCGGATTCAAAGTCCCTACATTTCAACCACGAGGCACTATCACCTTTCGCGATCATGTGCTCGCACGAGAAGCTCACCCGGAGATGCAAGCTTTGATTCAGTCCATAAACGCTCACAGCGGGCCACCGTCAACTTTCGATGGCCAAGCTCCAGAATTCGTTTACGGCAAGCGGAAGTATCCGAGATGGCTCATTGGCAACGAATATCTTGTGCCGGGACCCAATAACATCGAGGTGGTTGCCACCGTGCAAAGCGCCTGTGCGATGCCCGATCAAGGTCGAATGCATGGCATCTTCGCGTTGAATGGAGTGAACTTCTCTGTGGAGGGGCCAATGACAGACCACGAAGTGGCAGTGTACCGCCGAAGCCCCGAGACGTTCTTCGGAGTAGTTCAGCACGTCACCCAGCAGGTGAAAAGTGCAGCGGATTTGGCGGATTTTTTCTACTCTGTCTACAAGGACACCTCTCGCGAGACGCTTTTAGAATGGATGAAGGATCATCCTTTGTACGATCGCGTGCGGCACCTTAGTCAGAAAGACCTAGCGATTTGGGTCTGCGAGCAATGGGGCTCGGAGCGGACCAACAGCAAAAACGCAGCTGACGGCCGTTCAGTCCAATGTCTTCGGATTTAGTAGAAGGTCAAGATGCCGACGCTTGCTCACAGCTTGATCACTGGTCTTAAGGTTAGGGATCAGACCTTCTTTTTAGCTCTCCAAGGCGATGATGACCTCGGGATGGTTGTTCGTGCGCACATTCACATTGAGCACTAGCTGCAACAGTTCGTTCTGGCCGCGGCGCCCAAGCCTGAGCACCTCAAATTCTCAGAGACAGATTTTGCCGGCACAGTTCGGCTCGCTCTGATCTTAGGTCTGGATCAAGAATTCGCATCAGCGCTGAGAACTATAGGCAGCTTGCGCAACGGCCTCGCGCACAGGCTGGACATGAAGCTGAGCGGACAGGAGGTCAACAATCTCTACAACTCGCTCGGACCACAAACAAAGAAGGTTGTGCAATCGACCTATGCCAAGCTTCGATCGGATTCCCCTGAGATTGCCCGTCCCAAAAATTCAAAGGACGTAGAGCCCCGTGACCTTGCGGTCATAATTTTCATCTGCGTGCGCAGAGGTGTGATTGTCGAGCGCATTCGCATTGAAGGAAAGCTGTTCGCGCAAGACCTAGACCCTTGAACGCAACTAAGGTGGTTTGGCATCCCTCACCGCAGCAACAAAGCTCGACGCCCTCCTGCTAGAGTACGCATACGACGAAGACCGCCTGATTGAGACATGCGCGCGGGCACGGCGAGCTCTATGATGGCGTTGCGTGAAGGTCAGGCGGCCTGCTGATCGGCGGGCTTGTCGGCTTGGCGCAGGAGCTTCCATTCCCAGGGCAGCAGTTCGTGCAGACGCGACGCGGGAAGATCGGCGATACGGGCGAGGACGTCGGCGAGCCAGGCCTTGGGATCGACGTCGTTGAGGCGACAGGTCGTGATCATCGTCAGCATGATGGCGGCACGGTCGGCACCGCGCTGGCTGCCGGCGAAGGTCCAGTTGCGCCTTCCCAATGCGATGCCCCTCAATGCGCGCTCAGCACAATTGTTGGTCAAGCAGATCCTGCCATCGTCGAGGAAGCGGGCGAAGTCGTCCCAGCGCCTGAGCATGTAGTTCATAGGCTTCAGGACCTCGGAGGAGCGCGAGAGGGTTTCGCGCTCGCGGAGCAACCAGGCGTGCATGTCGTCGAGAAGTGGTTTGCTCCTCTCCTGGCGCACGGCACGCCGCTCGTCGGCGCTGCGGCCATTGATGGCGCGTTCGATCTCGAACAACGCATCGAGGCGTCTGACCGCCTCCAGTGCGATCGGGGAGATGGGTTTGCCCTTCTGGCCTTCCCGGGCGTTTTTCTCGATGTCGGCCAGCTCGAAGAAGCCCCGCCGCGCATGGGCCAGGCAAAACGCCGGTGTGATCGGCATCGCTTTCTTTTGCGGATCGAACAACGGCTCGAAGCCGCTGTAGCAATCCGCTTGCAGGATGCCGGCGAAGGCGGCCAGATGCTTCTGCGGGTGCTCACCTCGCCGGTCGCTCGAGGCGTAATAGACCGCCGCCGGCGGCGCAGGCCCGGCGAAGGGCCGGTCATCGCGCACATAAGTCCAGATCCGCCCGGTTGTGCACTTGCTCTTGGCCAGGATGCGGATGGTGGTGTCGTCGCCATGCAGGCGCTCGGCCGCGAGTACATGGCGCTCGATCAGGTGGAAGAGCGGCATCACGGCGAAGGTCCCGTGACCGACCTGATCGGCCAGGGTCGACAACGGCAAGTCGATCCCCTCGCACTTAAAGCGCGCACTCTGGCGATTGAGCGGGATATGCATACCGAACTTGTCGAACAGGATCGTCGCCAGCAATTGCGGGCCGATGAAGCCGCGCGGCGTGGCATGGAACGGCGCCGGCGGCTGGCTGATCTTCTCGCAATCGCGGCAGGTGAACTTCTCGCGTACCGTCTCGATGACCTTGAAGCAGCGCGGGATCTCCTCCAGCGTCTTGGTCACATCCTCACCGATCTTCGCCAGCCGCGATCCACCGCAGCAGGCGCAGCTCGTTGGAGCCTCAATGACGACGCGCTCGCGTTCGATGTCATCCGGCCATGGCTTGCGCACCGGCCGCTTGCGCGTGAAGGCGCGTACGCTCTGCGCCTTTGCCGCCGCGGCCTGCGCGGCGAGCTCATCCTCGCTCGCCGTGGTGACGAGTTCTTCAAGTTCCAATTCCAACTGCTCGATCAGCCGCGCCGTGCGCTCGGAACGCGGCCCGTACAGTTCGCGTTTGAGCTTCTCGATCCGCAGCTCGAGATGCGCGATCAGCGCCTCATTGTCCGACAGCTTCGCCCGCGCGTTGGCCGCTTCGGCTTGCCAATTGATGGCTTCGGCCTGTATCCGGCTGACCTTCGCCGCGGCCGCATCGCGTTCGACCTCGACCCTCAGCCGCGCGTCGCGTTCAGCCCGCAACGCCTCACGTTCGATCAACAGCGCCGCCTGGGCGCTGGCGAGATCCGAAGGAAGGTCATCCGGCTTCAAACTCATGAAGCCAGTGAATCAGATTTCCCGGTAGGTTCAATCGCAGAATGCTATCCAACTCGCGTTGGACGCAAAGTTTCTTGAGGATTCCGCCAGTCGATCCCAGATAGCAGGTAAGAAAGCTGCGCCGGAGAGATCGTCACGGCTTCACCGGCAGCCGAAGGCCAGATGAATCTTCCTCTTTCGAGTCTTTTTGTAAACAGGCACGCTCCCTGAGAATCGTGCCAGATGATTTTTATCAGATCTGAACGGCGCCCCCTGAAGCAAAACAAATGACCCCCCAGTGGGTCATGCTTCAAGACCTCCTGCACCTGCAAAGCCAGGCTCGGAAAGCCGCGCCGCATATCGGTATGGCCCGTCGCCAGCCATACCCGCACGCCAGAGGGGATCGGAATCATCGCAGCGCCTTCAACACCGCCGACACCAGCAAGGGCGGCGCCGACCCGCAAATCCTGATCCGTCCGCTCCCCGTCAATTCCACCACGATCACTTCACCGGACGGTGCCGCTTCCTTGATCGGCTCCGCTTCCATCGCCGCTTCCACAAAGCCCTGGTCAGCAAGGTCCTGGCGAAGCCGACGCCGCCAGGTGTAAATCAGCCCCGTTGAAATATCGTGATCCCGCGCAACCTGCGCCACACACGATCCCGGCGCAAAGGCCTCCGCAACGATCCGGCACCGCTCATCCTCGCTCCAACGCCGCCGGCGTTCCGGCCCCGTCAGCACCGAAATCTGACCCATCAATCGCTCTTAAGCTCGCTCTTAAACACGTGCTTATGAGTGCTCAATCCGCCTCTCAGAACAAGGCGGCCTTCATCGTGGGCGTACCTGCTAGACAGCAGTGGTAACACTACCGACTCTGTGCCGCGCGATCTCAGCATCGGAGGCCTCAACCACAATTACGACCGTGCCGCTAGCGTGATCATAGTCGGGATCGCTGGCGATATCCCGAGCAACACGGGCGCCGTATTGGGCCGCTAGTTCAGCAGAGCCAAATAGCTCCCCCACATCGTCCGCCTGTGTCTCTCCGTTGTGGAAAATCGGGAAGTAGTAACGTCGCATAGCCGCGGCCCTCGTCCTTTAGCCGCGATCGTGCCCACATCTCGGGACGGCCCGCACCTGTCAAAAACGACAGGGTTCGTCAAACAGCGCCATTCACCAGGGATTTGCTTACCGCGCGCCATGTGTTAGACCGCGCTCCTATCAATGAAGGAGCGCCGAGTTGGCCAAGAAAAAGAAGACTGTTCGTCGCGAGTGGACGAAAGACGACCTGAAGACGCTGAAGTTACTTGCGAATCAAAAGACTGGTGTCACGAAGATCGCAAAGAAGTTGAAGCGAACGCCGGGCGCGACGGCGGCTAAGGCATTTGTTCTTGGCGTGTCGCTCAGCACGCAATAGGCTCGCTCGCTTCCACGGAACCTTGATCTGATAGGATGCCTCGCGATGCGGCGGGCTTTTGTGTGCGCCGCTGATCGCGCGCAGCATTCATTAAGTATTTCCGGCTAAGCGGATACCATGTTGCGCGCGTTGGGGCAGTTGCTATTGGGAGGTTCGGTGAGCGTGGGAGGCGCCGCTTTGACGACCCTCTGCATCGTCGGAGTCCTATGGTTGGGGGCAACGCACTTTCCGACCAAAAAACAAGCAGTCGCCGAAACCATTGCCCTCAAAAACGGTTGCGTACCCAGCCGCTGCGGCACGAAGGTGAGCGTTGGGCACTAGTGGTTCATCACAGTGATTTCGACGTTTTGATACCGAGCCATTCGAGGATCGGCAAGCTTTCCGGCGGCACGAGGATTTCGATGCTTCTGGGGACGCCAGGTTGACGTCGGATGAAGCCGTTTCGTTCGAGGGTGACGATCATCTGGTGGACCGAAGGCGGGCTGACGCGGAAGTGGCGCTGGATGTCGGCTTCGGCGGGTGGACGTCCGAACATGTGGGCGTAGGTATGGATGAAAGCCAGGTAATAACCCTGCTTCTCGGTGAAGCGCGCGCCTGATTTTTGACTCATCGTTGGATTCGTCCCGGCCTCCGACAAGGAGGCAAAGCATGAATGTACGTTATCGGGTCGAATTGAGCCAAGCCGAGCGCAACGAACTGACGGCGATGCTCGGCGGCGGCAAGCACGCCGCCCGCAAGCTTAAGCGGGCGCAGATTTTGCTGGCGGCCGATGGAGGCTGCCGCGACGAGGAGATTGCCCGGACCGTGAGTGTCAGCCTCTCCACCGTCGGCCGGACCAAGCGCCGCTTCGTGGAAGGCAATCTGGAGCGAGCCTTGAGCGAGGAGCCGCGTCCGGGCGCTGAGCGCAAGCTGACCGGCAAGGAGGAAGCCCTGCTGGTGGCGACCGCATGCGCCAAGCCGCCCGCCGGCTGCAAACGCTGGACGCTGACGCTGTTGGCCGACACGATGGTCAAGCTCACCGATCACAACAGCCTGTTGGGCGAGACCGTGCGTCGCCGGCTGGCCGAGAACGACCTCAAGCCGTGGCGCAGGGACGTGTGGTGCATTCCCCATGTCGACGGCGAATACTTTGCCCGCATGGAGAGTGCTCGACCTCTACGCCGAGACGCAGAATCGCGCCCGGCCGCTGGTCTGCTTCGACGAGACTCCCATCCAGCTGACCGGCGAGGTGCGCCAGCCGATCCCGGCCCAACCGGGACAGCGCGAGCGCTACGATTACGAGTATCGCCGCAACGGCACCGCCAATCTCTTCGTCACCTTCGATCCACATCGGGGCTGGCGCGACGTCAAGGTCACCGACCGCCGCGCCGCCGTGGACTACGCCCACTGCATGCGTGATCTCGTCGACGTCCATTATCCCGACGCCGCCTGCATCCGTGTCGTGCAGGACAATTTGTCGATCCATAAGCCTGGGGCGCTGTATGAGGCCTTCGCGCCCGCCGAGGCCCGGCGCATCCTGCGCCGCCTCGAATTCCACTTCACCCCGAAGCACGCCAGTTGGCTCAATATGGTCGAGTGCGAGATCAGCGTGCTACAGCGCCAGTGTCTCGGCCGCCGCATCGACGATCCCAAAAGGCTCCGAAACGAGATCGCAGCATGGCAAAAGAGACGGAATAAAATCCGAGCCCGCATCAAATGGATGTTCACAACAGATAAAGCCCGCGCCAAACTCGGCCGCGCCTATCCAGCCACCCCCAAAGACTCAAAATCACTGTGATGAACCATTAGCGGGAACAGCGATGCTTTCCAGGATCAAATACCCCCACTGGTTGATGCTCGCCGTAGTTGTCCTCGTGCTGGCGGGATTGATCGGATGGGCGTTCCAAAGAAACCTACAAGCGCCCAAAGATAGCGTGCGAGAACCCGCAGTACCTAAAACCGATCAACCGGCCGTCGAACCGGAGGCGAATGCCAACAACAAACAATGATTAGCGAGCGCTCGTAGCGACTGGCCGTGCTATATCAACCTATCCGTAGATTTTCCGCCGAGTCTTTACCGCGATTGTTCACGACGTCGAAGCTGACCTTGGCCCCCTCGGCGAGAGAGGTGAAACCAGCTTTCTCAACTGCCGAGATGTGAACAAAGACGTCCTTGCCGCCGTTGTCAGGCTGTATAAATCCATAACCCTTTGTCGGGTTGAACCACTTCACGGTCCCCATCGCCACTTAACTTCTCCCTTTTTCAGAAAACAAAACTAGTGCCCGAATTTCGACAAAAGAAAGGCTGGTCTCGACGCGCGCCCGCGCGCCGGACCACCCGACACGATCGAACCGACGCGCGTCCCCATCAGTTCGCTAAGCGTAGGAGCAAGCCGAAGAAAATCGACGGGCGGTTGATTTGGGACCGGCCTCCGCGTCGAGGCGGCCTTTTCCGACCTGCCGAACATAGAAAACGCGCCGAACCCGCTAGCCCGGATGCGAAGGAACAAGTGAGATTTCAATGACCGAACTAAGACACGGGGTGCCAGCTCAATTTCCGGGTTCAAGAACCGCAGATTTTTAACTGGAACAGGGCCCTTTAGCGCGCGTTAATATGCCATCACTGGCCAAGGCATTGTCCGTAGGCGTCGGTGGCTGAGAGACCATTGGGCTCCCGCCTGCATCGCACGGGAAGCATCCAATGCCGCATCAGAAGCTAATAGCGCGCCTACGCGCGGTGGTCGGTCTATCTGAACAAGATCAGGTTAGGCTCAGGCGCATGCCATATAAGGTGAGATCCCTGGGCCGTGGCGAATACGTGGTGCGCGAGGGAGAGAAGCTTAGCAGCTGCATCGTTGTGATGAGCGGCTTTCTAGCTCGGCAAAGAGTAGTGAATGCTCGAAATCAGATCTCGTCGTTTTACCTGGCGGGGGACATGCCCGACTTGCCTTCCCTGCATTTGCCGGTGGCGGATTGCGACCTTTGCAGCGTGGGCTCTTCGACGATAGCGTCTGTGCCCCATTCATCTCTTAGAGAGATGATGAAGGAGTCTTGCGGGCTTACGCACGCTTTTTGGCGCGAGACGCTGATACACGCTGCCATCTATCGCGAGTGGGTTCAGAATCTTGGATCGCGCCATGCCTTGGGTAGGGTCGCGCATCTTCTTTGCGAGCTTGCCACCCGCATGGAATTCGTTGGGCTGGTAGACAACCTCAGCTTCCGACTTCCGCTCACGCAGCAAGATGTTGCCGATGCATGTGGGCTTTCAATAGTTCACGTGAACAGGACGATCCAGGAACTCAGGCGTGAGGGTCTCATTGAATGGCAGAACCAAAACCTGACTCTGCTCCGCCCACAGGAACTTCAAGATGTAGCCGAGTTCAGCCCTGAATATCTTCATGAGCTGAACCCGTGCGGAGGATCAAAGCTCGGCAAAGCTGGCTTGGGCTTTTTTGGAACGTCTCCACCGGGACTGATTTAGGCCGGCATGGCTCGATACCATTTCGACTACCATGAAGCGGAGCTCATTACCGTCGACCAAACCGGCGAGGAATTCGAGAGCATTGCTGCCGCTCGAGCCCAAGGGGTCAGCGCCCGAATGTCTTACCTGGGTGCTCCTAGTTGGCTCTCCAACCTGAGTGTCACACGTCCATGTTCCTATTTTCCCGGTTCTGTTTGACGCATTGATGTCCGCTTTGGATCGATTGTGTTGAAAAAGTCTAAAATGCCCTCTCAGCAAAATTCCCCGAAGAAACGGCTGATCTTTGACTTCGCCGGGCGATGCCCACTTACAGCACGTAGGAAGGTCGCTGGATGAAGCGGCTCAAGTCTGAGTGATCCCCCACGTCCCAAAACGCCAAGCGCACCAGCGGCTCTTAGAAAATTGGTCCGATCACCGGAGAGGAGTTTTTCAACAGAATCGATCAACAGCAGACTCTCGACCTCGACCTGACCGATATCCGCTCAGCCCTCGGAAGCCCACCCGCAAGGGTTTTCCACATGCACGTGCGACCCGCGAGGGATTTTTGCGAGAGCTACTTTGCCGCTTGGGTGGCGCCATGCCCCCTACCCGACGCCACACGCTTGGGCACCCTGCCGACGGCCGCGCGGTAACACGCTGGGCGATCCCCAAGCGGCGCCGGCGGAGTCGAGCGCAGCAGCCATTTTTCCGCGGCGCTCGCCTGACAGGCCTGCCTCCCGTTTCCGTCGGATCTCGTGCTTTTCGATCAGCGAAGCGCTGGCGCAAAAGATGGCGGGCAGCGCCAGAAAGAGGCCGCCGACGGCCGCTCCGTAACGGCTGCTGATCAGGCCAGTGAAGACGGTCGCTCCGCCGCCGAGCGCGAAACGGATGAGATATTCATACCAGCGGCCTTGAGCGAGGACGGCGAGACGCGGATTGGCGTCATGACTGGTGGCGGGCAAGGCCCGCAGCCGTGCGCGGACGAGCAGATGACAGACGATGACGCTGTAGAGGGCGAGCGCGACGGCGCCGGCCATCATCCACCCGCCCTGGATGGCGGCATAACCGGCGCCGTGCTGATAGATTGCGATTCCGAGGGTGGCGAGCGCGACGGAAGGGGCGGCTCCGAACAGGCCGGCGAAGCTCTTCGGCTTCAGGACGTCTCCGAGCATCGCAAGACCGACACCACGGCGCCTCCGATAAGAAAGCGGACGACGTACTCGCTCATTTGGCCTTCTTCCAGAGCTTCAAGGCCGGTCCACCGGACCCATAGACCGGATCCTTGCGCGGCACCGGCACCTTCGGAATTGTCTTCAACGCCCGCGGCCGATCTTCCACCGTGGTGCATTCGTCGTAGGTGCCGGCCGGCGGGTAGGCGCCGACGACCAGAAAGTCGTTGTCCGCCGAGAGGCACTGATGGCCCGTGCCGGCAGGCAGAACCACGATGTCCCCGGCCTTGAGCGTGAAGATCCTGCCCTTCTTCCCGCCGAAGCGGACGCGCCCTTTGCCACGGGCGACGCCGAGCACCTCATGGATCCGCGAGTGGTAGTGCACGTAGTCGTAGATGCCGTCGCGCCAGGTGTCGCCCCAGCCGTTCGCTTCGAAGAGATCCTCGATCACCGCCGCCGGATCGTGCCCCTCGTCGAGATCAACGGCGCCCCGATAGATGAGCAGCGGCCATCGCGGATGATTGGGAACGAGACCGTCGTCCTTGGAGCGAACCGTGTGAGGCTTGCGCAACCGGGCGAGATCCGAGGCTTTGCCCTTACCTGGTCGCCGGAGGCCGGTGGCGCGCTCCGCATACCCTTTCACGTCCTCAAGTGTCGGCATGATCGATCTCCTTTGAACAGGCGATGGGATAACCCGTCCATAGCCTCAGCAGGCGTTCGAGCACTGCTCCGAGCGCGAAACCCGCGACGACGTCGTTCGCCCAGTGCGCCAGAACCACGATGCGCGTCAGCGAGATTCCTACCGCGAGCGCGCGGACCGTCCGTCGCGGCCCAGGCGGCAAGGCGCCCGCTGCTGACGCCAAAGCGCCCATGTGCAGCGCATGTCCGGAGGGAAAGGCATCCTGGCGCTTTCCGGAGAACGAGACGTCGTGGATGTGCCCGACCACCGTCCTGCGGTCCGGGCGGGTCTGATTGAACAGCGACTTCAGCACGTGCGGCAGCAGGGACGCTGCGGCCGTCACCAGCAGCGCGTGGTTGCCCGCCCGCTGCAACGGTTCGCTGCGGCCGCGAGAGAAAACCCAGCCGGCCGTGGCCAGAACCAAAAGGATTTTTTCATCGGCGCCCCAGGTCAGGGCGCGTGCCACTTCCTCCGGAGCTGGAGCCGTGTGGCGCGCGATTCCGCGGGCGATGGCGACGTCCGCTTCGGTCGGCCGGACGGAGATCGGAAAGTTGCGACGATTGAGGCGATGAGTTGCGGTGAACATGGCTCCCTGGGATCCGGTAAAGGGCGGGTACCTTTTTCAACGCGCGGACAGCCTCAAAGTTCTTATGCGGCTCCCGATGCAGGCGCGCTCTCGAAGCGTCGAATCCTATACCGCCGTAGGAACAAACCTCTCCGCGTCTGGTTCGCAATCGATCCCCCGCTCGCATTCGAGGTCTCCCATGTATCACCACGTCAAGAAGCTGATGTTCACCGTCCGCGTCGACGAGCCGGAGCCCCGTTTCGGCAATATGCTTCTCGAACAGTTTGGAGGCGCCAACGGCGAACTCGCCGCCGCGATGCAGTATTCGATACAGGGCCTGAATTGTGAGGATCCGGATCGCAAGGATCTGCTGATGGACATCGGCACCGAAGAATTGAGCCATCTGGAGATTGTGGGCACCCTCGCCCGTATGCACCTCAAGCCGATGAAGTTCGACCGCGAGGCCGCCGAAGCCGATCCGCTGATCGCGATCGCCGGCGGCGGCGGAGTGAACCTGTTCAACTCGCAGGGCAATGCCTGGACCGCCGACTATCTGAAGATCACCGGAGAACTCGACGTCGACCTGCGCAGCAACATCGCCGCCGAGGCAAGGGCCAAGATCGTCTATGAACAGCTGATCAATTTCTGCGACGACGCCGGCACCAAGGACGCTTTGCAGTTCCTGATGACCCGCGAAATCACGCATATGAAAGCCTTCTCGCTGGCGCTTGAGAGCATGGGCAAGCCTGCTTTCAGCATCGGCCGGATCGCCCCGACACCCGGACTAGTCAATCAGTTCTTCAACGATTCCACGGGCAGCGGCGACTATGGCGAGATCGACACGCGCGGGCCGTGGAACGAAGGCAGCGACTTGGTCTTCACGGAATCCCCGGCCATCCAGGCGGGAGAACCCGGCCCGGGAACCGCGATCGTGACGGAAAGCTCGCCGCCCACGGACGAGGCCGGCCTTGGCGAGCTGTTGCTCGACGAGCTTCGCGACATCCTTCATGCCGAGAAGCAACTGACGAAAGCCTTGCCGAAGATGGCGGAGGCCGCCCGCTTCGATCAGTTGCGCGAACTGTTCGAGCAGCATCTGGTGGAGACGGAAAACCAGATCGAGCGCATAAACGAATGTTTCGAGCTACTCGGCAAATCCGCCCGCGCCAAGCCGTGCAAGGGCATGATGGGCCTGGTCGAGGAAGGGCAAGAAATCATGTCCGAAGGCGAAAAGAAGGAAGATGCCGCCGCCGATCTGGCGCTGATCGGTGCCGCTCAGCGGGTCGAGCATTACGAGATTGCCGGGTACACCACCTCGCGCAATCTCGCCCAGCAGCTTCGTCATAGTGCCATCGTCGCGCTGCTCTCGAAGTCGCTGGCCGAAGAGGAGAATGCCGACCAGTTGTTGAACCAGGTGGCGCGTTCCCTGATGTCGGTCGCAAAGATGCCGGCTGCAATCGAATAGGCTGAATGAGCCACCGCAGTGCAGGAATGAAATCAAGACCGGCCTCGACGACTGGCAACGTCCAGCCGTCGAACGCTGGACATGGTTTGACGATCTGGCCTGAGTTCGCTCATGAGCTGATACAGCGACTATCGTGTCCCATTTTGAAAGGAGATCCCGGCCGCGACCCTCAACCTTGTCCGATAGGACGGCCGTCCCCTGTTTCCTTGGGGAGGAATATCTCGACGAGGTGTGATTGTGAGCGGACCAATTCGTTCGGCGGAGCGATTAGCTTCGTGCGGGCCCGGGCCAAGGTCTGTGGCGAAACAGCGGCGAGACCCCGCGCGACCCGATCGCGGTCATCGAGGTCATAACCGAACGGCGAGCTTACTGGAACGACGCGCGCAAGCCCTCGAACAGGAATTGTCCCAGGACGAAATGGTCATACGAGCCCATAACATCGTACGGCTGTGAAAGCGGGCAGATGGACGAACTTGCGATCTTGAGAGCATTCGCAGCCGCCACGACGGTCGTCGCGGCTGCGCTCGTCGCCGCCAACTGGAATGCGCGCGTAACCGTCGCGGGCTTTGTGATTTTCACTGTCGCAGCCATCGCATGGATGGCCGACGGCTGGCTCGAACGCAAGACGTCGCTTGTCATTCAAAATGCCGTTCTGCTGCTGATCAACGCGCTTGGTGTGTGGCGCTGGCTTCCCAAGGCCGAGAAGGAAGCGCGGTAGCTCGGTCCCTCAACTACCCTTTTGGCACCGACGACCTCCTCAGACCCTTGAGGAACGGTCACTCGCAGAAGCCGTCGCGCCGGAGGAAGGCCTTGTTGATCGCCGCCGCAGCTTTAGCCCCCTCAGCAATGGCGACGGCAACGAGGAGAACGTCACGCGATACGTCGCCGGCTACATACACTCCGGGCACGCTGGTTTCCTCAGTTGCCGGATCCGTCACCACGCCGCCCTTTTCATCGCGTTTGCACCGGAGGCGCTGGGAGAGATCGGACGCCTGCTGGCAACCGGTCGAGAAGAACAGACCCTCGCGGTCGAGGTCCGTTCCGCTTTCAAACCTGATTTTTGAGAGCACGCCGTCCGTGCCTTCGAACGCGACGATGGGCTCGGTCCGCAGCGGGATTCCGTGTCGTTCTAGCCTACGCGCCGCAGGTCTGCTGACCTTGATGCCATCGCTGCAGGCCACGACATCCACCATCCAGTGCTTCATCATGAGGGCAAGGTCGGCGCCCTTGTCCCTTTGCCCAATGCAGCCACCGGTTTGCCGAAATATTCGAAGCCGTCGCAATAGAGGCAGTGATGGACCGAGACACCGTAAAGGGCCTCGATCCCGGAGATTTCAGGAAGTTCGTCCACGATACCGGTTGCTAGAAGAACCCTGGAAGCGAGGCCCGTGGTTCCGTCAGTGCAAGCAAATGCGAACCGGTCACCGGCGATCCGGACATCCTGGACCCGCGTCGAGCGGATCGAAACGGACTTATAGCGGGCGAGCTCATCGCGGGCTTCGTAGAGGAACACGGAGGGAGAGCGACCTTCCCGCCCGTGCAGGCCATGGATGGCACACGAGGCCCCGTTGCGCGGCTTTCCGTCATCGCAAAGAAGAACCTCGCGACGGCATCGTCCCAGCAACAGAGCAGCGCTTAGTCCGGCCGGTCCGCCGCCAACTATGATCACATCGATGTCCATCCCTTGCGTTTCCTTAGGGGGATGCCCCTGCCCCAACCATCAAGGCGGCCCGACAGTTCATTCACGCGCGGACACGACCACTCCTGACGGCCATTTCATTGAGGTGAAACGGACTTACGCACGATAGACGCGATGCTCGACGCAGCACGGAACTGGTGTCACTTATTCTCTCCCAGGTCCAAGACGGGGGGACGCAGACCGGGCGAGGTTAGCCAATCATTGATGCGAGCAGCAGTCTCCGCTTGACGCGCCCGCCGCAACAGCAATTCCCGTGCTGTTCCGGGCGGAAGCCTTTCGGCAGCCTCCCTGAAGCGCTCCGCCTCCTCGGCAAGACGCTCCTCAAAGGTTTTGGTGTGCTTGATCCGGCGACGCTTCTGCATTTGCGGTTCCATGGGTGGACGGAGCGTCGCTCCGCTTAAAGTCACCGATCGTGTGCGGGACGCGCGACACCACTCGGCGCACAACTCGACTCGAGGGTCGAAATTCTTGCCGCTGCAACTTGAGGACGGCAGTGGAGTTTTATCACCCGGGGGAAGCGTCACCGTATCTTTTGATACGAGGAAATGACATGGCCGAGGCTCACGCGATCCTTGAAAGCAAGCTTAGGCAGCACTCGCGGCTCTCCAACGACGATATCTCCGCCATTCGATCGCTCCCGTATCGGACCCGCGAGCTGACCGCGAACGAGGATCTGATTCGTCAAGGCGATCAGCCGGATGTGTCGGCACTGGTTCTGCGCGGGATGCTGGCGCGCTACCACCTGCTGCCGAACGGGGCGCGACAGTACATTTCATTTCATTTCGCTGGCGACCTCCCAGACGCACAGGCTCTCTTTCTGGATCAGATGGATCATTCGGTTTGCGCATTGGGAAATGCAACCGTCGCTTCTCTTCCCCATCGGACTCTGTGTCGAGTTTTCGAGCGACAACCAAAGTTGGCGTTTGCAATCTGGCGGGAAACGCTGATCGACGCCGCGATATTCAGAGAGGCGATAACGAATAACGGCTCGAGGGATCCGGCAACGCGAATGGCCCATCTGTTCGCTGAGGTGTTTTATCGTGCCGAAGCATCTCGCCTGACGAACGATGGCACGATGGATTTTCCGATAAGCCTCGTCCAGCTCGGAGAGACACTGGGAATGTCGATTGCTACCGTCAACCGGGCACTTGCGATCCTCCGATCGTCGTCTTCGATGGAATTCAACGGTGGCAAGCTCGAGGTTTTCGACGGGCGGCGATTGGCGGAGATCGGCCAATTCGATCCGTCCTATCTGCACCTCCGGGCCACGCAACGGTTAAACAAATCGCTCCTCCAGTTCATCGACACGGCGGGACCGCGGCGCGACATTGAGCCAACCGCTAAGTCGGACGACCACTTTCGCTACTGTCGCGTAATCCGCACTGGAATTGACTTCGCCGCCGGCGTCTTGCTTTTTTCCTCATAATGCCAGAGCGGCAGCAGCGGATTGCATTCCGGGTAATAGCCGGCGACACAGCCCTCGGGGATGTCGTAGCGGACGACCCGCAAGCCTTCGACCCGGCGATCGATGCCGTCGTCGACCGCGGTCGATAGCGTCACCAGGCACCCCTCCTCCAGTCCGAACTGGTCGATGTCGTTCGCGTGCATCATCACCACGTCCCGCGAGCCGAAGATGCCCCGGAAGCGATCATCGTAACTGTAGATGGTAGTGTTGAATTGGCCGTTGCTCCGCAGGGTCATGAGCTGGACCACGTCACGCGCTTCCGCCGATACGTCGATATCTGTGATCAGCGATTTCGGGACGATGAAGTTGGCCTTGCCGGTCTTGGTGTTCCACTTGCGGTGGCGGGCAGCGAGTTAGTCCTCATCGGTCTTCTTGTCCTCCTGCGCCATCGCGTTCGCCGCAAGGATCAAAACCACCGATATCGAAAGAGCCGCTTTCCTGTACGGTCTCCTTGGCGCCGGGCACGGGAACTCCTCAATCCTATCCGTGGCTGCAAAATTTGCCCGATCGGCCGGTCTAAGTCCACCATTTGACGAGAACGAGGGCGGTCGGATTATCGGGCTCGGCGCAAGACGATATGCCCCGCATGATGGCAGACAGATACACGTTACTCTAAGATGGTCGATCGCCGACGAGATAATCAGAGCACAGGAATTCGGAGGCAGCTTTGGTACGGAAGCTACGCCACCAAAAAAAGCCCCGTTGCACCGGGGCTTTTCTCATCGTCACTCTCGTTCTTTGACGATCGTCTTGCTGCGTGTACCGTCCTCATGCTCTTTTTTGATGACGGTTGTGCGATCGGCAGGCTCGTGCTCCTTGACCACTGTTTCACGTTCCTGAACACGGTCACGGTCGTAGTCGCGGCTTTGCCCGACGGTCACGCCAGCGCCAGCGCCGCCTGGGCCGACACCAACACCCACACCAACCTCGTCCGCGAGTGCAGGCGTGGCGAAGGCGCCCAATGCAGCTACCAGTAACGCGTATCTCATGACAGCTCTCCTCTTTCCGTTATGAACTGGAGCAATCCGATGATTTGCGCATAGTTCCCGGAATCGCTTGGGAACTTGAATTTGGAACGGCTACGACGTTTGGCAGCGCGACGCGTAGGCGGAACACCAAACCTTCAGGTGCGTTACTCGCCATCGTCGAAAATCGAAGGAGCGCGTTATGGACCGCGAGCATGTAAAGGGAGTCGCCGAAAAGGCAAAGGGCACGATCAAGAAGGGCGCAGGCAAGCTGAGTGGCGACAAGGATTTGCAAAGGGAAGGCAAGGCCGACAAGGCCAAGGGTGCCGTGCACAATGCCGCAGGTGACATCAAGGATGCTGCGAGGGACGCAGCAGACGCTGTGAAGAAGTAACTTCGATTAACGTTGGGCATCGAGTCGCCGCTCCTACGGGGCGGCATTTTTTTGCACTCGCTGCATGCCCAAGCATTCGCAACTCTTGTGGTTCGCTGCGCGCACGATCGCGTGGAATATGCCGGGCGAGGCTCCTATCGCTGCACTCCTCCGCCATTGCCACTTCAGCGCATTCGTCAACTCAGCTGACGGTAATCCTCCGGAATTGCCGCTCAGGCATTGTTGAGCTGGAGTTTGCGACCGGCGCTGAAGAGGAGACCGAGGTAGGCAGCCCAGCGCGATTTAAGTCTCACGCCAGCCGCATGGCTGAATTGCCACAGGCGCAAAGGTTCCGCTCGCCTGAACTTCCCATTTAGGCTGCCGCCCCAGAAAATGTTTCGCTTACCATTGCAGTCCCTTTGGAGTGGACTGCCGTGCGGTCAAAGTCTTCGTGGTGGACAGCAAGCCGGCGCCGTTGGAGCATGCGATAGAGCCAGTCGCATATGGTGCCCTAGCCTCGATCGTCTCCGCAGCAGTCTTGTTCTACGGTTTTTGGCTAATCGGTTGGCTCTGCGCTGCCTTTACACGCGACTAATTGGAGAGGCGGCTCCTGAGTCGAGGTGGGTCAAAGGCAGCGTATCAATCCACCATTTGTTGCCGCGCACCCTCTTGCGCTCGCCGGCTGCTTTGCACGAGCATCTGGCGGCTGGTCGAGATTCTGGGCGGAGGGGTAGCTAAGCGAAATGCCCGACAGAGAAGCACGCGCGGAGATGACGCTAGATGTGGAGCCTCAGGAGGTTGTCCTCGATTAGACCAAGTCTGCTGATGGGCGTTTGAGACTTTATCCCAGCGTGCGGCCGGTGCCAGTTGTATTGGTGTAGCCAAATCGGCAGTTCTTCGGCGCGCCGATCTGACGTGAGATAGGCTTGAGCGTAAGCCCATTCCCGGAGCGCGGTCTGGATGAAGCGTTCGGCCTTGCCATTCGTCTTGGGCGTATATGGCTTGGTTCGCTTGTGCTTGAGGTCGAGTTCCTGGCAGGCATCGCGGAAGTCGAAGGCTTTGTAGCAGCTGCCATTGTCGGTCATGACGCGGGTGACGGTGACGCCGAGGCTTTTATAGTAATCCACGTCCAGGCTTCGCAGGCGAGCCGATCGGCAGCCTTCCGGGCTTCTGCTGCACGCTCTGCCTTCACCCGAACGGACGCTCCATAAGAACTCGTGCAGGGCAGGTTGCGTTTGCCCCGCTTTCGACAACCGGCGCAGAAACGGCCTCAGCATCGGGGCAGCCACCCGTCAGATGCCTGAACTTCCGGCCCCGATCTGGCAGGGTCTTGGAGGCGGCGCTCCAGCGCCCGGCATATGTCCGCTGCGCGCGAGGCTGACCGACGGGTGCCTTCCACTGATGTTGAGATGATGTTGAGATTTGGTGCCAAGGAAAGGTCAGGATCACCACGGTCGCGCGAGATTGATTTTGCTAGGCGGTCCGGTGATTTCTTGTACAACTTGATTCATCAGAATGACTGAGCGCTAGGGATGCGTCACGACGCGGTCCTTTGGAAAAGAAAGGTCTATTGTCAGGCCCGCTGGGTTCCAATCCCACGCGATCACGCCCCCGAATTGGCTCTGCACCGTCGCACGGGCGAGTAGCGTACCAAAGCCCTCTACCTCTGCTTGACGATCGACCGGTGGTCCTCCGCGTTCCGTCCAGGTTACCGCCAATTGGTCAGTGTTTTCGGAGCACGCGATATTGATGGAGCCACTTTGGGTCGAAAGTGCCCCGTACTTTGCGGCATTGGTTGCAAACTCGTGCAATAGCAACGCAAAACCGGTCACCCCATCGCCCGCGATTGGAATGTCGGGTCCACTGATCGCGACACGCGCCCCGCCTTTGTCGGTGCTGCCGTCATAAGGCGATAGAATCGTCCTAATCAACGTATGAAGCAGCGTTGACTGTTGCGTTCGATGAGTGCCATCGGCTGTCAGCTTCAACGTCAGGTCGTTGGCTTTCGCGAGGGACACCAAGCGGTCGCGCACCACAGAAGCGAGTTCTTCCGCTGTTTTCGCCGATCGGGCACTCATCGTGACCACGCCGCCAGCGACAGCAAAGAGGTTCTTGATGCGATGGTCCATCTCTCGGAAGATTAGCTGCTGCTGCTCCTCTGCTCGCTTTCGAAATGAAATGTCACGGGCTATTTTCGAAGCGCCGACGATCTTGCCGTCCTTATCCCTGATCGGGGAGATCGTCAGCGAAATGTCGATAGTGCTGCCATCCTTGCGTTGACGAACGCTTTCGTAGTGCTCGACGCGCTCGCCGCGCCGGATCCGGGCAAGAATGGCCGGCTCCTCATCCTGACGATCGGGAGGGATTAGCATCGTGACCGACTTCCCAATCGCCTCTTCAGCACTATAGCCGAACAGCCGCTCCGCGCCTTGATTCCAGCTTTTGATGATGCTGTTGAGGTCTTTCGAAACGATCGCGTCGTCGGACGATTCGACGATCGCAGCGATGGCTCGATAGCGCACCTCGCTTTCTCGAAGCCGTTGTTCAGTCTCCCGGCGCTCGGTGATGTCCACCAGCATGTTGACTGCGCCAACCAAAGCACCTGAAGCATCGAATAGGGGAGTTGGATACGGAATGAACGGCACGCGCGTGCCGTCCGGCCGTTCGGCGACCGCTTCCATGCCCCGGATCGGACGCCGCTCTTTCAGAGCCAGCGCCATCGGACATTCGGCGTGCGGCAAGGGAGTGCCGTCCGGCCAATAGAGCTTCCATGATCCGCAAAACGCGGCGGTCCCGAGCGTCGGCCGGCAGCCCCACAATTGCGCCGCCGCTTCATTGTAGAAAGTAATTCGGCCGGCGGCGTCCGTCATGTAGAGCGCTGCCGGCAGTACCTGCAAGAGTTCGTCGGATTCCCACGCCCCTTGATGTACATTGGGCTTCTGCAGGGAAACCAGCAACGAATCAATGGCGTTTTGTTCGGCGTTACTCATCACACCCTCACGGCCGGAACACCTAAACTTGCGTAAGCTCGACCGCCGGCATCACGTTAGCGTAGCACCTTGCGGAACCGGCGCAATTTCATTTTTGGCTTCGCTGTCGACCCCAACGATCATCTCAACAGACAATAGGCTTTGCGGTGGAACGTTCCAAACGCAGGATCGTGGGAGATCCGCATGAACTCTAGTACCTCTGGCTCGACATCGTCGTTTGGAGGCGCGCTACCCCAAAATCATCATCGACAGGAGGTGTTTCAGCCCTTCATCCTCGTAATCCGTTTCAGACCACGAGTCCCATGCCTGCAACGTGCTCCTGTCGCCGCTACCGTCGGCGTCGTGTTCGCTTGAGCAATAACGCCAGCTGGAAAGCCAAACAGACTAGTCTGAGACCTTCGGAGCGCATAGGAGGGACTAAATGACTGCTATGGGTCCAGACTGTGTAAGAACGTTTTCCTCCCCCCAAAAACAGCACGCAACCGGGGACGATCCGCGTCGACACAACGGTCTGAGCATTTTTTGCTTGATCGAGTCCGGGGCCAACCCGGGCGCAAGCTCGGGCCACGCTGCGCGACCTGAACGGTCACACGATGCGCATAACAGCACGAACTCTTCACGCCTGGATTGCCGGCAGGAGCGGCTTGATCCCGACGATGTTCATTACGCGCGTGAGGTTGTAGGCGAGTACGTTCAGCGCCATTTCGGTCGCGACATTGGGCAACCGCTTCATTAGAACGTGTGTTGCACCCATCCGCATCTTCAGTGTGGCGAACGGATGCTCGACAGTTTCGCGGCGCACACGCATGGCTTGCGGGTTCTGATCGAGCCGCGTCTGCGCGGCCTCGACGACATGTTCGCGTTCCCAGCGTCTGATGCGGCGCTCGTTGGACGTTGTGCACTGATCCTTGAGCGGGCACAACGCCTCCACGAACACATCGACCGCGCGAATAGAATTGCCCTGGTCGACCCAATCATCGAGACATTCCGGCAACAGCGTCGTCTAGGCGACCGCTAGAATGAAGCGGGCTGCTGCTAAGAGCATGGCCTTGATCGAAGCGACCAATGATTACTTTCAGCAGGTAGTCGAGCAGGTCATGAGTCTTTACAGCCCAGTAAGAGTCTAACCGAACGCACGTCTCATCTATATCGCTTTCATGTCCAGAGGGAGCCGGAGCCAACACGGGCGGAGGGGTTGATTGTGGACACCTTCGAGAGCGCGGCTGGCGCAGACGTTGCCGATAGGATCGACAGCTTTCTTAAGGCTAAACCCCAAATAACCTCGTCGGTACGAGAGAAGGCTAACCGCAAACTGCTTTTCAGGCAGCCTTCCATACTGTTGGTCTATTTGCTGGCTCATGAAAAGCCCACCGCGACAAATCGAGTTGGCCTCTGACCGATGAGGAGCTAAGACCAATTTACGTCGACTTAGGGAAAGCTTTCGAGAATTATTGATGGTGTTACTTAGGAACTTCGCGTCAATTGTTTTTGCTGCGCTTACCAGCACACCCGCGTCCGCAAAGAACCTCGCGACCGAACGTACTATTGCACGCCTGAGGCAGTCGGCGGGATCAGCTATGATGAGCAGCTGAAAAAATGGCGCTCTGCAAACTTTCGACCGAGTCGGAACTTCGTGCTGAAATTCCAGTACATGTCGAGCAGGAAAGATCGGATATATTCCGGTGCCGACGAAAGCACCGTTCACGAATTCAAGGTGACCTTGACTGAAGCGGGCTCAAGCAAAAACACGCCATGTTCAAACACGCGAGACTATAAGCTTCCCGTGTCTGTCTGGGCCGACGGCTGGGCAGTCTGCAGTGCGGCTTTTACCGAGTATAGGTTTAATCCAACCAACAATAGGTACTTGGCGGCGTATCTGGTTGGCTACGTTGATGGTGCAGACAATAACGAAGATACGCCGTCAATCACTGTTGGAGTTTGCACGAAGATAAATTGATGGACCCGGGAGTTCTGTAGCCAAAATCGCCACAACCAAAGGTGTAGCTAAAATCGGCACAACTCTCTGAGCTTGCATGGCTATTTCTTATCTGCCAGATTGTCCTCGCGTCGATTCCGGCGCACATGGGAATGGGGCAATGCAAGGCATCACGGACATATTCAAGCTCGGGCAATACGTGACCACGTCAGATGGCTCAACTGCTTTTATCTTTGGCGAAGACAACGGCGCATACAAAATAGCGCTGTGCGACCGGGACGAAGAACGAACCGCTTCCGCTAGTGAGCTAACTCGCTGGGCGCCGCGCGGCAGAGAGAAGGAGCCTGTTTGGGTTTGAGCATCGACGGCCTCTGGGCAGTGCCGGCATCCAGCAGCGGCAGCGCCGAAACTGGAGGACGGCTGCCTCGTTGGGCGGCCTTTTTGCTTCAGATGCTCAACATGAGCGCGTGGCGAGGACCGCATCAGCAGAACCCTACGCCTTCAGTCGGCGCCGGCAAACGACCGTAGATTCCAACTTGATGCCAAGTTCAACTTTGGGCACCGCTCAGAAGCAAAAACGCCGCCCGCTTAAATGTATCGCGGGCGGCGGCTTTCCAGCCCCGGGAGGGTATGACGCAAAACCCCGGTGAGCATGAGTGTGCACAAGTTGTGCCAAGGTTTATGTCGCGTAGGGGGACACTCCGCCTGCTGACCTGAAACCATTGCTGGCTGCGCGCGGTAGGGCCGGGCGGCCCCGCTTTGGGGGCAAAATCAGGTTGTCCCAAAGAAAAGGAAAGAGGCCGCCAACTGGGGCGGCCTCTGGCTTACAGATTGAAACACAACATAGAGGCTAGAACCGTCGAAAAGACGCCTAGTCCTATGATGGTAATTTTCAAAACCAGGTCTGGCGCGGTCACGCTGCCCCCCTTTGGTTCGCAAATCACCGGAATCTTACGCCTTACTTCGGTGGCTGCAAGCCGCGAAAGGCCGGCCATTCGTCAATATGGATATCGGCTGCGCGGGCCTTTCTCAAAAGGTCTTCACGTTCCGCGCCCGGGGGCAACTGCTCTGCCTTTTCCCGTGCTCGTCTAGCTTCCTCGACGAGCCGTTCGCCTCGCGTCCTATCCTGTTTGAACCGGTGGCGTTTCATTTGAATGTCCTCCCGCACACCAAAACTCGCTCGGGGTTCCAAATGTTCAATCTAGGAACATTACATCAGACGTTCCTCTAGCGGAACACCCCTCGTTCGCAACATGTTCTCTGGGATCATATTCCTTGATCTATCCCAAACATCGCCCGGGACCGGAATTAGGACACTCCCAAATTCAGCTTAGGACACATGGGGTTAAATACGGACAGTACCGCGCCATGTAAGAACATATTGCGAACAAGAACAAAAATGGTACTTCGTTGGGATGCCCGCAGGCTCTCCAAACCACCCGCCCGACCCCGACCGCCTCAAAGTGGCGGCCGATCAGGCCATTGAAGCTTGCGGCGGGGATGCGCGCGAGGCGGTGAAGGCGCTCATTGTCGCGAACGAAGAGCGGCGACTAGAAGAGCTTGCCTCGCCCGGTTACGCACGCGGCCGATTGCTGCCGCGCGATCGCGGTGATCACGAAGCCTAAAGGCTGTCAGCAAGACACGCCGTTATTCCGATCTAGCGCTCAAGTGAGAACAAGTCGTCACGAGCAGCATGGTTCGGCTACATTGCCACTCGGATCCCAGCATTGGTTCAAACACTTGGCGAGGATTGCCGATTGCCATAGTGGTACCAGCCGCCGCCAGAACAACGGCTGTCAGTGCGAGCATTCGAGAGGTCGTCCAATTAAACTTCATGGCGCTTCCCTCCAGTTGAAGCGCGGACACTAGGCTTGGCAGTACCTGCCGCTTGTGAACTACTTCACACGGTCTTTCCCAACGTCATCACACGTGCGTGCCTCGGCGCCGCAAGGATAGGCCAGGCTGAGCCCCGCGTTAGATGTCGTCGATCGGAATGCGACAGACGTTCTTTCCCATCTCATCAACGACAGATATCGAACAGTTGCGCCCAACCAGATGGGGCCGCGAAGTGCGCAACGAGCGCGCTCGTTTGATCGCCTCGATCTGGGCGACGGTTTCGTCCAGCAGATCGTGCTCGCCGTGATCAGAGACGATGCTGGTATCAATTAGCTTGAAATGGAATTTCGGCATTGGGAGAGTGTAGCTGCAAAATTGTTGCGCGGAGGCTGTTTCGGCTGCCTGATGGGATCAACCCGCTCGGCGAGGAAACCTGGCTCCGCCTTGCTGTCGAGTGGCAAAAGCTAAGCTGAGAATCGAATGAGGTATAAAAGCCCCTTGCGTAAGTAAGGTCGCCGGATTGATTTGCGTCACCTCCTAAGGAATGATTGCCCGCCATAGGAGCAGGTCATGCCCGCGTACCTCGTCAGAACGATCGAAGAGCATGACTTGGTGGGCGTATTCTACGCTTCGAATCCACTTGAGCTCGCATTCCTGATCGACGAAGTCCTAGATCCAGATGGTTGCGAGTACCGAAAGCTGAGTCGAGGGGGCGTGATCTGGGAGGGGCCAGCCGTGCAAATTCCCTTGCCTCGCAGCAAGGACGACGACACCTCACCTGACGGTATCCCGTGGAAAGACGCTCGGTTCACTGAAGTTTGGGGTTACGACGCGCTGTACAAAAAAGCTCGCTGGAGAAAAATGGAGTACACGGTGGAGGATCTCTACGGCATTGATCCCGAAACGCCCGACCCAGAGCGTCCACCCCGTCCGACTACAAGCGCATCGCGACCGCCAGGCAAAGTGCTGCCCTTCAAGCGACGCCTGTGAATATGGGGTGGGTACCGGCGATCATGGCGAGGGTCAGACGCGTAGATTTTCCGCGCTGCTCTTTCCGCGCTTCCGATCGACCTGCACCTCGTAAGAGACCTTCTGCCCCTCAGCCAAGCCCGATAGGCCCGCGCGCTCCACCGCGCTGATATGCACGAAGACATCCTGCCCGCCGTCATCGGGCTGGATGAAACCAAATCCCTTGGTCGCGTTGAACCACTTCACAATGCCTGTCGGCACGTCCGCCTCACCTGAGCAAATGACAACAGCCTAAGTCGACACCCAAGACCCGGCAAGGGCAATATGAACCGGCTGCTCGTTCTCTTTAATTTCTAGGCGAATCAGATTCCTATGAGCTGAAGCCAAGGGAGGCGGGCAAATGAAGCTGTTTTTCACCAGTAGCGGCACCACACCCGTGCGGGGCTGCGAGCTCTGCTTGCAGCCCATGAGGTTCTTGGGTGAGCACGCCAATGCCGGCTGTTCAGGTGCGACGATTGCGCCCTTGTCAGCACGGAAATCCGCCCGAGCATGCCATCGTGCTCTCGGTGGACGAGAAGAGCCAAATCCAGGCTCTCGATCGCACCGAACCGGGTCTGCCCCTGAAGAAGGGGCGCGCCGCCACCATGACCCACGACTATAAGCGCAACGGTACCACCCCCCTGTTTGCCGCCTTCGATGTGCTCGAAGGCAAGGTCATTGGACGCTGCATGCAGAAGCATCGGCATCAGGAGTTCATCCGCTTCCTCAACCAGATCGAGGCTCAAGTTCCGGTCAAAAAGGCTGTCCGCGTCGTCCTCGACATTTTTGCCACCCATAAGTACCCAAAGGTCCGCAAATGGATCGATCGCCATCCGCGTTTCACCTTCCACTTCACGCCCACCTCATCCTCGTGGCTCAATGCCGTCGAAGGATTCTTCGCCAAGCTCTCCAGACGCCGCCTCAACGCGCGTCTTCCGATCGGTCCGCGAACTCAAGGCCGCCATCAACCGCTTCCTCGACGAAACCAATAGTGATGCAAAACCCTTCACATGGACCGCAGACCAGACAAAATCGTAGCCGCCGTCAAACGAGAGCACCAACTGTTAGATTCGATCCACCAGGACGAGGTCGAGAAACGACCTGTCTCCTCTGCGCTTGGCAGCGGACAAGAGGTCGCCTTCGAGAACAAGCCGTCGCGTGATTGGCAAGATGCCTGGAAGGCTGGCTAGGAAATCCGTCAGGGACGCATCCGTAAAAACGTCACTTATACGATGGGAATCGGGTCATGTACATTTCGAGGACTGCCGCCCCCTAAGGGTCAAGGATTGGTACCATTTCGTCGATATGTGCATCGATCCGCTCGAGAACCTGCCCAGGCACGACGTCGCGTTCTGGAAGAACTGACCACTTGTCGCGCACGGCCGCCGCGGTCTCAGCTACAGCGGTTACCACTGCCCCTTCTGGAAGACGGCTGCGGTTCGCGAAATTACGCCAGCGCTCTGGAGTCAGAGCCTTGAATGACTTTTCGCCCGTAAGGCTCAATGCTAGACCATCTTTCGGGATATAGGGAACTGTTGAGAGCACGTCGTAGATTGGCGCCAACGTAGGCGTCCGTCCGTCTCCAGGATACAGTAGCGACCAATTCTTCAGATGCATGTCGCCATTGCCCGTGATCGCGGTGAGCGCAAGACGACGGACAAATTCGATCGCGGAATCGAACGAGACGCCGCTGTTCAGCGCGGCCGCAATATTGTGATACGCTGCACCAGTATATTTCTCGGATGGATAGCGGCCGAAGAACCTGTGCAAAGTCCTCCATATGCACGCGCGCTCAATCGGCGCCGCGATCTGGCGCCGAGCAAGTCCGTATCGCCAAGTCAATTCCGATGTCCGCCAACCCGCCTCGATGTAGCTGCGAAGCGTCGAACCACCTATCAGTTCGTTTTTCAGCATTCTTCGGCATGCTTCCCATGACGGCCAATAGCCTGCGGGCGTGACCGGCCGCTGACGTGGCCCCTCGCAGGGCCGCAATGCGAGCGGAGTGGTCTCGGCTACCTACCAGCAACTTTTCTTCTATTCGCGTTGATATCCAATCCTACGACGCGCAATTGACGTGTTCCTATGCAACATCAACCGGAGCATGATGGTCAAATCGGCGGCACTCGACAGGCAAAGTTCGACGACTGCGTTGATTCTCTTGACGTTCCGCCCAAGAAGCGACCAGGCGATTACACAAGAGCCTCGCTCGCTTCAATCGTGAGAGTTGACGATGGGCCACTCGAAGGAGACGCTCCGCATCATGAAGCGACCTCGGAAGAATCGTGGCATGCCGCCGCCCGCGACGTTCGATATCGATTCGCTGCCGGGCAGCTCAAATTTAACGGCATTAGAGACGGCCGCTGTGATCCGGCGCACGCCTGGAGCCCTGGAGCTATGGCGGCGCAATCCGAACCACCCGCTGAAATGGCGCTACGTCGATGGCCGCCCGCTTTACCGAGTCGATGCGGTGCGCGACTATCTGGCCGGACGCGATAAGACAACTAAGTCGTCGCAGCCGCATAATGCTCGCGAAGACGGCCAAGCAATTCGGCCTTGATGGGATCGAGCGGATTCGTCCGCTGCAGGCGCACGACCTTGCCCCCCCGTTTCGCGCCGACCAACTCCGCGATGTAGTCATGAGCAGCTTCGAACGCCATCTTGCGGATGATCCACTGTTCGTCGTGATTGTAGACCTGATCGATCCCGCGCGGCTTTTGCCCAACACACAACCGCTGGATTTCGTTGTCATAGCCGCAGCGTGACATGATGGTTCGCAAGCTGCGCCTTAAGTCATGCATTGTGAACTTGGCGACACCCGCTTCCTTGACCAGGCGGTCGACCAACTTTGTGAAGCCCGACATCTGGCCGCCGGTCTTCGGTGACGGGAAGACATAGTCCGACGTCGCACGCTGGAAATGTTTTGCGGCCGTAAGCACCTCGTCAACGAGGTGGGTGCGCGGCACGTCGTGGTAAAGGCCCATCTTGGTCCATGCTGCATCGAAAGTGATGCGGTCATCCATGAGGTGATTTTGCCACTCGATCATGGCTGGCTCGCTGCGGCGCGGGCCACCAAGTAGGCACATTCGTGTCAATAGCCCAAACGTCCCAAGCTTGCCGGATGCGTGCCAGACTTTGATGATCTCATCGTCGGTCAGCGCCCGGCCCTTCGTTCGGCGCCCGACCCGCTGCGCGCGCGTCTCCTTGGGCACGCGATAGCCGGCGAGTACGTTGTGCTCGACGTAACCTTCGCCGACGCACCATTCGAGGAACGTGTGCGTGTGCTTGCGCAAGTCCTTTGCTGCGCCGCGCTTGCCGGTCTTGCCGATCCTGTCCACCGCCGCCATGATTTGCCGTCGCGTGAGCTCGGCGATGGCGAGGTCGAAATGATCTTTCAGACCGCGTCGGAGTGCCGACATGGCCGCTTTCCAGTTGACGACCTGGCGCCCGGTCAGGGACATTTCGTAGGGGCCATCTTCAACGATCAGGGTCGCCAGTGTCGTGCACTGCCGCTCGGCCAGCGCTTGCCGCTTCGCCTCGCGCTTGACCTCATTGGGATCGATCCCAATGACCACCTCCCCAGCGACGACGGTGGCGGCCCTGCGCGCGGCCTTCTCATTGAATTTGGGCCATGCACCCAGCGTCTTGCGTTGGGTGCCTTTCGTCCCAGGCTTTGTGAACATGAAGACCCAGGTCCTGCCACCAGTCGCGCGCATCCTGATCGCGAGCCCCGGCTGCTCTGTGTCGTGCAGATAGTGCTGCGATTTGCCCGGCGGCAGCGTCGCCGCACGGATCGCCGCGTCAGTGAGTCTCAGGTAATTCGTCGTTCCTTCAGCTCTGAGAGATTCTTTACTCTTTTCCATCATTTGTGCTCTCGCTCCCTTGCGCCCTGAGACGGGTCGAGGCGCGATCCTAGAAGAAATGGACCACAAGCCATTGCCTCCACGTTCCCAGTTTGTGTGCCCTAAGGGAATTCCTCCGAAGGGCACAGCACGGACATACAAAATGTGGTAAGGCCAACTGAGGCCAAGGATGGTCCAATATGGGCACAACTCTTTACCTTACAAGGACTTTTACAATAAGACTATGGCTGGATTAGGTTGGCTACAGTCCACCAATTGTGGTTCACACGGGAGAGGTCCAAGGTTCGATCCCTTGTGCGCCCACCATTCATTCTCCTGAACCACACTGATTGCTGACCATCGTCGGCGCTTGGCAGCGTTCGGGGGACCATCTCATCAAAAATGTCGAAACAGCCCCATGCACAGTAGCCGACGCAAGCGGAAACAATGGATTGCGGCTTTTCCGAACTCAGATTTGACTCGTCGGGCAAAACAGCGGCCCGATGCTAAGATCCGGAGAGAGGAGCCGCCGCAGATCAGACCGCACCTGAGGTTTACGCCGGCATTGTCGGACCAAGGGCGCATAGCTCGGCGGGAAAGCGTTCGCTTCCAGGTCCATGGTGCGATCTCATGTGCGCCCACCATCAAAGACGAGGCGGTCAGACTAGGCGAAGTTGAAGTCCGCTTGCCCCCAATAGCTTCGCAAAACGAACATATCCCGTGGGTCCGGGTTAGCCAAAGCGGGCATCGCGCGGCGTTGCTGTCATTCTGATGATGTCCGAGCCAAGCCGCGCTAGTGATTATTGTGCAATTGGCTGCAATTCAACTCCGACGAGTGTCGTTTTTTTACTACCACCGCTCACAATTGCCGGATGATTTTCATCGCCGCAGCTCAGTCCAGCTTCAACAAAGCGATTGGCTTTATTTTGCTTTCGCTCGCTTTCGTGTTGCCGTCCAGCTCGGCCTATCCGCAGGGCTTCAATCTCGACAAGTGGAACCGAGGCTTCTATCTCGCGGCCTCGGTCAAGAACGCGGCCATCTTGGTGAGATCCAGCAGGACGGAGAACATGCAGCTGCTGCTAGTGGATTTCGATTCCGGAAAGCGAGCCAAGCTCAAGAGCGAAGGATCGCACCTCCTGTCCCCTTATCTGTCGCCGGACGGAGGGCGCTTACTGTTCTTGCGAGAGCTTCTCGGTCGCAAGGGCACCGAATTGGTGTCCTGTAACACCGCCAGTCTCGCATGCCACGTCGTTTTCAGAAGCGCAGGCTCTCTCCACTCCGCAATTGAGGTTTCGGGGAACCGGATTCTTTACGTTTCGAGCCCATATGTCACGGGAGGCGATGGCCGCGTCAGACTTAGCCGCAACGACATCTGGATATTTGATCCCACCACGGGACCTCGGCAACTAACAGACTTCAAACTGTATGAGTTAGATTCGTTAGCCGTGGCGCAGAACCAGATCTATTTCTCGGCCTATGGTCCATCTCGTGACAGGCCCATAATTCCGCAGCCCAACCCGCTTGCCGATCAGCAAAGCAGCATTTTCCGGCTTCCATACGATCCCGAAAAGGCGACAATCGACTCGCCGTCCCGGATGATGACCCCGCTATTTGTGTCAGCGGGTATAGCCAACTATCCGACGGCGTCGGTCGATGGTTCGCTGGTCGCATTTCTCAGAACGAGGACAAACACTAGCCCCTATCACTACAACCTCGTGATCGTGGACCAGAGCAGCAACAGCGAGCAACTGATCGAGTCTCCTGGCTTGGGATCCTCTCGACCCGTAATCATTGATCACGAGGTTTATGCCAGCGTTACCGGGGAAGATCGAACCCTGATCCAAGTCAATCGCCAAGGTGAGCGCTCGATGAAGACACTCGCCGATATTGACGATGCATCGATTGCTGGTGCCGCGGCAACTGAATTGAATATCGATCCGTAGCTCGGATCGGTAGGAGGTTGCCCCATGTTTGTGATTGCAGTCCTTTGGGTGGTGCTGGCTTTGGTGGCCGCATGGGGGTCTCTGCATTTCGCGCGACGTGACCCACGCCCAACAACTTGGATGAAAATGGGCATTGCCGGCTGTCTGCTGTCTGCAGCGGGCACAGCACATCTCTGGCTCCGCGGTGATATTGTTGGAGAAGGTTTGCTAGGACATTTCCTGCTGCTCGCCTTTTGGGCGCTGACCGTCTTTGGTGTGCCTCTATGCCTCGGGTCGATAGTCGGTGCGCTGGCAGGGATGTACAAGCGGGCGGCAAACCTCTGATTCAACGAAGACATTAACGGGAACGCCGACAGACCGCTCCCAAAGAAAGAACGGTCGTCAATTTTGTATTTACCGAAATCGTCGACGTGCGAAAATAAGTGCCAGCACTCGACGAGTGTTCAAAATAACCTATTATTGTAGACCATTCTGAACACGGCGTCCTACTTCACACGGGAGAGGCCCAAAGTTCGATCCCGTGTGCGCCCACCATCAAGCTTCTCGTCCAATGTCATGCCTCGTTGAGGCTCGTACCTCGATCGCGTCCCTACGCAATCGACAGAATCTCGATCTCCTGATTGCCCGAACCGGTCACATCTGCGACGGCTTTCCCGATCAGCGACTTCGCGACCGGCGACACGAACGAAATCGAGCCGGCCTTTGGTTCGGCTTCGTCCTCTCCGACGATGCGATAGGTCTGCACGCGGCCGTCGGCGCGGCTGAAGGTAACCGTGCTGCCGAAGGCGACCGTATCGGTTGACGTTGGATTGGGGACCAGTTGCGCCGTGCGCAGTCGTTCAGTCAAATAGCGTGCGTCGCGCAAGGGGACCGCCGACTGCCGGCGTTTTTCGTTGACGTCCTCGATGCGCTGCGCGGCCTCATAGGCCTCGCGCGCTTCTCGAAGCTGCCGCTGCAACGCCTGCAGGCCCGCTTCGGTCACCAGGTTTGGATGCGGCGAGATCGAGCGGTCCGGCAACAGCGTCTCGGACGCAGTCTCGGCGCTCTCTTCTTTGGTAAAGGCGACGCTCAACTTGAGAATCCTGTCGAACTGTTTGGGTGACGGCGGCGCGTTCGCGCCGCGATCACCAGGGATTGCGCGCTGGACCAGCGCAGGCGATTGCCCGGACTATATCTCAAGTTCGACGAAACGGCGCAGCTTGAAGACGAGATCGGGTATGGCCTGGCGGAACCGCGTTGCATTCCGGAACGTGGTCGAGAACGGCGCGAACGTGATCATGGCGTTCCAATGCCGGTAGCCATAGACCGTGACCGAGGTGCCGGACGCGGGAAAATCATCCAGCTTGCGCAACTCACCGAGCACGAGATCGGCAATCGTCTCCGCAGGCAGCCGTCGTTTGCCGTCCGCTGTCGTAACGAATTGCGCGGGCGGCTCGATTGGCTTTGTGGAGGCCGGCGAGGCATTGGGCGCATCTTCGCGCTTCGACGCTGCCGCCTCGGAAATTGACGCTGCGACCGCCTCAAATCCGTTCGACGGCGCGGTCGGCGGAACGTCAGTGAGCGGAGGCGGCGCGATTACGTCTGCGCGCTTGCTGCCTCCCAGGATGCTGCTGATCATCGCCACCAGGCCAGCATCCTTCACGTCATCGCTCATTACGAACCCCCGAGGCTTTAGCTTACTCTAGCAGCGCGACCGTAGACCGCCACCGGAGGATCCGTCATTGCGAGTGTAGCGAAGATTCCATGGGGAGTGGATAGCGACCAGGTCTGAGGCCAGACTGAGGTTGCTGACCCCCTCAACCTGGAGACGACGATGTTGCTCGATCATCCTTCCGACGGACCGACCGCTATCCGGACGCAGTTTGGCGCAATTTTTGTGTCTTTGGAACTGAGCCGTTCGACGTGGGTGATTACGTCACTTTCGCCTGGTACGGGCGAGAAGATGTCCAGGCACAGCGTCACGGCCGGCGATACGGCTGAGCTGATGAAGCTGTTTGCGGAACTCAGGCGCAAGGCGGAGGCCAGGACCCGCGAGAGCTATCCGATCATCACGATCCAGGAAGCTGGGCTGGACGGGTTCTGGCTGCACCGTGTTCTGCAACAGAACGGCATTGAGAGCCACGTGGTCGATCCCGCCTCGATTGCGACGTCGCGACGGCGGCGGCGGGCCAAGACTGACAGGCTCGATGGCGAGGCGCTGTTGCGGGCGCTTCTGGCCTACAAGCGCGGCGAGCCGCGGGTCTGTGCGATGGTGGTTGCGCCCTCGCCTGAAGAGGAGGACCGGCGCAGGCTGTGTCGCGAACGAGCGACGCTGATCGCCGAGCGCATCACGCATGTGAACCGGATCAAGGGTCTTCTGTTCGCGCAGGGGATATCCGACTACGTGCCGCTGCGGCGCAATCGGCGGGCGCGGCTTGAGGCCTTGCGCACGGGCGACGGGCGGGAGCTGCCTTCGCATTTGAAGGCGCAGATCGGCCGCGAGCTCGATCGGGTCGAACTGCTTCTGGAACAGATCAAGGCGGTCGAGGCCGCGCGAGATGCTCTGCTGGCCGCAGCCCGGAAGCCTGCAGACAAGAACGCTGCAGACAAGGTCGCGCCGGATCCGGTGGCGATGCTGCTGGCCTTGAAAGGGCTCGGCGCCAACTTTGCGGCCGTGCTCTGGTCGGAGGCGTTCTACCGGCAGTTCTCCAACCGCCGCCAGGTCGCCGCCTATGCGGGGCTTGCGGCGACGCCGTGGCAAAGCGGAGGCATCCGGCACGAGCAGGGCGTGTCGAAGGCCGGCAATCCCAGGCTGCGGACCACAATGATCCAGCTCGCCTGGCTGTGGATACGTCACCAGCCGCAGTCGGCCCTGACGCGCTGGTTCAAGGAGCGAAGCCCGCAAGGCCGCAAGCGCGCGATCGTGGCGCTGGCGCGCAAGCTTCTCGTGACCTTGTGGAAGTATGTCACCGCGGGCGAGACCATCGAGGGGGCCGTGATGAAGCCCGCCGCCTGATCCGGACCGCACCAAGCGGCGTGCTTCGCCGCCCGCGCGCAACGAAAGAACCATAACCCATCTGCCGAGGCCCGATCAGTCTCGGAAGATCCGGGTGGACGAACCGATGGATTGCATGGCTTCAAACGCCGCAACGAAGAATGGCCTCGTCCTCTCGAGCCTGCCCGCCGCAAGCGGAATCGTGGTGCAGTCGCCTTGTGCGACGACCGAATGTGAGTTTGATCTGGCAAGCAACCCAGATCGTCGAACCGGCTCGACCCTTGGATCGCAAATGCGAGGATGGCAGATGCCCTGACAGAACCGCCAACGCGAGGAGCTCCTATCGGCCCAACGCACCAAGCATGATGGCGTGCTCGCTCAACTCAAGGCCAAGCCGCTTCGCGGCGGCCCTAACAGGCCGGCCTTGACTTGATCTGCGCGCGCCATCCTGCAGAACCCGCGGTCGGGACGAAGAGGTGGCTGCAGTCGAACAAAAAGGTGACTGCTCATCCTTGACACACACATTCCCCATGTGAGAGCTATCCGATCATCACGATCCAGGAAGCTGGGCTGGACGGGTTCTGGCTGCACCGTGTTCTGCAACAGAACGGCATTGAGAGCCACGTGGTCGATCCCGCCTCGATTGCGACGTCGCGACGGCGGCGGCGGGCCAAGACTGACAGGCTCGATGGCGAGGCGCTGTTGCGGGCGCTTCTGGCCTACAAGCGCGGCGAGCCGCGGGTCTGTGCGATGGTGGTTGCGCCCTCGCCTGAAGAGGAGGACCGGCGCAGGCTGTGTCGCGAACGAGCGACGCTGATCGCCGAGCGCATCACGCATGTGAACCGGATCAAGGGTCTTCTGTTCGCGCAGGGGATATCCGACTACGTGCCGCTGCGGCGCAATCGGCGGGCGCGGCTTGAGGCCTTGCGCACGGGCGACGGGCGGGAGCTGCCTTCGCATTTGAAGGCGCAGATCGGCCGCGAGCTCGATCGGGTCGAACTGCTTCTGGAACAGATCAAGGCGGTCGAGGCCGCGCGAGATGCTCTGCTGGCCGCAGCCCGGAAGCCTGCAGACAAGAACGCTGCAGACAAGGTCGCGCCGGATCCGGTGGCGATGCTGCTGGCCTTGAAAGGGCTCGGCGCCAACTTTGCGGCCGTGCTCTGGTCGGAGGCGTTCTACCGGCAGTTCTCCAACCGCCGCCAGGTCGCCGCCTATGCGGGGCTTGCGGCGACGCCGTGGCAAAGCGGAGGCATCCGGCACGAGCAGGGCGTGTCGAAGGCCGGCAATCCCAGGCTGCGGACCACAATGATCCAGCTCGCCTGGCTGTGGATACGTCACCAGCCGCAGTCGGCCCTGACGCGCTGGTTCAAGGAGCGAAGCCCGCAAGGCCGCAAGCGCGCGATCGTGGCGCTGGCGCGCAAGCTTCTCGTGACCTTGTGGAAGTATGTCACCGCGGGCGAGACCATCGAGGGGGCCGTGATGAAGCCCGCCGCCTGATCCGGACCGCACCAAGCGGCGTGCTTCGCCGCCCGCGCGCAACGAAAGAACCATAACCCATCTGCCGAGGCCCGATCAGTCTCGGAAGATCCGGGTGGACGAACCGATGGATTGCATGGCTTCAAACGCCGCAACGAAGAATGGCCTCGTCCTCTCGAGCCTGCCCGCCGCAAGCGGAATCGTGGTGCAGTCGCCTTGTGCGACGACCGAATGTGAGTTTGATCTGGCAAGCAACCCAGATCGTCGAACCGGCTCGACCCTTGGATCGCAAATGCGAGGATGGCAGATGCCCTGACAGAACCGCCAACGCGAGGAGCTCCTATCGGCCCAACGCACCAAGCATGATGGCGTGCTCGCTCAACTCAAGGCCAAGCCGCTTCGCGGCGGCCCTAACAGGCCGGCCTTGACTTGATCTGCGCGCGCCATCCTGCAGAACCCGCGGTCGGGACGAAGAGGTGGCTGCAGTCGAACAAAAAGGTGACTGCTCATCCTTGACACACACATTCCCCATGTGAGCAATCCAGAGTCTCTCCGCTGTGGCAGGCTGGATTGCTTCGTCGCAAGGGCTCCTCGCAATGACGGGGAGAGGGCCGCACCAGGCAGATGGTGCGCACAGGCGGCTCGCGCCGCCGTGGCGTCCGTCACTGCTTATCGAACGGAACGTATTGCTGGTACTGCTTGGGCACCGAGCTGCGGTAGCGCGCGGGAACGGTGCCGCTGTCGACCGAATGATCGATCTCCTGCTGCCGAGTCATCTTCTTTTTCGCCGGCTTCTTTGAGGCGCTCCTCTTGGAGTCGGACGGCTGGCTCGATGTGTCGGTGGTCGCGCTCGGCGTCGTTGTCGTCGCAGCCGGCGCGGTCGTCGTGGCAGCCGGTGCCGCGGCTCCGCCGGCGGCTGGAGCGCTCTGCGCCAGCGCGAGCGGTGTTTGCATGATAAGCGCCAGCGCTGCTGTCGCAGCCAGCAAGTATGGCCTTTGCATCAGATCCTCCAAAAATACCTATCCGAATGACGCAAGCGTAGTCCTCCGGGATCGACGCGTGCAAGTGCGCCCACGATAGGCTGGAACCCGGGAGTGGACTGTGGCCGAGATCACATAGCAGGCCAAAGCCTGCGTCATGATGTGGCTCATCGCGAACGCAGCGCGCGCCGCCGACACCAAGGCAGGCACGACATGCATCAGAGGGCCCTGGAACGCGAAGGCTCGGCTGATATTTTCCCATCCACCCGTTCTCGAAGGAGTCTGAAATGCGCCGCACCATCCTCACTCTCGCATCGCTCGCAGCGCTGGCTGCCGCGACATTCCCGGCAGCCCAGGCATATCCGGCTAACGACAGATATTGTCTGCAGGGCCGCATCTGGGGCTATCCCGGCAACTGCCAGTTTGCGAGCTATCAGCAGTGCCTCGCCACGGCCTCAGGCACCTCGGCCTATTGCGGCATCAATCCGCGCTACGCGTTCTCGCAACAGCGCTATTATTGAGGACGTGGCGGCGTGTGCACATGTTGCGCACGCCGCCACAATTTTTGCGTGAAGACGGTCCGCTTCACCGACAGTCCGGCGAATTGAGATGGCGTAGAGCCACTTGCGCCAATCGATGACGAGAATGTTATCCGTCATCGCTCCGGGAAGAATTTGCAAAGCACAGCCACAGCTTGTCCCCGACGCTTGCTTCGGGAACAGCGTCGACTTCGCGCGCCGGGCCGTCGGACGGCTTGTGGCTTCGCAACGCCGGGTCTAGCATCGCCTGCATATCCTTTTACGAACAACTTTAGCTTTAGTTATTTTCCGTCGTTACTTTTCAGGGAGGTGTTTCAATGAGCAGCCGCCACAGCATTATTCCGCGCGGTCTGAACGCGACCCGTTCGCCGCTTTCGCAAGGCCGCTTCGGCCGCATGTTCCGCAAGCTTACCCCGGCGAAATTCGGTCCGAACGACGCCGACAACGTCGCGAACCTTTCGGCGCTGGCCAACAAGATGGTCGCCGACTTCGATGGGCCGAAGGACGGGCCGGACGCGGAGGAGAGCGGCATTCCCGCGCTCTACACCTATTTCGGCCAGTTCATCGACCACGACATCACCTTCGACCCGGTGAGCTCGCTGACCAAGCAGCAGGATCCCGACGGGCTTGTCGACTTCCGTACGCCGGCGCTCGATCTGGACAATCTCTACGGCCGCGGTCCGAACGACCAGCCCTACATGTATGACGGGATCAAGTTTCGCCTTGGCGAGAAGCTGACCGGCGCCGGCGTGCCCGATGCCAGCGACCTGCCGCGCTTCAAGGGCCGCGCGCTGATCGGCGATCCCCGCAACGACGAGAACAGCATCGTCTCGCAGTTCCAGGCCTTGATGCTGCGCTTTCACAACCGCATGGTTGACGACAATGACAGCCTGTCGTTCGAAGACGTGCAGCAGCGCGTTCGATTCCACTATCAATACGTCGTGCTGAACGACTTCCTGCCGCGCATCGTCCACGCCAGCGTGCTGGACGAGTTGAAGACCGCAGGCAGCTACGACCGCAGCAAGCTCGCCCACTATCACTGGAAGACTTATCCGTTCATGCCGGTCGAGTTCTCGGTCGCGGCCTACCGGCTCGGGCACTCCATGATCCGCCCCGGTTATCGGCTGAACGATGCGGCCAACATGCTGTTGCAGATCTTTCCCGATCCCAACAATCCCGACAAGAACGCGTTGACCGGCTTCCGCGCCATGGGCCCGGGACGCGCGATGGACTGGGGCCGCTTCATCGATCTCGACACCCGCGCCTACGGCGTCGAGGACGACGACACCAATGCCGACAACAAGAGGCGGCTCCAGTTCGCCTATCGCATCGATGCGTCGCTGGTCGACCCGCTCGCCCACTTGCCGCCGGAAGTCGCGTCCAATCCATCGTCGCTCGCGCTGCGCAATCTCGAGCGCAGCTGGCGGCTCGGACTGCCGTCCGGCCAGGCGGTCGCCAGGGCGATGAATCTGACGCCGCTCACCGACGACGAGATCATCATCGGCAAGGCCGTCGACGAGGCGGGACCGGGCGATCCGCAAGTCAAGATCGCGACCATCGCGAACGGCGTGTTTGCCGGCAACTGCCCGCTCTGGACCTACATCCTGGCCGAGGCGCGGCAGTTCCAGACCGCCGTGACGATCCCGGCCACCGGTGCACCGGGCCCGATCAACACGCCGCAGCTCGGGCCGGTGGGCGGACGCATCGTGGCCGAAGTCTTCCTCGGCATGATGTTCGGCGACAATGCCTCCGTATTGTCGCTCGACCCGCAATGGGCGCCGGTGACCGGTCCCGATTTCCAGCTAAAGGATCTCGTGACCTATGCGCTGGGCCAGGGCGCCCCCCTGCATTGACGTTCCGTTGCGCTGGTCGCCCCGGCGCAATAAAGCGCGATGAGATGAGGATGAATCATCATCGCGCTTTAGATTGTTGTTTGAGCATGATCTTTTCGGAAAACCGCTTCGCACTTTTCCGGATCATGCTCGAGCCATCCGAGCAAAGGCCGCCCTGCCCCGTGCGGCCTTTGTTCACGCGACATCTCAATGCGGCGTACCTGATCCAATCTCCTCAAGCCGCGTCGCGAACCAGAGTGACAGCGGACGATCGACGACGCCGCCGACATAGACCTCCGATGTCGTCACATTGTGCTTGTCCAGCACCAGCAACACGCCGATCCAATAGGCGAACCAGACATGCGCATCGGTCAGCGCCATCAGCTTGTGCTGGTCGTGCTCGAGCGAGGTATGATTGCTTGCCTTGCGGATCTCGACAGCGAGCAGATTGTTCGGGATCTCGCGCTGGTGCACGACGACGTCGGGATAGATCGACTTTCCCAGATGATCGTCGGTGGAGATAATCGTGCCGTGCGGAAGATGCAGCGTGCGCTCGCCGAGCCGATCATAGTTGCAGTCGACCGCCCAGCCCGAAAACTGCCGCTCCAGATGAACGGCGAAGCGATGCGTGATCGTCCGCTCGCCGATGTCCTTCTCGAACAGGAATCCTTCGTGGGCGTAGAAGTCCCGGAGCGCCGCGACCACCTTGTTCAGCTCGGTCTGCATTTTGCCTCCCGATCCATTACGCGCCCTCAGTTGCGCCGTCACCAGACCCTCGTGGTGAGGAGCGCGGAACGCGCGTCTCGAACCATGAAGGCCCCTATCCCGCCTATGACCATCCTTCGAGACGCCCGCGTACCGCGGGCTCCTCAGGATGAGGGCCGGAATTCGCGGCGCAATCGACCAGACCTTACATCTTGACTTCGATCAGCCGCGGTCCGGGCTCGGCGACGGCTTCGGCCAGTGCCTTGTTGAACTCGTCGGCGTTGGTGACCGCGCGGCCTGGCACGCCCATGCCCTTCGCCAACGCCACGAAATCCAGCGTCGGCCGGTCGAGCCGGAGCATGTCGTTGGCGCGCTGGCCGGGCTCGCCGGCGCCGACATTGTCGAACTCGCCGCGCAGGATCTGGTAGATGCGGTTGGCGAACACGATGGTGACGATGTTGAGGTTCTCTCTAGCCTGCGTCCATAGCGACTGGATGGTGTACATCGCGCTGCCGTCGCCGACCATGCAGATCACCTTGCGGTCGGGACAGGCGATCGCGGCACCGATCGACAGCGGCGTGGAGAAGCCGATCGAGCCGCCCATGTTCTGGAGCCAGTCGTGCGGGGCGGCCGCGGCGGTCGGGGGGAAGAAGGCGCGGCCGGTGGTCAGCGACTCGTCGACCATGATCGCGTTCTCGGGGATCGCATAAGCGATCGCCTGCGCGATCGAGGCGTGGGTGAGCGCGCCGGTCGGTTTGACCGGCTCCTGCAAGGCCTGCGGCTGGACGTCCTTCGCGCTCGCCTTCACTGCGCCCGCAAGCGCCTCCAGCGCTGCGACCGAGTTCTCGCCCCAGGAGGTCATGCGATGCACCTCGCAGCCCTCGGGCTTGAGTATGCTCGGCTTGTTCGGATAAGCGAAGAACGCCACGGGATCGTCGGACTCGACCAACACGATGTGACGGAACTTCGCCAGCATCGGCAGCGCGTTGTCGATGACGTAGTGAATGCGATCGATCGAGAAACGGCCGCGGCCGCGCGCCATCTTGGGACGGAAGGTCGGGCCCATCACGGTGCAGCCGGTCTTGCCGGCGATGCGCTCGGCCAGCGCCAGCCCCTGCTCGCTCAGCGCGCTGCCGGTCATCAGCAACAGCGTGCCCTCGCCGTCGCCGTGCAGGATCTTGGCGGCCTGCTCGACCGCCTGCGGCGAATAGCTTGCGCGCTGCTGCTCGGCCGGCACCTCGGCGATGCCGTCAGCCTCGTTCCAGGCGGTGTCGGCGGGCAGGATCAGGGTCGCGATCTGCGGCGGCGCGCTTTTGGCGGCGGCAATCGCCGCGGCGCCGTCGGCGGCAACCGATTTGGAATCCGGCGAGGTGCGCACCCAGGACGACATCGGCCGGGCCAGGCCCTCGATGTCGGAGGTCAGCGGCGCGTTGAAGCCGATGTGGTAGACCGCGTGCTGGCCGACGATGTTGACGATGCCGGAATTCGCCTTCTTGGCGTTGTGCAGATTGGCAAGTCCGTTGGCGAGGCCGGGGCCGAGATGCAGCAGCGTCGAGGCCGGCGTGCCCTTCATGCGGAAATAGCCGTCGGCGGCGCCCGTCACCACGCCTTCGAACAGGCCGAGCACGCAGCGCATGCCGGGCACGCGGTCGAGCGCTGCGACAAAATGCATCTCGGAGGTGCCTGGATTGGAGAAGCAGACGTCGACCCCACCCTTGACCATCGTCCGCACCAGGCTTTCCGCACCGTTCATCCCAAGGCTCCCGCAACCGGCAATTTCCAACGATCCTTCCGATCAATCATTGTTCGCGGCTTCCGTCAAAGCAATAGCGGGCAAGGCTGCCCTGCCCGGCGTGACGACGCGCCGGTTTGGCTAATGCTTTTTTCGGTCAATTGGCGCGGCTTGCGAATTTGGTAACGCCAATCGTTAAGGATGACGGCCCTCACGGGGCCGTGGCTTGCGGAATGCCCGCAAATATGGCCTCTGGCTTTCGTTGAATCGAGTTTTGCTGGGGGAAACAATGATCCGGTTTTTTGCCGCGCCGATTGCCGCCATCGCACTGCTGTCGGCCACGGCGGGCGGCGCGTTCGCCGAAGAGTTCGACACGCGCGACATCATGGGCGGCGGCCCGAACTTCTTCCGCGGCGGTTCGAGCCCGATCCTCCGCACCACCGTCACCTATACCGGGACTTACGCGCCCGGCACGATCGTGGTGAACACCACCGAACGCCGGCTCTATCTGGTGCTCCAAAACGGCCAGGCCTTGCGCTACGGCATCGGCGTCGGCCGCGACGGCTTCCGCTGGGGCGGGGTGCACAGGATCACCGCCAAGAAGGAGTGGCCGGACTGGACGCCGCCGTCGCAGATGCTGGCTCGGCGGCCCGACCTGCCGCGCCACATGAAGGGCGGCATCGAGAATCCGCTCGGCGCGCGCGCCATCTATCTCGGCTCGACCCTCTACCGCATCCACGGCTCCAACGAGCCGGAGACGATCGGCCAGGCAGTGTCCTCGGGCTGCTTCCGCATGACCAATGACGACGTCAGCGACCTCTACGGCCGCGTCTCGGTCGGCACCACGGTGGTCGTGCTGAACAACTAGCCGGCGGGCCACAGCGGGAACCCGCAGGGCGCGTGAATTTGCGGTCTTGTGCGCGCGACGCGAATACGGCAGCGTCGCACAACGATGAGTGCACTGGACCCGCCCTCGCCTGGCCTTCGCATCGCCCTCTTGGCGCTCGCAGCGTTAGCATTCGCGCCTGACACCGCTACCATTGCCGTCGCGGGCGAACTGCCCGCGATCGCCGCACGCCAGCGCGCCGAGAAGAAGAGCTTTACCGACGGCGAGATCGTCGAGGGCTTTCTGAAGACGGCGTTCGGCGCCGAATACCACCTCGCCGGCCGCGTCGACCGCATCCGCAAGTTCGACGGGCCGGTGCGCGTGTTCGCCGAGAGCGACCGCGCCGACCGCAAGGCGCAGCTCGCCAAGGTCGTGGCCGACATCGCCAAGCACGTGCAGCATCTCGACATCGCCATGATCGACAGCAGCGAGGCGGCGAACGTGCGGGTGAAGCTCGTTCGCGACCGCGACCTGTTTCGCACCATTTCCAGCTTCTACGGCGCGGAGAAAGCGCGCGAGATCCGCACCTCGCTCGATCCGCAATGCCTGTCCGGCTTCCGCAAGAACGACAATTTCGAGATCGAGCATTCCGACGTCATCCTCACCGTCGACAACGGCGACTTCGTCTTTCTCGACTGCGCCTATGAGGAGCTGCTGCAATCGCTCGGCCCGATCAACGACACTACGAGCGTGCCCTGGACCATGTTCAACGACAACGTCTCGATGGGCTATTTCGACGTCTACGACCAGTACATCCTCAATTTGCTCTACGACCCCCGCATCAAGGCCGGCATGACCGTGCAGGAGGTCAAGGCGGCGCTCCCGGACGTGCTCGCGGACGTGCGCGAGTGGGTGAAGCGGGTGAACAATTTAGCAGAGTAGAAAGCTCCCTTCCTTCTCCCCTTGTGGGAGAAGGTGGCGCGAAGCGCCGGATGAGGGGTTCTATCCGGGATTCATATCTCACAATCCTGCATGCGGACAGAGACCCCTCATCCGTCTCGCCGCTACGCGGCGATCCACCTTCTCCCACAAGGGGAGAAGGGAAAAGCAGTCGCGATCACGGCTCCTTATCGCATCAGCCTCACACCTTCCTCGCCTTCGTCATCAAAAATTGCTGGCGCATCACGTTGTTGCCGCCGTCGAAATAATCCGAGATCAGCGCTTCGAATTCGGCACGCAAGCTCTTGAGCTTCTCCGGTTCGTCCTTGTACTCGGCGACGAGCTTGATCAGAGGTCCGATGGTCGCTTCCATGGTGCGGCGGAAGTGCTGCGGGCTGAGCGCGGAGGGCGTCATCATGTCCATCTCGAAGGAGAGGTCCTTCACCTTGCCCGCGAGGCGCTCGGTGACGATCCTCGGATCGCCCCACAAGACCGGCGATGCAACGCCCTCGGGCGGCGGCAAATGGCGCCCGATCAGCGCGAACATCCGTCCGACATAGAGATGCGGCGGCCAGGTGGAGAAGGCGATGGTGCCGCCCGGCTTCAACACGCGCAGCATCTCGGCAATGGTGACGTCAGGGCGCGGCGCGAACATGTGGCCGAACTGGCTGAGCACCACGTCGAATTCGTTGTCGCCATAGGGCAGGCTTTCGGCGTCACCTTCCTTGAAATCGACATCGAGGTTCATCAGTTGCGCATGTTCGCGGGCGCGTTCGATCAGGACCGGCGACAGATCGAGACCCCTGACCTTCGCACCGCGGCGCGCCGCCGTGATGGCAACGACGCCGGTGCCGCAGCCGACGTCGAGCAGCCGTTGACCGGCGGCAACCGCGGCGAAATTCACGAGCCTGGCCGCCGATGGCGTCGTGAACACTTCCATCGGCGTAAACAACGACCAGGCTTCCTTCTGGACTGCCTTGAAGCCGGCAAACGGGTCCTGTGCGGTCATGGAACTCTCCCTTCGATCGACATCGATCCTGATGAGGCTGGCGACGGTCGCCGAAGGTTCAAAAAAGAAGTCAATCCCGGCGATCGGCCGCATCAGAGCCGTTGAGCGCCCGGCTATTGCACGAGGTCGGCAACGGTGGTTGCGGCCTTGAGGCCGGTGCCGGTGAGGACCGCGACCGTGGTCTCGTTGGCCTTGATGGCTCCGGCAGCAGAGAGTTTTTCAAGTGCTGCAGCCGCGCTGGCGCTGGTCGGCTCGGCGAACAGGCCCTGCCGCGCGAGGCGGCGGAGCGCAGCGATAATCTCATCCTCGGTGAGCGCAACGGTGCCGCCGGCGCTTTCACGCAGCGCACCGATGATCTCGCGCAGGCGCAGGGGATTCTTGATGGCGGTGCCTTCGGCAATGGTCTTGTCGACCTCGCGCGTCACGGGCGTATCGACGCCGGCCTTGAAGCTCGCGTCGATCGGCGAGCAGTTTTGCGGCTGCGCCGCGAACAGGCGCGGCAGCTTTGCGATCTGGCCGGCCCTCAACAGCTCGCGGAAACCGAAAGCGCAGCCCAGGAGGCTGCTGCCGGCGCCGACGGGAACGATGACGTTGTCGGGCGCGCGGAAGCCGAGGTCTTCCCAGATCTCATAGGCGAGCGACTTGGTGCCTTCGAGGAAGAACGGCTGCCAATTGTGGCTGGCGTAAAAAGTCTGGTGTGACTGGCGGATGGCCTCAGCCTCCGACTCCTCGCGCGGGCCCTCGACGAGCTGCACCGCCGCACCATAGGCGCGCACCTGCGCGATCTTGGCCGGCGATGTGGATGCAGGCGCCAGGATCTTCACACGCATGCCGCCGGCGGCGCCGAGCCCGGCCATCGACGAGCCACCATTGCCGGAGCTGTCCTCCAAAATGGCGTCGACACCGATCTGCCGCAGGAAGGACAGCATCACCGAGGAGCCTCTGTCCTTGAAGCTGCCGGTGGGATTGAACCATTCGAGCTTGAACAACGGGCGCAGGTCACCCCAGGCCTGCGCGACCAGCGGCGTGCAGCCTTCGCCGAGCGTGATCGGATTTTTGATTTCCACCGGCAGCGCCGCGCGGTAGCGCCAGAGCGACCGCGTGCGGGGCTCGATCTCCTCGCGCGACAGCCCTGGCCCCGGCGTCACCAGCAGCGGCGTGCGCTCGTCCGAGCACCAGCGCGGCTGGTCGAGCGGATAGAGCTGTCCGTTGCGGGGGTCGACGTAGCTGGCGGCAGGCATGGCGGTCTCCAAGGTAAAGGCGATCTCTACGAGAGGTCTGATCGTACGTCTTGTCCAGAACTTGACGCCTCCCCCCGCGCAAACGATGCGCCGCCCCTTGAAAACAGAAAAAACAACAATATTTCAATTCCTTACACCGATCGCGCAGGCAGAATGGCCACGTCGGCCAGCGCAAGGGCGCGGCGTTCAGGCGAGCCCTGCCGGCTCGTTGAGGACGGAAATTTGGCAGCGAACGGCCCCGCTCGCGCATCACGATTAACTTGTCTGTCGCGGCTCGCCGCTACAATATGTCAGATTGATCTTGCGTCGCCAGTGTCCTGCGCCGGCAACGCGACCGAGCCAGGCCCGTCCGAGCGGCGGGCCGTTGGCTTTTTTGGAGTTTGGTCATGAGCCGCGCGAACCGTACCGACCACATCCGCCTCACCTCCCATCCAGAGCCGGGAAGGAAGGCCGCCTTCCCGATTCACTGGGGCGCCGCGGACGCGCGGGCGCGGGGACCGGTCATCGGCACGGTGTCGCGCGCGCAGGAGCGCAACGTGATCGGCAGTCATGGCGGATCCTACGCGATGTACCGGGCGCTCGCGGTCTCCGCCGGCGCACTCGACCCGATCCGGCGTCCCGATCTCACCAACACGTTTCCGGCGGCGACCATCGGCCCGTTTCCGCAATGGAGCGATCCGGCCAAGATCGTCGCGCTCGATCCCTGGGGTCATCTCGTCGCCGAGAATTTCCGCAAGGAGATTGCCGAGGGCTCCGACATCCGACCGAGCATCGCGGTGACGCGCGCGCGGCTCGACCTGCCGGAGATCCGCGAGGCGCTCGCCGCAAAACGGCTGCGTGCCGACGGCGACGTCGTGCACGCCAATGGCAGCGTGTCGGTGGTGAAGATCGCGATCGATCCGGTCTGGCACCTGCCCGGCCTCGCGGAGCGCTTCGGCACCAGCGAGACCGAGCTGCGGCGCACGCTGTTCGAGCAGACCGCCGGCATGTTCCCGGAACTGGTGACGCGGCCGGACATGAAGGTGTTTCTGCCGCCGATCGGCGGCACCACCGTCTACATGTTCGGCGACGTGACCAAGCTGCCCGACCATCGCACCCAGATCACCTGCCGCGTGCATGACGAGTGCAACGGCTCCGACGTGTTCGGCTCCGATATCTGCACCTGCCGGCCCTATCTCATCCACGGCATCGAGGAGTCCGCGCGCGGCGCGCAGGATGGCGGGCTCGGGCTCGTGATCTACAACCGCAAGGAGGGGCGCGCGCTCGGCGAGGTCACCAAATTCCTGGTCTACAATGCGCGCAAGCGCCAGGAGGATGGCGATGCGGCCGCCGCTTATTTCGAGCGCACCGAATGCGTCGCCGGCGTCCAGGATGCGCGCTTCCAGCAACTGATGCCGGACACGATCCACTGGCTCGGGCTGAAGCGCATCGACCGCTTCCTGTCGATGAGCGACATGAAACACGACGCGCTCACCTCGCAGGGCATCGACATCGTCGAGCGCGTGCCGATCCCGCCGGAGCTCATTCCGGCCGATGCCTATGTCGAGATCGCCGCGAAGAAGGCCGCCGGCTACTACTCGACCGATGTTGCGCCCGAGAAGGATGTGAACGGCGTGGTCGGGCGTTCGCTCGAGAAATACTGATAGGCGATGGCGGACGCTTTGGAACTGCAGGCACGTTCGCTGCTCACCGCAAAGGCGGTTCGCGCGCGTGCCGGCCAGATGCTCGAACTCGGCCTGCGCGACGGGCTCAAGCATTTCACGATCGACCTCGATCGCATGGATGGGGTCGCGGACGCCGTGCTCGCGGTCACGCGCCGGGCCTATCCCACGCTCGATATTCCCTTCCACGCGCGGTGGCGGCATTTTGTGCTTGGCGGCGTCGACCGCTGGGCGCGCCTTGCGGATGCCGCGGCATGGCCGGACCGCGCGGCGCGGGCGCGCGCGGAGTTCGACCTTGCGATCGTCAGCGTGCTGCTCGATGCCGGCGCCGGTGCAGCCTGGCGCTACCGCGACGCCGTGACGGGGGAAAGCATCGGTCGATCCGAGGGGCTTGCGATCGCAAGCCTCGACATGTTTGCAAGCGGCCTCTTTTCCGGCGATGCGCGCGCTCCCTTCAGGGTGGATGCGAACGTGATCGCACAACTTCCGGTCGCCGCGCTCACATCCGCGTTTCGGGTCATGGATGCCAATCCGCTGCTCGGCCTCGAAGGACGCACGGACCTGCTGCGACGTCTTGGCCGGCTGGTGGCGGGGCACGCAGAGGTTTTCGGCTTGCACGACACGCCGCGGCCAGGCGGCTTGTTCGATCACATTGCGGCGCAGGCGAACAACGGCACCGTCGCCGCGCCCGCCATCCTATCCGCGGTGCTGAACCAGCTCGGGCCGATCTGGCCGTCACGGCTTGAACTTGCCGGAATTCCGCTCGGCGATTGCTGGCGGCATCCGGCGATCGCGACCGACGATGCAACCGCGGGTCTCGTGCCCCTGCACAAGCTGTCGCAATGGCTGAGCTACTCGCTGATCGAGCCGCTCCAGCGCGCCGGCCTGGAGGTGACCGACATCGACGGCCTCACCGGACTTGCCGAATATCGCAATGGCGGCCTGTTCGTCGATCACGAGGTCCTGCGGCTGCGCGATGCCGCTGACGCCGAGCGCGCACACGCGGTGGACTCGCTGCTTGTCGTGGAGTGGCGCGCACTGACCGTCGCGTTGCTGGACCGGCTCGCCGAACTGGTCCGCGCGAAGCTCGGCCGCACGCCGGAGTCATTGCCGCTCGCCAGCATTCTGGAAGGTGGCACCTGGGCGGCGGGCCGGGCCATTGCCTTCGCGCGCCGACCCGACGGCGCGCCGCCGCTCAAGGTGATCAGCGACGGCACGGTATTCTAACCCCCTCCCCTTGTGGGAGAGGGTGCCTCGCGAAGCGAGGGGGTGAGGGGTTGCTTCCGCGGGAGTATCTCTCACTGGAGTTCACGGAAAGTACCCCTCATCCGGCGCTTCGCGCCACCTTCTCCCACGAGGGGAGAAGGAAGAAAGGCATCCGATCATGGAAGGCGTCACGGTCGTCGATCATCCGCTGGTCCAGCACAAGCTGACGCTGGTGCGGGACAAATCCATCTCGACGAAGTCGTTCCGCGAGCTGATCAAGGAGATCGGCATGCTCTTGTGCTACGAGGTGACGCGCGACCTGCCGCTCACCGACGTCGTCGTCGACACGCCGCTTGCGCGTATGCATTCGGCCAAGATCGCCGGCAAGAAGCTGGTGTTCGTCCCCATGCTGCGCGCCGGCACGACCTTCGTCGACGGCATGATGGATTTGGTGCCGACCGCGCGCATCGCGCATATCGGCCTCTATCGCGAGCCGCACAGTTTTGCAGCGGTCGAATATTTCTTCAAATCGCCGTCCGATCTTAGCGAGCGGCTCGCCATCGTCGTGACGCCGGTGGTCGCGACCGCCAACACGGCCGTGGCCGCAATCGACCGGCTCAAGGAGCGCGGCGCCAAGGATATTCGCCTGGCCTGCCTGATCGCCGCCCCGGAAGGACTCGAACGGCTGCGCGGATTGCACCCGGATGTGCCGATCTGGACAGCCGCGGTGGATGAGGGGCTCGACGAGAACGGTTTCATCCTGCCGGGCCTCGGCGATGCCGGCGACCGCGCCTACGGGACGAGGTAAGCGGAAGCTCAGACCTTCCCGTTGCCGCAAATCCCCTGAGGCACAGGCCGATGCATTCGCCTTTTGAATGACGTCGCTATGAAACACGCGTCTTGACGAGACGGAGCGCTTCCCACCACTCTTTCAACGGTTGATAGTAAGGATCGGTAACGAGTTCATGATTCGGGAGTCCGGTGGCAACGATGGTCGTTGACAAGTCTGATCGGGCCACGAAGACTTGGCGCATGAGAAAATACTCATCATATTTTCTGGCTGGCTTCATCGGGCTCTCTCCGATCGTGAGACCGGTGAACCTGAAATAGCCCCGAAGATACGCCTTGTTCTGTATCCGATGCATCTTGAGAATCTCGAACTTGGCGTTGGGCATCGCCTCGTCCCACATCCGAAGCCAGTCGAAGAAATTCAACAACTCGCCGGTCGTTCGGTCTGCGCCCGCCTCGTGCGGGATCGAGCGTACGATGATAAACGGATACATCTGCTTCATCACGGGGTTATCTTCGATAATCACTTCGCTCTTGCCCCGCCAGAGGAGGCACGATGCCTCCTGCTCTCCAGAGATGAGTTTATATCCCGCGCTCAAGTGCGGATCGTCCGTCAGGCTGGAGCCGAACCATGTCGAGAATATCTCCTTAAGCGTCGACTTCTCGAAAACCCAGAGCTTCGCCGGCGGAGTCGGAGCAAGCACGACGTTGAAGTCCCTGTGATACTCCGCATTCGGAAGACCGATCGGAACATCAGTCGGTTCAAGCTCGCCTATGCTCGGAAATTGCTCATCGATGAGCGCTCCGGCGTCGGCCTGCTTGGCAAGCCGATCCAAGTCTCGCTGATGTCCTGACGTGAGATTACCGATCTGCCGCCTGCAGTCCTCGATCTCTCGCTTGTTGAGATAGCTGGCTGCCCGCCAGCCTGCCGCGAGTACGCCTCCATACGATGCGCAGATCGTCCCCAGGAACGCTACGACTGCCCCGGGATGGGCAAGGAGCAGATCCAAGATCTGCTTGATTTCGGCGGACATCCGACGCCTCCTTCCGTGCGTGCTTTATCGCAGTTGATCCTCGAGCATTGACATTGGATGCCGACCAGACGCGGGCCGCATCATGCCCTCATGGCTCCCACTCGTGCGTCGCCGATCGTCTGGCATGTTTTGAGCACGGGATGCGGCGCCATCGCAATCAAGGCATTGCCGTGAGGTCAATCGGCGAAGAGAGGGTGAATTGCATCGCTTCGCTTGCATTGACGGCGCCTATATCTTCCCGTTGCCGCAAATCTCCTTCAACGCCTGCCACTCCTGATCCGTCAGCAGCGGTGAGCCGCTTGCCGGGCGATCCTCCTTGGCCATGCGGGCGAGGCGGTCTTCGGTGAGCGGATGGCTCGCCAGAATCGTGAAGCCGGAGCCGCCTTCCTTGCCGGTGATGCGGAACATCAATTCGGCCGCCGGCTTCGGCGAACGGCCGAGCGCATGCATGATCTCGATGGCAAACGTGTCGGCATTGGTTTCGGCCTCCCGCGAATAGGAAGCTTCGACCACGCTGCGCGAAGCGAAGATCACGGCGGAGGAGCCAGTGACGTCGCCGAACAGCAGGCCGATCAGGAACGAGGTGCCGCCATTGTAGATGAGGCCGCGCATGTTATCGTGATGCTTGAGATGGCCGAGCTCGTGGGCAAGGATGCCGGCGAGCTCGTCGGGGCTTTCGGCCTTGTCGAGCAAGCCCTTCATCACGAAGACCTTGCCGCCCGGCAGCGCAAACGCATTCGGCACCGAGGTCGGCAGCACGCCCGCCGTCATGGAGTCGTCGTGGAGGCCGGCGGCGCCGCGCAGGCGATTGACGAGTTTGGTGAAGGCCGCCTTCCCGGCCGCATCCTCGCACACGCTGCGGCCGAAGATGGTCTTCACCTGGACCTCGGCGGCATCGCCGATGCGCCGTTCGACCGGCTTGGGCACCAGCGGCGCGAGGCGGTCGGCGGCGAGCGGCACGCCGAACAGCACGACGCAGACGATGGAAACAGCGGCAGCCAACGACCAGCCGACGATCTTTGCGACACCGCGACGCGTGGTCTGGTGCTCGTCGAGCAGCAAGCAGCGGGCGGTCACCTCGGCCGCCAGCGCGGCCTCGCGGATCTCTAGCCGCGCCAGCGGCGGCGCGCCAGCGCAGGCAAGGCGCAAGATGCCGGCAGGACTGTCGGCGCGCCGGATATCGGCATAGGCCCAGCGCGCGATCGTCTGCCGCCCCTCGGTCTCACTCGCCTCGACGATCTCGAGCGCCTCTGCGAGCGTCAACGTGACCTTTCGCCTGCGGCTCGACACGCCGTCGAAGAAGATCGTCGGTTTCCCGGGCTGCGCCAAGGCCTCGGCGGACACATCACTCACAGGTCAAAATCCCGCGACATCGAGCCCATCGGCAAAGCCTTCGCCGAGCGCGCTGGCGAGCTCGCCGCTGCCACGCACATCCGCCGCGACCGCGATGTCATGCACCTCGACGGTTTCGAGCACCTTGGCCCAGAGATCGCGCTGGAGATAGACGCGCATGACGATGTTGACGGCAAGGGCGAAGGCGAAATAGCCGACCACCATCATCACCAGCATCGGGATGTTCTTGGCCGCGCCATCGGGCCCGAGCGCCTGCCCGGCCGGCAAGCCGCTGAGTTTGACGACGACCACGGCGCCTCCCGCGACATAGAAACCGAACAGGGTCGTGAGCAGCAGCCACCAGCCGATCACCTTCCAGTACAGGCCGTAGAACGCATTGTGCGGTAACGTCGAGGACAAGCTCACGCCGCCGATGCGGATCCCGTCGAGCCACCAGCGCCACTCGCGCGCCTTGAACTCGGCATACAGGAACGGCGCGGCCGGGAAGATGACAATCGCAACCGGGCTCAGCAGCCACAGCCACCAGCCGCGCTTGAAGAACGTCCAGCCGTCGCCTTCGAAATCGCCTCGCAGATCGCCGAAATGCGTGTGCCGCATCTTGTAGCGCTCCAGCGCCGCCTCACGCCAGGGCAGCGCCAGGCCGAGCGTCAGGAACACGAGCAAGCCCCACAGCATGGCGCGAACCGAATAGGCCCAGCCCGATCCGTCCATCCAGAACCGCACGCCGCGCCAGACCGTGCGCGTCAGCCGGTAGCGCCGCGCGCGAAAAATCGCGAACTGGCCGAAGGCATAGAAGCTGATGAACAGCGGCGTCGAGGCAAAGCCCTGCCAGCGCTCGAACTCGATGCCGACCAGGAAATAAGCGAGATAGATCGGCACCAGGATCGCGAGCGCAAACAGGAAGCCGATCAACAGCTCCTTGCCGCGTCCGGTATATTCTGCGGCGTCGCCGTCGATCGCGGTGTTCGACCACAAGTGACGGCGGATGTCGGTGACGAGCCAGAACCGGTAGAAGCCGAAGGTGACGAGCTCGAGCATGGCACCCTTGGTGACCAATTTGCGAAACTCTGGGCGATCGCCGGTGAAGTCGACTCGGGTGGGCGGCAGCGGCGGCGGGACCGGTTGGGGTGGCCCGATGGGGGCCCATTGCAAATCGTTCACGGCGGCAACCTCGGGATGCGGAGCTGGTCCGCTCAAACTATAGATCAGAGGTTGGTCGATCCCCAAGATGGGCGGGTTCGATTTTACCTCGATTTCGATCGATTTCTCACATGATTTCAGGCCAAGCGGCGTGCGGTAGGTCACGTTGGACGGGGGGCGTCCAATGCTCTCGCAAAGGTTGGATGTGGCAAAACTCTCCCTTGCTCCGACGCAGACAACCGGCTGTAATTGCAATCCAAATACCGCAGCGCAGAATTCAACGAGAACGCGCGGTTCACGTCAGGGAGAACGGTCATGCATGGGACCATCGAGAGCGCGGCAAAGCTCGACGCATTGTGCAAGCGCGCCAGGTCACTGCCGCTGGAGCAATTCGATCCCGGTGATCCTGAATTGTTCAGGACCGATACGTTCTGGCCCTATTTCGATCGCCTGCGCCGTGAAGATCCCGTGCACTACTGCAAGGACTCGATGTTCGGGCCGTACTGGTCGGTGACCCGCTACAATGACATCATGGAGATCGAGACCAATCATTCGGTGTTCTCCTCGGCCTCCGCGCTCGGCGGCATCACCATCCGCGACATCGATCCCGACCTGCGGCGCGAAAGCTTCATCTCGATGGATCCGCCGCGCCATGCGGCCCAGCGCAAGACCGTGGCGCCGATGTTCACGCCGACGCATCTGGACAATCTCGCGCTCAGCATCCGCGAGCGCTCGGCCGAGTGCCTCGACAATCTTCCACGCGGCGAAGTGTTCGACTGGGTCGACAAGGTGTCGATCGAACTCACCACGCAGATGCTCGCAGTGCTGTTCGACTTTCCCTGGGAGGATCGCCGCAAGCTGACGCGATGGTCGGATATCGCCACTACCATTCCCGGCCCCGACGGCCTCGTCGCCACCGAAGACGAACGGCAGGCCGAGCTGACGGAATGCGCGGGCTATTTCGCGCGGCTGTGGAAGGAGCGCATCGAGCAGCCGCCGAAGAGCGACCTGCTCTCGATGATGGCGCACGGGGCGGCGACGCGGGACATGGACGCCAGGAACTTCCTCGGCAATCTCGTTCTTCTGATCGTCGGCGGCAACGATACGACCCGTAACACCATGTCGGGCTCGATCTACGCGCTGAGCCAGCATCCGGAACAGTACCGCAAGCTGCGCGAGAATCCCGCTTTGCTCGACAGCTTCGTGCCCGAGGTGATCCGCTGGCAGACGCCGCTGGCGCATATGCGCCGCACCGCGCTCGCCGACTTCGAGTTCCGGGGCAAGCAGATCAAGAAAGGTGACAAGGTCGTGATGTGGTACGTCTCGGGCAACCGTGACGAGGACGCGATCGAAAAGCCCTACGATTTCATCATCGACCGCGCGCGTCCGCGCACGCATCTCTCCTTCGGCTTCGGAATTCACCGCTGCGTCGGCTTGCGGCTTGCCGAACTCCAGCTCAAGATTATCTGGGAAGAGATCCTGAAGCGATTCGACCACATCGACGTGGTCGGCGAACCCAAGCGGGTCTATTCGAGCTTCGTGAAGGGTTTGGAAACGCTGCCGGTCAAGATTGCGGCGTGAGTTCGCGTTAGAGTGACTTCGAACTACGTCCACGAGGAAGCTGCGCCCCCTCTCCCGCTTGCGGGGGAGGGCTGGGGTGGGGGTGTTTCCGCAATGGAAACTCCCCGAGTGGAGAGAACCCCCACCCGGCGCTTCGCGCCGACCTCCCCCGCAAGCGGGAGAGGTAAGAAAGCAAACACTGGAGCCACTGCCATGAACATCCAAGCGCCGGTTAAAGTGGACAAGGCCGAACGCATGCGCAGGGCGCGTGAGGAGGCTTATGCGACCCCGCTGGCGCAGTTCCACCCCGGCGCGCCCAGGCTGTTCCAGGACGACACGCTGTGGCCGTGGTTCGAGCGACTGCGCAAGGAAGAGCCAGTGCATTACTGCACCAACGCCCCGATCGAGCCGTACTGGTCGGTGGTGAAGTACAACGACATCATGCATGTCGACACCAATCACGGCCTCTTCTCCTCCGACTCGACGCTCGGCGGCATCTCGATTCGCGACGTGCCGCCCGGTTATGACTGGCCGAGCTTCATCGCCATGGACCAACCCATGCATTCGGCGCAGCGTAAGACGGTGTCGCCGATGTTCACGCCGACGCATCTGGACGAGCTCGCCAGGCTGATCCGCCAGCGTTCGCAGACCGTGCTGGACAATTTGCCGCGCAACGAGACCTTCAACTTCGTCGAGCGCATCTCGATCGAACTGACGACGCAGATGCTGGCGACCCTGTTCGACTTCCCCTGGGAGGAGCGGCGCAAGCTGACCCGCTGGTCGGATGTCTCGACCGCGCTGCCCAAGAGCGGCATCGTCGCGTCCGCCGAGCAGCGCCGCCAGGAAATGGACGAGTGCTACGCCTACATGTCGAAGCTGTGGAACGAGCGCGTCAACGCCGAGCCGCGCAACGACCTGTTGTCGCTGATGGCCCATAACGATGCGACACGGTTCATGGACCCCGACAACCTCATGGGCAACATCATCCTGCTCATCGTCGGCGGCAACGACACCACGCGCAACACCATGACCGGCTCCGTGCTGGCGCTGAACGAGAACCCGGACCAATACGATAAGCTGCGGAAGAATCCGGCCCTGATCGACACCATGGTGCCCGAAGTGATCCGCTGGCAGACCCCGCTCGCGCATATGCGTCGCACCGCGCTCCAGGACACCGAGATCGGCGGCAAGGCCATCAGGAAGGGCGATCGCGTGGTGATGTGGTACGTTTCGGGCAACCGCGACGAGGAGGTGATCGACCGCCCCGAGGAGTTCATCATCGATCGGCCCCGGCCCCGCACGCATCTCTCCTTCGGCTTCGGCATCCACCGCTGCGTCGGCATGCGTCTCGCCGAGCTCCAGCTCAAGATCGTCTGGGAGGAGATGCTCAAGCGCTTCGACCGCATCGAGGTGGTCGGCGAGCCGAAGCGGATCTATTCGAGCTTCATCAAGGGATACGAGTCGCTGCCGGTAAGGATTGCGGGGTAGGCCCCCCTGTCATGCCCCGCGAAGGCGGGGCATCCAGTACGCCGCGGCTTCTGGGCTCAAGCACTGCGACCTCTGGAATACTGGATTCCCCGCCTTCGCGGGCAATGACACCGAGGGTGACGCCAAGAGCGCACGTCTCTCACCCTCAGCCCGTCGAGGATGCTCGCCAGCTATAAAATTGCGGCATGACTGGTCGCGCCAGATGCGAAGGCAATACGGCGCGCAGCTGTTCTACGACACAGGCGCATCTAACTCAACTTGATGTCCCACAGGCCCTCCTTGCGGCAGGCGGCGACCTCGTCGCGCAGGAGGGCGGTGATGGCGAGCGAGGCCGTCGAGGCCGGGCGGTCGATCGGAGAAGCGAAAATGAGCTCACGCGTGATCGGCTTCGAGACAACAGCGGTTTCCAGCCGCCCATCCGCAACCTCACCATGCACCGACGAGGGCGGCAGCAAAGCGAAGCCAAGCCCCTCCTCGACGAGGTTCGTCAGCACGCGGAAGGAATCCGCTTCGAGTTGGACGTTGAGCTTGATCTTGCGCTGGGCGGCCGCATGCTCGATCAGCGCGCGCAGGCCGTGCGAATGACTGGGCAGCACCAGCCGCTGCCGCAACAGCCAGCCGATCTCGACGCTCTTCTTGCGCGCCAGCCCGCAGCCGCGCGGACCGACCGCGACGATATTGTCGCGACCGAGGCTCTGCACGTTGAGATGCAAATCGGCCGAGCGGCCGTAAAGGATCGCAAGGTCCATCTCGCCGCGATGCAGCCATTCGACGAGATGGCCGCTGTAGCTCTCGACGATGCGAAGCGAAATACCGGGAAACTTTTCGACACAGCGGCGCGCAAAACGTGCCGACAGCACGCAGCTCACGGTCGGAACCAGGCCGAGCACGACCTGGCCGGACGGCGGCCCCTTGGCCGACTGGATGTCGTCGCGGATCTGGTCGATCTGGCGCACGATACCGGAGGTCCGCGCCAGCAACAGGCGGCCGGCGTCGGTCAGCACCATGCCGCGGCCGTTGCGCGTGAACAGTTCGACGCGCAGCTCGTGTTCCAGCAGCTTGATCTGGCGGCTGAGCGCCGGCTGCGCCACGCGCAACGTGTCGGACGCCTTGCTCAGGCTGCCGAGCTCCGCCACACAACTGAAGGTCCTGAGCTGACGGAAATCCATGCTTGCCAATCCTGGAAGGCTACTCCATACGCTATAGCAAATGAGCATAGGGGGCTGGCATTGTTTTCACAACGCCAGGGGATTGGCCGGCGTTATCCTAACCGCCGCACCCAACGGAAAACGCCATGAGCCAAGAGAAGCACGAAGAACACCACGCCGAAGATCACGCCGACATCCGCGAAGCCGTCGCAAAGCTCTGCGCGCAGTTTCCCGGTGAATACTGGCGCAAGCTCGATCGCGAGATGGCCTATCCCACGGCCTTCGTCGACGCGCTGACGCAGGCGGGCTATCTCTCGGTACTGATCCCCGAGGAATATGGCGGCGCGGGCCTGAAGCTCTCGGCGGCTGCCGCCATCCTCGAAGAGATCCAGCGTGCGGGGTGCAACGGCGGCGGCTGCCATGCCCAGATGTACACGATGGGCACGGTGCTGCGGCACGGCAATGACGAGCAAAAGGCCAAATGGCTGCCGAAGGTCGCGAGCGGCGAATTGCGCCTGCAAGCCTTTGGCGTCACCGAGCCGACCAGCGGCACCGATACGTCCTCGCTGAAGACCTTTGCGCGCAAGGACGGCAACGCAGGCTACATCGTCAACGGCCAGAAGATCTGGACCAGCCGCGCCGAGCATTCCGACCTGATGATCCTGCTCGCGCGCACCACGCCGAAGGATGAGGTCAAGAAGCGCACCGACGGCCTCTCGGTGTTCATCGTCGACATGCGCGAGGTCAAGGACAAGGGTCTGGAGATCCGGCCGATTCGCACCATGATGAACCACGCCACCACCGAAGTGTTCTTTACCGACATGAAGGTGCCCGCCGAAAATCTCATCGGCGTGGAAGGCAAGGGTTTTCGCTACATCCTCTCCGGCATGAATGCCGAGCGCATCTTGATCGCGGCCGAATGCGTCGGCGACGCCAAATGGTTCATCGCCAAGGCGTCGAACTATGCCAAGGAGCGCGCGGTGTTCGGCCGGCCGATCGGCCAGAATCAGGGCATCCAGTTCCCGATTGCCAAGGCCTATGCCGCGATGCGCGCGGCCGAGTTGATGGTGAAGGAGGCGACGCGCAAATACGAAGCCGGTCTCGACTGCGGCGCTGAGGCCAACATGGCAAAGATGCTGGCGGCGGATGCATCCTGGGAAGCGGCGAATGCCTGCATCCAGACCCATGGCGGCTTCGGCTTCGCCGAGGAATATGACGTCGAGCGCAAGTTCCGCGAGACGCGGCTCTACCAGGTGGCGCCGATCTCGACCAACCTCGTGCTGTCCTTTATCGCCGAGCACGTGCTCGGCATGCCGCGCTCGTACTGAGGTCGCATCATGGGAGCACTTGACGGGATCAGGGTGATTGCGGTCGAGCAGGCGGTCGCGGCGCCGTTCTGTTCGTCGCGCCTGGCGGACGCCGGCGCGGAAGTCATCAAGATCGAGCGGCCCGAGGGCGATTTCGCCCGCGGCTATGACGCAGCAGCCAAGGGCCAGAGCAGCTATTTCGTCTGGCTCAACCGCGGCAAGCAGTCGGCGGTGGTCGACCTTGCCACCAAGGAGGGTCGGGCCGAGCTGGAGAAGCTGATCGCGAGCGCCGACGTGCTGGTGCAGAACCTGAAGCCCGGCTCGATGGACAAGCTCGGCTTCTCCCGCGAGCGCTTGCTGAAGGATTATCCAAATCTGATCTCCTGCACCATCACCGGTTATGGCGACGAGGGCCCTTACGCGCATCGCAAGGCCTATGACCTCCTGATCCAGGCCGAGAGCGGGCTTGCCTCGATCACCGGCAATCCCGACGGCGCTTCGCGCGTCGGCATGTCCATCGTCGACGTCGCGACCGGTGCGACTGCGCATGCCGCGATCCTCGAGGCGCTGATCGCGCGCGGGCGCTCCGGCAAGGGCGCCGACATCCGCATCTCCATGTTCGACGTGATGGCGGACTGGCTGACCGTGCCACTGCTCAACTCCGAGGCCGGTAATCCGCCCAAGCGCATGGGCCTCCGCCATCCCTCGATCGCGCCCTACGGCGTGTTCACCTCCAGGGACGGCAAGGACATCCTGATCTCGATCCAGAGCGAGCGCGAATGGAAGACACTCTGCGCGGAGGTGCTGGACCAGCCCGCTCTGCCCGCCGATTCCCGCGTCGCCAACATGGTCGAGCGCGTGCGCAACCGCGATTTCACCGATAAGACGGTTGCAGACGCCTTTGGCAAGATGACGCGCGACGAGCTGCTGAAGCGTCTGTCCGATGCCGACATTGCCTTTGCCGAGGTCAACACTATGGCCGATCTCACCAAGCACCCGCATTTGCGCCGTATCGAAGTCGATACGCCGCAGGGACGCGTCAGCTATCCCGCGCCGGCGCCGATCATCGTCGGCGAGACCCGTGCTTACGGCGCTGTGCCCGGCATCGGCGAGCGGCCCCAATCCAAGAAGTAAGAGAGCGAGGCGTCATGACCGAGAAGCTCGACATCGATCATTTGCGGCAATGGATCGGCCGCAGCCAGGAGGCGACCGACATCGTCACAGCGCACCTCGTCATGGGTTTGCGCGCGACATTGTTCCAGGAGGTCGGCGAACCCAAAAAGGGCGACGCGGCGCCGTTCACGGTGCACTGGTGCCTGGCGCAGCCGGTGTTTCCGATGTCGATGCTCGGCCCCGACGGTCACCCGACCCGCGGCGGCTTCCTGCCGCCGGTGCCGCTGCCGCGCCGGATGTGGGCCGGCGGCGAAATCGAGTTTATCGAACCTTTGCGTGTCGGCGACGAATCGACGCGGACTTCGCGCATTGCGGATGTGCAGGTGAAGACCGGCTCGACCGGCACGCTGTGCTTTGTCTCGGTCGAGCACAGCATCTCTTCGCCGCGCGGTGTTGCCATCCGCGAGCGCCAGGACATCGTCTATCGGGAGATGACGGGCGGCCAACCTGCGAGCGCGAAGGCCCCGCCTCCACCACCCAAGGCGCAGCATCGCGAGGCGCATGTGTCGGATCCCGTGCTGTTGTTCCGCTACTCGGCACTGACCTTCAACGGCCACCGCATCCACTATGACCGCGACTACGTTACCAAGGTCGAGGGCTATCCAGGCCTGATCTTCCACGGGCCGTTGCAGGCGACGTTCATTATCGAGATGGCGGCAAAGCTCCGCGGCGGCAAGCCGCCGAGGAAGTTTACCTATCGCGGCCTGCAGCCGTTGTTCGAGGGCACGGAGTTTTCCGTCAACGCCAACGACGGCGAGAGCATGGAGCTGTGGACCGCGAATGCCGAGGGCCAGCCGACGATGAAGGGCACGGCGGTGTGGTAGGTTCGTCATTCCGGGGCATCGCGCAGCGATGAACCCGGAACCTCGAGATTCCGGGTTCGGTCCTGTGGACCGCCCCGGAATGACGCCGTAACAATAAGCACGCAGGGACGGAAACGATGTCAAAGAACGGCAAATCCGCCAGCAAATCCGTCACCGTCAAGCAGGCCACAATCGACCTGCTGCGATCCTTCGGCATCGACAAGGTGTTCGGCAATCCCGGCTCGACCGAGCTGCCGTTCCTGAGCGACTGGCCCGCCGACATCGACTACGTGCTGGCGCTCCAGGAAGCGAGCGCGGTCGGCATGGCTGACGGCTATGCGCAGGCGACGCGCAATGCCGGCTTCGTCAATCTGCATTCGGCGGCAGGCGTCGGCAATGCGCTCGGCAACATCTACACCGCGCACCGCAACCAGACGCCGCTGGTGATCACCGCAGGCCAGCAGGCGCGCTCGATCCTGCCGCTCCAGGCATTCCTCTATGCCGAGCGCGCTTCCGAGTTTCCGCGGCCTTACGTCAAATACAGCGTCGAGCCAGCGCGGCCCGAGGACGTCCCGGCGGCGATCGCGCGGGCGTACTACACCGCGATGCAGCCGCCATGCGGGCCGACCTTCGTGTCGGTCCCGATCGACGATTGGGCGCACGCCACCGCGCCGGTCGAGGCGCGCAAGGTCAGCCGCGAGATCGGCCCCGAGCCGGACGCAATGAAAGCGCTGGTCGCGGCACTGACCTCGAGCAAGCACCCTGCCCTCGTGGTCGGCCCCGGCGTCGACCGCGCCGGCGCGGTCGATCTGATGGTGCGCGTGGCGGAAAAGGCAAAGGCCTCGGTCTGGGTCAGCCCGTTCTCGGCGCGCTGCTCGTTCCCCGAGCGACACCCGCAGTTCGCAGGCTTCCTGCATGCTTCGCCAGCGCAATTGTCCGATGCGCTGCGCGAGCACGATCTCGTCGTCGTCATCGGCGCGCCGGTCTTCACGTTCCATGTCGAGGGGCACGCAGCGATCTTTGACGGCGGCGCGGCGATCTTCCAGATCACCGACGATCCGGATGCCGCTGCGGTGACGCCGGTCGGCACCAGCATTATCGCCACCATGAAGCCCGCGCTTGGCACGCTGCTCGACCTCCTGCCGGATACCAAGCACGCCACGCCAAAGGGCCGCACGTTGCCGCCGCCGCCGCAGGCCGCCGATCCGCTTCCGGTCGAGTTTTTGTTACATTCGCTGTCGCAGGCGATGCCGGATGGTACGGCGCTGGTCGAGGAGGTGCCCTCACACCGGCCGGCGATGCAAAAATTCATGCCTATGCGCGGCCAGGACAGTTTTTACACCATGGCGAGCGGCGGCCTCGGCTACTCGCTGCCCGCCGCCGTCGGCATGGCGCTGGGAAGACCTGCGCAGCGCACGGTCTGCCTGATCGGCGACGGCTCGGCGATGTATTCGATCCAGGCGCTGTGGACCGCCGCGCAGCGAAAACTGCCGCTCACAATCGTCGTCATCAACAATTCCGGCTACGGCGCGATGCGTTCGTTCAGCCAGGTGATGCAGGTGCGGAACGTGCCGGGGCTGGAACTGCCGGGAATCGATTTCGTCAGGCTCGCCGAAGGCTTGGGCTGCGATGCGGTGCGGGTGACGAAGGCGGCGGAGCTCGGCGCGGCACTGAAGCGGGGGATGGCGTTCGAGGGCACGAGCCTCGTGGAGGTCGTCGTGGATTCCGCAGTGCCGGTATTGTACGGGCAGAAGCATTAGCCGACGCGCGTAGCCCGGATGGAGCGTAGCGTAATCTGGGGTTAGGTCCGCGATCGCGATTCCCGGATTGCGCTACGCTCCATCCGGGCTACGACATCACGACGCCAAAAATCCCCCATCCGCCGCGAGCACATGCCCAACGACATACGACGACGCGTCGGATGACAGCCACACCACGGCTTCCGCGACTTCCTCCGGGCTCCCCATCCGTCGCAGCGGCAGGCCTGCGGCCACAGTCGCGACATCGCCGACGCCCGCACGCAGCATCATGTCCGTGACGATGCGGCCGGGGGCGATTGCGTTGATGCGGATGCCGCGTGGAGCGTTTTCCATCGCGGCCGAACGTGTCAGCGAGATCGCGGCCGCCTTCGAGGCCGAATAGAGCGAGAAGCCGGGATTGGGATTGCGCATGCCGCTGACGGAAGCGTTGACGACGATGCTGCCCCGGCCCTGCGCGAGCATCGCCGGCAATTGATGGCGCAGGCACAGGAACAGCGCGCGGACGTTGGTGTCGAACACGCTGTCGTAAATGTCCGTGCCCTGCTGCTCGAGCGGCGCCCGCCGCTCCTGAAAGCCGGCATTGTTGAAGGCGACATCGAGCCGGCCGTAACGTTCGATGGCAGCGCCTACGAGGCGCACAACGTCTTCTTCCCGCGTGATGTCCGTCTGAACCGCGATCGCTTCAGTGCCGAGCTCGCGACACGCCACCGCAGCAGCCTCGAGCTCGGCCTCGCGCCGGCCCGCGACAAAAATCGCTTCCGCGCCCTCGGACGCCATCCGCAACACCGTTGCGCGCCCGATGCCGCTGCCGCCGCCCGTCACCAGACAGACCTTGCCAAGCATCCGTCCGCCAGCCGGCAAAGTTCCGCTCATGGGCCACTCCAAAATGCTTGCGCGCGCCGTTGCACGCATATAGTTGTATGATACAACTATATGCAGAGAGTCAAGCCGTGGCCGCACTTGCGCTGATCGACGACATTCGCTTCGCCTCGCGCCTGATGGTGCGCGAGCTCGGCTTCATGGATGCGACAGTGGCGGCGACGAACTATCCGCCGTCGGCCGTACACACCATCCTGGAGATCGGCATCCGCGGCCCGATGACTTCCGGCGAGCTCTGCGATTTCCTGCGCCTGGAAAAATCCAGCGTCAGCCGCATGGTGCGCAAGCTGATCGAGTGCGGAGAGCTGCGGGAGACGGCGGACGCGGATGATGCGCGCAGCAAGCAGTTGTCGCTGACGGCGAAGGGACGACGCACGCTGGAGGCGCTGCATGGGTTCGGACGGCAGCAGGTGAGCGGTGCGCTGAAAGGATTAAGCGAGGCGGAGCAGCGCACGGTGTGCGAGGGGATGATGCTTTATGCGCGGGCGCTGAGGCAGAGCCGGGCGGAGGATGAGGCGCGATCGGCAGCGTAGCCCGGATGGAGCGAAGCGCAATCCGGGGAGGTCCGCGGTCGGGGCTCCCGGATTTCGCTTCGCTTCATCCGGGCTACGGGTTCTACTTCCCGAACTCGTCCCGCATCTTCGCCTGGATCTTGGCCATGCCGCCGATCCAGCGGTCGTAGTTCTCGGTCTTCTTGCGCATGTAGCCAAGCACTTGCGGGTGCGGCAGGATCAGGAACGTCTCCTGCTCGAGGCCGGCGAGCACGTCCCTGGCGACCTGCTCGGGCGTGAGATCGCCGTCGCCGGATTGCGGGCCCTTGGGGATCGAACGCAGCATGTTGGTGTCGACGCCCTGCGGGCAGAGGATCGAGACGCGGATGTTGTGAGCCTTGTGCGAGATCGCGAGATTTTCGGCAAAGCCGACCGCGGCGTGCTTGGTCGTGGAATAAGCGGGACTGCCGACCTGCGACAACAGGCCCGCGGCCGAGATCGTGTTGAGGAAATAGCCGCCGCCGCGCGCCTTCATGCGCGGGACGAGATGCCGCGCCGCATAGACATGAGCCATGACGTGGATGGCCCAGCTCCGCTGCCAGGGCTCGTCCGAGGCGCCGCCGGCATTCACCGACATGGGATCGAAGCCGCCGCCGATACCGGCATTGGAGCAGAACAGGTCGATCGGGCCGAACTGCCGCTCGGTCTCCTCGATGACGTGGGAAATATCCTTTTCCTGCGCGACGTCGCATTTGAAGGCCGCGCCATCTACCGTGGCAGCGACCGCCCGCGCGCCGGCGGCCTCCATGTCCGCAACTACGACCTTGGCCGCACCTGCCTTATGAAAGGCCTCGCAGAGCGCCTTGCCGATGCCATTGGCGCCACCCGTGACGACCACGACCTTGCCGGTCACCTGCATGCGACGTCTCCTCTTGCACCGCTTGTTCTCAGCTCAACACGAGGTCGAGCACCGCGGTATAATGGCACGCCGCGCCGGCCAAGACAAAGCCGTGCCAGATCGCGTTCTGGAAGCGCAGCCGCCGCCAGGCGTGAAAGATGACGCCAAAGGAGTAGAGCACGCCGCCCGCGACCACGAAGCCCAGCACCATCGCAGGCAGCGCCTTGACCACGGCGTCGTAGAGCATCATGCCGCTCCAGCCCATCGCCAGATAAATGCCGACCGCGACGCGGTCGAACCGGCCGGGATAGCGAAGCTTGAGCACGATGCCCAGGATCGCGACACACCAGACGCAGACGAGCAGCGCCAGCGCGAACACGCTGTCCTTCAGCTCCAGGATGAACGGCGTGTAGGTGGCCGCGATCAGGAGATAGATCGCGGAATGGTCGAACCGCCGCAGCAGCCATTTCGCCGGCGAGACCGGCCAGAGATTATAGGTCGCCGACAGCACCAGCATCGACAGCAGGCCGGCGACATAGATCGAGACGCCGACGATGTCGACTGCGTCGGCATAGACCGTCGCGAGCACCACCAGAACGGTCGCGGCGATGATGCCGGACAACACGCCGATCCCATGGATGATACCGTCGGCGATGATCTCGGCGCGGTCGTAGTTCCAGCGGAACGCATCGGCCGCGGCATGGACAGAGGTCGAGGCGAGCTGTTTTAGCGTGAAGACAGGCATGGCGATCCGGAAGCAGCGATTAGGTATCCAATATTGGTCTTTGGCGGTTAACGCGAGTTCAATGGTGGCTTCGCCCAGGAACGCGGTGGAAGTATGAAGCTTGATTTTCCTCAGACAGTTGCCACTTTTGTGACTAGTCCATTTTGCCTATTTGACCCGCGCGCCCGAGACCCCTCACGTTCACATGGCATTCAGTTTCCAGGATATGGTCGAGGAGGCGCGCCTGTCGGCCCGAGCGCTGATCGACTATGGCGAGCATCTGTTCAACCCGACGGTGCGGCTCGGCGTCACCGGCCTGTCCCGGGCCGGCAAGACCGTGTTCATCACCGCGCTGATCCATGGGCTGACGCGCGGCGGCCGGTTTCCGGTGTTCGAGGCCTATGCCTCCGGACGGATCGCGCGGGCGCATCTGACGCCGCAGCCTGACGATGCCGTACCGCGCTTCGCCTACGAGAACCATCTGCGCGCATTGATCGAGGAGCGGCGCTGGCCGAACTCGACCGTCGACATCAGCGAGCTGCGCCTCGTCATCGACTACCAGCGCCACAACGGCGCCGACCGCACCCTGACGCTCGACATCGTCGACTATCCCGGTGAATGGCTGCTCGACCTGCCGCTGCTCCAGAAAAGTTTTGAGCAATGGTCGGCGGAAAGCCTCGCGCTGTCGCGCGAGGCGCCGCGCGCGCATCTTGCCGCCGAGTGGCACGCGCATCTGGCAACACTCAAGCCCGAGGCGCGCGAGGACGAGCAGGCAACGCTGACTGCGGCAAAACTCTTCACCGGCTATTTGCGCGCCTGCCGCGATGAGCGTTTTGCCATGAGCCTGTTGCCGCCCGGACGCTTCCTGATGCCCGGCAATCTCGCCGACACGCCGGCTCTCACCTTTGCGCCGCTCGACGTCCCCATTGGCGGGCAGGCGCCCGACGGCTCGCTGTGGGCGATGATGGTGCGCCGCTACGAGGCCTACAAGGATGTCGTGGTGCGGCCGTTCTTCAGGGATCATTTTGCACGGCTCGATCGTCAGATCGTGCTGGCGGACGCGCTGGCGGCATTCAACTCCGGGCCCGAGGCGCTGCACGATCTCGAAGCAGCCCTTGCCGGCATTCTCGACTGCTTCCGCATTGGCCGCAGCACGTTTCTCTCCAACCTGTTCCGGCCGCGCATCGACCGCATCCTGTTTGCGGCGACCAAGGCGGACCATCTGCATCATTCCAGTCACGACCGGCTCGAGGCCGTGCTGCGCCACGCGGTCGGCCGCGCCGTAGAGCGCGCCGAAAATACCGGCGCGGAGATCGACGTGGTTGCACTCGCCGCCGTGCGCGCCACGCGCGAGGCGCAGGTTGCGCATGGCCGCGATAAATTGCCGTCGATCCTGGGCACGCCGGCCGTGGGCGAAAGCACCGGCGGCGAGTTCTTTGACGGCAATACGGAGGTCGCGACCTTTCCGGGCGATCTGCCCGCCGATCCCGGAGCGCTGTTCAACGGCACCGACGCGTTTCGCGGGCTGTCGACGGCCGCCGCCGAGAAGAGCGATTTCCGCTTCCTGCGCTTCCGCCCGCCCAAGCTCGAACGCGAGGGCGCCGACGAGCCCGCGCTACCTCACATTCGCCTCGACCGCGCCTTGCAGTTCCTGATCGGAGACAGATTGCAATGAACGACCGATCCCAGCCGCGGCGGCCGGCAACGTTCCGGCTCGACGATCCCGGCGTCGTCGTCACCGAAGCCGATGAGACCGGCCGGCCCGGCGTCGGCACGATCCTGATCACGCCGGAGCACGATCCATCGACGCTGCCCGTCCCGGTCGAGACGCCGCTTCCTGCGCGGCGGGGCTTTCCCTGGGGCGCGCTGTTCTGGTCCGGCGTCGCCGGGCTGACGCTGCTCGGGGTGGGGCTCGGCGTCATACACCTGATCGAGGACCTGTTTGCGCGCAGCGAGAGCCTCGGCTTTGTCGGACTGGCTCTTGCAGTCGTCACCGCGCTTGCGCTCGCGGTGGTGATCGGGCGCGAGGCGTTTGGTCTCGCGCGTTTGGCGACCATCGAAAAATTGCATCAGCGCGCAGCCGCAGTCCTTGTCAGCGACGATCGCAAGGAGAGCCGCGTCATCGTGCAGGATCTCCTGAAGATCGCGCACCAAAATCCGCAGCTCGCCCGCGCCCGTGCGGCGCTGGAGAGCCACACCGGCGAGATCATCGACGGCGCGGACATGATCCGGCTCGCCGAGCGCGCATTGATGACGCCGCTGGATACCGAGGCTCGACGGCTGGTGTCGGTTGCCGCGCAGCGAGTCTCGATCGTGACCGCTGTTTCGCCACGCGCGCTGATCGACGTGATGTTCGTGTTGGTGGCCTCGCTCCGCCTGATCCGCCAACTCGCGCGTCTGTATGGTGGCCGGCCCGGCGCGCTCGGCATGATCCGCTTGCTCCGCCACGTCATCGCCCATCTCGCCATCACCGGCGGCATGGCCGCGAGCGACAGCCTGGTACAGCAGATGCTCGGCCATGGCATTGCGGCAAAACTCTCGCAGCGCCTCGGCGAAGGCATGCTGAACGGACTGTTGACGGCGCGGCTGGGACTTGCCGCCATCGACGTCACGCGGCCGTTGCCGTTTGCGGCCTTGCCGCCGCCGAAGCTGTCAGATCTTGCGACGGATTTGTTGCGGAGGAAAGAGGGTGAGGAGTAGCGTGCTATTCGCGCCACACGGACGCTGCCCCCTCGCCCCTTGTGGGAGAGGGTGGCTCGCCGCGTAGCGGCGAGACGGGTGAGGGGTCTCTCTCCACGAGCCATTCCTCGCGCCGCATGTTCCGAGAGAACCCCTCATCCGGCGCTTCGCGCCACCTTCTCCCACGAGGGCAGAAGTGAAGAGATCGAGCCTGCCTGACTATCCGAACGTTCGTCTCTCAAACTCCCCCGCCAGCACGCGCCACTGGAACAGCGGCGAGTCCTTCGGCGGTGAGAGCTCCGGAGTCCAGCCGGTCAGCTTCTCCAACGCATAAGTGTCGATCACGAGGCCGCGCCAGCGGCGCTCGACCTGCGCGAGTGGCTCGCGCTTGGCGGGGATGGAATTCCACAGCGACGTGCGATTGTCGGGCTCGCGGCCGACATAGATACCGGGATGTCCTTTGATCCTGTCCATGCCGGGATCGCGAAAATCCTGGAAGCGGCCGCGCTCGTTGATCTCGATCACCGGCACGCGCCCCCTGAACAACCAGCGCATCATGGCGTAGGTGCGGTAGTCCGTGGTCGCGATCCAGGTCGCCCCGGTGTCGTCGAGCGCAGCCTGCGCGCGCGCTGCGACCTGATCGTAGCCAGCCTCGGCGCCGATCGGATCCATCTTGCCGAGAAAATTCCAGGGCGCGACGACGTAATAGAGGAACACGATGACGACGAAAGCGATCCCTGTGACGATCGCCGTGTTGACCCAGAAGGTGCTCGACCGGATCATCCGCGCCGACCAGTTTTCGCGCGGCAGCGTGGCGAGGTTGACCGCGGCCGCGGCGAAGCCGACCGGCCACATGAACATCGGCCAGGTGTCGCCGACCCTGAGCGTCAGCGATTTCGCGAAGAAATAGAGGAATGGCACCAGCACCGCGGTCGACAGCAGGATCGCGACCGGCTCGCGCGTGCGATAGCCGCGCCACACCGTCATCGCCAGCCCGCACAGCACCACCGGGAACATCACGAAGCCGACCAGCCCGAATTGCAGGCCGATATAATCGCCGATGGTGCGGAGCGAGATGCCGTAATTGGCGGTGGCGCGCACGCCCTGAAAGCGGAACGAAGCCCAATCGTGCTGTGCGTTCCAGATCAGGACCGGCGAGAACACGACGATCGCGACCACGACCGCGAGGTAAGGATAGGGGCTGCGCAGCGAGCGCCAGCGCCAGTCCGGCACAAGCAAGAAGGCAGCGACGGCAGGTGCGAACATGATCGCGGTGAATTTCGACAAGAGCGAGAGGCCAGCGAACAGTCCGGCCGCCAGCCACCAGCGGCCGTCGCCGCTCTGCGCAAGCCGCACCAGCGACCACATCATCGCCACCGCAAACGGGATCATGGCGACGTCGGGCGCGACCTTGGCCATCAGCAGGCCGTAGTAGAGCGCGGCCTCCGGCATCAGCACCGTAAGCATAACCGCGCGCGCGTCATGGGTGAGGCGGCGGACCATGTCGGCGAGCAGGAGCTGCGTCACCAGCATCGCGACGATGCCGCCGAAGCGAACGCCGAACGTGGTGTCGCCGAAGATCGCAGTGCCGAAGCGGATGAACCAGGCGATGCCAGGAGGATGATCGAGGAAGCTCAGCGCCGCCTCCTTCGACCAGGTCCAGTAATAGGCCTCGTCGGTACGCAGCTCGATCGTAGAGGCGTAAACGATGCGCAGCACCGTCATCGCGGCAATGATCAGTGCGGCCATGACGAGGTGCCGGTGCGCGGCGCCGTTGGGCTTCACGGTCATGTCGGGAGCAATCGTCACGGGCGCGCTTTTCCCCGACTTGGGAGGGGGAGTCAATAATGAGCGGAGCGGCGCCTCTTCCTCCGCTGTCGTCCCGGGCAAGCGAAGCGCAGACCCGGGACCCAACCCCAGGAAGAAGTTATGGCGCGGGATCGCGGTTACGAATCTTCGCCAAACTACTCTCTGGGTCCCGGATCGGCACTCACTTCGTTCGCTTGTCCGGGACGACAGTGGAGTACGCCTCCACTTGCCGCGTATGTGATCCTGGAAGCCGGCCGCCGCGGGAATTAAACTCTCCGCTGGCTGTTCTCCTTCATGAACTGATACAACCGAATCATGGCCGCCACCATTTCATCACGATCGTCCGAACTTTTCCGCGGCATCGGCGCACGACAGGTGCGGCTGGTCTGCGGCGTCATCCTGTTCGCCTATGTGGTCAGCCATTTCCTCAACCATGCGCTCGGCAACATCTCGGTCGATGCAATGGAGGCCGGCGTCTACTATCACACGACGTTCTGGCAGTTCCTGCCGGTCGCGATCATGTTCTACACGGCGGCACTGACTCATATGGGGCTCGGCGTGTACGCGCTCTATCAGCGCCGGCAGTTCCGCTGGAAGACGGTGGAGCCGCTGCAACTCGTGCTGGGATTGAGCATCCCTGCCCTCGTCATGGCGCATGTGATCGGTGTGCGGCTCGGCCAGACCTTGTATGGACACGAAAAGCTCTACCCGCAGGAGCTCTATCTGTTCTTCGTCGCATCGCCCGGCCGGCTCTGGCAGATGACGATCCTGCTCGTGATCGCCTGGGTGCACGGCTGCATCGGAATCTATTTCTGGCTCCGCCTGAAGCCGTTCTTCACGCGGGCCGCGCCTTATCTGCTCGCGGCCGCCGTGCTGATCCCAACGCTGGCGCTGCTCGGCATCTATCAGGGCGGACGCAGCGTTGCCGCCGATAGCGACGATGGGGAGTGGCGCACGCACAATCTCACCCGGCGCCAGCTCGGCTCGGTCGCGGAGGCCAACACGCTCGACCGTATCACCGGCGGCCTTACCGGCGGCTATGTCGGCCTGCTCGGGCTGGCGCTGCTCGCGCGCGGCGTACGGGCCTATCGCGAGCGACGCGGCGGCATGATCGCGCTGTCCTACGGCAACGGCAAGACGGTGCGCGTCCCCAAGGGCCTCTCCGTGCTGGAAGCAAGCCTGCGCCACAATTTGCCGCACGCCAGCGTCTGCGGCGGGCGCGCCCGCTGCTCGACCTGCCGCATCCGCATCATCGGCGACCATGCCGTTTTGCCCGAGCCGTCGCAGCGCGAGGCTTTCGTCCTCACGCGCGTCGGTACCGCCGATCCGTCGATCCGCCTTGCCTGCCAGTTGCGGCCGACCTCCGACCTGTCGTTCTTCCAGCTCTTCATGCCGCAAACATTGTCGGCGAACCTGCACGCCTCGACGCCGGCGAGGATCGGCCAGGAGCGCTATCTCGTCAGCCTATTCGTGGACATGCGCGGCTCGACGCAGCTCGCCGAGAAACGGCTGCCGTTCGACACGGTCTTCATCGTCAATCGTTTCCTCGGCGCGGTCTCGCAGGCCGTGATCGAGAATGGCGGCCAGCCGAACCAGTTCGTCGGCGACGGCATGCTGGCGCTGTTCGGGCTCACGGCCGATTCCCAGACCGCCTGCCGGCAGGCGCTGAAGGCCGCCGCGGGCATCGCCGTGCATATCGACGAGTTGAATCAATTGCTGAGCCACGATTTGCGCCAGCCGATCCGCTTCGGCATCGGCATCCACGGCGGCGAGGTCATCATCGGCGACATCGGCTATCGCGATCACATCGTCTTCACTGCGCTGGGCGACGCCGTCAACGTGGCCGCGCGCCTCCAGGACATGACCAAGACGCTCGCCTGCGAGGCGATCGTCTCCGAAGAGGTCCGCCGCGGCGCCGGCCTGCGCGACGATGCCTTGCCGCAGCAGGAAGTCGCGATCCGCGGCCGTGACGAGCCCATGGTCGTGCGCGTCGTCGCGGATACCCGGCAATTGTCGGCGCTCGTCGACGGCAGCGAGCGCGTCGCGGCGTAACACCGCGTTGTTGCAGCGCAGCGGCATGGGCCTGCTGCGAAAGCACGAATTGACTTCGCTCCGTTCGACGCGACAGATGAGCGTGGGTCTGCGGTGATGACCGCGACTCAACGAAAAGCTCCGGGAGGAGACCAAATGTTTGACAGACGCGACCTGCTCAAAGGAGCGGGACTTGCTGCTATCGCGGCCACACTGAACTCAACCAAGGCGCTGGCCGTGGACACCGTCACCCTGCCCTTCGTCAATGGCGAACGGCCGCTGGTGAAATATCCGCAGAAGCGGCCGTTGATCGGTCTGACCAGCCGGCCGCCGCAGCTCGAGACGCCGTTTGCGGTGTTCAACGACGGACCGATCACGCCCAACAATGCGTTCTTCGTCCGCTATCACCTGTCGGACCTGCCCTACAGTCTCGATCCCGACAAGTTCACGCTCGAGGTCAAGGGCAAGGTCGACAAGCCGCTCAAGCTGTCGCTGAAGGACATCAGGAAAATGAAGGCGACGGAGATCGTCGCCGTCAACCAATGCTCCGGCAACAGCCGCGGCTTCTTCGAGCCGCGCGTCGCCGGCGGCCAGCTCGCCAACGGCGCGATGGGCAATGCGCGCTGGCGCGGCGTGCCGCTGAAGACCGTGCTCGAAATGGCGGGCGTGCAGGCCGGTGCCAAGCAGGTCACCTTCAACGGCATGGACGGCCCGGTCAGCGACAAGACGCCTGATTTCGTCAAGGCGCTCGACCTCGATCACGCCGCCGACGGCGAGGTGATGCTGGCCTATGGCATGAACGGCGAGGACCTGCCGTTCCTCAACGGCTTCCCGCTGCGCCTGATCGTGCCCGGTTATTACGGCACCTACTGGGTCAAGCACCTCAACGAGATCACCGTCATCGACAGCGTGTATGACGGCTTCTGGATGAAGTCGGCCTATCGCATTCCGGACACGCCGAACAATGCGGTCGAGCCCGGCACCGCGCCGAAGGCGACCATCCCGATCAACCGCTTCACCATCCGCTCCTTCATCACCAGCGTCCCCGACGGGTCGAAGCTGAAGGCCGGAGGCACAACGCTGCGCGGCATCGCCTTCGACGGCGGCAAGGGCATCAAGGAGGTCGCTGTGTCCACCGACGGCGGCAAGACCTGGACCAGCGCGAAGCTCGGCAAGGATCTTGGCAAATACTCATTCCGCGAATGGAAGCTGCCGGTGAAGCTCGCAGCCGGTGCCTACGAGCTCAAGGTGCGCGCCACCAGCAATGGCGGCGAAACGCAGCCGGATACGCCGCGCTGGAACCCGGCGGGTTATTTGCGCAACATCGTCGAAACCGTCCGCGTGACGGTGGCCTGAGGAGGATGATCATGCAACGGACCGCTCTCCTCGCCATCGTGCTCGCCGCCGGCTTCGGCTCTGTGACCGCGGCGCCCGTCAACTACCAGCTTCCGGACGAGGTCGCCGCATTCAAGCCGGGGCCTAATCTCGAGGTCGTGCAGGGCAATTGCAGCGCCTGCCATTCGGCCGACTACATCAACACGCAGCCGCCGATGAAGAACAGGAAGGAGTTCTGGCAAGCCGAGGTGACCAAGATGATCAAGGTCTACGGCGCGCCGATCGATGATGCCGACGTCGGCAAGATCGTCGACTATCTGGCCGCGACTTATTAACAAGTCGCTGCGCGCGTTCGTGCCGATTGACCGCGAAACGGGCAAATCCGGCAAGAACGCCGCGAAGTTGAGCTGTTTTCCGCGGAATGCCGATATGGTTTGAGCTACCAAGCCTGCCACATTCCGCGTATCCTGTTAGGACCGAACCGGCCGGTTGGCGGGGACTGGCGGTTCGAGATCTCGGAGGAAGACCCGCGGAGAAGTCGTGATGGCTAAAGGTACGGTCAAGTGGTTCAATCCGACGAAGGGTTATGGATTTATCCAGCCCGCGTCGGGAGGCAAGGATGTGTTCGTGCATATCTCGGCAGTGCAGAAAGCCGGACTGTCGTCCCTGAACGAAGGACAGTCGGTGGAATATGAAGAGATCGCAAACCGGGGCAAGACGTCCGCAGAGAACCTCAAGCTTTAAGCCCGCCGGCGTTTAGCTGCCTCCCGGATCTGGTCCGGGAGTTGGGCCAAGAAAATTTCAGATGACGGCCAGTGCATTCGACGACAGGCGTTGCGTTTGCGCACGGATAGCTATTTTTGCCCGCGAAGGCCGCTCGTTCAACGCCTCAGCAATGACAATCGCGACGGCACTTCTCAGCCCACCGGCAACGGTGCGTCGCGCTTGATCTCCTCCATCACCGCGTAGGTTCGCGTCTCGCGCACGCCCGGCATCGACAGCAAGCTCTCGCCGAGGAAACGCCGATACGCGGTCATGTCTGCCAGCCGCGCCTTCACAAGATAGTCGAAGCCGCCGGCAACCATGTGACACTCCAACACTTCAGGGGCGAGTTTCACGGCGCGCGCGAAGCGTTCGAAATTGTCCGGCGTGGTCTTGTCGAGCAGCACCTCGACGAACACCAGAAGTCCGAGGCCGAGCCGGTGCGGATTGAGCCTCGCGCCATAACCTTCGACAAAGCCCTCACGCTGCAACCGCTTCAGTCGCTCGCCGATCGAGGTCGGCGACAGCCCGATGCGCTCGGCGAGCTCGACATTGGAGATTCGCCCATCCTCTTGCAGGATCGAGAGGATTTTCCGGTCTATTCGATCTAATTCCATAATAACCAAGGCATATTCCGAGTTTATCTTCATTTTCTAAGGCTAACTCGCTAATTTGTCTATCGAACAACGGCGCAGCGGGAATTATCTTGAGGGCGAGCAATAGGACACGCCATGTCGAACATCCCGCCTTCTTTCACCGCCCCTTACGCGCCCGATGATGCCGAGATCGCCGCTCGCCTTCTGCCCGCTGCACATCTGAGCCCACCACAGGAGGCGCGGATCGACCGCACCGCGACGCGGCTGATCGAGGCGATCCGCAAGCGCGACGACCGCCTTGGCGGGGTCGAGGACATGCTGCGGGAGTTCGCGCTCTCCACCAAGGAAGGGCTGGCGCTGATGGTATTGGCCGAGGCGCTGCTGCGCGTGCCCGACGCGCGGACCGCCGACCAGTTCATCGAGGACAAGCTCGGCGAAGGCGATTTCATCCATCACGAGACCAAGTCCACGGCTTTCCTCGTCAACGCCTCGGCCTGGGCGCTCGGCCTGTCGGCGCGGGTGATCCAGCCCGGCGAGACGCCCGACGGCACCATCGGCCGGCTGGTGAAGCGGTTAGGGGCGCCAGCAGTGCGCACGGCCACGCGCCAGGCAATGCGGCTGATGGGCAATCATTTCGTGCTCGGCGAGACCATCGGACAGGCGCTGGAGCGGGGCCGGCCGCGCTCCGGCCTGAAGCCGCGCTACTCCTTCGACATGCTCGGCGAGGGCGCGCGCACGGCCGCGGACGCGAGGCGCTATTTCGACGCCTATGCCAGCGCAATCGAAACCATTGGCAAGGCGGCTGGCAGCCATCCCCTGCCCGACCGCCCCGGCATCTCCGTCAAACTCTCGGCGTTGCATCCGCGCTTCGAGGCCATCAGCCACGAGCGTGTGATGCGCGAACTGGTGCCGCAACTGCTCGATCTTGCCCAGCGCGCCAAGGCCTATGACCTGAACTTCACCGTCGATGCCGAGGAGGCCGACCGGCTGGAGCTGTCGCTCGACGTCATCGCGGCAACACTCGCCGATCCTTCGCTTGCGGGCTGGGACGGATTTGGGCTCGCGATCCAAGCCTATCAGAAGCGCGCCAGCGCGGTGATCGACCATGTCGATGCGCTGGCCCGTGCCCACGATCGCAAGCTGATGGTGCGGCTGGTCAAGGGCGCCTATTGGGACACCGAGATCAAGCGCGCGCAGGAACGCGGGCTGGACGGCTATCCCGTGTTCACGCGCAAGGCGATGACGGATCTCAACTACGTCGCCTGCGCCTCGAAGCTTCTTGCCTTGCGGCCGCGCATCTTCCCGCAATTCGCCACCCACAATGCGCTGACGGTGGCGACCGTGCTGGAGCTTGCCGGCGAGAGCGGCGGTTTCGAGTTTCAGCGTCTGCATGGCATGGGCGAAGCGCTCTACGAGCAGCTTGCGAAGGATCACCCCGAGATCGCCTACCGCACCTATGCGCCGGTCGGCAGTCATCGCGACCTGCTCGCCTATCTGGTGCGGCGGCTGCTCGAGAACGGCGCCAATTCGTCCTTCGTGGCGCAGGCTGCAGATTACCGCGTGCCGGTTTCGGCGCTGCTGAAGCGCCCGGCCGATCTGATCGTGCGGCCTGATCAGGCGCATCACGCGAAAATTCCGCTGCCATGCGATCTCTTTGCCCCGGAGCGGCGCAATTCAGGTGGCATTGAGTTCGGCGAGCGTGCCGCGCTCGACCGTCTGCTGACCCACGTCAACGCCGAGACGCCTGATCTCAAGCCGGTTGCCAACGCAACGCCCGATCAGGCCAACGCGGCGGTCGCAGCAGCACGCGCGGGCTTTGCAGCCTGGAGCCGGACGCCGGCAGCCACACGCGCCGCGGCGCTGGAGCAGGCCGCGCATCTGTTGGAGAGCCGCAGCGCCCATTTCATCGCGCTGTTGCAGCACGAGGGCGGCAAGACGCTCGACGATGCGCTGTCGGAGTTGCGTGAGGCCGCCGACTTCTGCCGCTACTATGCCGCGCAGGGCCGAAAACTATTCGGCAACGAGGCGGCGATGCCAGGTCCGACCGGCGAAAGCAACGCACTCGCCATGCGCGGCCGCGGTGTGTTCGTGGCGATCTCGCCCTGGAATTTTCCGCTCGCGATCTTCCTCGGCCAGGTCACGGCGGCGCTGATGGCCGGCAATAGCGTGGTGGCAAAGCCAGCCGAACAGACCCCGGGCATCGCGCGCGAAGCCGTGCGGCTGCTGCACGAGGCCGGCATTCCCGCAAGCGTGTTGCATTTGGTCATCGGCGACGGACGCATCGGCGCGGCGCTGACGGCGCATCCCCACGTCGCCGGGGTCGTCTTCACCGGCTCGACCGAGGTCGCCCGCGCGATCAACCGGACGCTTGCCGCCAAGGACGGGCCGATCGTGCCGCTGATCGCGGAGACCGGCGGCATCAATGCCATGATCGCGGATGCAACCGCACTGCCCGAACAGGTCGCCGACGACGTCGTGACATCGGCGTTTCGCTCTGCCGGCCAGCGCTGCTCGGCGCTGCGTCTGCTGTTCGTGCAGGAGGACGTCGCCGACCGCATGATCGAGATGATCGCGGGCGCGGCGCGCGAATTGAGGATGGGCGATCCCACCAACGTCGCAACTCATGTCGGGCCGGTGATCGACCAGGAGGCCAAGCAGCGGCTGGACGCACATGTCGCGCGAATGAAGCTAGAAGCGCGGCTGCACTTTGCCGGCACGGCGCCGGAGGGCTGCTTCGTCGCGCCGCATATTTTCGAGCTTAGGGATGCCGGCCAGCTCACCGAGGAAGTGTTCGGCCCGGTCCTGCATGTCGTGCGCTATCCGGCCGAGAACCTCGAAAGCGTGCTGCAAGCGATCGAGCGCACCGGCTACGGGCTCACGCTCGGCGTCCACTCCCGCATCGACGACACGGTCGAGGCAATCATCGACCAGGTCCAGGTCGGCAACATCTACGTCAACCGCAACATGATCGGCGCCGTGGTCGGCGTGCAGCCGTTCGGCGGCAACGGCCTGTCCGGAACCGGTCCGAAGGCCGGCGGCCCGCACTATCTCGCACGCTTTGCCACTGAACAGACCGTGACGATCAATACCGCGGCGGCCGGTGGCAACGCTGCGCTGCTCGCAGGCGAGGAGTAGGTGCAATTATTGTGAAGCCTCAACAGAGCCAATCTAAGACCGTCATCCTGAGGTGCTCGTCCTGCGCGGCAAGCGTAGGACGAGCCTCGAAGGGCGACGGCCCGGCCGCATCCCGGCCGTTCATCCTTCGAGGCTCCGCATGGGGCGCGATGCGCCCCACGCTTCGCACCTCAGGATGACGGATCAGAGCACTGCGCTCGACGCCGTTGCATCCCGCCAGAACATCGGTCTAATGCTCCCATGATGTGGCCGCGCCAATTCCAGCCGGCGGAAACAACAAGCATGAGGGAGCAACGCCACGATGGAAAAAGACATTTTTGCAGGGCTCAAGGTTCTGGACTGTGCGAGCTTCATCGCTGCGCCCGCTGCCGCGACCGTGCTGTCGGATTTCGGCGCTGACGTCATCAAGATCGAGCCGCCCGGCGCCGGTGACCCCTATCGCAATCTGCCGAACCTGCCGGGCTATCCAACCGGCGAGCACAATTTCGCCTGGCTGCTCGAAGCCCGCAACAAGAAGAGTCTCGCGCTCGACCTCTCCAAGCCGGAGGCGCAGGCGGTGCTCTACAAGCTTGTGGAAGAGTCCGACGTCTTCATCACCAACATGCCGCCGCCGGTGCGCGCCAAGCTCGGCATCACCTATGATCACCTCGCCCATCTCAACGACCGGCTGATCTACGCCTCCTTCACCGGCTATGGCGAGAAGGGCGAGGAGGCTAACAAGCCCGGCTTCGACAGCAACGCCTATTGGGCGCGCTCCGGCCTGATGGACCTCGTCCGCGCCGACACTGACACGACGCCAGCCCGCTCGGTCGCCGGCATGGGCGACCATCCCTGCGCCATGGCGTTGTACAGCGCGATCGTCACGGCGCTCTATCAGCGCGAGAGGACCGGCAAGGGCTCCCATGTCGCCTCCAATTTGATGGCGAACGGCGTGTGGGCGGCGAGCGTGCTGGCGCAGGCCAAGCTCTGCGGCGCCAAGTTCGGCGAGCGGCGGCCGCGCGAGCGCGCGCTCAATGCGGTGGCCAACCACTATCAATGCAAGGACGGCCGCTGGCTGATCCTGTCGCTTCTCAACGAGGAGCGGCAATGGCCGACGCTCGCCCGGTGCCTCGGGCGGGAGGACCTGATCGCCGATGCGCGTTTCGCCACCAAGGCCGACCGCCACGCCCGCTCGGTCGAGCTGATCAAGGTTTTGGACGAAACCTTCGCCACCAGGGATCTCTCCGAATGGCGGAAAATCCTCGACGGCAACGGGCTGGTGTTCGGCGTCGTCGGCATCCTGGACGACATCCCGAACGACAAGCAGATGCTCGACAACGAGGTACTGGTGCCGTTCGAGAACGACACCATGCTCACCATCAGCAGCCCGATCTGGGTCGACGGCGCCAAGAAGGTGCAGCCGCGCAAGCCGCCCGGCGTCGGCGAGCACAGTGACGAGATTTTGCGCAAGGCGGGATACGACGAAGCCGCGATCAAGCAGTTGCGGTCGTCGGGGGCGGTCGGTTAGGCAGCACGCCGGCGCAACATTCACCGCTGTCGTCCCGGCGAAGGCCAGGACCGATAGCCCCAGGAAGATGTTTGGCGAAGACTTGTCGTTTGGTGCTCCCACCAACCGCCGTCGATAGATTCCGCGGTATGGGTCCCGGCCTATCGCACCGCCAGCCAGCCGAGCGTGAACAGAATCCCGCCGATGATGACCACCACCGCGACCGCCCAAGAGCTGACGCGAATGCTGCCGGTGACCTGCTTTGCTTCCTCATTCCGCGCGATCTCGCGATTGCGCTCCTTGTTGGCCTCGCTGGCGTCCGTCATGGGTCGTCCAAATCGCTTTTGCGGGCTTTGTCTTGCGCATGAACTTATCGGAAAACCGCGACGCACTTTGCGCGAACGCAGCCCTTCGGGTCCAGATCATGCTCTAACGCGTCTCGATGAAGCACATGCCGATGCGGCTCGATGCCGAAGCAGCCTGACAGCTGAGACCTTTAGCACACCTCCATGACGTAAAACTCCTGTCGGCGGCTCCCGATCCCGCGTTTGGCAAATAACAATGCGCGCCCCAACCGTCCTCGTATTCGGTCCCGGCCAACTCACGGCTGCCGCGAGTCTGTGGCCGGCTGGCAAATCCACGTGAGAAATCAGGGGGTTTGTCCTCGGCAAACGCAGTCAGAATGTCGCGACGTCGGGTCTGGTCGCCGAAGAAATGCGGCGAGGCCGGCACGATGGTGGAATTCGACGGCTTGTCCACCAGCCAATCGACGCCCGGGAAATGAAAGCCGCCGATGCCGCGGGTCTGGTGGCAGCCCGAGCAGGTGACGTCATTGAGGCGGCGCTGGAAGCCTGCGACTGAGCGAAGGTTCTGCATGTCGATGCCGCGCGCGGCCGCCTGCGTTAGCGCACCGACCACGTCGTTATCGGTGAAGACGGGATCGGCCTCGTTCTTGTCTTTGCTCTCGCCGTGCATCATCCCGAACTCCGGCTGCAAGTCCGATGCATCGAAGCCGGCCGGCGTCGGCGCGATTGCGGCTTTGGCCAGAAACTTCTCCGGGATCAACACCGTGCCGCGATCGAACTCACGGAGATTTTCCGGCGCAAGCAGCCAGGCCTTGAAGTCGCGCCGGAGATCGTCGTCGACGAGTATCCTGTCGCGATCGATCTGGTTCTCCAGCGTCGATTCCTCGAACTGCTTCGTGGCGGCATTGTACTTGAACACCTTCAAGAGATAGTCGGAGCGGAAATCGTGCAGCGCCGATTTCGGCGCGATCGAGATCTGGATGTTGGTCTCGATGCGATCGAGCATGGCATCGTAGGGATAGAGGGAACTACCGATCAGCCCTTGCCAATCGCCGTTGTCGAGCCAGCGTCGCGCGACCTCGGCGCAGGTGATCGGCTTGCCGCTGCGATCGGTCTGGCGCGCATCCCTCGCCTTCATCACAAGATTGAGCGTCATCGGCAGGCGCACCGCGGTCTTGGCGCCAGCCGGCGCGGCGTCGAAACGCGTCAGTCGGTAGATCAGCCGGATCTCGCCGCAGGAGTCTTCGGACACATAGGCCCGGTCCATGCGGTTGACGATGCCGGCCAGCACGAAGCGCGTGTCGCGGGATCTCAGGACGGCCCGATCGAACAACTGGACGTCAAAGCCTTCGCCGACGCCGATGGTCTCGTTCGGCGAGGCCGCCTTGTATCGCCCGATGTAGCGATCGAACTCCGCATCGATCGCAGGCGGAATGGGTGCGAGCTGCGGCAGCCATGCGAACAGCAGTTCGGTTGTGAGCGGGACATCCGCGTTCCGCTCCGGCCACAACAGACGTGAGATCGTGAGCACGTCGTGCTGATCGAGCTTGCGCAGAAGATCGGCATCGGTGATCGCGGTGCCGCGCGCGAGCGGCGCGTTCTCTGCTGCCATTGACGACACGGCGCCGCCGAACAACACGACGACAGCAACGAAAATTCGCAACGCGCGGCTCATGTCTCCACTAACACCGCGTGGGGACGCCTATTCAAGCAAAAAGGCGCTTCACATCGCGGTGAAGCGCCTCTTTGAAAGTCGGATATTGGGGCTTAGCGCGCGACGATCAAGCCCTTGCTGGTGACGACCACCCAGCGGCCATCCTGGCGGCGGATCGCATCGACGCGGCCGATCCCGGGGATGGGATCGCCGGCATAGACTTCGTAGAGGCCTCCCCGGCCTTCGATGAGCGCGCCGCCATTGGAGACGTCGCGCAATACCCAGCCTTCGACCGTCGGAAGCCGGCCGACCTCGGTCTTGGGCGCGGCGAGCGCGGGCGCCGCAGCGGCCGTGGCGACCTGGGTCGGCGCGATCGAGCCGGTGACCTCCTTTGCGGGCACTGCGGCTGCGGCCTGCGCGGGCGCGGCCGGCGGCGTGGCGCGGAGCTTGTCGACGGTCTCGGACAGCTTTGCGATCCTGGCCATCGGCTCGGCCTGTGCCTTCTCGAGCTTGTCGAGACGGTCATTGGTCCGATTGGATTGGCCGAGGCCGGTCTTGGAGGTGTGCTCGACGTTCGCCTTCAGCGCGACAACATCGGCGTCGATTCGGGCAACCGAAGATTCCAGCGCGCTGGTGTCGGCGACCTGAGCCGGCGCCGGGTTGGCAGCGAAATGCATCACGCTCACGGTCGCGAGCGCGCCGCTGATGGCGCCGACGCAGGCCGCGAGGACCACGACCGCGGCCATCGCGGACAGGCGCCGCTTGCCGCCGGCCTCACGCGTCTCGTCCGCCTTCACATGCGGGGCGAAATCCTCGCGGTCCCAGGACCGCTCCGCGGGCGCCATCACGATGAGCTTGCCCGGCTTCGGCTCGGCCTTGGCTTCGGGCTCCGGCTCGGCGCTGAACTTCGGCACCTCGATCCTTGAAGCCTCGATCTTTGGTGGCTCAACCTTGGGGGCGTCCGGTTTGGGTGGCGCCTCGTGGTCGGGGGCGATCGAAGGGGCCTCCACGCTGGCCGCGGCCTCGACGGCCTGCGGCGCGGTAGCGGCGGCTTCGACGGCGCCAGTGCGCTCGCCAGCGTCTTGGGCGGCCTGCTCGGGCATTGGTTCGCTCACGGCTCAAATACTCCAGTCTAGATTGACCTTTTGGTAACTTTCATTGCTTGCGAAATCCTTACCTTCGGACCGCTTACCGAAATTTTAGGAACTCGTCCGAGGCCGAATTTGGCCCGGAAAGTGGAACCGGCGTGGCGGCGTGAAACAAATTGTGAGCCGATGCTGCCCTGCGGCAGACCGCCGGGCTTAGCCGAAGGGGTTGTTTGCCGGACATTGGTCCCCGGCTAACATGGCGAGTCCCGTCAGCCAGAAGGCCAGAGGATGTCATGACGATCGAGAAGTGCGTTCACGAGTTTGGTGTCGATGACGTCATCTTCGAGGAAGGCTCGACGGGCCGCGAGCTGTTCGTCGTCCTCGACGGCGAGGTCGAAATCGCCAAGATCAGCGGCGCGGCCAGGACCACCATCGTCAAGCTGGGCAAGGGCGAGTTCTTCGGCGAGATGGCCGTGATCGACGGCTCAGCGCGCTCGGCGACGGCGATCGCGGCCGTGCCGCATACAAAGGTGATGAGGATCAATCACGCCCGCTTCGTCTATCTCGTCAGCCAGCAGCCGGCGTTTGCGCTGATGGTGATGGACGCGCTCTCCAAACGCCTGCGCGCCTCCAACGCCGTCACCTACGGGGCAGCGCAATCATGAGCGACCGCAAGCCCACCGCATTCCCGATCCTGATGAAGAACGACATTTGCTCGCTGATCCAGGCCGCGGACGACGTCTACCAGATCCGCTTCTCCAACCGCGCCGCCAACGCCTATCTCATACGCGGCTCGGCGCGCACGATCCTGATCGATGTCGGGCTATCCTCGAATTATCCGGCGATGGTGGAATGCCTGAACTTCATCGACTGCCCGCCGGAAAAGATCGACATGGTGGTGCTGAGCCACGAGCACCTCGACCATATCGGCGCCGCCTGGCACTTCAACGAACGCCGCACTTTTGTCGCGGCTCATCGCCTTGCCGCCAACAAGATCATGCTGCGCGATGATTTCTCGATGCTGCGAAAGATGTTCAACGAGCCGAACGTGCCGATCAACATCGACATCTGGCTCGAGGAAGGCAATCTGATCGACCTCGGCAATTTCCGTCTCAACGTGATGTATACGCCGGGCCACACCTCGGCCTGCATCACGCTGTTCGACCAGGACAAGGGCCTGCTGTTCGCCGCCGACACCCTGATGCCCGGCGGCGTCATGGGCGGCGTGTTCGGCTCCGGCAGCATCTCCGACTACATCCAGTCGCTTGAGCGCATCAAGGGGCTGGATACGAAGATTTTGCTGTCAGGGCACGGACGGCTGTCCGATACGCCGCAGGAAGATGTACGGATCGCGATTGCGAGGTCGCACGGTCTGCTGGAAGACACCGCGCAATTGTTCGACGCGCTGGATGCGCGTTCGAATTTCGAACCGATTATGCAGTCGGTCAGGGATTTGAACAAGCTGGATGATTAGGGGGCTCTCGCCGAGCCCGTCCATTCGCGAGGCGAAGCACGATGCACCCACAATGTCGTCCTGGCGAAGGCCAGGACCCATACCGCGAGGTCCATCGATGGTGAGCGGTGTGAGTTCCGAACGATGAGTCCTCGCCAAACTTCTCCCTGGGGTTATGGGTCCTGGCCTTCGCCAGGACGACGTCGGAGCTACATCACCACTGGCTCATCCGGCAGCTCGTTGCGATGCGGGCCTTGCGGCGGGAAATGCTTTGCCAGCTCTCGCGTCACCGCCTCGATGCCGCCGAGCACGCCGCGCTCGAACTGGCCTGACCTGAACTCCGCCTCCATCGCGCGGCAGATGCTCTCCCAGCCCTCGGCGCCGACCTTCGCGTCGATGCCGCGGTCGGCGACGATCTCGACGTCGCGGTCGGCGAGGAGGAGATAGATCACGACGCCGCTGTTGTGCGCGGTGTCCCAGATGCGCAGATGCGAGAACACGTCGAGCGCGCGCTCGCGCGCCGGCTGGTTGCGGAACAGAGGCGCGCCGTCGAGCGCGCCTTCGACGACGAAACGGACCTGGCCGGAATGTGTGGTCTCGCCCTGCCTGATCGCCTGCTCGATGCGGTCGAGCACGTTTTGCGGAAACACCCGCTTTGCCCGCCAATGGTGCTGGAGCAGATGCCTGCTGATGCGCCTGATGCTCATGACCTACCAGCTCCCCGAGGCACCGCCGCCGCCAAAGCTGCCGCCACCGCCGCTGAAGCTGCCGCTATCGCTGGACGACGAACCGCTGCTCCAGCCGCCGCCCGACGAGGAACCGCTCGACCGGGAGCCGCCGCGCGATGGGCCCGTGGACTTCGGAAAAAGATCGGCGATGAACGCCAGGGAGAAACCGATGAACCCGACGATCACGGCAACGCCGACGGATCCGACAAAGAACAACGCCAAAACACCGATCAGGCTGCCGGTCGCGACTGAGCCCAGCAGTTGCCCCAGCAAGGTGCGCAGAATTCCGCCGATGATGAACGAGGCAAACAGCGTGACCGGGATGATCGGCCCGATGTTTTCCAAATTGCCGAAATTTACGCTGCGCGAGGGAACCGGCAAAGGCTCACCGTCGATGATGCGAACCATGCGATCGACGCCATCAGCGATTCCGCCGGCGAAGTCGCCCGTTCGGAACTTTGGAGTGACGACCTCGTCGATGATCCGCCGCGAGGTCACGTCGGTCAGCGCACCCTCGAGGCCGTAGCCGACCTCGATCCGCAAATGCCGGTCGTTCTTGGCCACCACGAGGATCGCGCCGTCATCGACCTTCTTGCGTCCGATCTTCCAGGCCTCCGCGACGCGGATCGAGAACTGCTCGATCGTCTCAGGCTCCGTCGTCGATACGATCAGCACGGCGATCTGGCTGCCCTTGCGCGTCTCGAAATCACGGAGTTTTTGCGACAGCGCTGCAATGTCGCCGCTCGACAGGGTGCCGGTCTGGTCGACCACGCGTCCGGTGAGCTGCGGCACCGCGACGTCCGCTGAGGCGGGGAGCGACCAGCCAAGCAACAGCGCAAATACGATTATCGTTCGCCACAAAACGCACGACATACTCCTCGTCATCGCCCGGCTTGACCGGGCGATCCAGTATTCCAGAGGCGCCGGAGGGATACGGAGAAGCCGCGGCGTACTGGATTCCCCGCTTTCGCGGGGGATGACGGCGGAGGGTGTGGCGCACATGGGAAGCTTACGCGCCTACTTCGACGGCGCGGGTGCCGGATTGAAGTCGACCTTCGGCGCGGTCGAGATTTCCTTCTCGTTCCCGACCGAGAAATTCGGCTTCTCCTTGTAGCTGAACATCATCGCGGTGAGGTTGCTCGGGAACGAGCGGATGGTGACATTATAGTCCTGCACCGCCTTGATGTAGCGGTTGCGCGCCACCGTGATCCGGTTCTCGGTGCCCTCGAGCTGGGACATCAGATCCTTGAACAGCGCGTCCGATTTGAGCTGAGGGTAGTTCTCGGTGACGACCAGCAGCCGCGACAGCGCGCTGGAGAGCTCGCCCTGGGCGGCCTGGAATTTCTGGAACGCTGCGGGATCGTTGAGCACCTCCGGGGTTGCCTGGATGCTGCCGACCTTGGCCCGGGCATTGGTGACGCCGAGCAGCACGTCCTTCTCCTGCTGCGCAAAGCCCTTCACCGAGTTGACGAGATTGGGCACGAGATCGGCGCGGCGCTGATACTGGTTCACCACCTCCGACCAGTTGGCCTTGATCCGCTCGTCCTCGCTCTGGATCGCGTTGTAGCCGCAATTGGTGAGGCTGAGCGAGGCCAGCGCCGCCAGCACGGTGAGGATCTTTGCGCATCAAACTTTCTCCCGGTGGAATCTGGTGCAAACTATCAGATTGAGTGCGCGAGGCGCCAGACGTCATGCGTCCTTACCTGGGCGCGAAGCAGCCGATTTACGCAAGCCTCTTGCCTATCATTGGCCGACATAGTCAACTCGGAGCAACAATAACACCAAGACGGAAACGCCAAGGGAACGCCATGTCCTCGTTCGAGACCATCCTCGTGGAGAGGCCGGAGCCGGCGATCACCCGGATCGTGATGAACCGGCCCGATGCGCGCAACGCGCAGAACCTGCAAATGACCTACGATCTCAACGCTGCCTTCGACGAGGCAGTGCAGGACGATACGGTCAAGGTCATCATCCTCGCCGGCAACGGGCCGCACTTCTCCTCTGGGCACGATCTGCGGCCCGGCGGAAAGAACGCCGCAGGGGTCGATTTTCCGCCGATCGGAAATTGGGGCGGTTTTGCCGAACCCAACGCCCATGGCCGCTTCGCGCGCGAGCAGGAAATCTACCTCCAGATCACGCGGCGCTGGCGCAACCTCGCCAAGCCGACGATCGCGGAGGTGCACGGCAAGTGCATCGCCGGCGGGCTGATGCTGGCCTGGGCCTGCGACCTCATCGTCGCCAGCGACGATGCGCAGTTCTGCGATCCTGTCGTCGCCATGGGTGTCTGCGGCGTCGAGTGGTTCGTGCATCCCTGGGAGCTCGGCCCGCGCAAAGCCAAGGAATTTCTGTTCACCGCCGATAGCTGGAGCGCGCAGGAGGCGCATCAGCTCGGCATGGTCAACCAAGTCGTGCCGCGCGCGGAGCTGTCATCCTCCGTACTGGCGCTGGCGCGCAGGATCGCGGCAAAACCGTCATTCGCGTTGAAGCTGACCAAGGAAGCGGTCAACCGCTCGGTCGACGTGATGGGCCAGCCGGCCGCGATCGACCAGGCCTTTGCGCTGCATCAGCTCTGTCACGCCCATAACCTTCAGGAGTTCGGCATGGTGGTCGATCCGTCCGGCTTGCATCCCTCCGTGCGCAAGCCCCCGGCGGCCGCGGAGTAGACTCAATGGATCTCAATCTCACCGACGAGCAACGGCTGCTGCGCGAGAGCGCCGAGCGCTTCGTGGCCGAAAGCTACGATGCAGATCACCGCCGCAAGTCGGCGAACGATCCGCTCGGCTTCAGCCCGGCGGTCTGGAAGCAGTTCGCCGAACTCGGCTGGCTGGCGCTGCCGATCGCGGAGGAACTTGGCGGGCTCGGCGGCGGTGCGGTCGAGATCGGCATTTTGATGGAGGCGTTTGGCCGCGGGCTGGTGTCTGAGCCCTATCTCGCAACGGTCGTGCTCGGGGCTGCGCTGATCGATAGATGCGGCAGCACGGCGCAGAAGCAGGCACTACTGCCGAAGATCGCGGACGGAACGCTGAAGCTCGCCTTCGCCCATTCCGAGCGCGCGGCACGGTTCGATTTGGCCAAGGTCGCGACCATCGCGAACAAGACGGCACAGGGCTGGCGCCTCGCCGGCAGCAAGATTGCCGTGCTCGACGGCCATGCCGCCGACAACATCATCGTCTCCGCGCATATCCATGACCATCAAGGTCTGTCCGGCCGGATCGGCCTGTTCCTGGTGCCGGCGCAGACGCCAAGCCTTGCGATCAGCGACTATGCGCGCCTCGGCGGCGGACGGGCCTGCAACATCGAGCTGTCCGACGTGCACCTGCCGGAGGATGTCCTGCTCGGCGACGGTCACGACGCGCTGCCGGCGATCGAATGGGCAGTCGACCGCGCCATGGCTGCGCTTGGCGCGGAAGCCGTCGGCATCATGCAGACGTTACTCGATACGACGCTGGAGTACACCAAGATCCGAAAACAGTTCGGCCGGCCGCTGTCCGCCAACCAGGTGATCCGTCATCGCCTCGCCGACATGGCGATGCAGGTCGATGAGGCGCGCTCGATGGCACTGCGCGCCGCACTGAAGGTCGATGCCGAACCGGTCGAGCGCGCGCGGGCCGCATCGGGCGCGAAGGCGAAGATCGGCAAATGCGCGCGCTTTGTCGGCGAGCAGTCGATCCAGCTTCACGGCGGCATGGGCGTCACCGAGGAGCTCGAGGTCGGCGCCTATTTCAAGCGGCTGATCGCCTTCGACACGCTGTTCGGCGGCAGCGCGCATCATTATCGCCGCCACGCCGAGCTTGGCCGCGCGGCCGTGCCTGCCTGAAATCAGAGGAGCGCACTATGGACCTGTCGTTCAATGCCGAGGAGCGCGCCTTCCAGGACGCCGTGCGCGGCTTCATTGCCAAGAATCTCACCGAGGAGATGAAGCGTGCGACCGCGCTGACGCCGTCGGTGTTCTCCTATCCCGATATCGGCATGGCCTGGCAGCGCACGCTGCACCGCCAGGGCTGGGGCGCGCCGGGCTGGCCGGTCGAGCATGGCGGCCCCGACTGGACGCCGGCGCAGCGCTGGATTTTCGAGACCGAAAGCGCGCGGGCTGGTGTTCCGAACGTCAACGTGATGGGCGTGAAGATGGTCGGGCCCGTCATCATTGGCTTCGGCTCACCGGAGCAGAAGAATTTCTACCTGCCGCGGATCCTCTCCGGTGAGGACTATTGGTGCCAGGGCTATTCCGAGCCGGGCTCCGGCTCCGACCTCTCTTCGCTGAAGACCCGCGCGGTGCGCGACGGCGACGACTACATCATCAACGGCACGAAAATCTGGACCACGCACGCGCATCACGCCAACCGCATGTTCGCACTGGTGCGCACCAGCGACGGGCCGCGGCAGCAGGACGGCATCAGCTTTGTCCTGATCGACATGAAGACACCGGGCATTACAACGCGCCCGATCCTGACCATCGGCGGTGACCACGAGGTCAATCAGGTGTTTTTCGACGACGTGCGGGTTCCGGTGGCCAACCGCGTCGGCGAAGAAGGCAAGGGCTGGACCTACGGCAAATATCTGCTCGAGTTCGAGCGTGGCTCCGGCATCGCATCGGCGAAGCTGCGCGAAGGACTGAAGGAGATCTCGGAGCTGGCTGAATCCGATTTGACCGGACGCGCGATCGACGGTCTCGATATCGCGACACGCATCTCCGAGGTCGAGATCGACATCGACGCGTTGGAGATGACCGAGCTGCGCGTGCTCTCGGCGCTCCAGACCGGACAAAATCCCGGCGCGGTGTCGTCAATCCTGAAGCTGCGCAACAGTGAAATTCGCCAGGCGGTGACGCGGTTAGGGGCCGACGTCATCGGCCACGACGCCCTCGCGGTCGAGCCGATGCGCCCGCTCTACAAGCTCAACCACGAGCCGGCGATCCCGGAGGAGATGCTGACGGTGGTGCCGGAATATCTCAACGGGCGGGCCTACACCATCTTCGGCGGCACCTCGGAGATCCAGCGCGATATTATTGCGAAGATGATGCTGGGGATTTGAGAGAGCTGGTGCAACACTCTCACCTGTCGTCCCGGCGAAGGCCGGGACCCATACCCCCAGGGAGAAGTTGTGGCGCGAAGCGGGTAACCATGAGCCTTCGCCAAACTACTCCCTGTGGCTATGGGTCCCGGGCTCGCGCTTCGCACGCCCCGGGACGACAGCGAGTGTTAAGCGCTCACCCTCGCCTCCTGGATCGCCTTCCAGATCTTCTGCGGCGTCAGCGGGGTGTTGAGCTGGGTGATGCCGAGTTCGGCGAGCGCGTCCATCACGCCGTTGGTGACGCAGGGCGGGCCGCCGATGGCGCCGGATTCGCCGCATCCCTTGGCGCCGAGCGGATTGGTGCGGCAAGGCGCGGAGTCGTCGAGCGTCACCACGATCGGCGGAACGTCGTCGGCACGCGGGATGCAGTAGTCCTGGTAGCTCGCGGTGAGGAGCTGGCCTTCGGCGTCATAGGACACGCCCTCATACAGCGCCTGCCCGATGCCCTGCGCGACGCCGCCATGGATCTGGCCCGTCACCAGCATCGGGTTCACGGCGATGCCGACGTCGTCGACGGTGGTGTAGCGTACGACGCGGGAGACGCCGGTCTCGGGATCGATCTCGACCTCGCAGATATGGGTGCCGTTCGGCCAGCTCGGCCCATCGACCTCGCCTTCGGAATCGACGCTGAGCTTGGCGCCGCGCTCCTTCTCGGCGAGCTCGAACAGGCTGATGCGGCGGTCGGTGCCGACCACGGTGAGCATGCCGCCCTGGTATTCGATGTCCTCGACCGAGGTCTCCAGCACGTTCGCCGCCTTCTCCCGCGCCTTCTGGATCAGATCGTTGGAGGAAACCGCGACCGCGGTGCCGCCGACGAACAACGAGCGCGAGCCGACGCTGCCAAAGCCCGTGGCAAGATCGGTATCGCCCTGCACGACGTCGATCTTGTCCAGGGCAATGCCGAGGCTATCGGAGATCATTTGCGTGTAGGTGGTCTGCAAGCCCTGCCCCATCGCCATGGTCCCGGAATGCAGGATGACGCGGCCCTGCGAGGTCGCATGCAGACTGACCTTCTCGGTGTGGGCGCGGCCGCCGGTCCATTCGATGTAGGAGGTCAGCCCGCGGCCATAGAGCAGGCCCTTCTTCTTCGCGGCCTTCTTGCGCGCGGCAAAACCGTCCCAATCGGCGAGCTTCACGGCGCGATCGAGCATATGCGCAAACGCGCCGGAATCGTAGACCTGCCCGGCCGCATTGGTATAGGGCAGTTGCGCCGGCTTGATGTAGTTCGCTTTCCGGATCGCGCGCGGATCCATGCCGATTTTTCGCGCAGCGGCGTCGAACAGGCGCTCGACGATGAACACCGCCTCGGGCCGGCCTGCGCCGCGATAGGCGCCGACCGGCGCGGTGTGGGTCATCACCGACTTCACCTCGAAATGCACCAGCGGCAGATCGTAGACGCCGGTCTGCACGAAGGGCCCGAGCACCAGCGGAATGATGTTGGCGGCACCCGACGAATAAGCGCCAGTGCAGCCGATCGACTTGACGCGATAGGCCAGTACCTTGCCCTTCTCGTTCAGCGCGAACGACGCGGTCGAGGTGAGATCGCGGCCGTGGGTACCGCCGACGAACTCGTCGGTGCGATCGCCGCGCCAGCGGATCCTCTTGTTCAGCTTGGTCGCGGCATAGGCGACGATGCCGTCTTCCGGATAGAGATTGGTCTTCTGGCCAAACCCGCCGCCGATGTCGCCGACCAGGACACGCACGCTGTCCTTGGGACGCTTCAACACGGCTTCGGCGAGCACGTCGCGGGTCGAGGCCGGCGTCTGCGACTGCACATGCAGCAGGAGACGGCCGGACTTCTTATCGATCTCCGCGATGGTCGAGCGCGGCTCCATCGCTGACGGAACAAGGCGCTGGCTGACAATGTCGAGCTCGACCGTATGCGCGGCCCTGGCGAAGGCCTCATCCGCCTTGGCGGCGTCGCCATAGCTCATCGCACCGACGATGTTGTCGGGCGCCTCGGGCCACACCACGGGCGCGCCGGGTTTTACGGCCTCGACGGGATCGACCACCGCCGGCTGCACGTCATATTCGATCACGATTGCTTCCGCCACGCTCTGCGCGTCGGCACGCGACGAGGCGACCACTGCCGCCACGGCCTCGCCGGCGTAGCGCACGGTTTCGTGCGCGAGCAGTCGCCGCGGCGGCACCGTCATCGGCTTGCCGTCGGGGCGCTTGAAGATGCTCAGCGTCGGAATGGTGCCGATGTCGTCCTTGATCAGCTCGGCACCGGTGTAGATCGCGGCAACGCCGGGCATCGCGGCCGCCGCGCTGACGTCGATCGACACGATCTTCGCGTGGGCATGCGGCGAGCGCAGCACATGCAACCACAGCGCGCCGTCTTCCGGCTTGTCGTCGATGAACTGGCCCTTCCCGGTGAGCAGTCGCTGATCTTCCAAACGCTTGACGGGCTGCCCCGCTCCGAAACGCAAATTGCCGGGAAGAATGTTCATTCCGCTGGGTCCTTGAAGTCTCTTGAAATGCGGCAGCCTTTTAGCGGATCGACGCAGGCGAGACCAGCCGTGGTTTTGGGCGGGTGGGACCATGGATTCGTCGTGCCCGGGCTTGTCCCGCGCATCCACGTTCTTGCTTCCGTGGGGTAAGGCGTGGATGGCCGGGTCAAGCCCGGCCACGACGGGGTGGGGCGATCAGCCCAGCTCCCGCAACGCCGCTTCCACGGCCTTGCGCTGCTCGGCTGTCAGCGGCGTCTGCGGCGGGACTGGATCGCCGACGTCATAGCCCTGCATGGCCAGCCCCGCCTTGATGCAGGCGGCAAGATTGAAGCGGGCGAAGGCTTCGTTGATGCGCCACAGCGTGCGCTGGAGCACCATGGCCTCGTCCCAGCGGCTGGCCTTGCAGAGGTCGTAGAGCGCGACGCTCTGGCGCGGGATAATGCAGGCCGGTCCCGCCATCCAACCCAGCCCGCCGATCAGCATTACCGCGGCCGGGATATGGGCGGAGGCCGAGAACACGCGCAAGGAATCGCCGCAGCGGTTCATGATCGAAAGCAGGCGGCCGGTGTTGGTCGAGGCGTCCTTGATGTAGCCGATGCGCGGATGCTCGGCGAGGCGCGCGATGACATCGAGGGTGAGATCGGAGCGCTGGAATTGCGGATTGGTATAGATGACGACGGGAATGTCCACGGCATCCGCGATGCTGCGGAAATAGGATTCGACCTGCGCGTCGGCGAGCGGGAAGTAGGCCTCCAGGATCGCCAGAATGCCGTCGGCGCCGAGCTTCTGATACGCCCTTGCCTGCGCCACCGCGTCCACCGTCGAGGTGGACGCGACACCGGCCACGACGGGCACGCGGCCCTTCGCGGCCTCGATCGTGGTCTGCACGATCGAGTTGCGCTGCGCGGCGTTGAGATAGGCGAACTCGCCGGTCGAACCGAGCGGCGTCAGGCCGTGCACGCCGGCGCCGATCAGATCGTCGCAGAGCTTGCCTAGAACATTAGTCCGCAACGAGCCGTCGGCATCGACGGGCGAGACGAGATAGGGAAAGACGCCGTGGAATTCGGACATGTCGGATGTGGGCCCCGGAACACTTGTTTGCGCCTGACCGGTATTATCAATGCCCGCGCCGGCGATCAAACCCTGAGCAGGCGCACCCGCGTGCCCCAGGGATCGACGGCCTCCACGCCATTCGCGAGCGCAGTGAGTTTCGCGCCGCCCTTGCGCAGGCGCTCTTCCTGCGCGGCGAGCAGGTCCTGCTTCTCGGTCACCAGCGAGAACCAGGCCAGCCCCGTCGTGGCATCGTCCCGTTGGCCGGCACCCTGGCTCTGCCAGACGTTCATGCCGAGGTGGTGGTGATAGCGGCCTGACGACAGGAACGCGGCGCCGTTGCGGCGACGGGTCGGGTCGAGGCCGACCGTACCGTGATAAAATCGCTCAGCCTCGGCGAGATCGCCGACGCGCAAATGCATGTGGCCGACGCGCAGGCCGTCTGGCGCCCTGGCATAGTCGACAACGCGCGTATTGGTCAGGGACAAGAGGTCGGGGATGTTGAGCTCGTCGGACGCCATCTTCACACTTCCCTCGCTCCATTGCCATTGCGAGGGATCGCGGTCGGCGTAGACCTCGATGCCATTGCCTTCGGGATCGTCGAGATAGACGGATTCGCTGACGAGGTGGTCGGCAAAGCCCGACATCGGCACGCGATGCGAGGCCGCATGCACCAGCCAGCGCGCAAGATCCTTGCGCGTCGGCATCAGGAAGGCGGTGTGATAGAGGCCGGCGGCGTCGCGCGGCTCGATCGCAGCTTCGGGACGGGCCTCGAGCACGACCAGCGTGATGCCGGCCGTGCCGAGCTTCGCGGCTGTGGCCGAGCGCTCCATCACGCTGAGTCCGATCACGTCGCGATAGTAGTCCGCAACCTTGTCGATATCCTTCACCCGCAGCGTCACCATGCCGATCCGCATCGGCGTGCGGCTGGCATAGGCCGGCCCGCCGCCTTGCAGAGTACCCTCGGCGCGCGCCGCGGCCGCAGCAGCCGCCGCAAGCGAGGTGGCGCCGGCGAGTTGAAGCAGGGTGCGGCGGGTGAGGTCGATGGTCATCAGTCAGGGCTCGCTGAAAATCGTTGAGGCCGTGCGGCGGAATTTCGCGATTGCTACACGTTCCCGTGAGCAACTCCCAATCACATGTTCGTCGGCCGTGGTCCTACGGGGCCGGTCCTGGCCAACCGGCCAGTTTCCAGATCGCCCGCGGCATCCCAGATTGAGGGCAGCTTACAGGAGCCTGCCATGACCGACCCCTCCCCCCTGTCTTCATTGTCGTCCGCGCTCGCGGACGTCGTGGCGCGCACCGCGCCGTCCGTGGTTTCCGTGCATTCGCACCGCTCCCGCGCAACCGGCTTCGTCTGGAAGCCCGGCCTCATCATCACCGCCGACGAGGCGCTGGCCGATGAAGGCGAGGTCCAGATCGCCCTCTCCGACGGCAGCACCGTGCCCGCCGCCATCGCCGGCCGCGACCATACGACCGATATCGCGCTGTTGCGCGCCGACACCGGCATCGCCCCGATCAAGCTGGCGACCTCGGTCCCTGCTCTCGGCGCGCTGTCGGTCGTGGTCGCCACCAACCGCGACGCGCCCAGCGCGGCGCTGGGAATGGTATCGTTGTCCGGCAAGAGCTGGCGCAGCCTGCGCGGCGGCGACATCGACGCGCGGATCGAGCTCGACGTTCGCCTGCGCTCCAGCCAGCAGGGCGGCCTCGCGCTGGACGCGTCAGGCGAGGCCTTCGGCATGGCCGTGCTCGGCCCGCGGCGGGTGCTGGTGATCCCGGCGGCGACGATCGAGCGCGTGGCGGCACAGCTCGAAACCCGCGGCCGCATCGCCCGCGGATATCTCGGCCTCGGGCTCCAGCCGGTGCGGCTCGACGACGGCGTCGGCGCGATGGTGATGAACGTCGACAAGACCGGTCCCTCGGCCGCAGCCGGCATCCGGCAGGGCGACGTCATCATCGCGGTCAACGACCAAAAGCTGTCCGGGGTGCGCGCGCTATCGCGAACGTTGGGACCTGCAAGCGTCGGCGCGGTGGTCAATGTCGCGGTGCGCCGCGGCGGCGAGCCGGTCAGCTTCAAGGTCACGATCGGCGAGAGGCCGGAGGCGTGAGCGAGGACAATCCGGCGGAGATCGTGCTGTCCCTGGAGATCGACGATCCCGCCCTCGCCGAACGCCTGACCGCGTTGCTCAGCAACATCGCGGGGCTCCGCCTCGCCGTACCCGGCGAGCAGGCCGCAGCGACGATCGTCGCCCGCGATCCGCGCATCATGCCCGAGGACATCGCGCTGACGCAGCGCGAGCTCGATGTGCTGGCGCTGATGGCCGAGGGCGCCTCCAACAAGATGATCGCGCGTCAGCTCGGCATCTCCGTGCATACCGTGAAATTCCATGTCGGCTCGCTGCTCGACAAGCTCGATGCCACCGGCCGCACCGATGCGGTCGCGCATGCAGCGCGCCGCGGCGTGATCGAGCTCTAGGGCATGAACCGGAAAAGTGCGAAGCGGTTTTCCGAAAAGATCATGCTCAAACAACAACCTAAAGCGCGATGATGATTCATCCTCATCTCATCGCGCTTTAGGGCATGTGCGGCGGGAAGCTGAGTTGGACCGTCAGGCCCGACGCGTTGTCGTGCAGGGCAATCTCGGCGCAATGGAGGCGAGCGACCGCGGCGACCAGGCTTAAGCCAAGGCCATTACCCGGGGTGTAGCGGCTCTGCTCGAGCCGGTAGAAGCGCTTGAACACGTGATCGCGCTGATCCGCCGGAATGCCCGGACCATCGTCGGCGATCGCGATCACTGCCCCATCATTGGTGCTGCGGCAGGTCACGGTCACCTGCCCGCCCGCGCGGCCGTGCTTGATCGCGTTGTCGACGAGATTGGCGATGGCGTCGAACAGCAGGTCACGGTCGCCAGTCACGGACACCGCGCGGTCGCCGCCGAGGCTGAGACGGGTCGCGACCTGCTCGGCCGCGGCGTCGTAGAGTTCGACGACCTCGCCGGCGATCTCGGCGAGGTCGAGCGCGCGAAAGGCGCTCCTGCGGGCGCGGGTCTCGATCTCCGAGATCCGGGTGATGGAGGTGAACATGCCGAGCACGGCGTCGAGATCGGCGATGGTGTCGCCCATCAGCGCCGCATCCGTCTCGCCATTTCGCGGGGCGTGATAGGCCTTTTCCAGCCGGCCGCGCGTGCGCGTCAGTGGCGTGCGCAGATCGTGCGCGACGTTGTCGCTGACCTGCTTGACCTCGCCCATCAGCGTCTCGATGCGATCGAGCATCTGGTTGAGATTTTCGGCCACGCGATCCCATTCGTCGTGGCTGCCGCGCAAGGGGATGCGCTGGTCCAGGCCCGAGAGCATGATGGCGCGGCTGGTGGCATTGATCTCCTCGATCCGTCCGACCGTGCGTCGCGTCACCAGCACGGCAGCGAGCCCCGCCAGCACGAGGAGCAGCACGGCGACCGCGGCCATCGCAAGCCCGATCATGTCCCTGAAGGCGTCGTGATCGCCAGCATTGCCAACCCGGCTCTGCACATAGGCGAGCGTGCCGAGGTAAACATAGGCCATGATCGCGGCGACGATCAGCCCGAACGCCGCGATCGCGATCAGCGCCAACCTGAAGGTCGAGGACTGGAGCGTCTTAACCAGGAGCACGGAGGCAATATCCGATGCCGCGGATGGTGTGGATCAGCGGATAGGCCTGGCTGTCGTCGACCTTGCGGCGGACGCGCCCGACATAGACGTCGATGATGTTGGTGGACGGATCGAAGTGCAGATCCCAGACATGCTGAAGCAGCATCGCACGGGAGACGACGCGGCCCTCGTTGCGGACGAGATATTCGAGCAACTGAAATTCCCGCGGCAACAGCGGAATCTTCCGGCCGCGCCGGCTGGCGCTGCGCGCGATCAGGTCGACGGCGAGATCGCCGACCCGCAGAAGTGTTTCCTTGGCAATCGTCTCGCTGCGACGGCCGAGAGCTTCCAGCCGCGCGAGCAGCTCGACGAAGGAGAACGGCTTGACGAGATAATCGTCGCCGCCGGCGCGCAGGCCGCGCACGCGGTCATCGACCTCGCCGAGTGCCGAGATGATCAGGAAGGGAGCCGCGATGCCGTCGTCGCGCAATTGCCGCATCACAGTGATGCCGTCGATGTCGGGCAGCATGCGGTCGATGGTGATCACTGCATAATCGCGCGCGGCGCCGTGGCTAAGGGCCTCGCGGCCGGTTGCGGCGAGATCGACGTCATAGCCCGAGGTGGTCAGCTCCTCGACGAGTTGGCCTGCGGTCTCCGGATCGTCCTCGACGACCAGGATGCGGCGGTGACCTCCGGTCATGACAAACTCCACGCGACGATCGCCACCAGACTATCCCGTTCTGGGGCTGAGCGGAACTGCCCGATGACGATCGCGACAATGGTGCGGTACGGCGATGCTAGTACCAAGAGTCTCCGCACACATTGACCCATTGCCATCCATAGGGCGTCCAGCTCCTGCGCCAGCAGCCGTCGTTGTAGGCGGCGTAGGCAAAGGGTGCGCCGAAAACGGCGAAACGACGGAAATGGCGGTGATGGAAGAAGGCATGGCGGCCGATGAAAGGCCTGCCGTGCCAGCCGGCGCCGGCGAAACGCGGCCCGATGGCCGCATGCGCGAAGCGTGCCCCGCCGAAGCCCGGTCCGCCGACATGGGCGAAACGCGCGCCGCCCATGCCGCCGACATGCATGCCGCCTCCGCGCATTCCTCCACCGAAGCCGCCCGCGTGCATTCCACCACCGAAATGCCCGCCGCCGCCAAAGCCGCCATGCCCTCCGCCGCCACCTCTGGCGAGAGCGGGCGATGAAAGTGCCAATGCCGCAGCAACAATCGCGGCAGCAAGGCCGGTGAGACGCCTGTTGATCATCGAAACATCCTCCATGCAGCGCGGCGACACGCCCGTCGCGCGAGGAGGATCAGATGACGAGAACGGGCCGTCTCCTTCAACTTACAAATGCGCCAGATTCTGACGCGGAAGTTAGGGACGAGGCGCTCTCGCACTCCCTCTCCCCCGTTCTTACGGGAGAGGGTGGGGTGAGGGGTTGCTGCCGCGAAATGCGATTTGAGTTGGAGGCAGAATGTCCGGCGCGTGATCGTCCGACGAGTCGGATGGACTTCCATCTCGGCAACATAGTGCCCTGCCCCTCACCCGGAACCCGCGCTGCGCGCGAATTCCGACCTCTCCCCACTCAAGGGCGGGGAGAGGTTAAGTCCTCAAGCCAGCTTGCCGCCGTTCTTCTCCGCCGCGCGGCGCAGCGCCTCGGCGAGTGCGCCGCCGCCGGAGGACTCCTGCTTGCGCGGTGCCGACGATGTCATGCGGGCGGTATTGCGGGAGTTGTCGCGCTGCATGCCGAGCGCATCCTTCTTGTCGCCGACCTCGTCGTCGAGCCGCAGCGTCAGCGAGATGCGCTTGCGCGCGACCTCGAAGTCCAACACCTTCACCTTGACGATGTCGCCGGGCTTCACCACCTCGCGCGGATCCTTGATGAAGGTTTTTGACATCGCCGAGATGTGCACGAGGCCGTCCTGGTGCACGCCGATGTCGACGAAGGCGCCGAAGGCGGCGACGTTGGTCACGGTGCCCTCGAGGATCATGCCCTTCTTGAGATGCTTGATCTCCTCGACGCCCTCCATGAACACCGCGGCCTTGAACGCCGGGCGCGGGTCGCGGCCGGGCTTTTCGAGTTCGCGCAGAATGTCGGTGACGGTCGGCAGACCGAAGGTCTCATCGACATAGTCTTTCGGCTTCAGCGTGCGCACGATGTCGGCGCTGCCGATCAGCGCCTTGATGTCACTCTTGGTGGCGCTGAGGATACGCCGCACCACCGGGTAGGCTTCCGGGTGCACGCCGGAGGCATCAAGCGGGTCCTCGCCGCCGAGAATGCGTAAGAAGCCCGCGCACTGCTCGAACGCCTTCGGCCCGAGCCGGGGCACATCCTTGAGAGCCTTGCGCGACTTGAACGGGCCGTTGGCATCGCGATGCTGCACGATGCTCTGCGCGAGGCCGGAGCCCACACCTGATACGCGTGCCAGCAGCGGCGCGGAGGCGGTGTTGACGTCGACACCGACTGCGTTCACGCAATCTTCGACCACGGCATCGAGCGAGCGCGCGAGCTTGGCTTCGCCGAGATCGTGCTGGTACTGGCCGACGCCGATCGCCTTGGGCTCGATCTTGACCAGCTCGGCGAGCGGATCCTGGAGGCGCCGGGCGATCGAGACCGCGCCGCGCAGGGTCACGTCCAGGCCCGGCAATTCCTGCGAGGCGAAGGCGGAGGCCGAATAGACCGACGCGCCGGCTTCCGACACCACGATCTTGGTCATCTTCAGTTCGGCCAGGCCCTTGACGAGATCGGCCGCGAGCTTGTCGGTCTCGCGCGAGGCGGTGCCGTTGCCGATCGCGATCAGTTCGACGCGATGCTTCAGCGCGAGCTTGCCGAGGATGGCAAGCGACTCGTTCCACTGCCGCTGCGGCTCGTGGGGATAGATCACAGCGGTATCGACAACCTTGCCGGTCGCGTCGGTGACGGCGACCTTGACGCCGGTGCGGTAGCCGGGATCGAGCCCCAAGGTGACGCGGGTGCCGGCGGGCGCTGCCAGCAAGAGGTCGCGCAGGTTGGAGGCGAACACGCGCACGGCTTCGGTCTCGGCGGCGTTCCACAGCCGCATGCGCAGATCGATATTGAGGTGCACCTGGATTTTGGTGCGCCAGGCCCAGCGCACAGTGTCGATCATCCAGCGATCGCCGGCGCGCTTGAGGTCGGCGATGCCGAACCGCTTCATGATCTTCAGCTCATAGGCGCCCGGCACGCCGGCGGGCGGCGCTTCGGCCTCGGCCTGGATCTGAAGATCGAGGATCTCTTCCTTCTCGCCGCGGAACATCGCAAGGATGCGATGCGACGGTAGTTTCGTCAGCGGCTCGGAAAACTCAAAATAGTCAGCGAACTTCTCGCCCTCGGTCTTCTTGCCCTGGCGCACGGTGGAAGCCATGCGCGCATTAGTCCACACCTCCTCACGCAAGCTCCCGATCAGGTCGGCGTCTTCGTCAAAGCGCTCGACCAGGATGGCGCGGGCGCCGTCGAGCGCGGCAGCGGCATCCGCCACGCCCTTCTCGGCGTTGACGAAGGCTTCGGCCACGACCTTCGGATCGTTGGTAGGCTCCGCCATCAGCTGGTTGGCGAGCGGCTCGAGGCCGGCTTCCCTGGCGATCTCGGCCTTGGTGCGACGCTTCGGCTTGAACGGCAGATAGATGTCTTCCAGGCGCGCCTTGCTGTCGGCGGCGAGAATGCTGGCTTCGAGTGCGGCATCGAGCTTGCCCTGCTCCTGGACCGACTCGAGGATGGCCTTGCGGCGGTCTTCGAGCTCGCGGAGGTAAACCAGGCGCTCCTCCAGGGTGCGCAATTGCGTGTCGTCGAGCGCACCGGTCGCCTCCTTGCGGTAGCGCGCGATGAAGGGAACCGTGGCGCCGCCATCGAGCAGCGTCACCGTCGCCTCGACCTGCTCCGCCCGAACCCCAAGCTCCTGCGCAATTTTCTGGTTGATATTCGCCACGCGAGAACCCCTCTATCCAAGCACGCACCACGAACCGAAACCGGCCGCGGGACGCCGCTTATGGACCAACCGAGGTTGATTCATCAAGGTGCGGCGCGCAACCGTCGACAGAGGATTTTTTTGTTATAGCGATGCGATCTCGCCACAATCGTGCGGGTGGCCAGACGGCGCACATACCCATCGTCGTCCTGTCTTTCGCCAGGACGACGATGGGAATTGTCTCAACATCTTGACAGCCGCCCCCGTTCGACGGCTGGTTTGTCCGCCGGGCCCCCTGAACTCCATGTGAGGACTGCAATGCGGACGACAGCGGTCGGCGTCATCAGGATCGCCACCAAAGGCCCCGGCGACGTCTCCGGCCTCATGAGCATGATCGGCTCCGGCGCGATCGAACCGACATCGATCCTGGCAATCCTCGGCAAGACCGAGGGCAATGGCGGCGTCAACGATTTCACCCGGGAATATGCCGTTGCCGCGCTATGCACAGCGCTGGCGCCGCAGCTCGGCCTTCCCGCACACGAGGTCGAGCAGCGCATTGCGTTCGTGATGTCGGGCGGCACCGAGGGCGTGCTCAGCCCGCACATCACCGTGTTCACGCGGCGCGAGGTCGGTGAACGGCCCGCAGGCATCTCCGGCAAGCGCCTGAGCATCGGCATGGCGTACACAAGGGATTTCCTCCCCGAAGAGCTCGGCCGCTCTACCCAGATCGCGGAGACGGCCAAGGCCGTGAAGGCCGCGATGGAGGATGCCGGTATCGCCGATCCCGCCGACGTCCATTTCGTGCAGATCAAGTGCCCGCTGCTCACCAGCGATCGCATCGAGGCCGCAAGCGCCCGCGGCAACAAGACGGCGACGATTAGCGCCTATAGCTCGATGGCCTATTCGCGCGGCGCCTCCGCGCTCGGCGTTGCCGTGGCGCTCGGCGAGATCGCGCCTGATATCCACGACGACGACGTGCTGCGCCGCTATGATTTGTTCTCGTCGGTGGCCTCCACCTCGGCGGGCATCGAGCTGATGCACAATGTGGTCATCGTGCTCGGCAATTCGGCGTCGTCAGTGAGCGAATTCGAGATTGGGCATGCCGTGATGAGCGACGCCATCGACTCCGCCGCCGTGACCGCAGCGTTGACCAGCGTGGGACTTGGCATCGCACCGCCGGCAGCCGCGGGCCGCGGGCTCGTCAACATCTTCGCCAAGGCCGAGGCCTCGCCCAACGGCAGCGTGCGCGGCTTCCGCCATACCATGCTGGAAGACACCGACATCAGCTCGACACGGCACGCCCGCGCAGCGGTCGGCGGCTTGATCGCAGGCCTGTCCGGGACCGGCGCGGTCTATGTGTCCGGCGGGGCCGAGCATCAGGGGCCCGCCGGCGGTGGACCGGTCGCGGTGATCGCAAGGCTCTCGAATTCAAGGCTCTCGAATTGATGCGGCCGCATGCAAGTCATGCTCGCACCCGACCTCTCCGCCCGGCGCAACCCTGCCCCTCGCGCCGGCTCAGTTGATTCGCGCGGTCCCTTGCGAAAGGAAGGTGGCGCCGCATCAAGGGGACTTTCATGACTTTGCCGATGAGCTGGAACGAATGGGCGCAGCACGATGGCGTAGGGCTGGCGGCACGCGTCCGCAAGGGCGAACTGACGGCGAAGGAATTGGCCCGTCAGGCCGCCGCCGCCGTTGCCAAGGTCAATCCGGCGCTGTCGGGCGTGGTCGAGCTGTTCGACGATGTGATCGCCGACCCGGCCAAGGACGGCGCCAATCTTGCCGGCCCGTTCGCCGGCCTGCCCTTCCTGATGAAGGACCTCGGCCCGACCATGAAGGGCCGGCTCCAGGAGATGGGCTCGCTCTTGATGCGCGGCAATCGCGCGGCCGCTGACACGTTCCTGACCGCAAAATTTCGCCAAGCCGGACTGAACCTGATCGGGCGGACGACCACGCCGGAATTCGGCGTGTGCAGCTCGGCGGACAATCCGGCCGTCTATGTCACGCGCAATCCCTGGGACACCGACTACACCACCTGCGGCTCGTCGGCCGGCAGCGCTGCGATGGTCGCGGCCGGCGTGGTGCCGATCGCGCATGCGACCGACGGCGGCGGCTCGATCCGCATACCCGCCGGCGTCAACGGCAATATCGGGCTAAAGGTCTCGCGCGGCGTGTTCTCGCTCGCCCCGCACATGTCGGACCTCACCGGCCTCGTTTCCATCCAGGGCTGCCAGTCGCGCTCGGTGCGCGACACCGCCGCCTTCGTCGACCATGCCCGCGGGCCCGCACCCGGCGAGTTCATGCCATTCTGGACTACGGCGCAGCCCTACAGCGAGATGATCAAACGCGATCCGGGCAAGCTCAGGATCGCGCTGTCGCACACATGGGGCGACTACACCGCGACGCCGCACATCGCCGCCGAACTCGAAAAGGCTGGCCGCTTCCTCGAAGGTCTCGGCCATCACGTCGACTATGCGCTGCCCGAGATCGACTTCCGCGCCGCGTTCGAGGCGCAGACCACCTGCTACATCAGCAATTTCGCCGTGGTGATCTCCAACATGCTCGCCGCGCGCGGGCTGGATCGGCCGCCGGAGGATCTCGTCGAGCCCGTCAACATCCGAATCTGGGAAGCGGGGCGCCACACGAGCTTTGCCGAGCGGGCGAAGATGCAAGGAGTGTTCAACACGACGTCGCGCGGCTTCGGCGCGTTCTTCGAGCAGTGGGACGTGATCCTGACGCCGATCACCGCGCTGCCGACGCCGAAGGTCGGCACGAAGGAGTATCTCACCATCTCCGACAATCCGGACGTGCTGGACTGGTTCGGCAATCTCTGGCGCAACTTTGCGTTTACGCCGCTCGCCAATCTCTGCGGCATGCCCGCGATCTCGATCCCGATGGCGACCCACGAGCACGGCCTGCCGCTCGGCATCCAGGCGCTTGGCAAGCAGGCCAACGACGGCCTGCTGCTGCAACTCGCCGCCCAGATCGAGCGGGCGATCGACGGCAAGTGGAACGACGGCAGGAAGCCGAAGGTGCATGTGACGAACGGGTGAGATAGGGAATACGCTGCTCCATCGGAGGACACCACATGGATCCGTTGCAGATCCTCGAAAGCCTCAACAAGGAATCCGGCCTTCCGACCGAAGCTATCCAGGCGGCCCGAGCGGACAAGGACTCGATCATTCCCTTGTTCGTACGGACCTTCGAGGAGACCGAATCCTCCGGTGACACTGAGTACGGCCCAGCGCTGTTCTTCGTATTCCACCTGCTTGGCGAATGGCGGACCAAATCCGCGTACCCGGTGCTCGCAAGGTTCTTGCGGAAGCCGCCAGAACTGGTCGGATTGATCCTCGGCGATGCAATCACGGCCACGGCCCATCGCGTGATGGCCGCCGTCTTCGATGGTGATCCGCAGCCGTTGCTCGAAATCATCTACGACGAAGATGCCGACGAATTCGTTCGTTCACGCATGGTCGACGCGATCGCGGTACTGACCTTGCGTGGCGAGCTGCCGCGCACCTGGACCGAACAATTCATGCGCGAGTGCTACGACCGGCTTCAACCACAGGAGTGTTGTTACGTCTGGGCGGGTTGGCAGCAATCGATCGCCTGGCTCGGACTCTCCACTTTGAAGCCGTTGGTGGAGCACGTCTTTGCTCGGGGATCTACCGACAAAATGTGGATTTCGTTCAAGGAGTTCGAGAACGATTTGCAGTATACACTCGATCATCCCGATGCTCCGCCAGTTCATTCCAAAGACGAACTATCGCCATTCGACGATACGATCCGAGAACTGTCGAATTGGGCCGCCTTCAATCCGGAGCCTCGCGCAAAGAAACCAGCATCGCGCGCGCGCGCTCATTCTATGATCCCGAAAGCAATCCGTTTCGCAAAGTCGGCCGCAACGATCCCTGCCCATGTGGCAGTGGCAAGAAGTTCAAGAAGTGCTGCCTGAACGCGAATCTCGCAAGCTGATTTGCTGTCGCCTCAATTCTTCACCGCCGGAATCTCCTCCGTCGGCTGCTGTTGCCCCTGCCGGTACATCGCGAGCGCCTTGTCGAGCGCTTCGCGCAGCGCCAGCGCCGCGGCCAGGCTGCAGCGCAGATGCGCGGTCTGGACCACATCGACCCTGACGGCGGCCCCGACAGGCATGAGGAGATTCGCGGCGAGCTCGATCTGGATCGCGCCGTTGTGATGGCCGAAGCAGGAAGCGCCGTCAAAATAGATGATCGGAGCCCGCTCCGCGCTGGAGCTCGAAATGATCACGGGTCCCTGGCTGGTGGCGGGTGTTTCGGGATCGGCCATGGGCACTCCTTGCGGGCAGTGGACAAACAGAACGCTCACCATCGTTGCTTCGCCCGGCTCTGTCGAGGCCAAACCGCCACGACAGGACCTGTCGTGCCACGGCCCGTGCGGGGTTTTGCGCGGCGCCCGGCACTGGTCTAGAACGTCACCATGTCCAGCTCACCGTCCAGCCCACCGACCACGCTCCCGTTCGAGGAACTCGCCGAGGCCATCCAGGGCCGCCGCTCCGACTATGGCCATATCAGCGGTCTCCGGCTCGACCGGTTTGCACCGGGCGAGGCCTGGTCGAGCCTGCCCTACCGTCCCGTTTTCGTCGGCGATACCGAGACCGGCGTGCTGCATGGCGGCGTCGTCACCGCGATGCTGGACGAGAGCTGCGGCATGGCGGTGCAGCTCGCGCTCGACGGCACGCGCGCGATCGCAACACTTGACTTGCGCATCGACTACCAGAAGCCGGCGACGCCCGGCCTCGACATCAAGGCGCATTCGGTCTGCTACCGCACCACACGCTCGATCGCCTTCGTACGCTCCACCGCGTATCAGGACTCCGAGGACGATCCGGTCGCGACCGCCACCGCCTGCTTCATGATCGGCGCCAACCGCACCAATATGCTCGCGGACCGCAGGATGGATTCCCGCAGCATCCCGACGCTCGAGGCGCCGGAGGATCCGGACGGCCCGTTCGCCAACAGTCCGTTCGCGCGCTGCCTCGGCATTCGCGTGAACGACGATGGCACGCTGACGATGCCGTTCTCGCCAAAGATCATCGGCAATCCGATCCTGCCCGCGATCCATGGCGGGATGACCGGCGCCTTTCTCGAAACCACCGCGATCGTCGGCGTGACGCGCGAGCTCGGAATCGCCGCGTTGCCCAAGCCGATCGGACTCACTGTCAACTATTTGCGCTCCGGCCGCGCGCTCGACAGCTTTGCCAATGTCTCGATCGTGAAACAGGGCCGGCGCATCGTCGCCTTCGAGGCGCGGGCCTGGCAGGACCATCCGGACAAGCCGATCGCTTCCGCCTTCGGTCATTTCATGCTGCGGCCGACGCCTGGCGCAGAGGAGGAATAAACGTCATTCGCGGTGAAGCAACACCGTGTCATGAGCGCCACACCGGCAAAGGCTCATGCCTCAAGGACATTTCGACTTCACATCCTCTAGATGTGTCGAAAACAGATAGCTCCATTCACGAGAACTTAAGTCGCTTCGTTTATCGTCTTACGCTTCGACCAAATGGGCAAGCCGTAGATGAGCAGGCAGGAAAAACGCCGCAGAAGGCGTGTCGTGTTCGACAGTCGGTACGACACTACCGTCGTTGCGATCGACGGAACGTGGTCGCTCACTGCGCAATTGCACGATATTTCCGACAGCGGCGCCAGGGTGCAACTCCTAGCCAAAGTCGCGGAACGTGTGCGCAACGAGGAGTTCTTTCTCATGATCACGCCCGACGGAAAGGTTTCCAGAAGGGCCAAGATGGCCTGGGAGGACGGCAATTACATCGGTATTCATTTTGTGACCTCCGCCGGCTCCGCGGCGCGCAGGATCTGAGATCATGTCGACCGATTTGGAGCGCGCGATCGCAACCTTCTCGGCTCGCTCGTCCAAACGCGATGCTGCGGTCGATGGCGCAAGGATCGCATCGCTGGAAGAGTCCATCGATGTAGTCATTCGCGGACTGATTGCCGAGCGAACGGGTTTGGTCAGGCGGGTGAAGCAGCTTCTGAACGAACCGGAAGCTCTCGCGAAATGGAGTTCCACGGCGAAGATTCAGCCGACAGACTCGGAGTTCCGACGTGTCGAGGAGCGTCTCCACTTGCTCGACCGGCAGCTATCGGAATGCCGGCAGATAGAGGGCGCAGTGAAGAATTTACGCACCCTGAAATGCCGCACAGAACCGGTCACAGGCGTATAGGCCACCAACAGGCCTGGGGCGGTTGTGGCGGCGCGAATGTCGACGCGCCGGTTTTCGTCACATTGGGACTTGACGACTGAGGCATGCACCCACAACGATAGAGCGGCTTCCACGAGAGGTATTGGGTTGCGGCATCCGCTCGACATCGTCGCCATGTTCGCCGCCATCTGGCTGTTGGCGGCAATGGTGCTCGACGCGCTGACGCCGAAGGAGCTGACCGCGGTCATGATCGGCATCGCGATCGGGCCCGCCATCGTCATCACCGCCGTGTTCTACTACCTGCGCTGCCCGCGCACGGATTTTGCGGTGATCTTCGCAGCACTGTGGCTGATCTCGGACATCGCCATCGCCTTCATCTCGCCGAAAGAGCTGCCGCATTTCCTGCTCGCGCTGGGCTTTGTCCCGGCGCTGCTCATCGGCATCGTGCTGCATTGGCAGCGCTTCCAACGCCGCCACGAGCGGCTGCCGCTGCCGTCAGCCAAGCGCAGTTAGCGCGGCAGCAGGTTCGTCTTGGCGAGGTCGAGGACCTCGTCGCCGCGGCCGTTCATCACCGCACGCAGGACCCAGAGGCTGAAACCCTTGATCTGCTCGGGCGTGATCGTCGGCGGCATCGACAGCTCCTGCTTGGCGGTGACGACGTCGAGCAGCGCCGGTCCGTCGTAAGCGAGCATCTCCTGCACCGCGCCCGGAAGTTCACCCGGATCCTCGACACGCCTGGCGAAGATGCCCATCGCGCGCGCCATCGCCGCGAAGTCGGGATTTTCCAAGTCGACATTGGTGTCGACGAAGCCCGCCGCCTTCATCTCCAGCGCGACGAAGCCGAGCACGCCGTTGTTGAAGACGACGACCTTCACCGGCAGCTTCATCTGCGTCAGCGTAATCAGATCGCCCATCAGCATGGTGAAGCCGCCGTCGCCCGACAGCGAGATGACCTGGCGGCCGGGCTGCGAAGCCTGCGCACCGATTGCCTGCGGCATGGCGTTGGCCATAGAGCCGTGCACGAAGGAGCCGATCAGCCGGCGACGGCCGTTCATGTCGAGATAGCGCGCGGCCCACACCGTCGGCGTGCCGACATCGGCGGTGAACACGGCATCGTCGGACGCATGGTCGCTGATGACCTTTGCGAGATATTGCGGATGAATCGGCTTGCTGCCCGGCGTGCCCTTGGCGAGCGAGTCGAGACCTTCACGCGCTTTCTTGTAATGCACGATGGCATCGTCGAGATGCTTGCGCTGCGTCTTGGTCTTCAGCAGCGGCAGCAGTGCCTCGATGGTCAGCCTGACGTCGCCGACGAGACCGAGATCGATCTTGCAGCGACGGCCGAGATTTTCCGGCCTGATGTCGATCTGCGCGACCTGGCAGTCGGTCGGGAAGAACTGCTTGTAGGGAAAGTCTGTGCCGAGCATCACGAGGGCGTCGCAGGCGTGCATGGCGGCATAGCCCGACGAGAAGCCGATAAAGCCGGTCATGCCGACATCATAGGGATTTTCGTATTCGACGTGCTCCTTGCCACCGAGCGCATGCACGATCGGGCTCTTCAGGGCCTCCGCAAGTTGCATCAACGGCGCATGCGCACCGGCGCAGCCGCGGCCGCAGAACAAGGTAACTCGCTCGGCGCCGTTCAACAGCTCCGCGAGGTCCTTCAGCTCATCGGTTTCCGGCACGACCTTCGGCGCTGCCAGCGCGAGGCCGCGCGCGGTCGACAGCGCGCGCCTCGGCGGCGCGCGGAAAGCGACGTCGCCGGGCATGGCAATGACGGCGACGCCGCGCATGCCCACCGCCGCGCGGATGGCATTTTCCAGCACGTAGGGAAGCTGGCTCGGGTCCGAGACCAGCTCGCAATAATGGCTGCATTCCCGAAACAGGTTTTGCGGATGGGTTTCCTGGAAATAGCCGCTGCCGATCTCAGCGGTGGGAATCTGGGCTGCGATCGCCAGCACGGGAACGCGGCTGCGGTGCGCGTCGAACAGGCCGTTGATCAGATGCAGATTGCCCGGGCCGCAAGAGCCTGCGCACACCGCAAGGCTGCCCGTCATCTCCGCTTCACCGGCGGCGGCGAAGGCTGCGACCTCCTCGTGGCGAACATGCACCCACTCAATCGTGCCACGGCGCCGCAGCGCTTCGGTAAGGGCATTCAGGCTGTCGCCGACAATGCCGTAGATCCGCTCGACGCCGGCCTGTTCGAGCGTCGCCACGAACAGATCGGCCACATTGTTGATCGCCATCTTGGTCCCCTGCTGCGCCGGCATGTTTGCACCAACTGCAAACATCAACATTGCGACACGGGTGAGGTACAATAGGCTATGATACGATCACGGCTTGTTTATCGTCGGCTCAGTCTTTCGCAATCGCCCGATCGTAGGCCGCGATCGTCGCCTTCGCGCGCGTCGCGACGTCGACGGCCGTCATGCCGGGCTTGTAGAGGCTGCTGCCGAGCCCGAACGCCGTCACGCCGCCTTTGATATACTCCGCAAAATTCTGATCCGAGACGCCGCCGACGGCGGCAATCATGACACCGGCCGGCAGTACGGCGCGGATAGCTGCGATGCCGGATGCACCGAGCACGCTCGCCGGAAAGAATTTCAGGCTCGATGCACCCGCGCGCGCTGCGAGCAGCGCCTCGGTCGGCGAGAACACGCCGGGCATCGTGACCATGCCGAGTTGATGCGCCCGCGCCAGCACCTGTGGGTCGACATTTGGCGAGACCATCAGCCTGCCGCCGACATCGTTGAGCCGATCGACATCCTCGGCGGTCAACACCGTACCGGCGCCGATCAGGACGCCGGCCGGCGCCTGCTTCACCGCGGCGGCGATGGAGCGGAATGGATCCGGCGAGTTCAAGGGGATCTCGATCGCGGTCATGCCGGCTTCGATCAGCACGCCGACGATGGCCTCGGTCTCCTCGGGCTTCACGCCGCGCAGGATCGCGACCAGCGGCCGCTTCATCGGCGGAAAGGGAATGCTCATGGCAAAAATCCTTCTATTTTGTCCAGATCGCGGCAGCCGCCATCGACAGGCCGCGGCGGACAGCCTCGTCGGCATCGATCGGCGAAACAGTCACCGACAGCGCGTCAAAGGCGAGCCGGTACAGCAACGCGAGCCGCCCCGAGGCAATCAGCGTGACACCCGCTTTCGGCAACGTCCCGGAGAGCCCTGCTACCAGCTCCACGCCGATCAACGTGCCCGAAAGCGTCTCGCGCGCCGCGGCCGGCGTACCGCCAAAGAGCAGCTGCCGCGATCGTGCGCCGAAGAGGAGATTGGCGGCAAAGGCGGGCGCCTCGAATGCGGCGGCGACCGCCGTCTTGAAGCTCGCAACATCCTCGGCGTCATCGGCGCCGGCGACAGCGAGCGACAGGATCGTCTCCCGTGAGACCACGCTGAAGAGCTCGCCGGTCATGAAGGTGGAAAAGTGCGCGACCGTGCCATCCTTCACGCGCACCCATTTGGAATGGGTGCCGGGCATGCAGACGAGCGCCTCGCCTGCGGCATCGAGGCCGAGCGCGCCGAGCAGCTGAGTCTCCTCACCGCGCATCACGTCCGGCGCCTTGGCGTCGCGCTGCGCGATGCCCGGCAGGATGCGGATGTCGCGCGCCTCGCCGGGCACACGCGCGGCCTGCTTCAAGACGGCAGAGAGCGGCGTCGGCGTGTCGACATAGCCGGCCTCGACCCAGCCTGTGCGGGCGCCAGCCATGCCGCAGACAAGAACGGGCAGATGATCGGGGGCCTCGACCGCGGAGAGATGCGATCGCAGTACCGCGGCAAACCCGGTCTTGGCCGCGGCCAGCATGCCCTCGTCGCTGCGGCGCTCGGCCAGAACGTGACCGGCGCGGTCGATCAACCAGAGCCGGAAGCTGCTGGTGCCCCAGTCCACCGCGACGTAGGCAGGCTCGGTCATCTCGAATCATATCCTCGTCTCACCGGCAAGACGCCGTCTCGCGACAATGAGACGATCGCTTGCGCATCCGCATCGAGATATCGGCTATTGCCCGCGCAAACCAGCCTTTTCTCGCAGCTTCGAGGCATCGCCGCGCTGGCACACCGCTTGCTGAAGCATCCCCGCTCACGTCCGTGAACCGCGCAACAAGACGCGTCAACATCAGATGAGGAAACCCATGGAGATCGGCTATTTCACGATGCCTTCGCATCCGCCGGAGTGCGGCCTGAAGGAAGGGAACGACTGGGACTTGCAGGTCATGCGATGGCTCGACGAGCTCGGCTATCAGGAAGCCTGGGTCGGCGAGCACCACACCGCGCCCTGGGAACCCAATCCCACGCCGGACCTTCTGATCGCGCAGGCGCTGATGCAGACCAAAAAGCTCCGCATCGGGCCGGGCGGATTCCTGCTACCCTATCACCATCCGGCCGAGCTCGCCAACCGCGTCGCGATGCTCGACCACCTCTCCGAGGGCCGGCTCAATTTCGGTGTTGCCGCATCCGGCCTGCCGAGTGACTGGGCGATGTTCAACGTCGACGGCATGAGCGGGCAGAACCGCGACATGACGCGCGAGGCGCTGGAGATCATCCTGAAGCTTTGGTCCGATCCTGCGCCCTTCACCTACAAGGGCAAATACTGGACGGTGACCAAGCCGGACACGATGTTCGACTTCTTGAAGCCCCACATCAAGCCGTTGCAGGCGCCGCATCCGCCGATCGGCGTTGCCGGGCTGTCAAAAAATTCGGACACTTTGAAGCTCGCCGGCGAGCGCGGCTTCATCCCGATGAGCCTCAACCTCAACCCCGCCTATGTCGGCAGCCATTGGGACTCGGTCGAGATCGGCGCAGCGAAGACCGGACGCAAGCCGAACCGCCAGGACTGGCGGCTAGTGCGCGAGGTGTTCGTCGCCGACACCGACGAGGAGGCCTGGAAGCTCTCGACCGGCGACATGATGGGCCGGATGATGGGTGAGTACTTCCTGCCGCTGCTCGGCCATTTCGGCTTCAAGGACTACCTGAAGCACGCGCCCGACGTGCCCGATGGCGACGTCACCGTCGAATATTGCGCCAAGCGGAACTGGATCGTCGGCTCGCCCGCGACCGTCGCCGAGAGAATCGAGAAGATCTACGACGAGGTCGGTGGCTTCGGCGTGCTGCTGGTGTTCGGCTTCGACTACAAGCACAAGCCGGAGGCCTGGCACCACTCGCTCTCGCTGCTCAAGAACGAGGTGATGCCGCGCCTGAAGCATCTCGGCTCCGCGAAGAAGGCGGCTTGACCCGACGCGGGTGCGGCGCGATCGTGGCGCACCCGCGTCAATTTCGGAGGCTCAGGCGTGAGCATCGTTGCAAAGGATTTCAAGCAGGCAATGCGCCAATGCGCCGGCGCCGTCGCGCTGGTGACGGTCGGCGCCGAGCACGGCACGCGCACCGGGCTGACGGTGACGTCGGCCTGCTCGCTCTCGGACAATCCGCCCTCGCTGATCGTCTGCGTCAACCGCAACGCCAGCGCGCACGCGCGCATCCGGGAAGAAGGCGCTTTTGCGATCAACTTCCTGCATGAGGATCACGCGCTACTGGCGCTCACCTTCAGCGGCCAGAAGGGCGTCAACGGCGACGACCGTTTCGCCTTCGGAAAATGGACGCGCGGGGTAACCGGCGCGCCGGTGCTGACGGATGCGGTCGCCGCGTTCGACTGTGTGCTGGCGCAAGAATTCGAGACGAAGACACATTCGATTTTCGTCGGCGAAGTGCGCGGCGTCTCGCACGCGGCGGAGACGACCCCGCTCGTCTATCTCCGCAGCAGTTTCCACACCCCGCGCGAAATGCGCGACACCGTGACGGTCGGCGATCTAGATTCGCGGCATCTGAGCTGGAGCGATTTTTCTTGAGAGCGGCGCTCCAAGCGCGCTGCCCTTCCCTTCTCCCCTTCTGGGAGAAGGTGGCGCGAAGCGCCGGATGAGGGGTTCGCTCCTCGTACACAAGCGGCGGCGAATTCGCGGAAGCAGACCCCTCACCCGTCTCGCCGTTACGTGGCGAGCCACCCTCTCCACAAGGGGCCACAAGGGGAGAGGGGAAGAAAGAGCGCCGCTGGCAAGAGCAGTTGAACGCTACCGCGCCGTCTCGATCTTCAGCTGCTTGATCTTCCGATACAGCGTGGCGCGGCTGAGTTTCAGCGTGCGGGCGGCTTCGATGACGCGGCCACCGTGCTTGCGCAGCACCTCGATGATCGCCGCTCGCTCGGCCGCCGCGAGATCGGGCTCTGTCGCCCTTCCACCGAACGGCGGCAAGTCGAGATCAGCATCCGTGATGACGCCGTCCTCTGCCGTGCAGCCGGCGAGCCGCAGCATGTGGCGGAGCTGGCGCATATTGCCGGGATAGGGATAGGCCGCCAACAACGACCAGGCCTCGTGCGAAAGGCGGCAATTCGGCGCCTCCTCGCTCGCGATCTGGCGGATGACATCGTCCCGGTCGGTGCGTTCGCGCAAAGCCGGCAGCCGCACCTCCATGCCGCGCAGGCGGAAATAGAGATCGGCGCGGAAGGCGCCCTGCTCTGCCATGCGGCCGAGATCGCGGTGGGTGGCGCTGATCAGGCGGATATCGACGGGCACGGGCTTGAGCGCGCCGAGTGGCCAGACCTCGCGGTTCTCCAGCACACGAAGCAACCGCGTCTGGAGCGCGATCGGCATGTCGCCGATCTCGTCCAAAAACAGCGTGCCGCCGTCAGCCTGCACGATCAGGCCCTTCGAGCCGTCACGCCGCGCGCCGGTGAACGCGCCGGCCTCGTAGCCGAACAGCTCGGCATCGATCAGGCTCTCCGGCATCGCCGCGCAGTTCAGCGCAACATAGTTGTTGCGCGCGCGATTGCTGGCGGCGTGAATGGCGCGCGCAAACACATCCTTGCCGACGCCGGTCTCGCCATGCAGCAGCACCGGCAGATTATGATCGCCGATGCTTCTGAGCCGCTTCACGCTTTTGATCAGGCCGGGATCGCGTCCGGCGAGCCGGTGCAGCGCATCGAAACGGTCGACAGGTGCGTCTCGACGCGGCGTGAGCGGGCGCGTGGATGATCGTGCACGCAGTGGCGGCGCGACATGACCCTGCCCCATCGCGCTGCCGTCAGCGCGGCGCAGCTCGACGAACTCGTCCGCGCTGCGCGCAGCCCGATGGTCGAATTTGACGTAGCGCGACAGATCGATGCCGGACGCGATCATGCCGTCGGTGAGGTTCAGCAGCGCACGCGCGGAGCGGCAGGCGCCGACAATGCGGCGGTCGTCATCATAGGCAAGCAGGCCGCTGCCGCCGTCGCCCGGCACGGTCGCGATCCAGGCGTTGCGGAAATGCCGGCGGAAGATCGCGCCCTCCATCCGCCGCGTCGCCTCCATCGCCACCGCCAGCGCAAGCTGATGCGCGGCGCGTTCGAGATCCTCACGGCAGGAAGTAATGTTCACAGCGCCGACGAGGCGTCCGGCCTGGTCGAACAGCGGCGCCACGGCGCAGGAGAACATGTGCCACTGCGCGCGAAAATGTTCGTCGCGATGCACCAGGATCGGCTTCTGCTCGGCCAGCGCGGTGCCGAGCCCGTTGGTGCCCTCGAAGGCTTCGGCAAAATTCGAACCGGTGTAGATCTTCCAGTCCATGAACATTTTTGCGTCGGCCTCGCCCGGCAGACGGCTGAACAGCATGGTCGCGTTTACATCCGCCAGGTTGACGCAATAGCCGGCATCGCGCAGCACGCGCGCGAGATCATCGAGCTCAGGCGTAACCAGCCTGATCGTGTCCTCCATGGGCTCGGCGACATGCCGAACCTCGGCCTCGGTGAGCGTCTGCGGCGGACCCTGGCGGGCGGGGTCGAGCTTGTGGCCGATCAGGCAGCGCCGCCAGGAATTGGCGATGCGCGAAGAGGCATCGACGTCAGCCACATGATTGGCGACGGACAAGACACGGGCGACATGGTTTGAGGCCGAAAGGCTGGCCATCGCGGACGTCTCCACCCTGCATTATTTTGCAAAGTCTGGCACCGCAGGCGGGGATGTCAATCGGGAACCGGAAACAGACGCATGGCACACCTCCTCAGTGTGCCGTCATGGCCGGGCTTGTCCCGGCCATCCACGCCTTGCCGCAGGCGCGAAAGCACGTGGATGCCCGGGACGAGCCCGGGCATGACGTGGGAAGCAGATTGCCTTAGATATTTAGGATGCGTTCCTGAATTGCTGCACCGCCCTCACCACGTATCGATGCAGGGCCGCTTCTTCTCCGTTCTCGGAGGAGGCTTCGGCACCGACCGTAGCCCCGCCATGATCCACCGCCGCGTTTCGGCGGGATCGATGACGTTGTCGATTTCGAACACAGACGCGATCGAGACCGCCTTGCCGTTGGTGTAGAGCTCGGCGACCTTGTTGCGATAGTAGGTCTCGCGCTCGACGGGGTCGGCGATCGCCTCCATCTCCTTGCGGAAGCCGAGGCGGACATAGCCCTCGAGGCCCATCCCGCCGAACTCTCCGGTCGGCCAGGCCGCGGTGAAGAACGAGGCGTGGAAGCCGCCGCCGATCATCGACTGCGCGCCAAGTCCATAGCCCTTGCGAAGCACGATGCCGAACAGCGGCACGGTGAGGCTCGCACCGGTGACGAACATGCGCGAGACGTGACGGACGATCGCGGTCTTTTCCGCTTCCGGGCCGACCATGAAGCCGGGCGTGTCGCAGAGAGAGACGATCGGCAGGTCAAACGCGTCGCAGAGCTGGAGGAAGCGCGCGGCCTTGTCGCCGGCGTCAGCATCGATGGCGCCGCCGAGATGGCGCGGATTGTTGGCGATCAGGCCGAACGGCTTGCCCTCGATACGGATCAGCGCGGTGATCATGCCGACGCCGTAGTCGCGGCGCAGCTCCAGCACGGAGTCCCTGTCCGCGACGAGATCGATCACGCTGCGAATGTCATAGACGCGCAGGCGATTCTCGGGGATCGCGCGGCGAAGCAGGCGCTGGTCGGCCGCCTGCCACTCCATCACCGCGCCCTGAAAATAAGACAGGTATTTTTGCGCGGCGCGCGTCGCCTCCTCCTCGTCCTCGACGAGGATATCGATGACGCCGTTCGGAGATTGGAACGAGACCGGCCCGACTTCGGCTGGATGATAGACGCCGAGCCCGCCGCCCTCGATCATGGCGGGACCGCCCATGCCGATCGACGCGTTCTTGGTCGCGATGATGACATCGCAGCAACCGAGCATCGCGGCATTGCCGGCAAAGCAATAGCCTGAGACGACGCCAACCACCGGCACGAGGCCGGACAGTTTTGCGAACTGCACAAAAGACGGGCCGTCGAGACCGGTCATGCCGAGCCTGTCGGTGTCGCCGGGCCGGCCGCCGCCGCCCTCGGCGTAAAACACCAAGGGCACGCGCCAGTCTTGCGCAAGCCGCAGCATGCGGTCGATCTTCTTGTGGTTCATATGGCCCTGCGTGCCCGCAAGCACGGTGTAGTCATAGGCCACGACGATGCAGCGCCCGCCCTCGGGACCGAATTTCTCGGCGTTGACGGTGGCAACGCCCATGACAAGGCCGTCCGCCGGCGTGTTCTTGATGAGATCGTCGAGGTTGCGGCGGCGGCGCTGCGCCGCGATCGCGAGGCTGCCGTACTCCATGAACGAGCCGTCATCGACAAGCTGCGCGACGTTTTCCCGCGCGGTGCGCTGATTGGTGTTGCGGCGGCGCTCGACCGAGGCTGGGCGATTTTCGTCGCGCGTATTGGCCTGACGGGCGCTGAGCTCGGCAAGATCAGGACGGATGTGATCGAGATCGACATCGGCTTCCGTCGCCGACGTATCGGCTGCAACGTCGAGCGGCTCGAGATAGAGGATCGCCTCGCCATGCATCAGCGTGACGCCGTCGTCGGCGACCATCTTCATGACGCGGCCGCCCTGCTCGGCCATGACCAGGTGCTCCATCTTCATGGACTCGATCACAGCGAGCTGCTGGCCGGGGCGCACGATCTCGCCTTCCCTGACCTGGATGGTGACAATGGTTCCTTGCAGAGGTGCTGCGACCATCACCGCGCCTTCAGGCACCTGTTGTACGAGGTGGGCTTCGGTCCCCGGACCGCCGCTCCGCTCGGTCGCGGCAAAGTAGAGCGGCTTGGCCGCACCATCAGCCGCCTCCACGAGCGTCGCGATGTTGCGATCGATGAAATCGGTCGCGATGCGGTTGCTCCTGAAATCGGGATGCGCCAGCACGGCCTGCAGGAAAGCGATATTGGTGACGACGCCGTCGATCCGGAATTCGCGCAAGGCGCGCGAGGCCTTGGCGACGACATCGTGCCAGGCTTCGCTCGGCGTATGCACGATGACCTTGGCCAGCAGCGAGTCGAAGGCAGCGCTGGTCTTGTAACCGGCGTAACCAAAGCTATCGACGCGAACGCCGGGCCCCGACGGTGGCTCGAACACGGCGAGCACGCCGCCGGTCGGATGCGTCGCCCCTAGCTCGTCCAATGTCTCCATGTTGATGCGCAGCTGTATGGCATAGCCACGCGGCTTCGGGATCGCGCCTTGCGCAAGGCCGAGCGAGGCCAGTGAGCTACCTGCGGCAACCGCGAGCTGGGCGCGAACGAGGTCGATGCCAAGCACTTCTTCCGTCACGGTGTGCTCAACCTGAAGCCGCGGATTGGCCTCGATGAAGGCAAAGCTGTCGTCGGCGCTGCCGTCGACCAGGAACTCGAACGTGCCGAGATTGTCGTAAGACGCCGCCGCCGCGAGCTGCTTCGCCGCCTCGATGATGCGGCCGCGCAAGGGTTCGCTGAGCGAGGGGCTCGGCGCTACCTCGATCAGCTTCTGGTGCCGGCGCTGGATGGTGCATTCGCGCTCCCAGAGATGGCTGATCGCGCCGTGGCGGTCGCCGATGATCTGCACCTCGATATGGCGCGCCTGCCGGATCAGCCGCTCGGCATAGACGCCGTCGAATCCGAACGCCGCCTTGGCCTCGGACTGGCAGCGCGCATAGGCTTCCGCGAGATCGACAGCATTCTCCACCACGCGCATGCCGCGGCCGCCGCCGCCGGCCATCGCCTTGATCACGATCGCCGCGCTGCTGCCGAGCGAGGCGAAGAACGCCGTGATCTCGTCCAGCGTCGACGGGCCGCTGGTGCCGGCGATGATCGGCACGCCGCAGCGCTTGGCGAGCTGGCGCGCCGCAACCTTGTCGCCGAACAGCTCGAGCGCGGCCGGCTTCGGCCCGACGAAGGCGATGCCATCGGCCGCGCAGGCTTTGGCAAAGGCGGCATTCTCGCTGAGGAAGCCATAGCCGGGGTGGACGGCGTCGCAGCGGGCCGCCTTGGCCGCCTTCACCACCGCATCGATATCGAGATAGGCGCGCGCGCCGCGGCCCGGAATTTCGATCGCCTCGTCGGCAACGCGGACATGCAGCGACAGTGCATCGTCGGCAGGATGGATCGCGACCGTCGCAATGCCGGCATCGGCTGCGGCACGCGCGATGCGGATGGCGATCTCGCCGCGATTGGCGATCAGGATTTTCTTGAACGACATGCAGCGATCTCCATGCCCGCAGCCAAACGCGGGGCGGCAGGTTCGATGATCCTGCTTCTTCGCTTTAGCTACAGTCGTCAAGGGAGAGGAAGCCGGTCACGCTGACCGGTCCCGCGGGCCGGAATATCAGTTGGCGCCGAGCGCCGTGATGAGGCGAATAATCCGCCTTACGGCAGACGGGATCGGCGCGATGACTGGCGCGGAGAACATCGGCTGAAGCTCGCGCGCGGCCTCGCCCAGCGGCCCGCCGCCGATGATGACCGCCTCCGCTCCGTCTTGTGCGATGCAAGCCTCGACCGCATCGGCGAGGGCTGCACGGAGCCGCGCCGGGTCGCGCATCAGCGCCTGCGCATCACCCTCGGCGAAGCGGACGCCGGTGTATCGGGATCGCAGTCCCAAAGCCTCCGGCAATGCGTCGATCTTGGATTTGAGCAGCGGCGTGGTGGTCGCCACGCCGAAGCGGCGGCCATTCGCCCCGGCTTCAAGCATCGACGACTCGCCGATGCCGACCGCAGGCAGCTTCACACCGTCCCTGATCCCGGCCAGGCCGGGATCGCCGAACGCTGCCACGATCAGGCCGTCGAAGGCATGCTGATGCGCTTGGGCAATCTGCGTGACTTCAGGCGCAGCCGCCTCCAGCGCATCCGGGGTCACGATCATCTGCGGCGCGCGCGTCGCGGTGGCGCCAACGATCTCGAAGCCGCCCGCGGCGGCAGACTTCGCAATGGCGACCATCATCGCGGTGGTCGCCTCGAGACTGTTCGGATTGATCAGGAGGATGCGGCGGTTGTGTCGATCGGAGCTGGAATCCATCCTCCTGCTATACTAGGCCGCCCGAACCCCTGCAACGAAGATGCTGACTTCGTCCTGGAGCGATTGCAGCTTCTGCGTCAGCCGGCCGCTCGATTGCAGCACGAGGCCCGCGACTTGGCCGGTCTCTGTCGTCGCATCGGTGACGCCGGAGATGTTCTGCGAGACCTGGTTGGTGCCGGAGGCCGCCTCCAGCACGCTGCGGGCGATCGACTGCGTCGCCGCGCCCTGCTCTTCGACCGCGGCGGCGATCGAGGAGGAGATCTCGTTGACTTCCATGATGGTCGTGCGGATGCTCTCGATGTTACCGACGACCTGGTTGGTCTCGGCCTGGATCGCCGCGATCTGCGCACCGATCTCGTCGGTCGCCTTTGCGGTCTGGCTCGCCAGCGACTTCACCTCACTTGCGACAACGGCAAATCCCTTGCCCGCCTCGCCTGCGCGGGCCGCCTCGATGGTGGCGTTGAGCGCGAGCAGGTTGGTCTGCGAGGCGATCTGGTTGATGAGGTCGATGACCTCGCCGATCTTGTGCGCGGCCGCGGCAAGCCCCTGCACGGTATCGTTGGTGCGCTGGCCTTCGGCGGCCGCCTTGTCGGCAACCTGCGCCGCCTGCGCGACGCGCTGGCTGATCTCGGTGATCGAGGACGACAATTCACCGGCCGCGGACGCCACCGTCTGCACGTTGCTCGATGCCTGCTGGCAGGCCGTGGCGACGAAGGAGGCACGCTCGGTGGCCCTGTTCGCGGTCTCCGACATGCCTTGCGCGGCCTGTTGCATCTCGCGCGCCTCGTTGAAGACGTCTCGGACGACGGACTGGACGCTGGCCTCGAACCTGCTGGCGAGATCGGTCATCGTCTTGCGCTTCTCGTCGTCGGCCTTGCGCTTCAGCTCGTCCTGTTCCGCATGCATCTGGCGCACCGCCGACGCATTGTCCTTGAACACGGCGAGCGCCTTGGCAAGACCGCCGACCTCGTCGCGGCGATGGGTGTACGGCACATCGAACGCGCTATCGCCGGCGGCGAGGCGCTCGGTGAGCGCAGTGATTTTGGCGAGCGGCCGGGTAACGCTGCGGCCGATCACGAAGGAGCAGCCGAGTACGAGCACCAATACCGCGAGGCACACCATCGCGAAGGTCATCGCGTCCTGGCGGAACACGGCGTCGACGTCGTCCAGATAGATGCCGGTGCCGATGAGCCAGCCCCAGGGCGCAAAGCCCTTCACGTAGGAGATCTTGGCGACCGGCTGCTCGAAGCCGGGCTTCGGCCAAAGGTAGCTGTAGAAGCCCGCACCCTGCTTGTTGACGACGTCAACGAAGCCCGAGAACAGGCGGTTGCCCGTGGGGTCCTTCATGTCGGAGAGATCCTTGCCGTCAAGCTCGGGCTTGATCGGATGCATGATCATCTTCGCGGCCATGTCGTTGAGCCAGAAATACTCGACCTTGTCGTAACGCAGGCTCTTGATTTGCGCGATCGCGGCGGCCTGCGCCTGCTCGTGGGTCAGCTTCCCCTCGCTCTCGAGCTTCTGATAGTGCGCTAGAATGCCGTAGCCGACATCGACCATGTGCTGCGTCTTGGCCTGACGGTCCGAGACCATCTGCGCGCGGAGGGTGGAAAGCGCGATCGGCGCCAGCGCGATCATGCCGAGAAGACTGATGCCAACGATCAGGACCAGCTTGAAACTGATGCGGGAGAAAATCATCGGTGCTCACGTGAATTGGCAATACAGATATGCCAGTTTATTCCGAACGCCTTAGCATTACAGTTGCTTTGTTTGCGGGCTTCTGAATCCATGGGCAACCATGATTCGAATGTCGTGGACGCGGGCCGCGTCGGTTGAGGAGACGCTTGCGTTGTGGGCGGCGTCGCTTCGAGAGATCAAGCAACGGATACGTCCGTTGTTCACGCAAGAGCGTGTGGCGACGAATGCAGGCTTGTTCCTGGAAGGTCTGCTCGGAGATGAGCAGCGCAAGACCGGCTGGATGCGCGCGGAGGCGGCTGGCGATCCTGGCCCATGGCGTCAGCAGGCAATTCTGGGTCGTGGAGATTGGGACGCTGATGCCCTGCGCGATATCGTCCGCGACTATGTCATCGAGCATTTGGCGGATGACGATGCGGTGCTGGTGATCGACGAGACCGGCTTTCTCAAGCAGGGTAAGGCCTCATGCGGAGTGGCACGGCAATACACTGGTTCGGCAGGGAAGATTGCGAACTGCCAGATCGGCGTCTTCGCTACCTACGTTTCGCGTCATGGTCATGCGTTCATCGATCGCGCGTTGTATCTTCCGAAGGAATGGACTGACGATCCAGATCGTCTGGAAGCCGCATACGTGCCTGCCGATGTCGGCTTTGCGACCAAACCAAAGCTTGCGACGAGAATGATCGCACGTGCGATAGCCGCGTCTGTACCATTCAAGTGGGTTGCCGGTGACACGGTCTACGGTGTTGGCGATATCGAACAGCAGCTACGGCGGGCAGGCAAAGGCTATGTGCTCGGGGTCAGCAGCTCTCATGTCTTCCGATCCTGGGGCAAGCGACAGCCGGTCGCCGGCAAGGCCGAAGACATCGCCCGGACGCGGCGCCCGTCCGACTGGAAGCGCTTGTCGGCGGGAGCCGGAACCAAAGGACCGAGGCTGCATGACTGGTGTTATCTCGAACTGGCCGATCTCGAGGTCGAGCAGTTCAACAGCGCAAATGATGGTTTATGGACGCGCGGTCTGCTGATCCGTCGCCATATCGCCGATGGCGATCTCGCCTTCTTCACCACCTGGTGCCCAGCGGGAACATCAATTGAAACGCTGGTCGCGGTCGAAGGCCATCGATGGGCGATCGAGGACAGCTTTGAAACCGCGAAAAACGAGTTCGGGCTCGATCACAACGAGAGCAGGTCCTGGCATGGCTGGCATCGCCACGTGTCCCTGGTGATGCTCGCCTTCGCCATGATGGCGGCGATCCGCCATCGCGCCAATCCGCCACCGCCCAAAAAAACCAAACGCCGCCCCCCGGCAAAAGCCAAAGCACACCCACGCCGCCGCTGATCCGTTGGTCAATCCAGGAAATCCGCCGCATCGCCATCAGGCTTGCTCGAAAGCGGATCCAACCCGCGCATGTCATCGCATGGTCATTCTGGCGCAGAGCTCACCAGGCTGCCGCTCAGCGCGCGCATCTCAAAGCAAAACGGCAACTGTAATGTTAGTGTCTGTCCGGGAACATCTTGAATCATCGGAATCATTTGTGATTCAAGGGTGGCGGTCCGATTCGAAGGGGCGCCCATGTGGACGAAGGAGAACCGCGGTCGTTACGACCGAAGCCGGCTACGCTATCCAAGCGATTTGACTGATGAGGAATGGGCGTTGGTGGAGCCGCTGATTGCGCCAGCCAAGCGAGGCGGCAACAAGCGCACGGTCGATGTGCGCGAGGTGATCAATGGCCTGATGTATGTGCTGAGCACCGGTTGCCAATGGCGAGCGATCCCGAAGGACCTGCCGCCACGCAGCACGGTGCACGACTATTTTGACTTGTGGGCTTGGAACGGCACGCTCGATCGCATCCATCACGCGCTCTATGTACAATGTCGAGAATTGGCTAACCGAGAACCCAGCCCGAGCGCCGCCATCATCGACAGTCAAAGCGTCAAGAGCGCGGAAAAAGGGGGGCGTGGATCGACCCGCATGGCTACGATGCGGGCAAGAAGATCAAGGGCAAGAAGCGCCACATCCTAGTCGATACTCAAGGCTTGCTGCTCCACGCCCTCGTGCATTCGGCGGACATCCAGGATCGTGACGGTGGGGTGCTGGTGATGGCCACGCTGTTTGGCCTGCATCCATTCCTGCTGAAGCTCTATGCTGACGGCGGCTATCAGGGGCCGATCTTTCAGTCCGCCGTTCGCAAAATCCTCCGGCAAATCGACGTCGAGATCGTCAAGCGCTCCGATACAGCAAAGAGTTTTGCGATCTTGCCCAAGCGATGGATCGTCGAACGCACCATCGCCTGGCTCAACCGCTGCCGCCGTTTGGCCAAGGATTGGGAGTGCCTCAACCGAAAGGCATTGGCGTTCTTGCGCCTCGCCTCAATCCGCCTCATGCTGCGAAAGCTCTGCCAAAAAACAGCATGATCCCGGACAGACTCTTAGCAAAGCTTTAAGCATTCGGGTTCCGCAGTCCTTGCAACTTCATGTCGAGCGGCTTCCTTTGCCGAGGATCAGATCGATCGTGTGGGCGGCAATCCTGCGAAGCTCGGCCTCGTCGCCGAAGGCGCGCTCGAGCACGGCCAGGCCGCGCGTCACGGTGATGATGTGCAGGGCTGCGGCCTCGGGATCACCGCTGAAGTCGCCGCGCTCGGCACCTGCCGACAAAGTGTCCCGAACCAGACTGGTGATGCGTGTCACGAGTTCTGCGAACGCCCGGCGCGCCTCCTCGTCCAGCCCCTCGCCTTCGACCGCGCCAAGCTCCATCAAGCCGCGCGTGGTCGGACATCCGCGGGGCGGCGAACCCGCGCGGAAGTTCGTGATGGTGAGGTCGAAGAACGCGGTGAGGCGTTTTCGTAAGCTACCCGCACCGAGCGCCTTTTGCAGGGCGAGGAGATAGTCGTCCGCATAGCGCTCATAGGCCTGGAGGAACAGCGCCTCCTTGCTGCCGAAGGCATTGTAGAGGCTGCCGCGCTGGTCACCGGCATCGCGCGCGATGTCGGTCAGCGAGGTGCCGCGTACGCCTTTGCGCCAGAACTGATCGAACGCGATGCGCAGGACGTCGTCGTGATCGAACTCGCGCGGTCTCAAGTTTTGCTCCTTTCGAGAGTATTTGGCACACCGTCAAAAATATGATTTCTTGACACTGCGTCAAAAACAAAATGGGGTCTACGACCCGCTTCGTCAATGAGCCGCCGGCACAGGCCATGCACTTCGGCCGGCCAGGCCAGCATGCAAGGGACACCCGATGCCTCTCCTTCACATCTCGATGCGCGCAGGAAAACCGGAAGCCTACCGGCAGGCGATCCTCGACGGCCTCTACCGCGCCATGCGCGAGGCGCTCAACGTGCCCGAGGGCGACGAGTTCATGACCATCAGCGAGCTTGACGCCGCAAACTTCCGCTGCGGCAACGCCTACGGCGTCAAGCGCAGCGACGACGCCGTGCTGATCCAGATCACCGTGTTCGCCTCGCGCACCGCCGAGCAAAAGAAGGCGCTGTACCGCCGGATCGCGGAACTGCTCGGCGAGAACCCGGGGATCCGCCCCGAGGACGTGTTCGTGAACGTTCTCGATGCCCCGAAGGACAACTGGTCCGTCGGCCACGGCCTCGCGCAATTTGCCTGAGGCGACGCGGAGCCCGCGCACCCCTTGAGAATTGGCCGCTGAAAGGTTTTGATGGGCTGCGGAGTGAGACCTCCGCCGATCCGAAGCCCCAGGACCTGAAGCGGTATGACTATGTCGGTCGAGCAATTGTGGAGCCTGCCGGAAACCGCGCTGGTCGGCGCCTATGCGGAGGCGCGGCGGCGCTACGCGGAGAAAAAATTCGAGCGCGACACCCAGCGGGCGCGGCTCGAATGGATGCGCGCAAAGCTGTTCGTCAACACGCCTGGCAATGTGACAGAGCGCAAGATGGCGGTCGACGTGTCCGAGGAACTGGCACGTAAAGGCCAGGAGGTGCGCGAGATGACGCGCGATCTCGACATGCTGAAGATCGACGTCGACGTGATCGACACGATGATCCGTCTGCGCGGCACGCACGGCGCTCCGCCAGTCCACGCAGAGGAGGCGGTCGAGAAGCCGGCCGAGCCGGAGGTGGAGTAAGATGGCTGCATTCCGGGGAAGCTGCCTGTGCGGCGAGGTCGCATTCGAGGTCGAGGGTCCGTTCGATCGCTTCCTCGACCGCCATTGCTCGCGCTGCCGCAAGGCGACCGGGACCGCGCATTCCTGCGAGGTGATCGTGAAGGCGCAAGCGCTGCGATGGCTGCGCGGCGAAACATCCGTCGCGCGTTTCGATCTGCCCAATGCGCGAAGTTTTGCCACCGCGTTCTGCAAATTCTGCGGCAGCCCGATGCCGCACTTGACCCGTAGCAGGCGCGAAGCGATCATCCATGCCGGCGCGTTCGACGAGCCGCTGGCCGCGGCACCGGACCGGCATGTGCACTGGACGTCACGTGCGGATTGGTATGTACACGGGGACGGATTGCCGGCGGAGGACTGAGGTTCAGCTTCCAGCATGCGCACCATGGCGGCGGTGATACTCACTTGGCGACGACCAGGTCCAGCCCTTCAGTGTCGCTCGATCGGGCTCAAAGATTTCGATCTTGAGCGGGTGGCATGCCGCAGCATCGCTGGAATGGGTTGCGCTACAATCTCCACCGGGACAGGCCGACAACGCTCCGAGCAGATCGATCTCCGCGAAGAACTCGATGAAGTCGCCGGGACGGACGGGGCTTGCCTTCATGAAATATTGCTGTGTGTCTTTGGTGAAGCCGGTACACATGAAGACATTGAGCACGTCGTGGACGTGATGCTCGACCGCGCGTGGCTCCATCTTCAGCTCGGCGGCAAGCGCGCGGGACAGGTTGGAGTGGCAGCAGAAATCATAGCTGCCGCCATTCAGCATCAGATTCGTATAGGGATCGCAGCGCGTGCCGATGACGTCGTGAATTCCGGCGCCGTCCTCGTCAAAACCGTACCAGCCGAGCGTGTCGTGACTGATGGTCGCCATCGACCGAAGATAGGGCATGTTGCTCCAGAGCCGGTCGCCGGAGCCGACATGCGTGCCATGGATCGCCCGCGTCTTGCCGCTGAAAAAACGCTCGGAGAGATCCTCCGCATTCCAGAGATTGAGGTCGCCGACCTGAGGGCCTTCGATGCTGACGATGCGGAAGAACTGGCCGCGCGCCACGCGAAATGTTCTGGCGTCGCGGGGCGGCACGATGAGCTCGTGCGTTTTGACCATCGTGCGGCGAGCCGATTCGAGCGCGGCCAGGTCGGGCCTGGGCATTGTGCCGGCCGGATAGACGATGGTCGGTTTGGCGGCGCGGCGCGAGGCGGCGTCAGCGGGTGCGGATGGGATTTTGGAAGACATGGCTTGGCCTCGGGTCGACGCTGTTGCTAAACTCATCCCTACGACTGCAACTCATCCTACCGCCTCGCCTCACTCACCTGCAACGCACCCCTCCATGATCCCGTCGAGCTCCGCGCGCGAGAGAACCCCGATCTCGGCGATGAAGACGATCCGCGCCCGCGGCACGCCTGGCGCCGGCATCTCGCCTGTCGCCAACGTCGCGCGGCCGCCGGCGAACTGAAACACCATTAGCCACCCGGGCTGTTCGACGGTCTCGAACAGGCCCTTGGCCCGCGCAAGCTTCGGCGCCAGCCGACCGATGGCCTGCTGCAAGCGAGGCAGCGAGACCGGACGTTCCGAGGTCCAGCTCAGCGTTTCGAAGCGCTCCTCCGCCGGCCGTCGCGGCCCCGGCTCGCGCGGTACACGATCGACGTCTACGGGAAACAGCAGCGCCGCGGGGATCTCGCCATGCAGCGCGTCGACCACTACAGCAGGAGCGCGCAGCGCGCGGATGGCCTCGCGTATCCGGGCACCGGCCCCCTCGTCCGCCAAATCTATCTTGCTCAGCGCCACCACGTCGGCCGCGCGCAGTTGCGAGCGCTGCAACCCATCGTCCAGCGCGGCGAGCGGTGTCGTCGCATCCATCACGCAGAGCACCGTTTCAAGCAGCGCCTCGCGCAGGATCACCGGGTCCATCAGATTGCGCACGATGTCGGAGGGATCGGCCACCCCGCTGGTTTCGATCACGATGTAGTCGGGTCGTGGATCTCGCCGCAGCAGGGTGGCGAGCGTGCGCAGCAGGTCGCCTTCGAGCGAGCAGCAGATGCAGCCGTTGCTGAGACTCACCACGCCGTCGCTCGCGCCCGCGATCAGCTCCGCATCGATGTTGATCGCGCCGAAATCATTGACCACGGCGGCGATCCGCCGCCCCTCGGCATGCGCCAGCAGATGGTTCACGACCGTGGTCTTGCCCGCCCCCAGGAAGCCCGTCACCAGGAGAATCGGGACCGGCACGCGTCAGCCCTCGACGACGGGCCGGCGCACGGGGCGGCCGGGCCGGGCCGCCACGTCCAGAACGCCGTCGCTGATCAGCGGCTCGCCACTGACCACGAGATGCCGCACGCCTTCCGACGGACGGTTCATCGCCGTGAATGTCGCGCGGTCGCTCAGGCGTTCGTAGTCGAACACGACGATGTCGGCATCCGCGCCCACCTCGAGCCTGCCCTTGGCGCGCATCGCGGGCGTGCTTTGCGAGAGAATCTCCGCCGGGATCAGCGCGCATTTGCGCACGCCTTCCAGCAGCGACACGGTTTTGCGCTCGCGCACCCATTCGCGGATGAAGCGGGTGAAGCAACCGGCCGAACGCGGATGCGAGGTAGCGTCCTCCGGCAGCGGCCAGGCGTCGCCGGTGTAAGTGGTGCCGTCCGACAGCGTCCACGGCATCGCGTCGGATGCGATCGCGCCACCGGGATACAGCACCGACATGTCCAGGAGGTCGCGATGATGCGCGTTGTTTTCGGTATCGAGGATATGCCACAGCACCAGCGTGGAGGGCTCTTCGGCTTGGGCCGCCAGCAGCTCCTCGCGGCCACGGAAGCGGCTGCCGTCGGTCACCCGCTGCACCGAATCGTAGCCGGTGCCGTTGCGCTCGACGAATTCGGGATCGCTGAAGAAGGCGGCGGCCAGCACGGTCGAGCCGGTGCCATAGGGATAGGCCTCGACCGTGATCGGCAGGCCCTGCGCCTGCGCTTTCGCAATCAGCACGCGGCAACGCTCCACGTCGGTCTTGCTCGACGAGTTGAAATGGCAGATGTGCATGTGCGCGCCGGTGGCGCCGGCATAGCCGATCAGGCGGATATAGGCTTCGGCCGCGCTTTCGGGATCGATACGAGACATGTAGGCGACGTGGGTGAAGGTCGGCACATCCTGCGCCGCCGCGAACTGGCACACCGCGGTCAGCTCCTGCACGCCGGCGCCCGGCGCATAGGCATTGAGGATGCCGATGCCGATGCCGCCTTCGTTCAAGCCAGTCGCGAGACGCGCGAGGATGCCCGCCACCTCCGCGTCGCTCGCCACGTTGTCGATCCAGCGGCGATCGCGCATGGCGTTGCCGAATGCCTCCAGCGAGCTTTCCGCATTCGAGCCCGTCATCGCGCCGATGCGCGCAAAGGCCCAGTTGGCGGCGGCGCCGTAGTTCAGCACGCGTCCCTTCCTGGCCTGGCGCTGATACCAGGATGCGACCGGCAACACGCCCGCCTCGAGATCGAGCGTCGTCGTCACCCCGTCGAACGCCTGCATGCGGTCGGCCGGGATCGACTGGCCGTGCGCATGCAGGTCGATGAAGCCGGGCGCCACCACGAGCCCGGTCGCGTCGATCACCCGCTCGGCTCCGCCGAGCGAGGAGCCGACCGCGGCGATCCGGCCGTCCACCACCGCCACGTCGCCGATGGCGTCCATCCCGCTCGCCGGATCCACCACCCGGCCGCCGCTGATCACCAAACCGCTCATATCGTCACTCCCGAAAGCTGAATTCGCATAGAGGCAGATTCTGGGAGCAACGACCACCTCCACTGAAGCCGACGCATCATGCTCGCACGGGAGGTCAATTCGCAGGCAAATTACGGATACGCGCTGGCGTTCTCGCGGCATGCTTTGCCCGAGCTATGTTTCTCTCGTCACCCCTCTCCGAGGAAAGGGCGCAGGGAAGACCGGGCGCCGGCTGGCACCCATAAAGCCCCTATGCGAAACTATTGCGCACGCAATGCACAGGGGAGACACAGGGCAGCCGAGACCAGGCCTTCCCTGCGCAGTGGTTTGACGGCCTATGCCGCGCTCTCCCCGGAGACGAATTCCTTCTTGCCTCCGTCGCCTTCGCGAAATTCACGACCATCGCACCGGTTGACGCGATGACGCCTTCGCAAAGGCTTGACCGTAGCAACGACGGCCAGGACCACACGTCTATATTTTGGCATTCGGTGAGACCCGCTAAGACTACAAAAACCCTTTGAAACAAGCACTTTTCGTCTAGCCTGTTGCGGGGCGCTTCGGCGGGTTTCGTCAAATCTAGGGCCCGGCCCTAAGTCTTTCAGCGTCCGCACGACAAACTGAAAGCCCCAAAGCCGAGCCCTTTGGTCCCAAGCCTTGAGGAGCCGAAACCACATGGACACTACCATTATCGCCACCCCCGCTGGCAAGCGCGCCCGCCAGGGCAGCGTCAACCTGACCGACCGCCTCTGCGAGAAGCGGGTCGCCGAGCGGGTCAAAATCTACGACCGCAAATGTCCCGGCCTGTATGTCAGCATCATCCCGACAGGCGTCGCCACCTTCAATTTCAAGTTCACCGACCCTGCCACCGGTAAGCAACGGTCCAAATGGCTCGGCATCTACAATCGCGAAACCTTCACGGTCGAGCATGCCCGCACCGAGGTCTATGCCCTGAGAATGCGGATCGGCAACGGCGAGAACATCGCCGAGAGCCTGCGACAGCAGAAGACGCTCAAGGCCCGGCGAGGCAAAACCGTTGACGAGATCATCGAGGAGCGGATCGAGTGGATGCAGACGCCGGTTCGCAAGGCGGACGGCGAGATGCGGCCCCGGCTGGAAAGCTGGGAGAACACCGCGAGCCATCTGCGCCGCTTCATCGGCCCGAAGCTGGGCAGGAAGATCGCGGTCGACGTCACCCGAGGCGACATACAGGCGTTGTCGGACGACATCGTAGCGGGTCGGCACGGCGGCAAGCCGTCGGTCAGCAATGCACGTCACATGCGCAAGGCGGCGTCGGGCATGTTCCGGTGGGCGTTGCGGCGCGAGTACATCACCGCCAACCCTTGCAGTGATCTGGAGCCGCTCGACCCGGAGCATCCGCGCACCCGCGTCCTGACCGAGGACGAGATCAGGATTTTCTGGCACGGCCTCGCTGATGACGAACTGCTGGCGTCATGGGACCGGAGGACCCGGCTCGCGCTCAAGTTCGAGTTGGTCACCATGCTGCGCTCGGCCGAACTGCTCGGCGCGCACCGCAACGAACTGATCGACCTCGACGGCGAGCAGCCGCGCCTCGACGTGCCATTGAAGCGGGTCAAGAAGCGGCGAATGATCCAACAGCCGCTGTCGAGCCTCGCGGTGGAGATCATCAGGGACGCCTTGAAGGGCAACAACAAGGATTTCGTATTCGCCAGCCTGCTCGACAACAAGCCGATGTACCGCAAGGCGATGGCCGACGCGCTGCGCGGCATCAAGCGCAAGGGCAAGGTGACCATCCCCGGCATCTGCCAGCTACTCGGCCTGCGGCCTTTCACGCCGCACGACCTGCGCCGGACGGCGGCTACCTTGGCGGGTGATCTCGGCTTTGACGACGCGTGGATCGCGAAGTGTCTCGACCATGCCGCCAGCAAGAAAGCCGAGCAGATCGTGCCGACCGTCACCGGCAAGGTCTACAATCACAGCAAAAGGATGAAGGAGAAGCGCGCCGTGCTCGACGGCATCGCAGCGGAACTGCGGCGGATCATCGGGGAGCTTCCTGTGAAGCCCGTAGACCCGAAGCTGCGGCTAGTCGCGGCCTGATCAACCCAGATCGCGCAATTTGCACGATATGAGTAGCCCGGTCAGCGCGAAGCTGGCCGAGGCTTCGAACATAGGGGCCTGCGAGAGCGGCGCAGCGGCGCACGGCTTGGTTGTAGCGGTGGCCAATTGTAAGTAGAGTGCCCGCTGGGGGGCTCGTATTTCGATGGAAGCAGGTGATTACAGGAAAAGCGCCGATGCGCTCGGCGGCATATTGGACGACGCAACTCGAAGATGGCATTTCGAGAACATTTGCGGCGAGGCCGTAAACTACGAGCTGAGCGCACAATTCGGTGACGATTGCGCGGAGAAACCGGGTCTTTATGGCTTTCTCCTGAAGAGGATGGCTAAAGCCGCGTCAGATTACGCACTGCCGAACAAGGCTGATCCGCGTGATTTTGAAGAGAGTGTTTTGAATGCTGCTTTAGAGATCGTCAGATCGTTGCGGTTTGCTTTCGTCCGCTATGGCTCGGACAGCCCGTCGCCAAATTTCTGGGACAGCAATGCAAATCCGCTGGACAAAATAAGAGCAAAGCAGGTCCCTTATATCGATCGCTCACAGCTTGAAGGCGTAGTCGGTAACTACTTGGCACTCCCATATCGGTGTCAGGCTTTAGAACGTTTTCTCGTCCGCGCTCTGATTGCAATGGAGCTTTACGCCTTTGGCGATGAGATGCTCAACGAAGAGACGTTCGGACTATTTCCGGCGAGATCTCCATTGAAACAACGCCATCCGTTGCTCCGATATTTGAAGGGTCAATTCATCAACAGCGTCTTCTTCGGCGGAATTGCTGGGCTTGCACTCTGGGCAAGTTCCAGCGGATGGATCGGAGTGAATGCCGCAGAATGGATCATGGGGGTATGCGGGTTCTTGTTCTTGGCGTTTGCTTCAATGAGCACATTCGCGCTGCCATTCTGGTGGTACGCCCAAGCCATGGCGCGGCGGCGTGTACGGAAATTGCTTGCGGCAATGTCGACACTCTACAATGAACAAAGATCCGACGGACCAATTAGCGCCCAATATGTTCGGGATCGAGCAAGCGAAGCGGCTAAACAGGGTGTCATATGGCCTGCTCCACTTTTTGCTTTGCTGGATGATATTATTTCTCGCACTGGACGCTTCTAGCCGCCCATTTCGTCGCCGAAATGGAGGCCGCGCCATCTTCACTCGTGCAGGCGCGACATCGCGTCGTGCGTCTTTTATCGTATTGCCAGAAGCTGCACTCGCACCGGACTGACACGGATCGGGCACATGGAATTGAACGAGCTTTTGATGGGCAAAGGTATCGATCCGCGTGGCGTTATCGTGTTTCGGCACCGTCCCACGGAGCCAGAACTCAATAAAATCCTTCCGCTGTTAGCAGCTGACCGGCCTGATCTATTCAACGCCTACCAACAAGCGCACAGTGAGAAAGTCGAGAAGGTTTTGCTGTCCGCGAGCCATGTGGCCTCCTTCATCCGACACGGCTCCGGCAGAGCATTGTTCATCGGCGCATATGCTATCGGGAAATCAAGACCTCTTACGCAGCCCAAATTTTGGCGTATCCCGGCCAATACCGAATTGAAGAAGCTAGGAATGCGCGCGTTCGTGACGGGCCGTCGATCCAGTTGCCTGTGGTTCGACCTGAAACCGTTGGACTTCTATTCCGAATGGAGGGGCAAATTAGTAGTGGATTGGCCGCCGCCTGAGCGATCTTGGTGGCGGCGCGCCCACCGCAATAGGATGTCCATTCACGCTGTTCTCGAAGACAGCGCGCTTGATACAGCGATGCAGAAATGGAACGAGCTAGACCTTACTTGGGGCCAACTCAGTATTTTGCCAAAGCGTTGGCAGGCGAAGCTCGCCGAGTGGCGGGGCATCTACTACATTTTCGATAGCTCGGATGCGAAGGGCTACATCGGCTCCGCTTATGGGTCGGAAAATCTTTTGGGTAGGTGGCGACACTACGGGGCATCGGGGCACGGCGGGAACAGATTGCTGCGGCAGCGTGACCCAACAACTTTTCGTTTCACCATCCTCGAACTGGTTTCTCCCACTATGCCCCCCGAAGAAGTTCAATGGCTCGAAAGTAATTGGAAGGAGCGCCTGCACACTCGCCAGCCCTATGGCCTCAATGATAACTAGACCGGCATGTGCAATCTCTACAGTGTGACCACGAACCAAGAGGCGATCCGCGCTCTGTTTCGCGTGGTCAATCGCTACGTCGGCAATCTCGCCCCGATGCCCGGCGTGTTTCCGGACTATCCGGCTCCGGTGATCCGCAACAACGACGCAGGGCGCGAGATGGTCTTGATGCGGTGGGGCATGCCCCCACCACCGCGCACGGGGGGACCGCCGGTCACCAATATCCGCAACACGTCATCGCCCCATTGGCGCGGCTGGCTCAAGCCGGAGAACCGCTGCTTGGTCCCGGCGAACAGCTTTGCTGAGTATGCGCCCGAGCCGAACCCCGAGACCAAGAAGAAAGACGTCGTATGGTTCGCGATCAATGAGGACCGACCGCTGTTCGCCTTCGCGGGCATTTGGACCGAGTTCAAGGGGGATCGAGGCACCAAGTCGAAGCCGGTACCGGGGCCGCATCTCATCTATGGATTTCTGACAACTGCTCCCAACGGGGTCGTCGCGCCCATCCACCCTAAGGCAATGCCGGTGATCTTGACCACCGACGAGGAGCGCGATGTTTGGATGCGGGCTTCCTGGGATGAGGCTAAAGCTTTGCAGCGACCGCTGCCCAACGATGCGCTCCAGATCGTTGCGCGAGGGTCGGATAAGGAAGATAAGGCAACCTAAATGCAAGCCCAAGATTGGAACAAGATTAGATTTCTCGAAAGCACAACAAATCTCAAAGCAATAATCAAGCACTCGACGGGAAGAACCCCATCGACGGAAATAGCCCACGATATCGCTGCTTGTTTGCAACAAGGCAGACTGTTTTTTGAGATAGCCGCTTCTGCTCCACTCCAAGTGCAGCCATTGCAGATCTATTACGGCGTCGTTGGATTTGCCAAAGCGATCATTATCGCGCGCAACGTCCAATCAATTTCAACCATCGCACAATCTCATGGCGTGTCGGATGTATCGCAACAGGCTGCCAACATAGAGGACCTAACGCTGCAGTTCCACCGAAAGGGGCTGTTTGCTCAGTTCAACGACGTTGTGGCATCTTTGGGACGGCTGAATTATTTTCAGAATTCCATGCCCCGTTCGGAGCCAAAGCCATTCGATCCCGCCGCTGCACTGAGCGGCACGAACTGTTCCTTGAAGGAAATTCTAGCTAGAATTCCGAGCCTGCAAAGGCTCTATCAAAGAACGTTCCGCGAAGATGCTGCCTGCCTGTCGGTTAGCTTCTATCATCGGGATGATGAAGTTGAGTTGCGGATCGACGATCCTCATCTGATAGCCGACAGGGATGACCTGCGCTCGATCGTAGAAAAATGGCGTGAAAAATTTCCGTTTCTTCGACAGTGGTGCCTTTGCGAAGCTGGTCACGCGTGGAACAACACCGTCCTGCTTTTCTACAACATTGATAAGCCCGTCGAAGGTGAATTTTCCGATCAGTTCCTCGTTAGAAACGAAAATGGTTTCGTTGCGCGAGATCGAAGCCGGGCGCGCATCCCTTTTTCGTCGATATTGCCTCCTTTGGCCGGGGGCATCACCAATGATCATCCAACGGCGATCAAGCCCCTAAACGGGGTTCAATTGTCGGAGTTTGCACTACAGTTTTGCGGAGCATTCCTTTTAAGTTCTTTGGTGCGGTACCGACCACACGTTTGGCAGCACTCGCTTTCGCATTCGACGTTAGAGCGACGAACTGCAGATGACCGCGCACTTTCACTCATTGAGGCATTTTCAGGCAAGGTGCTCAGCGACTTTCCGAAGCTAGCCGAAAAATCTATTGATTGGGCAAATTCTCGGGACCTCTATGCGTAGAGGACCCCGGTCGAGCTGGGTGCGTCGCTAACTACGTCTTGCGCTGCATTAAGCAAAGTGCGGCGATCTAGCCAATTGCGCGAAATGGAATTGTCGATATGCGCAGCTTCGACTTCAGCTCGGGTTGATTGAGGATATTTAGCATCCTGTCCATCGACGCACGGGCCAGCGGTGACGAGATGCTCGGTCCAAGAATGATCCTATCAGTGATCTTGTCCAGCGATAAGTCGTCAGCCGTGAACCCCGGGATGGGTTGGACCTTGAACCTCAATTTTGGTTCAACGCCGCGAGGACCAATCCAGTAATGAAACATTGAATGGAGCTTTTGCTCCTTGTCGCGATCTGGCAAGTAAACGACCCGCCATTCTTGCTCCTCAACAAATCCCCTGTGTTTGGAGAAGAGGGCGAATATTTTAATCCGTTCAAATAGCGCGTGAGCGGCCAAATAAAGCTTTTCATCCGGGATGTTCGCGCTTGCAAGCAAGGCCTCAAACGATGCCATGGTGTTTTGGAGCCATCCCAGCCGGGCATCATTCGTTTCGTATGAAACCTTAGCGATGATCAGTGGCGAACTTCCAAGCGACGTTAGCTGAGCCGTATCGAAAACGATTGCCACTCCGTTGCCGTTTGCACCGTAGCCTCGCCACATGGACAACCGCCCATCGTCATCATCTCTCCGGTGATCGGAAAGGCAGAAAACGTAGGTATCGAAGATGTGCTCGTTGGCAAATTGGTTGAAGAAGTGGGCATACGCGTTCTTAAATTGCTGGGCGCGCTCGGGGGTCTTGCACGCATCGACCAGTTCCTGCCTGGCGAGAACCATTTCGTTGCCTTGGATCACGCCAAAGCGGACTTCTTCGATGTCGTTCATAAACAACGGGTTCGACAGCCAAATCTCATTGTTGGCGAGTATCTTTTCCAAAGTCTGGACAGTCGTGTAATGCGCCAGCAGTGGTTTTTTGGCCACGAACGTGTCCTCTGGCCGAAGATCAGCCCACAGCGGCTGAAAAATCCGGACTATCGCATCGTCGTCCATTGCTCCCCCACACCGATCATCGAGATCGCTCCTGTTGATGTTACGCGCGGCGCGCGGGGCTGTCACCCTTGTGGCAACTTGTGGTAGGTTTATGCACAGTAGAGATGGACAGAAACCGTGGCGAGCAATGACAGTTGCGCGATGCAGAGTGACCTCTGCTGTCGTAAACGAGGATCGGCATGAGCGACGTTTTCGGCAACCGACCGGAGGATTTCCTCAATCGCGGTCTCAAGGCGGCCGTCGGCACCCTGCCGGTGGTCGGCGGCCCACTGAATGAATTCCTGGCCTTCGTAATAGGTGATCCAGCGCAGGAACGGCGAGATGACTTCATGAAGGCGACATTGGAGCGATTGATTGCACTGGAGGCATCCAGCGAACGACTTCGTCCCGAGAACCTGCGAGACAACGAGCAATTTCAGGCTACGTTCATTCAAGCTGTGCGTTTGGCAACGACAACGGCGTCCGCAGAGAAGAAGAAGCTGCTGCAAAACGCGATCATCAATTCGGCTATCGGGCACGTTGATGAGACTGTCCGGATGTTGTTCATCCAAATGCTAGACGGGATCACGCCGATGCACGCGGTGTTGCTGGCATTTCTGGATAACCCGCGCGGTAATCCTGCCGCGATACGGAAGGCTGAGAGCATCTCGTTGGGTGGTGCGTTAGTGCATCTAATAGATGCAGCGTTTCCGGAAATTCAAAGCAATGGCGAGCTTTTAAACCGGGTCGTCGCCGACCTGAACGCGATGGGACTTACCACGTCGAGCGGCATACAAGTCATGATGACGGGCAGCGGTCTGCTTGAGCGTCGCTCCACCGACTTGGGACGATCGTTTTTGGCGTTTGTCAGCGACCCGGAAACGAAGTCAGTGCCTTAATGCGAGCGTCGCGCCTGTGTCACAGAAACAGATCAAGGAGGCCCTTGGCCTCATCTTTCAGGGCATCGGAATGCTCCAAGCCGAATTCTCGCACAGGCGCTTCACGATCGATGGCCGATTGATCGGCGACATAGGCGAGATCATTGCGGCGGCGGAGTTCGACATCGAGTTGGATGACGTAAGCCGAGCGGTTCACGATGGCAAAACGCGTGGTGGCCGTGGGGTGCAGATCAAAGCAACATTTCAGGATCATCTAACGTTTAAGACGACGCCCGACCTGTATCTCGGCTTCAAGCTGTTTCGGGACGGCACCCACGAGGTCATATTCAACGGGCCGGGACAAATCATCTTCGATCGTTATGCTGGCCGTGTCGGCATCGGTGAGAAGCTGCTTCGTTTTCCCAACACGGTGCTCAAGAAGCTCTCGGTAGATGTCCCGAGCGATCTTCGGGTGCCGAAAAGAACTGCCGCAGCCTCGTAGGCTACACGCCCTCAAGCGTGATCAGCATATCGAGATCACTCGTGCTCTCTTTGCGTAATTTTATGAGCGGCTGATACTCTGGCGAGTTGTACCACGCGTCGAGCGATTGCTTATCGGGGAATTCGATGATGACAACGCGCTCCGGCTCCCAGTGGCCCCCTTCGGGAAATTGATGCGCGCTGCCCTTGGTCAGATACCGCCCGCCGTATTTTTCGATCATCGGCCCAACCTTGACCCGGTACTCCTCAAATACGGCGGGCTCGGTGATGACGTGCTCAGCGATCAAGTAAGCCTTCGGCATGGCCGCTCTCCGGCATGGTCTTCGGTCAGAAGCCTATCACGGATCGGTCCTAAACGGGCTTCTACTCAAAAGGGGAAAGCCGCGAGGACCCATCGATGTTGCTTGGGTCCTTCTGAGCAAAAAAATCGACCGCAGGGACGCGCGACCGCCCGCCTTGAGAATATCTGGCGGTTCCATTTCTCGGCTTTGGTTCGCTAGGATGGCCGCCTGTGCGCGGTCGGCGGGGCCTATGGAGGACCGCGCAGGCTTGCGTAAACGGCGGTAAAGAGCTCGCAACCCATTTACCGGGGCCATAAGCCGCACAGCGGCGGATGGTGCAGCATATACCCACCCGCCGCTGCTGCGCCGCCTTGGCCTGCTCGACCGAAACCGGCGACGCATCTCGCGACCCTCACGAACCAACATGACGAACGATGCCAGCCTCGCCCGCGCCCTCGCGCGGCTCCGGCGGCGGCGCGGCCACCCATGTGATCGACAGCAAGGCGAGCACGCTGCAATCTGGCCGGAAGTCAGCGGGAAGGCCTTGCGATCTCGCTCTTTCGATCAGCAGAACCTCCTCACGTTCGAGGGCCAGCAAGTCGGCCAAGATTTGTGCCTCTCGCTCCCGCCGCTCCTGATCGCTGAGCGCCGCATCGTCGTCGGCGACCGCGTCAAGTTCGGCGCGCAGCCGCTCGATCAGTTGATCCTTGAACAGCCACGCAATGAAGGCGACGACATCGGTGAGTTGCCCGAAGGCGATAGCGCCAGGCGCCGCGCCATTGAAGATATCGCACTGGAAGCGTTCGAGCGGCCAAGCGATCGGCTCGCCATGCTCGATGCTACTGGCCGCGTCCGGTCGGCCTTGCTCGGCCAATGCTTCGACTTGAGCGATCATGGCCGCCTTGCGAACGGCGGCGGGACGGGGCGCGTGGCGGCAGCGATCGAGATCGGCAAGCAATTCGCGACCACGGCGCTGTTTGCCTGCAATCGTATCAACGATGTTTCCTTTGAACGGTGGTGGTTCGATCTCGACCATCTTGCCGACGGTCCCGGCAGGACGCGCGGCAATTGCCACCTCGATGTTGCGAAGCAGATCGCCGACGCGCTTGCCTTCTAGGGACCGCGCCTCCTTCACGGCAAGCACGCGGTCAAGATCGGCCCGTTTGTGGTCGAGCTTCTTTTGCTCGGCAACAACTTGTGGCGCGTCACTATCGAGATTGTAGCCGCCTTCGCCGCGCGGCTTTTGCAATTCCTTGATGCGAGCTTCATGCTTGAAGATTTCGATGCGCAGCGCCTGCTCTTCCTCGAAATGAGAGCGGTACAACGTGACGAGTTCTGCGCGGCGGCGTTGCAGGACCGCAACCTTTTCGCGGGCTGGCAGGGGCAGCACGTCGAGCGGGTCGCCTGCATTGATCACCATCATGCCGGGCAGCGGGCCGGAAACAATGCTGTTGCTGGCGTCGCCTGCCGGAAAGCTCGCCGCTTCGTTCCTGATCGGCGGCCGGTCGCCGCCAAAGCCGTAATGCTGATATCGATCGTGTGTCGTCATGACGGACCTCCTGATCGCAGAGATCAGAACTCGTCGCGTTTGCAACGAATACAGCCAGCTTGCTGCAAAGTCTCAAAAGCGTTGATGAGCTTCGCGGCACAGCCGGTCAACATCCTTCTCGGTGATGATCTCGGTCAGTTTCTCGAATTCGCGCGCCCGCTGCGGCGCGATCCCGGCTTCCCGGAGAACGGATTCCTTGCCCAAATCGCCGCTAGGTGGCGATTTGCTCTGATATTGCCCTGATGTACCTTCCAGCGCCTTGCTGCGCACGCCGATTTCATAATCGGCGCGCAGCCGGATCGCCGAGCAGGCGGCTTCCATCTCTTTGTCGTGACGCTGCGCCCAATAACGGCGCAACGCTTCGGCCTGATCGCGGATCGTCTTGACTTCATCGACCGCAACCGCCTGCATCAGTTCGCGGCGGCCACGGTCATAGGCCAGCATCGGGGCATCGCGGACGATCGCAGCATCACTCGCCGGGCGATCAACGGCTTTCACTACAGCACGCATGATCGCACCTAATGCGCGGTCGCGCTGTGCGGCTGTGCCAGCGCCGCGTTCATCGCGGCGGCGCGCCACAACGGCAAATCCTTCACGCCTTCGGCCGTCGCCAGCATCGACATTGACGAGCGAGCGCAGCGCCTAGTCGCACCCGGCCAAGATATCGTCAATAGTCCGTACCGCCGGGACGTGGCCGCCGCGCGTTTTCAGAATTTGCCAGAGCAGCCGCCGCCGATGATCGGCGTGGCGGCATTCGACGTCGACCCGCGCCCGCACCCACGTGGTCGCGGCATAGCGCACAAGCGCATCGTGGATACGCACCGATTGTTGGTGGCGGCAGAGATCGGCGAAGCACGTTATCGCCAACGCGCGGATCAGCCGGTCCCGCTCGGCAATGGCAGCCAACGTCTCCGGCCGCCGCTGGCCGGGTTGCGTACGCAGCATCTCGCGGAGTTTGGCTATGTCGTCCGGCGTAAGCGAAGCCAGATTGATACGGACGGGCCCGGTCATAGCGGCTCGGGAACTTCGACGCTGCTAAGCTTCGTAAGGAGCGGAAACAACGTGCTGATGAGCTTTTAACTCCGGGCGGCTTTCGGAGTGTGAGTTCGAAGCCATCTGCGACACAGAACGGGCCACTGATTGCTCCTTTTATTTGTAGCGCGACAATGTCGAGCGAATTCATCCGCTAGAGCACGAGTTTGATCGCGTGAGAGGCCGAGACGGTGTGCGCACGGCATCAATTCGGCAGCCCTGTGCTCGATAGTTGTACTCGCCAACCACTGATCAATTGTCGTCGCTGTTTCTTCGCCTTCTTCAAGACCAATGCCGCGAAGCGGCCGCCGAACGAAGCGAGGCGGAATGATAGGTGTTGAACTAGGTGTTCCATTAAGGTGTTTGTCGGCCACCGGTGGCTGAACGTGTTCCGCCACGGGTGACGGATCGCAATGCTGGGATTGACCGATCTGGGATGGTTGATTGTTTTTCCGTTCCGCCACGGGTGGCATATCGTTGCGATAGTCCCGTTCCGCCACGGATGGCGCAACGCGACGTGCCCCCTTGCGGCTCTTGGTATCGGCATTCCGCTGCGATTTGAGGCGAGCTAATCGGTCGTTCATCGCCACTATGTGATCGCTCCTCACGCGGTAGACATTCGCGCCGCCAGTGCGTCTCCAATCGACCCAACCATGTTTCCGAAGTGGTCCGCGCCCCCTAATTATCCCGCGTTCGGGAATTGCGGTCTCATCGCTGATCGAACGATCGGAAAGGATCGCCTCGCCGGAGTGCTGATTGATGTGGCTAAGAATGCAGTTACCGATCACTTTGGCGCGCGCATCGAGACGAGGATCAGCAGCCAGAGCGCTCATCCAATCGAACTTGAAACTCGCGAAAGACCTACGGGCAATTTCGCTGTGATGGGCTTGCGCGCCGTCGGGGCGCGCGATAGCTTTGCCGATGTCGGCCATTTTCGATCTCCATCGATGGTTGACGAATTGAAGGAAGTGCCCGCGCGCGGTGGCGGACCGCAGCGCGGGTTTTCTTTAGGATGGTGCGTGCGAGGCTGGCGGAGACAGCGATGTTCGGACAGGAACGAGCGTCGGCGGCACTGATCCTGCCGATGTAATCCTGCCACGCCTTTGCACTGTCGATTGCAACGACTGCGTTGCTCACGGCGCGCGCTCCGCTATTGGACGGGCGCGCTGGCTGCTCCCATCGCGCTCACGGTGGTCGCGCACCGGAGCGGCGGATCACTCAACGAGGCGAGATCGGCCTTCTCGATCTTGCTGAGGACCTTCCATGCTATTTTGACATCAAAGTCATTCGTCGCAGCGGCTGATTTTGCCATCGGGCTTCCCTTTGCGTTCGGCACGGCCCGGCGAATAGGGAAATGATCGCCGGACCGCGCGTGGTGGCAACGGGAAGCCGATCAGGCATGACCGCGCGGGGTCGTGAACAGCATGCGATGATGTGGGCACGATGGCGAACCTCTCATGATGAGCGCGCGGCGCGAGTTCATGCAGCCCCATGTCGTAAAGGTGGCTCAGATTTTTGCGCGTGTCATGCGTAAACTGCGATCTATGTTGGCCAATTGCGTAAATCGAAGCTTTTCAAATTCTTCGTCATGCGGCACCGCTGTTGGCACTGGCTGCAAGTTCCTCTGTCGGCTTTTTTTTGAGCGGACATATTGACTGTGCTGGCGAAGCAGATTGAGAATTTATGGGTTGAAGGGCGATTGCAGCCAGCATCAGCCGGTGCCACGGCGTCACTGCTCGCAGCTTCGTCTCAGCGGGCGGCACCACCAAACGGTAGACATTGACGATAGACCCCGGCGCATCACTTCCGGGGAAAGGGAAGGCCATACTCTTGCGCGGAATAGCGCACGGATCATCGTCGCTGATCTTACGGACAAGTCGACGCGCACGCTGCGAGAGATGGTGAAGGCAGATGACGCCGACAATGTTGGCGTGCTGCAGGCGAAGGTCGCGAAGGTGGCACGATCCTCGCCGCAATGGCGAAGACCGAGAAGTCGAAGCAAGATCAATGATGGGAGTTTGCGTGATGATTGCAGCAGCGCGGCCAGGAGCCGAGCCCGGCGATGCGACCGACGAGAAATCCGAACCTCAGCGTATGTTGGCAGAGGCGGAGCTTTTGAAGCTCGTCCCGATTTCGCGAGCAACGCTTTTCAGGCTGATGCGGGAGGGCAAATTTCCTCGTGGCACTTTCATTTCGCAGAACCGGCGGGTGTGGCTTGCGAGCGAGGTTGCCCGCTGGCAGCGCGAGGTTAACGCATATGATCCGCGCCGTCGCAGAGGCAAGGGGCGCGGCCGCTGTCTTACTCCATCATGAAGCTTTTCGACCCCAAAACGAAGATCGGTGCACTGCGCAAGGGTTGTGTTCGACCTACTAAAAGAGCATGAGGCCGCAGGCGAGGATGGCCTGCCGACGAACGCGCGGTTCCTGTTCTACGAACTGGTGCAGCGTGGTGTGCTGCAGAAGCACGACCCCGACAAGAAAAGCGGCCGACGCGCAGATAGTGACCTACACGCAGCGCTGACCGATCTGCGCTAGAGCGTGTCCATGAACGCGAGGAGCAACAGCGGCAAGAGGTCATAGGCGTATTGGCCGAGATCGATGAACTATGACCTTCATAGTGAAACTTGGGGCCTATTAGGGCCCGCCTGGTCCGGGCGGGCCTTTATCTTGATCGGTCTACGTCAGCCAACCCATTGGCTTTGTTGCGTTTTATCCGTTCTTTGGATAGCCGAAAAGGACCTTGCAGCAAGGACCACACGGTTTCGCCGTACGCAGGCAACCCTGCTTCGCCGAGAGGCTTCGCAGGGCATGAGCGCCGTCCGTCGATCGCGGCTCGTAACGCACTCACGAGGTTCATCTCGCCCTGCACGCTCGATTCCGCCTTGACGCCGCCCGCGTCCACCGCAACCCAGCCCGCGTTCATGACGACGTACGACCGCCCCTTTGGTGGGCTGGGATGGCCGACACATACGACAAATCCGCATTTCGGTAAAGTGGAATATTTTCGCGGTGAAGGATTGACCTTAATTTTGCGGTGTTTCGCGCAACGCACCCCAAGCTGCAGGGGGTTCGGCCCACACTACAAGCCTGCCTTTCGATCAATGAAAGCATTCATGCATTTTGCTAGAGCCTCACGTCGGACTGACAGAAACTGACGATAGTTGGGCACAATAAGACTTGCGACATCGATCGGAACCTTTTGAGAGTGCAAAGCATCCACGCCTTGCTTCTGAACTATTTCGACTAAATAATCCGATGGCGGCTTCCTACCTAGCCGTCGGTTGGTCTGCCCCGTAATGAAGGCCATGTTAGCGATTTCGTTGATCTCGCCCGTCTCAAAATTATGCTCACGTAGCAGTGCTTTTGGATAAATGTGATGCCATTGGATGAAATGGAGCCGACCTTGATGAGTCAGAGACAGACCCAGGCCACTAAACCAATCCTTGGCCCTTCACTCTTCAAAGCTAGGTAAGCGAGGGAGAAGAGGGGACTATTTGCTCCCCTTCCTGAAAGGTCGCCGGCCTCGATATCAAGACGCCCGAACTGTCGTTTCAGAATATCGAGAAGCTCACCAATCCGCCCACCACCAAAGATTATCTTAAGATCCTCGTTAAGCAACGTTTCGGTCGAACCCCGCGAGAAGCGACCGCGGGCATTGGCGACCAGCAGCCAACGCAAGAGCGCTGACTGTTCGTCCTTATCGATCCTGTTGTCACGAACATGACTGATCGCTGCAATCGCGTGCAAGAACATTGGCGAGGATAACAGACTTTCGTCCTCAATACCGGCATTAGCTTTCAGGAAATTGATTGCAAAGCTCAACCCATTCTTCGCTTCAATCCAGCCCTGCTTCAACTGCTCGACCGGTGTGGAGCCCACAGCTCGAAAAAGGCACTGGCGGGTCGCGAACACGACAATCGCTCGAACAAGTTGACCAAGATCAATAGTGAAATTGCTCTTTTTCTCACATTCGTCCTGAAAAGCTTCGAGCTCTTTGAGAAGATTTGGCCAACGTGACGTGATCTGCGCAAGCGCCAGATCGGAAGAACGCAGTTTTGCACCAAGCGAATTCACGCGAACAAAGATTTCGGTAACTTCCTCATAGCTCATGCTTCGTTCGAGCACGTGCACGACGTAATGATACTTCGCGATGCCCTTTAGACGATTGAGCCGATCGCTATCTTTCTGGACTCGCGGATCATCGAACGACATAACCCCCGCCTGTCTCAAGAACGTATTGGTGTTTGATGATTTAAAGATCGCACTTACGGAAACCCAGTTAGGAAGAGCTGCAAGTGCTCTACTGGCAACAACGAATGTCCGGCGGTTGAACCTCTCGGCAAGCGCAGAAGCGGAATTATCTTCTTCCGCAGCATCGTCTGCATCGTCCTCAAGCTCGTCATCAGGCGTTAGCGGGCTCTCGTCATCGCCTTCAACTTCGAGAGCGTCGCCGGGAGGCCCGTCCGGATGGTCAAGATTGAATAGAATATCGATCGGTCGCTTCCGGCCACGAACGCCGACTTGCTCACCGTTAAGAACGGCGGTCAAAGATGTGAGGCGTTGTTGACCATCGAGGAGCAGCTTTCGTCCCGCGAACGCCGTGGTATCCTATGTGATCGCAAAATCGCGAGTCGGCACTGGTTCGTCGGTCTCCCAGACGAGAATCGAGCCGGAGGGGTAGCCGCGATAAAGTGAGTCAAATAGATCGCGGACGCGTGTGGCTCGCCACACGTAGTGGCGCTGGATTTCTGGCAGGCGCAACTCACCTCGCTTGTACATATCAACGAGTGTTGCGATAGGAATATTCTGTTGTTGCAATGTGGCTACCCCGTTCGATTTACCAAAAGCAAGCTAATGTTGGGCCAGCTAAAGAGCAACCAAGAGCTGTCAGGGGAATCAAGCCTATTCTGACACAGCGAAAACCGCCAGTGCCGCCCCTAAGACGCCGAGATTGCGGACCATCATCAATCAGATCGGCCGCTTGTGGCCGCCCACAACGAGTCCGCAAATGGCAAGGAAACTCCCGCCGATTCATCCCGGCGAAATCCTGCGTGAAGAATTTCTCGTTCCGCTCAAGCTGACGCCCTATGCGGTCGCGGCCGCTCTCAACGTGCCGCGCACCCGGATCGAGCGCATTGCGCGCGAAGAAAAGCCAATCAGGGCCGACACTGCGCTGCGGCTCGGCAAGTTCTTCAAGACCGGCACAGCGTTCTGGATGAACATCCAGACGCGCTTCGACCTCGAAACGGCCGAAGACGTGCTCGCACCACAGATCAAGAGGATCGCGTCTTACGAGGCGGTATGAGAGCGATGCAGTCGCGAGTACCGAATATCTCGTAAATGCCCGCACGACATCCAAAGCATAAAAGTTAAGTGCACAGTCACCGTAACTGCGGGTTGGAGGCAGGGCTAAACTTAAGACGTTGAGGCCCTAGTGGTCGGCGGAGTGACGGTTCATTTCCTCCAGGAGCTCGCGCATTGCGTCGAACTGCGTGCCAAAGGCTTTCCAGTCGCCGGACTTCAATCGTTCAACGGCCTGATTGTAGCGGTCGAGCGCCTCCCGTGCCTGACTTGCCGACGGGCGTGTGACAGGCATTTCCTCCTTCGTGCTCGAGACCGGTCGCACCGCGCCAGGCTCGATGAACAGTGCTGACAAGGCCTCGTCGAGCGTCTCCTTCATCACCACATGCTCACCGTAGGCTGCGATCACGCGTTTCAGCTCCGGCAGGTGTCCGTGCTCCGCTCGCAAATAGAGCGGCGTTACATAGAGGATCGAGTTCTCGATTGGGATCACAAGCAGGTTCGCACCGCGTATCACCCTTGAGCCCATCTGATTCCACAGCGTGATCTGTTGCGATATCTCGGTGCTCTGATTGATCCGCGCTTCGATCTGGAACGGCCCGTAGACGAGCTTCTCCTTGGGAAACTCGTAGACAATCAGCTTGCCGTAGTCGGGCGCGTCGCAACGCGCGGCGAGCCAAGCGATCATATTGTCGCGGCGGCTGGGCACCATGGGAAGCATGAGGAAGAACTCGGCCTGCGGCTCGCCGGGCAGCCGCATGATGATGTAATACGGGGCCATCGTTGCAACGCCGCCGCCGCCCGGCTGGCGCGGAAACTGCCAGAGATCCTCGCGGTTATAGAAAACGTCGGCGGTTTCCATGTGATAGCTCTGATAGAGCTGCGCCTGAATCAGGAACAGGTCCTCCGGATAGCGAATGTGCCTCCGCAGATCCGTCGGCATGGCCGAGAATGGCTTGAACAAGTCCGGAAAGATACGCCGGTAGGTCGCGGCAACCGGATCGGCGGTGTCCATCAGATAAAAGTCGACGGATCCGTTATAGGCATCGATGGTGACCTTCACTGAATTGCGAATGTAGTTGATATCTTGGTCTTGCGCCGGCTGCGCGGAGGGGAAGTAGGAACTCACCGTGTAGGCGTCCTGCATCCAGAACATCCGCCCATTGCTGATGACCAGATAGGGATCGTGATCGAGCCTGAGGAACGGGGCGATCGTTCGTACCCTTTCGCCGATATTGCGCCGGATCATGATCCGGCTGTCGGTCGTGATGTAGCTTGAGAGCAGTAGGTTCGGGTCGTTGAAGTAGTAAGCGAACAGGCCTCTCCACACCATCGCTCCTATCGGAACGCCGCCCGCACCGTCATAAGCAGCGTAGACATTGTCTTTTCCCTTCGGATAGTCGAACTCCGGCGTGCTCCCCTTGACGATGACGTAGTCGTCGCTCCGTTCGCCGTAGTAGATGCGCGGCTCGTGGATTTTGGGGCCTCCATCCGCAACCGGAGGGATATCCCGCAGATAGAGCAGCGGTAGCCCCTCCGTGCTTTTGCGCGTGACCGGGCTCATCACCGCGCCATTGCCATGAGTAAACAGCACGTGGCGGTTGACCCATGTCTGGGCATTCGGCGGCAGCAAGGAGGGCCGCAGTTCGCGAGCCGAGAGCATTACGCTTTGGTAGGATCCATCGAGCCAGTAGCGATCAACGTCAAGATGATGGAATTTGTAATAGGTGCGGATCTCCTGCAGCTGCGCGTAGGTATCCGACAAGGGCAGCCAGTCCCAAAGCCTGATATTGTCGATTGTCGCCTTGTTGGCGTCGAGGGTCTTGAAGCTAAGCTTCTGTTCGGCGGCAAACGGCTTGGCTGCGATCTGATCGAGATTGTATGCCTGCCGGGTCAGCGCGATGTTGCGTTCGATATAGGGCCTCTCCAGCTCTAATTCGCTTGGCTTGACGAAGAACTGCAGGAACAGCACGGGAATCACGCCGGACAGCACGAAAGACCCGATCACGACCAGCAGGAACGCGGCTGCAGGAAGCTGGTAGGTGCGCACCCGCAAGTTTGCCCACGCGGCGAACGCCGCGACGACCGAAAGTCCGATCATCAACCACAAGGCCGGCAGCCCCACGTGGACATCGGTGTAGCTTGCGCCGACGACCACGCCGTTATCACCGTAGAGCAGCAGATAGCGATCGAGACCATAGGACCAGGCCTTCACCGCGAAGAGAAGACCGAGCAGCGCCGAGCCGTGGGCAATCACCGTCGACGACATTGATCGGCGATGAAGCTCGTATTCGATATCGCCGTGCACCCAGTAGATCGCCGCGGCGAAGAGCGCGCTCAGAATGAGCGCGAGCATCATCCAGTTCTTGATGAGGATGTAGGCGGGCAGCGAGAATAGATAGAAGCCGATGTCCTTGTTGTAGAGCGGATCGTCTGTGCCATATGGCACCTGATAGACAAACCGCAGGAAGACGCCCCAGTTGCCAACTTCTGCGGCGGCGACAAGCAGAGCGAGCAAAGCTGCCCCGCCTGCGATCAACCGGGGCCACGGCAGTCGATCGCGTACAAGCGCAAGCAGATCAGGCGGCGCGTTGCCCGCGAAGTTCCACGCCGGAGCGGCGACAAGCTGTGTCGACCGCCGTCGGGCAAAGCGCAGTGCGAACCATCCGTTCAACCAAAGTATGACGGCGGTTCCGGTCCAGACCGCAAGAAAGACGGCAGCCTTGGCGCCGATTGTCGTCCAAAAAACCTGCAGATAACCGATCGAGGAAAACCACAGCCAGTCGACCAGGAAGTCGCTCGCGAGCCAGAGCAGGATCAGGCAAATCCCAATGACGACGGCCGCAATGATGAGCCCGACCACGGCACTTTGCCTTGGTACCTTCCGTTCGGGTCCGGTAATCCCGATCGTCATGGTTTGATCATAGCAGAAATGAGGAGCGCCCGCCGCCCGATTTCGCGGTCGGGATAGCACCTCAAGGCGGGGACGCGGGTGCTCCAACCTGAATCGCCGGGATCGCGAAACAGCGCAAGGTGGCGAGGTCGGCTGATGCAGCCGGCGCTAGAAGCGCATTGCGGCGCCCTACTTTACCGCCGACAGCACTCGTATCCTGGCTATCTCGGGTCTATAATTAGGTAGCCGCCCATCGTATGGCGAGAGTCTACAGGGAAGACCTCACGGTGGATGGTTCGCATTTTGCTCCGGAGGTGATGTCATGTCCATTGCTCCCACGCTCCAGAAATACCTAGCCGCTGAAAACATCCAATACGAGGTGATCCCGCACGAACCCAGCATGACGTCCACTCGCACGGCTGAGGTATGCCACATCTCGGGCGATCGCCTCGCCAAGGGCATCGTGTTGCGGCGCGACAGCGAATACATGCTGGCCGTCTTGCCCGCATCGCATCACCTCCGCCTGTCGGAACTGAGAACAGAACTCGGTGACAATGTCCACATGGCCGATGAAACCGAGATCGATCGGCTATTCCACGACTGCGCACACGGCGCAGTTCCTGCCGTCGGCAAATGCTACGGGCTGAATATCATCGTCGACAGCAGCATCCAGACACAGCCGGATATCTATATGGAAGCTGGCGATCACGAGACGCTGCTCCATATGGGTCACGCGCAGTTTGCGCGCTTGACGGCCAACGCACCGCGCGGGTGCTTTAGCGTGCACGACTGAGAATTTGCGCTCCGCCCATTGCCTTTGGGCGGGAACCCTGGCCGCGAAGTGGCCGTCAATTGTTGAGGGTGACGGCTACGGCGCCGGCGTTTGTCTGCTCGAATCGCCCAGGAATGATGCTTTCGCGGCGACCTTGCACCCGATCGGTTGTACAGTTCAGAAAATGGGGGGCGCTGCTGCATTGCATCAATGCACCTGAAACCCAGGAACGGAGGCTCCGCCATGAAAGTCAAAGACGCGATGCACAAGGGTGTCGACTGGGTCAGCCCCAACACCCCTATCACCGAGCTCGCCAAATTGATGCGGACGCATGACATTGGCTGCATTCCGATTGGCGAGGACGACAAGCTGGTCGGGATGGTGACCGACCGCGATATCGTCTGCAAAGGGCTCGCGAACCACAACTTCGATGCCGGCCGCGCGACGGCGCGCGATGTGATGACTGAAGGCATCCATTGCTGCCGGGAGGACGATGACCTCGCAAAGGCGATGCATCATATGGAGAAGCTGCAGGTCCGCAGGCTGCCCGTGATCAACAAGAGCAAGCGGATGGTCGGCATCATCAGTCTGGGTGACGTCGGCCGTTCCGCGTCAGGTGATTTGCTGACCGAGACCGTCAGGAGTGTTTCGGCGCATCACTGACATACGGCCAGCGCTCCTCTCGCTATCGCCGCTCGATGCGGGCCTACGTCGATTTGCCACTGCCGTCCGGCGGTTCAGGTCGCCCGGCCGACCAGGACCGCGAAGCGGCAAGTCGACGTGCGCAAAGTAGCACTCCGCCGATGCGGTGCGCGATCGATCGTGCGACATGGTGCTCCGAAAGCGGAGCCGCATCCTACAATGTCGTGGATTATCGCGTATTTGGCGCCCCCTAGGGATGGGGCAAGTGATTTCAATGGGTTAAAGAAGAGTTTGGGCAAGCAACGATCTTATTGCTTTCCAAAGCGTTTCAGAACGGCTGCCCAAACCTGCCCTAAAGGCGATGAAAGCCGGGCCTCGCTGCCAATACTGCAAATTCACCGGCGACGGCACACACAACTGCCGTTTTGGCGCCATCTTGAGTTGGACAATCCTCACCGCGCCTCTCATGGCGTCCAGGCGCAGTCGCTACGACTGCAAATCACTTCAAGCGCAAAACTTCATTCATCCAATTTCTTGTTCAGTTCAGGATCGAGCTTGTTCCGATCGACAGACTGATAGAACGTGATGGGTCTGCATTTTCCCTCGAAATCCGCGAGGACGATGCCCGTCCACGGATTCGTGGTCTCGCCCGAATTGTCGCGGAGGTCCGGCATGACCTTGCGAGCAGCGATCACATACCAAGCGCGACCAGCCGTTGCGGCCTTCGCAGCCGCAGCGAACTCATCCAATATTCCGCGCAGATTTTTGCGCATTTCTTCTTCAGTGTCCCCGCGGAGGTATTTTCGAGACGACTTTCCTGCCTCTCCGTACTCATGATAAATGCTCAACTGCAGTCGGGCATCGTCCACTTCGATCTTGGTCACCCGTATCGCCGCTCCGCCTTCGCGAAGATAGTCTCGCACCCGGACATCGCAGGCCAAAAATCTGTCCGTGGGCGGCTGACCGACGCTAGCTGCAGGGGAGACCGCGGCAAGAGCCCGGGTGTTCTTTTTTCGAGGAGCAGCATCCGCAGGCATCGTGGCGATGGCGGCGCTAAGGAGCGCCGCGGCAAGCACGACTGGAAGAGAGATATTCATGGCTGCGCTGCCAATTGGTGTTTTTAGAACGCACTGGCCGCAGCGTTGGTTCCTAGGCCCGGCCAGGTCGGAGCGCTGCTGAAGGCCCGGAAAAGCGGGGGGGCGCCTCGGGAACTTTTTCCTCAACACAGCCTTGTTCAATATCATTCTACAAAAGACGGGACCTTACGGGGGCGGCTTTTTCGACCGTCGGCAGGTCATGGACTCGATTCTCATCAAGATCTTCGCCACGGCGCTTGCCTTCAGCCAGGTCACTACCCGGCCGGATGAGGTCAAGACGGAGTTCGATGCGGTGCGCGACCGCTTCGAGGTGGCGCAGCTTTTGAGTGCCGGCTGCGCCCACATGCGCAAGGCTTTCGACATCGAGGACATCAACCTGGACGATCTGATTGCCACTGCCATGGATGATAAGGAGGCGCTGAGCAGCGAGATCAAGGCGCTCAAAGGACTGAATCTGGCCGACCTCCACGTGGCCTACAGGCAGTTCTGCAAAGTCGAAAAAGTGGAAGGATCGCCGTTCGATCTTGGTCAGGTCACCGCATTCTACAACAGCGCGGTGAAGGATCTGCCCGACGCCGCGCAGCTTAAGCACCTCAGGCTTCCTGGCACCAGCGTAGTCCTCGACAACAAGCGCGAGCGCCTTGCCGAGATTTACGCGCCGAACAATCGGCGCGTCTGGGTCAAGCTTGCGGATATCCCAGAAGCGGTGCGCAACGCATTCATCGCCGCCGAGGACAAGCGTTTCTTCCAACACACAGGCATTGACGAGCGCGGACTGGTCCGCGCCTTCATCGGCAACTTCACGCAGCCGGGCCGGCCGCAGGGCGGCTCGACCATTACGCAGCAGGTCGCCAAAAACCTGCTGGTGGGCAACGACATCACTTACGAAAGAAAACTGCGCGAAATGATCGTTGCCTCGCGGATGGAGCGCGCCCTGACCAAGGCGGAAATCCTCGAGCTCTATCTCAACTCGATTTATCTCGGTCGCGGGGCCTGGGGCATCGAGATGGCGGCGCGCAGCTATTTCGGTAAACCAGCCAAGGCGCTCTCCGCAGTCGAGGGCGCGCTACTCGCCGGGCTCGCCAAGGGACCGAACTACTTCAATCCCGACCACCACCCTGAGCGCGCGCGCGAGCGCCTTGCCTACGTGCTGGGCCGCATGCAGGACGACGCCATGATCGACGCCGCCGCGGCGCAAGCAGTATTGCCGCAGCTTGTCGAATACCGGCCGACGCGACGAGACTTCGGCTTTCACTTCGTCGATCACATCGCCCGCGAGGCAAAGGTGGTCGCGGGCCTCGATACTCTCACCGAATCCTCCTACACGGTGCACTCGACCGTCAACTCGGCCTTGCAGCGCATAGTCGAAGCAACATTGCAGGAGGGCCTCGCGCGGTACGAGCTGAACACCAGCCGTTACAAATTTGAGGGACCCGAGGCGAACATTTCCAATGCTGTCCGTCTGATTGCGGCAGACCCGAGGGCCACGGAACCGGCTTGGCTCGTTGCGTTGAAGACGACGCGGCTACCTCTCTATGACGTTCACTGGGAATCGGCGGTCGTCCTGGAGAATACGCGTGGCAAGCGCGGCCATGCGATCAACGTCGGTCTGACCGACGGAAGCATCCTGCCGCTGAGCACCTGGAGCGCCGCGATCCAGCGCGGTCTCAAGCCGTACGACGTGGTCTACGTGCAGGTGCGCGAAGCCAAGGGTAAGCAAGCGGCGCGTGCCGATCTGCGCATTCGACCGACCGTGCAGGGAGCGGCGCTCGTACTCGGGAACGAAACCGGCCGCATTCTCGCGATGGCGGGCGGTTTTTCGTATCCGGCAAGCCAGCTCAACCGCGTCGTCCAGAGCCTGCGGCAACCCGGCTCCACCTTGAAGCCGCTGACCTACCTCGCCGCCCTTCGGAAGGGATTGCAGCCCAACACGCTGGTGATGGACGAACCCATAACGCTGGCACCGATCGGGGCGACGGTCTACGCGCGCCACCGCGATTTCTGGTCGCCGAAGAACTACGACGGCAGCGCTTCGGGCGCCATTACACTGCGGCGCGCGCTGGAAAACTCCCGGAATCTCGCCACCGCGCAACTGCTCGCGACCGGTCTCGACGCCAGCGCCGAGCGAGGCCTCGACCGAGTCTGCGAGCTCGCGATGGAAGCGCAGCTCTACAAAGAATGCACGCGCTACTACCCGTTCGTGCTCGGTGCCCAATCTGTGCGGCTCATCGACCTTGCGGCGTTCTATGCAGCGATCGCCAACGAAGGAGCACGACCCCAGCCCCATGCGATCGAAACGATCGAACAGGACGGCCGCCCAATCTACCAGCACGATCCGCATGCGGTGTCCTGGATCGGCTTGGCCGACCGCGCATCGTTTTACCAGTTGAAATCAATGCTGCAGGGCGTGCTCGCGCGCGGAACCGCGCGCGTGGTGAAGCATCTTTCGCCCTATGTCGGCGGCAAGACTGGTACCACCGATAATTCGGCCGATGCCTGGTTCGTCGGTTTCACAAATGACGTCACCATCGCCATCTGGGTCGGCTACGACAACGGCGACGGCGGACGTCGCTCCCTTGGGCGCGGCCAGACCGGAGGGAAAGTGGCGCTGCCGATGTTCGAGCCGATCGTGCAGGCAGCGTGGGAACTGCACGCTCCCAAGACGGCGTTGAACGGCCCTTCGCGCGAAGCCATGCGTCAGCTCGTTACTCTGTCGATCGATCCTTATACCGGCGATCCTGCACCGGCCGGCTCCGGGCGCGCTTTCACCGAGTACCTCAAGAGGGATCCATCGGGCAGAATCGATGATACGCAATTTCGGATCGTCTCGCGTGCAGAAAGCAACGCCTATCGTGGCGGTTATGACGGAGACGACGGGCCATTCCAGCCGTGGTCCTACGATAACCGCCTTTACGGCGATAACCGGCCGCCCTTTCCATTCCCGAACTGGCGTCTTGGTCCGCGCGAATATCCCTCCTGGCGCGGATATCCCGATGACGAGGACCGCCTCCCGCGACCGCCGCTCCGAGTCGATCCCGATTATTTCTGGCGGCGGCTGAATTGAGCATTGACGCCATGAGACTCCACCGTGCCGCTGTCCTCATCGCCGCCTGCGTGGCCACTTGCACGGGCGCGGCCGCGCAGGAATTCCAGCTGGAGGACGTGCCCGCAGCCGCCAGCGTTCCGATCGCACAGATCAAACCGCGCACGGTCATCTTCGCCGACCAACGCAACGACAAGCTCGCCGATTCCTCGACGGGACTCATTCCTTTCGACGATTGGGCCCGCTCACGTCCGGTTCAGCGACGCTTCCTCTCGCTCTTCCCGAGCTTCGTTGAGCCCACGCTCAACCAACAAACGAAGCTGAAGCTCTCGGTCTACCAGGCGGAGGCGCGGTTTCGACTTCCAAGACCGGCAGCGGCATTGGATCTGTCGCGGTATGCGAATGTCGCGTTCCTCGAGCAGATCGATCCGGCAGTCAAGCACCGGCCGATCACGGCGGGCGATGCTGTTCCCAACAACGACACGGGCGCCGCGCACAACCGTCCGCCGAATCGCCGCTGGTGCGAGGACGCGAAGGCGATCTGCGTGCAGTCCCGCTACATGTTTGAAGGGAAAATTCCGGCGGGCATTCAGCTTGCCAACAAGCTGCGCGAGGAGAGCAAAAAGCCCATTCCGGATTTCATCGAGTTCCAGAGTGAGATCGTGTTGGTCACGCAGCCGCACCTTGCCGAGCTGCCGAGCTTAACAGGGCTCGACTCCACAGTCACCGGCGGGCTCGAGCAGAACATCTTTTGGGTCAACCAGGTCATCCAGTTCGGCAAGCTGCTTGCGATTCTGCAACAACATCCGACCGAGCGGGAAGTCGCCATCGCGACGGTCTACATCCTGATTGTGGTCAGGAACGACGTGCTGAACAAGCAAAGGGAATACAGCAAAACACCCATTCTGCGAAACCTCGTGCCCGCGCAACTGCTCATGGGCAACAGCTCCTTCAACAGCGGCGATTCGCTGAGCGCCGGCCTGCCGAAATACGCCAGAAGCCGCATCAAGGCGATCGCCGACATGATGGAGCGGGAATGAGCAGATCGTGTGCGGCGACGAATGGACGCCGGTAGATGGACAAATCGCGTTTGCAGTCGACAGGCGTCCAAGAGACCCCGAAGAACCGGCAAACAGTCACCGAGCCAGGGGCAAGACTCCTGCCCACATCGCTTGCAAGATCAGTCGATCGAGGGGCTGGCACTCCCGATCGGGACTCCCATCGCAAAATATCGCGGAATATCGTGCATTTTGGCGCTCCCTAGGGGAATCGAACCCCTGTTTCAGCCTTGAGAGGGCCGCGTCCTAACCGCTAGACGAAGGGAGCGTGAGGGACACGACATAGCCGCGAATTCCGCCGGCGGCAAGCCTCGATCGGGGGCGAAAATCCCGGCTATGCACGGTGAGTGCGGCTCAAGCTTAACCGCGCGATGGCCGGCCGGAGCGATGCTTACCAGCAAAACCGCCGGGAACATTCAGGGCGTCTTCAGCTTCTCGATCGCGGCGGCGCCGGCGGCCGGCTCCAAGCGAAACAGCCCCGCGCCCGCAAAGGCGGACTTGAAGGGCGATGACGACCGGATCTGCTGGCCGCTACTGCCTGAGACCGCCTGATTGAGCAGGTCCTGAACAGGAACGCCCCCACGCTGCGTCCCGACCCCGAAGTAGTAGGTCTTGCCGGCCTCGATCGGGACTTCGACCTCATAGTCCGTCAGGGACATCTTGATGTGGGAGGCGATCTTGTAGACGCTTGGCGGCCGATCGACGGCGAAAAACGACCCCATCTCGACCTTTCCGACAGGCTTGCCGTCGATCAGGATCTCCGACTAGGCGGCCATTCTACCCATCGCACCGAAAATACCCTTCTCCCGGAGGAAGTAGAGCCGCGCGTGCCGAGCGTCCTCTGGTTTGGTTTGGCCTGGGCTGCAGGCTGTTTAGCCGGCGCTGCAGGTCCGGCTTGTTTGGTCTGCGCTCCAGCCCCGGTTTGGTTCGGCTGCGCTGCAAGCGCTGCAGGCCCTCCGCATGCGATCAATCCAACGACGAGAGCAATTGCAACGACGAGTGACTTGATACGCCCCATTCCCAGTCCCAGCCCGCATTTCCCGATCGGAAGCTAAATCAGAAGTTGCGGAACAGGACAACACAGATCAAGGAACCATCAACAATTCAGCGCCGACGCGCTTGAGCGGCACTACGGCTCATTGGCAAATTTCAGCTTTCCGGCGGGTTTCAATGTATGGGCGTCGAAGGTGCGGATCTCGGTGACCCCGGCGACGTCGAGCGTGATCACGAGCCGGTCGCCGGCGACCCCGGTCGAGACGATTCTGGCGCCCTTCGGCAGGGTGGCGGTGACGTCGCCGGCCACATCGACCGCCCTTCCCTCCGACTTGAAAAGGCGGTAGCCCACCGCGATCAGGACGGCGCAGATTGCCAGCGCCGTGGTCAACCCCGCGATCAGCATCATCCGTCGCACCCGCGCAAACAGCGCGGCCTGCTCGGGGCTCGGTTCGGGAACAGCGGTTTCGGTCGTCGTCATGGAAAGCTCAGGTTCAGCGCAAAGGTTGGAGGTCGTGGTCGGCGGCGACGAGGGCTCGGCCCGGCTCGACCGCGTGCTGGCGGCGCGCGTGCCGGACCTGTCGCGATCAAGGCTGAAAGCCCTGATTCTGGCGGGCGCGGTGAGCCTGAAGGCCGCCGCGGTCCGCGACCCCGCTTATCATGTCAGATCGGGCGATACGATCATAATCGACGTGCCGGAGGCGGCCCCGCCGGAGCCCGAGGGCGAGGATATCGCGCTCGATATCGTGTTCGAGGACGACGACATCATCGTTCTCAACAAGCCGAAGGGCCTGGTGGTGCATCCGGCCGCCGGCCACGAGACCGGCACGCTGGTGAACGCGCTGATCGCCCATTGCGGCGCTTCGCTGTCCGGCATCGGCGGGGTGCGCCGGCCCGGCATCGTGCACCGGCTCGACAAGGACACCACCGGGCTGATGGTGGTCGCCAAGAACGACCTCGCCCACCAGTCGCTATCCGCGCAATTCGCCGATCACGGCCGCACCGGGGCAATGCGGCGCGGCTATATGGCTTTTGCCTGGGGTCTGCCGGGCCGCCATCGCGGCTCGGTGGATGCGCCGATCGACCGCCACCCGTATGCGCGGGACAAGATGGCGGTGCGCCAGGGCGGCCGCGAGGCGGTGACGCATTGGGAAATCCTCGAGAGCTTTGCCGGGCGTGACGGCAAGCCGATCGCGGCGCTGCTCGCCTGCGAGCTCGAAACCGGGCGCACCCACCAGATCCGCGTCCACCTCGCCCATATCGGCCATCCCCTGATGGGCGATGCCGTCTATGGCCCGCATTTCAAGACCAAGGCGAACCAGCTCGGGCTCGAGTCGCAGGCGGCCCTGACCGCGCTTGGACGGCAGGCCTTGCATGCTTATCTGCTGGTATTGGAGCACCCGAGGACCGGAGAACTTTTGCATTGGGAGGCGCCTTTGCCGGAGGATTTGCTTCTCCTCCAAGACACCCTGAAAGCGGCGCTATGACGCAGGCAGTTTCAGAAAACCCTTACCTTACAAAAAGTTATAGCTGCCACACGGGGACGTGACGTCAGCAATCCTTCCCTAAATGACCCCTCATGGGGTATATTGCGGCTGCGTTGAAATGACCAACGCGGAACATCGCAGCTACGACTGGCTTTAACCAAGCGGTCGTCTGCCTGGCCCGCCGCTATCGGGGGCCTGAACCTGTTTGGAGGGCGCACTATGGCCCGTACCGCTACTCTGCCGGTCCTTAATGGAGAATCCGGCCTTTCTCGTTACCTCGGCGAAATCCGCAAATTTCCGATGCTGGAACCCCAGCAGGAATACATGCTCGCCAAGCGTTGGCGCGAGCATGACGATCGCGACGCCGCGCACCAACTCGTCACCAGCCATCTCCGGCTCGTGGCCAAGATCGCCATGGGCTATCGCGGCTACGGCTTGCCGATCTCCGAGGTCGTCTCGGAAGGCAACGTCGGCCTGATGCAGGCGGTGAAGCGTTTCGAACCCGAGAAGGGGTTCCGCCTCGCCACCTACGCCATGTGGTGGATCAAGGCGTCGATTCAAGAGTACATCCTGCGTTCGTGGTCGCTCGTGAAGATGGGCACCACCGCGAACCAGAAGAAGCTGTTCTTCAACCTGCGTAAGGCGAAGAGCAAGATCAGCGCGCTGGACGAAGGCGATCTCCGCCCCGACCAGGTGAAGATCATTGCCAAGCGCCTCGGCGTCACCGCTCAGGACGTGATCGACATGAACCGCCGCCTCGGCGGTGATGCGTCGCTCAACGCGCCGATCCGCGACGACGGCGAAGCCGGCGAATGGCAGGACTGGCTGGTCGACAATTCGCCCAACCAGGAAGCCATCCTAGCCGAGCACGAGGAGTATGATCACCGCCGTGACGCGCTGAACGGCGCCATGGGCGTGCTCAATCCGCGCGAACGCCGCATCTTCGAGGCCCGTCGCCTCGCCGATGAGCCGATGACGCTGGAAGACCTTGCCGCCGAGTTCGGCGTGTCGCGCGAGCGCGTCCGCCAGATCGAGGTCCGCGCCTTCGAGAAGGTGCAGTCCGCGGTCAAGGGCACGATCGCAAGGGCGGAACAGGCCGCGCTGGAAGCCGCGCACTAAGCGCGGTTTCGGAAGCGCCAGAGATTGGCGGATCGAAGAGACAGAAAGCCGGCGGCAACGCCGGCTTTTTTGTTGGGTGGAGAAGCGCAGCACCACTCTTCGCTTTCATGCCCCGCGAAAGCGGGGCATCCACTATGCCGCGGCGCTCGTTGAGAGCGAGGTCTCCGACGCAGGCCTCTGGGATACTGGATCGCCCGGTCAAACCGGGCGATGACAGCGGTATTGAACCATCCCTGCCGGTCAACCGACCAAAAAACATCGGACCGACAGCATGAAAGCGGACGGACGCACGCCGTGTCGATCATCCTGCAATCCACCGTCAGCGGCTTCTCCGCCCAGTTCATGCGCAAGCTGCCGCTGGTCGAGCAGGCCATGCGCGACCACGGGCTCGATCCCGCCGAGTTCGTGATCTCCAAGGACAACGCCTCTACCGCGACTGTGCCGTTCGTCGGGCCGTTCTTCTACGATTACAGCGTGTTCTTCGGCGACGATCAGTTCACGGTCACCGAACCGAACGACATGGTGTTTCTGGATTACTTCTTCAAACGCGTGCTGGCTGCCGACGCGCCGCCGGAATTACCGAGGCGGCCGGGATTGATCCGGCGCCTGTTCGGCTGGATGGCGCAGCCGGTTTGACGCTGCCGTCACTCCCCCCACGTCCTTGCCAGCGTCGCGAGCCAGCAGCCTTCGCAGTAGCGCGCGTCCTTGTAGTCGATCCAGTTGTGCGCATAGACGTGGTCGAGCGGGATGTCGTAGCGCGCGCGCAGGACCTGGACGAGGATGCGCCACGCCGCAACCTGCGCCGCGGTCGGACCGGCCGTGACATCCGGATAGTTGCCGGCGAACTCGACGCCGATCGAATTGTCGCGCACCACCTGGCGATAGGTCGCCTTGTTGTCGATGTACTTGTTGTCGTTGCGGTTGGCGCCGTCGCCATGGGTCGGCACCAGGTTTTCCGCGACTGCCCAATAGACCGTGCCGTCGGTCTCGACCCACACCGTGACGCCGCGGCGGGTCGGATTCTTCGCCTGCTCCTGCGCGCCGCCGCGCGCCGAGCCCGCCGGCCCCTCGGTCTGGTGCACGATGATATTGCGCCAGGGATGGGCGTTGCGGACGTCGCCCCACGGCGCGAGCCAGACCGTTTTCAGGCCGGGAATGTCGGGCGTGCCGGAGCCGCGCGCGATCTTCACAAGTTCGGCGTCTGTTGCGGCGGCGGGAGCGATCAGAGCGAGGGCGGCAACAATGGCCGCGAACAGGCGAAACATCATCATGTGGATCCAAGCCTAGAGCATGATCCGGAAAAGTGCGAAGCGGTTTTCCCTCGCGACAAACGCGAAACGCGTTTGCGCGGAGATCATGCTCAAACAACAACCTAAAGCGCGATGATGATTCATCCTTATCTCATCGCGCTTTAGCAGGCCTTATGCGAATTTGCGCGCGACCTCGGTGGGCTCGGGCGAGAGCGGCGGTGCCGGATCATAGACGGCAAAATCGTTCTTGCCGTTCTTCTTGGCGGCATAGAGCGCGTGATCGGCATGAGCGATCAGGCGGTCGGGGAATTGGCCGATGCTGCGGTCCCATTCGGCCACGCCGATCGAGATCGCGATCGGGATGTCGTTGCTGGTGCAGCCGGCGGCATCCTGGCGGCAGACCTCCAGCACACGGCGGGCAATCGAGGCCGCCTCGCGCAGACCAGAGGACGGCAGCACCACGCAGAACTCGTCGCCGCCGGTGCGGGCGAGCATGTCGCCCGGCCGGAGCCGCGTCTGCGCCATCAGGGTGAAATGCCGGAGGCAGGCGTCGCCCGCGGCGTGTCCATGGGTGTCGTTGATGGTCTTGAAGCCGTCGAGATCGATCACCAGCAGCGAGAACGGCTCGCCGCTGCGCTCCGAGCGGGCGCATTCCTCGGCGAGGCGCTGCAACAGATGGCGCCGGTTGGCGACGCCGGTGAGGTCGTCGAGCAGCGCGAGGTCGGCGACCTCGTTGCGCAGCCGGTCCATCGCCATCAGCAGGAAGCCGAAATTGAGCGTCATCGACAGGAACAGGAGCCCCAGCACCATGACGGCGTGGGACTGGCTGCCGGCGACTGAGGAGAAATCACCGCCGAGCAGATTGCCCGCAGTACGAGCCGCAAGGATCGCGATGATGGTCATGATCACAATGCCGGACAGCCGGGCGCCCGGACTGACGCGGCCTTCCGGCGGCGAGAGCAGGAGGCGCAGCGACAGCGCCAGCGGCAGACCCTGGCCGAGCGTGTAGCTGAGCATGCGCAGCTGCATGTGCTCGACGACGACCATGAAGAACACGACGCCGCCGAGGCTCAACGCGCCCGTTGCGGCCATGACTCGCCAGGACACCGGCCGGTCGTAGAAGCGCTGAATACCCATGGCGGCCAGGCAGCTCGCCGCGATGACGCCGGCGGCTCCGAGCAGAAGCGGCACGGGAGAGGCGACGAACAGGCGGACCAGCGCCGCCATCGCGCCCGTCGCGCCGACGAACGCCGATGCCATCCAGAACCGTGCAGCTGCGAATTTCGGATAGGAGCGGGTCACGTAGGCCCAGATCAGGCCGAGCGCCAGGAAGTTGACGACGAAAACCGTCCAGAGTGTCGAGACGTTCAGCATCGCGACCACAGCACGCGCAGCGTCCCGCCCCCCGTCTCTGGCCGCCGTTCGTCCATGACCCGTCCCCGTTTTCTTGCGGGGAATAATGCGCGGGTCGCGCTTAACGGACTCTCACTGCGATGCTCGAAAGCTCGCCTTTGGTTTTGGATTCATGAACGGCGCGCGCGGATTGTCGGATCGTTAGGCATGTCGGCATCGGGGCGCAGCCGCGTCGCGGCGCGCCGTTGCGGATTCGCGGACAGAAATCACCCGAAAATGCATCTGAGCTGTGGATAACGTAATGACACAGATGTGACAGCGCGGGGCAGGCGCCCGCGAATCTGCTGAGTTTGCTGTCGAGGATGTTGCGAGGCTGGCCCTCCGCCGAGCATCCCTCGTGTCGCGTTCCACCATTAACCCTTGAGAGGATACTATGGCTAAGAAAGCGAAGAAGGCGAAGAAGGCGAAGGCGAAAAAGGCCAAGAAGGCGAAGAAGAAGTAACGCAGCTATTTTTCTTTGCCCGGGTGGAGCCTCGCTCCGCCCGGGCGTCGGGTAAAGTCGAGAGACTGAAGGCGGCGGGCACGAGGCCCGCTTTTTTATTGCCTACCGCTCCGCGAACGCGAGCTTCGCCCCAAGCAGCGCAAAACCGGCAGCAAAGCTCCGGCGCAGCCAAGCCATCACAGGGGGTCGCGAGATGACGCGCTCTCGTACGGACGCCGCGCAGAGGCCGTAGACGACGAACACCGCAAACGTCATCGCCATGAAGGCGCCGCTCAATTCCAGCATCCGCGCCAGCGCATGCGCCTCGTCCACCGCGATGAACTGCGGCAGGAAGGCGAGGAAGAAGATCGACAGCTTTGGATTGAGGATGTTGATCAAAAAGCCGGTCGCAATGACGCGGCCGCTCGACCGCTCCTTGATCTCACCCTCGACCGCGAGCGCGCCGGTCTCGCGCAGCGCCTGCCAGGACATGTAGAGCAGGTAGGCCACGCCGCACCATTTCAGCGCGGCAAAGGCGAGCGCACTGGTATGGAGCACGGCGGCAAGGCCGAGCATTGCCGCCGTCATGTGCGGCACGATCCCGAGCGTGCAGCCGAAGGCCGCCGCGATGCTGGCGCGCGAGCCGCGCGTCAGCGCCGCGGCCAGCGTGTAAAGCACGCCGGTCCCGGGGGACGCGACCACGATGAGCGAGGTGAGCAGGAACGATAAGGACATGAGGAGACCCTATCACCGCGCCTCGCTGCACGAAAGCGACCTCCCGGGAGAGACGGTCACGCCAGTTGCGCGAGCTCGGCCTCGCGCAGCACATCGAGCGGAGCCCATGGTTTGGCCCAGAATTTCGCGCCGTTCGGCAAAGGCTGCATCAGCGGGCGGCCGGAGGTGACGACGACGTCGAGCTTCGGATTGCGGTCCTTGGCGACATACGCGAGCTCGACCCCGTTCATCCGGCCGGCGAGCTGCACGTCGGTCAGCATCAGGCAGAGTGTCCCCGCACTCTCCTCCAGCACGCGCTCGGCCGCCTCGGCGCTCTCGCACTGGATAACCTGGTAGCCGCTCTCTTCGAGCAGAAGACACAACATCTCACGCTGCATGATATCGTCTTCGACAATCAACGCGGTCGCCTGATATGGCTGTGCTTGTCCCATTGGCCACTCCCAAATTATTTCTTGGCCCCAGTTAACGTATGTTAAGGGCGCGAGCCGCGATATGGTTCGGTTCCAAACTGAAAAAATGTACATGGAAGTTCCGTTTCCGGATTCCGATCGCAACAAGTCCGGGCTGAAGACGCTCGCCGCGAGATCGTCGCTGCATCGCGGCGTCCGTCATTGCGGGGAGCACTTGCGACGAAGCATCTTCTCCGCGGGGGGATTCCGGATGGCTTGGCTGCACTCGCAATGACGATTGTGGTTAGCTGCGCGCGACTTTCACTGACCCATCAATCGATCCGCAAAATACCCGATCGTCTTCCGGTAAATCAGCGCCCTGTTCCATTCGCGCATCGCCTCGAAATTCGCGGTGCCTTCGCCGTAGGCCTGGCCCATCTTGAAGCCGCTGGTGTGCAGCAGGTTCGCGGTCGAGGCCAGCACGTCGGGGACGCTGTGGCGCAGGTCGACGCGGCCGTCGCCGTCGAAATCGACGCCGTATTTGATGTAGGACGACGGCAGGAACTGGGTCTGGCCGATCTCGCCGGCATAGGCGCCGATGAGGTCGCGCAGCGGCAGGTCGCCGCGCTGGACGATCTTGAGTGCGGCCAGCAGCTCGCCCTGGAACAGCTCGGTGCGGCGGCAGTCATGCGCGAGCGTCGCGAGCGTGCGGATCACGGGCAGCTTGCCGATGTCGCCCTTGCCGAAATCGCTCTCCAGTCCCCAGATCGCGACTAGTATCTGCCGGGGCACGCCGAACTGCTGCTCGATGCGCGAGAGCAGCGCGGCGTGACGCTGCAACAGCGCGCGGCCGCCATTGATGCGGCCGGGGCCGACGCGGGTCGAGACGTACTGCTCAAAGCTCTTGTTGAAGGTGTAGCGCTGGCGCCGGTCGAAGGCGAGCACGGCGCCATCCTGGGCCACGCCGCTGAACGCTGCACTGGTCACGCTTGCCGAGACCCCCGCAGCCTGCGCCTCCGAAGTCATGCTGGCGACGAAGCTGTTGAAGTCGCCGCCGCAGCGTGCGGCCTCGGCCGAGCCGCCGGTCAGACAAACGACGAACGCGGTGGCCAGGGCGAATCTCAACATGCGGGGAAATCCTCAGGAATTTTGCGCGGAAAGCGGCGCGCGATCATGCCCGGGAACAGGATTCACGTCAAAGCGGCAAGACCTCGCCAGAGCCGATCGCCCTGCGCCCGCGACTAAGGAGCAGCGCTCAGCCCGTCCCCAAACCCTTCGAGATGACCATGCCCATTCCGCACCGGATGCTCGCTGTCCTCGCCGCCCTGCTCTCGCTTCACTCCGTCGCCCCCGCCTCCGCGCAAACGCGCGACGCGGCCGGCGGGCGCGACTATTCCGGGATCAGTCGGTTCGCTGGCGGCGTCATCGCGCCGACGAGGCTGCGTACCGCAGGCATCGGCCTGCTGGCGCCGGTCGGCTCCAACGCGACGGACGCCGGCTGCGCGCTCAACCGGCGCGTGGAGCTGGTGGCACCGTGAGAGTAAACTGCCCCACTCGTCATTCCGGGGCGGCCTGGAGGGCCGAACCCGGAATCCATTTAGCCGCGTCGTTGGTGGCACAATGGATTCCGGCTTCGCGCTGACGCGCGCCCCGAATGACGGCGGAGCTGACACGCGCACGCGCGCGACGTGATGTGTGCATCGCAAGGATGGAACTGATCTGTATGCGCTGGATAACGCATGTCTGATGCGCCCGCTGCGACATCGATGCCGCAACGATTTGCCTTGCCACCGCAGAGCGCGAGCTATAGTCTTCTATTATAGGTTGTTTCCCTGCCAGCCCCGGGCAATAGTGAGACCAAAGATAAACGGCGGGCTTTCTCGGCCCGTCGTTTATTGAGGCCCGGGTCGCACCGGACCATACGAGGCGCTCAACGCCTCCCGACAAACAGATTTCGTCGATCACAGGGTACTCCGCCGCCTCAGGCTCGGCGCCGCCGGCAACAGGCAAAGCCATTTGACTGTGGCGCCCTTATCGACGACAAGCTGCCATGGCCAAAAAACCTGGAACCAATCCCAAAGGCGAATTTGCCTTTTTCAACGTCGTCTATGAAGACGGCTCCCAACGCTCCAACCGGCGCGTGCCTGCCGATCTGCTGGGCGGGCTTGACGGTGACGAACCCGCACGCCGCCACATCATGGAGCAGGACCGCGAAATCGCCGAAAAATCCGGCAACACCCCGCTGGACATCAAAAGTATCGAGCGGGTCGGCGCGAAGAAGAAATAGACTCCGCCGCCACGACACGCGAAGCGTCAGCGCAAACAAAAACGGCGGGCATTTGCCCGCCGTTTTCGTTTGGATGGATGCCCGGATCGGGTCCGGGCATGACGTTTGAATCAGTTATCCAGGAAGCTCCGCAGCTTCCGCGACCGCGACGGATGCTTCAACTTCCGCAGCGCCTTGGCTTCGATCTGGCGGATGCGTTCGCGGGTGACCGAGAACTGCTGGCCGACTTCTTCCAGCGTGTGATCGGTGTTCATGCCGATGCCGAAGCGCATGCGCAGCACGCGCTCTTCGCGCGGGGTGAGCGAGGCGAGCACGCGCGTGGTGGTCTCGCGCAGGTTCGACTGGATCGCGGCGTCGATCGGCAGGATCGCGTTCTTGTCCTCGATGAAATCGCCGAGGTGTGAATCCTCTTCGTCACCGACTGGCGTCTCGAGCGACAAGGGCTCCTTGGCGATCTTGAGGACCTTGCGCACCTTTTCCAGCGGCATGCCGAGCTTCTCGGCGAGCTCTTCCGGGGTCGGCTCGCGGCCGATCTCGTTGAGCATCTGGCGCGAGGTGCGCACGATCTTGTTGATGGTCTCGATCATGTGCACGGGGATGCGGATGGTGCGTGCCTGGTCGGCGATCGAGCGGGTGATCGCCTGCCGGATCCACCACGTGGCATAGGTCGAGAACTTGTAGCCGCGGCGGTACTCGAACTTGTCGACCGCCTTCATCAGGCCGATGTTGCCTTCCTGGATCAGGTCGAGGAACTGAAGGCCACGATTGGTGTACTTCTTGGCGATCGAGATCACGAGACGGAGGTTGGCTTCCACCATCTCCTTCTTGGCCTGGCGGGCTTCGCGCTCGCCCTTCTGCACGGAGTGCACGATCTTGCGGAACTCGACGATCTCGAGACCGGTCAGCGCCGCGAGCTGATGCACTTCGTGGCGAAGGTCCTTGATGCGATCCTTCTCGTGGTGGACGAAATTCTTCCAGCCCTTGGCCGAAAGCTTCGACACCCGATTGAGCCAGCGCGGATCGAGCTCGGAGCCGGTATAGTTGCGCAGGAAGTCTTCGCGTCCGACGCCATGGCTATCGGCAAGGCGCATCAGGCGGCCCTCATGCGAGACGAGGCGCTTGTTGATGTCGTAGAGCTGCTCGACCAGCGAGTCGATGCGGGCCTGGTTCAGGCGCAGCGACTTCACCTCGACGATGATCTCGTCCTTCAGCTTCCTGTACTTGCGCTCCTGATGTGGCGAGAGCGACGGCCCGTGCGAGGTGCTCTCGAGCTGGTTCTGGATGTCCTGCTCCTGAAGCTTGCGCAGCTTCTTGTAGCTCTCGGCGATCTTGTCGAAGATCTCGACGACCTTCGGCTTGAGCTCGGCCTCGATCGCCGCGAGCGACATCTGGTTCTCGAACTCGTCGTCCTCGTCCATATCGGCTTCGGCGGCGGATTCAGCAGGGTCCTTCTGGGCTTCGCCGCCATTGCCGGCGGCAGGCGCGGCACGGAACGGGGTCGGCGACGGCGGCGCGGCTGGCGGCGCGACATGCGCCGGCGCACCGGCAATGGGAGCGGCCTGGCCGCCTTCGACGGGCGCCTCGCCATTCTCACCGGCGGGGCCGCCGATCATCGCGGTGTTCATGCCGGCCTTGGCTTCGGGGCCGGCATAGGTCGCTTCGAGATCGATGATGTCGCGAAGGAAGATCTTGCCTTCATTGAGCTCGTCGCGCCAGATGATGATGGCCTGGAAGGTCAGCGGACTTTCGCAGAGGCCCGCGATCATCGCCTCGCGGCCGGCCTCGATGCGCTTGGCGATCGCGATTTCGCCTTCGCGGGACAAGAGCTCGACCGTGCCCATCTCGCGCAGATACATGCGCACGGGATCGTCGGTGCGCTCGCCCGGCTCGCTCTTCTTGACCTCGGTGACGGCCTTCTGGGTGACCTCGACGAGCTCGTTGTCGGTCTCGTCCTCGCCGCCCTCGTCCTTGTCTTCCTCGCCGTCGCTATCGTCAGCTTCGGTGACGTTGATGCCCATGTCCGAGAGCATCGACATGATGTCCTCGATCTGTTCGGGCGAGGTCTGGTCGGACGGCAAGACTTCGTTGAGCTGATCGAAGGTCACGAAGCCGCGCTTCTTGGCCTGCTTGATCATCTTCTTCACTGCCGCGTCGGAGAGATCGAGCAACGGCGAGGGCGCGTCCTGGGAGTCCTTCTCCGGCGCGTCCGCTGCCTTGTCGTCTTTTTCCTTGTCCTTCGCCTGCAGCGTCTTTGCCTTGGTGGCCATCCATTGCTCCTAAACGCGCTTCATGCAGAAGGCCCGACGGCCCGCCCGCGTGAATTCACTTGAACCTGTTGCTCGACGCTCTCGCTTCGGCAGCTCTCGACACGGAAAGGGCGGCGCACGTGTCTCTCGCCACCCCCAACTTTCTCTCGCCGGATTTGCCTAACGCTTCGTGAGCGCCTTTGTCGCGGCGGATGCAGGTGAAGTGCCAACAGAGATTGCGCGGATTCATTCCTGACGCGTCTGTTCTGCCTGCGGCCGCCTGTGGGCCAAAGTGCTACAAGACAGTTAAGCCTCGATTAACCCTGTTTTTGCCGCCAAACCTTGGATTTGGCGAGTCTTTTAGCGGTTCCGGCCCCGGCCGTCCGCATGATTCTTTCATCACACGCTCTTCTGGAACCGGCCCGACAGCTCCCCAAAACCCTCGATCAGGGCCTCGGTGCCATCGACTTCGCCTATCCGAGCCTTGACGTCACGCAGCCACGCCATATTGGCCTCGCTGGGATCCTCGCCCAAGGCCAGCTCGGCGTCCTTCAGCTCTCTAAGTAGTGAATGCCACTGCCGATGCAAGGAGACGAGCTGATGCCAGGTGGCAAGAACGTCGTCCCGTGCCGCGCCCTCGCGCGCGCCCCACACCGCCTGGGTCGTGATGCCATTCTCAACCCTTTGAAGAAGCTGTGAAAATCCGCCTTTCTCGATGTCGGACCGCATCTTCTCGGCTTGCTCGGACGGATCGGGGCTGTGGTGATGGTCGTTGGCGAAAGCCGCGATGATGCCGGCCCGCAGCTTGTGGGCCTCGGGGTGGGCCAGCTCCAGGGCGGCCACTTCCTCCAGATGGTCGTGCAGCAGCCAGGGGTGGTTGATCAGGATTTGCAGGATCAGGGCCTCGCGCCGGGAAATCGCGCTGCGCTGGCCCTTCATGATCGGGCTCGCGGCCAGTTGCGCGCTCGCCGCCTGGTAGGGACCGGCGGGGAGCTGGATCGGCCCCGGCGCGCCGCGGCGGCCCTGGCCGCCGAATCGATTCGCCTGTCCTCCGCCACGGGGCTGAAACGGGCGGCCGGCGGGGCCAGAGCGGAAATTGCCCCGGCCGGCAAAGCTGCTGCGTCCGCTCTCGGGCGCAAAGGTGCGCTGGAGCCGCTCGGCGAGATCCTGGCGATAATAGCGCCGCACCACCTCGTCGCGGATGCCGTTGGAAAGCTCCTTGATGCGCGCCTCCAGCGCCGCGCGGCGCTCGGGGGTTGCGAAGTTGCCGCCTTCGAGCTCGCGCGACCAGATCATGTCGGCGAGCGGTCGTGCCGCCGCGACGACTTCCTCGATCGCGCCGCGGCCGCCGGAGCGCACGAGATCGTCAGGGTCCTGCCCTTCCGGCAGCAGCGCGAAGCGCAGGCTCTTGCCGGGGCTAAGGAACGGCAGCGCGAGGTCGGCGGCACGATAGGCGGCCTTCTGACCGGCCTTGTCGCCGTCGAAGCAGAGGATCGGCTCGTCCGCCATCTTCCAGAGCAGCGCGAGCTGGTTTTCGGTCAGCGCAGTCCCGAGCGGCGCGACCGCGCCGGCAAAGCCTGATGTGACCATGGCGATGACGTCGACATAGCCTTCGACCACGACCAGCGCCGCGCCGTTGTGGGAAGCCGCCCGCGCGGTCTGGTGATTGTAGAGATTGTCGCCCTTGTGGAAGAGCGGCGTCTCCGGCGAGTTCAGATATTTCGCCGCAACGTCCTTCTCCAGCGCGCGCCCGCCGAAGGCGATGACGCGGCCGCGCAGGTCCGTGATCGGAAACATCACGCGATCGCGGAAGCGGTCGTAGGGCACGGGAATGCCGTCGCCGGCAGCGAGCATGCCGGTCTCGACCATGTCGTCGACGGAGACGCCGAGCTTGCCGAGATGCTCCTTCAGCGCAAAGCGATCGGGCGGCGCATAGCCGATGCGGAAATGCAATTGCGTCGCCGGCGAGATCGCGCGGTCGGCGAGATAGCCGCGTGCCTTGGCGCCGAGCCGCGAAGCCAAAGTCTCCGCGAAAAACTTCGCGGCGAGATCCATGACGTCATGCAGCGACTTGCGCCGCTGCTCGTGCCGCGCCGCATCGGGCGTCACCGCCGGCAGCGGCAGGCCCGCCATGTTCGCGAGCCGCTCCACCGCTTCCGCAAACGGCAGACCGTCGGTCTCCATCACGAAGGTGATGATGTCGCCGTGCTTGCCCGAGGAGAAGTCGTGGTAAAAACCCTTCTGATCGTTGACGTAGAAGGACGGCGTCTTCTCCTGCTGGAACGGCGACAGCCCCTTCCACTCGCGCCCTGCCTTCTTCAGTTTGACGCGCTTGCCCACGACTTCGGAGACCGAAAGCCGGGCACGCAGCTCGTCGAGGAATTGGGGCGTGAAGCGCATGGCGCAATAAAACTCTGTCAGCTTGGCCGCACGTAGCGCCCACCTCAGAAAGGCGAACCCTTGCCTTCCTTCAATCGCTTATTTAATGTTCGTGATATGTTCCGTCCATATCCACAGGCTTGATACTCTCACGATACAATCGTATATACAGATAAGCGAATGTCCGATTTCAACCTTTTCGCACCGGCCGGGTTCGAATGGGACGAAGGGAAAAGTCGAGCCAATCTGATCAAGCACAGCATCAGTTTTGACGATGCCAGTCAGATTTTCTACGGACCCGTCGTCCTCAAGAGATCGAATCGCAACGGCGAGGAGCGGTGGATCGCGATCGGAGAATTCAACGATCGAATTCTGACGGTGATTTTTGCACGCCGAAATGAGTCGATCCGCATTATTTCAGCCCGGCGTCCGAGGCCAAATGAAAAAAGAGCATATCGTGAGGCGTCGATGGGGCGATCGCCGCAAGGGAAACACTGACTGGGCTCGTGTCGATGCGATGACGGACGAGGAACTGGAAGCCTCGATCGCAAATGATCCCGACTGGGCGGAGTTCAAGGACATCGACTGGTCGGACGCCGTGCTGGTTGTGCCGCCCAAGAAGAAAGCCATCTCCATCCGCGTCGACGAGGACGTGCTCGACTTCTTCAAGCGCGAGGGCGAGGGTTATCAGCGGCGCATGAATGCGGTGCTGCGCTCCTACATGCAGCAGAGGGCGAAGCCGAAGAAGCGGGCTTGATCCGGGCAAACGCGTCCGGAAGCTCATATCGAGGGCCTTGCACCCCGCCCGGTTCCACGCTTCCATGTCTCGATGTTCAGGACGTTTCGAGGCGGCCAAAGCGGGGGCTGGCGCGTGACCTCGATTTTGCCCGTGACGGGCGAGCCCCTGCCCTTCATGCCGGCGCTGTCGGTCACCGACAGCGATGCCGCTTCGTTGCCGCTGGTGCCTTCGCGCCATGCGTGGCGGCTGGTCGGCGTCCCGAGTTCGCTGCGCTACACCGAGCGCGCCGAGAAGCAGCAGCTCGCCGCCGTGCAGGCCGGGCTCGGCCGGCTCGAGGCAACCTGCGCGGCGTTGATCCCGATCCGCAAGTCGCAAGCCTGGTGGGAGCTGACGCAGGAAGAGCGGCGCAGGATCTTCGAGGACAAGTCGCACCACATCGCAAGCAGCCTGCGCTTCCTCCCCGCGATCGCGCGGCAGCTCTATCACTGCCGCGATCTTGGCGAACCCTTTGATTTCCTGACCTGGTTCGAATTCGCACCCCCGCATGCCTCGCTGTTCGAGGAGCTGGTCGCGATGCTGCGGCAGACCGAGGAGTGGAGCTACGTCGAGCGCGAGGTCGACGTCCGCGTGGTGAAGGAAGTGCTCTCGGCTTAATGCTCGATGAACCGGCCCGACTCGATGCGCGGCAGATCGGTCACGGGCCAGTTGTAGATGTAGGTCCAGGCCTTCTCCACTAGGCCGTCCGCACGCGTCACGTCGATCAGCTTGCGCAAATACTCCGTCGGCTCCGGAAAGCCTTCGCCACAGGCTTCGTACATGTCGAGCTCGTCCAGGAGCTCGTCGCCCGCGCGCAGCTGGAACAGCTCGCCGTGGACGAGATCGGACGGCGCGTCCGACAGCAGCAATCCCGGATAGTGCTTCACCAGCACGAGCCGGCCGCGGCAGGTCGCGTCCCCAAGGAAATCCGCATGGCCTGCGAGCAGCCGCGCCATCGGATGGTCGAAGCCGCGCATCAAGGTGCCGTAGACGAAGAGACGATCGGAGGTCATGAAGGTGTCTATAGCTCGCAATTGTACGGAACGACAGCGCTACACCTCTCGCCTTCGCCGGGACGACATTGGGGAGGCATCGTGCGCGCTTTCAACCGCCGTCATTGCGAGGAGCTGTTGGCCACCTCTACGAAACCTCTGCCTCCATCTCCTGGTCGTTGTCTTGGTCGTCCGAGACCACCTTGATGTTCACTTCCATCCCGTCGAAGGCCCCTGCGGGCCCGATATAGACGCCATGCAGCGGGATCGCCTGGCGCGGGTCGCGGGCGACCGCGACACGGATGAGGTCGCGGGTGCCGACGATGCCGTTGGTCGGATCGAACTCGATCCAGCCCGCACTCGGCAGATAGACCTGTACCCAGGCATGGGTCGAGCCGCCGCCGACGTGTCGCTGCTCGATGTCCTCAGGCACGAAGATGTAGCCGGAGACGAATCGCGCGGCGATGCCGAGGTGGCGCAGCGCCTCGATCATGAACAGCGCATAGTCCCGACAAGTTCCCGTGCCCGACTGCAAGGTGTCGAGTGGGTGCTGCGTGCCGGGTTCATGACGCTTGCGATATCTGAACTGCTCGCGGACGCCGTGCGTGATGCCGCTCAGGATCTTGAAGGTCGGTGACGGTGCATCATCGTCGAGGAAGCCGCGCGCCCACTCCGCAATCTCACCGTCGGGATCGGAATATTGCGGCCTGACGTACTGAACAAGATCGGGAAATTCCTCGTCGTCGTAGACGAACGGATAGAAATAGGCGGGATCGTCCGGCGTCAGCGCGAACTCCTCCACCGGATTGTGCTCGACGGTGACATGCCAGTCGAAGATCAGCCTGTCCGCGCGCTCGTCGAAATTGGCGATCGCGACCGAATTGCCGAACACGTCGTGAATCCAGTGCAGCGACATCGGCACGGGCGAGATTTCGAGCCTTGAGTCGAGCACGCGCAGGTCATGCCCGTCGCGCGGACGCAGCATGATCCTGTGTTCGCCGAACGCCACGGGGCGGTCGTAGCGATATTCGGTCTTGTGATGAATCGTGAGCAGCGGCATCGTCAGTCAATCATGGCGAATTTGGACCAGCTATTCTATAGCGTTCGCTGCCCAATTTTGAGGGGCGGCGTGCTTTTTCCATAGGTAATCGAGATGGCTTTAGACACGGCAGACGTGGCGTATCAACTCCTCGGCGAGGGTGACATACCCCCAGTGCATGAGACGAATGCAGCGGGGACGTCCCCCTTCCTGCTCACTTCGGATCATGACGGCCGGCTGCTGCCGCGTTCGCTCGGCGATCTCGGCGTCGCCGAGAGCGAGCTGACGCGGCACATCGCCTGGGACATCGGCGTCGCCGGCGTCGCCGACCGGCTGGCCAAAATGCTCGACGCGCACCTGATTGCCCAGCGCTATTCGCGGCTCGTGATCGACTGCAACCGCCCGCCCGCCGCAGTCAGCTCGATTCCGGTGACTTCCGAGGCCACGGCGATCCCACGCAACGAGCGGATTTCCGAGCGGGAGCGCGACGCGCGGCGGCGCGAGATTTTCGATCCCTATCACGACCGCATCAACGCCGCGATCGACCGCCGCGTGCACGACAGGCGGCCGACGGTGCTGGTGTCGCTGCACAGTTTCACGCCGGCTTACGCCGGCGTCGCGCGGCCCTGGCACATCGGCACGCTCTACAACCGCGATACGGTGCTGCCGCACCTCCTGCTGAAGCACTTGCGTGCGGAAAGTGATCTCGTCGTTGGCGACAACGAGCCCTATGCGGTGAGCGACCTCACCGATTACACCATCCCCGTGCACGGCGAGGCCCGCGGTCTCGTCAACACCGGCATCGAGATCCGCCAGGATTTGATCGCGGACCAGTCCGGCCAGCAACAATGGGCCGAGCGGCTGGCGCGGATCTTTGGCGAGATCGAGGTGGAGTTGCGGGCGGAGAAGCTGGTCGGCTAGCCGCCGCGCGTTGCGACGAACAGGGCAAGCGCGGCGAAGATGGCGGCGATGCCCCACAGCACAAAGGCAATGCGGCCGCCGCCTCGTGCATCGAGCGTTGCTTCCGCCGGGTTGTCGGGATTGACGCGGACCTCGACGGTCGCACCGTCCTGATAGCGCGACAGCAGGCGTTGCAGCATCTTGTCGGAGGCCGGGGGCGATCCCGCAGCAACACGCGCGCATTCATTGGTGTAGCTGACGTTCTGATAGCGGTAGGTGTAAGATACGCGCTTGCCGAACATCTCGACACCGCGACTTTCACCGGGTTCGCGGGCTTCGTGATATTCCTCCATCTCCGACAATTTGATCGTGCCCGGCACCACCGGCCATCGCGACGCCATCGAAGCCTGCCGTCGCACGGCCAGCCCCATCAGCGCGATGACGAGGCCGAACGCTCCGAAGCCGACGACCAGCCCTGCGAGATCGGGCCGCCCGATGTGATGCGCGAGGAATTCGTAGCTCTGGTTGAGACCGAACGCCGAGCCGAAAATGATGGCAAGCACGATGGCCGTGCCGATGCCGAGACAGCCCCACAGGCCCTTGGGCAGATCGCGCTCCAGCACAGCCTGATCGGGATGGCGCGGGTTGTAGTAGACGGTGACGGTGCTGCCGGCGGGATATTTTGCGAGCTTCTCGGCCACCTGGAAATTGCCGAGATCTTCGCCGATGGAGATGCGGTTGTTGCGCAGCTTGCGGCCCCCGGCCGAATATTCGTAAGTCACGTTCGCGAAATTGCGGCTCTCGAGGCGATAGCCCTCCTCGCGATCGTCGTCGGAAACCCTGACCTCGCGCATCTCCGCGACCGAGGTGACGACCTTGCCGGGTACTTGCGGCCAGCTCCGCGCTTCACGCGCTTGCCAGGTCTTCACAACGGCGGCGACCAGAAGCAGCCCGAGCGGTGCGAGCAGCATCGCATAGACGAACCAGGGCAAATCGGGCACGGCCAAATTCCTTTGTCGGCGGCAATGCCCGATTGGACGCATCGCCGCCGACAAAGGTTCAACCCGCAGAGGCTCGAAAGCGGGCTACTTCGCCCGTGTCAGCGCCAGCCAGATGCCGCCGCCGATCATGAAGCCGCCGGAGACGCGCGACATCATGCGTGTGCGGCGGGCCGAAAAGAATTTCCGAGCGCGCCCTGCCGCGATGGCATAGAGCGCATCCGTCATCGCCGCAGTGACCATGAAGGTGGCCCCGAGCAGCGCGACCTGCGGGAAGTGGTCGCGGTTCATGTCCATGAACTGCGGAATGAAGGCGCCGAAGAAAATCAGCACCTTCGGATTCGACAGCAGCACCAGAAAACCTTGCAGGAAGAACCCGCCGCGCGGCGGCGCCGGCGGCTCGTCCACGTTGAGGCCTTCGACCGGCGCCCAGATCAGCTTGATGCCGAGCCAGATCAGATAGGCAGCACCGGCAAAGCGCACCCAGTCGAACCAGTAGCCCATGGTCGCCATCAGCGAGGTCAGGCCGACCGCGACGATGCCGATGACGATGGCGAGGCCCGCTTGCGCCCCCGCGACGTTGATCAAGGCCGAGCGCGTGCCGTGGCGCAGGCCATTGGCGATGACGAGGGTTACGATCGGGCCCGGCAGCAGCGCGAGCGCTATGCAGGCGGCGACGAAGGCGAGATAGGCTTGCATGGACATCATGGCGGAGACTCGCTGAGGGCGTTGCGGGTTATTAATGCATGGCGGAGACGGGAACGGAAGCTATGACTATGTGGAACGCGCGGGCCTCAAACACCGCCGTCATACCCCGCGAAAGCGGGGTATCCATTACGCCGCGGCTTATCCGTATCCCACGACCGTCTCTGGAATATTGGATCACCCGCCTCCGCGGGTGATGACGGCGGAGGAGGCGGCTCGATCGTGCCTTCCTCACCGCCCATCCAGCACAGCGACCATCCATCTCTTCATCTCCTGTGTTCCCAGGAACGCCAGCGTAGCGTGCTGCACCGCCATCGTCTCACCTCTACCCTGCGTCACCGCGACCAGCAGATCGCATCGCCGCGAGACGGCGATGCCGATCGCGGCGTGACGGACGCCGTCGGGCATGTCGAGATCATAATGCCTGGCACGACCACGCAGATCGCCGATGTACACTTCCTTTCCCGATGCCGTCGCGGCGAATCGCGGACTGATCAGATCGAGATCGGCAACACGATCGACCTCGTCGTCATCCGCGACGCCACGGTCGCAATTGCAGAAACCGAGTTTTGCGCGAACATAGAGTTCGGCGCCGGCACAGGTGCCATCGCAGCGGAACGCGCGGCCAGCGGGCCAGCCATCGCGCGGGAACGGCCAGGCGATCTCGCGCCAATGCACGGATTTCTCAGCCGGCGCGAGTTGATACGCCCCGACGCCGGACGCGCCGAGTGCGGCCACGACCAGTGCGATCGTCACCACGCGCCGCATGGCTAGTTCCGCGGCAGGCCGGCGGCGGCGCGCGCCGGTCCGGTCAACTCCAAAATGTGCAGGCCGGTATTGGCGCGGTCGACGATATAGATGTAGCCACGGTCGTCGGTCTCTACATTGTTGGTCTGGATCGCGACCTTGCACCGCGTCCCGCCTTCGATCGGAATGCAGCGCTTGTCGGTGGCCTGCGTGATCGCCGGGATGAAATAGCCGACCTCCTTGGGCTGGTAGGGATCGCGGATGTCGAGCGCACGCACGCCGGCATTGAAGAAGGCGATGAAAGCGATCTTCTTGTAGTAGACCGGCGCCATGCTCTCGTTCGACGAATGCGAGCCGAAACGGCCACCGCGCTGGCAGAACTGCCCGGTTGCTTCCGGCACGGTGTAGCTTGAGATCATCATCGGTCGCGCTTCGGTGGTGACGTCGGCGAACCACACCATCTGCCGCGCCTCGCCGCATTCGTTCAGGATCGCCTCGTCCACGATCATGACGATGTCGCGGGTCTTGCCGTCCTTGTCCTCGGCGAACTCGGCGACAGGCATGTCGAGCATCGGGAACGTGGTGTGCGCGCCGTTGAAGGCCGACATCGGCATGCGCGAAATCTCGGGATAGCGCAGATTGTCCGGCGTCGGCTCCTTGCCGCCGTTCAACAGCTTGTCGCGATCGACGATCTGCAAGATGCCGCCCTTGTTGGTGCCGTAGCCGAAATAGACGCGATTGCCGGCGGGGCCGGTCGAAATCGGCCCGTGTAGCTCGGTCGGCACCGCGCCGGTCGACCCGGGCTCCTGGCCAGGCAGGCCGAAGTCTCGGATTTTTTGGGGATGCGCGGGATCACTGAGATCATAGATTTGCGTCATGCGGCGCGTGCGCCAGTCCGGCGCGCCCGAGACGAGGTAGGCGATGCCGGTGTCGCACTCCCACCAGCTCTTGTGCGTGTCCTTCAATCCACCGATGCGGGTGATAAGCACGGGATTGGCGGGATCGGCGACGTTCCAGATCTCATGCGCCTCGCTGCCGAACGTGCGCAGCATATAGACCGCACTGGGATCTCCCTTCGGCAAGGACTTGCCGTCACAGACCCGCACCATCTGGGCGCCGCCGGATTCATACTTGCCCTCCTGCCCCGGCAGATGCCGCAGATATTTTGGATGCGCGGGATCGGTGACGTCGACGACCGAGGTTCCGTTCGGCTCGGCCTGCCCCGTCATCGGATTGACGGGGGCGGCCACGTCGTCGGTGCCGCCGTGATGGCCGATATAGGCGATCCAGCGGTCACCCTGATGATGAATGGTCGGCTGATAGGCGCTGCGCGCCTGGAGGTCGTTGGCGCCGACGAGCTTCATGTTGGAAGCTTCCGGCGGCGCGCCGATCGTCTGCTTCTGCGCGTGGGCCGTGGTGCTGCCGGCAAAAAGGACGAGGCAGGCAGCAAGTGGGACGCAACGGAGCATGAAGTCCTCCCGGAACCAATCTGCGTTGGCTGAGCTTCAAGGCTAGCACAACCAAATGCGCGCACCAAAAACACCACATGCAACCATTTGGTTGCCTATTATCCCGCCATGGATGAGGTCTTCAAAGCGCTCGCCGACGCATCACGACGGTCGCTCCTGGACAGGCTTCACGCCCGCAACGGACAGACATTGAACGAACTCTGCGAGGGCCTGGAGATGACGCGCCAGGCCGTCACAAAACACCTTGCGATCCTGGAAGAAGCCAACCTCGTCACGACCATCAAGCATGGCCGCGAGAAGCTGCACTATCTCAACCCGGTGCCGATCCATCAGATCGGCGAACGCTGGATCAAGAAATTCGAGCGCGGCAAGCTCGCCGCGCTCAGCGAGTTGAAACGCCAGTTGGAGAAGCGCGATGAGTAGACCGGAATTCGTCTATGTCACCTATATCGAGACCACGCCGGAAAAATTGTGGGAGGCGCTGACCAACAGCGCGTTCACCCGGCAATACTGGTTCGACACCGAGGTCCACTCCGACTGGAAGGTCGGCTCGCCCTTCGCATTGGTGATGAGCGGCACGACCACCGACACCGGCGAGATTTTGGAAGCCGATCCGCCGCGGCGGCTCGCCTATACCTTCAAGCACAAATTGATGGAGAACATGCGGAACGAACAGCCGACCAAGGTCGTCTTCACTATCGAGGCTTACGGCAATCTCGTGAAGCTGACGGTCACGCATGAAGGCTTCGCGGCAGGCAGCGAACTGCTCGACGGCATTTCCAGGGGCTGGCCTGCGATCCTGTCCGGGCTGAAGAGCCTGCTCGAGACCGGCAAAGCACCGGCGATCCCGCCGGCCGCGCTCGGCATCAAGGGATTTGAGTGATGAACCTCGAGCAGTTCAAGCCGCTGACGGTCTACACCATCTACATCGCCTCCACGCCAGAGAGGGTGTGGGAGGCGCTGACCTCGGCCGAATTCAGCCGCAAATACTTTTCCGGCTTTGCGGTAGAGATGGAACAGAGGCTCGGCGGCAGCTTCATCGTGCGCGCACCGGATGGCCCGGAGCACATCACTGGCGAGGTGTTCGAATACGATCCGCCGAACAAGCTCACCGTGACGTGGAACGTCAACTGGCCCGACCTCGTCGCAAAGCTCGGCACCACGCTCGTGACCTACGAGATCGAGCCCGCCGGCGAGGCCGTCCGCCTCACCATGAGCGAACGTCACGATCGCCCGCTCAGCGACGACATCCTCAGCGGCGGACGCACCGGCTGGCCCGCGATCCTGTCGGGACTGAAGAGCCTGCTGGAAACGGGCAAGGCGCCACAGATCACGATGGCTCCGCCGGCGCAGATGCTGGCGGCGTTGAAGGCGATGGGGATCAAGACGCCGTAGTCGCCGCCTTCGTCCCGGGGCGCGCTAAACGTGAGCCGGGACGACATCGAAGTTGGGCGACAGGGCGAGGATGCAGCGAGAAGGAAACCCGAGGAACGAATGGTACCGCCTACCCCCTTGCCCGCAGCTCGCGCCGCAGCACCTTTCCCGTGGCCGTCATCGGCAAGGTCTCCGCGAACTGCACGAAGCGCGGGTACTCGTGGGCGGCGAGTTGCACCTTGACGAATTCCTGGATCTCGCGTGCGAGCGCATCACTTGCTGCAAAGCCGGGGCGCAGCACGATCCAGGCCTTGATCGATTCCGTGCGGATCGGATCGGGAATACCCACGACGGCAGCCATCGCTACCGCGGGATGCTTCATCAGCGTGTGCTCGATCTCGGACGGGCCGACGCGATAGCCGGCGGTGGTGATGACGTCATCCTCGCGGCTGACGTACCAGAAATAGCCGTCCTCATCCTGCACCCCGAGATCGCCGGTGAGCAGGAATTCACCGGCATATTTCTTCGCCGTCGCCTCCGGATTGCGCCAGTACTCGATCATCGTGCACGGGCACGGCTGACGCACGCCGATAATGCCACGCTGCCCGCGCGGCTGCTCCTCGCCCTTGTCGTTGACGATGCGGACGTCGAAACCCGGCGTCGCCTTGCCCATCGAACCGGGGCGGATCGGAAACAGGTTCGAGTTGCTGCCGATCACGAGATTGCACTCGGTCTGGCCGAACACCTCGTGCGCGTCGATGCCGAACGTCTCGCGCACCCAGCCCAGGAGTTCGCCACCAAGCGATTCACCGCCCGTAAAAATGCTGCGTAGCTTGACGCCGGAATGCTTCACGCCGGCCTGCCGCATCAGCTTCAATGCCGTCGGCGGCAGGAAGACGTTGCGGACGCTGAGATCCGCCATCATCTGCATCGCCGCCTGCGGCTCGAATTTGCGCGCGCGGTGGCCGACCAGGGGAATGCCGTGATACCAGAACGCGAACAGGCCGTTGACGAGGCCGCCGATCCAGGCCCAGTCCGCCGGCGTCCACATGAGATCGCCGGGCCGCGGCAGGAAGTTGTGACACATCTCCACATTGGGCAGATGGCCGAGCACGACGCGATGCGCATGCAGCGCACCCTTCGGGTTGCCGGTCGTGCCTGAGGTATAGATGATGAGCGCGGGATCATCGGCCGAAGTTTCCACGGTCGCAAATTCCTCGGACGCGGTTTCGATCGCCGACCAGAACGGCTTGGCACCGGCGTGAACGGCGCCGCTTGTGACATAGATGTCTTGCAGGTAGGGCAGCCGGTCGCGGACCTTTGTGAGCTTCTCCCAGCCGGCCTCATCGGTGATGATCGCCCTGGCTTGTGAATTCGACAATCGGAATTCCAGCGCGTCCTCACCGAACAATGCGAACAGCGGGATCGAGATCAACCCGGAGCGGAACGCGGCCATGTGCGCGATCGGCAATTCCAGCGACTGCGACAGAAACACCGCGACGCGGTCGCCGCGCGCAAGCCCGTCCGCCCTCAATACGTTGGCGAAGCGGCGCGACATCTCGGCAACCTCGTCGAAGGATGTGCGCGTGGTCGCGCCGTTCTCGTCGACATAGACCAGCGCGAGGCGGCCAGTGCCGTCGGCATGACGATCGCAGCACGCCTCCGCCATGTTGAAACTCGCCGGAACGTGCCAGCGGAAGTTGCGGTAAAGCTCGTCGTAGGTTGCGGCTTCGGTGAGCATGGCTGGTCGTTTCCCGGCGACGGCGTCGTGGCCGGGCTTGTCCCGGCCATCCACGCGCTTGCTTCTTGCAGCCAGTTTAAGCTCGTGGATGCCCGGGACAAGCCCGGCCATGACGGCAGAGTGCGTGGTTACCGCAGCGTCCGGAAGAACTTCCTGACCTCGCCGACATACAGCTCCGGCTGCTCGAATGCGGCGAAGTGCCCGCCCTTCTCCATCTCGCTCCAGTGCGTGATGTTGTGGAAGTTCGGCTCCATCCAGCGCCGCACCGGCGTGATGATCTCCTTGGGGAACACCGCTACGCCTGTCGGCACCTTCACGACCGGCGTCGTCCGGCGCTTGCCAAAGCTTTCCCAATAGAGGCGCGCGGAAGATGTCGCCGTCTCCGTCACCCAATAGAGCATGACGTTGTCGAGCAGCTCGTCCTTGCCAAGGATGTTCTCGGGATGGCCGTTGCAATCGGTCCAGGCCCAGAACTTTTCGAGGATCCAGGCCGCCTGCCCGCTCGGGGAATCCGTCAGCCCATAGCCGAGCGTCTGCGGCCGGGTCGATTGCTGCTTCGAATAGCCGGAGTCGAGGTCGACATAATGCTTGAGCCCGGCCAGTGCGCGCCTCTCCTCCGCCGTCGGCTCGCCTTCGACCTTCGGCGCTGCGTTGAAGGCGAGCGTGACGTGGATGCCGGCGCAATGCTCGCCGTCCTGCATGCCGAGCGAGGTCGTCACCGCCGAGCCCCAGTCCCCGCCTTGCGCGCCGTAGCGCGGGTAGCCGAGCCGATCCATCAGCTTGGCCCAGGTCGCGGCGATGCGGTCGACGCCCCAGCCGGTGGTCGTTGGCTTGGCAGAGAAGCCGAAGCCCGGCAGCGACGGACAGACGACGTGGAAGGCAACCGCCGGATTGCCGCCATGGGCGGCGGGATCGACCAGCGGCGCGATCACCTTCTGGAATTCCACGATCGAACCTGGCCAGCCATGAGTAATGATGAGCGGCAGCGCCGCCGGCTCCTTTGAGCGCACATGCAGGAAGTGGATGTCGAGCCCATCGATCTCGGTGGTGAACTGCTCGAAGCGATTGAGCTTTGCTTCGCGCGTCCGCCAGTCATAGCCATCAGCCCAGTAGCCGCAGATCTCGCGGATCCATTTCAGCGGCGCGCCCTGGCTCCAGTCATCGACCAGCTCCGCCTCCGGCCAGCGCGTGCGGGCAAGACGTGATTTGAGATCGGCGAGGATGTCGTCGCTGACGTCGATGCGGAACGGTTTTATGGCGCCGGTCATCGGTTGCCCCCCGGTTTCTTCGTCATTCCGGGGGGCGCGAAGCGTCGAGCCCGGAATCCTAGCCCGTCAACGCAGCCTTCACCAAGCCACTGGCCTTGCCGAAATCCATCTGCCCGGCGTACTTCGCGCGCAAGGCCGCAATCACCTTGCCCATGTCCTTCATGCCGGCCGCGCCGGTCTCGGCGATCACGTCCGAGATCGCCTTCTTCACGTCGTCATCCGACATCTGCTTCGGCAGGTAGGCCAAGATCACCGCGATCTCCTCGCGCTCTTGCGCTGCGAGCTCGGCGCGACCGCCCTTCTCGTAAAGCTCGACCGACTCCTGGCGCTGCTTGATCATTTTCTGGAACACGCCGAGCAGGTCGGCATCCGACAGCGGCGGTTTGCCGTTGCCGCGCGCCTCGATATCGGCGTTCTTGATGGTCGAGTTGACCATGCGTAGCGTGGAGAGCTTTCGCTCCTCCCTGGCCTTCATGGCCTCCTTGACCGCATTGTTGATGTCGTCGCGCAACATGGCCGTGATCCCTTCGAAATCCGACGCCTGATCTAGGCCGTTCGCGGCCTCCAGACAACCTAGCTGCTCACCCATTCGACCAGCGCCCGTGCCGTCGCCTCGGGCTGTTCCGGCTGCGGCAGGTGCCCGCAATTCCCGAGAACGACAAGCCTGGCGCCGGCAATGCCCTCCGCCATCTCCTTCGAAAGCGCGTTGGGAATCGTGTTGTCCTGATCGCCCGTCAGCACCAGCGTCGGGCATTTGATCGTCGCCAGGGTCGGCCGCGAGTCCACGCGCGCGATGATCGCGGTCTGCTGCCGGAGATAGCCTTCCACGCCGACATCGTCGCCCTGATCATGCACGAGCTGGCGAATTTTGGCGTCGTCGCGGCGCGACGGATGCACGAGCTCCGGAAACATCTCCTCGCGCGCCGCGCGCAGCTCGCCGCGCTTCGCCCGTGCCATCACGCCGCGGCGGCGCTCGGTCGCTTCCGGCGTGTCGGGCCGCGCCTGGGTGTTGATCAGCGCGAGCCTTGTCACGCGTTCAGACGCCTGGCGCATGACCTCGAGCGCGATGTAGCCGCCCATGGAATGACCGGCGAGCGCGAAGCGCCGCGGCGCCTCGCTCAGCACGCGCCGGGCGATCGCGCTCATGCTGTCGTCGCGGATATGGTTGGCGACCATCACCGGGCCGAACCGCCAGAGCGCGGGAATGACCGGCGCATAGATCCGGGCCGAGGAGGCCAATCCCGGAACCAGCACAATTGGGGGTCGTCTGGTCCATTATTGCCTCCGAAGCACCGGAATTTGCCGGAAATTATGCCGCCGAGCTTAAGTGCCTGGGGAGGCCTGTCAAATATGCAAAAACGCATGTGAATCCGCGCTCTCCCGCTTTGACGGCGGCGCCCGCGGAGACTATGAAGCCGGCTCATGACACAACATGATAACGCCGCCGCCTGGCCGGACCACAAGCCGACCGCGCTCCTCGTGCTCGCCGATGGCACGGTGCTCGAAGGCTTTGGACTCGGCGCCGAAGGACACGCCGTCGGTGAAGTCTGCTTCAACACCGCAATGACCGGTTATGAGGAGATCTTGACCGATCCCTCCTACGCGGGGCAGCTCATCACCTTCACCTTCCCGCATATCGGCAATGTCGGCACCAATGAGGACGACATCGAGACGGTGAACATGGCCGCGACGCCCGGCGCGCGCGGCGTGATCCTGCGCACCGCGATCACCGATCCCTCGAACTATCGCGCGACCAAGCACCTCGACCAGTGGCTCAAGGCGCGCGGCATCATCGGCCTCTCCGGCATCGACACCCGGGCGCTGACAGCGCTGATCCGCAACAAGGGCATGCCCAACGCGGTGATCGCGCACGCCAGGAACGGCGAGTTCGATCTGCACGGCCTCAAGGAAGAGGCGCGCGAATGGCCGGGGCTCGAGGGCATGGACCTCGTGCCGATGGTTACCTCCGGCCAGCGCTTCACCTGGGACGAAACGCCCTGGGTTTGGAACGAGGGCTTTGGCCGCAGGGAAAACCCGGAGTTCAACGTCGTCGCCATCGACTACGGCATCAAGCGCAACATCCTGCGCCTGCTGGCCGGCGTCGGCTGCAAGGTGACGGTGGTGCCGGCGACGACCTCGTCTGAAGATATTCTGGCGATGAAGCCGGACGGCGTGTTCCTGTCCAACGGTCCCGGCGATCCGGCGGCGACCGGCAAATACGCGGTGCCGGTGATCCAGGACGTGATCAAGTCGGGCACGCCGACGTTCGGCATTTGCCTTGGCCATCAGATGCTCGGCCTTGCCGTCGGCGCCAGGACCAGGAAGATGCATCAGGGCCATCACGGCGCCAATCATCCCGTGAAGGACGAGACCACCGGCAAGGTCGAGATCACCTCGATGAACCACGGCTTTGCCGTCGACGAGAACACGCTGCCGACGGGCGCGACGCAGACCCACATCTCGCTGTTCGACGGCTCCAATTGCGGCATCCAGCTCGACGGCAAGCCGGTGTTCTCGGTGCAGTACCACCCCGAGGCCTCGCCCGGCCCGCGCGACTCGCACTATCTGTTCCAGCGGTTTGCCGACCTGATGCGGCAGACGAAGAGCGTGTAGGGCGTGCTCTCGTGCAATGGTCTTCACAGTATCGAGCCCGGGCCTTTAGTCCCGGGCCTTTTTCGTCATTCCGGGGCACGCGAAGCGCGAGCCCGGAATCCATCGGGCAGCAGGCGCTGCGGCGTGATGGATTCCGGGTTCGACGCTGCGCGTCGCCCCGGAATGACGGGAGGTGGCGACGGAAGGAACGTCGCTCAACGCCGCTCGTTGATCCCTGTTTTTCGCAAGCAGGAGCCCCTTATGTCCGTCGTCCGCGACCATGCCGAGCCGCTCGCCATCGTGTTTGGGGATGACGGGCTCGTGCCGAACAACATCCTCCCCTTCCTGGTCTACCAGGGCGCGGTGAAGCTCGACGCGAGGCATCCGGAAGAGACCATCGAACACCTGTTCGGCGAGAACGGCTGGGGCGGGACGTGGCGCAACGGCGTCTTCGACTATCTGCACTATCACGCGACGGTGCACGAAGTGCTCGGCGTCGCGTGCGGCAGCGCCCGGGTTCGCTTCGGTGGCGATCACGGCCAGGAGCTGGAGATTTCGGCCGGCGATGTCGCGATACTTCCAGCCGGCACCGGTCACCAATGCATCAAGGCGAGCGGCGACTTCTGCGTAATCGGCGCCTATCCGCCGGGATCGCAGATGGAAATCACGCGGCCGACGCCGGAGAACCATGCCAAGGCGCTGAAGACGATTCCGAACGTCGCGCTGCCGCCGGCCGATCCGGTGCGAGGCAAGGATGGCGCGCTGATGCGGCTGTGGCGGAGTTAGCGACGCTTGTCCGACAAACTCGCCGTCGTCCCGGCGAAGGCCGGGACCCATACCCCCAGGGAGAAGTTGTGGCGCGAGATGCGCGATAGCGAATCTTCGCCAAACTACCTTTCGTGGCTATGGGTCCCGGCCTTCGCCGGGACGACATTGTGGAGGCATTTGCGCCCAACGTCCTCTACGCCTCGTTGCCGCCTTCCTGGCGGGTGGCCTCGAACAGGAACCAGGTGCGGCGCTCGGTCTCGTCGATGAAGATTTCGAGGATGCTGGCGCTGGCGACGTCGCCGGCCTCGTCGCAGACGTCGTGCGCCTTGCGCATCGCGCTGGCGACGTGCTTGTTGTCCTGCATCAGTTCGCGCAGCATCTCGCGCGGCGGGACGTAGTCCTCGTTGTTGTCCTTGATGGTCTGGAGCTTGGCGACCTGGCCGATCGACTTCAGCGTTGCACCCCCGATCTTGCGGACACGCTCGGCGAGCTGGTCGGTGGTGGCGAAGATTTGGTCCGACTGCTCGTCGAGCAGCAAATGATAGTCGCGGAAATGCCGGCCGCTGATGTGCCAGTGGAAATTCTTGGTCTTGAGATAAAGTGCGAACGCGTCGGCCAGAAGCACGTTGAGCGCCTCCGAAACCTTGTTGACCGCGTGGGGCGCCAGATCGGTGGGCGTATCGAGGTCGGGCGAGACCTTGTTGGGGGCTTTGCTCACGGGAAACCTTCCTGTTAGGACGCGGACATTGACGGCGCGCCGTCGCACCCCTAACGCAAGGCGGGCAGCGCCGGTTCCTTCGCCGGAACCGTTTGGCCGGGACCTTCAGATACCATGGACGATTGGATCGATTATTACGACTCCACGCATACGATCTATGTCAGCAAGTTGCATCGCGATTTGCACTTCCAGATCATTGCGCGGGACATCATCGGCTACATCTCCTCACCCGAGGCGACCGTGCTCGACTATGCCTGCGGCGAGGCGCTGTCGGCGAGCCAGGTGGCATCCGCCTGCGGCAAGCTGATCCTCGCCGAGCCCGCCCCCGGCGTGCGCGGCCGGCTGATCGCGCGGTATGCCCCGAACACCAAGATCCGCGTCCGCTCGCTCGACGACGTGCGCAAGATGCCGGACCAGTCCATCGACCTCGTGGTGATGAACTCGGTCGTGCAATATATGACGTCCGACGAGCTCGACGCCGCGCTCCGCAACATCCGGCGATTGTTGACCCCATCCGGCAAGCTGGTGCTCGGAGATATTTTGCAGCCCAATGTCGGCATGGGCCGGGACGTGATGGCACTGCTCAGCTTCGGCCTGCGTCACGGCTTCTTGAAGGATGCGCTGGTCGGGCTGATCAGCACCGCGCTGTCAGACTACCGTGATCTGCGCTCGCGCATCGGGCTTCAGCGCTACAGCGAGGACGAGATCACCGCGAAGTTGTCGGCGGCCGGATTCGCGGCCCAGCGCGCCCACGCCAATATCGGCCACAATCGCTGGCGCATGACCTTCATCGCGCGGCCGCCCCTGGTCCGTTAAGCTTAACAATTGGCTGAGGTGGCTTGTCGCAGCCGGATCGGCAATGATCGCCGTGGCCCGGTGGCGGAAGCGTCAACGCGGGAGCAGTGCATCGCTCTTTATCCTGGTTCAAATCCAGGCCGGGTCTCCAGCCTTCGCGGCTGACGCCGCTTCGGCTCGGCAAGCCCTCATCTTCAGTCCACGTCGACCACATCGCACTCGGACAGAAGCTGAAGCCGATCGGCGTCCTTGGCGGCGGAGTTGATCACGGCGTCGAGCAAGCCCGGGAAGCGCGCTTCCAGATCCTCGCGGCGAAGGCGCATCAGGCGGCTGGTCCCCACCACGCGCGTCTGCATCAGCCCGCATTCGCGCAGCTTGGCGAAGTGATAGGCGAGGTTCGACTTGCCGCCGAGCCCGCTGAAATCGCCGCAACGCAATTCGCTGCTGACACGTTCCTGCTGGGCGAGTTGGTAGACGATTGCCAACCGGATCGGATCGCTCAGGCAATCCAGAACCATCGGCAGTTCGATCTGCTCGCGGGTGGGGTGGAGAGGCGTGCGGCTCATGTCCGGGATCATAGCGAGGTGGTCACGATGTTCAATAGTTCTTGAACCAATTGACTCTCTGATCCCAGCGATCGATAGTTCAATAAACATTGAACATAGGGACCTTTCCAAATGAGCGTGTTCTGGTTGGCCTTGGCGGCATTCGCGATTGGCACGGAAGGCTTTGTCATTGCAGGGCTTTTGCCCATGATCGCCACTGACCTCGGGATTTCGGTCTCCGCCGCCGGCCAATTGGTCACCGCCTACGCCCTCACCTATGCGGTGGGCTCGCCCATCCTGGCCGTGACGCTGAACAATGTCGACCGGCGCACGCTGCTTGCCCTGGCGCTGTCGACTTTCATCGCCGGAAACCTCGTTGCGGTGGCGGCCTCGGGCTACGCCCTGCTGCTGGCATCGCGGATGCTGATGGCGCTGGGGGCGGGACTGTGCATGCCGACGGCGCTCGCCGTGTCGGTGGCCATCGCCTCGCCCGAGCGGCGCGGCCGCGCGGTGGCGCTGGTCACCTCGGGCCTTACGGTCGCGACCGTCGTCGGCGTCCCCCTCGGCAATCTCGTCGGCAGCCTGTTCGGCTGGCGCGCGACCTTTGCCATGGTCGCGCTGCTCGGCGCAGTCGCGCTGGCGGGCCTGCTTTTTGGGCTCCCCCGGGGCCTTCCCAAAAGCACGGCCTCGCTCGCCGAACGGCTGGCCGTGGCGCGTCACGGCAACGTCCTGATCGCGCTCCTCATCACGATATTATGGGCACTCGGCGGCTTCACCATGTTCACCTATTTTGCCGTCCCGCTGCACGCGCTGGGCTTCGACGCCTCGCGCATCAGCCTCGCGCTCCTGGTTTTCGGCGCGGCCGCCGCGATCGGGAACATGCTCGGCGGCCTGTTGGCCGACCGGCTGGGCATCGTCGTCACGGCGGCGCTCGGCCTAACCGGCATGGCCTGCGCGCTTTTCCTGCATTCGTTGGTGCTGAAATTCCTCCCCGACCAGGCGCATTATGCGATCCTGGGCGCGATCTTCCTCTGGGGCATTTCCGGCTGGGCGTTCTATCCGGCCCAAGTGGCCAGCATCATCCGGATCGAGCCGCAGGCCTCGATGATCGCGCTCTCGCTCAACGCCTCCGCGATGTATCTCGGCTTCGCCATCGGCGGCGCCCTCGGCGGCGCGGTGCTGGCGACACTCTCGCCGACCGACCTCGGCTGGATCGGCGGATCGAGCGTGATGGCCTCGCTCCTGGTGCACCTCGCCCGTGGCTGGCAGGCCCGGCCAAAACCCGTCAAAATTGCTGGTTGATTGGCGTCTTTCGGGGTTTCGCCGTCCCGGAAACTGGTCTAAGACCCACCCGCGCGCGAGGGGAGACCCCGCGCTCTCGGCTTAAGGGGACGCGCGGCAAGCGCGCCCTTTTTTTGTGCCCAAAATCCAGCCCGTGAGCGGTGATGCCCAAACGAAACGACATCTCGACCATCCTGATCATCGGCGCCGGTCCCATCGTGATCGGCCAGGCCTGCGAGTTCGACTATTCGGGCACCCAGGCCTGCAAGACGCTGAGGGAAGAGGGCTATCGCATCGTCCTCGTCAATTCCAACCCGGCCACCATCATGACCGACCCGGAATTGGCCGATGCGACCTATATCGAGCCGATCACACCCGAGATCGTCGCCAAGATCATCGAGAAGGAACGCCACGTCATTCCCGGCGGCTTCGCGTTGCTGCCGACCATGGGCGGACAGACCGCGCTGAACTGTGCGCTGTCGCTGCGCCGGCAGGGCACGCTCGAAAAGTTCGACGTCGAGATGATCGGCGCCACCGCGGATGCGATCGACAAGGCCGAGGATCGTCAGCTTTTCCGCGAGGCCATGACCAAGATCGGGCTTGAGACGCCGAAGTCGCGGCTCGCCAACGCCTCGGCCCTGAAGAAATCCTATCGAGACAAATACCACGCCGAGCGCGAGAAGCTGTCCGGCGCAGCTCTCGAAGAGGTCGAGCGGCAATGGACGCTTGGTGAAAGCGACCGCCGCAAGCGTTATCAGGAATATGCGCTCGGCCAGGCGCTGATGGCGCTCTCCGAAATCGGCCTGCCCGCGATCATCCGTCCCTCCTTCACGATGGGCGGCACCGGCGGCGGCATCGCCTACAACAAGGAAGAGTTCCTCGACATTATCGAGCGCGGCCTCGACGCGTCTCCCACCAACGAAGTGCTGATCGAAGAATCCGTGCTCGGCTGGAAAGAGTTCGAGATGGAGGTGGTGCGCGACAAGAAGGACAATTGCATCATCGTCTGCTCGATCGAGAACCTCGATCCGATGGGCGTGCACACCGGCGATTCCATCACGGTAGCGCCGGCGCTGACGCTGACCGACAAGGAATACCAGATCATGCGCGACGCCTCGCTGGCGGTGCTGCGCGAGATCGGCGTTGAGACCGGCGGCTCCAACGTGCAGTTTGGCGTCAACCCGGAAGATGGCCGCATGGTCGTCATCGAGATGAACCCGCGCGTGTCGCGATCGTCCGCGCTGGCCTCCAAGGCCACCGGCTTTCCGATCGCCAAGGTCGCCGCCAAGCTCGCGGTCGGCTACACCCTGGACGAGATCGCCAACGACATCACCGGCGGCGCGACGCCGGCCTCGTTCGAGCCGACCATCGACTACGTCGTCACCAAGGTGCCGCGCTTCGCCTTCGAGAAATTCCCGGGCGCATCGACCACGCTGACCACGTCGATGAAGTCGGTCGGCGAGGTGATGGCGATCGGCCGCACCTTCCAGGAGAGCCTTCAGAAGGCGTTGCGCGGGCTCGAGACCGGATTGACCGGCCTCGACGAGATCGAGATCGAAGGTCTCGGCCGCGACGACGACAAGAACGCGATCCGCGCCGCGCTCGGCACGCCGACGCCGAACCGACTGCTCCAGGTCGCCCAGGCCATGCGGCTCGGCTGGTCGAACGAGGACATCTTCCATTCCTGCAAGATCGATCCGTGGTTCCTCAGCGAGATGCGTGGCATCGTCGACATGGAGGAGAAGGTCCGCAAGAACGGCCTGCCGGGTAACGCCTTCGCCATGCGCACGCTCAAGGCCATGGGCTTCTCCGACGCGCGGCTCGCGGTGCTCGCGGAGACGACGGAAGCCGGGGTGACGGCGAAGCGCCGCGCGCTCGGCGTCCGCCCGGTGTACAAGCGCATCGACACTTGCGCGGCCGAATTCGCCTCCCCCACCGCGTACATGTATTCGACCTACGAAGCCCCGTTCGCGGGCGCGCCGGCGGACGAGAGCGCGCCGTCGGACAAGAAGAAGGTCATCATTCTCGGCGGCGGGCCGAATCGTATCGGCCAGGGCATCGAGTTCGACTATTGCTGTTGTCACGCCTGTTTCGCGCTGCATGACGCCGGCTACGAATCCATCATGGTCAACTGCAACCCGGAAACGGTGTCGACCGACTACGACACGGCCGACCGGCTCTATTTCGAGCCGCTTACCGCCGAGGACGTGCTGGAGATCATCGCGACCGAGCGCCGCAACGGCACGCTACACGGCGTGATCGTGCAGTTCGGCGGCCAGACCCCGCTGAAGCTCGCGCATGCGCTGGAAGCCGCCGAAGTGCCGATCCTCGGCACCTCGCCCGACGCCATCGATCTGGCCGAAGACCGCGACCGCTTCAAGCGCGTGCTCGACAAGCTTCGTCTCAAGCAGCCGAAGAACGGCATCGCCTATTCGGTCGAGCAGGCGAGGCTCGTCTGCGCCGATCTCGGCCTGCCGCTGGTGGTGCGCCCGTCCTACGTGCTCGGCGGCCGCGCGATGCAGATCATCCGCGAGGAGAACCAGCTCGGCGACTATCTGCTCGGCACGCTGCCGGAGCTGGTGCCGGCCGACGTCAAGGCGCGCTATCCGAACGACAAGACCGGGCAGATCAACACCCTGCTCGGCAAGAACCCGCTGCTGTTCGACCGCTATCTGTCCGACGCGACCGAGATCGACGTCGATTGCCTCTGCGACGGCAAGGACACCTTCATCGTCGGCATCATGGAGCACATCGAGGAAGCCGGCATCCATTCCGGCGACTCCGCCTGCTCGCTGCCGCCGCACTCGCTCGATGCCAAGATGATCGAGGAGCTGGAGCGGCAGACGCGTGAGCTGGCGCTCGGCCTCGACGTCGTCGGCCTGATGAACGTGCAGTACGCGATCAAGGACGGCGATATCTACGTGCTCGAAGTCAATCCGCGCGCCTCGCGTACGGTGCCCTTCGTCGCCAAGGTGGTCGGCACGCCGGTCGCGAAGATTGCCGCCCGCGTCATGGCCGGCGAAAAGCTCGCCGACTTCAAATTGAAGAAGGCCGACCTCAAGCATGTCGGCGTGAAGGAATCGGTATTTCCGTTCGCCCGCTTCCCCGGCGTCGACACCGTGCTCGGCCCGGAGATGCGCTCGACCGGCGAGGTCATGGGCATCGACCGCTCCTTCGCGGTGGCGTTCGCCAAGAGCCAGCTCGGCGGCGGCACGCGGGTGCCGCGCAAGGGCACGGTGTTCGTCTCGGTGCGCGAGAGCGACAAGATCCGCATCACGGAAGCCGTGCGCCTGCTGCACTCGCTTGGCTTCAAGGTGCTGGCCACATCCGGCACGGCGCGCTTCCTGACCGACCAGGGTATCCCGACCGAGAAGGTGAACAAGGTGCTGGAGGGCCGGCCGCACATCGTCGATGCCATCACCAACGGCGATATCCAGCTCGTCTTCAACACCACCGAAGGCCCGCAGGCGCTCGCCGACAGCCGTTCGCTGCGGCGCGCGGCCCTCTTGCATAAAGTGCCGTATTACACCACTCTTTCCGGGGCCGTGGCGGCTGCGCAGGGCATCAGGGCCTATCTGGGCGGGGACCTTGAGGTTCGTACCCTGCAGAGCTATTTTTCGGACACCTGATCATTAGCAGCGGCTAAGCTTCCGCTAAGTGATTGGCGATGAAGCCACAATGGCCGGAGGAACTGTCCGGTCGTGGGGCAGTTCTGTTCCGTTGCCAAGCCCCTATCTGTCAACGTCCGGCGGCCCATGTCTTGAGCCTCGGAAGACCGACGAATCAAGGTTGTGGGCGCCCATCCGTGTTATGGGGCGCACGATCGAAGGACGAGAGAGAAGATGGAAAAGGTTCCGATGACGGCGGGCGGCTTTGCCGCGCTCGGGGAAGAATTGAAGAAGCGCCAGTCGGAGGACCGTCCGCGCATTATCGAGCATATCGCGGAGGCGCGCTCACACGGCGACCTCTCGGAAAACGCGGAATATCATGCCGCGAAAGAAGAGCAGTCTCACAATGAGGGCCGCATCGCCGAGCTCGAGGACAAGCTCGCGCGCGCCGACATCATCGACATCTCGAAGCTGTCCGGCGACACCATCAAGTTCGGCGCCACCGTGACGCTGGTCGACGAGGACACCGAGAAGAAGACGGTGTGGCAGATCGTCGGCGAGGTCGAGGCCGATGCCAAGAAGGGCCGCATCTCCATCACCTCGCCGCTCGCGCGCGCGCTGATCGGCAAGAAGAAAGGCTCCTCCGTCGAGGTCAACGCACCCGGCGGCGCCAAGGCGTATGAGATTACCAAGGTGGAGTGGCGGTAATTTTTGGCCGTTGCAGCAGACGATGAATTGAAAAGTGCGCGCCCTCGCGCGGCCTTTTTGTTTCTGCATGTTGCTGGGCGCTTCTTCACCTCGCCCCGCTTGCGGGGAGAGGTCGACGCGCTCGGAGAGCGCGGCGGGTGAGGGGGACTCTTCGCGAGTCGCATTCTCACCGTGATTGTGGAGGCGGCCCCTCACCCCAACCCTCTCCCCGTAAGAACGGGGAGAGGGAGAGATGCAGCGTGCCTACCGTCGCCCCTTCACATCCAGCGGCACGGCTGCTTCGTACTTGGAGTTATGCAGCACCAGCGAGGTCCGCACGTTGCGCACGTGGGGCGCGGCGGTCAGGTGCGTGACGAAATCCTGGAAGGTCGCCATATCGGGCGCGACGCATTTCAGGATGAAGTCGACTTCGCCCGACAGCATCCAGCATTCCCGCACCAGGGGCTCGGCGCGGACGAACTCCTCGAAGGCGCGCAAATCCGCCTCGGCCTGGCTGGAGAGGTGCACCGCGGCGAAAACCGTGACGTCGAAGCCGAGCTTTCGCGCATCCAGGAGCCCCCGATAGCCGTGGATGTAGCCCTCCTCCTCCAGCGCCCGGACGCGACGCAAGCATGGCGGGGGCGAAATGCCGACCCGCTTGGCCAGCTCGACATTGGTGATTCGACCGTCGGCCTGGATCTCGGCGAGAATTTTGAAGTCGATCTCGTCTAGGTTCCGCGACACGTGATTGGAACTCCTGGCCTACGGCGGTTTCGGGTGGGTTTCTCGCAATCCTCATAACCAGTCTCGGTCAAAGGAGCAATTTTATTGCGCGTGCAGCGCAATCGACTTTTGTTCCTTGTTGGAAAAATCCGCCGACAGGGAATGCAATTCTTGCATAGCTCACCAGAAGGCTTAGATTAGCTCTGATATTTCAGCGCTTCCGCGAGGCCTCCCGGCACTTTCCGCGCCCGCGCTGCAAATCCCCCGTGAAAGGCGTCCGCTAAAATGTCCGCCCCTATCCATGCAAAGGTCGTCATCATCGGCTCCGGCCCTGCCGCGTACACAGCGGCGATCTACGCCGCGCGGGCGATGCTCGAGCCGATCCTGATCCAGGGCATCCAGCCGGGCGGCCAGCTCACCATCACCACCGACGTCGAGAACTATCCGGGCTTCGCCGATGTGATCCAGGGCCCCTGGCTGATGGAGCAGATGGAGAAGCAGGCGCTGCACGTGGGGACCCAGATCAAGACCGATCTGGTGACCAGGCTCGACACCTCGCTGCGGCCATTCCGCCTCACCTGCGACAGCGGCGACGTCTACCTCGCCGAGACCGTCGTTCTGGCGACCGGCGCCCAGGCGCGCTGGCTGGGGATCTCCTCCGAGGAGACCTTCAAGGGCTTTGGTGTCTCGGCCTGCGCCACCTGCGACGGCTTCTTCTACCGCGGCAAGGAAGTGATCGTGGTCGGCGGCGGCAACACCGCGGTCGAGGAAGCGCTGTTCCTGACCAATTTCGCCTCGCAGGTGACGGTGGTTCACCGCCGCGACCATTTCCGCGCCGAGCGCATCCTCCAGGACCGTCTGTTCAAGCATCCCAAGATCAAGGTGGTCTGGGAAAGCGCCATCGACGAGATCTGCGGCGAGGCGAACCCGGGCAAGGTGACCCATGTCCGCCTCAAGAACGTCAGAAGCGGCGCGCTGACCGAGCTGAAGGCCGACGGCGTCTTCATCGCCATCGGGCATGCGCCGGCGACCGAGCTCGTCAAGGATCAGGTCAAGCTCAAACCGTCGGGCTATGTCGAGGTCGCCCCGAACTCGACCGCCACCTCGGTACCCGGCCTGTTCGCCGCCGGCGACGTCGCCGACGAGACCTATCGCCAGGCCGTGACGGCTGCCGGCCTCGGCTGCATGGCGGCTCTCGAAGCCGAACGATTCTTGGCCCTGCGCGCCAGCGAGCGCGCTGCAGCGGAATAAAGATCATGGCTCGAACACGCGACGGATTTACGGATATGGACTGGGACAAGCTGAAGGTGTTTCACGCGGCGGCGGAAGCGGGCAGCTTCACGCATGCGGGCGAGCAGCTCGGCCTGTCGCAATCGGCGGTGTCACGCCAGGTCTCCGCGCTGGAACAGGAACTCTCGGTCTCGCTGTTCCACCGCCACGCCCGCGGCCTGATCCTCACCGAGCAGGGCGACCTCTTGTTCCGCACCGCGCATGACGTGTTCATGCAGCTCCAGGCGGCGCGCGCCAAACTGACCGACAGCCGCGAGCGGCCGAGCGGCGATCTCAAGATCACGACCACGCCCGGCGTGGGCATCAACTGGCTGATCCCGCGGCTCGGCGAATTCACCGCGCTCTATCCGGAGATCCGGATTTCGTTGATCGTCACCGACGAGGAGCTCGACCTCTCGATGCGCGAGGCCGATGTCGCGATCCGGACCCGCAAGCCGACACAGCCGGATCTCATCCAGCGCAAGCTCTTCGCGATGGGCTTCCACGCCTATTGCTCGCCGGACTACATCAAGCGCTTCGGCACGCCGCGCACGCTGGAAGAGCTCGACGCACACCGCATCATCACGCTCTCCGACGGCACCTTCGCGCCGCATCTTCAGAACCGCAACTGGCTGGTCGAAGCCGGCCGCAACGGCTCGGGTCCGCGCGAGGCCTATTTCAGGGTGAACAACATCCTCGGCCTGGTGCGCGCTTGTCAGCAAGGCCTCGGTATCGCCGCGCTGCCGGATTACCTGATCGAAGAACAGAGCCGCCTCGTGCAACTGTTCGGCGAGTCCGACTCGATCCAGCTCGACACGTATTTCGTCTATCCCGAGGAGTTGAAGACGGTCGCACGTGTGCAAGTGTTCCGCGACTTCGTGGTGAGCAAGGCGCAGCGCTGGCCTTCCTGATTTCCGCATGTCTGACATGCGACCTCGGCGGTTGCTGCATGGCGCTGGCCAAGCTCATAATGTTTGCACGCTGAGCCTTCGCGTTGCGCATTTGTCCCCCTCCTCCAGTGGCGCGGGAGTTCAGTAATCCCTCTTGGAAGGTGATTGTGTCGGCCTCACGTGGCCAATACCTTAAGCCGGGCTCGTTCGAGCCCGGCTTTTTTTTGGCTAATTCGGCTTTCGCCTTCCGCGTGTATTGACAGTTCCACGCGTGCCCCGCATCATTTGCGAATGATCACGAAGTCGTGCGCAATCGTTTCGAAAAAAGGCCCCCAACCGGGGACCTCGGATTTTTGCGCGCGCTAGCCAAGCTTCGTCATCGTCGCAATCTTCGAAAACCCCGCCGCCTGGACGGGGTTTTTTCATGTGCCCTCCGTCTCAGGTCGTCTTGAGAAGGAGAAGGAACATGACCGACCTACGAACTCATTTGCACGGGCTCTGGCTGCCGCTGGTGACGCCGTTTCGCGATGGCCATCTCGACGAGACGTCGCTGCGGCGGCTGACGCGGCACTATGGCGGACAAGCCGTCGACGGCTTCATTCTCGCCGCCACCTCCGGTGAAGGCATGACGCTGAGGGACGCCGAGCTCGAACGTCTCGTCGCCATCGTGCGCGACGAGATGGCGGCCGGCCGCCGGACCTTGCCGATCTGCCTCGGACTGTCAGGTGCGGACACGTCGCGGCTGAAGGAGCGTCTCGACGAGACCGCGGACTGGCCGATCGACGGCTATTTGATCGCGAGTCCCTCCTATGTGCGGCCATCGCAACGCGGACTGCTGGCGCATTTCGAGGCGCTCGCCGATCACGCCGCCTGGCCGCTTGCGCTCTACAACATTCCCTATCGCACCTCGGTCAACATCGCCAACCAGACGCTGCTCCGGCTCGCCGAACATCCGAACATCGTCGGGCTGAAGGATTGCGGCGCGAGCCGCGAGCAGTCGATCGCATTGCTACGCGACCGTCCCGAGGGTTTTCGCGTGCTCACCGGCGAGGACGCCAATTATCTCGAGGCACTCTGCGACGGCGCCGACGGCGGCATCGTGCTGTCCGCACATGTCGAGACCGCGACGTTCGCAGCGGTCCATGCCGAGCTCAAGCGCGGCAATCACGATGCGGCGCTGGCGCGTTGGCAGGAGGTCGCCGAGCTGACGCGTCTGCTGTTCGCGGAGCCCAGCCCGGCGCCTGCGAAGTACTGGCTGTGGCGAAGCGGCCTCATCGACAGCCCCGAGGTGCGCCTGCCGATGGTGGAGGTCAGCAGCGAGCTCGCCGCCACGCTCGATCGCGAGATCGAGCGGCGGATGAGAGTTGCGGCCTAGTTCTTCGTCTCCACGCACGCTGCTATCCCTTCTCCCCTTGTGGGAGAAGGTGGCATAGGCGGCCTTCGGCCGCCGTTCTTAGAACGCCGATGCTTTGCATCGGCTATGGCGCCGGATGAGGGGTCTCTATCCGCGTGCTCACTGCTCCAGATGAATTCGCGGAGAGAGACCCCTCACCCGTCTTCGATGCTTCGCATCGAAGCCACCCTCCCCCACAAGGGGCCCACAAGGGGGGAGGGGAAGAGACACCGTGGTTAACCGCGCGCGAACCGCCTTCGCAAGCGCCGCATGGCGCGTCCACGCCTCGTTTACGCGATCGCGCCTATCGTTTTCGTCCAAAGTCTTTCAACGGGGGAAATCATGGGACGTCGTATCCGGCCGATGGCCGCGGAAAGTTTCGCGCCTGCCGATCTCCTGCAGGGAATTCTGGTGGTGTCGTCGTTCGGGTTCTGGGCCGTGATGCTCGGCCTGATGCCGGTGCTGCTGTTTCGCGTCTGGCTCGCCTGACACAGGCCCCACGCGGATGGTTAATCCGTGGTAGCACCTGTGTTCAAATGCACGCGAAACTGCGACCCGGAATCTTAAAACATCTCGCGTATCACCTAGGCCCATAAGCGAAGAAATCGCGGGGGCGTTTGTGAATAGTCAAAATGATATGGCGTCGCATTACGACGCCGGACAGCAGAACTTTACCACCGGGGACATTCTCTGGGCCGTCGGCATCTGGTCGGTAATCCTGACGCTGTCGCCGGTCATCGTGTTCTACATGCTGATGGTGGCGTAGCTTCCATACTCATCTCGAAAAACGCAAAACGCGCGGACATCCGCGCGTTCTTCGTCGGCGGAGATGATTTATGAAATCAAGCCGCCTGCTTGTGCATTGCGCCGGATGCCGACGCCGTGCCGCGAATGGCCTTCACTGAACGTTCGATCGCCGCCCACAGCCTTGCAATTTCCTGAGCCGCACGGCTCTCGGCCTGATATTCCCGCGCACCTTCGCCGTGGCTCAGCGCCATCAAGAGATCGGAACGGTTGGTGATCTGGCCGCCCCACACGGGAGCGCGGAACTTAGTCAGCGCCTCGCGGGCGATCGTGACGATCGGGCTTTCGGCTTCGTCGCGGCGGGCCGGTGCACCGTTGAGCACGACCGCGTAGGGCTTGCGTGCCGCGCGGCACATCTGAATGGTTTCCTGCACCGCATTGACGTCGAACACGCCGGGACGCGCCGGAATGACCACCATCGTGGCGTTCCTGATCGCATCGTCGACGACGGCCGACAGGTTCGGCGGCGTGTCGATCAACACCCATTCATAGCCGTCGCGCTTGGCAGCGGAGACGATGCCGCTGACGGAATTCACCGCAGACTTGATCGGCGGCTCGTTGGTGCCACGCAGCTTGTGCCACAGCGTGAGCGACCCCTGCGGATCCGCATCGACGAGCAGGATCGGCTTTGTCGCCTTGATCTGCGCGGCCAGATGTGCGGCCAGCGTGCTCTTGCCCGAGCCACCTTTACGCGATGCAAAAACAATAACGTTCATACCTCTGCCTCCAGATTGACCCCAGGCTACGAAAATGAATCACCGCGCTGATTCGCGAAAGAAAAATTTGCCGGGAGTTACGTCGAAGCCACGAAATAACAAAGCGTGTTGGCTTTTGAGTCACACTGCTTGGCGCAACGCAGACACAAACAGTCACGAAGCGCCCTTCACACGGACAATCGTGCGTTTTTTGAGCAGCGCTGCGGGAAAAAACGGAATGCAACCGGGCCGAGCAAGTCTCGACGCGACTCTCTTTCGTCGATCGCGTCGCAATTGCTGCAAGGATGTGCGCAAGCCGGCGAACAAAAGGAGTCTGAGGCTGTCGCAAGCTGGTCCTCAGGTCGTTTTGACCGAGGAAGCGCTCAGCTCTCGCTGGTTTTTTTCTTCTTGCTCACCTTCGGCGCCGGCTTGGTGCTCTTCTTGGCGGTTTTAGGCGCAATGCTGGTCGGCTTGCCGGCGCGTAGCTCGATCGGCTCCGGTCCCTGCCGGAAGAACGGCCGGCACTGCGGCGACAGCTGCGCCTTCTTCTGGATCATGCAGGCGGTGATGGCATCGACGTTCGGAACGAACTCGCCGCACAGCCGCATCGCGTCGGGCGTGCAGGCCTGCTGCTCCTCCTGCGTGTAGGCAAAGCCGGCGCGCGGCTGGACTAGGACGGCCAGGGCAATCCCGAAGATCGCAGCAATCAAGAACCTCTCAAAGCGAAACGCCGGCATCGATCCCCCCAATCGTCGAGTCGGAAGGAATAGTGGGTGAACGCCGGTTCGATGGCAACCGAGCCAGGATGCGAAACCCGGGACCTGTGCGCTCTCGGCAACAGGCCGGTCAGCCCAGCACCAGCCAGAGGCACGGAGAGGCCTGGGCTGATGGACCCAGTATTCCAGAGACGCCTGAAGTTCCCTGAGGAGCCGCGGCGTACCGGATCCCCGCCTTCGCGGGGCATGACGAACAAAAAACGCGAAAACAACCCCATGCACAGTAGCCAAGTCCAGGCGGGATTTACGGATTTTACGAAGCCACTTTGACACGTCGGGCAAAACAGCGGCATGATGCCATCATCGAGAACGCGTGGGGTGGTCAGCTTATCCCCTTCAGGTGAGGGTCGCATGGCCACCGTATTGATCGTCGCTCCGGTCTTTGCCCTGATTGCGGCCGGCTATGCGGCGGTGCTGTTTCGCTTCGTCTCCGAGACCGCGCACAAGGGCATCTCCGAATTCGCCTTCAGCATCGCGATCCCCGCTTTGCTGTTCCGCACCATCGTGGTGTCGGAATTCCCCGATGTCAGCCCCTGGCGGATGTGGGGCGCCTATTACGGCGGGCTGGCAATCATTTGGATCGCGGCGCTCGCGATCTCGGCCCTGCTGCGCGAGCGGCGCGAGGACCGCGAGGACGGCGTCGTGTTCGCGATCGGCTCGGTCTACGGCAACATCGTGATGCTCGGCATTCCGCTGACGCTCTCGGCACTGGGCAACGAGGCGGCGGGACCGATGGCGCTGATCCTGTCGGTGAACACGCCGCTGCTCTGGCTCTGCGGCATCCTCCAGATGGAATGGGTCAGCCGCAAGCAGACCGGCTCGGCCCTGTCGGTGATCCGGCCCGTGCTCGCGGATCTCGCGCGCAACCCGCTGATGCTGGGGATCGGCTTCGGCGTCGTCTGGCGCTTCACCGGATTCGGCCTCAATCCCGTCGTCGACAAGACGATCGAGCTGCTGGCGCAGGCGGGATCGCCGGCGGCGCTGATCGCGCTCGGCATCAATCTGTTCCGCTTCGAGGTCAAGGGCGAGAAGCTGGGCATTGTCGCCATGTGCGCGCTAAAATTGCTGGCGATGCCGGCGGCCGCCTTGCTGCTGGCAAAGCTGTTGGACCTGCCGCCGACCGCAGCCGCCGTGGTCGTGCTGTTCGCGGCGATGCCGACCGGCGCGAACGCGTATATTTTTGCGGTTCAGTACCGGCGGCTGGTGAACCCGGTATCAGGGGCGGTTGCGCTGGGCACGTTGCTGGCGGCGGTGACGTTGCCGGTGGTGGTGATGGTGGTGGGGGTTAGGTAGCGCTCTGAGCGATTGTTGACTTGCCAACGAACCTTGGATGGAGAGCTAAATCATTGACAAGGCTGGTACAGTTAGGTGGGTACCGTCGGCGGCACGACGCGATCACCCACCATGCAAGATCATCCTTTCGCTGCTGCGAATGAACAAGTCGCCGCACGGCTATCACAGCGTAGCTGATACAGTTGCAGCCGGCTGGCATCGACCCCTTAAGAAATTTGATCCAATCGCGGAGCGACTAGAATGCGCACGCACATGCCGGCATTTTTGAGCTTCCCGCAACAACCATAGGATGATAGTCTGACGAGTTTCTAGAGTCTCGGCAGACCGCATGGCGTCACGCTCTCATTGCCTCCGCGCTCTTCCAGGCGCCTGCGTAAACAAACTCGCTTGTACACTGCATGGCCCGTTTTATTCCGACAAATCCGATCCGGAATTCGCCGAGCGATCCAGGAAGTTCATGCTCCCTGAGAGAAACACCTTACCTTTTCAAAATCTCACTCCAACTGTGAGGTGGGACACTCGCCTCTTTAGTGACCGCCTTATCAAGTTGGCTCAGCTATTTCGGGAGTCACTAGATGGATATCAAAGAGATCGTTGATAGTCTAAGCACCATTTTCAAGCTTGTGACGGAGTCATCTTCTAGCACGTTTCTTTCAGTCGTTGGACTGACCCTTCTCGTGGTCGCGGTCGGCCTTGCTTACAAAGCGGCAACATCTAAGCCGGACCAATTTTCCCTATCAATGAAGATCGTTCTGTTTTTCTCGTTGATAGGCGGCATGATCTTTTCCGCTGCAGGACCGAGTGTGGCGCTATTAAATGCTGTATCTATACCCAAAATGTCCACCGACCGGGCGTTCAAGAACCTTGAAGAAAACACCGAAGTAAAAAAAGTAATCCGCCTGATCTCCTACGATCCAGGTGAAGAGCCCGGGTTGGCGCTCGACCGTCTTACCAAGCTGGGGCCTTCTGATCAGCTATACTCCTTCGTTGCAAGCTACGACGAATTGATCGGTTACAAGGTAGCGGATGCCTTGGCCGAGGTCGGGCAAAGCAAGAAGAACATCAAGCGAGTTTCTGCCATCATCTTCCCTCTGAACACGGCACTATTTCCCGCCAACTCGCGGGGCCCTCCTCCAGGTGGTAAAAGAAATTGAAGATCGCAGGGAGATACAGACGCAGATCACAAAGAAACTCTTAGCATTACAGTTGCCGTTTTGCTTTGAGATGCGCGCGCTGAGCGGCAGCCTGGTGAGCTCTGCGCCAGAATGACCATGCGATGACATGCGCGGGTTGGATCCGCTTTCGAGCAAGCCTGATGGCGATGCGGCGGATTTCCTGGATTGACCAACGGATCAGCGGCGGCGTGGGTGTGCTTTGGCTTTTGCCGGGGGGCGGCGTTTGGTTTTTTTGGGCGGTGGCGGATTGGCGCGATGGCGGATCGCCGCCATCATGGCGAAGGCGAGCATCACCAGGGACACGTGGCGATGCCAGCCATGCCAGGACCTGCTCTCGTTGTGATCGAGCCCGAACTCGTTTTTCGCGGTTTCAAAGCTGTCCTCGATCGCCCATCGATGGCCTTCGACCGCGACCAGCGTTTCAATTGATGTTCCCGCTGGGCACCAGGTGGTGAAGAAGGCGAGATCGCCATCGGCGATATGGCGACGGATCAGCAGACCGCGCGTCCATAAACCATCATTTGCGCTGTTGAACTGCTCGACCTCGAGATCGGCCAGTTCGAGATAACACCAGTCATGCAGCCTCGGTCCTTTGGTTCCGGCTCCCGCCGACAAGCGCTTCCAGTCGGACGGGCGCCGCGTCCGGGCGATGTCTTCGGCCTTGCCGGCGACCGGCTGTCGCTTGCCCCAGGATCGGAAGACATGAGAGCTGCTGACCCCGAGCACATAGCCTTTGCCTGCCCGCCGTAGCTGCTGTTCGATATCGCCAACACCGTAGACCGTGTCACCGGCAACCCACTTGAATGGTACAGACGCGGCTATCGCACGTGCGATCATTCTCGTCGCAAGCTTTGGTTTGGTCGCAAAGCCGACATCGGCAGGCACATATGCGGCTTCCAGACGATCTGGATCGTCAGTCCATTCCTTCGGAAGATACAACGCGCGATCGATGAACGCATGACCATGACGCGAAACGTAGGTAGCGAAGACGCCGATCTGGCAGTTCGTAATCTTCCCTGCCGAACCAGTGTATTGCCGTGCCACTCCGCATGAGGCCTTACCCTGCTTGAGAAAGCCGGTCTCGTCGATCACCAGCACCGCATCGTCATCCGCCAAATGCTCGATGACATAGTCGCGGACGATATCGCGCAGGGCATCAGCGTCCCAATCTCCACGACCCAGAATTGCCTGCTGACGCCATGGGCCAGGATCGCCAGCCGCCTCCGCGCGCATCCAGCCGGTCTTGCGCTGCTCATCTCCGAGCAGACCTTCCAGGAACAAGCCTGCATTCGTCGCCACACGCTCTTGCGTGAACAACGGACGTATCCGTTGCTTGATCTCTCGAAGCGACGCCGCCCACAACGCAAGCGTCTCCTCAACCGACGCGGCCCGCGTCCACGACATTCGAATCATGGTTGCCCATGGATTCAGAAGCCCGCAAACAAAGCAACTGTAATGTTAGTGTCTGTCCGGGAACATCTTGAATCATCGGAATCATTTATGATTCAAGGGTGGCGGTCCGATTCGAAGGGGCGCCCATGTGGACGAAGGAGAACCGCGGTCGTTACGACCGAAGCCGGCTACGCTATCCAAGCGATTTGACTGATGAGGAATGGGCGTTGGTGGAGCCGCTGATTGCGCCAGCCAAGCGAGGCGGCAACAAGCGCACGGTCGATGTGCGCGAGGTGATCAATGGCCTGATGTATGTGCTGAGCACCGGTTGCCAATGGCGAGCGATCCCGAAGGACCTGCCGCCACGCAGCACGGTGCACGACTATTTTGACTTGTGGGCTTGGAACGGCACGCTCGATCGCATCCATCACGCGCTCTATGTACAATGTCGAGAATTGGCTAACCGAGAACCCAGCCCGAGCGCCGCCATCATCGACAGTCAAAGCGTCAAGAGCGCGGAAAAAGGGGGGCGTGGATCGACCCGCATGGCTACGATGCGGGCAAGAAGATCAAGGGCAAGAAGCGCCACATCCTAGTCGATACTCAAGGCTTGCTGCTCCACGCCCTCGTGCATTCGGCGGACATCCAGGATCGTGACGGTGGGGTGCTGGTGATGGCCACGCTGTTTGGCCTGCATCCATTCCTGCTGAAGCTCTATGCTGACGGCGGCTATCAGGGGCCGATCTTTCAGTCCGCCGTTCGCAAAATCCTCCGGCAAATCGACGTCGAGATCGTCAAGCGCTCCGATACAGCAAAGAGTTTTGCGATCTTGCCCAAGCGATGGATCGTCGAACGCACCATCGCCTGGCTCAACCGCTGCCGCCGTTTGGCCAAGGATTGGGAGTGCCTCAACCGAAAGGCATTGGCGTTCTTGCGCCTCGCCTCAATCCGCCTCATGCTGCGAAAGCTCTGCCAAAAAACAGCATGATCCCGGACAGACTCTTAGACGGCACAAATGCGCTGAACGGTGAAGAATTGCAGGATCTCGCAATTACCAGCATCCCGTCTTACAAGTTGGATCGCTTCACCAGCAAGTATCCACATTACTGCGCATTGACCTACGAGTTCGCCTGCAAAACTTCAACTTACTCCGCGCATGCGTTCGTCGGAAGCATCTCGCACGACTGGCATCCTCTTGGATTTTCTCAAAATCCGAGAGAGGATCGCTGCGATCTACCTTCCGCAAAGTACTGTGAGTACACTAGCTGGGATGCTGCAGGTCAAGAATACCACAACAAGTTCGGAGCTCGAGCGTTTCTGATCAGAAATTTGGAGATAAACAAGATACCGAACCGCGTGATGATAGATTTCGATAGACCGTATGACCAAGTGATTCCTGACATCGGTAAAGATTAGCGCGACCGAGCAAACTTAGCTCCGCTGAGTGAGAAGCTCGGCATAGTCGTGATGTGCGCGCTAAAACTGCTGGCGATGCCGGCGACCGCCTTGCTGCTGGCAAAGCTCTTGGACCTGCCGCCGACCGCGGCCGCCGTGGTCGTGCTGTTCGGGGCAATGCCGACCGGCGCGAACGCGTATATCTTTGCAGTTCAGTACAAGCGGCTGGTGAACCCGGTGTCGGGCGCCGTTGCGCTGGGGACGCTGCTGGCGGCGGTGACGTTGCCGGTGGTGGTGATGATCGTGGCGGGGGCGAAGTAGCTCCGCGCCGACAGAAACTCAACTGTTCGGTTTACGGTGCTCGGCGCTACCAATCGAAGGCGAGCTTTTACCATCTGTCGCAAGCTCCTCAGCTGCGAGACTGTTCGTATAATCACCCATTTACGAACAGTCACCAACGCGAGGCGGCGAGTCATATCGACTTACCTTAGGCAGCCCAGTCCGTGATTGCGTCAATGAAAGTCTGAGCTTGGCGGATCGCATCCAGCCTGGTCGCACAGACACCGACCGACACTGTTCGGCCTCTTCCCACAGTCCACTTCCAACTGGCAGGGTAGCTCATTTCTACGATCGAGAAGCTTACGCCGCGATGTTCCACGGAGAACCTCCGCTAACATGTTGCTGTGCTTAAACAGGCTACTCCAAATGCTGGGTATGGTCCAGCCAAACACAGGCCAGCGAGACCACGGCCGAGCTTGCCGGCGAGTGCGACTGCGGCGAGGCGACGATTTGGAGAGCGCTGCAATAGGGCAGCGCGAGGCCCACCGATGGGGGCCAAAATTCGTTGGCTCGATCACGGCTCATAGTGGTCCCCGCAAAATATATAGAATCGGCGGTTTGGCGCCCGGACACCGATAGGTACGATCTCCTAGTTGATCGTCTCGTTCGAATATTCCGGGATCATGCTCATGCTCGCCTAATCGCAGGACCATACGTCTTCGCAGAAATCAAACCGTCCATTCTGCGCGCACTATCAGCCGTGAAGCAGACGCCATCCTCGTGCAAGCCGAAATGCTCGCGGGCCAAGCCATCTTCTTCTATCTCAAGAATGCTGAAAGATTTCAAAGCCTCGGCGAGCTGCATGACCTCCTTGATCTGCCATTGGCCTAATGGTAACGGCAGGCACGCCCGTATCATGGCGGATACTGTCCTAGACCGCGTATACAAGGCAAAACCAATCGATTGGGCAGGCGAACATGATCTTCAAAAGATGAATGAGCGGCGTACCGCTTACATCGCGGCTCTTAAGGCTGCGGACCAGGATGACATTGGTCCTTTGATGAAGTTCGTTGGTCCGCGAGGTGATCTCTAATGCGCGATGTGATCATGACCAGCCTCTCCAAGCGCAATTCAACGCCGTCGTCGACGTCTCATGGACGGCAATGCAAGACATTGGCGCTGCACTCGCGTGGCTCGATCCGACGGCATTCGAGAGGCGATTGCACGAAGAAATCGACAAGCCGACGCTCGTAATGTCGTCTAAAAACCGCGCAGCCTAGCTGACAGAAATCGAGGCAAAGCTGCTGGCGATGCCGGCGGTGGCGTTCGTGCTCGTGAAGCTCTTGTAACTGCCGCCGACCGCAGCCGCCGTGGTCGTGCTGTTCGCGGCGATGCCGACCGGCTGCGAACGCGTATATTTTTGCGGTTCAGTATCAGCGGCTGGTGAACCCGGTGTCGGGGGCGGTTGCGCTGGGGACGCTGCTGGCGGCGGTGACATTGCCGGTGGTGGTGGCGCGGTTGAAGTAGTTCGGCAGCGACCGTACTGCAAAGCCAGCCAACCCGAGTGGTTATACGCAGTTCGCGAAATGAGTATAACGCGCTCCTTGGCGCCCGACAGATCGCCGAAACTGGAAACCCGCCAGATCCTCACGCAAGGATGCCGTGATCGATCCGGTGCAACATCTCCTCGACGATTCGCGCGCCCGCCTCCGTCGCGAGGTAAGCCAGCGGCGTTTCCCCGTTCAGCGCCGTTTTGGGCTTGCGCAACCAGCGGCGCGCCTTCTCGGCATCGCCGAAAACGTTTGTGGCCAGCCGGTTGATCCGGGCAAGCAGCACGGCCTTGTGGGTCTCCTCGACCATCAGCGACTCACCATCCGACAGCCGCCGCGCAAGCGTGCGCTTTGGTACGACGAGGGCGTGAATTTCCTCGTCGCTGTAATTGGCGAGGCGCTTGAGCGCTGCCGGCTCGATGCGAAACAGACGATTGGTGTCGATGACGACATTGAACAGTTCGGCCGAGGGCAGCGATTCATCCGCGCACGCCTGCCGAGTCCGAGCGAAGGCGCATCGGTGACGGTGGAGAGCCCCGTGACCGCATCGAAATGCCCGCGCACGACGAGCGCGCCGGCTTGCGGTTGATAGGTCTGGTCCGGCTTGGCGGCGGACAAGCGTTCAGGCTTTGCAGATTTGCGCGATTTGTCGGGAGGAGATTTGTGCGTCCGCTTCAACGACGACTTGTGGTCAGGCCGTTGAGTAAGGACAGACGCCGCGATCGTCTTGATCCGCTTGTCAGCGAGCCGGAGCCACGAAGCCCCCGCGAAGCGATCGAACCAACGCCTTTACCGGTACGCTCATTCTTTGCCATCGGAACCCGTCTCGGCATTCTTGTGCCAAATGCCTCAAGAACTATGCCAAGTGGCATTTGAGCTCATGGGAACGGGGATGCAAGCATGGTCCTACAGCTCAAGGATGCCTTGGCCCCTAGCAGACGTGGAGATTCATGCACTGTCACCGTAGGTCGAACAACTTACGATAGTAATCTGCCGATGGACCGTAAGTTGTGGTACCCCTTGACAATATGGGGATATTCCCATATTGAAGGAAGTGACCATAAAACGGCCCGAACCTAAACCCTGTGTCTTTATTGGCTCCAGCCGTAAGGACCTGAAGCGATTTCCGGCCAAGGTGCAGAACCGCATGGGGCACGCCCTGCACCAGGTGCAGGAAGGTGACGAGCCGATAGCCGCAAAGGCGCTGAAGGGATTCGGCGGGCGTGCTATCTTGGAGCTGATCGATGATTTCGACAGCGACACCTACCGGGCCGTTTATACCGTGCGTTTTGCCGGAGTGGTGTACGTACTGCACGCTTTCCAGAAGAAAGCGAAGAAGGGCATCGCCACCCCCCAGCGAGACATCGAACTTATCAAATCGCGCCTGCGTGATGCCGAGGAGCATTACCGTGCGCGCGCAGACAAAGGAGGGCGCAAGCCATGACGAAACACAAAATCGAGGCCTATGAGGGCAGCGGCAATATATTCGCCGATCTTGGTTTGCCCAACCCGGAAGAACGGCTGCTGAAATCCAGCATTGTCGCCGAGTTGCATCGCCTGATCAGGGAACGCGGCCTGACCCAGGTCAAAGCGGCTAAGCTGATCGGGGTTTCACAGCCTGACCTGTCTCATCTGCTGCGTGGCGACTACGATGACTATTCAGCCGAGCGCTTGATGAAAATGCTCACTGTGTTCGAGCAGGATATCGAGATCGTTATGCGACCTCACCGCAAGGCCGGCGAGCCGGGCCGTATCACCTTCAAACCTGTTGCAGCGTGATGAGGGCGGGCCACGGCCCGGTGCACTAATCTACGTTGCCGGCTATCGCAGGTGCCTTGCCGCCCGTTCGGCGACGAGCGCTTCTTCGCCAGCCTCTTGCGACTGATCAACCGATGGCTCATCGTAGAGTTTCGTGCGCTGTCATCGCAATTCCAACAATGATTGACACCAATTCGAGCCTATTAGCTCACGTGGTGTAAATTGCGCTGCTCGACTTCTTGGCGCCCAAGCTTAGTCAGGAAAAATAACCCCGCTTCGTTTTCATGGAGCAGAGCATCATCTACCATTCCGCTCAAACTACGCCGGAGATTTGAGCGCATGGACGGCCGGACCCATTTGTCCAGCTCGGCAAAAGCGGCTCCGGCGGTGCCACGCTCGTACAGCAAGACCAGTATGTAACCCGAAACCTTAAGCTTTGGATTGAGCACCTTTAGGAAGCCGTTGAAGTCTTCGATTACAGGCACCTTACGCGTGACTAGGGCGTCGATGATCTTAGTGGCTGCGTCTGCGCTAATACCATGATAGAGCCGAATGAACTCTGACAATATCCAGTCGAGCGTCGACACGACTAGCGTCGCGTCTTGCAGGTTAGGATCGATATCATCAGCGAGGTGCGCGGCGTCTCGTTTGTTGCGAATGTCGTAAACTACGCGAATAGCTCGCGGAATATGTATGCGGATGCTCTCGGGAAATTGCGCCTTAGGATAGCCCGACAACATTTCGAATAGCTTATCGCTCGCAATCATGCGGCCAAGATCTGTGGATCTTTGGGTCGTCGCATGCTCAAGCATTCGCATGGCGGCTTCGCAGAAACGGCCACCCTCGACGGCACTCAGGCGCAAACCGCCGCGGAAGTAGTTGCGCTTCGCTTCTTGATACGCAGAAAGTAGTTCATCAACCAACTTGGCGGGAAAATGAACCTTTAGCCCGGCGGTAATCTGGTCGAGCATCTACCCTCAATCTATCAGCTCTTCTTCGCAGAGCGTTTTGTCTTTCTCCTAGGTCGATTGCTGGCGATTGCTGCCTTGACCGCTTCGCGATCCGGCAGCGCATCAACAACGGCCTCACCCAGCACTGAAATCTGCTTTGCTCCTTTTCCGGCAGCTGAAAGATAGCCATAAGTCTTAGTAGCGTCAGAAACGATCTGAGATGGATTGGAAAGCCTCGGCTGAGCGGCGGCTGTGTTCGCCTTCGTGATCGCGAGCGTCTTGAATTCGGGAGTGCTCTCAACGTGAGTAAGATAGTAACCTAAGCAGGCCACTCGCTCGTACTGAGTGTCTGGACGTTTCGCCGCGATGAACTGCTTGATTGTCTGGCGGCCGCCATCGCCGGTGTTTGGTCTCCCTATTCCAGCGCGGATGTCTGCCGTAGCTCCGTTCTTCGCTTCTCCACCGCTGCCATTCGACAGTGCGCCCCCCGTCAGGACGAAGCTCATGATGGCATTAGCTGCGGCTTTGTCGATCGATTGATCGAAAACCAGTCCCGGACCCTTGATTGAAATTTTAAAGTTCTCGTCGGCCATTCCACACCTAACGATTGAAAATAGGAACAAAAAACGAAAGCGATGTACACGGCAACAAAGCGTCGCAACTATCCCCCACAAACTGGTGGCGGCGCCGATATCTGAGCTAAGGAGATTGGCAGCACTGGTACAGTTGGGTGGGCTCGAACCACCGACCTCCTGTTCCACAGACAGCGCAAGGGCTCCGCCGGTACTACGCCACTCCCGCCTTTCGTATTAAAATCGCAGCATTATCAACGAATAAGCCCGCCGCTTCCCGCCTTACCTGCGCTGCAATTGGCACTATCGTGGTAGCTACGTGGTAGCTACAGAGGTGATCGATGGCTGTTTCGAGTATAACGATCCGCGCAGTCCAAGCGCTTAAGCCGGGCGAGACTATTTGGGACGCAGACCACCGCGAAGCGGTGCGGGGCTTTGGCGTTCGGCGTCAACGCGACCAAGCGACCTACGTCCTCAAGTACCGAGTATTCGGTCGGCAGCGCTTCGTCACCATCGGTCCTCACGGCGCCCCTTGGACACCAGAGCTTGCACGCAAGGAGGCCAAGCGGCTTTTGGGCTTGGTAGCCAATGGCAAAGACCCGGCGGACGAGAAAGCCAAGGCGCGCCTGCAGGCGGCCGACACACTCCGGGCAATCGCGGATCAATATCTCCGGAACGCCAAACAAAGGCTGAAGCCCCGGACCTATTCTGAAATAGAACGCTACTTGTTGGTCAGTTGGAAACCCCTCCATCCCGTCTCAGTTTTCCAGATCACCCGCCGCCATATCTCGGCTCGTATCGCTGACTTCGCATCAGCTCATGGAGCGGTTTCAGCAGCCCGCGCCCTTACAGCCCTATCCTCAATGTTCAACTGGGCAATACGCGAGGGCCTCGACATTGCTGCGAACCCGGTTCTCGGCACTAACCGACCCGCGCAGCCGGGAAGCCGCGAACGGGTCCTCACGGAGACGGAGCTATCGGCCATTTGGCACGCCTGTGGCGATGACGATTACGGACGCATTGTGCGTCTGTTGCTGCTCACAGCCCAACGCCGTGATGAAGTAGGCAGCATGCAATGGGCCGAACTTGATACCTTTTCGGGGCTCTGGACGCTGCCAAGCGCCCGGACCAAGAACCATCGCGAGCACTCGCTACCATTGGTTCCCGCCGCCTTGGCCGTACTCCCGCACCGCCGAAACGGCCGAGACTTCCTTTTTGGTGAGGGACCCCGACGCAGCGGTGGCCCGCATCGTGGTTTCTCGGGTTGGTCCAAGTCGAAGACGGCGCTTGATGCACGCATTGCGGAAGCCCTGGGCGAACCCCTGCCCCATTGGACAGTTCACGATCTTCGGAGATCGGCATCCACGGTGATGGCCGACCGGCTTGGCGTGTTGCCACACATCGTGGAGGCGATCCTAAACCATGTCAGCGGTCACCGGGCGGGCGTTGCCGGGGTATATAACCGCGCTCGGTACGCGACCGAGATGCGCGAGGCACTTCAGCGCTGGGCACAGCACGTTGCGGCCCTGCCAGCCCAAAAGCCGAGGAAGGTTGACAGCGTGATATCGGGCTGCAGCCATTCTCATACTGGCGTCCCTCACGGGGCTGTCGGGGTCCACTCCTAGTTCAATAGTTCGAGTCAGGAGACCGCTAGTCAGCGTCCGCGGTGATGGCGCACCGGCTTGGCGTGTTGCCACACATCGTGGAGGCGATCCTGAACCACGTCAGCGGCCGTATTCGCCACCGAAGCTAATCCCTTGCAGCAATCGGCAAAGACCAAGAGACTCGGGCCAAGCAAGCTGATCATGGAGTCAAGGTAGAGCATGAAGGCCGTTCCATAACACTGTTTCGCAGAGCGCATGGTTGCGGGGGGTGCAACACTCGATTCCTTTGATTTGTCCAAGGGCAATTGATTGGTCCAAGGGGCAATCCCACGGCAAGCGCGTAAACTTGATTTAGCCCCTCCTTCCGCGGATCTCATCGAGGCCAGGGGACATATTGTGCAGCGCGCAAAGGACGGACATATGACCGCACCGTTCCAACGTGTGAAAACGACTGAAAAAGCTCTTGCCACGCGGGCCGTTCCACATATAGGGGCAAGGCCAGTGACGACCAGACTCGAATGCATCAACACACCGCACAAGATGTGGGTGGTGGGTTGTCCGGCTTTGATCATTCTTCTTGTAGGCGCGTGAGCGTGTCACCTCGATCTTTTGCGTCCGACACCAGGGCACGACGACATCGTTCATAAGCGCGCTGTCGTGATCGAAGTCGGCGCCGCGAGTGAGCCAGGGAAACAGGCTCTGTGCGCGCTCCATGGCCCGCACGACGAGGCCGCTTTCGTGGGTCACCAGCGGCATGCATTCGGTCCAACCGGTCGCGACGTCGACCACCGTCAACGTCTGAATGAACGAGCCAGCTACAGAGGTGCCGCTATGAGCCACATGTCGACCTCGCAGAACCCCGGTGGCGGGTCGTGCCAGTCGTTCAACGTCCGGATCGGTACTTTACGCCGTACCGTCGAATAAAAGCCGACCCGCCGGCGCTTACCGCCGGCCGCGACAATTTTGGTCCGACCAGGAGGCGATCAATCGTGGCTGCGCTGACGCCGAGCACCAGCGCTTGGTCGGCCTGATCGAGATTGAGCCGGCCATGCTGCTCCAGCGAAGGCAGCAACGTGGAAATCATGACCTTGAGCCGCTTGCCGCAGATCCGATCCGAAGCTTCCCACAGCGCCACCAGCGCATCCCTGACGGCGCCATAGGTCGGCCTTCGGCTGCCGCCGGGCCTCCGGCGAAATCGCGACATGGCTAGCAAGCGCCCGAACCGCGTGCTTGCGATGCCAGCCCGTCACCGCGCAAAGTTCGTCGAGAGTGCGCCCCTGATCTGCCCGCCCTGCAGATCGATAGCGGTCTACCACTGCCGCCGTGATCTCGCGCCGCGCACCCATGCTGGTCCGTCCTGCCATCGACGACACCGATCCGATTCGAAATCGCCCCCCCAATCCTGACGGTCTGTTCTCCGGTAACGTTCCTGATGAGGCAATGCGGGGTCAAATTTGCAAACGATGACGTAATTGCGGTCAGCGCTCGGGGCACGGAAGCTCGGTTATCGTCGAACTCTCGCAATCAAGCGCTTCGATTGACACGAGATTCAGTTGTTCTGATACAGCGTGCGCCGAACGCTCGTAAGTCATCCATTTTCTCGTCGACAAGTGATTGCCGTCTGCAAGCACGTCTCCTGACTGGCGCTGCTGCCGTGAGGGCGAGAGCTGGATACTACCGGACTTGGTGGGTTTGGTGTTCCTCGATTGTCAGCTAAGTGCTTGGGCCTTTTTGGGAGACACGCCTCATGCGCGCCAAGTGTAGCCGGGCCGAAAGTGCGGCCGGGACGGGAGAGACTCGATGGACTTTGATAGGATCGTGCTGCGCCGCACCGCTGTTGCGCTGGCCCTGTTTGCCGGTGGCATGATGGGTAGCGCTTTGGCCGACAATCCGCCGTCGCGCCCCGAGGCCACGACGCTGGCCGACCAGAAGGGCAGTCCCGGCGCGCGCGCCGGCTAAACACCTGGCACGCCGTCAGCGGCCGAGCAGCATCGCCTTCCGCCGGACTCCACCACCAGGCAAACGCTCGAGCTGCCGGGTCGGACGCTCGCATTCGCGGCGACCGCAGGTTCCATCCGCCTGTTTGACGACAAGGGCGAGCCGCAGGCCGACATCGCATACACCTCCTATCAGCTCGACGGTGGCGACCGCGCCACACGCCCCGTCACGTTCTTCTTCAACGGCGGGCCTGGTGCATCGTCGGCGTGGCTACAGCTCGGCAGTGCCGGTCCTTGGCGGCTGCCGATCAATGCCGACGAGGTCACACCATCGACCTCTCCGGAGGTGAAGCCCAATGCGGAGACTTGGCTCGATTTCACCGACCTCGTCTTTATCGATCCGGTCGGGACCGGCTATGGCCGCTTCGCAGCGACCGGCGAGGATGTCCGCAAGCAGTTCTTTTCCGTGGACGGCGATGTCAACGCGCTCGCTCTGGTGATCCGCCGCTGGCTCGAGAAGCACGACCGATTGTTGTCGCCAAAATATGTCGCGGGCGAAAGCTATGGCGGTATTCGCGGGCCAAAGGTGGTGCGCCAGTTGCAGATGCAGCAGGGCGTCGGCGTCAAGGGCCTGATCATGATCTCACCCGTGTTTGACTACCGCGAGTCTGGCACGAGCCTTCTTCAATACGTCGCAACGCTGCCGAGCTATGTCGCGACCGTGCGCGGAGCCAAGGGACCGGTGAAGCGGACCGATCTCGCCGACGTCGAAGCTTACGCGCGCGGCGAGTTCCTGACCGACCTCGTCAAAGGCAAGGTGGACAAGGAGGCGACCACGCGGCTGGCTGACAAGGTCGCCACGCTAACCGGCATTGACCAGACGGTGAGCCGCAGGCTCGGGGGGCCGCTTCGGTATCACCGAATTCAGCCGCGAGCTCGACCGCAACAACGGCGAGGTGACCGGCCTCTACGACGCCTCCGTGCGTGGCTTCGATCCCTATCCGGATTTCGGTAGCCCCGGATTTGGCGATCCCTCGGGCGAGACGCGTCGGGCGCCGCTGACCAGTGCCGCCGTCGATCTCCTGACGCGCAAGCTGAACTGGCGGCCAGATGGCTCTTATGAGTTGAGCAACGCCGCGGTTACGCGGGCCTGGGATTTTGGCGCCGGTCCCCCGCAGTCCTTGTTTGAGCTGCGCCAGATCCTTGCGACGGATCCGAAAATGAAGGTGCTGGTCGGGCGCGGCCTGTTCGACCTCGTAACGCCCTATTTCCGCTCGCAGCTCGTGCTCGATCAGTTGCCCGCCTTTGCCTCAGGGCCGCGCGTCAAACTCACGGTCTATCCGGGCGGCCTCATGTTCTACTCGCGTGATGCATCGCGCCAGGCTTTTCGCGCAGAAGTCGAAGCGATGATGAAGCCGGCGGCGAAATAAGTCACAAGTAAGCGCTCGGGTGTGTCGTATGTCACCGCTTTCTCAGCGGGAGACCGCAACTGAAATCCTAGCGCCAGCTTGCGATTTTTGGAGATTTTCGGCTGACCGGTCTTTGCCGGCTTCTTTAGCGGCGTCACCGGGGGCAAATAGCCAGCTGGCAGTGCTCCATGCGCGCGGCCACGTTCTTCATCCCGGATTGGTTCTTGGCCAACTGAGCGCCTCCTCTTGGAAGCGCTGATAGTGAGAATCCATTCGGAACGCAGGAGCATCTGGTCTTTATCGGCGCGAGCCAAATCCAACGCGTGCGCGTTTCGCAGGATCGTGAGCGCGGATTTCAGGGGATCGTGAGCAGAGGTTTCAGACGATCGTGAGCAACGATTTCGCGGGATCGTGAGCAAGGTTTTCGGAGGCTTGCGCCGCTTCGGCCGACAACTCTACGGCTTAGGGATGACCTCGTCGTTAACGAGGAAGCCCAATGCCTACCCGAGAGATTGTCGATGCGCCGGATCAAGGAAGTCCTTCGGTTGAAGCATGTTCAAGGCGCACCGGAGCGGGCCTTCGCACGGAGCGTCGGCGTCAGCAACGGCGCCGTGTACGGCTATCTGAGCCGCGCCCGCTCTGCTGGGTCAAGTTGGCCGCTTCCGGAGAGGATGACCGATCCTGCTACTCGACCGTCTCGACGACACGCAGCTTCTCTTCCCAAACCCGCTCAAGCGAGCGCGCCACAAGACGGTTCTCGGGCTCTACGGCGTCATACTGACGCCGAGCGCGCTCGGCCTCGTAGCGGGCGCGCTCCACCCGAAGCGCCTGGCGCCCGAGCTGACGGCTCTCCTGCTCCAGTTGGCCCGCCGCCGCGAGTGCGATCTCAATCTGATCCGGCACCAGGGCATCGAGGACCACCGGCTCAACCAGCGGGTCAACCGCCAAAGGTCCGGACTTCCTGGCAAAGTGCACTGCCTTGCTGATCCCGATCTGAACGGCAGCAATAGACCGGATAATCGGCATTCGGGCCCGTGTAGCGCATGCTCATGCGCCGTCCGCAACGGCCGCAGATCGCAATTCGTTGTAACAGGGCTGCCCCTTGCGCGGAACGCCAGAGTGTCCCGCCTCATAGCGGCAGACGTTATCTGCCAGTCGCCCCTGGTCGGCCATGAACTCCTCCCAGCTGACATAGCCTGCTGCTGTGATCACGCGGCCCAGATAGCGTTTGCGATCGGTGTTTATATGTCCAGCAATTCAGCTGCGATTTGATCTATCTCGGCTGAACTTTCTTGGACTGCTATTTCACCGCGCGGGTGCAAGAAGATTGAAGCAATCACCGCCTTTTGCAAGAGCGTTGGCTGGAACGGTCGATCGGCGGTGCCGCGTACAGCATGCGTTGTGTTTCACCAAAGACGCACGGCTTGTTTCGATCACAACGGGTCTTGTCGGAAAGATGACATCGCGACCAAAAAACCCGGCAATGTGCATAGCGCGCGCTGGCCCGGATCCTGCACACCACACGCGGCGTAGAAGCGATAACACAACGCACGCCTCGAGCTGCGTTGAAGATCGTCGTTTGTTGAGAGGTGATATGGGATCTGGAGTTCTTTTTTGGGGCGCAGCAGCATTTGCACTCGTCGCATCTGGCGCCGCCCATTCAGCGGATCTCCATCCGGCCATGAAAGTGGCTCTGTGGAGCTGGACTGGAGGATATATCGGCGTGCACGGCGGCGGCGGCCATGGCCGCACTTCCTTCAGTGACCCCTACGGTCCATCAATTTATGGCGACATCGTCAACACGCCTGTGTTTCTGGCCGGAGGACAGATCGGCTACAATTGGCAGACGAATGGCTGGGTGTTCGGCGCCGAGTTAGACGCGAGCCATGCTGTCTCCGATGGCACGAACAGCTGCCTTGCCTTCTCAGGCAATGTCGTGATTGCTACCTGCAAGGCAGGTCCAAACGTCTTTGTCTCAGGGACCGCTCGTGTCGGCTACGCTTTTGGCCCGCAGGGCCGCACGCTGGGCTACGTCAAGGCAGGGGTGGCCTGGCAAAACAATCGCGGCGAGATCGCCAACAACAACGAATTCTGGGATGAAAGCTTTGCCGGCTTTCCGCGGCACGTCACGCAATTCGATTACGGCCGTTTCGGTTGGACCGTCGGAGCCGGCATTGAGCAAGCGCTCACGCCTGCTTGGTCCTTGAAATTCGAGTACGATTACATGAGCTTTGATGGGACACGTCTGGCGACACCCCCGACCATGCAGGGTCCGCCATTTGCGATCATCCCCCCCAGCACAAGCAGCCTTTCTAGCAGCTATCACGTCGGAAAAATCGGCCTGAATTACCATCTCTGGGGCGATCCCAGCGGTCCAGCGCGGTCAGATGCGGCGTTGTACTCGGATAAAGCGACTGCCAAAGCGAAGCCCGTTGCATATACGGATGATTGGTCGATTGAAGGCGGCTCACGGGCTTGGCTCAGCCGGGGAACATTCCAGTGGGACTTCACCCTCCCACCCCCGATGCCTGGAGAGAGCGCTATTCCTAGCTCAAGGCTCACCTATCAGGGATTAGATGGCGTTTCCGGCGAACTCTTTGCCCGCCTTGATAACCCCTGGGGGATCTTCCTGAAGGGCAATATTGGTGTCGGACGCTTCAAACACAACAACGAAGATTCGAGCATCTACGGCCGCGCGTATAGCAATATGTTATCAAGCCAGGCAAATGGGAGGTTGACGTATTACACGGCCGATGTTGGTTACGATTTTCTCCGCGACGGCACCTACAAATTGGGCGCTTTTCTCGGATGGACTTACTACGGCCAGAAGTCCGATACGGTAGGATGCCTACAGATCGCCTCCCCCACCCTTGCGTGCCTGGCGCCGGGCGATCGGAGGCTCATTGGCAGTCAAGACACTGACTGGAATGCACCTCGCGTCGGTCTCAGCGCCGAGGCCATGCTGCTCGAACGCTGGCGTTTAGGCGCCGACGTTGCCTATTTGCCGTGGACCGATTTCAATGGTCGCGATCATCATCTTCTTGATCCTAAAACTAGAGTCTACTATCAGCGCGGAACGGCGGTGCGGGCGTTCAGATCGAAACTATGTTATCCTACTTCCTCACCAATAATTTCAGCATCGGCGTTGGTGCGCGGTATTGGGCAATGTGGACCAAAAACGATAGCGACGTCACCAACTGCAGAGGCTGTATACCCGATCAGACCCATGCTCTTGCGAAGTACAGCATGGAGCGATGGGGAACGTTCTTCCAGGCCTCCTACAAGTTGAACTAAAGAGATGCGCCAGGCTCCTGCGGAAGTTAGGGGCTATGCACCCCGTTGGTGAGGGGTACGGATCCAGCTTGCTAGAGGCTGGCAGAGGCCAAGAATGAAGTCCCAATCTCCGGGCCAATCAACGCTGAAAGGTTGCGTCGTTTTATGAAGATGAAGGCAATGCCCAAAAACGAAAATGAAAGGTCTAGATGCCCGCACCGGAAGGCGTATGGGCAGACCGCTAAAATATCTTGATAGGCTGCATCATCAGCGCAGCCTTTATTGGTCTCGCGTGCCTCTCCAGGGTTTGAACCTCACCAGCCTTGTATGGCTTGACATCTGTGCCCCTCTGAATCGGGGTTTGTTTGCTATACCCTTAATTTCGTCTTGCCCTCGAGAGCTATTGTCGCTCACTGGCGAACACATCTCTCGTTCGAACTCAAAAAGGCGGAGCTTTCGTTTCGGCAGTGCAAGAAGGGCCCGTATGATCATGGCGTGCGCTCAACGCCAAGGTAGCCTTCCGCCGATGGGGATATGTCAGCGCGGCTCGTTGCCGCCCGCTTCATCGCCAGGTGCTCTTTGAGGATACCGGCTTGTCTTTCAAAATTCATCGCTCGCCACCTCCGCGGATATTGAACGTATTCAGGCAACAGACCGCTCAAAGCACTTGATCCTTACGGAGCGTCATATTGTAAGAATTTCAAAGTGGGTCGCGACGGTCTGACCGGCCGTACGTTCGATGCGGGCAGTAACAGTTTACGCAGCCGTCCTGCCCATTGATAGACATTTCGCCATGAGTCTTGGCCGATGTCTCTTGCGACAGGTGGGACAATGACGTCCAAGTCCGTTGACGTATGTGTAGTTGGCAGTGGCGCCAGTGGCTCAATCGTCGCCCACGAGATCGCCCGAAAAGGATTCCGGGTGCTCGTCCTCGAAGCAGGCCGGACGCTTCCCGCCGGTGCCTCACTGGCAACGGTTCGAAACGGCGTCGATGATGCCGCCCTGGCGCGCTCTCCTACCGGTACATTGAGGCCGTTGGGTCGACCCTGGACAGTCTCGGCGCTCGGCGGTGGGTTGACATTGTACGCAGGCATCGCATTCCGCTATCGCACCGTCGATTTCGACGCGAGAGCGCATGTCGCCGCGGACGCGCTCGATCCGGTCTGGCCTGTCGATTACGATATACTACGTCCCTACTACGAGGAGCTCGAACAGCGGATCGGGATAGCTAGACTAGCTGGTGCCGATCCGCTCGAGCCCCCCAGCGATCCCGCCGTGCTGCCGCCGCACAAATATAGCTTGCAGGGCGAACTGATCGCGACTGCGGGCGGACGTCTCGGCCGGCTGCCATTTCCCACCCCGCTGGCAATCAATTCTATCCCGTACCGCGGCCACGCGGCTTGTGACCGCTGCGGCCCCTGTAACGAACACCTCTGTCCAAGCGGCGCGCGGGCCGATGCGCGGTCCTCGTTCACTGACGTCTCCTTGCCGCCGGGCGCGCTGTCGATCGCCCCTGGCAGCAAAGCTGTACATATCGCGCTTGGTAGCCTTGGCCGCGCGGACTCCGTGGAATGGCTGGACGTGGTCACTCGGCAGCGCGCCCGGGTCCGCGCCCGCTGCGTGGTGCTCGCTGGCAATGCGATTCAATCTGCCGCCTTGTTGCTACGCTCAGCGCAGCGAGCGGCGCCTAACGGCATCGGCAACGCCAGTGGCATGCTCGGGCGCGGCATCTGCTTCAAGGTCAGCGGCTACGTGTCTGGCACCGTCACGATCGACCGCGTGCCTTCGCATCCGCCCGGCGGGCCGTTCTCAACCGTTGCAATGACCGATCATTACCTCGACGCCGAGGCACCCTCCGGGCTAGGCGGACTTATTTACGAAGCTAGTCCGGCACAGCGGGAGGTCCGTGGCCGAAACGTCACGCTGAGAGTGCATTTCCTGGCGGCCGACCAACCTATGCGCAGCAACGCGGTTCGACTAGCTAACAGTCACGATCAGCTAGGCTTGTCCAACATCATTCTCGAATACCGGACTCATCCACTGGACAAACGGCGATTAGGTTATTTGTCCCGGCGCGCGTCGGACCTGCTTGGTGCGGCGGGCGTGAAAAAGATCGCTTACGAGGAGTCCATGTATCAGTTCGGTAGCGGTCATCTGCATGGTGGCTGTCGAGCGGGGAATGATCCAAGGGAGTCCGTGGTCGACCGCTGGGGTCGCGTGCACGACATCGACAATCTCTACGTCGCGGACGGCGGGTTCTTCCCGTATCCCGGAGGGGTCAACCCGACCTTCACCATTCAGGCGAATGCGCTGCGGATCGCGCGCAGAATCATCACGCAACTGGCCTGATCGGCTGAGACCGGAGAATTCTTATGTTCAGCACGCCCCATGCCACGTTGGCGGTGACGGATACGCACAAATCGGCACTGCGCCGTGCCTTACGGGTTACCGCGTCAGAGAAATGGGATCTCAATCGGCGTTTTCCCCTCGTGATGAGCCGTGCCTCCGGCGCGCATGTCTGGGATGTCGACGGAAGACGATACGTGGATCTCACCTCCTGTAGTGGAGCTGCACCGCTCGGAGCCGGATATGAACCGGTCGTCGATCATGTCGTCTCAGAGCTGCGCCGCACCGGCGGCATCCTGCCCGGGCCATTGTCCGTGCACCGGATCGAGCTGGCCGAACGGCTCGCGGAGATATTCCCACGAGCGCAACGCTCGTTGTTTTTCCGCACCGGCTCCTGCGCTACGACCGCCGCAATCCGCCTAGCTCGCGCGCACATGGGTACGAATCTGGTGCTTACCAGCGGGTATCACGGTTGGCACGACTGGCACTTGCAGAACCGTCCCGCGATGGGGCTACCCGACCGGGACCGGGACAGTGTCGACTTCCGCTACGATCTCGACCTATTCGAGAAACTTTCCGGTGAGCAGCGCGTCGCCGCGGTAATCATCACACCCGAGGTCAACTTCTTCCCACCCGAATATCACAGGGAATTGCAAAATCTCGTCCACCGGCGCGGCGCCCTGCTTATCCTGGACGAGGTTATGACAGGATTCCGCTACGGCCTCGGCGGCTATCACACCGCGGTCGGGCTTGCACCCGACCTGATCACACTTAGCAAGGGACTGGCCAACGGCATGGCACTTTCGGCGGTCGCAGGGCGAGCGGAGGTGCTCAACGCCGCCGAGAAGACCTACCTGGGCAACACCTATCAACGCGAGATCACCCCATTTGCGGCAGCGCTGAGCACCCTGGACGCCCTGCGCAACGGCGCCGCGCTCGCCCGGATGCGACAGGTTGGCATGCAAATTATCAACGGTCTCAACGGGGTCTTCGCTAGCCAACAGGTGCGGGCTCGCGCGTTCGCATGGCCCACGATGTTCGACGTCGTGTTTGCCAACGCCGATCTTGGTTTCGCGTTCTTCCAGGAGATGTGGTCGCGCGGCTTCCTTATGCAGTACGGTGGCCGTTTCATGCCGTCTGCCGCGCTGTCCGATGCAGACGTGCAGGCCGCGATTGAAGCCGCCGGGCAGGCGTTGCCGGCGGCTCTGGTCCGACTAGAGAGTACTGGCCGCGATACGGACCTGATGGCCGCGGCGGTGCGGTTTGCCGGTGATCACTTCCTCGCAACCGCGGATTCGGTCCGGCGTTGGTTCACCGAGCCGAGCCATCCATGAACACGAGAAGTCGAATAGGGGACACCGCCATGCCCGAGGCCGCCGCGTTCTCCACCTCGCCGGTTCTGCTCGGGGGCGATAACCGGTCCGGCACGACCTTGCTGAGCGTCGTGCTGGATTCGCATCGCGATCTGGTCGTTGGGCCGGAGATCGATTTCCTAGAACCGCCGAACCTCGGCCCGCATGTCCTGGACGCGACCGACTTGCTCGCTGCTAATGACCCACGGGTCACCGGCATTGTCAAAAGCGCAATCGACCCGTTCTGGTATGACGGCGCGCACTTCGTAGTGCAATGCCTGCGGTTCGGCTTGAACTTCGACGACGTGCGTAGACTCGTCACGAACGTGATGAAGGAGTTAGCGAGCGACATCGTTTCGTTCACCGACAGATGCAGTCTGATCAACGAGATTGGTGAGTTCCGCAGAGCGCAAACCGGAGCCAAGCGATGGGGCCTGAAGCTGCAACGCAAGATCGCCCAAATCGACGTCTTCGCTGGTCTGTGGCCAGATGCGCATTTCGTGCACATCGTACGCGATGGTCGCGACCTAGCGGCCTCGCATTTGAGAACCGTACCGGAGTGGGGTTACCGGACCGTAGCTGAAGCCGCGCACGGCTGGCGCGAGATTGTATCTCAGCCGCATCGCCTCGCGCCGCCAGAGCGCTATCTTGAGGTTCGCTATGAAGATCTGGTGACGAGTCCCCGCTCCAGCCTTATGCGAGTTCTGAATCACTTGCACCTGCCCTGGGACGGGGCCGTGCTGCGACACGCCGAATGTGAGCACGCATTGTTCGAACGGCCCTACGGCCACCCGGCGGCCGAGTCCACGGGCAAGCCTTTGCACGCCGGTCGCCTTGGTCGCCACACGCAGGATTTGACGCCCGCGCAGATCGCGGAGTTCGAGGGCATCGCCGGCAGTGAATTGGCCCGATTGGGCTATTTGTCGGCCTCGAGCCTGGTCATCGACGCGTGAATCCCGCTGAGATCTCCACAACAGCTCGTGGATTGCCACGCAGCTATTTGGCACTGCTCGCCGGGCGTACGGTGTCGGATTTGGGCTCCGAAGTGACCGTGCTGGCGCTACCGCTGACGGCAATCACTCTGCTGGAGGCCGGCCCGGCACAGACCGGGCTACTGCTTGCCTGCGGCCGGGCGCCGAACCTGATGATCGGCCTGTTCGCCGGGGTGCTCGTGGACCGCCTCCCACACCGATGCATCCTGCTGACCGCCAATTTGGTGATGGCGGTAACGCTCGCAACGATTCCGATTCTCGCCAGCCTTGGGCAACTCGGAATGTTCCTGCTATATATGGCGACCACGCTTGTCGGGACGGCCGCAGTTATCGCCGACTTGGCCTATTTGGCATGTGTGCCGACGGTCGTGGATCGGGCTCGACTCGTCAGGGCGCAGAGTTCCTGGCAGCTCAGCAGATCTGGCGTTGTGGCAGTCGGTCCATTCCTCGCAGGCTGGCTAGTCAGCGCGTTCTCCGCGCCGTTCGCAATTCTCGCCGACTCGGCCTCTTTCGTGCTCGCGACCGCGTTGCTGCTACTGGTGCCAATGCGGGCGGCTGAGCCACCGCCCGCTGGATCAGGTTCGGTACTCGGTCAGATCACGGAAGGACTGACGACGGTGTTTGGCAACCCAATTCTGCGTGCTGTCACGTTGGCCACCGGCAGCTTCATCTTCTGCTACAACGCTTACTCCGCTGTCTTTCTGCTCTATTTGACGAAGCATCTAGCTTTGGACGGCTGGACGACAGGGGTAGTACTCAGCATCGGCGCCCTCGGTGGTGTGGTGGGTGCGCTCACCGCATCGTGGGCCGGCCGCACGATAGGCCTTGGGCCTGTGTTGATGGTCGCCCTGGCGCTCAGCGCCGCAGGCATGACTCTGACAGCGCTTCTCACGCAGCCGCGATGGGCGGCAATCGTGTGCGTGGCGCTTTCGCAGTTCGTGCTGTGGTTCGGTCAGGAGATCTACAACGTACACCAGGTCCTCGTTCGATACGCGCTAGCTCCGGACCGGGTGCAGGGTCGTGTCAACGCGAGCATCCGAAGCGTAGTGTGGGGGCTTGCACCACTAGGTGCACTGCTTGGCGGTGTGGTCGGCGCCGGGCCTGGCCTGCGCACTACGCTATTGGCCAGCAGCGTGCTGGGCGCGGCCTCCGTGCTGTGGATCTGGCGATCGCCCCTACGTCATAAGCACAGCTTGCATCTCTGATCGCTACGGATTGGCAGACAGGGCTGTGTATGAAGATCCCCGAGCTCGGCGATCGCGAGCTACGGCGGCCTGACGTTGTGGCGGATCAACGTAAACTTCGTCGTGGACGGTCTTCCTTCTTTGTGGCGCTCTGGCGGCCACGCCTTGGCACTATGATGCCGTTGAGGTGAGGCCGTTCACACCATCAAGGATGAGGAGATCGACCCTGGCGAGGCTTTTCAAGCGCGCGGCGATGCGACCGTCACCCTTAACCAGACAGCTCATCGATCAGGGGCGGCAGCCGAGTGTGACGATTTTGGCTAGAGTTTTTCGCACCAATTCCCGGCTGTGGAGGCCTCGTGTAGATCCTTCTTCATGTTGGCCACCGAGACTTGCAAGTATGTGGGCCAGGTCCAAGCGAATTGCCTAGCGGCTTGACCCGATCCGCATGCCCGATGACGCTGACGCTCGTCGTGTTCGCGACCATTGAGCCTCTCGCGTTCACGACGTGATGTTCGAGCCGGTCCGCCGCACATTCCCAATCGAGCCTTGAATAACATGCAAAGCGCTCTTCTGCTGCCCCTTCTTGCAGTTGGCACGATACTTGAACTCCCTGCGTCGGCGGCAGGACTCGCCGACCGGCCACAACTGCATGTGAAGAAAGCAATGAACAGCGGTATGTCAGCATGCGTTTCGGAGGGTAACTTGGTGCTGGGCTTAGGATCGCCAGCTCCTCCGATCAAGGTGGAGAACTGGTTGCGCGGCCAACCCCTCGCCAGCTTCCAGCCGGGGAGAGTGTACATCGTCGACTTTTGGGCAACTTCGTGCGCACCTTGTGTGGCGGCGCTGTTCCCTCTGGCCGAGCTACAAGAAAAATACAAAGACAGAGGAGTTGAGGTCGTAGGACTCGCTATTTATGAACGGGCTGCGACAGTGGACGAGGCTCGAAGCAAGTTGGACGCATGGCTGACCGACAAGGTGCCGAATCTCAACTACCGGATGGGGTTCGACTGCTCAGGCGAAATGCACAAGCTCTGGATGGAACGCAGCTATACTGCCACGATTCCCACCTTGTTCGTCGTCGATCGTGACGGCCACATCGCCTTTATTGGCTCTTTGAAGCAGCTCGATGACATTCTTCCAAAAATTTTGAACGGCGCGTGGCGCACCAGCGATAAAGCTAAAGCCGCCGATGCGGAGCGGATCGTTAAAGGCGAACGCCTCCTCAAACTTATGCGCGCGCTGGAGGCGGGCGATTGGGCGAAGGCGCTTTCGGTTGTCGAAGAGGCCCTCGCTGCGATGCCGGACAGCCTCAACTACCGCATGCTCCATGCGGATCTGTTGCTTCATAAACTGCGTGACTTGCAATCCGGCTTGCAGGTCATGCGCCAATTTGTTCGGGACGCGATCGACAAACACTCTGAGGAATGGATGGGAGAGGCTCTGCACCAACTCTTCAATCCGGCGAATGATAACTCCCACTTCCCCCGGGCCGAGCGCCTTGAGATGGGCAAGGAGTTGTCCGAACACATCCTGGCGCTGAATCCTCCGCAACGGGGCGACGGCCTCAAGCACCTGACCTATCCGGCGGTCGCTCAGTTTTGTTACGAGAGCGGCAACAAGGATCGCGCGATCGAGTTGGTTGAGGCGGCGCTGAAGTCGCTGGATAGTTCTGAGCAGGTTCCGGTTGAACGGAAACAGCACGACATCTCTTTGTTGGTTCAGGCGCTGGCCAACTACAAGGGTGAGAAGGCTTGCCACGGCGCTGTTCGCGCAGCTCCACAAGACAGATTTCCCAAAGCTTCAAATTGATCTGAGGCCGACAAACTGGACCATCTTTGGCGAGAGTTTTCGCTGCCGAATCCCCTCGGCTGGGAGGAGCGACCGACGATGAAGGCCTCGAAGTTTTCGGACGGCCAGAAGGCGTTTATTCTCAAGCGGGGCCATGACGGTCCCGGTCGCGGACAACTGCCGCAAGGCCGGGATCAGCCAAGCGACCTACTTCAATTGGAAGAAGAAGTGTGACGGTCTGCTGCTGACCGAGATGCGTCGGCTGAAGCAACTCGGGAGAAGAACGTCAAGCTGAAGAAAACTGGTCGGCGATCTGTCGCTCGACAAGTAGATGCTGCAGGACGTGATCCGCCGAAATGTATAGTCTGCTCCGCCTGTGCAACGCTCTTAAGCGATCCGACTTCGAAAGTCTGCGTAAATGTTTCCGGCCTCTCGCTGACCGATCTTACGCCACGACCCAAACGAGTGCGTAGCCTTCGCCCTCAAACAGGTCCGGCGAGCACCAAGTCCACGAATCTAACGCATGTGCTGTTTTTGGGAGATTTGACGCGAGGCTTTCCCGCATTTAGGTATGTGTGGGCGCCAGCATATGCGCTTGGCAGACGGTAATTGTGCCATGCCTGACATGGCTGGCGAAGCAAGCATCATGAACTTCTATTTCCGGCGCTGGCTTGCGGACTACGTGGAGTATCATCGCGCCCCATGGAGTTGCGCGATGCACGTTTTGGGCATCCTGTTCTTCTTCCTGGCTCCCCTCATTCCTCTTAGCCTGTGGGTCCTCACAACGTGCGGGATCAAAATCCCCGTGCCAATTATCGCACTCGCTCCGGCGCTGACCTTTTGGCTTGTGTTCGACTTCGCGCTTGGTTTCGTTATCCTTGTCGCTGCGGTCGCATTGCTTGAAGCCGCAGCCGTGATCCTCAACCATGTGACGACCGCCGGGATGTAGTCGCTTACTGCTATCCTGATGGTCACAGGCGCTGCATTGCTGATCATTGGGCACTTGGTGTTCGAGCGCCGGCGGCCGGCGATGATCGACAATCCTGTCCATCTGTTGGTCGGACCGATGTTCGTCGCAGCGAAGTTGGTTGTCGCGCTCAGATTTCGGGACGATCTCAGCATTATCGTCGGGAAACCTCGCCAGTCATCTTCCCGGCAAACTAAGCTTTCTTGTTAGGTCGCTTCGCTGCCAAGCTCGGGGGTTACCGTCTAAGCGGCGTGCAAGAAGGTCATAGCGATTCTGATTCCTTCCGTATTTAAGACCTGTGCAAGCCAGGCGCCCGATAAAATTCATTCGCCAACTCAGTGCGGTTGCCCGTCGCCTCGGCTGATGAATTCCAACACCGTCTCAGCGCGCTCATAAAGGCGGCTGACGAGGTGGAAGAGAAGCTGACCGTGTCGCCCTCGTTCGGCACGCCGCTTCGTTGCGAGGCGCCGGAGCGAAGGCGTGGAACGTCTATTCGGTCTTTCTGACCCCGGATCAGGATGCACGCCGAAGGCGCGAGATCGAGCGCATCGAAGAGGATTTCTCTTTGACCCGAAAGATCGCCAGGGCCTCGATCACCACAGCCGATGACATTGAGAAGGCGCTTCTACCGCTGCTGTCAATACGCTCCAGGCCGCTGCTCGGCGCGTCGAACTTTGAAACGAGACTGGTACCAGGCTGAAGGACATTCCTCCCGATGCCGTTACCGCGTTCCTCAATGAAACCACACCGGCAGAGGTCGCTCGCATTTTGGGAGCGACATCATGAGGCTCGATTTCATCGAAGTATGCGGCTTTCGCGGCTTCAGGGATCTCGTCCGGATTAATTTCGGACGGGGCTTCACCGTCATCACCGGTCGCAACGGCGTAGGCAAGAGCACACTGTGCGATGCGGTCGAGTTCGCGATCACAGGCTCCATCGACAAGTACGCCGTCGAGAAGGCGGCGAAGGAGAGCCTTAGCGATTACCTTTGGTGGCGCGGCGAAGGTGTTCCCAAAGCTCACTACGTCACCGTCTCGTTCATCGACGACAACGGAAAGCCATTTACCATCACGCGGACGCGAGAATCCGGCTCCGATCGCACACCGGAGGAAATCCACGCCGCGCTTTGCCGTGGTCCTGCGCCAGACAACGCGCTCAGGCAGCTCACCCGAACGTCGATCATCCGCGATGAATGGATCGCCGCGCTCAGCCTGGATCTCACCGAAACGGAGCGGTTCGATCTCGTTCGCTCGGCGCTGGGCGCATTGGAAGGCTCCGAAGCGGGTAGCAGAGCAAAGGAAGTCGTGGCTGCCGCCGAAGCCGCGTACTCTAAAGACGAAGCCGCCTACGAGGCTGCCCGTTCGCGGCTGGCGGACAGACTAACGCAGCAGTCTGAGACACAAGCTGCGCTCAGCCGATCCGGGGACGTTTCCGGCGCGCTCCAAGTGATCGCCGCCGCGGCGCCAGGTGCGCCCACCGAGCTGACGGCGCGACTGGCTGCAGGCCGAAACGCGCTCGCGAACGGACGAGCCCGATTGGGCCGAATGGGCGAAGCGCTTCAACTCGGTCGCGAGGTCGCGTCGGCGCAGGCGGCCTATAACGCTCCGGAGGCTGTGGCGAACCGCGAGGCCGCATCGGCAGCGCACGAAGCGATATTTTCATTGCGGGAACGACCGGACATGATCCCCTCGGTCTTTTCCAAGGAGTTGGATGGTATGTGGCCCGAGTTCATGCAGCATGACGCAACCGCAAAGCTGTATTTTGGGAGATCAGTATTTTTTGATTACCTGGATTATGCTTTTGGAGCACTTGTCGATGGCGAGGTCGTCGGACGCGCGTTCGGTATTCCATTCGCTTTCAACGTTGAGGGCCGCACCGAATTGCCAGACGGCGGTTGGGATCAGGTTATCCGTTGGGCTCATGAAGACAGGCTTATTGGGCGCTCGCCAACCACGATGTGCGCGCTGGAAATCACTCTTGTCCCCAAAACAAGAGGCAAAGGCTACGCGGTGGCGATGCTGGATGCGTTGAAGGCATGCGCGAAGAAGATGGGCTTTGCTGAAATGTTTGTCCCTGTCCGGCCCAGCCAAAAGCAACTCGGCTCCCGGATGCCTATGCGCGAGTATGTCGAATTCCAGCGCGCCGACGGTTTGCCAATCGATGCATGGCTACGAACCCACGTTAGTATCGGAGGCAGAATAGTGAAGATCGCCCCCTATTCCATGACCATCGTGGGGACGATCGCGGAGTGGTCACAGTGGACGGGGGCCGTGTTCGAACGTTCAGGCACAGCAGAGGTCGAGGGCGCATTGGTACCAGTGCTTGTGTCGGTTGAGCAGAACTATGGAGTTTACGTGGAACCGAATGTGTGGGTCCGACACCCGTTATGAGTTGACCACCTCACCCCTGATCAACGAAGGTCTATCGAGCCAAGGAAGGTCGTTCTGCGATGTCATGAAGCTAGCAATGGTTAGCTCGCGGCAGAGTTCGCGGCCTCCCCTATTTTTTTATGAGCATGCCGGATAGATTTGTTGCGTTGGAAGCGATGGAGACGCGGATGAACAACAACATCACGTCCATTTCAGAAGGAAATTGGTCTACGTTGAGCTCAAATCAGCCTCCTCGTACTCCGTAAGAAGTGCAATCACCTGTTGGTGTGGGTGACTTGCCGTTTGCCGCGAATCTGGCCGCCTGTTCTTCCAATCGTCCTTGGCTCTGCCACGATACGCCTCGGGCGGATAGGCCAACACTCCGTCATTGGCTCAGGTAAATGAGGCATCGCCCATGTAGCGGCGGCGTCATTGGTAATGAACCTCCCTGTGGTTGCCGTCTGCCACATCCAGGCAAGGGTCAGCAGGACATTTGTTCATCGCCATGCAAGCCGTGGAGGAGCGCAGGAAGTGCATCGCACGTCGGACGTGGTCCGCAGGAATTTCGTAAGGGCTTAGCCGCGACCCTATCGATGCTGGCTGGACGTTTTGAGGAACCGCTATGGCATGAGGTCGTCAATTTTGCTTTGGGGATGGTCCGTGATGATCGCCTCGAGTGTTTCGGCGATGTAGGCGACCGGGTTGACGTCGTTGAGCTTACAGGTCGCCACGATGGATGCGAGCAAGGCCCAGTTTTCGGCTCCGACCTCATGACCAGCGAAGAAGGCGTTTTCTGGTCAAGCAGATCGGCCGAATCGCGCTTCCACCGGATTAGTAAGCGCGAAGCTGATACCCTGGCTTCAGAGTTAGAATGAATGTGCGAAGAAGCCTCCGGCTTGGAACGGAGGTTTGGATGGGATTGGACAGCAAAAAGGACGTCCATTTGGGCGGCTCACCGGTAGGGCCGGTGAGCCGGCTGGAGGTCCTCGAAGGACCGTCGGGGCGCCGTGTGCGTTCGGAGGCTGAGAGAGCCCGGATCGTCGCCGAGAGTCTGCTACCTGGTGCCCAGGTGTCCGAGGTGGCGCGCAAGCACGGAGCGACGCGCTGGCAGATTACGATTGGCGACGCCGCTTTCGACAGCGAGGCATGTTGGCGCCGTGCGAGGCATCGCAGTAGACATTCGCACCGCTGGTCGTGGAAAGCGCGTTGGAGGAGCGTCAGGTTCCGGCGATCAAGCTTGAGATCGCGATCGGCGATGTCGTGCTGCGGACGGAAGCATCTCCTGCACCTTCGCCGCAAGCCCATCGTGGCCACAGCGGAAGTCGATCGGCCGCGTCTTCTGCATCGGCTGGTCGACTGGTTTACTGAATGCGGCGTCGAGACCGTCGTCATGGAATCGACCAGCGTCTACTGGATTCCGATTTTCGAGCTTCTCGATGCTCGGGGATTTACCGTGTTTCTTGTCAACGCGCGCGATGCCAAGCACGTGCCGGGGCGAAAGACCGATGTTAGCGATGCGCAATGGCTGCAGCGGCTCCATTCATTCGGGTTACTGCGGGCCAGCTTTCGGCCCAAAGGGCAGATTGCCGAGCTGCGAGCCTACGTGCGTCAGCGCGAGCGTCTGCTGGAGTACGCGGCCTCACACATCCAGCATATGCAGAAGGCCTTGATGGAGATGAATCTTCAGCTGCACCAAGTCGTGCGGCCACACCGCGCGACGACAACCATTCAATGCAGCGGCCCATCGATCGCGACCGCCTGCAAAACGCTCCCGGTCTCAAATTGCCGCCGATGCGCAACCAGCACGTCTCCGCTTCAGATACACAGTCTGCCGATAGCTACTTGCGATCGCGAACAATCCCCATAGCCTCACCACCGTGCCCACCCTTCCGCGCCTTCGTTCAATCCGGCTTCAATGAGGTCGCGTCACAGGCGTCTGCCGTACGTTCGCGTCTGCGCGACCTCACAGAACCCTCCAGATTCCCGAATCAGATTTTCAATGATTCATGGGTGGTCGGCTTTTGGGGGGCCGACCATGGTGGACACGAAGTCGAATTGGGAAGACGAGCTTGGGAGCTGGCTCAAGCCATTCCTGGATCGTTTAGGGCACAAGGCGCGGCGGCGGATGTGTCCGCTTTATATCTCGGGATTGATTGGACCGGGCGATCGCAAGAGCGTCCAGCCAATGGCGGAGCGGCTGGCACCGGGCGAGTATGACCAGTTGCACCATTTCATCGCTGATGGCCTCTGGGATGTGGCGCCATTGGAGGCGGAATTGCTCGTTCAGGCCGATCGCCTGGTCGGCGGCAAAGATGCGGTGCTGGTCATCGACGACACGGCGATGCCGAAGAAGGGCGATCGTTCGGTTGGTGTCGCTCCACAATATGCCTCGTCTCTCGGCAAGACGGCTAATTGCCAAACATTGGTGTCGCTGACGCTTGCGCGGGGTGAAGTGCCGGTCATGGTGGCATTGCGTCTCTTCGTTCCCGAGAGTTGGACGAGCAATCCGGTGCGTTTGAAGCGTGCGGGCGTTCCAGTCGAGCACCGCGCAGCGCGGACCAAGCCAGAAATCGCCTTGGCGGAGATCGATCGCGTGATGGCAGCCGGTATGCGCTTTGGCTGTGTGCTGGCGGATGCCGGTTACGGCCTCAGCGCGCCGTTCCGTCAGGGGCTCACGACATGCGGCCTGGCCTGGGCCGTCGGTATCCCTCGTCACCAGAAGGTTTATCCGGTGGAGGTTAAATTGATCTGGCCGGTCGCCGGTCGAGGTCGTCCCCGCAAGCGGCACATTCCCGATGTATTGTCGACGGCGGCCGAAGACATGCTGGCCAATGCTAAGTGGCAAAATGTGAGTTGGCGAAACGAGACCAAGGGCCGGCTGGAAGCTCGCTTCGCCGCGGTTCGCGTGCGGACCGCTGATGGACCTCCGCAGCGGATCAAGGACATGGGCCAGCAGCATCTTCCGGGGGACGAAGCCTGGCTCATATCGGCGAACACAGGACGTCGGGAGAGAAGAAATATTATCTCGCCAATATGCCGGCCAAGACGAATCTGCGCACGTTAGCTGCCACGACCAAAGCTCGATGGATTTGCGAACAGGCCCATCAGCAGTTGAAAGAAGAACTCGGGCTTGATCACTTCGAGGGACGATCCTGGCAGGGCCTTCATCGTCATGCGCGCATGACCATGACCGCTTACGCATTCCTCCAGCATCGCCGTCTCGCACAAGCGGGGCGGAAAAAAAGAATCAACGGTCCACCGCCTCAGCCGAGCCTGCCGGCCGTACGCCAAGCCATCGTCGATCTCATCGTTCAACCACGACCTCAGCGATGCCCGTACTGCAGAAGACAAATCGGCGGAAGCAGCGGCGTGAATAAATCTGCCAAAGTAGTGCTAGCTAGAGTCCAGACTCAATTGAGCCAATATGCGACGAGAGCGGCGAGATGAACAGCGGCCAAGAAATTCCGGGCGAGCTTGTCGTATCGGGTGGCGATGCGGCGGAAGTCTTTGAGCCTGCAAAAGCAGCGCTCGATGACATTTCGGCCTTTGTAGGCGCGTTTGTTGAAGCGATGGATGACGACGCGGTTGGATATGTTGGGGAGGACGGGCTTGGCGCCGCGACGAAACAATTTCGCCGCGAAGGTTGTCGCCGTCATACCCTTTGTCAGCGAGGAGCGCGCTCATGGGCGGCGCGAGCGCTAGAACATCGGGCGCCGCCGCGATATCGGCATCCTGGAGAAGTGGAGGCCCCACGATATGCCGCCTTTCCGATTCCCGCCGTCACCAACTTTGGGCGATAGCTCTTTGGGTTCTTCACGGACGACTATCATCTATTGCTCGATCTTTTCCTCCCTATTCCAGGAAAACGTGAATGTCGTTCTGCTTGCCTGATCGCCCCAGAGTGGCCGTGTAGGGCACATCATGGATCCTGATGTGGGTCTGTGGTCGGTCCGCGTTCGGCAGCACGTTATGCCAGTGCATTCCGCGCCGGAGGTTCTCCGGCGCCGGTTGATTGCCGTGTTGCCAACTCGGAGGGACGAATCCTCCTAAGTCTTGCGCTGGCGGCATGTACTGTGGCGCGAAGATCGATGTCCCGAAGCTTTGCTCCCATGATGGTGGCGGATTGACGCTTTGCACTGGCGAATGGGCGGGTAACGACAAATCCTGCCAGAAGTTCGCTGTATTCCAGCTATCGGCGGGAGGCTGGCCGGCTTGATCCACTCCACGCCAAAACTCTGGCGAATCGACAAGTTGCGTTGAGGGTCCCGGTCGATCTGCTATCGATGTCCCGAAGCTTTGCTCCCATGATGGTGGGCTTGGCGGATTGACGCTTTGCACTGGCGAATGGGCGGGTAACGACAAATCCTGCCAGAAGTTCGCTGTGTTCCAGCTATCGGCGGGAGGCTGGCCGGCTTGATCCACTCCACGCCAAAACCCTGGCGAATCGACAAGTTGCGTTGAGGGTCCCGGTCGATCCGCTGCAGCCGCCGCTCGCGCACTGCTGGGAGCGGTCCTCAAACGTCGTTGGAGTTGCTGCCGATCGGCGACGAGGTTGTCGAGGTGCAGCACGGCTGGCGGCCGTCTTTGCGCCAGTCGCCTAACAAGCGCCCGCGTGCCGTCAACCACGAAGACTCCGCAATCCCAACCGTTCCCCTGCCGGGTCATGCGGACAGGCTCCAGACGCGTACCCAGCCTTTGTGCGAGCATTTTTGCAAGCTTGTCGTTGTATCCCCGGAAGGAGTCATAATGATAGGCAACCGGCCGTTCCCGGTCGCTGCGATCAACGAACAGCAGCGACCAATGGGTGCCGCGACGATGACGATCCGTAGCACTGGCATCGTTCACTGGCACGAACAGGAAGTCGGCTGTGTCGTTACCGTTCTGATTATGGACGATGCGCTGGAATGCGCTTAGCGCGACGCTCTCGGGGCCCAAGCGCAGATGATAATTGGCTATGAGGGGATCCACGAACCGCGTCCGGGCGGCGAGATCTGGATTGTTCCCCTGCAACTCCTGCTCCAGGAGCTCGTAATCCCTCTGGATATGCTCGTCGCCCAGCCAATCCTCGGGGCCAAGCGATAATTCGCTGCGGCCTTGAATCGATGGATCAACCTGCTGCAGCGGCCAGGTTGATCCGAACCCGGTAGGTTGATCCAAGCGGCCCTCCGGACCGGCCGATTCCCGCCCACTTGCCTGCTGAGGGGACAACCCCGACGCCGCGTTCGCCTCAACGACCTGTAGGTACTGCCCAAGCCGCTTGAAACCCACGGAAAATCCTCTGAGGGCTTCGGTGCAGTCTCGGAAGTCTTGGTAATCTATTTTTAACGACCATTTCTGCTGATCACTGCCGTTGAGACGGCTCGCTATGCTCTCCCTACCCCTTGTTTGCAGCCAATCACTAAACCTACGTTGATTTATGGCCATATTCCGGACAGCTTTCCTCTGGGAAGTCGAGTCCGGTCCGAGCTTGCTCAGCTCTTCGTTGGCCAGGCCATCAATCATGCGGGCGTCGTCGGGATAAGGATGATGATGCTTCAATTGGGGCTCGGTGCCTAGATACTGCCGAAGCCGATCGAAACTCACGACCACTTTTCCCTCGGCTTTGGTAAAGGCCCTGTAATCCTCCATCAACGACCGTTGCTGCTGATCACTGCCGGTGAGTCGGCTGACTATGTTCCCCCTACCCTCCCTTTGGAGCCAATCACTAAACCTACGTTGTTTGCTGGCCCGTTCCGAGACACCTTTCCTCTGGGAAGTCGAATCCGATCCGAGCTTGTTCAGCTCTTCATTGGCCAGGCCATCAATGAGGTGGGCGTCCTCGGGATAAGGATAATGTATTTGGCGCCCCATCAGGCGCGGCCCGGGCCCGACGGCTTGGAGTTCTTGCTCGTTAGGCGCGAACCTCCTGAAATGAGACAGTGCCGACTTGAGACGGTTATGATTATCCCCACCGCCTGCCCTGTAATCCGCGATATCAGCGGCTAGTGACTCTGGATCGTTTAAAAGCCGAGAAGCCATCGAACCCCTGTTCTCTGCTCGGAGCCAACGAGCAAACCCCCTAAGAAGCCCTAAATTGGTCCTGAGGGTACCATCGCAAACCCTTCCGTCCCCTCGGCCGGTGCTACCGTCGGGGAGAATTTCGTATCCTCGGACTGCTTCCGCGAACTGCTCGATGCGGGCCTCGTCTTCGGGATGCATGTCCTGGCCAGCGGGGCGACCACGCTTGGCGAAATCCATCCGAAGCTCTGAAGAGGCCACCTCGGATGTCGAGCCGCCGGACGACTTTTCGCCACCACTTCCTCCGAAGACTTTGCCGAACCCTGACTTAACACGAGAAAACAGTCCACGGCTTTTGCTATCCTTCGTCCGCGCCGCAGGCTGCGGTTCCGATGGCGCTGTGTAGCGCGTGCTACTGAACAACCGGTCACGCAAGCTAGACTGCGAGGCCGTCGCACCCGCGCCAAGGTGAGCGCTAGGAACATCGACACTGTGACGCGTGCTGCTGAACGAATTGTCCCGCAGGTTGGACCTTGGCCGCATTCGCATCGAACCACCAACGTCCGTACGCTGGATGTTTTCATGCGACCGTGCGGCTGGAGTGTCGGGGGAACTAACCCCGGAACTCTCCTCAGGAGAGCTGAGTTGCAGCTCGCCCAATTGCTGCTCGAAGCCAGCTTGATCCGCAGGGTCGACGTCGGCCTCTTGCCCCGCACGCTGCAACTCCTGCTGCTCGGCGTACCAGCGCATCCAAGAGTTCGGATCGTTATAGATCGGTTCCACACGACTCTCCTTAGATGAGAAGACTCTTCATAGCTGCCCCGGAGCCACACTCCGGCGCACTGACCACAGAGACTCCGGCTTCAAAAAGCCGGACGTCAAGATCGCCAAATTGAACAAAAAGGGACTGTTATCGCGCGCCGCTCCGAGCTCGTGCATTACTCACACCTGCCCAGCCTTGGCTGCTGCAGAAGAGCGCCCCGGCTTCCTGGGCAACAGGTAACCGCTCGCCAAACCTCAAAACAATCCAGGAGAAACGAAACCCAAATACTCGCACAATCCAAAAAGCCACGGTGTTGCCGCCCTCCTTCCGGGCAAGTTCGCATGCGGCACATCGCGATCGAAATTGGGCCGCCCCATTGCTGTTGGAAGGCGTCCGGGTTTCGATACTTGCACTGCAAGCTCTGCTTCCTCATCAGTTCTTCAGTTCAACGTCCTCACATTCGCTACAACCAACCGAGCCTCTCCGAGTGATCATGACGCTTCAGAGCGAAGACCGCATGTATGATTCAGACTGTACAACCTGACGCTACGTAGACTTCAAGCCCCAGTGCTGTCGCGTCGAGCCTGGTTGGCTTTCATACCCGTTTCAGGATGCGGCAAATCCTCGCAGCTTGGTGATCTACCGCCGCTTCAAGGACCTTAATGCGCCAGGCGCCGCCGCCGATGAATACCAAAGACGTGTTGGCAGCGGCGTAAACGCGAAGCTTTGGCCGTTCAGGCTTGGAAGTTCCAGGGCATGAAAGTATCGATCTGAGAGATCGGCCAGCGCCGCTTTATCGATGCGAAGTCCCCCGAACATCATACACCGGCGCTGACCCAGCATAACGCTGCCGCGGTCGCAGCGATAGACAGCGGGTGGTCACGACTGTAAAAACCCTGACGACGGCCTTGCAGTTATCCGCAGCATGGCGGCCGGCCGCGGTCCAGGTCTTGCGCATCCGCGCGAAGCTGCTGGCGGTGAGCGCGTCGACGATCGATCTGGCGCTGGGCAAGATCCGACAGGAGGGTGGACGCCAGCGGCGCCGGCCGGTGGCGAGCGCATTGCGACGGAGCATCACGGTACGGACGTCCGCCGAATGGAAGGATCCGGCGCCGGGCTTTGTCGAAGCCGATCTGGTCGCCCACAGCGGGCCCTCGGCGCGCGGCAGTTTTATCCAGACGCTGGTGCTCACGAATGTTGCGACCGGTTCGATGGACTGTGCGCCGTTGCTGGCGCGCGAGCAAACGCGCCTGAGCACCGTGTTGACAGAACTTCGCCGACAGCTGCCACTCTCGCTGCAAGGCATCGATACCGACAACGATACCGTGTTCATAAACGAAGCGATGAAAGCGTATTGCGAGCAGGCGAACATCGAGTTCACGCGTTGCCGACCCTACCGCAAGAACGACCAGGCGTTTGTCGAACAGAAGAACGGAGCCGTAGTCCGACGCATGGTTGGTTATCGGACTCGAGGCGGCTGCGTTGCTCGCAGAACTCTATCGCTCAGTGCGCCTGTTCGTGGACTTCTTGCAGCCGTCTTTCAAGCTAATAGCGCGATGGCGCACGCGTCCGTAACCGACGACGCCGCATCAGCGGCTGGCAGCTGACCCACATACCTCCGATGCGGTTCGGGCCCGACTGCAGGAAATCTGCTTCAGCTTGGACCCGGTCGCGTTGCTGCGTAACATTCGGTCCGCGCAGCAACGTCTGGCCGACCTTGCCGACGTGAAGTCGTTGGGCGATTCGATTACTGCGGCCCCGCCGATCGACTTCTTCCTCGCCAGCTTGCGAACGGCTTGGAAAGAGCGCGCCTCTATCGAGGAACTGCAACCGACCCGCTATATCTTGGCGACGTCTCACGTCCTGACACCGGATAACAAGGCTGTTCTCGCCGAAATTATCGGGCCCTCCCTCCAATCTGAGAGCGATATCCTTGGCCCCGCCGAACTGAACCGGCTGCTTAGGGACAACCGCGATATTGAGAAGGCTCATATCAAGCTTTGGCTTTCAAGCGCTGTTGTCCTAGACCAGATCGTCAATGCCGCGCTGAGCGGGTTCACTAACGCGACCGAGGACGAGATCGAGAGGAAGGTTAAGGTTTACGCTCAGAACCCGAGTTTTAAGGAAGCCTCCGATCTCCTCGAAAAGCGAAACGTCATCATTGTGTCTGGGCCACCCGGCGTTGGAAAAACGACGCTTGCTGAAATGCTGGCTTACAAATATCTGGCGGAGAACTGGCAGCTCGTAGCTGTTCGTGACCTGGATGACGGATTCGCAAAAATAGACGATAGAAAAAAGACAGTATTCTTCTTCGACGACTTTCTGGGCCAAGTACGGCTGGACCTGCAGACGTTAGGTCAGCAAGACGCTCATCTGCTAAAATTTCTGGATCGCGTCAGGCGTTCACCGAACGCGCGCTTCATTCTAACAACCCGTGCTCATATTTATGAAGAGGCAAGAACACAATCTGAGCGCATGGATGACAAGAAGGTCGATATCACAAAATACGTCCTAAACGTCGGCAAGTACCCGTCATGATATCCAGGGCGGAGTTTTCAGCAGTCGTTCTGCCTACCAAATTTCATTCAACCTGTAAGCATTCGAGATCGGAAATGCGCATTCTGTTTATCGCATTCATTTTTCTGTTCTCCACGGCGGCGCTGGCGGACACCAAGCCGGTCGAAGTCAAGATCACGTGGAAGGGCGACTACGCTCACAACTCTGCAAAGCACTGGACGAAGGACAATCCCTACGACAGCGGCTTCAGCAAGAACTTCAAGAACGGCACGCCGCAGGAGTTCGGCGACGTGCAGAAGGACGGCGAGTTGAACGCTTTCGTCTACTCGCCCAAGGATGCGAAGGGCCCGGTGCCGTTCGTGGTCGTCATGCATGGTTGTGATGGCATGACCACGACGGAGAAAGAGTGGACGGCTCGCGTTGCCGACGCGCTCAACAAGGGCGGCTTCGGCGCGCTAGTGCTCGACAGCTTCACTACCCGCTATGTAAATGAAAGTTGCGGCGTGTCGGACCTGCACTGGGGCAGGCGTCGCGCTGACGATGCCTTCTCAGGGTTCGACTACCTCATCGATAAGAAGCTGGCAAAAGTCAACGAAGTCTACATCATGGGCTACAGTAACGGGGGCACCACGGCACTGGTGTCGATGACGACACAAGAGTCTGATCATCCGCACCATTTTGCGGCGGCATTCGCAGTTGCTCCAGGCTGTAGTCCGTCTTTGCAGCATTCCGCCCTTTATACCGGCCCGATTAAGATTTTTATGGGCGATAAGGACGATGCAAATAATCCGGAGTGGTGTCGAGAACTGACAAAAAGGAAACGGTCAGTTCCGGTGCAGATGATCGAATACCAAGGTGCCAACCACGGGTTCGTGCTCGACGTACCGTCCCATGTTGGCGATCATGGTTGGGCTCTGACCTACAATCCAGTGGCGGAGAAGGACATGATGCAGACGGTTCTCTCCGCAATCAAGACGAAGAAATTCATCAAGGGAATCGAGACCAGATGACGACTAGGCCGTCGTGGACGACACTATCCGCACTTCAATAATTTTCATTCTCATCCATGCCGCGCCTCAGAAAGACAAAGCCTCACTTCAAACTGCCCGATGTCACGCCCGGCAACTGGCGGGGAGAAATAGTTGGCGGCGGCACTCTAAACTTCGGGCAGGTTGTCCAAGGGGGCCACCACGTCAGTCCGTCAAGTTCACGTATATGATCATGCCATCGGTGCTACCATGCCGAAGGGCACTTCACTTTGCCCCGGTGATCCGCGTCAGCCCCCGCCAGTATTCAGGAAGTTTGCGCTCTAAGGATTCAACCAAGATCACCTACGCCATCGTGTCATTCTGCCCCGAAGGCCGCCTTGCAAGAGACGGGAGGCTGTGAAGACAAAGTCGTGTGACCCGTCATACGACTTTGTCGAGCCGCCTTGAGGTGATTTCGTCGGTACTCGTCCGAGGACGGCCGTCTTGCGAGTTCATCCGGTCTGTAGCTGACTGTCGGTATGGATATCCTTACTGATAGTCGCCAAGTGCGTCGCCTTGAAATTGTGGAGACTGGTCGGCGTCGGCGCTGGTCGGCTGCCGAGAAGCTGCGGATTGTCGAGGAAAGTTTTTCGGGTCCGCGGCTGGTGTCGGCGACAGCACGGCATCATGGGCTTTCGAAACAGCTTCTGTTTTCGTGGCGCAAGGCCTATCGCGAAGGACAGCTTGGCGGCTGTCAGGTAGGTGGATTTGTGCCGGCCCGGATTGTGTCGGAGGTCCAGTCGACGACGGAGCATGCGGCACCGGCGGCGACTGGCACTCTGGAGGTCGTGACCGCGAATGGCCGACGCGTGATCGTGGATCGCAACGTCGATGTCGCGGTTTTGCTACGGATCATGCGAGGGCTGGAGACACTACGGTGATCCCGATCCCGACGGGCGTGCGAGTGTGGCTGGCGACGGGCCATACCGACATGCGGTGTGGCTTTCCGAGCCTGGCTCTGCGCGTGCAGGAAGTGCTCAAGCGCGACGCCATGGGCGGCGGTCTTTTCTGCTTCAGGGGCAAACGCGGCGATCTTTTGAAGGTCATTTGGCACGATGGCCAGGGAGCATGCCTGTTTACCAAAAGACTCGAGAGAGGAAGGTTTATCTGGCCATCGGTTGCCGGTGAATCGGTAACGAGCGCAACCCTCAAGAAACCCAGCGTCCGACGCGGGTCGGATAGCCACTTTTACGGTTTGAATCTGCTGCTTGATCTGATTCAATGGCTTCATGATATCGAAGCCGGACGATCTTCCATCGGACCTTGTGAGTGCCCTGGCGGCGCTGCAGGCCGAGCGTGCGGCGCGGCTGCGAGCCGAGGCGGTGGCTGCCAGTACGCGGGCGGAGCTGTCGGACAACGAGGCGCTGATCGCGCATCTTGAGCTGCGGATCGAGAAGCTCAAACGCGAACTGTACGGGCAGCGCTCCGAGCGCACGGCACGGCTGCTCGAGCAGCTGGAGTTGGAGCTCGAAGAACTCGTCACCACGGCGAGCGAGGATGAGCTTGCCGCGCAGGCCGCGGCGGCGAAGACGCAGAGCGTCCGCCCTTCATGCGCAAGCGGCCGGTGCGCAAGCCATGGCCGGATGACATCGAACGCGAGCGCGTCGTCATTGAGGCTCCAACGACCTGCGCCTGCTGCGGTGGATCGCGGCTGGCGAAGATCGGTGAGGATGTGACCAAGACGCTGGAGGAGATCCCGCGCCGCTTCAAGCTGATCGAGACGGTACGCGAGAAGTTCACCTGCCGCGATTGCGAGAAGATCAGCCAGCCGCCCGCGCCGTTCCATGCCACGCCGCGCGGCTTCATCGGCCCACAATTGCTGGCGACGATCCTGTTCGACAAGTTCGGCATGCATATCCCGCTCAACCGCCAGAGTGCGCGCTTCAAGTGCGAGGGGATCGACCTGCCGTTGTCGACGCTGGCCGACCAGGTCGGCCACGGGACCTTCGCCGTCATGCCGCTCTTCCACTTGATCGAACGCCATGTGCTCGCGGCCGAGCGCCTGCATGGCGACGACACCACCATCCGTATCCTGGCGAAGGGCAAGTGCACGACCGGGCGGATCTGGACCTATGTGCGGGATGACCGGCCCTTCGCCGGGCCTGCGCCGCCGGCGGCGGTCTATTACGCCTCGAGCGACCGACGAGGCGAGCATCCCCAGAAGCATCTGGCCGCCTTCGCCGGTATCCTGCAAGCCGATTGCTACAACGGCTTCGAGCCGCTGTTCGCCCCGCGGAAGAAGGTGCTGCCGATTACGCCGGCGTTTTGCTTTGCCCATGCGCGGCGGGGCTTCTTCGAGCTGGCTGACATCGAGAAAAATGCTCGGGAAGATAAGAAGGGCAAACCGGTCTCTCCGATCGCGCTGGAGGCGGTCAGACGCCTCGATGCGTTGTTCGAGATCGAGCGCGCCATCAACGGCCGCGGCGCCGACGAGCGGCGCGCCGTGCGCCAGGACAAGGGCAAGCCGCTTCTCGAGGATATGCACGCCTGGTTGCTGCGTGAGCGCGAAACCCTCTCGCGCTCCTCCGAGGTCCTGAAGCCGATCAACTACATGCTCAGGCGCTGGGACGACTTCGCCCGCTTCCTCGACGATGGCAGGATCTGCTTGACCAACAATTGTGCTGAGCGCGCATTGAGAGGCATCGCCTTGGGAAGGCGCAACTGGACCTTCGCCGGCAGCCAGCGTGGCGCCGACCGTGCCGCCATCATGCTGACGATGATCACGACCTGTCGCCTCAACGACGTCGATCCCAAGGCCTGGCTCGCCGACGTCCTCGCCCGTATCGCCGATCTTCCCGCATCGCATCTGCACGAACTGCTGCCCTGGGAATGGAAACGTCTGCGCCAACCCGACAAGCCCGCCGATCAGCAGGCTGCCTGACCTTCTCGCAACGCCATCATAGAGCTCGCCGCGCCCGCGCGCATGCGTCAATCAGGCGGTCTTCGTCGTATGCGTACTTTCGTCGCGCGCGCGGCGACGCTGGACGCTGGACGAGAAGCAGCGGATTGTCGCGAAGAGTTACGCCGGTTCGCGGTTGGTGTCGGCAACGGCGCAAGGAAATCGCTGAGAAGGCGGCAAAGCAGAGGTTGTCAAAGTAGCAGGGTTATCTTGACAGATTGGCTGGCAATGAAAAAATTCCAGATGTCTTAACCCTCTGCACGGCCCGCTCGCGGACCGCGCGAGTAGCATGATCTACAAACGCCAGGATCTTTGGACCCGAACATTCGGAGTGTTCGACCGGTTTTGGACCTTGAAAATCCAAAACCAGTTGCTGTGGACAAGTCTCAGCGGGGCCTTGCTTTGACATTCCACCACCATCCCAATGATTCGTTAATGGGCAGTATCTTCTTTTGCTTCCAGGTCTGCAATCACTTTCGATTCGTACTCAACAGGCCCGTCTAATGGCACCCGAAAAAGGGGAACAGCCAGTTTTGGTGATTGTCGAGCGAATTTGCCCCCGATCTTCCGGTCCGACTTCTTCTTAAATAAGGTCAAATAGTGCTGCGGGGCTATGCCGTCATACTGCCTAAATACGACCCGCTTCTTATCCTCGGGGTCTTCGCTTATGGCATCGTTATGCAGAGCTATCGCTAAGCTTTTTCTGTAGGGTTCGATATAAACTACGGACGAAATGCCTGCGGCAACTATGTGCCGCGCGCAATTGTGGCAGGGATACGTTGTTGTAAACAACGTTGCTCCGACGAGAGAATGCCTTCCTTCACGCGCAACTGCCAATATCGCTTCCATTTCCGCGTGGACAGCACGCGAAAATTCGGTCAGATCATCAACCTCATTTCCTCTGAGTAGTTCACGAACTTGGGCCTCCGTCGCATCCTCTTTGAGTAAGCCGGATGAGGCGATCACTTTCGCTATACTCTCCGAGATTCCGGAGCGGCGCATATCGTTGTGACAAATTTTCATACCCCACTTAAAGCAGCGATGGTCGCCGTCTTGGATGCTTTCTTTTTCGGGGTCCCATCGAAACTGATCATCCTCCGTGTATATGCCGCCCTTAAATTTTGGTACGTCATTCCATCCCACCGAAATCAATTCCCCGGAAGATGAGATTATTGCTGCTCCAACTTGCCGAGACATACAGGCCGAGCCCGCCATCGCTGCGGTCGCTTCGTACATTGCCGATTCGTGTCGAGTGGGAGTATGAATATTGGTGTCAAACACAATTTCCATATACCGGTGGAGTCTTCTTTCGAGTTCATCAGGTTTCTTATCGTTACATATAAAAAAATCCGCTTGAGTGAAAATCTTTCGCGTATTCTGGCCAAAAGTAGCAATTTCGCCAGCATCTCGACTAATGACAGCGCGCACTTCGCTGTCCACGGCCCCATCGTTCAACAGCCGCTGTTTGCGCATTTCGTCTGGCGCAAATACGCCAATAACACACAACGTCTCACGGTAGATTTGGCGAAGTAACTCTAGCTCTTCTAGGTTCTTTATCGAATCAATTATGTAAGCCCTTCGTCCAGGCAGCATCGTCCCGTTTGCTGCGTATCCGTTTTTCCCTTGGCGATATTTGGCAATGCTCTCGACGGCCTTCTCGGCTAGATAATTGCTACCGAATTTTTCGCGAAGTTTATTTCCGGCGTTCTGCATATGTGTAATGTACTGACTCAGCGGGGCAGGAACTTCGCCGCTAGACACTCGGTGAGCTTCGTTTCGGATAAAGTTGCTCAACTTAATGACGGGCGCAACTTCGTACCCAAAATGATGGGTCAGAATCTTTTCGATGAATACCGCGGAGGTAGAGACCCCCGAACCGACCGGGCCAACCAGCGCTATTACTAGCTCCTCGGACATTCGGTCGGATATGTCTGCTGCTAAAGTTCGTTGATCGGCAGATGGCTTTCTTAGTAGAACTGGCTCTGGCATTAATCCCCCCGGCACAACCTGATAGTGATGAGTATTCCGATTTCCCGGAAAGCCTGTAAAGTCTTTGACACGAGGTAGCGAAAGCGGTTGACGGAATGGCGGTTCTAAGAGCTGGTTTAAGGAGTCAAACGGCGGACCCACGCAACTTCTGGGCTGGTTCTGAGGCGAGTAAGCGCTGGCTCAACTGACCTCACGGCACAGAGCAATTGGGAGGCGGCCAACCTCATGAACGCTGCTCTATAGCGACATCCAGATAGCAGCACGAGAAATTCCAGCGACAACCAGGGATGGCCGCCAGCGCATCGCTCATCGTGCCAGAAAAGCACCTTCGAAATCGGCATCGACAAGACTGGGCTGATCAGATCCGTTCGAAGCGCTTAAGTTTTAGGTGGCGACACGGTGGCGACAAGGGCGAAAAAAGTAAGCCGCCCCTCTTGGGCGGCTTTCTCAAAAACCTTATGAAATCAGAGGCTTGTTTGGTTGCGGGGATAGGATTTGAACCTATGACCTTCAGGTTATGAGCCTGACCAGCTTGCATGGTGGCGTTCTCTAAAGATTTGTTGGTATCCCTGCTGGTATCATCAAAGGAACGACCGACGTTCTCCCGCTTGATCAATAGCTTGACTCCTTAATTCAACGCCGGCCAGGCCAGGCGCCGGTATTGAAAAGCAAACGAGAATTTCCGCTGCAAATGCCGTTCAGTCACGTTGGAATCGAACCGCGCGCGACCGGAATCGACTTCAAACTGTAACCAAACCTTAGACTAGTAGGACTGTCTGCGAGGCCCCGCACCAGTTTCGTTGCGAGCGATCGGACATACGGCCAAGGTGTGGGAGGACAGGCGGGAGGAAGAGTTGTCGTGCGGTTGCATCGGGCCGAGCCGCTAATGCGACTCTCAATGTCAGCTTAATTTTGGACTGAACAGTCAACCAGTTCTACGATTGGACCGCCGCCAACTGATTCATCCGAGCGGAGGCAAGCAGGATCGTGGCATACGCGACCAGAGATGCCGCAGGCGTAGGAGCGCCGGAGGCGACCAGAAGTACCACCCAAGCGCGGCAATTGCGCCGGCACCCACGAGAGCTCCATGCCGCAATGGATGTTGCTTCAGCCCTTCCATCCAAGGCGCCTTCGGCGTGCGCTGAAAAGCGAAGTCCCGCTTTAGACAACCCTCGAGCCGACTCAGACCAATCGTCGGCGCCAACCCAAGAATCGCGGTCACCGCCCCCAGCGTCCGACGCCACGAGCAAGATAGCCAGTATCGGTAAATTAGCACATTCCGCACAGCGGAATGAATGACGACAGCAGCCATTCCCAGTGCTAGAGGCGTCAGGGCATGTAAAATTGAAGCTCCTCGCAGTGCAACCAGTCCTACGAATACACCGAACACCATCGAGATAACGACGACCGCATCCCGAAGCCAAGGCACCCATCCCTGACAGTAATGGAGTCGCTGCGCCACTGTCAGGCAGCCTTCAGTACCCGATAACCCAAGAAGTATCCTCCAGTGCCGCCTAAGGGTTTGAACGCCGCCAATTACCCAGCGACGCCTTTGGCGTCGATACGAACGGTAGGACAAGGGTAGAAGGCCGCCCGCCATTGTCCGCGGCACATAAAGACCCGTGTAACCACGAGCCAGCAGGCGTAACCCGAGTTCTGAATCCTCCGTCAGGCACCATTCTGCCCATCCCCCGACCCTTTCGAGCGCATGGCGGCTCACAAGGCACATCGTGCCGTGCAGCAGAATGGCATTTCTGGTATGGCGGAGCTTCATGCCCACGGTAAAAAACTGCCGGTAACGGCCCCACCATTTCGCCCCAAGCCTTGCGCCCGCCGCGTTGATCAGGCGCAACAGCGGGAAATAGCCACGCGTTCTCGCCTTCCTCCGTATTGCGCTGAGCGACATATTCGAGAAAGCCGAGTTGGATAATCTGCGGGTGCAGTGGGACGACGCGCTCCCCAGCATCACTCTTAACGCGCTTGCCTGCGGCGGCCTCGCGCGCGATCCACATAAGCGACGTATCCGTTTCGGCGTCTTCCCTGATGTCGGACACACGTAGCGAGGCGAGCTCATTCTGTCGTGCGCCCATGAACACCGCGAGTAGCGGAAGCCATACCGCAGTTGCGCCCTTCCCTGCTTCTGGAATTGCGTGCTCGGTGAAGAGCGCCGCATCGAACACGGCCTGTAGCCCGTGAGGATCGAAAGCGTCACGCGTTGATCTCGTACCCTCAACTCGCAGGTTCTTGAACGGGTCGGTCTCAGGCACCTCATCAGGCACCAATCCGTGCCGGAAGCCCCAGCCAATGATGGCCTGCATGGCGCCGAGCTGCTTGTTGACGGTCCCTGCGGAGACTTTCGGAGCTTGGGGGTGCTCTTGGCCCCACTGGCGCAGCTCCAGCAATCCTGCGTTTAGCAGCGGCCCACTGCGTGTCTTGGGCACCTGCCGTAGAGCATCACGGAATTGACTGGCATGCGAGCGCTTGATGCCCGCGATGGGCAGGTCACCGTGCATCTCTATGAACATGTCGATGGCACGGGTGTACTCGTGAACGCCGTCCTCGGGACGCTCGCGCTCCTTCTTCCAACCCTCCAAGGCCTCCCGGAGCGTACCTCCCGATGCTGGGGCGCTCACAGGGCCTACTGTAAACGGGGGTGTCTCCACTGGATCGCCCGCGTTCCGCCGCGCGATGTCCCTGAGCGCCTTCACGCGAGCTGTGAGCACGGCCATTCCCAGCCGCCTGTACGACTGGCTCTTGCTGTCCAAGTTCAGCTGAAACTCTTCCAGCAATTCCTGTGCGTCCGAACGCACATGGGTGATGTCGCCTTTGGAGAGCGCTGACCTAGCATCAGGCAGGCTCTCGGCTAACGCGTGCTCGCGCTTGAACACCTCACGGTCGGACAAGCCCGCTTCAGGCAGGTCACCGACTTTGAACGGTGTGTTGAACTCTAGGCCAGCAGCAGCAAGCTGAGCCGCAACACTCTGAAAGATCGGCTCCGAGCCTGTCCCTTCCTGCCGCTCCTCCTCGTCAGCGGCCAAGAGCGAGGCATAGTAATGTTCGGCCATTAGCTTGATCTGTGCATCAGTGATGGACGCTACTTCGGGACGTTGTTTGAGCAGCGCCTCAGCACTGGCCAGCGTCCGATTGAAGTCCGCCAAGACGTGCGTGGCAGCAACGTTCGCCTCCTTCAGCACCTTGGTGCCGAGGGACTTCTTGAGGAAGACCTGCTTGGGTTTCTCGGAGTTGAGGACACGCGCGAGGGCTTCTTGGAGGCGTTCAGGCACCTTCCGCTGAGCGTAGTACGTCCCGTGTCTGTCCTTGATCAGTCCCATCAACGCGCGCATCAAAGCTACGACCTAGTGCTGAGGCCAAACACATACCAGGCAGGTGTCGATGATGAATGGAAGAATGGTTCCCGGCTGTGAAAACTCTCGATCGCAAAACTCGACGGGTGGCTCGCGACATGCGGAGCTCACAATCTGTGTTAGCTTGCTGAAGAGAGAGGACTTCCCGGCCGTATCGGCACCTCATCGGCAGATAGGCCCAATCCGTTGTGGTGCTTTCTGGTGGGCAACTTTGTACCGATGCCGCCACCGGCCTGCTTTGCCGTGCTGGCCTTGATATAGATCTCAAGGCCATTTATCAGCAAGAAGTCAGCACGTGGCGTCGCTGCGATCGATCGCCCAGCCTCACGCGCCGTCCTCTCGAGTCTTGGTTTGCGCGTCATAGATTCTGACTCGCAGCATGGGAAACCGCTCCTTCAGCTCGCGCGCGCCGGTTTTGGCCCCGTCTCTCGTCGCAAATTCAGTCTTGAGTCGCCCATCGATTTCGAGTGCGTAACCTGAAACCGGCAATTCACGGGCGATAGCGACCATCTTTTTCCTTTAGCGACAGTAAGAAGACGAGGTCGACTACTTTCCGATTCGCGCAAATCGCGCCAGCTCAGTCCTATGGTGAGTAACGTTTTCAACTGTTGAAATTCGCGATCTGCTGCATGAAGGTGAAGACTTTGCATTCTCGACTGGGGCCAAGGGCACTCGCAATCGGAACTTCGCGGGTCGATGCCGACCACGTTGATCATGATGACGTGGCGCTCGGGGGCGGCGGCTACACCGTCACATTTCATAAGAAAGCCGCCATTCAACTCATTTTCGAGAGAGCTTGAATCGTACGTAGCGTCATATTGTACGCTATCGATTGCGTAGAGTTTCGCTTCGGTTGCGCATTTGGGACGACATTTATCGCGGACGTGTCAAGTTATGGACAGTACCGCCAATGGCATGAGTGATGCTTGTTGGAATAAACGAGACGTTAGACGAACCCCATCGACGCATGTGCATTCGGCAGCCGTCCAATCCTGTTGGACTGGGGTGCTATGGGGAGAGAGCCGTGGCGCATTCTTCATCTGTCGCGATCACGCTTGCGACCGTGCCGAGTCGCGCTGGTGGACGACGAATCGAGAACTGAAGCATGAGCGAACCGGCATGAGATGCAAATCGACGGTCCCCTCAAGATCTCTTTGTTCCAAACGCGGAGCGCGGAAGTGGACAATATAGAATCGATGACTCTACAGGAGCTGCGCTCTGCAATCAGTGGCGGCAGGGTCTTGGAGATAACTACGACAACGGGCTGTGTCGTCGGATGTTCTTATTGCCCGCAGGACAAGTTTGCCAAACGGCAAAGAGCGATATCCGACGTGAAGCATCTTTCTCTCCAAGATTTCAAGCGATGTCTGGCGCGCGTACCAGCAGCTGTCGACATCAGCTTTTCCGGATATTCGGAGCCTTGGCTCAATCCGGCTTGCACCGAAATGGTTGAGCATGCTTACGCGTGTGGCCATGGAATCCGGATTTTCACAACCCTGGTAGGAATGAACGGGCGGGATCTAAGACGCTTGCGTGCGCTGCAGTTCCGCGTTTTCCTGGTGCATGTTTTTGATGACGGCACGCACATGGATAGTGGTCTCGTCAGGCGCAACTATATCGATTTGATGCGCCAACTTATCGATGCCGATATTTCATCGTTGCTCTTCATAGTCATGGGCGAGGTGCATCCCGAACTTGTCGGCATAATTCCTGACGAAGCGCTGGTTCGCTCGCGTCCGCCGCGCAGCAGGGCTGGCAACGGCGAGAAGATGGTTGGAGCGCGGCAGCCAATCGTTGGAGCACTGACATGTCCTGACGAACGGCAATATCGTAATGTTCTTCTCCCAAACGGCGACGTTACTTTCTGCTGCATGGATTTTGAGCGACGACACGTGTTGGGCAACCTCCTCCGCGACAGGTACAAGGATCTCTTCGAAGGGGCAGCTTTTTGCAAGATTGCCGATCGCATGAACGGAACGGACGGATTTCTGCTTTGTCGATCGTGTGAATTCGCCGAACCAATAACGTCGGAATGCTGATCTTTGAGAGAAGTTGACCCCTGCTCGAAGCGAATCACGAGCCCTGGCAAGGATGGCCTTCCAGCTCATCACCACATCAGCCGCGGGGACGACCCTGCCATGAACGGAGGGCCGCCATGGCTTGGAGCATTTTGTTGGTCGCCGGCCTGCTGGAGGTCGCCTGGGCAATCGGCCTCAAATACACCGAGGGCTTTACCAAGCCCGTTCCGTCCGTGCTCACGCTCGCGGCCATGGCCGGCAGCGTGATCCTGCTCGGCCTTGCTCTAAAGACGCTGCCCATTGGAACTGCTTATGCGGTCTGGACCGGCATCGGTGCGGTCGGCACCGCAGCGCTCGGGATCATCCTGTTCGGAGAACCGGCCGCCGCGTTTCGCCTTGCCAGCATCGGACTGATCGTCGCCGGCATTGTCGGGCTGAAGCTCGTGTCCTGACGAAAACATCGAAAGCATTGACCCCACCAGGTCAGCGCCGCAACGATCGCCGAGGCCGGCACGTGATTCTCCAGGCATAGACGATCGAGCTGGCCACGTTCCAGCGCACCGCCGAGGGGCGCGGCGCGCCGACAATGGCGAGGAAAGTCGCCAAGAACAACATGCTGATGCAAGGCCTCTGGGCCGAGACCATCTGGCCGCGACCTGGTCGTGACGCGAAAGCCCTAGTGCGGACGATACGCCAGCCGCCCATCAGGGTCCCACCGGCATCACGTCTGGCGCAATTCACCACCCAGAACGGCACGAACAACTCGCTGCCGAGATCGCCGTGCGAATAGAACGGCAATGAAACCCAGCTATGCGGCTGATCTCCGGGCGATGGTCAAGAAAGGTCGCTTGCCGGAGTTATACGATGCCTGACCTCCGGAGCAGCAGGGGAGAAGATGCAGATCGGCAGATCGTGTTCGTTTGTTCCGAACTGCTTCCGACTATCCCGCGTCGGCACCATCAGGGACTGCCGACCAGTTCAATTGTTAGATCGCAGTCAGGTGAGCTTGCGATCTCTGACTGAGCTCAGCTCCGCGCCTCGAATTGCCGGTGCGACTTCATTGTGTGGCTGCAAAGAAGCTCGATCACCTAATCATCATCGAACTGGCGGTGCCGACGCGCGGCATTCGATTCGTGTTCGACCTCAGACCCTGGGCTTGTTTGAACAATGACCGCTATTGTCGCGTAGACGACATCGCGATCGAAAAACGCCGGGAGCTTGCATCGTGCCCGTCGGCACAGCGTCTGCACACCACGAGGGCATGGGAGCGACGCTGCGAGTTCAGTGGCTCACGCTTCGTTCTGGAAGGCGCGCACTTCGTGTTCGGGAGGTGATATGCGATCTGACGTTCTTGCTCGGGCTGCCGCAGCAGTTGCGCTCGTCGCATGCGGTGTTGCTCATTCAGCGGATCTCCAGCCAGTCGTCAGCGAGCCATGCTGTTTCCAACCGAACGAACAGCTGCATTGTCTTCTGTGGCATTGTTGTGATCGGCGCCTGCAAGGCAGGTCCACACGTCTTTGTCACCGAAACCGCACGTGTGGTGTTCAGCTTCTTACTCGCCCGGCCAAATTCTGGCGTATATCGGAGCAGCCGTGGCTTGAAAAGGCAATCGCGGCCGATATCGCCAACAGCAGCGAAGTCCGGGAAGGGACCTATGCGGCGTTCCCGCGGCAAAGGGCGCAATTCGATTACCGTCGTTTCGATGGGTCCCGCGGAGCCGGCGTTGAGCAAGCGCTCACACCGGCTTGGTCCATCAGATTTGAGTGCGAGTGTATGAGTTTTGGTGGGACAGCATCTCCTCTGGGAATCAAGCTGCGAGCCCTGGGTATGTCAAAACCCGAAAACTCGAGTCGAATGGAGTAGAGGCAGGCTGCATCCCAAGCCACATTCGTGTTGCCTACCTTGCCCAGTGGTGCCTTGAACGCCACTGGCCTTCTTTCTTCCGCTCAACCTGTACCCGGCGGAATCTGATTGTTTTTTCCGTGCCACGCGTTTGTCTTGTTTAGGCTCCGGAGAACCCGCCATTCTTCTGAGGTAAATGCGGCTCTCTCTCGAACTCAAAAGGCGCCGCCTTGGCATGACCGCGCGTCCAGGGTTCCCAAGAATTACGCCGAGAACGATGGCGTTCCTGCGGAGCACGCGATTTTCTGGTCTTGCGACTTTCGCGCTTGCGAGAGGTTGAGACCATCTTACTCCTTTGAGCATGGTTGGGCGGCAGTGGGAAGCTTGCTCACTCCGGTCGACGCCAGCTCGCCCGTGACTGTCATCTTGTGCGGAACCGACTGTAATATATATTCTGGTGTGGGGAATACGAGTCAAGGATGTGCATTCGCGTCGTCAGAACAACTGGCTGGTCGACCACCTAACCGAATGCACGCTCGATATAGCCAAGGTACGGCAAAGCTGCCCGCCCACAAGCCCAGCCCGGCACGATCGGCCGCGCGTTGCGCAGCTTGGTATCGTCCCCTGGAGTATTGCGCCCAATCGAGCACGAGACCATTACGCACCAACCATTCTCCGAGATCGATGCCATCAGCTGAACAGGTCGCCATCGTCCGTCCACACTCATCCTCCAGGACTGACAGACAACTGACTTCGCGCTCTGCAATGAAGCTTTCAAGATCGCTCGCGGCCCTGAGGCCACATCGATATGGATTGACGTTGATATCTCGGCACATTTGAGTCTTGTCCGGCGCGTCGATGCCCCAGAGCCGAACGCGTGTCCCGTGAATTTCAAGGGTGTCGGTGCTGATGACCTTTGCCGGCCCCGTCAATTCGCCGGCAAACACGATGCTGCACAGTGCGAGCATGGTCAACATTACGATCAATCCATACATGGCGATCTTCTTTGTCGAACTGCGAACATTCCGGCCGAGTGCAGCAGAGCATGGGAAACCGCCGAACGGCGCTCCATCGCGGCTGTGCTTAGGAGGCTGCTAATGTTGCATAGGTAAGCTCGTTCGACGGATGACTCCCCGTGTATCAGCAGCTCAAGACGGACGCCCCTCGTGTCCAACCTCGCCCCCGATGCTCTGCGACCAGGCTGCTGTGCTGACCGCATCCCGCCATTCCTCCACGTCCTTGCGGCAGTTCGCCTTGGCCGCATCATGCACCAGCAGGTCGAACTCGGTAGTGCGCGTCCGCTCACTAGCGACCGGGCCGGCGCAGACGGCCGGCCGCAAGTCGGCGAGATATGATTTCCTGGTCGCCTTGTGCGGAATGAGCATAAGCTCGGCCCCTCGCTGCCACGGATAGCAGCGAGCGCGCGTCGCCCCGGATCGCTGCAGCCGGCTGCTATCGGGGAAAGCGTACGCATCGCTTGAGCAAAACGGGCGACATGACGGCCATCGTTGCTATCAAAAGCAACATGCCTTCTAGGAGCGGTGGGCGACAGATCCCCTCGCACTCACGCCGCCCAATTTGTTTCGCGAGCGCCAGCACAGCCAGATCAGCCACCGGCTCGACCAAGGCCACAAGTGCATAGGAAACCGCGAACGATGCGACGTTACCGAGGTTGGCGGCGCCGAAGCCCGCGCCATAAAGCGCCCAAAACGCGACCGAGACAACGATACCAGATTGATACGCAGTCGAGAGCGCAATCGTGTTACTGTACTGCAGATCGCGATAGGCGGCCTTGGATGGAATGAGGCGCTTGGCGAGCGCCTGGATCGCAAACAGCGGCACTAGAAGCGTCGCGACATTCATACCATATTGCGGCAGGTCGGTCAGAACAAAGAGGACGCCTTGCAGCAAGAGGCCGAGCGCAAGACCAAAGGCAGCCGGCGCCGCGCCGAACAACAGTGACAGCGTCGAGCGCAGGACGAAGTGCACTTCGGAGACCCCAACCGCAAAGTGCGGCAGGATTTCGAAAAACGTGAACACAAGGCCCGTCGCGGCGATGGCTTGCATAGCAAATGACAGAGCGCCCCGCTCGCGTATGGTCTCGACCACAAGCTTGGCGATGACGCAGCCCGTCGCAATGCCTGTCGCGTACCTCAACACGAGCTTGGCGCCTGTTACTATTCCCGGTTCGATATGCACGGTCTCAAGTCCTTTCTGCCGTTGTACTCGGGCCTTGGCTCAAGAATTTGCCGGGACCGTCGTGTGGCTGACGGTCGGAAACGGCACTTCACCTTCGCCACCCTCGGTCCACTGATAACGTCCTGTTTTCGCCAGATCGGACCGGGTGTGCACTCCGCCTTCGCTCGGTCATTGCGACATTTCATAGCAACAGCTATGCCAGCGCCGCTGCGGCGGTTAAGGCTTTGATTGCCTTGAAACATCCCGCGGCGCGCAGGATTCGCCGTGTTCTGTAGCCGACATGCTCTGGAGGAAATTGAACACACATCGCGGCCAGTCTTTGATCAACCTGTGCCGTTTCAAACAATCATTTTCGCTCGCCCATTGAAGCGGAAAATCCTGACGCCGCTGGCGCGAAGACACCGGTTCGGCATCAATCTTGCTCGACCTTGTCCGAGGACGGCGCCTACGGCGCAGCCAATGTTTGGCGGCTCGGGTCGTCGAAATCCTCCAAGAGCTTGCTGGGTCGTTCGATTGACCTTGCGGGCAAGCATGCACGAACATGGAAATGGCGACGCACCCATCCAAACTTGGAGCCGGCATTTTCTGGATCGCAGCATCATCTCTCAGCGACGCGCCCGGCAAATTCCGCTGCACCATCTGCGACGAAGTTCTGGACGTGTTTGACGGTCCCGGGGGAACGCTATCGTGTCGCAGTCAAACCGGATGCTAAAGTGAACATGGATCAACTTTCGCCCGGTAAGCCTGCCGTCTCCGAACAGACGGCGGCCGCCTCGATGCTGAGCATTCGCGCAGTCATGCTGGGCGATCGCATCAACCCGTCGGCTCTCGAAATCGGAACGCTGGTGTCCTCGACGCCGGTCGCTTTCCGCATTCATGCGGGCCTTGTCGTGATCTTCCGCTATGGCGTTGTAGTGCTCATCGGGTTGTCGCCCTCGGAAGAAACCGCTCTGATCGAAACCCTGATATCGCGGGTCATCGGTGAACTCAGCTCCTATGAGGAGGAGAGCGCGCAGGCGCAGCTCTGCAACGACCAGAGCGCCGAGGTCATCCTGCCGGGCGGGCGGATTTGTCTCAGAGAATTTAGCGACGATCGGCTGCTGCTGATCGCCGATACGCTAGCCAAGAGCACGGCGCTAGAGCGAGATGAGCGCCGTGTCGCCGCGGTGTTCGACGTGATCGAACCCTTTGCAAGCGAACTAGCCGAGCGCGGCCGGACGCCGCGGGGCCGCAAGGGCATTCTCCAACTGATCGGCAATGCGCTCCTGGTCCAGCAGCGCGTCGCGGGCCGCGTCGCCATTGCCGAAAAGCCCGACGCACTCTGGGAGAAGCCGGAACTCGAGCGGCTCTATTCGCGTCTGAAAGACGAATACGAACTGAAGGAGCGTCTTGAGATGCTTGAGCGCAAGCTGTCGGCCATCTCCGGAACGGCTAACGCACTGACGGACATCATCGACACACGGCGCTCGCTGCGTCTTGAGTGGGTTATAGTCGTGCTGATCGTGATGGAAGTTGCGATCGGATGCTTTCAGATTATTACAGCAGCTCACTGAAAGTGCGGCTGGCCGTAGCGCGTGAGGCGCCTTCGTGGGGTTTGAGCGGGCCTACTGACCGACCTGGCCGGCATTGACGTGGGACGCGCCGTTCGGCCGCACTCAGCTGCGGATTTCGGCTATGTCTTCGCCGTGCTCGTGGACGCGAGGTTCGGCGAAATCCCGGTGCGGCTCGCGAAGACAGCGAATAGCCGAGGCGAGTTCGTTTCCCCGACGATCGAGCAAGGATAGGGGGTGTATGGCAGACGCGCGGCGGAGCGTTCATGTCGACGATCCAGCGCCACCCAAGAAGGCCCTTTTGCCCAATTTGCAGCGGGCCGCCACTCAGCTTGTCTGCTATTCTCGACTTGGTCGCGGAATACTCTGCCAGGCCTTCCCCCCGCCGCCCCCAGGGCGCAGCCAGCGACTACCGAAACAAGGACGGTCGATTTCACCAGGACGCCTCACCGAGTTGAGCGACCGCCTTTCGCCGCTTTGGCACATCGCCACGGCTCGGTCGACGTGTCCTGCCGTGATTTCCCTTGCGTGGCTGTTAGCGAACGGTTCCATGATCCGCCAGCGCGCAAACGCGCGCTGCAACTGAACATGAAAGCTCAGAATGCGGATCTCGTCCTCGCTAACGCGAAGGTCGCCGAGCTTGACGCGGCCGGGGACTGCGACCGGGCGTGCATAGCGGCTCCGCGTCAGCGATAAACACTAAACGGATGACAAAGGAACTACGCCGCGAATTTCGACGCGGTTTTGACCTCGCAAGCAGGCGCCGAGATTTTCTGACGTCCTCATCCGCTCTGGACATTCCATCTGTGGACTGTCCCTCAAAGCGCCCTGGACACTCACGCGCCCTCGGCAGCTCCTCTCAAATCCACTTCCGAACCGATCCCGGCATGGCGATCCTTCGCTGGCTCGTTCAGGAGCCCGGCGAGCCTGAGGCCTTCAAGGACTCCTTCGAGCCGCTGTTCGCGAATGATTGCGGCCAGCAGCGAAACGGCCTCCTCCCGATCGACGGTGAAGCAGACGTCAGGCGCTCGCTCAACCAATAGGTCCAGCAAGGTCGGAAGGTCAGCAACGTGGTGGCGTAAGGTCGAGACCACATCATTCGCGAGATAGGTCGCCAAATCAGCATTCGGCGGCGGATCAAAGTCCAAGTCGACCTCGGCGCGCTTGTCGATCGCCTGTCGAATCAACTCGCCCTGCCGTCTTGCATTCATCGAGAGCATGAACACCGCATCCGCGAGGTTCTCGCGCGGCAAGCTTCTCAGTTCGGCTATGCGGGCCTGGATGTCGCCGACCGAACTCTCACGGCGTGCCTCTGCTCGCCGCGCGTTAGCGGCTGCCCTGCTCTTTTGTAATCGAACCATCGTCATGCTCTCCGGCCGACCATATATCCCGGCGATACAGGCGAATGAAAGTGCAAACTTGTGTGCTGCATGCGCGCAGCCCGCCTGACAACGCCCAACCGGCGGTCGCGCGAAGGAGTCACAAAGCGCTAATTTCGTGATCCGCTCGTGCTTGTCTGTCTACAAGGCGCTCGATGGCACGTTCGTCGGGTCGGCGGCTATGGCGAAGCGAAGTCCTGCTTCCAGCGTTCCGTTTGTAGGTGATAGGCAGCGTCGCGAGGCAGTGGCGGCAGGCGGATCGCCGCGAACTCCAAGAAGGACGAAACCGGCCAGATATTGGGGAAGAGAACCAGGATCGGTCGACAGATCCGAGATGGACGACCTAATCCCGCCAATGCGTTGCGCCCTGTTTCGGATCCGCTCGCTTTGGCTATCTCCGGGCATATTATAGCGGAACCTGGCAAGGGCCCATCCGGTAGATGGAAAGTTTGGGACTCGATTGAATCAGGTGAAATCTCAATTTCGCGCGTGATCTCGTTGTATCGCGAGAACGCCGCAGCCTGCCAATCAGCCCCTACCCCGAAGCTTTAACCAAATTTGAATAGCACACCGTAACCACCACGTGGGTAGCTCCACTCGATATCACCACTTTCTTCGCAGATCACCCGGCAGGTGCCGCACTCGATACACCCGTCGACGGTCACCTCAACATGACCTTTATCGCTGAGCTCGTAGCACCGTGCAGGGCAGGCCTTCAGCATCGATAAGAGCCGCGAGGATGGTGTGGTGTGCGGCCGCACCTTGATATGGGCGCGGCCGGAATCAACGAGATAGCGGTTGTAGAATAGTTTGTCCTCGACACGTCGGGATGGCTCGCTCGGCATTGTTTCTGGCTCCGTCGTTCGTCGTTGTCTTTGGTTTGTGATCACCGCCAGGCCCGGGCAATGCGCAGGGCATCGCTGAACAGTCCACTCCACGACCGCGCCTTGATGAACGAGCTCAGCATCAGCTTCTCTTTCTCAAGCTTTGGTGTGCCGTCGACGCGCACGTAATCCTGCATCGCCTTGGAGAAGAGCTGCGGATATGTAAGAAAGAAGTTCTGCGAGTGGGTATGCATCAGTGCCGGCATATCCTTGTACTTCTTCAGGTCCTTGATCACGAAGGAATCATTCAGCAGTTTTTTGTAAAGCGAAAGATTTTTGGCCGTCATCGGATCATTTCGCGATTTGATAAGGCAGATCGCTTCCGCGGCGATACGGCCCGACGTCATCGCCAGATTGGACCCCTCGCGATGGATGGCGTTGTTGAGCTGGGCGGCGTCTCCGACAACGACCCAGCCCTCACCACAAAGCTGCGGGATCGCCTTGTATCCACCTTCGGGGATCAAATGCGCGGAATATTCCTTTACTTCCGAACCCTCGATCAACGGCGCGACGGACGGGTGACGCTTGAAGCCCTCGAGCAGGCCGTAAGGCGTCTCGCCGGTACGCTGGAAGTCGGCAACAAGACAGCCGATACCGAGCGAGATGCATTCCTTGTTGGAATAGATGAAGCCCATACCGGTCATGCCGCGGGAGATGGTTCCGGCGGCTTCGATGACGAGCCCCTCGTCGCCTTTGAGATTGAAGCGAGCATCGATTGTCTCGCGCGACAGGAAATGCATCTCCTTGACCGCGAGTGCGACCTTGTCCGGTTTCGGCCGCCCTCTTAAGCCCGCCCCCGTCCCGAGCACTCCGTTCACCCCCTCGGCCAGCACGACGACATCTGCATGGATTTCACCCCCATCTCGGTCTGTGCGCACCCCGACGACCCTCCCATGGGAATCCTGGAGGAGCTCGGTCACCGTGGTCTCGCACAGCACCGTGGCGCCGGCCTCGCGGACCTTCTGCGAGAACCATTTATCGAACTGGGCGCGGATGATGGTGTAGCGGTTCGGCTTCTCCTCGTTGAAATCATCGGAGCGATAGTGAATCCCCGTGTGCGAACGCTCGTCCACGATCCAGAAGCGTTGCTCGACGAGATGCCGCTCAAGCGGTGCATCTTCTCGGAAATTCGGGATCAGCTTCTCCAGCATATCGGCATAGAGGATGGCGCCTTGCACGTTCTTCGACCCCGAATACTCGCCGCGCTCCAGCTGCAGCACTTTTAGGCCCCGCTCGGCCATGGTAAGCGCTGCCGCATTCCCGCCCATGCCAGCACCGACGACGATCGCGTCGAATCTTTCCTCGATCATAACAAGCTCCCCTAGCCAGCGATGCGGTCGTGCGAGTGCGGCGACAGCTGCGCGCGGAATGCAGAGGTCAATGCGGGCAACAGTCGAATGGCGTCGGTGACGATGCCGATATGGGCGAAGTCGAAGATCGGAGCGTTCTTGTCGGTGTTGATGGCAACGATGAGGTCGCCCCCCTCCACGCCAACGCGATGCTGGATCGCGCCGGAAATACCGGCCGCGATATAGAGCTTTGGCCGAATGGTTTTCCCGGTCTGGCCGATTTGTCGGTCCGAGGTGACCCAGCCCTTCTGGACCAGCGGCCGCGAGCAGCCATATTCGGCGCCAAGCACGTCCGCGAGCTGCTGTACCAGTTGGAAGTTCTCAGGCGATCCCAGACCGAGCCCTCCGGCGACGACCACGTCGGCGTAGGCAAGGTTGGACTTTGTAGAATCGCGGTCCGGCAGGAACGACAGCACTTTTGTGACGATATCTTCTTCTACAAGCCCGAGCGGATGCGAGATGACGCGCCAGACGGCGCCGGTCACGCGCTCGGGCATCGGCATCACGCGCGGACGGACGGTTGCCATCTGTGGACGATAGTTCAGTGTGTAGATCGTGCACAATAGTGAGCCGCCAAACGTCGGCCGGGTCGCTGCAAGCGAGCCGTCGGCATCGACATCGAGCTCGGTGCAGTCGGCAGTTAGGCCGGTGAGCAGTGTGGTAGCCACTGAGCCGGCGAGATCGCGGCCCAGTGTAGTTGCCCCTAGGAGTAGGATTTCCGGCTTGTACGTATTGACCAGCTCTGACAGGGCCTTGGTGTAGGATTCATTGCGATAATCGGCCAAGAGATCATCCGCGACGATATAGGCGAGGTCGGCGCCGTAGCAGAAGGATTCGGCGATCGCCTGCTGCGTTGTCTCCCCGACCGGGCCGATGACAACCGCGGCGAGGTCAACGTTGAGCTTGTCGGCGAGCCGGCGGCCGGCACCCATCAGCTCCCAGGAGACGGGGTGCACTATCCCGCGTTCCTGCTCGATGAAGACCCAGACGTGCTTATACGCCTTGAATCGTTCGGGCAGCTCCCTCTTGGTCGCCGCGCGACCACCACCCGCGGCCGGAGCGGCGCTTTTGGGTGCGGTGCTCATCATCTGTACTCCCATCCTTGTTCAGTAGCGGCTCGCCAGCGAAGCGTGCTCCGCCTTCAGCTTTGAATTCGCGCGTGAAGATTGCTTCAGTTAAGAGTTCGGCCGCGTGCCCGCCGCCATTTTTTCAACACCGCCTGGCAGCAGCGCGGGGCCGAGACACCCATTGCTGGACCTTTGTCGACGAGCCCGGAAGCACGCGCTTGGGGTTCTTTCCGGGTTCGGCATTCTGGGCCACCATTTGGCAATGGAACTAGTGAGGCACGCAACCGCGCGGTCACCCGAGCCGATCGATTGGTCCCCCTCATCTTCGAGATGCAACCGAGTTGGAACAGATCGAGGACCTGCCAGAGGCTCGGCTGGTGCCATTGTCGGCCGCGAGCTTGCCGGTGAAAACGCGATCCATTACTCCGAATGCCGTCGGAATATTTCCGATTGCAGAGACACGCCCGCAACTCTTGGCGAGGGCACGAGGGTTGGCGGTGAAGCCGCCCGTCAGCGGCGCCGCGCGACCGGCGCTGGAGAGCAAGGGCTCCCCCCGCGAAACCTCGGCCATAGATCGGCCAACGGGAGTGATTTCGTCGACGAATCTTTGGCGCGGATCAAGCGCAGCTTTCAGCTCAGCCAGGCCAGAATATGCAATCATCGCTTTGGCGTCGCGACGCATCATGATGCCGACAGGCAGCGCGCGCGAAACTGCGCGGCGTCCAAAACAAACTCGATGCGGACCAAGATGTGCATTCGCTTCTCCAAACTAACTGAGCATATGTCAGCAATTGTCGTACCAATTGCGCAGACAATGAAAATTGACCGCCAATACAGAATCTTACTGAAGGAAATCGGATTGGCAGCCTCTCACGAGGATCGGAACATTCGAAACCGTGCTGACCCGTGTCCGGAATGCGACAGAAGACAGTCATCCGAATCTTGCTGCGCTTTCCTCGCCAAATATGCGCTCCCCGCTGCCGGCGTACCATTGCAGGAGATAGGTGCACCATGGGCACCAGCTTGAAACGACGGAAATATCAGGGCTGAGCCGTGATTACCTTAAGGAGCCGAGTGTCCAAGCTGCGGATCCGCGAGGCCGTTGCAACTTCCATTTGAATTCGACGCCCTGGGAGGTTGGCAGGTTCTCTGAACCTTCACGCTCCAGGGCACGAGATACAAACTCAATTCACTCCAAGGAACTGAGCTGCACCAATGCTGGATGCTTGTTCGATTGTGGTGCGGCCGCATCCTTCAGGACCTTGAACACGCGCTGTTCGATCGGGGAGGACGTGACGAAATCGGCATAGGCGCGCTCAAGCGTGGCCTTGCAACGCGAGGCGATGTCAGGATCGGATGCACCGGTAAACTCCTCGCCCGCGAGATATTGACCCATGCGACGCAGAATATGAAGCCGCGCCACGTCGATGATTTTCGCATCGTACTCGACGCCGAGCAGTGCAAAAAACTCCTCTGCCGCGGAGGCCTTGTTCAATTGCGAAAGGATCCCGTCCGTCGTCATTCTCAACCTCCATCTAGATCCGCGGCCAGAAACCGTCCTGGCTCGAATGTCCCAACCTGATCGCGCGACGCGCATGGCTGACCACTCGATCGCCCTCGTTTGACGAGCGAGCTCTCGTGAATGTCGCGCCAGATCGCCACCACCGTTTCCTGGGAAACCGGGCCTTTGTGCTCGATGGCATGCTTGCGGACGCGCGCGAGAATGGTTTCGGTTTGCTCGGCGGTGACCGAAAGCTGCAACTCAGACAAGAGCGAAGTGATAGCGGCAAGCCCGGAATGCTTGCCGATCACAATGCGGTGGGAGCGGCCGAGCAACCCCGGGTCCAGCGCTTGGTAGGTGGTCCGGTCTTTTAAGAGCCCATCGACGTGGATGCCGGATTCATGGGTAAAGACATGCTCGCCGATAATCGCCTTGTTGAGCGGAATGGTGCGGCACGCTGCGGCTGCAACGGCGGCCGCGACTTTTTCCAGTTCGGATAGCAGCACGCCGGTATCACCGCCGTAAAGCTGCCTGAGTGCGACGGCAACTTCCTCCAGCGGCGCATTGCCGGCTCGCTCGCCCAGTCCAATGACCGTCACAGAGGCGTGCGTCGCACCGGCCTTGATCGCCGCCAGCGTATTAGCCGTTGCCAGCCCAAGATCGTCATGGCCGTGGAATTCGAGCTCGAGATCGGTGCTGGCGCGCAGTGCGGCCATGAGCGCGAAGGACGCGTCGGGATCGAGCACGCTCAGCGTATCTGCGACACGAAAGCGCCGCGCGCCGGCCGCCTTGGCGGTTGCGATCAGCTCGATCAGGAAGTTGACATCGGCACGCGAGGAGTCTTCGCCACCCACCGCGACATCCAGTCCCTTGTCGCGAGCATAGGCCGCGACGCGCTTCACCCGCTCCAGCGCGGCCAAACGGCCGCCACCGAGTTTCGCCGCAATCTGCACGTCGGACGATGGAATCGATAGGTTGACCATCGAAACACCGGCCTCGACCGCCGCATCGACGTCCGCGGGTTTCATCCGGCACCAGCCGATGATCGTCGCCGCAAGGCCCGCTTCGGCGACCGCTCGGATCGCGGCAATCTCTTCCTGACCCATCGCCGGCGTGCCGGCCTCGATCTCCGTGACTCCGGCCGCGGCCAGCGCACGCGCGATCGAGACCTTTTCCGGTGTCGTGAAGGCCACGCCGGGTGTCTGTTCGCCGTCGCGCAACGTGGTGTCATTAAGGACTATGGACCTCGACCGATCTCTGTCGGGCCCGGTGATTGCGGCAGCGAACGCCATCAGCGGCTCCGTATGTTTATTCCGGAAGCTGTTCAGCAACTGCTGTGCCAACCCGCTCGAATTTCCCAAGAACCTGTGAACGACGTCGAATTTCAGATTAGTCGGGTGTGTCGCAAATCCGACAGGGTGGAAACGGTGGAGCGCCAGGTTCGGTGCGCTTGCGACCGAGCTGAAGGCAGGCGCCGAACTTGGAAGCTTGCTAGCCGGGCAACGGTTCGGGCCTCACCTCAAGCTGCAGCACTTCGGGGAAGGCGCGTGCATTCCGGCGCTTATCGAAGAAGATTTTTGAGCCATCGGGTTCGGTCCAACCACAAGTCGGCGTTCGTAAACAAGTTCAGCGGGGCGCGATCGAGATGCGGATGTTGGCGTCGATCGCGCGTCAACATAGAACATCTCGGCGGTAAATGTGACGGTCGCCTCCGCCAGTTATCAAGCCGCGATCATCAGGTGCCGCCGCGTCCTGCTTATGCCGCCTGCGCGAAGTTGTTTACCCCGGTGTCTTTTCAAACCCTCAGTCTCGTCATGTGACAGCTGGCCGAAAGTTCGTCCGATACACCGGGACTCGCGCCGAGGAGGGGGCATCCATTATGAGCTCAGTCTTGCGAACTTGGGATGGCTTGGACGGAGTCATCGAGACGACGCAGATGATCCCGCCGGCGTCCGGCCATCCGGCTCTCCCCGCCGAAGCAAAGATCAAAATCATTGCATTCCGTGCAGACCGGCGTGGTACACATCACCAGACCGTCATCTTCGCATAGCGTGCGATAGAAGAAGCGCTTCCAGCGCATGTTCTTGGTGTTGCGAGCCGCCAGCGGCCCGAAATGGCGCATCAGGAGGCGGGACAATTCGTCCCGCTCTCGCAGACCGAGATCTTCCCACAGGTGATTAGGCTCCATGGCGCGCCGCGCGATCATCGTCGCGAGCCAGCCGCCGACCTCGCCATGAGTGGAACGTTGCGCAAGCAGGAGGTCGCGCACCATAATCGTCTCGTCAGGAGCCGGTAACGCGGACTGTTCGCGCCAGGTACAACTCCTGACCGGGGTGGATGGGAAGTATTGCACCAAGAGCGCATCGAGCTCCTGGTTAGTCAAGCCAGCCCGTTCGGGAAGTTGGCCGCCATCCATAGCGGATGCGGCGAGAACGCAAGCGAGCACATGGCGATCGAAATCGTCATCGTCGCTGATGTCGACTTCTGTTGGATGGCGCCCGGTCAGAAGGCCGTAGAGCTCACTTGCATTGCGCTGCTCGGCGATGTGAGCTGCTGATACAGGAGATGACATCGTATCGGCCAATTTGCTTTGTGTGCCAATCATGAAGGTCCCCCAGCTTCTGAGTGGACGATGTCGGCCTGCCCCGGTCGAGAAGGCCGACAACATGAACTATGCCGAAACAGCGGCGAGCTCGGCGGCGGTCTTGCCGACCAGGCTCTCGTCGACAGGCTTGATGATGCCGTGCTCCATGAGCATATCCTCGAGCTCGTCCATGCTGATTGGCGTCGGGATGGCGCCTTGTCCCGCATTATTGTGGATCTTGGTCGCGAGATTGCGATAATGATCCGCCTGCTTGGACTCTGGCGCGTATTCCAGCACAGTCATGCGGCGCAGCTCCGCGTGCTGCACGACATTGTCGCGTGGCACGAAGTAGATCAGCCGACTGCCGAGCTTCTTGGCAAGAGCATCTGCAAGCTCCAGCTCCTTGTCGGTCTGCCGCTCGTTGCAGATCAGGCCGCCGAGGCGCACGCCGCCGGAATTCGCATACTTCAGAATACCCTTGGAGATGTTGTTGGCGGCATACATCGCCATCATCTCGCCGGACATCACGATGTAGATTTCCTGTGCCTTATTCTCGCGGATAGGCATCGCGAAGCCGCCGCAGACGACGTCGCCGAGCACGTCGTAAGAGACGTAGTCGATGTCCTCATAGGCGCCATTCTCCTCCAGAAAGTTGATCGAAGTGATCACGCCTCTTCCGGCGCACCCGACCCCCGGCTCTGGACCGCCGGACTCGACGCATCGAATGTCCTTGTAGCCGAGCTTGATGACGTCCTCGATTTCGAGGTCCTCAACGCTGCCGGCATTCGCCGCCAGACTCAGAATGGTGTCCTGCGCTTTGGCGTGCAGGATGAGGCGAGTCGAGTCCGCTTTGGGATCACAGCCGACGATCAGAATCCTTTGGCCCAGCTCAGCAAGAGCCGCCAGCGTATTTTGCGACGTTGTCGATTTACCGATGCCACCCTTGCCATAAAACGCGATTTGTCTCAGCGAAGACATGTTGCTCTCCATCAACCGATTGCCAATTTTTCGCGCCGAACGCGCGAGGCTGTTTCTCTCTCAGAAACGTGGGCACACGGGTTTCGGGAAGGAGGCCATCGCTCGCCATCGGCGTCGGCGTGCCCTCAGCCCTCACTCGTTGTTGCTGCATCCAGTTAGCAACTGGCGTGCCATTCGTTCGCACGCGCGTTAAGCATCTGACTAAGCTCGACTAATAGCGCAATGTCCGAGACCGGATGCTGTGGCGGACCCGACAGCGGCAAGGGCTCTGATAGAAACCCGACAAAGCCCGGCGCGTGGATTCCACTACGAGTGCCGGCCGAAAGAGCGCGGAACGGGGAATGCCGGGCCGTAAGCCCGAGACAATCGAGGAGACCACACGGCGCAGATGGGGTTTCGAGGACACCGCCATCATCAAAGGCGAATGTTCCACGACCGGCATGATGGGTACTTGCCGTAAGATCGGGTGGCATATCGCTTGCTTTGCCAATCGCGGAACGCTGTTTCCGTGTGACGCGATGTTGTGAGGACAATATGCCTGGAATTGGAAGTAAGTTGCCGCCGTTCGACATCACAGGCGTGAAGCCCGGCTTTCACCTGCAAGAAGAGAACGGGCAGAGCGCCTTCGAGACGCTGACTGAGAGGAGTTTCCCCGGAAAATGGAAAGTCATCTTTTTTTACCCGAAGGATTTCACATTCGTCTGCCCAACCGAAATCGCTGAGTTTGCTCGCCTGTCCAAGCATTTCGCCGATCGCGATGCAATCGTGCTTGGTGGCTCGACCGATAACGAGTTCTGCAAGCTCGCCTGGCGGCGTGAGCACAAGGATCTGCACCGTCTATCGATCTGGCAGTTTGCCGACACCAAGGGTGCACTGGTCGATGGCCTTGGAGTGCGATCGCGTGATGGCATCGCGCATCGCTACACCTTCATCGTCGATCCTGAGAACACGATCCAGCATGTCTATGCGACAAGCCTCAATGTCGGCCGCAGTCCGACGGACACGTTACGCGTTCTGGATGCGATACAGACTGATGAGCTCTGCCCTTGCAACCGCGAAATCGGCGGCGACACGCTTAAAATTGCCTGACGCAACATATCGAAAGTGCAGCAAGGAGCAGCTCCCGCATTCGAAGGACGTCAGATTCAATCGTTTGTCGGATACCAGATGAGACGATCTTACCGCAAATGCGGCCTGCTGCTAGCGAGTGCGGCCTGCAATTCAATTCTCATTGCCACCATGGAGTCTGCCGCGGCCGCCGCGCTGTCCGCGTGCGGCAGTCGCGGCGGCGAAATCGACGGTCTCGATGATGACGATGAACAATGTTCACCACCGCTTTGCTCACCTCACAACAAATCCCGCATGCAAGAGGATGCCGGCGCGGCTCCGCATGAACATACAAAATACTTGTACGCTTCTGCGCCTGCTGGACGCACATCTCCTGCCAGAGTTCCTTTATATTGTCGCCGTAGGCCGGACCGCGGCTATTCCCTTCTTTCTGCGGCTTGACGGCCGGCAGCATCATCAGAGCGATCTGCGTCAGCCGCAGGCCGCTAATGCTGTAGGCCGACGATGCCGGCGCCCACGGACTCGGAAAAAATGGTGCCAAGCTCCCTCTTCGGCGCAACTAGGTTCCAGTCGCCGCGCCTCGAGAAGGGTGGAGGCAGAGGGAGATCGCTCAGCGCCGAATGACGTCTACCGGCCGAGACGATGATCCGCCGGCACGCTCGCGGACCGTATTTCCGGGCTCGGTAAATCTATATTCACCGATGTAAGCCGCACTATGAGACGAACGAGTCGGGTTTATCAGTCCCTGATTGAAACCATGACACTCGACGAGGTTTGGCCAACTGAGCCGGTCTATCGGGAAACCGGTCAGCTCGTTCATCGCGCGAGCTGACCCTCGGGCGCAGGGACCTGAAACGATCAGGTGGCCCGGCGGTCGTAAGCCGCCTGGCCGTCTCGATCATCACGCCGGTCAATTTCCGAACATTGACGCGTATCTCAGCGCTGGTGACCCAAGCCAATCCCCAAGGTACGTGCTTTCTGTCTTAGAGAGCCCTCGGATCGCTTCATAAGCTTTGAAACCCTAACTACAGGAGTGCGGGCCTTTGAGTGCGCTTTGAGCAGCTTGACGTCATCCTTACTATACTCTTTGCGCTTGGTGCTTTTTGCCACGTGTTCTCCGATTTCGCTTTGCACATTTGCCTGTAGCGCCTTGGTTTTGGCGAAGACGCAACTGCTTCCCATTACCATATCAATGGTCATGGACAACTATTCAAGCGGATTTTTCTCTCCGAGATAAGCACTGGAACTACACGCGAATTTGTCCTCCGTCCTCTGGATCTTTATCCGCGTGACAAGCCCGATTCTCGACGTGCGCGTCAGCCACTTCAACATGGAAGCAAGCCATAGAGAAGGGACGCCCGATGCATCTTCGAAAAACAACGCGAAAAGCCCTTCTTGCTTGAATGCGCCGACTTCACTCACCAATTTCGTAGAATGATATTTCCAGGCGCCAATAATATTGATGGAGTAGCGAGGATCGGCCGGGACAGTCGCACTGCCTCACTTGCGCGCATCATCAATCGGCCTTCCGAAGTGCACGGCGTTACCGCGCAAAGAACAAACGTCTTCTCCTTTTTTCTGAAGTCCTGCGGACTTAAGGGCGAGTACTCACAAAGGCAACTCTTGCAATGCCTGAGCGTTACTCCTCGTCAGCCGATCGAGCACGGCTCGCTCATCCAAATTTGATCTACCGCAGTATCCGTGGATTAATAAGCCACGTTGAGATACCCAGGCAATTCCGCCCTCAGCGAACACTTCTGCGAGACCATCGCCTGCCCCCGTCTCATGGACCCGATGAACGAGCGTGCGACCTGATGGTGATATTTCCCGGGCCGGCCACTACGGCATTGCCAACAACCCGCGGGCCTAGCCGTCCTGTGTGAGCTTGGCACCGGCAGGCGATTGCTTGATCATGACTTGCCAGAGCGCTTGGCTAGCACAATACCGGTGGCGCGCTGCGGATCATTCGTGATCTGTACACAGTGACCTCCACTGTCGAGCAGATGCAGGTCGAACTTTCCAATCCGGCGGAACGGACTCTGCGTCATGTCGGACGCCTCGCAACAAATCCAGGCAAGATGTGGAAATTTCTGCCGGAGCGTCAGGCAGGGCTCAGAGGCTGTATCAACGACGGCGAGCGTCTGCTCGATCTCCGTCAAGTCGCCTTCGAGCACCATCTCCACAATCCTTATTGCCAGAACAAACGTTCAGGGTCGGCGTTCAGAACCGCTGTCGCCAAGCCAAGCCGTTGATGGGTCGAATGCCACTCCCAGACGCCCTTGCGGTGATCTTTGCGGAACAGCTGCCATGCCACTCCAGTCCTATCGTGGTGCAGCAGCGCGACGTCGACGAGGCCGCCCTCCGCATTGATATTGCCTGAGCAGCACGGGCTCTCGACCAGATAGCCGCCAGCAACCGCTGTCACCTTTGGCGAGACATATCGGTAGCGCTCGCTCTTCGTCAGCGCGCGCACGATCCGCCACCGGTCGAGCTCGTTGGGTTGCGCAGGCAATCCGGAATGATGTCGTCTGATGATTGCGGCGTTCATTGCGCGATGTCCTAGACTGCAGAGATTTCTGCCTCGAGGCAGCCAACCACCAACTGCTTGCCGAAGTCGACCATATAAATGGGTAGGTTCGCTTCCGTGTGGCGACCGACCTGGACGATCTCACCAATGTACCCGACGCTGACCAGACACTCTTCCGCCGACGCGTCGGGAAAGGAACCGTCGTTCAGCAGATCGATTGCGGCCTTGACACGTTGGCCTGACCGGTATTTTGGCAATCTTGGTTCGATCATCGGGGTGCCGCTCCTGGCAAGAACGGCTCCTCGCCTTCGCGGTTTCGCGTGACTAGATCGAGTTCCTTGCATTTCATGCCGACGCGATTGCCGGAGCCGAGGAATTCGACTCCATAGATATAAAATTGTTGCAGGAACGTGCCGATCGAGACGACATAGCCAAGCTCGCCTTTCTTGACCAGAACCTCACCGATCTCCTTGCCCACATAGGTGCCGTCGTTGCGGATGGTGCGGTTGGCCCGCACGTTGTCACCATAATCAAAGAAGGGGGCGTCCGTCAGCTCGACGATGTCGCTGTCACGGGCGATGTTGCTCATGCTGCCGTCCCTGTTCCATAGTTCAACTGTACCGCGCCTCGCGGGCGCCCGGCCTTACGGACCGCCCTATCATGATGCTCGATCAACCCCCTCCATTCCCGCACGGCGGCGCTTGCGATCACGGATTGCATGAGCCTGTCGGGATCCCGGTGCAGCAACATCAACGCCCGCAACCTAAACTCCAGATGCTTGAGATAACTATCGTGAGCCCATGGTTGATGTTGAAGAAGCCATCGACGCGCCACGCGCGTCTGCCATCGAGGGAGGCGTGCTTGAGCCGGCGGCGAGCCGCGTGCTTCAGCGCGGGATGCGCACAGCCGACAGAGTCGACCTGATTACCCCGGCAACCGAGGGCATTGTGGACGTCATCACTCACGGTCCCGCCCATACGCTCGAGCGTACCCAACAACACCTTGGCGCCAGCCTTGTCCGCGGGACAAAGCCCCAGCAGTCTCCCGACAGCTGCCGTCCTTCCCGAGTTGCCCGAGACGCATCTGCAAGTCGGCAATATGCGTTGAACGAGAACCAGGAAGACCCACACGAGGTGCTCTCATAGCAGCCGAATTCCGGCTTGGTGGCGCCGACCGCACCGGTGGCAGGAAATTCATTTCCGCATCACGTGATCGGGTGCGAACGCCTTGGCGTGGCGCAGGTGTACCTTCTGCACCTTCATCGAGGTGATAGGATAGCCCTGTCGCCCTGGGATGATGCTCGGCCGGCTCGACACCGTGCGACCAAGACAGGGCTCGGTGAGGACGCCCTCTCTCGGATGACCAACTGAAGAAGGCCTCGGGCATGAATGTCGCCTGATCAATGATGGCCGCAGGTGACTGGATTGATATCGTGGAAGACGGGTCCGCCCTTCGTGGGCCCATCGGCGAAATCGATCCTCGACGCTCAAGACAGCGGCCTTCGGGCCGACAAGAATAGCTCGACGCGCTCCCGCCGACGTGCGCGTCGCCAGAATATGGCTTGACAACTGGCGAAAAGGTTAGCGACCAGGGCGAGCCGTCCACCCGGTCTGAGAAGGCGAAAGCCGCGGCCGGCGCCTCGTCAAGGCGGAGCATCATCCGCCCGAGTTTCTGAACCTTTAGTGCCGTTAGTGACATCCATCGTGGCCCTCAAGCAGGCTCCTGGTGACGCGGCAGTGCCGTGTCGAGCACGCATGTATTGTCAACCGGGCAAACCGCCACGCATTGCGGCTCATCAAAGTAGGCGGCGCACTCGGTGCATTTCTCAGGATCGATCAGGAAAACGCCGGCTCGCTCGGAAATAGCGAAGTTCGGGCATTGCGTTTCGCACGCCGAACAGCCCGTGCATTGCGAGGCGATGATCTTGAAGGGCATTGTTTGAACCCATCCTCAGGCTGCGGAAATCAGCCCATTGTGGCGGGCCGCCGCATCGACCCGCTCAACGTGCTTGATCTTCCCCTCATTGACTTTATCGAGATAGAGTTTGAACCAGGCGATCGCCGAGCCATCGATGAACTCGCAGGCATACTGATCGACCGGCTCGATTCCGGCCTTGATCAATTCGGCCTTCGGGCAGCCGCCGATCTTTGACACGAACACGGCATGGCAATCGTTGATGGCGCCGATGGCGACTTCGAGCTTGCTGTCCTCGCCATGGCCGCCCTGGCAATAGGGATGAATAGGACGATGGCCAACGAATTTTGCGCCTGAAGTCGAGAGCTCGTAGATCTGGAACTCCTTGGCATGACCGAAGTGCTGGTTGATCAATCCCGAGCCCTTGGTTGCAACCGCCACCAGCACCTTGATTTCGCTGGACGCGCTGGCGAGCCCCGCAAGCCGCTCCTGCTGGGCCGCAAGCTTTGCAATGCGCGCCTTCTCGACTTTGGCCTGATACTCCTTTCGGGCCTGCTCATCATATTCGATGTCCATGGCCATGATCTTTTCCATGGTGAACTCCGCGCCGCGGTCCTCCCCGAGCAGTCCGACGGCGTCGGCGCGGCACTGGCGACAGTGACGCATCATGTTCATCTCGCTTTCGCAGCTATCCTGCAATGCTTTCACTTCCTGTGCGGTCGGGCCGCGTTGCCCGCTGAGACCGAACACGGTGCCGTGCTCGGGCGACGAAATCAGCGGCATCACGTTATGCAGGAAGGCGCCGCGCGACTTCACGGCCTTGTTAACCTCAACCAGATGCTGATCGTTAATCCCGGGAATCATCACCGAGTTGACTTTGCACAGGATGCCGCGCGCGGTGAGCATCTCCAGGCCCTGGAGCTGCCGATTGCTGAGGATGCTTGCAGCTTCAATGCCGGTGTAGCGCTTGTGGCGGTAAAAGATCCAGGGATAGATCTTTGCGCCAATATCGGGATCGATCATGTTGATCGTGATCGTCACGTGATCGACCTTGAGTCTTGCGATCGTGTCGACATGATCAGCTAACGCCAGACCGTTCGTCGAGAGGCACAGCTTGATATCTGGCGCGAGCTTATTGACGAGCTCGAACGTCTTGAATGTCTTGTCCGGATTCGCCAGGGGGTCGCCAGGGCCAGCAACGCCGACCACGCTCATCTGAGGGATCGCGGAAGCGACCGCCAGCACCTTCTTGGCGGCCTGCTCCGGCGTCAACTTCTCGCTAACAATGCCGGGGCGCGATTCGTTGGCGCAATCGTATTTACGATTGCAGTAATTGCACTGGATATTGCAGGCGGGTGCGACCGCGACATGCATGCGGGCATAATGGTGGTGCGCCTCCTCGCTGTAGCAGGGATGGTTCTTCACCTTTTCCCAGACCTCATTTGGCACATTGCCGATGCCGGCCTGAGATCCGCAGCTCGCCTTGCCGCTGCCACCGACCGTACCGCAGCTCTTGTGCTTAGCCATGACTTGCATGGTCTCGCTGATCTCGCCGCCGCCGCAGGATACCTGGTGTTGCGCTGAAGTACTCATTTTTCCAATTCTCTTCGCAAGCCGAATCCTTCCAGCAAGCATTCCCAGAGTCGTTTCTGAAAAGCCAAGAGCAACTGGCGTGCCATACCTGCCACAAACGAATTTTGTGGTCCGCTTCAAGCAGTTAGGTAACGCCTGCTCGAATGTCAGTTTTATCAACTCATGTTGGAAAGCTGACAGAAATTGCGATCACAAGAGCGCTGGCAGCGCTCTTATGACGGCGGGTACGCTGCTTCATCTATGCCCTTGGGCAAAGAGCATGGCGGCTGGTGTCGTTGAAAGTTGATCTTGTCGCCGAAATGTGACGCGTATGCAAAGCACAATCCGCAAAAGACGTTCCGGACGCTTTGAAGGACAACTTGAACTGGCGATCCTTCGTAGATACCGACAAGAAGCAGCCCCCGTTACCGACCTATGTCGTGGAAGATCACGCGGGCCCCTGCCTGACACTCCGGAAGGCATTGTCGGGCAGGTGAAGAGAAACGCCTGGTGGCCAGGGTCCCGACGGCCACGAATTGGACCGTGCGTCCAAACGTTGATTGGCATCTCGAATAGGTCGTGCGGGTGTGGATGCCGATCAGATTCGTAAGGCTGCAGCCGCCTCGGTCGACATCGCACGAACTGCCGTCCAACAACTACACTACGTCGCTGACGTCTCGGTATCCAGCCAGCCGATCCTGCTCTTCAGGAAACGCAGGCCCAGCACCAACAAGCCGGCGTGCTCGCTGTTGTCCTTGCCATAGCCGTGGCCGCCGGCGGCATGCTCGTAGAAATAAGCCTCATAGCCCATCGCCTGCAGCTTCGCTGCCATTTTGCGCGCATGTCCGGGATGGACGCGATCGTCCCGCCGCCTGGTGGCCATCAGGATCGGTGGATAGGACTGCCCGGGTCTTGCGGCATGATAGGCAGAATAGGTCTTCAGCCACTCCCACTCCTCAGCGTTGTCGGGATCGCCATATTCGGCGAGCCAGTTCGCCCCGGCGAGCAGTTTGGTGTAGCGGCGCATGTCGATCAGCGGGACGGTGCAGAACAGTGCGCCAAAGAGCCCGGGGTATCGCGTTAGCATGTTGGTAATGAGGATGCCGCCGTTCGATCCACTCTCGGCCCCGATCCGCTTGGCCTGTGTCACGCCGCGCTTAACGAGATCGGCGGCGACGGCTGCGAAATCGTCATGCGACAATCTCTTGCCGGCCAGCCGGCCGGCGTCGTGCCAGCGCGTGCCGAACTCACCGCCGCCGCGCAAATTTGCCTGAACCGTGGTGCCGCCGCAGTCAAGCCAAAGCTTACCGAGCGCGGAATTGTAATACGGTTTCACGGAGATCCCAAACCCGCCATATCCGCTCAGATGGACCGGCGCGTTGCCGGTCTGTCTGACCGGGCCGGTCTGCAGGTAGGGAATTCGCTCACCGTCGATCGAGATGGCCTCGTGCCGCGTGACCACGCAGTGCTCCGCGGCAAACGTCTTCGGCGCCTGCTTCAGCACGGCGGGACTGCCAACGCCCCGCTCCATCAGGATGAGGGACGGCGGGGTGAGCGGATCCTCGACGTGAGCCAGCAAGTCGCCATTGCTCTCGGACGGATCGCGATCGAGAGACCAGATGTCGACGACGCCAAGATCAGGAAGCCCGCCCAATTGCTCGCGGTTCCAGCCATGATCGCATGGCGCGCAGATCTCGAAGACTGGCCGGAGTTCGTCGAAAATACAAAGCACAAGCTTGCCCGCACTCCAAAAGAAGCTCTGCAGCGCACGGCGCGGGCCCGGCTCGAAGAGAATCTCGAACTGGCGGCTGCCCGCCAGGAACGCCGGCAGCGGGATGACGAGCACCGTATCCGCGGCATAGGTCTGCCCTGCCACAGACCAGGATTCGCGCGGCTTCAGGGCAAGCCAGTTGCGATGCGACCGCATCCAGATGTTACTTGGCAAATCGAGCCTCGTCTTGGCGCCCGTTTCATCGCCCAGCCAGACCACGCAATTGGAGACGTCTGTCGCATCGAGGAACCAGATCCTGGGCGGCACGACAGTGTCGTCAACACTGCAACCGACTGACACATGAGCGGCCTTGGTCTCAAAGATCACTGCCGCTTTGTCAACATGCGTACCACGCCGCCACAGCCTCACCGTGCGCGCATAGCCGGTGGTCGCGGCCATGCCGTCGCCATGGGAGCTTAACAACACCAGCGTATCAGAATCGAGCCATACGCCGCTGCCTTTGCCTTCCGGCAAGATAAAGCCATCGTGGATGAAGAGCTTCGTATCTGAGTCGAATTCACGCAAGGTGACGGCATCGCTTCCGCCGCGCGATAGACTCAAGATCCACCGCGAGTAATTTCCAGGCGGTGCGGCCGTGGCGTTCAGAAGCCAGTCTTTGCCTTCGCTGACGGCAAGTTGATCGAGGTCGAGCAGGATGTCCCATGACGGCTTCAGCGTGCGATACTCTTCCAGAGTGGTTCGCCGCCAGAGGCCGCGTGGATTATTGGCGTCCCTCCACAGATTGTAGAGATACCCGCCGCGCCGGCTGACATAGGGGATATTGTCAGGTCGGTCGTAAATCGCTGTCAGCGCATCTCTGTCTCGTTCGGCTGCAGGTCCGCCAAACACCTCCAGGGTTCTGCTATTCTGCCGCTCGACGAAGTTCAGCGCCCGCGCGCCTTCGATCTGTTCCAACCATAGATAGGGATCATCGTCAGGAGCGGAGGGCGTTGGCCTTCCAGTTCGCGACCTCGTCGACGCTCTTTGTCTGACCATGCTTCATTTACAACCTTAGTCTTGACGCGTAGTTCGAGACTGATTCAAGGATTTGCATCGCGAACGTTGCATCACAATTTGCAAGCTACGACCTGGCCCGGCGCGAGATTCAATCCTCTCGAAACTGACTCTTGCGGAGTTGTAGCAATTGGCCTGACGCTGTGTGCGGAATGCAACGACCGGGCTGGCGATGTCAGCACAATTGGCCCTCGCGAGGGCCTCCCCCGTCAACGCCATCGCGCTGGCCTAACGCCTCAGTGCTGGCCTAGGCCGAGATATTGCGTTTGGCACCGTGCGTCGGCGCGATCTTGGTTCCCAAGAACGCTTCGAGCGCTTCCGGAGTCATCGGCACGGTCGGCTGGAACCTTCGGTCACGCCAAGCCAAAGCCAGGGAATGATGTGGCCTTCCTCGCAGAGGCCGGACCGCTCCGCCAAGAATAGCTTCCGCATCCGCTGGCTTGGCGAGGTTCTGTGGAGTCGCAGCATTCATCATTCGGTTGCTTCGCCGCCGCGCTTCTTGGCGTTGATAGTGATTGGAAGGATGGTGTCACTCGCCATCGCGGGTAGGTCGAGCACCCAGCCGTTCGCGATTCTAATCCAACCACCCCACAGCGTCTCGTGCTCACATTCGACAATCGGCTCCTCAAGATCCTTCTTGGGCACATAAATCGAAAGCCCCGTCTCGGGCGAACGGCGAATCATGACCTTCATAGGAGCTCCGCAAGTTGTGAGCTCTCGCCCGCGCGCTCCTGACACGCACGCCACAAGGCTCTCTGTTTGGCAGTGATGTCCGCCAGGACTTGCAGGACACGATCGATCTCATCGGGCGCCGTGTCGCGCGACAGCGAGAAGCGAACCGCACCGCGCAAAAAAGCCGGTGGTACTCTCATCGCGCGCAGGACATGGGACGGCACCATCGAGCCGGACGCGCAGGCTGAACCGAGTGAGACGGCAATTCCGTTGCGGTTCAGGTGGTTGACGATGGCGTCTGCTTCGAGATGCTCGAAGGCAATGTTAGACGTATTTGCCAAGCGGTTCTTGATATGACCAAGCACGATGCAACAGCCGAGAGCGAGAATGCCTTGCTCCAGCCGGTCGCGAAGGACGCCAATCTGCATCTGCTCTTGTATGAGGTGTGCCGCAGCGAGTTCCGCCGCCTTGCCGAGCCCAATAATGCCCGGAACGTTTTGGGTGCCAGCGCGACGATGCCGCTCCTGTGCGCCGCCGAAGATCAGCGGTCGAAACTTGATGTCCTTGCGCACATACAGCGCGCCGATCCCCTTCGGACCATGGAGCTTGTGGCCGGAGAGCGACAGCATGTCGATGTCCGTAGTCTTCAGGTCAATCGGAATCCGCCCGACCGCCTGGACCGCGTCGGTGTGAAAGAGCGCACCGACTGAGCGCGCCATCTTGGCGAGGGATTTCACCGGAAAGATCGTACCGGTCTCATTATTGGCCCACATGACCGAGGCGATTGACGTGCGCCTCGACAATGCGTTGCGATAAGCCTCGATGTTCAATCGGCCGCTTGCATCGACCGGAATGACATGGGTCTTGATTCCTCGTCGTCCCAGCTCCTCGGCAAGGGACAGCACGGCCGGATGCTCAACGGCCGTTGTGACGATCTCGTCGCGTCCCTCCTGCACGGCGAGCGCGGACAGGATCGCTGTGTTGTCGGATTCAGTCGCGCCCGACGTGAAGACGATCTCGTGATCGAATGCCGCGCCAACGAGGGCCCGCAGCTTCCGGCGCGCTTGTTTCAATGCGGGCGCAACCTTAATGCCGAATGCATGCGCGGACGAGGCATTGCCGAATTGCCCAGAGAAGAACGGCAGCATTGCCGCCACGACCAAAGGATGAGCACGGGTCGTCGCGTTGTTATCCAGGTAGATCGGCCGCATGGACTGTCCGCTCTGCACTTAATGCCCCACTTTGGCAGCTCCGGGGAGCGGGATCAGGCGGACGAACTCGCCGAGCCGCTCGATCAGGCGCGCCTGAATGGCCGCGAGCGTCGTGCCCGCAAGCTTGCATAACATGCAGGCGCCGGTGAGCCTGACCATGATCTTGTTGCCGTCGATTTCGACGAGCTCACAATCCCCACCATCACGCCTGAGGCTTGGCCGAATCTCATCGAGCACCGCGCAGACAGTCCGCTCGCGATCGGAAGGCTCTGCAGTCGAAGACTGCTTCGTTCGTTCAGCCTTCAGGCCCATGTTCGATGCTCCTTCCATTGCGAATGGTCCGAAGGCGGCTCAGCTGAACGATTTGCCGCAGGAGCAGCTCGATTTGGCATTTGGGTTATCGAAGCGGAACCCCGATCCTTCGAGCGACACCACGAAGTCGATCGTGGTGCCATTGAGATGCGCCCGGCTTGCGTTGTCGACGAATACTTTGATCCCGTCTTGCTCGAACACGGGCTCATCGGAGACCGGCTCATGAGCAAGACCCATTTTGTATGTGAACCCTTGGCAACCGCCGCCTTCGACCATGATCCGCAAACCGCTTGCCGGCTGGGCTGTCGAGGAGATTGCGGCCTTCAGTGCGTTGATGGCGCTATCCGTTAGGTTGATCATTTCTGGCTCGCTCTCAGTTCTGTCGCGAGGCACAGTTCGCAAATCCCATGCCAGTCGAGATGCAGCTGAAAACAATTGGTTTTGAAGGCGGCGACCATTCGATTTGCGACCTGTCGGCTTTGCGACAGGCGGTTTTCCGGCGTCCCGACCTCATCCGGCCGAAACCTCGTGATGGTGCCAGCACGTATCCCTGCACATTGCGCCAAGCCGCCGCTTACGCTGTGCGTCGCTGCACACATAGGCGCACGGCAAACAACTTGCATAAGGTTAGCGGACACGCCGCATTGGGCGATGCATGTGCACGACAGATTGATGAGGAGCCTTCCATGACGTCGATCGACAACACTGCTCTTGGCCAGTTGGACAAGGAGGGGCGGTTGCTGAATGCGGTGCTTAAGACCGAGACAACGAAGTCGGGGCGATTTGGATTTCGGGGCGACATCGCGCTGAAGTTCCAAGCCCAGCTCGCCGACGAAAAACGACCGCCGGACTATTCCATCGAACAAGTTCTTGCAATCGCGCAGGAAGGCGAACCGACCATCCCAGTCCTTGCCGGATATCTGCATTCCTTCGCGTATCTACCTCAGGCCGCAAAGGTTCTGGATGGCAGGCTGAGCCCCAAAGGGAGCTATTTCATCTTCTGCAACAACATTGATCCGCTCGCGAAGTACCGCACCAAGATAGGCGACATCACCTTCCGCATTCTGCCTTGCGACGAATCAACTGTGTGGAAGGAGATGATGGACCTCGCCGGCGTCGACAAGAATGACATCAAGAAGCTCGGTACGGCCGGTAGGCTCGACTACCTGCTCGACGCGGCCAAGGACATCGGTGGATCATACGCGGAAATCTCATACGAGGACGGCCTGGCCAAAATGGAGCCGGTGAAGAACAGAAGCGAAAACCGCCCCGTCTGAGGCATCGCCTCAGACCCTCTCTCTCGGCAGCCCGACGAGTATGCCGCAGAGAGAGACACTGCACCCGCTTCGCCTGGGACTGGCTCTGACAAACCCTGGTGATCGGCCTACCTTTCGGGAGATCACACGGCCACTCTGCTAGGCGTGTGTTGGCCAAGAGCACTGTCGTCAATTACACCGAGGGGCGGCTGGCCGCGACGGACCGGCTGACTGCGTCCATGGGGATCCGGACGTTCCAATGCTCATCGGTTCATGATCGCGGTCACACATTTCAGAGGGCTGATCGACGATGTATGGATCGGCTTTGGCGCTGTGCCCCAGGCCTTTGCCGGCCTGCGCGGCGCAGAGATGTCGCACGTCGATGCTCGCCAGCCGACAGGTTGTCGACGAGCTGCGCCCATGGATGATGGGAGACCGACCCGGGGATTGAGTAACGCGCAGGTTGCATCGTTCGAGAGAACCCAGCGTGCCAGTGTCAAGCGGTTTGCCTCGTACATGCAGTTCCGCAGAGCCTCAAAATGCGGCGGCGGGGTGCCGGTTGATCGAGCCAGGCCAAGCGATAGCTGAGCAGATTTGGCCGCACGTCCTCAATATCGTGAGAACGAAGCGAAGCTATGCAGAATGCCGCAACCGAAGCTGTCCTAGCTCATCAACTGCTTGCGCCGGCGGCCGACTGCAGTTCGCCTCAATGGATCGAGCGCGCTCGTCTTGCGAGATCCGACCGATCCAACCGAAGATCGGCCAGTTGGCCCATGCAAGCTCACGGCCGACTCGGCAACTGCCGGCTTCACGCCAGTAGAACAGGTCGGATCTGGGCGTTCCTTACCAGATTGTATCTGACAACTGACTTGTCGATCTCGTCGGAGAAGCTAAATCAACCAGGTGGTGTGTGGGTCTGACAGTTTGTTGGGCACACCCGGGCGCAGGCGCTGCAGCCGATGCAAGCGCCTTCGTCCTTCAGCACCATGACCTTCTTTTCGACCTCATCGTCGTCCTCGTCGAGATCGATGATCTCGCCACCCTCGCTTAGCCCCTTCAGCGTCATGACCTCACGGCCGCAGATCTTGTAGCAGCGGCCGCAGCCGATGCACTTCTTGGGATCGATAGAAACCAGGTAGTCCGGCCTCCAATTGCGACCGTCGCGGGTCCTGAATGACATGGCCAACCGTCCGTTATGCTTTGTCCAGCCCCTGAAGATATTGGCGCTTGCTTTCGAGTTCGCTGAAGGCAGCGTGGGCCTTCTGGGCCACGCTCAGGATCGACGACCAGTTGACCGGCAGCTCCTCGGAGAGGTCGTGGAGGTCCATCTTGGCCTGGGTCGCCTTGGCCGACAGCTTCTTTATTTCCGCTTTCAGGGTTTCAATATCGCTCACACTTGCCTCAATAACTCGCCGCTTCCGGGAACTTACGGATCATCTCAACGCCACTGTTGACGAATTTGTCGCCTTGATTGGCGAGTTCAGAGAGATGATCGAAACCAAAGCGATGCACGTCGCGCAGCTGCTTGCTCACGACAACGAGCCGGCCGCCGATCAGTACGATCCGACCGAACCCTTCGTGATGCATCTTCAGCATTGGCGAGATCATCACACCGGTCGCCTTCTCGATCGAGAGCGCAACGGCGTCGAAGAACAGCTCCAGCCGCCATGTCGTGTCCGGGTCGGGATTGCCGACGATCGGCAGCGCACGGCGCTTGTCCTTGTCGAGAACGTAGGGTTCGAGCAGCTCGAGATCCTTCTTGCCCTCCCAGGCGCCGTGGGTGTCCTGGGCGCGCCAGATCTTGATGAGCTCTTTCAGAAATGGCCCCTCCGCCGCGGCGGCGGCTGGACTGACTTCAGACGGATCTGCCATCTTTGTTCCTTCAGGCTTCGAAATGCACCGTACGTTCCGGGCTTTTGGTGAGCAGCTTCCGCAGCCAGGGCGGCGGCGACCCCTTCAGCACGGTTTCGAGTTTGACGCAAAGCTCGTCGATGGGCTCTGGCTGCAGCACCTTCATTGGATGGACGTTGCGCGCGACGACTCGCGCAGCGCCCGAGCCGCCAATCGCCGCAACATAGAGGATTGCGCAGTCCCTGATCGCCTCGATCTTCGGCGCGAGCTTATCCTCATTGCCGTCTTCGGTGAGGTCACCGTCGAACTGGATCGCCTCAATAAACCGATGCCCGTCCGGGCCGACCTCGTAGATCGCGATGTTCTTGGCCCAGCCGAAGTGGGCATCGACGTGCTTCAAGTCCTGAGTGGCGAATGCAACTTTCATCCGGGTTGTTTTCTCTCCCTGCTCAATGCACCTGGGGCGGATGGACCTGCGGGCCGCCGCAGGTTGATCGCCAGGTGTCGGGCGTCGGCCCATGGTTGGTTTCGCGGTCGGTGATGATCAGATTGGCGATGTCAAAGATCAGATCGCGCGTGCCGCGATAGCCAGCGGTCGTGAGGTGCGCAGCGCCAAGGCGATCGAACATCGGAAAGCCTACCCGGAAGAACGGAACATTAAGTCGCGTAGCGGCCTGGCGACCATGTGAATGCGACATCAAGAGGTCGCAATCACGCGACCTGGCAAGCTCTTCAAGATCCTCCAGATCGCCGATCAGGACGTCCTCGGTCCTGACCCGCTGGAGCACCGGTGAGTTCGTCGTCGTCACCGCAGCACTTACCTGTGCCCCCATCTCGTGGAGCAAGCTGGAGAGATCGAATAACAAGTCCGGCTCGGCGCCGATCGCGAGCTTGCGACCGCCGATATGGAAATGTGCATCCAGCATGGCGTCTGCCAGCTGTCCACGCTGCCGGCGATATTTCCAGGGCACCGACCGGCCGCTGATCTGGCTCAGGAAAGCGATGAATTCGTCGTTTGGGATAAGGCCACAGAGCCGGTCGAACAGACGGAACGGCGTGCCTGTCCGCACCTGCATGGCCTCGGCCGCACGGCGCATTTGCGCGCCGATCGCGACCGTCCAGGCCACCTGCCCCATGGTCGCAATCTCGTCCACTCCAATGCCCCCGATCGTGGTCGGCGTGAATTCGTCGGGAATGTGACCGTCCAGCGAGCCGGCAAGGTCCGGCAGGAAGGAGGGCTTGAGCCCAAAATCCTCAAAAATCGTGCGAAGCTCGTCGAGATCGCCGGGCGTGAGGTGGCAACCAGGTAGCACGTTAACGCGGGAGGTATCGCGCGGTCTCGCTGCGTCGACGGGAGCCACAAGCACCTCGATCATCCGCGCCACTGTCTTGCCCCAGCCATCCTGAAAGGCATCCTTGAAATCCGGGGTCGAGACGTAGACAAGGGGGAGCTTTTCGAGCTTCGGATGCTTCTGTCGGATCAACCGGATGAAGGCTTCGACGTCATCGCCGTTGGTCTCGGTGACGCCAGTCGAATTGATGCCAATGATCTCGGGCTCGACGCGATTGTAGAGGTTGAGGATCGCCTGTTCGAGATTCTCATGGCCACCGAGCACGGTGGCAACCTCGCTCATGGCGGTCGTCTGCATCGGCACGGCTTCGTTGAAATGGCGCACGAACAGCGTCAGCCCGAAGGACGTGCAACCTTGCGGGCCGTGCAAAAGCGGCATCGCGCCGCGCAGGCCCAGGAAGGCAAATGAGCCGCCGATCGGCTGGCTCATTTTGAGCGGATTGACCGAACAGGCTTTGTTCGAGGTAGTGACGATCGCCATGTCGTCCCCCTACTCCGCCGCCTGCAGCGCCGGGGGCTGCAGATCGGAACGAATGTCCTTACAAGCAACGCACCGTGCGGTGGAATTGGTGCACGGCCTGGCGGGCTTGGCGAGATTCGGGCCATGCGCCGCAATCGCGCTCTCGCCACCGCTGGCCTCACTTTCATTGCAGGAACTTATCGTATTGACGCCGTTCTTGCTCGCGTCCCGAACTGGATCAGCGGCTTGCGCATACATCTGCGCAACCGTCGTTGCCTGACGCTTCCGGTCGAACTCATCCCATGGCGCGGGTTGGCGGAGCTGATCCCATATCGGATTGTAGAGCGCTTTCTCGATCTCCTCCATGAGCTTGACAATCCCGATATAGCCCATGTAGGCGTGGCAGCGCTCCTGGTTGATATCGAGCCACGGCATCGCCGCCTTTAGTGCGACGAATTGCGACTTGCCGCCGGAGAGCATGATGTCGGCTTTTGCGTCCTTGAGCATCTTGTAGATCTCGCGAGGCGACATGTCCTCGATCATGTGGGCGTCCTGGCCCATTAATTCCTTGATACGTTCCTTGTCCTTCTTGGTCGATTTCTTCACGGACGTGCCGACGATCTCGAGCCCGGCCTCTTGCAAAGCGGCCACGATCGACCAGGATTTCACGCCACCGGTGATGAGAACAACCCTCTTGGCGGCAAAGCGTGGCTTGAAACGTTCAATCGCAGCCCAGGCTTTGGTCTCTTCGCGTGCGATCAGGGCTTGCGTGCGTTCCATCAGCTCAGCCGGCGCGCCGCGTTCGATCAGCATGCGCGCGATCTGGCGCAGTGAATCGCTGGAATCCTCAATACCGTAGAACGAGCCTTCAAAAAACGGGATGCCGTAGCGCTGCCTCATCTTGCGTGCGACGTTGATCATTGCCTTTGAGCAGACCATCATCGCGGCTTTGGCTCGGTGCGAATAAGTGACCTCGCGATACTTGCCGTCCCCCGAGATGCACGACAGGATCCGGATTCCGAGCTCATCGAGCAGCGGCTTGACCTGCCAGAGCTCGCCGGACAGGTTGTATTCGCCGATGATGTTGATGTCATACGCAGTGGTGTAATCGGGCTCTCCGGTACCGATGACGTGCTCCAGCAGTGCTTCGCCCGCGAGCTTGTTGCCAAGGTTCTTCGACCCCACAAATCCCGGTGCATTGATGGGAATGACCGGTTTGCCAAATTTGGCGGAGGCCGCCTTGCAGACCATATCGATGTCGTCACCGATCATTGCGGGCACGCATGTCTGGTAGACGAAGATGGCCTGCGGGTCGTATTTCTCTGTGATCTCCTTGACTGCCCTGTACAACCGCTTCTCGCCGCCGAACACGATGTCGGTCTCGCTCATGTCTGTGGTGAAGCTTCTGCGCCACAGATCGGAGCCGGAGGAGGCGGAACCGCGATTGTCCCAGGAATTGCCCTCACAGGCGATTGGACCATGCACAAGATGGGCGACATCGGTGAAGGGCTGCAGTGCGACTTTGGCGCCATCGAAGGCACACCCACCGGCGACGCCGCCCGGCTTCAGCTGCTTGGTGCATCCATTCTTGCGCTCGACGTTCGACTTGCTCGCGTTCCTGGCGCAGCCCGGTTCGTTAAAGACGTCCTGTATGGTCGTGGGAAGCGAAGTCATGGCGTCTCTTTCGGGGATGTCAAGACACCGCACAGACCAAGAGGATGGGCCGGCGGATAACCTGTGATCCCCGCCACAGCGCCGCTGTTCCTGCGGACGATGAGGCGGGGCGCTCGCCTTAGCGTATGATGTCGAAGCTGTAGTCTGTCTTGCCAACCGAGCTGGTTTTTCTATCGATCTCATCAAAGATCTTGTCGAGAATCTTGACCAGCACATTCATGCTACCCTGATAGCCCCACACTGGATAACGATGGTGATGATGGCGATCGAAGATGGGAAACCCGATGCGGATTAGCGGCGTTCCAGTGTCACGCTCGAGATACTTGCCGTAGGTGTTACCGATCAGGAAATCGACCGGTTCAGTGAACAGGAGCGAACGCATGTGCCAGAGGTCCTTGCCGGGGTAGGCGCGGCAGTTTTTACCAAACGGCGAGCTCGCGAACAGCGCCTGCATCTTCTGCTCCCAGGTCTTACTCCCGTTGGTCGAGAGCACGTGGGTCGGCTCAGCGCCGAGCTCCAGCAAGAATGCGGCCAGGCCATAGCAGAGGTCGGGATCGCCGTAGATCGCGAACTTCTTGCCGTGAACATGCGCGCTAGAGTCAGCCATTGCGTCTACCAGACGCCCGCGCTCCCGCTCCAGCGCATTTGGAATTGCCTTGTTGGTGATACGCGACAGCGTCATCAGGAAATCGTCCGTGGCGCTGACGCCCAGCGGGTGATTGAAGGCGACGACCTCCTGGTCGTGCCCCTTGATGAAGGGCAACGTCTTCTCAGTACAATATTGCTGCATGGAAATGGTTGCCTTCGCATGGACTGCGTTCGCGGCATCCTCTAGTGTGGTGCCGCCATCATACATGCGGAACTCGCCGTCGGTGGGAGTATCGAACACATCACTGTTATCCGCGAGGATCGTGTAGCCGACCCCCATCAAGTCGAAGATGCGCTTTATCTCACGGATGTTTCCGACAGTGTAGCCGTCGAAGCCACCGATGAAGTTGATCGAGTTGTTCGCTTTGCGCTGGAGTTTTGGCGCCGTGCCGGCTTTGCCATCCCAGAAATGCTCGAGGATGCCCTTGAGCGTGTTGTCGTAGCCCGTAACGTGGCTACCGACGAATGCAGGGGTGTGAGCGAATGGTACGTCGTAGTCCGCGGGGACTGAACCTTTTTCCTTTGATGTTTTGATGAAGGCGTTGAGGTCGTCGCCAATGACTTCCGCCATGCAGGTCGTGGCGACCGCGATCATCTTCGGCTTGTACATGTTGTAGCTGTTGGCAAGCCCGTCGGTCAGGTTGTTGAGCCCCCCGAACACAGCCGCGTCTTCCGTCATGGACGAGGAGACGCACGAGGTCGGCTCCTTGAAGTGCCGTGACAAATGGCTGCGGTAATACGCGACGCAACCCTGGGAGCCGTGGACGAACGGCAGTGTGCGCTCGAACCCGACCGCGGCGAACACCGCACCTAGCGGCTGGCAAGCCTTCGCCGGATTAACGGTTAGCGCCTCGCGGGCGAAGTTCTTCTCGCGGTATTCGGGCGTCTTGGACCATTCTCTGATACGGTCGACTTCGGCCGGATCGTGCGGATTCTCAAATAGCGCCTTCTTATTGGCCAGCATCTGCTGGTAGTCGTCTCCCCGGAAAAGCTCAGAGTGGTCGAGTATGTGTTCGGCGTTCTGTGTCATCATGGCACTCTTCAGATTCTTGTGTTCGTTCTCCTGCCCCTTCCCCTCCTCTGTGGAAGAAAGGGCGGCTTTCCTATTCCGCCGCCATGAGGCTCGGCCGCGGAGTGTCCTTCCAAGGTGCGGTGGTCTTCCCCCAGATCGGGGAGTTGATCGCCATGTCCATGTCTCGGGCGAAGATCGCGAAGCCGTCATAGCCGTGGTAAGGACCCGAGTAGTCCCAGGAATGCATTTGGCGGAACGGCACGCCCATTTTCTGGAAGACGTATTTTTCCTTGATACCGGAGCCGACGAGGTCTGGCCGGATCTTTTCTACGAAGCGCTCGAATTCGTAGCCGGTGACATCGTCGTAGATCAGCGTGCCGTCCTTGACGTAGTGCTGGGCGGTGCGCTGATAGTCGTCGTTGTGACCGAACTCATAGCCTGTGCCGACAACATCCATGCCGAGGTCCTCATAGGCGCCGATGACGTGGCGAGGACGTAGGCCGCCGACGAACAGCATTACGGTCTTGCCATCGAGCCGCGGCCGGTATTTCGCGGTCACCGCATCGACAAGCGGCTGATATTTCGCAATGACGCGCTCGGCGCCTTCCTTGATCTTATCATCGAAGAAGCTTGCAATTTTGCGCAGCGACTCCGCGATTTTGGAAGGCCCGAAGAAGTTGTACTCGCACCAGGGAATCCCGAATTTTTCCTCCATGTGCCGTGAGATGTAGTTCATCGAGCGATAGCAATGCAATATGTTGAGCTTCGCCTTCGGCGTCGCCTCCAATTCAGCGAGAGATCCATCCCCGGACCACTGGGCGATGACGCGCAGGCCCATTTCTTCGAGCAGGATCCGTGACGACCAGGCGTCGCCGCCGATGTTGTAGTCGCCGATGATGGCAACATCATATGGCGTCGGCTCAAATTTAGAGCTGACCTCTGGGGCACTCTTGTCGAAGATCCAGTCTCGAACCGCGTCGTTCGCGATGTGATGGCCGAGCGATTGTGACACGCCACGAAAACCCTCGCACCGCACAGGCACGATGGTTTTGCCGCCGTATTCCTTTGACTTTTCTCTGGAGACCGCCTCGATATCGTCGCCGATCAAACCGATCGGACATTCGGACTGAATGGTGATGCCCCTGTTGAGAGGAAATAGCTCCTGGAGCTCGTCGATGAGTTTGGTGACCTTTTTATCGCCGCCGAAGACGATATCCTTTTCCTGGAAATCGGAAGTGAACTGCAGTGTCACGAACGTGTCGATGCCGGTCGTGCCGACGTAGTAGTTGCGCCGCGATCCCCATGAGTACTGACCACAGCCGACCGGACCGTGGCTAATGTGGATCATGTCCTTTATCGGCCCCCAGACCACGCCCTTGGAGCCCGCGTAGGCGCAGCCACGGATGGTCATCACGCCCGGAATGGACTTGATATTCGACTTGACGCCACAATCCGACTTCCCCGCCTCGTGAACACTCAGATGCTTGGCGCGCCTTTTGGCGGTCTTCTCTGGGTAGACCTTCAACACCTCATCGATTAGCTGCTTGTTGCGCGCCTTGATCTCTGCGACGCTTTCGGTAGTTGCTCGGCTCATACAAAATTCCTTTCCATTGTCGTCTCAAATCAAGAAGCGGCGCTTTTCCGGTGGACCGACGGATTTCCGATCCGGCGTTCAGGTGTAAAATGTGCAACCTCCCTGACCGGTCCTACCGGTCGCAACTTCGCGGGCTTCTGGATCATGCCGCAGCGGTCGATCAGGATGTTGTAGCTCATCTCGGCTGAGCGTTTGCGAGCGCCCTGTGTGACGTTGATTTGTCGACGGGATCGCTGACCAAGACGCGTCTCGGTGATATCATGCCCGCCCTCCAGCGATTGGTCATATCCGCTTCTTTACTCGCTCGCGTGCCATCGGTGGGCCTGTCTCTCTGCATGTCGATGAAGGGCTAACAGCCGCCTCTTGCGCAGGAGTCTGCAACGAGTGTGCCAGCGCTGGTTGAATACAAAAACCCACGTCTGTAGAGCTAGATAGCTGGCAGGATGCGGATTGTTATAAACCTGACCCTGTCTGGCACCGACAGGCGTACCCGCTAACGCCCTGTCTGAAACAAAACAATCACTTGCGCTCTCCGCCAGCGACATGGCTAGAGTCTTCCCGCGCGCCGACGTCACTCCGGTGCGCAGCTTTGCTTGGCGCACCAATCCAGCGATCGGAAACACCATCGGTTCGAGATGGATTTCAGCGCACGTACATGCGCCCAAGGTGTTTGCGATCGATCCTGAGCAAGCGGTGATTGAGCGCTGCACCACCTCTTCCGGATGACTAAGAGAACTCGGTTGTCAGCAGAACGCTTTGTTTCACTTTGCGCGCGATCTTTCGCTTCGCTCGTCATTCCTTGATCTCGTGGAGACGCGCTCTAACGTGGCGACACCCGCCCCCCTGGAGAGCATGTGGGGCTGATCGATTCCCAACCCGCAATAGCCTAAAAGGTGCAAGCTCGTGGCCCTTCGTCGTTCGAGGTAAAGGGGTTGGCGTTCTACAATGGCCCCGTCCTTCTCATTCGGCAGTCTGGCTGCAGCTCGCTTCAGCATCTCGGTTAGACACGCCACGACTCAATTCCGCGCTTCGATCGGGCGCGCGTCGACTTTTTTCTATCGCCGCTTGCGGGAGCGTGACACGGTGAGCCGAAGCCGGCACGCGGCACCGAGTGCTCCATCAGCCGCGCTTCCACCTCCGGAGGGGAAGGTTGCGCAGCGACAGCGAGGCCGGTCTGCTCATGAGCGCGAGGCCCTCCTCCCATTAAAGATGGACACCGCTAGAGCGGCTCGACCAGCGCGGACTGCCCTCAATTTCGCGTTGAGCGTTCATCGTCCGTCGATGAAGCTTCGCATATTTCTCCGTTCGGCAAATAATGCTCGTTGAATAGCTCACTCTAGTCTACTTCCCGGCGCAAAATTGATGCTTTCCAACCTTTTGGCCAACGGCATGGGCCCAAGCAAACCCCGCCGTGGTGGACGGCGGAGGTCTGAAGCGAGCAATGATGTGTGCGAGGTCTACGGAGCGGCTCGGCTGCTCATCGTCCGGCCGATATTGACGAGGTTGTCAGAGATCACGCCGAGCGCGACCCAGCGCTGCATTCCGGCGTCATCCTTCTATCGGCATCGATTGAGACCGTTTCGCCGCTTAACCACGCTGATGCGTCCTTCACATCGCACGCCATTTCTGGCCATCGCGGAACCAGCGCTTCTTCTGTTCGCGCTTGCGCTCAGGGCTTTTGCTCGATCGATTGGGAATGCATACCCGTTTGACCCCCATTGCTCTCGCAGCGGCCTCGTCCCTGGCAGAGTGGAACCCGGCGTCAGTCGCCACCAGCCGCGGCATGCGCCTCAGCTGGACCTGGTGGGTTGCGATCGTGCCGAGCCGACCACGACTGCGGCTCTTCGGGCACCGCTTCGCCAGTGCTTCGTGCACCGCCGCCACGATCTGCTCGTCCGCCAGCACCTGATCGGCGTGCTGCATCCACTCTTCGCGAAGATCACTCACTTCCTCGGCGATCAGCCCATTGCCAAAGCTGAGTTGCGCCCGCCGCATCTCAATCATCTCGCCGCCCCGCGCGCCTTCGATGCGGCTCTGGACGTAGCAGCTCATGATTGAGTTCGCAGATGCCCTCGACCGCCTGCTTCAGCTTCTGATAATTGTCGAGCCAGCGACGAACCTCGGCGCCCCGTTCGCGACGTACGCTGAACTGCTGCGTGCGGCCGCCGGCGTATGTCACGGCGAGCACGAACACCTGATGCCCTTCGCCGCGCGCGCATTTAGGACAGCCCTTGCTATGTCGGACGGTGCGCTCCAGCAACGAACCGCGCAGCAACTCGCCGGTGGCAGGCAGCTTGCCGACGAGTTTGTCGCGCGCTCTAACGGTTCGCTCACGAATGATTCATAAGAATGAATCAATGGCAGCCTAACAAGTCAAGCGCCGATTCGTTCGACCTTGCAGTTTTCCGCCGATCGGCCGACTCTGAACTCAGACTGCGTCCACCTAATTTGCGCCGGGAAGTAGTCTAGCGCCTTCAAGTGCCTTCGGAGTTTGGGCTCAACCTTTGTTGCGGTGTGCTCGTCTTTGAGGACGGCACACAAGCCGGAGCGGTATTCATCGCGTGGAGGTAAGAGTCGACAGTGGCTCGTCCGCCCGAGCGCTTGCGGAAATCAGCGTGAGACACGAGTCACTTCCAAAAAAGAGATTCTGGCCAATCTGTGAACTCCAATTCGAAGCTACGTAGGCCAGTGAGTTTGGTGGTGAATTTAAGGGTCTTCCCTGAAAGGGCTGCCAATGAGCCAGATGCGAACTTGAATACTGTCGTGCCGGAAGTTGCGACCGCAATGCCTTGCTCGCCTTCCATGCTAGAGAAGCCGGTCGCCTCGGAGAGTTGCCCAATGGCAAGTCCCTCCAGCGCGCGGCGAAATTCCAGGGACGCTAAGTATGTTCCTTTATCAGCAGCCCATTCGCTCACCGACACTGCTGTAATCCCCGCGTCACTCAAGAGACCATCGGCGATCCGGCAGCCATATTGAACCGTGAGAATGATCCGCTCATTCCGAACTCCGACCGGCTCTCTATCGGCGGCAGTGATTGTGCACGCGTACCGCATTGTGTCCGCAGCCGCGCCCGTGCTTAGCCCGAGCAACTCGAGAGCGGAACATAACACAAAAGCGAGAACGGGTCTTCTCATTCGGCTACACCTAGTCTGGAGTATCGTTCGCCTGCTCTGTACAATCTGACGCTACGGCCGATTCAAGCTTCTTCGATCGCTCTGTCGGATGAAAGCTACTCATGGTGACCGCGGTGTCGCAGAAACGAGGCAATCGGTATCCCCCAGCGGTGGCCCTGGATGGGCGGCCCGAACGGTTTCATTATCGGCGCTCACGGTGCGCAGCGGGCCAGTACATCGGTGAAGCAAGGCAGAGGACCGACGCATTTCAGCTCGGCGGCGGCCATCATGGGCGCGACGGCCCGCGGCGACGGAGCGCTACGTTCCTGACGCAGGCGCATGCGTTCTATGAGCGGACGCCATTTTCCGCGCCAATGACCCGCGGCAAAGGTCCCGAATTTTGCTTCACAGTGTCAATGTAAAAGGAAACGTGGTCGCTAGGAGCCGTTCAAAGGCAGATTTCCGCTCAAACAGGCGCTCTTCGAGAATCTTACGCTCGAGATCACTTAGCTCGCTTTGAAGCCTTCTGCGACAGCGCCAAATGTCATTCCGCACGTATCTGATCTCATTCAAGCGATCGTCAATCGAAGCCATCACAGACACCATATCTAACTTGAACCACCCATGGACAACTGGTCCGCCGGTGAGATCTCACGACCTGGCCATCTGCGGACATGATGTAACGATCTCCTCCCAGCATGTCGTCTTGTATCGGAGTCTTTCAACGCAAGAGCATGAAGTGACAGTTACTTCTGCAGAAGTTCAGCGATTTTTGCCTTCAGCGCGCAGGATTTCAAAAGCTGCCACTAGCCCGTGAGTGGGTCGAAATGATTATCTTACTCCAACCAACACGCGGCCCGATCAGGTGTCAGACCGCCCACTTAAGCTGGTTTCGAATGGGAGTATCTGAGTAATCGGACGGTCGTACCGTCAAACTCTGGGTAACAGATTTGAGATCGGCAATTGCCGTGCCAGCGAACCCAGGTGGGATTCAAGACAAACCATTGTTCAGGCTTGGGGGCTCGTCTGTTACAATCGAGCGGGATTTCGGCGGCGGCGCGCGAAGAGCCGGCCCGGATATGAGGTCGGAGAGCCTTCAGTCGGCAGGGCGAGGCGAAATCGTGAGCGATGCGCACCGCCGACGCCTCGGCTCAGTGTCTCGCCATATGCCTGCGTAGATCTTATTACCGCCGTCCCACGCGCGGTCGGCAAGCTGTCAACTGGATCTCATCACAAAAGTTTCTGTGCGATGATGTCTAGCCGGGACTGGCGCTTGTCGCATCTGTGACACTGCATGTATTCATCAAACCAAGACATCCGACGTTGTTCGGTAGCCGGGACTCGTTCCGTAACTAAATCAGCAGCTTGCATGTCAGATGCAACTGGCATGGGGGTTGCTATTGTCCAGCCGCACCGTGAGCGCTGAGCGCGACCAGCGGTGTAAGACGGATACGATCAACTTCGCTGGAGCCGTATTGGCCACCCAATCGCTTAATGGAGAACCGATGCGGCCACCGGACAGATTATCCTTTTTCGGCACGCTTGTTGTTGTCAGATCGGCCAACATGCCGAAGGTTGAGGCGCTAGTCTGATCTACCAACAGGAAGGTCGTGATCTAAGCTCAAAGCGAACTCGCGAATCAAATAACGGCTTAAAGCATCGTGGGCGAACGCCGGCAGCGAGCACCTCGAAATCGAACATTTGATGCAGCCTCGCTTCAGAGGATCCGGTGCTGCGCCGGGCCCGTTGAGGGAACGGGGTGTGGCATCGCTTTCGACTGTTTCCTTGATTAACAATCAGAACTGATGAGGCGGGTGTATGAACAAATCGATCCGGGAGCTTCGGCTTGTGGCTGAAGCATCTGTTTTGGCGATTGGGCTGCTGATGTCGTCAGGAGCTAGCGCGGACGATGATCTGATGAGAACCGCCAGGCAGATCTTCCGTCCGATCCCCTCAGTCATTCCTGCGGTAAAGGACAATCCAGTCACGCACGAAAAGGTCGAGCTTGGCAAGATTCTGTTCTTCGATCCGCGGCTATCGGCAAGCGAGATCATTAGCTGCAATACGTGCCACAATCTCGGCAGCGGCGGAGTCGATGCCGGTCCGACCTCAGTCGGTCACGGCTGGAAGGTCGGCCTACGTCGGGCCCCAACCGTCTACAACGCGGTGTTCAATGCGGCGCAATTCTGGGACGGACGCGCCGCGGACCTCAAGGCGCAAGCAACTGGCCCTGTGCAGGCGAGTGCCGAAATGAATGCGACTCCGGATCATGTGCTCGACACCTTGAACTCAATGGCCAGCTATGTCGCCTTGTTCAAAAACGCTTTCCCGAACGAAGCGAGACCGGTCAGCTTCGAAAACTTTGCGAAGGCAATCGAGGCTTTTGAAGCGACTCTCATTACACCTGCGGCCCCCTTCGATCAGTATTTGGAGGGCAATACACATGCTCTCGATGATCAGCAGAAGTCAGGGTTGGCGCTGTTTATGGAGAAGGGATGCTCCTCTTGCCACAATGGAATCAATGTCGGTGGACAGGCCTACTTCCAGTTCGGCGTGATGAAGAAGCCGGACGCAACCCTGCTTCCGGAAGCCGATAAGGGCCGATTCGCGGTCACCAAGGCGGTCGGCGACGAATATGTCTTCCGCGCGGCGCCGTTGCGGAACGTCGCGTTGCGAGCCCCTTACTTCCATTCGGGGCAGGTTTGGAGCCTGAAGCAAGCTGTTGCCCTGATGAGCGAAATCCAGCTCGGCGCCAAGCTTAGCGATGGGGAAGAAAACGACATTGTCGCGTTTCTGAATTCGCTAACCGGGCGGCTACCTAAGATCGAGTATCCGATACTACCCACCCGTACGAACACGACGCCAAAGCCTTCAATAGACCGATAGGATTAACAGCACCAGCGTCATGCCTTGCCGAATAGTAACAAATGCGACGCAAGAACCCGGCATCCCGCAATGACGTGAAAATGAATGATCCCGTGCTGTCACTCATTACTAGGCAATCGGGTAGGAGGAAGCCTCACGGCTTCCCCCTCCCACACCACCGTACGTACGGGTCCGTATACGGCGGTTCGGCAGGCACGTTGAGGTGGCGGTGCAATTCGATGAGGGACAGTAGCCCGAGTTGCACGAAGAAGGCGGCGCGATAGGCATCGTTCATGTGGCTGGCCCCGGCATTCCACCAGGGACCGCCGCCGTTGTAGGCCGACCGCCATGCCCGCTCCGGATCGAGCCCGCGTTGCATCTAGCGTTTGCGGCGTGTCCGCGGTCGCTTCCACTGGCGCCAGAGGATATTGCGCAGTTTGCGCCGCATCCAGCCGTCAAGCTCCTCGAACACCCCTTTGGCCTCCGCCAGCCGGAAGTATTGCAGCCAGCCGCGCAGGATGGGGGTTTGGGGGTCACCGCCAGGGTTGGTCTTGGCGCAGCCTCGTCCTCAGCTTGCTCCGCAACCGCTTCACGCTATTGACCGCCACCCGCAGGCGCGGTTGTTTGTGCGCGGTCATGGTGTAGCCGAGGAAGGTCCGCACCCAGGAACGGTCAACAGCGCTCTTCGCGGCGTTGACCTTGAGCCGTAGCCGCTCCGTCAGGAATTGCGTGACCGACGCCATCACCCGCTCGCCAGCCCGCCGCGTCCGAACATAGATGTTGCAGTCGTCGGCGTAGCGGCAGAAGGCATGGCCCCGTCGCTCGAGTTCCTCGTCCAGATCGTCGAGCAGGATGTTCGATAGAGGTGAGAGGACCGCGTTGCGGCGTGCCTTCGCTCCGCGCCGTCGTAATCCCGCCCGTCATCAATCCAGCTTGCAGGTAGCGGCGGATCAAATCGCAACACCCGTTTGTCCGCAGCCCGGCGCGCCGCCCGTGCCATCAGCACGTCTTGGTTCACCCGATCGAAGAACCTTCTCCAGATCGAGGTCGACGACAAAGCGTCGGCGCTCAGCCACATGCGCCCGCGCGGCAAGCACCGCATCGTGCGCGCTGCGCCCTGGACGGAAGCCGTACGAGGCCTTGGAGAAGCCTGGATCGAACAGCGGCATTAACACCTGATGCATCGCCTGCTGGATCAGCCGATCCACCACCGTCGGGATGCCCAGTTGGCGCATCCCTCCACCGGGCTTCGGGATTTCCACCCCGCGCACCGGCTGCGGCCGATAACGGCCTTCCAGCAGTTCTTCTCTGATGCGCGACCAGTGCTCCTTCAGATGCGGTTGCAACTGCTCCACGGTCATCCGATCAATGCCCGCGGCGCCCTTGTTCGCCAACACCCGATGGTAGGCCGCTATCATGTTCGCTCGGCTGACGATCTCCTCCGTCAGCCGCGTCTCCACCTCCGGAGGGGAAGGTTGCGGTCTTGCTGTGGCGATTGATGCAACCCATTCCCTGCTCTGGCGGCTTCCGGCCGCTACCCTCGGGATGAGCACGACGCATCTCAGCGTCATCGTCTGCATCTGCTATCACCATCGACAGACCGGCCTCCTCCGGTACTCGACGTTCGGCCCTTCGCCAGCTTGGTGCTGCCGGCTACTACGGCCTCTGCTGACTTCTGCCGCCCCTTCCCGACGCCTTGCAACGCCGGTAGCACACCCGTTGCCGGGGGCAGGGCGGCAGACCTCCCAGGGTTAGTCGCGTGACCTTCGTGCCATCTACCTGTCGCATCTACGGCCGCACCCTCCGGGTGATATCGGGCTTCGGGAATTTTGGCTCCCTCGCCCGGATGCGGACGCCTCCTATGCGCTGGCTGTTCGTCAGGCCGGCACTTTGCTTACAGCTTCCTTCAGACCCCGCCTCGCGACGACGCCCTTGCTGTTCAGCTAACGGTTCCCATCACCAGGGTCCGTAGAGGACTCTCACCTCCAAGTCATCGACCGGACACCACTCCGGTCAAATCGCGCCAGTCACCGCGCTCCGCGCCATGCCTGGCGCACCAAAAAAAAGCCCGGCCTCTTCCGGAGGCCGGGCGAAAGTCACGCAGGAACGACGCTGCTTTACGCATCGCACCAGCTTTCGTCGGTAGGGAGGACTTACCGGCGATCGATTTTCGGCGAGGGCATTCGCCGTCAAACAACGAGAAGCGGATATCACTCCGCGCGAAATCTGGAGCCGCTTACCTTCCGCTCCTGTCGGAAACTTCACGATTTGCCCACCACTCGCCCGCTGTCCGACTGGCAAGGCAGTGCCTTGATCGAGCTGGGATCCCGCGCAAGCGGTTTGGCTGCCGTGCCCTGAAACACAAGCGGCAGTTTGCCGTCGCGTAGCAGCATTTGGCACCCCCAAACAACAACGCTCGATTATCTTCCCGAAGATCGTGCCAAGGCGCCAATTTCGTATGACGTTCCGTAAGGGCGGTAAAATAGATTGTTGTGATGGGACGCATCCACGCGGTGGATAAATGAAAAAGTAGGGCTGTGCTTCGCGTCGAGCGTTAATGACTTCGCAATATGTGACCTGATCGGGCGTCGCCGGCATGCTGTCGGCCGTCGGGTCGAGAATCGAGCTTGTCGCCGGCTGCATGCGACCGCCTCCGCCGACGCCGGCCGGCATTCCCAGGCGCTGGGAACTTTGGGAGCTCGCAAGGACATCGTAAGCCCCCAAAGCGCGTGCATCTTATTCACAAACGCATTGGCGAAACGCTCCGCACCATCATGGCTCAGCCCGCAACTCGCGTGCGGCGGCCACCATATTGACGAGCGCGGGACGCACCTCCTCCCACCTTCGAGTTTTTAGTCCGCAGTCGGGATTGATCCAGAGCTGCCGATCGGAAACTCGCTGCCGCGCCAGCACAATCAGCTGCTTGATTTCCGCCGCTGCGGGAATGCGCGGTGAATGAATGTCATAGACGCCAGGCCCGATCTCATTAGGATATTTGTAGCTCTTGAAGGCCTCGAGCAATTCCATCTTAGAACGCGACGTCTCAATTGATATGACGTCGGCATCCATTGCTGCGATCGCATCGATGATTTCGTTGAACTCGGAATAACACATGTGAGTATGGATCTGAGTTCCGTCGGCGACAGCGGAGGAGCAAACGCGGAAGCTGTCCACTGCCCAATCGAGATAGTTCTTCCACTGCGATTTGCGTAGCGGCAATCCCTCCCGCAACGCAGCCTCGTCGATTTGGATCATGGTCGCTCCAGCCGCCTCAAGGTCGATGACCTCATCTCGGATCGCGAGAGCGATCTGTCGGCATGTCTCGCTCCGCGAGATGTCGTCACGGACAAACGACCAGTTCAGGATCGTCACCGGTCCGGTCAGCATAGCCTTGACGGGTTTTTTGGTCAGAGACTGCGCATAGCGCCACCATTCAACGGTCATGGGCTTCGGCCGGGAGACATCTCCGAACAGGATAGGCGGACGAACGTACCGCGAGCCATAAGACTGAACCCAGCCGTGCTTGGTGAAAGCGAAGCCCAACAGCTGCTCGGCAAAGTATTGAACCATGTCGTTGCGCTCGAACTCACCGTGTACGAGCACGTCCAGGCCGATATCTTCCTGCCACTGCACGGTACGGGCTGTCTCCGCTTTCAGAAGCTGCTCGTACTGCGTGTCATTCAGCGCTCCCCGCGCATGAGCCGCACGCGCATTCCGGACGTCGGCCGTTTGCGGGAAGGATCCGATGGTTGTCGTTGGAAACATCGGCAATGCGAACGCGACGCGCTGGACGTCGGCACGCTGGGTGAACGCGCTGCGACGGCGACGCATGCTATCGTCAATCGCGGCCATTCGTCCGGCGACATTCGCATTGTGGATCTCGGGCGATGTTTCGCGGATCACGGCTGCGTCCTCCGAAACCGCAAGTTCATCGGCCACCTCGGCAGCATGGCCGGCCAGCGCTTTGCCCAATATCGAAAGTTCCTTGATCTTCTGAACTGAGAACGCCAGCCACGTCTTCAGATTGGGATCGAGATCGGTCTCTAGCTCAATGTCGATCGGAACATGAAGCAGCGAGCAGGAAGGAGCAATCTGAACACGGTCCCTGCCCAGCTTTTTGACCATAGGGGCAAGTTGGTCGAGCAGCGCCGCAAGATTGGAGCGCCACACGTTGCGACCATCAACGACGCCTAGCGAGACCACGAGATCTCTGCGGGCTGTGGCGACAATTGCGTCCAACTGGTCGGGTGCCCGAACCAGATCGACATGAAGCCCGGCAACGGGCAAGGCCAAGGCTGTTTCAAGATTGTCGCCGATAGCGCCGAAATAAGTGGCCAGCATGATTTTAAGGGCCGGCACAACCTTTGCGAAATGAGCATAGGCCCGGCGGACAGCCGCCCGCGATGCTTCGTCGACGTCCATCACTAGGCATGGCTCGTCGAGCTGAACCCATTCAGCACCGCGCGAGGCTAGTTCGCGGAGAACATCGACATAGACTGGGAGGAGCCTATCAAGCAGCGACAGCGGATTGAATGCGGGATTTGCGCTTTTGCCGAGCTTCAGGAAAGTGACTGGGCCAACTAGGACGGGGCGCGTTTGGTAGCCGAGGCTTTTTGCCTCCTCATATTCCTCGATCGGCTTTCGAGAGGAATACTTAAAGATCTGATCCTGGTGAAATTCCGGCACCATGTAGTGGTAGTTGGTATCGAACCACTTCGTCATTTCCTGTGCGGCTACGCCAGGCCCATGCTGAGCGTGATCACCGTCCTGAGCGCCACGCGCCATGGTGAAGTAGGTCTTGAGCGACACAGGACCTTCGGTCCAGCTGTAGACGTCGGGAATGGCTCCCACCATTACGCTGGTATCGAGCACATGGTCGTAGAGCGAGAAGTCATTCGAAGGAATGACGGTCGCACCGCAGGATTTCTGCCGTGCCCAATTAGCGGCACGAAGTCCACTCCCCGCCTCGAGGAGCTCGGCTTCGCTGGAGTTTCCCGCCCAGTAGCTCTCGAGCGCGAATTTGAGTTCGCGTCGTGGGCCGATGCGTGACGTCCCCAGTGTGGCAACGGGAAGCGAAAGAATAGACATAGCTCAGACCCCATAATTGGGGCAAAGGCCATGGCGGACGCATGCAGCGAATATCGCGTGAGCGACAGCTGCTTGGCGCACACCGGGACACCCCGCCCGTGGACGATATATTGTCGAGGCAGGTCTCCTGGCTCGCGGGTCGTCGCTGCTGTCCGGCCTTCCCGAAGCCGCATGGCTTCAGTGACTTCGTTGGACAGCGGCTCGCCGCTTACAGTTGCGGGGGCAGCGCCGGCATTGCACCGGCTTCCCTCTTAGCTCCGGATCAAACGAAATCCGGAGACCACGACGGCTGGCATTATGCGCACGAGGATCGATCCGTCAACCTACTGAGTGTCGCTGCGATATTGCCCAAGCGATTGCGAACTGTACTAGGTAGGCTACAACGGTCTTACTCCGGGCCTCGTGAAAACGCGTGGATCTGTGGAGGCTCCGCTTGTGAATGCGTCCGCTCAACACCCTGTTCTCGTAATCGGATGGGCTAACGCGAGCAGAACGAACGCGCTGGGCGCTTTCGACATCTGCATGATCGCGACAAAGCCTGATCTTTTCCGTCAGCAGCTTCTCGAACTCGCCTGTGAGGAAGTTGCGATCATCCTCGCCGGCATCCGTTTGATCACAGCGCGATGAGGCTGCTTAGGAATTGCCAAGGCCGGATTGCTCCAGGATCGAACGGATGATCAGGTCGGACTGCCTGTGTTCGGCCTGCCCCACGACGAGCCGCGAGCTCGATCGCCTCCGTGGCGTTGGTCAAGATGATCTCCTCGGTGCGCCAGGCACTCACGTGCTGAGCGACTTTGGCGCGCGCCTCGTTGTCTCCGTCGCCGCTTGGCGAATAGTGCAGCCTGGACGTTGGCCTGCGCGACATCGCAGGAACAGTTCCGGACCTCAGGATGCACGCTGACTTGCGAAACTGGAGTAAGCGGCGAGAGCGCGCACGGCGGGATCGTGCTATGACTCTACGCTCCATGCACTCGTGCACGGTGACCACGGGCAAGCGGATGCCGAGCTTCTCGTACGTCTTCAGGATCTCCGGACCGATCTCGTCGCGCGAGGAGACCGTCTCTTCGGCTTCGGCCGTGACGTAGCTTTTAGATATCCTGCAAGTCGATCTTGTGATATTCGACGCCCGTCCACTTCGCCTTGGCTCGTCAGCCAGCGACGATAAGCCTCGACGCGGCGACTGGAGCATCGAGGCGGCCTTGTCCTTATTCGAGACAAATTTGACGGTGTCCTCTGACAGAGCCCTTCGAGGGCTTCTCGGAGTCGATCAGCGCCTTAAGGTCATAACGATGTTGATCGACCTCGATGCGCCCCATGCGGTCGGCGGCCTCCTCAAGCTCGACATCTACTACTTCGTTCGCGAAATCGAGCGGTGAAGCCGTCTGGACGCGGGCTGCTTATGCTGTCTTAGACGGGACACAGGTGTCAGGCACCGGACAGACGACCGCGCATTGCGGCGTGTCGGAATGGCCCTCGCACTCCGTACACTTTTTGGCATCGATAACGTAAATGTCACGCTTGAGGCTGATCGCCGCGTTGGGACACTCGAACTCACATGCCCCACAAACGGTGCATTGCGAAGCGACGATCTTGTAAGCCATGCCTTCCGACTCCTTAGGCGAGCGATGCCATTGGCGATCCCTTTCAAATGCCGTGCCAAACACAGACGCGCTCAATGATGGGCAATTTGCCCAATTGTGCTGTCCCGGGTCTGAGACCATGTTGCATCTGCGACAGCAACGGGCCACTTCAATTTCAAGCTATGCGAGCCCTCGGGCCCTACTCCGAGAGCCAGTCGCGACTCGACCGCTGCGAGCTTCCGTTGGTTTGTCTGGCATGGCAGCGCGGGGCCAAGCGACGCTCGACGATTCCGAAACCGGCGGCGCGACTAAAAGCCGCGAGCCGACGCACGTCTACGCCGGATCTCGGCAAACCTCCGGTCACACGCCCTGACTGGAGGTTTTGTGCAAGCCTCGCTCACGGCTGCAACGTTAACTCCGCGGATTGACTCGCTGGAGGCTTGCCAAAACGGGTTTGTGCTACAATAACCTTCGGCGTCGCTTCGGAGGGAAATGAATCCGCCGGGAGGAGCGATACTGGCTTTGCAAAGTGACCGATTTAATTGCAGTCAGCCGCATGCCTGGTGCCGAGTAGGTATGGCGGCGCGGGCGAGCGCTGGTACGCTTTGCCTGGCTGTGCTCAGCCACTCCTCATGCAACTATTTTGGACGAAGTGGAACAGGGCTGAAAGATGACTGTGCAAATTGCTTCAGCGGCATGGCCTTTCCGAACAGATGGCCCTGCGCAAGGTCGAAGCCGAGTTCGGTCACAGCGATCAGGTCGGCGTGGCTCTCCACACCTGCGGCGACGGTGCGCACACTGTACTCTTTGGCTAGATCGACGATATGGCGGCACACCGTTCGCTTCAGGGGCCCATTTCCGCAACCGGCGACGTACTGCCGGTCCACTTTTAATTTCATGAACGGGAATCTTTCGACCCCCATCAGCTGCGGCCAATTGGCGCCGACATTGTCGATTGCAAGGCCAATGTTGTGAAAGCGAACCTCACGCGCGACCTCGATCAGGAGATCTAGGTTCTGGATCGCTTCCTCGCTCTCGATTTCAATCGTCAAGCCGCCGAAAGCGGGGTGCGACGGCATGCGCTGACAGAGATCGCGTACCGCCTGCGGGTCAATCAGGAATGCTGCCGGGAGATTGATGGAGAGATCGATCGAAGTTTGCTGCTCCAGAAGATACTGCCAATCCTTGATCGCGCGGTCGATCACGAACTGCGACAACTCCCTAAAATGCGGATCGTGAGCCTCCGGGATGAAATAGGCTGGTGGAACAACGCCCCAGGTCGGGTGCCGCATTCGCACAAGCGCCTCGGCGCCGCGGCGGCTGAGGGTACACGCGTCAAAGTTCGGCTCATACCAGAGCTCAAGCCAGCCAGCGTGTAAGGCTTCTCCGACATGGACTGCGGGACGGGGCGCCGGCTCTCTGGGCAAGAGCATGGCGACCCGATCGCGCAGCGTCTCGGCTGCAAACGGCGTCCTCAGCGGCGGCAGCATATCAAGTCCATATTCGCCCCCGACCTGCTGCACTGCCGTCATGACGATCGACTCGCGGGCGCCGAACGCCAGCACTCTGCCTGCAAATTCTTCGCGTACGAGTATCTCGAGCAATCGTCCAGGCTCGATGCGATCCGAGCCAATGCCGAGCAGGATCAGATCAGGGAAGTCCGTGCAGAGTACGTGCGGCAGCTCGTCAGCAGTCCCGCATTCGCTGATAACAAACCCCATATCCTCCAGCACATCCCGTAGAAAGGCGCGCAGATGCCGCTTGCCGACGGCCACGCACGCTCGCGGCCGCACCTTACGCTGGCCGAAGATTACAGGTTTCCCTCCGACCAGTTCGGCCTGCCCATGCTCCATCGCAACCACTCCCGTTCCGTGACGGTCCCTTAAACGAGGAGCGAAGGTCCAAACAAGCAGTGCTTGCCATTATCTTTCGATTCTTCGAGGTAAGCTTAAGATAGTGCATTAGCGTGCAAAATCTTTCGCGATGTTGTTCAGACGATTTTGTCGGGCGCACGCGTATGATACCTGTCCCGCTTCGCGCAGCTTTGTACGAGTGAAGCACGCGAGTTTGGGAATCTCACCTTCAGACGCGCCGAGCTGATGCGCCCTATGGCACGGCGATTATCATGCTGCAAGATCTACTGAATCGAGTCGCTCGTGAGTGACGATCGGCAATCACTCTTACGAAATGTTTGATCGGCATGGCCGGCCTGCCCACGCGCGAATGTGCCGTCTCGTGGATTTCCTTTCCAATCGAAGGAAGTCCATCATGAGTTCCCAGCAAGTCAAGCCGCAGTCGATTCTGAGAACGGCAACAGCTTGCACTTACCTCACCTCTGTTGCTTATAGCGAGTGCGGACGTCCTATTCCCTACCGAGCTTGATAGTTGCTCTCAGTTGCGTTTTCTGTATCCTTTCTGAACATGGATTTCCTCAAGAGGGACTGGAGGGACTAACGTGACGGGTGTTCGTGTTGGCGCTGAAGCGCAAGGCCTGGCCCACGGGGGCACGGCTTTGCGCAAAGGCGTGCCAGGAGATGAGAACGCGATCGCAGAAGCCGTCGGAAAGCTACTTTCTGAATTAGGTGGCCCCGGACCAGAGTTCAGCCTTGAAGGCGCGAAGCAGGCTGCTTTGCGCCTGATTCAGGATCCCGAAGAGGGCTTCATTTTTGTCATCGAGGAACAAGTCACCGGGCAGATTGTAGGGGTCGCTGCCATCTCGGCCGTACAGGCCGTGAGAGCGGCCGGAGCGTACGGTGTGCTTCAGGAGCTATGGATTTCTCGCGACTTCCGAAGCTCTGACCACGGTCGGCATCTGCTCGAGGCGGTACATTCGGAGGCGAAGCGCCGAGGCTGGCAGATGATTGAGGTTGCGTTGCCCCCGGATGGCTATCCGGCCTTAGAACGGGTACGCCGTTTCTACGAGGAGAGGGGATATCGGGTTGGAGGATTGCGCGCGCGCAAGAGGCTATGACAGTACTGCGACCTCTGCTCCACACAGTTAAAAGCGCTCCTGGGCCTATCAGTAAAGACTTTCAAAGCAGCAAATCCTGCTGCTTGTTGGTTCTCAAAACGAACGCTCCAACGCGTGCGTCGCGGCCGAGCATGATCGAGAACCTCGACGCTGATGCGGTGCTTACTCCCACTGCGAGCGGTTACCTCTTCGACCTTCTTGGCGGGAACGTTCAAGATATCAGCCATCAACGCGTTCTTCATGGTGCGAAGCGATACGTGGGTCTTCTCAAGGCTCGTGGACCGCGAGCCGAAACCTGCCCGGCTAAAAGGCGCGGAGCCAAGTCGGCGGCGGCCCGTTGCGGGGCCCGACCCAGCCTTACAAACGATAGCCGAGTCGTTCTTTCGTGCTTCCCACACAGTGCGACTTACTGACGCCAGTTTCGGATCACCGCACACAAATGCGATCCATTCGTCGCCAAGTACAATGCCTCGGCAACTGGCAAGCCAATCATCTACCGGGCTCCTTCCTGCATCTTGATTCGGTGGACCGTCGCGTGAAAGGATTCGGTACCACCTTGTCACTCCTGCTGGCGAACGTTCAAGGAAGGTGAGCGAGATCAGCCATCAACACTGATCCGGTAGAGGATTCCGTAATGAGCAATGTGCCGTTTGCCGCCTCCAATACGAGGTTCGTGCAGGTCGCACCAGCGCAGGACTTGATGCGGGCGATCGTTTCGCCGTTCGGCGCCATGACGAAGACGTGGCCGAGGGAGGCGTGCGCGACAAAGAGCCGCCCTTTTTGATCCATCGTCAACCCGTCAGGACCGCTGGTCCCGAAGAACAAGCTGAACCGTCCCACCTTCGCAACCCCGCCGTCACGCATCAGCGGCACGCGCCAGATGCTGTTGTCGCGCGTCATTGCAACGAACAACACGGCCTCGTCGGGACTGAGCACCAGCCCGTTCGGGCTTGGCCCGTTCGAAATCAGGCAATCGAGCCGGCCGTCAGGACGCAGTCGGAACACCCGGCCGGTCGGATCGTGCAATCCAGTTTGCCCCTGATCGGTGAAATAGATGTCGCCGTTGGTCGCGATATGCAGGTCGTTGCAGCCTCTGAAGGACTCGGAATTGCGGTGCCCCAGAAGCGGGCTGATAGTATCCCGCTGCGGATCGAGCTCCATGAGGCCGTTCATGTAGTCGGCCACCAGCACCCGGCCATCAGGTGCGATCTTCAGACCATTCGGCCAGCCGTCATATTCGATTATCAGAGACCAGATGCCGTCGCGCGAAATCCGGAAAATGCGGCCGAAGGGGATATCGACGACGTAGAGATTCCCGGACTTGTCAAACGACGGCCCCTCGATGAAACAATCCACCGGATGGCCCCCGCGGTTGGCATCCGCCCATTTCGAGGAAACACCAGGTCGACGAAATTCCGCCGGCATCGACGAGAACACGCGGGTCTCAACCAGCTGAGGCGGCTTGTCGAGATACATCATGACGCGCCTCCCAGCGTGCGGCGCGGCTGGCCCTCATATTTGTAGCCAAACTGCTTGGGCATCGGTCCCTTGTTACGATCCTTGCGCCTGGTCTGTTCCCAGGCGTGGGCCAGGATTCCGACCGCGCGCGACAGGCAGAAGACGCCGCGCGCCAGCGGAGGCGCGAAGCCGAGCTCGCCATAAATGACCGCGGTCGCGCCATCAATGTTCATTGGGATGAGTTTGCCCTTGCGCTGCTGCATCACGCGCTCGATCGCGCGGGCGGCCTTGGCATAGTCGCCGCTGACACTGCCCTCAGCACCTGCGCCATCCACCAGCGCCAATAGCGGTGCCGCGCGCGGGTCGACCGGATGAAACCGGTGGCCGAAGCCGGGCAGATATTTGCCGCGCCTTGCGGTGAAATGGTCGATTGCGGCGGCCGCGGCCTCGCCGATCTCTAGGCCATCGCGCCTCCGCAGCACATCTTCGTAGAGTTCGACCGCCTGCTCCCCTGCTCCGCCGTGCACGTCATCGAGCGTATTGATCGCGGAGGCCATCGCACCGTTCAGGGGCAGCCCGCAGCTCACCGCCATCTGCGCAATTGCGATGGAGGGCGCGTGCGGACCGTGGTCAACGGACGCGACCAGCGCAGCCTGCAGCAGCCGCTCCTGCGCTGGCGTCGGCAGATCGCCGCGCAACATCAGCCAGATCATGGCGGGAAAGGAAATCCGGCCGATCAAATCTTCGATTGGATAACCCCGATAGGCGATGCGACCGGGCGCGATGTCGCAGATGGAGGTTCGCCACCAACGGGCCGCTTGCTGTCGCAGTTCTTCTTCGCTCATTTCCGGTTCCGCCCCTTCAACCTGCCGATTGCAACCGCCGTAAGCCGTCGAATATCATGATATTGGTCCGTCCGCGGCTACGCGGACGGGCAGGAAATCAGCCTCTCCTTGCTTGGCGTCCCGACGGCCCGGCTTGAGACCAGTTGCTCGACCTCCGCATACGAATAGCCGAGCCGCTGCAGCCATCGCTCGGTGTCTGCTCCGAGCGTCGCAGGTGGTGAAGGCACCGAAAACTCCTCATCCAGCCGGAAGCCCGGCCGCGTGATTCGTAACGGCTGCGCACCGTCTTGTTCTGGGGCCAAAGTCTCGACGAATCCGCGCTCGAGGAGCTGTGGCTGCTGCAAAACTTGCGAGACCGTCAGCACGCAGCCTGCGGGGACTCCAGCCAGATTCATTTGGGCCTCCCATTCGTCAGCGGGCTTGCAACTCAACGCCTTGTTCAACTCCGTGTTCAGCGCTGCGCGATTGACCTTGCGCATCTCGCGCCCAGCAAAGCGTGGATCCGTCTTCAGGTCCGGTCGGCCAATCAGGTCGCATAGGGCTTGGTACTGCTTCTGCTCGTTGGCGGAAATGTTCAGCGGGCCTGTTGCGGTGCGGAACGTGCCGGAGGGAGCCGCGGTGAAGTTCTCGTTGCCGATGGGCTGCGGCTCGACACCAGCGTTCAGGTGGTTGGAGACGACCCATCCCATCGCTGCAACGGTGGCTTCGAGCAGGGACACGTCAATGAACCGACCGCGGCCGCTATGCCGCTGTTCGACCAGAGCCGCGGCGATGGCAAAGGCAGCAGTCAGTCCCGCAATCGTGTCCGAGATCGGAAAGCCCGTGCGCAGGGGAGCCGAGGCCGTATCGCCAGTGACGCTCATGGCACCAGACAGACCCTGAACGATCTGGTCATAGGCTGGACGGGCGGACCACGGCCCGCTCTGCCCAAAGCCGGAGATCGCGCAGTAGACCAGACGCGGGTTCTGCCTGCTGAGCACATCAAAGCCCAGGCTAAGCCGTTCCATCACCTTCGGCCGGAAGTTTTCGAGCACCACATCGGCTTCTTTGACGAGTCGCAAGAATACCTCGCGGCCCGATTCCGACTTCAAGTCCAGCGCCACGGATTGCTTGCCGGCGTTAACCGCGACAAAAGAGAGGCCCTGCAGGCGCTCTGCCCTTTGCGGATCGGCGCCGAGGCGCCGCGCGAGGTCGCCGCCGTTCGGATTTTCGACTTTGATGACCTCCGCGCCAAGACGCGCGAGATGATAACCGCAGAACGGACCGGCCAACACGTTCGACAGGTCCAGGACGCGGATGCCGGTGAGCGGCAGAGACATCTGAAGACGCCTTCCTTTAGGTGATCCGATGGTGAGGGCTTGGCCGGCGGGCAGCTATTTCAGTTGTTGTGCGGCGCGTTCCGCGAAACGATTGGTGAAGGTTTTGTTCAGGTCGATCTTTGCGGCAGCAATTTTTGGATCAAAGTCGCTCAGGACAGCCAGCGGGACCTTGGCCGCCTCAATGTCCATCTGTCCGGTTGGCGAGAAGAGCGCTTTCGATGCGTTCATGATTTCGATATTCACCTCGCGATTGTCAGTCTTGTAACCAGGAGGAATCGTATCGACGAGCTGCTCCGTCGGCGTTGCGTTGATCCAGCGGTGAGTTTTGAGCAAGGCGTTGACCAGGCGCTGGACCGTTTCGGGATTTTTGTCGATGAAAGACTGCTGAAGGTAGAGACACGCGGTCGGATAGGATCCGCCGAAGGCCTGCTTTGAGCCTTCGATCGTGCGCGCATCGAACAGCGCTGTCGCGCTCTTCTTGCGCGCGAGAAGCGTCGCGATGGGATCGAAATAGACCAGGGCATCGACGTTCATGGCCTCAAGCGCCACCATGCCCGGTGCGCCGCTGCCGACGGCAATGATGTTGACATCGCGTGAACCCAATCCTGACTTCTTGATGTAGTAACGCGCCATAGTCTCCGTCGATGACCCCGGCGCCGTGATCCCGAGCCTGAGACCCTTCAGGTCGGCGCCGGTTCTGACCTTGTCGGCGAGGTCGCTGCGGACACCGAGCAGGACGCCGGGAATGTCATTCAGCAGGAACACGCAGGAAATTTGCTTACCCAGCGCCTGCATCTGAATGGTGTGATCGTAAAAGCCGATAGTCCCGTCGACGGAGCCGCCGATCAGGGCCTGCAGAGCCTTTGAGCCACCGGCCTGGAAGTTCTCGACGGTAACGTCAAGGCCTTCTTCCTTAAAGGAGCCAAGCTTCACTCCAAGTTCGACAGGCATATAGTTGAGAATTTGTGACCCCACGGCGATCTTCAATTTTGTTTTCTCGGGCTCGGTGGCATGCGCCAAAATGACCGAGAATGCGGCCAGCGCCACGACCGGCGTCAATCTTATGGAAACGTGCATGCGAACCTCCATGATTGATGGGAGAGCGTACGATCAGCTTTCGTGCGCAGGCGCCGGCCGCCAGACCAGGAGCCGCTTTTCCGCGCAGTCGACGATGGCATCGAGGACAACGACGAAGGCGGAGAGAACGATAATTCCTGCGAACACTCCGGTCGCATCGAGGACGCCTTCGGCCTGCGCAATTAAGTGCCCCAATCCTGCGGACGAGCCGAGATATTCGGCGACCACGGCTCCCATCACGGCCATGCCGACGGACACCCGCAGGCTCGACAGAATCCAGGTCGTGGCGGACGGCAGGTAGACGTGCCGTAGCAGGGACGACTTCGATGCACGCAGCAGGCGGGCATTCGCCAGCACGACCGGATTGACCTCGCGGACGCCCTGGAAGGTGTTGAAGAATGCGACGAATAGAACCAGCGTGACGCCGAGCGCAACCTTGGAGGTGAGGCCCAATCCGAACCAGATGACGAAAATGGGTCCAAGCAAGATCCGCGGGATTGCATTGAACATCTTGATAAAGGGCTGAACGACTTCGGCAGCAAACGGGCTTAAGCCCAGCCAGATACCAAGTGCTGTGCCGATCCCGATGCCAGCCAGGAACGACAGGACCGTCTCCAGCAATGTTATGCCAATATCGGTCCAAAAGTCCGCCGTCGACATCCACTCCCCGATCCTTACGACAAGTGTCGACGGTGCCGGAAAGAAGAAGGGATCGATCAGTCCGGCCCACACGCCCAATTCCCAGATCAGGATCAGGCCAAGGAGGATGGCGAACTGCGTGAGAGCGACCCTACCCCTGCGTGACATAGCTTTTCTCCACTTCGGCGCCGAGCAGCGACCAGATTTCACGATAGAGCGCGACGAATTCGTCGGTGGTCTGCAGCGCAGAAACATCGCGCGGACGAGGCAGCGTGATCCTGACGTCGGCAACCATGCGGCTGGCGGGACCGGCAGACATCACAACGACGCGGTCCGCCAGCGTGATCGCCTCATCGAGATCATGGGTGATGAAGATGAGCGAGCGCCGGTCCGCCTGCCAGAGGTCGAGCAGGATGCGGTGCATGAGTCGGCGTGTATGAACGTCCAGCGCGGAGAACGGCTCATCCATGAGAACGATTTTGGGCTCCATGATCAGGGTTTGTGCCATCGCAACGCGCTTGCGCTGGCCGCCGGACAATTGATGCGGATAGCGCTCCTCGAATCCCTTCAATCCGACCTTGGCGAGCCAGGGCCGTGCCTGCTCGCGCGCTTTCGCGATCGAGCTGCCCTGAAAGACGAGCCCGAGGCCGACATTGTCCTGGGCGGTCTTCCAGGGCAGCAGCCCTTCCTGTTGAAGCATGTAGCCGGACTGACCGTTCAGACCCGTAAGAGACTGGCCGAAAATGCGAACGTCGCCGGCGGCGGGCTTCAGCAGTCCGGTGACAGTGTTGAGAATGGTCGATTTTCCGCAGCCGGTCGGCCCGACCACTGCAACGAATTCAGTCTCGGCCACCTGGAGGTTCATGCTTTTGACGGCCGTGAAGTCGCCGAAGCGAATCATCACGTCGCGCAAGTCCACGGCAAGTCCCGGCCGCCCCATTGTTTCGCTCCATAGAACTTGTTCTGGCGTCTGGAACCGAGTAGCTCGCGTCTCACAAGGAGTCAATCGTATTCTGATGTGCAGAATGGCGCTCTTGCTAGCTGGCTGGACTCTTGTCGTCATTCTGACTATTGGTTCTGTACAGCAGAACCAGAGGTATCGATGGTAAGAAAAGGGGTTGATGCGGTCGCGCGGGCACTGGCAATCCTTAAGGCGTTCGACCCGGAGCGCGCCGCGATGACGCTGACGGAGATTGCGGATGCGACTGACCTCTACAAGAGCACAGTCCTTCGCCTTGCCGCATCTCTGGAGGCGGATGGCTTCCTGGTGCGGGGTACGGACCGGCTATTTCGACCCGGACCGGAGCTATGGCGCCTTGGGGCGCTCTATCAGCGCGGGCTCGACCTCGGTGACCTGATCAGACCCTCGCTCCATCGTCTGGTCGAGGCAACCGGAGAGACCGCATCCTTCTACATCGCGGAGGGCGACGAGCGCATCTGCCTTTATCGCGTCAATTCTCCGCGTTCGGTCCGGCATCACCTCGAAGAGGGTCAGCGATTGCCGATTGACCGCGGCGCTGCCGGCCGTGTTCTTACCGCCTACCGCGATTCTGCATCAGCCGATGGAAAGAAGGTCAGAGATCGTGGCTTCTACGTCTCGATCGGCGAGCGGGATCCTGAGGTCGCGGCCGCAGCTGTGCCTGTGATCGACGTTCATGGCCAATTGCGCGGCGCCCTCTCGGTCTCCGCCATTCGGACTCGCTTTGATGCAGATGCTCGGAAGGCTGCGATTGTAGTTCTGAAGTCCGAGGCTAAAGCGCTGATCGGTCTGCTGCCTGCAAGCGAGCGCTGAGCTACAATGGCAGCGTTCCGTTTATGACGCACAGCTCAGCGGGTGCCGCAAGGGCCTCTCCTGAGCGCAGCGTGCATTTCTCACATTGTTGAGGCGCATCGGGGCGCGATTCGGCGAGGCGTTCTTTTGCGGCAAGAATTTTGTGGTGGTTCAAGGAATGCCCTGATAACGACAGAGCGTAGTGCAGATCAGTCTGGAGTGGTGGGACGCCCCTGAAGCTGTTCCTGGAGTCGCCCAAGTGATCCCGCCGCAGATCATCCTCGATCTCGACGCCACCCACCTGTACACGGGCATCAGGAGGGAGGCTTCTTCAAAGGCTATTACGCTGCTCGATATATGTGCTGGTGTTCTGGAGCCGGCATATGCTGAGGGCCAAGCTGCGGCGCGCGGACATCGATGCAAGCGCAGCCAGAACGTTGCGCAGATTGTGCGGCCGTTCGACCCATTTGGCCACCATCTTCGGCGTGGTGTTGAACTGGCGCGCGGCGGCGTGCATTGCTCAGTCCCGCTTCCACACACCGCACCATGGCCTCTCGACCTTTCGGCGTCAGGGGAGCATTCTTTTGGCTGTTCATCTGGTCTTTCCGTGGAACACTGAAGCTTCGCAACCTCAGCTTCCTCGGTTCGGACCAGATGGACAACCTCCTGAAAGACCACATCTAGCTCATGCACCGGCGTGGTCTTCCCACGCCTGATGATGTCGAGCGCCACGGTCTGATTGGTGTCGCACCCCAGGCACCGAACTTCCAAGTAAAAATAACCGGCATTGATCGCGTCGCCGATCGTAGGTGACGGCGGGGTCGGTCCCTTCCACGCCTCACAAGCCAGCTTGTCGACTTGCTTGCGCGCCTCCATTGCACGCTCGGCCGACATTCTGATTTGAGTGCCGAACAGAAACCGCGGGATTTCGTGGACATGGCGCTACAGAGAAGCGCAGTAAGACCTTCAACGCAAACAATCAAATAGTGGGGGCACGAGCGGTGCCGTGAAGTTTCGGGTCGGTGCTCTCACACCAGGACTTGCGAGCCGCGAGGTCAATCTTGTGGCTGCGCAGGAACCGCCAAACATATTGGACGTCAACATCGCCCAGCGCCTCGGCCAGCAGAGGGCCTGTCCAGCGTGCAAACCCTTGCGGGGCCGGCTTATCCAGCAGCTTCAGAATCCGCTTGTCGGTGACCTTCGTATAGATCGGCTGCTTGCCGGGCCGCGGCTTGTCTTGCAGCCCTTCAAGGCCATGATCGGCATAGCGGTGCCGCCAAAGGCTGACAATCCGCGGCTGGACTCCGACTTCTTTGGCGATCGACCGGGTGCTGCGCCCATCCGCCGCCAACAGAACGATCCGCGCTCGCTTCAAATCGCGCTGCAACGTCATTGGCGAGCGACAACACGCCTCAAGCACCTTGCGATCTTTCCGCGAAAGGTGGACTTCTTTTGCTTCGGGGATCATCCATATCTTGAATCACGACTCACGATCCAAGAAAAGTGGGTACTGCTCTCGTTCATGGCGTATCGCTCTCCTTGAGAGGTTCTGGCAGGCTCGACACCCGCCTCGATACGCCGCCTATCTCAGTCCGTCATCACCCAGCTTAGTCAGAGATCGAAGTGATCGATGATGATCTCGGTCGTTCAGCCGCCGGCGGCGTACAACGCGCCGGTTTCGAGCGAATGGTAGCGGAGGTTTGCCTCGGTAAGGTTGGGGCGGTTTGCGCCCGCGAGGTCTCTCGCTTCGCTCGCAACAGCCGGGATTGGCAGCAACTCATCGAGATGTGTCGCGTGGTCGATACCGTCCTGGTCGATCAGGAGACGATCTATGCGCCAAGGCACGGCAACGACCGCCTGCTGCTCGGGCTCAAGGGCAGCCTCAACGAGTACGAGTTGGATCTGTTGCGCCAGCGCTCGCTCTCGGCCCGCTACGAGAAGGCGCGCCGGGGCGAGTTGGTTGTGGCGGCGCCGGTCGGCTTCGTGAAGGCCGGCGACCGTTATGAGAAAGATCCGGATCGGCGTGTCCAGGAAGCGATCAGGCTGGTGTTCGACAAGGTCGAGGAACTGGGCGGCGCGCGACAGGCGCTCTGCTGGCTCCACGAGTACAATCTCGATCTGCCGGTGAAGCAGACCAACGGGGACACGGCCCGGCGGGGACCACACTACTCCGCCATCGGCAGGCTTAAACACCGGGATGTGGTAGTTCGAGCGCATTGATGTGACGCGCTCGCGGGTACGCGATTGCCGTTGCCGGTCTTGAGGCCATGGCGATTGAGGAAGCCGGCAATGAGATCGTCGCTGGCGATCAGCACCAGTTGGCGCACGGCTGGATGATGTCGGCGGAGAGCATCACGCACCTGATCCCGCCGTTCCTTAGCTCTCTTGGCGGCCGCGATTGCAGCGGCGATCGCCCCATGACGCCAAGCAGCGCTTCCTCGATCACCGCGCTGAACGATGCGGAGTTGAATGCCCTACATTAACGCGCGTCCCGCGTATTGAGGGGCGATGGGACAACTGTTCGAAGCGCAACGTCCTGTCGGACGATAGCAGCGCAGACTGTCAGTCTTGAGACAAATGTCAGCAACTTGACGCTACACACCTTACGGAGTGCCTGCAGAGCCTCGAACTCTCTTCGGCACGAGGTTTGCGTTGTTCACGTCATCATCACCAATCGCAGTGCGATGGTCTTCGGGACGGACTCGGCGCGCATCGCCGTTAGCGTCTGGTCCGCCCCGACGGCTTGCTGCGGCGATAACTTAAGGGCGCTCGGTTGTGGACCGAGAAAATGCAGGGAAGTATTGGATGCGATCTGGAGTTCTTCTTTCGGGAGCCACAACAATTGCGCTCATCGCAAGCGGTGCAGCCAATGCGGCGAACCTTGAGCCGGAAGTGAAACTGCCACCCGCGGTGTGGAGCTGGTCCGGAGGCTATATTGGCGGGCACGTCGGCGGTGGGTACGGCCGAACCTCCTTCAGCAATCCCTACGGTCCGTCAATCTATGGCGGCGGCGTCGATACCCCAGTGTTCCTCGCAGGAGGCCAGATCGGCTACAATTGGCAGAAGAACGGCTGGGTGTTTGGCGTCGAACTAGATGCCAGCCGTGCTGTCTCCGATGGCACAAATACTTGCCTGGCCGCCTCGGGCTTTGTTGTGAGCGCAAACTGCACGGCAGGTCCAAACCTCTTTGCCACCGGGACCGGCCGCGTCGGTTACGCGTTCGGCGCTCTCGGCCATACGCTGGCCTATCTCAAGGGAGGCGTGGCTTGGCAATACAATCAGGGCAACGTGCTCAATAACAACGAATATAATGGCCTGCAGCCACAGGAGAACACTCATTTCGACTATGGTCAGGTCGGTGGCATCATCGGGCTGGGCATCGAGCAAGCGCTTACGCCTGCATGGTCGGTCAAAGTAGAGTATGACTATCTGCATTTCGGTGGGCCAAGTGTCGTAACGCCTCCGACGGTGCAGCTTCCGCCGTTGGCAATTCTTCCGGCGAACACAACGAGCCTGTCCAGCAACTATCACATCGGAAAGATGGGGTTGAACTACCATTTCGGCCCGGACCCATGGGCGGCCCAATGGTCCGATGCGCCGCTGTACGCGAAAGCACCTGCCGGCGCGCCGCCGATTGCTTACACGGCCGGTTGGTCGTTCGAAGGCGGATCGCGGCTCTGGCTCAGCCGGGGACGATTCCAATGGGACGCCAGCGCTATTCCCGATGAGATCGCTACTGAAGATCCTAACATTCTTATATCAAGGCTCACCTACCACGGCCTAGATGGACTTTCCGGGGAATTATTTGGCCGTCTTGACAGCCCGTGGGGAGTGTTCCTGAAGAGCAACGTCGGCATCGGGCGCTTCGAGAAAGGAAAGTTCAACGATGAAGATTGGGGCATCCCTCGCAGCTCATATAGCAACACGATATCGGGCCAGGCAAACGGGAGGTTCACGTACTACACGGCCGACGTAGGTTACGATTTTTTGCGCGGCGCCAACTACAAGCTCGGCGGATTTATCGGCTGGACCTATTACGCCCAGAACTCCGACACGATGGGATGCATGCAGATTGCCAACCCCATGCAACTATGCCGGGCGTCCGCTGATCAAATTATTGGCAGCCAGGATACGCAGTGGAATGCACCTCGCGTCGGCCTGAGCGCCGAAACCATGCTTACCGAGCGTTGGCGTTTAAGCACGGATGTCGCTTACCTGCCTTGGACCGATTTCGCTGGTCGCGACCACCATCTCTTGCGCCCGACGACTACCTTTGCTGATCAACGCGGGAACGGAGGCGGGGGTGTACAGGTCGAAGGCGTGTTGTCCTACTTCATCACCAATAATCTGAGCATCGGCGTCGGCGGGCGCTATTGGGCAATGTGGACCCAAAAGGACAGCGAAACGATATGCACAGGCTGTTATCCGGGAACCACTGCGACTGGGTTTTCGAAGTTTAGCATGGAGCGCTGGGGTACGTTCTTTCAGGCCTCTTACAAGGTCAATTGAAAAGGCCCCACCGTAGTCAAGCTCCAGACTCCAGCCTTCCTTGGACGAGCATCCTGAAGCCGTACGCGTTTCCCTAGCAGAAGTACCTTGAACCGTCCGAGACGTTTTCGAAGGTGGAAGTCATTACCGGCGTGGCCCGCCGGCGGCGAGTTTACGGTGGATTCCGCCGCCAAATAGTAGTCAGATACTGTCGAGCAGCTGATAGAAACGTGGAAGCGGCGCCAGGCTGGAATCGGCAACTTCAACAAGCCCCGCAAAGATTTGCCCTTGTAGGACGATTCACGAAGTGTGACGGGGAAAACAAGGTTCAATTCTGATCGACGGGCGATTCGTAAGACGCACGCACTCATTCACTAGTAAAGAAGGGGCCGCCGCCGTGAACTTCGGCGGCGACCCACCTGGGCCTACGGTGCAGAAAGTCCGGTCTGTCATCGGCCCGACATATCGAACTGACAACAAAGACATTCAGCGAGATCACATTACTAGCGAAACAGTCCGCGTGTTTCTTTTACTCCGCGAACGCGCTCGACACCTATCGCCATGGCTGCCGTGCGATTGAACAGGTTTTCACGTTTGCTTCGCGCCAGGACGCGCTCGAAAGCACGGTCCAAAAGTTGATACTCCCTACGCGTGAGTTCCTCCTCCTCCCAGAACAGTCGCTGGAGGTCCTGCACCCATTCAAAGTAGCTGACCACGACACCGCCCGAGTTGCAGAGAATATCGGGGATGAGGAAGATCTCCTCCTGATGGCCTTCCTACTGGCTATTTCGGCGTCGATGACCCATTCCAGGGCAGCCGGAACAAGCACGTCACACGGGATCGTCAGCAACTCGCCTGGATCTAGAGCAAGCTCGCTGGAGTAGCCATCCAGGCTACCTTGCGAGGCAGCATGTCCGACCAGCTGTGGTATATCGAGCCCCCGAGGTCGATAAAGCGCGCCCGTGTGATCGCTGACCGCGATCACTTTCGCTCCCATGTTGTGTAGCTCGAGTGCGGTGATCGAACAGACATTTCCAAAGCCTTGAACAACGGCTGCGCCATTGAGTGGGATTTTGAGCTCGTCCGCTGCGCGGCGAACCAAATGAGCCACACCCCGGCCTGTGGCTTCACGGCGACCGAGCGTTCCGCCAGCGCTGACAGGTTTGCCAGTCACGATCTCGGTGACGGTTTGGCCCTGATACATCGAGTAGATATCCATGAACCACGCCATGATCTGCTCGTTTGTTCCAAGATCGGGAGCTATGACATCTGTGTGCGGCCCAACAAACGGAATCATTTCCAGCATGTACCGGCGCGACAGAGTCAGAAGCTCACGGTTCGACAAGCTAGAAGGGTCGACGTTAATTCCGCCCTTGGCGCCGCCATATGGCAATCCGACCAGGCCACACTTCCAGCTCATCCAGATCGCGAGCGCTGCGACTTCGCCAAGGTCGACGGTTGGCCCGAATCTGGTGCCCCCTTTTGTAGGGCCAAGTGTAAGGTGATGCTGCACCCGATAGCCTTCAAAAACCGCCGTTGTGCTCGTCATCACGGTGAATTGGGCACGACACCGTGACAGATCGCTTCGGCAGCAGCAGGCGGGGTCTTACGGTATCCCCAGATAATTCGCGATCACTTCGAATTGCTTTACGGCCATCTCAAACACTGGCCCAGTGTAGACAGTCACGATAGCTCCTGAGGCTGGATATGAAACATTGGAATGCTTGTGCTTCAGAGCACCGAGCTCCCTAGTGCGTGTTGCGCGTTTCAGTGTGGGCGAGACAACTAGTCCAATCAGCAAGATTGCGTCTCGCGGTCACGCCAAAAATATGACCAATGCGATGAAAGCGAGATTGACCGAGGCGGCCACGACGGCCCAACAGCGAATCGTGGCAGGCGAAAATTCAAGAGCGTCCTGCGAAGTGTCGACCCAAAGCGGCGGCATTCAAGTCAGCTCCAAAGCCCCGGGTTGAGAGACAAACCCGCATAAGCGCAGAAACACCCACTCTGCTAAAGCCGAGCCTTTCGACCGCGCGTAGAGCCCTTGCCGCCCCGCCAACGCGCTCGCAAAAAGGCACCCCCCGCCTGGCGAGCGGGAGCACATTGGCTATCGCTCGCCGAACTGCCCGATCCGTCCGCTAGGCGAGCCGGTGCGATCCGCGAGTGCGAGGAGCACGCCTGGATGAAGGACCGCGCCGATCGCACGCCCGCGAGCCCGCAAAATCCGTGCCCACTGGCAGCGCATCTTGCCGCGAGCTTCTCAGGAGGCTTACGCCCAATGCTCTGGGCTCGATGACATCCGTTCTCAGGTCAACCCGCTATCCCGATTGCTCTTGAACCACGGTGCCGGAGCGCTCGTCTGAGCTCACCGAACTGGTGGAACATGACGAACAGAGCGATCATTCCGGCGCCCAGCTCAGCGATTGCTTGACTGGCTAACAGTCCGTTGAAACCCGCAACCATCGGGAATAACAGTACGGCCGGTATGAAGAGATACCCCTGCCTCGCCAGGGACACAATTGCACTGAGGCGTGCTCTCCCAAACGACTGAAGCATTGCCGTCACGAAACTCTGAACCCCAAACAGCCCAAAGAAGAGATGGAACACGATGCAGGTCGACACGGCTATTTCCGTGACCTTCTCGTTATCGCTAAATAGGCTCGCCAAAGGCCTTGCAAAAATCACAACGGCTGCAGAATACACCATGGAGAATGCGACCGTCACGAAGAGCATGAACTTCGCAGCCTTCAGAATACGAACATAGTCGCGTGCGCCCCAACCGAAACCCAGGATAGCTTGAGCGCCTATGCAGAACCCGGTGATAGGCAGTGCGCCGACCATCAAGATTCGCACAGCTATTCCAACTGCGGCGATGGAATCATCGCCGAACGGTGCAGCAGCTCCATACAACAGCATAACGGCAAAAGCAGATAAGATACTCGTCATTGTCGCCGGCGCGCCTACCAACGCGAGCTGTCTGATCCGATCTGCTCGCAATGATATGTGAGATACCCTGACGAGAACTGTCCCGCCAAGCTTCGTAAAATACGCGATATAGAGTCCAATAGCAGCGATCTGCGATACCAGCGTTGCGATGGCTGCGCCTCGCACACCAAGGTGAAGCAGGAATATGAAGACGGGGTCAAGCACAGCGTTTAGTAGAAACGCGGTAAGCATCGCCCACATGCTGAATCGCGTATCGCCTTCGGCTCTGACAATGAACCCGCTGACGATGTTTAGAAGCATCAGGGTGTTCCCGAACAAAAGCGTTCCCGCGTAGTCGAGCGCCACGGGCATGATGGTTGGAGTGGCTCCGAGGCTTGCGAATATCGCTGGCAGATTTGGAAGCAGTGCGACGGTAACTATGATACCGGTCGGAGCGGTGAGGGCGAGTGCTGTACTTGCGCCTCGACTCGCCTCTAGGTACTCACGAGCGCCCAGATGACGAGATATGAACGACGCCGTTCCAACCCCGATCCCCTGTCCGACTGCCGCGAGCAGGACCATGATCGGCAAGGTCATGCTCACAGCTGCGATCGCCTGCGCGCCAAGTGCGCCAACAAAGATCGCATTGACGACCTGCTGTAACGCATGGATCGATAACCCAACAACAGATGGAATGGCGAGCCGCAGGATAAGGCTCGAGAGATTCGGGTCCGATAGATCGATGTGCTGTTTCTTCTGTGGCATCAAATTGCGCTCGCTCTCGAGCGCGAATTCCGTATCCGGCTCATTCATGGATGAACGTGTCGCGAGCTTTTCCAAATTCGCTGATCGCGTACTCAGCGCAACCCTCTCCGGATCTGCTCCTTGCACAGGGGTACATAAGTTTATCTGCGCCAATCGATCGCCGTGATCGCGTAAATCCGTTTGACGTTTCACAAGCTGATTTTTGCCTTAGTCGATTTTCCCTAGGTATACGCCTCCCGGCAATCGTAGCCTTCTGCGGCTCTTAAGTCAGAACAACGAGGATCCTGATTGAGGTGTTCGTGGGTAGCCACCCAGGTTCTGCCAGTCATATTGTGCCGTTCTGCCCTTTGTTGGCTTCCCGTCGGTTGCGTTCATTTCTGTTTCCTCGATGATGACCGGCGGGGGAACGCGGCCGGACCCTAGCGCCTCAAGTTGGCTTCGGCATCTACCGGATCTTGTAGTAGACGCTCCATCGCCTGCATGGCACAGGCAATGAACGTGCCCAGAACCACTGTTGCGGTTCGGCGACGATCTCGTGCAAGCGCTCCATGATCTCGGGTTCCTTATCGCGATCGAGACGAACGGCAGGCTGCCGGTCCCGGCCGGCGTGGTGACTCGATTTGCGTCAGCAAATCGCGCCGCGTGGGCATCACTCGCGGACACGAACTCAAAATTCGTGTAGCCGCAGCCGGAAGCTCTGCCGGACCGGTTCGATGAGAGGGGGCTCGACAATTTGACGCCGTCGACCACATGCGGCACGCCGTCGCGTAATGTCTGCTCATCGGAAATGGCGACTCAGCGTGCAATCCCACAAACATCCCGGCATCAGATGAAGATATCCCAGGTATTTAAGTTCGAGGCAGCGCACCGACTTCCAAACGTCCCGCAGACACATCGCTGTCATCGGATGCACGGTCATTCCTATCGGGTCGAGGTCGTGCTGAACGGGCCCGTCGATCCGCACACCGGGTTCGTAATGGATTTCTTCAACATGGAAGAAGCGTTCGGTCTTCTTCTAAAGAAGCTCGATCACCATTGCCTGAACAAAGTCCCGGGACTGGAAAATCCGACGGCGGAATATATCGCCATCTGGATCTGGAAGCACGCGAAACCGTGCCTTGCGCAACTCTCGAGCGTGAGGGTGTACGAGACGACCGATTGTTGGGCGGAATATGACGGGCCCGATCGCTGAATTCAGCGCTCATTTTGGACTGTGTCGATGCGGCACGCCTGTCCTTCTTCGGCTCCGAAGCCGACTTGCTCGATCTGCACTTCGGCTCCTCGTCGGCCGGCTCCGCGGGCAGATTCCCGTGCTCGCGGAAGGCCCTTGGATCTCGCGGGAGGTCAGAGGACCGCGCCCGGCTGGGTCATGAGGCCCCCCTAGCACGTGACCGCATTCGGCCAGACGATCCGGAATCCCACGTTGTGCTAACCGCCGGAACTGTCTGGGGGATTCGTTGGAGCGAATTCGATGCTGATTGTACCGGAGAGAGGACCCTCGATCCCGGACGCTCGCGGCTGGGCGATCTCGGTGCTGCAGCAGGTCGGCGCTAGCCGCGAATGCGAGGAGCACGGGTGGATGCGAGCGTGCCATAGAGATCGCCATCAATATCCGCCGTTCGACACTTCGGCGGGCGAAGCCTCTAGTGAAGTTGGCAAGGTGCTGGACTCGAGCGTCCCCGCTGGCTGGTCGCGGATGCCGTTTCGCCCGACCGGTTATTTCCACCCAGCCGATAGCTGCGGACGTAAACCGGCGAATAGCTGTCCACAGGCACCGATGCCTCGCCCGAGCGCATCCGGTAGAGTGCAGTCAGGTGCACGCGGAACGCGATTTCATCTGTTGACCAAGAAAATGACCGATCCCGTAACCTGGCCGAAATGGCGGCCGCGCTCGAGCAATCACGGGATTATCGCATCTTGCGCCGGCTCGTTCCGCGGCCAGAATTCGCTGCGAGCAACGATGAAGCAGCCAAGACTGCTCTCCTACTGGATGTCGAGACGATCGGCGTGAATTCGACCCGCGATCAGATCATCGAGCTTGGAATGGTCAAATTCGCGTACCTACCGGACGGCCGGACCACCCGAGCCCGCGATACATTCAGCTGTTTCAACCAGCCGTCGGTGGCCATCCCCCCGAGGTTACGGCTCTCACCGGGATTACCGACGAGATGGTCAATGGCCACAACCTTGACCCGAATCGCGTTGCCGCCTTCGCGGCAGATGCCGTTGTCGTCATTGCGCACAATGCCGCTTTCGATCGCACGTTCATGGAGCGTTACAGTCCGTCGTTTGAGCATCAAGCTTGGGCGTGTTCGGTCAGTGAGATTGAATGGCGCAGTCATGGCTTCGAAGGCTCACGGCTGCCGTATCTGCGGATGAAGGCGGGCCTGTTTCATGAGGCTCATCGCGCTGTCGATGACTGCCTCGCGCTCCTCGAGATCCAACCCTTGCAGCTCCCCGATCACAATAGGACCGTTCTTTCCGCACTGCTGGAACGTGCGCGGCGCAAAACCACTAGGATCTGGGCCGAACATTCGCCGTTCGAGCCGAAGGATGAACTCAAGACGCGTGGATATCGCTGGAGTGACGGTATCGATGGACGCTCAAAGTCTTGGTACATCGATGTCGACGAAAGCGATCGAGACGCGGAAATCGTGTTCTTGCAAAGGACGATCTATCAGCGCGAAGTGGAGCTCCGCATTCAGAGCCTGACAGCTTTCAACCGCTTTTCCGTCAGGATCTAGAAGGAGACCGGTGCTGCTCGATCCGGAAAATCTACACGAAATCCGCAACAGGCATTAAGACGATTGTAGACACGAGGCCGGACCAAACGGTTGAGCCGATTCGTGCTTCCCGCGCCGTCTCGCGCGACAACGTGGTGTATGTGCCTGCATGCATGATGATCAGGCTTTACGCGAGAAGCGGCCTTTGACGGACGACCGGGTTTGACGGGAATCTGGGTCGAGAGGCCCTCATCAATAGGCACGTTCGGCTTCGGTAGGTTCCCGTTCCACGCCAGGCTCATCGAGCGCCTGACGCGCCACGCCGGCGAAGCCATCTGGCGTCAGCCGCGAGGGACTGGCACGGCCATGGGGCGTAGCCGAGCCGTGCGAGACAGCCCTTGCCCAGAAGGGTAGGAAGCGCGCCCAAGGCCTGATCTTCGCCGCCGAGACTTGGTGAACTCACGCGCTAGGAAGACAGCCTCATCCTTCTTCCGCTCGATCTTCTGTTCGATCTTTTCAAGCGAGGTCTGATGCTTTGGGGTCGCGGTCTCCGTTCCCGCAAAACATGGACACATAAAGCCGACAACATTTAATAAAATAGGCCACGGGCACCATCGACGGTGTCTCGCCAGCCGACATGGAGGAAATCCGTGAGGATCCAGACACCGGACGGGACCTGGGCAGCGAGTTCAGTTTTGAACTCCTTGGATATCGGAGCGGAAGGACTCTATCAGAAGTATGCGTTTTTCTGACAGTGCTTTTCTACGCCCGATTACGGAGCTCACGCAGACGGAGTGCTTGCTCTTGGAGGCTCGACGCAAGGATCATCGAACCAGCGGAATAAGAAAGACCCAATCAGCGACGGTTCCTTGGGGTCGGACCACCGCGTCTGGGCTGCGCGCGACAATTCGCCGCCAGCGGCCAAATTTTATTGATGGACGAGCCGGCGCTCCGCGGCAGCCACTACACATCTGTACGAGAAGCCTCGTGAACCGAGAACGGGTCCGCTAGGCACCGGTCTCCCAGCCACAGACTTACGTCGCCCACCCGCAAGTATTTTTACTCCGCTTTGCTTAGCGTATCTGCTCTCGACTACGCGCCTCATCGCTAGGAATGCCCTCACGCGCGCCGCGGCACTTGAAGAATTTCATTTTCATTCGACGCTGCCGAAGTCAGCATGAGAGAAGCGTTGCGAGTAATCGCTGCGGCTTGGCTGCAGCGCAGCGCAGAAATTTACGCTAGCTTCTGCTCGCGAGTTTGCAAATGCGTACCCGCATCCGATCTCTCCGAAGACAACGAGCGATCATTCGACCGCTTGCCCCCTCTCATCCTCAGAGCTGGGATAATCCGGACAATGAGGAAATCTGGTTTGAGTTGGCGCGCGCTATCGGACGTCAGGTCGCACGGGATGAAAATCACGGCTCGGGGCAGCCGATAAAGGACCGGCATGACGACAGCGTCGAAGAAAACGGCCGTACTATACGCCCGTTATTCCAGCGACATGCAAAAGGCGACCTCGATTGACGGTCAGCTATTGCTCTGCCGGAAGGTCGCATTGCGCAACGGCCTCGATGTCATCGGCGAGCTTGTGGATGCCGCAAAATCTGGTCTTACCGAAGGTGCGCGGGACGGCTATCAGCGCTTGCTCAACGGTGTGAAAAACCAGGACTTTGACGTAGTCGTGGTTGAGCATTTCGACCGCTTGTCGCGCGATCCCGCAACCATCCAGCGTCTCAAGCAGGTTTTTGAGTTCAACGGCGTTGAGCTGATGGATCAGAAAGGGGTCTATGCGACCGCCACTGACATCAGCATCGCAAGTCTCTACAACACGATTTACAAGCCGCAGCTCGCCGAAAAGGTTCGGCGCGGCCATGACAACGCTGTTGCCAACGGAAGAATTCCTGGCTCATACGCCTATGGTTATCGACCGAGGCCGGGCGCGCCGGGCGAACGCGTGATCGATGAGAACGAAGCAAAGATAGCGCTCCGCATCTTCACCGAATATGCAGCGGGCCGCTCGACCCGAACTATCGCCGCTGATCTCATCCGCGACGGCGTGCCCTCACCAGGGGCAACTCGTCACAAGAACAAGGCTGGCCGTACCACCTGGAATCATCAGTGCATCACAGGCGGTCGGCATGGTCGCGGCATTATCGGCAACGATCTATATATCGGCGAGATACATTGGAACGTTCGCTCGACAATTCTCAACCCGGAGACCCAGAAGAAACAGAAGCGCCGCAATCCAGAAGAGCGCCATATCGTAGTCAAAAAGCCAGAGCTGCGGATCGTTCCGCAAGTGCTCTGGAATCGAACGCAGGAGGTTCGTAGCGCGCGCGCCGTATCTATGTTCGGACCGACTGGCAACCCGCGGCGTCGGGTCGTGATCCCGCGCAACAATGAGCACCCGCTTGCCGGTGTGCTCCGGTGTGGCGTCTGCAATGGCCACATGCGAATCGCTCAATCCTCGCGTAACGGTGCACCGCGCGCGGCATGCGCGAGCGCGCATCAGCGGAGCACCTGCGAGCACACCCGTAGCTTTGACATGGACGTTCTGCTCGAGGATGCTTCCGACAAAATCCAACTGAAATTGCTTTCGCCGAAAGCCATTGAAGAGGCGATGTGTGCCTGGAAGGAGGAGCGCAAAAACGATCGGAATAAGGGCAGCGAACACGCTAAGCTAGAGCGTCGACGCCGCGTGTTGACTACCGAGATCGAACGCCTGTCATATGCCATCGCAAATAGCCGTCGGAAGCCGGACGAGTTGCTCAAGCGGATCGATGAGTGCGACCTGGAGCGGGAAAGCGTTGAAGAGCGCTTGCGGCTGCTGGGCGGTGGCGGCGAAAATGTCATTGGCTTCGATCACCCGAAATTCGGTGACCGATACCGTTCGGAGGTTACGGCAAGATCTTCCAGGAATTCCTCGCTCTCGCGGGTCGGCTCTGCTGGTCCACCTTCGGCCTCCAGATGCAGCCCAGGAAGCGCGTGGGGATTGTCGAACCGCGCGGTTGAGCTTTTGGGGTAAAACGTGAATACTATACCGAGTCGTACCGGACCTCCACCATGGCAAAATCGCAAATCCCAAGCAAAATTCAGGTCGCTCTCTGGGCCAAGGCTGGGGGACGCTGCGAGTATCGCGGATGCAACGAGGATCTCATCGGTGACCTGATCGCCGGCCGTGAGGATGGAAAGTTTGGCTTCATCGCGCATATCGTGGCCGACAGTGCAGACCGGCCACGCGGCGATCCCGTTCGTTCGCCAGCGCTCGCCAGAGACCTGAACAACCTGATGCTGCTCTGCGCAAAGCACCACAAGGGCGTGGACGTCGATTCGTCAACCAGTTCTTGCCGCCCGTCAACGAGGAGCAGGATATCTTCAGCGTCGCGGCTGCCGATAAGGTCGCCGCCACCTCTGCCGCGATAAGCCTCCAGCTTCGTTGCGATGAACATGGGCGGGGCGAGATGCCGGATCGTGATGTTTTCATCCGGTGACGTCTCAACGGCTGTTTCGATCCCCTTTGCGTACCAACGATTGCTGAAGCCGAGGATCTCCTCGTCGTCCGGCATAAAGTCGACCTTGAGCTCGCCAAGCTTCATCCGGCATATGACATTGTCGTCGACTGCCTCGGAGAAGCCCTGCTTGCGAAGTTGCTCCAGTAACTTTGCCCACTCCGGGAAGCCGGCCAGATCCACATTCAGGTCGACATCATCTGTGGCTCTTACTCCCTCAAGCGTGACCGGATCCATTATATAGAGAGCCGTTGTGCAGCCGCCCACAAAGACCAATCGCGCAAGAAGTTGATCGCCGAGCGCGACGGCAACTGTCTTCAGCATTTCCTTGAGACGGCTTTGAATCGTCATCCTAGCCTCTCCTTAAGCAAATTGCTGGCGAGGTGTGCTGCGCGCTGATTACCGAGTCGTATCGCGTCCACGAGAGCCAAATAGGCGTAAAGGCGATCGTCCTTCTCTGCGGCTTCTGGCACGGTCTTGAACAGAGGCTCGATTGACTCGCCCATCTCGCGGCCGCGCGCATAGGGCCAGACGTGGATCAGGCTGCCAGCGCTGTGGAGCGAGTCCTTTAGGACAGGGGCGGCGAAAGCTGTCGGCACGCCGCGCTGCATCGGACCTGGTTTTGCCGGGAAAACAAACTTCAGCCCGTGGGCAATAAAATCGCGCAGGTTCCTGCGATTGGGATTTGGACGGTTGGTGTTGCGGTCCTTGATCGCCATGCCGGATGCGAGACTGCGATTGATCGAGGCCGCGATTTCCGTTTTGCTGATTCCGAGAGAGGCTTCGAGCCCTCTCACCGAGTACGGGTCCTCACCGTCCAGGTGGACGTCTGTCCCGGTTGCGTGTTCATGATCCTGCAAGCTGACGAGCTTTAGCAGGACGACAATATCCTGGCTTTTCATGGTTCCGCGCTGTCCTCAGTCCTCGGACAGAGGACACCGGGCGCCCCATGGGTTGGCTTGTCAAGTTTTACTCGGATTCAGCAGAATCGCCAGATAGTTCCTCGCGCCGAACCAGCTAGAGATCGGCGCGGGTAGGCAGCTTACTTAAGGATATTCGACGGGTCTTTCCTTAGGTCGCTCGGGATCGTGTTTCGGTGGCCTCCTTGCTGTGCGCCGGCTCCCAGATTCTGCCGCGATCACGGGGATCGAGAGGATGGTGCAGATGCTAGCGAGCAGGCCTAAGACATCCCTGCAAGGAGACTGGAGTGCGGCTGCCGCGCTTTCAAACGCAAGCCATAGCGCGGGCATGCCCACTTGGTTTACGGAGGCGATCGGTCCCTCCAAGTGATCGGCCGGAATCGTTTCGATAGCGCAAGTATTTTTTCGTAATTTTTTCCGCCGCGTTTTCCCATCGCTACGACGAACATGCAGCCGCAACGCAAACGCGCGACATCGCACTTTGCGGTGCAGCGGCGACCGCGTTTATCTTGGCGCGGACGTTTGTCAAAGTTGTCGAGAGGAGAATTCAGCTACTCCGTCCAGGTTCATGCGATGGCATCCGAAAAACTTCGAGAAATCACGCGCGCTACGCCATTGATGCTTGCAGACGCGATCGCCTGCGCTACTGTGTAATGCGTAACGGGACGCGATCGCATCCGAGACAAAAAGCGATCATCCGACCGCTTGCCCCTTCGCACCCTCAGAGCTGGGACAATCCCGACAATGAGGAAGTCTGGCTCGAGTTGGCGCGCTCCATCGGACGACAAATTGCACGGGACGAAAAAGCCGATTTGGAACACCGAGATAAGGGAACGGCATGACGATAGTGTCACCGAAAAAGAGGGCCGTGCTATACGCCCGTTATTCCAGCGACATGCAAAAGGCGACCTCGATTGACGGTCAGCTATTGCTTTGCCGAAAGATCGCCGAACGCAACAACCTGGACGTGATCGGTGAATTCGTTGACGCCGCAAAGTCTGGCCTTACCGAAGAGGCGCGTGATGGCTATCAGCGACTTCTCAACGGCGTGCGAAATCACGACTTTGACGTGGTCGTCGTTGAGCACTTTGATCGGCTGTCGCGCGATCCCGCAACGATCCAGCGCCTAAAACAGGTCTTCGAGTTCAACGGCGTTGACCTAATGGATCAGAAAGGCATTTACGCGACGGCCACCGATATCAGCATCGCGAGTCTCTACAACACGATCTACAAGCCGCAGCTTGCTGACAAAGTTCGGCGCGGGCACGACAACGCCGTCGCCAACGGAAAAATTCCCGGCGCGTATGCGTACGGTTATCGGCTGAAGCCTGGCGCGCCCGGTGAGCGCTTGATCGACAAGAACGAAGCGAAGATCGTACTCCGCATTTTCAAAGAATATGCTTCGGGCCGTTCAACCCGAGAGATTGCCGCCGATCTTACCCACGAAGGCGTGCACTCGCCCGGTGCCACCCGTCACAAGAACAAGGCTGGCCGTTCCACTTGGAATCATCAGTGCATAACTGGTGGTCGTCATGGTCGCGGAATTCTCGGCAACGAGTTGTACATCGGCGAAATTCATTGGAATGTTCGCTCAACAATTCTGAACCCGGAGACACAGAAGAAGCAGAAGCGCCGCAATCCGGAAGAACGCCACATTTTGGTCAAGAATCCCGAGCTGCGAATCATTCCGCAAGAACTCTGGGATACGGTGCAGAAAGTGCGCAGCGCGCGCGCCATCCATATGTTCGGACCAACGGGTAAACCGCAGCGTCGCCCGCTGATCCCGCGTAACAATGAGCACCCGCTTGCCGGCGTACTCCGCTGCGGCGTTTGCAACGGCCATATGCGAATTGCACAATCGTCTCGGAACGGCGCGCCGCGTGCGGCATGCGCCAACGCGCATCAGCGAGGCACCTGCGAGCACACCCGAAGCTTTGACATGGACGTTCTACTTGAGGATGTTTCCATCAAGATCGATGCGAAATTGCTTTCGCCAAAAGCCATTGAAGAAGCGATGGGTGCTTGGCAGGAGGAACGCAAGAAAGACCGAAAAAAAGGTAGTGAACGCGACAACCTGGAGCGTCGACGGCGAGTACTGACTACCGAGATAGAGCGCCTGTCATATGCGATCGCAAACAGTCGTCGTAAACCGGATGAGCTGCTTAAGCGTATCGATGAGTGCGATCTAGAGCGGGAGAATGTGGATGCGCGCTTGCGGCTGCTGGGCAATGGCAGCGAGAATGTGATCCCGTTCGACCATCCGAAGTTCGGCGAACTCTACCGTTCGGAGGTGAAGAAACTCGTCAGCGCGCTGAAGATCAATCCGAAAGCGATCGAAACCCGCGTCGCCTTCCGCAATTTGATCGACTGCATTGTGGTGCATCCCGGCCGCAAGCGGATGCCCTACGAATATACGCCATACCTGAACAGTGCCGCCCTTTTCGGCAAGAAGCTTTTCCCCGAAAACCGCCGCAAGGCAGAAGAAATTGGCATGTTTGCATACTACGATAATGGCAAGTCAGAGAAATCCGTGTCCTCGTAATAGACGCGGACCTGCATATGGTGGCGGCCGTCGCGGATCTCGCCGTCGAGATGGGCAGTCATTTCGAAAACTCTCGCTCTATATCCCGCCGTCCATCCAAAACTCGCACAATGATTATGCGATCAGCCTCGACGAGGTAAAAGGCAGTGTAACCGTCAACAGACAAACCTCGAAGTGACGCCCTCAATTCACTGCGATCCGGCCCTATGAAGGGAAACTTCCGAAGCTCATCGAACCTCTCCGAGAACCTTGCAGCCAACCGATCCGCTGCAGTCGGACTGCGCTCAGCGAGATATGAGTGGATATCGAGAAGGTCTGTGCGAGCGCGCAAGGACAGAACGACCTGCACGCTAACCTCTATCGCTTCGCCCGGGTTTGCCTGAGGAATTCGTCGAGGTCCCACGGGACCACACGTCCGGCCTCTACGTCCGCCATCCCTTCGTCGATCGCGTCTTTGAGCGCTCGGAACTTTTTGGCTTGGGACAACAGGTAATCAGCCGCTGACTCCTGCATTTCCTCAGGCAGCAGCTCAAGAGCTTCGACAGCTTTCTCGATGGCGGAATTCATTGGGTCAATATAGCGCAGCCCTAAGCCTGTGCCCAGATGCTTGCTCGAAATTCGACCGCTAGGACACAACCGGTCCCGTCCGCCCCAGCGTCACCTCGACGATCTCCGGCGGCACGCCGACGCGGACCGGAATGATGCTGCAACCGAGGCCACCGGAGATGATGACGTCGCATTTCAGCCGGAAATGGCCATAGGCGAGCCGCAGGCCATGCTGCGGCGGAACAGCCGGCGACCAGCCGAGCAGGCGGATCTGGCCGCCATGGGTATGACCGGACAGTTGCAGCGCGACGCGCGCGGGCACCCGCGGTGCGATGTTGGGCTCATGCGCGAGCAGGATCACCGGCGCATCGTCGGTGACCTTTGCGAGCGTCGTGGTGAGATCGTCGGCACCGAAGCGCCCCGTGCTCCGGAAGCGCCGTGCCGGCAGAAAAGCGAGCTGATCGCCGAGGCCGGCGAGCCAGAACGGGCGGCCGTCCTTGGTGAGGCGCACGACGTCGTTCTCGTAGACGGGAATGCCCGCCGCCTCCAGCGCACGATGCGCGATCGTCGTCCCGTGCCCTGCCTGCTGCACCGTCGTATCGTCCCAATAGTCGTGATTGCCCATCACGGCATGGACGCCGAGCGGCGCCTTGAGGCCGGCCAGCACCTTGGCCCATTCGTTCGACGGAATGATACGCGTGACCTGGTGCAGACCGGCGACGTAATCGCCGAGCAACACGATGAGGTCGGCGTTCAACGCGTTGGTGCGCTCGACGATCGCCTCGATCCGCTCCAGCGGCATCCAGGGATCGCACGCATGGATGTCGGCGATCACGGCGATCTTCAGCGGAAAGTCCGCGGGCCATTGCCGTGGGGTCGGATGATAGCGGGTAACGCGAAGCCGCAGCACCGGCTCGACACCGACGCCATAGGCCGCGGTCGAGATGCCGAGGGCGGACAGACCGCCGATGGAACGGATGAGATGACGGCGAGTGATCATGGAAGCCCGATCGTGATGCGCTTCCGTGATGCGGCCCGATTGGAGCGGAATTGGGGTGCGCTTGTGCAGACAATCTGCACGAGATTACCGGAAATTCATGAGAACCGGAGCACTTTGCATTCGCGCAGATCAGTCGTCGCTCTCGTCCGTCCCGAACAGGCCGAATTGCGCCGCATCCCGCGTCGGCTCGCTGATGCTGAGATGGCGGAAGGCGTGCGAGGTGAGCAGACGGCCGCGCGGGGTGCGTTGGAGATAGCCGCACTGGATCAGATAGGGCTCGATGATGTCCTCGATCGCATCGCGCGGCTCGGATAACGCGGCCGCCATCGTCTCCACGCCGACCGGGCCCCCGCCATAGTTCATCGCGATGGTCGTGAGGTAGCGGCGGTCCATGGCGTCGAGGCCGGCGGCGTCGACCTCGAGCGCGCTCAGCGCGTGATCGGCGATCTTGCGATCGATCGAGGTGGCATCGGCGGCGGAGGCGAAATCGCGCACACGGCGCAGGAGGCGTCCGGCGATGCGCGGCGTGCCGCGGGCGCGGCGCGCGATCTCGTTGGCGCCGTCCGCGCTCATGCCGATATTGAGCACGCGCGCACCGCGGGTGACGATGCTTTCCAGCTCCTCGATCGTGTAGAAGTTGAGCCGGATCGGAATGCCGAAACGGTCACGCAGCGGATTGGTGAGAAGGCCGGCACGCGTGGTGGCGCCGACGAGGGTGAATTTCGAAAGCTCGATCTTGACCGAGCGCGCCGCCGGGCCCTCGCCGATGATGAGGTCGAGCTGAAAATCCTCCATCGCGGGATAGAGCACCTCTTCCACCGCCGGGCTCAGGCGATGGATCTCGTCGATGAACAGCACGTCGCGCTCTTCGAGATTGGTCAGCAGCGCCGCGAGATCGCCGGCCTTGGCGATCACCGGGCCTGACGTGGCGCGAAAACCAACGCCGAGCTCCTTCGCCACGATCTGCGCCAGCGTGGTCTTGCCGAGGCCGGGGGGACCCACGAACAACACGTGATCCAGCGCCTCGCCGCGCTTGCGCGCCGCCTCGATGAAGATCGAGAGGTTCTTGCGCGCCTGCTGCTGGCCGACGAAATCGGACAGCGACTGCGGCCGCAACGCGGTGTCGCCGACATCATCGCTGCGGCGCTCGGGCGTGACCATGCGGGGGGGAGTGGTCATGCGCCACAAGCTCTGCGGCCACCTCCCCCCTTGCGGGGGAGGTCGGATCGCCGCAGGCGATCCGCGAGGGGGGTAAGCCACGCACGCCGGAGCCCGGGGCTACCCCCCTCCCCAGCCCTCCCCCGCAAGGGGGGAGGGAGCGCAGATGTGCGCGCCGCCAGAGCGAAGAATAGCCTGACCATTAACGCCCTCACTTCGCCAGTTCCTTCAAGCCGAGGCGAATAAGCTGCGCCGTCTCGGCATTCTCACCCGCACTCCGCGATGCGGATGCAATAGCCGCGGCCGCCTGCGGCTGGCCGTAGCCTAGATTGACGAGCGCAGAGATCGCGTCCGCGACGGGCCGTGGCGCGCGCTGGTCGTCGATGGCGCCGGCAAGATGCACGACAGCGGGATCGACATTGGCGAAGGCGGGCGCCTTGTCCTTCAACTCGGTGACGATGCGCTCGGCGACCTTGGGGCCGACGCCGGGCGTGCGCGCCACCGCGACCTTGTCGCGCAGCGCGATCGCATTGGCGAGGTCGGACGGCGCGAGCGTGCCGAGCACGGCCAGCGCGACCTTGGCGCCGACGCCCTGCACGGTCTGGAGCAGGCGAAACCATTCACGCTCCTGATCGGTGCGGAAGCCGAACAGCTTGATCTGGTCCTCGCGGACATAGGTCTCGATCGACAGCACGGCGGCGTCGCCCGGCGACGGCAGATGTTGCAGCGTGCGCGCCGAGCAATGCACCTGATAGCCGACGCCGCCGACGTCGAGGAGCACGTAATCCTCGCCGTAAGAATCGATCAGGCCCTTGAGCTTGCCGATCATCTCAATTCCTCGGCCGTAGCAGGCACTTCTCTCTCTCGTCATGGCCGGACTTGTCCCGGCCATCCACGTCTCTGACGCCAGCAAGAAAGACCGTGGATGCCCGGGACAAGCCCGGGCATGACGACTGCGGTTTGTGGTGCCCGCTCATATCCCCACCACCTTCAGCCTGAGTGCCGTGCTCTGACGATGATGGGCGTGGGTGATGGCGATGGCCAGCGCGTCGGCGGCGTCCGCTGACGGCGGCTCGGCTTTCGGCAGCAAAATCTTCAGCATCATCGCGATCTGGTGCTTGTCGGCGTGGCCGGCGCCGACCACCGTCTTTTTCACCTGGTTCGGCGCGTATTCGGCGACCGTGATTCCAAACATCGCAGGCGCCAGCATGGCGACGCCGCGGGCCTGGCCCAGTTTCAGCGTCGCGACGCCGTCCTTGTTGACGAAGGTCTGCTCGACCGCGGCTTCCATCGGCGTGTGTTTGGACAGCACGGCGGCGAGCCCCTCATGGATCGCGAGCAGGCGGCTCGACAGCGGCAGCCCGTCCGGCGGTTCCACCGAACCGCAGGCGACGTAAACCAGGCGATTGCCCTCGGACTCGATCACGCCCCAGCCGGTGCGGCGCAGGCCGGGGTCGATGCCGATGATGCGAACGGGGACGCGAATCGGGAGCGCGGTCATAGGCCAGTGATAGCGGCTGGCTGCTGTGGGGGAAACAGAAACAGAACGGAAGTCCCCGGGGAAGTACGCGTTGCGGCACCGCCCACCGCAACACACGCCGTCATACCCCGCGAAGGCGGGGTAACCAGTACGCCGCAGCTTATCCGTATCCCATCACGGCCTCTGGAATACTGGACCGCCCGGTCAAGCCGGACGATGACAGCGGAGATTGCGGCTATCGGAAGCGCCCTACCCTCCCATCTTCGCCAACAGCGCGTCGGACACCTCGAAATTGGCGTAGACGTGCTGCACGTCGTCGTGCTCGTTGAGCAAATCCATCAGTTTCAACAGCTTCTCGCCGGTCTCGTCATCGACGGCGATCGTGTTCTGCGGCTTCCAGATCAGCGCGGCCTTGCGCGGCTCGCCGAATTTGGCTTCCAGCGCCTTGGCGACGTCGCGATAGCTTTCGGTCGAGGCATAGATCTCGTGGCCGCTCTCGCCGGAAATGACGTCGTCGGCGCCGGCCTCGATCCCCGCATCCAGCACCGCATCGTCGGAGGCGACGCTGCGGTCGTATTCGATGATGCCGGTGCGGTCGAACATGAAGGAGACGGAGCCGGTTTCGCCGAGATTGCCGCCGGACTTGGTGAAGAAGGAGCGGATGTCGGAGGCGGCGCGGTTGCGGTTGTCGGTCAGCGCCTCGACGATGACGGCGACGCCGCCGGGGCCATAGCCCTCGTAGCGGATCTCGTCATAGTTCTCGCCCTCGCTGCCGAGCGCCTTCTTGACGGCACGCTCGATATTGTCCTTCGGCATGTTCTCCTGGCGCGCCGCGATGATGGCCGCGCGCAGGCGCGGGTTCATGTCGGGATCGGGCGTCCCGAGCTTGGCCGCGACGGTGATTTCCCGCGCCAGCTTGCCGAACAGTTTCGACTTCTGGGCATCCTGCCGCCCCTTGCGGTGCATGATGTTCTTGAATTGGGAATGTCCGGCCATGCGTGGTCTCTTGGTCTCTAGGGAATCGTGCGCCAGCGAGAGTGGGAAGCGCGGCCTTATAGGCCGCCAACCCACCGGAATGAAAGGGGTCTCTCATACTTTAAGGTAATACCGTAGTGGCCCATGCCTGGATGTCAGGCATCGTTAACCCTGACTTCATGCCGGCCTGCGAAAATAGCGTCCGCCCGTCCCCCGACAAGAGAGACCTGATGGCGTTCGGACTATTTCGGAAGCGTCTGCCGGATTCGGCCGGGCCTGTGGCAGCCCCGCTGGCTGCGCAGCCTGCTGCCGGTTCCGAGACGGCGCCGGCCGTCGAAAGCGATTCGGCCAGGGAAATCCTGGAACTGCTCGAACTCGAACTCGGGGCGATGATCCGCCAACTTGAGCGTGCCGCCAATTCGGTGGCTGGCGGCGCGGAGGCCACCGCGGCGACGCTTGCTGACATCCGCGGGCGCACCGACGCGCTGACCGGGCGGACCAACGCCGCGCAGTCGAACGCCTCGACCTTCGCCCAGGCCGCCGACAAATTCACCCAATCCGCGCACGGAATCGGCGCCCAGGTCCGCGAGGCCGGCAAACTCGCCGACCAGGCCAGTGCCGCGGCGCAGGAGGCGCGCGCCAATGTCGACCGGCTGCGCGAGTCCTCGGCGGCGATCGGCAACGTCGTCAACCTGATCGCGCAGATCGCACGGCAGACGACGCTGCTCGCGCTCAATTCGACCATCGAAGCCGCGCGCGCCGGCGCCGCCGGCAAAGGCTTTGCGGTCGTCGCCACCGAGGTCAAAGCGCTCGCGGTGCAGACCCAGAGCGCAACGGAAGAGATCACAAAGAAGATTGACGCGCTTCAGCGCGACGCCGCCGGCTCTGCGGATGCGGTACACCGGATCTCGCAGGCGATCGAGGCGATCCGCCCGGTGTTCGACACCGTCAATGGCGCGGTCGCCGAGCAGAACGCCACCACCGGCGAGGTTTCCAACAACGCGGCCAGCGCATCGGAGTTCATCATTTCGGTCGGCGAGAGCGCGGCCGAGATCGATGCCGCGACCAAGGCCGCCGAGACCCACGGCGAGAACGTCGCCAGTGCCGGCAAGGCCGTCACCACTTTCGCGCAGAAGCTGAAATCACGCTGCGCGATCCTGCTTCGGCAGAGCGAGCATGACGATCGCCGCAAGACCGAGCGGCTCCCTGCCATCTCAAGTTCGAGGGCACGCGCGGGGTCCTGCCGGTCTACGAGATATCAATGGACGGCGTGCTGATCGGCGGCGCGGAGGCAGGCCGGCTTGCGCCGCAGGCGATCATCGACGGCAGCCTCGAAGACGTCGGCCCCTGCCGCCTGCGCGTGGTCGAGCAGTCCAAGGCCGGGGCCCGCACGCAATTCGTCGGCCCCAATGCCGAGCTTAGCGAGAAGATCGAGGACAAGCTCTGGTCGATCCACGAAGAGAACACGGAGTTCGTCACCCGTGCGATGGAAGCGGGCAACGCGCTGACCAGGATATTCGAGCAGGCGGTTGCGCGCGGCGAGGTCCGGATCGATGACCTCTTCGACACGGATTACGTCGAAATTGCCGGCACCAATCCGCAGCAATATCGCACAAAGTATCTGGACTGGGCCGACCGCGCCCTGCCGCCGTTCCAGGAGGCCTTTCTGGCGAAGGAGCAGCGCATGGCGTTCTGCGCCATGGTCGACCGCAACGGCTTCCTGCCGGTGCACAACAAGATCTACTCGCATCCGCAGCGGCCGGGTGACGCCGCCTGGAACACGGCCAACAGCCGCAACCGGCGCATCTTCAACGATCCGGCGGGGTTGGCTGCCGCGCACAACCTGCGCTCGTATCTGATCCAGAGCTATGCCCGCGACATGGGCAACGGGAACACGGTGATGATGCGCGAGATCGACGTCCCGATCCGCGTGCAGGGCCGGCACTGGGGTGGATTCAGGACGGCCTACAAACTCTAGAGCATGATCCGAGAAAGTGTGCAGCGGTTTTTCGAAAAGATCATGCCGCAAGCAAGGACCTAAAGCGTGATGACAATTCATCGCGCTTTAGTGCGCGCTCAGGCAAGACGCCGGGCGCGAATCATCCTTTAGAGTTGGAATTGGAATGGGAATGCCGCGGGGGGCCGGCGAACGGCTCTGACTGGAGGACTCTCGAAACATGTCCGTCGCACAACTTGCAGTACTGGACACCGGATCGAACCGGACGCTGGCCGAACGCCTCATCGACCAGCTCGCCGACCGCATCGGCGGCCTCGGCGTGGAGCTTGCCGACATCGCCGGCAACGTCCAGGAGGTCGCAAGCCGTGTCGCGAACCAGTCTGAGCGGTTCCATCACCTCCAGAAGACGGCCGAGACGATGGTCTCGGCCAACCACGACATCGCCAATGCGTCGCAGGCGGTGCAATCGACCGCGTCCGCAGCGGTGGGCGAGATCGCGCAGTCGCGCGGCGCGGTCGATGCCGCGGTCAGCCACATCTCGGAACTCGTCGCCGCTGTCGCCCGGATCGAGGCGCGGCTCAGCGCGGTCGGCTCCGCGCTGGCGCAGGTCGCAAAGGTGTCCGGCTCGATCGAGGCGATTGCGAAGCAGACCAATCTGCTCGCGCTCAACGCCACCATCGAAGCGGCGCGCGCCGGCAATGCCGGCCGCGGCTTCGCGGTGGTCGCAAGCGAAGTGAAGAATCTGGCGGAAGCCACCCGCCAGGCCACGCATCAGATCTCCGATACCGTGCGCGATCTCGATGGCCAGATCGAAGGCCTGATCGGCGAGAGCAGTGACGCCTCGCTGCGTGCGAAGACCGCGGGCGAAGGCGCCCAGCAGATCTCCGGCATCATCTCGCGGGTACAGCAGGGCTTTGCCTCCGTGGAAGCGGAGATCGGCAGCGTCACGCGCGCCGCGACCTCCAATCTCGGCCATTGCGACACCGTCATCGACGAGCTCAGCGAACTCGCCAAGGGCGTCGACCTCTCCTCGCGCGATCTCAAGAACGCCGATCAGCGCGTGACAAAACTGCTCGACACGTCCGAAGGTCTGATCGCACTGATCGCCGATAGCGGCGTGGAAACGTCGGATGCGCCGCTGATCCGCGCCGTCGTCGATACCGCGAAGCGGATCTCGGCCGAGTTCGAGGCCGCGATCGACCGCCGCGAGATTACCCTCGATCAGCTCATGGACGAGACCTATCGGGAGATCGCGGGCACCGACCCCAGGCAATATCTCACCAACTACGTCGATTTCACTGATCGCGTGCTGCCCGCGATCCAGGACCCGATCCAGAAATCCGATCCCCGCATCGTGTTCTGCGTCGCCTGGGCCAAGAGCGGCTATCTGCCGACCCACAATCCGAACTACCGCCTGCCGCAGGGCAAGGACCCGGTGTGGAATAACGCCAATTGCCGCAACCGCCGCCTGTTCACCGATCGCGCGGTGCAGAAGGTCGCGGCGAACACGAAGCCGTTCCTGCTGCAAACCTATCGGCGCGACATGGGCGGCGGGCAGTTCGTGCTGATGAAGGACCTGTCGTCGCCGATCATGGTCCACGGCCGGCACTGGGGCGCGTTCCGGATGGGTTTTCGGCAGAGCTGACGGTCGCCCGGACGCGCATCACGCGGCGTTTTCCTTCACCCGACTTTCGTAATCGCACGACTTTCGTCTTCGCACGCTTTTGCGTGTTCGCACGATCGTCTGCGACAAACGCCCGCGCGTGCGAAGGAAATGCGTCAGAAAATGACGCTTATCATATCAATTAGCCCAACACGGATGCAGCGATCGCTGCACGAATTCGTGAAAGGCATGGTGTGGCGCGTCGTTCGCGCAAATATGCATTGCTGAAAATTTCGCGGCTTCATCGTTTGTGTCGGTATGATTATGGTCGCGCGGAATTCGCCGACCTGGTCACCGTAAGCGATCGTCGAGCAAGGGGATGCATATGGCACTGACTCTCACCATCAACGGCGAGACGAAATCTTTCGACGCGCCACCCGAGATGCCGCTGCTGTGGGTGCTGCGCGACATCCTCGGGATGACCGGCACGAAATTCGGCTGCGGCATCGCGCAATGCGGCGCCTGCACCGTGCATGTCGACGGCAAGGCGGTTCGCTCCTGCGTGCTACCGGTCAGCGCGGTCGAGAACCGCGCCGTCACCACCATCGAAGCCGTCGGCAACACGCAGGCCGGCGCGAAGGTGCAGAAGGCCTGGCTCGATCTCGAAGTGATCCAGTGCGGCTACTGCCAGTCCGGCCAGATCATGGCGGCCGCCGCGCTGCTGGCGGCGACGTCTCATCCCGATGATTCCGACATCGACGCCGCGATGGCCGGCAACATCTGCCGCTGCGGCACCTATGTGCGAATTCGCGAGGCCATCAAGCAGGCCGCCAACGGCCGTCAATCGTGAGGTCCGCCATGATTGCAGACAAATCTCTTCAAGGCGTCTCCCGCCGCACGCTTCTGACCGGCGGCCTCGCCACCGGCTTCCTGCTCGCCTTCCATCTGCCGCTGCGCGCCGCCGTCAATGAACCGGAGCAGCCGAAGGACGCGACCGATGGCAAGTTCGCGCCGAACGCCTTCGTCCGCATCGACGAGACCGGCCGCACTGTCCTGATCATGCCGCAGGTCGAGATGGGCCAGGGCATCTATACCTCGATTTCGATGATCCTGGCCGAAGAGCTCGATGCCGACTGGACAAAGGTTGCGGTGCTGCACGCGCCGCCCAACGACCAGTTCTACGCCAATCCGGCCTTCGGCTTGCAAGCGACGGGTGGTTCGACCTCGATCCGCGCCTGGTGGAAACCGCTGCGCGCAGCAGGCGCCACCGCGCGAGCGATGCTGGTGCAAGCCGCGGCGGCGCAATGGCAGGTCGAGCCTGTAAGTTGCACGACATCGAAAGGCGAGGTCATGCATGCCGCAAGCGGCCGCAAGCTCGGCTACGGTGCGCTGGCGCTCGCCGCGCAGGGCCAGACGCCGCCGAAGGACGTCCCGGTCAAGGACCCCAAGGACTTCGTCTATATCGGCCAGCCCTTGAAGCGGCTCGACACGCCGGACAAAATCAACGGCAAGGCCGTCTACGGCATCGACGCGATCATGCCCGACATGAAATTCGCGACCGTTGCCGCCTGCCCGGTGTTCGGCGGCAAGGTTGGCAAGGTCGACGACAGCGCGGCGACGAAAATCCCGGGCGTGCGCAAGGTCGTGGTGCTCGAAGACACCGTCGCGGTGATCGGCGACCACATGTGGGCCGCGAAGAAAGGCCTCGAAGCACTCAAGATCGAGTGGAACGACGGACCGAACGCGAAGATCAGCACAAAAGACATCTGGCAGGATTTACGCGCCGCCAGCGAGAAAGACGGCGTGGTCGCAAAATCCGTCGGCGACATCGCCAAGGGGCTCGCGAGCGGCGACAAATTCGAGGCGAGCTTCGAACTGCCGTTCCTTGCGCACGCCTCGATGGAGCCGATCAACGCCACCGTGCACGTCAGGCCGGATGCCTGCGAGATCTGGACCGGCACGCAGATCATGACGCGGGTGCAGTCGGAGGCGGCGAAAGCCGCTGGCCTCCCGGTCGACAAGGTGATCGTTAACAACCATTTGCTCGGCGGCGGTTTCGGCCGCAAGCTCGAGCCGGACATGGTGGTCGCGGCGGTGAAGATCGCCAAACAGGTCGACTACCCCGTGAAGGTGGTGTGGACCCGCGAGGAGGACATCCAGCACGACGTCTATCGCCCGATCTACCGCGACCAGGTCACGGCGTCGCTGGTCGACGGCAAGGTCGCAGCCTGGAAGTACAAAGTCGCCGGCTCCGCCGTGCTGGCGCGCTGGCTGCCCCCGGCGTTCCAGAAAGGCATCGACATCGACGCGGTCGACGCCGCGGTGGATGCGCCCTACGACTTCGCCAACTTCCATGTCGAATATGTTCGCGTCGAGCCGCCAGCGGTACCCACCGGGTTCTGGCGCGGCGTCGGCCCGAACAACAACGTGTTCGCGGTCGAATGCGCGATGGACGAGCTCGCGCGTAAGGCCGGCAAGGATCCGGTGGACTTCCGCCGCTCAATGCTGACGAAAAATGCGCGCATGCTCGCAGTGCTCAACCTCGCGGCCGAGAAAGCCGGCTGGGGCCAGCCGTTGCCGGCCCGCGTCGGCCGTGGTGTCTGCGTACAGCCGTCGTTTGCGAGCTTCCTCGCAACCGTGGTGGAAGCGGAAATCGAGGACAGCGGCGAGATCGTGCTCCGTCGCATCACCTCGGTGGTCGATACCGGCATCGCGGTCAACCCCGACACGGTGAAGGCGCAGATCGAAGGCGGGCTGATCTTCGGCCTCACGGCCGCGCTCTATGGCGAGATCACCATCGACAAGGGCCGCGTGCAGCAGTCGAACTTCCACGACTATCGCATGATGCGCATCAACGAGACGCCGAAGATCGAGGTCATCGTCGTCAAGAGCGGTGAGGCGCCCGGCGGCATCGGCGAAGCCGGCGTCAACGCCGGACCGCCGGCGCTGCGCAACGCGATCTACGCCGCAACCGGCGTGGCGCTGCGGCGCCTGCCGATCGATCGAAAACTGCTGACTGCGGGGAAAAAGGCATGAGCGGCAAGATGCGTATCCTTGCAAGCCTCGTCGTGATCGCCATCGTCGTGGTGGCGCTCGGCGTCTGGATCATCCGCGGGCCGGGCCCGCTCGATTTCGCCGGTGGCCCCAAGGTGGCGCTGGCGGATTACCGCGCCGGCAAGCCGACCGGCGTGCCGGCGAAGCTCGAGAAGGCAAGCCTGGTCGAACGCGGCGAATATCTTGCGAAGGTGGCCGACTGCATGGTCTGCCACACCAAGCCCGGCGAGAAGGACTATTCCGGCGGCCTCGGCTTCAAGCTGCCGTTCGGCACGCTCTATTCGACCAACATCACGCCCGATAAGGAAACCGGCATCGGCAATTACAGCGACCAGGATTTTCTCAACGCGGTCCAGCGCGGCAAGCGCCATGACGGCGCGCGGCTCTATCCGGCGATGCCCTACGCGTCCTACACCTACATGACGGACGAGGACGTGCTGGCGGTGAAGGCCTATCTGTTCAACCTGCCGGCGGTGCGCGCCAAGGCGCCGGACAACACGCTGTCGTTCCCGTTCAACCAGCGCTGGGCGATGATGTTCTGGTCGGCCGTGTTCAATCCCGACACGCGCTTTGCACCCGATACGTCGAAGAGCCCGGAATGGAATCGCGGTGCGTATCTCGCGGAAGCGCTGGCGCATTGCGGCGAATGCCACACGCCGCGCAATCTCGGCTTTGCGCTGGACAACCGCAAGAAGTTCGGCGGCGCCATTACGGCCGGCTGGCGTGCCTTCAACATCTCCTCGGACAAGGCGACCGGGCTCGACAACTGGCGCGACGAGGACCTGATCGCCTATCTCTCGCTCGGCCACGCGCCGGGTCACGGCTCGGCGTCGGGTCCGATGGGTGAAGCCGTCGACCACAGCTTTAGCCAGTTCGCGCCTGAAGACATCCGCAGCATCGTCGCCTATCTGCGCAGCGTGCCGCCGGTGCCCTCGGCTGACCTTCCCGCCGGCACGGCGCCGGTCGCGCCGGCCTCGCACCGGGACGGCGCAACAGCGGATGCGCGTGGCAAGCGCGTGTTCGCCAGCGCCTGCGTCAGCTGCCACGGCTGGAGCGGCGAGAGCCCGGTGTCGCCGATGGCAGCGCTCACCGGCACCTGGGCCGTCAACGACCCCGCCGCCACCAACGTCGCGCAGATCGTGCTGTCAGGCACCAAGCGTCACACGCCCGACGGCGCGCTGTCGATGCCGGCCTTCGGCAACGCCTACACCGATGACGAGATCGCCGCGGTGGCCAACTACGTCACGGCGCGGTTCGGTACGAAGGGCTCGAAGCTCACGGCGAAGGACGTCGCGGAGTTGCGGGAGCAGACGGCGGAGTAGGCAGACGGCGGAGTAGGCAGACGGTGCAATAAGAAGCGATGTCGTCCTGGCGAAAGCCAGAACCCATTACCCCAGGGAGAAGTTTGGCGAAGACTGGTCGTTCGGGACTAGCACCATCCACGATCGATAGATTCCGCGGTATGGGTCCTGGCTTTCGCCAGGACGACACTGAGTGTGTGGCTCGCTGCGAGAGAATCTAGCTCAACCAGAACCTCGGCGTCGCCGGCTCCAGCCTGCCACCCGCACGCACCGGCGCGATCCGCAGTGCGAGTCCGGTCGCATCATCCGTCTCGACCGCGACGCCACTCAGCGTCGCCGCGCCCGCCGCCGGCTCGAAGCGGCCCGATGGAATCCCCGAGGTGAACCTGCGCAGCGGTTCTTCCTTCTGCATGCCGATGATGGAATCGTAGTCTCCGGTCATGCCGGCGTCGGTCATGTAGGCGGTGCCGCCGGACAGGATCTGGTGATCGGCGGTGGGCACATGGGTGTGGGTGCCGACGACGAGGCTGGCGCGGCCGTCGCAGAAGAAGCCGATGCCCTGCTTCTCGCTGGTCGCCTCGCAATGGAAGTCGACGACGATGGCATCGGCGGCAACGCCGAGCGGGCAGGCGCCGAGCTCGCGCTCGAGTGCGGCAAAGGGATCGTCGAACGGGGTCATGAAGACGCGGCCCAATGCGTTGACCACCAGCGCATGCTTGCCGTTCTTGGTTTCGACCAGCGCCGCGCCGCGGCCGGGCGTGCCGCGCGGATAATTTGTGGGCCGCACCAGCCGGTCGGCGCGCTCGATGAACACCAGCGCTTCGCGCTGGTCCCAGGAGTGATTGCCGAGCGTCACCGCGTCGGCGCCGGCATCGAGAAACTCCTGATAGATCGCCTCGGTGATGCCGAAGCCACCGGCGGAGTTCTCGCCATTGACGACAACGAAATCGAGCGACCAGTCCTTGACCATGCCGGGCAGATGTTCGGCGATCGCCGTACGCCCAGCGCGACCGACGACATCACCCACGAAGAGAATGCGCAACTTCAGAACTCCGGAAATCGAAAACGTCCGATTCCGTTAGCACATAATCCAGCGCGACGTCGTGCGATAGTGCCGGAACCGCCTTGATCTCCTGCGCAGCAAAAGCAAGCCCGATGCCAACGATCTGCTTGGCCTTGCGCAAGTGCGCGAAGGTGTGGTCGTAGTGCCCCGCGCCATAGCCGATGCGGTGGCCGAGACGGTCGAAGGCCGCGAGCGGCGTCAGCATGATATCGGGGACAACTTCAGCCGCGGCCGGCGACGGCTCGGGAATGCCAAGCGGGCCGAGCATCAATCGATCATTCGGATGAAAGAGGCGGAAGATCAGCGACTGGCCGCGCGCGGTGACGCAAGGCAGCGCCAGCCGCGCGCCCTCCTCGGCGAGCTTCTTCATCAACGGCATCGGATCGATCTCGCTGCGGATCGGCGAGTAGCCGGAGACGATGCTGCCCGGCAGCAGCGTGAACGGCAGCCCGCGCTTGGCGAGTTTTGTGGCGGCCGTGGTGCGCTTCTTCTCGCTGAGCGCGTCACGTGCTGCGAGGGCTTTGGCGCGGAGTTCGGCTTTCGAATTCGACATGCGCTGGGTCCCCACGGTCATCACCCGCGAAGGCGGGTGATCCAGTATTCCAGAGGCGGTGGTATTCACACTCGACGCCGCGGCGTACTGGATGCCCCGCTTTCGCGGGGCATGACAACGTACTGAACTGAACCACCGCAGTCTGACGCGCAATTCGACAGGCACGAACCAGAAGGAAACAATAGTGCGAAGCCGCAAACGCCGTTGAAGCACTCGATCCCGGAGTTCCCTACGAAAGTAGGTGGGCACCATATGTCCGGGCCCACGGGCCCGGCCAGGGACAGTTCCCTAAAGGATCGATAAGGCCCCGGGGATATATGGCTCCGGACGCGCGTCACAGCCTCGCTTGCGCAATGTAACAACGATACTGACGAATCACCAGAGCTAAGGCTAGCTGCTGGCCGGGGCTACTCGATCACCCGATCGGCGCGAACTGACAGAACCTCCGGGACAGTGATCTCAAGGATTTTTGCCGTTCTCAGGTTAATCGACATCTCGATCAGGGTTGGTTGCTCGACCGGCAAATCGGCAGGATTGGCTCCATCGAGTATTTTCTTCACGTAAGTAGCCGAGCGTCGATAGAATTCACGACGTGGAGGGCCATAACCGACAAGCGCCCCTGCATCCGTCATCTCGGGAATCGAGGAAGACGTCGGGATTCGGGCCTGCAGCGCGAAGGCCGCGATGCGCTCGCGCAGGTCAATCAGTGTGGCATCGGAGATGATGAGCAGCGCATCGGGATGCGCGTTCTTCACTTCTTCAAAGGTGGCGTCCAGCTCCGCGAGGCTCTTGAATTCGACTCCTTGCAACTTCAGGCCTCGGGCGGCCGCATAGTGCTGCGCCTCGGCGAACATCGGGCGGTTGGTCGGGTTCGCGGGATTGTAGAGCGCAGCGACGACAGAGGCCTTCGGCACGACAGCAAGAAGAAATTCCAGCGATTTCGTCGTGATATCCTGGATCATGCTCGAAACGCCCGTTGTGTTGCCGCCAGGCCGGGCAAGACTCTTGATAAGTCCGGTATCAACCGGGTTGATCAGGCCGGTCATGACAACGGGAATGGACGGAACGAGCTGCTGCGCTGCGCGTGCAGCCGCGATCGTTGTCACCAGAATCACCCGCGGATTGCTTTGCGCGAGTTCGCGGGCGAAAGCCGGAAACCGCTCGTAGGCGCCATTGGCCCAGCGGACATCGATGATGTAGTCCTTGCTCTCGGCCAACCCATTTTCGCGCAAGCCGGTCTTCAAGCCTTCCAGCAGGATCGCGCTCGATTCCGCCGCGCCGCTGCCCATAAAGGCAAGCCGGGCAGGACCCGTCTGCGCATGCGCAGCGAGCGACCCGCAAATCGTCGTGATACCGATCAACCCTATGAATTCGCGCCGCCTCATAGGCCGCCTTACGTTAGAGAAAAATCCGGAAAGTCAGGATCGGGCGACACGATATTGCACAGCATTAGCCGATCGCGATCCCGTTGCCGACGGTCCGGTTCAGGACCTGGGTCGACTTCTCGATGCGATCGGCGGCGGCGTTCAGCGCATTCACCACCGCGGTCTGGGTCATCCGGGCGCGCTCGACAGCGGCATTGCGGAAATCTCGCAGCTCGGTCAATTCCTGCTCCATGGTGCGGATGCGGTTGCCGGCGTCGACCAGCTCGTCGCAGACGGTCAGCGCCGCCATCACCGTGAGCCGCGCATCGCCAATCTCGCCGAATTTTCCGCGCAGGGACTGGATCCGCGTCTCCAGGCTTTCGGCGAGCTTCAACAGCCGCACCTCCTGGCCCTCCTCGCAGGCCATGCGATATTGCCGGCCGTTGATGGTGACGTTGATGTGGCTCATCCATCCTCTCCGGTATCGAGCACCGAGCGTATCGTGACGATCGCGGAATCCAGCCGATCGGAGATCTCGCGATTAGTCCGCTCGAGCTTGCGCGCCTTCACCAGCGCGCCATCGAGCTCGTCGGCAAGCCGCGAACGGTCCGCGCCCAGCGCCTGGATCCGCGTCGCAAGCTCGTTCTCGTCGCGATCGGCGTCGCGCCGCCGCTCGACCGCGCTTTCGAGCCCGTCGAGCGCCGCTGTGAGCCTGCGGGTCGCGATCTCGATCTCGACGGCGGAGGACTCCGTCATGGCAGAACTGTTGGAAACGCGATCGTTCATGCGGTCAGCAGCGGACCTTTGTGGCCTTTGCATCGGGGCTTGCCGCCCGGCAAAAGACTCGGTTCGGCAAGCGGTTAGAAGCAGAAATTTACGTGGCAAGCTAGCAAATCGCAACGCCGCCGCGAAACTATGCACCGATAGATCGGCCGCAAGCATACCGACCAGCTGGTTCCGGTCTGCGCCATCTCCGGCTGCAGCTTTTCCGGAGCACACGGCGCGCAACTTTTCGCCCGGGGATGGCGTTTGATTGCCTTGGACTCCCGGAACCGAGATGCTATCCAGCCTCGACTTTAAAAGCGGCCGAAAGGCTCCTTCCCGCGCGGGCGTCCACCGCCATCAAGCGCCTCATTTCAGACGGATTTCAGACATGACGCAGGTCGACCACACCCGTATGGCCAACGCGATCCGCGGCCTCGCCATGGATGCCGTCGAGAAGGCCAAATCGGGTCATCCCGGCCTGCCGATGGGCGCGGCAGACATGGCCACGGTGCTGTTCACGCAGTTCCTGAAATTCGATGCGGCCGCAATCGCCTGGCCCGACCGCGACCGCTTCGTGCTCTCGGCCGGCCACGGCTCGATGCTGCTCTATGCGCTGCTTTATCTGACCGGCAATACCGAGATGACGCTGGACCAGATCAAGCAGTTCCGACAGGTCGATTCGCTGACGCCGGGGCACCCCGAAAATTTCCGCACCAAGGGCATCGAGACCACGACGGGCCCGCTCGGCCAGGGCATCTCGACCGCGGTCGGCATGGCGCTCGCCGAGAAGATGCTTGCGGCCGAGTTCGGCAAGAAGATCGTCGACCACCACACCTATGTGATCGCCTCCGACGGCGACCTCATGGAAGGCGTGTCGCAGGAAGCGATCGCAATGGCCGGGCACTGGAAGCTCAACAAGATGATCGTCCTCTACGACGACAACGGCATCTCGATCGACGGACCGACCTCGATCTCCGATTCCGTCGACCAGGTGAAGCGCTTCAAGTCGGCGGGCTGGGCCGCCGAGAGGATCGACGGCCACGACCAGGCCGCGATATCAGCCGCGATCACGCGCGCCAAGAAATCCAGCAAGCCGACGCTGATCGCCTGCCGCACCACCATCGGCTTCGGCGCGCCGCATAAGGCCGGCACGGCGAAGGCGCATGGCGAAGCGCTCGGCGCCGAAGAGCTCAAGGCCGCCAAGGAAAATCTCGGCATCTCGCTCGAGCCGTTCTCGGTGCCCGACGACGTGCTGAAGGCCTGGCGTGAAGCCGGCAGCCGCGGTGCTGTCGCGCGCCAGGAATGGGAAGGAAGGCTCGGTGAGCTTGGCAGCCGCAAGCGCGCCGAGTTCGAGCGCCGCGTGCGCCATGAGCGTCCGGCGTCGCTCGCGAAGGCAGTGCGAGCCTACAAGAAGGAGCTGCTGGAAAAGCCGATGCTGGCGGCGACGCGCAAATCCTCGGAAGCCGTGATTGAAGTCATCGCCGCCGCCATGCCGATGGAATTCCTGGCGGGCTCGGCCGACCTCACCGGCTCCAACAACAACAAGGCGAAGTCGGCAACCGCCTTCTCCGCCAAGACGCCGAAGGGCCGCTTCATTCATTACGGCGTCCGTGAGCACGGCATGGCCGCCGCCATGAATGGCATCTTCCTGCACGGCGGCTTCGCGCCGAACGGCGCAACATTCCTGGTGTTCACCGATTACGCGCGGCCGGCGATGCGCCTTGCCGCGTTGATGGGCGCCGGTGTCGTCTACGTGATGACCCACGATTCCATCGGCCTCGGCGAAGATGGCCCGACCCATCAGCCGGTCGAGCACCTCGCCGCGCTCCGGGCCATTCCCAACATGCGCGTGTTCCGCCCCTGCGACTCCATCGAGGTCGCCGAGTGCTGGGAGCTTGCGCTGAACCGCATCGACGGCCCGACCGTGCTGGCGCTGACGCGGCAGAACCTGCCGCAACTCCGCACCACCGCGCCGAACGAACCCTCCTGCCAGCAGGGCGCTTACGAGCTGGTTGCCGCCCAGAGCGAAGCCAAGGCGACGCTGTTTGCTTCCGGCTCCGAGGTCGAGATCGCGGTCGCCGCCCAGAAGCAGCTCGTGGAACGCGGCATCCCGTCGCGGGTGGTCTCGGTCCCCTCGCTCGAGCTGTTGTTAGCGCAACCAGAGGCCAAGCGCGCCGCGATCATCGGCGACGCGCCGGTGAAGGTCGCGATCGAGGCCGCGGTACGCTGGGGCTGGGATGCCGTGATCGGCCAGGACGGCGAATTTATCGGCATGCATTCCTTCGGCGAAAGCGGGCCGGCAAAGGACCTTTACAAGCACTTCGGCATTACCGCCGAGGCTGCGGTTAACGCTGTGCTGAAGCGCGTATCCTGAGAGTTGAGCTTGCCAAAAAAAAGGATTACCTAACTTCCTATATGATCAAGCACCGCCCGGCCGAACCGGGCGTCCGCCCTAAAAAAACCCTCGCAGGCGCGCTAAGCGCGTTGTGCGGGATGAACAGACGTTATGGAAACAGACGTCATTGAACGGTCATAAGGAGACGAAACATGGTAGTCCGCGTCGGAATTAACGGTTTTGGCCGCATCGGCCGCAACGTTTTGCGGGCTATCGCGGAGTCCGGCCGCAAGGACATCGAGGTCGTCGGCATCAACGACCTCGGCCCGGTCGAGACCAACGCCCATCTGCTCCGCTTCGATAGCGTCCATGGTCGCTTCCCCGGCACCGTGACCGTCGATGGTGACTCGATCAGCCTCGGTGGCAGCAAGATCAGGGTGACCGCCGAGCGCGATCCCTCGAAGCTGCCCTGGAAGGATCTCGGCGTCGACATCGCGCTGGAATGCACCGGCATCTTCACCTCGAAGGACAAGGCCTCCGCGCATCTGACCGCCGGCGCCAAGCGCGTGCTGGTCTCCGCGCCCGCCGACAGCGCCGACGCCACCATCGTCTACGGCGTCAACCACGACACGCTGACCAAGGATCATCTGGTCGTCTCCAACGGCTCCTGCACGACCAACTGCCTCGCGCCGGTAGCCAAGGTGCTGAACGACCTCGTCGGCATCGAGACCGGCTTCATGACGACCATCCACGCCTACACCGGCGACCAGCCGACGCTCGACACCATGCACAAGGATCTCTATCGCGGCCGCGCGGCGGCGATGTCGATGATCCCGACCTCGACCGGTGCCGCCAAGGCGATCGGCCTCGTGCTGCCGGAGTTGAAGGGCAAGCTCGACGGCGTCGCGATCCGCGTGCCGACACCGAACGTCTCTGTCATCGACCTCAAGATCATCGCCAAGCGCGCCACCGATCCGAAGGAGATCAACGCGGCGATGAAGCGCGCCTCCGAGCAGCAGCTCAAGGGAATTCTCGGCTACACCACGGCGCCGAACGTCTCGATCGACTTCAACCACGACCCGCACTCCTCCACGTTCCACGAGGACCAGACCAAGGTGCAGAACGGCACGCTGGTGCGCGTGATGTCCTGGTACGACAACGAGTGGGGTTTCTCGAACCGCATGGCGGACACCGCCGTCGCCATGGCCAAGGTGATCTAACAGCGCAGGTCTCGTGTCCCGGACGCGGTGCAGCGCGCTTGCGCTGCTCCGCAGAGCCGGGACCCATGCCACACCGTAGGTCCCGGTTCTCGGCGGCACTTCGCGCCGCAGTGCGCCCGGGACAAGAGAGCCAAAGATGACCAAAACATTCCGCACCCTCGACGACGTCGACGTGAAGGGCAAGCGCGTGCTGCTGCGCGTCGATCTCAACGTACCCATGGAGAATGGGCGCGTCAGCGACGCAACCCGGCTCGAGCGCGTCGCGCCGACCATCACCGAAATCTCGGACAAGGGCGGCAAGGTCATCCTGCTCGCGCATTTCGGCCGGCCGAAGGGACGCGATCCCAAGGAGTCGCTCAAGCCCGTTGCCGAGGCGCTGTCGACGGTCGTCAAGAAGCCCGTCGCCTTCGCCGACGACTGCATCGGCGAGCCCGCGGCCACGGCTGTGGCGGCGCTGAAGGATGGCGACATCCTGTGCCTGGAAAACACCCGCTTCCACAAGGAAGAGGAAAAGAACGATCCGGCCTTCGTCGCGGAGCTGGCCAAGCTCGGCGACATCTGGGTCAATGACGCGTTCTCGGCGGCACATCGCGCCCACGCCTCGACCGAAGGCCTCGGCCACAAGCTGCCGGCCTATGCCGGCCGCACCATGCAGGCCGAGCTGGTTGCGCTGGAGAAAGCGCTGGGTTCACCGACCAAGCCCGTCATCGCGATCATCGGCGGCGCAAAAGTCTCGACCAAGATCGACTTGCTCGAAAACCTCGTCAACAAGGTCGACGCGCTGGTGATCGGCGGCGGCATGGCCAACACCTTCCTGCACGCCCAGGGCGTCGGGATCGGCAAATCGCTGGCCGAGAAGGATCTCGCGCCCACTGCGCTCCGCATCATGGAGAAGGCCGAGGCCGCGAACTGCGCGATCATCCTGCCTGTAGACGCCACCGTCGCCTTTCACTTCGCGGCCAATGCGCCGGCCCACGCCTACGGGCTCGATGCAATCCCCGCCGACGGCATGATCCTCGACGTCGGCCCGCAATCGATCGTCCGCGTCCATGCGGCGATCGACGACGCGGCGACGCTGGTCTGGAACGGACCGCTCGGTGCCTTCGAGATGCAGCCGTTCGACCGCGGCACGGTCGCGGCCGCCAAGCACGCTGCCGAGCGTACCAAGGCCAAAAAACTGATCTCGATCGCGGGCGGCGGCGACACCGTCGCGGCCCTCAACCAGGCCCAGGTGGCCGGCAATTTCACCTATGTCTCGACCGCAGGTGGCGCATTTCTTGAATGGATGGAAGGCAAGCCCCTGCCCGGCGTCGAGGTTTTACGCGTCAAGTAATCAGTCGGCCAGTACTTAGCGGCCCTGCAGGCCCAAACGGGAGAAAAAGACAGATGGCTCGGATCACGTTGCGTCAATTGCTCGACCATGCTGCGGAGAACGATTACGGCGTACCGGCCTTCAATATCAACAACATGGAGCAGGCGCTGGCGATCATGGACGCGGCCAACACGGTCGACGCGCCCGTCATCATCCAGGCCTCGCGCGGCGCGCGCTCCTACGCCAACGACGTCATGCTCAAGCACATGATGGACGCGGTGACCGAGATCTATCCGCACATCCCGGTCTGCGTGCATCTCGACCACGGCAACGAGCCGGCGACCTGCATGACCGCGATCCAGGCCGGCTTCACCTCGGTCATGATGGACGGTTCGCTCAAGGCTGACGGCAAAACCCCCGGCGACTGGGGCTACAATGTCGGCGTCACCAAGACCGTGACCGACATGGCCCATCTCGGCGGCATCTCGGTCGAGGGTGAGCTCGGCGTGCTCGGCTCGCTCGAGACCGGCATGGGCGACAAGGAGGACGGTCACGGCGCCGAAGGCAAGCTGTCGCACGACCAGCTCCTGACCAATCCGGAAGAGGCCGTGAAGTTCGTCCAGGAGACCCAGGTCGACGCGCTCGCGATCGCGATGGGCACCTCGCACGGCGCCTACAAATTCACCCGCAAGCCGGACGGCGACATCCTCGCCATGAACGTGATCGAGGAGATCCACCGCAAGCTGCCGAACACGCATCTTGTGATGCACGGCTCCTCCTCGGTGCCGCAGGACCTCCAGGACATCATCAACGAGTTCGGCGGCAAGATGAAGCCGACCTGGGGCGTGCCGGTGTCCGAGATCCAGCGCGGCATCAAGCATGGCGTCCGCAAGATCAATATCGACACCGACAACCGCATGGCGATGACCGGTCAGATCCGCAAGGTGTTCAAGGAGCACCCGGAAGAGTTCGACCCGCGCAAGTACCTGAAGCCCGCCATGGAGGCCATGACCAAGCTGTGCGAGCAGCGCCTTCAGGAGTTCAACACCGCAGGGCAAGCCTCCAAGTTCAAGAAGGTCCTGACCCCGGCCGAAATGGCCAAGCGCTACGCCAAGGGCGAGCTCGCCCCGAAGGTGGCGTAAGGCCTTCAGGCACACCCTCCCGTCATTCCGGGGCACGCGAAGCGTGAGCCCGGAATCCATAACCACAGCCCGGGGTTATGGATTCCGGGCCTGCGCCTTACGGCGCATCCCGGAATGACAGCGAGTTATTGCCCGGACTGCGCTCCCTCCCCCCTTTACCCTGCGACGAACGTTAACTCGGCAATTGCCCGAGAACGGTCTATTTTCACCGGCAAGGGCAGAATCGTTTTGGGAGGACATCTCGATGAATCTGACTGAGCTCAACAGGATCGCAACCGCCATGGTCGCCTCCGGCAAGGGCATCCTTGCCGCCGACGAATCCTCTGGCACCATCAAGAAGCGGTTCGACACGATCGGCGTGGAATCGAACGAAAGCAATCGCCGCGACTATCGCGAGATGCTGTTCCGATCGAACGAGGCCATGAACCAGTACATCTCCGGCGTCATCCTTTATGACGAGACGATCTGGCAGGATGCGAAGGACGGCACGCCGCTGGTCAAGGTGATCGAGCAGAGTGGCGCCATTCCCGGCATCAAGGTCGACGAGGGCACGCAGGCCTTGCCGATGTGCCCGGGCGAGCTCGTCGCCGTCGGGCTCGACAAGCTCGCCGAGCGGCTGAAGAAATATTATGAGCGCGGCGCCCGCTTCGCCAAATGGCGTGCGGTGATCGACATCGGCAGCGGCATTCCCTCGATGACCGCGATCAGCGTCAACGCCCATGTGCTGGCCCGCTACGCCGCGCTGTGCCAAGCCGCGCAGATCGTGCCGATCGTCGAGCCGGAAGTGCTGATGGACGGCGATCATGACATCGACCGCTGCTATGATGTGACGAGCCGCGTGCTCAACAAGACCTTTCAGGAATTGTGCGTGCAGCGCGTCGCACTCGAGGGCATGGTGCTCAAGCCGAACATGGCGATCTCCGGCAAGAAGTGCGCAAAGCAGGCGTCCGTCGAGGAAGTCGCAGAGAAGACGCTACGGCTGCTCAAGGCCTGCGTGCCGGCGGCGGTGCCGGGCATCGCCTTCCTCTCCGGCGGCCAGTCGGACGAGGAGGCAACCGCGCATCTCAACGCCATGCACAAGCTCGGCCCGCTGCCATGGGGCCTGACCTTCTCCTATGGCCGCGCGTTGCAGGCCGCGCCGCAGAAGGCCTGGTCCGGCAAGGCCGAGAACGTCGCGGCCGGGCAGCGCGCATTCAGTCATCGCGCGCAGATGAACGGCCTCGCCTCGAAGGGCGAGTGGCACAACAGCCTGGAAAAGAAGGCAGCCTAGATCTTGTCGAACAAATCGCCTCCGCCGCGACCGGCGCCGCGCCTCTATCTCGTGACGCCGGTCGTCGATCATCCCGCTTCGCTCGTGACCGAGTTGCCGGGTCTGCTCGCATCGGCCGACGTCGCGGCCGTGCTGGTGCGGCTGAAGGAGACCGACCAGCGCAGCATGATCTCGCGCATCAAGGCGCTCGCGCCGATCGTGCAGAACGCTGGCGCTGCGCTGCTCGTCGACGGGCATGCCGAGCTGGTCGCACGCGGCGGCGCCGACGGCGCCCACCTCTCCGGCATTGCCGCGCTGGAAGAGGCGATGCCGTCGCTGAAGCCCGATCGCATCGCCGGTGTCGGCGGGCTTGAGACGCGCCACGACTCCATGGCTGCAGGCGAGATGGGCGCGGATTACGTGCTGTTCGGCGAGCCCGACGCGACGGGACAGCGGCCGTCGGCGCAAGCCATCGCCGAGCGACTGGACTGGTGGGCCGAGCTGTTCGAGCCGCCCTGCGTCGGCTTTGCCACGTCGATCGAGGAAGCCCACGACTTCGCCGCCAACGGCGCCGATTTCGTGCTGGTCGGCGATTTCATCTGGGCCGATCCGCGCGGGCCCAAGGCCGCGCTGATCGAAGCCGATACTGCGATCAAGAAGGCCCATGCGGCTCTCCTCATGGGCCAGGGCTAGCGCCCGACATGAAGCTCCCGCGCATCACCATCCTGGCCACGCTGCTGCTGACGGCGCCCGCGGCCGCGCAGCTCCAGATCACTCCGCCGGCCGCAACGCCGAGCCCGTCGGCCACCAAGGAAAAAGCCAAGGACAAGCCCAAGGAAGAGCCGAAGACCAAGCCGCACACCATCACCAAGAAGAAGGATGCCGCGCCAAAACCATCGGCCTCGCCGAGCCCGGCGCCCGCTGCGACCGTGATCCCCGCGCCCCCGAACGACAATTCCAATGTCGATTTGGTGTTCGGCGCCTATCAGCGCGGCCAGTACAAGACCGCGTTCGATCTCGCCACCGCCCGCGCGCAAGCAGGCGATCCCAAGGCGATGACCATGCTGGGCGAGCTCTATTCCAACGCGATGGGCATCAGGCGCGACTACGCCAAGGCGCTCCAGTGGTACAAGCGCGCCTCCGACGCCGGCGACCGCGAGGCCATGTTCGCGCTCGCCATGCTGCGGATTTCCGGCCGCGGCGGCCCGGTCGACAAGGGCGAGGCGGTCAAGCTGATGGCCTCCGCCGCCAAGCTCGGCGAGCCCAAGGCGGCCTATAACCTCGCTTTGCTCTATCTGGACGGCCAGACCCTGCCGCAGGACGTCAAGCGCTCCGCCGAGCTGCTGCGCCAGGCGGCGGACGCGGGGCTGCCCGAGGCGCAATACGCGCTCGCGACCTTCTACAAGGAAGGCACCGGCGTGCCCAAGGACCCCGAAAGGGCGGTGCGTCTGCTCCAGGCCGCCACGCTGACCGACAATGTCGATGCCGAGGTCGAATACGCCATCGCACTTTTCAATGGCTCCGGCACGCCGAAGAACCAACCGGCGGCGGTCGCGTTACTTCGCAAGGCGTCCCGCCAAGGCAGCGCGATCGCGCAGAACCGGCTGGCCTGGGTGCTGATCAACGGCATGGGCGCGACGGTGGACAAGGTCGAGGGGTTCAAATGGCACCTGGTTGCAAAAACCGCCGGCAAGGGCGACCCGGAGCTCGACAAGCAATTGTCCGATCTGCCTCCCGACGACCGGGCCAAAGCCGAGGCCGCCGCCAGGAAATGGCTCGGGACCAAATGACTTGACGCAATGACTTGACGTTGGGCCCCTCGCAGGGCACCCAATCCCTCAAACGGGCGCGATTTTGCGCCATTTCCCCCGATCAAGACCAGAGCTCATGCTGTATTCCGCCACTATCAACGTCATGGTCAAGGCTGCGCGTCGCGCCGGCCGTAGCCTCAAGCGCGATCTCGGTGAGATCGAGCATCTCCAGGTCTCGCTGAAGGGCCCGGCGAATTTCGTCTCGCTCGCCGACAAGCGCGCCGAGGAGATCCTCTACCAGGACCTCGCCAAGGCCCGGCCCGGCTACGGCTTCATCGGCGAGGAAGGCGGCACGCGAGAAGGCCCCGACAAGAGCCACACCTGGATCGTCGATCCGCTCGACGGCACCACCAACTTCCTGCACGGCATCCCGCAATTCGCGATCTCGATCGGGCTTTCGCGCGAGGGCACGATCATCGCGGGCGTGATCTACAACCCCGCCAATGACGAGCTCTACATCGCCGAGCGCGGCAAGGGCGCCTTCCTCAACGACCAGCGCCTGCGCGTGGCCGGCCGCCGCCAGCTCAACGAATGCGTGGTGGCCTGCGGCCTGCCCCATATCGGCCGCGGCGACCACGAGGAATTCCGCCGCGAGATGACCGCGATCCAGGACCGCGTCGCCGGCCTGCGCCGCTTCGGCGCCGCCTCCCTCGACCTCGCCTTCGTCGCCGCCGGCCGTCTCGACGGCTACTGGGAACGCAACCTCCAGCCCTGGGACATCGCCGCCGGCCAGATCATGCTGCGCGAAGCAGGCGGCACGATCAGCGACATCGACACTCCCGGCGATGCGCTGGTGACGGGACACGTGGTGTGCGGGAATGAGTTCGTGCACGGGGAGCTGGTGAAGATTTTGCGGAAGGCGGCGTAGCGCGAAGGCCGCGCCTCACATACCGCCGTCATCACCCGCGAAAGCGGGTGATCCAGTATTCCAGAGACTTTCGTTGGATACCGAGAAGCCGCGGCGTACTGGATGCCCGCCTTCGCGGGCATGACAGTGTGCCTTACGATTTGACCGGCGCCGGCGGCCCATACATCTCCGCCTCCACCACCTTCTCCCGTTCCCCGCCCAACACGCGCTGCACAGAGACGAAGAACACCGGCACCATCAGCAGCGCCAGGATGACCACCGCGATCATGCCGCCCATCACGACGCTGCCGAGCGATTGCTGGCTGGCGCCGCCGGCGCCGTGGGCGATCGCCATCGGCAGCACGCCGCAGATGAAGGCGAGGCCGGTCATCAGGATCGGGCGGAAGCGCAGGCGGCAGGCTTCGATGGTGGCTTCCACCAGCGGCTTGCCCTCTTTCCGCAGGTCCTTGGCGAACTCGATGATCAGGATCGCGTCCTTTGCGGCAAGTCCGATGATGGTGATCAGGCCGACGGTGAAATAGACGTCGTTGGGCAGGCCGCGCAGCATCGCCGCGATCACCGCGCCGACGATGCCGAGCGGCACGGTCAGCAGCACCGCGAGCGGAATGGTCCAGCTCTCGTAGAGCGCGGCCAGGCACAGGAACACCACGAACACCGACAGCGCCAGCAGGAACGGCGCCTGCGAGCCCGACAGCTTTTCCTGGAGCGACTGGCCGGTCCATTCATAGCCGAAGCCGCGCGGCAGCTTGCCGGAGAGCCGCTCCATCTCGGCGATGGCGTCGCCCGAGGTGAAGCCGGGTTTCGCTTCGCCGGAGATGCGCACCGCCGGATAGTAATTGAAGCCGGCGATCTGCGTCGGTCCGCGCGCCCATTCGATCGTGGCAAAGGACGAGAACGGCACGAGCTGGCCGCGGCTGTTCTTGACGTTGTAGTTGAGGATGTCCTCGGTCCGCATACGGTCGCGGGCGTCGGCCTGCACCACGACGCGCTGCATGCGGCCGCGGTTCGGGAAGTCGTTGATGTAGTTCGAGCCGAGATTGGTCGAGATCGTGTTGTTGATGTCCTCGAAGGTGACGCCGAAGGCACCGGCCTTCTCGCGGTCGATCACGAGATTGACCACGCCCGCCTCGGGCAGGCCCTCGACATAGACCTTCTGAAGCACCGAACTTGCATTGGCCTCCGCGATCAACTGGTCGGCGGCGCGCATCAAGGCCGGATAGCCCTTCTGGCCGCGGTCCTGGAGACGGAACGAGAAGCCCGAGGAATTGCCGAGATTGTCGATCGGCGGCGGCTGCAGCGCAGAGATCTTTGCATCGCGGATTGAAGACGACAAATCGCGGTTGATGTCGGCGACGATCGCAGCAGCGGAGTCCTTCGGCCCGCGCTCGGACCAGTCCTTCAGCGTGATGAAGGCCTGCGCGGTGTTCATGCCCTGGCCCGAGAAGCTGAAGCCGGTGAGGAAGGTGACGTTGTCGACGCCTTGCCGCTGCGCCAGATATTTTTCGACCTTCTCGATCACGGCCTCCGTCCGCGCGTAGGACGAATCCGACGGCGTCTGCACGTCAGTGGTGACGAAGCCCTGGTCGTCGACCGGCAAGAAGCCGCCGGGCAGCCTGACGAAGGCCCAGGACAGCCCGGCGAGCAGCGCGACATAGACCAGCATCAGCCGTCCCGTGCGCTTCAGCGAGAAGCCGACGGTGCGGGAATAGCCTTCCTTGCCGCCCTCGAGCACGCGGTTGAACCAGCCGAACACGCCCCTCTTCGCATGGCCGTGACCGGCCGCGACGGGCTTGAGCAGCGTCGCGCACAGCGCCGGTGTCAGCGACAGCGCCAGGAAGGCGGAGAAGCCGATCGCGGCGACCATGGTGACGGAGAACTGGCGGTAGATGATGCCGACCGAGCCCGGGAAGAACGCCATCGGCACGAACACCGCCATCAGCACCAGCGTGATGCCGATGATGGCGCCGGTGATCTGCGACATGGCTTTCCGCGTCGCTTCCTTCGGCGGCAGGCCCTCCTCGGCCATGATGCGCTCGACGTTCTCGACCACGACGATGGCGTCGTCGACGAGGATGCCGACCGCGAGCACCATGCCGAACATCGAGAGCATGTTGATGGAGTAGCCGGCGAGCAACAGCGTGGTACAGGCGCCCAAGAGCGCCACCGGCACCACGATGGTCGGAATGATGGTGTAGCGGATGTTCTGGAGGAACAGGAACATCACCACGAACACCAGCACCACGGCTTCGACCAGCGTTGTCAGCACTTTCTTGATCGAGGCCTCGACGACAGGCGTGATGTTGTAGGGAATTTCGTAACCGATATTGGCCGGGAAGAAGCGCGACAGCTCCTTCATCTTCTCTTCGACGGCGCTCGCGGTCGCCAGCGCATTGCCGGTCGGCGACATCAGCACGGAAAGACCCGCGGTCGGCTTGCCGTCGAGGCGGGTGTTGAACTGGTAGCTGAGGCCGCCGACCTCGATGCGTGCGACGTCGCGCAGGCGCACGGTCGAACCGTCAGCGTTGGCGCGCAGGATGATGGCACCGAATTCGTCAGGCGAGGAGAGCTGACCCTTGACCAGCACCAGCGAGGAGGTGCGCTGGGTCGCGGTCGCCGGTTCGGCGCCAAGGCTGCCCGAGGCGACCTGCGCGTTCTGTGCGGTGATCGCCTTGTTGACGTCGTCGGCGGTGAGCCCATAGCCGACCAGCTTTGCCGGATCGACCCAGACGCGCAAGCTGCGTTCGGTCGAATAGAGCGTGGCGCGGCCGACGCCGGGGATGCGGCGGATCTCGCCGAGCACGTTGCGGATCATGAAGTCGCCGAGGCCGACCTCATCGAGGCTGCCGTCGGTCGAGTTCAGCGTGATGATCTGGAGCACCGCGCTGGAGGCTTCCTCGATCAGGATGCCCTGCTGGATCACCGCGCGCGGCAGGCGCGCTTCGACGCGCTTGATGCGGTTCTGCACTTCGACGGACGCCGCGCTCGTATCGGTACCCGGCACGAAATTGGCGATGATCTCGACCTGGCCGAGCGAGTCGCTGGTCGATTCGAAGTTGAGGATGCCGGAGGCGCCGTTGAGCTCCTCCTCGATCAGCCGGGTGACGCTGTTGTAGAGGTTTTCGGGCGAGGCGCCGGGATAGCTGGTCGAGATCGAGATCGAGGGCGGCGCGATGATCGGATATTGTGCGATCGGCAACAGCGGGATCGAGATCGCGCCGACCAGGCAGATGAACAGCGCGACGACCCAGGCGAAGATCGGCCTGTCGATGAAGAAGCTGGCCATGGCGCGTTACCGCGTGAGCTTCTGAGCGTGCCGGTTGTCCGCGGTCGCATCCGCCTCGGACCAGGATTGCGGCTTGACCTTGTCGCCGGCCGCGAACTTCTGGAAGCCTTCGACCACGACCTTGTCGCCGGTCTTCAGGCCGTCGGTGACGAACCAGATTCCGTCCTGCACCGAGCCGGCGCGGACCGGCTGCACCGCGATGCGGTTGTCGTCCTTGACGACGAACACCTCGCTGCCGCCGCCGCCATTGCGCTGGATCGCCTGCTGCGGCACCGCGATCGCGTCGGAGTCGAGGCCCTGGTCGATGCGCACGCGGACATACATGCCCGGCAAGAGCTCGCGCTTGGGATTGGGAAACTCGCCACGCAACGTCACCTGACCGGTCTGGGCGTCGACCTTGGCGTCGGAGAACAGCAGCTTGCCGTCGAGCGAATAGATGGTGTTGTCGTCGAGCACGAGGCGCACCTTGGCGGCATCGGCCGCGATGCGCTCGAGATCGCCGCTCTCGAAGGCGCGGCGGAGCTGGTTGAGCTCGTTCACCGACTGGGTGAAGTCGGCATAGATCGGGTCAAGCTGCTGGATGGTGGCAAGATTGGTCTCGTTCTGAACGGCGAGCGCGCCTTCGCTGACCAGCGCCGCACCGACGACGCCGTCGATCGGTGCGCGCACGGTGGCGTAGTCGAGATTGAGCTTTGCGCGTGCGAGCTCGGCCTTGCGTCCTTCGACCTCGGCGTGGGCCTGGCGCTCGGCCGCGAACGCCTTCTCGTTCTCGGCCTCGGGCGCGGCGCGCTGACTGGTGAGCGTGGCGATACGGTGCGCCTGTTGCCTGGCCTGCATCAACGCAGCCTCGGCCTTGGCGACCGCGGCGTCGTTGGCCATGACTTCGACCTCGAACGGACGCGGATCGATGCGATAGAGCGCATCGCCCGCCTTCACCTCGCTGCCTTGGCGGAACAGGCGCTCGACCACGATGCCGGAGATGCGCGGCCGCACGTCGGAGACGCGGGTCGGCGCAATGCGGCCCGGCAGTTCGCGCACCACGGCGCGCGGTTGCGGCTTGACGACGACGATGCTGACATCAGGGTCAACGGGCTGGGCGGCGGAGACGGCGGAGCTGGATTCATTGCAGCCCGCGAGCAGCGGCGCAAAGGCCGCGAGCATCATTGCAACGCATGCCGATCGCGCGCGAAGTCCTGACATGAAGTGGGGTGCCTCGATGTTGTTGAAACTTGGTCACGCTCCACACGGCGCCCGTTCTGGGCGATTCCGCGCAGCTGATGCCGTCAAAATAGAACGGACTTGCTGCAATGCAACGCATTGCGCGGGCGGCTCAATGTCACATGACCCATCGTGCTGAGTTCAGGGCGCTTTTCTCGGCTCACCGGATTGTGAGTCGGGTTCCATCGCAGCGTGCTGCGACAGAAGATCGCAATTACTCGGCGGCCTTCATCCGGTAGTGGCTGACGCCCCATTCGGTCCCATCGGCGTAGCCGAACAGGCCGGCAGTGGCGAGGAAGAACCAGCGCCAGCGCCGCATCCACAGAGCGGTATCCTCGCCATAGACGTTGCGCAAGCTCGCCTCGATCGCGGCGCGATGCGCATCGAAATTGGCGAGCCAGTCGTTCGCGGTGCGCTGATAATGCGTGCCGCTCCAGCACCATTCCTTTTCGATGCGAAGATGTCGTCATATTGCCGGACCAGATGATGGCTCGGCATCACGCCGCCGGTGAAAAAATGCTGCGCGATCCAGTCCTCGCGATTGGCCCGATCGAACAGATAGGAGCCGGAGCGATGGGTGAAGACGTGCATGAAGAAGCGGCCTTCTGGCGCCAGCCATGAGCGCGCGCGCGTCATCAGCTTGCGCCAGTTCATCATGTGCTCGAACATCTCGACCGAGACGATGCGGTCGAACTGGCCGTCAGGCGCGAACACGTTCATGTCGGCGGCGACGACGCGCAGGTTCAGCAAGCCGCGCAACCGCGCCTCCTCCTCGACATAGGCGCGCTGCGACTGCGCGTTCGACACCGCCGTCACCTTGGCATGCGGAAACTGCCGCGCCATCCACAGCGACAGCGAGCCCCAGCCGCAGCCGAGCTCGAGGATGGTCTGGCCGTCGGCGAGACCGGCATGCTCGGCGGTCTGGCGCAGCGCCTCCTCCTCGGCCTCCCGCAAGGTGGTTGCGTCGGTCTTGTAGAAGCAGGACGAATATTTGCGGTTGGGGCCGAGCACTTGCGCGAAGAAGCTCGGAGGCACGTCGTCATGCTGGGTGTTGGCGGCGTCCGCGTGCTCGGTGATCGGCAGTAGCATCATCCGCCCGGCGAAGGCTGCGTCATCGGCCGCATTGAGCGCAGCGAGCCGAGTCGCGGTGCGCGAGCACAGGCGCTGGATCGCGGCGCGGATCACGACGTCCGGCAGCGGTACACGTTCGGCAGTCCCGATGATCGTGGAAACAAAGCTCATGCGACCGCTCCCTTGGCCACGACGTCTTTGGGGACGAAAGAAAAGACAGGGGTTGGGATGGGTTCATCCTGGTCCAAATGGCCGGTGCGCCGTTGCACCCCCGGGCGAACGCCGTCAGGACCGCGAGCCAGAGCGGAATGACGGCTAGTCCCCCCAAGAAAAAACGCCATGCAAAAAATCCGAGCTAAGCCTGTGGAGCGCCGAAATTTTACAAAATACGTGGGTATCAAAGCGCAGTTTCAGCATTGAGTTCCGTGACCCGCCGCGAAATCGGCGCATCGGGCGCTTTTTTTGGGCTGGCGCTGTGCCATAGTGCGGCTGCAAGCAAGCTTTCGTAACGGATGATACTGGCCATGCCGTCAGGCACCTCGCCTCGTTCCACCCTTGACATCGAATATACAAAGCTATCCTCGCCCAGCGTCTTCCTGGTGCGGATGCTGGTCTTCCTGGTGCTCTGCGCGCTGGTGAGCGTGGTGCTCTACAAGCAGATCATCCAGGCCTTCTTCGCCAATCCCGGGCTCAATGCCCTGATCGGCGGCGTGCTGTTCATCGGCATTATCCTGGCCTTCCGCCAGGTCATCCGGCTCTACCCCGAAGTCTCCTGGGTCAACAATTTCCGCATCGCCGATCCCGGTTTGGCGCCGGCCCGACATCCCAAACTGCTGGCGCCGATGGCTGCGATCCTCGGCGGCGAGCGCTCCGGCCGCATGACCATCAGCCAGACCACCATGCGGCACCTGCTCGATTCGATCGCGACCCGCCTCGACGAGGCCCGCGACATCTCGCGTTACATGACCGGCCTGCTGGTCTTCCTCGGCCTGCTCGGCACCTTCTGGGGCCTGATCGAGACGGTCGGGTCGGTCGGCAAGGTGATCGACGGGCTCAAGGTCGGCGGCGATTCCGGCGCACTGTTCGACACGCTGAAGGAGGGACTGGCCGCCCCGCTCGGCGGCATGGGCATCTCGTTCTCGAGCTCGTTGTTCGGCCTCGCCGGCTCGCTGATCCTCGGCTTCCTCGACCTGCAATCGAGCCAGGCGCAGAACCGTTTCTATACCGACCTCGAAGACTGGCTCGCCACCACCGTGCGCGAATACGGCAGCGGCGAGCTTGCCGGCGTTTCCGGCGGTGGCGGCGGGGTTGCCAGCGGCGAGCTTCAGGCCGCCGTCGAGCGGCTGCGCTCCGTGCTCGAGGAAGGCAGCGCCAGCCGCGGCACCACGGCGGCGATGGCGAGCCTCGCCGAAGCCATCCAGGCGCTGGTCTCGCACATGCGGACCGAGCAGCAGATGATCCGCGAATGGGCCGATGGCCAGGGCGAGCAGAACCGCGAGATCCGGCGCTTGCTGGAACGCATCGCGCGCCAGCCCGAGAAGAGTTGAGCATCTAACATCGAGAGACGATCATGGCTCTAGCCCGCGGCCGCCGCAGCGACGGCGCCTTCAACTACTGGCCCGGCTTCGTCGACGCGCTGTCGACGCTGGTGCTGTCGATCGTGTTCCTGCTGTCGGTGTTTTTGGTCGTGCAGTTCTTCCTGTCGCAGGAGGTCACCGGCAAGGACAAGGCACTGGAGCAGCTCAACGCCAAGATCGCCCAGCTCAACGAACTGCTGTCGCTGGAAAAGCTCGGCAAGCTCACGCTCGACGACCAGGTTTCGCAATTGAAGGCCGGGCTCGCCTCGGCCGAGACCGAGCGCGACCGCATCAAGGGCCTCTATGATGGCCTCGCCAGTGCCGGCAATGACGCGCAGGGCAAGACCACCGAGCTCGGCAAGGCGCTGGACTCGGAGAAGGCGGTTTCGTCGCGCGCGCTGGCCCAGATCGAGGTGCTGAACCAGCAGATCAGCGCGCTGCGGCGGCAATTGGCGGCGCTGGAAGAAGCGCTCGACGCCTCCGAGAAGCGCGACAAGGAATCGCAGAACCGGATCGCCGATCTCGGCTCGCGCCTGAATGTCGCACTGGCGCAGCGCGTGCAGGAATTGTCGCGCTACCGCTCCGAATTCTTCGGCCGCCTGCGCGCCATCCTCGGCAACCGCCCCGACATCCGCATCGTCGGCGACCGCTTCGTGTTCCAGTCCGAGGTGTTCTTCGACACCGGACAGGCGACGTTGCTGCCGGAGGGCCGCGCCGAGCTCGACACCTTGGCGGCCGCGCTGATCGAGCTCGACAAGAAGATTCCGAACGAGATCGCCTGGGTGCTGCGCGTCGACGGCCATACCGACGTGCGGCCGGTCAACGGCCCGAACTTCAAGTCCAACTGGGACCTGTCGGCGGCCCGCGCGATCTCGGTGGTGCAGTACCTGATCTCGCTCGGTGTCCCGGCCCAACGCCTGGTCGCAGCCGGCTTCGGCGAATTCCAGCCGCTCGACATCGCCAACACCGAGGAAGCCTACAAGCGCAACCGCCGCATCGAGCTGAAGCTGACGGAGCGGTAGTGATGAGGGTCGCACAACACTCGCCGCATCGTCATGGCCGGGCATGTCCCGGCCATCCACGTCTTTGCTTCCGCGCGTGCGGCCTTTCGTGGATGCCCGGGCATAGGCGAGCGGAAGCGACGCCGTCCTTCGGACGGCTATGCCCGGGCATGACGACCTTCGCAAGATGACCCACCTCCGCCCCTATCGCCCTGAGGACGAAGCGGCCACGATCGATCTCTGGCATCGCACCTGGCAGCAGGCCTATCCGCAGATCGACTTCGCGACACGGCTCGAATGGTGGCGGGAGCGCTGGCGCAAGGACCTTGTGCCGAAGGCCTCGATCGTCGTCGCCGAGCAGAACGGCGCACTGACCGGCTTCGTCACCATCGACGGCGACGGCTATCTCGACCAGCTCGTGGTCGATCCCGCGCATTGGGGCTCGGACGCGGCAAGGCTGCTGGTCGACGAAGCCAAGCGCCTGTCGCCGACCGGCGTCACCCTGCTCGTCAACAAGGACAACGCCCGCGCCATCCGCTTCTACGAGCGCAACGGCTTTGCCCATGCTGGCGACGATTTGAACCCGACCTCGGGACGGCCGGTGCTGAAGATGATTTGGCGGGCGTAAGGCGCTTCCAAAACCAAAATCTCGAAAACAACCCCATGCACAGTAGCCGATGATAGCGAAATCAACGGCTTACGCAGGGGCCGTTTGACACGTCGGGCAAAACAGGAGCATCGGATTTGCAAGGTTTTGGGGGCGGGGATGGCGGATTTCTGAGGCGTCGTTGGCTTGAGTTCGACGGAGGTCAATCAGAAGCCAGGATTCATTTCTGAAGCGAGGGGAGCGAGTATCCCCATCCCTTCTCGATCGATTCCCTAATCTGATGCGCAAGCTGGATGGACGGTCCCTTCAGGGCGTTCTGCGTCTCATCGCAGCTACCTCCCTTGTCGATGCACTTTTCGAGTTCATTCAGGCCATTGCCGAATTGCACCATAGCCCTCGCCACTTCGGGACTCTCTACAGCTGCGAGCTCACCCCAATAGAGCTCCCAGAACCTTCTGCGTGCCCAGTCCCAATCCTCAGGAGGCGGTTGGTCTTGATTGGCTGAAGATTTGGCGGGGGTGGAAGTAGCCAGCTTGGCCGTCACCTTCGCGGCCTCGAAGTAGAATGCCAATTGCCGTTCCAGGAACGGCTTCTGCGACTCCCGTATCGCGATTTGGGTAGCCTGCTCCCTCCGGGATGTCTCAGCGGCGGCCGCATCCGACGCCTGCTGGTGCTGAATGTAAAGCCAGGTCCCGGCCGTCCAAAGGCCGGCAATGATCACTGCGATGCCGGCTCCATGCGTTATAACGAAGCGCCACGCCCGACGGAGCGCATCATTTCGTTCAGTGGCTATTTGATGTTCGTCCACCATGGATGGTCTCCTTCGAAAGACCGCCGTCGAGAACATCGTAAGTGACCAAACTGACCCACCTTAACGCGATGATCTGGCCCCACAGGTGAGGCAATTCACAAATCGCTTCTTGGCGGGCCGCCAACTTTCCTCAGCCGCCGCTACAATTCGAACGGGTCGCCGCCAGGAAGCGGATCGACGACGCGGCCTTGACGACCGCGTCTGGCCAACTCAAATGGATCATCGCCGGGCAGCGGGTCTACCATTGCCGCCAGCTCCGACAGAAGTCGCCCGGCGTGATGGAGAACAGCCGCGCGGGGCCTTCTCGTGTCGGCCGCCGCCCCGCTTTCGCCAGGATATGTTGTGGTGCCCGCCCGCTTACCTGCGATTTCCTTGCGATACTCGCTGCGATGCATGGTGCGGACTTCGACCTCACGGAAGTGGCGTTCCTTGCGGCGCGAGCCGAAGATCTCCCGCGCTGATGAGCCGTTGCTCACAATTTGATAGCCGTTCGCCAAGGTCTGGAACGGCCGAGCCACCTTTCCGAGGTGGTCGAACCGCACCGACCGCGGCTTGTGCCAAGATTCAAAGAACGACGGATAGACGAAGTTGCTTACCGCGATGCTATCGATTTCATACTCCCCGTCCTCCACTGCATCACACATCTCGTAAGCGTAAAACACGCCCTTGCTGTCTTGGGCCCACATCTGCGCACCGGGATCGATCAGCATTTCGAGCAACTCATGCGAGGTGGTCACACTTATCTTCTCGCCGGCTCCAATAGTGCTCTTGACGAAGACCTTCGATACAGGTTGCCCGTCCTTGGTTAAGTCATGATAACCAAGGGCATTGGCTTCATCGGTATCATCCAGGAACACAATTTGCCATTCGTCGGGCTTTGGCTTGTCGCTTATACGCAATTTTGCCGGGTACCCCCATATGGGTACAAAATCGCGCTCCAGTTGCTTCTCCAGGGCCGACACCAGTTTGCGGAGATCGACGCCGAGAGACTCCTTCGCCAGATTCGTGAAAGCGATGGTCGGAAATTTTCCCTGGTTGAAAGCAGCTGCCCTAATCATCACGAAGCTCCTTCGGTTTTAAAATGTGATGTGAATGCCGTGGAAGTCACAATTCAAATGGATCGTTGCCGGGCAGTGGATCCATCGTCCTGCTCGTCCGATTGCTCTTTGCTGGCCGCTTTTTGGCTCTTGTTGTCTTGGCTTTCTTTGCCGACCTGCCAGTACGGGGTGACGACCGCTTTTGGGCCTGTCGTGAGGCGGATTTTGCCATGCGGAGCACTCCTTGATCATGGAGAACGTATGAGCTGAAGCTCTCGACTTTTCAGCTGATCGACTGCGTTGGCAGCCAGCTCCTCAGCCGAGGTGCGAGCCTGCGCAGTAAGGGTGTTTCCAATGAAAATACCACTTGGGGGCACCCGTGCCGTGCGCACAGTCCGGCTCGCGGGCACCCTCGCCGAGCGTACTGGGGGCGAAGCGACGGAAAAGCCAGCGCTTCGTTCCCTTGAGAATAGGTAACCGCGAAGCGAACCGAGAGACGCTACAACCTCCTTATCTAGCGCAAGGCCTACGGTGACTTTGTGTGTGTCCGTCCGGGTTGCCGAGCCTGTAACCGAAGCATCTGCGAGCTGGAAGCCGGCGCCGACAGGGGTGAAAATGATTTTGGGCGTCAACGTCGCGTCGATGGTTGTGGTGAATGTCAGCTTGTCGGCTATGGTCGGAGGGCCGATCGCGCCGGGGTCGCCGTCCTTAACGGACAAGCCCCCGAGATAGACCAGTTGAAAGAAGGTCATCACGAGTTCGTCGACGCCGATATGACCCGCGATAGGATAGACATAATTGGCTTGAACAATCTGGCCGTCGCAGTACCGACGACCGCGAACCGGCGTATTGACGGTCATCAAGAGGTCACCGAATGTGTCCGTCACCGTAAATGACCGTTCGTTGGTTCGTGCCCGGTTCACATCCCCGGTTACTCCAAGCGTAAATTTCCGCGCCCACGGACCCAGCAGGTTGATGGTGGTGCCGAGGTCGTTGTTTTCGGTCATGGTGAGATCAAAATTGTAAGCGATTGCGGTGGAATAGATCACTCGATAAAAGTTGCGGACCTGTTCGTATTTCGGACCACGAAACCGCTCGGGCGTGAACTTGCTGATCGAGTCCGGGTTGGCTTCGTATTCATCCAACACTTGCCGTGCGATCGGGACCGCGAGTTGGTCTTCATGGTCCGTGGCAAGCCGCCTGAGTTCCCTCAGCAGAAACTGCAAGGCGGCCTCGCGCGTCTCACAGCGGATTTGCCGTGCAATATGGTATGTGTTCACACCGGTGACGTCTTCCGGCACCGGGTGGATTGCGCAATTCGATAATAAGAATGCAGCCGCGCTTGCGGCAATTAATCGAACAAACATCGGATGCCCCCGCACCGAAAATAACCTAAGATTGTATGCACATTTAGGTTGCTGCGTATGTGACATTCACGCCACACGGCCGAATATTCTGTTCCCTGGAGCGAGCGAGTAAAATGCAGTTGCGACTTGTTGCACGTCCGTGGCTTTGGTCGTTCACTGGTGAAACCCACGTGAAACGAGCGCCGGGGAAGAGCAGCAGTCGCCGCGACGTTACTTCTTGTCCAGGCGCTGGCGGATTTCGCAGAGGCGTGCGCGGGTGATCCTTCCACCACGGCTGCCGGTGTGTGGCCCAGCTCTTCGAATTTCGCTGCCAAGCTGGTGTATTCGGTGATGCCTTGCTTCATCAGCTTGCGCATTGCTGCGTAGATGACGCGAGCGTGCTGTCGCCTTTGCGCGGTTCGTCCTGATTCCTTTTCTTTGACGCTTTCGGCTTGACGGTGGGGTGGGTGATGGTGGTGGTGGTGGTCGGTGTGGCGTCGCCGCGCCCCTTCTCTGCGCGCGAGTCGGGCCGGGGTGCATCGACCGACTAGCGCATCCCGGCGCGTTGTTTCAGCGCGTCGATGTCGACGTTGCCGGGTACGCCGCGCTTATCGATTGATTACTAAGTCTCGGAGTACTGGATCACCCGCCCCAGTGCGCAAATGCGCACAAGGCGGGGTGATGACACCGCGAAGGGGGCGACAGCCGAAACGCCTCACGCCCCCTCGAACTGCAACCTCGCCAGCCTCGCGTAAAGCCCGTTCACAGCAACCAGCTCGGCATGCGTGCCCTGCTCGACGATCCTGCCCTGGTCCATCACCAGGATGCGGTCGCAGGACAAGACGGTGGCGAGGCGATGCGCGATCACCAGCGTGGTGCGGTGGCGCATCAACTCCTCCAGCGCGGTCTGCACCAAGGTCTCGCTTTCAGCATCGAGCGCGGAGGTTGCTTCATCGAGCAGCAGCAGCGGCGCATCGCGCAGGATCGCGCGCGCAATCGCGATGCGCTGGCGCTGGCCGCCGGAGAGCGTCACGCCGCGCTCGCCGAGCGGGGTCTCAAAACCTTCAGGCATGCGGCGGATGAACTCGGCGGCGTGCGCGAGCTCGGCGGCGCGCTCGACCTCGGCATCGGTCGCGCCGGGCCGGCCGAAGCGGATGTTCTCGCGGGCGGTGGCGGCGAACACGGTCGATTCCTGCGGCACCAGCGCGATGCGCGCGCGGAAGTCGCGCGGATCGGCCGATCTGACCGGTACGCCGTCGAGCGAGATCGCGCCGTTGCGCGGATCGTAGAAGCGCAGCAGCAGATGAAAGATCGTGCTCTTGCCGGCGCCGGACGGACCGACGATCGCAACCTTCTCGCCGGGACGCACGGTGAACGACACGGCGTCGAGCACGTTGGCGTCGGGCCGCGCCGGATAGGAGAAGCTGACGTGATCAAATCCGACCTCGCCGCGCGCCGGCACCGGCAACGCACGCGGAGACGCAGGCGCGCTGATCTCGGGCTCCACATGCAGGATCTCGAACAGGCGCTCGGCGGCGCCCGAGGCGGCCGAGACCTCGCCCCAGACCTCGCTGAGCTGGCCAAGGCCAGCCGCGGCGAAGGCCGCATACAGCACGAACTGGCCGAGCCGGCCCGGCGTGATGGTGCCGATGAGCACGTCATGCGAACCGATCCAGAGGATCGCGACCACGCTTGCGAACACGATGAAGATGATGATGGCGGTGAGCACCGCGCGCGCTTGTGTCGAGGTGCGCGCGGCCTCATAGGCCTGCTCGACCTCGCCGCCGAAACGCTTCGCGGCGAACCCTTCGCTGGTATAGGCTTGCACGGTGCGGATCGAACCGACCAGCTCGCCCGCATAGGCGGAAGCGTCGGCAAGCGTGTCCTGCGCATTGCGGGACAGCCGACGCACCCAGCGCCCGAACGCAACCAGCGGCAGCACGATCAGGGGAATGGCCAGCAGCACGAAGCCGGAGAGGCGCGGGCTCGTGATCACCATCATCGCGGCGGCGCCGAAGAACATCATCAGGTTGCGCAGCGCGATCGACACGGATGCGCCGACGGCGGATTTGATCTGGGTGGTGTCGGCCGTGAGCCGCGACACCAGCTCGCCGCTGCGCGCGGAATCGAAGAAGGCCGGCGAGAGCGACAGCAGATGCGCGAAGACGTCGCGCCTGAGATCTGCGACGATGCGCTCGCCGATCGTCATCACGAGGTAGTAGCGCGCAGCGCTGGCCAGCGCGAGCACGGCGACGACCGCGATCATCACCGAGAAGTAGCTGTTGATCAGCGCGATGCCTTCCGGCGTGAGGCCGAAATCGATCATCCGCCGTACTGCGATCGGCACCAGCAGCGTGGTCAGCGCAGCGATCGTCAGCGCGACGAAGGCGAGCGCCGCACGGCCGCGATAGCGGGCCACATAAGGCGCGAGCGCCAGCAGCGGCCGCAACCGCGCACGGCTCTTCGCCGGCGCCTCGATCAGCGCGGCTTCGATCGACTCGGCGGGCACGTTTTGGCCCTCGTCGCGGTATTGGTCGTCAAGCCGTTCCACAGCGCTCATGAGATTGGACCCAATGGGACAAGTGTCCACCAGATAGGCCGGGGGAGCGGGCGTGGCAAATCCGGGATGTCCCTTAGGGGATCGCCCGGTTCTCAAGGCCCGCAATGACTTGTTTTACGCGGTCCCGTGGGGTATAGACCCGGCCAAATCCGTCATCGATCATCACTCAAGCGAGCGGCGCCGGTCGCCCTAGGAATTGCCATGAAAGCCGAGATTCATCCGAATTATCATATGATTAAGGTCGTGATGACCGACGGAACCGAGTACCAGACCCGCTCCACCTGGGGCAAGGAAGGCGACACGCTGAACCTCGACATCGACCCGAAGTCGCACCCGGCCTGGACCGGCGGCAACGCGCAGCTGATGGATCGCGGCGGCCGCGTCTCGCGCTTCCAGAAAAAGTTTTCGGGCTTTCTCAAAAAGGATTGATCCGGCCGTATCGGTCGCGAACGAAAAACGCCTCCGGGAGACCGGGGGCGTTTTTGTTTTTTCGGCCGTCATTCCGGGGCGATGCGTGAGCATCGAACCCGGAATCTCGAGATTCCGGGTTCGGTCCTACGGACCGCGCCGGAATGACAGCGAGTAAACCTTACCGCTCGAACGCCGCCTTCAGCGCGTTGAGGTGCGGCACCAGCGGGTTGCCGATCGCGGGGAGATCGGCCGGCGGGGTGTGGATGGTGGTGTCCAGTCGGCGCACGCGGGTCTGGAGGCTCATCGAGCGATGGATCAGGTCCTGCAGCTGCGAGGGCAGCTTCTCGATGATGTCGCTGGATCCGGGATCCGCGGCCGAGAGCTTGACCTTGGTCTTTTCGCGACTGGCCTGGCCCAGCGTCATCTCGCCTTCCTTCACCGCGCGATGCAGCAGCAGCCACGAAGCGAGCTGCATCAGGCGGGTGGTAAGACGCATGCTTTCGGTCGCATAGGTGAGGCTGACGGCACGATCGAGCGCCTTGGCCTCGGTACGGCCGGCGCCGTCGAGATAGGCGGCGGTCTCTTCGACGAGATCCATGCCCTCGCGGAACAGGGTGCCGAATGCCGCAGAATTGGTGAACCGTTCGCTGAGTTGAACGAGAGCGCCGTCGGCCTGCAAACGTTCCATGGTTAACGCCCCTTACGCAACTGTTTACCGATCCGGCTTTGGCGCCGGCTTATGATGAACAAATCATTGCGCGGGCGGGACGCGGAGTCCAGCGACAAGCGCGGATATGGTTTCCGCGCGTCTTTCCTCGGAATTCAACCGGAATGAGAGGCAAAAAAGAGCCGCCGGAAAACCGGCGGCTTTGAAAGTTGATAACAGGGAGGCGTCAAACAGAGTGGACAGGAGCCACTCGGTGTCCAAACGAGGACAGTTCCAGTCATAAACCCGAAAGCTTAATCGGGAGTAAACGAGCGATTATTTTGAGGGTTCGTTAGCCATGTCGGTCAGTGGCCGAGTGCGTTGCGGCGCGTTTCTCTATCCCGTCGTCATTCCGGGGCGCGACGAAGTCGCGAGCCCGGAATCCATAGCCACGAGCGGATGCAATGGCCCGGTGCTGCCAGCCTGCCCGCTTCAACGGCTTGTGGTTATGGGTTCCGGGCTCGGCGCTGCCGCGCCGCCCCGGAATGACGCGGGGAAAGTTCGGCGCCACATGTCCGGGACACGACCGCGGTCTACGACTTGAACACGCTGTTCGCCGCGTCGCGCGAGGCGCGCTTCTTTGTTGCGGCTTCCTCCAGCCGCGCGATCTCGGTCTTGAGCAGAGCGATGCGCTCGCTCAGTTCCTCGACCGACAACAGTGAGAGGTCCTGTCCAATCTCGTGGCTGACCTTCTTGCGCGGGCGGTCGTCGTCTTCCATTGGCATGGTCGATCCTCCTGCGTTCGCACGGCCAAACGAGGCCGAAGTGGTTGCCAGCTTGGACCGCGCTGGCTAATCAATGGCCCCGTTCCAGCTCTTACCCCTGCTCAAGGACAAATCATGGAAAAGCTGCCCGCGCAAATGACCGTGGTCGCCATCTCCAAGCCCGGCGGACCGGAGGTGCTGGTGCCGGAACAGCGGGCGCTGCCGCAGCCCGGCCCCGACGAGATCCTGGTCAAGGTGCAGGCCGCGGGCGTCAACCGGCCCGACGTGGCGCAGCGCTCCGGCGCCTATCCGCCGCCGCCCGGCGCCAGCGACCTGCCGGGCCTCGAGATCGCGGGCGAAGTGGTGGCGGTGGGCAGCAACGCCAAGCGGCACAAGATCGGCGACAAGGTCATGTCGCTCGTCGCCGGCGGCGGCTATGCGCAATACTGCATCGCCCAGGACGCCCAGGCGATGAGCGTGCCGCCGGCACTGTCGATGAAGGAAGCCGGCGCGCTGCCGGAAACGCTGATGACGGTCTGGCACAATGTGTTCGAGCGCGGCGGCCTGAAGGCCGGCGAGACGCTCTTGATCCACGGCGGCTCCTCCGGCATCGGCACCATGGCGATCCAGCTCGCCAAGGCGTTCGGCGCGAAGGTGATCGTCACCGTCGGCTCGCAGGACAAGATCGACGCCTGCCTCAAGCTCGGCGCCGACCGCGCGATCAACTACAAGAACGAAGACTTCGTCGCCGTGGTCAAGGCGGAGACCAGCAATGCCGGCGCCAACCTGATCCTCGACATGGTCGCCGGCGACTATGTCGACCGCAACTACGATGCAGCCGCGGTCGACGGCCGTATCGTCCAGATCGCAACCCTCAACGGCCCCAAGGTCAGCGTCAACATCGCCAAGGTGATGGTGAAGCGGCTGACCCATACGGGGTCCACGCTGCGCCCCCGTACTAATGCGGATAAGGCGGCGATGGTCGCGGCGATCGAGGACAAGGTCATGCCCCTTTTGCGCGAAGGACGCGTAAAACCGCTGATGGACAGCTCATTCCCGCTGGAAAAAGCCGTCGACGCGCACCGGCGGATGGAGACCAGCGCCCATATTGGCAAAATTGTGTTGGAAGTCTAGGCCTCTGGCCCACAGGGCAAGCCGGAAACCCTTTGATTTTCCTCGCTTTCGTGGCATCTATCGCGACGCACCGAACCACTTCCGTCCGGTCTGAAATCGCCTTGCACTCAGAGTTTGCGTCGAACGCGGAGAACTGACCTTGGGTCTGATCAGGTGCCTCGCGCCCTTCGCGCTGGGCCTCATGATTCTTGTCGCCGTGTCGCCTGCACGCGCGCTTGACGCTGTCAGCGTCCGCGGCGACGCGCCCGCGATCGACCTCACCGGCGTGCTCGAGCACCAGCGCAGCGATGCCGACCGCATCCAGGTCTCCACCGCGCCCGGAACCGATGGCATCGTCCGCCGCATCGAGGTGCGCGCCCGCGAGGGCGGCCAGAACTGGGTGGTGTTCGCGCTCGCCAACAACACCGACGACCAGCTCGACCGCCTGATCGTCGCCCCGCACTACCGCATCGTCTCCTCCGGCCTGTTGTGGCCCGACCTCGGGCTGTCGCGGATCGCGACCATCACGCCCTCGACCGGCGACCGGCCCGAGCGGCAGGAAAGCCCGACCGCCGACGTCTTCCGCATCACGCTCGACCCCGGCGCCGTCATCACCTTCGTCGCGGAACTGCGCACCGACAAGCTGCCGCAGCTCTATCTGTGGGAGCCGGAGTCCTACAAGGACAAGGTCAACTCCTTCACGCTCTACCAGGGCATCGTGATCGGCATCTCCGGGCTTTTGGCTCTCGTTCTCACAATCCTGTTCGTCGTCAAGGGAAGCATCATGTTCCCGGCGGCCGCGGCGCTGGCCTGGGCGGTGCTGGTCTATATCGGTGTCGATTTCGGCTTCTGGGGCAAGGTGCTCGACATGTCGAACAACGCCGAGCGCATCTGGCGCGCGGCGGGTGAAGCGATCCTGGCGGCGACGCTGCTGGTGTTCCTGTTCGCCTATCTCAACCTAAGCCGCTGGCACGTGCGCTATTCGCACATCACGGTGGGCTGGCTCGCGTTCCTGGGCTCGCTGGTGGCGCTCGCCTTGTTCGACCCGGCCGTAGCCTCCGGCATCGCACGCATATCGCTGGTGTTGATCGCCTTCGCCGGCTTTGGGCTGATCGTCTATCTCTCGACCCACGGTTTCGACCGCGCGGTGCTGCTGATCCCGACCTGGTTCCTGCTGGTGGTCTGGGTGGTCGCGGCCGGCATGGCGGTCGCGGGCTCCGTCACCAACGACATCGTCGGCCCCGCGCTGCTCGGCGGCCTGGTGCTGATCGTGATGCTGATCGGTTTCACGGTGATGCAGCACGCTTTCGCGGGCGGCGGCGCCACCACCGGCGTCGTCTCCGACATCGAGCGCCGCGCGCTGGCGCTGGCCGGCTCCGGCGATTTGATCTGGGACTGGGACGTCTCCGCCGACAAGGTTTTCACCAGCCCCGAGACCGAAGCCCTGCTCGGCCTGAAGCGCGGCACGCTGGAAGGCCCAGCCGCATCATGGCTCGAAGTGCTGCATCCGCTCGACCAGGACCGCTTCCGCGCCGCGCTCGACAGCGTGCTCGATCAGCGCCGCGGCCGACTGGTGCAAGACTTCCGCCTGCGCACGCCCGACGGTCATTTCATGTGGTTCGCGCTGAAGGCGCGCCCCGTGGTCGGCTCGGACGGCGAGGTCTCGCGCGTGGTCGGCACGCTCACCGACGTCACCGAGCTGCGTAACGCCGAGGAGCGCCTGCTGCACGATTCCGTGCACGACAACCTCACCGGCCTGCCCAACCGAAAACTGTTCATGGACCGGCTCGGCGCGGTCGCGCATTTCGCCAAGACCATGCCGACGCTGCGGCCGACGCTGATGGTGATCGACCTCGACCGCTTCAAGCAGGTCAACGATTCCGTCGGCATCGCGGTCGGCGATTCCATCCTCTTGACGCTCGCCCGCCGCCTCACCCGCATCCTGAAGCCGCAGGACACGCTGGCGCGGCTCGCCGGCGACCAGTTCGGCCTGATCCTGCTCTCGGAGCAGGACCCCGCCCGCATCACCGCCTTCGCCGAGACCATCCGCAAGACCATCCGCGCGCCGATCGCCTTCAACGACCGGGAGATCTTCCTGACCGCCTCGATCGGTCTCGCCCTCTCCGATCCGCAGACCCAGCTCACCGACGAGATCATCAAGGACGCCGAGCTGGCGATGTATCATTCCAAGCGCATCGGCGGCGACCGCATCGACGTCTACAAGCCGGCGATGCGCGCGCGGAAGACCGACCGCCTGACGCTGGAAAGCGAGCTGCGCCGCGCCATCGAGCGCCAGGAGCTCACGATCCTGTACCAGCCGATCGTGCGGCTGGAAGATCGGTCGATCGCCGGCTTCGAGGCGCTATCGCGCTGGGATCATCCCAAACTCGGGCGCATGGCGCCGTCGGAATTCATCACCATTGCAGAAGAGACCGGGCTGATCATCGACCTCGGCATGTTCGTGCTCGACCAGACCGCCAAGCAGCTGTCGATCTGGCAGCGTGCGATGCGCTCGCGCGAGCCGATCTTTGCCTCCGTCAACGTCTCGTCGCGGCAATTGCTGCGCCACGATCTGATCCACGACATCCGCACCGTGCTGTCGCGCTCGTCGGTGGCGCGCGGCACGTTGAAGCTTGAATTGACGGAATCGCTGGTGATGGAGAACCCCGAGCACGCGGCGCAGATGCTGACGCGGATCCGCGAACTCGGTACCGGGCTCTCGCTCGACGATTTCGGCACCGGCCATTCGTCGCTGGCCTATCTCCAGCGCTTCCCGTTCGACACCATCAAGATCGACCAGTCCTTCGTGCGCACCACCAACCGCGGCACCCGTCCGGTGATCCTGAAGTCGATCATCGCGCTTGCGCACGACCTCGGCATGGACGTGGTGGCGGAAGGCGCCGAGACCGATTCCGACGCGGTCGAGCTCTACCAGATGGGCTGCGAATACGCGCAGGGTTTTGCCTTCGGCGAGCCGATGGACGCCGACGCGGCGATGCGGCTGCTTACGGAAGTGCGGCTGGAGGCGGCGAGCTAGTCTCGCTTATGCCCTCTCCCCTTGTGGACTCCATTTCCATTTGAATGCGCGGAGACAGACCCCTCATCCGGCGCTTCGCGCCACCTTCTCCCACAAGGGGAGAAGGAAGAAAGAGCGCTAACGCCGCCGCTCACTGGGCTTCCGCCTGAATCTTACGCTCCGGCCGTCGGGCATCCGGGTCGCCACGAAGCCCGCGGCGAGGCAGGCCTCGCGCTGCGGCATCTGGATGTCGGGGCTGCGCAGGCTGTCCCACCACGAGGCACGATGCGCCGCGCGCGGCAGGGCAGCGCCGATGATCTCCTCGATCTGTTCATAGCTCAGCACGAATTCCGTCTGCTTCTGCCGCATCAGATAGTCGCGCAACGCGTCGTAATCGTTCACCGTCGTCCTCTCGTCCGAAGCCCTGGTTTGCTGAAAACCGGGAGCTCTATAAACCGTTTCTTAACTCATTGCGGCAACGCCGTCCCGGCTTAAACACTACTCAAGTTTTCGGGCGCATCCACTCATGTCGGGAGCAACCGATGTTGTCTGGATGGCGCGAAGTCACGGCCCGGCGGCCGTGGCGGATTTCGGCGAAGCTGCTGATCATCTCGTCCGTGGTGACGGTGATCGGCTTTTCCGCCATTTGCGTCAACGTCATGCTGGACATGCGTCGCGGCGAGGAGGCGCTCGCCCGCCAGACGCTCGAGAACCTGGCAACGACGATCGAAGCCGACATCAGCCGCAATATCGAGATCTACGATCTGTCGCTGAAGGCGGTCGCCAGCAACATGCTGCTGTCCGAGATCGGGACGGTTTCGAAGCCTATCCGCCACCTCATCCTGTTCGATCATTCGACCACGGCGAGGCATTTCGGCGCCATCCAGGTGTTCGATGCCGACGGCAGGCTAACCATCGACGCCTCTTCGCTCGATCCGCTGCCGGAAACCCGCGGCGACGAGGACTATTTCAAGGTTCATCGCGACAACGCGGCCGCAGGATTGTTCATCAGCCGCCCGATGCTGTTCCGCGGCGCCTATTCCATCGTGCTGAGCCGTCGCATCAGCGACACCGACGGCGGCTTTCTCGGCGTCGTCGCCGGCTCGATCCGCTTCAGCTATTTCCACGAATTGTTCGAGCGGCTGAGCCTCGATCCCGAGGACACCATCACCGTGCTCAAGCGCGACCGCACCGTCATGATGCGGCGGCCGTTCGATCTCGACGTGATCGGCAAGAACCTCGACGAACGGCCGGTCTGGAAGGCCGACAATCTGAAGGTCGGCAGCGCGTTCGCCGGACAGGGGCCGATCGACGGCACACCGCGGCTCTATGTCCGCAGCGGCGGCACCAATCCGCTGTTCGTGGTGGCGGGCAAGCCGCTGAGCGCGGTGTTCGCGTTGTGGCAGAAGGAGGCGCTCCGCATCGGCGCGGTGGTCCTGGTGCTCGCGCTGTTCGTGCTGGGGACGGCGATCGTGCTCGCCCGCGAGATCGGCCGGCGCGCCGCAGCCGAAAGCAAGCTCGAGGAGATGGCGACGACGGACGCGCTCACGGGCTTACGCAACCGCCGCAAGTTCGACCATGCGATCGAGATCGAGTGGCGGCGCGCGATGCGCCAGAAGACGCCGGTTGCGCTGCTCATGATCGATGCCGATCACTTCAAGGCCTATAACGATACGTTCGGCCACCAGGCCGGCGACCAGGTGTTGGTCGGCATCGCCATCTGCATCTCGGATTCCGTGCGTCGCGCCGGCGACTGCGCCGCGCGCTATGGCGGCGAGGAATTCGCGGTGCTGCTGCCGGACACCTCGGCCACCGACGCTTTCAAGATCGCCGAGACGATCCGCGGCAAGGTGCAGGGCTGGTCCGACGATCAGGCGACGTCGACCGTCTCCTGCGGCATCGCCAGCCTCGTCCCTACGGCAGGTATGGACTGGTCGATCCTGGTCGCCGCCGCCGACAAGGCGCTCTATGCGGCCAAATCCGGCGGCCGCAACCAGTCCGTGCTCGCGAGCCTTCCGAAGCTGTCGCTGGTGGCGTGAGCGGCTGTCGTTTGAAACGACGCAATCACCACATCCTCGTGTCGTCCCGGCGAAGGCCGGGACCCATACCGCGGAATCCATCGACAGTTGAGGGTAGGAGTACCGAACGACGAACCTTCGCCAAACTACTCCCTGTGATTATGGGTCCCGGCCTTCGCCGGGACGACATCGGGGGAGAAGGCTCTACTGCCCCAGATATTTCTTCATCTCTGCGATCAGCCCGTCGCGCAGCTCGGGGCGCTTCAGGCCGTAGGCGATGTTGGCGCGGAGGAAGCCGGGCTTGGAGCCGCAATCATGGCGCTCGCCCTCGAACTCGACGCCGTAGAATTTCTGCGATTTGGCGAGCCCGATCATGGCGTCGGTGAGCTGGATTTCGCCGCCGGCGCCGCGCTCCTGGGTCTCCAGGATCTTGAAGATTTCCGGCTGGAGGATGTAGCGCCCGGTGATCGAGAGGTTGGAGGGCGCGGTGCCCTTGGCCGGCTTCTCCACCATGCCGTCGACCTCGAACGTCCTGCCGGTGCGCTTGCCTACGCCGCAGATGCCGTATTGGTGGGTCAGATGGTCGGGCACGGCCTCGACCGCGATGACATTGGATTTTTCGCCAAGCTTGCCGGCAGTCTCGATCATCTGCTTCAGGCAGCCGGGCGAGTTGAGCACGAGCTCGTCGGGCAGCACCACCGCGAACGGCTCGTCGCCGACAATGTCGCGCGCGCACCAGACCGCATGGCCGAGGCCGAGCGGCGCCTGCTGGCGGGTGAAGCTGACGGCGCCGGCTTCGGGCTGGTTCTGCGCGAGAACTTCCTGTTCGGCCTTCTTGCCGCGCGCGGCAAGCGTGGCGTCAAGCTCGAACATCCGGTCGAAATGATCTTCGATGACATTTTTGTTGCGGCCGGTGACGAAGATGAAATGCTCGATGCCGGCTTCCCTGGCCTCGTCATAGACGTACTGGATCAGCGGCTTGTCGACGATGGTCAGCATTTCCTTCGGCATCGCCTTGGTGGCGGGCAGGACGCGGGTGCCGAGGCCGGCGACGGGAAATACGGCTTTGCGGATTTTCATGGGATTGATCGAATACCTTGAGAGGCGCGTGAATGAAGCAATGGCAGCTTGCTAACCGGTTTGCAGCCGGTAACAAAGGCGGATGTAGGGCCCTGCCCCTTGGGAATGAGAAAAAGGCCGCCCACAAAATTTCACCTTTGTTAAGCTATTGGCAACCGTAACGAGGCCTCCTGAAGGCGGATTTTTGGCCAGACAGGTGGGGACATGATGCAATCAGTGGCAGGGCTGGCAAAACGCGCTGGATCTCTGACCGGCGCAACGATGATTGCGGCCGTCCTGTTGCTCCCTGTCGCCGCGCGCGCCCAGGCGCAAAACGGCCTGTCGAACTTATTCGGCGGTATTTTCTCCGGCTCGAGCCAGGCCCCCTCGCAGCCTGCGCCCGGCCCCGGCGGCGCGCAACCTTGGAGCGGCGAGGACGGCGCGTCCGGCCATCCGCTGATGACCGCATCGGCAATCCGCGAGGCGGCTTCCAATTTCAGCAATTGCGTCGCGGCGATGTGGCCCGATGCCGCACGGCGCGGCATCACCCAGGAGAACTTTCAGCGTTTCACCGCAGGGCTCGCACCCGATCTGCGCATCATGGATCTGATGGATTCGCAGCCGGAGTTCACCAAGTCGATCTGGGACTATCTCGACATCCTCGTGAACGACAACCGTCTCGCCAAGGGCCGCGAGGTCCTCGCCAAGTACAAGGCGCAGTTCGACGCCACCGAAAAGGCCTATGGCGTCGATCGCTACATCATCGCTTCGATCTGGGGCATCGAGTCCAACTACTCGACGCAGATGGGCGACCGCAGCGTGCTGCAATCAACCGCGACGCTCGCCTGCATCGGCCGCCGCCAAGCCTATTTCAAGGACGAATTCCTCTCAGGCCTGGAAATCCTCAACCGCGGCGATTTGCAGCCCGAGCAGATGCGCGGCTCCTGGGCCGGCGCCTTCGGCCCGACGCAGTTCATGCCGACCGCGTTCAAGCGCTTCGCCGTGGACGGCGACGGCGACGGCCGGCGTGACGTCGTCGACAATCCCACCGACCTGATCGCGTCCACCGCCAACAATTTGAAGAAGGACGGTTGGCAGACCGGCCAGACCTGGGGCTACGAGGTCGTGATGCCCCAAGGCTTCAATTACATGCTGGCCGATCGCGCCAAGGCGATGACGATCGCGCAGTGGGAGAAGCTCGGCCTCAAGCGCCCAGCCAACCAGCCCTTCCCGCAGCCGGCGGAGAAAGCCTACCTGCTGGCGCCGGCGGGCGCGCAGGGACCGGGCTTCCTGATGCTGCAGAATTACCGGGTCATCATGAAGTACAATCCGGCGGAAGCCTATGCGCTGGCGATCGGGCATTTCGCCGACCGCCTGCGCGGCGGCCAACCCTTCGTTCAGCCCTGGCCGCGGCAGGAACGGGAACTGTCCCGCACCGAGCGGCTGGAATTGCAGCAACTGCTGGCCCAGCGCGGCTTCTACAAGGGCACCCCGGACGGCCAGTTCGGCGGCCAGACCCGGGAGGCGCTGCGCAACTTCCAGGCCTCGATCGGGGTGCCGGCGGATGGTTTTGCCTCCTCCGACGCACTGGAACGGCTGCGCGGACGGTAAAATCGCGCCGAAAGTAACCCTGAACATGGATTTTGCCTGATGGCCTTGACGGGGGTGACTGATCCTCGATGTATGGGTCAAGAATCTGCAAGAGAATTTGCCCGTTTGCGGCCGGATTCCGTTATTATATTGAGCCTGTTCCGATCCCTGTTGCGCGTGCCCGAGATCGCATGTCGAAGCCAAAGTCCCTGTTCAAGGTGCTGACCGAGACCGGCCCGTTGATCGCGCTGGGGACGGCGCTTGCGATCCTGGTGTCGGTCGCGGGGCCCGCCTCGGCGCAGTTCTTCAACTTCCCCGGCTTCGGCGGCCCGCCGCAGCGCGCGGCCCCACCACCACCATCCCGGGGCGGCGGAGGCGGCGGCGGATGGTTCGGCGGCGACTTCTTCGCGCCGTTCCAGCAGCAGCAGCCGCAAGCGCCGCGGCAGGATTTTTCGCGCGCGCCTGCGCCGGCCAAGCGTGATGCGATCCCGGACAAGAACGTGCTGGTGATCGGCGACGCCATGGCCGACTGGCTCGCCTACGGCCTGGAAGACGCCTACACCGAGCAGCCCGACATGGGCGTGATCCGCAAGCACAAGACCACGTCCGGCCTGATCAAGTATCAGCCGCGCGGCGAGCCCTCGGACTGGGCGACTGCTGCGAAGGGCATCCTCGAGACCGAAAAGCCGGACGTCATCGTCGTCATGCTCGGCCTCAACGACCGCATCGCGATCCGCGAGGCCATGCCCGACAAGGCCGCGGACAAGGACAAGAAGAACGACAAGGGCGCGCGCGCCAAGCCGCAAGGAAAGCCCGGCGAGGCCAAGTCCGGTGACGCCAAGCCCGGTGATGCCAAACCGAACGGCACCGACACCGCCGCCAAGCCGGATGACAAGCCGGCCGACAGCGACCTGCCGCAGGATGATGCCGACAACGCCGATGCGCCGCCGATCGCAGCGCCCGAAAAGAGCGCGCGCTCGCCGAACGGCCTCTACGAATTCCGCGACGACCGCTGGGTCGAGCTCTACAGCAAGAAGATCGAGGAGCTGACCAACGTCCTCAAGAGCAAGGGCGTGCCGGTGCTCTGGGTCGGCCTGCCCGCCATCCGCGGACCGAAGGGGACGGCGGACATGCTGTTCCTGGATTCGCTCTATCGCGAAGGCGCGGCCAAGGCCGGCATCACCTATGTCGATGTCTGGGACGGTTTTGTCGACGAGGCCGGCCGCTTCCTCCAGAAGGGCCCGGACTTCGAGGGCCAGATCCGCCAGCTGCGCAGCTATGACGGCGTCTATTTCACCAAGCCCGGCGCCCGCAAGCTCGCGCACTATGTCGAGCGCGAGATCACCCGCCTGCTCGCGGGACGCTCCGGCCCGATCGCACTGCCGAGCGAGCCGGCCACCCCCGATACCAGCGCCGAGCCCGGCAAGCCCGCGCCGCGGCCGTTGGCGGGCCCGATTGTGCCGCTGGTTGCGGCCTCGATCTCGACCGATAAATTGCTGGGGGGCCCGGGCTCGCGTCCCGCCGCCGTCGATGCGCTCGCTGCGAAGACAATGGTGAAGGGCGAGCCACTGGCAGCGCCCGCGGGCCGCGCCGACGATTATGCCTGGCCGCGCCGCGAAGTCGGCCGCGAGCAAGCCAAGGGCGATACGCCGATGGCGGCGACCACGCCTGACGGCAATGCATCCGGTGCAGCCGCAGCGAGCGCGCCGCCAAAGCTCGCGCCGAAGAGGCCTCCGGTGCAGCAGCAACCGGCACAGGCGACGCCATCAATGCGCGATTTCTTCGGCTTCGGCTCTCCGCCGCCACCGCCACGTCAATTGGCGCCGGCGCCGCGCAATCCGAACCCCAACCCCGCGATCCCGCGTCCGCCGGGCAATGTCGGGCGATCGGCGGAAGTGTTCCGGTAATTTTTTCTGCGTTGAATTGAAGTGTCATTCCGGGGCGCGCGAAGCGCGAACCCGGAATGACACGTTGGGCTGCTAACCGTAATAGCGCCAGCGCGGCGGCGGGCGGCGCGAAGGCCGCGACATCAGCAGGGCGAGCGCGAAGCCGATGCCGCCCGCAACGAGCAGCGCGCCGAGCGGGTTGTCCTGCACCTTCCGGGCGATCGCCTGCGTACCGTCGCGGAATGTATCTTCGCCCGCTTCGTAAGCATCCTTGGCGTAGCTCGCGGCAGTGTCAGTGGCATCGCGCGCGGCATCCTTGGCCTGGCCGTAGAGATTCTGCACCGTGCCTGCGGCTTCCCGCGCCTTGCCTGACGCCTGCGTCTTCGCATCGTCCGCGAGATCGCCGATAGCGCCTTCCGCGCGTCCGGCGAATTCCTTGGCTGATCCGACAATCCGATCGTTGTCCATGATGGTCCTCCTCAGGGATCAGCCCAAGTAACCGATCAGGCGCGGCGCAGTTCCCTTGGCATATTGGTTGAGCATGATCTTTTCGGAAAACCGCTGCACACTTTGCGCTGACGCAGCCCTTCGGTCCGGATCATGCTCTACAGAATGAGCCCGCCATCGACCACGAGGGTCTGGCCGACGATGTAGGACGACAGCGGAGACGCCAGGAACAGCGCCGCACCCGCCATGTCAGCCGGCGTGCCCAATCGCCGCAGCGGAATGCGCGACAGCGCGCCTTCGAGCCGCTTGGGATTGTCGGTCGTCACCTTCGTCATCTTGGTATCGACGAGGCCGGGCGCGATGCCGTTGACACGGATGCCGTCCTCGGCCCAGGCCTCGCCCAGCGTCCGCGTCAATCCGACCGCGCCGGTCTTCGACGCGTTGTAGGCGGGATTGCCCATGGTCGAATGATAGGCTGCGGTCGAGGACACCATGATCAGCGCGCCCTTCGCATCCCGCAGCATGGAATGAAAACGCGTCGCGCAGGCCATCAGGCTCATGAGGTTGATCTCGACCACCTTGCGAAAGCCCGCCATCTCGAATTCGCCGCGGCGGTAGAGCACCGCGCCTTGCGCGAGCACTAAGATATCGAGGCGGTCGAAGGACGGCGTGAATGCCTCGATCGCACCGGCATTGCTGACATCGAGCTGGGCATAGGAAAGACCGGTGAGGTCAGAACCTTCCTCCGGCGAATAGTCCTCGGCGTGAGCACGCGTGCCGCAAACTGCGACATGCGCGCCCTTGGCGTGAAAGGCTTGCGCAATGCCGTTGCCGATGCCGCTCGAACCGCCGACGACCAGCACCTGCTTGCCTGAGAAATCGAGTTCGTTCGCCATCGCGGCCTCCCGTTTTGTTTTGCTTGTTTGACCTGTCTGCGGATCGATGCCAGCCTTGTCAATCTCACAACAAGAAAAAAAAAGCCCTGAGGAAACTGCATGTCCGAGTTCAAACAGCTCAGCCGATCCGTGAAGGGCCTGACCGTTCTCGTCACCGGCGCGGCCAGCGGCATGGGCCGCGCGACCGCCTGTGTGTTCGCGGCCGAAGGTGCGAACGTCGCCGTCACCGACTATGACGAGCAAGGTGCGCAAGCGGTCGCGAACGAGATCGTCGCAAGCAACGGTTCGGCAAAAGCCTGGAAGCTCGACGTCGCCGACGGCGGCGAGATCAAGCGTGTGGTCGGCGATGTCGCGGCGCATTTCGGCGGGCTCGACATCATCGTCAACAATGCCGGGATCTCCGTGCGCGTTGCGATTGACGATGACGCCTACGAGGACGCCTGGGCCAAGGGCATCGCCGTGATGCTGACGGCGCATCCGCGCATCATCCGTGCCGCGCTGCCTCATCTGCGCAAGTCGAAGAGCCCGCGCATCGTCAACATCGCCTCGACCGAGGCGCTCGGCGCCACCGCGCTGCATAGCCCCTATTCGGCGGCGAAGGGCGGCGTGGCTAGCTTCACCCGCTCGCTCGCGGTGGAGCTCGGCCGCGAGGGCATCACCGTCAACTGCATTTGCCCGGGCCCGATCCGCACCGGGATCACCGACCGCATCTCCGAAGAGCACAAGACCATCTACGCCAAGCGCCGCACCGCACTGGGCCGCTACGGCGATCCCGAAGAGGTTGCGCATATGACGCTCAGCCTGTGCCTGCCCGCGGCCTCGTTCCTCACCGGCGCGGTGATCCCGGTCGATGGCGGCCTGATGGCCCGCAACGCGTAAGAGCCATGCGCGCCCAGCGTTGACATCGGCGAGTGCGGGCGTAGCCTTTTCGTCAACAGAGCGGACCAATCGCTCGCGGTTCGCGGGAGAAATGCCATGACGGTCGCCATCCGGCAGCTTCACAAACATTTTGTCGGCGAGGTTTCCGGCCTCGACCTGCGAAAGCCTCTCACCGAGGGCGAGGCGCGCGAGATCGAGGCCGCCATGGACAAATATGCGGTGCTGGTGTTCCACGACCAGGACATCACCGACGACCAGCAGATGGCCTTCGCGCTCAATTTCGGCCAGCGCGAGGACGCGCGCGGCGGCACCGTCACCAAGGAGAAGGACTACCGGCTCGCCTCAGGGCTCAACGACGTCTCCAATCTCGGCAAGGACGGCAAGCCGCTGGCGAAGGACAGCCGCGCGCATCTGTTCAATCTCGGCAACTGCCTTTGGCACTCCGACAGCTCGTTCCGCCCCATCCCGGCAAAATTCTCGCTGCTGTCGGCGCGCGTGGTGAACCCGAAGGGCGGCAACACCGAATTCGCCGACATGCGCGCGGCCTATGACGCGCTCGACGACGAGACCAAGACGGAGCTCGAGGATCTCGTCTGCGAGCACTCATTGATGTATTCGCGCGGCTCGCTCGGCTTCACCGAATATACCGATGACGAGAAGGAGATGTTCAAGCCGGTGCTGCAACGTCTGGTCCGCACCCATCCCGTCCATCGCCGCAAGTCGCTCTATCTCTCATCGCATGCCGGCAGGATCGTCAGCATGAGCGTGCCGGAGGGACGGCTGCTGCTGCGCGATCTCAACGAGCACGCGACAAATGCAGAGTTCGTCTACGTCCACAAATGGAAGCTGCATGATCTCGTGATGTGGGACAACCGCCAGACCATGCACCGCGTCCGCCGCTACGACCAGTCCCAGCCCCGCGACATGCGCCGCGCCACGGTGGCGGGGACGGAGCCAACAGTGCAGCAGCAGGCGGCGGAGTAGGCTTCATCCTCCGCTGTCGTCCCGGACAAGCGCAGCGCAGATCCGGGACCCATAACCACAGGATCATGTTTGGCGAAGACTGGCGGTTACCAGCCTGCCTCAAACCACTCCCTGGGGTAATGGGTCCTGGCCTTCGCCAGGACGACGGCCAAGCGCTACGCGTGCCCTGCCTCGTTCGAGAGCATGCCGGGATCGATGCCGATCTTGCGCAGGGCGCGCGAATATTTGTCGTCGACGTCGTCGCCGAAGATCAAATCCACGTCCGCATCGCAATGCAGCCAGCCATTGCTCTGGATCTCGGTCTCCAGCTGGCCCGGCGCCCAGCCGGCATAGCCCAGCGCAAGGATGGCGTGCTTCGGCCCGGAGCCCTTGGCAATCGCCCGCAAGATGTCGACGGTCGCGGTCAGGCAGACGCCGTCGTCGATCCTGAGCGTCGCGTTCTCGATGTAGAAATCGCTGGAATGCAGCACGAAGCCGCGCCCGGTATCGACCGGGCCGCCGCGCAGCACCTTCATGCTTTCGGCGTTTTCCGGCAGCTTGATGTGCTCGCCCTTATTGATGATGCCGAGCTGCATGAGGAGCTCGGGAAAGTCGATGCTGCCGGCCGGATGATTGACGATGATACCCATCGCGCCTTCCGCCGAATGGGCGCAGAGATAGATCACCGAGCGTTCGAAGCGGGAATCACCCATCACGGGCATCGCGATCAGGAGCCGGCCGTCGAGATATCCGGCCGAGCTGGGTGGCGCCGGGCCCGCGCTCCGGGTGCTGTCGCCAGTCGTCTTGCCTGCGGAAGCCATCGCTGAAGCACTCCGGTTTCAATTCCTATCCTGATGTCGGGCCTGGCCGCTGTCAAATCAAGGCTTGCGGCGACCCGATTCCAGTGCATCCATCACAAGCAATTCAATGGTTTGCCCTCGGGGGACCCTGTAAAGACGTACCATGCTCACCAGAGTTCCAATGCGTGCGGCGATTGGCGTCGCGACAACCCTGCTTGCGTCGTCGCTGGCGATGGCGGCCCGTGCCGGCGACTCTTCGCCCTGGCAGCGCGACGGACATTCCGCAGTGCAGCTGCTGGCCGGTTCGCGGAGCGGCGCGGTCCTGCTCGGCGGCATCGCCTTCGAGCTGCAGCAGGGATGGAAGACCTACTGGCGGACGCCCGGCGATTCCGGCGTTCCACCGCGGTTCGACTTCTCGAAGTCGGACAATGTCGAGGCAGTGACGGTATTGTGGCCGGCGCCGCTGAAATTCGACGACGGCGCGGGCGGCCATTCGATCGGCTATCACAACAAGATCGTGCTGCCCCTGCGCATCGTCGCCAAGGCGGCCGACAAGCCGGTGACACTGCGCGCCGAGATCAACTACGCGGTGTGTGAAAAACTCTGCATTCCCGTCGAGGCCAGCGCCGAGCTCGGCTTCAACAGCGTCGCCTCGACCGAGGACGCCAATTTGTTTGCGGCACTCGACACCGTGCCCAAGCCCGCCAATGTCGGCGATCCCAATCCGCTGACCATCCGCGACGTCAAGCGCGACGGCGCCAAAAAGGTGATCGTCGACGTGGTCGCGCCGGATAGCCGCAACGTCAATTTGTTCGTGGAAGGGCCGACACTCGATTGGTCGCTGCCGATCCCCGCGCCGGTCGAGCACAGCCCGCCCGGCGTCAAGCGTTTCTCCTTCGAGCTCGACGGACTGCCGCCGGGCGCCAAGCCCGACGGCGCGGCGCTGAAGTTCACGCTGGTCGGGCCGGAGAAGTCGTACGAGTTCAATACGAATTTGGAGTGACCGGTCGTCGTCGTCCCGGCGAAAGTAGACGACGGCGAGTAGGTTGCATTGGTGTCGCCTACTCTCAGCTGTCGTCCCGGACAAGTGCGCCACAGGCGCGCGCAGATCCGGGACGACAGCGCGATTGGGGCAAACACCCAACCGAATCTTAACGAATGGTTGCTAATCCCGAACGCTGCCGCTGCATGCGGGACGCCCTGGGGTTTTTCGACGTGGCCGTGATGGATTCAGAACCCGCAACGACCGTACCGGCCGGGCTGATCGCGCGGCTGCGCGGCAAGTTGACGGGCGGGTCGAGCGAAGCGTCGCTGACGCGGCGGCTGGCCGGCACCATCTTCATCATCCGCGTGATCAGTGCAGGCCTTGCCTATTTCTCGCAGGTTCTGCTCGCACGCTGGATGGGCACGTCCGACTACGGCATTTATGTCTATGTCTGGACCTGGGTGCTGCTGCTCGGCAGCATGATGGATTTCGGCATCTCGGCTTCCGCGCAGAAGATCATCCCGGAGTACCGCGCCAGCGGCGAGCATGCGCTGCTGCGGGGCTTTCTCTCCGGCAGCCGCTGGCTGACCTTTGCAGTTTCCACGCTGGTGTCGCTCGCCCTCGCCGGCATCGTCAAGCTGCTGTCGCCGTGGATCGATCCGGCCGAGGAGCTGCCGCTCTATATCGGCTGCATGACGCTGCCCGCCTTCGTCGTCGCCAACACCCAGGACGGCATCGCCCGCTCGCACGACTGGATGCAGCTCGGACTGATGCCGCAATTCATCATCCGCCAGGCGCTGATTATCGGCATTACGGCCTGCGCCTTCCTGCTCGGCTACCATCTCGGCGCTGTCGCTGCGATGGTGGCGAGCGCTGGCGCAGTCTGGATCGCGATGACAGGCCAGATGGTGGTGCTGAACCGCAAGCTCGCCGACCACATCGAGCCCGGCCCCAAGGCTTATGACGTCAGCGGCTGGCTCGCCGTCTCGCTACCGATCCTGTTGGTCGAGAGTTTTTACCTGCTGCTCTCCTACACCGACGTGCTGGTGCTTCAGCAATTTCGCCCGTCCGACGAGGTCGGCGTCTACTTCGCAGTGGTCAAGACGCTGGCGCTGGTCTCGTTCATACACTACGCGATGTCGGCGACGACGGCGCACCGCTTTGCCGAATACAACGCGCTCGGCGACAAGGCGCGCCTGTCCGCCTATGTGGCGCACGCCATCAACTGGACGTTCTGGCCGTCGCTGGCCGCGACCATGGTGCTGCTTGCGCTCGGCAAGCCGCTGCTCTGGCTGTTCGGGCCGCAATTCGTGGTCGGCTACGACATCATGTTCGTCGCCGCCATCGGGCTCGTGGTGCGCGCCGCGATCGGCCCGGTCGAACGCCTGCTCAACATGCTGGGCCAGCAGAAGATCTGCGCGCTGGCCTATGCACTGGCCTTCCTGATGAACCTCGTGCTCTGCATCGCGCTGGTGCCGCGCTTCGGCGGCCACGGCGCCGCGGCCGCGACCTCGATCTCGCTCAGCTTCGAGACGGTGCTGCTGTTCTGGATCGTGCGACAGCGGCTGGGATTGCACGTGCTGGCGTTTGGCAAATAGGCCGTGCGGCCGGCCTGCGGGGAACAGCGATCTCGCGGACGGCTCGCGAAAGCAGAAAATCGGCTATCTAGGCCCACTTCTACAGCATGATTTTTCTTATTTGGTTCAAACGGTTGCGCCGCAGGGAAATTTTATTCTACGTCGTATTGTCTGACTGACAAGATGAACCTAAGATTTCCGCTGACATGATTGATCCGCTCTACGTCGCCTCGGGATTCGGCGTCGGCCTGCTTGTGGGCATGACCGGCGTGGGTGGCGGGTCACTGATGACGCCGCTCCTGATCCTGCTGTTCGGCGTCCATCCATCGACGGCCGTCGGGACTGACTTGCTCTATGCCGCCGCGACCAAGACCGGTGGCAGCATGGTCCATGGCTGGTCGCGTAGCGTGCACTGGCCAGCGGTACTGCGGCTTGCCTGCGGCAGCATTCCGGCAAGCGCTCTGACGCTGCTCGTGCTCTGGAAGCTCGATCTCCAGAGCGATGCCGAGCGCAGCCTGATCAATCTGGTGTTGTGCTTTGCGCTGATACTGACCGCGACCTCGCTGATCTTCCGCAAGGCGATCATGGAGCGCTACCGCAGCAAACTGGAGCGCGTGGACGACCGTACAACCGCGATTGCGACCGTGGCCACAGGCGCCGTGCTCGGTGTGCTGGTGTCAATTTCGTCCGTCGGTGCCGGCGCGGTCGGCGTGACCGTGCTGCTGCTGCTCTACCCGCGCCTGCCGATGGCGACCATCGTGGGCTCCGACATCGCGCACGCGGTGCCGCTGACGCTGCTCGCAGGGACCGGACATTGGGCGCTTGGCGACGTGGATTGGGCTCTGATGGGCGTGCTGCTGCTGGGCTCGCTGCCAGGCATCATCGTCGGCAGCTACAGCGCCACGCGCGTTCCCGAAACGGTGCTGCGCCTGACGCTCGCCAGCGTCCTCTTCGTGGTCGCCGGCAAGATCATGTTCACGGAATTGAACCTGTCATCCGCCATCGTGACGGCTCTGGCCTGGAGCCATTGAACGAAAGCCCGCACCTTCTCTCAGTCATCGCCCGGCTTGCCGCCTTCGCTAAAGCTTCGGCGGCCGAGCACCCTTGTGGCCCGGCGTAGCCTTGGCAGCGCCGGGACCGGGCGATCCAGTACTCCGAGGCGGCTGTGTTTGAATCGATGGGCCGCGGCATACTGGATGCCCCGCCGGAGCCAGTCATCGGGCTCGCCGAAGGCGAGACCCGGTGGCGGGGCATGACAAAGAGCCAGTTGAAATAACGTCGACTACTCCGCGGTCCAGCCGCCGTCGATCGACAGGTTGGTGCCGGTGATCTGCGCGGCATCGTCGCTGCACAGGAACAGCGCCAGCGCGGCGACCTGCTCGGAGGTGACGAACTCCTTGGTCGGCTGCGCGTCGAGCAGCACGTCGTTGATGACCTGCTCACGCGTGAGGCTGCGCGCCTTCATCGTATCGGGGATCTGCTTCTCCACCAGCGGCGTCCAGACATAGCCCGGGCTGATGCAGTTGCAGGTGATCTTGTTGGTGGCCACTTCCAGCGCCACGGTCTTGGTCAGACCGGCGATGCCGTGCTTGGCCGAGACGTAGGCCGACTTGAAGGGCGAGGCGACCAGCGAGTGCGCCGACGCCGTGTTGATGATGCGGCCCCAGCCCCTCTTCTTCATACCGGGGACCGCGGCGCGGATGGCATGGAAGGCCGAGGACAGGTTGATCGCGATGATCTGGTCCCACTTTTCCAGCGGAAATTCCTCGATCGGCGAGACGAACTGGATGCCGGCGTTATTGACGAGAACATCGACCGAGCCGAAGGTCTTCTCGCCAAGCGCGATCATCCCGGCGATTTCCGCAGGCTTGGTCATGTCGGCGGGCGAGTAGATCGCCTTCACCTTGAAGTCGGACTCGATTTTCGCGCGTTCCTTCTCGATGTCTTCAGGAGAGCCGAAGCCGTTGATGACGACGTTGGCGCCGGCGCCGGCGAAGGCGCGCGCATAGGCGAGCCCGATGCCGCTGGTCGAACCGGTCACGACGGCGTTCTTGCCTGACAGACTACCCATATTATCAGCTCCTTTTTGGCGGGGGCGCGGTGACGTCCCCCGTGAGATCGTAGGTCACCATGGTCTCGCCGGACTGCGGCCGCTCGAGCCAGTCCTTGTGGCGCATCGACAGGTGGACGTCGTGCACCCCGGCTTCCCAATGCTCGACCATGCCGACATGCGAGAAATCGTAATCCTTGGACGAGGATTCGTAGTTCTTGCTGCGATAGATCAGGTGCACCACGGTCACGGTGCTTTCGCGCGATGCCTTGGCGAGGTATTCGACGGACGGATCGTTCTTCAGATAATCCGGCAATTTACCGATCAGGTCGCGCACGGCCCTGCGGGCATTGTGCAACTGCTTGTTCTTGTCGGTGTTCATCCGCGTGCGGCTGGAAAAACGGATGTCCTTCTCGCGCTCGGCGGCCTCGAGCAGCGATGTCGGTAAATCGCCGCGCGCGCTGAACAGATCGACCTGGAAGATCAACAGGTCGCGGTCGAGCTCCGCATCCAGCACGTAGTCGAGCGGCGTGTTGGAGGCGATGCCGCCGTCCCAATAATGCTCGCCGTCGATGACGACGGACGGAAAGCCGGGCGGCAGCGCGCCGGAGGCCATGATGTGCTCGGGGCCGATCTTCTTGCCGAGCTTCTTGAACTCGAAATTGTCGAAATATTTGAAGTTGCCCGAGGTGACGCCGACGGCGCCGACGGACAGGCGTGTCTTCAGATCGTTGATGCGGTCGAAATCAACCAGCCGCTCCAGCGTCTTCTTCAGCGGCGCGGTGTCGTAATAGCTTTCCGCTTCCGGATGGCCGGGCGGCCAGAGCGGCGCGGGCGGAATGCGCGGCGTGAAGAAGCCGGGCACGCCGAAGGTCGCAATCAGCGCGGCGCTGGTTGAATTGAACAGCTCGCGGCTGTGTTCGCTCTTGCCGATCGGCTTCCAGGGCACCGGCGCCGAGACCATCTCCCAGAATTCTTTGAGCCGCTTGACGCGGGTGTGGCCCTCATTGCCGGCGATGATGGCGGCGTTGACCGCGCCGATCGAGATGCCGGCGACCCATTCGGGCTCGAAGCCATAGCCGCACAGGGCCTGATAGCCGCCGGCCTGATAGGAGCCGAGCGCGCCGCCGCCCTGCAACACCAGGACACGTTGCGCATTCGCGGGGACGCTGGCGGATTCCGGACTGGTGTGATCGGTCATGCGGGAACAATAGCAGATGGCGAGCAACCGTGGCGACAGTTCGCCGCGGCGTCAATGCATCCCGGGATCAAGTCTGGCTTATCGAGGGTCCGTCGACGCCAGGATCATGGTCCAGAACACCTTGTACTTGGTGCCTGGAGCATAGCCCGCCGCTATGCCCAATTTTGTGACACCGCTCTTGAGCATGTTGGCCCGGTGCGGGGGCGAGTCGCGCCAGCCGGAAAACGCTTCCGCCAGCGTATGATAGCCGGCCGAGACGTTCTCGACCGCCACGCTCGCCGGATAGCCGCCGGCACTGAGCCGCTTGGCCAAGGGCGCGCGGACGTCATGGTCCATCTTGTTGGCGGCTGCCATGGCCTGGGACTGGGATTCCGCGAGCAACATCAACTCGGGATCGATGACGACGGTGCCGAGGCTGTTGTTCTGGCGGTATTGCGAGATCATCACCGCGGCGGCCTGCGCATCAAGCTTCGAGCCCGGGACCGCCATGTCGGCATACATGGACGGCTGCTGGACCGGCGCTTCGTTGCCGGCACAGCCGGCAAGCAGCAAAGTGATGAGTATCGCGGCCGCAGCGCGCATGAATCGGAGCCCCCAAATGAGGGGCCGTTGTTGCATACCAACCGTGGCTGAAAGGTGAATTTTGCGGAAAATCGACGCAAGTCGTTCCGGGGCAGTGCGCAGCACTGAACCCGGAATCTCGAGATTCCGGGTCTGGTCCTTTGGACCATCCCGGAATGACAGCCTCCCCTAGCCCGCAAATATCCGGTAGCGCCGCGGCTGGAGCCCGACCGTGTCGCCGGCGCGCAGTTCCTTGTTGCGGGGGGCGTCGATCTCAATGGTTTCGCCGCCGGACAACGCGACCTCGGCCCGCTGCACCGGCCCGAAATTCCGGACGTGCTGCACGGAGCCCTCGAAGGCGCCGCTGCCGGGCGGGCCGACCAGCATGTCATGTCGCCGCACGAATAGTTTTGACGCGCCAGGCGTAAGCCCATCTACCGCAAGAGCGAGCGGCCGGTCACCGAGCCGGACCGCGCCGTCGGCAACATGGACCGGAAGCTCGATGGATTCGCCGATGAAGCCGTGGACGAAGGCCGTCGCCGGGCTTTCATAGACGTCCTCGGGCGAGCCGATCTGCTCGATCTTGCCCTTGTCCATCACCACGACACGGTTGGCGACTTCCAGCGCCTCCTCCTGGTCATGGGTGACGAAGATCGAGGTGACGTTGATCTCGTGATGCAGTGAGCGCAGCCATTTACGCAGCTCTTTTCGCACCTTGGCATCGAGCGCGCCGAACGGCTCGTCGAGCAGCAGGATGCGCGGCTCGATCGCGAGCGCACGGGCCAGCGCGATGCGCTGGCGCTGACCGCCGGAGAGCTGGCTTGGATAGCGGTCGGCGAGCCAGTCGAGCTGCACGAGATCGAGCAACTCCTTGACCCGCGCGCGGATCGCCGCCTCTTCCTTCCGGACCGCGCGCGGCTGCACGCGGAGGCCGAAGGCGACGTTCTCGAACACCGTCATATGACGGAACAACGCGTAGTGCTGGAACACGAAGCCGACATGACGCTCGCGCGCGCCTTGCGCCAGCGCATCCTCGCCATTGAAGGCGACCTCACCGGAATCGGGCCAGTCGAGCCCCGCGATGATCCGCAGCAGCGTGGTCTTGCCCGAGCCGGACGGCCCGAGCAGCGCCAGCAGTTCGCCGTTGTCGACCTTGAGGTCGACGCCGTCGAGGGCTGCAAAGCTGCCGAATTTCTTGACAAGATTCCTGACTTCAATGGTCACGGGCGTCGTGTCCTTCGTCGAGATGACGTTCGAGAACGGTCTTTGCGATCAGCGTGATCAGCGCCAGCGTCGCGAGCAGCGAGGCGATCGCGAATGCGGCGACGAACTGGTATTCGTTGTAGAGGATCTCGACCAGCAGCGGCATGGTGTTGGTCTCGCCGCGGATGTGGCCGGAGACGACGGAGACCGCGCCGAACTCGCCCATGGCGCGCGCGTTGCAGAGCAGCACGCCGTAGAGCACGCCCCATTTGATGTTGGGCAGCGTGACGCGGAAGAAGGTCTGAAGTCCGGAGGCGCCGAGCGAGATCGCGGCCTCCTCTTCCTGCGTCCCCTGCTCCTGCATCAGGGGAATCAGCGCGCGCGCGACGAAGGGAAAGGTCACGAAGGTGGTTGCCAGCGCAATGCCGGGCACCGCGAACAGGATCTGGATGTCGTGATCGCGCAGCCAGCCGCCAAAGTAACCCTGCGCGCCGAACAGCAACACGAAGACGAGGCCCGAGATCACCGGGCTCACCGAGAACGGCAGGTCGATCAGCGTGATCAGGAAGGTCTTGCCCTTGAACTCGAACTTGGCGATAGCCCAGGCCGCGACCAGGCCGAACACGAGATTGAGGCCGACCGAGATCGCCGCCACCAGCAGCGTCAGCTTGATCGCGGACAACGCCTCCGGCTCGGCGAGCGCCGCGAGATAGGCAAGGACGCCCTTCGAGAAGGCTTGCGCGAACACGACCACCAACGGCAGCACGACAAAGACGCTGAGGAACAGCACCGCCAGCGCGATGATGGTGATACGCACCGCCCTCGGCTCGGTGCGAAGGTTGTCGCGCGCGGCCGCCGCATGCGCGCGCGCCTTCGCATCCGGCGACGAGAGCGAAACGGAATCTGCGATCTGCATCGTCATCGCATCCGACCTCAACGCGCCGGGATCCGGCTCTGCGCCCAGCGCTGGAGCCGATTGACCGCGAAGATGATCACGAACGACACGACGAGCATGACGACCGCGATCGCGGTCGCGTCGGCATAGCGGAATTCGGAGAGCCGGATCACGATCAGGAGTGGCGCGATCTCGGAAACGTTCGGCAAATTACCGGCGATAAAGATCACCGAACCGTATTCACCGACCGCGCGGGCGAAGGCGAGCGCGAGTCCCGTGAGCAGCGCCGGCGCGAGCGAAGGCAGGATCACGCGAATGATGGTCTGCCAGCGGCTGGCGCCGAGACTGCCAGCGGCTTCTTCAATCTCGGGATCGAGGTCTTGCAGCACGGGCTGCACCGTGCGCACAACGAAGGGGATGCCGATAAAGATCATGGCGACGAAGATGCCGAGCGGCGTGAACGCCACCTTGATGCCGAGCGCCGCCAGCGGCGCGCCGAGCCAGCCCTTCTCGGCGAACAGCGCGGTCAGCGCGACGCCGGCAACGGCGGTCGGCAGCGCAAAAGGTACGTCGACAATGGCATCGAACATGCGGCGGCCGGGGAAGCGGTAGCGCACCAGAGCCCAGACGATGATGCTGCCCATCACCAAATTGACGCAGGCCGCCGCGAAGGCGAGGCCGAAGGAGACCCTGAGCGCGTTCAAGGTGCGGCGACTGGAGAGGATGGCCCAGAACTGTTCGGGGCTCAGCTCAAACGATTTCAGGAACAGGCCGGCGAGCGGAATCAGGATGATGACGGACAGCCAGGAAAGCGTCAGTCCCATCGTGAGACCGAAGCCCGGCAATGTCCGGCGTCGTGCTGCGATTGCGCTCACCACGCCCCCTGCTAAAGCCCCTCCGACAGCGCCCGATCAGTTCTTGTAGATCTGATCAAAGACGCCGCCGTCGGCAAAATGTTCCTTCTGCGCCTTTGTCCAGCCCCCGAACAATTCGTCGATCGTGAACAGCTCGACCTTGGCGAAGGAGTTTGCATATTTCTTGGCGATCTCGGGATCGCGCGGACGGTAGAAATTGCGCGCGGCGATCTCCTGACCTTCCTTGGTATACCAATATTGAAGGTAGGCATCGGCGGCGTTGCGGGTGCCCTTTTTATCGGCAACCTTGTCGACGATCGTCACCGGCGGCTCGGCCAAAATCGATTGCGGCGGCGCCACGATCTCGAATTTCTCCGGTCCGAACTCCTTCAGGGCGAGGAACGCCTCATTCTCCCAGGCGAGCAGGACGTCGCCGACGCCGCGCTCGACGAAGGTCACGGTCGCACCGCGCGCACCGGTGTCGAGCACCGGCACCTGCTGATAGAGTTTTGCGATGAAGTCCTTGGCCTTGTCGGCCGAGCCGAGCTTCTTCTGGGCATAGCCCCAGGCGGCCAGATAGTTCCAGCGCGCACCGCCCGAGGTCTTCGGGTTCGGCGTGATCACCGCGACGCCGGGCTTGAGCAGGTCGTCCCAATCCTTGATGCCCTTGGGATTGCCCTTGCGCACCAGGAACACGATGGTCGAGGTATAGGGCGATGAATTCTGCGGCAGCCGCTTCTGCCAGTCGGCCGTGGTGAGGCCCTTCGCGGCGATGGCATCGATGTCATAGGCAAGCGCGAGCGTCACCACATCGGCCTGCAATCCGTCGATCACCGCACGCGCCTGCGAGCCACTGCCGCCATGCGACTGCTTGATCTCGACGCTCTTGCCGGTCTCCTTCTGATAGGCGCTCGCGAACGCCTTGTTGAACTCGGCATAGAGTTCGCGGGTCGGATCGTACGACACGTTCAGAAGATTGATATCAGCAGCGAAAACCGAGCTTGCCCAGAAGCCCGCCCAGAGCAGGCCTGCCGCGAGCGGGACGATACGGCGCATCATGTCCATCTCCATTCACCTCGACGACATCGGCGTCATCGATGGCATGCGGGCATAACTCGGGTCGAAACGCTCCTAAGTCAACGGAACCGGATTTTCTTGTTCGCGGCGCGACAGCCTGACTGTGCTACGAAGTCTTCATCGTGTGAATGCCGCATTCTGTCTTGGCCCGGCCGCGCCACCGACCGGCGCGCTCATCCTCGCCTTCGGCCGTTCTGCTCGTGCAAGGCATACACCCAACCGACAGGAAACCAGACTCCGTCAGTGGATGACGCGGCAATTTGGCGCGGACGAAAATCGCCTCGATCTCCTCGCGCGAGACATTGGCGAAGGGATTGAATTTCAATCGCACGCCGTCGTCCTCGACGACCGGAATGTCGGCGCGCGCGTTACCCTGGAAGCGTTTACGGCCGTTGATCCAGGCCGCGAACGGCTTGAGCGCGCGCGCCAGCGGCTCCACTTTACGGATGCGACAGCAGGCGTCGGGATCGGAGAACCACAGATCGCGGTCGGGATCTTCGCGCGACAGCGTCTGCTCGGCCGGCTTGATTGAGCGGACGTCCTTCAACCCCAGCGTCGCGATCAGCGTGTCGCGATAGGCCAGCGTCTCCTCGAACAGCCAGCCGGTGTCGAGGAACACCACGGGGATCGCCGGATCGACATCCGCCATGACCTTGAGCAGCGTCGCCGATTCCGTGCCGAAGGACGACACCAGTGCAAGCTTGTCGCGGCCGACCGCCTTCAGGGCCGCAGCGATGACTTCCGCGGGCGAGGCATCGCGCAACGCGTGGTCGAGCTCCTCCGCCGAGGGCAGCTCAGAGACCGATGAAACCTGAGGTGCGATTGCGTTCACGTGCCGACACCTTCGGAGTGACGCAACTGCATGCGCCGGTGCAGCGCCGTGATGCGGCCGTCGCCGGTCGGCTGGTAGAACACCGAATAGCGCTTCGCGGTCTGCATGAACGCTTCCGCATCGGCCTGCTTCTTGACCTCGAAGGAATCGAAGCCGGCGCGCAGCATGAACACGAACTGGTCACGCAGCACCTGGCCGGTGGCACGCAAATCGCCGCGATAATTGTAGCGCTCGCGCAGCAGCCGCGCCTGACTATAGGCGCGCCCATCGCGGAAGGTCGGGAACACCAGCGCGACGGCGGCGAGTTTTCCGAGATACGGCGCCAGCTCGCCGATGTCGCGATTGTTCGGCCAGATCACGCCGACCTTGCCGCCGCGCGCGAGCAACGCTTCCGCATCGCTCAGGAAGCGCTCGGCCGGCACCAGGATGTCGCCGCCCTCGGGCAGCGGCGTATCGACGGCGAGCTTGACGAAGCTGTCGTCGACGATCTTTCCGCCATTAACGAGTGGCATAGACGCGCTCCTTGAAGGGCTCGACGCCGAGGCGCTTCACCGTGTCCATGAAAAGCTCTTCGGGCCGTTCGCGCAATGCCAGATAGGATTCCACGATGTCCTCGACGACGTCGGCAACCTCGTCGAACTTCACGCCGGGGCCGATCAGATTGCCGAGCGCAGCATTCTCGTCGGCGCGGCCGCCGATGGTGATCTGATAGACCTCCTCGCCGTTCTTCTCGACACCGAGAATGCCGATATGGCCGACATGGTGATGGCCGCAGGCATTGATGCAGCCGGAGATGTTGATGTGCAACCGGCCGATCAAATTGGCGAGCTCGTGATTGGCGAAGCGCCGCGTCAATTCCTGAGCGATCGGAATCGAGCGCGCATTTGCCAGCGAGCAGTAGTCGAGCCCCGGGCAGGCGATGATGTCCGTGATCAGATTGACGTTCGGCGTCGCAAGGCCGAGCTTGTCGAGCGCCTTCCACAGCGCCGGCAGGTCGCGCTTGGCAACATGCGGCAACGCCAAATTCTGCTCGTGGCCGACGCGGATCTCGCCGAAGGAGTATTTGTCGGCGAGATCGGCCAGCGCGTCCATCTGCTCGGCCGTGGCGTCGCCTGGAGGCGCACCGATCGGCTTCAGCGAGATCGTGACGATGGAATAACCCTGGTTCTTGTGCGGGGCCACCGAGTTCTTGCGCCACGCTTCGAAGTCGGCATCGGCCGCGGCCTGACGCAGCTCGTCCGGCATGTGCGGCAGCTTCTCGTAAGCCGGATAGGTGAAACGCGAGCGAATGTCCTCGATCACCTCGTCGTCGATCTGAAGCGAGGAGTTTTGGATATGCTGCCACTCATCCTCGACCTCGCGGGAGAATTTCTCGATGCCGAGCTCGTGCACCAGGATCTTGATGCGCGCCTTGTAGATGTTGTCGCGGCGGCCGTACTGGTTGTAGACGCGTAAGATAGCCTCGATATAGCTGAGGATGTCGCGGCCATGGACGAAATGCTTGATGGTCTTGGCGATGAACGGAGTACGGCCGAGGCCGCCGCCGACCAGCACCTCGAAGCCGGTTTCGGCCTTCTCGTTCTTGATCAGCCTGAGGCCAATGTCGTGGATCTTGATCGCGGCGCGATCGTGATCCGACGCGGTGATCGCGATCTTGAACTTGCGCGGCAGGAAGGAGAATTCCGGATGCAGCGTGGTGTGCTGGCGGATCAGCTCCGACCAGATGCGCGGGTCCTCGATCTCGCCGGGCGCGACGCCGGCCCACTGGTCCGAGGTGACGTTGCGCATGTTGTTGCCGGAGGTCTGCATTGCGTGGATGCCGACCTCGGCGAGATCGGCCAGCGCATCCGGCAGTTCGGCAAGCTTGATCCAGTTGAACTGGATGTTCTGCCGCGTGGTGAAATGGCCGTAGCCCCGATCGTATTTGCGCGCGACATGGGCAAGCTGCCGCAACTGGTTCGACGCCAGCGTGCCGTAGGGGATCGCGACACGGAACATGTAGGCGTGCAGCTGCAGATAGACGCCGTTCTGCAGGCGCAGGATCTTGAACTCGTCCTCGGTGAGCTCGCCGGAGAGGCGCCGCTTCACCTGGTCGCGGAACTCCGAGACGCGCTCGTTGACGAGCGTGCGGTCGATTTCGTCGTAAGCATACATGAGAGAGTGCCTTAAACCTGGACCGGCGACCCGATTGTCACGCCGGTGCGGCGGATCTGTTCGCGCAGATTGCCGGGTTCGATTCTGCCGTCCTCGCCGATCTGCACCGGCGCGATATAGGGGCCGATCGCACCGACGTCATCGGCCACGGACTCGGCAAGCAACGCTTTCGCCTCATCGGAGTTGCGCACGATCGCGGCTTCCGACAGGTCCGCGGACCAGCCCTTGGCGGCGGTCCGATAGACCACGATGCCGTCCCAGGTGCGGTTGGCGGTCACGACCGAGGGGCCGGCGATTTTGATCTTCTTCTGTTCAAGCGGGGAGGTCATTCGGCTGCATCCAGGAGGTCAGAGATAATTTGCTTTGGAGTTTTCTCGGCGGTTTCGCGGCGAAGGGAACCGGCATGCCGGACCACATCGCCGATGATGAGGATGGCAGGACCACCATTGGTCCGCCGCACGAGCTCGGGCAGGTCGCGAAGCATGCCGATGGCGCCTTGCGCATCGGGACGCGTGACGCGGGCGAACACGCCGACCGGCGTTTCCGGCGAGCGGCCGGCGGCAAACAGGCCGGCGCGCACGGCAGGCGCCGCCGTCATGCCCATGTAGACGACGACGGTCATTTTGGTGTCGGTCAGCGTCGACCAGTCGACCGTCTCGGCATCGCGCGCCTTGTGCGCGGTGAGGAAGGTGATGCGGGTCGCTTCGTGACGGTAAGTGAGCGGCACCTCGAAATCGGCGGCGCCGCCGAGCCCAGCGGTGATGCCGGGAATAATCGAGTAGGCGACGCCCGCCGCGCGCAAGGCTTCAATCTCTTCGCCGCCGCGGCCGAACACGAAGGGATCGCCGCCCTTCAGCCGCACCACGCGCTGGCCGGCTCGTGCCGCCTCGATCATCCGCCGGTTGATGGCGTCCTGGCCGATGCCGGGCTTGCCGACGCGGCGGCCGACCGGAACGCGCGTGGTGTCACGGCGGATGCGGTCGAGAATTTCCGGCGAAACCAACTCGTCATGAAAGACGATATCGGCATCCTGCAACGCGCGTAGCGCCTTGATGGTGAGAAGATCTGGATCGCCGGGGCCGGCACCGACCAGCGCGACGGAGCCTTCCGGCTTGCCGGCACGCGCGAAGGCGGACGGATCGGATATCTGCTTAAGCGCGGCTTCCGCCTCGCTCTTGCGGCCGGCGAGCACGGAGGCGCCGATCGAACCGTCGATGACGCGCTCCCAGAAGCGGCGGCGCAACGGAAACTCGGTGATGCGCTCGTTGATGGATTTGCGGAAGCCGCCGATGAACTCGGCGAGCTCGCCGATGCGCGACGGCAGCAGCGCCTCGATCTTCTCACGCACGCGCCGTGCCACCACCGGCGACGTTCCGCCCGTGCCGACCGCGACCACGACGTCGCCACGATCGACAATCGCCGGGAAAATGAAGCTGGAGTGTTCGAGATCGTCCATGACGTTGACGGGCAGGCCCAGCGCCTTTGCGCGAACCGACATCGCAACACCGATATCGCCCGCGCCCGCGCAGACGATGGCGATGACGCCGGCAAGATCGGCGGTCAGCGGATCGCTATCGGCGAATTCGACACGGGCAGCATCATCAGTGCCGAGTCCGCCAAGCTCCTGATCTCGGTCGATCGCATGCACGCGAATGCGCGCCCCGGCGGCGGCGAGCACGCGCAGCTTGGCGCGCAAAAGCTCGCCCGCGCCGATGAGGACCACCGGACCGGCCGTGAGATCGAGGAACACCGGCAGGAACCGCATGCGATACTCGCTTCCCCCACATACGGGGTTGACTGGAATTATTTTCTATATATGTGTCGTTTCGAGCGCGCAAAGAGAAAATTTTTCTTCTCTTCCGCGCTGCAACTATAGAATTTTCGCCTCCAAACGCAAAGTGGCAGAGATGCATATTCTTAGGACCGATTCCGGCGCAAATGGACGGAGCTTTGCGGCTCCCGTTTCCCAGCAAATTCCGGTCGAGCCAACCGCCCCCAGCATGGATCATCTCGACCAGCTCGAGGCGCAGAGCATCTACATCTTCCGCGAGGCCTTTGCCCGCCTGAAGAAGATCGCCCTGCTGTGGTCGCTCGGCAAGGACTCCAACGTCATGATCTGGTTGGCGCGCAAGGCGTTCTTCGGCCGATTGCCGTTCCCCGCCCTCCATGTCGACACCGGCAAGAAGTTTCCGGAGATGTATCGTTTCCGCGACCACTACGGGAAGGAATGGGAGCTCGACCTGCGCGTCGAACCCTGCCCGCCGATCGATGCCGTGGACCCAACGCTTCCCCCGGCCGCCCGTTCCGCCGCGCGCAAGACCGAAGGTCTGAAGATGGCGCTCGCCAAATTCGGCTTTGACGGCCTGATCGCCGGCATCCGCCGCGACGAAGAGGCGACGCGCGCCAAGGAGCGCGTGTTTTCGCCACGCGGACTCGAAGGCAATTGGGACGTGCGCGACCAGCCGCCGGAGTTTTGGGACCATTTCAACGCGTCGCCGCCGCAGGGCGCCCATTTGCGCATCCACCCGATCCTGCATTGGACCGAGGCCGATATCTGGGCCTACACCAAGCGCGAGAACATCCCGATCATCCCGCTTTATCTATCTCAAAACGGCAAGCGCTACCGCTCGCTGGGCGATCAGGACATCACCAACCCGGTGAATTCGACCGCGTCGAACATCGACGAGATCCTGATCGAGCTCGAACAGACCAAGGTGCCGGAGCGTGCGGGCCGCGCGCTCGACCACGAGACCGAGGACGCCTTCGAGCGCCTGCGCGTCGCCGGCTATCTCTGATCTAGGATGCACGCGGTATGAACATGATCGTCACCACGGCTTCGCCCGCCACCCCGAACGGCACGACGCGACCGCAAGTCCGCATCGTCATCGTCGGCCATGTCGACCACGGCAAGTCGACGCTGGTCGGCCGCCTTTTGCACGAGACCGGCAGCCTGCCCGACGGCAAGCTCGAAATGCTCAAGGCCGTCAGTGCGCGGCGCGGCATGGCCTTCGAATGGTCGTTCCTGCTCGATGCGCTCCAGACCGAGCGCGACCAGGGCATCACCATCGACACCACGCAGATCCGCTTCCGCACCAATTCGCGCGACATCGTGCTGATCGACGCGCCCGGCCACGCCGAATTCCTGCGCAACATGATCACTGGCGCTTCGCAGGCCGACGGCGCGGTGCTGATCATCGATGCGCTCGAAGGCGTGCGCGACCAGACCCGGCGGCACGGCTATCTCCTGCATCTGCTCGGCGTGAAGCAGGTCGCCATCGTCGTCAACAAGATGGACCGCGTCGACTTCTCCGCTGAACGTTTCAAGGCGATCAGCGACGAGATTTCCGCACATCTGCAAAGCCTCGGCGTGAAGCCGACGGCAGTGATCCCGATTTCCGCCCGCGACGGCGACGGGGTCGCCGAGCGAACCGATCGCATCGGCTGGTACAAGGGTCCGACCGTGGTCGAGGCACTCGACCGGCTCGAGCCGGCGCGTCCGCTGGAAGCGCTGGCGCTGCGGCTGCCGGTGCAGGCGATCTACAAGTTCGACGACCGCCGCATCGTCGCCGGCCGCATCGAGTCCGGCAGCCTCAACGCAGGCGACGAGATCGTGATCATGCCCGCCGGCAAGATCGCGAAGATCAAGACGGTCGAGAGCTGGCCGGTGACCCCGGTCGCCGGGCGTCAGGGCGCCGGCCGCTCGGTCGGCATCACGCTCGACCGCGAATTGTTCGTCGAGCGCGGCGACATCATCGCGCATACCGCGGCCGCCCCGCGCGAGACGCGGCGGCTGCGCGCGCGGATCTTCTGGCTGCACGACAAGCCGCTTGCCAAGGGCGACCAGCTCCTGGTGCGCTGCGGCCCGAAGGAGAGCCGCGCCACCGTTGTCGCCATCGAAAAGGCCGTCGATCCCGGCGAGCTCTCGAGCGTCGAGAACAAGGCGATCGGGCGCAACCATGTCGGCGAGATCGACATTTCTCTTTCGAACCCGATTGCCACCGATCCCTACACCGAGAATCCGCGCACCGGGCGCCTCGTGATTGAAGTCTCCGGGCGTATCGCCGGCGGCGGTCTGGTGCTGTCGGTCGATGCCGGCCAGCGCGCCGTGCCGGTCGACATCGTGCCGGTGGAATCCGCGCTGCGGCCCGACGAGCGGTCCGCGCGCTACCGCCACAACGGTGCGGTGGTCTGGCTCACCGGCCTCCCGGCCTCCGGCAAGTCGACGCTGGCGAAAGCGCTGGAACGGCGGTTGTTCACCAATGGCGGCTCTCCGATCCTGCTCGACGGCGACACGGTGCGGGCCGGGCTCAACAGCGATCTCGGTTTCTCCATTGCTGATCGCAGCGAAAACATTCGCCGCCTCGCCGAAGTCGCGACGCATCTCGCCCGCAACGGCCATATCGCGATCGTCGCAGCCGTGTCGCCCGCCCGCGAGGACCGCGCCGCAGCGCGTCGCATCGCCGACACCGCATTCCGCGAGATCCATGTCGCGACGCCCGCGGACGTCTGCGAAGAGCGCGACCCCAAGGGCCACTACAAGAAGGCCCGCGCCGGCGCACTTGCCTCCTTCACCGGCATCGGCAACGACTACGAGACGCCGCAAGGCGCCGAACTCGTGATCGATACGTCGACGCGTTCGGTCGCAGATGCAGCTGACGAGATCGAGCAGATGCTGAAGACAACCGGCGTGCTGTTCGACGAGGTCGTGGATCTGGCCGCGAATATTTGAGGGGCGCGCTCTTCCGAGAGAGACCGCGCTACATCCCCACGCTCGACTGCGTTCCCTCCCCCCTTGCGGGGGAGGGTTAGGGAGGGGGGTGCCACACGGGGACTCTCTCGATTGAACAACGCGCGCCTCGTATCGTTGAATACGGACGCACCTATTCCTGGGCCACCCCCCTCCCCTGCCCTCCCCCGCAAGGGGGGAGGGAGCGCAGCGCGCATGCTGCGCGATCGAGCCTCCTCGCGCGGAAACTCAGCGCGTCTGCCGCCACCCCGCCTTGACATTTTGACAGACCCCGGGGGCCTTCTCACGGCCCCGATTTTCGGGCTAATAGAGCCCCGAAAGCCGTCCTTTATGGGCGCATTATGCTGCTGCCGAGTCAAAAGCAGCCAAAAACAGCCATTTCCAACGAGAAAGCCCATCATGAAACGCGTCGACGCCCATGGATTGAAGATCGCTCCCGTCCTGTTCGATTTCATCGCCAAGGAAGCGGCCCCGAACACGGGGATCGCGCCGGACGCGTTCTGGGCCGGACTTGCCGCCATCATCAAGGAGCTGGGGCCGAAGAACCGTGCGCTGCTGGCGGTCCGCGACACGCTGCAAGCCAAGATCGACGACTGGCACCGCGCCAACAAGGGCAAGCCGTTCGACATCAACGCCTATACTGCCTTCCTGAAGGAGATCGGCTATCTCCTGCCGGAGCCGGCGACGCAGAAGGTCGAGACCGCCAATGTCGACGAGGAGATCGGCAAGATCTGCGGGCCGCAGCTCGTCGTCCCCCTCACCAATGCGCGCTACGCGCTGAACGCGGCGAATGCGCGCTGGGGCTCGCTCTATGATGCCTTCTATGGCACCGATGCGGTCCCGCACGATGCGGGCGATACCGGCAAGGGCTACAACAAGGCGCGCGGCGACAAGGTGATCGCCAAGGCCAAGGCATTCCTCGATGCCGCCGTTCCGCTCGCGACCGGCAGCCACACCGACGTCACCGCCTATAGCGTGGTCGCCGGCCAGCTCGCGGTGAAGCTGAAGAGCGGCAACGCCACCGCGCTGAAGAACGCCGCGCAATTCGCGGGCTTCCAGGGCGATGCGGCCGCACCGACCGCGGTGCTGCTCGCCAACAACGGCCTGCATGTCGAGGTCAAGATCGACCGCAGCAACACCATCGGCAAGGACGATCCGGCCGGCGTCGCCGACATGATCATGGAGTCTGCGGTCTCCACCATCCTCGACATGGAGGACTCGGTTGCCGCCGTCGACGCCGAAGACAAGGTGCTGGTCTATCGCAACACGCTCGGCCTGATGAACGGCACGCTGTCGGCCGATTTCGACAAGGGCGGCAAGACGCTGACCCGCTCGCTCAATGCCGACCGCAGCTACAAGACGCCGGACGGCAAAAGCGAGGTGAAGCTGCACGGCCGCAGCCTGCTGCTGATGCGCAATGTCGGCCATCACATGTTCACCGACGCTGTGCTGGACGAGAACGGCGAGGAGATTCCGGAAGGCCTGCTCGATGCCGCCGTTTCGGGCCTGCTTGCGATCCATGACCTCAAGGGCAACTCCAAGGTCAAGAACAGCCGCACCGGCTCGGCCTATATCGTCAAGCCGAAGATGCACGGCCCGGACGAGGTGTCGTTGACCTGCGAGATCTTCGACCGCGTCGAGAAGATGCTGGGGCTTCCCGAGAACACGATGAAGGTCGGCATCATGGACGAGGAGCGGCGCACCACCGTCAACCTCAAGGCCTGTATCCAGCGCGCCTCCAAGCGCATCATGTTCATCAACACCGGCTTCCTCGACCGCACCGGCGACGAGATCCACACCTCGATGGAAGCGGGTCCAATGATCCGCAAGAACGAGATGAAGGCGCAGGCCTGGATCAAGGCCTATGAGGACTGGAACGTCGACATGGGATTGATCGACGGCCTGCCCGGTCACGCCCAGATCGGCAAGGGCATGTGGGCCGCCCCCGACAAGATGGCGGACATGCTGCAACAGAAGCTCGCCCATCCGCAGGCTGGCGCCACCACCGCCTGGGTGCCGTCGCCGACCGCGGCGACGCTGCACGCGCTGCACTACCACCAGGTCAACGTCATCGCGCGCCAGCAGGAGCTCACCAAGGGCGGGCCGCGCGCGAAGCTCTCGGACATCCTCACCATTCCGGTGTCGAAGTCGAACTGGGCGCCCGACGACGTCAAGCAGGAGATCGACAACAACTGCCAGGGCATTCTGGGCTACGTCGTGCGCTGGATCGACCAGGGCGTCGGCTGCTCCAAGGTGCCTGATATCCACGATGTCGGTTTGATGGAAGACCGCGCGACCTTGCGCATCTCCAGCCAGCATCTCGCCAACTGGCTGCACCAGGGCGTCATCACCGAGGCGCAGGTGATGGAATCCCTCAAGCGCATGGCCGTCGTCGTCGACAAGCAGAACGCCGGCGATGCGCTCTATCAGCCGATGGCGCCCTCCTTCGACGGTGTCGCGTTCAAGGCGGCCAGCGACCTCGTCTTCAAGGGGCGCGAGCAGCCCAACGGCTACACCGAATACATCCTCACCGCGCGCCGCCGCGAGGCCAAGGCGGCGGGCTGAGCGCAGTCATTCGGATCCCAAAAGCCCCGGCGCAAGCCGGGGCTTTTTGTTGGGCATCCCAGTAGCCCGGATGGAGCGAAGCGCAATCCGGGACCGACGCAGCTTGGGGCAAGGCCCCGGATTTCGCTTCGCTCCATCCGGGCTACGCGAACCCCCGCGAAGCCCTAGAACACCGTCAGGTATTTCAGCAGCGAGACGACGCCAATGATGATCACGACGACGCGCGCGATCTGCTTGGCACGGCCGTCCATCGGCAGCATGTTGATGAGATAAAGCACGAGAATGACGACGAGAAAGGTGACGAGTACACCGACCAGCATCGCAAGGCCCCCTTCAGGCAAATTGCTAATGGTGTCCTAACGCGCGCCTGCCGTGCCGGTTCCATTCCAGCAACCCCTTGCAACTTCTAGTATTTCCGTACTTCTACGATAGGCCGCCAGCCTAAAACTTTACCCTTTTCGTTTCAGATGTCGAAACCGTTTGCAGCCAGCCGCAGACGGCATGCGATTGCCTATCTTGTCGCGCCCCCTGTTTTTTGAGTTGCCGGGGCGTCTCTTGCGAACTTTGAAATGGGAATTGGGGGGCTTCGATGCTGAATCGTTTGACCGTATCCGCGCTTCTGAAGGCGGTGATCGCGATCACGTCGATCTGCGTGGTGATGGCGCTCTCGCTCACCGCCTACGAGTCCTGGGATCGCCTCAAGACCGCCAACCGCATTTCGCAGATCGCTGACGCCTCCGCCGACCTGTTCAAGGCGATGCACAATCTGCGCACCGACCGCTCGACCACCACGCGGCTGCTGAACGCGACCGAGCCGATGGATGCCACGATCGAGAAATATCTGCGCGCGCTGCGCGACGACCAGATGCCGGCGATGGCCCGAGCGCTCGAGCTGCTGCCGACCATGGACTTCCCGCAATCAGCCACGCTGGTGCCGGAGTTCGCGCGGCTGTTCAAATTGTTGACCGACGAGCAGAAGCAGTTCTGGGAGGATGTGGCCAAGCCCAAGGATCAGCGCCGCGCCGGCCTGCCGAAGGAATACATGGAGACGACGCAGGGCCTGCTCGATACCCTCGACAAGCTCTCGAACATCCTGGCCGCCACCGTCAACCACCAGGATGCCGCGATCGACCAGCTGCTGTCGATCAAGCAGAACGCCTGGCTGTTGCGCAACACCGCGGGTGAAGCCTCGCTGATCGTCTCGACCGGGCTTGCCGCCGGCAAGATCACGCCGGAAGGCCGCTACGCCTATACCCAATATGTCGGCGGCACGAGCGCGATGTGGAAGGCACTGGAATTGTCGACCGCGGGCATGCAACTGCCGGCGGGGCTCGCCTCCGCGATGACCGCCGCCAAGACCGCCTATTTCGAGCCGCAATATCTGACCCTGCGCGACCGCCTTGCGGATGCGCTGGTCAAGGGCGAGAAGGCCGAGATGACCGCGAACCAGTGGAGCCCGGTCACGGTCGGCCGCATGGCGAGCGCGGTCGCGGTCGCGGAAGCCGCCCTCGACGCCGCCAAGACTCATACACTGGAGCAGCGCAGTGGCGCGCAGCGCGCGCTGATCGTGCAGCTCGTGCTGCTGGCGCTCGCCATCGGGCTTGCCGTCGGCGCGATCATGCTGGTTAGCCCGAACTTCCCCTTGAGTAGCGACGTAAGCATTTGAGCTGGCGTGTAATTCCAGCGGGCGTGACGGCGCGTCTGCCTACATTATGGGGCGATAGGAATGCCGAGCCGATTGAAGACGTCTTGTTGTAGTGGGGTTGGACTTGTGAGCATAGCGGCCGGGGCGTCCTGACCGATGCGAACGATGTTGCGTGTGAGCGTGGCGAGATCCTGCAACAGCGTTCGAAAGCTGTGCACGGGCCGGCCATCGTGGGTGTGCTTGCGATTAGCCTTGGTTCTGGCCGCGGCCGAGACTCTGGCCTTGGCGACGGGCGAGACGCGCGCGGCGTCGGCGGCCTCGCGGTCGTGATCGTCGAACAGGATCGGGGCCAGCGCGCGGCGCATGTGCCAGACGATGTAATAAGCGAGCATGCAGAGGAAGACGTGGGCGCGCACGCGGCCAGCGAGGCGATGGTGGATCGGGCGCACCTCCAGTTCGACGGTCTTGATGGTGCGGAAGGCGCGTTCGACCTGGGCCAGGCTCTTGTAGGCACGCACCGTGGCGGCGGTGTCGAGGTTCTCGGCCGGCACGTTGGTCCGTAGCACATAGAAGCCGTCGAGCGACGCTTCGTTGGCGATGGCATCCTCGATCCGACTGAAGTCGAACGAAGTGTCGGTGATGGCGAGGTGGAAGTGCTTGGCCATCTTACGCTTGCCCAGCACGGCGCCGACCTTCAGACCGATCTCATCCTCGCCGCGCAAGGGGTTGCGCTGACGCTGCACGGCGGCCTTGACGCGGGCGAGATCCTTCTCGGTCGCCGCCAGCAACTCGCCGCGCTTGCGCCGACGCTCGTCGGCCAGATCCGGGTTGCGGCACACGATCAGGCGCTCGCCGGGGAAGTCGGGGGACGTGATCTCGGCCATATCGCGATCGTCGAACAGCGACAATTGCAGCGGGCCGCCGTCCTCGGCGAGCTTGCGGATCGCCGGCGCCCGCAGAGCGGTGATCCAATCGAGCCCGGCCGGCATCAGATCGGCTTCGATACGGGCGCTGGTGATCATGCCGCGATCGCCGACCAGTACCACACGCGACAGCTTGAAGCGGGCCTTCAGTTTGTCGACTTGCGCGGCCAGCGTGCTCGGGTCGGCGGTGTTACCTTCGAACACCTCCACCGCCACCGGGCAGCCGTCGGCGGCGCACAGCAAGCCGAACACGATCTGCAGCTTGTCGGAACGACCGTCGCGGCTGTAACCATGCCGCGCCAATTCGCAATGTCGCCCCTCCAGATAGCTGGAGGTGAGATCGTAGAGCACCAGCGAGCCGTCATGCAGATGGCGCTTGGCGAGCGTCGCCTCGATCCCCGGTTGGGCCGTGCCGAGCAGGTCGAGCGCTTCGTAAAGCTCGTCCTCGTCGACGGCGCTGAGATCGAGCAGTTCGCCCAGCGAATGCGCCGCCGTCGCCTCGCTGAGCTGGCGCGCCGTGGCCAGCTTGGCGGCCGGTTCGATCACCCGTGCCACGATCAAGGCCAAAGCCAGCCTGGCCAACCGTCTGGGCTTGTCCGGGACAAGGCGATGCAGTCCGAGCTGGCGCGCCATGCCGAGCACCGCGGCCACGTGGCCGTGCGGCAGCGAGCGCTCGATCCGCAGTTGCTCGGCCGGCGAGACCAGCTCCTCGCCTTTCAGGACGCGGCGCAGCGCATCGATCTTCTCATCCGGCCAATGCGACAGGTTGGCCAGCGTGCGCGACTTGATCTTGTCGCCCTCGCGATAGCTCTCGCGCAACAGGATCGCGGGCGGTGAGTTGCGGTTGGGAATGCGGGCGACGAACATGCCGGAATCGAATCACGGAAACCTGCCATTCGCAAGCCAAAAATCATCATTTACATGCCTACAAAATCAGCCCGATCCAAACTTCTCAAATCCTCTCAACGCTCTAACAAAAATCCCGAGGGGAAGTTCGGGTTAGCCGCCGCGTCATCCATCCGCTCAACACCATCCGTGATGCCATGCTGAAGGTCGCCGGCGGCGATCTTGCCGTCGACAGCGGCTATCTCGACCGGAAGGACGAGATCGGCGCGCTCGCCGGCGCCCTGGAGACCTTCAAGCAGCAGGCCACCGACAAGCTCAAGATCGAGGAGCATGAGCGCGAGCGCAACACCGGTGCCGCGGCACGCCAGCGCGCGATCGAGGCCTATGTCGGCGAGTTCGAGGGCGCGGTCCGCAAGACCCTCGGCGAGCTGAGCGAAGCTTCCGGCGAGATGCGCAAGACTTCGGGCGACCTGTCGAACGTGTCGCGCCAGACCAATGACCGCGTCCAGGTGGCCGGCAAGGCCTCCAACGATGCCTCCATGAGCGTCGACAGCGTCGCGGCTGCCGCGGAAGAGCTCAGCGCCTCGATCAATGACATCAGCCAGCAGGCGGCGCATGCCGCAGGCATCGCCGGCCGCGCCGTCACCCAGGCGCGCGAGACCGACGGCACGGTGCAGGGTCTGGCGAAGTCCGCAGGACGCATCGGCGAGGTCGTCGGCCTGATCAACACGATCGCGGCGCAGACCAACCTGCTCGCGCTCAACGCCACGATCGAGGCTGCGCGCGCCGGCGAAGCCGGCCGTGGCTTCGCGGTGGTGGCTTCCGAGGTGAAGTCGCTGGCGAGCCAGACCGCGAAGGCAACCGAGGAGATCTCGGAGCAGATCGCCGACATCCAGAAGGTCGCGGGCGACGCCATCACTGCGATCCAGACCATTGGCGGCATCATCGGCGAGGTCAACGAGGTCGCGACCGCAATTGCCGCCGCCGTGCAGGAGCAGGGCGCGGCGACCCAGGAGATCACCCGCAGCACGCAATACGCGGCGCAGGGCACCAAGAACGTCTCGGACAACATCAGCGGCGTCAAAGCCGATGCGGATGCCGCAGCGGCTGCCGCGGACAATGTGAAGCACGCCTCGGAGCTGCTCGAGACCCAGAGCCGGCAGCTCGGCCATGAGGTGACCGGCTTCCTCGGCAAGATCCGCGCGGGGTAACGCTGCAGTTGTAAGGCACGCCAGCGGCCCAACACACCATCGTCGTCCTGGCGAAAGCCAGGCTTTCGCCAGGACGACGATGAGGAAGCAACTTGCCTCAAACCTCGTCAACGCGAGCCGGCGAGGCCCTCTAACCCTAACCGCCCCGTAATTTTACGGCAGCGCCGCTGTCTAAGTTTTTACCCTTTTGAGGCCAAATGCGCTTCGCGCGCCTGCCGCATGCGCGTGAAGCTGCGTGCATCCCTTTGGTCTTGCGAAGTTCGTGAGGGCTGCCGTTCGGGGCCACGAACTTCGAAAACACGTACCGGGGTGTCCGATGCTCAATCGTTTGACCGTAGCTGCGCTCCTGAAGGCAGTGATCCTGTCCACCGCGCTCGTCGTCGTCATCGGGTTCTCGTTCAGCGCATGGAGCTCCTGGACGCGGCTGCAAGCCGCCAACCGGATCGTCGCGGTCTCTGGCGCCTCAGCCGAGGTGTTCAAGGGGATGGCGAATATCCGGGCGGACCGCTCGACCAGCAGCCGCCAGCTCACCTCCGACGTCCAGGTGGACCAGGACATCGAAAAATATATCCGCGGGATCCGCGACATCCTGATGCCAGCGCTGGCGCGCGCGATCGAGATTTTGCCCTCCATCGACCTGCCGCAAGGGGAGGCGATGGTGACCGACCTTGGCCGGCTGAACAAGGTTCTGCTCGAAAAGCAGGCAGAATTCTGGACCGAGGTCGTCAAGCCCAAGGCTTCGCGCCGCGCGGCACTCGCCAAGGAATATACCGATGCCGAGGATGGGCTGATGGCGATCCTCGAGAAACTGTCGCCGATACTCAGCGCGAGTGTCAATCATCAGGATCCGATCATCGACCAACTCCTGATGATCAAACAGATGGCCTGGCTCTTGCGGCTGAGCGCCGGCGAGTCCTCGTTGATCGTCGGCAATGCGCTCGGCACCGGCAAGATCACGCCTGAGCTTCAGCTCGCCTATACGAAGTTCGTTGGCGGCACCGATGCTGCCTGGAATGCGATCGAGCTCGCCACGATGGGCATGCAACTGCCGCCGGCGCTCGCTGCCGCCATGGCGAACGCCAAGGCCGTCTATTTCGACCCGCAATACGTCACCACGCGCGACGGCATCATCGCCGCGGTCGCGAAGGGCGAGAAACCATCAATGACCGCCAACCAGTGGAGCCCTTATTCGGTCGGCCGCATGGCGAGCGCGATCAAACTCGCCGACGCCGCCCTCGACGCGGCCAAGGATCACTCCGCGACCCAACGCGCGACGGCAGCGCAGTCGCTGATTGTCAACGCAGCCCTGCTCGTCGCCGCTATCCTCCTGACCGGCGCCGCGATGCTGGCGGTCAGCCGCCGCGTGATCACGCCGCTGCACAGGATTCGCGACGCCATGCTCAAGGTGGCCGGCGGCGATCTTGCCGTCGACAGCGGCTATCTCGACCGGAAGGACGAGATCGGCGCGCTCGCCGGCGCACTGGAGACCTTCAAGCAGCAGGCCACCGACAAGCTCAAGATCGAGGCGCAGGAGCGCGAACGCAACGCGGGCGCCGCTATGCGCCAGCGCGCGATCGAGACTTATGTCGGCGAGTTCGAGGGCGTGGTGCGCCAGTCACTCGGCGAACTGAGCGACGCTTCGACCGAGATGCGCAAAACTTCGGGCGATCTCTCTGCCGTGTCGCGCCAGACCAACGAACGCGTCGAGGTCGCCGGCAAGGCCTCCAACGACGCCTCGATGAGCGTCGACAGCGTAGCCGCCGCCGCCGAGGAGCTCAGTGCCTCGATCAACGACATCAGCCAGCAGGCCGCCCATGCCGCCGGCATCGCCAGCCGCGCCGTCAACCAGGCGCGCGAGACCGACAGCACCGTCCAGGGGCTGGCACAATCGGCAGGACGCATCGGCGAAGTCGTCGGCCTGATCAACACCATCGCGGCGCAGACCAATCTGCTCGCGCTCAACGCTACGATCGAGGCCGCCCGGGCCGGCGAAGCCGGACGAGGTTTTGCGGTGGTGGCCTCCGAGGTGAAGTCGCTGGCGAGCCAGACCGCGAAAGCCACCGAGGAAATCTCCGGGCAGATCGCCGACATCCAGAAGGTCGCCGGCGACGCCATCAACGCGATCCAGGCGATCGGCGGCATCATCGGCGAGGTCAACGAGGTCGCCACCGCGATCGCCGCGGCCGTGCAGGAGCAAGGCGCGGCGACGCAGGAGATCACCCGCAGCACGCAATATGCGGCGCAGGGCACCAAGAACGTCTCCGACAATATCACGGGCGTGAAGGCCGATGCCGACACCGCGGCCGGCGCGGCGGAAAACGTCAAGCAGGCATCGGAAACGCTGGAGACCCAGAGCCAGCAGCTCGGCCAGCAAGTCAGCGACTTCCTCGGCAAGATCCGCGCGGCATAGGGCTGGGCAAAGAAGCGGCAACAAACTCCCATGTCGTCCCGGCGAAGGCCGGGACCTATAGCCCCAGGGAGTAGTTAGCGCGCGAGCTGATAACCCCAAGTCTTCGCCAAACCACTTCCTGTGGTTATGGGTCCCGGCCTTCGCCGGGACGACAGCGGTGGGGCACCAGCATCGCATCACACTCGCCGCCACCCTACTCCTTCGCCACCACCGGCAACTGGCGGAATTTTGCGCGCACCGATTCCGGCAGCGGCGAGAAATTCATCGCGACGCCACTGCGGTCGTTGGCATTACGGTTGGCGACGACGAGGCCGTCCGCGCCGGCGACGATGTCGCCCTTGCGCAAGGTCGGATCATCCGTGACCTTCACCGAGGCAAGCCCAACCGCGTCCTTGCCATTGCAGCTGCAGCCAGCGACGATCTCGTTGCGATAACGGAACGCGTTCGGCAGGTCGGAATAGGATTTTCCGCCGTCTGTCGCAGCGTCTTCGATGTTGCTGCCGTAAACCAGCGATGTTTCGGCGGCCGGGCAGAAACTTTTGCACGATTGCGCCTTGCTCTCCGCGTCGGTGCCCTGCGCCGGGAAGTAGCGGCCGTCGCAACCGCGCACGCAATAGGCCGCGCCGCCGCCATAGGCCGAACGCTGGCGCGGGGCGTCATAACGCGGCATATCGACGTTCGGGAATGGCATCCGGATTTCCGGCGGCGGCCGCATCCGGAAGCCGCCGAACAGAGCCGAGAAAAAATCCTCCGCGTGCGCCGCCGGTGTCAGCGCGAGGCCCAGCGAGGCGACGGCCAGGATGGCCGCCCCGCTCGCCATTCTATTGATCGAACGTCTGCTCATTTGGCCTCACGTACTCTTCAATTCAGCGACGACGCCGACACGTTCAGCGCCTGCCGGCCCGCGGGCAACGTCGTCAACGCCGGGCGCCTGCGCATGGGATCACCGCCCCTCGCCATCAGCGGCGCGTTCTTCGGCAGCACCACGACCTTGGCGCCGACGTTCACCCGGCCGAACAGGTCGGTGACGTCCTCGTTGGTCATGCGGATGCAGCCGGAGGACACGAACTTGCCGATCGTGGTGGGATCGTTGGTGCCGTGGATGCGGTATTCGCTGCCGCCAAGATACATCGCGCGCGCACCGAGCGGATTGCCGGGGCCGCCGGCAACGAAGCGCGGCAGATAGGGCTGGCGAGCGATCATCTCCGCCGGCGGATGCCAGTCCGGCCACTCCGCCTTGCGCGTCACGCTCTGCACGCCTGACCAGGTGAAGCCGTCGCGACCGACACCGACGCCGTAGCGGATGGCGCGGCCATTGCCGAGAACGTAGTAAAGATAGGTGTTGCCGGTATCGATGACGATGGTACCTGCCGGCTCGCTTCTGTCGAAGCTGACGATCTGCTTGCGCAGCCGATCGGGCAGCAGGGCATCCTCGTCGGCGGCCTGCGGCTCCGGGCTTGCGTAGCCTTGCGAATAGCCCTGATCCTGCGGATAGGCCTGCGGCTGCATTGGCGTATAGCCGAGCGTTTGCGCGCTTGCGGCGCCGAAAGGCACCGTCAGGGCAGTCGCGAAGGCGAAAGCGGTGATGCGGCGCGGCGAAAAGCGGCGTCGGACTGCAGAGAACTTCGTCATGTGCTGCCCCGTTGGATGACTGCATCTGGGTGATGCGCTGTCCACAAACGCAGCGGAGCCAATTCAAGTTCCGCGCTGGGATGCGGCATCCATGTCACAGTCAAGCGAGCGACGCTTCACGAAGCTGCGATGGAACCCGGCGGGACGCTCGTACGTTCTCAGGTTGTTTCAGATTGTTGGGCGCGCGGACCGAAGCTTCCGTGCGGGAGAGATATTGTGCGCGTCCTTCCCAGTGAACGTCTGATCCCCGGCAACAGCGAGGGCGCCCCTCTTCCGGACAACCATAGCGAGCTGCCGCCGGTCATCCGCCGCACCGAGTTCGTTACCTTTGCGCTCGCCGGATTGCTCCTGATCGCCGTGGTCGCGGTGCTCTACATCGGAAGGGCGTTCTTCCTGCCCGTGGTGATGGCCTTCGTCACCGGCACCATGCTGTCTCCGGCAGCAACCTTCCTGGAGAAGCGGAAAGTGCCGCGCGGGCTCGCCGCTGCGCTGATCGTGATCGCCGTGACCGTCGTCGCCGGCTTCGTCGTCGCGCTGATCGCCGCACCTGTGATGGAATGGAGCTCGCGCCTGCCCGAACTCGGAGCGCAGCTGAAGGACAAGCTGCACGTGTTCGACCGGCCGCTCGCGCTCTGGCGGGAGCTGCAGACCATGGTCGGCGGCTCGGAGGAGCTGCCGAGCTTCCAGATGCCGAAATTCGAATGGGTGCAGCCGACGCTCGAATTTTTGTCGCCGACCTTCACCGAATTCCTGCTGTTCTTCGTCACCCTCATCTTGTTCATCGCGAGCTGGCGCGACCTGCGGCGGGCGATGATCATGACCTTCAGCGACCACGATGCGCGTCTGCGCACGCTTCGAATCCTCAACGAGATCGAGGTCCACCTCGGTAACTACCTCCTGACCGTCACCGTCATCAATATCGGCGTCGGCGTCGCCGCCGGCCTCGTCTGCGCGCTCACCGGCATGCCCAACCCGGCCGGACTCGGCGCACTTGCTGCGACCCTCAACTTCATTCCGATCATCGGGCCGGTCGCGATGTTCACCGTTCTGGTCGTGGTGGGACTGGTCGCCTTCCCGACCATCGGCGGCGGCCTGATGGCGGCGCTCGCCTTTGGCGGCATCACCTTCCTGGAGGGACACTTCGTCACGCCGACCATCATCGGCCGGCACCTGGCGCTCAATGCGCTCGCCGTGCTGCTGGCGCTGGCGTTCTGGACCTGGCTGTGGGGCCCGATGGGCGCCTTCCTGTCGTCGCCGTTCCTGATCGTCGCGCTGATCTTGAAAGAGCATCTCCTGCCGACGGATTCGCCGCAGCTCCCGCAGGCGTAACGGGTTTCCAGCGACGGAACTTCCGTCACGACGAAACGTTCTCCGCCCATCTCCACCGCCAACAGTTCGGAGCTCCCGATGTCAATATCCGAAGGCGAAACCAGGATGAGAGACTGGACTGACAAAGCCACCGCAGAACGCCTCGAGAAGGATGTAGCAGCCGTGAAAAACGATATCGCAGCCCTCACCGACCAGATCACCGACGCGCTCAACACCTTTGCCAATTCGGCGGGCAAGCAGGCCCGCCGCGGCTACCGTCAGGCGCGCGAAAACGTGGATTCGACCTTCGACGACATGTCGGAGCGCGGCAGCGCCATGATGGGCGCAGCGCAGGATGCCTACGGCTCGATCGAGGAGACGCTGGAAGACGCGATCACGCAGCGGCCGCTCGCGACCGTCGGCATCGCGCTCGGCATCGGCTTTCTGATCGGCGCCGCCTGGCGCCGGTGACGGGCGGGCCGATTTCGTGATGACGGAGGCGTTGCAGGGCCGCCGATTTCGGCTTGTGGGGATTTGAGGAGCAAGGCCATGTTTCAGCGCATTATCGACGGTATCAGCGCATCGACCGGGACAACGGTTCGGCTGACCTCGCTTGCCGCGGGCGCGGCCTTGGCGCTCTTCATTACGACGTGCTTCCTCTGCGCGGCCGCCTTCATCGCGGTGCTGGAGAAATATGGTCCGGTACAGGCCTGTCTCGCGGGCGCCGGCGTTTTCTTCCTGCTCACCCTGGCCGCGGCGGTGAGCTATTGGACCTACAAGCGGCAGTTGCGCAAGCAAGCTCATATCGCCGCTGAGCGCGCCGCGAAGTCGGCGACGCAGAGCATGCTCGCCGATCCCATACTGATCGCGACCGGGCTCCAGATCGTTCGTGCCATCGGGGTCAAGCGGCTGCTGCCGATCCTGGCGATCGGCGGCGTCGCGCTCGGGATCATGGCAAGCCGCGCCGGCGCAGCCGACGAGGCTTCGGCAGAACCGGCCGAGTAGCGGTGCGAGCGCGCTAAGAAAGTTGCGCTGTCGGCAGGACGAGCGGATTCACTGGAATTAGACGGCTCACCCGGCGAAATTTTTCACCGACCGGGACAAATCAGGGCCCATTCACGCAAACGCTACTCGGATAGGCGGGCGGTTGCCGCTAAAAGCGGCGCCCCTGATTCCAAAAGTCATTTTCCACGATGAAACCGTCCGTCAAGGCGAACCTCGCCGCATTCAATTACGACGCCCGGCTCTATTTGACGCTCGGCATCGCCAACTGGTCGATTTTCGTCGACCACATCCCGAACAACGTCGTCAACCTGCTGACGCTGCGAAACTTCGGCTTCAGCGGCGCTGCGGACCTGTTCGTGTTCGTGGTGGGCTATGGCGTCGCCATCATCCACGGCAGGATGGCACTGGAGCGCGGCTACGTCGTCGCCGCGACACGCATATTCCGCCGCGTCTGGCGGCTCTACGCCGCGTATGTCGTGCTGTTCGTGATCTATATCGACACCATCGCCTATGTCGCCTCGCAATCGATGGCGCCGGAGATCATCCACGAATACAACATCTCGGGGATCCTCGAGCACCCGCTGCGCATCCTGGTGCGCGGACTGGTGCTTCAGGAAGAGCCGCTGAACCTCGATCTCCTGCAACTGATGATCCCGCTGATGGCGTTCTTTCCGTTCGCACTGTGGGGGTTGTTGCGGCGTCCGAACCTGACGCTGGCGGCATCGGTCGCCCTGTATTTCGCGGCGCGCTGGTTCGACTGGAATTTCCGGGTCTATCCGGATCAGGAGTGGACCTTCAACCCGTTCTGCTGGCAGTTGCTGTTGGTGCTGGGCGGCTGGTTCGCCGTGACCGGTGCGTCCGGCCGCACGCTGCGCAGCATGTCCTGGCTGCGCGTGCTCGCGGGCGCCTATCTCGTGTTCGCGATGGCCGTCACGCTGATGCGCCATTCGCCGGCGCTTGCCGCCTACTTGCCGGATATCGTGCTCAACAGCATGACGCCGACCGACAAGGAAAACCTCGCACCTTATCGCGTGATCCACTTCCTCGCGCTCGCTTTCCTCGCGACACATCTCGTCCCGGCCGATCATCCCGGCCTGCAATGGAGATCGCTACAGACCGTCATCAAAAGCGGCGAGGAATGGCTCGCGGTGTTCTGCGTTGGCGTGTTCCTGTCCTTCGCCGGCCATCTCATCCTGATCACCGGCGCCAATCTGGTGGTGATGCAGATCGCGGTGAGCGTGGCCGGCTTCGCGGCGATGGCCGCGGTCGCCTATTATATCTCCTGGTCGAAGCGGCAGGATCTGCCGGCAGCGTTGCGGCAGCAGGCCTAAAGCGCGATGAGATTGGGATGAACCTTCATCGCGCTTTAGGTTATTGTTTGAGCATGATCCTTTCGAAAAACCGCTGCACATTTTTCCGGATCATGCTCCAGCCGCCCGGACGTCTCGATTCCGCTAGGCCGAAGGCTGCGGCTGGGCTATGCCGAGCGAAGGCGGCGTCTGTGCGAGGAGACCGGGCGTGGTGATGGCGAAAGGCGAAGGTGAAGAGGCCGACAGCGCGCCCCGGCGTGGCCGGCCGCGCTCGATCGAGACCACCAACGCCATTCTCGAAAGCGCCTATGCGCTGATGGCCGCCACGGGCCCTGCCGTCACCACGATCGACGCGGTGGCGCGCCATTCCAACGTCTCCAAGATGACGATCTACAAATGGTGGCCGTCGCGGGAGGCGCTGCTGATCGACGCCTTCCTCCACCACGCCGCGCAAATGCTGCCGCTGCCCCCGGTGAGCGCCGGCAGCCCCGCCCTGCGCGCCAGGCGCCACGCCGCGGCCTATGCCGAGGCGCTCCAAAGCGAGTTCGGGAAGGTGCAGCTCGCCGTCATCTCCGAATGCATCTCCAGGACAGGCTCGGCAGAGCTGTTCTACGCACGCTATCTGCAATTCCGCCGCGACGCGCTGGTCGAGATGATCGCCGCAGGCCAGCGTGAAGGCAGCATCCTGGCCGATGGGCAGCCCGAGGATCTCTATGACGCGATCTATGGCAGCCTGTTCTACCGCTACGTCTTCGGCATCGCCCCGATCACGCCGGCCTATGCACGGAATCTGGTCGATCTCGTGCTGCGGCCGGCGGGCTAAAGCGCGATCCGGAAAAGTGCGAAGCGGTTTTCCGAAAAGATCATGCTCAAACAACAACCTAAAGCGCGATGATGATTCATTCTCATCTCATCGCGCTTTAGCCGCGCGATTCACCTCAGCGGCTGCGAGAACTTCTCGGTGCGGTCGCGCTCGGACATGTCGACGACCGTCTCCATCGGCGCGATCAGCTCGTAGACGTAGGAGGCCTCGGTGAAGAAGCGCTTGGCAGTGCCGCCGAGCGCTTCGGGCGCGACGCGGTCGAGCAGGATCAGGCCGAAATCGGAATCGGCGCGGCGCGTCGCCTCGCTGGTGTTGAACTCCTCCCAGCGGAATTGGAAGACCTCGTCGGGGGCCTCGCCCGTCACCGTCCAGTTCGCGGTGATGTGGGGGTGCTTGCCGACCAGCGACAATCCCTCGTCGGAGTGCGAGGCGAGCTCGAAGAACAGCAGCGAGAGGCTCTGCGCGGCGCGCGCACTGACCGCGATGTCCGGGCCGCTGACAACGATGCGGTCGGCGTGCGGGATGGCGCGCGCCTCGAACAGGCCCTTCAGCTTGACGCCCTGCCACTGGCTCTCACTGAGCAGCGAGACCACGTTGGACATGGCATGAATGCGGCCGATCAGGAGCTCGCGCGCGGCGTCGATGTCGGAGCCATGGCGCAGCGTCCGCGTCACGATCGACTGGATCACGGCCAGGATGTTCTTGACCCGGTGGTTGAGCTCGTCGATCACCGCCGTCAGCCGCCGCTCGAAACCGATCCGAACCTGGATTTCCCGGCTGAGCCGCAGATTGTTGTAGGCGACATAGCCGAACAGGCCGCACACCATCGCGGTGATGGCGAAGCCGATCGCGGCCACGATAATTGCGGTCTGCTCGGCGCGCCGCGCCGAATTGGTCTTCGCGTAGTAGCCGAGCTGCCAGTCGCGGCCGCCGAAGCTCACGGTTCGCGTCGCCGATGGCACCAAGCCGTCGGGCTGCGCCGTGCGCGCGGAAACCACGCCCTGGTCGTTGGCGACCAACTCGCCACCTTCCCTGCGCGGGTCCTTGAGCGCGACCGAGAACAGCGACATGTCGTCATTGGTCAACATGAGCGAAGCAAGCTCATAGGAAAAGGTGATGAAGCCGGCCGGCTCCACCGCGCCCTCGGGAATGACGGGAGCAGCCACAACGACGCCGATCGGCCCGTTGCCGCGCAGGAGAGGGACCGGTTCTGAGGCAACCGACCTCTTCTCCACCCTGGCGCGCGTCAGCATCGCGCTGCGAACCTGATCCTGGTCATAGCTGCGGCCGGGCAGCGCCTTGGTCTCGTCGCTGCGCGGCTCGAGGTCCATCAGCACGTCGATCGGCTGGGTGACGCTCGCCGGATCGATCGGCTTGTCGTCATAGGTGCGGATCTGCGGATTCGGAAAACCGGCGCCCGCGATGGCGGCCCTCGCTGCGACAAGCTCGTTCGGCTTCAGCCGGGCGACCCAGCCGGCCACCACGAAATCGGTCTTGAAGGCGTAGATGGCCGAGCGCAGCGGCTCCAGCATGTTCGGCTTGAGCACCGACGGCGCCCGGAACAGGCCTGAGGCGACACGCGCGAGCAGCTCGCGTTCGGTCAGCCGGTCCTGGACTAGGCTGGCATGAACGTCGATGGCGCGCGCCAGCGCAATCCGATCGAGCGCCAGCTCCTGGTCGTGGACGCGATAGGCCGCAAGCCCGGAGAGGAGGGCTCCGAGCAGGGCGATGAAGCCGATGATGAAACCCAGCCGGACCACGCGATTACTCAGGCGAAAGCAGGAGGTCGGCAATAAACAGAGAACATATGAATGCCGCTCGAACGGCCATGTGCCGAAACGGAGTGGACCCCAGTGACGGAGATAATGAAGGAGGAGACATGAGTACGCAACTTGGGTCGCTCGAAAAGCTTAACCGTCCGGCCAATCACCTGGCCACGACGGCTCTGCCCGGGCACGGAAGGTGATCAATCGCCGCGCCGGCAATTTGTTCCACGGTTGCAGCTTTGCCCCAGGTGTTAACGGCGAAAAAGCCGTGCGCTACGCCGTCGCGCCGGTCAGCTCGCCCGTTCCAATCCGCCTTTGGCCTCGATGAATCCGACGATGCGGTCGAGCCCCTCGCTCTTCTTGAGGTTGGTCATGACAAAGGGGCGCTCGCCGCGCATCCGCTTGGCGTCCGTCTCCATCTTCTCCAGGGAGGCGCCGACATGGGGCGCGAGGTCGATCTTGTTGATGACCAGTAGGTCGGACCGGGTGATGCCGGGGCCGCCCTTGGACGGGATCTTGTCGCCAGCAGCCACGTCGATGACGTAGATGGTGAGGTCGGCCAGCTCCGGGGAAAAAGTGGCAGCCAGATTGTCGCCACCGGATTCGATTAGAACGAGGTCCAGCCCGGGAAACTTCGCGCGCATGTCCGCCACCGCCGCGAGATTCATCGAGGCGTCCTCGCGGATCGCGGTGTGCGGACAGCCGCCCGTCTCGACCCCGGCGATGCGGTCGGCCGTCAGCGAGCCCGAGCGCACCAGGAATTCCGCATCCCATTTGGTGTAGATATCGTTGGTGATCGCGGCGATGTCGTAGCGCTCGCGCATGGTCTTGCAGAGCAGGTCCATCAGCGCGGTCTTGCCCGATCCGACCGGGCCGCCAATGCCGACACGCAACGGGCCGTGAGATTTCGACATAGGGCTTGCTCTTTCCTATCGTCGTCCTGGCGAAAGCCAGGACCCATTACCACCGACCTCAGTTGTTACGGCAAGCCGGAGCCACTTCCCTGCATAACCACACGCATTTGTGGTTATGGGTCCTGGCTTTCGCCAGGACGACAGTGGAGGATGCCGCTCGCTCATGACCTGAACAGCCGCGTATACTGCGTCTCGTGACGCAGGCTGGCGAGATCGGCGCGGAACGTCGCGCTGCCGAGATCGTCCAATGTCGCACCCAGCGCACGATTTGCGGTCGCGGCGACGGCAGCTTCCAGCATCACCAGAACGCGTTGGCTGTCGGTCTGGCCGAGCGGAATGAGGCGGCTTGCCACCGATATCCAGTTCGAGACCAGCGCATGCAGGAAGGCGTGCAGCGTCGGCGCCAGCGGGACGCCATGCAGCGCGGCGACCACGCCGACGGCGACGGGATAAATCAGTGGCGTGCTGCATGCCGCGACCATGGCATCCAGCCCGTCGGCATCCCATGCCGCGCGGGCGATGTCGATAAAGGCGCGGCCCTGCGAGGTCGTCTCGAGCTGCCGCTCGCGCGAGGGCACGAAGGCTGCGGCAAGTTCGGCGATATCGCGCAAGGAAACGTCCTCGCCCGCCTCGGCGGCCCGATAGGCATGGACCAGAAACGTTGCGTCGCAAAAGCCGGAGCCGTCGCCGAGCATCGCGTCCAACCAATCGGCGAGTGTCGCGATGTCGACGATGTCGCCCGCCTCGACTGCCCATTCGATGCCGCTCGAGTAGGAGAAGCCACCGACAGGGAATGCCGGGGACAGCCAAGTCATCAACCGGTACAGCGCCGCCGCCTCGTGCTCGGCAAGGTGACCGGTATTGACCGGCTCATTTGTGGTCATGAGCATGGCCGTGGCCGTGGTGATGGTCGGGATGGTCGCAATGCTCGTCGTGGTGATGATCGTGCCCATGGCCATGGTCGTGCGCGGCATGATCATGATGCTGATGGTCGTGGCCGTGATGATCATGGTCATGGTGGCCGTGATCGTGATGATCATGCCCGTGAGCGTGATGCGCATGCTCGTCGTGTCCCTGCGCATGACCGGCATCGGCATAGGCGCCGCCCTCGGGATCGAACGGCGCCTCGATCTCGATCACGCGCGCGCCGAGCCCCTTCACCATCGCCTCGATGACGTGGTCGCGGCGGATGCGCAGGCTCTTGGCCATGATCTGCGTCGGCAGATGGCGGTTGCCGAGATGCCAGCCGACGCGGATGAGGTGGTGCGGATCGTGGCCGCGGATCTCGAGCAGCGGCTCGGGTGCCGCAACCACTTCGACCAGCCGGCCATCCTCCAGCACCAGCGCATCGCCGCCGCGCAAGGCGACGGCGTGTTCCAGGTCGAGCAGAAACTCGAGGCCCCGCGTCCCCGTCATTGCCATCCGACGCCGGTGCCGATCGTCGAAATCGAGCACGACGGTATCCGCTGCCGCTTCCGTGAAGCGGTGCTGTCCCCTGACCTGCGTCGCCCGGATCACGCTGCTGTCATCCTGTTACCGTGTCTCCACCTTCTCGGGCGTGATCACTTCGATCTTCGGCGGTGCCGTGAAGCACTTCACCGCCACGCGGCCGAACGTCTTCATGTGCTCCATGCCACGATGCGGCACCAGCGCTTCGGCATTTTCCCACTGCTCGACGAACACCATCCTGGTGGGGTCGGTGACGCTCTCATGCAGATCATAGGCGATGTTGCCGGGTTCTTTCCGGGTCTCCTTGATGCAGGCGGTGGCGGCTGCAATGAATTCAGCGCGTGTTTCAGGCTTGATGGTCAAGGTGGCGACAACGTAGATCACAAAAATCCTCCCGGCTTTTCTTCTGGGTTCGTACCGGGCGGGACATTAGACCAGGTGGGATCGAACGCAACACCGTAAAATCCGCCCCCCGGGCGCAAGGCCGGGGACATGTGTTGAGGCGCTATTCAGTACATGAAATAGCGCTGCGCCATCGGCAGCACCTCGGCCGGCGCACAGGTCAGAAGCTCGCCGTCGGCACGCACCTCATAGGTCTCGGGATCGACCTCGATATTGGGCGTGGCGTCGTTGTGGATCATGCTCTTCTTCGAGATTTTTCCGCGGGTGTTCTGGACCGCGTAGAGCTTCTTGTCGATGCCGAGTTTGCGCGCCAGGCCGCCGGTGACCGCGGCCTTTGAGCTGAACACCACCGAGGAGGCCGTGCGCGCCTTGCCGAAGGCGGCGAACATCGGCTGGTAGTGCACCGGCTGCGGCGTCGGAATCGAGGCATTGGGATCGCCCATCGGAGCGGCGACGATCATACCGCCCTTGACGATGCAGTCCGGCTTGACGCCGAAGAAGGCCGGCGACCACAGCACGAGATCGGCGAGCTTGCCCTTCTCGACCGATCCGATCAGTTTCGACACGCCATGGGCGATCGCGGGATTGATCGTGTACTTGGCGATGTAGCGCTTGACGCGGAAATTGTCGTTGTTCTTGCCCTTGTCTTGCGGCAGCGACCCGCGCTGCTTCTTCATCTTGTCCGCAGTCTGCCAGGTGCGGATGATGACTTCGCCAAGGCGGCCCATGGCCTGGGAGTCCGAGGAGATCATCGAGAGCGCGCCGAGATCGTGCAGGATGTCTTCGGCCGCGATGGTCTCCTTGCGGATGCGGCTCTCGGCGAAGGCGAGGTCCTCGGCGATCGAGGGATCGAGATGATGGCACACCATCAGCATGTCCAGATGCTCGTCGAGGGTGTTGCGGGTGAAGGGCCGCGTCGGATTGGTCGAGGACGGCAGCACGTTCTTCAGCCCCGCGACCTTGATGATGTCGGGCGCATGCCCGCCGCCGGCGCCCTCGGTGTGGAAGGCGTGAATGGTGCGGCCCTTGAACGCCTTGACCGTGTCCTCGACGAAGCCGGATTCGTTCAGCGTGTCGGTGTGGATCATCACCTGGATGTCGTAATCATCAGCCACCGACAGGCAGTTGTGGATCGCCGCCGGCGTCGTGCCCCAGTCCTCGTGCAGCTTCAGCGCGCAGGCGCCGGCCTTGATCATTTCGACCAGGGCTGCGGGGCGCGACGCGTTGCCCTTGCCGGAAATGCCGAGATTGACCGGAAACGCATCGAACGACTGGATCATCCGCCCCATGTGCCAGGGGCCCGGCGTGCAGGTGGTGGCGAAGGTGCCGTGCGAGGGACCGGTGCCGCCGCCCAGCATCGAGGTGACGCCGGACATCAATGCGTGCTCGATCTGCTGCGGGCAGATGAAATGGATATGGCTGTCGAAGCCGCCGGCGGTGAGGATCTTGCCTTCGCCCGCGATCACGTCGGTGCCCGGGCCGATGATGATGGTGACGCCCGGCTGGATGTCGGGATTGCCGGCCTTGCCGATGCCGGCGATCATGCCGTCCTTGATCGCGACGTCGGCCTTCACGATGCCCCAGTGATCGACGATCAGCGCATTGGTGATGACGGTGTCGGCCGCCCCCTGCCGGTTGGTGACCTGCGACTGGCCCATGCCGTCGCGGATCACCTTGCCGCCGCCGAACTTCACCTCCTCGCCGTAGGTGGTGAAATCCTTCTCCACCTCGATGATGAGATCGGTGTCGGCGAGCCGCACCTTGTCGCCGGTGGTCGGGCCGAACATGTCGGCATAGACGGAACGCTTTATTTTGACGGACATCACAAGCCCCGTTTGCGTTTGAATGTTTGGTTCGCGCTCACAGCGAAGCCCTCGCCGTTCGCACCATGTTATCGAATGTCGTATCGAGCCAGACGTTGCCACCGCGGCAACCGGCGACCACCTGCTCGGCCCAGCCGGTGTAGTCCATGAGATCGTCGCGCTCATCGGCGCTCGGATCGGAATGAATGCGCGCGCCGATGTTGCTGATCTTGTCGGCGATCTTGATGAGCTTGGCGCTCGCCGATTTTTTCGGCGCATCGATCACTTGCCGTCGTCGCCGCTCGGCCTTCGGCAAGCTCATGTCGTCGGTGCATTCGACGACGAGCGACGCGACACGTTCGGAGAATTTTTTCGCGAGCTCCTCGCGAGTGGTCTCGGTGTCCTCGATCGCATCGTGCAGCCAGCCGGCCGCGACCAGCTCGGCATCGGCACCTTCGGTCGCGGCAGCAAGCAGGTTCGCGACCTCGGCCAGATGGTTGATGTAAGGCTCGTTCCCCCGCCCCTTGCGCGCCATGCCATTATGCCGGCGCGCAGCCAGCTCGGCAGCTTTGGAGATGAGACGGATGGCGGGGAGCATGCCTTACGTCTCCCCAACGCCATCGCACGCGCCACGCTCTCCATTCCCTCCCCCCTTGCGGGGGAGGGGCAGGGAGGGGGGGGCTCCGGGCTCCGCCGTGAGACGCATCGTGAGGACCGCACTCTCTGTAACATCATCGTACAGTTCGATTGCACGAGCATGCCGCATCATTGGTGACGGAGCCCGGGGCTCACCCCCCTCCCCAACCCTCCCCCGCAAGGGGGGAGGGAGCGAGATAGTCGTGCTCACCTCACTGTGGATCACGGCTTTCCCCCTTCGCCCCAGCGTCCGATCACAGCTTCCCCATCACGTCGCCGCGGAAGCCGTAGATGGTCTTCTTGCCGGCGACCGCGACAAGCTGGACGTCGCGGGTCTGGCCGGGTTCGAAGCGGACGGCGGTGCCGGCGGCGATGTCGAGCCGCATGCCGCGGGATTTCTTGCGATCGAATTTCAGGGCCGGATTGGTTTCAAAGAAGTGGTAGTGCGAGCCGACCTGGATCGGGCGGTCACCGGTGTTGGCGACCGTCAGCGTCACGGTCTTGCGGCCGGCATTGAGCTCGATCTCGCCGTCCTGGATGAAGAGTTCGCCGGGGATCATGTTCATCTTCCTCTGTCATTCCGGGGCAGCCCGCAGGGCTGAACTATGATGCGCAATTGCGCATCTGAGAATCTCGATCAACAAGCTCTGGATTCCGGGTTCGCCCTTCGGGCGCCCCGGAATGACGAATTCAAACTACCTGATCGGCTCGTGCACGGTGACGAGCTTCGTGCCGTCCGGAAACGTCGCCTCGACCTGGATGTCGTGGATCATCTCGGGGATGCCGGGCATCACCTGATCGCGGGTGAGCACCTGCGCGCCGGCCTGCATCAGCTCGACGACGGTGCGGCCGTCGCGCGCGCCTTCGAGAATGAAATCGGAGATGAGAGCGATCGCCTCGGGATGGTTGAGCTTGACGCCGCGATCGAGCCGGCGCCGCGCCACGATGGCCGCCATCGAAATCAGAAGCTTGTCCTTTTCGCGGGGAGACAGATTCATGCGAAATCTCTTCCGTTCACATCATCAATTCAGCCACAGCCGCGGCAGCGCCGCGCCGGTGCGCGCCAGCACGGCCATCATGTCGGCGCGCAAGCGGGCCGCATCTTGGGCACAGAACCGCGCCATTGCAAAGCCGTTCCAGGCGGATATCCCAACCTCGCCGGCGAAAGACTCCGATGCCTCCCGGATGCGCTCGATGAGCGCTTCATCGCCGGGCACGATCAGGGCCGTGCCGATCGCCGCTCCGCCTTTGGCGACCGCGGATCGCGCGAGTTTTGCGCCGATATTGCCGTCGAGCCTGACGGTCTCGGCAAATACCAGCTTGCCACCACGGCGCAGCCGCCAGCGGTCGACGAACTCGCCCTGCTCCATCCGCTCGCCCATGGCGGTGCGTCCGAACACCACGATCTCGCAGAGCAGGAGCGAGGCAGTCGCATCGAGGTCTATGTCGAAGCGACGCCGCACGCGCGCCCGGTCGAACAGGATCGTCTCTTGCGGCAGCCAGGAAAGATGCGCGCCTGCGCCGACCTTCAATGCAATATTGAGCTGCGCCGCCTGCCCCGGCGCGCGATAGATCTTTTCCGCAGCTGCCGTGGTCAGCGTCAGACGCGTCGCGTCAGCCGCTGCGATCTCGATGTCGAAGCGATCGCCGCCGGCGACGCCGCCGGCCGTGTTGACAAACACACCGGACAGACCCTTGTCTTCCGGCGAGGGAAAGCGCACGCGCAGGGAGCCGGATTCATGCAAGACGCCGCGTCGCGTCACTCCGTCGCGGGCGTGCACGTCGAACCGCACCACGCCGCGGGCACGATTGGCCTCGAACACTGACGATTCCAAATCATCAGAATTGGCTGATAGTTCGCTGCGCATCCGCCTCCCCAGCCGGTCGCGGCAGGATTTCCTGGCTTACAGCGCCATCTGGCGGCTGATCTCACCGGGATCGAGATTGGTGCGATCACAGGTGAATTTCACCGCGCCGCGATCCATCACGGCGAAACTGTCGCCGAGTTCGCAGGCAAAGTCGAGATATTGTTCGACCAGCACGATGGCGATATTGCCCAGATTGCGCAGATACGAGATGGCGCGGCCGATGTCCTTGATGATCGAGGGCTGGATGCCCTCGGTCGGCTCGTCGAGGAGCAGCAGCTTCGGCCGCATCACCAGCGCGCGCCCGATCGCCAGCTGTTGCTGCTGGCCGCCGGAAAGATCGCCGCCACGCCGGCCGAGCATGGATTGCAGCACCGGAAACAGCGAGAACACGTCGTCCGGAATGTGCCTGTCCTCGCGCTTGAGCGGACCGAATCCGGTCTTGAGGTTCTCCTCGACCGTCAGGAGCGGAAAAATCTCGCGGCCCTGCGGCACGAAGCCGACGCCCTTTCGCGCCCGCTCGTAAGGCCTGAGCGAGGTGATGTCGCTGCCGTCGAACACGATTGCGCCCGATGAGATCGGATATTGCCCGACCATGGCGCGGAGCAGCGAGGTCTTGCCGACACCGTTGCGCCCGAGCACACAGGTGACCTTGCCCGGCTCGGCCGAAATCGAGACGCCGCGCAGCGCCTGCGCCGCGCCGTAGAACAGGTTGATGTCCTTGACCTCAAGCATGGCTCAGCGTCCCAAATACACTTCGATGACCCGGTCGTTGGACGAGACCTGGTCGATGGTGCCTTCCGCCAGCACGGTACCTTCGTGCAGGCAGGTGACCTTGACGCCGAGCTCGCGCACGAACGTCATGTCGTGCTCGACCACCATCACGGTGTGGGTCTTGTTGATTTCCTTGAGCAGTTCGGCGGTGAGATGCGTCTCGACGTCGGTCATGCCCGCGACGGGCTCGTCGACCAGCAGGAGCTTTGGATCCTGCGCCAGGAGCATGCCGATCTCGAGCCACTGCTTCTGACCGTGGCTGAGGCTGCCGGCGAGGCGGTTGCGCGACTCGGTGAGGCGGATCGTCTCCAGCACCTTGTCGATGCGCTCGGACTCCGGCTTGCTGCCGCGCCAGAACAGCGTGCCCTTGACGCTGTGGTCGACATTGAGCGCGAGCAGGAGATTGTCCTGCACGGTCTGGCTCTCGAACACGGTCGGCTTCTGGAATTTGCGACCGATACCGAGCTCGGCGATGCGGGTCTCGTCCAGCCTCGTCAGGTCGGTGACGCCGTCGAACAGCACCGTGCCCTCGTCGGGCTTGGTCTTTCCGGTGATGATGTCCATCATCGTGGTCTTGCCGGCACCGTTCGGGCCGATGATGGCGCGCATCTCGCCGGGCGCGAGCGTCAGCGAGAGGTTGTTGATGGCATGGAAGCCGTCGAACGAGACGTGCACGCCGTCGAGATAGAGCATCGCAGAGGTCGCGCGGGTGTCCATGACGTTCATTGCGCCTACTCCGCCAACTTCGGTTCGGTGACGCCGTCTTCGGCCGCCGCGCTCGCGGTGGCCTCAGCGGAGCGTTTTTCTTTCGACGATTCCCACCAGGCATTGAAGGTGCCGACGATACCCTTTGGCAGCAGCAGCGTCACAAGGATGAACATGGCACCCAGCATGAACAGCCAGTACGGCGCGAGCATGCCGGAGGTGAAGACCGTTTTTGCGTAGTTGACGACGACGGCACCCAGCGCCGCGCCGACCAGCGTGCCGCGGCCGCCGACCGCGACCCAGATCACCGCCTCGATCGAGTTGCCCGGCGCGAATTCGGATGGATTGATGATACCGACCTGCGGCACGTAAAGCGCGCCGGCGACGCCGGCCATGCAGGCAGAGACCGTGAACACGAACAGCTTGTAGGATTCGACACGATAACCAAGGAAGCGCGTGCGTGATTCCGCATCGCGCACCGCGATCAGCACCTTGCCGAGCTTGGACGAGACGATGGCCCGGCAGATCAGGAAGCCGACGATCAAGGCCAGGCAGCTCAGGGCAAACAGCGCGGCACGGGTACCCTCCGCCTGCACGTTGAAGCCCCAGATATCCTTGAAGTCGGTCAGGCCGTTGTTGCCGCCGAAGCCGAAATCGTTGCGGAAGAAGGTGAGCAGCAGCGCATAGGTCATCGCCTGCGTGATGATCGACAGGTAGACGCCGGTGACGCGGGAGCGGAAGGCGAGCCAGCCGAAGCAGAACGCGAGCAGGCCGGGCACGAACAGCACCATCAGCGCCGCGAACCAGAACATGTCGAAGCCGTACCAGTACCAGGGCAGCTTGGAATAATTCAGGAACACCATGAAGTCCGGCAGGACCGGATTGCCGTAGACGCCGCGGGTGCCGATCTGCCGCATCAGGTACATGCCCATAGCGTAACCGCCGAGCGCGAAGAACGCGCCGTGGCCGAGCGAGAGAATGCCGCAATAGCCCCAGATCAGGTCGATCGAGAGTGCGAGGAGCGCGTAGCAGACATATTTGCCCCAGAGCGCGACGAGGTAGGTCGGCACTTGCAGGAACGAGCCAGCTGGCAGCAGCAGGTTGGAAAGCGGGATCAGGATTCCGCAGGCCGCGACGACGGCGAGAAAGATCGTTGCGCCGCGGTCGAGCGATCGCGTCAGCATGTGAGGGGTCATGCTTCCACCGCACGGCCCTTGAGCGCGAACAGTCCGCGCGGGCGCTTTTGAATGAACAGGATGATGAGAACCAGGATGGCGATCTTGCCGAGCACGGCGCCGGCGACCGGCTCCAGGAACTTGTTGGCGATGCCGAGCGTGAAGGCGCCGACCAGCGTGCCCCAGAGATTGCCGACGCCGCCGAACACCACGACCATGAAGCTGTCGATGATGTAGCTCTGGCCGAGATTGGGGCTGACATTGTCGATCTGCGACAGCGCCACGCCGGCGATGCCGGCAATGCCCGAGCCGAGGCCGAAGGTCAGCGCGTCGACGCGCGAGGTGGCGATGCCCATCGACGCCGCCATCCGGCGGTTCTGCGTCACCGCGCGCATCTCGAGCCCCAGCGCGGTGTAGCGCAGCATCGCGAGCAGGATCGCGAACACGGCGAGCGTGAAGCAGAGGATCCAGAGCCGGTTATAGGTGATGGTGATCTGGCCGAGCTCGAAGGCGCCGCTCATCCAGGAGGGATTGCCGACCTCGCGGTTGGTCGGGCCGAACATGGTGCGCACCGCCTGTTGCAACACCAGCGACAGGCCCCAGGTCGCAAGCAGCGTCTCCAGCGGCCGGCCATAGAGAAAACGGATGATGCTGCGCTCGATCACGACGCCGAGCGCGCCGGCGACGAGGAAGGCGAGCGGCACGGCGATCAGCAGCGAGTAGTCGAACAGGCCGGGATAGCGGGTGCGGATCACCTCCTGCACCACAAAGGTGACGTAGGCGCCGATCATCACCATCTCGCCATGGGCCATGTTGATGACGCCCATCACGCCGAAGGTGATGGCGAGCCCGATCGCGGCGAGCAGCAGCACCGAGCCGAGCGAGAGGCCGTACCAGGCATTCTGCACCATGGACCAGATTGCCAGCGAGCTCTGGATCGAGCCGATTGCGCTCGCAGCGGCGTTCGTTACCGAGGCGGGCTGATCGCTGCCGATGCCGGTGAGGAGAGCGAGCGCTTCCTGGTCGGCGCGCGCTTTGATGGTGGCGACCGCCTCGAGCTTCTGCACTTCGGTGGCGTCGGATTTGGAGAGCAGGATCGCCGCGCGCGCCTCGCCCAGCACGGTCTTGACCGACTTGTTGGTTTCCTTGGCGAGCGCGCTTTCGACGGCATCGAGCGCCGTCTCCTCATGCGACTTGAAGACGGATTGCGCAGCCTGCAGGCGCGTTCCGATATCCGGCGACTGAAGCGTGAGACCGCCGACCGCGGCGTCGACGCTGCGGCGCAGACGATTGTTGAGACGCACCGCGCTCGCGCTGTCGGGAACGCTGGCGACAGGCTGGCCGGTCGCGGCGTCGATCGACTTGCCGTCGGCGCCGGTGACGTAAACTTTCTTGCTGTCGGGATCGGCCATCAGACGGCCGTCCTGGAGCGCGCTGATGATGGGATAGGCTAACGGATTGCCGCTGCTCGCGACCGCGCCGATCGCTTCCTCAGTGTCGGAAAAATCGTCGTTGGCGAATTTGGCGACCGCATCCTCGAACGGACCGGCGAAGGCCGGCAGCGCGAACGCGATCAGGAACAACGAGAGCACAAGCGAACAGAGACGAGCGGACAAATTGGCTGGCACTGTGATTGACCCCGGCAGAAAAGAGTGGAGAAGGCGGCGGGATCGCCGCCTTCTCCGGTCGTGCAGTGAGCCGTCAGGCTTCGATCTGAAGCCCTTGGATCGGATGCGCTTGGATCAGAACCCCTTGGATCAGGAGCCCGAGCCGAGGCACTTGTTGGTCTTGACGTTGTAGTTGCCGCACTTCTTCTCAACCCAGTCGCCGACCAGGTCCTTGGAGCCCTCGAGCTCCTTCGACCAGGCGTCGCCCGCAACGAGACCCGGCGTCTTCCAGACCACGTCGAACTGGCCGTTCGCCTTGATCTCGCCGATGAACACGGGCTTGGTGATGTGGTGGTTCGGCAGCATCTTCGAGGTGCCACCGGTCAGGTTCGGTGCTTCGATGCCGGGGAGCGCGGCGATCACCTTGTCCGGATCGGTCGACTTCACCTTCTCGACCGCCTTGACCCACATGTTGAAGCCGATCACGTGCGCTTCCATCGGATCGTTGGTCACGCGCTTCGGGTTCTTGGTGTAGGCCTGCCACTCCTTGATGAACTTCTCGTTCGCCGGAGTCTTGATCGACTCGAAGTAGTTCCAGGCGGCGAGGTGACCGAGCAGCGGCTTGGTGTCGATGCCGGCGAGCTCTTCCTCACCCACCGAGAACGCGACGACCGGGATGTCCTTGGCCTTGATGCCCTGGTTGCCGAGCTCCTTGTAGAAGGGAACGTTGGCGTCACCGTTGATGGTCGAGACCACCGCGGTCTTCTTGCCGGCCGAGCCGAACTTCTTGATGTCGGCCACGATCGTTTGCCAGTCGGAGTGACCGAACGGCGTGTAGTTGATCATGATGTCTGCCTGGGCGACACCCTTCGACTTCAGATAGGCTTCCAGGATCTTGTTGGTGGTGCGCGGATAGACGTAGTCGGTGCCCGCGAGCACCCAACGCTTCACCTTCTCGTCCTTCATCAGGTAGTCGACGGCGGGGATCGCCTGCTGGTTCGGCGCGGCACCCGTGTAGAACACGTTGCGCTCGCTTTCCTCACCCTCGTACTGCACGGGATAGAACAGGATGCTGTTCAGCTCCTTGAACACCGGGAGCACCGATTTGCGCGACACCGAGGTCCAGCAGCCGAACACGACCGAGACCTTGTCCTTGGTGATCAGCTCGCGCGCCTTTTCAGCGAACAGCGGCCAGTTGGAGGCGGGGTCGACGACGACGGCTTCAAGCTTCTTGCCGTTCACGCCGCCCTTCTTGTTCTGCTCGTCGATCAGAAAGAGGATGGTGTCCTTCAGCGTGGTTTCGCTGATGGCCATGGTGCCGGAAAGGGAGTGCAGCACACCGACCTTGATGGTGTCGTCGGCGGCCTTCGCGCCGGTCAATGAGGCCAGACCGAGCATCAGTCCGGCGGTCGCGGCGAGCACGCCGCGGCGGCTAAATGACGCCGCTATATCGTGAGTGGATTTGGTAAGCATGATTGTATCATCTCCCTGACGCAGACGTGAAATAAGACGCTGCGAAACGGCCCCACGGCCGCCTGCGATTAACGGAATCGCAAGAACCATGCCATGGGTTGAGTACCCGGCAAGTTGTTGATTTACCTTATCAATTACGTCAAAATCAAACTTTAGCCGCAGTCCCATCGATTAAAAACCAGGCGAATAAAATGTACGCTAATGCGGCAATCAGCTTATTATTTGAGCAAAATTGCGCCCCTGTCTAAATTTCCGGCATAACTATTTTTGCACTGCAATCACCATTTGGGGCCGGCCTGCCTTGAAAGTGCCCCGCCAATGTTCCATATGGGTCCTGAGACCTCTTGCGAATCAAGGGGTCGTTGCGAGCCGCGTGTTCTTAAGCCCGTACGGGCGTCTGGCTTGCCCCATCTCAACCAAGCCATCCGACACCCCAAACACGCAGGTGTCCATTCGACACCCTCATTGCGCGTGCCCCGCTGACTGCGCCGGGCGCCTGCTTTCGACATGGAAAGAACCCACCTTTTGACCTCCTTTCAGGACTTCGGCCTCGCCGAGCCCATCGCGCGTGCCCTCGCCGAAGAGAACTACGTCACCCCCACCCCCATCCAGGCCCAGACCATCCCGCTGGCATTGACCGGCCGCGACGTGGTCGGCATCGCCCAGACCGGCACCGGCAAGACCGCGTCCTTCGCGCTGCCGATCCTGCACCGCCTGCTCGAGCACCGCATCAAGGTGCAACCCAAGACAGCCCGCGTGCTGGTGCTGTCGCCGACCCGCGAATTGTCCGGCCAGATCCTCGACAGCTTCAATGCCTATGGCCGCCACCTCCGTCTGTCCTCGACACTCGCCATCGGCGGCGTGCCGATGGGCCGCCAGGTCCGCTCGCTGATGCAGGGCGTCGAGGTCCTGGTCGCGACCCCGGGCCGCCTGCTCGACCTCGTCCAGAGCAACGGATTGAAGCTTTCGAGCGTCGAATTCCTCGTGCTCGACGAGGCCGACCGCATGCTCGACATGGGCTTCATCAACGACATCCGGAAGATCGTCGCCAAGCTGCCGATCAAGCGGCAGACGCTGTTCTTCTCGGCCACCATGCCCAAGGACATCGCCGAACTCGCGGACGCGATGCTGCGCGACCCGGCGCGCGTCGCGGTGACCCCGGTCTCCTCGACCGTGGAGCGCATCGAGCAGCGCATTATCCAGGTCGACTTCTCGGCCAAGCCGGCGTTCCTCGCCCAGCTGTTGAAACAGGAGCCGGTCAACCGCGCATTGGTCTTCACCCGCACCAAGCACGGCGCAGACAAGGTGGTGAAGACGCTCGAGAAGGCCGGCATCGCCGCCAGCGCCATCCACGGCAACAAGTCGCAGAACCATCGCGAGCGGACGCTGGCGCAGTTCCGCTCCGGTGACATCCGCACGCTGGTCGCCACCGACATCGCCGCTCGCGGCATCGATGTCGACGGCATCACCCACGTCATCAATTTCGACTTGCCGAACGTGCCGGAGACGTACGTCCACCGCATCGGCCGCACCGCGCGCGCCGGCGCCGAAGGTACGGCGATCTCGCTGGTCGCCGGCGGTGAGGAACTCAGCTACCTCCGTGACATCGAGCGGCTGATTCGCGTGGCGCTGCCGCGGGAAGACCGCCGCACGGATGCGGGCCGCGCCGATGCGGGCCCGCCCGCGTCGCAGCAACGCCCCGGCCGGTCGAGCCGCCCGGGCCAGCGCCCGCAGGGCGCAAGGCATGGTGACGTACGGCGTGCTGACGGACGCAATGGTGCCGGCAAGCAGAGCGACGGAAGGCCCGGCGAAGGTCGCCACGGTGACGGACGGCATGCCGATGGAAGGCATGCCGACGGAAGGCCTGGCAACAGCGCGAAGCCCTCGAACGGCTCTCGCCGCACCCGGTCTGGTGGCAAGAAACATTCTTCGCCAAACGACCGACCGGAACAGCGTTCGGCGCATAGCGCCGGCAAGCCTGATGGGATACAAGGCGTGGCCTTTTTGCGCCGCGACAGTCGGCCGATGGGCCAACCGACCCGCAAACCCTATTCGCACTAGCCGTCCACGACCTGGAGAAATTCATGGCTAAGGAAGAGCTGATCCAGTTCGAAGGACTGGTCACCGAAATCCTCCCCGACGCGCGTTACCGCGTGCAACTCGACGCCGGGCACGAAATCGTTGCCTACACCGCCGGCAAGATGAAGAAGAACCGCATCAAGACACTGGCGGGCGACCGCGTGACGGTGGAGATGTCGCCCTACGACCTCGAAAAGGGCCGGCTGATTTTCCGCCACAAGGACGAACGTCCCAGCACGGGGGGCGGACCTCCGCGTCCCGGACAGCGCGGTGGCCAGTTCCGCCGCCGCTGATCCGCTTCAAGCACGCCAGTGCGGAAGTAAAATTCCAGCCTGTATGCTGATCCGCCGTGGACAATACGGCGGATCAAAAAAACGTGCTCGTCAGGATTGTTTTAGTGCCTTGTTTCCAATAAAATCACCCGATCGATTTTCGGCCGGACGACATTGGCATCCACCGGTACAGCCGGTTCAGACACGCTGACGACCCTTCCAAAATTCGATCTAACCTGCCTGCGCAAGCGGGCTCTTACATTGTGTTATCTGAGAAGGGACTACCCCCATGAGCATGGGAACCGTGAAGTGGTTTAACGCGACCAAGGGCTTTGGCTTCATTCAGCCCGACGATGGCGGACAGGACGTGTTCGTGCATATCAGCGCCGTCGAGCGCGCTGGCCTCGGCACGCTGAACGAAGGCCAGAAGGTCTCCTACGAGATCGTGGCCGATCGTCGGTCCGGCAAGTCGGCCGCCGACAATCTGCGCTCCGTCGGCTGAGCCTGCCTGGCGTTCGAATCACCTCGAGCGAACAAGAAAAAGGAAAGGCCGCGCGCGATGCACGGCCTTTTTTTCATCTCGGAACCAACGGCTGCCCTCAGCAGGTCGTAGGCCGTGTCCGGGCCGTGATCGGGCCGAAAAACATCACCGGCATCCCTGCACGATGACCGCGAATTCGGTCGCCGCGAGTGCTCCGTAACCGGGGCTTGCCAGTTCGGCTAGTTCGTCTTGCTAGTTCGTCTTGGCAGCCGCGCCGCCGTTGCCGCTGGCATTGTTGCTCAACGAACCGGCCTGGCTCATCGTATTGTTGAAGTAGGTGTCGCTGTCGCCGAGCGTCACGCGGCGCTGGCAGATCGGCATGCAGCTATAGGACTCGCGCTCGATGCCGCGATAGACGGTGACAAGCCGGTCGCTTGGACCTTCGACCTGGATCTGGCGATCGACCAGAATCTCGCCGCCCCGGTCGAGCGCGATGAAATTGGTGGCGCCATAGCCCTTCCCGGTCACGACGATCATGCCGCCGGGCTGGAGCGTGACGTCAGCGATCAGGGGATTGCCGACCACGATGGTTGCCACCTTGCCGGGCAGCCTCACGAGCTTGGCCTGGTCGACATTGACGGCGATGGCATCGGCGGTGGACTCCGCAAGGCCAGCGGCCGGCGAAGCCAGCATTGCGGCCGCAACCAGAAGACAGACGCGCGCACGACGGCGCAACAACTCTTTACGCATACTCTTACCCCGGGACGTCACAAACCGGCAGAAACGATTCGGAAAGCGGAGCCGGCGCCCGACACGGCTAACCTGCCCTCAATTCGTGAACGTTCCGCAAATTCGCCGACTATTGTTTGAACGGACTGGCGTTTTACTGCCTCGGAGGCCCCGGGACGTCCTAGCGGCGGAACGGATAGGCGAGCTGGCCCGCGATCTCCTTCGGCATGGTCGCTTCGTCCTTGCCGTAGTCCTGCGGCAGTTCACCCTCCGGCATGCGGAAGGTGCCGAACATCATGTCCCAGATCGGAAACGTTCCGGCAAAGTTGGTGTCGCCGCCCTCTTCGAGCGAGGTGTGATGCCAGCGGTGGAACACCGGCGTCGCCAGCACGTATTTGAACGGGCCGAAGGTCCAGTTCAGGTTGGCGTGCACGAAGGCCGAATGGAAGGTGGTAAAGGGGCCGACCCAGATCATGACGTTCGGCGAAATGCCCGCCATCAGCAGCACGACGTCGACGCCGATGGTGCCGAGCATGAGATTGACGGGATGGAAGCGCGCCGCGGAAATCCACCCCAGCTCCTCCGAGGAGTGATGGATCGCGTGGTACTTCCAGAACCCGCCGCCGTGGAACAGCCGATGCAGCCAGTACAGCATCAAATCGGACAGGACCAGAAACAGCACACCCTGCACCCATAGCGGCGCCTGCGACAGCGGGCCGTGGCCATTGTCGTAGAAGGCGATGAGATCGTCGGCGTCATGGATGTTGAAGACGACGCCCGCGCCGACGATCAAAAGTCCGATCCGCATGGTGCGGGCAAACACCGGAACGAAAAACCAGTAGCAGATGTCGGTCACGATCTCCCGCTTGCGCCACCACGGCGCGCCGGGATTGCAGGCCCAGAAATGCTCGAGCACGGTGAAGACCACCGCGAGTGCGAAGGTGATGGGGATCACTTTCTCGATGGTCTCGCCGAGCATCAGGGCGACCTGCATGGGTAGGCTCGACATGGTCGCCTCTCTTCGGAATTCCTGATCCTCTCTACGCCTACTCCGCGAAATTTAAGGGAGGGTGAAGCCGGCGGTGCGTATGTGGCGCCTTCGGAGCAGAAATGAATTGCAACCGCCGCCTTAAGGCGAAATTCACTCTGGCCAAAAGCATCGCGCAGGCGCCGGGTTTCACCAGTTGAATTAACTCTACCGAAAGAGCTCGGCTCTCATGGTCATCGCGTCAAGACAGCGCCGATGAGGCGACCCCACCCCAGATGGAGTTTAGTTCATGAAGAACCTGATCGCGCGTTTCGTGAAGGATGAATCCGGCGCCACCGCCATCGAATACGGCCTGATCGCCGCCGGCATCGCGCTGGCCATCATCACCGTCGTCAACAATCTCGGCAGCACGCTGAACACCAAGTTCGGCTCGATCAGCTCGTCGCTGAAGTAAGCGACCGACGCACGACGGCAAAAGCCCCGGATCTCCGGGGCCTTTGTTTTTTTGGACACGGCGAGTTCCAGTGGCGTTGCGTAAATACAGAACCGATGCCGCATTTGCGGCGAGCCCGGCGGAAGCGGCGCGGACCGACGCGCCGACGTATTGGGTCTGCCTTGCGCTGCTGCTTGCGACGGTCGCGCTCGCCGCGCGCATTGCCAGCATCTGGTGAGACCGGGGCCGGCGGGTTTCGACTCCAACGCGCCCCGCCGCCGTTGTCGGTTTGTTTAGCACTGCCGGCTAGCATGCGGCGACGCCCCGATCCGGCGACACACCAGGCCTCAAGACGCAGCCCATGATCCTCGACCTCGCGCGCCTTCTGCTCTTTCCTGCCCTGATGGCGTTTGCCGCGGCGAGCGATCTCTTCACGATGACCATCTCGAACCGCGTGTCGCTGGCGCTGGTCGCGGGCTTCTTCGCGCTCGCCATTGCCGGTGGCATGGCACCTTACGACATGCTGAACCATGTCGGCGCCGGTGCGCTTGTCCTGGCCGGAGCCTTCACCTGCTTTGCGATGGGCTGGGTCGGCGGCGGCGATGCGAAGGTCGCAGCCTCCGTCGCGCTCTGGTTCGGCTTCGCACAGTTGATGAACTTCCTGCTTTACGCCTCGCTGTTCGGCGGCGCGCTGACGCTGCTCCTGCTCCAGTTTCGACAATGGCCGCTACCCTACGGGCTCGCGGGCCAAGCCTGGCTCGCCCGGCTGCACGCCAAGGAGAGCGGCATTCCCTACGGCATCGCGCTCGCGATGAGCGCGCTGATGGTCTACCCGGAGACCGCATGGGTGAAAGCGATCGACCTCGCTCACCTCGCACTGCGCTGAACGCACGGGTAACCCTGCGTTAAGGCGATTTAGATACGCCTCATTAACCATGCTTTGACGAATAGCTGGTCAACTGCCGATTACGACGGCGGAAGCGTCGCAGCGTATTGTTGGAAAGTGAAGCGTATGAATAGGGCACGCATTGTCGTCCTGACGGTCGCCATCTGCGCCGGCGGCGTCGCCGCGTACCTGGCGAGCGGTTCGGACAATTCTGCGCCGCCTCCGGCGGCTCCGGTCGCGCAGCTTCCGACCGTCGACGTGCTGGTGGCCAAGAACGACATCGGCCTCGGCCAGACCGTGAAGCCGGAAGACATACAGTGGCAGACCTGGCCGGCCGCGACCGCCAGCGCCACCTTCATCCGCCGCAATGAACGTCCCGAGGGCGTGACCCAGGTCACCGGCTCGATCGCGCGCGCCCCCTTCATCCAGGGCGAGCCGATCCGCGACCAGAAGCTGGTCAAGGCCGAGGGTTCGGGCTTCATGGCCGCGATCCTGCCAAGTGGAATGCGTGCCATCTCCACCGAAATCTCTCCCGAGACCGGCGCCGGCGGGTTCATCCTGCCTAACGACCGCGTCGACGTGCTTCTGACCCGCCGCCTCAAGAATCCGGACCAGAGCTCCGGCGCCCCTGACATCGTCACGTCCGAGATCATCCTGGTCAATATCCGCGTGCTGGCCATCGACCAGGCGCCGAAGGAAAAGGACGGTCAGAACACGGTGGTCGGCAAGACCGTCACCCTCGAGCTCAATCCCGCTCAGACTCAGACGCTTTCCTCGTCCCGCCAGGCCGGAACGCTGTCGCTGGCGCTGCGCAGCATTGCCGACGTCAAGATGAGCGACAACACGCTGGACGAGTCGCAAAAGCCCCGCGGAGACGGCATCTCGGTCATTCGCTACGGCGTTCCAAGTCAGACGGCGAAGGTACGATGAGGACGCTCGATATGAAATGCAGGGCGCATTCGCCGACGATGCGAACCTCCGTGGTCCGCGCCCTGTCGTTTACGGCCGCCCTCGCGCTGGCCCTCAATCCGGCGTTGGCCCCGGTCATCGCCGCCGACTACCGCCCCGTGGCCCCGGTCGCGGCCGACGGCCAGATGAACGCGCGCTTCCTCTCGCTTGGCATCGGCAAGTCGATCGTGATCGACCTGCCGCGCGACATCAAGGACGTTCTCGTCGCCGATCCCAAGATCGCCAATGCGGTGGTCCGCTCGTCGCAGCGCGCCTACATCATCGGTGCCTCTGTCGGCCAGACCAACATCGTGTTCTTCGATTCCGCCGGCCAGCAGATCGCGGCCTATGACATCGCAGTCAAGCGCGACCTCAACGGCGCGCGGGCTGCGCTGAAGCAGATCCTGCCCAATGCGGACATCCAGATCGACGGCCTCGGCGACGGCATCGTCCTGAGCGGCACGGCGGCGAACCCGCTCGAAGCGCAGCAGGCCAACGATCTCGCCGCGCGTCTCGCCGGCGGCGCCGACAAGGTGTTGAACTCGATCGTGGTTCGGGGCCGCGACCAGGTCATGCTGAAGGTGACGGTCGCCGAAGTCGCACGCAGCATCATCAAGCAGCTCGGCATCGACCTCACCGCGAACCTCAACTACGGCACGTCGGTGGTGAGCTTCACCAACTCCAACCCGTTCACCGCTCTTGGCCGCAATCTCGTGGACGGCAACAATCTGACCACGAAGTTCGGCGCGACCCCGTCGGTGCAGGCCACTCTGCGCGCAATGGAAACCGCAGGCGTGATCCGTACGTTGGCCGAACCGAACCTGACCGCGATCTCGGGCGAATCGGCGACTTTCATCGCCGGCGGTGAATTCCCGGTGCCGGCAGGCTATGCGTGCGACCCAACCACGCATGTCTGTACCACCCAGATCAGCTTCAAGAAGTTTGGAATCTCGCTCAACTTCACCCCCGTGGTGCTGAGCGAGGGCAAGATCAGCCTGCGGGTGATGACCGAAGTGTCGGAATTGTCCAACGAAAACTCGATCACGCTGTCGCAGGCCGTGACCTCGAGCTCGGTCAACTCGCTGACGGTGCCCTCGATCAAGACCCGCCGCGCAGAGACCTCGCTGGAAATTCCCTCCGGCGGCGCGATGGCGATGGCCGGCCTGATCCAGCAGCAGACCAAGCAGGCGGTCAGCGGATTGCCGGGCCTGATGCAGCTCCCGGTCCTCGGCACGCTGTTCCGCAGCCGCGACTTCGTCAACAACACGACCGAGCTGGTCGTGATCGTGACGCCCTATGTCGTGCGCGCAGTGGCGCAGAAGGACCTGTCGCGTCCGGACGACGGCTTCGCGGCGCCCGCGGATCCGCAGGCCGAGCTGATCGGCAACATCAACCGCATTTACGGCGTGCCCGGCAAAACCGAGCCGGCGCGCAGCTACCGCGGCACCTACGGCTTCATCACCGACTGAGGCGGAACGGGGACTTCGTTATGACCACAAGACCACCCCAGATTCGCAGACGCGCCATCGGTGGCGCGCTCGTCGGTATCGCCGTCGCGCTCGGCGGTTGTCAGCATGACGAGGTCACCGCCTCGATTCCCGACGACTACAAGCAGCGTCACCCGATCGCGATCGAGGAGCAGAACCGCTCGATCGTCGTCTTCGTCGGCCACGCCCGCGGCGGGCTGACCGCCGCCCAGCGCGCCGATGTGATGGGCGTGGCGTCGACCTGGCTGCACGAAGGCACCGGCGCCATCCATATCGACGTACCGTCGGGCACGCCCAATGCGCGTCCGGTGGCGGATACGATGCGTGAGATTCAAGCGATGCTGGCAGCGGCTGGCGTTCCGCCGCGCGGCGTCAGCATTCGCCCTTATCAGCCGGAAGACAAACGCTTCCTGCCGCCGATCCGACTCACCTATTCCAAAATCGCCGCGGTCGCAGGCCCCTGCGGCGTGTGGCCGGAGGACATCGGCCCCTCGATGAAGAACAAGGGTTGGTTCGAGAACAAGCAGTATTACAATTTCGGCTGTGCCTATCAGCGCAACCTCGCGGCAATGGTCGACAATCCATCGGACCTCGAGCAGCCGCGGCCTGAGACACCTTCCTATACGATACGGCGCAACGCCGCCTTCGAGAAGTATCGCAAGGGGATGCCGACGGCGGTCACCTATCCTGAAGCCGAGAAGGCCAAACTCAGCGACACCGGCAAATGATCAGCTACGCTCGCCACACTCAAGAAGAGCAGCCGGAGACCCCCACTCCGCCGGCCGAGGAGCACATCGCGCCCGCACCGCGCGTTTCCGTGCAGGCCTTCTGCGAGACCGTGGAAACCGCCGCCGCGGTGCAGTCGGCCGGCGAGGATCGCCGTCTCGGCAAGGCCCACCTGAAGATCCAGATGGGCGGCATGGCGGCCGCGGTCGAAGCCTATCGTTCGGCGCCCACGCCGAACGTGATCGTGCTCGAGAGCGATGGCCGCAACGACCTGTTGGCCGGCCTCGACCACCTCGCCACCGTCTGCGACGCCGGCACCCGCGTGGTGGTGATCGGCCGCATCAACGATGTCACGCTCTACCGCGAGCTGGTGCGTCGCGGTGTCAGCGACTATGTGCTCGCGCCGGTCGGTGCAATCGACGTCGTGCGCTCGATCTGCAACCTGTTCTCGGCGCCGGAAGCCAAGGCGGTCGGCCGCATCATCGCCGTGGTCGGCGCCAAGGGCGGCGTCGGCGCTTCGACCGTCTCCCACAATGTCGCCTGGGCGATCGCGCGCGACCTCGCGATGGACGCGGTCGTTGCCGATCTCGACCTCGCCTTCGGCACCGCCGGGCTCGACTACAACCAGGATCCGCCGCAGGGCATTGCGGACGCCGTGTTCTCGCCCGACCGCGTCGATACCGCCTTCATCGACCGCTTGCTGTCGAAGTGCACGGACCACCTCAGCCTGCTGGCGGCGCCGGCGACGCTCGACCGGGTCTACGATTTCGGCACGGACGCCTTCGATGCCGTGTTCGACACATTGCGTACGACCATGCCCTGTATCGTGCTCGACGTTCCTCACCAGTGGTCCGGCTGGACCAAGCGCGCCCTGATCGGGGCGGACGACATTCTGATCGTGGCGGCCCCTGATCTCGCCAATCTGCGCAACACCAAGAACCTGTTCGATCTCCTGAAGGCCTCGCGCCCCAACGACCGGCCGCCGCTCTACTGCCTGAACCAGGTCGGTGTCCCGAAACGGCCGGAAATCGCCGCCGCCGAGTTCGCCAAGGCGATCGAGAGCCAGCCGATCGTCTCGATCCCGTTCGAGCCGCAGATCTTCGGTTCGGCGGCCAACAACGGCCAGATGATCGCGGAGATCTCGGCCAACCACAAGTCGATCGAGATGTTCCTTCAGATCGCCCAGCGCCTGACCGGCCGCAGCGAGACCAAGAAACAAAAATCGTCCTTCCTTTCACCCCTGATTGAGAAGTTGCGGGGAAAATAGCCGCCGCATGGAGTTGTTAAGTGTTCGGTAAGCGTAGCGGAACAGACACCGACCCTCGGGCTTCCAAGCCCGGCGCCGTGTCGCCTGAGCCTGCCTCGGCTCCGGCGCCCGCGGTGTCGCGCGCGCCGCCCCCGCCGGCCGTCGCCTCGCCGCCGCTCGCCCCCGCAAGGCCGGCGCCGGCCATGGAGACCCGCCGCTCAGACAATTATTACGAGGTCAAGGCGACCATCTTCGGCGCGCTGATCGAGGCCATCGACCTCGCCCAGCTCGCCAAACTGGATTCCGAGTCGGCGCGCGAGGAAATCCGCGACATCGTCAACGAGATCATCGCGATCAAGAACATCGTGATGTCGATCGCCGAGCAGGAGGAACTGCTCGACGACATCTGCAACGACGTGCTCGGCTATGGTCCGCTCGAGCCGCTGCTCGCGCGCGACGACATCGCCGACATCATGGTCAACGGGGCCGGCACCGTCTTCATCGAAGTCGGCGGCAAGATCCAGCGTACCGGGATCCGCTTCCGCGACAACCAGCAGCTTCTCAACATCTGCCAGCGCATCGTCAGTCAGGTCGGCCGGCGCGTCGACGAATCCTCGCCGATCTGCGACGCACGCCTCGCCGACGGCTCTCGCGTCAACGCCATCGTGCCGCCGCTGTCGATCGACGGCCCCGCCCTCACCATCCGCAAATTCAGGAAGGACAAGCTGACGCTGGATCAGCTGGTCAAGTTCGGCGCAATCTCGCCGGAGGGCGCGGAAATCCTGCAGATCATCGGCCGTGTCCGCTGCAACGTGCTGATCTCCGGCGGTACCGGGTCGGGCAAGACCACGCTGCTCAACTGTCTGACCAATTATATCGAGCACGACGAGCGCGTCATCACCTGCGAGGACGCGGCCGAACTGCAGCTGCAGCAGCCCCATGTGGTGCGGCTCGAAACCCGCCCGCCCAACATCGAAGGCGAAGGCCAGGTCACCATGCGCGAGCTGGTGCGCAACTGCCTGCGTATGCGTCCCGAACGCATCATCGTCGGCGAAGTCCGCGGCCCGGAGGCTTTCGACCTGCTCCAGGCCATGAACACCGGCCACGATGGTTCGATGGGGACGCTGCACGCCAACAATCCCCGCGAAGCACTGTCGCGCTGCGAATCGATGATCACCATGGGCGGCTTTTCCCTGCCCTCGCGCACGATTCGCGAGATGATCTGCGCCTCGATCGACGTCATCGTCCAGGCCGCGCGCCTGCGCGACGGCTCGCGCCGCATCACTCACATCACCGAGGTGATGGGCATGGAAGGCGACACCATCATCACTCAGGACATCTTCCTCTACGACCTGATCGGCGAGGACGCCAACGGCAAGATCATCGGGCGGCACCGCTCGACCGGCATCGGCCGTCCGAAATTCTGGGAACGCGCCCGCTATTACGGCGACGAGAAGCGCCTTGCCGCTGCGCTCGACGCCGCGGAAGTGGCGCCTACGACGTGAGCAGGTCAGCACGGCCATGAACATACAGGTCCTCGCCCTCGCCTTCCTCGCGACCGCCGCCGTCGGCGGCATCGGCTGGGTCTTCCTTTATCCGCTGCTGTCAGGCGAGCGAAAGGCGGAAAGCCGCCGCGCCTCGATCGCGCGTGCCGACGCGCCCGTGGCCAAGCAGACCGAGAAGAGCCAGCGATCGCGCCGTGAGCAGGTGGAGACTTCGCTCAAGGATCTCGAGGCGCGGCGCCAGCAGGAGAAGAGCGTTCCGCTCAATATCCGCCTGACGCAGGCAGGGCTCGACTGGACAACGCAGAAGTTCTGGATCGCGTCCGCCGTCGTGGCGGGCGTGCTGTTCGCGATCGCTCTGTTCGTCGGGGGTGGGGTGCTCGGCGCCGCCGGCCTCGCCTTTGCCGGCGGCTTCGGCCTGCCACGTTGGGCGCTCGGCTTCCTGAAGAAACGCCGCGAAGCCAAGTTCCTGAAGGCGCTGCCAGATGCGGTCGACGTGATCGTCCGGGGCATCAAGGCAGGCCTGCCGCTGTTCGAATCGATCAAGGTCGTCGCCGCCGACGCGCCGGAGCCGCTACGCAGCGAGTTCCTGGCCATCATCGAGACACAGGCGATCGGCATGCCGCTCGGCGAGGCCTGCACGCGTCTCTATGATCGCATGCCACTGCCGGAAGCCAATTTCTTCGGCATCGTCATCTCGATTCAGCAGAAGTCCGGCGGCAACCTCGCCGAAGCGCTGGGCAACCTCTCCAAGGTGCTGCGCGACCGCAAGAAGATGAAGGAAAAGATCCAGGCGATGTCGATGGAGGCCAAGGCCTCGGCCGGCATCATCGGCTCGCTGCCGCCGATCGTGATGTTCCTCGTCTATATCACGACGCCGCACTACATCTCGCTGCTGTGGACCCATCCCACCGGCCAGCTCATGCTGGTCGGATGCGTCGTCTGGATGTCGATCGGCATCATGGTGATGAAGAAGATGATCAACTTCGATTTCTGACGGTGCCGTATGGTCGAATTCCTCGTCTCGAAACTGCATGACGTCCGCTTCATGACCATGCTGCTGGCGGCCATCGCCGCCAGCGCCACCGTCTATACGCTGGTGATGCCGCTGTTCGCCGGCGAAGGCCTCTCCAAGCGCATGAAGGCGGTGGCGAGCGAGCGCGAACGTATCCGCCAGCGCGAGCGCGAACGCCTCAACAGGAACGAGAAGGTCACGCTGCGCCAGACGCCGAAGCAACTCGTCTCGAGGGTCGTGGAGGACTTCAACCTCACCAAATGGCTCGCGCAGGAAGCTGCGCGCGACAAGCTCATCATGGCGGGCTATCGCGGCCAGGCGCCCTACATCACCTTCCTGTTCGCCCGCATGGTGGCCCCGCTCGTGTTGTTCGTCGGCTCGGTCGTGTACGTGTTCCTGATCGCGCATATGGAGAAATCAATGCCGATCAAGATCGGCATCTGTGTCGGCGCCTCCTATCTCGGCCTCCAAGCGCCGATGCTGTTCCTCAAGAACGCGATCTCCAAGCGTCAGCTCTCGATCAAGCGCGCCTTTCCCGACGCGCTCGACCTGCTCCTGATCTGCATCGAGTCCGGCATGTCGGTCGAAATGGCGTTCAGGAAGGTGGCCACCGAAATCGTCGGCCAGTCGATCGCGCTGTCGGAAGAGTTCACCCTGACCACGGCCGAGCTGTCTTATTTGCAGGACCGCAAGGTTGCCTATGAGAACCTGGCGCGACGCACCGGACTCGAAGGCGTCAAATCGGTGTGTCTCGCGCTTCAGCAGGCGGAGCGCTACGGCACCCCGCTCGGCCATTCCTTGCGCGTCATGGCGCAGGAAAACCGCGACATGCGCATGAACGAGGCCGAGAAGAAGGCGGCCGCGCTGCCGCCGAAGCTGACGGTGCCGATGATCCTGTTCTTCCTGCCGGTGCTGTTCGTCGTCATTCTCGGACCGACCGGTATCAAGATCTCCGAGTTGCAATGATGCAAGGCGGACCCCACGCGGTTCGCGCGCGACTTCAAGCTGGAAGATCAGATCTGATCAGTCGGGCTGGCTGAGCGAGGCCACCGGCGTCCGCTTCGGTGCGCCGCGCGGGGCGTCGCTGCGGCTCAGCATGTCCTTCAGATACGCGACATTGGCCGCGGCCTGGTCCGGCGGCAGGTCTGCCTTCACAATGGTCTCGGCTTCCGCAAAGCGCCCCTGGAGGCCGATGACAAGGCCGAGATTCTGCCGTACCCGGGTGCTCGCACGCGGCGAGGCGTAGGCCTGCCGCAATGCCTCTTCGGCCTTGGGCAGTTCCTTCGACAGCATGTAGGACAGGCCGACATTGGAGAGCACGCCGGGATCGCCCGGCATGATCTTCAACGCGCTCGCATAGTAGGAGCGCGCCTCCTCGTGGCGGCCCATCTGGTCGAGCGCTGTGCCCTGCACCGAGAGCAGGCGCCAGTCCGGATTGTCGGGCGAATGCGCTTTCGCAAGCACGTCGAAGGCCTGCTGGAAATTACCATTGTCGGCGAGCGCTCGGCCATATTGGGCGAGCAGCGCCTTGTTGCCGGGATTGGCGATGGTCGCCTGCTCGAGCACGGCGGCGGCCTGGGCGCGCTGACCGTTGGCGCGCAGCGCCTGGCCATAGGCCAGTGCCGCGTCGGCGTCCTTGGGATTGGCGCGATAGCGCTCGCCATAGGCTTCGACGGCGCGCGTGGGATCGGTGGGGGCGGCTTCCGCCCGCGGCCCGACCGAGCCGGTGACATCGGAGAGTTTCGACATCGCCGCGCAGCCGCCAAGACCCATAGCCACCGCCGCGACCAGCGAGGTGGACGCAAGAAGCCGGGCAAGACTGAACCGTTGGCGCATGACGCTTTGACTCTCGAGCCGATTGATCGAGCCGAACGCGCCAGCAATAGACTGTTAACCCTAACCGCCGGTTAACACCCGGCGCCCTCGACTTCACGGAGGCGTTTGCGGCGGCATCTCGCCGCCGAGGCCGAGGTCCAGGCCGAGCACCTTCACCCGATCATTCAGGTCCCGCAGCAATTGCAATCTCTGCTGCATCTGTCCCTCAACATCGATGCCCGCGCGCGGCATCCTCGGCAATTCGCGCATAAGGTCCAAACGATTGACCAGGCGCTTCGCACGGAGTTCGCCGAGCGCGAGGCGATTGATGCCGAGTACGTCTGCGGATTGCTCGGTCAATCGGCTCAGCAGCAGCCTTACCGCGGCCACCACCTCGACGTCATGCGCCTGCCCCGACCTCGCGAACTTGCCGTCGATAGCCTCCCAGGCTTGCGAGCTGACCAGACAGGTGTGGAGCGTGTTCGCCCAGCTCTGCTTGCAGTCAGCGTAGAAGGCGCGGCGCATCAACAGCAGGCGAGCCAACGCCACGATCTGATCGCGCTTCAGCGTTGCGCATGAGCCAATCTCGATCGCCGATTGGAAGGCGGGATCGCGGGAAAAATCCCGCCCTGCCGGAAGCCTGATGACGCCGTCCGGCAGGTTCGAGTCGAGCGGTCCGAATGCACCGCCGTTGCGCGGCCGCGAATACCGGGCGATTGCGAACCGGTACTCGGGACGGCTGGCCTCGGACGTTGAGCCGAAATGGATGATGTTGAAGCCCGCATCGTCGCCGGCCTGCCCGGTCGAGGACGGACAGGAGAGCACGTAGATCGTACGCCAGTAATCCTCACCGCCTTCGCTGACGGTCGCGCGCGGGTCGGGGATCGAATAGCGGGTCAGTCCCTCGACATGCCGGTGGCCGTGCAGGACCAGATTGACGTTGAGCGAGGTGGCCGCTTCGAGAAAGGTCGCAGGCGCGGCGAGATACATCAGCGGCTCGTCAGGGGCGCCGAGAAACCGCTTTCCTTCGCCGGTCGCCTGCGGAAGCGGATGATGGTGCAGCGCCAGCACGCGCACCAGGTTTTCCACCGGCTCGGCATAATCGGCGCGTCCGGCCGATCCAATGCTGCCCGCGAGCTCGACGCTCAGCCGGGCGGAATCCGCGACCATCGCGCTGTAAGCACTCTGATCGATATTGCCACTCGCGAGCGTCGTGAGACTTGCGCGGTTGGAATCCAATAGCACCAGTTCAAGGCCAGCCTGGCGGTAATAGACGCTCTTCGAGGTTCGCGGCAGATGCAAATAATCGTAGGCGTCGTGGCGGCCGGCGCGCTGGCTCGGCGGCTTGACGTCATGGTTGCCGGCGATCGCCTGGATGTCGGTGAACAGCCCGGTCTGCCGGAAGGATGCGATGACGGCGAGCGCTTCGTCGAGCGCGCGCGGCGTCGGGTCGTGCACGAGATCGCCTGTGATCAGCAGAACGCGATCGGGAATGTCCGCGAAGTCGGCCATCCTCTCGCCGAGAGCGGCTCTGAGCGCTTCGATCGTCGCAAGCAGCCGGCCTGACCCGTCCAGATGCAGGTCGGAAATATGCGCAATGACAAACGATCTATCCATTTTGCGCCGCTCATTGCGAATGCTGCGCCGCCAAACGATGAGAGAAATGCCTTCGACGAACAGGTTCAGGCCGGTTCAACCAAGCGCTCGATGCGTGCAGAACCGCACGGCACAATCTAAAATATTCATCGATAATTCTACAACCACAGCGCTAGTAAAGCCCTCTCTGACCGCTTTCGTGAACGGCAGTTCTCAACATGAATACGAGACACGTGCGACGATGGTTTCGCCGATCCAATCAATATTCGATGGCAAGGCGCTTGCGGATTTCGTCGATGCGCCTGTCGAGCGCATTGAACCGCGCATGGACCGAACGGTCGTGAAGATAGAAGACGTAGCCGCCGGCAAGGAAAGCAAAGATCCAGTGGTGATGCTCGACATAGCCAAAAACCGCCTCGAGGGCCTCGCCGATGAATGTGACCACGCTCCACACAACGTCCATTGCACTTCCTCCCGGCACGCTTGGTCTTCGGTCGCCGGCGTTCTCCGCGCCCTTGGCGACCGTCGTCCGGAACCTAGCACGGCACTTCTGCTGCGAGTAGCGCCTCGCTGAACAATGACCGCGAAGCCGATTGCAGGCGCGGCAAAACTCTGCGAAGTCTCCTCCGACCGAATGACCTGTTGATCTCAGATCCGGACCTTCCGATGCCTTCCGTCTTCGAGACGTCTTCCGCCGCCATCCCGATCACCTTCGTCACCAAGTCGAGCTGGGACGCGATCCGCGAGGGGCTACCGCCGGCGCAACGCCAGTTCGCCACGGCCAGCGCCTTTGCCGCCAAGCCCGGCGGCTACCTCGCACTGCCTGCGCCCGACGGCGCGATCGCACAGATCTTGTTCGGCATCGAGGACGACGGCGCCAGATCGCGCGACCTGTTCAGGCCGGGCGCCTTGCCGGGCCTGTTGCCGCCGGGTACCTATCGCTTTGCCAATGCACCGCACGATGCACGACTGGCGGCGCTCGCCTTTGCGCTCGGCAGCTACCGCTTCGCCCGCTACCGCAAGGCAGACCGCCCCGAGGTCCGGCTGGTGCCGCCCGACGGCGTCGACGCGGCCGAGATCAACCGCATCGCTGATGCCGCAATGCTGGCGCGCGACCTCATCAACACACCGGCCAACGACATGGGCCCGGAGGAGCTGGCCGCAACAGCGCAGGCGCTCGCCGGCGAATTCGGTGCACGCTTTGCCTGCATCATCGGCGAGGATTTGAAGGCTGGGAATTTCCCGCTGATCCATGCGGTCGGCATGGCCTCGGACCGCGCGCCTCGGCTGATCGACATCAGCTGGGGCGATCCCTCCCATCCCAAAGTCACTCTGGTCGGCAAGGGCGTCTGCTTCGACACCGGCGGGCTCGACCTGAAGCCGTCCAGCGGCATGCTGATCATGAAGAAGGACATGGGCGGTGCCGCCAACGTGCTGGCGCTCGCCCGCATGGTGATGGGTGCGAAGCTGAAGGTGCGGCTGCGTGTGCTGATTCCGGCGGTGGAAAATGCAGTCTCCGGCAATGCCTTCCGTCCGCTCGACATCTTCCCTTCGCGCAAAGGCATCACGGTCGAGATCGGCAACACCGACGCGGAAGGGCGGCTGGTGCTTGCCGACGCGCTGGCGCTGGCCGACGAGGAGAAGCCCGACCTTCTGATCGACCTTGGCACGCTGACGGGCGCGGCGCGCGTCGCTTTGGGGCCGGATTTACCGCCCTTTTACACCAATGATGAGACGCTTGCCGCTGACGTCGCGCGCTGCGCGGCGAAGGAGAACGATCCGTTGTGGCGCATGCCGCTGTGGCCGGCCTACGATGCGTGGCTGGACTCCAAGACGGCCACCATCACCAATGCACCCTCTGGCGGGTTTGCGGGCTCGATCACCTGCGCGCTGTTCTTGCAGCGCTTCGTCGAGCAGGCCAGGAGCTGGCTGCATGTCGATATCTATGGCTGGACCCCGTCGGCAAAGCCGGCGCGGCCCGAGGGCGGCGAGTGCCAGGCCGCCCGCGCGCTCTACACATTGCTGAGCGAGCGCTATGCATGATCCGCGGCTGACGCCGGCGCGGGGCGACCTCGCCGCGAAATATCTCGAGGGCAAGGTACAAGCGGATCGCTTCGTCACCGGCGAGGAATACGAGGTGGTCGAGCCGATCACGGCAGTGCGGGAGCAGCCGTCCTCGAACGCGACGCTGATGACGCAGGCGCTACGCGGCGAGCGCGTGACGATCTACGACCACAACGGCGAAGGCTGGGCCTGGGGCCAGCTTGCCAGCGACGGCTATGTCGGCTGGCTTCCTGATGCAGCGCTAATGAAGCCGATGGCCGCGCCGACGCACAAGGTGATCGCGCTCCAGACGTTTGCGTTTCCCGGCCCCTCGATCAAGCTGCCGCCGACCGACACGCTGGTGCTGGGGTCCCAGCTCGCGGTGGCGCGCGAGGACGCTAGTTTTGCCGTGACTGCCGACGGAAAGTATCTGCCCAAGGTGCATCTTGCACCGCCCGATCATCGCGAGTCGGATTTTGTCGCGGTCGCCGAGCGCTTCGTCGGAACGCCCTATCTCTGGGGCGGCAAGAGCAGTTTTGGCATCGATTGCTCCGGCCTGGTGCAGGTCTCGCTGATCGCCGCAGGCATCGGCTGCCCGCGCGACAGCGACATGCAGCAGGCGGGCCTTGGCCGCGCGTTGGAGCCGCACGAGACGGGCAAGCTGCAACGGGGCGATCTGATCTTCTGGAAGGGGCACGTCGCCATCGTGCGCGACGGCGGCACTATGGTTCACGCCAATGCGTATCACATGGCAACCATGATCGAGCCGACCGAGCCGGCAATCGCGCGTATCAAGCAGGCCGGCAGCGAGATCGCTGCGATCAAGCGGCTCTGACCGAGACTACGTCGCCGCCGACCCGTTCCCCGCCGTTTCAAGCCGGAACGCCGCCGCGAACAGCGCGCGCGTGTAATCCGTCTTCGGATTCTTGAAGAGCTCGGCCGCCTGCCCTTCCTCGACCACCTTGCCGCCGCGCATCACGATCAGATGGCTTGCAAGCGAGGCGACGACGCGCAGATCATGCGAGATGAACATGTAGGTCAGGTCGCGCCTGCGCTGAAGCTCGCGCAACAGGTCGACCATCTGTGCCTGGATCAGCATGTCGAGCGCGCTGGTTGGCTCGTCCAGCACGACAAAATCCGGCTCCAGCACCACCGCGCGCGCAATACTGATGCGCTGGCGCTGGCCGCCGGAGAACTCGTGCGGATAGCGGTAGCGGGTGTCCGACTTCAGCCCGACATCCTCGAGCGCCTTGACGACGCGCGCCTCGCGCTCTTCGCGCGATAGCTTTGGCTGATGCACGGAGAGGCCTTCGCCGACGATGTCGGCGACCGACATGCGCGGACTGAGCGAGCCGAACGGATCCTGGAACACGATCTGCATATCGCGCCGGAAGGGGCGCATCTCCTTGAAGCGCAGGCCCTGGACGTCCTTACCCAGGAACACGATACGCCCGTTCGAGGAAATCAGCCGCAGCAGCGCCAGCCCCAGCGTGGTCTTGCCGGACCCGGACTCGCCGACGATACCGAGCGTCTCACCCTTGCGCACAGCGACGCTGACGCCGTCGACCGCCTTGATGTGACCAATCGTCTTGCGCATCAGCCCGCGCTTGATCGGAAACCAGACTTTGAGATCATTGGCCGACATCACCACCGGTGCATTTGGCTGCGGCGGCGCCGGATCAGGCTTCGGCTCTGCGGCCAGCAGATCGCGCGTATAGGGATGCTTCGGGCTCGTGAAGACCTGCTCGACCGGCCCCTGCTCGACGATCTCGCCGCCTTTCATGACACAGACGGTGTCTGCGATGCGGCGTACGATGCCGAGGTCGTGGGTAATGAAAAGAAGACTCATGCCGAGCCGCGCGCGGATCTCAGCGAGCAGCGCCAGAATCTGCGCTTGCACGGTGACGTCGAGCGCGGTCGTCGGCTCGTCCGCGATCAGCAGATCAGGCTCGTTGGCGAGCGCCATCGCGATCATCATGCGCTGGCGCTGGCCGCCGGAGAGCTGGTGAGGATAGCTCTTGAGCCGCGTTTCGGGCTCGGGGATTCCGACCTGCGTCAGCAATTCCAGCGTCCGCCTGCGCGCCTCTGCATTGCTCGTCGGATTGTGCAGCTGGATGATCTCGCCGATCTGCGCCTCGATCGTGTGCAACGGATTGAGCGAGGTCATCGGCTCCTGGAAGATGATCGAGATATCGCTGCCGCGAATCTCGCGCATCTGCCGCTCCGACTGGTCCAGCAGCTCCTGTCCCTTGAAGCGGATGCTGCCCGAAGGATGCGAGGCGTTCGGATAGGGCAGCAGCTTCAGGATCGAGAGCGCGCTGACCGATTTTCCGGATCCGGATTCACCGACCAGTGCCACGCACTCGCCGCGCTTGATCTGGAACGAGACCTTGTCGACCGCAAGCGTGGTCTCGCCGCCCTGGTGGAAGGCCACCGAAAGGTCGCGCACGCTGAGCAGGGGCTGGTTGATCGCGTCCATGTTCTACCTGAACGTCTTGCGCGGATCGAAGGCGTCGCGCACGGCTTCGCCGATAAAGATCAGCAGCGACAGCATGATCGCGACGGAGAAGAAGCCGGCGAAGCCGAGCCACGGCGCCTGCACGTTGGATTTGCCCTGCGACAGCAGTTCGCCGAGCGAAGGCGAGCCGGGCGGCAGGCCGAAGCCGAGGAAATCCAGCGCCGTCAGCGTCATCACCGAACTGGAGACGATGAACGGCAGGAACGTCATGGTCGCCACCATCGCGTTCGGCAAGAGATGCCGGAACATGATCACTGCGTTCGACACGCCGAGCGCTCGCGCGGCCTGGATGTATTCGAAATTGCGCCCGCGCAGGAATTCCGCGCGCACGAGACCGACCAGCGACACCCATGAGAACAGCAGCAATATCCCGAGCAGCACGAAGAAGCCGGGGACCAGCACCGACGACAGGATCAGAAGCAGATAGAGCGAAGGGATCGCGGTCCAGATCTCGATGAAACGTTGGAACCCGAGATCGATCCAGCCGCCGAAATAGCCCTGAATACCGCCGGCGGCGACGCCGACGATCGAGGACACGATAGTAAGGCAGAGGCCGAACAGCACCGAGATGCGGAAGCCATAGATCAGCCGCGCCACCACGTCACGGCCCTGGTCATCGGTGCCGAGCCAGTTGTATTCGAGGTCGCGGCAGCTCTTCAGGCCCTTCTTCTCGACGACAGGTTTGCACTGCGCTTCCGTCAGCATCCAGGTCGGCGGCGACGGCGCAGGCGTCGGCAAATCGAGATTATGGGTGTCGTAGGAGTAACGGATCAGCGGCCAGACGATGCTGCCGCTCTTGTCCTTGATCAGCTTCTGCAAATAGGGATCGCGGTAGTCGGCCGCAGTCTCGAAGTCACCGCCGAAGGTCGTCTCCGAATAGGTGACGAAGGCCGGCCAGTAGAGATGGCCGTCATATTTGATCAGGAACGGCCGGTCGTTGGCGATCAGCTCGGCGAACAGCGACAGCACGAACAGGACCATGAAGATCCAGAACGACCAGTAGCCGCGCCGGTTCGCCTTGAAGTTTTCCCAGCGCCGCCGGTTGAGCGGCGACGGCGCAAACTGCTTGTGCGTGACCGGGACGGCTTCGCCGAACGGCGACTTCGCGGTGGTCTCGATTGGGGTCGGCGCGGTCAGAGCCATCAGACCTCCCGCGCCTCGAAGTCGATCCGCGGGTCGATCCACATATAGGTCAGATCGGAGATCAGATTGACCACGAGGCCGACGAGCGAAAAGATATAGAGCGTGCCGAATACGACAGGATAGTCGCGGTTGAGCACGCTCTCGAAACTGAGCAGCCCGAGCCCGTCCAGCGAGAAGATGGTCTCGATCAGGAGCGAGCCGGAGAAGAACGCGTGGATGAAGGCGCCGGGGAAACCCGCAATCACGATCAGCATCGCGTTGCGGAAGATGTGCCCGTAGAGCACCTGTCCCTCGCTGCAGCCCTTGGCGCGTGCGGTCATGACATATTGCTTACGGATCTCGTCGAGGAACGAGTTTTTGGTGAGCAGCGTCATGGTCGCGAAGGCGCTCAGACCCATCGAGATCAGCGGCAGCGCCAGGTGCCAGAAATAATCGATGATCTTCCAGTACCAGGGAAATTGCGACCAGCCGTCCGAGGTCAGGCCGCGTAGCGGGAACAGGTTGAAGAAGGAGCCGCCGGCAAACAGGATGATCAGGAGAATTGCGAACAGGAAGCCTGGAATCGCGAAACCGACGATGATCGCCGCCGAGGTCCAGGTGTCGAAGCGCGTGCCGTCCTTCACCGCCTTGCGGATGCCGAGCGGAATCGAGATCAGATAGGTAATCAGCGTCAGCCAGATGCCGAGCGAGATCGAGACCGGCAGCTTCTCCTTGATCAACTGGATCACGCTGACGTCGCGGAAATAGCTCTTGCCGAAATCGAAGCGCGAGAAATTCCAGACCATCAGCGCGAACCGTTCCGGCGCCGGCTTGTCGAAACCGAACTGCACCTCGAGCTTCTTGATGAAGTCTGGGTCGAGGCCCTGCGCGCCGCGATACTTCGAGTTGATGGCATCACCGTCGGCGCCGAGCTGCCCGGGCGCCCGCTGCGCGAAATCGCCGCCGCCCGAAATGCGCGAGCTGCCGCCGGTATCGGCGCCGGAGAGCTGCGCGATCACCCGCTCGACCGGCCCGCCCGGCGCGAACTGCACGACGACGAAGGAGACGAAGAGAATCCCGAGCAGCGTCGGGATCATCAGCAGAATGCGGCGGGCGATATAGGCGCTCATGGCTATTTCGCCTGCTCGAACTTGGCCACCTTGGCGCGGTCATACCACCAGATATCCGGAGCACCGACGCCGTTTGCGTAACGCGGAAGCTTTTGGGGACGGCTGAATTGATCCCAATAAGCAAGCCGATGCGTCTTGTTATACCATTGCGGCACCCAATAGCGGCCGGCACGGAACAGGCGATCGAAGGCACGGCAGGCGATGGTCAATTCTTCGCGGTTGTCGGCCGCCATGATCTTCTCAATCATGGCATCAATGGCCGGGCTAGCGATGCCCGCGAGATTGTATGAGCCCTTGGTTGCTGCGACTTGCGAGGAGAAGAACGCGCGCATGGCATCGCCGGGAGTCGCCGACATGCTGAAGCGCTGGATCGTCATGTCAAAGTCGAAATCTTCCTGGCGCGCCTTGTATTGCACGGCATCGACGAGACGCACGCTCGCCTCGATGCCGAGCGTCGCGAGGTTCTTGATGTAGGGCCCATGATGCGGCTGGAAGGAGGGCTCGTCCAACAAGAACTCGATCCTGAACACCTCGCCATTCGGCAGCATCCGCTTGCCGTCCTTGATGGGCACTCCGGCCTCGTTCAGCAATTGCTGCGCCTTCCGCAACAGGCCACGGTCTTGCCCGGACCCGTCCGAGACCGGAGGCGCAAACGGTGCGGCGAACACTTCGCCGGGAACCTGGCCGCGGAACGGCTCCAGCAGCTTCAGCTCTTCCGACGAAGGAGGCCCGTCGCTCGCCATCAGATCCGAATTCTGGAAGGGCGACACCGTACGGGCATAGGCGCCGTACATGATGGTCTTGTTGGTCCATTCGAAGTCAAAGGCGTCGATCAAGGCCTCGCGCACGCGCGGATCCCTGAACTTCTCGCGCCGCGTGTTGATGAACCAGCCTTGCGCACCGGAGGGCGTATCGTCGGGCACGACCTCGATCTTGACGCGACCATCCTTCACCGCAGGAAAATCATAGCGCGTCGCCCAGATGCGGGACGTGAACTCCTCGCGATAGAGATAATTCTTGCCGGTGAAGCCTTCGAACGCAACATCACGGTCACGGTAGAACTCGTAGCGCACGATGTCGAAATTGTAGCTGCCCCGGCAAGCCGGCAGATCGGCGGCCCACCAGTCTTTCACGCGCTCGTATTCGATGTAGCGATTGACCTCGAAATTTCCGACCTTGTAAGGCCCTGAGCCCAGCGGGATTTCCAGGGATGTTTCGTCGAAGGCTCGAGACGCATAGTACGCTTTCGAAAAGATCGGCAGGCTCGCGACATAGAGCGGTACGTCACGGGCCCGCCCCTTGGCAAAGGTGACGATCAGTGTCGCATCGTCGATAGCTTCCGCGCTGACCATGTCACGCATCTGCACGATGATCAGCGGATGGCCCTTCGTCTTCAGCGCCGTCAACGAAAACGCCCCGTCGTGCGCGGTGAGCTTGGTTCCGTCGTGGAATTTCGCCTCGGGACGCATCGTGAAGCGATAGACCAGCTTGTCAGGCGATATCTGCACGGATTTGGCGGCGAGCCCATACATCCCGTCCGGCTCGTCATTAGCTCGCACCATCAGCGGCGCAAAAGTCATGTCCATGCCCTGCGCGCCATCACCTTTGAGGATGAAGGCGTTGAGCGAGTTGAATGTCTGGTACGACTGGTTGTAGGCGCGCACCGACGGAATGAGCGAGAACGTGCCGCCCTTCGGCGCATCGAGATTGACATAGTCGAAATGGTGGAAGTCGGCGGGGTATTTGAGATCGCCGAATGCCGACATACCGTGGACTTCGGTCGGGATCTCCGAGGCCCGCGAGCCCCGCAGCCACGACGCGCTCAGGGCGACAATGCCGAGACCGAGCACGTGCCGGCGTGAGGGCTGCGCCATGCGAAAAATGTCCTTCACGACTTCTTTGCGATCCGCGCCGCCTTGTCTGCGTCATACCACCAGATGAACGGGAAGCCCGACTGGCCGTATTTGGGCAACTCGGCTGGACGACCAAAGCGATCCCAGCGCGCGGTGCGTACCTTCGAGTAAGTCCACTGCGGCACGACGTAGTGATTCCACAGCAGCACACGGTCGAGCGCTTTGGTTGCGGCTACGAGATCGTCGCGATCCGTGGCATAGATCACCCGCTCGATCAGCTTGTCGATCGCCGGATTCTTGATACCGGTAATATTGCGCGAACCAGCGATGTCGGCCGTCTTGGACGACCAGAACTCGCGCTGCTCGTTGCCCGGCGACTGCGACTCGCCCCAGGAGTTGGTGACGACGTCGAAATCCCAGTCGCGAAGCCTGTTCTCGTATTGGGTCGGATCGACCGTCCGCACGCTGACCGCAATGCCGAGGCGCTCGAGCGACGGCTTGTAGAACAGCACGATCCTCTCGAAGCTCGGATCTGCGCTCAAGAGTTCGAAGGCGAGCTGGCTCCCGGTCTTGACATCGATCAGCTTGCGATCGCGCACCTCATAGCCGGCCTCCTTCAGCAAGCGTAGCGCCTCGCGCAGATTGTCGCGTACCGCTTCCGGGCTGCCTCCGACCGGGTTGGTGTAAACCGTCGTGAAGACCTCGGGCGGCACGTCCGCGCGTACGGTTTCGAGAATTTCCAGCTCCTTGCCCTGCGGCAGACCGGTCGCCATCAGTTCATCGATGCCGTCGAAATAGCTGCTGATGCGCTTGTACTGGCCGAAAAAGATCTGCTTGTTCATTTCCTCGAAGTCGAACGCGTAGTTCAGCGCGCGGCGCACGCGGGGATCCTTGAACTTGGCGCGGCGCAGGTTCGGCACGAAGGCCTGCATGACGCCCGAACTGCGGTTGGCGAACTCCTCCAGGATCACGCGCTTCTCGGCCACGGCCGGGAAATCGTAGGCGGTCGCCCAGCTCTTGGCGCTGTTCTCGGTACGCCAATCGACCTGGTCGGCCTTGAACGCCTCGATCGCGACGGTAGCGTCCCGGAAATATTCGTAACGCAGCTCGTCGAAATTGTTGCGGCCGACATTGGCGGCGAAATCGCGTCCCCAATAGTCGTTCACGCGCTCGAGACTGATGGTGCGGCCGGCAACGAACTCCTTGATCCGGTAGGGACCCGAGCCCAGCGGCACCTCGAGCGTGGTGGCGGAGACGTCGCGCTTGCGCCCTTGTGCGTCGGTGCCTTCCCACCAGTGCTTCGGCAGGATGGTGAGCTGCCCCACGATCTGCGGCAGCTCGCGGTTGCCCGGCGCGTCGAACACGAACTTTACCTCGCGCTCGCCGACCTTCTCGGCCTTCACCACATGGCTGTAGTAGGCCGAGTACATCGGGTGGTGCTTCTTGAAGGAATCGAGCGAGAAGATCACGTCATCCGCGGTGACCGGCTTGCCGTCATGCCATTTGGCTTGCGGCCGCAAACGATAGGTGACGAAGGAGAAATCGTCCGGGTGACTTACGGCCTCGGCCAGCGCACCGTATTCGGTCGAGACTTCGTCGAGCGAGGCCGTCAGGAGGGACTCATAGATGAACGCGACGGCACCGGCGACCGTGCCCTTCACACCGGCCACGACGATGTTGAAATTGTCGAAGGTACCGGTGACGATCTGGCGCGCGATGCCGCCTTTGGGCGCTTCCGGATTGACATAATCGAACCGCTCGAAGCCGGCGGGGTATTTGACGTTCCCGAACAGTGACAGCGCGTGGCGCCACGGCAGTTCGCCTGCGGCCTCGGCCGCGCCGATGACGGGAACACCCGCCGCGGAACCGAGGGCAGGAATCGCCAAGGCAGCGGCGCCGGTGAGCAAGAGATCGCGTCGGGTAATGGCCAAATCAACATCCCAGTCTTGAAGGAGGTTACCCCTTTAAGTGCTCAATATAGGCGAGGTTTCGACGGAATATGTTGCTTTTTGCTCATCTTGGAAGCCCGGGAGACGGTTCGCTGCGGCGAAACGCCCCGATAACGACGCCGCGAGGCCCGGATACGGAAACGGCCAGGATTTTCAGCCTGGCCGCGCATTCCAATATCGATGGCCGGAGGCCTTACTTCGACGCCGTCGGCAGTGGTTTCGGGCTGTCGGAGAGGCTGTTCAGATAGGCGATGACGTCAGCGCGCTCGCTATCCTTCGGGATGCCGGCAAAACCCATCGCGGTGCCCGGGACGTAGCCCTTCGGATTGGCGATGAACTTGTTGAGCGCATCGAAATCCCAGGCGCCGCCCTTGCCCTTCATCGCGGCCGAAAAGTTGAAGCCGCCGCGGCCCTCGCCGACATGGTCGCCAACGACGCCAAAGAGGTTCGGACCGACGCGATTCGGGCCGCCCTTCTCGAAGGTGTGGCAGGCGCCGCACTTCTTGGCGGCAGCCGCGCCCTTCTCGACGGAGGCGGTCTGGAGCAGTTTTTCGATCGGCTCGGAGGGCGCAGCAGCGGCGCCACCTTCCTTGCCGTGGCCGGCGTCCTCCTTCACGGCTATCTCGAAACCGGGCTTTTCCAGCGGCTTCGGCGTGAACAGCGCGTTGGCGGTGAAGCTCGTCACCAGGAGGAAGAGGCAAGTGCCGAGCACGGCACCGAGAATCTTGTTGAGTTCGAAGGAGTCCATTTCCGGCCAGGCCCCACACCGCGAGAAGAATCGAGCGGCCCCAAATGGCCGCCAGAACGAGCCTCGGGAGAATCGAACATTGCTATCATCCCCCCGAGTTTTGACATTGAGATATCGGTTTGCCCCTGCTCTGGCAACCCGTATAAGCGACCCGGCTTTCAGCTCGTCCCCACCCCATTTCTCGACGCGGAAAACGCCCCGTTTTCAGGCCCTTGAACCGATGACCGATCCCCGCATCCTGGTGCTGATCCCGGCCCGCATGGCCGCCACCCGCCTACCCGGCAAGCCGCTCGCCGATATCGCGGGGCTCCCGATGATCGTGCACGTGATGCGCCGCGCCGAAGCCGCCGGGATCGGCCGGGTCGCGGTCGCAACCGATACGGCGGAGATCGCATCGGTCGTTACCGCCCATGGCGGCGAAGCCGTGATGACCCGCCCGGAGCACCCCTCGGGCTCGGACCGCATCCACGAGGCCATGCGGAAGCTCGATCCGGCAGGAAAGGCCGAGATCGTGGTCAATCTCCAGGGCGATTTCCCGACGATCACGACCGGCAACATCCGTGACGTGCTGCCGCCGCTGGAAGACGCGGCCGTGGACATCGCCACGCTGGCCTCGCAAATCCATACCGAGGAGGAGGACCTTGCGCCCAGCGTCGTGAAGGCGGTCGGAACCTCGCTTGGGGGCAAGCGGATGCGCGCGCTCTATTTCACCCGCGCCACGGCGCCAACGGGCGACGGACCGCGCTACCACCATATCGGCCTCTACGCCTACCGCCGCGCGGCGCTGGAGCGGTTCGTGTCGCTGCCGCCCTCGCCGCTCGAATTGCAGGAGAAGCTCGAGCAGCTCCGGGCGCTGGAGGCCGGGATGCGGATCGACTTCACCATAGTCGATACCGTGCCCCGCGGGGTCGACACGCCGGCCGACCTCGAAACCGCCCGCAGCATACTTTCCAAATCCTGAGCCGCTGTTACAAGGCCGACCATGACCAAGCTGAAAATCGCGTTCCAGGGCGAGCCCGGGGCCAATTCCCACATCGCCATCGTCGAGGCTTATCCCGACGCCGAGCCGATGCCCTGCGCCACCTTCGAGGACGCGCTGTCGGCGATTTCGTCGGGCGAGGCCGATCTCGGCATGATCCCGATCGAGAATTCGGTCGCGGGCCGTGTCGCCGACATCCATCACCTGCTGCCGGCCTCCGGCCTCTTCATCGTCGGTGAATGGTTCCTGCCGGTCCGGCATCAGCTGATGGCGGTGAAGGGAACGAAGCTTTCCGACATCAAGAGCGTCGAGAGCCATGTGCATGCGCTCGGCCAGTGCCGGCGCATCATCCGCAAGCTTGGTATCAAGCCGATCGTGCACGCCGACACCGCCGGCAGCGCCCGCGACATCTCCGAGCGCAAGGACAAGACGGTCGCCGCGATCGCCTCGCGCCTGGCCGCGCAGATTTATGGCCTCGACATCCTTGCCGAGGACATCGAGGACGAGGCGCACAACACCACGCGCTTCGTGATGCTGGCGCGAGAGCCGAAATGGGCGGCGCAAGGCTCCGGCCCGCTGGTCACGACTTTTGTATTTCGGGTGCGCAACCTGCCGGCCGCGCTCTACAAGGCGCTCGGCGGCTTTGCCACCAACGGCGTCAACATGACCAAGCTCGAGAGCTACATGGTCGACGGCAATTTCTTCGCCACGCAGTTTTATGCCGACGTCGACGGCCATCCCGAGGACAAGGGCCTGGCGTTCGCGATCGAGGAGCTGAAATTCTTCTCGCGCGAATTCCGTATCGTTGGCGTGTATCCGGGGCACCCCTTCCGCGCGACGATGGAGTGAGTCATTCCGGGGCGCACGAAGTGCGAACCCGCCACATACGACCTCGGGATTCCGGGTTCGATGCTTCGCATCGCCCCGGAATGACGGCGTTACGCGGCCACCTGCTTCGCCAGCCCGAACACCTCCGCCAGCAGCGAATACGACCTCTTCCGCGCGTCGTGATCGTACACAGCCGTGATCACCATCAATTCATCCGGCTTGCTGGCGTTGATCAACGGCTGAAGTTTCTGCTGCACCGTCGCAGGGCTGCCGACGAACAGGCGAGAGCGGTTGCGGAGGATCGAGGTGCGCTCGGTGTCCGTATAAGGATAGGCCAGCGCCTCCTCGACGCTCGGCAACGGCAGATACTGGCCGCGGTCGCGGCGCAGGCGGTTGAGATCGAAGGAGGTGGCGAGCTTTTCGGCTTCGTCATCGGTGTCAGCGGTGATCACCGCGACTCCAAGGATCGCGTGCGGGCTCGCGCTCCAAGCCGAAGGCTGGAAGCGGTTGCGATAATGCACCATCGCATCAATCGCATCATGAGACGCGAAGTGATGGGCGAAGGCGAAGCCCATGCCGACCTGGGCGGCCAACTCCGAGGAGTAGTCGCTGGAGCCGAGCAGCCAGATCGGTGGCAGCTTGGTGTCGTCGGGCATCGCGACGACGTTGTTGTAAGGGTGGCCTGAGGGGAATTCGCGGGTCTCCCACAGAATCAATTCTTGCAGCCGCTCCAGGAAATCGTCGCCCTCGCGGCGGTCGAGCCGGCTTCTGAGCGCATACGCCGTGGCACCATCGGTGCCGGGGGCGCGGCCGAGGCCCAGATCGATGCGACCGGGGAACAGCGCCTCCAGCATCTTGAATCGTTCGGCCACCACCAGCGGCGCATGGTTGGGGAGCATCACGCCGCCGGAGCCGACCCTTATGTGCTTCGTCACCGCCGCGATCTGCCCAATCATGACGTCGGGGGCCGGGCTGGCGACGGAAGCCAGATTGTGGTGCTCGGCGAGCCAGTAGCGGACATAGCCGAGACCATCGACATGGCGCGCCAGATCGATGCTGTTGCGCAGCGCCGCGGCGGGCTTTGTGCCTGTGGTGACGACGGAGAGGTCAAGAACTGAGAGCGGGAGCATGGCGGGTAACCTAATGCACGGCATCGGCGCGGCAATGGGCTGGCCGCGCAGGGCTGGCGTGTGCATGCCGTGAGCGGATCAGCGGCGAGGGCAAGCAGATCGTTGGGACGAAGGCCAAGAGATTCACAAGAGCTTCATTCTGCCCACGTCGTTATGGCGGCCTAGTCCGTCCATGAAATCTATTATTTTGTTGATTTTATTATACTAAATTGCAAATTCCACGATCCCACGAACACGAAGAATGCCCTTCAATTGATCACTCTATTGCCAATAATGGGCAATTTCCCATCTCTGATGGGCTGTCGATCCAGGCGCCTTTGCCCTATCTTAGGCTCCCGGAGGTAGCTGACCGCCGGACGCCCAAAGCTGGAGTGAGTGGTGCCATGACCGAGTTGACGACGCCTGCCCAGGCCGACGGGCAAGACGGGCACCTCCAAAATGGGCATCTCTCTTCGAAGCGGCCTGCGATCTCTTTCGAGTTCTTTCCGCCCAAGACCGAGGAGATGGAGCGGAATCTCTGGGACACCATCAACCGCCTCGCCCCGCTCGACCCGAAATTCGTCTCGGTGACCTATGGCGCCGGCGGCTCGACCCGTGAGCGCACGCATTCCACCATCTCGCGTATCCTGAAAGAAACCGCGCTGCTGCCGGCGGCGCATTTGACCTGCGTCGGCGCCTCGCGCGGCGAGATCGACGAGATCGTCGACCGCTATCACGAGGTCGGCGTCCGCCACATCGTCGGCTTGCGCGGCGATCCGCCCGGCGGCATCGGCACGCCCTACGCCACGCACCCCGACGGCTATCAGAGCTCGGCCGAGCTCGTCGCCGGGATCAAGAAGCGGCACGCCGATATCGAGGTCTCGGTCTCGGCCTATCCCGAGAAGCACCCCGAGGCACGCGACTTCGACGCCGATATCGACACGCTGAAGGCCAAGGTCGATGCGGGCGCCACGCGCGCGATCACGCAGGTCTTCTTCGACAACGACCTCTACTTCCGCTATCTCGATCGCGTCCGCGCCCGCGGCATCGATATCCCGATCGTGCCGGGCATCATGCCGATGCACAATTTCAAGCAGGCCCGCAATTTCGTCACCCGCGCCGGCACCAGCGTGCCTAACTGGCTTGCGGAGAAATTCGACGGCCTCGACGACGACCCCGACACAAGGAAGCTGGTCGCGGCGACCGTTGCCGCCGGCCAAGTGCACAAGCTGGCGAAGCACGGCGTCGACACCTTCCATTTCTACACCATGAACCGCGCCGATCTCGTGTTCGCTATCAGCCATTTGCTCGGCATTCGCGCCAAGAGCGCCCAGAAGGCTGCGTAGGATCAGATGACCGTACCCGTTTCCGCCAAGCGAACCGCCCTGCTCGACGCCGCCCGCGAGCGCATCCTCGTGCTCGACGGCGCCATGGGCACGATGATCCAGAACCTCCAGTTCGACGAGGCCGCCTTCCGCGGCGAGCGCTTCAAGGATTTCCACCGCGACCTCCGCGGCAACAACGATCTGTTGATCCTGACCCAGCCGCAGGCGATCGAGGACATCCACGCCGCCTATTTGCGCGCCGGCGCCGACATCGTCGCGACCAACACCTTCTCCACGACCTCGATCGCGCAGGCCGACTATGACCTGACCGACATCGTCTACGACATGGCGCGTGAAGGCGCTCGCCTTGCGGGCAACGCCGCCAGGCGTGTCGAGGCCGAGGACGGTAAGCCGCGCTTCGTCGCCGGCGCCCTCGGCCCCACCAACCGCACCGCCTCGATCTCGCCTGACGTCGCCAATCCCGGCTACCGCGCCGTCACCTTCGACGATCTGCGCGAATCCTATGGCGAGCAAATTCGCGGCCTGCTCGACGGCGGCGTCGACCTGCTGCTGGTCGAGACCATCTTCGACACGCTGAACGCCAAGGCCGCGCTCTATGCGATCGCCGAGATCACGGAAGAGCGCGGCATCGACGTCCCCGTGATGGTGTCCGGCACCATCACCGACAAATCCGGCCGCCTGCTGTCGGGACAGATGCCGGAAGCGTTCTGGCATTCGGTGCGGCACGCAAAACCCGTCACCATCGGCTTCAACTGCGCGCTCGGCGCCGAAGACCTTCGCGCCCACATCGCCGATATCGGCCGCGTCGCCGATACTCTTGTGTGTGCCTATCCCAACGCCGGCCTGCCCAACGAGTTCGGCCAGTACGACGAGACCCCGGAATATATGGCGCGCCTGATCGGCGAGTTCGCGCGCGACGGCCTCGTCAACATCGTCGGCGGCTGCTGCGGCACCACGCCGGATCATATCGCGGCGATTGCCGCCGCCGTGGCGCCGCACAAGCCGCGTATCGTGCCGGAGATCGAGCCGCGGCTGCGACTTTCCGGCCTCGAACCCTTCATTCTGACCGACGCGATTCCCTTCGTGAACGTCGGCGAGCGCACCAACGTCACGGGATCGGCGCGCTTCCGCAAGCTGATCACCGCCGGCGACTACACCGCCGCGCTTCAGGTCGCGCGCGACCAGGTCGAGAACGGCGCGCAGATCATCGACGTCAACATGGACGAAGGCCTGCTGGACTCGGAAGCCGCGATGCGGACCTTCCTCAACCTCGTCGCCGCCGAGCCCGACATCGCCCGCGTGCCCGTGATGGTCGATTCCTCGAAATTCTCGGTGATCGAGGCCGGCCTGAAATGCGTGCAGGGCAAGCCGGTGGTGAATTCGATCTCGATGAAGGAAGGCGAGGAGAAATTCATCCACGAAGCGCAGATCGCGCGGCGTCATGGCGCGGCGGTCGTGGTGATGGCGTTCGACGAAGTCGGCCAGGCCGATACGTTCGCGCGCAAGACCGAGATCTGCAAGCGCGCCTACGATATCCTGGTGAACCGCGTCGGCCTGCCGCCGGAAGACATCATCTTCGATCCGAACATCTTCGCGATCGCGACCGGCATCGAGGAGCACAACAATTACGGCGTCGACTTCATCGAGGCGACGCGCTGGATCCGCAAGAACTTGACCGGCGCGCACATCTCGGGCGGCGTCTCCAATCTCTCCTTCTCGTTCCGCGGCAACGAGCCGGTGCGCGAGGCCATGCACTCGGTGTTCCTGTATCACGCCATCAAGGCCGGCATGGACATGGGCATCGTCAATGCCGGGCAGATGATCGTCTATGACGACATCGACCCTGAATTGCGCCAGGTCTGCGAGGACGTCGTCCTCAATCGCGATCCCGGCGCGTCCGAGCGCTTGCTGGCGCTCGCGGAAAAATTCCGCGGCAACAAGACCCAGACCAAGGAGGCCGATCTCGCCTGGCGCGAATGGCCGGTGGCGAAGCGGCTCAGCCACGCGCTGGTGCATGGCATCACCGAATTCATCGAGCAGGATACTGAGGAAGCTCGAAAAACCTCGTCGCGTCCGCTCGACGTCATCGAGGGCCCGCTGATGGCCGGCATGAACGTGGTCGGCGATCTCTTCGGCGACGGCAAGATGTTCCTGCCGCAGGTGGTGAAATCCGCGCGCGTGATGAAGCAGGCGGTGGCCTGGCTGATGCCGTTCATGGAAGAGGAGAAGGCGCGCAACCTCGCCAACGGCATCGGCACTGAAGGTTCCAGCTCCGCCGGCAAGATCGTGCTCGCGACCGTCAAGGGCGACGTCCACGACATCGGCAAGAACATCGTCGGCATCGTGCTCCAGTGCAACAATTATGAGGTGATCGACCTCGGCGTGATGGTGCCGGCCGCAAGGATCGTCGAGACCGTCAAGGCGGAGAAGGCCGACATCGTCGGCCTGTCCGGCCTGATCACGCCTTCGCTCGACGAGATGGCGTTCTTCGCTGCCGAATTGCAGCGCGAAGGACTGAAGCTGCCGCTGCTGATCGGCGGCGCGACGACGAGCCGCGTGCATACCGCCGTGAAGATCGACCCGAGCTATCGGGCCGGGCCCGTGGTGCACGTCAATGACGCCAGCCGCGCCGTCGGCGTGGCCTCCTCGCTACTGTCGCCCGAGAGGCGCGAGGCCTACGCCGCCGACGTTCGCGCGGAATACGCAAAAATCTCCGACGCGCATTTTCGCGCGCAGGCCGACAAGAAGCGGCTGAAGCTGACTGCGGCCCGCGCCAACCGCGTGCCGGTCGACTTTGCCGCGACTAAGCCGGTGAAGCCGACCTTCCTCGGCATCAAGAGTTTTGACGATTACGACCTCGCCGAGCTCGTGCCCTATATCGACTGGACGCCGTTCTTCCAGACCTGGGAGCTCGCCGGCCGCTTCCCGGCCATCCTCAACGATTCCAAGGTCGGCGAGGTCGCCCGCTCGCTCTACGACGACGCGCGCAAGATGCTCGATCTGATCGTCAAGGAAAAATGGTTCCGGGCGAGCGCGACGGTCGGCTTCTGGCCGGCGAACGCGCAGGGCGACGACATCGTGCTCTATGTCGATGAGAGCCGGACCAAGCAGATCGCAACGCTGCACACGCTGCGCCAGCAGCTCGAGAAGCGCGAGGGCCGCTTCAACGCGGCGCTCTCCGACTTCATCGCGCCGGTCGGTACCGGCGTGCCCGACTATGTCGGTGGCTTCGTCGTCACGGCCGGCATCGGCGAGGATGAGGTCGCCGACCGCTTCAAGATGGCGAATGACGACTACTCCTCGATCCTGTGCAAGGCGCTGGCCGACCGCCTCGCCGAAGCCTTTGCTGAACGCATGCACGCCCGCGTGCGCCGCGAGTTCTGGGCCTATGCGCCGGACGAGAGCCTCACCAGTGACGAGATGATCCTGGAGAGGTACCAGGGCATCCGCCCCGCGCCCGGCTATCCCGCGCAGCCTGACCACACCGAGAAGGCGACGCTGTTCGAGCTGCTCGACGCGGAAGCCACCTCCGGCGTGAAGCTGACCGAGAGCTTTGCGATGTGGCCGGGCAGTTCCGTGTCCGGGCTCTATTTCGCGAATCCCGAGAGCTATTATTTCGGCGTCGGCAAGATCGAGCGCGACCAGGTCGAGGATTATGCCGCACGCAAGGGCATGAGCGTCGCGGAAACCGAGCGCTGGCTCGCGCCCATCTTGAACTACATCCCGGCGCAGCCGGGCGCGACTGATAGGGCCGCGTTCGCGGCAATGCCGGCGAACGACGAGACGTCGAAGGATCTCGCGTCGCATCCGCCGGGCTGCACCTGCGCCGTGCATCTCGTGTGGCAGAAGAAGCGCGCGGGGGCGGGATAGGCGCGCCGCCGCCCCAAAACTAAAAAATGAAAAACAACCCCATGCACAGTAGAGATGGGGTTGAAAGGCTTGACGAATTACAACGGCGGTGCCGCTGGTTGACCCGTCGGGCAAAACACCTGTAGCAAACCATGATCGCCCACCGCGCCAGTTTCGCACTCCGCGGATGCGAATCCCCCTCACCCCTTTTGGCGTCAGTGGCTGCACGATGGCCTTGAACGCATCGAGCGCCTCGCAACGCCAGGCAGGTGCGCTCGGCGCCGAGTAGCGAGAGCACGCACGCGTTGAACGCGCTCGTGCACAACCAAGACCGCTCGCAGTCCCACAACCCATCTCACCGGCTCGTGTGCGCGGGAACCGGGCACTGTGAACTCGATCACTTGTCCGCTCAACCTTGATTCGCTATTCTATCGGCGTACTACCTCAAACCGATGGTTTGTTTGGGATCGAGCATATGAAGCAGTTTATTGCACTGTTCGTCGCCGCGATCGCTCTTGTCGTGCTGCCAACGATTGTCGCCGCCGACTGTCCGAAAGGCTACGTGCCATGCGGCGAGCGAAATCAGTTGTGCTGCCCGGGAAAGTAGCCAGCCGCAAATGGCTTTGGCTTGGGAGCGGCGTGTTTGTCGCGATAGGCCTGGTGATGGCTGCAGCCTGGGTTGAATTCCCGCGAAAGAAGCAGACGATCACGGCCATCCTCTCCGAGACTGGATATTTCGAGGTCGTCCCGCCGAGCACGTTCGGCGGTCCCGGCACGATCAATACCATCGAATATCTGAGCAGCGGCCGGTTGGAACTGCATCCGACCTGCGATGTAAACCCCACACTGCTGGCCGGCAAGATCCAGAAATCACCGACCGTCGATCGGGACCTGAAGCAGTCGCTCGAGAAGAATCTCGACGTGTCCGCACAGGTCAGGGACAAGCTGTCGGCCGTGGCCGGGATGCAGCAGGTCGACTCGATTCATCTCAAACTCGAGAACGCCAACATTCTCCTGATTTCCGACGAATCGCTGATATCGACCCGGAATGCATTGTTGAAGGCCGAATGCGAGGACGCGATCACCCAGAACATTTCGAGCGGCGGCGTCGTTTGCCAGACCCGGTCCGTGCTGGAGGCCGATGTCGTCTACGAGATCAAATATCAGAACAAGATTTCGATGGAGGAGCGGGCCAAGCTGACATCCGAGATCGCAGCGAAGCTTGACCTCGATGCACACCAGGGGGCGGACGACAAGGTATCCGGCTCCCAATTGTTCTTCGGCATAAGGCTGTCGCCAAATCCGATCGTCCTGAAGTCCGCGACGGGCAAGTTCAAGCCCTGTACGCGGGAGTAGGATCGACGCAGCGCGTTCATCCCTTCGGCGGCGCCAGCGGCTGCACGATCTCCTGGAACGGGGCGAGCGCCTCGCAGCGATCGGCATGCGCGCTCAGCGCCGGGTAGCGCGAAGGCTCGAACAACTGCGGATGCGCCTCGCGGGTGAAGCGGACAACGCAGGCGACCGCGACGTCGGCGTGGCCGATGCGTTCACCCAGCCAGTACGGCGTCGTCACCTTGGCGCGCTCGGATTCCAGCACGCCGAGGACGTCCGCGATCTGCGCCTCACAGCGCTCGACCCACAGCGCAAGCTGCTCTTTCCGCAGCACGCGCTCGTAGACCAGGCTGACGGCCTTGTCGCCGAGGCCGGAGGCGAGCGCGCAGATGCGCAAGTGCCGCCGCCGCTCGACGCCGCTTCGTGGCAGCATCGCCTTCTCCGGCCCCACCAGCTCGTCGAGATAATCCAGAATGATCGTGCTCTCGATCAGCGCCTCGCCGTCGTCGAGCACCAAAGTCGGCACGCGACGCAGGGGATTATAGGGCGCGATCTTGTCGGCATCGCCAAAGGTCGACCACGGCCTGTGCTCGAAGGCGAGGCCATAAAACCTCAGCGCAATCGCGACGCGGCGGACGAAGGGGGAATCATATTGGCCGATCAGGAACATGGTTCTCGCTCTTCTCAGTCGTAGGACACGGCAGGGCCGGCCAGTTCATCGCGACTGCGCGCCGGCCGCAACAAAAATCTCGGCAATGGAGCGTTGCGCTCGCTGCAACGAAACGGAATCAATGGACGGCCGACCGGCCGGGAGTCTTGGCATGTACCCTGCGATCCCTCACCGTCCTCGCCCTGCTTGCCGCCGCGAGCTTCGCCCACGCGCAGGACCGTCCTATCGGCTTCCAGACGCCGTCGAAAAACATCGCCTGCCAGTTCTTCACCGACAACGGTCAAGGCGTGCTCCGCTGCGACATCATGAACATGGACACGCGCCCGCGACGGCCGGCGGATTGCGAACTCGAATGGGGCAACGCCTTCGAGATGAGCGCGAAAGGCAGCGCGGGACGCATCGGCGCCGGCGACACCATCATTGACCGATCACTGCCGGTGCTCGCCTATGGCGAGGTGTGGCAGCGCGCGGGATTCACCTGCCGGTCCGAGCAGACGGGGCTGACCTGCTTCAATGCGATGCAGCACGGGTTCTCGCTGGCACGGGCGGAGCAGAAGGTGTTTTGAGCATGCTTCGCTCGCTCTTGATCGTTTGCATGATGTCGATCACGATGGGCGCCGCACGGGGCCAGAACGACGTGACTGCTGACAAACTTCCCTCCTTCAGTATCTTGGGCGTCTACTCCTTCAGCACGGACAAGGTTGCCTATGCCCGCTTCATCCGGGAGTCGATCAACTCCAACGATCCGCCCAACTTCAGCGAAGAAGTGAAGACCATTCTGCGCAAGGCTGGCAGGGGTGATGAAATCGTGCCGCTGACCGCTGAAGAGCGGCAGGAGTGGGAAGACAACCTGCGGCACTATATGGACGATGCCGCGGTTCTCGAGGTGCTGGTGGCAAATCCGGACGCACGGTTCAATCCCCGTGACTTGGTTCAGGTCGATCCATCCAATCCCGGGAACCACGCGGAGATGGCTTGGGATGAGACTTTCCTGACGGCGGACGGTGAGATACCGACCACAAACAGAGGCTGCCCGCGGCGAAACAGTATCGAGTGGTGTTCGTCATCCATCGTTGGGAGCCCGGGCTTCCGCTGAGCTCAAGCTACGGAGAGCTTCAGCCTCCTCCCATGCAGCCGCTGCCCGAACGATTGTGGCGCCTCGCGCCGTACGATCTGCCGAAGTAAAATAGGCCCGTCGTCGCCGAGAATGCCTTTAACGAAACGCAAATGAGAGTGCCAGAACTTCAGGATATCCTGTCAGCGCGTCGCGTGCGGCCCAGCGCATGCAGCATTGACGGATTTGGCGCGGATGAGGAGCAATATCGGCTGGAGAGGTTCGGGAAGCCAATGGAATTGGCCTCGCACTCTCCCTTCGTAGATCCGGGACCCATATGTGGACGGCCCCCGTGGCACAAGAGCTTTTTGAGAGATCGGATCGCTTGCATCCATATGTCCGGCCTGTTGAGTGCGATGGATTAGATCGCTGGCCAAGATGGTTTGCGCGATGCGGGTTCCAAACAACCCGGCGACCTGCTGGCGGCCAATGGGTCCCACGGATTGTCTCGCATCGTTGCTCGATCGATCGCTCCATCTGCTCCTGCAGCTCCGGGTCGGCCGGCGAGCGAGCCCGCGGGTCGGCCAATCTGTTAGGCGGCCCCTGCCGCAGCGGCATTCAACCGCGCCGCATCGTAACTCTCTCCCGTCACCATGAGCTTCCAGGCGATGCGGGCCACCTTGTTGGCGAGCGCCACGGCCGCAAGCTTCGGCGGCTTGCGCGCAATCAGCGCCAGCAGCCAACGTGAGTGTTGGCCGCGGCCTCGTCGGGCCTGCTGGATCACGGCCGTGGCCCCGATCACGAGCAGCCGCCTCAAGTCCTCGTCGCCCGCCCGGGTGATCTTGCCAAGCCTGGTCTTGCCGGCGGTGGAGTGGTCCTTGGGCGTCAATCCCACCCAGGCCGCAAAGTGACGACCGGAGCGGAACGCCCGCGGATCCGGCGTCTTCATCACCAGCGCGGTGGCAACGATCGGACCGACCGAGGGGATCTGCGCCAAACGCCGGCCCATGGCATCGCCACGGTGCCAGGCCATCAGCCTGGCTTCGATCGCCTCCAGCTCGCTCTCGAGCTTGGCGCATTCGCGGCCCAGCACGACAAACAGCTCGCGCGCCAGGACGGGAAGCGTCTCGTCCTGCGCAATCTGCGCCAGCAACGGCTCGATCTTGTCCAGCCCCTTGGGCGCAATCAGGCCAAACTCCGCCGCATGGCCGCGGATCGTATTGGTCAACTGAGTGCGCCGGGCGATCAGCCCGTCGCGGATGCCCGTCAGCATCAATGCGGCCTGCTGCTCGGCGCTCTTCACCGGCACGAACCGCATGGTCGGTCGGCTCATCGCCTCGCACAGCCCTTCCGCGTCCCGTCCGTCGTTCTTGTTCCGCGACACGTAGGGCTTCACCAGTTGCGGCGCCATCAGCTTCACCTCGTGGCCGAGCTGGCGAAGCTCTCGCGCCCAATGTTGCGAAGCCCCGCAGGCCTCCATCCCGATCACGGTCGGCGGCAACTTGGTGAAGAACTCGAGCACCTGCTTGCGCGACAGCTTCTTGCGCAAGACCGGCCGCTCATCCTCATCAACCCCATGCAGCACAAAAATATACTTCGACGTATCCATTCCAATGCGGATAATCTGGTTCACGGGCGGCTCCTGCGAATGAGTTTCTGACAACCTCATTCTGGCACACTGATGCCGTAGGGGGCCGTCCACACCATCAACCACAGGATCAGGTTTGGCGAAGATAGGTCGTTCGGGATTAGCACCACTTGCGATCGATGGACCTCGCGGTATGGGTCCCGGCCCCCCGTGCGCAATTGCGCACTAGGCCGGGACGACAACGTGGAAAGAGGCGGGCTTATCCCTCCCCCTTATCACTCGCCAACACACCCTTCACTGCGCGCGCCCATCCCGCGAGCTTCCGCTCCCGCGTCGCCTGGCTCATGTTCGGCTTGAAGCGGTGCTCGAGGCGCCAGTTGTCGGCGAATTTTGTCGGCTCGGGATAGACGCCGGCCTGGAGGCCGGCGAGATAGGCGGCGCCCAGGGCCGTGGTCTCCTGGATCACGGGGCGATCGACGGGGGCGTCGAGCAGATCGGCGAGGCGCTGCATGGTCCAGTCGGATGCGGTCATGCCACCGTCGACGCGCAGCACGACGCTGGCCGTCTCCGAGCTCGGCCAGTCGGCGCGCATCGCGGCCCAGAGATCGAAAGTCTGGTAGCAGACGCTTTCGAGTGCGGCATGCGCTAGCTCGGCCGGGCCGGTGTTGCGGGTGAGGCCGAACAGCGCGCCGCGCACGCGCGGATTCCAATAGGGCGCGCCCATGCCGACGAAGGCCGGGACGAGATAGACGCTCTGCATGGAATCGGACTGGTCGGCGAGCGGGCCGGTCTCGGCGGCGTGCTTGATGATGCCGAGGCCGTCGCGCAGCCACTGCACCGCCGAGCCTGCGACGAAGATCGAGCCTTCGAGGGCGTAGGTGCGCTTTCCGCCGAGCTGGTAGGCGATGGTGGTGAGCAGCTTGTTTTTTGAGGCCACCGGCGTGGTGCCGGTGTTGAGCAGCGCGAAGCAGCCGGTGCCGTAGGTCGACTTCATCATGCCCGGGCGGAAGCAGGCTTGTCCAATCGTCGCGGCCTGCTGGTCGCCGGCGATGCCGGAGATCGCGATGGCGCCGCCGAAGAGATCAGGCACGCTCTCGCCGAAGCGGGCGGAAGAGTCCTTCACCTCGGGCAGCATCGAGCGCGGCACGCCGATGATTTCAAGCAGCTCGTCGTCCCACTGCCCGGTGTGGATGTTGAACAGCAGCGTGCGCGAGGCGTTGGTGGCGTCGGTGGCGTGCACCTTGCCGCCGGTGAGGCGCCAGAGCAGATAGCAATCGACGGTGCCGAACATCAGCTCGCCGCGCGCGGCACGCGCACGCGCGCCGGGGACGTGGTCGAGGATCCATGCGACCTTGGTGCCGGAGAAATAGGGATCGATGATCAGGCCGGTCTTCTCGGAGATCACCGGCTCGCGGCCGTCCGCCTTCAACTTCGCGCAGATGTCGGCGGTGCGGCGATCCTGCCAGACGATGGCGCGGTGCACGGCCTGCCCGGTGGCGCGGTCCCACACCACGGTGGTCTCACGCTGGTTGGTGATGCCGATCGCGGCGATGTCCTTTGCGGTGATGCCGGCCTTCTCGATCGCGTCGCGGCAGACCATCACCGTCGAGGTCCAGATGTCCTCCGGCTCGTGCTCGACCCAGCCCGAAGCCGGAAAGTGCTGCGGGAATTCCTGCTGCGCTCTGGACGCGATCGAGATGTCGCTGCGAAAGACGATGGCGCGCGAGGAGGTGGTGCCCTGGTCGATGGCGAGGACGAAAGACATGGAAGCTACCTTGGCGTTTCCCTAAGGGGGATCATTGTGTCGCGCCAAAGGGAGCGGATTAGGGCGGGAAGGTCAAGGCTGGGACAGGTGGTGCCACCATCCCTTCTCCCCTTGTGGGAGAAGGTGGCGCGAAGCGCCGGATGAGGGGTTTCTATCCGCGGAGAGCCATGTTCACGATGAGGGAGATCCACACGCGGAGACAGACCCCTCACCCGTCTCGCCGCTACGCGGCGATCCACCCTCTCCCACAAGGGGAGAGGGGAAGAAAGCTACACTGCCGCCGTGGTGACGCCGCCGTCGATGACGATGGTTTGTCCAGTCATGAAGCTCGACGCATCGGAGGCGAGGTAGGCGACGGCGCCGGCGATTTCGTCGGGTTCGCCGATGCGGCGAAGGGGTGTGGTGGCGGTGCGGCGCTTGAGGAGGGCTTCGTCTTCCCACAGCGCGCGGGCGAAATCGGTCTTGACGAGGCCGGGCGCGATGCAATTGACGCGGACGCCCTTCGGGCCCCATTCACCGGCGAGCGAGCGGCACAGCGCGAAATCTGCGGCTTTGGAGATGCCGTAGGCGCCGATCACGGTGGAGCCGCGCAAGCCGCCGATCGAGGAGATGATGACGACCGAGCCGCTACCGCGTTCGGCCATCTGCGGGATCGCGAGCGCGGAGAGCCAGATGTTGCTCTTGACGTTACTGCCCATGATCTTGTCGAAAGCTTCGTCGGTGATGTCGAGCAGCGGGCCGTAATACGGGTTCACCGCGGCGTTGCAGACGAGGATGTCGATCTTGCCGTAGTGCCTGGTTGCGCCTGCGATCAGCGCCTCGACCTCGTCTTTGCGGGCGATGTTGCAGGGGATGACGATGGCATCGCCGCCGGCAGCATTAATGCCGTCCGCGACTTCCTTGCAGGCCTCCGCTTTGCGCGAGGAGATCACGACCTTGGCGCCGAGTTTTGCGAGCAATTCGGCGGAGGAGCGGCCGATGCCGCGGCTGGAGCCGGTGACGATTGCAACTTTTCCGGTGAGATCGAACGGGGTGTTTTTCATTGTTGTTGGCTTCCGCTGTTTCCGCTTGTTCTGTCGTCATCGCCCGGCTTGACCGGGCGATCCAGTATTGCAGAGGCAGCGCGGCCAGAACCGAGGAGCCGCGGCGTACTGGATCCCCCGCCTTCGCGGGGGATGACAGCCACCGCTACCGTGGATCAGATCAACCCGCCACCATCCGCCACGCGACGCTGGTGATAGTCGGTGTCGCCAAAGCTGTTTTCGATCATGGTCAGGCGCTTGAAGTAGTGGCCGATCTTCGCCTCCATGGTCATGCCGATGCCGCCGTGGAGTTGGATCGCCTGCTGGCCGACGAATTTCAGCGACTTGCCTATCTGCACCTTGGCCGCGGCGATCGCGTTGGAGCGCTCCTTGGCGTCCTCGAAATCGCCCGCCATGGTCGCGAACATCGACATCGAGCGGGCCTGCTCGGCGGCGACGAACATGTCGGAGGCGCGGTGCTGAAGCGACTGGAACGAGCCAATCGCGACGCCGAACTGTTTGCGTGTCTTGATGTACTCGACGGTGGTCTTGAGCGACTCGTCCATCAGGCCCACCGCCTCGGCGCAGAGCGCGACGCGGGCTTCGTCCACCACGCGTTCGATCAGCGCAAGCGAGTCGTCGGGATTGCCGAGCGCAGCATCCGCGCCGACCTCGACGCCGGTGAAGGTAATGTCGGCGGCGTGCAGGCCGTCCTGGGTCGGATACGACTTCTTGGTCACGCCCTTGGCGTTCGCCGGCACCAGGAACACGCCGATGCCGCTCTTGTCGCGTCGGTCACCCTTGGTGCGCGCGGTGACTAGAAGCGTGTCGGCGTTCTCGCCGTTGAGCACGACGAATTTCTCGCCGTCGATCACCCAACCGTCGCCCTTCTTCTTGGCCGTCGTGGTGACGTCGAAGAGATCGTAGCGCGAATTCTTCTCGAGCTGGGCAAACGCCAGCGTCTTGCTGCCGTCGACGATGCCGGGCACGTGAGCCGCCTTCTGCGCATCGGTGCCGGCATGACGGAGGAAGCCGCCGCCGATCACCACGGTCGCGAGATAAGGCTCGAGCACGAGAGCCTTGCCGAGCGCTTCCATCACGATCATGGTCTCGACGCCGCCGCCGCCGAAGCCGCCATCGGCCTCCGCGAAGGGCAGACCGAGCAGGCCCTGATCGGCGAGCTTGAGCCAGACGGCTTTGCTCCAGCCGCCCTTCTCCTTCATGTATTTCTTGCGGCTCTCGAAATCATAGGAATCGGTCAGCAGGCCGTCGATGCTGTCCTTGAGAAGCCGCTGCTCCTCGTTCAAATCAAAATCCATCTCTGTTTCCTCAAGTAACAAGTCTCTGCGCGGAGAGAGGCCCCTCACCCCAACCCTCTCCCCGCGAAGAGCGGGGAGAGGGAGGAGAGGTCACAACCCCAGCACCGCCTTGGCGATGATGTTGCGCTGGATCTCGTTGGAGCCGCCGTAGATCGAGACCTTGCGGTTGTTGAAGTAGCTCGGCGCGATCTGGGCGGTCCAGTCCATGGCTTCGTTCGAGCCGTCGTCGCCGTGCACGTCGTAGGGCGCGGCGAACGGGCCGATCACTTCCATCAGCAGTTCGGTCGTGGTCTGCTGGATCTCGGAGCCCTTGATCTTCAGCACGGACGACGCCGGATTGGGCTTGCCCTTGCCGTGCTTGCCTTCGTCCGCGACGACGCGGAGTTGGGTCAGCTCGAGCGCCTTCAGCTCGATCTCGCAAGCGGCGAGCTTCTCGCGGAACGCGGCGTCCTGGATGATCGGCTTGCCGCCGGATTCGACCTTGGAGGCCAAGTCGCGAATACGACGCAGCCGCTCCTTGGAGACGCCGACCCGGGCGATGCCGGTGCGCTCATTGCCGAGCAGGAATTTTGCGTAGTCCCAGCCCTTGTTCTCCTCGCCGATCAGGTTCTCGACGGGCACCTCGACGTCGTCGAAGAACACTTCGTTGACCTCGACGCCGCCGTCGATGGTCTGGATCGGACGCACCGTGACGCCCTTCGACTTCATGCTGAAGACGATGAAGGAGATACCCATCTGCTTCTTGGCGCTGGGATCGGTGCGGCAGAGGCAGAAGATCATGTCGGCGTGCTGCGCCAGCGTGGTCCAGGTCTTCTGGCCGTTGATGATCCACTTGTCGCCCTTGCGCTCGGCTTTGGTCTTGAGCGAGGCAAGGTCGGAGCCGGAGCCGGGCTCGGAGAAGCCCTGGCACCACCAATCGTCGACATTGGCGATGCGCGGCAGATACTGCTTCTTCTGCTCTTTATTGCCGAAGGTGTAGATGACAGGGCCGACCATGCTGACGCCGAAGGCGAGCGGCTGCGGCGCCGGATAGGACTGCAGCTCCTCGTTGAAGATGTAGTGCTGCACGGATGTCCAGCCGGTGCCGCCATATTGTTTGGGCCAGTGGCTGGTGCCCCAACCCTTCTTGTTGAGGATACGCCACCACGTCACCATCTCGTCCTTCGAGAGGTGACGGCCCTCGACCAGCTTGCGCCGCGTGTCCGGCGGTACGTTGCCGCGGAAGAACTCCCGCACTTCCTCGCGAAACGCCTGCTCTTCTTTCGTGAATGCGAGATCCATCGGATCCTCCTCTGAGCTTCCCTTGTCGTCCCGGCGAAGGCCGGGACCCATAACCACTAATCGTCGTTGTCTCGCGAAGGCGATTGCCGTCTGTGCCCCGAACTCCGGCTGCGGAGTATGGGTCCCGGCCTTCGCCGGGACGACGACTACTGCAACACCTCAAACAAACCCGCCGCGCCCATGCCGCGGTAGGCCTTGCCGATCGGGGTGCGGGCGGTGGAAACGATGACGGCGTCGGTCAAGAGCGACCTCCTGATGCGAATTGGGTGGGTTGTGACGGTTTCTGCTGCTGGCGCAATTCGTGGCGCGACAGCTTACCGACCGGCGTGCGCGGCAGATCGTCGACGAACTCGACCTCTGCGGGCAATTCGTGCTTGCCGAGCTTGCCGGTGAGCTGCGCGCGCAGCTCGTCGAGCGAGAACGGCTTCGCGTCCGGCCTGAGCTTGATGAAGGCCTTGGCGGCCTCGCCGCGATACTGGTCGGGAATGCCGAGCACGATCACCTCGTGCACGCCGGCAATGGTGTAGATCGCCTGCTCGATCATCTGCGGATAGACGTTGAAGCCGCCGGAGATGATCATGTCCTTCTTGCGGTCGACCAGGAAGAAATAGCCGTCCGCGTCGACGTAGCCGATGTCTCCGGTGAGGAAGCGGCCGTCGGCAAAGGATTCTACGGATTCCTTCGGCTTGTTCCAATAGCCCCTGGTGACGTTCGGGCCCTTGATGCGGATCTCGCCGACTTCGCCTGATGGCAGTACCTTCGTCGGATTGTCCAGCGCGACGACGTCGAGCTCGATGCCGGGCAGCATCAGGCCGATCGAGCCGGGCTTGTCCGGTCCTGTCGGCGGATGGCCGGTGCCGGGCGAGCAGGTCTCGGTCATGCCCCAGCCGCTTTTCAGCTTCTTGCCGATCTTGCGCTCGAAGAAGTTGGCGATCTCCACCGGCAGCGGCGCGCCGCCGGAGCCGATGGTGGCAAGCGAGGAGAAGTCGCGCTTGTCGAGATCGGGCAGGGCCGCGATCGCGATCCACATCGTCGGCACGCCCGGGAAGTACGTCGCGTGCTTGATTTCGATGTCGCGCATCACCGCTTCGACATCAAAACGCTGATGGAGCGAGATCAGATTGCCGCGGCTGAGCGAGGACAACAGCACGACCGTGAGCGCGTAGATGTGGAACAGCGGCAGCACGCAGATCACGCGCTCGATGATTTCGCCGCGGGTCGCACGCGACGGCTTGCCCCAGACGTCGTAGATCGACACGGCCGAGGTGAGGTTGCCGTGCGTGAGCATCGCCCCCTTGGGCAGGCCGGTGGTGCCGCCGGTATATTGCAGCAGCGCGACGTCATCCGCCGTCATCTGCGGCCACTGCGCCGGCGCGGCGGCGCCCTCGACGAAGGTTTTGAAGGTGACGATGCGGGGATCGGCGGGGATCGCGGCCTGCGGCGTGCCGACCTTGCCCCAATTGTCGTCCTCGCAGACGACCAGGCGGTCGATCAGGCCCTTCTCAAGAAACTTCAGCGCGGTCGGCAGCAATGCCGCAAGGTTCGAGGTGACCAGCACCCGCGAGCCGGAATCCGAGACCTTGTGCGTCAGCGCGATCTCGCCGTCGAGCGGGGAGAGATGCGCAACGCGGGCGCCGGCCTTGAGCGCGCCGAAGAAACTCACGGGATGATCGGGCGTGTTGCCGAGGAACAGCGCGATGGAGCTGTTCTTGCCGTAGCCGGCACGAAGGAACGCCGCGGCGGCGCGCTCGGCCATCCCGGCGAGTTCGGTGTAGCTGATCGGACGATCGCGAAACTCCAGCGCGGTGCGCGGGCCGTAATCGGCGGCAGCTTTCGACAAGAGGTCGGGAAGCGTGCCCTGGACGATGGTGTCGTCCCAACGCACGCCCTCGGGGTAAAACTGTTCGCCGGGGTGAGTCATAGGCGACCGATACTGTGCAAAGTTGTCGCGACAGATTCGCGTGAGGTGGGCACAAGGGGAAGGGCTCCCTTCCCCCTTGCGGGGAAGGGTTGGGGAAGGCGGTAGCCGCAAACACTGACCTCGCCCGGGGCTACCCCCCTCCCTGACCCTCCCCCGCCGCAAGTCGGGCCTGCCCGACTTGCGTCTTTTGAGGATGCGCAACCGGGGTAAACCCCGGTTGCGTGGGGGAGGGAACGGAGAGAGCGTCCCCCGGAACGAGACATCGTGGCCACCGAGCCCAATTCCATCACGCCGCCTTCGATGCCGCCGCCAGCGACGCGAACGTCTTGCCTTCGGCGGCGAGCTTCTTCAAGAGCGGCGCGGGCTCGAGGCTGGGGTCGTTGGTCTCCTTGGCGTAGAACGACAGGCGATCGGCGATGTGCTTGAGGCCGACGGTGTCGGCCCAGAACATCGGGCCGCCGCGGTAGATCGGCCAGCCATAGCCATAGAGCCAGACCACGTCGATGTCGGAGGGACGCGCCGCGATGCCTTCTTCCAGGATCTTCGCGCCCTCGTTGATCATCGGATACATCATGCGCTCGAGGATCTCATCGTCGCTGACGATGCGCTTCTTGCGACCGAGACGGAGCAGCGTTTCGTCGATCAGCTTCTCGACCTCGGGATCGGGCAGCGCCGAGCGGGAGCCGGCTTCATACTTGTAGTAGCCCTTGCCGGTCTTCTGGCCGAAGCGGCCAGCTTCGCAGAGCGCATCCGCGATTTCTGATTTGATGCCGCGGTCCTTGCGCGAACGCCAGCCAATGTCGAGACCGGCGAGATCGCCCATCGCGAACGGGCCCATCGGCATGCCGAACTTGGTAACGACGGCATCGACCTGCTGCGGCAAGGCACCTTCGAATAGCAGCTTCTCGGACTGCTTGCCGCGCTGGGCCAGCATGCGGTTGCCGACAAAGCCGTCGCAGACGCCGACCACGGCCGGCACTTTCGCGATCTTGCGCGCGATGTTCACGGCGGTGACCAGCGCGTCCGGCGCGGTCTTGTCGGCGCGCACGATCTCGCACAGCTTCATGACGTTGGCGGGCGAGAAGAAGTGCATGCCGAGCACGTCCTGCGGACGCTTGGTCGACTTCGCGATCTCGTCGATGTTGAGATAGGAGGTGTTGGAGGCGAGCACGGCGCCCGGCTTGACGTATTGGTCGAGCTTGCCGAACACTTCCTTCTTCACCGCCATGGTCTCGAACACGGCTTCGATCACCAGGTCAGCATCCCCGACGTTCTCGATGCCGACGACGCCGTTGATCAGCGCCATGCGCTTGGCGGGCGCGTCCGCCGGAATGCCGCCGCGCGCCGCGGTCGCTTCCCAGTTCTTCTGCATGATGCCAAGGCCGCGCTTGAGCTGCTCCTCGCCGGTCTCGATCAGGGTGACGGGAACGCCGGCATTGGCAAACGACATCGCGATGCCGCCGCCCATGGTGCCGGCGCCGAGGATGGCGACGCGGTTGACGGTGCGCGACTTGGTGCCCTCGGGCACACCGGCGATCTTGGCGGCCTCGCGCTCGGCGAAGAAGGCATAGCGCTGCGCCTTGGACTGGTCGCTGGCGACGAGCTTGAGGAAGCCCTCGCGCTCCTTCTTCAGGCCCTCGTCGAACGGCAGGTCGATGGCGTAGCCGACCGCGTCGGCCGCCGCGAACGGCGCTTCCAGGCCGCGCGACTTCTTGGTCATGGCGGCAACGGCATTGGTGAAGATCGAGCGGTCGGCCTTGGCCGCCGCAATCTTGGAATCGTCGTCGCGCAGGCGGCGCAGCGGACGCTTCTCGGCCAGCAGCTTGCGCACGAAGGCTTCGCCGCCCGAGGCCGGACCTTCGACGATCTCCTCGATCAGGCCGTTCTTCAGCGCTTCCGCAGCGCCGATCGGATCACCGCCGACGATCATCTTGACCGCGAGTTCCGGCCCGACCGCGCGCGGCAGGCGCTGGGTGCCGCCGGCGCCCGGCAGCAGGCCGAGCTTGACCTCGGGCAGGCCGAGCTTTGCCTCTTTGGTCGCCACGCGGAAATGACAGGCGAGCGCGACCTCGAGGCCACCGCCGAGCGCGGTGCCGTGAATTGCGGCAACGACGGGCTTCGGTGAATTCTCGATTTCGGCCAGCACTTCATTGAGGCCCGGCGGCTTCGGCGGCTTGCCGAATTCGGTGATGTCGGCCCCGGCGATGAAGGTACGGCCGGCGCAGGTCAGCACGATGCCCTTGATCGCGGGATCGGCGACCGCGGCCTTGACGCACTCGAGAATACCGCCGCGGACCGCGGCGCTCAGCGCGTTGACCGGAGGGCTGTTGACCGTGACGATCCCGACTTCGTCATGACGCTCAAGCTTGACCACTTCGCTCACGGTGTCCCTCCTTGGTGGGGATTAACTTTTATTCGATTTCGCAGTGCGGAATTTAATTCCGCATCTTGACGGCAGGGTTATTTTGAAGCACGTGGCTTGTCAACGACTCCGCGCAAGAGCAGATCAGGGATGAAGCGTACAGGAAAGAAGACTGCGACCGATCGGAATTTCGTCGTCGCGCTTTCCCGCGGACTTGATGTATTGCGCGCATTCCAACCCAGCGACGGACTTCTCGGCAATCAGGAGATCGCGGCCCGTACCAACCTGCCCAAGCCAACCATCTCGCGATTGACCTACACATTGACGAAGCTCGGTTATCTGACGCCGGTTCCCCGCTTCGAGAAGTATCAGCTTGCGCCTGCCGCGATGGCGCTTGGCTACGCGGCGCTAGCCAATCTCGGCGTTCGGCATTTGTCCGAACCGTTTCGCGAGGACATGATGCGTGCGACCGGCGGCGCGGTCGCGATCGGCGGTCGCGACCGCCACAGCATGATCTATTTCGGCCAGAGCCGCGGCAGCGAGACGGTCGGTGTTCAACTTGACGTCGGCTCTCGCGTGCCGATTGCAACCAGCGCGATGGGTCGCGCCTATTTCTGGGCGCTCGACGAAGGTGATCGCGCAGAACTGTCGCGCGTTCTGCGCGAACATTACGGCAGCCGCTGGCCCAAGATGCGCGACGGACTGGAACGTTCCGGCGAAACCGTCGCGAAACACGGCTTTGCGATTTCGGTCGGCGACTGGCACGACGATATCGGCGCCGCCGGAGTCGCGCTCAAACTGAACGACGGAACCGGTCCCTACGCCTTCAACTGCGGCGCACCGGCATTCCGTTTCACGGAAGAGCGATTGATCACTGACATTGGACCGCGTCTGCTGACGATGGTAAGGAACATCGAAGCGGCACTCGGGGGTCTGATGCCGCATTCAAAAAAACAAGACAGCAAAAAGCTGAAATCAGGAGGAAAAGTTGCGCGTGTGGCCGAGGGGATCAGATAGCTCTTGTCATTGCAGGGACCGGTTCGCACCGCCCCTCCGCCCACTGAACAACGTGGGCGAGACGAGATGACGCAGGCACAGCTCGCGCAGGGGACATCGCCCCTGCTCGCGGTTCGCGACGTCAGCGTCGTGTTCGGCGGCATCGTTGCGCTCAACGGCGTGTCGTTTGACATGCACAAGGGCCAGATCCTGGGATTGATCGGCCCGAACGGCGCCGGCAAGACCACGCTCTTCAATTGCCTGTCCCGGCTTTATCAGCCGTCGTCCGGCGACATCCTGATGGAGGGCGTGAGCATCCTGTCGCGGCCTCCGCACCGGATCGCCGAGATCGGCATCGGCCGCACCTTCCAGAACGTGGCGCTGTTTCCGAACCTCTCGGTGATGGACAATGTCCGCGTCGGTGCGCATTCGAAGACCTCGAGCGACATCATCAGCGACTCGCTGAAACTCGCCTGGGTCCGGCGCAGCGAGACCAGCGTCAACAACAAGGTGCACGAGATCCTCGCTTATCTCAAACTCGAGGACGTCGCCCACACCATCGTGTCCGGCCTGCCTTTCGGCACGCAGAAGCGCGTCGAATTGGCGCGGGCACTCGCGGCCGATCCGAAGATCCTCTTGCTCGACGAGCCGGCCGGCGGCCTCAACCATGAGGAAGTCTATGTGCTCGGCGACCTCATCCGCCGCATCCGCGATGACCGCCACATGACCGTGCTGCTGGTCGAGCACCACATGGGTCTCGTGATGTCGATCGCCGACCACGTCGTCGCGCTGAACTTCGGCAAGAAGCTTGCGGAAGGCACGCCCGCCCAGGTGCAGGCCGATCCCGACGTCATCAAGGCCTATCTCGGGAGCAAGGACCAATGACGACGCTGCTCAACGTCAAGGACCTGCGCGCCTATTACGGCCAGGTCCAAGCGCTCCACGGCCTGTCCTTCTCACTCAGCGAAGGTTCGCTGACGACGCTTTTGGGCGCCAACGGCGCCGGCAAGACCACCACGCTGCGCGCGATCTGCAACATGGTGCGCTCCACCGGCGGGATCGAGTTCGACGGCAAGCCGCTGAACAACCGCTCCACCGAGAGCATCGTGCGGTTCGGCATCGCTCACGTGCCGCAGGGCCGCGGCACCTTCACCACCATGACGGTGGAGGAGAACCTCCAGCTTGGCGCCATCACCCGCAAGGATAGTGCCAGCATCGTCTCCGACATCGAGCGCATGTATGCGCATTTCCCGGTCTTGAAGCAGCGGCATACCCAGCAGGCCGGCACGCTCTCCGGCGGCGAGCAGCAGATGCTCGCGGTCGCCCGCGCGCTGATGCTGCGGCCGCGCCTGATGCTGCTGGACGAGCCGTCCTTCGGCCTCGCGCCGCTGGTCGTTCGCGACCTGTTCGGCATCCTCGGCAAGATCAATCGCGAGGACAAGGTGTCGATCCTGGTGGTCGAGCAGAACGCCCAACTCGCGCTCGAACTCGCCGACCATGCGTACGTGATCGAGACCGGCCGCATCGTGATGTCGGGCAACGCCAAGGACATCGCGAACAACGAAGAAATCCGCAAATCCTATCTGGGTTACTGAGGAGCCGGCACGATGGAGCTTTTCACCAACCAAGTCCTGGCTGGGATTGCCACCGGCGCAATCTACGCCTGCATGGCGCTCGCCGTCGTCATGATCTACCAGGCGATCGACCATCTCAACTTCGCGCAAGGCGAGATGGCGATGTTCTCGACCTTCATCTCCTGGCAGTTGATGCAGTGGGGCATACCCTATTGGGCCGCCTTCGTGCTCACGCTGGCCCTTTCCTTCGTCGGCGGCATCGCGATCGAGCGCATTTTGTTCAAGCCGCTCGCCAAGGCGCCGATCCTGACCAACGTTGCCGGCTTCATCGCGCTGTTTGCGATCATCAACTCCTCGGCCGGCCTGATCTGGGACTTCACCATCAAGCAGTATCCGACCCCGTTCGGCTCCGCGCCGTTCCTGGGCAGCCAGCTGATCTCGACCCATCAGGCCGGCATGATTGGCGTCACCGTGCTGCTCTTGCTCGGCCTCTATTTCTTCTTCCAGTACACCAAGATCGGCCTCGCCATGCGCGCCGCCGCGTCGGTGCCTGAATCGGCGCGTCTCGTCGGCATCAACACCTCCTGGATGATTGCGCTGGGCTGGGGCATGGCATCCGCGATCGGCGCGATCGCCGGCATGCTGATCGCTCCCGTCGTGTTCCTGGAGCCCAACATGATGGGCGGCGTGCTGATCTACGGCTTCGCCGCGGCCGTGCTCGGCGGACTGACCAGCCCGTTCGGCGCCGTTGTCGGCGGCTTCCTGGTCGGAGTCTTCGAGAACCTCGCCGGCACCTACATCCCCGGCGTCGGCAACGAGCTGAAACTTCCGATCGCGCTCGCGCTGATCATCTCCGTCCTGGTCGTCAAACCCGCTGGCCTGTTCGGCCGGCAAATCGTCAAGCGAGTTTGATCATGAGCGCTGCAGAAGAAGTCGTTGCAGAAGGCCACCAGGCGGTCGAGGCCGTTCCGAAGCGGGCGATGACGCTGGGCACCGGCACCTCGCTGGTGGTGCTCGCGGCGCTGCTCATCATGCCCGTCTTCGTCAAGAACTTCATCATCTTCCAGATGACGATGCTTCTGATCTACGGGCTCGCGGTGCTGGCGCTGAACATCCTGACCGGCGGCTCCGGCCAGTTCTCGCTCGGCCAGAGCGCGTTCTACGCCGTCGGTGCCTATACGACGGCGGTGCTGATGGAGCACTTCAACATCAACTACGCCCTGACCCTGCCGATCGCCGGCGTGGTCTGCTTCGGCTTCGGCTTCCTGTTCGGGCAGCCGGCGCTGCGGCTCTCCGGCGTCTATCTCGCGCTCGCGACCTTCGCGCTGGCCACCGCCATGCCGCAGCTGTTGAAGCTGAACTTCCTCGAGCACTGGACCGGCGGCGTGCAGGGCCTCGTCGTCACCAAGCCCGATGCGCCGTTCGGCCTGCCGATGTCGCAGGACATGTGGCTGTACTACTTCACGCTCGTCGTCGTGATAGCGATCTACATCTTCTCGGTGAACCTGCTGCGCTCCCGTTCGGGCCGCGCCTTCATGGCGATCCGCGACAACGAGATCGCCGCGTCTGCCATGGGCGTCGACGTCGCGCTATACAAGACGCTGGCCTTCGGCGTGTCCGCGGCCGTCACCGGCATCGCCGGCTCGCTCGGCGCCATCGCGGTACAGTTCGTCGCGCCCGACAGCTACACCATCACGCTCGCGATCTCGCTGTTCCTCGGCATGGTCGTCGGCGGTGTGGGCTGGCTGCCCGGCTCGATCGTCGGCGCCGCTTTTATCATCTTCGTGCCGAACATCGCGGAGGGCATCTCCAAGGGCCTCTCCGGCGCCGTGTTCGGCGTGCTCTTGTTCCTCGTCATCTACCTCGTGCCGCACGGCGCAAGGCAGGTCGCGATTCTGGGCCAGCAGCTCGCCGGCAGGCTCAAAAAGAACTGAAAAACTCTCATCAAGACTCTCATCAACGAAGGAGACCCAATTGCTTCTTGGAAGAACACTGCGAGCCGCCGCGCTGGTCACGGCAACGGCGGCCATCACTTTCAACTCCGGCGCGGCATTTGCCCAAAAGAAATACGACACCGGCGCTTCCGACACCGAGATCAAGATCGGCAACATCATGCCGTACAGCGGTCCGGCGTCGGCCTACGGCATCATCGGCAAGACCGAAGAAGCCTATTTCAAGATGATCAACGACAAGGGCGGCATCAACGGCCGCAAGATCAACTTCGTCACATATGACGATGCCTACTCGCCGCCGAAGGCAGTCGAGCAGGTCCGCAAGCTGGTCGAGAGCGACGAGGTGCTCGCCGTGTTCAACCCGCTCGGCACGCCCTCGAACAGCGCGATCCAGAAATACCTCAACGCCAAGAAGATCCCGCAGCTGTTCGTCGCGACCGGTGCCACCAAGTGGAACGATCCGAAGAACTTCCCCTGGACCATCGGCTGGCAGCCTTCCTACCAGAGCGAAGCGCAGATCTACGCGAAATGGCTGCTCAAGGAGAAGCCGGACGCGAAGATCGCGATCCTCTATCAGAACGACGATTTCGGCAAAGACTACCTCAAAGGCACCAAGGACGGTCTCGGCGCCAAGGCCTCGTCGATGATCATCATGGAGGAGAGCTACGAGGTCTCCGAGCCGTCGATCGACGGCCACATCGTCAAGATCAAGGCCGCCAATCCGGATGTGCTCCTGATCTACACGACGCCGAAATTCGGCGCCCAGACCATCAAGAAGACCGCGGAGCTTAGCTGGAAGCCGCTCCAGATCATCACCAACGTGTCGGCCTCGGTCGGCAGCGTGATGAAGCCGGCCGGCTTTGAAGCGTCCCAGGGCGTGCTATCGGCGGCCTATGCCAAGGATGGCGCCGATCCGCGCTGGAACGACGACCCCGGCATGAAGAAGTGGTCCGAGTTCCTCGACAAGTATGTGCCTGGCGCCGACAAGACCGACACCAGCGTGGTCTATGGCTATGGCGCAGCGCAGACGCTGGCCAAGGTACTGGAGATGTGCGGCGACGATCTCACCCGCGCCAACCTGATGAAGCAGGCGGCGAGCCTGAAGGACTTCGCTCCGGACACCTTGCTGCCCGGCGTAAAGGTCAACACCGGTCCGAGCGACTTCGCCCCGATCAGCCAGCTCCAGGTGCAGCGCTTCAAGGGCGAGAAATGGGAACCGTTCGGCGAGATCCTGAGCGGCGACGTCGCTCCGGAATAATTCGCTGACGCGATAGTCCCGGTAAAAGCCCCCGCGAGCGATCGCGGGGGCTTTTTGTTGACGTCAGGCGTCAATCTTGTTCAATGCGGCGCCGATCGAACTCGGGGTAGGAGAACAATGACTGCCGTTCATTTTCAGGTTGCGGCCCTTTCGGCCGTGGTCGCGTTGTGCACTGCGATGAGCAGCCCGGTGCTTGCGCAAAAGAAATACGACAGCGGCGCTTCCGATACCGAGATCAAGATCGGCAACATCATGCCCTATAGCGGCCCGGCCTCCGCCTATGCCGCGATCGGCAAGACCGAGGAAGCCTACTTCAACAAGATCAATGCCGAGGGCGGCATCAACGGCCGCAAGATCAAATTCATCTCTTATGACGACGGCTATTCGCCGCCGAAGACGGTGGAACAGGCGCGCAAGCTGGTCGAGAGCGACGAGGTGCTGCTGATCTTCGGCTCGCTCGGCACCTCCACCAACGGCGCCATCCGCAAATACATGAACGAGAAGAAGGTGCCGCAATTGTTCGTCGCGAGCGGCGCCTCCAAGTGGAACGATCCCAAGCAATATCCGTGGACCATGGGCTGGCAGCCAAGCTACGCCAGCGAGGCGCGGATCTACGCCAAGTACATCATGAAGGAGAAGCCCGACGCCAGGATCGCCGTGCTTTACCAGAACGACGATTTCGGCAAGGACTACCTGAGAGGACTGAGGGACGGCCTCGGCGCCAAGGCGTCGATGATCGTGCTCGCGGACAGTTACGAGACCTCGGAGCCGGCGATCGACGAGCACGTCGTGAAGCTGAAGGCCGCGGGCGCCGACGTCTTCATCAGCATCACCACGCCGAAATTCGCGGCGCAAGCGATCAAGAAGGCGGCCGAGATCAACTGGCATCCGATGCACATCATCTCCAACGTCTCGGCGTCGGTCGGCGGCGTGATCGAGCCGGCGGGCTACGAGATCTCGCAAGGCGTGCTGTCGGCGGCCTACACCAAGGACGGCTCCGACCCGCAGTGGAACGCCGATGACGGCATGAAGAAATTTTATAACTTCCTCGCGCAATATGATCCCATGGCCAACAAGCTCGATGCCGCCGTGGTGTTCGGCTACGCGGCCGCACAGACCATGGTGAAGGTGCTCCAGATGTGCGGCGACGACCTCACCCACGAGAACGTCATGAAGCAGGCGGCGAGCCTGAAGGATTTCGAACCCGATACGCTGCTGCCCGGCATCAGGATCAACACCGCGCCGGACAATTTCGCCCCGATCGAGCAGCTCCAGATGATGCGGTTCAAGGGCAAGAAATGGGAGCTGTTCGGCGACATCATCTCGAGCGAACTCAGCCACTAGCTAACGCGTCGCGAATTTGCGCAACTAAAAATTGTTCTGCGCGACAACATCAACTCAAGCTCAGCTAACTGCAAAGCCCGAGCGGCGCCTCGCAGATCGGATATTCCGCATTACTCCGACAAAATCGGGCCCTGCAACAGCTCCGCAGGGAGCGTTTCTGTTGCTGGATAGCCGCGGGGGGTATTGAATGCGGCCAGGAGCGGCGCAAACGACCGCACCCAATCAAAAACAATCGACACATTCACCCGGGGCTCTAGGGAGATCACGATGCGTGCTATCCACGTGCGATTGGGGGCCTTCTCGGTTGCCCTCGCGCTGGCTGCTACGTTATCCACGGCAGCAACTGCGCAGAAGAAATACGACACCGGCGCCTCAGACACCGAAATCAAGATCGGCAACATTATGCCCTATAGCGGTCCCGCGTCCGCTTACGGCGTGATCGGCAAGACGGAAGAAGCTTATTTCCGCAAAATCAATGCGGAGGGCGGGATCAACGGCCGCAAGATCACCTTCATCAGCTATGATGACGCCTACTCGCCACCCAAGACGGTCGAGCAGGCGCGCAAGCTCGTCGAGAGCGACGAGGTGCTGTTGATCTTCCAGTCGCTGGGCACGCCGTCGAATTCCGCGATCCAGAAATACATGAACTCGAAGAAGGTACCGCAGCTGTTCGTCGCTACCGGCGCCACCAAGTGGAACGATTCGCAGAACTTCCCCTGGACCATGGGTTGGCAGCCCAACTACCAGAGCGAGGCACGCATCTACGCCAAGTATATCCTCCAGAAGATGCCGAACGCCAAGATTGCCATCCTCTATCAGAACGACGATTACGGCAAAGACTACCTGAAGGGCATGAAGGAGGGGCTTGGCGCCAAGGCGGCTTCGATGATCGTCGCCGAAGAGAGCTACGAGACGTCCGAGCCAACCATCGACTCCCACATCGTGACGCTGAAGGCAACCGGCGCCGATGTCTTCTTCAACATCACCACGCCAAAATTCGCCGCCCAGGCGATCAAGAAGAACGCCGAGATCGGCTGGCATCCGACGCACTTTCTCAACAACGTCTCGGTTTCGATCGGCAGCGTGATGAAGCCGGCCGGCTTCGAGGCCTCGCAGGGCATCGTCTCCTCGAACTACTACAAGGATCCGACCGATCCGCAATGGAAGGACGATCCGGCGATGAAGGCCTGGAATGAGTTCCTCGACAAATACTATCCCGAAGCCAACCGCGCGGATTCGGCGGTGATGTACGGTTACATCGTCGCCCAGGGCCTTGTGCACGTGCTCAAAGCGTGCGGTAACGATCTGACGCGTGCGAACGTCATGAAGCAGGCGGCCAGCATCAAGGACTTCGAACCTGCCGGCCTCTTGCCGGGCATCAAGGCCAATACGGGTCCCACCGACTTTGCTCCGCTGTCCCAGTTGCAGCTCATGCGCTTCAAGGGAGAAAGCTGGGAGCTGTTCGGCGACGTCCTCAGCGGTGACGTCAGCGGCTGAGGACAGCACAGCCCCAGGGTGACTACGAAAAGAAGTGACTACTAAAGAAGCAGTCCCTGCGACGTCGTCGCAGGGGCTTTTTCTTGATGCTGCAACGCAAATCGTATTCAATTGCTGCCGCGTCGCCAAGAAACCCAGAAAAAGAATGACGCACACACATCAAAAAAATAGGGAGATTGGAATGCCCGCTGTCACCGGCAAATTTGCGGCCGCGTCCATTGCGCTCGCAGTCTTCGCAGCCTCGACCAGTGCCGCACTTGCCCAGAAGAAATACGATACGGGCGCGACCGATACCGAGATCAAGATCGGCAACATCATGCCCTACAGCGGACCCGCCTCCGCCTACGGCATCATCGGGCGGACCGAAGCCGCCTATTTCAAGAAGATCAACGAGGAAGGCGGCATCAACGGCCGCAAGATCAACTTCATCTCGTATGACGATGCCTACTCGCCGCCGAAGACGGTGGAGCAGGCCCGCAAGCTGGTCGAGAGCGACGAGGCGCTGTTCATCTTCAACTCGCTCGGCACGCCGCCGAACTCGGCGATCCACAAATACATGAACTCGAAGAAGGTGCCGCAACTGTTCGTCGCCACCGGCGCCACCAAGTGGAACGATCCGCAGAACTTCCCCTGGACCATGGGCTGGCAGCCCAACTACCAGAGCGAAACGCAGATCTATGCGAAGTGGCTGTTGAAGAACAAGCCCGACGCCAAGATCGCCGTGCTGTTCCAGAACGACGATTACGGCAAGGACTATCTGAAGGGCCTGAAGGACGGCTTAGGGGCCAAGGCGGCCTCGATGATCGTCATCGAAGAGAGCTATGAGACATCGGAGCCGAGCGTCGACAACCACATCGTCAAGCTGAAATCGACCGGCGCCAACGTCTTCATGAACATCACGACGCCGAAGTTCGCAGCCCAGGCGATCAAGAAGAACGCGGAGATCGGCTGGAAACCGCTGCACTTCCTCAACAACGTCTCGGCCTCCGTCGGCAGCGTGATGAAGCCCGCCGGCTTCGAGAACGGCCAGGACATCATGTCGGCCGACTATCTGAAGGACGTGTCGGATACCGAATGGGCCAACGATCCCGGCATGAAGGACTTCCTGGCCTTCATGACCAAATACTTCCCCGACGGCGACAAGCTCGATAAGGGCACCATCGTCGGCTATGCCGTGGCGCAGACGCTGGTCCAGGTCTTGAAGCAGTGTGGTGACGATCTCACGCGCGAGAACATCATGAAGCAGGCCGCAAGCCTGAAGAACTTCCGCACCGAGGCGCTGCTGCCGGGCATCCAGATCGGCACCGGGCCGAACGACTTTGCGCCGATCAGCCAGCTCCGGCTCGAGAGGTTCAAGGGCGAACGCTGGGAGCTGTTCGGCGATGTGATCAGCGCCGACGTCGGCGGCTAGCCGCGCGCAACTTGTAACGACCAAAGCCCCCAGCGAGACCATCGCAGGGGGCTTTGGCTTGCGTACCGATTATGATCACGCGATTGCACAATCGAATGATGGCAAAGCCTGCTTACGCTTTGGCGCATGATGCGGTAGGCAGGTGATCGGCGAGTTTGTCGCCAGTCTGTTCCGTCTGCCCAAGAGTCTGCTCAAGAGTTTGCCGAAGGCTATCGTCATGACCGACCGACGCCCCCTGCTCCGCGCGCTCTACGACGCGGCCGTTGCCGCCGCCCATCCCGAAATGGTGCTGGCGCCGCATCTGCGGCCCGCTCCGAAGGGACGCGTGATCTGCCTCGCTGCCGGCAAGGGTGCTGGCGCGATGGCCGTGGCCGCGGAAAGGCATTATCTCGACACGCTCAAGCTCGCGCCGGAACGCCTGCTCGGCATCGCCACCACGCGCCACGGCCACGGCCTGCCGACACGGCGCATCCGGGTGGTCGAGGCCGGCCATCCCGTGCCCGACGAAGCTGGCCTCAAGGGCGCGGCCGATACGCTCGAACTGGCAAAACAGGCCGGGCCCGACGATCTCCTCCTGGTGCTGCTCACCGGCGGCGGCTCGGCGAACTGGATCGCGCCGGTCGAGGGCATCAGCTTTGCGCAGAAGCAGGCGGTCAACAAGGCGCTGCTGCGCTCGGGCGCGCCGATCGGCGAGGTCAACACGGTGCGCAAGCATCTGTCGCGGATCAAGGGCGGGCGGCTCGCACGCGCCGGCAAGAATGCCGCAGAGATCATGACGCTCGCGATCTCCGACGTGCCGCATGACGACCCTTCCGCGATCGCCTCCGGCCCTACCGTGCCGGATCCGACCACGCTGGTAGATGCGCGCGCGCTCGTGGCGAAGTACCGGCTCGACATCGACGACGCCGTGCGCCGGGCGCTCGACGATCCCGACAATGAAAGCTGCAAGCCGGGCGACGCCGCCTTTGCGCGCGCACATTTCGAATTGATCGCACGCCCGAAGCAATCGCTCGATGCCGCGGTGAAGCTCGCCAGGGACGCCGGTTACGAGACGATCGATCTCGGCGCCGATCTCGAAGGCGAGGCGCGCGAGGTCGCCGCCGATCACGCCAGGCTTGCGCTGCAAGCCCGCGCGCAGGGCAAGCGTATCGCAATCCTCTCCGGCGGCGAGCTCACGGTGACCGTGCGCGGCAATGGCCGCGGCGGCCCCAACCAGGAATACGCGCTGGCGCTCGCGGACCTGCTGAAGGACACGACCGGCATTTCGGCGCTCGCCGGCGACACTGATGGCGCCGACGGCGGCGCCGGCAAGGCGACCGATCCCGCCGGCGCGCTGATCGACACAACGACCTTTGCGAAGATGACGGCGCAGGGGCTGGAACCGCAAGCCTATCTCCACAACAATGACGCGACGACATTCTTCGAGGCGACCGGTGACCTCTTGCTGCCCGGCCCGACGCTGACCAACGTCAACGACATCCGGGTGATTCTGGTGGATTGAGGTTCAGGCCTCTCATCCGTCATGGCCGGGCTTGTCCCGGCCATCCACGCGCCGCCACGCCTGAGGAAAGGCGTGGATGCCCGGGACAAGCCCGGGCATGACGCCGGAGAATGTAGGTCCCTCTCAAAACTCGTTGGCGATCTTCGACAGCATCTCGATCAGGGCTCCGCGATTGGCGGGGCCCAGCAACTCGTTGAGCCGCGACTCGTGCTTGCTGGCGACGAGCTTTTTCGCCCGCGCCAGCACGGCCTTGCCCTTGTCGGTCAGCACCAGGATGTGCGAGCGGCGGTCGTTGGTGGAGCGGATCCGCGCGCAGAGGTCGCGGCTCTCGAGATTGTCCAGCATGGCCACGAAGTTCGGGCGCAGGATGCCCAGCGTGGAGGCGATCTCGGTCTGATTGCGCCCCGGATTCTTCTCGACCAGCAGCAGCACGGAGAACTGCGCCGGCGTGAGCTGGAGCGAGGCCATGCAGCGCAGGAAGTTCTCGAACACCTTGAGCTGCGCACGCTTCAGCACATAGCCCAGCTGTTCGGAGAGTTCGCCGAGCTGGAGGGCTTCGGACGGCCCTTCGCCCGCGTCCTTGCGACCCTTGGTCGCCTCCGCGGATTTTTCAGCGCTCTTGGAAACGGTCATCGCCTCATGCTCGCAATCCCGTTAAGTTCGGGAGGATCGTTCGCCCCCCTTGAAGTTATATTTTATAATTGTTATAGATCATATCAAATATCGTCAGCGTTTCAATGACTGTTGACGGACCATCCACCGCAATCGGGGGACAGGTCCGGATTTGAGGGGGAGCGTCCGGCCTTGAACACCACCATCATGCTGTTCCTGCTACAGGACGGCATCACCAATGGCGCGATCTATGCGCTGCTCGGCTTGGCGCTGGTGCTGGTGTTCGCCGTCACCCGCGTCATCCTGATCCCGCAGGGCGAGTTCGTCACCTATGGCGCGCTGACCTATGCCTCGCTGGCCGCCGGGCAGATGCCGGGCACGGCAAAGCTCGCGCTCGCCATGGGCATCGGCGCCTTCGCGTTCGACCTGTTCGCGGCACGCAGGGCGCTGCATGCGCGGCTGATCGTGCGCGCCTTCCTCACCAACATCGTGCTGCCGGCCATCGTGCTGGCGGTGACGCTCTATTTCGCCGGCCAGAAGCCGCCCGTGGCGGTCTGCATCGCGCTTTCGCTGGTGATCGTCGCGATGATCGGCCTGTTTCTCTACCGCATCGCGTTCCAGCCGCTGGCGCACACTTCCGTGCTGGTGCTGCTGATCGCCTCGGTCGGCGTCCATCTGGCGCTGCAGGGACTGGGCCTGCTGTTCTTCGGCGCCGAAGGCCAACGCGGGCCTGCCGTGCTGTCCGGCGCGTTCACCGCGGGCTCGCTGCGCTTCACCGGCCAGAGCATCACGGTCTACGGCATCACCATCGCCTTCATCGTCGGGCTCTGGCTGTTCTTCGGCCTGACGCTCTACGGCAAGGCTTTGCGCGCAACCGCCGTCAACCGGCTCGGCGCGCGGCTCGTCGGCATCCGCACCACCCTGTCGGGCCAGATCGCCTTCCTGCTCGCCTCCGTCATCGGCGCGCTCTCGGGCATTTTGATCGTGCCGATCACCACGCTCTATTACGACAGCGGTTTCCTGATCGGCCTGAAGGGCTTCGTCGCCGCGATCATCGGCGGCCTCGTCAGCTATCCCTTGACGGCGGCCGCCGCGCTCTTCGTCGGCATCGTCGAGGCGTTCTCGTCCTTCTACGCCTCCAACTACAAGGAGGTGATCGTTTTCATGCTCTTGATCCCCGTGCTGCTGCTGCGCTCGCTCGCTGCCCCCGCGGTCGAGGAAGAGAAGGACTGACGCGCGATGCAGAGCCGGCTTCCCATCCTCATCTTCGCGCTCGTGATGGCGGCGATCCCGTCTGTCCCCGGCATGCCCCCGTTCTGGATCGTGCTGCTCGACAATATCGGCCTCACCGCCCTCGTCGCGATGGGCCTCGTGCTGCTCACCGGCGTCGGCGGCCTGACCTCGTTCGGACAGGCGGCCTTCGTCGGCTTCGGCGCCTACACCACGGCGGTGCTGTCGACGACCTATGGCCTGTCGCCCTGGCTGACCTTGCCGCTGTCGCTGCTGGTCAGCGGGTTGTTGGCGGTGCTGCTCGGCCTGGTCACGGTCCGCCTCTCCGGCCATTATTTGCCGCTCGGCACGCTGGCCTGGGGGCTCGGGCTGTTCTATCTGTTCAGCAAGCTGGAATTTTTGGGCCGCAATGACGGCATCTCGGCGATTCCACCGCTGTCGATCGGCTCGTTCAGGATGCTCGATCCCGGCTCGATCTATTACGCGATCTGGGTTGCCGTGATCCTCTCGGCGCTGCTCACCATGAACCTGCTGGATTCCCGCACCGGCCGCGCCATTCGCGCGCTCCGGCGCGGCCATGTCGCCGCCGAAGCGTTCGGCGTGCAGACACCGCGTGCGAAGCTTCTGGTGTTCATCCATGCTGCAGTGCTCGCCGGCCTCTCCGGCTGGCTCTATGCCCACCTCCAGCGCGCGGTGAACCCGACGCCGTTCGGCGCGCAAGCCGGCATCGAATATCTCTTCATCGCGGTCGTCGGCGGCGCCGGCTATGTCTGGGGCGGCGTGCTGGGCGCGGCGATCGTCGTGGTCGTGAAGGAGGTGCTGCAAAGCTACCTGCCGCTGATCCTGCCCGGCTCCGGCCAGGTCGAAACCATCGTGTTCGGCATCATGCTGGTGGCGCTGTTGCAGCTGGCTCCCGGCGGCGTCTGGCCCTGGCTGATGTCGCTCCTGCCCGAGCGGTCCGGCGGCAGGAAGCCGGACACCTCGCTGAAGCTCGAGGCGCGCGCCCGCGCTTCGGGCCAATCCGGCGTCCTGCTCCAGGTCGAGAAAGCACGAAAACAGTTCGGCGGCGTCATCGCGGTCAACAACGTCTCCTTCGACGTGCAGGCCCGCGAGATCGTCGCGTTGATCGGACCGAACGGCGCCGGCAAGAGCACGACGTTCAACCTGATCACCGGCGTGCTGTCCGCGACCTCCGGCTCGATCTCCGTGCTCGGCAAGAAGGTCGACCGCGCGCCGCCGCAGGAGATCGTCAAGCTCGGCATCTCGCGCACCTTCCAGCACGTCAAGCTGGTGCCTGACATGACGGTGCTGGAGAATGTCGCGATCGGCGCGCATCTGCGCGGCCATTCGGGGCCGATTGCCTCGATGCTGCGGTTCGACCGCGCCGACGAGGCCAAGCTGCTTGCAGAAGCCGCACGCCAGATCGAGCGGGTCGGGCTTGGCGAGCAGATGCATCAGCTCGCCGGCTCGCTGTCGCTCGGGCAGCAGCGCATCGTCGAGATCGCGCGTGCGCTGTGCGTCGATCCGATGCTGCTGCTGCTCGACGAGCCGGCCGCCGGCCTGCGCCACATGGAGAAGCAGCGGCTCGCGACGCTGCTGCGCGAATTGCGCGACGGCGGCATGAGCGTGCTTCTTGTCGAGCACGACATGGGTTTTGTGATGAACCTCGCCGACCGCATCGTGGTGCTCGATTTCGGCACCAAGATCGCGGAGGGCACGCCCGCCACCATCAAGACCAATCCCGAAGTGATCAAGGCCTATCTCGGAGTGGCGGCATGAGCGCGCTGTTGTCCGTCACCGACGCGCATGTCGCCTACGGCAAGGTCGAAGCGGTGCGCTCGGTCTCGCTCGAGGTCGGCGCGAACCAGATCGTCACCATCGTCGGCGCCAACGGCGCCGGCAAGACCACGCTGCTGTCCGCCATCATGGGCATTTTTCCGCTGAAGGGCCGCGTCAGCTTTGCCGGGCAGGACCTGGCGCGGCTCGACATCGAGGACCGCGTCGCGATGGGGCTGGGGCTTGTCCCAGAGCACCGCGAGCTGTTCGTGACCATGAATGTCGAGGACAATCTCGAGCTCGGCGCCTTCCGCATCGAGAAGAGCAAGGCGAAGGCCTCGATGGAGCGGGTCTACACCCTGTTCCCGCGGCTGAAGGAGCGGCGCAAGCAGCTTGCCGGCACGCTCTCCGGCGGCGAGCAGCAGATGCTCGCGATGGGCCGCGCGCTGATGGGCGCCCCGAAACTCCTGATGCTGGACGAGCCGAGCCTGGGCCTCGCGCCGATCATCGTCGCCGACATCTTCCGCATCGTCACCGAGCTCCGCGCCAGCGGCGTCTCCGTCCTGCTGGTCGAGCAGAACGCGCAGGCCGCGCTGAAGATCGCGGACCAAGCCTATGTGATGGAGCTCGGCGAGTTCGTGCTCAGCGGGAAGGCAAGCGACGTCGCTGCAAACGAACGCGTCGCGGCGAGCTATCTCGGCTTCCAGCACGAAGGCGCGAGTGGGTTGTAGTCGCCGCAAACTCCACTTCCCTTCTCCCCTTGTGGGAGAAGGTGGCGCGAAGCGCCGGATGAGGGGTTCTATCGGCGAGCTCAATTGTGAGAGCCTAACTCGCGGAGAGCGACCCCTCACCCGTCTGGCCGCTGCGCGGCGAGCCACCCTCTCCCACAAGGGGAGAGGGGAAATCGCGCCGCTCGCGTGACGCCAAACGCGATGTAGTGGCTCACGTCGCCGCCGCCCCCTTCAGCGCCGCCACCTCCGCCTCCAATTCCGCGATCCGCTGATCCCGTGCCGCCAGCACTGCCGCGACATCCGCCGCATCGAACTTCTGCGGAATGTGCTGCGGGCAGTTCGTATCCCAGGCCGCGATCTTGAACACGATCACCTGCTCGGGCCGCGCCCGATAGCCTTTCGGCATCAGTGACTGCGTCAACGCGTCGTCATCCTCGACCACGCGCGCTTCGCCCCAGATCTTCACCCGGCGGCGATGGGCGTAGTCCATGATGAAGATGTAGGCCTTGGGATTCTCCGAGAGATTGCCCTGGCTGAGGAACTGTTGGTTGCCGGCGTAGTCGGCGAAGGCGAGCGTCTGCTTGTCCAATACCTTCAAAAACCCCTTCGGGCCGCCGCGATGCTGGATGTAGGGCTGGCCGTCCGCCGAGGCAGTGGCGAAATAGAAGCTGTTGGCATCGGCCAGGAAGGCGGCCAGTTTCTCGTCAACCTCGGTGCGCCAGCCCTGCTGTTCGGCACGGGCATAGGCCTCGCGCGAACCCTTGCGGGCCTGGATCGATTTCACTGCGGGCGTGAAGGCTACGTCGCTGGCATAGGTGTGTGCTGCCACCGTCATCGGAACATCTCCTGAAATCGGGCGCATCCCTGCGTCTCTCGACCGACAAAATGGACCTTCCGATGGCCAAAACAATCAGCCCGCTTGACACTTCATAATTGCAATATATGCAATAATGCCATGGATCGTCTCGAAGCCATGCACGTCTTCGTCACCGTGGCCGACCTGCGCGGCTTTGCGCCGGCGGCGCGCAAGCTGCGGCTGTCGCCTTCGGCCGTGACGCGGCTGATCGCGGCGCTGGAGGAGCATCTCGGCGCGCGGCTGTTGCAGCGGACCACGCGGCAGGTGACGCTCACCGACGTCGGCACGCGCTATCTGGAGCGCGCGCGGCGGATCCTCGCCGATGTCGAGGAAGCCGACGGCTCTGCCCGGGAAGAACGCAACCGGCCGAGCGGGCGGCTCGTGGTATCGGCGCCGGTCGGCTTCGGCCGGCTCCATGTCGGGCCGGTCATGACCGCCTATCTCAAGCACTATCCCGAGGTCGCCTGCGAATTGCGGCTATCGGATCATCTCGTCAATCTCGTGGAAGATGCCGTCGATGCCGCGGTGCGGATCGGCCACCTCGCCGATTCCTCACTGGTGGCGCGCCAGGTCGGCGAGATGCGGCGGATCGTCGTGGCCTCGCCCGGCTATCTGAAGCGTCACGGCGAGCCGAAAACGCCGGAGGCGCTCGAGACGCACCAGACCATCCAGTTCGGCCCGGCGACCGAGTGGCGCTTTGTGCACGACGGACGCGAGATCGAGATGACACCGACCTCGCGCTTCATCAGCAACAGTGCCGACGCAGCCCTGCAATATGCCGAAGCCGGCGGCGGAGTCACGCGGGTGCTGGCCTATCAAGCCGCGGAGGGACTGAAGCGCGGGCGGTTGAAGATCGTGCTGGCGAAGTACGAGCAGCCGGCACTGCCGATCCACATTGTCTATCCAACTTCGCGCCTGCTCTCGGCCAAGGTGCGCGCGTTCGTCGATCTCGTGGTGGAGACGGCGGAGTGGAGGTTTGGGTAGGTCGCCTCTCTCCGTCATGGCCGGGCTTGTCCCGGCCATCCACGGCTCCACGCATGCGGTGCTAAAGACGTGGATGCCCGGGTCAAGCCCGGGCATGACGACGGAGGGAGCGGGGCTACCCCTTCTTCGGCACGACGCGAAAGGTGCCGCTGGCGCGCGCGATCACGGCGTCGTCGGCCTTGACCAGGCTTTGCGCGAAGCAGATCGTGCTGCCGGTCTTGATGACGTCGCTCTCGACCGCCAGCCATTGGCCGATCTCGGCGGAGCCGACGAAATCAATCGAGAGCGAGATCGTCACGAAGGACGTGGTCCAGTTCGTCACCAGGGCACAGCTATAGCCCATCGCGTTGTCGGCCAGCGCGGTGATGAGGCCGCCATGGATCAGCCCGCGCGCATTGGTATGCGGTTTCGCCAGACGAAGCCCGATGATCACGGCCTTGTCGGTCTTTTTAGAATAGAGCGGCTCCCAGGGATCGGTGAGGGGGGCCTTGCGGAAATGCGGCTCGAAGCCGGCGGGGATATCGGTGCTGGTCATGTCTGTCTCGCGTCGTTGGGGGGTCGCCGCCATTGAACGCGATGTGGATGACGGTTTCACCGCCTACAAAGTTTTAAACGGAATTTGCGCGGGTGTTTGAAATGGGCACTCTCGTCATTGCGAGGAGCCCTTGCGACGAAGCAATCCAGAGTCTTTCCGCGGAAACAGTCTGGATTGCTTCGCTTCGCTCGCAATGACGGAGTATGTGGCGCTCGCCGCGCTCCTTAAAACGGCAGCCCCACGTAATTCTCCGACAGCGACGTCATCGCCGCTTGGGACTGCGTGACGTAGTCGAGCTCGGCTAGCTGGATGCGGGCGCCGATGCTGCCGGTGTCGGGGAATTTGTGCAGCATCGAGGTCATCCACCAGGAGAAGCGCACCGCCTTCCAGACCCGCGCCAGCGCCCTGGTGGAATAGGCATCAATTCCGGCGTTGGATTTCTCTTCGTAGAATTCGCGGAGTGCACTCGACAGGTAGTGCGCGTCACTGGCAGCCAGGTTTAATCCCTTGGCCCCGGTCGGCGGCACGATGTGGGCGGCGTCGCCGCACAAAAACATCCTGCCGAAGCGCATCGGTTCGGCGACGAAGCTGCGCAGCGGCGCGATGCTCTTCTCGATCGACGGTCCCGTGATAAGGCTGTCGGCCGCCTCCTGGTCGAGCCGGCGCTTCAATTCGTCCCAGAAGCGATCGTCCGGCCACTGGTCGACATGATCATCGAGCGAGCACTGCACGTAATGCCGGCTGCGCTTGGCCGAACGCATGGTGCAGAGCGCAAAGCCGCGGGCGTGGTTGGAGTAGATCAACTCATGGCTGACCGGCGGCGTATCGGACAGGATGCCGAGCCAGCCGAACGGATAGATCCGCTCGAACTCCTCGATCGCCGCCGGCGGAACGCTGGCGCGGCTGATCCCATGAAATCCGTCGCAGCCGGCGATGAAGTCGCAATCGATCTCGTGAGTGACGCCGTCCTTGATCCAGGTTACGCGTGGGTGACTGCCGTCGAAATCATGCGGGTGCACGTCCCTGCACTCGTAGACCGTGGTGAGGCCAGCCGCTGCGCGCGCGTTCATCAGGTCAAGCGTGACTTCGGTCTGGCCGTAGATCATGACCGTCTTGCCGGTCGCGGCTTTCATGTCGATGCGATGCCGGCGGCCGGAAAAGGCGAGCTCGATGCCCTCATGCAGCAGCCCTTCGGCATGCGCCCGTGCACCGGCATCGACCCGGTCGAGCAGCGCGACAGTTCCCTCCTCCAGGAGGCCGGCGCGGATGCGCCCAAGCACATAGTCGGGGCTCTGCCGCTCCAGGATGACGTTGTCGATGCCGTAGGTGTGCAGCAGTTGCCCAAGCAACAATCCCGCCGGCCCTGCCCCGATGATTGCGACTTTTGTCCGCAATACTTGCTCCTCCCGATCCTGTAGGCTTTCGTCGCGGCTCGCTTGTCGCTTCGCTCGGCGCGGGATAATTCTAACATATAACGGTTGGGCAAAAGGGGACTGGTCGTCGCCGCAGCGCGACAAATCCATGCAACATGGCTGACATAGATGACGTGGCGGGCACGCCACGCCAGTTCCGGCTTGAACGCGCCGGCCAATTAGATAACATGTTAATTAATGAGACCGGGCCATCGAAGCCCGCCGTCGAAAACAGGGAGAGACGACCGATGAGGACAATTTGTCTGGCGTTGCTGCTGGCAGCAGGCGTGACGCCTGCGTTCGCGCAGGACAAGGCCTTCGACCTGAAGATCTCGCACTGGGTGCCGGCCTCGCATCCGCTGCAAAAGTCGTTGGAAGACTGGGCTGCCGCGGTGGAGAAGGATTCCGGCGGCACCATCAAGGGCAAGGTGTTTCCGGCGCAGCAGCTCGGCAAGGCGTTCGACCATTATGACATGGCGCGCGACGGCATCGCCGACGTCACCTATGTCAATCCCGGCTATCAGCCCGGCCGCTTCCCGATCGTCGGCGCCGGCGAGCTGCCGTTCCTGATCTCGGACGCCAAGGGCGGCTCGATGGGGCTGGACGCCTGGTATCGGAAGTATGCCGAGAAGGAGATGAAGGACGTCAAGTACTGCCTCGCCTTCGTCCACTCGCCCTCCTCGTTCCACTCCCGCACCAAGAAGATCGTGACGCCGGAGGACGTGAAGGGCCTGAAGATCCGCCCCGCACATGCCACCATGGCGAACTTCGTCACCTCGCTCGGCGGCACCAACGTGCAGTCGTCCGCGCCTGAAGTGCGCGACATCATCGAGCGCGGCGTTGCCGACGGCGTCACCTTCCCCTGGGGCTCGCTGGTGCTGTTCGGCATCGACAAGGTGACCAAGTACGACATGGAGGCGCCGCTCTACACCACGACCTTTGTGTTCGTGATCAACAAGGACAAGTACAATTCGATGTCCGACAAGCAGAAGGCCGCGATCGACAAGAACTGCTCGGTCGAGATGGCGGGCGTGGTCGGCGAGTATTGGGGCAAGTTCGAGGACGCCGGCATCGACAAGGTGAAGGCGGAATCCGGTCACGAGGTCTACAAGCTGACGCCCGAGCAGACCGCCGCCTGGAGGAAAGCCGCCGAGCCGCTGGTCAAGACCTGGTCCGACGGCGCCAAGAAGGCCGGCGCCGATCCGGACGCAGCACTCGCGGATTTGAAGGCGTCGCTGAAGAAATACAACGCGCTGGCGGAGTAGAATGTCATCGCGGCGGCTCTTCTTCTCTCTCTCCCCGTTCTTACGGGGAGAGGGTCGGGGTGAGGGGCCGCTTCCGCAAAGATGGTGACAGATAGACTCGCGGAGAGTCCCCCTCACCCGAATTCGAGCTACGCTCGAATTCGACCTCTCCCCGCAAGCGGGGCGAGGTGAGTCCGCGGCGAGACCGGAACCAACCCAATGACAGCACACGACGGGACACCCCCCATGAAGCGCGCCTGGATGGATCGCGTTATCGACTCGATCGAATGGATCGCGGCCGGCTTCGTCGGCATCGTCGCGCTCGACATCTTTCTGTCGGTGCTGCTGCGAAATACGCTGAACTATGCGATCCCCGACAGCTTCGACATCGGCCGCATGCTGCTCGGCATTCTCATTTTCTGGGGCATCGCCGCGACCTCCTATCGCGGCACCCACATCACGGTCGATCTGATCTGGGCCAATGTCGGGCCACGCTACCAGCGCTGGATCGACGTGTTCGCAACGCTGGTGCTGCTGTTCGTCGTCAGCGTGCAGACCTGGACCTTGTTCGACAAGGTGCGCGGCACCTACAACGACAACGTCCAGACCTTCGACATGCACATGCCGACTTGGCCGTTCTTCGCCATCGCCTGGATCGGCGACGTCTCCGCGGTGCTGCTGATCGCGATCCGCACTTACCGGCTGATCTTCCACCCCGAAGAGATGCACGATCCCAAGCTGAAGGCGACGGAGTAACCATGAGTACCGATGCTGTCGCCGTTCTCGGCTTTGTTTCCCTGTTCGCCTTGATGCTGCTGCGCGTGCCCGTCGGCATGGCCATGGGCCTCGTCGGCGTCTCCGGCTTCAGCTATCTCGTCGGCGCCACGCCTGCGCTGAAGCTGGTCGGCCAGACCTCGATGCGCACGGTCACCGACTACACATTCGGCGTCATCCCGATGTTTCTGCTGATGGGCTCCTTTGTCAGCAATTCCGGCATGAGCCGCGAGCTGTTCCGCGCCGCCAACGGCTTTGTCGGGCACTTGCGCGGTGGACTCGGCATCGCCACCGTCGGCGCCTGCGGCGGCTTTGCCGCGATCTGCGGCTCGTCGGTCGCGACCGCCGCGACGTTCTCCGCGGTCGCCTATCCCGAGATGCGCCGTTTCGGCTATCCGCAGTCCTTTGCCACCGGCGTGATCGCGGCCGGCGGCACGCTGGGTGCGATGCTGCCGCCCTCCACCGTGCTCGCGGTCTACGGCATCATCACCGAGCAGGATATCGGAAAACTGTTCATTGCCGGCATCATCCCGGGCCTGCTGGCGATGACCATGTACATGATCACCATCGGCCTGATCGGCTATTTCCGCCCCGACTTTTTGCCCAAGGGCAAGGTGCTGCCGTGGCGCGAACGATTTGCCGGATTGAAGGACATCTGGGCGCCGGTGCTGCTGTTCGTGTTCGTCATCGGCGGCCTCTACGGAGTGCCGTTCCTGCCGCGCTTCACGCCGACGGAAGCCGGCGGTGTCGGCGCCGCCGGCGCCTTCATCATCGGCGTGCTCACCGGCCGGCTTGATCGCGAAAAGATCCTGGCCTCACTGCTCCAGGCGACGCGCACCGCAGCCGCGGTGTTCACGGTGCTGATCGGCGCCTTGATCTTCGGCTACTTCCTCACGGTGACGCAGACCCCGCAGAGGGTGACGGAATTCCTGACCGGTCTCGGCCTTGGCTCCTACGGCGTATTGGCGCTGATCATGGTGATGTATCTCGTGCTCGGCTGCCTGATGGACGCCATGGCGATGATCATCCTCACCGTGCCGATCATCTTCCCCGTCATCACCCATCTCGGCTTCGACCCGATCTGGTTCGGGGTCATCATTGTGATGACGGTCGAGCTCGGCCTGATCCACCCGCCGGTCGGCATGAACGTCTTCGTCATCAAGAGTGTGGTGAAGGACGTCTCCTTCTCTACCATCTTCAAGGGCGTCATTCCCTTCGTCGCGACGGATCTGGTGCGACTGGTGATCCTGATCGCGTTCCCGCTGCTGGCGACCTGGCTGCCGACGCGCATGATGGCGCATTGAGAGATGTGATACGGTTGTCAGCTGCGCAACGAGCTGTTTTCCCCTCTCCCCTTGTGGGAGAGGGTGGCTCGCCGCGCAGCGGCGAGACGGGTGAGGGGTCTCTCTCCTCGAGCTAAACTCTTACACTTGAATTCGCGGAAACAACCCCTCATCCGGCGCTTCGCGCCACCTTCTCCCACAAGGGGAGAAGGGAAGGCAGCAGCTGTTTGTCTTCTCACATAAGAGCTGACCCATGACCCCCACCCTCGAAACCAAATACGTCTTCACGATCACCGCAGAGATCGGCGACGTCGTCACCGCCGGCGAGACCGGCATTGGCGTTCGCCGAATCATTCCGATCGTCGGCGGCGAGGTGAAGGGCGCGGTTACCGGCAAGGTGCTGCCGTTCGGCGCCGACTTCCAGACCATCCGCCCCAACGAGCTGATCGATCTCGAAGCGAGATACGCCTTCGAGACCGACGACGGTGCGACCGTCTACGTCGAGAACAAGGGCATGCGCTTCGGTCCGGTCGAACTGCTGCAAAAGCTCAAGCGCGGCGAGCCGGTGGATCCAAAACTGATCTATTTCCGCACCGTGCCGAAATTCGAGACCGGGCATGAAAACTATCGCTGGCTGATGCAGCACATCTTCGTGGCGTCAGCCGCGCGGCGTGCGGATCGCGTGGTGATCGACGTGCATCAGGTGATGTGAGGAGAGCGCACCACCAGCATTGCGTCGGCGCCACTCCTTCCGCTTGTCGTCCCGGCGAAGGCCGGGACCCATACCGCGTGATCTATCGATGGCCGACAGTCAGATTACCGAACGACGTGTCTTCGCAAAACGTCTCCCTGGGGGTATGGATCCCGGCCTTCGCCGGGACGACACCGAATGTAAGGGGCCGCCGCTCCAACCCCTCCTTGACTCCTCCCAAATTCGTTATACAACATAACTATTCTGACAAGGACGCAAATGACACAGGGAAACGCCGAGACCGCTGACGCGGGTGCCTCCGGGCTGCTGAGGATCGAGAGGGCGGATCGGGTTTTGACCGTGGGTCTGAACCGGCCGGCCAAGCGCAATGCGCTGAACGACGGCATCATCCTCGAAATCGGCGAATGCTTTGCGTCCCTGCCCGAGGATATCGGCGCGGTCGTCATCCACGGCATCGGCGATCACTTCTCCTCCGGCCTCGATCTCTCCGAGCTGACCGACCATGACGCCACCGGCGGGCTGCTGCATTCGCAGATGTGGCATCGGGTGTTCGACCGCATCCAGTACAGCCGTGTTCCGGTCATTGCGGCGCTGAAGGGCGCCGTGATCGGCGGCGGACTCGAGTTGGCCTGCGCGGCGCACATCCGCGTCGCCGAGCCCTCGACCTATTTTGCACTGCCCGAGGGACAGCGCGGCATCTTCGTCGGCGGCGGCGGCTCGGTGCGGCTGCCGCGGCTGATCGGCGTGGCGCGGATGATGGACATGATGCTGACCGGGCGGGTCTATACCGCGACCGAGGGCGCCTCCTACGGCTTTGCACAATACGTCACGGAAGCCGGCAACGGGCTTGGCAAGGCGCTGGAGCTTGCGACCAAGGTCGCCTCTAACGCGCCACTGACGAATTTTGCCGTGCTCCAGGCGCTGCCGATGATCGCGGAAGCCAATCCGCAGACCGGCCTGCTGATGGAATCGCTGATGGCGACAGTGGCGCAGAGCGACAAGGAGGCAAAACGCAGGATCCGTGAATTTCTCGAGCACAAGACCGCCAAGGTAAAGCCGAAATCATGAGCGCACAGCCGTCCTCTTCCAGCACGGAGCGCGGCGTGAGCAATTTCCCGCTGCGGCCGATCTCGTTCGGCGACCCCGCCATCGACATCGAGCGGCGCGACGACGGCACGATTTATCTGCGGCCAAAGCAGCCGCTCGGCGACTATCCCGTCCGCATCACCGACCGCCTGCACCATTGGGCCACGACGACGCCGGACCGCGTCTTCATGGCCGAGCGCGAAGGCGGCGGCTGGCGCAAGATCACTTACGCCGAGCTGCTCACCGCGAGCCGGCACATCGCCTCGGCGCTGATCCAGCGCGGCCTGTCGGCGGAGCGGCCGGTCGTGATCCTCTCCGGCAACTCGATCGACCATGCACTGCTTGCCTTCGGCGCGTTCTATGCCGGCATTCCGTTCTGCCCGGTGTCGCCGGCCTATTCGCTGGTGTCGAAGGACTACGGAAAACTGTCCTACCTGATGAAGCTGTTGACGCCCGGCCTCGTCTTCGCCGAGGACGCCGACAAGTTCGCCGGCGCGCTTTCCGCAAATGTCTCGCTCGGCACCGAGATCGCCGCATCCTACGGCGCGGTGCCAGGGCGTGACGTCACGATGCTCGCCGGCCTCATGGCGACGCCGATCCGCAGCGATCTCGACGCGGTGCACGGCAAAATCGGCCCCGACACGGTCGCAAAATTCCTGCTGACGTCGGGCTCGACCGGCAATCCCAAGGCCGTCATCAACACCCAGCGCATGATCTGCGCCAACCAGGTGATGCTGCGCGAGACGCTCGCCTTCCTGAAGGACGAGCCGCCGGTCATCATCGACTGGCTGCCCTGGAATCACACCTTTGGCGGCAACCACAATATCGGGCTGACGCTCTACAACGGCGGCTCGATGTATCTCGACGCCGGCAAGCCGGTGCCGGGCGGCATCGAGGAGACCGTGCGCAATCTCCAGGAGATTTCGCCGACGGTCTATTTCAACGTTCCCAAGGGCTACGAGTCGCTGCTGCCGTATTTGCGCGACGACCAGGGCCTGCGCGCAAAGTTCTTCGACCGGCTGCACGCGATGTTCTTCTCGGGCGCGGCACTGTCGCCGTTCGTCTGGAACAGCCTCGACGAGCTCGCGATCAAGGAGAAGGGCTATCGCGTGCCGATGCTGACCGGCCTTGGCGCGACCGAGACCGCCCCGTTCTTCATGTCGGTCAATCCGCGCACCAGCCGCTCTGGTCATGTCGGGCTCCCGGTGTCAGGCAATGACGCCAAGCTGGTGCCGAACAACGGCAAGCTCGAGATCCGCGCCAAGGGGCCGAACGTGATGCCCGGCTATTGGCGCCAGCCCGACATCACCGCAAAATCCTTCGACGAGGAGGGGTTCTACAAGCTTGGTGATGCGCTCAAGCCCGCCGATCCCGACGACTTCAATGCAGGCTTCGACTTCGACGGCCGCATCGGCGAGGATTTCAAGCTCGCGAGCGGCACCTGGGTCAGCGTCGGCCCCCTGCGTGCCCGTTTCGTCGCCGCCTGCGCGCCGCTGGTGCGCGACGTCGTCATCGCCGGCATCAACCGCGACGAGGTCTCCGCGCTCGTGGTGCTCGATCTCGACGGCTGCCGGCTGGTCAACCCGACGCTGCCGGCCGACGATCTCGTCGTCGCGACGCGCGACCAGTTGGTGCGCGACGCCTTTCGCGAGCGCCTGACGCGCTTCCTCGCCTCGGCCACCGGCTCCTCGACGCGGATCACGCGCGCGATCCTCCTGGATACGCCGCTTTCGATCGACAAGGGCGAGGTCACCGACAAGGGCTCGATCAACCAGCGCGCGGTGCTGGAGCATCGCAACCTCCTGATCGAGGAGCTCTACGCTGCCAATCCATCGGACCGTGTGATATCGGTCGGCTAAGAAACCACAGCTACAGGAGAACGCCATGTTGTTAAGGGATCAGGCAGCCATCGTCACCGGCGGCGCATCAGGATTGGGCGCGGCGACCGCGCGGAAGCTGGCGGCGCAGGGCGCCAAAGTCGCGGTCTTCGATCTCAATACCAAGCTTGCCGAGACGGTTGCCGCCGAGATCAAGGGCGTGGCCGTGGCCTGCGACGTCTCCGATGCCGCCTCCGCCGAAGCCGCCATTGCGGCGGCTACAAAGGCCCACGGCCCGGCGCGCGTGCTGGTCAACTGCGCCGGCATCGGCGTCGCCAAGCGCGTCGTCGGCCGGGACGGACCGATGGCACTCGCGGATTTCGACAAGGTGATCAAGGTCAACCTGATCGGTACCTTCAATATGCTGCGTCTCGCCGCAACGGAGATGTCCAAGCTCGATCCGCAGGCGACCGGCGAGCGCGGCGTCATCATCAACACCGCCTCCGTTGCCGCCTATGACGGCCAGATCGGGCAATCGGCCTATTCGGCCTCCAAGGGCGGCATCGTCGGCATGACGCTGCCGATCGCGCGCGAGCTCGCGCAGTTCGGCGTCCGCGTGCTGACGATTGCACCCGGCCTGTTCCTGACGCCCCTGCTGGCCAACCTGCCTCAGGAAGCCCAGGACTCGCTCGCCGCGGCGATCCCCTTCCCGCGCCGGCTCGGCCACGCGGATGAATTCGCGGCACTCGCCCTGCACATGGTCGAGAATACATATCTCAACGGCGAAGTGGTGCGGCTCGACGGCTCGTTGCGCATGGCGCCCAAGTAAGACGCCGGGAAAATCAGCAGAGCAAGGGCGCGACGCATGTTCGTGAACCGGCGCGACGTACAGATCCAGTGGGGAGATTGCGACCCCGCCAACATCGTCTATTACCCGCGCTATTTCGCGATGTTCGACGATTCGACCTCGCTCCTGTTCGAGACTGCGGGCTTCTCGAAACAGGACCTGGTCCACAAATACGGCCTGGTCGGCATCCCCATGGTCGACACGCGGGCGAAATTCTACATCCCCTCGACCCATGGCGACTGGATCACCATCGAAACCAGGATCGAGAGCATCAAGCGCTCGAGCTTCGAGGTGAAGCATAATGTCTACAAGGGCGACGATCTCGCCATCGAGGCGTTCGAGACCCGCGTCCTGGTCGGCCGCGACCCGGCCAACCCGGAGAAGCTGAAATCGGCACCTTTCCCGCCGGAACTGGTGGCGAGATTCGTGGGGAATTAGGTCTTAGTTGGATCTTGGAGCTAAATCGCCGCATCACCAAAAGACGGGGCTGAATTAAACCCCGATTTCTGCTTTCAAAGAAACACGTAAAGGGAGGAATAAATGAAACGCTTTTACCTGACCGCCGCGATCGCCGCGGCCACGCTTGCGCTGCCTGCGCTGGCCCAGACCAGTGAAATCACCATCGGCATCACCACCACCACGACGGGCCCCGGCGCGGCGCTGGGCATTCCCGAGCGCAACGCGCTGGAATTCGCACCAAAGGAAATCGGCGGCGTGCCGCTAAAAGTGATCGTGCTCGACGACGGCGGCGATCCCACCACCGCGACCACCAACGCCCGCCGCTTCGTCACGGAATCCAAGGCCGACATCATCATGGGTTCGGCACTGACGCCGCCGACGATCGCGGTCTCCAACGTCGCCAACGAAGCCGGTATTCCGCATTTCGGCCTCGCGCCATTCCCGATCACGCCGGAGCGCATGAAGTGGTCGGTGGCGATGCCGCAGCCGATTCCGATCATGGGCAAGGTGCTCTACGAGCACATGAAATCGAAGAGCGTGAAGACGGTCGGCTATATCGGCTATTCCGACAGCTACGGCGACCTTTGGTTCAACGACTTCAAAGCCCAGGGCGTGCCGATGGGCATGAGCTTGGTCGACGAGGAGCGCTTTGCGCGGCCCGACACCTCGGTGACCGGTCAGGTGCTGAAGCTCGTCGCCGCCAATCCCGACGCGATCCTGGTCGGCGCCTCCGGCACCGCGGCCGCACTGCCGCAGACCGAGCTGCGCGAGCGCGGCTATCAGGGCCTGATCTACCAGACCCACGGCGCGGCCAGCATGGATTTCATCCGCATCGCGGGCAAGGCGGCGGAAGGCGTGCTGATGGCCTCGGGCCCGGTGATGGACCCCGAGGATCAGCCCGACGAAGCCGCGACCAAGAAGCCGGGCCTCGCGCTCAACTCGGCCTATGAAGGCAAGTACGGCCCGAACAGCCGCAGCCAGTTCGCCGGCCACTCCTACGATGCGTTCGAGATCCTGAAGCGCGTCATCCCGGCGGCGCTGAAGACGGCCAAGCCCGGCACGCCGGAATTCCGCGAGGCGATCCGGCAAGCGCTGCTGTCGGAGAGGGAGATCGCGGCGAGCCAGGGCGTCTACAACTTCACCGAAAAGGATCGCTACGGCCTCGACGACCGTTCGCGCATCCTGCTCACGGTGAAGAACGGCAAGTACACGCTCGTGAAGTAAGGGCGGCGACGGTTTCGAGACGACGAGAGCCGGCCCAATGGGCCGGCTCTTCGCATTGAGATCGAGCTGCGGCCCCGCCGTTGGTGCGCCCCTCTCCCGCTTGCGGGAGAGGGTTGGGGTGAGGGTCGCTCCGCGTAGGGATTGTTCGAGATATCTGGAACAAATCCCAACGTGGAGAAAGCCCTCACCCGGCGCTTCGCGCCGACCTCTCCCGCAAGCGGGAGAGGTGCAGGGAGTCTGCGGAGACGCCGGAAGCTAAGCCGCCTGCCGCAGCGGCGTCCAGGCGAACTCCGGATAGTACGTGTCCATCATGCGGTCGACATAGGCGGTAAGGTTCGGAAATCCCTCGGCGCGCTCGCGCAGGCGGGATTCGAAGAACGGCGTCAGGATTCCAGCAAGTGCGCCGAAGGCGGTCGCATCCACACCGCTTGGCTTGTTGCCCATCAGATAGGCCTTGTCGCCGAGCTGCACCGAGAGCGCGAACAGCGAGCGCAAGGCGAGATCGACATCGTCGTCGGGCCCGTGGCGGCCGAGGCCGGAGAGCAGATAGTTCTCGGCGACACGGAATTGCGCATCCTCGCGCAGCTTCTCGCGATTGTGCTCCGGGGCGCCATCGAAGAAATGCGCGGGCCCCTTGGCGAAGTTGACCGGATCGACCCAGCGCGAGCCGACCAGCGACCAATAGACATGATGCTCGATCATGCGCTCGAACGCCCAGGCCTGCGCGCGCTCCTGCAACGAGAGCCCGGCGTCGAAATCGAAGCCATAGCGGCGCTCGATATGGGCGCGGATGAAGGTGGAATCGGCCACCGCCTCGCCGCCATCGTCGATGAAGGGCAACTGACCCTTGGGCGAAGCCGGCGGCATTGCCCGCTCCTTCCGGTAGGGCAGTCCCGCCATCTTGAGCTGCACCTCCGTCTTGGTGACGAAAGGACTGATTTCCGGCAGGCCAAAGCCGGTGCCAAAGCCATAAAGCGTGATCATGTCAGTTCTCCTGAACCGCGAAAGAGTTGATGGAACCTATCGGCCGGCTGCTGCCACCATTGTGGCAGCAGCCGTGATATCTTCTGCGAAACGGGCCCCTCGCCAGGCGCGGCTCATGACATGACGAACGACATGGCGGACCATCGCGTCCCCGGCCTGGACCAGCGAGCGCGTCACCACGCTCATAAGCGCAAAGCGGAGGTCGACGGCCATGAGATCAGGGGATACGAGGCGGTTGAACGCCCAGGCGTGCAGCGAAGCCTGGACTCGCCACAGCGGGCCGGCCGGGCCGAAATGGGTGGGAATGATCATCGACAAATCCTCTTCAGTCGAAGCGTTGTCCCGGTATAGAACTCCCCTGCTGCCAACATCCTGTCAGCATCCACGCGCCGTTTTTCGATTCGTCCCCCCGATAAGAGATTTGTCATGAGACGCGCCGACCGGCTGTTTCAGATCATCCAGGTGCTGAGGCGCACTCGCAAACCGCTGACGGCGGACGCGATCGCGGCCGAGCTCGAGACCTCGAAGCGCACCATCTATCGCGACATCGCAACGCTGATCGGCCAGCGCGTGCCGATCCGCGGCGAAGCCGGAATGGGCTACATTCTGGAAAAGGGTTTTGACCTGCCGCCTTTGATGCTGACGCCCGACGAGATCGAGGCCGCGGTGTTAGGGGCTCAATGGGTTGCCGGCCATGCCGACACGACACTGGCGCGCGCGGCCGAAGACCTGATGGCCAAGATCGCCGACACCGTGCCAGAACGCCTGCGCCCCTTCGTGCTGGAACCGGCGAGCCGCGCCCGGCCGAGCTGGAACAGGGAGCCCGACCGCTTGGACATGGCGCGCACGCGCACCCAGATCCACGAAGGCAAGAAGATCATACTGCGCTATCGCGACGAGCAGGGTCGCCCCAGCGAGCGCATGATCTGGCCGATTTCGGTCGGCTATCTCGAAGCGGTCCGCCTGCTCGCGGCCTGGTGCGAGCTGCGCAGCGATTTTCGCAGCTTCCGCACCGACCGCGTGGTGGATGCGACCTATCTCGACGAAAGATATCCGGAACGGCGCGACGTGCTGCGCGCAAAATGGCGGCAGAGCCTGGTGTGGGGTCCCCCGAAGGATACATGATGACGATGGAAGAGACATCCACCATCGACCTGTCGAGTTGCTGCCAGAATTGCGGCGCCTGCTGCGCCTATTCGGCGAACTGGCCGCGCTTCTCGATCGAGAGCGACGAGGAGCTTGCGGCGATCCCGGAAAAGCTCGTCAACGCGCGGCAATCCGGCATGCGCTGCGAGGGCGATCGCTGTTCGGCTTTGCAAGGGGAGATCGGCACGGCGACGGCGTGCGGCATCTATGCGGTGCGGCCGGAGGTGTGCCGCACCTGCATGCCAGGCGACGCCGAATGCGCGATGGCGCGGCGGAAATTCGGGCTGCCGACAATCGAGGCAGCTAGCGCATGATCCGGAAAAGTGTGCAGCGGTTTTCCGACAAGATCATGCGCCCATAAATATCTTAAAGCGCGATCGATCGCGCCTTAAGCCGGAACGGCTTCGCTGACCTCGTCGTCGAACTCGTCCTGAAGCGGCGCAAGCACCGAGAGCGGCTTGGTCGACAGCGTGATCGGCTTGCGGCCTCCCGACAGCGACGGCGACGATTTGACCGTGCCTTCGCGTGACAGCGCGTAGAGCGTCGAGCCGACGCGGCCACCGTGCTCAATCAGGTCGCGCTCGCTGCAGCTGGCTGCGATCGCGACTGCCAGCGAGTGCAGATGGCTGCGGCGATAGCAAAACAGCGCCAGCATGGCGCGAACGTCCGGGGAAACAGTCTCAACCAGCCGCGGCAGGCCACTCTCGTTGGCGCGATACATCTCGCCAAGGAGTTCGTCGCGGACCGGGCAGAAATCGCTTTCATAGGCGTCGCGGCTTGAAAACATTGCAGTTCTCCCTCGACGCCGAAGATGCAGCGCAATTCTCTAATGAAAGGTTAACCACGCCGCCCGGTAGTCACCCGGTGCCCTTGCGCCCTGACCGCGAATCAGCCGGCGCCGTCAGGGGCAGGGCAATCGCATATGACCCGAGAGTTTGGGCGCTAAAGCCTCCACGGCGTCATGGCTGGGCCTGTCCCGGCCATCCACGCGGACAGAAGAACGTGGATGCCCGGGACAAGCCCGGCATGACGGCTTCTTGTGAATGCTCATATGCGATTGCCCCGCGCCCGGGGCGACCGACAGTCAGTTCGCAGCCATGCAGATGGAAAGGCCGAAGCCGGTCAGGTGGTGCAGCGCCTGATCGACGCCGATCAGGGTCCAGAACCAGGGATGCTCCTGGTTGACACCGAAATTGGCCGAGACGAGCCCCTTGGCGCGGTCGATCGTGATGTGGATTACGAAATCGATCAGGGCCACAAACCAGAATCTCGGCGCGACGATCAGGATCAGTGGCAGCGCAACCGCAAGGTGAATCAGGCAATGCACCAGAAGCGGCAGCGCCCAGCCGTGCTTCTGGTCCTTGCCGTGCGCCATCCAGGCGGTCTGGAGCACGAAATCGGCGATGATGTGCTTGAAAGTGAGCAGCAACATCCAGCCAATGAGCGCTTCAACCGGAATCGCCGATGACAGGGGTGGAAACGACAAGCTGGCGCCCTCATTGACGTGACAACAAAAATTGGAGCGTTCAGCGCAACTTCTTCTTGGACCGGTCAAATCGCCGGGACCCGTGATTTATGACATCTCCCGCGGCGGAATGCAGCCGGGGGAACTGGAAAATCGCCGACTGTGGCTAAACGGTGATAGGATGACCAATCGCCGCGATATCTTGAGTAAGGTTACCTCCGGCTCGAAATTTGCATCGCCGTGCCGGCGCGTTATCATCCCCGGGTAGAGGATTATCGTTCTTTTTTCAGACGCTTACGAATTTTTCGAGCGCATCGAGCCGGCAATCCGGCGGCGCCGCGATCCTGGATTGAGGCCAGAGTGCTGCCATGAGTATTGAAGGCTCGACCTTGCCGACCGAGCAGCCGCCGCGCCGCCCAAAGGTCATCAAGACCAATCAACAGCAAGTCTTGCTGTACGTCGTGCTGACCCTGCTCCTGTCGCTTGCCACCGTCTGGGCCGGCCGCACGCTGGTGCACAGTTCAGAGACGCTGACCTTTGCCGTCGGGGCGCCCAACAGCGACGAGGCGCTGTTCGCGGCGAAGCTCGCCACCGTGCTGAAGAACAACGCCTCGCGCTTCCGGATCAAGGTCGTCAACAACCCCGACAACACCAAAGCACTCGCACAGTTCGACCGCAGGCAAGCCGACCTCGCCATCCTGCGCACCGACGCCAAGGTGCCGCCACGGGCGCGCACGGTTGCGATCCTGGAGCACGATCTCGTGCTCTTGCTCGTTCCCGGCAACAAGAAGATCAAGTCGCTTGCCGAGTTGAAGAAGAAGAAGGTCGCGGTCGTCGCCGAGAACGAATCCTCGCTCGCCTTTGTCCACAGCATTCTCGACGTTCCCGACGGATCAGAAGCCGCAGCAAGAATCCAGATGGCGCCGCAGGGCGCAACGCTCGACAAGCTGTTTGCGCCGGCCAGCGGCTTTGGCGCGGTGATCGCCGTCGTCCACGGCTCCAGAGCGGTGCGGGACAAGGCCTATGAGCAGGTCGCCAGGCGCGGCGGCTTCACGCTGAACGCGATCGACGAAGCCAAGGCGCTGGCGCGCAAATTCCCGGGCATTTCCGCCGAGACGCTGACGGCGGGCACGCTATCCGCGTCCCCCGAAATCCCCGACGACGATCTCGACACGATCGGGCTCGAATGGCTGCTGGTCACGCAATCCAGGATGTCCGTGAGCACGGCCGGAGACCTCGCGCGCATCGTCTACGAGAACAAGTCCGCGCTCGGGCTCGACGGCGGCTTCGCCACCAGGATCGAGCCGGCCTCCGTCGAGAAGGACGCCTACGTGATGGCGCATCAGGGGGCAGCCGACTACATCAACGACGACACCAAGTCATTCATGGATAAGTACAGCGACCTGATGTATCTGGGCGCCGCCGCGCTCAGCGTCATCGGCTCGATCTTCGCCGCGATCTACGCCAAGATCACCCGGATCGCGCCGGAGAAGGCCAGCGAGCTCTCCACTGCCATCCTCGACATCGGCGAACGCATCGAGCACGCCCATTCGCTGGATCAGCTCGAATGTCTTCAGGACGAGTTGGAAGGCATCTTGCGCGGCGCCGTCATCGGCCTCAGAGACGGAACGATCAGTACCGACGGGCTCGACACCTTCAAGCTCGGCTACGAATTCGTCCGCGACGATATCGGTATGCGTCGCGACTACCTCAAGCGTCATGCCGGAGAGGCCGAGAAGACCGTCCCTCCCCAGCACGACGACAGCAATGTCGTGGTGGTGAAGACTGCGCAGAGCGCCTGAGCCGCCTTTCATGGCGTCGGGAACCTGCGGCGAGGGTCCTCGGCCGGAGCCAGGGAACCGTCCTTCCCTGCAACCGTTGGTATTGTGGATACAACCGGAGAACGCGGCATGCGTACACTCCTCATCATCCTCCTTCTGGGAATGCTGGCAGCCGTTGGCTACTTCGCCTACTCCGCGATGGCGATCGAGGGGGAGCCGATCCCGACGGAAGGCTATGTGGCACTGGCGCTGGGGGCCGGTTTCTCAGTGGTTGTCGGCGTTGGCCTGATAATCCTGCTCTTCTTCAGCAGTCGCCGCGGCTACGACGAGCCACCACATTTCAAGTAGCGCTTCAGCCCGCCAGCACGTCCGTCGCCCCCGGCGTTCGCGCCCTGATCCGGGCAATGGCGCGCTTTAGCGCCGCCTGCCGGCGATCAGGCTCGGCTGCGGCGCGCGCCTCAGCCATCGCGCCGGCGAGATCGCCAAGCGGGAGCGCACCGTCGAAGGTCGGCTTCGCCAGACCGTCGATGATGGCGTGCCAGTCGGCCAGCCCATGGCGATAGTCGTCGCCATGGCCCGCGATCATGTTGGCGCTGTCGATGATCGCCGGCACCGCCGCGGGCTGTTTGACCAGCGCGCGCGAGATCATGTGCAGCCAGCGCTCGACCCAGGCGCGCTCCTCGGCGTAGCGGAGCGAGAACAGCCGCCAGCGCTTCAGTGCAGCCTCCAGCTTGAGGCGCCGGATCCCGATCCGGCTCGCGTTCGAGAAGCGGATCGAGACCCGCCGGTGGCGCCATCCGATCATATCGAGCGCATCGAGCATTGGCTCACCGGCAATCGCCGGCAGCGCCCCGATCAACTCGTCGAAGCGGAACTTCCTGACCTCGACCGATGGCGGCTTGCCGTCGGCAAGCTCCATCAGCTTCAACTGCGCGATCCGGATCGGATCCTCATAGGCCATCCGCGTTGCCATCAGATGCGCGATGTCGCAGAGCGCGCGGCCGTCGTCACCGAGGCGGCCGACGAAGCGGCAGACCCGGTCGACATAGAGCTGGGCATAGCTCGTGCCCTGATATTCGGTGAGGACGTGAATGCCGTCGCTGACGACGAGCGCCGCAGCCTTCGGCAACCCCTCAGGCAGGAACGGCGGCGTGTCGTCCTCCTCTCCGATGATGTCCTCGAAGAGGTAGCGAAGCGAAGCCAGGATGCCGTCGTCATTCGACACGCGATCAATTCCTCAGGCAACGCGAGGCGTCACGCCGGCTTCGGTGCCGTCGTCGCGATCGCCGCGGTCTGCTGCGCCAGCCGCTGCTCCAGCGTGTTGAGGTTCTGGAACAGGCGCGCACTGGCAAGCCGCAGGAAGTAGAAGCCGAAGGCCGGATTCTGCACGTAGAGCTCCTCGACCTTGTTGTAGCCGACGCTGAGGATGCTTCCGGGCTCGACGCATTCCAGCGTCTGGGTGCGGGTGTTCGACGGCGACAGCATGCCGAGCTCGCCGACGATGGCGCCGACCGGCAACTCGATGCCGGATTCGACCAGGCGAAAGCGGCCGCTGACGATATAGGCCATGTCCTCGGCCTTCTCGTCCTTGTAGAACAGCACCTCGCCGGCCTTGCATTTGCGCTCGATCATGAACGGCTTCAGCCAGTCCATCGAGAGGTCGGAGTTCACCGACTTGCGGACATCGCGCACGAGCTGCAGCATCTGGTGCAGGCGGTAGGCATTGAGGCCGAGCACCACGGTCTGCACGCCAATCACCAGATAATTGTGCGCGGGGATGGCGGTCGCGATCAGGACGAGGTTGGTGAGGATGCCGAACACGCGGAGCGGGATCATCGTCCGCATGGTGGTGGTGGCCACCACGAACACCGACGCGAACAGGGCGGCTGCCGTTCCTGCATGCTGTGCAATATGTGACGTATCCATCGGGCCAACCAATCTTGCAATGAATGGTACGGGCTCGCCGGGGCGAGAAGGCCCCAAGCAACGGCCGCGTAGGTCCCATATATGGGAAAATCGGATGGCTTGTCTGTGATTTAGCCCATTTGTTGCGCGGATTTCCGTCCCCTTAAGGCGGTCCGATAAAGCGGCCCGCGGCCGTCGTTGACGGCCTCCGCCCAGGCGGGCACTTTGGCGCCGAGGTCCCGGCCGGGACCTCTGAAACCTATTCCAAAGACCGGGCCACCTTCCCGCATGTCCAAGCCGTTGATCTCCGCTCTGGCCCAGTTCGTGGCCGCCACGGCCGGCCGCAACATGACCAAGGCGGCCTATGTGGCGGTGGCCATCGGCGTGTTCAGCATGGTGCTGCTGACGGTCAACCCGGCCTATGAGGCGGCGCACGGCTGGGTCGATGTCCTGCTCTGGGTCTGCCTCGCCTACTTCGTATTCGAATGGCTGGTACGGCTCCGCCATATGGCGCGGCAGGAGCGCCTCTCGCTCTACCTGTCCTCCTCCGCCGGGCTGGTCGATGCGGTCGGGGCGCTGGCTGTGCCGGTCGCACTGGTTCTCGGCGCCGAGCCCAGGACGGCCTGGCTGCTCAGCGTGCTCTGGGTCTTGAAGGTGGTGCCGGGCATTCCCGGCCTGCGGCAGCTCCGCCGCGTGCTGGTACTGGAATCGGGCCCGCTGCTCAGCGTGCTCGTGATCTTCCTGATGGTGGTCTTCCTCGCCTCCGTCGCCGAATATTTCCTGGAGCGGGACGTGCAGCCGCAAACGTTCGGCAGCGTGCCCGCCGCGCTATGGTGGGCGGTGGTGACCTTGACCACCACCGGCTATGGCGACGTCGTGCCCGTCACCCCTCTCGGACGCATGGTGGCGGCTCTGGTGATGATCTCCGGCCTCGGCGTGTTCGGGCTCTGGACCGGCATTCTGGCGACCGGCTTTGCCGCCGAGACCCGCCGCGACAATTTCCTGAAGACCTGGGAATCCGTCAGCAAGGTGCCGTTCTTCGCAGCGCTCGGCCCGGCTGCCATCGCCGACGTCACCCACATGCTGCGGACCATGGAGCTGCCGGCGCGCACCATGATCATCCGGAAGGGCGCGCAGGGCGACTGCATGTATTTCATCGCCGCCGGCGAGGTCGAGGTCGATCTGCCCGGCAAGAAGGTGCAGCTCGGCGATGGCGCCTTCTTCGGCGAGATGGCGCTGCTCGGCAACAACATGCGCGGCGCCAACGTCTCGACCACGAAGGTGTCGCGGCTTTTGGTGCTCGACCTCGTCGACTTCCGCGTGCTGATGGCGCGACACCCCGAGCTCGCCGAGACGATCGATGCCGAGGCGAAACGGCGCGCGCTCGAAAACAGGTAATGGAGACAAGAATGTCGGACATAGCCGACGCGGCCAGCAGCCCCGTGCTCGAAATCACCGGCGCACGCGCCACCATCCGCCTCAACCGTCCCAAGCATCTCAACCGGCTCCAGGCGGAAGACCTCGGCGACCTGATGAAGCTGTTCGACCGGGTCGAAGCCGACCCGGCGATCCGCGTGCTGGTGTTGACCGGCACGGGGCGCGCCTTCTCCGCGGGCTATGACCTCAACTCGGTGGCCGAGCGGGCGGTGAGCGCCGGCGAGCAGCAGAGCGCGGGCTCGGCGTTCGAGGTGGTCGTCAACCGGCTGGAGGATCTCGGCGTGCCGACGATCTGCCGGCTCAACGGCGGCGTCTATGGCGGCTCGACCGATCTCGCGCTCGCCTGCGATTTCCGCATCGGCGTCGATACTGCGGAGATGTTCATGCCCGCCGCGCGGCTTGGGCTGCATTACTACAGGAGCGGCATCAAACGCTACGTGACGCGGCTCGGCGTCGACAACGCGAAGAAACTGTTCCTGACCGCGCAGAAGATCACCGCGCCGGAAATGCTGCGGATCGGTTATCTCACCGCCATGGTGCCGGAGGAAGCTCTCGACGAGGAAGTCGACAAGCTCGCCAACATCCTCGCCGGCAACGCACCGAACGCGATGCGCGGCATGAAGCGCGCGATCAACGAATTCGCCCGCGGCGAGCTCGACGAGCAAGCCGCCGACCAGCGCCACCGCGACAGCATGCGCGGCGACGAGATCAAGGAAGGCATCAAGGCTTTTGCGGAAAAGCGGCCGCCAAAATTCTGATCACGCCCGCTTCGATCGCATCGCACGTACCTGCGTGAGCTTCGGGTCTCGCGCCAACGCCTGGTAGCGTTTGCTGTCGATGGCGTAGATCGCGATCCGGCCCTCGCTATCGGCATGAACGCCCCAGCCGAAGCGCTTGCCCAGGCTAGACGCCCTCATGCACGCTTGCCCCCGGGAGAAGAACGCTTCACGGGCCGCATGCTTCTCCGTTTTCGTCGCCTTCACATCGAGCTCGCGTCCCGGCGCAGACGTCGCGAAGATCACGTCGTCGGACGTGTATTTGTAGGGTGCCTTGGCGATCATCACGTATTGCAGGCACGCCACCGTCGGTTGTCCCGCGCGCGGTGGCGGCTCCTCGCCGGTACGCGCGGGACAGTCTTCGGCAACCCGGATGAAGGTGTTGAAGCAGTTGGTCGTGTGCATCGGTTTCGTCATCTGCAACCTTGGATCATTCAACCACCGACAGCCGCGGCATGCTGCGCCGCCATCTCGTCATCCGCCGCATTGATCCGCTGAAACGCAGGCCGCGAGGTCATGCGCTCGGAATAACGGACGAAGACGTCCTTTTTCGGCACGATGCCGAACATCATCGTCCAGCTGAACGCGACACCCCACAAGATATCCGCGGCCGTCATGCGCTCGCCGAGCAGATATGGCCCCTTCGACAGTTGCGTCTCGAGCGCGCCCAGCATGGTGTTATAATCGGCATAGGGCGACTGCGTAATCGGCGCGGGCTCGCGCTGCATGAATTTGTCGATCAGCGCCGGCTCGAACGACGAGCCGTAATAGGCAATCCAGCGCAGATAGGGGCCGCGCAGCGGATCGCCAAGCGCGGGCGTCAGGCCGGCCTGCGGAAACAGGTCGGCAAGATAGATGGTGATCGCGACCTGCTCAGTGACGAGGGCCTCGCCATGGCGGATCGCCGGCACCTTGCCGAGCGGATTGATGGCGAGGTAGGCGGCCTGGCGCTGCTCGCCCGCCTTCATGTTGAGGACATGGAGACCGTAGGGCGCCCCCAACTCCTCCAGCAGCACCCGCGTGCCGGTGGCACGGCTTTGCGGCGAATAATACAGCGTGATGCGGTTCGGATCGGTCATGGTAGGTCTCCCTTGGGCCGTCTGGCGGTGATGCTTCTAGCTGAACATACCTGACATCCTATGTCAGGTATGGTTTAAGAAGCGATGCGCGCGAGCCGGATGCTGTCGATCCTCACCACCCTCCAGGCGCGGGGGCAGGTCACCGCGCCTGAACTGGCCGAGGCCTGCGAGGTGTCGGTGCGCACGATATATCGCGACATCGACGCGCTCGCGGCGTCCGGCGTTCCCGTCTATGCCGATCGCGGCGCGGAGGGCGGCTATCGCCTGCTCGACGGCTACCGCGTGCGGCTGAACGGATTGTCGCAGAACGAGGCGGAGGCGCTGTTTCTCACCGGACTGCCCGGCCCGGCTGCGGCGCTTGGGTTTGATACGGCGATGATCGCGGCGCGGAACAAGCTGATGGCGGCGCTGCCCGCTCATTTGCGTCAGGATGCCGGCCGGATGCAGGAGCGTTTTCACCTGGACGCGCCCGGCTGGTTCGGCGAAGCCGAGGAGCCGAAACATCTGCGCGCCATTGCCGGCGCGGCTCTACGGGGAACGCTGATCAAAATCCGCTACCGGAGCTGGCGCGCGGAGAAGCAGCGCCGCGTCGCGCCGCTCGGCCTCGTGTTGAAGGGCGGAAGCTGGTATCTCGCCGGCCAGGTCGATGGCAGCGTGCGCACCTATCGCGTCGCGCGTGTGCTCGACTGCACGGCGCTCGACGATCGCTTCGATCGTCCCGCCGGTTTCGATCTCGCCGCCTATTGGCAGGCCGCAACGCTCCGCCTCGAGGCCGAGATGCATCCCAATGTCGCGATCGTGCGGCTGTCACCGTTCGGGGTAAAACTGCTCGACGCGCTGAGCCAGCCGTACGTCAAGGCACGCGCGCAGCTTGAAGAGACCGCCGACGCCGACGGCTGGCGTATTGCCAGAGTGCCGACCGGCAAGACGTCGTGGCACGCCGCAGCCGAATTGTTGCGGCTCGGGCCCGAGGCCGAAGTGCTGGAGCCCACCGATCTGCGCGAGAAGATGGCGGAGCTGACGCAGGCGATGGCCGCGCGCTATCGCGCATCGTCGCAGGCCGCGAAACCGGTGTCGCGGAAGGCCTGACGGCAGCACTTTGCCGCAGCCGACGAAACAATCCTGAAACACGATTCCCGCCTCGCGCCATGAACGCATTCGCGTCCCGGCTCGACGGAGATGCAGGGACGCAACAACGGCTTCGCGCCACACTGGAGAATGAAGATGTTTTCGTAAGCTTGCACTTGGTCTGATCGCTGCCGGTTCGCTCGGCGTTGCCGCTCTCGCGCCCGCCGCAGCCTCGGCCCACGGCTTCCACCACCACTGGGGTCCCGGCTGGGGCTTTGGCGGCCTCTACGTCAACACCGGTGTCAACAATTGCTACCAGGAGCGCGTCATCCAGACCCGCCGCGGCCTGCGCGTGCGCGTGGTGAATGTCTGCGCGTACGGGATCTACTGATATCGGGCATCCACGACAAAGCCCCGATCGCTCCACGATCGGGGCTTTGCGCACTGAACTCGCATTTGGCTAGCCCGGCAGCCGCTGCCGACGAAACCAGGCCCAGGTCTCGCGCGTCGTCGCGAGGTAACCGCGGCCACGATAGACGATCTCGCCGTCGACGATCTCGTTCAGCTTCGGCAGCGCGTGAAAAGGGATCGAGGGATAGGCGTGGTGCTCGACATGATAGGGCATGTTCCACGCGAACCATTTGACGATCGCCCCGGTGTAGGTCGTGCGGGTGTTTTCGAAGGCGCTGCGGGTCCGCTCGCAGCCGGTGTGCTCGGCATAGAGGTAGGGCCGCAGGAAGAATTGCCCGATGATCAGCGGAACGATCCAGACCCAGAGCAGCAGCGCCGAAGAGAACCACAGCGAGAGCCCAAGTAGCGCGACATAGAATCCGGCATAGACGCGCGCCTCGGTCACGATGACCGCACGCTTGTTTTCGGGGATCCAGGGCACGGTGACCTTGCCGGTGACGGCATGGCCGAGCATCAGCCAGAGACGGCCGGCGACTTGGAGCAGGCCGCTATAGGCGATCGCGAGCTGCGTGTCGGATTTCGGCTTCACGCCGACGATCAACTCCGGGTCCTTGTTCGGATCCTGGGTGTAGCGATGATGATCCCAGTGATACAGGCAGTAATATTCGTATGGCAATCCGATGATGAAGCCCGAGAGATAGCCGACCGCGAGATTGAGCGCGCGGCTCTTGAACGCGGTCTTGTGCGCGGTCTCGTGCACCGCCATGAACAGGAAGGCGACGAAATAGCCCTGTACCGCCACCAGCGGCAGCGCCCATAACACGCCGTAGCTTGAGGTGATCTTCCAGATCATCGCACCGACCAGCACGATCACGCCGAAATGGCAGAGGCTGCGCGCGGCGCCCTTGAGATTGGAACGGGCCGACAATTCACGCAGCATCGCCGGCGTCAGCGGCTTCAAGCGATGGCCGGACTCTGAAATCGTTGCGTCGCTCATGATCGAATGCCTGCCCTACTTGCCGAGGAGTTCTGCGATCTCGGCCTTGAGGAAGGCCTGATCGTGCGGATTGTTGACGGGATTGCCGGCGCGATGGCCGTGCACCGACGGGATCGGATGCAGCGCGGCGGACTTCGCGTTGACCAGCCGGCCGAGCTCGTCCTCGTTGTCGCGGACGTCGAAGTAACGGTCGGTCGCGCCCGGCATCAGCAACATATGCGCCTTGATCGCCGCAAGTGCGCGATCGAAATCGCCGCCGAATGCGGCACAGCGGCTGATGTCGCCGTTTTGCCAGATGCCGATCTGTGCCAGCAGATCGTTGGCGTCGCGCCGTGCAAAGGCGGCGTCCCACGCACGGACGAGATAGTCCTCGAGCGAGGTGAATCCGGCCTCGCGCCAGACCTCGTCGCGATAAAATCCGTGCGACATCGCCCAGCCGGCATAGACGCGCCCCATGGCGCGGATGCCTGCGACGGGCTTTTCGACGGAGCGGCCGTCGCGAAAGGCTGGATCAGCGGTCAGCGCGGCCTTCACACCTTCCAGGAAGACGTGGTTGTAAGGCGCGCAGCGCGCGCTGCCGCACACCACTGCGGCGCGCTCGACCATATCGGGGTAGCAGGCGGCCCAGTGATAGGCCTGCATGCCTCCCATCGACCAGCCATAGACCAGCGCGAGCTTTGAGATGCCCAAACGTTCGGTGAGCAGACGATGCTGGACGGCGATGGCGTCGTGATAAGTGACTTTCGGAAACGACCCGCTCGAATTGGATGGCGAGGACGACAGACCGTTGCCGAACAGGTTCGGGACGATGATAAAGTAGCGCGTGGGGTCGAGCACACCATCGGGCCGGATCAGCCATTCAGTGTCGTAATGCTGCGCGCTGAACGAGGTCGGATAGAGGATGACATTGTCCTTGGCCGGGCTCAGCGTGCCGTAGGTCTGGTAGGCGAGCTTCAGTGCGGGGAAGACGGCGCCGGACTGAAGCGTAACGTCGCCCGCCTCGAAACTCCCGTAATCGCGCTGCGCCGCCATGTGCCCAATTCTAACTCACGCGGCCCGCAAATCGCACCGCTGAAACGACGATGCAGGGATCATGCCGAACCAGCAGACGCACCGTTGCGTCGCGCTCTATAACTGTACAAATAGTACAATTATTTAATGAGGGCAAGCCAAACCTGAATCAGCTCACGCAATAGCCGTCAAATAGCGCGCAACAGACGCTGCGAACGCGGCCTTGGCACCCGCGGCGATGTTGCGGCCCCACCAGGCGCCATAGAGGCGGTCGAAGGCGAGGGGCGCGACCGCGTCAGCGATGCGCCGCACCGCGGCGGCATTGAGCGGCATGTAGTTCGGATAGGAGTACATGAAACTGACGAAGCGGCGGTCCATCGTCACCTGCGCGATGTCTCCGGTGAGCAGTGCGCCCTTGCCCTCTGCACCGCGCGTCCAGTGCAGCATGGCGGCGCCGGCGAAGTGACCGCCGGTGCGTAAGAGCAGCACATCGTCCGAAATACGGCAGGTGTCGCCAGTCCAGTGCACGATCGAGGAGTGCTGCCGCGTCACCCATGCGCGATCGTCGGCATGAAGATAGACCGGCACGTTGCCAAAGGCTTCGCTCCAGTCGGCGAGCGCGCCATAATAATGCGGATGCGAGATCGCGATCGCTTTCAATCCGCCGAGCGACCTGACATGCGCCACGGCCTCCGGCGTCGCCAGCGGCACGCAATCCCACATCACGCAGCCCTCCGCCTGGGGCACCAGCAACGCGCGTTGGCCGATGGCGAAGCTCGGCTCGAGCGCAACGCCGGTCAGGCCGAGATCGTCGCGCCACACCACGCGATGGCGCTGTGCCAGCGTCTCGGGCGTGAGAAAGGTTTGTCCCTTCCAGTTCACGAACTGCCGTTCGTCCTCGCAGATGGGACAGGACGCCGGCGGTTTCTCGCTTGCCGGAAATTGCGCGCCGCAGGTTTCGCAAGTCCAGAAAGGCATGGCTCTCCTCCATGACGAGACGATTTAATAAAGACTGAGCGGCAGGGACTGCAAGGGTCGCCAGGCCGCGAGACGCTGGAACCAACGCGATCGGCGCCGGTTACACTTTCATCCACGCCAGAACGATTGGCTGAAAGGATCACAATAGGCCCCGCCAATCCGATTGAGACCACGGTTGACGTATCGATGACATCGCGGTCCCCCTCCTCGCCCCGTCTCTGGCCTCTGTTTGGACTCAACTTCTTCATGGCCGATATGCAGTCGGGAATCGGGCCCTTCGTCGGCGTATTTCTTCAGGAGCGCGGCTGGGCGAGCGGGCTGATCGGCACGGCGATGACGATCGGAAATGTCGCTGGCATGCTTGTCACCACGCCGATCGGCGGCTTCATCGATGCGAGCCGCAACAAGCGCATGTGGGTCGTGATCCCCGGCGTCTGCGTGGTGCTCGCGTCCGCAATCATCCTGCTGTCGCAGAACTTCTGGGCGGTGACGTTCTCCCAGGTCGCGCAATCGCTGGCAAGCGCCGCGATCGTTCCGGCGGTGACCGGAATTACGCTCGGAATCGCCAGGCAGAAGGGTTTCAATGCGCTGAACGGCCGCAACCAGGCATTCAACCACGCCGGCAACATGGTCGGGGCGGCGCTGTCGGGCTATCTCGGCTTTAGATACGGCTACGTCGCCGTGTTCCTGCTGGCGGCAGCATTCGGCGGCATCGCGATCGCCTGCGTGCTGCTGATCCCGGCCAAGGCGATTGACGATCGCGCCGCGCGCGGCAGCAAGGAGGATGATCCCGACAGCCCGCCGGACGCGCTCACGATGCTGCTCAAGCACAAGCCGCTGCTCGTGCTGGCGCTGGCCCTTGCCCTCTTTCATCTCGGCAATGCCGCGATCGTTCCCCTCTATGGTCTCGCTGCCGTCACCGAAACCCAGGCCAACGGACCAAGCTTCGTCGCGACCACGGTGGTGATTGCACAGGGCGTGATGGTCGTGACCTCGCTGATCGCGATGCGGGTCGCGAGCAAGCGCAACTACTGGCCGGTGATCCTGGCCTCCTTCCTGTTCTTACCCGTCCGCGGCGTGCTCGCCTTTTTCCTGACGGGGTGGTGGGGCGTCGTGCCCGTGCAGGTGCTCGACGGCATCGGCACGGGACTTCAGACGGTCGCCGTGCCCGGCATGGTCGCCCGCTCACTGAACGGCACCGGGCGCATCAACCTCGGGCAAGGCGCTGTCATCACCGTGCAGGGCGTGGGCGCCTCGCTCAGCCCGGCGCTCGGCGGCTGGATCGCGGAATGGATCGGCTATGGCCCGACCTTCCTGCTGCTTGGCGGTTTCGGGCTAGCGTCAGCGGCGCTGTGGTTCGCATTTGGCGCGGCGGTGAAGAAGTATTGAGAGGCTCCACGCGTCACGTGCCAAAATTCTTCTGGATCGCCTTGTCGAGCGTCTCGCCGCCGACGAAGCGCTGGCGCAGCTCGCGCTTGAGCAGCTTGCCGCTCGGGTTCTTCGGCAGGCTGTCGACGAAGATCACGCGCTTGGGCACCTTGAAATGCGCCATCTGGCGGGCGCAGTGCTTGATGACGGAATCTTCGTCGAGCTTCTCGCCGGTCTTGACCACGACGATCGCAGTCACCGCCTCGATCCAGCGCGGATCGGGCAGGCCGACGACGGCAACCTCGGAGACCGCGGGGATGCGATAGACCATCTCCTCGACCTCGCGGCTCGCGACATTCTCGCCACCGGTCTTGATCATGTCCTTGACGCGGTCGACCACGGTGATGTGGCCTTCGGCATCGACGACGGCAAGGTCGCCGGAGTGAAACCAGCCGCCGGAGAACGCCGCCGCGGTCTTCACGGGGTCGTTGTAGTAGCCCGACAACAGATGCGGCGAGCGGTGCACGATCTCGCCGACCTCACCGACCTCGACGTCCTCCATCGACGTGTTGACCACGCGCGTCTCGACATTGAGCACGGGCTTGCCGGCCGAGCCGGCCTTGCGGAGCTGGTCCTCGGGGCGCAGCACGGTCGCGAGCGGCGCGATCTCGGTCTGGCCGTAGAAATTCCAGAGTTTGACGTTGGGCAGGCGGCGCTGGAGCTCGAGCAACACTTCCACCGGCATGATCGAGGCGCCGTAATAGCCTTTCTGAAGGGTCGACAAATCGGTCTTGTCGAAATTCGGCGAGCGCAACATCGCGATCCAGATCGTCGGCGGCGCGAAGAAGGACGTGATCTTGTGGGCCTGGATCAGTGCCAGGATGTTATCGGCGGTCGGCTTGCCCGTGATCACGCCGGAGGCGCCGAGATAGATTTGCGGCCCCAGGAACACATCGAGCTGGGCGCAGTGATAGAGCGGCAGCGCGTGCAGATACTTGTCCTCGACGCTCATGCCGCCGTCGATGATACAGCTGACATACTGCCACATCACGGCCTCATGGGTCAGCATCGCGCCCTTGGGCAGGGATTCCGTGCCGCTGGTGTAGACGATCTGCGCGAGATCGCGGCTGTCGACGGAGGCCTCGAGGAACGAGCCGTCGGCATGCAGGAGATCGTCGAAGGTGGTCAGGCCCGCGGGCGGCGTTGCGGGATCCTCGCCCGGCAGCCAGATCAGCTTTTCGACCGCGCTGTCCTTGGCGCTTGCGGCACGCGCAGACTCCACGAAATCAGGACCGGCCGCGAGCAGCTTTGCTCCGGAGCTCTTCAGGATGAAATTGATCTCGTCCGGATTGAGCATGAAGTTGATCGGCACCAGCACCGCGCCGATCCGCGCCACGGCGAACCGAAGCGCCGCGAAGGCGTGCGAGTTGCGCGAGAGCACCGCGAGACGGTCGCCCCTCTTGACGCCGAGGCCGAGCAGGCCGCGGCCAAGCCGGTTGCAGATCGCGTCCAGCTCGGCAAAGGTCCAGCTCACGCCGCCGCAGCTCACCGCGAGCTTGTCCGGCTCGCGGCCCGCCGAGCGGCGCAGCAGGTCGCCGATGGAATGCTCGCGGGCTTTCGAGATGGTGGCTGCGATGTCGCCGGTCATGTATCCTCCTTGATGTCTTTATTCGTTGAATTTGTTAGACGTTTTGGGACGCTATCTGCGCCGGGCTGCCTGCGCGTGCTCCATGTACATGTGCTCGACGGAGCGATCGAGCGAGGCGATCTTCTCGAACCCGCGCCGCCAGTCCTGCAAATGCCGACGCGTCCACAGCACGCCCGCCTCGCGGTCGCGGCGGCGGATCGCATCGATGAGATGGCGATGCGCGGCGACCAGGCGCGGCCCACCCTGGGCGACATTGGTGACGATCATCTCCGTGGTCGGATAGAACAGCTGCGCCGCCGGCTCGCGCGCCAGCTGGAGCACGCGATTCTGCGAGGCCTTGGCAACGAGGACGTGGAATTCGGCATCGCATTCAGCAAGCGCCGCGGGATCGCCGACCACCGCCGCACTGCGCGCAAGATTGTCGGTCAGCTCGGCTATGTTCTCGTCCGTCGCACGCTCCACCGCGCCCTCGATGCTCGCGACTTCCAGCGTCATCGAGGCCTCGTAGAGCTCGCGAAAGGTCACCTCGTGCAAAACCAGCGCACGGCTGAGGCGGCTCGCAAGCTTGGTGTAGCGCGGCAGGCAGGCGTGCAGGCGGCGTGAGGAATCGCGGCGGATCAACCCGCCCTCCTCCAGCACGCGAATGCCTTCGCGAATGGTCGAGCGGTTGACGCCGAACTGCCGCACCAATTCGTGCTCGGTGCCGATGGGATCGCCGGGCTTGATGCGGCCATTGACGATCTCGCGCTCGATGGCGTCGGCGACCTTCTGATAGGCTGGCGCCACATCGATCGGGCGGAACAACGGCGCGAGGGGCAAATTCGTCTCCGATGGCGTTTGTCGGACAAACTATAGAGCGCCTTGGGAATGCGTCAAACTGCATCATTCGTGCTGCAGTCGCAACAAATTGACTCCTGAGGAACCCGGCTCTAGCTTTGTCGGACAAAGGGACAGCATAGTCCCTCATAAGAGGAAACCTACCTATGAAACCTATCGCAGCACTCGTGTCTGCGGCCGGCCTGCTGTCGGCTGCCCTGATCACTCCCGCTTCCGCCCAGCAGGCGCCGCTCAAGATCGGCGTGCTGTCCGACTTCTCCTCCGTCTATTCCGACATCGGCGGCATGGGGAATGTGGAGGCCACCAAGATGGCTATCGAGGATTTTGGCGGGCAGATGTTCGGCAAGCCGATCGACATGGTCTCGGCCGACGTGCTCAACAAGCCCGACGTCGCCTCCACCATCGCGCGCAAATGGTGGGAGACCGAAGGCGTCGACATGATCATCGACCTGCCGACTTCGGCCACCGCGCTCGCGGTGATGGAGTTGTCGAAGCAGTACGAGAAGGTCATGATCGTGACGGACGCGGCAAGCTCCGACATTACCGGAAAGTCCTGCGCGCCCTACACCGCGCACTGGACCTACGACACCTATGCCAACGCCCACACCGTCGGCAGCGCCATCGTCAAGAACGGCGGCGACAGCTGGTTCTTCCTCACCGCCGACTATGTGTTCGGCCATTCGGTCGAGCGCGACACCGGTGATGTGGTGAAGGCGGCCGGCGGAAAAGTGCTCGGCAGCGTCAAGCATCCGCTCAACACGGCGGACTTCTCCTCCTTCCTGCTCCAGGCCCAGGCCTCCAAGGCCAAGATCATCGGGCTTGCGAACGGCGGCGGCGACACCATCAACGCCATCAAGCAGGCCGGCGAGTTCGGCATCGTCGCCGGCGGGCAGAATCTCGCGGCGATCGTGATGTTCATCTCCGACGTGCACAGCCTGGGGCTGAAGCTTGCGCAGGGGCTGATCATCACCGAGGCCTATTACTGGGATCTCAACGACAACACCCGCGCCTTCGGCAAGCGTTTCATGGAGCGCGTCAAGCGCATGCCGACGATGAACCAGGCCGCGACCTACAGCGCGACGCTGCACTATCTGAAGGCGGTGCAGGCCGCGGCTACCCGGGACACCAAGACGGTGATGGCGAAGATGCGCGAGCTGCCGGTGCGTGATGCCTTCACCGACAACGGCAGCTTGCGCGAAGACGGCCGCATGGTGCACAGCATGTACCTGTTCCAGGTCAAGAAGCCTGAGGAATCGAAGGGCCCCTGGGACTATTACAAGCTGCTCGCCGAGGTCCCGGCCGACCAGGCCTTCCGGCCGCTGAAGGACGGCGGCTGCCCGCTGGTGAAGTGAGGATTGCACCTGTCACGGACCTGCCTCCCGTCACGGGGCAGGTCCATGACATTGCATGCCGCGGAAAAAGCGAGCGAGCGCTCTCTCAGAAAATCTGCTCCGCCCCCTTTCCCGACAGCCACGCTCTGCGCTAGGAATGACGACAAGGGCGCAAAGCTCAGGACCAACAACAACGCCAAGAGGTCCGGGAAGAAATTTGGGGAGGCAGCGTGAATCTCGCGCGCCGACGAGCGTGGACGAATACGTTCTCGACAGAAGCGCTGTGCACGCGCATTCTGGAACGTCATCGCGCCTCCATCCGCGTGCAGAAGCAGCGCCTCGCCGTCGCAAATCTCGCACGCATCATCGACGCCACCCTCACGCTCTCCAACAAGCAGGGTTTTCACGCCACGACGCTACGCCAGCTTGCGGAGGCCTCCGGCCTCAGCATGGGCGGCCTCTATACGTATATCGACAGCAAGCCCAGGCTGCTGTCGATGATCCTCGGTGAGGTCGCGGCAACGGCGACCGAGGTGCTCACCGCGCCACCCGACGACGTCAAGCATGATGCCCACAGGCACCTCGACTGGATCATCGCGACCCACATCCGCATGAGCGAGGCGATGCAGCCCTGGTTCGTGTTCGCCTTCATGGAGGCGAAGTCCTTTCCGCCGACGGAACGTCAGCGTGCGATCGACATGGAGGCCATGACCGAGAAGATCATCGCTGACGTCCTCAAGCAGGGTGTCGCCAGCGGCGCCTTCACGATCGACTATGTCAGGCTCACGGCCTCATTGATCAAGCCGCTGCTGCAAGACTGGTACGTCAAGCGCGCCAAGTACCGCAAACGCGGCACGTCGATCGACGGATACATCGATGGCGTCGGAAACTTCGTCAGCGCCGCATTGTCGAGCGGCAGCCGGATCAACCGACGCGCGGCCGCCGAGGTCCGCTCGAAGCCAAAGCAGACGGCGCACCCATAGCCCGCGGGAAGGACCAAGCGATGAAGCGCTTCCGATTCAGCCAGCAGGAGATCGTCTTCGCCGTCTTCACGCTGCTGTTCCTTGTGTTTTCGATCTTCCTGCGCGGTTTTCTGACGCCGGACAACATGCTGACGCTGCTCCAGAACGTGGCGGTGCTCGGCATCCTCGGTCTTGCCATGGCGATCGTCGTGATCGGACGCGGCATCGACATCTCGCTGATCGCCGCGCTCGCGGTGCCCCCGGGACTCGCGCTCCAGATGGTGCAGAACGGTCATTCACTGCCGACCTCGCTCCTGACCGCCGTGCTGCTCACGATTGCCTTTGGCCTCGTCAATGGCTGGCTGATCGCCTATGCCGAAGTCCCTTCGCTGTTTGCGACGCTGGCAACAGGCCTGTTGCTGGCCGGGCTCGGGCAGACCGCACTGTTCCAGCTCGACGTCGTGCAGTGGAGCCCGGGCATGAACGGCTTCGAGCGGCTCGGACAGGGCACTATTCTCGGCATTCCGACGTCGATCGTGATGTTCGCCATCGCTTGCGTGGTGGTGGCCTTTCTGCTGCGCTGGACGCGGTGGGGTGCCTATATCTACGCCATCGGCGACAATCCTTACGCCGCCCGTGTCACCGGCATCCCTTCGCGCCCCATCATCGTCCTGCAATATGTCGTGGCCGCACTGATTGGCTGCTTCGCGGGCCTCGTGATGGCCGCATCCGTCAATTCGATGCCGACCCGCGTCTTCAACTCGACGCTCATCTACGATGTCATCCTGGTCGTCGTGTTGGGCGGCATTGGCCTGTCCGGCGGGCGCGGCGGCGTGTTGAACGTCGTCATCGGCACGCTCCTGATCGGCACGATGCTCAACGGCATGACCATCATGGATATCTCCTACGCCGGCCAAAATCTCATCAAGGGCGTGGTCCTGCTGCTCGCCGTCATCACCGACTCCTTCCTGAATCCGCGCAACGAAGAAACGGCACAGCAGGGCGACATCTGAACGACCCAAAAGAACGACAACCACAACCAAGGAGGATGCAATGAAACATTTTGGCAGTTCGACAAGAGCGACCGTGGCCGCACTGGCTCTCGCGGCAATGATCGCGCCGGCCATCGCCCAGCAGGGCCTGGACGAGCCGTTCCAGAAACCGTTCAAAGAGGCGCTGGCCGGCAAGACCGTGGCCTATGTGCCGGTGGCGATGAACTTCGACCTCACCGAAGGCTGGTACGCCGGCCTGAAGAAGGAGCTCGAGCCGTTCGGCGTCAAGTTCGTGATCCGCGATGCCAACTGGAACACCAATGCCGGCGCGCAAGCGGTCACCTCGCTGATCTCAGAGAAACCGGCGGTGATGGTGGTTCACAATCCGGACGTGCAGACCTACGCCAAGCTGCTGCAGCGAGCCGAGAACGAAGGCATCTACGTCATCCAAATCAACATGGGCTCTGCCTATCGCAGCTCCGCCTTCGTCGGCGCCAACTGGGTCGAGATCGGCGAACGCCAGACCGAAGCGGTGGTCAAGGCTTGCGAGGGCAAGTCGAATAAGATCGCGATCGTGCAAGGCGCGCTCTCCGCCGCCGCCAGCGCCTATACGCTGAAGGGCGTCGAGAACGTCCTCGCCAAGCATCCCGAGATCAAGGTGGTGTCGAGCCAGGCCGCCGATTGGGACGCGGCCAAGGCCAAGGCGATCACGCAAACGGTGCTGAAGCAGAATCCCGATCTCTGTGGCATCGTCGGCTTCTGGGACGGCATGGATATCGGCACGGCTGCAGCGGTCAAGGAAGCGGGCCTCACCGGCAAGGTGTTCGTCGCAACCTCGGGCGGCGGCGAGCGCAAGGGCGCCTGCGAACTGGTGAAGTCCGGCGCGTTCGACCTCAACATGAGCTACGACGTACCGACCCAGGCGGCGCAGATGGCGGGCACGATCAAATGGCTGCTGTCGTCGAGCGTCAAGCCCGGCTCGATCAAGGGCTCGGAATACACGACGCTGATTCCGATCACCAAGGAGAACGCCGACAGCCAGATGTCCTGCTGGAATCTCAGCGACCTGAAGAAATAGTTGTCGCGACGCAAGACTCAAGCGTCCCGGACGATCTCACGTCCGGGACGTGGTCCCGAAACTTGCAAGGTCCTGGAATGCCGATGCGCGACACCCTGACAAGCCTGCGTTACCGCTACTGGCCCGATCATCTGCTCGGCGAAATTCTGTCCAAGCGATGGACCGAGACCGCAATTCCGGTCATCCTTCTTCTCATCATTGGCCTCGCGCTCAGCCGATCGATCGATAACTTCCTGTCGCCGGCGAGCCTCGCCGATACCGCGCGCCAGGCCGGAGAGATTGGCTTCATCGCGCTCGGGCTGGCGTTGGTCGTCATCGTCGGCGGCATCGATCTGTCGGTCGGCTCGATGTTTGCGTTGACGGATTTCTGCGCGCTTTATCTTCTCGACGTGCTGGGCTGGCCGGTGCCGGCGGTGGTGGCCGCCACGCTGCTTTGCGGCGCGCTGCTCGGAGCCGTCAATGGCATCCTGGTCGGGTATCTGCAGCTACGCGCCTTCATCACCACGCTGATCACGCTGATCGTCTACCGCTCGGCATACGATCTCCTGATCCAGCGCCACTCCAACTCGATCGCGGCGGCCTTTCCCGACATCCCATCCTGGGATTTCATCGGCGGCGGCAGTGTCTTCGGCATTCCGAGCGTGGCGCTGGTGTATATCGTCATCGCCATCTTCGGCCATATTTTCATGACGCGGCTGCGCCCGGGCTGGCACATCACCGCAATCGGCGGCTCACGCCGCTCGGCCTACAATTCCGGCATTCCCGTCCGTCGCACGATTGCACTCTGCTACGTCGCTAGCGGCGTTCTCACCAGTATCGGCGCACTGTTCTTCGCCGCCCGTCTCGGGACCGTCGGTGGCGACATCGGTGTCGGCCTGGAGGTGATCGTGCTGACCGCGACCGTGTTGGGCGGCATCACGCTCGGCGGCGGCAAAGGCTCGGTCGCCAAATCGTTGGTCGGAGTGCTGATCGTGCTCCTGATCACCAACGGCCTGACAACCCTCAACGCGCGCGGCGGCGTCAACCGCATGGCGCTCGCCGGCATCCTGCTCATCGCTGCGATGGTCGATATCCGCTGGCAGAAGAACCGCACCCGCATCATCAGCAAGGTCTACGTTGCGCCGACCTATCACGCGTTGCCGCCACCGCCGTCCACCGAGATCGGGCAAGGCGGCCCGTTCGAACAGAACGACAAGCTCCGTGATGTCGAGCTGATCGGCCTCGGCCGCATCGAGGCGCCGGAGGACGTCATCCTCGATCGCCATGACAATCTCTACGCGGGCTCGCGTCACGGCGACATCATCCGCTTTCTCGCACCCGACTATCGGAAGATGGAAGTGTTCGCCCATATCGGCGGCCAGCCGCTCGGCATGGCCTTCGACCGCCAGGACAATCTCTACATCTGCATCGGCGGCATGGGGCTCTATCGCATCAAGCCGGACGGCACGGTGGAAAAGGCCACCGACGAGACCAACCGCAGCATGCGTTCGGTCAACGACGACAGCCGGCTGAGGCTCGCCGACGACCTCGACATCACCGACGACGGCCTCATCTTCTTCTCCGAAGCCACCGTGCGCTACGAGATGGACGAGTGGCCGATCGATGGACTGGAGGCGCGCGGCAACGGCCGCATCATCTCTTACGACATCAAGACCGGCGCGACGCGTACGGAATTGCGCGGCCTCAAATTCCCCAACGGCATCTGCGTCGCCAGCGACGGCCAGTCGATCCTGTTCGCCGAAACTTTCGGTTGCTCGATCAAGCGCTATTGGTTCGCGGGACCGAAGAAAGGCGCGGTCGAAGTCGTGATGGACAATTTGCCGGGCTATCCCGACAACATCAACCTCGCCTCCGACGGCAATTACTGGCTGGCGCTGGTCGGCATGCGCAGCCCCTCGCTCGACCTCGCCTGGAAGATGCCCGGCTTCCGACGCCGCATGGCCAAGCGCGTGCCGGTCGACGAATGGCTATTCCCGAACATCAACACGGGCTGCGTGGTCAAGTTCAACGAGCAGGGCAAGATCGTCGAATCGTTCTGGGATCTGCACGGTGAAAATCATCCGATGATTACCTCGATGCGCGAGCATCGCGGCTATCTCTATCTGGGCGGCATCCTCAACAACCGGATCGGCCGTTACAAGCTGGAAAACGCCGATCCGAACTTCGTCCAATACGACAAGAGGTGGGGGAAGCTGTCGTGATCGCAGCCGTCAGGGAGTTCGCCAACCGCTTTCTCGGGCGCGGCGACGCCACCATCACCGTGCCGTCCTTTGACGGCGCGCTGAAGCCCAACCAGAAGCTGGAATCCGTCGAGACCTTGTTGACGTGCGAGGCGCCGGAAGACCTCGCCACTGACGGTCGCAACCTCTTCATCGCGGACGGGCAGCGGCTGATGTGTCTGAAAGGCGACTCCGCATCGGTGGTGCGCACCTTCGAGCGACCGATCTCGGCTTTATGCGCCCTTCCCGGCGGCGGTCTCGCCGTCGCGCTCGGGGGACGCGAGGTGCGTCTCTACACAAGTCCCTCGGTCGACGTGCCAGGCGTGACCTTCGCTGACGCGAGGTTCAATGCGATCAACGCGCTCGCGCTGGCGGATGACAACACCCTGATCGCCACAGACGGCTCAGTGACGTGTGGCGTCGACGACTGGGCGCGCGACCTGATGGAGCTCAACCGCACCGGCCGCGTGTTCAGACTGGATCCCGGCAGCAAGACGGCGACGCTGCTGGCCCAAGGGCTCGGCCACGCCTTCGGTGCCTGCGCGCATGGCAACGGCATGCTGGTCAGCGAGAGCTGGCGTCACCGCCTCGCCTTTGTTGCGCCGGGTGCCCCGCCGCGGATCGTTCTTGGTCATCTTCCCGTCTATCCGTCGCGGCTATCGAAGGCGGCGGACGGCGGCTACTGGCTCACCGCCTTCACGGCGCGCACCCAGCTCATCGAGTTCGTATTGCGCGAGCCCGCTTATCGGCGTCGCATGATGGCCGAGATCGATCCGGAGTACTGGGTCGCGCCGCGCCTGCGCTCCGGCATCTCATTCAAGGAGCCGATGCAGGGCGCGCACATCAAGACCATGGGCGTCATCAAGCCGTGGGCCCCGCCGCGCTCCTACGGCCTCGTCATCCGCCTCGATGCGGATGGCAAGCCGCTCTATTCGCTGCACAGCCGGGTCGACGGCGCCAATCACGGCATCGTTGCGGCGATCGAGATGGGCAACGACCTCGTCCTGATCGCCAAGGGGCCAGGCCGCGTCCTGAAACTGCCGCTGACCGGACTTGCCGAGGAGTTTCGCCCATGAGCGACGTCATGCTCTCGCTGCGCAAAGCCACCAAGCTCTACGCCGGCGTACCTGCGATCGACGGGGTCGACTTCGACCTCCGCCGCGGCGAAATCCACGCGCTGGTCGGCGAGAACGGCGCCGGCAAGTCGACCCTGACCAAGGTGATGGCAGGCGTGGTGACGTTGACCTCGGGCGCCATGACGGTCGACGGCGCGGACGTCGCGCCGAAGACGCCGCTGGAGGCGCGCAATCTCGGCATCGCCATGGTGTTCCAGGAGAACAGCCTCGTGCCGACCATGACGGTGGCGCAGAATCTGTTTCTCGGGCAGGAGAAGTTTTATAACCGCCTGCGCGGCATCTACATCGCTGCGCAGCAGTTCCTGCAATCGCTCAATTTCGACGTCACGCCGACCGCCACCGTCAGCGGCCTCGGCGCCGCCAAGAAGCAGATGGTGGAGATCGCGCGCGCGGTTCTGCACCGCGCCAAGGTGATCATCTTCGACGAACCGACGGCGTCGTTGACGCCGGAAGAGAAGAAATACTTCTTCGACCTGGTCCGCGATCTCAAGAGGCGCGGCGTCTCCATCGTCTTCATCTCGCACGCCCTGGAGGAAGCCTTGCTACTCGCCGACCGCATCACGGTCCTGCGCGACGGCAAGCATGTCGTGACCGACGATGCCGCTAAATTCGATCGCGCGGCGATCGTGCAGGCCATGGTCGGGCGCGACCTCTCCAACACGCTCTACGGCGCGCGGAAGAGCAGCGTGCGGCCGGCCGGCGCGCGCGTGCTCACAGTGCAGAACTTGAAGATGGCGCCGATGGTGAAGAATAATTCCCTGTCGGTATTCGCGGGACAGATCACCGGCGTATTCGGCCTCGTCGGGGCCGGCCGCACCGAAACGTTCAAGATCGTCTCCGGCGTGCTCAAGCGCGACTTCTTCCATGGCGGCGAGATCCTGCTGCACGACAAGCCGGTGCGCTACCGGGTGCCGGCGCCGGCGGTGAAGGCCGGCATCGCCTATGTGACCGAAGACCGCAAGGTCGAGGGCTTCTTCGAGACGTCCTCGATCGCACGCAACATCTATCTCGGCTTGCTCTCGAAATTTCCCAAGGGCCGCTTGATGATGTCACGGCGAGAAACCGAGGCGATCGGCAAGACCTGGATCGAACGGCTCAAGGTTCGCGCGATCGGCAACGACGGCAAGGTGGTCGAGCTTTCCGGCGGCAATCAGCAGAAGGTCGTGATCGCCAAATCGCTGGTGCAGGAACCCGACTTGATCATCTTCGACGAACCCACTCGCGGCGTCGACGTCGGCGCCATCGTCGAGATCCACGAGTTGATCAACCAGCTCGCCGACGAGGGCAAGGCGGTCGTGGTCATCTCATCCTACCTGCCCGAGATCATGGCGCTCTCCGACCGCATCCTGGTCTCGCGCCAGGGCAAGGTCGTGGAGGAATTCTCCGCATTGGAGGCGACGGAGGAGAGGATCATGTACGCCGCTATTCACTGAAGGCGGAAGTCTACAGCTTGTGTCCCTTCTGGCGCAGCGCCTCGATCAGGCGCTGCTTCAGCTCGTCGGCAGCCTTCTGGCTGACGTCCTGGCCGATCTGCGCGCTCGCTCGCGCCAGCGCGTCGGACTTCTCCAGAAACTTCCGCCCGGCCGGCTGGGCATAGAACCCCTCGATCTGGCGCAGCTCGTCCACGGTGAAGCTCGCAGCATAGACGGTGGCGATCTGATCGATCATCGCGGCGACGAACGGAGCATAGATCTCGGATCCGGGCGCCGTCATCGCATCATAGTCGCGCTCGATCTCCGACCTGTCCTGGGCGACGACCGGCCTGAGCTGGAGGAGGAGCTGCGGCAGCAGCGCGCGATATTGATCCGTGATCTTCAGCGTGACCACGAGCTTGCGCGCCGCATTCATCGCCTCGGGCGATGGCGTTTGCGCCGACGCCCCGCAGACGAGGAACAGGAGAGCGCCGGCGATCGTCAACAAACGTCTGGACATGGACCTCTCCGTGAGAAGGCGGGCTGCACGGCGACTTCAAGGGCTCGCAGGCGCCGCCGCGGCAGTTGCCGCCGGAGCGCTCTCCACCGCGGCTTCGGTGTCCTCGGCCTCCGTCACCTTCACGAACAGGTTCGGCACCCGCTTGGCACGATCGAGCAGCCACGCGGCCCCGACCATGATGACGATGCCGACGACGGAGACGGCGAGCTGCTCCCACATGCCCTTGGTGTACTGGGTCAGGATCCAGTGCGCCGAGAACGACAGGAAGACGCCGAGGCAGAAGATCGGCAGCGAATGCTGGCCGCAGAGGATCACGGGGCGCAGCCAGGCCGTATGCAACGCCCGCCATTTGCGCGAGATGAAATGGGTCACCCATAGTGCCAGCGCCAGGAAGTGCGTGAAGCGCAGCATGTCGAGATCGGTCTTGTCGATCGGGTAGATCGCCTTGATCATCCATTTCGGGATCAGCGCCTCGAGCGCGGGGACGTGCCAGGTCATCACGATCAGAAGCGCGAAGGCGAGCCAGGCTGCGGCCAGTCCCATCGTCGCCTTCGACCAGGCCCATTTAGCGACCTTGTCGATCTGGCCGATGCCGCACCAAGCCGCGAACACGAACATCAGCTGCCAGCAGAACGGGTTGAAATACCAGGTCGTGCCGGGCGGATAGGAGGCGATGTTCCAGTTGAACCAGCGCGACAGCAGATAGAGCACCACGGACGCGGCGAGCGTCAGGTTCGGCCGGCGCACCAGGCACCACACGATGAAGGGCGAGGCGAACACCAGCGTGATGTAGAGCGGCAGCACGTCGAGATTGACCGGCTTGTATTTCAGCAAGATCGCCTGCCCGATCAGCTCGTCCGGATGCGACAGGAAATTGAACACGTTGAATTCGTGCTCGTACATCGGATTGTCGAAACGGCGCGCGGTGCGGGCGATCTGCGCCGTGAACAATAGGAACAGCATGATGTGGGCGACATACATCTCGGCGGCGCGCCGCCACAGCCGCTTGAGCGCCGCGAGAAACCAGCCGCCCGCGACGATCGGCCCGTAGATCCAGCCGACGAGATATCCGGAGATGAAGACGAAGAACTCGGCGGCGTCGCTGAAACCGTAATTGCGCAAGGTGAGCCAGGCCACGACGTCGTGCGGGATGTGATCGAGGAAGATCATCCACAGCCCGATGCCGCGGAACAGATCGAGCCGCAGGTCGCGTTCGACCGGAGACGACAGAGCTTGCTGGTCCCGTGTGATCATGGCCCCGCCTCTTCCGGTGGGCGTCGCGCCGTCGCGGCGCCGATGAAATCGGATGCTAAAAAATGTGAATCAAAAGGTCATCTAACCCTGCGGCTAGCTGCCCAACGGTAGCCGACCTTGGCGGCCGCGCAAGGGACTTTGTCATCGCAGTAGAGGCCAGCTCTTCGCGCCGCACAAACGGCGCACCTCAAAGGTCAGGTGAGCTCGTCGCCCCGGGCGAGCATCTCGTTCAGCATCGCCTCGGCCTTTTGCCTGAGCGGCAGCGCGCCGCTCTCGGATGCGATCGCGATCGTTCCGCGCAGGGCGGCAAGGATAGCCGCCTTGTTCTCCTCGCTAGAGGCCGGCGTCACGACGGCTTCGCCGAACAGGGCCTCGGCCTCGAGGCCGGAAAATCCCTGCTGGCGCGCGGTGTTGCGCGCCTCGCGCAGCATGTTCTGCGCGGCCTGGACATCGCCGAGCCGGCTGGTGGCAAGCGCAAGGTAGATCGAGCTGCGCAGCACCGCCGAGGTATAGCCGACCGCCTTCGCCTCCTCGCGCGCCTCGCCCAGCATGCCGCGCGCCCGGTCGAACAGCCCCTGCTCCAGGTAGGCCATGCCGAGATGGCAGCCGAGTACCGGCACGAACAGCCGGATGCCGTGCTTCTGCGCCAGCACGAAACCTTCCTCGAGGATGGCGGCGGCGGCCGCCGGGTCGTTCCGGCCCAGCATCAGCCAGCCCCCGCTATAGGCGGCGGCGACGCGGTCATAGGGCCGGTTGGTTTCCTCCGCGATCGCGACGGCTTGCTGCTGGAGCTGTTCGGCGGCATCGAGCTCGCCCATGACGGTGTGGGTGAAGCTCTTCATCATGCAGCAGAGGAGGAGGGTGTATTTTGGGGGAGTGCCGATTGGGGCGCTAGCATCCGGACCCTGCAGTTGCGAATGGACTCGACCAAACGCCTGCTCGGCCTGCCGGTAGCGCCCGGCAAGAAAATACGCCTGACCGAGACCGTATTCGGCAGCATTTAGCCAACCCAGATTGCCCCACTCCTCCGCGAGACGAACAACCTCCTTGCCGATAGCTACGGCCTCAATCGGCGTACCGTAAAAATTCTGCGCCGCTGCCGAGACAGTCATGGCGGCAACCTTGCGCTCAATGTCGTCAATCGCACTCGCGCGCCGCTCAGCCTCCTTTCCATGATCCAACCAGTCGGAGACTTGACCAGACGCCATAAATGCCAAGCGCGCTTCCAGCCGCAGATCGATCGCATTCGCCTCGCGGGAGCGAGTAAGGCCCGCCTTGTCCAGTGAGTTCATCGCAACTACGAAATAGCTGGCAGCATCGGCAAAAGCCGAGCGTGTCATAGATTTTCGCGCGGCCCCCCTGCCGTAAGTGTAGGCTTTATCCCAGTCCTTTGCTCTTGTAGCGTGATAGCAGAGCTTGTCTGGCTCCTCGAACGCACTTCCGTCGCTTTCCATACTCGCGAGGATGCGCGCGTGAACATTGTCTCGCACTTTTTCGACCATCGAGTCATAGGTAACCTGGCGAACCATCTCGTGCGGAAACTCGAACGATCGATCCAATTCACTGTCGACGTTGACAAGCAACTCGGCCCTGTCGAGAGCTGAGAGGCAATCCTGCAGAACGTCCTCCGACAGCGCTGCGGCCTTGCGCAACATTGCCTCACTCGACCGCTGTCCAAGTGCGGCCGCGATCTGCAAGACCAAGCGTTCCTGTCGTGATACGCGATCCAGCCGCGCTGCAATCACCCCTTGGATGCTAGAGGGAATGCCGAGCTCCTCGACGGGCCGCATAAGGGCAAGGTCGCCCCATTGACCGCGAAGCATCCCACTGTCTTTCAAACTGCGGCAGACCTCCTCGATGAACAGCGGTACGTTGGCTGTATGAGAGATAATCCGGTCTTTCAGATCTGCGTTCGTGTCGGACGGGCCGAGCATATCGGCGAGCATGGCTCGTCCGGAATCGTCGTCGAGAGGCCGCATCGCGACAATTTCCGCGTGACAGCGCGCTATCCACACCGGCATTCCGTTAGGCCGGGTCGTGAAGAGCACCAACAGATTTGGCGTCTGGAGTCCCGCGAGGGCGGCCACGATAGTGTCGCTTGCCCGATCGATCCAGTGCAAATCCTCGATGAGAAGAACAGTGCGCTGATCTCGAGCCACCCTTTCCACGATCGCGCAGCTCGCGTCGCAAATCGCGCGGCCGCGCGCGTGGGGCTCCAACTCGTCCCATTGCGGGTCCGCAATCGGCAGATCCAAGACCGCATCGACGGCACGCTGCTGCACCACTGGCAGTTCAGTTCTGAGATCTCCTGCTTGGCCTGGATCCTTCGCAGCCGCGCCCAGGATCGAAAGCAGCAGGCGCTTAAGGGTGCTGAACGGTGCACCCTGGAGATTTGGACTGCACTCGGCGTCCACAAGCCGCCAACCGCCGGCCCTGAGACCCTGGGCAAACTCGTGCGCGAGCCGCGACTTTCCAATACCAGCGTCACCCAACAGCAGGACGGTCTGCCGGCTTGCACCAGCCCGTTCCGCGGCGCGCCCCAACAACGCACGTTCGATGGTGCGATCGACGAACCGCGACATGCTGCGCGCTCGTCGCACCCGCCAACTCGATAGGTCGCTCGCACCCAAGAGCCGATAGACCGGCAGTGGTTCGCTGAAGCCGCGCAGCGCCTTGCGCCCTAGAGATTCAAATCGGACGTGCCCCTCCGCCAGGTTCTGACAGGCTTCGGACACATAGATCTGGTTCGCCTCGGCCGCCGACTCCAGCCGGGCTGCTAGATGCTGGGCGACGCCGCCGATCTCGTAGACTTTGGAAAATTCGCTGGCGACCATGTAAGCGATGACGTGGCCGGAGTGGAGACCGACCCGGACCTGAAGTCCGGGATCGCCCAGGCTCCCAACGCGCCGGACGAGTTCGATGGCCGCATGGCAGGCCAGCGGTGCATGATTGTCGTCCGCAATCGGGGCACCGAACACTGCTGCCAGCCCGTCGCCCAGCTCCTTGCTGACGATGCCTCCAAACTGGCGCACCGCGCCTCTCATGGCCGCCAGTGCCGGCTCCAGGCGGGAGACGGCCTCCTCCGGCTCCAGTTCGGCAACGAGCCCGGTGGAGTCTATGACATCGGCACGGAGAATTGTGACGAATCGGCGCTCGCTTTCAGGATCCTCCCTCCGGAGCACCGCAGCACCGCATTTCGTACACCGACTTTCGCCTATATCGATCGTCGACTGACACGCAAAACAGTGCATCCCAGCGCTTTCAATGTCTCGGGACAATGGCAGGCCATCCCCAGCGGGCGATTAGACCCTAAGATTACCAGCCGAAGGCTTCTTGGCAATCGGCCTTGAGGCATTCTGAATCTGCTGCCTCGCTGGACGAAGCACAGCCCTCGGTGGTACTTTGTTAGAGTCGATCAGTACTGGAGTATGAGTTCTCGCTGCGCCAGAGTCACCGTTGGGGCAGCAAATTGTTGTTGCAGAGTTACGCAATTTCGCGGGGCGGCCTAGTCATAACAGGAATGGGGCGATGGGCACTAGAACCTACACGGGCAATTCATTCAGAGATTTGATGAACGACAATTATTTCCCTCTGGAGAACATGCAGAGGAGCGTGGACATCCTCAAGGCGTCTCCGGACATTCACCTGCCGACCCTGGAGTACGGCCAGTACCACCTGATCCTGACGCCGACAGACAAGTGGCCGGACGGTAGCGCAGCGTACTGGCACAAGGAAAAGGGCCGGGCTCGCGTCGATCTCACCACCCAGCCGAACACGATCCCGCTGTCCAACGACGAGCCGGGTGTTATCCCGCTGACGCGGTGCGCGCTGCTCGATGCCTGCGTCCGGAAATGCTTCAATTCCGAGCCGCCGATCCCGATGAAGACGAACATCATCACCCACGAGCCCAGTGACGCCTATGCCCACCGGCACGAGATCCGGCTGAAGTGGGAATATGCCAACGGCGAGGAGAAGGCTCCGACGCTGCTCTATTTGACGATGGTCTGCCCGCACAGGTCGTAATCGCAAGCGGGATCAAACGCGGAAGCTTTCGCATCGATCGAAGATGGTCCGTCGTCGCCACAGCAGACGCTGCACGACGGACCGATCCTGCCCTCGCCAATCGGATTGTGGGCTCCTCAACCACCGACCATTTGCATCGCCTCGCGAGAGGCTGGCCGTCAATTTCGCGCAAGGCCCAAGTTTGGAGCAGGGCCCGCACTAACTCGCGTTCTCTCCGCCCCCCCGTCATGGGCCTGTCGCACGAAGATGATCCGCTCCCTCCATTTGTACGCGCGAGTCGCCTCTTTGACGCGATCGCCGTGCCCGTTTGACAGGAGCGGCCGATGCCCGTTGGACTGCTGGAGGTCGAAGGCACGATCGATGTCAGCCAGTTCTGGCCGGAAGGGCGGTCGGACGCTGACACCACCAAGGTCGTGGTGAACGTCGCGCCTGATGCGATCCGCTTCCGCAAGAACGACTCTTCGCCATTCCAGCCGACCCGTGTCTTCGACAACGCCAAGGTCAAAGGGCGAACCAACGCGGCGCCGATCAAGAACGGCAAGCTCACCGTTCGCCTCCAAGGCATCGACGCGCCGGAGTTGCACTATCGGCCGTCGCCGCTCTCGACCGCCGAGAAGAAGGGGCTGACAGACGCCAAGCGCGCGGCCTATCACGAGGTCACGCATCCCTATCGGCAATTCCTCGGTGCGACGTCGAGCAAGGCGCTGCGTGATTTCCTCGCCGGCGCCGGCGAGGCGACGCTCGCCTGCCGGGTGTTCACCCATGTCGATGCACCGAACGAGGTGTTCGACACTTATGGGAGGCTGGTCGGCGACATCGAGGTGACGGTGGCGGGCAAGACGGTCGACATCAACCACTGGCTTGTCGAGCAGGGCCTTGCCTACCCGACGTTCTACTCCTCGATGAACGACGACGAGATCAAGGCCTTCCTCGCGCTCGCCAAGACCGCGCGAACGAAGAAGCTGCTGGTCTGGAAGCATCTCGCCAAAACTATTGCGGCCTTCGACTTCGACCTGCGCGAGCCCAAAAAGAACGAGACCGACGTGCTCGCGACCGACAAGGGCCCAGTGATCCTGCCAAAGCTCTACCGCCGCACCACCAACTGGTCGGCGCGCAAGAAGGCGAAGGTGACGAGCCAGAATTTTCGGAACTTTTTGGCGCAAGGATCCGGCGGCAAGCCCGACACGTGTTACGCGATCGACGACTTCCTGACCAACGGCGTGTACTCGGCCACACCGCGCAATTTTGCCGACTTCGTCGAGGGCGGGAAGACGATCAAGTTTCAGCCGGACGGGCTGGTCTTCGGCGAGGCGCCCTCGAGCCTGGTCGGAGCGGACGGGAAGACGATTACGAAGTTCTGAGAGGCGCTCATCTCACCAAACAAAAATGGCCCGCTTGATGCGGGCTATTTTCTCATTGGGACCGGTAAAGTCCGAACTTGGTTGCGGGGAGGCGCAACCACCGACACTCGCTAAAGCGCGATTAGATGAGGGTGAATCATCATCGCGCTTTAGGTTGTTGTTTGACCATGATCTTTTCGGAAAACCGCCTCGCACTTTTCGGGATCATGCTCTAATGATTCAGATCTAGCCGAGTTACGCGCCGCTAACCGATCGAAAAAGCTCCGCTCTTGGTTCGATCCATCAGGGGCCGACGAAGATTTCGGGCTTGTCCTCTATGTCGCTATCCCGGTTCCGCCGGCCTCTCTCATCGAAGAACGTCTTCGGCGAACGCATGTGACGGATGACGTGCGTCGCCACGCCGGTTTTGTGGGCGTACGTACATGATGACGGCTTCCGGAAACTCTGCCTTCACCTTCAGCGCGGCGGCGAGCGCGTCCTGCGCGTCCAAGACGACATGGTCTGCTTTTTCTTTTAACTTCAGCCCAACGGTAAATTGCATCCACAAACCTCCACGCCTTACGCCGTCCCCCGCGAACTTCTTCCGGTCGGCACCGTCCCCGAGTCGACTAAAGCGCGATGAGATGATGATGAATCATCATCGCGCTTCAGGTTGTTGTTTGAGCATGATCTTTTCGGAAAACCGCTTCGCACTTTTTCGGATCATGCTCTAGCCCAGCGAGTTGATGATTTCCCGATAGGCGGCTTCGGGAAACGCCTTCAACGTGCGCGTCCGGACGTTTCCCTGCATCCCCAGTTGCAGGCTAAAGCGCGCCGCAACAGCGTCGTCCGGAGCTTCGAAGATCACGACCATGTCAAAGTCACCCAAGGTCAGGTAGAAGGATTTGATCTCGCCGCTCATATCCGTGAGAGCTTTCTTCGCAGCGTCCAGACGGCGTGGCGAGTCCTTCGCCTTCAGGATGCCTTGCTCGGTCCAATTTGCAAGCATGACGTAGGTGGTCATAACCGTCCTCCTCCTGGTACGAAGCAATGGTAACTACGCCGTCGGGGCAAAAAACATGACCCGGAGCAGATGCGTGTAGTCGGCTTCGAACACCATGATCGCCACGAATACCAACACCAGGACCGGCGGCAGCAGGATCGCGTAGGCCAAAGCCAGCCGCTCCCAGGCCATGTGCATGAAGACCGCAACGATCAGGCCAGCCTTCAACACCATGAACAGCAGGATCAGCGACCATCGGAGATGGCCATGGAGGCCAAAATAGTCGACGAGATAGGAGCAGGTGCTGAGAACGAACAACCATCCCCAGACCACGAGATAAAGCTTGATCGGATGCTGCTGGCCCTTTGTGTGTGTGGTTCCTGATGCGAGTGCGTCATGCACGTGGGCTTGCAGCGAGTGTTGCTGCGCTTCCAGATGTACCGCGACGTTTGTCATGCTGCGACCTCACCAGAGATAAAAAAGCGCAAAGATGAACACCCACACGAGATCGACGAAGTGCCAGTACAGGCCGGTGATCTCGACGATCTCGTAATGCCCTTTCCGACTTGTGAAAAAACCGCGCCTCTCGACATCGAAGTCTCCCCGCCAGACCTTTCGCGCAATGGCGATCAGGAAAATCACGCCGATCGTCACGTGAGTGCCGTGGAAGCCGGTGATCATGAAAAAGCTTGAACCAAACTGCGCCGCACCCCAGGGGTTGCCCCAGGGCCGGACGCCTTCCATGATCAGCTTGGTCCATTCGAATGCTTGCATTCCGACGAACGTTGCGCCGAATGCCGCAGTGGCCAACATCAGGGCTGCAGTCTTCACGCGATCGCGGCGATAACCGAAGTTGACGGCCATCGCCATCGTGCCGCTGCTGCTGATCAAGATGAAGGTCATGATAGCGATCAGGATGAGCGGGATTTTCTTGTCCCCGATCGTAAGGGCGAAGACCTCGCTGGGATTGGGCCACGGCACGGTCGTGGACATTCGCGCCGTCATGTACGCCAGCAGAAAACAACTGAAGATGAAGGTGTCGCTGAGAAGGAAGATCCACATCATGGCCTTCCCCCAGGAAACGTTCTTGAAGGCGCGCTGATCCGAGGACCAATCGGCGGCGATGCCTCGCCAACCTGCAGGCCGCGCCGGCGGCTCTACGTTGTTTATCAGCGTCGTTTCTGCCATCTGGTCCTTGCCTTCCCTAGCTCAGCAACTGGCGACAGATGTCGACGAAATTGTCTGTCCAGCCCGTCAGCAGGCCGAGCAGGACCAGCCAGACCAACAGCAGGAAGTGCCAGTAGATGGCGCAGAGTTCCACGCTCAGGCGAATTTGGCTCGCCTCGGCGCCATGCAATACCTTGGCCGTCGTTCTGCCCAAGGCCACCAGGCCGCCCATCAGATGTAGCCCGTGCACCGCGGTGATCAGGTAGAAGAACGAATTGGCTGGATTGGACGCCAGGAAGTACCCGGCACCACTCAGCTGGCGCCACGCCAGCAGTTGCCCGACAAGGAATATAATGGCGGATGCTCCACCGGCGCACAGGCCGACGCTTATGCCGTCGATGTCGTCGCGGCGCGCGGCCATATACGCCCATTGCAGTGCCACACTGCTCAAGACCAGGACGCCGGTGTTGAACCACAACAGCGCTGGCACCGGCAGCGTCCGCCAGTCCACCAGGTTCATGCGCATGGAGTAAGCGCTGATGAAGAGTGCGAACAACGAACCGACGACCGCAAGAAACACGCCCAACCCGATTTTCGCCGGCGGCAGGGACGACGTACTCTGTTCGCGAAGATCAACGATCAGCCCTTCCTCCAGCCAGGGCTTGGCTGTCAGCCGCTGCTGTGAGAGCCACCAGCCCGCAATTGCGGCTATTCCGGCCATGAACAGAATGATGGCGCTCATGGGTGCGACCCGCGCGCCGACAATCCAGCCGGCGGTTCATTTTGCGGCACGAAATCCGTGGCGGCGCCGGGGACGCTGTAATCGTAGGCCCAGCGATAGACGATCGGAAGATCCTTGCCCCAATTGCCATGCCCCGGCGGGGTCTCTGGCGTTTGCCATTCCAGCGACGCGGCTCCCCAGGGATTGCCACCGGCCTCTTTTCCTTTGAACAGGCTCCAGATCAGATTGAACAGGAACACGAGCTGGGCGAAGCCGACGATCAGGGCCGCCACGCTCATGAACGCATTGAGGTCATGGGCGGATGCCGGAACGAAGGCCGTTTCGCCGATGTCATGATAGCGGCGGGGCATCCCCAACAGACCCAGATAGTGCATGGGGAAGAAAATCGCGTAGGCTCCGAGGAACGAGACCCAGAAGTGGAATCGTCCAAGCGCCTCATTGAGCATTCGTCCGGTGACTTTCGGGTACCAATGATAGAGTCCGCCGAACACGGCCATGATCGGCGCAATACCCATCACCATGTGAAAATGGGCGACAACGAACATCGTGTCCGACAACGGAACGTCTACGACCACGTTGCCGAGAAACAGACCGGTCAGGCCGCCGTTTACGAAGGTGATGATGAACGCCAACGCGAACAGCATCGGGATGGTGAGATGAATGTCGCCTCGCCAAAGGGTCAGCACCCAGTTGTAAACCTTGATCGCGGTCGGGATGGCGATGATGAGCGTCGTGGTGGCGAAGAAGAACCCGAAATACGGGTGCATGCCGCTCACATACATGTGGTGCGCCCATACGACGAAGCTGAGGGCGCCGATTGCCACGATCGCCCAGACCATCATGCGATAGCCGAAGATGTTCTTCCGCGCGTGGACGCTGATCAGATCGGAAATGATGCCGAAGGCCGGCAACGCCACGATGTAGACTTCTGGATGTCCGAAGAACCAGAACAGGTGCTGGAACAGGATCGGGCTGCCGCCGCCATATTTCGTCAACGTGCCCATCTCGACCAGCGTGGGCATGAAGAAGCTGGTTCCCAGCAGGCGGTCGAGCAGCAACATCACCGAGGCGACGAGCAGCGCCGGGAAGGCCAGCAGCGCCATGACGGTGGCCGTGAAGATGCCCCACACCGTCAAGGGCAAACGCATCAACGTCATGCCGCGTGTGCGCGCCTGCAGCACCGTCACCACGTAATTCAGCCCGCCCATGGTGAAGCCGATTATGAACAGGATCAGGGAGGCCAGCATGAGCACGATGCCCCAATCCTGCCCGGGAGTACCGGAGAGAATCGCTTGCGGCGGGTACAGCGTCCAGCCGGCGCCGGTGGGCCCGCCGGGCACGAAAAAGGTCGAGGCCAGCACCACGACCGCGAGCAGGTAGACCCAGTAGCTCAGCATGTTCACATAGGGGAACACCATGTCCCGGGCGCCGACCATCAGCGGGATAAGGTAGTTGCCGAAGCCGCCTAGAAACAGCGCGGTGAGAAGATAGATCACCATGATCATGCCGTGCATGGTGATGAACTGGAGATACTGGTTCGGATCGATGAACGAAAACGTGCCGGGAAATCCGAGTTGCAGCCGCATCAGCCATGACAGCACCAGCGCAACCATTCCAATGGACATCGCCGTGATCGAGTACTGGATGGCGATGACCTTGGCGTCCTGCGAAAAGACGTACCTCGTCCACCAGCTTCTCGGATGATAAAGCTCGACCTCGCCCACTTCGGCGGGCGGGACGCCTGCGACGGTGTCAAACGGGACATCGACCATCGGAATTCCTCCTTGGTCTCTCTCTCTTCAGCGAAGAGTTCGCCGTCTGCTATGCAGCGCTCCTCGCCGATATTTTCATTCGCTTCCTGACTTGTACGCCGCTTTCGCGACGTTGCGCTGCTGTGACAACTCGGCGAACGTCCGCTGCTTCTCCAGCCACGCGTGATAGTCTTTCTCTTCGTCTACGATGACCTTGCTCCGCATCTGCGCGTGCGCGGCACCGCAGAGTTCCGCGCAGAGAACTTCGAATGTTCCGGTGCGCGTGGGCGTGAACCAGTAATATGTGACCGAGCCCGGTATCATATCCATCTTCGCCCGAAACTCCGGCACATAGAAATCATGCAGGACGTCAATCGAGCGGAGCAATAGCTTCACCGGTTTCCCAAGCGGCAGGTGCAAATCGTCATTTTGAATGACGACATCGTCTTGTCCGGCGGGATCGTCGGGACTCAACCCCATGGGATTGTCGGAACCGACATTGCGGGCATCGGAAGTCCCGAGCCGGCCATCCTTTCCGGGGAGCCGATAGCTCCATTGCCACTGCTGTCCCATGACCTCGACCTCGGTCGCATCGGCCGGAACAGTGACGAACTGGTGCCAGACAACCAGGCCGGGTGCCAGCATGGCTGCGACGCCGATTGCAGTCCCCACGCTGAGCCACCATTCGAGCTTCTTGTTTTCGGGATTGTAGTCTGCCCGCCTTCCCTCCGTGTGTCGAAAGCGGAAGACGCAATAGGCCATGAATGCGACGACCGCGAAGAAAACCGCCCCGGTGATCCAGAATGTCAGGGTGATCGTGTCGTCGATGTAGCGCCAGTTTGAGGCGAGCGGGGTCCACCACCACGGGCTGAAAATGTGAAACAGCACCGAGGCGATCGCTACCAAAAGCAGTATGATCGCTACAGTCATCCTTTATGCATCCTTGCCACCAAAGGCTGCGGATACGAGTTAAAGGGCGGAGCTCACGTCTGTCGCGATGGCGAATTTCATCTTCGCCATCATCGTGCCGCTTGCCTCGCCCATTCGACCGGTCGCGACGTAAAGGGTTGACACGAACTGCACGCCACGACCGCTCATTTCACGGGAGCTTGGGACGTTCAGAACTTTAAGATGGCCCCCGCTGAGCCTACCGTCAATAGCTCAATAAACGGCCATGTCACGCCCTGGTTTCGCGAGTCTGACGCGCAATCCGATGAGCATCCATTGGCACCGGGCGTTTGGTGATGCAGCGCAATAATCGATGTGTGCAGATGCACAAATCACCCAACCGCGAGCGCTATATCTTGCTTCTATCGTGTATCGGACTAATTTCACTGTACCGGTCGCGACAAGTGTCGTCCGGCAAAGCTTCTTCTTGTTGAACCTGATTTGCCGGGGTCGATCGCGATTTTCGCGGATGAGGCGGATGCGTGCGTTTTGGGTGCGCTCCGTTCCCCTGCGGTCACAAGCAAGGAGACCGGAGCCATGGCCACAGTATTCGCAAGACCCAAACTAGACGTATTTGGCGTCTCTACCGCCTTTGTCGTTCGCAAGATCAGCCTTTCCGACCTGGGCAACGCGTTGCGCCTGGGCTGGGAAGACTTCAAGGCCATCCCAACTCACGCCGTCGTCCTGTGCGTGATTTATCCCGTCCTCGGACTTGTCCTGTTCAGACTTGTGATCGGCTATTCGGTGCTGCCGCTGCTCTTTCCGCTCGCCGCCGGCTTTACCTTGATCGGTCCTTTCGCCGCGCTCGGCCTCTACGAACTCAGCCGGCGCCGCGAGCGCGGAGAGGAAGCAGCAGCATGGGATGCCATGCACGTGTTGCGCGCACCGTCCTTCGGCGCCATGCTCGAACTCGGCATCCTCTTGCTGGTTCTGTTCGGGGTCTGGATCGCCGCCGCGGACGCGATCTACATTGCAACTTTCGGCCACGCCCCTGCTGCAAGCATCCCTGACTTCGCAACGCGTGTTTTGACGACGCCGGAAGGATGGTCGCTCATCATCGTCGGCTGCGGCGTTGGCTTCCTGTTCGCCGTCGCGGCCCTGTGCGTCAGTGTAGTGTCGTTTCCGCTGATGCTCGACCGGCACGCGACTGCGATCGACGCAATCCGGACGTCGCTGCGGGCCGTGAGGGAGAATCCAGTTCCGATGGCGGTATGGGGTCTGGTTGTTGCGGCACTGCTGGCGATCGGTTCGCTACCGTTCTTCGTCGGTCTTGCCGTCGTGCTGCCGGTGCTCGGTCATGCCACCTGGCATCTTTATCGGAAGGTGGTCGAGCCTGACCCGAATCCACCGGAAGAACAGCCCCGCCCACCGATAGGTCACCGCTATGCGGCGGATTTCCCGGCCTCACTCTTCCCATGGAGCCGCGAACGCTAGCCAAAGCAGCAACGAGCGGTCGCACCATCACCGTGTTCGGCGGAACGGGCTTTCTCGGCAACCGCATCGTTCGCCATCTGCGCCATCGCGAATTTTCCGTCCGGATCGCATCAAGGCATCCGGACGGGGGATACAGCCAGTCTTGTCCCGAGAATCCGCAACTTCAATCCGTAGAGGCCAACATTCACGACGAGCGATCGGTCGCGGATGCGCTGGTTGGCGCCTACGGCGTCATAAACGCGGTCAGCCTTTATCGCGAGCGCGGACTGGAGACTTTTCACTCCGTTCACGTCGAGTCGGCTCAACGGGTAGCAGCCCAGGCCCACCGGGCTGGAGTCGAACGGCTTGTTCACGTTTCGGGGATCGGTGCCGACGCCGCCTCGCCATCCTGCTACATCCGAAAGCGCGGCGAAGGTGAACAGGCAGTCCGCGCGGAATTCGCCGATGCATTTGTCGTCCGCCCGGCTGTGATGTTCGGACCGGACGACGCGTTTCTCAACACCATCCTCAAGCTCCTTCGGCTTCCGATCTATCCGATGTTCGGCCGCGGCCGGACCAGATTGCAACCGGCCTATGTCGAAGACGTTGCGGAGGCGGTTGCCCGAATCATGGAGCGAGCCGAGACTTACCCGACGGTCTTTGAATTCGGCGGCCCGACCCCCTACTCTTACGAGCAACTGCTCAGAGCGATCGCGCATCAAGCTGGCCTCGCGCCTCTCCTGATTCCAATGCCGTTTGCCATCTGGCACGCGCTGGCATCGGCCTCCGAAATACTCCCTCGTTCACCCCTTACTCGTAATCAGGTGGAGCTGATGCGGATCGACTCCGTGCCATCACCGGAGATGCCAGGATTTGCCGAGCTAGGCATTTCGCCACATTCGATCGAGGAAATCCTCCAGAGGATGTTATCGAATCGAGGATGAAAGAAGCGTCCCGGCTAATCCGCTTTAACGGCCGCCGGTTGCGGGGAGGCGCAACCACCGATACCGACATTCGTTGATGGTGACCTTTGAAGCGTCATCTGGTCCTCGTTCACCGGTCTTTGAGAAGGCTAGAGTATTTCCTGCTGATCTGAGCCCAGGCCTGCAATCAGCGGCCTTGGTCTGAACGAAATAGCAGGCACCCTCTCGCCCTCCAACCAGCCCTGAGAAACTCTGGGGCACGCCCGTTTGCTGCGCGGGCAGAATGTCTCGCTCAAGCCGCGCGGTGATCGATATACCCGGCCCCCGCAAACCCGCAGCCCAGCGCTTCAAATGCATCCGTTAGAATAGATATCCTAGATATCATTTATTGACAATATTACATCATTAGTTAGGATACAAAAATCATGTTTGATATTGGCCGGGATCCCGACGGTGACGCAGATTTCGATGATCACGGCAGCTCAATTGCGGGCTGCCAGGCTGCTTCTCGGCATCGATCAGCGCCGGCTAGCAGCACTCTCCAAACTCTCCGTGCCTACAATCCAGCGAATGGAGGCAAGCCATACGATAGTCCGAGGCAATGTCGATTCGCTGGTCAAGTTAATTGCCGCATTCGACGCCGCCGGGATCGAGATGATCGACGAAGGAGCCGTCAGCAATTCGCAGGGACGAGGCGTGCGACTGAAGATGAATTCGGGTTCAGCTAAAGCCGATTTGGACAATCAGCCAGAACACAAAGCATCGAATCGAACGAGGGGCGGCGCTTGATGGCTCCCGTCGTTTTGCAGATGTCATGTGCCGCGGGATTGTTGGGGATCGCCGGGCTTGCGATCGTTCTGAGCCGCGCAAAGAGTTCCACGGCAATCGTTTACAGCGTCACTATGGCTGTTTCCCTGGTCGCATTGTTCGGGTCGATTCGCTATCTGGTCGGTGACGTTCTGAATGTCTCCGACCTGATCCTGCCGATCGGGCTGCCGTGGCTTGGCGCCCATTTCCGCCTGGATGCGCTGGCGGCGTTCTTCCTTGTCGTCGTCAATCTGGGAGGCGCATCGGCCAGCCTTTACGGTCTTGGCTATGGCCACCACGATCCGGCGCCGCACCGCGTCCTTCCCTTCTTCCCTGCCTTTCTGGCCGGGATGAATCTTGTGGTCCTGGCGGATGACGCGTTTTCCTATCTGCTTTGCTGGGAATTCATGTCGCTCGCCTCCTGGGCGCTGGTCATATCGCACCATCGTGAACCGGGCAACGCGAAGGCGGGTTATGTTTACCTGGTGATGGCAAGCTTCGGCACGCTCGCATTGCTGCTGGCTTTCGGCCTGCTGGCGGGACCGACGGGTGACTACGGATTCGCGGCCATCCGCGCCGCCCAACACACACCGTACGCCGCGGCATTGGTATTGATCCTGATGGTGCTCGGAGCCGGTTCAAAGGCCGGCCTTGTGCCGTTGCATGTGTGGCTGCCGCTCGCACATCCCGCCGCGCCAAGCCACGTTTCAGCGCTGATGAGCGGCGTCATGACCAAAGTCGCGATCTACGGCTTTATTCGCGTCATCTTCGACCTGCTGGGACAACCGATCTGGTGGGCAAGTGTGATCGTGCTGATCCTCGGTGGCATCACCGCCGTCATGGGAATCCTCTACGCCATGATGGAAAAGGATCTGAAGCGCCTGCTCGCGTATAGTACGATTGAAAACGTTGGGGTCATCTTTGCCAGCCTCGGCCTCGCCCTGGCTTTCCAGGCCAACGGGCTGAAGCTCGAGGCGGCGTTGGCCTTCACGGCGGCGCTGTTTCACGTTCTCAATCATTCCTTTTTCAAGAGCCTGCTGTTTTTCGGAGCCGGCGCGGTCCTGACCTCGACGGGCGAGCGGGACATGGACAGGCTGGGTGGTCTCATTCATCGCATGCCGCTCACCAGCTTCGTCGTTCTCGTTGGCTGCGTCGCGATCTCGGCATTGCCGCCCTTCAACGGCTTCGTTTCGGAATGGCTCATGTTCCAGGCCGTGCTGCAAAGTCCGGAGTTGCCGCAATGGGCGCTGAAGATCACGGTACCCGCTGTCGGCGCGCTATTGGCGCTGGCGGCTGCGTTGGCCGCGGCATGCTTCGTCAAGATGTTTGGCGTGACGTTTCTCGGGCGACCGCGCAGCACGGCCGCGCAAACCGCCCACGAGGTCGACCGTTACTCGCTCACTGCCATGTTCGTCCTCGCCGCCATCTGCTTACTGGCCGGAATCCTGCCGGGACTGGTGATCGATGCGCTTTCGCGGATCATGATCGAGATCCTCGGTGGCCGCATGCCGATCCAGGCCAATGAACCCTGGCTTTCAATCGTGCCGATTGCGGAGAGCCGCAGTTCGTACAACGGATTGCTGGTGATGCTATTCATCACGATATCGGCTTCCTTGGCCGTCTTCGTTATCCATCGCTTCGCCTCGCATGCGCTGCGGCGGGGACCCGCCTGGGGCTGCGGTTTCTCCGACCCGACGCCTGCGGCCCAATATTCGGCCGGAAGCTTCGCACAGCCGATCCGCCGTGTTTTCGGCACACTCGTGTTCCACGCCCGCGACCATGTCGACATGCCGGCACCCGGAGAAACCAGGCCGGCGCGGCTGCGGATCGAACTGCATGATCTGGTCTGGGAGGGAATGTATCAACCAATCGCGGGCGCGGTCAGCGTTTCAGCCGATCGGCTCAACCGCGTCCAGTTCCTGACCATCCGGCGATATCTCAGTCTCGTGTTTGCCACCCTCGTCACCTTGCTCCTGGTGCTCGCGATATGGTCGTGATCTCGGACATCGTGGTGCAGGGTGTGCAGATGCTGCTGGTGCTCGTGCTCGCGCCGCTGCTGACCGGCTTCGTGCGCAAGATCAAGGCGCGGTTGGTGCTGCGGCAGGGCGCGTCGGTCTTTCAGCCGTATCGCGACCTCCTGCGCTTGCTCCGCAAGGAGGTGGTGCTGGCCGACAACGCCTCGTGGCTGTTCCGCGTGACACCCTATGTGACCTTTGCCGCGATCTGGGTTGCCGCCGCCCTGGTGCCGACCTTTGCGACAGGGCTGCTGTTCAACTGGACCGCCGATCTGATCGCCATCGTTGCTCTGCTCGGAAGCGCGCGCTTCTTTCTGGCGCTCGCGGGAATGGACGTCGGCACCAGTTTTGGCGGCATCGGCTCCAGCCGCGAAGTCATGATCGCGGCACTGGCGGAGCCTGCGATGCTGCTGATTTTCTTTTGCATGGCGCTTGTTGCCGGCTCAACCCAGCTTTCAACGGTGGCCAATTTCATGGCGTCGTCCTATGTCGGACTACGGGTGTCACTGGGAATGGCGGTCATCGCACTGATCATGGTGGCGCTCGCCGAGAACGCGCGTATCCCGGTCGACAACCCGGCCACGCATCTGGAACTCACGATGGTGCATGAGGCGATGGTTCTCGAATATTCCGGCCGCCATCTCGCGATGATCGAATTCGGCGCGTTTCTCAAGCTCCTGCTCTACATCTCGCTGATCGCCTGCGTGTTCTTGCCCTGGAAGATCGCCCTGTTTGGCACCGGTTCATTGGCATACGCCGTTGGCGCCGGCGCCTATCTCGTCAAACTCGCTGCCGCCGGCTTCCTGCTCGCACTGTTCGAGACCGCCTCCGCCAAAATGAGAATTTTCCGCATTCCGCAATTCCTCGGGGCCGCCCTCATGCTGGGCTTGCTCGGAACCCTCCTCCTATTCGTATCGAGGAGTTTCTGATGCAGATGCACAGCCTCGCCTTCGATATCTCGCATACGCTCGCGGGCGGTCTCGTTCTGATCAGCTTCATGATGCTGTACCAGGACCGGCTTTATTCGCTGCTCAACGTCTTTGCCCTCCACGCCGTCGTGCTTGCGCTTTCCGTCGCCTGGCAAGCCTTTGTTCAGCACGCGCCTCATCTCTACATCACGGCGGCCATAGCCCTTGTGTTCAAAGCGATCGTCATTCCGGTGGCACTGCATCGCATCGTCAAGCAGCTCGGCATTCATCGCGACATCGAGTCAGCCGTGGGTATTGGCCCGACCATGCTGGCCGGGATGGCGTTGGTCGCGCTCTCCATGGTCCTGATGCTGCGCGTGACCGCCGAGGCCGATCCGCTGGCGCGCGAAGATCTCGCCTTCGCCCTGTCGGTCGTACTGCTCGGACTTCTGGTCATGGTGACGCGCCGCAACGCCGTCAGTCAGGTCGTGGGATTCATGTCGCTCGAGAACGGACTGGTGTTGGCGGCGACCGGTGCCAAAGGTATGCCGCTCGTCGTCGAGATCAGCGTGGCGTTCTCGATCCTGATCGCTTTCATCGTCATCGGCATCTTCCTGTTCCGAATCCGCGAACGCTTCGATTCTGTCGACGTTTCCACCCTGGATGACTACCGGGGCGAGCGCCGATGAACTTGCCCTCCTTCGATCCTGTGACGGCGGTGCTGCTGACTCCGATCGGCTCGGCGGCACTGCTGGCGATCCTGCCCGGCTACCGGCTGACGGCGCGGCTGAACGTCATTGCAAGCCTCGCGACCTTTCTATCGGCGCTTTCCCTCTTCGTCATCAACCGACCGCAGCCTGGGCCATACGTGCTGATCGACGATCTCAATATCGTTTTCATCGTGCTCAACACCTTCGTCGGATCGACGACCAGCATCTTCAGCGCGAGCTATATCGCGCACGAACTTGAGACAGGCCGGTTGACGCCGGTGTACCTGCGTTTCTATCATGCCATGTTCCAGACCATGATGTTCGGCATGAATCTGGCTTTCGTGTCGAACAATATCGGCCTGATGTGGGTCGCGGTCGAAATCGCGACGCTAACTACGGTGCTGATGGTCGGTATCTATCGCACGCACGCCGCCCTAGAAGCGGCGTGGAAATATTTTATCCTGGGCAGCGTCGGAATTGCGTTCGCCCTGTTCGGCACGATCCTCGTCTATATGGCGGCACGGCCGATCGTCGGCGAAGGTCAGGACGGCATGGTCTGGACGCTGTTGATGCAGCACGCTGCCGACTTCGATCCCGCCCTCCTCAATGTCGCTTTCATATTCCTGTTTCTTGGCTACGGAACCAAGGTTGGTGTTGCGCCGCTGCACGCCTGGCTGCCCGATGCCCACGCCGAAGGTCCGACCCCGATATCGGCCGTGCTATCGGGCCTGCTCCTGAACGTCGCGCTCTACGCGCTGCTACGCTTCAAGATCATGCTCGCCGCCAATCCCAACGCGATCGCCCCGGGGCCGCTGATGGTGACGATGGGACTCGTCTCGCTGGTTTTCGCGGCGTTCATGCTCTACCGCCGTCGCGACATCAAACGGCTGTTTGCCTACTCCTCGATCGAACACATGGGCATCATCGTGTTTGCGTTCGGAATGGGCGGCCCGCTCGCTAATTTCGCCGGACTCTTGCACATGGTGATGCACAGCCTGACCAAGTCGGCGATCTTCTACGCCGTCGGCCATATCTCGCAGATCAAGGGCACGCAGCGGATCAACAGGATCCGCGGTTTGACGGTCACCCACCCGGCGCTTGGCTGGGGTTTCGTAGTGGGCGTGGTCGCGATCGCCGGGCTGCCGCCGCTAGGCATCTTCATGAGCGAATTTCTCGTCGTGAGTTCGACCTTCGCGCGGCAGCCGCTGCTGGCGATCGTGCTGGTGTTCGGGCTTCTGCTGGCGTTTGGCGCATTGACGTTGCGCCTGACCAGCGTCGCCTTCGGCGCGCCTCGCGGCAGCACGGCGTCGGCGGAAGCTTCCTACCTGCCGATGTTTGCGCATCTTTCACTGGTTCTGGGCGCGGGAATCTATCTGCCGGCGCCGCTCGTCGTCTGGTTCCAGAACGTGGCTCGTCTCCTTGGATAGCGAAGGAATAACGCGACATGCCATCGCTGATTGACCTGATGCTGGAAGGCCGCAAGATCCAGCAGCATCATCCATGGCCGCGCGTCGTGGTCGATGCTGCCGTCTGGCAATTTGCAGCGAGCGAACTGGCACAGGGGCGCTGGACCCTCATTGGCCTCTGGGGTGAACCCTCGACCGTACACATGGCGATCATGGACCGGGATACGACTGATATCGCGGTCGTCAGCCTGGATTGCCCCAATCTCGTTTACCCTTCCGTCGGCAAATACCATCCGCCGGCGCTTCGGCTGGAGCGCACGGTCAGCGATCTGTTCGGATTGTCGGCGCAAGGCTTGCCCGACACCCGCCCCTGGCTCGATCACAACCGCTGGGGCGTGCGCTCCCCGCTGGGAAATCGAATCGACGGGCTGGCGACGACTTCGCCCTACCGCTTCCTGCCGGCGGAAGGCGATGGCCTGCACCAGATTGCGGTCGGTCCGGTGCACGCCGGCATTATCGAACCCGGACATTTCCGGTTCACCGCCAGCGGCGAAACCGTGGTCCGGCTGGAACAGCGGCTGGGATACACCCACAAGGGTATCGAAGGGCTGATGCGAGGTGCCAGCATCGAGCGCGCCGCGCAACTCGCCGGACGTGTATCGGGCGATAGCACCGTCGCCTATGCCTATGCGTTTTCGAAAGCCGCCGAGGCCGCCCTGCAATTGGAGGTGCCAGATCGCGCGGTCTGGCTGCGGGTGCTGCTGGCCGAACTTGAGCGGCTTGCAAATCACCTCGGCGACATCGGCGCGATCTGCAACGACGCGTCGTTCGGCTTGATGCAGGCCCACTGCAACGTGCTGCGCGAGGACATTCTCCGCGCAGCCAACACAGCCTTCGGTCACCGCCTGATGCGGGACGTCATCGTTCCCGGAGGGGTGGTTCGCGATCTCGACGAAAAGGGGCAGGCAAGCATCCGTGCGGCGCTCGATAATGTCCATGTTCGCTTTCCCGTCTTGGTCGAACTCTACGACAACACCGCTTCGCTCCAGGATCGTACCGTCGACACCGGCATCGTCACGGCGGTGCTGGCAAAACAATACGGTGCGGGAGGCTATGTGGGTCGCGCGTCCGGGAGGACGTTCGATGCCCGTCGCGCTCCCGGCTATCCGCCGTATGGCGAGCTGCGTTTCGAGGTGCCGGTGCTCGACGAGGGTGACGTCAATGCCCGCATCTGGATCCGGATTCGGGAAGTCGAGCAGAGTCTTTCCTTGGTAAATCAGGTTCTGGAGCGGCTTCCCGGCGGCCCGCTGAGCGTACCGATCGCCTCCGTGGCGGGGCCACGCGAGGGCATGGCGCTGGTCGAAGGTTTCAGGGGCGACATCCTGGTCTGGCTCCGGATCGACGGTGGCCGGACCGACCGCTGCCATCTTCGCGATCCATCCTGGTTTCAATGGCCGCTGCTCGAAGCGGCCATCGAAAACAACATCGTCGCCGACTTCCCGCTCTGCAACAAATCGTTCAACTGTTCCTATTCCGGGCAGGACCAGTAGGAGAGACGATGCGCAAACTTCTCTTTCAAAGTTTGTTCCGGGGCCCGCTCACGGAGCAGGCTCCCGCGCTCGACGAGGCCGCCGTCGAAGAACTCGCCACGGCCTTGCAGCGTGCCGCACGGCGACGGCTCGGTAGAAGCCTCTCGATTCGCGAAATCGATGCCGGGTCATGCAATGGTTGCGAGCTGGAGATCCATGCGCTGAGCAATGCCTATTACGATGTCGAACGTTTTGGTATCCGCTTCGTCGCCTCGCCACGCCACGCCGACGTTCTCTTGGTCACGGGGCCCGTGACCAAAAACATGCGCGATGCACTGGAGCGAACCTATCATGCGACCCCGGACCCGAAATGGGTCATTGCCCTCGGAGACTGCGCACGAGATGGCGGGTGTTTTGCCGGCAGCTACGCGGTGGTCGGAGGGGTCTCGCAAATCGTTCCCGTCGATCTTCATATTCCGGGCTGTCCGCCACCGCCCGTTACGATTTTGCAGGGACTTCTTTCCCTGCTCGATCGAACGGCAAAAAGCGCCACTTCCGCTTGAGGGCTCTGCAGACGACTTCGGCTATTCCAAGCCGGCTTGATCGCGGGGTGCGTTCATGCCGCAATAGTCCTTATGATCACTCCGTTGGTGGCCCTTTTCGTACAATATCGGGATAATGATTCCAGCGTATCCGGTCGCACCCCGGTGGTCTCATTGATCTCGTTGCTGCCATTGATCTACGTGGTGTTCGCCGCAGGGGAGCCTGACAAAGCACCGCTATGTTACATTGACGACTACGCGAATCCGCCACGCTTCGCACCCGATGTCGTCTTCCGAGCCGGATCGTTCAGCCGGCATGCTCGCCATCTGTCTCTTTCTTGCATCTCTCGGATGCGCGTCGTTTGCCCTGTAGCTGCCTCCCGACATCCTTGTGGCGCTGAACGGGCATCTCGGCCCCTGCGCTGCCGCGCCCATATTGTGGTCGGCGCTGATGAGCGTCTGCGTGGCCAGTTTCGAAGCAAACGCACATGCCGCGACCGGCGCCGCGTATTGATTTTGATTATGCAGTCTGAGCGTCTTAGGGCGCCAAAGTCCGCTTGCGAGAATATTTTCTTTGAGCGCTTTTCATCGTCTTCGATCCGGAAATCCGTTGTTCGAGAACCACGTTATTTATCGAGTCCGCTCCAAAGTCCGCCGCGGCGAGGGCTTGGACTGCTTCACGTTCTTCATCTTTGGCTTTGTAACGTGTTCCCTGAGGCGAACGCCGCGGCCACCGGCTGAGCTCGTAACGCCCGGATTGATCAATTCGATCCCCGCATTCTCCAGCGCGGAAACCAGCTTCATCAGAGAATCGACGTTCCCGCGGATAACGCCGTCGCTCGCTTCCATGCGCTGGATGGTAGGGACTGAAAGATCTGCAAGATCGGCAGTTTGCCGCTGATCTATATTCAGGAGCGCACGGGCCGCCCTGAGTTGGTTGGCCGTAATCATGAAATGGCCGCCTCCAGTGGGATTTGCATTCGATACATCTATGCTATCCAAATTATTGTTTCAAGCATCAGTTTAGATGCAAAATATATCAACTGAAAATTTGATTCATTAGAACGAACCGAGGGTGTCGAGCCCGTGCACCCGATTTTCTCTCAAGGATACGGAAACATTATGTGCAATTCCCGAAACAATTGGCGTACCGCGCATCACATGATAATAGATGTTTGGTGCATGTATTATAATGCTCAACTCTTACCGTGGTTGTCTGCCGTGAAATTGCTGGGACGTTATCAAGGCAGGAACGGGCAGATCGAAATCGTTGAGTGTTCCTGGGACGGAACACGCGTGTACTTCGAGGAAGGCGTCAGGCAAAGCCAGGCAACGCCCGATGGCGAAAGCGTATTCACCTACGTCAAGCTCATGGATGAACTACTGTCGTGCTCCGAACAAATCCTCGTTTTGGGCTGCGGCGGAGGAAATCTTGCGACAAGACTGTCGCGTCTTGGGAAGAGGTTGACCATCGTCGACAACAACCCGATCAGCTTCGTACTTGCACACAAGTTTTTCGACCTGCCGGACGAATTGCCCTGCATTGTCTCCGACTTTCGGAAATTCGTGCTCGATGATCGCACCTACTACGACGGCATTGCGGTCGACGTCGGTGGACCGGGATTTCGGTTTACGGATGAGTTCGATGCCGAGACCTGCGACGCAATCCGCTCGCGCTTGGCACCGGGCGGCCGGATAGTGATGAACGTGATGGTGTCAAACGACATTGATCCGACGCCTGACCGGATCGCCGCTCGGCTTGCCGGTGAGGAACTGCGGACATGGATCGTTGATGAGCAAGGCATCGAGGACCGGAATGCTGTCATCGCCTGCATGCCCGGGAAAACGCTGGGTTCGCGGGCGGCGCTCGATCGTGTCATGCGCTATAGTCATGAACGGTGGGCTATCCGCCGAGGAAGATTGCGGAACCGCGATCTCTCCTTTGGATCGTGCTAATGTTGTAGCATCCGGCAGACCGACGCGACGAAGGTAAGTGCGCCGTGGATGATGATCCGTCTGGCGGCGTCGGCCGGCCCCGTGTGAGCGAAGCGGTCCCCGGATACAACGGCAAGTCGCGGCGTATGCCTTGCGGTGCCGAACCAACCGGAGGCACACCCACATCCGGACACGTCGCCTGCCGACTGCGCTTGGTTGCGGGTGATTTGAACCTGTGAGCCAAGTGATTGATGTCATTGCGATTGGACACTGGGCCAAAAGACAAACCCGGCAATCTATTGAGATTGCCGGGTTTCTTTTACCAACTTGGTTGCGGGGATAGGATTTGAACCTATGACCTTCAGGTTATGAGCCTGACGAGCTACCGGGCTGCTCCACCCCGCGTTAAACCGTTGCGCGCCTTCGCCAAAATGCCGGGGACGATGGATGAGGGCCGGCGCTGCTCGCGTGGCTTGCTCTCGCGTCCCAAAGGCTTCCTTGGAAGGCAACCCCGGGGCAAAGCCCGTCGGGTGCGGGCGGTATGTACCAACCCGGGCTGCCTTTGGAAAGGGCTGCGGGGACGTTTTTTTCGACTTTATGACAGGCAGATGGGCCGAATTTCGGCCCGTTCGGCGCGCTCTTGCCAGAAGTTCCACAAAGGGCCAGCCTGCGGCAGCAAAACAGCGGAAAAACATCATTTTAGGGAGCAACGCCTTGGAGCCATCCTTGGACCGATCCCTGACCAGCGCCCCGCTGCGGGCGCTCGAGGACGCCTTCCATGCCATGGTCGCGCGGTCGCGGGCCGAACCGGCCGCGACGATGGCCGAGCGGCTCGACCGGCTGGCGCGGCTGCGCGCGGTGGTCGCCGATAACGAGGAACGCTTCCGGCAGGCGATCTCGGCCGATTTCGGCCACCGCTCGGCTGTGGAGACGACCATCGCCGAGACGATGCTGGTATTCTCCGAAATCCGGGATGCGACCAAACATTTGAAAACCTGGATGGCGCCGCGGCGGGTGGCGACCGCGCTGCAATTCCTGCCCGCGCGCAACCGGCTGATCCCGCAGCCGCTCGGCGTGGTTGGCATCATCGCGCCCTGGAATTATCCGCTCCAGCTCACGCTCGCGCCCGCGATCGGCGCGCTCGCCGCCGGCAACCTCGTCATCATCAAGCCGAGCGAGCTGGTCCCTCACTTCTCGGCGCTGCTGAAGGAGATGGTCGCCCAGAGGTTCGATGCCACGGAGATACTCGTCACTGGTGTCGAGGACGAGATCGCAAAGGCCGTTGCGAGCCTGCCGTTCGATCATTTGGTGTTCACCGGATCGACCCGGGTCGGGCGGCTGGTCGCGGAGGCCGCGGGGCGCAATCTCACGCCGGTGACGCTCGAGCTTGGCGGCAAGTCGCCGGCAATCATCGATGCGTCCGCCGATCTCGACGAGGCGGCCGAGCGCATCGCCTACGGCAAGCTGCTCAATGCCGGGCAGACCTGCATCGCGCCGGATTATTTGCTGGTGCCGGAGCGCTCGTTGCAGGCCATCGCCGAGAAGGTGCGCGCGCAGATGCGGCGCATGTTCGGCACCGATCCCGCCAACAAGGATTACACCTCGATCATCTCCGACCGGCATTATGCCCGGCTCGAAGGCCTCGTCGCGGACGCGGCACAGCGCGGCGCCAAGATCCTGCAACCGGCAAAGCCCGACGATCCCAACTGGAAGGCGCATCGCAAATTCCCGCCGACGCTGATCGTCGGCGCGACCGAAGCGATGGCGGTGATGCAGGAGGAGATCTTTGGGCCCGTGCTGCCGGTGCTGGGCTATCGTGAGCCGGCTGAGGCGATCGCCTTCGTCAACCGGCGCGACCGGCCGCTGGCGCTGTACTGGTTCGGCAAGGACCGCACCGCGCGCGACGAGGTGCTGTCGCGCACCGTCTCCGGCGGCGTCACGGTCAACGACTGCCTGTTCCACTTCACGCAAATCAACCAGCCGATGGGCGGCGTCGGCGCCTCCGGCACCGGCGCCTATCACGGCGAGTGGGGTTTTCGCACGTTCAGCAAGCTGAAGCCGGTGTTCTACCGCTCGAAATTCAACCGCCTCGCCGACCTCTATCCGCCCTATGGCGGCAAGATCGCGCGGTTGGAGAAGCTGATGCGGTTCATGTCGTAGCCACCCGTCATTCCGGGGCGCGCGCCAGCGCGAACCCGGAATCCATCTCGCCACCAATCATGCGGATGGATGGATTCCGGGTTCGCGCTGCGCGCGCCCCGGAATGACGAGAAGAGGAAAATTGCAGGGGGAAACATAAGTGACCAATACATTCGATTTCGTCGTCGTGGGCGCGGGCTCGGGCGGCTGTGCTGTGGCGGGACGTCTGTCGGAGGACGTGGGAACATCGGTGGCGCTGCTCGATGCCGGCGGTGCTTGCGACAACTGGGTCGTGACCACGCCGGGCGCGCTGGTGCTGATGGTGGCGGGCACCGTCAACAACTGGGCCTTCAACACCGTGCCGCAGAAGGGGCTGAACGGCCGCATTGGCTACCAGCCGCGCGGAAAAGGGCTCGGCGGCTCCTCGGCGATCAACGCCATGGTCTATATTCGCGGCCACCGCTCCGACTACGACCACTGGGCTTCGCTCGGCAACACCGGCTGGGCCTATACGGACGTGCTGCCGTATTTCAAGCGCGCCGAGAATAATTCCGATTTCGACGGCGCATATCACGGCAAGGACGGCCCCCTCGCCGTCAACAAGCTGCGCTCCGGCAATTCGGTGCAGCAGATCTTCCTGCAGGCAGCGCAAGAAGGACAGTTCCGCCTCCGCGAGGATTTCAACGGCGACGACCATGAAGGCCTCGGCATCTACCAGGTGACGCAGAAGAACGGCGAGCGCTGGAGCGCGGCGCGCGCCTATGTCCATCCGCACATCGGCAAGCGCGCCAATTTGCGCGTCGAGACGCAGGCGCATGCCACGCGCATCCTGTTCGAGGGCAGGCGCGCGGTCGGCGTCGAGTACCGGCAGGGCAAGGAATTGAAACAGCTTCGCGCGCGACGCGAGGTGATCTTGGCCGCCGGCGCGTTCCAGTCGCCGCAGCTGCTGATGCTGTCAGGCGCCGGCGATGCGGCCACGCTCGGTGAACACGGCATTGAGAGCTTGCATCATCTGCCAGGCGTCGGACAGAATTTGCAGGATCATCCCGACTTCATCTTCGGCTACATGTCCGACAATCCCAATTTCGCGGGCATCTCGCTCAAGGGCATGCCGCGGCTGATCCGCGCCATCCTGCAATACCGCAGGGAACGGCGCGGCCCCCTCACCTCCAACTTCGCCGAATGCGGCGGCTTCCTGAAGACGCAGCGCAACCTCGCCATTCCCGATATCTAGTTGCATTTCGGCATGGCCATGGTCGACGACCACGGCCGCAAGCGCCATGGCGGCACCGGCTTCTCCTGTCACGTCTGCCTGCTCAGGCCGAAGAGCCGCGGCAACGTTTCGCTTGCAAGCCGCGATGCGATGCAAGCGCCGCTGATTGACCCGAATTTCCTTGGCGAAGCGGATGATCTGGAGACCATGGTCGCGGGCTTCAAGACCACGCGCCGCCTGATGGAGACGCCTTCGCTACGCGCGCTCCAGACCAAGGACATGTTCACCGCCAACGTGCGTACCGACGACGACATCCGCGCACTGCTGCGCGAGCGCGTCGACACCGTCTATCACCCCGTCGGCAGCTGCAAGATGGGCACCGACGCGATGGCCGTGGTCGATCCGGCGTTGAAGGTGCACGGCGTCGAAGGCTTACGCGTTGTGGACGCTTCGATCATGCCGACGCTGATCGGCGGCAACACCAATGCGCCGACCATCATGATCGGCGAGAAGGCGGCGGATATGATCCGGGCGGAGATGCGGTAGTTCTTCTCCCTCTCCCCGTTCTTACGGGGAGAGGGTTGGGGTGAGGGGCCTCTATCCGCGAAAACGGTGAGAGGCGGACTCGCGGAGAGTCCCCCTCACCCGCATCGCATCTTCGATGCGATGCGATCTCTCCCCGCAAGCGGGGCGAGGTGAAGAAAGAGTTCAATTCAACAAGAACCCGCCATCCACCGTCACCACACTCCCCGTCATGTACCGCGATGCCTTCGACGCCAGCAGCAGGATGGCGCCGTCGAGATCGGACTCGGCGCCGACGCGGCGCTGCGGGATGCGCTTGGTCAGACGCTCGCCGGGCGGTGTCGACCAGAACGCGTGGTTCATCTCGGTGTCGATATAGCCGGGCGCGAGTGCGTTGATGCGGATGTTTTGCCCTGCAAGCTCCAGTGCCATTGCCTTGGTCGCCTGGAGGATGCCGGCCTTGGAGATCGCGTAGGGTGAGACCGCCTTCAGGACGCCGGTGCCGAGCACGGAGGCGATGTTGACGATGTTGCCTTCCTGCTGGCGCGCGATCATGCGCCGCGCGACTTCGGTCGCGAGGAAATAGGCGCCCTTGAGATTGGCGCCGATCACCGCGTCCCAATCAGCTTCGGTCTGCTCGGTCGCAAGCTTCTCGATGGCGATGCCGGCATTGTTGATCAGAACCGTGACGGGGCCGAGCGCGGCTTCCGTTGCATCAACCGCCCTGGCGATCGAGGCGGTGTCGGTGACATCGAGCGCGACCGCCGCCGCACGGCCGCCCTTGCCGCGGATCTCCTCTTCGAGACTCTTCAGCTTGTCCGTTTGCCGCGCCGCGAGCGCGACGGCTGCGCCATGTGCCGCCAAAACCCGGGCAAACTGCCGCCCCAGCCCCTGGCTCGCGCCGGTCACGAGGACGGTTTCTTGACTGACGTCGAATAAGTCTGACATTGGCGCAACCCTTGAGCTTTTGGAGCCCATCAATACAGACGATTTTAGCGATCTGAAACCGGAATGATCGGTTCGGCGTTCATTCGTTCCATGGCAGGCTCCCGCTCATGAACAGCTTCGATCTCGCGGTCTATGCGGCGCTCGCGATCGCGGTCGGTTTCGGTTTCAGGACCGGCCTGCTCCGCAGCGCCATGACCATCCTCGCCTATCTCCTCGCCGCGCCCATCGCGGTTGCGCTGATGCCGCTCATTGCACCGCAGATTACCAGCAATCCGAACTCGCCGCTGCTGCAGAACTGGATATGGTTCTTCGGCATCTTCGTGGTGGTCGGCATGCTGTTCGGGCATATCGGCCGCATCGCGCTGAACGACACCATCGGCGAGGCCGGTATCGGCGACCGCCTCGGCGGCGCCGCGCTCGGTGCCATCAGGGTCGGCCTTGTCGCGACCACGCTGGTGCTGGTGTTCGACCGGATCGTGCCGGCCAACCACCAGCCGCCCTTCCTCGCCGGCTCGCATCTGCGGCCGCTGTTCTCGACGGTCGGCCAGATGGGCTTCAAGTCGCTGCCGCCGGAGGCTGCGGCCACGATCGACCGCCTCAAGCAGGAACGGCGCATCTGATCAGGCGCATTTGCATCGCCGCGCAAGCGCGCATGCATTTTGATGCGAGCCCGTCCCTTATCAGCGGCGCCAAGGTTCGATAGAGTGGCGGCATCGAAAACCTGCCTGACATTACGGGAGTGAAACAGTGGATCTTGGGATCAAAGGTCGCCGCGCCATCGTCTGCGCATCCAGCAAGGGCTTGGGGCGCGCCTGCGCCATCTCGCTTGCCGAAGCGGGCGTTCATGTCACGCTGACTGCGCGCGGCGCCGAGGCCTTGAAGAAGACGGCCGACGACATCCGCAAAGCCTATCCGGACGTGACAGTCACCGAGATCGTCGGCGACATCACGACGCCGGCGGGCCGCGAGGCCGTGCTGAAGGCCTGCCCCGAGCCGGACATCCTGATCAACAACGCCGGCGGGCCGCCGCCCGGCGACTTCCGCAACTGGACCCGCGACGACTGGATCAAGGCGATCGACGCCAACATGCTGACGCCGATCGAGCTGATCAAGGCGACCGTGGACGGCATGATGGCGCGCAAGTTCGGCCGCATCGTCAACATCACCTCGGCCGCGGTGAAAGCGCCGATCGACATCCTCGGCCTCTCCAACGGCGCACGCGCCGGCCTCACCGGCTTCATCGCTGGCCTCTCGCGCAAAACGGTGATCAACAACGTGACCATCAACGGCCTGCTGCCGGGCCCGTTCGAGACCGATCGTCTGCGCGGCACCGCAAAGGCCGAAGCCGAGAAGCGCGGCATCACGCCGGATCAGATCCTGGCCGAGCGCGCCAAGCTCAACCCCGCGGGCCGCTTCGGCGATCCCGACGAGTTCGGCTATGCCTGCGCCTTCCTGTGCGGCTCCCGGGCCGGCTTCATCACGGGCCAGAACATTTTGCTCGATGGCGGCGCCTTCCCCGGGACGCTGTAACCGCGATTGCAGGTGCTCTCCCTCGCCCCTGCAAGCGGGGCGAGGTGAACAATGACGATCACCGCTGTTTCGTCAGCTCATCCTCGTCCCGTTCGCTGGGACCGGAGGAATCAGCGGTGGTCCGCTCGTCGGTCCAGTCGATGCCGAGTTCGTCGAGCCCGTCGGCCAGCAGATCGCCCAGCATCGGCTCGCCCAGCAGATATTGCACCGCTTCGCGACGAGGAGCCTTGTATTCGGCGCGCGCCTCGAGCGCGCGGGCGCGCAAATCGTCCCACTCATCGACGGAGCCATCGCCGCGGCCAAGCCACATCAGCGTAATGAGGTCGAGCTGCTCGTCCTCGTTCATCGCGCTGATGAAGCCGGCCAACTCGCGTGCGACCGGATCCGAATTGGTGTCCTCGAGAACGTCGATCTCATCATCGTCGGGGGGATTCGAGCCCGAGTCCGGATCGGACGCCGCTTCCTTGACGTCGAATTCGCGGGCCTTTTCGATGATGAAGGCGACCTTTTCGGCGGAAATCGCAAGCTCTGGCATCGTCTCGCTCCTGGGTTCCCGCGACAACGCGGCACGCCGTCAGATGATCCATTGCGATCAGGCGCGGAAAACCGCATCTTTCGGCGCCAAAGCAAGAACATGGGGATACGCCGCATGCAGTGGAAGGTCGGCAGGGTCAAAATCACCAGGGTGGTGGAATTGGAGACGGTCGGCTCGACCCGCTTCATCCTGCCGTTGGCGAGCAACGAAGAAATCCAGAAGCTGCCTGGCTGATTCCGGATTTCGCCACCGAAGAGGGCCGGCTGAAAATGTCGATCCACTCGCTGGTGGTGGAAACCCCTCACCGGCGCATCGTGGTCGATACCGGCCTCGGCAACGACAAGCAGGGCCGCAATGTCCCGACCTGGAATAACCGCACCACGCCGTTCCTGGAGACGATGATGGCGGCAGGCTTTGCTCCCGACAGCATCGACACCGTGCTGTGCACGCATCTTCACGTCGACCATGTCGGCTGGAACACGAAGCTCGTCGACGGCAAATGGGTGCCGACCTTCCCGAAGGCGCGCTACGTCTTCGGCAGGACCGAATACGAGCATTGGCGCGACCATTCGACCGAGCCGGACAAGCAGGCCGTGTTCAACGATTCCGTGAAACCGATCGTTGCTGCCGATCGGGCCGAGCTGATCCCGGGCGACCATCGGCTCTGCGAGGAGATCCGCATGATCCCAACGCCGGGTCACAGCCCGGGCCACATGAGCATCCTGATCCAATCGGACGGCGAGCAGGGGCTGCTCACCGGCGACGTCGCACACCACCCCTGCCAGATGGCGCATCTCGGCTGGTCCTCGACCGCGGATTCCGACCAGACACAATCGGCCGTGACGCGGCGCGAATTGTTCGGTCGGTTTGCCGACACGCCGACGCTGGTGATCGGCGGGCATTTTTCCGCCGGGCACATCAGGCGGGACGGGGACGCGTTCAGGTTTGTGGCGCTGCAATCGTAGGGTGGGCAAAACGAAGCGTGCCTACCATCCCCAGACGACCAAGAGAATTGGTGGGCACGTCGCTTCGCTCCTTTGCCCACCCTACAAAGGAGGGGCTGCAATGCGGCACGCTTTGAGCGGTTGAATTTCCCGCCGCCCTGTTCCATGAAGCTATTCAACCGATCGGTCCATCCCAGGGAGAAACGAGAATGAAGCTTGTTCGTTACGGCGAAAAGGGTGCGGAAAAGCCCGGCCTGATCGACAAATCCGGCCAGGTGCGCGACCTGTCGGCGCATGTGAAGGACCTGACCGGCGAGGCCTATTCGCCTGATACCCTGAAGAAGCTGGCCGCCATCGACCCGGCCTCGCTGCCCGCCGTCTCCGGCAAGCCGCGGTTCGGCGCGCCCGTCACCGGTATCTCGAAATTCGTCGCGATCGGCCTCAACTACAGCGACCACGCCAAGGAAACCGGCGCTGCGATCCCGACCGAGCCGATCATCTTCATGAAGGCGAACACGTCCCTCTCTGGCCCGAACGACGCGGTCGAGAAGCCGCGCGGCTCGACCAAGCTCGACTGGGAAGTCGAGATCGCCGCGATCATCGGCACCCGCGCCAAATATGTCTCGGAAGCTGACGCGCTGAATTACGTCGCCGGCTATTGCGTCTGCAACGACGTGTCCGAGCGCAACTTCCAGACCGAACGCCTGGGTCAGTGGACCAAGGGCAAGTCGCACGACACGTTCGGCCCGGTTGGACCGTGGCTCGCCACCAAGGACGAGATTAAGGACGTGCAGAACCTGTCGATGTGGCTCGACGTCAACGGCCAGCGCCGCCAGACCGGCTCGACCAAGACCATGATCTTCTCGATGGCCAAGTGCATCTCCTACGTCTCGCAGTTCATGACGCTGCTGCCCGGCGACATCATCACCACGGGCACCCCGCCCGGTGTCGGTCTCGGCATGAAGCCGCCGACCTTCCTCAATGTCGGCGACATCGTGACGCTCGGCATCGAGGGCCTCGGCGAGCAGCGCCAGGAGATCGTTGCGGCGTAGGCGATCACCACCACCGCCACACCGTCATTGCGAGCGAAGCGAAGCAATCCAGAATCCCTCCGCGGCGACAGCCTGGATTGCTCACATGGGGAATGTGTGTGTCAAGGATGAGCAGTCACCTTTTTGTTCGACTGCAGCCACCTCTTCGTCCCGACCGCGGGTTCTGCAGGATGGCGCGCGCAGATCAAGTCAAGGCCGGCCTGTTAGGGCCGCCGCGAAGCGGCTTGGCCTTGAGTTGAGCGAGCACGCCATCATGCTTGGTGCGTTGGGCCGATAGGAGCTCCTCGCGTTGGCGGTTCTGTCAGGGCATCTGCCATCCTCGCATTTGCGATCCAAGGGTCGAGCCGGTTCGACGATCTGGGTTGCTTGCCAGATCAAACTCACATTCGGTCGTCGCACAAGGCGACTGCACCACGATTCCGCTTGCGGCGGGCAGGCTCGAGAGGACGAGGCCATTCTTCGTTGCGGCGTTTGAAGCCATGCAATCCATCGGTTCGTCCACCCGGATCTTCCGAGACTGATCGGGCCTCGGCAGATGGGTTATGGTTCTTTCGTTGCGCGCGGGCGGCGAAGCACGCCGCTTGGTGCGGTCCGGATCAGGCGGCGGGCTTCATCACGGCCCCCTCGATGGTCTCGCCCGCGGTGACATACTTCCACAAGGTCACGAGAAGCTTGCGCGCCAGCGCCACGATCGCGCGCTTGCGGCCTTGCGGGCTTCGCTCCTTGAACCAGCGCGTCAGGGCCGACTGCGGCTGGTGACGTATCCACAGCCAGGCGAGCTGGATCATTGTGGTCCGCAGCCTGGGATTGCCGGCCTTCGACACGCCCTGCTCGTGCCGGATGCCTCCGCTTTGCCACGGCGTCGCCGCAAGCCCCGCATAGGCGGCGACCTGGCGGCGGTTGGAGAACTGCCGGTAGAACGCCTCCGACCAGAGCACGGCCGCAAAGTTGGCGCCGAGCCCTTTCAAGGCCAGCAGCATCGCCACCGGATCCGGCGCGACCTTGTCTGCAGCGTTCTTGTCTGCAGGCTTCCGGGCTGCGGCCAGCAGAGCATCTCGCGCGGCCTCGACCGCCTTGATCTGTTCCAGAAGCAGTTCGACCCGATCGAGCTCGCGGCCGATCTGCGCCTTCAAATGCGAAGGCAGCTCCCGCCCGTCGCCCGTGCGCAAGGCCTCAAGCCGCGCCCGCCGATTGCGCCGCAGCGGCACGTAGTCGGATATCCCCTGCGCGAACAGAAGACCCTTGATCCGGTTCACATGCGTGATGCGCTCGGCGATCAGCGTCGCTCGTTCGCGACACAGCCTGCGCCGGTCCTCCTCTTCAGGCGAGGGCGCAACCACCATCGCACAGACCCGCGGCTCGCCGCGCTTGTAGGCCAGAAGCGCCCGCAACAGCGCCTCGCCATCGAGCCTGTCAGTCTTGGCCCGCCGCCGCCGTCGCGACGTCGCAATCGAGGCGGGATCGACCACGTGGCTCTCAATGCCGTTCTGTTGCAGAACACGGTGCAGCCAGAACCCGTCCAGCCCAGCTTCCTGGATCGTGATGATCGGATAGCTCTCGCGGGTCCTGGCCTCCGCCTTGCGCCTGAGTTCCGCAAACAGCTTCATCAGCTCAGCCGTATCGCCGGCCGTGACGCTGTGCCTGGACATCTTCTCGCCCGTACCAGGCGAAAGTGACGTAATCACCCACGTCGAACGGCTCAGTTCCAAAGACACAAAAATTGCGCCAAACTGCGTCCGGATAGCGGTCGGTCCGTCGGAAGGATGATCGAGCAACATCGTCGTCTCCAGGTTGAGGGGGTCAGCAACCTCAGTCTGGCCTCAGACCTGGTCGCTATCCACTCCCCATGGAATCTTCGTCGCTTTGCTCCTCGCAATGACGAGACAAATCGGTTCATTGACGGATACTTGAAATGAAACTCACCTTCTCCGCCGCCTCACCCTTCGCGCGCAAGGTGCGCATCGCTGCGATCGAGCTCGGGCTGATCGACAAGATCGAATTCACGCCCGCGACCGTTGCACCGGGGCAGGCCAACGAGGACTATTCGCGCATCACGCCGTTGAAGAAGCTGCCGGTGCTGATCACCAATGACGGTGACGTGATCCTCGATTCCTACGTCATCGTCGAATATCTCAACGAGATGGTCGGCGGCAGCCTGATCCCGGATTACGGTCCGCGGCGCTGGAAGGCCAAGACCAACCACTCCCTGATCAACGGCATGCTCGATTCCATGCTGCTCTGCCGCTACGAGAAGATGGTGCGGCCGCAAGGCCTGCAATGGCAGGCGTGGTCGGACGACCACTGGAACCGGGCCTGGACCGGAATGGCGCGCTTCGAGAGCATGCCTGATGTCCTCAACGGGCCGTTCGACATCTCGCAAATCGGCCTCGTCTGCGTGCTCGGCTATGCCGATTTCCGCTTCGCCGACTGCGGCTGGCGCAAGGCCTATCCGAAGCTCGACGCCTTCCACCAGAAGATGCTGGAGCGGCCCTCCGTGAAAATCTCGGTGCCGCCGGCTGCGTAAATCGCGGGAGTTCTCATGAGCCTCAAATTCTCGGTCGGCGATCTTACCATTCATCGCGTCATCGAGCAGGAGACAACCTTCCTGCCGGCGCTGGAGATGTTGCCCGGGCTGACACCGGAGGTGCTGGCCGAGAACCGCGCATGGATGCGTAAGGCGAAAGCGCTGGACGAGCAGGATACGCTGATCCTCTGCTTCCAATCCTATGTGATCAAGACGCCGCACCACACCATCCTGGTCGACAGCTGCATCGGCAACGACAAGCCGCGGCCGCAGCGGCCGAAATGGAACATGAAGACGGACGACACCTATCTGCGCGGGCTCGCCGGCGCCGGCTTTTCCGTTGACGACATCGACTTCGTGATGTGCACGCATCTCCACGTCGATCACGTCGGCTGGAACACGCGGCTCGAGAACGGCCGCTGGGTGCCGACCTTCCCGAAGGCGCGCTACGTCTTCGCCAAGCAGGAGTTTGACCATTGGTCGGCTCAGAACGCGAAGGCGGAAGTGCCGCCTTTCGTGGACAGCGTGCTGCCGGTGGTCGAAGCCAAGCGGCACGAGATCGTCGGCAACGATCATCAGATCGGCGATCACGTCCGCATCCTGCCGACACCGGGCCACACGCCCGGCCACGTCGCCTTCACCTTCGGCCGCGGCAAGGATGACGCTGTCTTCAGTGGCGATCTCATGCATTCGCCGATCCAGACGCTCTATCCGGAGATGTCAGTGAAGTTCGACGTCGACCAGGCGCGGGCGGCGACCACGCGCCGCAGCTTCCTGGAGCGCTATTGCGACACCGACACACTGTGCTGCACCGCGCATTTCCCGTCACCGTCGGTGGGGAAGATCAAGCGCAAGGGCAACGGGTTTGTCTGCGCTGCGGCGTAGCGCCGGGATTTCCTGTTTCTTCACGTCATGGCCGGGCTTGTCCCGGCCATCCACGTTCTTACAATCCGACGGCAACGAAGAACATGGATGGCCGGAACTTTGTGAAGACGCGCTTCGCGCTTTTGTCCGGCCACGACGAGGAAACATTATGTCCGATCTCCCCGACATCCCCCTGCCCGCCGGTATTCGCTCGCGCTACGTCGATGGCATCAATGGCTTGTGCATGCATGTGCTGGAGGCCGGCTTCGAGACCAAGGGCCGCCCTTGCGTCCTGCTGTTGCATGGTTTTCCGGAGCTCGCTTTCTCCTGGCGCAAGGTGATGCCGGCACTGGCCGCCGCCGGCTATCACGTGATCGCGCCGGACCAGCGCGGCTATGGCCGCACCACCGGATGGGACGCCGATTACGACGGTGATCTTGCGCCGTTCCGCCTCTTCAACCTGGTCCGCGATGCGCTCGGGCTGGTGTCGGCGTTCGGCTACAAGCAGGTCGACGTGGTCGGGCATGATTTCGGAAGCCCGGTCGCGGCGTGGTGCGCGCTGATGCGGCCCGACGTGTTCCGTTCGGTGGTGATGATGAGCGCGCCGTTCGGCGGATCGCCGCCGCTGCCGTTCGATACCGCCGACGCGATAGCGAAGCCGCAGGCCGTGGATCCCGTGCATCGCGAGCTCGCCGCGCTGCCGCGGCCGCGCAAGCATTACCAATGGTACTATTCGACGTTCGACGCCAACGCCGACATGCATCGTGCGCCGCAGGGGCTGCACGCTTTCCTGCGCGCCTACTACCATCACAAGAGCGCGGACTGGGCTGACAACAAGCCCTATCCGCTCAAGTCATGGTCGGCGGGAGAGCTGGCAAAGCTGCCGACCTATTATGTGATGGACCTCCACGAGACCATGGCGGAGACAGTCGCGAAGGAGATGCCCTCGCCGGCCGATATCGCCGCCAATGGCTGGCTGCCGGACAGCGAGCTCGCGTACTACAGCGCCGAATATAGCCGCACCGGATTCCAGGGCGGGCTGCAATGGTATCGATGCGGCACTTCAGGCGATTTCAACAACGAGCTTCAGCTGTTCAGCGGCCGGACCATCGACGTGCCCTCCTGCTTCATCGCCGGCCGGCAAGACTGGGGCATCTATCAACGCCCTGGCGTGATCGAGGCGATGCAGGCCAGCGCCTCCACCAACATGCTCGGCTGCCATCTCGTCGACCGTGCCGGCCATTGGGTGCAGCAGGAGCAGCCGGCCGAGGTGAGCCGGTTGCTGCTCGACTTTCTGGCCAAGGCCCGCACCGCGTGATTTGACCTGGGAACAAGGGCGCCTTATATAGTTTAGAATTATTCTAAACTAGTGGGACAGGTCCATCCGTGAAGAACTTTGCCGATTTGACCGAGCGCGAGGTGCTTGCGGTCGCGATTTCCTCCGAGGAGCAGGACAGCCGCATCTACATGACCTTCGCCGAAGATTTGAGGGAACGCTACCCGGACACGGCAAAGATCTTCGAAGAGATGGCCGAGGAAGAGCGCGGTCACCGGCATCGCCTGCTAAAACTCTACGAAGAACGCTTCGGCCCGCATCTGCCGCCGATCCGCCGCGATGACGTCAAAGGCTTTTTGCGGCGGCGCCCGATCTGGCTGACCAAGAACCTGCCGCTCGACACGATCCGGAAAGAAGTCGAGACCATGGAGCTCGAGGCCGAGCGCTTTTACGTGAAGGCCGCCGAGCGGGCAGAGGATGTCGGCGTACGCCGCCTGCTCGGCGATCTCGCCGAGGAAGAGAAACACCACGAGAATCGCGCCGTCGCGCTCACCGACGAGTTCCTGAAGCCCGACGTGCGCGCCGAAGAAGACCGCACGCGTCGGCGGATGTTCGTGCTGCAATATGTCCAGCCGGGTCTCGCCGGCCTGATGGACGGCTCGGTCTCGACGCTGGCGCCGCTGTTCGCCGCCGCCTTCGCCACCCACCAGAACTGGCAGACGTTTCTGGTCGGCCTCGCCGCCTCGATCGGCGCCGGCATCAGCATGGGGTTTGCGGAAGCACTGTCTGATGACGGCTCGCTGACCGGCCGCGGCTCGCCCTGGCTTCGCGGCATCACCTGCGGGGCGATGACAACGCTCGGCGGGCTCGGCCACACCCTGCCTTATCTCGTGCCGGACAGCTGGCCGAACGCATTCTGGATCGCGACGGGAATCGCCGGCGTCGTCGTGTTCTTCGAATTGTGGGCGATCGCCTTCATCCGCGCGCGCTACATGGACACGCCATTCCTCCAGGCGGTGTTCCAGATCGTGCTCGGCGGCGCCATCGTGCTGGCGGTGGGGATATTGATCGGGGCGGCGTAAGCCTCCACATCGGTTCGCATGGCAATCGCGATCAAACGGCGGTTGCGGCGTTTGGCCAAACTGCGCATCATCTCGTCAATGAAGCGCAGGAGCACGTCGTGGCCAACTCGGAATGGAGTTTCAAGAGCGCGGTCGAGCTGTCGGCCGCGTTGATCGCGAAGAAGGTCTCCGCGGTCGAGCTCACGCAGGACGCGATCGATCGCATCGAACGTCACGACGGCAAGGTCAACGCAATCTGCGTCCGCGATTTCGACCGCGCGCTCGGCGCGGCTCGCGAAGCAGATGCGGCGCTGGCGCGTGGCGAGCGGAAGCCGCTGCTCGGCCTCCCCATCACCGTGAAGGAATCCTTCAATCTCGCAGGCCTGCCGACGACTTGGGGCTGGACGCCGCAGAAGGACTTCATGCCGGCGGAGGACGCGCTCTCGATCGCCCGGGTGAAGAACGCAGGCGGCGTTATCCTCGGCAAGACCAACGTTCCCGTTGGGTTGGCGGACTGGCAGAGCTACAACGACATCTACGGCACGACGAACAACCCGTTCGATCTCGGCCGCACGCCCGGCGGCTCATCGGGCGGCTCGTCTGCGGCGCTCGCGGCAGGTTACGGACCACTCTCGCTCGGGTCCGACATCGGCGGCTCGTTGCGTGTGCCCGCCTTCCATTGCGGCGTCTATGCTCACAAGCCGACCTACAATCTTTGTCCAACGCGTGGCCATACGCCGCCGCCATTTCCAGCGATCCCGATGGAGCGCGATATGGCGGTGATCGGTCCGATGGCACGGAGTGCGGCCGATCTGACCCTGCTCCTGGACGTGATGGCGGGCCCCGATCCGTTGGACCAGGGCATCGGATACAAACTCGCGCTGCCGGATGCGCGACACCGCAAGCTGGGGGATTTTCGCCTGCTGGTGATCGACAGCCACCCGTTGCTGCCTGCGAATGCCGATGTTCGTGGCGCGATCGAGACGCTCGCGGGACAAGTGTCGAGCGCAGGCGCGAGCATAGCGCGCGAAAGCCCGCTGTTTCCCGACTTTACGGAAGCCTCTCGCCTCTACATGCGCATGCTGATGAGCTTTCTCGGCGCCTTCCTTCCGCCGGACATTCTCGCCAGCGCGCGTGCCGGCGCGGCGCAGCTCTCACCTGACGACAAGAGCCTTTCTGCCGAGCGGCTGCGCGGCATGACCAGCACACACCAGGCCTGGGTATTCGACGAGGGGGCGCGTGCCGGGCTGCGCGCGCAATGGCGGCAATTGTTCAAGACATTCGATGCGGTGATTTGCCCGATCATGCCGACCCCGGCCTATCCCCATGATCATTCACCGCAGCAGGAGATGCGCCGGATCAATATCGATGGCAAGGACCATGTCTATCCGGATCAGCTTGCCTGGCCCGGCATCGCCACGCTGACGGGCCTGCCGGCAACCGCCGTTCCGCTCGGTCTATCGAAGGAAGGCCTGCCGGTCGGCGTCCAGATCATCGGCCCATTCCTCGAGGACCGCACGCCGTTGAAGCTCGCCGAACTGATGGAGCGCGAGTTCGGCGGGTTCGTGCCGCCGAAGATGTTTGATGATTGATGTCATGCCCCGCGAAGGCGGGGCATCCAGTACTCCGCGGCAGTAGTTGGTTCACACAACAGCCGCCGCGGCGTACTGGATCGCCCGGTCAAGCCGGGCGATGACACCTAGGTTGGTTCAACTATCAAACATGATCACGCTGCGCAGCGTCTTGCCGGCTTTCATGTTGGCAAAGCCTTCGTTGATCTCGGACAGCTTCAGCTTGGCCGAGATCCAGTCCTCCAGATGCAGTCGGCCACGCAGGTAGAAATCAATCAGGCGCGGCATGTCGACGCGAAAATGGTTCGAGCCCATCGAGGAGCCCTGGATCCTGCGTTCGCGCAGGAAGTCGAAGCCGTGCAGCTCGATCTTCTGGCCGAACGGGATCATGCCGACGATGGTGGCGGTGCCGCCCGCGGCGAGCATGGCGAAGGCCTGCTCCGCGGTTTCCTTGCGGCCAAGCACCTCGAAGGAATGCTGCACGCCGCCATTGGTGAGATCGCGCACCTGCTTGACGATGTCGCCGTCGGCGGGATTGATGATGTCGGTGGCACCCAGCTTGGTCGCGAGCTGGAGTTTTGCGAGATTGGTGTCGATGGCGATGATGCGGCCGGCGCCGGCGATCTGCGCGCCGTTGATCGCGGCCATGCCGACGCCGCCGCAGCCGATCACGGCCACGGTTTCGCCAGCCGTCACCTTCGCGGTGTTCACCACCGCGCCGTAGCCGGTGATGACACCGCAGCCGATCAGCGCGGCAAGATCGAGCGGCATGTCCTTGCGGATCTTCACGATAGCGTTCTCGTGCACCAGCATCTGCTCGGCGAAGGACGAGAGGTTGAGGAACTGGTGCAGCTTCTCGGAGCGAGACCATTGCATCCGGTCGGAAGCGCCCGGCAGCATCTTCACCGTGGTGTCGGTGCAGAGCACGGTGCGGCCCGTGGCGCAGTTGTCGCAAGTGCCGCAGAACACCGAGAGACAAGTGACGACGTGATCGCCCGGCTTTACATAGGTGACGTCGGAGCCGACCTGCTCGACCACACCGGCGGACTCATGGCCGAGCACCGCGGGCAGCGGATGCGGATAGAGGCCTTCCATGAAATGCAGATCGGAATGGCAGAGGCCCGCGACCGCCGTGCGGATCAGGACCTCGCGCGGGCCGGGCTTCGGCAGGCTGACATCCTCGATGACCAGCGGCTGGTTGACTTCATAGAGGACGGCGGCCTTCATCGAGCACTCCCTATCGCTTTTTTTGCTTTGAACGCGAGCGCAGCCTACGCCGCCAGAACCAGTTCGCCAACCTCGCTCATGCCGGCCGCGCGATCGCCGAGCAGTAGGGCGGCGATCTTCTGCTGCGCGGCATTTTCCGTGAGCCGGAACGGGTCGCTCGGCGACACGCCATGATCGATCACCAGCCGCGACAGCAGCAGCCTGCGCGCATCGCCACGCATGTCGTGGATGCGGTGCGCTTCCCAGGCGAGCGCGACCGCGCTCGCGACGTGATAGAGCAAGCTCGTGGCGCGCCGCGCATCGGCCTCGTTGTCGGCCTTGCCCGCGACCTCGCGTGCGAACCCGATCGCGCGATCGGTTAGCCCGCCGAGATGATCGCGCCAAGCCTGCGGCACGGAGGCGCTGTCGTCGAGTCGGGCATGCAGATCGGCGGCGAGCGCGGATTCGGCGCCGTGGCGGCCGACCGCGCGCTTGAGTGCATCGATCGCGACGATGTTGCCGGTGCCTTCCCAGATCGAGCCGAGATGGGCATCGCGCAGCAGGCGGGCCGTTGCAAACTCCTCGATATAGCCGATGCCACCGCGCATCTCGAGCGCATCGCCGCAGACCTTTCGCGCATCGCGCGTGGCCCGGAATTTCAGCGCCGGCGTGAGGATACGCAGCAGCGCTGCGGCATCCTGACTGCCGGCCTCGGCGCGGTCGAGCGCGTCGGCAGTGAGAAAACTCATCGACAGCGCCTGCTCGACCGGCAGCATGATCTTCAGCATCTGCCGCCGGCCCAGTGGCAGGTCGATGATACGGTTGCCGAACACCACGCGGTTCTTCGCCACCGTCATCGCATCATGATAGGCGCGGCGCATCAGCGCCGTCGACTTGACGCCGTTGGAGAGCCGGGACGAATTCACCATCTCGGCCATCTGCACGAAGCCGCGGTCGAGTTTGCCGACGGCATAGGCGATCGCGCCCTCCAGCTTGATCTCGCCCGACGCCATCGAGCGCGTGCCGAGCTTGTCCTTCAGCCGCACGATCCGGTAGTGGTTCTGCGAGCCGTCGTCGAGGAAGCGCGGCATCAGGAACAGGCCGACGCCGCGCGTGCCGGGGCCGGCGCCTTCGGGCCGCGCGAGCAGCATCACAACCTTGGCGTCCGCATTCGAGCAGAACCATTTTTCGCCGGTGAGACGCCAATGCTCGCCCTCCGGCACGGCCGTGGTGGTCAGCGTGCCGACGTCGGAGCCACCCTCCTTCTCGGTCATGAACTGGCCGCCCTGCGTCAGCTTGCTCATGTCGGTCTGGGTCAGGCCGTCAAGATATTTCGTCTTGAGCGCTTCGCTGCCGAAATTCGCCAGCAGCTTGGCGCAGCCGTCTGTGACGTTGATCGGGCACCCCATGCCGAACTCGGTCTGGTTGAACAGGAAGGTGAAGGCGTGTTTTGCCACGACCGGATATTTGTCCGGCCAGCCCATGATGCCCTTGCGGATCGAGAGCGCATGAATGCCGAACTCGCCGAACGCGGCCTTCTCCAATTCGCGATAGGCCGGATGATATTCGATATATTGCGTATCGCGGCCAAACTTGTCGCGCTGGTGCAGCACCGGCGTGTGCCGGTCGGCAAGCCGCGCGTAGTCATCGAGGATGCCGCCGGCGAGCTCGCCGAGTCGGTCGAGATGCGGCTCGATATGGCGGAACAGAACCTCCGGCAGGTGGATGCGCAGCAAATCCGTCAACGCCGGATCGGCGCGGTAGAAATTCATGCCGGTGGTATCGGGCGCAAGCAGGCCGGCCTGGCTTGCCGCGACATTTTTCTGCTGCGCTGTGCCCGACTTGTGCATGATCGTCCTCTTCCGTTTCCGCCCGGCGGTCATTCTGCGCTGCTTTAGCGCTTGCCGCTTTGGATGATGTCGATCATGCTCCAGCCGACAGATTGGATAAAGCCGCAAATTGTCAGGGCGGCATGATCGCCGTGTAGGAGCAATTCGCTCTGCGGAATTGTGATCAACTGGGCCGCTACTCCGACTGGTCGTTCGCGCGGCCCGTGCATAGATCAGCGGCTCCTTATCTCTTGGGAATCACGCCATGGAACACCCGAAATACAAGATCGCGCTCATCGTCGGCGCCGGCGAAGGCTTGAGCGCCTCGCTGGCGCGGCTGCTCTCCGCGCAGGGCATTCGCGTGGCGCTCGCCGCACGAAAGATCGAAAAACTCGGCGCGCTCTGTACCGAGACCGGTGCCAAAGCCTATGCCTGCAGCGCCACCGAGCCGGAGGAAGTCGAGCGCCTGTTTGGCCTCGTCGAGCGCGAGATCGGCACGCCCGACCTCGTCGTCTACAACGCCAGCGGCCGCGCGCGCGGTCCGTTCGTTGATCTCGTGCCCGCCGACGTCGCACAGGCGATCGCGGTCAGCGCCTATGGCGGCTTCCTGGTGGCGCAGCAGGCGGCGAAGCGCATGATGCCGAACAAGCACGGCGCGATCCTGTTCACCGGTGCCTCCGCCAGCGTCAAGGGCTATGCGCAATCCGCGCCGTTCGCGATGGGCAAGTTCGCGCTGCGCGGGCTGGCGCAGAGCATGGCACGCGAACTCTCGCCGCAGGGCATCCATGTCGCGCATTTCGTCATCGACGGCGGCATCCGCAGCGCCGCGCGTACCGAGCCCGCGGACAAGCCGGATTCGATGCTCGATCCCGATGCGATCGCAGAGAGCTATTGGAACGTGTTGCAGCAGCCGCGCAGCGCCTGGAGCTGGGAGCTGGAGCTGCGGCCCTGGGTGGAGAAGTTTTGAGGCAATGTTTTGAGGCGATAACGTAACCGCAATCGTCATTGCGAGCGAAGCGAAGCAATCCAGTGGCGGAGAAATTTCTGGGTTGCTTCGCTTCGCTCGCAATGACGAAAGAGAGGAAGCCCAATGACCACGGAAACCACCATCGACACCGGCACGAATGAACTCCTCTGCGTCATCCGCGATCGCGTCGCGGTGATCACGCTGAACCGGCCGGAGGCACGCAACTCGCTGTCCGACACGCTGACGCCGGCGTTGCGCACGATAATCCGGACCTGCGGCGAGGACGCAGGTGTCGGCGCGCTGCTCATCACCGGCACCGGCGAAGCCTTTTGCGCCGGCGGCAACGTCAAGGGCATGGGCGCGCATCGCGAGCAGAAGAAGCTCGAAATGTCCTTCGACGACAGGGTCGCCGATCTCCAGGAGCGGCAGCGGCTGCTCACCGGCGCGCTCGTGTCGGTCCGCAAGCCAACGATCGCCGCACTGCCGGGACCTGCGGTCGGCGCGGGGCTTGCGATCGCCATGGCCTGCGATATCCGCATTGCCGCGCAATCGGCCTTCATCGCCACCGGCTATGCCCGCATCGCGCTGAGCGGCGACTACGGCATCGCCTGGCTATTGACCCGGCTGGTCGGCACGGCGCGGGCGCGCGAATTGATGTTCACCGGTGACAAAGTCGATGCGGCGAGGTGCGAGGCGATCGGCCTCGTCAACCGAGTCGTGCCCGACGACAGACTGCAAGCCGAAGCCTTTGCGCTGGCAAAGTCGCTCGCCGAAGGCCCGCGCCTCGCGTTGCGCTACATGAAGGACAATCTCGACGAGGCCCTGCTGTTCGAGTTCGAGACCGCCCGCGACCACGAAGCCGAACGGCTGATCCGCCTGACCACGACCGCCGATCACAAGGAAGCCGTGCAGGCATTCATCGACAAGCGCAAGGCAGTGTTCACGGGGAAGTAACCGCCGCCGTTGATGCGAGAGCTGTTAGTAGCCCGGATGGAGCGAAGCGAAATCCGGGACACCTGCCAACGTGGCGAGACTCCCGGATTGCGCTTCGCTCCATCCAGGCTACGGAGCAGCCGCGCGAAGTTGGTCGGGCAAAAAAAGCCCGGCTCTGGATCACCAGGGCCGGGCTTGGAGTGGTGTCAGACCGAGGCTGAGGGGCTGTCGGCCTGACGGGAAAGGGCGGCGAGACGCCAGCTGGCGCACGGAATATCCTTCGGCGCGACCGCGATTTCCTTGTCGAAGCGCACCAGCTTCCAGTCGTCCGGATGGTTGGTGAAGGCGAAGCCGGATTTGCGTGCGAGCGAGATCATGGTGTCGTTGGCGCGCAGCGTATCACCAAAGATGTGTTCCGCGCCGAGCGCGGCGGCGCGGCATTCGAGATTCCCAAGCAGCGCGGTGGCAATGCCGTGGCCCTGCCAGCGGTCGCCGACCGACAGCCCGAATTCGAGCGTCGCGCTCTCCTCGTGAAGGGCGTAGCGCGCTTCGGCGACGATTGTCTCGAAGCCGTCAACCGTCATCGTGGCAATGATTGTGAAGCGCTCGCGCTCGCCGACCTGGAGGAAATCGTGCAGCAGGCCCTTTGGCAATTCGCTGATCGCGCCGAAGAAGCGGTTGTAGCGGGAGCGGGTCGAGAGCGAACGGAAATAGTGCTGCAGCTCGTCGGTGTCGCGCGGCTCGACGAAGCGGACGTTGATCGCCTCACCCTGCCGGGTGCGCAGCGTATCCGAATATTGCTTCAGATCTTCCGGGCGAAGAGTGCTCATCACACGAGCCTTAAGAAATTTGCCTTGCGAAAAAGAGACCGCCGGCGCCCCTGTGATCAGGCGGCGCCGGCCTGGCGGCCAATCAGGCCCGCCAGAAGGGTTTGTCGGCCTCAAAGGCGATGTCGCTCCAGGACAGTCCGACATCCTGGAGATCGCGGGCGGTCCAATTGGTGAGCTCGCGCCGGGTCCGGTAGCGCTCATGCCAGATGTGGAGGGTTTCTCCGACCTGGTAGAGCAGGCTTGGCGCATGATGATTTGTCATTGAATTCTGGGTCAAAGTAGACATTTCCAGCTCCTGGAGCTAAGTTCGAAGCTAATATCAGCCTAGCTATGCACTTCGACAAACGACAATTTGTACCCCTTCGCATGAAATAATATCATGTATCCTGCTGCCAAATGACTGCCAGATTGCCGTCCCTGAACGGATTGCGGGCGTTCGAGGCGGCCGCGCGCCACCTCAGCTTCACGCTGGCCGGAGCCGAGCTGAACGTGACGCAGACCGCGATCAGCCATCAGATTCGGAGGCTCGAGGAGGAGCTCGGCATCCGCCTGTTCATCCGGCGGAACCGCGCGCTGGCGCTGACGCCGGAGGCGCGCGACTACCTGCCGGGCGTCCGCGCCGCCTTCAACGACCTCAGGCTTGCGACCGACCGGCTGCTGCGCAGGGACGACGACAAGGTGCTGACGGTCTCGACGCTGGCCTCTCTCGCCGCAAAATGGCTGCTGCCGCGGCTGACCGATTTCCAGGAAGCCCATCCCGGCATCGACGTCCGCATCACCACCTCGACCAGCCTGGTCGACTTCCAGCGCGACAATGTCGATGCCGCGATCCGCTATGGCAGAGGCCAATGGCCGGGTCTCCGCTCCGACTGGCTGATGGCGGACGAGTTGTTTCCGGTGTGCAGCCCCTCGCTGTTGCGCGGCGACAAGCCGCTGCGCCGGCCCGAGGATCTGAGAAGCCATCCGCTGCTGCACACATCCAACGCCAACAGCGACGATTGGCGGCTGTGGTTGACCGCGGCCGGCCTGCCGGCCGACATCGCCAAGCAGCCCGGCATCACCTTCGACATGATCTTCATGACCATCCAGGCCGCGATCGACGGCATTGGCGTGGCGATGGGCCGGACCTCCTACGTCCAGGACGACATCGCCAAGGGGCGCCTCGTGGTCCCCTTCAAGATCGCGCTGCCGGCCGACGCCGGCTTTTACGTTGTCTCTCCCGATGGCCACCGGGAAGCGCCGAAGCTGGCCGCGTTCCGCCAATGGGTGGTCGCTGCAGCGCAAAATAAAGCCTGAAAAATCATCAGCTTCCGCGGCAAAATCGGTTGACTCGCAACGCCCCGCACGAGAAGGGGGTATGACAGATTGTCGCAGCTACAATCTGCCGCCTTGCCGTGAATTGAGTTCCGGTCCGGGCACGTCTTCAAGGGGAGCAACGTCAATGGCTGGACCGTCAGCATCAACCAATCCGCCCGAGATCAAGTCGCGCGTCGGCGCGATCCTGCGCGCCACATCCGGCAACTTCCTCGAACAGTTCGACTTCTTCCTGTTTGGCTTCTATGCCGCGGCCATCGGCAAGGCGTTCTTCCCATCGACCAACGAGACCGCGTCGCTGCTCAACACCTTCGGCGTGTTCTGGCTCGGCGCGCTGATGCGGCCCGTGGGCGCGATCGTGCTCGGCGCGTATATCGACCGCATCGGCCGCCGCCAGGGCCTGATCGTTACGCTCGCGATCATGGCCATCGGCACCGTGGTGATCGCGTTCTGCCCGACCTACGCGACCATCGGCATCGCCGCGCCGATAATCGTGCTGCTCGGCCGCCTGCTGCAGGGCTTCTCGGCCGGCGTCGAGCTCGGCGGCGTCTCGGTCTACCTGTCGGAGATTTCGACGCCGGGTAACCGCGGCTTCTACACCTCGTTCCAGTCATCGAGCCAGCAGGTCGCGATCTTCGTCGCATCGATCCTCGGCTTCATCCTCTCCGAGGTGATGCCGGCCGACACCGTCGCCGCCTGGGGCTGGCGCATTCCGTTCTTCGTCGGCTGCCTGATCATCCCGCTGATCTTCTTCCTGCGGCGGACGCTCGAGGAAACGCCGGCCTTCCTCGCCATGAAGAAGCATCCGACGGCAAACGAAGTGTTCGCCTCCGCACTCGCGAACTGGCGCATCGTCATCCTCGGCATGATGATTGCGGTCCTGACCACGACGACGTTTTACTTCGTCACCGTGTACACGCCGACCTTCGGCAAGAACGTGCTGAAGCTGTCGACGCAGGACGCGCTGCTCGTCACGCTGCTCGTGGCCGTGACCAATTTCTTCTGGAATCCGGTCGGCGGCGCATTGTCCGACCGCATCGGCCGCAAGCCAGTGCTGCTGACCATCGCCGGCCTGGCGCTCGTCACCGCCTATCCGGCGCTGCACTGGCTCGTCGCGGCGCCGACCTTCGGCAAGCTGCTCGCGGTCGAGATGATGTTCTCGTTCTATTTCGGCGTCTACAGCGGCACCATGCTCGGCGCGCTGGTCGAGATCGTGCCGGCGCACGTCCGCACCACCTGCTTCTCGCTCGCCTTCGCGCTCGCAGCCGCGCTGTTCGGCACCTTCACGCCGTTCGCCTCGACCCTGTTGATCGAGCACACCGGCGACAAGGCCTCGCCCGGCTATTGGCTGATGTTGGCAGCCTTTCTCGGCATCATCGCGGCCTCTGTCGTTTATCGCGGCGGCGGCAAGGCGGTGCCGACGTATGATCCGGTCGCGGAGCCGATCGGCGGTCACTCTACACAACAGGCGTAAGCGGCCGGGCCGAGCACGATGTCGGCCTGGTCGGCATTGAAGCTGCGTCGGTGATGATGGCCGGCGCCACACCTCGTGCAATAAAAAACACCCGGCGGTTTCCCGCCGGGTGTTCGTTCACGTGTTTCGACAGATCTTACCAGTTGCGCTGAGCACGGAGGATCAGAGCGAGCGTGTCCTGGTCCTTCAGCTCGTAGACCGCGGTCGGCTTGGCGGTCACACCGGAGGGGGTAACGCCAACCGTACCAGAGTACTTCTGGTCCAGATGGGTCCACGTGAGGTCAGCCGAGAACGTCAGGTTCTTGACCGGAGTCCAGCGGGTGACGATACCCGCCTGGCCGATGGCGAAGTCAGGATTACAACCCGTCACACCCGCCAGGCCTCCGAACACGCCGCCGGTGCCGGCGGCGCCGCAGAGAGTGGTCTTGGCCAGCGTGCCGAACTGCGCCTGAGCGTAAGCGCCGTAGATCGCCGTGTTCCAGTAGGGATCCCAGTTGTGGGTGTAAGCGCCACGGAAGCCCCAGGTCTTGACGGTTTCCTGCGAGCTGCCGGTCACGAACACGGTGTCCGGAGCATTGGCGAAGCCGATGCTCTGGTAGGCCGTACCCGAGCTGCCGAACAGCGAGTAGCTGCTGCCCGACAAGTTCTGGAAGTTATAGCGGGTCGCACCGTCCGTGTAGACGCCCTGGATGTTGATCGTGTCACCCGCGCCGGTCGGGATGTTCTTGATCGACAGAGCGAGCTGAACCGCCCAGCCCCACTTGTCGTCGGGGTGGCCAGTCGGCTCGGTCGCGCCGTAGTAGGCAACGTGGTTGTCATGCGCAGCCACCGACGCCTGGAAGAGACCCCAAGCCTGGTCGACACGCACCTGACCGACGAGGTTCGGAGAACGCGAACCGCCGATGGCGTTGGTGCCGTACGCGCCGCCGATCATGCCACCCGCGGTCGCGCCGGTCATGTTCAGGTTACCAGCCTGATAGTACTGGGTCGCATCCTCCGCCGAGAACGCCGCCGTCACGCCCTGGCCGAAGTCGGCCGTGTAGGTGAACTGGGTGACGCCGGTAACGGTGCCGCTGCCGCCGACGAGGTTGTCGGTGATGTTGCCGGGATAGTTGGTCCAGGGCGCGTCGAACTGCGACACAGCCTTACCCATCGTGAAGCCGGCGAACTGAATGAAGGCGTAGTACACGCCCAGCGAACCGGCAGAAGTGTTGCCGTCCGTGCCGTTGATCGAAGAACCAACGAGCGCCGGGGTCGCACCAGAGGTGTTGAGACCCAGCGTGCCGCTGTAGACCGTCCCGCCGGTGGCGCTGCCGCTACCGGAATAGTTGCCGGTCGTCCACGTAAAGACGCCATCGAAGAACGTGCGGACCACGCCGTACTCGGTCGCGGTGCGGGTGTCGATGTTGAGGTCTTCACGAGCGCGGAAGGTGTAGTAGTTCATCAGACGGTTGCGGGCACCGGCAACGCCGCTCTGATTCGGGCTGAAGTCCGAGTTGGCGCCCAGCACAGCGTCGGCACGCAGGTAACCACCCAGCTTGATGCAGGTGTCGGTGCCCGGGATGTAGTAGAATCCGGCGCCGTACAGCGAGCAGATCTTCACGTATTCGACCGCTTTGGCCTTCACGGGGAGATCGGCTGCGAACGCCCCGGAGACAGCCATCAGGCCGGCAGCCGAGCCGAGAAAGAGCGTCTTCGTCAACTTCATTAGTACCTCCAAGTCGGTTCAGGGAGCTCGGCTCCTCGGTGGAGGCGGCTTTGCCCTCGTCAATTTCCGTTCAACTCAGGTCCGCACTGAAGGTCCGGACCGAAACGACAGTGAGGTGCCCCCCCTCCGTCGTGGCTTCACATATAGTTTATAAAAACAATCGCCTCAATTTATTGATTTAGTGAATCGTAAGTTCCGCGACGGATGTTGCTTGAGAGCAACAGGGAGGCCTGAGCGTCAAGTAAGCCCGCAGATTTAAAACGAAAAAGCCCTCAGGGGGCATCCCGAGGGCTTTCTTGGAGGTCTCACATCGCTGTCCAGCGACAAGGTCAAGAGCAGCAAGATTGAGTGCGATAAGACATAATTTAATTAATTGTTTTTTGCAAGCATTAAACAACGGGACAGTTTCCGCCATGCGGCGTCCGCCACTATCGTCAGTGCGCGATATCCGAGACGCCTCCCAAATATCCCATTAAAAGACTGATCTAAGCCAAACGGGGGAAGCCACATGATCGAGAAGAAACTCGACAGGGCGATTACGGACTTCATCTGGAATGTCGTCGAAATCCACTCTCAGCTGGAGGACATCCACACCAGTTGGGCCGAACTGCTGGGCATTACCGAGCCGCAGTGGCTGATCTTGATGGCAATCACTGAACTGGACGAGGGGCGGGGCGTCGCTGGAATCGACATTGCCAACAAGTTGCGGGTCCACCCAGCCTTCGTGACCAACCAGACCAAGAGCCTCGAAAAGGGCGGCCTTCTAACGCGGCGACCGGGAGCAGACGACGCGCGCTATGTCCTGATGTCGCTTACGGCAAAGGCGACAACGGAAATCGAAAAACTGTCCAAGAGAAGGCTCGCCTTGAATTCGACCATGTTCAACGAGCTCGACGAGAAGACCTTGGCTGATCTGAATACCGCGCTCGCAATGATCGCAAAGAACGCCCGGTTGGCTGCACGATTGCTGGCGATCGACGTTTCGTGATCCGCCAATCCCCGGCTCAGAATGAGCGCCCGAGCCGGACGCGATTGTCGCCATACCGCGCCAGGATCGGCCTGCTCCCTGTCGCGGTTAGAGGTAGACTATGGGATCGAGCTGACGGGCGGCTCCAAGCTTGCTGTCGAACCATTCGAAGACGAAATCGTCCGCAGCGATGAAATTCTCGACCTCGCCCCGAGGGTGCGGGATGCGGTTCGGCACGACGATCGAGCAATCGGCTCCGGCCTGCCGATAGCCGGCTTGGAGCTCGAGTGCTTCCTGTTCCCGGACCATCGATCGATTCCCGACGACGATGAGAAGCGGACAAGGAATTCGACGGGACGGCGGCAACGAACCCGTCGAGGTTCCGTCATGGACGGCCTGCTCAACGCCGGTCATCCAGCGAACTGATGCTCGACGTATGGCCGACGTCAAAAGGCCACCGTCGCACACGGCGGCAGTTATCCTGCGATCAGAGACCGCAAGGCGGGACGCAAGACTGGCGCCAGCCCCTTCGCCATAGATCGCGATCCGCCGCGGGTCGACATCCGGGCGAGCCTCTAGATAGTCCAACCAGCATTGAAGCATGTGCTCCGGCTTGAAGGGGCGACGAGCAGATAAATTGCAAGCGTCGATGAGCAGGAGTGACGTGTTCCGGCGGAGCGAGGCTGGCAACAGCCGGCTCATCATCGAGCCCAGCGTGATGTCCTCGTCGGCGATGCAGATGACCGCGGGTGCGGAAGGCCCATGACGGAACGCCGGCAGAAAGAAGCCAGTCAACGACCTTTGATCGAAGCAATCGATCTTCACGCGCTCGATCGCTGGACCAGTGTCGTCCTCGAAGCCCCTCAGGCCGATACTGACTTTGTCTGCGAGGTCGGTACTCGCGAAATCTCCTGGACAAGACAAACTTCTCGCGACTTCGAGGGACGTCAGCGAGCACAGCCCCGCTTCGCGCGCAATCTGAACGGAACTATCTTCGCGCGCGGATTCGGCGAATATCCGGTAGTCGTCTGCGACCCTCAACCAGTCCGAAACCCAAAAATGCCTGTGCGCCTCACGCACGAGTTCTGCGACGGACAGGTTTTCGAAAAAATCGGATGCGCGGTTGCGCAGGCGTGTCAGGCTTCCACCGGCGCCGCCGCAGGAGCCGTGAGGCCAATGATCACCTTCCATCTATGTCTCTGAACGCGCTGTCAGTGGTTGCCCGGACTTGCCGGCTTCGCTTTCAGCGCAACGCCCTACATGCCTGCTCGATGCGATCGCAGGCGTGCTTCGCTTCGCGTGGCGAAGGCACTGGGCGAAACGGTCTGCAGTCCAAACGAGCCGGCTTCGATACAAAATCCACGCCGGCTCAACTCAATCGTCACGTCTCAGCTCCGTTGCTGATCACAGTTATGCGCCCACTCTGCCACTTTTGTGGGTCCTGGCTTTGTAGTTTTTTGTTGCGGCGACGATTAAAATATAGATCTCATTTGATGACAGAAGAGGCATGACGAAGTCGGCCCTCATCGTAAATTCTTATGGCCAGGGGGACACGCAAAACGCGAACCATGACGGTGGGCTACAGCTCGACCACCACGTAGTCGCTCTCGACCCGCACTGGGATCGTCTCGGCGACGTACGGTCCCTTCACCACGCTCGTCCCTGGCTCGACATGGGCCGGATATGCCTTCACGCGGAAGCGGCGAGGATCGCAGTAGGACTGGCCGGTGCGGACGTCGAACTCCCAGCCGTGCCAGGGGCAACGGATGATTTCACCTAACTTGGTGTATTCGATCTCACCGGGATCGCTGGATTGCGCGAGCCCGATCAGCGGGCCCTCGCACAGCGCCGCGCCCTGATGCGGGCAGCGGTTCATCAGGCCGAAATATTCGCCCTTGATGTTGAAGACCGCGATCGGCCGTCCCTCGATCTCCAGGAATTTTCGCGTACCCGGCGGCAGCTCGTCGACCGGCGCAATCACGTGCCGCGCCATGCTTATATCCGTCGCATGATCTGACCGGAAAACCGCTCTACACTTTTCCGGATCATGCGATGATCCCGTACAGTGCGCGCGCATTGCCGAGGTAAAACGCGTCGCGATTGGCCTCGCTCACGCCTGCCGGCAGCACGCGCGACGGCTCGTCATAGTCCCAATGCGGATAGTCGGTCGCGAACAAGAGCCGGTCCCAGCCGATCCATTTGATGACGTCGAGCAGATCCTCGCGCCGCTCCGGGTCTTCCATCGGCTGCGTCGTCCACCACACCTGCTCGCGGATATATTCCGACGGCGGCCGTTTGACATGCGGCACTTCGCTCCTGAGCCGTTGCCAGACCTTATCCAGCCGCCAGGCGAGCGACGGCGCCCAGCCGAAACCTGCCTCGATCATCACCATCTTCAATTTCGGGAAACGCTCGAACACGCCTTCGAGCACGAGGCTCGCGAGCGCCGATTGCTGGCACTGCGAATGCCCAACCATCTCCTCGATGTAGTAGCTCGGCCAGCCCGATGGCGTGATCGGATTGCCGCCGAAGCCGAAGGCGTGGACGCCGATGGGCAGACCCGCTTCTTCCGCGGCCTGGTAGATCGGCCAGTAGCGGCGCTGTCCGAGCGGCTCGACATTGCGGCTAAGCAAAAGCACCTGAACAAAATTCTTGTCGCCGGCGCGCTCGCGGATTTCGGCGGCGGCCGACAGCGCGTCCTCATTGCTGACGACAATGGACGCTTTCAGGCGCTTGTCCTTGCTGGTCCATTTGTCGATCTGCCAGTCATTGATCGCCGAGCACAGCGCCGCCGAGAGCTCGTGATTGCGAATGCCCTGCCCGGTGTTGAGCGGATTGAGCACCCCCAGCTGTACGTTGTTTGGATCGAGCAGCTGCTCCTGCATGAAGGACAGCGAGGAGCCCTGCGGACCGCCCTCCGGCGGATAGGCATCGCGGCGCGAGGCGTTGGGCTGAGCCTTCGGATAGGGCGGGCCTTCCATCATGCCCTGATAGGCATGGATGCCGTAGACTTCGAGATGATGCTGCCAGCGTTTGGCGAGATAAGGATAGAGCTCGGTGCGGGTGGCGCGTGCCGGATGAATGTCGCAGTCCGCGATCGCGGTTTTGACGGTCAGGGGGGAAGCGGCTTCGGTGCTCTCGCGGAATTGGACATTCATCGCCTTGCCTCCTTTGGCAACGGGCTAAGTCAGGCGGGGATAGGTGGCATGCGGATTATCGATCATGATCTTGCGCACGAGATCGGGGGTGAGCCCTTCGGGCAGCGCGTCCTGGCCGTCGAACTGCCAGTGCGGATAGTCCGTGGAGAATAGGACCAATTCGTCCGACTGCATATGATCAAACAGGCGAATTAATGTCGCTTCGTCCGGCGGCGCATCAAAGGGCTGTAACGAGAAACGGATGTTGCTGCGCACAATTTCCAGCGGCGCGCGATCGACCCAGGGCGTCTCCATCCGCACCCCGCGCCAGAATTTGTGCAGGCGCCAGAGATAGGGCGACAGCCAGGAGATGCCGGATTCCAGCATAACCATCTTCAGCCGCGGATGGCGGGTGAACACGCCCTCGACAATCAGGCTGGTGAGCTGAGCCTGGAACGCCTGGGCCTGACCGACATAATCCTCGATGTGGTAGGAACCCCAGCCCACTGCGGTCGGCGGATTGTGATATGCGGAACCGGCGTGGATGCCGACCGGCAGTTCCAGGCGTTCTGCCGCTTCATAGATCGGCCACAGCGCGCGCTTGCCGAGCGGCGTGTCGCCCATCACCAGCATCAGCACCTGCACGAAGCGCCGGTCCTGCGCGCAGCGCTCGATCTCGGCGACGGCTTTCTCGACGCTTTGCGTGGGTATCACGATCGAGCCGCGCAGCCGCGGATCGCGATCCAGCCATTCCTTCGCCAGCCACTCGTTCAGCGCGCGGCAGAACGCGGCTTGCAGGTCCTCGGAAAACACCATCTGCACGCCATAGATTGGATTGCAGATGGCGTGGCTGACCTGGAAGGGATCGAGCACATGGCGCTGCATGTCCTCCAGGCTCTCGCCCGGCTTGCCGATTTCGGGCCGCCAGTCCGGCCGCGCCGTGATCGGTGAGTTCTGCGGATAGGATTGCGAGATGAGATCGACCATGCCGCGCGTCGTCACCTGATCGCGCCAATAGTCGTTCAGGTACGGCAGCAGGCTGGTCAGATGCGGCACGGCCGGATGCACGTCGCAATCCACCCCGCCGGCGATCAGGGACGCCATCACGTCTCCCTTCTCACGTTTCCATTTGTCGTTTCTCAGCGCAGCGCTTCGCCGCGCCGTCTTGCGCCTGCCATTCAAGCAGGCCTGCCCGTCGTCCGCAACTCGGCCAACGGCGCTGTCATATGCTAGGAAGGCACAGCTCGGTTGCGAGGATCAGAGGTGCAGGACATGAAAGAACTCGTAGGCATTGCGGAACAGGTCGCGACCAAGCTGATCGCGCGCAAACAAACCATCGCGGTCGCGGAATCCTCGACCGGCGGCCTGATCTCGGCCAGCCTGCTCGCGGTGCCCGGCGCCTCGGCCTACTTCCTCGGCGGCGCAGTGGTCTACACCCGTGACGCGCGGCGCGTGCTGATGGATATTTCGGATGACGGCATGAAAGGCTTTCGCTCGTCATCGGAGCCTTATGCGAAACTGCTGGCCGAGCAGATGCGCGGCCGCTTCGGCTGCGACTGGGGCCTGTCCGAGACCGGCGCCGCCGGCCCCACCGGCAACCGCTACGGCGATGCGGCCGGCCATAGCTGCATGGCGGTCGCGGGGCCCGCGGCGGAGGTGATGACACTGGAGACGGGGAGCAACGACCGTTTTGCGAACATGCAGGTGTTTGCGGCAACGGCGCTGAAGTTGTTGCTGAAGAAGTTGGAGGGGTGATCTGCTTCCGCCGGCAGCGATCACGCCTTCAGTACCGTCATCCTGATGTGCGAGACAGGTGGCGCACCGGCGCCACGTGGGGAGCCTCGAAGGATGAACGGCCGAGATGCCGCCGGGCCGTCGCCCTTCGAGGCTCGTCCTGCGTCGCAGGACGAGCCTCGAAGGGCGACGGCGATAGATTTGTGCCCGCGGCGACGATCGACGTCACCGCCTCAAATGCCTCATGAAAATCCGCACCACATAGCCCTTGAACCGCGGCGCCTCGTCGTAGATGTCCGACGCAATCTGCTCGACGGTCTCGCGCAACGACAAGAACTGCGCCTGCCGCGCGCTGCTTTCGGTACCCTGCATGCCCGCGAGTTCGTCCAACGCGGCATCGCTGATCTGGCAATCCACGACGTCGCCGTCGCTCAGCATGGTAAAGCGGAAAGCCAGCCGTTCAAGGTCATGGCCGATGATCCTGTCGCGCGTCAGCGGCATCCAAAGCAGTCCGGTCGGCCCCGCGCCGACAATGCTGAAAATCTCCGCCCCTGTCAGCAGCAAAGAGACGAGAGCTCCACTCTACTGAAACGCGACTTCGGCGAAACTGCGGAGTTTGCGCGAATGCAACCGCTCCGACTCCTGCTGCTTGAGCCGCTCCAGTGCCTTCAGGCCGATCTCAAGGTGCTGGCCGACGCGGCGGCGGTAGAACTCGCTGGCCATGCCCGCGAGCTTGATCTCGCCGTGCAGCGGCTTGTCGGAGACGCATAGCAGCGTGCCATAGGGGACGCGGAAGCGGTAGCCGTTGGCGGCGATCGCTGCCGATTCCATATCGAGCGCGACGGCGCGCGATTGCGACAGGCGGCGAATGACCTCAGGCCCGCTGATCTCCCAATTGCGATTGTCGACGCTCGCGACGGTTCCCGTGCGCATCAGGCGCTTGAGCTCGAAGCCTTCAAGGCCCGTGACGTCCTCGACCGCCTCCTCGAGCGCGACCTGCATCTCGGCCAGCGCTGGGATCGGCACCCATAGCGGCAGCTCGCGGTCGAGCACGTGATCCTCGCGCACATAGCCGTGGGCGAGCACGTAGTCGCCAAGCCGCTGCGTGTTTCGAAGGCCGGCGCAATGTCCGAGCATCAGCCAGGCATGCGGCCGCAACACCGCGACGTGGTCGGTGACGTTCCGCCCATTTGACGGACCGGTGCCGATGTTGATCAGGGTGATGCCGCGATAGCCGGGCATGACCAGATGGAAGGCCGGCATCTGCGGCGCGCGCGCGGGCGCAACGCCCGTCGTTGCGCCGCCGGAGCGCGTGATCATATTGCCGGGCGCGACGAAGGCCTCGAGGCCGGCCTCGCCGGACTGGAGGCGCTGCTGGCAGAGCTGCGCGAAGGCATCGACATAGAACTGGTAGTTGGTGAAGATCACGAAATTCTGGAAGTGCTCGGGGTCGGTGCCGGTGTAGTGGTAGAGCCGGCGCAGCGAGTAATCGACGCGTGCCGCGCGGAACAGGGACAGCGGCTCGGGCGCGCCCGGCTGGAGCTCGAACGTGCCGTCGGCGATCGCATCGTCCATGGTGGCGAGATCGGGCACGTCGAACGCGTCACGCAGTGATCGCGTGGCGGCCAAGTTCTCGCTGGTGGTGATGACAGCCTCATTGATGTCGCGGCGATAGGCGAAGTGAATCGGGATCGGCTCGCTGGACTCGCCGATCTCGACCGGCACGCCGTGGTTCTGGATCAACAGTCCGATCTGCTCGGTCAGATAACTCCGGAACAGGTCCGGCCGCGTCACGCTGGTCTCGTGCACGCCAGGCCCGGCGACGAAGCCGTAGGCGAGGCGCGAATCCAGCCGCGCATGCGTCGCGGTGGTGACGCGGACGAAGGGATAATAGGCCCGCACGCGCGTCGTGATCGCTTCGCCGTTGATATAGGCCTCGAACCGGTCACGCAGGAATTTGGTGTTGCGTTCGTAGATATCTTCGAGACGGACGACGGCTGCGGCCGCATCGGAGAAGGCTTCGGTGGCGATGGACGGTGGGGATTGGATGGATTGCATTTGTTCGGCGCCAAGTTGCGGGGCTTGGTTCGGACTATAGCAAGAACAAGGAAGCGTAGGGTGGGCAAAGCGAAGCGTGCCCACCATCTTGATTGCCGTACGAAGAATGGTGGGCACGGCGCCGCGCGCCTTTGCCCACCCTACACGAGCGAGCCTATGGCCCGAGATCCCGGATGCGCGCTAAGCGCGCTCCGGGATGACGCGCTTTCGCGCGTCACTTCTCGCGGAACGCCCGCATGAACTGGTCGTGCAGCGGCTTCATCAGGTAGGACAGCATGGTGCGGTCGCCGGTCTGGACGAAGGCTTCAACCGGCATGCCGGGGATCATCCTGACGTCGCCGAGACGGGCGATCTCTTCCGGCGGCATCGAGACCCGGATGGTGTAGTAGCTCTGCCCGGTGCGCTGGTCGGTGGTGACGTCGGGCGAGACGCGGCTGACGAGGCCGCTGAGCTCGGGCGTGGTGCGCTGGTTGAAGGCGGAGAGGCGCAGCAGCGTCTTCTGGCCGATCTGGAGCTTGTCGATATCGACCGGGTTGACCTTGGCCTCGACCTGGAGATCGTCGGCTTGCGGCACGATCAGCATGAGGGCGTCGCCGGCGGTGACGACGCCGCCGACGGTATGCACGGTCGATTGCAGCACCATGCCGTCCTGCGGCGCGCGGATGTCGACGCGGCGAAGCTGATCCTCGGCCGCGACCTTGCGTTCGATCAGCTCGCCGATCTTGTCGTTGGTCTCGCGCAGATCCTTGGAGACCTCGCTCACCATGTCCTTGTCGACCTGGATGATCTGGAGCTCGGTCTCGGTGATCTTGCCCTTGGCCTGCGCCCGCGAGGCGATGTACTGCGCGCGCTCGCCGTTGAGGCGGGCCGAGTCGCGCTCGAGCGTGGTCAGGCGGGAGATTTGCACCAGGTGCTTCTCATAGAGATCGCGCACGCCGATGAGCTCCTGCTGCACCAGGGAAATTTCCTTGTCCTTGGCTCTCTCCTGCGCGGAGAGACCCTCGATCTCCTCGTTGAGCTGCTGGATGCGCTCGCGAAGCTGCGCCTTCTGGCCAGCGCGGCCGTTGACGCGGACGTCGAACAGCTTGGTTTCGGCGGAGAGCAGCGTCTTGACGTCGAAATCGCTGCCGCGGTCGAGCAGCGATTGCGGGAAGTCGATCTTGTCGATCCCGCGCTGCTCGGCCTGGAGTCGCGCCGCGCGCACCTGTGCCGCGTCGAGATTCTTGGTGACGATGGCGAGGTTGGCTTTGGTGACGGTGTCGTCGAGCCGCACCACGATGTCGCCGGCCTTGACCAGGTCGCCGTCGTGGGCGCGCACCTCGCCGACCACGCCGCCGGTCGGATGCTGCACCTTCTTGACGTTGGATTCGACCACGATCTGGCCCGGCGCGATCAGCGCGCCGGAGATCAGCACGGTGGAGGACCAGCCGCCGAGACCGACGGCCAGGACGAGCACGATCGCGAGGCCGAGGATCAGGTGAAACCGGATCGACTGCCGCACGGTACGCTTCGCGGCAGGCTTCCCGCCGCCAATCGCCATTGAGCTCATGGTTTGGCCACTCCGCCTTCGCTGACGATCTTGATCGGCGCTACCGGCGCGACGCGGGGCTGGAGCACCTGGGCGAGCACCTGCTCCTTCGGCCCGAAGGTCTGCATGCGGCCATCGCGCAGCACCAGTATCTGGTCGACCGCCTCGACGCCGATCGGCCGGTGCGCCACCACAATGACGATGGCGCCGCGCTCCCGTGCGGCACGGATGGCGCGGGTCAGCGCCTCGTCGCCTTCGGTGTCGAGATTGGAATTGGGCTCGTCGAGCACGATCAGGAACGGATTGCCGTAGAGCGCGCGCGCCAGCGCCACACGCTGCGCCTGGCCCGCGGAGAGCGAGGTGCCCTGCTCGCCGACCTGGGTGTTGTAGCCCTCGCGCATCTTGATGATCATCTCGTGCACGCCGGCTTCCTTGGCGGCGGCGATGATCCCGTCAGATGTGGCCTCGGGATCGAAGCGGCTGATGTTCTGCGCGATGGTGCCGCCGAACAATTCGACGTCCTGCGGCAGATAGCCGATGTGCCGGCCGAGCATGTCGGACGACCATTGGTCGAGCGCCGCGCCGTCGAGCCGCACCTTGCCGCGCACCGGCTGCCAGACGCCGACGAGCGCGCGGATCAGCGACGATTTTCCGGAACCGCTCGGCCCGATCACACCGAGGCCGTTGCCGGCTTCGAGCGCGAAGGCGACATCCTGCACGATGAGGCGCTGATCGCCGGGCGCCACCATGGCGACGCCTTCGACCGCGAGTCGGCTGGTGGGCGCCTGCAACTGCGTCGGCATCGCCTGCGCCGGGATCTGCTCCAGCAGCCGGCTGAGGCGCTGCCAGCTCTGGCGGGCGGCAACAAAGGACTTCCAGTGCGCGATCGCAAGATCGACCGGCGCGAGCGCACGTGCCGAGAGGATCGAACCCGCGATGATGATACCGGCGGTCGCTTCCTGATGGATGACGAGATAGGCGCCGACCGCGAGCACGGCCGATTGCAGCATCATGCGCAGCACCTTTGCGACCGCGCCCAGACCGCCGGCGACGTCGCTGGCGCGCTGATTGCCGGCGAGATATTTTTCGTTGGCTTCGCTCCAGCGCTGGTTCAGCCGGCCGGCCATGCCCATCGACACCAGCACTTCCGCGTTGCGGCGGCTGGACTGGGCGAGATCGTTGCGCTGCGCGGCAAGGCCCATCGCCTCGCGCGCCGGCTGGCGGGACATGAACTCGGTGACCAGCGTCAGTCCGACCAGGATGATGGCGCCGATCAGCGCGGTCACCCCGATCATGACGTGGAAGGCGAAGCAGATGGCGAGATAGAGCGGCAGCCAAGGCAGGTCGAAGAATGCACTCGGTCCCATGCCGCCGAGGAAGGAGCGGACATTGTCGAGGTCGCGCAGCGGCTGAAGGCCCTCGTTGCGGTTGCCGATCAGCAGCGGCAGGCGCACGATGGTGTCGAACACGCGCTTGTTCAGGGCTTCGTCGAGCGCGGTGCCGATCCGCCCAAGGATGCGGCCGCGGATCATGTCGAGCACGCCCTGCGCCATATAGAGGCCGCTGGCCAGGATGATCAGTCCGACCAGCGTCGGAATGCTGCGGCTCGGCAGCACCCGGTCATAGACCTCCAGCATGAAAATCGACCCGGTCAGATAGAGCAGGTTGATCATGCAGCTCATCAAGGCGAGGCCGACGAACGCCGTGCGACAAGCGCGCAACGCGTCACCGAGCTCTGAACGGCGGAGGCCGGGAACGGCTGCCATCAGTCTGATCTCTTTCGGGTGGGGGCCAAGGCCCCTGATTTCAAAGGCGAATTCAGGAGTAATTGACCCGGATTAACATCGCGTTTGCGCTTCACGCCCAACGCAGTCGAATAATCCGGGATCCCTATGGCCCACATCTACCCCGACCGGCCTCGCACGCAAGTCCGGATTCTCACAGTCTTGCGGCTTTTTCTTGCAGACATGTCACCTCTCCCCGGGCGGGGAGAGGTCGAAAGTTGGGTCAACTGAACCCGGGTGCCGCTAGAACCGGCCGCCGCCGCGCACCAGCCGCACCACCAGCAGCAGGATGACCGCGCCGATCGCGGAATAGACGATCTCGGATACCAGCCCGGTGCCGATGTGAATGCCGAGTTTTGGGAACAAGAAGCTCGCCACCAGCGCGCCGGCGATGCCGACCACGATGTCGCCGATGATGCCGAACCCGGTTCCGCGCACCACCTTGCCGGCCAGCCAGCCGGCAACCAGGCCGACGAACAGGATGACAAGCAGGCCTTCATTGGAAATGTACATAAGTGAGGTCCCTCTCTGAACAGCCCCATGGAACTGGAACCGGGATGAATAGGATCTGAATGCCCATCTTCCCCGCCGGCTCCAACAAAAAAGTCGAAAACAACCCCATGCACAGTAGAACGGCCTTCGCCGGGATGTTCCCGGTGACCCGCGACAACTCTATGCTGGCGTAGAAGATTTGCGAAAAGAGGAGCGCGCTGCGGGAGCGCAGCGGCAGCTGCCCGGATATTACGACAGCGCGATGAGCGGCTCCGCGTTCACGCACCTTGCCGCCCTGCCCGGTCCCACATCGACGTTCGGCGGCAGCTGCTCCAGGCAGCGCGGCTGCGCGACTGTGCAGCGGGGGGCGAAGGAGCAATTGTGCGGCTTGTCGGCCAGCGAGGGCGGGGTGCCGGGAATGGTCTCGAGCCGTGCGCCGCGCTTGGCGCCGTGGATGGTGGAGGCGAGCAGGCCCTTGGCGTAGGGATGCACGGGCGAGCGGACGATGTCGCGAAGCGTGCCCTGCTCCACAATCTGGCCGGCATACATCACCGCGACGCGGTCGCAGATCTCGATGGCGACGCCGATGTCGTGGGTGACGAAGATGACGGACATGCCGAACTCGCGCTGCAATTCGCGCAGCAGCAGCAGGATCTGGATCTGCACGGTGGCATCGAGCGCCGTGGTCGGCTCATCCGCGAGCAAGATCTTGGGCCGGCAGGCGAGCGCAAGCGCGATCATCGCGCGCTGGCGCATGCCGCCGGACATTTCGTGCGGATAGGCATCGAGCCGGCGCTTTGCGGAGGGAATGCGCACGACATCGAGCATTTCCAGCGCTCTCGCGCGGCCCTCCGCATAACTCTTGCCTTCGTGGCGCACCACGCTCTCGGCGATCTGCGCGCCGATGGTGTAGACCGGATCGAGCGCGAGCGCGGGCTCCTGAAAAATCATCGACACGGTCTGGCCGCGGAAGGACGAGAGCTGCTCGTCGTTCATGGCGAGCACGTCGCGGCCCATGACGTTGACGGTGCCCGAGATCTGCGTGCGCTTCTTCGGCAATAGCCGCATCAGCGCGCGCAAGGTCACGCTCTTGCCCGAACCGGATTCGCCGAGCAGGCCCAGCACCTCTCCATCGCCGAGCGAGAGACTGAGATCGTTCACGGCAAAGACCGTGCGCTCCCCGGTGAAGCGGATGTTGAGGCCTGAGATCTCGACGAGCTTTGTCATGACGGTAGTTTCGGTATCCGGTCGTGATAGTCGGTCGCGCGCTGCAACGCGGCGCCGATGGTGAGCAAGGTTGCCTCGTCGAAGGAACGGCCGATCAGCTGCATGCCGATCGGCAGGCCACTCTTGGTGAAGCCGGACGGCACGGTGAGCGATGGCAGGCCGAGATAGTTCACCGGACGCGTGAACAGCGTCAGCCGCTGCAACAGCGCCGGCGCGTTCGGTCCGCCGCCGACGTCGCTTTCCGCAATCGTCGGCGCCGGCACCGGCGAGGCCGGAGCGATCACCGCATCGACGCCGGCGGTGGCGGCATTGTGCGCGGCGAGCGCAGGCCCACGCCAGCGCATCGCCTCGAGATAGGTGATGGCGGGAACGGCGAGCCCGTTCTGAAGCCGCATCAGCACCTGCGGGCCGTAATCCTGCGGGCGCTCGATCATCCAGCGCTTGTGGAAGGCGGCAGCTTCGGCGGCGAGCACGAGCTGGCTTGCCGCGGACAATTGGCGCTGATCCGGCAGCTCGACCGTGACAATGTCGGCGCCCTCGCGCTTGAGCACCGCGATGGTCTCGTCCAGCACGCGCGCGACCTCGCCGTCGAGATCGTCGACATAGAACGAGGCGGGCACGCCGATCTTCAGACCCTTCAGCGAGCCCTTGGTCGCAGCGACGTAGTCCGACAGCGGCTCGTGGCTACAGGTCGAATCCGCAGGGTCAGGGCCGGCCATCAGCGCCAGCAGCAGCGCGCAATCCTCGGCAGTACGGGCGAGCGGGCCGACCGTGTCGAGCGATTGCGACAACGGCATCGCGCCGGCGCGGCTGATACGGCCCCAGGTGGTCTTCAGTCCCGTAACGCCGCAGAAATGCGCGGGCATGCGGATCGAGCCGCCGGTGTCGGAGCCGAGCGCCGCATAGGTCAATCGCGCCGCGACCGACGAGCCCGAGCCCGACGACGAGCCGCCGGTGATGTGCGCGACATTCCAGGGGTTGCACACCGGACCGTAATGGGCGTTGTGGCCGGTCGGACCATAGGCGAACTCGGCCAGATGCAGCGTGCCGAGACGGATCTGGCCAGCGTCCTTCAGCCGCTGCAAGGCGGTCGAGGTCGTGGTCGCGACGAAATCGCGGCGGATCAGCGAGCCGCAGGTCGCGACCTTGCCCGCGTCGTAATACATGTCCTTGTGCGCGAGCGGCACGCCATGCAGCGGACCGCGCACCTCGCCCTTGGCGAGCTCGGCGTCGGCGGCATCGGCAGCCTCCAGCGCCGCCTCCGACTCGATCGACATGAAGGCATTGAGGTGCGGCTGCCACTGCGCGATGCGATGCAGCAGTGCGCGCGTCACCTCATGCGAGGACACCTGCTTCATCGCGATCGCACGCGCGACCTCGGTGAGTGTCATCAATGCGGGTTCGGTGCTCATTTCAAGACCTTTGCAGTCTGGGCGATCGGATAGAGCGCCGGTTCGAGGTCGAACGGCAGCGTGCCGGCGATGGCCGCAAAGCCCTCGAAGGCAGGTCCGATGGAATTGGAGATGCGCGTCGCGATCTCGTCGTCGACGGGGACGCCGGCAACCTGGGCCGTCGCCTTGATCTCTTTTGCCGTTGGTCTCGTCATGCGGTTTCCTCCCTCGGCGCGCGGCTGTGGCCCGAACCCGGAATCGCCATGTAGCACGCGGCTTCGTGACCCATTCTATCGAGCGCGGTGAGTTTTGGTGTCGCATTTGCGCAGAGCGGCTCCGCAAACGGGCAACGGGTGTGAAAGCGGCAACCCGGGGGCGGATCGATCGGATTGGGCGGATCGCCGGTGATCGGCGGCTTCTCGGTGCGGCGGTCCGGATCGGAGGACGGCATCGCAGCCAGCAGCGCACGCGTATAGGGATGTGCCGGCTGGTCCCAGACCTGGTCGACCGGGCCGAGCTCGACGACCTCGCCGAGGTACATCACCAGCACGCGATCACTGATGTAGCGGACGACGTTGAGGTCGTGGCTGATGAAGAGATAGGTCAGGCCGAATTCGCGTTTGAGATCGGCGAGCAGGTTGAGCACCTGCGCCTCGACCGACTTGTCGAGCGCGGAGACCGCTTCATCGAGGATCACCAGCCGCGGCGACAGCGCCAGCGCACGCGCGATGTTGACGCGCTGGCGCTGGCCGCCGGAAATCTCGTGCGGATAGCGGTTAGCAAAGTTTTCGGGGCGCAAGCCCACCTTACCCAGCAGCTCGCGCGCCAGCACCCGCGCCGCGCCATCCGCCATGCCGTGGACCTTCGGGCCGAAGGCGATCGATTCCTCGATTGTGAGGCGCGGATTGAGCGAAGCGTAGGAATCCTGGAACACCATCTGCATGCCGCGGCGCAATTCGCGCAGCGACAAGGACTGGCCAACGCTCATGCCGTCATAGATGATGTCGCCGGTATCGCGCGGCATCAGGTGCATCAGGAGCCGGGCGGTGGTCGACTTGCCGCAGCCGGATTCGCCGACGATGCCGACGGTCTCGCCCTTGGCGACGGAGAAGGAGACGTCGTCGACGGCGCGCACGGTGCGTTTCGCGCTGAACAGCCCGCCACGCACAGGGAAGTGCTTTGTCAGGCCGTTGACCTGGAGCAGCGGCTGCGCGACGCCGCCGCGGTCCTCGACCGGCTCCAGCATTGTGACGGAGGGATTGCTCTCACTCATGGCCTAGTTCCTGATGTCCATGGCGCTGCGCAGGCCGTCCGAGAGCAGATTGAAGCAGATCGAGACCGCGAAGATCATCGCGCCGGGCAATGCCGCAACCCAGGGATTGACGTAGATCGCCGTGCGCAGCGTGTTCAGCATCAATCCCCATTCCGGCTCCGGCGGCTTGGTGCCGAGGCCGAGGAAGGAGAGACCGGCAGCAAGGATCATCGAGACCGAGATCAGGCTGGTTGCATAGACGAAGATCGAACCGAGCACATTGCCGAGGATATGCACGCGCATGATTGTGAAGGGGCCGGCGCCGGAGGCGCGCGCGGCCTCGACGAAATCCATGTTGCGCACGCCGGTGGTGACGCTCTCGGCGACGCGAGTGATCTGCGGCACGAACACGACGGTCAACGACACGATGGAATTGAGGATGCCGGCGCCGAGCGCGCCGGAGATCGCGATCGCCAGCAGCACGGACGGAAAGGCGTAGAAGACGTCGATCGTACGCATGATCGCGGTGTTGAGCTTGCCACCGACATAGCCCGCGACGAGGCCGAGCGAGGTGCCGATACCGAATGCGAGGATCACGGGCAAGATGCCGATGAGGAGCGACAGCCGCCCGCCATAGATCAGCCGCGCCAGCATATCGCGACCGAGCTCGTCGGTGCCAAGCGGGTAGCCAGTTGTGCCGATGTGCCGAAGGCGGCGGATCATCGAGCCCTTGTAGGGATCCTCCAGCCCGAGCCAGGGCGCGAGGATCGCGGATACGAAGATCAACAGCAGCACCAGCGCGCAGGCCATGCTGACCTTGTCGCGCCGGATGCGGCGGCCGACAGTCGCCCAATAGCCGCGCGCCTTGGTCGCGGGCGCGGCCTGAAGCGCCGCATCGCTGATCGCGGACAACGGAAGCTCGCTCATCGCTTGAACCCGGACGAGAATTGGTTGGATCGATGCAAGCCAAGTAAACGGTGCACCTCTCCCGCTTGCGGGAGAGGTCGGCGCGAAGCGCCGGGTGAGGGTTCTCTCCACACAGGGGTTCTCGATTGCGGCGACACCCCCACCCCAGCCCTCCCCCGCAAGCGAGGGAGGGAGCGCACATTCTTTCCGGCTGCAGCCAGACTCGATCTCATCGGCTAGCCCCGCTTGATGCGCGGATCGATCGCGGCTTGCGCGATATCGACCAGCAGATTGAGGAAGACGAAGAATAGCGCCAGCACCAGGATCGTGCCCTGCAACAACGGCAGGTCGCGCTGGAAGATCGCCGAATTGAGCAGGAAGCCCGAGCCCGGCCAGGAGAACACGGTTTCGATCAGGATCGAGCCGCCGAGCATGTAGCCGAGTTGGAGGCCCATCACCGCCAGCGCGGTGGGCGCGGCGTTCTTGATGACGTGGCGGAACACGCCGGTTTCGTGCAGGCCTTTTGCACGCAGCGCCTCGACGAAGTCCTGGCTGAGGATGTCACCGGTGAGCGCGCGCACCGTGCGGGTGACGATGCCCATGGGAATCACCGACGTCGTGATCGCCGGCAGCACGAGATATCTAAGGTGCGCCCAATCCCAGGCCCAGGCGGCGGAGCCGCCGGAACCGGCGCCGACCGCGGGAAGCCAGTTGAGCTCGACCGAGAAGATGATGACGAGCACCATGCCGAGCCAGTAGTGCGGCACCGAGACGCCCGCGATGGCAAACGACGTTGCGACCTTGTCGATCCAGGTTTCGCGGAAATAGCCGGCGATCAGGCCGAGCAGGATACCCATCGTGAAGCCGATGATGGCCGCGGCAATCGCGAGGGTCACGGTATTGCTGACCGCACGCATGACTTCGGCGAGCACGGGACGCCCCGTCGCGATGGAATTGCCGAGGTCGCCATGAAGGGCACGGAGCAGCCAAAGCCCGAACTGCACCGGCAGCGGCCGGTCGAAACCGTAGGCGGCGCGAAGCTGCGCCGCGAGTTCCTGCGAGGCATCGGCCGGCAGCACGGCGACCAGCGGGTCGCCCGGCGTGATGTGCACGAGCAGAAAGCACACCAGCGCCACGCTGATGACGATCGGGATGACGTAGACGATACGTCTGGCGATATAGGCGAGCACGTTGTCTTTCTTCTTCCTTCTCCCCTTGTGGGAGAAGGTGGCGCGAAGCGCCGGATGAGGGGTTCTATCCGCGAGTACGATCATTCAAGAGAGAGGGTCTCTCGCGGAGAGAAACCCCTCACCCGGCTTCGCTGTCGCGAAGCCACCCTCTCCCACAAGGGGAGAGGGTGCACTGCGCAAGCCGAAAGAGTTACTGCGCGATCGACACCAGCGAGAAGTCGATGAACCAGCTCTTCGGCTGCACGACGCCGGTCACCTTCGGGCTGATGGCGCGGGGGCCGACGTCGTGGGCGACGTAGAGGAAGGCGGCATCGTCGACGGAAGCCGCATGCAGTTCGGCGAGCGCGGCGTCGCGCGCGGCGGGATCAAACGTCTGCCGCGCCTTCTTCACGAGCTCGTCGAACTTTGGATTGTTGATGAAACCCCAATTATTCGAGACCGGCGGCGCCATGCTCGATTGCAGGAAGCGCACCAGCGCGAAGAACGGGTCCATCGCCGCATAGGTGACGTTGGTCGCATTCGAACCGTTGGCCGAAGCATCCTTGGCGCCGCGGCGCCAGTTGGTGAACAGCGTATTCCATTCGATGACGTCGAGCTGCACATCGAAATAGCATTCGGCCAGTGCCTGCTGAAGATATTCGTTCATCGGCAGCGGTTGCATCTGGCCCGAGCCGGAGGCCGAGGTCTGGATCTTCACCGTCAGCTTCTTGCTCGGACCGAAGCCAGCCTCCTGCATCAGCTTTTGTGCAGCCGGCTTGTCATACTTGATCTCGAAGGTCGGCTTTCCCCGCCAGGGATGGCCGGACTCGAAGGTACCGCTCGCGGGCACCATAAGTCCTGCGAGCAGGCCGTCCTTGAGGCCTTCGCGATCGACGCAGAGGTTGGCCGCCTTGCGCACGCGAATGTCGTTCCAGGGCGAGCCCTCGACGCGCGAGAACTGCCACGGCCAGACATGGGGCTGCTCGTTGGCGTAGAGCTTGAAGCCGCGCTGCTTGAGCTCGGGCAGCGCGTCCGGCGCGGGCGCTTCGACCCAATCGACCTGTCCGGAGAGCAGCGCCGCGGTGCGCGCGTTCGCCTCCGGCATCGGCAACAGCACCATCTTGTCGACCTTGGGCACGCGCGCCTTGTCCCAATAGCTCGCGTTCTTGACCAGCTCGAGCCGCTCGCGCGGCGTGAAGCCCGCCATCTTCCACGGGCCGGTGCCGGAGGCGTCCTTGGCGAACGCGGTCCACGTGGCCTGCGACTTCGCCTTAGCGTCGGCGCCTTCCGCCTTGTCATAGAAGGCCTGCCACTTCGCCGGGCTCGCCATGAAAAGGTTGGTGAGGTTGATCGGCAGGAAGCTGTCGGGCTCCTTGGTGGTGAGCTCGACCGTCATGTCGTCGATCTTCCTGGCGGAGGCGAGCGTCGGCATGCGCGACGCCGTGACGCCGACCTGGCTGGCGTCGAACTGCGGCGCGTCCTGCTTCAGCACCTTCTCGACGTTCCACACCACCGCATCGGCGTTGAACGGAGAGCCGTCGTGGAAGGTGACGCCGGGGCGCAGCTTGAAGGTCCATTTGGTCTTGTCGGCATCGTCGACCTTCCACTCGGTCGCAAGGCCGGGGACCACCACGCTCGGCTTGTCGGCCGAGGACAGGTCCCACCCGGTCAACGCGTCATACATGGTGAGGCCGGTGAAGCGGTTGCCTTCAAAACCCTGATCGGGCTGGCCCAGCGTGCGCGGAATATCGGCAGCGGTCATGCCGATGCGCAGCACCGTTTCGGCACTGGCCACGCGCGGACATGCGGCCGCGCTGCCGAGCGCCAGCAACGCGATTAGCGCCGCGCGGGTCTTGTTTTTCTTGATGAGCATCGTCTCAGTCCTCTTCCGGCTTTCAGTGACTAATTTTGATGCAAACGTATGCAATGGCTATGCCAATGGGGAAACTTTTTCTGCAAATTGCCCCTGCGACGACAAGTCCTTGTGATCGGACGTCCGCGAACGCACCCCACTGCCTATTCTGGCATCAAGATTGCAAGTTTGGCCCCGATTTCTCCCTTGAATTCTCCCCTGGAGCTCTGGGCCATGCGTATCCGACTGTCGACCTGTCTCGCCGTGCTTGTGCTGGCGGTCTGCGCAATCTCAGCGCGCGCCGAAACGGTGGTGCGCTACGGCATCTCGATGGCGGACATTCCCCTGACGACCGGCCAGCCCGACCGCGGCGCCGGCGCCTATCAGTTCACGGCCTACACTATCTACGATCCCTTGGTCGCCTGGGAGATGGACGTCGCCGACCGGCCGGGCAAGCTGGTGCCGGGCCTCGCCACCGAATGGAAGGTCGACGACGCCGACAAGACTAAGTGGCGCTTCACCTTGCGCAAGGGCGTGAAGTTTCACGACGGCAGCGAGTTCAACGCCGACGCGGTGATCTGGAATCTCGACAAGGTGCTCAACGACAAGGCGCCGCAATTCGACAAGCGCCAGAGCGCGCAGGTGAAGACCCGCCTGCCTTCGGTTGCGAGCTACGCCAAGATCGACGACTCCACGGTGGAGATCACCACCAAGACGGTCGATTCCTTCTTTCCCTATCAGATGCTGTGGTTCCTGGTCTCGAGCCCGACGCAATACGAAAAGCTGGGCAAGGATTGGGACAAGTTCGCAAGCCAGCCCTCCGGCACCGGCCCGTTCAAGCTGACCAAGCTGGTGCCGCGCGAGCTTGCGGAGCTCACCAAGAACCCGGACTACTGGAACAAGAAGCGTATTCCCAAGGTCGACAAGCTGGTGCTGGTACCGATGCCGGAAGCGCTGACGCGCACCAATGCGCTGCTCGCCGGACAGGTTGACCTGATTGAGACGCCGGCGCCCGACGCCGTGCCGCAGCTCAAGGCCGCCGGCATGAAGCTCGTCGACAACATCACGCCGCATGTCTGGAATTATCATCTGAGCGTGCTGCCGGGCTCGCCCTGGACCGACATCCGCCTGCGCAAGGCGCTCAACCTCGCGATCGACCGCGAGGCGGTGGTGGGCCTGATGAACGGGCTGGCAAAAACCGCCAAGGGTCAGGTCGACCCGTCCAGCCCGTGGTTCGGCAAGCCGAGCTTCGAGCTGAAATACGATCTCGTTGCGGCGAAGAAGCTGGTCGAGGAAGCCGGCTACTCCAAGGCAAAACCGCTGAAGGCGACCTTCATCATCGCGCAGGGCGGCACCGGCCAGATGCTGTCGCTGCCGATGAACGAATTCTTGCAGCAAAGCTTCAAGGAGATCGGCATCGACATCGACTTCAAGGTGGTCGAACTCGAGACTCTATACACGCATTGGCGCAAGGGCGCGGCCGACGAGATGAACGCCGGCATCACCGCCAACAACATTGCCTACGTCACCTCGGACCCGCTCTACGCTATCGTCCGCTTCTTCCATTCGGGCCAGATCGCGCCGGTCGGCGTCAACTGGGGCGGCTACAAGAACCCGAAGGTCGACGCGCTGATCGACGAGGCCAAGCAGACCTTCGATGCCTTCAAGCAGGACGAACTTTTGGCCCAGGCGCATGCGCTGATCGTCGACGACGCCACGCTGGTGTGGGTGGTGCACGACACCAACCCGCACGCGCTGTCACCCAAGGTCAAGCAGTTCGTCCAGGCGCAGCACTGGTTTCAGGATCTGACGACGATCGGGGTGGAGTGAGGTAGCCTGCCGCGTCAAATCACACTGTCGTCCCGGGCAAGCGTCAGCGCAGACCCGGGACCCATAACCACAGGCAATAGTTGCTGCACTCGCAGGTAACTGCGAGTCTTCGCCAAAGCGCTTCCTGTGGTTATGGGTCCCGGATCTGCGCTCCACTACGCTGCGCTTGTCCGGGACGACGGCGAGTGTGTGGCGGCCGTCAAACCACACCTACAGCGCTACTTCGTCAGCAGCGCGTACGCGCCCGTCCAACCCTCAGCCGGCGGGTTGATCTGGAAATCCTTGATCCGGGCTTCGTAGAGCTTGAACAATTTTTCCAGCGTGTCGGCATCTTCGCTGCGACGGCCGCGCTCGATCGCGTCGAGCGCGCCCGGCCAGTCGCGGTTGCGATAGCAGCCGAGCATCTCGATGGTGATGTTGCGAAGGCGCTGGAATGCTCCCGAATGCATCACGTCCTCGCGGCCGGCGACGGCGTAGATTACCTCCGGCTCGGTCTTGCCCTTGACCATGACGAAGTCGAGCTCGATGATCGCGAACTTGTCCTTGGCGGCGAGCGCGGTCCCGGAGCCGACGATGATCGGGAAACCGTATTCCTTCGACTGCCCTTCCAGGCGCGAGGCGAGGTTCACGCTGTCGCCGAGCACCGAATAGTTCTTCTTCAGATCGGAGCCCATGTTGCCGACCACGCCGATGCCGGTGTTGAGGCCGATGCCGACATTGAGCGGAATGTAGATATGACCGCCGTCGGCGGCTTCCTGCTCGCGCTCCTTGTTGACCGCGTCGATCTGCTCGAGCATCTGGATCGCGGCTTCGCAGGCGTTGAGCTCATGCTCCTTGTCGTCGAGCGGCGCGTTCCAGAACGCCATGATGGCGTCGCCCATGTATTTGTCGATATAGCCCTTCTGCTCGATGATCACGTCGGTCAGCGGCGTCAGGAAGCGGTTCATCAGCGCGATCAGGCCCTGCGGATCGTGCTTGTAGCTCTCCGAGATCGTGGTGAAGCCGCGCACGTCGGAGAACATGATCGTCATCTCGCGCTCCTCGCCGCCGAGCACCAGCTTTTCCGGCGACTGCGCGAGCTGCTCGACCAGAACGGGCGACATGTATTGCGCGAACATGCCGCGGATCTGCACACGCTGCCGCTGCTCGCGCACGAAGCTGGCGAAGATCAGCGTCAAATAAATCGCGGTGGTCGACAGCAGCGGATAGGTGAAGTCGATGAGGTAGCGGTACTGTGCATAGAAGAACCAGGACACGCCAATCAGGATCGCCGCGAACGTCGCGCCCGCGAGCACCAGACGCACGGGCCCGAGATTCGGCGTGAAGATGATGACGAGAAGGCCGATGATCAGCGCTGCGAGCAGCTCGACGCCGAGCGCATAGTTCGGCTGGGAGATCACCGCCCCGCTCAGCACGCTTTCGAGCACCTGGGCATGGATCTCGACACCTGGCATGGTCGAGGACACCGGCGTGGTCTTGATGTCGTTGAGCCCGACGGCCGAAGTGCCGATCAGCACCAGCTTGCCGGCGATCTTGCTCCGCGGCACGCTGTTGTCGAGCACGTCGGCCGCGGAGACGTAGATCGAAGGGTCCTGGCGGGCATAGTGTACCCAGAGCTGGCCGTTCTGGTCGGTCGGAATCTCCACGCCCTTAAGGCGGACCGCCCTCACGCCGGTCTTGTCGGTCCTGATCAGGAGCGTCGGCGTGCCCGTGACGACCCGCAGGATCTCGAGGCTGAGCGAGGGCATGATATTGCCTTGGGCGCGCATCACCATCGGCACGCGGCGGATCAGGCCGTCGCGTTCGGTCGGTATCGAGAACAGGCCGCGGCCGGCGGCGACCTTCTCGATCTCGGGCACGTTGCGCAACAGCCCCGGAAATTCGAACAGGAAGCGCTCGGCGCCCCCCTCCCCGACCGTCGCGACGCCGGTGAAGGGCAGCGTCTTGTCGACCTCGGAGGGGATCGCCCGCTGACCTGTTTCGCCCAGCACCACCCGTGAGCGCTTGATCGCTTCCGAGAGGATCTGGTCGTTGCTCGGCAGCTCGCGCAGCTTGGCGCGGGTGGCGTCGTCGAGAGAGCGCATCTGGCTCGCGACGAGATCGGGGTTGAGCCGGTCGGCCTCGGAGAACACCACGTCGAACCCGATCGTGACCGCGCCGAGATTGGTGAGGTTGACGATCAGGTCGGCGATCCGCGTGCGCGGCCACGGCCACTGGCCGAGCTTGGCGAGGCTCTTGTCGTCGATGTCGATGATGGTGACGGGCCGCACCGTCTTGTGGCGCGGATCGATCAGCTGGAACATGTCGAAGGTACGCAGCCGCAATTCCTGGATCGGCGGCGGATCCCAGAGGCGAAACCCGGCGAATACGATCAGCAGCGCAAGGCACATCAGCCGCGCAAAACCGAACTTCCGCGCGAACCACCGCCGCAGGATTTTGAGACGCTTCATGCTGGTCGGACTTCCTGCCACCCACTTTGAGCTTGATCATGGATCGCCATGACGCAAATGGCCAATGGTTCGGCGACAGAAGATAGGGGTTTTTTGTCGCGATCAAAGCGGAATGAAGGGCCACTTCCCCGGAAGGGGTTGCCTCTAACTCACATGAAGAATGAAGTCGCCGGCGTGGAGATTATTGGCAACGGTGTTCTTCAGGAGGATCTTGTCGTTGTTATCGAGCGTCAGCAGGGTATCGTCGCCTTGCTGCGCCGCGAGCGAGGATACCTGCGTCCATGACGTGATACTGGTGAACTGCCGCAGATCGATCTTGTCGAGGCCGATCTCGAAATCGTTCACGGTGTGCTGGACGGTATCCTGCGACGACGCCGGCGCGAACACGAACTGGTCCTTGGCGCCACCGCCGATCAGCGTGTCGCTCGACTCGGTGGCGAAGATGACGTCCTTGCCCGTCGTGCCGGTCAGTGTCACCGGACCCTCGCCGCTTTCGTTGAAGATGAAGTTGACGGTATCCTTGATGCCGAGACTGTCGGTCACGGAGAAGGTGATCATGTCATTGACCGGCGGCGTGGCTCCGGGCGTGTAGGTCACGCTGGCAAGGTCTGCATTGACCTGGTCAAGCGAGACGCCGTCGTGCTGGGAGGGGCAGACGCTGCTGCCATCGGTCGCGCCGGCCGTCACAGCGCTCAGGTTGTAGGTCTCGGTCGACGGCCCCGAGACGGACAGGCCCGTCACCGTCTCGCTGTTGTCCTCGTTGTGGGTGTGGACAAAATGCGTGGTGTCGATCACCGGAGATTGGTCGACGGCGAAGGACACGGTCGCGGTCGAAGTCTTGACGCCGTCGGAGATCGTATAGGTAAAGCTGTCGGCGCCGAAATAGTCTGTCGCCGGCGCATAGGTGATGACGTTGCCGTTGAGCGCAACTGTGCCGCCATGGGCGCTATGACCGGAGAGATCGCCGACCGACGTGACGGTGATGGGGTTGCCCGCGGAATCGGTATCGTTGGCCAGCAATTGCGCGGTCGTCAGCGTGGTCCCGGTATTTTCCCGGAACGCTACCTGGTCCTGCTGCCCGCCCCACTCCTCGACATAAGCGCGGTTATCGAAATACCGCGGCACATCGTTCCAGTCGGCGCCTCTGTCCTCTACCACCATATAGCCGACAGTATCGCTGCCCCAGCCGTTCGGCTCGCCATCCCGCCATGCCGTATAGGTGAAATCGGAGCCAGCCTCAGGCCCCGTGACCCATGTCCAGTGACTTGACGTTTGCAGATTGTCGTCGAGGCTCTGGCCTCCGCTCCACACACCGTAGCGGACGTCGTCCCAGCCCGGCAGGTTGGCGATGAAACCGCTCTCGTGCTGGCTCGTGACGGTCGCGAGATAGGCGCCGTCCCCGATCGCATTGGCATTCGCCTGATCCCAGGTCACTTCCGAAACGACAATGCGGTAGTAGTGACCGTTCTCCGTGTCGAGCATCCAGCCAGCGTCCGGCGAAGGCGGCGTGGCGTTGTCAAGCGTATCGTCGTTCGCGACCAGCACGTCCGGCGGCACCGTCACGTCGACGCCGACCGATGCGGCCTGATCGGACACCGGCGTGTTGCCGCCGTGGCCGATGCCGGAGTCCGTGATGTCAATCGCGGCAGGAGATGTCGTGGTGGTGATGGCGCCGGCATACGTATCGTCGAGAGCGTGCATCTCGAGCGCGCCGGGCGCCCCGGTGAAACCCTCGGTCGGGACGAACCGGATCAGCGTGTCGGTGCTCAGCACGAGCGCGCTGGTGTCGCTCACACCGGTGATATCAACCCACCGATCGGTGCCGGTGATTTCGTATTGCCATACTCCTTGATCGGAGCAGGCATTATCGGCGCTGATCGCGACAGCCTTGAAGCTCGCGCCATCGTCGACGTCGTGAACCTTGCCGGCAAATAGGTCGCCGACGCTCGTCCCGTCCGGATTGGCATCATCTCCGCTGACCGAAGCCAGCGTCGCCGCCTGGATCGTCGGCGCGTCATTGCTGCCGGCGATATTGATGGTAACGACGCCGTTGCCGGTGCCTGTTGCGGTGTGCCCGTCGTCCGGAACGATCGTATATTGCAGCGACAGCGTCTGGCCGGCGGCAAGGAAGTCGAAGGCCTGGGTGCCCGAATTGAAGTCCCACGTGAGATGGGCATGGGTGGCGGCGCCGTTCAGGATGTCGCCGGACTGCACGGTCAGATAGTTCAACAGATCGGCTTCCGTGAGACAGCCGATCCCGTCCGTCTGCAACACGCCGTTGAGATGAACGACGACGTCGTCATCACGTGCGACGCTCACGTGATCGGTAGCGTCGGCGTCGGACACGGTCAGCTTGCCCGAGGTGGCCAGCCCCGCATTCGTCTCGAGCAGGCTCGCGGCGTTGCTGTCGCTCGTTTCAACTGTGATCGCTGGCGCGTCGTTCTTGCCGGTGATCGTGACCGTGACTTCAGCCGTATCGCTCCGGCCCTGGCCGTCGTTGAGCGTGATGGTGGACACTATCTTCGCGGTCTGGTCCTCGCCGAGGAAATCCAGCGCGTCGTCGGCGATGGAATAGCTCCAGCCGACCGCGCCGTTGTTCTTGTTGCCGGTCTGCTGAAGGGTCAGGGCGTGTTCGAGCGCGTTGATCTCGTCCGTCGTAAGCAACCCAGAGAGGTTGGTGGTGTGATCGGCGTCTGTCCAGCTCACCGTCTGAGTCGTGATGGATGCGGACGGCCGGTCGGTGAGATCGACGTCCTTGAAATGAATCGCACCGGTTCCGCCCGATGCCGGGTCGAGCGCGGAGGCGCCAGTGGTGCTCGCAAGCTCGGAGAAGCTCACGCTCGGCGACGCCTCGGCCGCGGTGAAGACCGGCGCGTCGTCGTCCGCATTGAGCGTGATCAGCGTGCCGCCATGGCCGTCGCTGCTGCCCGCGAAATGCGCGTTACTGTAGTCGCTGCCGATGAGATGCAGCGTAATGGTGTGGCCGTAGGCGTCGCTCACGGCGAGATTGCCGGTGATGGGATCGTAGGTCGCAGAGGTGCCGCCATCATATTTGATGGTCGACAGGTCGAGCTTGTCGGTCGCGGCGAAGCCCGCGATCGAACCGCCGAAGCTGCCGGTGTCGATCTGGAGCTCGGCACCGCCGCCACCGAAGGTGATGGTTTGCGACACCGTGGCATTGACCTCGAGCGTCGCGCCAGCGTCGATCGTGACCGAGCCGGAGCCGGACAGCGAGCCGAACAGCGCCAGGGTTCCGGTGTGAACCTCGATGGTGCCAGTGTTGGCGATGGTGCCTGAGATCGACGCCGTGCCCCAGCTTTCGATCTCGTGGGAGTTTGCGATGCTCAGGCCGGTCCCGGAAACCGAGGCGCCATTGAGCAGATCGATTTCGCCGGCGTTGCCGATCGAGGACAGATTACCGAAGACGCTGGTGCCGGCGACCGTCCAGGTGCCGCCCAGCTCGTTGTTGAAGGTCGCGGTTGCGACCGAGATATTGCCGTTGATGTGGCCGGTGTTGTTGATCGTGATGGCGCCGCCGGTCTCGACGATGGCGTAGGTCATCGAGGTCACAGTGGAGGCGACGGCGGGCCCGATCGTTCCGGAATTGTCGATCAGCGCCGAGCCGGTCGCATTCTCCTGGATGAAGATCGCGGCGTGAGCGGTCGGAGCCACGATCGAGCCGGTATTGGTGATGTGGGTCGAGCCAGTCGCGCCGGCCTCGTTCTGCGTGACGCTGATGCCGGCCAGGCTTGTGCTGGTAATATCGCCGTGATTGACGATGGTGATAGCGCCGCTGCCGTTGGCGATGGCGGAGACGCCGACCGCGCCGGTGGCGGAGCCATTGTTGGTGACGCTGACATTGCCGCCGCCGTGATCGAAGGCGCCGATCGCGGTGCCCGCGGCAGTGATCGACGCCGTCGCGCCGGTCGTGACCGCGACATTGCCGACGCCCCAGGTGAACGCTTCGATACCGTAGCCGGCAGCCGCGGTGATCGTCGCATCGCTGTTGGCGGTGACGTCCCCGTTGACCGCGTTGGAGAACACGCCGTTCCCGCCCGGCTTGTAGCCGGCGATGATCGCCCCCGGCGTGGTGCCGTCGTTGTTCAGCGTGGAGCCGGAATGGATGGTGCCATGCGCCTCGACCGAGATCGTGCTGCCCAGGCTGCTTGCAATCGCGGTCGCAAAATTCACCGCCACGATGCCGGAGCTGCTGGACGTGATGCTGTCGCCGTTCGCCAGGGTGACGCTGATGTCGCCCGCATCGATGCTGTAGGCCCTGACGCCGTAGCTCGTCGCGCCCGAGATCGTGACATCCTTGCCGAGCGCGATCGTCACGTCGCCGGTGCCGCCGCTCAACGCGGAGGCGTTGATGCCGATACCCTGGGAGCCGGAGACGGAAATCGCCGTCCCGTTGGCGCTGTTCACCGTGACATCGCCATTGCCGTAATTATAGGCGTCGATGCCGAAGCCCGCCGCGGCGGTGATGTCAGCATGGTTGTTGACGACGACCGTGCCGTTGACGCCGGTATTGGCATTGGTCCCGGTCGTGGCGCCGGTGTAGCCGGCCTGGATGCCGGCCGGCGAATTGCCGCTCAGGTTCGGGCTGCTGCCCGAGTTGATCGTGCCGTAGGCGTTCACGGTGATGGTGCTATTGGATGCTGCGCCGAGGGAAATCGCTCGGTTGACGGCGATGATGCCGGAGCTGCCCGAGGTGACGACGCTGCCGGCCTCGGTCGTGACGGTCTGGTCGCCAGCGCCGTAGCTGCGCGACCGGATGCCGTAGATCGAGCTACCCGTAATGGTGCCACCGGCGTCGATGATGATGTCGCCGCCGCCCTCGGTGTGCGCATCGATGCCGTAAGCGTCGCCCACGGCGCCGCCGAGCTGGGTGATCGAGATGTCGCCGTTATTGGCGGCATTCAAATTCTCGACGAGGACACCGACCGAGTTCGCGCCGGTGCCGGTTGCCTTGCCGGTGACGTTGCCGACGGTGATGCCGCCGACGCCGGTTGCGCTGTCGCGCAGCGTGATACCATTGCCGTTCAGGCCGGTGACGTCCTTTGTCGCCGTCAGCGAAATGCCGCCGGTGCCGTTCTGGGTGACGACGATGCCATTGGCCGCGCCAGTCAGTGCGCCGGTGGGGGTGAGCACGACGTCGGCGTGGCTACCGCTCGTGCCGCCCGACGCTGTGAAGTCGAGCGCATCGCCGCTCGCGCTGGTGATGTCGGCCGCACCCGTGATCGTGAACGTGCCGCCGTTGGTCGACTGGCCGGCGATGGTGCCGGTAAAGCTCAGGCCGGCGACCTTGTCGAGGAGAAGCGTATCGGCGCCGCCCGCGAAGGTAATCGTCTGCGCGGTCGCCCCCGCAAGCTCGAGCGTCGCGCCGTTGTCGATGATCAGCGAGCCGACGCCGCTGAGGCCGCCGGAGAGGTTCAGCGTGCCGGCCTGCACCTCGATGGTGCCGGTGTTGGTGACCGCGGCCGAGATCGCGTTGGACCCGGACACACCGTAGAGATTGCCGGAATTGCTCAGGCTGCCGCCATTGATCGAAACGTCGGACAGATAGAGTTTCGATGTACCGTCGACCGTGATCGTCCCGCCGGTGTTGGCAACGATGGCGGTCGTCAGCTTCAGCGTACCGCCGGTGACCACCTTGATCAGATTGTGATTGGTGATGGCTTGAAGGACGCCCGGATCGATCGTCAACGTGCCGCTGGTGACGGCGATCGTGCCGCTGTTGGTGATGTCAGCGTTGTCGATCGCACTCGTGCCGGCCGATTCCAGCGTGCCTGATATCGTCACCGTGCCGCCGGTCACCGTGGTCGAGATCAGCTTCAGCGTGCCGCCATTGATCGCGGCCAGCGTGCCGGTGTTGGTGAGGACGTCATTGAGCAGCGTCGCAGCACCCGCGATCTCGAGCGTGCCGGTGTTGGTGATTGCGCCCTTGGCGGCCGCGGAGGCGCCCTGGATCTTGGCGCCATCCTTGAGCTTGACGACGTTGTCGAGCTCGATGCTGGACTTGTCGGTGATGACGCTTCCGGACACCGTGACGCCGTCCAACGTCAGCTTGGCATCGGCCGTGACCGCGGTAACGCTGAGCGTGGCCCCGCCGTCGATCTTGCTGGCGCCGGTAACGTCGATGGTGCCGGCTCCCTTGATGGCGCCGCCGCTGATCGTCGCGTCATCCAGGGTCAGCGCAGCGGTGGCATCGACGATGACGTTGCCGCTCGAATTGTCGATCGTCGCGCCCTGGTCGATAGCCAGCGCGCCGATGGCAAGCACCTCGATGGTGCCCGCATTGGTCACAGTCTCGTGGTCCAGCGCGTTGCCGCTGCCGCTGACCTTGAACGTCGCATTGTTGTTCAGGATGCCGCCGCTCAGCACGGCGCTGCCCGTCAGGTCGATCTCGCCGTTGCCGGTGACCGTGCCTGCGCCGCTGATCGTCGCGCCGTTCACCGTCAGCTTGCCAGTGGCATCAACCGTGACGTTGCCGGCATTGGCGACCGTCGAGCCCTGGTCGATGGTCAGCGCGCCGTTCGCCAGCACCTTGATCGTGCCGCTGGACGTGTTGGAAACGGTCTCATGGGCGAATTCCGCAGCGCCCTTGACGTTGACCGTGCCGGAATTATTCAGCGTGCCGTTCTCGATGAGGCTGGTGCCGTCAAGCTCCAGCGTGCCGATAATGGTGACTGTGCCGCCTTCGATGGTGGCGGTGTCCACGATCAGCGTGGTGCCGGCGTCGGCCTTCAGCGTACCGCCGGCATTGGCGATGTCGGCCAGGGTCTTGAGCGTGCCCCCGGACAGTTCGAGCGTGCCGGAATTGGTGATCGTGATGCCGGCAGCGAAATCGCCACCGCCCGCGAACGTGAGATGGCCGGCATTGGTGAGCACGGCCGTGTCCAGGATCTCGGCCTTGCCGCCGACGGACATCGTGCCGGTCACCGCGTTGGTGAGGATCGAATCCGCGCTCATGTTGAGCGCGCCGGCGATCGTCAGCGAGCTCTGGTTGATCAGCTTCGGCGGCGGGCCGCCGAAATCATTCATCGTGATGGACTTGGCGTAGGCCGCCGCGTCGATCGTCACCGGATAGGACGGCGTCAGGCCGTGCAGCTGATCGGTGATGACGATGACGTCGTCATCGATGGTCGGGACGGTGCCGGTTTCCCAGTTCGCCGCGTCCTTCCAGAAGCCGCCGGAGGGGGCGCCGGCCTTGTCGGTCGCGATCCACACCACCGCAGGCGCGTCGGTGCCCGTAATCGTGACGGTGATGGTCTGCTGCGCGGTTGCGCCTTGCGAGTCCCTGACCGTCACCGTGTAGGTCAGCGTCAGCACCTCGCCCCGGGGGATGAAGTCGGCGAGATAGACGGGCAGATCGGCCAGCGACCAGTTGATAGTGCCGGTACCATCTCCTGTGCTGTCGGAGCCCGCCGCGATCGCGACCGACATCGCATTCTGGAACAGCGCGAGCGGGCCCGGCGGCACGGTGCGGCCCTGCAGGCTGGCGCCAGTCAGCTGCACCGAGACTGTGTGCGTGTCGGTGAGATCGACGTCGTCGAAGGTCAGCGTACCCGAAGTCGGCACGTCGCTGGTGAGCGGGCCGCCCGGCACGCTGGTGCCGCCTTCGAAGGCGATGGTTGCCGGAACGCTGCTGGTGATCACCGGCTTATCGTTGGTGCCCGTGATCGTGATGGTGATGGGGATGAACTTGGTTTCGGGACTTACCGCGAAATTGGTGTCGATGCGGACCATGTAGGTCAGCGTCAGCGTTTCGCCGGCCGCGAGGAAGTCGAAGACGTTGTCGGGGATCGTGTAAGTCCAGACCGCCGAGCCGTTGTTGTTGTTGCCGCCGTCGGCAACGACGTTGATCTGGATCTGCGTCGCCGCGATGTCCTGCTTCTGGAGCGCCGTGAGCGATGCGGTGACATCGTGCAGGCCGGCGTCCTTGTAGACGTAGTTCGGCGCATCGGCGAGATTCACCCCCACCGTCGGCCGGTCGCCCAGGTTGCCGTCAACGAAAGTGATCCGGCCGGAGACCGTATCGGTATCCGCGGTGTCGCCGGTCTTGTCCGCGCGCTCGGTCACCGTGAACGCCGTCTTCACGTTGCCACTGGAATCGAGGCTTTGCGCCAGCGGTTGGCCGGGAAGACGGGTGGCGGTCGGCGTGGAATTGCCCGGCCCGTGCGAATCCTGCGTATTCAGGTTCGTGAAGGTCGCGATCACGACGGGACCGGCTCCCGACTTGAACACCAGGTCTTGGCTGGTCTGCGTGATCGAATCGGTGAAGTTCGAGGTCAGCTTGGTATTGGAATTGTTGTCCGTGAACTTCAGCGTGAACACGTCCGTGATCAGCTTCTGGATGTCCGGCGACAGCAGCGCATTGCTGATCGAGACGTTGCCGCCGCTGATCTGGATCATCTGGCCGGCCTGGTTGACCGTCGCGATCGGCAGCAGCGTGACCTTGTCGAACAGGATGTAGGAGCCGGTGGTGCCATTCGGCTCGACCAGCACCTGGAAGCTCGCCTCCGGCTGCGGGTCGCCGCCGCTGGGCGGAACGACGAAATGGATCTGGCTCAGCACGGCCGTGCCACGGATGCCCATGGTGGCGACCGGTGTGTCGATCTTCATGTCGCCGTGCTTGGCGGTCTCACCTGCGACGAAAGTGATGGTGCCCGCGACGAGACTGAGCAGCGAGGAATTGTTCGACCCGTTGGGGTCATAGACCATCTCGTTCAGCACCATCCGCGCATTGGAGGACAGGCCGAACACCGTGCCGTCGATGAAAGTGATGCCGAGCGTCGAGTCCCCGCCGGTCGAGACCACATCGCCCTTCTCGACGTTGTCGCCATTGTTCAGGACGATCGAGACACCGTTGCGGACCGCGGTCGCGCTGCCGGAAAGCTTGGTGACGTGACCGATGACCTGCGCGGCGGCGGCGCCGGGCGCGGCCTGCGCATACTGGACATGGCCCGTGAGCGCACTGACGACGTCGCCGGTGAGGTGCGCGCCATCCGGCGATGAGATCGCCGCGCGCTTGTCGCCCCTGAAATAATCGTGAACGACAAATTCGCGATCGTCGTGGGACAGCACGAGGTCGACACCGGCGCGCTTGAACTCGCCGTGGAAGATCAGGTTGGGATCGGGAACAACGAACGCGCCCTCGGGCACGTGACCGTGCGCCTTGGCCGTAAAGGGCTTGGCGGTAAAGGAATCGACATGGACGGAGGCGGGCGAGGGGGAACCCTGGCCATCCAAGGAGATCGCGGCGTCAAACTTGCCAGCGTAATTCAACGGGGCACCGTAAAAGGGTTAATATTTAAATAAGTATGGACCGCTTAAGCTTGCATATCATTAGCAAGTCCTTAGTGAAACCCTCTATTGCTTGTGTGATTTAGCGTGACGCGCTCACAGAAGCCTCTTTGGGACGATTGGATCCAGTGAAAGCCAAGTCATTCCTGCGATATTTGTAAGTAGAGTTTGGCTTATTCGCGCGCATTTCTCGTCACCCCATGTATTCCGCTGTATAAAATCGACGGCAGATACTTCTGTCGCCTTTTCTTCGCAGTGCCCTGCAACATACTGCGGTAAATACGGAACAAAAACTGTGACCCAGCTAACAGAACCCGTGAAATTGCGGGCCGTTAGCCATGGACACGGAATCGGCGACCGCACAACTTGTGCCTGCAATTGGCGCCATTTCGCGGCGGCTACCGTCCTCCTAGCCGCAGATTCGTAAAATTTTACGCAACTTGGCGAGGCCCATTTCAGCCTGTCCCTCGGTTTTGGGAGCTCTGCCGGGCACGTTAAGCAGAACAAAACGGCCCATCTCGCACTATCTCCGCGAAAGCAACAAAGCCCGGCACGTACAGGTCGAGGGGGACTTGGCGAAGCCGGAAGGGGATGTCAGATGGAGACCGCTGCTCATACGCGCGCCTGGCGCGCGATCCTTGTCCTGTGCGGATTGATCCTGCTCGGATCGGCCGCCGAGCTTCGCGCCGGCACGCTGCTGTCGCCGGGCGCCGGCGTTCTCGTGCGCAAATCCGCCGAACCCTTCGGCGTGTTCGCCTTCGCCATCTCCACGGGCAGCCTGCAACAGAAATGGTTCGCGCTGAAGGACAAGCTCGACGAGGACATGGTGCAACTCGCGCTGTGCGACGGCGATCGCGAGGGTTGCGTGTCGCCGGCTGCACTGAAGCTGCTCGCCATCGTCGATCAGGCCCGTACCCGTGACGGACGGGCGCGGCTCGGCGAGACCAACCGCGCCATCAATCTCGCCATCCGGGCAGCCAATGACGGCGCCGACGACGTCTGGAGCTCGCCGCTTGCGACTTTCCAGCGCGGCGCCGGCGATTGCGAGGACTACGCCATCGCCAAGCTGGCCGCGCTGCGGCTTGCGGGCGTCGCCGCCGACGACCTCCGCATCGTCGTGGTGCGCGACACCCATGCCGGCGAAGAGCATGCCGTTGCCGCAGCAAAGCTCGACGGCCATTGGCTGATGCTCGACAACCGCCGCATGGCGATGGTCGAAGACGACGATGCAGGGAGCTACCAGCCGCTGTTCGTGCTCTATCGATCCGCCGTGATGAAATATGTCGACGAGCCGGTGCGGTTCTCCGGGCTGGACAGCCAGCGCATGTCGCTGGTCGCTTCCAATGCCGAGGTGCGCTGATCTTCCAACCTGTAGCCTGGATGGAGCGCAGCGAAATCCGGGACCAGCGCCAACCTGAGAGCCCCGGATTACGCTTCGCTCCATCAGGGCTACGCCACAAAGTCATTTCGCCGCGCGATCCGGGACGCTAGCATGGCTTCGACCATGCTGGGGGGCGATCGGAATGCGGTTCATCGTGCTGACTGTGCTTGCGCTGCTGGCCTCGCTGGCGGCACCGGCCTCCGCGCAATCCGGCACGTCCGATCGCTCCATCGCCGACAAGCTGCCGTTGTTCGCCAAGAACAACTGCCAGCAGAACCGCGATCCCGCCAATCAACTGTTTTGCGGCGATGCCGGGCTCGCCTCTGCCGCCGAGAAGCTGAGCGCGGCGATCGAAGCACGCCTCGCCCGGCTGCCCGATCGCCTGCCGGCGATCGAGGAGAACGCGATCTGGATCCGGCAGCGCAGCCTCGGTTGCGGAATCATCGCCCAGGCCACGATCCGCTACGAGGATTTCGACCGGGTGAAGGCGTGCCTTCTCAAGCTGACCGACGAGCGCGCCGCGATCTTGCGCGATCCGGATTTCGACTGTCTCGCAGCCAACACCGCGGCCGGCGCACTGATCTGTGCAGATCCATCGCTGGCGCTCGCCGAAACGGAGCTCAACGGCCAGGTGCTCGGCCTGATCGGCAAGCTGGACCAGACGGCGGCACGCTTTGCCTTCGCCGAATATGGCCGGTGGACCAGGGAGCGCGATCGCAAATGCAATCTCGTCGGCAAGGAGAACGTGCCGCTTCAGGAGCTTGAGTCCGCCGAAGACTGTCTTGCCGACTACCTGAAGCACAAGTCCGATGATATCCGCACTGCCAAGGGCGATCCGAAGAAGGTATTCGGCCGGCAGGTCGCGGCGCGGCTGCCCGACACCGACGCCGTCGACTTCTGCGCCGCGCGAATCCATGCAGCCAACTCGTGCGGCAATTTCGTCCGCATCAACCGCGTCTTCGCCATCGACAGCCAGGTGACCGAGCAGGAGGCGCAGGTCACGGGCGAGATCGAAATGGTCGTGCTGGCGCCCTTCACCGCCTGTAGCAAGGTTGCTTCCACTTGCACGGGCACCTGCTGGGACCCCAGGACGGGCCGTCCACAGCCGGGAGCAGGCAACAGGGAGCGCTCCGGAGAGGCCTTCAACGTCACGCGCCGGCTCAGGATCCAGCGCACCTTCGCCTTCGTGAAAGCCGGCGACGGCTGGCGATGCCGGGAGGACGAGCTGGCGCCGGTGAATTCCGGCACCGCGGGCGGGGGGTCGTAGGCTCTCTCTCTCTCCCTCTCCCCGCTCTTAGCGGGGAGAGGGTTGGGGTGAGGGGCCGCCTCCACGATCACGGTGAGAGCTGGACTCGCGGAGAGTCCCCTCACCCGCATCACATCTTCGATGCGATGCGGCCTCTCCCCGCAAGCGGGGAGAGGCGAAGATCAAAACATCAGATTGTCCTTCACCAGCACCCAGCGGCCGCCCTTGACCTGTTGCACCTGGGTGATGGTGCTGGCGAGATGGTCGGTCTTGGAGAACTTCGTCGGAGGCGAGTTGAAGATGTCGAGGAACTTGTCGCCCGATTCCAGCGCGTCCAGCATCTTCTGGCCGGTCAGGTCCTTGCCCGCCTTCTGTGCATAGAAGGCGAAAGTCATGACCGCGTTGTAGCCGATGATGGCCTGGGTGTTGGCGTCGGTGCCGAACATCTTCTTGTAGTTGGCGAGCCAATCCTTGACCTTGCCCTTGGCCGTGTCCTCGTAAGGAATCTCGAAGAGGGCAGCGGCGTAGAGGCCTTCGACGGCTTCCTTGCCGAGCATGGGCACCTCCATCACATTGGTGGGCGTCGCGCCGAGGAAAGTAACCTCCCAGCCGAGCTTCCTGGCCTCGGTCATGGCGCCGATGGGCTCGCGGAGGACCGCGCCGAGCACGACGAGGTCGCAGCCGTCGGACTTCATCTTGGCAATCTGCGCGCTGAAATCGGAGGCGCCGCGCTTATAGCTCGTGATCGAGGCCGGCTGCACCTTCATGGCGGTGAGCTGCTGGTTGAAGCCGTCGAGAACGTTTTTGCCGTACTCGTCATCCTGATGCATGATGCAAGGCTTCTTGAAGCTCTTCCACTCCATCATGTATTTCAGCGCCGCGCGCGTGCTCTCGACGTAAGGCAAGAGGTTGTTGAACTTCAGCCGCTCCTGCGGCTTGGCCGGATCGAACTTGAAGGTGAACTCGGCCGCCGTCAGCGGGAAGAGCTGAAGAACGCCGGCATCGAGCAGGATGTCCTGCGCGGCGAGCACGGTCGGCGATCCCATCGGTCCCACCATCGCGAAGATCTTGTCGCGCTCGATCAGCTTCTGCGACGCCAGCACGGCCTTCTTCGGATCGTAGCCGCTGTCCTCGACGACCAGTCGAATCTTGCGCCCCTGGACGCCGCCGGCGGCGTTGATCTCCTCGACCGCCATCTTCATCCCGTTGGAGACCGGCACGCCCCAGCCCTTGATCGGGCCCGACAGATCCTGATGAGTGCCGATGACGATCTCGCTTGCCGAGATGCCTTCATTGGTGATCTTGGTTTGCGCTGCGGCCGGCAGACAGGTGAGCACCACCGCGCCTACCGCAAGGCCGAACGCTATCAACGATCTCGACATTGACGTCTCCTCTCCTTGGGGCCCGTATTACGCGAAGGGCGGGGCCATCGCTCCTTCGCTCTCGCGAACTGGCAGGCGCGTCACGCGACCGCACGCGCGCGATACATCGCGTCGATCTCGGCGGCATAGCGCTTGTTCACGAAACCGCGCTTCAGCTTCATGGTCGGCGTCAGCTCCTCGTCCTCCGGGGTAAGCTGGCGCTCGATCAGATAAAACTTCTTGATGGTCTCGACGCGGGCGAAATTGCCGTTGACCTGCTCGATCTCGCGCCAGATCAGGTCCTGGATCTCGGTCGCCCGGCACAGGCTCGCGTAATTGGTGAAGGGGATGTCGTGGTCCTGCGCGAACTTCTCGACATTCTCCTGGTCGATCATGACGAGGCAGGTCAGAAACGGCCGCTTGTCGCCGATCACGACGGCGTCGGAGATGTAGGGCGAGAATTTGAGCTGGTTCTCGATCTCGGACGGCGTGATGTTCTTGCCGCCGGCGGTGATGATGATGTCCTTCATCCGGTCGGTGATCCGGACGAAACCCTCGTTGTCGATGGTGCCGACATCGCCGGTGTGCAGCCAGCCGCTGGAATCGATGGTCTCCGCAGACTTCTCCGGCTGGTTCAGGTAGCCCATGAACAGGAAGTCGCCCTTGATCAGGATCTCGCCGTCGGGCGACAGCGCGACTTCGCCCCAGGGCACGGCCGTGCCGACCGAGCCGAGCTTGATCCGCTCCGCCGGCATCATGGTCGCGACCCCGCAATTCTCGGTCTGGCCATAGACCTCGTGGATGTCGATGCCGAGCGCGAGGTACCAGCGGATCAGCTCCGGCGCGATCGGCGCCGCGCCCGTGAACGCGGTGCGACAACGGTCGAGCCCGATCATGCGGCGGATGTTGCGGAACGCGAGCCGGTAGGCAAGGCCGTTGGCGATACGCAGCGACAGCGGCGGCGTTTTGCCCTCGATCCGGCAGTCGACCATGCGATAGCCGATATCGATGGCGCGCCGGTAGACCCATTGCTGGAACGGCGTCGCATCCTTCAGCGCGATGGTGATGGCGGAATAGAATTTTTCCCAGATGCGCGGCACCGCGAGGAAGACGGTCGGCTGCACCTCGCGCAGATTGTCCGGCACCGTCTCCGGGCTCTCGGCGAAATTCATCACCGAGCCGAGCGCAACGGAGATGTAGTAGCCGCCGATCCGTTCGGCGACGTGGCAGAGCGGCAGGAAGATCAGGCGGTCTTCGTCTTCCCGCGCCGGAATGAAATCGCTGGCGTGCCGCATCTGATGCGTGACGCTGCGGTTGGCGTGCATGGCACCCTTCGGCGGGCCGGTGGTGCCTGAGGTGTAGACGAGAACCGCGAGGTCACCCGCGCTGCGGCTGTCGATCATGTCCTGCCACAGCGCCTCGCGGCCGAGCATGTGGTTGCGGCCGAGCGCGCGGAATTCGTCGAGCGACATCACCATGTCGTCGAAGAAGCCGCTGAGGCCCTCCATGTCGAACACGATGATCTTTTGCACGGTCGGGCAGCGCGCGCGGCAGGCCAGGATCTTGTCGAGCTGCTCCTCGTCCTCGGCGAAAATCACCTTCGTCCGGGAATCGTTGACGAGATATTCGACCTGGGATGACGCGTCGGTCGGATAGATGCCGGAGGAGACGCCGCCGGCGCACAGGATACCCATGTCGGCATAGACCCACTCCGGCACGGCGTTGGCGATGATGGAGGCGACGTCGCCGGGCATGAAGCCGGACGCGTGCAGGGCGTAAGCGATCTCTTTCGATATCTCCAGCCACTCGCGCCAGCTGGTCGGCTGCCAGATGCCGAACTTCTTCTCGCGGATCGCGGGCCTGTCGCCACGCGTCTCCGCCGCACTCAAAAAGCTCTTCGCGATCGTGTCAGCGACCGTCAGCACCGCCGGTCGGGCCATGCACGTTCCCTCCTTGTCGCCTTTCCCTTCCGCTGCCTGCCTTGCCGGCGGTCTGTGTTTGCGGATGGGCAACCCATTTAACGCCAAGTCTTCCTTTAACGCCAAGTCTTCCTCTAACGCCAAGTTTTCTTCTTTTTCCAGCGCCGCTCGCCTCGCGCGCCTTCTTCCTTGGCACCAAGGTAGAATTCCTGGATGTCCTGGGAATGCATCAAGCGGTCGCAGGTGTCGTTCATGACGATACGGCCGATCTCCAGCACGTAGCCGTAATGCGCCGTCTCCAGCGCCACCTTGGCATTCTGCTCGACCAGCAGGATCGACATACCCTGCTCCTCGTTGACGCGGCGGATGATCGTGAAAATCTCCTTCACCAGGATCGGCGACAGCCCGAGCGAGGGCTCGTCGAGCAACAGCAGCGTCGGCCGGTTCATCAGCGCGCGCCCGATCGCCAGCATCTGCTGCTCGCCGCCGGAGAGCTGGCCGGCCGGCTGGTTGATGCGCTCCTTCAGCCGCGGGAAGTAGCCGTAGACCCGCTCCATATCCTCCGCGACGCCGTCGCGATCCCGGCGCGGATAGGCGCCCATCATCAGGTTCTCGCGCACAGAGAGGAAGGGGAACACTTCGCGTCCCTCCGGCACATGGCTTAAGCCCAGCCGCACGATCTTGTCGGCTTCCATGCGCTGGATCGGCTTGCCCATGAACTCGATGGCACCCTTCTGCGGATCGAGAATGCCCGAAATCGTCTTCAGCACCGTGGTCTTGCCGGCGCCGTTGGCGCCGAGCAGCGTGACGATGCGGCCGCGCGGCACTTCCAGCGAAATGCCGCGGATCGCCATGATCGGCCCGTAATAGCTCTCGATGTTGGAGAGCTTCAGGATGATCTCGGGGGGCACGGCGGCGTCCATCGCGTCAGGCTCCCAGATATGCTGCGACGACGTCGGGATGCTGCTGCACCTCGGCGGGCGAGCCCATCGCCAGCACCCGGCCGTAGTTCAGTGCGATCACGCGATCGGAAACGCGGTTGACCAGCGACATGTCGTGCTCGACCATCAGCACGGTGACGCCAAGCTCGTTCTTCAAGTCGCGGATCCAGAACGACATGTCGGCGGTCTCCTCGACGTTCAGCCCCGACGACGGCTCGTCGAGCAGGATCAACTTCGGCTCCGAGCACAGTGCGCGCGCCAGCTCGATCACCTTGCGCACGCCGTAAGGAAGGCCCGAGATCAGCTTGTCGCGATAGGCCTCGAGATCGAGGAACTCGATGACTTGCTCGACACGTCGGCGATGCAGCTTCTCGTTGGCGCGCACGCTCGGCAGAAACAGCAGTTCCTGCCACAGCTGCGTGGTCGAATGCCGATGGCGCCCGACCAGGAGATTGGACAGCACAGTCGCATTCTCGAACAGCTCGATATTCTGGAAGGTACGGGCGATGCCGAGCCGGGCGATGTCGTAGGGCGGCTGTTCCGTGATGTCCTGGTCCTCGAAGAAGATGCGGCCCGAGGTCGGCCGGTAGATGCGCGAGATCAGGTTGAAGATCGAGCTCTTGCCCGCGCCGTTCGGCCCTATGATCGAAAGGATTTCGCCCTTCTCGACCGCAAAGGACACCGCATCGACCGCTTTCAGCCCGCCGAAATGCAGCGACAAGTTCTCGGCGCGGAAATAGCTCATCGGTTGCGCTCCGACTTCACGTAGATCTTCTGCCGCTTGAAGGTGGCGCGCTTGTAGAGTGGGAAGAGCTGGAAGAAGAGCTTTATCTTGAGCCAGCGGCCGTAGAGCCCGAGCGGTTCGAACAGCACGAACAGCACGATGATGATGCCGTAGATCGCGCCCTTCAGCCCGTTCAGCGAGGCGAACGCTGCGACCTTGGACTGGACATTCGCGGCGCCCTGCGTGCCGGCACCGAACGTGGCGGCGATGCCGGCGATGATGCCGGGCATGTCGTCCTTCAGGTAGGTCAGGAACGGATCGATCATCACGATGAAGATCGCCCCCAGCACCGCCCCGTTCAGGCTGAAGGTGCCGCCGATCAGAATCACGATGATGAACTCGATCGAGAGCTGGAGCGTGAACATCTCCGGCGAGATGAAGGAGAGCTTGTGGGCGAACAGCACGCCGGCAAAGCCGGTGATCGCCGCCGAGATCGCAAAGGACTTCACCTTGTAGAGCGCGACGTTGACGCCCATGCTGCGCGCCGCCGTCTCGGAGTCGCGGATCGCGACGAAGGCGCGGCCCGTCGGCGAACGCAAGAGATTGAGCGTGCCGACGATGGTCAGCACCAGCACCGCGAGGCACAGGAAATAGAAGGTTGGGCTGTCGCGCGAGACTGTGACGCCGAGCAGCGACAGCGCCTTGATCCGCATGCCCTCGTTGCCGTTGGTGACGCTCTCCCAGCGCGCCAGAATCTCCTCGACGATGAAGGCGAAGGAGATGGTGGCGATGACGAGATAGATGCCCTGGAGCCGCAGCGCCGGAAAGCCGACCAGCGCGCCGATCAGGCCGGTCAGGGCGCCGGCGGCAAGGAAATAGACCGGGAACGGCACGTTATACTTCTGGAGGTACGCCGCCGTGTAGGCGCCAATCGCGAGGAACGCGGCGTGCCCGAGCGAGGCCTGCCCGGTAAAGCCGGTCAGGATCAGCAGCGCAACGCCGACGGTCGCATAGATGCAGACGAAGACGAGCTGGCTCATCAGGTAGCTGGAGAGCACATAGGGCGCGATCAGCAGCACGGCCAGCAACAGGCCATATGACACGACGTAGCCCGAATGCGGAAACAGCCTGATGTCGTCCTCATAGTCGGTCTTGAACAGGAAGCGCATGGCGTTCAGACCTTCTTGCGGACGTGAAGGCCGAACAGGCCTTCGGGCTTGAGCAGGAGCACGGCGAGCAGCACGATGTAGGGCGCCACGTCCTTCCAGCCCTCCGCCAGATAGAAGCCGGCCATGCTCTCGATCACGCCGATCAGCACGCCGCCGACGACGGCGCCGGGGATCGAGCCGAAGCCGCCGAGCACGGCGGCCGGAAACGCCTTCAGGCCAAGCACGAGGCCGACATTGGAATGGATGAAGGTGATCGGCGCCAGCAGCACGCCGGCGCAGGTCGCGACCGCCGCGCTGATCGCCCAGACGATCGACACCACGCGCTTGACCGGGATGCCCATGTAATAGGCCGCCAGCATGTTCTCGGAACTGGCGCGCATCGCGGTTCCGAGCGTGGTCTTGTTGAAGAAGAGATAGAGCAGCGTGCACAGGATGACCGTGGCGGCGATCACCGAGAGCTTGTCATGGGCGAGCACCAGCGAGCCGATCCGCAGCACGCCCTGACTGAACGGGGTATCGATCTTGAAATCGTCGGTACCCCAGATCATCCCGGAGACCGAGCGCAGGAAATAGCCGAGCCCGATGGTCGCCATGATGATGGAGAATTGCGGATAGCCGAGGATCGGCCGCACCACGACGCGTTCGGCCAGCATACCGAACAGCGCCATCGCGGCCACCGCACCGGCGAAACCGATCCAGTAGTTCAGGCCCATCATGCCGATGAAGGTGAAGGCGAAGAAGCCGCCCAGCATCATCAGATCGCCCTGGGCGAAATTGACGACCTCGGTGGCCTTGTAGACGAGCACGAAGCCGAGCGCGATCAGGCCATAGACGCAGCCGAGCGCAACACCGCTGACCAGCTGCTGAACGAAATCCAGCATCGCCGCACATCCTCCCGATACGACCAGCGGCTCTTCGTGACCGCCTTGTCGCATCTTGTGTCCAGCCGCTACGCAGTCGTTTCGCCGCGTTAGCGCCATTTGTCCCGGCGCCAATTGAGCCTGAACCGCCAAGCGCTGTCAACAAACGGTGACTTGTCTTTGGTCGGTCCCGAATGACGGAATTTGCGGCAGCGCGATTCACCGTGCCGAAACATCTTCAAGTCATGGTCGCGGGCAATGCAAAACCGGATGGTGTGGACGTGATAAAGCCGGACAACTCGGCGCTCGAAGTTCGAGGGTTAACGAAGCGTTTTGACCGTTTGGCGGTCGATGGCCTCGATCTCAGCATTCACGCCGGTGAGTTCTATGCGCTGGTCGGCCCCAACGGAGCCGGCAAGACCACCACCTTGCGCATGGTTGCAGGCCTGTTGCGGCCCGATGCCGGCGCGGTCTCGATCTTCGGCATCGATGCGCTCGAAAATCCCGTCGCCGCCAAGCAGGTGATGGCGTGGGTGTCCGACGAGCCCATGATCTATGACAAGCTCACGCCACTCGAATATCTCGAATTCGTTGCCGGGCTCTGGGGCAGCGCGCCGTCCGTCTCGGAACCGGTCGCGCAGGAGCTCCTGAGCTCGCTCGGCCTCGAACCGCACCGGCACGAGCGTTGCGAGGGGTTTTCCAAGGGCATGCGCCAGAAGGTCGCTCTTGCCGGCGCACTGGTGCACGATCCCCGCCTCATCATTCTCGACGAGCCGCTGACGGGGCTTGATGCCGTTTCCGCCCGCCATGTGAAGGGTCTGTTGAGCGAGCGCGTCCGCGCCGGCTGCACCGTCATGATGACCACGCATATCTTGGAGGTCGCCGAGCGTATGGCCGACCGCATCGGCGTAATCGCGTCGGGCCGGCTGGTTGCCGAGGGCACGCTCACCGAGCTGCGCCAGCAGAACGGCCATTCCGACACCAGCCTTGAAGATCTCTTTATCGCACTGGTGACGCTTCAGGCCGCCGCATGAGCTCGGCAACGGCGCTTTCCTGGTTTGCCCGCCACGAGCTCCGGCTCGCCTGGCGCGAATGGTTCGCCATGATGACCGGCGGGCGGCGCATGCGGGCGCGCGCCGCCATCATCGGCCTGCTTTCCTTCGCGGCACTCCTGCACATGCCGGCCTGGGCGGTGATCGGCCGCTTCGCCGATTTGCAACTGCCGCTCGACAGATCCTCGCTGATCGTGATCTCGGCGACGATCTTGCTGGGCTGGACCCTGATGCTGTCGCAGGCGATCGAATCGGTGACGCGGGCGTTTTACGCCCGCGCCGATCTCGACCTCATCATGTCGTCGCCCGCGACACTGGCCAATTTGTTCTCCGTGCGCATCGCCGCGATCGCGCTGGCGATCACGGTGATGGCACTGCTGTTCGCGACCCCCTTCATCGACGTGCTGGTGATCGGCGGCGGCGCGCGATGGCTCGCCGCCTTCGGCGTCGTCGTCGCCATGGGCCTGTCGGCCGCGGCGATCGCGATTGCCGTCACCATCCTCCTGTTCCGCCTGATCGGCCCGGCGCGCACGCGCTTCATCGCCCAGATCCTGGCCGCGATCATCGGCGCGGGCTTCGTGATCGCGCTCCAGGTCGCCGCGATCATATCTTATGGCACGCTGTCGCGCTTCACCATCCTGACCTCCGGTACGGTTGCCGCCTACGCCCCTGATGCCGACAGCATCTGGTGGTTGCCCGCGCGGGCGACCATGGGCGACAGCGAGGCGCTGCTGTTGCTTATGGCGCTCGGGCTGGTGCTGCTCGGAAGCGTGATGGCGATGTTCTCGGGCCGCTTTGCCGATACCGCGATCGACGCCGCGGCCTACGGCAGGTCCGGCCGTCGCATCGCCAAGGAACGCTCGTTCCGCGGCGGATCGCGGCAGCAGGCACTGCGGCGCAAGGAATTCATCCTGCTCTGGCGCGATCCCTGGCTGATCTCGCAGACCCTGATGCAGCTGCTCTATCTGGTGCCGCCGGCACTCCTGCTCTGGCGCAGTTTTGGCGACAGCTCCGCGGCGCTGACGCTGATCACGCCCGTTATCGTCATGGCAGCAGGACAGCTCGCCGGTGGGCTCGCCTGGCTGACGATTTCGGGCGAGGATGCCCCCGATCTGGTCGCGACCGGTCCGCTGACACCGTCCAGCGTCATCCGCGCCAAGATCGAGGTGGTGTTGATCGCAATCGCCGTCGTCTTCTGCCCGCTGGTCGCGGCGCTCGCCTTCGCTTCGCCGTACCAAGCCGCAATCAGCGCCGGTGCAGTCATCATCAGCGCGGCCTCCGCCACCGCGATCCAGCTCTGGTTCCAGGTCCAGGCCCGGCGCAGCCAATTCCGCCGCCGCCAGACCTCGTCACGGCTTGCGACCTTCGCCGAGGCCTTCTCTTCGATCGGCTGGGCCGCCACCGCCGCGCTCCTACTCACCCTGCCCGTCGCCGGCCTCATCAGCGGCCTGATCACCGCAAGCCTGATCGCCATCACCTGGAAGTTCAGCCCACGGCGGGAATAGGAGGTGCGACACTGACGCGCTATTGATCGCGCCCTGTTGGCCACGCGCTGCATTGCACGCTAGACTTTCCCTGCGCGTCATCGGGGACGGATTCATGCGGCGACTTGTTTCGGCGGCTCTGGCACTGTTCGGCGCATTCCTCACCCCTGCCCTCGCCCAGCAGTCCCAGCGCAGCGAATGCCTGGCGATGGCCAACGCCCCGCCCCGCGGGATGCCGGTGGCCTTCCGGCAGGCGGCGAGTGCGGCCGAGGTCGAGATCACCTATGCCGGCCATTCCACCTATTTCATCGACACGCCCGGCGGCTTGCGCATCGCGACCGACTATAGCGGCGCCTATCAGGTCGGCCGGCTGCCCGATGTCGTAACCATGAACCGGGCCCACAGCACCCACTACAATTTATTCCCGGACAAGCGCATTTCCCATGTGCTGCATGGCTGGGGCGTGGACGGCAAGCCCGCCATCGTCTCGGAACGAGTCGGCGACACCTTCATCCGCAACGTCACCACCGACATCCGCCGCTATTTCGGCGACGATTCCGGCGCCGACATGATCCGCGACGGCAACTCGATCTTCATCTTCGAGGTCGCCGGCCTCTGCATCGGCCATCTCGGCCATCTCCACCACAAGCTCGACGACAGCCATTTCGCCCAGATCGGGCGGCTCGATATCGTGATGGTGCCGATCGACGGCGCCTACACCATGTCGCTGGACGGCATCTCGGAGATCACCAAGCGGCTGCGTGCCTCGGTGGTGCTGCCGATGCATCGCTTCGCCACCCCGCTCGACGACTTCATGCGCAGGATCGGCCAGCAGTTCGAGATCGACCGGCGCACGGAGCGTAGTATCCGGATGTCGCGGGACGCGCTGCCGTCGACGCCGACGGTGATCATCCTCGATGGCGTATGACGCGCAATTTTCTCCAAGCCGGCCGCGGTGCGTTCGTGCTGACCTCCTTGAAACAGGAGATCGACATGAGCGACTTTGCGAGACTTTTGCACGCGGCCGGACCGAATCCCGAGCACCAAGCGGCGCTCCAGCTTTACGGCCGCTTCGTCGGCGACTGGGACGCCGAGATCACCGCCTGTGCGACCGACGGGACCAGACACACTGCGCCCGGAAAAATCCATTTCGGCTGGGTGCTGGAGGGACGCGCCGTCCAGGACGTCTGGATCATCCCCCGTCCCACGGGCACGCCGGCCTTTCCGATCGCCGGCAACTGGTACGGCACCACGCTGCGGGTCTACGATCAGACCATCGATGCGTGGCGGATCTCCTGGTTCGATCCCGGCCGCAGCGTGTTCCGGCAGCAGATCGGCCGGCCTCGCGGCGAGGACATCGTGCAGGAGGGCACGACCGAATCCGGCGAGCTGACGCGCTGGAGCTTTACCGAAATCTCCGAGGACTCCTTCCATTGGCTCGGCGAGGTCAAGCCCGCCACCGCAACCGATTGGCGGTTGGTGGTCGATGTGCGGGCGAGGCGGCGCAGGGCCTGACGGCGATGTGCTCGCGATGACGGGCGCGGTTGCGCGGCGCGCGCTGCTATGCGCGGAAACAAGATGCTAGGCTCCCTCCACAAAAACATAAGGGGAGCGAACGCCCATGGCTGCAAACGGGCTACCCGCCAACACGAGCGGGCTATTTGTCGAGCCGCGCGAGGACTGGCTCGCGCAGCATCAGGAGGAGATCATCGATCCCTTGCGGCCGATCGTCGATCCCCATCATCATCTCTGGAATCGCGGCCACCGCTATCTGATCGAGGAGATGGCGGCCGACATCGCCTCCGGCCACAACATCGTCGCCACCGTCTATGTCGACTGCCGCTCGATGTATCGCGCGCATGGGCCCGAGGCGTTCCGGCCCGTAGGCGAAGTCGAATTCGCCAACGGCGTCGCCGCGATGAGCGCGAGCGGCGGCTACGGCAAGGCCGCGATCTGCGCCGGCATCGTCAGCCACGTTAATCTGCTGCTGGGCGATGCGGCGAAGCCGGTGCTGGAGGCGGAGATCGCCGCCGGCAACGGCCGCTTCCGCGGCATCCGGCATTCGTCGGCGTGGGACGAGGACCCTGCGGTCGCCGGCATGTATGCGAATAGGCCACGGGGACTGTTGCAGGATCCGGCCTTCCGCAAGGGCTTTGCCTGCCTGGCGCCGTTGAACCTGAGCTTCGATGCCTGGCTGTTTCATCCGCAGATCGGCGAGCTGACCGAACTCGCGCGCGCCTTCCCCGACACCAAGATCGTGCTCGACCATTGCGGCGGCCCGGCCGGCGTCGGCCGCTTCGCAGGAAAGCGCGAGGAGGTGTTTCCGCAATGGCGCGCCTCGATTCGCGAGATCGCGAAGTGCGAGAATGTCGTGGTGAAGCTTGGCGGGCTTGCGATGTGCCTGCTCGGCCATGACTTCCATCTGCGCGCCAAGCCGCCTTCGTCGGAGGAGCTTGCCGCTGCCTGGCGGCCTTATATCGAGACCTGCATCGAGGCGTTCGGAGTGAAGCGCGCGATGTTCGAGAGCAATTTTCCGCCGGACAAGGGCCAGTGCAGCTACCAGGTGATCTTCAACACCTTCAAGCGCATCGCGGCGCCCTTGAGCGAAGCTGAAAAGACGGCACTGTTCTCGCAAACCGCGACCGATTTCTACCGGCTCGAGCTGCCGTCATGACGGAAAGAGGGGCCGGGATGTTGGTCCCGGCCCCTCTTCCGTCGTGGCCGCTGGGAAGCGTCCTTGAAACGTTATTGTTTGAGCATGATCTCCGCGCAAACGCGTTCCGCGTTTGTCGCGAGGGAAAACCGCTGCGCACTTTGCGCTAACGCGGCCCTTCGGGTCCGGATCATGCTCTAGCTCTAGCCGGCCCCCATCAGGGTCGCGGGACGGCGCTCGCCGGGCGAGAGGAACATCCGCTTCAGCTTGTTGACGACGCGGACCATGAAGCCGATCATCGCCGGGTTGGTCTTGCGGCAGAAGGCGATCTTCTTGACGTGGCCCTCGACATGCCATTTGGCATGCGCGCCGTCGCGGAAGAAGACCACGTCGCCGACGCCGTAGCGCTTCGGCGGCATGCCCTCGCTTTCGAGCACGATCGATCCTTCCAGGATCATGATCGTCTCGTCGAAATCATAGTACCAGTTGAAGCGGCCCTCGGTGCAGGACCAGATGATGGTCGAGGCGGTACCGTCGGCGCTGGTCGACAGGATGTGCGAGCGCGACACCGGATTGCCCTCGATGATCCAGGCCGGCTCGATCGGACGCAGCTCAAGATCTACATTGCAACTACTGATTTCAATCAATGCGCGCGACATCTGCATCCCCAGGGAATATAAATATGACTGGCCGGGCGTGAGCCCGGATTGTTTCGAAAGATGTTGGGAACGCTAGTAGCCGGTTTTTAATTCTTTCTTACGCAGGCCCCGACAATCAGCCGCAAGTTGCATCCGCGAAGCGGTTAACGTCGAGATTTCCCTGCAAATTCGCGCACATGAACCCATCTTTTCCTGGGTGCGACAAAATGCGCGAAAGCTATGGAAAAGGAGCCACACCGATGCCCCTCAGCCCCGAGGATCTGACAGCCAACGGCGAGGTCGCTGCGTGGCTCGGCAGCTTCGACGTCTCCTTCGCGCCGGACGAGGAGCCCTGGTTCGCCATCGACGGCATCGAAAAACCCCGGCAGATCGCCAGCGACGGCTCGGGCGGCGCCTTCGTGCTGCTGCCGTCGCAGGATGTGCTCTACGTCTCATCGGAAGGGCGCGCCGGAATCATCGCAGGCAGTTTCGAGGCATTCGTCCAACTGGTCGTCGCCTGCCCCTATTGGCTGGACGTCCTCAAATTCTCGGCCGGCGGCGACCTTGCGGAAATGCGGCGGGCGGCCGATGCGCTGGAGACGACACTCGACGACGAGGACGACATCAACGAGGCCCGCGAGGCGATCCGCGACGCACTCGATTTGCCGGAAGCCGACGACCTGGTCGGCGCGCTGTACGACGCCGTCGCGGCCTCCGATGCCATCGTGCGAGCCACCGACGGCAGCCCGTTCACGACGCTGTTCAACCGCTTCAGCATCGACAACAATCCGATGCTGCGCAACGCGGCGGCGTAGGCGAACGAACGGGTTACTTCGCCCACTCACCCTTGCGGAACACCGGGACCTTGCTGCCGTCGGCCAGGATGCCGTCGATGTCGGTCTCGGCCGAGCCGATCATCCAGTCGATATGGATCAGGCTCTGGTTGCCGCCTTGCGCTGCGATCTGCTGCGGCGTGAGCTGCGCGCCGTTGACGAAGCACTTCGAATAGCACTGGCCGAGCGCGATGTGCGAGGCCGCGTTCTCGTCGAACAGCGTGTTGTAGAACAACAGCCCGCTCTGCGAGATCGGCGAGGAATCCGGCACCAGCGCCACTTCGCCGAGCCGGCGTGAACCCTCGTCGGTGTCGAGCACCTTGTTGAGCACTTCCGCGCCACGCGAGGCCTTGGCGTCGACGATGCGGCCGTCCTCGAAACGCACGGCGATGTTGTCGATCAGCGTGCCCTGATAGGATAGCGGCTTCGAGCTCACGACGTGGCCATAGACCCGCCGGCAATGCGGCGTGGTGAAGACTTCCTCGGTCGGAATGTTGGCGTTGCAGCTGATGCCGTTCTTGGAGAGCGACGCGCCGCCCTCCCACTCATGGCCGTCGGCAAGTCCGATGGTGAGATCGATGCCCGGACCAGCGTATTGCAGCGCGCGGAAGCGCTGGCCGTTGAGCCAGTTGGTGCGCTCGCGCAGCACCGCATTGTGGCTGGCCCAGTTGGCCATGGCGTCGTCGCGGTCAACGCGGGACGCCGCGAAGATCGCGTCCGCGAGCTTGCCGATCGCAACGTCCTCGGGATCGTTGGGGAATACCTGCTTCGCCCAGGTCGGGCTCGGATACGCGATGATGTTCCAGTTGGTGTCGAAATTGACGATTTTTTCCAGCGCCGGTTGATAGGCCATGGAATTGGCCTTGCTGGCGCGCGCCACCTTCGACGGGTCCTCGCCCGACAGCAGCAACGGGTTGTCGCCGACGATGGCAAGCCGCGCGGTGTTGTCGGAAAATGCCTTGGCCATGCCTTCATAAAGCCAGCCGGCGGCGCGATCAAAACTGTTGTCGTGGCCGTGGCGGTAGCGCGCCAGCGTCATCTCCTCGTCTGACAGGATCGGCGTCACGATGCCGGCGCCGGCCTTGTAGGCATGTACCGCGATCCGCCGCACCAGCGGCAGCGCGATAGCAGGCGCCGTCAAGAGAAGATCCTGTCCCGGCCGCAAGCCCAGGCCCACCTTCACCGCCACTTCGGCCAGCCGGTCGAGTTTCACGGGATCGATAGGAGTTGAGATATTGCGTTGATCGGTCATGCCGGGTCCTCTGCCGAAAGTCTCTATTTCATCTAAGTCTAGCATCCCACAGCGCAATAGCGCGAGCACCTTGAGATGCGCAGAAGATACGCAGTTTCACGCATCTTGGTTTTCAACGCGTTGCCGATTTCAGCACCCGGTCGACCATGGCGGGAGCAAGGCCGAGGTAATTTTTCGGTGAGGTGAGCGCCTCGATGGTACTGCGATCGATGCGGCTCGAGACGCGCGAATCCGCGGACAGCGCGTCCGCAAGGCTCAAACCAGTTTCATTGGCCTGCCGGCAGGCGTCATAGACCACATCATGCGCCTCTTGCCGCCCGAGCTGCGCCGCAAGCCCCATCATCACGGCCTCGGCGACGATCAGGCCGCGGCTGATGGAGAGATTTTCATTCATCTTCGCTTCGTCCACGACGAGGCCCGCGAGTGCGAACTTCGCCTGGTGCAGGGCGCCGGCGGTCAGCACGAAGCTTTCGGGGATCGCCATCCATTCGGCGTGCCAGGGACCGGTGGCGCGCTCGAAATCCTGCACCATCGCGTCGAGCATCAGACCGGCGTGCTGGCGCACAGCTTTGGACGCCGCAAGCATCAGTTCCGAGGAAATCGGGTTGCGCTTTTGCGGCATGGTCGAGGAGGCGCCGCGGCCCTTGACGAAGGGTTCGTAGACCTCGGCGAATTCGGTCGAGGCCATGATCATGATGTCGAACGCGATCTTGCCGAGCGAGCCGGTGACGAGCGCGAGGAAGTTCACGGCTTCCGCAAAGCCGTCGCGCGCGACGTGCCAGGTCGAGGCGGGAACGCCGAGCTTCAGCTCGGCGCAGAGCGCCTCCTGCACCTCAAAGCCCTTGTCGCCGAGCGAGGCCAGCGTGCCGGCGGCGCCGGCGAACTGGCCGACCAGGACGCGCGGCTTCAATTGCGCCAGACGTTCGGCGTGGCGGTCGAACATCGCAAGCCAGATCGCGGTCTTGTAACCGAAGGTCACCGGCAGCGCCTGCTGGAGATGGGTGCGGCCGGCCATCGGTGTGTCGCGATAGCGTTTCGACAGATCTGCGAGGATGCGACGGAGCTCGGCGATATCCTGTTCGATGATTTCGAATCCTGCGCGCAATTGCAGGACGACGGCGGTGTCCATGATGTCCTGTGTGGTGGCACCCCAATGCACATAGCGGCCGGCCTCGCCGCACTGCTTCACCATCTGATGCACCAGAGGCAGGATCGGATAGCCGACGATGTCGGTCTCCTGCCGCAGCAGCTCGAAATCGAGCGCGGCGACGTCGGTCTGCGCCGCGATCTGGTCGGCGGCTTCCTGCGGGATCACGCCGCATTTCGCTTCGGCCCTCGCCAGCGCCACCTCCATCTCGGCATAGCGCGACACCAGCGCGACATCGGAAAACACCTCCCGCATCTGCGGCGTGCCGAAGGCGTCGCGGAACAGCATGGAGTCGAGCACGGTGGTGGAGGCGGGAAAAGCGGGCATGGGCGTTTCTTCGTGGTTGGTGTTTTGTGTGGGGATGTAGATTACGCGGGATGTCTGGCGGAGCAATCGACATTCAGTGTTCGCCACATATTCGATGTCGTCATTGCGAGGAGCTCTTGCGACGAAGATTCCATGGGGAGTGGATAGCGACCAGGTCTGAGGCCAGACTGAGGTTGCTGACCCCCTCAACCTGGAGACGACGATGTTGCTCGATCATCCTTCCGACGGACCGACCGCTATCCGCACGCAGTTTGGCGCAATTTTTGTGTCTTTGGAACTGAGCCGTTCGACGTGGGTGATTACGTCACTTTCGCCTGGTACGGGCGAGAAGATGTCCAGGCACAGCGTCACGGCCGGCGATACGGCTGAGCTGATGAAGCTGTTTGCGGAACTCAGGCGCAAGGCGGAGGCCAGGACCCGCGAGAGCTATCCGATCATCACGATCCAGGAAGCTGGGCTGGACGGGTTCTGGCTGCACCGTGTTCTGCAACAGAACGGCATTGAGAGCCACGTGGTCGATCCCGCCTCGATTGCGACGTCGCGACGGCGGCGGCGGGCCAAGACTGACAGGCTCGATGGCGAGGCGCTGTTGCGGGCGCTTCTGGCCTACAAGCGCGGCGAGCCGCGGGTCTGTGCGATGGTGGTTGCGCCCTCGCCTGAAGAGGAGGACCGGCGCAGGCTGTGTCGCGAACGAGCGACGCTGATCGCCGAGCGCATCACGCATGTGAACCGGATCAAGGGTCTTCTGTTCGCGCAGGGGATATCCGACTACGTGCCGCTGCGGCGCAATCGGCGGGCGCGGCTTGAGGCCTTGCGCACGGGCGACGGGCGGGAGCTGCCTTCGCATTTGAAGGCGCAGATCGGCCGCGAGCTCGATCGGGTCGAACTGCTTCTGGAACAGATCAAGGCGGTCGAGGCCGCGCGAGATGCTCTGCTGGCCGCAGCCCGGAAGCCTGCAGACAAGAACGCTGCAGACAAGGTCGCGCCGGATCCGGTGGCGATGCTGCTGGCCTTGAAAGGGCTCGGCGCCAACTTTGCGGCCGTGCTCTGGTCGGAGGCGTTCTACCGGCAGTTCTCCAACCGCCGCCAGGTCGCCGCCTATGCGGGGCTTGCGGCGACGCCGTGGCAAAGCGGAGGCATCCGGCACGAGCAGGGCGTGTCGAAGGCCGGCAATCCCAGGCTGCGGACCACAATGATCCAGCTCGCCTGGCTGTGGATACGTCACCAGCCGCAGTCGGCCCTGACGCGCTGGTTCAAGGAGCGAAGCCCGCAAGGCCGCAAGCGCGCGATCGTGGCGCTGGCGCGCAAGCTTCTCGTGACCTTGTGGAAGTATGTCACCGCGGGCGAGACCATCGAGGGGGCCGTGATGAAGCCCGCCGCCTGATCCGGACCGCACCAAGCGGCGTGCTTCGCCGCCCGCGCGCAACGAAAGAACCATAACCCATCTGCCGAGGCCCGATCAGTCTCGGAAGATCCGGGTGGACGAACCGATGGATTGCATGGCTTCAAACGCCGCAACGAAGAATGGCCTCGTCCTCTCGAGCCTGCCCGCCGCAAGCGGAATCGTGGTGCAGTCGCCTTGTGCGACGACCGAATGTGAGTTTGATCTGGCAAGCAACCCAGATCGTCGAACCGGCTCGACCCTTGGATCGCAAATGCGAGGATGGCAGATGCCCTGACAGAACCGCCAACGCGAGGAGCTCCTATCGGCCCAACGCACCAAGCATGATGGCGTGCTCGCTCAACTCAAGGCCAAGCCGCTTCGCGGCGGCCCTAACAGGCCGGCCTTGACTTGATCTGCGCGCGCCATCCTGCAGAACCCGCGGTCGGGACGAAGAGGTGGCTGCAGTCGAACAAAAAGGTGACTGCTCATCCTTGACATACACATTCCCCATGTGAGCAATCCAGACTGTCTCCGCGGAAGGATTCTGGATTGCTCCGCTGCGCTCGCAATGACGGAGAGGGGGCAGCTCGTGGCAATCCGACCAAACGGGCCACATTCTAGTCGAGGTTGCATTCCTGCCCGCAAATGGCATGGCAGCCATCTTGCGATTACGGTGAACCAAGCAGCGTCCCGGTGGACTCACAGACTTAGGTCGAAATCCATTTCTTTTGTATTTGCCTGATTTCGTATTGAGGTCTGAGTTTTCGACGTGCAGTTTCTGTTCCGGGATCACCTTCTCGATACCGACCGGCGCGAGCTGAGCCGCGAGCAGGTTCCCGTTGCCGTGGAGCCGCAGGTTTTCGACCTGGTCGTCCATCTGATGGAACATCGCGACCGGGTGGTCAGCAAGGACGAGCTGATCGACAAGATCTGGCACGGGCGCAGCGTGTCCGAATCCACCCTGACCAGCCGGATCAATGCCGCACGCAAGGCGGTCGGCGACAATGGTGCGAGCCAGGCGGTGATCCGCACCATCGCCCGCAAGGGCTTTCGTTTCGTCGGCGACGTCGAGACGAAGCGCGGCGCGGCTGCGCCGGAACCCAGCCGCTGGGCAACGGAACCGCACACCACAGTTGCGCTGTCCGAACGGCCTGCGGTCGCCGTGCTGCCCTTCACCAACATGAGCGGCGACCGCGAGCAGGACTATTTCTCCGATGGGATCAGCGAGGACATCATCACCGCGCTGTCGAAGCTGCGCTGGTTCTTCGTGGTCGCCCGCAACTCCTCCTTCGTCTACAAGGGCCGTGCCGTGCACATCCACGAGATCGCACGCGAGCTCGGCGTGCGCTACGTGGTCGAGGGCAGCGTGCGGCGGAGCGGCGATCGCGTCCGCATCTCGGCCCAGCTCAACGACGTCTCGACCGGCAGCCATCTCTGGGCGGAACGCTACGACCGCGAGCTTGCCGACATCTTCGCCGTGCAGGACGAAATCACTGAAGCGATCGTCGCCGCGATCGAGCCGCAACTCTATGCCGCCGAGAGTTTTCGCGCCCAGCAGAAGCCACCGGGCAGCCTGGACGCCTGGGACCTCGTGATGCGCGCGCTGTCGCATTACTGGCGCATCACGCGCGAGGACAATGCAGCGGCGCAGGCGCTGCTCGAAAAGGCGATCGCGATCGACCCGGCCTATGGTAAGGCGCTGGGGCTGCTCGCGACCAGCCACATCTTCGGCGCGCATATGGGCTGGGCCGAGTTCAGCGCGACCATCCCGGTTGCCGAACGTGCGGCGCTCGCGGCGGTGGAAGCCGATCGCGAGGACACGTGGACCCATCACGGCCTCGGCTATACTTACCTGTTCCGCCGCCGCTTCGACGACGCGCTGGCGGAGTTCGGGCTGGCGCTGAACCTCAATCCGAATTTTGCCATGGCACACGCCTTCCTCGGCGTGACGCTGTGTTACGTCGGGCGATGGCAAGAGGGCGATGCCGCTGCGCGCCGCGCGCTGCGGCTGAGCCCGCGCGATCCGCTTGCGGCGATCTATTGCGGCGTCGCGGCCTACGCCCAGTTCATCGGCCGCAACTATGAGGAGGCCGTGCAAATGGCGCGCGAGTCGATGCGGCAACGCGCCGATTTCGTCGGCGCGCATCGCGTGCTGACGGCCGCCGCCGGCATGCTCGGCGATCCGGCGCTTGCAGCTTCCGCGCTGGAAGGACTGCGCCGTGCCCAGCCAGGCGTCTCACTCGCCTGGATCACCCGCGAGCTGCCGATGATGCGGGAAGAGGATCGCGAGCATTATCTGGAAGGATTTCGGCGCGCGGGGATGAAGTAGACATCACGCGCCACATCGAAGGTGCACCCTCGCCCCTTGCGGGAGAGGGTGGCTTCGATGCAAAGCATCGAAGCCGGGGTGAGGGGTTTGTCTCCGCGTGCGAATCTCTTACAATTTGAGTTCGCGGAGAGAACCCCTCATCCGGCGCCATAGCCGATGCAAAGCATCGGCGTTCCTAAGAACGGCGGCACGGCCGCCTATGCCACCTTCTCCCACAAGGGGAGAAGGGAAACGCATCCTACTCCTGCATCATCTCGCCGCTGCCGCCGAACTCTGCCGGAAAATCTTTCAGCTTGGGCAGGCCATCGCGCATCGGCAGCACCGTCTCGGAATAGTTGACGTGGACGCCGGGCGCGAAGGCGAGCGTGGGGATGGTGGCGGTGAAGACGTCGACCAGGCCGAGCGGCGGATGGTTGGTCATGAGATGGCCGCCGCACTTCTCGCAGAACTTGCGCTGGCTGAGCGGGGTCTTGGCAAAGGTCTCGACGTGCTGGGCGCCTTCGGTGATGCGCACGGCTTCCGGTTTCCACAGGCTGAAGGCATTGACCGGTCCGCCCGACCACGAGCGGCAGGAGCGGCAATGGCAGTAGCCCATTGCTTCCGGCGCGCCCGTGACTTCGACCGTGACCGCGCCACAGAAGCAGTTTCCGACATGTTTCATTTGGTCGTCTCCGTTGATGAGGGCTGGAAATCCTCTCCCCGCTCTTGTCCGCCGAAGTCGCGGCGGAGTGGATGCGGGGAGAGGCGTCGGGGTGAGGGGGAGTCACCCCGGGGGACGGTGAAGGCTGGACTCGTGCAAAGCCCGCGTTACGCGTGTCGGCGCCGCCGCGCATCCTCCTTTCGGCGGACGCGCGCGGAGAGACGCGAAGATTATACTGACCGGCGCCAGGGAATAAGCATCGACACCCGTTGTTTGTACTGCCGGTACTCGTCGCCGAAGAGATCGACGAGGTCGCGCTCCTCCAGCGCGATGCCGACGAAGATGTAGAGCGTGGTCACGGCCGCAAACAGCAGATGGCCCGCGGTCATGGTCGGCGCCGACCAGAACGCGATGATGAAGCCGAGATAGATCGGATGGCGGACGAACTTGTAGAGCAGCGGCGTCTTGAAGCGCGGCGGCGCCACCTCCTTGCCGACGAGATGATTGGTCACCTGATGCAATCCGAACAGCTCGAAGTGGTTGATGATGAAGGTCGAGGTGAACACCAGCACCCAGCCCACGAGCGAGAGCGTGACCAGCGTCACGGCGAGATCCGGACTGTTCACGTCCCATATGATCGTGGGCAGCGGACGCCATTGCCAGAACAGGACGAGCAGTGACAGGCTCGCGAACAGCACATAGGTGCTGCGCTCGACCGGCTTGGGGACGAACTGCGTCCACCACGCCTTGAAGCGCTGGCGCGCCATCACACTGTGCTGGACGGCGAACAGCGCCATCAGGAGAAGATTGATGATGACGGCCTCGGCCGTCGGCGTGTCGGTTCCGGTGTCGATGGTCTTCGGCACCACCAGTCCCATGACGAAGCCGATCGCATAGAGAATGGTCACGAAAAACACGAGATACGCCGCAATTCCGTACAGAAAGGCGATGAACTTGAAGATGCGAAAGCCCGCAACCTCCGGGCCGATGGAATGAACCTGTTGATCAATTTGGGACATAGAAAGCTCCGTGTGCCAAAACGCCGGCACTTCACTGGTCGCTGCACCATGCCGCATCGGACGTCCCGTGACTTTCGCGGACGGTTGATTTTCGCCTGAGACGACTTTGATTTTTGCTTGAGACGACAGAAACGTGCGATTTCGCTTTGAAAACAACGTACTCGACGGCGACCTGCGGGAGCTCACCTGCGCCGGGGCAGCCGTGCCGTTGCAGCCGCAGGTGTTCGATCTGCTGCTCTATCTGGTCGCGCAGCGCGCCCGAGTGGTCAGCAAGGATGACCTGATCAGCCAGATCTGGAGCGACCGCATCGTCTCGGACTCCGCGCTGAATAGCCGGATCAACGCCGCACGAAAGGCGCTCGGCGACGACGGCGCGACCCAACGGCTGATCAAGACGATACCGCGCAAAGGCTTTCGATTTGTCGGCGAAGTCCGGGAAGAAATGGCAGCCTCGCCTGTGCCGGCCGTGGCCGGCCCTACCCCCGCGCGGGTCGTGTCGGACCGCCCGGGGATCGCGGTGCTTGCCTTCGAAAACATGAGCGGCGATCCCGCCCAGGAGTATTTCGGCGACGGCATCAGCGAGGACATCCTCACCGCGCTGTCAAAGCAGCGCTGGTTCATGGTGATCGCCCGCAACTCGTCCTTCACCTACAAGGGACGCGCGGTCCACATCCGGCAGATCGCGGAAGAGCTCGGCGTCCGCTACATCGTCGAGGGCAGCGTGCGCAAGGTGGACAACCGCGTGCGCATCACCGCGCAGCTCAACGATGCCAGCTCCGGCGGCCACCTCTGGGCCGAGCGCTACGACCGCGAGCTCGTCGACGTCTTCACGGTGCAGGACGAGATCACCAGCGCGATCGCCGCGGCAATCGAGCCGCAGATCCATGCCGCGGAGAATTTTCGCGCCGACCGCAAGCCGCCTTCGAGCCTCGATGCCTGGGATCTGGTGATGCGCGCGCTGTCACATTATTGGCGCGTGACGCGACAGGACCACCTCGCCGCGCAGGCGCTGCTCGAGCGCGCCATCGCGATCGATCCCACTTACGGCCAGGCGCTGTCGGTGCTGGCGGCGAGCCACATGTTCGGCGTGCATCTCGGCTGGGCCGACCTCGCCACCGCGGCGCCGGTCGCGGAGGCCGCCGCGCTCGCCGCGGTGCGCTGCGATCATGAGGACGCCTGGGCGCATGCCGCGCTCGGCAGCGTCTGCTTCTCGACGCGCAGGCTCGCGGACGCGCTCTCGGAGTTCGAGCAGGCGCTCACGCTCAATCCGAACTTCTCGCTGGCGCAGGGCTACTACGCGCTGGCGTTGTCCTATGCCGGACGGTCGAAGGATTCGTTTGAGGCGGCGCAAAAGGCGATCCGGCTCAGCCCGCGCGATCCGTCGCTGGCGATCTATCACGGCATCGCCGGCTATGCGCGCTTCACCGAGCGGAACTATGACGAGGCGATCGCGCTGGCGCGCGAGGCGATCCGCCACCGCGGCGACCTCACCGGCGCCTATCGCGTGCTCGCCGTCTCCGCCGGCATGACCGGCGACAGGGCGCTCGCCGAATTGGCGTTGCAGGAGCTGCGCCGCACCCAGCCCGGCATTTCGCTGCATTGGATCGCAACGCAGCTGCCATGGGCGAGCGATGCCGACCGTGAGCACTATCTGGAGGGATTCCGGCGGGCAGGGTTGCGATAGAGCTCCCTCACCTCGCCAGCGGGGCGAGGTGGAAAGGCTATTTTCCCTTCACTTGAATCGGCTTCGGCGCGATCACTTGCGCCCACTCCCTGTCGGCGCGGGGGCCGTTGAGATCGCCGGTGAGGCCGACGAGCTGGCCGGGCTGGACGTCGAGGGTCTGCTGCCAGCTCTGGGTCTGGCACAACAGCTTGATCAGGCAGCCCTTGAGCTTGAGGCGGTCGGCGGATTCGCGCCACAGCGAGACCGAATAGGATTTGCCGTCCTCGGCATTATAGATGTCGCCGGCGAACCGGCCGTCAGGCGTCGGCTGCAAGCCCATGATGAGCTGGTGACCGAGCAGCACGCGGGCGCGCTTGTCTGGATCGGGATTTTCCTTGTCGCGGTAGGGCTGACCGCGCTTGTCGGCCGGCTCCTTCATCCAGACGATGAAGCCGCAGATGCGATCGCGCAATGGTCCGCAGCGCTCGAGCCGGATGCGCGCCCGGCCGTCCTCGACGAGCCAGGTGCCGCTGGGATCGACGGGACCAACAGCGCCGGCCTGGCCGCCAAGGACCATCATTACGATGGTGATCGCGATGCGCAGCACGAAGCGAAGGAAGAAGTTCATCAGCAGCACCTTTTGTTGGATGGGTTGCGGCGTCAGTTCAATTGCGCCATCAGCGCATCGGCGCCTTTGTCGACGCCGGCATTGGCGGCCGCGAGCGAGCCGACGCTGGCCTTGATGTCGTAAGCGCCGGGATATTGCTTGGTGACGTAGGCAGAGAGCAGGCGCGCGGTGGCGGCATCGAAGATCTCGACGCCATAGATGACCGAGCCGGTCAGGGTGCCCTCGCCGTCGCGCGCGGCTTGCACGCCGTTATAGACCGCGCCGGCAACATCGAAGCGGGACAGCGTGCCGAGCACCGGCGTGTTGGTGACGGCGCCGGTGAGCGTCAGCCTGATCCGCAGCGTGTTGGGCCCGCGCTCGCGCACCAGCGCGAAGCGGCCGCGCAATTTGTCGGCGAAGCGGGTCTGCATGTAGGCGGCGAGCGTCGCCTTGTCCTTGTCGGACATGTCGGCGAACTGGTGATCCCGACCGCGATAGACCACCACGGGTTCGAGGATCACTTTATTATAAGCGCGCCAGTCGGCCGGCGTTGAGTAGCGGTAGGGCACGCGGCCGGAGGCGTCCGACTTGTCCGGCGCCATGTAGGCCGAGGAGGCCATCTCCGAATAGGGCACGGGCGCAACCGAGGCGCAGCCGGCCACGGCCGCGCAAAGCACCAGCGTTCCCAGACCGCGCAGGGCGATCGAGCGATCCATTCCAGACTCCTCTCGTGACTCTGCGGAAGCCAATGGCGGCCGCAGCCGCGTATGGGACCAGACGCGGCTGCGGCCTTCACCATTGCCAGCCCAAGGCATCGTCCGGGGCCATGTCAGACACCTTGGGCCGCCTCAGTGTTTCCACTTATAAAACCGACTGGTTGGTTTGTAAAGTACGGAAACGACGGCCTGGCACATTTGGCCGCAGGCGCGGTTTTGAGCAGCGACCGGTGGGGTTCGTTAACGATGAATCAGGCGCGCTTGCGGGCCGCGCCGGCCTTGGCGGTGGATGTCGCGCCGGCTTTGGCGGTGCGGGCCTTGGCGATGCGGGCCTTGGCCGGCTTTTCGAGCGGCCGCCATTGATCGTCATCGAGCAGACGCGCGAACAGCCGCTGGTGCTCGTCCTTGCCAAGCGGCGACATGCCTAACAGCGAGCTCAACAATAGCCCGCGCGCCGCTGCCCAGCGCAACAGCGCGAGCTCGGGATCAGCGGCCTCCGCCTTGATGGCCTCTACCCTCTTCATCTCGCGCTCGCGCGGCAGCGACATCAGGCCGGGATTCTCGACCATGGCCGCAACCAGCGCCAGCGCGGCGGAATTCGGCGACATCGCCGCTTCGCGCACGGTCGCAAGCTGCGTCGCCAGATTGGGATTCGCCGAGGTCTCGCTCACCTTCGCCATATAACGGGTCGAGAACTCCTCGAAATGCTCCATCTGTCGCAACAGCAGCGCCTTGAGCACGGCTTCCTTGGTGCGGAACTGATGCATGACGCCACCCTTGCTCAGACCGCTCTCGCGCGCGATGGCATCGAGCGTCAGCCGGCCGGGCCCGTCGCGCGCAATGATCCTGGTCGCCGCCTCGAGCGCAGCGTTGCGGGATCGTTCGGAGCGTGTGGCATTGTCCATGGCCGACTTGTCTCCGTGACAGGATAATGAATCAAGTGAAAACGGGACGCGCTGTACATTTTTTGTGCGAACTCTGTCGAGACTTTCATCTTGCGGCGCCGAATGAGACTATGTGAGCCTCGATATCGGATGGGGACTGGGATGGACCGGCCGTAGCTTTGCGCGCCATGACGTGCGAAGCGTTTACGGCTGGTCTCGCTTGAGAAAGATACGACATGCCAAAACGAGTGTTGCTTGGTGTCCTCCTGGCTTGCGGCCTCACCGCCCCGGCGCTGGCGCAAGAGCCGAAAACGGGGGGCGTGATCAATGCCGTGATCCAGCCCGAGCCGCCCGGCCTGATGCTTGCGATGGTCCAGAACGGGCCGGTCCAGATGGTGTCGGGCAACATCTTCGAAGGCCTGCTGCGCTACAGCCCCAAGCTCGAGCCCCAGCCGGAACTCGCCGAGAGCTGGAGCGTCAGCGAGGACGCCAAGACCTACACCTTCAAGCTCAGGAAGGGCGTGACCTGGCATGACGGAAAGCCCTTCACCGCCGCCGACGTGCTGTTCTCGATCGAGATGCTCAAGCAGACCCACGCGCGCGCCCGCAATAACCTCGTGCAGGTCGACAAGGTCGAGGCGCCCGACGACTACACGGTGGTGTTCACGCTGAAGCAGCCGTTCGGCCCGTTCCTCGGCATCTTCGAGGTCGGCTCAATGCCGATGGTGCCGAAGCATCTCTACGAAGGCACCGACTTCAAGACCAATCCCTACAACAACGCGCCGATCGGCACCGGCCCCTTCATGTTCAAGGAGTGGCAGAAGGGCTCGTTCATCCGCCTGGTCAAGAACCCGAACTACCACGAGAAGGGCAAGCCCTACCTCGACGAGATCTACTGGCAGATCATCCCCGACGCCGCCGCGCGCTCGGTGGCGTATGAGACCGGCAAGATCGACGTGCTGCCCGGCGGCTCGGTCGAGAACTTCGACGTGCCGCGGCTGTCCAAGCTGAAGGACACCTGCGTCACCGGCGCCGGTTGGGAGTTCTTCTCGCCGCTGGCCTGGCTGTGGCTGAACAACCGCCAGGGCCCGCTCGCCGACAAGCGGGTGCGGCAGGCGATCATGTTTGCGATCGACCGCGACTTCGCCAAGGACGTGATCTGGAACGGGCTGGGCAAGGTCGCGACCGGCCCGTCGGCCTCGTCCATCAAGTACTACACCGATGACGTGCCGAAATATCCGTATGATCCGGCCAAGGCCAAGGCGCTGCTGAAGGAAGCCGGCTACAAGGGCGAGAAGATCCGCATGTTGCCGCTCGCCTATGGCGAAACCTGGCAGCGCTGGGGTGAAGCCGTGAAGCAGAACCTCCAGGACGTCGGCATGAACATCGAGACGATCGCCACCGACGTTGCCGGCGGCAACCAGAAGATCGGCGACTGGGACTACGACATCGCCTTCACCTATCTCTACCAGTATGGCGATCCCGCGCTCGGCGTCGGCCGCAACTACGTCTCCAGCGCAATCGCCAAGGGCCAGGTCTTCAACAACGTCGAGGGCTACTCCAATCCCGAGATCGACAAGCTGTTTGCCGATGGCGCGGTCGCCACGCCCGACTCCAAGCGCAAGGAGATCTACGAGAAGGCGCAGAAGATCCTGGTCGAGGACGTGCCGGTGGCCTGGATGCTGGAGCTGCAATTCCCCACCATCACGCGCTGCAAGGTCAAGAACCTGATCACCAGCGGGATCGGGGTCAATGACGGCTTCAAGGACGCATGGCTCGACAAGTAGTAGCGCTCGCGTCTGATCTTTCTGCTATGGCTTTCGCCAAATGATACCTAATCGACCGACAAACTCGCTGCACCTCTCCCGCTTGCGGGGGAGGTCGACGCGCGCCGGGCGATGCGAAGCATCGTCCCAAGCGCGGCGGGTGGGGGCTCTCTCCACGCGAGGCCCCTCTCCGCGGAAGCACCCCCACCCCAACCCTCCCCCGCAAGCGGGAGAGGGAGCGCACCGTCCCCGCGGTGACACTCAAGTCAAACAAGCGACGTTCTAAATATGCTCTCCTTCGTCGCTCAGCGTATCGTGAAGGGTGTGATCGTCCTGCTCGCGATCGTCGTCCTCAATTTCTTCCTGATCCGGCTTGCGCCCGGCGACCCCGCGGTCGTGATGGCGGGCGAGGCCGGCGCCAGCGACCAGATCTTCGTCCAGCAGCTCAGGGAAAAATTCGGCCTCGACAAGCCGCTGCCCGAGCAGCTCTTCATCTACGTCAAGGGCGTCGTCACCCTCGATCTCGGCTTCTCCTTCCGCCAGCAGGCGCCGGTGTCGAAGCTGATCCTGGAGCGGCTGCCGGCGACGCTGCTGCTGACGCTGACGGCGTTCACGATCTCGCTCATGCTCGGCGTCCTCTTTGGCACCTTCGCCGCGCGCTTTGCCGGAACCTTCCTTGACACCGCCATCACCGTCTTCGCGCTGATCTTCTACGCGATGCCGATCTTCTGGGTAGCGCTGATGGGCATTCTGCTGTTCTCGGTCACCATGGATTGGCTGCCGAGCTTCGGCTACGACACGGTCGGCGCCAACTACACCGGCTTCGCCCATGTGATCGACGTCGGCGCGCATTTGATCATGCCGGCGATGACGCTCGGCCTGTTCTTCATGGCGACCTATACCCGCATGACGCGGGCCTCGATGCTGGAAGTGAAGCGGCTCGACTTCGTCAAGACCGCACGCGCCAAGGGCCTCTCCGACGCCGTGATTCAGCGCCGCCACGTGTTGCGCAACGCGCTGCTTCCCGTCGTGACGCTCGCAGGCGTGCATTCCGGCACGCTGATCGGCGGCGCCGTCATCACCGAGACCGTGTTCGCCTGGCCCGGCATCGGGCGCCTGATGTACGACGCGCTGTTGCAGCGGGACTACAATCTGCTGCTCGGCGTCTTCGTGATCTGCTCCGCCATGGTGCTGATCTTCAACCTGATCACCGACCTAGTCTATCGCCTGGTCGATCCGCGCATCGAATACGCCACATGAAACAGTTCTGGAAATCGATGCTGCGCAGCCCGAGCGGCGTCATCGGGCTCATCATCCTGCTGCTCGCGATCGCGGTCGCGGTATTCGGGCCGCTGCTGTTCCCGAACTCGCCCTGGCGCATGGTGCAGCGGCCGTTCCTGCCGCCCTTCACGCTCTCGACCGTGCCGCTCGGCACCGACGCGCTCGGCCGCGACGTGTTCGCCGGCATGATTTTTGGCGCGCGCGTGTCGCTGCTGGTCGGCCTCGTCTCGACGCTGGTCGCGCTGATCGTCGGCATGCCGATCGGCGCCATGGCCGGTTATTTCGGCGGCAAGGTCGACGACGCCCTGATGCGCTTCACAGAATTCTTCCAGACCATTCCGAGCTTCGCGCTCGCGATCGTGCTGGTCGCGATCCTGCAACCCTCGATCTATTCGATCGTGGCCTCGATCGCAGTGGTGAGCTGGCCGCCGGTCGCGCGCCTCGTCCGCGGCGAGGTGCTGTCGCTGCGCACGCGGGAATATGTCCAGGCCGCCGTCGTCACCGGCCAGAGCAACACCTGGATCATCCTGCGCGAGATTTTGCCGAACGCACTTTCGCCGGTGATCGTGCTGGCCTCGCTGATGGTCGCAACCGCGATCCTGCTGGAATCCTCGCTGTCGTTCCTCGGCCTCGGTGATCCCAATCTGATCTCCTGGGGCTACATGGTCGGCGCTGGCCGCACCGTGATCCGACAGGCCTGGTGGATCACCGTGTTTCCCGGCTTCGCGATCCTGATCTCGGTGCTCGGCTTGAACCTGATCGGCGAAGGCCTCAACGACGCGCTCAATCCCCGGCTGTCGCGCGAGGGACGCTGACGATGACCGCGCCGCCCGTCGTCTCGATCAAGAACCTCAGAATCGCGCTGCCCGAGGGCGCCGAGCGTCCCTTCGCGGTCGACGGCATCTCGCTGGACCTCAAGGCCGGCAAGATCGTCTGCGTCGTCGGCGAATCCGGCTCCGGCAAATCCATGTGCGCGCATGCGCTGATGGGCCTGCTGCCGGACACGGTCGACGTCACCTCCGGCGAGATCCAGTTCGAAGGCCGCGACCTGCTCAAGCTCGATGATGACGGTTGGCGCGACCTGCGCGGCCGCAGGTTCGCGATGATCTTTCAGGAGCCGATGACCGCGCTCAATCCGCTGATGCGGATCGGCGACCAGATGGCGGAGATGTTCGAGGCGCACGGCCTGCTCACGCCGAGGGAGCGGCGCGCAAAGGCACTATCGCTGGCGCGCGAGGTCGGCCTGCCCGATCCCGAACGCATCGTGCGGGCCTATCCGCACCAGCTCTCCGGTGGCCAGCGCCAGCGCGCCATGATCGCCATGGCGCTCGCGCTGGAGCCCGCGGTGCTGGTCGCGGACGAGCCGACGACCGCGCTCGACGTCACCACGCAGGCTCAGATCCTGAAGCTGATCCGCAACCTTCAGCGCAACCGCAACATGGCGGTGATGTTCATCACCCATGATTTCGGCGTGGTCGCAGATATCGCCGACCAGGTCGTGGTGCTCCGGCACGGCAAGGTGGTGGAGGAAGGCCCCGCTAGCGCCGTCTTTAACGAACCGCAGCACGACTACACCAAGGCGCTGCTCGCCGCCGTGCCGACCATGGACCCGCCGGCGCGCGCGCCGCTGGACGATCAGGCCAAGGCCGTCGAGGTGATCGGGCTGGACAAGACTTACGTCACGTCGGGCGGCTGGTTTCGCGAAGACCGTCGCGTCGATGCCGCGCGAGAAATCAATTTCACGATCCTGAAGGGCGAGACGCTCGGCCTCGTCGGCGAATCCGGCTCCGGCAAGTCGTCGGTGGCGCGGTTGGTAATGCGGCTGATCCAGGCCGACCGCGGCACCGTGCGGATCGGCGAGACCGATCTCACCTCGCTCTCGGGCAAGGCGCTACGCGCCGAGCGCCATCGCATCCAGATGATCTTTCAGGATCCGTTTGCCTCGCTCAATCCGCGCCGCAAGATCGGCCACATCATCGCCGACGGCCCGATCGCGGCTGGCATCGAGCCGAAGGTCGCGTTCGACCGCGCCCGCGATCTCCTCAAGATGGTGGGGTTGGATCCCGGCGCGCTCGACCGCTACCCGCACGAATTCTCCGGCGGCCAGCGCCAGCGCGTCGGCATCGCACGCGCACTCGCGCTCGAACCCGAGATCATCGTCGCCGACGAGGCCGTCTCCGCACTCGACGTCTCCGTGCAGGCCCAGGTGCTGAAGCTGCTCGAAGACCTCAAGGCGCGCCTTGGGCTCTCGATGCTGTTCATCACCCACGATCTGCGCGTCGCGGCGCAGATCTGCGACCGCATCGCGGTGATGCAGCGCGGCGCCATCGTCGAGCTGAAGCCGACCACACAGCTCTTCGCCGCGCCCGAGCACGCCTATACGCGCGAGTTGCTGGCGGCCGTGCCGGGGCAAAAAGAGCGCGCACCGGCGGCGTGAGGCGATCGGTCGCAGGGACGGCGATCAGTCGCGTCTGACTTGCATCACCCGGTGTCCGATCCCCATGCGGAGCCGATATTGGGCCTAATTCCTCCGGTGCGGCGACGCGGTCACGAGCTTTTTATTCTTCGTGACCTCCCGCACGGCTTTAACCCCGCAGGTGGCATCCTAGATCAGCATCGAATGATAGCCGTCATCTCATGGCGGTTAGGCTAATTGATGTGTGGAGCCGACATGGGCGAAGTTGTTCAATTTGTCTCAAGGTCCGAACGCGAGCGAGTGCGCCTCATTCGAGAGGCACGCGCGATATATGACAGCATTTTCCCGCCGGCTGACGCGGTCACCGCGCACCAGGACAACGCAGCGGGCAGAGGCGCGAATACCCATGGCAACGACAGAAGTAAACTGTCGTGATCAAGATCATCGCCGTGCTCTGCAGTCTCTCCTCTCCGACAAATTGCCACGAGCAGACCGTCACCAGCTCGGACCTCGCTGACGTCTCGGTGCAGTCCTGCCTGATGGGCGCGCCACAGCTTGCCGAATGGATGAACCAGCACCCGGCCGAACGCCTGGCGGGATGGCGCTGCGTGATCGGCAAACAGGACGGCCGGGGAGCGTAGGGTTAGAGGGCTGCTCTGCCGCCCTCTATCTGACCGGCGGGTTGGTGTTGCTCCAGGTCGGGACCGCGTTGGTCACGCCGACCGACGGCCAATTGTACGTTCCGATCGATGGCGCCGTGACCGTCCCGATGGACTGTCCGGAACTGCCGTAGGACCGGGGTTGCGTTCCTACCGGCACTCCGGCGCTCCCATAAGCGGGGGCCACAATACCCGTGCTGTAATGTCTGGCGGACCTGTGCTTCTTCGCTTCGACAACGGAGGGGGCTGCTGCCAGCCCGACAGTGATAAGTGCGGCAATCGCGAGTTTGATGCTTGTCATGGCTGATCCCTTCGTCGCTGTGGGCCCGTTGTGCCAAGTGTTCATCCATCGGGAAATTTCCATAGGGCTCCGTTCATAACTCCGTGCCTGCGTGAAGGTACCGGAGCGCGGGTGCACGGCATCATCAGCGCCGCCGCGGGCGGCAGGCTTTGCGGTTGTGGCGCTCCTTCACGGTCGCGACCGAGTGCATCAGCTCCTTGAAGGCCGTGACCGCCTTGTCATCGCCGAGTGCGCTGTCACCGAGCGCTTCCAGATGTTCGATCACCACGAGCAGCGCATCCGCGATCTGGCCGATCTGCTTGCCGTAACTGCCGACATCCGACAGCAGGTCCTTCTCGACGTCCGGCGCCGAGGATTGGCCGACCGTGATGTTGACGAGGCCGAACTGGCCGCCGGCCGGACTGAAGAACGACGTGATCGGGTTGATCGACTGCACCACGTCCCCCGACAGGGGCAGCTTGAACACGGGCATGCGATTGTCCTTCCTTCACTTGAGCCCGGCGGGTGCGAGATTAGCACGCCGTATCGATCGCTGCGCCCGCTCGTCGCCTTCGGATGGACCCGAATCAGCGCTAGTGCATTCACCTCGACGGCTTCGCGTAATGAGGTGACATGACCGGCCCCGAATTAAAGCAACTCCGCACTGATCTCTCCGACGCCCTCGAGCGGAAGCTGACTGCAGCGGACATGGCGAAGCTGTGCGGATTGCCGGACAAGGGTGGCGCCGACACAATCCGGCGCTGGGAAGTGAGCGGCCCGACGCCATCAGCGACCAAGGTGCTGCACGTGCTCGCGATGGCGAGCGAGCGCTATCCGATCCTGGACAATTTCGACGTCTTCGATCGCCATGACGTGCGCGAGGAGGACCGGCCGGCGCGGCGCGCGGCGTTCCGCGAACAGATGCGCGACGAGGCCCGGCGGCGGCTTGGTTAACGAGAGACGCACGCAGATTGCCGGAAGGCCGCAATCTTAACCCTTCGTTCAGCACTTCTTAAGCCGGCATTAAGCACGAAAATCGTTTACAGCCCAATAAGTTACGTTGGGTGCCGCTGTGCCATGCATGTGACAGCATTTTCGTCAAAAGCGAGCTATCTGCAAAACCAACGACGGCGCGGAAAGCGCGCCTGCCGGGGATCAAGTGTTGGAGTTCACGACGATGAAGAAGATTCTGTTTGCGACCGTGGCGCTGCTCGTGGTGGGCGCGGCCGCGCCGGCCGTCGGTGCCGATCTCGGCGCCCGCCCCTATTACAACAAGGCTGCGCCGGCCTATGCCACGCCGATCTATAACTGGACCGGATTCTATCTCGGCGCCCATGTCGGCGGCGCGTTCTCCAGCGACAACAATTTCAACGGTCTCTCGACCGGTAACAACGGCAACGGCCGCTTCCTCGGCGGCGTGCAGGCCGGTGCGGACTGGCAGTTCAACCCGAACTTCGTGGTCGGCCTCGAAGGCCAGTATTCCTGGCTCTCCGGCAATGTCGGCGCGGCGTTCCCCGGCGGCTATGCCTACACCAACGACCAGCGCGGTCTCGGCTCGATCACCGGCCGCGTCGGCTACACCTGGGGTCCGGGTCTGCTCTATGTGAAGGGCGGCTACGCCTATTCCGACAACAACGAGAAGGTGACGCTCGGCGGCGCGCAGGTCGCCTCCACCATCGTCGGCGATCATCGCAACGGCTACACCGTCGGCGCCGGCGTCGAGTACATGTTCGCGCCGAACTGGTCGGCCAAGGCCGAGTACCAGTACTACAATTTCGGCGACGCGCACTTCACCGCGCCGGCCGCGCTGGTGCCCGCCGGCAACTTCACGACCGACGATCACACCTTCAAGGCGGGCGTCAACTACCGCTTCAACTGGGCCGCCCCGATGGTCGCGCGCTACTGATCGCGCGCCAAAATCTCTTCGCTATCAAGGGCCGGCCACGTTGCCGGCCCTTTCTTTTTTCGCTCTGCGGAACTGGCGCAACCGATTGTGCAACTTGCGATTTTTTAACCCGCTCCAAGGATACTCCGCGGCGAAAATATAAAATTACGGGTGTGGGGGAATTTCGATGGCGATCCGTCTGAGCCTTGGCCGTTTCCGGCCTCGTTTCAAAATGCCGAAATGGGGCGTGCGCGGCAGCCTGTTCGCGGCCTTCGCGGTGATCGCGGGCATGGGCCTCGTGATCTCGGCGGGCGCCGGCTTCGTGTTCAACCATCTGGGCAGCACCATGATGGATCTGAGCGGCCGCGACATTCCGCGTCTCTCCTCGAGCCTTCAGCTCGCCTCACAAAGCGCAACGCTCGCGGCACAAGGCCCGGGCCTCTTGGCCTCACCTTCCGACGAGGCGCTGAACGAGCGCACCAAGAAGGTGCAGGAGATCCAGCAGCTCGCCATGGCCAAGCTTGGCGAGATCATCGAGCTCGGCGCCGACAAGCAGACCGCGACCGCGCTGCGCGACACCGCCAAGAGCATCGACGAGGCAACGCAGAGCCTGGTTTCGGCCGCGCGCGAACGGCTGGACACCGGCGCGCTGCACGACAAGCAGTATGAAGCGCTGCGCAAGGCGCAGCTCGCCTTCGTCGGCGCGGCGGGCCCGGCGATGCTGGACGCGCAGACACGCCTGAACGCGATCCTCGGCGCGGCGGACCTCTCCGCGGACGATGCCACCGAGGCCGCCCGCACCGTCGCCCAGGTTTCGACGGTCTCCGCCAACGGCAATCTGATGGCCGCCGACATGATGGCGGCGCTCTCGGCCAACAACAGCGACACGCTGGAGGCGATCGAGAAGGAATTCAAGACGACCCGCGACCGCGTCAAGTCGAACCTCGAGGACCTGCCGAACATGCCGTCGATACAGGCGGTGCGCGACGCCGTGAAAAAGCTGTTCGCCTTCGGCGAGGGCAAGACCGGCGTGTTCAAGATCCGCCAGAAGGAGCTCGACTCCATCGACTATGGCCAGACCATCCTGGACGAGACCCGCAAGCTCAATGTCGGCCTCGGCATCAGCGTGCAGCAGCTCGTCGACGGCGTGCAGAAGGAGACCAACGCGTCGACCTTCCAGGCACGGCAGGAGATTTCGCTCGCGACCACAAGCATGCTGGCGCTGGGCGCGCTGACCCTGGTCGGCTCGGCGCTGTTCGTCTGGCTCTATGTCGGCCGCAGCATCCTGCGCAGGATCGGCGCCCTGCATCAATCGATGCAACTCCTGGCGAACGGCGACCTCGAGACCGATATCTACCGTTCCAAGAACCACAACGACGAGATCTCGGTGATGGCGAACACGCTACAAGTGTTCCGCGAAAGCATGATCGAGGCCCGCGCGATGTCGAGCGAGCAAGACAAGGATCGCGCCGCGAAAGCTGAACGCGCCGCGCACGTGGAGGCGAAGATCGCGGAGTTCGAAGGGACTGTACGCAACGCGCTCGACAATCTCGCGCAGTCGGCCAATTCGATGCAGTCGACCGCGCAGAGCATGTCGGACACCGCCGACCAGTCCAACGCGCTGGTGAACGCGGTCGCCTCCGCCGCCGAGGAGACCTCGGTCAACGTGCAGACCGTGTCGGCCGGCACCGAGCAATTGTCCTCCTCGATCCAGGAGATCAGCCGCCAGGTGGTCACCTCGGCCGAGATCGCCAGGAAGGCGGTCGACGAAGCCGGCTCGACGGACGCGACCATGCAGGGTCTTGCCGACAGCGCGAGCCGCATCAGCGTCGTGGTCGATTTGATCCAGACCATCGCCTCGCAGACCAATCTGCTCGCGCTAAACGCCACCATCGAGGCAGCGCGCGCGGGCGAAGCCGGCCGCGGCTTCGCGGTGGTCGCCTCCGAGGTGAAGAGCCTCGCCAGTCAGACCGCGAAGGCGACGGAAGAGATTCGCACCCAGATCACCAGCATGCAGTCGGTCACGACCTCGGCGGTCGGCGCCATCCAGGGCATCGGCCGGATCATCGGCGAGATCAACGACGTGACCACGACGATCGCAGCCGCGGTCGAGGAACAGGGTGCGGCCACCCGCGAGATCGCCCGCAACATCCAGCATGCGGCCGGCGGCACCAGCGAGGTCTCCAGCAACATCGTCGGCGTCTCCACGGCATCGGCCGAAGCCGGCGCCGCGGCCACAGAGGTGCTCGGCGCGTCGGATACACTCCGCCGCGAGGCCGACATGCTGCGCGGAGAGATCGACGCGTTCCTCAACAACATGCGGGCGGCGTAGGACTGCGGCCACATCGGGACTGCACTCCCTCTCTCGCTTGCGGGAGAGGGCTGGGGTGAGGGTGCCTCCGCATTGGGAACGTTCGAGGTTTTTGGTGAAAATCCCCAAGAGGAGAGACCCCACCCGGCGCTTCGCGCCGACCTCCCCCGCGAGCGGGAGAGGTAACCGAGATCGAGGCGCGAACGTCCCACATCACGGAAAAACATCGGCGGTATGACCGCCATGCGGGCGGCCCCCCGCGTCCTTTTTCGGCTGGCGCGGCGCGGCCTCTGGGTTTAAGCCGGTAGCATGCATTCAAAGACCGACACCGTGCAGTCCTCCGCCGAGGCCCTGCGCTACCCCTGGGAACAGCATCCCGGCCCCGAAGAGGTCGTGGAGGTGAAGCCGGGCGTGCTGTGGGCACGGCTGAAACTGCCGTTCCGCCTCAACCACGTGAACATCTACCTGCTCGCCGATGGCGACGGCTATGCGATGGTCGATGCCGGCTTCGGCAATGAGGAGACGATCGAGGCCTGGACAAAACTGTTCGACGGGCCGCTGAAGGGCGTCCACATCACCCGCCTGATCGTGACCCATTCGCATCCCGATCATGTCGGTCTCGCGGGGTGGATCGTCGAGCGGTTCAACTGCCCGCTTCTGATGTCGCAGGTCGAATACCTGCAATCGGTCTATCACCAGAACCGCGGTACCGAGGAGCGGCGCGAGGCGCAGCGGCTGTTCTTCCGCCGCCACGGCATGGACGAAGACCTGACCGACAAGCTGCTCGGCCGCGGCCAGGATTATCTCAAGCGCGTCTCGGTGCTACCGCCATCCTACCGCCGCATCTCGCATGGCGACGAGGTCGTGATCGGCGCGCGCCGTTTCAAGGTGATCACCGGGGGCGGCCACGCGCTCGACCAGGTGATGCTGTATTGCGCTGACGACAAGCTGTTCCTCTCTGCCGACCAGGTGCTGAGCAAGATCTCGCCGAACGTCAGCGTGTGGGCGGTCGAGCCCGACCAGAACTCGCTCGGCGAATATCTGGCCTCGCTTGCAAGCCTCACCACCACGCTGCCGTATGATCTCCTGGTGCTGCCCGGCCACGGCGTGCCGTTCTATGGGCTGAAGACCCGCATCAAGCAGCTCGCCGACCACCACGAGGACCGTTGCCGGCTGATCGCCGAAGCCTGCCGCGAGGTGCCGCAGACGTCGCGAGAGCTGGTGCCGGTGGTGTTCAACAAATACCCCCTCGACGTTCACCAGATGGGCTTTGCCTCGGGCGAACTGATCGCCCACGTCAACTACATGCTGGTCGAGGGCCGGCTGACCGCCGAGACTGCCGACGGCGTGCTGCGTTTCAGAACGACTTGAGTTCTGTCGTCATGCCCGGGCTTGTTCCGGCCATCCACGTTCTTTCACGTGGAAGCGAATCCGTGGATGCCGGGACGAGCCCGGGCATGACGAGTTTGTGGATCGATCGCCCGCTCGATCAACTTACTTCATCTGCGCGATCGCGTGCATGGCCGCGATATAGCCGTAAGACCCGAGCCCGCAGATCACGCCAGTGGCCACGAACGAGATCTTCGAGTGCCGGTGATATTCGTCGCGGGCGTGGATGTTTGAGATGTGGACCTCCAGCACTGGGCCCTCGAACGCCTTGATCGCGTCCATGATCGCGACCGAGGTGAAGGAGAAGCCGGCCGGATTGATGATGACGGCGTCGGCGTCCTGCCGCGCCGACTGGATCAGGTCCACAAGCACGCCTTCATGGTTCGATTGATGGAAGGCAAGTTTGAGCCCGAGCTTTGCGGCGACCGCCTCACAGCTCTCGTTGATCTGCGCAAGCGTCGTTGTGCCGTAGATGTGCGGCTCGCGCACGCCGAGCAGATTGAGGTTGGGACCGTTGAGGATCATCACGCGCTTCATGGGAGGTCCTTTCGAAAACCTTGTTTGAGCATGATCTCCGCGCAAACGCGTTCCACGTTTGTCGCGAGGAAAACCGCTGCACACTTTTCCGGATCATGCTCTATCCGCCGAACCACTTTGCCGGGCCGGTGACGAGAACAGGAAACAGCGTCAACAAGGCTAGCACGACCAGCTGCGCGATCATGAACGGCCAGACGCCGCGGATCAAATCGTCCATGCTGACGCGTGAGACGCCGGCGACCACGTTGAGCACGACGCCGACCGGCGGCGTGATCAGGCCGATGGCGTTGTTGATGATGAAGAGCACGCCGAAATAGACGGGATCGATGCCGGCCTGCTTCACGATCGGCATCAGGATCGGCGTCAGGATCAGAATCGTCGGCGTCATGTCGAGCGCGGTGCCGACGATCACGACGATGATCATCAAGACGATGGTGAGAAGGGTCTGGTTGCCCGCGAATGGCTTGACCAACGCCACGATCTGGTCGGAGATCTCGGCGACCGTGATCAGCCACGACGAAACCAGCGCCGCGGCGACCAGGAACATCACAACCGCCGTGGTCTGCGCGGTTGAGACCAGCAGCGCCGGCAATTGCGACGGTTTGAGCTCGCGATAGACGCCCATCGCCACCACCAGCGAATAGACCGCGACGACGACGGCGGCCTCCGTCGGCGTGAAGATGCCGAAGCGCAGGCCGAAGATGATGATCATCGGCAGCATCAACGCCCAAAAGCCGTCGATCAGCATGCGCCAGATCTCGGCAAAACTCTTGCGCGGCAGGCGCGCCGGATTTTCCTTGCGCACCACCCACCACCAGGCGCAGCACAGGCCGACGCCGAGCAAGAGGCCCGGCACGATGCCGGCGAGAAACAGCTTCGAGATCGAGACGTTGGCGGCGACGCCGAAGATGACGAAGCCGATCGACGGCGGGATCACCGGAGCGATGATCCCGCCGGCGGCGACGAGGCCGGCCGCGCTGGCGCGATTGTGACCGGCAGCGGCCATCATCGGCACCAGCAGCGCGCTGAGGGCGGCGGCGTCCGCGACCGCCGAACCCGAGAGCGAGGCCAGGATGCAGGAGGTGAGGATCGCGACATAGCCGAGCCCGCCGCGGAAATGGCCAACCAGCGCAATGGCGAAGTTCAGAATGCGGCGCGCCAGCCCGCCGGTGTTCATGACCTCGCCGGCGAGGATGAAGAACGGCACCGCCATCAGCGGAAAGGAATCGACGCCGTTGATGACGTTCTGCGCGACGATCTGGGAGTCGAACATGGCCAGATAGGTCATCAGCGCTATGCCGCAGATGATCAGCGCAAACGCGATCGGCATGCCGATCGCCATCGCGCCCAGCAGCGAGAAAGTGAAGACGGCGACGGTCATGCCTGCTGCTTTCCGCCGGCGGCTTCGGAAGCGTGCGGCAGCTCCTCGGATTCGCTGATCGCGATCAGGTCGCCATCCGCAATCTGCCCGGTCGCGAGCCGGTAGAGCTCATGGAGGATGATGACGCAGGAGGATGCGCCGAACACGATTCCCGCCGCATAGAACAGGCCGACGGAAAGCCCCGAGGCCGGCGCCACAGTGTCCCAGTTCAGGATCGTCTGCTTCCACGATCCCTCCGTGAGCAGCACGGAGGCGTAGAGCATCAGGGCGTGGCTCAGTCCGTAACAGGCTTTCCGTCCGAACGGCGGCAGCACCTTGACGAGACTGTCGACACCAAGATGGGCGTGCTCCTTCATGCCGATGATCGCGCCCAGGAACACCATCCAGACGAACAGCCAGCGCGACAGCTCCTCCGAGATCGCGATGCCGGAGTTGAAGCCGTAGCGCAGCACCACGTTGCCGAACACCAGCACCACCATCGCGGCGAGCAGCACCGCGATCACAGCGCGCAGCAGCCAGAAATAAGTATCGACGGTAGTCTTCATGATCTCTGGCCCGCTGCGGCGCGTTGGTTCAGGGCTTCAGCGCGTGCATGCGATCAAGCTCGCTGTTGAACAGCTTGACGATGGCGCCGTCGTAGTCGGCGGAGAATTTCTCCGCGATCGGTTTGGTCTTGTCCCGCATACGGGCGAGCTCGGCGGGCGCGATCTCGTTGATCTCCATGCCTTTGATCTTGAGATCATCGATCGCGGCCTTGGCCTGCTCGCGGCTGACCTCGCGCTGATAGTCACGCGCCTCGATCGCAGCGTCCTGGAGGATTTTCTGCTCGTCGGGCGAAAGCTGATCCCAGAACTTCTTGCTGACCAGGATGATGTTGGTCGAATAAGTGTGGTTGGTGGCGCTGAGATATTTCTGCACCTCGAAGAACTTGTTCGAGAGGATCACGGAGAACGGATTCTCCTGTCCGTCGACGGTGCGGGTCTCCAGCGCGCTATAGAGCTCCGAAAAACTCATCGGCACCGGGTTGGCGTTGAAGGCCTTGAAGGTCTCCAGATAGACCGGGTTCGGAATCACGCGGATCTTGATGCCGTCAAGGTCCTCGCCCTTGGTGATCGGGCGCCGGCTGTTGGTGACGTTGCGGAAGCCGAGATCCCAATAGGCGAGGCCGACGAGGCCTTTCTCCGGAAGCTTTGCCAAGAGCGCCGCGCCGAGCGGGCCATCAAGCAATGCATCGGCCTGTTGCGGCGTCGAGACGATGAACGGGAAATCGATCAGGCCATAATCCTTGACGATGCCGACCAGCGAGGTCGTCGCCGGTGACTGCATCTCCTGCGTGCCGGCGCGTAGCGCCGATTGCTGCTGCATCTCGCTACCGAGCTGATTGGCCGGATACTCGCGCACCTTGATCTTGCCGCCGCTCTTGGCCGCGACGATCTCGGTGAACTTCTGGACGCCCTTGCTGACGGGATGGTCGGTGTTGTTGAGGTGCCCCCAGCGGATGGTGCGCTCCTGGATGTTCTGCGCCGAAGCCGGCCCCACCGCACCCAATGCGATCGCGCCGATCGCCGCCACCCAGGCCAGACCTTTGAACCGAACGGGCATCGCCTCCTCCCCTGTTGATCTCGTTCTTAGGGGCGGGACGATCTTATATGACGAATTATAAATCAACCTATATCTCTAATATTGTATGATATTATAAGAAACGCTTGATAAAGATAGGAAATTTGTCAAAAAGCACGCCCAAAGCGCTAGGATGAGGCATGGACACCCCTCCCGACACGACCGGCGAGACGGTGGGCGACAGCGCCTATCGCCGCATCCGCACCGACCTGATTTTCGGCAAGCTGACGCCGGGTCAGAAGCTCAAGCTCGAACGGATGAGCGACGCCTATGGCACCAGCATCTCCACGCTGCGCGAGACGCTGAACCGGCTGTGCTCGGAAGGCTTCGTCGTCGCGGAAGGCCAGCGCGGCTTCGAGGTCGCGCCGATCTCGGCGACCGAATTCCAGGAGATCGCCGAGCTGCGCGAGCTGCTCGAAGGCAACATGATCGAGAAGTCGTTCGCGGCCGGGGATCTCGACTGGGAGGCCCGCATCGTCTCGGCGCATCACAAGCTTTCGGCGATGGAGCGGATGCTGCTGTCAGGCGAAAGATCCGACGCCGAGAGCTGGAAGCAGTGTGATTTCCAGTTTCACCGCGCGCTCGTTGCGGCCTGCGGATCGAAGGTGCTGCTCGATGCGCACGCCGCGGTCTATGACCGCTATCTGCGCTACCAGATGATCGCAGTGGTGTTCCGCGGCGAGATGGCGGCAGCCGAACATCGCGAGTTGAAGGAGCTCGCGCTGAAGCGCGACGCCGAGGGTGCGAACAAGGTGCTGCACACCCACATCCATGATTGCGTGGCGCACGCGCTGCGCAATTCGGATTGGTTAAGGCCGGTGGCCGCGGTCAAAGAGCCCCGCGCCGAGCCGCGCAGGAAGGCGAAGGCCGGCTAGACTTCGCTCCACGCCATCTACCGCACAGCAACATCACAAATAGCCGTGAGCGCCTTGATCGGAATCAAGTCGCACCTTGGCCGATAGGGCATTTTGCCCAAATGCCCGTGAGGTTCAAATGTGGGATAGCGCATAGACATTAGAGCTGGAAAAGCTCTAAGAAGATGCGCCCCCTTGGTCAGGTTCCGTTGCAGGTTTTGCCGATGGATTACAACCAGTTCTTCAATTCTGCCCTCGATCGCCTCCACACCGAGCGACGCTACCGCGTGTTCGCCGACCTCGAGCGCATGGCCGGCCGGTTCCCGCATGCGCTCTGGCATTCGCCCAAGGGCAAGCGCGACGTCGTGATCTGGTGCTCGAACGACTATCTCGGCATGGGCCAGCACCCAAAGGTGGTCGGCGCCATGGTCGAGACCGCGACCCGCGTCGGCACCGGCGCAGGCGGCACCCGCAACATCGCCGGCACGCACCATCCGCTGGTGCAGCTTGAAGCCGAGCTCGCCGACCTCCACGGCAAGGAAGCCTCGCTGCTGTTCACTTCGGGCTATGTCTCGAATCAAACCGGCATCGCGACCATCGCAAAGCTGATTCCGAACTGCCTGATCCTGTCGGACGAGCTCAACCACAATTCGATGATCGAAGGCATCCGCCAGTCCGGCTGCGAGCGGATGGTGTTCCGCCACAACGACCTCGCCGATCTCGAAGAGCTGCTGAAGGCTGCGGGCCCGAGCCGGCCGAAGCTGATCGCCTGCGAGAGCCTCTACTCCATGGACGGTGACGTCGCCCCGCTCGCAAAAATCTGCGATCTCGCCGAGAAGTATGGCGCGATGACGTATGTCGACGAGGTCCACGCCGTCGGCATGTACGGCCCGCGCGGCGGCGGCATCGCCGAGCGCGACGGCGTCATGCACCGCATCGACGTCCTCGAAGGCACGCTGGCCAAGGCATTCGGCTGTCTCGGCGGCTACATCGCCGCCAACGGCCAGATCATCGACGCCGTGCGTTCCTACGCGCCGGGCTTCATCTTCACCACCGCGCTCCCGCCGGCGATCTGCTCGGCTGCCACCGCCGCGATCAAGCATTTGAAGACCTCGAACTGGGAGCGCGAGCGCCACCAGGACCGCGCCGCGCGCGTCAAGGCGATCCTCAATGCCGCAGGTCTCCCGGTGATGTCGAACGACACCCACATCGTGCCGCTGTTCATCGGCGACGCCGAGAAGTGCAAGCAAGCCTCCGATCTCCTGCTCGAAGAGCACGGCATCTACATCCAGCCGATCAACTATCCCACCGTCGCCAAGGGCACCGAAAGGCTGCGCATCACGCCCTCGCCCTATCACGACGACGGCCTGATCGATCAGCTCGCCGAAGCCTTGCTGCAAGTGTGGGACCGCTTGGGTCTGCCGCTACGCGAGAAGTCGCTGGCGGCGGAGTAATCGCCGTCGTCCTGGCGAAGCCACACGACATTCGCGCGTGGTGCGCCCCAACTCCCATCGAGCCCGCGGCTATCCCCTCCCCAGCCCTCCCCCGCAAGAGGGGACGGAGCGCAGTTGTGCTTGCGGCAACAGCGATCGTACATGGCACTCTTATCTAACCTCCCACTCCGCTCTCTCCGTTCCCTTCCCCCTTGCGGGGGAGGGGCAGGAGGGGGGTGCCACACGGGGATTCTCTCAGTAGGCCTGAAACCGCCGCGCGATCATCGGGCGCAGCTTAACGACAATGCCAGTTCCCGCACTGCCTGGGCATTTCGCTGTCGCCTGCAGCGGCCCAACGCGCTAGATTTGCAGGGAAAATGAGATCGGCGCGGAGCTGTCGCGCCCTGGGAGAGCGCGCGAGCCAATGCTGCACGATTGGGGCGTGATCGCCGCCGCCTTCGGCTATATCGGCTTTCTGTTCCTGGTGGCGAGCCATGGTGACCGCCGCTCGCCGGCCGGGCGCGGCCGTGCTCCCGGGCTGATCTATCCGCTGTCGCTCGCGATCTATTGCACCTCCTGGACCTTCTTTGGCTCGGTCGGCTTTGCTACCCGCACCTCGACCGACTTCCTGGCGATCTATGTCGGCCCGATCCTGATGATCGGGCTCGGCGCGGGCGTGCTCCGCCGCGTGATCCAGCTCGCAAAAGCGCACAACATCACTTCGATCGCGGACTTCATCGGCGCGCGCTACGGCAAGAGCCAGGCGGTAGCGGCAACGGTGGCGCTGATCGCGATCATCGGCTCGGTGCCCTACATCGCGCTTCAATTGAAGGCGGTCGCCTCCTCGCTCGAAACGATCCTGAGCGAGGACCAGGCGTTCTCCCATATCCCGATCGTCGGCGACATGGCGCTGATGGTGACGCTGGCGATGGCCGCCTTCGCCGTGCTGTTCGGCACGCGGCACACCGACGCCACCGAGCACCAGCATGGATTGATGCTCGCGGTCGCGACGGAATCCATCATCAAGCTGATCGCCTTCCTCGCCGCCGGCATCTTCGTCACCTTCTGGATGTTCTCGCCGCACGAATTGATCGAGCGCGCCATGAAGACGCCGGAGGCGGTGCGCGCCATCAACTATTCGCCGTCGATCGGCAACTTCCTCACCATGACGCTGCTGTCGCTCTGCGCGATCATGCTGCTGCCGCGCCAGTTCCACGTCAGCGTGGTCGAAAACTCGTCGGATGCCGAGGTCGGCCGCGCGCGCTGGCTGTTTCCGCTCTACCTCGTCGCCATCAATTTGTTCGTGATCCCGATCGCGCTCGCCGGCCTCGTCAGCTTCCCGTTCGGCACCGCCGATCCCGACATGTACGTGCTGGCGCTGCCGATGGAGGGGGGCGCGGAGTTGCTCAGCGTCGCCATCTTCGTCGGCGGCCTGTCGGCAGCGACCGCGATGGTGATCGTCGAATGCGTCGCGCTTTCGATCATGGTCTCGAACGACCTCGTGGTCCCGCTGGTGCTGCAGCGAAGGCCGGAGGGCCGCACCGGCGGCACCGATTTCGGCGACTTCCTGCTGCGGTCGCGGCGGCTCGCGATCTTCGCCATCATGGTGATGGCCTATTTCTACTACCGCGCGCTCGGCAACACCCAGCTCGCGGCGATCGGCCTGCTCTCCTTTGCCGCCATCGCCCAGCTCGCACCTAGCTTCTTCGGCGGACTGCTGTGGCGGCGCGCCACCGCGCGCGGCGCAATCGGCGGCATGCTGGTCGGCTTCGCGGTGTGGCTCTACACGCTGTTCATCCCGAGCTTCATGGACTCCTCGACCGCCGGCATCCTGCTGCTCCAGCACGGCCCATTCGGGATCGAGGCGCTGCGGCCGCAGGCACTGTTCGGCGCCGACCTGCCGCCACTGATACACGGCGTCATCTGGTCGCTGTCGCTCAACATCCTCACCTATGTGCTGCTGTCGCTGGCGCGGCGGCCGAGCTCCATCGAGCTGGTGCAGGCCGATCTGTTCGTGCCCAACACCCTTGCCCCGATCTCTCCGAACTTCCGCCGCTGGCGCACCACCGTCACCGTGCAGGACATCCAGACCACGGTTGCGCAATATCTCGGGCCCGACCGCGCCCGGCACTCCTTCGAGGCGTTTTCGGCCCGGCGCAATGTGCGGCTCGAGCACGCGGCGCCCGCCGATTTCGAGCTGTTGCAGCACGCCGAGCACCTGATCGCCTCCTCGATCGGGGCTGCATCCTCGCGCCTCGTGATGTCGCTCTTGCTGCGCAAGCGGACGGTTTCTGCGAAAGCAGCACTAAAGTTGCTCGACGATTCCCATGCGGCACTGCATTTCAATCGCGAGATCCTACAGACCGCGCTCAACCATGTGCGCCAGGGCATCGCGGTGTTCGATGCCGACCTGCAACTGATCTGCTCCAACCGGCAGTTTGGCGATCTCCTCAACGTGCCGCCGCATTTCATCCAGTTCGGCACGCCGTTGCGTGAAATCCTGGAATTCATGGGCGTGAGCGAGCCGGACGATCCGGTCGAGCGCGAGGCCATGCTGGAGCGCCGGCTCGCGGCCTACACCACCGACGGCGAGCCTTATCTCGAGCGCCTGCCCGACCGCCACATGGTGATCGAGATTTTGACCAACCACATGCCCGGCAGCGGCTTCGTCATCACCTTCACCGACGTCACGCCCACGTTCGAGGCGGCCGAAGCGCTGGAGCGCGCCAATGCGACGCTCGAAAAGCGGGTGCGCGACCGTACCGAGGAGCTGACCCGGCTGAATTCTGAGCTGGCGCTGGCCAAGAGCGCGGCCGAAGACGCCAGCATCTCCAAGACGCGCTTCCTGGCGGCGGCCAGCCATGACATCTTGCAGCCGCTGAACGCGGCGCGGCTCTATGTCACCAGCCTGGTCGAACGCCAGCACAGTGGCGAGGAGACGCGGCTGGTCGAGAACATCGACGAGTCGCTCCAGGCGATCGAGGAGATCCTCGGCGCGCTGCTCGACATCTCGCGGCTGGATGCCGGCGCGATGGCGACCTCGATCTCGAGCTTCAAGATGGCCGACCTGATGCGCTCGCTGGAGATCGAGTTCGCGCCGATTGCCCGCGCCAAGAACCTGGAGCTCGCCTTCGTGCCATGCTCGCTCCCGGTCGAGTCGGATCGCCTGCTACTGCGACGGCTGCTCCAGAACCTGATCTCCAACGCGATCAAATATACCCCGCGCGGGCGCGTGCTGGTCGGCTGCCGCCGCCGCGGCGCCTCGCTCAAGATCTGCGTCTACGACACCGGCGTCGGCATCCCCCCGGTCAAGCGCGGCGAGATCTTCAAGGAATTCCACCGCCTGGAGCAGGGCGCGCGGATCGCGCGCGGCCTCGGGCTGGGACTGTCGATCGTCGAGCGTCTCGCGCGCGTGCTCAACCACGACATCGCGATCGACTCCAATGCGGGCGGCGGCTCGGTGTTTTCCGTGACGGTACCGACGGCGAAGGCGATCACCCACACCGCCGCCGTGACCAGCGCGACACCGCTGGCGCGTACGCCGATCTCGGGCGCGTTGATCGTGTGCATCGAGAACGATGCCGCGATCCTCGACGGCATGCGGACGCTGCTGAAGGCCTGGGACGCCGAGGTGATCGCGGTGGCCGATCCCGAAGGCGCAATCGTCGCGATCGAATCCGCCGGCCGCCGCGTCACCGGCCTGCTCGTCGATTATCATCTCGACCGCGGCAACGGCATCGCCGCCATCCGCGACATCCGCCGCCGCTTCGGCGACACCATCCCGGCCATCCTGATCACGGCCGACCGCAGCCCCGCCGTGCAGGTGGCCGCGCGGGATGAAAAGGTCGCGGTGCTCAACAAGCCGGTGAAGCCGGCGTCGCTCCGCGCTTTGCTCGGCCAATGGCGCACGCAGCAGATGGTGGCGGCGGAGTGAGGGCAGTCTCGTTGGCGAAGGCCCGGCGCACCTTCACACCTCAGGGCGCGAGCCGTGTGAAAACGTAATCGTGGCCCTTCGCGCGGGCTTCGTGGCAGGCAAAGCAGGTGCGGTGCTGCGCCTCGTCGACCGGCTTGCCGTTGATGAAACGGCCGAAGCCCCAGCCGCCGGTGGCGGCATATTTGCGCGAATCCTTGACCATGACCTGGACCGTGGTGGCGGCGCCGGGAATCGTCGCGGATGCAAAGTCGGGTGACTGCGTCCGCTTCCAGGCGCGCTTGACGAGAATGGTGCCGTCCGGGAATGGCAGCTTCCCATCCTGATAGGCATCGATCGCGATCTTGTTGCCGACGACGGCGCGCAGCTCGTTCAGTGGAGCCGCTTCCTCGGCCGGCGCGATCAGCTCCCATTGCTTGTAGCCGTCGGGAATGGTGACGCCGAAGATCGGCGAGGCGTTCGCCGTCGCCGGGCCCTCCGCGAGCGCGATCGAGACCAGATACGGCACGCATGTCAGGACAACGACGAGGAACACCGCGGCCAGCACGATGACCGTGCCATAGGGAGATTTTTTCGTTTCAGGTTCGGTGGGCATCATGGCATTTCATCAAGCTGCGATCACGGGTGATCCTCGGTCCAGCCGCGCTGGACCGAGGCATTGAAAGAATTCTCAGGCGCCGCCGTCGGCATCGACGACCGCCTTGGCAAACGCCTTCGGCGCTTCCTGCGGCAGATTGTGCCCGATGCCGCCCGTGATCAGACGATAGTCGTACCGGCCAGAGAATTTCTTGGCATAGGCGCTGGGGTCGGGGTGCGGCGCGCTATTGGCATCGCCTTCCATCGTGATCGTCGGCACGTCGATCACCGGCGCTGCCGCAAGCTTCTTCTCGAGATGCTCGTATTTGGCTTCGCCCTGAGCGAGCCCGAGCCGCCAGCGGTAATTGTGGATCGTGATCGCGACATGATCCTTGTTATCGAGGGCCGCCGCGCTCCGGTCGAAGGTGGCGTCGTCGAACTTCCACTGCGGCGAAGCGAGCTTCCAGATCAGTTTTGCGAAATCGTGCGTGTACTTCTCATAGCCGGCGCGGCCGCGCTCGGTGGCGAAATAGAACTGGTACCACCATTGCAGCTCGGCCGACGGCGGCAACGGCGCGTTTCCGGCGGCCTGGCTCGAGATCAGATAGCCGCTGACCGACACCAGCGCGCGGCAGCGCTCCGGCCATAGCGCGGCGATGATGTCGGCGGTTCGCGCGCCCCAATCGAAGCCGGCGACGACCGCCTTCTTGATGTTCAGCGCATCCATCAGCGCGATGATGTCGACGGCCATCGCCGCCGGCTCGCCGTTGCGCGGCGTCTCGCTGGAGAGGAAGTGCGTCGTGCCGTAGCCGCGCAAATAGGGGATGATCACGCGGTAGCCGGCCTGGGCCAGGATCGGCGCGACATCGACGTAGCTGTGAATGTCGTAGGGCCAGCCGTGGAGCAGGATCGCCACGGGGCCGGTCGCGGGACCGACCTCCGCATAGCCAACGTTGAGGACGCCGGCATCGATCTGCTTGATCGCGCCAAAGGACGCATTGGTTGCCGACGATCGCGTCGCGTCCGTTTCGGCGCGTGCGAGGTCGATCACGCCGAGACCGACGGCGACGGTTCCCGCGGCGACGCCAAAAAACTTGTGGCGATGCTGGTCGATGATCTGCTTCATGATGTTGCTACCTTGTTGGTGGTTGGTGGTGGTGCGTCAGATCAGCGCGACCGTGACGTCGATGTTGCCGCGGACGGCCTTGGAATAAGGGCAGGTCTGGTGCGCTTCATCGATGAGGCCGCGCGCGATCTCGCGATCGAGGCCCGGCAGGCTGACATTGAGGCGCGCCCTGAGGGAGTAAGCGTCCTCATCGAGAACGAGGTCGATCTCCGCATCGATCGCGCATTTCCTGGGAAGGACGATCTTCTTCTTGCGGGCCGCAAGCTCCATGGCGCCTTCGAAGCAGGCGGACCAGCCGGCGGCGAACAATTGCTCGGGATTGGTGCCGATGCCCACAACGCCCGGCGGCGAGAGCCTTACGTCAAGGCGCCCGTCGGAACTGCGCGACATCCCATCCTGTCGCCCACCGGCGGTGTGGGTGCGAGCCGTGTAGAGCAGTTTTGCCGTTTGGCTCATGAGGGTCTCCCTGCTGTCGCGCAATTGCCTATCAGCCGCCGCCGCCGCACACCCGTTTGGTCTTGTGAGAAGTTGTGAGACCGGTGGGGAACCCGCGATTGCGAGGCCTGCATCCACGTTCTGATCGCGATGCAAAGCCGGCCTTGCCGGATCGCGGTCCGCTGGCTATCCGGTTCTCCCAAATGGACAGACTCACCATGACTGAGCCGGCCGCGACCACGGCGGGAATGCTATCGTTCGGGCCATTCACCGTGACGCCGCAGGAGAGGCTCGTGATGCGCGACGGCGTCGTGCTGCCGCTCGGCGCCAAGAGCTTCGATACGCTGATCGCATTGATGTCGCGGCCAAACGAGGTCGTCAGCAAGTTCGAGCTGATGGCCTTGGTCTGGCCCGGCATGACCGTCGAGGAAGCCAATCTGCGCTTCCACGTCGCAGCGCTTCGGAAAGCGCTGGGCGACGGCAAGGACGGCGCCCGCTACATCACGACGCTGTCAGGACGCGGCTATTGCTTCGTGGCGCCGATCTCGCAGGGCGGTCTTCCGACGGAGCGGCGTCCGGCACCGCAGCTCGAATTGCCGCCCGTCAAACTGCCGAACCGGCTGCAGCGGATGGTCGGGCGAGCCGATGCGATCGGCACCGTGTCGGACAAGCTCCTCGCGTCACGCTTCGTCACGATCGTCGGCCCGGGCGGCGTCGGCAAGACCGCCGTTGCCGTGGCGATCGCCCACGACCTGCTCGAGGCGTTCGCCGACGTCGCACACTTCGTGGATCTTGCCGCGCTCAGCGATCCCGATCTCGTGATCACCTCGATCCTGCTGATGCTCGGCCTGCCGGCGCAGACCGATGATCCGTTGCCTGCCTTGCTTGCGCATCTGCACGACAAGAAGCTGCTGCTGATCCTGGACAATTGCGAGCACGTCGTCGCAGCGACCGCGCCTCTGGCTGCCGAGATATTCCGGGCCGCACCGCAGGTCCATATCCTGGCCACCAGCCGGGAAGCCCTGCGCGTCGAGGGCGAGCAGGTCTATCGATTGGCACCGCTTGCCGTTCCGCCCGATGCTCCGGGACTGACGGCCGCTGCCGCCCGGACCTATCCCGCGCTGGAGCTCTTTCTCGAACGTGCGAGAGCCAGCGGCGCGCAGATCGCGCTCGACGATGCCAATGCCGCCATCGCGGCGGGCATCTGCCGCAAGCTCGACGGCATGGCTCTGGCGATCGAGCTCGCCGCCGGCCGGGTCGAAGCCTATGGCTTGAAGCAGACCGCCGCGCTGCTGGATGAACGCCTGAACCTGCTCTGGCAGGGTCAGCGCACCGCGCCGCCGCGGCAGAAGACGCTGCAGGCGACGCTGGACTGGAGCTACGGGCTCCTGTCCGATCTCGAACGCCTCGTGCTGCGCAGGCTCGCGGTTTTCGCCGGGCATTTCACCATCGACGCCGCGCTCGAGGTCGTGCCGGACGAACGCGTCGACCGCGCCCGGCTGTTCGACGCCATCGACAGCCTCGTTGCCAAGTCGATGGTGGCGCCGCGGCCCATCGGCGCCATGATGCGCTACCGCCTGCTGGATACGACGCGCGCCTATCTGCTGGAGATCGAGCAAGACGAAACGGCGCTCGCCGCCCGCCACGCCACCTACTACCGGCGATGGCTGGAACAGGCCGGCACGACGTGGGCGACGGTACCGAGCGCCGACGAGCGCGCGATCCATTTTTCCGCACTTCACAATGTGCGCGCCGCGCTGGACTGGAGTTTCGGGAACGGCGGCGACACCGGCATCGGCATAGCGCTCGCCGCTGCTGCGGCGCCGATCTTTCTCGCGATGTCGCTGCTGATCGAATGCCGGCGCTGGTCGGAACGGGCGCTGCTTGCGATCGATGCTCCCGCGCGCGGCAGCGCCGAGGAAATGCACCTCCAGGCCGCTCTCGGACTGACCTTGATGTTCACCCGCGGCGGCAGCGAGGCCGCGCGCAGCGCCCTCACCAGGAGCCTTGCGATCGCCGAAACGCGCGGCGACGCGCCGAACCAGCTCCAGTTGCTCGGCCGGATGCACATCTTCCACGAGCGGATCGGACAGTTCGACGCAGCGCTCGGCTATGCGCAGGAAAGCCTCGTCGTCGCCGAAGCGCTGGGCGACCCCGCCTCCATCGCCCTCGCCCATTCACTCCTGGGCGTCTCGCTGCATCTGGCCGGAGAACATCGCGACGCGCTGAAGATGCTGGAGCTCGCCTGGCTGGGGCCGGGTACGGAACGCATCAGCACGCTCTATGGCTTCGACCATCGCAACCGGGCCGGCATCTCGCTGGCAAGAGAGCTGTGGTTGCAGGGCCAGCCTTCGCGTGCGCGGCAACTGGCGCAGCAGACGGTCGCCGAGGCCGCCCAGATAGATCATCCGATCACGCTCTGCATCGCATTGATCTGGGCGGTCTCGATCGATCTCTGGAGCGGCGACATCGACGGCGCGGAAGAGAACATCGATCGATTCATCGCGCATGCCGAGTCGCGATCGATGGGTCCTTATCTCGCGGTCGGAAGAGGCGTCAAAGGCGAACTCGCGATCCGGCGTGGCGACGCCGCGGCCGGCATCGAAACGATAAGGGCTTGCCTGCGCGAACTCCACGATGCCGGCTACGAGCTGCTCACCACGACGTTCAATATCGCGCTGGTTCACGGCCTGCTGGCGCTCGGGCAGGTCGAGCAGAGCGCGCACCTGATCGACGATGCGATCCGGCTCGTCGAGCAGAACGGCGATCATCTGTATATGCCGGAGCTGTTGCGCATGAAAGGGAAGGTCCTGCTGTCCCTGCCGCAGCCCGAAGCCCACGGGGCGGAGACCTACCTGATGCAATCGCTGGAGCTTAGCCGCCGCAAGAGCGCGAAAGCATGGGAGTTGAGGGCGGCGATCGATCTCGCCAGGCTCCTTGCCGAACGCGGCCGGCGTCAGGACGGGAAGCTACTGCTTCAATCGGCCCTGGAAGGTTTCGCCGAGGGCGCCGAGACCGCGGATATCAGGGTCGCCAACGAGTTGCAGCGGACGATCTAGGTCGTGCGGCGCGCACCCTAGATGACGGATCACCCCGTCGGGGTGCCCTGCCGCCACTGCCCGCCGGCGATCCTGGCGGCCGCGATCACCGCCTGCGTCCGGCTCTCGACGCCGAGCTTTTGCAGGATCGCCGAGACATGCGCCTTGATGGTGGCCTCGGAGACGCCGAGCTCGTAGGCGATCTGCTTGTTGAGGAGTCCCTCCGACAGCATCATCAAAACGCGCACCTGCTGCGGGGTCAGCGTCACCAAGCGGTCGCGCAGACGCGTCATGTCGGGGTCGGCGGCGGCCGACAGGTCGGTGTCGGCGGGAACCCAGACATCGCCCTCCATCACCTTGAGGATGGCATCGCGCAGCGTCTCGACGCCGAAGCGCTTCGGGATGAAGCCGGAGGCACCGAAATCGAGCGAGCGGCGGATCGTGGCGCTGTCGTCGGAGGCCGAGACGATGACCACCGGGATCGCCGGATATTGCGCGCGCAGATAGATCAGGCCGGAAAAGCCGGAGATCCCGGGCATCGAGAGGTCGAGCAGGATCAGGTCGACGTCAGACGTCTGTTCCAGCAGCTTGGTCAGATCCTCGAAGGAGCCGGCCTCGTCGATCCTGGCCGAGGTCAGGACGCCCGCCACTGCCTGCCGCAGCGCGTCGCGGAACAGCGGATGGTCATCGGCAATGACGAGATGGGTCGAAGGAGCGTTCATCGTTCTCTTGCTGTCGTTCGCGCCGGGCCAGTAGTCCGGACCGACGCCGCGGTCAATTCTTCCCCGACCGGCCGTGGCATGCAAGGGCGCATTATTCCTTTGTTGTAAAGGGGTTAATCCGCCACCGCGCGGCGCCAGTGCCCGCGACGTCAGGTGCGCGTCAGTGCGCAAGGCCGAAAGTCGTATTGGGGCCGGTTTCACGCCGATGTTACCTTTGGGGCAAGACCCAGGTTGATCCGGCCCGCCCGGACATCCGGGCGCGAGGAAACGAATTTTTGGGGAGCGAACTGAATATGTCCACAATAGCTGCAACCTCGGCACGATCGACCGGCATGACGAAGGATGAGCGTTTCGTCATCCTCGCATCGTCGCTGGGTACCGTCTTCGAGTGGTACGATTTCTACCTCTACGGATCGCTGGCTTCGATCATTGGCGCGCAGTTCTTCTCGGCTTATCCGCCGGCAACGCGCGACATCTTCGCATTGCTGGCTTTCGCTGCCGGCTTCCTGGTCCGTCCGTTCGGCGCCATCGTGTTCGGGCGTATCGGCGACATCGTTGGTCGCAAATACACCTTCCTCGTCACCATCCTGATCATGGGTCTGTCGACCTTCATCGTCGGCCTGCTGCCGAGTGCAGCGACCATCGGTATCGCGGCCCCGATCATCCTGATCGCGCTGCGCCTCGCCCAGGGCCTCGCCCTCGGCGGCGAGTATGGCGGTGCGGCGACCTATGTCGCGGAGCACGCCCCCAACGGCAAGCGCGGCTACTACACCTCCTTCATCCAGACCACCGCGACACTCGGCCTGTTCCTGTCGCTGCTGGTGATTCTGTTCACCCGCACCGCGACCGGCGAAACCGACTTCGCGGCATGGGGCTGGCGTATCCCGTTCCTGGTCTCGGTGCTGCTGCTCGGCGTCTCGGTCTGGATCCGGCTCCGCCTCAATGAATCGCCGATCTTCCAGAAGATGAAGGATGAGGGCAAGAGCTCGAAGGCGCCGCTGACAGAGGCCTTCGGCAACTGGCAGAACGGCAAGCTCGTGCTGCTCGCGCTGCTCGGCGGCACGATGGGCCAGGGCGTGGTGTGGTACACCGGCCAGTTCTACGCGCTGTTCTTCCTGCAATCGATCCTGAAGGTCGACGGCTATACCGCCAACCTGCTGATCGCCTGGTCGCTACTGCTCGGCACCGGCTTCTTCATCGTGTTCGGCGTGCTGTCGGACCGCATCGGCCGCAAGCCGATCATCCTCGGCGGCTGCCTGATCGCGGCACTGACCTTCTTCCCGATCTTCAAGATGATCACCACCAACGCCAACCCGGCGCTGGAGAAGGCGATCGAGCAGACCAAGGTCGAGGTGGTGGCCGATCCCGCAGGCTGCGGCGACCTGTTCAACCCGGTCGGCACCCGCGTCTTCACCTTGCCTTGCGATACCGCCCGCGCCTTCCTGTCGCAGTCGTCGGTCAAGTACTCGACCAGCAGCGGCGCCGCCGGCTCCGGGGTCAAGGTCGTCGTCAACGGCAAGGACGTGGCTTACGCAAACGCCAAGGACAGCAACCCGGCGGTGCTCGCTGCGGTGCAGGCGGCCGGCTATCCGAAGGCGGGTGACGCCGGCATCGTGAAGATGTCGAATCCGTTCGACATCTTCCGCCCGCAGGTCGCCGCGATCATCGGTCTGCTGTTCATCCTGGTGATCTTCGTCACCATGGTCTACGGGCCGATCGCGGCGATGCTGGTGGAACTGTTCCCGACCCGCATCCGCTACACCTCGATGTCGCTGCCCTACCACATCGGCAACGGCTGGTTCGGCGGTCTGTTGCCCGCGACCGCATTCGCGATCGTGGCCTCGACCGGCGATATCTACGCGGGTCTCTGGTATCCGATCGCATTCGCGGTGATCACCGCCGTGGTCGGCTTCCTGTTCCTGCCCGAGACCAAGGACGTCGACATCAAGGCGAACTGATCGCCGAAGCCGGCGCGCGACGCCGGCTTCCGCCAGCAACGAACCGGCCGCGGAGCGATCCGCGGCCGGTTTTGCTTTCGGCGCCTTATTGGTTGCCGCCGATGAATTGCAGCACGATCTCGCGCCGGTGCGGACGGGCGCGGTGCTCGACCAGATAGATCGCCTGCCACGTTCCGAGCGCCAGCGCGCCGTTCAGGACCGGCACGTGCAGCGAGGTCTGCGTCAGCATGGTCTTGACGTGCGCCGGCATGTCGTCCGGCCCCTCGGTATCATGGGTCCAGCCGGCATTCTCCGGCGCGAGCCGCGACAGCGCGGTGGTGAGATCGACCAGCACCGAGGGATCGGCATTTTCCTGGATCGTCAGCGAGGCCGATGTGTGGCGGATGAACAGCGTCAGCGCGCCGTCGCGCGCGTGAACCTCGTCGATGAACTTCGCGACTTCGCTGGTGAGATCGGTGAAGCCGCGCCCCGGCGTCTGCACAGTGAGCAGCGACGAGGTGACGGTGGTGGCCTGCACCGTCGATGGTGCCGAGCGCGTCATGTGCTTCTCAGGTGTCATTTAAACTCTCAAATCTTTCCCGACACGTCCTTCTGCACGCGGTTGGCCATGTCGATCAGCCGCCGCCAGGCTTTCTCCAGGAACGACATCACGCGGTCGACGTCCTGGTCACTCGGCAACGGGATCTCGATCTTGCGGTCGCCGTCGGCGACCTTCGGCGGCGCCTTCTTCAAGGGGTCGGACTTCGGCAGCGCCTCGTCGACCTTGCCCGACACGGTCGGCCCGGCCGCGAACTGCCCCTTCAACTTCTCCACCTCGGCCTGAAGCCTGCCGATCTCGGCATCGAATGCGACGCGCTCGTCAGGCACGGCGTAGCAGGCCCAGCCGGTGCCGTTCTTCGTACAGGTCGACATCGTGCCGGTGCGGGTGTCGAGCCGCAGCACGCCCTCCGGGATGGGTGTCATGGAGTAGCGGCCGTTTTCGCTGTCGGGCGCGGATTGCGCGGCGACGAGGCCGCCGCTGATCGCAATCACAGCGGCGAGCGCCAAGGCTGCAAGCCATGATGTTGTGGATGATTTCGCTGGTCTCATCGCGCTCTCCGCCACGGCGCTTCTGCGGCTTTCCTGCAAGTCTACACCTCGGCAGGCGAATCCGCCGCCAATACCGGTCCATGAAATTAACGACCGCGGCGATCCCTTTGATCCTCGCACCACGGCGAAATGTCGGCCGCGTCGGCAGATCGCGCGGGGAGCTGCTGCGGTGCGGCGTCACGCTGTGTGCAGTGCTGGCGTGTACGGCAATATCGTCAATCAAATCAATCGTATAACCGAACGCGACGTGATCGTGACTTGGCTTGACTTGATTATGTGCGCTCAGTATGGTCCGCGCGGCTTTTGAGGGTGGCGGGCGTAATTTCCAGTTGGCCGCGGCGTTTCGGGTCTTTGTTGCATGGCACAGAGCACGGGACACGGCGAGAATGGAAATGGCGATAGATCGTCCGAGGAAGCTGCGCTTTCCGAACGGCTCGGAAAACTTGATCAGCGGTTGTCCGAATTTCGGGACCGACGGATCAAGACCGAGCAACCCGCAGGTGACGGTGAAGACAGAGCGGCCAGAGCCTCGGCGATGGCGCTTGGTTTCCGGTTATCCTCCGAGTTGATCGCCGGGGTCGTCGTCGGAGCGGGGATTGGCTGGGGTTTCGACCGCTTGCTGTCGACGTCGCCTTTCGGATTTATCGTGTTCCTGCTGCTGGGCTTCGTGGCCGGCGTGGTGAATGTGGTGAGGACGGCGGGTGCGGGTCAAAACAGGCGCGGTGGTTCTTAGCTGATCCGACAGGAAAGGAACTGATCGTGCCGGCTTCGCCGGTACGGGCCGGCCCGGCCGGCAGACCGAGACCCGCCGGCTAGTCCGGCAGACCAAGAGATGCCGCGCTGATGAAAATCGATCCGATCCACCAGTTCAACATCGAGCCTCTCTTCACGATCGGCCATATCGGCAATCACACGATCGCCTTCACCAATTCATCGCTGTACATGCTGGTGGCGGTGGCGGTGATCTCGCTCCTGATGCTCGCCAGCGGCACCCAGCTCGTTCCCGGGCGCCTCCAGTCGGTCGCCGAGATCTCCTACGAGTTCGTGGCTTCGACCATCCGTTCGACCGCCGGCGCGGAAGGCATGAAGTTCTTCCCGCTGATCTTCTCGCTGTTCATGTTCATCTGCGTCTCGAACCTGGTCGGCATCATCCCCTACACGTTCACGATCTCGAGCCATCTGATCGTCACCGCGGCGCTTGCGCTGCTGGTCTTCTTCACCGTCCTGATCTACGGCATCTACAAGAACGGCCTGAAATTCTTCAAGATTTTCGTTCCCCACGGCGTCCCCATCTACATCCTGCCGCTGGTCATGTTCATCGAGATCCTGTCGTTCTTCCTGCGGCCGGTCTCCCACAGCGTCCGTCTCTTTGCCAACATGCTGGCCGGCCACATCGCGCTGAAGGTGTTCGCGGGCTTCGTCGCCATGCTCGGCTTCTCGCTCGGCGCCGTCGGCTGGATCGGTGGCGTGCTGCCGCTGGCGCTCACGGTCGCGCTGACCTCGCTGGAGCTGCTGGTCGCGTTCCTCCAGGCCTATGTGTTCGCGATCCTGACCTGCATCTACCTCAACGACGCCATTCATCCGGGACACTGAGCGGTCCGGGGAATTCCCACCCACAACCCAATCTTTCTTCCAAGGAGTCAAAAATGGATCCGGCAGCAGCAAAACTTATCGGCGCGGGTATCGCGTGCATCGGCATGGGCGGTGCGGGCGTCGGCGTGGGCGTGATCTTCGGCAACTATCTCGCCGCAGCGGTTCGCAACCCGTCGGCCGCTCAGGGCCAGTTCGGCAACCTGATCTTCGGCTTCGCCGTGACCGAAGCGCTCGGCATCTTCTCGCTGCTGATCGCGCTGCTGCTGCTGTTCGTTCCGCTCTGAGGACGTGCTTCGCGCCGCTTCAACCGAAGCGGCGCGCATGACAGCAAAGGAGTACTCCATGGCTGAAAGTCATGGCGGCGCAAAAGGTCCGGCGGCGGGCGCTCACACCGAGGCTGACGGTGGTCACCACGGTGGCGGCTTTCCGCCGTTCGAGAGCAGCACCTTTGCTTCGCAATTGGTGTCGCTCGCGATCTTCTTCGTCGTGCTTTATGTGATCGTGTCAAAGCTCGCTCTGCCGCGTATCGGCGGTGCGATCGAGGCGCGTCAGAACAAGATCGAGGGCGACCTCGCCGAGGCGCAGAAACTGAAGGACCAGTCCGACGCGGCGCTGAAGGCCTATGAAGGCGAGCTCGCTTCGGCGCGCGCGCGGGCACAGGCGATCGGCAACGAGACCCGCGACAAGCTGAACGCTCAGGCGGAAGCCGAGCGCAAGGCGCTGGAAGAGCAGTTGGCGGCCAAGCTAGCCGGGGCGGAGAAGACCATCGCCTCGACCCGCACGGCTGCCATGAGCAACGTCCGCGGCATCGCGGCCGATGCGGCAGGCACGATCGTGCAGCGGCTCACGGGTGTCGTTCCAGACGCTGCGTCGGTCAATGCCGCCGTTGACGCGTCCTTGAAGGGTTAGTCGATATGTTCTTCGAACCTGAATTTTGGGTCGCCGTCGCCTTCGTGATCCTGATGGTCGTGTTCGCCTATCTCGGGATCCACAAGACCGTGCTGACGACGCTCGATCATCGCGCCGCCCGCATCAAGGCCGAACTCGACGACGCGACGCGTCTCAAGCAGGAAGCCGCCAAGGTGCTGGCCGACTACAAGGCGCGCAGCGCCACGGCCGAGCGCGAGGCTGCCGACATCATCGCCAACGCCAGGGCCGAGGCCGAGCGCATCGCGGCCGACGCCAAGGCGAAGATGGAAGATTTCGTCACCCGCCGCACCAAAACCGCGGAGGGCAAGATCGCGCTCGCCGAGGCCCAGGCGCTTGCCGATGTCCGCGCCGCAGCCGCGGAAGCCGCCGTCCAGGCCGCCTCCACCATCCTGTCGCAGTCGGTCAAGGGCCAGGTCGCCGACGACCTGCTTGCCAAGGGCATCACCGAAGTCCGGCAGAAGCTGAACTGAGGGTTTTGTCTTCATCAATCAAAAAAGCCGGCGCGAAAGCGCCGGCTTTTTTTGTTGGGCAAGATGCTTCCCTATCGTCATAGCCGGGCTTGTCCCGGGCATGACGAGTTTGCGAACGGCCTGCCGCCCAAACGCGCATCGGGCTATGCGCTACTTCTTCTTCCCCCGCGCCTTCGGCTCGGGCGACAGCGACTGCGGATCGAAACCGACATAGAAGATGTAGGAATCCGCAACCGCGGCCGAGGGCATCGGGTATGCCAAATCCTCGGCGACGAAGGTGAAGGGTACGCTGCCGCCCTCCGACATCTCGACGGTGGTCCGGTAGGCCTTCGAGGCGATCACCTTCTCGCCGACGCCGCCCTGCACCACGGCGACACGCAAGGGGACGTCGACCGAGGTCGGCGCGCCGGCGGGGCCGGCGATGACGCGGCCCTGGATGCCGATGCGCACGGTGATGTCGCCTCCGCTGCGGACGCATTCGCGCGCCATCTTGGTGATGGAAGCCTGGAAACGCACGTCATTGCCGACGGCTTGCTTGCCCGAGGAGCCGACCGCATAGGTGGACGCCCCGGCGCGCACCGTGACCTGCGGGCAATCGACGTCGTCATCGGCCGCCGGCTGGCCGGGCGCAGGCGCCGGCTTGCTCTGGGCCGGCTCGTCGGACTTGCCACCGAACAGGCCCTTGAAGCGGTCGGTCAGCGACTGTGCCGCGACCGGCGAGACCGTCGCACACGAAACCGACAGCGCCAGTGCGATCACCGGACCTCGCCGCAGCGCATTCCGCAATGATCGAAGCTCCTTCATGAACGCCTGTACTCCGTGAACAACGTCCCGGCACAATCGCCGGCTGGTTGCGCGTTATATCGCCAAAATCGGCGATCCCAAGGCCGGAAACGAGAAGGCCGGAAGCGAGAAGGCAGGAAACGAGACGGCAGCAGAGCCGCCCCCCGCGTTGCATAAAGCCCGCGGCTCAGCCGCGGAAATCCTCGTGCAGCAAGCCGAACAACAGGTGGTCCTGCCAGATCCCGTTGATGCAGAGATAGCGGCGCGCCAGCCCCTCGCGGGAGAAGCCGCATTTTTCCAGCACCCGGATCGAGGGCGCATTGGTGGGGATGCAGGCAGCCTCGACCCGGTGCAGATTGAGCTCACCGAACAGCGTCGGCAGCAGCACCCGCAGCGCGGCCGTCATGTAGCCGCGATGGGCATGGGGTTGGCCGATCCAGTAGCCGATGGTGCCGGCCTGCACGATGCCGCGCCGGACATTGGCCAGCGTGATGCCGCCGACCATGGCGCCGTCGAGCTCCCGGAACACCAGAAAGGGATAGGAGCGGTCCGCGGCGATGTCCTCGGAATAGCGGCGCAGGCGGCGGCGGAAGCCGGACCGGGTGAGATCGTCCGACGGCCAGATCGGCTCCCAGGGCGTGAGGTAGTCGCGGCTGGTCTCGCGCAGGTGGGCCCATTGCAGGAAGTCCGACATCTGCGGCGCGCGCAGTAACAGACCGTTGCCGCGCGGCGCGAGGGCGGCGGGTCCACTGGAAGGCAGGCGAAACAGGGCCATGGTGATGCTTCCCGGGGCGGGGGCCGTGCGCGGCTCCTAATGCAGCCGCGCCTTGGCGCGCGCCCGCGTCAATCCTTCCGCAAAAGACACCGCCGTGTCCAGACCCCTGCCGCTGCCCAATGCAACAACCGCGGGGCGGCTACGCGAAAGCAGTGCACGCGCCGCGTCGCGGGTCGATTCGACGCTGACGGCGTCGATCCGGGCCACCAGCTCCTCCACCGTCTGGGGCCGCCCATAGGCCAGCACGTGCCGGGCGAGCTGCTCGGCGCGCGAAGAGCAACTCTCCAGCGCCATCAGGAGGCCGGCCTTCATCTGCGCCTTGGCACGCGCGATCTCAGCCTCGGTCAGGGTCTCCACCGAATCATTCATGATGTCGACCACCACCTCCATCATCTCGGGGGCATCGGCGGGATCGGTGCCGGTGTAGAGGCCGAAGAAGCCGGTATCGGTGTACGGCGCGTGGAAGCTGTAGATCGAGTAGCAGAGGCCGCGCTTCTCGCGCACCTCCTGGAATAGCCGCGACGACATCCCGCCGCCGAGGATGTTGGTGAAGACCTGGAGCGAGAACAGCGACAAATCGGTCTGCGGCACGCCCTCCAGCGCCAGCGTCAGATGCGCCTGCTCGAGCTCGCGATGCACCACCTTGACACCACCCTTGCCGAACTGTGCCGATTGCGGCTTCGGGCCCGGGGTCGCTTCGAAGCTCGCAAAGCGCTTCTCGACCTCGGCAACGACCTGCTTGTGATCGACCGCGCCGGCTGCCGCCACCACCATGTCGGGTCCGCGATAATGAGACGACAGGTAACCTCGTAGCGAATCGCGGTCGAAGGCACGCAAGGTCTTCGCGGTGCCAAGCAGCGACCGCCCCATCGGCTGATCGGGATAACAGAGCTCGTTGAGGTGCTCGAACACGACGTCGTCGGGCGTGTCCTGCGCAGCACCGATCTCCTGCACGATGACGTTCTTCTCGCGCTCCAGCTCCTCCGGCTCGAAGGCGGGATTGGCGAGGATGTCGGCGAGCACGTCGAGCGCGAGCGGGACGTCGGCCTTCAGCACCCGCGCATAATAGGACGTCGTCTCGGTCGAGGTGCCGGCATTGAGGTCGCCGCCGACCGCCTCGATCTCCTCGACGATCTCGCGCGAGGAGCGCTTCGTCGTGCCCTTGAACGCCATGTGCTCCAGAAGATGCGAGATGCCGTGCTCGTTCGGCTTCTCGTCGCGTCCGCCGACGCCGGCCCAGACGCCGAGCGACGCGGTCTCGAGATGAGGCATCTTGTCGGTGACGACGGTGAGGCCGGAGGCAAGCTTGGAGATTTCGACGCTCATCCGGCAACTCCTTGTTTTGCGGCGCGGCTGACCGACAGCACGAACCGCTCGATCTCGGCCTGATCGTTCTTCATCACCTTCATGTGTTCGGATTTGGTCATCAGACCGTCGAGCCAGGCCGGCAGTTGCGGTCGCTGGCCGCAGGCCGCCTCGACAGCATCGGGGAATTTGGCCGGATGGGCGGTCGAGAGCACGATATTGGGCACGGTCGTATCAGTGGTGTCACGATCGGCGACCGCGAGCGCCACTGCCGTATGGGGATCGACGAGCTCGCCGGCCTCCCGCCAGGCGGCGCGAATCGCAGCCGCGGTTTCGGTCTCGTCGGCGCGCCCGGCGTCAAACTCCTGGCGGATCGCCGCCAGCGTCGCGTCGGGCAGCACGAAGCGCCCGGACTGTTTCAGCGAATCCATCAGACGGCGAACGCCGGCCGCATCGCGCCGGCCGGCCTCGAACAGCAGCCGCTCGAAATTCGAGGATATCTGGATGTCCATCGAGGGCGACGCAGTCGCATGCACCTCGCGCACCTCGTAGATTCCGGTCTTGAGCGTACGCGCGAGGATGTCGTTGACGTTGGCGGCGATGCGCAGGGTGCGGACGGGAAGGCCCATGCGCTTGGCCGCGTAACCCGCAAAGATGTCGCCGAAATTGCCGGTGGGCACGATGAAGTCCACCGCGCGCGCCGGAGCACCGACGGCAACGGCGGAAGTGAAGTAGTAGACCACCTGGGCAACGATGCGCGCCCAATTGATGGAATTGACGCCGGAGAGCGCCGTCGCATCCCGGAAGCGGTGGTTGTTGAACATCGCTTTCACGAGCGCCTGGCAGTCGTCGAACGTGCCTTCGACGGCCAGCGCATGTACATTGGGCGCGCCCGTCGTCGTCATCATCCGCTGCTGCACCTCGGAGATGCGGCCGTGCGGGAACAGCACGATGAGATCGACATTCTCGAGGCCTGAAAAGGCTTCGACCGCGGCGCCCCCGGTGTCGCCGGAGGTCGCGACCACGATGGTGGTGCGCTGGCCCCGCTTGGCCAGCACGTGGTCCATCAGCCGCGAGATCAGCTGCATCGCCACGTCCTTGAAGGCGAGCGTCGGACCGTGGAACAGCTCCAGCACGAACTGGTGCGGCGACATCTGGCGCAGCGGCACCACGGCCGGATGGCGGAAGGTGGCATAGGCCTCGTTCGCCATGCGGCCGAGCTCGGCGTCCGTGATCTCGCCGCCGGCAAAAGGGCGGATGATTTCGACGGCAACCTCCCAATAGGGGCGGCCGAAAAAACCGGCGATCGTCTCGGCCGAAAGCTGCGGCCAGATCGCCGGCACGTACAGGCCGCCGTCGCGGGCAAGCCCGGTGAGCATCACGTCGCAGAAGCCGAGTTCGGGGGCCTCGCCCCGGGTCGAGATATAACGAGTCAAACTGCCCTCCAAAGGCCGGCCGCACCTGAGCACAAGCCGTAAGCCTTTGATTTCACGATGCTCCTGGTTCGCAGCCAGAAGCTTTGCGGCACCATAGAGGGTTTTGCGGCATCGGGAAACCGCTTCCGATCCGGGCATATTCGACGAAAAAGGGCTGCGGCAATGCCGCAGCCCTCTCTCTTGGAAGGTCTGTCGTTGATGTGTGCAGACCGGCTTGCCTCGTTCCGGGTCGCCTACCCGTTGAATTGCTCGCGCAAGCTTTCGTCGCCTGTCATCGTGCCGTCAAGGGCCAGAACGGTGAACGCCGTGCAATTGTTCCTGTTTTTCCCGATGTGCCACGGCCGCAACCGGCTGCCGCCAGCAAATTTGTAGCGTACATTGCCACTTTTTCCGGATGTGTCGCGCCGGACCAGGAATGCATGCCGGCCTTGGTCCATCGTATCGGCGAATGGCGTCTGCTGTCGGCTACGCATCGCCCGGCCGCATGGCGGCGACGGTCCACTGGCCGAACCGGCTGCATCCTGGAGCAGCCGGTTCGGCCCCTGACAGGTCAGCCCATACCGATTTCCACGGCGATCCGGATCAGGTCGGAATGGTTCTTGGCGCCGAGCTTCTGCTTGAGCAGGGACGTCGTGTTGGCGACAGTTTTGTAGGAGATGCCGAGCGCCTCGGCGACCTCGACGATCTTGTCGCCGCGTCCGAGCAGGCGGAGAATCTCGAGCTCCCGCGGCGTCATCTGCGAGGCCGGATTGGCCTTGATCGCGGCGCCCGAAAACGTCACGGCCTCCGCGAGCTGCGGCGAGATGAAATTGTCACCTGCGACCACCTTGCGCACCGCCTTGAGCAGGATCCTGGGGTCATCGCCCTTGGAGACATAGCCCTGCGCCCCCAGCTCGACTGCCCGCACCACGAAGGCCGGATCGTCGTTCATGCTGAACATGATGATCTTGGCGTCGGGATCATCCTTGCGGATCCGCCGCATCAGCTCGAAGCCGGAGACGTCGGGCAAGCTGATGTCGATCACGGTGACGTCGGGCCGCTTGCTGATATAGGCGCGATGCCCGGATTTGGCGTCGGTCGCCTCGTCGATACGGATCGAGTGGTCGGACGCGAACAGGGTGCGGCAACCGGACAGCACCACGGGATGGTCGTCGACGATCAGGACCCTGGTCGCCGGCTTTGCGGTATCTTGCATCGCGCGCTCTCGTGTTTTTCGACTCATAGACCGGCGGGAACAAATGGAAAGAGCAAATCCTGCCGATGCGCGTTAGAATTGACCTAATGTGGCAACGACTCTCGTTCAGGACGCAACTGTTTCTTCCGCTCGGCGTGAGCTTTGTGGCTGCGCTCATCATGGGCGGTGTGCTGCTCCTAGCCTTTGCAACCAGCCAACTGGCCGACGAGAACGAATCGGGCCGACGCTCGACGAGGACGCTGGCCGCCGCGCTCAACAACACGCTCCGTACCTCGGCCAATCCACGGCAGACGCTCGACGCGTTCGTCCATTCCCTGGACACCTCCTCGGATATCCAATTCCGCGCCCTGGAAGCAGGTCCCGCACCGTCCTCGCGGGGCGGACTGCGCAACCTGCATAGCGTCCCGCAATGGTTCATCGACCTCCTCACCCTCCCGGACGTGGACGCCGCCTCTCCGGTGGTGATCGACGGCAGGCGTGTCGGCGATATCGTGTTCCTGCCTGATCTGTCGGCCGACCTGTTCGAGAAATGGATCGGCTTCCTCGCGTTGACCAGCCTCGTCACCGTGCTGATGGTACTCACGGGAACCATCGCCTACATCTTCGCCGGCTCGGCCCTGCGTCCCCTACAAGATCTCGCCGATGGCCTGACGCGGATTCGGCGCGGCGATTATACAAAGCCGATCCCGATCGGGGGACCACTGGAAATCCGGCAAAGCTGCGAGGAGGCCAATGCGCTGGCCGCAACGCTCGCGCAATTGAGCCAGGACAATAGCGACCTGTTGCACCGCCTGGTGTCGCTCCAGGACGACGAACGCCGCGACCTCGCCCGCGAACTGCACGACGAGCTCGGCCCGCTGTTGTTCGGCATCCGCGCCGGCGCGATCGCGCTCATCGAAGCATCTCTACCAGCGGGAAATCTCGGCAATTCGGCCCAACAGGTGATGCAGTCGGTCGAGACGCTGCAACAGACCAACCGTCGCATCCTCGACCGGCTGCGGCCGCTCTACATCGAGGAATTGGGGCTCGAGACCAGCGTGCAGACGCTGCTCCGGAACTTTCGCAAGCAGGCGCCGCATATCAGCCTGACGGCGACGATCGATCCTGCGCTCAACGGCATCGACGGGCCGCTGTCCCAGACCGTCTATCGCCTGATCCAGGAGGCGCTGACCAACGTGTTGCGCCACGCCGGAGCGAGCAATGCCGATGTGCAGGCGGCCATTGCCGGCGATGCGCTCGTCATCGAGATCTCCGACGACGGCGGCGGCTTTCCCGCGGACAATGTGTTCGGCCGCGGCCTGACCGGCATGCATGAGCGTGTGCGCGCGCTCAGCGGATCGCTGTCATTGTTGCGCGCGGACGAACAAACCTATGTGCGCTGCCGGCTGCCGGTCGAACCGACGCGAGACGCGCCGGCACCCGGCTAGCACGCGCAGCCGTCGTGCGGATTCTGTTGTGCCGGCTCGCAAAGCGTGCGGTGGATCTTGCCTTCCGGACTGAAGCGAAACGAGGCGTGAATGCGTAGCGAGCCCGCGACGGAATATTCGAGATCGATGCCGTGGGGCGCGGGATTGATCTCCTCGAGGCCGAAGCCCGCCGACGAGAAGGCGTTCAGCCGTGGCCGCCAATAGCTCTCGAGCTCGTTTCGGCCGCGATAGCGCTGGGCGCCGTTGCAGGTGCATTCGAGCTGCGCGTCGTCGGCGTAGAGGTCGAGCAGTGTCGCAAGGTCGCCCTTCCGGCAGGCATCCACCCAGTCGACAACAATTCCCATCTGATCGAAATCGCTCACGCCGCAATCCTGTCTGCCGCGGAAAATTTGACGCGGCTTAGGACCACATTCGTGAATGTGCGCTGAATAATAAACCCCGGGCGATACCGGGTTCCGTCCGGGAACCTACTGAAGACTGAGCCCCGGCCGCCGTCCTCTCACCCAGACGCCGAACGCGATCAGCACAGCGCCTGCGAGCATGAACCAGGTGATGGCGTATTGCAGATGATCGTCCTTCAAATGCACGTCGAGTGGCCCTGGGCGGGGAATGCCGTTCTCGGGCGCCGGTTGCTCCAGGTCGACGTAGAATGGCGCGACAGCGCCCCAGCCAAGCGCGCTTGCAATCGCCAGGTGATCGCGCACGAACCAGAGCCGCTTGTCGCGGTTCTCCGCCGGTGTCAGCGAGCCGGGCGCCTCGGGGAAGCGCAGGTAACCGGTGAGCGCGACCGGCGTGCCGGTCACAAGCTTCTTCACCGCGCGATCCTCGACGCTGCGGTCCTGCATCGTGTTCTGGACGAAACCCGCATCGATCACGACCGTCTCGCCGGTCGCAAGGCGAGCCGGCAGGAAGGCCCAGGTGCCCGGGCCCGAGGCATCCGTGCGGACCGCTGAGCCGGGGGAATACACCATCGCATCCGGCATGGGGGCATAGGTCGCGCTGAAGCTGACGCGGCGGAATTCGTCGCGCGCGGGATTCAACGCGGCCCATTGCACCGGCAGCGGCAGCGGCACCGGCGCGTCTGCAAGACGCTCGGTGAGTGCGGCGATCAGTTCGTGCTTGGCCGCGCGGCGCTGCAATTGCCAGAGGCCGAGCGCGACGAAGACCGCGGTCAGGAAAAGCGTGAACAGCGCGAAACCGGCCACGCGGGGCTTGCGCGCAGTCTCGTTCATTTCGCGCGGTCGACCAGCCGGCCCGGCGTCGCCTTGTGGTGGAATTGCAGCGCGATCAGCAGCGACTTCATGGCGCGCAGCGGCAGCAGCGTGGTCGCGAGGATCAGCGGCAGCCACAGCACTGCATGCAGCCAGTATGGCGGCTGATACTTGACCTCGACGACGAGCGCGCAGCCGACCACGATTGCGCCGGCCAGCATGATGATGAAGATCGCAGGACCGTCGCCGGAATCGATGAAGGCGTAGTCGAGGCCGCAGCGGTCGCAGGCCGGGGCGAGCGTCAGGAAACCCGCATAGAGCTTGCCCTGGCCGCAGCGCGGGCATTTGCAGGCGAGCCCGCGCAGCGCGGTCTGCAGGACAGTAACTTCGGTCTCGGATGTGCCGGCGGTTTCGTTCATGATGACGGAGTCTATCACAGTTTCTGTGAACCTCTGTCGCGTAGAAAGAAAAAGGGCGGCCCTGCGGCCGCCCTCTCTCGATCCGATATCAAGCCGCTCAGTGAGCGCCGTGCGCCATGGTCTCGGCGCCGTGTCCCCAGACATAGATGCAGAGGAACAGGAACAGCCACACCACGTCGACGAAGTGCCAGTACCAGGCGGCGAACTCGAAACCGAGGTGCTGTGTCGGCGTGAAGTGGCCGGCATAGGCGCGCGCCAGGCACACGATCAGGAAGATGGTGCCGACCAGCACATGGAAGCCGTGGAAGCCGGTCGCCATGAAGAAGGTCGCGCCGTAGACGTTGCCGCCGAACGAGAACGCCGCGTGGCTGTACTCATAGGCCTGCACGCAGGTGAAGGTCGCGCCCAGGATCACGGTCAGGATCAGCCCGTACTTCAGGCCCTTGCGATCCCCCTCGAGCAGCGCGTGATGCGCCCAGGTCACCGTGGTGCCGGAGGTGAGCAGGATCAGCGTATTCAGGAGCGGCAGATGCCAGGGATCGAAGGTCTCGATGCCATGCGGCGGCCAGGTGCCGGGTACGGCGCATGCGCCGGCCTGCGTGCCGAGGCCGCAGCCGAACACCGCGTCGCGGGTGGCGTGGACGGCGTCGGCCGGGAATAGCGCCGCGTTGAAATAGGCCCAGAACCAGGCAACGAAGAACATCACCTCGGAGGCGATGAACAGGATCATGCCGTAGCGGTGATGAAGCTGCACGACGCGGGTGTGATCGCCCTTGTACTGGGCTTCCTTGATCACGTCGCCCCACCAGCTCGCCATCGTGTAGATCACGCCGACGGTGCCGACACCGAAGATAATCGGCGCGGCCGAGAGCATGTGGTGCATCCAGGTGATCGCGCCGACCGCCATAATGAAGGCCGAGATGGAGCCGACCACCGGCCACGGAGACGGATCGACCAGATGGTAGTCGTGATGCTTGCCTTGCACTGTGGCCATTGCCGTCTCTCTCCTCAATCCCGTGCCTGTCCGGCACTTATCCCCTTGTTCCAACCCCGGCGCGTGAATCCGGCGGTCAGAGATTTCCCTTGCGTTTGTCGTCGTTGCCCGATGCGAGTGGCTTCACCACCGGATCGCGCACCGGATAGAACGTGTAGGACAGCGTGATCGTGCTCAGCCCGTCATTCTCCTGATCGTCGACGATCGACGGATCTACATAGAACACCACCGGCATCTCCCGCTTCTCACCGGGCGCCATGGTCTGCTCGGTGAAGCAGAAGCAATTGATCTTCTGGAAATAGGACCCGACCGTCAGCGGCGCAACGTTGTAGGCGGCCTGCCCGGCGGTGATACGCGCGGCCTGGTTGGTGACGGTGTAGTACACGGTGGTGACCTGGCCGATCTTGACCTCGATCTCGGTCTGCTCCGGCTCGAACTTCCAGGGCAGGCCGGGCGCGACGTTGGAATCGAACCGCACCGCGATTTTCCGTGCGATCGGGCCGGTCGTGGGCGCCGAGATCGCGACCTGGGTTGTGCCGTTGAAGCCGGTGGCGCGGCAGAACCAGTTGTAGAACGGCACCGCCGCGTAGGAGGCGCCGACCATCAACGCGACCACGCCGCCGCAGATCGAGGCGACCAGCGCGTCGCGGCCAAGGCCACTGAAACGGCCCTTCGTGGCCGTCCGGCTCTGATCCCGCGATATGGTCGGCTTCTGATCCATCTTTCCTACATCGGCCGAATTAGCACTGCCGGTCCCTTGACCATGGTGACGGCGAAAAACAGCACCACGAGCACGCCGAGCGCGAGCGCGATCGCAATCGAGCGTTGACGACGGCTCTTTTTCTGCGCCTCGGTGAGGACGATTCCATCTGGCTCGGATTTATCAGCCATACCCGTTATCATGCGCCCCCTGCCATCGGAGCAAGCGCCCGGTACATGACCTCGGCCAGCAGGGTCGCAAACAGCGCAAACAGATAAAAGATGGAGAAGGCAAACAGCTTGCGGGTCGCGCGCAGCGATTCGCTGCGCTCGCGGCGAATGTAGACGTTGACGGCGAGGACCAGCATGCCAGCGCCGAGCACCAGCGAGGTAATGCCGTAGATGGCGTCGAAATAGCCCAGCGCCCACGGTGCTGCGGCCACCGCGATCAGCACGATGGTGTAGAGCAGGATCTGGAGGCGCGTCGCGTCGGGACCGGCGACGTTGGGCAGCATCGGAATGCCGGCGCGGGCGTAGTCGTCGGAGCGGAACAGCGCCAGCGCCCAGAAGTGCGGGGGCGTCCAAAAGAAGATGATGGCGAACAGCAGCAGCGGCTCGACGTCGACCGTGCCAGTCACGGCGGCCCAGGCCACCACCGGCGGCAACGCACCGGCGGCGCCGCCGATCACGATGTTCTGCGCAGTCCAGCGCTTCAGCAGTAGCGTGTAGATCACGACGTAGAAGAAGATGGTGAAGGCCAATAGCGCGCCCGCGATCCAGTTGACGAGGATGCCGAGCGTCATCACTGAGAAGAAGGCGAGCGTCATGCCGAACGCCATCGCCTCGGGCCGGGTGATGCGGCCACGCGGGATCGGCCGGTTCGCCGTGCGCGACATCTTTGCGTCGATGTCGCCTTCGAGCGCCATGTTGAGCGCGCCGGAGGCGCCGGCGCCGACGGCGATGCAGAGCAGCGAGGTGATCGCCAGCACGGGGTGGAAATGCCCCGGCGCCATCGCCATCCCGACCAGCGCGGTGAAGATCACGAGCGACATCACCCGCGGCTTGAGCAGCGCGATGTAATCGCCGACCTCCGCCTCGGAGATCCGTGGATTGATGTCGATGGCGTTGTGGTCGAGGGCGGACACTTGATTTGACTCGCTTCGTTGTAGAGCCGCGGCGCCATCACTGGCGCCGCGGCAATTTGCTTACTGCACGCGGGGCAGCACTTCGAACTGATGGAAGGGCGGCGGCGAGGACAGCGTCCACTCCAGCGTGGTCGCACCCGCCCCCCAGGGATTGTCGCCAGCCGGCACCTTTCGGGCAAAGGCGTCGATCACGCAGTAGAGGAAAATCAGCACGCCGAAGCCGGAGACGTAGGAGCCGAGCGACGAAATCAGGTTCCAGCCGGCAAACGCGTCGGGATAGTCGACATAGCGGCGCGGCATGCCGGACAGACCGAGGAAGTGCTGCGGGAAGAACACCAAATTGACGCCGATGAAGGTGACCCAGAAGTGCGCCTTGGCCAGCGTCTCGTTGTACATGTAGCCCGACATCTTCGGGAACCAGTAGTACCAGCCGGCGAAGATCCCGAACACCGCACCGAGCGACAGCACGTAGTGGAAGTGCGCGACGACGTAGTAGGTCTCCTGGAGCACGCGGTCGACGCCGGCGTTCGCCAGCACGACGCCGGTGACGCCGCCGACGGTGAACAGGAAGATGAATCCCACCGCCCAGATCATCGGCGCGCGGAACTCGATCGAGCCGCCCCACATGGTGGCGATCCACGAGAAGATCTTCACGCCGGTCGGAACCGCGATGACCATCGTAGCGGCGACGAAATAGGCCTGCGTCGCCGAGGACATGCCGACCGTGTACATGTGGTGCGCCCAGACCACGAAGCCGATGCCGCCGATCGCGACCATGGCGTAGGCCATGCCGAGATAGCCGAACACGGGCTTGCGCGAGAAGGTCGAGACGATCTGGCTGACCATGCCAAAGGCGGGCAGGATCAGGATGTACACCTCGGGATGGCCGAAGAACCAGAACAGATGCTGGAACAGCACGGGGTCGCCGCCGCCCTCGGGTGCAAAGAAGGCGGTGCCGAAGTTGCGGTCGGTGAGCAGCATGGTGATCGCACCGGCGAGCACCGGCAGCGACAGCAGCAGCAGGAACACCGTTACCAGGATCGACCACACGAACAGCGGCATCTTGTGCAGGGTCATGCCCGGCGCGCGCATGTTGAAGATCGTGGTGATGAAGTTGATGGCGCCGAGGATCGACGAGGCACCCGCCAGATGAAGCGACAGGATCGCGAAATCGACGGCCGGGCCCGGATGGCCGGAGCTCGACAGCGGCACATACATGGTCCAGCCGGCGCCGACGCCGTTCGCACCCGGCTCGCCCTCGACGAAGGTCGACATCAGGAGCAGCGCAAAGGAGGCCGGCAGCAGCCAGAACGAGATGTTGTTCATGCGCGGGAACGCCATGTCCGGCGCGCCGATCATCAGCGGCACGAACCAGTTGCCGAAGCCGCCGATCATTGCGGGCATGACCATGAAGAAGATCATGATCAGGCCGTGGCTGGTCACGAACACATTGTAGGTGTGCGTCTCGTGGAAGATCTGCACGCCCGGATACATCAGCTCGGCACGGATCGCGATCGACATCGCGGCACCGATGACGCCGGCGATGACCGCGAAGATCAGGTACATCGTGCCGATGTCCTTGTGGTTGGTCGAATAGACGTAGCGCCGCCATCCGGTCGGATGGGCGTGCTCCTCATGCGCGTGATCGCCGTGTGCCGCTGCGCTCGTTGCCATTTTCAAATCCTGCCTTGCGTCCCGTTCGGACCTTTGGAGGTCCCGCCCTTTATGTCGCTTTCAATCCCCTTGCCCGGCGCTCACTGCGTCGGGCCGGCCGTGGAGGCGTAGGTGCTGGTGCCGCCGCTCGCGTATTTCTTCTTCGCCGTTTCAACCCAGGAGGCGAACTCCTGGTCGCTCACCACGCGTATGGCGATCGGCATGAAGGCGTGGTCCTTGCCGCACAATTCCGAGCACTGGCCGTAAAACATGCCGGTCTTGGTGGCCTTGAACCAGGTCTCGTTCAGCCGGCCCGGAATGGCGTCGATCTTGACGCCGAAGGCCGGCAGCGCAAAGGCATGAATCACGTCGGCCCCGGTCACCTGAACCCGGACCACTTTGTTGACGGGTACCACCATCTCGTTGTCGACGCCGAGCAGCCGCGGCTGCTTGTCCTGGGCCATCAGCGAGTCGAATTCGAACTTGCCGTTGTCCGGATAGGCGTAGGACCAATACCACTGCTTGCCGGTGGCCTTGATGGTCAGATCCGCCTTCGGCACGTCGAGCTCGAGGAACAGCAGGCGGAACGACGGTACCGCGATGCCGACCAGGATCAGCACTGGAACCAGCGTCCAGGCCACCTCGATCAGCGTGTTGTGAGTGGTACGCGACGGCACCGGATTGGCCTTCGCGTTGAACTTCACGACCACGATCACCAGCAGCGCCAGCACAAACAGCGTGATCACAGTGATCAGCACGAACAGGAAGTTGTGGAACCAGACGATGTTGTCCATCACCGGGGAGCCGGATTGCTGGAGCGTCCACTCCCACGGCGCCGGTTGTCCAAGCTCGGCGAATGCCACGCCGCCCGTCGCCAGCGTCATGCCAGCCGCCACCAAGGCGATAGTGGCCAATCCCAGCAATTGCCGGCCCACCCGACCCATCGACATCCTCATGCCGTTCGCGCTCCCCTAACGAAATCACCCCAAGTGCATTCCCCTATTTCCGGGAAATGCTTATTCGATCCGCCCGCCTGACAAACCGCCGCTCAAGAATACCTCTAAGAGGAATTCGGGCCAGATCGCTAGAACGCCGAAATCAAGCCTCTCAAACCATAATTCTTGATCTATCGCAATGCAGTCTTGAGCCCCCTCTGTCAGCCATCACCCGCAAGATATTTCCCAGCAACATCAGACAAAAATGCCGTTTCCCGGGAGGCTGCCGCTTGACAGCGGAATTGCCCGCGGTAGGCACTTGCGGACGGCCGCGCAGGAACCTGATTCGTGCAGGCGATGGCGGCTGAGGCGGCGCGGAATTTGCTTAGGAATCGCCTTCAAGACGCCGTCATTCCCGTATCAGTCCACCAGCGCGAGCGATCCAGGCGAGCAGAGGGACCGACCCCGATGGGGCTTTCGAGATGCATGGCAAGGCAGCTTAACGGCCTCACGGTGCTGGCAGCCCTGCTGGCTGCGGCCGTCCTCCTGGCGCTCCCGGGCTTTGCCCATGCGCAGGGCGCGGTGCGCTCCGTCCATGGCGACTGGCAGATCCGCTGCGACACCCCTCCGGGCGCCCAGACCGAGCAATGCGCCCTGATCCAGAGCGTGGTGGCCGAAGACCGCTCCAATGCCGGCCTCACCGTGATCGTGCTGAAGACCGCCGACCAGAAGAGCCGGCTGATGCGCGTGGTCGCCCCGCTCGGCGTCCTCCTGCCCTCCGGCCTCGGCCTGAAGCTCGACAACCAGGACGTCGGCCGCGCCGGTTTTGTCCGCTGCCTGCCTAATGGCTGCGTTGCCGAGGTCGTCATGGACGACAAGCTGCTCGGCCAGCTCCGCACCGCCAAGACCGCGACCTTCATCATCTTCGAGACCCCCGAGGAAGGCATCGGCTTCCCGCTCAGCCTGAACGGGCTGGGTGAGGGGTACGACAAGCTGCCGTAGACGACGACCACAATACCGAGTTGCCAGCCCCGTCATCCTTCAGGGTGACGGCGATAGATTGATGCTCGCGGCCAGCAAGTCCTATCGTTTCCGTAATGTGACACCCGGCCCCTCGCGGAACCGGCGGGAAACCATTATCTTGCCCCACATCCCCCGATAATGGACGGACGCATGACAAACCCTGCCACGACCTCCCTGCTCGACCGCGCCAATCTCGACCGCGACCAGGTTCGCCACGAGGTGGCGCGCGGGCTTGCCGGCGCCGACGACGGCGAATTGTTCCTGGAATACAGCCAGACCGAAGCGCTGATGTTCGACAATGGGCGGCTGAAGCAGGCGACCTATGACACCTCGCAGGGTTTTGGCCTGCGCGCCGTGAAGGACGACGCGGTCGGCTACGCGCATTCCTCCGACGTGTCGCTGCCGGCGCTGATTCGCGCCGCCGACGCGGTTGCCGCCGTGCGCGGCGGCTATTCCGGCAGTTTCGCGGCGCCGCCTCCGCACACCAATGTGCGGCTCTATGCCGACGATAATCCGCTGGATGCGCCGGGGTTCGAGACCAAGGTCAAGCTGCTCGCCGAGATCGACGCTTATCTGCGCGACAAGGATCCGCGAGTGCGGCAGGTCAGCGTCAGCCTGGGCGCGACCTGGCAGGTCGTCGAGATCCTGCGTCCCGACGGCGAGAGCTACCGCGACATCCGCCCGCTGGTGCGCGTGAACGTTTCGGTGGTCGCCGGCCAAGGCGACCGGCAGGAGAGCGGCAGCAAGGGCTATGGCGGCCGCGCCGGCTATGCCGAATTCATCGAGAGCAAGAACTGGCGTGACGCTGCCGACGGCGCGCTGCGCGAGGCGCTGGTCAATCTGGAATCGATTCCGGCCCCTGCCGGCGAAATGGACGTCGTGCTTGGCGCCGGCTGGCCCGGCGTGATGCTGCATGAAGCGGTCGGTCATGGTCTCGAAGGCGACTTCAACCGCAAGAAGACCTCTGCTTTCGCCGGCCTGATTGGCCAGCAGGTAGCGGCCAAGGGCGTGACTGTCGTCGATGACGGCACGATCGCTTCAAGACGCGGCTCGCTCTCGATCGACGACGAGGGAACGCCGACCAACCGCACCGTGCTGATCGAGGACGGCGTCCTGGTCGGCTACATGCAGGACCGCCAGAACGCGCGCCTGATGAACATGAAGCCGACCGGCAATGGCCGCCGCCAGGGCTACGCCCATGTGCCGATGCCGCGCATGACCAACACGTATATGCTCGCGGGCGACCGCGATCCGGCCGAAATCCTCGCCTCGGTGAAGAACGGCGTCTTTGCCGCGAATTTCGGCGGCGGCCAGGTCGACATCACCTCGGGCAAATATGTGTTCCAGTGCACCGAGGCCTACAAGATCGAGAACGGCAAGATCGGCGCACCCTTGAAGGGCGCCATGCTGATCGGCAACGGGCCGACAGACCTGCATCGCATCCGCATGATCGGCAACGATCTCGCGCTCGATACCGGCATCGGCACTTGCGGCAAGAACGGCCAGGGCGTGCCGGTCGGCGTCGGCCAGCCATCGCTGCTGATGGAGCGCATTACGGTGGGTGGAACGGGCGCATGAGTGTCGAGAAGGTGACCGTCACCACCAAGCGGAAGAGCAGCGGCTGGGCGGGGCAACTCGTCCAGCTTGCCGGCATCGTCGCCGCCGTGTTCATCGCCAAGGGCGCGCTGGCCGAGCCGTTCTACGTGCCGTCGGGCTCGATGGAGCCGACGCTGCTGATCGGCGACGCATTGATCGCCTCGAAATTCCCTTACGGCTACGGCACCTCGTCGCTGCCGATCCAGATCAACCTGCCCGAGAGCGGCCGCGTCTTCGCCGAGACGCCGAAGCAAGGCGACGTCGTGGTGTTCCGCTGGCCGGGCGATCGCTCGCAGGCCTGGGTCAAGCGCGTCGTGGGGCTGCCCGGCGACCGCATCCAGATGCGGCAGGGCCAGCTCTTCATCAACGACCGCCCCGCCGAGCTGAAGCCGGATGGCGTCGGCGCCGCCGAGGACGACAATGGCGGCAGCGAGCCCGCCTATCGCTATGTCGAAACGCTGCCCAACGGCGTGTCGCATCTGATCTTCAAGATGCGCGACAACGGTCCGCTCGACAACACGCAGGAAGTCACGGTGCCGGCCGGCCATCTCTTCGTGCTCGGTGACAACCGCGACAATTCCGCCGACAGCCGCGTGCCGCTGCGCTCCGGCGGCGTCGGCCTCTTGCCGATCGACAATCTGGTCGGGCGCGCGGATGCCGTGCTCGGTTCCTGGGATCTCGGCATGCGCAGCCAGCCGGTGTGGACCTGGCTCTCCGGTTTTCGGCCCGCGCGATTCTTCACGGCGGTGCACTAGCCCGATCCTCTCCATGAACACGCTGTCAGACGACGGCGGCTGGATTGGGGACGATTTGCTGGCCGAGCTGGCGAGCCAGTCGGTGCAGAATGCGGTGCTTGGTTTCCAATACCCTCGCCTCGTATTGAGCCACACCTGTCTCGACGAAGTCGAGGCCTTTGACCATCACGCGCCAGAAGAGTGTGGCTAGTTTTCGCGCGAGGGCCTTGTTCGCCACCAAGCCGCCGCGCCGTGCCGCCATGCGCCGGTAAAAGCCGCCGAGCGCGACGTATTTGCTGCGGGCCAAGGCACGGGCCATCACACAAAAGATCTGGCCGGCTCGGTTGCGGCGCCGTTTGACCGAAGCCTTGCGTTTGCCGCTTTGAGCGCTTCCGGGAGCAAGCCCCAACCACGAGGTGAAGTGCTTTTCAGTCCGCCACTTGGTCAGATCCGTGCCAACTTCACCGATGAGCTGCAAAACGCTGTACTCGCTATGGGCGGGCAGCGTCGTCAAATCCTTGGCGCCACAGATCTGTGCGAGGATCTCCCGCAGATCCGCGATATCCGGCGCATTGACGCCCGGCCGCGTGCGCGGTTTTCCTGTCTTTGTCGAAGCGGCCGGTGGCGGCACCTTCGCGTCCGGCATCTGGCGAAGGACGACCGCAATCTGGCGATCGCAGGCGGCGATGAGGCCTTGATAATGGTCCCAGCTTTGAACGGCCTGCGCGAGGGCGAACAAATGTTCTTCGGCCCAGTCGCCGCGCAGCGATTCGACGACGCGCTCAGCTTTGACGTTGCGGATTCGAATATCGCATAGACCCAACAGGACCTGCGGATCGCGTTCACCGGCGAGGATGGCGCGGATCACGGTCAGACCGCTCGCCCCGGTCAGAGAGCTGATGACTTCGTGCAGTTTGATATTCATCCGCTCCAGCGCTTTTTGCATGTGCTGGACATGTCCGGCGGCCGCCGCGATGTGGTCCCCGCGAAGGCGCAGATAGTCCTGCAGACGGCGGATATTGGCCGGGGGAACAAAGCCCGCCCGCAGCAAGCCATGCGCATGCAGCGTGGCGCCCCACTGGCAGTCTTTCATGTCGGTCTTGCGCCCCGGAAGATTGCGCGTTTGGCGGCCATCGACCATCACCACCTCCATGCCCGCAGCTTCCAGAACCCCATAGAGCGGCAACCAATAGACCCCGGTCGCTTCCATCGCGACTGAGCGCACCTGATGTTCGGCCAAATAGTCGCGCAGCGCATGCAGCTGCGAGGTCACCGTGCCGAACAGCGCGGGTGGCCCACCCGCGATCGACACATGCATTTTCTCACTGCCGACATCAACAAAGGCTGCACGCGGATCCAGCACCGCCAATTCACTCATTCAAGCCCTCATGTCCTTCTGCTGTCCATTCTGGTGCGAAGCCCCGCCAAGAGCCCAACCGCGCTTTGAGATTGCAAACCTCTCCAACGGGAAGCGCAATGCTCGCCAAAATGTGCAATCGCCAGCGATCGGAGCCAACCTCATGGCCGGGCAACCAAGTGCACCAGAGGATCATGCGGCCACACTGCTCCAGGCGGAACCCCGCAGCCACGATACCGTGTTCATGGTCCGTGTGCAGCGCCGGTTTCGGAGCTGGGGGCTCATGGTGAGGAGGCCCGTCGGATGACCTTCGACGACGTCAGAAAATTTGCGCTGACGTGGCCGGAGGTCGAGGACGGCACCTCCTACGGCACGCCCGCACTGAAAGTGCGCAAGAAGATGCTCGTGCGGTTGAAGGAGGACGGCGACAGTTTGGTGATGCCGGACGTGCCGATCGACGAGCGCGCGATGCTGGTCGACAGCCAGCCCAAGATTTTCTATTTCACCGATCACTACGCCGATTATCCGATCGTGCTGATCCGCCTGTCTAAGGCCAAGCGCGAGATCGTCGAGCCGTTCTTGCGGCGGCGCTGGCGCGCGCTGGCATCGAAGACGGCGCGTGCGAGCTATGACACGCGCGAGGGCGCGTGAGCGGCGCGATGGACGAAGCGCGCTTCCTCGCGCTGGCACTGAAGAATCCGGTCAACGTTGCCATCATCGACGAACTCCACAGCCTCGCGCTACCGGATGCATGGCTGGTCGCGGGGTGCCTGGCGCAGACGGTCTGGAATGTGCTCACGGGCCGCGCGATCGATCATGGCATCTCCGATTACGACGCCTTCTATTTCGATCCCGATACCTCGTGGGAGGCGGAGGACAGTGTGATCCGCAGGCTGCATGAGCGGCTTGGGCATCTCGGTGCCAAGGTCGAGATCCGCAACCAGGCGCGCGTGCACCTGTGGTATCCCGACAAGCACGGCCTGCCCTATCCGCCCCTGACGCGCGCGACAGATGGCATCGACCGCTTCCTTACGCAGAACACGCAAGTCGGAGTGAGGCGCGCAGGCGACGGCTACCAGGCCTACGCGCCGCACGGATTCGACGACGTCGAAAGACTGATCGTGCGGCCCAACCCGGGCCTGAATTTTTCCGCGGCGAACTACGTTACGAAAGCGGCGCGATGGCAGGCTCTGTGGCCGGAGATCACGGTGATTGCGTCGGAGTGAAGTAGGGTGGGCAAAGCGCAGCGTGCCCACCGACAGTCGTCGCGATCGCGGAGAGATGGTGGGCACGGCGCAAAATGCGCCTTAGCCCCACCCTACGGCACCTTGATTACCGCACCACGCCCGACGTGAACCCCGCCTTCCGGCGCGGCGGCTTGATTTCCTTTTTCAGGAAGCAGCGCGCCTCGCGGCCGGTATAGCCGGGGCGGGCATAGGTGAAGGCGCGGCATTTGTTGTCCGCAGTGCAGGCGGCCTTGCAGGCTTCCTCGCCTTCGCTGGCCTTGAGTTCGAAATTGCGCAGATCGCCGCCGGGGCGGTCGATCGACGTCTCTACGCCCTCGATGCGCGGCTCGATCACGCCAGCGCCGCGTACGCCCGAGATGCAGCAGCTTTGCGGCACGCGCGGCGGCACCGCGTTCTTGAGCCAGCACACCGCCGAGCCGCCTTCGACATCGGGATAGCTGAAGCTCCAGGAACGGCAACGGCGATCGCGCTCGCACAGCAGCGCGCAATCCTCGGGATCGCCCGACGTGACCGGCGTATTGAAATAGTCGCCGCCCGGCCGGTCGAACGCCGTCTGGGCGCGCGCAGGCCCGCTCGCAAGCGCGAGCGTCAGCAGCGCGACGCATGCCACGATGCTTGCCGCGACGCTTGCCATGACGGCCCCAGGCAGGCGGCCCTTCCCCATCGGAAACAGCTTTCGAGTTATTGACGACGCTCAGGTTTTTTTCAGCCGGTCATTTGATCGCCGCAAACCTGTATGGGCGATGAACGGCTTAAGTCCTGAGCGTCGGTCGATCGAACTAGAAAGCGTATTCCGCGTAGGCCGGTTCCACCGAGCCGTTCCAGGGACCGTTGAACTTGTCCAGCATCTCCTCCGCCGGGGTCCGGCCGGCATCGATGATGCGATCGAGCGGCTCCAGATGCCGAGTCTCGTCGCGGCCGAGCTGATCGATCCGGCCGCGGCGGCGCAGGCCCGCACGTGCCAGAACGAGGCATTCCTTGGCGATCTCGAACAGATAGCGGTCCTTGATCCGCGTCTTGAAGCCGAAGCGCGGCACGTCGTCGCGCAGCGCCTGCCGCTCATGCGCCGTCCAGTGCTTCACCACGTCCCATGCGGCATCGAGCGCGGTATCGTCATAGAGCAGTCCGACCCAGAACGCGGGCAGCGCCGGCAGCCGGCCCCAGGGGCCGCCATCGGAGCCGCGCATCTCGAGATAGCGCTTCAGCCGCACCTCCGGGAAGATCGTCGAGAGATGGTTGGCCCAGTCCGACAGTGTCGGACGTTCGCCGGGAAGGTTGTTGTTGCGGCCGTCGAAGAAGGCGCGGAACGAGGAGCCCGACACGTCGATGTACTCATCGCCGCGCTTGACGAAATACATGGGGACGTCGAGCGCGTAGTCGACATAGCGCTCGAAACCCATGCCGTCCTCGAATGCCCAGGGCATCATGCCCGCGCGCGCATTGTCGGTGTCGCGCCAGATCTCGGAACGGAAGGAGAGGAAGCCGTTGGGCTGGCCTTCGGTGAACGGCGAATTGGCGAACAGTGCGGTCGCGATCGGCTGGAGCGCGACCGACACGCGCAGCTTCTTGACCATGTCGGCTTCGGACGAGAAGTCGAGATTGGTCTGCACCGTGCAGGTCCGGTACATCATGTCGAGGCCGTACTGGCCGACCTTCGGCATGTAGTTGGTCATGATCTTGTAGCGGCCCTTGGGCATCACCGGGATGTCGGCGCGCGACCAGGACGGCGTCATGCCGAGCCCGAGGAAACCGATGCCGAGCGGCGTTGCGATCTCGCGCACCTGCGCCAGATGCGCCATCAGCTCGCTTTGGGTCTGGTGCACGGTCTCCACCGGCGCGCCGGAGAGCTCGAACTGTCCGCCGGGCTCGAGCGAGATCGCGCCACCGCCGGTGACGTCGTAGAGGCCGATGATGTTGCCCTTCTCCATGATCGGCTCCCAGCCGAGCAGGAGCTTCATGCCTTCGAGCAGCGCGCCGATGCCGCGCGCGCCGTCGTAAGGCACGGGACGGTGGTCTTCGAGCGTGAACGGCGTCTTCTCATGCTCGGTGCCGATGCGGAATTCGGACGGGTCCTTGCAGCCTTCCTCGAACCACGCGACGAGCTCGTCGCGCGATTGCAGCGGCGTCATATCGATCTGGTCTCGCGCCATATCAAACTCTAATCAAAGGCGCTTCGATTGAATGCGCGCGGGTGACAGGGATGGTCCGCGAACCCTGCGGTTGCGCGGACCTGCTGGTTTGCCGCGCGATCATCGCGACGGCGTGCTTTCGTTGACGTTGACGACGGGCGGCAGTTTCATCTCGCCGCACGCGCAGCCGAGGCGGTCGAGCAGACCGCTGAGCTTGACGGCATCCGTATCTGACAGTTTCGAACCGACATATTTCTCGATCGCAGCCGAATAGGCGCCCCACATCCGCTTCTGCAACTCGCGGCCGGCTTCCGTGATCTCGACGAACTGGCCGCGCTTGTCGATCTTGCATTCGCGCCGCAATGCGAGCCCCTCGTCGACGAGCCGGTCGATCAGCCGCGAGGTGGAGTATTGCGGGATCAGCATCTGCCGTTCGAGCTCCACCGGCCGCAGCTCGCCCGAGGGCGCACGCGAGAGTTCGAGCAGCGCGTCATACCAGGCCAGTGGCGGGAAGCCGGCCTTCTTCAGATCCTGCTCGACGCAGCCGAGCACACGGCTCTGCACCCGCATCAGGCGGATCCAGGCGGAGGTTGCCTCGGTCGATGGCTTGCGTTTCATGGTCCCGCTCAAACTCGTCGCCCGTCTCTTACCCCACTCGATGCACCTGCATCAATCTTGACTATTGCATGCAGGCGCATGTAGGCGTTTCTTTCGCCCCAACCAAGCGTCAAGAGGAGGAAATTCCATGAAACTCTATTACACGCCCGGCGCCTGCTCCCTGTCCCCCCACATCGCGCTCCTGGAAGCCGGCCTGCCCTATGAGCTGATCAAGGTCGATCTCCGGGCCAAGAAGCTCGAAAATGGTGAGGATTATCTGAAGCTGAATCCCAAGGGCCAAGTCCCTGCGCTGGGCCTCGATAGCGGGGAGATCGTGACCGAAGGACCGGTCATTGTCCAGATGATCGCCGACCGGGCCTCGGCCAAGGCGCTGGCGCCGGCCCGCGACAGCTCCGAACGCTACAAGCTGCTGGAGTGGCTGAACTTCCTCACCTCGGAGGTGCACAAGAGCTTCGGCCCATTGTTCGCGCCGGCACTGAACGATGAGGCCAAGGCGTTCTTCAAGGACCGGGTCATGGGCAAGCTGAAATACATCGACAGCCAGCTCGCCGGCCGCGACTACCTCATGGGCAGGCAGTTCACGGTCGCCGACGGCTATCTCTTCACGATGTTGACCTGGGGCGACCGGATGAAGTTCGACCTCTCGGCGATGCCGAACCTCACCGCCTACAAGGCCCGCGTCGCGGCGCGGCCGATGGTGCAGGAAGCGCTGAAGAAGGAAGGGCTGGCCCAGGCCGCGTAAAGCGGCTGGCGCCATCGCCACGCAAAAGGCCGGATCGGTGATCCGGCCTTTTCTGTTTGGGCGATCGGAAATGCGGCGCTGGAAGGGTGCTGAAGCTCAAATGCGAAATCGATAAAGAGGGTAGCACCGGACCACCATACCTCTGACGAGCGTTATGAACCGAGGTTCGCGAAATGTCAGAAAGACTGTCTTGTTACTGCCTGCGAAGCGGGCAAAGCTCGATTGCGGAGCGCCTGCGCTCTCATTGGAGTTGAAGTTGACGATTGCCTTTATACTGATGCTTGCGAGTGCGTTGGTGGGAGCGGCGACCGGTTTCGTATTCAAGATCTGGGCGCTGATCCTGATCTCCCCGCTCATTGCAATTTTTTCCGCAATTGTTCTTCGCGCTTACGAATTTGGGATGATGGCAGGCGTGACCGTCATCGCCATCTGTCTTGCCGTCTGTCAGCTCGCCTATCTCGCGGCAACGTATCTGTTGCACACGCGGGACATCTCATCCCATGAGGAGGTCGACGGCGAGCCAGGCGAGGCTGGCGAGCAGAAAATCCGCCGCCAGCACAAGTGACGCCAACGCTGCCCAAAACACCGGCCCCTTGCGGCGCAGCCGCGCGGACTTCTGCCGCGGCAAGCGGCCGCCAGGCGCGAACGCAACATAATTCGCGAGATCGCGATCGAGCGCGGTCTTCCGCAGCACCAAAGAGTTCATTGAGGACACTTTCTTCTTTGATCTTCAACTTGCCGATGGATCGGCAAGTGTCCCGACAAGATTCGTGAGGGTTCGTGACCCGACTGATTAGCAAGAGTAGTGCCAAGGCCGAGCAAAAGAACGGCGCCCCTTTGACGCCTCTATGACAATTGCGCGACGGGTTGGCACCGTGACTATGGCAGGTTCTCTACGCAGATTCTGTGGCCGGTTCCACAAAACAGGAAGGATCCTGACGCAACCGTGATGAGCCCGCCTGGACATGCGAAAGGCCGGATCGATGATCCGGCCTTTCTTGTTTAACTATCTCTGAAGCGTAGCCCGGATGGAGCGAAGCGCAATCCGGGTCTTCACATGCGGGCGAGCCTGTCCCGGATTTCGCTTCGCTCCATCCGGGCTACGAGCGCCTGTCAGGCCGCCTTCTTCGGCGCGAAGCGGCCGTAGAAGGTTTCTCCCTTCGCAGCCATCTCCTCGAGAAGTTTCGGCGGGGTGAAGCGCGAGCCGTACTTCGCTTCGAGCTTGTGGCAGAGCTCGACGAATTTCTTCGTGCCCATGAAGTCGATGTAGGACAGCGTGCCGCCGGTGAACGGGGCGAAGCCGAAGCCGAGGATCGAGCCGACATCAGCCTCGCGCGGATCGGTGATGACGTGGTCCTCCACCGTGCGCGCGGCTTCTACCGCCTGCACCACCAGGAAACGCTGCTTCAGCTCCTCGATGTCGAGCGTATCGGGGTCGAGCTGCTTCGGCTGCAGCGCGGAGAGGCCCGGCCACAGACTCTTCTGGCCCTTGCCCTTCTCCGGATAGTCGTAGAAGCCCTTGCTGTTCTTGCGGCCCAACCGGCCCTGCTTCTCGACCAGCTCCACCATCAGCTTCTTCTGATCGGGATTGATGGCGTTCGGACCGAGGTCCGCTTCAGTGGCCTTCATGATCTTGAGGCCGAGGTCGAGCGCGACTTCGTCGGACAGCGAGAGCGGACCGACCGGCATGCCGGCCATCTTGGCGCAGTTCTCGATCATCGCCGGCGGCACGCCTTCCAAGAACATCTCGTTGCCTTCGGCAACGTAGCGGCCGACGCAGCGGTTGGCGAAGAAGCCGCGGCTGTCGTTGACCACGATCGGCGTCTTGCCGATCTGCCGGACGTAGTCGAGCGCGGTCGCAAGCGCGAGGTCGCCGGTGTTCTTGCCCTTGATGATCTCGACCAACATCATCTTCTCGACCGGCGAGAAGAAGTGGATGCCGACGAACTTGCCCTGGTCCTTGAACGCTTCGGCCAGCGAGGTGATCGGCAGCGTGGACGTGTTGGACGCGAAAACCACGTCCGGCTTGAGATGCTCCTGCGCCTTGGCAAATGTCCCCGCCTTGACCTTGCGGTCCTCGAACACGGCCTCGATGACGAGATCGACGTCCTTCAGCGTTGCGTAGTCCGCGGTCGGCGTGATGCGCGCGAGCAGCGCTTCGGCGTCGGCGGGCTTGGCGCGGCCCTTCTTGATCTGCTCCTCGATCACCTTCTGCGCATGCGCCTTGCCCTTGTCGGCGCTCTCCTGGTCACGGTCGATCAGGACCACGTCGAGGCCGGCGCGGGCCGAGACGTAGCCGACGCTCGCGCCCATGAAGCCGGCGCCGATCACGGCGATCTTCTTCACCTTGGTCGGGGCTACGTCCTTCGGACGGCGCGCGCCCTTGTTGAGCTCCTGCATCGACAGGAACAGGCTGCGGATCATCGCGGCCGCTTCCTTTGAGCGCAGCACCGAGGTGAAGTAACGCGATTCGACGCGCAGCGCGGCGTCGATCGGCAACTGGAGCCCTTCATAGACGCAGCTCATGATCGCGCGCGCGGCCGGATAGTTGTCGTAGGTCTCGCGGCGATAGATGGCGTTGCCGGCCGGGAACATCATCATGCCGGCCTTGGAGAAGACCGGGCCGCCGGGGAGCTTGAAACCCTTCTCGTCCCAGGGCGCGACGGCCTTGCCGCCGCCCTTGATCCAATCCTTCGCCGCCTTGACGAGATCGGCAGCCGGAACGATGGCGTGAATGAGATTCAGCGCCTTCGCCTTCTCGATCGTGACCGGGTCGCCCTTGAGCAGGATCATCATCGCGTCCTGCGGCGGCACCAGGCGCGGCACGCGCTGCGTGCCGCCGGCGCCGGGGAACAGGCCGACCTTGACCTCAGGCAGGCCGAAGCGCGTCTTGGGATTCTCCGCCGCCACACGGTAGTGGCAGCACAGCGTGATCTCGAAACCACCACCGAGCGCGAGGCCGTTGATCGCGGCAGCCCAAGGCTTGCCTGAAGTTTCGATGGAGCGCAGCACCTGCGAGAAGCGTCGGCTCCGATCGAACAGCATCTGGTTCGCCGCGGTCTCGCCCTGCTCCTTGAAGACTTTTGCGTAGGCCTGGTTCATGCCCTCGAGCATCGAGAGGTCGGCGCCGGCGCAGAAGGCGTCCTTGGCGGAGGTGATGACGACGCCCTTCACCGCGGCGTCAGCCGTGGTCGCCTTGACGATCACCTCGAGCTCGCTGGTCGAGGTGTCGTCGAGCACGTTCATCGAACGGCCCGGGATATCCCAGGTGACGAGCGCGATGCCGTCGGCGTCGGTCTCAACCTTGAAGTTCTTGTAAGCCATGTTGGTGCTCCTCGGTGCCGCAGCCAGTCTTTCGGCGCGGCGGTTGACTGTGACCTCGTAGGGTGGGCAAAGGCGCCCTTGCGCCGTGCCCACCATTATTTGTTGAGACGTCGGTGGTGGGCACGCTTCGCTTTGCCCACCCTACGCAGCTACGTCGCTACACCCGCTCGATGATGGTCGCGGTGCCCATGCCGCCGCCGATGCACAGCGTGACAAGTGCGGTGGACTTGTTGGTGCGCTCGAGTTCGTCGAGCACGGTGCCCAAGATCATTGCGCCGGTGGCGCCGAGCGGATGGCCGAGCGCAATCGCACCGCCATTGACGTTGATCTTGGCGTTGTCGATGTCGAAGGCCTGGATGTAGCGCAGCACGACGGAGGCAAAGGCCTCGTTGAGCTCGAACAGGTCGATGTCGGATTTCTTCATGCCCGAGCGCGCGAACAGCTTTTCGGTGACGTCGACCGGACCGGTCAGCATCATCGCGGGCTCCGAGCCGATGTTCGCAAACGCGCGGATCTTGGCGCGCGGCTTCAGGCCGTACTTGCTAGCCGCCTCCTTGCTGCCGAGCAGCACGGCGCCGGCACCGTCGACGATGCCCGACGAGTTGCCGGCATGGTGGACGTAGTTGACGCGCTCGATCTCCGGATGCGACTGCACCGCGACGCCATCGAAGCCGCCCATCTGCGCCATCATCGTGAACGCCGGCTGGAGCTGCGCCAGCGACTGCATCGTCGTCGACGGACGCATGTGCTCGTCCTTGGCCAGAATGGTGAGGCCGTTGATGTCCTTTACCGGCACCACGGACTTGTTGAAGCGGCCCTCGTCCCACGCCTTGGCCGCGCGCTGCTGGCTCTGCACCGCGTAGGCGTCGACATCGTCACGGGAGAAGCCGTATTTGGTGGCGATCAGGTCGGCCGACACGCCCTGCGGCATGAAGTAGGACGGCACCGCCATCGAGGGATCCATCGGCCAGGCGCCGCCGGAGGCGCCGATGCCGACGCGGCTCATCGATTCCGCACCGCCGCCGATCACGAGGTCATGCTGGCCGCTCATCACTTGCGCGGCAGCGAAATTCACGGCGTCGAGGCCGGATGCACAGAAGCGGCTGATCTGCACGCCGGGCACGGCCTCGCCGAGACCCGCTTTCAGCGCCGCGAAGCGCGCAATGTCGGAGCCCGCCTCGCCGACGGGATCGACCACGCCGAGCACGACGTCGTCGACAGTGTCTTCCGGCAGGTTGTTGCGGTCCTTCAGCGCCTTCAGCGGCACGGTCGCAAGCGCAAGCGCGGTCACTTCGTGCAGCGCGCCGTCGGCCTTGCCGCGGCCGCGGGGGGTGCGGACGTGATCGTAGATGAATGCCTCAGGCATGACGCCCTCCTGATATGATGATCTTGATCTGATAGTGGACGGGTCGCGGGCGGAAAAAGCGGCCTTAAAAGGCTTCCGCCGGCAATTCCATGATGGTGGCGCTGCCGGCCTGGATACGCGCGAGATTGGCCGCGGTCTCCGGCAGCATCCGCTCCATGAAGAAGCGGCCGGTAACGAGCTTGGTCGAAAGATAGGGCGTCGCCCCGCTGTCGGCAATCTTGGCCTGGGTCACTTTCGCCATGCGGGCCCACATGTAGCCGAGCGCGACGAAGCCGAACAGATGCAGGTAATCGGTTGCGGCAGCGCCGGCATTGTCCGGCTTCGCCATCGCGTTCTGCATCAGCCAGGTCGTGGCCTGCTGGAGGTGACCGAGCGCGGTCGAGAGCGGGGTGATAAACGGCTTCATCGCCTCGTCGCCGCCGTTCTCCTTGGCGAAGGCCATGACCTCGCCGAAGAACGCCATGATGGCGCGGCCGCCGTCGCGCGGCAGCTTGCGGCCGACGAGGTCGAGGGCCTGGATGCCGTTGGCGCCTTCATAAATCATGGCGATGCGGGCATCGCGCACGAACTGCTCCATGCCCTGCTCGGCGATGTAGCCGTGGCCACCATACATCTGCTGCGCCTGCACCGCATTGGCAAAGCCGTATTCGGTGAGAAAACCTTTCAGCACCGGCGTCATCAGGCCCATGTGATCGTCGGCGGCCTGGCGGTCCTTGGGATCCTCGGAGCGGTGGGCGACGTCGCTCTTCAGCGCGGTCCACATCACGAAGGCGCGCGCGGCCTCGTTGAAGGCGCGGATCGAGAGCAGCGTGCGGCGCACGTCGGGATGCACGATGATCGGATCGGCGGGCTTGTCCGCCGCCTTGGTGCCGGTGAGCGAACGGCCCTGGATGCGCTCGCGGGCATAGGCAGCCGCGTTCTGATAGGCGACTTCGGACTGCGCGAGACCCTGCACGGCGACGCCGAGGCGAGCCTCGTTCATCATCACGAACATGCCCTGCATGCCCTTGTTCTCTTCGCCGATCAGCCAACCGGTGGCGCCGTCGTAGTTCATCACGCAGGTGGAATTGCCGTGGATGCCCATCTTGTGCTCGATCGAGCCGCAGACCACGCCGTTGCGGGCGCCGACCGAACCGTCGGCATTGACCAGGAATTTCGGCACCACGAACAGCGACACGCCCTTGATGCCAGCGGGTGCGCCCTCGATGCGGGCAAGCACGAGGTGGATGATGTTGGGAGCCAGGTCATGCTCGCCTGCCGAGATGAAGATCTTGGTGCCGGTGATCCTGAAGCTGCCGTCGCTCTGACGCACCGCCTTGGTGCGGAGCATGCCGAGATCGGTGCCGCACTGCGGCTCGGTCAGGTTCATGGTGCCGGTCCACTCGCCCGCCACCATCTTCGGCACGTAGATCTGTTTCTGCTCCGGCGTGCCATGGACGATGAGCGCCGCGGTCGCGCCCATGGTGAGGCCGCCATACATCGAGAACGCCATGTTGGCCGAGCACTGGAATTCGTTGACGGCCTGGCTCAGCGTCACCGGCAGGCCCTGGCCGCCATACTCCGTCGGCGCCGACAGACCGAGCCAGCCGCCCTCGGCGACCTGCTTGAACGCGTCCTTGAAACCCTTCGGCGTGGTGACGCTGCCGTCATCGGCGCGCTTGCAGCCTTCGAGATCGCCGACACGATTGAGCGGCTGGAGCACCTCTTCCGCCAGCTTGGCGGCCTCGCCCAAAACCGCCTCGCGCACGTCGCTGGAGGCGTCGCTGAACCCAGCCAGATTGTCGTAGCGGTCGATCTGGAAGACGTCGTTGAGCAGGAAGTTCATGTCTTCGACGGGGGCTTTATAGATCGGCATGGCGTTCTCCCGGCATGGGCCTTGAAGTAGTGGAATTCTCTGAAGAGTCCCTGCGGCGCAGCGCGTGTCGCGAGCTTAGCTGCTTCTGCAACCTCAGGGCAGCGTCATGATTGGGCGGCGAGTTGCTCCGCCATCAGGCGATGCAGCATGTTGATGGCCTTGAGCGGACGCACCATCACCTTGAAATGCGTGATGCGGCCGTCAGCGTCGAAGGTGATGATGTCGACGCCGTTGATCTCGATGCCGTCGATCATGGTCTTGAATTCGAGCACGGCGCCGTTGTCGCTTGTCCATTCGCCGACATAGGTGAAGCCGGGGCCGCCGAGGACCTTCTCTGCGCTCGACAAATATTTGAAGGTGATGTCGCGCCCGCGCTGCGGCGAGTGCACGACGGGACTTTCGAAGACGGCGTCGGGATGCAGCAGGTCCCAGAGCGCCGTGCGGGCTCCAGCGCGGTCTTGGGACTTCATGTAGCCGTACCAGGAATCGAGGCCGGTCATGGTCAGGGTGCCTCCCTTGATAAAGGCCTTGGCAAAAAAGCGAAAACAACCCCATGCACAGTAGCGCGGAGGCCGGTGCCGGGCAGGTCTTGGGCCGCCTCATATGCACATTGACGCATATGCGCCGATGCGCATAATGTCAAGCTGGTTGGTCAAGGTCGAACAAGGGAGGCCGGTGCCATGGCACTTGGCGACGCAATCCTCGCATGCCTGACGGAACGCCCGATGACGGGCTACGAGCTCGCCAAGACGTTCGATTCATCGATCGGCTTTTTCTGGAAGGCCGACCACCAGCAGATCTACCGCGAGCTCTCCAAGCTGCGCGACCGCGGCTACATCCAGGGCCGCGAGGTCGTGCAATCCGGCAAGCCCAACAAGCTGGTTTATACGCTCGCTCCCGAGGGCCGAACAGCGCTGCGGCACTGGGCCGCCCGGCCGAGCACCCCGCCCTCGATCAAGGACGACCTGCTGGTCCGCCTCCATGCGCTTGATAGCATCGACATCGAGCCACTGCGCACCGACCTGATGGCCCGGCTGGAGCACCACCGCGACCGCCACGAGAACTACGAGCGCATCCTGAAGAAGCGCTTTCCGGAGGGAACGGCGTCGGGTGTGCTCGACCTCGGTAACCTGCTCCTGCTCCGCCTTGGCGCCCGGCATGAGCAGATGGTGGCCGACTTCTGCGAGGAGACGCTCGAGGCGCTGTCGGCGGTGAGCGGCAAGGGCACGGTGGTGCCGCTGGAGGACGGCAAGCGCGAGGGGAAGGGTTAAGTCGAGAGTACGCCCGGGAATCTTGCTGGCCATCACTTGAAAGTTGTCGCGCCACTTGTCATATTGGATACGACAAGTGGCGAGGATGATTGATGGGCGAACGAGCTCGATCTCCTGACGTCGTTCGGCTGGCGGCGGTCGCCCGACTTCTCGGAGGGACCTCGACCTTCCGGAAGATGCCTCGGAGCACGTTAGAGGCTCACGAAATTCTTTTGCATGGCCTTCCGTCCAAGGCACTGCTGCATTTCGTCGACAATCTCGTGTTTCTCCGCTGGGACGATTCGTTCGCCAGAGCAATCGGAATGAGCCATCGAACCTACCAGCGCCATACGGCCGAAAATACTGGACAGCTCAGCTCGGAGCAGAGCGGCCGCGCGTGGAAGCTTGCGGAGATACTGGCGAAAGCGACTTCGATTTTCGGATCGAAGGACGAGGCCGAGCAGTGGCTGGAGCGTCCGGCCATCGGCCTCGATCAATGCAAGCCGATCGATCTGCTGGCAACCCCTGCCGGCGTCGAGCTCGTCGAGGATTTTCTCGCACGGCTCGAGTATGGCGTTTATGCGTGACGCCACTTCCCGCTTCTCTCGGAGGTTCCGGGCTGGTGGCGTGGCGTCTCGATCAATCCAAATATGCAGCCACCTGGGACAATGGCGAGGGCGCGTTTCTGGTCGGCGGCCGCTGGAACAGCAGGGGTGTTCGCGCGGTGTACTGTTCGATCGATCCCGCGACAGCGATTCTGGAGGTTGCCGTCCACAAGGGATTTAGAGCGTTGGATAGCGTACCTCACGTGATCACGGCGGCAACCATCGATCCTGCCGGTGCCTTCGTGGTCGAGCCGGCGGCCGTTCCAAATCCCAACTGGCTGAGGCCGGGGATACCAAGTGCCGGCCAGCAGGCATTTGGGGATGATCTGCTCGCAAAGCACAGGTTCGTCGTGATTCCGAGTGTGGTTTCGACGGCGAGCTGGAACTTGATCTTCGTCGCCGCCAACGCCGCCAGCTCGTACAAGATGAGATCCCAGGAGCCATTTGCGCTGGACACCCGCTTGCATCCGCCGGGGCGCTAGCTAGGCGTGACGACCACACGTTTGATCGGTTTGATCACCCCTCCCGCTTGCGGGCAGGCAATCGTATATGGCCCAAGAGTTTGAGCGCTAACGGCTCGACCCGGCCATCCACACCTAGCCACGCGGCACGAAGAACGTGGATGCCCGGGACAAAGCTCGGGCATGACGAGCTTCGGCAATGAAGCCCCCGGTTCCCGCCGCCCAACTTTAAGACACCGGCGACGCGTTCCTTAACCCGTTATTTACCGTAACAGGAAAAAGTCGGTTTTCGAGGCAGACGACCCGCGCCAAATTCGATTGTCTTGCAACCGGCACGCGTGGGGAGATTGGAGGCGCCGGGTGGGGCGCCGGGAGTCGGAACCGGACAGAGTCATGAATTCGCGCGTATCGTGGAGTGTTGACGGCATCGATCCATCCGTCCGGGAGCGGGCCGAAGCTGCTGCGCGTCGCGCCGGCATGTCACTCAACGATTGGCTGAATTCCACGCTCGGCGAGTCTGCCGCGCCTAACTTTCGCGGGCCTTACGAGCAGCGTCCGCAAGCCCCCATCCTCCCAAGCGACGAGAGCCGCGAAGTCGCCGACATCCACCAGCGGCTCGACGCGATCACCCAGCAGATCGAACGGATTTCAAAGCCCGCGCCGCGCCAAGAGGTCTCGCGCGAGCAGGGCGTCGCGCGCCAGCTGAACGACGCCATCTCTCGCCTCGACGCGCGGCTGTCGCAAATCTCAAAGCCACAGCAGGCGCAGCAACCTCCGGCACCGCGGCCGGCAGCCGTTGAGACGCGCCAGCGCCAGGCCGGTGCGGTCGAGCGCGCGGCAGCACAGGTCTATCGCAGCTCGCCGCCGCTGAGCCCAGCCTCGTTCGACGTCGCGGTCGCCGAGATCACCGCACGCCAGAGCGAGCTCGACGGCTTTGCGCCGCGGCAGATGCCGCCGCGCGCCGCGCCATCGATCGCGCCGATGGCGCCGCCTGCCCCGTCCTATGCTCCGCCGCAGCAGCCGCAGCCGGATTTCTCGTCGCTCGAACGACACCTGCTCAAGATCACCAGCCAGATCGAGGCGCTCCAGCGCCCCGACAATAGCGAGCAGTCGGTCAACGCCTTCCGCAACGAGCTCGCGGAGATCCGTCACGCCATCACCGAGGCGATGCCACGCCGCGCGATCGAATCGATCGAGAACGAGATCCGCTCGCTGCACCGGCGCATCGACGAGACCCGCTCCACCGGCACCGACGGCCAGGCGCTCGCCGGCGTCGAGCACGCACTGTCCGAGATCAAGCAGGTGCTGCGCACGCTGACGCCGGCCGAGCAGCTCACCGGCTATGACGAGGCGATCCGCAATCTCGGCGCCAAGCTCGACCTGATTTTGCGCGCCAATGACGATCCGTCGACGGTGCGCCAGCTTGAAGGCGCGATCTCGGCGCTGCGCGGCATCGTCTCCAACGTCGCCTCCAACGAGGCGCTGGCACGGCTCTCCGACGACGTGCAGCTGTTGTCGTCCAAGGTCGACCAGATCACCCGCTCGTCCGGTCCCGGCGATAGCTTCGCCGTGCTGGAGCAGCGCATCGCGGCGCTGACTGCCGCACTGGAAACGCGCGAGCGGCCGACGCCGTCCGAAAGCACCGAACATCTCGAAAGCGCGATCCGGGCACTGTCGGACCGCTTCGACCGCATGCAGGTCGGCAGCGACTCGGCTTCGACCTTTGCGCATCTGGAGCAGCGGGTCTCGTATCTGCTGGAGCGGATCGAGGCCGCCTCCGATCCGCGCAGCGGCAATCTCAGCCGCGTCGAGGACGGGCTGCACGACATCCTGCGACACCTGGAGCGGCAGCAGGCGACCTATTCCGCGCTGGCCGAGAGCCGCAGCTCGGCACCGCCTCCCGATTCCGGCGTGGTCGACCTCGTCAAGCGCGAGCTTTCCGACATCCGCTACAGCCAGGCCGAGACCAACCGGAGCACCCAGGACTCGCTTGAAGCCGTGCACAATACGCTCGGCCACGTCGTCGATCGCCTTTCCATGATCGAGGGCGATCTGCGCACGGTGCGCACCGCGCCGCCGGCAGCTGCGCCGATGCCGATGCCGATCGCTGCCCCGATCGAGCCGGCGCCGGTGGCGCGCGAGCAGCGGCCACAGCAGCCGCAGCCGAAATACGACCCAAAGCCGGAGCTGCCCAATCCGGCCGCCGCGCAAGCGGCGCAGGCCGCCTTCGCGGCCGCGCCGCGCGAATTCCACGCCGCGGCATCGGCCGCGCCGCCGCCGGTGCCAACGGCACCGCCGGTTCCGCCACGCGCGATCAGCGAAATCCTCGAGCCGCATACGGCGCCTGCGCGCGCTGCGATTGCGCCCGAATTGCCGCCCGATCATCCGCTCGAACCGGGTACGCGGCCGGGCGGACGCGTCGCCACACCGTCGGAGCGCATTGCCGCGTCCGAAAGCGCGATCAGCGAAATCCCCGCCGCGCCGAAGGAACCGGTGTCGTCGTCGAGCTTCATCGCGGCCGCGCGCCGCGCCGCGCAGGCTGCCGCCGCGCAGCCTGAGAAGACCGGCCGCGCCGCCAAGGCCTCAACCGCTGGCCGCACCAAGGACAAAGGCCAGGAAGGTGGCTCGACCATCACCTCAAAAATCCGTTCGCTGCTGGTCGGCGCGAGCGTGGTCGTGATCGTGCTCGGTACCTTCAAGATGGCGATGAACCTCCTCGATGGCGGCAGCCCGCCGCCGCAAGCGGTGGAGAATACGTCGAGCGGTCCTGCGCCGCAGGCCCCGCCGCCGCCCGTCGAGAACAAGCCGGCCGCACCCGAGCAAATCACGCCGTCGATGACCTCGCCGACACCGATCGGACGGCAGTCGCAAAACAATTCCGCGCCGGCTGCGATCCCCAATTCGGGCAGTTCGGCCTCGGTTGAAATCCCGCCGGCCCCTCCCGCGGCGCCACCGCCCGCGGCTGCCAGCGATGTCACCGGCGCGCTTTCGGGCGCAAGCCGTGCGAAGCTCGGCCTCATCCAGGTGCCGCCGAGCGAGAAGCTGCCTGACGGCATCGGCGGCCCAGTGCTGCGCACTGCCGCGATGAAGGGCGATGCGGCCGCGGCCTACGAGATCGGCCTACGCTTTGCCGAGGGCAAGGGCACGCCGACGAATTACGACGAAGCCGCCAAATGGTACGACCGCGCGGCGCAGGCCGGCGTCGTGCCCGCGACCTTCCGGCTCGGCACGCTCTACGAGAAGGGCCTCGGCGTGAAGAAGGACGCCGACATCGCCCGCCGCTATTACACGCAAGCCGCCGAACGCGGCAACGCCAAGGCGATGCACAATCTCGCGGTGCTCGATGCCGACGGCGGCGGACGCGGCGCCAACTACAAGAGCGCGGCACAGTGGTTCCGCAAAGCCGCCGATCGCGGCGTCGCCGACAGCCAGTTCAACCTCGGCATCCTTTACGCCCGTGGTATCGGCGTCGAACAGAACCTCGCCGAATCCTATAAATGGTTCAGCCTCGCGGCGGCCCAGGGCGATGCGGATGCGTCGGGCAAGCGCGACGACGTCGCCAAGCGCCTCGACCCGCAATCGCTTGCCGCCGCCAAGCTTGCGATCCAGACGTTCAGTGCCGAGCCGCAGCCTGATGACGCCGTCAACGTGGTGGCGCCCGCCGGCGGCTGGGACAGCGCGCCGCAGGTAAACGCGAAGCCAGCGCCGAAGGCGGTCGCGACCAAGCGCGCGGCCTCAGCTGTGCATTGATCGCGATCGTCCACCAGGCCTGAGAATTCCTGATCCGCCCGTGGCGAAAAACGCCGCGGGCGGATCGATTCATGGTCCCGTACGTCAGCGAATTCGGCTATTGAGGGGCGCGGCAATCGTTCCGTCTCCGCGAGCATTCCGCGCAATCGATCCGTCTCGCCGGAGCGTGGTGCCTGATGCAGCTCTATCTCCCGATCGCCGATCTTCCGATCAATGTGTTTCTCGTGCTGGCGATGGGCGCCGCGGTCGGCTTCGTCTCCGGCATGTTCGGGATCGGCGGCGGCTTCCTGATGACGCCGCTCCTGATCTTCATCGGCATCACGCCGGCGGTCGCGGTCGCTTCCGTCGCGAGCCACATCGCGGCCTCGTCCTTTTCCGGCGCGCTCTCCTATTGGCGGCGGCGCGCCATCGACCCGGCGCTGGCGAGCGTGTTGCTTTGCGGCGGTGTGACCGGCACCGCGCTCGGGGTGTGGACGTTTACGCAGCTCCGCGCGCTCGGCCAGCTCGACCTGATGATCGCGCTGTCCTACGTGGTGCTGCTCACCACCGTCGGCAGCCTCATGTTCTCGGAAGGCCTGCGCGCGCTGATGCGGACCCGGCGCGGCACCGTTCCGCCACGCCGCACGCACAACTGGATCCACGGCCTGCCGCTGAAAATGCGGTTCAAGCGCTCCAAGATCTATCTGTCGGTGATCCCGGTCGTGATCGTCGGCATAGCGATCGGCTTCATCGGCGCGATCATGGGCATCGGCGGCGGCTTCATCCTGGTGCCGATCATGATCTATCTGCTGCGGGTGCCGACCTCGATGGTGATCGGGACCTCGATGGTCCTCACGCTCGTCACCATGCTGTTCGCCACCATGCTGCATGCAGTGACCAATCATCTGGTCGATGCGGTGCTGGCGCTGATCCTGATGGTCGGCGGCGTCACCGGCGCGCAGTTCGGCGCGCGCGCGGGCCAAAAGATCCGCGGCGAGCAGTTGCGGCTGCTGCTCGGGCTCTTGATCCTCGCGGTCGGCATCCGCTTCGCGGTCGAGCTCGTGATCCGTCCCGAGGACCTCTTCACCATCCGCGAGCTGGGGGTGAGCGGATGACGCGCGCGCTTCTCACAGCTCTTCTCCTGCTGTTGCTCAGCGGCGCCGCGCGGGCCGAGCGGCTGATCGTGTCCGTCTCCAATCACCGCGTCACGGTGACGCCGAACTATTCCGGCGAGGAGCTGGTGCTGTTCGGCTCGGTCGAGAAGGACGCGGCCACGCCCGCCGATCACACGACTTACGATCTCGTCGTCACCGTGATCGGCCCGCGCGCCGACATGGTGACGCGGCGCAAGGAGCGCACTTTCGGCATCTGGATCAACACCGACTACCGGCAGTTTCTCCAGGTGCCGAGCTATCTGGCGCTGTTCGCCAACCGCTCGTTCGAGGCGATCACTTCGCCCGAGATCGCGCGTCGGCAGCAGATCGGGCTCAACAACGTCCTCTTGATGCAGCGGGTCAGCGGCGACTATGCCGACGTGGTGCCGAACGACGCTTTCCGCTCGGCCTTCATCCGCCTGCGCACGCAGCGCGGGCTCTATCGCGAGGATGCCGCTGCTGTGACGTTCCTGACGCCGACGCTGTTCCGCACCGGCATTCCGCTGCCGGCGGAGGTGCCGATCGGGACCTACGAGGTCGAGATCAAATTGTTCGCGAACGGCGCGTTCATCGGCAAGACAGAGACGGCGTTCGAGATCGTCAAGGTCGGCTTCGAGCAGTTCGTCGCGACAAATGCGCGGCAGAACGGGCTCATCTACGGCCTCGTCACCGCAGCGATGGCGCTGATGACGGGCTGGATGGCCTCGATCGTATTTCGGAAGGATTGAGGCGGCGGGGCACGCAAACTGCCACCACGCCGTCATGCCCGGGCCTGTCCCGGGCATCCACGTTCGTACGCGCAGCAACAAAGACGTGGGTGGCCGGGTCAAGCCCGGCCATGACGAGGAGGAGAGAGCGTGCGACGCCACATCACGGCGCCTCCACCACCGTCGGCACCCCCGGCTCCAGCAATCGCAGCCGCGTCCCAAAGCCCAGCACGTCGAACGTCTTGCGCAGATCCTCGCCATTCTGGCGGAAGTGCGCCCACCCCTCCGTGTGAACCGGCACGATCACCGCATCGGGAAAGGCGCGCGCGGTCTCTATGGTGTCGTTGGTGTCCATGGTGAGATGGAACGGCCCGCGCGTCTGCGCGGCGCCGGCAAAGGGCAGCACCACGCCGCACTTGAAGCGGCGCGCGACCTCTGCGACGCCGTCGAACCAGGTGGTGTCGCCGCTGATATAAACCGAGCCTGTATCCTTCCGGCTCGACGACACCACGAAGCCGATGACGTCGCCTGACAGCGGCTCGATGCCGGCCGGGCCATGGCGCGCAGGCGTCGCGGTGATCGTCAGCGAATTGCCGTCGCGATCCCTGAGGTGCGCGGTGCCCCACGGCGCAAGGCCCTCGACATGCCCGCCGAGGCGCCCTGCGCCGGCCTCGGTCGTCAGCACGCGCTTCGCATGTTTGAGAAATTCGCGGCCGGAATTGTCGAGATTGTCCGAATGCTGGTCGTGACTGAGCAGGACCGCATCGATCGGCCCGATCGCCTCGGCGGTCAGCGCCGGCCCGACCGTCTTCTCCAGCTTCACGTGCGGCAGTTGATAAGCGCCGGGCGCATCGAAGGTCGGATCGGTGAGCAGGCGAAAGCCATCGATCTCGATCAGCGCAGTGGGGCCACCGACCAGGGTGATGGAAATGGGCATGACGAACCTTCCTTACGATGCTGGCTTTGCGGGCCGCGTCACCAGATAGATGCCGAGCGCGACCGGGATAATGCCGAGCAGGTCGCGCGCCTCGACATGCTCGCCGAGTACGATGAAGGCGAACACCATGCCGAGCGGCGGCATCAGGAAATGATAGGCGCTCGCAGCCGTTGCGCCACACACTTTCAGGAGATGAAACCAGAGCCAGTAGGCGAGGATCGAGCCGCCAAGCACCAGGAATGCGAAGGCCCCGATCAGGCTCGCCGTAAAATCGATCGCGTGGACGTCGGCGAAGGTGAGCGCGACCGGCGTCAGCACGATGCCGGCGGCGAGATTCTGGACGCCGTTGCCGATCCACAGGCTTCCCTTCGGCGCGAGCAGCTTGAACAGAATCGTGCCGGCGACGATGGAGGCCAGCGAGGCCAGCGTGAAGACGATGCCGTACGAGGAGTCGGTACCGACCGACAGCCGGTGCCAGACGATCGCCGTCACGCCGATGATGCCGAGCAGGAGGCCGCTCGCCTTGCGCAAGGTCATGCCTTCGCCGAGCAGCAGCGCGGCGAGCGCCGCCGTGAACACTGGATTGGCCGACACGATCAGCCCGCCGAGGCCGGCAGAGACCGATTGCAGGCCGGTATAGCCAAGCCCGAGATAAAGCGCGTTGTTGGCGATGCCGAGCACGGCGAAGATCGCAGCGTCGCGCCATGACAGCGACCAGCTATCGCCGCGGATCAGCGTAGCACTGATGATCAAAATGCCGGCGAGCGAGAAGCGCGCGGCAAGCAGGATCAGCGGCGGACAATGGGTCACGCCGATCTTGCCGGCGACGAAGGCGTAGCTCCAGAGCAGGCAGAACAGGCCGATCGCGAGCGGCAGCGTATTGAAGCGGCTGCGGGGCACGGCAAGCGAGGGGGCGAGCGACATATGGACATTCTCCTGAACCGTCGATCTAGGCCGAAGTTTGCGCTTGGTTTGACCTGAAAGACGAATCCTTTCGGGCGGATGGGCGGAGAGTAGTTTGCAGTTTGTATCCATGTAACGGGGATTCCCAAATCAGTCGAGATGTGATTCGATTTGGGAATGTTCATCGAGACGATTCCCAATCGAGGCTCGCCGCCTGCGGTGCTGTTGCGGGAGGCGTATCGCGACGAGCATGGCCGCGCGCAGAAGCGGACCTTGGCCAATCTGAGCAAGCTGCCGGTGGATTTGATTGGCGGACTGAAGGCTCTGCTCAAGGGCGGCACGGTGATTGGCACCGGACCGGACGAGATTCAAATCGAGCGCTCACTGCCTCACGGCCATGTTGCAGCGGCGCTCGGGACGATCCGCAGAATTGCACTGGATCGGCTGATTTTAAGCACGACGAAGGATGAGGCATCGCGACGCCATTACTGGTAGCCATGATCGTTGATCGGTTGATTGCGCCACGCTCGAAGCTTGGCTTTGTACGGGCGGTGGATCAGGAGACGGCAATCTCCAGCCTCGGATCGGTTCTGCGCCTGGGCAAGGTGAAGGAGCGCGAGGCCTATGAGGCGCTCGATTGGCTGGTCGAGCGCCAGGCGCGGATCGAGACCGGCTTGGCGCGGCGACATCTCCAGGACGGCGTGCTGGTGCTCTACGACGTCAGCTCGTCCTACTTTGAGGGCCGCTGCTGTCCGCTGGCGCGCTATGGCCATAGCCGCGATCACCGGGGCGACCGGCCGCAGATTGTCTACGGGCTGCTCTGTACGCGTGAGGGGCTGCCGATTGCGGTTGAAGTCTTCGACGGCAACACGGCCGATCCGAAGACGCTGAGTTCTCAAGTCCAAAAGATCAAGGATCGCTTCGGGATCAGCCGTATGGTGTTGGTCGGGGATCGGGGAATGATCACCTCGGCACGCATCCGCGATGATCTCAAGCCGGCGGGCGTCGATTGGATCACCTGCCTGCGCGCGCCGGCGATCCAGGCTTTGGCGGCGGAGAACGGGCCGCTGCAGCTGTCGCTGTTCGATGACCGCGATCTCGCCGAAATCAGCGCCCCTGACCTGTTCCCAGGCGAGCGGCTGATCGTCTGTCGCAATCGCGATCTGGCAGCCGAACGAGCGCGCAAACGCGAGGATCTGCTGGCCGCGACCGAGCACGAACTTGCCCGCGTTCAAGCGCAGGTCCAGCGCAAACACTCTGCGTTGCGCAGTTCCGCCCAGATCGGCATCGCGGTTGGTGCGGTTTTGGACCGCAAGAAGATGGCCAAGCACTTCGACGTCGAAGTGGCCGATGGCTATCTCTCATGGCAGCGACGGATCGAGCAGATCGAGGAAGAGGCTCGCCTCGACGGCATCTACGTCATCCGAACCAGCATACCCGCTGGGCATCTCGACGCTGCAGAGGCGGTTCAGGCCTACAAGGACCTGTCGCGAGTCGAACGCAGCTTCCGGTCCATGAAAACCATCGATCTCGAAATACGGCCGATCCGCCACTGGACGGCACAGCACGTGCGGGCCCATGTCTTCCTGTGCATGCTGGCCTATCACGTCGAATGGCACCTGCGAGAAGCCTTGGCGCCGCTGTTGTTCCACGACACCGACCTTGAGGCCGCCCGGGGAGAACGGACCTCTCCCGTCGCCAAGACCGAACCATCTGAGGCGGCGAAGGCCAAGAAGGCAACAAAGCGATCAGCCGACGGCCATCACGTCATGAGCTTCGATGCGCTCATCGCCCATCTCGGCACGCTGGTCCGAAACACGATGCGCGTGCCCCTTCACACCAAGCATCGCTTCATGCTCCATTCCACACCAACCTCCGTCCAGGAGGCCGCGTTCAAGCTGCTCGATCTTGACCCGCTGCGTGTCCAGTAATTGAAAACACCGACCGTCAACTTATCGAGTCGGATCAATCCCTTGCACACTTCCCAAGCGAAAACTTCGGTCTAGGGACCCGGCTTGTCATTTGGAAATTGAATGATTAACTGTCGATCAGTGGATTTTCGAATGGAGGCAGTCATGCTCGATCTCGAGCTCCTGCGCAGCTTCGTCTCGGTGGTCGATGCCGGCGGCTTCACCCGCGCCGGCGAGCGCGTCCACCGCACGCAATCGACGGTCAGCCAGCAGATCAAGCGGCTGGAGGAAGACGTCGGCCAGGTGCTGCTGCATCGCGACGGCAAGGACGTGCGTCCGACAGAAGCCGGCGAGCGACTGCTCTCCTACGCGCGGCGGCTGCTCTCGCTCGCCGAGGAGGCGCGCGACGTGCTGCGCCAGCCCGGCAGCGAAGGCGCGATCCGACTCGGCATTCCCGAGGATTTCGCGGCCTATCGTCTGGCGAAGCTGCTGGGCGCGTTTTCGCGCTCGTATCCGGGCCTGCGGCTCGATGTACGCGCCGACCAGAGCAAGAATCTGTCCCGCGATCTCGAACGCGGCGAACTCGATCTCGCGTTGTACAAGCGCGAGGCCGGCGAGAAGGGCGCGATCGCGGTGTGGCCGGAGCGCGTGCACTGGGTCACCAGCAAGAGCCATCCGATTCACGCGGACGCCGCCTCCGTGCCGCTGATCGGCTTCCCGCTCGGCTGCCTCTACCGCGCCGGCGCCATCCACGCGCTGGAAAGCGCAGGCCGGCCCTGGCACATGGCCTACACCTCATCGAGCCTCGCCGGCATCCAGGCCGCGGTCGCGGCCGGCATGGGCCTGAGCATCCTGTCGGAGATGGCGATCCAGACCGATCACTGCGTCCTGACCGGCAAGGACGGTTTTGCGCCGATCAACCGGACCGAGGTGGCGTTGATGGCTTCGCCTGGCGCGAGTCCCGCGACGTTGCGGCTCGCGGATCGGCTGGCGGAGTTTTGCGATAACGTTCAGGCGAAGGCGGCTTAAGAACACCGCGATGCGGCGATGGCGTGGACGCGGCGGTCGCCGAGCAAATGCGCGACAAAACCGTTCTTCGGAAAGATCTTTGCGAACGCCGCGTCGCGGATGCTGAGGCCGCCGGCATAGGCACCGAAGGCGGGCATCACGGCGCGCTCGCCGTCACAGGCGAAGCAGCGGCGCTCCATCGAGCGGCCGCGCGTGGAAACGCGCGCTTTGGGATGCAGATGGCCGGCGATCTCGCCGCGGGCGCCGGTCGGCTCATGGCGGAAGGTGATCGGGCCGATCGCGACCTCGTCCGCGACGGTTCCGCCGAGATCGCGCGGCAGCGCCGGATCGTGATTGCCGGAGATCCAGATCCAGTCGCGGCCGGTCTGCAATGCGGCCACAGTGTCGCGATCCTCCGCCGTCAGGCGTCCATGCGCGGCGCGATCGTGAAAACTGTCGCCGAGTGCGATGACGATTCGCGGATCATGGCGGGAGATGACAGCAGCGAGTCGGCCGAGCGTCGCGACCGTATCGTAAGGCGGCAGCAGCACGCCGCGCGTGGCGTAACTGGAACCCTTTTCCAGATGCAGGTCGGAGACGACAAGCAAGCGCTGCTCTTCCCAGAACAGCGCGCCGGAGAGATCGGCGTGGAACGACACGCTGGCGACATCCAGCGTGCGCGTTGAAGAAATCGATAGCGCCACCTGCTCCGTCATGGCCGGCCTTGTCCCGGCCATCCACGTTCTTGCCGCGGAGACAAAGACGTGGATGCCCGGGTCAAGCCCGGGCATGACGGTGCGGATGGATCAGCGTGCCTCACTGGCAAAATTCTCTACGACATCGCCTCTTTGACGAGCTCATCGGCGGCCTCCGCCAACAGCTCGTCACCAGCTTCGCCATAAACTGACTCGCGGCCGATTTCCAGCATCACGGGGACGGCGAGCGGGGAGACGCGGTCGAGTTCCCGGTGCGTGATCCGGCCCTGGATGCGGGTGAGCATGTCGCTGAGCCGGCGCAGATCGAGCAGGCCCGTGGCCGCATCGGCGCGCGCGGCACGCAACAGCACGTGATCGGCCTGGTGCTTGCGCAGGACGTCGTAGACGAGATCGGTCGAGAACAGCACCTGGCGGCGGCTTTTTTCCTCGCCGGTATGGCGGCGCGCGATCAGGCCGGAGATGATCGCGCAGTTCCGGAACGTCCGCTTCATCAGCGCGGATTCGGCGAGCCAGGCTTCGAGGTCGTCGCCGAGCATGTCGGGGTCGAACAGCGCGTCGAGGTCGAGCTTCCCGTTCCGGATCATGAAGGACATGTCGCCAAGCGCCCAGACCGCGATCGCATATTCGTTGGCGACGAAACCGAGCGGCCGGGCGCGGGCGCGCTCCAGCCGGCGCGTCAGTAGCATGCCGAGCGTCTGATGCGCGAGACGCCCCTCAAAGGGATAGCAGACGAGATAATGCTTGTTGGCGCGGGGAAAACTCTCGACCAGCAGCTCGCGCACCGCGGGCACGAGCGAGACATCTTTTTGCAGCGACAGCCAGTCGCGCACCTGCTCAGGCAAGGCACCCCACGCGCGACCGTCATCGAGCAGGCGGCGCACGCGCTCGGCGAGATAGGTCGAGAGCGGAAACTTGCCGCCCATGTAGGACGGCACTTTCGGATCCTTGTCGTTGGCACGCGAGACATAGACCTGGTCCTCGACCAGGGTCTCGTAGCGCACCACCTCGCCGCTGAACACGAAGGTGTCGGCCGGGCTCAAGCCCTCGATGAAGGCTTCCTCGATCTCGCCGAGCAGTCTGCCGCCACGTGCGATCACCCCTGTCGAGCCCGCACCGCCGCCGCGCGAGCGCACCAGCCGCACCTTCAGCATGTCGTCCTCGACGATGGTGCCGACATTCATCCGGTAGCTCTGCCGCACTTTTGGATTGGCGACACGCCAGCGGCCCTGCTTGTCCTGCTTGATGCGGGCGAAGCGCTCGTAGGTCTTCAGCGCGTAGCCGCCGGTAGCAACGAAATCGACGGCGTCGTCGAAATCCTGTCGCGTGAGACCCGCGTAGGGCGCGGCGGTGCGCACCTCGTCATAGAGCTCGTCAGAGAGAAACGGCTCGCCGCAGGCACAGCCGAGCACGTGCTGCGCCAGCACGTCGAGTGCGCCGGTGCGCAAGGGCGGCGTGTCCTGCGCGTTCTCGGCGATGGCGTCGATCGCGACGCGGCACTCCAGCACCTCGAAACGGTTCGCCGGCACCAGCACCGCGCGCGAGGCCTCGTCGAGGCGGTGGTTGGCGCGGCCGATGCGCTGCATCAGGCGTGACGATCCCTTGGGCGCGCCGATGTTGACGACGAGATCGACGTCGCCCCAGTCGACGCCGAGGTCGAGCGAGGAGGTGCAGACCACGCCGCGCAGTTTGCCGGCCGACATCGCGTCCTCGACCTTGCGGCGCTGCGCGACGTCGAGCGAGCCGTGATGCAGCGCGATCGCGAGGTTGTCGTCGTTCATGCGCCAGAGATCCTGAAACAGCATCTCGGCCTGGCTGCGGGTGTTGACGAAGACCAGCGTGGTCTTGTTCGCCTTGATCAGCTGGTAGATTTCGGGAAGCGCATGGCGCGCGCTGTGGCCGGCCCAGGGCAGCCGCTCGCGCGTGTCGAGCATCTCGACCAGCGGCGGCGCCGCGCCGCCAGCGATGACGATGTCGGCGGCTTCAGGTTTGCCGGTGGGTTGCGGCACCAGGAAGCGAGCCAGCGATTCCGGCTCGGCCACCGTCGCCGACAGGCCGATCGCGCGCAGTTGCGGTGCCAGCCGCCACAGCCGGGCCAGCCCAAGCGACAGCAGATCGCCGCGCTTGGACGTCACCAACGCATGCAGCTCGTCGAGCACGATGCGCTTCAGTGAGGAGAACAGGAACGGCGCGTCGTCGGAGGAGAGCAGCAGCGCGACCTGCTCGGGCGTGGTCAGCAGGATGTCCGGCGGATAGCGGCGCTGTCGCTGCCGCCGCGACACCGGTGTATCGCCGGTGCGGGTCTCGATCTTGATCGGCAGCCCCATCTCGGCGACAGGTCGCTCGAGGTTGCGCGCGATGTCGACGGCAAGCGCTTTCAGCGGCGAGATGTAGAGGGTGTGCAGGCCGCCGCTGCGCTGCAGGGCGCGGCCTGTGGAAACCACGGATTTCGCTGGAGCTGCGGTCGCAGAACTCAGCTCCACCAGCGTCGGCAGAAATCCCGCCAGCGTCTTGCCGGCGCCGGTCGGCGCGACCAGCAGCGCGGAACGACCCTCGCGCGCCTTTTCCAGCAGCGCCAATTGATGCTCGCGCGGCGACCAACCGCGGGCCGCGAACCACTTTTGGAAGCGGTCGGGCAGCAGCGCGGCCGGCTCGGCCGATATTTTGAGGATGCGGGGCGGCACGGCATGACAGGTAAGCCGTGGGGACGGGTTCGTCGAGGGGTTGGGGCTTCTGTGAATCGCGAAACGCCGCTGTCCCCTCTCGCCTTGTGGGAGAGGGTGGATCGCCGCGCAGCCGCGAGACGGATGAGGGGTCCTCTCCGCGAGTTATTCTCTTTCGAATTCGCGGAGAGGACCCCTCATCCGGCGCTTCGCGCCACCTTCTCCCACAAGGGGAGAAGGGAAGAGAGCAGCGTCACTCCGTCATCGGCTTGTCGGAGATGTCCCAATCCTTGCCGCTGAAGGTTGAGATGAAGAGCGTCTTCATCGGCGTGTAGTCGTCGGGCGTGTAGCTGTAGTTCACGCCGTCGAGGAAGTAGGGCGAGTGGAAGCCGTTGAGATTCGACGCCTGCTTCAGCACGTTGGCGCGGGTGAGATCGTCGCCGCAGCGGCGCAGGATCTCACCCATGGTCACGGCCTGGCCGTAGCCGGCAAAGGCGATGGTGTTGTCGGGGTCGATGCTGGGCATGTACTTCTTGCGCAGCTCCTCGAACGCCATCACGTCGGGATCCTTCTCCCATTTGGGCAGGCCGACTTCCTTGTTGTAGCGGATGGCGACGATGCCGGCGGCGTTCTCTAGGCCCGCAGCGTTGAGGATCGAGCGTCCGGTCGAGCCGGCCGACAGCAGCTGAAGCGGCTTCCAGCCGAGCTCGGCCACTTTCCGGATCGACTGCGACGACGCCTTGCCGGTGGAGATGTTGTAGAAGACGTCCGCGCCCGACTTCGAGAGGTTGATGAGCTGGGAATCGACGGTCGGATCGGTCAGATCGTAGGTCTGCTCCATGATCACCTGCGCGGTACCGCCGGCATCCGCCAGCACCTTCTTGAACGGACCGAGGAAGTCACGGCCGAAATCGTCGTTCTGGTAGAGGATGCCGACCTTGGCGTTCGGCTTCACGCCGACGACGTGCCGCGCCAGGATGCGCGCCTCGGTCGGATAGAGCGGCAGGCCCGCCATCGTCCACTTGAACTCTTTCGGATTGTTCCACTTCGACGCACCGGTGTTGAGCAGGAGCTGCGGCACGCCCTTGGAGTTGAGATATTTGTGCACGGAGGTCTGCGGCGCGGTGCCGAGCGAACCGTACAGCGCCAGCACCTCTTCCTGCTCCACGAGGCGCCGCGTTGCCTCGACGCATTTCGGCGCGCTGTAGGCATCGTCCATGGTGAGAAACTTGACCTTGCGCCCGTTGATGCCGCCCTTCTCGTTCAGCATCTGGAAATAGGCTTCGCCGATGCGGCCCAACACGCCATAGAGCGAGCCGGGACCGGAATGCGGCACGGTCTGCCCGATCTTGATCTCGGTATCGCTGGCGCCCGCATCGTATTTCTTCTCCGCGGCCCAGACATAAGGCGCAGGCAAAGTGGATGCGGCGATGGTGGCGAGCGCGGCGGCGCTGAAATCACGCCGCGATGGATTCTTCGTCATTGCTTTTGTTTCTCCCTGGCGCGCGCATTGTGCTGGTATCGCAGCACGTGTCGCAAGTAGGAAGTCGCCGCTTTGCGACGCAATGACGCTCAAATCGCGTCGCGTATAGCGCCTAGACTCAAGTTTTCTCGGCGACGACGACGAGGCCGCGCACCGGCTCGTTGTTCTCGATCCGTGGAGAGGCGGACTCCAGAGTCAAGAGCTTGAGCCCGGCCCGGACAATCGCACCGCGCGCATATTCCGCGGAATGGGCATAACGCAGCCCCTCGCCGAGAATGACGCCACTGCCGTCATGCGTCTCCAGCGTGAACGCAAGCACGCCACTGGGCGCGAGCACGCGCCTGGCTTCGCTCAGCACCGGCGCGAGATCGGACAGATAGACGAACGCATCCGCGGCTACGACGAGGTTCGCGCTCGCATCGCTCTTGCCGCGGAGGCCCTCGATCATGTCGGCGACTTCGAGCTCGGCATAGAGATTGGTGGCACGCGCCTCCTTGATCATGCCGGGCGACAGATCAATGCCGATGAAATGATCGACCTGTTTTGCGAAGGCGACGGCCGCAAGGCCCGTGCCGCAGCCGAGATCGATGGCGCGCTTGAACAAGGCAGGCTTCTTCGCGGGGACGCGCGCGGCAATCACCGCCTTGAAGATCAGCGACGGCGCGCGATAATCGAGATCGTTGACCAGCACGTGCTCGAAGCGCGGCGCATATTGATCGAACAACGCCTGCACATATGCCTTTGGCATTTCGGACAATCGCTCGTCGCCGAGGCGTATCAAATGCAGGTGGGCGCCGTGCTGATCGCTCGCATCGGACTCGCGCGATTTTCGGAAGGCCGCGATGGCCTTGTCGCGCTCGCCGAGCTGCGCGCGAATTTCGCCGAGCGTGAACCAGGCCGAGATGAAGTTCGGCGCAAGCTCGATCGCCTGCTCCAGCAGGTCGGCCGCGGCAGGCAGATCGCCCTTGAGCTGGAGGTCGCGCGCGAACTCGAAACGGCGGTCGGCCATCAGATCGCCGGAGGACTGGAATAGGCGCAGGGGCATGGAACTCGGCTCGTCACTGCCGGGGGCCCGGCAATCCCATCAAAAAAAGAACTCTTTAAGAAGATGGATGCGCGGGTCAAGCCCGCGCATGACGGGTGAATTCGCGCCTCTGCTGCCTATATGATGCGCATGCGTCCGCAAGACATCCTGCTGCCCGTTGCCGCCGGCCTGTGCTGCAAGCCCGGCGGCTTCCATATCGACCCGGTGCGCCCGGTCGAGCGGGCCGTGATCACCCACGGCCATTCCGACCATGCCCGCGCCGGCCATGGCGCGGTGCTGGCGACGCAGGAAACGCTGGACATGATGCGGCTGCGCTATGGCGAGAATTTTGCCGGCTCGACGCAAGCGATCCGCTATGGCGAGGAGATTCGGCTCGGCGACGTCAGCGTGAAATTTCACCCGGCCGGCCATGTGCTCGGTTCGGCCCAGGTCGCGGTGACCTGCAAGGATACCTGCATCGTCGCCTCCGGCGACTACAAGGACGCGCCCGACCCGACCTGCACGCCGTTCGAGCTCGTGCCCTGCGACGTCTTCATCACCGAGGCAACCTTCGGACTGCCGGTCTTTCGCCACGGCGATGCGGCCGATGAGGTGAAGAAGCTGCTGGCCTCCGTCGCGCTGTTTCCCGAGCGCGCGCACCTCGTCGGCGCCTATTCGCTCGGCAAGGCGCAGCGCCTGATCGCGCTGTTGCGGCAGGCCGGCTACGGCGCGCCGATCTACGTGCATGGCGCGATGGAAAAGATCACGCACTACTACCAGAGCCGCGGGATCGAGCTCGGCGAGCTGCGGCCGGTGAAGGGCGTGAAAAAGGCCGCGCTCGCCGGCACCATCACGCTGGCCCCGCCCTCGGCGACATCAGATCTCTGGACAAGGCGGTTTCCCGATCCCGTCACCGCCTTCGCCTCGGGCTGGATGCGCGTGCGCGCGCGTGCATGGCAGCGGGGCATCGAGCTGCCGCTGGTGATTTCCGACCATGCCGATTGGGACGGCCTCACCGCGACCATCGCCGCGACCGGCGCCCGCGAGATCTGGGTTACCCACGGCCAGGAAGACGCGCTGGTACATTGGTGCAAAAGCAAAGGCCTGAAGGCGCAGCCGCTCGATCTCGTTGGCTATGGCGACGAAGAGGAGAGCGAGGCGCCGCTCGCTGATGAGGCCGAAGCATGAACCGCTTCGCCGAACTGCTCGACCGCCTCGCCTACGAGCCGGGCCGCAACAACAAGCTGCGGCTGATCACGCGCTATTTTCGCGAGGCCGGCGATCCCGATCGTGGCTATGCACTGGCGGCGCTGACCGGCGCGCTGAGCTTCAAGCATGCCAAGCCCGCGCTGATCCGCGACCTGATAGCGGCGCGCACCGACCCGGTGCTGTTCGAGCTGTCCTATGACTACGTCGGCGATCTCTCGGAGACGGTGGCGCTGATGTGGCCGAAGCGGGTGCTCGATAACGATGAGTCTTTTCCGGGCTACTCCCCTCCCCCGCCCTCCCCCGCAAGGGGGGAGGGAGCGCAGCGCGATGCTGGGCGACGTACGAACAAAGCAACTGACAACGATTTCGGAAGTGACGGACGCACGCGACTCTCCGTTCCCTCCCCCCTTGCGGGGGAGGGTCAGGGAGGGGGGTACTCCGGGCGAGATGCCGATGAGTCCCACCCGCGCGATCACAACAACCCGCCACCTCCAACACTCACCGAAGTCGTCACCACACTGCGCACGCTCGGCAAGACCGAGCTGCCAAAGCAGCTCGAGCGCTGGCTCGACGAGCTCGACGAAGCCGGCCGCTGGGCGCTGTTGAAACTCGTCACCGGGAGCTTGCGCATCGGCATCTCCGCGCGCTTGGCAAAAACCGCCGCGGCCGCGCTCGGCGACAAGGATCCGCATGAGGTCGAGTTGATCTGGCCCGGTCTCGCGCCGCCCTACCTCGAGCTGTTCGCCTGGCTCGAAGGCCGCGACGAAAAGCCCGTTAATCGCGATCCCGCGCCGTTCCGCCCGGTGATGCTGGCGCATGCGATCGAGGAGACCGATTTTACCGCGCTCGATCCCGCCGACTACATCGCCGAGTGGAAATGGGACGGCATCCGCGTGCAGGCGGTCGCAGGCCGCGACGAGCACGGCCATATCACCGCGCGGCTCTATTCGCGCACCGGCGAGGACATCACGGGGAGCTTTCCCGACCTCACGCCGTCGTTGCGCCTGCCCGGCGCGATCGACGGTGAGCTCCTGATCCTGCGTGATAGCCGCGTGCAGAGCTTCAATGTTCTGCAACAGCGGCTCAACCGCAAGGTCGTGTCGCCCAAGCTGATCAAAGAGTTTCCGATCCATCTGCGCGCCTACGACCTGCTCGGCGACGACGAGAACGATCTGCGCGAACTGCCCTTCGCCGAGCGGCGCGAACGGCTGGAGACATTCGTCAAGAAGCTCGACGATCCCCGCATTGATCTCTCGCCCACAGTCCCCTTCGCAAGTTGGGACGCACTCACGGCCGCGCGCGCTGATCCGGCGAGCGCGGGCGCAGGTGAGGACGCCGACGCCGTCGAAGGCGTGATGCTGAAGCGGCGCGACGCGCCCTATCTGCCCGGACGGCCGAAGGGACAGTGGTGGAAATGGAAGCGCGATCCCCACATCATCGACGCCGTGCTGATGTATGCGCAGCGCGGCCACGGCAAGCGCTCGTCCTATTATTCCGACTACACCTTTGGCGTCTGGACCGGCGACGAGCTGGTGCCGGTCGGCAAGGCCTATTTCGGCTTCACTGACGAGGAGCTGCTCCAGATCGATCGCTTCGTCCGCCGCAACACCACGGAAAAGTTCGGCCCCGTCCGCCATGTCGTGCACGAGGCGGACAAGGGGCTGGTGCTGGAGGTCGCCTTCGAGGGCCTTCAGCGCTCGCCCCGGCACAAATCCGGCATCGCCATGCGCTTTCCCCGCATCAGCCGGCTGCGCTGGGACAAGCCGCCGCGAGAGGCCGACCGGCTGGAAACGCTGGAAAAGATGCTGAAGACGGACGAATCCCTACCAACAATTAAGATTGCGGCGACTGCGGATGGCCATTGACGGCGGAATGCGGGTTCCCCATGTGCCCCGCCGTGACCTATAATCGGGGCTACCCCCCCGCGAGGAGTTTTGCGATGGCCCACGACGTCAGAGATTTGCCGGCCGGCCGCAGTGATGGCCTGAACCGCTTTCTCGGCGGCTCGCCGCTGGCGGTCGCGTTCCGCCTGGTCCTGCTCTCGATCCTGGTCGGCGTCGTGCTCGCGGCGGTCGGCTTCGATCCCTGGAACATCATCTACAGCATTCGCCTGCTGTTCCAGCGGCTGTGGGATCTCGGGTTCGATACCGTCAACTGGCTGTGGCGTTACTTCCTGCTCGGCGCCGTCATCGTGGTCCCGATCTGGCTGCTGATGCGCGTTTTCGGCACGCCACGCGGCCGGTGAGATTTTGGGAGCCCGCAGCCGATGCAATTGCACTTTGTCGGTTGCGGCGACGCCTTCGGCTCGGGTGGCAGGCTCAACACCTGCTTCCACGTCTCGGGGCGCGAGGCCAATTTCCTGATCGATTGCGGCGCGTCGGTTCTGCCGGCGCTGAAACGGCTCGCGATCGATCGGAACGACATCGACCTGATCCTGATCACGCATTTCCACGGCGATCATTTCGCCGGCCTGCCGTTCTTCCTGCTCGATGCGCAGTTTTCACGTCGGACGCGGCCGCTGACGATCGCAGGCCCCGCAGGGATCGAGACGCGGCTCACGCAGGTGATGGAGGCGCTGTTCGAGCACTCCTCGAAGACAAAGCAGCGCTTCGATCTCTCCGTCATTGAGCTGGCGCCGGAGCAGAGCCGCAGCTTCGGCGCGGTGACGGTGACGCCCTACCCGGTCGTGCACGGCGAATCCGGTGGTCCCGTTCTCGCTTATCGCGTCGAGGCCGAGGGCCGCACGCTCGCCTACAGCGCCGATACCGACTGGACGGAGACGCTCATTCCGCTGGCGCATGGCGCCGACCTTTTCATCGCGGAAGCCTACATGTACGAGAAGGTGGTCAAGAACCATCTCAGCCTGAAGACATTGGAACAGCATTTGCCCGCCATCGGCGCCAAGCGGCTCGTCCTCACCCATATGAGCGACGACGTGTTGTCGCGCCTCGACGACATCGCGCATCTCGCCGCCGAAGACGGCATGGTGCTCGTGTTCTGACATGCACGCGCCCGTTCATCCCAGAGTCGGCAGCCGCCAGGTGTTCGCCATCGCCGGTCCCGCGATGGTCGCGAACCTCACCACGCCGCTGATCGGCGTGGTCTCGACCACGGCAATCGGGCGGCTGGACGATGCCGCGCTGCTCGGCGGCGTCGCGATGGCGTCGGTGATCTTCGATTGCCTGTTCTGGCTGTTCGCCTTCCTGCGCATGAGCACGCTCGCCTTCACCGCGCAGGCGCTTGGCTCCGGCGAGACGCGCGAACCAACCGCGATCTTGGTGCGCGGCTTCATCCTTGCCGGCCTGATCGGGGCTGCGCTGATCGCGATGCAACTGCCGCTGGCCGCCGTGCTGTTGGACCTGATGGGCGGCAGCGAGGGCGTCACGCGCGCCGCCAAGACCTACTTCACGATCCGGATCTGGTCGGCGCCGCTCGCGCTCGCCAACTACGTCATCCTCGGTTGGCTGATCGGCCAGGCCCGTGCCAATCCGGCGTTGCTGCTCCAGGTCGTCATCAACCTCGTCAACATGATCGCGACGATACTGCTGGTGCTGGTCTACGACGCCGGCATTGCCGGCGCGGCGATCGCCGCGGTGCTCTCGGAAGCGGTTGGATTCGGGCTCGGCGTGATCGTCTGCCGCCGCTATGCCGACGGCGGCTTCGCCGTGCCCTACGCAACCCTGTTCGACCGGACAAAACTGATGCGGATGCTGTCGGTGAACTCCGACATCCTGATCCGCACCGCGGCGCTGATCGCCGTGTTCCTGTTCTTCACCGCCAAGGGCGCGCGGGCCGGCGACGTCACGCTGGCCGCGAATTCCGTGCTCAACAATTTCCTGCTGGTCAGCGCCTTCTTCCTCGACGGTCTTGCCAACGCAGCCCAGCAGCTCTGCGGCCGCACTTTTGGCGCGCGCGATGCCAACGGATTTTCCGATTCGACCCGGCTGGTGCTGCTGTGGGGACTCGGCTTCGCGCTGGTCGTGTCGGCACTTTTCGCCCTGTTCGGGCCGAATCTGATCGATTTCATGACGGCGAGCGAAACCGTTCGCCGCAGCGCGCGCGAATTCCTGCCGTTCGTCGTGTTTGCGCCCATTCCCGGCGTGTTCGCCTTCGGCTTCGACGGCATCTATATCGGCGCGACCTGGGCACGCGAGATGCGCAATCTGATGCTGGCCTCGCTCGCGATCTTCCTCGCCGCATGGTGGGCGCTGCAATCGTTCGGCAATGCCGGACTGTGGAGCGCGCTAATCGCCTCCTACGTCGCGCGCGGCGGATTACAGGCCGCGCGCTATCCGGCGCAGTTCAGGGCGACGTTTCCGCGATCGTAGCCCGGATGGAGCGAAGCGAAATCCGGGACTTTCGAGCCAGTGGACAGATCCCGGATTTCGCTTCGCTCCATCCGGGCTACGCGGTCGCGCCTCACATCCCCGGCCAGTCTTCCGCCGTGAGCGTCGCGGCGTCGGCGCCGACGATTTCGGAGAGGGAATCCCGTCCCGTCCGCAACAGCGTCGACGTGAGGTCACGCTTGATCTCGTCGACGAGGCTGAGGCCTTTGTAGACCAGCGACGAATAGAGCTGGATCAGCGTGGCGCCGGCGCGGATTTTCGTCAGCGCGGCGCCGCCCGAATCGACGCCGCCGACGCCGATCAGGGGGAACGCGCCCTCGACGCGCACGTAGGTCTCCGCGACCATGCGCGTCGACAGGCGGAACAACGGCCGGCCGGACAGGCCACCCTGCTCCTTCGCCCGCATCTGCTCGCGCAGCGTGCTCGGCCGCGCGATCGTCGTGTTCGACACGATCATGCCGTCGACCCGGCGCGAGCGCGCAACCTGTACGACGTCGTCGAGCTGGGCGAGACTGAGGTCGGGCGCGATCTTGAGCAGCACCGGCGTGTCGCCGGCCTTCTGGCGCACCCGCTCGCGCGCATCGATCACTTTTGCGAGGAGATCGTTGAGCAGCGCGCCCTCCTGGAGGTTGCGCAGGCCCGGCGTGTTCGGCGATGACACGTTGATGGTGAAATAGCTCGCGACCGGCGCAAAGGTCTCGATCAGCTTGACGTAATCGGCGACGCGGTCGGGTGAATCCTTGTTGGCGCCGACATTGACGCCGACGATGCCACCATGCTGCGCGCGCGTGGCGAGCCTGCGCAACGCGGCTTCGGCGCCGTCATTGTTGAAGCCCATGCGGTTGATGACGGCCTCGTCGCGCTCGAGCCGAAACAGCCGCGGCCGTGGATTGCCGCTTTGCGGCTTCGGTGTCACCGAGCCGATCTCGACGAAACCGAAGCCGAGCCGCAGCAGCGCATCTGGCACCTCCGCGCTCTTGTCGAAACCGGCGGCCATGCCGATCGGATTGGGAAAGTTGAGGCCGAAGGCGCGCACCGCGAGCTTGGGATCGTCGGGCCGCGGCTTGCCCGGCGGCAGGAAGCGCAGACCCTGGATCGCGAGGCGATGCGCATCCTCCGGATCGAGCCAGCGCAGCATCGGCAGTGACAAGGCATCGAAAGCGCGGATCACGGCGCGAGCTCCGGAATGTCGTGGCTGCCGTCGGAGCGCATGTTGAGATTCGTCACCGAGATCACCGCGCCGAGATCGAGTTCGCCATAGAGATGCGGAAACAGCTCGTCATTGCGCGAGCGCTCCCAGCGCAAGCCGGCTCCGAGCGCCTCGTCGTCGATTTCGACCAGGAACAGCGCACGCTGGCCGAAGAAATGCTTCCGTGCGGTCTCGGGAACCTGGGCAGCGGTCGAGAGATGAATGAAACCGTCCCGCGCGTCGTCCGCGCTGCCCCGATACACGCCTTGCCGTTCCGCCTCGCGCCAGGCCGAGGCCGGACAGATTTTGTAGATCTTGACCACCGCTTGCGCAGCCCTGTTTGCCCGTTGAGTCAGCTCTTTGAGTCTCTTGGGGTTTTCGTCTCTGACGGGTCTTTAAATCCCGGGCGCGACCGTAAAGGCCACCCCTGCCGAACTCAAGACTTAGCCGCTGCCCCTTGCACGAAAAACGGAAAACCGGTTGATTTGAGGACAGTTTTCCTGAGTTGCGACGGGCTGGACCTTCCATGGTCAGGCAGGCCAAAGCGCAGAGGATGCTGACGCACGACCAGATCTGGGGCGCGCTGGATCGGCTGGCGGCGCGCGCCGGGCTGTCGCCGTCCGGGCTTGCCAAGCGCGCCGGGCTCGACCCCACCACCTTCAACAAATCCAAGCGCGTCACCTCCGACGGCCGCGAGCGCTGGCCCTCGACCGAATCGATCGCGAAGGCGCTCACCGCGGCCGGCTCCTCGATCGACACCTTCGTGAAACTGATCGGCGACGGCGCGGGAGCCGACGGCTCGATCCCGCTGCTCGGCTTCGCGCAGGCCGGCGCGAGCGGCTCTTTCGACGAATCCGGCTTTCCCAGCGGCAAGGGCTGGACCGATATCGCGCTGCCTACCGCCGAGGACAGCCACACCTTTGCGCTGGAGATTTCCGGTGACGCGCTTGCGCCGGCCTATCGCGACGGCGACGTCATCCTGGTCTCGCCGGACACGCCGATCCGAAAGGGGCACCGCGTGGTGGTGAAGACCAAAGCCGGCGACGTGACGGTCGCGACGCTGAAGCGCCGCACTGCAAAGGCGCTGGAGTTGCAGTCGCTCGATCCGACGCAGCCCGAGCGCACGATGGCCATCAGCGACGTCGCGTGGATCGCGCGCATCATGTGGGCGAGCCAGTAGGTTCGAGGCGCGATTGCCATTGCGACTCACCGCGCCTCTCGCCTAGGTTGCGCGCATATTCGCGGGCTCATAATGCATCTTAGGGGGAATATGATGAATCGCCGTCACGCTTTGAAAGCGCTCGCGGGTCTCGCCCTTTGTCCGCTGTGCAAGCCGGCGTTCGCGGCCGAAGGCGCGCATTGGAGCTATGAGGGCGCCGGCGGTCCGGCCAAATGGGGCGAGCTCGATGCCGCCAACAAGGCCTGCGCGGTCGGCCTGCAACAGTCTCCGATCGACATCGGGGGGCCGATCAAGTCGCAATTGCCCCTGCTGAAGCTGAGCTTGGCCAGGACCGCCGACACCATCATCAACAACGGGCACACGATCCAGCTCAACTTCACTGAGGGCAGCACGCTGACGCTCGGCGACGTCAAATACAAGCTGCTGCAGGTGCACTTCCACCGCCCGAGCGAGCACATGATCGCAGGCAAGAATTTTCCGATGGAGGCGCATTTCGTGCACCGCGCCGACGCTGGCGGGCTCGCGGTGGTGGGCGTGCTGATGGCGGAGGGCAAGCCAAATGCGGCTTTCAGCCAGATCGTCAAGACGATGCCGGCCACGGAAGGGCCTGCGGTGAAGGCAGACAGCGGCATCCATCCGGGCGCCATGCTGCCGCAGAGGCTCAGCTATTTCCGCTATTCGGGCTCGCTGACGACACCGCCCTGCTCCGAAGTGGTCGAATGGCTGCTGCTGACCGATCCGATCCAGGTCTCCGCCACCGATGTCGCTGCGTTTGCAAAACTCTATCCCATGAATGCGCGGCCGGTGCAGAAGGACAACCGCCGCTACGTGCTGCGCTCGATCTAATCACGAGGGAGCCGAGCCCGAACGTCGACGACGACCTCGTAGTTGGCGGCCGTTGCATCGAAGGCCGTCAGCATGGCTCGCGCATCGGAATCGACAATGGCCTTGTCGGGATCGGGACCGGTGAAGGCACGGATACTGTCGAGGTTCTGCCACAGCGTCAGCGCCAGCAACTCGGTGCCGCCCTCGGCCTCGCGCCGCAGCAGCGACGCACCGCAGACGCCATGGATCGCCTCAAGATGCGGAACGACCCTGGTCGCGAAATGATGCTGATAGGCGGCGGCCTTGTCCCGCGTGGCCGCCGCACGCCAGATGCGCGCGATCATTCGACTCTCCAAAACTTGCGACACAGACTTTTGACGGGGAAGAGGGGACTCGTATTGGCCGAAATTGCCGCAACGCTCCCATCCCGTTTTTGCGTCTCGCGCAATCCCGCCCGTGACGTCATGATGAGCGAGAGACGGGAAACGAGCTTGCAATGGCGCGCCGGAACACCGGGAACCACACGAACTACTGGCAGAGCCGGCGGATTGCCGGCATGAGCCTGCTGCGCGCCGATTTCCGCCATCACGACTACGGCACCCACACCCATGATGCCTTCGTGATCGCGGTGACCGAGGCCGGCGGCGCCGAAATCCGCAACCGGAACATTGCGCGGAAGGTCGGCCCGGCCACGCTGTTCGTATCCAATCCCGGAGACCGGCAGTCGGCGCGGATGGGCGACAGCGAACACTGGCGCTATCGCGCCTTCTATCTGGCACCGCCGGCGATCGACGATCTCGCCCGGCGCTTCGGCATCGACACCATGCCCCATTTCCTGGCGAGCATGCTCGACGACGGCGACCTGATCGAGCGGTTCGGCCGGTTGCACCGGGCGCTCGAGACCGAGCAGGACGGTCTCCTCGCCGACGAGCTCGTCATCGATGCGTTCGGCCGACTGTTCGCGCGCCATGGCAGCGGCGCCGGCCGCCGCAGCGTCCCCGCAGAACAGGACGCCGTCGCAATGCGGCTGATCGCGCTGATGCGGGAGCGCCACGCCGAAAACCTGAGCCTCGACGAGCTCGCCTGCGCCGCCGAGCTCACCAGCTTCCAGTTGATCGGACTGTTCAAGCGCGCCGTCGGGCTGACCCCGCACGCCTATCTCGTTCACATCAGGCTCAACGCCGCCTGCCGCCTTCTCAGGCGTGGCCATTCGCTGGCGGAAAGCGCGCTGGCGGCGGGCTTCTGCGACCAGGCGGCGCTCAACAAGCATTTCAGGCGCTGCTACGGCATCACTCCATTGCAGTTTGCGCAAGCCGCGCGAGCCGGCTGATCGGCGCAACGACAGCCCGCCGCAATTTCAGCCAATACTGACGAGGAATACGGGCCCTACAGCGATCCCCGGAGGTTCAATCGATGTCCCTGAGCGATCACGCCGCCACGTCTGCACGCCGCCGCATTGCGGTCATCGGCCTCGGCAGTATCGGCGGCATCATTGCCGGCTCGCTCGATGCGGCCGGCCGGCACCACGTCACCGCCTGCGTGAGACGCGGGATCGAACGGCTGGTCGTCGAACGCCCCGACCGCACCATCGAGGCGCGGCTTCCCGTCCTGACCGATCCGTCACGGGCCGATATCCATGACTGGGTGCTGTTGTGCACGAAGGCGCAGGACACCGCCTCGAGTGGGTCCTGGCTGCAACGGCTCTGCGGTCCCGGCACGCATGTCGCCGTCTTGCAGAACGGCATCGGGCATGCCGAACGGCTGGCGCCGTTCGTCGGACCGGCAACCGTGGTGCCGACCATCGTCTATTACAATGGCGAACGGCTTGCGCCCGACCGTGTCCGCTATCGCCGCGCCAGCGACTACGATTTTGCGGTCAGCGACGATGCCGGCGGACGCGCCTTCGTGGATCTGCTCGAAGGCACCTCGATGCAGATCCTGGTCAGCCTCGACTTCAAGACCATCGCCTGGCGCAAGCTCCTGCTCAACGCCGTGGCCAATCCGACCACCGCGCTCACGCTCCAGCGCCAGGGCGTGTTCCGGCGCGAGGACATGGGCGAGCTGGTGCTCTCCGCCCTCGAGGAGGCGGCTGCGGTCGCGCGCGCCGACGGCGCCCAGCTCACAGCCGACGAAGCCTCGAAATTGCGAGCGATGCTGACGACCTTCCCGCCCGACGCCGGCACCTCGATGTATTTCGACCGCATGGCCGGACGGCCATCCGAGGTGGATGCATTGACCGGCGCGGTGGTGGCAGCCGGCGAGCGCCATCACATCGCAACGCCGCTCTGTCGGATGTTGCTGACCCTGATGCGCGCGGCGGACGCTGCGCCGATCACCGATCTGACCAGGAAAGTGCAATGATCGCACCATCCAGATTAGCACTCCCTGCGTTCAATCCGGACGATGTGAGCGAGAGCAATTCTACGAGCTATCCGGCAGTGCATCGCGCCGCCAACCAGATGCGCTACAATCGCCGGCTCGGCGACTACGCGGGCCTGACAAATTTCGGCGTCAACCTGACCCGCATCATTCCGGGCGGCCAATCCTCGTTCCGCCACGCGCATTCGCGCCAGGACGAATTCGTGTTCGTGCTCGAAGGCGAGGTGGTGCTCGAGACCGATGGCGGCGCGCAGGTGCTGATGGCGGGAATGTGCGCCGGCTTCTCGGCGGGCAGCGGCGACGCACACCGCTTCGTCAACCGGACGGGGCAGGACGCGAAACTGCTTGTAATCGGCGACCGCACGGCGGACGATGAGATCAGCTATCCCGACGTCGATATGCGTGCCGAGCTCGGGCCGGATGGGCTTTACAAATTCACGACCAAGGCGGGCGAGCCGCTTTAGCCCCGCTCACCCATCCCGCAATCATGCGCTCCGCGCCAGCGCGCCGTCGATCATGTTGATCGCGTTCTGGATGCCGTAGACGGCGACGAAGGAGCCGAAGCGCGGGCCTTTCTCCTGGCCGAGCAGGACCTGGTAGAGCATGTTGAACCAGTCGAGCGTGACGCCGGGCCGGCCGTCCTTGCCCTTCTTGACAGAATCGAGAAACGGATCGCGGCGGCCGATCTCGTAGACGACGTTCTGGATATCCTCGGCCGAGGATTCCGGCGGCAGTTGCGACAGCGCATCGCGCAAATCCTGCAACGCCGCGCGTTCGGTCTCGGTCGGCTCGCGGAACTGCTTCGTCGGCGCCACGAAGTCACGGTAGTAGTTGATGGCGTAGCCGACCATCGCATCGAGCTTTGGATGCGTCTGCGGCGACACGCCGGGGCGATAGCGGCCAATAAAACCCCACAGCGTCTCGGCATTTTCCGCATTCGACGACGACACCAGCGTCAGCAGAAGCTGGAACGTGACGGGCATGTCGCCCTTCGGCGGATGGCCGCTGTGGATATGCCAGACCGGATTGCCGAGCTGCTGCTTTCCATCCTGCTTCGCAAAACCGTCGATGAACTGCTGGTAGTCGTCGACATTGCGCGGAATGACGTCGAAATAGAGCCGCTTCGCCGCCTTCGGCTCGCGATACATGAACAGCGACAGCGATTCCGGCGAGGCGTAGCGCAGCCACTCGTCGATCGTGAGCCCATTGCCCTTCGACTTCGAGATCTTTTGGCCCTTCTCGTCGAGAAAGAGCTCGTAGTTGAAACCTTCGGGCGGCGTGGCGCCGAGCGCCTTTGCGATCGCACCCGACAGCTTCACGGAGTCGATGAGGTCCTTGCCGGCCATCTCATAGTCGACGTCAAGCGCGACCCAGCGCATCGCCCAGTCGGCCTTCCACTGGCACTTGACGTTACCGCCGGTGACGGGCGTTTCAACTTCCTCGCCACTGTCCGGATCGACATAGGTCACGGTGCCCGCCGCAACATCGCGGCGGATCATCGGCACCTGGAGCACGATCCCGGTGGTCTTGCTGATCGGGAGGAACGGCGAATAGGTCGCGCGACGGTCGGGCCCGAGCGTCGGCAGGATGATCGCCATGATCTGGTCGTAGGCAGCGAGCATCTTCAGCAGCGTCGCGTCGAAGCGGCCTGATTTGTAATAGTCCGTCGAGCTCGCGAACTCGTAGTCGAAGCCGAAATGATCGAGGAAGGCGCGCAGGCGCGCGTTGTTGGCGGCGCCGAACGAAGGATATTCGTTCGAGAACGGGTCCGGCACGGCGGTCAGCGGCCGTCCGAGATACTGCGCCAGAAGATCCTTGTTCGGCACGTTGTCCGGCACCTTGCGGAAGCCATCCATGTCGTCGGAGAACGCGAGCAGGCGCGTCTTGATCTTGTCCTCGGTCAACACGCGAAAGGCGTGGCGCACCATCGAGGTGCGCGCGACCTCGCCGAAAGTGCCGATATGCGGCAGGCCGGACGGGCCGTAGCCGGTCTCGAACAGCACCTCGTCCTTGGGCGATTTTTTCAGACGCGCGACAATCGCCTTCGCCTGCTCGAACGGCCAGGCGCTGGATTGTTCGGCGAGCACACGCAGGTCGCTCGGGTTTGCGGCAAGATCGATAACGGACATTAAGGGCCTCCGGGCCGCGGAAAATAGCGATTTCCGGGCAGAATGCAAAAGTTCGTGCGGCTTTCGCCGCGCCTACTCCCTCGCCCCGTTCTTACGGGGCCGGGACGAGCTTCGCTCGCCCTGAGAGGGTTGGGTGCGGGGCTGCTTCCGCAATCACGGTGAGAGTTGGACTCGCGGAGAGTCCCCCTCACCCGGACCGCATCTGACGATGCGATCCGGCCTCTCCTCGCAGGCGGGGAGAGACGAAGAAGAACCTAAAACGGGCTCACCGAAAAATACCGCAGCCACAGATCGGTGTAGCGGCCCTTTTCCCAGACGCGGAACAGCGCCCAGTTCAGGGCCTGGCGCAGCACGTCGTTACCCTTGCGCACGGCGATGCCGATGCCCTCGCCGAAGAAGCGGCTCTCGACGAAGGGGCCGCCGGAGAAGGCGCAGCAATCGCCCGAATCAGTGCCGTTGATCCAGAACGCCAGCGAGATGGCGTCGCCGAAGATGAAATCGACTTCGCCCTTGCGCAAGGCGCCGCGCATCGCGTCGTCGTTGGGATAACCGTGCAGCTCGGCGTCGGTGAACATCGCCTTCAGATAGGCTTCATGCGCGGAGCCCGCGATCGCGCCGACCTTCTTGCCCTCGAGATATTCCGGGCGGATCTCCGGCATCACCGCATCCTTGCGCGAAGCGAAGCGCGCCGGCACACGATAGTAGGGATCGGTGAAATCGACGCGGGCGCGGAGCTGCGGGCTCACCGCCATCGAGGCGATGATGGCGTCGCCCCGGTTGGAGGCGAGCGCATCGACCAGCGTCTCGAAGCGGCGCATCTGCACCGTGCAGGTGACCTTGATCTCCTCACACAGCGCGCGGGCGAGATCGACGTTGAAGCCGGCCGGATTGCCGTCGGCGCCGGTGTAGTTGAACGGCGGATAGTCGGTCTCGGTCAGGAAGCGGATTACGGTCAGGCGCGACAGGTCCGGTCGCTCCGGGCGCCGTCGCGGGTCCCAGAAACCGGGCACGGCCTGGGGGGCGGCCCGAGGCGAGGCTTGAGGCGCCGCCGGGGCCTGGGCTTTTGCGCCGGTCAGGCCTGCGAGCAGGCAGAAGCCGGCCGCCAGCCCAAGCAGGACACGGCGAACGGTTTGGAGCGATTTTACCTGTCGCGATGCGGCCATCGGCGGGAAATGAACGAATTTCGTTGGGATCGGAGCGCCTTATAGACCATCCCGCCGGGAACGCGAGCGCCGATTGCGGCCTCAAAGGGCGGTGGACTCCCTCTCCCGCTTGCGGGGGAGGGCTGGGGTGGGGGTGCATCCGCAGGCGACGTTCCCCAAGAGGAGAGAGCCCCCACCCGGCGCTTCGCGCCGACCTCCCCCGCAAGCGGGAGAGGTGCAGCGGAGTTCGCGGCTCGATCGAACAAACGTCAGAGATACCGCTTCAGCTCTGTCGCCGCTTCTTCGGGGCTGCGCTTCAGGTTGAACGGCGAGACGAACCTGCCGTCGCGGTCCATCAAATAGATCAGCGCGGTGTGGTCCATGGTGTAGTCGCCGTCCTTGGTCGGCACCTTCTTGGCGTAGACCCGATAGGACGTGATCACCTTGGCGGTCTCGGCGGGATCGCCGCTCAGGCCCTCGAGATGCGGATCGAAGCTCGTGAGATAGTCTTTCATCGCGGCCTGGGTGTCCCGCTCGGGATCGACCGAGATGAAGATGGCGTTGACCTTGTCGGCATCCTTGCCCATCGCCCGCAGCACTTCCGAGATCTCGAACAGAGAGGTCGGGCAGACGTCGGGGCAATGGGTGTAGCCGAAGAAGATCAGGGTCGGCTTGCCCTTGAAGTTCTTGTCGGTGACGGTCTTGCCATTCTGGTCGGTGAGCTGGAACGGGCCGCCGATCGCGGCCGGCTGCGCCACCTTGCTCACCCCGCCCATGGCCCAGAATATGATCAGGAGCCCGACGACGAGGCTTGCGGCGAAGGCAGTTGCGATCACCAGCGGGCGGGTGGCGGAACTCATGGGCGGAACACTTCCTGTCGCGGATCAGAAGCAGGCGGCAAATCCGGTCCTGATCATTTCGAAGAACATTTGGGTGCCGTAGTGGAACCACAGCGCCAGCACGCCGATCACGACGAGCCCACTGATCCCACCAGCCGCGAACAGCAGCACGAACGGCGTCCGGCCGGCAGTAGGCGAATTGTCCGAGACCGGATGGGTGGTGTGCAGCGGTTGAGCCATGACAACGATCGGGGACGGAAGCCCCGGTTCCCTGCCTTTCAAATAGGCGCTGGCGTGCCGACCGGCAAGCGGCGGATGGACTGGAGATCACGTGCGAATGAGGTTCTCCGTCATGCCCGGGCTTGTCCCGGGCATCCACGTCTTTCGGACCGAGCGGACGTGCGTGGATGGCCGGGACAAGCCCGGCCATGACGAAACGGAAAAATCAGCGCGAGAAGGAGAGGCCGGCGTGAACCGGCCGCGCCTACCGCGACGACGGCTTGATCGCCGAGGCCTGCGCGTCGAGGTAGCAGGGCTTGTACATGGCCTGGAGCTGCTTGCCCCTCAGGAAGAGCATATGCGGGGTGAGGCCGCCGCGCTGCATAATCCAGCGTTTCACCTGCGACGGATACATCGCGTAGAGCATCTGGGTCGCCTCGGAATTTGTGATGGCCCGGCCGTTGGTGCCGAAATCCCAGGCGGCGTGGAAGCCGAGCGTCGCGTGCGAGGTGACGCAGATACGGTCGCGCGGAATGGCGCCGAGGACGATGGTGCAGGCGGAGGCACAGAGGCCGTCGATGATGACGGTGTCGCCGGACTGCCGCAGGTCCTGATATTTGTCGACGTAGGTTCCGATCCGGCCGCCGCGGTCATCCGCGATCCGAACCACTGCGTGAGAAGCCCCCATGCCCGCGATCAGGAGAACCGCCGCGAGCAGCCCCGTCAGAAACTTCATTGTGCCCCGCCCCAGTCGAATTCGAATCTGTGTGTCAGGTGGTGATGCGCCGCTAGCGTCCGTCGTAACCGCGGTTTTGTCTAGGCAGGCCGGCTCGCTCAAAACAAATTCAAATCCAGTGTTGCGTCCGCGCTGCACTCGGCGGGCTTGGTCCCAAAGTGGAACAAGTTAATGATGTCTTACGCGCCACACCCTTGATCTCAGCTGCAACCGCTGGCTTCAATCCGGACAACTACAGGGGGGAACTCATGACTGAGCAAGCGGACGTCATTGTCGTCGGCGGGGGACTATCGGGACTGGTGGCGGCAACCGAAATCGCGGATGCCGGCAAGCGGGTGATCGTGGTCGACCAGGAAGGTGAGCAGTCGCTCGGCGGCCAGGCGTTCTGGTCGTTCGGCGGATTGTTCCTGGTCGATTCGCCGGAGCAGCGCCGGCTCGGCATCAAGGACTCCTTCGAGCTTGCCTTCCAGGACTGGCTCGGCACCGCCGGCTTCGACCGCGACGAGGATTTCTGGCCGCGCCAATGGGCCGAGGCCTATGTGGCGTTTGCCGCAGGCGAGAAGCGCGACTGGCTGCGCGCGATGGGTCATCGCATCTTTCCCGTGGTCGGCTGGGCCGAGCGCGGCGGCTACGACGCAATGGGCCATGGCAATTCGGTGCCGCGCTTTCACGTCACCTGGGGCACGGGCCCGGGCATCGTCGAGCCGTTCGAGCGTCGCGCGCGCGAAGCCGTCAAGAGCGGGCGGCTCGTCTTCAAGTTCCGTCACCGTGTCGATGCGCTGTCCGTCACCAATGGCACCATCGATGGCATCAGCGGCGTCATTCTCGAACCTGATCATGTCGAACGCGGCAAGAGTTCGTCGCGCAATGTAGTCGGCGAGTTTTCGTTGAAGGCGCAGGCCGTGATCGTCGCCTCCGGCGGCATCGGCGGCAATCACGAGCTGGTGCGGCAGAACTGGCCGAAGCGGCTGGGCGAGCCGCCGAAATTCATGATCTCCGGCGTGCCCGAACATGTCGACGGCCGCATGATCGGCATCACCGAGAAGGCCGGCGCGCGGCTGATCAACCGCGACCGCATGTGGCATTATGTCGAGGGCATCCAGAACTGGAATCCAATCTGGCCACGCCACGGCATCCGGATCCTGCCCGGCCCCTCCTCGATGTGGTTCGACGCCACGGGCACGCGGCTGCCGGCGCCGCTGTTTCCCGGCTCCGACACGCTCGGACAGCTCCAATACATCATGTCCACGGGATACGATTATTCCTGGTTCATCCTGACGCAGAGCATCATCAAGAAGGAATTCGCGCTGTCGGGCTCGGAGCAGAATCCCGACCTCACGGGCAAGAGCTGGCGCATGACCTTGCGCCGCGCCACCAACAAGGGCGCGCCCGCGCCGGTAGAGGCGTTCAAGCGCCACGGTGTCGACTTCATCGTGCGCGACAAGCTCGAGGACCTCGTTGCGGCGATGAACAAGCTTGCCGGCAACGACCTGCTCAGGCTCGACGAGGTGCGGATGCAGATCGAGGCGCGCGACCGCGAGATCGCCAATCCTTACGTCAAGGATGCGCAGGTGATGAACATCCACAACGCGCGCCGCTACATCGGCGACAGACTGATCCGCACGGCCTCGCCACACCGGATTCTCGATCCCACGCGCGGGCCGCTGATCGCGGTCAAGCTCAACATCCTCACCCGCAAGACGCTGGGCGGCTTCGAGACCGATCTCGACTCGCGCGTGTTCGGAGAGGACGGCCAGGTCATTCCCGGCCTCTACGCGGTCGGCGAAGCCGCGGGCTTCGGCGGCGGCGGCGTGCACGGCTATCGCTCGCTCGAAGGCACCTTCCTCGGCGGCTGCCTGTTCTCGGGCCGCAATGCGGGCCGCGCCGCGGCGAAAGCGGCAAGCTAGTGCGACGGTGGATGCGCATCGGGCCGCTTGTTGCGGCATTGGCCGCCGCTTCGGCCGCATCCGCCGATACGATCGACGTCAACGGCGCGAAGCGATCCTATAGCGCGCAACTGCCAGCGAAAAAGCCGGCACCGCTCGTAATCGTGCTGCATGGCAAGACCCAGCGCGGCGCCGACATGGTCGCCCGGACGGCATGGCCGCAGGTCGCAAAGCGCGAGGGCCTGGCCGTGGTCTTTCCGGACGGGCTCAACAACGCCTGGGCCGACGCGAGGACCAAGGCAGGACCTGCGCTGCGTGGACCACCCGCGGGCACCGATGACATCGCATTCATCGCAAAGCTTGTCGAGAAGCTGGTGGCCGACGGCACGGCCGATACCAGGCACGTCTATGTCACCGGCGTCTCCAATGGCGGCGCCATGGCGATGACGCTCGCTTGCGCCCGCGCCGATCTGTTTGCGGCCGGCGCGAGCGTGATCATGAATCTCACCGACGAAGCCGCCGTCACGTGCCATCCATCGCGGCCGCTGCCGATGCTGATCATGAACGGCACGGCCGACCCGCTGGTCCCCTACGAGGGTGGACGCGGATCGAGCTATTATGCCGCGGACGGGTTCTGGTCGACCGCCGAGACGCTGGCGTTCTGGCGCAAGCTCAATGGCTGCGAGACCGGTGACGCCGGCGTGACGGACCTGCCCGACAGAGCGCCCTCCGACCAGTCCACCGTCACGCGGATTTCCTCGCGGTGTCCCGGCGGGCACGACGTCGTGCTTTATCGCGTCAACCGTGGCGGCCACCGCATGCCCGGATTTTCTCCGGATGCCCGTTTCCCGAAGGTCGCGGCGGGCCTGCTCGGACCGCAGAACGGTGACATCGACGGCGCCGAGACGATCTGGACGTTCCTCAGTCAATTTCCGTAGGCAGGCCTGCGTTGCCGACCACGCATGCGCCGCCGGGGTGGCGGAGCGCGAAGTGCTGCGCTAGACAGGGCCGCCATTCAAGGAGACCCCAATGAGCATTCAACGTTTTGAAACCGGCCCACGCATGAGCCAGGTCGTTGTGCACGGCGACACCGTCTATCTCGCCGGTGTCGTCGCCAACAACGCCGCCGGCGAGAGCGTGACCAAGCAGACCCAGGACATCCTGGCGACGATCGACAGCCATCTCGCCAAGGCCGGCACCGACAAGTCGAAACTGCTGTCGGCGACGATCTACATCACCGACATGAAGACGTTCCAGGAGATGAACGCGGTGTGGGACGCCTGGGTCTCGCCCGGCAACACCCCGGCCCGCGCCACCGTCGAAGCCAAGCTCGCGGCCGCGCAATATACCGTCGAGATCATGGTCACTGCCGCGAAGTAATTTTCGCAAAAGACCAGCATGCAACTGAGGCGCGATGAAAATATCGTCGCGCTTCAGTTCTTTGTGCGAGCATGATCTCCGAGGTAATCGATCCGCGCGCGTAATCCTTCGATAGTCAGGGACAGCCGAACGACACGGCGCCATCGAAGGAGAGCACCATGACCGATCCCACCGCTATCGCCCGCCGCTACATCGATCTCTGGAACGAGCGCACGGCAAGCCGCCGGCGCGCGCTGCTGAGCGAAAACTGGACGGCGGATGCGAGCTATGTCGATCCCCTGATGAAGGGCGACGGCCATGATGGCGTCGATGCACTGATCGCCAGCGTGCAGCAGCGCTTTCCCGAGTTCAAGTTCAAGCTGATCGGCGAGCCCAACGGCTATGGCGACCATGTCCGTTTCAGCTGGGGCCTAGGCCCCGACGGCGTCGACAGCCCGATCAAGGGTACTGATTTTGCGGTGCTCAGGGATGGGCGCATCAGGAGCATCATGGGATTTCTGGATCAGGTGCCCGCGGGGGCGTGAGGGGCCCTGCTCGTTGCTGCGCCCTCTCCCCTTGTGGGAGAGGGCAGCTCCGCTCGGAGACACGGGCTCACTGGGGTGAGGGGTTCTCTCCGCGCATGACTCTCGCGGAGAGGAATTCGCGGAGAGAGACCCCTCATCCGGCTTCGCCACCTTCTCCCACAAGGGGAGAAGGAAGAGCAGAGCGCGCAGGCTTTAGCCAGCCACCAACCGATACGCCTGCTGTGCATTCACCCCGAATGCCTTGTTGCGCACGTGCGGGCCAAGCTTCGCCAGACATTCCTCCAGCGCACCCTTGATCTCGCCGTAACTCCCCGCGAGCAAGCACACCGGCCAATCGGAGCCGAAGATCAGGCGGTCCGCGCCAAAACACTTTGCGGCGTGTTCAACGAACGGAAAGAGCCGCTCCGCATCCCAGTCGTTCCATTTCGCTTCCGTCGCGAGCCCTGAGATCTTGCACCAGACATTGCCGCAAGCAGCGAGCGCGGCGACGCGGTCGGCCCATTCGGTGCTCCAGCCATCGGCGATGGGCGGCTTGGCGGCGTGGTCGAGCACGAAGCACGCTTGCGGAAAGGCCTGCGCGGTCGCGATCGCGGCCGGCAGCTCGCGGGTGCGGACCAGGAAATCGTAGGCGAGATCGCGGGCGAACATTGCGGTGAGGCCGCGCTGGACGTCCTCACGCAACAGCCAATCAGGATCGAGCTCGTCATGAACCTGGTGGCGGATGCCGACCAGCTTTTCGCCGCCGGGCGAAGCACGCAGCCGGTCGAGCGTTTCGTCGAGCGAACCGTCGGTCAGATCGGCCCAGCCGACCACGCCGACAACGAAAGGGTTTTCGCGCGCGATGCGCAAAAACTCTTCGGTCTCCGCCAGCGCGGAGCGGCATTGCACCACGATGCTTGCGTCGATGCCGTTCGCATTCAACAGCGGTGCGAGATCCGCGGGACCGAAGGCGCGGCAAATCGGCGTAAGCTCAGGCGCGTCCATCCAGGGATAGTCGGCGCGTTCCGGGTCCCAGAAATGCTGGTGGCCGTCGATGATCATGCCTTACGCTCCTCCCGGCAGCGGCGCCCGCGCGTCGACGAGCTTTCGCGCACGCAGCTCCTGCCAGAAGCCCGGCGGCACCGTGCTCTCCGACATCGCGATGTTGTCGGCGACCTCCGTGGCGTTGCGCGCACCCATCACGGCGACCGTCACCGCGGGATGCGCCATGCAGAACTGGAGCGCGGCGGCCTTCAGCTCGGTGCCGTGCTTGCGGCAGAGCTCGTCGAGCTCGCGCGCCCGCGCAATCAGCACCGCGTCGGCATCCTGATAGTTGAACTTCGCGCCGGCATGCGGATTGGCGAGGATGCCGCTGTTGTAGATGCCGCCGAGCAGGACGCCGATGTTCCTTTCGCCGCAGACCGGGAACAGCGCATCCAGCGCGCCCTGGTCGAGAAGCGTATAGCGCCCCGCGAGCAGGAAGCAATCGACCGGCACGGCTTCGGCGAAACGAACCAGCATCTCCGACTGGTTCATGCCGGCGCCGATCGCCTTGACCGTACCGTCGGCGCGCAGGCGTTTTAGCGCGCGGAACGCGCCGGCAACCGCGTCGTCATAGTGATCGTCCGGATCATGCACGAGCAGGACATCGACGCGGTCGAGCCCAAGGCGAATAAGGCTCTCCTCCACCGACCGCATCACGCCGTCATGGCTGAAGTCGAACACCGGCCGTTCGCGCTGCCCGCTCTTGTAATGGTCGTCCTCGGCGGCAACGCCATCGGGCGCGCGCAGCAGGCGGCCGACCTTGGTCGAGATGGCGTAGGAATCACGCGGCTGTTGCCGCAGGAAGGCGCCCAGCCGCCACTCCGCCAGACCAAAACCGTAGAGCGGCGCGGTGTCGTAGAAGCGGATGCCGGCCGACCAGCCCCGCGCGATCGTCGCCTCCGCATCGGCATCGCTGACCGGTGCAAACAGTCCGCCGAGAGGTGCCGTGCCGAGACCGATTGATGTCACTTCGAGCGTGCCAAGCCGTGACTGTTTCATTCCCATTCCTTCCAACAGTCCAATTCAGCTCTCCCGCTTGCGGGATTCGCAAGCGGGAGAGAGCCGCAGGAGTGCGGGGCTGACAACACTCCTACTTCAACATCTGCGCAACGTTGTCCTTGGTCACGAGATCGAGGCCGGTGTAGACGATCTCCGGCACCTTCTCGCCCTTCTTGATGGCGAGGAGCGTGTCCATCGCCTTCTCGCCCATCTCGAGCGGGCGTTGGCCGACCAGCGCATTCGCATAACCGTCGCGCAGCAGCTCGAGCTGCATCTTCAGCGTATCGGCGACGACCAGCGTGAACTTGCCGGAATCGATGTCTCTCTTGTACCTGCTGGCGAAGGCCTTGAAGCCTTCCGGCGCGAACATCGGCCAGCCGCCGATGGGAACAATCGCGGCCAGATCCGGCGTAGCAGTGCGTAGGTCGGTCATCTGCTGGACTGCGAGCGCGGGATCGTCGTTGCAGAAGGTCGGCGAGCCGCCGACCTCGGTCCATTTCGAGCCTTTCAGCGCCTCGCGGACGCCATCGACGCGCTCGGCGAGATTCTTGGCGCCGGGACCGCCGGAGACCATGGCGTATTTGCCGCCGTCAGGCCGGAGTTTCAGCAATTGCTTGCCGAGCGCGACACCGAACTCCCTGTTGTTGGTGCCGATATAAGCGATGCGCTTCGAGCCCGGCGCATCGGCATCGAAGGTGATGACGGGAATGCCGGCCGCGGTTGCCGCCTCGATAGACTTGGTCATGGCGGCGACGTCGGCGACCGAAATCGCGAGGCCATCGACCTTCTGGGTGACGAAATCCTGGATGATCTGCGCCTGCGTCGCCGGCTCGTGCTCGACCGGTCCCTTGTAGATGCACTCGATGTTGCCGAGCTCCTTGGCACGCTTCTGGCAGCCGTCACGCGCGAAGTCGAAGAACGGATTGTTCATCGCCTTGGGCACGATCACGAAACGGTAGTTCGCCGCGAATGCCGGGGTCGCCATCATCGCGACGGCCATGCCAGCAAGAAGAAGTTTCCTCATTGTCTCCTCCACACATCTTATGCCTATCCTCTAAAAATCGTCCGGGAGACGGATAGACGATATCTTGGTTGCCCTCCCGAAAGACGTCACCTCAGATCATCCGCGAGCGGATGCGGTCGACCAGTACGGCCAGGATGATGATCACGCCCACCAACGTCTGCTGCCAGTAGGAGCTGACCTGCGCGAGAACGAGGCCGTTGCGAATTACCTCGAGCAGCACGCAGCCGACGATGGCGCCGAGCGGACCGCCGACGCCGCCCGCAAGATTGGCGCCGCCGATGACGGCCGCCGCGATGACGTTGAGCTCGTAGGACGTCGCCATGTTGGCCGGTGCCGACCCCAGCCAGCCGGAAATGATGATGCCCTGGAGCCCCGCGGCAAGCGCACAGATCACGTAGACCTCGATCTTCACCCGCACCACCGGGATGCCGGTCAACTCGGCCGCCTTTTCGTTGCCGCCGAGCGCGAAGACGTGGCGGCCGAAGGAGGTGTGGTGCAGGACGACGGCCATCATCAGCGCGAGGATCACGAGATAGATGAAGGGCACGGGTACGCCGAGCACGTCGCCGGAGGTGAGCGCATAGAAATAATCGGCGTCCGGGCCGCCCGGGAAACTGCCGCGGCCATTGGAGACGACGTAGCCGAGCCCGCGCACGATCGAGAGCATGCCGAGCGTGGTGACGAAGGGCGACAGGCCCAGCACCGCGATGCAGAAGCCGTTGACGAGTCCACCGATCAGCGCGACGCCAAGTCCGGCGAGCACCGAGACCAGCAGGATCAGGCCCGGCACGTTGGCCAGCACGGTCTTGCCGTCGGCGGCCATGTGCACGAACAGGGCGGCGCCGGGCATGCCGGGTGTCGACAGCTCGGTCATGACCATTGAGGTGATCATGGCGGAGAAGCACATCATCGAGCCGACCGACAGATCGATGCCGCCGGTGACGATGACGAAGGTGACGCCGAGGGTCGCGATGGCGATGAAGGAAAAGTTCTTCGCCACGTTCTGCATGTTGCCTTCGGTGAAGAAATAGGGGCTGGCGAAATGCATCACCACCAGTAGCACCATCAGCGCCAGCAGCACGTATCCGGTCTGCGACGCGAAGATGCCGCGCTGCCACCATCTGATACGACCGATGTTGGAGAAGGTGATCGGATTTTCCAGGGGCATGGCCATCACGCCGCCTCCTTCGCGCCGGTGATGAGGGCGGTGACCTCTTCGGGACTGGTCTGGTGGATCGCCTTGTCGGCCCGCTTTTCACCGCGGCGCATGACAACGACACGGTCGCAGACCGCAAACACGTCGGGCATGCGGTGCGAGATCAGCATGACGGCAACGCCCTGCTCCTTCAGGCGATGGATGAGGCTCAGAACCTGCTCGACTTGACGCACCGAAATCGCGGCGGTCGGCTCGTCCATCATCACCAGCCTGGCGTTGGAGAGCCGCGTCCGCGCGATCGCAACCGCCTGGCGCTGGCCGCCCGACATCTGCTTGACGAGATCGTGCGGTCGCGTCTCGGAACGCAGCTCACCGAACAATTCCAGCGCGCGCGCCGCCATCGCTGTGTGATCGAGCAGGGCGAACGGTCCGAATTTGCGCTTGAGCTCGCGGCCGAGGAAGACGTTGGCGGCCGCGGTCAGATTGTCGGCAAGCGCAAGGTCCTGGTAAACGACCTCGATGCCCACGGCGCGCGCATCGATCGGACGGTTGAAATGCACGGCGTTGCCGCCGAACCGGACCTCGCCATGGCTGGGGCGGAAATTGCCGGCGATGATCTTCACCAGCGTCGACTTGCCGGCGCCGTTGTCGCCCATCAGGCCGACCACTTCGCCGGGGAAGACCTGGATGTCGACGCCGTGCAGCGCGCGGATCGCGCCGAACTCCTTGCCAATCCCGGTCAGCTCAAGGACCGGTGTTGCTTCAGCACTTGCCATCAGCGGCCTTCCTCAGACATAGCGGTTGACCAGGGATTCCAGATATTCCTGCCGCCCCGAGCGCGGCTGCGGATCGAAGCCGGGACCGAGCGCGCGGTCGGCGAGATCGGCGAGCGAACGTTGTCCGCCGAGAATGGCGCGTCCCTCGCTGCCGGCCCAACCACCATAGCGCTCTGCGAGCGGCGCGGTGAGGACGCCGGCATCCAACATGTCGGCGGCGGCGAGGAACGCCCGCGCGCAGGCATCCATCGAGCCGACATGGGCGTGGATCAGGTCGTCGGGATCAATCGACTGGCGCCGGATCTTGGCGTCGAAATTGAGCCCGCCTGACGTGAAGCCGCCACGGTTCAGGAGCTCGTGGAATACCAGCGCGAGCTCGGGTACGTTCATCGCGAACTGGTCGGTATCCCAGCCGAGCAGATCATCGCCGCGATTGATGTCGAGCGAGCCGAAGATACCGAGGGCCTCGGCGAGCGCGACTTCGTGATGAAAGGAGTGGCCGGCAAGGATGGCGTGGTTCTGCTCGATGTTGAGCTTGACGTCTCTCAGGAGGTCGTAGCGTTGGAGGAAGCCGTAACAGGTGGCGACGTCGAAATCGTATTGATGCTTGGTCGGCTCCTTCGGCTTGGGCTCGATCAGGATCGGGCCGTTGAAGCCGATCTTGTGCTTGTGCTCGACGACGAGCGCGACGAAGCGGCCGAGCTGGTCGAGCTCGCGCTTGAGATCGGTATTGAGCAGGGTCTCATAGCCCTCGCGCCCGCCCCAGAGCACATAGTTCTGGCCGCCGAGCCGGTGCGTCACGTCGAGCGCGGCGCGGACCTGGCCTGCAGCATAGGTAAATATCTCGGGGTCTGGATTGGTCGCGGCGCCTGCCATGTAACGGCGGTGCGTGAACAGGTTGGCTGTGCCCCAGAGCAGGCGCACTTTGCTCGAGGCCATCTTCCGTTCGAACAGATCGGCGATGGCATTCAGGTTGGCGACGGATTCCGCGAGCGAGTTGCCTTCCGGCGCCGCATCGACATCGTGGAAGGTGAAGAAGGGCACATCGAGCAGGCGGAACAGCTCGAAGGCGACATCGGCCTTGGCCCGCGCCAGCGCCATCGGATCGGGGCCATGGTGCCAGGGCCTCAAGAATGTCTCGCCACCGAAGGGGTCGCCGCCGGGCCAGCACAACGAATGCCAGTAGCAGACGGCGAAGCGCAAATGATCCTCGAGCCGCCGGCCATGCACGATACGATCCTTGTCGTACCAGCGGAAGGCGAGCGGGCTCTTGGCATCCTTGCCGCCAAAGGCGATGGGTGCGCTTGCATCGAAGAATTTGGCTGACGCGTTCACTTAAGCAGGCTCCTTCAACGCGGGATAAAGCTCTCGCCAGCGGCGATAGGCGTCGTCATAGGCGGATGCGACGGATGCGCGGGGCGCGAAGCTCGCGAGCCGTCGTGGGCGCGTGCAGACCTGCGCGGGGTCTTCGCCCGTCGTAGCGAGCCGGCCGAGCCGCGCGGCGCCGAGCGCGGCGCCCACCTCGCCTTCCTCGACGCGGTGCACGGGGATGCCGAGCACGTCGGCGCAGATCTGCGCCCAGAGCGGCGAGCGCGAGCCGCCGCCGACGAGATCGACCTCCGCGATCGGCCCGCTCGCCGCTCTCAGCGCCGCCAGATTATCGCGCGCGGCGAAGGCGACGCCTTCGAGCACGGCCTGGACCATCTGCCCGCGCCCGGTCGCGCCGCGCAGACCGACGAAGGCGCCGCTCGCGGAAGCATCGTTGTGCGGCGTGCGCTCGCCGTCGAGATAGGGCAGGAACTTGACGGGACTGGGTCCATCGACGCGTTCGCCGAGCGGCGCCAGGAGCGCAGCGGCCGGCGTCTTCATCACGCCGGCGAGCCAGGCCAGCGAGGCCGCGGCCGACAGCATCACGCCCATCTGGTGCCAGAGGCCGGGCAGCGCGTGGCAGAAGGCATGCACGGCCGACGCCGGCGCTGGCGCAAAACTGTCGGTGACGCGGAACACCACGCCGGACGTTCCCAGCGACAGGAACGCATCGCCCGGTGCGATCGCGCCGAGACCGATCGCGCTCGCGGCGCAATCTCCGGCGCCGCCAGCGACCACGACATTTTTCGCCATGCCCCAGCGCTGCGCCAGTTCCGGCGCAAGCATCGCGCTGGCCTCGCTGCCTTCGACCAGGCGCGGCATGTGATGGAGATCGAGCCCGGTCGCATGCAGCAGAAGAGCGGACCAGCGGCGCTGGCCGACATCGAGCCACAGCGTGCCGGCCGCGTCCGACATGTCCTCGACCATCTCGCCGGTCAGGCGGTAGCGGACATAGGCTTTTGGCAGCAGCACTTTTGCCACCCGTTCGAAGATCTCGGGCTCGTGGCGCGCCACCCACAGCAGCTTTGGTGCGGTGAAGCCGGGCATCGCCAGATTGCCGCCAATGGCGTGCAGCGACGGACAGCGCTGCTCGAGCCGGTCGCATTCTGCCTGCGAGCGGCCGTCGTTCCAGAGAATGGCCGGCCGCAGCGGACGGCCGTCCTCGTCGAGCAGCGTCGCGCCGTGCATCTGGCCGGACAGCCCGATGCCGCGCACCTGCGTGACCTCGCGCGGATGGTGGACTGCGAGATCGTCAACCGCGCCGATCGCCGCATCGACCCAGGTGTCGGGATCCTGCTCGGACCACAGCGGCGCGGGATGCGACAGCGCAAGCTCGCGCGCCGCCGTCGCGACGACCGCGCCGGCTTTGCTCACGAGCACCGCCTTCACACCGGATGTGCCGATGTCCATTCCGAGATACACGCCGTCCTCCCTTCCGGCCTCGTTGCGGCGCGAACTGCGTCGCCTTCCCGCAATGGGCCGTTTTTTAAGTTCGTCCTGCCGCTACGGCAGATTGTCTCTCATCACGATGTCGATCCTGATCTTCTCCTGTTCACTCAAGATCGGCTCGCCACGGGCGAGCGCGAGCAGCACGCGCACGGCGGCGCGCGCCTCATGTCCCGGGTTCTGCGAGATCGCCGCATCCATCACGCCCTGCAACAACAGCCGTCGCGTCAACGCCGTGACGTCGTGCCCGACGAACACCACCTGCCTGTCGCGGCCGGCATCGCTCAACGCCTGATCGCTCAACGCCTTGGCCACACCCTGCGTGCCGGCGCCGACGTTATAAAGGCCGACAATGTCAGCATGCCTGCCGAACATCCGAGTCAAAACCTGTTCCGAACGATCGTCCTCGTCGCGCCCTTCCAGCACCGGCAGCACGCTGAGCCCCGGAAACTCCGACGCCATCACCTGGGTGAAGCCGAAGATGCGTTCGGCATGGTCGCGCAGGCCCTGCGAGCCCGCGACGATCGCGACCTTGCCGGACCGTTGGCCGGCCAGCCGCCCGACCAGCGCGCCTGCGGTGCGGCCGGCGGCGATGTTGTCGATGCCGACATAGTGGTGGCGGCGCGACGACGGCACGTCCGAGACCAGCGTCACCACCTTGGTGCCGGCATCGACGAGATCGTTGATCGCAGCGCGGACGCCCGGATGGTCCAGCGCCACGACGGCAACACCGTCGTAATCGCCCGTCAGCGCCTCAAGCGAGGCCGCAAGCACGGACGGATCGAACACGTCGGTCGCGACCGTCTCGACCGCGAGGCGGCGCGCGGAGAGCCAGGCCGACATCTCGCCGAGATAGGACTGGATCTGCTGCATGAACGGGTTCGGCCCCGACGGCATCACGAAGGCAAAGCGGCGGACGCGGCCGCGGGCGAGCTCGGCGGCGGCCACATGCGGCTGGAAGGAATTGCGCGCGATCGCCTCCTTGACGCGGCGAACCGTGTCCGGCCGCACGCCCGGGCGGTTGTGCAGCACGCGGTCGACCGTCGCGAGGCTGACGCCAGCCTGGCGGGCGATGTCCTTCAGCGTCAGCGGCGCGGTCGTTTCCTCGGCCATGCCTGAAGGCTAGCAGAGGTGATTTGAGGTACGCAACTCATTTTGAGGTACAAGCTCCGGCATTCGAGTTCCAGTTGTGCGATCCGCCACCCGCCCTTAGCTGCCGAGGTCGAGCGTCAAAAACAGACTGTTGGGATCCGCGACATAGCCCTCGAACGGACCGCAGCAGACAAAACCGTGCGCCTGGTAGAGCGCGTGCGCGGGCTTGAAATAGTCCCATGAGCCGGTTTCGAGGCTGAGCCGCGTCATGCCGCGCGCGCGGGCCTCGGTGATGATGTGGCTGAGCATCCGGCCGCCAAAACCGCGGCGCCGCGTGGTTTGCAGCGTGTGCATCGACTTCACCTCGCCATAATCGGGCGAAATCGTCTTCAGCGCGCCGGTGGCGACCAGCGTGTCGCCATCCCAGCCGGTCCAGAACGCGACATCGGGCGCGCGGAGCCCGGCGAGGTCGAGCGCATGGTCGCTGCCCGGCGCGGTCTGCGCCCGCGCCGCCGTGACGTGATGGTCGAACAGCGCGATCACGCGCGGATCGGTGGTGTCGCCATTGCGGATCTGCATCGTCGGGGCCTCACATTTTCCCGTAAGAGGCGCCGCGGCGCGTGATGATGACGTAGCGTGCGTCCTGCCTGGTTTCGTTCTCGAAGGTCACCGCGCGCATCACGTCGAAATCCAGACAGTCGCCCTCGCGCAGGCGAACCGCCTTGGCGTCGATGTGCACGGCGATCGCGCCCTCCAGCATCAGAAGCTGCTGGGTGAAGGCGTTGCGGCCCCAGGGACTGTAGGGCACCCGCGCGCCCGCCGGCAGGTCGACGACGATGACCTCGATGCCGCTCGCCGCATCCGTCGGCGAGGCGTGGCGCCGGCGATAGCCACTGTCGGGATCGCGCCAGTGTGGCTGGTCGGCAAGCCGCACCAGCCGCTCCGGCGGTTTTTCGGCGAGCGCCACCACGTCGCTGAGCGATACGTCGAGCGCCGCGCAAAGCTTGCCGAGCAGCGCGGCGGTCGCACTGCTCTGCGCCCGCTCCACCCGCCCGATCATGGCCCGGCTGACGCCGGAACGCGCGGCGAGTTCGTTCAGCGTCATGCCGGCCTGCGTCCTCAACGTCTTCAAGCGGCGGCCGATCGCGCGGTCGAGTTTTTGCTGGTCCATGGCCTTCATCCGAATACTAGCAGGCGTCCAAACCGCATTCGCCAAGGCATGAGCAAGCTTAGCGCGGAGCACGGCGAGCGCCGGGATCGAGAGGCCAATATATTAGAATCTTTGCGTGGCGCGCGACGGAGAACATCGGTTGCCCTTCTCCGCTAAAGCTTCGAAGGGCATCCTGCTTCGCGGTGCCGAAATATCGAAGTCCTGCGAAGCGCCTGGGCGCGAAGCAGGATGGAGCGGGCGAAGGGAATCGAACCCTCGTATGCAGCTTGGGAAGCTGCCGTTCTGCCATTGAACTACGCCCGCGTCGCGCAGTGGCCAGCGCCCGACCTGATTAGCCGAGACGGCGCCTCGCGCCAAGCGCTTTGGCGCGCCCGGCTTGACGCTTCTTAACGACTTGGCAAGATTCCGGGTGCGCCGGATTGTGGCGGTGTTATGATCTCGTGTCTGGGGAGAGACGTGCACTGAGTGGGGCGTGTGCATGGTAGGGCGTGCTTACGCGATATTCGACACGGCGATAGGGCGCTGCGGCATCGTCTGGAGCAATTCAGGCGTGGTGGCCGTGCAATTGCCGGAGGCGCGGGAGCTCGACACCCGGCGCCGGATCTTTCAGGTCCATCCCGAGGCGCGCGAGCAGCGGCCGTCCGAGAACGCCGAGCTTGCGATCGAGGGCATCGCGGTACTGCTGCAAGGCAATGATCCTGATTTTTCCGAGGTCAGCCTGGACGCCGGCGGCGTGCCCGGCTTCCACCGGCGCGTCTACGAAACCGCCTGCACCATCCCGCGCGGGGAAACGCGCACCTATCATGAGGTCGCCAAGGCGTTAGGGGCCTCCGGCGCCGCGCATTCGGTGGCGCAGGCGATCGCGAAAAATCCCTACATGCTCATCGTGCCCTGCCACCGGGTGCTGGAGGCCGGCAACTACGCCGACCGGCTCTCGCCTTACGGCGGGGAGATCTCGAAGCGGCGGCTGCTGGCGCTGGAGGGCGCCCATCCGGTCGCTAGCAACACGCTGTTCGAGGTGCTGCTGCCCGTTGCCCCGCCGCGGCCCGGCACCTAGATAGGCGCGATGGATGCGACCACGCTGCTGACGACACAGTCGATGACGGTCTCCGAGTTTCGCTGCGATGCGGGACCAGGCGACCAGCCATTTGCGGAGTGCCGCACCGGTCATTCGATCGCCTATGTCCGCGCCGGCAGTTTTGGCTGCCATTGCCGTGCCGGCTTCTTCGAGCTGGTGGCGGGCTCGGTGCTGGTCGGCGCCCCCGGCGACGAATACACCTGCACGCATGAGCATGTCAGCGGTGATGTCTGCCTGTGCTTCTTCTTCAGCGAGGATCTCGTCGAGGCCCTCGGCGGGCGCGGCGATGTTTGGCGGGTCGGCGCGACGCCGCCATTGCCGGAGCTGATGGTGTTGGGTGAGCTGGCGCAAGCGGCAGCAGATGGCAACAGCGACATCGCCCTCGACGAGGTCGGCCAGATTTTTGCGGGTCGCTTCCTCGATGTCGTGTCCGGCAAACCGCGCAAGCAGACGCGGCCTTCGGCGCGCGACCGCCGCCGCGCGGTGGAAGCAGCACTTTGGATCGACGAGAATTCGCAATCCGAGGTCGACCTCGAGCAGGCCGCGCGGCAGGCGGGCCTCAGCCCGTTCCATTTCCTGCGGCTATTTTCGGCCGTGCTCGGCGTCACCCCGCATCAATATCTGGTGCGTTCGCGGCTGCGGCACGCGGCGCGCCTGCTGACAGATGATGACATCGCGGTCACCGACATCGCCTATGACGTCGGCTTCGGAGATCTCTCCAACTTCGTCCGCACCTTCCACCGCGCCGCCGGCGTGTCGCCGACGAAGTTCCGCCAAGCCTCGCGGGGAGAGCGCAAGATTCTCCAAGAGCAGCTCGCCCTCAACTGACTAATTTCGTCTCCGGCGTGCGCCACTTGCGGCGCGCTTTGAAAATGGAGACGACCATGTACGACCACATCGGACTGCGTGTGGGCGACCTCGACGCCGCCACGCGCTTCTACACCGCGGTGCTGGCGCCGCTCGGCTACGTCCTGTGCTCGAGCGGCGACGGCTATGCCGGGTTCGGGCCGAAGGGCGAACCGGCGCTCTGGCTGCATCTGAACCAGGGACGGAAGGCCGACGGCGCCCACATCGCGTTTCGCGCCGGCGATCACGACGCGGTCAAGGCGTTCCACAGCGAAGGACTGAAGAGCGGCGGCCGCGACAATGGCGGCGCCGGCCCGCGCAAGGATTACAGCCCGACCTACTACGCGGCGTTTTTGATCGATCCGGATGGGAACAATGTCGAGGCGGTTTGTACGTGAGCGCGTGAAGAACGCGCTCCACATACGCCGTCATTCCGGGATGGTGCGTCAGCACCAGACCCGGAATCTCGAGATTCCGGGTTCGCGCTTCGCGCGCCCCGGAATGACTCCATCTCATGAGAGAGAACATGGCCTCCATCCACAACGACATTCCCCTCAACGCCTCCGCGCATGACGTCTGGGATGCGGTGCGCGATTTCGGCGCGCTACATCAGCGACTGGTGCCGGGCTTCGTCACCGCCTGCACGCTCGACGGCGATGCGCGCATCGTCACTTTCGCCAACGGTTCGGTGGCGCGCGAGGTGCTGGTTGATTGCAACGATGCACGGGAGCGCCTCGTCTATGCGATCAGCAACGAGCGGCTGAAGCACTACAGCGCATCGGTGCAGGTGATCGCCGACGGTAAAGGCAAGTGCCGCCTTGTCTGGATCATCGACATGCTGCCGAACGAGCTCGCGCCTTATGTGCAAGGGCAGACCAAGGAGGCCGTGATCGCGATGCACAGAGCGTTTCCGCCCGCTGCGGTGTGACCCTCTATTTGAGCATGATCTTTTCGGAAAACCGCTGCGCACTTTTCCGGATCATGCTCGCGGCTCTGTGATTTTTCTCACAGAGCCCCACCCTCCTCCGCCGTAACCATGGCGGCGTGCGTCCGGTTGGCTGCGCTCTCCCGGCGAGGCCACGCACGCGAGGAGCATGCCATGAGAGGTGCGGACAAGGTGATCTGCCAGGCGGCAGCCGTGCTGCTGCTATTTTCCGTCACGAGCACGCCGGCCAAGGCGCAGTTCGCGGGCTTCGGCGGCGGCGGAGGCGCCGGCGGCGAGGACATGATGACCCAGATGGCGCCGATGCTGGAGATGATGAAGGCAAAGATGGGCAAGCGCCGCTTCGGCATGATGATGCAGACCATGGGCCCGATGATGAGCCGCATGATGGAGAATGGCGGCGGCGGGCTTGGCGGCATGATGGGCGGCGGCAATCTCGGCGGCGGTTTCGGCGCGCCCAATTACGGCGGCTACACGCCGATGGGCGGTGGCGGCTATGTGCCGGCCGGCATGGGCGGCATGGGCGGCGGCGACATCATGGGCATGCTGGGTGGTTCCGGCGGCGGCGACATGATGGCGATGATCCCGCAGCTGATGCGGCTCGCCAATGTCGGCGGCGGCCATCGCCGCCACAAGCATCGCTAAAGCGCGCCGGCGTACCGCCGCCGCGTTTAAGCTTTTTTGGTTGATGCGCCGCCGATATCAGATCCGATCGTTGATCAGGACCCCGGAAAGCGAGGAGTCGCTTGCATTCGTCGGGTCGCTTGATCCCTTCGCGCTGTAGGTCGAATCCGCGAGCGAGCTTTTCAGCGACTGGAGAAATTGCTCAAGCAGGTCCGTCGCCGGATCGCCGCTTGACGAACTATCCGGGCCGTTGGTCGAAGACGATCCGCTTGCATTCGTGGTGTCGCTTGATCCCGTCGCGCTGGAAGAGGTCGAATCCGTGAGCAGGCTTTTGAGCGAATCAAGGAATTGTTGGAGCAGGTCCACCGCCGAATTGCCGCTTGACGAACTATCCGGGCCGGTGGCGGCAGCAGGCCCGTCGGATGGCGGCGGTCCACCCGGTCCGCCTGCTCCAGCCGGTCCATGGGAGAGCGCTGCCTTGAAAATACCTTGCAGCTCGGTGGCCTGCTGGTCGGTCAACTTTCCGGCCGAAACTTCCTGCTGGATAAGATCATCGATCTTCGACTTGAAAGCGTCAGGCGAAGATTTGCTACCGCTGGGCTGATCGCTCGCACTGCTTGATTGCAAGGCGGAGTCGATGTCGCTGAGCGCGGACGACAGCGCCGACTGATCGGACGAATTGATCGCGCCTGAACTGACTTCCGCTTGCAGTTCATCTTGTAGTCGCCGCAATGGTGATGCGTGGTGGTGGGAGGAGAGCGCCGAAATCGAGGTCATGGTGGCTTTCCGTGCTTTGGGGAACTCGAGGTGACGTTGTCCCCAAGAGCTGGCGCGGAGCCTTCGACATAGCGCAGCTTCGATTACTCAATATTGCCAAAGAGCGGTAAGAAACATTCAGAAACAAAATTGGTAGGCCGGCTTCGTCTACCTCAAGATCACCGTCCTAGTCCGCTGCGGCCGAAAGAGCCGGTCTGATCGCGGGCTTGCTTTCGCGCGGTCCCCAGCGTGTCAGCACCACGCTGGTGCATGAGAGCAGGCCGAGCACGACCATCGAGCTTGCGGCAAGCCAGAAGAAGTTTTGGGCAGTGGCCTCATGCGTCGACAGCCACCAGCCGCAGGCCGCGATGTAGATCAGCCGCACGGTCTGCGCGAGCACCGGCCCGATCACCTTGGCAGCGCCTTGCGACGAGAAATACATCGTCGATGCGAGCCCGATGAAGGCGTAGAACGGCGCCACCGTCGATAGATATTGATGGCTGGTGGCGAGCACCGTCGCGCTGTCGGTGAAGATGTTGACCCAGAGATCGGGAAAGAGCGCGACGAGGCATGCCGGCGCGCCGACGGCAACGAAAGCGCTCGCACCGGCGATCCAGGCGATGCGCCGGGCGCGCGCGATGCGGCCGGCGCCGACCGCCATGCCGATCATCGGCACCGAGGCGATGCCGAACGAGAACGCGATCGAGGTCAGCAAAAATTCGAGCCGCGCGCCGATGCCGTAGCCGGCGAGGATCGCGGTGCCGAACTTCGCCAGCATGTGGGTGAAGATCGAGATCGTCAGCACCGATTGCAGCGGCGAGAAGCAGGCGATGGCGCCGACCCTGAGGATGTCGAAGAACATCGCCCACTGGATCCGAAGCCCGCGCAGTTTCGGCACGACTCGGGCGCGGCCGGAGAACAGGTACCAGCCCATCACGCAAATATTCATGGAATAGGCAATCAGCGCGCCGGCCGCGACGCCGCGCATGCCGAGCTGCGGCACCGGCCCGAGTCCGAGCCCGAGCGTGCCGCCGAGCACGACCTGCCACACAGCAGAGTTGAGGATCAGCAGCGACGGCAGCTTCATGTTGCCGGTGCCGCGCAGCACGCCAGCCATGGTGTTGAGCAGCCAGGGCAGCACCGCGCCGCCGAAAAACACCTGCGTATAGGCGATCGCATGCGTCAGCACATCGCCGCGGCCGCCGAGCATTTCCAGAACGCGCGGCCCGAAGATCAGCATGCCCAGCATGAAGACGAGGCCGAACGCGATGCCGATCAAGAGCGCATGCGCCGCGAGCGTGCCGGCGCGCTCGCGATCTCCGGCGCCGATCGCGCGGGCGATGGCAGAAGCCACCGCGCCGCCCATGGCGCCGCCCGACATCGTCATGGTCAGGATCACGGTCGGAAATACCAATGCCATCGCGGCCAGCGCTTCGATGCCGAGCCGGCCGATATAGGAGGTCTCGGCGATCACCACGCAGGTGCCGGCGGAGAGCGCAACCACATTCGGCCAGGCGAGCCCGAGCAGCGTGCGCAGGATCGGGCCATCCATCAGCGCGCTTTTCACCGGCCGCGGGGGCGGCGGCAGCGGACGCTCTTGTTCATCGACCGGGATTTCGGCGATGTCGGACATTTCCTCTCCCGGGCACGAATCGCCGGATACGGCGCGGCAACGACAGGATGTGCCAATTGTTTTCTTCGCGCAAAAGGCGCGGCAAGGCGCTTGATAGCACGGCGTGCGGCGATTCCTCCTGCGCTAGACGCAAACGTGCCCTGCGGCGGCGCATCTCAGCGGGTGGAATTACTCGATCGTCCAGACCAGAGGCGGACGGCCGCCCGTGGCGGGGTGCATATGCACGCCAATATGCCGGCCACAGCCGGCGGCGAGACCTTCAAACAGTCCTTCCAGCACCTTGGCGCAGGCGCGGTGATAGTCGGCGACGTCGTCCATCAGCTTCCAGCTTTGCTGGCGGATTTCGAAGGCGCCTTCGGACTTCATCGTATCGGCGACATCGTCCTGCGCAACAAACAGCGCGTTGAGGAACGCTGCGAATTCGCTCGCGCCGCCGCGGCTCATCGCCAGTGCGGCTGCGACTTCATCAAAGTATTGCATGCCGATCAGCTTGCCGGTGAGATGCAGGAGATAGCCCGCATCCTCCGGCCCGAACAGTTGCACCATCACCGGCGCTGCCGTCCGCACATATTCCATGGCGTAGTTGCGATAGGCTTTTTCGAGCCGCGGCTTCGGCCAGCTCGCGACAGGCAGAGCCGGCGCGGTGTTCGCATCGAACAGCGGCGCTTCCAGATGCCGCGCGAACACCAGGCGCTGGTCGAGCTCGAGCGCATGATCGTACTGATGATAGTAGCCTTCGAGCCCGTCCTGGCCGTCGACGCTCTGCTTGGTGCAAACGAAGCCGAGCCTGATATCGCCGAGCGCGACGCCGTTGTTGGCGTGCCAGCCGCGCAGCATCGCGCGCGAGACTTCGCCCGGCACGCCGCAGATCGCGGTGCCCTTCCAGATCCAGCGCGGCGGCGGATAGCGGATCCAGGCCTTGGCAGCGCTCTCGTACATGTATTCGACATGCACGCCGCCGATCCAGTTGGAGAGATAGTGATATTGCGCCGCGGCGACGGCCGGCGGCAAATGACTGAGACCGAGCTTTTCCAGCCCGGGCAGGAAGCGCTCCTGCTGCTGGCGGCGAAACACGCGAAACACGAACTCCGCAGCATCCGCCGTGCCGCGCCGCGTGACGACGGTGAGGATGAGCCCGGTGAAATAGGCGTGATAGAGATCAGCAACCGCGCGCCAGCGTTTCCATTGGGCTTCCTGCGCGACGTCTGCTGCGGCGGCCATGTTCGCTCCCGGCTTGTTGTTTTGCAGGAGTGTGTCATTGCGGATGGGGGGACGCAACCGGAGGCGAGCTCAGCGGTAGCCCGGATGGAGCGAAGCATAATCCGGGATCGTGCAACAAGCGAGAGAGTCCCGGATTTCGCTTCGCTACATCCGGGCTACGGGAAACTGCTACACTCGAAAATGCTTGCTCAGCTTCAGCCCCTGCGCCTGGTAGTTGGAGCCGATACGCTGGCCGTACATCGCGTCGGGGCGCGCCAGCATCTTCTCGTAGACGAGGCGGCCGACGATCTGGCCGTGCTCGAGGATGAAGGGCACCTCGCGCGAGCGCACTTCGAGCACGGCGCGCGATCCCAGCCCGCCGGCACCGGCATAGCCGAAGCCGGGATCGAAGAAGCCGGCATAATGCACGCGGAACTCGCCGACCAGCGGATCGAACGGCACCATCTCCGCGGCGTAATCGGGCGGCACCTGCACGGCCTCTTTCGAGGCGAGGATATAGAACTCGCCGGGATCGAGGATGAGGCTGCCGTCGGGGCGCGCCGACATCGGTTCCCAGAAATCCTCGACCGCATAGCCGGCGCGACGATCGACGTCGACCACGCCGGTATGACGCTTGGCGCGATAGCCGACGAAGCCGCCACTCTTCTCGCCGGAGAGATCAACGGACACCGCAACGCCACCGGCGAGATCGGCATCGTCGACGTCGACGAGACGCTCAGCCGCGTGCAGCGCCTCGAGTTCGTCGATGTTGAGGATGGCGTCTCCGGTGCGGAAGCGCACCTGCGACAGGCGCGAGCCCTCGCTGACCAGCACTGGAAACGTCTTCGGGCTGATCTCGGCATAGAGCGGGCCGTGATAGCCGGCGCCGATCATGTCGAAGCGGCGGGTGCCGTCAGCGATCACGCGCGTGAAGACGTCGAGCCGGCCGGTGGAGCTCTTCGGGTTCGCGGCCGCGACGATCTCCGGCGGCAGCGCGAGGCTTTCCAGCAGCGGCACGATATAGACGCAGTTGGTCTCCAATACCGCGCCGTCGGCGAGGCTGAACTCGTGCAGCTTCAACTCGTCGATGCGCTCGGCGACGGTGGCGCCGGGACCGGGCAGGAAACTGGCACGCACACGATAGGCGATGTCGCCGAGGCGAAGGTCGAGGCTCGCCGGCTGGATCTGGCTTTCGACGAAGTCGTAGGCGGGCAGGATGAGCCCGCCCGCCGCCATCGCCGCGATCATGCGGTCGGGCAGGATACCATTGGCGTCGGCGGCAACCGTGAACGTCAAACGGTGGTCCTCTTCGGGGTCAAACGTATCCGAAAACAACGGAAAAACGAGCCGTTTACGGCTATCCGATGGACGCCTTGACGAAAAGGGCATTGCGGAATATGAGCATGACTTATCCCGTGGTGATTTGAGCCGGCCGGCTTGCAGCCACGTTAAATAAATCGCTAAACAGGCCGGGGACCTCTGTGATCCCGGCCAGTGGAAATATCCAGGCCGGTTTTTTTGTGACCATTTTCAGGAATGGTCACTTTGGAGAGGTCATATGTCGAAGTCCCCGGCGTCCGCCACGCAATACCGTCCCGAAACCCGCCTGGTCCATTCCGGCACCCTGCGCTCGCAATATGGCGAGACGTCGGAGGCGCTGTTCCTGACCCAGGGCTATGTCTACAACAGCGCCGAGGAATGCGAGGCGCGGTTCAAGGGCGAGGACCCCGGCTTCATCTATTCGCGCTACTCCAACCCGACTACCGCGATGTTCGAGCGCCGCATGATCGAGCTCGAGGGCGCCGAAGCGGCTCGTTCCGCCGCGACCGGCATGGCCGCGGTGACGACCGCGATCCTGGCGCCGCTGAAGGCCGGCGATCACGTGGTGGCCTCGCGCGCGCTGTTCGGTTCGTGTCTCTACGTCGTGCAGGATCTCCTGCCGCGCTACGGCATCGAGACCACGCTGGTCGACGGCCTCGATCTCGACCAGTGGCAACGTGCGCTCAGGCCGAACACCAAGACGTTCTTCCTGGAGAGCCCGACCAATCCGACACTCGACGTGCTCGACATTCCCGGGATTGCCGAGATCGCGCACAAGGGCGGCGCGCGGCTGATCGTCGACAACGTGTTCGCGACTCCGATCTGGCAGAGCCCGCTCGCATTGGGTGCGGACGTCGTGGTGTATTCCGCGACCAAGCACATCGACGGCCAGGGCCGTTGTCTCGGCGGCATCATCCTGTCGTCGGAAGCCTTCATCGCCGAGCATATCCACAATTTCATGCGCCAGACCGGCCCGTCGATCTCGCCGTTCAACGCCTGGGTCCTGCTCAAGGGCCTGGAAACGCTGGGCGTGCGCGTGCGCGCGCAGACCGAGACGGCGGCACGCATTGCGGACGTGCTGGCGAGCCATCCGAAAATTTCCCGGCTGGTCTTTCCCGGCCGCGCCGATCATCCGCAGGCGGCACTCGTGAAGAAGCAGATGCGCGGCGGCTCGACGCTGGTCGGCTTCGAGGTGAAGGGCGGCAAGCAGGGTGCGTTCCGCGTGCTCAATGAGCTCAAGCTCGCGAAGATTTCGAACAATCTCGGCGACGCCAAGAGCCTCGTGACGCACCCGGCCACCACGACGCATCAGCGGCTGAAGCCGGAAGACCGCGCCGCGCTCGGCATCAGCGAAGGCTTTGTCCGCTTCTCGGCAGGGCTGGAGCATCCGGATGACCTGATCGAGGATCTGACAGCGGCGCTGGAGAAGGCGTGAAGCAGCGAATGGCGAATAGGGAGTAGCGAACAGACCAGATTCTATTCGCTATTCGCCACTCACCATTCGCCACCTTACATCGGCCGATACGTCCGGACATCCGCGGGCACGTTGACGCCGAGCTTGATCTGGCCGACGGAGTGGATGATGTCGTCGCCGAGCAGCTGGGCGAAGCAGGCATAGCCCCAATCGTTCATGTGCAGGCCGTCGGCGATGACGAAGCTTTCCACCGGGATCGACTGCGTCTCGTGCCAATCGCGCATCACCTCGAAGCGCGGGAAGATGCCGACATGACGGAGCTCGGCAACCTTGCCGAGCAGCTTCACCATCTTGCCGGCACTTTCGGCGCGCTGGTTGACCGCCGGCGAGTATTGCGGATCGACCAGCACGATATCGGCGCCGCCGGCGGCCTGGATGCGGGAGATGCCGTCCTCGACCAGCTTGGCGGTGTCGCCGGGATCGAGATTGCGCAGCACGGCATTGGTGCCGACCTGCCAGATCACGAGATCCGGATGCACGTCGATCACCTCCTTCTGGAGGCGCTTCATCATTTCGGGCGCGTCCTCGCCGCCGACGCCGGCATTGGCGACGGTGATGTCGGCGGTCGGATACTGCCGGCGAAGCTGCGCCGCGAGACGGTTGGGATAGTTGAAATCGGGCGAGCTCGCGCCATAGCCCGCGGTCGACGACGAACCGAACGCGACGATCACGACGGGCTGTCCGGCGACGAGCTTGCCCGCGACATGCGGCAGCGAGCCCATCGCCTTCGAGCCGCCCTTGGACGCCAGACAGGGCACGCGGCTGAAGATGTCGCCGGCGGATTTCGCGACCTGCTTCACCTTGTCGATGGCGCGCGCGGTGATGCCGCGCTGCTCAGCGGACGGGTGGGTGGCGGCGACGGTGGTCTGGGAGGGCGACGCTGGCGCGGGATTAGCGGACTGCGTGGGCGCGGGCGTTGCCTGCGCGGCTTGCGCCTGCGCGCGGGACTGTGATGCCGGCGCCAGCAACAGCAGCGCTGCCGCTGCGGGCACAGCCAGCCATGCCGTCAGGCAAAAAGGGCGGAGAGAACTCATTAACGCTAGACCTCAATTTTGCTGCTGGGCGGGCTCCAGATGGGCAGCGTCCATCACAAACTGTGCCAACGCCCGGCCAAGGCAATCGTGGACCTGTTTCGCCAGTTCAGGGCCGCGGGACGGGCTGAACAGGTCGAACTGACCCTGATCATTCCATTGCCGCATGATCGCGAAACGGTCGAACAGTGGGACATCATGCTCCTGGGCCACCACCCGCATATTGTCGAGATAGGGCGGCACCGAGATCATGGTTTCGGTACGTGGGCTGTATTGCAAGTTCATCAAGACGACGTCAGCCCCTGCATTTTGCAAAGCAGCAACCCCTTCGGTCACTGCCCCGCGAAAATCGTCGGGATCGATGGCTCGGATAGCATCCACGGTCCCGGTCTGCCAGATGACCAAAGTAGGCCTTTTTGCTTCCAACAGCTTAACGAAGGTGGTGGCGGCCTCCTCTGCCGTTTTCTTGCTCTGTATTTCTACGGAGACGTGCACGGCCTCCGACGGCGGCAGCTTTTCCTTCAGGATCGCCTGCATACGCGCGGGGTAGGAGCTGTCCTCCGAGGCCGGAATCGTGGTCGAGCGGCTACCGATGACCAGAATCTCAAGGGGTTTGCCTGCTTTCACGGCATCAGCAACCTTGTGGAGCTGGCTGTCGGTCGCGAGCAGATAGGACGGCAATTCGCAGGCGGCGGGCGCGGCAGGAGCTGCGGATGCAGCAGGAACGGCGGACGCAGCATCGCCCGCGCGCGCCGGGGGCGCGGCGAGACCACCGCACAGCAGGATCAGGCTCAGGAGAACCTTCGCCTTCATCAGCCCCCTCCCGCCATATCGGCGCTGCCGATGGCGCTTTTGGTTTTCGAACCGCTCTTGTCAGCCACGCGCTTGTACCACGAAATCACCCACGCCATCGCCCACATGATCAGGATTCCCGAGAGACTAATCAGCGCATGCATGGCCGCGCCGCCGGAAACCTCGGCCAGGATGAAATGGCCGGCGAAGGCCAGGAAGACGCCGAGGCAGAATATCTCCAGGGAATGCTGGCCGCAGACGATCAGCGGCCGCAGCCAGGGCGATTTCAGGCCCGGCCAATCCCGTGGCAGGAAGCGCACCGTGAGCGCGGCCAGCGCCAGGAAGTGCGTGAAGCGCAGCACGTCGAGATCGGCCTTGTCGATCGGATACATCCACTGCTCGAGCCGCTTCGGCATGAGATGGGACAGCTGCGGCAAGTACCAGGTCAGCGTCACGTAGAACGCCGCGATGATATAGGCGATCGAGATCCACATCGTCACCGGCGAAGCCAGAATGCGCGACATGCGTCGCGCACCTCCGAGCGCACACCATGCACCGAACACGAAAAGCAATTGCCAGGCCATGGGATTGAACGCCCAGAACCCGTTCGGATAGGCCGACAGATAGAGGTCGTATTCCCAGGTGACGGCGTAGAGCGCGACCGAGAGGCCAAGCGTGATGTCGGGCCGCCACTTCATCAGCCACAGGATCAAAGGCAGCGCGAGCATCAAGACGATGTAGAGCGGCAGCACGTCCATGTTGACGGGACGGAACCGCAACAGCAGCGCCTGCACGATGGTGACGTCGGGCTGCTTGAGGAAATCCATGATGCCCATCTCTTCGGTGTAGAGCGGGTTCTCGAAGCTGGTCGCGACGTAGGAGATCTCGGCGAGGAAGATCGTGAACAGGAAGACGTGGGCGACATAGATCTGCCAGACCCGGCGCAGAATACGCGCGGTGGCGACGACGAAGCCGGATTCCAGCATCGCGCGGCCATAGACGAAGGCGGCGGTGTAACCGGAGATGAAGATGAAGATTTCGGTGGCGTCGCTGAAGCCGTAATTGCGGATCGTGAACCAGGTCAACAGACTCGACGGCAGATGGTCGATGAAGATCAGCCATAGCGCCAGTCCGCGGAACAGGTCGAGCCTGAGCTCGCGCTCGCCGATGACGGGCAGCGTGACGGCCGGCGCGGCCGCGCGCGGCTTCGCGCCTGCGGATTTGTCCGCGGTTCCCGCGATCGTCGATCCCGTTACTTGGTCGGCAATGGTCATCGGGCCCGAAACCCTTACGCAAATTGCGACATTGGAGGAGTGTATCGGCCCGGCCGCCGTCTCGCAAAGCGACCGGATCACATCGGGGTGTACTTCCCTTCGAATTCTGGCGGCACGATGTCGCGAAAGCCGCCTCCGGCATTTGGTTCCGGGCCGGGATTTCGCTATGATGGCAACCATGTACCGCGCCCTGACCCGCCAGATCGAAGTGACCGTCGAGCCGAACTTTGTTCCGGAGCAGTCGTCGGCCGACCGTTCCCGCTATTTCTGGTCTTACACCATCGTCATCACCAATTCCGGCGATGAGACCGTGCAGCTCAAGACGCGGCACTGGATCATCACCGACGCCTCCGGCCGGCAGCAGGAGATCAAAGGCGAGGGCGTGGTCGGCGAGCAGCCGACCCTCGCGCCCGGCGAGCGCTTCGAATACACCTCCGGCGTGCCACTCACGACCGCCTCGGGCTTCATGACCGGCCGCTACCAGATGGTCACCGAAAGCGGCGAACGTTTTGAAATCGACGTGCCGACGTTCTCGCTGGACAGCCCGGACAACAAGCGGGTGTTGAACTGAGGCTGCCGTAGATTGTTAGGTACGCTCACGCGTTCTCCACGCCCGCCTCGTGCGGCGTGAATTCGTACACCGACGAGCAGAATTCGCAGGTCACGACCACCTTGTCGTCCTTGACCATCGCGGAGCGATCGTCGGGCGAAAAGCTCTTCAGCATCGCGGCGACCGCATCGCGCGAGCAGGAGCATTGGGCTTTCAGGACCAGCGGATTGAACACGCGCACGCCGCGCTCGTGGAAGAGACGGTAGAGCAGCCGCTCGCCGGAGAGTTCGGGATCGATCAGCTCGACATCCTCGACGGTTTCGATCAGCGAGCGCGCCTCGACCCAGGCATCGTCCTCGGCGACGCTGTGCACTTGCGTGCCTTCCGGCGCATCGCCGTGATGCAGGTCGGCCTGCTGCGCGCGCTCCGACGCTTTCGGCAAGAACTGCATCAGCATGCCGCCGGCGCGCCAGCGATGCTTGCCGCCGTCGTTCGAGCGCCACTCCTCGCCGACGGCGAGCCGGACGCGCGTCGGTATCTGCTCCGAGCGCAGAAAATATTCGTGGGCGGCGTCTTCAAGGCTGCCGCCATCGAGCGCGACCAGCCCCTGATAGCGGCTCATGTCGGGACCCTGGTCGACGGTCATGGCGAGATGGCCGCGCCCGAGCAGCGCGCCGGAGTCATGCGCATCGCCAAGGCGCGCGGCGTCATAGCGGGCATAGGCGCGCAGGTGGTCCGGCGCCTTGTAGTCCACCACCAGGAACGACACCGGCCCATCGGTCTGGGCCTGGAGGATGAAGCGTCCTTCGAATTTCAGCGCCGAGCCGAGCAGCGTCGTCAGCACGATGGCTTCGCCGAGCAGCTTGCCGACCGGCGCGGGGTAATCGTGCTTGGTGAGGATCTCGTCGAGCGCCGGGCCAAGCCGCACCAAGCGCCCGCGCACGTCGAGTGCGTCGATCTCATAAGGCAGCACAGCGTCATCGATCGGAATTGCTGATGGCGCGCGGACCGGGCCTTCGGAGCCGGTTTTCATGTCAGGGGATTGGGGAACCATGGCGCTCTATTTGGGGTCGGAAGGCGGGAAATGGAAGGGCAGTGAGGCTGAGTGTTCCGGACGAGATTGGATCGTGTGCGGGCAGAACAAGTTCGGTGTCGTCCCGGCGAAGGCCGGGATCCATAACCACGGGCCTTGGTTTGGCGAAGACCCTCGGCCTCCACTTGCCTGCCACAAGAGAGATTCCGCGGTATGGGTCCCGGCCTTCGCCGGGACGACGGATAGCTACCTCACCGCGTCGCTTTATTTCACCGCGTCAAAGCACCAGGCCAGAATGCCCTTCTGCGCGTGCAGGCGATTTTCGGCCTCGTCGAACACGACCGATTGCGGGCCGTCGATCACCTCGTCGGTGACCTCCTCGCCGCGATGGGCGGGCAGGCAGTGCATGAACAGCGCGTCGGGCCTGGCGAGCGACATCAGCTTGGCGTTGACCTGGTAGGGCTTGAGCACGTTGTGGCGGTGCTCGCCTTCCTTGTCGCCCATCGACACCCAGGTGTCGGTGACGACGCAATCGGCGCCGTGCACCGCGGCTTCCGCATCGGTGCCGAGCACGATCGGGGCGCCGGTCGCCTTGATCCAGTCGCGCATCGCCTTCTTCGGCGCGAGCTCCGGAGGGGTCGCGACATTGAGCTGGAACTTGAAGCGCTCGGCCGCATGGGCCCAGGACGCCAGCACGTTGTTGTCGTCGCCGGTCCAAGCCACCGTCTTGCCCTCGATTGGGCCGCGATGCTCCTCATAGGTCATGAGGTCGGCCATCACCTGGCAAGGATGCGAGCGCCGCGTCAGCCCGTTGATGACGGGCACGGTGGCGTTCGCCGCAAGCTCGAGCAGCGCATCGTGGTTGAGGATGCGGATCATGATCGCGTCGACATAGCGCGACAGCACGCGTGCGGTATCGGCGATGGTCTCGCCGCGGCCGAGCTGCATCTCGGCGCCGGTCAGCATGATGGGCTCGCCGCCGAGCTGGCGCATGGCGACGTCGAACGACACCCGCGTCCGCGTCGACGGGCGTTCGAAGATCATCGCCAGCGTCTTGCCTTCGAGCGGCTTGACCGGCTGATGCGCCTTCTGCTTCGCCTTCATCGCGGATGATGCGGCCAGCATCCGCTTGAGCTCCGACAGCGGCAGCTCGTCGATATCGAGGAAATGCTTTGGCGTCTTGTTGGGCGTCTGGCTCATCAGCTTGCCGCCCGCTTGGTCTGGCCTGCGGAAATCGCGGCACAAGCGCGTTCGAGCCGCACGACGCTGTCCTCGATCTCCGTTTCCGTGACGATCAAAGGCGGCAGAAAGCGCACGACATTGTCGCCGGCCCCGACCGTGAGGAGCTTTTCGTCGCGCAGCGCCGCAACGAGATCGCCCGACGGCACCACGGCCTTGATGCCGATCAGAAGCCCCTCGCCGCGCACTTCGCTGACGACGTTGCCGTAACGGTCGATCACGGAGGCGAGCTTCTGCTTCAAGAGCAGCGACATCTTCTGCACGTGATCGAAGAAGCCGGGCTTGAGCATGACGTCGAGCACCGCATTGGCGGTGGATATCGCGAGCGGATTGCCGCCGAAGGTCGAGCCGTGCGAGCCGGGCGTCATGCCGGAGGCCGCCTCCGCGGTCGCAAGGCACGCGCCGATCGGAAAGCCGCCGCCGAGCGCTTTGGCCAGCGACATCACGTCGGGCGTGACGCCGAGGCGGCGATGGGCGAAGAGATCGCCGGTGCGGCCCATGCCGGTCTGCACCTCGTCGAACGCCAGCAACAGGCCGCGCTCGTCGCAGAGATTGCGCAACGCCTTGAGGAACGCCGGGGTGGCAGAACGCACACCGCCCTCGCCCTGGATCGGTTCGATCAGGATGCCTGCGGTCTGCGGACCGATCGCCTTCTTGACGGCTTCGAGGTCGCCATGCGGAACCTGGTCGAAACCGTCCATCGGCGGACCAAAACCTTCGAGATATTTCGCCGAGCCGGTCGCAGCCAGCGTTGCAAGCGTGCGGCCGTGGAAGGCACCTTCGAAGGTGATCATGCGATAGCGGTCGGGATGGCCTTTTGCGGCCTGGTAGCGGCGCACGACCTTGATCACGCATTCCAGCGCTTCGGCGCCTGAATTGCAGAAGAACACGAAGTCGGCGAAGCTCTCACTGCACAGGCGGCTCGCCAGACGTTCGCCGTCCGGGCTCTGGAACAGGTTCGACATGTGCCACAGTTTCGTGGCCTGCTCCTGCAAAGCCTTGACCAGCGCGGGATGGGCATGGCCGAGCGCGTTCACGGCGACGCCCGAGGTGAAATCGAGATAACGGTCGCCATTGGTCGCGATCAGCCAGCAGCCCTCGCCGCGCTCGAAACCGAGGTCGGTTCTGGCGAAAACGGGAAGCAGATGCGGCGCGGCGCTGTTGGTCATGACGTCACTTGGATGTTGCGGACGGACTGAGCGTGCATTGCGCAGCGCACCATTGACCGGCCCGGAAAACGAAACGTGCCGCCTTTTCAGGGCGGCACGTATCACCATCTTATGCCTGGTAAGACGGGTGTCAATGCCGCCCGGAAAGCCTCGCGAAACGCTGAATCCGTAGTCTTGCGGTGACGATTTTCCGGCTTTTAGCCACGGAACATGTGGAAGCGAGTCCGCGGACTCTTGCGCGTGAGTCACGCCATATTGTAGCGTTTGGCTTGTCAGATACGACATCTCGTGCAGCGGTTCTGATCTCTAAGTCCTCATGTACCGGCGTAACGTTCGGGCGCACTTCGCGCGCCCGGCGAGCCTCAAGGGATTCTGGCGGCACGGGTTTTTCAAGGCTTAGGCATTCGCTGTGAGGCCCCAGCATGGTGGTGCGCAGCGAGGGAAAGGGTGCAATGACGGTTTTGACCTGGTCCGACGATCGCGTCGAGCAGTTGAAAAAGCTCTGGGAGGCCGGACTTTCGGCCAGCCAGATCGCGGCTGAGCTCGGCAATGTGACCCGCAACGCCGTGATCGGAAAGGTGCACAGGCTCGGCCTGTCCGGCCGGGCCAAGAGCCCATCATCCGCTGCTCCTCGGCCGCGCAAGGCGCGCCCCGCGCAGCATATGATGCGGGTAACCCGTCCGATCTCGCGCGGCAACACCGCGCTGGCGCAGGCCTTCGAGGTCGAGGAGGAGCCGGATCCGGTCACCTACGACAACGTGGTGCCGATGAGCCAGCGGTTGTCGCTGCTCGAACTGAACGAGGCGACCTGCCACTGGCCGGTCGGCGATCCCTCGAGCCCGGACTTCTTCTTCTGCGGCGGCAGGGCGCTCTCGGGCCTGCCCTATTGCGCCCAGCATTCGCGTGTTGCGTACCAGCCGGCAGCTGATCGTCGCCGCGCACCGGCCAAGCCGGGGCCGCGCTGAGCTGGTCGGCGATCAAGGCTTCACCGTCCAGGCGACGGCAGCTCGACTGACGACGGCAAACTCCATTCGCTGTCGTCCTGGACAAGCGCGCGGAGCAGCGCGCAGATCCGGGACCCATAGCCACCGAAAGATGTAGTTATGGGGACTCGGAGTGACCTTTTTCGCGCAACAACCACTCCCTGTGGTTGTGGGTCCCGGATCTGCGCTCCGCTCTGGACAACGCTGCGCGTTGCCAGGAGCTACGCTTGTCCGGGACGACGGCTGAGATTGTAGCCGCAGCCAAACTCAAGCCCGCTAAAATTTACGCCTGCTCCGCCTTCGCGAAACGATCGTCCAGCGCGTAGCCGGCGCCGCGGACGGTGCGGATCGGGTCCTGCTCGCGGCCGAGATTGAGCAGCTTGCGCAGACGGCCGATGTGGACGTCGACGGTACGCTCGTCAATATAGATGTCGCGGCCCCAGACGCTGTCGAGCAGTTGCTCGCGCGAGAACACCCGACCCGGATGTTCCAGGAAGAACTCCAGCAGGCGATATTCGGTCGGGCCGAGATCGATCGGCCGGCCCGAGCGCGCCACGCGGCGCTTCTCCCGGTCGAGCTCGATATCGCCAAAAGCGAGCACGGTGGCAAGCCGCTCCGGGCTTGCGCGCCTGAGCAGGCCCTTCACGCGCGCCAGGAGCTCCGGCACCGAGAACGGCTTGACGATGTAGTCGTCGGCGCCGGTCGCGAGCCCGCGCACCCGCTCGCTCTCCTCACCGCGGGCGGTGAGCATGATGATCGGGAGCTGCTTAGTATCCGGCCGGGTGCGAAGCCGCCGGCACAGCTCGATGCCGGACAGCCCGGGCAGCATCCAGTCGAGCACGATCAGGTCGGGGATATGCTCCTTGAGACGGGTGTCGGCGTCGTCGCCGCGCATCACCGTCTCGACGTCATAGCCGTCGCCTTCGAGGTTGTAGCGGAGAAGCTCGGTCAGAGCTTCCTCGTCCTCAACCACCATAATGCGTGCGCCCATGGTGTCGTCGCTCCTTAACTATTCAAGTATTCGGGACCGTCGTGGCGAAGGTCGTCATGTCGCCCTTCGGACGCTTGTCGGTCATGGCCTGACCTTCGATCATGTAGAACACGGTCTCGGCGATGTTGGTGGAGTGGTCGCCGATCCGCTCGATGTTCTTGGCGCAGAACATCAGATGGATGCAGAACGAGATGTTGCGTGGATCCTCCATCATATAGGTGAGGAGCTCGCGGAACAGCGAGGTGCAGATGGCGTCGACTTCCTCGTCGCCTTTCCACACCGCCATCGCCGCCGGCAAATCATGCGCGGCATAGGCGTCCAGCACCGACTTGACTTGCTGCTGCACGAGGTCGGTCATGTGCTCCAGGCCGCGGAACAGCTTGAGCGGATGGAAATCCGTCTCCAGCGCCGCGACGCGCTTGCCCATGTTCTTGGCGAGATCGCCGATCCGCTCGAGATCCGTCGCAACGCGCATGGCGCCGACGATCTCGCGCAGATCCACCGCCATCGGCTGGCGGCGGGCGATGGTCAGTACGGCGCGCTCCTCGATGCGCTTCTGGAGCACGTCGATCTCGACGTCGGTTGCGACCACGCGCTGGCCGAGCGCGACGTCGCGCCGGATCAGCGCGTCGACGGAATCGACGATCATGCGCTCGGCAATCCCGCCCATCTCGGCGACCAGCCGGGTGAGTTCCTGGAGGTCGGTGTCGAAGGCCTTTGCGGTATGTTCAGAACCCATGTCCCGTCTCCTCAGCCGAACCGGCCAGTGATGTAATCCTGCGTGCGCCGATCGGTCGGCGACGTGAAGATCTTGCTGGTGTCGTCGAACTCGATCAGCTCGCCGAGATACATGAAGGCGGTCTTGTCGGAGACGCGGGCCGCCTGCTGCATGTTGTGGGTCACGATCGCGATCGTGTAGTTCTCGGACAGTTCCTGGATCAACTCCTCGACCTTGGCGGTCGAGATCGGATCCAATGCCGAGCAGGGCTCGTCGAACAGGATGACCTCGGGCCGCACCGCGACCGTGCGGGCGATGCAGAGGCGCTGCTGCTGGCCGCCGGACAGCGACAGGCCCGAGGCGTTGAGCTTGTCCTTGACCTCGTTCCACAGCGCGCCGCCGCGCAGCGCCTTCTCGACGCGGACGTCCATCTCGGACTTCGATATCTTCTCATAGAGGCGGATGCCGAAGGCGATGTTCTCGTAGATCGTCATCGGAAACGGCGTCGGCTTCTGGAACACCATGCCGACCCGTGCGCGCAGCAGGTTGAGGTCGAGCCTGGTATCGAGGATGTTGGTCTGGTCGAGCATGAGCTGACCGGTGGCGCGCTGGCCCGGATACAGATCGTACATCCGGTTGAAGATGCGCAGCAGGGTCGACTTGCCGCAACCCGATGGGCCGATGAACGCCGTGACGCGGTTGGTGCCGAGCGTCAGGTTGATGTTCTTCAGCGCGTGGTGCTCGCCGTAATAGAAATTCAGGTTGCGCACGGTCACCTTGGCGGGCGCATCGGGCAGCACCGGCGCATGGGGCAGTCCGCCGGACGCGCTCATCGATACGGAAAGATCACTCATTTTGCGGTCCTCTCGGCGCCAAGGATGCGCGCGCCAATATTAAGGGCAAGAACGGTCAGGGTGATGAGCAGCGCCCCGCTCCAGGCCAGCTGCTTCCAGTAGGCGTAGGGGCTCTGCACGAAGTTGTTGATGGTGACCGGCAGGTTGGCCATCGTCTTGTTCAGGCTCAGGCTGAAGAACTGGTTCGACAGCGCGGTGAACAGCAGCGGCGCGGTTTCGCCGGCGACGCGGGCGGTGGCGAGCAGCACGCCGGTGATGAGGCCGGAGCGCGCCGAGCGATAGGCGATCCGCTTGATCACCAGCGAGCGCGGTAGGCCGAGCGCGGAGGCCGCCTCACGCAGCGCGTTCGGCACCAGCAGCAGCATGTCCTCGGTCGTGCGCAGCACCACCGGGATCACGATCACGGCGAGCGCGAGACAGCCGGCGAGCGCCGAGAAGCCGCGCATCGGCACCACCACCGCACCATAGATGAACAGGCCGATGATGATCGAGGGCGCGCTGAGCAGGATATCGTTGATGAAGCGGATCACCGACGTCAGCCTGTCGTTGCGGCCGTATTCGGCGAGATAGGTGCCGGCGAACATGCCGAGCGGCGCGCCGATGCCGACGCCGAGCACGGTCATGATCAGCGAGCCGACGATGGCGTTGAGCAGGCCGCCCTCGTTCGATCCGGGCGGCGGCGTGTTCTCGGTGAAGAGCTGGAAATTGAGTCCGGCCAGGCCGTTGTAGAGCAGCGTGATCAGGATCAGCGCGAGCCAGGTGACGCCGAAGGCGGCGGCGGCGATGCAGAGACCGCGGATCACGAAGTCCTTGCGGCGGCGGCGTGAATAGATCGGGTTCATGGCCTTAATTCCCCGCCTTCTGTTCCAGCCGCATCAGCATCAGCCGCGCGCCTGCGAGCACGAAGAACGTCAGCACGAACAGCAGCAGGCCGAGCAGGATCAGGCCGGACTGGTGCAGGCCGTCGCTCTCGGCGAACTCGCTGGCGATCGCCGCCGAGATCGTGGTGCCCGGCGCGAAGATCGAGGATGAGATCCGGAACGAGTTGCCGATGATGAAGGTCACCGCCATGGTCTCGCCGAGCGCACGGCCCAGCGCCAGCATGACGCCGCCGATGATGCCGACGCGGGTGTAGGGGATCACCACGCTGCGGACGACTTCCCAAGTGGTGCAGCCGACGCCGTAGGCGGCCTCTTTCAGCACCGGTGGCACCGTCTTGAACACGTCGACCGAGATCGAGGTGATGAAGGGCAGCACCATGATCGCGAGGATCAGCGCGGCGTTGAACAGGCTGAGATAGGACGGCGGCCCGGCGAAGATCGCGCCCAGCACGGGAACGCCGTCAAAAATCTTGATCATGAAGGGCTGGAAGGTGTTGGCCAGGAACGGGCCCAGCACGAAGAAGCCCCACATGCCGTAGATGATCGAGGGAATGCCTGCGAGCAGCTCCACCGCCATGCCGATCGGGCGGCGCAGCCATTGCGGGCAGAGCTCGGTCAGGAAGATTGCAATGCCGAGACCGACGGGAATGGCGATCAGCATCGCGATGAAGGAGGTGACGAGCGTGCCGTACATCGGTCCGAGCGCACCGAGCACGGGCGGATCGGCGGACGGCGCCCAGCGCTGCGTCCACAGGAACGAGAAACCGAATTCCTTCATCGCCGGGAAGGCGCCGACGATCAGCGACAGGATGATGCCGCCGAGGATGAGGAGCACCGAGATCGCGCTGAGCCGCGTGATCCAGTAGAAAGTGACGTCGCCAAGCTTGAACGCGCTCAACGCCTTGGCGCGGTCGTACGGTCCGGCGTCGTCGACGATATCGCTCTGAACGGCCATCTCTGCCACGCCGATCCCCTGTACTAATTATACTTGTTCTTATGACACCGGTCTCTTGCCCCGGATGCAGCGCGACGCTGATCCGGGGCCGAAGTCGTGTGATGCACGGCGCAGCCGCTTGATGCCGCACTGCGTTTGGCGAGAATGAGCTTAGCTCTTGATCTCGGCAGCCCAGGTCTTCTCGATCAGGGTCACGACGCCCTCGGGCATCGAGATGTAGTCAAGCTCCTCGGCCGCCTTGCCGCCGCTCTTGAAGGCCCAGCGGAAGAACTTGATGGCTTCCTGCGAGGCCGCCTTGTCGGTGGCATCCTTGTGCATGAGGATGAAGGTCGCCGCCGTGATCGGCCAGGACTTCTCGCCGGGCTGGTCGGTCAGGATGACGTAGTAGCCCGGAGCCTTGGCCCAGTCGGCGTTGGAGGCGGCCGCCTGGAAGGCTTCGACCGTCGGCTGCACCGGCTTGCCGGCCTTGTTGACGAGGCCGGTATAGGTCAGCTTGTTCTGCTTGGCATAGGCGTACTCGACATAGCCGATCGAATTCTTGGTCTGGCTGATGTTGCCCGAGACGCCTTCATTGCCCTTGGCGCCGACGCCGACCGGCCACTCGACCGCCGTACCCTCGCCGACCTTGCTCTTCCAGTCCGCGCTGGCCTTGGAGAGGTAGTTGGTGAAGTTGAAGGTCGTGCCCGAACCGTCGGAGCGGCGGACCACGGTGATCGCCTCGGACGGCAGCTTCACGTTCGGATTGAGCTTCTTGATGGCCGGATCGTCCCACTTGGTGATCTTGCCGAGATAGACGCTGGCAAGCGTCTCGCCGTCGAACACCAGCTCGCCCGGCTTCACGCCCTCGATGTTGACGACGGGAACGATGGCACCCATCACCATCGGCCACTGCGCGAGGCCGTCCTTCTCGAGTTGCTCGGCCTTGAGCGGCGCGTCGGTCGCGCCGAAGGTCACGGTCTTGGCCTGGATCTGCTTGATGCCGCCGCCGGAGCCGATTGACTGGTAGTTCAGACCGTTGCCGGTCTCCTTCTTGTAGGCGTCAGCCCATTTGGAATAGATCGGGAATGGGAACGTCGCACCGGCGCCCGTGATATCGGCCGCGAAGGCCGACGTCGATGCGGCGACCAAGCCAGCAGCGACGATAGTTTTGATGAAATTCATGCTGGTCTCCCATACAGGGGAGCGAAGCGCCTTCCGCGCCCGATCGCGCTCCCCGTCCCGCCCCTTTAGGAGCGGTCGGCTGTGCTTTTACGAAGGTTTCGTGACAGTCGGATGACAGGCTTAAGCAACTGAAATCGCTAAGATTTCAGTTGAGGGCCGCAGGCCTGCTTTGGGGAAAACAGGCGGTGAAAGTGGCACCCTGCTTGGGCACGCTTTCGATCAAGAGCCGGCCGCGATGGCGGTTAAGAATATGTTTCACCAGCGATAATCCGAGACCGGTCCCCCCCTGCGAGCGGCTGTCGCCGACATCGACCCGGTAGAAGCGTTCGGTCAGCCGCGGCAGGTGCTCGGGCGCGATGCCGGGGCCGAAATCGCGCACCAGGACCCGGATTTCCTGAGTTCCGTCAGGGGCCGCACTCGAAGTCAGCGACACGATGACGCGACCACCCGAGGCACCGTATTTGAGTGCGTTCTCGATCAAATTCTCAAACAGGCGCAGCAGCTCCTCACGGTCGCCCGCGATCATCACCGACGCATTGGGCAGGTGGGTCTCGATCTCGACCTGGCGTTCCCCCGCCAGGGGTTCGAGCCCGTCGGCGACCTGGAGAATGATCGGCAGCAGGTCGACCAAAGTGTCGGGCCGGACATGAGCGGACAGTTCGACCCGCGACAACGACAAGAGATCGTCGATCAGGCGCGCCATGCGGGTGGCCTGATTGTGCATGATGCCGAGGAAGCGCTCACGCGCCTTGGGATCGTCCTTGGCCTGGCCCTGGAGCGTGTCGATGAAGCCGGACAGTGCAGCGAGCGGCGTGCGCAATTCGTGGCTCGCATTGGCGACGAAATCGGCCCGCATTTCCTCGACCCGACGCAGCGGCGTCTGGTCATGGAAGGTCATCAGCATGCATTTGTCGGCGCCGCCGAAGGTGGTCGGCACCGGCACCGGCGTGATCATCAGCTCCATCCAGCGGTCCACCGGGACATGGTCGAGATAGGTCGCGCGCCGCGGCTCGGTGGTCGCGATCGACTCGCGCAACGCGGTGATGATCTCCGGCGAACGCAGCGCGAACTGGGCGAGTTCGTTCCTGCGCAGCGCCGGCGCAAGCTGGGCCGCGGCGGCATTGAGATGGATGACGCGGCCAGCGCGGTCGAGCAGCACTGCCGGATCCGGCATGCCGGCGACGACCGCAGCCACCGCCGCGCTCTCGACCGGGTTGACGCGGCGGGTGTCGTCGCGCGAGGCGGCGGTATCGTGCAGGCGCCACGGGATCAGTGCCGCCGCCGCGATGCAGAGGAACACCATCGCCCCCCGCATCGCCGACAATTCGCCGAGCGAGACCACGACCGACAGCGCCAGCGCCGCAGCGATCAGGATGATGGTCGAGTGCCGCAACCGATCGGACCAGGGCTGGGCGGGGGGAGAAGATGGGGCGTCGATCGCCATCGGGGCGGGCTTCTCCTAGGGGCTTGCGCCGATCAGGCGCCGCTGTCGCTGCGCTCTCTCACATAGGCGGCTTCACGCGCCGGGCCGGGGTCGAGCTTGAGCGCCGCCTGCTGCAAGCGCTTCGATCGGGCGCCGATTATAACTTCGCGAAACGTCAGCAAGATTACAGATATGACGAAAGGGGACAGATAATAGAGGACGCGGAACAGGAGCATGCCGCCCAGAAGCTCCTCCCTGTCCATCTGCCAGAGGCCCACCAGCATGGCGGCGTCGAACACCCCGAGGCCCCCGGGCGAGTGACTGGCGAAGCCGAGCAGCGTCGCCGAGACGAAGATCACCGCGACAACGACAAAGCCGAGATTGGGTTCATCCGGGACCAGCACGTACATCGCGAGCGCGCAGAAGCCGAGATCGATGATGCCGATCGCAATCTGGAGCAGCGTCAGCGGGCCGCCCGGCAGCACAACGGTCCAGGGCCCGCGGCCGACCACCCGCGGCTGGGTCCAGACCCAGACCACGTAGCCGACCAGCGCCACGATGATCATCAGCGCCATCGTCCGGTTCAGCCAGGGCGGGAGTTGGTCGATCGCCGCGGCGGCCTCCGGATGATAGGAGATGCCGAGGCCCAGCACGGCGGCGTTACCGAGCCAGAAGGTCAGGCCGGCGAGGAAGCAGATTTTTGCGACGTCGATCGCGTTGAGGCCATAGGCCGAATAGATGCGGTAGCGCACCGCGCCGCCGGTGAAGACGCTGGCGCCGACATTGTGGCCGATCGAGTAACTGGTGAAGGCTGCGAGCGCGTTGATGCGGTAAGGCACGTGGGCATGGCCGATCGCGCGCACGGCGAACAGATCGTAGAAGGTCAGGGTGAAATAGCCCGCAGCCACGAACAGCGCCGCCATCGCAATCTGGCGCGGCTCGGTGCTCTTGATCGCCTCAATCACCTCATTGGAGTCGATGCCTCGCAGCATGTGGTAGAGCACATAACAAGCGATGCCGATGACCGCGACGCTGATCACAACGCCAAGCTTATGCAGGATTTGCTTCTGGCGCAGAAACGACATCGCCCTGCGTATGGCTTCCAGCATCTAGACCTCGAACAACGCTTCAGCGGCCGGGGTGGCCGGCGAACTGGCGGGCGACGCACAGGCAGTCAACGAACCCTTGCCGCCGGCTCCGGCATCGCGCAGGCCCCCCACCCCTCCACTAGCGCGTTTTCGGGCGGAGTGGAATTCGCCAATACGAACAAAATCACGTGCCTTCAATATTTTAGGCAGGCTTGCGGGTTCAGGATGCACGGTTTGGCGCTTTCGACGGCAAGGCGGACACGAATCTCCGTGGCAATCCTGCGCAGGGGCCATGAAGTTTTGATGATTTCGACCGCACAATGTTCCGTCACGTTTTAAGCTGACGTCAATCTATGGACCGCGCCCGCCCGTTGAAAGAGGGGCCGACCCGGTCGTTGTGCACGGATTTCCGATACGACGAAAGGCCAAGGCGCCTGAGCGGCCCGATAGGCACTGGCCGGGGTCTCGCAAACCCAAACTCAGGCCGCCGGCATGCTCCGCGAGACCACCCGGTCGCGCAGACAAGCGCCGACGCTGCAACCGACCAGGTAGCAGGCAAACATGATCAGCCCGAGGTCGAGCCAATAGCCGAGGCGGCCGGGGATCACATGCGCGAACGACGCGGCGACCAGGGCGGCGGCAAGCACGGCCAGCCAGCGCGCGGTCACCTTCGAGGTGCCGTTGCCGCGCTGGACCACCGAAATCCAGCCCATTGCCAGCCCCAGCAGCAGCGATCCGACGAGCCAGCCCAAATGGAACGAGACGAGATAGGGCATCCTTACCTCACCAGAAATTCGATACGGCGGTTCTGGGCCTTGCCGTCGTCGGTATCGTTGCCGGCGACGGGCTGCATGCTGCCATAGCCGACCGCGGTGAAGCGGTTGGCGGGCAGGCCGGCCTTGACCAGATAATCGATCACCGCCTGCGCGCGCTTCTCGGAAATGGCCTGGTTGAAGGCGTCCTCACCGTCGGCATCAGTGTGCCCGGCGACCTCGATATTGGTGGTGGGACAGCGCAGCGCCGTCTCGATGAGATGATCGAGGATGCCGGCGGAATCCGGATCGATGTTGGCGCGCTTCGCCTCGAAGCGGATCTTGCCCTTGCCGAGGAGCTCCGAGAACAATTGCTGGCAGACGGTGCCGTCCACCGGGCCCGCCGCGGGCTTCACGGTGATTTCAGGCTTGTACTGCCAGGTTTTTGGGAAGTCCTTGCTCAGGCCAGCGCGGATGTCGTTGGCCGCGCCTTCGTACAGCGCATCACCCGAAAGTTCCACCTCGCGATCGGACACCACGAGCGTGCCGGTCGACAGCCGCGACAGCGCGCCGAGCGCTGCGACCACAGCGGTGTTGAAGGAGCCAGGCGCCCCGATGCTGGCCTTGAGATTGTCGACGACCTTTTCGTTGAAGAACTTTCGCGACGCGCCGGTTGCGATCATCGCGTGCACGTTGTTGTCGGGCACGTAGCCGGTCAGCGTCACCGTCGCGGCAACCGGATCCTTGTAGGCCTGGAAGATGTAGGGCGGCGCCTTGATCTCGTTGGCGGCGATCGAAAACCCCTCGGGCAGGTTCTTCAGCGCGGCTCCGATCGCCTCGCGGCCGCCGAGTTCGCGCGCCATGCCCGACAGATTGACCTTGGTGTCGGAGATCGTGATCTTGCCATCCTTCAGCTTGCCGATCTGGTCGAGCAACAGCATCGCGGCAGCCTCGAAACGCGGCGGGGCGCCGCGCGCCAGGCCCATCTGATCCGCCACCTCGACCCCGCCGACTTCCTTGCGCGCCGCCTCCGTCAGCCGGCCTTTCATCGACGGCAGCGGCGCGGAGCCCGACAGGGTCACGCGCACCACATCACGCTCGGCGTTCCAGACGAAGGGCTTTGCTTCGGGAACCAGGCGGGTCCGATCGTCGACCAGGCGCACCCCGGGGACGGTCTCGACCGCCATGACCGCATCGCGGCGCCCTTCCTCGGAGAAGGCGTCCGCGGCCAGGCTGACGTCGCGGCCATCGATCGCGATCCGGGTCTTGTCCAGGACGGTGTCCTTGAGCGCGGCCGAACTGCGGGCCGACAGGTCGGCCTCGACCGGCAGCGTGTTGTTCCAGGCCGCAAATCCCCACATGACGGCCAGGGGGATCAACCCTGGCCACCATTTGCTGGCCCACCTGAAAAGCTTTTGCATTCGACGACCCGAACTCTGGAACCGGAGACAAAACAAACCCTTGGCGGGCTGTCAAACCGGAAATGGCGCCCTTCCGGGCGCCTGGCGTGGACAATTGGAATAACTTTTTCTTCAAGAGTGTGACCCTAAGTTGAGGGCGGAATGCCAGGGGTCGGCCAGCCGGTCATGAAACAACTCCGTAACAACGTCATCCGCGCCGGGCTGGGAGCACTCTATTTCAGCGGTGCGCACCACCTGTTGCGCCCGCTTTTGTCGGGCGTCGGCGCTATTTTCATGCTGCATCACGTGCGCCCGGCCCGCGAGGCCGCGTTCCAGCCGAACCGGCACCTCGAAGTCACCCCCGATTTCTTGCGCGCAACCCTGTGCCATTTGCGCTCGCGCGACATCGACGTCGTCAGCATGGACGAGCTGCATGAGCGGCTGGCGCAAGGCCGCTTTGCCCGCCGCTTTGCCGCCTTCACCCTCGACGACGGCTATCGCGACAATCTCGAATTTGCCCTGCCGGTGCTGCGTGAATTTGACGCGCCCTTGGCCGTCTATGTCGCGAGCGATTTTGCCGAAGGCACCGGACGGCTGTGGTGGACCGCGCTTGAGGCCGTGATCGCCAAGACCGATCAGATCGAGGTACAGATCGGCAACGCCGCGCTGCGGCTCGATGCGACGTCGCCCGCGGCAAAGCAGGCGGCGTTCGACCGCCTGCACGACTGGCTGCGCGCGTTGTCGGGCGAGCACGACCTCAAGCGCGAGATCGAGGCGCTCTGCGCCAGATACGGCGTCGACATCGCCGCACTGTGCCGCGGCCTCTGCCTGTCCTGGGACGAGGTGAAGCAGCTCTCCGCCGATCCACTGGTCACGATCGGCGCGCACACTATCAGCCATTGCAATCTGGCCAGGCAGAGCGAGGAGATCGCCGCGCAGGAGATGGCACTGAGCCGCGTGCGGATCGAGCATGCGCTGGAGCGTGCCGTGCTGCACTTCGCCTATCCCTATGGCGATCGCGAAGCTGCGGGCGGGCGCGAATTCGCGCTTGCCTCGGCCGCAGGCTTCAAGACCGCGGTGACGACGCGGCCCGGCATGCTGTTCGCTGAGAACGCCGGCCACATGACCGCGCTGCCGCGCGTCTCGCTCAACGGCAATTACCAGGACACGCGGATCCTCCCGGTGCTGACCTCGGGTGCCGCGACAGCGATGTGGAACGGCTTTCGTAGATTTGCAGCGGCTTAAGCTCAGCTTTCGGCTTGGCGAAAGCTCTCCGCGCAGTATGACGGCGAATGCATCGCGCTGCCGATCGACATCTCGACGCTCGCCGGGGCCGAGCTGCTGGCGAGTGAATTCAAAAAGCGCGAGCCAAAACTCGACATCCTCGTCAACAATGCGGGTGCGGCCTGGGGCGCGGAGTTCGATGAGTTTCCGGAGAGCGGCTGGGACAAGGTGATGAACCTGAACGTCAAGGCGCCATTCTTCCTGACCAAAGCGCTGGCCGCGCCGCTGCGTGCGGCCGCGAGCGCAGAGCGGCCGGCAAAGGTGATCAACATCGCCTCGATCGACGGCATCTTCGTGAATCCGATGGAGACGTATTCCTATGCCGCGAGCAAGGCCGGGCTGATCCATCTGACGCGGCGGATGGCGGTGAAGCTGATCTCCGATCATGTCGTGGTCACCGCGATCGCGCCGGGCCCGTTCCAGTCCGACATGAACCGCGCCGCGCGCGATCATGGCGACGAGGTCGCAACGCGCGTGCCCGCAGGCCGCATCGGCACCGACGAGGACATGGCGGGCACAGCGATCTATCTGGCCTCACGCGCTGGCGACTATGTGGTCGGCGCAACCATCGCGGTGGATGGCGGGATTGTTTATGCGAATCCCGGGATCAAGGGGAGCGGGTGGGATAGTTGAGGGGGCACTGACCGAGCGTCAAACTCCGCTGTCGTCCCGGACAAGCGAAGCGCAGATCCGGGATCCATAGCCACAGGATTTGGTTTGGCGAAGACTCGGAGTTGCCAGTTTCGTCACATAACCTCTCCCTGGGGTTGATGGGTCCCGGATCTGCGCAAACGCCTGGCAACTGCGTTGCCAGACGTTTGCTTGTCCGGGACGACACCGGGGTGTGGAGCTGGGCGAGCAGCTACGACTCGATCTTCACGTACTCGAAGTCACCCGGCTTGTTGTCGATGCCGACTTTCGGCGGCGAGATCCAGGAGGCGAACTGGCCGGTCTCGGTGACGGGCTGCATCAGCGAGCTGATGAAGTCGCCGTCGGCGGTCGAGGGCAGCCAATCATCCTTGCGCCTGGCCCAGGTGGCGTCGTCGATCAAAAGACCATCCGGCGTTGCATGGACGTCCTTGAACTCGCCGATGTGGCGATGGAAGGCGACGTTGGGCAGCTTGAGCTGGAAGTCGTAGCCCGCGGTCGAGATCACCTTGTTCCAGCGCAGCATGCCCTTGACGCAATCCTGGCTGTAGTCGTCACGCAGCCGCATGTTGAGTGCGGTCAGCGCCGGCTCGTCAACCAGTTTGATCTCGCCGTCGATGAACTTGAGCACCGGATAGGTCGCGTTCTTGAGCTGGTGATCGTCCTCGATCTGGGTCTCGTGATAGCGGCCCTTGATGCCGGTGTTGAAGGCGTTTGCCGCGTTGGTCGAGACTTCCGAGCCGAACAGGTCGAGCGACAAGGTATAGTGCAGGTTCAGCTTCTTCTGGATGGTCGGCAGGTCGATGACGCCGAGCGCGCGAACCTTTGCGATGTCGGTCGGATCGATGATGCCGGCCTCCTTCATCGCATCGCAGGTGCGCTGCACGACGCGGGTGATGCCGGTCTCGCCGACGAACATGTGGTGGGCTTCTTCCGTCAGCATGAAGCGGCAAGTGCGCGACAGCGGATCGAAGCCCGACTGCGCGAGGCTGTGCAGCTGCATCTTGCCGTCGCGGTCGGTGAAGTAGGTGAACATGAAGAAGGATAGCCAGTCCGGCGTCGCCTCGTTGAAGGCGCCCAGCATGCGCGGCGAGTCGGCGTCGCCCGAACGGCGGCGCAACAAATCGTCCGCCTCCTCGCGGCCGTCGCGACCGAAATATTTCTGCAGCAGGTACACCATCGCCCAGAGATGGCGGCCTTCCTCGACATTGACCTGGAACAAATTGCGCATGTCGTAGAGCGAGGGCGCGGTCTTGCCGAGGTGGCGCTGCTGCTCGACGGAAGCCGGCTCGGTGTCGCCCTGGATCACGATCAGGCGGCGCAGCATGGCGCGATATTCGCCCGGGACTTCCTGCCAGGCCGGCTCGCCAAAATGCTCGCCGAACGGAACGACGCGGTTTTCCTCCTGCGGTGCAAGCAGAATGCCCCAGCGATAGTCGGGCATGCGCACATAATCGAACTTGGCCCAGCCGCGCGGATCGACCGAATAGGCGGTGCGCAGATACACCAGCGATTCCTGGAAGCCTTCCGGCCCCATGTCGCTCCACCAATCCATGTAGCCGGGATGCCAGCCTTCCAGTGCCTTCAGCACCTGGCGGTCTTCGGCGAGATTGACGTTGTTCGGAATCTTGGTCGAGTAGTCGACGTTCATGATGTTCATTGTGGATCTCCCGTGTGGGACCAGTTCATTCGGTTACTGACGTCGGATTGCGGGCTCGCGAATGGCGAGTAGCGAGTAGCGAATGGAATTTTCCCTATTCGCTATTCGCCACTCCCTACTCGCTACACCCTCGTCATATCGAATTTCGGCTTCTGCCCGCTGCCGTAGCGGCGCAACGCGCCTTCCTCGCCGACGGCGTTCGGGCGCTGGAAGATCCAGTTCTGCCAGGCGGTCAGGCGCGAGAAGATTTTCGATTCCATCGTCTCGGGGCCGACGAAGCGCAGGCTCGCTTCCATGCCGGTGAGGCTGTCGGGCGAGAAGCTGGCGCGCTCCTCGAGGAACACACGGACCTCGTCGTCCCAGTCGATGTCGTCGAGCGCGAAGGTGACGAGGCCGAGCTCCTCGGCCTCCTCGGCATCGAGGCTTGTGCCGACGGTACCTTCCGCGCGATCCACATCGGACGGGTCGGCCTGGAAGCGCGATTGCAGGCGGGTCAGGCCATGGCTCATCGGATACGGGCCGAAATTCATCGCGGAAAGCTCGATCGATGGCGGCGGCCGGTTGTCGCCCTGGCGCGTGCCGATCAGCATGTAGGAGCGGTCGGCGGCGAAGACGAGCTCGGCCAGCGTGCCGGCAAAGCAGGAGCCGGGCTCGACCAGCGTCACCAGCGTGCGCGAGGTGACGTCGATGCGCTTCAATACGCGCTTCCAGTAGTGCCGGATCTCATTGACCAGCCAGTGCGCCTTGTTGGCTTCGAGGAAGGCGTCGCAGGCGAGCACATGGGCGCGGTCGCCATGGCTCTTGAACACCAGCATGGCGATCTCGAGCTCGTTGATGCGCAGATGCAGGATCGCGTCATCAAGCTCGCGCGCGACCTGGAGCGGCCAGAACGCGGCGCCCTGCGCCATCAGGCCGTCGATGTCGGCGGGCGGCGCGGCTTCAGGGGCCTTGATCGAGATGGTGGCGATACGCGCGGCACGGTCGATGTCGACGGTGACGAAACCGTAGCGCAGGCTGGTCTCGTCGATCGCGCGCCTGACCGGCGACAGCGCGATGCCCTTGCCGCTGCCGTTGCGCTTCGAAGCGGCTGCAAACTCCTTGGCGCGCTCGACGACCTTGCCTTCGAGCTTTGAATTCGGCGCAATCTCGTCGACGAGACGCCACTGCACGGCGCGCTTGCCCTTCACGCCTTCCTCGATGGTGCAGAAGAAGTCGGCATGGTCGCGGCGCACCTTGCGCTTGTCGACGACGCGCGTCAGCCCGCCGGTGCCCGGCAGCACCGCGAGCAGCGGCACTTCAGGCAGCGCCACCGCAGACGCGCCGTCATCGGCGAGCATGATGTAGTCGGTGGCGAGCGCAAGCTCATAGCCGCCGCCGGCGGCCGAGCCGTTCACCACCGTGATGAAGCGCTGGCCGGAATTCTCGGATGAATCCTCCATGCCGTTGCGGGTCTCATTGGTGAACTTGCAGAAGTTGACCTTGTGAGCGTGGGTTGAGCCCGCGAGCATGCGGATATTGGCGCCGGCGCAGAACACGCGGTTCTTGGCCGAGCGCATCACCACGACCTTCACCTCGGGATACTCAAAGCGCAGCCGCTGGACCGCATCGGCAAGCTCGATGTCGACGCCGAGATCGTAGGAGTTGAGCTTGAGTAAATAGCCTTCGAACAGGCCGCCGTTCTCGTCGACGTCCATGGTCAGGGTCGCGACGTCACCGTCGACCGCGAGCTTCCAGTGCCGGTAGCGGGACGGTTCGGTCTGGAAATCGATGAATGTCGCACCGCCTGCGAGGCGCCGATCTTCCCCGGCCATGTGCCACCCTTGAGCTTGATTATGAACTTCGGTCTCCACCGTTAGATGCACAATAATGCATCTTTTTGAGCAAGTCTAGTCCTTAACGGACGAGGCATGCACTTTGTTTCATGATATCTACCAGGATCGCACGGTCTCGCCGGGCACATAGGCCCGTTGCGGCCATGCCAGCGGTCCGCCCGCGTTCGGCGGCACATTCATAGGGAATGTGCCTCCGCAAAATCATGCGGCGCGTCCCTGAAGGCCCTGATCGTCGCGCAGGGCCGCTGCAGCAAATTGTACGATTGCGTCAAGCGTCGCCCCCGGCGCTTCACGATGCGGGGAATGCCCCGCGTCTGAAATGACTTTCAAATCTACCGGACAATAACACTCTTCCTGCGCGATCGCGACCTGACGCGGGGTCCCATATTGGTCGTCCACGCCTTGCAGGATCATGACGGGGACTCGGATATAGGCGAGGTATTCGGAGATGTCCCAGTCACGGAATTTGGGATCGAGCCAGGCGCGGTTCCAGCCGTAGAAGGCGTTGTCGACGTCCTTGTGCCAGCGCCCGAGTTTTGCCTTGAGGTCCGTGGTCTCGTAGGTGGTCTTGATCGCGGCGATCGATTTCACCGAGATGTCCTCGACGATGAAATGCGGCGCCATCAGCACGAGACCGTGCAGCCGGTGATCCTGATGCGCACCGGCGTAGATCGCCGCGATCGAGGCGCCGTCGGAATGGCCGAGCAGCAGGCCGCGCTTGAAGCCGATCGCGTCAAGCAGCTTCGGCAGCACGTCCAACGCCTCGCGCTGCATGTAGTCGAGCGGGCGCGGCAGGCTCACCGGGCTCGACTGGCCATAGCCCGCGCGCGAATAGACGAAGACGCCGGCGCCGGTCGCCTGCTGCAGCTTTTCCGGGAAGTCGCCCCACAGACCGACCGAGCCGAGCCCTTCATGCAGCATGACGATGGTGGGGGTGTCAGCGCTTTGCGGCGCGAGCCATTTGTATTCGAGGCTGGCGTTGCCGATGTTGAGGAAGCCGGTGGGGGTGAGGTTGGTCATGCTGTCACTCTGCTCATTCGTGCGACGAGGACGAGACGTGTCCGCTCGCTGCGTCGTTCCCTCCCCCCTTGCGGGGGAGGGCCAGGGAGGGGGGTGCCACACGGGGACTCTCTCGATTGGACAAGAGCGAACCGTTGTTCTTGATGACGGATAGACCTTTTGCTGAGTCCCCCTCCCCTGCCCTCCCCCGCAAGGGGGGAGGGAGCGCAGCGGAGTTTGCCGCAGCAGTGTCAGTCACACTCGGCACGCACACAATCAATTCGCCCCGTCTCGCAGCTTGAAGCGCTGGATCTTTCCCGTCGCCGTTTTCGGCAGCGACTCCACCACGTCGATCCAGCGCGGGTATTTCCACGGGCCGATCTTCTGCTTGACGTGCTCCTTCAGCATCTCCTGGAGGTTCGCCGTCTTCGCGCCCGGACGCAACACGACGAAGGCCTTTGGCTTCAACAGGCCTTCCGGATCGGCCTCGGGCACGACGGCTGCTTCCAGCACGGCAGGATGCGTGATCAGCGCGCTCTCGACCTCGAAGGGCGAGACCCAGATGCCGGAGACCTTGAACATGTCATCGGCGCGGCCGCAGAAAGTGTAGCGGCCCTCGCCATCGCGAACATATTTGTCACCGGTGCGGGTCCACGGGCCTTCAAAGGTGCGGCGGCTCTTGTGGCGCTGATTCCAGTAGCCCTCGCCAGCGGAAGGCGCGTCGACCAGGAGCTCACCGACTTCGCCGTCGGCGACATCCTGGCCGGCCTCGTTGACGAGCCGCACCGCGTACCCCGGCACCGGTTTGCCGGACGAGCCGTATTTGATGTCGCCGGGCGCGTTCGACAGGAAGATGTGCAGCAGCTCGGTCGAGCCGACGCCGTCCAGGATGTCGACGTTGAAGCGTGCTTTCCAGCTGTTGCCGACGGACTCCGGCAGCGCCTCACCCGCCGAGGTGCAGATACGCAATGCATTGCCGCCGCGCTCGGCCTTCATCGTCTCGTCGTTGAGCATCGCCGCGAACAGCGTCGGCACGCCGTAGAAGATCGAGGGATTGTAGCGGTTCATCAGGTCGAACATCCGCGCCGGCGTCGGACGCTCGCTGTTCAGCACCACGGTAGCGCCGACCGACATCGGGAAGGTCAGCGCATTGCCGAGGCCATAGGCGAAGAACAGCTTTGCCGCGGAAAGACAAACGTCGCTCTCGCGGATGCCGAGCACCTGGTTTGCGTAGGTGTCCGCGGTCGCCTGCAAATTCGAATGCAAATGGCGCACGCCCTTGGGCATGCCGGTCGAGCCGGATGAGTACAGCCAGAACGCCGGCTCGTCGGGATGCGTCGCCGCGGTCGTGAATTGATCGCTCTCGCCCGCGAGCTCCTCGGCGAGCTGCTTGTGGCCGTTCAGCTTGGCTCCGGAGACCACGACATGCTCGAGATCCGGCATGCGGCCGACGACGTCCTTGATGACGGGATAGAGCGCCTCAGAGACGAACAGCACGCGCGCGCGGCAGTCAGCGAGGATGTAGGCGTATTGGTCCGCGGTCAGCAGCGTGTTGAGCGGCACCGGCAGAATGCCGGCGCGGATCGCACCCAAAAACACGATGGGGAAATCGACCGTATCCAGCATGATCATCGCCACGCGCTCCTCGCGGCGGACACCGAGACGGCGCAGCATGTTGGCGGCGCGCCGGCTATCGCGCTGGAGCTCGCCATAGGTGAGCCGCGAGACGGTGTCGTCGAAAACGAGCTTGTTGCCGCGGCCCTCCTCGACGTTACGGTCGAGCAGCCAGGTCACCGCATTGTAGGATCCCTCGCCCACGGACTTCCCCTCCTGAATTTAGAATTATAATTCATAGAAAGACACTGCGGCGGCTTGCTGTCAATGCCAGCAGGCACTATGTTTCATTAAAACGCGCCGCGGGACACCCGCTAAAGAAGGCCCATGATCCGTAGTCCATGACCGACAGTCCCGACGCCGAATCCCGCTTCCTCGAACAGCTCGGCCAGCGTGTGCGCACCATGCGGGCGCTGCGCGGCATGTCGCGAAAGGTGCTCGCCAAGGTATCAGGAATTTCGGAGCGCTACATCGCGCAGCTCGAGAGCGGCAAGGGCAATGTCTCGATCGTGCTGCTGCGCCGGGTATCGGACGCGATGGGCGCGCATCTGGAAGATTTGCTGCCCAGCGCCGATCCGACGCCGGACTGGCAAATGTTTCGCGACCTGCTGCGCAAGGCGACGCCGAGCCAGATCGCGCAGGCCAAGGATTTGCTCGCCGGCGGCAGCGCATCCGCGCCGCGGCGCGCGCCGTTCTGCGGCATCGCGCTGATCGGCCTGCGCGGCGCCGGCAAATCCACGCTCGGCAAGGTCCTGGCGAAAAAGGTCGGCTGGAGCTTTGTCGAGCTCAACAAGGAGGTTGAGCAGCAGAACGGGCTCTCGGTCGCCGAGATCATCGCGCTCTATGGCCAGGAAGGCTTTCGCCGCATGGAGCAGGCGGCGCTGCAACAATTGCTCGCGCGCAACGAGCTGATGGTGCTGGCGACCGGCGGCGGTATCGTCTCCGAGCCGCTCACCTTCGACCAGATCCTGTCGTCGTTCTACACGATCTGGCTGAAGGCCGAGCCCGAGGAGCACATGGCCCGCGTTCGCCGTCAGGGCGACCTTCGCCCGATGGCCGACGATCGCTCCGCTATGATGGAACTGCGCAACATTCTGCTCAGCCGCGAGCCACTGTATGCGCGCGCGACCGCGGTGGTGGATACCGCGGGGCTCTCGGTCGACGCAGCGGCCGCCCGGCTGATCGACGCGGTGCGGCCGGTGCTGCAAAATGAAGCCCGCAGCTTCGGGCTGCGCAGCGTGGCGCTGTAGGCCGGGACGCGGGATGAGCGAGAGCGGCGTTGCGGTTTCCATATTCGAGCGGATCGGAGGCAGTGCCACGATCGACTGCCTGGTCGAGCGCTTCTATGAACGGATGGACACGCTTGCCGAGGCGCGCGCCATCCGCGTGATGCATGAAGCCGATCTCGGCGCGATCAAGGACGTGCTGAAGCGCTATCTCACCGAATGGACCGGCGGCCCAAAACTCTATTCGGTCGAGAAGGGCCATCCGCGGCTGCGCCAGCGGCATTTCGGCTTTGCCATCGGCGATGCCGAGCGCGATGCGTGGCTGCTCTGCATGCGCGGCGCGCTGGAGGAGACGGTGGCCGACGCGGCCGCGCGACAAGACCTCGACAAGGCGCTGTCCGGCCTCGCCGACTGGATGCGCAACCGGCCGTGAAAGCGTCGATCAAGGCCGACGTGTGACGTTCCGGGTACCGCTTCGCTGACCCGGACTATGAGACTTGCGACGCGACTAGATCGACCAGTAATTCGGATGCGGGTAAGGCCGCGAGCGGTCACCCCAGTCGAATTCATCGCCATCGACCTCGCAGGGGCCGCTGCTCAGTTGCTCCGGCGTCAGCTCGACCTGGAAGACCTGACGTCCTGGATCATATCTCAGTGCGCTCCACTGCAGAGGGTAATGATGGTGGGTGCCGAGCAGCCCGCCGGTCTTGATCACGGCATAGGCGACCGTTCCACTCACCTTGTCGAGCATCAATCGCTCGATCGTGCCGAGCTTGGTGCCGTCGCGCCCGTAGACGGCGACATGCTCCACGCGATCACTGGGAACCATGGTATGGTGCATGGTGTCCTCCCTGTTCTCTTTTTTGCCGTGCGCATTATAGCCTGCCAGGCAGGACGAGCGAGGGCTTTTTGCTCTCCTGGCCTCAGCTACAAAAGCTGCGAGCGCACCGACTCCGCACCTTCGCGCAACAGCGGCAGGAATCGCTCGATCAACTCCTTGGCCGGCACGCGGTCGACGTGGGCACCCATGTTGATGGCGGCGACGATCACATCATCATAGCGCCGTACGGGAACGGAGATCGAGCGGAAGTGTGGCTCAGCTTCGCGGTCGACCAGCGAATAGCTCTGCGCGCGGTCGGCTGTGATGCGCGCGAGCAGCGCCTTCGGATCGGTCACCGTCTGCGGCGTCAACGCTTCGCGCTTCATCGCCTTCAGGCGCGCGGCCAGCTCGGCATCATCGAGCTGGCCGAGCATGGCGCGGCCGACGGACGTGCAGAAGGCCGGCAGGCGGTAGCCGATGTCGAGCCCGCCCGAGAACACGCGCGCCGGGCCGCCGCGGGCGATGAACACGACGTCATCGCCGTCGAGCACCGCGAGCGAGGAGATTTCCTGCGCCGCGGTGGCGACGCAATCGAGCACCGGCTGAAGCACGGCGACGAGCTGGCTGGAGCGCAGGTAGGACGCAGCGAGCGTCAGCACATGCGGCGTCAGGGAGAACAGCTTTCCGTCGCCGGCGACGAAGCCGCCACGCTGGAGCGTGAACAGCATGCGCCGCGCGGTGGCACGGGGAAGATCCGCGGCCCGGGCGAGATCGCTCAGCGTCATCGGGCCGGCGGTCGCGCCGAAGCATTGCAGCAGACGCAGGCCGCGATCGAGGCTCTCGACGAAATCCGTCGCGCGTTCCTCGCTCTCGCTCCGCTTCAGCTTGGGCATGGGCCTCGGGTTATTCCTGCAAAATAGTGCTTGTTGCCGGATCGAGACATGTCATAATTCGCCCATTAGTTCAATAGGCGAACAAAACGCCCCTCCAGAAAAGGACGCGACCGCCATGATGAGCCAGGAGCAGAACGACCAGATCACCCGCACCGGGCCGAAGGACCCCTGCGGGAAGCTGATGCGGAGCTACTGGCAGCCGGCGGCGCTGGTCGATGAGCTCGAGGGCGCGCGGCCGATCCGACCCGTTAAGCTGCTCGGCGAGAATTTGGTGCTATTCCGCGACGAGACGGGACGCTACGGCCTGATCGACCGCCACTGCGCGCATCGCGGCGCCGACCTCGCCTTCGGACGGCTCGAACATGGCGGCCTGCGCTGCGCATTCCATGGCTGGCTGTTCGACGCGACCGGCCAGTGCACCGAAACCCCGGCCGAGCCGAAGGATTCAAAACTCTGCCAGAACGTCCGGCAACGCGCCTATCCCGTGGTGGAGAAGAGCGGCATCCTCTGGGCCTATCTGGGCGAGGGTGAGCCGCCGGCCTTTCCGGAGATCGACTGCTTCATCGCGCCCGGCACCCACACCTTCGCGTTCAAGGGCCACATGGCCTGCAACTGGCTCCAGGCGCTCGAAGTCGGCATCGATCCCGCACATGCGTCTTACCTGCATCGCTTCTTCGAGGACGAGGACACGTCCACCGCCTACGGCAAGCAGTTCCGCGGCGCCTCTGCCGGCTCTGACCTGCCGATGACCAAGATCCTGCGCGAATTCGACCGGCCGATCATCAATGTCGAGCACACCGAATACGGCCTGCGGCTGATCGCGCTGCGCGAGATCGACGAGGAGCGCACCCATGTGCGCGTGACCAACCAGCTCTTCCCGCACGGCTTCGTCATTCCCATGAGCACGGAGATGACGATCACGCAGTGGCATGTGCCGGTCGACGACGAGAACTGCTATTGGTACGCGATCTTCACCAGCTACGCGAACCCGGTCGACAAGCAGAAGATGCGCGACCAGCGGCTCGAGCTCTATGAGCTGCCCGACTACACCTCGCGCAAGAACAGTAGCAACGATTACGGTTTCGATCCGCACGAGCAGGCGACCGCGACCTACACCGGCATGGGCAATGACATCAACGTCCACGACCAGTGGGCGGTGGAATCCATGGGCGCGATCCAGGATCGCACCAAGGAGCATCTCGGCCAGAGCGACAAGGCGATCGTGCAATATCGCCGGCTGCTGCGGCAGGAAATCGAGAAGGTTTCGGGCGGCGAGAAGCCAATGCTGCATCTCGACGAGAGCACCGCACGCAGCATCCAGGGACCGGCGACCATGGACGGCATCGGGCCGACGCGGGGCTGGGAGACCTACTGGATGGAAGTCGACGTCAAGCGCCGCCGCGGCGCGCCCTGGACCGCACCGGTGCCGAAGGAGATCGCGGACAATGTGCATCGGCTAACGGCGGCGGAGTGATTTGAGGCACCGTCATTCCGGGGCGATGCGATAGCATCGAATCCGGAATCTCGAGATTCCGGGTTCTCCCTTCGGGCGCCCCGGAATGACAGGTAGCAAGGAGCGATCAAAGTGAGTTTCGTCGCGCGTCATGCGCTGTGGTCGGATGAGCAGAAGGACGCCGCGACGCGGTTGCGCCGTATCGTCGAAGAGAAGAGCCTCGAAGTCGTCCGCCTCGCCTTCCCGGACCAGCACGGCATCTTGCGCGGCAAGACCATCATCGCCTCCGAGGCGGTTGCCTCGCTGGAGAGCGGCTGCTCGATCACCACGACCATGCTCGCCAAGGACACCTCGCACCGCACGGTGTTCCCGGTGTTCACCGCCGGCGGCGGCTTCGGCATGAAGGAGATGGAGGGCGCGGCCGACGTACTGATGGTCGCCGATCCCACCACGTTCCGCGTGCTGCCATGGGCGCCGGCGACGGGCTGGGTGCTGTGCGATCTCTATTTCAGCGACGGCCGCCCCGTGCCGTTCGCGACCCGCGGGCTCTATCGCAAGGTGCTCGATGAGCTCGGCAGCCGCGGCTGCGATTTCGTCGCGGGGCTCGAGGTCGAATTCCACATCTTCAAGCTCGACGATCCGCATATGCGCGCGGAGGACGCCGGCCAACCCGGCACGCCGCCGTCGGTGAGCCTGCTCAGCCACGGCTATCAATATCTCACCGAGCAGCGCTTCGACCAGATGGAGCCGGTGCTGGAGATTTTACGGCGCGACATCGTCGCGCTGGGCCTTCCCCTGCGCTCTGTCGAGGTTGAGTTCGGGCCGAGCCAGTGCGAGTTCACCTTCCAGCCGAAGACGGGGATGGAGCCTGCCGACAACATGGTGCTGTTTCGGTCAGCGGTGAAGCAGATCGCGCATCGCCACGGCTATCACGCCACCTTCATGTGCCGGCCGAAACTGCCACACCTGTTCGCGAGCGGCTGGCACCTGCACCAGTCGATCGTCTCGCGCGCGAGCGGGGAGAACCTGTTCATGGCAAAGGCGGGCGGCGAGCCGCTCAGCGCATTCGGCCGCGCCTATCTCGCGGGGCTGCTCGGCCATGCCCGCGCGGCAACCGTGTTCACCACGCCGACCATCAACGGCTACAAGCGCTACCGCTCCTATTCGCTCGCGCCGGACCGCGCGATCTGGGGCCGCGACAATCGCGGCGTGATGATCCGCGTGCTCGGGGCCGCCGGCGACGCCGCCACGCGCCTGGAAAACCGCGTCGGCGAACCCGCCGCCAATCCCTATCTCTACATGGCCTCGCAAATCCTGAGCGGCCTCGACGGCGCCGACCGCAAGCTCGAACCCGGTCCGTCTGCCGACACGCCCTACGAAACCAAGGCGCCGCTATTGCCGAAGTCCCTGCGCGACGCCGTCGCCGCGCTAAAGGACGACCCATTCTTCCGCGAAAAGCTCGGTGGAGAGTTCGTCGACTACTACACCCACATCAAGAATGCCGAAATCGACCGCTTTCTCGCCGAGGTGACCGACTGGGAACATCGCGAATATTTCGAGATGTTTTAGCCCCGGCTTCGTCGTTCCGGGGCGGTCCGAAGGACCGATCCCGAAACCTCGAGATTCCGGGTGCGATGCTAGCCCGAACTTCCCCTCGGGATTTTTGTTAGAGCGTTGAGAGGATTTGAGAAGTTTGGATCGGGCTGATTTTGTAGGCATGTAAATGATGATTTTTGGCTTGCGAATGGCAGGTTTCCGTGATTCGATTCCGGCATGTTCGTCGCCCGCATTCCCAACCGCAACTCACCGCCCGCGATCCTGTTGCGCGAGAGCTATCGCGAGGGCGACAAGATCAAGTCGCGCACGCTGGCCAACCTGTCGCATTGACCGGATGAGAAGATCGATGCGCTGCGCCGCGTCCTGAAAGGCGAGGAGCTGGTCTCGCCGGCCGAGCAACTGCGGATCGAGCGCTCGCTGCCGCACGGCCACGTGGCCGCGGTGCTCGGCATGGCGCGCCAGCTCGGACTGCATCGCCTTGTCCCGGACAAGCCCAGACGGTTGGCCAGGCTGGCTTTGGCCTTGATCGTGGCACGGGTGATCGAACCGGCCGCCAAGCTGGCCACGGCGCGCCAGCTCAGCGAGGCGACGGCGGCGCATTCGCTGGGCGAACTGCTCGATCTCAGCGCCGTCGACGAGGACGAGCTTTACGAAGCGCTCGACCTGCTCGGCACGGCCCAACCGGGGATCGAGGCGACGCTCGCCAAGCGCCATCTGCATGACGGCTCGCTGGTGCTCTACGATCTCACCTCCAGCTATCTGGAGGGGCGACATTGCGAATTGGCGCGGCATGGTTACAGCCGCGACGGTCGTTCCGACAAGCTGCAGATCGTGTTCGGCTTGCTGTGCGCCGCCGACGGCTGCCCGGTGGCGGTGGAGGTGTTCGAAGGTAACACCGCCGACCCGAGCACGCTGGCCGCGCAAGTCGACAAACTGAAGGCCCGCTTCAAGCTGTCGCGTGTGGTACTGGTCGGCGATCGCGGCATGATCACCAGCGCCCGTATCGAAGCCGATCTGATGCCGGCCGGGCTCGATTGGATCACCGCTCTGCGGGCGCCGGCGATCCGCAAGCTCGCCGAGGACGGCGGCCCGCTGCAATTGTCGCTGTTCGACGATCGCGATATGGCCGAGATCACGTCCCCCGACTTCCCCGGCGAGCGCCTGATCGTGTGCCGCAACCCGGATCTGGCCGACGAGCGTCGGCGCAAGCGCGGCGAGTTGCTGGCGGCGACCGAGAAGGATCTCGCCCGCGTCAAGGCCGCCGTGCAGCGTCAGCGCAACCCCTTGCGCGGCGAGGATGAGATCGGTCTGAAGGTCGGCGCCGTGCTGGGCAAGCGTAAGATGGCCAAGCACTTCCACCTCGCCATCACCGACACTTCGTTCGACTTCAGTCGGATCGAGGATGCCATCGCCAACGAAGCGTCGCTCGACGGCTTCTATGTGCTACGGACCAACGTGCCGGCCGAGAACCTCGACACCGCCGCCACGGTGCGTGCCTACAAGAGCCTGGCCCAGGTCGAACGCGCCTTCCGCACCATCAAGACCGTCGAACTGGAGGTGCGCCCGATCCACCATCGCCTCGCTGGCCGCGTGCGCGCCCACGTCTTCCTCTGCATGCTCGCTTATTACATCGTCTGGCACATGCGCCGCGCGCTGGCCCCGATCCTGTTCGACGATCACGACCGCGAGGCCGCCGACGCCGCGCGCGTCTCGCCCGTCGCCAAGGCCAGAGTCTCGGCCGCGGCCAGAACCAAGGCTAATCGCAAGCACACCCACGATGGCCGGCCCGTGCACAGCTTTCGAACGCTGTTGCAGGATCTCGCCACGCTCACACGCAACATCGTTCGCATCGGTCAGGACGCCCCGGCCGCTATGCTCACAAGTCCAACCCCACTACAACAAGACGTCTTCAATCGGCTCGGCATTCCTATCGCCCCATAATGTAGGCAGACGCGCCGTCACGCCCGCTGGAATTACACGCCAGCTCAAATGCTTACGTCGCTACTCAAGGGGAAGTTCGGGCTAGCCCGTCTTCGCGGATTGGCGGGTTTTGAAGATACCCGGTCGTTGTAAATCAAAGGCTTATGTCAAAAGGTCTTCACTACGGCGGTTGGCTTGGGTGACGGCGGCTGTGGTGATCCTGGGCGGCGGCTGCGGTGGCAGGCGGAGTTTCAGCCGGTCGATCAGGAGCTGCAGTTCGGGTTCTGGGTGGGTATAGCGAGTGAGCAGGATCTCGCGCCCGTCGGTGGTCGGCAGATGGACGTCGATCATCTGGACGGCGGCGAACTTTTCGAGCGCGCTGCGCGCGGTCAGCCCGGGCGCCAGCGCATGAAGGCGACGGGTCAGCGTGATCTGCATGCAGTAGGCCAGGAAGGCGATGAAGATGTGGGCTTCGATCCGCTTCTCGTCCTGATGGAAGACCGGACGGATCGCCAGGTCGCCTTTGAGATTGCGGAAGGCCTCTTCGACGGCGACGAGCTGGGTGTAGTATTGCCATAGTTGGGCGGGATCGTTGTCGCTGAGATTGGTGCGCAGCAGGTAGCGGCCTTCGCGCCGCCGTGTCGTTCGCAGCTTCTTGCGATTGAGCGCGAAGGTGAAGCTCGGGCGCTCCTTGTCGATCTCGATATCAACCAGACGCCAGGCGGCCGGCGCCTTCGAACGCGCGCCGCCGAGTTTCATCAGCAGCTCTTCGCGCGTGACCTCCATCGCGTCGATTTGCCGGAGCCGCCTCCACAGCCACTTCAACTGCCGCCGCCGCATCGCGCGTTCCTTGGTGACCCGATCGGCGCTTTGCGCGAAGACATAAAGCTCGCCGTCCTCGGCCAACAGCTTCACCTTCACGCCCTCCCGCGCCTCCTGCCATGGCTTTTGCAGCAGGTGCTTCTCCAGCCGGTTCAGGCGTCCCTTCGGCGTTCCCACCAGATACTGCACCGGCGGATCGCTGTTGCGCATCTCGGCCAGCACCGCCTCGGTCGGCACGCCGCGATCCATCACCCAGACCCGCCGCGCCTTGCCATATTGCAGTTCGATCTTGCCCAGGAACATCCGCAGCGTCTTGCTGTCGGCGGTGTTGCCGGGCAGCACCTCGTAAGCCAGCGGCAAGCCGTCCGGCGTCACCACCAGCGCGATCACGACTTGCGGGCAGTCCGGCCGCTTGTCGCGGCTGTAGCCGTGGCGGCGCTTGCTGCCTTGCGGCAAGTCCGAGGCGTTGACCTCGAAGTAGGTGCTGGTCAGATCGTACAGCAGCACGTCGAAGTCGGCGTTGAACAGATCGCGCCAACGCCCGACCAGATGCGAGAACAGCGCCTCCTTATGCTCGAGCAACAGGTCATGGCAGGCATAGAGCTTGTGCTCTTCAGCCAGGCCGAAGTCAGTCCCCAAGAGATCGGCCATCGCGCTGTTGCCGAACCATTGCCGATGTAGCCGCCATTCGCTGCCCGGCGCGATCAGCCGATAGGTCGCGAGCACTTGCAGGATTTGATCCCACCTCGTCTTCTTGCGGCTCGGGGGCAACCGATCGGCCCAGAACCGATCAAGCTGAAGTTCCTGCCACAACTGCCCGGCCAGCCAGCACGCGCCCCATTGGCGTGGGCGACGAAGCTGCATCTCGGACAGGCGAAGCTGAACGACAGACGCATCGCCTGCGACCGCATCGCATCGATCCTCCGGGAATAGCGCCAGTGTCCGCGGGCGGCCGGCATCCTCGTCGAACACCTCGATCGCCTTGCGCCAGGCCGCCGCCTGCGAAGAGTTGATCTCGCCGAGATACAGCACATGCCGCTGTACCACGCGTCCGTCGTCGAGCCGCTTGCTCTCGACGACGTTCCAGTAATGGTGCGCCTTGCCGTTCTTCTTTCGCTCGGTGCGTCGCAGGAACATGACGCGCAGAATCTATCCGCATCATCCCGCCCTTGGGAATCGGGTAGGTCTTCACTACAGCCATTTTCGGCCGAATCCGACGACCTCGCTCCTTGCAAATCAATCACTTAGCCGAGCAAAAAATCTCAAAATCCGCGATTTCGAGCGCGAATCCGCGAAGTCGGGCTAGCGCATCGCGCCGGAATGACAGTACCTACCTCTCACACCTCCGTGAGGCGACTTCGTCCCGCCTGTTCCGACGACATCACATCTCGGTCCGACGAAGCCATTTTCCTCACTCGTCGAAAACCGCCGGAAAGACACCGGGGTTAACCTTCGGACCCATGATCAACAGTGGAGTTCGGTCATGTGGGATCAATTATTCAGCCTGATCTATCGCCTCTCCTGCCGCGCCACCCTGATCGAGATCGGCGCGCATCGCCTGTCGCGCTAGCCGCCGGCGGGTGTAAATTAGGTAAGACGGATTGACCAGATAACGGGGATTTCCATGCGCAAGCTGATCCTGATCGCGACGATGTCGCTGCTCGCAACCCAAGCCTATGCCCGTGGTCCGCGGAGCCTGAGCCTGGCGGCCAGCAACGCAAGCCAACAGGCAACCGAGCAGCCCGCTACAACGGCAACGGTCGCACCGACGGCGACGCAGGCGCCCGCGGTGACGCAGCCGGCGAATGTCAAGACGGCGACCACCACGCCGGCCTCGACGCCCCAGGCAGCAACGGTGCCGACCGCAACAGCGACGGCCCCTTCTCAATCGACCGCCGCGCCGGTTGCCAGCACGACCGAAACGGCCAAGCCGAAGCGCCACCAGGCATCCACCGAGGCGCGCGTGATCCGCGAGTTGCACCGCCATGGGATTTATTGGTAATTGAGACGGGACGTTCTCTCCCCGAGGTCGTCCTGGCGAAAGCCAGGACCCATTACCCCAGGGAGGAGTTGGCGAAAACTGGTCGCCCGGGACTCGCACCGCTCAAAATCGATAGATTCCGCGGTATGGGTCCTGGCTTTCGCCAGGACAACACCGAGCAAGCGGCATGGTCATGCCGCACACTCCAGCCGAAACCTAAATCCCCAGATATTTGTGCTGCAAATCCGGCTCGGCCATCAGCTGGTGCGAGGTGCCGCTCCACACCGTCTTGCCGCGCTCGATGATGGTGTGGCGGTCGCAGATGCGGGCGAGGTGGTCGACATTCTTGTCGACGACGAGAATCGACTGGCCGCGGCTCTTCAGCATCGACAGGCAGTTCCAGATCTCTTCGCGGATCAGCGGCGCCAGGCCCTCGGTCGCTTCGTCCAAAATCAGCAGCTTCGGATTGGTCATCAGCGCACGGCCGATCGCGAGCATCTGCTGCTCGCCGCCGGAGAGCTGGTTGCCCATGTTCGAGGCGCGTTCGGCAAGCCGCGGAAACAGCGAGTAGATCGCGGCCAGCGTCCACGGGTTGGCGCTGTTAAAACGATCGGCGGCGGCCGCGACCAGGTTTTCGCGCACGGTGAGGTTCGGGAAGATCTGGCGCCCCTCAGGCACTAAGCCGACGCCGAGTTTTGCGATTCTGTAGGACGGCTGCGTCCGTACCTCCGAGCCCGCAAAGCGGATGCTGCCTGCGCGCGCCGGCGTCAGGCCCATGATGGAGCGGATGGTGGTGGTCTTGCCCATGCCGTTGCGACCCATCAGCGAGACCATCTCGCCGGGCTTGATCGACAGGGACAAGCCGAACAGCACCTGGGAGAGGCCGTAGCAGGTCTCGATACCGTCGACGTCGAGCAGCGTGTCAGCCATGGTGCGTCACCACATGCTGGTCGCCGAGATAAGCGCGCTTGACCTCGTCGTTGCCGCGGATCGCGGCCGGATCGCCGGAGGCGATGACGCGGCCATAGACCAGCACCGTGATGCGGTCGGCGAGCGCGAACACTGCCGGCATGTCGTGCTCGACCAGCACGATCGAGACTTCCTTCCGCAGCTCCTGAAGCAGCTTCACCATGCGCTGGGATTCGGTGACGCCCAGCCCCGCCATCGGCTCGTCCAGCAGCAGCAGCTTTGGCTTGCTCGCGAGCGCAACCGCAAGCTCGAGCTCGCGCCGTTCGCCGTGACTGAGCCGGGACACCACGACGTCGGCGCGATGCAACAGCCCGACACGGTCGAGCGCGGCATGCGCCGCATCGCGCAAGCCCTTTTCCTTGCGCGCATTGGCGAAGAAGCGGAACGAGTGGCCAGCATGCGCCTGCGCCGCGAGTGCGACATTGTCGGCGGCAGTGAAGTCGAGCAGCAGCGAGGTGATCTGGAACGAGCGGGCGAGGCCCAGCGCGCAGCGGCGATAGGCCGGCAGATGAGTGATATCGCGGCCGCCGAGCGAGACGCTGCCGGCGTGTGGCTCGAGATGCCCGGTGAGCTGGCTGATCAGCGTGGTCTTGCCGGCGCCGTTCGGGCCGATGATGGCGTGCAGCTCGCCGGCCGCGACATCGAGCGAGACGTTATCCGTCGCAATGATGCCGCCAAAGCGGCGCACCAGCTTTTCGACGTGGAGCAGCGGTTCAGCCACGGTTGAGCCTCCCGAGCAGGCCCATGATGCCGCCGCGGCCAAACAGCACGATCAACAGCAGCAGCGGACCCATGATCAGCGCCCAGTATTCGGTGATCTGCGACAAAAACTCTTCCAGCAGCAGATAGACCACCGCGCCCATGACGGGGCCGAACAGCGCACCCATGCCGCCGAGGATCACCATCACCATGAGGTCGCCGGAGCGGGTCCAGTACATCACGGCCGGGCTGATGAAATCGGTGTTGTTGGCGAGCAGCGCGCCGGCGAGGCCGCACATCATGCCGGAGATGACGAAGCAGACGAGCTGGTAGCGTTTTGCCGGAAAGCCGATCGCCTGCATGCGCTGCTCATTGGAGCGCAAGCCTTGCAAGACGAGGCCGAAGCGCGAATTGGCGATGCGCCAGATCAGGAAGATCACGCCAAACAGACAAGCGAGGCAGAGGTAATAGAACTGCACGCGGTTGCCGAGATTGACCAGGCCGGAGAAGTCGCTGCGTTTGTAGACGGTAAGGCCGTCGTCGCCGCCGTATCGCGCCAGCCCCGAGGCGACATAATAGGCCATCTGCGCAAACGCCAGCGTAATCATGATGAAATAGACGCCGCGGGTGCGCAAACTGAGCGCGCCGATGACGAGCGCGTACAGCGCGGATGCGGCAAGCGCGACCGGAAACTGGATGAAGCCGGAGCCGACACCTTCCTGCGCCAGGATGCCGACGGCGTAGCCGCCGATGCCGAGATAGGCGGCGTGGCCAAAGCTCATCATGCCGCCATAGCCCATGATGAGGTTGAGGCTCGCGGCCGCCAGCGCCAGGATGACGATGCGGGTGAACAGCGTCAGGATGAAGATGTTGCCGGAGAGATGCGAATAGAGCGGCAGCAGCACGAGGCCCGCCAGCATCAGGGCCGTGACGGCCTTGCTCACAGTGAAAACCTTCATCGACGGCTGGCCGGAAACAGCCCCTCCGGCCGCACCACCAGCACGATCGCCATCAACAGATAGATCAGCATGGACGACAGCGCAGGCGCGGCGGTGGAGGCGGCGGTCGAGCTCAGCACCTGCCGCAGCAGGTTGGGCAGGAAGGCACGGCCGAGCGTGTCGATCATGCCGACGAAGATCGCGGCGAGGAACGCGCCGCGGATCGAGCCGATGCCGCCGATCACGATGATGACGAAGGCGAGGATCAAAATGTTCTCGCCCATGCCGATCTGCACGGTGAGGATCGGCGCCTGCATCAGCCCGGCGAGACCTGCGAGCGCGGCGCCGAGACCGAACACCAGCGTGTAGAGCAGCTTGATGTTGATACCGAGCGCGCCGATCATCTCGCGGTTGGAGGCGCCGGCCCGGATCAGCATGCCGATGCGGGTGCGCATCACGCCGAGATAGAGCAGCAGCGCGACGAGCAGCGCGACGACGATGATGGCAAGGCGGTAGGCGGGATAGTGAATGCCGGGCAGGATCGGCACCGGCACGGTGAGCCAGGCCGGCAGCGGCAGCGCAAGACCCGCCGGACCCCAGATCAGCCGCACGGCCTCGTTGAAGAACAGGATCAGCCCGAAGGTCGCGAGCACATGGTCGAGATGGTCTCTTCCATAGAGATGTTTCAGCGCCACCACTTCAAGCACGATGCCGAGCAGCAGCGTCGCACCGAGCGCCATCAGCGCGCCGAGCAGGAAACTGCCGGTCCAGGCTGCGAAGGTCGCGGCGAAATAGGCGCCCATCATGTAGAGCGAGCCATGCGCGAGGTTGACGAGATCCATGATCCCGAACACCAGCGTCAGTCCGGCGGCGAGCAGGAACAGCAGCAGGCCGAACTGCAATCCGTTCAAGAACTGTTCGACGACGAGCAGCATCAAAACTCTTTCAGGCGCACGCAGCGTCGCGCCGATGTTCGAACACGGTCGCCATCAGTGAAAGAGCTCCCCCCGCCTCTTCAAGGCCAAAAAATGGGTAATGGCAGTATCGTTCCGAGGCAAGAGCGATTCTACGCCAGACATGCACTTTGTTGCATCTCGGCGCGCGCGGTCGTGCGCGCCTTGCAAGCAGGCTGCCGGGCAGGATGGGTCAACCTGCCGCACCCATCCGGGCGGAGGCAACGAAGCGGCGCGCTACGCAAAAACGATCGCCCTCTCCGAGGGGAGAGGGCGAGGCCTTCCGTTGAAATGAGGGAAGGAAAGGATGCGTCTAGCTAGTTCTACTGAGTCAGAAAGTCGCAGTACCAGGGATTCAGGAATCAGGTAGTGGGCGGGATTCAGGCCAGCGGTAGGGGCTGAGGATGGATCGCCGAAGGTTTAAGAGCAGTGAATCGCGATTTGCCGCCTATGTCGAGGGGCTTGCGAGCGTGATCGGGCACAAAGACCGAGAGCAGCCGCTTCGCGATTATTGCACCGGGCTGATGCTGCGAGGCGAGCGCAAGAGCGTCGAACCGATCGCAGCGGTCACGGCACCGGCGCGGGTGGCCGCCCAGCATCAATCGCTTCTGCATTTTGTCGGCGAGGGACGTTGGTCCGACGAACGCGTCTTGGCCAAGGTGCGCGAGAAGGTCTTGCCCGAGATCGAGCGTCACGGCCCGATCGAAGCGTGGATTATCGACGATACTGGACTGCCGAAGAAGGGGCGGCAGTCGGTCGGTGTTGCGCGGCAATATTGCGGTCAACTTGGTAAGGAGGACAACTGCCAGGTCGCGGTGTCGCTGTCGATTGCCAACGAACATGCGAGCCTGCCGGTGGCGTACCGGCTGTATCTGCCGCAGGAATGGGCGGAGGATAGCGATCGTCTGCGCAAGGTGGGGGTTCCTGAAGATATTGGCTTCAAGACCAAGCATGAGATCGCGCTGGAGCAACTGCACTGGGCCTGCGCGGCTGGTCTGCCGCGTGGCGCGGCGCTGCTGGATGCCGGCTATGGCAATAACAGCAATCTGCGCGCCGACATCACGGCCCTGGGGCTGGCTTACGTCGCGGGCATTCTGTCGAATACGACGGTGTGGGCAGACGGGACGGGACCGCTGCCGCCGAAGACTTGGTCGGGCCGCGGACGGCCACCAAAGCGCCTGCAGCGCGACGCCAAGCATTGGCCGGTCTCAGTCAAAGACCTTGCACTCGGCCTGCCCAAGCGCGCCTGGCGCACCATCGAATGGCGAGAAGGTTCGGCGGAAACCATGTCTTCGCGCTTTGCGCGGGTGCGGGTGCGTGCCGCGCGGCGTGACGAAAGGCGCCACGAGCCGTGCCCGCAAGAATGGCTCTTGATCGAGTGGCCCAAGGACGAGACCGAGCCGACCAAATACTTTTTGTCGACGCTTCCCGCCGATATCGCCTTTCACCGTCTGGTCTACTTCGCCAAGCTGCGTTGGCGCATTGAGCGCGACTATCAGGAGCTCAAGCAAGAAGTCGGCCTCGGGCATTTTGAAGGTCGGGGATGGCGTGGCTTCCATCATCACGCAACGCTCTGCATCGCAGCTTACGGATTCCTGATCTCCGAAAGGGAGACGATTCCCCCCTCAGGACCTCGTCACGCCCCGATCTTCCCGCAACTTGCCCTTCCCGCAGGTTACCGACCCAGAGGTACTGCCGTTGCGGCCTGAACGTCACATCCCGAACTCAATCGCGACCATGCGCATCCGTTTGGCCAACGCGATCGCCAGAACCTTGCCGCGATGCCCGTGTTGCGGCCAAAGCAAAATGCGACCACGCCCGAAATTTGTGACGCAGTAGAACTAGAGCATGATCCGGAAAAGTGCGAAGCGGTTTTCCCTCGCGACAAACGCGGAACGCGTTTGCGCGGAGATCATGCTCAAACAACAACCTAAAGCGCGATGATGATTCATCCTCATCTCATCGCGCTTTAGTGCGACGTCATCGGGTGGAGAAGATCGTCCGGCTCGGCGAGCACGACGTTGGCCGTCGAGGCCTCCAGCGCGGCCATTCGGAACAGGTAGGCGAGCGTCGCCAATCCGGAGTCTTCCGCCATCTCCGCGAGCTCGAGCGCCATATCGGACATGTAGCCGAGATTCTCGTCACTGATCTGCGCGATCATCTGGCTGTCCCGCATCATGTTTGACATTTCAAGCGATCTTTCGTTGCGCGGCGAGGCCGCAGGTGTTGGCACGGGCGATGCAGTCGATACGCGGACCGTCCTGCTGGATGACGTTCGTCATCCCGATACGGTCGCGCACGACGTCGAGCGAATCCTGACGGACCTCGATGGTTGCGGCCATGGTCCAGGAATCCTCGACCAGTGCCGGCAATCCCAGCGGCGTGACGACGAATCCGATGTCGTGGAAGCGCGGCAGCCACCAGGTCTCCATGACGAGGCAGAGACGCTCGATACCCTGATCGAGGCAGAACTCCTGCATCGCGGCCATCAGTTGCAGGTTCAGCGCGCCGTCGCGGCGGTCGCGCGCCACGAAGAAGCGCGACCACTCCCAGATCAGCGGATCCGAGGGGCAACCGCGCACCGCGGCGAGATGCGGGAAGACATCGCTCATCATCGTCGGCTTGGTGGTCGGATACAGGCGGTAGCCGCCCACCACACGACGGTTGTCCAGCGCGAGGAGGTAGATCGCGTCCTCATTGTCGTAGACGTCGATCTCGCGGCCATCGGGCTTGCGCAGCGCGTCCCATTTCCGCTCCTCGACGAAAATCTCGTGGCGGACGCGGAAATGTTGCTCGATGACGTCTTCGTAGAGATGCCGGTTAACGGCCGAAATCACATGAATCATGAACTCCCCCATCGCTTGAAATGAGGGAAGCGTCAGCCAAAAAGGCGGAGCCGACTATTGGGAAATTTCCCAGTAGGCGACGATTTCAGGGATTGATGATTCTGTGGCGGATCGCGATCGCGACCGCATGCGTCCGGTTGACGGCGCCTAGCTTGCGCGCAGCGGTTGCAAGATGCTCTTCCGCGGTGCGTTGCGTGATGCTCAGGATCTCGCCGATCTCCCATGCGGACTTGCCCTGCGAGGCCCAGGCGATCACCTCGCGCTCGCGCGGGGTGAGGCGCATCGATGGGTGCGGCGCCGGATCCAGCAGACGGCGAATGTGGTCGAAGCCGTACATCGCGATCAGGTGCAGCGCCGGCTTGCTGCGGGCATTGAGATCGAGGTTGACGCCACCGAGCGAGACGCCGGCCTCGTAGCCGGTCAACCCGTGGATCGGCACGACGAAGCCACGCGACATGCGGAAATCGGCAGCGCGCCGCATCACCTCCACCGCGCCCGGTTCCAATTCCGGATCATACGGCGCCTCAGACCACTCGAAGGGGTTCACCGTCTGCCGGCATTTGCGGATGACGGGATCGACGCGGTCGTAGCTCTTTTGGGTGTAGAGGCTGAACCACTCCGCCGGCCACTTCTTGGCGAGCACCATCTGGGAAAAGCGCTGATCGGGATTCGGCAAGCCCGTTACGATGATGTGTTCGAAGCCGTACCGGCCGAACGCGGTCGCAAGCGCGTCCATGGCGTCCGGAGCCTTGGTATAGGCTCCAAGCCCCTCAATGAAATCGAGCGCTTCCCTGCCATAGTCTACGGCGGACATCGGTTCGAGCCCCCTTGATGCTTCCTATAGCATATCTTTGGGGGTCGTCTCAATTCGCCAATCCCGTAGTTTTCCGGAGATGTATGTGACGGCAAGATTTAATCTACTTGTGGCAGAAGGAGCGTCAAGATACACCTTAGTTGCCCGAAGGGGGAAAGCCACGATGGAAGATGAGAACATCGCCCTCAACAGCGTACTCGGCCTCGAGCTCAATCGCGTGTTTTTCGCTGTCCGCGATACGGCAAACAAGCAGAAGATCATCGAGTTCGCGCGCGAAGTGCTGCGAAGCGAGCGCGCGGAGCGCCCCGGCAGCGTGTCGCCCGAAGGACCGTCGAGTTAAGCCATGCGGTAGCAGCAGCGCGGCACGTGATCGCGCTCAGGCACCGCTGTCTCTTCCGAACGGGCCGACATTGGCCAACACAATCCGACTGTGCCGCTCTCCTGGCTTCCCCTTATGGGCGTGAGCGTGACACCCTCGCCGCGTCCGGTTGACCGACATTTGCCTGGATGACCTCGTGGCTCTCGTGAGATGATCGCCGCCGCGACCGCCTTTCGGGATGTTCAGGATATGATGACGCTGCGCCAGGTCGAAGTGATCCGTGCCGTGATGGTGACGGGCACCATTGGCGGTGCGGCGAAGCTTCTGAACGTCTCGGCGCCGGGCATCAGCCGGCTGGTCAAATACACCGAGCGCTCGCTCGGCATCCGCTTCTTCCAGCGCCAGAACGGACGCTACTTCCCGACACCCGAGGCGGAGAACATCTTCGAGCAGATCAACGGGGTCTACAAGAAGGTCGACGATCTCTCCGAGATCATCTCCAAGATCGGCCGCGGCGGACTATCCGAGCTGCGCATCGGCTCGGTGCCGAGCATCTCGCAGGTGATGGTACCGCGCGCGATCGAGCGCGTCCGACGGCGCTATCCCGATCTCGGCATCGACATCAATATCCTCAAGCTCGAGGAAGCCATCGACTACCTCCTGCTCGGCCGCGGCGAGTGCGTGGCGATGAGCTACCGGCTCGAGCACTCCGGGCTCGACTTCATGCCGCTCGCCTCGGGCGAGCTCTACTGCATCGTGCCGCCCGGCCACGAGCTCGCCGGCCGCAAGCAGGTCTCGGCAGCCGAGATCACCCGCTATCCGCTGATCGGCATCGATCCCAACGATCCCTATGGGCGGATCATGGCCGAGATCTTTTCGCGGCACCGGCTCGACTACAACATCACCATCCGCGCGCGCTTCGGCACCACGGTCTGCGCGCTGGTGAAGGCGGGACTCGGCATCGCCATCATCGACCAGTTCACGGTGGCCCATGGCGGCTACCCCGGGATCGAGCTGTTGAAGATCACCGAGCCGACGCGGTTCGACACCTACATCGCGGTCAAGCGCGGCGCGCCGCTGTCGCTCCACGTCGAATATTTTATCGAATCCCTGCGGGCCGAGATGCGCGCGGTCGAGCCGACCCGCGGCAACGGCAGGGCGGTCCCGGCGCGCGGGCGGAAGAAATAACATGATGTTAGGTTTAGTAGTTAAACGAGTAATTGTGTTAGGCGGGGGAAAGACTATCGTCGCGCTTGGACTTGCGCGGATTTCCCCGCTATTGGCCGGGGATAAACGCTCCTCACACGACGATTGCACACCATGTCGAAGCGCGGACCTGCCGCCAGCACGAAGCTCCTCACCGGCCTGATCGGCGCGCCGATTGCGCATTCGGCCTCGCCCGCAATGCACGAGCGCGCGGCCGAGGCGCTTGGCCTGCGCGGCCATTATCAGCTCATCGAGGTTGCCGGCGCCGACGCGGCCGGGCTCGCCATGATGCTCGAGGGGGTGCGGCGGCTCGGCTTTGCCGGCGTCAACGTCACCTATCCCTACAAGGAAGCGGTGGTCCCGCTGCTCGACGAGCTGGCGCCGGGCGCCGCCGCCATGGGCGCGGTCAACACCGTCGTCGTCAGGGACGGCAGACTGACCGGCCACAACACCGACACGACCGGATTCGCGCGCGCGGTGGCGCCGCTACTGGCGCCGGCCGGTAACACCGTCGCCGTGATCGGCGCCGGCGGCGTCGGCAAGGCGATCGCGTTCGCGCTGGCAAGCCTTGACGTGACCGACATCCGCGTTTTCGACAGCGAGCCGGAACGCGCCGGGAAGCTGGTCGCGCTGCTGGCGGCACAGGGTGGTGCCAGGATGGCTAGGATGGCCGGGAGCGTCGAGGATGCACTCAACGGCGCAACCGGCCTCGTCAACGGCACGCCGGTCGGCATGTTGCCGAACCGGGGCATGCCGGTCCCGGCAACGTTGCTGCATGAAAAATTATGGGTCGCCGACGCCGTCTATTCGCCATTGATCACGCCACTTCTGGCCGCAGCGCAAGCCAAGGGCGCGCGGATCATGACCGGGCGGGAGCTTGCGATCTACCAAGCGGCCGACGCCTTCGAACTGTTCACGGGCCTTGCCCCATCGACGGACGTCATGGGAGAGGCTTTTGATGGCGTGATGGCGGAGCGAAGCTCGACCTACAACGCAGCGTAACGAAAGCGGCCGGACACAAGGCCGTCGACCAAAACCGAAGAACCAAGGAGGAATGAGATGAGATCCACGCTACTGGCGGGCGCCCTGCTTGCCTTCGCCGCTGCAACCAGCGCCTACGCACAGGCGATCAAGCTCGCCGACGTTGCCGAACTCTCGGGCGGCGGAGCCACCGTCGGCACCAACTGGAAGAACGGTATCGACCTCGCGATCGAGGAGATCAATGCCAAGGGCGGCGTGCTCGGCCGCAAGCTCGAAGTCAGCCATGCCGACTCGCAGTCCAACCCCGGCGTGGCGCGCGCGCAGGTGCAGAAAGCGCTCGACGCCGAGCCGTACGTGCTGCTCGGGCCCGGCTATTCCGGCTCCGTGAAGGTGACGGCGCCGCTCGCCGCCGAGGCCGGCATCGCGCAGATCATGGGCGGCGAAGCCGCCGAGCTGACGCAAGGAGGCAACAAGTTCCTGTTCCGCACCTCGTTCGGCCAGCAATCGTCGATGCCGAAGGTCGCAAAATACATCCACGACGAAATCAAGGCGAAGACGGTCGCGGTGGTCTGGGTCAACAATGATTTCGGCCGTGGCGGACGCGACGTCGTCGTCAAGGAGCTCGACCGGCTCGGCTCCAAGGTGGTCGCAGACCTCTCGACCGAAGCAGGCCAGGCCGATTTCGCCGCCGACGTCGGCAAGATCAAGGCTGCGAGTCCCGACGCCGTGTTCGTCTACCTAAATGAGGAAGAGAGCGCGCGCATCCTGAAAGAGCTGAAGCGCCAGGGCGTCACCGCGCCGCTGATGGGCGAGACCACGCTGATCGGCCAGAAGGTGATCGAGCTCGCGGGCGATGCCGCCAACGGCGCGCGCGGCCATGTCGGCCTCACCACCGACGCGCCGGTCGACCTGATCAAGGCGTTCCGCGACAAGTTCTCGAAAAAGTACAACTACGTGCCCGATCATAACGGGCTGAAGGGCTACCTCGCCGTCTACATGGTGAAGGCCACCACCGAGAAGATGGGCAAGGTCGATTCCAAGGCGTTCGCCGACACGCTGCACGGGCTGACCATCAAGGCCGCCGACGAGCCCGGCATTTTGATGGATGTCACCTTCAGCGAGACCGGCGACATCGACCGCCAGAGTTTTCTGGTCGAGATCGTCGAAGGCAAGCAGGTGGTGAAGCAGGTGCTGCCGAAGGTGAAGTGAGGCTCTTTCTCTCCCTCGCCCCGCTCTGCGCGGGGAGAGGGTGGGGTGAGGGGTGCTTCCGCGCAGACGGTAACAGCTGGACTCGCGGATAGAGCCCCTCACCCCACCCTCTCCCCGTAAGAACGGGGAGAGGGCGTGACAGACCTGAACTCGCGTCGATCCAGTTCAATCGGGCTCTAACGATCAAAGAGAACCCATGTCCAATCTGTTCGATCTTCTGGTCGCAGGACTTGCCACTGGCGCGATCTACGCGCTGGTCGCGGTCGGCTTCACCCTGTTGTGGCAGACGTCGCAGACCATCAATTTCGCGCAAGGCGAGTTCGTGATGCTGCCGGCCTTCCTGATGCTGGCGGCGATGCATGCCGGGGCACCGTTCTGGCTTGCGATCATCCTCGGCATCCTGCTCTCGATGGTCCTCCTTGGGCTCGCCTTCAAGATGCTGCTGGTCGATCCGATGATGCGCCACGGCGTGCTGCCGCTGGCGATTGCGACCATGGCGCTGGCGATCGGCATCAAGGAGGCGGTGAAGCAGTTTTTCAGCGCCGAGGCCTCGCCCTTCCCGTCGATCGTGCCGACCGGCGATATCTCCATCCTTGGACATGCCGTGTCGCTGCAAAGCATCGGCGTTCTCGTCCTCGCCATCCTCGCCGTCGTCGGTCTGACCAACCTTCTCAGCCGCACTTCGCTTGGCCACCAGATGCAGGCGGCCGCGCAGAACCCGACAGTGGCGCGCATCATCGGCGTGCCGGTCGAGCGCATGATCCTGCTGACCTTCCTGATCAATGCGTTCCTGGTGGCGCTGGCCTCGCTGCTGATCACGCCGATCTATCTCGCCAAATTCTCGAGCGGCGAGGTGCTGGGTCAGGCCGCCTTCATCGCCGCGATCGTCGGCGGCTTCAACCAGGTGCGCGGCGCGATCGCCGGCGGGCTCTTGATCGGCGTGCTCGACAATCTCGCGGCGTCCTATGTCTCGACGCAATACCGCGCGGCGGTGCCGCTGATCTTCCTGATCCTCGTCATCCTGTTCCGGCCGCAAGGACTGCTCGGCCGCGCCGAGGAGCGCACGGTATGACCGGCTTCGCCAAACCGCTGAAGATCGCGCTCGGCCTCGCCGTCATCGCCGCGCTGATCGTCGTCCCCATGAACTTCAACCGCTACGGTCTGTTCATCCTGAGCCAGTGGGCGGTGATGACCATCGCCGCGATGGGCCTCAACCTGACGCTGGGTTATGCCGGCCAGGTGTCGCTGGCGCAGGGCGCCTTCGTCGGCATCGGCGCCTATGCGGCCGCGATCATGACCACGCATGGCTGGCCGCTGCCGGCCGCGATTGTCGCCGCGATCATCTTGAGCTTCGCAGTCGGCTGGGTGCTCGGCTATCCCGCGCTGCGCGTGCAGCACCATTATCTTGCCTTCGTCACGCTGGCCTTCTCGACGCTGGCCTTCCTGGTGTTCCGCAACGAGAGCTGGCTCACCGGCGGCATCTACGGCATCTCCAACATCCCGCGGCCGCACTTCTTCGGAATCGCCACCAACAAGCCGCTGCCCTTCTACTATGTCTGCCTCGGCTCGCTCGCGATCATGTCGCTCGCCGTATGGTGGCTGATCCGCTCGCCCTGGGGCCGCGCCTTCATGGCGCTGCGCGAAAATCCGCTGCGCGCGCAATCGCTCGGCGTCGACACAAGGCGCTACACGCTGATGGCGTTCGCGATCGGCTCGGCGCTCGGCGGCGTCGCCGGTGCGCTCTATGCACCGCTGACGCAATATATCGATCCCGTGCCGTTCAACCTGTCGCTCTCGCTCGACCTCCTGATGATGGTGATCGTCGGCGGCGCCGGCTTCTTCCTCGGCCCGTTCCTCGGCGCGATGATCGCGGTGCTGCTGCCGGAATGGCTGCGCTTCACGGAAGGCTATTACCTGATGCTCTATGCCGTCGCGGTGATGCTGCTGCTGATCTGGTCGCCGACCGGCATCCTCGGAATCCTCGACCGCTATCTCGCCGAGCGCCGCACCAAGGCCGCATCCGCGCTGCGCGCCGTCACAAAATCCCGGTTGGAGACGGTGAAATGACCGCGGTCCTCGAAGTCACCAACATCAAGAAGAATTTTGGCGGCATCAGCGCCGTCGCCGACGTCAGCTTCGACGTGCGCGAGGGAGAGATCCTCGGCCTGATCGGACCAAACGGCTGCGGCAAGTCGACCCTGTTCAACTGCATCCTCGGCCAGCTCACGCCAAGCGGCGGCGAGGTCAAGCTGGACGGCAAGGTCGTCACGGGCTTACGCCCCGCCGAGCTCAACAAGCTGGGCGTCAGCCGCACCTTCCAGCTGTTGCAGGTGTTTCCAAAGCTCTCGGTGCGCGAGAACCTGATCCTGGCCGGGCAGGAGCACCAGGGCAATATGGCCTCGCGCCTGGTCGGCCGCTCCGATGCCGGGCTGACGGACGCCGCCGACCAGATGATCGGCTTCTTCAAACTCGACCATCTCGCCGCCGAGCCGGCCGGCGGCCTCTCCTATGGCCAACAGAAGCTGCTCGACGCCGCCATGGCCTTCATGGGCGGCCCGCGCCTGGTGCTGCTCGACGAGCCCGCCGGCGGCGTCAATCCGTCGATGCTGACGGACCTGAAGGAACGCCTCGTTGCGATCAACCGCGAGAAGAACGCCACCTTCGTCGTGATCGAGCACAACATGGAATTCGTGATGTCGCTGTGCTCGCGGGTGATGGTGATGGCGGAAGGCAAGGTGCTGGCGATGGGACGGCCGGACGAAGTCCGCAAAAACCCCGCCGTGATCGAAGCCTATCTCGGACATTAGGAAACGAGCCATGAGCGACACGATTCTCTCGGTTCAAAATCTCGTCGGCGGCTACGGCAAGATGACGATCTTGAACGGCACGACTTTTGCCGTGCCGCAGGCGACCATCACCACCATCATCGGCCCGAACGGCGCCGGCAAGTCGACCGTGTTCAAGGCGATTTTCGGCCTCTTGAAGCTGCGCGAGGGCAAGATCAGTTTTGCGGACCGCGATGTCACCAACCTGAGCCAGCGCGCGCTGCTCAACGTCGGGATCTGCTACGTGCCGCAGGGCCGCAACATTTTTCCGGAGCTCTCGGTGCGCCACAATATCGAGCTCGGCGGCGTCTCTGCCAGGAAGGATATCGACCTGCCTACGCGGATCGAGGCCGCGCTCGACCTGTTCCCGGCGCTGCGGCGCAAGTCGGCGCAGCAGGCCTCGACGCTCTCAGGCGGTGAGCAGAAGCAGCTAGAGATCGCGCGCTCGCTGCTGCTCGAACCGAAACTGATGCTGATCGACGAGCCCTCGATCGGCCTGTCGCCGCTGATGGTGCAGCAGACTTTTGACATCCTCAAATCCCTGCGCGACCGCGGCGTCACCGTCCTGATGATCGAGCAGAACGCCCGCTCGGCGCTGGAAATCTCCGATTTCGGCATCGTGCTCGAGCTTGGCCAGACCCGCATGATCGACAAGGCCGAACGTATCCTGAACGATCCGCGCATCGGTCAACTGTTCCTCGGCGGAGCCATGGAGGAGAGCGCGGCATGAGCACGCGGTTGCGCATCGGCGTTGCTGGCGCCGGCCTGATCGGCCGCCGCCATATCGCGCTGATCGACGCCTCTCAGGATTGTGTGCTCGCCGGTATTGCCGATCCCTCACCGGCCACGAAGGACCATGCCCAGGCGCGCAACACGCCTTGGCTTGCGGACCATCGTGCGCTGCTGGCGGAGGAGAAGCCGGACGGGCTGATCATCGCCTCGCCGAACGCACTGCATCTCCAGATGGCGCTCGACTGCGCGGAGGCCGGCGTGCCGGCGCTGATCGAGAAGCCGGTGACCGATACGGTCGCGGCCGCGCAACGACTGTGCACGACGATCAAGCGGAGCGGCGTTCCGATGCTTGTCGGCCATCACCGCCGGCACAACCCGATCATCAAGGCCGCGCGCGAGACGGTCGCGAACGGCAGGCTCGGCCGGCTCACCGCAATCGTCGGACTGTGGCTGCTCAGGAAACCCGACGACTATTTCGAGGTCGCCTGGCGGCGTGAGCAGGGCGGCGGGCCGCTACTCATCAATCTCATCCATGACATCGACAATCTCCGCTTCGTCTGCGGCGAGATCGTCGAAGTGCAGGCGCTGACCTCGAACATGGTCCGCGGCTTTGCCGTCGAAGACACCGCGGCACTGCTGTTGCGCTTTGCCAATGGCGCGCTGGGGACAGTGACGGTATCGGACGCGACCCCGGCGCCGTGGAGCTGGGAGCTGACGTCGGGCGAGAACCCCGTCTATCCCCAACAGGAGCAGCCCTGCTACGTCCTCTCCGGCACCGAGGGCTCGCTCTCCGTGCCGACCATGGAGCTGTGGTCTTATTCCGACAATCCCGGCTGGCACGCGCCGCTGTCGCGCGAGACCATTGCTCCCCGGTCATTCGATCCGTTGGCCGAGCAGCTCCGGCATTTCTGTGCCGTGATTGCGGGCCGCGAGCAGCCTCTGATCTCAGTTGAAGATGCGATGGGAACGCTCGCCGTCGTCGAAGCCGTCAGCGAAGCCGCGCGCACGGGTCAAAAGGTGTCACCGGGGCGGATCATGGAGCAGGCAGCATGAACAAGCGCTCGATCGCAACCGTCTCGCTTTCAGGAGCTCTCGACGAAAAGCTCCGCGCCATCGCGGCCGCCGGCTTTGACGCCGTCGAGATCTTCGAGAACGACCTGCTGTCGTTCGGTGCGAGCCCGCGCGAGGTGGCACAGATGTGCAAGGATCTCAATCTCGCGATCTGCGCGTTCCAGCCGTTCCGCGATTTCGAGGGCATGCCGGAGCCGCAGCGAGCGCGCAATTTTGCCCGCGCCGAGCGCAAGTTCGACCTGATGCAGGAGCTTGGGACCGATCTGCTGCTGATCTGCTCCAACGTGTCGCCGGCCTCGCTCGGCGGCATCGATCGCGCCGCCGACGATTTTCGCCAGCTCGGCGAGCGCGCGGCCAAGCGCTCCTTGCGCGTCGGCTACGAGGCGCTGGCCTGGGGCCGGCACGTCAACGATTACCGCGACGCCTGGGAGATCGTCCGGCGCGCCGATCATCCCGCGATCGGCGTCATCCTCGACAGTTTTCATGCGCTGGCCCCTGGCTTTCCCACCCGCGCGATGGCCTCGATCCCCGGCGACAAGATCTTTCTGGTGCAGCTTGCGGATGCGCCGAAACTCGAGCTCGACATCCTGTCGTGGAGCCGGCACTTCCGCTCCTTCCCCGGCCAGGGCGATTTGCCGGTCGGCGAGTTCATGGAGGCGGTCGCGGCGACCGGTTATGCCGGGCCGCTGTCGTTGGAAATCTTCAACGACCAGTTCCGCGCCGGCTCGGCCGCGCAAACCGCGGTCGACGGCCTGCGCTCGCTGATCCTGCTGGAGGACCAGCTTGCGAAGACGTGGCCGAAATTGTCGAGCAAGCCGCTCGCGCCGCGGGCGGTGAGCCGCGGCACCGGCTTCATCGAATTCGCGGTGAACGAGACCAAGGCCGGTGAGCTCGCCCGCCTGTTCTCACAGCTCGGTTTCCGCAACACCGGCAAGCACCGCAGCAAGGCGGTGGAGCGCTGGTCGCAGGGCAAGGTCGAGCTCGTCATCAATTGCGAGACCGACGGCTTTGCGCATTCGCATTACGTCACGCACGGCCCCGGCGTCTGCGCCATCGCGCTCGACGTCGACGATGCCTCCCGCGCCATGGCGCGTGCGGAGTCGCTGAAGGCGCGCACCTTTTACCAGCCGGTCGGGCCGGGTGAATTGGAAATCCCCGCCATCCACGGCGTCGGCGGCAGCTTGCTGTATTTCCTCGACCAGGCTGGCAAGAATTGGGACACGGATTTCGAGCCGATCGCGAGCGACGCTGGCGCAGACGCCCTGCTCGCCGTCGATCACATCGCGCAGTCGATGCCTTACGACGAGATGCTGTCCTGGCTGCTGTTCTACACCGGCATCCTCGACCTGACGCGCCTGCCTCAGATGGAGATCGCCGATCCCAGGGGCCTCGTGCAGAGCCAGGCCGTCATTAACGGCGACCAGAGCCTGCGCTTCGTGCTCAACGGCTCCTCCGCCAACCGCACGCTGCCGGCGCGCTTCATCTCGGAGTTTTTTGGCTCGGGCGTCCAGCACGCCGCGTTCTCGTGCCGGGACGTCTTTGCGACAGTGGCTGCGATGCGCGAGCGCGGCGCGGACTTCCTGGATATTCCCGAGAACTATTACGACGACATCGAAGCCAAGTACGACCTTGCGCCCGAACTCATGGGGCAACTCCGCGCCAATCACATCCTCTACGACCGCGAAGGCGACGGCGAGTTCTTCCAGGTCTACACTCACATTTTTGACGAGCGCTTCTTCTTCGAGATCGTCGAGCGAAGGAACTATCAGGGGTTTGGTGCAGCCAACGCCGGGATCAGGCTTGCCGCCCAAGCCCGCGAGGTGCGCCCCGCGAGCATGCCGCGGGTGTAGGCCTTTTACCCTCTCCCCTTGTGGGCCCCCTTGTGGGAGAGGGTGGCTCGTCGCACAGCGGCGAGACGGGTGAGGGGTCTCTCTCCGCGCGCAAAACTCTCACACTTGAGCTCGCCGAAGCAACCCCTCATCCGGCGCTTCGCGCCACCCTTCTCCCACAAGGGGAGAAGGGGCAGCATGCTTCGTGTCTTCAGCTCACTTCATCGCGCACTTGTCGTGAAAGCGATCCTGGTTGTTCTCGACGATGGTGGCGACCGTCTTCAGTGCTAGCTGGCCTTCGGCGTCCTTGACCACGTCCTGGAGATAGAAGCTCTGCACCGGGATGTGGTTGTTGCCGAACTTGAAGGGACCGCGCAGCGACTTGAAGTTGGCCTTCTCCATCTCGGCTTTCATCGCGTCTTTCTTGCTGGTGTCGCCCTTCACCGCGACCACTGCGCTGTTGATGAGCTGAGCCGCGTCATAGGATTGCGCGCCGTAGAAGCTCGGCCGCAGGCCGGTATACTTCTTGCGGTAATCAGCGACGTAGCGCTTGTTTTCCTCGTTCGGCAGGTCGTTCACCCATTGCTGCGCGCCGGGAACGCCGAGCGCGTTGTCCTTCTGGAGCGGCAGCGACAATTCGTCGATGGTGAAGGCGGTGTAGAGCGGGATCTGCTGCTTCAGGCCGGCCTGGGTATACTGGTTGAGGAACTGCACGCCCGCCGCACCCGGATAGAACACGAAGATGGCGTCCGCCTTGGAGTTACGCGCCTTGGAGAGCTCGGCGGAGAAGTCGAGCTGGCTCGGCCACACCGTATACTCCTCGCCGATCACCTGGCCCTTGAACGTGCTCTTCACGCCGGCCAGCATGTCCTTGCCCGCCGCATAGTTCGGCCCGATCAGGAATACGTTCTTGATGCCCTTCTGGTTCATGTACAGACCCATGGCCTGCGGCGTCTGGTCGTTCTGCCAGGAGGTCGAGAACACGTAAGGCGAGCAGAGCTCGCCGGCGATCTGCGACGGGCCGGCATTGGCCGAGATCAGGAAGGTCTGCGAGTCCACGGCCGTCTTCAACGAGGCCAGCAGCACGTTCGACCAGATGTAGCCGACGATGAAATCGACCCTGTCGGACTGCACCAGCTTCTCGGTTTTCTGCTTGCCGACATCGGGCTTCTGCCCATCGTCCTCGTAGATCACCTCGACCGGCTTGCCGTCCATCTTGCGCCCGAGATGATCCAGCGCCAGCTCGAACGAGTTGCGCATGTCGTTGCCGATCACGGCGGTCGGGCCGCTGAAGGTCGAAACGAAACCGATCTTGATGGTGTCGCCGGCGAACGCCGGGCTTGCCAGCGCGAGCGCAGCCGCGCCCGCCAGCCAGAATGCTGTCCTCATAACCACTCCCCTCCTCAATTCTCTTTGTCCCGGAAACGGGGTGATCGCCGCCCCGGGTGGTCTCTTTAGAGCGCAAAATCCGTCGAGCCGCCAATGGCCTCGGCGTCTGCCCTGCACCATAATTCGCCCCAATCGTGAATGGCAAGAAATATAGTTCTACTCACTTCGGCGGGGCTTGCGGCGCTTTTTCGCGGACCTCGATGCACGCAGCCTATTCCCCAATTGATGATGACTATTGGACCGCGGGCCACTTTCAGCACTTAAATGAAGCAGCAGAGCAGCGAGATTCGAGGCGCATCATGACCACGACACCCCACCGCGTTGTCATCATCGGCGCCGGCTTCGGCGGACTGGAAGCGACCCATCGGCTCAGCGGAGCCCCGGTCGCGATCACCCTGATCGACCGGCGCAACCATCATCTGTTCCAGCCGCTGCTCTACCAGGTCGCCACTGCTTCGCTCGCCACCAGCGAGATTGCCTGGCCGGTCCGCCATCTCATGCGCGACCGGCGCGAGGTGACGACGCTGTTTGCGACGGTCAGCAGCGTCGATGCCGGCAGGCGCGCGGTGCTGCTCGATGACGGCAGCGAGGTGCCGTACGACACGCTGGTGCTCGCGACCGGCGCGCGCCATGCCTATTTCGGCCATGACGAGTGGGAGCAGTTCGCCCCCGGCCTGAAGACGCTGGAAGACGCGACCACGCTGCGCCGTCACATCCTGGTGGCATTCGAGCGCGCCGAGCGCGAGACCGATCCGGCCCGGCGCGCGGCGCGGCTGACCTTCGTCATCGTCGGCGCCGGTCCCACCGGCGTCGAGCTTGCCGGAACCATCGCGGAGATGGCGCACCAGACCCTGCCGGAAGATTTCCGCAACATCGACACGACCAAGGCGCGCGTGGTGCTGATCGAAGCGGGACCGCGCGTGCTCGCGGGCTTTGCCGACGACCTGTCGGCCTATGCGCAGGCCTCTCTCGAGAAGATCGGCGTCGAGGTCGTGCTGGGGCAGGCCGTCACGGAGATCGACCGCGACGGCGTGGTTTTCGGCGGCACGCGGCTCGACGCCAAAACCAAGATCTGGGCCGCCGGCGTGCGCGCATCGCCCGCCGCCGAATGGCTGGGCGCGCCGGCCGACCGCGCCGGGCGCGTGCAAGTGGAGACCGACCTGACGATCCCCGGCCATCCCGAAATCTTTGCGATCGGCGATACCGTGACCATCGACGCCTGGGAGGGCAAGCCGGTGCCCGGCATCGCGCCGGCCGCCAAGCAGCAGGGGCGTCATGTCGCCGAGACCATCAAGGCGCGCCTGCGCGGAGAGCCGACAGGCCCGTTCCGCTACAAGCATGCCGGCAGCCTTGCGCAGATCGGCAAGCGGCTCGCCGTGATCGACTTCGGCCGCATCAAGCTGCGCGGCACCATCGCGTGGTGGATCTGGGGCATCGCCCACATCTATTTCCTGATTGGGCTCCGCCACCGGCTCAGCGTTGCACTGAGCTGGCTCTGGACCTACGCCCGCGACCAGCGCGCCGCGCGGCTGATCACGCAGGGGAGCAGCAAGGTGGTGGGGTGAGGGTTTTTCTCCCTCTCCCCGTTCTTACGGGGAGAGGGTTGGGGTGAGGGGCTGCCTCCGCAATCACAGTGAGAGTGGGACTCGCGGAAGCTCCCCCTCACCCGTCGCGCTGCGCGCGTCGGCCTCTCCCCGCACGCGGGGAGAGGCGAAGAGAACCGCGCTCGCCGCAACGCCGTTCCCTACTTCACCAGCTCGCACCCACCCTCCGCCAACGGGCGAAACGCCTGGTCCGCCGAAATCGTCGAGACCAGCTTGTAATAGTCGTAGGGGTACTTCGACTCCTCCGGCTTCTTCACCTCGAACAGATACATAGGATGCACGACGCGGCCGTCCTGGCGGATGGCAGTGTCGCCGAACAGCTTGTCCTTGCCTTTGAACTTCTTCATCTCGGGCACGACGTCCTTTGCGTTGTCGCTGCCGATGGCCGCGACCGCGTTGAGATAGGCGAGTGTGGAGGCATAGACGCCGGCCTGGTTGCCGCTCGGCATCTTGCCGTTCATGCCGGGCCGCGCGGCGAAGCGTTTTGCGAAGGCACGGGTGTCGTCGTTCATGTCCCAGTAGAAGGCTTCCATGAGCTGGAGGCCCTGCGCGACCTTGATGCCCATGCCGTGGACGTCGTTGATGAAGAGCAGGAAGGCGACGAGCTTCTGGCCGCCCTGCTGAATACCGAATTCGGCCGCCTGCTTCACCGCGTTGATGGTGTCGCCGCCGGCGTTGGCAAGCCCGATCACCTGCGCCTTCGAACCCTGGGCCTGCAACAGGAAGGAGGCGAAATCGGAGGTGCCGAGCGGGTGCTTGCTGGAGCCCAACACCTTGCCGCCGTGCCCCTCGATGTATTTCTGCGCCTCCGCCTCGATGCCCTTGCCGAGCGCGTAGTCGACCGTGAGGAAATACCAGTCCTTGCCGCCGCGCGACAGCATCGCGGCCGCCGTGGTGTTGCCGGTCGCCCAGGCGTCGTTGACCCATTGGATGGTGTTGGGCGAGCAGGCCTTGCCGGTGAGATCGGAGCTTGCCGTCGAGGACGCCAGGAAGGTCATGCGGCTGTCGCGCAGCAGCGTGTTGATGGAGAGGCCGACCGCCGAATTCGGTACGTCGACGATGGCGTCGACGCCTTCGACGTCAAGCCATTTGCGCGCGATCGCATTGCCGACGTCGGCCTTGTTCTGGTGGTCGGCATAGACGATCTCGACCTTGATAGCTTTGCCGCCGCCGTTGAAGTCCTCGGCCGCCATGCGTGCGGCTTCGACCGAGCCCATGCCGTTGGTGTCCTGGAAGATGCCGGAAATGTCGTTGAGCACGCCGACGCGCACGACATTGTCCGACATCTCGGCGTTCGCCGCGCCGCTCATGAGGCTCGCGGCCAGCGCGAGCGTCCACTTTAGATGTTTCATGGTTTCCTCCCCTATTTGACTTGTTGTCGCGCCGGTCGTTTCCGGCACGTTTGAAAACTCAGACCTGCCGCTCCGGCAGTCTCAGCACGAGCCCGTCGAGCTCGGACGTGATCATGATCTGGCAGGACAGCCGACTCGCGGGCAGCCGCTCGGTGGCGGTGCCATCGAGCAGCGCGTCCTCGTCGTCGGCGATCGCCGGCAGCCGCGCGAGCCAGCCCTCGTCGACATAGACGTGACAGGTCGCGCACATGGCATTGCCGCCGCATTCGGCCAAAATTCCGTCGAGGCCGTGGCGGGTCGCGGCCTGCATGGCGCTCTCGCCGTCGCTGGTCTCGACGCGGTCGGACTTGCCGTCGGGATGGATGAAGGTAATGGCGGGCATCAAAACTCCTCGTCAGGCCGGGGTGACGGTGACCGGCAGGCTGTCGAGCCCGCGCAGCGTATTGTTGAAGCGCCGCTTTGGTTCGCCGGTGATCTCGATTGTCGCGATGCGCCGGGCCAGCGCGGTCAGCATCACCTCGCCCTCGAGGCGGGCGACGAGCTGGCCGACGCACATGTGGATGCCGGAGCCGAAGCCGACATGGCCGGACGTGCGGCGGCTGATGTCGTAGCTGTCCGGCTTGTCCCAGCGCCGCGGATCGCGGTTGGCGGCGGCAAGAAACATCAACACTTTCTCGCCCTCGCCGATCGTCGCGCCGGAGAGCTCGACGTCGCGCGTGGTGGTGCGGAAGAAGGTCTGCACCGGGCTTTCGAAGCGCACGGCCTCCTCGAAGGCATTGCGCGCGAGCGAGAGGTCGCCGCGCAAGCGCTGCCATTGGTCGGGAAAGCGCGCGAGGCAATAGAGCGCAGCACCGATGCCGTTGACGGTCGTGTCCAGCCCGGCCGACAGCAGCGAGCGCACCAGCAGCGGCGCCTCGGTCGCGGTGATCTCGCCGTCGTCGACGCGGGCGTGAATGCAGGCGCCAAAGCCGCCGGGTGCGAGATTGTCGCGCTGGCACTGCTCGGTGACATAGGCCTGGTGCGGCGCCGATCGCGCGATCGCTTCCTGGCGCAACTGGTTCGGTGGTCCGAACGCGTTGAAGACGAGGCTCGCGTAGGGGATCAGATGCTCGCGACCCTCCGGCTTGAGCCCGAGCGCATCCGGGAAGATCGAGAGCGGATAGGCCTCCGCGAGGTCCGCGATTGCATCGAAGCTGCGCTTTTCCAGCAGGGCATCGACCCGTTCCTCCGCCGCCGCGGCAAAGCGGTCGCGCGCCTGCTTCATCACGGTCGGCGACAGCACCTTGGAGAGTACGGCACGGGTGCGGGTGTGCGCGGGCGGATCGGCCTCGAGGATCAGGCTCGGCGGCCGCCACGGCGTCTCCTTCTTGAAATCGCTGAGACCGACGCCGCGGCTGGAGCAGAATGTTGCAGGATCATTCAGCACGGCATGGACTTCGGCATAGCGCGCCACGCCATAGACGTTCCATTTGTCGAGATAGACGACCGGTCCCGCCTCCCGTAGCTTCTCATGCGTGGGATAGGGGTCGGCAAAAAAGTTCATCGCGAAGGGATCGACGTCGAGATGCGGAACGGCCGTGCCGCCGGTGGATAGAGGGGAGCCAGATGCACTCATTGTTGTTCTCCCTCATTTTGATCTTGTGAAACGCAAGCGCATGCCCTTAGGTCTGCGGACACGCCGAAAGTCCAAATCAGGTTATGCCGCCGCCTTCGACCAGATCTCGCCAAAAACCTGCGTCCGCCGAGGTGGGACCGACGCTGGACCTCGACCGTTACGTTCCGGCGTTCATCACCTTCATCGCCAACAAGCTCTCGAACAGCGCGACCGCGTTCTATCAGCGGCAATTCGGCGTCAACGTCACGGAATGGCGGATCATGTCGCTGCTGGCGATCGAGCCCAGCATTCCGGCCTCCCGCATCTGCCAGGTCATCGGCTTTGACAAGGGTCCCGTGAGCCGGACGCTTGCCGGTCTGGAGAAGCGCGGACTGGTTTCGATCCGCACCGACCCGAATGACGGCCGCACCCATTCGATCTCGCTGACGGCCAAGGGCCGCGCCACCCATGACAAGGTGATCGCCGCGGCGTTCGAGCGCGAGCGACGCCTGTTGTCGTGCCTCAACAAGGACGAGCGGGAGGTGCTGATCGATCTGTTGCGCCGGCTGCACGAAAATCTCGGCGCGGTGACCGGCGGCAACGGTAGCTGACGCGTCGCGCGTCAGCCGCGATCCCCTGCCGTTCTTAGGTATACGCCGGCGTTTGCCCACGGCACTATTCCTGCCGAGCATGTTTCCTCCCAAATCAAGCGCAGCGGTTCCTCCGCCGTCATCCCTGTTTGGAACGGTTCGCATAAATTAGTTGCTTAGGCAACAAAAGAATCCAGCAGGATATTGCGGCAGAACAGCTGGCCTATTGGGCAAGCTGCTTCGCACCCTCTCCCCGCCCTTCACGGGGAGAGGGTGGGGTGAGGGGCTGCGTCCACGAACACGATGCTCATTGAAGTCGAGAGCGCGCCCAATCGCTGTCGTTGCGAGCGCAGCGAAGTATCCAGAGCCTTTCCGCGGCGGGATTCTGGATTGCTTCGCTGCGCTAGGAATGACGATGTGGCGCGAGGGTAGCGCATTCAAACTGCGCAGCCGATCCACTCACCCGACGCATCGTCGTTCAACCGCGCCACCGCATCCGCGCGGCGCGTCAGCACGGCGCGCTGGTTGATGTAACCCTTGTCGGTGATCTCGCCGCCGTCGACGGACGGCGGCTCTGCGAGCAGCATGGCGCGCGTGGCGTGGCCGGAGGAGTTGGCGCTCTGCCGCTTCAGCTTTGCAAGACCCTGCGCGATCGCGGTTCTGACCTTGTCGTGGCTCAGCACCTCATTCGCGCCCGACGTCTCTGGCAGGCCAGCATGCGCGCGGCAGGCGGCGATGTTCGGGAAGACCAGAAATCTCACCTCGTCGCCGCCATGACCGGTCACGACGATATCCTGCGCGAGCGGCGCCAACGCCGCGATGCCGGCAACGCGCAGCGTGCCGACGCTGACCCAGGTGCCGGAATTGAGCTTGAAATCCTCCGCGACACGGCCATCGAAGAACAGGCCGCGCTCCGGCCGCGCGGCATCGGCGAATGTCACGGCATCGCCGATGAGATAAAAGCCCTCCTCGTCAAAAGCATGCTTCGTCAGCTCCGGCGCCTTCCAGTAGCCCGGCGTGACGTTGGGGCCGCGCACGCGCACCTCGAGCTTGTCGCCGGAGGCAACGAGCTTCAATTCGGTGCCGGGAATGGGCACGCCGATGTTGCCCGAGCGTTCGGCGAGGAAATGGCAGTCGGTTGCGAGCGGCGAGGTCTCGGTCGAGCCCCAGGCCGACACCATCGGCAGTGGCCGGCCGACAGTCTCGACGGAGAGCTGTTCGAGCGCATCCCAGAGATTCTGCGGCAACGCGGCGCCGGCATAAAAGGCGAACTTCACCTCGCCGAAGAAGCGGCGGCGCAACTCATCGTCGCCGCGCAGCGCTGCGATCAGCATGTCGAAGCCGCGCGGCACGTTGAAATAGACCGTCGGCATCACGCTTTTCAAATTGGCGAGTGACGTCGCAAAAAGCCCGGGCGCGGGCTTGCCGCCGTCAACGTAAAGCGAGCCGCCATTGCGCAGCACCAGGTTGAAATTGTGGTTGGCGCCAAACGTGTGGCTCCATGGCAGCCAGTCGAGAATGACGAGACCGCCGCGCCCCTGCTCAAGAAAGGTCCAGGTCTGCGCCTTGGCTTGTTGGCTGGAGGTCAGCATGCGCTGGGTGTTGATGACGGCTTTCGGCGTGCCGGTCGAGCCCGAGGTGAACAGGAATTTTGCGATTGTGTCCGGCGTCACTGCGGCAAAGGCTTTTGCGACACCAGGCGTTTCGGGCGTTGCCGCGATGGTGCGGAACGCGAGCGTGTCGGCATCATCAGCATTGCCACTGATGATCTGCGCCTGGTGCAGCGGCTTGATTGCGGCGAGCGCCGCAGCGAACGGCTTTGTCGCGGAGACATAGATCGCGCCGGGCTCAAGCAGCGCAATCATGCTTCTCAGCTTGTCGAAGTCCCTGGACATCAGCGAATAGGCCGGCGAGATCGCAGCCGAGGGCACGCCGACATGCTGCGCGGCGAGCGCGAGCAGTGCGTGGTCGATGCTGTTGTCGGAGAGGATCACGAGCGGGCGTTCTGCGCTGAGGCCCTGTGCCAAAATCCAGGATGCTGCTCCCCTCACCTGCCGCAGCGCCTGCGCATAGGTGACGGTGGTCCAAGGACCTTCAATATTGCCGCGCTCGGCGAGGAAGATCGTGTCGGGCGTTTGCCGCGCCCAATGCTCCAGCCAGTCGCCGACGCAGCGCGCGCTCTCGCGCAAGGGCTCGGGCGAGCGCAGCACGATGCTGGCGTCGGCGCGATGCTCTGCGACGGTTTTCGGCATTGCAAACAGGCTTGAAGCGTCACCGCGTGGGGCGGCTGTCATGTGTTTCCTCCTCGCCCGCGACCCGGGATCGGCCGCAGCCTCGTTCCGGGCTGCTTTGCTTATGATGTTGGGCAGAGCAATTGTTGTCGTCAACAACAATCTTCCTCTTCTTCGGCGAAGGCGTTACAAGAACTGGAAGGCAGGAGACACGACGTGACAGCAAGCGTAGCCCGAACCGACACCCGCCCTTCCCCACGCAAACGTGCGGGCAACGGCTTGGCGCGGCGCAACGACGCGGACGAGATCGGGCTCGACGCGCTGGTCGGGCACGCCGGCTACGCGGTGCGGCGTTTCCAGATCTGGATTTTTCAGGACTTCATCAAGACGCTCGGCGACGTCGATATCCGGCCAACGCAGTATTCGGTACTGACCGTCATCGGAGCCAACCCGGGCCTCTCGCAGATGGCGGTGGCAAAACGCCTCGGCATCGAGCGCGCCCGGCTGGTGCACCTGCTCGACAGCCTCGAGCAGCGCAGGCTGGTGAAGCGGATCAAGTCAAAGGCGGATCGTCGCTCCCATGCGCTGCACCTCACCGCACAGGGCGATACGGCGCTGGCAAGATTCAAGCGGCTCGCCGCAGCGCACGAGCGGCATGTGGAGGAGAAGATCGGCAAGGCGAACCGGCAGCGGCTGCTCCAGATCCTGGCCTGCTTCACCTGATCCCGACTGCCCAGAATTTGGGCAAATGCCCATAATGGGACGCTGGCGCGACAGCCCGCTCGACAATCGAAATACCCCCCAACTCACTGATCCTTCGATAATATCCGGAACGTCGGCCCTGCCCGGATTCTGTACACAATGGCACATCGCTTGCTTCAATCCGGGTGAAGACAAGTTGCCGGAGTTTTGTCGCCATGAGGGCTGAGCAGCCTGAAACGATCGCCGCGATTGTGGCCGCGCATCGCGCGGGCACGGTCACGCCAGCGCAGACGATCGCGCGCAGCTATCAGCGCATCCGAGACCACAACGATCCCGCCGTCTTCATCAGCCTGCGCGACGAGACGGATGCGATCGCGGAGGCCGAGAGGCTCGCCGCGCGAAAGGACGCCGCCAGCCTGCCGCTGTTCGGCGTGCCGGTGGCGGTGAAGGACAATATCGACGCGCTCGGCTTTCCGACCACCGCCGCCTGCCCGGCCTTCGCCTACACGCCAACGCATGATTCCACCGCGGTAGAGCGCCTGCGCGCCGCCGGCGCCATCATCATCGGCAAGACCAATCTCGACCAGTTCGCAACCGGCCTCGTCGGCGTGCGCTCGCCCTATGGCATCCCCCGCAATTCGGTCCGCGACGATCTCATTCCCGGCGGATCGAGTTCGGGATCGGCGACCGCCGTTGGTGCCGGGCTCGTGCCGCTGTCGCTCGGCACCGACACCGCCGGCAGCGGACGCGTGCCGGCGATGCTCAACAACATCGTCGGCTTGAAGCCGAGCCTCGGCATGATCTCGACCGCTGGCCTCGTGCCGGCCTGCCGCACGCTCGACTGCATCTCGGTATTCGCTTTGACCGTGGACGATGCCGCCACGGCGCTGTCTGTGATGGCGGGGCCCGATCAGGCCGACCCGTTCTCGCGCGACCGGGCGCTGGGCGCGATCACGCCGTTCCCGGCGAATCTGCGCCTCGGCGTGCCGCGCAACGGGCAATTGATCTTCTTCGGCGACAAGAAAACGGAAGCAGCCTATGGCGAGGCGCTGAAGCGCTGGACGGCGCTCGGCGCGACGCTGGTCGAGTTCGACCTCGAGCCGTTCTACGAGACCGCCCGCCTGCTCTACGAGGGACCATGGGTCGCCGAGCGCTATCTCGTGATCCGCAATTTGCTCGCCTCTGCCCCGGACTCGATCCATCCGGTGACGCGCGAGATCACCGCAGCCGGCGCGCGGCTCACGGCGGCTGAGACCTTCTCCGCGCTCTATCGTCTGCAGGGCCTGCGCAAGATCGCCGAGCGGACCTTTGCCAACATCGACGCGCTGGTGCTGCCGACGGCGCCGACGGCGTATACAACCGCGCAGGTGCTCGCCAATCCGATCGAGCTCAACAGCCGGCTCGGCACCTACACCAATTTTGTGAATTTGCTCGACCTCTGCGGCCTGGCGCTGCCGGCAGCGATGCGCGCTGACGGCATTCCGTTCGGCATCACACTTCTCGCTCAGGCAGGACGTGATGCGCTGCTCGCCAGCATCGGTCGCGTCTTCCATGCAGACACCAAGCTGACCGTTGGTGCGAAGGGGACTGCGCAAGCACCGCTCGCGCCGTTAAAGGCAAGCACTGCTGACGAAATTCCGATCGCGGTGGTCGGCGCGCATCTTTCCGGCATGGCGTTGAACGGCGAATTGAAGACGCTGAACGGGCATCTGATCGAGACGACCAGGACCGCGCCGGACTACAAGCTCTATGCGCTGCAGACCACGCCACCGAAGCCCGGCATGCTGCGGGTCGAAGCCGGCAATGGCGCGTCGATCGAGCTCGAGATCTGGTCGCTGTCGTCGTCCGCCTTCGGCAAATTCGTCAACGCGATTCCTGCGCCGATGGCGATCGGCACGATCCGCCTCGCCGACGGCCGTTCAGTGAAGGGGTTTCTCGTCGAGCCGGAGGTGCTGGGCGAAGCCCGCGACATCACCGCCTATGGCGGCTGGCGCGCATATATGGCGGAAGCTGCGACGGCCTGAGTTCAACAACATCGTCGTCCCGGCGAAGGCCGGGATCCATACCCCAGGGAGAGATTGTAGCGCGAGGCCGGTAATCACGAATCTTCGCCTAACTCGATCCTGTGGTTGATGGGGTGGACGGCCCCCTACGGCATCAGTGTGCCAGAATGAGGTTGTTGCAATCTCAGACAAGGGAGCCGTCCGTGACGAAGATTATCCGCATTGGAATGGATACGTCGAAGTATATTTTTGTGCTGCATGGGGTTGATGAGGATGAGCGGCCTGTGCTGCGCAAGAAACTTTCGCGCAAGCAGGTGCTCGAGTTCTTCGCCAAGTTGCCGCCGACCGTGATCGGGATGGAGGCCTGCGGGGCTTCGCAACATTGGGCGCGAGAGCTTCGCCAGCTCGGCCACGAGGTGAAGCTGATGGCGCCGCAACTGGTGAAGCCCTACGTGTCGCGGAACAAGAACGACGGACGGGACGCGGAAGGGCTGTGCGAGGCGATGAGCCGACCGACCATGCGGTTCGTGCCGGTGAAGAGCGCCGAGCAGCAAGCCGCATTGATGCTGACGGGCATCCGCGACGGGCTGATCGCCCGGCGCACTCAGTTGACCAATACGATCCGCGGCCATGCGGCGGAGTTTGGCCTGATTGCGCCCAAGGGGCTGGACAAGATCGAGCCGTTGCTGGCGCAGATTGCGCAGGACGAGACGCTTCCTGTCCTGGCGCGCGAGCTGTTTGTCGTGCTGGGCCGCGAATGCGCTAAGCTCGAGAGCGAGCTGGAGGCGATCGAAGCCAGGCTGATGGCCTGGCACCGTGGCGATGCCATGGGCCGGCGTCTGGCGCAGATCCCCTCGGTCGGCCCGATCGTTGCCACCGCGCTGGTGATGAAGACGCCGGATCCGCGGGCGTTCCGCTCCGGTCGTCACTTTGCGGCCTGGCTCGGCCTCACGCCCAAGGACCACTCCACCGCTGGCAAGACCAGGCTCGGCAAGATCACCCGGGCGGGCGACGAGGATCTGAGACGGCTGCTCGTGATCGGGGCCACGGCGGTGATCCAGCAGGCCCGGCGAGGCCGCGGCCATCACTCGCGCTGGCTGTTGGCACTGATCCAGCGCAAGCCGCCGAAGCTTGCAGCCGTAGCGCTCGCCAACAAGGTGGCCCGCATCGCCTGGAAGCTGATGATCAGCGGCGAGAGTTACGACGCGGCACGGTTGAATGCCGCCGCGGTAGTCACCGCCTAACAGATTGGCCGGCCGGCGGTCGTTCGCCAGCCGACCCGGAAGCTGCAGGAGCAGATGGAGCGATCGATCGAGCAACGATGCGAGACATTCCGTGGGACCCATTGGCCGCCAGCAGGTCGCCGGGTTGTTTGGAACCCGCATCGCGCAAACCATCTTGGCCAGCGATCTAATCCATCGCACTCAACAGGCCGGACATATGGATGCAAGCGATCCGATCTCTCAAAAAGCTCTTGTGCCACGGGGGCCGTCCACATATGGGTCCCGGCCTTCGCCGGGACGACACTGAGTATGTGAAGACGGCGTCGCCTTAAACCGAGACCGCGTAGATCTCGTATTCGCCGCGCACCAGTTCGATATGTGCGCGCATCGCGGCCGCGGCGCCGAGCTTGTCGCCGCGCATGATGGCGACGACGACGCGGTCGTGCTCGGCTTGCGATTTGGCGAGACGGCCGAGATTGCGGAACTGGGCGCGGCGGAACGGCTGCACGCGGACGCGCGTGGCGAGGGTGATCTCGGCGATGTAGCCGTTCTGCGAGCCGGCATAGATCGCATTGTGGAAGCGCTCGTTGACCTCGTGGAAGCGATCGGGATTGCCGGTGTAGCTCAGCACCCGAAGTTCCTCGTGGACGGCTTCTAGGCCGTGACGCTCGGCGGCGGACATGCGCTCGGCAGCGAGACCCGCACACAGCGCCTCGAGTTCCGCCATCGCCTCGAACATGCTCTTCAGCCGCTCGATTGAGGGCTGCGCCACCACCGCGCCGCGATGGGCGCGGGCTTCGACCAGGCCGCTCGCCACGAGCTGGCGTAGCGCCTCGCGCACCGGTGTGCGGGAGACGTTGAAGCGGCGGGCGATATCGGTCTCGTCGAGCGGCGCGCCGGGCGGCAGGGTTCCGCGCACGATCTCGTCCGCGAGCTGGAGACGCAGCTCCTCGGCGCGCGTGACCTTCTGCACCGACGGCGAGGGACGGTCGACGCGCGGCAGCACCGGCTCGGCCGGCAGTGTTCCGGACGGAAAGTCGTCAAGCGTCATACGATCAGGTCTCTTTCGACTCGTCGATGATGCTGACATGGGCGGCGACGACACGCCAGCCCTCCGGGAAGCGAATCCAGGTCTGCATCTGCCGGCCGACCCTGCCCGGCGCGGTGTCGCGATAGAACAAGGTGGAGGCCACGGCGGTGTCGCGGCCATAGCTGGTGATGACGGTTTTCGCCGTGCGGCGGTTGAGGCCCACCGGCGAGCGGCCGGCGCGGAAGCCGGAGATCGCCTCATAGCCGTAGAGGTTCTCGCCGATGCCGTAGCGCAGCGTGCGCGGATCGTTGCGGAAGAGCTCGCCGAGCACGGCGACATCGTTGCTGATCAGCGCCTGCTCATAGCGCTCGAACGCGGCTTTGACTTCCGCGATCACGTCGGGGAGATCGATCTCCATCTTAAAATCCTCTTAAAGTCCTCTTGGCGACGGCGCAGACACCACGCCCGTCCGTTCCAATGCATGCGCGACGCGCAACGCGACGTCTTCGCGCCAGGGCGCGGCGATGATCTGCACGCCGATCGGCAGCGGGTCGAGCGGCACCGGAACTGCCACGACCGGCAAACCGATGAACGAGATCGGCTGGGTGTGGATGCCGATATTGGCGCGCACCGGCAATTCGACGCCGTCGAGATTGAAATTGACCTGACCGAGTTTTGGCGCAGCGCAGGGCGTTGCGGGCGCCAGCAGCACGTCGACGGATTTGAAGATCTCGGCGAGTTGCGCGCGATACCAGCGGCGGAATTTTTGCGCACGGTCGACCATCGGCGCCGGCACCATGGCGCCCGCGATCAGCCGGTCGCGCACCGCCGGATCAAAATCGTTGGGGCGCTTGCGCAGGCGATCGAGATGCAGCGAGGCGCCTTCGGTCGTGGTGATGACGTAAGCCGCCGCGCGGGCGCGCGAGGCTTCGGGCACGTCGACAACCTGCGTCGCGCCGAGCGCCTTGGCGACGCGGCTGACGGCTTCGACGGCTTCCGGAAACACGTTGTGCTGAAAGTACCCTCCGGCAATCGCAACACGCAGACCCGAGATGGACTCGCCGAGCAGCGGCGTGACCGGCTCGACACCACGCGCGGTACAGGCGCCATCGTCCGCATCCGGTCCCTGCATCACGTCGTAGGCGAGTGCGAGATCGGTGACCGAGCGCGCGAACGGACCGAGATGATCGAGGCTCGCGACGAACGGGAAAGAGCGTGCACGCGACAGCCGGCCATATGTGGGCTTCAGACCAAAGATGCCGCAGAACGACGACGGCACCCGGATCGAGCCATTGGTGTCCGAGCCGAGCGCGATCGGCACCAGCGCGCCACCGACGGCGCTGCCGGAGCCGCCGGACGAACCGCCGCTCATCCGTGTCGTGTCGTGCGGATTGCGCGAAGGACCGTCATGGACGTTCTCGCCGGTGAAGTCGTAGGCGTATTCGCCCATGTTGAGCGCGCCGACGAGAACTGCGCCGGCCGCTTCCATCCGCTCGATCAGCGTGGCGTCGCGCTTGGCCGGCGCGAGATCGCGATTGATCTTCGAGCCGGCGCGCGTCGGCAGGCCCGCGACGTCGAACAGGTTCTTCACCGCGAAGGGCACGCCGGCGAGCGGGCCGACTTTCTTGCCCGCGGCAACGTCGGCGTCGATCGCGCGCGCCTTGGCGCGGGCGCGATCGGCGGTGACGTCGGTGAAGGAATTGAGGATGGCGTCGTGCTGCTTGATGCGCGCGAGGGCGGCTTCGGTCGCAGCGAGCGCGGACAATTGGCCGCCGGCCACCGCCTTGGCGATGTCTGCGGCCGTCAAATCTGGCTTGGTGGTCATGGCGGCGTCAGGCAACAAATACGGGCGCCGGCTCGGTCTCGTCCGGCAGCGCGAAATCGTCGACCAAGCGGGCAAGCCGCAACGAGACCTCGAGATTGGCGCGAATGGCTGGCCTCCAGGCCTCCTCGACGGGCAACGCCAGCGCTTTCGCGACAGCGTCGATATAATCGTCCAGCGGTTCGGCCATCACGCTCCCAACAGGCTCTCAGTGCACCGGCAACGGCGGATGCGGGATCGCCGTCAACAGCTCCTTGGTGTAGTCGTCCTGCGGATCGCTGAGGACCTTCTCGGAAGACCCTTCTTCGACGATTCGACCCGTCCGCATCACAATGACACGATCGCACAACAAGCGCACTACGTTCAAATCATGCGAGACGAACAGATAACTCATACCTAGCCGCGCCTTGAGGTCCTGAAGCAGGTTCAGGACCACGGCCTGGACCGAGACGTCCAGCGCGGCCGTCGGTTCATCCAGGATGACGAGTTTCGGATGCAGGGCAATCGCGCGGGCGATGCCGACGCGGGCCTTCTGGCCACCGGACAATTGATGCGGGAAGCGATCCAGCAGGTTGAGCGGCAGCCCGACCATGGTCGCCAGCTCCTCGCAGCGTGCGCGGAGCGCGTCGCGCCCCCTGATGTCGCCGAGCTGCATGATCGGGTCGGCGATGGCGCGCGCGGCGGTGAAGCGCGGGTTGAGGCTGTCGGTCGGGTCCTGGAACACCATCTGGATGCGGCTGCGCTGCGGCAGCCGGGCGAACGCGGCCGGCGCGATGCCGCCGATATCCTCGCCATCGAACTGGATGAGACCGGAGGTCTGATCCAGGAGCCGCATCACCATCATCGAGGTGGTCGATTTGCCGCAGCCGGATTCGCCGACCAGGCCGACGCTTTCGCCATGGCCGATCGAGAGGCTGATGCCGTCGACGGCGCGGAATGCATCCGGCTCGACCGGCGGTTTGCGGCCGAACAATTTGCCGAGCGTCGCGGTCGCGCCCTGGCGGGGATATTCCTTGACCAGCTTTTCGATGAGGAGCAGAGGCTGCTTCCCGCTTGCGGGGAGAGCGAGGCTCTCCGCGGGGCCGCTGCTCGACGCCGTCGATGGACCCGCCTCGTCCTCCGGCAACAGATCCCGCAGCGACACGCCGAGCCGCGGCGTCGCGCGCATCAGCTTTTTCGTATAGGGGTGCTGCGGGTTGGCGAAGATGTCGGCGGCTTTCGCGGTCTCGACCACCCGGCCCTTCTCCATCACCACGACGCGATCGCAATAGGCTGCTGCAAGTCCGAGATCATGCGTGATCAGGATGGTCGACATCGCCTTGCGCTTGGTCAGCTCGACGATCAGGTCCATCACCGCCTTCTGCGTGGTGACGTCGAGGCCGGTGGTCGGCTCGTCCGCGATCAGCAGTTGCGGATTGCAGGCGAGCGCGAGCGCGATGACGACGCGCTGGCACATGCCGCCGGACAGCTCGAACGGGTAGGCGTGGTAGCGCTCGCGCGGGCGGGCGATCTTGACCTGCTCCAGCGCCTCGATCGCCTTTTCTCCGCGGTCCGAAACCATGGCCTGCTGCACATGGGTGCGCAGCACGTCCTCGATCTGGTCGCCCACTTTCCGGATCGGGTTGAGCGCGGCGCGCGGGTTCTGAAAGATCATCGAGACTTCGCGGCCGCGCAAATCGCGCATCTGGTCTTCGGTCGCGGCCTTGACGTCGATGCCGGAAAACATCACGGAGCCCTCGGCGATCCTGCCGGCGCGGTCGAGAATCCGCATCACCGCGTAGGAGGTCACCGACTTGCCCGAGCCGGACTCGCCGACGATGGCGAGCGTCTCGCCCTTGGCGACGGAGATGTTGACGTGCTGCACCGCCTTGACGATGCCGCGGCGGGTGGTGAATTCGACCGTGAGATCCTGGACATCGAGCAGGGGCTGGGCGGTCATGAAGGCCTCCGGGCCGCGGTGCCAATCAAAAAACGCGAAAACAACCCCATGCAAAGTAGAACGGGGTTGGATTCATTGGAGAATTTTAGCGGGGAATTTGTGTGTGAGGCGGGCACAACTCTCTCATTCCCTCCCCCCTTGCGGGGGAGGGGCAGGGAGGGGGGTAGCCACGAACTCAAACCCCGCCCGGGGCTACCCCCCTCCCATAGCCGAAGCTTCGCTACGGCGTTGACTAAGAGGACGGCCGCCGAAGGCGGCCTGCCCCTCCCCCGCAAGGGGGGAGGGAGCACAGCCGAGAATCTTGAAGCAGCCATCACGTCCTCCGCTGCGGGTCGACGATGTCGCGCAGGCCGTCGCCGAGGAGGTTGAAGCAGAACACCGCGATCATCAAAGCGAGGCCCGGGAACAGCGCGATCCACCATTCCCCTGACACCATGAAGCCGGCGCCCTCGGCGACCATGATGCCCCACTCGGCGGTCGGCGGGCGGACGCCGAGGCCGATGAAGGAGAGGCCGGCGGCGTTGAGGATGGCGTAGCCCATGGTCAGCGACATCTGCACGATCATGATCGGCATGATGTTGGGCAGGATGTGCACCAGCAGAATGCGGAATTCGCCGTTGCCGGACAGCCGCGCCGCCTGCACGAAGCCCGCGTTGCGGCGGACGTTGGCCTCGGCGCGCGCGACGCGGGCATAGAGCGGGAAGTTGACGATGGCCGTGGCCAGGATGATGTTCTGCACGGTGTTGCCGAGCGCTGCGACGATGCCCATCGCCAGCACGAACAGCGGGAAGGCCATGATGGTGTCGGCGATGCGGCCGACGATGCGATCGGTCCAGCCGCCGAAATAGCCGGCGGCAATGCCGGCGAGCCCGCCCATCAGGAACACCAGCACGACGGAAGCGACCGCGATGAACGTATCGAGCCGCGTCGCCACCACGACGCGGCTGAAGATGTCGCGGCCCAACTGATCCGTGCCGAACCAGTGCGCGGCCGAGGGCGGCTTCAGCGAAGCCGCGGTGTCGGACGCCAGCGGATCGTACGGCACCACATAGGGACCGAAGATCGCGGCAACGAGGATCACGATGAGGAGCGCAAAGGCGAAACCCGTAACCTTGTTCTCGCCGAGAACGTAGCGGGTCTGTTCGAGGATCGCGACCAGTCCCGACGTGCGCGCGGGACCGACCGGTTCAACAGCAGGTGCAACGGAGCTCATGGTGTCCCCTTTGTTTTGCGCATGATCCTGTCGGAAAACCGGCCTCCACTTTTCCGGATCATGCGCTAACCCTCAAGCCTGACGCGTGGATCGATCACGCCATAGAGAATGTCGATCACCAGATTCAGTAGCACGTACATCACCGCCATGGTCAGCACGAAACCCTGCACCGGCGCGAAGTCCGACGAGATCAGCGCTTCCACCGCGTAGGAGCCGATGCCGGGCCACGCGAACACCTTCTCCACCAGCACGTTGGCGCCGAGCAGGAACGAGAACACCATGCTCAGCGTGGTGATGACGGGGAGCATCGCGTTGCGGAATGCGTAGGTGACGATGACGGTTGCCGGCGACAGGCCGCTGGCGCGCGCGGTGCGCACGAACTCCGACGACAGCACCGCCAGCATCGAGGCGCGGGTCATGCGCGCGATCGGCGCCAGCGAGAAGATCGCAAGCGTGGTTGCCGGCAGGATGAGCTGGCTCATCGCCGAGCGGAACGCCTCGAGGTCGCGCGCGATCAGGGTGTCGATCAGGTAGAAGCCGGTCACCGTCGGCGGGGTGCTGTAGAACACGTCGAGCCGCCCGAGCGGCGCCGGCGACCAGCCGAGCCGGAAATAGAAGACATAGACCAGCACGAGGCCGGTGAAAAACACCGGCAACGATACGCCGGCCGTCGTCGTCACCCGACAGAGATGATCGACCCATGATCCCGGCCGCGTCGCCGCCAGCACGCCGAGCGGTATGGCGATCACGATCGAGACGATGAGGCCGAGCAGCGTCAGCTCGGCCGAAGCCGGCAGACGGTTGCGGATCTCGGCCGCGACCGGCTGGCCGGTCGTGAGCGAGTTGCCGAAATCGCCATGCGCGAGGTCGTTGGTGTAGCGGAAGAACTGCTCGATCAGGGGCCTGTCAAGGCCGAGCTTTTTGCGGATCTGCTCGACGGCTTCTTTCGTCGCGGCGGGACCGGCGAAGTACGCGGCGGGATCACCGGGCAATGCGCGCGTGAGCAGGAAGGTCACGATGACGACCCCGATCAGCGATGGGATCGCGAACATCAGGCGCTTGCCGATCATGGTCAGCATGGCGCTCGTTCCTCGCGCGCGAATAGCGAATAGCGAATGGCGAGTAGATGATTTCGATCGTGTGTGTCCATTCACTAGGCCCTATTCGCTATTCGCCACTCACCATTCGCCCCGCCCGTCTCACCCCTTCGCCATCGCGCGATAATCCAGGCGGCGGTGGAACCAGTATTGGTAACCGCTGATGTTCTTCTGCATCGCGACGTTGACGAAGGGCTGGTACAGCGGAATGCGCGGAGCGTCGGCGTAAGCGAGATCGACGAAGCCTTTCACGTCGGTGTCGTAGGTCGCCATGTCGCCGGTCGCGGCGGCGTTGCGGGCGCCGTCGATCAGCTTGTCCATCTCCGCCGACTTGTAGCTCATGGTGTTGAAGACGGAATTGTTGCCGTGATAGCACCAGTAGAAGAAGTACTCGGGGTAATCGAGCCAGCCCGAGAACACGTTGGTGAACAGCGGCATTTCCTTCTTGTTCAACTCGGTGCGCCAGTTGGCGCCGGGCACCTTGTTGATTGTGGTCTTGATGCCGAGCTGGGCGAGGCTCTCCTGCACGAGGATGCAGAGCGGCTCGTTGACGCCGGCGAAATTGAGGTCGAACGAGATCGTGGTCTCGAAACCGTTGGCGTAGCCCGCTTCTGCCAGCAGCGCCTTCGCTTTCTCCATGTCGGTGTTGTACTTGTGCTGCTGCGGCCAGGCGACTTCGGTGGCCTTGTCCTTGGCCGCGCCGAACATGGGATTGCCGAGGCCAAACAGCACCGCGTCCATGATCTTCTGGTACGGCAACGCATAGGCGATGGCCTGCCGCACCTTCACATTGTCGAACGGCGGCTTGGTGACGTTCATGCCGATATACTGGATGCCGTTGGAAAACGGCAGCGACACCACGTTGAGCTTGCCGCTCGCCTTCATCTCCTGGAAATCCTTGAACGGCAATTCGTAGGAGATGTCGGCGTCGCCGCGCTCCAGCAGCGCCCGACGATTGCCGGCCTGCGGCACCATGCGCCAGATCACGCGCTTGATCTTCGGCAAGGGACCACCGACCCAATCCTCGTTGCGTTCCATGATCACTTCGGTACCGGCGGTCCACTTCGTCACCTTGTAGGCGCCGGAGCCCGCGGTCTGCTGCTTTGTGAATTCAAGACCCCAGGGATCTTTCTCGCTGGCGTTCTTCTTCACGAGTTCGGAATTGACGATGCAAGGCACGATCACAGCGAGGTCAGGAATCGTGAGCCGATCCTGCTTCGCGAAATCAACCCGCACCGTGTTGTCGTCGACCACGACGAACTGCTCGGGCTTTGTGAGTGAGCCCGCGCTCATCTGGAAGGTCGGGAAGCCGCCGACGCTCACCGCGCGATCGAGCGACCATTTGACGTCCTTGGCGGTGACAGGCGTGCCGTCGTGGAATTTGGCGTTCTTCTTCAGCTTGAAGGTGACCGACATGTCGTCGATCTTCATGTCCTCGGCGAGCTCGCCCTTGAACTTGTCGCGGTCGTAATAGGGCACGCCGCCGGGACCGCTCTTCATCTCGTGGCTGATCAGACGGTCGTAGCAATTCCAGGACACTTCATAGCCGGGCACGTTGGTGCCGACGCCGTGGATGTCGAGATTGTTGGGGCCTCCCTCGGAGACGATCAGCAGCGTCTCGGAGCGCGCATCAGCCTTGGCGGAGGAGATCACCGACGGCATGGCCGGAAGCGCCGCGCCAGCGGCCAATCCGGAGACGGACTTGAGGAAATCGCGGCGCTTCATGAAATGGCTCCAACACAAAAGTTTCTGGTTGGAACTGGATTCGCAAGGTTCGTGCCAAAGCTTAATGAGGGCTTACAAGGACCTTAAACTTTTGATTTCCAATAATTATTCTGGCACGGGAGCATCTGGACACTCTCCAGGCAGCCCCTGATATTGCATACAAAGAGACGATTTTGCCTCAAAAGTAAGCTGAAAAATTGAGCGTCCCGGAATTGAGCATCCCGCCGCTGGGCGCAGGCCCGGCTAGTCGCGCGATGGTCAGGCCGCTCGCCCCGGCCAGATCAACTCCTGAAGCTCGACGAGATCGTTCGCCTTGTCCTGCCAGCCCTCGATGCAGATGTGGCTGTTGAGGTCGCTGGCGCGATGCAGCAGCATCAGGGCCATCAGCCGGCGCTTCAGCGCGTAGTCCGGCCTGGAATAGCCAAAACCTTCGAGCAGGCTGCGCACGCGGCCCGGACGGCCCGCCGCCATGAAGGCGCTCGGACCGAGCAGGTCGTAATCGCGCCACCCCGTCAGCACGTCGCCGAAGTCGAACAGGCCGGCGAGCGACCAGTCGCGGTCACGGCAGGCGAGCAGAAAATTCTGGGGGATGTACTCGCCGACCAGAATCACCGGCGGCGCATTCACAGGGATGAGCTCGGCCGCGTCGCGCAGGAGATCGTCGAGGCCGGCGAGAAATTTCGGCGCAAGACCGAGGCGGGCGTGGCGCGCGCGGCAACCCGCCATCTGCCCGCGCATGAATTCGTCCCAGCGCGGCTCGATGCTCGCGAGCGGACCGAGGGGCGCACACTGCACAGCCGCGATGGTCTCGCCGATCTGGCGCAGCAGACGCTCTTTCTGGTCTTCCGCGAGCTGCGGCCAAACCTCCGAGCCGAGCGTACCGGCAAGGCGCGTGATGACCAGATAAGGCCAGCCGTCGCGCTCGCCTTCCGCGACGATCTCGGGAATCGGCAGATGAAGGCGGCCTGCAAGCTGCCTCAGCGAGCCGCGCTCGGAGACGAACTGCGCGCGCAACAGCGGCGGGAAGATTTTCAGGATCAGCCCGTCATTGAGGCCGACGACGAGATTGGTGCCGGTCGCAAACGCATGCGGCGAGCCGCCGTCGAGACCATGGCTGCGGGCGATGTCGATTGCAATCGGCAGCCATCGCGCCGGATCGGAGCGCCAGGCACGAAAGCTCTCCGCGTCGGCGAAAGCCGGTAGTTCTCGCGTTGGAACGTTCCTCATCCGCGCTCGCTCGTGCAAGGCGGTTTTGGGCGATTCGGTGCATGCCGAGAAGGTGGTGCACCTCTCCCGCTTGCGGGAGAGGTCGCGCCGAAGGCGCGGGTGAGGGTTCTGTCCCCACGGGGGTCATCGATTGCGGAGGCACCCTCACCCCAGCCCTCTCCCGCAAGCGGGAGAGGAAGCGCACCTACAACACGGCTGCGACCCGGTCTAAACATGCTGCTACCGATCCGGGCTGGCGCGCTCGAACTGGCGCAGCAGCTTGTTGCCGCGTTCGACCGCGGAATCGAGCGCGGCCTGCGCCGCCTTCTTGCCGGAAAAGGCCTGCTCCAGCTCGTCCTCGATCGCGCCGCGGATCAGCACGAACGAGCCGAGCCGGATGCCCTTGGAGTTCTCCGTCGGCGGATGCAGCGTGACCTCCTCGAACGAGATCGCCGAGCCCGGGTTGCGTTCGTAAAAGCCCTGCGCGCGCGTCAGCTCGAACGCGGCGCGGGTGATCGGCAGGTAGCCGGTGTTCTGATGCCAGGCCGCCTGCACGCCGGGTTGCGACAGATAGGCGAAGAACCGCGCCACGCCCTTGTATTCCTCGCGCGGCCGGTCGCGCAGCACCCACAGCGTGGCGCCGCCGATGATCGAGTTCTGCGGCGCGTCCTTCACGTCGGGCCAATACGGCATCATGCCGTAGCCGATCTCGAACTTGGAATTCGCCTTGATGTCGGCGCGCGTCGCCGAGGAGCCGATGAAGATGCCGCATTCGCCGTTCTGGAAGCGCGGCTCGGCGCTTTGCCCGCGACCGCTATAGTCGAACAGCTTGCTCTTCTGCCACTCGCCAAGCTGGGCGACGTGATGCACGACGACAGGGTTGTTGATGGTCAACTCCGCATCGAGCGCGGCAAAGCCGTTGGCGCGGGTCGCGAGCGGCAGATTGTGGAAAGCGGAGAGATTTTCGACATGGATCCAGGACGGCCAGGACGTGGTGAAGCCGCACGCGGCGCCGCGGTCGCGCAGGCGTTTTGCGGCGGCGCCAAGCTCGGGCCAGGTCTTCGGCGGTTTCTCCGGATCGAGGCCCGCATCGCGGAACATGGTCTTGTTGTAATAGAGGATCGGCGTCGACGAGTTGAACGGGAAGGACAGCAGATTGCCGGCCGCATCGGTGTAGTAGCCGGAAACCGCGGGAAGGTAATCATTGAGCGAGAACGGCTCGTTCATATCCCGCATCATGCTGAACACGGGATAGATCGCGCCCTTGGCCGCCGTCATCGTGGCAGTGGCGACCTCGTTGACCTGGACGATCGCGGGCTGGCTGCGCGAACGGAAGGCGAAGATCGCTGCCGTCACCGTCTCGGTGTAGTTGCCCTTGTAGCTCGGCACGATCCGGTAATCGGATTGCGAGGCGTTGAAGTCGGAGGTCAGCTTCTCCAACTGCCGGCCAAGCTCCCCCGACATGGCGTGCCACAGCATGATGTCGGTGGCGGCGCGGGCCTGACAGCCCAATGCGAGGGCCGCGGAAGCGGCAACGACCTGCAAAAGGCGCAAGGCTGAAGTCACGATGGCTATTCCCGTGTCGCGCGGCAAAAGGCGACCATACCCTGCTTAAGGCGCGGCATTTGCGGTTTCAACCGGGAATGAGGGTTGGTCGCGCCGCACAATCAACCCGCGGGACGGGGCGGGATGGCCTTCCCTCGACCATCTGCTAGATTGCATTGAACCTTTTGGGTCCGCCATAGACTCCACCACTAAGGGGTTGAGTGTGCCAGTGTTGAACCGTGCCGAACTCTCGCGAACCGGGATGGTGTTCGTCGCGCTTCTGTTCGCCAAATGTGCGATGGCCATCTGCGCGACGGGCGCCGTTGCGCGCGAGTTCCGCGCTGCCGACACCCAGACCGAGGATTACCCGACCGTGCAGGCGCTGCGCTACATGGGCGCCCTGATCGCCGATCGCACCGGCGGCCGGCACGAGATCAAGGTGTTTCACTCCCGCCAGCTCGGCGAGGAGAAGGAAACGAGCCCTGAGGTGCTGGTGATCTCGCTCAAGCCCTGGCGGAGCCTCTCAGTGGACGACCAGCAGATCTTTCGGGAGGCTGCGGCTCGCTCCAGCCGCTTCATGCGCGAGAAATGGCGCGACCTCGAGGAGCAGTCGCAGCGCAAGGCGCAGGCCGCCGGCGTCACCATCGTCCGGGACATCGATCGCAAGCCGTTCGAGGACGCGATGGCGCCGATCTACGCCAAGGCCGCGCGGGATGCCGCCGCGGCCGCGCTGATCGAGCGCATTCGCAAGACGGAGTGAGTTTAGTTGGCCGCGCCTGGACACAGCGAGCACGCAGACAGGCCGCCCGGCCCGATCGGGCGGCTGCGCGCGCGTCTCGTCGGCGTGTTGCGGGCGGTGCCGATTCGCTGGCGCATCCTGTCGATCGCGGCGCTGAACTCGGCCGTGGTGGTGGTGCTGGTCGGGATGATCTGGAACGGCACGCAGGTGCTGGGCTCGGCCTGGGACGACGTCCGCCAGGTGCGCGAATCCGACCGGATCCTGGCGCTGCTCGAAAGCGAGACCGGACGGCTGCAGAACCTGATCCACCGCTACATCAACCAGCCGAGCCCGGACCTGTTCGCCGAGATCCTGCTGCTGCGCGAGGCGGTGCTGGGCACGCTGACCAACCGCGCCGCCAAGGACCCGATGCTTTCAGGCTCGGTCGAGGAGCTGGAGCGCACCACCGACCGCTTCCTCAACGGTTTCGGCGAACTGCGCGGCGTGCAGGCGACCATCGCAAAAACGTATGAGGACCAGGTGCAAGGCCCGGCCAAGGACATGGCGGGCCTGTATTCCATCATCGAAGGCGCCACCGGTCACCGCGACGCGCTGATCTGGCCATCGCTCGGCAAATCCCGCGAGGCCTTCACCGCGATGCTGGTGGCCGCGAATTCCTACTATCTGTCGCTGTCGCAGTCCGCAGCCGACGAGGCGAGGCGCAACACCGAGACGATCGAGAAGACCGTCCCGGTCATGCTCGATCTCGCCGACAACGACCTCCAGCGCATGGCGCTGCAGAAGCTCGCGAGCCGCACCACGGCGCTGCGCGAGGGCTTCGCAAGGCTCTCCGAACAGCTTGCGAGCCGCACCGAGCTGTTGCGCAACACCATCGACGCCAGCCAGGCCGAGGCGATCGGCGCCATCGACGACCTCTCGACCAAGATGCGCCAGCGCGAGCAGAAGGCGCAGGAGACGTTTGACCGCACGCTGGCGGATATTTCGCGGCGGGTGCTGTCGATCGCGGTGATCTTCCTCGGCATCATCCTCACCGCCGGCGTGCTGATCGCACTGTCGATCCGGCTGCCGCTCCAGCAGATCATGGCATCGATGCGAGCGATCACGCTCGGTAACCTCGACCGCGAGGTGCAGGGCACCACGGCGCGCGACGAGGTCGGCGCGATGGCGCGCGCGGTGGAAGTGTTCCGCGAGAACGCCATCGCCAAGCGCGAGACCGAGGACGAGCTGCGCGAGTCCAAGGAAAAGGCCGAGAGCGCTCTGCTCGAGCTCAACGCCGCGCAGCAGAACCTGATCGACGCCGAACGGCTCGCAGCGCTCGGCGGCCTCGTCGCCGGCGTCGCCCACGAGGTCAACAACCCCATCGGCATCAGCCTGACGGTCGCATCCAGTTTTGCACGGCGCAGCGAGATCTTCGAAGCTCAGCTCAGGGGCGATGGCGGCCTGCGCCGCTCGCAGCTCGAGGAGTTCGTGCAGTCCTCGCGTGATGCCTCGCAACAGCTCGTCGCCAATCTCCAGCGCGCCGGCGAGCTGATCCAGTCGTTCAAGCAGGTCGCGGTCGACCGCTCGCACGCCGAGCGGCGGCAGTTCTCATTGAGCGAAGCCACCGACCAGATCATCGCGAGCCTGCGCCCCGTGCTGAAGCGCTCGCCGATCACGCTCCAGGTCGACGTGCCCGAGGGGCTCCTGCTCGACGGCTATCCCGGCTCCTACGGCCAGATCCTGACCAACCTCTTTCTCAATGCCGCCAACCACGCATTCGCCGACGGGCGCGCCGGCACGATCACGATCTCGGCGCGGCCGCGCGGCGCCGACGATATCGAGATCAGCTTCGCCGATGACGGCGCCGGCATGACCCCTGACGTGCAGCGCCAGGCCTTTGACCCTTTCTTTACCACCCGGCGCAATGAAGGCGGCACGGGACTCGGCCTCCATATCGTCTATAACCTCGTCACCCAGCAGCTCGGCGGTCGCATGATGCTGGAATCCAAGCTGGGACAAGGCACTACTTTTCGCATTATCATGCCCCGCCTCGCCAAGGGCGGCGCGCAAAGCACAGAGAGTGACGGGACTTCTCAATGGCCGAACAGGACGATGTCCTCCACCTGATCGACGATACCGGTACCGCGTCGGAGGATACCAACACCCGTAAATGGAAGATCGCCGTCATCGACGACGATGCGGCCGTGCATGACGGCACCCGCTTCGCGCTATCCGACTACAGCCTGAACGGCCAGGGCCTGGAGATCCTCTCGGCCCATTCCGCGGCCGAAGGTCGCAAGCTGATGGCCGCGCACAGCGACATCGCCGCCGTGCTGCTCGACGTCATCATGGAAACGGATGTCGCCGGCCTCGAGCTGGTCGAATTCATCCGCAACGAGCTCAAGAACGAGACCGTGCGCATCATCCTGCGCACCGGCCAGCCCGGCCAAGCGCCCGAGCGGCGCGTGATCGTGCAGTACGACATCAACGACTACAAGGCCAAGACCGAGCTCACCGCCGACAAGCTGTTCACCTCGCTGACTGCGGCGCTGCGCTCCTACCAGCAGCTCGAGCGGATGGTGCAGACGCGGCGTGGGCTCGAGATCATCATCGATGCCGCCTCGACGCTGTACGACTTCAAGTCGATGCAGCGCCTCGCCGAGGGCGTGCTGACCCAACTCGCCTCGCTGCTCAATGTCGATTGCGCCGGCATACTGGTCTTGCGCGACAATGGCGGCATCGATCCCGAACTCTCGGTGCTCGCCGGCAGCGGCTGCTACAGCCGCTTCATCGGCACCACGTCGTCAAAGGCGCTCGACCCCGAATTGCGCGCCATGGTGGAGGCCGCGTTCCAGCGCCGCAAGAACGAATTCGCCGACCACCGCAGCGTGATCTATTTGCGCACCGGCAGCGGCCGCGAGGTCGTGGTGCTGCTCCAGGCCGAGCGCGAGCTGTCCGAGACCGACCGCTCGCTGGTCGAGATTTTCTCCAGCCGGCTCTCGATCGCCTTCGACAACGTGATCCTCTACCAGCAGCTCCAGGACGCCAATACGCAGCTCGAGGACCGCGTTGCGCAGCGCACCCGCGCCCTGATGCAGGCCAACCGGCGCCTCTCGGCACAATGGCTGCGGCTGCAGCGCGCAAACGGCTTCAAGAACGAGATTCTCGGCACCGTCGCCCACGACCTCAAGAACCCGCTCGGCGTCATCCTCGGCCGCACCGAGATGCTGAAGGAGCTGATCTCGACCGGCGCGTCGTCCAGCGGCGTGGTCGCCCAGGTCGATCACATCCGCGATGCCACCAAGCGCCTGACCACGATGGTCGATCATCTGATCTCGGACGCGATGGCCGATGCCTTCGACATCACCATTCGCCGCGAGCCGGTCGATGTCGCAGCCCTGGTCAAGGAGGTCGCCGATGCCAACCAGCCGCTCGCCGTCAACAAGCAGCAGGCGATCAGCGTTACGGCGCCATCCAACATCGTCACCATGTGCGACACCGACCGCATCCGCGAGGCGATCGACAATCTGATCAGCAACGCCATCAAGTACAGCCCGATCGGCGGCAACATCGGCGTCGCGGTCACGCATGAAGGCAGCGACACCGTCATCCGTGTCGGCGACGAGGGCGCGGGACTGTCGCCGGAGGATCTCGGCCGGCTGTTCGGCCGGTTCCAGCGGCTTTCCGCAAAACCGACCGCCGGCGAGAGCTCGACGGGGCTTGGGCTTTCCATCGTCAAGCGTATTATCGACATGCATGGCGGCGAGGTGACCGCCGAGAGCGACGGCCCCGGCAAGGGATCGACCTTCACCATCACGCTGCCCGCGACTGAATTGCCCTGATTTGAGTGCCGAGATCTGCGAGATCTGAATGACATGACCCAGAGCCAGCACATCATGATCGTTGACGACGAGGCCCCGGCCCGCGAGATGGTCGGCGATTACCTCAAGATGCACGGCTTCACCGTGACGCTGTGCGACGGCGGCAAGAGCCTGCGCATGGCGATCCAGGGCGGCATGCCCGACCTCGTCGTGCTCGACCTCAACATGCCCGAGGAAGACGGGCTGTCGATCATCCGCGACTTGAAGAGCCGCATCAACGTGCCGGTGATCATGCTGACGGCGACTGCGAGCCCGATCGATCGCGTGGTCGGCCTCGAGCTCGGCGCCGACGACTATGTGGCCAAGCCCTGCGAGCTGCGCGAATTGATGGCGCGCATCCGCTCGGTGCTGCGGCGGAGCACGCCGCTCAAGCTGGCCGCTTCCGAAGCAGCGCCCGCAAAATCGGACAAGGATCAATTGGTGCGCTTCGGCACCAAATGGCTCGATCTCGAAGCGCAGGCCTTGCGCGACGACGAAGGCAACGAGCATCCGCTGACCGCATCCGAGTTCGGGCTGCTCAAAGTGTTCGCGGCCAATCCGAAGCGCGTGCTGTCGCGCGAGCGCCTTTTGGAATTGGCCAATGCGCGCGACGCCGAGGCGTTCGACCGCGCCGTCGACCTCCGCATCATGCGCATCCGCCGCAAGATCGAGCCCGACCCGACCAAGCCCGCCGTGATCCGCACCATCCGCGGCGGCGGCTATCTGTTCTCGCCGGCGGGTGAGAAGGCGTAGGGCTAGCGGCACATACAGCCGTCGTCCCGGACAAGCGCAGCGAAGCGGAGTGCTGATCCGGGCCCCATAGCCACAGGGAGAAGTGTGCCGCGAGCTGGCAACCACGAGTCTTCGCCAAACCACATCCTGTGGCCATGGGTCCCGGATCTGCGCTGACGCTTGTCCGGGACGACAGTGGAGTGTGTGGCGCCCACAAACGCAAACACCCAAAATTCGTTCCGGGCGCCGTCAATCCTCCGTCCCCGTATTTTCCGTACATTGAAATTCCACGCCTTTTTACTCCGAATGTTTCGTCGCGGCCTTTCCGACGAAACAATTTGACGGCGCACGAAACCATTTTCCGCTTTTGGTGCAGACGTCCCGAAACGTTGGCTCATTAACACTTTGGTCCAAGGAAACGCCGCTCGGTTGCGGCGCTACGGGGAGCCAGTCAATGCAGAACGTCATCGCCATCAACGCCCAAGCCAGCCAGAGCATCGTTGCCGCTCAGGCGACCTCGGACGACATGCTTCTCGAAAGCATTGCCGACGGCAACCGGACGTCGATGCACATCCTCTATTGCCGTCATAATGTGCGCGTCTACCGCTTCATTCTGCGGATCGTGCGCGATGCCACCACGGCGGAAGACCTGGTCAGCCAGGTTTTCCTCGACGTGTGGCGGACCGCCGGCCAGTTCCAGGGCCGCTCGCAGGTCTCGACCTGGCTGCTGTCGATCGCCCGCTTCAAGGCGCTGACCGCGATGCGCCAGCGCCGCTTCGAGGACATCGACCAGGAAGACGTGCGGCAGATCGCGGATGACTGCGACACGCCGGAGACTTCGCTCGACCGCAGCGACACCAGCGCGATCCTGCGCGCCTGCGTCGCCAAGCTGTCGCCCGCTCATCGCGAGATCATCACCCTCGTCTACTACCATGAGAAGTCGGTGGAGGAGGTCGGTCAGATCATCGGCATCCCGCAGAGCACGGTGAAGACCCGGATGTTCTACGCCCGCAAGCAACTTGCCGAGTTGCTTAAAGGCTGTGGCGTCGACCGCTTCGCTGCCTGAAAGCCAAAGATTTCAACAGGATAGGATCGCCCCTCGACCCTACCCGGACACGGAAGTGTTACCGCCGACGAAACAATTGAAACGAAGCACAACATCAGGCGGAAAAACTTCCTCCCTATAAACGTCACATACGATTTTGCTCTAAACCTCCCAAGGACCTCCAGCGACCCGGACGGGATGCCCCCCTCCGGGTCGTTTTGTGTTTGGGGCGAACTCTCTCCGCGCGCTCCCGCCTCTCCCGCTTGCGGGAGAGGCCGACGCGCCCCGGGCGATGCGGAGCATCGTCCCGCGCGCGGCGGGTGAGGGCTTTTTCCTCTTGGGAAGTGTCCCATTGCGGAGACACCCCCACCCCGGCCCTCCCCCGCAAGCGGGAGAGGGGGCGCACCGTCGACGCGGCAACGGCTTCCCCCGTCACGAACGTGTGACACTGCGTAACGACTGACGCATTCATCCCGAAGCAACCTCGTGACCCCATTCACGAGTGGCCCGATGCTCGAACTCACCTTCGCTCTTCTTGCCGGTGTCCTCACCATCGCCGCGCCCTGCACGCTGCCGATGCTGCCGATCCTGCTCGGCGCCTCGATCGGCCGTGCCGGGCATTTGCGCCCCGCGATGATCGCGCTCGGCTTCGTCATCTCCTTCTCCGCGACCGCGCTGCTGCTCGGCGCGATCACGCGGCTGTTCGATTTCGATCCGAACGTGCTGCGTTCGGCGGCGTCGCTCCTACTGCTCGGCTTCGGCCTGTTGATGCTGTGGCCGGCGCCGTTCGAATGGCTGTCGATCCGGCTCAATGGCTGGCTCGATCTCGGCAACTCCAGCGCCACTCAGCGCGACGGCGCGCTCGGCGGTCTCGGCGGGCTGGCGCTCGGCACCACGCTCGGCCTGGTCTGGACGCCCTGCGCTGGCCCCGTGCTCGGCTCGATCCTGACGCTGGTGGCGACCTCGAAGAGCCTCTCCTGGGCCGGCACGCTGCTGGTCGCCTACGCCATCGGCGCAGCGATCCCGATGCTCGCGATCGCCTATGGCGGGCAGGCCGCGACCACACGCGTGCGCAGTCTCGCGCGGATCTCACCGCGCTTGCAGCAGGGATTTGGCGTCGTCGTGATCGCCTTCGCGGTCGCCGCCTACTTTCAATACGACACGCTGATCGTGGCGTGGCTCACCGGATTCTATCCCACCGGCCAGATCGGCCTGTGATCACACCATCTCAACGGAGGAAGCTTCCATGACGCTCAAACTGCTCGCCGTATCCGCCGCGCTCATCGGCATCGCCGTGACCGGCGCCGTCATCCCCGGCATTTGCGACGAGGCCGCGCGCGCGGCGCCGATGGTGACCGCTGCCGCTGCCCAAGAGACCGCGCCCGACTTCGCCGGCATCACCAACTGGTTCAACTCAAAACCGCTCAACCTCGCCGAGCTGCGCGGCAAGGTCGTGCTGGTGGATTTCTGGACCTATGGCTGCGTCAACTGCGTCAACACGCTGCCGCATGTCACCGAGCTCTACGCCAAATACAAAGATCGCGGCCTGGTCGTGGTCGGCGTGCACACGCCGGAATTCCCGTTCGAGCGCTCGGCCTCCAATGTGCAGGCGGCACTGAAGCGCCACGGCATCACCTATCCGGTGGCGCAGGACAACGATTCCAAGACCTGGAACGCCTACCGCAACCGATATTGGCCGGCGCAATACATCATCGACCAGAACGGCAAGATCGTGTTCCAGCACGAAGGCGAAGGCCGCTATGACGAGATCGACCGCACAGTGGCGCGGCTGCTGAACGCCAATAGCTGATGTCGTACAGGTTAGACAAAGAGTCCTATATGATGGGAGGACGGCATGGGTCATCATTCATAAGCTGGGCGCGATTGCGTAGCTGAGCAGCCAGATCGGCGCCCCCATAATAGCCACAACTTGTCGCGTTGTGACGGGAGCGCCGATGCTATCGAACCTTGATCCAATCGTGCTTGCACGAGCGCAGTTTGCATTCACGATGTCGTTCCACATCGTGTTTCCGGCGTTCTCGATCGGGCTTGCCAGCTATCTTGCTGTGCTGGAAGCCGTCTGGCTGTGGACCGGCCGTGAGGTCTTCCTCAACCTGTTCCACTATTGGCTGAAGATCTTCGCGATCGCGTTCGGCATGGGCGTGGTCTCGGGCATCGTGATGTCCTACCAGTTTGGAACCAACTGGTCGGGTTTCGCCGACAAGACGGGCCCCGTGATCGGTCCCTTGATGGCCTATGAGGTGCTGACCGCGTTCTTCCTCGAGGCAGGCTTCCTCGGCGTGATGCTATTCGGTCTCGAGCGCGTCGGCCCAAGGCTGCACTTCGTCGCGACGCTGATGGTCGCGATCGGCACGCTGATCTCGGCGTTCTGGATCCTCTCGGCCAATTCGTGGATGCAGACCCCGGCGGGCTACGCCGTCAATTCCGATGGCCAGTTCGTAGTCGCCGACTGGTTCAAGGTTATTTTCAATCCGTCCTTCCCCTACCGGCTCGTGCATATGGTGCTCGCCGCCTACCTGACGACGTCGCTCGTGGTCGGCGCGGTCGGCGCATATCATCTGCTGCGCGACCCGCATCTTGCCGGCCCCCGGGTAATGTTCTCGATGGCGATGTGGATGGCGGCACTGGTCGCGCCGATCCAGATCCTGGCTGGCGACCAGCACGGCATCAACACGCTGGCGCATCAACCGGCGAAGGTCATGGCGATGGAAGGGCATTACCTGAGCCACAAGGACGGTGCGCCGCTGATTCTATTCGGCCTGCCCAATCAGGACGCCGGCCGAGTCAAATACGCGATCGAGATACCGAAACTGTCTTCGCTCATCCTCAAGCATTCCCTCGATGCGCCGCTCGCGGGACTTGATACCGTACCGCGCGAAAACTGGCCGCCGGTACCGATCACATTCTGGTCGTTCCGCATCATGGTCGCGTTGGGCTTCCTGATCTTCGGGCTGGGGCTGTTCAGCCTGTGGACACGCTGGCGCGGCACCCTGTTCGACTCCCGGCCGCTGCACATTTTCGCGCTGACGATGGGGCCGGCGGGGTTCATCGCGGTGCTCGCGGGCTGGATCACCACCGAGACCGGCCGGCAGCCTTTCACGGTCTACGGCCTGTTGCGAACCGCGGACGCCGCCTCGCCGCTGGCCGCGCCCGCGGTGGGTTCGTCATTGCTGGCCTTCATCGTCGTCTATTTCGTCGTGTTCGCGGCTGGCGCCATTTACATTTTGCGCCTGATGGCGGCCTCGCCTCATCATGGAGAGCAGGGGCCACGCGGCGACATGCCGACGCGCGCCGCCGGCATCACACCGGCCTCGGGCGTTGCGGGACAGGGTGCGCTGTCATGATCGCCGCCATCGACCTCGCCACGGTCTGGGCGCTCATCATCGCGTTCGCGGTGTTCGTCTATGTCGTGATGGACGGATTCGATCTCGGCCTCGGCATGCTGTTTCCCTTGTTTCCCGCCAAGGCCGACCGCGACGTCATGATGAACAGCGTGGCGCCGGTCTGGGATGGCAACGAGACCTGGTTGGTGCTGGGCGGCGGCGGCCTGATGGCGGCCTTTCCGCTCGCCTACGCGGTGCTGATGCCGGCGCTCTATACACCCATGATCGCGATGCTGATCGGACTGGTCTTCCGCGGTGTCGCCTTCGAATTCCGCTGGCGTACCACCGCTGCACGAAACCGTTGGGACATTGCCTTTGCCGGAGGATCGCTGCTGGCGACGCTGGCGCAGGGCGTTGCGCTCGGCGCCATCCTGCAAGGCGTGCATGTCGAGGCGCGGAATTATGCCGGCGGCTGGTGGGACTGGCTGACGCCGTTCAGCCTCCTGACGGGAATTGCCCTGATGATCGGCTATTCCTTGCTGGGCGCCACTTGGCTCATTCTGAAGACCGAGGGCGCCCTGCGCGAGAAGGCCTACCGGCTGAGCTGGTATCTGCTGTTCGCGATGCTTGCGGCGATCGCAACGGTCAGCATCGCCACGCCGTTCCTCAGCATTCAATACGCGCAGCATTGGTTCGCCTGGCCGAACGTCGTCCTGGTCGCGCCGGTGCCGGTCGCGGTCGCCGCCGTCACCGCGCTCTTGATACGCAGCCTCGGGCAAAAGCAGGACTCCCGGCCGTTCTTTCTGGTGTTGGTATTGTTCGGGCTGTCCTATGCCGGGCTGGGTATCAGCATGTATCCCTATATCGTGCCGCAGAGCATCACGATCTGGCAGGCGGCTGCGCCGCAGAACAGCCAGATCTTCATGCTCGTCGGCGTGGCCGGACTGGTGCCGCTGATTCTCGGGTATACCGGCTGGGCCTATTGGGTCTTCCGCGGCAAGGTCCGGGCCGGGAGCGGTTATCACTGATGCCGCGCGAAGCAGAGCCGAGGCCGCTGGGGCGACGGCTGATATGGTTCGCCGTTCTCTGGCTCGGCGGGGTGGGCGCCATCACCGTGATTTCGTTCGGCCTCAGACTGTGGCTTGCGCCGAAATGATCGGCGCCGCCGCCAGCAAGATCGTGTTTCAGCACGAAGGCGAAGGCCGCTACGACGAGATCGACCGCACGGTGGCGCGGCTGCTGAACGCCAATAGCTGACGCCTCATGCGGTCGCTGGCGATGTCGCTTGACTCCACGGACCCGTCCGTGGAGTTTCGCACCGACGCAATCAGCCGCCCCGAAATGGTCGACGCGACCCCCAGCAACGAAATTCGCCTTCGTGAAGGCTCCTCGATCGTGCAGCGGCTGGTCATGGCCGGCTTTGCCGCGGCCGTTTCGCTCTGCTTCACGCCGGGCCTGTTCACGCACGATACCCTGGAGGTGAGCATCTCGGTGCTCGCGCTCCTGGTGGGCGCAGCGTTCGTCGGCGCCGTCATGCTTGCACCGGCGGTGGTGTGGATCATCACGCCGGACGAGATCCTGATCGGGCAACAGCGTCCGTTCGGGCGGCTCCGCACCAGGATCGTTGCGAGAGACGACATCGCGGGACTACAGGTGCAGCGAAGCAAGACATCCAAGACCCGCTTCAATCTGGCCTTCACACTCGCTTCGGGCGAGCGCCTGACGTCCCCGCCCATCTCCGACGTCACGCATGTCCGCGAAACGGTTGCCCGGATCGCTGCGCAGCTTGGCGTTCCCAATGTCGAAGCACCGGTCAATCCGCTCGATGCCAGCAATCCCGAGATGCATCTCGGCGAACCCCTCGAGCCGTTTTCCGCACGGGACGTTCGGATCGCGGCCTTGATCGTTGTCGGGCTCTCGGTCGTGCCCTACGCCTACAAGCTCTGGCGTGGTCTGTCGCCCAGCTCGATCGACATCATGCTGTTGCCGATCAGCGCGATCGCCGCGTTCGCCGTTCACCGATACGCCAATCTCGTGACCGGCGCCTTCTGGATCATCCGGCAAGGGGACATCCGCGTGGAACGTTTATGGGGGGACGGCACGCCGCGTGCGGACCATATCGAGGGCCACGACGTGCAGGCGATCACGGTGGAGCGCCGGGGCCGATCCGAGGACGAGCACTGCATCGTCGTGATCCGATTGCGGTCCGGGCAGAAATTCCGCAGTCCCCGTATTGGCTCGCGGAACGAGGCGCGCGCCGTCGGCGCCGAAATCGTCCGGCGCCTCGGGACCGCGCCGGAGAATAACCAGATATGACAGGATGCCTGTTGGCGCACGTGAAGTGGCCGCGCACTCCCTCAACCTCTCCCGCTTGCGGGAGAGGTCGGCGCGCAGCGCCGGGTGAGGGCTCTCTCCTCTGGGGGAGTCTCGCTGCGGAGATACCCTCTCCCCACTCCCGCAAGCGGGAGAGGGAGCGCACTGCCACCGCGGCGACAATCTGTGCTTTTCGCGCCATCCCCTGTTTGTGGCATTGCCCGGTCCCGTCAAAAAACCAAAGTATTCTCGTGACATACCAGCCGGGCGCGCCATCAACTTGCCACGAAGCTGCCCCTGAGTTCAGATGGTTCCGGATGATTTGCGCAGTGGCAGCGGGGAGAGCTTGAAATGACGGATTTTCGTCGTCTGACGGGGATGTTTTTGGCCGCGATCGGCCTGATCCTGTCTGCGCCCCAGGCCGTCGCCCAGCAGCCTGACCGCGGCGACGAGCCCGGTCTGGTGGCTGACGACGCCTATGAGCTCGATCCGGAATGGCAGAAGCAGGTGGTTTACTTCCGCACGACGGAGCCGCCAGGCACCATCATCATCTCAACTTCCGAGCGCCACCTCTATCTGGTGCAGCCCGGCGGACGCGCGATCCGCTACGGCATCGGCGTCGGCCGTGACGGCTTTCAGTGGCAGGGTCTGCTGAACATCGCCAAGAAGGCGGAATGGCCGGACTGGACGCCCCCGCCGGAGATGATCCAGCGCCAGCCCTATCTGCCGCGCTTCATGGCCGGCGGCCCCGGCAATCCGCTCGGCGCCCGCGCCATGTATCTCGGCACCACCGTCTATCGCATCCACGGCACCAACCGTCCCGATACGATCGGCACCAAGGTCTCCTCAGGCTGTTTCCGGCTGGTCAACAACGACGTCGCCGATCTCTATGACCGCGTTCCGGTCGGCACCAAGGTCGTGGTGCGGCAGAAGCCTGAACTGTAAGGGTTATCGTTTGAGCATGATCTTTTCGGAAAACCGCTTCGCACTTTTCCGGATCATGCTTCCCGCCCTCGCCCAAATTCCTTTTCCCGATATTTTCGAGAGAGCAACATGATGCGCACATTTCGAGGCGGCCTGCTGATCGGGCTCGCGGTTGCCGTGCTGGTCGGCGTCCTGGCGGTGATCTATGAGTTCTACGACACCCGCACGCTGAAGCGCACCGTCCGCCGCGGCGAGGTGCTGTGCGGCGTCAACAAGGGCCTGCCGGGCTTCTCGATCCCCGACGACAAGGGCAACTGGACCGGTTTCGACGTCGATTTCTGCCGCGCGGTGGCCGCCGCGATCTTCAACGATCCGGCCAAGGCCAAATTCGTGCCGCTCGACGCCAGCGAGCGCTTCAAGGAATTGCAGAGCCGCAAGGTGGACATCCTCTCGCGCAACTCGACCTGGAGCATGGCGCGCGAACTCGACTACGACCTCTATTTCCCGGCGGTGGCCTATTACGACGGCGCGGGCTTCATGCTGCCGCGCTCGCGCAACAAGGAGACCGCGCTGGACCTGACCGGCAGCAAGGTTTGCGTGCAGTCGGGAACCACCACGGCACTCAACGTCGCCGACTACTTCCGTGCCAACAACATGAAGTATGAAGAGGTGAAGTTCGACAAGCTGGATGACGTCGTGAAGGCCTACGACACCGGCAAGTGCGATACGCTCACTGCCGACGTCTCCCAGCTCTATGCGCTGCGGCTGAACCTCGGCAAGCCCGGCGACCACATGATCCTGCCGGACATGATCTCCAAGGAGCCGCTCGCGCCCGTCGTGCGCCAGCGCGACGACGACTGGATGATGATCGTGAAGTGGACGCTTTATGCGATGATCAACGCGGAAGAGCTCGGCGTCAGCTCGGAGAACATCGACGATGCCTTGAAGTCGAAGAAGCCCGAGGTGATGCGGCTGGTCGGCACCGAAGGCAATTACGGCGAGCAGCTCGGCCTCACCAAGGACTGGGTCGTCCGCATCATCCGCAACGTCGGCAATTACGGCGAGATGTACGAGCGCAACATCGGCGAGAAGTCCAAGCTGAAGATCCCGCGCGGCATGAACCAGCTCTGGAATGCAGGTGGCGTGCAGTACGCGCCGCCGGTGCGGTAATAAGCTTCGAGCGCAGCCACGCTCTCAATCGTCATGCCCGGGCTTGTCCCGGGCATCCACGTTTTGCAGCACCGAAAGAACGTGGATGGCCGGGACAAGCCCGGCCATGACGACCTCAGTCGCGCGTCGCCCCCCGCCTCAATACCCCCGCCCCCGGGCGAGCTGCTCGGTGTGGTAGTTCGTATCGCCGAACAGTTCCTCACAAACCCGCGCGCGCTTCATGAAGAAGCCGATATCGAACTGGTCGGTCATGCCCATGCCGCCATGCATCTGCACGCCTTCCTGCACCGCGCGGGTGGCGGTGGTGCCGGCGCGGGCTTTTGCCACCGCGACGGCCGATGCGGCCTTGGCGACATCCGTATCGAGCGCCTGGAGCGCCTTCATCACGGCAGCGCGGGTGATCTCGATGTCGACATAGAGTTCGGCGGCGCGGTGCTGGAGCGCCTGGAATTCGCCGATCAGCTTGCCGAACTGCTTGCGGTTCTTCAGGTACTCGACGGTGCGGTTGAACACCTCTTCGCTGAGGCCCACCATTTCGGAGGCCACGCCGCCGCGGCCGATGTCGAGCACGCCATCCAGTAGCGCAGCACCCTGATCGACCTCGCCGAGCACGCTGTCGGCATTGACCTCGACATTGGCGAACTCGATCCGCGCCGCATTGTGCGCGTCGACCATGATTGTGCGCTCGACCGCAACGCCCCTGGTCTTGGGATTGACCAGGAACAGCGTCAACCCATCGCGCTCGCCGGCCGAGCCAGCGGTGCGCGCGGCGACGATGAGAAGATCGGCGACGTGGCCGTCAACAACGAGGGCTTTGGCACCGCTCAGCTTGAAGCCGTTGCCGGCGCGCACGGCCTGGAGGCTGGTCTTGAGCGGACGGTGCTTTGCGCCTTCGTCAACTGCGAGCGTCGCGAGCAGCGAGCCGTTGGAGATCTTCGGCAAATATTCCGACTTCTGCGCCGCGTTGCCGCCGCGGTTCAGTGCCGACGCCGCCACCACGCTGGTGGCGAGGAACGGCGACGGCATCAGCGTGCGGCCGATCTCCTCCACCACGACGCCGGCCTCGACGAAGCCGAGACCGCTGCCGCCGAACTCTTCCGGCACCAGCAGGCCGGCGAAGCCCATCTCGGCGAAGGAATGCCAGAATTCCTTGGAGAAGCCGGTCGGATCCTTGGAATCGCGCAAGTGGCGCAGATGCGACACCGGCGCCTTGTCGCTGATCAGCCCGCGCGCGCTGTCGCGGAGCATCGATTGTTCTTCGGTGAGGACGAGGGCCATGGTGCAAGTCTCTAGCGTCTGGCGAAATACAATTTGTTGATGTCATTCCGGGGCGCGTCGAAGACGCGAACCCGGAATCTCGAGGTTCCGGGTTCGCGCTGTCGCGCGCCCCGGAACGACGTGAAATTACGCCCCCGGCAGATCGAGGATGCGCTTGGCGACGATGCCGAGCATCACCTCGCTCGTGCCGCCCTCGATCGAGTTGGCCTTGGTGCGCAGCCAGGCGCGCGGACGTGCGCCGTGCCTGGAGCGTTCGCTCTCCCATTCCAGCGCGTCGACGCCGCCGGCCGACATCAGGATCTCGTAGCGGCGCTTGTTGAGCTCGGTGCCGTAATATTTCATCGCCGAGGAGAACGCCGGGTGCGCCTGCCCGGCCTTGGCGAGATCGACGGCGCGCTCGGCACAGGCTGCGAGCGCGGCTTCGTCGACGTCGAAGCTGGCGATCTGGCCGCGCAGCATCGCATCGTCCAAGCGGCCTTGCGCGTCGGTGCCGACCGAGTCGGCCGCGATCTGGCCGAGCGGACGGCCGACGCCGCGCTCGCCCATGCCGGAGATCATCGCGCGCTCGTGCTGGAGCAGATATTTTGCGACGTCCCAGCCGCGATTGACGGTGCCGACGACATGCGACTTCGGCACGCGGACGTTGTCGAAGAAGGTTTCGCAGAACGGCGAATAGCCGGAGATCAAGAGGATCGGCTTGGTGGTCACGCCTTTCGACGCCATGTCGAACAGGATGAAGCTGATGCCGTCGTGCTTTTTCGCCGCCGGATCGGTGCGCACCAGGCAGAAGATCCAGTCGGCGTAATTCGCGTAACTTGTCCAGATCTTCTGGCCGGTGATGACGAAATCGTCGCCGTCGCTCTCGGCGCGGGTCTGGAGCGAGGCGAGATCGGAGCCGGCGTTCGGCTCGGAATAGCCTTGGCACCAGCGGATCAGGCCCGCCGCGATCTTCGGCAGATGCTCCTTCTTCTGCGCCTCGTTGCCGTACTTCAGCAGCGCCGGCCCGAGCATCCAGATGCCGAAGCTCGACAGCGGCGGCCGCGCGCCGATCTTCCCCATCTCCGCACGCAGCATCTTGTGCTCGGCTGCGCTGAGGCCGCCGCCGCCATATTCCTTCGGCCAATCCGGCACGGTCCAGCCCTTGTCGCGCATGCGCTCGAACCAGATCCGCTGCGGCTCGGACGAGAATTTTGCGTTGCGTCCGCCCCAGAACACGTCGGCGTCCGATGGCACGGGCTTGCGCATCTCCGGCGCGCAATTGGCCTCGAGCCAGGCGCGAGTCTCTACCTGGAATGCTTCGAGATCGGCGGTCTCAGAGTCGCCCGCTCTAGAATCTGTCATGGGTCGTTTCCATCAATCAAATCGACTTGTTGCCGGCGACTCTGAGCCATCGCCCCGCGGAATTCAACCACTTCCGCAGCAGCCGCCGCGCATGCCGAGCCGCATTGGGCTATAGTCGCCTCCGCGGCGAGGCTTGAAAATAAAGAGGAAACGAGAATGCGCCTGAAACTACTTTCGCCTGGCGAAATGAACGACAGCCAGCGGCAGACCTATGACGAGTCCATTGCCGGTAAACGCGGCAAGCCGCCGGCGCCGATGATGGCCTGGCTCAGCAGCCCGGAGATGGCCCGTCACGCCACTCGGCTCGGCGAGGTCTTGCGCTTCGATACGGTATTTCCTGCCAAGCTCTCGGAGATCGCGATCCTGGTGACGGCGCGGCACTGGACTGCGCATTACGAATGGTATGCGCATAAGCGTCTGGCGCTCCAGGGCGGCATGAAGGAGGAGATCATCGACGCGATCCGCGACCGCCGCACGCCGGAATTCGACGATGCCAAGGGCAAGATGATCTACGATGTGGCGAAGTCGCTGCATGAGGGCCATGGTGTCGAGAAGGGCCTCTATGACGACGCGGTGAACGTGCTTGGCGAGCGCGGCGTGGTCGAAGTGATCGGACTGTGCGGCTACTACACGCTGGTGTCGATGACGCTGAACACGTTCGAGTTCGGGCTGCCAGAGGGCGAGGTGTCGGACCTCGCTTGATTGCTCAACCGGATGCGCAGTTGCTCATCCGGAAACGCTGGGTTTCCAGGATCGCTCATGGCGCCGTCCCGAAGCCCCGCCTATGTGGACCTCGTCAACGGAGCACTCACATGTCGCAGAATCCAGCGGTCAATGCCGGTACCAGGATCGGCCACGTTCACCTCAAGGTCGCCGATCTCGATCGTGCGCTCGGCTTCTATTGCGGTGTCCTCGGCTTCGAGCTGATGCAGCGCATGGGCTCCGGTGCGGCCTTCATCTCGGCCGGCGGCTATCATCACCACATCGGGCTCAACACCTGGGAAAGCAAAGGCGGCTCACCGCCGCCGCCGGGCACGACCGGGCTCTATCACACCGCGATCCTGTATCCGACGCGGCCGGCGCTGGCGGACGCGCTGCATCGCGTGCTGTCGGCCGGCATTGCGCTCGACGGCGCCAGCGACCACGGTGTCAGCGAAGCGCTGTATTTGCGCGATCCCGACGAGAACGGCGTCGAGCTCTATCGGGACCGTCCCAGGGAGCAATGGCCGTTTGGGGCGGACGGGAAGCTTGCGATGGTCACGAAGCGGCTGGACCTTGAGGATCTGTTGAGGCAGCGAGAGGCGTGATGCCGTAGGGTGGGCAAAGCGAAGCGTGCCCACCAACTCTTCGGCGAGTAGAGAGTGAGGCGGTGGGCACGCCGCTACGCGCCTTTGCCCACCCTACGACGTTCGAACGCGCGAGCCGCGCACCATAATCAGCGCCGCCGCCACTATTTCCAATGCGATGCAGAGGTAGAACGGCAGCGAATAGCCGCCGGAGAAATCTCGCAGGATGCCGACCACGCCGGGCCCGAACGCGTAAGTCACCTGGTTGATCGCGGTGTTGAGGCTGATCAGCACGCCGAACGAGGCGGAATCGAACTCCTGCTGCACGATCAGCGACGGCAGCGTGATGAGGTTGCCGACCGAGAAGCCGAACACCGCGCAGGCCGCGATCAGCACATAGTCGTTGTGCAGGTTGATGACGACGCACAGCGCAGCCGCCTGGCTCAGGAACGACAGCGCGGAAGCAAGGCGTTGATTGAGCCGGTCGATCACCATCGAGAACAGCACGCGGCCGACCACGGCCATCGCCGTCAGCACCGCCACCGCGACAGCCGCACGCTCGCGGCCTATCACGGGATCGAGGAACGAGATCAGGTGCACGATGAAGCCGACCTGCGCGAACAGCACCAGCGCGAACGCGGTCGTCACGGTGAGGAAGCCGACATCGCGCATTGCGTGCTTGCGGATCTGCGCCGACGATTGCGGCTTCGGTTTCTCTGTTCCACGCCAGCCATGGAGATCAGGCGGCCGGCCGACGACGATCAGGATCACCGGCACCAGCAGCACCAGCATGGCGCCGGCGACGGTAAACATCGCGCTGGCGAAGCCGACATGACCGATCAAGGTCACCAGCAGCGGCACGCCGACGATGCCGCCGAAACTTGCGCCGTTGAGCGCCAGGCTGATCGCCATGCCGCGCTTCTGGTCGAACCACAGGCTGATCGTGTTGGTGATCATCGCAAGGCTGGTGCCGGCCCAGCCGAACGCGAGCACGGCATTCGCCAGATAAAGCTGCCAGGGCTCGCGCACCGCGCCGATCGCAACCGCGGCGGCTGACATCGCCAGCGTGCCCGCGATCAGGCCGAGCCGCGGCCCATACTTGTTGACGGCCTCGCCGACGAAGACGACGAGCAGCGCGCCGAACAGATAGAAGAACGTCGTGCCCGAGGAAATCAGCGAGGCCGACCAGCCGTGCGCGCGCTGGAGCTCGGCGACGTAGACGCTCTGGCCATAGAAGCCGAGGCCCCAACCGAAGGTCGCCAGCAAAAAGCAGACCGCGACGATGCGCCAGCCTTGGTAGCGGAGCGAGGATTCGTCGATCGTGGGACGTTGAGGATTGTCGAGCATGCCGCTTACTCCGTCATGCCCGGGCTTGTCCCGGGCATCCACGTTCTTCGATCCGTGCGCCTCGGACGTGGATAGCCGGGGCATCTGAAGACGCGCTTCGCGCTTTAGCCCGAAGTTTGCGCTTGGTTTGACCTGAAAGACGAATCCTTTCGGGCGGATGGGCGGAGAGTAGTTTGCAGTTTGTATCCATGTAACGGGGATTCCCAAATCAGTCGAGATGTGATTCGATTTGGGAATGTTCATCGAGACGATTCCCAATCGAGGCTCGCCGCCTGCGGTGCTGTTGCGGGAGGCGTATCGCGACGAGCATGGCCGCGCGCAGAAGCGGACCTTGGCCAATCTGAGCAAGCTGCCGGTGGATTTGATTGGCGGACTGAAGGCTCTGCTCAAGGGCGGCACGGTGATTGGCACCGGACCGGACGAGATTCAAATCGAGCGCTCACTGCCTCACGGCCATGTTGCAGCGGCGCTCGGGACGATCCGCAGAATTGCACTGGATCGGCTGATTTTAAGCACGACGAAGGATGAGGCATCGCGACGCCATTACGATCTGGTGGTAGCCATGATCGTTGATCGGTTGATTGCGCCACGCTCGAAGCTTGGCTTTGTACGGGCGGTGGATCAGGAGACGGCAATCTCCAGCCTCGGATCGGTTCTGCGCCTGGGCAAGGTGAAGGAGCGCGAGGCCTATGAGGCGCTCGATTGGCTGGTCGAGCGCCAGGCGCGGATCGAGACCGGCTTGGCGCGGCGACATCTCCAGGACGGCGTGCTGGTGCTCTACGACGTCAGCTCGTCCTACTTTGAGGGCCGCTGCTGTCCGCTGGCGCGCTATGGCCATAGCCGCGATCACCGGGGCGACCGGCCGCAGATTGTCTACGGGCTGCTCTGTACGCGTGAGGGGCTGCCGATTGCGGTTGAAGTCTTCGACGGCAACACGGCCGATCCGAAGACGCTGAGTTCTCAAGTCCAAAAGATCAAGGATCGCTTCGGGATCAGCCGTATGGTGTTGGTCGGGGATCGGGGAATGATCACCTCGGCACGCATCCGCGATGATCTCAAGCCGGCGGGCGTCGATTGGATCACCTGCCTGCGCGCGCCGGCGATCCAGGCTTTGGCGGCGGAGAACGGGCCGCTGCAGCTGTCGCTGTTCGATGACCGCGATCTCGCCGAAATCAGCGCCCCTGACCTGTTCCCAGGCGAGCGGCTGATCGTCTGTCGCAATCGCGATCTGGCAGCCGAACGAGCGCGCAAACGCGAGGATCTGCTGGCCGCGACCGAGCACGAACTTGCCCGCGTTCAAGCGCAGGTCCAGCGCAAACACTCTGCGTTGCGCAGTTCCGCCCAGATCGGCATCGCGGTTGGTGCGGTTTTGGACCGCAAGAAGATGGCCAAGCACTTCGACGTCGAAGTGGCCGATGGCTATCTCTCATGGCAGCGACGGATCGAGCAGATCGAGGAAGAGGCTCGCCTCGACGGCATCTACGTCATCCGAACCAGCATACCCGCTGGGCATCTCGACGCTGCAGAGGCGGTTCAGGCCTACAAGGACCTGTCGCGAGTCGAACGCAGCTTCCGGTCCATGAAAACCATCGATCTCGAAATACGGCCGATCCGCCACTGGACGGCACAGCACGTGCGGGCCCATGTCTTCCTGTGCATGCTGGCCTATCACGTCGAATGGCACCTGCGAGAAGCCTTGGCGCCGCTGTTGTTCCACGACACCGACCTTGAGGCCGCCCGGGGAGAACGGACCTCTCCCGTCGCCAAGACCGAACCATCTGAGGCGGCGAAGGCCAAGAAGGCAACAAAGCGATCAGCCGACGGCCATCACGTCATGAGCTTCGATGCGCTCATCGCCCATCTCGGCACGCTGGTCCGAAACACGATGCGCGTGCCCCTTCACACCAAGCATCGCTTCATGCTCCATTCCACACCAACCTCCGTCCAGGAGGCCGCGTTCAAGCTGCTCGATCTTGACCCGCTGCGTGTCCAGTAATTGAAAACACCGACCGTCAACTTATCGAGTCGGATCAATCCCTTGCACACTTCCCAAGCGAAAACTTCGGTTTAGCCCGGCCAAGACGGCATCTAAGCAACCCTTACAAGAAAAGCACTTCGGCAGAGATCGAAGTATCGACGCCGCTGACAGCCTCCTGCCAGTCAGATCGCGTCCGGGAACTCGCCCATCGCGGCTTCCAGCCGCACCTTGCGGCGGCGCGCATAGGAGACGAGCGAGAGCACGGCGAGGCCGAGCAGCACCGGCGGGAACACCACCATGTTCACGGCGGACCAGCCGTAACTGGCGAGCAACTGGCCGGACGAGAACGAGCCGATTGCCATCATGCCGAACACCAGGACATCGTTGAAGGCCTGCACCTTGTTGCGCTCCTGCGGCCGGTGCGTCTCCAGCACCAGCGCGGAGGCACCGATGAAGGAAAAATTCCATCCCACACCCAGCACGATCAGCGTGGCCCAGAAGTGCATCGCGGTGATGCCGGAGAGACCGATCGTGGCGCCGCCGGCTTCGAGCAGCAGGCCGGCGGCGACGATCTTCGGTGCGCCGAAACGGGCGATCAGCGCGCCCGTGAAGAAGCTCGGCCCGTACATGGCGACGATGTGCCATTGAATGCCGAAATTGGAATCGCTGACGCTGAGGCCGCACAGCTTCATGGCGAGCGGCGCCGAGGTCATCACCAGGTTCATCATGGGATAGGAGATCACGCCGCACAGCGCCGCCGCGATAAAGCGCGGCTGAGTCACGATCGTGAGCAGCGGCCGGCCGCCATGGAGATCGGCGGGCGCCGGCTTCGGCATGTCGACGCCGGCGACGATGCCCATCGCGACCAGCGCCACCGCCGCCTGCACCAGGAAGCTGAACGCGAACAGGTAAGGCGACCAGACGTCCATGGTCCATTGCACGAGCTGCGGACCGAGCACGCCGGCAAATACACCGCCGGCCATCACCCACGACACCGCCTTCGGCCGGTACGCCGCGCTGGCGCCGTCGGCGGCCGCGAAGCGATAGGATTGCGCCACCGCGCCATAGAGACCGCCGAGGAAGGTCGCGAGACAGAACAGCGCGAACGAGGCGTGCAGGATCGCAAACGAGCCGAGCAGGCCGGTCAGCGTGCCGCAGCCGGTGCCGATGACGAAGGCGGCGCGGCGGCCGAAGCGGCGCGAGATCGCGCCAGTCGGCAGCGTGCCGGCGGCCAAGCCCACCACATACATCGATATCGGCACGGTCGCGAACGACATGTCGGGCGCGAGCGTGGCGCCGACGATCGCGCCGGTGGCGAAGATCACCGCCGAGTTGGCGCCGGTCAGCGCCTGGGCCGCCGCAAGGCGCACCAGATTGGTACGCACGCGGGCATCGGCAGCGATTTCGTCGATTGAAGTCACGTCAAGCATCGGCATTTCCGCCTGAGGGGCCTTGTTGATTCCCGGCACTATGGAGAGGCGCGGGAGGGTGGGCAACCGGCGCAAACGGGCGCAGGCCATGCCTCTGACGCAATCGGACGGATGATAACGCGGCGCGCTCTTGACGGCTTGCGCTCGATCAAATCCTATCCCGCCGCGATCTTCCGGAGTTTGTATCATGTCCATCGACGACAGGCCTACGCTTAGCAAGCCCGACGATGATCCCTGGCTCTGGCTGGAGGAGATCGAGGGCCCGCGCGCGCTCGATTTCGTCGAGCGGCAAAATCGCGTGACGCTCGACAAATTCGGCGGGAAGGCTTTCGAACGCGACCGCGAGACGCTCGCCGCGATCTACGATCGCCCCGACAACATCCCCTATGTCAGCCGGCGCGGCGCGCATGTTCACAATCTCTGGAAGGACGCCACCAACCCGCGCGGCCTGTGGCGGCGAACCACGCTGGCGGAGTTTCGAAAAGCCAGCCCGGCCTGGGAGATCGTACTGGATATCGACCAGCTCGCGGCGAGCGGGGGCGAAGACTGGCTGCTGAGCTCGATCAGCTCACTGCCGGGACATTCGCGGACCATCTTGAGCCTGTCGCGTGGTGGCAGCGACGCCGTCACCTTGCGGGAATTCGACGTCGACACGCGGAGCTTTGTTGCCAACGGCTTTACGCTGCCGGAAGCCAAGGGCAGCGTCGACTGGCTCGATCCGGACACGCTGCTGCTGTCCAGCGCCCATGGCGAGGACATGATCACGAGCTCCGGATATTCGAGGACCGTTCGGCTGTGGCGGCGTGGCCAGCCTGTGGATCGGGCCGAAATGATCTTCGAGACCACTGTCGATCATATGGTGATCTATGGCGGCACCGACGACACCGGAGCGAAGCCGCGCGCGTGGATCACCGACCAGATCGACTTCTTCAACTACGGCATCTGGCTGCGCGATGCGGCCGGCACCATAACGAAGCTCGACCTGCCGACCAGTATCTGGATGCAAGCACATGGCGACTGGTTCGCGATGAAGCTGCGCGAGGCCTGGTCGATCGAGGGGCGAACCTATTCCGCTGACGCCGTGCTCGGCATTTCGCTATCGGCTTTTCTTTCAGGCAGCCGCGACTTCACGCTCCTGTTCGAGCCCGGACCACGGCGCGCCTTGCAAGGCTTGTTCTGGACCGCGGGCAAGCTGGTGCTCTCGATCCTCGACGAGCTAAGGCCGCGATTCGAGATCTGCACGCCATCCGTCACAGGCTGGAGCCGGGAGATACTCGGCGGCCTTCCCGACATCGGCGTCGTCGATATCTGGCCGCTCGATCGTCATCCGTCCGAGAGCAATGGCGACCTGCTTGCCAATGTGCAGGACCCGCTCACGCCGCCGTCGCTGATGCTGATCGAGCATGGTGTCGAAAGCCCGACCGTGCTGAAGCAGGCGCCAAAGACGTTCAGCGCCGATGGTCTCGTGGTGACGCAGCACGAGGCGATCTCGATCGACGGCGAGCGCATACCCTATGTCCAGACCGGCCCCGCGGGCGAGACCGGTGATGCGCCGGTCTATATGACCGCCTATGGCGGCTTCGGACTCTCGGTGAAGCCGTACTACAATGCCTCGCTCGGCAAGCTGTGGCTGGAGCGCGGCGGCACCGTTGTGCAGGCGAATTTGCGCGGCGGCGGCGAGTTCGGCACGCGCTGGCATGATGCCGGCCGGCTCGCCGGCAAGAAGCTGTCGCACGACGACTTCGCGGCCGTTGCCGCCGATCTCGTCCGCCGCGGCGTCACGCAGCCGAGGCGCATCGCGGCACAAGGCGGATCGAACGGCGGCATCCTGATCACCAACATGCTGGTGCGATACCCGGAGCGTTTCGGCGCGCTGTTCTGCACCATCCCGCTGATCGACATGCGCCGCTACACGAAGCTGCTCGCGGGCGCGAGCTGGATTGCGGAATATGGCGATCCCGACAAGGCCGAGGAGTGGGACTGGCTGAAGACCTATTCCGCCTATCACAACGCAAAACCCGGCCAGCCCTATCCGCCGATCCTGATCGCCACCACGCGGCGCGACGACCGCGTCCATCCCGGCCATGCGCGCAAGATGGCCGCAAAGCTCCAGGCGATGGGCTACGAGGCCTGGTTCTACGAGCCGGCGGCGGGCGGCCACGGCTACGGCAAGGACAACAAGGAGCGCGCCGGCTTCGAAGTGCTCGGCTATGAGTTCCTGAAGGACCGGATCGGCTGGCGGGACGGCGAGAGCTGACGGGCGTTGATTAGGTCGGTGCAAACCAAAGGCACCGCTCACCTCTCCCGCTTGCGGGAGAGGTCGGCGCGAAGCGCCGGGTGAGGGCTCTCTCCTCTTGGCGGTTCTCGATTGTGGAAGCACCCTCTCCCCAACCCTCCCCCGCAAGCGAGGGAGGGGGCGCACCTCCTTCGTGGCGTGCACTCAGACCTAAGTCAGCCGCCCCTTAGCCCCGCGCGAACACCAGCACGAGATTGTTCGCAGGCATCTCGATCGCATCGACCAGGCCAAGGCCTGCGCCTTTGGCCAGCTTCTCGACGTCGCCGGCGTCGCGCACGCCCCAATCGGGATTTCCTTCGCGCAAGGAGGTGTCGAACACGGCATTGCTGAGCGCGGTGTGCTTGCCGTCGCGCTTGAACGGGCCGTAGAGGAACAGCTTGCCGTCAGCCCGCAAATAGCGGCCGGCGCCGGCGAATAGACCCTCGGCCACGTCCCAGGGCGCGATGTGGATGACATTGGCGCAGAACACGGCCGCAAGACTTGTCGGCCCCTGCCCTTTCTTCATCTCCGGACACCAGTCGGGATCGGAGAGATCGATCCGCAAGGGAGCGCGGATGTTTGGCAGGCCCGAATGCACGCGCCAGGCCTCGATGCTCTTGAGGTGCCGCTGGTTGAGGTCGCTCGGCCACCAGATCAGGCCGGGCGTATGGCGGGCGAAATGGACCACATGCTGGCCGGTTCCGCTGCCGACCTCGACCACGTCGCCTGACATCCCGGCGAGATGCTTTTCCAGCGCCGCCCAGATCGGCTCGTAGTTGCGGTGAAATGCCGGCGCATCGAGTCGCCCGTCCGGCTCGACCCGCCCGCCGTCCCTGCCAAATTCAACGACATAGTCAGCCAATTGAGGTCCCCTGAAAAATGGAGAACGAGATCAAAACAGAATGAGCGCCCGAACGCTCCAAAATCGCCGGCCCGCGCCCATGGGCCGAATCCCCGAACAAATAATCTCTTCAGTTGCAATGCGGAAGATATTAACTCCATTTTGTCGCGTGCATAGTCTTGATTGTCAGGCGATGCCCTTTGTGCTTTGGAACGCTATATTTCTACAAACGGAATCATCGACATAACGCCTCGGAATGATGCCTTGACCGCCCTTTCCCGGAAGCCTCTGTTTGTCATGCTGGCCGTTGTCGCCGGCCTCGCCGCGAGCCCGGTGCGGGCGCAGTCCGCTGCGACCGACGGTCAAAAACTCGCCTTTGACCGCGGCAAGGGCAATTGCCTGACCTGCCACGTCATCAAGGGCGGCGACCTGCCGGGAACGATCGGGCCGGAACTGAAGGACATCAAGGCGAAATACCCCGACCGCAACGAGCTGGTCGCGATCCTGTTCGACGAGACCAAGCGTAACCCGCAGTCCATGATGCCGCCGTTCGGCCGGAACCGGATTTTGACCGACCAGGAGATCAACGCGATCGTTGATTTCCTGCAAACCCTATGAGACGGCCGGCACGCCAGGAGAGCTCAGATGACCACATTCACCGGCCCTCTCGCGACGCGGCGCCTGATCCTTCAGGGCGCGGTCTCCGTCGCGCTGCTCGGCCTCGGCAATTTGCCGTTCGGCGCCGCGCCTGCGCGCGCCGCGGCCAACGACAAATATCCGGAAGAGGCGTTCAAGCAGAAGAGCGAAGCCGACGCGATCAAGGCGCTGTATGGCAAGACCGCAGAGCCGTCCGATAAGGTCAAGCTCGATGCGCCCGAGATCGCCGAGAACGGCGGCGTCGTGCCGATCTCCGTGACGACCACGCTGGACAAGGTGACCTCGATCTCGTTCTTCGTGGCCGAGAACCCGAACGCGCTGGCGGCGTCCTACAAGATCCCGGACGGCACGGTGCCGAGCGTCGCCAACCGCCTGAAGATGGCCAAGACCACCAACGTGGTCGCAATCGTCGAGGCCGACGGCAAGCTCTATAGCGCGACCAAGGAAGTGAAAGTCACCGTCGGCGGCTGCGGCGGCTAGGAGGACAAATCGATGGCATCGACCATTCGCGTGCGCGCGACGTCCAACGGCGACATCACCGAGGTGCAGGCGCTGATCCAACACCCGATGGATTCCGGCTTCGTCAAGGACGCCAAGGGCGAGATCATCCCGGCGCACTTCATCCAGGAGCTGAAGTTCGAATACAACGGCAAGGACGTCTTCGTCGCCGACTGGGGCCCGGCCGTCTCCAAGGACCCCTACGTCAAGTTCAGCTTCAGGGGGGCCAAGAAGGGCGACGACCTCAAGATCTCCTGGACCGACAACAAGGGTGCGTCGGATACGACCACCGCGAAGATTTCGTGATGAAGGCCCGGTCTGCCCTCCTGCTTGGCTCGGTGTGCGCCGCGCTTGCCGCGTTCGCCCTTGCGTCTCCCCGCGTGATCGCGGCCGACAAGGTCGATCCCGTTGCCGATGCCAAGGCGTTCCAGAACTTCTTCTTCCAGAAGTTTCCGAACGTGAAGCACGAGGATTTCGTCAACGGTCCTTATTCCATGAACGAGGACATGAAGCGGCAGTGGCAGGAAAAGGAAGAATTCCCGCCCTACGAGTTCGCGCTCGATGCCGGCAAGGAGATGTTTTCCACCCCGTTCAGGAACGGCAAGACCTATGCCGACTGCTTCCCGAACGGCGGCATCGGCATTCGCCAGAACTATCCTTATTTCGACGAGAAGGAAGGCAAGGTCGTCACGCTGGAGCTCGCGCTTAATCGCTGCCGCGAAGCCAATGGCGAAGCGCTCTACTCCTACGTCAAGGACGAGATGGCCTCGCTCACCGCCTACATGGCCTTCACCTCGCGCGGCAAGCCGATGGACATCAGGATTCCCGACGATCCCCGGGCACTCGCGGCGTTCGAGAACGGCAAGCGCTATTTCTACACCCGCCGCGGCCAGATGAATTTCTCCTGCGCGAGCTGCCATGTGCAGAGCCCGGGTGAGCGCATCCGTGCGGAAGTCCTGGCGCCGGCGCTCGGCATCCTGAACGCATTGCCGATCTACCGCTCGGAATGGAGCGGCATGGGCACCACCAGCCGCCGCTTCGTCACCTGCAACAGCCAGACCCGCGCAGTTCCGCTGGAGCCGCAGGCGGACGAGTATCGCGACGTCGAATATTTCCTCTCTTACGTCGCCAACGGCCTGCCGATTTCCGGCCCGGGAGCGCGGCCATGAAGCGGTCACTTCCTCTCGCCATGCTGCTCGCGTTGAGCCTCGCGCCAGCGGCGCGCGCGGCAACCGAGGCGGACTACAAGGCGGCCTATGCCGCCGCGGAAACCGCCTCAAAGGAGGCAGCCGGCTTGCGCCACCAGTGGACCACGACCGTCTCGACGCTCGCCGCGGCGAAGAAGGCAGCCGACGGCGGCGATTTCGACCGCGCATTTGCCGCGGCGAAGGAGGCCGAGGCGCTGGCAAAGGCGTCGATCTTCCAGGCTACGTCTGAAAAAGAGGCCTGGAAGACGATGGAAATCCGCTAGACTGTTCCTTAGTGGAACGGTCTTGCGATCATTGAGGGGCGCGGAGAATTCGAGATGGCCATCCGCCGCCGCGATTTCCTGAAGAGTGTGGGCGTTGCCGCCGTCTCGGCCGGACTGCCGCGGCTTGCCCGCGGCGCTGAAGCTGCGAGCATCTACGACATAGAGCGCTTCGGCGACGCGCGGATCCTGCACATCACCGACACGCATGCGCAGCTCAATCCGGTCTATTTCCGCGAGCCCAGCGTCAATATCGGCATCGGCGAGATGGCGGGACGGCCGCCGCACCTGGTCGGCCGCGCCTTCCTGGAGCACTTCGGCATCCGGCCCGACAGCGCGGATGCCTATGCCTTCACCTGCTTCGAGTTCGAGAAGTCCGCAGGCCGCTTCGGCAAGCTCGGCGGCTTTGCCCACCTGAAGACGCTGGTCGACCGTCTCCGCGGCGACGCCGGCGAGAAGCACTCCCTGCTCGTTGACGGCGGCGATCTCTGGCAGGGCACTGGGCTCGCCAACATCATGCAAGGCCGCGACATGGTCGAGGTCGCCAATTTGCTCGGCATCGAGGCGATGACCGGGCATTGGGAATTCACCTATGGCGAGCAGGCGCTGCGTGACAATCTTGAGCGCTTCAAGGGCGAGTTCCTGGCGCAAAACGTCTTCCTGACCGAAGAAGCCGCCTTCAACGACGCCCAAGCCTTCGACAAGGCGACGGGCCGTGTGTTCAGGCCGTCGACGATCAAGGAGCTCGGCGGCCACCGCGTCGCCATCGTCGGCCAGGCCTTTCCTTACGTGCCGATTGCGCATCCAAAGCGGTTCACGCCGGACTGGACCTTCGGCATCCGCGAGGAGGAATTGCAGAAGCATGTCGACGCGTTGCGCGGACACGACAAGGTCGATGCCATCATCCTGCTGTCGCATAACGGCATGGATGTCGACCTCAAGCTCGCGAGCCGGGTCACCGGCATCGACGTCATCCTCGGCGGCCATACCCATGACGCCGTCCCGCAACCGATCGCGGTGAAGAACGCGGGCGGCACCACGCTCGTCACCAATGCCGGCTCCAACGGAAAATTCTTAGGTGTGCTCGATCTCGCCCTCGACAAGGGCAAGGTCCGCGATATCCGCTATCATCTGCTGCCGGTCTATTCCGAGCTGCTCAAGCCCGATCCGGCGATGGCCGAGCTGATCGGCCGGCTGCGCGCGCCGTACGTGACCGACTGGTCGGAGAAAATCGCAACGCCCGACCGACTGCTCTATCGCCGCGGCAATTTTTCCGGACCCGTCGACGAGCTGATCTGCACCGCGCTGCGCAGCGAGCTCGATGCCGAACTCGCGCTGTCGCCGGGCTTCCGCTGGGGCGTCACCACGCTGGCCGGCCAGCCACTGACCATGGAGGACGTGCTCGCGGAAACCGCGATCGCTTATCCCGAGACCTATGTGCAGGAGATGACCGGCAGCCAGATCAAGGACGTGCTCGAGGACATCTGCGACAACCTCTTCAATCCCGATCCCTATTACCAGCAGGGCGGCGACATGGTGCGCGCCGGCGGGCTTGCCTACACCTGCACGCCGACGGCCGCGATCGGCGGCCGCATTTCGGAGCTGAAGCTCGGCAACGGCAAGGTGCTCAACGCAAACCATCGATACAAGGTCGCGGGCTGGGCGTCGGTCAACGGCCAGCAGGGCGCGCCAGTGTGGGATGTCGTCGGCAAATATCTGCGCTCGGGCCGGATGATGCCGGAGCGGCTCGGCTCCGGCGTCACGTTGAAGGGCGTCGACGATAATCCAGGCATTGCGGGACAGGGATGACACGTTCGCAAATCTTTCGAGCGATGATGCTGGCGCTGTTCGCCTGTGCGGCAATAGCGCCGGCTTCGGCCCAGCAGGTGCCGCTCCAGGACAAACCGTTCGCGGAGCACAAGATCGTGCTCCAGCTCTCCGACAGCGATGTGAAGAAGCAGGCGCTGGTGCTGAGCGTCGCCAACAATCTCCTGAAGTTCTACGACCCCGACAAGGTCGCGATCGAGGTCGTGGCGTTCGGCCCCGGCATCGACCTCCTGCACACCGGCAGTGACCGTCGCAAACAGGTCGAAAGCCTGATCGCACAGGGCGTGCGCTTCGACATCTGCCTCAACACCGTCGACACGATCGAGCGGGAGACGGGAAAACGGCCGGACTTCATTCCCGCGGCCACGCCGGTGCAGGTCGGGGTCGGGCAGATCCTGTTCCTGGCAGAGAATGGGTATACGGTGGTGAGGCCCTGAGCCCTCCTCTTCATCCGGAGGGCAATCACATATGAGCATTCACAAGAGGTCGTCATGCCCGGGCTTGTCCCGGGCATCCACGTTCTTCGAGCCGCTTGGCCGGCCGTGGATGGCCGGGACCAAGCCCCAACTACGTAAAATAATATTCCCTATTTTCCTCTCCACACAGTGACTTGCTTCTCTTTTTGACCCGTGGCGTAGTAGAAACCGGAATCACTTCACGCCGGGTCTCGCCATGATCTTCCGCCAACTCTTTGACAGCGTCTCGGGCACCTACAGCTACGTCCTGGCGAGCCGCGCCGGCGGCGAGGCGCTGATTCTCGATCCCGTGCTGGAAAAGGTCGACCGCTACTGCCAGCTGCTGCGCGAGCTCGACCTCAAGCTGGTGAAGGCCGTCGACACCCATCTGCATGCCGACCACGTCACCGGGCTCAGCGAATTGCGCGACCGCACCCATTGCATGACCATCATGGGCGACCAGAGCAAAGCCGACGTGGTAGCGATGCGGGTTGCCGACGGCGACAAGGTGACGATCGAGGGCCTGTCGCTCGACGTGATGTACACGCCCGGCCACACCGACGATTCCTATTCCTACCTGATGGGCGACCGCGTCTTCACCGGGGACACGCTTCTGATCCGCGGCACTGGCCGCACCGATTTCCAGAACGGCTCTTCGCGCGCGCAGTACGAGTCGATCTTCAATCGCCTGCTCAAGCTGCCGGAGGAGACGATGGTATTCCCGGCGCACGACTACAAGGGTGACACCGTTTCCACCATTGGCGAGGAGAAGCGCTACAATCCGCGGCTCCAGGTGCGTTCGGTCGACGAATATATCGAGCTGATGGCGAACCTGAAGCTGCCCAATCCGAAGATGATGGATGTGGCGGTGCCCGCCAATATGCATGTCGGCCTGCATCAGGAGGAGCTTGAGAAAGAGGGCCGCGCGCTCAGCGCGGTCGAGGCGATCCGTTCGCTCGGCCGACCGGACATGCTGCTGGTCGATCTGCGCGAGAGCAACGAGCGCGCCAAGCACGGCATGCTCGAGGGCGCGCTGCATACGCCCTATCCGAGCGTTGAGGAGAGCCTGAAGCCCGGCGGCATGTTGCGCGAGGTCGCGGCCGCCACCGGCCGCCGCGTGGTGTTCTTCTGCGCTTTCGGCGAACGCTCGGCGATGGCGGTGGCGGCGGCCAAGGAAGCCGGGCTTACCAACACAGCACACATCGCCGGGGGCATCGATGCCTGGAAGAAGGCGGGCGGACCGGTGGTGCGGGTCTGACGGTCCGTCACGGGCTTGAGATAAGTCAGGAACCGCCCATATTTTCGGGCTAGAAGCGGATGACGCATCACCATCCGGGAACAGCCATGGCCAAGATCGCCAAGCCAAGCGAGCCGAAGAAGCCGGACGACAAGGCGAAGAAGCCTCCGCCCCCACGCGACACCGACGACGATCACGAAGACGGCGACATCGCCACGCCGAAGCGTGATCGCTACGGCCCGGATGATGAGCCGTTGTGACCGGCGGAGGGCGGAGGGCGTCTTGAACGCACGCCCGCACAACCTACTCAGCCGTCGTCCTGGCGAAAGCCAGGACCCATTACCCCAGGGAGTCGATTGGCGGAGGATCGTCGTTCGGTACTACGACCGATCACGATCGAGGGATCACGCGGTATGGGTCCTTGCCTTCGCCAGGACGACATTGGGGATGCAGCCCGCCTGCACTACTGCGGCCTTCGCCGCGACGACGCAGGATAGAGCCCCGGCCTCGCTACCTGCCATGCGCCTGCGTTCATGGACAAATAACCGCTGTCCCCGATAGTTTGCGCTCCCTCAGGGAGTGAAACGGTACTGCAATGGTCGACGTTCTCGCCGCACCGCAACAAGGCAAGGCGGACAGCGCGCTACGCACGCTGACCGGGATCTCGATCGCGCATTGGGTCAGCCATTTTCATCTGCTGGTCCTGCCGATGCTGTTCCCGTTCCTGAAGAGCCAGCTCGGCGTCGGCTATATCGAGCTCGGCTTCGCGCTCACCGTGTTCGCCGTTGTATCCGGCCTGACGCAGGCGCCGACCGGCTATCTCGTCGACCATTTTGGCGCGCGCAAAATTCTGCTGATCGGGCTCGCGCTCGGCGGCTGCGCGCTGATCCTGCTCGGCCTGCATCTGAGCTACACCTCGCTGATCGCCTGCGCCGTGCTGCTCGGGCTCGCCAACAGCGTCTATCACCCCGCCGATTACGCGATCCTGGCCGAACACATGGACGAGGCGCGGATGGGCCGCGCGTTTTCGATTCACACCTTTGCCGGCTATTTCGGCGGTGCGGTGGCGCCGGCGATCGTTGCGGCGCTGGTCACCGTGTCCGGCGGCAGCGGCGCGCTGATCGCATCGGGCGCGATCGGCCTGGTGGTGGCACTGCTGCTGGTCGCCATGAACATTCCCGACGCCGGCGCGCACAAGAACAAGCCCGGCAACGAGAACGCCCCGAAGCAGGCCGTGATCACGCCGGCTCTGATCACGCTGACCGCACTCTTCATGCTGCTCAGCCTGTCGGTTGCCGGCATCAACAATTTCGGCGTGGTGGCGCTGATGAGCGGTTACGGTGCGTCCTACTCTGCCGCCAACGTCGCGTTGACGGCATTTCTCGCGGCCGGTGCCGTCGGCGTGCTCGCGGGCGGTTTTCTTGCCGACCACACCGAGCGCCACGGCTACGTTGCGGCAGCCTGCTTTGCCGCGAACGCGGCGATCGTGCTGCTGATCGCGCTCGTCACGCTGCCGGGCTGGGCTCTCACCGCCGCGATGACGGCCGCGGGCTTCCTCTCCGGCGTGATCGCGCCCTCGCGTGACATGCTGGTGCGCAATGCAGCGCCCGCGGGCGCGGCGGGCCGCGCCTTCGGCATCGTCTCCACCGGATTCAATCTCGGCGGTATCGTCAGCCCGCTGCTGTTCGGCTGGATCATGGACCAGAGCGCGCCGCACTGGGTGTTCGGCGCTTCCGTGATCTTCATGCTGGCGACAGTGGTGTTGTCGCCGTTCACGGAGCGGCGGGCGCAAAGCGGTTCTTGAGCAGCGCGGCTACATACTCGTCCCGGCATAGTGCGCAATTGCGCACGGGGGCCGGGACGACGATTGTGATTGGGAAGGGCGGCAGCCCGCCGACCTTTACGTCGGCGATACCGCGCCCTTCAGCGCGGCTGCCTGCGGAGCCGTGCCCCGGGTCAGCCGGGCGCGCTCGGTGTTCGGCCACAGCAGCGCCAGGCCGAGGAGGCCGGAGCAGACCATGATCACGGCGTTGATGGTGAAGCCGGTCATGTAGCCGTCGATCATGCTGCCGGCGTGCTGGATCACGGTGCCCATCACGTTCGGCGCGATGATGCCGGAGAGCGTATAGAGCGCACCATAGATCGCGATGATGGCGCCGCGCTGCGAGGCCGGCGTGAACTCGCCGAGCATCGGAGGGCAGACCACGTAGATCGCGCCGCACAGGCCGGAGCCGACCACGAGCAGCGCGATCTGGAAGCCGGCGCCCTGAACATGCGGCATCATCGCCAGGATCAGGCCGCCGATGATCAGTGGCACCGAGCCGAGCACGCCGCGGGAGATGCGCGTCGTGTAGCCGCGCGCCATCATCACCTGCGAGATCCAGCCGGTGAGGATGACGATGGTGGCGCCGAACACCCAGGGCAGGATCGAGACGAAGCCGGCCTGGCTCTGCGAGAAACCGAGACCCTTGACGATGAAGGGCGTGAACCAGGTGAGCCCCAGCGACAGCGCCCAATAGGCGCCGAAGGTCGCAATCACGCAGCCGAGGAAGGTGCGCGAGGTGAGCAGCTGAACGTAGGGAATTTTCGTCTCGGTGGCAGCGAGAACCCGCGTGTCCTCCAGCGGGCCTTCCTTGCCGAGCGTGAGCCAGGCCGCAACCCAGATCAGGCCGACGACACCGAGTGCGCCGAAGGCATAGTGCCAGGAGTGGTTGACGATGATCCAGTTCAGCGCCGGCACCGCGAGGATCACACCGAAGGCCGAGCCCTGCGACAGGATCGCGGTCGGCATCGTGCGCTTCTCGTCCGGGAACCATTTGTAGATGGCGTGCGTGGCGACCGAGAAGGCCGGGCCTTCGCCGGCGCCCAGCACGATGCGGCAGATCAGCAGCGTGGTGAAGCTGACGGTGCCGACCATCGGAAACTGCGCCAGCGCCCAGATCACGGCGAGTGTCAGCAGCACCCAGCGCGTCGGCACCTTGTTGACGATGAAGCCGACCACGATGGCCGAGATCGAGAACAGGAAGAAGAACGACGAGCCGAGCAAGCCGAACTGCTCCGGCTCGAGCTTCAGGTCGGTCATGATTGGAACGCCGGCGAGGCCGACGACGATCTTGTCGGCGAAGTTCACCAGCATGAACAGAAACAGGAGAAAGGTGATGGTCCAGGCGCCCTTTGGTGTTTTCTTGGACATCCCCGCCGTGTTGTCCGCCGCTTTGGGCGTTCCCTGAGCGCTCATGATTCTCCCCGTCTGTCTTTTTTGGCACTTTTATGATTTGGCCTTCGTGGAGCTAACAACGGCTTCGACGCCAACGCAACCCGGCATTTCCGCGTCAAGTGTGCTACGCAGCATTTCCGTTAATTCCGTCCGGCGCCATCGATCGTGCTGAGCATCAAAAATCTCTCCAAGACCTTCTCGTCGGCCGGCGAACCGGTCCATGTCCTGCGCGGTGTCGATCTCGACCTCAAGCGCGGCGAGCGCGTCGCACTGACCGGCGAATCCGGCAGCGGCAAGAGCACGCTGTTGCATCTGATCGCCGGGCTGGATGCCGCCGATGGCGGCACGATCCGGCTGGAGGACACCGAGGTCACCAAGCTGTCGGACGCGGGCCGCGCGGCGCTACGACGCGATCGGATCGGCCTGGTTTTTCAGCAGTACAATTTGATCCCGAGCCTGTCGGTGGAGGACAATCTGGTCTTCCAGGCGCGGATCGCCGGCCGCCATGATGCGGCCTGGACCAAGGAGCTGGTCGAGCGGCTCGGGCTCGGCGGCCTGCTCAAGCGCTATCCCGAGCAATTGTCCGGCGGCCAGCAGCAGCGGGTCGCGATCGGCCGGGCACTGGCGACCAAGCCCCTGCTGCTGCTCGCGGACGAGCCGACCGGCAATCTCGACGAGTCGACCGCCGACGACGTGCTGGCGCTGACGCGCGACCTCGTCGCGCACACCGGCTGTGGCTTCCTGATGGTAACGCACAGCCTGCACCTGGCGGGCACGCTCGACCGCCACGTCATCCTGCATGCGGGGCGGATCGCATGAGGCGCGCGCTGTGGGTCCTTGCCGTACTGCTGAGCCATTGGCGGAGGCACAAGATGCAGTTCGCGACGCTCCTGATCGGGCTGATCTCGGCGACCGCGCTGTGGAGCGGCGTTCAGGCCATCAATCAGCAGGCCCATGATGCCTATGACCGCGCGGCGGCAACGTTCGGCGGCGTGCGCACGGCGATGCTGGTCGCGCCGAATGCCGCGACCTTTCCGCAGGATTTGTTCGTCAAGCTCCGGCGCGCGGGCTGGCCGGTCTCGCCGATGCTCGAAGGCCGAGTCCAGATCAACGGACATTCGGTGCGGCTGCTCGGCATCGAACCGGTGACGCTGCCGGCCGATGTCGGCAATGCGCCACGCCTTGGCGCCGCGGATTTGGGCAACTTCGTCGCCGCGCCGGGCCAGACGCTGGTGGCACAGGAGACACTGACCGATTTGCAGGAGCAGGACGGCGCGGTCACATCGATCAGCGACGGTGCGAAGCTGCCACCGCTGCGCGTGCTGCCGCAGCTCGTGCCCAACGTGCTCGTCGTCGACATCGGCGTGGCGCAGCGTCTGCTGAACAAGCCGGACCAGGTATCGCGGCTGCTGATCGGCAAGCCGAAGGGCAAGCCCGCGCCGCTCGCAGGCATCGTCGGAGACCGATTGCAGCGGATCGAGCCGACAGCGGAGACCGAGCTGGAACATCTCACCGACAGTTTTCACCTCAACCTCACGGCATTCGGACTGTTGTCGTTCTTCGTCGGCCTCTTCATCGTCAATTCCGCCGTCGGCCTCGCCTTCGAGCAGCGGCTGCCGATGCTGCGCACGTTGCGGGCCTGTGGCGCGTCGGCGCGCCTGGTCAACACGGTGCTGGTATTCGAGCTGGTGGTGCTTGCGCTGGTCGCTGGCCTGATCGGGCTCGTCTGCGGCTATTTCATCGCGGCTGCGCTATTGCCCGATGTCGCGGCCTCGCTGCGCGGGCTCTATGGCGCGCAGATCCCGGGGCAGCTCACGCTGCGCGGCGAATGGTGGTTGGCCGGCATCGGCATCAGCATCGCCGGCGCGATGGTGGCAGCCGCGACCAGCCTGATCAAGGCGTTCCGGATGCCGGTGCTGGCCACGGCGCAGCCGCGCGCCTGGCAGCAGAGGCAACGCCGCTGGCTGATCCTGCAAGGCGCCGCTGCGTGCATCGTGTTTGCAGTCGCGCTGCTGCTGCTTCGCTACGGGCAATCGCTGATCGCGGGCTTTGGCGTGCTGGCGGCGCTGATGCTGGGCGCGGCGCTGATCTTGCCGGCCTGCCTCGAAATCATCCTGCTCGCCGGCCAGCGCTACGCGCGGAGGCCGCTTGTGCTGTGGTTCTGGGCGGACAGCCGACAGCAACTCTCCGGATTGTCGCTGGCGCTGATGGCGTTGCTGCTCGCGCTCGCCGTCAATGTCGGCGTCTCCACCATGGTGGAAACTTTCAGCCGCACCTTTGTCGGCTGGCTCAACGGACGCCTCGCGGCCGACGTCTACATCAGCACCTCCGACAATGCGCAAGGCGTCGCGATCCGAAGCTGGCTGCGCGACCGCAGCGAAGTCCAGGCGATCCTGTCGGGCGGGCGCGCGGAGACGCAGATCGAGGGCCAGCCAGTCGAGTTGCTGGGCCTTCCCGATCACGCGCTCTATCGCGAACGCTGGCCGCTGCTGGAAACCGCGCCGCGCGCCTGGACCCGACTCGTGCCGGGCAATGCCGCCTTTATCAGCGAGCAGCTGAGCCGCCGCATGAACGTCCGCGTCGGCGACGTCGTCGAGGTGCCGGCACCGGGCGGGACCTGGGAGCTCGACATCGTCGGGATCTACGCCGATTACGGCAATCCGAAGGGACAACTGGCGGTCAATGTCGCGGCGCTGATCCGGCAGTTTCCGCAGACGCCGCAGACGCGGATCGGCCTCATCGTCGCGCGGGACAAGATTCCGGGATTGATCGCTGCATTGCAGAAGCAGTTTGCGCTCGACGACCGCAACGTCGCTGATCAGGCAACGGTGAAGGCGGAATCGATCCGCATCTTCAACCGCACCTTTGCCGTCACATCCGCCTTGAATGCCTTCACGCTGGGCGTGGCCGGCATCGCGCTCTTGACCAGCCTGTTGACGCTGGCGAACTCACGGTTGCCGCAGCTCGCGCCGCTCTGGGCGATCGGCATCACCCGGCCGCGCCTCGCCGCGATCGAACTGACCAAGACGCTGTCGGTTGCGCTGTTCACGTCCCTGCTCGCCGTACCGCTCGGGCTATTGGTGGCGTGGTGCCTGATCGCGATCGTCAATGTGAAGGCGTTCGGCTGGCGGCTGCCGTTCCATGTGTTTCCACTGCATCTGGTCGAGCTGGTCGCGGTTGCGTTGTTTGCCTCGTTGCTCGCTGCACTGTTGCCGCTTGCGCGGCTGGCGCGGATGCAACCCGCGAATCTCGTCAAGGTGTTCGCCAATGAGCGCTGACAGAATCTCTCGGCGCGCTTTGTTCGGCGGTGTCGCTGCGCTCGCCCTCGCACGCCGTGCAGGCGCGCAAGGCTATGCCGGGCTCGGCGAGAAGGCCGACGGCTTTGCGCCGGTGACGCCGGGAAAAACGTTCGCCTTCCCGGCCGATCACGGCCCGCACCCGGAGTTTCGCATCGAGTGGTGGTATCTCACGGCGAACCTCGTCGATGGCAGCGGCGCGGCTAGCGGCCTGCAATGGACCCTGTTCAGGCAGGCAACGCAGCCGGGGCCGCAAGGCGAGGGCTGGGCCAATCAGCAGCTATGGATGGGGCACGCCGCGGTGACACGGGCCGATACCCACCGTTTCAACGAGGCATTTTCACGCGGCGGTATCGGGCAGGCGGGCGTCACGGCAAAACCGTTCGCGGCGTGGATCGACGATTGGGAGATGAAGGGATCTGACAATGCCGGCGATCGCACTTTGGCGCCGGTGACCCTGAAAGCCTCGGGCTCCGACTTCAGCTACGCGCTCACACTCGAGGCCGATCGTCCGGTCGTGTTGCAGGGCGATGGCGGCTTCAGCCGCAAGTCCGAGCGCGGTCAGGCATCCTACTACTACAGCCAACCGTTCTTCCGCGCGCGCGGCACGCTCACCATCGACGACAAGCCGGTCGAGGTGTCGGGCCAGGCATGGATGGACCGGGAGTGGAGCAGCCAGCCGCTCGACACCGACCAGACCGGCTGGGACTGGCTGTCACTGCATCTCGCGTCCGGCGACAAGCTGATGCTGTACCGGCTGCGGCAAAAGGACGGCAAAAATTATCCGTTCGGCAACTGGACCAGTGCCGCCGGCGACACGCAACTGATTGCGGGCAGCAATATTCATATGACGCCGAAGGCAACGGCGGAAGTCGCGGGACACAAGCTGCCAGTGGAGTGGCAGATCGTAATTCCATCGCGATCATTCTCGATCCTCTGCAAGCCGCTCAACCCAAAGGCCTGGATGGGGACCGGCTTCTCGTATTGGGAGGGACCGATCAGCTTTGCCGGCACGCATGAGGGCGTTGGCTATCTCGAGCTGACCGGGTATTGAACCGCGACCTCTTTCAAGGGACTAGCGATGTATCACCTCACGGCCCTCGTCACGCTGCTGGCGATCCTGTTTTATTTCGTCACCTGCATCAACGTGTCGCGCTCGCGCACCAAGACCGGCGTCAAGGTGCCGGCGATGTCCGGCCATCCGGATTTCGAGCGCGCCTTCCGCATTCAGATCAATACGCTGGAATGGATGCCGATCTTCCTGCCGCCGCTCTGGCTGTTCGCGATCTATATCAGCGATGCGATCGCAGCGGGAATCGGCGCGGTCTGGATCATCGGCCGCATCGTCTATTTCATCGGCTATTCGAAGGCTGCCGCGAAGCGAGGCCCGGGCTTTGCGATCCAGGGCATCGCCAGCATCGCGTTATGGGCCGGCGCGCTGGGGGCGGTGGTGTTGCGGTTGGTGTAGGGGGCACCGCGGCGCCACTCATTCCGCCGTCGTCCCGGACAAGCGCAGCGAAGCGGAGCGCCGATCCGGGACCCATATGTGGACGGCCCCCGTGGCACAAGAGCTTTTTGAGAGATCGGATCGCTTGCATCCATATGTCCGGCCTGTTGAGTGCGATGGATTAGATCGCTGGCCAAGATGGTTTGCGCGATGCGGGTTCCAAACAACCCGGCGACCTGCTGGCGGCCAATGGGTCCCACGGAATGTCTCGCATCGTTGCTCGATCGATCGCTCCATCTGCTCCTGCAGCTCCGGGTCGGCCGGCGAGCGAGCCCGCCGGTCGGCCAATCTGTTAGGCGGCCCCTGCCGCAGCGGCATTCAACCGCGCCGCATCGTAACTCTCTCCCGTCACCATGAGCTTCCAGGCGATGCGGGCCACCTTGTTGGCGAGCGCCACGGCCGCAAGCTTCGGCGGCTTGCGCGCAATCAGCGCCAGCAGCCAACGTGAGTGTTGGCCGCGGCCTCGTCGGGCCTGCTGGATCACGGCCGTGGCCCCGATCACGAGCAGCCGCCTCAAGTCCTCGTCGCCCGCCCGGGTGATCTTGCCAAGCCTGGTCTTGCCGGCAGTGGAATGGTCCTTGGGCGTCAATCCCACCCAGGCCGCAAAGTGACGACCGGAGCGGAACGCCCGCGGATCCGGCGTCTTCATCACCAGCGCGGTGGCAACGATCGGACCGACCGAGGGGATCTGCGCCAAACGCCGGCCCATGGCATCGCCACGGTGCCAGGCCATCAGCCTGGCTTCGATCGCCTCCAGCTCGCTCTCGAGCTTGGCGCATTCGCGGCCCAGCACGACAAACAGCTCGCGCGCCAGGACGGGAAGCGTCTCGTCCTGCGCAATCTGCGCCAGCAACGGCTCGATCTTGTCCAGCCCCTTGGGCGCAATCAGGCCAAACTCCGCCGCATGGCCGCGGATCGTATTGGTCAGCTGAGTGCGCCGGGCGATCAGCCCGTCGCGGATGCCCGTCAGCATCAATGCGGCCTGCTGCTCGGCGCTCTTCACCGGCACGAACCGCATGGTCGGCCGGCTCATCGCCTCGCACAGCCCTTCCGCGTCCCGCCCGTCGTTCTTGTTCCGCGACACGTAGGGCTTCACCAGTTGCGGCGCCATCAGCTTCACCTCGTGGCCGAGCTGGCGAAGCTCCCGCGCCCAATGTTGCGAAGCCCCGCAGGCCTCCATCCCGATCACGGTCGGCGGCAACTTGGCGAAGAACTCCGCCACCTGCTTGCGCGACAGCTTCTTGCGCAAGACCGGCTGCTCCGCCGCATCAACCCCATGCAGCACGAAAATATACTTCGACGTATCCATCCCAATACGGATAATCTGGTTCACGGGCGGCTCCTGCGAATGAGTTTCTGACAACCTCATTCTGGCACACTGATGCCGTAGGGGGCCGTCCACCCCATCAACCACAGGGAAGCATTGTGCGCGAGCTGGTAACTCTGAGTCCCCGTAACCACGTCCGTTTGTGGTTATGGTTCCCGGATCTGCGCGCACTTGTGGCGCGCTTGTCCGGGACGACAGTGAGAGCGAGGCGGCAGCGTTGCCTCACTTCGTCAGCGGGCAGCCGCTGTCCTTGGCGGTGAAGAAAGCCTTATCGCCCGGAACTGTTGCGAGCAGCTTGTAATAGTCCCAGGGCTTCTTCGACTCCGACGGCTTCTTGACCTCGAACAGATACATGTCGTGGACCATGCGGCCGTTCTCGAGCACCTTGCCACCTTGCGCAAAGCCGTCGTCGACCGGCAGCTCTTTCAGCTTCTTGGCGACCGCATCCGGGTCCTTGGTGCCGGCGGCCTTGACCGCCTTGAGATAGCTGATCGTCGCCGAATAGGTGCCGGCCTGAATCATGTTCGGCATCCGCCCGGTGCGCTTGAGGAAGCGTTCGCCGAGATTGCGCGTGCGGTCGTTGATATCCCAGTAATAGCCCTCGGTCAGCACCAGGCCTTGCGCGGCCTGCAAGCCGAGCCCGTTCACTTCGGCGAGCGTCATCAAGAGGCCGGCGAGCTTCTGGCCGCCGGAGACGATGCCGAACTCGGCCGCCTGCTTGATCGAGTTGGTGGTGTCGAGGCCGGCATTGGCGAGGCCCACGATCTTCGCCTTCGAGCTCTGCGCCTGGAGCAGGAAGGAGGAGAAGTCAGACGAGTTGAGCGGCACGCGCACCGAGCCGACCACCTTGCCGCCATTGGCGGTGACGATCTCGCTGGTGTCCTTTTCCAGCGCGTAGCCGAAGGCGTAATCCGCGGTGAGGAAGAACCAGGTGTCGCCGCCGGCCTTGGTCAGCGAGCCGCCGGTGCCGACGCCGAGCGCGCGGGTGTCATAGGCCCAATGGAAGCCGTAGGGTTGACAGGCGTCGCCCGTGAGGCGCGAGGTCGCGGCACCGACGACGATGTCGATCTTCTTCTTTTCCTTGGAGAGCTCGTGGATCGCCAGTGCGACCGAGGAGGTCGTCAGCTCCGTGATCATGTCGACGTTCTCGACGTCATACCAGCGCCGCGCGATCGAGCTCGCGAGGTCGGGCTTGTTCTGGTGGTCGGCGGTCACGAGCTCGATCTTCTGGCCCAGCACCTCGCCGCCGAAATCCTCGATCGCCATCCTGGCGGCCTCGACCGACCATTTTCCGCCGTAGTCGGCATAGACGCCGGACTGGTCGTTGAGGATGCCGATCTTGACGCCTTGCGCGAAGGCCGGCGCCGCCAGCAGCAAAGCCGAAGTTGCGACAGCGGCCAAAAGTGCTGATTTCATATGTTAGCTCCCAGCAGTTTTCTGTTTTGAAATCGCGCGGATACTAGTGAAGAACCCCGCGCCTGCCCATCCATTTTCGGCGTAGGCCGTTAGTATGGAGGTGCGCGTCAAAAACCGATGTCGTCCCGGACAAGCGCAGCTTCCGACAACGCGCAGCGTTGTCTGGAGCGGAGCGCCGATCCGGGACCCATAGCCACAGGAAGGAGTTGTGGCCTGAGCCAGTGGTTACCCGTCTTGGCCAAACCACTCCCTGGGGGTATGGGTCCCAGATCTGCGCTTGCGCTTGTCCGGGACGACAGCGTGATTGTGGATACGCTGATGGCACGACCGGCAGCGATCAGGCAACTACCTCCGGCTTCTTGTCGCGGCGGCCCTCGGCGAGATTCCGCACCACCACATAGAAGATCGGCGTGAACAAAAGTCCGAACAAGGTGACGCCGATCATGCCGAAGAAGACGGCGACGCCGACGGCCTGCCGCATCTCCGAGCCCGAGCCGGACGAGATCACCAGCGGCAGCACGCCGAGGATGAAGGCGAAGGACGTCATCAGGATCGGCCGCAGGCGCAGGCGGCAGGCGTCGATCACGGCCTCCAGCCGCGGCTTGCCTTCGAGTTCGATGTCGCGCGCGAACTCGACGATCAGGATCGCGTTCTTCGCCGCCAACCCCACCAGCACGACGAAGCCGATCTGCGTAAGGATGTTGACGTCCTGCCCCATGATACGCACGCCGATGGTCGCGGCGAGCAGACACATCGGCACGATCAGGATCACCGCGAACGGCAAGGTCCAGCTACCATACTGCGCGGCGAGCACCAGATAGACGAACAGCACGCAGATCGGGAATACGTAGAGGCCGGCATTGCCGCCGGTGATCTGCTGATAGGATAGATCGGTCCATTCGAAGGTGAAGCCGCTCGGCAGGGTGTCGTCCGCGAGCTTCTTGATCGTGTTGAGCGAGGTCGTCGAACTCGTGCCCGGCGCAGGCTCACCCTGCAATTCGGACGCCGCATAGAGATTGTAGCGCGCGACGCGATCGGGACCCGAGGCGTCCTTGAACTCCACCACGCTGCCGAGCATCACCATGTCGCCGGCGGCATTGCGCGTGCGCAGCCGCGCGAGATCGCTCGGTTCTTTGCGGAACGGCAGGTCGGCTTGGGCGGTGACGTGATAGGTGCGGCCGAACAGGTTGAAGTCGTTGACATAGGTCGATCCGAAATAGGTCTGGATCGTGTCGTTGATATTGGCGATGGGAACGCCGAGCTTCTGCGCCTTGGTGCGGTCGATGTCGACGAAGAGCTGCGGCGTGTTGGCTGTGAACGGCGAGAACACCGAGGTGAGGCTCGGCGCCTTGCGCGCGGCGGCGACAAGCTCGTCGGTCGCGGACGCAAGCAGTTCCGGCCCACGGCCCTGCCGGTCCTGGATGCGGATGGTGAAGCCGCCGCCGGTGCCGATGCCCGGCACGGCCGGCGGTGGAATGACGATGATGAAGGCGCCCTGGATCGCGGCGAGGCGCTTGCGCAGCTCGGCAGTGATGGCGTTGGCGGACAGCCCCTTCTTTATCCGCGCCTCGGGCTCGTCGAACACCGGAAACAGCGCAGCCGCATTGCCGGCCTGGGTGCGGGTGGCGCCGGAGAAACCGGCGAAGGCGGCGACGCGAACGATGCCCGGCGTATCCAGCGAGATCCGCTCGATCTCGCGCACGACCTCGGTTGTACGCGCCAGCGACGCCGCGCCCGGCAATTGCACGGAGATGATGACGTAGCCGCGATCCTGCGACGGAATGAAGCCTTGCGGCGTCGTCACGATCAACCAGCCGGCGCTGCCGATCAGCACGACGTAGATCAGGATCATCACCACCGAATGCCGGATCACGAAATTAGCGACGCCGGCATAGCCATGCGCGAGCCGGTCGAACACGCGGTTGAAGACGCCGGTGAAGGCGTTCCAGCCGCGCGCGACAAAGTTCCAGCGCGCCGGCGGCCGCTTCTGCTCGTGCGGGACCAGGATCTGCGAGGCCAGCGCCGGCGACAGCGTCAGCGAACAGAAGCAGGAGATCGCAGTCGCAACCGCAATGGTGACGGCGAACTGCTGAAAGAACTGGCCGGAAATTCCCCCTAAGAACGCCGTCGGGACGAACACCGCGCACAGCACCAGCGCGATCGAGACCAGCGCGCCGCCGACTTCCTCCATGGTCTTGAGTGCGGAGTCACGCCGGCTCATGCCGTGCTCGAGATGGCGCTCGACATTCTCGACCACGACGATGGCGTCGTCGACCACGATGCCGACGGCGAGCACGAGGCCGAACAGCGTGAGATTGTTGATGGAGAAACCGAGTGCCGCCATCACCGCGAAGGTGCCGACCAGCGAGACCGGTATAGCGATGATCGGAATGATCGCCGGTCGCCATCCTTGCAGGAACACCAGCACCACGATGACCACCAGCAGCATGGCCTCGTAGATGGTCTTGATCAGCTCGTGGACGGACTGCGCGATGAACTCGGTCGGGTTGTAGCCGATATTGTAATCGAGGCCCTTCGGGAAGCTCGCCTTGAGCTTCGTCATCGTGTCGGAGATGTTTTTTGCCGTCGCGAGCGCGTTCGATCCCGGCCGCTGCGTCACCAGCATGGCGACTGCCGATTTGCGCAACAGGAAGCTGTTGGTCGAGTACGCCAGCGCACCGAGCTCGATGCGCGCGACGTCGCGCAGCCGAACCGTGCGGCCGTCGGAACCGGCCTTGATCAGAATGTCCTCGAACTGCTTCTGGTCCTTCAGGCGCCCGGTGAAAACGAGGTTCGGCTGGAAGGCGCGGTCCGCGATCGGCGGCTCGGCGATCTGGCCGCCCGCGATCTGCACGTTCTGCGCACGGATCGCCGCGAGCACTTCGGTCGAGGTCAAGCCGAGATTGGCGATACGGTCCGGATCAAGCCACAACCGCATCGAATAATCGCGTGCGCCGAAAATCTGGATGTCGCCGACGCCGTCGATCCGCAGCAGCTGGTCGCGGACCTGGAGCAGCGCGTAATTGGAGATGTAGAGCTGGTCGAACGTGTCGTCGGGCGACAGCATGAACACGACCATCAGGATGTCGGGCGAGTTCTTGCGGGTGACGACGCCGTTGCGCTGCACTTCGTCCGGCAGTTGCGGCTGCGCGATCGCGACGCGATTCTGGACCAGCACCTGCGCCTTGTCGAGGTCGGTGCCGAGCTTGAAGGTGACGGTGATCGTCAATTGCCCGTTCGAGGTCGCTTGGCTGTAGAGATACAGCATGTCCTCGACGCCGTTGATCTGTTGCTCGATCGGAGCGGCGACGGTGTCGGAAACGGTTTGCGCCGAGGCGCCCGGATATTGCGTGGTGACGACGACGGTCGGCGGCACCACTTGCGGATATTCGGAGACCGGCAGTGTGGTGTAGGCGAGCGCGCCGACGATCAACAGCACGATCGACAGCACCATCGCCAGAATGGGCTGGTTGATGGAGAGGCGGCCAAGATTCATGACTTGTCACCGGGCTTGCCACCGGCCGGTGCTTGCGCGGGAGACGGAGCCACCTTGGCGCCGACACGGGCGCGTTGGATGCCGTTGACGATGACGCGGTCCTCCGCCTTCAGCCCTTCGCGGATCACGCGCAGGCCGTCATCAAACGGCCCCAGCACCACGGGACGCGCCTCGACGGTGTCGTCCGGCTTGACCACCAACACGATCTTGCGGGACTGGTCGGTTGCGACCGCGACGTCGGGAATCAGCAGCGCCTCATAGGGCGCGCTGCCGATCAGCCGGACGCGGCCGAACTGGCCGGGCAGAATCGAGAGGTCGGTGTTCTTGACGACGGCGCGGCTGCGTAGCGTGCCGGTCGAGACGTCGAGGCGGTTGTCGAGGAAGTTGATGGTGCCCTCATGCGACGGCTTGGTCTCGCCGGCCAGCATCACCTGCACCGGGTTCGCCGTATCGCGCGAGCTCGGGCGCCTGCCTTCGAACCACAGCTTGCTGTACTTGATGAATGTCGCCTCATCCATGTCGAAATAGACGTAGATCGGATCCAGCGTCACAATCGAGGTCAGCAGCGTCGAGGTGCCGTTGTCGCTGCCCTGCACGAGATTGCCGGGGCTGACGAGATGGCGGCTGACGCGACCCGTCAGCGGCGCCGTCACGTGCGTGAATTCGATGTTGAGCTTGGCGGCCTTCAGCGCGCCTTCGGCCTGCACCTCCGCGGCGTGGGCGGCCTGCAAGGCCTGGCGGCGCTGGTCGACGACCTGCTCGGACACGGCGCTGGTCTGGACCAGGTTCAGGCCGCGGTCGAGCTCGCGCTTGGCGAGTTCCACCCTGGCGCGCGCGTCCGAGAGCTGGCCGTCCGCCTGCTCCGCCACCGCCTCGAACGGGCGCGGGTCGATGACGTAAAGCAGATCGCCCTGATGCACGATCGCGCCGTCCTGGAATTCGACGGAGTTGACGAAGCCGCCGACGCGGGGGCGCACCTGCACCTCCTCCATTGCCTCGAAGCGGCCGGTGAATTCGTCCCAATCGGTGACGGTGCGTTTGACCGGCTCGGCGACGGTCACCGCCGGCGGCGGCGGGGCGGCGGCTTGCGAGGCCGGCTGTCCACAGCCGGCGAGGGCGAATGCCGCGGCAAGAAGCCCGGCGATTGCGCGGGGCCGAAGCGAAACGAAATCGTGCGTTTTGACAAATTGCTCGCTTCCGTCCGGTCCGCTCATCCCAGGTCCTCGCATAAAAGCCGCAGAGACAGCAGGGTACGCGCCTACCCGCAAGCGCCACAAGATGGGTTTCAATGATGAAATATTCAAGACGACGGCGGGCGCCATCTCCGGTGGGATACCCCAGCCGGATGACGGGCTGACACAGAGATAGCCGGCTTCTCACGGGACGATTAGCGGGCGGTGCGCGAATGGGCTTATTCGCCGGGCTCATGAATATGGCGGGCGATGGGTGCGCGCCGCATCCAGCGTGGGCCTCACGCCAGCGTCTTCGCGCATGACGGACGCCGCTCCCTCGATTAGACTGCCATAACAAAACCAAGACGAATTGTCCGGGGAGAACAGACGTGCACCAGGGACGTGTCGTTTACGGCGCGATCGAGGAGGTTGTGTTCGGCCATCCCGCGGCCGCAGCCATCGTCGCGCAGATGGACCGGCTGGGGACACGTCGCGCCTTCCTGATGGTCTCCGGCACGCTGAACCGGCAGACCGACGAAATCGAGAAGATCAGGCAGGCGCTCGGCACGCGCTGCGCCGGGCTGTTCGACGCCATGCCGGCGCACACGCCGCGCGAGGCTGTGATTGCGGCAGCCAATGCGGCGCGCGAGGCAGGTGCCGATTTGATCGTTACCGTGGGTGGCGGCTCGATCACTGACGGCGCCAAGGCGGTGCAGCTCTGCCTCGCCAACGGCATCGACAACGTCGACGGCATCGAACGCATCCGCGTGCACAAGGGCGTCGCGCCCGAGATGACGCCGCCGACCGTGCGCCAGATCAGTGTCCCGACCACGATCGCCGGCGGCGAGTTCAGCGCGATCGCGGGCGTGACCAACCGCCGCACGCATGTGAAGGAAATGCTGCGGCATCCGCTCACCGTGCCGCGCGCGACCATCCTCGATCCCGCCATCACCGTGCACACGCCGGAATGGCTATTCCTGTCGACCGGCATCCGCGCCGTCGATCATTGCGTCGAGGCGATCTGCTCGCGCGAGACGCACCCCTACGCCGACGCGCAATCGGTGAAGGGCCTCGCCATGCTCGCCGACGCGCTGCCGCGGGTGAAAGCCAACCCCGCCGATCTCGACGCGCGGATGGATGCGCAGATCGGCACCTGGCTGTCGATGGGCGCGCTTTCAGCCGGTGTGCCGATGGGCGCGAGCCACGGCATCGGCTACGTGCTGGGTGCGGCCTTCGACGTGCCGCATGGCTACACCTCCTGCGTCATGCTGCCCGCGGTGATGCGCTGGAACGCGCACGACAATGCCGAGCGCCAGATGATCGTCGCCGCTGCGATGGGTTTTCCCGGCCGGGATGCCGCCGACGTGCTGGACGCCTTCATCCGTTCGCTCGGCATGCCGCGCAGCCTGTCGGACGTTCGCGTCTCGCCGGAGCATTTCGATGCCATCGCCGAGCAGGCCATGCGCACGCCCTGGGTGCCCCGCAACCCGCGCAAGATCGATGGCCCGGCACAGGTGCGCGAAATCCTGCTTCTCGCCGCATAACCCAAACCGGAGGACTGATGTACCCAGGTCAGCATGCCCGCCTGCGCCCGCTGCAGCCCGCTTTCATCATGGCGGCAACCGGCGAGGCCGTCAGCTATCGCGAGCTCGATGCACGCAGCAACCGGCTGGCGCAGCTGTTTCGCAAGCACGGCTTGAAGCGGCTCGACCATTATTCGATCTTCATGGAGAACAATTCCCGCTATCTCGAAGCCTGCGGCGCGGGCGAGCGGTCCGGGCTGTACTACACCTGCATCAACTCGTTCCTCACCGCGGGCGAACTCGCCTACCTCCTCGTCAACAGCCGGTCGAAGATCCTGATCACGTCGGTGGCGAAGCTCGACATCGCCCGCGAGGCGATCAGCGCCTGTCCCGACGTCAAGCTGTGCATCGTCGTCGACGGCCCAGGTGAGAGCGACCGTATCGTTGGACTTGCGGAGGTGACCGCCGATCTGCCGAAGACCCCGATCGCAGATGAGTGGCTCGGCACCGCCATGCTCTATTCGTCGGGAACGACGGGACGGCCGAAGGGCATTGTGCGGCCGTTGCCGGAGGAGCCGCCAAAGCACAATCTGCCGCTGTTCGATTTCCTGACAAAGCTTTGGCACTACCGCGAGGGCATGATCTATCTGTCGCCGGCGCCGCTCTATCATTCCGCACCGCAGGCCGCGGTCAATCTGACGATCCGCATGGGCGGCACCGTGGTCATCATGGAGACGTTCGATCCCGAGCGCTATCTCCAGCTCGTGCAACAATGGGGCATCACCCACAGCCAGCTCGTGCCGACGATGTTTTCGCGCATGCTGAAGCTGCCGGAAGAGGTGCGCAACCGCTACGACCTGTCCTCGCTCGAGATCGCGATCCACGCCGCAGCGCCCTGCCCTGCGCTGGTCAAGGACGACATCATCAAATGGTGGGGGCCGATCATCCACGAATATTACGGCGCGACCGAAGGCCTCGGCTTCACCGCCTGCAACAGCGAGGAGTGGCTCGCCCATCGCGGCACCGTCGGCAAGGTGCTGCTCGGCGACCTGCATATTCTCGACGAGAACATGAAGGCGTGCCCGACCGGCACGCCCGGTCAGGTGTGGTTCAAGACGGCATCGCCATTCGAATATTTCAACGATCCGGAGAAGACCAAGGAAGCGCGCTCGGCCGACGGCAGCATGAGCACGGTCGGCGATGTCGGCTATGTCGATGCGGATCGCTTCCTCTACCTCACCGACCGCGCCACCTTCATGATCATCTCCGGAGGGGTGAACATCTATCCGCAGGAATGCGAGAATCTGCTGATCACCCATCCGAAGGTCGCCGACGCCGCCGTGTTCGGCGTGCCCAATCCCGATCTCGGCGAAGAGGTGAAGGCGGTGGTTCAGCCGATGCCGGGCGTGATGCCCGGGCCGGCGCTGGCGGAGGAACTGATCGCCTTCTGCGGCGCGTCGCTGTCGCGGCAGAAGGTGCCGCGCTCGGTCGATTTCGACAAGGAACTGCCGCGGCTGCCGACCGGCAAGCTCTACAAGCGGCTGCTGCGGGACCGGTATTGGGGGAACAAGACGTCGAGGATTGTCTGAGGGTGCAGCCTCATTCTCAGCTGTCGTCCCGGCGAGGGCCGGGAGCCATAGCCCAGGGAGCAGTTTGGCGAAGATAGTCGTTCGGTACTCCTGCCTACAGCAATCGATAGATCACGCGGTATGGGGTCCCGGCCTTCGCCGGGACGACGGTTGAGCTTGTTGAGACAGCCCAGCCCAACACCTGCGCAGGAACCGATCCACACTCCCCCACTCTCACATCGTGAGAGAAAACCCCTGCGGCCTTCCGTCATCCGAATTGTCGAGGCGGTCGCCGGCCTTGCCGGTTGCCTCGCTCCTCTTGCGTCGCTATCGTCGCCTCAAACAGGCCGCAAAAGGCCGTTGTCCAGGGAGGACGAGGATGCGGAGCGTGTGGGCGCTTGCCGCGACGGCGGCGCTATCTTTGCTGGCGTTTTCGACCATCACATTGGCCGGCGAACCCAAGCAGGGCGGGATTTTGCGGATGTACCACCGCGACAGCCCCGGCAACGCCTCGATCCATGAAGGCGCGACCTATTCGCTCAACGTTCCCTTCATGCCGGTGTTCAACAACCTCGTCATCTACAAGCAAGACGTGGCGCAGAACAGCATGAACACCATCGTCCCGGAACTCGCCGAGAGCTGGGCCTGGGTGAACGACAACAAGACGCTGACCTTCAAGCTGCGCCAGGGCGTGAAATGGCACGACGGCAAGCCGTTCACCTCGGCGGACGTCAAATGCACCTTCGACATACTGATGGGCAAATCGCAGCAGAAGTTCCGACAGAATCCGCGCAAGACCTGGTACGAGCAGGTCGACGACGTCACCACCAGCGGCGATTTCGAGGTCTCCTTCAATTTGAAGCGGCCTCAGCCTTCGCTCATAGCACTGCTCGCCTCGGGCTACACGCCGGTCTATCCCTGCCACGTCTCGCCCGGCGACATGCGCACGCATCCGATCGGCACCGGCCCGTTCAAGTTCGTCGAGTTCAAGGCCAATGAGTCGATCAAGCTGACCCGTAATCCCGACTACTGGCGGAAAGGCCGGCCCTATCTCGACGGCATCGAATTCACCATCATCCCGAATCGCTCGACCGCCATCCTCGCCTTCGTCGCCGGCAAATTCGACATGGCTTTTCCGACGCATATCACGATCCCGCTGCTGAAGGACGTGAAATCCCAGTCACCGAATGCGGTCTGTACCGTCGAGCCCACCAACGTTTCGACCAACATCATCGTCAATTCAACGTCGTCGCCCTTCGACAACATCGACATCCGCCGCGCCATGGCGATGGCGCTCGACCGCAAGGCTTTCGTTTCCATCTTGTTCGAGGGGCAAGCAGATATCGGTGGCACGATGCTGCCGCCACCGCAGGGTCTGTGGGGCATGCCAAAGGCCATGCTGGAGAGCATTCCCGGCTATGGACCGGACGTGAACGCCAACCGCGAGCAGGCACGCAAACTGATGCAGAAAGCGGGCTACGGTCCGGAAAAGCACCTTGCGGTCAAGGTCTCCACCCGCAACCTCGCGGAATATCGCGATCCCGCGGTGATCCTGATCGACCAGCTCAAGAGCATCTATATCGACGGCGAGCTCGACGTCGTCGAGACCGCGAACTGGTTCCCGAAGATCGCGCGCAAGGATTACATGCTGGGCCTCAATTTGACCGGCAGTGCCGTCGACGATCCCGACCAGTCGTTCTACGAGAACTATTCCTGCGGTTCGGAGCGCAACTACACCAATTACTGCAACAAGGACATCGAAAAGCTGTTCGACGCGCAGTCGCAGGAAACCGACATCAACAAGCGCAAGAAGCTGGTGTGGGACATCGACAAGAAATTGCAGGAGGACGTCGCCCGCCCGATCATCTTCCATGCGCGCGCCGGCACCTGCTGGCACCCCTACGTCAAGGGTGTGACGGTAATGTCGAACAGCTCTTACAATGGCTATCGCTACGAGGATGTCTGGATGGACAAGTAGCGCAGGTCGCGGGCAGCTTACGAGATCGGCAGGAGGCGAGAGATGTTTGCCTATCTGGTACGGCGCCTGTTCCTGATGCTCGTGACCCTGTTCGGGATCTCGATCGTCATCTTCTTCCTGCTGCGCGTCGTGCCCGGCAACATCGTCGATATCCTGTTTGCCGCGGCCGGCTATGTCGACCCCGCTGACAAGGCCAGTCTGGAAAAGGAGCTCGGCCTCGACCAGCCGATGGTGGTGCAATATCTGCACTGGATCGGCGGTTTCCTGCGCGGCGATTTCGGGTACTCCTACGTCTCGGAGAAGCCGGCGCTTCAGGAAATCCTGCCGCGGATCCCGATCACGGCGCGGCTTGCGGGCCTGGCGCTGCTGTTCTCGGCCTCCATCGGCATTCCACTCGGCGTTATCAGCGCGGTGAAGCAGGGTACGCGGCTCGACTACGCGCTGCGCGTGGTCAGCCTGAGCGGATTGTCGCTGCCTTCGTTCTGGCTCGGCCTGTTGATCCTCACCGCGTCGGTGGCGATGTTCGGCCAGATGCCGATCTTCAACCCCAATCCGCAGACATATCTGGAAGCCTTCGCGACCTATGCCGTCCCCGCCGCCGTCGTCGGCTTCCGCAGCGCCGCGCTGACCATGCGCATCACCCGCTCCTCGATGCTGGAGGTGCTGCGTCAGGACTATATCCGCACCGCGCGCGCCAAGGGCGCATCCGACGCCGCGGTGAACTATCAGCATGCGCTGAAGAACGCCATTTTGCCTGTCATTACCGTGATCGGAATCGAGGCGGCGTTCCTGATCGGCGGCCTGATCGTCACGGAAACCGTGTTCAACATCCCCGGCGTCGCCCGTTTCCTGGTCGAGGCGATCCGCTGGCGCGATTATCCGATCGTGCAGAACCTCGTGATGCTGATTGCCGTCGTGGTGGTGAGCGCGAATTTCATCGTCGACATGCTCTACGCGGTTTTCGATCCGCGCATCCGATATACGGATTAGCCACATGATTATGCCTCACACAGCGTTCGCGCGTTCCTTCACCTCTCCCCGCTTGCGGGGAGAGGTCGAATTTGCGCAGCGCGCAAAGGGGGACTCTCCGCGAATCCAACTCTCGCCTCCCCGCGGAGAGCCCCTCACCTCAACCCTCTCCCCGCAGGCGGGGAGAGGGAGTTAGGCAAAGCATGGCCGCGATCGACTATGATCTCGAATTGAGGCGCGCCGGTGCGCATGCGACCGGCGGCTGGCGACGCGTGCTGTTCCTGGCGCAGCGGCACGTGTTGGGCGCGGCCGGCCTCGTCATCATAACCGTATTCGTGTTCACCGCGATCTTCGCCGACTTCATCGCACGCGATGATCCCCTATCGATCGATTCCGCCCGTGCGCTGGCGCGCCCAAGCCTGGCGCACTGGATGGGCACGGATTCCTTCGGCCGCGACGTGTTCAGCCGTATCATCCACGGCGCGCGGGTATCGCTGGCAGTCGGAATCGGCTCGACCGCGCTCGGCGGCACGATCGGCGTGATCGTCGGGCTCACCTCCGGCTATCTCTCAGGCTGGGTCGATCTCGTGTTCCAGCGCGTCTCCGACGTCCTCCAGGCGCTGCCGCTCCTGGTGCTCGCGCTAGTGATGACGGCCGCGCTCGGGCCGTCCTTGCCGAACGTCATCATCGCTATCGCCATTCCGCTGATCCCGACGGTCGCCCGCGTCATCCGCGCCAACACGCTGGCACTGCGCGAACTGCCTTTCATCGAAGCCGCCAAGTCGATCGGCATGAGCGAGACGCGGATCGCGCTCCGCCACGTGCTGCCGAACACGCTGGCGCCGCTGATCGTGCTCGCGACCGCGCAACTCGGCTCGACCATTCTCACCGAGGCTTCGCTGTCCTTCCTCGGCCTCGGCATTCCCGAGCCTTATCCGTCCTGGGGCCGCATGCTCTCGGAGTCCGCCGCCGAATATGTCCGCACCGCGCCGTGGCTTGTTATCTTCCCCGGCATTGCGATCAGCCTCGCCGTGTTTGGCGCCAACTTGTTCGGTGATGCCCTGCGCGATATTCTCGATCCGAGGCAGCGCGGCTGATGAAACAGGCAACCGATCTCGTGCTCGAGGTGAAGAACCTGAAAACGGTATTCTTCACCAATTCCGGTCTGTTCAAGGCCGTGGACGACGTCTCGTTTACCGTGAAGCGCGGCGAGACGCTGGCGATCGTCGGAGAGTCCGGCTGTGGCAAAAGCGTCACCGCGCTTTCCTTGATGCGGCTCGTACCCGATCCGCCCGGCCGCATCGTCGGCGGCACGGTCACGCTCGAAGGCACCGATTTGCTTGCGCTCGACGAAGCAAGGATGCGCGCGATCCGCGGCAACCGTATCTCCATGATCTTCCAGGAGCCGATGACCTCGCTCAATCCGGTGATGCGGATCGGCGACCAGATCGTCGAGGCTGTGCGGTTGCATCGGGCGATGTCCACCAGAGAGGCACGCGACATCGCAGTCGAGATGCTGCGCCTGGTTCGCATCCCCGAACCAGCGCGGCGTGCGCGGGAATATCCGCATCAGCTCTCCGGCGGCATGCGCCAGCGCGCGATGATCGCGATGGCATTGGCCTGCCGACCGGCGCTGCTGATCGCGGACGAACCGACCACTGCGCTCGACGTCACCATCCAGGCACAGATCTTGGCGCTCATCCTCGACCTCCAGAAGGAGCTCGGAACGGGCCTCGTGTTGATCACGCATGATCTAGGCGTCGTTGCGCAAACGGCGCAGCGCGTGATCGTGATGTATGCGGGCAGGAAGGTGGAGGAGGCGAGCGTCGAGGCGCTGTTCGCCGCGCCAAAACATCCCTATACGCGCGGGCTGATGGCTTCGATCCCGGCAGTGCCGACGTCCGGTCTCGCGGCGCATGCGCGACTGAACGAAATTCCCGGCACCGTGCCGTCGCTGGTGCGGCTGCCGCAAGGCTGCGCTTTCGCGCCGCGCTGCAAGCTCGCGATCAAGCGCTGCCTGGACGAGTATCCCCCGCTCGCCGATTGGGGCGGCGGCCATCTCGCGGCCTGCTGGCGCGCAGAGGAAGTCGCGGAGGTGGCATGACCGAACCGCTGCTCGAAGTCACTGATCTGACAAAGCACTATCCGGTGCGCGCGGGCGTGCTGCGCCGGCAGGTCGGCACCGTGCACGCGGTCGACGGCGTCTCATTTTCGGTTGGCATCGGCGAGACGCTGGGTCTCGTCGGCGAATCCGGCTGCGGCAAATCGACGGTGGCGCGCAGCGTGCTGCGGCTGGTCGAGCCGACGTCGGGCCAGATCCGCCTCGACGGCGAGGACATCACCCACCTTTCCAAGACTGCGCTACGTCCACATCGCCGCTCGATGCAGATCGTGTTCCAGGACCCGTTTGCCTCGCTCAATCCGCGCATGACCGCGGGTGACATCGTCGGCGAGCCACTGGCCGTGCATGGTCTCGCCAGCGGCAAAACACTGGAGGCGCGTACCGCAAAGCTGTTCGAACAGGTGGGCCTGCGGCCCGACCAGATGCGCAACTTCCCGCATCAATTCTCCGGCGGCCAGCGCCAGCGCATCTGCATCGCGCGGGCGCTTGCGCTCGGACCCCGTCTGATCGTGTGTGACGAGCCGGTTTCGGCGCTGGACGTCTCGATCCAGGCACAGGTGATCAATCTCCTGATCGACCTGCAACGGCAGCATGGCTTCTCCTATCTCTTCATTGCCCATGATCTGGCGGTCGTCGCCCATATCAGTCACCGCGTCGCCGTGATGTATCTCGGCCGCATCGTCGAGATCGCCGACAAGGACGAGCTGTTTCGCAATCCGCGGCATCCCTACACGCAGGCGCTGCTCGCCTCAGTGCCGGTTGCGAACCCGCTTGCAAAAAAGCTCGCACCGCTGGTCGACGGCGACGTGCCGAGTCCGGTCAACCCGCCGCCGGGATGCGCGTTTCACACGCGCTGCCGGTTTGCGATGGAGCGGTGCAGGACGGAGCGGCCGGCGCTGGTGGACGCGAGCGATGGACACCAGGTGGCGTGCTTGTTGAACGAGGGGACGGGGCGCGGTCAATAATTTCGCCGTCGTCCCGGCGAAGGCCGGGACCCATAACCCCAGGAAGAGGTTATGGCGCGAGCTGGCAACTCCAAGTCTTTGTCAAACTCAATCCTGTGGCTATGGGACCCGGCCTTCGCCGGGACGACGAGTTGAGTTTGACGCGCTAGTCTAGCTCGCCCCGATCTCCACTACGATCCTTCCCGTCGTGATCTGCTCGCCCTCGGCGACGTCGATCGCGGCGATCACGCCGTCGATGCCGGCCTTGTGCACGTGCTCCATCTTCATCGCCTCCAGCGTGATCACGGGCTGGCCGGCGGCGACGCGATCGCCGGGCTTGACCAGGACGGCAACGACGCGGCCGTTCATGGCGGCGCGGACTTTTCCGTCGCCGCCGTTGGTTACGGCGGTCTTCGGCGTGGCGAGGGTGAGATCGGTGACCGCAAGTGGTATGCCGCGATGCGCGAAATAGAGCCGGTCGCCGTCCCGCAGAAATTTCGCGCTGTCCATCACGCCATCATGGCGGAAGCGAACGGCATCGGGATCGAGCTGGTCGATCTCGAACCTGTCCTGACGGACGTCGACCGCAACGGTGTAGCTGCCATCGCGTTCGCGGGTGACTTCGAGTTCGCAGATTTCGCCGGCGATCTCGATCTTCGCCGGCAGCGGAAACGTTGCCGCAAGGCTCCGCCCGCTGTGCCATGACGGCGCCCTTGAATTGGTGACGTAGAGCAGGAGGCCCGCCAGCGTCGTGTCGAATGCGCCATTCCCTGGCGGCGCCAGCAGCTCATCGCGATGCGCGCCGATGAACGCCGTCGTTGCTTCCCCCCTGGCAAAGCCGGGATGACGCAGGCACGACATCAGGAACGCCTGGTTGGTGGTCACCCCAAATGCAGTCAGCTGCTCCAGGCCGCAGATCAGCCGGCCGCGCGCCTCCTCGCGGGTGGCACCATGGCTGATGACCTTGGCGATCATGGAATCATAGAACGCCGGGATCTCCGAGCCCGATTGCAGCGCGTGCTCGACGCGAATGCCTTCCGGCACCTGCCAGCACGCCATGCGGCCGGACTGCGGCATGAAATCATGCGCAGCATCTTCCGAGCACAACCGCACCTCGATGGCGTGGCCTGAAAACCTGATGTCCTGCTGCCTCACCGGCAACGGCTCGCCGCGCGCGACGCGCAATTGCAGCTCGACGAGATCGAGCCCGGTGATCGCCTCGGTCACGGGATGCTCGACCTGGAGCCGCGTGTTCATCTCCATGAAATAGAATTCGCCGCTTGGGTCGAGCAGGAACTCCAGCGTGCCGGCGCCCTCGTAGCGTAGCGCCTTCACGGCGGCGACCGCGACCTCGCCCATTTTCGCACGCAGCTCTGAAGTCACCGCGGGCGATGGCGCCTCCTCGATGAGCTTTTGGTGCCGTCGTTGCACCGAACAGTCTCGCTCACCGAGATGGATGGCGTTGCCATGGCTGTCACCGAAGACCTGAATCTCGATGTGGCGCGGATTCCGGATGGCGCGTTCGAGGATCACGGTCGGATCACCGAACGCGGCCTTCGCTTCGGAGCGCGCGCTGCGCAGAGCATCGGGAAACGAAGCCGCGTCGGTCACGAGCCGCATGCCGCGGCCGCCTCCGCCGGCGACCGCCTTGATCATCACGGGGAAGCCGATCCTCTTTGCTTCCGCGAGCATGACCTCGTCGCCCTGGTCGGCGCCCTGATAGCCGGGCACACAGGGTACGCCGGCCTTGCGCATGATCTCCTTGGCGCCGGCCTTGTTGCCCATGGCTTCGATCGCCTGCGGCGACGGACCGATGAAGACGAGGCCGGCATCCTTGCAGGCCTGCGCAAACTCCTCGTTCTCGGCGAGGAAGCCATAACCTGGATGCACGGCATCCGCACCGCTCGCTTTCGCCGCGGCAATGATCGCGGGGATGTTGAGATAGGATTGCGCCGGCAGCGCCTCGCCGATCCGCACGGCCTGGTCGGCCTGCCGCACATGCAGCGCATCGCAATCCGCGTCCGAATAGACCGCGACGACGCCAAGGCCCAGTTGCCGCGCGCTACGCATCACACGGAGCGCTATTTCACCGCGATTGGCGATCAAAACCCTGAAGAACGGCCGGTGCTGCACTGATCCGTTCCTCATGGGCGGGCCACCGAGAATTGCATGCGCTGGGGCGTGCGTGCGTCGCCCTCGCGGCAGATGGCGAGCACCTCGGACAGGACCGCGCGGGTGTCGCGCGGATCAATCACGCCGTCGTCGAGCACGCGCGCGCTGGTCGAGAACACGTCCATCTGGCCGTCGAACACGCCGACGATCTGTGCCTTCATGGCCTCCAGCTTGTCCTTCTCGATCGGCTTGCCGCGGCGCGCGGCAGCAGCCTCCGTTACGATCGCCATGGTCTCAGCGGCCTGCTCGCCGCCCATCACAGCGGTCTTGGCGTTGGGCCAGGAGAAACAGAAGCGCGGATGGAAGCCGCGGCCGCACATGCCGTAATTGCCGGCGCCGAAGGAGGCGCCGCAATAGATCGTGATCTGCGGCACCGTCGCCGAGGTCACCGCCTGGATCATCTTCGAGCCGTGCTTGATCATGCCGGCTTCTTCATAGGCTCGGCCGACCATGTAGCCGGTGGTGTTGTTGAGATAGAGCAGCGGGGTCCGGGTCTGGCAGCACGCCTGGATGAAATGCGTCGCCTTGTTGGCGCCGGCCGGGTCGAGCGGGCCATTGTTGGTGATGATGCCGATCGCCTGGCCCTCGATGCGGGCGTGACCGCAGACGGTGGCGGGGCCGTAATTCGGCGCCATCTCGGTGAAGTCGGAATCGTCGACGATGCGCGCGATCACCTGCTTCATGTCCACAGAGCGCTTGTGATCCATCGGCATGATGCCGAGGAGCTCGTCCTGGTCGTAGCGCGGTGGCTTGTATTGCGCGGCCACCCTGCCCGGCCGCTCCCATTCCAGCGCCGCCATGATCTCGCGCGCGATGCGCAGGGCGTCGCGATCGTCCTCGGCGAGGTAATCGCCGAGGCCGGAGACCTGGGTGTGCATCTCGGCGCCGCCGAGCTCCTCTTCGGTCGCGATCTCGCCGGTTGCGGCCTTCAGCAGCGGCGGCCCGGCGAGGAAAGCACGCGTGCGGCCGCGCACCATGACGATGTAGTCGGACAGGCCGGTCTGATAGGCGCCGCCCGCGGTGGACGAGCCGTGCGTCACGGTGACGACCGGCAACCCCGCCGCCGAGAGCCGCGCGAGATTGCGAAAGATATTGCCGCCGCGCACGAAATCCTCGACGCGGTACCGCAGCAGGTTCGCACCGGCGCTTTCGACGAGCTGGACGTAAGGCAGCTTGTTCTCGAGCGCGAGTTCCTGGACCCGCAGCGTTTTGTCGAGGCCGTAAGGCTGGAGTGCGCCGGCATCGATGCCGGCGTCATTGGCGCTGACCATGCAGCGGACGCCCGAGACGAAGCCGATGCCGGCGATGACGCCGCCGCCGGGCACGCTCTTGTTCGGATCAGACACATCGAACATGTAGCCGGCGAGCGTCGACAGCTCGATGAAGGGCGCGCCGGGATCGAGCACCAGCGCGACGCGCTCCCGCGGCAGCAGCTGGCCGCGCTTGTGGAAGCGATCCTTTGCCGCGGCGGATGCGCTACGCGTGCGCTCTTCCAGCGCACGCATGCGGTCGATCAGGCCGAGCATGCCGTCGCGGTTGGCGTGATAGGCGGCGCTGCCGGGGGCAATGGTGTTTTCGAGAATGGACATGACTCTATCCTGCTCGTCATTGCGAGGAGCGAAGCGACGAAGCAATCCAGACTGCCTCTACGGAAAGATTCTGGATTGCTTCGCTTCGCTCGCAATGACGGTTGAGGCGATACCTACCGATTCGTCCCAAAGATCTTCCGCGCCTCGGCCGGGCTCGCGATCTCGCGGCCTGCGCGCCGCGCGCAGGCGGCAGCGGCCTCGATCAGCTGGCCGTTCGACGTCACCTTCTTGCCGTCGGCGAGATAGAAGGTGTCCTCCAGGCCGGTGCGCAGATGGCCGCCGAGCTCGGCGCAACGCTGATGCAGCGGCCAGATCTCTTCGCGGCCGATGGCGGTGACCTGCCAATGCGCCTCGGGATGCTTCAGCCTGAGCAGGATCGGAAGCAGCTCGGGATCCGACGGCATGCCGGAGGCGACGCCCATCACGAAGTTATATTCGAGCGGGCCCTTGTACATGCCGACCTGGTTGTACATGCCGACGCAGCGCACGATGCCGACGTCAAAACACTCGAACTCGGGGATGGTGCCGACCGCGTTCATGACGTCGAGATAGTCCTTCACCTTCTCGACGGCGTTGTCGAACATCATCGGCGGCCAGGCCCAGGTGTTGTCAGCCTTGACCTTCAGGTAATTCAGCGAGCCGGCGTTGCAGGCGGCGATCTCCGGCCTGGTCTCGCGGATACAGTCGAGCGCGCCGCTGTAGTTTGGCCCGGAGATGCCCGAAGTGTGGTTGATGATCACGCCGGGGCACGCCTCGCGGATCGCCTGCTGGATCTCCTTGCTGACGCCGACCTCCCAGGACGGCAGGTGACCCTTGTTCGGCGCCTGCTGGCGCAGATGGATGTGCATGATGCTGGCGCCCGCATCGAACGCGGCCTTGGCCTCGCGTGCCATCTGCTCCGGCGTGACCGGCACGTTGTGCTGCTTGGGATCGGTGAGCACGCCGTTCAGCGCGCAGGTGATGACGGCCTTGTCGCTCATGCCTTGTCGCTCATGACCTGGATGTCTCGCACGTTGAGAATTCAACGCTTGCGATCATGTGACGCGCGACATGCGGCTTCTTGCGCGGAGAAGCTAGCGATTTAAAGGCTGCGCGTAGGGTGGGCAAAGGCGCACTTGCGCCGTGCCCACCATCTCTCCGCGGTTGCGCTCGAAACGGTGGGCACGCTTCGCTTTGCCCACCCTACGAAAACGACGACCCTAGCTCGCTTCCGCAAGCCTCACCGTCTCGCTGCTGCGATAGATCGCGAGGTCCCGCGAGCCGACGAAGATCGCGCGCGGCTTCAATCCATAGAAGCGGCGGATCGAATGGCTGAAATGGGTCGAATCGGGATAGCCGATGTCCTGCGCGAGATGGGCGAGGTTGAGGTCCTGATTGGCGAAATGCAGCAGGTGCCGCGCGCGTTTCCAGGCGCGGAAGGAGCGGAACGAGATGCCGGTCTCTTCCTTGAACAGGTGCAGGAAGCGCGAGGCCGACAGGCCCGCCTCCGTGGCGCAGCAATCCGCCGTTACCGGCTCACCGGAGAAGCGCTCGATGCGCGCGACCGCACGCGTCACCCGCGGGTCGAGCACGCGGCGCGGCAGCGCCTCGCCAAAGCACATCTCGTCGAATTCGGCGGTGGCGATGTCGCCATAGCGGCGCTGCCGCAGCAGCGCGTAGGCGGCCAGGATCTTGCGGGCATAGACGGCCTTGTCCGGTCCGGTGAGCCGCTCCGCCAATGCCTCCGGCGCGCCGTCCGGCATGCTTTCCGGTTCGAGCGTCACGCTGATCGCAGTGCGGTAGTCACTGGCGATGGAGTGCCGCTGGTTCGGCAGGGTCACGATCAATTCGCCGGTGGTGTGGACGTCGTCGATCGTCAGATGCAGGTTGCCCTTGACCGCCACATAGACGTGGCAGCAGCCGGGTGTCCGCTTGCGCGGGCGGCCGAGCAGGCCGGCATAAAACACCCGCTCCGGCGTGATCAGCATCAGATGGTCGGATTCGCGACCCAGATCTTCCATTGGCGGTCCTCCTCGCGCGGCTCTCTGGCCGCTGCGGACGGAGGTCACCTTAGCGGAAATTTGGGCGCTGTCACGGCGGGATAGCGCTGTCAAAAGATACAGGTGGTCGTGCCAGGACGGTCCGCAGGACCGAACCCGGAACCTCCAACAAAACCGTCGTCCCGGCGAAGGCCGGGACCCATACCGCGAGGTCTATCGATGCGGATGGTGCTAATCCCGAACGACCAATCTTCGCAAAACATCTCCATGGGGGGTATGGGTCCCGGCCTTCGCCGGGACGACAAGGGAGATTACGCCCTTACCCGCGGCGCGATGTTCTGCTCGACTCCTGCTTTCTGCTCCGCCGCAACCGCGCGCTTGAAGCCGTCGCGCTGCTGCAGGCGGGCCCAATAGGCTGCGACATTCGGCCCAAAATCCTTGGCGAGCCCGATATTGTCCGCGAGCCGGAGCGCATAGCCGATCACGATGTCGGCCGCGGTGAAGCGGCCGGCGCACAAGGTTTCGGCAGTTGCGGTCGCTGCCTCAACGGCGCGCAGCCGGCCCAGAAACCATTTTGCGTAGTCGCCGGCGACCTGCGGATTGCGACGCTCCTCCGGCTCGAGCTGGCTGTACCGGAGCACCAGCGTTTGCGGGAAAGTTAACGTGGCGTCGCTGAAATACATCCAGTTCAGGAAGGCGCCATAAGCGGGATCGCTGGGGTCCACCATCAGCGGCGTCGGGGCGTATTTGATCCCGAGATAGTGGCAGATGCCGGAGGACTCCGTCATCCGCGCTTCGCCGTCGATCAGGAAGGGAATCGTGCCGAGCGGATTGATGCCGAGATAGTCCTTGGCGAACACCCGCGGCGGGAACGGCAGCATCTTCAATTCGTACGGCAGCCCCATTTCCTCCAGCATCCAGAGCGGGCGGAAGGAGCGCGCGGCGTCGCAGTGATAGAGCGTGATCATCAGGCGTTCCCTCTGGTGCTGCCGGGCAGCGTCCCCATCATCTTGCACAGGACCATCAGCATGACCTCGTCGGCGCCGCCGCCGATCGAAGTCAGGCGGCTGTCGCGATAGGCACGGCTGACCGGCGTCTCGTTGGTAAAGCCCATTCCGCCCCAATATTGCAAGCAGGCGTCGGTGAGCTCGCGCCCGAGCCGGCCGGCCTTCAGCTTGGCCATGGTCGCAAGCCTTGTGACGTCCTCGCCCGCCACCAACGCCTCGCCGGCGCGATAGATCAGCGCGCGCAACAGCTCGACCTCGGTCTGCATCTCCGCGAGCTTGAAGTGCACGGCCTGGTTGTCGAGGATGCTCTGGCCAAAGGCTTTTCGGTTGCGGGTATATTCGATCGTCTCGTTGATGATGTATTCATGTGCCTTGAGGCAGGCGGCCGCGCCCCAGAGACGCTCCTCCTGGAACTGGATCATCTGGTAGGTGAAGCCCTTGCCCTCCTCACCGACCCGGTTGCGCTTGGGCACGCGGACATTGTCGATGAATATTTGCGCGGTGTCGGAAGAGCGCATGCCCATCTTGTCGAGTTTTCGCGCGACCGTGACCCCCTTGGCCTTCATGGGTACGCAGATCAGCGACTTGTTGCGGTGAACGGGTCCATCGCCGGTATTGGCGAGCAGGCAGATCCAGTCGGCCTGGGTGCCGTTGGTGATCCACATCTTGCCGCCATTGATGACGTAATCGTCGCCGTCCGAGCGCGCAGCGGTCTTGATCGAGGCGACGTCCGAGCCGGCGCCGGGCTCGGAGACGCCGATACAGGCGACATAGTCGCCCGAGATCGACGGCGCCAGGAACTCGCGACGGACCTCGTCCGAGCCGAACCGCGCCAGCGCCGGTGTCGCCATGTCGGTCTGCACCCCGATCGCCATCGGCACGCCGCCGCAATCGATGGCGCCGAGCTCCTCCGCCATCATCAGCGCGTAGGAGTAGTCGAGGCCCGAGCCGCCGAATTCGACCGGCTTGTTGAGCCCGAGGAAGCCGAGATTGCCCATCTTCTTGAACAGCTCGTGCGCCGGGAAGATGTCGGCCTTCTCCCATTCATCGACATGAGGGTTGATCTCGTTGGCGATGAACTTTTGCAAGGAGCGGCGGATGTCGTCGTGGTCGGCGGTGAACAGCATTTTGCTTCCTGTCATTCCGGGGCGACGCGTAGCGTCGAACCCGGAATCTCGATGTAATAGGACTCATCTCTGGATTCCGGGTTCGCGCTTCGCACGCCCCGGAATGACGGCCTCTCCGTCACAACCCCATCTGCCTCGACGCCAGATCCTTCATGATCTCCTCGGTCCCGCCGCCGATGGCGTTGACCTTGACCTCGCGGTAGATGCGCTCGGCCTTGATGCCGCGCATGAAGCCGGCGCCGCCGAAAATCTGCACGGCTTCGGAGGCGCAGAACGCCATGGTCTGCGTCGCCTGGTTCTTCATCATGCAGATTTCTGCGACTGGGCTGTCGCCCTGTTCCAGCCGCCAGGCCAGTAATTCCAGCATCGCCTGGCTCGCCGCAACCTTCTGCGCCATGTCGACGATCTTGTGGCGAATGACCTGGTGTTGGGCGAGCGGCTTGCCAAACGTCTTGCGTTCCTTGGCGTAGGCAATCGCCTCGTCGAGGCAGACGCGAGCGAAGGCGGTGCAGCTCGCCGCCATGCCGATACGCTCGCTGTTGAAGTTGTGCATGATGATCTTGAAGCCCTGGCCCTCCTCGCCGATCAAATTCTCGGTCGGAACGCGGCATTCGTCAAAGTGCAGCGTCGCGGTGTCGGAGGCCCACCAGCCCATCTTCTTCAGTTTTGTCCGCGACAGGCCGGGCGTGCTGCCCTCGATCAGAAGTAGGCTGACGCCGCCTGCGCCCTCGCCGCCGGTTCGCACCGCAACGGTCAGATAATCGGCGCGCATCCCGGAGGTGATGAAAGTCTTCTCGCCGCTCACGACGTAGTGATCGCCGTCGCGCCGCGCTCTGGTGCGGAGGTTCGCGACATCGGAGCCGCCGCCCGGCTCGGTGATCGCGAGCGCGGAGATCTTTTCGCCGGCGAGCACCTGCGGCAGCACCCGTGCTTTGACCTCAGGACGTGCCGCCCGCGCGATCGGCGGCGAGCCGATGGTGTGGCTCATCAGGCTTGCACTGACGCCGCCGGCGCCCGCGCGCGCCAGCTCCTGGCTCGCCACGATCTTCATGAACTGGTCAGCGGCGATCCCGCCATATTCCTCGGGAAATCCCAGTCCCAACAGCCCGATCCCGGCGGCCTTGCGATAGAGCGCGCGGGGGAATTCGCCGGCCTCGTCCCACTCATGGGCGAAAGGCTCGATCTCCTTTTCGACAAAGCGGCGCATCACTTCGCGGAAGGCGTCGTGCTCGGCGGTATAGAACGGGCTCTTCATCGCGCATTCGCCTCGCTGTCGGCGACTCCTGCCAACCACCATGGCCGGAACATCGGCGCCTCACTTGCGCGGAGTGGCTGGCCTGGGCGAACCGCTCCGATCAGCCGCGACCTAGCAACTTAACGCAAGACGATTTTCGCCCCCCGCAGGCCAACTCCGGGTCAAGAAAAGACGTCATGCGCAAAACTCCGGCTGGCCTCCAAGGCCGTGCCGACCATGTTGCGCGGCAATGAAAATGCTGGCGGCACAAGACCGTCGAGGGAGGGATTTTTGGCCGTTCGTCACTACGACTGGATCGCCCATCATGGCCGCCGCACGCCGAACAAGGTTGCGGCCATCGACCTCGCGAGCGAGCGCCGCTTCACCTATTCGCAGTTGGATACGCGCGTCTCGCGTCTCTCCTCATTCCTGCGCGATACGCTAAAAGTCTCGCGCGGCGACCGCGTCGCGGTGCTGGCGCTAAACACAACCGATACGCTGGAGGTCCAGTTCGCCTGCGGTCGGCTCGGCGCCGTCTTCGTGCCGCTCAACACCCGCCTCACCGTGCCCGAGCTTCAGTTCATCACCGACGATTGTGCGCCGAAGGTGATGATCCATGACACTGATCTGGCCGGGACCGCGCTGACTGTGGCGAAGCTCTGCGGTGTCGCCGTCAGCCTGCTGCTCGGCCCCGGCGGCTCCTACGAGGCCGGCATCGCCGCTGCAAGGCCGCTCGACCGCATCGAGGAGGTCACGCTCGATGACGTCTCGACCATCATGTACACCTCGGGCACCACGGGCCGTCCAAAGGGCGCGACCATCACCCACGGCATGACCTTCTGGAATTGCATCAATCTCGGCGGTCCCGCCTGCATCGGGCCGGCCTCGGTGCTGCTCACCGTGCTGCCGCTGTTCCACACCGGCGGGCTCAATTGCTACACCAATCCCGTGTTGCATGCCGGCGGCACCGTGATGATCATGCGCGCCTTCGACCCCGGTGTCGCACTCGGCCTGATCAACGATCCCGCGCAGGGCATCAACGTGTTCTTCGGCGTGCCCGCGATCTACCAGTTCATGGCGCAGCATCCGGCGTTTGCGACGACCGATCTCGGGCGACTGATCGTCGGCGGCGTCGGCGGCGCACCGATGCCGGTACCGCTGCTGAAAGTCTGGGAGGCGCGGGGCGTCGCGCTCCAGCAGGGCTATGGCATGACCGAGACCTCGCCGGCCGTGCTGGTGCTCGATCGCGAGGATGCGGCGCGAAAAGCCGGCTCCGCCGGCAAGCCGGTGCTGCACACGGAAGTGCGGATCGTGCGTCCCGACGGCAGCGACGCCGCCGTCGGCGAACTCGGGGAGCTCTGGGTCAAGGGACCGAACATCACGCCGGGCTACTGGAACAGGCCGGAGGCGAACAAGTCCGCCTTCACCGACGGCTGGCTGCACACGGGCGATGCGACGCGAATCGACGAGGAAGGTTTCTACTACATCGTCGACCGCTGGAAGGACATGTACATCTCCGGCGGCGAGAACGTCTATCCGGCCGAAGTCGAGAACGTCCTGCACCAACTCACCGCGATCGCGGAAGCCGCCGTGATCGGCATTCCCGATCCACAATGGGGCGAGGTCGGCCTTGCCATCGTCGCGGTCAAACCGGGGCAACGGCTGATCGAGGCCGATGTCTTTGCGCACTGCGCGGCTAATCTCGCGCGCTTCAAATGTCCGCGCCAGGTTCGCTTCGTCACGGCACTCCCGCGCAACGCCACCGGCAAGATCCACAAGCCGACCTTGCGCAACGAGTTTTCAGTGGCCTCGGAAGTCGACAAGGCCAAAGTGGCCGACGCCTGACCGAAGCGCCCCTCGCGGGCGCTTTTTCTTTCGAAGTGCCTGCCCCAACTCACAAGAAACCCAAGGAATTTCCATGAAGAACAAGAAACTTTCGCTGCTCGCCGCGGCGACGGCTCTGACATTGCTCTCGGCCCAGGGCGCTTACGCGCAGAAGAAATACGACACCGGCGCCAGCGATACCGAGATCAAGATCGGCAATGTCGAGGCTTATTCCGGTCCCGCCTCGGCCTACGGCATCATCGGCAAGACCGAGGAGGCCTACTTCAAGATGATCAACGACCAGGGCGGCATCAACGGCCGCAAGATCAACTGGATCTCCTATGACGACGCCTATTCGCCGCCCAAGACGGTGGAGCAGATCCGCAAGCTGATCGAGAGCGACGAGGTCTTCCTGGTGTTCAACGCACTGGGCACGCCGACCCAGACCGCCGTGCAAAAATATCACAATGCCAAGAAGGTGCCGCAGCTCTTCCTCGCCACCGGCGCCAGCAAGTGGAACGATCCGAAAGGCTTCCCATGGACCATGGGCTTCCAGCCGAGCTACCGGGTCGAAGCACGCGTCTTCGCGAAGTACATCCTGCAAGCGAAGCCCGACGCCAAGGTCGCGATCTTCTATGCCAATGACGATTTCGGCAAGGACTACGTCGCCGGCATCAAGGAGATCTTCGGCGACAAAGCGTCCTCGCTGATCGTCGCGGAAGAGAGCTACGAGACCACCGAACCCTCGATCGATTCCCACATCGTCAAGCTGAAGGGCACCGGCGCCAACGTCTTCGTCAACATCGCGACGCCGAAATTCGCGGCGCAGGCGATCAAGAAGATCGCCGAGCTGGAATGGAAGCCGATGCAGGTGATGACCGACGTCTCGATCTCGATCGGCGCGGTCATGCAGCCTGCGGGCCTGCAAGCTTCCGAAGGCGTGCTGTCGGCGACTTATCTGAAGGATGCATCCGACCCGCAGTGGAAGGACGATGAGGGCATGAAGAAGTTCATGGCTTTCATCAACAAATACATGCCGGGCGCCAACGTCTCCGACATCAACCTCGTCTACGGCTACGCCGCCGCGCAAACCATGGCGCAGGTGCTGAAGCAGTCCGGGGACGATCTCACACGGGAGAACGTGATGAAGCAGGCGGCGCGCTTGAAGGACTTTGCGCCAGAGGTCCTGATTCCCGGCATCAAGATCAACACCTCGCCCAACGACTTCGCCCCGATCGAGCAGCTCAAGATGATTCAGTTCAAGGGCGGCAAGTGGGATCTGATCGGCGACGTCATCAGCGCCGAAACCGGCGGCTAACGCGACTTACGTTCCCCGTCTGAAGATACCGAATAGCGGCCGAAGGCCGCTATTCTCTTTCAGTGAAGGGCGGCGCGTCCTCGGTCTCACGCGCGTCCTGCCCTACGTCGATGGCCACGATCGACAGGCCAAGACAACGCGAATCGCCGACACCCCTTAACACCGGACATGCCCACGCAAGGGTAGCGATGCCCGATGGCGGCAGATAGAGGCTCAACGTGTAGCTGTCGCGACCGATCACGATCGCGGCGGGATCGACGCGCGCGCCGTCAAGATAGAAATACGCACCGATCTTCTCCAGCGGCGCGCGGAGGGCAGGGCTTCGGATGCGGACAATGTTGCGGCCCGGAACTCCTTTGATGCGGACCGCGGCCTGCGGCTCGCTCCAGCAAAATGTGTGGCCGGCTGAGGATTCCATGCAATGGAATCCGAGCTGCGCAAGGACGCCGCCGCCGCGCACTTTCGCAGCGGGCCTTGCTTGCCGGCGAACGCGACGGATGCAATCGAGTCTCTGAAGCCGGATCAGCGCTGCGATATAGCGCTTCAACCATCGTGCGATGGCCTCGCTCGATCCGACCATGGTCAGTGCGGCCAGGATCGCGCGCGCATGCACGACACCGAGACGCGCGGCGATGCGCGCACGATGGTCGCCGAGCAATGCAGGAGCGGCCCAGCGCCGGAAGGCACGCAGCTTCTCGTCAGGCTGCTTCCAGCCCCGGCCCGAGAGGCTGTAGCGCACGAGTGCGGTCAGCGCATTGCGGGCGAGCGAGGCGTCGAATTTGTCACGCTCGCTCCATTCGATTGGAATTTCGAGCAGTTCGCTGCCGGGATCGCGGCGCTCCTCGCTGAGATAGCGAATCTCGCCCTCAACAAAATCGAGCGTGAATTTCTTCAGCTCGCCGAGCCGGCCGATGTAATAGTGATGGAAGCGCGCCTCTTCCAGATAACCGATGGCATAGCCCCGCGCAAAATATCCGGCGGCGAGCACCCATTCGGCGAAATGGCCGAGCTCTTCGCGCAAGCCCCCGCATTCCTCGTAGACGTCGCGCCGCGTCACGAAGCACTGATCCAGCACCTTGCGCCAGGGATGCTGCTTCATGCCGAACTCGATATCGGCCTGATACATCGCAGCTTCCGCCACAGACAGGCGATTGTGGCAGATCGGGACCGACCGGCAGGAAAACCCCGCCCAATCCGGATGATCATTGATCGCGCGGATGCAGAGTTCGATCACGTCGGGCTCAGGCCAGCAATGCGATTCCGTGAAGAACAGATAGCTGCCGCGAGCCCTGGTTGCGCCGAATGCGCAGAGCCCGATGTCGTGCTCGGATTCGGTGAATTCGAGGCGCGCCCTGTCGCCGGCGAGGACCTTCAGCTCTTCGCGCGCCGTGAAGTCCGGCGGCACGACAAGGATGATCTCATAGAGAGACTGGTCCGCGGTCTGCGCCGTCCAGCCGAGCCAGGATTGCTCCCACTGCCCGCGGTGATATTCGAGCGGGATGATGACCGAGAACAGCGGGGATACACCGCCGGATTTTGCGGGCGCGTCCAGCATGACGGACTTATAAACGGATGTGCGGCGGATGCTGGACTATTTTGTTCGCGAAACGAACTATACCGGAAGAAACAGCGCAAACGGTTCTTCCACCGTGCGGCGCAGATGGCTGCGATACAGTGCGTGGTTGGCATTGTCGGGCGCGATCCGTCCCAGGGTCGGCTCTTGAACGATTCTAATTGGAACATAGGCGATTGGCGCGGCGATCGGCGTCAGCTGCGAGCCGGGGCCGGCGCGGAGCGTCGAGATGATGCCGTACATCTCGCCGGCCACCGTCGGCCGCGACACCGTGATCACACGATGCTGGCCGTGCTTGATGATGACGAGATAGATGAAGCCGGACTGATGCGGCACGGCGACTTCGCCGGTGTGCTCGTAGGCGGCATCGGTCCGCTCGCCCTCGCGGAAGACCAGTGAAGGGATCTTCGGCTCCCAGACGATCTCGGTGCGATAGGCAAAGATCGCGTCCTTGTCGCCGAACGACGGCCGCAGTGTGATGTAGACATCTTCCAGCCAGCTCACCGCGCGATGCGAATAGGAGCCGAGACTGTCTGGCGCGACATCGTTTGTGGCCGGAGGCGTCGCCACGACGGCACTCTTGCGCAGGGACACGCCCAGCGCCTGTTCCAGCCGGACCGTGGTTGCCAGTGTGAATGGGCGGCGTCCGCCGAGCACCTTCTCCAGCGTCGAGAGGCTGAGCTTGGCCTGCTCGGCCAGCGCTTGCCGCGAGATGCGGCGTCTGGCGAGCTCCTCGCGAATGGTCTCCGCGATCTCGCGGCTTTGCTCGTCCGAAAGCTGCTTGTCGGCGAGTTTATCCTGCGTCTGCATCTCTAGCCCCGCTCCAGGGCGGCCATTCTAGCAGAGCGGACAAGTCAGCACAAAACCGCACATGGCCGTCCCGGCGGCGGTCCGCCCGGGCCGGCCATGGCGGAATATTGCCGATCGTTCTGCTCGCGAAATCTGCTTCTCCGGCGGAAGCTGAGATCACCAAAACATCCTTCGGGAGCAGGCCAAATGGACACCTACGACGCAGCCGACAGCGACGAACACCCCATGCTGGGCAGGCTGATCAAGATCGGACTGTTTCTTCTCGTGCAGGGCATAGCGGTGATGCTGCTCAGCTTCGTGGCCCTGCTGGTGAGCTTCGAGCCGGGCTGGTCGGCGACCACGGAGCAGGCGAGCCTGCTCCAGCCCGGCGATGCCCGCTCCGGCACCCTCCTCGTGAAGGAGGACGGCGCCTATACGGAAGCCATCCGTCTCGGCATCGACATCGACATCACGGTGTCGGGCCCGACGCTGCGCGCCCGCGTCACCCAGGTCTTCCGCAATCCGACCAAGGATTGGGTCGAGGCGACCTATGTCTACCCGCTCGCCACCGACGGCGCCGTCGATACGCTGAAGATGGTGGTCGGCGACCGCGTCATCGTCGGCGACATCAAGGAACGGCAGCAGGCGCGCGTCATCTACGAGCAGGCGCGCCGCGCCGGCCAGAAGGCCGCGCTCACGGAGCAGGAGCGTCCCAACATCTTCACCAACTCGGTCGCCAATATCGGTCCGGGCGAGACTGTGCTGGTGCAGATCGAATACCAGGAGCCGGTGCATCAGTCCGGCAGCGAATATTCGCTGCGGCTGCCGCTGGTGGTCGGACCGCGCTACAATCCGGCGCCGATCGTGCAGAGCGTCGAGTTCCGACAGGATGGCTCCGGCTGGGGCGCCACCACCTCCAGCCCGGTACCGGACAGCGACCGCATCTCGCCGCCCGTGCTGGACCCCGCCAAGAATCCACCGATCAATCCGACCAGCATCACGGTGCGCCTCAAGGCCGGCTTCGCGCTCGGCGAGGTGAAGAGCCATCACCACAACGTCAAGATCGAGAGCCCGGATAATACGACGCGCGTCGTCACGCTCGCCGACAGCACCGTTCCCGCCGACCGCGACTTCGAGCTGACCTGGAAGCCGGCCGCGGCGAAGGCGCCCTCGGTCGGGTTGTTCCGTGAGCATGTCGGCGATGCCGACTACCTGCTCGCCTTCGTCACCCCGCCGACGGCCGAGCAGACGACGCAGAAGCCGCTGCCGCGCGAAATCGTGTTCGTGATCGACAATTCCGGCTCGATGGGCGGCACGTCGATCGTGCAGGCCAAGGCAAGCCTGGCTTACGCACTCTCTCGTCTCCAGCCGAATGACCGCTTCAACGTCATTCGTTTCGACGACACCATGGATGTGCTGTTCCCGGCCTCCGTGCCCGCGGATGCGGCGCATGTCGACGAGGCGACCTCGTTCGTGAGCGCGTTGCAGGCCCGCGGCGGCACCGAGATGGTGCCGGCGATGCGCGCGGCGCTGACCGACAAGCTCGCCGACACCGGCATGGTTCGCCAGGTCGTATTCCTGACCGACGGCGCAATCGGCAACGAGCAGCAATTGTTCGAAACGATCACCGCGATGCGCGGTCGCTCGCGCGTCTTCATGATCGGCATCGGGTCCGCGCCCAACACCTACTTGATGACGCGCGCAGCTGAGCTCGGCCGCGGCGCCTTCACCCATATCGGCTCCGTCGAGCAGGTCGAGGAGCGCATGCGCGGCCTGTTCGCCAAGCTGGAGAATCCTGCCGTGACCGGCCTCACCGCAAAATTCTCCGAGGCCAAGGCCGACGTCACCCCGGCGATCATTCCCGACGTCTATCGCGACGAGCCGCTGGTGCTGGCGGCGAAGCTCGACAAGCTCGCGGGCTCGCTCGAGATCAAGGGGCGGGTCGGCGACCGACCGTGGTCAGTGACGCTGCCGCTGCAAAATGCCGCCGAAGGCAAGGGCCTGTCAAAGCTCTGGGCGAAGCGCAAGATCGGCGACGCGGAAGTGGCGCGCACCATGCGCGAGATGACACCGGAAGAGACCGACAAGACGATCCTGGCGCTGGCGCTCGACCATCAGATCGTCACCAGACTGACCAGCCTTGTCGCGGTCGACAAGATGCCGAGCCGTCCCGAAAGCGAGCCGCTCAAGCTCAGCGAATTGCCGATCAATCTGCCGGCCGGCTGGGATTTTGAGAAGGTGTTTGGCGAACGGCCGCAGCAGGCACCCACGCAATTGCGCGATCGCCGCGCCGATGCAAATGGCCGGCCTGCGGCAAGGCGGCTGACGCCTGCCGCACCTGACGCGATCCGTCTGCCCAAGACCGCAACCTCGGCCGAGCTGAAGATGATCGCAGGCCTGATCCTGATCATGCTCTCCCTGATCCTGTTCGTGTTCAACCGGCGTCAGCCCTTGCTCACTGACGCCGCTTGAGAGAGGAGCCCCCGAACTCCTCTGCTTCAGCGCGCGCGGCTGCCCGTCCCACCCCAACGGCCGCGCGCGCCTTTTTTGAACGACGAACAACCTCGATACCCATGCCCCGCCTCATCTCCCCCCTCGTTCTGGCGCTGGTCGGCATCATCCTGTTCAGCGACGGCACTTACATCCACGCCAAGGCCTGGCTCGCGCAGGTGCTGCTGGAGCGCGCGTTCGACAGCAGCGTTGCGACGGGCCAGACGGTCAAGCCGTGGTCCTGGGCCGACACCTGGCCGGTTGCCCGGATCGAGGTGAAGCGGATCGGCGCCAGCGCCATCGTGCTCGCAGGCACAAGCGGCCAGGCGCTTGCCTTCGGTCCCGGCCATATCGACCAAACGGTTGATGCCGGCGAGCGCGGCAGTGTTGTATATGCCGCACATCGCGACACGCATTTCCGTTTCTTGCGGAATGTTGCCGTCGGTGACGTGATCGAGATCACACGCCGCGACGGCAGGCACTTCCGCTATCGCGCGGATTCCTCGGCCGTGGTTCGTTTCGATGCATCGGGCATCGATCCGGCGACCGAGCATTTCGAACTGGTGCTCACGACCTGTTGGCCGTTCGACGCTGTCACGTCCGGGCCCGAGCGCTACATCCTTCATGCAACGCTGATCGAGACCGGCGGGTAGGTTTGTCTGCGCCCCTGTTGGAATCAGCCGACCCTACTTGGACTGCAAGTAAAGGCGCCGCGCGATCGCATTTTGATGGGACCTCTGAACTGGCGCGATCGGCCGGAGACCTATAAGAATGGCCGGCTGATTTATCTATTCTGCGCCAGCCGGGAAGAAACGGTAAATGGACGAAGAGTTCAGGCAGCGTCTCGAACAGCGATTGGAGCAGCTCGAAAACCGCATCGCGCTACTGGAAAGGAATCTGGATCTCGTTGCCGCGGGGCAAAGACGATCCTCGCTTCGCAGCCTCTGGCGGCGGCCGCCGATATGGACCTTCGAGCAATATCCGCCGCGTCTGCTCAACCTGAACGACTTCAAGCCTGCACCCGCGATCCCCGCGGATGCGCCGCAGATCGCGATGGTCACGCCGAGCTACAACCATGCGCAATATATCGGCGCCACGATCGAGAGCATCGTGAGCCAGGGCTATCCGAAGCTGCACTATCACGTGCAGGACGGCGCCTCGATCGACGGCACGCTCGATCTGCTGAAGAGCAGCGGCGGCGGTATCAGTTGGAAGAGCGAGCCGGACAAGGGCCAATCCAACGCCATCAATCTCGGCTTCGCCGGCGTCGACAGCGAGATCATGGCCTATCTCAACAGCGATGACATGCTGCTGCCCGGGACGCTCGCCTATGTCGCCAACTACTTCATGTCGCATCCGGATGTCGATGTCGTCTACGGCCATCGCGTCTTCATCGATCGCGAGGGACTCGAGGTCGGTCGCGCCGTGCTGCCGCCCCACGACGGCAAGGCGCTGAAATTTGCCGACTACATTCCGCAGGAGACGATGTTCTGGCGCAAGCGCGTGTGGGACAGCATCGGCCCGATTGACGAAAGTTTCCACTATGCGATGGACTGGGACTTCATCCTGCGGGCGCAGGCCGCGGGTTTCAAGTTCGTGCGCCTGCCGCGGTTTCTCGCCTGTTTCCGTATCCACGACGCACAGAAGACGGCCGCAACCTATGCAGTCGGCGTGCGGGAAATGGGCATTTTGCGACGCCGCGTGCTCGGCTTCGAGCCGACGCATATCCAGATACGGCGTGCCATCGCGCCCTATCTCATGAAGCAATTGGCCTATCACTACGGCTACAGACTTGGCCTGGTGCAGTACTGAGCAGGCAGCGATCAAGAACCCGGTGGAGCACTGATCCCGGCGGCCTCGATCCACATCCGTTCGAGCCCGATACCGAGCGGCCGCACATCGGAGCTCAGTGCCAGATCGGGCGGGCGAGCGCGGATCGTACAGCGCGAGGCTGATGGTCAGCGTTCCGTCGGAAGCAACCGCGGCCGGGTCGAGCTTCAGCCTGCGCAGGCCGGTGAACGCTTCCATCGAGAACATCAATTCCTGCGGCGCCCCGTTGCCGACGCGGCAGACGGCGCGCAGTTGCGGATTCCCGTCGGAGACGAAAGCCCGGCACGATAAGACGATTTCGGCCGGTCGTGACGGAACGGGGCGCACCTCGAAGCGGAGCACACATTGCCTGGCAACGGACCAGGCGCCCCATTCCTCAGGCTCGCCCCATCCCGCGATCAGCGCCGCAACACCGTTTCCGTCGCGCGCGAAGCCGAGCTCGTCTGCGCCAAGCATCGACACGGGCACCGGCGCTTCGAGACCTGCCGGATCGACCGGCTCCTGATCCGGAACGAATTGCGCAATCACGCGCACCGCATCCGCGATCGAATCGAGTCCGAGCGTCGAGCCGTCGAGTTCATAGAGCATACGGGCGGGTCCGGTTGAACGCACGCCCCGGCCGGGCGGCGGACGATCGGCAAGGCATGCCGGGACGATGATGTCGGCGGCATCGAGCGCGAGAGTTCGCCGATCGTCTGCACGGTCTGGTCATACAGCAGCGGCCGATTGTTGATGTCGGTCGCAAGCGCCTGCGCCAGCGCCTTGAAGTCGACGCGCACCTTGGCGTCATCGGAGAGAAGCAGACGCTTCAGGACGAGCATGTCCTTGGCGATGAAGAGCTGAAGCGCGTTGAGATCGGGAAGTTTGGGATCGCCGTCAATGGCTCCGAAGTCTCGAGACCCTCGTGCGGTCGCGAGAAGATCTGGGGTCTCGAAGAACAGCGCGTGGCCGGTGCTGTGTTCCGAAAAGCCGGCCATGCCGAGGGGGCGTGAAAGACGAACGAAGCTGTCGGTCAGCGCGGCATTGGCGATTCCGGACGCCACGTCTGGCGAAAGTCCGATGAAATAGCGGCCGCCGATTGCACGCATCCGGTCGATGACGCTGCGGCGGACGAACGAGTTGTAGACCATCGGCAGATGCGAATAGTGAAGCTGGAAGCCGAAGATGCGCGCCAGTTCGTCGCGTGAAGAGATGCGCCTTGCCGACGAAGTGAGGTCGATCTCGGCAAGCAGCCGGTTGCGGAAGGCCGGATGATAGTAGTTCGGCCAGTAGTAGCTGTAGGCGCGCCAGCTCAGGAGATCGATTGTTCGGTCTGCGAGAATGCCCACTGCCGTCGCGCAGGCATAAGGCATCAGGCCATCGTCATTGCCGATGAAGGTGACGTACTCGCCCGACGCGTGGCCGAGTGCCGCCTCCCAATTATCGGTCATGGTGAGAACGGCATCGCTGGCAAAATGCTTGAAGCGTTCGTCCCGGAGTCCTGCGACCATCTCCGTAATATCGGGATTGCCGCCATTGTTCTGGACGATGAACTCGCAATCCGCGTTCACGGGCTGACAGGCCATGGTCGCCAGCGCATGACGAAGCGTATCGGGACGGTTGAGCGTCGGCACCACGACGGACAGCAGCGGCATGAGCACCACTTCGGGGATGATCGTCGGCCATTCGTAGCACTTCACCAGATTGTTCGCACTTTCGCCGAAAGTCTGGTGATGCTAGCCTTCTCGTGAGGTCCCACCCATTCCGTCACGCGGCATGGAGCACGTCACGTTTAGCCCCGCCAGAACTCGGCGCACGACTGCGCGCTGCAACAAAAACAAAATGTGAGGATGCGCCATGGAAGCCCAGGTGTTCGCTGCGTCGGTTTCTTCGCGGCCATGGTCTCCGCGACCCGATGCCAGCGATGTCGTCAAGGGCATCCACGCCTTGCTGCACCCGCACAACATCGTGCTGGTGGGCGCGACCGACAAGCCCGGCAACTATGCCGAGCGGATCTGGAACAATCTGGTCAAGTACGGCTTCGAGGGTGGGCTCTATCCGGTCAATGCCAGACGCGAAACCATCTGGGGCGTCCCCTGCTACAAGGACTTTGCCAGCCTCCCGGAAAAGCCTGATCACGTGCTGGTGCTGGTGCCCGCACGCTTTGCCGTGCAGGTGATCCGCGACGCCGCCGCGGCCGGCGCACGCTCGGCCACCATCGTCACCTCGGGCTTCAGCGAGTTGCAGGATGAGGAGAGCCAGAAGCTCGCCGCCGAATTGCACCAGGCGGTGCGCGAAACGGGCCTCGCCGTCACCGGTCCGAACTGCCTCGGCAATTTGAGCGCCGGTGAAAGACTCTTCACCAATATCGACGACCGCATCGTCACCGTGGAACAAGGTACCGTGGCGATCGCCGGACAGTCCGGCGCCATCGTCATGGCAATCCGCCAGGCGCTGGAGGATCGCGGCGTCGGTGTCGGCTACATGGTGACGACCGGCAACGAGGCCGGGCTCGAGACGCCGGACCTGATGCGCTATTTCGCCGAGGATCCAAGCATCAAGGTGATCGTGGTCTATCTCGAAGGCGTGCGCAACACCAAGGCGTTCCGCGACGCCTGCAAGGCTGCGCGCGCGGCGAGCAAGCCGGTGATCGCGCTCAAGCTCGGGGCGTCCGAGGGCGGCCGCGCGGCTGCGATGGCACACACCGGTGCGCTCGCGGGGTCGATCGAGACGTTCGACGCCGTTGCGACCCGTGAAGGCGTGATCCGCGTGGGCGGGCTCGACGAGCTGATCGAGACCACCGAATGCTTCGTGCATGCCGCGGTACCCAAAGGCGACCGGCTCGCCGCGGTCACGCTGTCCGGCGGCAAGCGCGGCATGCTGATCGACGCCTTCTACGCAGCCGGCCTGAACTTCGCGCCGCTGAGCCCGCATGTCAGCAGCGAACTGGCAAAGATGCTCGGGCCGGGCTCGATCGTCGGCAACCCGCTCGACGCCGGATTTGCCGCGGTGGTCGATCCCTCCGTCTACATGAAGTCGATCGAGCTGATGATCGACGACCCCGAGATCGACATCGTCATCATCGATTCCGAGCTGCCGAAGGCGCCGCATGAGCTGCGCGAGCGCAATTTGCGCATCGTCGATAAGATGGCGAGCCGGGCCTCGAAACCCGTGATCTATATCAGCGCGATGTCGATCGGCTTCACCGACTTCACCAAGGGCTTGCGTAAATCGCTGCCGCATCTGGCGGTGATGCAGGGCATGGACCGCGCGGTCACCGCGATCAAATCCCTGCTCGACTATGCGAAGTTGCGCAAGGAGGTGCCCGACATCGCCTCGAGCTCGAAGCCTGCCGCGCGTGCGGTGCTGGAGAAGGCGCTGAAATCGGCGAGCGGTGCCGCGCTCGACGAGGTCGCCTCGAAGAAGCTGCTGAAGGCCTACGGCATCCCGGTCTCGAAGGAGGAAATCGCGCGGACGGCAGCGGAGGCCGTGAAGATCGCCAAACAAATCGGCTTTCCGGTCGTGGCGAAGGTCGTCAGCGCCGAGATCCTGCACAAGTCTGACATCGGCGGGGTGGTGCTGAACCTCAACAGCGCGGCCGAGGTGAAGAAGGCGTTTGCCGATATCACCGCGCGGGTGAAGAGGCTGAAGGGCAAGCCCAGGCTCGACGGCATCCTGATCGCGCAGCAGGTCAAAGCCGATCTCGAGCTGGTGGTCGGCGCCTCGCTCGATGCCGAGATGGGGCCCGTGGTGCTGTTCGGCACCGGCGGCATCGACATCGAGCTGATGAAGGACGTGGCGCTCGCCGGCGCGCCGCTGGACGAGGTCGAGGCGCGACTTTTGATCGGCCGCACCAAGGCCGGCGTCAAGATAGGTGGCTATCGCGGCAAGCCGGCGTTGCACGAGGCCTCCGCCGTGAAGGCGCTGGTAGGTCTGTCCAACCTGATCGCAGATGCCGGCGACCGGATCGCATCGATCGACGTCAATCCGTTCCTGATCAACGCCAGGACGGGCGTGGCCGTCGATGCCCTCATCGTCCTGAACAATGCCGCGGCAAAACGCGCCGCCGGGCACTAACGTCGTGTGGGGCGCATTGGCGCGGCGCAATCCGCCAATTCGGCCCCATGCACGCAAGAGACAATGGCGGATTACACTTCGCTAACCCGGCCTACTTAACATTGCGGCCATGCTTCCAACTTCTCCGCTTTGGCCGTAGAATCGCACCTGATGGCACGCGCGAGCAATCTGGTGATCGGAACGGCGACGCTGGCGGTGATCGCCGTGGCGTTCGGCGGCATGCTCGGCGTGCAGAAATGGCGCACTATCCAGAGCCGCAGCCAGTTGCGCGTCGTGTTCGAAGGCGGTTCCGCCAGCGGCCTGCGCCGCGGCGGCCCGGTCAATTTCGACGGCGTGCCGGCGGGCCAGATCCTGTCGATCAAGCTCGACAATCCGCGCAAGGTCGTGGCGCTGGTGATGCTCGACAACGTCGCGCCGATCCGCAAGGACACCGTGGCGGGCATCGAGTTCCAGGGTCTCACCGGCGTCGCCGCGATCTCGCTGATCGGAGGCGCCCCCTCCGCGCCGCCGGTGCCGCTGGATGCGGACGGCATTCCCGTGCTGACCGCCGATCTCAGTGACGCTGAATCCATCGTCGACACCCTGCATAGTGTCGATCGCACGATCGTCAGCAACGCTCCCGCAATCAAGGACGGCCTGCACACGTTCGAAAATTACACCGCCGATCTCAGGAGCAAGGGCGCGGAGATCGATTCGGTCATGACCAAGATCGACAGCGCCTTCGCGGGCTTCGACAAGGCGGTCACGAAGATCGAAGGCGTGGTGCCCGGCTTCGTCAACGGCAAGGCGGACGAGCTGTTCGAGAAGGTGCAGGGACTGCACGAGCTCGCCGATACCATGAAGAAGAAATCGGCGTCCTTCCTCGAGGACGGCCGCAGGACCCTGCCCGACATCAGCGAGGCCGCCAACAAGATGAGCGGCACGCCCGTAGCTCCGCGCAAGCCGCCGCAGAAGAAGCAGTAAAGCCTACCACGCGTAACGCACGACACCTTTGCCGGCGTAGGAGCGCGTGACGCTCGAGAACTCGCCCTCGAAGGTTGCCGACGCGGACCAGCCGTTCATCCAGTTCATCTCCACCGACGCCGTGGTCAGAGCGGAGTCGCGCGCCTGCGCAGCGCCGTTCACGACGAAGGCCGCGCCCGGCAGCGTCTGGAACACCGCGCCGACGCTGCGGTCCGGGTTGAAGTCATGTGCCCAGGCGGCGCGACCGCGCAGCGTCACCACGCCGCCGGCGGCCGCAAACGACCTGTCAGCGCGCAGGCCGAGCTCGGTGCGGGTGCTGGTCACGCTCTTGGCGGCATAGTTGAGCGCAAAGGCGTTGTTGCCGACCACTGCAAACTCCGAATAGCTCGGAAGGCTGAACATGGTGGCCTGGAGCGCAGCATAGGGCGTCAGGCCGATCCAAGATGTGGCTTGGCGGTAGCCACCTTCGATACGGCCCGAGACGACATCGGCGTTGAACCGTGCACGCAACTGATCGACACCGGCGATCGTGACGATGCGATTTGTCGTGACGTCCTGCCAGCCATAGGCCAGCGCCGCCGTGACATAGGCCGGTCCGACGGTATGACGCACAAAGGCGCCTGCCTGGAACAGGTCCGAGCGGCCCCAGCCGAGCCCGTTGACGTTGAAGCCGGTGCCGCCGCCGGCAAGCGCAAAGCCGGCGATCGTCGACGGCGAAAAGCGGTAATCAACACCGACGGCGGTGCCATAGACGCTGCTGGTGGTGTTGTTCGACCCGAGCGCTGCGTTGCCATCGGTCGTCTGCGAACCGCCGTAGCCGGCGGCCCACACGTTCCAGCGCTGCTCGAAAGTCGGCGGTGGCGCCTTGCGCTGGATCGCGGCGAAGGCATCGCGCGGACGCTTGCCGGAGGCAGCATAGGCATTCACGCCCGCCTCGTCGGCAAACGGTGTCGCGCCGGGCGCGCCATTGCGCCCGGCGCTGAAGACGTCGGTCAAGAGGCCGAGGAACAGGTTCATTGCGTTGAACGTCGTCTGCTGCGAACCCGTTGCCGGCTCGCCGGAGGCCTGCGTCAGGCCAGCCAGCGAAAGATTGGCCAAGGCCACGGGAAGGCTGCCGGTGCTATCGAAGTAGCGTGCCAGCACGTTGGCGACGTTCTGCTGATTGACGTTGAGGCCGGTGCCGTAGCTCAGCGAGAGGTCCAGGAAGACGTTGTTCGGGTCGTAACTCAGGCTGGCTTTCAGGTTTGACGACAGACCCGCAACGACCGGGTTGAACGTATCGGGAAGCGTTGTTCCCGCGTTCAGGATTGTGTAGTGCTTCGCGATCGAGCCGGTCGGCACGACCAAGACCGTGGCGCCGCCAAGCGTCGCCGTTCCAGTCACGACGGTGAGGCCGCTGCTGGCACCCGAGACCTGCACCATGTAGCTCGACGCCGTCGTGAACGAGAGGTTGCCGGACACGGTGAGTGTCCCGGTCGGATTGCCCGGCGCCAGCGTGCCGCCATTGACGACGGTGTTGCCGACCGTGCCGATGCCACCGAATGTGCCGCCGGCGGCAACGGTCACATTGCCGTTGATGGTGCCAGCGAGCATGAGCGTACCAGCCAGCACATTCCAGTCCTGATTGCCGGTACCCGTCACCGTCCAGGTCGAGCTGTCGATCTTGTTGAAGGTCGAGAAGCCGTCGTACTGGAGGCCGGTGCCGATCAGGTCGAGGTTGAACGTATCCTTGCCGGTGCCGCCGAGCTGGAACGTGTCGGTGCCGGTGCCGAGCACCAGGCCGTTGATGATGCTGCCGGGCCCGAGCGTAAGCGTGTTCGGACCGCAGATACAGAACTCGATCGCGGCAAAGCCGGTCGCGGCGTTTATGGTTCCCGAGTTGAAGACGTTGGCGCCGCCATTCACGCTGATGCCGATACCGTTGGCGCCGACGGTGATGGTGCCGGTATTGACGACCTGATTGGTCGTACTCGCCGTGTACACGTCGATGCCGATGCCGGAAGCGCCAACGGTGATCGTGCCATTGTTGGTGACGACGTTGGAGTCGCCGTCGACGAAGATGCCTTCGGCAGAATCGGCTCCGGTGATCCGTCCGCCGTTCGTGACCGTGCCGGACAGGCCGGAATAGCCAACGGCCACGCCGAAGGCGCCGACACTGATCGTCCCGTTTTGGCTGATCGCGCCCCGGTCGCCCACCACCGAAATGCCCACCGATCCGCCGTCGCCCGTCGTGATCTTGCCGCCGTTGGTCACCTTGGCGTCATCGCCCTGCACGGAAATGCCCATGCCGAAACCGACGGCCGTGATGCTGCCGAAATTGCTGACAGTCTCAAAAGCGCCTTGCATGAGGACGCCGACGGCGTTCGTGCCCACCGAGATCGTGCCGGTCGCTGTGTTGGTAACCGTATTGCCGTCGGCGCTCGCCACAATGCCGCCGGTGAAACCGGTGCCAGCGCCGACCGTGATCGCGCCTGCATTGGTCACGGTGCCGCCCCCAAAGACGAAGATTCCGGTCGAATCGACGCCCCCGGTGATCGTGCCCGTCGCGGCATTGGTGATTGTGTTGGCCTGGCCCGAGAAGATGCCTGTCGCCAATGTCCCAACCGTCAGACCGCCGCTATTGGTGATGACGTTGTTGTCCTGGACCGAGATCGCGGCGCCCCCATCACCCGTGGTGATCGTCCCGGCGTTGGCGATCGTGTTGTTATTCAGCGCGGAGATACCGAGGCCGTTGTCAAGCACCGTGATGGTGCTGTTGTTGGTCACGGTGTTCGAATTGCCCACGCTGATGCCGGTCAGACCCGCGCCTGCGGACAGCGTTCCGTTGTTGGTCACGGTGTTGGAGTCGTTGACGCCGATCGACACCGCGCCGTTATCGTTCACGGTCGCGCCGGACACCACGTTGACGGTGAGGCTGTCGACGCCGACGCCGGCCTGAAAGCCGTCGGCGTCGGTGCCGCTACAGGTGACGGTCTGGCCACTCGTGGCCGGATCGGGCGCGCATTGCGCGTTGGCCGATGTCGTCGAGAGGCCGAGGACAAGCGTCAGGATTGCCGACGCGCCGATAGACGACACGACGCCGCGCCGGCGCAGTCGATTCTGCTGCCTCGATAGCCCCTCGCCCTTCACGTCACATTCCCCAATCCCAGCCGTTCCGCGACGAACTTAGGCCATGGGGAGGTTCCGTAAACCTCGACTCGGCCGGTAGCGTCCGTTTGGCGCACAACTTAGGCAGATTCGCCAGCCGATGTTGCAACCGGGCCACGCTTTTGCGTAGCCCACTGGTTATTCCACGCATAGGCAGGCCGAACCAGATCGATCCGGGTGTTGACCGCTGTTCGCATCTTGCGGTCTCAGCGGCGACTCAGTAGTTGCTCGCGCCCGCCTCATTCGGGATGCCGTCAATCGGGCACTCGTCGGTCCCCGGCGTCGACCGCGTCATCGCCTCGACCATGTCCCGCGTGCCTTCGGGATCGGCGATCCAGTTCTTGTAGAAATCATACGGGCAAGCCGCGACGCCGCGCGGGCTTTCGCCGGAATTGATCATGCCGGTATAGCCGCGGTGGACCAGCTTGTAGAGATGGTTCTGCGACTGGCCATTGCGGCGCGCATCGCGGATCAGATTTTTCGACAGCTGGGCATACTGGATGCCGTATTCCTCCTCACCGGTCTCGCCCAGGGTACGACCGTCGAAGCCGATGATCGCGGAATGACCGAAGTAGGAATAGACGCCGTCGAAGCCGGCGGCATTGGCGACCGCGACATAGACGTTGTTGGCCCACGCCATGGCCTTGGAAATGAGGATCTGCTGTTCCTTGGCCGGATACATGTAGCCTTGGCAACGCACGATCAACTCGGCGCCCTTCATGGCGCAGTCACGCCAGATCTCCGGAAAATTGCCGTCGTCGCAGATGATCAGGCTGACCTTCATCCCTTTCGGGCCGTCGGAGACATAGGTGCAATTGCCGGGATACCAGCCCTCGATCGGCACCCACGGCATGATCTTGCGGTACTTCTGCACGATCTCGCCCTTGTCATTCATCAGGATCAGGGTGTTGTAGGGCGCCTTGTTCGGATGCTCCTCGTGGCGCTCGCCGGTCAGCGAGAATACGCCCCATACTTTCGCCTTGCGACAGGCCTCGGCAAAAATCGCGGTCTCTTCACCGGGCACCGCCGAGGCGGTCTCGTACATCTCCTTGGAGTCGTACATGATGCCGTGCGTGGAGTATTCGGGGAAGATTACCAGATCCATGCCGGGCAGGCCGGTCTTCATGCCCACCACCATGTCGGCGATCTTGCGAGCGTTATCGAGCACCTCGGCCTTGGTGTGCAGGCGGGGCATCTTGTAGTTCACCACCGCGACGCCGACAGTGTCGTTGCTGCTGGAAATGTCACCGTGAAGCATCTTGACCGCTCCTGTACTTTATTCGTTTGAGGTTACCGCCGGGAGGTCGGCCGCATGCGTTAATGGCTGATCATCCAGGGCCGCGCGGTGGGAAAGCCCTTGGCGCCGCTCTTGGTCTTGGTCACCAGCCGCGCGGGCTTTTTCTTGTCCGATGCGGTTTTGCCCGATGAGCAACAGCCGCAGCCGGGGCCATGCAAGGCCTTGTATTGCGCGAGTGTCTGCGGCGCGTGCGTGCTGCGCTCGTTGACGGCGTGGGCTTTGCGCTTCTCGGACGGCATACAGAAGAAGTTTGGCGCGGTCAGGATCACGCGCGGCGCCATCGTCTCGCAATTCGGGCAGGCCTGCGGATCGTCGCACTCCGCCATCGGGCGCAGGTCCTTGAACGGACCGCAGTCGCCACAGAGATATTCATAGACCGGCATCTTGTATCCCTTCGCGTTCGGTGATGACGGAGCATCCGCTTCACCTCGCCCCGCTTGCGGGGAGAGGTCGGAACGCATCGCAAGATGCGTTCCGGGGGAGGGGGAGTCTCCGCAAACTCACTGCTACCGTTCGTGCGGAAGCCCCTCACCCCACCCCTCTCCCCGTAAGAACGGGGAGAGGGAGCGCAGTGTCATTTGTCCGGCGATATCGGCATCTGGATATCGCCCGTGATGTGCTTGATCGGACCTGCCGACGACGGCATCACGTCGAAGTCGAAGATCTCCGTCGGCAGCCACAGCGTGGCGCAGGCATTGGGCACGTCGACCACGCCCGAGATGTGCCCCTGGCACGGCGCGGTGCCGAGGATCGAATAGGCCTGCGCGCCGGAGTAGCCGAACTTCTTGAGGTATTCGATCGCGTTCAGACAGGCCTGACGATAAGCGATGTGAACGTCGAGATAATGCTGCTTGCCGGCCTCGTCGACCGAGATGCCTTCGAAGATCAAATAGTCCTTGTAGTTCGGTGTGATCGGCGACGGCTTGAAGATCGGGTTCTTGATGCCGTACTTCGCCATGCCGTCCTTGATCACCTCGACCTTCAGATGCAGCCAGCCGGCCATTTCGATGGCACCGCAGAAGGTGATCTCGCCGTCGCCCTGGCTGAAGTGCAGATCGCCCATCGAGAGACCGGCACCCGGCACGTAGACCGGGAAGTAGATCTTCGAGCCGCGCGAGAGATCCTTGATGTCGCAATTGCCGCCATGCTCGCGCGGCGGCACCGTGCGCGCGCCCTCCGCGCCGATCTTGGCCTTGGCGTCGCCCTTGGCGCGGCCGCCATGGGCGGTCGGTGCGAACGGCGGGTTGGCGAGGCCGGGAACGCGGGTCGGGTTGGTCGAGATCAACTCGGCCTCACGCTTGTTCCACATGTCCAGCATCTTCGGATCGGGCAGACAGCCGATCAGGCCGGGATGGATCAGGCCCGCGAAGTTCACGCCGGGTATGTGGCGCGACGAGGTGTAGAGACCCTTGATGTCCCAGATCGACTTCTGCGCCAACGGGAAGTGGTCGGTAAGGAAGCCGCCGCCGTTCTGCTTCGAGAAGAAGCCGTTGAAGCCCCACAGGCTCTCCTTGAGCGGTCCGACATCGAGCAGGTCAACCACCAGCAAGTCGCCGGGCTCGGCGCCCTTGACGCCGATCGGGCCCGAGAGGAAGTGCACGATCGATAGATCGATGTCGCGCACATCATCGGCGGAATCGTTGTTCTTGATGAAGCCGCCGGTCCAGTCATAGGTCTCGATGATGAAATCGTCGCCGGGATTGACCCAGGCCACGATCGGGATGTCGGGGTGCCAGCGGTTGTGCACCATGTCATTTTCATAGGGCGACTTCGTGAGATCGACCTTGATCAGTGTCTCTGGCATCGAGATGCTCCCCTTTACACGGTTGGTTAGACGGACAGATATTTCGAGACCTGCGCGGCATCGACGGCGTCCCGCGGATCGTCACGGACGATCTCGCCGTTCTCGATCACCAGCACGCGGTCGGCGATGTCGAGCGCAAAGCTCAGGACTTGTTCGGATACGACGATCGATAGCCCCCGCTCGTCGCGGATGCGCTTCAGGGTGCGCGCCATGTCCTTGATGATGGAAGGCTGGATGCCTTCGGTTGGCTCGTCCAGCAGCAGCACTTTCGGCTTGGTGGCGAGCGCCCGCGCGATCGCAAGCTGCTGCTGCTGGCCGCCGGAGAGATTGCCGCCGCGGCGGCCCTTCATCTCCAGCAGCACCGGAAACAATTCGTAGATGTCGCCGGGCACCTCGGTCCCGCCGGAGACAACGAGGCCGGTCTCGATGTTCTCCTTCACCGTCATGGTCGAGAAGATCATCCGGCCCTGCGGCACATAGGCGAGGCCCTTGGCCACCCGCTCGTAGCTCGGCAGGTTTCCGAGCTCGGCGCCGTCCATGGTCACCGAGCCGCTCTTGGCCGGCAGGATGCCCATCAGCGATTTCATCAGCGTCGTCTTGCCCATGCCGTTGCGGCCCATGATCGCGACGATCTCGTTGGGCGCGACCTTGACGTTGAGCCCGTGCAGCACCTCGCTCTGGCCGTAGGCGACGTGAAGATCGGAGATTGCCAGCATGATCGCTTCCCGGGTCAGTGTGAAATCTAGTGAGGCGGTTTTGCCGTGAACGCCTTCCTTCTCCCCTTGTGGGAGAAGGTGGCGCGGACGAAGTCCGCGCCGGATGAGGGGTCTGCATCTGCGGATACGAAAGGCAGATTGGCGCGCGGAGAGATACCCCTCACCCGGATCGCATCTGGCGATGCAATCCGACCTCTCCCACAAGGGGAGAGGTAGACCGTCAGTGCCGCAGCGGATTCACTCGACTTCGTCATATCTCAGTGCCCCAGGTAGACTTCGACGACCTTGGGGTCGTTCTTCACCTTCTCCATGGTGCCCTCGGAGAGGATCTGGCCCTGGTGAAGCACGGTGACCTTGTGCGCGATGTCCTCAACGAACTTCATGTCGTGTTCGATCACCAGCACGGAACGGTTCTTGATGATGCGGTTGAGCAGCTCGGCGGTCTTGGCGCGCTCGGAGACGCTCATGCCGGCGACGGGCTCGTCCAGCATCAACAGGTCGGGGTCCTGGATCAGCAGCATGCCGATCTCGAGCCATTGCTTCTGGCCATGACTGAGCAGATCGGCGTTCACGTTCAGCCGGTCCTTCAGAAAGATCATTTCGGCGACTTCATGCACCCGGTCGCGCACGGCGGCGTCGCGGGTGAAGGTCAGCGCACCGAACACCGAGCGTCCGCGCGGATAGGAAATTTCCAAATTCTCGAACACCGTGAGATCGTCATAGATCGACGGGTTCTGGAACTTGCGGCCGACCCCGGTCTTCACGATCTCGTTCTCCTTCATCCGGGTCAGCTCCTTGCCGCGGAACTGGATCGAGCCGGACGTCGCTTTGGTCTTGCCGCAGATCAGGTCGAGCACGGTGGTCTTGCCGGCGCCGTTCGGACCGATGATGACGCGGATCTCGTTCTCGTCGACGTAAAAGGAGAGATCGTTGACCGCCTTGAACCCGTCGAACGACACGGTCAGCGCCTCGACGGCGAGCAGAAATTCCTTGGGCTGGTGACCTACGAGCATGATGATCTCCTCACTCCGCCGGGGCGCCGTCGGCGACCGAGCTGTCGGTCCAGCCCTCGGGTTTCGATTTGCGCGACGAGATCAGGCGATCGATGCGCGGCTGCACATAGTCGCCCCAGATTCCGGCAAGACCATTCGGGAAGGCCAGGACCACGGCAATGAACAACCCGCCCAATCCGAACAGCCACAATTCGGGAAAGGTTTCCGACAGGCTGGTCTTGGCAAAATTGACCAGCAGCGTGCCGTAGACCGCACCGAGGATCGAAAGCCGGCCACCGACCGCGGTGTAGATCACCATCTCGATCGACGGCACGATGCCGACGAAGGACGGTGACATGAAGCCGACATTGAGCGCGAACATGGCGCCGCCGATCGCGGCGAACACGGCAGCGATGCAGAAGGCGAAGATCTTGAAGTTCGCGACGCTGTAGCCGGAGAAGCGGACCCGGTCCTCTTTCTCGCGCATCGCAACCAGGATGCGTCCGAGCTTGGAGTGCCGGATGAACTGCGCGATCATGATGCAGACGAACAGCAGTCCAACTTCGAAGAAGTACAGCACGATCTTGGCGTGATCCGGCCGGATGTCCCAGCCCTTCAGCGTCCGCAGATCGGTCATGCCGTTGATGCCGCCGGTGTAGCCCTGCTGTCCCACGATCAGGATGGTCAGGATGGCCGCGACCGCCTGGGTGATGATCGCGAAGTAAGTGCCGCCGACCCGGCGCTTGAACATCGCCGTGCCGATGATCAGGGCGAAGATGCCGGGCACCAGAATGATGGCGGCAATCGTGAAGGTGAGGCTGTGAAACGGCTTCCAGAACAACGGCAGCGCGGTGATCTGATTCCAGTCCATGAAATCGGGGATGCCGGGCGTGGATTGGATCTTGGTGTTCTCGGGGCTGGAGGCTTCCAGCTTGAGGAACATCGCCATGCAGTAGCCGCCGAGCCCGAAGAACACGCCCTGGCCGAGACTGAGAATGCCGCCATAGCCCCAGCAGATCACCAGCCCCAGCGCGACGAAGGCATAGGTCAGGTACTTTGCGACCAGATTGAGCCTGAAGACATCGAGCGTGAGCGGAAGGATCACCACCAGGAAGACCGCGAGCAACAGGACTCCGATGAGCTCCGATCGATTGAAGAACCGATTGTCGGTCATTGCATCAGCCTCTGTTTCTCACTTGCGGACCTTGAGGGCGAACAGTCCCTGCGGCCGCAGCATCAGGATTCCGACAACGGCAAGCAGTGTCAGCACCTTGGCCATCGAACCCGACAAGAAGAACTCGAGGGTGGATTGGGTCTGCGAGATCGAGAAGGCCGAAGCGATGGTGCCGAGCAGGCTCGCGGCACCGCCGAACACGACCACCAGGAATGTATCGACGATGTAGAGCTGTCCGGACGTGGGACCGGTGGAGCCGATCATCGTGAAGGCGCTGCCGGCGACGCCGGCGATCCCGCAACCGAGGCCGTAGGTATAGCGATCGACTTTTTCGGTGTTGATGCCGACGGCGCCGGCCATGATGCGGTTCTGCACCACCGCGCGCACCTGGCGGCCCCAGCGCGATTTGTACATCACGTAGGCGACGCAGACGGTGATCAGGACGGTGAGGCACATCACGAAGACGCCGTTGATCGGCACTTCGATGCTGTCGGTCACGTGCAGCGACCCGAGCATCCACTGCGGCAGCTCGACGCCGACCTCGCGCGCGCCGAACACGGAACGATAGGCCTGCTGGAGCATCAGGCTGAGGCCCCAGGTGGCAAGCAGCGTGTCGAGCGGTCGCTTGTAGAGATGCCGTATCAGCACCCATTCCACCAGCATTCCCAATGCGCCGGAGGCGATGAAGGCCAGGATCATCGCGAGGAAGAAGTAGCCGCTGAACAGGCTTGGCAAATAGGACTGGAAGAAATTCGAGGTCATCCAGGTGACGTAGGCCCCGAGAATCATGAACTCGCCATGGGCCATGTTGATGACGCCCATCTGGCCGAAGATGATCGCAAGCCCCAGCGCCATCAGGACGTAGACCGAGAACAGGATCAGTCCTGCAAAACCCTGCATGACGAAGATGGAGCCAAGGTCACCAAGCGAGTAGTCGCCGAACATCGATGTCCTCCGTCGGGGGATAGGGTCCCGCGTCGCGAGCAGGTTCGCGACGCGGGGGTCTTGGGCGTGGACTTGCGATCCACGCCAGGGAGAGGCTTGATCTTGAGGAAAACCGCGGCAAACGCCGCGACTTCGCCCGCGTCTTACTGGTAGCCCTTGGGGAACGGATCCGGCTCGACCAGATCGGCGGTCTCGTAGATCAGCTCGAACTGGCCATCGAGCTTGGCGCGTCCCACCCGGGTCTTCGACCAGAGGTGATGATTTTCGTGGATACGCACATAGCCTTCCGGAGCGCCCTTGAACTCGATGCCCGGCGAAGCCGCCGCGATCTTGTCGACGTCGAAGGAGCCCGCCTTCTCCACCGTCAACTTCCACAGCCACGGGCCGAGATAGGCAGCCTGGGTGACGTCTCCGATGACCGTCTTCTCGCCCCACATCTTCTTGAACGCGGGCACGAAGGCCTTGTTGTTCGGATTGTCGAGCGACTGGAAGTACTTCATGCAGGCATAGGCGCCCGCAATGTTCTCGCCGCCAATGCCGTCGATTTCGTCTTCGGTCACCGAGATCGTCAGCAGCGCCTGCTTGGAGAGGTCGATGCCGGCCGCCTTGAGCTGCTTGTAGAACGCGACATTCGAGCCGCCGACAACGTCGGTGAAGATCACGTCGGGCTTGGTCAGCTTGATCTTGTTGATCACCGAATTGAACTGGGTGTTGCCGAGCGGATAATACTCCTCGCCGACGACCTTGCCCTTCAACACGTTTTCGACGTGCTTGCGCGCGATCTTGTTCGAGGTGCGCGGCCAGATGTAGTCGGATCCGATGAAGAAGAACGACTTCGCGCCCTTTTCCTTCGCGATCCAGTTCAGGCCGGCGAGAATCTGCTGGGTCGCCTCCTGGCCGGTGTAGATCACGTTCTTGGACTGCTCGAGGCCTTCGTAGAAGGTCGGGTAATAGAGCATGCCGTTATACTGCTCGACCACCGGCAGCACGGCCTTGCGCGAGGCCGAGGTCCAGCAGCCCATGATCGCCGCGACCTTGTCGTTGACGAGCAGCTTCTTGGCCTTCTCCGCGAAAGTCGGCCAGTCGCTGGCGCCGTCTTCCTGGATGAACTTGATCTTGCGCCCGAGCACGCCGCCGGCGGCGTTGATCTGCTCGATGGCAAGTTTCTCGGCCTCGATCGAGCCGGTCTCGGAGATGGCCATGGTGCCAGTCGCCGAATGCAGGATGCCGACCGTCACCTCGGTGTCGGTGACCGCAAGACCCGTGGTGTTGACCGCCGAGGTCGCCGGCGACTGTGCCAGCGACGGCCGCGGCAGCATCGTGATGGCCGGCAATGCCGCCATCCCCATCAACAGTTTTCGCCGGAGCGGCGACAACAGGCCTTTGTTTGCTTCGTCTGACATGAGCACCCCACTTTTTGTTCGAGGACACGCGATTGGTGCCATGAGGATGGCTCGAATTTGTGCACTGCAAGCATACGCAAGATCGCGTATACTGCACCGCAAAATACCGACGTAGGCTTTTGGTACGGGATTTGCGAGGGACCGGACGACTTCGGGAGTGGGGTTAAGTGGCAGGGCGGCAGCGAATAGACCGCGTCAGGCGCCAGTACAATCAATGGGTCGCCAACCAGACGCTGGAAGACTACGCGCTGCGCTTCACCGCCAAGAGCGCGCGCCGCTGGTCCGCCGCCCGCGTCGCCAACACTGCCATCGGCGCGATCTCATTCCTGGTGCTTGAAGCGATCGGCGGCACCATCACCCTCAATTACGGCGTCACCAACGCCGCTGCCGCGATCCTCGTCGTCTCGGCCATCATCTTCTGCTGCGGCGTACCGATTGCCTATTATGCCGCCAAATGCGGCATCGACATTGACCTCCTCACCCGCGGCGCCGGCTTCGGCTATATCGGTTCGACCATTACGTCGCTGATCTACGCCTCCTTCACGTTCATCTTCTTCGCGGTCGAGGCAGTAATCTTGGCGACCGCGCTGGAGATGTGCCTGGGCATACCGCGTCCGATCGGCTACCTCATCAGCGCGGTCGCGATCATCCCGCTCGTGACCTACGGCATCACGCTGATCAGCCGCTTCCAGCTCTGGACGCAGCCGCTCTGGGTCATCCTGCACATCCTGCCTTTTACCGCGATTGCATGGGCTAACCCCCACTCCTTTGCGGAATGGCACAAATTCGCCGGCGAGCACGGCGACCTCGGCGGACATTTCGATCTGTTGCTGTTTGGCGTCGCCTCCTCGGTGGTGTTCTCGCTGGTGGCGCAGATCGGCGAGCAGGTCGACTTCCTGCGCTTTTTGCCACGCGACCGCCGCACCTCCAGGACGTCGTGGTGGATTGCGCTGATGAGCGCAGGACCGGGCTGGATCGTGCTCGGCGCGCTAAAACTTCTGGCCGGCTCGTTCCTCGCCTTCTTTGCGCTCAGCCACGGCGTGCCGCCGGAAGAGGCCGCCGAGCCCGCGCATATGTATCTCGTGGCATTTCGATACGTGCTGTCGGACCCGGACCTCGCTCTGGCGTTGACCGGCACGTTCGTGATCCTGTCGCAGCTCAAGATCAACGTCACCAACGCCTATGCCGGATCGATCGCCTGGTCGAACTTCTTCTCGCGCCTGACGCACAGCCATCCCGGGCGCGTCGTTTGGCTGGTATTCAACGTGATGGTGGCGCTGCTCTTGATGGAGATCGGCGTTTATAAAGCACTTGAGCAGACGCTTGCGCTCTACTCCAACGTCGCGATTGCCTGGGTCGGCGCTCTGGTGTCCGATCTCGTGGTCAACAAGCCACTCGGCCTGCGTCCGCCGCAAATGGAGTTCAAGCGCGCGCATCTCTACGACATCAACCCGGTCGGTGTCGGCGCGATGACGCTCGCGATCATCGTCTCAATTGCGGCGTTCTACGGCCTGTTCGGCCCGACCATGAAGGCGCTTGCCGCCTTCGTCGCGCTGACGGTTGCCTTTGTCACCGCACCGGTCATCGCCTGGCTCACCGACGGGAAGTTCTACATCGCGCGCAAGCCGAAGCGGAGCTGGGCCAACATCGAGTCGATCCAGTGCTGCATCTGCGAGCACAATTTCGAACCCGAGGACATGACGTCCTGCCCCGCCTATGCCGGCCCCATCTGCTCGCTGTGCTGCTCCCTCGACGCTCGCTGCCACGACCTCTGCAAGCCGCACGCGCGCGCGCAGGTGCAATTCTCGGACGCGCTTGGCAAGATCCTGCCGCAGGCGATCTATCAGCGGATCAACTCGCAGTTCGGCCATTACATCGGCGTGTTCGTCGTCTCCGCCGGCCTCGTCGCGCTGGTGCTTGGACTGATCTATCTCCAGACCTTGGCCAGCGTGCACGGCGAGAACGTGCTCGTCTCCAACGTGCTCTGGAAGGTGTTCTTCTCGCTCAGCATCATCATCGGCGTGGTGGCCTGGCTGTTCGTGCTGGCGCAGCAGAGCCGCCGCGCGGCGGAGGCCGAAACTAAACGACAGACGACGCTGCTGATCCAGGAGATCGACGCCCACAAGCGCACCGACGCCAAGCTTCAGCGCGCCAAGGAGGTCGCCGAATCCGCCAACCTTGCCAAGAGCCGCTATGTGGTGGGCCTGAGCCATGAGCTGCGCTCGCCGCTGAACGCGATCAGCGGTTATGCTCAGCTCCTCGAGCAGGATACGACGCTGCACGCCAAGCCGCGCGGCCAGGTCCGCGTCGTCCGCCGCAGCGCCGATCACCTCTCCGGCCTGATCGACGGCATTCTGGATATTTCCAAGATCGAGGCGGGACGGCTCTATCTGTCACGCGACGAGGTGCGGCTTAGCGAGTTTCTGGATCAGCTCGTCGGCATGTTCCGCCTTCAGGCCGCGGCCAAAGGCATCGACTTCGTGTTCAGGCGTCCGGCAACATTGCCGACCGTGGTGTATGCCGACGAGAAGCGGCTGCGTCAGGTGCTGATCAATCTGCTCTCCAACGCGATCAAGTTCACCCAAAGCGGCAGCGTGCAGTTCGTGGTGCACTACCGCAGCCCGGTCGCCGAGTTCGAGGTGATCGACACCGGTCCCGGCATCCGAAGCGACGATCTCGAACGCATCTTCGCTCCCTTCGAGCGCGGTGCGCTCGGGGTCTCGCAACCGCACAGCGGCACCGGGCTCGGCCTGACCATCAGCCGGCTGCTGGCCGGCGTGATGGGCGGCGACATCAGGGTGACGAGCACAGTCGGTATCGGCAGCACGTTCAAGGTCAAGATCCTGCTCTCGGAGGTCACCAATCCCCGGCGTATTGCGCCGGTGGAGGCCCCGGTCTCGGGCTATCACGGTGCGCGCAAGACCATCCTCATCACCGACGACGATCCCGTCCATCGCGACCTCCTGCGCGAGGTGCTGACGCCGCTCGGCTTCATCCTGCTCAGCGCCGCCGACGGCCCGGGCTGCCTCGCGCTGGCGCAGCATTGCCGGCCCGATCTGTTCCTGCTCGACATCTCGATGCCGGGCATGGACGGCTGGACCGTGGCGGAGTCGCTGCGCGCGAGCGGACATCACCAGGCGCGCATCCTGATGGTGTCGGCGAGCGCGCTGGAGGCCCACGGCACGCCGCTGGCGCAGCCCTTCCACGACGGCTATCTGATGAAGCCGATCGACATCCCGCGGCTCCTGGAAGCTATCCGCCAGCTTCTCAAGATCGAATGGCAATACGGCTCCGACGAGATCGTCGTGCCACTGTGGCAGCCGGAAAGCGGTTCACGGCCGCCGGTGCGGCACGTCGAGGCGCTGATCGGGCTCGGTCAGATCGGCTACGTCAAGGCCATCCAATTGAAGCTGGACGAGATCGGCAGCGAGTATCCGGAGCACGCCGACTTCGTCGCGCAGATGCAATCGCTGGTCGATCGCTTCGACCTCGACCAGTATATGGCCACATTGAAGACATTGCATGCGTATGAACACTGAGCCGAAAAAGCGCGACGTCGCGCTGGTCGTCGACGACTCCCCGGAGACGCTGCGGCTGCTCACCGACGCGCTCGACGGCGCAGGGATGACGGTCATGGTCGCGCTCGACGGCGCGGCCGCAATGCGCATCGTAGAACAGATCACGCCCGACATCGTGCTGCTCGACGCCGTGATGCCAGGCATAGACGGGTTCGAGACCTGCCGGCGCCTGAAGCGCGATGCGGGGCTCGCCAATGTGCCCGTGATCTTCATGACGGGTTTGGCCGAAACCGAGCATATCGTGCGCGGACTAGAAGCCGGCGGCGTCGACTATGTCGCCAAGCCGATCGTGATCGAGGAGATGCTGGCGCGTATCCGCGTCCATCTCGGCAATGCACGGCTGACCCAGAGCGCACGTGCCGCGCTCGATGTCTCCGGGCGCTTCCTGTTCGCGGTCAACCAGCAGGGCAAGGTTCTCTGGGCCACGCCGCAGGCGCAGAAGCTGCTTGCCGATCATCAAGGCGCGCAGGCCGATGACGACTTCGTCCTGCCGCCATCTCTGCTGCAATGGCTGGAGCAGGCAAAAGGCAAGGGCAGCTCGAAGTCGCAGGCGGCCTCCCTGCCCGACAATGCGCAACTCCGGCTCTACTACGTGGGCGAAACCGCGCCGAACGAGTTCCTGCTGCGGCTCTCCAGGGAGGCCGGCACCACGCTGCCGCCCGAATTCACCAGCGAGCTCGGCCTCACCACCCGCGAAGGCGAGGTGCTGGGCTGGCTCTCCAAGGGCAAGACCAACCGCGACATCGCGCAGATCCTGGGACTGAGCCCGCGCACGGTCGACAAGCATCTCGAGCAGATCTACTCCAAGCTCGGCGTGGAGAACAGGACTGCGGCGGCGGCGATTGCGACGCGGAGGAATTCGTAGCCTTGCTGCGAATGAGTTGAGCTACTACCCGCCAAACAAACAGTGTCGTCCCGGCGAAGGCCGGGACCCCATCAACCACAGGGAGAAGTTTGGCGACGACCCGTCATCGTGGGACTGCCACCATCGGGACCGATAGATTCCGCGGTATGGGTCCTGGCCTTCGCCGGGACGACAGCGAAGTGTGTGGCGACCGTATCCGCCCCTCACATGTACAAGAATAGCCCCCCTTACCTATACACGAACGCCCTGTCGTCCAGATCCGTCTTCGGGATCTCGTCCTTCTCGGTCCAGTAATCCTGGCTGTGCTGCCATTCCGGCTTGTCACCACGCCTGGGCAACAGGTCCATGTTGCGCATCATGTAGCCGGGGTTGAAGTTTTCCGGATCGATCCAGGGCAGGATCGGCATGTTGTGATCCTCGGGACGCAACTCGACCTCGACCTTGTTCGCGCCTTTCTCCTTCATATGTCCGAGCAGACGGCAGACGAAATCGGCGACGAGGTCGACGCGCAGCGTCCAGCTCGCGCGGAAATAGCCGAAGACCCAGACCATGTTCGGCACGCCCGTGAACATCATGCCGCGATAGGTGACGGTATCGCCGAAGGCGAGCGGCTTGCCGTCGATCTCGAAGGCAATGTCGCCGAGTGCGGCGAGGTTGAAGCCGGTCGCGGTGACGATGATGTCGGCATCGAGCAGCTCGCCCGATTTGAGCTGAATGCCGTTCTCGACGAAACACTCGATCTCGTCAGTCACGACGGAGGCTTTGCCGCTCGCAATGCCCTTGAACAGGTCGGCATCGGGCACGAAGGCAATGCGCTGCCGCCACGGCCGATATGTTGGCGTGAAGTGCGTCTCGACGTCGTAGTCCGGCCCGAGGACCGCGCTGATCTGGCCGATCAAATCCTTCTTCACTTGCTCGGGCTTGCTCACGCAGAGCTTCGTGAACGCATCCTGCTCGAACAATATCTTTCGGCGGACGATCTCGTGGATCCAGGTCTCCTCGACCTGGAGCCTGCGCAACTCCTCTGCGATCTCGATGGCGTTGCGGCCGAGCCGGAAATAGGTCGGCGAACGCTGGAGCATGGTGACATGCGCGCAGTGGTCCGCGATGTTCGGCACCAGCGTCGCCGCGGTCGCGCCCGAGCCGATCACGACCACCTTCTTAGCCGCGAGATCGATATCATCCGGCCAGGTCTGCGGATGGACGACGCGGCCCTTGAAGCGGTCCATGCCCTTCCATTCCGGCGTGTAGCCTTCCGAATGGCGATAGTAGCCCTGGCACATCCAGAGGAAGTTGGCGGTGAATGTCTTCGCCTCGCCGGTATCGGTCGTTACCGCCTCGATGGTCCAGAGATTTTGCGCGCTCGACCAGCTCGCTGAATTGATCTTGTGCTTGTAGCGGATATGCGTGGCGATTTCGTTTTGGTCGATCACCTCGTTCATGTAGGCGAGGATCTTCTCGGCGGTTGCGATGGGCGGACCGACCCAGGGCTTGAAGCTATAGCCGAAGGTGTGGAGATCGCTGTCCGATCGGATGCCGGGATAGCGATGCGTGGTCCAGGTGCCGCCGAACGTCGCCTGCGTCTCCAGGATGACGAAGCTGGTGCCGGGAAGCTGCTTTGTCAGATGATAGGCGCTGCCGATGCCGGAAATGCCGGCACCGACGATCAGCACGTCGAAATGCTCTGAGGCCTGTTTGGTCGTGGCGTGACTGCGAACAGCGACATTCATTGTTGCTTCTATGCCTTGCTTGTTTTTATGGCCGTCCTTGACCGGACGGCGCGTTTCCTCCGCGACGGGCATGGTCGCCGATCGCGCTTCCACTTCAAAATGACATAGATCAAGCCGCGGTCAAATCACAGCGCCGCACCCCAGCTCCGCGCGGTCTGCAAGATCCAGTCGCGATAGAGCGTGAGCGGCGTGACCCCCGTCAATCCGCCGCAGCCGGCGGCGCCGTTCGGCCCGGTCGACCAGCTGATGACGCCGACGAGCACGGGACCGCTCGGCTTGTCCTCCAACACCGGGCCGCCGGAATCGCCGGTGCAGGCGCCGATTCCGTCGCGAACACCGTTGGTTACGGGATCGACCAGCCGAATTTGGAGCGTGCCGGGTTGACCGGTGGCAACAAGCGCGGCTACGCGCGTCGCACCGCCGCTCTTGCCGTCACCGCGCACTGTCACGCCGATACCGGCGATGGTGAAGCGGCTGCCGACCTGAATTGGAATATTCGGCGCGCCGACCGGCACCGTCGATTTTCCTTTCAGTGGAATTTCCAGTTGCAAGAGCGCCACGTCGGCGGTGGCGCGATGCCCCTGCATCGCCTGCATGTTGAAGTTCGGATGGATCGCGAGGGTACGGACATTCAGCAATTGCGGCTTACCATCGGCGCCGTAGTCGACGATCTTGTAGTCGGCGCCGGGCTGCACGCAGTGGGCAACGGTGAGCACCAGCTTTGGCGCGATCAGGCTACCCGTGCAGAAATTGCCGCGCGAGCCGACAATGGTGACGACCGCGCGTGCGACACCATCAGCCTGCGGCGTGCCGCCACCGACGACGGCATGGGCGGGTGTGGCGAGCAGCAGCGCGGCTGCGATGAGTGTGGCAGACTTTGGCATGGGAATGCGTCTTATCGATCGAAGCGATGAGGGCTTGGGATGGCTTCGGACTGGCCCTTGTCCATAGCGCATGCTAGCCGTTTTGGCAGAGAATTGACGAGGGCGGAACATTGGCAATCGAGGCTGTGATCTTTGATTTTGGCGGCGTGTTGACGACCTCGCCGTTCGAGGCGTTTGCGCGGTTCGAGACGGAGCGCGGCCTGCCCATCGACATCATCCGGCGCACCAATGCCGCCAACCATCTTGAAAACGCCTGGGCCAAGTTCGAGCGCGCCGAGGTCGACATCGACACGTTCGACAAGCTGTTCGCTGTCGAATCGCTCGCGCTTGGCGCGGAAGTGCGTGGGCGTGACGTGCTGCCGCTGCTTCAAGGAGATCTGCGCCCCGAGATGGTCGAGGCCCTGAAGCGTATCAATGCGCAATTCAAGACCGGCTGTATCACCAACAACCTTCCGGCCAACGCGATCGGCAGCCTGACCGGACGCACGCTCTATGTCGCCGAGGTGATGGCGCTGTTCGACCACGTGATTGAATCCGCCAAGATCGGCCTGCGCAAGCCCGACCCGCGCATCTACCGGATGATGGTCGAGATACTGAAGGTCGATCCCAGCAATTGCGTCTATCTCGACGATCTCGGCGTCAATTTGAAGCCCGCGCGCGAGATGGGCATGACCACGATCAAGGTGGCCAGTGGCGCGCAAGCGGTCGCCGAGCTCGAGGCGGCGACGGGATTGAAGCTGAGCTAGCACCAACTACTCCGTCGCGGCCGCGATCCGGTCGGGGAAGGCTGCCGCAAGCGACGCGCGATCCGGCTTCAGGACGCCGCGCTCGGTGATGAGCCCGGTGACGAGGCGCGCCGGCGTCACGTCGAAGGCATAGTTCGCGACCGGTGAGCCCTCCGGCACGATGCGCACGGTCTCGAGCCGGCCGTCCGCGGTGCGCCCGGTCATGTCGGTGACCTCCGTGCCGCTGCGCTGCTCGATCGGAATATCCTTGATACCGTCATTCACTGCAAAATCGATCGTCGGCGACGGCAGCGCGACGTAGAACGGCACGCCGTTGTCGTACGCGGCAAGCGCCTTCAGATACGTACCGATCTTGTTGCAGACGTCGCCATTGGCCGCGACACGGTCGGTGCCGACGATGGCAAGGTCGACCATGCCATGCTGCATCAGATGTCCGCCGGTATTGTCGGCAATCACGGTATGCGGCACGCCGTGATGACCGAGCTCCCAGGCGGTGAGCGAGGCGCCCTGGTTGCGCGGGCGGGTCTCGTCGACCCAGACATGGACCTTGAGGCCACGCTCATGCGCGAGATAGATCGGCGCAGTCGCGGTGCCCCAGTCGACGGTCGCGAGCCAGCCGGCATTGCAATGGGTCAGCACGTTGACCACCTCACCCGGCTCCTTCTTGCCCGCGATCGCCTCGATCAGCCGCAAGCCGTTGCCGGCAATGCCGCGGTTGATCTCGACGTCCTGCTCGACGATCTCGTCGGCGCGCGCGTAGGCAGCCTCGGCCCGCTCCAGCGGATCGATCGGTGCAAGCGTCGCGCGCATCTCGTTCAGCGCCCATTTCAGATTGATCGCGGTCGGCCGCGCCACGACAAGCGTCTCGTAGGCGCGCTTCAGGCCGGCATCGGAACTGTCCTCGCGCATGGCGAGCGCCATGCCGTAGGCCGCCGTCGCGCCGATCAGCGGCGCGCCGCGCACGAGCATGTCGCGGATCGCGGTGGCGGCGTCCTCGCACGAGATGAGCCGCGCGACGACGAACTCATGCGGCAGCCTGCGCTGGTCGATCGCGCCGACCGACCAGCCGTCGCGCTCGCGCCAGATGCTGCGAAAATGCTTGCCGTCGACTTTCATGGCATTCTGCCTTTCGTCTCAGCCGCGCAACACGCGCCCCGCCACCGCATCGAGCTTCTTCAACAGTTCCGGATCGCGCGCCTCGGGCGCCGTGATCAGCGCGGTGTCGAGCGCGCGATCCGAGCCGATCGGGCACGGCTCATGCTCGCGCGGAAACTCCTTGGCCAGCCGCGCCACCAGTGTCTTGGCCTTGTCGGCGTTCGAGCTCAGCACGCGGATGATGTCCTGAACAGTGACGGCGTCGTGATCGGGATGCCAGCAGTCGAAATCCGTCACCATCGCGACCGTGGCGTAGCAAATCTCCGCCTCGCGAGCGAGCTTTGCCTCGGGCATGTTGGTCATGCCGATCACGGAATAGCCAAGAGTCTTGTAGGTCATGCTCTCCGCATAGGTGGAGAATTGCGGTCCCTCCATGCAGACATAGGTGCCGCCCCGCGCGACCGCGATGCCCTCGGCTTCGGCCGCTGCGGCCAGATGGATGCGCAGCCGCGGCGAAACCGGATGTGCCATCGACACATGCGCGACGCAGCCTCTGCCGAAGAACGAGCTCTCGCGCTTGTAGGTGCGATCGACGAACTGGTCGACCAGGACGAAGGTTCCGGGCGGCATCTCCTCCTTGAAGGAGCCGCAAGCCGAGAGCGAGATCAGATCGGTGACGCCGGCGCGCTTCAACACGTCGATATTGGCGCGATAGTTGATGTCGGAGGGCGATAGCCGGTGGCCCTTGTCGTGGCGCGGCAGGAACACAATCGGCAACCCTGCGATAGTCCCGCGCCGCAGCGGCGCCGATGGCTCGCCCCAGGGACTGCTGATCACCTCTTCCTGCGCGCCCTCGAGTCCCGGCAGATCGTAGATGCCGGAGCCGCCGATGATGCCCAATACCGCCTGCGTCATGCCTGCTCCACCCGTTCGCGCCGCGCGATCCCGTGGAGAAGCTATGCCAGTTTTGCGGGGGTTTTGGAACGGGGGTCGTGGGTTGGGTGTCGTCAGGAGAAGGACACGCCGCGCCAAACATTCGGTGTCGTCCTGGCTTTCGCCAGGACGACCCGGGGAGGAAATCGTGCGTCTAATTAAGCCGCCGTTGCCGGCTGCAACTGGCTCGCCACCATGCGCTCCAGCGTCTCGACCGACTGGAAATTCTCAGGCGTGATCTCGGACTGCGGGATGGTGAAATCGAACTCGGCTTCCACGCCCAACATCAGATTGACCATGTCCATCGAGGTCAGGCCGGCGTCGACGAGCTTCGCCGCCGGCGCGACATCAGCCGCGAGCGAATTCTGTTCGAGAATGCCCTTCACCAGCTTGATGATGCGATTGCGCACGTCGGTATCGAAGGCCTGCATCGGCAAATTCCCATCTGTCTATCGAGGTCGGACCGGATTGCCAGCTACGATGGGCACGGCCAGCCGATCCCGCAATGGGCGGCACCATTACTTCGCGTTTCTTAGTAAACGATGACTCAGATTGACTAAACTTCATGCTTCTTCCAAATCGCTAACGCGACACCGGGAATTTCGGCGACGCCAACAACCCGACCTTAACTGTTCATTGGGAATTGCAGTTCGTTTACCCTCTATTTCATCGACGAATTTGAATTAAATCCGTAGCCTCACCTCACAAGCAAAGATGGCCGGAGGATCGCTGCACGGCATCGCGAGTGATGCCGGCGATCCTGAACGGCGAACCGGAGGCGGACGAGCATGAACGTGCGTGAAGCGATCCTTACTGTCGACGAAACGCAGGCGAGCCTCCTCGAACAGGGTCCCTCCTTGGTCGAGCGCGCGGCGCGAACCGCCACTGCGGCCGCCGCCGACGCCGACGGCGTCGATCGCGATGCCCGCTTTCCGCATAAGGCTTTCGAAGCCGCGCGCGAGCAAAAGCTGCTCGGCGTCATGATCCCCGTCGAGTTCGGCGGGCTCGGTGCCTCGATCCACGATGTCACCGACATCTGCTACGCGCTCGGACGCGCCTGCGCCTCCACCGCGATGATCTACGCGATGCACCAGACCAAGGTCGCCTGCGTCATCAGGCACGGCCACGGCATTCCGTGGATGGAAACCATGATGCGCCGAGTCGCCCGCGACCAGTGGCTGCTCGCCTCCTCCACCACCGAAGGCCAGAACGGCGGCAATATCCGCGCCAGCGCGGCCGCCGTCGACCACGCCGGCGATACCGTCTCGCTCGTGCGGGACGCCACGGTGATCTCCTACGGCGCCGAGGCCGACGGCCTCGTCACCATCGCCCGCCGCGCCACCGACGCTTCTGCGTCCGACCAGGTGCTGCTGGCACTTGCCAAGGACGATTATTCGCTGAAGCGGACGCTGGGCTGGGAAACGCTCGGCATGCGCGGCACCTGCTCGACCGGGTTCGAGCTCAGGGTGGACTGCCCCGCCGATCGCGTCTTCCCTGAGTCCTACGACAAGATCCATGCGCAGACGATGACACCGTTCGCGCATCTATGCTGGTCGTCGACCTGGGCCGGCATTGCGGCTGCGGCCGTGACCCGCGCGCAGGCCTTCGTCCGTAAGGCGGCCCGCAGCTCCGGCGGGCAGATGCCGCCGGCCGCCGCGCATTTCACCGCCGCGAAGATGTCGCTGGCAAAGCTTCGCGCGCTGATTGCGGCCAATCTCGATGCTTTCGCCCGCGCCGAGCACGATGAGCGCGCGCTGAGCTCGCTCGACTTCCAGTCGTCGATCACGCTTCTGAAAGTCCAGGCCTCCGAGCTCGCGGTCGAGACCGTGATGCATGCGATGCGTACGGCCGGCCTCTCCGGCTATCGCAATGACGGCGAGTTCACCATGGGCCGCCACCTGCGCGACGTGCTGTCGTCGCCGATCATGATCAACAACGACCGCATTCTGGCCAATGCCGCAACATCGACGCTGATGAGCGGCGTGCCGGCAAGCCTTCGTGACTGACAAGCCTTCGAGACTGACGTGCCTTCAGGATTGACGAGCCTCCAAGATTAACCAGCCTTGGCGACCAACAAGAATAATTTCAGATAGCAGGAAGTCGAACATGAACATTGCTGTTCTCCCCAATTCGCCCGAAACCGCGCCGCAGGCCGTCGATCCGCTCGATCATCTCGCCGACACGCTGTTCCACCGCATGGGCGCGGATGGCGTATACGCCCGCACCGCGATCTATGAAGGCATAGTCGAGCGGCTCGCCGCGCTGATCACCCGGCACCGTGAAGCGGGCACCGAAGTGATGCGCTTTCCGCCGGTGATGAGCCGCGTCCAGCTCGAAAAGTCCGGCTACCTGAAGAGCTTTCCGAACCTGCTCGGCTGCGTCTGCGGCCTGCACGGCACCGAGCGCGAAATCAACGCCGCGGTGAGCCGTTTTGATGCCGGCGGCGACTGGACCACCTCGCTCTCGCCGGCCGATCTCGTGCTGTCGCCGGCCGCCTGCTACCCCGTCTACCCGATCGCGGCGAGCCGCGGCCAGCTGCCCAAGGGCGGCTTGCGCTTCGACGTCGCCGCCGACTGCTTCCGCCGCGAGCCGTCGAAGCATCTTGACCGGCTGCAATCGTTCCGGATGCGGGAATATGTCTGCATCGGCACTCCCGACGACGTCGCCGATTTCCGCGAGCGCTGGATGGTGCGTGCGCAGGCAATCGCGATCGATCTCGGCCTGAGTTTCCGCGTCGACTACGCCAGCGACCCCTTCTTCGGGCGCGTCGGCCAGATGAAGGCGGTGAGCCAGAAGCAGCAGCAGCTCAAGTTCGAGCTGCTGATCCCGCTGCGCTCCGAGGAGCAGCCGACCGCCTGCATGAGCTTCAACTATCACCGCGAACATTTCGGCACGACCTGGGACATCCAGGACGCCAATGGTGAACCGGCCCATACCGGCTGCGTCGCCTTCGGCATGGATCGCCTGGCCGTCGCGATGTTCCACACCCATGGCACCGATCTCTCCGCCTGGCCCGCCAAGGTGCGAGACATCCTGGGCATGCAGCCGCAGGTCGCGGCCGACGCCCATGGCGAAGGCTGGCGCTAACGGAACGAGGCCTATCATTTCCACGGGCAAGACGAGCGTGATTCATACCAAGGTCCGATGCCGCGAGATCACCGAGTCCGATGTTGAAGCCATCGCGGACTTGCTGACGCGCGGCTTCGTCGGCCGCTCGCGCAACTACTGGATCCAGGGCCTGCGTCGGCAGGCCTTCCGACCGGTACCGGAAGGCTATCCGCGTTTCGGCTACATGCTCGACGATGACGGCACGCCGGTCGGGGTGCTGCTGCTGATCTACACGACGCGGAAGGACGGCGAAGACACCGCCATCCAGTGCAACCTGTCGAGCTGGTATGTCGAGCCGGCCTACCGCAACTATGCCCCGCTGCTGACCAAGATCGCACAGCGGCACAAGCACGTGACCTATCTCAACATCAGCCCTGCTGTGTGGACCTGGCCGATCATCGAGACGCAGGGCTTCCGCCCCTATTGCCGCGGCCTGTTCTTCTCGGTGCCGGCGCTGTCGCGCGCCTCGCGCTGGAGCAAGATCGAGGTGATCTCGCCGCACACCAAGCAGATCGAAGGTCTCTCCGAAGCCGAGACCGAGCTCCTGACGCGGCACGCGCGCTACAATTGCCTCAGCCTGGTCTGCCGCACCCCGCAGGGCACTTTCCCCTTCATCCTGCAAGCGGTACGCATCCGGCGCGGTTTCATCGCCCCGCCCGCGATGCAACTGATCTATTGCCGCAGCGCCGCCGAATACACCGCCTGCGCCGGCCGCATCGGCCGGCTGCTGCTGCGGCTCGGCAAGATCTCGGTGATCGTCGATTCCAACGGCCCGATCCCCGGCCTCGTCGGCGTCTACACCGAACGGCGCGGCCGCAAATATTTCAAGGGCCCGCACCGCCCGCGCCTGGCCGATCTGACGGATACCGAGCTCGTGCTGTACGGGCCTTAAGGACGCATCACACACCCGCTGTCGTCCCGGCGAAGGCATTTATTGCGCGCTCCCACACCTCGCAGTCGCGCGCCCGAGATACACGCGCACTCCATACCGTCAGTCACCCTCCGTAAACTACGGCGCTTAAGGGAATTTTCCCGCCTCTTCGCTACCCTCGGCAGCTGAATTACGTTTGCGTTAGGTCAATTGCCCGCCGAGACCGTCCCGATCCGATGATGTCGACCCGTAACAACGAGCTTGGTGCACGCCGCGAGCAGGGCCCGGAGGCCCTGGTCGCGCTGAGCCAGCTTGCGCTCGACCACATGGAGCAGGGCGTCTGCGTCTACGACGCCGCCAACCGGATCGTGCTGGTCAATCAGCGCTATCTCACGCTGTTCAACATGTCGGCCGAGATCGTGCACGTCGGCACGAGCTATCGCGACGTGCTCACCCACAGCGCATCGCTCGGCAACTTCCCGGTGAGCGAGCTCGACGCGCTCTACACCACGCGCGTCAAGCAGATCGCGACCGGCGAGCCGTTCCGCACCGAACAGCGGCTTGCAAGCGGCCTCGTCATGGCGCTCGAGCTGAAGCCGCTCCCCGGCGGCGGCTGGATGACGATCTGCGACGACGTCAGCCGCCTCGCCCGGCTCGAGGTGGAATTGCGCCTCCAGACCGAGCGCAGCCAGCATGCGCTTTCCAACATGTCGCACGGCCTCATCATGTACGATGCCGACAGCCGCGTCGTCGTCTGCAACGAGCGCTTCCTGCGCCTCTACAACCTCGACGCCGACGTCGTGAAGCCGGGCGTCCCGCACTGCACGGTGATCGATCACTGGATGTCGCGCGGAAACCTGCCGGGCATGTCGGGTGACGAGTTCCACGACACCAGACTGGACGATGTGCGAGCCAGGAAGGCGAAAACCCTGCTCGTGATGCGTTACGATGGGCGGATGGTGCAGGCAGTGTCCCGCTTCCTGCCCGACGGCGGCTGGGTGACCGTGCACGAGGACGTCACCGAGCGGCTGCAATACGAAGAGACCCTGAGGCAGCAGAACTTCATCCTTGATGCGGCGCTGGAGAACATGGCGCACGGGCTCGCGTTCTACGACAGCGAAATGCGCCTTCGCGTCTGCAACACCACCTACCGGAAGATCTATCTGCTATCGCCGGAGGAGACCAGGCCCGGCACGCATCTCTCCGAGCTGATCGAACGCTCGATGACGAACGGCGCCTTCGCCTCGGAGTACAGCCCGCAGCAGCTTCTCGAAGTGGCCAGCGCGCGGATCGCGAGCCGCGATTCCTCGCCGATGCGGCGGAGCATGTCGAACGGCACCGTGATCTCGGTGCGCTACTGCGCGCTGCCCGACGGTGGGTTTGTCGCCACCTACGAGGATATCAGCGAGCGCGAGCGTGCAGTCGAGGAGTTGAGCGAGCAATATCGTCGCTTCGACGCGGCGCTGAACAACATGGGCCAGGGCCTGTGCATGCTCGACTCCGTTCTGCGCGTGATCGTCTGCAACCGCCGCTACATCGAGATGTATGGCCTGTCGCCGGACATCGTGAAGCCCGGCGTCTCGATGCGGGAGATCATGGAGCATAGCTGCGCCCTCGGCATTCATCCGAACACCACGGCGGTCAAGCTCTATGCCGACTATGTCGAGCGGCTGCGCGAGGGCGAGCACACCCTGCACCGCCATTTGAGCGACGGCCGCATCATCAAGCTCAACCACAAGCGGATGGAACACGGCGGCTGGGTCGTCACCTACGAGGACGTCACCGAGCGCCACAAGGCCCAGGCTCGCGTCGCGCATATGGCGCGGCACGATTCGCTCACCGATCTGCCCAACCGCACGCTGTTCCGCGAGAAGATGAGCGAGGGGCTGAACCAGGTCGCCATCGCCGGCGGCGCCATGGCCGTGCTGTGCTTCGACCTCGACAATTTTAAGACCGTCAACGACAGGCTCGGACACGCCGCCGGCGACAGGCTGCTGCGCTGGGTCGCGGCGCGGCTGAAGGAGAATGTCGGCGAGCACGACACCGTTGCGCGACTCGGCGGCGACGAGTTCGCCGTTCTCCAGCGCGGTCCGCAGCCGCAATCGGCCGAGCGGCTCGCGCGCCGCCTGGTCGAGATCATCGGCCGTCCGCCGCCGCTGGAAAGCCAGTCGATCCATATCGGCGTCTCCGTCGGCATCGCGATCGCACCCGATCACGGGCTCGACGCCGACGAGTTGATGAAATGCGCCGATCTCGCGCTCTACCAAGCCAAGGCCAAAGGCCGCGGCGCCTATCAGCTGTTCGAGCCAGAGATGGAGGAACATGCACGCAGCCGGCACGCGCTGGAGCACGATCTGCGCGGCGCACTGGAAGCCAACGAATTCCACCTGGTGTTCCAGCCGCAGGTGCGGCTCGACACGTCCGAGCTCACCGGCTTCGAGGCGCTGCTGCGCTGGAAGCATCCGTCACGCGGCATGGTCTCGCCGGCCGAGTTCATTCCGATCGCCGAGGAGACCGGCCTCATCGTTCCGATCGGCGAATGGGTGCTGCGCACCGCCTGCGCGACCGCTGCGTCCTGGCCTGACTTCACCGTCGCGGTCAACCTGTCCCCAGTACAGTTCCGCTCGCGCGGGCTGGTGGCGATGGTCACGAGCGCGCTCGCCGAGGCCGGTCTGCAGCCGCGGCGGCTCGAGCTCGAGGTCACCGAGACGGCACTGCTCGACGACAGCGAGGCGACAATCGAGATCCTGCATCAGCTCCGTTCGCTTGGCGTGCGCGTCAGCCTCGACGATTTCGGTGTCGGGTATTCCTCGCTGAGCTATTTGCGCAAGTTTCCGTTCGACCGCATCAAGATCGACCGCTCCTTCGTCGGCACGCTCGGCGAAAGCCCGGAGAGCATCGCCATCGTCCGCACCATCGCGAGCCTCGGCTCAGTGCTCGGCGTCGAGACCACTGCGGAGGGCGTGGAGACGATCGAGCAGCTCGACTTCGTACGCGAATGCGGCTGCACCGCGGTGCAAGGGTATTATTTCGGCAGGCCGTGCCCGGCGGCCGAGGTCGGCCACACGATCGAGCGCCTCAACGCGGTCCGGCGGGTGGCGTGAGGTCTCTCCACACTCTCACTCGTCAAGCCCGGCCATGACGTTGGGGAATGCCCTACCCCGCCGCCGGCAGCGCGCTGTCCGTCGGCACACCCCACGGGCGGTCGGCTGACGCCAGCCCGATCAACCGGCCCTGGATATAGTCGCAACCCCAGTCGCGCAGCATGCTTGCCGCCTCTTCGTCCTGCACCCATTCGGCGACTGTCTTGATGTCGAGGCGGCGGGCGAGGTCGATCAGGGTCTGCACGAAAGCACGGTCGTCGGCGGAGCGGGTGATGTTCTGCACGAACGCGCCGTCGATCTTGACGATGTCCACGCCGAGCTTGCGCAGATTGCGGAACGAGGTGTAACCGGCGCCGAAATCGTCGATGGCGATGCGGCTGCCGAAATTCTTCAGCCGCGTGACGAAGCCGCGCACGTCGTCGATGTCCTGGATCGCGACCGTCTCGGTGATCTCGACGATCAGCCGCTCGGCGACGCCGGGATGCGCCTGCATGAGCGACTCGATTCCCGCCCACCAGTCCGGGTCCATGGTGGTGTCCGGCGAGATGTTGAGGCTGAGCCGGATGTCGGGCGCGGCCGCGAGCTCGGCAACCACGAGCTCGAGCACGCGATGATCGACCAGGCGGATGAGACCGAGCCGCTCAGCCACCGGCACGATGTCGGGCGCGAGCAGCACCTGGCCGTCGCCCTGATCCATCCGCACCAGGCATTCGTGGAACGCGCCCTCGCGCGAGGCGGCCGATACCACCGGCTCATAGGCGAGCCTGATGCGGCGCTCGTTCAGCGCGGTGACGATCTCGTCGGTGACGCGAATGTTCACGCGGCGCTGCGCGTCGCGCTCGGCATTCGGCCGCCACGCCGCGAACGAGCCGGCGCGGCGGCGCTTTGCGGCGTCCAACGTTTCGTGGGCGCGGTTGACCGCCTCATCGGTGCTGCGGGCATAGCGCGGCAGGCTGACGGCACCGATCGAGGCAGTGACCGACACCGGGCCGGATTTGGTCGGCACCACCTCGTCGCGAATGCCGGCGAGGAAGCGCTCGGCGGCGACGTTCATGTCGTCGACGGTGCAGTTCTTCAGGATCAGGCCGAACTTGTTGCCGGAGAAGCGGCCCAGCACATCGCCGCCGCGCAACCGCGGGCGGATGCGTTTTGCGACATCGAGGATCACGGCATCCGCGACATCGAAACCGAAGGCGTCGTTGACACGCGCGAGACGATCGATGCCGACCAGCATGAAGGCCGCGGTCGAGCGGAAACGGGTCGTCTCCTCGATCGCCTCGGCCAGCGCCGCGATCAAATGGGAGCGGTTGAGTTCGCCGGTCAGGGGATCGAGCCGGGCGAGCCTTGTCAGCTCCTCGTCGCGGGCGTGTCGCTCATTGTTGATGCGGATGGAGCCCATCGCGCGCACCGGGCGGCCGTCGGGGCCGGCGAACCACCGGCCGGTCTCCTCGATCCAGACCACGGGATCGGAGGCGCTCATGCGCACGCCGTACTCGACGCGGTAGGGCGTGCCGTCGGCGCCGTGGACCGCGGAGGTCTGCGCCAGCGCGGCGGTCCGCAATGATTGCGCGGGCTCAATCAGCTTGGCGAACTCGGCGCCGGTCGCAAGCCGCGCGGCGGGGATGCCGGAGAAGACGGCATCGATCTGCTCGCCCCAGACGATGGCGTCACTGGCGATATCCCAGACGAACACGGCTTGGCCGAGGGCGGCAAGGATTTCGGAGGCTTGCGGCAATGCGGGAGTCAAAATCGCCTCGTTTCGGGACAGCAGGGAGTCCTGAGCCGGCACAGAATAGGGCCAGATTCGCCCTTGAACCTAGGCAAAGTTCATAAACAAATTGGAAACCACGTTCCAAGGCGGCTTGGGAACCAAATCGGCCCGGCCGGCATAGGCCTTGCGAGTACATGACACGCACCGGCACCAGCGTCCCGAAACGCAACAGTTGGCCGGATCAACGGTGATTGCGATGTTGAGTACCGATCGATCGGACGAAGCGGAAAGCGGCACGGGAACGGCCCTGGTGTCGCTGATGCCGACGCTTGCGTGGGCCCACAAGGCGCCGCTGCCGCGCCCCGATCCGAGCTTCGTCACCCAGCTCATGGCCAATGCCGAGCACCTGCCCCAAGCCAGCCGGCTCCGCCGCGCTTCTTCCGAGGATGCGCGGATGGCCTATGGCAGCAAGCGCCCGCTGCCGAGCGTTACCGCCCGCACGCGGCAGGTGGCTTGAGGTCGATTAGCGCGGTGGCACATCGGGCGAGGACGGCGTGCCGTTGCCCGGCTGCAAATGCGGCGAGGGGATTTCCGGCGACGGCGTGATGCTCTGCGCGGGTTTCGGCGCGGGGGGATCCATCAGTACGGATTCGGCGACCGATTGCGCCGAGGGCGCGGGTGGTGCCACCGGTGCTGCTTGCGGCGCGGACACCGGCTCGAACTTGTGCTCGGGCGCAGCTTCATCCGCCGGTGCTTCGGCTTGGCGTTTACCCTTGCGCGGCGCCGGCGCCGCCTCGGCGGCATAGGTAGCGCGGCGGCGCGTGCGCTGGGCGATACCGCCGAGGAAATCGGCCATCGCGAGCAGCACCAGCAGGAAATAAGTGGAGTTACCGAATTTGGGCCACATCACGAATTCGGCCGCTGCCGCGCCGAACACGATCAGCGACAGCAAATGATCCATCAGGAATTTCGAGCCGGGCCGCGCACCCTTGACCACCTCGAGCAACAGCAGCACCACGCCGAGCGCGAGCATCACGTCGGCGAGTGTGACCGGCCAGGTCTCGCCCGTGATCATCGGCACCTTGAACAGCACGTCCGTGAAGGACACGCTGGGCATCAGGAAGGCGATGATGTTGTAGACCGCGAGCGGGATCAGAAGCAGCGGGAAACCGACCATCGGCGAAATGCCTTCTCGATCAAGATGTCCGGGCAGGACAATGCGGCGGCGAAGCATTCGCTCCGCCGCCGTCACCGTCATATCTCAAGGTTTGGCCGAAATCAGGCAGATCACGTCGAAGTCACGTCGTGCTGCCTGAGTTAAAGAGTCCTGCCTCAGGACTCTTTCTTCTTCAGGACCTGCCGGCCCTTGTACATGCCGGTCTTGAGGTCGAGATGGTGCGGACGACGGAGCTCGCCGGAGTCCTTGTCCTCGACATAGGTCGGCTTCTTGATGGCGTCCGCCGAGCGGCGCATGCCGCGGCGCGACGGCGAGGTTTTTCTTCTCGGAACGGCCATTTCAATATCCTCTAGGGATTGGTGTTGTCCGGGCATCGTCCGCGGGGAACTGCTCAGCACCCCAACAGGAGGCGAGCTGAATGCCGATCAAGGCCGGGCTTATAGAGGAAGGCTGGCCGCAAAGCTAGGGTTCTGGACCGCAAAATGCGCCCGAAAAGGGCCCACAATCAGCGATTTTCCCGCCAGCAGGTCAAAAGCGAGCTGGCCTGCGCCCTTGCCACATAGGTCCCGGCCAGCCGCCGGACGCCCGGGCCCGGGGTCCTGGCGCTGCGTTTGACCGGATTCGGCAGGATCGAGGCCAGCAGCGCCGCCTCCCGGGGGGAAAGGCTGGCGGCGGACTTGCCGAAGGCATAGGCGCTGGCCGCCTCGACGCCAAACTGCCCCTGGGGCCCGAGCTCGGCGATGTTGAAGTAAATTTCCAGGATCCGCGCCTTGGGCAGGACCAGATCGATCCACAGTGCCAATGGGAATTCCAGCGCCTTGCGGACGAAGTCCCGCCCCTGCCAGAGGAACAGGTTCTTGGCCACCTGCTGGGTAATGGTGGAGGCGCCACGGAAAGGCGTGCCGTCCTCCTGCGCGTCGTCGATCGCCTCCCGCAGCGCGCCCCAGTCGATGCCGTGATGCTTGCAGAAATGGGCATCCTCAGCCGCCACCACCGCACGCGGCAAAGAGGGCGACATCGCCGCCAGATCGATCCATTGCCGCTGCATCGGCGCGCCCCGGAGCAAGCGCCAGGCCATCAGCGTCGAAACGGGATGGCCGGTGCGGTAGAACGGCGCGATCACATAGGGCGCGAGAGCTGCGACCGCGAGCATCACCAGCAGGATTTTGACGATGCGCAAATCGACCTTTCCGGCGCAAAATGAAACGCGGCCATCGGCCCAGCCATTAAGTCTGTGATAATTCGGGCCTTTTCCAGCACTTTTTAGGCCTTCCAAACGATTGACTGAGGCGGGCGCATAAAGGATTGTCCCGCCGAATTTTAGTTCTGGAGCCTTTCTTGATGACCGGCACGTCCCCGTCCGATTTCGCCAAACGTCTGGACAAGACCGCTGATGACACCGAAGCCCTGCTCGGGCGCCTCTTGGCGGACGACATCCTGCCCGATGAAATCGCCCGTCCCAAGCGGCTGATGGACGCAATGCGCTATTCGAGCCTCAACGGCGGCAAGCGCCTGCGGCCGTTCCTGGTGGCCGAGAGCGCGGCCGTGTTCGATGTCCCCCGCGAGGCTGCGCTGCTCGCCGGTGCGGCGCTCGAATGCATCCACTGCTACTCGCTGATCCATGACGATCTGCCAGCGATGGACAATTCAGACCTGCGACGCGGCCGCCCGACCCTGCACAAGAAGACCGACGATGCCACCGCGATCCTCGCCGGCGACGGCCTGTTGACGCTCGCCTTCGACATCATCACCCGCGACGAGGTTCATCGTGATGCCAATGTGCGGCTGCTCCTGACGCGCGCGTTGGCGCGCTGCGCCGGCATCGGCGGCATGGTCGGCGGCCAGATGCTCGATCTCGCCGGCGAAGGCCGCTTCGGCGACCGCGAGCCGGTCGACGTCGCCCGTCTCCAGCAGATGAAGACCGGCGCGCTGTTGCGCTATGGCTGCATCGCCGGCGCGATCCTCGGACAGGCCACGGCCAAGGAATATCAGGCGCTCGACGATTACGGCCGCGCGCTGGGCGAAGCCTTCCAGATCGCCGACGATTTGCTCGACGTCGAGGGCGATGCGGCCGCGCTCGGTAAGCCCTCGGGCCAGGACGCAGCAATGGGCAAGACCACCTTTGTCACCCAGCTCGGCATCGAAGGCGCCAAACAGCGTGTGCGCGACCTGCTCGCGCGGGCCGACAGTGCGGTCTCGATCTTCGGCGATCGCGCCGCCGTGCTGCAGGCCGCCGCGCGGTTTGTCGCCGAGCGGAAGAGCTAGCCAAGCGATGGCGGGCGGCAGCAAGGAAGATCCCGTCCTCGCTCGCTTCCGCAAGATGTCGCGCCCGGTGCGGCTGGTGTATGCGCGGCCGCGGACGTTCATCTCGCTGGGTGTCGGCATTCTCGTCTGCCTGCTGGTGCCGGGCGTGCAGCGGCCGGTGACGCGGCTCGTGCTCGGCTGGGACGCGCTGATCGCGGTCTATCTGATGCTGGTCTACGCAATGATGCTGTGCAACGATCACCAGCACATCCGCCGCGCTGCCGCGATGCAGGACGACGGTCGTTTCGTCATTCTGCTGGTGACGGCGGTGGGCGCGTTCGCGAGCATCGCGGCGATCGTCGCCGAGCTCGGCACCCATCGCGGCGCGGCGGAGCTGACCATCGCGATCGCTACCATCGCGCTATCCTGGGCCGCGGTGCACACGACATTCGCGCTGCACTACGCATATGACTATTACCGCCAAGCCGAGCCCGGCGGGTTGCAGTTCCCGAGCGGCGACAAGGAAGATCACGCCGACTATTGGGACTTCGTCTATTTCTCCTTCGTGATCGGCATGACCGCGCAGGTCTCCGACGTCGGCATCACCGACAAGACCATCCGCCGCACCGCCACCGCGCACGGCATCGTGTCGTTCATCTACAATACGGCGTTGCTGGCGCTGACGGTGAACATCGCGGCGAGTGCGATTGCGACGTAAACTCCGTGTCGTCCTGGCGAAAGCCAGGACCCATTACCCCAGGAAGAAGTTGCGGCGCTCAATTGCCAACCAAGAGTCTTCGCAAAACCAGGGCCGGTGGTTACGGGTCCTGGCTTTCACCAGGACGAATGTGGAGAGGCACTAACTCGCCCTAGTTACACACCTCGGCATTGGCCGCATTGCCCGGGCCGCCGCCGCCGCGATATTCCAGGTGGCAGCCGCGGTTGACTTGGCGGCAGGTGCTGTTGTCGCAATAGATCTGACCACTGCCGCCGCCTGAGGCGCGGCCCGAGCCCGCCGCGATGCCGGCGGCAGCGCCGCCATATCCGCCCATGCCGCCCGCAGAGCCCATCTGCGGACGACGCTGCCGCGCCGGCCGGTCCTCGCTGTCGTCGCGCCGCGAGGTCGCGGGCTTCGACGGCGCGGGTTTTGCGGCACGCTTCTTCTCGCATTCATTGTCGTCGTTCAGCGCATAGCCGTCGCCGCAGACGATCTTGGTGCATTTTTCACCATCGACCTTGAAGCCGTGCTCGCAGACCAGCGGGCAGACGCGCGACGGCTTGGCCTTGACGGTATCGAGCGCGTCGGTGCTCGCCAATTTCACGTCGAGCTTGGTGCCGGCGTAGCGGTTGAACTGCGACAGCGAGCGCTGCGAAGACGTGCTCCAATTGCCATCGGCTTGTCCTGCGAAGCAGCCGACGCGGCCGAGCTCGGTCTGCACCGAGCGGTTGAGATCGGCCGGCGTGGTCGCTGGCGTCAATGAGGCCACTGCGGTACCGGCCGGGCTCGCTGTGCTTGCCGGCGCGGCGCTCGGCGCCGCGGCGGCGAGGTTGACGCGCTGCTGCTCGGCAGCGGCCGCCTGCTGCTGCGCCTGCTCCTTGGCCTTCTGCGCGGCGAGCTGCACCTGCTCGGCCGCTTTCGCATCGGCAGCGGCCTTGGCCTGAGTATCCTTCTGCGCGCCGAGAGCGGCGAGACGATCACGCTCGGCCTCGGCCTGCTTGGCCTTTTCGGTCGCCGCCGCATGGGCCTGCTCGGCCCCGATCTTCTCGAGCTGGAGCTTGGCGAGGCTCGCATAGAAGCCGTCGGGGTGCTGGGCGAGGAACGCGTCCCATGCCGGCCTGTTGCCGACCTGGAGCGCGAGCTCGTAGTCGCGACGCATGTCGGCCTGCGGATTCGGCGCGGGCGCCGCCGCGGTCGCGGCCGTCACCTTGACCGGCACCAGCGGCACATCCTCGCCGCCGAGCGAGCCATACACGAAGGGCTCCTGCTTGTTGGCGGTCGACTTGAGCACGTCGTCGCGCACGAAGCCGAAGGCGCGGCGGACATCGAGGCCCGGAGTGGTCAGATGCTTCGACAGCGCGACGGTGAACGGGCTGTTAGCGCCGTCGCCGTCCTGCGCCGTGAAACCGGCCTTGGCCGAATAGGCGACCAGCGTGTTGGGGCTGGTGGGCTCGACCTGGGCCAGGCCGCGGCCGATGCTGCGCGAAGCGACCGTGCGCCTCATGGTCTTGCCGAACGTATTGTCGCGGCAGGCGTCGAGGATCACCAGGCGAAGCTGTTTTGCGGGCTCGACCGCAACCAGGACGCGGTCGAGCGACAGCGCTTCGTCATAGACGTCGGTATCGCGCTCGAGCTTGGCGTCGACCGGGATCAGATAGTTCGATCCCTCGACCTCGATGCCGTGGCCGGCGTAGTAGACCACCGCGATGTCGGCATCGCGGGTCGCATCGGCGAAGTCGCGCAGCGCGCGTCGCGTGTCGAGCGCCGAGAGGTCGTGGCGGGAATCGACGACGTCAAATCCGGCCTCCTTCAGCGTCCTGGCCATGACCGAGCCGTCGTTGACGGGGTTCGCAAGCGAGGGCGCGTGCTGATATGCGGAATTGGCAAGCACCAATGCTACGCGCTTCCCGGCGAAAGCGGGTTCGGCGCCAACCAGCAGCGCGAAAGCGAAGAGAAGCGGGCAAAGTCTGAGCAGGTTGCGCATGACACGGCTTCCGAGTTCCGGGCAGTTCGAGGCCCTTTGACATCGCTTTAGCAAGTCCCACCATTGGCGCTTGTGATGGAGGTCACGAAGGCGACGCCGACGACAGGCCGAAAGCCCCCTTTTGTTTGTCGCGCCAGCGCGGTGGCGGTTCGCTGCCGGACACGTGCGGGGCCGGATTCCCCCTAGGCATCCCCGATGTGCCCCCGATATTGCGGCAGATTGTCCGTAATTTCGTACCACGGCGCCTTGGAGCCCACAAAAATGTGGGCACTCGGCCGAATGGAGGGGGCATCGACCAGGGTTCCCATGGCGACATGGACCCATTTTCCTTCACGGACCCGGGAATAAAGCAGCGAGCCGCAGCGGGCGCAGTGCGCGTCATGGGTCGTGTCGTCGCCGAAAATGGTCCGTTGGTCCTCGCCCCGGACGATGCGGAGCTTGGTCTGTTCGATCCCGGCGAACGGCTTGAAGGCAGAACCGGTGGTGCGGCGGCAGTTCGAGCAGTGACAGTTCATCGCGTAGGAGAACTCGTCCGCCACCTCGTAGCGCACCGCGCGGCAGTAGCATTCGCCGATCAGGATACGAGCGTTCGATTTTTCTGATCCGGTCATCACAGTGCCTCGCGCGAGTGGCGGGAGACAGCCATAGCGCAATTTGGTCTGTACGACTAAGTTCCTTCCGAGCCATCATTCAAAGGGATGACCCATGAGCCAGAATCGTTCAAGCGTCGAAGCCGTCGTGCAAAGTTATTTTGACGGACTTTACGAAGGCGACGCAGAAAAGCTCGGCGCGATATTCCATCCCTCCGCCGATTTGCGCTGGGTCGAGAAGGGCGAATTGCAGGTGCTGACCGTGCCCGACTGGCTCGACCGTGTGCGCAAGCGCGCGTCCGCCAAAGCCGAAGGCAAGCCGCGCGAGGATTTCGTCGTCACCATCGACCGTTCGGATGACAACACCGCCTTCATCAAGGTCAAATGCCAGCTGCCGCCGCGCTATTTCACCGACTATCTGGTGGCGATGAAGCTCGGCGACGGTTGGCAGATCGTGTCGAAGTCGTACCGGTATGATCTGAGGGAGTGAGGGGCTCGGCCTTCCGCTGCCCGAAATTGGGCGCGCTCGCCTCCCATTCTCCGTCATTGCGAGCGCAGCGAAGATTCCATGGGGAGTGGATAGCGACCAGGTCTGAGGCCAGACTGAGGTTGCTGACCCCCTCAACCTGGAGACGACGATGTTGCTCGATCATCCTTCCGACGGACCGACCGCTATCCGCACGCAGTTTGGCGCAATTTTTGTGTCTTTGGAACTGAGCCGTTCGACGTGGGTGATTACGTCACTTTCGCCTGGTACGGGCGAGAAGATGTCCAGGCACAGCGTCACGGCCGGCGATACGGCTGAGCTGATGAAGCTGTTTGCGGAACTCAGGCGCAAGGCGGAGGCCAGGACCCGCGAGAGCTATCCGATCATCACGATCCAGGAAGCTGGGCTGGACGGGTTCTGGCTGCACCGTGTTCTGCAACAGAACGGCATTGAGAGCCACGTGGTCGATCCCGCCTCGATTGCGACGTCGCGACGGCGGCGGCGGGCCAAGACTGACAGGCTCGATGGCGAGGCGCTGTTGCGGGCGCTTCTGGCCTACAAGCGCGGCGAGCCGCGGGTCTGTGCGATGGTGGTTGCGCCCTCGCCTGAAGAGGAGGACCGGCGCAGGCTGTGTCGCGAACGAGCGACGCTGATCGCCGAGCGCATCACGCATGTGAACCGGATCAAGGGTCTTCTGTTCGCGCAGGGGATATCCGACTACGTGCCGCTGCGGCGCAATCGGCGGGCGCGGCTTGAGGCCTTGCGCACGGGCGACGGGCGGGAGCTGCCTTCGCATTTGAAGGCGCAGATCGGCCGCGAGCTCGATCGGGTCGAACTGCTTCTGGAACAGATCAAGGCGGTCGAGGCCGCGCGAGATGCTCTGCTGGCCGCAGCCCGGAAGCCTGCAGACAAGAACGCTGCAGACAAGGTCGCGCCGGATCCGGTGGCGATGCTGCTGGCCTTGAAAGGGCTCGGCGCCAACTTTGCGGCCGTGCTCTGGTCGGAGGCGTTCTACCGGCAGTTCTCCAACCGCCGCCAGGTCGCCGCCTATGCGGGGCTTGCGGCGACGCCGTGGCAAAGCGGAGGCATCCGGCACGAGCAGGGCGTGTCGAAGGCCGGCAATCCCAGGCTGCGGACCACAATGATCCAGCTCGCCTGGCTGTGGATACGTCACCAGCCGCAGTCGGCCCTGACGCGCTGGTTCAAGGAGCGAAGCCCGCAAGGCCGCAAGCGCGCGATCGTGGCGCTGGCGCGCAAGCTTCTCGTGACCTTGTGGAAGTATGTCACCGCGGGCGAGACCATCGAGGGGGCCGTGATGAAGCCCGCCGCCTGATCCGGACCGCACCAAGCGGCGTGCTTCGCCGCCCGCGCGCAACGAAAGAACCATAACCCATCTGCCGAGGCCCGATCAGTCTCGGAAGATCCGGGTGGACGAACCGATGGATTGCATGGCTTCAAACGCCGCAACGAAGAATGGCCTCGTCCTCTCGAGCCTGCCCGCCGCAAGCGGAATCGTGGTGCAGTCGCCTTGTGCGACGACCGAATGTGAGTTTGATCTGGCAAGCAACCCAGATCGTCGAACCGGCTCGACCCTTGGATCGCAAATGCGAGGATGGCAGATGCCCTGACAGAACCGCCAACGCGAGGAGCTCCTATCGGCCCAACGCACCAAGCATGATGGCGTGCTCGCTCAACTCAAGGCCAAGCCGCTTCGCGGCGGCCCTAACAGGCCGGCCTTGACTTGATCTGCGCGCGCCATCCTGCAGAACCCGCGGTCGGGACGAAGAGGTGGCTGCAGTCGAACAAAAAGGTGACTGCTCATCCTTGACATACACATTCCCCATGTGAGCAATCCAGAATCTCTCCGCGGAGGCAGACTGGATTGCTTCGCTACGCTCGCAATAGCGGTGCGGATAAACTGTCCGCTGCATCCCCATCTCCGTTTCCTCCTAAGGTCTCTCCATGTCGCTCGACCGCCGCTTCCTCCTCGCCTCACTCTGCTGGATGGCCGCCGGCCCCGCGCTCGGCCCAGGCCCGATACGCCGATCCTGATCGCGGCCTATACCCAGGGCAGCACGCCGAGCGCCGCGCAGATCGAGGCCGTATTCGCGCGCATCGGGCACATGGTGGCCGAACGGCTGGTCTAAGAGCACCGCATTGACCTCGCGCCCGCTTCCGGGCGAAGACAGGCCATCATGGAAGCGAAGTTTCAGATCTTTCTCATCCTGCTTGCCGTGCTGGCGGGTGTGGCGCTTGCCGCGCGCCGCTTCAACGTCGCGCCCGCCATTCTCCTGATGCTGGCCGGCGTCGGCCTCGCCTTCGTGCCGGGCATGCCGGCGGTCGAGCTGCCGCCGCAACTGGTGCTGCTGATGGTGCTGCCGCCGCTGATCTATTCGGCTAGCGTCGCCATGAGCTGGCGCGAGTTCCGAAAGAATCTTCGCCCGATCGTGCTGCTCGCGGTCGGCGCGGTGATCTTCACCGCGGCGATGGTGGCGACCGCCACGCACTATCTGATCGGCCTGCCTTGGGCCATCGGCTTCCTGCTCGGGGCCATCGTGGCGCCGCCCGACGTGGTGGCGCCGCTCGCGATCGCGCGCCGGCTGCACATGCCGCGCCGGATCCTGATCGTGCTCGAGGGCGAAGGCCTCGTCAACGACGCCACCGCGCTGATCCTCTACCGTTTTGCGGTGGCCGCGATCATGGTCGGGCATTTCTCGCTGCCGCTGGCGGCAGGCGAGTTCTCTCTGATCGTCGCCGGCGAGATCGCCTTCGGCATCGGCGTCGGCTGGCTCTCCCTGCGCGCCCGCAATTGGTCCAGGGATCCGCAGGTCGAGCTCACGCTGTCGCTGATCACGCCGTACGTTTCCTTCTGGCTGCCCGAGCATGTCGGCGGCTCCGGCGTGATCGCCACGGTGGCCTGCGGCCTCTATGTGAGCTGGAACGGCCCGCTGCTGATCTCATCGGCGACACGCCTGCAGGGCATCTTCTTCTGGGACCTCGTGGTCTATTTGATCGAGGGCCTGCTGTTCCTGCTCACCGGCTTCCAGATGCGGGCGCTCTACGAAAAATCGAAGGCGTTCCCGCTCGACGACATCATGATCGCGACCGCCGTGGTCGTGGTGATCATCATCATCGCGCGCTTTGCCTGGCTCTTTCCCGCGACCTATCTGCCGCGAGTATTGAGCAAAAGTCTGCGCGAGCGCGATCCGTCGCCGCCCTGGCAATGGGCCTTCACGCTCGCCTTTACGGGTGTGCGTGGCGCGGTGTCGCTCGCAGCGGCGCTGGCGCTGCCGTTCACGCTGCCGGGCGGCGAGGCCTTTCCGTACCGCGACCTGATCCTGTTCGTCGCCTTCGGCGTCATCTTCATCACACTAATCGGCGTCGGCCTCGCCCTGCCGCCGGTGGTCCGCTGGCTCGGCATCGCAGATGCCGGTCGCCACGAGCATGCACTCGAGCACGAGGCGGAAATTGCCGCGCGGCGTCAGGCGCTCGACGCCGCGCTGAAATCGCTCGACGCGCTGACGGAGGAGAAAGAGGTTTCAGAGGAAGTGATGAGGCTCTTGCGCGCGCGGCACGAGATCCGCGCCAACCAGCTTCCGGACTCGCTCGACCCCGGCCGCCACGACGTCTCCGCCGCCGGCACCGCGCTCACACGCGAGCTGATCGCCGCCGAGCGCAAGTTCATCCACGAGCTCCTGCGCGACGGCCAGATCACCGACGAGACCCGGCGGCGGATCGAGCGCGATCTCGATCTTGAGGAGGCGAGCCTGGCGAACCGGGAGTATCAGGGGGCGCCGTTGTAGGCACCGTCGTCCCGGACAAGCGCAGCGAAGCGGAGCGCTGATCCCGGACCCATATGTGGACGGCCGTCGCGCAACAGGCTTGATTGTTTGTGTGCGAAAGCCACAACGTTTGTCACAGGCCCGCGATCGTCTACCGCTTCTCGCAAAACCCCCTCGTCGCCGCCGTTACGGCCACAGCAATCATCTCCTGCCGCTCCGGCGAGTTCATCGCCATCTCCTCGCCGCGGTTGATGAGCGAGCCGGCCTCGAGCAGCACCGCGGCGCTTCTCGTTCGCGACAGCACGACGAGCCCGTCATAGCGGTAGACGCCGACATCCTTGTCGAGCAGCTGGTGCCGGTAGCGGCCCATCAGCGGCAAGGTGTACTGGCTGGCATATTGCAGGCCGCGGTCCTTCAGCTCCTTGCCGAGCAGCCGGGCAAAAGCGAGGCTTGCGCCGAACCTCGGATTGCGCTCGGACACGAACAGCGAATGGCCGCCGAAACGGTCGCTGAAGAAGCTCTTGGCGCCTTCGAACTCCCATTCCTCGAGCATCTTGTCCGGCACGGAGTCGTGGTGGATAGACAAGAAGAAATCCGCATGCGCGTCATTGGCGGTGCCGACGCGCTTGAGCAGGCTCGCCTTCGCCTTGCCTTCGGTCACGAGCACACGGGTCGCGGCAAAGCCTGCCGACTTCAGTCTCTCGCCGATGAGCTTCGCCAAGTGAAGGTTGAAGCCGAACTCCGGGTCATTGCGCGCGCTCGTCGCGCCTTGCGACTCGGAGGTGTGCCCGACATCGAGGATGATCCGGAATTTGCGCGGCTCGCATTTCTCCGTCGCGGGCGGCTTGGCTCTGGCTTTAGCGAACTTACGGATACCAGCCGCCTGGCTAAAGTTCATTGGCGAAAATGCAAACAGTGAAACGGCAATGGCGAAGATGGAGCACCATGGGCGCTTCACACCGGCCGCTCCCCCTTCACCGTCACGCGTGTCCCCGACCGCGTATGCGGCCAGTAGTCCCACATCGCGCGGTGCTGGGTGCAGCGGTTGTCCCAGAACGCGATGGCGTTCTCGGTCCAGCGGAAGCGGCACTGGAACAGCGGATTTTCGGCGTGCTGGTAGAGATAGGCGAGGATCGCGTCGCTTTCGTCGCGGGGGACGCCGTTGATGTGGCGGGTGAAGCCGCGATTGACGTAGAGCGCCTTCTTGCCCGTGACCGGGTGCGTGCGCACGACGGGGTGCTCCGCATGGGGATAGGAGGGACGGTCGGCAACGCCGTAATTCGCATAGAGCCCGCGATAGATCGGCTCGCCGTCATGCAACGCGGTCAGCCCATCGAGATAGGCCTTCATGCGGTCGGACAGCGCCTCGTAGGCCGCGTACATGTTGGCGAACAGCGTGTCGCCGCCGCGCGGCGGGCACTGCTTGATGTAGAGGATCGAGCCCATCGGCGGCTCGAGGTCGCAGGAGACGTCGGAATGCCAGCCCTCGCCATTGGCCCGCGGCGAGTTCGCATCCGCATAGATCTTCATCAGCGCCGGATCTTCATTCTCATGCGGGGCGGCGGGATGGAAATGCAGCTCGCCGAACTTGCGGCCAAAGGCGAGATGCTGTTGTGGCGTGATGTGCTGGTCACGGAAGAAGATCACGAGGTTTTCGGCGAGCGCGCGGTGGATCTCGTCCATCTGGCGGTTGGAGCGGGCGTCGTCCGAGACGAGCTTGCCGATGTCGACGCCTGAGATCTCTGCGCCGATGATCGGGGTGAGTTTCTCTACCGCGATAGTCTCATACGGTGCGCCGTCCTCCGACGTGTGGCGGTAGCGCGGACCCTGCTTGCCGGCGAGCGAGCTCATCGGTGTTGCTCCCAATCGTTATTGATTGGAGGCATCGTAGCCCGGATGGAGCGAAGCGCAATCCGGGACCAGCCCGTCAGCTTGCGAGAAGGCCCCGGATTTCGCTTCGCTTCATCCGGGCTACACGCGACAGCGGAGTAGAACTACTCCGCCGCCGTCACCGGCACCTTGGCGCCCTGGCCGTAGCGCTGCTCGATGTAGTCGATCACCAGCGCCTTGAAGTCGGCCGAGATGGTCGGGCCACGCAGGGTGCGGAACTTCTTGCCGTCGACGAACACGGGCGCGGCCGGGGCTTCGCCGGTGCCAGGCAAGGAGATGCCGATATTGGCGTGCTTGGATTCGCCGGGGCCGTTGACGATACAGCCCATCACCGCGACGTTGAGCTCTTCAACGCCCGGATATTTCGTCTTCCAGTTCGGCATCTCGTCGCGGATGAAACCCTGGATCGAGCTGGCCAGCTCCTGGAACGTGGTCGAGGTGGTGCGGCCGCAGCCGGGGCACGCCGCAACCAGCGGCACGAAGGTGCGGAAGCCCATGGTCTGCAACAGTTCCTGGCCAACCTGCACTTCGCGGGTGCGGTCGCCACCGGGCTCGGGCGTCAGCGAGATGCGGATGGTGTCGCCGATGCCCTGCTGAAGCAGGATGCCGAGCGCGGCGGAGGAGGCGACGATGCCCTTGGTGCCCATGCCGGCCTCGGTGAGGCCGAGATGGATGGCGTAATCCGAGCGAGACGCGAGATCCTGGTAGACTGCGATCAAATCCTGCACGGCCGAGACCTTGGCCGACAGGATGATGCGATCCTTGGACATGCCAAGTTCCTGGGCGCGCGCGGCCGAGAGCAGGGCCGACTGCACCATCGCTTCGCGCGTCACCGCGCGCACGTCGCGCGGATTGGACGACGCGGCGTTCTCGTCCATCAGCTTGGTGAGCAGCTCCTGGTCGAGCGAACCCCAGTTGGCGCCGATGCGCACCGGCTTGTTGTTCTTGTTGGCGATCTCGATGATGTCGGCGAACTGGGTGTCGCGCTTGTCCTTGAAGCCGACATTGCCGGGATTGATGCGGTATTTGTCGAGCGCCTCGGCACAGGCCGGATAAGCGGCCAGCAGCTTGTGGCCGATATAGTGGAAGTCGCCGATCAGCGGCGTGGTGAGGCCGCGCTTGCGCAGGCCGTCGCGGATGTGCGGGACGGCAGCGGCAGCTTCCTCGCGGTCGACGGTGATGCGGACCAGCTCGGAGCCGGCGCGCGCGAGCGCTGCGACCTGGGCGATGGTGCCGTCGATATCGGCGGTGTCGGTGTTGGTCATCGACTGCACCACGATCGGCGCACCGCCGCCGACGGCGACGTCGCCGACCTTGACCCGGGTGGTCTGGTTCCGGGGCGCAGGGCCTGCGACGTCTGAATCGATGTTGTTTTCGAGCTTGTTCATGGGGTCCAAATATCAGGTTTTGGTGACGTTCAGCAATGCATCGCGCGGCGCCGCAGCCATTTGGCTCGGACGGTTAACCAGAAAAAGCCCAGCAATTACAAGGAGAGCAGCCGCTCCGAAAGCCAGGCTCAAGCTGTCGTGCATGATGAAATAGCTACCCACCACGCCAAACAAAGGGGTGATGAAGGTAAAAGCCGACAATTTGCTGGCCGAATAGGTCTTCACCAGCGCGAACCAAAGCGTGAACGTGGTTCCCACCACCCAGATCGCCTGGAAGGCCATCAGGCCGAGCGACAGCGGCGCCGGCGTGTGGGTGATGGATTCGCCGAACAGCCAGGCGGCAATGCCCAGGATCGGGATCGAGATCGCAACCTGATAGCCCAGCGCCTTCTCCGGCGCGGCGAAGCGCAGCCGCGTGCTCTTCGCAACCAGCGTGGTGGCGGCCCACAGTGCGGCGCCGCCGACGATCATGAGATCGCCGAGCAGGACGTGCGAATCGACATTCGGCTGCGGCACACCGATCGCGAGCGCGACGCCGGCAAAGCTTACGGCGAGCCCCAGCCATTGCGGGGCGCCAAGCCGCTCACCGAGCACCTGATAGGAGCCGAGCGCGACGAAAAACGGCGCGGTGTAGAGGAACACGACCGCGCGCGAGGCGGGGGTGAGGCGCAGCCCCTGGAAGATCAGCACGAATTCGATGCCGAACATCAGCCCGGCAACGAGGCCCGCCTTCCATGTGCCGTCGCGCTCGAAGAATTTGACGCCGCGCAGGGTGCCGACGATGAACAGCACCGGCAGCGCGCCCATCGAGCGGATCATCGCCTGGAGCATCGGCGGGATGTCGGGCAGTACCAGCTTCACCGCGATCTGGTTGAAACCCCAGGTCAGGCACAGCATGAGCATCAGAGCGATGGCGCCGGCACTCAGAGGACGCCCGGCGGAGGGTATTGCTTGAGGTGAGGACATTTCTTCCCGAAAACCGGCTTCGTGCCGTTGTTGCTTCAAGATGTTTTCTGACAATGGGTACAGATGCCCGCGATCTCGACCACGGACAATTTCGGCGCAAAGCCCGAGGCGCGCGCGGCGGCATTGATATCCTTGGCGAACGACGCCGACGGAATTTCGCCGACCAGGCCACAGCGCTCGCAGATCAGGAACGCCACCGCCGAGGTCGCGTCGTGGTCGTGGGCGGCGCAGGCGAGATAGGCGTTGCGGCTTTCGATGCGGTGCACGAGGCCGTTCGTCATCAAAAAATCGAGAGCACGGTAGACCGTGATCGGCGCCGGCCGCGGCATCGCCTTCGCCAATTCGTCGATGACCTCATAGGCGCCGAGCGGGCGGTGGCTCGAGAGGAGCGCCTGGAGCACTTGACGTCGAATCGGCGTGAATTTTTGGGCGCGCTGCTCGCAAACCGCCTCGGCATGTGACAGCGCGTCCGCAGTGCAGCGGCCGTGATCGTGGTCAGGCGTCGGAAATGCCGGCTTTGCGAGGGTCATGTGAGCTGCGTTCTAGCATTTCAGCCGGGGAACCCAAAGCGCGACCGACGAACGGCTGTCAGCCATGCTTTTGTAGCGGGACAGCGTCCCGTTAACCCGCCATGAAATAATCATAAGCTTGCTTATTATATTCAAGCTTATTGGAGACAAAGCTTATGAGCCGCGGGTCCGTGGACCAGAACTTCCTGTTTACGCTCGGCGAACTCTACCGCCTGCTGCGCGTGTATGCCGACAAGGAAGCGTCTCGCTTCGGCATTACCCGCGCGCAATGGGCGGTGCTGGCCAAGGTCGAACGCAGCGAGGGCATGAAGCAATCGGAACTCGCCGAGCTCCTGGAGATGCAGCCGATCACGCTGACTCGCCTGATCGACAAGCTCTGCGACAACGACTGGATCGAGCGCCGCAGCGATGCCACGGACCGCCGCGTCAAACGCTTGCACCTCAGGAAGGCCGGCCGGACGTTGCTCGGCAAGATGAGCGGCCTGAAGTCCGAACTCACAGCGAACGCGCTCGAAGGCATCAACCCCGCGGACGCCCACCGTCTCCTCACCCAACTCGAAACCATCAAGGAAAACGTGCGTGACGCCATCCAGACATCTGGAGCGGAACAAGCGCGTAAGGAGCAGCGCTATGGCTGATCAGGTGCTCAAATTCCAGCCCGAGCAGAAGGCCGACGGCGGCAAACCGACAAAGAAGGCCGGCACCGATCCGCGCCGCCGCCTGGTGGCCGCCTTGCGCCGCTATCGCCGTTTCCTGCTTCTGGTCGTGCTGCCGGCCGTTGTCGCCGTTGCCGGCTTCACCTTCTATCTCAATGGCGGCCGCTATGTCGGCACCGATGACGCCTATGTCGGCGCGCAGAAGGTGCTGGTGACGCCCGACATCTCCGGCAAGATCGAAAAGGTCGTCGTGAAAGAAGGTCAGCTCGTCAAACAGGGCGACGAGCTGTTCGAGATCGATCCCGTGCCGTTCCGCCTCGCGGTGGACGAGGCCAAGGCGCAGCTCGCGCAGGCGCAGTCGACCTACGACAACCTCCGTGCCAACATCAAGATCTATGGTGACATGCTCGATCTTGCCCAGCGGGGCGTCGACCTGAAACAGCGCGACGTCGAGCGCAAGCAGGCGCTGGTCAAGAACAGCTACGGCTCGCAGCTCGATCTCGACAACGCGGCGAACGCGCTGGTGACGTCCGGCTCCATCGCGCAATACGTCAAGCAGCAGATCTCGACGGCCAAGACGCAGCTGCTCGGCGATACCGACCTCCCGCTGGAGAAATTCCCGCCCTACGCGCAGGCCAAGTCCAAGCTCGACAACGCCGAGCGCAATCTCGACCACGCGGTGGTGCGCGCGCCGATGGGCGGCGTGGCGACGCAGGTCGAACAGATCCAGCTCGGCCGCTATGTCGCCGCCGGCACGCCGGTATTCTCCATCATCGACGTCGCCCACCCCTGGGTCGACGCCAACCCGAAGGAGAGCGACCTCACCTACGTCATCGAAGGACAGCCCGTCACGCTCGAGGTCGACGCGTTCCCGAACCATGTCTTCAAGGGCAAGATCGGCTCGCTCTCGCCCGGCACGGGGGCGCAATTCGCGATCCTGCCGCCGCAGAATGCCACCGGCAATTTCGTCAAGGTGGTGCAGCGCGTGCCGATCCGGATCTATTTCGACGAGACCGACAAATATGTGAGGAAGCTGAAGGCCGGCATGAGTGTCTACGCCACCATCGACACCGGCCATCGGCGCTCGCTCGCCGGCCTGTTCGGATTGTCGGCGACCGCGAACCAGGACAAGGACTGATCCGATGTCCGGCCCCAATGCCAGCCTGATGGTCCCCGGCCTGCGCCGGAACATGGTGACGATCTGCGCCATGACCGCGACCATCATGCAGGCGTTGGACACCACCATCGCCAACGTCGCCCTGCCCTACATGCAGGGCACGCTGTCGGCCTCGCAGGACCAGATCAACTGGGTGCTGACCTCCTACATCGTCGCCGCAGCGATCATGACGGCGCCGGTGGGCTGGATCGCCAATCGCTTCGGCCGCAAGCGCATCTTCATCATCTGCTCGGCCGGATTCACCTTCGCGTCCGTGCTGTGCGGGCTTGCGCAGGACATCAACCAGATGGTGCTGTTCCGTCTGCTGCAAGGCGTGTTCGGCGCCGCCCTGGTGCCGCTGTCGCAATCTGTCATGCTCGACTATTACACGCTCCAGGAACGCGCCAAGGCGATGTCGATCTGGGGCATGGGCGTGATGATGGGGCCGATCATGGGACCCTCGCTCGGCGCCTGGCTCACAGAGACCTATTCCTGGCACTGGGTGTTCTTCGTCAATTTGCCGTTCGGCGCCATCACCGTGCTCGGGTTGATCGTCTTCATGGACGAAACCAGGAAGGATATCAGCCTCAAATTCGACTGGTTCGGCTTCGCGGCGCTGGCGATCGCGATCGGCTCGCTTCAGCTCGCACTCGACCGCGGCGAGCAATTGGGCTGGCTCGAATCCGGCGAGATCATCGCAGAGTTCATCGTCTCGGCCGTCGCCTTCTATTTCTTCGTCGCGCACTCCTTCACGACCTCGACGCCCTTCATCCGCTTCGCGCTGTTCAAGGATCGTAATTTCGTCACCGGCTGCATGTTCATGGTCGTGATGGGGCTCGTGCTGTTCTCGACCATGGCGCTGGCCTCGCCCTATATGCAGAATGTGATCGGCTATCCCATCATCACGGCGGGCCTGTTGCTGGCGAGCCGCGGCTTCGGCACCTTCTTCGCCATGATGCTGGTCGGCCGCATGATGCGCTATTTCGAGGCGCGTACGCTGATCATCACAGGCCTGACGCTGACCGCGGGCTCGCTGTTCCAGATGACCGGCTGGACCGACCTGACCCAGGTGCCGGAGATCGTGACCGTCAGCATCATCCAGGGCTTTGGCTTCGGCCTCGTCTTCGTGCCGCTCTCGACGGTGGCGTTCCTGACCCTGCCGAACCAACTGCGCACCGACGGCACCGCGATGCTGACCCTGATGCGCAACGTCGCGAGCTCAGTCGGCATTTCGGTCGTGATCGCCCAGCTGACGCAGGGCACGCGGCGGACCTATGCGATCCTCTCCGAGCACGTCAATCCGTTCAACCACGCGCTCCAGATGCCCGACGTCAGCGGCATGATCAATCTCTCCACCGACGCCGGCCGCGCCATGGCCGACAGAATGGTCAGCGTGCAGGCGCAGATCATCGCCTTTGCGCATGACTACCAACTCGTGATGGTCTTCATCCTCTGCACCATCCCGCTCGCTTTGTTGATCGGCTCGACCAAGGCCACGCTGCGCAAGCAGGCGGCCGGGCCGGAACATGCGGTGATGGAGTAGAGAGCTCCAACCTCCGCCGTCGTCCCGGCGAAGGCCGGGACCCAACCACAGGATTTGGTTTGGTGAAGACTCGGGGTTAACAGCTCGCGTTACAACGTCTCCCTGGGATTATGGGTCCCGGCCTTCGCCGGGACGACACTGAATATGCCGCCGCCTAACCCAAAAACTCTTCGCAGCCGAGATCGTCGACCGCGAGCATCACGCGCTCCAGATTATTCCACCAGATCACCTGCGGAATGTTGAGGCTCCACTGCCAGACCGGCTTGGTGATGTGCCAGAGCACTGACCAGCGATAATCCTGGTCGAGCGCCCCGCGCGTATAGCCGTTGACGCCGTGCGCGATCAGCGTGTCGTGGTAATGGTTGAGCAGAAGACGTTCGAGCGCCTGCCTGCGCTCCGGATACCAATGCATCGCCATCATGTAGGCGAGGTCGCCGGTCGGCACGTCGATATGCCACTGGTCGAAATCGAAGATGCGCACGGTATCGGCCACGCCGGCACGCGGCAGCAGAAAATTCCAGATATGGGCATCGCCATGGGTGACGGTGACGTGGCGGCGCGAATGGTAGCGCCGTGACAGCCGGTCCGACTGATTGATAAAGCGGCGGTAGAGTGTGCGGCGCTCTTCGCTGAGGCGATCGCCGAGCTGATCGGCGAAGCGGTCGTAATGGGAGGCGAACGTCTCCATCTGGCCCGCTGTGTCGTCGGCGCTGGCCCAGGTCCCGACGGTCTCGCCGAGGCTGCCATTGTCCCACCACGCTGCGTGCCAGCGTGCGAGCGCCGTGGCGATCGCCATCGCCTGACCGCGCGATGGCGGCAGCGGCCAAGCGGTTGCGATCTCGTGACTGTCGGTGAGATCCTCCAGCAGGAGATGCCAGGCGAGGCTCTCCTCGTCGAAATTCCCGTCGAAGCAGCGCGGCACCAGCAGCGCCGGCATTCTGGCTGCAAGCTGCGTGTAGTAGGCCACCTCTTGGCGGCCGGCGTTCGCCAGCGGCTTGGCCAATGCGGCATGCGGCGTCTTGAGAATCAGAGACTGCGGCGAGCCGGCGGATTCCCCGACATAGCGCAGGCCGAGCCGGGTGATGTGCGACACGACCGTATCGCGCTCGTGCAGCACCTTCACCTCGCGCACGGCCCCGGCGTCCAGCGCGCCGGCCTTGCGCAGCGCCGCGGTGAGGCGTGCCGCGTCCGCCACCTCCGGCAATCGTGAACCTGTCATGAGAGCCCGCCCCCCGTCGCGTTGCTCCATTCTGCACAACCACCCTGTCGGGCGCCAGCGGCCTTGGAATGGCCGGCTAAAGCGCGATGAGATGAGGATGAATCATCATCGCGCTTTAGGTTGTTGTTTGAGCATGATCTTTTCGGAAAACCGCTTCGCACTTTTCCGGATCATGCTCTAAGCCGCCGCCGTCGAGTCGCGCACGGTCCGGACCACGACCGACCGCAGCGCTTCGAGATTGGCCGCCATGCCGGCGATCGCCTGCCTGACTTCCGCGGCGCGCTCGTTCACCGAACCGGCGTCGCGGCTGACATTTGCGATTTTGGTCGAGACTTCCTTTGCGGCGGAGGCCGATTCGGAAATCGACCGTGCGATCTCCCGTGTCGCGGCGTCCTGCTCCTCCATCGCCACGGCAACCGAGGTCGCGACGCCGTCGATCTCGACGATGTGGCCTCCCATGGTCTCGACGGCATCGACCGCGGCCTGCGTCGAGGCCTGGATTTCGGCGATGAGGCGCGCGATCTCCTCGGTCGATTTGGCGGTCTGGTCGGACAACGATTTCACTTCGGCTGCGACCACCGCAAAGCCGCGGCCGGCCTCGCCGGCGCGCGCCGCCTCGATCGTGGCGTTGAGCGCCAAGAGGTTGGTCTGGCCGGCGATGCCGCCAATCAGGTCGGTGACCTCGGCGATCTTCTTCACCGATCCGGCCAGCGCCTGGATGGTCGAGCGCGCCTGCTCGCGGCCGGCGACCGCCGATTTGGTGACAGTGCTGGTGCGTGCGACCTGGGTGGCGATCTCCCGGATCGAGGCGCTCAGCTCTTCGGCCGCGGCTGAGACGGTTTGCGAGCTGCTCAGGGCCTGGGTGGACGCCGAAGCGACCGCCTGCGACTCCGTGGACAACGACCGGGCGATCTCGGACAGGCTGGAGGCGGCCCGTTCCACGCCTTGGGTCGCGGCGCTCGCGGTGTCGACCGAGCGGCCGGTTTCCCGTTCGACCGTCTCGGCCATCTGGTGCAGGGCGCCGCGCTTGGCGAGCGCCGCCTCCTGCTCCGTCTGGAGCTGTTCCTCGCGCAGCCGGGCATTGTCGACCGCCGCTTGCTTGAACACGAGCAGGGCGCCCGCCATCGACCCGACTTCGTCCTGGCGCTGTGCGAAGGGGATGTCAGCGGCGAGATCGCCGGTCGCAAGCTTCTGCATCGTATCCGTCATGCGCACGATCGGCCGCACCACGCCAAGCGCGACGCCGAGCAGGCCCGCGGCAATGAAGGCCAGGACGGCGGCGGAAACGCCCAGGAGGATGTAGAGCATGGAGCTGTCGCGGTCCGCAGCCAGCTTCTCCATGTCGGCATTCTGCTTGTTGGCGCTCTCGACGATACCGTCGATGACGGCGCGATGTGCGGTGTAGGCGTCCTTGAGCTGCGCATAGGCGCGCTCGGAAGCGGCGGTGTCCTTGGCCTTGAGGGCCGGCAGGAGCTGGTCGGACAGGAGCTTCCAGAACTTCTGTACCTCGGCATCGGATTTCGACACCAGCGCAGTCTTCAGGTCGGCCGACAGGCTCGAGGCGATCCAGAACGCCTTGCGCTCGTCATAATCCTTGCGGAGCTGGATCAGGCGCTCGCCATGAGCCGCCAGCTGGTCCGGCTCGCGCATCGCAAGCGTAGCCTCAAGGTAGGCTTCGATCACGTATTCCGGCGGCGGCAGGATGTCGGCGATGAGGTCGTTGCCCAGCTTGATGTCGGAATAAAGCGGGCCGCCGACCTTGAGCTCTTTCAATGCGTACAGGCTGGTGGAGACCACGGCGGTAAAGCCGATGGCGAGAACGATCCCGAACGCGATGATCGCGGAGGACAACGACAGGCGAATTTTCATGGAGAGATCCAGGGCCACGCGTCAGATTCGCTGATCCTAGCTCGTTACGGTAAATACGGGATTGCCTCGCGCGGAAATTGTATCGCGCAAACACCGCAAGACTACGGGGATGAGGCGTCAAACAATCGGTTTTGGGTCAGCCAGACTGACGCACAAACATGAAAGAGGATCAGTTCAGGCCTGGTGCAGGTAGCACGAGCTCAATTGCGCTGGATGAGAAGCCCGTGCCGACGACTGGATATCGCCGACACGCGTTGCATCATACGTCGAAGAATACCGTCTCGTCGCCGCCCTGGAGCCGCAGGTCGAGGCGATAGACCGGCTTGCCGGCCTCTCGCACCGCGATCAGCGTGGCACGGCGGTCGGCGGGCACCACCGCCAGCACGGGATCGGCGGCGTTGCCGGCCTCGTCGCTGAAATAGATGCGGGTGTAGAGATGCCGCAGCATGCCCCGGCCGAACACGGCAAGGAGGATATGCGGCGCCTGCGGCTTGCCGTCCGGATCCGGCACCGCGCCCGGCCTGATGGTCTCGAAGGAATAGTTGCCGTCCTTGTCGGTGCCGCAGCGGGCGAAGCCGCGGAAGCTTGCGTTGGGCAGCGCACGCTTGTCCTGCGGATCGGCAAAGCGGCCTTGCGCGTCCGCCTGCCAGATCTCGAGCATGCAATCCGGCACGGCGACGCCGTCGCCGTCGAACACGCGGCCCTCGACGCGGATTCGGTCGCCGGTGACGTCAGGCGTGAGCGTGGAGTTGGTGAATGCGTCGTTCCAGGCGTAGTCGCCGTTCGGCGTCAGACCGTACTTGAAGAACGGACCGACGGTCTGCGATGGTGTGATCCCGTTGTCCTTCAAATTATCCTGCACCTTAGTGGTTCTCCATTGGCGTGGCGTTTTTGCCGCGCAGCACGATGTCAAAGCGGTAGCACAGCGCCCATTCGGGCTTGGTGTTCTCGAGATCGAACGACGAGACCATCCGCGCGCGCGCCTTCTCGTCCGGCACCGAGTTGAAGATCGGGTCGAACGGGAACAAGGGATCATTCGGGAAATACATCTGCGTCACCAGCCGCGTGACGAAGGAGTGGCCGAACACCGAGAGATGGATGTGGGCCGGCCGCCAGGCATTGTGGTGATTGCCCCAGGGATAAGCGCCGGGCTTGATGGTGACGAAGCGGTAGTAGCCCGCGGCATCGCTTTGCGTGCGGCCGGCGCCGGTAAAATTCGGATCGAGCGGCGCGGGATGCTGGTCGCGGACATGGACGTAGCGGCCGCAAGAATTGGCCTGCCAGATCTCGACCAGCGAGTTCGGCACGCCGCGGCCGTCCTCGTCGCGCACATGGCCGTGCACGATGATGCGCTCGCCGAGCGGCTCGCCGGTGTGCTGGGTGGTCAGGTCGTTGTCACCCTCGCGCACGGTCTCGTGACCGTAGACCGGGCCGGTCAGCTCCGACAACGTATGGCGCATCGGGATCAAGGGCTTGTTCGGGGCGCGCTTGATCGAGCTCTTGTACTCAGGCGACAGCGGCAGCGGATGCGCCTTGTTGCTGTCGACGGGATAGATGAATGTCATTGGCGAACTCCTCCCCGGCCATTTTGGTCCGGCCGGTCGTCTACACTTCCGCCAATCATTATAGGATATAACTAATCGGGGGAAGCTCCCTGTCATGCCGGGGCAGCCCGACAGGGCTGAACCCGGAATCTCGAGATCCCGGATTCCGCCCTAAGGGCGGCTCCGGGATGACGGGATGCTGCGCGTCCCGTCAATTCAACTTCTCGATCGCGACCGCGACGCCCTGGCCGACGCCGACGCACATGGTGGCGAGCGCGAGCTTGCCGCCGCGCTTTTCCATGCCGTGCACGGCGGTCAGCGCGAGACGCGCGCCGCTCATGCCGAGGGGATGACCGAGCGCGATGGCGCCGCCGTGCGGATTGACGAAATCGGCATCGTCGGCAACGCCGAGCTGGCGCATGCAAGCGATGCCCTGCGAGGCGAAGGCTTCGTTGAGTTCGATCAGGTCGAAATCGCTGATCTTCTTGCCGAGCCGCTCCATCAGCTTGCGGGTCGCCGGCACCGGACCGATGCCCATGATGCGCGGCGGCACGCCGGCTGAGGCCAGACCGAGGATGCGGGCGCGCGGCGTCAGGCCGTGCCTCTTCACAGCTAGCTCGGATGCGAGGATCATCGCGGCGGCGCCGTCATTGACGCCGGAAGCATTGCCGGCGGTGACCGTGCCGGGATTGCGTACGATCGGCCTCAGTTTCGTGAGGGCTTCGAGCGTGGTCTCGGGGCGCGGATGCTCGTCCTTGTCGACGGTGATCGGGCCGGCCTTGCCGCCAGGAATGGTGATCGGCGTGATCTCTTCCGCGAAATATCCTGCCGCGATCGCCGCACCGGCGCGCTGCTGCGAGCGGATCGCGAAGGCGTCCTGATCGGCGCGCGAGACCTGGAATTCCTCGGCGACGTTCTCGCCGGTCTCCGGCATCGGATCGACGCCGTACTGCGCCTTCAGCAATGGATTGATGAAGCGCCAGCCGATGGTGGTGTCAAAGATCTCGGCGGAACGCGAGAAGGCTTCCTGCGCCTTGCCCATCACAAAGGGCGCGCGCGTCATGGATTCGACACCGCCGGCAATGGCGAGTTCGATCTCGCCGGAGCGAATGGCGCGGCCAGCGGCGCCGACCGCATCGAGGCCGGACGCGCAGAGCCGGTTCAGGGTCTGGCCGGGAACCGAATCCGGCAGGCCCGCGAGCAGCAGCGCCATGCGCGCGACGTTGCGATTGTCCTCGCCAGCCTGGTTGGCGCAGCCGAAGAAGACTTCGTCGACCTGCGACCAGTCGAGGTTCGGATGCTTGGCCATCAGCGCCTTGATCGGCGCTGCGGCCAGGTCGTCGGCCCGCACCTTGGCGAGCGAGCCGCCGAAGCGGCCGATCGGGGTCCGCACGGCATCGCAGATAAAGACGTCACGCATCGCTGTTCTCCCTGAATGCCGCGGTTCGGCCAAAATTCTTCAATGACGGCGGAGTTTTAGGAGGGCGCCCGCGGCAGGTCAATTGACGGTTTCGCGCACGTTCCGAGGGGCCCACGCGCGGGCAACGCATGCCGCGGTGCGGACAACGTGGAAAACCCGCCCTCCCCGACCAAAGCGATAGGACCGTGCAGCGAAATTTTGTAGGTTGCGCCGCTTGGAGCGCGGTCAGAACCGCACTCCAAGTCTCTTATTTTTGACGCGTTTTCTTTACGCGAACCGGTGCCACTTCACTCGAAAACGCTCTGATGACACTGCAACAGCCCATTCCCACGCCAGAACCTGAACCCACGCCAGCGCCGCAGGCCGAAGCTGCCGCGCGCGTGACGCCGATGATGGAACAGTATCTGGAGATCAAGGCGGCCCATCCGGGCCTGCTGTTGTTCTACCGAATGGGCGATTTCTACGAATTGTTCTTCGAGGATGCCGAGATCGCCTCGAAGACGCTCGGCATCGTGCTGACCAAGCGCGGCAAGCATCAGGGCATGGATATCCCGATGTGCGGCGTGCCGGTCGAGCGCTCCGAGGATTATCTGCACCGCCTGATCACCGCCGGCCACCGGGTCGCGGTGTGTGAGCAGACCGAGGATCCCGCCGCCGCCAAGGCGCGCGGCAACAAGAGCGTGGTGCGCCGCGGCGTGGTGCGGCTGGTCACGCCGGGCACGCTGACCGAGGACACGCTGCTCGATGCGCGCGCCAACAACTATCTGCTGACGATCGCGCGCGCCCGCTCCTCCGCCGGCGGCGACCGCTTCGGGCTCGCCTGGATCGACATCTCCACCGCTGAGTTCATGGTGACGGAATGTTCGGGCGGCGAACTCGCTGCCACGCTGGCGCGCATCAATCCGACCGAGGCGATCGTCACCGACGCGCTCTATAACGACAGCGAGCTCGGGCCGACCTTGCGCGAGCTGCCGGCCGTGACGCCGCTTACCCGCGACGTCTTCGACGGCGCCACCGCCGAAAAGCGCCTGTGCGATTATTTCGCGGTCGCGACCATGGACGGGCTGGCACAGCTGACCCGGTTAGAGGCCACAGCAGCGGCCGCTGCCGTCACCTATGTCGACCGCACCCAGGTCGGCAAGCATCCGCCGCTGTCGCCGCCCGCGCGCGAGGCTTCCGGTGCGACCATGGCGATTGATCCGGCCACGCGCGCCAATCTCGAACTGACGCGGACGCTTGCCGGCGAACGGCGCGGCTCGCTGCTCGATGCCATCGACTGCACGGTGACGTCGGCAGGCTCGCGCTTGCTGGCGCAACGACTGGCTGCGCCGCTGACCGATGCGGCAGCAATCGCGCGACGGCTCGATGCCGTCGGCAGCTTCGTTGCGGATTCGGCCGCGCGCGAAGACATTCGCAGCATCTTGCGCGGCGCACCGGACATGTCGCGAGCGCTGGCCCGTCTCTCGGTCGGCCGCGGCGGACCGCGCGACCTTGCCGGCCTTCGCGATGGCATCGTGGCCGCCGACCAGGCGCTGGCGCGGCTCGGCGAGATCGACCAGCCGCCACAAGAGATCGCTGCCGTCATGGCGGCGCTGCAACGGCCGTCGCGAGAGCTCGCAGCAGAGTTTGCCAGTGCGCTCGACGAGCAATTGCCGCTGATCAAGCGCGATGGCGGCTTCGTCCGCCACGGTTACGAGCCCGCGCTCGACGAAACGCGAAACCTGCGCGACGCCTCGCGCCTGGTGGTGGCCTCGATGCAGGCGCGCTACGCCGACAACACGGGCGTCAAGGGCCTGAAGATCCGCCACAACAACGTGCTCGGCTATTTCGTCGAGGTGACCGCGCAGCATGGCGACAAGCTGATGTCGCCGCCCCTCAACGCGACCTTCATCCATCGCCAGACGCTGGCGGGCCAGGTACGCTTCACGACGTCAGAGCTCGGCGAGATCGAGGCCAAGATCGCCAATGCCGGCGACCGCGCACTCGGGCTCGAGCTGGAGATCTTCGAGCGGCTGTGCGCCAAGGCGCTGGCGATCAGCGACGATTTGCGTGCTGCGGCGCATGGCTTTGCATTGCTCGATGTCGCAACGTCGCTGGCAAAGCTTGCGGTCGACGAGAACTACGTGCGACCCGAGGTCGACTCCTCACTCGGCTTTGCAATCGAGGCCGGGCGTCATCCCGTGGTCGAGCAGGCCTTGAAGCGTAACGGCGAGCCGTTCATTGCCAATGCCTCCGATCTCTCGCCGGCACCCGGGCAAAAGTCCGGCCAGCTCTGGCTGCTGACCGGTCCCAACATGGCCGGTAAATCGACCTTTCTGCGCCAGAACGCGCTGATTGCGTTGCTCGCGCAGATCGGCAGTTTCGTGCCGGCCTCGCGCGCGCGGATCGGCATCATCGACCGGCTGTTCTCGCGCGTTGGCGCCGCCGACGATCTCGCCCGCGGCCGCTCCACCTTCATGGTGGAGATGGTCGAAACGGCTGCAATCCTCAATCAGGCCGGCGAGCGCTCGCTCGTCATCCTCGACGAGATCGGCCGCGGCACCGCCACCTTCGACGGTCTCTCGATCGCCTGGGCCGCGATCGAGCATTTGCACGAGAGCAACCGCTGCCGCACGCTGTTCGCTACACACTACCACGAGCTGACCGCGCTCTCCGCAAGACTGCCGCGGATGTTCAACGCGACGGTGCGCGTGAAGGAATGGCAGGGCAATGTCGTATTCCTGCACGAGGTGCTGCCGGGCTCGGCTGACCGCTCCTACGGCATCCAGGTCGCCAAGCTCGCAGGCCTGCCACCGGCCGTGATCACACGCGCCAAATCGGTGCTGGCAAAACTTGAAGCCCAGGACCGCGGCCAGACCGCGCGCGCGCTCGCCGACGATCTGCCGCTGTTCGCCGTGCCCTCGCGCGCAGCCGCGGAAGCCGCGCCGCCGAGCGAAGCCGAGCTGTTGATGGACGCGGTGAAGGCGCTGCACCCCGACGAGATGTCGCCGCGCGAGGCGCTCGACGCACTTTATGTGTTGAAGGCAAAACTGCCGAAACGGTAACGATTACGCCGCCGCCAGCCGCTTCCGACGTCCGTTCCACCACAGCGTCAAATTCCAGGCGATGCAGGTGGCGAGCGCAAGGCTCAGGCCGATCGTGGAGCCGAAGTTGGCGGCGCCGACGTGAACCACCGCGATTGCCATGCCGAAGCCGAGCAGGCCCCAGGCGGAATTGGCGAGCAACGCGGCGGTCGGCGGACCGGCGATGCGGGGATGCAGGATCACCATCATGCTGGTGAAGACGACGGGATACAGCGCGATGATGCCGCTGATGCGGGGGCCGACCCAGCCCGAGGTCGACACGACAATGGCGACCAGGGTTGCGACCAGCGCAGCCCGCATCGGCACGTCGTACCAGCGGCGTGCCACCAGCGGCATCTTCACATGGCGATAGCCCGCCAAGAGAGGAATGCAGATGCCGAACGCGATCAGGTTGACGGCAAGCCCAGCCGTCAAGGTCCAGTCGAACTGACGGATGATGGATGCAAGCACGATCCAGACCGCGACTGCGCTGCCGCAACTCACCAGAAGTCTGTGCCGCTGCGACAGCACGACATAAGTGAGGCACATGAAGATCGTCGCCGCGTTGACCGGAAGACTCGACAGGGCGCCCTGCGCGATGAAGGCGGCGTCATGGTCGAGCGCGAGGAAGACGTAGGACGGACCGGCCGAGACCGGCAAGGTCGCGACCAGCGCGCCGATCACAGGGCCCGAGCGCTCGGTGATGATCGAGGCCGTCACGACGAACGCCGCCGCGATCGCCATGCGCAGGAGGAGGAAGAGGATGAAGTGGAGCTCGGGGGGCATTTTTTTCTTTGTCGTCCCGGACAAGCGAAGCGCCGATCCGGGATCCATAACCACAGGCTTCGCTGTGTTGGACGGCGGTGGTTACCAGCTTCGCAAAACAATTGGTGTCGGGGGTAACGCGTGCTGGCTTTCGCCAGACCGACACCGATTGTCGGGCTGCGGCCCTCGCCTCACATCCGCTGCATCGACACCGAGACCTTCGGGCCGTTCTTGATGGTCTGGTAGACCACGCAATAGCGCTCGGTGAGTTTCAGCAGCAGATCGAGCTTGTCCTGTGGCGCGTCCGTGTCGACCTCGAAGCGCAGGCGGATCTCGGCGAAGCCGACCGGGGTCTCCTTGTCGACGCCGAGCGTGCCGCGGAAATCGAGATCACCCTCGGCATAGACGTTGCCGGTCTTCAAGGGCACCTCGATCGCCGTCGCGACCGACTTCATCGTGACGCCGGCGCAGGCGACCAGCGCTTCCAGAAGCATGTCACCCGAGCAGAGCTCGAGGCCGGAGCCGCCGGTGGCCGGATGCAGGCCGGCCATTGCGATGGCGCGGCCGGTCTCGACCTTGCAGGCGATGCCTTCACTGTCCGTCGAGCCCTTGGCCTTCAGCGTGATCATCGCTGTCTTGGGATCGGTCTTGTAGCGTTCCTTGATCGGGGCCTGCATCTGGCGCAGTTCTGCGGCGTCCATCTTGTTCTCTCCCGGAAAAATTGCCCCTCGATGTACCGGCTTGGAGCGAAATTGTCACCACCACATGGCCTGGCCGGGACCCTGGGTTGCGTCCCGGTCAGGCACGCTGCGGTCGAGCGAACGGTCGAGCGACGTCAGCACACTGCGCTTGAAATTCTCGAACAGCGGCGAATTGCGGTCGCGCGGACGCGCCAGATTGATTTCGATCTGGTCGAACAGCCGGCCCGGCCGCGGCCGCATCACCAGCACGCGATCGGCCAGCACCACGGCCTCGTCGACGTCATGGGTGACGAGGATGAGTGTCGGGCGCGTGTCCGCCCAGAGGTCGAGCAGATGGTCCTGAAGGTCGCGGCGGGTGAAGGCGTCGAGCGCGGAGAAGGGCTCGTCGAGCAAGAGCACCTCGGGCTGCGGCACCAGCGCGCGTGCGATCGCGACGCGCTGCGCCTGCCCGCCTGAGAGTTCGCGCGGCCAGGCCTCCGCCTTGTCGGCAAGTCCAACGCGCGCGAGCGCACGTGCCACTTTCTCGCGCCGTTCCGCTGCGGGCAGGCCGGCGAGGCCGAAACCGATATTGTCGGCGACGCTGAGCCAGGGTAGCAGCCGCGGCTCCTGGAAGATGATGCCTATCTTGGCGTGCGGCGAAGCGATCGCCTCGTTGTCGAGCGCCACCGTGCCGGAGCTCGCACGATCGAGCCCGGCGACCGCGCGTAGCAGCGTGGACTTACCGCAGCCGGAGCCACCGATGATGGCGACGATCTCGCCTTGCCTGATCTCGGCCGAGAAGCGCGCCAGCGCCTGCACGCCGTTTGGATAGGTCTTGCTGACCCGGTCGAGCGCCAGCATGACTAAGCTTCCTTCGTGCGCCCGAAAGCGTCCTGCCAGCGCAGGAACGGCGCCGCCCCGACCTCGATCAGCCAGTCGGTGAGCTTGCCGAGAATGGCGAAGATCACGATCGCAGCCAGGATCTGCGCGGGCTTGCCGAGCTGCTGGCCGTCGAGCAGGAGATAGCCGAGGCCTTCGGAAGCGCCGATCAATTCGGCCGCCACTACGAACATCCAGCCAAGCCCGAGGCCGACGCGCAAGGACACCACATAGGCCGGCAGCACCGCGGGCAGCAGGATGCGGCGGATCATGGCCGGTCCGGAAAGACGAAAGGTGCGGCCGACCTCGACGATCTTGCGATCAACGATGAGGATCGCGCCCATGACGCCGAGATAGACCGGGAAGAACACGCCGACCGCGATCAGCACAATTTTCGAGGTCTCGAAGATGCCGAGCCAGAGGATGAACAGCGGCACCCAGGCGAGCGACGGGATCGCGCGCAGGGCCTGCACGGTCGGATCGAGCAGACGGCGCGCGAGCGACCAATAGCCGGAGATGGCGCCGAGCAGCGTGCCCGCGACCACGCCGAACGCAAAGCCGAGGCCGACGCGCCACAGCGTCGCGGCGATGTGGCGGATCAGTTCGCCGGAACGGGCGAGCTCCAAGATGGTGGCGAAGACCCGCGAGGGCGGCGGCACCAACCGGCCGTTGGACCAGCCAAGCCAGACCACGAGTTCCCAGCCGAGCGCGAGAGCAAGTGGCAGCAGCAGTCCCAGCATCGGCCGCGCATAGCGCGAGGGCGCGGGCGCGACCTCGGCTTGCTCCGAGGTTTGTTGCAGGACTGGCGCTTCAGAGATCATGGCCATAGCAAGCGCGTCTGATCAGGGAATGCAAGGGCGTGCGGCAGTCTCCGCTGTCGTCCCGGACAAGCGAGCGGAGCGAGCGCAGATCCGGGACCCATAGCCACAGGAAGGAGTGATTACGGGGACTCGGAGTTATCGCCTTCGCGTCAAACCACTCCCTGTGGTTATGGGTCCCGGGCTCGCTTCGAGCCCCGGGACGACGGCGGTGTTTGTGGCGGCGGCGCGCCTCTCTCCAGCTGCGTAGCCCGGATAGAGCGCATCGCAATCCGGGGCCGTGCCGCGCAAAGATATCCCGGATTTCGCTTCGCTCCATCCGGGCTACGGGTCCGCCTCAATTCGTCGGCAGCGGGACCTGATCGTCAATCAGGGCATCGAGCGTGGCCTTCACATCGACCTTGGCGTCGACCACACCGGCCTGCTGGAGCGCGAGACCGGCGGCGAGGATCGACTCGCGCTGCGGCGCGCCGATGCGGCTGTGGGTAAGCTCGGTGCGCCCCTTGAGCTGCTTGTCGACGACCGGCTCCGGCAACTTCGTGACGGCAATGAAGGTCTTCTTCAGGTCGTCGTAATTCGCCAGCGAATATTTTCGCGCGTCTTCATAGACAGCGAGCACGCGGCGGACGATGTCCGGATTGTCCTTTAGAAACTGCTCGCGCACATTGAGGATGCCCCAAGTGTTGGCGTCGGCCTTGCGATAGAACAGTTTTGCGCCCTCTTCGACCTCGGCCTGCGCCATCATCGGATCGAGCCCGGCCCAGGCGTCGACGTCGCCGCGGATCAGCGCGGTCTTGCCGTCGGCGTGCTGCAGCAGCACCGGCGTGATGTCCTTTTCGGTCAGGCCCGCACCGAGCAGCGCACGCACCAGGAAGATGTGCGGATCGGTGCCCGCGTCACCGCAACTCGCTTGCCCTTGAGATCAGCCACGCTCGCGATCTTGGACTCTTTGGCGGTGACAAGCGCCGTCCATTCGGGGCGGGAATAGACATAAACCGACTGGATCGGGTTGCCGTTGATCCGGGCGACCAGCGCGGCAGAGCCCGCGGTCGAGCCGAAATCGATCGAGCCGGCATTGAGGAATTCGAGCGCCTTGTTGGAGCCTGCCGACTGCACCCAGGTGATGGTGATGCCGTCCTTGGCGAACTCCTTTTCCAGGAGCCCCTTCTGCTTCAGGACCAGCGACACCGGATTGTAGGTCGCCCAGTCGATGCGGATCTCCTTGAGCGGATCCGCCGCCCTTGCCGCAGGGGTCACAGCGAGAGCCACGGCCCCCGCCAACAGAATGCGTCGTGTCATCTTGGTCATGCCCGGCCCTCCTAAAACTTCATTGTTTTTCAATGAGTTATATCTAGAGGTCAACCAGAAAATCCCTGTTCCGAAAGCACGTCGGCCGAGAACAACTTTGCCCAAAGCCAGCCTTTCCAAGCATGGAACGACTATTGCGAGAGAATGGCGGGTGACAGCGCCTGTCCCCTCTTATATCCGGTGAGACATGGACAGCGTCGCGACTGAGCACAAGGCAGAGGCGGATGATCGCTTCGACACCGCGCGGATCACCGCCGCGGTCGACGCACTTGCCGAAAAGCATCAGGGCCGCGAGGACGCGTTCCGCACTGCGGTTGCGCAACTGCTCAAGGCCGAACTGATGGCGGCGCGCGCCGCGGCGCAGGCAATCCTGCTCAAGGACCGTCACGGCCGGCGCTGCGCCGAGCGGCTGTGCCATGTGCAAGACGAGATCATTCGCATTCTGTATTCGGCGGCGACCCGTCATCTCTACCGCTCGCCGATTCCGAGCGGGGCCGAGCGCATGGCGGTGGTGGCGACCGGCGGCTATGGCCGCGGCTTGATGGCACCCGAGTCCGACATCGATCTGCTCTTCATCCTGCCCTACAAGCAGACCGCCTGGGGCGAGCAGGTGGCCGAGGCGATTCTCTATTGCCTGTGGGACATGGGCTTGAAGGTCGGGCATGCCACGCGTTCGGTGGATGAATCGATCCGCCAGGCGCGCGGCGACATGACCATCCGCACCGCGATCCTGGAGACGCGCTTCCTCACCGGCGACAAGCCGCTGTATGAAGAACTGGTCGCGCGCTTCGACAAGGAAGTGGTGCAAGGCACCGCGTCCGAATTCGTCACCGCAAAACTCGCCGAGCGCGAGGAGCGCCACCGTCGCGGCGGCCAGTCGCGCTATCTGGTCGAGCCCAACGTCAAGGACGGAAAGGGGGCCTTACGCGACCTGCACACGCTGTTCTGGATCGCCAAATACGTCTACCGCGTCCGCGACACCGACGAATTGGTCGAGCGCGGCGTGTTCGACGCGCAGGAATACCGCAGCTTCCGCCGCTGCGCCGATTTCCTCTGGTCGGTGCGCTGCAACCTGCACTTCTATTCGGGGCGGCCTGAGGAGCGCCTGTCGTTCGATCTCCAGCGCGAGATCGCGGTCCGGCTCGGCTACACCTCGCATCCCGGCATGCAGGACGTCGAGCGCTTCATGAAGCACTACTTCCTGGTCGCGAAGGAAGTCGGCAATCTCACCGCCATCCTCTGCGCCAAGCTCGAGGATCAACAGGCCAAGCCCGCACCGGTGCTGAGCCGGATGATGGCGCGGCTGCGTCCCACCGCCGTGAAGCGGCGGGTGCCCGACAGCGACGACTTCATCGTCGACAACAACCGCATCAACGTCGCCGCGCCCGACGTGTTCAAGCACGATCCGGTCAATCTGATCCGCATCTTCCGCCTGGCGCAGAAGAACAACCTCGCCTTCCACCCGGATGCGATGCGCGACGTGACGCGCTCGCTCGGCCTGATCAACGCGCAGCTTCGCGAAAATCCCGAGGCCAATCGGCTATTCATGGAGATTCTGACCTCCAACGATGCCGAGACCGTGCTGCGGAGGATGAACGAGACCGGCGTGCTCGGCCAGTTCATCCGCGCCTTCGGCAAGATCGTCTCGATGATGCAGTTCAACATGTATCATCACTACACCGTCGACGAGCACCTGATCCGCTGCGTCGGCTTCTTGCAGGACATCGAGCGCGGCGGCGTCGAGGAATTCACGCTTGCGAGCGACTTGATGCGCAAGATCCGGCCCGAGCACCGGCCGGTGATCTATATCGTGACGCTGCTGCACGACATCGCCAAGGGCCGGCTGGAGGACCATTCGATTGCGGGGGCCAAGGTGGCGCGGCGGCTCTGTCCGCGGCTCGGCTTCAGCCCCGCCGACACCGAGCTGGTGGCGTGGCTGATCGAGGAACATCTGACCATGTCGACGGTCGCACAGTCGCGCGACCTGTCCGACCGCAAGACCATCGAGAATTTCGCCGCCGTGGTGCAGTCCGTCGAGCAGATGAAGCTGCTGACGATCCTGACCACCGCCGACATTCGCGGCGTCGGCCCGGGCGTATGGAACGGCTGGAAGGCGCAGCTGCTGCGCTCGCTTTATTACGAGACCGAGCCGGTGTTGACCGGCGGCTTCTCGGAAGTGGACCGTGGCAAGCGTCTGGCGGCCGCCCACGCCGAATTCCGCATCGCCTTTGCCGAATGGCCAAAGGAGGAGCTCGACGCCTATATCGGCCGGCACTATCCGGCCTACTGGCTCAAGGTCGAGCTGCCGCGAAAGATCCGCCACGCCCGCTTCGTCCGCTCCAGCGAGCAGGCCGGCCACAAGCTCGCGATCAATGTCGGCTTCGACGAGGTGCGTGGCGTCACCGAGCTCACGATCTTCGCGGCCGACCATCCCTGGCTACTCTCGATCATCGCCGGCGCCTGTGCCTCGGCCGGCGCCAACATCGTCGACGCGCAGATCTACACCACGACCGACGGCCGTGCCCTGGACACGATATCGATCTCCCGCGAGTACGATCGCGACGAGGACGAGGGAAGGCGCGCCACCCGGATCGGCGAGATGATCGAGGACGTGCTGGAAGGCAAGCTGCGTCTTCCGGAAGTGGTGGCGCGGCGCACCGTGCGCAGCAAGGCGCGGCCTTTCGTGATCGAGCCGGAAGTGACCATCAACAACCAATGGTCGGACCGCTACACCGTGATCGAGGTGTCCGGCCTCGACCGCCCCGGCCTGCTCTACGAGCTGACCACCGCGATCTCGAAGCTCAACCTCAACATTGCGTCCGCCCATGTCGCGACCTTCGGCGAGCGCGCCCGCGACGTGTTCTACGTCACCGACCTCCTCGGCGCCCAGATCAGTGCTCCGACACGCCAGGCCGCGATCAAGAGCGCGCTGACCCATGTGATGGCCGGCGACAAGGCGGTTCAGCCGGTGGCGTGAGGGCGGCAAGCGCGCGCCTCTCTCCTTTCGTCATTCCGGGGCGCCGCGTCAGCGGCGAACCCGGAATCCATCTCGCCACCGATGACGTGGATGAATGGATTCCGGGTTCGCGCTCCGCGCGCCCCGGAATGACGAGGGGATAGAGACGCTAAACCTCCACGCCCTCATGCCGCAGCAGCCAGCGCTTGCGCTCCAGGCCGCCGCCATATTTCACCAGCGAACCATCTGCGCCGATCAGGCGGTGACAGGGCAGCACGACGCTGATCGGGTTGGAGCCGTTGGCATGGCCGACGGCGCGAACCGCTTTGGGCATGTCGAGCCTGGCAGCGAGCGCGCCATAACTTTGCGTGGTGCCAACGGGAATTTGCGCCAGCGCGGTCCAGACCTTGCGCTGGAACGGCGTGCCGGCGACGCGCCATGCGATCGACGCAAGCTGCGCGAGATCGCCGTCGAAATAGCCCGACAGCGCGGCCTTCACCGCAGCCGCCGCGGCACGCTCGCGCAGCTCGACCGCGCCATAATGCAGGCGCAGCAGCTCGCGCATCCGGTGCTCGTAGTCCTCCCAGTCGAGCGCGCGCAGCGCGCCTTCCGCATCGGTGACAAGCAGGGCGATCCCGATCGGCGTCGCCAGCCGATCGAGGTCAAAGCTTTCGGACGGATAGGCTGATCGGCCGGCCATTGCGACACCATTTCATCCAAACACGTGTCGCACTTGCCATGCCGGGCATGCTAACGTCCACCCGAAAGCTGACGCTTTGGGGGAGCTCAACTTGATTCTGATCGCCAATGTCCCAGTGGCGCTGGTCGCCGTCCTGCATGTCTTCTTTCTCGTCCTCGAGATGTTCCTCTGGGACAAGCCGCTGGGCTTGAAGGTCTTTCGCCAGACGCCGGAGAAGGCCGAGATCACAAAAGTGCTGGCCGCCAACCAGGGCCTCTATAACGGCTTCCTCGCCGCCGGCCTGATCTGGGGCCTCATGCACGGCAACCCGGCCTTCGCGTTCCAGATCAAGGCGTTCTTCCTGCTCTGCGTGATCGTCGCCGGTGCTTACGGCGCGGCAACCGTCAGCGCGCGCATCCTGCTCGTCCAGGCCCTGCCGGCGGCGGTCGCGCTGGTAGCACTGTTCCTGGCCTGAGACGCTACGGCGCAGCGTCGCGATCCTTGCGCGGCGTCGGACCTTCCTCCACAATCTTCGGCAGCGATGGCGACCGTTGCAATCAACGGAAAAAGACCGTCGACCGAAAATTCCGTCAGGAGGAAAACCCAAGATGAACAATCGCAGAGCCTTCATCGCTGCCACGGCGGCGCTCGCCTTCGCGTTCTCCGCCAGCCAAGCCATCGCACAGAAGAAATACGACACCGGTGCGAGCGACACCGAGATCAAGATCGGCCAGACCGTGCCGTTCTCCGGCGCCTACTCCGTCTACGCCAATATCGGCAAGACCCAGGCCGCCTATTTCAAGATGATCAACGACCAGGGCGGCATCAACGGCCGCAAGATCAACCTGATCCAGTATGACGACGCCTACTCGCCGCCGAAGACGGTCGAGCAGGTGCGCAAGCTGGTCGAAGGCGACGAGGTGCTCTTCACCTTCCAGCTCATCGGCACCGCGGCGAACGCCGCAGTGCAAAAATATCTCAACGGCAAGAAGGTGCCGCAGCTGCTGGCTTCCACCGGCGCCGCGCGCTTCAACGATCCGCAGAACTATCCCTGGACCATCGCTTATAATCCCAACTACGTGTCCGAGGGCCGCATCTACGCAAAGTACATTCTCGCCAATCACCCCAACGCCAAGATCGGCGTGCTCTACCAGAACGACGACATGGGCCGCGACTATCTCGCGGGCCTGAAGAGCGGTTTGGGCGACAAGGCTGCCGGCATGATCGTCGGCGAGGTCTCCTACGAGGTCACCGATCCGACGGTGGACTCGCAGGTGGTCAAGCTGAAGTCGCTGGGCGCCGATCTTTTCTACGATGCCTCGACACCGAAGTTCGCGGCGCAGGCAATCAAGAAGGTGGCCGAGCTCGGCTGGACGCCGGTGCACATCCTCGACATCAATGCGAGTCCGATCTCGGCGACGCTGAAGCCGGCCGGCCTCGACATCTCCAAGGGCATCATCTCGACCCAATATGGCAAGGAGCCGAGCGATCCGCAGTGGAAGGACGATCCGGGCGTGAAGGCCTTCTTCGCCTTCATGGACAAGTATTTCCCCGAGGGTGACAAGCTCAACACCGTCAACACCTATGCCTATTCGGTGGCCGAGTTGCTGACGCAGGTGCTGAAGCAATGCGGCGACGACCTGACGCGCGAGAACGTCATGAGGCAGGTCGCCAACATCAAAGATTTCACGCCGAGTTTCGCGCTGCCCGGCATCAAGATCAACACCGGCCCGAACGATTATCGCGTCAACAAGCAGATGCAGATGATGAAGTTCAACGGCGAACGCTGGGAGCTGTTCGGCCCGATCATCGAGGACGCAGGTCCGGCGGGTTAGCTGCTTCGTAGGGTGGGTTGGCGAAGCGTAACCCACCCTACGAACTGCGGGCACGCGCCCACCTTGCGTTGCAGCAACGGCTCCTCCACACTCCCGAGCAGCGATGACGCCGGACGCGCAGCAGCGCGCCCGGCAGATCACCGACAAAAACAAAACGAGGAAACTGCGTATGAGGAATGGAATTCGGCATCTGGTCACGGGAACGGCGCTGGCTTTGGCGCTGTCGCTCTCTGCGGCCAATGCCCAGAAAAAATATGATCCGGGTGCGACCGATACCGAGATCAAGGTCGGCCAGACTGTGCCATTCTCGGGACCGGCATCGGCCTATGCGTCGATTGGCAAGACCCAAGCCGCTTACTTCAAGATGATTAACGACCAGGGCGGCATCAACGGCCGCAAGATCAATTTGATCCAGTATGACGACGCCTATTCGCCACCGAAAGCGGTGGAGTAGGTGCGCAAGCTGGTCGAGAGCGACGAGGTGCTCCTGACCTTCCAGATCATCGGCACGCCTTCGAACGCGGCCGTGCAGAAATATCTCAATTCCAAGAAGGTGCCGCAGCTGTTCGCGGCCACCGGCGCCTCGAAGTTCACCAACCCGAAGAATTTCCCGTGGACGATGGGCTACAACCCCAACTATTTCGTCGAGGGCAGCATCTACGGCCAGTACATCCTGAAGGAATATCCGAACGCAAAGATCGGCGTGATCTATCAGAACGACGATCTCGGCAAGGACTATCTGAACGGCATCAAGGCCGGCCTTGGCGGCAACGCTGCCAAGATGATCGTCACGGAAGCCTCCTACGAGGTCTCCGATCCGACCATCGACTCGCAGATCCTCAAGATCAAGGATGCCGGCGCCGATCTGTTCTTCAGCGCCACCACGCCGAAGCAGGCCGCGCAGGCAATCAAGAAGATCGCCGAGATCGGCTGGCATCCGGTGCAGATCGTCGACATCAATGCCACCTCGGTCGGCGCGGTGATAAAGCCGGCAGGGCTCGATGCCGCCAAGGGCGTCATCAGCGTCAACTACGGCAAGGACCCGCTCGATCCGACCTGGAAGGACGACGCCGGCCTGAAGAAGTATTTTGACTTCATGGCGAAGTACTATCCGGACGGCGACAAGGACTCGAACTTCAACACCTACGGCTATGGCACCGCCCAGCTTCTCGCTCACGTCCTGAAGCAGTGTGGCGACGACTTGATGCGCGAAAACGTCATGAAGCAGGCCGCTTCGCTCAAGGACGTCACCAGCGACATCGCGCTGCCCGGCATCAAGGCCAACACCTCGCCGACCGACTACCGCGTCAACAAGCAGCTTCAGATGATGAAGTTCAACGGCGAGCGCTGGGAGCTGTTCGGCCCGATCCTGGAAGATGCAGGTCCGGCGGGTTAGTCAAAGGCAAGAGTGTCTCAACGACGTCGTGCCCGGGCTTGTCCCGGGCATCCACGTTCTTAGGCCGACAAAGAAAGGGCGTGGATGGCCGGGTCAAGCCCGGCCATGACGGGAAATCAATCCGGCACCTCGCCAAAGTTCTTCCCCACCGGCAGCACCGCGTGCCGGATCAGCAGCGAATCCTCCACCGCGGCTTGGCGATGCTTGACCGCTTCGCGATAGACGGAATCGCGGATCATCTCGACGAAGGCGCTGACGCTTGGATATTCGGCGATGAAGCAGTGGTCCCAGCGCTCTTCCTGCGGACCGATCAGCATCAACTCGAATTTGCCTTGCCAGACGATGCGGCCGCCGAGGCGTTCGAACACCGGGCCGCTCTCGCGGCCATAGGCCGCATAGGCTTCCGCGCCGCTTGCCTTGCGGCCGTCCGGATAGGCCGCCTCTTTGCGCAGCCGTACCAGGTTGAGCATGTGGATCGGGCCGGGGCGGTCGTTCTCCCGGAATTGCGCGAAAATCTCCTTGGTCGGATCGATATGGCCCATGCGGGTTCCCTCTTTTTGTGCCGCCGATCCTAGCTTCCCCGCCGCACTAACGGAACTGCGGCGGACGAATGCCGCACCTCCTAATCGCGCGTTAAGCTCCGGGTAACCGGGCCTTAAACAGCGACCGCTAGCGTGCGGCGGGGCGGGCTGACCGGGCGTTTTTCGTATGGCGTGGGGAAAGAAAAAGGGCGGCGGGCGGAAGGAGCCGCTATTCGGCTTGCCCGCGGCGCTCGCCGATCTGCGCCTGACGGTGGCGGACCGCATCCCCAACGCCGACGACAAGCCAAAAAAATCCGCGAAATCGTCCGCCAAGCGCAAGAGCGAGAATTCCGGCGGCGAGCCGCCGCGTGAGCGGAAGGCGCCGGCCGGCCGCAGCGGCGCCAAGCACCGGTCGAAGTCGCGCGGCGGTTTCGGCATCGGCCGCCTGGTCTATTGGGGCGCGGTGCTGGGTCTCTGGGGCGGAATCGCCGTGATCGGCGTCGTAATCTGGGTCGGCGCCCATCTGCCGCCGATTCAGTCGCTAGAGATCCCCAAACGCCCGCCCACAATCCAGATCGTCGGCATCGACGGCAGTATGCTGGCGCAGCGCGGCGAGATGGCCGGCGCCAACGTTTCGCTGAAGGACCTGCCGCCTTATTTGCCCAAGGCGTTCATCGCGATCGAAGACCGCCGCTTCTATTCGCATTTCGGCATCGACCCGATCGGCATTTTGCGCGCCGCCGTTACGAATGTCCTCCATCGCGGCGTATCGCAGGGCGGCTCGACGCTGACGCAGCAACTCGCGAAGAACCTGTTCCTGACCCAGGAACGCACCATGCAGCGCAAGCTGCAGGAGGCGGAGCTCGCGATCTGGCTGGAGCGCAAGCATTCCAAGAACGAGATCCTCGAACTCTATCTCAACCGCGTCTATTTCGGCTCCGGCGCCTACGGCGTCGAGGCTGCGGCACAACGCTATTTCGGCAAGTCGGCCAAGAACGTCACCGTCGCCGAAGCCGCGATGCTAGCCGGCCTCGTCAAATCGCCCTCGCGGCTCGCGCCGAACCGCAATCCGGAAGGCGCCGAGCAGCGCGCGCGGATCGTGCTCACGGCGATGGCGGATGCAAAATTCATCACCGAAGCGCAGGCGCAGGCCTCGATCGGCCATCCCTCCTACAACGTGAAGCCTGTCGGCGCCGGCACGGTGAACTACGTCGCCGACTGGATCGGCGAGGTGCTGGACGATCTCGTCGGCCAGATCGACCAGAGCATCACAGTCGAGACCACGATCGACCCAAAGCTTCAGAGCGTGGCAGAAGCCGCCATCATCGACGAGCTCGCGGCCAAGAGCGTGAAGTTCAATGTCAGCCAGGGCGCACTGGTGGCGATGACGCCGGACGGCGCGGTACGGGCCATGGTCGGCGGGCGCAATTATGCCGACAGCCAATACAATCGCGCGGTCACCGCCAAGCGCCAGCCGGGCTCCTCTTTCAAGCCGTTCGTCTATCTGACCGCGCTCGAGCAGGGGCTGACGCCGGACACGATCCGCCAGGACGCGCCGATCGAGGTCAAGGGCTGGAAGCCAGAGAACTACACGCATGAATATTTCGGCGCCGTGACGCTGACGCAGGCGCTCGCGATGTCGCTCAACACCGTCGCAATTCGCCTCGGCCTCGAGGTCGGACCAAAAAACGTGGTGCGCACCGCGCACCGGCTCGGCATCTCCTCGAAGCTCGAGCCCAATGCCTCGATCGCGCTCGGCACCTCCGAGGTCTCGGTCGTCGAACTCGTCGGCGCCTATGCACCGTTCGCCAATGGCGGCTTCGCGGTGGCGCCGCATGTGGTGAGACGGATCAAGACGCTCGACGGCAAGCTGCTCTACATGCGCCAGGCTGACGAGCGTAATCAGGTGATCGATCCGCGCATGGTCGGGATGATGAACACGATGATGCGGGAGACGCTGATCTCCGGCACCGCGAAGAAGGCGGAGATCCCGGGCTGGCCGGCGGCCGGCAAGACCGGCACCAGCCAGGATTACCGCGACGCCTGGTTCATCGGCTACACCGCCAACCTCGTCACCGGCGTCTGGCTCGGCAATGACGACAACTCGCCGACCAAGAAGGCGACCGGCGGCGGCCTGCCGGTGGAGGTCTGGTCGCGCTTCATGCGCACGGCGCACGACGGCGTACCGGTCGCAAACCTGCCGAGCTCGCAAGGCGGCTGGGGTCTGTCGAACCTCGCGCAAGCCGCCTCGCAAGTGTCGCCGCCGACACCGGCAGCGCCAGCGCCGGCCAACAATGGCAGCTATCGCCCGCCCCCCACGCGCGCCAATGCGCGGCCGGAGGCCGCGGCAGGACTCGATGGCTGGTTGATGGACCGGCTGTTCGGCGGGAACAGGTAGATTCGGCCTGAGGTCCTGATGGCCTCAAAACAAAAAACGCGAAAACAACCCCATGCACAGTAGCCGGTGATTGCCGGCGCGATGCGCGGTGGATCGAACGAAAGCTTTGAGGCGGCGGGGCAAATAACGAACGCCGCGCAATTACCGCAGCGTATGGGATAAGTCGCGCGAAAACGCGAAAACGTCCTTATCCTCAACCGTCATTCCCCGCCACCGGGTCTCGCCTTCGGCGAGGCCGATGACAGGCTCCGGCGGGGAATCCAGTATCCGAGACATCGAGATTCACAACGACCGCTGCGACGTACTGGGTCGCCCGGTCAAGCCGGGCGACGACAGCGTCTACTCGATCAGCACCGAGTCCTAATCCTCGGCCCCGTACCGGTGCAGGTCATTGCCGTGCGTATCGAGCCACTTCTTGGCGCGCTCCATTGACGGGCAGGCCTTCCCGCACACCCGCCAGAACCGCGCCGAGTGGTTCATCTCGACGAGATGGGCGACCTCGTGCGCGGCGAGATAGTCGAGCACGAAGGGGGGCGCGAGGATCAGGCGCCAGGAGAACGACAGCGAGCCCGCCGAGGTGCAGGAGCCCCAGCGGCTGGACTGATCGCGGATCGAGAGACGCTTGACCCTGACGCCGAACTCGACGGCATAGGCTTCCGCCGAACGCTGAAGATCGCGGCGCGCCTCGCGCTTGAGGAAGTCATGGACGCGACGGTCGGCATGGTCGACGCCGCCGGCAACGCAGAGAATGCGCTCACCGGAGTCACGCACTTCCGTCCACACCGTGCCGCGTGTGCCGGCGCGATGAACGATGCGATGGGGAACACCGCGAAGCGGTATCACTGTGCCAGGCTGGAACGGTGCGGCCTTCGGCAAGCGGCCGAGACGCGCCGCGATCCACGCGCCGTGACGCTGCGCGAAGTCCCTTGCCTCGGCGAGCGTGCCGCGCGGCGGCATGGTGAGGATGGCTTCGCGGTCGCTCGGATGAATTCTCAGCGTGTAACGGCGCGCTCGGCGGTGCCGGCGCAGCCGAATCGCAAAAAATTGCGATCCGTGGGTGATCAGGAGGGTCTTTGGTTCGTGGGGCCGACGATAGAGGAGCGCGCGAGTGGCCATGTCTGTCAGTCCGGGGGGCAGGAGTGCGCCCCGATTCTGCCATAACCGCCGCCAGGGAAAGCGCTCGGCGCAAAAACAAATCATTTGCCCAATATACAGGGGTCTGGCGTCCGGGAGACCCTACAGACTGGGGTCGGAACCCCAATTTTTCGCCCCCGCTGGACGCATGTGTCCTCCCCAAGGGGTGAGGACAGACTCACTCCTATAAAGCTACCTAAATACCGCGAATCTGGCGGAACCCGAGCCCTGCCGACGGCTCCGGCAGGGTCCGGATTTTCGACGGGAAAGCCGAAAAACGCAGCTATTCGGCTGCGAGAGCCTGCGATGCGTTCGGATTCGCTGCCGAGACCATGAAATCGTGAATCCGCGGCACGATTTCCGACTTGAAGCGCGAGCCGTTGAACACGCCGTAATGTCCGACACCCTTCTGGACGTAATGAACGCGGCGATGATCGGGAATCGAACTGCACAATGCGTGCGTCGCTTCGGTCTGACCGAGACCGGAGATGTCGTCGTTCTCGCCTTCGACCGTCATCAACGCCACGCGCGTGACCTTCGAGGGATCAACGCGAGTTCCGCGATGGGTCATCTCGCCCTTCGGCAGCGAGTGCTTCACGAACACGGTGTCGACGGTTTGCAGATAATATTCGGCAGAGAGATCCATCACCGCGAGATACTCGTCATAGAAGTCGCGATGCTTGTCGACGAGGTCGCCGTCGCCCTTCACCAGATTGGCAAAGAGCTGCTTGTGGGCATCCATGTGCCGATCGAAATTCATGCTGATGAAGCCGTTGAGCTGCAGGAATCCCGGATAGACGTCGCGCATCATGCCAGGATGCGGGAACGGCACCTTGGTGATGACGTTGTTGCGGAACCAGTCGATGCCGCGCTCCTGGGCGAGGTCGTTCACCGCGGTCGGATTGCGGCGCGTGTCGATCGGACCGCCCATCAGCGTCATCGAGGTCGGCACGAAGGGATCGCGCCGCGCTTCCATGATCGAGACGGCGGCGACGACGGGAACCGAGGGCTGGCACACCGCGATCACATGGTTGTTGCCGCCAAGCACGTGCAGCATCTCGATCACGTAGTCGATGTAGTCGTCGAGATCGAAACGGCCTTCGCTGAGCGGCACCATGCGCGCATCGGCCCAATCGGTCATGTAGACGTCATGCGCCGGTAGAAGGGCTTCGACCGTGCCGCGCAGAAGCGTCGCGTAATGACCGGACATCGGCGCCACGATCAGCACGCGCGGCTGCGGACTGCGCAGCGGACGGGTGAACTTGCGTTCGAAGTAGAGCAGCCGGCAAAACGGCTTTTCCCACACGGAGTGAACCTCGACGGGGACGCGGATGCCGTTGACCTCGGTGTCGTTGAGACCCCATTCCGGCTTGCCGTAGCGCCGCGTGGTGCGCTCGAACAATTCGCAGGCCGCGGCCACCGACTTGCCGACCTCGGTACGCGCCCAGGGATTCAGCGGATTCTGAAACAGGAGCCTGATCGCGTCGGTGATGGCGCGCGCCGGATTGAGAGAGGCCTGCGCCATCTCGTACATCCAGTACATCGGCGTCGTCAGGACCGGACTGCCTTCGGCCGCCAGGGGCGGCGCGCCGCCAAACTCACCAATAGGCATTGTCAAATTCCTCTTCGCATCGCAGCATACTGCCGAATGCGCAATATTGCGTCAATGCATGGTACCGCACATCTACGCAGCCTGCCCGGCCAAATCAGTCTGAATCCACGAGAAAGTGAGGTCATTCACCGCCCGACAGCAGCGAGCCATGTTTCTTGGCGCTGCGCAAAAGGGCAAGGAATGCCCCAAAAGATGCAACCAGCAGCACCGCATTGATGACTAACGCAGCCAGCATCAGGTCGGTCCTGAAGGTTTGTTCGATCAGGAGCGCGCGCATCCCCTCGAACACGTAGGTCGGCGGCAGCGCCCAGGCGATATATTGCAGCGAGGTGGGCAACACGCTGACGGGATAGTAGACGCAGGCGAGCGGCAGGATCGCGAACATCAAGGTCCAGACGATGCTCTCGGCCCCTAACCCGTTCCTCAGCACGAGTCCCGAGACGAAGATGCCGACCGCCCAGCTCGTGAAGATCAGGTTGCAGAAGAAGGCAATCAGCGGCAGGCCGAGACCGTAGACGTTGAAGTGAAACAAGAACAGCGCGAGCAGCGTCATCGGAATGACGCCGATCGCGAGCCGGATCAGGCTCATGATCATGAGCGACAACAGAAACTCGATCGGCCTCAGCGGGCTCATCATGAGATTGCCGATGTTGCGCGCCCACATCTCCTCCAGAAACGAGATTGAGAAGCCGAGCTGTCCGCGGAACAGGATGTCCCAGAGGATGACCGCGCCGATCAGTGTGCCGCCGGCGCGCGCGAAGAAATTGGCGTTTTGGGCGATGTAGAGCTGGAGGAAGCCCCAGGTGATGACCTGGAGCGCCGGCCAGTACAGCAGCTCGAGCAGCCGCGGCCAGGACGACATCAGCAGATACCAGTAGCGCAGGATCATCGCGCCGATGCGTTGCACGGAAATGCCGCGATAAAGGACGAACTCGCTCATCGCGCGTCCTCCGGGACGCCGTTCACCCGGCCGCGCGCGACGTCCAGAAACACCTCCTCCAGCGTGGTGCGGTTGTAGCGGGCCATGATGGCCTCCGGCGTATCGTCGTCCTCGATGCGACCGCGCTTCATGATGATGACGCGGTCGCAGAGCCGCTCGACCTCGAGCATGTTGTGCGAGGCCAGCAGGATGGTGGCGTTGTGCGCCTTGCGATAGGTCTCCAGATGCGCCCGCACCCAGTCGGCTGTATCAGGGTCGAGCGAAGCGGTCGGCTCGTCCAGCAGCAACAGTTCGGGCTGGTTGATCAGCGCTTTGGCGAGCGCGACGCGGGTCTTCTGGCCCGCGGAGAGCTTGCCGTTGGCGCGGTCGATGAATTCGGTGAGATCGAGATCGTCGGCCAGCTTTGCGATGCGGTCGGCGAGATTCTTCACCGCATAGAGCTTGCCGAAGACGGTGAGGTTCTGCCGCACCGTAAGCCGCATCGGCATGTCGACATAGGGGCTCTCGAAATTCATCCGCCCCAGCACCGCGGCGCTCTGCTCCGGCATGCGATGCCCGAGCACCTGCACGCGGCCGGAAGTCGGCAGCACCAGCCCCATGATCATCGCGATGGTGGTGGTCTTGCCGGCGCCGTTACCGCCCAGAAGGCCGGTGATGCTGCCGCGAGCAAGCGAAAAGGAGATGTCGTCGACCGCGCGGGTCTGCTTGTAGACCTTGACGAGACGGTCGGCCTCGATCACCGCGGACAAAGTGCCATCCGCGACAGTCGGCCGACTTGAAGCATTGTCGTTCCCGGTCATGCTGGGCGTTCTTCCGCCATTGCACGGCGGAGCGCAAGGCTTGATGTAAAGACTTGATGTAAAGGCTTGACGTAAGAAGCTTGTAACCAGACTGGAAGTGAGCCGGCGTGTTTGTGACCGGACACGCGCATCACTAGATTGGCCGAGATGACCGAGACCGCCGACACCAACTTCCGCCACGCGCAGCGACACATCCGCCTGGACACGATCCTGCGATTGCGCTGGCTCGCGGTGCTGGGCCAGCTCGCCGCGATCTTCATCGTGGCGCAGGGGCTCGAGTTCAACGTCGAGATCGTCCCCTGTGTCAGCATCATCGCCCTGTCGGCAGCGCTCAATCTGGCTCTGCAAACCGCGGCCAATCCGATGCAGCGGCTCGAGCCGATCCAGGCGGCCGGACTGCTTGCGCTGAACATCGTGGAACTGGCGGGGCTGCTGTTTTTCACCGGCGGGCTACAGAACCCGTTCTCGTTCCTGTTCCTCGCGCCCGTGCTGATCTCGGCCACGGCGCTGCCCGCCCGCCTCACATTCGGCCTCGGTCTCCTGGCCGTGGCCTGCGCCTCGATCCTGTTCTTCTTCTATCTGCCACTGCCCTGGGACGCGGATGACCCATTGGTGCTGCCGCCGATCTATCTCGTCGGCGTCTGGCTCTCGATCGTGCTCGCGATCGGCGTCACAAGCCTTTACTCGTTCCAGGTGACCCAGGAGGCGCGGAAGCTTGCGGACGCGCTGGCTGCAACAGAACTGGTGCTGACGCGCGAGCAGCATCTGACCCAACTCGACGGGCTGGCTGCGGCCGCCGCGCACGAGCTAGGCACGCCGCTCGCGACCATCTTCCTGATCTCGCGCGAGCTGGAAAAGACCGTGAAGGAGCCGATCTTTGCCGCCGACCTGAAAACCTTGCGCGAACAGACGCAGCGCTGCCGCGACATCCTGAGCAAGATCACCCAGCTCTCCTCCACCGGCGCGCCGTTCGATCGCATGAAGCTGTCGGAGCTGATCGAGGAGGTGGTGGCGCCGCACCGCGACTTCGGCGTCGACATCAAGATACGGATTGCGATTGCCGCCGCGACCGAGCCGGTCGGCTCGCGCAACCCGGCGGTCCTCTACGGCGTCGGCAACATCATCGAGAACGCCGTCGATTTCGCGCGCACCACCGCCGAGGTGAATGCCTGGTGGAACAACGACACCATCGAGATCGTGATCTCCGACGATGGACCGGGCATTCCGCCCGATATGTTGAACCGGATCGGCGAGCCGTATCTGTCGCGGCGGCGCACCCAGGATGAAGGCGGCGGCCTCGGGCTGGGCGTGTTCATCGCACGAACCTTGCTGGAACGCACCGGCGCCAAGGTCTCGTTTACCAATCGGACCTTCCCGGACCACGGTGCGGTAGTCCAGATTGCGTGGCCGAGGGAGCGTTTTGAGGCTATCGAGACCTTCGAAGAAACAATAGGATAGACCGCGACCTTGCGTCGCACAACACGGCCGATCGACTATTGGCGGCCTTGGCGCCACCCGATTGCGACGCCATATGTAGACGCGCTGGAGAGAGGACAAAACCTTGAACGCCATCGCCGAACTGAACGAACAGACCGACCGCTCGCTTCTCATCGTGGAGGACGACAAGCCGTTTCTGGAGCGGCTGTCGCGCGCGATGGAGACCCGCGGCTTCGCGGTGACATCTTGTGACACCGTCTCGGATGGCCTCGCACAGATCGGCAAGGCTGCACCCGCATTCGCAGTGGTCGATTTGCGGCTCGGCGACGGCAACGGCCTCGACGTGGTCTCGGCGCTGAAGAAGAAGCGGCCCGAAGCCCGCGCCATCGTGCTGACCGGCTATGGCAACATCGCCACCGCCGTCACCGCGGTGAAGATGGGCGCAATCGACTACCTCTCCAAGCCGGCCGACGCCGACGACGTCGTCGCCGCGCTGCTCTCGACCGGCACGGACAAATCCGAGCTGCCTGCAAACCCGATGTCGGCTGACCGCGTCCGCTGGGAGCACATCCAGCGCATCTACGAGATGTGCAACCGCAACGTCTCGGAGACGGCGCGGAGGCTCAACATGCACCGGCGTACGTTGCAGCGCATTCTTGCGAAGCGCGCGCCGAGGTAATTCTGCGTAGCCCGGATGGAGCGAAGCAAAATCCGGGATCTCTCGCACGGCAGGCGACCCCGGATTACGCTTGCGCTCCATCCGGGCTACGAAATCGCTGCCCCGCTATTCCCAAAAATCCGCGTGCCCCTGCGGATCGACCAGCCGGTTGATCCTGAGCGCCGCCGCCATCGCGAAGCGCACCGTCATCTGCTTGCGCGTCGGCGCGGGCAGTTTGTGCTCGGGCGCCTCGCAATGCAGATGCGCGCCATAGGCATCGGCAATGATCAGGCCGGTGCCTTCCGGAAAAATCTCGCAAGGCAGATCCTGCGTGAAGGCAAAGAACAGCCGGTCGCAATGGGCGCGGTATTCGTGCCATTTCTGATCGGCGCGCAGATCCTCCACCGACGACTTGATCTCGACGATCCAGATCTCGCCGCACTCGTTCAGCGCGACGAGATCTGCGCGCCGGCCTGACGGCAGCGGCAATTCGCTGATGCAGGCGAAACCAAGCGAACGCAGCAGCCGCGCCGTGCCGCGCGCGATCGCCAGCGCCGTCTCGGATTGACGCCCGTCGGGCGGCGGCACGAGGGCGATGTTGCGGGCGGTGTTGTCCATGGGGGGAAGTGTAGCCGATTCCGTTGTGTGCGCACACTGTTCGAGAGATGCGACCTCTATCCCTCCGTCATTCCGGGGCGCGCGAAGCGCGAGCCCGGAATCCATAACCATAGGGAGCAGTTGTGACGCGAGGCCGATCACCCCGAGTCTTCGCCAAACCCAATCCTGTGGGTATGGGTCCCGGGCTCGCGACGACGTCGCGCCCCGGGACGACGGCAGCGGCGGGAACCTCCCCCTTCCCCCAGCACTTATCACGCAGCCGCCGGGCCCTGGGCGGAGCATCGAGGCTGCGGCGCATGATCGACGATCTCTGGTACAAGAACGGTGTGTTCTACTGCCTGTCGGTCGGCACCTATATGGACGCCAACGGCGACGGCGTCGGCGATTTCAAGGGCCTGTTGCGCCGGCTCGATTATCTGCACGGCCTCGGCATCACCACGATCTGGCTGATGCCGTTCCAGTCCTCGCCGGGCCGCGACGACGGCTACGACATCGCCGACTATTACAGCGTCGATTCCCGCTACGGCACGCTCGGCGATTTCGTCGAATTCACCCACGGCTGCAAGCAGCGCGGCATCCGCGTCATCATCGATCTCGTCGTCAACCACACCTCGGACCAGCATCACTGGTTCAAGGAGGCGCGGCGCTCGAAGGATTCGCCCTATCGCGACTGGTATGTGTGGTCCGACAAGAAGCCCGCCAACGCCAACCAGGGCATGGTGTTTCCCGGCGTGCAAAAGTCGACATGGACGCGCGACAAGGAAGCCGGCGCCTGGTACTTCCACCGCTTCTACGATTTCCAGCCCGATCTCAACACCTCGAACCCGCACGTCCAGGCCGAGATCCTCAAGATCATGGGTTTCTGGATCCAGCTCGGCGTGTCCGGCTTCCGCATGGACGCCGTGCCGTTCGTGATTGCGACGAAGGGCGCGAAGATGAAGAAGCCGGTCGAACAGTACGACATGCTGCGCGCGTTCCGCGAATTCCTGCAATGGCGGCAGGGCGATGCCATCATCCTCGCCGAAGCCAACGTGCTGCCGGAAACGGACATGGAATATTTCGGCCGCGATGGCGACCGCATGCACATGATGTTCAACTTCCACGTCAACCAGCATCTGTTCTATGCGCTGGCCTCCGGCGACTCCCGTCCGCTGGCGAAAGCGCTGAAGGCGACCAAGCCGCGGCCGGCCTCGGCGCAATGGGGGCTATTCCTGCGCAATCACGACGAGCTCGATCTCGGCCGGTTGACCAAGGCGCAGCGCGACCTCGTGTTCAAACGCCTCGGTCCCGACAAGGACATGCAGCTCTACGACCGCGGTATCCGCCGCCGCCTCGCACCGATGCTGGGCGGCGACCGACGGCGGCTCGAACTGGCCTACAGCCTGATGTGCACGCTGCCGGGAACGCCTGTGATCCGTTACGGCGACGAGATCGCCATGGGCGACGATCTTTCGCTGCCCGAACGCAATTGCTCGCGCACGCCGATGCAATGGTCGACCGAGCCGCGGGGTGGCTTCACCAAGAGCGACAAGCCGGCGTGCCCGGTCATCGACAAGGGCCCCTACGGGTTCGAACACGTCAATGCCGCAAAACAGCGGCGCGATCCAAATTCGATGCTGAACTGGACCGAGCGCATCGTCCGCATGCGCAAGGAGGTGCCAGAAATTGGCTGGGGTGATTTCGCGATCGTTCCAACGCGCGATCCCGCCGTCTTCATCGTGCGCTACGACTGGCGCAACAATTCCGTTCTGTTCGTGCACAATCTCGACGAAAAGCAGCGTGAGATCGCGTTCTCGGTCCGGCTGCCCGGCGACGCGGGAGAGCACCTGATCAACCTGCTCGCGGAAGACCACAGCCACGCCGACAAACGCGGCCAGCACCGCATCGTGCTGGAGCCCTACGGCTATCGCTGGTACCGCGTCGGCGGGCTGGACTATCTGCTGAAGCGCAGCGACGTCGGCGGGAATACGGCTCGCGGGGGAGCGCATCCGAGGTGATGCGGCCACACTCTCAGCTGTCGTCCCGGCGAAGGCCGGGACCCATACCCCCAGGGAAAAATTTGGCGCGCAGGTAGTAACCCAGAGTCTTCGTCAAACTACTTCCTGTGGCTATGGGTCCCGGCCTTCGCCGGGACGACAGTTAAGAGGGCGGCGCCACCACGACCCCCTCATTCCCACGCAAATCCAGCACGCCTTCTAGCCTCTCGCCCTCGCGATCGAGAAACGTCGACAGCAATATCTCGCTACCGAAGCGGACAGAGCTGGTGGTGACGGCGATCGGGTCGGGGCCGAGATTGAGCACCACGATCATCGCCCTGCCCTCGGCCTCGCGGCGATAGACCAGCAGATCGCCCTGCGCCGCGATCGGATGATAGTCGCCCGAGACCAGCGGAGGACATGTCTTCCGCAACGCGATCAGCCGCTTGTAGAGACTGAGGATCGAGCGAGTATCGGCTTCGAGATTGACGACGTTCTCACGGATATGGTCCTCCGGCAGCGGCAGCCACGGCCTGACTTCCGAGTAGCCGCCAAAGTTGGAGGAATCCCACTGCATCGGCGTGCGGCAGCCGTCGCGGCCGACGCCGATGCCGGGCACGTTCTTCTCGAAGGGATCGCGCACGTCTTCGGGCGCAATCGCGAGCTGATGCATGCCGATCTCGTCGCCATAATAGAGCGTCGGCGTGCCGCGCAATGTCAGGAGCAACATGGCGGCAACACGGGCCTGCTCCGGCCCGACGCGGCTTGCGACGCGCGGACGGTCGTGGTTGCCGAGCACCCAGTTCGGCCAGGCGCCTTTCGGCAGCGCCTGCTCGTAATCCTCGACAATCTTCTCGATCGACCGCGCGCTCCAGAAGGTCGAGAGCAGCGCGAAGTTGAACGGCATCTGCGCGCCGGTGAGATCGTTGCCGTAATAGGCCATGAGGCGATGCAGCGGCAGATAGATCTCGCCGATCAGCACGCGCGCGCCATAGGCATCGGTGACGCGCCGCATCTCGGCGATGACGTCATGCACCTCCAGCTGGTCGGTGGAGTATTGCGTCAGGATCTTTTCGTGCGGCGGTCGGCCCTCGACGTAATGCGGGTTTGGCGGATTGTCGCGGAATTCGGCGTCTTTGATCAGGTGCCAGATCACATCGACGCGAAAACCGTCGACGCCCTTGTCGAGCCAGAACCGCATCACGCCGTAGATCGCCGCGCGGACCTCCGGATTACGCCAGTTCAGGTCTGGCTGCTGGGCGAGGAAGGCGTGGTAGTAATATTGACCTGTGGTGTCGTCGAACTGCCACGCGCTGCCGCCGAACTCGGACAGCCAGTTGTTCGGTACGCCGCCGTCAGGCCCCGGATCGCGCCAGATGTACCAGCCGCGCTTGGGATTGTCGCGCGAGGACCGGCTCTCGACGAACCAGGGATGCCGCTCGGAGGTGTGGTTGGGCACGAGATCGAGAATCAGCTTCAGCCCGTTGTCATGCGCGGAGCTGAGCAGCGCGTCGAAATCCTCCATCGTGCCGAACAGGGGCTCGATGCCGGTATAGTCCGAAATGTCGTAGCCGAAATCGGCCATCGGCGAAGGAAAGATCGGCGATAGCCAGATCGCGTCGACGCCGAGCGATTTCACGTAAGGCAGCCGCCGGAGGATGCCGGCGAGATCGCCGACGCCGTCACCATCTGAGTCCTGAAAGGAGCGCGGGTAAATCTGATAGAAGATGCCGTCGCGCCACCAAGTCTCGTCGCCCTGAGCCATGCCGGCAATTCCACCCAAATCTGACTTGAAAATCTCCCTCGCGCGAGAGAACGCGCAAGGAACGCCCCGGTTCAAACCAGCAAGCCAATTGGGACGGCCGTGTGACGCTTGCTGCGGCTGTTCCCGGGCCCCGGCGCGAATCTTTTGCTTGGCGACATGGCAAAAATCAGCATTGTGAGGCCATGACCGAGCAAAACGAGACCCAAGACTCACAGCAGGCCGAATCCCAAACAGCAAAGGCTGGCGCGATCATCGTTCCCGTGACGCTGTTCGAGCAGAACTGCACCATCATCTGGGACGAGCCCGGCAAGAAGGCCGTGGTGATCGATCCCGGCGGGGACGTGCCGAAGATTTTGGACGCGATCAAGCAGACCGGCGTCACCGTGGAGAAGATCTGGCTCACCCACGGCCATATCGACCATGTCGGCGGCGCCGCCGAGCTGCGCGATGCGCTGAAGGTGCCAATCGAAGGTCCGCATGTGGCCGACAAGTTCCTGCTCGACAATGTGGTCGAGAGCGGCGCGCGCTTCGGCATGACCGGCGTGCGCAACTTTGCACCCGATCGCTGGCTCGACGAAGGCGACAGCGTCTCGATCGGCGGCTTGCAGTTCGAGATCCTGCATTGCCCCGGCCACTCGCCCGGCAGCGTGGCGTTCTTCAACAAGGAGCTGCGCTTCGCCCATGTCGGCGACGTCCTGTTCGCCGGCTCGGTCGGGCGCACCGACCTGCCCGGCGGCAGTCACGCGACGCTGATCAACTCGATCAAGACCAAGCTGCTGCCGATCGGCGACGATGTCGGCTTCATCTGCGGCCACGGCGCGGGCTCGAGCATCGGCCAGGAGCGGATGACCAATCCGTTCATCACCGGCGAGATTTAACGGGATTATTCGGCGGCGTCGGCCAGCGCCGCCGCTTCGCCGAGGTGACGCTCGCCCCAGTCGCGGATCGCGGCGACCACGGGCACGAAGCTTTTGCCCCTGCGCGTCAGGCGATACTCGACCTTGGGCGGCACCTCGCCAAAATCCTTGCGGTCGATCAGGCCGCTTTGCGTCAGCGCCTTCAGTTCACGGCTGAGCACGCGCGGCGTGATCTCGGCGCTGCCTTCTGTGCCGCGCAACAGTCCGCTCCTGATCTCGCCGTAGCGGCGCGGGCCGTCCTTGAGGTCCCAGACGATGCGGAGCTTGTACTTGCCGCTGATCATTTTTTGAAAAGCCGCGACCGGGCAGGTGCGAACCATCTTTGCCTTCGCCATGTCGCCTCCTCCATGCGCCAGCTGAACTCGCGGCCGAGGATAGGAGCGACGGTGAAAAAGTCCATACTATCAATTTTGTCCATACTTGCAGGATCGCTCCCAGCGCGCAGATGATGACGCACGACGAACAGGGAGCGTCACATGAAGCACTTCATGATCAGATACGAATTCAAGAACGGCACGACGGAGGCCTGGCACCAGGAGATCGGCCGTTTCATCAAGGCGATCGACGACGATCCGGAGCTGAAAGGGCGGATCGGCTATCGCTGCCTGAAGAACCGCGACGACGGCCACTATTTCCATCTCGCCAGCGTCACCGACGATGCCACGCAGAAGACGCTGCAATCGCGCGACTTCTTCAAGCACTATCAGGAGATGACGCGGAAGGTTGCCGGCGGCGAGGTGACGGTGACGCCGATCGAGATGATCGATCAGACGGCCGATTCGTCATTCCGGGGCGCGCGATAGCGCGAGCCCGGAATCCATAACCACAGGGCGTAGTTTGGCCAAGACTCGTGGTTGCCGGCTCGGGTTGCAATGCAAGTCTGTGGTTGATGGTGTGGACGGCCCCCTACGGCATCAGTGTGCCAGAATGAGGTTGTCAGAAACTCATTCGCAGGAGCCGCCCGTGAACCAGATTATCCGTATTGGGATGGATACGTCGAAGTATATTTTCGTGCTGCATGGGGTTGATGCGGCGGAGCAGCCGGTCTTGCGCAAGAAGCTGTCGCGCAAGCAGGTGGCGGAGTTCTTCGCCAAGTTGCCACCGACCGTGATCGGGATGGAGGCCTGCGGGGCTTCGCAATATTGGGCGCGAGAGCTTCGCAAGCTCGGCCACGAGGTGAAGCTGATGGCGCCGCAACTGGTGAAGCCCTACGTGTCGCGGAACAAGAACGACGGGCGGGACGCGGAAGGGCTTTGCGAGGCGATGAGCCGACCGACCATGCGGTTCGTGCCGGTGAAGAGCGCCGAGCAGCAGGCCGCATTGATGCTGACGGGCATCCGCGACGGGCTGATCGCCCGGCGCACTCAGTTGACCAATACGATCCGCGGCCATGCGGCGGAGTTTGGCCTGATTGCGCCCAAGGGGCTGGACAAGATCGAGCCGTTGCTGGCGCAGATTGCGCAGGACGAGACGCTTCCCGTCCTGGCGCGCGAGCTGTTTGTCGTGCTGGGCCGCGAATGCGCCAAGCTCGAGAGCGAGCTGGAGGCGATCGAAGCCAGGCTGATGGCCTGGCACCGTGGCGATGCCATGGGCCGGCGTTTGGCGCAGATCCCCTCGGTCGGTCCGATCGTTGCCACCGCGCTGGTGATGAAGACGCCGGATCCGCGGGCGTTCCGCTCCGGTCGTCACTTTGCGGCCTGGGTGGGATTGACGCCCAAGGACCACTCCACCGCCGGCAAGACCAGGCTTGGCAAGATCACCCGGGCGGGCGACGAGGATCTGAGGCGGCTGCTCGTGATCGGGGCCACGGCCGTGATCCAGCAGGCCCGACGAGGCCGCGGCCAACACTCACGTTGGCTGCTGGCGCTGATTGCGCGCAAGCCGCCGAAGCTTGCGGCCGTGGCGCTCGCCAACAAGGTGGCCCGCATCGCCTGGAAGCTGATGGTGACGGGAGAGAGTTACGATGCGGCGCGGTTGAATGCCGCTGCGGCAGGGGCCGCCTAACAGATTGGCCGACCGGCGGGCTCGCTCGCCGGCCGACCGGAGCTGCAGGAGCAGATGGAGCGATCGATCGAGCAACGATGCGAGACAATCCGTGGGACCCATTGGCCGCCAGCAGGTCGCCAGGTTGTTTGGAACCCGCATCGCGCAAACCATCTTGGCCAGCGATCTAATCCATCGCACTCAACAGGCCGGACATATGGATGCAAGCGATCCGATCTCTCAAAAAGCTCTTGTGCCACGGGGGCCGTCCACATATGGGTCCCGGATCGGCGCGCGCTTAAGGCGCGCTTGTCCGGGACGACGAACTGGGTTGCAGCTACTTCATCAACCCCGCGGCGGTCAGCGCCCGCGTGATGATCTCGCCGATATCCAAGCTGCGGCCTGTCTCGCGCTTCGGCGCGGCCGGCTGCTCGGCGACTGCCGCGCGGATCGAGCGTGCAAGATGCGGTGCGGGCGACAGTACCGGCTTCGGCGGGGCGGCAGGCTTTGCCTCCGCCTTCTTCGCCGCGTCCAGAATCCAGCCGGTCAGGCCGAAGAACTTTGCGATGTGGTAGGACGAGGAGATGCCGGCTTCGATCAGAAACGCGCCTTCCACGCCATAGCGCTGATCGTTGTCGGCGACGCCGAGCGGCGTGCCATGTGCCATATCGGTGATGGTGTAGGATTCGACGATGGTCTCGCCGTTCCCATTCCACCATGCCTGGCGCGGATAGCCGTCGACATTGGTCTCCGCCATCGGCACGGCCGGAAGGTCATGCAGATCGAGCCACTGCTTGACGATCTCGTTGGCATTGCCGGGATTGACGGTGCGATCGGCGCTGCCATGCCACACCGAGATCTTCGGCCAGGGCCCACGATGGCTCGAGGCCTCCCGCACGAGATCGCCGAGCTCGTCCGCCGAACGCTCGGGTGAATGGAACATGCCGTCCAGCGCTTCGCGCAGGTTGGTCGCCACGCCATAAGGCAACCCCGCGATGACCGCGCCGGCCGCGAAGACCTCCGGATAGGTCGCGAGCATGACCGATGTCATGCCGCCGCCCGCGGAGAGACCGGTGATGAAGATGCGCCGTGCGTCGACGCGATGCGTCGCGACCATATGCGCGATCATCTCGCGGATCGAACGCGCCTCGCCGCTGTCGCGCGCGGTGTCTTCCGGATTGAACCAGTTGAAGCAGGTGTTGGCGTTGTTGGAGCGCTGCTGCTCCGGCATCAGAAGCGCGAAGCCATAGTGTTCTGCGAGCGTCGACCATCCCGCGCCGAGATCGTAGCTCGCCGCAGTCTGGCCGCAGCCATGCAGCACCACGACGAGCGCGCGCGGCTGCTGCAATTGCGCCGGCACGAACGCGAACATGCGCAGATTGCCGGGATTGTCGCCGACGCCCGTGACTTCCTCCAACGGACTGGACGCATCAGCGCTTGAACCGAACTCGGCAAAGCGCAGACCGTCCAGCCGTGGCAGACGTCTTAAGAGATCGACATTTCTGGTTAACGACACCGGCAGCTCCTGGAGGGCGACTTCCAACGTTACCCAAACCAGATAGTTGCTGCAGCGCAAAATAAAAAGTGTGTGTGCTGTCAATTACCAGAAATTCACGGGGAATCCGCACGTATTTCACTGCAATGCCTCAACTTCGTGCAGATGCGCGGCGCATCCACGCCAGAAATGCGGCGCAGATCATGATTAACGTCGCAAACAGCACGAGCGAGACGACAAATCCTGCGCGCGCTGATTGCAGCGCTTCGACGGCGAAGAACACCGCGCCGATTGCGGCCACTCCGGCCGCATTGCCGATTTGCGCGGTGGTGCCATACATCCCTGAGGCAGAACCTGCGGCGGCCGGCTTCACAGTCGAGAGCACTGCGCCGGAGAGCGGCGCCATCACCAGGCCCTGACCGTAACCGACGATGATCATCGCGAGCGCGAGTTCAATCGGCGTCGGCGCGTCGACGTAAGCTGCAACGAGCGCGAGCGCTGCGAGGCCCGCGATCTGGAGCGCACAACCTTCGATCAACACCTTGGTGCCGCGCCGCCGCGCCCGCGCGCCGCTGTGCCGCGACGCCACCACGAAGGCGAGCGCGAGCGGAATGAAGGCCATGCCGGCCGAGAGCGGCGGGATCTGCAATCCCCTCTGCATGAACAGCGTCATGACCAGATAAAACGAGAGATTGGCGGCGAAGAAAAAGAAGGCCGCCCCGAGTCCGCGCAGGAAGGCCGCGTCCGACAGCAGCGTGAGATCGATCAGCGGCATGCCGCCGGCGCGCGCGACCGCATGCTCGAGCCTCAGGAACGCTGCGAGGATCACGCCGCCGATCGCCATCACCGCCCACAACCACGGCGCACAGCCGACATCATGGCCGAACAACAATGGCCCGATCAGGCAGAGCAACCCCGCAAACAGCACGGCGCTGCCCTTGATATCGAGCCTTGTGCCGGCCCGGCGCGACACCGACGGCATGATGCGCCAGGCGGCGGCTGCGATGACGAGACCGCACGGCACGTTGACGAAGAACACCGAACGCCAGCCGGCGCCGGCGAGATCGATCGTGACGAGGACACCGCCGAGCAGGAATCCCGCGGCACCCGCGAGCCCCAGCACGATGCCGTAGATGGCGAAGGCGCGGCTGCGCGATTCATCGGTGAACAGGAGATGCAGCGTCGCCAGCACCTGCGGCACCATCAGCGCGGCGGTCGCGCCCTGCGCTAGCCGCGCGACGATCAGCTCGGCGCCGGATTGCGCCAGGCCACACCAGAGCGACGTCAGGGTGAAGCCGAGCACGCCGGCCAGGAATATGTTTTTCGCGCCATGGATGTCGCCGAGCCGGCCGCCGGTGACGACCAGGGTCGCATAGGCGATCAGGTAGATCGCGATGACGGATTCGATCTGCGCCGGCGTCGCATGCAGATCGATCGCGATGGTGGGAATCGCGACGTTGACCACGAAGGCGTCGACGCCGAACATGAACTGGGCGGCCACGACGATGGCCAGCACCCACCAGCGGCGGGCCGCATCGATTTGTTTCGTGACGGCTTGATGCATCGGTGCGCGTCCCCTCGAATTTCGGCGCCGATAATTTCAGACCTGATGCGGTGCCGCGATTACCTCAGAGGTAGGATTCGCGCGCTCTTCACCTCGCCCCGTAAGAACCGGGAGAGGGAGAAGAGGCACCTTGGTCGCATGCCTGCATTCCGCTGCGCGGGACATCGTGCGATTGCCTTCGCTGTCGCCAGCACGTAGCTTCGCAGCCTCAACAAACAAAAAATCCAGCCGGAGAGAACGTCATGGCGCGCCTGAAATTCGGAGCCTTTCTTGCCCCGCATCATCCGATCGGGGAGCATCCGATGCTTCAGTTCCGGCGCGATCTCGACCTGGTCGAGCAGCTCGATGCGCTCGGCTATGACGAGTTCTGGTGCGGCGAGCACCACTCCTCCGGCTGGGAGATGATCGCGTCGCCCGAGATGTTCTTGGCGGCAGCCGGCGAGCGCACCAAGCGGATCAAGCTCGGAACCGGCGTGGTCTCGCTGCCCTATCACCATCCCTACAACGTCGCGCAGCGGATGGTACAGCTCGACCACATGACCGGCGGCCGCGCCATCTTCGGCTCCGGCCCTGGCGCGCTTGCGTCGGACGCGCACACGCTCGGCATCGACCCGATGACCCAGCGCGACCGCCAGGATGAGGCAATCGGCGTGATCCGCCGGCTCTTCAATGGCGAGCGCGTCACCGCCAAGAGCGACTGGTTCACGATGAACGACGCCGCGCTCCAGATCCTGCCGTTGCAGGAGGAGATGCCGTTCGTGGTGGCGTCGCAGATCTCGCCCTCCGGCATGACGCTTGCCGGCAAATACGGCATCGGCATCATCTCGCTGGGCTCGATGACGACGCAGGGCCTGATGTCGCTCCAGCAGCAATGGCAGTTCGCCGAGGATGCCGCCAAGAAGCACGGCACAAAAGTCGATCGGGCGAACTGGCGCGTGCTGCTGACCTGGCACCTCGCCGAGACCCGCGAGCAGGCCCGCCGCGAGGCCGGCGCCGGCCTGATGCGCTGGCACAACGAATATAATGTCGGCACGCTGCAGCGGCCCGGCCTGACCGCGTTCGCCTCGCCCGACGAGGCCGTGGACAAAACCGCCTTCGTCGACGGCGCGGCGTCCGTCATCGGCACGCCGGACGATCTCGTCAAGATGATCAAGAACGTGATGCAGGTGTCCGGCGGCGTCGGCGCCGTCATCGGCTTCGTGCATGACTGGGCCAATCCGGAGAACACGCGCCGGAGCTGGGACCTGGTCGCGCGCTACGTCGTGCCGGAGATCAACGGCTACATCGACAGCCTGCGCAAGTCGCAAAAGTTCGTGATCGAGAACCGTGCGATCTTCGAGCGCGCGGGTCAGGCCGTGATGGCCAAGATCATGGAGAACGAGAAGGCTGCCGAGGCGCTCAAGGTGACCGGCGCCGGCCGCGTCGCCATTCCCGCCGTCAACGCCCCGGATTTGCAGAAGGAAGCGGCGAAGCGATAAGCCTCGTCACTGCCTCCTCGTCGGATGGTGACATGTAAGACGTTTCGGCTTGTGCTATGCTGATCGCATCAGCCTGGCGCGGGCCGCAATAATGCCGTGGTCGCGCGTTCTCTGTTCGGTCAGCCTACCGGAGCAGTCGTCATGTCGATGCAGAATGTGGCCTCGCCTGCACTTAGCTTTACGGCGCCAAAACGTAACGAGCTGACGCACATCCCCGGTGACGAGGGCTGGCCAATCATCGGCAAGACCTTCCAGGTGCTCGCCGACCCAAAGGGCCACATCGAAAAGAACGGCGTCAAATACGGCCCGGTCTATCGCACCCACATTTTCGGCGAAACCAATGTCGTGTTGCTTGGCCCCGAAGCCAACGAGCTCGTGCTGTTCGACCAGCAGAAACTGTTCTCCTCGACCCATGGCTGGAACAAGGTGCTCGGCCTGCTGTTTCCGCGCGGATTGATGCTGCTGGATTTCGACGAGCACCGCCTGCATCGCAAGGCGCTGTCGGTCGCGTTCAAGTCCGGACCGATGAAATCCTATCTCAACGATCTCGACCGCGGCATCGCAGGCCGCGTCGCGCAGTGGAAGGCCAAGCCGGGCGAGATGCAGCTTTATCCGGCGATGAAGCAGCTCACGCTCGATCTTGCAGCGACGTCGTTCCTCGGCGCCGATATCGGGCCTGAGGTTGACGAGATCAACCGCGCCTTCGTCGACATGGTCGCAGCCGCCGTCACCCCGATCCGGCGCCCCCTGCCCGGCACCCAGATGGCGCGCGGCGTGAGGGGCCGCAGGCGCGTCGTCGCCTATTTCCGCGAGCAGATCCCGCTCCGCCGCGCCAAGGCGGGCGGCGAGGATCTGTTCTCGCAGCTCTGCCACGCCACTCATGAGGACGGCGCGTTGCTCTCCGAGCAGGACATCACCGACCACATGAGCTTCCTGATGATGGCCGCGCACGACACGTTGACCTCGTCGCTGACCTCCTTCATCGGCGAGCTCGCGGCACATCCGGACTGGCAGCGAAAGCTGCGCGACGAGGTTCTGGCGCTCGGGTTGGCCGCTGATGCGCCGACCAGCTTCGATGATCTCGAAAAGATGCCGCTGTCGGAGATGGCCTTCAAGGAAGCGCTACGGATCAAGCCGCCGGTGCCGTCGATGCCGCGCCGCGCCATGCGCGATTTCAGCTTCAAGGGTTTTACGATTCCCGGCGGCACCGCGATCGGCGTCAATCCGCTCTATACCCATCACATGAAGGACATCTGGCCGGAGCCGGATCGCTTCGATCCCCTGCGGTTCACCGAGGAGGCCCAACGCAACCGCCACCGCTTCGCCTGGGTGCCGTTCGGCGGCGGCGCGCATATGTGCCTCGGCCTGCACTTCGCCTACATGCAGGCCAAATGCTTTGCGCGGCATTTCCTGCAAAACATCGAGGTGTCGCTGGAGCCGGGCTACAAGCCGGACTGGCAGATGTGGCCGATCCCGAAGCCGCGCGACGGGCTGCGGCTGACGGTGAAGGCGGTGTGAGCTCCGATCACCGTCATTCCGGGGCGCACGAAGTGCGAACCCAGAATCTCGAGATTCTCAGGTGCGCAACTGCGCACCATAGTTCGATGCTCCGCATCGCCCCGGAATGACAGCACATCATTGCCGTTACGCCCCCTGATCGAACGCCTTGCGCAGCGCGACGTAGCCCTGCTGCTGCTGGCTCCAGTTGCGGCCGCCGGTGATGGCGCCGTCGACGACGAGGTCGTGGCCGTTGATGAAGCTGGATTCGTCGCTCGCCAGGAATACCGCGGCGTGCGCGATGTCGTCGGGCAGGCCCGCGCGCGGGATCGGCTGCGCGCTCTTGTAGACCTCGCGCATGACAGCCGGCGTCTTTTCTGCGGCTTCGGTCGTCAATCCTAGCGCCTTGCCGAAAATGCCGGTGGCGATCGCGCCGGGCGAGATCGAGTTGACCCGCACGTTGGACTCGCCGAGCTCCATCGCCACGCATTTGGTGAGATGAATCACCGCGGCCTTGGCCGCGCCATAGACCATCGAGGACGAGAAGCCGGCGAGGCGGCCGGCGATGCTGCCATTGTTGATGATGCTGCCCGAGCCCTGCTTCTTCATGTAAGGCGCGGCGTGCTTCATCCCGAGCATGACGCTGCGCACCAGCGTCGCCATTGCGGCGTCGAAGCGCTCGACCTCGAGGCCTTCGATGCCGCCGGTCTGCGCCGGGCCGCCGGCATTGTTGAAGAGACAATCGATCCGGCCGAACTTCTCGACCGCGAGCGCGATCAGCGCGTGCATCTGCTCTTCGACCGTCACGTCCGTCTGGCGGAAAACGCAGGCCGCACCGAGCTGCTTCGCCAGCGCCTCGCCTTCCGGTAGACGCCGGCCTGCGATCACAATTTTGGCACCTTCGGCAACGAAGACTTCCGCGGTACGCAATCCGATCCCGCTCGTCGCGCCCGTAATCACCGCAACCTTGCCGTCCAGCCTGCCCATGGAGTGTTCCTGTTTTCGAACCATTTGATGCCAAACGGCGGGCACCCGCCGGGGGCCGCGGAGCTCACTATCCCTGCCGGCTCCCGACAAGGCAAGCTATGCTTGCGCGGGCGACATGCGTAACATTCTCGCAGACAGCTCGATTTTGGAACGCAGATCGCAACCGGGCGGCGCATGGGGAAACTGATCAACGAATTCCGTAAAGGCTGGCATGGCATGGCACCGCCGTCGCTCGGCCTGAGCATCGCCTTCGCGATCGCCTGCCTGCTGGTCGCGACGCTGGCGCGCTGGGGCCTCGCGCATGTGCGGCCCGACGTCTACTTCACGCCGTACTTCCCGGCCGTGTTCTTTGCCGCCGCGTTCGGAGGCTTGCGGATCGGCATCATTACGGCGCTGGTCGGCGGCGTGCTTGGCGTCGTCCTTAATTTCGGCGATACCTTTGCCGATCGGGCGCGATTTGCCCTGCTGGCGCTCTATTGGGGCGTATCTGCGCTGACCATCTGGGGCGTCGAGCATTATCGCACGATGCTGGCGGAGCAGCGCTGGATTTCAAAACGCCTGATCGAGGAAGAAGACTATCGCAAGCTGCTGGTGGACGAACTCCAGCACCGGCTGAAGAACAAGCTGTCGACGGTGCATGCCGTGCTGCATCAGGTACTCCAGGACCAGCCGCAGATCTGGGCCAGGATCGATCCGCGGCTGCGGTCGCTGGCCGCGACCGACGACCTGATCTCGCGGATCGACAAGGCCGGGTGCGACATCCGCGATCTCCTGATCTCGGAGCTCGGGCCTTACGGCCATGTCCGCTTCACCCTCAACGGCGACCGGCTGTTCCTGCCGCCGAAGCTCGCGGTCACGCTGTCACTGATGTTTCACGAACTCGCCACCAATGCGGGCAAATACGGCGCGTTCTCCGCACCGCGCGGCTTATTGCAGGTGTCATGGACCGTCAGCGACGACCGCTTGGCCATCACCTGGGACGAGACCGAGGGGCCGAGCATCGACAAGGTGTCCGCGCCCGGCTTCGGCACCAAGCTGCTGAAGTCGGCGCTGTCCGCCTTCGACGGCAAGACCGATATCTCGTACATGAAGACCGGGCTGCATTGCATCATGCAATGCCGCATCCCCCGAAGCGAATAGCCTGGCTCGAAAGCAAAGCGGATCGCGTACTCCGCGCACAGTTTCGCACGCGGCGTTGACGCTCCGTTAATGACGATCGCCTGCGCGTGCTGCAATGCCGCAGGTTCGCCCTCGACACTCCCGTATTTCTGCGGACCGCTTAACCAAACCTAAGAGGGAACTGCGCAAGATCGCGTTCATTGCAAAGGCGCGCTGAAACAACAAGATTCATGACTTCTATGAACGACAGTAAATATTCCGGCGCGACTGAGGCCGAACTCGGATTCCTCAAGGAGATCGTTAAATTGCTGCCGGCCGGCCTGACCGTGCAGGACGCGCATGGCGAGCTTCTGCTGGTTAACGATGCCGCGGCGGCCCTGCTCGGCATGGACGGCAGCCGGCCGTCGCCGGATCTTGCGCAACGCCGGGAGGCCTGCCGGCAGGCGCTGAGCGCCGGCCAGCCCGTCGTCACCGAGGAAGCGCTCCACGACGGAGCTGCACGCCAGGTGCTGCTCACCACCCATCGTCCGGTCCACCTCGCCGGACGCCAGCTCCTGATCTCGGCTTCCGCAGACATCACCGAGCAGAAGAATTTCGAGGACCAGCTGTTCCGCTCGGCCTATTTCGACGAGCTGACCGGGCTGCCTTCGCGGCGTGTGATCGAGCATCGCGCCAACAGCCTGCTGGCGCGCGATGGCGTCGGCGAGCGCTTTGCGCTCGCCTTTCTCGACGTCGACAATTTCAAGCACATCAACGACTATTACGGCCATACGGTCGGCGATACGCTGCTGGTCGAGCTGTCGAAGCGGCTCGGGCGGGATCTGCGCGAATCCGACATGCTGTCGCGCATCTCCGGCGACGAATTCCTGCTGCTGCTGTCACCGATCCAGAGCCAGGAGGAAGTCGCCGAATTCATGCAGTCGGCGCTGGAGCGGCTGACCGCGCCGTTCTTCATCGACAATTCGGAAGTCTTCGCCTCCACCTCCGTCGGCGTCAGCCTCTACCCCGATCACGGCCGCAGCTTCGAGACGCTGCGCCAGAACGCCGATATCGCGATGTACCGCATCAAGAACAACGGCAAGGGATCGGCAGCCTTCTTCGATTCCGGCATGGAGCGCGAGGCACTCGCGCGGATGAAGATCGAGCAGTCGCTGCGGCTTGCAATTCTCGAGAAGCGCTTCTGCTGCGCGTTCCAGTCCAAGGTCGACATTAGGACCCAGGCCGTAAAGGGCATCGAGGCCCTGGTGCGCCTGCGCGACGACGAAGGCGTCATCCAGGCGCCCGGCTCGTTCATCAATCTGGCCACTGAGCTCGGGCTGATCGACGAACTGACCCATCTCGTGCTCGCCGAGATCGTGAAATCGATCGACCTGATCAACGACACTTTTGGCGCGGAAGCGAGCATCAGCATCAACGTGGCCGCCAAGCAGGCCGGCAATCCTGAATTCATGCGGGCGTTTTCACGCGCGCTGGAGGCGACCGGGTTCCCCGCCCGCTTCATGATCGAGCTGACGGAAGAGGCATTCGTCGCCAAGAATCATTTCCAGTCCGAGATCCTGCCGATGTTCCGCAAGCTCGGCGTCGGCATCTCGATCGACGATTTCGGCACCGGCTATTCCTCGCTCTCGGCGCTCGCCGACATCACCGCCGATGAAATCAAGATCGACCGTTCCTTCATCACCGACATTCACAAGCGTCCGCGCAACCAGGGCATCTTGCGCGCGATCGAATCCCTGAGCGAGGCGCTCGGCATGACCGTCATCGCCGAAGGCCTCGAATCCTACGAGGAACTGGCCTATCTGCAGGCCGCAACCAAGATCCGCTATGCGCAGGGTTATTATTTCTCCCGCCCGATCTTCCTGGAAGAGCTGAAGCTCGCAACGCCCGCCTCCAGCGAGTCTCGCGCCAGCGTCACCAGCCGCCCGATGCAGCAGAACCGGCAGGGCTATTCGCGGGCGAGCGGATACCGGCGGTAGGGCGCGGAGGCAGATCGCCGCCAAGACGCGAAGGCGGCACGACGATCTCGGTGTCTTCCTGGCGAAAGCCAGGACCCATTACCCCAGGGAGCGGTTGCGGCGCGAGATAGCGGTTACCCATCTTCGCCAAAACAGCTCTTGGGGTAATGGGTCCTGGATCTGCGCTACGCTTGTCCAGGACGACAGCTGGGGGCTGGGGCAAACCTCCGCGCAGTCCGTTTTCGTCCTTTGAAATTGCTGGCCTTTTGGTAATAAGCAGACGGCCCTCCCAAGCCCGCGGGCCTGGCAGCCATCGAGGTACGCCATGCCTGTTCCTTCCGCCGTCAGCGACCCCGCCTATATCCGCGCGCGTGCGATGGAGACGCTGTTCGAGCGGCTGGAAACTCTCTGCGAGGGCGCCATCGCGATCGATCGCGGCGGGCGGGTGGTTTATGTCAACGAGAAGTACCTCGCGGCGCTCGGACTGAAACGGACCGACGAGGCGATCGGCCGGCCGATCGAGGAGATCATCCCCAACAGCCTGATGCGCAAGGTGGCCGAGACCGGCGAGCCAATCCTGCTCGACATCATGGAGCTCGGCGGCGAGCAGCTCGTCGTCACGCGCATGCCGATCGAGGACGAGAACCGCAAAGTCATCGGCGCGATCGGCTTCGTGCTGTACGACCACCTGGAAAGCCTCAAACCCCTGCTCGCCCGCGTCACCCAGCTTGAGAGCGACCTGCGGCTGGCGCGACGGCAATTGTCGAACGCCCGTGCGGCGCGCTTCACTTTCGCCGATTTCGTCGGCGGCACGCCGGCGATTGCCCGGGCCAAGGAGCTCGCGGGCCGCGCCGCGCGGCAGAGCGTCACGGTGCTTCTCACCGGCGAGACCGGGACCGGCAAGGAGATGCTGGCGCAGGCGATCCACAACGCCTCCTCCCGTGCAGAGAAACCGTTCGTCAGCGTCAACGTCGCCGCCATTCCCGACACGCTGATCGAATCCGAATTTTTCGGCACCGCGCCCGGCGCCTATACCGGTGCCGACCGCAAGGGCCGTGAGGGGAAGTTCCGCGTCGCCGACGGCGGCACGCTGTTCCTCGACGAGATCGGCGAGATGCCGCTCCAGCTCCAGGCAAAACTCCTGCGCGTCTTGCAGGAGCGCGAGATCGAGCCGCTCGGGTCGGACAAGGTGTCGAGGGTCGACGTGCGCGTGGTTGCTGCCACCAATGTCGATTTGCACAAGCGCGTCAGCGACGGCGCATTCCGGGCCGATCTCTACTACCGTCTGAACGTGCTTGCGATCGACCTGCCGCCCCTGCGCGATTGCCTCGATGACTTACCCGATATCTGCTCGCGATTGCTCGATGACATCAGCGCATCCGGCGACTACGTCAACGTCAGGATCACGCCGAGCGCGCTTGCTGCGCTCGCCCGTTACGACTGGCCGGGCAATGTCCGCGAACTCCGCAACATCCTGGAACGCGCGCTGATCCTCAGCGATTCCGGGCGGCTGACCGGCGACGATTTCGTCCGCATCCTGCCTGTCGGCGCGGATGCAAGGCCTGCGGCGCCGGTGCGATCGACCGGCATCGTGGTGCCTTATGCGGAGGCCGAGGCCGAATTCGAGAAGCACACGCTCGAACAGGCACTCGCCGCCAGCAACGGCCAGATCTCGGAAGCAGCCAAGATGCTGCGGATCTCGCGTGCGATCTTCTACAAGAAGCTCGCCAAGTTCGGCTTGGCCTCGGGACCGGCCCCCGTCTGAGTTTCGAGACTCGGACTGTCCGGAGTCTCGGATTCCTGACAGGGTATCCTGCGCCACTTTCCCGACCCAGGCGCGGAAATTGCCGGATTTTCAGCCACTTTGCGTAAACCGATCGCATCTGGCGCGGAGCTTGCTCTTCGCTTTGCACAATGACGCATGCTGCACATGCGCATTCGCAAACAGGGAGGACGCCAGATGAGTGAAGCGATCACAGTCCATCAGCTTCAGGCGAAACAGCCGTCGCACGTGACGGTCGCCACCGCGAGCCTGATCGGCACCGCCATCGAATGGTACGATTTCTTCCTCTACGGCACCGCGGCGGCGCTGATCTTCAACAAGCTATTCTTTCCGACCTTCGACGCGACGGTCGGCACGCTCTTGGCCTTCGGGACCTACGCTCTCGGTTTCATCGCGCGTCCGCTCGGCGGCGTCGTGTTCGGCCATTACGGCGACAAGATCGGCCGCAAGACCATGCTCTATCTCACGCTCCTGATCATGGGCGCCGCGACCGCGGCGATCGGCTTCCTGCCGACCTACGAGACCGCCGGTATTTGGGCTGCGGTCCTGCTCGTCACCTGCCGCCTGATCCAGGGTTTTGGGTTAGGCGGTGAATGGGGCGGGGCCGTGCTGATGGCGGTCGAGCACGCACCGGAGGACAAGAAGGGTTTCTACGGCAGCTGGCCACAGATGGGGGCGCCGCTCGGCCTGGTGCTCGGCACGCTGGTGTTCTCAGTGGTGTCGTCGATGCTGACCGACGCCCAGCTCTACGCCTGGGGCTGGCGCATCCCGTTCCTGTTCTCGATGGCGCTGGTGCTGGTCGGCCTGTGGATCCGCTTCACCATCGCGGAATCGCCGGAGTTCCAGAAGGTCAAGGACACCAAGCAGGAGGTGAAGATGCCGATCGTCGAGGCGATCCGCATGTATCCCAAGAACATCCTGCTGGCGATGGGCGCGCGATTCGCGGAGAATGGCTTCTTCTACATCTACGCCACCTTCGTGCTGGCCTACGCGACGCAATCGCTTGGCATGAACAAGCAGGACATGCTCAATGGCGTGCTGATCGGAGCGGCGATCGAGACCTTCACCATTCTCGCCTTCGGGGCGCTGTCCGATCGCGTCGGGCGGCGGCCGATCTACATCTTCGGCGCGGTGTTCTCGGCGCTGATGTCGTTCCCGCTGTTCATGCTGCTGGCGACCAAGAATCCGCAACTGGCCTGGATCGCGATTGTGCTCGGTCTCGCCATTGGTCATGCCGCGATGTACGGCCCGCAGGCGAGCTTCCTGTCGGAGCTGTTCGGCACCAAGGTGCGCTACAGCGGCGTCTCGCTCGGCTACAATCTTGCCTCGATCTTCGCCGGCGCACTGTCGCCGCTGATCGCCACTGGCCTGATGACGGCCTACGCGCCCGCGACCTGGCCGATCTCGCTCTACATGATCGTGCTGGCGCTCATCACCGTCGTCTCGGTTTATTTCGCCACCGAAACACGCAAGATCGTTCAGTCCTGAACGGACTGATCGCAACCCTCACGGCGCCGGAGCGGCTGGTCGCGGGCCGCTCCGGGCGATACGAACAAGGCAAAGCAAGACAAACGGGGTCATGCGGCCTGCAACAGATATGGGAGGAAACGCCGTGAGCCAGCATCCTGCCTTGCCCTACCTGCCCAACTCCGAGAAGGGCAAGATCGTCACGGCGGCCGAGGCCGTCATGCTGATCCGCGACGGCGACACGGTCGCGACCGGCGGCTTCGTCGGCATCGGCTTTGCCGAGGAGATCGCGCTAGCGCTCGAAGAGCTCTATCTCTCCAATGAGGGCGATGCGCCCTACACGCAAGGCAAGCCGCGCAACCTGACGCTGGTCTATGCTGCGGGTCAGGGCGACGGCAAGCATCGTGGCCTCAACCATTTCGCGCATGAAGGGCTGGTCCGCCGCGTGATCGGCGGCCATTGGGGCCTCGCACCGAAACTTCAGCAACTCGCGATCGCCAACCAGATCGAGGCCTACAATCTGCCGCAAGGCGTGATCACGCATCTGTTCCGCGACATCGCAGCGCACCGGCCCGGGCACATCACCCGCGTCGGCATGGGCACGTTCGTCGATCCGCGCCATGACGGCGGCAAGCTGAACGCGCGTACCACCGAGGACATGGTGGAGCTGATCATGATCGGCGGCGAAGAGTGCCTGCTCTACAAGACATTCCCGATCCATGTCGGAATCATCCGCGCCACCACCGGCGATCCCGACGGCAACCTCACGATGGAGAAGGAGGCGCTGACGCTGGAAGCGCTCGCCATCGCCATGGCCGCGCATAATTCCGGCGGCATCGTCATCGCCCAGGTCGAGCGCGTCGCCGAGAGCGGCAGCCTCAATCCGCGCCAGGTCAAGATCCCCGGCATCCTCGTCGATTGCGTGGTCGTGGCCAAGCCCGAGCACCACTGGCAGACCTTCGGCACCCAATACAGTCCGGCCTTCAGCAGCGAAATCCGGGTGCGCGCCGCCTCGCTGCCGGTGATGCCGATGAGCGAGCGCAAGATCATCGCCCGGCGGGCCGCCTTCGAGCTCAAGGCCAACAGCGTGGTCAATCTCGGCATCGGCATGCCCGAGGGCATCGCCTCGGTCGCCAATGAAGAGCGGATCATCGACCTCATCACGCTGACCGCGGAGCCGGGTGTGATCGGCGGGATCCCAGCGAGCGGCATCGATTTCGGCGCGGCGATCAACACGCAGGCCGTGATCGATCAGCCCTATCAGTTCGACTTCTATGACGGCGGCGGCCTCGATGCGGCCTTCCTCGGCCTCGCGCAGGTCGACCGGGCCGGCAACCTCAACGTCAGCAAGTTCGGGCCAAAGCTCGCCGGCGCCGGCGGGTTCATCAATATCAGCCAGAACGCCAAGGAGGTCGTGTTCGTCGGCACGTTCGGTGCTGGCAGGCAGCGCATCGCGGTCAACGACGGCAGGCTTTCGATCCTGGAGGAAGCGACGTCACACAAATTCGTCGACAAGGTCGAGCACGTCACCTTCAGCGGCCCGTTTGCCGCCGCGCGGCAGCAGCGCGCGCTGTATGTCACCGAGCGCTGCGTCTTTGCGCTGCGCCCCAACGGGCTCGAACTGATCGAAGTCGCGCCCGGTATCGACATCGAGCGCGACATTCTACGCCTGATGGATTTCAAGCCGCTGATCCCACGCGACCCGGCCTTGATGGATGGGCGCATCTTCCGCGACGAATCGATGGGCCTGCGCGAGCGCCTGCTGACCATCCCGCTCGACCAGCGTTTCACGCTGGACGAGCGGCAGAACCTCTTCTTCGTCAACCTGGAACGCTATCCGCTGCGCAGCAAGGCCGACATCGACGCCATTGCGCGGATCGTCGAGGCCAGGCTCGCCCCGCTCGGCCGCCGGGTCTACGCCATCGTCAACTATGACAACTTCTCGATCCTGCCGGAACTGCTCGATGACTATTCGGCCATGGTCCGCAGCCTCGTCGACCGTTTCTATTCCGGCGTCTCACGCTACACCACGTCCGGCTTCCTGCGCATCAAGCTCGGTGAGGCCCTGGAGAAGCGCGGCGTAGCGCCGCACATCTTCGAGAGTGCGGACGAGGCGCAATCAGACTGGCGGCAGATCGAAGGAGGCGGCTCTTCCGCCGGATCGGGCGACGTACGCGCGACGCGGCAGGCCCAAAAATGATGCACGCTCGTATGTCGGCGGGCTCGGCCGGAAGGTTGGATTGCAATGTTAGTACTGTTATGCAAATCGCTGTTGCAGAGAAACTTTGAATCAGGAGGGACCACCGTGCGTCGATCACTCATTTTAACAGCAGCCATTCTCGGCCTGGCCGCGAGCAGCTCCGCGCGGGCCGACGACCTCAAGGTCGCGCTGATCTACGGCAAGACCGGGCCGCTGGAGGCCTATGCCAAGCAGACCGAGACCGGCCTGCAAATGGGCTTCGAATACGCCACCAAGGGCACGATGATGCTCGACGGCCGCAAGATCGTCGTCATCACCAAGGACGACCAGGGCAAGCCGGACCTCTCCAAGGCCGCGCTCGCCGAAGCCTATCAGGACGACAAGGCCGACATCGCGATCGGCACGACCTCGTCGGCCGCGGCACTCGCGATCCTGCCCGTCGCCGAAGAGAACAAGAAGATCCTGATCGTCGAGCCGGCGGTCGCGGACCAGATTACCGGCGAGAAGTGGAATCGCTACATCTTCCGCACGGCGCGCAACTCCTCGCAGGACGCGATCTCGAACGCGGTCGCGATCGGCAAGCAGGGCGTCACCGTGGCGACGCTGGCGCAGGACTACGCCTTCGGCCGTGACGGCGTCGCCGCCTTCAAGGAAGCGCTCGCCAAGACCGGCGCGACGCTTGCTGCGGAAGAATATGCCCCGACCTCCACCACCGATTTCACCGCGGTCGGCCAGCGCCTGTTCGACGCTCTGAAGGACAAGCCGGGCCGCAAGGTGATCTGGGTGATCTGGGCCGGCGCCGGCAATCCGCTGGCAAAGCTCCAGGACATGGATCCGAAGCGCTACGGCATCGAGTTGTCCACCGGCGGCAACATCCTGCCGGCGCTGGCCGCCTACAAGGGCCTGCCCGGCATGGAGGGCGCGACCTACTATTTCTATGCTATCCCGAAGAACCCGGTGAACGACTGGCTGGTCGCCGAGCACCAGAAGCGCTTCAACGCGCCGCCTGACTTCTTCACCGCGGGCGGCTTTGCGGCCGCGATGTCCGTCGTCGCCGCCGTCACCAAGGCGAAGTCGACCGACACCGAGAAGCTGATCACCGCGATGGAAGGCCTCGAGTTCGACACGCCGAAGGGCAAGATGGTGTTCCGGAAAGAAGACCATCAGGCGCTCCAGAGCATGTATCACTTCAAGGTCAAGGTCGATCCGAACGTCGCCTGGGCTGTGCTCGAGCCGGTGCGCGAGCTGAAGATCGAGGACATGGACGTTCCGGTCCGCAACAAGCGCTGATATCCCATCTCCTCTCCCCGCATGTGCGGGGAGAGGTCGTTCAAACTCCCCAGAGTTATCCTGATGGCCCTGACGTTAGAGACGCGCGACCTCACCATCCGCTTCGGCGGCCATGTCGCGGTCAACAACGTCACCTGCAGCTTCCGCCCGGGCGAGCTCACCGCCATCGTCGGCCCGAATGGCGCCGGCAAGACCACCTATTTCAACCTGATCTCGGGCCAGTTGCGCGCGTCGAGCGGCAGCATCCTGTTCGACGGCACCGACATCACGCAGCATTCCGCGCCACTGCGCACCCGTGCAGGCCTGGGCCGCGCCTTCCAGCTCACGAATCTGTTCCCGAACCTGACGGTGGAAGAAAACGTCCGCCTCGCCGTGCAGGCCGCCGACGGCACCCATTACGACATGCTGCGGCCCTGGATGGTGCGGCGCGACCTGATCGCCCGCGCCGACGCCATCCTCGACCAGGTCGCGCTTGGTACCCGCCGCGGTGTCGCCGCGACCGCGCTGTCGCACGGCGATCAGCGCAAGCTCGAGGTCGCGCTGATGATCGCGCTCGAGCCGAAGGTCTTCATGTTCGACGAGCCGACCGCGGGCATGAGCATCGACGAGGTGCCGGTCGTCCTCAATTTGATCGCGCAACTCAAGCAGGACAGGAGCAAGATCATCCTCCTGGTCGAGCACAAGATGGATGTGGTGCGCTCGCTCGCCGACCGCATCATCGTGCTGCATAACGGCCAGCTCGTCGCCGACGGCCTGCCGGCCGAGGTGATCGCCTCGCCGATCGTGCAGGAAGCCTATCTCGGCATTGCCCCGAAGAACGCGACATCAGGGAGTGCAGCATGACGGATCTGCTCAAACTCTCCGGCGTGCACACCCATATCGGCCGCTACCACATCCTCCAGGGCATCGATCTCGCGGTGGCGCAGGGGCAGACCACGATGCTGCTCGGCCGCAACGGCGCCGGCAAGACCACAACGCTGCGCACCATCATGGGTCTCTGGCAGGCATCAAGCGGCGAAATCAGCCTCGCCGGCGAGCGCATCGAGAGCCGCACCACGCCCGATATCGCGCGGCTCGGCGTCGGCTACGTGCCAGAGAGCATGGCGGTGTTCTCCGATCTCACGGTGAAGGAAAACCTGGTGCTGGCGGCACGCGACGGACCGCTCGACGATAGCCAGCTCGACTGGATTTTTGGCTTCTTCCCGGCACTGCGCCGGTTCTGGCTGTCGCGCGCCGGCAGCCTCTCGGGCGGCCAGAAGCAGATGCTTTCGATCGCGCGCGCCATCATCGAGCCGCGCAAGCTGCTGCTGATCGACGAGCCGACCAAGGGGCTGGCGCCCGCGATCGTGATGGCGCTGATCGAGTGCCTGAAGGAGATCAAGCGCAAGGGCGCCACCATTCTCATGGTCGAGCAGAATTTCTTCGCCGCCCGCGAGCTCGGCGACAACGTGCTGGTCATGGACAACGGCACCATCGTCCATCGCGGCGCGATGGCGGCCTTGGCCGCCGACGTGCCGCTCCAGGAGCGGCTGCTGGGCCTCAGCCTGGAGGCGCATCAATGACCGAGCTTGCCGCAACCGATCCGCTGCCGAAGCCGAAGCGCGATATCGCGCCGATCCTGCTGCCGATTGCGCTGGCGATCGCCGTGATCCCGCTGATCGGTTCGCCCAGCACCTGGCTGACGCTGACCGCCGCGAGCCTCGCCATGGGCATGATGATCTTCATCATGGCCTCCGGCCTGACGCTGGTGTTCGGCCTGATGGATGTGCTCAATTTCGGCCATGGCGCATTCATCGCGGTCGGCGCCTATGTCGCGACCCTGGTGCTGGCACCGTTCGCGGCCTCCATTCAGGCCGACTCGCTGTGGACCAACCTCGCGGTGCTGGCGCCGGCGGCGCTGCTCTCGATGGCCGTGTCCGGCGCGCTCGGCCTGATCGTCGAGCGTGTGCTGATCCTCCCGGTCTACGGCCAGCACCTGAAGCAGATTTTGATGACGACAGGCGGCCTGATCGTCGCCGAGCAGACGCTCTATGCGCTGTGGGGGCCGCAGATCATCCCGGCGCCGCTGCCGACTTCGCTGCGCGGCTCGTTCATCATGGGCGACGTCGCGATCGCGAAATACCGCGTCCTGGCGATGCTGATCGGCCTCGCCGTGTTCGTCGCGATCCAGCTCGTGCTCAATCGCACCAAGCTCGGCCTGTTGATCCGCGCCGGCGTCGAGAACCGCGAGATGGTGGAGGCGCTCGGATATCGCATCCGCCGGCTGTTCCTCGGCGTATTCATGACGGGATCGGCGCTCGCCGGCCTCGGCGGCGTGATGTGGGCGCTCTACCGCGAGCAGGTCCATGCCTCCATGAGCGACGAGCTCACGGTGCTGATTTTCGTCGTCGTCATCATCGGCGGACTGGGATCGATCGGCGGCTGCTTCATCGGTGCGATCCTCGTGGCCATGGTCGCCAATTACGGCGGCTTCCTGGTGCCGAAACTCGCCCTCGTGTCCAATATCCTGCTGATGGTCGCCATTCTGATGTGGCGGCCGCGCGGCCTCTATGCGGTGACCAGCCGATGATGATCCTGTCAGGCGATCCGCCCCGCAGCCGTGTCCTCACGCTCGTTCTCGTCGTCATCATCCTGGCACTGGCGGCGACGCCGTTCCTGTTTCCGGGCGCCAAGGCGCTGAACGTCGCGGCCAAGATCTGCGTCTTCGCGGCTCTGGTTGCGTCCTACGACCTTCTGCTCGGCTATACCGGCTCGGTGTCGTTCGCCCACACCATGTTCTACGGCATCGGCAGCTACGCGGTCGCGATCGCGCTGTATGGGATGGGCCCCAATTGGGCCGCGGTCGCAACCGGCATCGTCGTCGGCCTGCCGCTCGCGGCCCTGCTCGCGCTCGCCATCGGCCTGTTCTCGCTGCGGGTTGCGGCGATCTTCTTTGCCATGATCACGCTTGCGGTCGCCTCCGCCTTCCAGGTGCTGGCCTCGCAGCTTTCCTGGCTCACCGGTGGCGAAGACGGGCGCAGCTTTCAACTGCCGGAGCTGCTCAGGCCCGGCACGGTGCTGATCTCCAAGAGTCTCCTGGGCTTCGAGATCAACGGCCGGATCCTGACCTACTATCTGGTGTTTGCCACCTCGGCCGTGATGATCCTCGCCCTGTTGCGCGTGGTGAACTCGCCGTTCGGGCGGGTGTTGCAGGCGATCCGCGAGAACCGCTTCCGTGCCGAGGCGCTCGGCTTCCGCACCGTCTTCCATCTGACTTACGCCAACTGCCTCGCCGCGCTGGTCGCCGCCAGCGCCGGCATTTTGAACGCGCTATGGCTGCGCTATGCCGGCCCCGACACATCGCTCAGCTTCTCGATCATGCTGGACATCCTGCTGATGGTGGTGATCGGCGGCATGGGCACGATCTACGGCGCGATCATCGGGGCCACGATCTTCATCCTTGCCCAAAACTATCTGCAGTCGCTGATGGGCGTCGCCTCCAAGGCGGCATCGGAAGCCGGCCTGCCGCTGCTGCCGGGGCTGCTGCACCCCGACCGTTGGCTGCTGTGGCTCGGGCTGCTCTTCATTGCCAGCGTCTACTTCTTTCCGACCGGCGTGGTCGGACGGCTGCGCAATAGCGGCGGCAAGAAGAACGCAGGCGCCTCGCATTAAGCTGCGATTAATGATGCACCGCAGCGCTTGATGCCGGCGACGTGCAACCGCAGAGCGATTCCCGCATTGCGGCACGCCAGTGCGTTACGCAACCGCATTTAATCCTTAGGTAACTGGTTTTCCTAAGGTTTACGCCATTTGTGCATAGTATTCCTGTTCCCTCAGGGAGGGGGAATGCGCCAGGTCTTTTCCAAGATCGCATCCGGAATGTCCCTAGCCGCAAACAACGGCTGGGAGGCAGCGGCGCGGCGTGGCCCGGTGCTGTGGCTGACCCTGTGCGGCGCGCTGCTGGTTGCCGGCATCTTCGCGGTGACCGCCATGGCCGTCGGCGATTTTCGCGAGCGCACGCTGGCGAACCGTGAGCGCGAGCTGGAAAATACCGTTCAGTTGATCGCGCGCCATTTCGATCAGCAATTCGAGGACTCCGACGTCGTCGCCGCCGATCTGATCGGGCAGATGAACCTGCCGGAGATCACCTCGCCCGCGATGTTCCGCGCGCAGATGTCCGGACCTGCCGCAAACCAGATGCTGCGCGGCAAGCTCAGCGCGGTATCCTACCTCGGCGACATCGTGATCTACGACGCGGACGGCGACATCATCAACTGGTCGCGCGCCCAGCCCCTGCCTAACATCAACGTCTCGTCGCGCGCCTATTTCCAGACCTTCAAGTCGAACCCGCGATCCGAGCCGGTGCTGCTGGAATCCGTGCGCAGCTACGTCATCGGCAAATGGACCACGATCGTCGCGCGACGGCTGAACATGCCGGACGGCACTTTCCTCGGCGTCATGGTGCGGCGGATCGATCCCGACAACTATCACCGCTATTTGGCCTCCGTAGCGCTCGCCGAAGGCGCGGCCATTTCGCTGTTCGATCGCGAAGGCACGATGCTGGCGCGATACCCGCATGTCGAGGAGCTAATCGGCAGGAATTTCAGGGACGCGCCGCTGATGCGCAAGACGCTGACCGAAGGTGGTCGTCGGCACACGCTGCGCGTCAAGGGTCCGATCGACGGCGAGGACCGCCTCGGCTCGGCGGCCTCGCTTTCGCATTTCCCGCTGGTCATCGTCGCGACCAACACCACGAGCGCCGCGCTTGCGGACTGGCGCCATCAAACCGGCTTCATGGTCACCACGGCGACGCTTTCAGCCGCGGTGATTGCGCTGATCCTCTTCCTGATCATTCGCCAGATTAGCCGGCAGAACCGCGAGGCCCAGGAGCGGCTGGAAGCGGAGCGGCGGCGGCTCGACACCGCCCTGAACAACATGACGCAAGGGCTGATCCTGTACGACGCCGCCGGGTACATCGTCACTTGCAACCGCCGCTATGCCGATATGTTCGGCCTGTCCACGGACGTCATCAAGGCCGGCTGCCACATCCATGAGGCGATGTATCATCGCAAGGAGCGCGGAGCGTTCGAGGGCGACGTCGAGGCGTTTTGCGCCGACGTCATGAGGATCGTCGCCGAAGGCACGGTCTCGACGAGAGTCCATGAGCTGCCCAACGGCCGCGCGTTCCAGGTCATCAACACCCCGCTCGCGCAGGGCGGATGGGTCGCCACGATCGAGGACATCACCGAACGGCGCAATCTCGAGCAGGAGCGCGACCGCAACTACACTTTCCTGCGCGAGATCATCGACCATATTCCGTCGCAGATCACGGTGAAGGACGCCCGCACGCGGCGCTATTTGCTGATCAACGGCGTCGCCGAGCAGCAGTTCGGCCAGTCGCGTCAAGAGGTCGTCGGCAAGACGGCGTTCGACATCTTTCCCAAGCCGTCGGCGACGCTGGTGACCGAGGATGACAGCGAGGCTTTGCAATCGCCCAAGGGGTTGTTCAAAGACGAGCACCCTTGGCAGACCCAGGCCATGGGGCTGCGCTACATCACCTCGACCCGGATCGGCATTCGCGACGACGCCGGCGAGCCGCGCTACCTCATCCATGTCGTCGATGACGTCACCGAACGGCGGCGCGCCGACGAGAAGATCGCGCATATGGCGCATTATGATGCGCTGACCGACCTGCCCAACCGCGCGCTGTTCCGCGAGCAGATCGAGCGCGAGCTGGAGAAGGTCGGCGACGGCGGCCAGTTCGCGCTGCTCTATATCGACGTCGACGAGTTCAAGGGTATCAACGATTCGCTCGGCCACCACGTCGGCGACGAGTTGCTGAAGGCGATCGCGGGCCGCATCCGCGACTGCCTCAAGCAGGGCGACCTGATCGCACGGCTTGGCGGCGACGAATTCGCTGTCATCCAGACCGGGGTCGAATCCTCCGCCGATGTGCTGTCATTCGTGACCCGGATCCACGAGGCGATCCGCCGGCCCTATCACTGCCTCGGTCACCAGCTCTCGACCGATGCCAGCATCGGCATCGCGCTGGCGCCGCAGGACGGCACCGACCTCGATCAGCTCATCAAGAACGCCGACCTCGCGATGTATGGCGCCAAGGCGGAGGGACGCCGTACCTATCGCTTCTTCGTGCCCGCGATGGACGCGAGCGCCAAGGCGCGCCTCACCATGGAGCAGGACCTGCGCCAGGCGTTGGCCGACGGAGGCTTCCAGATCCACTATCAGCCGTTGGTCGATCTGCGCACGAACGAGGTCTCCGGCTGCGAGGCGCTGCTGCGCTGGCGCCATCCCGAGCGCGGCATGGTGTCGCCGGCCGAATTCATTCCGATCGCCGAGGATACCGGCCTGATCAACGAGCTCGGCGACTGGGTGCTGCGCACTGCCTGCAACGAGGCCGCGACCTGGCCGGCGCATGTGCGGCTCGCGGTCAACGTTTCGCCCGTGCAGCTCAAATGCGACACGCTCGCGCTCAAGATCGCAGGCGCGCTCGCCGCCTCCGGGCTTGACCCACGCCGGCTCGAGCTCGAAATCACCGAGGCCGTGCTGATCCGCGACGACGAGGCGGCGCTGTCGATCCTGCACCAGCTCCGCTCGATCGGCGTGCGCATCGCGCTCGACGATTTCGGTACCGGCTACTCCTCGCTGAGCTATCTGAAGCGCTTTCCGTTCGACAAGATCAAGATCGACCGCTGCTTCGTCGCCGACATCGCAGACGCCGGCGGCGCGCCCGTCATCGTGCAGGCGGTGGTGAACATCGCCGCCGCCAGCAACATGACCACGGTCGCCGAAGGCGTCGAGACCGGGGCCCAGCGCGAGATGCTGCGCGCGCTCGGCTGCACCGAGATGCAGGGCTATCTGTTCAGCGCCGCGAAGCCGGCCGCCGAGGTGCGGAAGCTATTCGGCCCGGGCGGCGACGCCCCGGTGGCAGCGGTGGCCTGAGATGGCGAAACCTACCAAAACCGTCGACATCGCGGATTCCTACGCGGTGCGGCTGATGCAGCATCTGGTGGTGCCGACCTTCGTGATCGACCCGAAGCGCCGCGTCGTGATCTGGAATCGCGCCTGCGAGCGGTTGACCGGCGTCGCCGCCTCGGAAGTGACGGGCACGACAAAGCACTGGCAGGCCTTCTACGAGACCAAGCGCCATTGCCTCGCCGATTTGGTCGCGCTCGACCGGCCGGGACAGCTGCCGGAGCTCTATTCGGAATATGCCGCGCGCGGTCACAACGGCCTCGGCTTCAGCGCGGAAAACTGGTGCGTGATGCCGAAGCTCGGCAGCCAGCTCTATCTCGCCATCGACGCCGGTCCGATTCACGACGAGGCCGGCAATCTGATCGCGGTGGTGGAGACGCTGCGCGACCTCACCGATCAGAAGCGCGCCGAGATGGCGCTCAAGGAGCTCGCCACCAAGGACGGCTTGACCGGGCTCTCGAACCGCCGCTCCTTCGACCAGATGCTGATGACGGAGTGGGCCCGCGCCCAGCGGACGCAGAAGCCCTTAGCGCTGCTGTTCGTCGACGTCGATCATTTCAAGCTGTTCAACGACCGGCACGGCCACCAGCCCGGGGACGAATGCCTGCGCGCGGTCGCCGCCGTCGTCAGCCGGCATGCGATGCGCCCGCTCGACCTCGCCAGCCGCTATGGCGGCGAGGAGTTCGCATTGATCCTGCCGGAGATGAATAGCGACGCCGCCTGTGCCATCGCCGAGGAGATTCGCAGTGCGGTCATGGCCTTGCGGATCGCCCATGCCGCCGTTGGGGCCGGCGACCACGTCACCCTCAGTGTCGGGGTCGCCAGCCACATCCCGGGCGAGAGCGATGGCGGACCCGACCGGCTGCTCGGATCGGCCGATGAGGCCCTGTACGCCGCAAAACGGCTCGGCCGCAACCGCGTCATCTGCGCCGAACGCCTGCTCGCCGAACTCGGCGGGCTCGGCCGCGACCCCTTGCCGGTTCCGGCGCCGGCCCGGCGCAAATCGGCCTAGCCGGCCGCGGCGAGAAGCGGTTGCCCGCCCCTCGCCAATCGGCTACATGAGGCCTCGTTGCACCCGTAGCTCAGCTGGATAGAGCGTTGCCCTCCGAAGGCAAAGGTCACACGTTCGAATCGTGTCGGGTGCGCCACGCCGTGGCGATTCTTCCCCACCAATCGACTGCCACTTTGTACCACCTAGCGCTCAGTGCTTCATCTGCTCGAACACGACGATCACACCGGTCGGCTCCGGCTCATGCGCCGTCAGGCGGGTCAGGTCCGAATCGCTCCAGTTGGCGAGACTGACGACTTCGCCGGTCTGGCGTTCTGCTCCGAGCGATGGGGCAGGTTCGAGGACCTTGAGCCCTGACTCATCGACGAAGAACGTGTGCTCGCCGAACATGCTGCTGAGCTGAGGCATGGCGGGATGCTCGTCGGGCAGCACCTGGGCGCCGAGTTGATGGATGGTCTGCTTCACCTGCGCGGATGTTAGCTTCATGAGCTGCTCCGTTTCTGTCATGTCCGGTTTCAATGGCTTGAGCCAGAGCGGGCGTTCCCTGCGCCTGTGTTCGCCTGGCTCAAACTCCCGAACGGGCGCCACGCACAAATGTTCCCGCAAAATGTATTTCGTGATCGCGAGTTGCATCTGCCGCGCTTACGTCGCGAGATCGCCACGCGATGATCACGATCCGGATGACGGGACGGGAACGTTCATTCGCTTCGTTGCTCGCCCACCGACAGCGCGCAGATGCGCGACAAGTATGTGTAGGACAGACCGGTCTCCTCGGCCCAGGCGTTGAACTGCGCCTGCACCCTGGCGAGATCGCGCTTTGACTTGACCTCTTCGGCAATGTCGAGGCCGGCATCACGCAGACAGGCGACGACGTCCCTGGACGTGACGAAGCCGTCCCAGCCGACGAAGCGCAGCAGCATCTGGCCGGTATTGCCGCCTAGCCGGCTGCCGCGCTTGGTGAGGAGATCGAGCAGGCCGATTTCGTCGGACGACGGCCAACTCGCCAGAAACTTGCCGAAGCTGCCGTGCTCCTTGGCGATCTCCTGGACGAAGGCGGCGTTGTCGCGCACCGAGAGAATCTTGGCACCGTTGCGCACGATGCGCGCGTCGCGCAGCAGGCCCTCCCAATAGTCTTCGGGCTGGAAGGCGAGCTTGGCCGGCTGGAAGTGCAGGAAGGCGTCTTTAAAACCGTCCCATTTCGCGTCGATCACGCTCCAGGCAAAGCCCGCGCAAAACACCCGCTTGGTCATCTCGGCGAGGATGCGATCGTCGCCGAGCCTGGCCAGCCGCTTCAGGTCGGGCTTTGCCGGCATCAGCTTGTCCAGCGCCTTGGGCCCGCCCTTGCGCTTTTCGGCGCGGGCGCGAACGGTCTTGAAGGAGGTCATGCGATCACCGCGTTGGGGGCGCGTCACGACATCAGAATTGGACGATCCGGTCCAGCCCTGCGACGCCCCGCCACTTGCGCGCCCGAATGCGTCGGAGCATGCTTCCCTGATCGGATTGAGAGATGCGGCGACCATGCTGGTCTGCTTCTTGCTTATGAACGTTTTGCAATTCCCAAACATTTTCAACGTCTGACCCACGGATTTCCAAATGCGCTGCCTGGTCGTGGCCGACCTGCACTACTCGCTGCCGCAGTTCGACTGGCTGGTCAGCGCGGCGCCGCAATTCGACCTCGTGATCTTCGCCGGCGATGCGCTCGACATCGGCTCGATGGTGGATTTTCGCGCGCAGATCGTGGTGGTGAAGAAATACCTTGCGTTGCTTGCCGCACAGACCAAGGTCATCCTCTGCTCCGGCAATCACGATCTCGACGAACGCAATGCGGACGGCGAGAAAGTCTCGCGCTGGATCTCGGAGGTCCGCGAGCTCGGCATTGCCTGCGACGGCGACAGCCTCACCATTGGCGATACGCTGTTCACGGTGTGCCCGTGGTGGGACGGTCCGCTGGTCAAGCAGCGCCTCGCCGATCAGCTGCGTGACGCCGCCACCGGCCGGCCGCAGCGATGGATCTGGGCGCATCATGCGCCGCCGGCGGATTCGCCGACGAGCTGGGGCGGCAAGCGCTTCTTCGGCGATGTCGAGCTGGTGCAGTGGATCATGCAATATCAGCCGTCGCTGGTGATCTCGGGCCATGTGCATCAATCGCCGTTCATCAAGGACGGCTCGTGGTTCGACCGGCTCGGCCCGACCTGGGTCGTCAACGCCGGCCTGCAACCCGGCCGGCCGCCGACGCACATCGTGCTGGACCTCGACGCTGACAAGGCGTTCTGGCTGGCGGCGGGCGAAGCACAGTGGATCGATCTCAGCGCGCCATTGAGGCGGCCGGCTCTGCCGGTCGAGGCTCCACCCGACTGGCTTACATCCTTGGATCGGATTGTCGATCCGAGCCTGGCGAGACCTCAAGCGGCGGCAGGTTGATCATGCTCTGGAGCACCTCGCCGACCATGGCCAGATGCGTGCCATGGCCGGCATATTGCCGCTTGAGATCGGCGAGATACGTATTGGCGACATTGAGCCGCTGCGCCAGCAGGCGCGCAATCAGGAGCGCGACCTCAGGCTCCCGCTTGAGGACCGAGGCGGCATCCTCGAACTCGTAGACGACCGCGTCGGAGCAGGCCCGCACCGTCGCCGTGTGCGGCTGTCCCAGCAGCACCGACATCTCACCGAGCACCGCGCCGGGCTCGGTGACGGTGGCGACCACCATCTCGCCCTTGAGCACCTCGAGCTTGCCTTGCATCAGCACATAGAGATGGCCGGTGGTGCCGCCCTCGGTGATGATGAGCGTCCCGGCCGTGACCTGCCGCTCCGTTCCGCCGGTGCAATAGTCCAGAACTGCGCGCATCGCCAAAAGCTCCCATCGCGGGAGATAGTAGAGCACGATCCGCGGAAGCGTGCAGCGATTTTCGATTGCGCTGCACGCCTGCTCAGGTTCGCGGCAAGCCCGGCTATCGCGGCAGGCGTTTTGCGAGGTGAACCGACTGCCAATCTCCGAGTCCGGTATCCCCGAACCCCGCTTTCTTCGCGAGCTCGCTTCCCTGTGCCGGACGTCACACACGGGAGAGTGAAGGCACCTCCTCCGGCATGATCGCCTGCAAGCCGCCGAAACGGCGCTCACGGCCGTGGAATGACGCCAACGCGTCCGCGAGATCGGCGGCATCGAATTCAGGCCACATCCGCTCGGTGAAGTGCAATTCCGCATAGGCGCCTTCCCACAGCAGGAAGTCCGACAGCCGCTTCTCGCCGCTGGTGCGGATGATGAGATCGACATCGCGCAAGCCGGCCTCGCCGGTGACGAGCTGCGAGAATGCCTCGCGGGTGAGGTTCGTCAGCGCGGCCGCCTTCGCGGCGGCATTGAGGATGGCGTCGCGCGCGGAATAGTCGACGGCGATGCGCAGATGCAGCGTACGGCCATGCGTGGTGGCGTCCTCCGCGCGCGCAATGGCGTTAGCGATGCCGTCCGGAAGCCGGTCGCGGCGGCCGATCACGGTGAGGCGCACGCCGTTTTTCACCAGGCTCTGCACCTCGTTGGCGAGATAGAAGCGCAACAGCGTCATCAGCGCGGCGACCTCGGCTTTCGGCCTGCGCCAATTGTCGGTGGAGAAGGCGTAGAGCGTCAGCGTGCCGATGCCCTGCTTGGGCGCGATCTCGACGATGCGGCGGATCGCCTCGACGCCGGCTTCATGACCGCGCGCGCGCGACAGGCCGCGGCGCGTCGCCCATCGTCCGTTGCCGTCCATGATGATGCCGACATGAAGCTTTTCGGTTTGGGACGTGACGTCACTTTGCATTGCAAAGTCTCCGGTCAAAAAAGGGGACGATCAGGTCGAGAGAATGCCGAGGCGGCCGAGCGGGGCCCCCTCGCGGCCGGCGGCCTTGGCGGCGTCGCGCACCAGGCGCTCCAGCACGGCGAGATAGTCGAGGAAGCGGCGGCGGCCGGCCTTGGTCAGGCGGCAGGTGGTGTGCGGGCGATTGCCTTCATAGCCCTTGGTCACCTCGACGAGGCTTGCCTCCTGAAGCACGGCGAGATGCCGGCTGAGATTGCCGTCGGTGAGGCCGCAGAGCTGCTTGAGATCGGCGAACGCCAGACCTTTGGGATGCGCCATCAGCGAGGTCAAAAGCCCGAGCCTCGCCTTCTCGTGGATCACACGGTCGAGCCCTTCATACGAAAAGGGCGCGCTGTCAGTCTTCGACATCATGGTCTCCGGACGCGAAATACAGAATGGCCGCCATCACCGACTGGCCGATCACGAAGGGCAGACCCATGGTCCATGGCGACAGCGTATGGGTCCCGCTCGCCAGCACCACCACGGCGAAGCCCGAAATGAAATACCAGGCGCCCGCGAGCGCGACAGTGCGCGGCAGCGAGCGGATGGAGGCGAACATGCCGAGCGACACCAGGATCTGCCACAGGCCAGGCAGTAGCCATAGCGTCTCGGCCGCAAACTTCCACATCACCACCGCAAGGAGCACGCCAGCGACGCCTGCGGGGAGGAACTGCTCGACCGCCTGGTGGATCATGGCATCGGCGAGACCGGAATGATGGCGGCGCGAACGCGCCCGCATCTCGATCCCGATGATCAGGCCGGAGAGCGCCGCGGCAATGAACCAGCCGAGGAAGAAGCCGAGCGGCTCGCTCGTGGGATCGCCGAGCAGCCAGAATTGCAGGATCGCGGTAACGAGAGCGACCGCGCCGGTCGCAGCCATGGTCGCCGGGCCGTAGCCGCGGAATGCGGTGCCGGCCGCGATCTGGCTGCGGATCGCCACGATGTCGGCCAATGCCTTGTCGAGATCACGCATTGGCAACGCCAAGCCTCGCTCCGCCCGTGCTTTCGGGATCACTTGCCCCGCCACTTTGTATTGCAAAGTATATAGGGTTGCAAAGTAAAGGCAAGATCGAGAGTCGCCCAGACGAGACCCGGCCTAAAACGACAACTGTCGGTTGCGCGGCGCAGCTTCCCACGGATAAGATGGGCCCAACGCGTTCCCGGGGGGTGTTATGTGGCTTAAGTCATTGATCGTTGCGTTTCTATTGCAGGTGAGTGTCGCCGGAGCAGCGAATGCGGCGGGACCGTTCGGCTCGGTCAATATCGGCAACTGGATCGGCGGCGCCTTCAGCAATGATGAAACCGGCGCTTTCTCCCATTGTGCGGCGACGACGCCCTACGCGAACGGCGTCATCCTCGTCGTGGGCTACAGTGCTGCCGGCACATGGTCGTTGGCCTTTGCGAGTCCCGGCTATCGCTTCAACAAGGGCGAGAACGCCGCGATCGACGTCATCTTTGACGGACAGGAACAGGCCCGGCTGTTCGCCAGCGCCAATCAGCCGAACATGCTCACGGCCGTCATGCCGGCCAACGTCGTGCGAACCTTTCAGAAGGCAAGCCTGATGGTCGCAACGGCCGGCCGCACCGTCCTGAATTTCGATCTGACCTCGACCGGGCCCGTGATCGCGGCATTGGCCAATTGCGTCACCAAAGTGAAGGCCGACGGACTCGGCAAGGCCGGCGATTTCACCAAGGTGGCGGCAAAGCCCGCAGCGCCCGGCGACAAGCAAGGCACACCGCCCGCCGCCAAGCCGGGACGGACCGGCAGCTTCAGCGGCACCGGCTTCGTGGTCAGCACCAACGGACACATCGTCACCAACAGCCACGTCGTCGAAGGCTGCGTCGGCGATATCAAAGGCAATCTCACCGGCGACGCGGCGCTGGTGCTGCGCGTGGTGTCCAAGGATTCGACCAACGATCTTGCCTTGCTCCAGGCGCCAGCGACGACAATTTTCAAGGATTTCGCCAGGATCCGGGACCGCTCGATGAAATCCGGCGATGCGGTGGTCGCGATCGGTTTTCCCTTCCACGGCTATCTCACCTCCGATTTCACGGTAACCAACGGCATCGTGAGCTCGCTCAGCGGTCTGCGCAACGACACCAGGCATTTGCAGATCAGCGCGGCCGTCCAGCCCGGCAACAGCGGCGGGCCTTTGTTCGACATGTCCGGTCAGGTGGTCGGCGTGGTCTCCAGTAAACTCGACGCCTTAAGGGTTGCGAGAGCGACAGGAGCTCTCCCGGAGAACATCAATTTCGCCATCAAGACCGGCGTGTTGCGCGACTTCCTGGACAACAGCGTGGTGCCTTACCAGACGGCGGAGCCGAAGGGCGAGCTGAAGACCACCGACATCGCCGGCAACGCCCGGGCCTACACGATGCTGATCTCCTGTAACGCTGCCGAGCAGGCCGACGCGAAGAGGTAGTGGGGACGCACATCGCCGCAGCAACCTCGGTTGTCATTCCCCGCGCAAGCCGGGAATCCAGTACGCCGCGGCTTCTCGGGTGAACCAGCGCCGTCTCTGGAATACTGGATCGCCCGATCAAGTCGGGCGACGACAGCGCCAATGTGGACCCAGCGTGCCCATCCACCTCACCCGTGACAACACGACACCTTCGCCGCCTGCGGCTCGTACTGATCACGCAGCCGCACCCAATCCATCGGATAGGGCAGTCCCTCCTCGTGACGACCGAGCGGGGTGAGGTCGAGGTATTGATATGCGGCGTTCATCATGTCGAGGCCGCGGGCGAAGCAGGAGTAGGTGTGGAAGATCTCGCCGGCGTCGTTGCGGTAGAACACGCTGATGCCGGGTAGCTCAGGACCATAGATCGGCGTGGTGCCGAAATTGTACATCGGCTTGCCGGTGGCGATCTGCTCGGGCGAGAACGTCACGCCGTAATCGTGGTTAAAGCCGTTGCTGCCTGAGGAGACCCAGTCGAAGGTCCAGCCCATCCGCGTCTTGAACGCCTCGAGCTTGGCGACCGGGGCCAGGGACACCGCGACCATGGTGGTGTCGCGCGCGGCCAGATGGGGCACCATGCGCTCAAAACCATCCGCCCAGAACGAGCAGCTCTTGCAGGCCGCGTCCCAGTCAGGCGCAAACATCACGTGCTGGACCACGAGCTGCGGTCGCCCCTTGAACAGGTCGTTAAGCGCCACCTTGCCGTTCGGACCGTCGAAGACGTAGTTCTTGTCGACCCTGACCCATGGCAGTGCGCGCCGCTCCTCGGCGAGCCGCTCGCGGGCTTCCGTCAACTCCTTCTCGTGCGCCAGATGAGCCTTGCGGGCTGCGATCCATTGCTCGCGCGAGACGATTTGATGTTGCTGCATGGTTTCCTCCTTTGACAGGGATCAGGCGACGAAGGCGTCGAGCTTGTCGAAGAACGAGCTCCAGCCGCGCTGATGGTTGTCGCGTGCGGTCTCGTCGAAGAACTGCGCGTGATGGAACACCATCAGCGTGCCGACGCTGTCGGGCTTCAGCGAGATCGTCACCAGCGACTCGCGTTCGGGCGTCGAATGCCAGGCCCAGGTGAAAACCAGCCGCTCGTTCGGCACGACCTCGCGGTAGGTCCCGCGAGCTTCAAAATATTCGCCGTCGTCGCGCGTGAAGCTGATCCGGTAGTGGCCGCCGGTGCGAACGTCGAGCTCGGCGTTCAGCGTGGCCGGCTTCATGTTCGGCGGACCGAACCATTGCATTAGCTGTTCGGCTTGCGTCCAGGCGGCGTAGACTTTTTCCGGCCGCGCACGGAGCCGGCGCGTGAGCGTGAGGCTTGGGCGTTCGGTTGGGCGTTCGCCGGCGCGGGGATCGGGGTTGACGGCTGCGTTGGCCATGAGTCTTCCTCCACAAAGGCGGCAAGGCGATCGAGATTGTCGGACCAGAACTGCGCGTAGCGATTGAGCCAGTTCATCGCCTGCTCCATCGGCTGCGCGGTGAGCCGGCAGGAAACCGTGCGGCCGGTCTTCTCCCGCACGACCAGGCCGGCGTCCGTCAGCACGTCGAGATGCTTCATGATCGCCGGCAGCGAGATCGAGAACGGCGCAGCCAGCTCGCTCACCGACAGGCTGTCCTGTTGGCCGAGGCGTGCAAGCAATGCGCGCCTGGTCGGGTCGGACAGCGCCGCAAAAGTCCGGTCCAGCGTCTCGTCCTGATACTTAACCATGTGGTTTAGTATAGGCGTGAACGGAAGGACGTCAAGCTGGAACCCGCGCCTGCGGGCCCACACGACTCCGTGACCGTGGACCGAATGAAAGAATGCGGCGCGCGATTAATTCGGCGCGACGGGCCGCGTACGCCGGTGCGGCCGGGATTGCGGCTGAGACGCCTGACCGTAAGCGACGAGCGGATTGGGACCACAGTACAGCAGCCGGCCGGAGACGCTGGCCTGGCATTGCTCATAGGTGCTGTAGGCGCATTCGCCGGGATAATCGTACTCCCCGCCCTGCGCGCACCAGGGATAGTCGCGCGCCGCCGCGGGAGTGACGTCGACGAAACCGGCAAGGACCGTCGCGCCCAGCGTCAGCAGCGCCAATTGCATCTTGCGCATGATCCCAACTCCTCTCTTGGTGGCGCGAGATACGGCGCCATCTACCATCAGGTTTCGTAGCGCCGTTTTATTCCAGACCGACGGGACAAGACACCCAAGAAAAAAGCCCTGCCATACGGCAGGGCTCCATCCTTGGTCGATTCTGACCATCACAAGATCGCTACTCGACCTTCAGGCCGGCGAACTCGACGACCTTCTTCCACTTCTCGGTCTCGGCCTTGATCTCCTCGCCGAACGCCTCCGGCGTCTGCACCCGTGGATCGCCGCCGAGGTCGACCAGGCGCTTGGTCATGTCCGGCTCCTTCATGAGCGTGTTGATCTCATTGTTGAGCCTGGCGATGATCTCCTTCGGCATGTTCTTCGGCGCCCCCATCCCGAACAGCGCGCTGGCCTCGTAGTCTTTCACGGTCTCGCCGATTGCCTGCACGTCGGGCAGCTGCGCCGAGCGCTCCGCGGTGGTGACGCCGATCGCGCGCAGGCTGCCGGAGCGGATGTGCTGGATGATCGAGGGCATGTTGTCGAAGATCACCTGCACCTGGCCGCCGAGCATGTCGGTGATCGCGGGCGCCGCGCCGCGATAAGGCACGTGCTGCATCTTGCAGCCGGTCATCGCCATGAACATCTCGCCAGACAGATGCACGGAGGTGCCGTTGCCGGAAGAGGCCATGTTCACCTTGCCGGGATTGGACTTCACATATTCGATGAACTCGGCGACGTTCTTGGCCGGCACGTCCTTGTTGACCGTCATCACGTTCGGCACGCGCTGGAACGAGGCCACCGGCGCGATGTCGCGCACGAAGTTGAACTTGAGGTTGGCGTAGAGCGTGGCGTTGATGTAGTTGGCTGGATTGACCAGCTGCAGCGTGTAGCCGTCGGGCTCGGCATTGATGACCGATTCGGTGGCGATATTGTTGCCGGCGCCCGGCTTGTTCTCGATCACGAATTGCTGACCGAACCGTTCTGACAGCCGCTGGCCGATCAATCGCGCCAGGATATCGGTGGCCCCGCCCGGCGGATAGCCGACCACCCATTTCACCGGCCGGGCCGGATAATCGGCGGCGAGGGCCTTCGACAGCGGGGTGGCTGCAAGCGGACTGGCGGCGAGCAGGCCCAGCGCGGTACGGCGAGTGATCATCTCAAGGGTTCTCCCAACGTGTTGTTCTTGAAAGCCAGATGTCTTGAAAGTGGCGTGAGCGGCGTTGTAACAAAGCCCGAAGCACGCGGAAAGTGCGCAACGAACATAGCGACGAAAGGATTAAGCATGCCGGTCAAGGTTGAAGCCCTCGATCATCTCGTGATCAACGTCGCCGATGTCGCGCGCACCACCGATTGGTATCGCAAGATCCTCGGCATGGAAGTCAAGCTGTTCGAGCCCGGCGGCGGCAAAGCGCCGCGGACTTCGCTTCAATTCGGTAACCAGAAGATCAACGTCCGGCCGCGCGATGCCGACAAGGTCGAGTGGTTCACCGCGGACCATGCGACCGCCGGCAGCGAGGATCTATGCTTCCTCACCTCCGCGACACCCGACGAGGTGGTGGCGCATTTGCAGGCACACGGCGTCGCGATCGAGGAGGGTCCCGGACCCAGGCAGGGCGCCCGCGGCACGCTGCGCTCGGTCTATTGCAGGGATCCCGACGGCAGCCTGATCGAGATTTCGTCGTACGAGGATTAGTCCGTCATTCCGGGGCGGTGCGCGAGCACCGCCCCGGAATGACAAGCAAATTTGCTCCCCGCGCCATCCAATGGCAGAAAGTCTCCCGACAATATCAGCAGCCGCCAGCAAGAGCAGGCTGCAGGGGAGAAAACATGCCGAACGATACGGCCGCCGGAATCGTAGGTCCATTCGCCGGGCTCGACGTGCCCTGGCTGCTCAAGATGCGGGCCGAGGTGCGCCGCGATCATCCGTTCCTGACATGGGCGCCGTTCGATGCGCCGGCCCGGCACTGGAGCTACGGCGAGTTTCACGAGCGGGTCGGCGCGCTGGCCGCCGGGCTGGCGAAGCGCGGCGTCGAGCCCGGCGAATATGTGCTGATTCATCTCGACAATTGCATCGAGGCGATGCTCGCCTGGTTTGCCTGTGTCGAGCTCGGCGCCATCGCGGTGACCACCAACACGCGTTCAGCACCCGCTGAAATGGAATATTTCGCGGATCATTGCGGCGCGATCGCCGCGATCACCCAGCCGGCCTATGCGGAGATCGTCGCAAGGCACTGCCGTAATTTGCGCTGGATGGCGGTGACCTCGCACGATGCCGGCGCGGCACCTGCGCAAGCGGTCTCCCGCGGTGACGGTTTTGAGGCACTGTTTGCTGACAGCGCGGACCGGCCGCGGCGCGCGATCGATCCATTGGCGCCGTGCAGCGTGCAATATACCTCGGGCACGACGTCGCGTCCGAAAGCGGTGCTCTGGACTCACACCAACGCGCTGTGGGGCGCCAAGGTCAACGCCGCGCATGAAGACCTGCACGCAAGCGACGTGCACCAGACTTATCTGCCGCTGTTCCACACCAATGCGCTCGCCTATTCCATGCTGGCGACGCTGTGGGTCGGCGCGACCTGCGTGATCCAGCCGCGCTTCTCGGCGAGCCGGTTCTGGCGCGTCGCGCGCGAGCACGGTTCGACCTGGACCTCGACCATTCCCTTCTGCATGAAGGCGCTGCTGGAGCAGGAGATCCCGAAAGACCACAAATTCCGTCTGTGGGGCACCGCGATCAACGAACCGCCGGCCTTCGCCGCCTTCGGCGTCAAGATCATCGGTTGGTGGGGCATGACCGAGACCATCACCCATGGCATCGTCGGCGAAGTCGACCAGCCCAACATTCCGATGTCGATCGGCCGCGCCGCGCCGGAATATGTCATCCGCATCGCCGACGATGACGGGCGGCCGACCGAGGTCGGCGACACCGGCAATCTCTCGATCAAGGGCATTCCAGGCCTGTCGCTGTTCGCCGAATATCTGCACAACGAGAAGGCCACGCGCGAAAGCTTCGACGAGCACGGCTTTTTTCTCACCGGCGATCGCGTCACGCGGCTGGAGAACGGCAGCATCAGGTTCGGCGATCGCGCCAAGGACATGCTGAAGGTCGGCGGCGAGAATGTCGCGGCGTCCGAGATCGAACAGGTGATCGCCGTCGTCCCCGGCGTGCGCGAGGCGGCCGTGGTGGCCAAGAAGCATCCGATGCTGGACGAGGTGCCGGTCGTCTTCATCATCCCGCACGGCGGCGTCGGCGCCGCCCCGCCCGATCTGCATGACAGCGTGATGGCCGCCTGCCGCAAAGGCCTTGCCGACTTCAAGCTGCCGCGCGAGATCCACTTCGTCGACGACATGCCGCGCTCGACGCTGGAGAAGGTCGCGAAGGCGGAGTTGCGGAAGATGGTGGAGTAGCAATGTCGTCCCGGCGAAGGCCGGGACCCATACCGCGTGATTTATCGATGGGGCGCGGGGCCTATAACGGACGACGAGTCGTCGCCAAACAACTCCCTGTGGTAATGGATCCCGGCCTTCGCCGGGACGACACCGAGCGTGTAGTGCTAGCGCCGCAAGATTCGCAGCAACTGATCGTCAGAACGATCCCAGCGCCACCGGCCGGAACGCCTGCAACAGCTGCTGATCGAGCTTGCCGCCCATGCTTTCCATCATCGCAAAGGCGCGGGAATGGGTGAAGGGCATGCGGTAGGCGCGTTTCTCCACCAGTGCGGCGTAGATATCGACGATGGTGGTGAGGCGCACGATGTCGCTGATCTGGTTCGACGAGAGGGCGTTGGGATAGCCACTGCCGTCAAGGAATTCGTGGTGATGCAACACCACGTCGAGCATCTCCGGCGGGAAGCCGCCTTGCGCGGCGAGCGCGTCGTAGCCGCGGCGCGGATGCTGGCGGACCTCGTCCATCTCCTCGTCGGTAAGCTTGCCCGGCTTGTCCAGCAGCGCGGACGGAACGAAAGCCTTGCCGACGTCATGCAGCAGGGCGGCGCGGGTCAGGCGGCGCTGATCGTCCTCGCGCATGCCCAGATGCTGCGCGAAGGAGACCGCGAAGCCGGTAACGAATAGGCAGTGCCGATAGCTGCCGGCATGGTGGCAGCCGACGGTGGTGAGCCATTCGCGCAGCGAAGAGTGCCTGATCGCCTTCAGTATCTTGCTCTCGGCGGCGATGACATCGTCGAAGGTCAGGGGCACGCCGAGCGGCAGCTTCTCGAACATCTTCCTCAGCACCGCATGCGCCGCCTCGACGCCGCGGTTGAGCGTCTTGCCGCGGTCGGTCGCGTCATAGGTGGCGGTGTCGGGGAACGCGGCGCGGATGCGTTGCAGGATGTCCTCGGGCTGAAGCGGCCGCGAGATCGTGTCGGTTGCGCCCAGCGCCCAGGCCTGCATGGTGCCGTGATGCAGCGCGTCCGCGAGCACGAACAGCCGCGGCATCGCGCGATAGGCGTCACCGCGCAGCTTGTTGCGCACCCGCTGCACGCTCTCGGGCGAGCGCAGGTTGATGTCGACGACGAGGCCGGAGAGATCGCGCGCCGGCTGCTCGGGGATCTCCCGGGTCGTCACCGTCGCGACGTCGCCCACCGCCTTCAAAATGCTGGCGAGCTCGGTGCTCTCGTCGCTCCGGTCGGAGGCGAGCAGAAGCCGGCGTTTGGCGGCTGGTTTTGCTGAGGCGTTCATGGCTTCCCCAAGAGCACTGAATTGAGAGCACGGGACTGGATTAGGGCGAAAGCCTAAGCCGGATCAGGTTCTCCGGCCCTTAAGAGGCGTGCTCAATGGAACCCTGCGGTTTCAGGTCCAATTTTACGGATTTGTCTTCCGCGGCGGCCCCAATCAAAAAAAGTCGAAAACAACCCCATGCAAAGTAGAACGGCCATTGTAAACGCTGAGGTTTTTCGCAAGACAAATCCGCCGGAGGCTGCCTCCGGCGGATCGTGTCACGTCACAATCGTAACCACCTTTACGCCTTCATCGCCCCCTTCACGGCTTCGGCCGTGATCGGCAAGGCCCGCACCCGGGCGCCGGAGGCGTTGAAGATGGCGTTGCCGATGGCCGGGGCGATCACCGTCACCGCCGGCTCGCCGACGCCTGTGGCCTTTTCGCCATTGGCGATCACGGCGATCGCGACCTCGGGCATCTGGCTCATGCGCAAGGGCGTGTAGCTGTCGAAGTTGGTCTGCTCGATGCCACCGTCCTTCAGCGTCGCCTTCTCGTACATCGCCAGCGACAGGCCCCACAGCGCCGCGCCCTCGACCTGGGCGCGGATATTGTCGGGATGCACTTGCGTGCCGACATCGGTTGCGACCGTGAGCTTCTTCACGGTCACCTCGCCCGAGGGCGCGACGGCAACGTGAGCGACGCAGGCGGTCCAGCTCGCGGTCGCGCGTTCCTGCGACGAGACGCAGGCGACGCCCATGCCCTCGCCTTTCGGCAGCTGCTTGGTGCCGTAGCCGGAGAGCCCCATCGCGGCGAGCAGCGTGTTGCGCAACCGCTGCGCGCCGCCGTCGTTCTTGCCTTTGCCGTCGAGCAGCGCGATGCGGAACTGGGCGGGGTCCTTGCCCGCCGCAACCGCGATCTCGTCGATCATGCTTTCGACAGCCCAGAAGGTCCAGCCCGGCGCCACCGAGCGAAGCTGACCCGACGGGGTGGCGTTGTGCGCCATCTCGTTCTTGATCGCCCGCACATGGTGATTGGGCACGGTGTAGAAGAAGTCCGCACCATTCACCGTGAAGGAGTCGAGCGGCTCCTTCTTGTCGACCGAGGGCGTCAGGAAATCGGGGATTCCCCAGCGCTGGGTTGGCCAGGCCGAAACCACGTCGTGGCTGAGCGCGACGAGCTTGCCATCGCCGTCCACGCCGGCCTTCACTTTCTGGTAGGTGAGCGGACGCGAGAAATCCATCGTCATGTCGTTTTCGCGCGTGTAGATCACCTTAACCGGCTTGCCGATCGCCTTCGCCGCCTGCACCGCCGGAATCATCATGTCGGCGTCGAGCCTGCGGCCAAAACCGCCGCCGAGCCACGTCTGATGCATGACGACGAATTTCGGATCGATCCCGGCCGCACCGGCTGCGATCGCGCCGGAGCGTGTCGCGAACTGGTTGCCGGAATAGATGTGCAGGATGTCGCCCTTGAACTCCGCGGTGGCGTTCATCGGCTCCATCGGCGCGTGGATGTTGATGCTGGTGGTGTATTCCGCCTCCAGCACCTTGGCCGCCGAACCGAACGCCGCCGAGGGATCGCCGTCCTTGACGAAGAACTGGCCGGAATCCTCTAACTTCTGAAGCCGCTTGGCTTCATCGAGCAGAGACTGGCTCGACACCTTCGCGTTCGGACCGCCGTCATAGGCGATCTTCAGCGCCGCGGCCGCCTTCTTGGCGTTGGCGTAGGTGCTGGCCACAGCGACGACCCAGCCGGATGTCGTTCCGGTCTTGTCGTCGAGGGTCACGGCCTTGATGAAGCCCGGCACCTTCTTCGCGCCGCTGTCGTCGACCGATTTCACCGTGGCGCCGAAGCGCACCGGCGGCGTGACCACCGCACCATAGGCCATGCCCGGCAGCATCACGTCGATGCCGTACTTCGCCGTGCCGTTGGTCTTGGAGGGGATGTCGAGCTGCGGCACCGACACGCCGATCATGGTGTACTGATCCGGCGTCTTCAGCTTGATCGCCTTCAGCTCGTCCGGCGCGAAGCTCTTTGTCGCCTTGCCGCTCTTGATGACGTCGGCGAACGACATCTGCTTCTTCGACTTCGGATGCGAGATCACGGAATCGCGCACCACGAGCTCGGACGCCGGCACGCCCATCGTGGCGGCAGCACCTTCGGTCAAGGCCATCCGTCCGGCTGCGCCGGCGCGGCTCATCGCGTCAAAATTCATCATGGTCGACCAGCTTCCGCCGGTGAGCTGCGCGCCCAGCACGGGGTCGTTGAACTTCGGATCGTTGGAGGCGAGTGCGACGCGCATGTCGCTCCATTTCGCGCCGAGTTCTTCAGCCACGATCTGCGCCATGGTGGAGGCGATGTGCTGGCCCATATCGGCCTTGCCGCAGGTCACGGTGACGAGACCATCTGGCGCGATCGCATACCAGACGCTCGGCTCGAAGTTCGAGGGTGCAGCAAGCGCCTCACCGATGCCGGGTACACCGGCATAGCCGAGCACGAGGCCGGTCGCGGCGGTGCCGACGAGGAAGGAGCGGCGGCTGAGATCGGTCGTCTCGGGTGTGATGGTCTTGATAAGCTGATTCATGTGGGCCTCCGTTCGTTGCCGGAGGCGGAAGCGGTGCGCATTTCGGTGGCAGCCCGCATGATCGCCTTCTGGATCCGCGAATAGGTCATGCAACGGCAGAGATTGCCGTCCATATGCGCCACGACCTCGTCCTTGGTCGGATTGGGATTCTTCGCAAGCAGCGAGGCCGCCTGCATGATCTGCCCGGACTGGCAGTAGCCGCATTGCGGGACTTGCTCGGCAATCCACGCCTTCTGGAGCGGATGATCGCCCTTGGCGGAAAGACCTTCGATGGTGGTGATCTTCTTGCCGGCGACGTCGCCGACCATGGTCTGGCACGAGCGCACGGCTTCGCCGTTGACGTGCACGGTGCAGGCCCCGCACAGGCCGGCACCGCAGCCGAACTTTGTGCCGGTCATCTGCAATTGTTCGCGGATAGCCCAAAGGAGCGGCGTGTCGTTTGCCGCATCCACGGACAGACTCCGCCCGTTGATAGTGAGAGTTGGCATAGGCGTCTTCCCCTGCCGGTGCATGAAGCCGCTTACGGCGGCAACTTGTATTGGCGGACGCCCACCGGGCCGGCGCCCACCTTGATCGCAAGAATGATCGGGTTCAGGCGCTGAGGCAAATGCAATTTGGAATCGATCGAAACAAGCGCAGCGTCTGCTTGTTGTGCGTTGCGACAGCGGCGTTGATGCAGCGACTGGACGCAACAGAGAGTGCTCTCAGACATGCATGCCATGGCGTTCAGGCAGTTTCTTCGAGGTAACTTGGCGGGCTAGAGTGCAACCGCCGACGCGGACGCCCCTTCTCCCCTTGTGGGAGAAGGTGGCGCGAAGCGCCGGATGAGGGGTATCTCTCCGCACAAAGAGAGGGCTCACGCGTGGATAGATACCCCTCACCCGTCTCGCCGCTACGCGGCGAGCCACCCTCTCCCACAAGGGGAGAGGGTGCACCGACGTTGCGGCGAGAATAAAAATGGAAGGGCGGAAACAATGCCAAGGATCGATCGAGACGGCGTTGGGATCCATTACGAGGTCCATGGCGATGGTCCGCCGCTGCTGCTCACCCACGGTTACTCCTCGACCTCGGCGATGTGGCACGGCCAGGTCGACGCGCTCGCGCGAGATCACAGGCTGGTGCTGTGGGACATGCGCGGTCACGGCCAGTCCGATTACCCGGATGATCCCAGCGCCTACAGCGAAGCGCTCACCGTCTCCGACATGGCCGCAATCCTGGACGCGATCGGCGCCGAACGCGCCATCATCGGCGGGCTCTCGCTCGGCGGCTACATGTCGCTCGCGTTCTATCGCGCCCATCCGCAAGCCACCCGCGCACTCCTGATCGTCGACACCGGTCCCGGATTCAAGAAGGATGACGCGCGCGAGGCCTGGAATGCGCGTGCGCTCGCCACCGCCGACAAGCTCGATCGCGAAGGTCTCAACGTGTTGAAGGCGGCAACGCGCGAGCGCGCGACCGCGAGCCATCGCAACGCCAAGGGGCTGGCGCTTGCCGCACGCGGCATGCTGACCCAGCGCGATGCGAAAGTGATCGAGCTGTTGCCGGATATCAAGGTGCCGTCGCTGATCGTGGTCGGTGCCGATGACACGCCGTTCCTCGCAGCGTCCGATTACATGGCGGCAAAAATCCCCGGCGCACAAAAGGTCGTGATCCCCGCGGCCGGACACGCCGTCAACATCGATCAGCCACAGGCTTTTGTTGACGCGGTGGTGCCTTTCCTGAAGAACTTGCCGGGATAGGCCGGTCACGGGGACGCAAACGATGAAGCACGCGACGTTGGCCGCTGGCGCTATGGCGACACTTCTCTCGACGTCAGCCGCGACGCAGGCCGAGCAATTCGGTGGAACGCCGCCGCGCCTGCCCTTCGTCGCGACATTGTCAAACAACACGCCACTGGCATTCGGCATGGACGCCGGGCAGACAGCGCGCGCCCTTGGGCAGCCCCTGCAATACATCCGCGGGCGTCCCGGCAACGAGATCTACCTCGCCCTGCGCAACGTCGGCGGCAGCGGATTGATACCCTATCGCCACCGCCTGTTCCTTCAATTCCGTCATGGCCGGCTGGCAGGATGGAAGGAGGACTACGGCGAGAACTGGATGTGGGAGTGAATGTCACTTCTCATGGCCTAAGGCAATCGCGCGCGGCGAACGGAGTTGTGCGCTGGAGTTTCCGCATCGTCATGGCCGGGCTTGTCCCGGGCACGGCGAGTTTGTGGAGCGATCGACAACAAAGAAGGACAACCCGCGTGGGACAAGACATCAAACTGACGGCCTCCGACAATTTCCAGTTCAGCGCCTATCGTGCCGATCCCGCAGGCGCGCCGAAGGGCGCGGTGGTGGTGATCCAGGAGATCTTTGGAGTCAATCACCACATCCGCTCGGTCTGCGATCGGCTGGCAGGCGAAGGCTATGTCGCGATCGCGCCGTCGATCTTCGACCGTACCTCACCCAACTTCCAGTCGGGCTATTCCCCCGATGAGATCGCGGAAGCGCGCAAATTCGTCACCAATCCGGATTGGGCCGCGATGCTGCGCGACACCCAGGCCGCAATCAATGCGGTCAAGGACGTCGGCCCCGTCGGCATCATCGGCTTTTGCCTCGGCGGCAGTATCGCCTTTGTCGCGGCGACGCGGCTGTCGGGCCTGAAAGCGGCGGTCGGCTATTACGGCGGCGCGGTCGTGCGCTTTGCCGACGAGACGCCGAAGGCGCCGACGCAACTGCATTTCGGCGAGAAGGATGCCGGCATTCCCCTGACCGACGTCGAGACCGTCAAGGCGAAACGACCGGACGTGGACGTCTTCATCTATCCGGGCGCCCAGCACGGCTTCCATTGCGACGAGCGCGCCAGCTGCGACAAGGCCAGCGCCGACACCGCCTGGCCGCGCAGCCTAGAATTTTTCGCGAAGCATTTGAAGTAGCGCGCCGACTCTCTCCACCGTCATTCCGGGATGCACCGCGAAGCGGTGCAGGCCCGGAATCCATCGAACGTCAGAGTTGGTGGCGAAATGGATTCTCTGATGCGCAATTGCGCATCATAGTTCGCGACGTTGTCGCGCCCCGGAATGACGAGAGGAGAGGGGTGCGCCAGCCCTCTGGCAGGAATCGGGTGGGCGCTGCGATACCGCCGGCGATAGAGATGATCAAGCCAACTCACGCCGGAGATCGTCATGCAGCAAGTCATCACGCACCTCGTCATTCGCAATCCGTTCGGAACCATGGACGTCCCCGAGCCGGACGATCGCGAGGTGATGGACTATGCCACGACCGCCACGCTTGCCGGCGATGCAGCCGACGGCAATGCGGCGCATTGGGCGTCGATCCCCGCGCTGTCCGATCCGCTCGAGGGCACCTGGGCGAGCCGCTGGAACGGCGGCGCCGATCCGACCATTGCCGGCGACACGCCGGAGAGCTGGAAGCAGGGCCGCGCCGAGGTTCGGGTCAAAGGCGAGCGGATCTATCTGCGCTTCGACTGGGACAATGGCCGCCGGCACGGTCTCATCGACGCAACGCGCGACGGCGCAAATCGCCTGGTGGGCAAGTACATCAACCTGACCACTCCCGCGATCACGCGGCCATGGGTCGGGCTCGTCGTCGATGCCGCGCGCATTGACGGGTGTTTTCCGAACGGGCGGCTCGATTTTCGGCGGTAGGTCGCGAGCGGCAACGCGCCGTCGACATCACCTGCGCCGTCATTCCGGGACGCGCCGAACAGGCGCGGGCTATGATGCGCAATTGCGCATCAGAGAATCCATCGCGCCTCAGAGTTGGTCGCGCGATGGATTCCGGGTTCGCGCTACGCGCGCCCCGGAATGACGGTGAGCTAGAACCAGCGCTCGCCGACGAACACGGTGTCGCCGGGGGCCAAGGGCGTGCCGAGCGGCACCACGGCGCGCATCGCACCGCCGGCTTCGGTGTGCGTGACAGTGACCACGTCGCGCTTGGCGCGCGGCGAGAAGCCGCCGGCGATGGCGACCGCGCTTTCGACCGTCATGCTCGGCACGTAAGGATATTGGCCGGGCGCGGAAACCTCGCCGAGAATGAAGAACGGGCGGTAGGCCTCGATCTCGACCGCCACCGAGGGCTCGCGGATGTAGCCGTTGCGCAGGCGCGCCCCGATTTCGCCGGCCAACCCCGCCGTGGTGCGGCCGCGCGCCGGCACCGCGCCGATCAGCGGCATGGTGATCGAGCCGCCGGCATCGATCGCGTAGCTGTTGGTGAGACCTTCCTGGCCGTAGACCACGACGCGCAGCTTGTCGCCGGCATCGAGATGGTAGGACGCATCGTAGCGGACCGGCGCCGCCATCGGCGCGGCGTAGCCGACCGGCACGGGCGCAGGGGAAGAAGCAAAGGAATTTCGCAGCGCGTTGATGGCGCCTCCGCCGTCGGCAACGACGACCGGCTGCGGCGCGCCGTAGGGCTGGCCATAGGCCATGGAGTCGAGATCGGCACGCGGCTGCGCGATCGCGACCGGGCCGACGGTCTGCATGCAGCCGCCGAGGGCAAGCGCGGCGGACGCTGCCAGGATCGACAATCTAAACGCGCGCGCAACCCGCACCGGAGCCATCCCTCGAAACGAGACAGCTCAAGTGATGCACCCGATATGGTTAATAAAGCGTTGAGGGGATCTATTGCGACATCGTCATGGCCGGGCTTGTCCCGGCCATCCACGATCTCTCTCGCGGCACAAAGAACGTGGATGCCCGGGACCAGCCCGGGCATGACGGACGAGTTCGTGGCTAGATCACGCGCTCACACCGACGCCAATCGGGCAGGACACGCCGGTGCCGCCGAGGCCGCAATAGCCGGCGGGATTCTTGGCCAGATATTGCTGATGGTAATCCTCGGCGAAGTAGAACTCACCGGCGGGCGCGATCTCGGTGGTGATGGCACCGAGGCCTTTTGCGGCAAGCGCCTTTTGATAGAGCGCCTTCGACTCGACAGCTGCCTTCTGTTGCGCATCGGAGTAAGTGTAGATCGCGCTGCGGTACTGCGTGCCGACGTCGTTGCCCTGACGCATGCCCTGCGTCGGGTTGTGATTCTCCCAGAACGCCTTCAACAGGCGCTCGTAGGAAATCTTCTTCGGATCGAACACGACCAGCACCACTTCGGTGTGGCCGGTGCGTCCCGAACAGGTCTCTTCATAGGTCGGGTTCGGCGTGTGACCGCCGGCATAGCCGACGGCGGTGGCGTAGACGCCGTCGCCGAGCTCCCAGAACTTGCGCTCGGCACCCCAGAAGCAGCCGAGCCCGAACACGGCCTGCTCGAGACCCGCGGGATAAGGCGGCTGCAACTTCGCGCCGTTGACGAAATGGGTGGTGGCGGTCGGTAAAGGCTTGGCGCGGCCCGGCAGCGCTTCGGCTGCGCTCGGCAGTGCGGTGGTCTTGCGCATGAACAGCATGGTCGGATCTCCGAAACGAGCTGTGCGTCGACTAAGCCAGACGCTCAGGCGGCGTGCTCGCGATAGAGGGGGAATATAGGCATTTACGCGGGAGGAGGCAGCTCTGTTACGTCGTTCCCTGCGCGAAAGCTCAGTCCCGGGAATAGCCGATCAAGGGCCTGCGCGGCCGGAACAGGATCATCAGGAGGATGCCCAAAATGCCGAGGACGGCGAAAACCGGCTGATCCAGCACCAGGCGGATCACCGAGGTCCAGAGCCAGGGCGCCTTAGCCTCGACCCAGGTCCGGAACGCCTGCTGGCTGGCCTGGTGGATGTCGTTCCAGAACTGGCCGAACCGGGTGAACCGCAAGGTCTGGTCGGCGACCCAGCGGGCGCCGTCATAGACCATGAAGATGAAACCGCCGGCCAGCAGCAACAGCCCAATCAGTCGGAAAAAGCCGCGGATCATACCTCACCTTATATGGTCGTCCGATCGGACGATCCGCCAGCCAATACCCGGGAGACGGCAGAAATTCAACCTCATCAGGGCGTTACGGCCCGCATCCAGACCACCCAAGGCCTGTTTTCCAGGCCTTGAAAGCGTTGACGGTGCCTCAGACCCCCTCTATAAGGGCGCCAACTGGCGGCGGGCGCAATCCTGCCGCCGCTGTTCTTTGAGCAGTTGCAGGCTCTTTGGGCCTCAGAGATGGCCGCAAGGCTGTCGCTCATGTTCCGAGAACAGCCTTGCACCGAACATCCTAAATCCGAGCGTCGATTACGCGGTCAAGCAGCCGGCGCTACCCCGATCAAGACGCGACCGGTACCCGCAGAGGACATTTGAGACCATGGCCAACACCACTTCCGCCAAGAAAGCGACGCGCAAGATCGCCCGCCGCACCGCCGTCAACAAGTCGCGCCGCACCCAGATGCGCGGCGCCGTGCGCACCGTCGAGGAAGCCATCAAGACCGGCGATCGCGCCGCCGCCGTGACGGCGCTGGCGAGTGCAGAGCCCGCCCTGATGCGCGCCGCGCAGCGCAACATCATTCACAAGAACAATGCCAGCCGCAAAGTCTCGCGGCTCACCGCGCAGATCGCAAAGCTCGCCAAGTAACCAGGCAAGCAAGCTGGCGAAACCATCGATCGATCCGATCGATGATCGCGATCATAAATCAGCCCGGCATCTCGCCGGGCTTTTTTATTGCCTGTCATATTCACGCAAGCGGTCGTTCGACGAACGATCTTCCGTTGGAAGAATTGCCTCGCTGACTGTGAGCTGCCCCCGTAGTTTTACCCGCCGGGTGATCTTGCAACCAGAAACTTTACACTGCGCTGCGAAAAACCCCTGCGGGGCGGGCTTAAGTTGAATTCGCGCCCCTGCACACCGTAGTTTCACTGGAACATCCTCGGACGGAGTTACCCTGCGAAACGAGACTCAAAAAACGGTGCTTCGATAATCACTTATCCACATAGTGACGACAAGCATTTGGAAAATGAGCTCGCACGGTATCCACGTGAAGGTTTTGTAAAATATTTTTGGCCGCCGTTCGAGAATTGTCACACAACGCGCTTCGCTTTCGATTCTGCACGCTGATTCAAAACCTTGCTCTCGGGCCTGTGAACAACTCACGCGCGGCGTTAACGCAGATCAAGTTTTTAGTTGCCTCAAGTGTGAATCAATTCCGTTGCGAGTCTTTCCGCTTAGTGTATTCCTTAAGTCGTTCGCGGCGCCCACGATCTTGAGACCAGCGCGGTTTTGGAAACGGGGCGAGCGTGCAAATCGGCGGCGGTGTGCACGTTGGCGACGCTTTACCAAGCGATTGTCGGTTCAAAACCCATAGTAATATGGGAACGGTAGCTCTTTGTCCGAATGTCTCCAGGCGGGATTTTCGTATCTCGCTCGCGCCATGCGCAAATGAGAGAAGTGAGAGACACGTTGAAGCTACCCGACACGCGTGACGGCAAAGCCAGGCGAACGACTAGTACAGACGGGCGGGACATCCGCGACTTTTGACGCGGTTGTCTTCAAGACACGCAGGACCTTGCCGTGAGCGATCACGGCAGGACGGGGAGGTATCATGTCTTACGGACTCAACGCGGTATTGAATCACGTTTCCTATTCCAACGATGCCGTTCTGGATCAGTCCGACCACCAACCTCCGACGTGTGACGGAGCGCCGAGTACGCGCTGACCTCGCGACCCCTCCATCTCTGACATCGCTGATCTGACCCGCGGCGTTCGCGCCGAACGGTCGAGCTATGTCTGAAGATGAAATCGCTCGAGGTCGCGCCATGGCAGGAACTCTGCATGGCGCTCACAACGCAACTTTATCTCTCACGAGAAGTTTTCAAACGATGACAACACCGGAACAAGATCGCTGGTCACGCGTGAAGGGCCGTCTGCGCTCAACCGTTGGCGAAGACGTCTATACGAGCTGGTTTGCGCGTATGGATTTGGAAGGTGTGCAGGAAGAGAGCGTGCGGCTCTCGGTTCCGACCCGCTTCCTGAAGAGCTGGATCCAGGCCCATTACGCCGAGCGCGTGCTGTCGTGCTGGCAGGCCGAGATGCCGGAAGTGCATCGCATCGATCTCACCGTCCGCACCGCGGTGCGCCCGGTCGTGCAGCCCAAGGAAGCGCCCGCACCGGTCGAGACGCGCCGCGCGCCCGCGCCGGAGCTGCGCTCGACCGCGACCGCGCCGGTCTCCGCCAATCATGATGCGCTCGGCGGCTCGCCGCTCGATCCGCGCCTGACCTTCGCGAGCTTCGTCGTCGGCCGCTCCAACACGCTGGCGCATGCGGCCGCGCGCCAGGTCGCAGAGGGACGCCGCGGCGATCCCGTGATGTTCAACCCACTCTACATCCATGCCGGTGTCGGCCTCGGCAAGACGCATCTGCTCCAGGCGGTGACCTGGGCCGGCAATTCCGGCAACGAGCGCAAGGTGCTCTATCTCACCGCGGAAAAATTCATGTACGGCTTCGTCGCCGCGCTGAAGACGCAGACGGCGCTCGCCTTCAAGGAAGCGCTGCGCGGCATCGACGTCCTCGTCATCGACGATCTCCAGTTTCTCCAGGGCAAGTCGACGCAGGCCGAGTTCTGTCACACGCTGAACGCGCTGATCGATGCCGGCCGCCAGGTCGTGATCGCGGCCGACCGTCCGCCGTCCGATCTCGAAAGCCTCGATGATCGCGTGCGCTCGCGGCTTGCCGGCGGGCTCGTGGTCGAGATGGCTTCGCTCGGCGAGGAGCTTCGGCATGGCATTCTCAAGTCGCGCGTCGCGGCCGCCCGCGCCCATCATGCGACCTTCGACGTGCCGGAGGAGGTGCTGCTTTATCTGGCGCGCACCATCACCCATAACGGCCGCGACCTCGAAGGCGCGATCAATCGGCTGCTGGCGCATTCCAAGCTCAACAACCAGCCGGTGACGCTGGAGATGGCCGAGCGCGAGGTGCGCGACCTGATCCGGCCGCAGGAGCCGAAGCGGATCAAGATCGAGGACATCCAGCGCGTGGTGGCCCGTCAGTATAATGTCAGCCGCTCCGACCTGCTGTCCTCGCGCCGCACGGCCAACGTGGTGCGTCCGCGGCAGGTGGCGATGTACCTCGCCAAGACGCTGACCTTGCGCTCGCTGCCGGAAATCGGCCGCCGCTTCGGCGGACGCGACCACACCACGGTGCTGCACGCCGTGCGCAAGATCGAGGCACTGGTCTCCAAGGACACGGCGCTGTCGGAAGAGGTCGAGTCGCTGAAGCGCCAGCTTCAGGAATAAACGCCTATCTTTTTCACCTCGCCCCGCTTGCGGGGAGAGGTCGGAATGCGCGCATAGCGCGGATTCCGGGTGAGGGGGACTCTCCGCGAGTCCGATTCTCACCTTCCCCGCGGAGACTCCCCCTCACCCCAACCCTCTCCCCGCAAGCGGGCGAGGGAGCGCAGCCACGCCGGGGCGGCGGTCGCGTTTTTGCCTGTAAATCGTGGGGAACTACCCCTCAATCCCTTGAATTGGATGGCCATTCGCGCCACCTTGCACGACCCTGGCGGCTTTGGTCATATCGGCTGGATGATCCGGCTTTTCGGGGTCTTCGGTGCCGCGGTGTGCTTATTCGGCCGCCCGGCTTTTTCAACGCTATGTTTTCTTGGGGATCGGGCGAGTAGTGCAATGAAGGTTACGGTCGAACGCGCGCAACTCCTGAAGTCGCTGGGTCACGTCCACCGCGTGGTCGAACGCCGCAACACGATTCCGATCCTCGGCAACGTCCTGGTCCGCGCCGAGAACGCAAAACTGTCGCTGAAGGCGACCGACCTCGACCTCGAGGTGACCGAGACGCTCGCGGCGGAAACCGCGACCGCGGGCTCCACCACCGTGCCGGCGCACATGTTCTACGACATCGTGCGCAAGCTGCCGGACGGCTCGCAGATCGTGCTGGAAGCCGACGGCGACCGCGCGGTGCTGGCGATCCGTGCCGGCCGCTCGCGCTTCACGCTTCAGACCCTGCCGGAGAATGATTTTCCGGATCTGGCCGCCGGCGACATGTCGCATTCCTTCTCGCTCGCCGCCAAGGACGTCAAGCGGCTGATCGACCGCACCCAGTTCGCGATCTCGACCGAAGAGACGCGCTACTATCTCAACGGCATCTATCTGCACGCTGCCGGCACCGCCAAGGCCGCTACCCTGCGCGGTGTCGCCACCGACGGACACCGCCTCGCCCAGCTCGACCTGGTCCAGCCGAAGGGCGCCGACGGCATGCCCGGCGTCATCGTCCCGCGCAAGACCGTCGGCGAGGTGCAGCGCCTGATCGAGGACACCGAGGCCGAAGTCACGATCGAGCTGTCGCAGGCCAAGATCCGCTTCACCATCGGCAATGTGGTGCTGACCTCAAAACTGATCGACGGCACCTTCCCCGACTACGGCCGCGTCATCCCCCAGGGTAACGACAAGGAACTCGTGGTCGACAAGAAGGACTTTGAGAACGCGGTCGATCGCGTCTCCACCATCTCCAGCGAGCGCGGCCGGGCCGTAAAACTCTCGCTGTCGCCCGGCAAGCTGGTGCTGTCGGTGACCAATCCGGATTCCGGCAGCGCGACCGAAGAGATCGAGGTCGAATACGCCTCCGATGCGCTCGATATCGGCTTCAACTCGCGCTATCTGCTCGACATCGCCTCCCAGATCGAAGGCGAGGTCGCAACGCTCAGGCTCGCCGACCCCGGCTCGCCCACCCTGGTGCAGGACCGCGACGACAAGAGCGCGCTGTACGTGCTGATGCCGATGCGGGTGTGAGGGCGGTGGCTCAGCGCCGGTACGGAGCTATCTCTCGTGAACCAGGCGCGATGCGCGTTGCTGCGCCCTCTCCCCCTGTGGGAGAGGGCAGCTCCGCAGGCAGATACAGGCTCACTTGGGTGAGGGGTTAGTGCCGGAAGAGCCGTCTCATCGGCCGGTCCCCAAACATCTCCGCGAGTTTGCGAAGAATATGCGGCGCGAGCCGACTGATGCGGAAGCTGCGATGTGGCGGCTCCTGAGGGAGCGTCAACTATCCGCCTTCAAGTTTCGCCGGCAAGTCCCCTTCAAAAACTACATTCTCGACTTCGTCTGCTTCGAGAAGCGCCTTGTGATCGAGATCGACGGAAACCAGCACGCAGAATCGCAAGGCGATGCGACCCGTGAGGCCGCGCTTGCGGCCGAAGGTTTTCAGACGGCGCGCTACTGGAACAACGATGTGTTACAGCAACCCGTGGCCGTGCAGGAGGACATCCTTGCAAAGCTTGCCGGGCGGTAACATACCCCTCACCCGTCGCCTCACTACGTGAGGCGCCACCCTCTCCCACAAGGGGAGAGGGGATCAGAGCGTGCCGCAGTTCCAACATGACCCCCTCCCGCATTCATCGCCTGACGCTGACGCATTTTCGCAATTACCGGGCGGCGGGGCTCGAGACGGCGGCTGACATGGTGGCGCTGGTCGGGCCGAACGGGGCGGGCAAGACCAATTGCATCGAGGCGATCTCGTTTCTGTCGCCGGGCCGGGGCTTGCGGCGCGCGACGCTGGACGATGTCGCCGACAATCAGGGCGACGGCTCCTGGGCAGTCTCGGCGCAGGTCGAGGGCGCGCTGGGCCTTGCCACGCTCGGCACCGGCATCGACGCGCCGCTGCCCGACAGCGCGGTCAGCCGGCGCTGCCGCATCGACCGCGAGCCGGTCAATTCGGCGAGCGCCTTCGGCGACCATATCCGCATGGTGTGGCTGACACCGGCGATGGACGGACTGTTCATGGGGGCTGCCTCCGAACGTCGCCGTTTCTTCGACCGTTTGGTTCTCGCTATCGATAGTGACCATTCCAGCCGGATCTCGGCGCTCGAACGTTCCTTGCGCTCGCGCAACCGCCTGCTCGAGGTGCGCAACTATGACGATCATTGGTGTGACGCGATCGAGCGCGAAACCGCGGAGCTTGCGGTCGCAGTGGCGGCGACCCGCGGCCAGACCGCGGCACGATTGACCGGTATGCTGAACGCCCGGGCGCAGGCTTCCGCTTTCCCATCGGCGCAGATCGCGCTCGACGGCTGGATGGAGAACGCGCTGCTCACCGAGACCGCGACCGCGGTCGAAGACCGCTACCGCCAGATCCTGCGCGACAACCGCGCGCGCGACGCCATCGCCGGCCGCACCACCGACGGCCCGCATCTGACCGATCTCCAGGTGATCTATGCGCCGAAAAGCATGCCGGCGCGCGACGCCTCGACCGGCGAGCAGAAGGCGCTCTTGATCGGCCTCGTGCTGGCACACGCGACGCTGGTGGCCGAGATGACCGGAATCGTGCCGCTGCTGCTGCTCGACGAAGTCGTCGCCCATCTCGATCCGAACCGGCGCGCGGCGCTGTTCGAGGAACTGCGCAAGCTCGGCGCGCAGGTGTGGCTGACCGGCGCGGACCCGGCCGCCTTCGCCGAGATCAGCGCCGGGGGCGAGGTTTTCGACGTCGAAAACGGGCGCGTGTCGGCGCGGCGATAGGGCCTCCCGGGCGCTCGCTTTCCGGGAAAAACGCGGCCTCCGAAGCGGCCAAAACGGGACCCCCGAATCGGGCTTTTCGCAGGCCTGGAAAACGGCTTTGAAACGCCTTGAAAACCGGGCAAAAATCCCTATCTGGTCAAAGGGTTGGGGGAGGATACTTTGCGCTAGGCGCAATCCTCCTTTCATGGCACAAATGGCTGTAATCAGCGCCTTTTTGCGCCGCTGATTCGACGACATCCGCGAAGGCCTCTCAATGACAGAACCTGCCCGGCAGACGACCGCCGAAACCGAGCCCTCTATCGCAAGCGAATACGGCGCGGAATCGATCCGGGTGCTCAAGGGTCTCGATGCTGTCCGCAAGCGACCGGGCATGTATATCGGCGACACCGACGATGGCTCGGGCCTGCACCACATGGTCTACGAGGTCGTCGACAACGCGATCGACGAGGCGCTCGCGGGCCATGCCACGCGCGTCGACGTCGTGCTCAATGCCGACAATTCCGTCACCGTGCGCGACGACGGCCGCGGCATTCCCGTCGACATCCACAAGGGCGAAGGCATCTCGGCGGCCGAGGTCATCATGACCCAGCTCCACGCCGGCGGTAAGTTCGACCAAAACTCCTACAAGGTCTCCGGCGGCCTGCACGGCGTCGGTGTCTCCGTCGTCAACGCGCTGTCGAGCAAGCTCACGCTTCGCATCTGGCGCGACAACAAGGAACATTCCATCGAATTCGCCCATGGCGATGCGGTCGCACCGCTGAAGGTCGTCGGCGATGCACCGGGCAAGCGCGGCACCGAGGTGACGTTCCTCGCCTCGCCCGATACCTTCAAGAACATCGAGTATGATTTCGCGACGCTGGAGCACCGGCTGCGCGAACTCGCCTTCCTCAACTCCGGCGTCAACATCGCCCTCTCCGACATGCGCCACGCGGTCGAGAGGCGCGAGGAGATGCACTATTCCGGCGGCGTCGAGGAGTTCGTCAAATATCTCGACCGCAACAAGAAGGCGATCGTGCCGGCGCCGATCATGGTGCGCGCGGAGCTGAATGGCCTCGGCGTCGAGGCGGCGCTGTGGTGGAACGACAGCTACCACGAGAACGTGCTGTGCTTCACCAACAACATCCCGCAGCGCGACGGCGGCACCCATCTCGCCGGGTTCCGCGGCGCGCTGACGCGCCAGGTCAACGGCTATGCCGAGACCAACGCCAAGAAGGAAAAGATCGCACTGACCGGCGACGACTGCCGCGAAGGCCTCACCGCCGTGCTGTCGGTGAAGGTGCCCGATCCGAAGTTTTCGTCGCAGACCAAGGACAAGCTGGTGTCCTCGGAAGTGCGCCCCGTGGTCGAGAACGTGCTCAACGAGGCGCTCCAGGCCTGGTTCGAAGAGCATCCCAGCGAAGCCAGGATGATCGTCGGCAAGGTGATCCAGGCCGCCGCCGCCCGCGAAGCCGCGCGCAAGGCGCGCGAGCTGACGCGCAAGAGTCCGCTCTCGGTCTCCTCGCTCCCCGGCAAGCTCGCCGACTGCCAGGAAAAGGACCCGGCCAAGTCCGAGCTCTTCATCGTCGAGGGTGACTCGGCAGGCGGCAGCGCCAAGCAGGGCCGCAACCGCGAATTCCAGGCGGTGCTGCCGTTGCGCGGCAAGATCCTCAACGTGGAACGCGTGCGCCCCGACAAGATGCTGGGCAGCGAGCAGATCGGCACGCTGATCACTGCGCTCGGCACCGGCATCAGCGACGAATTCTCGATCGAGAAGCTGCGCTATCACAAGATCATCGTGATGACGGACGCCGATGTCGACGGCGCCCACATCCGCACCCTGCTGCTGACCTTCTTCTACCGGCAGATGCGCGACATCATCGACGGCGGCTATCTCTATATCGCCCAGCCGCCGCTCTATAAGGTCTCGCGCGGCAAGTCCGAGCAGTACCTGAAGGACGAGCGGGCGCTGGAAGACTACCTGATCGATACCGGGCTCGATGACTGCGTCTACATTCCCGGAACCGGCGGTGATCGCACCGGCCGCGACCTGCGTTCGCTGGTCGACGACGCCCGCGTCGTCCGCAGCATCCTGCGCAGCCTGCACAGCCGCTACAATCGCAAGGTCATCGAGCAGGCCGCCATCACCGGCGTGCTCAACAAGGCGATCTACGGCGATCCCGAGAAAGCTGCCGCTGCCGCACAGTACATCGCCAGTCGATTGGACAATCAGGCCGAAGAGGTCGAGCGTGGCTGGGTCGGCCAGTACGTGGAAGGCCAGGGATTCCAGTTCGAGCGCACGGTGCGCGGCGTCAAGGAAGCCGCCGTCATCGACGACGCCTTTCTGGGATCCGTCGAAGCCCGCAAGCTCGACGAGTACACGGTGAAGCTCCAGGACGTTTATGTCCGCCCCGGCAAGCTGCGCCGCAAGGACGTCGAGCACCCTGTCCACGGTCCGGTCGACCTGTTCGAGGCGGTCACCGACGCCGGCCGCAAGGGCATCACGCTCCAGCGCTACAAAGGTCTGGGCGAGATGAACCCGGGACAGCTCTGGGAGACGACGCTGGATACCGACGCGCGCTCACTGCTCCAGGTGAAGGTCAAGGAGGTCGACGAGGCCGACGACATCTTCACCAAGCTGATGGGCGACGTGGTCGAACCGCGCCGCGACTTCATCCAGGAGCACTCGCTGAGTGCGACGATCGATATCTAAAGCGGAATGGCTTTAGGTTGAATCGATTGGGCCGCGGGCTCGCAGCAAGCTCTCCCGCTTGCGGGCAGGGCTATCGCATATGTTCCTTCACTGGAGGTCGTCATGCCCGGGCTTGTCCCGGGCATCCACGTTCTTCGTACGGCGCGGCAAGACGTGGATGGCCGGGACAAGCCCGGCCATGACGGCGTGGAGGCTTCGGTACCCCAAGCGCTCGCCATATGCGATGGCCCTGCGCCTGCGGGGGAGGTCGCAGCCCATTGAAGATGGGTTGTGGGGGCTCTCTCCACATTAGGAGTCTCGATTGCGGCCTTCATGGTTCGCCCGGCGATGCGAAGCATCGTCCGGAGACGCGCGTTCCGCGCTCCTTACCATGAGCCCCCAGCTCCGAAACCGGCGCTGCACACGGACCATGAACACGGTATCGTGGCTGCGGGGTTCCGCCTGGAGCAGTGTGGCCGCATGATCCTCTGGTGCACTTGGTTGCCCGGCCATGAGGTTGGCTCCGATCGCTGGCGATTGCACATTTTGGCGAGCATTGCGCTTCCCGTTGGAGAGGTTTGCAATCTCAAAGCGCGGTTGGGCTCTTGGCGGGGCTTCGCACCAGAATGGACAGCAGAAGGACATGAGGGCTTGAATGAGTGAATTGGCGGTGCTGGATCCGCGTGCAGCCTTTGTTGATGTCGGCAGTGAGAAAATGCATGTGTCGATCGCGGGTGGGCCACCCGCGCTGTTCGGCACGGTGACCTCGCAGCTGCATGCGCTGCGCGACTATTTGGCCGAACATCAGGTGCGCTCAGTCGCGATGGAAGCGACCGGGGTCTATTGGTTGCCGCTCTATGGGGTTCTGGAAGCTGCGGGCATGGAGGTGGTGATGGTCGATGGCCGCCAAACGCGCAATCTTCCGGGGCGCAAGACCGACATGAAAGACTGCCAGTGGGGCGCCACGCTGCATGCGCATGGCTTGCTGCGGGCGGGCTTTGTTCCCCCGGCCAATATCCGCCGTCTGCAGGACTATCTGCGCCTTCGCGGGGACCACATCGCGGCGGCCGCCGGACATGTCCAGCACATGCAAAAAGCGCTGGAGCGGATGAATATCAAACTGCACGAAGTCATCAGCTCTCTGACCGGGGCGAGCGGTCTGACCGTGATCCGCGCCATCCTCGCCGGTGAACGCGATCCGCAGGTCCTGTTGGGTCTATGCGATATTCGAATCCGCAACGTCAAAGCTGAGCGCGTCGTCGAATCGCTGCGCGGCGACTGGGCCGAAGAACATTTGTTCGCCCTCGCGCAGGCCGTTCAAAGCTGGGACCATTATCAAGGCCTCATCGCCGCCTGCGATCGCCAGATTGCGGTCGTCCTTCGCCAGATGCCGGACGCGAAGGTGCCGCCACCGGCCGCTTCGACAAAGACAGGAAAACCGCGCACGCGGCCGGGCGTCAATGCGCCGGATATCGCGGATCTGCGGGAGATCCTCGCACAGATCTGTGGCGCCAAGGATTTGACGACGCTGCCCGCCCATAGCGAGTACAGCGTTTTGCAGCTCATCGGTGAAGTTGGCACGGATCTGACCAAGTGGCGGACTGAAAAGCACTTCACCTCGTGGTTGGGGCTTGCTCCCGGAAGCGCTCAAAGCGGCAAACGCAAGGCTTCGGTCAAACGGCGCCGCAACCGAGCCGGCCAGATCTTTTGTGTGATGGCCCGTGCCTTGGCCCGCAGCAAATACGTCGCGCTCGGCGGCTTTTACCGGCGCATGGCGGCACGGCGCGGCGGCTTGGTGGCGAACAAGGCCCTCGCGCGAAAACTAGCCACACTCTTCTGGCGCGTGATGGTCAAAGGCCTCGACTTCGTCGAGACAGGTGTGGCTCAATACGAGGCGAGGGTATTGGAAACCAAGCACCGCATTCTGCACCGACTGGCTCGCCAGCTCGGCCAGCAAATCGTCCCCAATCCAGCCGCCGTCGTCTGACAGCGTGTTCATGGAGAGCCCCCAGCTCCGAAACCGGCGCTGCACACGGACCATGAACACGGTATCGTGGCTGCGGGGTTCCGCCTGGAGCAGTGTGGCCGCATGATCCTCTGGTGCACTTGGTTGCCCGGCCATGAGGTTGGCTCCGATCGCTGGCGATTGCACATTTTGGCGAGCATTGCGCTTCCCGTTGGAGAGGTTTGCAATCTCAAAGCGCGGTTGGGCTCTTGGCGGGGCTTCGCACCAGAATGGACAGCAGAAGGACATGAGGGCTTGAATGAGTGAATTGGCGGTGCTGGATCCGCGTGCAGCCTTTGTTGATGTCGGCAGTGAGAAAATGCATGTGTCGATCGCGGGTGGGCCACCCGCGCTGTTCGGCACGGTGACCTCGCAGCTGCATGCGCTGCGCGACTATTTGGCCGAACATCAGGTGCGCTCAGTCGCGATGGAAGCGACCGGGGTCTATTGGTTGCCGCTCTATGGGGTTCTGGAAGCTGCGGGCATGGAGGTGGTGATGGTCGATGGCCGCCAAACGCGCAATCTTCCGGGGCGCAAGACCGACATGAAAGACTGCCAGTGGGGCGCCACGCTGCATGCGCATGGCTTGCTGCGGGCGGGCTTTGTTCCCCCGGCCAATATCCGCCGTCTGCAGGACTATCTGCGCCTTCGCGGGGACCACATCGCGGCGGCCGCCGGACATGTCCAGCACATGCAAAAAGCGCTGGAGCGGATGAATATCAAACTGCACGAAGTCATCAGCTCTCTGACCGGGGCGAGCGGTCTGACCGTGATCCGCGCCATCCTCGCCGGTGAACGCGATCCGCAGGTCCTGTTGGGTCTATGCGATATTCGAATCCGCAACGTCAAAGCTGAGCGCGTCGTCGAATCGCTGCGCGGCGACTGGGCCGAAGAACATTTGTTCGCCCTCGCGCAGGCCGTTCAAAGCTGGGACCATTATCAAGGCCTCATCGCCGCCTGCGATCGCCAGATTGCGGTCGTCCTTCGCCAGATGCCGGACGCGAAGGTGCCGCCACCGGCCGCTTCGACAAAGACAGGAAAACCGCGCACGCGGCCGGGCGTCAATGCGCCGGATATCGCGGATCTGCGGGAGATCCTCGCACAGATCTGTGGCGCCAAGGATTTGACGACGCTGCCCGCCCATAGCGAGTACAGCGTTTTGCAGCTCATCGGTGAAGTTGGCACGGATCTGACCAAGTGGCGGACTGAAAAGCACTTCACCTCGTGGTTGGGGCTTGCTCCCGGAAGCGCTCAAAGCGGCAAACGCAAGGCTTCGGTCAAACGGCGCCGCAACCGAGCCGGCCAGATCTTTTGTGTGATGGCCCGTGCCTTGGCCCGCAGCAAATACGTCGCGCTCGGCGGCTTTTACCGGCGCATGGCGGCACGGCGCGGCGGCTTGGTGGCGAACAAGGCCCTCGCGCGAAAACTAGCCACACTCTTCTGGCGCGTGATGGTCAAAGGCCTCGACTTCGTCGAGACAGGTGTGGCTCAATACGAGGCGAGGGTATTGGAAACCAAGCACCGCATTCTGCACCGACTGGCTCGCCAGCTCGGCCAGCAAATCGTCCCCAATCCAGCCGCCGTCGTCTGACAGCGTGTTCATGGAGAGGATCGTGCGACGTCGTAAGCCCAAATGGCCTCTTCGAGCTGCCGGACGGGAACGGCGCCGCGGCAAGTGCATTTGCTACCGCGCGCAATTCTCTGTATTTTCCGCCTCGTAGAGCAGCCCCGCCCCACACAGGACAGCGAGAGACCCAAGTGGCGCCCATCCAATATATCGTCGAGGGCGGTCATCGGCTCTCGGGCTCGATCGAGCCGTCCGGCAACAAGAATTCGGCGCTGCCGATCATCGCGGCCGCGCTGCTCACCGAGCACCCCGTGACGCTCGAGAACGTGCCGCGCATCCGCGACACTGAGACGCTGGTGGAGCTGATCCGCTCGGTCGGCGCGTCGGCCGAATGGACCGCCCGCAATACGCTTGTCATTCACGCCAAGAGCATCCGCGCCGCCGATCTCGATCCCGAGCTCTGCGTCCGCATCCGCGCCTCGATCCTGCTCGCGGGCCCCCTGCTCGCCCGCTGCGGCGAGGTGATGCTGCCGCCGCCCGGCGGCGACGTCATCGGCCGCCGCCGTCTGGACACGCATATGCTGGCGCTGGAACAGCTCGGCGCCAAGGTCACCGCGACCGACCGGCTGGAATTCCGCGCTTCGAAACTCACCGGCGCCGACGTGTTCCTGGACGAGCCCAGCGTCACCGCGACCGAGAACGCACTGGTCGCGGCCGTGGCCGCCGACGGCACCACGTTCCTGCGCAACGCGGCCTCCGAGCCGCATGTGCAGGACCTCGCCAACTTTCTGGTCGCGCTCGGTGCGAAGATCGAAGGCATCGGCACCAACACCATGATCGTGCATGGACCGGCGACGCTGGGAGCAGCGACTTACTCCATTCAGCCTGATCATATCGAGGTCGGCTCGCTGATCGGCTTGGCTGCCGTGACCCGCTCGCCCTTGCGCATCGTGCGCGCCGGCGTCGAGCATCTGCGCTCGGTCCGCATGGGATTCGAGCGGCTCGGCATCGTCTGCCGCGTCGAGGGCGACGACCTCATCGTGCCCTCGAACCAGACGCTGAAGATCCAGGACGACTTTGGCGGCCACGTGCCGAAGCTGGAGGACCAGCCCTGGCCGGCCTTCCCCGCCGACCTGATGTCGATCGCGATCGTCACCGCCACGCAATGCGAGGGCGTAATCCTGATGTTCGAGAAGATGTTCGAATCGCGGATGTTCTTCGTCGACAAGCTGATCGCGATGGGCGCCCGCATCGTGTTGTGCGACCCGCACCGCGCCATCATCGCGGGTCCCAGCCGCCTGCGCGGCGCGCCGATGACCTCGCCCGACATCCGCGCCGGCATGGCGATGCTGCTTGCCGCCGTTTGCGCCGAGGGTACGTCCACGATCAACAACGCCGACCAGATCGAGCGCGGCTACGAGCGCATCGAGGAACGGCTGAACGCGCTGGGCGCGAAGATCAAGCGCGTGCCCGAGCGGAAGAGCTGAGGCGCTTGCTCTCACCTCGCCCCGCTTGCGGGACCTCTCCGAGTGCTTCCCTTCTCCCCTTGTGGGAGAAGGTGGCGCGAAGCGCCGGATGAGGGGTTGCATCGGCAAACTCAAATCGTAAGAACGGATTCGCGGAGAGACACCCCTCACCCGTCTCGCCGCTACGCGGCGAGCCACCCTCTCCCACAAGGGGAGAGGGTGAGCGCAGGCCATGGTTTCGACGCGTGGCTGTGCTATTGACCGGCCATGCTCGACACCGTCCAGCCTCGTTCGCAGCCACAAGGCGTGCAGCCCAACCATCTCGCCGATGAATTCGTCGAGACGCTGCGGCTGGCCGTGCCGATGATGCTGACGCAGCTCGGGCAGATCGCGATGATGACGACCGATCTCGCGCTGATCGGGCGGCTCGGCGAGGACGCGGTGGCGGCCGCGGCGTTGGCACATACGGTGTATTTCGTCAGCTTCACTTTCGGACTCGGTCTCGTCGTCGCAGTGTCGCCGCTGGCGGCGCAGGCGTTTGGTGCCGGCGACGTCAGACGGCTTCGACACGCCTTGCGCGCCGGCTTGTGGGTCGCGCTGCTGATCTCACTGCCGATGATGGCCTCGCCGCTCTATGGCGAGCAGATCCTGCTGGCGCTTGGACAGGCGCCGCATTCCGCCGCGCTGGCCCAGCACTATCTGAACGGGCTGGCCTGGGGCATCGCGCCGGCGCTCGGCTTCGTCGCGCTGCGCAGCATGATGAGCGCGGTGAACCGGCCGCAGGCGCCGCTGTGGATCACGCTTGCGGCGATCCCCGCCAATGCCGCGTTGGTCTATTTGCTGATCCACGGCCTGTTCGGCCTGCCGCAGCTCGGCCTGCTCGGCGCCGGGCTTGCGACCACGCTGGTCAATGCCGCCACCTTCGCTGCCGCGCTCGGCATCGTCGCCTTGCGAAAGCCCTTCGCCGACTATCATCCGCTCGCCTATCTATGGCGGATCCACTGGCCGCTGATGCGCCAGCTCATCGCGATCGGCGCTCCGATCTCGTTGTCGCTGCTGATGGAGTATGGCCTGTTCTCCTCGGCCGCGCTGCTGATGGGGCTGATCTCGACCAGCGCGCTTGCCGCGCACCAGATCGCACTTCAGGTCACGGCGGTGCTGTTCATGGTCCCGCTCGGCATCAGCATGGCGGCGACGGTGCGGGTCGGCCACGCCTTCGGACGTAACGAGCCGGCGGCCGTGAGGCGCGCGGGCTTGGTTGCGGCGCTGCTCGGGATCGCATTGGTCTCCGCTCTCACGATCGCGATCGTGCTCGGCCGCTATGCGCTGGGGCGACTGTTCTTCGGCAGCGGCGAAGCCAGCGCAGCCACCGTCGAGCTGACCGCAACGCTGCTCCTGGTCGGCGCCACCTTCTTCATCGCCGATGCCCTCCAGACCATTATAGGCGGGGCGCTGCGCGGCCTCAATGACACGCGGATGACGCTGGTGTTCGCCGCCATCGGTTATTGGTGCATCGCCTTCCCGATCGCCTGGATACTGGCCTTTCACGCCGGGCTTGGTGCCGTCGGCGTCTGGATCGGGCTGTCGATCGGGACATTCGTCTATGCCGGGCTCCTGATCTTGCGCTTTCGGATGCTGGCGCGCAGATTGGGCGGATGACATCCGTCCGCGAAGTTACCCCCGAGGTCGATGCCGGTGCAGTGCTGGCCGGCGCGCAGTTTATCGATGCCTATCGCATCGAGATCGGCACGGCCGGCCTCGATGCCCGTCAGGCCTGCGTCCGGATGGTCCTGCACGGGCCGCGCTGGATCGATGCGCTGCTGCGCCTGCGCAACATCCTGGTGACACCGTTCGGGCTGAAGACATCGGGCGAAGGCGCGCCGGCACCGGGTGGCCTGATCGGCCTGTTTCCGGTGGTCAGCGAAACGCCGGAGCGGTTGGTCGCAGGCTTCAACGACCACCATCTCGACTTTCGCATCGTCGTCGACGTGGCCGGCGACGCGACAGGTCGGCAGGTGACGTCGACCACGCTGGTGCGGACACATAATCTCTTGGGCCGGACGTATCTCACGCTCATCATGCCGTTCCACAAGCTCGTCGTGCGCAGCATGATGGGAAGCATCGTAGAGCCGGCCCGATAACTAATCGGCAACCCGCGCAGGCGCGTCTGCGGCAGCCTCCGACCATTCGCCGACGACACGATCGAGATCGCACAGGTTCTGGTGCATCTGCTCCAGCGAGAAGCCGATGGCGAAGAAGCGCTCGGCGGTGTCGCCGGGCTGTCCGCGGATCAGGCCGTCCTGGCGCACGGCGGCGACCGCCTCGGCGTAGTGCTGAAGCGCGACGTGCACGGGATGGATCGGCGGCGCGCCCGCGCCTGCCCGCAGTGCTTCGGCCGCGGACTTCAGAAAGCGTGCGATCGCCGCACTGACCTCCGCCAGCGGCGCGGCAAGCCTGATCTGCACGTCCGCCGGCAGCGGCACCACGGTCGAGCGCCCGATCATCACGACATCATGGCGCAGCCGCAAAATCGTTCGCAGCAGCGGGCCGGTGTCGGGCCCGCCTGACAGCCGCGCCGCGCGCTCGCGCTCGGCCTCTGCGCCGATCGCATTGAGGCCGACCATCGCAGTGCCGATGCCGTCCTGGATCCGATGCAGCGCGTCGTTGTCGCGCCCGCGTGTCAGGCCTGCGAGCAGTTCGGTGAGGGCCTCCGCGATCAGTTCGAGCAGCCGCGCTGCGCTGGCTCGAATCTGCCGCACCGCGCGCGACGGCAATACCAGGAACGAGACCAGCAGCCCGGTGATCGCGCCGACCGCAACCTCGCTGACGCGGTCGATCGCCGAGGTCATCGGATCGGAATGATGCATGGTTGGAACCAGCAGCACGATCACGGCCGTCACCGTGGCGGCACTCAGGCTCGGATTGATCGCGGCAATGAACGCGAGCGGGGCGACCGAGAGCACCAGCAGCCCCAACAGCCCGGCCTCGCTGGAATAGGGGATCAGGATCGCGATGGCGCCGCCATAGATGGCGCCACCGATCGTGCCGAGCATGTAGTCGCGCGTCGCCTTCAGCGAACGCCCGACGCTCATCTGGGTCACGATCAGCGAGGTCAGCACGGCCCAGAGCGGCAACAAGAGATGCAACGCGGTGGCGATCGCATAGGCCGCGGTCGCCGCCACCGTGACCCGGATCGCCAGCCCCACTTGCGTTCGGCGCGACCGGATCCGGTCGAACAGCTGTCTTGCAAGTGCCATCGTCGAACGTCCCCGGTCCAATCCTCGTAACCAACCCAAAAGCATGGCTGATGCCCGCGGCTGCGAGGCCGCTTGAAAGGCCAAATCAGCCCGCCTAATTTGCCCGGCAAAACGAGGAAACACGATGGCCCACGAAACCGCAACGCTTGCCGCCTATGTCGCCAACCTGAAATTCCAGGATATTCCGGCGGAGGTGCTGGATCGCGCAAAAGTGCTGACGCTGGATTTCCTCGGCAGCGCCATCCGGGCCCGCAGCGAGGCTGAATCCACCCCGTCGATCCTGAAGATGCTGGAGGCTCTCGCACTCGACACCAAGGGCGAATCCACCGTGTTCGGCGACAGCAAGACCTGGACACCAGCGGTCGCGGCGCTGCTCAACGGCGCGCTCGGCCATTCCCTCGACTTCGACGATACGCACGCGGATTCCTCGCTGCATCCGAGCGCGCCGGTCGTCCCGGCCGCCTTCGCCGTCGGCGAGATGGTCGGCGCCTCCGGGCGCGACGTGCTGACCGCGATCGTCGCGGGCTACGAGGTCTGCTGCCGGCTCGGTAACGCGCTCGACCCGACCTCGCATTATGCGCGCGGCTTCCATCCGACCGCCACCGCCGGCACCTATGGCGCGGCGGCGGCAGCTGGCAAGCTGTTCGGTCTCAGCGAGACGCAGATCGTCGCCGCCTTCGGGGTCGCCGGCAGCCAGGCCGCGGGCTCGCTCCAATTTCTGGTCAACGGCGCCTGGAACAAGCGCTACCAGGTCGGCGCCGCCGCGATGAACGGGGTGATCGCCGCGACGCTGGCGCGCAACGATTTCGTCGGCGCGACGGAATCGGTCGAGGGCAAGCACGGCCTGCTCGCCGGCTATACCGACGACGCGCATCCGGACAAGGCGGTCGCCGAACTCGGCAAGACCTATGAAACGATGAAGATCGGCGTCAAGCCGTATCCGAGCTGCCGCTATACGCACGCCGCGATCGACGCGCTGATCGCGATGCGGCGCGAGCACAATCTGACGCCCGACCAGGTCAAGCGCGTCGAGATCGGCCTGCATCGCAACGGCATCACGCTGACCGGCGATGCCGCAACCAAGCGCCATCCGACATCCATCGTCGGCGGCCAGTTCTCGATGTTCTTCACCGGCGCGCTCGCGCTCGACCAGGGCAGTTTTGGCTGGGACGATTACAGCCGGCTCGGCGATGCCGCCATCGACGCGCTCGCCGACAAGTTCGACGTGGTGCAGGACGACCGGCTCGAGATCGGCCGCACCCATCCGTTCGGCGCGCGCGTCAGCATCATCACCGATGACGGCGTGCACGAGCGGCTCTATGCCGATCCCTCCGGCGAGCCGACCTCGTTCCCCGACGCGCAGGCGATGCAGCAGAAGTTTTTGACACTGGCGCGGCCGGTTTTGAATGCGCGGGCGGAGAAGTTTGCCGATGCGATCCTATCGCTGGAGCGGTTCGATCGCGTGGCGAAGGCGACGGAGCTGGGACGGCAGTAGATTCGAGTTCGCGCCGCGCAGACGGTGCACCCTCGCCCCTTGTGGGAGAGGGTGGATCGCCGCGAAGCGGCGAGCCGGGTGAGGGGTTCTCTCCGCGAATGAATCTCTAGCGATCGAATCGGTGGATAGAGACCCCTCATCCGGCGCTTCGCGCCACCTTCTCCCACAAGGGGAGAAGGAAGAAGAGCAGGCGCTCCGCTCTGTCGTCAATTCACCCCCGCCAACTTCCCCTTCTCGCGCGTCGCTGCCACCACGTCGCGCACGAGATCAAACACGCCATCCGCTTCCGGTGGCCAATTCGGCGAGCGGCCTAGCCGCACGATGACCAGGCGCTCCGACGGGATCACAATGGTGTACTGCCCGATCGTGCCCTTGGCGAAGAAGGCATCGCGCGGCCAGCCGTGCGCGATACGAAAATGCGCACCAAAGCTGCCGCCCTGGTTGGTCCAGAAGCCGGCGCCGATGCCGACCCACGCGTTCGGCGTGGCCGTGGCAGAGTAGTTCACCCAACCTTCGGGCAGGATGCGCTTGCCGCCGACGGTGCCGTCGTTGAGGTAGAGCTGGCCGAAGCGCGCCCAGTCGCGCGCGGATGCCAGCATCTCGCCGGAGCCCTCGATCGTGCCGGCGCCGTCGAGCTGGAGCGTGACGTTGTTCATACCGAGCGGCGCAAACAATTCGCGGCGCGCGAAGGCAAGCGCATCCGCGGGCCTGCCGCCGGCGGCGTTGCGGATCAGATGCGCGAGAATGAGGAAGTTGCCGTCATGATACTTCCATGCCGTGCCCGGTGCAGTCGCAAGCGGCGCGCGCTCGGCAAAGCTGGCCATATCGTCCTCGGCGTATTTCATGGCATTGACCGGCTCCAGCGCGGAGCTGAGCGAGGCCTGCAATGAGCTTCCGAGCGCGATGCCTGCCGTGTGACGCAGCAATTGATCGACGGTGATGGCATGGCGCGGATCATCAGGATTTTGCCAGGCGGCAATTGGCGCGGGCCCGTCGAGCTTGAGCTTGCCCTGGCGCACGAGAATGCCTGTCAGCGCCGACATCACCGACTTCGTCATGGAGAAGCCGAGCAGCTGCGTCTCCGGTCCGACACCATCAGCATAGCGCTCGGCAACGATGCGCCCGGCCTTCATGACAACGATCGCGCGGGTGCGGCGATAAGGCGGTTGCGCGGGCTCGGCGAAAGCGCAGTCGAGCGCGGCGGACAGCCCCTCGCTTTGCGGCGGCACGAGTCCCGGTTCGGCGATCTCGTGGAGCAACGTCGGCTGTTTGTCATCAGGCGGCAACGCGACTTCGGCGATCCCCTGGCCGTGCTCGAGCGTGCAGCCGAGCCCCTCGCGATAGACGGCATGGCTGCGGCCGATGCCGAACAGACTCACCGTGACATCCTTGCGGGCGCGATCGACCCGAAAATCCATCGCCCAGGTCAGAAGACCCGCACCTGGCATCGCGTCGGTGGTCTCGGCGAGGTCGCGCATGGGATCGAGGCCGGAGACGAACGTCTCCGAGCAGAGCGTGTCGGCGATAAAGCCGGTGGCAACCTTCGGCACGTCGCGGGCCCGCGCCGCGCCGAGCGCGAGGCCGGCAAAGGCGATGGCGGTGGTAGCGAGGATGATCTTGCGGCGGCGGGTCACGGGCTTTCTCCGGCTTCGGGGCGAGTGGCGGAGAAGGAACCGGATGCGGGCGAAGCGTGCTCGCCGGATTTGAAATACGACCTCGCCGAAACTGACCGGGGCTAGTCGATTCTGGAATTCTTACGTAACTTCAACGAAATAAGCTCTAAGCCACCTCGGCTTTGAGCCGCCGATATTCGGTTGGCGTCACGCCCGTGACGGCCTTGAAGGCGCGGTTGAAGGGGCCGAGCGACTGGAAGCCCGCGTCCATCGCGATGGTGATGACGGGAACCTCGGCCTGGGCGGGATCGGCGAGTGCGGACTTGGCTTCCTCGATCCGGTGGTTGTTCAGGAACACATTGAAGTTGCGATAGCCGAGCCGCTGGTTGATCAGCCGGCGCAGCCGGTATTCCGGAATCTTCAGCCGCCCCGCCAGAACACCGATGGTGATGTTCTCCCGGCGATAGATCCGCTCGTCCGCCATCAGCCGCATCAGGGCGTCGATGAGCTTTTGATCGGCGGCGACGTCGGCCGCAGGCTGACTGAAAACAATCGGCGCTGCGGGCTCCGCCGCGGCCGGAAACAGATCCGCCCCGTCAACGCGCATCATGGCATAGACGATCGCCGCAACGGTGCAGGCGAGCACGCCGGCATTGATGGTTTCGGCGACATCGCCGACGTGGTGCCCGGCGACGGCGATCTGGAGCACCGCGTTCAGCCCGCCATAGAGCGCGGTTGCGCAGACGATGAAGACGCGAACGCTGCGGCGGCGCTCGACCAGGTCGGCCGGCCAGGAGGCGATCGTCTGCCCGACCGCAAGCGCGATGAAACCGAGCACGATCAGATTGACCACCGTCACCGAGAACCGCACATGGCCGCTGGGTGCAATCCAGACGCAGCCTGCGAAGCTGAAGGCCGTCACCAGCGCCCAGACCGATCCGTGCCACCAGCGGAGGTGAAACTCGTCGTCGAACAGGGAGCGTGTGAACAGCCAGAACACGACGATGCTGCCGGTCGACAACGCGATCAGCGGTGCATGCCAGAGCGGGATCCGCGACGTGACATCCAACGAATAGCTCACAGCATGCGCGGCCGAGCTCAGCACGAACGCAGCGCCGAGCCGCCCCGCCGGCACATTGCGAAAATCGGCGAGCAATGACGCCGCCAGCACCAGCAGCAGCGCGACGCTGGCGGCGCGAAAGGCGAGCTCGGTTGCGGCAAGGGTCATCGGGCGATGCGATCGGTCGCGGTTGAAAACAGCCGAACATCGTTCGTTGCGCACTTTTTTTCAAGGACCCTCCTCACCCACAACTGTCATCGCCTGGCTTGGCCGGGCGATCCAGTACTCCGAGACGGCAATGATTGAACCGAGAGGCCGCGGCGTACTGGATGCCCCGCCTGCGCGGGGCATGACAGAGGGCTTCGTCGCGACGGCGATGCCAAAGTCTGCTACCATCGGGCCCAACAGAACCAAGAATAAAGCCAAAAGGAGTCCGCCATGAGCTGGCAACCCTCGAACGATCCCGTCCTCGGCGATCCCATGTCCTGCGATGCGCTCGATCTCGTCATCGTGCCGCGCACCCGCGACCTTGGCGACGGGTTCACGGTTCGGCGCGCGCTGCCGCATGGCAGGCGGCAGATGGTCGGCCCCTTCATCTTCTTCGATCATTTCGGACCGGTGCAGTTCATGTCCGGCAAGGGCATGGACGTGCGGCCGCATCCGCATATTGGGCTTGCCACCGTCACTTATCTGTTCGACGGCGCGATCATGCATCGCGACAGCGAGGGCAACGTCCAGGAAATCGCGCCCGGCGCGATGAATTTGATGACGGCCGGGCGCGGCATCGCGCATTCCGAACGCACGCCGGATGCGCAGCGCGCCTCGGGACAACAGATGCTCGGCCTGCAAAGCTGGATCGCGCTGCCGGCCGGATCGGAGGAGATCGCGCCGTCGTTCCAGCATTACGGTGCCGGCGATCTGCCGATGATCTCCGAGCGCGACTTCACCGCGCGGGTGATCGCGGGCTCCGCCTTCGGCATCACCTCGCCGGTGTCGATGGTGTCGCCCTGGTTCTACACCGAGGTTACGGCTGTCGCGGGCGCCAGCGTGCCGCTCGACCCCGATCACGAGGAGCGTGCGATCTATATCGTCGACGGCGAGGTCGAGATCGCGGGCGAGCGCTATGAGGGGCCGCGGCTGCTGATCTTCCGCCCCGGCGACCGCATCACCGTGAAGGCGCTGAAAGCCACGCGGATGATGTTTCTCGGCGGCGATGCGCTGGAAGGGCCGCGCCACATCTGGTGGAATTTCGTCTCCTCCAGCAAGGAGCGGATCGAGCAGGCCAAGCAGGACTGGAAAACCGGCCGCTTCGCCGCGGTTCCGCAGGAACATGAGTTCATTCCGCTGCCGGAATAGGCTATCCCGGTTTCCGGTCGCGCTGTCCGGCGCGGCCGGATTTCCTGCCCGAAGGCCATATCTGCGAAAGCTTTGCCGATGACCACCATGCACTCCAGCGACCTGCCTTTGCCCAAGATCGGGCGCGGCAAGGTGCGCGATATCTACGCCGTCGACGACGACCGCCTGCTGCTCGTCACCACCGATCGCATCAGCGCCTTCGACGTCGTAATGGGCGAGACCATCCCGATGAAGGGCGCGGTGCTGACCCAGATCAGCGCGTTCTGGTTCAACGAGCTCGAGGGCGTGGTGCCGCATCACATGATCAGCGCCGACACCGACGAGATCATCGCAGCGGTGCCGGCGCTGAAGCCGCATCGCGCCGAGATTCTCGGCCGCGCGATGCTGTCGCGCCGGACCACCGTGTTTCCGATCGAATGCGTGATCCGCGGTTATCTCTCCGGCTCGGCCTGGAAGGAATATGCCGCCAGCGGCACGCTCGCCGGCGAGAAGCTGAAGGCTGGCCTCGTCGAGAGCGAGAAGCTGAACCCTCCGATCTTCAGCCCGGCGACCAAGGCCGAAACCGGCCATGACGAGAACATCACCATCGCGCAGATGCGCGAGGTCGTCGGCGATGAGGTCGCTTACACGCTCGAGAGCATGACGCGCGCGATCTACACGCTCGGCGAGGAGCTCGCGCGCGAGCAGGGCATCATCATCGCGGACACCAAGTTCGAGTTCGGCCGCGACAAGGACGGCCGCATCATCCTGATCGACGAGGTCATGACGCCGGACAGTTCGCGCTTCTGGGCGGTCGATGCCTACAAGCCCGGCCAGCCGCAGGCGAGTTTCGACAAGCAGCCGCTGCGCGACTATCTCGACGTCGAACGCCGCGCCGGCCGCTGGAACGGCGATGCCCCGCCGCCGCCCTTGCCGGCAAGCGTGGTGGACGCGACCAGCGAGCGGTACCTGGAAGCATATCGGCGGGTGACGGGGAGTGAGCTGAAGATTTAGCCCGACTGTTTCGTCTCGCTCCGTCATTGCGAGCGAAGCGAAGCAATCCAGACTGTCTCGGCGGAGGGATTCTGGATTGCCTCGCTACGCTCGCAATGACGTGGAGGGGTCTACCGTCTTCCGGCATTCCCTGCCCGGCTCCATCCCCGACGCCCTCCGGGCGAAAGCCGGGAGGACGCCGAGAGCGTGCCCGAAACTGTTGCCAATCTCATATTTGCAAGAATCCTGTTGCGCTAACCTCGCACTCGTCTACCTCTCGGACGGGAATTCTCATGAGCGAGTGTCGGGGCGTGACAGATCCAGCAATTGGCCTCGATCCGGTCACAGGATTGAATCCGTCCATCAAACGTGCGCTGAATGATATACTGGGCGGAAGCGCCGCCAGCGTCCTGACCGTCACCTTCGGGCTTTCCTATGCGCTGCTGATCTTCACCGGCCCGCTGTCGCCCTATCTGTCCTACGGCATCGCCGCGACCTTCATCAGCTCTGCCGTGCTCGCGGCTGTCATCGGGCTTGGCAGCTCGCTGCCCTTCGCGGTTGCCGGCCCTGACAGCTCGACCGCCGCGGTGACGGGCATTTTGGCCGCCTCGCTGGTCGAACGCATCGAAGCGGCTAATTTATCGGCACCCCTGCTCTCGCCCGTCCTGATCACGCTCGGCCTGTCGACTGTGCTGACCGGAATCGTGCTGTGCGGATTGGGACTGACGCGGATGGGCCGCGCGATCCGCTACGTGCCTTATCCGGTGATCGGCGGCTTCCTGGGGGCCACCGGGCTTCTGATCGTCATGGGCGCGATCCGGGTGATCACCGATCATCCCGTGCAGTTTGCCACGCTGTTGCGCTTCACCAACGGCGTCACGCTTTCGGAGCTGGGCGCCGCCTGCGCGATGGCGCTGGTGCTGTATCTGGCCTGGCACCGCTCGCGCAGCCCGTTCGGATTGCCGATCATCCTGGTCGGCGGCATGCTCACGGCACATCTGGCGTTCTGGATCGCAGGGATTTCGACGGAGGAGGCGCGCGCCCTCGGCTGGACCTTCCAGCCCCCGCCGCCGGCGACATTCATGTTGCCCTGGCACACCGACGATCTTGCCAATTATCCCTGGTCCGCGGTGCCGGACCTGCTCGGCAACCTCGTCGCGGTCATCTTCGTCACGGCTTCCAGCACGCTGTTCAACACCACCGGGATCGAAGTCGCCGTGCATCGCGAGGCCAATCTGGAGCGCGAGCTGAATGTCACCGGCGCCGCCAACATCCTGACCGGCGCGCTCGCCGGCTATGCCGGCTGCGTTTCGGTCAGCCGCTCGATCCTGAATTTCAGCAGCGGCGGCCGCGGACGCCTGTCCGGCCTCACCGTTGCGGCCATGTCGCTGCTGATGCTCGCAGTTGCGCCGGAGCTGCTCGGCTTCATGCCGAAATTCGTGCTCGGCGGCCTGCTACTCTATCTCGGCGCCGACCAGCTGCACAAATGGCTCATCGAGTCGCGCAAGCGGCTCTCGAAGCTCGAATATCTCTCGCTGCTCGCCATCATCGCGATCATCGTCGCCTGGGGTTTCGTGCCGGGCATCCTGATCGGCGTCGTCATCGGCTGCGCGACCTTCGCGTTCAGCGCGGCGCGGGTCGAATCGATCAAGTACAGTTTTGACGGTTCCGAATATCGCTCTTCGCTCGATCGCTCGCGGGACGACCAGGAGGTGCTGCTGGCCCATGGCGGCAAGATCCGGGGCCTCAACCTCCAGAGCTATTTGTTCTTCGGCTCCGCCAACCGACTTTACCAGCATGTCAAGCAACTGCTCCAGGAGCGCCCGGAGTGCCGCTATCTGCTGTTCGACTTCAAGCTCGTCACCGGCGTCGACTCCTCGGCCGCCTACAGTTTTGCGCAGATCAAGCGCAGCGCGGGTGACCTCGGCGTCGAGCTGATCCTGGTGCACCTGTCTACCGCGGCCAAGAAGGTGCTGCGCTCCAGCGATTTCATCGGCGAAGGCGTCACCATCATTCCCGAGCTCGATCATGCGCTGGAGTGGTGCGAGAACGAACTCATCGCGCAACATCAGGAACTCGCGCAGGAGGAGGCAAACTTGCGCGACTGGTTCACGGGGATTCTCAACAGCGAGGACGATGCCGACGAGCTGATCCGCCGCTGCCAGCGCCTTGAGGTCGAGGCCGGCGACGTCATCGTGCAGGCCGGCGATCCCGCGGATTCCATGCACTTCATCCTCGACGGTCGCGTCGGCATCATGATCCCGGCCGAGGACGACCGCACCACGCGCGTGCGCAGCCTCGGCCGCTACACCACGATCGGCGAGATGGGGCTGGTGTCACAGACGCCGCGTAGCGCCACCATCCAGGCCGAGGTTAACAGCGTGCTCTATGTGCTGAACACGCACCAGTTCGACGCCATCAGGATCGAGGACCCCGCGCTCAGCCACAAGCTGCTGACCTATTTCGTGTCGGTCATGGCCGAACGGCTGACGTTCGCGAACCGGACGATTGCGGTGCTGCGGCGGTAGAGCGACCGAGGGAGATCCCCGGGCACCGGCGCATCGAACGCTTTGTTCGCTCATTATATTTTTTCCTCGTCATATTCATGCTCGCCGTTTACGGCAGGGTGTCGCGGATCATCGTGTCCAGGCTGCTCGCGGTGACGCCCAGAAGTTTCTCCGTATCACCAGCATCGACCAGAAGCGGCTTTTCGAACAGGTAGGACATCTCGATCGCTTCGTGAAAGCCGATGCGCTCCAGTTCGACCGGCGTGAGCGGAAGCAGATTCGGAACTTCAATCTTCAGCGCGGCTGCGAATTTCTTCACCAGGTCGCGAACAGACGCCGGCTGCGACGGCACATGAAACGCGCGTCCCCATTCTCCGGTGAAGCGCGATGCCGCGACCAGAGTCCTCGCGGTGTCCTTCGTGAAAGACCAGGCATGCATCGCGTCCGGATTGCCCAGGAAGGACACCGGCTCGTTCCTGAGCAGCGACGGCAATGCCAGCAGGGAAAAATAGGTGACCGCCCCCTCGCCCAGATAGTCGCTTGCGCGGACCTCGAGGGAAGGAACGTTCGATCGAACTGCGCGCTGCCACATGATGTGCCTGGCTGTGCCTTTTCTGGTGGTCGGGTCCGGCTCCAGGTCTGGAGTGAGGGGGCTCGCAGCCCGCTCGCCGTAACCGTAGACATTCCCGAGCACGATCAGCCTGGCACCAACCTGCCCGGCGGCCTTGACCGTTCCATCCATGATCGGAAAGAAGTCGGTCGGCCATCGATGATAGGCCGCCATGGCGCACATGAAGATCGCATCAGCGCCCTTGCTTATTCCGGCCAGTCGCGCAGCGTCGGTAGCATCCGACGAAATCGTGCGCACATTTGCTGCATCGAGTGACCCGGCGTTTCTACTCGTCAGGACGACGTTGTGTCCCTCCTCCGCCAAGAGACGTGCAGTTTCGCGTCCGACAGGGCCGGCTCCGACAATTACGTAAGTACCCACTTGGCATCCTCATTTGTCATAAGCGACTGATGAGTTCTTGGCCTCGGAGCCGTTGAAAATCGCGCACAAGGCGCCAAATACCGGTCAGATTCCGCCAAGACCCGGAGTGCCCGTCCCATGCGTGCGAAATCGAGCTCGACGCCGACATCGTTCGGCACCACCGCAGCGACGACACGAACCGAGCCTGATTCCATTGCGCTGGAGCCGACTCCCGATCACAGGGTCATTATCCATCTCAGCCCTGCCACTCGTTCGCGTTGCCTTGAGACCGGAGGCCAGTTCCTGCGTCAAGCCGGCGATATCGACCTGATTCCGTCGGGCACCGCCGGAGGCTTCGTTGCGGAGACACCCTATCAGTCGCTTCAAATCCGGCTCGCGCCCGGGATGCTAGACTATGCAGCAGCCAGAGCTGGACGAAGGGCATCCGTCCAGCTCGGGACGCATCACATGCTCCGAAATGAGCGCATCGTTTTCCTCGGGCAGGCTCTCGAAAGTGACATGAAAGCGGGCTCGCCGAGCGGCCCCTTATTCGCCGAAAATGTTGGAATGGCCCTGGCGGTCGAACTGCTCGGCCTGGCGGATGACCCACCAAGTCAGACCACTCGCCTCTCAAATGCGCAACTTCAGAGAGTCCTGTCGTATGTCGACGCGAATCTAGACCAAGCGCTCACCATCGACGTTCTCAGCCGCGTGGCCGCCGTGAGCAGCTCGCATTTGCGGACCTGGTTCAAGGTGGCCATGGGCGTCACGGTTCACCGTTACGTTTTGAAAAAGAGGGTGGAGCGCGCGCAATTGCTTCTGCTTCAAGACGATCGCAAACTGAGCATGGTTGCCCTTGACGTCGGCTTCTCCCATCAATCTCACCTTGCCAAATGGATGCGCCGCGAACTCGGGCGCAGCCCCAGTCAACTGCGTCGGAGCAAGCGTTGACTGGCGGCTTCGGCGAAGGCCAGCCGTCGCGCTGACCAAACTCGCCACGGCATCGCAGTGCAGATGCAGAGACCTCACACCCCCGCCATCATCACGTATTTGATCTCGACATATTCTTCCATGCCGTGGTGCGAGCCTTCGCGGCCGAGACCGCTTTCCTTGACGCCGCCGAAGGGCGCGACTTCCGTGGTGATCAGGCCGGTGTTGACGCCGACCATGCCGGATTCCAGCGCTTCGGCGACGCGCCAGACGCGGCCGAGATCGCGGGAGTAGAAGTAGGAAGCCAGACCAAACGGCGAGGCGTTGCACATCGCGATGACGTCGGCTTCGTCCTTGAAGCGGATCACCGGGGCGAGCGGGCCGAACGTCTCTTCCTGCGCGACCAGAGAATCCGGCTTGACGTCGGAAAGCACGGTCGGCTCGAAGAAGGAGCGTCCGAGTTCGCTGCGCTTGCCGCCGGTGACGATCTTGGCGCCGCGCTTCACCGCGTCGGCAATATGGCGCTCGACCTTGTCGATCGCTTTCATGTTGATCAGCGGGCCCTGCGTGACGCCGCTCTCGGTGCCATCGCCGATCTTCATCGTCGCAACTTTCTTCGACAGCTTCTGCACGAACTCGTCGTAGATCTTGTCCTGAGCGTAAAGGCGGTTGGCGCAGACGCAGGTCTGGCCCATGTTGCGGTATTTCGAGACGATCGCGCCTTCGACCGCCGCATCGATGTCGGCGTCGTCGAACACCACGAACGGCGCATTGCCGCCAAGCTCCAGGCCGAGCCTCTTCACGCCGACGGAGGCCTGCTGGTAGAGAATCTTGCCGACGGCGGTCGAGCCGGTGAAGCCGACGAAGCGCACCGCCGGATGCTCGCACAGCACCTTGCCGATCGGCGGCGCATCACCCGTGATGATGTTGAACACGCCCTTGGGCACGCCGGCCTTCTCCGCGAGCACGGCGAGCGCGAGCGCCGACAGCGGCGTTTCGTTGGCGGGCTTCAGCACCACGGTGCAGCCGGCTGCAAGCGCGGGCGAGACTTTTCGCGTGATCATCGAGTTCGGGAAATTCCACGGCGTGATCGCGCCGCAAACGCCGATCGGCTGCTTGATCGCGAGCAGCCGCGCATCGGGCCGCTGGGTCGGAATGGTCTCGCCATAGACGCGGCGCGCTTCCTCCGCAAAGAATTCGACATAGGCACCGCCGATGTCGACCTCGCCGAGCGCCTCGCTGAGTGGCTTGCCCTGCTCGGAGGTGAGGATCAGCGCGAGATCCTCGCGGTTGGCGATAATCAGCTCGAACCATTTGCGCAAGATGTTGGAGCGCTGCTTGGCGGTGTGCTTGGCCCAGGCCGGGAATGCACGCTCGGCGGCCTCGACGGCCTTGGTGGCGTCGCCCGCCGAGAGCTGCGGGATTTTTGCAATCTCGACGCCAGTCGCGGGATTGTTAACGGCAAAGACCGACGAGCCAACCCACGCGCCGTCGATGTAGCAGGCCTCCTTCAGCAGCGAAGGGTCCTTCAACCGGTCGCGCAGGGTGGAGGTGGCTTGCTGAGCGCGTGCGGCGGCGGTTGGGGTCATGGCGTTGCTCCTTCGGACGATCGGATCGGCCCGGAATATAGGGACAGGTGGCGCGCAATGCACGGTCCCGCAACGCGCATCTGCTGGGAGCTAAACTGGGAACAGCGTAGTTACGCCGCGCCGCTCAGATAGGTCTCGCGCCGGCCGATCATGCGCTCGGCGGCCGCCTTGGCATCGGCCTTCGACGAGGTCCCGCAGGTGCGGTATTCGAGATCCGGCGCGTCGGAGGTGTCCCGGCGGCCGAACCAGGACTTCGAGCCGACCGGAAGCAGCGCCAGCGCCTGCGCCAGATTGTCGACCGCGCCGAACGAATAGAGCGCACCAGTGCCGGCGATCCGGACCTCGTAGATGCCGGGCGAGATCGGCGCCTCGAGATTGTCGCCCCGTCCGGGACGGGGATAGCGCTTCCATTCGTTCCAGGTCGAAATCATCAGAGGTCCCCTCGCGGCCGATCGGCCGCCAAATTTGTATCAAGTCTTAGCGTCAGCCGCCGATTAGGCCGAGTGCTGAACACCGCAACGCACAAAATGTTTCAAGTGCTCGAAAACTCTCGAAACATATCGCGTGGGCCGATCCGCGGTCACGGCGAAATGCGCCGATCTACCGCAGATTGCAAGGAGACGTTGCAGTTCAGCGGCCTTGTCGTCCTGCGCAGGGCGCGGGCCGTCAAGTCACGACATCGCGACCGGCGCGGAGCCATGGATGCGCTTGCCGCGCGGAGCACGCGGGAGGACAATCGATCGCTTCCAACAATAATCAAACCGGAGGAAACGCGTATGCAAAGCCAAGCCCAGATCGACGAGATTCTGCGCCAGAAAAGCGACGCCCAGGAGATTCCCGGCGTCGTCGCCATTGCCGCGAGCGGTAACGAGGTGCTGTACCAGGGCGCGTTCGGCAGGCGGGACCTGTCCAAGCCCGATCCAATGACGACCGACAGCGTATTCTGGATCGCATCGATGACGAAGGCGGTGACGACCGCCGGGGCGATGCAACTGGTCGAGCAGGACAAGCTGTCGCTGGATGCGCCGATCAGTGAGGTGTTGCCCGATCTCGCCAAGCCGCAAGTGCTCGAAGGTTTTGATGCCAATGGCGAGCCGAAGCTGCGGCCTGCGAACAAGCCGATCACGCTGCGTCACCTCATGACCCACACCGCCGGCTTCTGCTACAACATGTGGAATGGCGACAATGCGATTTATCTGGAGAAGACCGGCACGCCGGCGATCACGACGTGCCAGAACGCCGCGCTGAAGACGCCGATCGCCTCCGATCCCGGCACGCGCTGGGAGTACGGCACCAATATCGACTTCGTCGGCAAGGCGGTGGAGGCTATCAGCGGCAAGCGGCTCGATGCTTATCTGCGGGATCATTTGTTCGCGCCGCTCGGCATGAATGAGACCGCGTTCAAGATCACCGACAGCATGCGCGAGCGGCTTGTCGGCATGCATGCGCGCGGCGAGGACGGCCAGCTCGCCGCGATCCCGTTCGAGCTCGAGCAGGAGCCGGAATTCCACATGGGCGGCGGCGGCCTCTATTCGACCGCAGGCGACTACATCAAGTTCACCCAGATGATCCTGAACAAGGGCCGTGGCAACGGCAACCAGGTGCTGAAAGCGGAGACGGTCGCGACGATGGGGCAGAACCACATCGGCGACCTCAACGTCACCAGGATGAATTCGGTGGCCCCGATGTACTCCAACGACGTCGATCTCTATCCGGACCAGGTGAAGAAATGGGGCCTGAGCTTCCTGATCAACACCGCCAAGACACCGGAGGGACGCAGCCCGAACAGCCTCGCCTGGGCGGGCCTCGCCAACACCTACTACTGGATCGACCCGTCACGCGACGTCACCGGTGTGATCCTGATGCAGGTGTTGCCGTTTGCCGACGCGAAGTGCCTGGAGGCCTTCGCCGAATTCGAGCGTGGTGTGTATGCCGGGCTCGATGCGGGCAGCGGGCGGAAGGCGGCGTAGACGAGCACACACCTCTCACAGCGCGTCATGGCCGGGCTCGTCCCGGCCATCCACGCCTCACACCGCGGTACGAAGAACGTGGATGCCCGGGACAAGCCCGGGCATGACGACTGAGGATGAGGCGCGTACCTGCCTCCACGGGGCGAGAGGCGAGCTCTACCCTGTCAGCCCACGCTGCTCGGCCAGCTCCTTCAGCGACACTTGCGGTCGCGCGCCGATGTGCTGGATCACTTCGGCGGCCGCCAGCGCGCCGAGACTGCCGCACTGCTTGTACGGCAGCTCACGCGCGAGGCCGAACAGGAAGCCGGCAGCGAAGAGATCGCCGGCGCCGGTGGTGTCGACCAGCTGAGCAATGGGGAAAGCAGGCGCGGCGACGGCGTCTTCCGGGGAGACCACCATGCAGCCCTTTTCGCTGCGGGTGACCACGCCGAGGTTGACGTCGTTGCGCAGCTGCTTCAGCGCGGTGTCGAAGTCCGAGGTCGTGTAGAGCGAGTGCAGCTCGGATTCGTTGGCGAAGACGATGTCGACGGTGCCGTTGCGCATCAGCGCCAGGAACTCGTCGCGGTAGCGATCGACACAGAACGAATCCGACAGCGTCAGCGCCACCTTGCGCTTTGCGTCATGGGCGACCTTGGCCGCCTTGACGAAGGCGTCCTTGGCGTTCTTGGGATCCCAAAGGTAGCCCTCGAGATAGACGATGCCGGCAGCAGCGATCTCGGCCGGATCGATGTCGGCGGGCGACAGGTCCTGCGCCGCACCGAGATAGGTGTTCATGGTCCGCTCGCCGTCGGCCGTCACCAGGATATAGGAGCAGCCGGTGGCCGAACCGTCCTTCGCGGCGGGCGTGTTGAAGGCGACGCCGGCGGCGCGGATGTCGTGGATATAGAGATTGCCGATCTGGTCGTCCTTGACCTTGCCGACATAGGCCGCCCGCGCGCCGAGGCTGCCGATGCCGACAATGGTGTTGGCGGCCGAGCCGCCCGAGACTTCCGTCGCCGGACCCATGTCCTTGTAGATGGCAGCGGCGCGCGCCTCGTCGATCAGGGACATGCTGCCCTTGGTCATGCCATGCTTGGCGAGAAAAGCCTCATCGGTCCTGACCAGCACGTCGAACAGCGCGTTGCCGATGCCGAGCACGTCATATTTCACGTCAGCCATTCACCTTGATCCTGTTGCCGGATTGCGATCTCGCGGAAAATCCGCTTCCTGTCGGCCTGAAATCTGGCTCGCGGCCTATCACGACCGGGCCTTAGCGGGCAAGCAACGGTATTATTACTCCAGATGATCCGCTCCTTCCTGACCGTCTCGACGGGAACACTGGCCTCGCGGCTGCTGGGCTTTGCCCGCGATTCCCTGATCGCGGCGCTGCTCGGCACGGGCGCCGTGGCGGATGCCTTTTTGGCGGCCTTCCAGCTCGTCAACGTCGTGCGCCGGCTGCTCAGCGAGGGGGCACTTAATGCGGCACTGATCCCGGCTTGGCTACGCATCCGTGACCGCGATGGCGAGGAGGCCGCAGCCACGTTTGCGGGACGCGTGCTCGGCACGGTCAGCGCGGCCCTGATCGCGCTCTCGATCGTCATTGCGCTTTTGATGCCGCTGATCATCACGATCATTGCGCCGGGCTTCGTAGGCAGCGTATCGCTCGATCTCGCCGTCCAGAACGCGCGGCTGATGCTGCCATATCTCGCCTTTGCCGGCCCCGTCACCGTGCTGATGGGACTGCTCAACGCGCAAGGACGCTTTGCCCTCACGGCGTTCTCGCCGCTGCTGTTCAACATTGCGCTGATTGCGGCAATCGCGGCACTGCTGCTGTGGCACGCCGATGCAATCGTCGCCGTGTGGATGCTGGCCGCCACGGTCGGCGTCGCTGGCCTGCTGCAACTCCTGATGCTGCTGTCGCAACGGAGTGCACGTCTTGCGACGCCTTTGCGTGTGCGCTTCGACAAGGAGATGCGCGGCTTCTTTGCGAAAGCGATTCCGGGCATGATCGCCAGCTCGGGTCCGCAATGGCTGATGGTCGCCGGCGCGATCATCGCCTCGGCCACGCCCTCCGCCGTCTCCTGGCTCTATTTCGCCAACCGCCTGATCGAATTGCCGCTCGGCATCGTCGGCGTCGCGATGGGCACCGTGCTGGTGCCGGAGCTGACCCGCGCGGTCGGCAGCGGCGACCGTGACGCGGTGGCACATGCGGAATCGCGCGCGCTGGAGCTTGCGACCGGGCTCGCGCTACCGGCCACGCTCGGCCTGATCGTGCTGGCCGCGCCGATCGTGCGGCTGCTGTTCGAGCATGGCGCCTTCGGCGCGGACGACAGCACGGCGACCGCGCGCGCGCTGATGTGGCTGGCGCTGGGCCTGCCGGCTCACGTGCTGATCAAGGCGTTGTCGCCGGCCTTCTTCGCCCGTAGCGACACGATGACGCCTTTGCTGGCGACGGCGAAAGGCTTCGTCGTCGCGGTCGCGCTCGCCGTCCTGCTCGGTCACTTCTTCGGCGCAACCGGGATCGCCGCGAGCATCGCGGCCGGCGCCTGGAGCAGCGCGCTCTCCCTGCTACGAAAAGGCACGACCGAGTTCGGCTTCTCGATCGACGCGGCCGCCCGAAAACGGCTGCCGCGGATCGTGCTTGCCGCTCTCGCCATGGGTGCCCTGCTCTGGCTGACAACGGGGCTCCTGCCCACCGACATCCATAGCCTGGTCCGCTTCATTGCGCTGGGCCTGCAGATCGCGGCAGGAATCGCCGTCTACGGTTTGCTCCTCCAGATCCTCGACGTCGCCTCCTTGCGCGAGGCGGTTAACGCGCTGAGGCGCCCGAGCTAACCCTCCCCTGGCGCGCGAGCCTCCAAATTACCCTTGACGGGGCAGCGCCGCTGTTGGAAACGACGGCCGATTACCTTCAGGAAGGCTTGCCAGGAAAACTAACCATGCCATTCGTTGAACGGGTTTTTTCGGGCGTCCAGCCGACGGGCAATCTGCATCTCGGCAACTATCTCGGCGCGATCGTCAACTTCGTGAAGATGCAGGAAACCCACAACTGCATTTACTGCGTCGTCGACATGCATGCGATCACGCAAGGGGTTGACGTCTGGGGCGGACCGGCCGAGCTCGCGCGCAACACCCGCGAGGTGACCGCGGCGTTCATCGCAAGCGGCATCGATCCGAACAAGCACATCGTGTTCAACCAGAGCCAGGTCTCGGGCCACGCCGAGCTCGCCTGGATTTTCAACTGCGTCGCGCGTATGGGCTGGCTGGGCCGTATGACCCAGTTCAAGGAGAAGGCCGGCAAGGACCGCGAGAATGCCTCCGTCGGGCTGTTCGACTATCCCGTGCTGATGGCGGCCGATATTTTGCTGTATCGCGCCACCCACGTGCCGGTCGGCGAGGACCAGAAGCAGCACCTCGAGCTCTCACGCGACATCGCGCAGAAGTTCAACAACGATTTCGGTGACTCGATCCGCAGCCACGGCGCCAATGACGGCCTGTTCTTCCCGTTGCCGGAGCCGTTGATCACCGGACCGGCGACGCGTGTGATGAGCTTGCGTGACGGCACCAAGAAGATGTCGAAGTCGGAAGCGTCCGACAATTCGCGCATCAACCTGACCGACGATGCCGACACCATCGCGCAGAAGATCCGCAAGGCGAAGACCGATCCGGAACCGCTGCCGACCGAGGAAAAGGGCCTGGAAGCACGTCCCGAGGCCGACAATCTCGTTGGCATTTTTGCAGCGCTCTCCGGCCGTCCGAAGGCCGAGGTGCTGCGCGAGTTCGGCGGCGGCCAGTTCTCCAGCTTCAAGAACGCGCTGGCGGAGCTGTGCGTCACCAAGCTTGCGCCGATCGCCGGCGAGATGAAGCGCCTCGTCGCCGACCCCGGCCATATCGACGCCATCCTGAATGATGGCGCCGACCGTGCCCGCGCGATCGCCGACGAGACCATGAAGCTTTCGAAGGACATCGTCGGCTTCATCCGCCGGCGCTGAATATTGCAGCTGCGAAGTCAGGCCGATGCTCCGGCGTCGGCCGACGTCCCCCTCCCAAACGAACAGGGAGTGTGGCAGCATGTCGACCGTGCACACGCCGGGACATGCATGACCAGAAAGCGACAGTGCTTCGAGCCGGGTCACAAGCCCAAATGCCTTGTCATCGTCGACGACACCGCCGAATGGGATCGCGCGGTCTATTACGCCAGCCGCTGGGCGATCCGCGCCGGCGGCGGCGTGGTGATGCTGCGCATCATCGAGACCGAGCAGCAGAACCAGGAATGGCTGGGCGTGGCCGACATCATGCGCGCCGAGGCGCATGAAGCAGCGGAAGCTGCGCTCGACCGCGCCGCCGGCCGCGCCAACGGCATCGCCGCGATCACGCCGGAACGCGTGATCCGCGAAGGCGCCGCGATGGAACAGCTGCTCGCGGTGATCGACGAGGACCCGGACATCGCCATGCTGGTGCTCGCCGCCAATCCCGGCGCGGAAGGGCCCGGGCCGCTGGTCGCGCTGCTCACCCATGCGGTGGGCACGTTCCCGATTCCGGTGACGATCATTTCCGGGGCACTGAGCGATCAAAGCGTGGATTCGCTGTCGTAGTTTGGGAACGCTCTCCGCGAGCTCGGTTCACCTCTCCCGCTTGCGGGGGAGGTCGGCGCGAAGCGCCGGGTGGGGGGTCTCGCCACACGGGGAGTGTCTCGACCGCGGAAGCACCCCCACCCCAGCCCTCCCCCGCAAGCGGGAGAGGGAGTGCACTTCCGCCCAGGCCCGCGGATTCCACCCTCCTTAATTCTCCCCTATCTCACTGATCGTGCTTCGAATTTCCTCGCCCACCCCTTGACCGTGCGTTCGCCGTCGCCATCTGCTACTGGATAGCTCACGCGCCGGCCTTGAACCGGCGACGTTCGGAGAAAAGCGATGTTCATCCAGACCGAAGCCACCCCTAATCCCGCCACGTTGAAATTCATTCCCGGCCGCGTCGTGATCGACGGCAGCCCGATGGAGTTTGCCAGCCGCGAAACCGCGGCGCGTTCGCCGCTCGCCGAAAAGCTGTTCGACGTGCCCGGCATCACCGGCGTGTTCTACGGATCGGACTTCATCACCGTGACCAAGGCGAACGGTGAATGGCAGCAGCTCAAGCCCGCGATCCTCGGCGCCATCATGGAGCACTACATGTCGGGCGCGCCGCTGCTCGCCGACGGCGCGGCCGCGGGCGATGCCGATCTCGACGACGAGGACGAGTTCTTCGACGAGGCCGATGCCGAGACGGTCGACATGATCAAGGATCTGATCGAGACCCGCGTGCGGCCGGCGGTCGCCAATGACGGCGGCGACATCACCTTCCGCGGCTTCAAGGACGGCATCGTCTATCTCAACATGAAGGGCGCCTGCTCCGGCTGCCCGTCATCGACCGCGACGCTCCAGCACGGCATCCAGAACCTCTTGAAGCACTTCGTGCCCGACGTGGTCGAAGTCCGGCCGATGTAATCAACAGCGAATGGTGAGTAGCGAATGGCGAATGGAACTCCGATCGGCTAAACTGTCTGCCATTCGCCACTCACCATTCGCTCATCCATGCTGATCCTTGCCATCGATACCGCGCTGGAAGCGTGTGCGGCCGCGGTTCTCGACACCGAGGCCGGCGAACTCCTTGCGCAGGAATCGCTTCTCATGAAGCGCGGCCACGCCGAGGCGCTGATGCCGATGATCGCGCGCGTCATGCAGGCGGCCAATCTCGCATTCACCTCGCTCGACCGGATCGCCGTCACCGTCGGCCCTGGAAGCTTTACCGGCCTGCGCGTCGGCATTTCGGCCGCACGCGGCCTTGCGCTCGCGGCCAAGCGGCCCGCCGTCGGGCTGACGACGTTGTCGGCCTACGCTGCCAGCATCGTCGGCCAGAGCGGACCGGCGCCCGTGATCTCGGCGATCGATGCGCGGCACGATCACGTCTATTTCCAGATCGTCGCCAGCGACGGCAGCCAGTTGGTGCGGCCGAAAGTAGCCGCCATCGACGAGGCGATCGCGGCATCGCAATTCGGAGCGCCGCACCTGGTCGGCAATGCCGCAAAAATCCTCGCCGAGCGCTGGCCGAAGGATGCGCCACAACCGGCTGCGGTCGACGCGCGGGCCGCGCCCGACATCGGCTGGGTCGCGTGGCTCGGCGCGGCCGCCGATCCCGAAACAACGCCGGCGCGACCGTTTTATCTGCGTGCCCCCGATGCAAAGCCGGCAGCAATACCGCCGTTCGCAGCACAAGCCGCAAGCTCATGATGAGATGGCTGCCGGAATGGTGGCGCGGCGGCACTGCCGCCGTGGAGCCGGCTGTTGCGCGCGACGCCGCCCGGCTGGCGCAGCTTCACGGCGAATCCTTCGCGCGCGGCTGGGGCGAAGGCGAGTTCGAGACGATGATCGGCGAGCGCAACACGCTCGTGCATCGGTTGCGCCTGGGCCGCAAGACGATCGGCTTTGCGGTGTCGCGGATCGGCGCGGATGAAGCCGAAATTCTCTCGATCGCAGTCGACCAGGCCCATCGCGGCCGCGGCCTCTCCCGCACGCTGCTGATGACCCATCTCGGTCATCTCGCAGGGCGCGGCGTGCGCACGATATTTCTCGAGGTCGAGGAAAATAACCAGCCGGCGCGGCGGCTCTATGACCGGACCGGATTCATGGTGGTCGGGCGCCGCGAACGCTACTATAAGCAGCCGAACGGGGAACAATTGAACGCACTTCTGATGCGACGTGACTTGTCGTAACATTGATGGCACAAGCGCCCCGTCAGGCAGACAATCTATGACCGTACTGAAACCTTCTTCCGCATCCACCGCGACCGGCATCGAGGCACGCTGTGCCGCCACCGGCATGCGCATGACCGAGCAGCGGCGCGTCATCGCCCGCGTGCTCGCGGAGGCCGTCGATCATCCCGACGTCGAGGAATTGTACCGGCGCTGTGTCGCCGTCGACGACAAGATCTCGATCTCGACGGTCTATCGCACCGTAAAGCTGTTCGAGGATGCCGGCATCATCGAGCGCCACGATTTTCGCGAAGGCCGCGCGCGCTACGAGCAGATGCGCGACAGCCATCACGACCACCTCATCAATCTGCGCGATGGCAAGGTGATCGAGTTCACTTCGGAAGAGATCGAGAAGCTGCAAGCCGAAATCGCCCGCAGGCTCGGCTACAAGCTGGTCGACCACCGGCTAGAACTCTATTGCGTCCCGCTCGACGACGACACGCCGACAAGTTAGTGGCACTAGACCTCATCATCTTCGATTGCGACGGCGTGCTCGTCGACAGCGAGGTGATCTCCTGTCGCGCGCATGCGGATGTGCTGACGCGGCACGGCTATCCGATCACCTCGGAGCAGGTGCTCGTCCGCTTTCTCGGCGTATCCGAGCGAGACGCGCGGCGGATGGTCGAACAGGAAATCGGCCGCAATCTCCCCGACGATCTGGAGCAGCAGGTGAATGCGGCCACGCTGCAATCTTACGCCGGCGATCTGCAGGCGATTACCCATGTGACCGCAGCGATCGGCGCAATCAATTTGCCCAAATGCGTTGCATCGAGCGGAACACCGGAGAAGATCCATCACGGCCTGACTTGCGCCGGGCTCTACGACCTGCTCGCTCCGCACATCTTTTCCGCGAGCCAGGTCGCACGCGGCAAGCCCGCGCCCGATCTGTTTCTGTTTGCCGCCGAGCAGATGAAAGCCGCGCCGGAACGGTGCCTCGTGATCGAAGACAGCGTCCCCGGGGTGACCGGCGCGTGCGCCGCCGGGATGACCGTGCTGGGCTTTCACGGTGGCAGCCACTGCCCACCAGGTCACGCCGCCCGGTTGCGTGCCGCCGGCGCTGGGTTGACGTTCGACGATATGCGGCAATTGCCGGAGCTGGTCCGGCGGGCCGAGGCGGACGTCCTGGCGGGGTAATTGCCCCCTCATTGTCATTCCGGGACGCGCGTACAGCGCGTGAACCCGGAATCCCAGGATTTTGGGTCGAGATTCCGGGTTCGCGCTGAGGCGCGCCTCGGAATGACTGCTCATTTGGACCCATTCGCTGGATTTTCGCCGCGCCAGCCTATATCTGAGGGCCGTCCTCCACCTCAATTCCGGGTTCCATGAAGCCGCCGCGCAAGCTGCACATCAAATCATATGGCTGTCAGATGAACGTCTACGATGCCCAGCGCATGGTGGACACGCTGGCCCCGGAAGGATTCGTGGAGACGGCGAGCGCGGAGGATGCCGACCTCGTCATCCTCAACACCTGCCACATCCGCGAGAAGGCCTCCGAGAAGGTCTATTCCGAGCTCGGCCGGCTGCGCGTCGCCAAGGACGAGGCCGCGCGCGGGGGCCGCTCGATGCAGATCGCGGTGGCGGGCTGCGTGGCGCAGGCCGAGGGCGAGGAGATCGTCCGCCGCGCACCTGTCGTCGACGTCGTGGTCGGCCCGCAGAGCTATCATCATCTGCCGGAGCTTTTGAAGCGCGCGGGCAATGAAGGCCGCGCGATCGAAACCGAGTTTCCGGCCGCCGACAAGTTCGGCTTCCTCGCCCAGCCGAAGCCCGCAGCGATCCGCGCGCGCGGCATTTCCGCCTTCGTCACGGTGCAGGAAGGCTGCGACAAGTTCTGCACCTTCTGCGTCGTGCCCTATACGCGCGGCTCCGAAGTCTCGCGTCCGGTGGCAAAGATCGTCGACGACGTGAAGCGGCTTGCCGACAACGGCGTCCGCGAGCTCACGCTGATCGGGCAGAACGTCAATGCCTATCACGGCGACGGGCCCGATGGAAAAAGCTGGCCGCTCGGCCAATTGCTCGCGTACCTGGCACGGATTCCCGGCATTGCGCGGCTGCGCTACTCGACCAGCCATCCCTGCGACGTCGACGACAGTTTGATTGCAGCCCATCGCGATCTCGAGGCGCTGATGCCGTTCGTGCACCTGCCGGTGCAATCGGGCTCGGACCGGATTCTGGCCGCCATGAACCGGAAACATACCGCCGATGATTATCGGCGTGTCGTCGACCGTTTCCGGGCCGCGCGCCAAGACGTTGCTTTTTCATCAGATTTTATCGTCGGCTTCCCGGGCGAGAGCGAGCAAGATTTTCTCGCGACACTCGCGCTTGTCACGCAAATCGGCTACGCTGCGGCTTATTCGTTCAAATACTCCGCCCGGCCGGGAACGCCGGCCGCGGATATGCAGGAGACGGTGTCCCCCGCCGAAATGGACCAGCGATTGGAGCGGCTCCAGGACCTGATCGACAGCCAGCAATCGGCCTTCAACAAGGCCGCGATTGGCACAACGGTCGACGTGTTGTTCGAGCGCGCCGCGCGCAAGGATGGCCAGATCGTCGGCCGAACCGCCTTCCTGCAACCTGCGCATGTGATGGCTTCGTCCGAGATCATTGGCAAAATCCTACCGGTCCGGATCGACAGCCTCGAGCGCTACAGCTTCCTCGGTGAGCTCGTGACGCCGCGTGCTGCGCGCGAGCCCGCTTTATCACCCATCGCCACTGGAGCCTGAACCCTTGCCAAAAAGCGCATCGGATTCGTCCTCGTTCGCTCCCAGCCGCAAATTTGACCGCGACATGCAGGTTCCGCCCGAGACCCAGGTCGTCATCGACTTCGACGACAACCGCGCCGCTTCCGCGCTGGTCGGCCCCTACGGCCAGAACCTCGCGCAGATCGAGCGGCGGCTCGGCGTCGTCGTGGATTCCAAGGGCAACCACATCACCATCGGCGGCACACGCGACGGCTGCGATGCCGCGCGCCGCGTGCTGGAGATGCTCTACGCCCAGGCGGTGAAGGGACAGGACCTCGACCAGGGCGAGGTCGAAGGTGCGATCCGCGGCGTGATCGCGCAGGGCTCGCTGTTCGAGTTCGACGCCAAGTCGGCCAAGTCGACCTTCGAGAGCATCAATCTGCGCAAGCGCCCGGTGCGGGCGCGCACCGCCGCGCAGGATTCCTACATCCGTGCGCTGAAGCGCCATGAGCTGGTGTTCGGCGTCGGCCCCGCCGGCACCGGCAAGACCTGGCTCGCGGTCGCGCATGCCGCTCAGCTGTTCGAGCGCAAGGAAGTCGACAAGATCATCCTGTCGCGCCCGGCGGTGGAAGCAGGCGAGCGGCTCGGCTTCCTGCCCGGCGACCTTCGCGAGAAGGTCGATCCCTATCTTCGCCCGATCTACGACGCGCTCTACGATTTGATGGACGCGCGCATCGTCGAACGCGCACTCCAGACCGGCGAGATCGAGATCGCGCCGCTCGCCTTCATGCGCGGCCGCACGCTAACCAATGCCGCCATCATCCTGGACGAAGCGCAGAACACCACGTCGATGCAGATGAAGATGTTCCTGACCCGTCTCGGCGAGAACAGCCGCATGATCGTGACCGGCGACCCCTCGCAGATCGACCTGCCGAACGGCCAGACCTCGGGCCTCGCGGAAGCGACCCGGCTGCTGAACGGCGTCGAGGGCATTTCGCAAGTTCATTTCACGGCCGAAGACGTGATCCGCCACGAGCTCGTGGCGCGGATCGTCTCGGCCTACGAAGGCTTGCCGCAGCGGCCGGCCGCCGGCAACAAATCCTGACGAGATAACAGCCGGACCATGCGGGCGCGAACACAGCGCCCTTCGTTCCGAACAAAGCCATGTCGCATCCCAACCTTCCCATGACCGAGGTCCTCGTCGTCGCCGATTGCTGGCAGAGCGAGCCCGACGCCGAAACCGTGATCCAGCGCGCGATCGCGGCCGCGGCGGAGTCGGTCGACGAAGACGTGGCGGACGCGGAAGTGGCCGTGATGCTGACCGATGATGCCGGCATCCGCACCCTCAACGGCAACTGGCGCGGCATCGACAAGCCGACCAATGTGCTGTCGTTTCCCGCGCTCCAACCGGAAGGCGAATGGAAGCCGGGCGATGCGCCGCGCATGCTCGGCGACATCGCGATCGCCTACGAGACCATGCGGCGCGAGGTGGACGAGGAACAGAAGCCGTTCGACCACCACTTAAGCCACCTCGCCGTGCATGGTTTCCTGCACTTGATCGGCTACGACCACGAAAACGACGACGACGCGGAGGAGATGGAAGCGCTCGAAACGCAGATCCTGGCTCATCTCGGCATCCCCGACCCCTATGCAGACCGCTGACGGATGGATTGAGATGCCGGATTCAGACCCGACCCACGACAATCCGCGCAACACGCGCAATCTGCCGGCCGTGGTGACGCCCGGCGAGGTGCCGCGCCCGACCGCGGATGGCTGGCTGCTCCGCGCGATCCGCACGCTGTTCGGCTGGAAGGCGGGATCGGTCCGCGACGATCTCCAGGTCGTACTCGACGCCACGACGCCCGGCGATACCGGCTTCTCGACCGTCGAGCGCACCATGCTGCGCAACATCCTCAGCCTGCATGAGCGCCGTATCGCCGACGTCATGGTGCATCGCGCCGATATCATCGCGGTGAAGCGCGACATCCCGCTCGGCGAATTGATGGGCCGTTTCGAGAGCGCCGGCCACTCGCGCCTCGTGGTCTACGACGAGACGCTCGACGATCCCGTCGGCATCGTCCACATCCGCGACCTGCTCGCCTTCATGACTGCGCGCGCGCGCGTGCCGGAAGCCACCAAGGCCAAGCGCAAGAAGCCGCTGCCGGCCGGGCTCGATCTGCGCTCCGTCGATCTCGCGTTGCCGCTGCAGGATGCGCGGATCATCCGCAAGCTGCTCTACGTGCCGCCGTCGATGCGGGCGATCGACCTGCTCGCGCAGATGCAGGCCACGCGCATTCACCTGGCGCTGGTTGTCGACGAATATGGCGGCAGCGACGGGCTGGTTTCGCTCGAGGACATCGTCGAGCAGATCGTCGGCGAGATCGACGACGAGCACGACAGCGACGAGCCGCCCTCGATCGTGCGCCTGCCCGACAACGCCTTCATTGCAGACGCCCGCGCCAGCCTCGATGACGTCCGCTCGGTGATCGGCGAGGACTTCGTCACCGGTGAAGCCGGCGAAGAGGTGGAGACGCTCGGCGGCTATCTCGTCAGCTTCGTCGGCCGCCTGCCGGTGCGCGGCGAGGTGATCTCGGGCCCCGGCAATTACGAGGTCGAGGTGCTCGATGCCGATCCGCGCCGCGTCAAGCGGCTGCGCATCTCGACGCGGAAGGAACGCCCCGCGCCGCGCACCCAGCGTGAGACCCGCCGCCGCGAGGCGGCGCCGGAGAGCGGTCAGCCCGCCAGCGACACCCCGAGCCCGCCGCCTGCCGACGGGACCGGGCAACAGTGAGCCTCTTCCAGCGACTTCGGCAGATCGCCCTCGCCGTCATCCTGACCTGGGGATGGAAGCGCGCCCTCGTGGCGATGGCGGCGGGTGCGCTGTCGGTGCTGGCGCTGGCGCCCTTCAACGCCGTCCCGGTGCTGTTCGTCACCTTCCCGCTGCTGATCTGGCTGATCGACGGTGCCGGCGCCGGGCGGCTCGGCGGCATCCCCGCGGCGGCACTGACCGGCTACTGGTTCGGGCTCGGCTATTTCGTCCCCGGCCTCTATTGGACCGGCTATGCCTTCTTCGTCGATGCCGACATCTTCGCATGGCTGACCCCCTTCGCCGTGCTTGGCCTGCCCGCGGGTCTCGCCGTATTCCCCGCCATCGGCTTCGCGCTGGCTCGCTTGCTCTGGACCAAGGATGCCGCGCGCGTGCTGGCGCTTGCTGCGGGCCTCACCGTCAGCGAATGGCTGCGCGGGCACGTGCTGACCGGCTTCCCCTGGAACGCCCTCGGCTACGCGCTGTCGGAGCCGCTGCCGCTGGCGCAGACGGCGTCCCTGATCGGCTTGTGGGGCATGACGTTCCTCACCGTTGCGATCTTCGCCAGCCCCGCGGTGCTGATCGACCGCACGCGGGATCGCCGCCTGTCGTGGCGTGTGCCGGCCGCAGCAGTCACGCTCCTGATAGTCATGAGCATCTTCGGCGCGATCCGCTTGTCACTGCATCCGACCACAATGGTCGCGGGCACCAAGCTGCGTCTGATGCAGCCGAACCTCCAGCAGGACGTAAAATTCAACTACGCCGCCAAGGCGGAGGTGATGAAGAAATATCTCGCGCTGTCGGACCGCGCGTCCGGACCGCAATCGACCGGCGTGCGCGATGCCACCATCCTGATCTGGCCCGAATCCGCGTTTCCGTTCTTTCTGACCCGCGAAGCCGACGCGATGGCGCAAATCGCCGAGCTTTTGCCCAAGGGCACGGTGCTGATCACGGGATCGGTCCGCGCCCCTGACCTGCCGCCGGGCAAGCCGATCACGCGCGCCTATAATTCGATCTACGTGATCGACCACGACGGCAGCGTGCTCGCAATCTACGACAAGCTGCACCTGGTACCGTTCGGCGAATATCTTCCGTTTCAGGATGCGATGGAGAAGCTCGGCTTCGAGCAACTGACGCGGGTGCGCGGCGGCTTCATTCCGGGCACCGCGCGGCACGCGCTGCCGGTGCCGGGCGCGCCGCCGGCGCTGCCGCTGATCTGCTACGAGGCGATTTTTCCCGACGAAGTCGGAGCGCGCAACGAACGCCCGGGCTGGATCGTGAACCTCACCAACGACGGTTGGTTCGGCATTTCGACCGGCCCCTACCAGCATCTGGAGCAGGCGCGGATGCGCGCGATCGAGCTTGGATTGCCGCTGGTCCGCTCCGCCAATACCGGCATATCGGCGGTGATCGATCCGGTGGGACGAACGGTCGCGAGCCTTGGCCTCGGCATCGAAGGCATTTTGGATGCAAGCTTGCCCGCCGCGATCCCGCCGACGATCTTTGCAAGGGTCGGCGACGCGCCCGCCGCCATGCTCGTCGCACTGGCTGTGTTTCTGGCGCTACGACGACGTGTTGCCAAACGGCACCCCTGATCACGCCGTCGCTGCCGAAGCGTCCGGAAACCTTTGACAACCGTAGCCCCACGGTTGACAGATTGCAGGCGGCCTCCTCATTCTGCATTGGCTGCAAAAGACAGCGGTGCATTGCTAAATTTCTCCGCAATGTTTCCCCAATCAGAGTGAAGTTTTGACGTCGCTGTCACCCGAGGCAATACTTCCTATTGCGCCGAGGGTGGTGTTTGGAGGGCTGAGGAAATGTCGAAAGCGCCCAACCCTGTTGACAAATATGTCGGCAGTCGCGTGCGCATGCGCCGCATCATGTTGGGCATGAGCCAGGAAAAGCTCGGTGAAGCTTTAGGCCTGACTTTCCAGCAGATCCAGAAATACGAGAAGGGCACCAACCGCGTCGGCGCGAGCCGCATCCAGCAGATCTCCGAAATCCTCCAGGTGCCGGTGTCGTTCCTGTTCGAGGGCGGCCCGAGCGGCGTGGCAGGCCCGGACGGCTTCGCAGAAGGCGCCTCGCCCTCCTACGTCTCCGACTTTCTCGCGACCTCCGAAGGGCTCGCTTTGACCAAGGCGTTCACCCGAATCACGGATTCGAAGCTGCGCCGCTCCATCGTCGATCTCGTCGAACAGATCGCCGCCCGCGAGGGCCCCGACAAGCGCTGACGCGCCATCTCAATCCGGTTTGAGACTGCGTCAAATCTGGCCTATGTCGTCATTTGCGGGCGCGCCGTGGTGTGCGTCCTCCTCGATGATCCGATTCAAGGGCACAGATACTTCCATGACGGGCTCCAATTTGTTCGATTCCCAAACTATTCTCGATGGCATCCGCCGCTGGGTGGAGATCGAGACGCCGACGGAAGTGCCTGAACAAGTCAACAAGCTGATCTCGATGGTCGCGGAGCAATATCGCGATCTGCCTGTCACGCTCGAGCGCGTCGCCGGCATCGATGGCTGCGGCGATCATCTCGTGGTGCGCTCGACCTGCGGCCAGGACCAGCCGGGTATCCTGGTGCTGAGCCACCTCGATACCGTTCACCCCATGGGATTCATCGCGCGCCTGCCATTCAAGGTCGAAGGCGACAGCGCGTTCGGTCCCGGCATCTACGACATGAAGGGCGGCGCCTACATCGCCTATCACGCCTTTCGCGCGCTTTGCGCCACGGCCGATCGTTCGCCGCTCGGCATCACGCACGTGTTCACGTCCGACGAAGAGATCGGCAGCCCCACCTCGCGCGCGCTGATCGAGAAGGAGGGACGCAAGGCCAAATACGTGCTGGTGACGGAGCCGGCCCGCGACGGCGGCAAGATCGTCACCGGGCGCAAGGGCGTCGGACGATTCCAGGTGTTCATCAAGGGTGTGCCCGCGCATGCCGGGACGCGGCCCGAGGATGGCCGCAGCGCCGTCCGCGAACTCGCCAACGTCATCCAGGCGCTGGAGGGAATGAACGATCTGAAACGCGGCGTCACCGTCAATGTCGGCGTGGTGCGCGGCGGCTCGCGGCCCAACGTGACGCCGGAAGAGGCCTATGCCGAGATCGATCTGCGCGTGCCGAGCTTCGAAGACGCAGAGGAATTCGTCGGCAGGATTCTCGGTCTGGAATCGAAGACGGAAGGCGTTACAGTCAAGGTCACGGGCGAACTCAATCGTCCGCCCTATGAGAAGAGCAATTCCGGCGCATCGCTGTACGAGCATGCAAAGACACTCGCCGCGGAGATCGGCTTCGACCTGGTCGACACCCACACCGGCGGCGGCTCGGACGGCAATTTCACGGCGGCCAATACCGGCACGCTCGACGGACTCGGCGTCGACGGCAAGGGCGCGCACACCCATTATGAGCAGCTCTATGTCTCCTCGCTCGAACCGCGCGCGCGGCTGCTCTATCGCCTGTATCAGACGCTGCGATGAGCGAGCGCAAATCAGATCCCGGTCGCGACGACAGCGAGCGCGCGTTCTTCGGACGCCGCAAGGGCCACAAGCTCAGGCAGCACCAGGCCGAGCTGATCGATCATTTGCTGCCGCATCTTGCGCTCGATATCGCGACCGAGGTACCGGCGAATGCGTGCGAGATCTTCGATCCCGCAGCGGACGATGTGCGGCTCGAGATCGGCTTCGGCGGCGGCGAGCATCTTGCGGCGGAGGCGCAGAGCTTTCCAGCGACCGGCTTCATCGGCTGCGAACCCTATGTCAACGGCATGGCGAAAATCCTCGCGCAGATCGAGGCCGGCAAGATCGGCAATATCCGCCTGTTCGCAGGCGATGCCGCTGAGCTGCTGGCCTGGCTACCGCAAGCCTCGCTGTCGCGGATCGACTTGATCCATCCCGATCCCTGGCCGAAACGGCGGCACTGGAAGCGGCGCTTCGTTCAGGACAGGACGATCGCGGCGATGGCGCGTGTGCTGAAGCCAGGCGGCGAATTCCGCTTCGTCTGCGACATCGACGATTACTGCGCCTGGACGTTGTCGCATCTTTCGCGCTCGCCGGACTTCCAATGGCTCGCGGAGCGCGCCGACGATTTTCGGCGGCCCTGGGACGGCTACACCATGACGCGTTATGGCCGGAAAGCTGCGCGCGAGGGACGCAAGGCTGCGTATCTGCGATTTCGCAGGCTCTAGATTCTTGTTGACGCGTTTTCTTGACGCGAACCGGCGTCCACTTCGCTGGAAAACGATCTATATCGTCTGCCGGTTGCGCCAGAAATTCACGACGCGCTCGGCGGTCGCGGGCATCAGGCGCGTGAAGTTCATGCGCGCCGCCTCGATGTCCGCATCGGCGGGCGCGCGATGCGGCCCGTACCACACCAGGATGAGCGCGCGCACCGTGGGCCAGCTTAAATTCAACATCCGCCCCAGGATCAGAATTGGATCGTAGCGGTCGCCCGCGATCAGACGGTCGAGGATCGAGAGCCTAAGGCCGGACATCGCCGAGAGCGCGGCGATCGACTCCTCGTATTTGTGCGCCTTGGCGAATCCGAGCAGCGCGCTTTCGCCGAGATGACCGCCGCGATGCAGGCCGAGCACCGTGCGCTGCGCCGCCGAGAAATCGCGCCGCGGCCCGGGCGGCAGCGCGGCATCCTCGATCGAGACCATCGCGCGCTTGATCTGGACCTGGCGCGCGGGGTTGACCACGGTGGACAGGCGGCGGCGGATGACGTCGAGCGTGCCGTTCAGGAGCGCCTTGAGATGCTCGCCGGAAAGATCCTCGCGCTGGCCGATCTTGAGCGTCAGCACGCCGTCCTGGGCGGCGCGCTTGATCAACTCCGAATAGCCGTCCGGCGAGAACGTCGCGCCGGCATTGCCGGCGGCACGGCGCACCACGTCGCGATCACCGCGCTCGACCAGCACGTCGGTGACCTGCACCGACAATGTCGGCCGCTCCGTCATCGCCAGCAGATGGCCCTGGCCCTTCAGCCGTGCGATCTCGATTAGCGCGGCGTCATCGAGCACGGGCGAGCGCCGCAGCACGGGGCTTGCCACCATGATCTCGTTTTCGCGGGCGAGCTGACCCACGAGATGGGGCGGCGCATTGTTCAGGTGCGAGAAGCGCTCGGCGAGATCGACGCGCGAGGCAAGCTCTACATGAGGGACGAGATCGATCAGAAGATTGTCGAAGAGATCGACGAGGTCGGGACGGAGCTTTGCAGCATCGTGGAAGAACAATTCAGCGATGGCGCGCGCCACCTCGCCGCGGCGTCTCGGATCGCCGCGTTTGACGATATCGTCCAGTCCTGGAATGAGCGACGTGGCAACAGTCATGGAACGCTACTCGAATCTGGCACGCCGTGGGCGCGCCATAGGCTCAAGCCGCCCCACGATCGGGGAATTTAGGCCCCCTTGATGAAGGAAGCGTTGCGCGGGGGCGCCTCGAACCGGCCGCAAAAAGCCCGTCAACGCCTGGGATGGGCCTTGTCCGGGAGGACGGAAAGCGCTATATCAGCGCTAACTTCATCTTCTCATACGATCCGCGTAGTGAGAGTGGGCCCGAAAGGACCCGCTCTTTTTTATTACCTGAACGCGGCTTGGCGGAGGATGCGCGGACCGACTATCTGTCGGGACGAAGAGTTCCGAAGCAGGCTATGAATGTCTTAACCAAGCCTTAACCATCGAGCGCCTTGACCCTGGATATGACCGAACCGAACCCTGGTTCCACGGATGCCGAGTTGCTGGCCGAGCCACGGCTTGTGGTCGAGCCGGGCGTGGCGGCGCGGGTGTCCGCGATCGCAGGTCCGGTGCTCGAAGGCATGGGCTACCGGCTGGTGCGGATCCGCATTTCCGGGGAAGCCGGCTGCACCGTGCAGATCATGGCCGAGCGGCCGGATGGCACGATGCAGATCGAGGATTGCGAGGCGATCTCGCGGGCGCTGTCGCCCGTGCTGGACGTCGCCGACCCCATCGAGCGTGCCTACCGGCTCGAAATTTCCTCGCCGGGGATCGACCGGCCGCTGGTGCGTCGCTCCGATTTCGAGCGGTATACCGGTCATCTGGTCAAGGTCGAGATGGCAAACGCCCATGAGGGGCGGAAGCGGTTCCGTGGCACCCTCGCAGGCGTCGAGGGCGACCGCGTGCGGCTGATACGCGACGACGTCAAGGCCAAGACCAATGACGATGCCGAGGTCCTTCTGGTGATGGAGGATATCGGCGAGGCGCGGCTGGTGCTGACCGACGAGCTGGTCGCGGAATCCATGCGGCGCGGCAAGGCCGAGGCGCGCGAGATGCGCCGCAATCTCGGCTTGGAGCCGCCGGCTGCACCGCACGCCAGCATCAGTGAGAAGACGACCAAGAACACCAAGCCGCAAAAGAAGCCGGCCCCGACCAATACAAAGAAGCATCGCCTTGCTGCCGAACGAGCGCGGCGCGGCGAGATCGAGCCTGACGAAGGAGACTAGCCATGGCAGTCAGCGCCAATCGACTTGAACTGCTCCAGATCGCCGACGCCGTTGCGCGCGAAAAATCGATCGACCGCGGCATCGTCATCGCGGCGATGGAGGACGCCATCGCCAAGGCGGCGCGGGCACGTTACGGCAGTGAGACTGACGTTCATGCCGAGATCGACCCGAAGAAGGGCGAACTGCGGCTGTCGCGCCACATGCTGGTGGTCGACACGGTCGAAAACCATTCCAACCAGATCTCGCTGGCGGACGCGCAGCGCGCCAATCCCGGCGCCCAGGTCGGCGACACCATCGCCGACACCCTGCCGCCGCTGGAATACGGCCGTATCGCCGCGCAATCGGCCAAGCAGGTCATCGTGCAGAAGGTGCGCGAGGCCGAGCGCGACCGGCAATATCAGGAATTCAAGGACCGCATCGGCGACATCGTCAACGGCGTCGTCAAGCGCGTCGAATATGGCAGCGTGATCGTCGACCTCGGCCGTGGCGAAGCCATCATCCGCCGCGACGAGATGCTGCCGCGCGAAGTCTTCCGCAACGGCGACCGTGTCCGCGCCTACATCTTCGACGTCCGCCGCGAAACCCGCGGCCCGCAGATCTTCCTCTCCCGCACCCATCCGCAGTTCATGGCGAAGCTGTTCGCGCAGGAAGTGCCCGAGATCTATGACGGCATCGTCGAGATCAAGGCGGTGGCCCGCGATCCGGGCTCGCGCGCGAAAATCGGCGTGATTTCCCGCGATTCCTCGGTCGATCCGGTCGGCGCCTGCGTCGGTATGCGCGGCTCGCGCGTGCAGGCGGTGGTGAACGAATTGCAGGGCGAGAAGATCGACATCATTCCCTGGTCGCCCGACATCGCGACCTTCGTGGTTAACGCGCTGGCTCCGGCCGAAGTCTCCAAGGTCGTGATCGACGAGGACCGCGAGCGTATCGAAGTCGTGGTGCCCGACACCAACAACCAGCTCTCGCTGGCGATCGGCCGCCGCGGCCAGAACGTCCGTCTCGCCTCGCAGCTCACCGGCTGGGACATCGACATCCTGACCGAGCAGGAGGAATCGGAGCGCCGTCAGGCTGACTTCGAGAATTCCACCCGCGTTTTCATGGAATCGCTCAATGTCGACGAGGTCGTCGGCCAGTTGCTGGCGTCCGAAGGCTTCACCTCGGTCGAGGAACTCGCGATGGTGGATATCAAGGAACTCGCCGGCATCGAAGGCTTCGACGAGGAGACCGCGCAGGAACTTCAGAACCGCGCCCGCGAATATCTCGAGCAGCAGGAAGCCGAGCTCGAGACCAAGCGCAAGGAACTCGGCGTCGAGGACGCAGTCAAGGACGTGCCTGGCGTGACCTCGAAGATGCTGGTGAAGTTCGGCGAGAACGACATCAAGACCGTCGACGATCTCGCCGGCTGCGCCACCGACGATTTGGTCGGCTGGACCGAGCGCAAGGAAGGTGGCGAGCAGACCAAGTTCGCCGGCGCGTTCGAAGGCCTCGACGTCTCCCGCGACGATGCGGAAGCCATGATCATGCAGGCGCGCGTCAAGGCCGGCTGGATCACCGAAGCCGACTTGGCCAAGCCGGCCGAAGAGGCTGAGGCGGCCGAAGATCAGCCGGCTTAAGGGCAGCAGGAGATGTCGCCCGGATGCTTGCGGATACTGACCACGATCTCGACAATGGCCCGCGGACCGAAAGGTCCGCGACCACGCGGATGTGCGCGGTCAGCCGCGAGGTCCGGCCGATCGACGAGCTGATCCGCTTCGTCATTTCCCCCCAGGGCGACATAGTTCCCGATCTCAAGCGCAAGCTGCCCGGGCGCGGCATGTGGATATCGGCCTCGCGGCAGACGGTTGCGGAAGCCGTCCGTCGTCACCAGTTTAGCAAAGCCTTCAAGCGCGAGCTGCGCACTCCTCAGACGCTTCCGTCCGACATCGAGGTGCTCCTGGTCCGGAGCGTGATGGAAGCCCTTGGGATCGCCGCCAAGGCGCGCCAGATCGTGGCCGGCTTCGGCAAGGTCGAGAGCGCCCTGCGGGAAGGCACGGTCGAGGTCCTGATCCACGCTAGCGACGGGGCCGCGGACGGAATCCGCAAATTGGACATGCTGGCGCGTCAAAATGACGGGAATCGCGGCGCCAAGCCGCAGATTCCCGTCGTGACCGCACTGAAATCGGTAGAATTGGATTTGGCACTTACCCGGTCAAATGTGATACATGCTGCGCTGCTCGCGGGCCCGGCGAGCAGGTCATTCCTGTCACGTAGCCAGATGCTGGTCCGATACCGGATGGCGGACGATGACAAGATTACCGAAAAGCGCGGCCAGGATTTCTGAGAGACAACGATCACCCGATAGGACGGTGCGGCAACGCACAACGTTAACAAAGATCAGGATTAGGACTGCTGAATGGTTGATACCAAGACCCCTGGCGACAAGAAGCTGAGCGTTCCGAGCAAGACGCTATCGCTCAAGCCGCGCGTCGAAACGGGCACCGTGCGCCAGAGCTTCAGCCATGGCCGGAGCAAGCAGGTCGTGGTCGAGAAGCGCGGCAAGCGCCGTATCGACGGCGGCCCCGAGCCGCATGCGCCCGAGGCCGCCAAGCCGGCGCCGGTCGCGCCCGCTGCGGAGCCGCGCCCCGTGCCGAAGGCTGCCCCGCCGCGCAACGCCGGTTCCGGCGTGGTGCTGCGTACGCTGACCGAGGACGAACGTTCGGCCCGCGCCAGTGCGCTCGCCGATGCCAAGGTGCGTGAAGTCGAGGAGCGCCGTCAGGCCGAAGACGAAGCCCAGCGCCGCGCCGTCCGCGAAAGCGCCGAGCGCGTCGAGCGCGAGGCCGCCGAAGCCCGCCGCAAGGCCGAGGACGAGCGCCATCGCCACGAAGAGGAAGCCAAGCGCAAGGCCGAGACCGAGGCCAAGAAGCGCTTTGGCGAGGGTGAACAGTCGCAATCTGCGGCTCGGGCTGCGACGGCCGCACCGGCCACCAGCGCACCGCGATCCGCGACGACCACGTCACGACCTGCGACCACCACAGCGCGACCTGCGACGACGACCGCACAGCGGCCGGCCGGCGCGCCAGGTCGTGCCCCCGGGGTCGCGGCCGGGCCGGACGAAGAGGAGGCTCCGCGCCAGATCCGTCGCGGTCCCGGCGGCGCCATGCGTCCCGTGGCAGCCCCCAAGACCACCCACAAGCCGGGTCCGCAGAAGGAGCGCGGCCGCCTGACGCTCGTCACCGCGCTCAGTGCCGGCGACGTGCGTGAGCGCTCGATCGCGTCGTTCCGCCGCCGCACCCAGCGCCTGAAGGGCCACGTCTCGAACGAGCCGAAGGAAAAACTTATCCGCGAGGTGGTCATTCCGGAAGCGATCGCCATCCAGGAACTCGCCAACCGCATGGCCGAGCGCGCGGTCGACGTCATCCGCATGCTGATGAAGCAGGGCGCGATGCACAAGATCACCGACGTGATCGATGCCGACACCGCCCAGCTCATCGCTGAGGAACTCGGCCACACCGTGAAGCGCGTGGCGGCCTCCGACGTCGAAGAAGGCCTGTTCGACGCCATCGAAGATTCCAGCGACACCGAGCCACGCTCGCCGGTCGTGACCGTGATGGGCCACGTCGACCACGGCAAGACCTCGTTGCTCGACGCGCTCCGCCACGCCAACGTTGTCTCCGGCGAAGCCGGCGGCATCACCCAGCATATCGGCGCCTATCAGGTGGTGTCGCCCGAAAGCGGCAAGAAGATCACCTTCATCGACACGCCCGGCCACGCTGCGTTCACCGCAATGCGCGCCCGCGGCGCCAAGGTGACCGACATCGTCGTGCTGGTGGTTGCGGCCGATGACGGCGTGATGCCGCAGACGATCGAAGCCATCAACCACGCCAAGGCGGCGCGCGTGCCGATCATCGTTGCCATCAACAAGATCGACAAGCCCGACGCGAAGCCCGAGCGCGTGCGCACCGAGCTGCTCCAGCACGAGGTGCAGGTGGAGTCGTTCGGCGGCGAAGTCGTCGACGTCGAAGTGTCCGCGAAAAACAAGACCAATCTCGACAAGCTGCTCGAGATGATCGCGCTCCAGGCCGACATCCTCGACCTGAAAACCAACTCCGAGCGCCCGGCCGAAGGCACCGTGATCGAGGCCAAGCTCGACCGCGGCCGTGGTCCGGTCGCGACCGTGCTGGTCCAGCGCGGCACGCTTCGTGTCGGCGACATCATCGTCGCCGGCGCCGAGATGGGCCGCGTCCGCGCACTGATCTCCGATCAGGGCGAGACGGTGCAGGAAGCAGGTCCGTCGGTGCCGGTCGAGGTGCTCGGCTTCAACGGCCCGCCGGAAGCTGGCGATCGTCTCGCGGTCGTCGAGAACGAAGCCCGCGCCCGCCAGGTCACCAGCTACCGCGCCCACCAGAAGCGCGAGAACGCGGCGGCCTCGATCTCCGGCATGCGCGGCTCGCTCGAGCAGATGATGTCGCAGTTGAAGACGGCGGGCCGCAAGGAATTCCCGCTGATCATCAAGGCCGACGTGCAGGGCTCGCTGGAAGCGATCCTCGGCTCGCTGGAGAAGCTCGGCACCGACGAAGTCGCCGCCCGCATCCTGCATGCCGGCGTCGGCGGCATCTCGGAATCCGACGTCACGCTGGCGGAAGGTTTCAACGCCGCGATCATCGGGTTCTCGGTTCGAGCCAACAAGGAGGCGGCCGCGGCCGCCAAGCGCAACGGCATCGAGATCCGCTACTACAACATCATCTACGACCTCGTGGACGACGTGAAGAAGGCGATGAGCGGCCTGCTCGCGCCGACCTTGCGCGAAACCATGCTCGGCAATGCCGCCATCCTGGAGATCTTCAACATCTCCAAGGTCGGCAAGGTCGCCGGCTGCCGCGTCACCGACGGCACCGTGGAACGCGGCGCCAATGTGCGCCTGATCCGCGACAACGTCGTCGTGCACGAAGGCAAGCTGTCGACGCTGAAGCGCTTCAAGGACGAAGTGAAGGAAGTCCAGGCCGGCCAGGAATGCGGCATGGCCTTCGAGAACTATCACGACATGCGTGCCGGTGACGTGATCGAGTGTTATCGCGTGGAGACGATCCAGCGCTCCCTGTAAGTCCAAATCTTACCGAAGCGTCCGGATCTTTTTGAACTGAAATTGCGAGAACGCGATGGCCGGATTTTTCCGGCCATCCGCGCCTCATTCGTTTCAACAGGACAAATGACAATGCCCGTGTCGCAAACACGGGCATGACGAGGTGATTTTCAGCAATGCCCCGCCACCATCAGAAGAAAAGTTCCGCGCCAGGCGGAGGCTCGCAGCGTCAGCTGCGGGTCGGCGAGCAGGTTCGCCACGCGATAGCCGATATTCTGGCGCAAGGCAGCGTGCATGATGCGGACCTTGAAGGCCACATCGTCACCGTGCCGGAGGTACGGATGTCGCCCGACCTGAAGCTCGCGACAGTCTATGTGATGCCGCTTGGTGGCCGCGACACCGAGGTCGTGATCGCTGCGCTCGAACGCAACAAGAAATTCCTGCGCGGCGAGGTCGCGCGGCGCGTTAACCTGAAATTTGCACCTGACCTTCGCTTCCGCGTCGACGAACGATTCGACGAAGCGGAACGGATCGAGAAGCTTTTGCGAACGCCTGCGGTGCAGAAGGACCTGGAACAGGATCCGGATTCGGATCGGGAAGAAGAACAATGACGATGGACCCCGCTCACGGTACGATCGGCGGCGAAGAGCCTGATGTGCGCGACGTGCAGAAAAATAATTTTGCAGACGTCGGCGGCGATGCTCAGCCGCATCAGGAGCCGCGCCGCGTCAACAACGATCCACGTGCCAACAAGCAGAAGGGCAATCAGCCGCGCCGCGACCGGCGCGACGTCCACGGCTGGGTCGTGCTCGACAAGCCGATCGGCATGACCTCGACACAGGCCGTTGCCGTGCTCAAGCGCCTGTTCCAGGCCAAGCGCGCCGGCCATGCCGGCACGCTCGATCCGCTCGCCTCCGGCGGCCTGCCGATCGCGCTCGGGGAAGCCACCAAGACGGTTCCCTTCGTCATGGACGGGCGCAAGCGCTACCGCTTCACCGTGTGCTGGGGCGAGGAGCGCGACACCGACGATATCGAGGGCCGGGTCACCGCGACCTCCGACCAGCGGCCGACCCGGGAGGCTATCGAGGCCCTGCTGCCCCGTTTCACCGGGGTGATCGAGCAGGTCCCGCCGCGTTATTCCGCGATCAAGGTCCAAGGCGAGCGCGCCTATGACCTCGCCCGCGACGGCGAGATCGTGGAGCTGGCCCCCCGCCCGGTCCAGATTCACCATTTATCCCTTGTAGATCAACCAGATAAGGACCGGTCGACGTTCGAGGCCGAGTGCGGCAAGGGCACCTATGTCCGCGCGCTGGCCCGCGATATGGGCCGGATTCTCGGCACCTATGGCCATATCTGCGCGCTGCGGCGGACCCTGGTCGGCCCATTCGGCGAGAACGACATGATTCCGCTGGATCAGCTGGAGGCTTTGTGCGATAGAGCCGCGTCCGGCGAGGGCAGCCTCGCCGACGCGCTTATGCCCGTTGAGACCGCGCTGGACGACATCCCGGCACTGGCCGTCACTCGGGCTGATGCGGCAAGGCTCCATCGGGGCCAGGCCGTTTTGTTGCGCGGACGGGATGCGCCCAATTGTAGCGGCACAGTCTATGTCACGGTGGCAGGCCGGCTTCTCGCGCTTGCTGAAGTTGGCAATGGCGAAATCATCCCCAAGCGTGTGTTCAACCTGACCGGCCTGACTGCCAACTCCGGTCGCAACGAGAGAAATTGACGATGTCGATTGCCGCAGAACGCAAAGCGGAAGTCATCAAGACGAATGCCAACAAAGCCGGCGACACCGGTTCGCCCGAGGTGCAGGTCGCGATCCTTTCGGAACGCATCAACAACCTCACGAGCCATTTCAAGACCCACGTGAAGGACAACCATTCGCGTCGCGGCCTCTTGAAGCTGGTCTCGACGCGCCGCTCGCTCCTCGACTATGTGAAGAAGAAGGACGAGGCGCGCTACAAGGCGTTGCTCGAGAAGCACAACATTCGTCGTTAAGTGTTCCTGCGCGCGCCAATGGCGCGCGTTTTCGCGCGTGGTTTCGAACGAAAGCGTTTGTTTAAAGGTTTTTGATCGAGGCTGCGTGCGCGTCGGGTGCGAGCCAACGATGATTCGCATCCGGGGCATGATGGGCGAAGACCGCGTTTCGGTGTTCGCGTTCGTGCCGACTGACAGTCCAGCAGCAATCCGGCGGCTGGGCGCAACGGGCAAGGCGCCCGTATGACCCGAAAAGATGGACGCCATCCGAAATCCAAAAACCATGGCAGGATCGCAGGACGCTGATCGCCCGCTCCGATCAACGTCCCGCAATCTTGCGCATGGTTTTTGTTTTTCGACCCGTCCTTCTTTCGAGAACCCATGAAAGAAGACATCTATGTTCAATAAGCATTCCGTCGAGATCGACTGGGGCGGACGCCCTCTCAAGCTCGAAACCGGCAAGATCGCACGCCAGGCCGACGGCGCCGTCGTCGCCACCTACGGCGAGACCGTGGTGCTCGCCACCGTCGTCGCGGCGAAGTCGCCGCGCGAAGGCGTCGACTTCCTGCCGCTGACCGTCGACTATCAGGAAAAGACCTACGCCGCGGGCCGCATTCCCGGCGGCTATTTCAAGCGCGAGGGCCGTCCGACCGAGAAGGAGACGCTGGTCTCCCGCCTGATCGACCGTCCTATCCGTCCGCTGTTCGTCGACGGCTGGCGCAACGAGACCCAGGTGATCGTCACCGTGCTGTCGCACGACATGGAGAACGATCCCGATATCGTGGCGCTGGTGGCATCGTCGGCTGCGCTGACCCTGTCGGGCGCTCCCTTCAAGGGTCCGATCGGCGCAGCGCGCGTCGGCTTCGTCAATGACGAATACGTGCTCAATCCGACCCTCGACGAGATGGTCGACACCCAGCTCGACCTCGTCGTCGCCGGCACCGCCGACGCCGTGCTGATGGTGGAATCGGAAGCCAAGGAACTGAACGAAGACATCATGCTCGGCGCGGTGATGTTCGGTCACCGCCACTTCCAGCCGGTGATCAACGCGATCATCGAGCTTGCCGAGAAGGCCGCGAAGGAGCCGCGCGAGGTCACCACGATCGACAATTCGGCGCTCGAAAAGGAAATGCTCGGCATCGTCGAGCAGGAGCTGCGCGACGCCTACGCCATTCCGGTCAAGCAGGATCGCTACGCCGCGGTCGGCAAGGTCAAGGAAAAGGTGATCGCCCATTATTTCCCTGAAGGGCAGGAGCCGAAATACGACAAGCTGCGCATCGGCGGCGTGTTCAAGGAGCTCGAAGCCAAGATCGTTCGCTGGAACATCCTCGATACCGGCAAGCGCATCGACGGCCGTGATTCCAAGACCGTGCGCAACATCATCGCCGAAGTCGGCGTGCTGCCCCGCGCTCACGGCTCGGCGCTGTTTACCCGCGGTGAGACCCAGGCGGTGGTCGTGACCACGCTCGGCACCGGCGAGGACGAGCAGTACATCGACGCGCTGTCGGGAACGTACAAAGAGACGTTCCTGCTGCACTACAACTTCCCTCCCTACTCGGTCGGTGAGACCGGTCGCCTCGGCGGCACCAAGCGCCGCGAGATCGGCCACGGCAAGCTTGCCTGGCGCGCGATCCACCCGGTGCTGCCGCCGCATCACGAGTTCCCCTACACGATCCGCGTGGTCTCGGAGATCACCGAATCCAACGGCTCTTCGTCGATGGCTTCGGTCTGCGGCGCTTCGCTCGCGCTGATGGACGCCGGCGTGCCGTTGAAGCGGCCGACCGCGGGCATCGCGATGGGCCTGATCCTCGAAGACAAGCGCTTCGCGGTTCTGTCGGACATCCTCGGTGACGAGGACCATCTCGGCGACATGGACTTCAAGGTCGCCGGCACCGAGCAGGGCATCACCTCGCTCCAGATGGACATCAAGATCGAGGGCATCACCGAGGAGATCATGAAGGTCGCGCTCGGCCAGGCCAAGGATGGGCGTATCCACATCCTCGGCGAGATGTCCAAGGCGCTCACCAATGCGCGCGCCGAGCTCGGCGAATACGCGCCGCGCATCGAGACCTTCAAGATCGCCACCGACAAGATCCGCGAAGTGATCGGCACCGGCGGCAAGGTGATCCGCGAGATCGTCGAGAAGACCGGCGCCAAGGTCAACATCGAGGACGACGGCACCGTGAAGGTCGCTTCCAGCGACGGCGAGGCGATGAAGGCCGCGATCAAGTGGATCAAGTCGATCGCCTCCGATCCGGAAGTCGGCCAGATCTATGAGGGCACCGTCGTCAAGGTGATGGAGTTCGGCGCCTTCGTGAATTTCTTCGGCTCCAAGGACGGCCTCGTCCACATCAGCCAGCTCGCTTCGGCGCGCGTGCAGAAGACCTCCGACGTCGTCAAGGAAGGCGACAAGGTCAAGGTCAAGCTGCTCGGCTTCGACGACCGCGGCAAGACGCGGCTGTCGATGAAGGTGGTCGACCAGGAGACCGGCGAGGACCTCGAGGCCAAGGGTGCCGACGGCCAGCAGGCTCCCCGCGAAGCGGCCGGCGAGTAAACGCCAGCACATATCGGAAAAACGAAGGGCGGCCTCACGGCCGCCCTTTTTGTTGAACGCTTGCTGATCGTCAGGATCAGGCGGCGAGATCGAACCGGTCGAGGTTCATCACCTTGGTCCAGGCCGTCGCAAAGTCCTTCACGAACTGCTCCTTGGCGTCCGACGAGGCATAGACCTCGGCGAAGGCGCGGAGCTGCGAGTGCGAGCCGAAGATCAGGTCGGCGCGGGTGCCGGTCCACTTCACCGCATTGGTCTTGCGGTCGCGTGCTTCGTAGGTGCCGTCCGTGCCGGCCGGGGCCCACTGCGTGCTCATGTCGAGCAGGTTGACGAAGAAGTCGTTGGTCAGCGTTCCCACCTTCGAGGTGAGGACGCCGTTCTTCGAATCACCGGCATTGGCGCCGAGCACGCGCAGGCCGCCGACGAGCACAGTCAGCTCGGGCCCGCTGAGCCGCAGCAGCTGCGCGCGATCGACGAGAGCTTCCTCGGGCATCATGAACTGATGCCGCTTGCCAGTGTAGTTGCGGAAACCATCGACCCGCGGCTCGAGCGGTGTGAAGGAAGCAGCGTCAGTCTGCTCCTGCGAGGCATCCATGCGGCCCGGCGTGAAGGAGACCTTCACGTCGACGCCGGCGTCCTTCGCGGCTTTCTCGACCGCGGCAGTGCCGCCGAGCACGATCAGGTCTGCAAGAGAGACCTTCTTCGCACCGGCCGAAGCGTTGAACTCCTTCTGGATCGCTTCGAGCTTGCCGAGAACCTTCGAGAGCTGGGCCGGCTGGTTCACCTCCCAGTCCTTCTGGGGGCTGAGGCGAATGCGCGCGCCGTTGGCGCCGCCGCGCTTGTCCGAGCCGCGGAACGTCGATGCCGACGCCCACGCCGTCGAGACCAGCTCCGGCACCGAGAGACCCGAGGCCAGGATCTTCGTCTTCAGCGAGGCGATGTCCTGATCACTTGCCAGCTCGTGATTCACCGCCGGAATCGGATCCTGCCAGATCAGCGTCTCCTTCGGCACCAGCGGACCGAGATAGCGCACGATCGGTCCCATGTCGCGATGGGTGAGCTTGAACCAGGCGCGGGCAAAGGCGTCCGCGAACTGATCGGGATGCTCGAAGAAACGCCGCGAGATCTTCTCGTAGGCCGGATCGAGGCGCAGCGAGAGGTCGGTCGTCAGCATCGTCGGCAGATGCTTCTTGGACTTGTCGAACGCGTCCGGGATGCTCGCCTCCGCACCCTTGGCCTTCCACTGCTGCGCGCCCGCCGGGCTCTTCGTCAGCTCCCATTCGTACTTGAACAGGTTCTCGAAGAAGAAATTGCTCCACTTCGTGGGAGTCTGCGTCCAGGTGACTTCCGGGCCGCCGGTGATCGCATCGGCGCCGACGCCGGTGCCATGCTTGCTCTTCCAGCCGAGGCCCTGATCCTCGAGCGCGCCCGCTTCCGGCTCAGGCCCGACGAGCGACGGATCGCCTGCGCCATGGGTCTTGCCGAAGGTGTGACCGCCGGCGATCAGCGCGACGGTCTCCTCGTCGTTCATTGCCATGCGGAAGAAGGTCTCGCGGATGTCCTTTGCCGCAGCGATCGGATCCGGCTTGCCGTTAGGTCCCTCCGGATTGACGTAGATCAGGCCCATCTGCACCGCGCCAAGCGGCTCGGCCAGCTGGCGCTCGCCGCTGTAGCGTTCGTCGCCCAGCCAGGTGCCTTCAGGACCCCAATACAATTCTTCCGGCTCCCAGACGTCGGCGCGGCCGCCGGCGAAACCGAACGTCTTGAAGCCCATCGATTCCAGCGCGACGTTGCCGGCGAGCACCATCAGGTCGGCCCATGAGATCTTGCGGCCGTATTTCTGCTTGATCGGCCAGAGCAGCCGGCGCGCCTTGTCGAGGTTGGCGTTGTCGGGCCAGCTGTTGAGCGGAGCGAAGCGCTGCTGGCCAGCACCGGCGCCACCGCGGCCGTCGGTGATACGGTAGGTGCCCGCGCTGTGCCAGGCCATGCGGATCATGAGACCGCCGTAATGGCCGAAGTCGGCGGGCCACCATTCCTGCGACTCCGTCATCAGCGCGGTCAGGTCCTTGATGACCGCGTTCAGGTCGAGGCTCTTGAACTCCTTGGCATAGTCGAATTCCTTGCCCATCGGATCGGACAGGCCGGAATTCTTATGCAGCATCTCGATGCTGAGCTGAGTTGGCCACCAGTCGCGGTTCGCCCGCGCGGGTTTTCCGCCCGGAAACGGGCACTTCGAAGTGTCGTCCATGAATACCTCCTCTGGTGGCGTCAGACTGCGCCTTTGACCAGGTAAAACCACTCTAAGCCTCGCATCCTATCAGGGGAAGTTGACTTTAATGATCGCTGCGATAGGATTTTCTGATGGTCAACGTGACGATGCGCCAGCTCCGGTATTTCGATGCGCTGGCGCGTCAGGGCCATTTCGGCCGTGCGGCAGAGGCGTGCTCGATCTCGCAGCCGGCCCTGTCGATGCAGATCAAGGAACTGGAGGAGGCGCTCGGCGGCCTGCTGCTGGAGCGCAGCGCCCGGCAGGTGGCGCTGACGCGGTTCGGCGAAGAGCTCGCGCCGCGCGTCCGCGATATCCTGCGCTCGGTCGACGAGCTCGGCGATTTCGCGCGCGCCTCACAGGACCGGTTTGCCGGCCGCCTGCGCATCGGCATGATCCCGACAATCGCGCCCTATCTCTTGCCCAAGATCACCAAGAATCTCACACGCATGCACCCGGAGCTCGACATCCGCGTCCGCGAGACGATGACGCCGCGGCTGATCCAGGAACTGGTCGAAGGCCGCCTCGACACCGCCATCGTCGCACTGCCGGTGTCCGAACCCTCACTCACCGAGGTCGCATTGTTCGAGGAGAAGTTCTTGCTGGTCCGCCCGGGCACGGACGAGGGAACGCCAGCACCTTCCCGGGAGATGATGCGGGAAATGCGGCTGTTGCTACTCGAAGAGGGGCACTGCTTCCGCGATCAAGCGCTGTCGTTCTGCAACATGCAATCGGCGCCGCCACGCGAGATGTTGGATGCGAATTCGCTGTCGACGCTGGTCCAGATGGTCAGCGCCGGCATCGGCGTCACCCTGATTCCTGAAATGGCCGTGCCGGTGGAAACGCGATCGGCCTCGGTCTCGCTCTCGCGCTTCCGCGACCCGGAGCCCTCGCGCACCATCGGCATGGTCTGGCGCAAGACCAGCCCGCTGGCGCGGCAGCTGCTGCAAATTTCCGAGGTGGTGTGCCTGTCGGCCGGCAAGGCGCGCCCGCAGCAAATTGCGCTCAGCCACCGGGCTTGAACGAAGAGCACCCCATGTCCGATCCGATCATCCGATCCGGCCACGCGGACGAATATGACGAGATCGCCCGGGTCTGGATGCAGAGCTGGGTTTCGACCGGGCTCGCCGAGGCGAGCAACTTCCTGCTCGCGAATCTGCGCGCGCGTATCAGGCGCGAGATCGAGGGCGGTTGGAGCCTGTTCGTCGCCGACGATCACGGCACGATCGCCGCAATGCTGGCATTGCATCTACCGAAGCTCTATCTCGACCAGCTCTTCGTTGCACCCGCCTACCAGGGCAAATCGCTCGGCCGGAAACTGCTCGCCTTCACACGTACGCAACTGCCGGATGAAATATACCTGCGTTGCGTGCGCGAGAACGAAAAGGCCTGGCGCTGGTACGAGCGTGAGGGCTTTGTGTTCGAGAAGGAAGGGATCGAGCCGTCGAACGGGTTTACGATGAAGTATTGCCGGTGGAAGAAAAAAGGAAACGCGCCATGATCAAGCTCTATTGGTCGCCCCGCTCACGCTCCTTCACCACGCTCTGGCTGATGGAAGAGAGCGGACTGCCCTATGAGCGCGTGCTGACCGACATTTCGACCCGCGCGCAGAAGGCGCCGGATTTCCTCAAGGTCAATCCGATGGGCAAGGTGCCGGCGCTGACCGATGGTGACGCCGCGCTCGCCGAAGCGGCGGCAATCTGCGCCTATGTTGCCGACCGCTATCCCGAGACGAAGCTCGCGCCGCCTGTGACCGATCCGCGCCGCGCGCGCTATCTGCAATGGCTGTTCTTCTCGCCGGGCTGCATCGAGCCCGCCATCATCCAGATCTTCACCAAGATCGAGATCCCGGCCTCGACAGCGGCCTGGGGCAGCGCGACGCAGGTCTTCGACGTGCTGGAAGCTGCGCTCGCCAAAGGACCATGGATTCTCGGCGAGGAATTTTCCGCCGCGGATATCACGGTCGGGTCGGGCCTGAATTTCGCGGTGCGCCTGTTCAAGATGGTGCCGTCGCGTCCGGCCTTCGAAGCTTATCTGGCGCGCTGCATGGCGCGACCGGCCTTCCAGCGCGCGGAGAAGATCGCGGCGGGATAATAGCCGCTAGCACCTTAGTCCTGCTCCGACGCCTTCATATCCTCCGGCTTCGGCATCAGGACGATGTTGTAGCCGGAATCGACATAGTGGATTTCGCCGGTCACGCCGCCGGACAGGTCCGACAACAGATACAGCGCCGAGCCGCCAAGCTCGTCGAGCGTGACACCGCGACCGAGCGGCGAGTGCTTCTGCTGGAATGCGAACATCGCGCGCGCCTCGCCGATGCCGGAGCCGGCGAGCGTGCGCACGGGGCCGGCGGAGATCGCGTTGACGCGGATGCCGCGCGGTCCGAAATCCGCGGCGAGATAGCGCACGGATGCTTCCAGCGCTGCCTTGGCGACGCCCATCACGTTGTAATTCGGCATCGCGCGCATCGAGGCGCCGTAGGTCAGCGTGATCATGCTGCCGCCCTGCGGCATCAGCTCGGCGGCGCGCTTGGCCACCTCCGTGAAGGAGAAGCAGGAGATCACCATGGTGCGCGAAAAGTTCTCGCGGCTGGTGTCGGCGTAGCGGCCCTTCAGCTCGTTCTTGTCGGCGAAGCCGATCGCATGAATCACGAAGTCGAGCTGTCCCCATTTTTCGCGCAGCGCAGCAAACGTGGCATCGACGCTGGCGAGGTCCTCGACATCGCAGGGCAGCACCAGCTCCACACCGAGCTGCTCCGCCAGCGGCTTGACGCGCTTGCCCTGGGCGTCGCCCTGGAAGGTGAAGGCGAGCTCGGCGCCATGGGCATGCAGCGTCTTCGCCATGCCCCAGGCGATGGAGTGATCATTGGCGATGCCCATGATCAGACCGCGCTTGCCCTTCATCAATTCCTGCATCTTTTCGATCGCTTTCCGTTTTCGTCATGGCCGGGCTTGTCCCGGGCATCCACGCCCTTTGCAGCCGCCCGCCAAGACGTGGATGGCCGGGACATCTAGCGCGAAGACGCGCTTCGCGCTTTTGCCGGCCATGACAAGAAAATCAATGACGCGTCGACAAAGACGTCACGCATCCAGCCGGCTGAACACCAGCGTGGCGTTGGTGCCGCCGAAGCCGAAGGAGTTCGACAGCACGGCGCCGATTTTGACGTTGTCGATGCGCTTGCGCACGATCGGCATGTCGGCGAACACGGGATCGAGCTCCTGGATGTGCGCGCTCTCGCAGATGAAGCCATTGTTCATCATCAGCAGCGAGTAGATCGCCTCCTGCACGCCGGTCGCGCCCAGCGAGTGGCCGGTCAGCGCCTTGGTCGCCGAGATCGGCGGGCACTTCTCGCCGACGCCGAAAACCCTTCGGAGCGCTTCGATCTCCGGCGGATCGCCGGCCGGCGTCGAAGTAGCGTGCGGGTTGATGTAGTCGACCTTGGTCTTCACCGTCGACATCGCCATGCGCATGCAGCGCTCGGCGCCCTCGCCGGAAGGAGCGACCATGTCATAGCCGTCGGACGTCGCGCCGTAGCCGACGATCTCGCCATAGATGCGCGCGCCGCGCGCCTTGGCATGATCGAGCTCTTCCAGCACCAGCACGCCGGCGCCGCCGGCGATGACGAAGCCGTCGCGGTTGACGTCGTAAGGACGCGACGCCGTGGCGGGCGTATCGTTGTACTTCGAGGACATCGCGCCCATGGCGTCGAACAGCACCGACAGCGACCAGTCCAGCTCCTCGCAGCCGCCGGCGAAGATGACGTCCTGCTTGCCGATCTGGATCGTCTCATAGGCATTGCCGACGCAGTGGTTCGACGTGGCGCAGGCCGACGAGATCGAATAGTTCACGCCCTTGATCTTGAACCAGGTCGCGAGCGTTGCCGACGCCGTTGACGACATCGCCTTCGGCACTGCAAACGGGCCGACGCGCTTCGGCCCCTTGGTGCGGGTGATGTCGGCGGCCTCGACGATGGTGCGGGCGGACGGGCCGCCGGACCCCATGATGATGCCGGTGCGGACATTGGAGACTTCGTCAGGTCCGAGACCGGAATCCTGGATCGCCTGCTCCATCGCAATGTGATTCCACGCAGCACCCTGGCCGAGGAAGCGCATCGCACGCCGGTCGACAACCGTCGCAGGATCGATCGTCGGCGCACCCTGCACCTGCGAACGGAAGCCGAGCTCGGCATATTTCTCAGCCCGCGAAATGCCCGACTTCGCCTCGTGAAGGCTCGCAAGCACTTCCTGGGTGTTGTTTCCGATGGAGGAGACAATGCCCATCCCGGTGACCACAACCCGCCTCATGACAGCCTCGCCTCAATCGTTGTCTTCTTGGTGATGCGCTCAGCCCAGGCTCGTGCCCTGCTTGAACAGGCCGACCTTCAGATCCTTCGCGCGATAGATAATCTGGTCATCGACCGAAAGCCATCCGTCGGCGATACCGAGCACCAGCTTTGAACGCATCACGCGCTTGATATCGATGTTGTACACAACCTTGCGGGCCTCGGGCAGCACCTGGCCGCTGAACTTCAACTCGTTCAGGCCAAGCGCGCGGCCGCGACCTTCACCGCCGCTCCAGCCTAAATAAAAGCCGACCATTTGCCACAGCGCATCGAGGCCGAGGCAGCCGGGCATCACCGGGTCGTTCTTGAAGTGGCAGCCGAAAAACCAGAGGTCGGGCTTCACGTCGAGCTCGGCGCGCACCACTCCCTTGCCGAATTCACCGCCGGTCTCGCTGATTTCCGCAATGCGGTCGAACATGAGCATCGGCGGCAGCGGCAATTGCGCGTTGCCCGGGCCGAACATCTCGCCGCGGGCACATGCCAGCAAATCCTCGTATTCGTAACCGTTGCGCCTGTTCAACATGCGGAAGCCTCTTTTCTAACCCCGATTGAGCGGCGTTTCTGGCAAAAATGGGCCCCGTCTTGCTCGGAAGCAACGCCCATTGCCGTCGTCAGGCGCGAATACCGAGAGCCCGGATGGTCTGCGGACCAAGCCTCAATGCTTGGCTGCGCCAAAATCGGTTAAGCGGAACCGGGCGCTCTCTAACACAGGCTATTTCGGGTGGCAAAGTGGTCTCATGAAGGTAAAATGACGCCCATCCCTCCCCGGTTCCAAGCTTGATTAGAACCGCTCTAGTTGCGAGAAACTTGCATCTGCATCTATCTCTCCTTATATTGCAGAGAGGTAGTGTTCACGCGTGCCCGAATTTGGAAATGAGCGAAAACAACGCGACCCATCACGACGAAGACGCCCATGCGGCGGCCCTTCTGTCCGGCCGCCAGCCGGCCCTGACCGGCTGCCCCTGGCACGACGTCAACGAAATGCTGCAGTCCGCCGGCCTCCGGCCGACGCGCCAGAGGATGGCGCTTGGCTGGCTGCTGTTCGGCAAGGGTGCACGCCATCTCACGGCTGAAATGCTCTACGAGGAAGCGACGCTGGCCAAGGTCCCGGTCTCGCTGGCCACCGTCTACAACACGCTGAACCAGCTCACCGATGCCGGCCTGCTGCGTCAGGTCAGCGTCGACGGCACCAAGACCTATTTCGACACCAACGTCACCACGCACCACCACTATTACCTCGAGAACAGCCACGAGCTGGTCGACATCGAGGATCCGCATCTGGCGCTGTCCAAGATGCCGGAGGTGCCGGAGGGTTACGAGATCGCGCGCATCGACATGGTCGTGCGCCTGCGCAAGAAGCGCTGAGATTTCTCTCTTCCGTTGTCCCGGCGAAGGCCGGGACCCATACCGCGAGGTTTATCGGTAGGCGCAGGTGTCTGTACCGCGGGACAACCGGGTAACCACCAGTCTTCGCCAAATTTCTCCCTGTGATTATGGGTCCCGGCCTTCGCCGGGACGACATAACGTCAGTTCACCTGTTCGTCCGAGTAGACGCCCCAGAGGCGTTCCTGCTGGATCCAGCCGTCGAAGCCGTTGCCGGTGACGCGGCACCAGTTCGCGGTGCACTTCTTCACCTGCGTGACGACACCAACCTGGAGCTTTGCCGCGATCGCGCTGTCGGGATCGGCCCGGTCATAGATCGGTGCGAGCTCGTCCTTGTGCTTCATGGTGACGACCGCAGTGCGGCGGCCCGATAGCAGCGAGTGATAGACCCAGCCTTCGGAGCCTTCGGAATCACGCACCCGGCGCCAGTTCTCGAACTCCGCGGTGATCTCGACCGGCAGGCCGGAGCGGGTGTAGACCCAGGCCACGTCATTGTCCTTGGTCGGGCCGGCGCGGACGTTCACGTGATCCGACTTGAGGCTGACATAGCGCGGCACTGGCAGGCCGCTGGCTGTCTGAGGTGTATTATCTTTCGCCGAATGCCCGGGGCTGACCGAGGCGCTCAACCAGCCGCAAACGAGCGCCATCACCGCACAAAAACGCCCCAACGCCATCAACCCGTCTCCTGTCGAGGACCGGCTGAGCCGGGTCCTCACCCCAAAGTCCAAAACCCCGCCGCGCAGCCCTTGTCCCGCCCCACGCGGGTGTTCCCGAAGCGAGATCCGCAAGCCAGACCCGTGGTTCTTGTCTTGGCCCAGTCTTCTGCTAGAGAGGACGGGCGCTTGAACAACCAGTTTGCCCCGATTTTCCGCGTGGAAATGTCGGGAGCGCTTGAAGGAAACGCCGGGGACGACGCGGCAAGCGCAGTGTCGAACAACCGGGTTAATGAGGCCTGAACGGCCAGCCTTTGGCGACAGAGGCGGCTTGCGACGCCTGATGAGAGCAGGAAATGTCGGTGAAGAAAAAGCCCCTCGTCGTCGTGACGCGCAAGCTGCCGGATTCGATCGAGACGCGGATGCGCGAACTGTTCGACGCGCGGATCAATCTCGATGACACGCCGATGTCGCCCGAGCAGATCGCGGAAGCCGCGCGCACCGCCGACGTGCTGGTTCCGACCGTCACCGACCATATCACCGCCGACATCATCAACCAGCCCGACTGCAAGCTCCGCCTGATCGCGAATTTCGGCAACGGCGTCGACAATATCGATGTCGAGGCCGCGCATGCCCGCGGCATTACCGTCACCAACACGCCGAAGGTTTTGACCGAAGACACCGCCGACATGACCATGGCGCTGGTCCTGGCCGTGCCGCGCCGGATGATCGAAGGCGCCTCCATTCTGACGGAAGGGAAACCCTGGGCCGGCTGGTCGCCGACCTGGATGCTCGGTCATCGCATCGGCGGAAAGCGGCTCGGCATCATCGGCATGGGCCGCATCGGCCAGGCGGTCGCACGTCGCGCCCGCGCCTTCGGCTTGCAGATCCACTATCACAACCGCCGGCCCGTGGCGCCGAAGATCGCCGAAGAGCTTGGCGCGACCTATTGGGAAAGCCTCGACCAGATGCTGGCGCGGATGGACATCATCTCGGTGAACTGTCCGCACACGCCGGCAACCTATCATCTGCTCTCGGCGCGGCGGCTGAAGCTGATCCGCAAAGACGCCTACATCGTCAACACCGCGCGCGGCGGGGTGACCGACGAGGATACGCTGATCAAGCTCATCGAAGCCGGCGAAATCGGCGGCGCCGGCCTCGACGTCTACGAGCACGAGCCTGCGGTCAATCCAAAACTGGTGCGGCTCGCCAAGGCCGGCAAGGTGACGCTGCTGCCGCATATGGGCTCGGCCACCATCGAAGGCCGCGTCGAGATGGGCGAGAAGGTGATCATCAACATCCGCACCTTCCTCGACAATCACAAGCCGCCGGATCGCGTGCTGCCGAGCATGCTCTAAGGATTATTGTTTGAGCATGATCTCCGCGCAAACGCGTTCCGCGCTTGTCGCGAGGGAAAACCGCTTCACGCTTTTCCGGATCATGCTTTATGCGTCTCGCGCTTGCGCCAGCTTGCGACGAAATCGATGAAGGCGCGCAATGCCGGCGGCACCTGTCGCCTGCTCGGATAGTACAGGAACGGGCCCGGGAACGGCTCGCACCAATCTTGGAGCAAGCTGACCAGCGCGCCGGACTTCAGCGCGTCATGCACGTAGCCATCAAGGGTTGCCCATATGCCGGCGCCGTCGAGCGTAGCGCGCATGGCAAGGCCCATATTGGTCGAGATCAGCTTTGCCGGCGGATCGACCTTCATGAGCTGGCCTCCCTTCTCGAACTCCCAGTCATGCATGACACCGCTGCTGAAGCGGGCGCGGATGCAGTCATGGTCGAGAAGGTCCTTGGGATGCCTGGGCCTGCCGCGGCGCGCGACGTAAGCAGGCGATGCGACGACGACATAGCTCTGCGGGCCGCTCAGCGGGATCGCCACCATGTCCTGCGCGAGATGCTCGCCATAGCGCACGCCAGCGTCGAAGCCCGCGCTGACGATATCGACGAACCCGCTTTCGGAAACGATGTCGAGATTGACCTGCGGATGCGCCTCCAGGAATGGCCCGGTCATTGGCGCCAGCACGAGGTCGACCGCCGGCGGCGGCGCGTTGATGCGCAGGCGTCCCGACGCCACCTCGCGCAGGCCCCGGACCTGATCGAGGGCATCGCCGACGTCACGCAAAGCCGGAGCGACGCGCGACAGCAGCAGCTCACCCGCCTCGGTCAGCGCGACGCTGCGGGTGGTGCGGTTCATCAGGCGGACGCCGAGGCGCTCCTCCAAGTCCCGTAATCGCTGACTAAGGCTCGACACTGACACGCGAATTTCGAGCGCTGCGCGCCGGAAATTGCGGGTGCGGGCGACCGCCACGAAGACGTCGAGGTTGCGCAGGTCGGGATCTGCCATTGTTCGATATAATGAACAAGCCATTCTTGATTGTCCAGCTTATCGGCGCAATGGAGCGGACGCATATCTGCCTTTGTCACGCGGCGCGATCAGCCGCCTTTTCGAGGAGAGCCATCATGGAACAACGCAAACTCGGTTCAACCGGCCCTACTGTCGCCAGCCTCGGTCTCGGCTGCATGGCCATGTCGGACGCTTATGGACCAGCCGATCGCGGCGAGAGCATCGCCACCATCCATGCGGCCCTCGATGCGGGCATGACGCTGCTCGATACCGGCGATTTTTACACCATGGGCCACAATGAAATGCTGGTCCGCGAGGCGCTGAAGGATCGGCCGCGCGACAAAGTCCAGATCAGCGTCAAGTTCGGCGCGCTGCGCGGTCCCGCCGGCGAATTCGCCGGAATGGATTGCCGGCCGGCTGCGGTGAAGAACTTTCTGGCCTATTCGCTGCAGCGCCTCGGCACCGACTACGTCGACATCTACCGCCCGGCGCGTCTTGATCCCAACGTTCCCATCGAGGAAACGATCGGCGGCATCGCCGAGATGGTGAAGGCCGGCTACATCAGGCACATCGGCCTTTCCGAGGTCGGTTCCGACACCATCCGCCGCGCGCACGCCGTGCATCCGATCGTCGATCTCCAGATCGAATATTCGCTGATCGAACGCGGTGTCGAACGCGACATCCTGAGGACCTGCCGCGAGCTCGGCATCGGCATCACCGCCTATGGCGTGCTGGCGCGGGGCCTGATCAGCGGTCATTGGTCGAAGGACAGCGGCAAAGCGGGGAAAGACTACCGGCTGATGAGCCCGCGCTTCCAGGGCGCGAACCTCGATGCCAATCTCGCGCTGGCTGAGCAGCTGCGCGCGATCGCCACCGAGATCGGTGCGACGCCCGCGCAGGTCGCGATCGCCTGGGTGGCGGCGCAGGGCAAGGAGATCGTGCCTCTGGTTGGCGCCCGCACCCGCAACCGCCTCACCGAGGCGCTCGGTGCGACCAAGGTCAATCTGACGCCGGCTCATCTCGCGGCGCTGGCAAAGGCGTTTCCGCCCGATGTGGCCGCTGGCACGCGCTACACGGCCGAGCAGATGGCACATCTGGACAGCGAGAAGCCGGCCACCGCGTAACGGCGGCAATCAGGTGCGATGGGCGCTCAGGTCAGTCATGACCGGCCCATCGCCGTTGAGCGGATTGGCAGGATCGCGCGCGTAACGCAGCGTCTCGAAACGCATCGCGCGCGCATCGATCATCAGGAGGCGGCCGACCAGGCCGTCGCCGAAGCCGACGATCTCGCGGATCGCCTCCAGCGCCATCATCGAGCCCATCACGCCCGCAAGCGCGCCCATGACGCCGGCCTCCGCGCAGGCCGGCACCGTGCCGGGCGGCGGCGCCTCCGGAAACAGGCAGCGGTAGGTCGGGTTGAATACATCGTCGGCGTTTTTCTCATGCGCGCGGATGGTGGTGAGCGAGCCGTCGAAGGTGCCGAGAGCTGCCGTGATCAGCGGCCTCTTGGCGAAGAAGCAGGCGTCCGAAGCCAGATAGCGCGTCGAGAAATTGTCGGAGCCGTCGAGCACGAGGTCGTAATCGCCGATCAGCGACAACGCGTTATCGGCGTTGAGCCAGGTGGCGTGGCCGACGAAGCGCACATGCGGATTGAGCGCGGTGATCCGCTCGGCGGCGCTCTCGACCTTGTGCCGGCCGATATCGGGCGTCGTATGGATCACCTGGCGTTGAAGGTTGGAGAGCGAGACCACGTCGTCATCGACCACGCCGAGCGTGCCGACGCCTGCGGCGGCCAGATACATCAGGGCGGGCGCGCCGAGCCCGCCGGCGCCGATCACCAGCACGGACGCGCGTTTCAGCGCAGCCTGGCCCGGCCCGCCGACATCGCGCAGCACGATATGGCGGGCATAGCGTTCAAGTTCGTCCGGGCTCAGCACCTTCTCTACTCCTGAACCACCCCGAGATTGTTCGCGACCAACGAGATGTGCTTCAATGGTATCACGTTCAATGGGCTGGCTGGATTTGTCATGAGATCGATGCTTGCGGCAACACTGATGTTCGCGACTGCCGCAGGCGCGAACGCCCAGATGACGACGCCGCCGATCCCCGGCACCAAGCCGAAGGTGGTCCAGACCGTCCCGATCCGACCTCCCGCCTTGCAGACGCCATCCGAGACCGCCGACGCGATGGCGCAGGCGGAACGGCTGTCGCTGCAATCCGACCTCGCCTGGGTCGGCCAATATAACGGCGCGATCACCGGCGACGTCAGCGCGCGCATGGTCGACGCGATCAAGGAGTACCAGAAGGCCAAGGGCGGCAAGCCGACCGGCGTGCTCAATCCGCAGGAGCGTGCCGCACTCGCCGAGACGGCGCGCCGAAAGCAGGACAACGTCGGCTGGAGGATCGTGATGGAGCCGACCAGCGGCGCCCGGCTCGGCATCCCCGGCAAGCTGGTACCGCAGCAGGCGACCGACGCCAACGGCTCGAAATGGACTTCGCCGACCGCAACGGTGCAGGTGCTGCTCAGCCGCCGCAAGGAGGCGAACCCGACCACCGCAAAGCTCGCCGAGCAGGAGAAGAAGGAGCCGGCCGGGCGCAAGATCGACTACACCGTGGTGAAGCCAGATTTCTTCGTTCTCTCTGGACTCCATGGCCTGAAGAAATTTTACGTGCGCGGCACCTTCAAGGGCGACGAAGTCCGCATCATGACGATCCTCTACGACCAGGCCACCGAGAACACGGTCGAGCCGGTCGTGATCGCGATGTCGAGCGCGTTCAACGCGTTTCCGTCGGGACCGCAAGCCGGACCGCCGCCGAGCAAGACGGTCGAATACGGCACCGGAATCGTCGTCAGCGACGACGGCGCGATCGTCACCGACCGCCTCGTCACCGATAACTGTCTCGCGATCACGATCGCCGGCTATGGCAGTGCCGACCGTCTTGCCGAGGACAAGGAGCACGACCTCGCGCTGCTGCATATCTACGGCGTGCGCGGGCTGAAGCCGCTCGGCCTCGCAGGCGGCGCGGCGAAGACGAGTGTCGATGTCGTCGGCATCACGGACCCGCAGAGCCAGGGTGGTGCTGCCGGCGCATCAAGCGTCAAGGCCGCGCTGGTGACCGTGGGTGGCGGCGATTCCGCCCTGTCGCCACCGCCGGCACTCGGGTTTTCCGGCAGTCCGGCGATCGACAGTGATGGCAAGTTCGCCGGCATCGCACTGTTGAAGCCGGTCATGGTCGCAGGACCCGCGACATCGGTGCCGGCGTCACAAGCCGTGATGGTTTCTGCGGATGCAGTCCGCGACTTCCTGAAGGCGAACGAGATCACGGCGAACGGCAATTCGACGGATGCGAGAGCCGCCGTCGTGCGCGTGATCTGCGTGCGGAAGTAAACCGAGCGACGATAGCTCTCCTCTCATTTGCCGGACGCAGCGGGCACGAGATCAATTGTATCGTCGCGACATCACACGTACAACTACTGGTCCAGTAATGGTACGGATTAGCTGGCATTCCCTATTCCGCCATCATTGTGACTGCTGATTCGGACATCCGCGATCCCCTTTGGATCGGGCCGGCACGTCCTGAGCGAGAAGAGCTCAGCATCGACATCGATGCACGTTCGCGTGGCGTTACCCCGGGACCCAAGCACTCCAAAGGATTCAACATCTATGCATACGATCGTATTGGCCACTCAAAAGGGTGGCAGTGGCAAGAGCACGCTCGCCATCGGCCTCGCGCTCGCGGCCAAGCAGGCCGGCTTCACCGTCCGCCTGATCGAGACCGACCCGCAGGGCACCTTGTCCAACTGGCAGCGCCGCCGCACCGACGCTGATCCCGTCGTCGAACCCATCTATCATGCCGCCGACATCGAGCCGCGGCTGAGGATGCTGGCCGACAGCGGTCTCCAGCTTGCGATTGTCGACACCGCGTCCGGCCTCAGCGCCGTGACCACGGCCGCCATCCGTCATTCCGATCTCTGCCTGATCCCGGCCCGGCCGAGCGTCGCCGACATCGAGGCCACCGCCTCGACGCTGAGCGTCGCGCGCGCCTGGAAGCGGCCCTACAGCTTCGTGCTGAACCAGACGCCGATCCGTGGCCAGCGCATCGACAATGCAGCCAACACGCTCGCCGAGGAAGCGGCACTCGATCTCGCCGACGTGCTCGCGCGGCCCCTGATCGTGATGCGCAACGATCACCAGGACTCGCTCGCCGCCGGCCTCGCCGTCAGCGAATTCGCGCCGAACGGCAAGTCGGCAGACGAAATCCGCGGGCTCTGGCAGTGGATCGAGACCCGTCTCGATCTCGCCGCCACGACCAATGTCACGATCGACCAGGTCATCTCGGCCACCGAGGGCATGTTGCACGTCGCCGCCGAGCTCGCGTCGGACGAGACCACGACACTGGCGTCCTGAGCGGACGATCGCTCAGACGGCAGCCGGGCTCTTCGCCATCCAGCAAAAGAGCCCAAGCGACGAGGCAATCCGGCCACCAGCCCGGCCGGATTGCTTCGCTTCGCGTTTTTCAGGCGCGAGTGTCGCGCTCACTTCTGACATTTCGGGCACCAGAAGGTCGATCGGCCGTTCTGGGTAAAGCGCTTCACGGTGCCGCCGCAGCCCAGCGTCTTGCAGGTCTCGCCTTCGCGATCGTAGACCTTGAACGCGTGCTGGAAGTAGCCGAGCTCGCCTGAGGTCTGGCGATGGTCGCGCAGCGACGAACCTCCGGCCTTGATGGCGTCGTTGAGCACGGTGTGGATCGCACCGACCAATCTGTTGGCGTGGTCGGTCGGCTCGCCCTTCTTGGTCGACAGCGTCGCAGCGATCCGACGCGGCGACAGCTGCGAGCGATGCAACGCTTCGCAGACATAGATGTTGCCGAGCCCGGCCACCACACGCTGGTCGAGCAGCGCGGCCTTCAGGCTCGTGGTCTTGCCGGCGCAGGACCGCGCCAGCATCGCGGCGTCGAACGCGTTGCCGAGCGGCTCGGGGCCAAGCCCGCGCAATAGCGGCTCCTCGTCGAGCCCGTTGCGCGCAATCACTTTCATGTAACCGAAGCGGCGCGGATCGTTGAAGACAATGTCGGCGCCCGAGGACATCCGAAACAGCACGTGGTCATGCGTGGTGTCCTTGCCGCGCGGATAGTGAAACTCGCCGGGCGTCGAATCGTTGTCCCGCTTGATAACGCGGAACGAGCCCGACATGCCCAAATGCATCAACAGCACGTCACCGGAGGCGAGATCGGCCATGAGATATTTTGCACGGCGGCCGAGCCCGGTGACGACCTGCCCCTGGAGCCGGGCCACGAAATCCGGCTGAAAAGGAAAGCGCAAATCGGGCCGCCGGGCCTCCGCGACGAGGATCTTTGCGCCTTCCATGACGGGCTGAAGGCCGCGGCGGACGGTCTCGACTTCGGGCAATTCAGGCATGGTCGGGCATTCACCTTATGAGGGCGGTGTGATAGCGCCATTGCGGCGGGCGCGCTATGGTCCGCCTCGCGGAGTAGAGTAATGGATCGGCAGGGCGAAACCACGCATTTTGGCTTCAGGGACGTTCCCCTGGGCGACAAGCAGACGCTGGTGAACGATGTGTTTCACAGTGTGGCTTCGCGCTATGACATGATGAACGACCTGATGTCCGGTGGCCTGCACCGGGTCTGGAAGGACATCATGATCAATGCGCTCGATCCGCCCAGAAGCGAGCGGCCGTTCGCGCTGCTCGATGTCGCCGGCGGCACCGGCGACATCTCTTTCCGCGCCGCCAAGGCGGCGGGCACCGGCTTCCACGCCACCGTCTGCGACATCAATACCGACATGCTGACCGTAGGCCGCGAGCGCGCCGCGAAGCGGCATCTCGAGACCCAGGTCGATTTCGTCGAAGGCAATGCCGAAGCGCTCGCTTTCGCAGACCGGAGCTTTGACGCATATACGATCGCTTTCGGCATTCGCAACGTCCCGCAGATCGATCTGGCGCTGCGCGAGGCCTATCGCGTGCTGAGGCCCGGCAGCCGCTTCCTGTGCCTGGAATTCTCCACCGTCGAGATGCCCGGGATCGACCGGCTTTATGACTTGTTCTCGTTCAAGGTGATCCCGCCGCTCGGCCGCATGGTGACTGGCGACGCCGAGTCCTATCGATACCTCGTCGAATCGATTCGCAAATTTCCAAAGCCCAACGCCTTCGCCGACATGATCCGCGATGCCGGCTTCGCCCGCGTGAGCTGGCAAACACTCACCGGCGGCATCGTCGCACTGCATTCGGGCTGGCGTTTGTGATCTCTGCCATCACCCACGTTTCGCGCCTGATCCGCGCCGCGTTCGTGTTTGCGCGCGAAGGCGTGTTCGGCTCCGTCGATCCGAGCCTGGTCCCGCCGCCCGGACAGCTCGCGCTGAAGCTCGCACGCATTATTGAACGACGCGGCCCAAAGCACGGACCGCGGCTGTCGCGCGCGCTGACCCGGATGGGCCCGGCCTATCTCAAGCTCGGGCAGTTTCTGGCCACGCGTCCCGACGTCGTCGGTGTCGTCATGGCGCGTGATCTGGAAAGCCTCCAGGATCGCTTGCCGCCGTTCTCGCAAGCCGAAGCGGAAGCCACGATCGCGACCTCGCTGGAGCGTCCGCTGACGGACGTGTTCGCGAGCCTCGGCCCGCCGGTCGCGGCCGCCTCGATCGCGCAGGTGCATCGCGGCGAAGTCTTGCGTGACGGTATCCGCAAGGCGGTCGCCGTGAAAGTGCTGAGACCCAACGTGGCCGCGCGCTTCCGCCGCGACCTCTCCGATTTCTTCTTCGTCGCAGACAAGGCCGAAGCCTACTCGGCCGAGGCGCGCCGCCTGCGCCTCATCGAAGTCATCAACACCATGTCGCGCTCGGTCGCGATGGAGATGGACTTGCGGCTGGAAGCCGCGGCGCTGTCGGAGATGGCGGAGAACACGCGCGGCGATCCTGACTTTCGCGTGCCGACCGTCGACTGGGACCGCACCACGCACAACGTGCTGACGATGGAATGGATCGACGCCATCGCGCTGAACGATCACAAGCGCCTGGAAGAGGCGCAAGTCGACCTGCCCGATCTCGGCCGCAAGGTTATCCAGAGCTTTCTACGTCACGCGCTGCGCGACGGGTTCTTCCACGCCGACATGCATCCGGGCAATCTGTTCCTCGATGAAGCCGGACGCCTCGTCGCGGTCGATTTCGGCATCATGGGCCGGCTGGGGATGAAGGAGCGTCGTTTCCTCGCCGAAATCCTGCTCGGCTTCATCACGCGCGACTATCGCCGCGTCGCGGAGGTGCATTTCGAGGCGGGCTATGTGCCTGCGCATCACTCCGTCGAGAACTTCGCGCAGGCGATCCGCGCCATCGGCGAGCCAATTCATAACCGCACGGCCGAAGAGATCTCGATGGCGCGGCTGCTGACGCTGCTGCTCGAGGTCACCGGCATGTTCGACATGACGACGCGGCCCGAGCTCATCCTGCTCCAGAAGACCATGGTGGTGGTCGAGGGTGTGGCGCGCGGCTTCAATCCCAAGCTCGACATCTGGAAGGTCGCCGACCCCGTGGTGCGTGAATGGATCGAGCGCAATCTCGGACCGATCGGCCGGGTGCAGGGCGCGCTGTCCGGCACCGGCGACCTCGCACGCGTGCTGATGCGGCTTCCCGACATCGCGCATCGCTCCGTCGTGGTGCTCGAGCAGCTGGAGACCATGACGCGGGAGGGCCTGCGACTATCGCCGGAGAGCATCGCGGCGATGGGCCGCAGCGAGGGCCGCAAGAACCGCTGGCGCACCGTGGCGCTATGGATCATCGCCGCGACCTTCATCGGCATCCTGATCGCCGTCCGGAATCTGTGATTGCACTGCATTCACACGAGTGATAGCATCGCTATCATCCCGTGCTGGAGGGCGTCATGGCGAGCCTGACCATCCGCAAGCTCGACGAGAACGTCAAAACCTATCTGCGCCTGCGTTCGGCCAAGAACCGAAGGTCGGTCGAGGAAGAGGTCCGGGTCATCCTGCGGGAGCTGATCGAGGGCCGCGAGGAGCCGCTGACGCCGTTTGCGGTGCCTCCCGCGGCGTCCACCGCCCCGACGCCTCAGCGCGGCGCCCTTCCCGAGGCCAGCGTCACCCTGATCATCGGCGGCGGAATCGCGGCCTACAAATCGCTCGACCTGATCCGCCGGCTGAAGGAGCGGCGCATCGAGGTGCGCTGCGTGCTGACCAAGGCGGCGCAGCAGTTCGTCACGCCGCTTGCCGTGAGCGCGCTCTCGCATGAGCGCGTCTACACCGACCTGTTCGATCCCCAGAGCGAGTTCGACGCCGGCCATATCCGGCTGGCGCGCGACTGCGACCTGATCGTGGTGGCGCCGGCGACCGCCGACCTGATGGCCAAGATGACCAACGGCCATGCCGACGATCTCGCCAGTGCCATCCTGCTCGCCACCAACCGCAAGATCCTGCTCGCGCCGGCGATGAACCCGCTGATGTGGAACAACGCGGCCACGCGCCGTAACGTGGTGCAGCTTCAGCGCGACGGCGTGGTGCTGATCGGCCCCAATTCCGGCGAGATGGCCGAAGCTGGCGAGGCCGGCGTTGGTCGGATGTCCGAGGCGGTCGAGATCGCCGCCGCTGCCGAGCGCCTGTTGCGGCCGCCGGTGCCGCGCCCGCTCGCGGGCAAGCGCGTGCTGATCACCGCAGGTCCGACGCACGAGCCGATCGATCCGGTGCGCTACATCGCCAACCGCTCCTCCGGCAAACAGGGCTTTGCCATTGCCGCCGCCGCACAGGCCGCCGGCGCCGAGGTGATCCTGGTGAGCGGCCCGGTCGATCTCGACGATCCCCAGGGCGTCACGGTCAAGCATGTGGAATCGGCACGGCAGATGCTGGAGCAGGTCGAGGCCGCGCTTCCGGCCGACATCGCGATCTTCGCCGCCGCCGTGGCCGACTGGCGCGTCGTCAATGAAGGCGAGCAGAAACTAAAGAAGACCCCGGCCGGTATGCCGCCGCTTCAGCTCGTCGAGAACCCGGATATCCTCGCCACGATCTCGAAGCTGACGGACAAGCGCCCGCCGCTGGTGATCGGCTTCGCCGCTGAGACCGAGCATCTTATCGACAACGCCAAGACAAAACTCGCGCGCAAAGGCTGCGACTGGATCGTCGCCAACGACGTTTCGCCGGCGACCGGCGTGATGGGTGGCGACCGCAACACCGTTCATCTCATCAGTCGCAAGAATGGCGAGAATAACAGCGAGATCGCAGTTGATTCCTGGCCCGGGATGACCAAGGAACAGGTCGCCACCGAGCTGATCGCACATGTCGTAAAGAGCGTGGCCGGCAAATCCCTGGAGCCCGCATCTTGAGCACGAAAGTCACCGTCGAACTGCAACGCCTGGTCCATGCCGAAGGCCTGCCGCTGCCGGCCTATCAGACCGCAGAGGCCGCCGGCCTCGACCTCATGGCCGCGGTTCCGGACAATGAACCTGTGACGCTTGCCCCGGGCCAATATGCGCTGGTGCCAACGGGTCTTGCGATCGCATTGCCGCCTGGGCACGAGGCGCAGGTGCGGCCGCGCTCGGGGCTCGCCGCCAAGCACGGCGTCACCGTGCTGAACTCACCGGGAACGATCGACGCGGATTATCGCGGCGAGATCAAGGTGATCCTGATCAATCACGGCGCAGCGCCCGTCGTGATCAAGCGCGGTGAGCGCATCGCGCAAATGGTGATTGCGCCCGTGGTGCAGGCCGCGCTGGTTCCCGTGGCCGCGCTGTCGGCGACCGATCGCGGCGCCGGCGGCTTCGGCTCGACCGGCAGCTAACGCACGGCAACTCCAGCGAAATTACCCGAAGAAACGACGTGGGTTGGAACAGCGCGGCCGGCATTTTTGTGGGGCCGCCTTTGCGTTCACGATCTGGACTCTTACCGGTCGAGTTACGATGAGGATATTGTCCTTTGATTCGCGCGCGACGGGGGTCGCCGCGCGTAGATTTGTGCGGTCTTGGGGCAACTATGTCAGGCGTGATCGTGTTGATGCGTCGGACGCTGCTGTCGTGCACATCGTTGGTGCGCAACGGCCTGCTGGGAAGCGCTCTCGCGGCGCTGCTGCCGGCTGCGCCGGCTGAGGCCGCCGACCTCGCCGACACACTCTCCACATTGCTGGACTTCAACCGGCAGGAGCTCGCGGTGCTGGCGACCGCGCTGGCCCTGCTGGGCTTCTCGGTTCTGGCCGCCATTCTGCTGATGCGCACGCGCGTACGCACGGCGAAGAACGAGGCACGGCTGGGTGCGCGGATCGGGGAACTGCAACTCCAGGCCGATCGCTTCGGCGCGCTGCTGTTTGCCGAGCCGCAGATCCTGATTTCCTGGCCGGCCGGAGACAATCGCGCGCAGATTTCTGGCGACATCTCCATGGTGCTGCCGCGCGACTCCTCTCCGCAGCGCGTGCTCGCGTTCGGAACCTGGCTGCCGCCGGAGCCGGCGCTCCAGATCGACCACGCGGTCGAAGCACTTCGCGACCGTGGCGACGGGTTCCAGCTGACGCTGACCACCGCCAACGGCCACACCTTGGAGGCCATCGGCCGCGCCATCGGCGGTCAGGCCATTGTCCGGATTCGCGAACTCTCGGGCCTGCGCCGCGAACTGGCCGAAACCAATCTGCGCCACAAGGCGCTCTCCGACGAGACTGAGATGCTGCGCGGCTTTGCCGCGGCGGCGCCGTGGCCGATCTGGGCCAAGGGCCAGAACGGCGCGCTGACCTACGCCAATCCCGCCTATGTGCGCGCGACCGAGGCGACCAGCGTCAGCGATGCCCAGGAGCGCAAGCTCGAGCTGCTCGACAGCGCCGACCGCACCGCCATGGAGCGCGGACTGAAGGACGCCGCCAACTTCACCTCGCGGCTGCCGATCGTGATCGGCGGCGAACGGCGCATCTACGACGTGCGCGCCGTCAATGTCGGCAGCGGCAGCATCGGCGTCGCCATCGATGCCAGCGAGGCCGATGCGCTGAGCTCGGCGCTGGTGCGGATGGCGGAAGCGCATCGCCGCACGCTCGATCAGCTCTCCTCGGGGGTCGCCCTGTTCGACGGCCAGCGGCGACTCGCCTTCTACAACGATTCGTATCGGCGGCTGTGGGATCTCGACCGCACCTTCCTCGACGGCAGCCCCGATGATTCCAGCGTGCTCGACCAGCTCCGCGCCGCGCGCAAACTGCCGGAGCAACCGGACTTCCGCGCCTGGAAAGTAAAGCTGCACGAGGCCTATCGCGCGGTCGAGACCGCCAAGGACACATGGTTCCTGCCCGACGGCCGCGCGCTCTCGGTCGTCACCACGCCGAATCCGGAAGGCGGCGTCACCTATCTGTTCGACGACGTCACCGAGAGCCTCGAGCTCGCCCGCCGCTTCGACGGCCTGATCCGGGTCCAGCGCGAGACGCTGGACAGTCTCGCCGAGGGCGTCGCGGTGTTCGGCAGCAACGGCAAGGCACAGCTGTTCAATCCGGCCTTCGTCCGGATGTGGAAGCTGTCGAGCGACGCCATGCGCGACGAGCCGCATATTCAGACCGTCGAGGGCTGGTGCCATCAGCTGTTCGACGACGCGATCGTCTGGCGGCAGATCCGCGAGGCCATCACCTCGATCGAGAACCGCGCCGACGTGCCGCTGAAGCTGGAGCGCAACGACGGCAGCGTGCTCGACGGCATGATCCGGCCGCTGCCCGACGGCGCCACCATGCTGACGTTCCAGGACATCACCGACACCGAGAACGTCGAACGCGCGCTGCGCGAGCGCAACGAGGCGCTGGAAGCCGCCGACCAGATGAAGGTGGATTTCGTCCACCACGTCTCCTACGAGCTGCGCTCGCCGCTGACCACCATCATCGGCTTCGCGCACTTCCTCAGCGATCCCTCGACCGGGCCGCTGACGCCGAAGCAGGCGGAGTATCTCGACTACGTCACAAAATCGACCAACGCACTGCTTGCGCTTACCAACAACATCCTCGATCTCGCGACCATCGATGCCGGCGCGATGAAGCTGGAGCTCGGCCCGGTCGACGTCATCAAGACCATCGAGCTTGCCGCCGAAGGCATCCAGGACCGGCTCGCCACCGACCGCATCCGCCTCAAGGTCGAGATCGCGCCGGATGTCGGCAGCTTCATCGGCGATGAGAAGCGCGTGGTGCAGGTGCTCTATAACCTCCTGGCCAACGCCGTCGGCTTCTCGCCGCAGGATTCCAGCGTCGGCATCAGCGCGCGCCGAACTGACCGCAATGTCGTCTTCACCGTGACAGATTCAGGGCCTGGAATACCGGCCGACATGAAGGACAAGGTGTTCAACTGGTTCGAAAGCCGCTCGCAGGGGTCGCGCCACCGCGGCGCCGGGCTAGGGCTGTCGCTGGTGCGCTCCTTCGTCGAGCTGCATGGCGGCAAGGTGCGGGTGGATTCGATCGTGGGCACGGGCACGGTCGTGATCTGCGACTTCCCGACCGACCAGGCGGCGCATCGCGACGCCGCCGAATGACCGCGCCGACCACATTCTCCGTCGCGCTTGTCAACGAGACGGCCACCGCAGAGCTGATGGCCGATCTCGCGCTGCTGGTCGGACCTGGCGACGTCATCACGCTCACCGGCGATCTCGGCGCCGGCAAGACCGCGGCCGCGCGGGCCATGATCCGCTATCTCGCTGGCGACGAGGCGCTGGAAGTGCCGAGCCCGACGTTCACCCTGGTGCAGGGCTATGAGCTGCCGCCTTTCCCGGTGCTGCATGCCGACCTCTATCGCGTCGAGGACGAGAACGAACTCGAGGAGATCGGACTGTCGCCGCTGCCGGAAGCCACGCTCGTCCTGATCGAATGGCCGGAGCGTGCGCCGTCGGCGATGCCCGAGGACCGTATCGACATCGCGCTGACGCACCGGCCGGCGCTGGGCTCGACCGCGCGCGCCGCCGACATCACCGGCTACGGCAAGGGTGCCGCGCAGGTCGCGCGACTGAAGGCACTGCGGGAATTCCTCGACGCATCCGGCTATATCGAGGCGACACGCCGACGCATGGCCGGCGACGCCTCGACCCGCTCTTATGCACGGCTGAAGCGCGACGACGGCATCGTCATCCTCATGAACTTTCCGCAGCGCCCCGACGGCGCCGCCATCTACAACGGAAAGTCCTATAGTGCCGCGGTGCATCTTGCCGAAAACGTAAAACCCTTCGTGGCCATCGACGAAGGCCTGCGCGCGGCAGGAATCTCCGCGCCGGCGATCCACCATTCCGATCTCGACCACGGGTTCCTGATCACCGAAGATTTCGGCAGCGAGGCCGTGATCGAAGGCAACCCGCCGCGTCCGATCGCCGAGCGCTACGAGGCCGCGACCGACCTGCTGGCCGCGCTGCACGGCAAGACGCTGCCGGACACGCTGCCGCTGGCAGATCAGAGCTACGCCATTCCGGTCTTCGACACCGATGCGCTCCTGATCGAAATCGGGTTGATGCCGGACTGGTATCTGCCCGATCGCAACGCCCCGCTGAGCGACGTGGCCCGCGCGGAATTTTTCGCGATGTGGCGTGAGCTGTTGCAGAAGCCGCTGGCCGCGCCGAAAACGTGGATCATCCGCGATTATCACTCGCCGAATCTGATCTGGCTCGCCGACCGTGCCGGCATCGAGCGCGTCGGCGTGATCGACTTCCAGGACGCCGTGCTCGGACCGCAATCCTACGACGTGGTCTCGCTGCTCCAGGATGCCCGCATCGACGTGCCCGAAAGCCTCGAGCTGACGCTGCTGTCGCGCTACATCAAGGCGCGCCGCGCGGAAGATGCGAGCTTCGATCCGGCCGGCTTCGCCGAGCTCTATGCCATCATGTCGGCACAGCGCAACACGCGCCTGCTCGGCACCTTCGCCCGCCTCAACCGCCGTGACGGCAAGCCGCATTATCTGCGCCACCAGCCGCGGATCTGGACGTATCTCCAGCGCTCGCTGGCGCATCCTGCGCTTAGCCCGCTGCACGACTGGTATCTCGCCAACGTCCCCCAGCCCCAATCCTGAATTAGGCCCTGATTTACCGGCTGTTAGCCAAGATGCCGGTATTCTGGCGGCGAGGCAGCCGGGTAACTAGGGGGCTGGAGCAGGGCAGATGGCGGTGAAGACGGACCAGCGCGACAACAGCCGGATTGTTTTCGAACGCGGGATTGCGGCCCAGATGATGGGGATCGACGGCACCTGGCGGCGCGACTGCACCATGGAGGACGTCTCCGAGAGCGGCGCCAAGCTGACCATCGACGGCTCGGTCGAAGGCCTGCATCTGAAGGAATTCTTCCTGCTGCTGTCGTCCACCGGACTCGCTTACCGGCGCTGCGAACTGGCTTGGGTCAATGGCGACCAGATCGGCGTCAATTTCCTCAAGCTGCGCGACAAAAAGAAAAAACTGCGTTCCACAGCCGTTGGAGCATGATGGCAACACCCGTCGTACAAACGTCACGCCGGGTGATTAAGGCGGTTGTGGTTCGGTGCGGCTGACCAAGGCCCGTGCTAGGATTGCTGCGAACGCGAAGTCAAAAAGTCTGAGAAAGCCAAGTTCGAGAAAGAAAGTCCGAGAAAGCGAAGGATGTCCGTCAAGCCGACCAAAGCCATGGTGCTCGCCGCAGGGTTTGGCCTGCGCATGCGTCCGTTGACGGACAAGATGCCGAAACCGCTGGTGCCGGTGGCCGGCCAGCCGCTGCTCGACCATGTGCTGGACAAGCTCGACCAGGCCGGCGTGACCGAGGCGGTCGTCAACGTGCACTATTTGCCGGACCAGATCATCAATCACGTCGCGCCCCGCCTGCGTCCGCGCGTGACCATCTCGGACGAGCGCGACCAGGTGCTCGGCACCGGCGGCGGCGTGGTCAAGGCGCTGCCGCTGCTCGGCGACGCGCCGTTCTTCCATGTCAATTCCGATACGCTGTGGATCGATGGTGTGCGCTCGAACCTGGCGCGCCTTGCGGAAAACTTCGATCCCGCACGGATGGACATCCTGCTGCTGATGGCGCCGACCGCGACCAGCATCGGCTATAACGGCCGTGGCGACTACGGCATGCTGCCCGACGGTGCCTTGCGCAAGCGCAAGGAAAAAGAGGTCGTTCCGTTCGTCTATGCGGGCGCGGCGATCCTGTCGCCGTCAATCTTCGCCGGCGCGCCGAAGGGCGAGTTTTCGCTGACAAAAATGTTCGACCGCGCCAACGAGCAGGAGCGGCTGTTCGGCCTGCGCCTGGACGGTGTCTGGATGCATGTCGGCACCCCCGACGCGGTGCACGCCGCGGAAGAGGCGTTTCTGGAGAGCGTGGCGTAACGGTCATTCCAGGGTGCGCGCAAGCGCGAACTATGGTGCGCAATTGCGCACCTGAGAATCTCGAGATTCCGGGTTTCGATGCTACGCATCGCCCCGGAATGACACCGGGACAGCGGGGAAGACTCGGCCTGCACCAATGACCATTTGAGTTCGCTTCGCTATATTGGCGCCTGATCCCCGAATCAGGCAGCTCATGCGCGTTTTCAGCGTTCCAGTCTCAGTTCCGTTCCTGCGCACCGTCGTCTCGGCGCTGCTCGACGGCCAGCTGGTCGACGGCTTCGAGGCGCGAAACGAGCCGGCGCGGCTTGCGGACGCCACGCTCTATTTGCCGACGCGGCGCGCCATGCGCGTCGTCCGCGAGATCTTCCTCGACGAGATGAGGACGGACGCGGTGGTGCTGCCGCGCATCGTCGCGCTCGGCGACATCGATGAGGATGAGCTCGCCTTTGCGGAGGAGGCGGAGCAGTTTTCCGGTGCGACGCCGCTCGACATTCCACCGCGATTGGACGAGCTCGATCGGCGGCTGACGTTGGCGCAACTGGTCGCAGCCTGGGCCAAGGGCCCGGTGCTGGCGCCGCTGGTGGTCGGCGGCCCCGCCTCGACGCTGGCGCTGGCCTCAGATCTCGCGCGCCTGATCGACGACATGGTCACGCGCGGCGTCGACTGGAGCGCGCTCGATGGCCTCGTGCCCGACCAGCTCGATCAATATTGGCAGCACTCGCTTCAGTTCCTGCACATCGCCCGCATCGCCTGGCCCAGCCACCTCGCCGAGATCAACAGGATCGAGCCTGCGGCGCGGCGCGACCGGCTCATCGCCGCCGAAGCGACGCGGTTGACCACGCATCCCAACGGTCCCGTGATCGCGGCCGGCTCGACCGGCTCGATGCCGGCCACTGCAAAATTTCTTCATGCAGTCGCCTCGCTCCCGCACGGCGCGGTGGTGCTGCCGGGGCTCGACACCGATCTCGACGAGGACGCCTGGCGAACCATCGGCGGCGTGCGCGATGCGCTGGGCAAATTTGTGGAGCATCCGGCGTCGAACCATCCGCAATATGCCATGCACGCGCTGCTGCAGCGTTTCGGCGTCAAGCGCAGCGACGTCGACATCCTGCTTCCGCCGGCGGAAGGTGGACGCGATCTCCTGGCGTCCGAGTCGATGCGGCCATCCGCCACGACGGAGATCTGGCACGACCGGCTGAAGCAGCCGGATGTCGCAGCAAAGATCGCCGGCGGCATGAAAGACCTCTCAGTGGTCGAGGCTTCCAATCCCGAGATGGAAGCGCTTGCGATCGCCATTGCGATGCGCGAGGCACGGCATCTCGACAAATCGGCGGCACTGGTGACGCCGGACCGCGCGTTGGCGCGGCGGGTGATGGCCGCACTCACCCGATGGAATCTCGCCTTCGATGATTCCGGCGGCGACGTGCTGATGGAAACCTCGGCCGGCATTTTCGCACGCCTCGCAGCCGAAGCGGCGACCAAGGGATTGGAGCCGTCGACGCTGCTGGCGATGCTGAAACATCCGCTGTGCCGGCTCGGCCGCGCGCCAGGCGCATGGAAGGCAGCGATTGAAGGCCTGGAGCTTGCAGTACTGCGCGGCACGCGTCCGCCCGCGGGCACCGCAGGCCTGCTGCGCGAGTTCAACCGTTTTCGCGAGGAGCTCGCAAAACTGTGGCGCAACGAAGTCTCCGCGCTGCACCGCGCAGAGCCACGCGCGCGCCTCAAGGCGGAGGATCTCGATCGCATCCAGGCGCTGATCGATATCCTGCAAAAGGCATTGGCGCCGATCGAGAGACTGGCGTCGTCAAAGCCCTATGACTTCGCCGAGCTGGCGCATCGCCATCGCGAGATCCTGATCGAGCTGTCGCGCGACGAGCAGGGCATCCCGCTTGCTCTCGAAGAGCGCGAAGGCCTCGCGCTCGCCGCCGCCTTCGACGATCTCCTGCGCGGCGGCACGGCCAGCGGATTGTTGGTGCCGCTACCGGAATATCCGGACGTCTTCCAGACCGCGTTCGGCGAACGCGCGGTGCGGCGGCCGGACAGACCGGGCGCGCGGCTCCACATCTACGGCCCGCTGGAATCGCGCCTGATGCAGGCCGACCGCGTCATCGTCGGCGGTCTGATCGAGGGCGTCTGGCCGCCGGCGCCGCGCATCGATCCCTGGCTGAGCCGGCCGATGCGGCACGAGCTCGGTCTCGATCTGCCGGAGCGGCGCATCGGCCTCTCCGCCCACGATTTCGCGCAGCTGCTCGGCGCGGATGAGGTGATCCTCACCCATTCCGCCAAGGCCGGCGGCGCGCCGGCGGTGGCCTCACGCTTCCTGCACCGGCTGGAAGCGGTCGCGGGCGACGCGCACTGGAAAACGGCAAAACACGCCGGCGAGAAATACGTGCAGTTCGCGGGCGCGCTGGACCAGGCCGCCGAGGTCAAGCCGATCAAGCAACCCGAACCGCGGCCGCCGCGTGCGACACGGCCGCTCAAGCTCTCAGTCACCGCGATCGAGGACTGGCTGCGCGATCCCTACACCATCTACGCCAAACACATTCTGCGGCTCGATGCGCTCGATCCCGTCGACATGCCGCTGTCGGCCGCCGACCGCGGCTCGGCGATCCACGATGCGCTCGGCGAATTCACCGAAACCTATGCAACGCATCTGCCTGACGATCCTACCCGCGTGCTGCGCGCGATCGGCGAAAAGTACTTCGCGCCGCTGATGGAGCGCCCCGAGGCACGGGCGCTGTGGTGGCCGCGCTTCCAGCGTATCGCACGCTGGTTCGGTGAATGGGAGACGACGCGCCGCGACGTGATCGAGGCCATCACCGCGGAGACCCGCGGCGAGATTTCGATCGCGCTGGACAAGGAGCGCAGCTTCCGCCTCTCCGCGCGCGCCGATCGCATCGAGCGGCGCCAGGGCGGCGGCTACGCCATCCTCGACTACAAGACCGGCCAGCCGCCGACCGGCAAGCAGGTCCGCATGGGCCTGTCGCCGCAGCTCACACTGGAAGCCGCAATCCTGCGCGAGGGCGGCTTTTCCGGCATCGACGCCGGCTCCTCGGTGAGCCAGCTCGTCTACGTTCGCTTGAGCGGCAACAATCCGCCGGGCGAGGAGCGCATCCTCGAGCTCAAGATCAAGCAAGGCGACGAGGCCCAGCCGCCGGACACGGCGGCCGCCGAGGCTCGGCGAAAACTTGAGGCGCTGATCCGCGCCTTCGAGGATGAGAATCAGGCCTACACCTCGCTGAACCTGCCGATGTGGACGAACCGCTACGGCACCTATGACGACCTCGCCCGCATCAAGGAATGGTCGGCGGCCGGCGGACTGGGGATCGAAGAATGGTGAGAGCACCGCGTCCCATTCCCGATTCCGTGCGCGCGACGCAGGCGCGCGCGTCCGATCCGACCGCATCGGCCTTCGTGTCGGCCAACGCCGGCTCGGGCAAGACGCATGTGCTGGTGCAGCGCGTGATTCGCCTGCTGCTATCGGGCGTGCCGCCGGAAAAGATCCTCTGCATCACCTTCACCAAGGCCGCCGCCGCCAACATGGCCGAGCGCGTGTTCACCACGCTCGGGCATTGGGTGACGCTGGACGATACCGCGCTCGATACAGCGATCCGCGCGGCCGGCATCCCGCACCCCAGCGCAAAGCTGCGGCGCGAAGCGCGAAAGCTGTTCGCCTGCGCGCTGGAGACGCCGGGCGGCTTGAAGGTGCAGACCATTCACGCGCTGTGCACGCGCCTGCTCCAGCAATTTCCGTTCGAGGCCAACGTGCCGGCGCGCTTCGCCGTGATCGACGAGCGCGACCAGACCGACATGATGGAGCGCGCCAATCTGAAGGTGCTGCTGGAGGCCGCGCGCGACCCCGATAGCGTTACCGGCCGCGCGATGCTGACGGCGATGGCGAACGCTGCCGACGTCACCTTCAAGGAGGTCGTACGGGAAGCTTGTCTGAGCCGCGACCATTTCATGGCCTGGACCGATGAGGCCGGCAGCGCGGAAGCCGCTGCCGTGGAGATGGCGGCGGTGCTGGGCGTGGATGCGAACGACCGTATCGAGGACATCGAGCAAGAGATTCTCGACGGACCGTTCCTGCCGCGATCACGCTGGGACGATATCGCCTTTGCGCTGGAAGACGGGAGCAAGTCAGACAACGACCAGGCGGATCGCCTGCGCGCGGCCAAAATGTTTTCCGACAGTGCGCAGGTCGATGCTTATCTCAGTGTCTTCCTCACCGACGAGAAGCTGCCGCGCAAGGCGGTTTTGACCAAGAAGTTCTGCGATCACAATCCGTCCGTCGCTCGCCTGTTCGAGGCCGAGGCGCAGCGCCTCAGTGGACTGATCGAAAGGCGCCGCGCGATAACCGTGCGCGACCGCACCGCGGCTCTCCTGCATATCGCGACTGCCGCTGCCGCAAATTATCGGCGCGAGAAGCAGGAGCGCGGACTGCTCGACTACGACGACCTGATCGACAAGACGCTGGCGATGCTGAACCGCGTCTCTTCGGGCTGGGTGCACTACAAGCTCGACCGCGGCGTCGATCACGTCCTGATCGACGAAGCCCAGGATACGAGCCCGCGGCAATGGGATATCGTCGCGCACATCATCTCGGAATTCACCGCCGGCGAAGGCGCGCGCGAGGGCCTGAACCGTACGGTTTTCGCCGTCGGCGACGAGAAGCAGTCGATCTTCTCGTTCCAGGGCGCAGCACCCCACGAATTCGACGCACGCCGGCGCGAGCTGAACCGCAAGTTCACCGCCGCCGGGCTGAAATTCGATCCTGTTGCCTTCACCTACTCGTTCCGCTCGGGCGCGACGATCCTGCACTCGGTCGACCACGTGTTCCGCGAGCCGGAGATCTACAAGAGCATCCATGCGGTCGAGATCGGCCATCCCCTGCACAACGCGCTGACAGACGCAGGTCCGAGCGTGATCGAGCTGTGGGATCTCGCCGAAGCTGACGACAGGCAGGACATTGAGGGCTGGCGCGCACCGTTCGACGGCGTCGCCGTCACCAGCCCGGAGGTGAAGCTTGCCCGCCGCATCCAGACCGAGATCAAGCGGTTGGTCGAGAGCGGCACGCTGACCGGACACGAAGGCGAGCGGCGGCCGCTACGCTATGGCGACATGCTGATCCTGGTGCGGCGGCGCGGCAACGCGTTCGATGCCGTGATCCAGGCGCTGAAGCATGCCAATGTCCCGGTCGCCGGCGCCGACCGGCTGAAACTCACCGAGCACATTGCGATCATCGATCTGATGAACCTTGCGGATGCGTTGCTGCTGCCGCAGGACGACCTCGCGCTTGCGGTCGCGCTGAAAAGCCCGCTGTTCGGCCTCGACGACGACGACCTGTTCGCGCTCGCCTGGGATCGCAAGGGATCGCTGCGCCGCGCGCTCGGCGAGCGTGCGGCCACCAGCGAAAAGTTCGCCACGGCTCTCCGGCGCCTGGAAACCTGCGCAGTCCGCGCCCGCGACGAGACGCCGTTTGCCTTCTATGCCTGGCTGCTCGGCGGCGACGAGGGACGCGCGCGCATCCTGCGCCGGCTCGGCCACGAGGCCAACGACGCGCTCGACGAATTTCTGGAGCTCGCGCTGAATTACGAGCGCAAGGCGCCGGCCTCGCTGCAAGGCTTCATGGCCTGGCTGCGCTCGGCCGACACCGAAGTGAAGCGCGACATGGAGATTTCGCGTGACGAGGTGCGGGTGATGACCGTGCACGGCGCCAAGGGCCTGGAGGCCTCCGTCGTGTTCATGGTTGACACCACGTCCTCGCCCGCGGACACGCAACGCTTGCGACTGATCCATGTGCCGCGCGGCAATGGCGGCGAGATCGTGGTCTGGGCCGGCCGCAAGGCGGACGATCCAAAGCCCGTCGTCGACGCGCGCAAGGCCATGCTCGAAGAAACCGAGGACGAGTACCGCCGCCTACTCTATGTGGCGATGACGCGCGCGGCCGATCGCCTGATCGTTGGCGGCTGCATGCCGGGCAACATGAAGACAGTCCGCAAGCTCAGCTGGTACGACCTGATCGACAAGGGCCTCACTGGATCGGGCCTGGAGAAACAGACGGTCGAGACGCCGCTTGGAAAGGTGACCCGCTTTGCCCGGCCGGAGGACGTCGCGGCGCTCGGCACCCCCGCGACCTCGGTGGACCAGACCGTCGAGCTGCCAGCCTGGCTGCGGACGGCGCCGCCGCGCGAGACCATCGACGACGATCCGCTGCGCCCCTCCGGCCAGTCGGCCGAGGCGGGCCGCGCGGTGCGGAGCGGCGAATCGGTCCAGTCCCGCGCGCTTGCGCTGCAACGCGGGACGCTGGTCCACCGGTTGCTGCAATCGCTGCCCGACATCGCCTACGAGCGCCGGCGTGAGGCAGCGCTCGGCTTCATGGCGCGCAACGCCTCGGACTGGACGGAGGCTGACCGCGCCGCATTGGCCGACAAGGTACTCGGCTTGATCGCCGAGCCGCGATTCGCACCCGTCTTTGGCGCCGGCAGCCGGGCGGAGGTCGCTATCGTCGGCCGGCTAGAACGGCCGGACCGGCCACCGGCGCTGGTGTCCGGCCAGATCGACCGGCTGGTGGTCACACCGGAGGAGGTCCTGATCGTCGATTTCAAGACCAACCAGAGCCCTCCCAGCAGCGCGGCCGAGGCGCCCGCGGCCTATGTCCGGCAGCTCGCGCTGTACCGGGCGGTGCTCGCCAGGCTTTATCCCCAAAAGCCGATCCGTGCGATTCTGCTCTGGACCGAGGCCCTTGAATATATGGAGATTTCAGAGCCCGCGCTGGACGCGGCGCTGGCATCCCTTCATGTCGGCGTGAGCGTCCTTGACCCGGCAAGGAGCCATTCATAGGTTGACGCCATGATCTCGGTGCGATTCCCATCGCGCCCTTCTCTCAGGTACGAGGTATTCCCATGGCCGTTGGTAAGGTTTCCGATTCCGATTTCGAAGCCGAAGTGCTCAAGGCGAACGGCCCGGTCGTGGTCGATTTCTGGGCCGAATGGTGCGGCCCCTGCCGCATGATCGCACCCGCGCTCGACGAAATCGCCGGCGCCATGGGCGACAAGGTAAAGATCGTCAAGCTCAACGTCGACGAGAGCCCAAAGACCGCGTCGAAGTATGGCGTGATGTCGATCCCGACCCTGATGATCTTCAAGGGCGGCGAGATGGCCTCCCGCCAGGTTGGCGCGGCGCCGAAGGCGAAGCTTCAGCAGTGGATCACCTCCGCGGTCTGATCCGCTTCGCGAAAACGAATATTTTTTTAAAGCGGCCGGCGAAATGCCGGCCGTTTGCGTTGAAGGGGCGTGTCCCGCGTTTGACGAGACGCTTTTGACGAGTCTTGTGCTTGCCCGCCCCTCCCGCAAAACGTGCGCGAAAATTCACCACTTTCGTTGCAATGGAAGCACGCTCGGTCGATGCGATCCCGCGCGGCAAGGAATGGCAGTACGAACCGAAATGGGACGGCTTTCGCTGCCTGCTCTCGCGCGATGGCGAGCGCGTCGATCTCCGCTCCAAGTCCGGCGAGGATCTGGCGCGCTATTTTCCCGAACTCGTCACCGTGGCCCTGAAGCTGAAGGCAGATCGTTTCGTGCTCGACGGCGAGATCGTCGTGCCGCACGGCAAGGGCTTCTCCTTCGACGCGCTATTGCAGCGAATTCACCCTGCCGCTAGCCGCGTGAAAAAACTCTCTCAGCAAACGCCGGCGCTTTATCTCGCCTTCGATCTGCTTGCGACCGCCAAGGAGAAACAGCTCGCCGGGAAGCCGCTCGGCGAGCGAAGGCCGGCGCTGGAAGCTTTTGCGAAAGCCAATCTGAAGGGCAGCATCTTCCGCCTCTCGCCGGCCACGACGAGCTACGCCACGGCCCAAAAACGGCTGGCGCAATTCGGCGGCGGTTCGGACGGGGTGATCGCCAAGCGCATCGATCTGCCCTATCAGGCCGGAAATCGCGACGGCATGCAGAAGATCAAGAAATTCCGCAGCGCCGATTGCGTGATCGGTGGTTTCCGCTACGCGACCAGCAAACTAGCGGGCCGGAAGGTGGTGGGTTCACTACTGCTCGGGCTCTACGATAATGAGGGCCTGCTGCATCATGCCCCCGGCTTCACTGGCAACGCGCCGGGCGGCCGGAGCCGATGGTCCACCGAGCGCTCGGCGAGATGGTGTCCGCTCAAGCCGAAGCTCGTGATCGAGGTCAGCTACGACCATTTCAGCGGCGACCGCTTCCGCCACGGCACCTCGATCCTGCGTTGGCGCCCAGACAAGGCGCCGCGGCAATGCACGTTCGAGCAGTTGAAGCAGAAGGTCGTCGATCCCATGAAGCTGTTGAAGTGAGCGTCGCTCGTAGCCCGGATGGAGCGCAAGCGTAATCCGGGAATTGTGCGCGTGGAGGCAACCCCGGATTGCGCTTCGCTCCATCCGGGCTACGAAGAATATGTTTACTTGATCCATCCGGTCGCCAGCGCGTTCGCCAGCTCCGGCTGGCCGTTGCGACGCGCGAGCGCGGCCATCGCTTCGTAATCATACGCAACATGACGGAACGTCACCTGCCAGGCGCCCTCGACAAGCTCGAGAATCGCATAGCGCGCGTGCGGCGTGCCGGCTTCGACGACATGCGGGAACGGATGCTTGTCGCGATAGCCGGGGCTGCCGACGCTGCCGGGATTGACGATCATGCGGCCGTCGCGAAGCCGCACGGCACGCGCGAGATGCGTATGCGCGCAGAGGATCAGGGACTGCGTGACGCCTTGAGCAAATTGCTCGATCCGGTCGAGCAGGGACATCGCGACTGTGCCGTCGGGATGCACTGTATCGAGCCAATAGACCTCATCGTTGTCGGGCGTCGCGTGGCAGAGGAAGACCTGGTCGCGGAACACCCGCGTCATCGGCTGCGCGCGCAGCCACTCCAGATGCGCGGCATCGAGCTGCGCATGCGCCGGACGATCCCATGAGCCCATCTTCTCGGGCGCGCGGTCGAGCAGATAGCGGTCGTGATTGCCGAGCACGTGCACGGCGTCGAGATTCATCAGGATCTCGATGGTCCGCCGCGCATCGAGCGGGCCGCTCAGCATGTCGCCGAGATTGACGATGTCCGCAATGCCGTGGGCGCGGATGTCGGTGAGCGCCGCCTCCAACGCGAGATAATTTCCGTGGACGTCGGCAATCGCGGCAAAACGCATCGTCATCCCTCAATCGTGCCGCGGCTCTGCGGCTCCTCGCTTCCGCGACGAGCCTTGTCCGGGACACGAGACCGTCTATGCAGGAGGCGTGCCGTTGATGGCGAGCACGTGGCCGGCGAGATAGAGCGAGCCGGTGATCAGGATGCGCGGCGGTACTTCGTAAGCTAGCTTCGACAACGCACGCAGCGCAGCCTCGATGCCCGGCGCGATCTCGACGCGCATGCTGAGGCTGCGCGCGGCACCCGCGAGGCGGTCCACCGGCATCGCGTTCTCCGTTTCGGGAATCGGCACCGCGATGATGTGACGGGTGAGGCCGGCGAAATTGGCGAGGAAAGCCCGCGCATCCTTGTTGGCCATCATGCCGGCAATCACGACCAGCGGCCGCGACACCCGCTCTTCGAGGTCGGCGAGCGCAGCGGCCGCGACGCGGCCGCCCTCGGCATTGTGGCCGCCATCGAGCCAGATCTCCGAGCCCTGCGGACCCCAGCCAAGCAGCTCGCCGGAACTGACGCGCTGCATCCGCGCCGGCCATTCGGCATTGACGATGCCGGCTTCGAACGCCGCCTGATTGACCTTAAAGGCGTTGGTGGCGCGCAGCGTCGCGATCGCGAGGCCGGCATTGTCGAACTGGTGGCGGCCGAACAGACGTGGTGCCGTAAGATCCATCAGGCCGCGATCGTCGGAATAAACCAGCCGCCCGTGCTCGACATTCACATGCCAGCCTTCGCCCGCGGCAAACAGCGGCGCGCGCATGCGCTTGGCTTGCGCCTCGATCACCGCCATCGCCTCCGGCGCCTGCTCGGCCGAGATCACGGGCACGCCGCGCTTGATGATCGCAGCCTTCTCGCCGGCGATCGACGCCAGGGTGTCACCAAGAAATTCCACATGATCCATGCTGACCGGCGTGATCACGCAGGCCGCCGGTGTCTCGATCACGTTGGTTGAATCGAGCCGGCCGCCGAGGCCGACTTCGAGCAGCACCACATCGGCCGGGTTCTGGGCAAACAGGTGCAAGGCGGCCGCGGTCTTGAGTTCGAACACGGTCGCGGCCTCGCCGGCGTTGACGCGCTCGACCTCCTCCAGCGCGGCGCGCAATTCGTCGTCACCGACCAGCACGCCGCCACCGACACGACCGAGGCGGAAGCATTCGTTGATGCGGACCAGATAGGGCGAGGTATAGGCATGGACGCGCAAGCCCGCGGCTTCCAGCGTCGCGCGCAGATAAGCGAGGGTCGAGCCCTTGCCGTTGGTGCCGGCGATGTGGATCACCGGCGGCAGCTTGCGCTCGGGATGGTCGAGCCGCTCGAGCAGGCGGTGCATCCGCTCCAGCCCGAGGTCGATGCGCTTCTGATGCAGCGCCGACAGCCGCCCGATCAATTCACCGAGCGACGGTTTTGCACTGTCCGCGGAGGCGTTCACGCGTGCGGCGCGGCCGGCGCGACCTCGGGGGCCAATACGATCTGGGCCGGGTTAATGACCGGCTGCAGCGATTTCGGCGCAGTCTCCAGTGCCGGCGATTTTGTCAACAGGCGGCAGAGCCGCGCCAGCGTCGAGCGCAAATCATGGCGATGCACGACCATGTCGACCATGCCGTGCTCCTTCAGATACTCGGCGCGCTGGAATCCCTCCGGCAGCTTTTCGCGGATGGTCTGCTCGATCACGCGCGCGCCGGCGAAGCCGATCAGCGCGCCGGGCTCCGCGATCTGCACGTCGCCGAGCATCGCGTAGGACGCGGTGACGCCACCGGTGGTCGGGTTGGTCAGCACGACGATGTAGGGCTGTTTTGCCTCGCGCAGCATCTGCACGGCAACCGTGGTGCGCGGCATCTGCATCAGCGACAAGATGCCTTCCTGCATGCGCGCGCCGCCGCTTGCAGCGAACACGACGAAGGGCGACTTCTTCTCGACCGCGAGCTCGAGCCCGCGCACGATGGCTTCGCCCGCGGCCATGCCAAGGGAGCCGCCCATGAAATCGAAATCCTGCACAGCCACGACAATCGCCGCGCCTTCGAGCTTGCCGTAGCCGACCTTGATCGCGTCGTTCAAATTGGTCCGCGCACGCGCATCCTTGATGCGGTCGACGTATTTCTTTTCGTCACGGAACTTGAGCGGATCGGGCGTGACGTCGGGCAATGCGACGTCGAACCAGGTCTCGTTGTCGAAGATCGACTTCAAACGCGCCACCGCGCCCATGCGCATGTGGTAGTTCGAGCCGGGGATGACGAACTGGTTGGCCTCGACGTCCTTGTAGAACACAAGCTGCCCGGAGTCCGGGCACTTGATCCACAGATTCTCCGGCGTCTCCCGCCGCAGCATGTTGCGGATCTTCGGCCGGACCACATTGGTAAGCCAGTTCATGGTTTGCTCCGATTAGCGGTCCTGCTTCGGGACCGCCTGAAGGGATATATGGCCGCCGGACCCAGCCCCGGCAAGCCGCCGTGTGACCCGCCCAGAGAGCGGAATTATGGCCTATTCCGCCGCCGCTCGCGCACCCTTGACGCCATGGGCCAGGGATGCCGTCAATTCGGCAACGGCGTTAACGGTCTTGGCGGTCGCCCGGCCCTCGGTATCGAGGCTGTTCTTGAGCGCATCGACCAGCGCCGTGCCGACCACGGCGCCGTTGGCATGCGACGCGATGGAGCGGGCGGTCTCCGGCGTACGGATGCCGAAGCCGACGCAGACCGGCAGTTCTGTGTGCCGCTTGATGCGGGCCACAGCCCCGCTGACAGCCGTGCTGTCGGCAGCCGCCGCGCCGGTGATGCCGGTGATCGAGACGTAGTAGACAAAGCCCGACGTGTTGGCGAGCACCGCCGGCAGGCGCTTGTCGTCGGTCGTCGGCGTCGCCAAACGAATGAAGTTGAGGCCGGCCTTCATCGCCGGAAGACAGAGCTCGTCGTCTTCCTCGGGCGGCAAGTCGACGATGATGAGGCCGTCGATGCCGGCGGTCTTCGCATCCGCAAGAAACTTGTCGACGCCGTAGATGTAGATCGGGTTGTAGTAGCCCATCAGCACGATCGGCGTGGTGTTGTCGTCCTTGCGGAAGCCGCGCACCAGCTCGATCGTCTTCTTCAGCGTCATGCCGGCCTTGAGCGCGCGCAGGCCGGCGGCCTGAATCGACGGACCGTCGGCCATCGGATCGGTGAAAGGCATGCCGATCTCGATCACGTCGGCGCCCGCCTTCGGCAGCGCCTTGATGATCTCGAGCGAGGTCGCCGGATCGGGATCGCCGGCCATCAGGAAGGTGACGAAGGCCGAGCGGCCCGCTTTCTTCAACTCGGCAAAACGGGTGTCGATACGCGTGGTCACTTGGCCTTGCCTCTCAGGATGTCACCGACCTGCGGTACGTCCTTGTCGCCGCGGCCGGAGAGATTGACGACCATCAGGTGATCTTTGGGCCGCTTCGGCGCGAGCTCCATCACCTTGGCGATGGCATGCGCGGGCTCGAGCGCGGGGATGATGCCTTCGAGCCGCGACAGCAGCTGGAACGCCGCGAGTGCCTCGTCATCGGTCGCGGAGAGATAGTTGACGCGGCCGATCTCGTGCAGCCAGGAATGCTCGGGGCCGATGCCGGGATAGTCGAGACCGGCCGAGATCGAATGCGCGTCCTGGATCTGGCCGTCCGCGTCCATCAGGAGATAGGTGCGGTTACCGTGCAGCACGCCGGGACGGCCGCCGGCGATCGAGGCGGCGTGCAGTTGCGTCAGCCCATGGCCCGCAGCTTCGACACCGAAGATCTCGACTGTGGAATCGTCGAGGAACGGATGAAACAGGCCCATCGCGTTCGAGCCGCCGCCGATACAGGCAACCAGCGAATCAGGCAGGCGGCCTTCGACCTCCTGCATCTGCACCTTGGTCTCGTTGCCGATGATCGACTGGAAATCGCGCACCAGCGTCGGATAAGGATGCGGACCCGCCACCGTGCCGATGCAGTAGAAGGTGTTGTGCACGTTGGTGACCCAATCGCGCAGCGCCTCGTTCATGGCGTCCTTCAGCGTGCGCGTGCCCGACTGCACGGGGATCACCTCTGCGCCCAGCATCACCATGCGAATGACGTTGGGCTGCTGCCGCTCGACGTCGACGGCGCCCATATAGACCACGCATTCGAGGCCGAAGCGGGCGCACAGCGTCGCGGTGGCAACGCCGTGCTGGCCGGCGCCGGTCTCGGCGATGATGCGCTTCTTGCCCATGCGCCGCGCCAGCATGATCTGGCCGAGCACGTTGTTCACCTTGTGCGAGCCGGTGTGGTTGAGCTCCTCGCGCTTCAAATAGATTTTTGCGCCGCCGAGATGCTCAGTCAGGCGCTCCGCGAAATAGAGCGGCGAGGGCCGGCCGACATAGTGCTTGAGATAGCCGTTCATCTCGGCCTGGAAGGCCGGGTCGGCCTTGGCTTCAGTGTAGGCCTTCTCCAGATCGAGAATCAGCGGCATCAGGGTTTCGGCGACGAAGCGGCCGCCGAAAATGCCGAAATGCCCGCGCTCGTCGGGACCGCTGCGATAGGAGTTTGGTTTGGCGATGTTCATCGGACGCTCAACTCTTGCGGGGCGCGCGCGGCGCGAATGAAGGCGTTGATCAGCTCCGGATCCTTCACGCCCGGGGCGCCCTCGACGCCGGAGGACACGTCGACGCCGCCGGCACGGGTGAGGCGAACAGCCTCGGCGACGTTCTGGGCATCAAGTCCACCCGAGACCATGTACGGAAGCGATAGCTCGAGGTTTTCGAGCAGATGCCAGTCGAAGGGCGCTCCGAGGCCGCCAGGCCGGGTCGCGTCTTTCGGCGCGCGCGCGTCGAACAGGATGCGGTCGGCGACCGCGGCATAGCCGGGCAGCACGGCGAGCTCGACTGCCGTCTCGACCGGCACCGCCTTCATCACCGGCCGGCCGAACCTCTGCTTGATGTCGCGCAGCCGCGCCACGCTCTCCTTGCCGTGAAGCTGGAGGATGTCGGGCGACAGCGCGTCCACGATATTTTCGAGGGTGGCGTCGTCGGCATCGACGCTGAGCGCCACCTTGAGCGCGCGCCGCTTCACCTGCCGGCCGAGCTCGCGTCCCAGGTCCAGCGACAGATGCCGCGGCGACGGCGGAAAGAACACGAACCCCACCATGTCGGCACCCGCGTCGAGCGCCGCTTCGAGCGTCTCGCGCGTGGACAGGCCGCAGATTTTGACGAGCAGGGACATGGGCTCAAAGCAAATGGAGGCCGCGGGCCCGCGGCTGGAAAACAGGGCTTTTGGTTGCGGCCGCTTCTACAACGTCGCGCGCTGCTTGTCTCGCCCGATGGGCCCGTAAAGGCCGATCCCGGAGGGGGCTGGAAGGCGCTGCGGATCCGGCCGCGCCGGGGTCGTCGAGGCCCGTAGATCAGCCAGCTCGGCCCTGGCGGTGCGCGCATCCGCCTCATGCCGGCGCGCCGCGCGCCGCCAGTGTCGTTGGCCGAACCAGACGGCAGAGCCGCCGGCCAGGACACCCAGCGCGGCTACCAGGATCAGGAGCAGGAACAGCGGCACCGAGCGGGACAGTAACGCATCGGTCGAGTTGAAGGGGTCAAAGGAGACGGTAACGAAATGCCGGTTGGCGACGGCGAAAACCACCAGGAGCAGGCCCAGCGGAATCACGACCAGCGCGGTCAGGAACTTTCGCATCTCGCTTCGCCCGCCTTGAATCAAGCTTCCGGCCGCTCCACGCGGCCGTTGGAAATCCTGACGCCGGCCTCAGTCTGGCGCGCCGGGATCCGGATGGTCGCGATTCAGCCGCTCGCGCATTTCCTTGCCGGTCTTGAAGAACGGAACGCTCTTCTGGTCGACGGGAACATGGGCGCCGGTGCGCGGATTGCGTCCGGCGCGTGCAGGGCGATGCTTCACCGAGAAGGCACCGAAGCCGCGCAACTCGACGCGGTCACCGCGCGCGAGGGCCGCTACGATCTCTTCGAGAATCGCATTCACAATGTTCTCGACATCCCGCTGGTACAGATGCGGGTTGTGCTCGGCGATATGCTGAACAAGTTCGGATTTGATCATCGAGAGATAGGACCCGGGAGCGTGCGGATGACCATTTCCGTGAAAATACCTTGATCTGTCAAGACGCTAAATCAAGGTTGAGCGGCGTGAAAATGCGTGACAAATGCCGAAAAAAGGGGCTGGCCAAATACCCGCGGGACGGGAAAAAGATCAGGCGCTCGCCCGGTTCCGGTCAATTCGACGCTGCCGGCTGCCACAAGGCCAGCATTCCATCCATTCCGAAGCGATCGACCGCCTGGACGACGCCGGTTTGGCCGATCTGATGCGCAATCGAGCCTAAACCAAGCGCTTCCAGTGTGACGGCAGCAGCCGTCTTGAGGAACGGCAGGTCGCTGAAACGGGGTTGAAGCTTGTAATCGCGGACCGGAAGGCCCTTCTTGACGCCCTTCTGCTCGACCAGCCAGGTCACGGCCGTCTTCTCGTCGCCGATCTGATCGATCAGCTTGAGATCGATCGCCTGACGTCCGGTGAAGACGCGACCATCGACGACTTTTTCGAGCTGCGTGTCATCCATGCCACGCCGATCCTTCACCAATCCCTTGAACCAGGCGTAGGAGTCCTTCACCAGTGCGTCGAGCGCGGCGCGCGCTTCGGGGCTGGTCGGCTCGAAACCGTTGGGCGCGGCCTTCAGCGGGGAGGACTTCACCTCCTCGACCTTGACGCCGACGGTCTTCAGGAGCTCGGTGACGTTGGGAAACTGGAACAGCACGCCGATCGAGCCGACCAGCGAGCTCTGCTGGGCGACAATGTGATCGCTGGCGATCGCGGTGATGTAGCCGCCGGAGGCGGCGAGACCTTCGACCACGACGACGAGCGGCTTCTTCGCCTTCAGCCGCGTCAGCGAATCGTAGAGCTGCTCGGAGCCGGCGGTGGTGCCGCCCGGCGAGTTGATGTGGACGATGACGGCGGCGGCCTGCGAATTCTCGAGCCGCTCCAGCGCCTGCGTGCGATCGGAATCGCTGCGGATCAGGCCGTCGATCTGGACGCGCGCGATCGATCCGGCGGATGCGAACGTGCCGCGCGCGCCGGGCGTCGCGATCAGGGCAAAGCTCGCAATCGCCGTGATCGCGATCAGCGCCGCCATCACGCGCCAGAAGGTCAGCTTGCGGCGGATCCTGCGGCGATCGACGATGATGTCAGAATCGAGCGACATCGGAATATCTCCAAATGATAGGCCAAACTCGTTGTGCCATCACAGCGTGACCATTGGCCTATCTGGATACATCAATTGCGGCGCAATTTGAAGAAATGAAGGCCTGTCCTCGAGCACGCCGGGACGACGAAGAGAAAATCTCGCCCGCGTGCGCGCCTTGCTACGCCTCACGCCGCCTTTTTCGGCGCCGGCTTGCGCTGGCGCAGGAAGCGGCCGAGCAGCTTGCGCTTGCCCTTGCGCGGGATCAGGTCGATGTCGCTGACCAGCTTTGCCCCGCCCTTGCGCCGCTCCAGCACGATCTTGCGGCTGTGGAAGGCTTCCAGCTCGGCGCGGTGCGCGACGCTGACGATGGTCGCCTTCGGCAGTTCGTCGGTGACTATCTTCATCATCTTTTCCTGGCTCTTCTCGTCGAGCGCCGAGGTGGCCTCGTCGAGCACGACGATGTCGGGGTGGTGCAGCAACAGCCGCGCAAACGCGAGGCGCTGCTTCTCGCCGCCGGACAGAGTCTGGTCCCACGGACCCTCCTCCTCGATCTTCTCCTTGAGATGGTCCAGGCCGACCTTGTGCAGGGCTTCGCCGATCTCCTCGATGGTCCAATCTTCTTTCGCGCCGGGATAGGCGACCGCGCGGCGCAAGGACCCGGAGGGCACGTAGGGCCGCTGCGGAAGCATGAACAGCCGCCGGTCGGGATGGAAATTGACGCTGCCGCCGCCCCATGGCCACAGGCCAGCGATGGCGCGCACCAGCGTGCTCTTGCCGGTGCCGGATTCGCCGGCGACCAGCAGCCGCTCGCCGGGCTCGATCACCACCTCGGTCTCACCGACCACGGCGGTACCGTCATCGAGCGTGACGGAGAGATCCTTCATCTCCAGCATCGCGTCATTGTTGGTCTCGCCGCGCTTGATGCGACCGAGGCCATCGCCCTGTTCAGCGCGCTCGAGGCCATCCAGCGACATCATCAGCGAGGCGATACGGCGGGCGCAGGCATTCCAGTCGGCAAGCCGCGGATAATTGTCGACCAGCCAGCCGAACGCGCTCTGCACGATGGTGAAGGCGGAGGCCGCCTGCATCACCTGCCCGAGCGACATGCTGCCGTCGAGGAATTTTGGCGCGCAGAGCAGCAAAGGCACGACCGGTGCAACGAGGCCCGAGCCCTGCGACACAAGTGTGGTGCGCATGTGCTGGCCGGCCAGTCGCGCCCATTGCCGCAACACGCTGGTGAAGTTGCGGTCGATGCCATCGCGTTCTTCTTCCTCGCCGCCGAGCAGGGCGATGCTCTCGCCGTTCTCGCGCACGCGCGTCAGCGTGTAGCGGAACTCGGCCTCGGCCTGGTTCTTGTCCTCGGAGACCTGGACGAAGCGCCGGCCGATCACCAGGATCGAGCTGGATGCGATGGCGGCGTAGAGGATCGCGGCGATCACGAGAAAGCCGGGAATGGTGATCACCGATCCCGCAAGCGTGACCGTGAGCGCGCCGCCGATGGTCCAGAGCACGACGATGAAGGTCACGGCCGACAACAGCGCCGAGGTCACACCGGCGAGAAAATCGACCGGCGCGTCGGTCGCAACGCGCAGATCCTCCGCGATCCGGGATTCGGGGTTCTTGTGGTCGCCGCCGACGAGGTTGAGCTGGTAGTAGCGGCCATTGCCGAGCCAGCGCGTCAGCACGCTGGCGGTGAGCCAAGCCCGCCAGCGCCGCTGGATGCCCATGCGCGCGAACACCTGCGCCACGCCGAGCACGACACTGCCGATCGCGAGCGGAAAGAATACCGCAGAGAGATGGAAGACGGCCGTCGCATCGCGTTTCTCGATCGCGTCAAAGATCGCGCGATTCCAGACATTGATGCCGTACTGGAAGCCGAGGGTCAGGACGATCAGCACGCCGAGGCCGATCGAGAACGGCCAGGCGACACCATCGCCCTTGCGGCCCCAGAAGCCGCGGGCGCTGATCCAGAAGCGCGTCAGCAGATAGTCCTTGCGCGCCTGCTCGGCCTCCTCGGGCGAGAGTTCGGGGTCAGGCTCGACCAACTCGGGCGGCGGCGGAGCCACCTCGTCGCCGCTTTCGCCGACGATTTCGACAATGGGCGGCTTCTTGCCCTGCTCGCGCTTTCCGTCCGGCTTTTGCATGGGCGAATAACGCAAGAGAAATCAAACGGTTCCTAGCGGTTCCGAATGCCGGTTCATTCGGCGGCGCCGTCACGCACCGGGCGGAGCCGTGCGACCCGGTGCAGGACGCGCGACAGCTGATCGATCGCGTAGGGCTTTTGCACAAGCTCGAAATCGAGGTTGCCGTCCTGGGACAGCGCTTCGCTGTAGCCGGTGGTAAGCACGACCGGCACGCCGATGCCGCGATCGCGGATCGCCTGCGCGAGATCGAGCCCGGTCATGCCCGGCATGACGATATCCGAGAACATGACGTCGAAGCGATCCGCGTCCACGACCAACTCAGCCAGCGCATCGGTCGCATTATCGACCAGCGTGACGCTGTAGCCGAGCTCGGTGAGGCCGTCGGCGGCGAAATTGGCGAGCTCGATATTGTCCTCGACCACCAGCACAGACATGCCGCTGCCGGCGACGGCCGGCGCCGTATGCGGCGCTTGCCGCTGCGGCAGCAGGTCCGGCGGTACGCGCGGCAGATAGAGCGAGAACGTGCTGCCCTGCCCCACTTCACTCTCAACCGTCACCTCGCCGCCGGACTGCCGGGCGAAGCCGAACACCTGCGACAGGCCGAGGCCGGTGCCGTGACCGACCTGCTTGGTCGTGAAGAACGGTTCGAAGATGCGTCCGATGCGGCCTGCGGGAATGCCGACGCCGGTGTCGCTGACGGCGACGCTGACGAAGCCATTGCTACCCGAGATATGGCTGCCTGTGCGGTGTGCCAGCGTGTCCGGGACGGTTGTCGCCGGCTGCACCGAGAAGGTGATCCTGCCTTTGCCCTGCATGGCATCGCGCGCATTGGTCGCCATGTTGATCAGTGCCGTCTCGAACTGGCCGGCGTCGGCGTTGACGAGGCAGGGCTCCGCCGGCAGCCGCGTGGCGATCTCGATCGCCGGTCCCAACAGCGTCGCAAGCATGTCGTGCAGCGATTGCATCCGTTCGCCGATGTCGAACGCCTCCGGCTTCAGGGTCTGGCGCCGCGCAAAGGCAAGGAGTTGCGAGGTCAGCTTGGCGGCGCGGGCGACCGCATCCGCGATCGCGGTGATGTAGCGCTGCCGCCGCTCCTCGCTCAGCTGCGGCCGGTTCAACAGGTCGACGGAGGCGCGGATCACGGTCAGAAGGTTGTTGAAGTCGTGCGCGACGCCGCCGGTGAGCTGTCCGAGCGCCTCCAGGCGCTGGCTGTGCTTAAGCGCTTCTTCGGCCTCGCGTCGCCGTGCGGCTTCGGCCTGGAGATGCTGGGTGCGCCGGAACGCCAGCGCCAGCAGGAGAAACAGCAGCGCGGTGGCGGGTATGCCGAACACCAGATGCTGGCCCATGGTGGCGAACCAGCGGGCGCGGATCGCCGAGGTCTCGAGCCCGGCGCTGACATAGATCGGATATTCGGCGATGCGCCTGTAGCCGATGCGCCGCTCGGTCCCGTCCGACGGCCAGGCAACGGTGATGAGGCCGTGCTCGGGGTTGGCTGCGATCTTCTGCCCGACCGGTCCGCTGGGATCGAGCCGGATCTCCCGGTCGAGCCGCGGGAAATGCGCCAGCACCACGCCGTCGCTGCGCCCCATCGCGAAGAAGCTGCCGGGATCGGAGCCGATCCTGGCGTAGAAGCTCTCGAAATATTCCGGCAGGACGGAGGCCTGGATCACGCCGATGAAGCTGCCATCGTCGCGGTCGCGGCGGCGACTCACGCCAAAGAAGCGCGCTCCCTGATAAGGCGCACGCGGCGCCAGCGAGGCGCCGATGAACGTGCCGATGTTCTGGTCGACATGGGCATAGAAGTAATCGCGGTCTGCGAAGCTCAATTCCGGCGGCGGAGAGGCGAGACTGTTGACCAGCGACTTTCCGTCCGCATCGAAGATCCAGGCCGATTTGAGCTGCGGCAGCGAGTCGGTCAGCCGCTTCAGGCGGCGGTGCAGCACAGGTTCGCGCGAGCGGATGACGTCGTCGGGGAGGCCGCGCACGACCTCGTTGAGTTCGGCGAGGCTGCGGTCAATCGTCTCGAACACCTTGAGCGCGTGCTCATGCGCGACATCGAGTGTGCGCTCGATCTCGCGGTCGGCGATGTCCCTGGTCGAGGTGTAGGAGGTCGTGGAGGCGATGGCGAACAGCGCAATCGGCAGCGCCAGGGATGCGGCCATCATCCACTGCAAAAGCCTTAGCGAGTTGCGTTGCGCGCCCTGCACAGTTGTTCCGGTCCCTAACCGGAGAGCTTACTTGAATTTCGCGCAGGGAAGGAAGCATCTTATGCCGGGAACCAGGGGTTGCAATCCGTGGATTCGCGCGTTGCGCGGGTCGGAGAACAATTCTACTCAAAATGGCGCCGACTGTAGAATACCCCGGCCGCTCGGCCGGGGATCGCAGCGTGAATGGCGTCTAAATCTGGCGCTCGACCATCTTGAGCTTGAGCTCCGCGATGGCTTCGGCCGGGTTGAGACCCTTCGGGCAGGCTTTTGCGCAGTTCATGATGGTGTGGCAGCGGTAGAGCCGGAACGGGTCCTCGAGATTGTCGAGCCGCTCGCCGGTGGCCTCGTCGCGGGAGTCGGAGACCCAGCGGTTGGCCTGGAGCAGTGCGGCGGGACCGAGATAGCGTTCGCTGTTCCACCAGTAGCTCGGGCACGAGGTCGAGCAGCAGGCGCAGAGGATGCACTCGTAGAGGCCGTCGAGCTTCTCGCGGTCCTCGTGGCTCTGGCGCCATTCCTTCTGCGGCGTCGGCGAGGTCGTCTTCAGCCACGGCTCGACCGAGGCGTATTGCGCGTAGAAATTGGTGAGGTCGGGGACGAGATCCTTCACCACCGGCTGGTGCGGCAGCGGGTTGATCTTCACCGCGCCGTCTTTCACGTCGTGCATCGAACGGGTGCAGGCCAGCGTGTTCTGGCCGTCGATGTTCATGGCACAGGAGCCGCAGACGCCTTCGCGGCAGGAGCGGCGGAAGGTCAGCGACGGGTCGATGTGATTCTTGATCCAGATCAGGCCGTCCAGCACCATCGGACCGCAATCATTGGTGTCGACGTAATAGGTGTCGACGCTCGGATTCTTGCCGTCGTCCGGATTCCAGCGATAGACGCGGAATTCACGAACCTCTGCCGCGCCCGCGGGCTTCGGCCAGGTCTTGCCGCCGGTGATCCTGGAGTTCTTCGGAAGTGCGAATTCAACCATTTTCGATAAGGCCTTCGCTGTTCGATCAGTACACGCGCGCTTTCGGCGGGATGTACTGCACGTCGTTGGTCATGGTGTAGTCGTGAACCGGACGGTACTCGATCTTGACCTTGCCGGCGCCATCGAGCCAGGCCAGCGTGTGCTTCATCCAGCTCTTGTCGTCGCGGTCGGCAAAATCCTCGCGCGCATGGGCGCCGCGGCTCTCGGTGCGGTTGGCGGCCGAGTTCATCGTCACCACCGCCTGCGAGATCAGATTGTCGAACTCCAGCGTCTCGACGAGGTCGGAATTCCACACCAGCGAGCGGTCGGACACCGCGATATCGGTGATGCCGCCGTGGACCTTCTCGATCAGGTTCTGGCCTTCGCTCAGGATGTCGCCGGTGCGGAATACGGCGCAGTTGTTCTGCATCACGTGCTGCATGCCTTCGCGCAGCTTCGCGGTCGGCGTACCGCCGGAGGCGTAGCGGTAATGGTCGAGACGGGACAACGACTTCTCCGCCGAGTCCGCCGGCAGCTCCGGCTGCTCGGCGTTGGCGGTGAGCTTCTCGGCGCAGCGCAGCGCAGCTGCGCGGCCGAACACCACGAGATCGATCAGCGAGTTGGAGCCGAGGCGGTTGGCGCCGTGCACGGAGACGCAGGCCGCTTCGCCCAGCGCCATCAGGCCGGGGATGGTGGCGTTGTCGTCGCCGTCGCGCTTGGTCAGAACCTCGCCGTGATAATTCGTCGGGATGCCGCCCATGTTGTAGTGCACGGTCGGCACGATCGGGATCGGCTCGCGCGTCACGTCGACATTGGCGAAGATCTTGGCGGATTCGGAGATGCCCGGCAGCCGCTCGGCCAGCACCTTCGGATCGAGGTGATCAAGATGCAGAAAGATGTGGTCCTTCTTCTTGCCGACGCCGCGGCCTTCGCGGATCTCGATGGTCATGGCCCGCGAGACGACGTCGCGCGATGCGAGGTCCTTCGCCGACGGCGCATAGCGCTCCATGAAGCGCTCGCCCTCGGCGTTGACGAGATAGCCGCCTTCGCCGCGCGCGCCTTCGGTGACGAGGCAGCCTGAGCCGTAGATGCCGGTCGGGTGGAACTGCACGAACTCCATGTCCTGGAGCGGCAGGCCGGCGCGCAGCACCATGCCGCCGCCGTCGCCGGTGCAGGTATGCGCCGAGGTGCAGGAGGCGTAGGCGCGGCCATAGCCGCCGGTCGCAAGAATCGTGGTCTGGGCGCGGAAGCGATGCAGCGTGCCGTCGTCGAGCTTGAGCGCGATTACGCCGCGGCAGGCGCCCTGGTCGTCCATGATCAGGTCGATGGCGAAGAACTCGATGAAGAACTCGGCCGCGTGACGCAGCGACTGGCCGTACATCGTGTGCAGCATGGCGTGGCCGGTGCGGTCGGCGGCGGCGCAGGTGCGCTGCGCCTGGCCCTTGCCAAAGTCCAGGGTCATGCCGCCGAACGGGCGCTGATAGATCTTGCCGTCCTCGGTGCGCGAGAACGGCACGCCCCAATGCTCAAGCTCGTAGACCGCATCGGGCGCGTTGCGCACCATGTATTCGATCGCGTCCTGGTCCCCCAGCCAGTCCGACCCCTTCACGGTGTCGTACATGTGCCAGCGCCAGTCGTCCTTGTGCATGTTGCCGAGCGAGGCGGAGATGCCGCCTTGCGCTGCGACCGTGTGCGAGCGGGTCGGAAACACCTTTGTGATGCAGGCGGTGCGCAGGCCGGCCTCGCTGCAACCGACCACGGCGCGCAGGCCCGCGCCACCGGCGCCGACCACAACCACGTCATAGGTGTGATCTTCGATCGGGTAGGCTTTTCCGTTGGTGGCGGGAGCGCCGTCGCCCTTGCCATTCGTCGTGGCGGCCATGGGTTAGACTCCGGATGAAAGTTTCAGGATCGCGTAGGTCGAGGCGAGCGCCACGGCGACCGAGAAGAAATTGTTGAGCATGATCGAGACGAGCTTCAGCTTCTCGTTATGGACGTAGTCCTCGATCACGACCTGCATGCCGATCTTCATGTGCCAGGCGCTGGCGGCGATGAAGAGCAGCAGGATCACCGCGATCGGCAGCGAGCCGAGGATCTGTGCGGCGCCGGCCTGGTTACGGCCGAGCAGCATCATGATGATCACGAGCACCGGAATCATCAGCAGCACCATGGCGACGCCGGTGATGCGCTGGCGCCAGAAATCGGACGTGCCGGAATGGGCGGCGCCGAGATTGCGGACGCGGCCGAGCGGGGTGCGCATGCTGCGCTTCGGCGTATCGGTTGCGCTCATCGTCCACCTCCGATCGCGTAGGCGACGATCCAGATCAGCACCGTCAGCACAATGCCACCGATTAGCGCGCCCCAGGTCAGGGCTTCGCGCTCATTGGCCTTGAAGCCATAGCCAAGGTCCCACACGAAGTGCCGGATGCCGCTCAGCATATGGTGCATCAGCGCCCAAGTGTAGCCGAACACGATCAGCCGGCCGATGATGCTGCCGGTGAAGGCCTGGACGTGGCCATAGGCGGCGGGGCCGGAGGCTGCCGCGATCAGCCACCAGGCCAGCAGCAGGGTTCCGACATAAAGGGCAATACCGGTAGCGCGATGGACGATGGAGAGGGCCATCGTCAGCGTCCAGCGGTAGACTTGCATGTGCGGGGAAAGCGGTCGTTCGATCCGTGCGGACATGGGCTTTGATGCTTTATTGCGGCCCAGCATGGGGCGCGTGGGGATCGCGAAAGGTCGGCTCTATTTACGGAGTCGATTTCGCCTGCGCAATCACCAATTCGCCATAGATCGAACCCGGGTTCAGCGCTATGGCGTTGATGAAACAGGGCCAATCAGGGGCTTGGTATACCAGAACGTTGGCCTATCGACTAAAGATTGAATTCTAATTCTTTCTTTCAAGCAACCCTCCAGGGACATTGAAATCGCTGTTGGAACGCCTCTAAACGGACCATGCCGTCCAAACCGCTCAAGGTGTTGGCCAGCAATCTCTCTAACTCCGCTCGCCCGGCCTCCACCCGCTACCCACCAATTTTTGTGGCCGTCCCGGATATGCACAGCCTGCATTCCACCCCAGCCGGAAGGGGCAGTGTGTCGACCGCGGAAATCAGATCGCCTACCTTTGCGCGCAGCGATTCCCGAACGGACGTATCGGAGAAGTTGCGACCAGTCGCCGGGGCAGGTCAGGGGTGATTGAAGGTCTGAATCTTCAAGAAGCCGTAGAGCTCGCGCTGTTGCTGGTCGCAGTCGGCGCGCTCTCCGGATTTTTGGCCGGCGTGTTCGGCATTGGCGGCGGTGCCATTCTGGTGCCGGTGTTCTACGAGTGCTTCCGCATTGCCGGCGTGCCGCTCGAGGTACGTATGCCGCTCTGCGTCGGCACCTCGCTCGCGGTGATCATCCCGACCTCGATCCGCTCGTTCCAGGCGCACTACAAGCGCGGCGCTGTCGACATGGCGATCCTGCGCGTCTGGTGGCTGCCGATCCTGATCGGCGTCATCGCCGGCAGCGTGGTCGCGCGCTACGCACCGGAGCGGTTGTTCAAGATCGTCTTCGTCTGCGTCGCCTGGTCCGCCGCGGTACGGCTGATCTTCGCGCGCGAGAGCTGGAAGCTCGGCGACGATCTGCCGAAGGGCCCCTTGATGCGCATCTACGGCTTCTGCGTCGGCATTTTGTCGACGCTAATGGGTATCGGCGGCGGGCTGTTCTCGAATCTGCTGATGACCTTCTACGGCCGGCCGATCCATCAGGCGGTGGCGACCTCATCCGCGCTCGCGGTGCTGATCTCGATTCCCGGCGCACTCGGTTACATCTATGCCGGCTGGCCCGCGGCGGCGAGCTATCCGAGCGTTGTAGCCCTGCAAATCCCGTTCGCACTCGGCTACGTCTCGCTGATCGGCGCCGTGCTGGTGATGCCGATGAGCCTCGTCACCGCGCCGCTCGGCGTCAGGGCTGCGCATGCAATGTCGAAGCGGACGCTGGAGACCGCGTTCGGCTGCTACCTATTCATCGTGGGCAGCCGGTTCGTGATGAGCCTGCTTGGCGGGCACTAATTTATAAGCTCGTCCTTCAAGCGCACTTCGCTATGGCGCCACATCCGGATGTCGCCAATCCCCTCGATGCGATCGGAGTCGGAGAGCACCTTCAGTCGCGCTGCGATCATTTCGTCACTGATCAGCAATCCAAGTTCCTTGCAGCGGTTCATCACAAGAATCACCATCATGGCGGTCTTTCGCCAATACGGCTCCATGAGCGAGAAAATGATCTCGTCGAGCTGATGTTCGGTTACCGACGACGGGAGACGAACGTCATCCCACGTGAGCTCGCTGGTAATTGTAGGTAGCTCCCCATCGCGCCTTGGAGGCTCGAGATCAGGATACTGCCTGTAAATTGGCAAGAGCACCTCTTCCTCCAAATCGAGGACGATGTCGTGAAGCCAGTCTCCGAGCTCGATCCGCTCAGTTTTGCCAAGACCTGCGATGGCGATTCGGGCCTGATCAAGTGCCGCCAAAGCATCAAGGAGATGATCGTTGATCCTGACGGCCTGCTCGCGTTTCATGTCCCCATCCCCGGAGCAATTGCGCCCCTATTTCTTCGCGTAAAGATCCTTGTACGTATCCCGCAGCACGTTCTTCTGCACTTTGCCCATGGTGTTGCGCGGCAGCTCGTCGACGACGAAGACGCGCTTGGGCATCTTGAATTTTGCCAGCCGGCCGTCGAGCGCTTTCAGCACCGAGGCTTCGCTGATTTCAGCGCCCTTGTTGCAGACCAGCACCGCCGTGACCCCCTCGCCGAAATCGGCATGCGGCACGCCGATCACGGCCGACTCGATCACACCAGGCATCGCGTCGATCTCACTCTCGATTTCCTTCGGATAGACGTTGAACCCGCCGGAGATGACGAGATCCTTGCCGCGGCCGAGGATGTGGACGTAGCCCTTGGCGTCGACCTTGCCGAGGTCGCCGGTGATGAAGAAGCCGTCGTCACGGAATTCCGCCTTGGTCTTCTCCGGCATGCGCCAATAGCCCTTGAACACGTTCGGACCCTTCACCTCGATCATGCCGATCTCCTCGCGCGGCAGCTCCTTGCCCGTCTCAGGGTCCGTGACGCGCACCGACACGCCGGGCAGCGGGAAGCCGACCGCGCCGGGCACGCGCTCGCCGTCATAGGGATTCGACGTGTTCATGTTGGTCTCGGTCATGCCGTAGCGCTCGAGCACCGCATGACCCGTGCGCGCCGACCATTCGCGGTGAGTTTCGGCGAGCAGCGGCGCTGAGCCCGAGATGAACAGCCGCATGTGCTTGGTCGTCTCGCGCGACAGCGCCGGGTTTTGCAGCAGGCGGGTGTAGAAGGTCGGCACGCCCATCAGCACGGTGGCTCGCGCCATCAGCTTGATGATCAGGTCCGCATCGAGCTTCGGCAGGAAGATCATTGCGGCGCGCGAAAACAGCGTCACGTTGGTGGCCACGAACAGGCCGTGGGTGTGGTAGATCGGCAGCGCGTGGATCAGCACGTCGTTGTCCGTGAAGCGCCAGAAGCCGACCAGGCTCAGCGAATTCGACGCGAGATTGTCGTGGGTGAGCATCGCGCCCTTGGAGCGCCCCGTCGTGCCGGACGTGTAGAGGATCGCGGCAAGATCGTCGCTCGCGCGCGGCACGGTCGCGAACTCGCTGCTCGCCTTGTCGGCGGCCTCGGTCAGCGAGCCCTTGCCGTCCGGCCCGAGCGTCTCGACCCCGGCCTTCACCTTTGCGGCGAGCGCGGCGAGGCCCTTTGCCTTGGAGGGATCGCAGACCACCAGCGACGGCTCGGCGTCACCGATGAAGTAATCGAGCTCGTTCAGTGTATAGGCGGTGTTGAGCGGCAGGTAGACCGCGCCGGCCCGCACGGTTCCGAGGTAGAGCACGATATTGGCGACGGACTTTTCCACCTGCACCGCGACGCGGTCACCGGGCTTCACGCCGCGCGCGACCAGCACATTCGCCATCTGGCCGGCGCGCGCGATCAGGTCGCCGTAGCTGATGTGGGCGCCGTCATGGGTCTCGATCGCGAGGCGCTTGGGATCGTCCAGGCCGTCGAACAGGCGGGAAAACAGGTTGGCGTCGGCAGCTTGGTTCATGCAAGATTTCCTCGACCGCAAGGCTTGTAAGACAAGGCCGGTCAAAACCGAGGGCTGGATTAGCAAAAACCGCCCCAATGAAGCAACGGAGACAGTTTGCATGACCAAAAACGGGAAACGCGTGGCCTGGGTCACGGGCGGTGGCAGCGGGATCGGGGAGGCCGGCGCAGAGGCGCTCGCGGCCGACGGCTGGACCGTGGTGGTCTCCGGCCGGCGCAAGGATGCCCTGGATACCGTGGTCGCCAAGATCACCAGGGACGGGGGGGCGGCAGAGGCCATTGCGCTGGATGTGTCCGTCGCCGCCGAGGCCCAGAAGGCGGCCGATCAGATCGTCGCGAAGCACGGCCGTATCGACCTTCTCGTGAACAACGCCGGCATCAATGTCCCGAAGCGGAGCTGGAAGGACCTGGAACTGGAGGGCTGGGACAAGCTGGTCCAGGTCAACCTCAACGGCGTGCTCTACTGCATGCGTGCGGTGCTGCCGACGATGCGCAAGCAGCAGGATGGCTCGATCATCAACGTCTCATCCTGGGCCGGCCGCCACGTCTCGAAGATGCCGGGCCCGGCCTACACCACCACCAAACATGCGGTGCTGGCGCTGACCCATTCCTTCAACATGGACGAATGCGTCAACGGCCTGCGCGCCTGCTGCCTGATGCCGGGCGAGGTGGCGACGCCAATCCTGAAGCTCCGCCCGGTGGTGCCGAGCGAGGAAGAGCAGACCAGGATGCTGCAATCCGAAGATCTGGGCCGCACCATCGCGTTCATCGCGAGCATGCCGGCGCGGGTCTGCATCAACGAGCTGCTGATCAGCCCGACGCACAATCGCGGGTTCATTCAGACGCCGCAAAGTCGCGACTGAGGCGCCCAGCGCGCACCACATTCTCCGTTCGTCGTCCCGGACAAGCGCAGCGAAGCGGAGCATAGATCCGGGACCTATAGCCCCAGGGAGGAGTTGTGGCGCGAAGCCGGTAACCACGAGTCTTCGCCAAGTGTCGTCCTGTGGGTATGGATCCTGGGCTCGCGACTGCGTCGCGCCCCGGGGGACGACGATTGAGAGAGCGGCGCCGTCGCGCCATCACACGAACGACCGCACACAAAGTTTCACCCATCACAAAGAAGTTTTGTTCGAAACCGCTTCGCGAGCCCTCCCGTAGTTCGGTCCAACGACGGCGCCGCTGCCTCACGTCAAACTGTCGCAAGCGCCGTTGTTGCCCAACTCGAACGCCGGCAACCGCCGGTCACAATCCAATCGGGAGACTCACCATGTCGAAGCGCTTTGCCTATCTTGCCGCCGCAGCTTTCAGCGCCCTGGCCATCACCGCGACCGTCGTCGCGCCCGTTCGTGCCGAGGAGAAGACCGTCATGGTCGGCGGCGCCGCGATGTTTCCCTCGAAGAACATCGTCCAGAACGCCGTCAACTCGAAGGACCACACCACGCTGGTGGCAGCGGTGAAGGCGGCCGGTCTCGTGCCGACGCTGGAAAGCAAGGGCCCGTTCACGGTGTTCGCGCCGACCAACGCCGCCTTCGGCAAGCTGCCGGCCGGCACCGTCGATACCCTGGTCAAGCCTGAGAACAAGGCGACGCTGACCAAGATTCTCACCTACCATGTCGTGCCCGGCAAGCTCGAGGCCTCCGACCTCACCGAAGGCAAGAAGCTGAAGACTGCCGAAGGCGAGGAACTGACCGTCAAGAAGATGGACGGCAAGACCTGGATCGTCGACGCCAAGGGCGGCACCTCGATGGTAACGATCTCCAACGTCAACCAGTCCAACGGCGTGATCCATGTGGTCGACACCGTGCTGATGCCGGCGACGTAACACCGCGCGGTCCTGTTTCATCCCTCGGGCAGGATGCGACGAAACGGCGAGCCGGGGGAACCCGGCTCGCTTTATTGTGAATACGATGTCCCGCAGGCATCGATTCGATAGTAAGCGGGGCGTAACGAAAGCGGACTTGCAGGCGTATATTCACTGTCACGCGATGCCAGAGGACGGAACCACCATGTCGACCCTCACCGCAACCGACGAGCAGGTCAGCGCCACGCCAGCCAAGGTGGTCCAGCCGGCCTGGGTCCGGGCGATGCACTGGACCAACGCCGTCGCCATGGTCCTGATGATCCTGTCGGGCTGGCAGATCTACAACGCCTCGCCGCTGTTCGGCTTCAGCTTCCCGCGCGACTACACGCTTGGCGGCTGGCTCGGCGGCGGCCTGCTCTGGCATTTTGCCGCGATGTGGCTGCTGATGATCAACGGCCTTGCCTATCTCATCACCGGCTTTGCCACCGGCCGCTTTCGCAAAAAACTGCTGCCGATCACGCCGTCGGGCGTGATCCACGACGTCAGGGCGGCGCTGACCTTCAAGCTCGGCCATGACGACCTCAGCGTCTACAATTACGTGCAGCGCCTGCTCTATGCCGGCATCATCGTGGTCGGCGTGCTCATCGTGCTGTCGGGCCTGTCGATGTGGAAGCCGGTGCAGCTCTACTATCTGGTGATGCTGTTCGGCGATTATCCGACCGCGCGCTACGTCCATTTCTTCTGCATGGCCGCGATCTGCGCCTTCATCGTGGTCCACGTCGCGCTCGCGCTGCTGGTGCCGAAGAGCCTGCGCGCGATGATCATCGGTCGCTGAGAGGGAGGAGATTATGGCCAAGCGTTCATTCCTGATCCCCGGCGTCGATAAGCGGCTGCTGATCAAGGATTCCATCAAGGCGATGCCGGATCCCACCCGCCGCCGTTTCATCACGGGCGGCGCGAGCTTGGGCGCGCTGACGCTGCTCACCGGCTGCGACGTCATCGATTCGTCCTCCGCCGAGGAGATGCTGAAATCGGTCTCGAAATTCAACGACGCCGTGCAGGCCTTCATCTTCAATCCCGACGCGCTGGCGCCGACCTTCCCGGAGAGCGCAATCACAAAGCCATTTCCGTTCAACGCCTATTACGATCTCGACGACGCTCCCGATGTCGACGGCAAGGACTGGAAGCTCGAGGTGCGCGGCCTCGTCGACAATAAGAAATCGTGGACGCTGGACGAGCTCTACAAGCTGCCGCAGGTCACGCAGATCACGCGGCATATCTGCGTCGAAGGCTGGAGCGCGATCGGAAGCTGGACCGGCACGCCCTTGCGCGACTTCCTCAAGCTGATCGGCGCCGATACGCGAGCAAAATATGTCTGGTTCCAGTGTGCCGACAAGGACGGCTACAACTCGCCCCTGGACATGCGCAGCGCGCTGCATCCGCAGACGCAGATGACGTTCAAATACGCCAACGACATCCTGCCGCGCGCCTACGGCTTCCCGATGAAGATCCGCGTGCCGACAAAACTCGGCTTCAAGAACCCGAAATACGTTGTGTCGATGGAAGTCACCAACGACTACAAGGGCGGCTATTGGGAAGACCAGGGGTATAATTCGTTCAGCGGGAGCTAGCCTTCGCCCCCACCTTCCGCTGACACAGCGCCGCAACCGCGCCGAGCGCCAGCAGCGCAGCAGATACATTCAGCGCATAGCTCAGACTCCCCAGCGCATCGGTGATTGCGCCGACAACGATCGGCCCGAGCGTCTGGCCGATGCCGAACGAGATCGTCATCGCCGCGATCGCGGTCGGCCACACCTCGTGCGGATAGTTGAAGCGCACGAAAGCGGTGGTCGAGCCGACCACCGCGAAGAAGGCGACGCCGAACACCACCGCCGAGATCGCGAGCCACGCGGTCGAATGTCCCAGCATCGGCAAGCTTGCGCCGAGCGCGTTGGTGCCGAGGATGATGGCGGTCGCAAGCCCCCCGCGGTTGAGCGCGAGCACGCGACGCCAGATCCAGGGCGTCACGAAAGCACTCATGCCGATCAGGCTCCAGAACGCGGCCTGCGCCGCGGCACCGCCGCCGCCGTCGCGCACATAGGCGATCATGAAGGTCATGTAGGCGATGTAGCCGGCACCGAACAGAAAATAAGCGGCGAGATAGATCAGCACAGGCAGGACCGCGAAGGAGGCGTGGCTGCTGTCGGTGAACCGCGCCTCGCTCTCGATGCGGACAAGGAACAGCGGGATTGTCATGGCCCCCGAAAGTAGGGCCATGGCCCACCACACGATCCACCACGAGCCCGGCCCGAAATGCGCCAGCGTGAATGGCGCGATCAGGCCCGAGGCGAGAATGCCGACGCCGGGCCCGGCATAGAACAGGCTGAGCAGGAAATTGGCGCGCGCGGGATGCGACTGCGCGATGGTTGCGGCCAGCGCACCACCGGCGACGAAGCCGGCCGCCGCGCCGAGCCCCAGCACCAGCCGTGCCAGACTTAGCGCGACAAAATTCCCGGTCAGCGCACAGACCGCGAGCGCGGCGACGCAGGCCAGGGTTCCACCGCGGATCGCGGCCGACCAGCCGACGCGTCGGATCAGCCGCGACGCCATCAGCGCGCCCGCGAGATAGCCGACAGCGTTGATGGTGTTCATGAAACCGGCCGCCGAGTAGGACCAGCCCAGGTCCTCCCGCATATCCGGCAGCACCAGCGCGTAGGCAAAGCGGCCAATGCCGAGCCCGACCGTCGCAGCCAGCGACAGGATCAGGATCAGTCGCGCGGGATGCGCGTCGAGCGGGGGGCGGTCAGGGGCGTGCAAGGGGTACTCCGGCGACGCGATTGTGGCAGGCCCTGCCCGCCTTGCACAGCGGCGAAGCGGCAATGGTGTCTTGCCAAGCGCGCAACGCCGCTCTAGCACTAACGCCGCTCTAGCACTCCGGCCGGCCGTCATTCCGGGGCGCGCACACCTTTGGCGCGAGCCCGGAATCCATTTACCCGCTTGCGCCGTGGCCCGATGGATTCCGGGCTCGCTCGCTTTGCTCGCGCCCCGGAATGACGACGCAGGATTGAGAAGGATCCGACCATGACGACCCACAAACTGCTGCTGCTCCCCGGCGACGGTATCGGCCCCGAGGTGATGGGCGAGGTGAAGCGGCTGATCGACTGGCTCGATGCGGCGGGCATCGCCAAATTCGAGACCGACACCGGGCTCGTCGGCGGCGCCGCCTATGACGCGCACAAGGTGTCGATCTCGGAAGGCGACATGGCCAAGGCCAAGGACGCCGATGCGGTGATCTTCGGCGCCGTCGGCGGCCCGAAATGGGACGCCGTGCCCTACGAGGTGCGCCCCGAAGCCGGCCTGCTGCGGCTGCGCAAGGATCTCAGCCTGTTCGCGAACCTCCGTCCCGCCGTGTGCTATCCGGCGCTCGCGGATGCATCGAGCCTGAAGCGCGAGGCGGTCGAGGGCCTCGACATTATGATCGTGCGCGAGCTCACCGGCGGCGTCTATTTCGGCGAGCCCAAGACCATCACCGATCTCGGCAACGGCCAGAAGCGCGCCATCGATACCCAGGTCTACGACACCTATGAGATCGAGCGCATCGCCCGTGTCGCCTTCGACCTCGCCAGGAAGCGCCGCAACAAGGTGACGTCGATGGAAAAGCGCAACGTCATGAAGTCGGGCGTGCTCTGGAACGAGGTCGTGACGCAGGTCCACAAGCGCGAATACGCCGACGTGACGCTGGAGCATCAGCTCGCCGATTCCGGCGGCATGATGCTGGTGAAGGCGCCGAAGCAGTTCGACGTCATCGTGACCGACAATCTGTTCGGCGACATGCTGTCGGACATCGCGGCGATGCTCACCGGCTCGCTCGGCATGCTGCCGTCGGCCTCGCTCGGCGAGGTCGACGTCAAGAGCAAGAAGCGCAAGGCGCTGTATGAGCCCGTGCACGGCTCGGCGCCGGATATCGCGGGCAAGGGTCTCGCCAATCCGATCGCGATGATCTCGTCGTTCGGCATGGCGCTGCGCTACTCCTTCGACATGGGCGCGCTTGCCGACAAGGTCGATGCTGCAATCGCCGCGGTGCTCGCAAGCGGCCTGCGCACCGCCGACATCAAGTCGGAAGGCACCACTGCAGCGTCGACCACACAGATGGGCGAAGCGATTTTGAAGGAATTGCAGAAGCTGCACGCGTAAGGTTTACACCGTCATTCCGGGGCGGCTCGAAGAGGCCGAACCCGGAATCTCGAGATTCCGGGTCTGGTGCTGAGGCACCATCCCGGAATGACTGCGTCGCAAAAAACAAAATGGCCGGGCGTGAGCCCGGCCATTTCGATTCCATCAGTCGCGTCCGCTTCAGTACAGCGGGAAATTCTGCGGATAGCCGCCGACATCGGCCGGCGTCGAGAGCGGCTGGCGATCGATCGGACGGTTGAGGTTTTCGCGGGCGAATGACGGATAGCCCAGCGCCGGCGGGTAGGCATAGTCGGTGAACTTGCGATCGCCCGGATTGACCTCGGTGCCGCCGTCGAGCCAGGAGCGCTTGCTCACATAGATGCGGGTGCGTCCCTGCCGATAGACCGCGTTGGGGCCGCTCGGTCCGTAATAAGGCCGACCGCGATCGTCATAGCGCTTGGTCTTGGTGTCGGCCGAGGCCGGCGTCGCGAAACCCATGGCAGAGGACATGGCAATGACGGCGCCCGCCGCAAGCCAGATCGCCAATTTGTTCGCGGCAGAGAATTTCGAGCTCATCACGTCCCCTTTAGGCGGCAAGCCGCCAATCGATTTCGCCCCATACTAGCCCGGCTAGGGCGGCCGCAACTAGGTCTATTGGGTCACACCAGCCCGGAATAATCGTGCGCGCAGGCAAAAGTTGCATGAAAACCAGCCACTTGAGCAGTTCACTTGGGTGGTCATTTGGGCTTGATGCCGCTCACAGTGCCCCGCGCAATTGCGCGTTGGCGGCGCCCAGCAGCCAGTCGGATGACCCGGCCGGGTCGCAACTGCGGCGCTTGAGCTCGGCATGGGCGAACAACTCCGCCAGCTTCGGCTCATTGCCCGAGGTCAAAAGCGTCAGCCGGTTCAGCGTACAGGCGATCACCGCGCGCCGGGCAGGCAGGGTCTCGCCCTGGCAGGAGAAGCCCGAGATCTGGAGCGCCGGGTCCTCGTTGCGCTTGAGATAGCCCAGGCAAGTCTGCGTGCCCTTCGCTGTGGTGCCGGGGCGGAATAACGCAACGGGTCCGAATTTCGTGTCGATCATTCCGGCTTGCTCGAGCGGCGCCTCGGCGCCAAGGCCCATCTGGATGGCCAGATCGGCGGCGGCTGGACGAACCAGGTCGAACTCGCCGCCCGGCCGGTAGATTTCGACCTCGGCGAACGGCCGGTCTCCTTCCCCGGTCCAGCGGATCACATCCTTGCGGCCGCCTTCGGGGTGTCTGAGGATAGTGTAAGAGGCTGTTTTCTCTGATGAATCGAGTCGGCTCACGGCGAAAGCCGGATGCGAGCGGTCGGCGACACTCCAGCCGGGTTTCAGCGCCGGCTCGTCGTCGTGCAGGCTCGGCAATTGGCCGAGGCCCGCGAGGCCGAGGATGGCAAACAGCACCAAGACCCCCACATAGGCGAACAGGCGCGCCAGCGTACCGACGACCTCGTCGGCGAAGTTGGCGAGCGCCAGATGGATCTGGGTAGGAGTTGCGGCCGTGCCGGCCTCAGGCGACTGCATCCACGGCCTTCAGGCATGGTCCAACGTTGTCTTGAGGCCGGTTCTCGCATAGAAGCGCTGCTCTTCCTGTTTAAGCGTCAGCTTCAGGAAAGGGCTTTTTCATCGGAGAGTGAACGATGGGTTACAAAGTCGCAGTCGTCGGCGCGACCGGCAATGTCGGACGGGAAATGCTCAACATCCTTGATGAGCGCAAATTTCCCGCGGACGAGGTCGTTGCATTGGCGTCACGCCGCAGCATCGGCGTCGAGGTCTCCTATGGCGACCGGACCCTGAAGGTCAAAGCGCTCGAGCATTACGACTTCTCCGACGTCGACATCTGCCTGATGTCGGCGGGCGGCTCGGTGTCGAAGGAATGGTCGCCGAAGATCGGCGCCGCCGGCACGGTCGTGATCGACAATTCCTCGGCCTGGCGCATGGACCCGGACGTGCCGCTGATCGTGCCGGAAGTGAACGCAGACGCGACGGCGGGCTTCAAGAAGAAGAACATCATCGCCAACCCGAACTGCTCGACTGCGCAGCTCGTGGTCGCGCTGAAGCCGCTGCACGACAAGGCCACCATCAAGCGCGTCGTGGTCTCGACCTATCAATCGGTGTCGGGCGCCGGCAAGGATGCGATGGACGAGCTGTTCTCGCAAACCAAGGCCGTCTACACCAATAGTGAACTGATCGCGAAGAAATTCCCGACGCGCATCGCCTTCAACGTCATCCCCCACATCGACGTCTTCATGGAGGACGGCTACACCAAGGAAGAGTGGAAGATGATGATGGAGACCAAGAAGATTCTTGATCCCAAAATCAAGCTCTCCGCGACCTGCGTGCGCGTGCCGGTGTTCGTCGGCCACTCCGAAGCCGTCAACATCGAGTTCGAGAATCCGATCACGGCGGATGAAGCGCGCGATATCCTGCGCAAGGCGCCCGGCTGTCTCGTCATCGACAAGCAGGAGCCCGGTGGATACGCCACGCCGTATGAAGCGGCCGGCGAGGACGCGACCTATATCAGCCGTATCCGCGAGGATGCGACGGTGGAGAACGGTCTCGTGCTGTGGTGCGTGTCGGACAATCTGCGCAAGGGCGCCGCGCTCAACGCGATCCAGATCGCGGAGGTGCTGATCAACCGCAAGCTGATCAGCGCGAAGAAGAAGGCGGCGTAGCCGGCGAATGGTGAGTGGCGAATAGCGAGTAGATCATTCGCCACTCGCTATTCGCCATTCGCCCTCTTGAATTCCTTCGCAACCTGATCCAGCACGAACAGCGATCCCTCCGCGACGCCGAAATAGGCGCCGTGGAGCTGCATCTGGCCGGCATCGACCGCCTGCTGCACGAACGGAAAGGTCATCAGGTTTTCCAGGCTGCGGAACACTGCAGCCTTCTCGATGCGCACCACGAAATCCTGCATCGACTCGTGGCCGCGCTGCTCGACCACCTCGCCGGGCTTGATGAACATCTGCATCCAGCGACCGATGAAATCGCCTTCCGACAACGGCGCGGTCTTGTCGACGAAGGCGCGGATGCCGCCGCACTGCGCGTGCCCGAGCACCACGATATGCTCGATGCGCAAAACGCTCACCGCATATTCCAGCGCGGCCGAGACGCCGTGTGCGCCGCCGTCGGGCTGATAGACCGGCACGAGGTTGGCGACATTGCGCATCACGAACAGCTCGCCGGGGCCGGCGTCGAAGATGACCTCCGGCGATACGCGGGAGTCGCAGCAGCCGATCACCATCACTTTGGGCGACTGCCCTTTCACCGATAAGTCACGGTAACGGGTCTGCTCAGTCGGCAGCCGCTGGGTCGCGAAGGCCCGATAGCCTTCCAGCAATTGCTGAGGGAACGTGATCATGGCTATGCCTAATCATATACCGATCGAGCGAACAAGCCTTTCGAACAGGCAGGCCAGGTGCTATCGGCTCAGGTCGAGAAAGATGCTCGAGGAAACCGGAAGGAATGCTTGCCATGACCCGCCCGCGCCGCAGCCATCTATTCATGCCCGGCTCCAACCCCCGCGCGCTGGAAAAGGCGCAGAATTTGCCGGCGGACGGCCTGATCCTGGATCTTGAAGATTCCGTTGCGCCCGACGCCAAGGCGGTCGCGCGCGACCAGATCGCTGCCGCGATCGCGGCCAAGGGGTTCGGCAAGCGCGAGATTTTGATCCGGACCAACGGCCTCGACACGCCCTGGTGGGCCGATGATTTCGCGATGGCCGCAAAAGCTTCGCCGGACGGCATCCTGGTTCCAAAGGTGTCGAGCGTTGAGGACCTCGACACGATCGGCCGCAGGCTGGCCGAGCTCGGCGCGGCGCCGACGGTGAAAGTCTGGGCCATGATCGAGACAGCGCGCGCGGTGCTGCATGCCGAAGAACTGTCCGCCGCCGGACGGGATCCGAAGACGCGCCTCTCAGGCTTCGTGTTCGGCCCGAACGACATCTCGCGGGAGACTCGAATCAAGATGCTGCCCGGCCGCGCCGCGATGATCCCGATCATCATCCACTGCATCCTGGCGACGCGCGCCCATGGCCTCGAAATTCTCGACGGGCCCTACAGCGACATCGCCAATTCGGACGGCTTCGCCACCGAATGTGCGCAGGGCCGCGATCTCGGTTTCGACGGCAAGACGCTGATCCATCCGTCGCAGATTGAGGCCTGTAACGCGATCTTCACGCCGCCGGAGGAGGAAGTCGCCCGCGCGCGAAAGATCATCGCGGCCTTCGAACTGCCGGAGAACGTCTCGCGCGGTGCGATCCGGCTCGACGGCGCGATGGTGGAGCGGCTGCACGCCGACATGGCGCGGCGGACGATCGAAATCGCGGACGCGATCGCCGCGATGGGCAAGGGTTAAGGAGTGTCTCCGTCGCGATCCGTACTCCTGGATCTCGACGGAACGCTGGTCGATTCGCAGCCGGGCATTGCCGCAAGCTGCCTGGCCGCACTGCGTGCACTCGGACACGATCCCGGCGAAGCACTCGATATAGAGCGCTTTATCGGACCACCGCTCGAAGATGTGTTGCACGCATTGCTGGCGACGCAAGGAGACGACCGGATCGATGAAGCCGTGGCCGCCTATCGTCAGCACTACGGCGCAAGCGGTCTGCTCGGGAGCGAGCCCTATCCCGGAATCCGCGGCGCGCTTGAGGAGATGCGGGAAGCGGGACTGCAAATCTACCTGGCCACATCGAAGCGCGAAATCTTTGCGCGACGAATCCTCGAGAACCTAAATTTCGCGACATACTTCGACGGCATCCACGGCTCGGTGCCGGGCGGCGCGCTGGATCACAAGCCTGAGTTGCTTGCCCATATCCTGTCTGCACAGAATACCCGTGCTTCGCACAGTCTCATGGTCGGGGATCGCCGGCACGACATCGTCGGAGCCCACGCGGTCAAGATGCGCGGCCTCGGCGTGCTCTGGGGATATGGCAGCCGGGATGAGCTCGAAGCGGCTGGCGCAGATCAATTGGTGGAACGTCCTGCTGATCTCGCGCACGTCGTCTTGTCAATGTTGAACGGATAGCCTCCGTTTCAAGGCGCTGCGCGTCAGCGCGGTGCGAGGTCGGCGCGGCCTAGCGATTCCAGCGTCGACGCATTGGCACAGTAGCCATGGCGGTTCTCCGCCGCGGTACCGCCGGCGAGGTCGCGGTCGCATTGTCCCTTGTGATGGCACAGCGAGCAGACCCGCTCCATGTCGCGCAGCAGCAGCGGCTGTGCACGGCCTAACCCTTCCGCGCTGATGCCGCGCTGCGCCAGCATTTTTGGCAGCTCGTCGGCGGCGTGCCGGCCGTGACGGACCAGTTCCTCCAGGTCGTCGGGCGCGATCCTGAGATCGTTCGCGATCCGGTCGAAATCGGCGCGATCGAGCTGCCGCAACTCGTTCAGCTCGCGGCGATGCTTCAGCCAGCTCGCAAAGGATTCGATGAGGTCCTGAACCACGGGATAGGGTCTGTTCGCAGCGCTCATGCGAAGCTCCATTGGGCTCATCCAGCTGGAGCCGAATAGAGCACACCGGTGCAGATGCGCGTTGCGCTGGATCAAATACAGCTTTCGTGTCCCGGACGCGGTGCGGCGCGAAGTGCCGCTCCGCTGAGCCGGGACCCATCTCGCCGCAGTGCTGGGTCCCGGCTCGGCAGCGCATTACTGTGAACCTCTCCACCGCCTATGCGTAGACTTCCCTCGAAGCCCACAATTTGCAGCTTTACCCGTTGCCGTGGTGAACAGGGGTGCTACCCTCGCGGCCGATATTTGAGCCGGGCAATCATTTGATGCAGATCTTTCGGGCAGCAATCTTTCTCGTCACGCTACTTTGGTTCTCCCAGCCGGCGATCGCGCAGCAGGTCCGGGTCGCTCTTGTCATCGGCAACGGCGCCTACGAGAAGGTGCCCGAGTTGCCGAATCCGACTCGCGATGCGGCCGACATCGGTCGCGCGCTGGAGCGGCTGGATTTCAAGGTCACTCAAGTCAAGAACGCGACCGCGCAAGAGATGAGGAAGGCCGTCGTCGGGTTCGGCCGATCTGCCGAAGAGGCTGACATAGCCGTCGTTTTTTACGCCGGGCACGGCATGGAAGTCGGTGGCGAGAATTGGCTGATTCCAATCAGTGCGGAGCTGCGCAGCGATGTCGACATCGAAAGCGAGGCCATTAGTCTGCGCTCGGTGAGCCTTCAAGTTTCGAAGGCACGAAAGTTAGGCCTCATAATACTGGACGCGTGCCGCAACAACCCTTTTGCCGCGAAGATGAAGCGCTCGGTGAGCACCCGGGCCGTAGCTCGTGGGCTCGCGCCGACGGAACCTTCCGACAATGTTCTGATCGCATATGCCGCACGGGACGGCACTACAGCAAGCGATGGCGACGGTCGGAATAGCCCCTTTACGGCGTCGCTTCTTCGCCACATCGAAACGCCAGGTCTGGAAATATCGTTTCTCTTTCGGCGGGTTCGTGACGACGTGATGACGGCAACCAAGCGCGAACAGCAGCCTTTCGTGTACGGCTCCTTGTCGAAGGAAGAGATTTACCTAAAAGCTCCTGCCGTTGCCGGTCAGGCGCCAGTCGCGTTGATCCCGGCGCCTCCAACCCTCGCGGAAGACGAGAAGTTTTGGCTGGCCATCCAGACGTCGACGGTGGCAGGCTTCTATGAGGAATTTCTGGAAAGATATCCCCGCAGCAACCATGTTGCGGAAGCTCGCCAGCGGATCAAAGGTCTCAAGGCGAACGAAGTCGCGGCACTATCGACTCCGGCCGCCCCTCCCAAATCGGATGCGAGCGGGCGCCCGGGCACTGATGTCAAGCGCGTCGTCCGAAATCCATTTACGCCGGAAGATAACCAAAAAATTTCTGTCATCGCAGCAGCTCAGCAACTCGAACTGCCGAGCTTCACCGTCTCGCCCGATCAGAACGACACTCTCAATGCCGATTCCAAATTTGTCGGCGTGTGGTCCAACAAGCGGGGATGGTCCAATGGCAAGGGTCGCTACGCCATGGTGATTATCACGGAGGTCTCCGCTACGGGCTTGGCCAAAGGGTTCTACCTCTGGGGGCCGCCAACGAAACTATCGTGGATGAAGGATGTGGCGGGATACAGACCGTTCGCAGAGTATATTGTGAACGACAAATTCTCCATCGGCGGAACGCCAGTTAGCGTCAGGCTAGACAAGAATGTCCTCGCCCTGTCCTCCTTCAAAAAGGAGAATTCGTCCGAGACTGCGAGCATCGAGCTTCGTCCGGTCTGGCAGCTTGTGCCAGTCCCTGAGGATGTCGAACCATCGACCAGGCGCGAGAAAACTTCGCGACCTCATGCGGTCAAAAAAGAGAGCGCGGCCAAACCGAGCGCTCTGAGCAATGCCGGCGGAGCAAGCATGGAAGAGCGTTATCGTGCGTGTAGAAAGCTCGTGAAGGGATTTGCCCAGCGCGATGCTTGTGCGCGAAACGGAGCGATCTAGATCTGGACGACGGTCCGCCGGAAGGGTCGAGCCGCCGCATTTCGTTCATCTCGCCGCGGTGCTTAAGCAGGCGGAAGGACTCGACGAGATCCTGGACCACGGGATAGGGCGCCGCTTGCGGTGCTCTTGTGAAGCTCCATTCGAAACGCGAAATTGGAGCGGAATAGAGCGCAATGGTGCAGACGCGCGTCCGCTCCACCGCCCACGCATACAGGCTGCCCTGAATCGGCTTCTCGCCGCCGCGGCATTTTGGCGAAATGTGCAGGGTGATGATGTCGGGGTCGGTGACGAGGCCGAGATAGCTCGACGCCTCGAAGAACAGCTTTCAGCGCCGGAGGACCTTGATGCCGTTTTCCTTGAAGTCCTCAAAGAATGAAACGCCCCCTTCCTCCAGCGCAACTCGCATTGCCGTTAAATTATTCCGCGTCGGCTCCCGCCGTCCTGCCTCAAAGTCTCTCACCGTCGAAACGCCGACGTTCGCGTTCTTTGCAAGCGCGTCCTGAGGCCAATTTAGCCATGCTCGCGCGGCTCGACACTGTTCCGGGGTCATTCCCAAAATATGATGATGAAAACGAATTTCGTCAAGCTCAACGATTTAAGTTGATGTTGGTTATTGTCGACGTCTAGCAATGAGATGAACGGAAAATGCTGGTCCTCATGTTGCAACACTTCCTTCTAGTCTAACGGCGAAGGCGAGGTCTGATCTCGTGTCCCGGATGCGGCTCTGCGCAGTGACGCCAAGCACGCTGCAGCGCGTCCGGGACATAAGAGGGAGTTACGCGAACCGCTCCGCCGCCCACGCATACAGGCTGCCCGGGATCGGCTTCTCGCCGCCGCGTCCCTTGGGCGAGATGTGCAGGCCGATGATGCCGGGATCGGTGACGAGGCCGAGATAGCTCGACGGTTCGAAGAACAGTTTTGGCTCGGCATGCACGGCGTAAAACGACTGCTTCGGCAACGCGCAGCTCAACTCCCCGGTGCGGCGCGCGAGTGCGGTCAGCGCTGCCGGCCCGAAGATCGCGATGCGAATATCCGAGAGGCGATTCGAGCCGCCACGCAGGCGGCGCATCGCAAACGTGATGCGATGGCGCAGCGACAGCCAGTTGGGCGTCAGCTCCCCCTGCTCCATCAACTCCTCGAAGGCGGCAACGATGCCGTGCTCCGGCGGAAGATAGATCACGGAATTGCCGAGCTGCCGCGGCCGCTCCCAGGCAAAGTAGGGTTTTGCCGGATCGATCTCGGCGGACTTCAAGAGCAGCACGTCGGCATCGAGCCAGAGGCCCAACCCCTTCGCCATCAGCTTCATGCGGAAGAAGTCGCTGAACTGAAGCGTGGTCCAGTCGCGCCAGCTCCCGTCCGGCTGCGGCGGCCGCAGCCGTTCGGAGAAAGAATGCGGCAGAATCGCTTCGGCGTCCGCATTGCCGACGCCCGCGGGCAGGCCGGGAATGGTGTCGAAGCTATAGACCGTGACCTTGTGGCCAGCCGCGAGCTGCGAGCGCAGACAGGTCTGGCGCAGTGCGTCCATCGGGCCATGCCAGAAGGTGACGATGTCGGGCAGCATACGCGGAAGCTATAAGGGATAATCAGGGCAAAGAAAAAGCCCCGGCGCTGATGACGCCGGGGCTCAAACGGGAAGTCGATCTCAGGCCCAGGCGCGTTCGCTCTTGAGCTTCTCCTCGTAGGTGTCGATCGAGGACTTCTTCTCCATCGTCAGTCCGATGTCGTCGAGGCCGTTGATCAGGCAGTGCTTGCGGAACGGGTCGATCTCGAACTTGACCTTGCCGCCGTCGGGACCGCGGATCTCCTGGTTCGGCAGGTCGATCGTCAGCGTCGCATTGGCGCCGCGCTCGGCGTCGTCGAACAGCTTGTCGAGGTCTTCCTGCGAGACACGGATCGGCAGGATGCCGTTCTTGAAGCAGTTGTTATAGAAGATGTCGCCGAACGAGGTCGAGATCACGCAGCGGATGCCGAAGTCGAGCAGCGCCCAGGGCGCATGCTCGCGGCTCGAGCCGCAGCCGAAATTGTCGCCGGCCACCAGCACCTTCGAGTTGCGATAGGCGGGCTGGTTCAGCACGAAATCCGGGTTCTCGCTGCCGTCGTCCTTGTAACGCTGCTCGGAGAAAAGCCCCTTGCCAAGGCCGGTGCGCTTGATGGTCTTGAGGTACTGCTTCGGAATGATCATGTCGGTGTCGACATTGATGATCTTCAGCGGCGCCGCGACGCCTTCCAGCGTGGTGAACTTGTCCATGGTTGCGCTTCCCGGGGTGGGTTCAGGGGAACGTGTATTTATCGCGATCGGGGCCCGAATCCTAGGCCGAATTCGGCAGATCTAGTCTGCCTGAGCCTCAATTGCGGCCATATCGTCGTCCGAGAGGCCGAAATGGTGGCCGATCTCGTGGATCAGCACATGGCGGACGATATGGCCGAGGTTCTCGTCGTGCTCGGCCCAATAGTCCAGGATCGGCCGGCGGTAGAGCCAGACCATGTTTGGCAGCCGCGCCACGTCGCCAAAACTCTGCTGCGGCAGGCCGACGCCCTGGAACAGGCCGAGCAGGTCGAACTCGCTCTCGCATTCCATCTCGTCCAGGACCTCCTCGGTCGGGAAGTCATCGACACGGATGATCACGCCCTCGCAGAGGCTGCGAAATTGCGCCGGCAGGCGCTCGAAGATGTCGTGCGCCGTCGCTTCCATCTCGGCCAGCGAGGGCGCTTTCAATTCCGTCCACATGCGCTTCTCTTAGCGCGGGTTTCCCGCCGATGCATCCGGCTTTATAAGCGCGGCGAGGTTGACGGGCGCCGCCAAAACGGGGAGCGTACGGCACCTTGATGGGGACGTTTCAGGTGGGTGGTACGATGCGGGCGGGAACAGCGGTACTGATTCTACTTTGCATGGGGTTGTTTTCGCAATTTTGCGGTAGCGCCGAAGCCCAGACGGCCGGTCCCGAAGTCCGATTGGCCCAGGCCGCCTCGCCCGACGGCCCGCCGCCGCGCAAGCGGCCGCCCGCCCGGCTGCGCGTCACGCCCTACTACACTCCGGACGGCGTCTATCCGCGCTACAATCCGGGCCCCGATGCGGTCCGCGAGTGCAACGCGACCTATGTGCAGGAATATAGGCCCAGCGGCACGGTGATCGTGCCGCATATGAGCTGCTACTGGCGCCGGGGCTGACGGCAGCATGATCCGGAAAAGTGGCGTCCGGTTTTCCGACAAGATCATGCTCAATCAAGAATCTCAAGCGCGACGATCGCGCCTCAATGTCCGCGTAGCGCGCCGATCAATCCGGCGCCGACGATCAGCGCGGACGCGCCATAGACCAGAATCGCCATCACGGATTGTGTGAGCGGGCTTGCCGCGCCGGCCTCGACGCCGGGTCCCTGCGCGGCAAGCGCCGTGCTCGCGCCGAGGGCGACGCTCGCCGCGATCGCGAGGCGAGATATCCGCAGTCCGTGAAAACGTGCCATGACCATCTCCCGTATTCGCTCGACCAGAAGGTACGTGCGTCGTGGACGGCTGGTTGTTGGTGGCGCGTGAAATGTTGCGCCGGCATTTTGGAACTTGCCGCCTGTCTTTCGCATTCACGTCGGCGGCGCGTTCATTCATACGCGATTCAGGCGGTGGACTCTAGCGTCGTCCCCGTGTCGCAACGTCTGGTCAGTGCGCGCACCGCAGGAACGATGTCAGGAGATCCAACCAAATGCAGTCTTTGAAAGTCTTGGGCCTTGCGAAAGTCTTGGGCCTTGCGGCCACCGGAGCGTTGTTCGTCCTCGCCGCGCCGGTCGAGCGCGCGCAGGCGGTGTCGCTGATCAATCCGGGTGCCGCGCAATCGGTGCAGGATGAGGCCAAACCAACGACCGAGGTGCGCTGGCATCGCCATCACTGGCGTCGTCCTCACTGGCGTGGACACCGTTGGCATCACCGTCGTTGGTGAAGCGGCGGCGTTGATAGGAACAGGCCCGGATCCCGGGCCTGTTTTAACTTGCGAACGGCCTCACGAAGCCCGCATGCTGAGGGCGGAGGTCGTTATGACGAGATGGATCGGAGTTGCCGTTGTTCTGGCAATCATGGCCGGCTTGCCGGCTGCGGCGGCCAAGAGTGCAACGAAGCAACAGACGTCAGCGATGGATATCGGCGCAGGGCGCCAGCATCGACACCACGACGGTGCGCGCCGCTCTATCCCCTACGAGCCGCACTACTATGCGCGACCTGTTTACTACCGGCCTTATCCCTACCGCGTGCCCGCGCCCTTCGTGTTCGGCTTCGGACCGTGGTGGTGAAGCAGCAGCGTGATGCGCGGAATGTCCTTCATTCATGACGCGTTCACGTCGCTATCCCTAATTTAATGTCGGGAGCGACCGCAAATGAACAGCGACGGCGAGCCGAGATGCGGCGTCGCAACCTCGCTGTCCAAATTCATGGAGAACTCTATGCTGAGGATTGTTGATCCCAGGACAGGCGTGCGCTTGATCCGCCTGCTCGGGGTTGCGGCCGTCACAACGCTGATGCTGTCGGCGGGGACTGCGCATCGCGCCGAGGCGATGACTCCAATCAATCCGACAGCGTTGCCGGCGGCGAAGCCCGTCGCCGACGACATGATCACGCAAGTTCGGCACGGTGGCGGGGGTGGTGGACATGGCGGAGGTGGCTTCCATGGCGGCGGCGGTTTTCGCGGTGGCGGCGGCTTCCATGGTGGCGGGGCGCATTTCGGCGGCATCCGCGGCGGCGGTTTCCATGGCGGCCATATCGGCGGCATCCGCGCCGCGCCCGTCTATCACGGCCACGTTGGCGGCTATCGCTATGGCGGCTTCCATCGCTATGGCGGTTTTCACCGTCCCCATTACGGCTATCGTCACTTCCACCGGCGGTACTACGGCGGCTACTATCCCTATTACAGCTATCCGCGCCGCTGCCGGGTCATCTGGACCTATTACGGTCCGCGCCGCATCTGCCGCTGGCATCGCTGGCACCATCCGTACCGCTATTGGTAATTTGAGCCGCGCTGCCGAGGTCTATTCGTAAAGCGTCATGCCGATCGCACCGTCATTCCGGGATGGCGCATCAGCGCCAGACCCGGAATCTCGAGATTCCGGGTTCGATGCTTTGCTTCGCCCCGGAATGACGTGCGTGGCTACAGCTAATCCTTCAGCTTCCACGACGCGGCCTTCCACCGCATCAGGTTCTCGAGCTTCCACTGCTTGAACATCGCCGGCGGCCAGCGGCTGAGCCGTGAGGTCTCCTCGACCTCCGGCCTGGCGACAATGCGCAGCGGCGTTGCGCGACGCCGGTGCTGGCGGGTCGCCTCGCCGATCAGATCGACATATTCAGGCTTGTTGGCCATGGCGCGCGTCCTCGCGTATCCGTCGCGAGGACGCAGTGTCGGCAATGCCGATTAACAGCCGTTTGCCGCTTTAGTTCAAATTGCAGGGAGCGGCTCAGCGCCACTCCCGCACGTCGACGAAGTGACCCGCGATCGCGGCCGCCGCCGCCATTGCCGGCGACACCAGATGGGTGCGGCCCTTGAAGCCCTGGCGGCCTTCGAAATTGCGGTTCGAAGTCGAGGCGCAGCGCTCTTCCGGCTTCAGCTTGTCCGGGTTCATGGCGAGGCACATCGAGCAGCCCGGCTCGCGCCATTCGAAGCCGGCCGTGATGAAGATCTTGTCCAGACCCTCAGCCTCGGCCTGCTCCTTCACGAGGCCGGAGCCCGGCACGACCATGGCGTTGACATGCGCCGAGACCTGCTTGCCTTCCGCGATCTTGGCGGCGGCGCGCAGATCCTCGATGCGGCCGTTGGTGCAGGAGCCGATGAAGATGCGATCGAGCTTGATGTCGGTGATCTTCGTGCCCGCGGTCAGGCCCATATATTTCAGCGCGCGGTGCTTCGAGAGACGCTTGGCCTCGTCCGCGATCTTGTCGGGATCAGGCACGATGCCCGTCACCGAGATGACGTCCTCAGGGCTCGTGCCCCAGGTCACGATCGGCGGCAGCTTTGCAGCATCCAGCCGCAGCTCGTGGTCGAAATGCGCGCCCTTATCGGAGCGCAGTTTCTCCCAGTAGCGCATCGCCGCGTCCCAGGCGGCGCCCTTCGGCGCCTTGGGACGATCACGCAGGAAGTCGTAGGCCTTCTGGTCGGGCGCAACCAGTCCGGCGCGCGCGCCGCCTTCGATCGACATGTTGCAGACCGTCATGCGGCCTTCCATCGACAGCGCGCGGATGGCATCGCCGGCGTATTCCAGCACGTAGCCGGTACCGCCGGCGGTGCCGATCTCGCCGATGATGGCCAGGATGATGTCCTTGCCCGTCACGCCCTCCGGCAATTTGCCGTCGACCGTGACGCGCATGTTCTTCGCCTTCTTCTGGATCAGCGTCTGCGTCGCCAGCACGTGCTCGACCTCGCTCGTGCCGATGCCGTGCGCGAGCGCGCCGAACGCGCCATGCGTCGAGGTGTGGCTGTCGCCGCAGACGATGGTGGTGCCGGGCAGCGTAAAGCCTTGCTCGGGGCCGATGACGTGGACGACGCCCTGGCGCTTGTCGAACTCGTCGTAATATTCGATACCGAATTCCTTGGCATTATCAGCCAGCGCCTTGATCTGCTCGATGCTCTCCGGATCCGGATTCGGCTTGCTGCGGTCGGTGGTCGGCACGTTGTGATCGACGACGGCGAGTGTCTTCTCGGGGGCGTGGACCTTGCGCCCGGTGGCGCGCAGACCCTCGAACGCTTGCGGTGAGGTCACCTCGTGCACCAGATGGCGATCGATATAGAGCAGGCAGGTGCCGTCCTCGGCTTCGTGCACCAGATGGTCGTTCCAGATCTTGTCGTACAATGTGGTCGGCTTGGACATGAGCGTCAGCTCCGGGAATGTTGTGCAGCGGATATGCGCGGTTACGCGCGGGGCAACAAAGTCGTCTTCGGCGCAGCGTTTAAGCTGCGGAACTAAGCTCTGACGTTGCCGAGGTCGCGAAGCGTCCGAAGAACCGGCCAGGCAGCCGCGAGCGATCGTCGATGACGATGCGCTTGACGGGTCCGAAGCTGGTCAGATCTGGAAACATTCCAAGAATATATAGCAGGCCGAACTGGAATCGCGAGGGCTTTGACGCGCACGGCTGACGCAACAAAAAAGCGCGGGGTTTGGCCCCGCGCTCTTCGAAACTCGCCTGTCTTCGAGACTACTCGTTGACGGCGGTGGGGCGGTCCTGCTTCTTCTCGACGATGCGGGCCGACTTGCCGCGGAGATTGCGGAGGTAATAGAGCTTGGCGCGACGCACCTTGCCGCGGCGCACCACCTTGATCGAGTCGATCATCGGCGACATCACCGGGAACACGCGCTCGACGCCCTCGCCATAGGAGATCTTGCGGACAGTGAAGCTCTCGTTGAGGCCTCCGCCGGAACGACCGATGCAGACGCCTTCATAGGCCTGAACGCGGGTACGATCGCCTTCGACGACCTTCACGTTGACGATCAAGGTGTCGCCGGGCCCGAATTCCGGAATGTCCTTGCCGGCGGAGAGCTTGTCGAATTGCTCTTGTTCGAGCTGCTTGATCAGGTTCATGGGTAATCTCCATCGGCGCGCCCAGCCTTGGAAACGGGGGCTGCGCAAAATTCGTCTATCCAGCCATTGCGGATTTGGCCGCTGCTATAAGGCAAGCCGGAACGTTTGTCACCCGTCTGTCGTGCTTTTTGGCGTTTTTTGGCCGGCCGCCCGATTCGGGGCCTTCGTCCACAGATCCGGCCGCCGGGCCGCCGTCAGAGCCTCGGATTCCGCCCGCCGCCACGCCGCGACCTTAGCGTGATCGCCGGAGGTCAGGATCTGGGGGATCGGAACCCCCTCGAAGGTCTGCGGGCGGGTGTATTGGGGGTATTCCAGCAGCCCGTCGGAGAAGCTCTCCTCGGTTCCCGAGGCCTCTTTGCCCATGACCCCCGGCAGCAGCCGGACACAGGCATCAATGAGCGCCATGCCTGCGATTTCGCCCCCGGACAGCACGTAGTCGCCGATCGAGACCTCCTCCAGGCCACGGGCGTCAATCACCCGCTGGTCGACCCCTTCGAACCGCCCGCAGACGATAAGGGGGCCGGGGCCCTGGGCAAGCTCTGCAACCCGGGTCTGGGTCAATGGCCGACCGCGCGGGCTCATCAGGAGTTTCGGCCGTTCCGGGCCGATCCCGGCCGTGTCGATCGCGGCGGCCAGAATATCCGCCCGCAGCACCATGCCCGGGCCGCCACCGGCCGGGGTGTCGTCGACGCTGCGGTGGCGGTCGGTCGCGGAGGCCCGGATGTCTCGCGCCTCCAGCTCCCAAAGCCCGGACGCCAGCGCCCGCCCGGCCAGGCTCACGCCGAGCGGTCCCGGAAACATCTCCGGAAACAGCGTCAGCACGGTCGCGCGCCAGGGTGAGGAGGTGGTCATGGCCGCTGGTTATGCCATTGCAGCCGACAGGTCGAGGCCTCGCGCAAGCAGAGCGCTCCTCAGGCGTTGGAGCAATGCCCGCCGGGCTCCTCGGACAGGTGCGATGCCAGCATCAGCGCCAGCGGGCAGATGACAAGTGCGGTGGCGGCGGTCGCCGCGGTCGCCATGGCCGGGCCGAGGACATCGCCGAGCAGGCCATAGAGCACGGGCGCGATCGCGCCCGAGCCAATCGTCCCCGTGTAGAACAGCGCGAAGGCGCGTTCGGTGCGATCACGCGGTGCAAGTTCGGGGACCGTCCCATAGAGGACGGAGGACGTGCCGTTGAGCATCACGCCGAGCAGCGGCAGCGCAATGATGGCCGACGTGAGCGGCAATGCCAGCACGGCCATGATTAGCAGCGCCGTTCCGCCTTCGGTGAGCAGCACCGTGCGCAGCGTGCCGATGCGCGCGCCGAGCCAGCCGCAAGTGAACTTGCCGGCCGCCCCTCCGATGAAGACCAGCGCGAGCGCGAAGCCGTTGGTCGGCAGCGATGCGCCCTTGTCACGCAGCAGAAAGGGCAGGAATGTGAGAAAACCCATCCTGACGGCGGTGTCCAAAATTCCGATCGCGAGCAACCAGTGGAAGCCGCCGCGGCCGGCGTGCGTGCCTTGCGATGGGCCTTTCGATTGGCTGGCGGGCCCCTTGCCAACCGCCGGCATCAGCAGGGCGAGGCCGGCCGCGACGAGCAGTCCTGCCAGCGCCAGCAGAAGCAGGGCGTGCCGCCACGACATCACCACCAGCAGCAACGCGGTCAGTGCGGGGATGGCTGCCTTTCCGAGATCGCCGGTGAAATTGTAGATGCCGAGCGGTCCCCGCGCCGCCTGGCCATAGGCGCGCGCCACCGCCGTCGAAGCGATCGGGTGCTGCGTGCTCGACCCGGCGCCGGAAAGTGCGAGCGCGAGGCCCAATGCCACCACCCCGCCGGACAGCCCGGCGCAGACATAACCGAGCGCCGCCACCAGGGTGCCGATCGCCAGAATGATCTTCCCATCGATCCGCTCGGCGAGACGGCCGACGGGGATTTGCAGCCCGGCCATGGCGCCGGAATAAAGCCCGCGCATCACCGCCAGCAGCCCGTAGCTCAGGGCAAACTCGGTCTGCCAGAGCGGCAGCAGCACGTAGATCAGGTCGGTATAGCCATCGTGGAGGGCGTGGTTGACGCCCGTCGCCGCAAGTGTGCGGGCCGCCCGGCTCCGGTCCTGCGATCCGGATTCAGCCATAGGCGCCTCCCGCGAAGAGCAGGGCGGATCGAGCTAGTGACAGTAAAGCTGAAGACGAGATTGCCACGATATCGCGCCCGCGGATCTGGAAAGGGAAGCCGTGCGAATGCCTTGGAGCGCATTATGAGATGTTTTATGGTTCTGTCACAAACCAGTAATAATTGGACCATGCGTTAGAAATTCTGACAGAGCGCTCATGTCCGTCCCGCGTCGCAGCCTGCCTCCCCTGAATGCGGTCCGTGCCTTCGAGGCGGCCGCCCGGCTCGGCAGCTTCAAGGAGGCGGCCGTCGAGCTTGCCGTGACCCATGGTGCGGTCAGCCAACAGGTCCGCCTCCTCGAAGAATGGCTCGGTGCACCGACGCTATTCCGGCGATCGGTCCGGCGGGTGGTGCTGACGCCGGCCGGCGCGGCGCTCCTGGCGGAGTTCGGCCCCGCACTCGATCGGATATCGGCCGCCGTGCAGCAGCATCGGGCGCGGCGCGGGGATCCACCGGCGGCCGTGTTGCGCGTCAATGCGCTGGCGACGTTCAGCCTGCGCTGGCTGCTGCCGCGCATGAGCAGGTTTCGCGCCGAGCATCCCGACATCGAGGTGCGCCTGTCGACGTCGAACGATCCGGTGGATGCGTTGCCTGAGCTTTTCGACGTGGTGATCCGCGGCGGCCCGGACAGCTTCCACGGCTTCGCGTCGCGCGTCCTGTTGTCGGAGCGCAGGCTGCCGGTCTGCAACCCGTCCCTGCTTGCGCAATTGCCTCTGGCGGAGATCACGGATCTATCGCGGCACACGCTGTTGCATGTCACCTCGACGCCGCGCCTGTGGCGGGACTGGCTGACCGACGCAGGCCAGCCGTCGCTGGAGCCTGCGGCGTCGCTGACGTTCGATCATTTCTATCTGACCATCCAGGCCGCGCTCGACGGTCTCGGCGTGGCAATGGGGCCGACGGCCCTGATCGCCGATGATCTCGCGGCCGGGCGTCTGGTGACGCCGTTTCCGAAGATCAGCCTGCCGGCCCGAAGCTACTTCGCCTACTTCCCGGAAGGGCGCAGCGACGATCCGCACCGCGCGGTGTTCTGCGATTGGCTGGAGCAGCAGGGACGGCGGATGGACTGAACCCGACTACGGCTGTTCGTCGTCATCGCCCTCGATCTCCTGCGGCAGCGCGATCACGACGCGTCCGCTATTGAGATCGACCTCGGGCACCACCGCGTTGGTAAACGGCAGCAGCATCGTCGTGCCCTTCGGCGGCGCTATCTCGATGATGTCGCCGGCGCCGAAATTATGGATCGCGAGCACGCGGCCGAGCGCTTCGCCGGTCATGGTGACGGCGGCGAGCCCGATCAGGTCGGTGTGGTAATATTCGTCCTCGTCGGTCGCCGGCAGTTTTTCGCGCGCGACGTAGAGCTCGATGCCGTTGAGCCGTTCGGCCTCATCGCGGGTCGTGACGCCCTTGAACGTCGCGACCAGATGATCCTTGGCCTCACGCGCCTGCGCGACCTCGAACTGGCGCTTGCCGTCCTTGGAGACAAGCGGCCCATAGCGCCGCACGGCCAAGGGATCTTCGGTGAAGGTCCACAATTTGACCGCGCCGCGCACACCATGCGCGGCGCCGATCCGCGCGACGCAGATCAGCGCCGACATGGGTTGGCCTTAGCCCTTCGCAGCGGCTTCGGCCTGCGCCTTGCGCTCCTTGCGCGGCACGGCCTTCTGCGGGTTGCTGCGCGTCTCGCGCTTCTTGACGCCGGCGGCATCGAGGAAGCGCATCACGCGGTCCGACGGCTGCGCGCCCTTGGCGAGCCAGGCCTTCACCTTGTCCATGTCGAGCTTCAGCCGGGTCTCGTTGTCCTTCGGCAGCAGCGGGTTGAAATGGCCGAGGCGCTCGATGAAACGGCCGTCGCGGGGGAAGCGCGAATCGGCGACGACGACGTGATAGACGGGGCGCTTCTTGGTGCCTGCGCGTGCGAGGCGGATAACGACTGACATTCGGTTTCTCCTTCAAAGTACGTTTTGTTCAGTTGATTGGTATTCCGCGTCACGCCGGATGCTTGCGATCCGTTGCGACGAATTCCTCATTTCTTCTTGCCCGGGAAGCCACCAAGGCCTGGCAGCAACGGCTTGCCGCTCAGCCCGGTGAGCCCTGGAACGTTCGGAAGACCCTGACGCAGGCCGGCCGGCAAATCCTTCGGCAGGTTCGGAAGGCCACCGCCACCACCCTGCATCTTGTCCTGCAATGCCTTCATCTCTTCCGGCGAAGGCGGCTTCATGCCGCCGCCGAAGCCCATCGCCTGGGCGATGCCGGCGAGCGGGCCGCGCTTGCCCGAGCCCATGGCCTTCATCACGTCGGCCATGTTCCGATGCATCTTGAGCAGCTTGTTGACCTGCTCGACGCTCTGGCCGGAGCCGGCGGCGATGCGCTTCTTGCGGCTGGCCTTGAGCACGTCGGGATGACGCCGCTCGTCGCGCGTCATGGAATCGATCACCGCGACCTGACGCTTCAAAATCTTGTCGTCGATGCCGGCGGCCGCGATCTGGTTCTTCATCTTGGCGATGCCGGGCATCATGCCCATCAAGCCGCTGATGCCGCCCATATTGGCCATCTGCAACAACTGCTCGCGCATGTCGTTGAGATCGAACTGCCCCTTGCGCATCCGCTCGGCGGTGCGCGCGGCCTTCTCCGCATCGATGTTGGCGGCGGCCCGCTCGACCAGCGACACCACGTCGCCCATGCCGAGGATGCGGCCGGCGATACGGTCGGGGTGGAAATCCTCCAGCGCGTCGGTCTTTTCACCGGTGCCCAGCAGCTTGATCGGCTTGCCGGTGACCGCGCGCATCGACAGCGCCGCGCCGCCGCGGCCATCGCCGTCCACGCGGGTCAAGACGATCCCGGTGAGGCCGACGCGCTCGTCGAAGGCGCGGGCGAGGTTGACGGCGTCCTGGCCGGTGAGGCTATCCGCGACCAGCAGCACTTCATGCGGATTCGCGGCAGCCTTGATGGCTGCTGCCTCCGCCATCATCTCTTCGTCGAGCGTGGTGCGGCCGGCGGTGTCGAGCAGCACGATGTCGTAGCCGCCGAGCTTGCCGGCTTCGAGCGCGCGCTTGGCGATTTGAGGCGGCTGCTGTCCCGCGACGATCGGAAGCGTCGGAATGTCGAGATCGCGGCCGAGCACGGCAAGCTGCTCCATCGCCGCCGGGCGGTAGACGTCGAGCGAGGCCATCAGCACCTTGCGCTTGTCGCGCTGGACGAGACGGCGGGCGAGCTTTGCGGTGGTCGTCGTCTTACCGGAACCTTGCAGGCCGACCATCATGATCGGCACCGGCGGCACGGAATTCACGTCGATGGTCTGGCTCTCGGCGCCGAGCGTGTTGATCAGCTCGTCGTGGACGATCTTGACCACCATCTGGCCGGGCGTCACCGACTTGACGACGGTGGCGCCGATCGCCTGCTCGCGGACCCGTTCGGTGAAGCTGCGCACGACCTCGAGCGCAACGTCGGCTTCCAGCAGCGCGCGGCGCACCTCGCGCATCGCGGCGTCGACGTCCTTTTCGGTCAGCGCACCGCGCCCCGTCAGACGATCGAGGATGCCGCCAAGCCGTTCCGACAGATTGTCGAACAATGCCGTTGTCCCTTGTCCTGCTCGCGCAGGGTTGCCGCATTCACCCCTGTCATGCCCCGGCTTGACCGGGGCATCCAGTACGCCGCGGCGCCTCGGTTCGAGCCGAGTTGCCTCTGGAATACTGGATCCCCCCGCCTTCGCGGGGGATGACCTTGCTCTCGTTCCTTGGCAAACTGCCAGGAAGCGATCTTCCAAACACCTTTACGCCCGAGGGCGCACAGCGCTGTCGGGCGTTGGCCTCTGGCCTCCAGGGCCAGTGGGCGGGTCGAAAAGAAAGCCTTTCCGAGAAAGTGCGCGGGTTAAACGCCGCCGGCGCCCGAAAGTCAAGGAAAGTTAGTGCGCCGAGGCAGGCTTGAGAAGGCAAGGCATTGAAAATATTACCCTTCCGGCGACGGGTTCCTTTTCCCACAGCACCGCCCATATAGGCGGTGATGCCTTACCTCCTGTCCCGGCCCTGAAGCCTGCCCGTGCCTATCACCCGCCGCCGCATCTTCGGACTACTGGCCGGTGGCGTTGATCGGTGTTCCGTCCCTCTGGATGTCCCGCATGAAAACCTATGATGGCCCCGTCTCCGACCATTTCGACGGCCTGAATTTCTTTGATCCCGACGGCGTGCCGCCGAAATCGCTTGGCGAGGTGCTGCGCTGGCAATTCGGCGGCGGGCGGCAGCGCGCGACCTGGCCGGACTGGGTCCCGAGCCCGCATGCCGATACGCCCCCGGCCCGCGTCGACGGCGACAAGGCCCGGCTCTCCTTCGTCGGCCACGCAAGCTGGCTGATCCAGGCCGGCGGCCTCAACATCCTGGTCGATCCCGTCTGGTCGATGCGGGTCTCGCCGGTGGGGTGGGCCGGACCGAAACGGCACAACGATCCCGGCATCGCGTTCGAGAAACTTCCGAAAATCGACGTCGTGCTGGTCTCGCACGGACACTACGATCATCTCGACATCGCGACGCTGTCGCGGCTCGCCAAGAATTTTGCCCCGCGCGTGGTCACCCCGCTCGGCAACGACGTCACGATGCGCGGCGCCGGTCCCGCGATCAAGGTGGAAGCCTTCGACTGGCACGATCGCGTCGAGCTCGGCGACGGTGTGGCCGTGACGCTGGTGCCGACGCGGCACTGGTCGGCGCGCGGCATGTTTGACCGCAACAAGGCGCTGTGGGCGAGCTTCGTGCTGGAGACGCCGGCAGGCAAGATCTATGTCGTTTGCGATTCCGGCTATGGCGAGGGCAAGCACTTCCGCCGCGTCGCCGAGGCGCATGGGCCGTTACGTCTGGCGATCCTCCCCATCGGCGCCTACGAACCGCGCTCGTTCATGCGCGATCAGCATATGAATCCGGATGACGCGGTGAAAGCGCTCGCCGATTGCGGCGCGTTGGCCGCGCTCGGGCATCATCACGGGACGTTTCAGCTGACGGATGAAGCGATCGATGCGCCGGCGAAGGCGTTGGTTGAGGCGCTGGATGCTGCAAACATCCCGCAGGAGCAATTTGTGGCGATGAAGCCGGGGCAGGTGGTGGAGATCTAGCTCTGCGCGCTTTTTTGCTCCGCTGTCGTCCCGGACAAGCGAGCGGAGCGAGCGCGCTTGTCCGGGACGACAGCTGGAATTCTTGCAGCAGCGCGCCTCTTACGAGCGCCGCTACTGCCCCTGCTTGATTGCCCAGCTCACACTCACCGTCACCGACAGCGTTTCCTCGCCCGGTGCAACGGAGGCGGGCGCTGCGGCCATCGGCGCCGTCGCCATCCTCGCCTTGAACAGCGGGACCGGGCCGCCGCCTTCGGACACGCTGAGTGGCGAGCCGAGCGTGACGCCGGTGGCCTTGGCGTAGATCTCGGCCTTGCGGCGGGCATCGGCAACGGCCTGCACGCGCGCATCGTCGAGCAGCTTTGAGGCTTGCGTCACCTCGAAGGAGATGTTGCCGATATCGTTGGCGCCGGCGCCGACCAGCGTGTCGATGATGCCGGCCACCTTGGTCACGTCGCGGATCTTCACGGTGACGCGATTGCTGGCGCGGAAACCGACCACCGGCGAGGCGCCGCCACTGCGGTTCGGCGCATATTGCGGCTGCAACGACAGCCGCGAGGTCTGGTAGTCCTTCTCGGCGATCCCGGCGGCCTTCAGCGCCAGCAGCACCTTGCCCATTGCGGCGTTGTTGGCGTCGGAGGCCTCCTTCGCCGTCTTGGCGTCATTGGCGACACCAGCGTCGATCTGCGCGAGGTCAGGCGCCGCTGATACGGTCGCCTCGCCGCTCACCGAGATCGCGGCTGGAAAATCGTCGGCGAGCGCGGGAGCCGCGATCAGCGCGGCGGCGAAAACGGAGGCAATGGCGGCAAGCTTGTTCATCGATCTCACTTCAGCGGCACGAAAACGTTGATCACAAGCTTGTCCTCGGCCGTCTTCAGGGGATCGGTAAGGTACTCCTCGATGAACGTATCCTTGGCTTCGAGCTTCTTGTCGTCGAGGTGATTGGTGATCGCCTCGTAGGTGTTGTCCATATTGTCGTAGGAGCCGCGATGGACGAATTTCAGCGCCTTGCCCTCCGGAGATTTGCCGACGCTCATGTCCTTGGGCAAGTTTTTCGGATCCTGCTCGACCGGGATCTCGGCGAGGAAGGTAAAGCCGGTATCGTCGGTCGAGGTGTAGACGATCATGGAATTGCCGGCGTGCTTGATGCCCTGCTTGTCCAGCAGCGCGTTCAGCGCCTTGAAGGCATCGACCAATGTGTCGAAGGCCGAGTCCCAATTGGCGGTGCCCTTGACCATGACGACCTTTTTCGGCTCGAGCGCGGTCTCCAAGCCGAAGGGATCGGCGATCTGCACCGGGGCTGGGGTGGTGGCCGCAGCGGGCGGGGCCGCCGGACTGGGCGAGGGTGAGGCGCTGGCCGCCGGCGACGGCGTGGCCACAGGCGCGGGCGAGGCGCTCACGGCCGGGGACGGCGATGCAGATGGCGCCGGCTGGGGACTGGCCGATGCGGCGGGCGCGGGGCTCTGGGTTTGCGCCCAACTGCCGGAAGCGCCAAGCGACAGGGCCGCTGCCGGGATCAGCGCGGCAAAAGCGAGACGGCAAAAGCGATTCATTCTATTCTCCCCAAAACCTTACGCACCAAGGCCTTAATTCACCAAGTCCTTAACCCACCAAGGCCTTAACCGGCCGCGCGTCCCGGTTGGCGCGAACCGCGCCGTTCTAACACGCGAGCGCCGAATTCGTCCCATGACAGATGCGTCATGGCCATCGGCCCCAAATCACTGGTCAAGCCGCCAAGGATCGCCATATAAGACGGGCGGAATTCAGGAATTTTCATGAGCGCGCTGGCCAACCACGCATTTGCCAAGATGAATGGCATCGGCAACGAGATCGTCGTTGTCGACATGCGCGATTCCGCCTCGCCGGTCACGCCGGACGACGCCCGCGCCGTGGCATCGGCTCAGGGCGGCGTGCCCTACGACCAGCTCATGGTGCTTCAGAAGCCGCGGCTCGACGGCACCGAAGCCTTCATCCGCATCTACAACAACGACGGCTCGGAGGCCGGCGCCTGCGGTAACGGCATGCGTTGCGTGGTGCGGCAAATCTTTGAGAAGACCGGGCAGGCCACGGCGACATTCGAGACGCCTGCGGGCCTGCTCAATTGCTGGCAGGGCCCGGCGCCCGACCTCTACACCGTCGACATGGGCGCGCCCAAGTTTGGCTGGCAGGATATTCCGCTGGCGGAAGAGTTTCGCGATACCCGCTACATCGAATTGCAGATCGGGCCGATCGACAATCCGATTCTGCATTCGCCATCAGTGGTGAGCATGGGCAATCCGCACGCGGTCTTCTGGGTCGACGACGTCAACGCCTATGATCTCGAGCGTTTTGGTCCTCTGCTGGAAAACCATCCGATCTTCCCCGAGCGCGCCAACATCACGCTCGCCCATATCGTCGATCGCGAGCACATCACGATCCGCACCTGGGAGCGCGGCGCCGGCCTGACCAGGGCCTGCGGCTCGGCGGCCTGCGCCACCGCTGTCGCCGCGGCGCGCCTGAAGCGCGTCAACCGCAATGTCGAGATCACGCTGCCCGGCGGCAAGCTCGGCATCGAATGGCGCGAGCGCGACGATCACGTGCTGATGACGGGCACGGCGACCTTCGAATATGAGGGCGCCTTCGATCCGGCGCTGTTCGCGCCGGTCGGGTGATGGGCGTCGAGGTCGTCACCTTCGGCTGCCGCCTCAATGCGTTCGAGGCCGAAGTGATCCGCCGCGAGGCTGAGGGCGCGGGACTTTCCGACACCATCGTCATCAACAGCTGCGCCGTCACCAACGAAGCGGTGGCGCAGGCGCGGCAGTCGATCCGCAAATTGAAACGCGAGCGGCCGGAGGCGCGCATCGTCGTCACCGGCTGCGCCGCGCAGACGCAAAGCCAAATGTTTGCCGGCATGGCGGAGGTCGATCGCGTCGTCGGCAATGACGACAAGATGCGAACGTCTGCATGGCGCGATGCGCGCGATGCATTCGCCATCGGCGCCAGCGAGAAGATCGCGGTCAGCGACATCATGGCGGTGAAGGAGATGGCGCCGCATCTCGTCGACGGCTTTGCGGCCGGCCTGCCGCGCGTGTTCGTGCAGGTGCAGAACGGCTGCGACCATCGCTGCACCTTCTGCATCATTCCGTTCGGCCGCGGCAATTCGCGCTCGGTGCCGATGGGCGCGATTGTTAATCAGGTGCGGGCGCTTGCTCAGCGCGGCCATGCCGAGATCGTGCTGACCGGCGTCGATCTCACCAGCTATGGCGCCGACCTGCCGGGTACGCCGAAGCTCGGAATGCTGACGAAGCAGATCCTGCGGCATGTGCCGGAATTGAAGCGGCTGCGCATCTCGTCGATCGATTCGATCGAGGCCGATGCCGATCTGCTCGACGCCATCGCCGATGATGCGCGGCTGATGCCGCATCTGCATCTGTCGCTGCAATCCGGCGACGACATGATCTTGAAGCGCATGAAGCGCCGGCATTCGCGCAGCGACGCGATCGCATTCTGCGACCAGGTACGCCGCCTCCGCCCGGACATTGCGTTCGGCGCCGACGTCATCGCGGGTTTTCCGACCGAGACGGAGGAGATGTTTTCGCGCTCGCTCGACCTCGTCGAGGAATGCGGCCTCACCTTCCTGCACGTCTTCCCCTATTCGCCGCGCCCCGGCACGCCGGCCGCGCGCATGCCGCAGGTCGCGGGTCCAGTCATCAAGGAACGCGCGAAGCGACTCCGTTTCGCCGGTGAGGCCGCGCTACGGCTGAGGCTGCAAGCCGAGATCGGCGCGACCCGCGACGTGCTGATCGAGAGCGGGAGCCAGGGGCGCACGGAGCACTATCTGCCGGTGGCGATTGCGGGCGCAAAGGTCGGGAGCGTGATGCCGCTGAGGATTGACGGAAGTGATGGCGAGCGGCTGACGGTGTGACTCCGTTGCCGTGAGTTGCGTCGCAACTGCATCCCCAATGTTGTCCCGGCGAAGGCCGGGACCTATACCGCGTGATCTATCAGTCACCTGCGGTGCTTGTCCCAGCGAAGCAGAGTAACTGAGAGTCTCCGTCAAACTTCTCCCTGTGGTTGATGGGGTGGACGGCCCCCTACGGCATCAGTGTGCCAGAATGAGGTTGTCAGAAACTCATTCGCAGGAGCCGCCCGTGAACCAGATTATCCGCATTGGAATGGATACGTCGAAGTATATTTTTGTGCTGCATGGGGTTGATGAGGATGAGCGGCCTGTGCTGCGCAAGAAACTTTCGCGCAAGCAGGTGCTCGAGTTCTTCACCAAGTTGCCGCCGACCGTGATCGGGATGGAGGCCTGCGGGGCTTCGCAACATTGGGCGCGAGAGCTTCGCAAGCTCGGCCACGAGGTGAAGCTGATGGCGCCGCAACTGGTGAAGCCCTACGTGTCGCGGAACAAGAACGACGGACGGGACGCGGAAGGGCTTTGCGAGGCGATGAGCCGACCGACCATGCGGTTCGTGCCGGTGAAGAGCGCCGAGCAGCAAGCCGCATTGATGCTGACGGGCATCCGCGACGGGCTGATCGCCCGGCGCACTCAGTTGACCAATACGATCCGCGGCCATGCGGCGGAGTTTGGCCTGATTGCGCCCAAGGGGCTGGACAAGATCGAGCCGTTGCTGGCGCAGATTGCGCAGGACGAGACGCTTCCCGTCCTGGCGCGCGAGCTGTTTGTCGTGCTGGGCCGCGAATGCGCCAAGCTCGAGAGCGAGCTGGAGGCGATCGAAGCCAGGCTGATGGCCTGGCACCGTGGCGATGCCATGGGCCGGCGTTTGGCGCAGATCCCCTCGGTCGGTCCGATCGTTGCCACCGCGCTGGTGATGAAGACGCCGGATCCGCGGGCGTTCCGCTCCGGTCGTCACTTTGCGGCCTGGGTGGGATTGACGCCCAAGGACCACTCCACCGCCGGCAAGACCAGGCTTGGCAAGATCACCCGGGCGGGCGACGAGGATCTGAGGCGGCTGCTCGTGATCGGGGCCACGGCCGTGATCCAGCAGGCCCGACGAGGCCGCGGCCAACACTCACGTTGGCTGCTGGCGCTGATTGCGCGCAAGCCGCCGAAGCTTGCGGCCGTGGCGCTCGCCAACAAGGTGGCCCGCATCGCCTGGAAGCTGATGATCAGCGGCGAGAGTTACGACGCGGCACGGTTGAATGCCGCCGCGGTAGTCCCCGCCTAACAGATTGGCCGACCGGCGGGCTCGCTCGCCGGCCGACCCGGAGCTGCAGGAGCAGATGGAGCGATCGATCGAGCAACGATGCGAGACATTCCGTGGGACCCATTGGCCGCCAGCAGGTCGCCGGGTTGTTTGGAACCCGCATCGCGCAAACCATCTTGGCCAGCGATCTAATCCATCGCACTCAACAGGCCGGACATATGGATGCAAGCGATCCGATCTCACCAAAAAGCTCTTGTGCCACGGGGGCCGTCCACATATGGGTCCCGGCCTTCGCCGGGACGACATCGAGGGTGTGGATGCGTGGTGCCTTGCTGGATGCCGTCTACGACGCCCGCACCTGCCAGAACCGGAGCGTGCGCCGTGCGTTCTCCGGCGTCATGCGGGCGAAATGGCCTTGCGCCTTGGCGAGATCGGCCGGCTTCATCGCGCCGGTGGCATAGCGGCTTTCCAGCACGGCAGCCGTCGTTTCCCAGCTGAGCTGCGCCGCCTTGCACGGCACCAGTAGCCCGTCGTCGCGCAGGCTCTGCATCAACGGGCGAATGACCTCGATGGTCGATCCGGACAGCGCCGCCAAGGCAGCGACAGTCTCCTCGTAGCGCCGCTGCGTCGCGAAGCCGAGCAGCCTCGCCTCGCCGAGCTCGCCGGCCGCCTTCAGATTCGCGATGGCACGCTTGGCACCTTCGAAGTCGCGAACACCCGACATCTCGCGCTCGACGCCCACCGTGACGGCTGCAATAGCACTCTGGATCTCCTCGAACAGATGCGGCGGCGCGCGCGACAGCAGCCGGGCACGAACGACATCCGTCGCCGAGCGCAGCAATTGGCGGCGCAGCTCCGACGGCAGGTCGACGCGAACGCCGATGCTCACGGCGAGTTCGGAATCGGACTCGGCCTGTCCGACGATGACGGCAAATCCGCTGCCCGAGACCCGTGCGCCCGGATTGGCGGCAAGCCGCCGGCTGACGCTCGGATAGCGGCGCGCCAGCAGCGCGTCGGTGACGATCTCCTTCAGCCACCAGCGGCCGGCGACCGCGAGCAGATGCGGCTCGCCCTTGCTCGCCGCGATCTTCACCAGCTCACCATCATCGAGGCGCGCCGATTCCTGGAGCACGGGGCCGGCGATGCGGATCTCGTCATTGTTGGCGAGGCGGCGGATCACGGACGGCGGCGCCTGCGCGATCGGTGCGAGCTGCGCGCTGATCTCGGCGAGCGCAATGCGCGCGCCCATATCGGCGATCGCCCGCAGCTCGATCGTGCCGATCAGGCGCTCGAGCACGTCGTCGAACAGCGCGATCTGCTCGTCGTCGAAGCTGCCGGCGGAGGACAGGAACAGGTCAGTGACGCGCCGGGCCGTTTCCAGGCCCTTTTCCGCCGAGCCGAGTCGAATCGCGGATTCGACCTCGTCGATGATCGATAGCTCGGCGTTGGACATGACGCGCTGCTCGTCCTGAGCGGATTGACGGAAGCTTGTTCTAAGCAACCGTTATCATTAGAGACGAGCGCTGAACGTTTCGTAAACCGTGCACGGGGACGCGGCTATTCTCCAGTCCACCCGCAGGCGCGGAGCCGCTCGTGCATATGGGGCGGGGCCGGGGCCACCACGCGGACCGGCTCCTTGTTCCTGGAGATCGGCACCACGATCTCGCGGGAATGCAGATGCAGGCGCGGTTCGCCGAAACGCGGGCCGTTGCCGTAAATGTTATCGCCGAAGATCGGCCATCCCGTCGCGGCCGAATGCACCCGCAATTGATGGGTCCGGCCGGTGACCGGTTCCATGGCGAGCCAGGTCAGGCCCGCGCCCCGGCCCATCACCTTCCAGTTGGTGACGGCCTTCTGTCCCTCGGGATCGGGCTTCTGCCACCAGCCGCGTTCGGCATTGAGCCGGCCCAGCGGCATGTCGATGGTGCCTTCATCCTCAGTGGGGCCGCCCTCGACCAGGGTCCAGTAGGTCTTGCCGATCTTGCCGTGCTTGAACAGGAGGCCGAGCGAGGCGGTCGCCTTGCGATGGCGGCCGAGCACGAGGCAACCAGAGGTGTCCTTGTCCAGCCGGTGGGCCAGCACTGGCGGCCGCGGCAGGCCGAAACGGAGGGCGTCGAACGATGCTTCCAGATTGGCGCCGCCCTTGGGGCCGCGATGCACCGGCAGGCCCACCGGCTTGTCGATGACCAGCATCAGCCCGTCGCGATGGAGCACGCGCGCCAGGATTTCGTCGGCGGTCAATTCGGGAACATCGAGCAATTGCAAGACTTTCGTTCAAGACTTTCGTTTGCTTGCGGGAACGGCTAACACACCGCCACCATGAACGATACCACCCCCGAGACCCCAAAGCTGAGCTGGTGGCGCCGCCTGTCCAACGGGCTGAAGCGCACGTCGTCCTCGCTTGGGACCGCGGTCGCCGACCTCGTCACCAAGCGCAAGCTCGACCGCGCCATGCTCGACGATATCGAGGACGTGCTGCTGCGCGCCGACCTCGGCACCGAGGTCGCGGTGCGGATCGCCGACGCCGTCGGCACGGGGCGCTATGACAAGGCGATCTCGGCGGACGAGGTCAAGGACGTCGTCGCGACCGAAGTCGAGAAGGTGTTGTCGCCGGTCGCGAAGGCGCTCGAGATCGATGCGGCGAAAAAACCGTTCGTCATCCTCGTGGTCGGCGTCAACGGTTCCGGCAAGACCACGACTATCGGCAAGCTGTCTGCAAAGTTTGCGGCCGAAAGCCGCAAGGTGATGCTGGCCGCCGGCGACACGTTTCGCGCGGCCGCGATCGAGCAGCTCAAGGTCTGGGGCGAGCGCACCAAGACGCCGGTCATCGCCGGTGCGCAGGGCTCGGACTCGGCGAGCCTCGCGTTCAACGCACTGACGGCGGCGAAGGAGCAGAACATCGATGTGCTCCTGATCGACACCGCGGGGCGGCTCCAGAACAAGTCCGAGCTGATGAACGAGCTCGAAAAGGTCGTGCGCGTCATCCGGAAGGTGGACGCCACCGCGCCGCATGCGGTGTTACTGGTGCTCGATGCCACGGTCGGCCAGAACGCGCTGTCCCAGGTCGAGGCCTTCCACCGCACCGCCGGCGTCACCGGTCTCGTGATGACGAAGCTCGACGGCACCGCGCGCGGCGGCATCCTGGTCGCGCTCGCGGAAAAATTCAAACTGCCCGTGCATTTCATCGGCGTCGGCGAGAGCGTCGACGATCTCGCGCCGTTCACCGCGCGCGATTTCGCCCGCGCCATTGCCGGAATCGAAAGCTGAAAAATGGACAAGACCCAGCCGCATCCGTTGTTCAAGCTTGCGACCGAGCTCGGTCCGCTGCTCATCTTCTTTTTCGTGAATGCGAAGTTCAACCTTTTCGCGGCGACCGGCGCCTTCATGGTCGCGATCGTCATTGCGATGATCGCCTCCTATGTGGTGACGCGCCACGTGCCGATCATGGCGATCGTGACCGGCGTGATTGTGCTGGTGTTCGGCACGCTGACGCTAGTGCTGCACGACGAGACCTTCATCAAGGTCAAGCCGACGATCATCTACGGCCTGTTTGCCGCGATCCTCGGCGGCGGGCTGCTGTTCGGCCGCTCCTTCATCGCCGTGATGTTCGACCAGATGTTCAACCTGACCCCGCAGGGCTGGCGCATCCTGACGCTGCGCTGGGCGCTGTTCTTCTTCGGCATGGCGATTCTGAACGAGATCGTCTGGCGCACCCAGAGCACGGACTTCTGGGTGAACTTCAAGGTGTTTGGCGTGACGCCGCTGACGATGGTGTTTGCCATCGCGCAGATGCCGCTGACCAAGCGTTATCACATCGAGCCGGCATCGCTGGAGGCGAGCGAGGCCGAGGCGGGGGATGTGAGGAAGGGGTAGGGCTCTGCGGCTTCTCCGCCTCCCGCCACCTTCTCGGGCATACCGGATCGCCCGCGGCATCTTCTGCCGCTTCAGCGAACGTGCTAGAGCCCGCTGATGAGTTCCCTTCCCTCCTCCGTCGACGTCGCGATCATCGGCGCCGGTGCTGCGGGCCTCGGCGCGGCGCACGCCCTACGCGGCTCCGGCCTCTCGGTGATCGTGCTGGAGGCGCGCAATCGCATCGGCGGACGGGCCTGGACCGTGCAGGCCTCACCTGAAGTGACCTTCGACGTCGGTTGCGGCTGGCTCCATTCGGCAGACAAGAACTCCTTCGTCCCGATCGCCCGCCAGCTCGATTTCGAGGTCAACACGGATCTGCCGCCCTGGAGCGATCGCGCCTTTGGCGAGGCCTTTCCGGAAGTCGCGCGCAGGGATTTTGTGCGCGCGATGGATGAATTCTACTATCGTGCCTCTGAGGCTGCGGAAAAAGCTGAGGATGCGCCTGCCGCACGCTATCTCGAACTCGGCAACCGCTGGAACCCGATGATCGACGCGGTCTCGACTTATGTGAATGGGTGCGAGCTCGATCAAGTCTCGATCTTCGACATGGAGGCCTACGAGGACACTTACTTCAATTGGCGCGTGCGGGCCGGATATGGGACTCTGATCGCGGCCTATGGCGCTTCCTGCCCGTTCACACTGAACTGCAACGTCGCGCTCATCGACCATTCCGGCCAGCGCATCCGGCTCGAAACTTCGCTCGGCACCCTCGATGCCGCCAAGGTGATCGTCACTGTGCCGACCAATTTGATTGCAGACGAGGCGATCCGCTTTGCGCCGCCGGTGCCCGCCAAGGTCGATGCGGCAGCCGGCCTGCCGCTCGGCGTCGACGACAAGGTAACGCTGGCGCTGGAGGATGCGGAGGCTTTCCCGAAGGAGGGAAACTTGCGCGGCGCCACCATGCGCACCGCGATGGGCACCTATCACATCCGCCCGTTCGGCCAGCCCTGCATCGAGGGCTTTTTCGGCGGCAGCTTTGCGCGCGAATTGGAAGACGCCGGCGATGGCGCCTTCGCGGCCCAAAGCATCGACGAGATCGCAGGCTTTCTCGGCAACGATATCCGGCGCAAGCTGAAGCCGCTCGCCGAAACGCGCTGGGCCCACGATCCCTTCGCCCGCGGCGCCTATTCGCATGCGCTGCCCGGCCATGCCGGCGACCGCGCGGTGTTGGCGGCGCCGGTCGATGGCCGGCTGTTCTTCGCGGGCGAAGCGACGTCGCCGAATTTCTTCACGACGGCGCATGGGGCGCGAGACAGCGGAGAACGGGCGGCGAAAGAAGTGCTCGCGGCTCTCGGGGAAGACTGATCGGACGCCGTCATTGCGTCATATCCCCAACGTCGTCCCGGCCGAGCGCGCAATTGCGCACGAGGGGCCGGAACCCATACCGCGTGATCTCTCGGTGAACCTCGGTATTGGTACCGCGGATTGATTCCTTCACTGCCAATCTTCGTCAAACCTCTCCCTGTGGTTATGGGTCCCGGCCTTCGCCGGGACGACACCGAGTTCGTAGGCGCGTCTCGTCGCTGCGCTCGCAGACGAATTCATTCAATGACCCGCGCGCGCAGATCGGCGTCCGGCACAAAACACGCTTCGTACTTCCCAAAGATGCGATAGCGATTGCGCGCGATGAGGTTGTACACCGCATTCCGCAGCGGCTTCGGCACCGCGAACAACATGCGCACCCGGCGCCATCCCGGCAGCTGCGACAGCACCGTCAGCGCAGCGTCTGACTTCAAGAACACCTCGCCACCGTGGACCACCGCGTTTGTATCGGGATCGTCCGGATCAATTCCGAACGTTTTTGCGAGCCGGGCCCCGTAGTTCGACTGGACCGGCGTGAACCGAAACCGCCGCGCCGTATCGCGCTGCGCGACGAAGCGGACCCAGCGCGAGCAGAAGATGCAGACGCCGTCGAACAGGATCACGTCATCGTCGGGCCATTTTTGCATCAGCGATTGTCCAGCATCAGGAGCGCGACCAGCATTAGCACAATAGCCGGCCCGATCTTCACCAGCGCGCCGAGCGGCTCGATCCAGAGGTCAGGCGTCAGGATCGCCGCACCCCCCATATAGCCGAACGATGCGACGATACCCGCGACCAGCCCGATCGCCGCGGTGCGGCGGAAGGCGATCAGCACGCCGATGCCCATGTCCATCAGGCTGGTGCCTATGGTCGCTTGCCGCCCGCCACCGGCTTCAACGCGCGGTCGAACTCACTGCCGGCGGCTTTGACACCGGCTTCGGTCTCGATCATCCAGTGGCCTTCGCTGCCCACCGCCGGCAATGAGCGGAAGTCGACCTTGCCGCCACCGCCGCGAAACGCATCTGCCAATGCCTGCGAAAACGCCGGTGCGAAATAGCTGTCATTGGTCGCAACGAGCCATATGACGGGAATGCGCGCCGTCTTGCCAAACACAGTGGCGGCTGCAAGAAGCGTATGCGGCGCGCAGATCCGGTTCGGCTCATCGTTGGCGTGGCCGCCGCGCCCAGGCGCGAACGCGATGATCGCGGCGATCGCTTTTGGATCGGCATTCGCGAGCGCCAGCGCGCCCCAACCACCGGCGGAATGGCCGATCACGATGGCGGCGTCCTTGCGGACGAAATCCTGCTTACGCAAGAATTCCAGCGCGAGCGAAATTTCCGCCGCGGTTACGCGGCCTGAACGCGCATAGTCCGCCTCGTCACAGCCACCCTGGTCCTCGAGATAGCGACCGCCGGTCGCGCCGTGGCCGAGCCGTTCCGGCACCAGCACGGCAAAGCCGCGCGCGACGAGATACGCGACGAGCGCGCGGTATTCCGGCTGCGGCATTTGCGCGCGACGCAGCACGTTCTGCGTGGTGGCATGCGCGATGACCGCCAGACGAAACGAACCGACGCCGGTCGGACGAAACAGCAGCGCATGCGCGGCAATATCGGTATCCGGTGACGGCACGCGCCATTGCTGGCGGCGAAACGGCGCGCCTTCCTCTCCCGATGAACCAAACGTGACCTGAGCGCACAGAGGCGGCGCAGTCAGCAGGGCCAGCAGAGGCAGAAGGGCAAGGATGTTGGAGAGCCGCATGAATTGCCGAAGGCGAACACGGACAGCGAGGGCCAGACTAGTAGGAACGAATCATTCCGGGCGGACTTTTTGCGGTGCCATCGCCGTTCATTCGTTACCGCAGAGCAGTTTTGCACCGACGAATAGCAAGTCGGTGCCGTCCAAGGCGGCGGCTTGTCTTTTTTCGGTACAACATGGTCAAAATACTGATGCAGAAAGTCCACAGGTTAACCGATAATTAACGATAGGTCTTGCCGCCGGCGCGGCGACTTGGTTTGATCGTGTCCATGAGCACAACCCTGATCGAGGTCCGGCCGGCCAAAGCTGCAGACGCAACTGCGGTGGCGTCAACCCATGACGAAGCCTGGCGTTCGGCCTATCAGGGCATCATTCCCGGCGCCGAGCTGGAAAAGCTGATCAACCGCCGCGGCCCGCAATGGTGGGACAGCGCGATTCGTAAGGGCAGCCGCGTCAGCGTGCTGGTGTTCGGCGACAAGATCGCGGGCTACGCCAATTACGGCCGCAACCGCGCTCGCAGCCTGCACTTCGACGGCGAAATCTACGAGCTCTACCTGCGCCCGGAATTCCAGGGCCTCGGCTTTGGTCGTCGCCTGTTCACTGCCGCCCGCCGCGACCTCATGCAGAGCAATTTGAAGAGCATGGTGGTGTGGGCGCTGTCCGATAACGATCCGGCGACGGAGTTTTACCGGGCCTTGGGCGGCCGCATGGTGGCGCGCTCCTCGGAGCGATTCGGGCCGAAGTCGCTCGACAAGGTTGCCTTCGCTTGGACCAATTGAGCTGCTGAAAGCGTAACCGGCAGCGATCCCTCTCCGTCGATACCGCTGCCTTTTGAGCCGGTGATCGCCGGATTCATTATTTCACAAAAACGCGATGGATAGGCGGGCCAAGCCCGCGTATGACGGTGCCAAATCGCTGCCGGGCGCGATTTCACCTCGGCAACAACGGAGCCTTGAATGCGTATCGATGCGATCTCGATCGGGACCAACCCGCCACACGACGTCAACGTCATCATCGAAGTACCAGTGGGTGGCGAGCCGATCAAATACGAGATGGACAAGGAAGCCGGCACGCTGGTCGTCGACCGCTTCCTCTACACGCCGATGCGTTACCCTGGTAACTACGGCTTCATTCCGCACACGCTGTCCGACGATGGCGACCCCTGCGACGTCCTGATCATCAACACCCGCGCCATCATCCCCGGCGCTGTCATGAGCGTGCGTCCGGTCGGCGTGCTGATGATGGAAGACGAAGCCGGCGGCGACGAGAAGATTTTGGCGGTGCCGTCGTCAAAGCTCACGCAGCGCTACGACAAGGTGAAGACCTATAGCGATCTGCCGGACATCACGCTGCAGCAGATCCAGCACTTCTTCGAGCACTACAAGGATCTCGAGAAGGGCAAATGGGTGAAGATTTTGCGCTGGGGCGGCCCCGAGGAAGCGCACAAGCTGATCCTCGAGGGCATCGAGCGCGAGAAGAAGAAGTGACGACGTAGTCGTCATTCCGGAGCGATCCATTAGCATCGAATTGTGGTGCGCAGTTGCGCACCTGAGAATCTCGAGGTTCCGGGTTCGCACTTCGTGCGCCCCGGAACGACAGATCGCTTACACCGCAGGCTTCGGCAGGCCCGCGATCGCGCAGGCGGCACGAAGCGTGTTCACGAGCAGGCAGGCCACCGTCATCTGGCCGACGCCGCCCGGCACCGGCGTGATCGCGCCAGCAACCCCGAGCGCCTCCTGATAGGCGACGTCGCCGACCAGACGCGTCTTGCCGTCACCCTTGGGGATGCGATTGATGCCGACGTCGATCACGGTCGCGCCCGGCTTCAGCCAGTCGCCGCGCACCATCTCCGGCTTGCCGACGGCGGCATAGACGAGGTCGGCGCGCTTCACGAGCCCGGGCAAATCGCGCGAGCGCGAATGCGCGATCGTCACCGTGGCGTTCTCGTTCAGCAGCAACTGCACCAGCGGGCGGCCGACCAGATTGGAGCGGCCGACGACGATGGCATTCATGCCTTCGAGCGAAGCATGCACGCTCTTGGTCAGGATGATGCAGCCGAGCGGCGTGCAGGGCGATAGCGCCTCGAAACCACCGGCGAGCCGGCCGGCGTTGTTCGGATGCAGACCGTCGACATCCTTGGCGGGATCGATCGCGTTGATGACGGCCTCGGTGTTGACGCCCTTCGGCAGCGGCAATTGCACCAAGATGCCGTGCACGGCGGGATCGCGGTTGAGTTTTGCGACGAGCGCGAGAAGATCTCCTTGCGAGACGCTGGCCGGCAGCTTGTGCTCGAACGAAGCCATACCCGCGGTCTGGGTCTGGGTCTGTTTGGAGCGGACATAGACCTCGCTGGCGGGATCATTGCCGACCAGCACCACCGCAAGGCCCGGCACCAGATTGTGCTCGCGCGCGACGCGGGCGACCTCGTCGGCGACACGGGCCCGAAGTTCCGCCGCGATGACTTTTCCATCGATGATCTTGGCCGTCATGTCAGTTCCTTAAATCTGTGGTTTGGCCGAGGCGAGCTGGCGCAGAGTTTCGCCGAGCCGCGCCGGATCGCCGTCGACCGCGATCTGCTTCAGTCGCGAGGTCGCCCCGGACAGGAGCTTCACGCTGGCCTTGGGCACGCCAAGCGATTTCGCCAGCAGCGCCAGGACCGCCCGATTGGCCTCGCCACCATCGGCGATGGCGCGCACCCTCACCTTGAGCACGCTGCGGCCATCGGCCAACTGCTCGATCCCGTCGATGCCGTCGCGGCCACCGCGCGGCGTCACCCGCAGCGCTATGCTGATGCCTGCGGCCGAGTAACGCCAAGGTTCCTTGGCAACCAAGGCGCTCCCGCCTGCCTAAATCACGTTCGGGTAGATGTAGTACAGGATCACCCGCTCGATGAACATGATGAGCAGGATCAGGATGATCGGCGAGATGTCGAGGCCGCCGAGACTTGGCAGGAAATTGCGAATCGGCGCCAGCACCGGCTCGGTGATGCGGTACAGAAACTCCGCTACCGCCGACACGAACTGGTTGCGGGTGTTGACGACGTTGAAAGCGATCAGCCAGGACAGGATCGCGGACGCGATCAGCAGCCAGACGTAGAGATCGAGCACGATGATGACGATGTCGAGAACGGCACGCATGGCTTTTGAAAACTCTGGCTTCGGGTGGGGATTGACGCCTTTTGCTAGATATCGGTTCCCTCCGGCCCAAACAAGGGAAGTTCGGGCGTCAGGATGGCTAAAACCGGGTTACGCCCGTCCTTGACTTGACCTTGGCGGGGACTTAAATGGCGCCCGGTTGTCGGCCGCATTGACCAGAGCGGACCGCGACGGGGCCATAGCTCAGCTGGGAGAGCGCGTCGTTCGCAATGACGAGGTCGGCGGTTCGATCCCGCCTGGCTCCACCACGCTTCGCCCTTCGGGCTACGCGTGGCGCAGCCGCGCAGAACCCGAAGGGCGAAGCGTGGTGTCCGGCGTAGTCCACAGGGCGAAGACGGACTGCCCCGAAAGATCTCCCCCTACCTCCCGATAAACCGCGGCCGCCGCTTCTCCATGAAGCTTGCCACGCCCTCCCGGAAATCGCTGCCGTTGAGCGCGACCAGCATCTCGCGGTTGGCCTCGGTCGTGGCCTCGGCCAGGCTCTGGAACGGCACCTCGTAGAGCTGCCGCTTGATCACGGCCATGGCGCTCGGCGAGACCAAATCGGCGAGATCGCGCGCATAGGCACAGGTTTCTTCGCGAAGCTTTTCGAGCGGGCAGAGCCGGTTGACCAGTCCGATCCGCAGCGCCTCGTCGCTCGTCACGCGCCGCGCCGAGAGCAGCAGATCCATCGCATTGGCATGACCGACGATGCGGGGCAGCATCCAGCTGATGCCGTGCTCGGCGATCAGGCCGCGGCGCGCAAAGGCGGTGGTGAAGACGGTGTTGTCGGCGGCAAAGCGCAGGTCGCAATAGAGCGCGTGCACGAGGCCGATGCCTGCGGTCGCGCCGTTGAGCATGGCGATTACCGGCTTTCCAATCGACGGATAGAAGCCGTAGGCGTCTGCCAGTCCGGCCGGCGGTTCATATCGAAGGGGGGCAGGTTCGATGCACGCCTGACGTCGTTGGGATCGAGCCCTTTCAGCGCATCCATGTCGGCACCGGCGCAGAACGCGCGGCCCGCGCCAGTGAGCACGATGACGCGGACATTGTCGTCGGCGGCTGATGTCTCCATCGCGTGACGCACGTCGCGCTCCATGATTGGCGTCCATGCATTCATGCGGTCGGGACGATTGAGCGTGATGGTCGCGATCTTGTCGCTCACCTCGTAGAGAATGTGTTCGTAACCCATGGCGCTCTCCCTCGGTTTCTCGGCGCGCCTTCGCGCGCGCTCGTTGGCAGCGAGCCTAGCATAATCGGGGATGAGGCAAGGGCTGGTTGCGCAAACGCGCGATCACTCGGCGGCTTGCGCGAGTGCCGGCCGACGCGCCAGCCAGCCGTCGATGAAATGATCGAGCCAGGCGCGTTCCGCGACGTCGTAGACGGCACGGTCCGCGAAATGATGATGGCGCTCGCGCGCGCCGGGCGCGCTCAGGCCGTCATAGCCGCGCGTGGTCCAGCAATGCATCATCGCGTAGGTCACATCGGGATGAAACTGCACACCGAAGGCATTTCCGGTGCGGAACGCCTGCACCGGAAAATCGGCGCCTTCCGCAAGCAGTTCAGCGCCGGCCGGCAGCTCAAATCCTTCGCGATGCCAGTGATAGACTTGCGCCGGCCAATCCGGGCAGAGCCAGTGTCCCGCCGCGGTCGGGCGGATCGAGTAATAGCCGATCTGGGTTATGGCCGCAGGATGCGGCGCGACGCGGGCGCCGAGCTGCATCGCGAGCATTTGCGCACCGAGGCAGATGCCGAGAAACGGCCGCTGTTCGCGGAGCGGAATTTCGATCCAGTCGATCTCGCGGCGGATGTAGTCGTCGGAATCATTGGCGCTCATCGGGCCGCCGAAGACCACGGCGCCGGCATGCTGCTCGAGCGTATCCGGCAAGGGATCGCCGAAGCGGGGACGGCGGATGTCGAGGCGGTGGCCGAGCGCGCGGAGCGCATTGCCGACGCGGCCGGGCGTCGAGGATTCCTGATGCAGGACGATGAGGACCGGCAGTCGAGCTTCGGGACGAGCAGCCGATGCGCCAAGGGCCCTTCGCTTGGGGAAGGGCACCACCTCTGCGCCATCAAACCTGTCCGCCCGAAACGACATCGCCTTTCCAAATGCTATCGGTTCAGACCGCCAGCATAACTAAGCGATCGTTAATTTCGTGTGAGTTTGCGCACACACGCCACCGATTATGGAAAGCAAACTCCGGGCCAGCGCTGCCGGCTTATCGTTTACGCATCTGAAACCGGCCGACCGCCGCCAGGACGAAGCCGCGTGGAAAAAACCGCAGCAGGAACGGCACGATCTTGATGCCTAGACCCGGCAGGACTGCCCGTTTGTTCGCCATCAAGCCGCGATAGGCATCGCGCGCGACGGCTGCGGCGGAGACGTTGAGGATCGTGGAATCGAAGCCGGGGGAAAAGCCCGCGCGGGCCTGAAACTCCGAGGGTACCGGACCCGGGCAAAGTACGGTGACGCGCACGCCGCGCTTGCCGAGCTCGCAGCGCAGCGCCTCGGTGAAGGAGATCACATAGGCCTTGGACGCGTAATACACGGCCATGCCCGGGCCGGGCAGGAAACCCGCGACCGAGCCGACGTTGAGAATGCCGCCCTTGTTGCGGATGAGCTGGTCGGCAAAACGCAACGACAGATCCGTCAGCGCGCGGATGTTCACGTCGATAATGCCGAGCTGCTCGGCGCGGTCGCGCCTGACGGCATCGCCAAACACGCCAAAGCCGGCGTTGTTGACGAGATGATCGAGCTCGACGTCTTCGGCGGCGAGCGCCGCCGCGATCTTCTCGCCGGCGTCTGCGGCTTGCAGGTCGCAGGCGATCACGATCGGCTTCTTGCCGCCGTTGGCGGCCAGCTCGCTCGCGAGCGCCTCCAGTCGATCCGCCCGACGCGCCGTCAATGCGAGGCGATGCCCATTGGCGGCGAATACGCGCGCCAGCTCCGTGCCTATGCCCGCCGAGGCACCGGTAATCAACGTCACCCGCTCAGTCACGATCGAAGTCTCTTGAATTCAAGTTTTTTGCCCCCGCAATGGCGGAACGAGAGCATAGGCCGTGCGCGACACGCAAGCTGGCTGGCGGCATGGTCGCTCGAGCGGGCGACAGGGAGCGCGAGAAAAACCGCTGATTTTCAAGCGAAACCGGCACGGGCGCGGCCGGCGATTACATTAAACTTTCGTCATGTGGTCCGCACGGCCCGCCATTCGCCGTGTTGAAACGGATCACCCGCCGACGGCGCCGTCCTTCGCCTGGCCGCCGGCGCGGTCCGCGACGGCGTGCTTGAGGTCGATCCGGTCGCGCTGGGCGACGCCGAGCAGGTCGGATGCACGCCAGACGACATTATCCTCGAACTCGGTAACCTGGCCGTCGGCATAGACCAGCTCCCACATCATCTGCACGATGCGCTTGCGGCCCTCTTCGTCGAGCGAACGCATAATGACGCTGGTGAAATGATAGAGGTCGACCGCTTCGCCCTCGACCTCGGTTGCGTCCGCGATCAGGCGGTCGGCGGTGCCGCGATCGAGCCCGAAATGGCTTTCGATCAGGCTGTGCAGCTTGCGCTGCTCGGCCTCAGTCGGCTGACCGTCCAGCGAAACCATGTGGACCAGCAGCGCGGTTGCCGCCAGCCGATAGTCGCTGTCGCCGAAGGCACGGTCCTGCGCTTGAGGGGCAACAATGTCGGCGATGAATTGGCGCAGGCCGTCAAGCATAAGGTCCCTACCGAGATAGATGAAGCCGCGGGAAGCGGCCGCTACCAGCATTATATGAGTGGGAAACTCAATCGCCGCAATATGCGTCGGTTCCGCGCGCCGATTACGTTTCGGCAATCTGGTGTCGTCCCGGCGAAGGCCGGGACCCATACCGCGTGATCTCGGGAATAGGCAGGACAGTCGTTGCGGCAATCTTCGCCAAACTACAGCCTGTGGCTATGGGTCCCGGGACGACATCGGGTCACGGTATCTCGTACACCACCATCTTGTCGGCGATGCCGCGCAGCGCGGCCTGCTTCTGGATCGGTCTGATCGCGCGCTGCTGCAACACCTCGGCGACGGCCGGCGCGTCCAGCACCGGCCCGGTGATGTGGATCTCCTGCGCGGTCGACAGGCTCTGCACGCGCGAAGCGATGTTGACGGTCTGGCCGAAATAATCCTGCCGCTCGTTGAGCATCACCGCGAGGCACGGGCCTTCATGGATGCCGATCTTGACGATGAGATCGGCGGTGCCGCGCTGCTTGTTGAGCTCGCCCATCGCCGCGCGCATTCGCAGGCCCGCGGCGATCGCATGCTCGGGGCGGATGAAGGTCGCCATCACGGCGTCGCCGATCGTCTTCACCACCGCACCCTTCTCGGAGGAGATGATCTCGAGCAGTGCATGGAAGTGCGCGCGCACGAGATCGAAGGCGGCGAGATCGCCAACCCGCTCGTAGAGCGCGGTCGAACCTTTCAGGTCGGTGAACAGGAAGGTCAGCGAGGTGATCTGAAGCCGCTGGTCGAGACTGAGATTGTCCGCCTTGAACACATCGCGAAAAGTCTGGTTCGACAGCATCCGCTTGGCGGTGATAAACGGCTTGCGCTTGCCGATCAGATGATGAAGCGCTTCGGCCGCAATGAACACCGATGGTAGCACACGCACGCCGGCCTGGTTCTCCAGCGACAACCGCAATGGGCCCGGCCGCATGGTCGTAGTCCCCGTCGGCGCCTGCACCTTATTGTACATGATCGAGAGCTGCTGGCGCTCCTTGGTCGGCTCGCCCTGAACGTCGATGAAATGGGCGGCGTGCGTCACCGGCTCGAAGATGATGATGAAGTCGCTCGGCAGTTGCAGCGACATGGTCGCCTTCTCGCCGGCCGGAAGCTCGAACGTATCCAGCGTCACCTCATTCGCGAGCGTCGCAAAGGATTCCTTGTTGAAGTCGACGCCGGAGCTCCAGAACACCTGCTTGAAATATTCCCACACCGGAAGCGAGTCGGGATCATGCGCCGCGATGCGCCGGACGCGCGGATTCACCGTGAAGGAGACCTCGACCTGGTCGTCGACGGAGGCCTTGTAGCCGCAGGCGCAGAGTGCGCAGTGATAATCATCGGGCTTGAGCGCCTTCAGGGTCGAGTGCGCGCCGAGCACGCCGCCGCAGCCCGGACACAGCACGTTCCAGCCGAGATCGAACAGCCCGAGCCGCGCCGAATGCAGAAAACCCGAGATCGCGCGCTCTTCGTCGAGACCATGCTGCCTGGAGAAATCGAGAACATTGACGCGGTTGAGTTCGTGATCCTCGCCGTGGTCGATGAGATGTTGAATCGCGTCGACCACCTTCGGATCGGCGGTCTGCTTCAGAACGGAAAGCTGGGCTTGAATGTCGCTCATGGCGAAACTCTATCTAGGGTGGATCACGCCATTGGCCAGACGAGCGCTTGTCACCGACGCGTGATACGGAACATGGGTGAGTGGTCCGGCTGGGTCGTGACGACGCCAAGCGGGATAACGGGACTCGCATCGGCCAGCTCGACGCGGAACACACCGATCAGCCGCGCCAGCGCCAGCACCGATTCGGCTTGCGCAAACGGCGCGCCGATGCAGACGCGCGGGCCCGCGCCAAACGGCAGATAAGCGAAGCGGTCGGGCGGCTCAGTCGACATGAAGCGCTTTGGAATGAACGCGTTCGGCTGATCCCACAGCTTCTCGTGCCGGTGAAGCAGCCACGGCGCGATCATGATGATGTCGCCCTTGCCGATCGCAACGCCGGCCGCATCGTCCTTTTCCCGGGCTGCGCGCGCGATCAAGAAGGCCGGCGGATAGAGCCGCATGGTCTCCTCGATCACGGCACGGGTGAATTTTTGGCGATCGATGTCAGCCATACTGTCGAGATGCTCGCCGCGCGTCTCGGAGGCGACCTCCTCCTGCGTCTCCGGATCGAGCGCCAGCAGATAGAGCGCCCAAAACAACGCCGTCGCCGTGGTCTCGTGACCTGCGAGAATCATGGTCGCGACCTCGTCGACGAGCTGTTCGTCGGAGAAGCCCTTGCCGGTCTCAGGATCGCGCGCCTCATCCATGAGATCGAAGAGATCGCGGGGCGGTGCACCGTCCTTCTTGCCCGCGGCACGCCGCTCGGCAATCAGCATCGCGACGAATTCGGTCCAGCGCTTGCGGAAACGGGCACGCGCAAAATCCACCGGGCTCGGCCAGGACACCGGCAGCACCATGTCGAGGAAATACGGCCGCCCCAGCCGCTCGCCATATTCCATGACGAAGTTGCGCAAGGTCGGGCCATGCCGGTCCATGCCGAACGAGAACATCGTGCGTCCGGCGATCTCGAGCGTCATGCGCTGCATGATCTCGCGCAGATCGACGGGCTCGCCCGTGCGCGCGTCGAGCTTCGCAATGGTCTCGTCGAGCACCGCCGTCATGGGTGGGACGAGGTTTGCGGTCGCACGCGGCGTGAAGGCCGGCGCGAGCGTGCGGCGCTGATGCGTCCAGGCCTGGCCTTCCGCAATCAGCAGGCCTTCGCCGAGCACGGGACGCAACATGCGAATGCCCGCAGGCGTGCGCGAATAATTCTCGTAGTTGCTGACCAGGATATGCCGGATCGCGTCCGGGCGGTTCAGGATAAAGCTGTTGCGGAAGAAGAAGCGGCCCTGGATGACATCTTCCTCGTAGGCGCGCTGCCCCCAGGTTGCAATCATGTTCTGCCGGATCACCGCAACCCGGCCGAGGAATGACATGTCGTCCGGCGCACGCGGCGGGGTCGGAGGGACGATGGGCCGACGCACACTGGCGATGTTCATGGCTCTCTCCCGCAGATGTAACGCAGCTAAACAGCTAATAAGTCAGCTCGGCAATCGCAATCCTGTTCTCGGAGGCGGGCCAGGCCCGTGCCACAATCCGTTCTTCGTTGAATTGGGCCACGACGTTACGCCCGACCTCGGCGGCCGAAAGGCGCAGGGTTGCTGCCGCATCCGTGGGCACGCCCGGCTTGACGTCCGCGGGCTCCTTGCCGTCGAGCAGCATTACGTCCCGCGGCAGGCCTAAATAGCCGCGTGGCCGCGACATGATCACGACCGCGCCGGCGTCCTTGTCCGCCGGCCCGAGCGGGCGCGCCGCACGCAGGTGCACGACGTCGGAAGAACGCGGGAAGGGCGAGCGATAGGAATGCGTCGTCGGCGCATCCGGCGATGTCAGGACGAATTCGAGCGACCAGGCTGGATCGACCTCCGCCGGTCCCCAACGCCCGTCAGGGCCGGTCTTTGAGCTGTGCACCGCAGTACCCTTGCGCTCTCCGGTTTCGGGATCCACGCGGAAGATATCGACCGCTGCGCCCGCGACCGGGCGATTGGTCGGTACGCCGCCCGGCGTGCCCGTCACGAGGCCGCTCAGCCTGACACTCTGCTCCGGCACGATCGCGATGCGCGCGGGCTCGCGGCCGGCGATGAATTTGTAGATCTCGCGAAAAGCCCGCGGATGAAACGCCACCTCGCGATGGTCGAGCGCGCCGAGCACGAGATTGGTGGCGCCCTTCAGCTCGGGCCCCTCGGCGGTAACGCCGGTCGGCACGCCGGCCTTCCCGATGAAGCGGCCATCGGGTTGCGCGTATTTGTCCATGCCGTCGCTGCGCAACGTGAGGAAGGCCAGGCCCGGGGTCACCTCGCTCTCACCCTCGTTCAAGCCGCGCAAGAACGCGCCGCGGCCGTTGAACTCGCTTCCGAGCGGATCGTCGGTTGCAAACACGCCGTGATTGGGTGTACCGCACAACACGGCATGGCTGACATCACCGGCGCCACCGTCCTTGATGACATTGCGGATCGCGTAGCCACCGCGCGAGCTGCCGACCAGCGCGACGCGGGCTGCACCGGTGCTGCGCTTCAGTTCCGCGATGGCCGCCGCGAGCTCGCGGCGCTGATCCTCGGTTGACGAACGGTTGGCCTGCTCGACCTTGTCGTCGCTCCGCGCATTGGGATCGGTGAAATTGATCGCCAGCATACGATCGGGCGCGATGCCGTTGGATTCCATCCGCCACAAGGTCGTCATCCAGAGCGCGTCGTAGTCGCCATTGCCGTGGACGAACAGGATCGGCGGCACCTCGGAGCTCTTTGCCTCGGACGCTGGTTGCGCCAGCGCGCCCGTCCGCAAGCTCGCAACCGCGAAAGGCAGCGCACCGGCACCTTGCAGGATCATCCGTCGCGACAGCTTCATATGTTCCTCCCCGGCAAAACCACGTCTTTGCACCGCTTATAGCGGCCTAACCACTGGACAGCGAAGGACTTTCGCGGGCATCACTGAACCCGCCGGATTCGCCGAAGTTACTTCTGACAGCCCACTTGGAAGGGGATATGACCGAGCAGACGAACCGTCAGAGAATTGCCGCCGACGGCATCACCGCGCCGCTGCGGTACACCCTGTTCCGGCGCATCTGGCTCGCCAGCCTGCTCTCCAATCTCGGCCTGCTGATCCAGGGTGTGGGCGCCGCCTGGGCGATGACGCAGATGGCGGCCTCGGCCGACAAGGTGGCGCTGGTGCAGACCGCCTTGATGCTGCCGATCATGCTGATCTCGATGCCGGCCGGCGCCATCGCCGACATGTATGACCGGCGCATCGTCACCCTGATCTCGCTCATCATCGCCCTGACCGGCGCGACCGCGCTCACGCTGCTCGCCTGGTTCCAGCTCATCAGCCCGGAAACGCTGCTGGCCTTCTGCTTCATCGTCGGCAGCGGCAATGCGCTGTTCGGCCCGGCCTGGCAATCCTCGGTCAGCGAACAGGTGCCGCCGGATGCGCTGCCGTCCGCGGTGGCGCTCAACGGCATCAGCTACAACATCGCACGCAGTTTCGGCCCGGCGATCGGCGGCGTCATCGTCGCCTCCGCCGGAGCGGTCGCCGCCTTCGCCTGCAATGCGATCCTCTATCTGCCGCTGCTGGTGGTGCTGCTGCTGTGGCGGCGCAGCACCGAGCCCTCGCGACTGCCGCGGGAAAAGCTCAACCGCGCGATGGTCTCGGGCTTCCGCTACATCACCAATTCGCCGCCGATCAAGATCGTGCTGTTGCGCACGCTGGTGATGGGGCTGATCGGCGGCGCCGTCATGGCGCTGATGCCGCTGGTCGCGCGCGATTTGCTGCATGGCGGCGCGCAAACCTACGGCATCATGCTGGGCGCCTTCGGCATGGGCGCCGTCGTGGGCGCGCTCAACATCCATGAATTGCGAAAGCGCATGAGCGGCGAGGCGGCGATCCGCGCCTGCACCATCTCGATGGCCTTTGCGATGGCGGCACTCGCGGTGAGCAACGAACCGGTGCTGACCGCGGCCGCACTGGTGCTCGCGGGCGCGGTCTGGATGGCAGCCGTCGCGCTGTTCAATATCGGTGTGCAGCTCTCGGCGCCGCGCTGGGTCGCGGGTCGATCGCTCGCGGCGTTCCAGGCCTCGATCTCAGGCGGCATTGCGATCGGCGCCTGGGGCTGGGGCCATCTCACCGATTATGCCGGCGTCGAGGTCGCGCTCCTGGTTGCCGCCGGCCTGATGCTGATCTCGCCGCTGCTCGGAATCTGGCTGGCGATGCCGCGCGTCGGCGCTCGCAACGAAGACGCCGAGGTGCTGGCAGATCCCGAGGTGAAGCTGCCGCTCACAGGCCGCAGCGGACCCTTGGTGGTCGAGATCGAATACCGCGTCTCGCAGGAGAACGCGCGCGCCTTCCACAATGTGATGCAGGACGTGCAGCTCTCCAGGCAGCGCAACGGCGCCTATGGCTGGTCGATCGCGCGCGATATCGCCGACCCCGAATTGTGGACCGAGCGCTATCACTGCCCGACCTGGCTCGACTATCTGCGCCAACGCAACCGTTCGACCCAGTCCGAGCGCGCGCTGCACCAGAGTGCAATCGATTTCCACGTCGGCCCCGATCCGGTGCGGATCCGCCGCATGCTGGAGCGCCCGTTCGGCTCGGTGCGCTGGAAGGAAGAGACACCGGATCGTGCGGCAAGCGAAGTACTGCCGGTAGTCGCGACCGCGGCGGGCAGCAGTACGTAGGTTCACAGCCGGTAGCCCGGATGGAGCGAAGCGCAATCCGGGGTGATCTCACCGCGCGGACAGGACCTGGATTACGCTTCGCTCCATCCGGGCTACGAAAATACTCACTGCCCGTGGTCGATCAGCACCTTGTCGCAGGCCTTACTCAGGCGGGTGCGATGCTCTTTCAGGCAGGCGAGCACGGCCTGATCGCCATTGTTCATCACGGGACGGCAGAAGCGTGTGACATCGCGTGCGCAGGCGTCGTGCCCCTGCTGCGCGGATGCGCTCGCTGCGAACAACATGAATGGAAAAATGAAAAGAAATCTGGTCATCGCGTAATGCCTCTTACCCGAAAGATGTGCGGGCGAAGCTAGAGCGACGATCCCGGGGCCGCAACGGCTTTATTGACAGGCTGCATCTGCGCCGCCGCGTGGCCCCGGCTTGACGCCGGGGACACATCGCGAGGGAGCTTGAAGGATGCAACGATCGTTGCGCGCTTACTGACTGTCCTGGGCGTTAGCGACCTTGCGCGACGCGCCCTTGGCGAGGTCCTTGTCCATCACCGCGCGGCAACCGACGCTCAGGTCGGAGCGATGCTTCACCATGCACGCCGTGATCTTCGGGATGTTGGGGATTTCCGACGAGCACAGGCGGAAGGCGTCGCCAGTGCACATCTGCTGCGCTTCGGACGAGAAGGCGAAGCTCGAGCTGGTCGAGATGATCGAGACGATGGCGGCAAAGCCCAGAGCCAGGCTGGTGTCGCGGATCTTGGCGGTCAGGGACGTGGTATTCAGAGACTTGCCGTTCAGAGACTTGGTCATTTGAAGCTCCCATTGGCACGCCGGAGCGGGCCCGTTGTTGATGGGAGCTACGATGCTCCACGAAAGTCCTTTCCACTGTGATGACGGTCACGGGAGGCTCCCCCACTGTGACATCGGTCACCTTGGCGCACTCCCCTGAAATTCCTCCTCTTCCGCCGTCGTGTTGGTGTCACGTTAACTGTTCCTTCGCATTAATAGCCGGGCGCGCGGGAAATTCCGCCGGTTTGGTTGCGTAATTGGAAAGAATAGCGATGCGTAATGCGTTAGGCCTGATGCTGGCCAGTGTAGTTGCGGCGGTCGTGATCGCCGCCGGCGGTTGGTTTTATTATTCCTCGCGCGCCGATCAGGCCGCTCCCAAGACAATTGCCGCCCGTGCCGCCGATCCTCTGCCGGCACCGGCGAAGCTTGCCGCCAAGGATGACGTCGAGACCACCGCGACGATCGCGGGCAAGCCGACGACACCTGTCGCGACGCCTACACCGGCCGCCCCGGTGCAGCAGAAGTCGACCTGCGCCAATCCGAACGCGCTCGGCGTGGCCCGCGTGGTCGAGATCGACACCACCGGCGGACCCGGCTTCGGCTTCGAGCACTTCAAGCAGTTCGACTTCCTCACCGACAAGGAGGTCGTGCTGACCTTCGACGACGGTCCCTGGCCGAACAACACGCCGGCCGTGCTGAAGGCACTCGCCGACGAATGCACCAAGGGCCTGTTCTTCGCCGTCGGCAAGCACGCGACCTATCACCCCGAAATCCTGCGCCAGGTGCTGGCCCAGGGCCACACGGTCGGCACCCACACCTGGTCTCACGTCAATCTCAACGGCAAGAAGATGACGGAGCAACAGGCCAAGGACGAGGTCGAGAAGGGCTTTAGCGCGGTGAAATTCGCGCTCGGCACCAACCCGGCGCCGTTCTTCCGCTTCCCGCAGCTCCAGCACAATCCGGCGATTGTGACCTATTTCGGCACTCGCAACGTCGCGATGTTTTCGACCGACCTCGACTCCTTCGATTTTCGCAAGGAGAGCACGCCGGACAAGATCGTCAGCAACGTGATGACCAAGCTCGACAAGCTCGGCAAGGGCATCATCCTGATGCACGATTTCCAGAAGCACACCGCCGAAGCGATGCCGACGCTGCTCGCGCGCCTGAAGGCCGGCGGCTACAGGGTCGTGCAAATGAAGGCCAAGACGACGTTCCAGACGCTGCCGGAATATGACGAGGCGCTGCTGAAGGATCTGAAGGTGCCGACATCGAGCGCACGTCCGATCGCGAGCGTGGTGCAGACGGTCTCGCAGTAACGGATTAGATCGCTATCTGAGTGTTTCAAGTGACGTCATGGCCGGGCTTGTCCCGGCCATCCACGTTCTTGGGCGCGCGCAGACGTGGATGCCCGAGACAAGCCCGGGCATGACGGAATATGTGGCGCCCGACGAGCACGCCTTACCAATAAATGCCGTGGCGATGCAGCTCGCCGATGATACGGCCTTCGGTCCAGTAGCGCTTGTGCTTCGGCTTGTCCGCCTTCGCCATGGTCTTGGCGGCGGGCGTGGCCGTCGTCGCGGGCGCCGAAGTGGTTGTGGTAGGCGCTACAGGCGCAGCGGTCGAAACCGCCGGCGGACGATCGAGATATTTCGGAACTTCGGTGACTGGCGCGGCTTCGCTCACCTGTGTCGTGGCAGTGGCCGTCGTGATTTGCGGAACCGAGGCGTGCTCGTTGGCCGCAGCCAGCGACAGGCTGCGCGGGCCGGCGGCTTGGGCAGAGGCCGAGACCAGGACCAGGGCGGCAACCAGAATGATCTTGCGCATGTGAAATCTCCCCGTGTTGGCGCGAGGGGACACTAGGTGAACAGCGTTTGAGGTAATGTGATGCGGATCACGCGGGCGGCGTCCCTTGCATCTGTTCATTCATTATCGGCGAACACTCAGCTCCCTGATCGCGAAACCGAGGTCTCGGGGATCGCCCGGAAAACGCGTGGCGGCATTGGTGTCCAACTCGACCAGGAGAGCCTCATCGCGTGCAAACTGATCCAACGGGAAAGACAAAGGGCCTGCAGGCACGACGCCTTTGTAGACCCCGCGTCCATTGATCTTGATTAGGAATTCGTTGCCGGAGATCGGCATGGGCCACAATTCAAGCTTCAATGTGCGTGCCGGAGTCACAGGCTTGTTCGGAATCTCGAGGCGCGCGTTCGGTGATGCCCATTGAAGCGCGCCTCCAGGGGTCATTTCCTTGCCGAAAAGACCGCGCGTTGCGATCCCTGGCGGGGCTTCCGTACCGACCTCAAGCACATTGCGCTTCCCATCCAGGAATTCACGCGACGACCGGTCTGTGGCCACGGATATCAGCCGCTGCCCCGGATTGGCGATGAGCCGCTCGGACGCCACCAGACAGTCGAACTTTTCAAAACCCTCAGGAAAATACGCTCGCCCGGGCCTATCGGGCCAGGACAGGATCCGCGGCGCTGCCCAGGGTACCCGAAGCTCCGCTGCGAGCCGGCGCAGCAAATTGTGCATCATCGGATTGGCAACGTCGATGACGAGCCCGTTGCAGCTCCTGATTTCCGCGGACAAGCGGTTGTAATCCCAGTCGAGAGACGCCTTTTGCGCGTTGACCTGCACGGCGGCGGTCGGAAGACCGGGAATACCCGCGCCAACCGCTTGCATGACCAACAGCGGCCGCAATACGCCAAGGGCAAGGTGAACAGTTACGACGACACAAACGGCGGCAACAGCGCCTGGATCCCACCGCTTCGCGGCCATGGGAGCAATGACAAGTACGAAGAGCATCGGCGCCGCCATTGCCATGCCCTTGCCCGCCGCCCACCCATGCCCGGCCGTCAGGATGGCAATCGGCACGAGGCATCCGACCAGGCTGCCTGCCAGAAGCCGCGCGGCGCTTCCGCCCGGCTCGGCGTGCCAAATGGTCCACGACGTCCTTGCGATGCCCCTCAACAGCACGAACAAAAAGCCATAGAGCAGCAATTTCCACACGACCGCGATCCCGGCAGGCCACCCCGCGGACGGCAGCACCGCATATAGGCCGAGACCAGCAACCACGGATTCGACGGGCAATGAGAACCAGGCGTTCGCCAGTTCTCCGAAACTGCTGTCGGGACTGGCGATGACATCGAGAAAGTTCGCGTCACTGCCGAACAGGTAACGTTGATAATACTTCCACCAGTCGGGCGCGTCGGTGGCTGCACGAGTCAACTGCCGGACGACGTAGGCAACCGTACCAGACCAGAGAGGAATGCACAGGAGCAACGATACTCCTACACCTGCTGTCAAGCCTGGCGCAGCCACAGGCAGGGCCTTGCGAGATGCCGGATGGCAGCACGCCATCACGACCGCGACAGCGGCGGCAGGACCGTAGATCGTCAGCGATTCCGGATAGAGAAAGAACGCACCTGTCATCAGCGCCGCAAAGATCGCTGCCAGCCGTATGATCGAGCCGGGCATCTGCCCAAAGCGATTGTTGTCGAAGGCGAACGCAACGAATGCGAGGAGAAGCAGGAAGATTGGCTGCGTCGCAAGTTGAGACCAGGCGTTGATATCAAATACGTACTGCTCGAAGAATCCGATCGTAAGTGCCGCGGCGCACGCAAATGCCAGCCAGCGCCGCATCGAGAGCGCGTTGACAAAGACGAACAGCGCCGCAAACAACATGTTGAGCTGCATGCCGACCATATACGGATAGGTGCAGTCAACGACGTCGCCGCCGCTCACGGCGGCGACGGCAGCATGTATCATCGACACGGCGCCGCGATAGTCGACGAACCACAGCGCCAGCACTGACAATGGATCGGACTTCGCATTATCCGCCCCCTGGACGACCAGGGCTGCGTAATCAAGCACGCGATACGAAGCCGAGGAGCCCAAGTACAACATGTGATCGTAGACATTCGCCTGGAAAACGCGGAAGCGCGCGCCTCCAGTCCACCCGGGTGCAAGACAAACCATCGCAACAACTGCAACCGCTATCGCCGTCACGAACCATCGTCCGGACGATGGCCTGGATCGCCGATGCAGCGCCGGAAAGCGCATTGCAGCAGCAGTGACAAGACCGACGATCGCCATCGCGGGCAGCGTGACCCACGGAGCCACGCCGGAGAGATACAGAACCGCGGTTCCGGCCGCGAGGAGGCCGAGGCCAAGCGGCGGCGCAAGCGCCCAGCGCACTTCAAAATGTTCCGACGGCAGAAGCAGGGAGAATGGAAGACCAATGGCTCCGCACGTCAGCGCGATAAGCCCAACTACCAGGATATCGTGCATGCTCCCTCGCGCCCCCGAGTTGCGAGTAGTTGCGGCTCTCCGGACGCGCTGTCAATCCAACTCAGGCTGCCAAGGCAGGTAGCGCGCGGGCGCGAAGCAACGCACCTCACGTGGCGTGAAATCTCAGGCGCAAGCTGTCTCGAGGGCTGTCGTCGCTTGAATCAAGGCGCTGGTGCCGCAAGAGGGATTCGAACCCCCGACCCCGTCATTACGAATGACGTGCTCTACCAACTGAGCTATTGCGGCGAACCCTGCCGGGGCCCGGGCGATGCCGACCCCGATACGCGCGCTCCTGATATCGGGCACGGCCCGAATTGGCAAGGACAAGGCGGGTCCGAAATGCGGCTTACGCGCCCCAGCGCGACCAGAATCCGCGCCAGCCACCGGCCTGGGCCTTGGGCGTGCCGATTTGTTCCGCAAATTCATCGCTCGGACCCTCGTCGTCGATGCCGGGATCGTCCGGGGCACGGACGATCGGGATGACAGCGGGGATCGGCACTGGGCCGGGCTTGCCGAGATCGGCGCGGGTCCGGAACACCGGCGTTGCCGCCGGCGGCGATGATTCGGCGGGCTCTGGAGCCGGGTTGACCGGCTCGGCGGGCGCTGCTGTGGCCTCTTTGGCGGGCGAAGGTGAGTTGTCCTGCTCGGCGGGGCTCGGTGCCAGCGCGGCCGGTTCCACCGGGCTCGCGGCAGGCGCCGTCACCCGCTTCGGCGGCGGGGCCGCGAGCATGGCTTCTTCGAAGGCCGAGGACTCGATCGTGGTGCTTCTGTCGGAGGGCAGGCTCGCAACCGGCGTCTGCCACTGGAAGGCGTCGAGCCGGCCGGTGACCGGGGAAACCGGGCGCCAGCGGTCGCTGACATAGCCGTCCGCAGTCCAGGCCGGATCGTGGCGGGCGCGCACCGCGCGCAAGGTCCAGGCGCGTGCGCGGCCGCCGTCGCCATGCTCGGTGCGCTCGATGTCCGCCATCAGCAGTGCGACACGCTGGGTCGGATCGTTGACGTAAGGCGCGAGCGCTTCGCGCGCACGAGCGAATTCCGAAGCATCGATTGCGGCGCGCGCGATCGCAAGCTGCCCTTCGAAGTGGCCGGACCTGTCGGCAGGCGTCTTGGCCGCAGGTGTCTTGGCCATAGGTGTCTTGGCCATAGGTGTCTTGGCCGCGAGCGTCTCGACCCGCTGCAAGCGTTGCCGCGCGGCATCGCCGAGCTTCACATGCGCATAGGCGTCCGCGAGATCGGGATGCGGATTGGCGAGCCAGGCGGCTTCCACCAGCTTCATGGCGCGGCGCACCTGATGCGCCTCGCTCTGGAACTTCGCGGCGAGCACCGCGGCCGGCACCAGCGTCGGAGCGAGCTTGACCGCCTCCATCACGCTCTCGCGCGCGACGTCGCGGTCCATGGTTTCCAATTCCAGCGCGCGGGCCGTGAGCAGCACGCCGCGCTGCCGGCGATAGGCCGCCTTGTCGATCAGGCCCGCGGACAGATTCGAGTCGAGAATCCCGAGCGCCCCGCTCCAGTCGCCGCGTGCGCAGCGAAAGCCGAGCACCGCATGCGAGGCCCAGGTCGAGGACGGCGACAGCTTGATCGCCTCCTCCGCGATCATCACGGCGCCGACCGCATCATCGGCGCGCTGCGCCTCGATGAACAGGCCGCGCAGGCCGAGCAGCCGCGTATCCGCGCGCTCGGCCATGGCGCGGAAGGCGCGCTGCGCCTCGTCGCGATTGCCCTCGAGCTGCGCCGACTGCGCATGCAGGAGAAGCGCGAGCGGATCGTTCGGCGCGTGGCGCCGCGCCGCCTCCGCATGCCGGCGGGCGAGCGCAGTGTCGCCATGGCCGATCGCGAGCAGGCCATGGGTGATGGCGTGGCGGCCGCGCGCGTGACGCTTTTCGTGGCGGCTGCGGCGCAGACGTCCCGGCGTACGCCAGATCGCACTCAACAGGCTCCAGGCGAATATTGCCGCGACCGCAACAAGGCCGAGCCCGAACGCGAACACCGGCACTGTCGTCTCTGCGCGCAAGCTGCCCCAGGTCAGGATGACATCGCCGGTCTGATCGGCGACCCAGGCCGCGCCGGCCGCCGCCAGCGCGATCAGAACAAGGAAGAGGACGATGCGAAGCATGGCGATCCCTATACGCGCAACTTATTGCGCGAACCTTATTGAGCAGGCTTGGTGATATCAGCCATGGCATCGTCGGCGAATTTACGGGACGCGGCGAGCGCCGCCTCGCGCACATCTGTCTTGTCGAGCCAGGCCTGTGCGGGGGCGCGATCGGCCTCGGACAGTGTCTTCAGCTCGCGCCGCGCCTCGACGAAATCGTTGCGCAGCGCCGCAGCCGTCACCCGCGCGACGATGGCGCCGCGATCATTGCCGACCCCGTCGGTACGCTCGATACGAACGAGCTTCGACGCCCCGGCCTGCAGACGCTCGACGATGCCGGTGCCGGTCTGCGCCTCCGCTGGAGGCGACAGTTTCGGCACAATGTTGAGGAGCTCGCGGCTCAGCGCGACCGGCGTCGGGATGCCTGACGATGCAAAAACGTCGAGCGGCTTCAGCACATCCGGCTTGGCCGCAAGCGACCGCGCCGCGGCCAGCTGCGATTCATAGGGATCACCATGGCGAACTGCGACGTCGAGCAAGGAGGCCGCCACCACGTGGCGCAGCGGCTTATCGTCCATTGTCTTGGCATCTGTCTTGGCATCGGCGATCTTCTCGCCCTTCTGCGCCAGTTCGGCGCGATCGGTCTTGCTGGCGCGTTCGAGCTGCGCGAGGCGGGCGTTGAGGGCTGCAAGATCGGGAGCAGCCGCCGCATCGCGGGGCGCGGACTTCACATCGTTCAACGCGCTCGCGGTCTTCTCTGACTGCGTGCGCAGATTGGCGATATCGCTGCGCAAGGCGCCAAGCGATTTTTCCAGCGTGTCGATCCGCGCGACCATCGCCGGATCGGTCGCGGGCTTGCCGACCTTGGCTTCGACCGCCGCGACGCGCCCATTCAGGCTATCGACAGTCGCGCTCGTAACTTGCGGAGCAGCCGGCGGCGCCTGCACGGCGGGCCAGCCCAGCATCCAGCCGACTGCAATCACGACCGCAGCGGCCACCGCGCCGGAGATTGGTGCAACGATCCAGGGCGACACCGGCGCGGAGGCGACGGCGGCCTGCGCCTCGGCTTCGGCCTTCTCGGATTTTGCCTGTTCAGGCTCGGCGTGTTCAGGCGCTGGCTGAGCCTGCGGCTCGTCCGCCACCTCTTGCGGCTGGGTGGAGACTTCGGTCGCCTCGAGGTCGATGGTGGGCGGGGCGCGCTTGGCACGGCCGGACTCGGGGGCCGATCCTGCGTCTTCAGGCTTGTCATCGGCCATCGTGACGGTTCCTCACACTTGCGTACCTTGCACAGATCCCTTGGGCGGACCCGGCTTTGTCGGATTCGGCCCGTCCTCTTACGCCAAACGGGTGCGCAAAGCACGCTCCAAGGCATCAAACAGGGCATTTTCGTCCGGTGTCGCGGCCACCAGAGCCTGTGACGCGCCGGCATCGCGCAGCACGCTCGCGACCGTCTCGGACAAGCAGCATTGCGGGATCGCCAGCGCCGAGATTTCGACGCCTTCGTCCCGCGCCGCCTCCAGGAAAGCCCGCGCACTGCGCCGGGAGTAATGCAGCACCGCCTCGATCCCATGAGCGGCAAAGCCTTCGCAGACCTCACGCGGCAGATGCTTGACCGGGGCCATGCGATAGGTGGTCTGCGTGACCACGTTGAATCCTTCGGCACCGAACTCGCCGCCGAGATCGCGCGACAAATCCGCGCCCGCCAGATAGAGCACCGTGCTCTTCTTCTTCAGCACCTTGTCGCGCGCGCTCTGCATCACCTTGTCGCGCAGAGCCACGGCATCGCCGCCGGCGACAATCACCTCGGCGAAACCGGCGTCGCGCGCCGCGGCTGCCGTATGCTCGCCGACCACGAACACAGGCAGCCTCAACAAATCGAGCTCCCGCAATTGTGGCGCGACCGCACGGATCGCATTGGCCGACGTGACGATGATGGCGCTGTAGTTCGCCTCGTTTTCGTCATGGAAGGGCACCGGTTCGAACTTGAGCACCGGCGCAAGCAACACCACATGACCCCGCGCACGCAGAGCGTCCGCAGTCGCCTCATTGTCGGGATGCGGCCGTGTGACAAGAATCGACATCGCTTGTGTTCCCTGGGCCGGGTGGCGGTGGCGCTTTCACGAGGATGGCTGCGCGTGGCGATTGCGCAAGCCGACCTTGGAATGCTACCGGACGTACCAGAACTCCGCTTTACGGATGAGCGCAAGGGCGCAAATTGGATAACAATTCGCCAATGCTGGTACTGGGCATCGAAACCACCTGCGACGAGACCGCGGCGGCGGTGATCGAGCGCGCGCCTGACGGCGGCGGCAAGATTCTCTCCAATATCGTGCGGTCGCAGGTCGAGGAGCATGCCCGTTTCGGAGGCGTGGTGCCGGAGATCGCCGCACGCGCGCATGTCGATCTGCTCGACGGCATCATCGACCGCGCCATGCACGACGCCGGCATCGGCTTCGCCCAGCTCAATGGCGTCGCGGCAGCCGCGGGGCCCGGGTTGATCGGCGGCGTCATCGTCGGGCTCACCACCGCGAAGGCGATCGCGATGGTGCACGACACGCCGCTGGTCGCGGTGAACCATCTGGAAGCGCATGCGCTGACGCCGCGCCTGACCGATGCGATCGAATTTCCTTATTGCCTGTTCCTCGCCTCAGGCGGCCACACCCAGATCGTCGCGGTTACAGGTGTCGGCCAGTATGTGCGGCTCGGCACCACCGTCGACGATGCGATCGGCGAGGCCTTTGACAAGATCGCGAAGATGCTGGGCCTGCCCTATCCCGGCGGCCCGCAGGTCGAGCGCGCCGCGGCAAGCGGCGATGCCACGCGCTTTGCCTTTCCGCGGCCGATGCAAGGACGCCCCGACGCCAATTTCTCGCTGTCGGGATTGAAAACGGCCGTGCGCAACGAGGCGAGCCGGATCACCGAGATCACGCCGCAGGACATCAACGATCTCTGTGCGAGCTTCCAGGCCGCCGTGCTGGACTCGACGACCGACCGGCTGAGCGTCGGCCTGAAGCTTTTCCGCGAACAGTTCGGCGCGCCGCATGCGCTGGTGGCTGCCGGCGGCGTCGCCGCCAATCAGGCGATCCGCGGCGCCCTGCATGACGTTGCCAGGCGGGCGAAGACCCAACTGATCATGCCGCCGCCTGCCCTCTGCACCGACAATGGCGCGATGATCGCCTGGGCCGGCGCCGAGCGCCTTGCGCTCGGCATGACCGATACGATGGAAGCCCAGCCCCACGCGCGTTGGCTGCTCGATGCCAACGCGACGGCGCCAGTGGGTTACGGCAACACCCGCGCAGGATTTTAGCGCGATGGCCCCGTTTCAATCCGTCGCGGTGATCGGTGCAGGCGCCTGGGGCACGGCGCTCGCAACCGTCGCGGCGCGCGCCGGGCGGAACGTCACGCTGTGGGCACGAAACGCCGAGCATGCGGCGCGGATCGCCGCGACCCGCGAGAATCCGCGGCTGCCCGGCGTGCGGTTGGCGCCCGAGATCGTCGTGACGCACGAGCTGGCGGAAGCCGCGCGCGCCGACATGCTGCTAATTGCAACGCCGGCGCAACACCTGCGCGGCGCGGCCAACATGCTGGCCTCGCATCTGACAAAAGCAGTGCCGGTCGTCGCCTGTGCCAAGGGCATCGAGCACGGTACCCACAAATTCATGACCGACGTGATCGCGGAAGCCGCCCCGCACACACAGCCAGGGATCCTGTCGGGCCCGAGCTTTGCCGACGACGTCGCGCGCGGTCTGCCGACGGCGGTGACGCTGGCAGCGAAGGATGAGGCGCTGGCGAGCAGCCTGGTCCAGGCACTGGGCTCGCCGACGTTCCGGCCCTATCACTCTACCGATGTCCGCGGCGTCGAGATCGGCGGCGCGGCCAAGAATGTGCTGGCGATCGCGGTCGGCATCGCGGTCGGCCGCAAGCTCGGCGCCTCGGCTCAAGCCGCGCTCACCACCCGCGGCTTTGCCGAGTTGACACGCCTGGGCCGCGCGATCGGCGCGCGCGGCGAGACGCTCGCCGGCCTTTCCGGTCTCGGCGATCTGATCCTGACCTGTTCGAGTCCGCAGTCACGCAACTTCGCGCTCGGTCTTGCGCTCGGCCGCGGCGAGCAACCGCCCGCCGGCAAGCTCGCCGAAGGGGAGTTCACCGCACCGGTGCTGATCGAGCTCGCAGCTTCGCAGAACATCGAGATGCCGGTATCGGAAGCGGTCGCTTCGATCCTGAGCGGCAGGAGCACGATCGACGCCGCGATCTCGGGACTTTTGACCCGCCCCTTCAAGGCAGAGGAATGACATCTTCCGTCATGCGCGCGCTTGTCGCGGGCATCCACGTCTTGATATTGAATACGGAAGCAGAGACGTGGATGGCCGGGACAAGCCCGGCCATGACGAACGGATAGGGCGCGCGATGAATTACTGGCTGGTGAAATCCGAACCATCGGTGTGGTCCTGGGACCAGCAGGTGGCGAAGGGCGCCAAGGGCGAGGCCTGGACCGGCGTGCGTAATTTCACCGCCCGCCTGAACCTCGTGAACATGAAGAAGGGCGACAAGGCGTTCTTCTATCATTCCAACGAGGGCAAGGAGATCGTCGGCATCGCGGAAGTTATCAAGGAAGCCTATCCCGATCCGACCGACAAGACCGAAAAATTCGTCTGCGTCGACATCAAGGCGGACAAGCCGTTGAAGACGCCGGTGACGATGGCCGCGGTCAAGGCCGAGAAGAAGCTGGCCGACATGGCGCTGGTGAAATACTCGCGCCTGTCGGTGCAGCCGGTGACGGCAGACGAGTGGAAGCTCGTCTGCAAGATGGGTGGGGTGTAGTCATCTGCGCTGGCGCCTGTCGCTTACGTCTCCGGCAGCGCAAAGGCCTCGCATGGCGCGGCGATGCCGCGCAGCGGATGCATCCCGAGCGTGACCAAGGGCATGTCCGTCTCGGCGGCAAGCGCGCCTGATATCAGCACGGTTTGGCCGAGCGGCTTGCATAATCCTTCGAGCCGGCTCACGAGATTGACCGCAGGCCCGATCGCCGTGAAATCGAGACGATTGGCGGCGCCGATATTGCCCCATAGCATCTCGCCGAGATGTAGCGCGGCGCCGAACGCCAGAGGTGGCAAGCCTTGGCCGCGGCGCTCTTCATTGAGATGAGCCATTCCGGCTTTGGCCGCGCTTGCCGCGCGCAAAGCTGAATCACATGAGCGCCGCCGGTCCGTGTCGACCACCGGAAAGATCGCCAGCACGCCGTCACCGATGAACTTCAGCACCTCGCCGCCGAAGGCGTGAACCGCACCGGCGATGCGATCGAACCAGGCGTCGAGCGCCGCGATGACGTCCGCGGGCGGATTGGTTTCCGACAAAATCGTGAAGCTGCGCAGATCGGCATAAAGCAACGCGGCCTGAATGGTCTCGCCGAGGTCGCGCCGCAACGGTGCCGCTAGCACCCGCTCCGCGCTGCGCTTGCCAAGATAGGCATCCAACGTCGCCCGCAACGTGGCGCGCGCGGCGAGCAGCGCGAGCGGTGTCGCGGCAAAGCGCGCGGCCTGGTGCAGTTGATCTATCTCGTGTGCGGCGAACGGACGCGGCCCGATCCAGCCGAGCAATGGCCCATCGGGCCGTCCGACGACGTCTTCGTGCATCTCGCCGCCTGCGATGTCTCGCAACCAACGGCGCCCGGCGTCGCTGGGCGGATCGGGAGCAAGTCCGCCTGGTGCAAAGCCCAGCGCTTCGATGACCTCGCCGCTCTCCGCGCGCCACAGCCAGGTCCGCCTCGCAATCAGTGGATGCGGCACCTCCAGCGTCAGGGCGCCGGCCGCAAGCGGCACGCCATCGGCAACCAGATGTGCGCCGAGTTCCGCGAGCAGGCGGTCGACCCGGGGGACATCGGAGGCGGCGTCGACAAGCCAAGCGAGCGTCGGGGAGAGTTGCATGCTCCAATGATGGCGAAGACGGACCCGCTTTGTCACGGGCAATCCTTGACGGGCCGCTTTGGCGCTGCCATCTGCCAGCTTTGGCCCAGGGATGATCGCCGATGACCGAGCCGTTCATTGTCCGACGCGAGACCCAGATCGCCGCCCCACGTGCCACCGTCTTCGCCTATTTGACCGACCCGGACAAAATCCTGGGCTGGATGGGGTCCGATGCGACCATGGAGCCGCATCCCGGCGGGCTCTACCTCCTCAAAGGCATCGGCGAGCGCGGCGGCGTGGCCCGCGGCGCCTTTCGCGAGGTCGTGCCGGTGCACCGTCTGGCCTACACGTTCGGATGGGATGCCGGCCAGAACGTGCCGCCCGGCTCAAGCCTGATCGAAATCGACCTGATCGAACGGGATGGCGGCACGCTGCTGCGCATGACCCATAGCGGGCTGCCGACCGAAGAACAGGCGGCCGCGCACGCGAAAGGCTGGGCGCACTATCTGGGACGGCTCACGATCGCAGCCGCGGGCGGCGATCCCGGTCCGGACAAGGGTGTTTCCGACAGGACGTAGTGCCGCGCGCCTCAGACCGCCGCGGTCGCCACCACCTGCGCCAAAAGCTGCTCGCGCCTGGCCTGCGAACGCTGGCCCTTCATTGTCGCGGCGAAGCGTTCGAGAATGCCGTCCTCGAATGCGGTAACGATGGTATCGTGAACGTAGCTCTTGCGGCAGATTGCCGGCGTGTTGGAGAGCTGGTCGGCTGCGCCGCGAATTGCTTCGAGCACCTGCTTCTTGCGGCCGCGCTGGCTGGTCGCCGGCGTAACCCGCGACAAAGATTCCACAACGACCGCAGACGCCATCAGCGTGCGAAAGTCCTTGAGCGAAATCTTGATGCCGGCGATCTCGCGCAGAAACGCGTTCACCTGGGTGGTGTTGACGGCGCGCACGATGCCGGAGGCATCGCGATACTGGAACATGCGCTTGCCGGGGACGCCGCGCAGGATGCCGATGGCGCGCACGAGCTTGGCCGCGTCGCACTCCTTCCGCACCGCCTTGCCGCCCTTCGCCTTGAAGGTCAGCACGAAACAGTCGTCCTCCAGCGTGACGTTGGACTTCAGCATCGTGGTGGCGCCGCGGGTGCCGTTGAGGCGGGCATAGGATTCATTGCCTGGACGGATCGCCGTGCGCGCGATCAGCTCGATCACGGCCGACAACGCGAATTCGCGCGTCGGCTCTTCGCCCGACAGGAACATCGAGACCTTGCGCCGGATCTTCGGCAGCGCGCCGACGAGCTTTTCCAGCCGATGCGCCTTGCGCTGCTCGCGGACCTTTTCCCAGTCGACGTGATAGCGATATTGCAACCGGCCCGCGGCATCGCGCCCGACCGCCTGGAGATGCAAGCTCGGATCGGCCGAATAGCGTACCTCGCGATAGGCCGGCGGCACCGCCATGGCATGCAGCCGGCGGATGGTGCGGGCGTCGCGGATATGCGCGCCGTTCGGGCGGACGAAGGAATAGCCCTTGCCGCGCTTGATGCGCCGAATCGTCAGCTCGTTCTGGTCGCCGAGCCGCAGGCCCAGTTCCTTGGCGATTGCCTCGACCGAGGTCGCGGGGGCCGTATCGAAGGCCTTTTTCGGGCTGGGACGCCTGAAACCAGACGGTTTCGGCCATTGTCCGAGGGCTTTGGCCAGTGCAACAGCGGTAGGATCAGCTGAAGCGGGCTGCATCGTCCCGAGATTCTGCTGATCTATCATAGTGTTATACCTTAGCCCTGCCTGTTATCGGTCAATGCAATTGTTCTGATTTTTGTTCCAGAGGCCTCGTTGGGGCCTCGGGTTGGCCATTTAGGGTGTTCCGAACCGCATTGCGAGTCCCGAATCAGTGAGGAGCGGTCTCTAAATACCACCAGCAGGCGCATGGGCCCCCTGCGCGGCCGGTTCCGGCGGTTTGGGTAAAGAGCCGGAAGGTGCCGTTTACGCCGGTTACCGACCCGGGCGAGCCGGACAAATCATCTTGATCCTCCGCATGGCCGCCCGCTCGCCGAAGGTCCAGCTTGTGCCGCTTGTCGGGTCCGGTTAGCCCGACGCATAATCGGCTCAAGATCAAAGTCGGCTCGCCGGTCGCTTGGGTTCGGCTTGCCGTAGGTGGAGGGAAACATGTCCGAGAAGATCTACGACGTCCCCGCGGAGTGGGCGAAGCGCGCCTGGATCGACCAGCCCAAGTACAAGGAGATGTACGCCCGCTCGATCTCGGACCCGAACGCTTTCTGGGCCGAACAGGCCAAGCGCATCGACTGGATGAAGGCGCCGACGAAGATCGAAAACGTGTCCTTCGCGCCTGGTAACATCTCGATCAAATGGTTCGAGGACGGCATCCTCAACGTCGCCTGGAACTGCATCGACCGCCACCTCGCCAAGCGAGCCAATCAGACCGCGCTCATCTGGGAGGGCGACGATCCCTCGCAATCCCGGCACATCACCTACAAGGAGCTGCACGACGAGGTCTGCCGGATGGCCAACATCCTGCGCACCCGCAACGTCAAGAAAGGCGACCGCGTCACCATCTACCTGCCGATGATTCCGGAAGCGGCCTACGCGATGCTGGCCTGCGCGCGGATCGGCGCCATCCATTCCGTGGTGTTCGCCGGCTTCTCGCCCGACAGCCTCGCCCAGCGCATCAACGACTGCCAATCCAAGGTGATCATCACCGCCGATGAAGGCCTGCGCGGCGGCAAGAAGGTGCCGCTGAAGGCCAATGTCGACGCCGCACTCGCCAAGGCTGACGGCGTCGACTGGGTCGTCGTGGTCAAGCGCACCGGCGGCAAGATCGACATGAACCCGACGCGCGACCTCTGGTACCACGAGGCCGCGGCGATGGTGACGACCGAATGCCCGGCTGAGCACATGCACGCTGAGGATCCCCTGTTCATCCTCTATACGTCAGGCTCGACCGGCCAGCCCAAGGGCGTGCTGCACACTTCGGCCGGCTATCTCGTATTCGCCGCGATGACGCATCAATACGTCTTCGACTATCACGATGGCGACATCTACTGGTGCACCGCCGACGTCGGCTGGGTCACCGGCCACAGCTACATTCTGTACGGGCCGCTGGCCAACGGCGCGACCACGCTGATGTTCGAGGGCGTGCCGAACTATCCGGACAATTCCAGGTTCTGGAACGTGATCGACAAGCACAAGGTCAATATCTTCTACACCGCCCCGACCGCGATCCGCGCCTTGATGCAGTCCGGCGATGAGCCCGTGAAGAAGACCTCGCGCGCCTCGCTCCGCCTGCTCGGCTCGGTCGGCGAGCCGATCAATCCCGAAGCCTGGGAGTGGTATCACCGCGTGGTCGGCGACGACCGCTGCCCGATCGTCGACACCTGGTGGCAGACCGAGACCGGCGGCATCTTGATCACGCCGTTGCCGGGCGCGACCAAACTGAAGCCGGGCTCGGCGACGCAGCCGTTCTTCGGCGTGGCGCCTGAGATCGTCGACGCCGACGGCAAGGTGCTGGACGGCGAGACGTCAGGCAATCTCTGCCTGACGCGGTCATGGCCGGGCCAGATGCGCACGGTCTATGGCGATCACGCCCGCTTCGAGCAGACCTATTTCTCGACCTACAAGGGCAAATACTTCACCGGCGACGGTTGCCGGCGCGATGCCGACGGCTATTACTGGATCACCGGCCGCGTCGACGACGTCATCAACGTCTCCGGCCACCGCATGGGCACCGCGGAAGTCGAGAGCGCGCTGGTCGCACATGAGAAGGTGTCGGAAGCCGCCGTGGTCGGCTTCCCGCACGACATCAAGGGCCAGGGCATCTACGCCTACGTCACCCTGATGGCCGGCGTCGAGCCGAACGAGGACCTGCGCAAGGAGCTCGTGACCTGGGTGCGCAAGGAGATCGGCCCGATCGCCTCGCCCGACCAGATCCAGTTCGCCCCCAGCCTGCCGAAAACCCGCTCCGGCAAGATCATGCGCCGCATCCTGCGCAAGATCGCCGAGGACGAGCCGGGCAGCCTGGGCGACACCTCGACCCTGGCCGATCCCGCCGTCGTCGATGACCTCGTCAAGAACCGGCAGAACAAGAAGCAGACGTCGGCCTGAACTCCTCATTCGTCATTCCGGGCGCGCGACAACGCGACCCGGAATGACGCCTCCAATTTGCAAGCCGTGCCGCCCTTTCAAAGAGTTGTCAGGACGCGCCCGGCCGGCTGCGCATCTTTCCCCCCGGGTGTTGTTTTCAGGTCATTTACTTTATTTCGAACATTTCCTTTGTTCCCCTGCTGGCTGGCTCTCGGCGGCCACGCGTGGAAACTATCCGGTTAACAGGCGCAGTTAAGAATGTTCGGCGAGCGGGCAATTGCCGGGTTCTGCGTAATTTTGGACGACCCGTTCGGGGCGAGGGGAAGCATTGATGTCGATGAGGATCGCTGTGGCGCTGGCCGCCACCATCGGGGCAGGGGTCTTGCTGTCGCCGGCGGCGCAGGCGCGGCCGGAAATCGTGGGGCTGCATTCGGGCGACTATTCGCCGGGCACCATCCTGGTCAAAACCAACGAGCGGCGGCTCTATCTCATTCTCGATAACGGCCACGCCGTGCGTTATCCGGTCGGCGTCGGCAAATCCGGCAAGCAATGGGCCGGCACCACCCGCATCGACGGCAAGTACCGTAACCCGGCCTGGTCGCCTCCGGCCGAAGTGAAGCGCGACAAGCCGCAGCTTCCCGACGTCATTCCGGGCGGATCGCCGCGCAATCCGATGGGCGTCGCCGCGATGACGCTGTCCGGCGGCGAATATGCGATCCATGGCACCAACGTGCCGGGCTCGGTCGGCGGCTTCGTCTCCTATGGCTGCATCCGCATGCTCAACGACGACATCACGGATCTCTACGGCCGCGTCTCCGTCGGCACGACGGTGGTCGTGGCGCGCTGATCGCCGGGATCAGATCAGGACAACGAGAGCCGCGTCGAACGACGCGGCTTTTTTATTGCCAGAAGCGCCAGCCCCGCGCGCACCAGCCGTCGCGATGGCCGCCATTGTAGCTGCGCGCATAGCCGCCTGCGAGCAGCACGGCCGAGACGCTGGCGGTGCGTTTGGTCGCAACGTCGGCGAGAACGCGTCCGTATTTGTCGGGGCCGAGATTGTAGATCGTGACGCCGCCCTGGCCGAGCAGGTTACGAAGCGCGGCGGCGGCGGCTTCAGCCTTGTCCAATTCTTCCTGGCAGGAGGCTTTCATCTCGGGTGCATCGATGCCGCGCAGGCGAACGCGTGCGACGAGGTCGCGGCCATCGCGTTGATGCACGCGCGCAACGAAGGTATCGCCGTCGATGGTGCGGATGACGTCGACCGTCTGGCGAATGTCGGGGTTGCCGGCCTGCTGGAGGATGATCTCGGCGTCCTGCGGCCGGCCGTCGGCTGCATGCGGAACGGGCCAGTTCGCTCCATGGCGAAAGGTGAGCACGACCGCCACCACGACACCAACCACGAACATCCACGGCACGAAGCGGCGGCCAAACGGCGAGCCGCCGAACTGCGGCCGATAGCCACCGGGTCGATCCTGGAAACGCATCAGGCCACGCTAGAGCTGAGTCGGGGAAACCGGCAAGCACAACGCACACATCGAAACCGGCCCTCGCGAGCATGGTCGTCTTTGGCATTCGGTGCCGTTGTTCCAGCAGAACTCATGCATCAGCCGTACTATTACGGCCACCCGCGAATCTTACCTAAATCTCAATCTTTGGTTGCGACTACCTGATGTGCGGCGGCGCAAGGAGATAGCGGTGGGGTCATTCAATTTTCGCATTGGAACAAAGCTCGGCATCGTCACCGGCATCAGCGTTCTGCTGGTCGGCGGCATCCTGGCCAACCAGATGCTCGGCAACCGGACGATCGCGGAATCCAACCGCCTGGTCATCGTCAACTACCTCAACAAGAGCAACGCGCAGGCGACTCAGACGGCGATGGCGCGGGCGCAGCTCGCCGCCATCGAGATCGGCTCGGCGCCGTCAGTCGAAGAGGTCGACAAGCTCCTCGACATTGTCCGCGCCCAGGCGACTGAGGCCGGTACGGAAATCAACGCCGCAACAGAACGGGCGACGCGGAAGGTCACACAGGATGCCTACCGTGAGACCAAGAAATTCGTGGACGCCTATCTGGCCAGTGCCGTCGAGCTGGCGGCGGCGCAACGGGCCGTCATCGGCGCGCCCGCTGGCGGCGCCAGGGCCGCGGCCGAAACGGCGAGGGCGAGCATTCTCTCAGAACATATGCGCCCGGCGGCCCGGGAAGTCAGCAAACGCATCGACGACCTGGTGGGCGTCGCCAACGAATTCGCGGTGCGACGCAAAGGCGAGTTGCTGGCGGAACTGGATCGTGTCGCCAGCTTCGCATTGATCGTCGGCGTATTCGTCGTGCTGATGTTGATCGGCTCCGCGGTCTTTTCGGTATTGAGCATCGCCCGGCCGATCCGGCGGATCGGCGACGTGCTCCTGCAACTCGCCGGTGGCAACAAGGCCGTCGAGATTCCCTACACCGCCCGCGGCGACGAAATCGGTGACAACGCCCGCGCGGCCCACACCTTCAAGGACAATCTGATTCGCATCGAGCAGATGGAGGCCGAGCAGAAGGATCAGGAAGCCGCTGCGGCCGCACGGCGCACGGATGAGATGATGAGCCTCGCCGGCGCGTTCGAAGCTGCGGTCGGCGGCATCATCGACTCGGTGTCGGCGGCCTCCCAGCAACTCGAATCCACCGCCGGCACACTGTCGGGGACCGCGGAAGAGACCGAACAGCTCTCCGGAATGGTGGCGGCAGCCTCCGAGGAAGCATCCGCCAATGTCGGAGCCGTGGCGTCCGCCGCCGAGGAAATGAGCGCGTCGGTGGTCGAGATCAGCCGGCAGGTCCACGATTCCAGCCGCATCGCCGGCGAGGCGGTGAAACAGGCCGAGCGCACCGACGCCCGGATCAACGAGTTGCTCAAGGCTGCGGGCCGGATCGGCGACGTCGTGAAATTGATCACGGCGATAGCCGAACAGACCAACCTTCTGGCGCTGAACGCCACCATCGAGGCGGCGCGCGCCGGCGAATCCGGCCGCGGGTTTGCCGTGGTGGCGAGCGAGGTCAAGGCGCTCGCGGCCCAGACCGCGAGAGCGACCGAGGAAATCGGCGCGCAGATCGCCGGCATGCAGACCGCGACGCAGGACTCCGTCGGCGCGATCAAGGAGATCGGCGCGACCATCGCCAGGATTTCGGACATCTCGACGACCATCGCTGCGACCATCGAGGAGCAGGGTGCTGCGACGTCCGAGATCGCTCGCAACGTCAGCGAAGCCGCGAAGGGAACGGTCGAGGTCGCCGACAAGATCGCCCAGGTCAGTCACGGTGCCAGCGCCACCGGCTCGGCTTCAGCACAAGTGCTGGCATCGGCGCGCTCGCTGTCCAGCGAAAGCGGTCTCTTGAAGGCGGAGGTCGAGAAATTCCTCCACACTGTGCGCGCCGCCTGAGCCCGCCAACAAAGCGGCGAGCACATCTTCGGTGCTCGCTCGCCCGACTGCACAGCCCCCCCGGGATCACACGGGTTTGACCGGCATCTCCGGCAACTATAGGTTGGAGATGAACTCGCGAGCAACTGCGCTTGCGGAACCTGCTCCAGCGAGCTTCCCGACATGAACATCGACGTGACCTCAGCCGATTCGCTCGAACGAATCGCCGACCTGGTTCGGCAGCAGCACGGTTCCCTTGACATCATGCCGCTTTCGCCAGTTGGCGAATTCCAGACCAGAACCGTCACGCTCGAAACGTTGATGCGCGAAGTAACGGAGTGCCTTGCCGAGGACTTCCGGCATCGCCCGGCGCAAGACTTCCCGATGCTTTATTTCGCATGCGGCAAGGCCCGGGTCGGATCGACAGCCCTGAGCAACCTGTTCGGCATGACCGGGATGCCCTCATATTATCAGCCGCTGAAGGCCATCCTGCGCGATGCGCTCGTCGGCCAATCGCTGACGCCCTGGATCGTGCCGTCAGCGACCGATGAGCCGAGTATCTTCAGCAAGGAGACGATCGGGCCCTACGTGCCCGCCGAGAGTCTGTTCAACCCGCTACAGCTATTGATCGAAGCAGGTTATCCGCGGCACCGACTGCACCTCATCATGCTCGATCGCGAGCCGGCAAGCGCCCTAGCGTCATGGCTCGAGAAGCTGATTTCTCGCGCGCCGGAAAGTACGTTGCTGCAGCATTATGTCATCGCCGCGCTCAGCGCGGTTCGGGTGGCAAGCTACGCGAAGCAACAGGGCGTTCCGGTCACTCACTACGTTTATGAGGTGAGCAAGGAGGCCATATCGTCGGTTCGTACCTTGTTCGACCGCCTTGGTCTTTCGACCAGCTTTACCGAAAATGCCGTGACGTCCTGGCGGGAGCCAGGACAAACGCAGGTGAACAACGCGCGCGTCATCTTCCCGAGCGAAGCGACGATCTACAAGGTGCCCAATCTGCACACCTCCGATACCGCCTATCGCTACCAGCGCCGCGCAACGGCCTCGCTGAGCGAAACCCAGATGAACATTCTGGAGCGCTGCGGGCTCAATGATGCCTATCGCGCCTCGGTCACGGCGTGCGCTCGCGATCTCGACCTGAGCGCGGCGACGTCGGCGCGCTTGTTCGGCGATTGGTTCGCTGCGGCCGCGTGATCACCATGCTGGACATTCCCACGATCGCCGAGCCTGCCCTCCCGGAAAGGACTGAGCAGGTCCGCAGCACCACCAGCCATCTTCGGCGCCTGGAAGCGGAAAGCATTCACATCCTGCGAGAGACGGCGGCCGAGTTTCGCAAACCGGTGATGCTGTATTCGATCGGCAAGGACTCTTCGGTGCTGCTGCACCTCGCGATGAAGGCGTTTCATCCCGGCAAGCCGCCGTTTCCGCTGCTGCACATCGATACGACCTGGAAGTTCCGCGAGATGATCGCGTTTCGCGACCGCCGCGCGCGCGAGCTCGACCTCGATCTGATCGTCCATGTCAATGACGGGGGCCGGAGCCAGGGTATCGATCCCTTCAGCCACGGCTCGGCCCGCTACACCGACGTCATGAAGACGCAGGCGTTGCGACAGGCGCTGGACCTCCACGGCTTCGACGCCGCGATCGGAGGCGCCCGGCGCGACGAGGAGAAGTCGCGCGCCAAGGAGCGCATCTTTTCGCACCGGAGCGCGGCGCATCGCTGGGATCCGAAAAACCAGCGGCCGGAATTGTGGAGTCTCTACAATACACTGCTCGCGCCTGGCGACAGCATGCGGGTGTTTCCGCTGTCGAACTGGACCGAGCTCGACGTCTGGGACTACATCCTGCTCGAGAACATCCCGATCGTTCCGCTCTATCTGGCCGCGCCGCGCCCAGTGGTCGAGCGCGACGGCACGCTGATCATGGTGGACGACGAACGGATGCCGCTGCGCTTCGACGAAGCGCCGCGATGGCGCTCGGTCAGGTTCCGCACCCTGGGCTGCTATCCCCTCACCGGCGCAACGATTTCGACGGCGGCAACCGTGCCGGAGATCGTGCGGGAGATGATGGCCTCACGCATCTCCGAACGGCAGGGACGCATGATCGACCGGGACAGTCCGGCGTCGATGGAGCGCAAGAAAGCGGAAGGCTACTTCTGATGTCCTATCACGAGGCACCCACGATCGCGGCGATCGATGCGCCGCGGCTGGAGCAGGACGACAGGCCGACGCTGCGTTTCGTCACTTGCGGCAGCGTCGACGACGGCAAGAGCACGTTGGTCGGCCGCCTGCTCTACGACTCCAAGACGCTGCTCGACGACCAGCTGGACGCGCTGGCCTCCGAGAGCAAGACCGCCGGCACCACCGGCGGCAATCTCGATTTCGCGCTTCTGGTCGACGGCTTGCAGGCCGAGCGCGAGCAGGGCATCACGATCGATGTCGCCTACCGGTTCTTCGCCACTCCGCTGCGACGGTTCATCGTCGCCGACACGCCGGGACATGCGCAGTATACGCGCAACATGGCAACCGGCGCGTCCAACGCGAATCTCGCCGTGGTGCTGGTCGACGCGCGTAAGGGCCTGATCACGCAGACCCGGCGCCACAGCCACATCCTGTCGCTTCTGGGAGTACGCCACGTCGTCCTCGCCGTGAACAAGATGGATCTGATCGGTTTTGACGGGGACCGCTATGCGGCCATTACCGCCGAATACCTGACCCTGGCGGGTCAGCTCGGAATCTCCCGGGTCCAATGCATCCCCGTCGTGGCGCCTGACGGCGACAACATCGTCGCCGCGAGCGCGCGCATGCCCTGGTACACGGGGCCGACCGTCACGGCGTATCTGGAATCGGTGGACGTGGCCGGCGACATCTCGCAGCGGCCGTTCCGGCTGCCGGTGCAATGGGTCAACCGGCCGCATGCGGAGTTTCGCGGCTTTTGCGGACGGATCGCCAGCGGTACGATTGCGACCGGCGAGGCGGTCAGCGTGCAGCCGTCGGGCCGTCTCACCCACGTCGCGCGCATTCTCACGCCCGGCGGCGAGCGCGATTGCGCCAACGCGGGCGAGTCGGTGACGCTCACGCTCACCGACGAGATCGACGTCAGCCGCGGCGACGTGCTGACGGCGGGACCCGCGCCGCAGGTTTCGGATCAACTGGCGGCCCATCTCGTCTGGTTCGATGACGACGCCATGATCGCGGGCTGGCGCTACATGCTCAAATGCGGCGCGGCCTCGACCGGCGCGGTGATCTCGACGCTCAAGCACCGCATCGCCATCGACACCATGGCGCAGGAAAGCGCCACGACGCTGGATGCAAACCAAATCGGCTACGTCCACCTCAATCTCGACCGCCCGCTGGTTTTCGAGGCTTATCGTGACGATCGCGAGATGGGCAGCTTCATCCTCATTGATCCGATCAGCCACCGTACCGCCGCGGCGGGAATGATCAACCTTTCGCTGCGCCGTGCCACCAACGTTCATCGGCAGCGGCTCTCCGTCGACAAGTCCGTGCGGGCGCGGCTCAAGCAGCAGCGGCCCTGCATACTCTGGTTCACGGGCCTGAGCGGCGCCGGCAAATCGACAATCGCCGATCTCGTCGACCGGCGGCTCGCCGAGCTCGGACGCCATGCCGCACTGCTCGACGGCGACAATCTCCGTCACGGCATCAATCGCGACCTCGGCTTTTCCAGCGCGGAGAGGATAGAGAACGTCCGGCGCGCCGCGGAGATCGCGGCGCTGTTCGTCGACGCCGGCATGATCGCACTGGTCGCGCTGATCTCGCCGTTCCGCAGCGTGCGCGAGATGGCGCGGCACCGGGTCGAGGCGGGCGAATTCATCGAGATCCATGTCGCGACCCCGCTGGCCGAATGCGAGCGCCGCGATCCCAAGGGCCTCTATCGCAAGGCGCGGGCAGGAGAACTGCTGGCCTTCACCGGGATCGACCATCCCTACGAGACGCCGCAGGCGCCGGAGATCACAATCGACACCTCGGAGCTCTCGACCGAAGCGGCCTGCGAGCACATCATCCGTTACTTGCAGGAGCATCGCTATCTGTAGCGGCTGGTCGCGGACCGACTCGGTCGGCCAGCAGAGGGCTCAAAAGTCGGAGGCGATGCCCTTGCGCTCCCAGTCACCGTAGCGGGTTGGCTCCGGTCCCTTCGGTCCCTGAAGCTCCTTCGGTGCCGCCTTGGCTTGGGCCGCGGCAGCCTCTCGCCGCGCCTCGGCTTCGGCGAGCGCACGCTGGGCGGCCGGCGGCAATGGCTTGCGATCGGGAACGGGAGGCTGGTCACTCATTGTCCGCCTTTCTAGCGCAGGACGACCCGCCGCGCGACGTCCAATAACGCATTTCCTAAGTTCGTTCCGGGGGGATGAAAAAGCCGGAGGCCATTCTTACATTCGGCATATTCGCGTGCCACAGCTGGGCTGTTAAGGCATGCGCCCCTTCGGCGGAACTGCCGCTCGCTAAGAACCTTAAGCCGCATGCCATCTCAACGTTTCGCTCCTCCGTCCGAAGTGCCCGGTCTCGCGGCACGGCGGATCGCCGCCGACATCGTCGACGGTGTGCTGCACAAGCGCCGCACGCTCGACGAACAGCTCGATGGCGCCGGCGCCCATCCCGGACTGAAGACGCTCGCCGACCGCGACCGCGCGCTGATGCGGCGCCTGGTTGCGACCATCCTGCGCCGGCTGGGCACGCTCGGCCACGTGCTCTCTCGCCTGCTCGACAAGGGCATTCCATCTGATGCGCCGCGTGCGCAGAGCGCGCTTCTGATCGGCGCCGCCCAGATTCTCTGGATGGACGTACCCGACCACGCCGCCGTCGACCTCTCCGTTCGCCTCGTGCAATCCGACCGCCGCGCCGCGCGCTATGCCGGCCTCGTCAACGCCGTGCTGCGCCGTTGCGCGCGTGAGGGCAAGGCGCTGGTGGAGGAGGTTGCCGCGCAGTCGCTGGACCTGCCGCCCTGGCTGCTCGCGCGCTGGAGCGCGCATTACGGCGAGACAGTCGCAAGGGATATGGCACTCGCGCTCGGCCACGAGCCTTCGCTCGATCTGACCGTGAAGTCGGACGCCACGCAATGGGCGAGCCGGCTGCATGGCGAGGTGCTGCCGACCGGATCGGTGCGCACCGTGCTGCACGGCGCGGTGACCATGCTGCCCGGCTTCGCCGAGGGACAATGGTGGGTGCAGGACGCCGCCGCCGCGCTGCCGGCCCGGCTGTTCGGCGACATCGCCGGCAAATCGATCGCCGATCTCTGCGCCGCCCCCGGCGGCAAGACCGCGCAACTGGCGCAGGCCGGCGCGCATGTCACGGCGATCGACCGCTCGCCCGCCCGGGTGGCGCGGCTGCGCGAAAATCTGGCGCGCTTGTCGCTCCAGGCCGAGACTGTCGTCGCCGACGCCGTGGAATGGGCCGGCCCGGCGGACGGCCTCGACGGTATCCTGATCGATGCGCCCTGCACCTCGACCGGCACGATTCGTCGTCACCCCGACGTGGCGTGGCTCCGGCAGGAGTCCGACATCGCCGCGCTGACCACGCTCCAGCAGCGGCTGCTGCAAAAATCCGTCTCGCTGCTCAAGCCGGGCGGAACGCTGGTCTACTGCACCTGTTCGCTGGAACCCGAAGAGGGCGAGCAGGCCATCGCCGCGCTGCTGGCCGCAGAGCCTGCGCTTCGGCGAGTGCCGATCGAAGCGTCCGAGGTCTCAGGGCTCTCCGAGATCATCACTTCCGACGGCGACCTGCGCACCCTGCCCAGCCATCTGCCGAACGCCGATCCAAAGCTCGGCGGGCTCGACGGATTCTTCGCGGCCCGGCTCGTTAAATCCTGATTTTGCACCGGATTTTGCTGCCGCGACGCTGATTCGCGTCCTTTCAAGGTGGTGTCAGACGGCCGTTTTTGGGATTAATAAGGATTCGTCGGAATCCTCTCCCCCTACAAGGCAAGGCGTGTCGGTCGCTCAACGCAGACGTATCTCGACGCTGGTCATGAACCGCTTCGCGCGGAACATGCTCGCGCGCGCGAGCGGCGGCTCCGTGGCCCTGTCGCGGGTCTGGCCGGGCCGCACCGACCGGCTGATAATCGCACCGCACGATCTGCGCACGGCGGACGCGACTCGCGCCGCCGAGATCTATGCCGGCCGCTTCGTCTTCGCCGGCAAGATCGTCAACTGCCACGGACGCTCGATCTTCGATCTCGAGCCGCCGTCGGAGGATTGGGAAGTCGCGCTGCTCGGGTTCGGCTGGCTGCGACACTTGCGCGCCGCCGATACCGCGCTGACGCGGGCGAATGCGCGCGCACTGGTCGAGGACTGGATCGCCAACCCCGCCAACAAGCGCCGTCCCGTCGCACGCCGCGCCGACGTGCTGGCGCGGCGCGTGATCTCGCTGCTGTCGCAGGCGCCGCTGGTGCTCAACGACACCGACAACAAGTTCTACCGCCGCTATCTGCGCGCGCTGGCGCGCGAGATCCGCTTCCTCCGCTACACCATGCTCAACATCCCCGACGGGGTGCCGAAGCTCCAGGTGCTGATCGCGCTGTGCTACACGGCACTGTGCCTCGCCAACCAGGCGAAGCACATCCGCAGTGCCTCGAAAAAGCTCTCGGACGAGCTGCAGCGGCAGATCCTGCCCGACGGCGGCCACATCTCACGCAACCCGGGCGCGCTGATCGAGCTCCTGATCGACCTGCTGCCGTTGCGGCAGACCTTTGCCGCGCGCAACATCGCGCCGCCGCCCGCACTTCTCAACGCGATCGACCGCATGATGCCGATGCTGCGCTTCTTCCGGCACGGCGACGGCAATTTCGCGCTGTTCAACGGCATGAGCGCAACGCCTTCGGACCTGCTCGCCACGCTGCTCGCCTATGACGACACCCACGGCGCGCCGATGGCGAACATGCCGCATACCGGCTTCCAGCGTCTCGACGCCGGCCAGACCACGCTGATCATCGACACCGGCCCGCCGCCGCCGGCGGGCGTCAGCCACGACGCCCATGCCGGTTGCCTGTCGTTCGAACTATCCTCCGGCATCAGCCGCATCGTCACCAATTGCGGCATGCCGACGACGGGGCGCGACAACTGGCGGCCGTTCGCGCGCGGGACGCCTGCGCATTCGACGCTAACCTATCACGACACTTCATTCTGCCAGTTCGTCGAGATGTCGGCGATAAAGCGGCTGCTGCATGGCGCGCTCGTCGTCAGCGGGCCCGTCGAGGTCGAGAGCTATCGCGAGATCGTGCAGAACGGCACGCTGCTCACGACGTCGCATGACGGCTACATGGCCAAGTTCGGTGCGATCCATCGTCGCGTGCTGATGGTCGCCAATGACGGCGCGCGGATCGACGGCGAGGACACGCTGTCGCCGCCACAAGGCGCGCGGCTCAAGGGCAGTGATGCCGATTTCGCGCTGCGCTTCCATCTGCATCCGGCGGTGAAGGCGAGCCGGCTGTCGGACGCCCGCGGCGTCATGCTGGTGCTGCCCAACCGCGACGTCTGGACCTTCGAGGCGCTCGACGACAAGGTCGATCTCGAGGACAGCGTGTTCCTGGCGGGAAATGACGGGCCCCGCCGCACCGCGCAGATCGTGATCCGGCAGGACGCCCGCCAGGCGCCCTCGATCCGCTGGAGCTTTGTGCGCTCGACCGCCTCGCCGACCGTCACCAATGCCCGCCGCAACGCCCGGCGCGAGCCGGAACTTCCGCTGTAAACCGGTGCGGGTTGGTCATATCTAGTCGTTGAGAACAGCGCGAAAAGCTGCTATCGAGCGCTCGCTCGCGCAACTGGCGACCTTGGATGGAGCACCATCGGGAAGCGCGGGACATAGCTGCCGCGCGCCTGGGCATAGACACTCCTTAAGACAGAGGATCTTGCTCATGACTGACCATCCCCGCCGCGTCACCCGCGCTCTGCTTTCTGTTTCCGACAAAGCCGGCCTGATCGAATTCGCCCAGGCGCTTGGCGCCCATGGCGTCGAGCTGGTCTCGACCGGCGGCACCGCCAAGGCGATCGCCGCCGCCGGCCTCAAGGTAAAAGACGTCTCCGAGCTGACCGGCTTTCCCGAGATGATGGACGGCCGCGTCAAGACACTGCATCCGAAGGTACATGGCGGCCTGCTCGCGATTCGCGACAATGCCGAACATGCCTCGGCGATGAAGACGCATGGCATCGCGCCGATCGATCTTCTTGTCGTCAACCTCTATCCGTTCGAAGCGACGGTCGAGAAGGGCGCAGGCTTCGAGGATTGCATCGAGAACATCGACATCGGCGGCCCCGCGATGATCCGCGCCGCCGCGAAGAACCATGACGACGTTGCCGTCGTTGTCGAGGCGCAGGACTATCAGGCCGTGCTCGATGAGCTCGCCGCAAACAAGGGCGCGACGACGCTTGGCTTGCGCCGGCGGCTCGCTGCAAAGGCCTATGCGCGTACCGCGGCCTATGATGCCGCAATCTCGAACTGGTTCAACCGGCAGCTCGAGATCGACGCGCCTGACTTCCGCGCCTTCGGCGGCAAATTGATCCAGTCGCTGCGCTACGGCGAGAACCCGCACCAGACCGCGGCATTCTATGCGACGCCCGACAAACGTCCGGGCGTCTCCACCGCACGGCAGTTGCAGGGCAAGGAGCTCTCCTACAACAACATCAACGACACCGATGCGGCCTATGAATGCATCGGCGAGTTCGACGCGAAACGCACCGCTGCCTGCGTCATCGTCAAGCACGCCAACCCCTGCGGCGTCGCGGAGGGCTCCGACCTCGTCAACGCCTATCGAAAGGCGCTGGCCTGCGATTCCACCTCCGCTTATGGTGGCATCATTGCGATGAACCGCCCGCTCGACGCCGACACCGCGCGCGAGATCACAAAAATCTTCACCGAAGTGATCATCGCCCCCGACGCCAGCGAGGAAGCGATCGCCATCATCGGTGCGCGCAAGAATCTGCGCCTGCTGCTTGCAGGCAGCCTGCCCGATCCGCGTGCGCCGGGCCTGACCGCCAAGACGGTCGCGGGCGGCCTTCTCGTGCAGAGCCGCGACAACGCCGTGGTCGACGACATGACTTTCAAGGTCGTGACCAGGCGTGCGCCGACGGATGCGGAGATGCGCGACCTGAAATTCGCGTTCCGCGTCGCAAAGCACGTCAAGTCCAACACCATCATCTACGCCAAGGATCTCGCCACCGTCGGCATCGGCGCAGGCCAGATGAGCCGGGTGGATTCAGCGCGGATCGCGGCGCGAAAAGCCCAGGATGCAGCCAACGAGCTGAAGCTCGCCGCGCCCCTCACCAAGGGCTCGGTCGTGGCGTCGGATGCGTTCTTCCCGTTCGCCGACGGCATGCTCGCCTGCATCGAAGCCGGCGCCACCGCCGTGGTGCAGCCCGGCGGCTCAATGCGCGACGATGAGGTGATCAAGGCCGCCGACGAACACGGCATCGCCATGGTGTTCACGGGGACGCGGCACTTCAGGCACTAAGCGCTAAACTCTCCACGGGTCGTCCCGGCCTAGTGCGCAATTGCGCACGGGGGGCCGGGACCCATACCCCACAGGGAGCAGTTTGACGAAGACTCGGAGAGGGAATCTCGCGCGGTAACTCCTTCATGGGGTTGATGGGGTGGACGGCCCCCTACGGCATCAGTGTGCCAGAATGAGGTTGTCAGAAACTCATTCGCAGGAGCCGCCCGTGAACCAGATTATCCGCATTGGAATGGATACGTCGAAGTATATTTTCGTGCTGCATGGGGTTGATGCGGCGGAGCAGCCGGTCTTGCGCAAGAAGCTGTCGCGCAAGCAGGTGGCGGAGTTCTTCGCCAAGTTGCCGCCGACCGTGATCGGGATGGAGGCCTGCGGGGCTTCGCAACATTGGGCGCGGGAGCTTCGCCAGCTCGGCCACGAGGTGAAGCTGATGGCGCCGCAACTGGTGAAGCCCTACGTGTCGCGGAACAAGAACGACGGGCGGGACGCGGAAGGGCTTTGCGAGGCGATGAGCCGACCGACCATGCGGTTCGTGCCGGTGAAGAGCGCCGAGCAGCAAGCCGCATTGATGCTGACGGGCATCCGCGACGGGCTGATCGCCCGGCGCACTCAGCTGACCAATACGATCCGCGGCCATGCGGCGGAGTTTGGCCTGATTGCGCCCAAGGGGCTGGACAAGATCGAGCCGTTGCTGGCGCAGATTGCGCAGGACGAGACGCTTCCTGTCCTGGCGCGCGAGCTGTTTGTCGTGCTGGGCCGCGAATGCGCCAAGCTCGAGAGCGAGCTGGAGGCGATCGAAGCCAGGCTGATGCCTGGCACCGTGGCGATGCCATGGGCCGGCGTTTGGCGCAGATCCCCTCGGTCGGTCCGATCGTTGCCACCGCGCTGGTGATGAAGACGCCGGATCCGCGGGCGTTCCGCTCCGGTCGTCACTTTGCGGCCTGGGTGGGATTGACGCCCAAGGACCATTCCACTGCCGGCAAGACCAGGCTTGGCAAGATCACCCGGGCGGGCGACGAGGACTTGAGGCGGCTGCTCGTGATCGGGGCCACGGCCGTGATCCAGCAGGCCCGACGAGGCCGCGGCCAACACTCACGTTGGCTGCTGGCGCTGATTGCGCGCAAGCCGCCGAAGCTTGCGGCCGTGGCGCTCGCCAACAAGGTGGCCCGCATCGCCTGGAAGCTCATGGTGACGGGAGAGAGTTACGATGCGGCGCGGTTGAATGCCGCTGCGGCAGGGGCCGCCTAACAGATTGGCCGACCGGCGGGCTCGCTCGCCGGCCGACCCGGAGCTGCAGGAGCAGATGGAGCGATCGATCGAGCAACGATGCGAGACATTCCGTGGGACCCATTGGCCGCCAGCAGGTCGCCGGGTTGTTTGGAACCCGCATCGCGCAAACCATCTTGGCCAGCGATCTAATCCATCGCACTCAACAGGCCGGACATATGGATGCAAGCGATCCGATCTCTCAAAAAGCTCTTGTGCCACGGGGGCCGTCCACATATGGGTCCCGGCCTTCGCCGGGACGACGGCGGAGTTTTATTCTTCCCTCACCCGCGCCAACAATCCCAGGCCCGCGACGAAGAACACCACCAGCACGGCCATGCCGACCTTCTGGCTCGCGGTTACAGCCGTGATCACGCCGATCAGCAGCGGACCGATGAAGGACGTCACCTTTCCGGTCAGCGCGAACAGACCAAAATACTGCGCGATGCGATCCTTCGGCGCGAGGCGAATCAGGAGCGTTCGCGAGGCAGCCTGGAGCGGGCCGCCGGCCGCACCGATCAGGCAGCCCAGCACGAGATAGGCGCGCTCGGCCGCTCCAGCGAAGAGCGCGCCGCCCGGTACGGGAGGAGCGACCTTGATGAAGAAAATCGAATCCTTGTCGACCAGCAGAATCGCTGCGAGCGACAGCAGCAGGATCAGCATGCTGCCCGTGATCACGCGCTTCGGCCCGAGAGAATCGTCGAGCTTGCCACCGAGCCAAGCACCGAAGGTGCCCGCGATCGCCAGCATGATGCCGAAAGTACCGATCTGGATCGTGTGCCAGCCGAAAGTACCGGCGGCATAGATGCCGCCGAAAGCAAACAGCGACACCAATCCGTCGGTGTAGATCATGTTGGCGAGCAGAAACGCTGCGAGCGACTTTTGCTTCGGCAACTCACCCAGCGATCGCTTCAAATCCGACAGGCCCTCGCGCAGCGCCTTACGCACGGGGCGTTTGGCCGGATAGTCCGGCGTGAACAGGAACATCGGTGTCACGAAGATGATGAACCACAACCCCGTCAGCGGTCCGGTGATGCGATCGCCCTGGTGGGTTGCGGGATCGAGCCCGAACAGCGGCGTGAAACCAAGCAGCGTGCGCCCGGTCTCGGGATTGGCGGCGAGGAAGCCGAGCACGATGCTCAGGCTGGTGATGCCGCCGACATAGCCGGTGGCCCAGCCGTTGCCCGAGAGCCGCCCGATCCGCTCCGGCGGCACAAGCGTCGGCATCATCGCATTGTTGAACACGGTCGCGAACTCCGCGCCGACGCTGGCGAGCGCAAAGGCGGTGAGCAGCGGCGGAATGATGCCGGGGTCGCCGGGCTTGCCGATCCACATCGCGCTGGAGCCGAGCACCAGGATCGCGCCGAACGTCGCGATCCACGGCTTGCGCTGGCCGGACGCGTCGGCAATGGCGCCAAGCACCGGCGACAGCAGCGCAATGACCAGGCCGGCCGCGGCGGCTGCAAAGCCCCACAACGACTGCCCCGTGGCGGGATCGGGCGCGATGCTGGTCGCGAAATAGGGGGCGAACACGAAGGTCGTGATCAACGTGAAATAGGGCTGCGCAGCCCAATCAAAGAAGATCCAGCTGATGACGGCAGCGCGCGGCGGATAGGTCCGTTCCGTGCCGGCCAGGCGCGCGTCCGAGGCGATCGTCGTCATCATTCATTTCCCATCACAAACAGTTTTGCCTCTGTTGGCGCAAACCGTATAGCATTATAGCGACGCGTGTGAATTGGCCGGAGGGCCACGGCGGAAGTTTGATGATGTCGTCATTTTCGACACGGCGGACGTTTTTCGCATTCATTGCGACTCTGGCGTTTGGTCTCGCGCCTGCCACTGCGCAGGAGGCACGGCGGGCCTATGTTCCACCGGCACTCGACACGGTGCACGCGGTCGCCGCCGAGCACGGCATGGTGGTGGCGCAGGAAAAGATATCTGCGCAGGTGGGCGCCGATATCCTGCGGCGAGGCGGCAGTGCCGTCGATGCCGCGGTCGCGACCAGCTTCGCGATGGCCGTGACCTATCCGCGCGCCGGCAATATCGGCGGCGGCGGCTTCATGGTGATCCATTCGGCCGAGCGGAACGAAGACATCGCAATTGATTATCGCGAGACCGCGCCGGCGGCAACGACGACGCAGATCTTCCTCGGACCCGACGGCAAACCCGACGCCGCGAAGTCGCGCGATTCCGCGCTCGGCATCGGCGTGCCCGGCACGGTGGCGGGACTGGCTCTGGCATTGGAGAAATATGGCTCGGGCCAGTTCACGCTGGCGCAACTGCTCGAGCCCGCAATCGCGCTCGCCCGCGACGGGTTCGTGGTCAGCGACGACATGGCCGACAGCTTGCCGGGTTGGCACCGGCGTCTCGCGCGTTGGCCCTCCACGGCCAGAGTTTTTTCACGGCCGGACGGCACGTCGCTCGGCGAAGGAGATCGGCTGGTGCAGAGCGACCTCGCGGAAACGCTGTCGATCGTAGCCAGGCAAGGTCCGCGCGGCTTCTATGAGGGGCCGGTCGCAGACAAGCTCGCCAAGGCCGTCTCCGACGCCGGCGGCATCATGACATCGGCGGATCTGAAAGCGTATCGAGCGGTGACCCGCGCGCCCGTGCGCGGCAGCTATCGCGGCTATGACATCGTCTCAATGCCGTTGCCCTCGTCCGGCGGGGTCGTGTTGGTGGAGACCCTCAACATTCTCGAAGGCTTTCAGCTCGCGCAGCTGAAACAGGGTTCGCCGGCGTCGCTGCATCTTCTCATCGAAGCCATGAAGCGCGCCTATGCCGACCGCGCGCGCTATCTCGGCGACCCCGCTTTCGTCAAGGCGCCGATCGAGACGCTCACCGCAAAGGACTATGCCACCAAGCTGCGCGCAACCATCTCCACCGATCGCGCCACGCCGTCGAGCCAGCTGACCGCCGCCGCGACTTCGCCGCGCGAAGGCAGCAACACCACGCATTTCTCCGTCGTCGACAGCCGCGGCAATGCCGTCAGCAACACCTACACGCTGAACTTCAGCTATGGCGTCGGCCTCGTCGCCAACGGCACTGGCGTACTGCTCAACAACGAGCTCGACGATTTCACCGCGGCGGTTGGCGCCGCCAATGCTTACGGCCTCGTTGGCTTCGAGCCCAATCTGCCCGGGCCCGGCAAGCGGCCGCTGTCGTCGATGTCGCCGACCATCGTGCTGAAGGACGGCAAGCCGGTGCTGGTGACGGGCTCGCCCGGTGGCAGCCGCATCATCTCGACCGTGCTCCAGGTGATCGTCAACGTCCTCGACTACAAGATGGACGTTGCGGCCGCCGTTGCGGCACCGCGGCTGCATCACCAATGGCTGCCGGACGAGGTGCGCGTCGAGCGCGGCTTTCCCGACGATGTCCTGTTCGATCTGAAGGCGATGGACCACCTCATCGTCGAACCGATGGGACAGACTTCCGCCAATTCGATCGCGGTGACCGCCAATGGGCCGCTCGGCGCGCCTGATCCACGCACGCGGGGTGCGGAAGCAGCGGGACAGTAACTCTGCCCCTGCATAGCGCCGCGGCCCGCGCCGCTTGCACAGGCCGCCGCGCGTGCTACCACCGCCCGGCCAAAGAAACTGCCGGGAAACGCACATGAGCACAGCCGATCCGACCGAGCGCATCGAACGCGCCGAGATCGAAGACACCAGCCTTCTCGCCTTCTATCGCGACATGAACACGCCGGAGCGGCGGACGTTCTGGGCCTGCGCGGCGGGCTGGGCGCTCGACGGCATGGACTTCATGATCTATCCGCTGGTGATCGGCACCATCATCGCGCTGTGGAAGGTCGACGCCGGCTCGGCGGGCCTTGCCGGCACCGTGACGCTGCTGGCCTCCGCCATCGGAGGTTGGCTCGGCGGCTATCTCTCCGACCACATCGGCCGGGTCAGGACGCTCCAGATCACCATCATCTGGTTCTCGTTCTTCTCGCTGGTTTGCGCAGTCGTGCAGAATTTCGAGCAGCTTCTGATCGCGCGTGCCGTGCTCGGCCTGGGCTTCGGCGGCGAATGGGCCGCAGGTGCGGTGCTGATGGGCGAGGCGATCCGGCCGCAATATCGCGGACGCGCGGTCGGCTCGGTGCAGTCGGGCTGGGCGGTCGGCTGGGGCCTCGCGGTGCTATCGCAGGCGATCCTGTTCTCGGCTTTGCCGGCGGAGACGGCGTGGCGCTGGATGTTCGTGATCGGCGCGCTGCCGGCGCTGCTGGTGTTCTACATCCGCCGCTCCGTCACCGAGCCGGAGATCTCGGCTGCGACCCGCGCCAAGCAGGCCGCGAGCGGCGATCGCCCGGCACTTTGGGAGATTTTCTCAGGCCCGATCCTGAAGACCACGATCCTGGCCTCGCTGATGGCGACGGGCTGCCAGGGCGGCTATTACGCGATCACGTTCTGGGTGCCGCAATTCCTGACCAAGGAGCGGCATCTGTCGATCGTTGGCTCGACCGGCTACCTCTCGACGCTGATCATCGGCTCCTTCATCGGTTATCTCGTCGGTGCCTGGCTCGCCGACCGCATCGGTCGGCGCAATCTGTTCCTGACGTTCTCGCTCGGCGCCATCGCGGTGGTGCTGCTCTATACGCAGCTGCCGCTGACCAACGAGATCCTTTGGCTGCTCGGCTTTCCGCTCGGCTTCTTCGCCTCGGGCTATTTCTCCGGCATCGGAGCGTTCCTGACCGAGCTGTATCCGACGCGGTTGCGCGGCTCAGGCCAGGGCTTTTGCTACAATTTCGGCCGCGGCATCGGCGCGCTGTTTCCTTATCTGGTCGGTGCGCTGTCGGCGTCGACGTCGCTCGCCAACGCGATCGCGATATTTGCGGTCGTCGCGTACGCAGTGTTCTTCATCGCCGCGTTCGCATTGCCAGAGACGAAGGGCCGCGTGCTGCACGCTGATGGTTAGGGCGACTTGATGCTGTCATTCCGGGGCGATGCGAAGCATCGAACCCGGAATGACGGAAACTAACTACCGTCCCACCTGATACGGTCCGCCCTTCTCGAGTGCGCGATTGTACGCAGGGCGCGCATGGATGCGTTCGAGGAACGCCATCGCCTTGGGATGGCCCTGCTCGAGTCCGCCGCGCGCCTGGGCTGCTTCGAGTGGAAAGCTCATCTGGATATCGGCTGCGGTGAATTCGCTGCCGGCGAACCATTCGCTCTTGCCGAGCTCGCCTTCCCAATAGTCCATGTGTTGCTTGATCTGCGGATTGACCAGCGCCGTCAGCGCCTGGTTCGAGACCTTGCGCACCAGGGGCCGCAGCAAAGCCGGCGCGCGCTTCGGCATGAGCGTGAACAGCAGTTTTAACAGCAGCGGCTGCATCGCCGAGCCTTCAGCATAGTGCAGCCAGTAGGTGAAGCGCAGCCGCTCCGGCGTGTTCGGCGGCGGGATCAGTCGGCCATTGCCGTAGGTGGCGATGAGATATTCGATGATCGCACCGGACTCGGCGATGGTGTTGCCGTTGTCGGTGATGACGGGCGACTTGCCGAGCGGGTGGATCGCACGCAACTCCTTCGGCGCACGCATGTCGGGCTGACGCTGATAGCGCACGATCTCGTAGGGCACGCCCAACTCCTCGAGCAGCCACAGCACGCGCTGCGAGCGTGAATTGTTGAGGTGATGAACGGTCAGCATCGGAAGGTCCCCAGCTTGGGCGTGGTCGATCGGCCGCGCGTTCGTGCCAGCCCGAGCGAGCGTTGTCGAGCCGTCCCAGCGCATATTTTCGCCCGGGTATATTGACGCCGGCAATTTACCCGGGTATAAAATCGGCGGCCTGATCAATATGGCAATGATTCCAATGCAAGGGACTTTTACAGCCTTCATCGGTCAACGCCGGCTAGCCTCCGGCCCGGCAGGGGATGTCGCGCTCGCCGTCAAGCGGACTGCGATCCAACAGGGCGAGCCGATCATCGTCTTCGACGACGGGACGGGTCGTTCGATCGATTTCGATCTGCGCGGCGAGGATCGCGAGGTGCTGGCGCGGCTTGCCCCGACCCCGAGCGAGGAGACGGCGCCGCCGAGCGCGCCGCGCGGCCGCGGCCGACCGAAGCTCGGCGTGGTTGCCCGCGAGGTGACTCTGCTGCCACGGCACTGGGAGTGGCTCAACGTCCAACCCGGCGGCGCTTCGGTCGCGCTGCGAAAGCTCGTCGACGAGGCGAGGCGCGCGAGCGGCGACAAGGACCGCGAGCGGCAGGCGCGCGATTCGGCCTACCACTTCATGTCGACCATGGCGGGCAACCTGCCGCAGTTCGAGGAAGCCTCGCGCGCGCTGTTCGCGGATGACCGGCGGCGCTTCACCGGACTGATCGCCGACTGGCCCGCCGACATCCGCGACCACGTCGTCAAGCTCGCCTACAGCGACCGCGCGTAAACCGCGCGAAGCACTTGCTTGCACATCGCTGTGGCGCAAGCAGTCGATCCGGCGCGCGATCTGACCGAATCACCAAGGTATTATGACCATCATTAAGCGGTGGACCTACGGCGCCCCCCGCGCCACAATGCAAAGAAAAGCGACGTCAGGGAGGACGAATTTGACCCGCACAGCTCCGCAATTCCTGTTCGATTTCGGCAGCCCGAACGCCTATCTCAGCCATCTGGCGATCCCGGCGATCGAGCAGCGGATTGGCGTGAAATTCGAGTACGTGCCGATTCTGCTCGGCGGCATCTTCAAGTCGACCAACAACAAGTCGCCGGCCGAGACACTCGCCGGCGTCAAGAACAAGCGCGAATTCCAGGCGGTCGAGACCGAGCGCTTCATCAAGCGCTTCAAGGTCCCGCCCTATGTCATGAATCCCTTCTTCCCCGTCAACACGCTGAACCTGATGCGCACGGCGATCGCGGCGCAGCTCGAAGGCGTGTTCGAAGAATATGTCGAGGCCGCGTTCCACCATATGTGGCGCGAGCCGAAGAAAATGGATGATCCGGAGATCGCGGCGAAGGCGCTCGCATCCTCCGGCCTCGATGCCCAAAAACTGTTCGCCCGCGCCCAGGAGGGCGAGGTGAAGGGCAAGCTGATCAAGAACACCGAAGAGGCCGTCGCGCGCGGTGCGTTCGGCTCGCCGACCTTCTTCGTCGGCGATGAGATGTTCTTCGGCAAGGAGCAGTTGCGTGAGGTCGAGGAGATGGTGTCGGGAAAGTGAAGCGTATGAATGGCGAGTAGCGAATAGCGAGTGGAAATCGTGTTTGCTATTCGCTACTCCCTATTCGCCATTCGCCAAGAATAACAACGGAGTTTTCCCATGCGTATCCTCGTGGTCGGCGCCGGCGCCATCGGCGGCTATTTTGGTGGTAGGCTGTTGCAGGCCGGCCGCGACGTCACCTTCCTGGTCCGGCCGCGGCGCGCCGCCGAGCTTGCGAGCGCCGGCCTCGTGATCAAGAGCCCGAATGGCGATGTGACGCTGAAGGATCCGCCGCGGGTCGAGGCGGACAAACTCAAGGACAAGTTCGACGTCGTGCTGCTGAGCTGCAAGGCGTTCGACCTTGACGACGCCATCAAATCCTTTGCGGCGGCGGTCGGGCCGAATACCGCGATCATTCCGATGCTCAACGGCATGAAGCATCTCGACACGCTCGACAGCAAGTTCGGCAAGGAGCGCGTGCTCGGCGGTCTCTGCGCCATCGCCGCGACGCTGAACGAGAAGCGCGAGGTGGTGCAGCTTCAGCCGATGCAGTCGATCAATTACGGCGAGCGGGACGGCCAGCTGTCGGAGCGCGTCAAGGCGATCGACGAAGCGTTCAAGAGCGGCATCAATGGTGCCACCGCCAGCCAGAACATCATGCAGGACATGTGGGAGAAATGGGTGTTCCTCTCCTCGCTCGCCGCCTCGACCAGCCTGATGCGCACCTCCGTCGGCAACATTCTGGCCGCGCCCGGCGGCAGGGATTTTCTGCTCGGCATGCTCGATGAAACCAGCGCCATCGCCACAGCGTCAGGCTATACGCCGGGCGGCCCGTTTTTCGAACGCGTCAAGGGTCTGCTCACCACCGAAGGCTCGCCGATGACGGCCTCGATGTTCCGCGACGTCAAGGCAGGCTTTCCGGTCGAAGCTGATCACGTCATCGGCGACCTCATCGCGCGGGGCGACGCCGCCAAGGTGCCGGTGCCAAAGCTGCGCATCGCCTATACGCATTTGAAGGCGTACGAGAAGCAGCGGGCGGAGTAGCTCGCGGCCCAACATCTGGCTGTCGTCCCGGACAAGCGTAAGCGCAGATCCGGGACCCATAGCCACGAATTTGAGTTGCTGCGCGAAGGCGTCACTCCGAATCCCCGTAACCACTCCTCCCTCTGGTTGATGGGGTGGACGGCCCCCTACGGCATCAGTGTGCCAGAATGAGGTTGTCAGAAACTCATTCGCAGGAGCCGCCCGTGAACCAGATTATCCGCATTGGAATGGATACGTCGAAGTATATTTTTGTGCTGCATGGGGTTGATGAGGATGAGCGGCCTGTGCTGCGCAAGAAACTTTCGCGCAAGCAGGTGCTCGAGTTCTTCACCAAGTTGCCGCCGACCGTGATCGGGATGGAGGCCTGCGGGGCTTCGCAACATTGGGCGCGAGAGCTTCGCAAGCTCGGCCACGAGGTGAAGCTGATGGCGCCGCAACTGGTGAAGCCCTACGTGTCGCGGAACAAGAACGACGGACGGGACGCGGAAGGGCTTTGCGAGGCGATGAGCCGACCGACCATGCGGTTCGTGCCGGTGAAGAGCGCCGAGCAGCAAGCCGCATTGATGCTGACGGGCATCCGCGACGGGCTGATCGCCCGGCGCACTCAGTTGACCAATACGATCCGCGGCCATGCGGCGGAGTTTGGCCTGATTGCGCCCAAGGGGCTGGACAAGATCGAGCCGTTGCTGGCGCAGATTGCGCAGGACGAGACGCTTCCCGTCCTGGCGCGCGAGCTGTTTGTCGTGCTGGGCCGCGAATGCGCCAAGCTCGAGAGCGAGCTGGAGGCGATCGAAGCCAGGCTGATGGCCTGGCACCGTGGCGATGCCATGGGCCGGCGTTTGGCGCAGATCCCCTCGGTCGGTCCGATCGTTGCCACCGCGCTGGTGATGAAGACGCCGGATCCGCGGGCGTTCCGCTCCGGTCGTCACTTTGCGGCCTGGGTGGGATTGACGCCCAAGGACCACTCCACTGCCGGCAAGACCAGGCTTGGCAAGATCACCCGGGCGGGCGACGAGGACTTGAGGCGGCTGCTCGTGATCGGGGCCACGGCCGTGATCCAGCAGGCCCGACGAGGCCGCGGCCAACACTCACGTTGGCTGCTGGCGCTGATTGCGCGCAAGCCGCCGAAGCTTGCGGCCGTGGCGCTCGCCAACAAGGTGGCCCGCATCGCCTGGAAGCTGATGATCAGCGGCGAGAGTTACGACGCGGCACGGTTGAATGCCGCCGCGGTAGTCCCCGCCTAACAGATTGGCCGACCGGCGGGCTCGCTCGCCGGCCGACCCGGAGCTGCAGGAGCAGATGGAGCGATCGATCGAGCAACGATGCGAGACATTCCGTGGGACCCATTGGCCGCCAGCAGGTCGCCGGGTTGTTTGGAACCCGCATCGCGCAAACCATCTTGGCCAGCGATCTAATCCATCGCACTCAACAGGCCGGACATATGGATGCAAGCGATCCGATCTCACCAAAAAGCTCTTGTGCCACGGGGGCCGTCCACATATGGGTCCCGGATCTGCGCGCGCTTGGGGCGCGCTTGTCCGGGACGACGGCGGAGTGTGAAGCTACTGCAAATGCGCGAGGTAATGCGCGAGCGCGGTGATCTCTTCTTCGCTCAGGGAGTAGGCGACGTCGGCCATGGCGGCGCCGGCACCGCCGACGCGCTGGCTCGTCTTGTAGTCGTGCAGCGCCTTCACGAGATATTCCTCGCGCTGGCCGGCAAGCCGCGCAATTGCCTTGGTCCCGGCATAGCTATCGGTGTGGCATGAGGCGCAGCGGCGGCCGGCGGCGGCTTGCGCGCCCTTCTTCGAGAGATCGGGGTCGTTGTCCTCCGGACCCTTCGGCGGCGTCAGCGAGGCGAAATAGGCGCCGAGATTGCGGATGTCCTCGTTGTTGATCTGCTCGACGATCGGCTGCATCTGCTCGTTCTTGCGCGAGCCGGCACGGAAGAACACGAGCTGCCACTGCGTGTATTGATCGGGCTGGCCGGCGAGCGAGGGGATGTTCTCCATCTGCGAGATGCCGTTGTCGCCGTGGCAGCCGGCGCAGATTTCTGCTTTGGCCTTGCCGGCTGCGACATCGGCGGCTTGGGCGGGAAGGAAGCCGAGCGTGAGGAGCGCAACCACGCTGATTGCGTGCGAGATGTACTGCCGGTGCATGATTGAAAATTCCGATCTGACAGGCTCGTCATTCCGGGGCGTGCGAAGCACGAGCCCGGAATCCATAACCACCAGTCGGGGTTATGGGTTCCGGACTCGCGCTAACGCGTGATCCGGAACGACATTGGAGCTGAAAAGCAAAGAGGCTGCGGCCGTCTCCCGGCCGCAGCCTCTTTTTCAAATTACGCTACTTCTTGCTGTAGCTGATGCGGTAGATCGCGCCGGCCCAATCGTCGGCGACGAGGATCGAGCCATCCTTGGCGAGGATGATGTCGGCGGGACGGCCGAGATAGCCCTGGTCGCCCTCGAGCCAGCCGGAGGCGAACACCTCCTGCTTGGCGTTCTTACCGTCGGGCCCGACGATCACGCGCATGATGCGGGCGCCCTGGTACTTGTGGCGATTCCAGGAGCCGTGCTCAGCGATGAGGATGTTGTTCTTGTACTCGGCGGGGAACTGCTCGCCGGTATAGAACTTCATGCCGAGCGGAGCGACATGTGCGCCGAGATTCAGCACCGGCGGCGTGAACTCGGAGCATTTGTGGCCCATGGCGAACTTCGGATCGGGCAGGTCGCCCTGGTGGCAGTAGGGATAGCCAAAATGCTCGCCGATCTTGGAGATCATGTTCAGCTTGTCGCTGGGCAGATCGTCGCTGACCCAGTCGCGGGCGTTCTCGGTGAACCAGAGCTTTCCGGTGCGCGGATCGACGTCGCCGCCGACCGAGTTGCGGACGCCGAGCGCATAGACTTCGGCGTTGCCGGTCTTGGGATCGACGCGCCGGATCTGCGAGACGCTGGTCGGGGGAACGCCGATGTTGAAGGGCGGTCCGAACGGCAGGAAGAACCAGCCTTCCTTGTCGACCGCGATGTATTTCCAGCCATGCGCGGCGTAGGAGGGCATGTCGTCATACACGACCTTGCCGTCACCGAGCTTGTCCAGATTGGCTTCCGCGTTATCGTAACGGATCAGCTTGTCCACCGCGATGACGTAGAGAGCGCCGTCCTTGAAGGCGAGACCGGTGGGCATGTTCAGGCCCTTGAGGATGGTCTTGACCTCCTTCTTGCCGTTGTTGTCCTTGATCGCATAGACGTTGCCGAGGCCGAACGAGCCGACGAACAGCGTGCCCTTGTCACCCCAGGCCATCTGCCGTGCCGCGAGAACACCGGGCGCATAGACCTCGATCTTGAAGCCCGCCGGCAGCTTGATCTTCTTCATCATCGCCGCGAGCTCGGCCTCCGACGCGCCAGTGGGCGGCCCCGACGGCGGCGCCAGGCCCTTCTGCGCCTCGGTCTCGTCGCCGAGGAACCAGTCATCCGGCGGATGGGTCCAGAATTCCTTGGTGCCGGATTCGTATTTCTTCAGAGTCCGATTCTTGTCCTGCTGCTGCGCATGACCGACGCTTGTCCCCGCAAGAAGGGCAACCGCTGCAAGCGCCAGGATGGATTGAAAGACGGATCGATGGAATTTCATCGCGTCACTCCCCTAAGGCAGCCATCAGGGCTGCACGTTATTTTGTTTTGCTAGTCGAGAGGCGAGGTTCGGAGTCTGTCGAGAGGGCAGACGCAAAAAGGTTAGCACATCTGCGAGCGGTGAGAAGCGCGTCGCGTGCACCGCGGTTGTGCTCAATACAAGTTGAGACGGATTTTCTCTCGACACGGCCTCGTGGTGACAACGATCTCGCTGCAACGCGGAATCAAAGTGGCGCGGCGAATTTACAGGCAGCACCAGCATCGAGCCGAACAAAAATCGCGAAAACAACCCCATGCAAAGTAGAAAGGCTCAGGCCAATTTGCGCCCGGTGACACCAGACAGACATTTGATGCATCGAGCAAAACAGCAAAAGCGGCGATCACGAGGCGACGGGGTAGGGCCCGCCGTCGAATGTCGTCTCATGATAGCCTTTTGAGCCAATCTCGCGCGCCAACGCGCTGCGAAAATCCTGTCCGGTGCGAAGGCTGCCCAGGACATGGGCAAAGTCGAATTCGGGACGCCAGCCCAATTCGCGCCGCGCCCGATCGTTGACGTAGACGCGATCGATCTCAGGGAACAGGCGCCAGCCCCGCGCCGAATAGAGCTCTGCGCAATCCGGATAGAGTTCGCGCACGACACCGGGCGCGTCGCGGGCAAGGTCCGCGAGATGGCGCGGCTCGAACGGGCTCGTGGCGGAGACGATGTAGCGGGCGAAGCCGATCGCCGGCGCGCGCTCGACGGCGGCAAGATGGGCGCTCACCGCGTCGGCAATATCCAGCCGGCGATACAGCAGCTCATTGGCCTGCGCGTTCTCCAGCGCGTAAGCCTCGCGCATCATGGCATCGTCATCGGCCTCCGGAAAGAAGCGCGAGGTTCGCAGGATGACGACGGGCAGACCGCGCTCGCGAAAGAACAGCTCGCACAGATTTTCCGCCATCAGCTTGGTCGTGCCGTAGATGTTTTTCGGCACCGACGGCAGATCCTCGGTGACCCACACCGCGGCCTGTCCCGCCTCCGGCCTGAGCTGGGAGCCGAACGCGCTGGTGGTGCTGGTGAAAACAAAGCTCCGCACCCCGGCGGCCCCGGCCGCCTCGAGCAGATTGAGCGTGCCGCTGACGTTGGTGTCGACGAAGTCCTGCCTAGCGTGGGTCGCCACATGCGGCTTGTGCAGGGTCGCGGTGTGGATGACGGCGGTGACGCCGGCCATCTGGCGCCGCACGAAGTCCGGGTCGATGATCGAGCCGACGGCATCGGTCCAGGCTGACGGTTTCAAATCAACCCCATGCACAGGTGAACCGCGCGCCCGCAGCCTCCGAAGAATGGCCTCCCCGAGGTGCCCTGCGCTGCCGGTGACCATGATTGTCATTGCAGACCCAACACAGCCGCCAGCGGCGTGGAAAACCACGATCCGCACCTGTCAGGCTGGATGCTTTGGGAAAAATTGGAGCGGGCGAAGGGGCTCGAACCCTCGACCCCGACCTTGGCAAGGTCGTGCTCTACCACTGAGCTACACCCGCATCCTGTGTCGGCCGCGTGACGCGACCGGCAACGGCTGTCGTATGCCAAAACCAAGCGGCGAATGCAACAGCTACCGGCGGCATAGATTCGCATCTTGAGCCCCATATGGACCCCAATCCCGGCCAAATCGGCCAAAAATACTCGGGAACCGGCGAATCGGCCGCCATGGATTGAAATTCGGCCGCCCCGGCCCAATTTTAGGCCGACAGCGAAGCATATGAATTGGCGACGTGCTAAAGAGCCGCCATTCCAGACATCAGACAAGGGGATCCCGTGACGATCATCGACCAGGGTAACGGAGCGGCGGGCCCGGCTGCCGCCGATCTGATCAAGGACACGACCACCCAGACCTTCGTGAAGGATGTCATCGAGGAATCGAAGCGCCAGCCGGTTCTGATCGACTTCTGGGCGGAGTGGTGCGGCCCCTGCAAGCAGCTCACTCCCGTGCTCGAAAAGGCGGTCAAGGCCGCCAAGGGCAAGGTCAAGCTGGTCAAGATGAACATTGACCAGCATCCGGCGATTCCGGGCCAGATGGGCATCCAGTCGATCCCGGCCGTGATCGCCTTCGTCAACGGCCAGCCCGCCGACGGCTTCATGGGCGCGGTGCCGGAGAGCCAGGTCAACGCCTTCATCGAAAAGCTGACCAAGGGCGTGACCGCGCCGGGTGAGCCGAATGTCGCGGAAATCCTGCAAGAGGCCGAGGCCGTGCTCGCTGAGGGCGACGCCGCCGCCGCCGCGCAGATCTATGCCGAGGTGCTCTCGCACGATTCGACCAACATCGCGGCGCTTGCCGGCCTCGCAAAGTGCTACGTCACCTCCGGCGCGATGGAGCAGGCCAAGCAGACGCTGGCCATGGTGCCGGAATCCAAGCGCAACGACGCCGCGGTGAAGGCCGTGCAGGCCGCCATCGATCTCGCCGAGCAGGCGGAGTCGCTCGGCCCGGTCGCCGAGCTGGAACAGAAAGTCGCCGCAAACCCGCTCGATCATCAGGCCCGATTCGACCTTGCGACCGCACTCAACGCGCAGGGCAACCGGGCGGCGGCGACCGAGCAGCTGCTCGCGATCATCAAGCGCGACCGCAAATGGAACGACGACGGCGCGCGCAAGCAGCTCGTGCAGTTCTTCGAGGCCTGGGGGGGCGCCGACGATGCGACCGTCGAGGGACGAAAGCGTTTGTCGATCATCCTGTTTTCGTAAGGCCAGCTGGCAAGACCAGCGAGGACCGGGCAGATGCCGATCAATATCGAATATCGCGGGCCCGCCGACCTTCCGGAAATCATTCCGGTGTTCCCGCTACCGGGCGCGCTGCTGCTGCCGCGTGGCCAGATGCCGCTCAACATCTTCGAGCCGCGCTACCTCGCGATGGTGGACGATGCCTTTCGCGATGGCCATCGCCTGATCGGCATGATCCAGCCGGACATGGCGCATTCGCCGAAGAACTCCGATAAGCCGACGCTGTTCCGCGTCGGCTGCGTCGGCCGCATCACCCAGCTCGCCGAATCCGGCGACGGCCGCTACATCCTCGAGCTCACCGGGGTCTCACGTTTCAAGGTGCTCGAAGAGCTCGAGGTGCTGACCGCCTACCGGCAGTGCAAAGTAGATTTCTTCGCCTTCGCCGACGATTTTACCGCGCGCGTGGGTGAGGACGAAGTTAACCGCGAGGCGCTGCTGGTGGCGCTGGCAGACTTCTTGAAGGCCAACAATCTCAAGGTCGACTGGGAAGGCGTCGAAAGCGCGCCCAATGAGGCGCTCGTCAATGCACTCGCAATGATGTCGCCCTACGGCCCGGCCGAGAAGCAGGCCATGCTCGAGGCGCCGGACCTGAAGACCCGTGCCGAGATTTTGATCGCGATCACCGAGATGGATCTGGCCAAGAAGCGCACCTCGGGCGATCCGCCGTTGCAGTAGCGGCCTGAATGCTCACGCAGCGCGGACGGCTGTTCCAGCACCCCGCCGCAGCATTTTGGCGATGCTGGATGCAGGCATCGGTCGGCTGAAATAGTAGCCTTGCGTTTCGATGCACCCCTCTTCACGGAGAATGTCCAGCTGCTCCTTCGTTTCGACGCCTTCGGCGGTCGTGGTCTTGCCGAGGCTGACTGCGAAACGAACCACTGCTCGCGCGAGATGGTGCGCCTCTGCCCTCGCGCTGGACAGCTCGTTGACGAAACTGCGGTCGATCTTGATCTTGTCGAATGGGAATCTTTGCAGAAAGCTCAGCGATGAATAGCCGGTGCCGAAATCGTCCAGGGCGATTCGCACCCCGAGCTCGCGCAGTTGACCGAGTACTGCGAACACAGCTTGGCTGTCATGCATGATCGCCGTCTCGGTAACCTCCAGCTCGAGCCTGTGCGGCGCAACTCCCGAACTCGCCAGCGCGCCGATAATGACCGGGACAAGCTCCTTGCTCCTGAATTGAGCGGGAGACAGGTTGATCGCGATCCTGAGATGGGCAGGCCATTTGGCGGCTTCCGCACAGCCGTTCCTCAAGACCCATTCTCCCAGCGGCACGATCAAGCCGGTCTCCTCCGCAAGCGGGATAAATTCGCTGGGCATGACCAGACCTCGCTGCGGGTGATGCCAACGTAGCAATGCCTCGAAGCCGCTGGTCTTGCCGGTCGCGGCATTGACGAATGGCTGGTAGTGGAGCTCGAATTGACCGCCGGCAAGCGCATCCCGCATGTCGCGCTCCAGGTTGCGTCGCGCATGCATGAGCTCGTCGAGTTCCGGCTCGAAGAAGCGGAATGCACCACGTCCACCACTCTTGGCCGAGTAGAGGGCGAGATCCGCGCTCTTCATGATCACGTCGGAATCGTTGCCATCGCGCGGCGCGATGGCAATACCGATGCTGGTGCCTACTGTGACCTGGTGATCGCCGAGATCGAAGGGTTCGCAAAGCGCCTTTCTGATGTTCTCAGCGAGGGTCGCGGCCTCCAGGGCTGGGTTGATCACGTAGTCGATCACTGCGAAATCGTCGCCGCCCAGCCGAGCGATCAACGCGGTTTCCGTGGTGCATTCGCGCAAACGCGCAGCGACGGCGCGCAGCAGGGAATCGCCCGCCGGATGTCCAAGCGTGTCGTTGACTTCCTTGAAGCGATCGAGGTCAAGCATGAGCACGGCCAGATCAAGGCCGCCATTGCGCGTAACTGCAATGGCATGCTCCATCCGTTCCCTGAGCAGCACGCGATTTGGCAGATCGGTCAGCGCATCGTGTTGCGCCATATGAGCGATCTTGGCCTCGGACCGGCGTTGCTCGGTAACGTCGAGATGCGTGGCCACCCACCCGCCGCCGGCCATTGGCTGTCGCGTCACGCAGATCAACCGACCATCTGCAAACTCGTCGATCCTGCTCGAGACTGCATCGAACGGCAACGCGGCCAACTTCGAGATGAATTGCTCGGCAGCACCCTCGCTGGGGTCGCCCTTGAGGATGCCATTCATAATACGATGCCTGATGATGTCCGTGTGCAATGTGCCCGTTCTCAGCAGTTCCGGCGGCAGCCGATAGAGTAGGGCATAGCGCTCGTTGCAGACGACAAGTCGCTTCTCTGCATCGAACATGCACAGGGCCTCGACCATGTTGTTGATGGCCGTGTCCAGCCTGATTTTCTGGTCCTGGATTTCCTTTTGCGAATCTTCCACCTGTTGCCTGGCGAGCGAAAGCTCACTGATGATTTCCTCGAATCTGCTGGTTCTGGTCGCAAGCCGGCGATCCGCCAGCACACCGACAAAACTCATCCCGAGCACTGACAGAGCCACACCTGCAATTGCCACGGCAAGAAAGCTGGGAGAAAGCGACAAGGTACCGCCGTTCAACGTCGGGTCTGGAACGATCTGCACGGCCCCCATAGCCGTGAAATGATGCGACACGATTGCGAGCGTCAGCAGCAGCGCCGCGACGAAGGTCCCCCATTTGTCGTTGCGGGCCAGGGCGACCGCGAGTGCAGCGTAGCCCAGGACCATGCCGAGGGCGATCGAGACGAACACCAGCTCCGACGACCAGGTCACGCGGCCAGGCACTTCGAGGGCCCACATGCCGAGATAGTGCATGCTCGCAATACCGGCGCCTATGATGCCGCCGCCGGCAGCCGCGCGCCATCGGCCGGAGTTACTGACGGCAACGCCAAAACCACCTGACGTCAGGATCATCGCCGCGGCGAGCGACAGCGCTGTCAGAACGATGCCGTAACTGGTTGAGACGCCGGGCTCATAGGCGAGCATTGCGACAAAATGCGTTGCCCAAATTCCATAGCCGATGGCGGCGCCCGCGATCGCAATCCAGATCAGCCGCGCCCGAGCTCGCGACGCGATCGCGCGATGAAAGATGCTGACGGCCACAATACTTGCAATGAAGCAAACCAGACCAGCGAGCATGACAAGCCGCCAATCATGGTCTTCCGTGACGCAGGTAAAAACGCGGAACATTCAGATCGCTCCCTCGTCAATATTTCGACGATTGATCCAATTGGCTTTCTTCGCGTTAATTTTCTGCAATGCTCGGTTGCATGCCTATCGAAAGGTAAACCCAAGCTCAACAATGGTGCCGTTTACCGGTAGCCTGGGCGGGCGAGGGGCTTAATTCCCGTGAAACTACGGCTTCGGCGGGCTCGAGGCTCTATCGGTTCGAAATAACCCGGTCCTGCTTAGGAGTGACCGCGGATACGCTTGCGACCCGTGATCATCGCGCGGATCAGGTTCTCGCGCTGGAGCAGTCCCATCAGCACCACGCCCACCACATGCAGCACGGCGAGGACGATGACGGCGTCCGACGCATAAGCGTGGGTGTCCTCGATCCACCAGACGCCGAAGAAGGTGGCGGTCACCGACATCGCGCCGGTGATCACCGAGACCGCGAGCGACAGCAGCAGCGCTACCAGCATCAAGGTGCCGGCGGGGTTGAGCCCGATATAGCGGCCGCTGATGCCGCGGCGCAGATTCCAGAGATAGCTTGGCGCGGCGCGAAGCCTGACCCCGACCATGCGAAAACGTGAGTAGCGGCTTCCCCAAAACCCCCAGACCAGGCGGAAGGCGAGAAGCGCGATCACGGCATAGCCGACAATGCGGTGAAGCCCGTCATAGACGGTGGGCGTGAACCAGGCGACCAGAACACAGACGGCGAGAACCCAATGCCAGAGGCGCAGCGGGAGGTCCCAGACCTCGACCTGCCGCGAAGCGGTTCGATCCGCGGGGGCCCGACTGGGCTCCCCGCGCGCTTCTGGCACCGCTTCTGTCATACGCCTCGGTTTACTTTGTGCGGTTCGCTTGGCGCCGTTTACTTTGCAATGGTGTGCTTCAGGCTGAGATCTTCCGGGCTGTAGAACAGCTCGTAAAGCTTGCCTTCCTTGACGCCATAGACCTCATAGCACGAGCCTTCAATCTTGGAGCGCCGCACCTCGTAGCCCAGCGCCTTGGCCTTGGCTTCGGCGTCGGTCGCCGGCTTCCACGACGCCTTGTCGAGCTTGGTGCAATCCTTGAAGCCGTCGGCCATGGCCGTGGACCCCATGCCAATCCCGATCGTCAGTGCAATGGCAACAACACGAATGACCTTCACGAACGTCTCCTCCTCTGTCGTGTGCGCAACGCCTTGCGCGAAGCGACATCGAAGGAAGCAAAGGCGATGGTCAAGTCAATCCGGTTCGGGCGTGGATTGCTTTAGAGAAGTTCTAACATCGGCAAAAAGATCAGTGCGCTCCAGGCACAGTGTGCTTCTCACGCGTTGCTGCGGCCTTACGTCTCATGGGTAACCTCATGGGTCGACGCACATCCGCTAATAGCCGGCAACCGCGAGTGCCGTGACGGCACTCATCCCGACCCAGCCGAAATGACGCCCGCGCGTCGCCCAGGCATTGGCCAGCGCCGCGAAGCCGAACACGATCGCGAGCGTCACGACGATCCAGTGGCGCGCGATGTTCGATTCCATCCAGGGCGCGGCGAGCAGCAGCACGCCGCCGCCGATCCACGCCACCGTACCGGCCTGCCAGACCAGCCGGATCAGCGTGCGCAGCCGCGGCGGCTCGATAGAGGCGCGAGCGAACACTTTGGTCTCGCCGAGCATGCCGTGAATCAGCGCCAGCACGATCGCGGCAGCGCCGGAACATTGCAGCAGAAGGTCGCGCATGGGCAACTCCATCCATACAGCACTGTATTGTTTATGCGCCTGCTTGCCCCCAGCTGTCAATACAGTAGTGTATGGTCGGTTCCTGGGAATCCGACATGACCGAACAGCTCTCCGCCGACGATTGGATCAACCAGGGTCTCAGGGCGCTCACGAAAAGCGGCTTCACCGCGCTGAAGGCCGATCCGCTGGCGAAGACCATGGGCGTCTCGCGCGGCAGCTTCTATTGGCATTTTGCCGATCTCGGCGCGTTCCACGCTGCCATCTTGAAGCGCTGGCGCGAGATCGCGGCCGAGCAGATCATCGCCGATGTCGAGGCCGACAACGATGAGCCGCTGAAAGCGCTGCTGCGCAGGACGTTTGGGGCGCGGCTCGATCTCGAGCGGGCGGTGCGCAACTGGGCGGCGTTCGATGCAGCCGCTCAGGGAGCGGTTCGTGCCATCGACCGCCGCAGGCTCGACTACGTCGAGACGCTGCTGGAGCGGCGCGGACTGACGCCCGCGATGGCGCAGGCCCGCGCGCAAATCCTGTACTGGACGTTTCTCGGCTTCGCGCTGTCGGGAGCGCCGGTTCCAGCTCCACGGCTCCAGGTCCTGCTCGACGAGATCCTGCGGATGGTGTCGGCCTAAAGCGCGATGGGCGGCCGCGATTTTCTGTGCTAGAGGCAACCGACCGCCGGAGATCATGATGAACGCGCCCACGGAACGCCCCGAAAACAGCGTCGATCCCAAACTGCTGGAGATTTTGGTCTGCCCGCTGACCAAGGGCCCGCTGGAGTTCGATTCGGCGAAGCAGGAATTGATCTCGCGCTCCGCAAAACTCGCCTATCCCATCCGCGACGGCATCCCGATCATGCTGCCGGAAGAGGCGCGCAAGATCGATTGAGGGCGCGATGGCCGCGCAATATTCTCGGTGTCGTCCCGGCGAAGGCCGGGACCCAACCACAGAGAGTAGTTTGGCGAAGGCTCGGAGTTGCCATCTCGCGTCATAACCACTCCCTGTTGTACTGGACGTTTCTCGGCTTCGCGCTGTCGGGAGCGCCGGTTCCAGCTCCACGGCTCCAGGTCCTGCTCGACGAGATCCTGCGGATGGTGTCGGCCTAAAGCGCGATGGGCGGCCGCGATTTTCTGTGCTAGAGGCAACCGACCGCCGGAGATCATGATGAACGCGCCCACGGAACGCCCCGAAAACAGCGTCGATCCCAAACTGCTGGAGATTTTGGTCTGCCCGCTGACCAAGGGCCCGCTGGAGTTCGATTCGGCGAAGCAGGAATTGATCTCGCGCTCCGCAAAACTCGCCTATCCCATCCGCGACGGCATCCCGATCATGCTGCCGGAAGAGGCGCGCAAGATCGATTGAGGGCGCGATGGCCGCGCAATATTCTCGGTGTCGTCCCGGCGAAGGCCGGGACCCAACCACAGAGAGTAGTTTGGCGAAGGCTCGGAGTTGCCATCTCGCGTCATAACCACTCCCTGTGGTTGATGGGGTGGACGGCCCCCTACGGCATCAGTGTGCCAGAATGAGGTTGTCAGAAACTCATTCGCAGGAGCCGCCCGTGAACCAGATTATCCGCATTGGAATGGATACGTCGAAGTATATTTTTGTGCTGCATGGGGTTGATGAGGATGAGCGGCCTGTGCTGCGCAAGAAACTTTCGCGCAAGCAGGTGCTCGAGTTCTTCACCAAGTTGCCGCCGACCGTGATCGGGATGGAGGCCTGCGGGGCTTCGCAACATTGGGCGCGAGAGCTTCGCAAGCTCGGCCACGAGGTGAAGCTGATGGCGCCGCAACTGGTGAAGCCCTACGTGTCGCGGAACAAGAACGACGGACGGGACGCGGAAGGGCTTTGCGAGGCGATGAGCCGACCGACCATGCGGTTCGTGCCGGTGAAGAGCGCCGAGCAGCAAGCCGCATTGATGCTGACGGGCATCCGCGACGGGCTGATCGCCCGGCGCACTCAGTTGACCAATACGATCCGCGGCCATGCGGCGGAGTTTGGCCTGATTGCGCCCAAGGGGCTGGACAAGATCGAGCCGTTGCTGGCGCAGATTGCGCAGGACGAGACGCTTCCCGTCCTGGCGCGCGAGCTGTTTGTCGTGCTGGGCCGCGAATGCGCCAAGCTCGAGAGCGAGCTGGAGGCGATCGAAGCCAGGCTGATGGCCTGGCACCGTGGCGATGCCATGGGCCGGCGTTTGGCGCAGATCCCCTCGGTCGGTCCGATCGTTGCCACCGCGCTGGTGATGAAGACGCCGGATCCGCGGGCGTTCCGCTCCGGTCGTCACTTTGCGGCCTGGGTGGGATTGACGCCCAAGGACCACTCCACCGCCGGCAAGACCAGGCTTGGCAAGATCACCCGGGCGGGCGACGAGGATCTGAGGCGGCTGCTCGTGATCGGGGCCACGGCCGTGATCCAGCAGGCCCGACGAGGCCGCGGCCAACACTCACGTTGGCTGCTGGCGCTGATTGCGCGCAAGCCGCCGAAGCTTGCGGCCGTGGCGCTCGCCAACAAGGTGGCCCGCATCGCCTGGAAGCTGATGATCAGCGGCGAGAGTTACGACGCGGCACGGTTGAATGCCGCCGCGGTAGTCCCCGCCTAACAGATTGGCCGACCGGCGGGCTCGCTCGCCGGCCGACCCGGAGCTGCAGGAGCAGATGGAGCGATCGATCGAGCAACGATGCGAGACATTCCGTGGGACCCATTGGCCGCCAGCAGGTCGCCGGGTTGTTTGGAACCCGCATCGCGCAAACCATCTTGGCCAGCGATCTAATCCATCGCACTCAACAGGCCGGACATATGGATGCAAGCGATCCGATCTCACCAAAAAGCTCTTGTGCCACGGGGGCCGTCCACATATGGGTCCCGGATCAGCGCTCGCTACGCTCGCTTGTCCGGGACGACAGTGGAGAGTGCGGCGCCAGCGAGAATTACAGCGCCTCGCCCTTCAACAACCGCGGCACCTCGCCGGTGAGTCCGGCGGCCTCGCGGATGAACAAATTCTTCAGCGGCGGCGCGCGGTCGACAAGGCCGAGGCCGATGTCGCGCACGGTGCGCAGCAGCGTCGACTGGTTGGAAAACAGGAAGTTCAGCGAGTTGGTGGCAACCCCCATCGCCATGGTGTCGAAGCGCCGCCAGCGCTGGTAGCGCTCGAGCACGCCGGCCTCGCCGATATCCATGCCGAGTCGCGCGGCGTCGACGACGACCTCGGCCAATGCGGCGACATCCTTCAGCCCCATGTTGAGGCCCTGGCCCGCAATCGGATGGATGACATGCGCGGCATCGCCAACCAGCGCCAGCCGTTCGCCGATGAAGGAGCGCGCGACAAAATAGGACAGCGGAAACGCGCGCGGCTTGTCGAGTGCCTTCACCTCGCCGAGGTGCAGGCCAAAGCGCTGCTCGAGCTCGCCGTGAAACTCCTCATCGCTCAGAGCCACGATGCGCGCGGCTTCCGCCCGGCGCTCGGTCCACACCAGTGACGATCGCTTGCCGGAAAGCGGCAGGATCGCGAATGGGCCTGCGGGCAAAAAGTGTTCTTCCGCACGCCCCTCGTGATCGCGCTCGTGACCGACGGTGACGACGATGCCGGACTGGTCATACTCCCAGCCATGGGTGGCAATGCCGGCGCGTTCGCGCAGTTTCGACCTTGCGCCGTCAGCGGCGACCAGGAGGCTGGCCGCGACGACGCTGCCATCGCCGAGCGTCACCTCGATGCCGTCGGCGCGCGAATCGTAGGACGCCACGGTGGTGGCGCGGAGCTCGACACCCTCGGCCTCGGCGCGCACCACCAGTGCATCGATCAGGCGTCGGTTCTCGACCATGTGCGCGAAGGGTTCGCCAGGCGCGACATCGCCGGCAAAGTTCAAAAACACCGGACGCGTGGCGTCTTCCAGCTTGGAATCGGTGACGACCATGTCGAGGATCGGCTGCGCCTCGCCCTTGACGTCGTCCCAGGCGCCTATCGCCTCGAACAGCCGGCGACAAGCGGCCACGATCGCGGTCGCGCGCGGGTCGCGGCTCGGCCGTGTCGCAAGCGCGGGGTCGGCAACGATGACGGGAATCTCGGGCCCGAGCCCCTGCCGCAGCGCTAGGGCCAGCGCGAGGCCGGCAAACGCGCCGCCGCCAATGACAATGCTACCCTGTACCGACATACCAAGTTTTTCCTGCCAAGTTTCCTGCCAAGTTTCCTGCCAAAATTCCCGGCTAAATCCTGGTCTTGCTAGCAGACTTGAGGTGGGCGAAACAGTGCGGTGAAACAAGGGCGGAACGGCCCAGTTTGTCATTCCGGGGCGCGCGTAAGCGCGAACCCGGAATCCAGAGATTGTCAGCTCGAGATTCCGGGTTCATCGCTGCCGCGATGCCCCGGAATGACGGGATCCTGAGAAAGCACCATATGTCCAAAAGCCTGATCGACCTCATCGCGATCCTTGACCTCGAACAGCTCGAGGTGAATCTGTTCCGCGGCAACAGCCCGAAGACGAGCTGGCAGCGGGTGTTCGGCGGGCAGGTGATCGGGCAGGCCATGGTTGCGGCCTGCCGCACGGTCGAGGGCCGGCTGCCGCACTCGCTGCATTGCTATTTCATCCTGCCGGGTGATCCGCAGATCCCGATCATCTACCAGGTCGAGCGCCTGCGCGACGGCAAGAGCTATTCGACGCGCCGCGTCACTGCGATCCAGCATGGCAACGCGATCTTCTCGATCATGGTGTCGTTCCACGCTGAGGAAGAGAGCGCGTTCGACCACCAGGAAAAGATGCCGGACGTGCCGCCGCCGGAAAAGCTCACGGCGGAGGAGGTGGCGAAGCAGCCGATGTTCCGCGAGATGCCGGACTTCATCCGCCGCTACTATGAATCCGATCGGCCGATCGAGCTGCGTCCCGTGGAGCTCGGCCGCTATTTCGGTGAGAAGATCGACGACGGCCGCATCCACGTCTGGATCAAGACCGCGGCAACGCTGCCGGACGATCCGGCGCTGCACCTCTGCGCGCTGGCCTATGCGTCGGACTTCTCGCTGCTCGATGCCGTGATGGCACGCTACGGCCGCACGCTGTTCGACAAGCGCATGATGCCGGCGAGCCTCGATCACGCGATGTGGTTTCACCGCCCCTTCCGCGCCGACGAATGGCTGCTCTACGTGCAGGATTCACCGAGCGCCCAGGGCGGCCGCGGCTTGACCCGCGGCCTGATCTTCAAGCCGGATGGCACGCTCGTCGCCTCCGTCGCGCAGGAAGGCTCCGTGCGCGAGCGGAAGAGCTGATCGCCTTAAGCGCGATTGATCGCACTTAAGGCGATGTTTGGATCATGCTCAGAGCTACCCGCGCGGAGCGAGTTCGGTCTGCGACGCGAACCAGTTCATGATCCAGCGATACACCCACGGGATCGGGATGATGAGGCTGGAGAGAATCGCGGCCACGATTCCGCGCCAGAGAATCCCTAGTCCGCTACCCTTAAAGACGATCTCGCGCCGCGTGCCCTCGATGTTGCGGCAGAACCAGCGAAGCTGCGCCGCGGCGACCCAGGCCCAGCCGATGATGGTGATGATGGAGATCGCGAACAGCAGATTCCACCCGATATAGGCCCACACCGAGCCCGTGAAGCTGAGACCGAGCGGCTGACCGTTGGAGGCGAGATTTGCGACCATCCATTTGACCAGGAGCCAGTAGAGAACGATCTGGACGATGAACAGCAGGTTGCTCAGCAACTGGATGCCGGTGAAGGCGATGACGATCGCCAGCACGATGAAGCCGAAAAACCAGGGCACAAGCGTCATCGCATTGCCGGTGAAGCTGAGGTTGGGCCGCCCCGGAACCTTGACGCAGGACACGATCCATTTGGTGTACCAGACGAACACCCACGGCACCGGGATGATGAAGCACATGCCGATCAGCATCACGATGCTGCGCCAGGTGAACTCGAGGATGCCGAAATCGACCGACAGCGAACCGCCGCCGGCGCCACCGTAGCCACTGGCGCCCATCATCGGCGGACCGCCAGCCGGGACCATCGGCGGACCGCCGCCACCGATCAGGCCGGGGATCTCGGCGGCCTTCTGCCAACCCGCCATGCCCTCGGACCACACCAGCGTGTCCGGGCGCACGACGCCCTGTTTCACGAGGTCGCGAAATTGCCCCTCCGGATAGGGGCCCTGCTGCTTGCCTTCGGATGCATAGAACCAACTCGCCATGACGCGCCCCCCTCAAACATACTTATGTCCCGGCCGGGACGCTTGGGTTCACCGCATCCAGGCCAAAAATGCATTGTGGAGGATGAACGGCTGCCCTGTACATAGGCGGCCGGCCAAAAGCCCCCCACGATTTTCTCCTTCAAACTGCAACTTTTTTATGCCATTTGCCCGGAATGATGCCAGATTGACGCGGTGCCGAGGACAACGGCGTAGCGCATCCCGGGGAATAGGCCTGACCATGAAACTCGTCGTCGCGATCATCAAACCCTTCAAGCTCGATGAAGTCCGTCAGGCACTGACGGCGATCGGCGTTCACGGCATGACCGTGACCGAGGTGAAGGGCTATGGCCGCCAGAAGGGCCATACCGAGATCTATCGCGGCGCCGAATATGTCGTGAACTTCCTGCCGAAGCTGCGGATCGAGATCGCGGTCGCCTCCGATGTCGCCGAGAAGGCCGTCAGCGCGATTACCGCAACGGCACGCACCGGGCAGATCGGCGACGGCAAGATCTTCGTCACGCCGATCGATCACGCGCTGCGCATCCGCACCGGCGAAACCGACAGCGACGCGCTCTAAACTCGCTCTTCTTCGATCGCACCGGGCAACGACGCCACAGCGTGCGACGCAATCAATATGCTGGGGAAAATGACATGGCGGGATTGTTGCGCCGCGCGGCGTCTATGGCTGCGCCGGTCGGACTTGCGTGCATCATTGCATCGCCGGCGCACGCCGCGGGCCCCGAGATCAACACCGCCGACACCGCCTGGATGATCGTCGCCACCGCGCTGGTGCTGATGATGACAATCCCGGGGCTGGCGCTGTTCTATTCCGGCATGGTGCGCAAGAAGAACGTGCTCGCGACCATGGCGCAGAGCCTTGCCGCGGTGACGCTGATCTCCATTCTCTGGGTCGCATTCGGTTATTCGCTGTGCTTCGTCGGCGACGGCCCGTGGATCGGCACGCTCGACCGCTGGTTCCTCGTCGGCATGACGATGGACAGCGTGAACCCGGCCGCGAAGACGATCCCGGAATCGCTGTTCATGCTGTACCAGATGACCTTTGCGATCATCACGGTGGCACTGGTCGCGGGCTCGGTCGCCGACCGAATGCGGTTCTCCGCCTATCTGCTGTTCTCGATCGGCTGGTTCATCTTCGTCTACATTCCGCTGGCGCATTGGGTGTGGGGCGGTGGCTTTCTCGCCAGCATGGGCGTGGTGGATTTCGCCGGCGGCCTCGTTGTGCATCTGTCGGCCGGCACCGGCGGCCTCGTCGCAGCCAAGGTGATGGGACGCCGTCATGGTTATGGCACCGAAAATCTGTCGCCGTTCGATCTTTCGCTCGCGGTGATGGGCACGGGGCTGCTGTGGGTGGGCTGGTTCGGCTTCAATGGCGGCTCGGCGGGCGCCGCCAACTCGCGCGCGGTCATGGCGATCATTGCGACCCATCTTGCAGCCTGCTCCGGCGCGCTGACCTGGGGGGCGATCGAATGGTCGACACGACGCAAGCCCTCCGTGCTCGGCATGATCTCCGGCGCGGTCGCGGGCCTCGGCACCATCACGCCGGCCTCGGGCTTCGTCGCACCATGGCACGGCATCGTCATCGGCGTGATCGCCGGCCTCGTCTGCTACTGGGCCTGCACCTGGCTGAAGCGCCGCTTCGACTATGACGATTCGCTCGACGTGTTCGGCGTCCACGGCATCGGCGGGTTGACGGGCACCCTGATGGCCGGCGTGTTCGCAACCAGCGCGATCGGCGGCACCGCCGGCCTGATCGAGGGCCATCCGCAGCAGCTGTTACTCCAGCTCTACGGGGTCGCCGTCACCTTCGTCTGGTCGGCCGGTGTGAGCTTCGTCCTGCTCAAGCTGGTCGGGCTGTTCGTGCCCTTGCGCGTATCGCGTGAGCACGAGCTGGAGGGGCTGGATATTTCGCAGCACGGAGAGGCATTGCAGTAGCACATCAGGCTGCCAGCGGGTCGCTCGAAACACTGGACGGCCGCAGCTCACTTCGGGCTTGCGCAACACATAAGCACGTGCTTATGTGTTATCATGATCGAAGCCGACATCTTCAAGGCGCTGGCCGACCCGACGCGTCGAAAGGTCTTTGAAAAGCTCGCTGGCGGAAGCCTGAATGCCAGCGCTTTGCGCGACGGATTGGAGATCAGCCAACCGGCGATGTCGCAGCATCTCGCGGTGCTGCGTGGGGCAGGCCTGGTGCGCGAACAGCGGCAGGGCCGCTTTGTGAACTACGAGGTCGACCCGGACGGGATCGCCACCATCGGGACATGGCTTGCGCGCTACCGCGCCTACTGGCCGAAGCGCATGGAAGCGCTCGCCGGTCTCTTGAAGGACATGGACCAATAAGGACCTGGATCAATGAGCGACGCAGTGAAGCCTGATCACGCCGCCCCAGCCCTGGTGCTCGAATATGACCTCGATGCGCCGCCGGCGAAGGTCTGGCGCGCCGTGACCATTCCGGCCCTGCGCGAGCGCTGGCTGCCGGGCTCCGACCTTGCGGGCGCCGAACCTGAATCATCGATCGCGGGCGAAGAGGTGCGCTACCGCCTCCGCGATTCCGAACCGCCGTTTCGCGAAAGCCACGTCACCTTCCGGATCGAACCAAACGAAACCGGCGGCACCCGCGTTCGCATCATCCAGCAAGCCTGCGACGATCGAGCAAAGCTGCCGCAGGCGGCCAATGCCAATTGCTGCCTGATGCGCGCGGCCTAACGACAAACAGACTTCATCACCTGCAGAAATGGAGGTCGCCGATGCGCGACATGCTGCAACTCGTCCCTATAGTCGTCGAACAGTCCGCCCGCGGCGAGCGATCCTTCGACATCTATTCGCGGCTCTTGCGCGAGCGCATCATCTTCCTGAACGGCGAGGTCAATGATGCGACGTCCGGACTGGTTTGCGCGCAGCTGCTGTTCCTGGAGGCGGAGAATCCGAACAAGCCGATCAATCTCTACATCAATTCCTATGGCGGCGTGATCACCAGCGGACTGGCGATGTACGACACCATGCAATTCATCAAGGCGCCGGTCCATACGCTGTGCATGGGCACCGCGCGCTCCATGGGCTCGTTCCTGCTGATGGCCGGCGAGCCCGGTCACCGCGCTGCCCTGCCCAATGCGAGCCTCCACGTGCATCAGCCGCTCGGCGGCTTCCAGGGCCAAGCGTCCGACATCCTGATCCATGCAACCGAAATGCAGGAAACCAAGCGGCGCATCATCCGGCTCTATGCACAGCATTGCGGGCGTCCCGAGGAGGAGGTGGAACGGACTCTGGACCGCGACCACTTTATGACCGCGAAACAAGCGGTCGAATGGGGACTGATCGACAGGGTCTTTGCGGAACGCGACGCCGCCTGACGGTCCGACAACGGCAGCGGCACCCCGCCCTGATCGAATGCCGCCCGCAGCAGGTGCTGGTCCGGCCCTCTGGCCGCGCTACCGCGCCTGGTCGGCCGCGTGAGCTTCGTCTTGCTCAAGCTGGTCGGCCTGTTCGTGCCCTTGCGCGTATCCCGTGAGCACGACTTGGAGGGGCTCGATATTTCGCAGCACGGTGAAGCCCTGCGATAAGCGCCGACCTTACCAAATTACCTTTCTGCTGCCCGACACGTGAGCAACATTGTGTCGGCAGCCTGTCGTGCCTTCATTTTAAGCAGGCATGATCACGTATTGGGCGCGACGTAATAGCGCACCGCGCCGCAATACCCGCCAAACGCGAAAACCCCCGTTTTCATAGTCCGTTAGGCAACGCGCCCGATCTGGCACGGCATTTGATTCTAGGGGTCCTGGCTGTGCCCGCGTAGTGAACTTTCTCCCTCGTGGCGAACCAGTCGAGAAACGCCCGGCCACGTCCGGACCGGGCCCAAGCGGGGATAGGACCCATGAAAATTGTTATGGCGATTATCAAGCCATTCAAGCTGGAAGAAGTCCGTGACGCCCTGACCGCCATCGGCGTTCACGGTCTTACGGTGACGGAAGTCAAGGGATATGGCCGCCAGAAGGGCCATACGGAAATCTACCGCGGCGCCGAATACGCCGTGAGCTTCCTGCCCAAGATCAAGATCGAAGTCGCTGTCGCCTCCGACCAGGTCGACAAGACGATCGATGCGATCACGTCCGCCGCCAAAACCGGACAGATCGGCGACGGCAAGATCTTCGTCATCAACCTCGACCATGCGGTTCGCATCCGCACCGGCGAGGCCGACGCCGCGGCCCTTTGATTTCGCGCTCAACCAAAATCCAATCAGGAGTAAATGAAATGACGTTTAAGCGTCCCTATGGCGCGGGACTGGCCGCCCTCGCAGTCGGCATGTTCGCTGCGACCGCAGCCTACGCCGAGCCAACGGTCAACAAGGGAGACAACGCCTGGATGCTGACATCGACAGTGCTCGTGCTGTTGATGACGATCCCCGGCCTCGCGCTGTTCTACGGCGGCCTCGTCCGCTCCAAGAACATGCTCTCGGTCCTGATGCAGGTGTTCTACACCGTCTGCGTCGTCACCGTGATCTGGGCCGTGTACGGCTACAGCCTCGCCTTCACCGGCGGCTCCGACTTCATCGGCGGCTTCTCCAAGGCCTTCATGATGGGCGTCACCACCGACTCGAAGGCCGCGACCTTCAGCGTCGACGCCAACATCTCGGAGCTCATCTATATATGCTTCCAGATGACCTTCGCGGCGATCACGCCCGCCCTCATCGTCGGCGCCTTTGCCGAGCGCATGAAGTTCGCGGCGATCGCGCTGTTCATCCCGCTCTGGGTCACGCTGATCTACTTCCCGATCGCGCACATGGTCTGGTACTGGCCCGGCCCGGACATGATCCAGGATGCGGCCAAGGCACTCGCTGCGGCGGGTGATGCGGCGGCGAAGACCGCGGCCCAGGCCAAGCTGGACGAGATCAACGCCGACGCCGGCTGGATCTTCAAGAAGGGCGCGATCGACTTCGCGGGCGGCACCGTGGTGCACATCAACGCCGGCATCGCAGGTCTCGTCGGCGCTCTGCTGATCGGCAAGCGCGTCGGCTACGGCAAGGAGCTGATGGCTCCGCACTCGCTGACCATGTCGATGATCGGTGCCTCGCTGCTCTGGGTCGGCTGGTTCGGCTTCAACGCCGGCTCCAACCTCGAAGCCAACGGCGGCGCCGCCCTCGCCATGACCAACTCCTTCGTCGCCACCGCGGCCGCTGCGCTGTCGTGGATGTTCGCGGAGTGGATCGTGAAGGGTCATCCCTCCGTGCTCGGCATCATCTCCGGCGCTGTCGCGGGCCTCGTGGCGGTCACGCCTGCGGCCGGCTTCTCCGGCGTGATGGGTGCGATCGTCCTCGGCCTGGTCGTCGGCGTGGTCTGCCTGTTCTTCTGCACCGTGGTGAAGAACGCGCTCGGCTACGATGACTCCCTCGACGTGTTCGGCGTGCACTGTGTCGGCGGCATCATCGGCGCTCTCGGCACCGGCATCCTCGTCAACCCGGCCCTCGGCGGCGCCGGTATCGTCGACTACACAGCGATCCCGCCGAAGGTTGCCGATTACGACTTCGCGGCGCAGATGGTCTCCCAGCTCTGGGGCGTCTGCACCACGCTGGTGTGGTCGGGTATCGGTTCGGCGATCCTCTACAAGGTCGTCGATGTGATCGTTGGCCTGCGCGCCAATGTCGAGACCGAGCGTGAAGGCCTCGACATCACCGAGCACACCGAGCGCGCCTACAACATGTAAGTGTTCTCCCGGGGCGCGATCCGTTCGGGGATCGCGCCCAGAACTACGGTTTGGGCACATACCCGGCAATGCCCCGACCGTTGAGGGGCTCCAGCGCAAGTTGGAGCCCCTTTCTTTTTGTCCTCGCGGAGTGCCCGCACAAATTGCTTTGTGTCGGCGTTGAGGAATATCATGGGCCGATTGGGGCTCATTTCATGCGCCTGTTCATTCGCCTCGCATTGTGTTCATGGCTGCTCGTCCTGTCCGTTTTGGAAGCCCAGGCCGACAAGCGCGTCGCGCTGGTGATCAGAAACAGCGCCTACAGGAACGTTCCCGCGCTGCCCAATCCGACCAATGATGCGGTCGACGTTGGAGCGGCCCTGAAACGATCAGGATTCGATCCCCTCGTCGCGACAGATCTCGATCAGTCCGCCATGCAGGACGCCGTTCTTCGCTTCGCGCGCGAGGCCCGGGGCGCTGACGTTGCCCTGTTTTATTACAGCGGGCACGCCCTTCAGGTCGCCGGCGTCAACTATCTGGTGCCCGTCGATGCCGTCGTCCGCGACGAGGTCGACCTGAGGCGCCTGGTGCGCGCGGACGAGATCCTCGCGGATCTGCAGCAGGCAAAGAACCTGCGGATCCTCGTGCTCGACGCCTGCCGCGACAATCCATTCGCCGACGAGCTCCGGCGAAATGTCGGCCAGGGTCGCGGCGTGACCCTCGGACGCGGGCTGGCCAAGATGGAGAGCCCGGAGGGCACCATTATCTCCTATGCGACCCAGGCCGGGCGCACCGCCGATGACGGCAACGGCCGCAACAGTCCCTATACCAGCGCGTTCCTGCAGCACATCCGTGACAGGGACAGCATCAATACGGTGTTTCAGACGATCAGCGCCGGCGTCTACCAGCGGACCAAGGGCACTCAGGTACCCGAGCTTTCACTGTCGTTCTTCGGCGAGTTCTATCTGAACGGCAAGCCCGAGACGGCAGCGTTGTCCCCTGCCGCCCCTCAGGCCGACTCCTGCGCGGAGGCCGGAGATCATTGGCGCAGCGCGGAAGCGCTCGGGTCGCTTGCCGCCTTCAAGGACCACCTCGCGCGCTTCCCGGCCTGCGCGTTCGCGGACCTTGCGAAGTCCCGTCTCGCGGCGCTGACGAAATCCGCAGATGACGTGATACGCAGCACCGCCTTCGACGGAACCTGGATCGGCAAGGAAACCTGCGAGAGCCGACCGCCATTTGCGGAAGGCTTTTATCAGTATGCCCTGCGCATCAAGGACGGGGTGCTTCACGCGGCTTTTGGCGACGAGGGCAAGCCGGGTTCGACCGTCTACGATGGAAGGATAGAGGCCGATGGCAGGTCCAGCATCTTGGTCAAAGGCATCATCGGCGAGAACGACCCGCTGCGTCGGCCCGCCGGCAGTCCCTATCAATACAAGATCGTCCTCGCGCTGAAGGATTCGGGCGGAGCCGGCGTTCGCACCGAAACTACGCGGCCGTGCCGGATGGAATTGTCGAAGCTGGCACCGCAGAGCCCGGATGCAAATCCGGCCCAGGCTGATCCGAAGCGCGGCGCAAAACGCGACGACAAGACAGCCGTGATCCCACCCCAGCAGCGCGAGGGTGGACAATCCCGGCAGACCGGCGGAGGGCTGAGCTGCTCGGCGATGCGGGGCAAGTGCGCGGTGGCGTGTGTCGGTCTCGGTGGCCGCGCGGATTGCGCTTCAACCGCTTGCCCGCGACTGGAAGCAGAGTGCATGAGCAGCGGGTGCTGGCGCGGCCGAGGGTTCAACGGCTGCGGCCTCGCCAAGAGATAGGAACGCACGGTCAGCTGCGGGGGAGACGTATTTTTTGTACCGCTCGCGCCAAAGAAAAAGATTGCCATTCCCGGCGACCCGCGCAGAAATATCGACCATAACGAACGACAATCGGGGAGGTCGTCATGCGTTTGGAAGGCGGATGCTATTGCGGCGAAGTGCGCTACGTGGCCGAGGGCGATCCGATGATGCAGGCGCAATGCCATTGCCGCGAGTGCCAGTACATCTCGGGCGGCGCGCCCAACACCTTCATCGCGATGCCGGCGGCCGGCTTCAGCTACATCACTGGACATCCCAAGCAATTTTCGCGCAAGGACCTCGAACGCGCGGTCACCCGTGAATTCTGCGCCGAATGCGGCACGCATCTGGTGACCAAGGTTCCGGGTCTGCCGGCCGCGATCGTGAAGGTCGGCACGCTGGACGAGCCTGCGCGGTTCCATCCGCAGATGGCGATCTACACCTGCGACAAGCAGGAATTCCATGCGATTCCCGCAGGCATGCCGGCGTTCGAGAAGCTCCCGGCGCGTTAGAAGCCCGATAGGGCGTATCGTAGACGGCGACGCGGACGCACTCGCCCGCCTTGACCGCGCGATTGCGGCTGCGCTTGCTCGAAACACACGATACGGGGGCCGACGGCCTCGCGGGCGCGGCGCATTCCGTTGTTATCCGGCCTCATTATTCCACTCTGGACGGGCGCGCCAACCGATGGTTAATCGCGTCTTAACCTCGCCCTATCTATGGTGAACTGAACCGCTTCCGGCCGGCGTATTCATGCGACCGGCAGTTCCAACAGTGCTGGCGCCCAACGAATGGCAATGACCGCTTCATCCCGTGCGCCGCAGGGCAGTGGAAGCTCCGACAGCGAACGCTCGCCCTTCATCCGGCTGAACGAGCTGTTGGCGCCGCATCAGCCGGGCAAGCCCTTGATTACGCTTGCAGTTGGGGAGCCCCAGCATCCGGTGCCGGATTTCGTCGGCCCGGTGCTGGCAAAGCACATCGCCGATTTCGGCCGCTATCCTCTCGGCAAAGGCATCGAGCCGTTCCGGAAAGCCGCCAGCACCTGGCTGTCGTCGCGCTTCAAGCTGCCGCGGCCGCTCGATCCCGAGAGCGAGGTCCTCGTCCTCAATGGCAGCCGCGAAGGGCTGTTCTTCGCCGCGATCACGGCCGCGCGTTACGTCGGCCCGCGCCTCGGCAAGCCCGCGATCCTGATGCCGAACCCGTTCTATCCGGTCTACGGCGCCGGCGCCCGTGCAGCTAGCTGCGAGCAGATCTACTTGCCGACCACGGTCGAGAACGGCTTCCTGCCCGATCTCGACGCTATCGACGAGGCCACGCTGGCGCGCACGGTGGCGTTCTACCTCGCCTCGCCCGCCAACCCGCAAGGCTCGGTCGCATCGCGCGACTATTTTCTTCGCTTGAAGCAGCTCTCCGACCGCTACGGCTTCGTCATCCTCAGCGACGAATGCTATTCGGAAATCTACACCCGCGAAGCGCCGGGCAGTGCGCTCGAATGCGCCGGTCCCGACTTCACCCGCGTGGTCGCGTTCCAGTCGCTGTCGAAGCGCTCCAACCTGCCGGGCATGCGCGTCGGCTTCGCCGCCGGCGACAAGAAATTCATCAGCATGTTTCTCGAGCTGCGCAACGTCGCGGCGCCGCAGGTGCCGGCGGCGCTCCAGCATGTCGCGACCGCCGCTTACGGCGACGAGGCGCATGTCGAGGAGAATCGCAGGCTCTACCGGATCAAGTTCGATCTCGCCGACCAGATCATCGGCAATCGTTACGGCTATCGCCGGCCCGATGGCGGCTTCTGCGTCTGGCTCAACACGTCCGAGCTCGGCGACGACGTGGCCCTAACGGTCAGGCTCTTCAAGGAAGCAGGCGTGCGCGTGGTGCCCGGCAGCTACCTGGCACGGCTCCAGCCCGACGGCTTCAATCCCGGTGCAGGCTACATTCGCCTCGCATTGGTGCAGGATGGTGAGACCACGGCGGCGGCGCTGCACCGCCTGGTCGAAACTCTGGGTTAGGCGGGGCCCATGAGCATGTCGACAATCGAACGTGTCATTCCCCTGGTCGGCCATCTGCCGCCCTCGATCCGCGAGGCACTGACGCGCCGCGTGCGCGAGCTCACCGGTCTCGGACTGATCACGCTCTCGGGCGTCGCCTCGGCCGCGCTGATGACCTGGTCGGTGCAGGATCCCAGTCTCAGCCATGCGACCTCGCGGCCGATCCGCAACATTCTCGGCTATGCCGGCGCGATCGGCGCCGACCTCGCGATGCAGATCCTCGGGCTCGGCGCAATCATGCTGATCCTGACGGTGGCCGTGTGGGGCTGGCGCATGCTGACCCATCGCCCGTTCGATCGCGAAGCGCTGCGACTTGGTTGCTGGATTCTCTGCACGGTAATCGCGGCAGGCTTTGCGAGCTGCTGGCCGCATGGCGGCGCCTGGCCGCTGCCGACCGGAATTGGCGGTGTCGTCGGCGACGCGCTGGTGCGCGCGCCCGCGGTGATTTTCGGACCGGCCGGCACGATCTATCGCATCGTGCTCGGCGCAATCTTGTTCGTCGCGATGGCCGCGACCTTCCTGATCGCCTGCGGTCTCGGCGCACGCGAGCGCGACGAAGAGGTTGCGCCGATCGAGGATGACGATACGCCGCTCGACGAAAACGAGGGCAGCGATCGCGGCTCGGTGTCGCTGGGCTGGCTGTTCCACGCACTGATGAGCACCAAGGCGCGACTGATCTGGCTGCTCGGCACCGCCTATCGCTCGCTGGTCTCGAGCGGACCGAAGCCCCGTGCGATTGCCTTCGACCGGCAGGAACCGAATCTCGGTGCCGGCCGTGCCGCGCCGTCGATCTCGCCACAGTCCGAGGACAAGGATTACGAGGAGGAGCACGAGGAAGACGACGAGGAGGAAGAGGAAGCGCCGGCCGCGCGCGCGCCGCGCAAGAAGGCCGCGCCGAAGGCTCTCGCCAAGAAATCCTCCGACAAGTTCGAGCTTCCGTCCGTGTCCGTGCTGGCCGCGCCCAAGGCCGGCGATCGCCAGCCGCTCAGCAAGGCCGAGCTGGAAGCCAATTCGCGCGCGCTCGAAGGCGTGCTGCAAGACTTCGGCGTGCGCGGCGAGATCGTGAAGGCCAATCCGGGCCCTGTGGTCACGTTGTACGAGCTGGAGCCCGCGCCCGGCATCAAGTCGTCGCGCGTGATTGGCCTGGCCGACGACATCGCCCGCTCGATGAGCGCGCTGTCGGCGCGCGTCGCTGTCGTGCCCGGCCGCAATGCCATCGGCATCGAGCTGCCGAACGCGCATCGTGAAAAGGTCTATCTGCGCGAGCTGCTGGTCGCCAAGGAAACCATCGAGACGGTCGCGAAGCTGCCGCTCTGCCTCGGTAAGACCATCGGCGGCGATCCCGTCATCATCGATCTCGCCCGCACCCCGCACATGCTGATCGCCGGCACCACCGGCTCCGGCAAGTCGGTCGCCATCAACACCATGATCCTCAGCCTGGTCTACCGGTTGCGCCCTGATCAGTGCCGGCTGATCATGGTCGATCCGAAGATGCTCGAACTCTCCGTCTATGACGGCATCCCCCATCTGCTCACGCCTGTTGTGACCGACCCGAAGAAGGCGGTCGTCGCGCTGAAATGGGCCGTGCGCGAGATGGAAGAGCGCTACAAGAACATGGCCAAGCTCGGCGTGCGCAATATCGACGGCTACAATGCGCGCCTGCTCGAAGTGAAGGCCAAAGGCGAGGAGCCAACGCGCACGGTGCACACCGGCTTCGACAAGGAGACCGGCAAGGCGATCTACGAGGAAGAGAAGCTCTCGCTCGAGCCGCTGCCCTACATCGTCATCATCGTCGACGAAATGGCCGACCTGATGATGGTCGCCGGCAAGGACATCGAAGGCGCGGTGCAGCGCCTCGCGCAGATGGCGCGCGCCGCCGGATTGCATGTGATCCTCGCGACGCAGCGTCCGTCGGTCGACGTCATCACCGGCACCATCAAGGCGAACTTCCCGACCCGCATCGCCTTCCAGGTCACCTCCAAGATCGACAGCCGCACCATTTTGGGCGAGATGGGCGCCGAGCAACTGCTCGGCCAGGGCGACATGCTCTACATGGCCGGCGGCGGCCGCATCAGCCGCGTGCACGGACCTTTTGCTTCGGACGAGGAAGTCGAGAAGGTGGTGCGCCACCTGAAGACGCAAGGACAGCCGGAATATCTCGAAGCGGTCACGGCCGAGGAGCCGACCGAGGACGAGGACGGCGCGGTGTTCGACGCCACCGGCATGGGCGCGGACGGCGGCGGCGATCTGTTCTCGCAGGCCGTCGCCATCGTCAAGCGCGACCGCAAGGCCTCGACCAGCTACATCCAGCGCCGCCTGCAAATCGGCTATAACCGCGCCGCATCGCTGATGGAGCGCATGGAACTGGAAGGCATTGTCGGCCCCGCCAATCACGCCGGCAAGCGCGAGATTCTGGTCGAGGAAGAAGACAGCCACATGTGAGGCGAGTCGCCTCAAAATAGCATTTCACGCAAAAACGTTATCTGCTTTTGCCCGAAATCACGCTAAAAAGGCGCCTAGCCACACAGGACGACGCGTTGATCAGACATCCGGACATTCGATTCGCTGCCTCCATCGCTGCGCGCAGCGCGCGCGTGGCCGGCGTGCTTCTCGTCACCGCCGCGATGGTGACCGCGACGTCTTTTGCGCAGACCGTACCCGTGCCAAAGCCCGCGCCGAAGGGCCGTGACGGTGCTCCGCCCTCGGGGGGGCCGTCGATCACGGGTGCGACCCAGGTGCCACCGAATCCGGTGATTCCGGACCCACGCCGCAACGTGCCGAGCAGCATCTTCCAGACCTTCGACGCCAACCAGAAGGCGCAGGCGGCCAAGGTCAGCGCCTACCTCTCCTCGCTTCAGACGCTGGTCGGGAATTTCGTCCAGGTCGGCCCCGACGGCAGCAAAACCCAGGGCGACTTCTACATCCAGAAGCCGGGCAAGGTGCGCTTCGAATATGATGCGCCGAGCCCGATCGACATCGTCGCCGACGGATCGTCGGTCGTGGTGCGCGACCGCAAGCTCGCCACGCAAGACGTCTATCCGCTGTCGCAGACGCCGCTCCGTTTCCTGCTGTCTGATCGCATCGACCTGATGAAGGACACCAACGTCGTCAATGTCACCGCAGACGACGTCTTCGTCAGTGTCACCATCGAGGAGAAGCAGGCCCTGGTCGGCACCAGCCGGCTGATGTTGATGTTCGGCGCCAAGGACGGCCAATTGAAGCAGTGGACCGTCACCGACCCGCAGGGCTACGACACCACGATTGCGGTCTACAATCTCGATGCGGGCAAGAAGCTCGACCCCGGCATGTTCAAGATCGACTTCACCAATTACGGCCCGTCGCCGGGTTAAGCAGAGACGCCGTAGGGTGGGCAAGCGTGCCCACCATCCATGCCACGAGCTTGAAAAGACGTGGGCACGACGCTTTGCGCCTTTGCCCACCGACGAGAGCTTGCTATGACGCGTCCCTCATGCGTCTTTCCCTGACAACCTGGAACATCAACTCGGTGCGGCTGCGCATCGATCTGGTCGCGAAGTTTCTCAAGAGTGCGCGGCCGGACGTGCTGTGCCTCCAGGAGACCAAGTGCATCGACGATGCCTTTCCGCTGAAGCGCTTCAAGCGGCTCGGCTATGAGCATGTCGCGCTGAACGGGCAGAAGGGCTATCACGGCGTCGCCATCGTCTCGAAGATTCCGTTCGAGTCCAAGGACATCCGCACCTTCTGCGACAAGGTGGATTCGCGCCACATCTCGGTGTCGTTCGGCGAGAAGGCCAACATCGCAAAGCCGCTGGTGCTGCATAATTTCTACGTGCCCGCCGGCGGCGACATTCCCGATCCCGCGCTGAACGAGAAATTCGACCACAAGCTTCGCTTCCTCGACGAGCTGAAAGCGTGCGAGCCGCTGCATCCGCGTGGCGAAGACCGCCACATCCTGGTCGGCGATCTCAACGTCGCCCCGCACGAGAACGACGTGTGGTCGCACAAGCAGCTCCTGAAAGTGGTGTCGCACACTCCGGTCGAGACCGAGAAGCTTCAGGCGGCGCTGAACGCCGGCGAGTGGATCGACGTCGCGCGCGAGCGTATTCCGATGTCGGAGAAGGTCTACACATGGTGGAGCTACCGCTCCGCCGACTGGACCGTCGGCGACCGCGGCCGCAGGCTCGATCACATCTGGGTCTCGCGCGCCTTGAAGGACGCGGTCAGCGATTTCAGGATCTTGCGCGACGCGCGGAGCTGGGAGCGTCCGTCGGACCACGTGCCGGTGACGGTGACACTGGAGGTGTGACGGCGAAGAAGCTTGTAGCCCGGATGGAGCGCAGCGAAATCCGGGACTTCTCTTTTCGTAACAGCAATTCCCGGATTGCGCTTCGCTCCATCCGGGCTACGGAGCGGCTAAATGGTCAGCTTCGCACCCGCCATCAAGATATCGCTGGCGATCTGGCTCGAGCGAACGGCGAATTCGTCGCGAAGGCGAACCGCTGCGGCCGGATCGCTTTCGAGCACGCGCTGAAACAGGCTGCGCGCGACGCGGATGACGGAAGAGTGCTCGATCGCGATCGCGCTCGACGGCCGCTTCATCGGCACCACCAGCGCAAGCTCGCCGATCAGCGCGCCGGGACCGGCGATCATTTCAGCGCCGGCGCCGTCATCGACCCGAAAGGCGCCGCGCTGGACCACGAAGCCGGCATCGGCATCGTCGCCGAGATTGAACAGGACGTCGCCGCGCACGAAGTCACGCTGCTCGGAGCCGATCGCCAGCATGCGCAACGAGGCGTCTCCCAACAGGCGCAATGTCGGGACACGCTCTAGAAGCACTACGTCGTCGTCGATTGACATTCAGGTCCGAAGCTCGCGGGCACGCGATCTAAAACGATTCGTGCACCCCCAAAGCGTATCACGGCACCAGCTTGTAGCCACCGGCTTCCGTCACCAGGATTTCCGGGTTGGCGGCGTCCTTCTCGATCTTCTGGCGAAGACGGTAGATGTGGGTTTCCAGCGTATGGGTGGTGACACCGGAATTGTACCCCCAGACCTCCTGGAGCAGGGTCTCGCGCGAGACGGGCATCTGGCCGGCCCGGTACAGGAAGCGAAGGATCGCGGTTTCCTTCTCGGTCAGCCGGACCTTGCGGGCATTGGCCGCGGTCAGCATCTTGGAGCCCGGGCGGAAACTGTAGGGGCCGACCGAAAACACAGCATCCTCGCTGGCTTCGTGCTGGCGGAGCTGGGCGCGGATGCGGGCGAGCAGCACGGCGAAGCGGAAGGGTTTTGCGACATAGTCGTTGGCGCCGGATTCCAGGCCCAGAATTGTATCGGAATCGGTGTCGTGCCCGGTCAGCATGATGATCGGGGCCTTGAATCCGCCCTTACGCAGGGACCGGACCACCTCGCGGCCGTCGGTGTCGGGCAGGCCAACATCCATCAGGACGAGATCGGGGGAGTTGGCCTTTGCGGCGCTTGCGCCCTTGGCGCCGGTATCGACGGCGGAGGCTTCAAATTCTTCGTGCAGCGATAATTGCTCCACCAACGTATCGCGCAGATCGGTGTCGTCATCCACGATCAGGATCTTGCGGGCATTGGCCATAGGGGATCATCCTTTTGGGGTCCGGCTCGGCGCGCATGCATGCCGCGCTCAGCCGTGATGGGAAAGTTAGGGGTCGCCGTTATTATTGTTGTTCGTGTTGAAGTAGTGGGCTGTTACCGATTCACAAGCGAGAACCACTCTAACCCAGAATAGCAGGGCGCCTTGATGAATGTCCTGTAATGAATTCGACATCGCACGTTCGCATGAAAAATGAAGTTACTTCAGTCGGTTACGTCAGGAAAAGGCGCTCGGGCCCGCTCGTCGTGATCCGCGTTAGGCCTGCTGCCGGTAATCCGCGCCGAGGCTGGCTGACGGCCGGACAGCTGACGATTCCGGTGGCGTTGGGACGCGGCGGCATTCTGGCCAACAAGCGCGAGGGCGACGGCGGCACCCCGCGGGGCAGCTTCCGGCCGCGGCAATTATGGTGGCGTGGCGACCGCCACAGCCGCCCGCAGACCTTCCTGCCGGCGCGGACCATCACTGCCGCGGACGGCTGGTGTGAGGACCCCAGCGACCGCCACTACAATCGGCCGGTCCGGCTCGGGCGGGAGCAGGGCGGCGACCGGCTCAAGCGGGCCGACCATCTCTATGACTTCATCATCGAGATCGACCACAACACCAGGCCGCGCATCGCCGGCCGCGGCAGCGCGGTGTTCTTGCATCTGGCCCGCGACAATTTCGGGCCGACCGCGGGCTGCATCTCCATGACAAAAGCGGCGATGCTACAATTGCTGCGGCGGCTGGGACCGCGAACAAGAATCATCATCGGGTGAGGACACATGCTCGACAAGGATCAGATCGCCGCCGCATCGCGCGCCCTCGTTCAACATTGGTGTGACGGCACCAAGCTTGACACGCTGGAGATTTCTCTGCGCCCACAGAGCCGCGTCGAGGGCTACGCCGTGCAGGCCGCGCTCGAAACGCAATCGGCCGCAAAACTGTTCGGCTGGAAGATCGCGGCAACCAGCGAGGCCGGACAGAAGCATATCAACGTGGCGGGCCCGATGGCTGGACGCATCTTAAGCGACACCGTCATTGCCGATGGCGGCACCGCGTCGATGAAGGGCAACGAGATGCGCGTCGGCGAACCTGAATTCGCCTTCCGCATGGGGCGCGATCTGCCGCCGCGCGCGGAGCCCTACGGCGTGGACGAGGTGCTCGCCGCCGTCGACACCTTGCATCCCGCGATCGAGATTCCGGATTCGCGCTTTGCCGATTTCGCCAGCGCCGGCGAAGCCCAGCTCATCGCCGACAACGCCTGCGCGCATTTGTTCGTGCTGGGCGCGCCGGCCAGGGCCGATTGGCGCGCGATGGATCTCGTCGAGGAGCGGCCCGTGACCGTGCTGCGCGATCAGCGCTACGTCGGCCACGGCAGGAACGTTCTCGGCGACCCCCGTGTTGCGCTGGCCTGGCTTGCCAACGAGCTGCGCGGGCTCGGCCTCACCTTGAGGGCAGGGGAGGTGGTGACGACAGGCACGTGTCATCCGCCGCTGCCGATCCAGGCCGGCGATCAATTTGCGGTGGATTTTGGCGTGTTGGGAAAAGTGTCGGTGGGGTTCGCGTAGGCGCCGCGCACTCCGCCGTCACCGATGCCCGAAGATCGCCGACCCCACGCGCACATGCGTGGCGCCGAGCATGATGGCGGTGGCAAAATCGGCGCTCATGCCCATCGAGAGATTTGTCAAACCGTTGCGCGCGGCGATCTTGGCCGTCAGCGCGAAGTGCGCCGCCGGCGGCTCGTCGACCGGCGGAATGCACATCAACCCGGAGATGGTCAGCCCATAGGTGTCGCGGCAGTTCGCGAGGAAGGCGTCGGCCTCGCCGGGCGCGACGCCGGCCTTCTGCGCCTCCTCGCCGGTATTGATCTGGACGAACAGCTGCGGGTGCTTGTTCTGGGATTCGATTTCCTTGGCTAACGCTTGGCAAATGCTCGGACGGTCAACCGAATGGATGGCATCGAACAGCGCCACCGCCTCTTTCGCCTTGTTGGATTGCAGCGGCCCGATCAGGTGCAGCGCGATATCCGGGTAAGCAGACGTTAACTCAGGCCACTTGCCCTTGGCCTCCTGCACACGATTCTCGCCGAATACGCGCTGTCCGGCGCCGATAACCGGGGTAATTGCATCCGCGGCGAAAGTCTTGGACACCGCGATCAGCGTCACCGAGCTCCGCTCGCGCCGCGCTTCCTTGCAGGCGCGCGCGATTTCCGCTTCCACGGCGGCGAGCCCGTTTGGTGAATGAGCGGTTAGCGGCACGGCGTTGGCTTCGGTCATGATGTCGGCTCGGCACTGATTGTTGCGGAGGTAGTTCCAATTTTACCGAGTTCACGAAAGGGTTTTTGAACCCTTCGCTTTACCTTGCCAGATGGGGTGGGTCGCGAAGATGGCAAACGTCAGTTTCAACCGCAAACGAGCAAAACTCAAGCAGGTCCTCGGAATCCGGGCGCGGCTTGCGTTGCTCGCGGTGATTCTGGTGGCGCCCTTGATGCTCGAGCGCATCCGTTCGCTCGAAGACACGCGGGCGAAGCAGATCGCGCAGGCCGCGGCCGAATTCACCACCGTCGCAAGGCACAGCGCCGATGCGCAGCGCGAGGTGATCTCATCGGTCGAGACCATCTTGAAATCGGAAGCCTTCATCCGCGCCTCCGCCGGCGGCATCAGCAAGAGCTGCGACGTGCTGCGCGCGAGCCTGCCGTCGAGCCTTCCCTGGATCCGCACGTTGTTGATCGCCGGTCAGGACGGACGCATCCAGTGCGCGACCAATAACATGTATGTCGGCCTCGACCTCAGCGACCGGCCTTATTTCCAGCAGGCGCAGGAAACCGGCCGCTTCGTTCTCAGCGACTTCATCCTGTCGCGGCCCGTGCCGGCACCGACCGTCATGGCGGTCTATCCGGTGTCCGCGTTCAGCGGCGTATCCGATGCCGTCGTGCTGGCAACGGTCAATCTCGACTGGATGTCGAAGGTCATGAGCAATCTCGGCGGCCGCGCCGGCATCACCGCGGTGCTGGTCGACAGCGCCGGCACCGTGCTGGCCGCGCCCGCCGACCAGCACAGCGCGGTAGGCCGGCCCCTGGACAACATGCCGCTGATGTCGGCGATCGCCGACAAGGCGTTGCGTTCGGACCAGGACGAGGGCTCGCTGTCTTTCCTGGCCGCCGACGGCTCCCGGCGTGCGGTCAGCTACATCCGCATTGCCGGCACCAACGCCCGCCTGATCGCCAGTATCGACGAGGACAAGGTGTCTGCGGCGGTCAGCCGCGACATCCGCACCGCCTATCTCCAGCTCGCCTTCGTCGTCGTGTTCGTTCTGCTCGGCGCGCTGATCGCCGCCGAGAAGCTCGTGATCAAGCCGATCGAGATGCTCGCGGACATGGCCAAACGTCTCGGCGAAGGTGATTTGTCGGCCCGCGCCGCGCGCAATCGCCTGCCGTCCGAATTCGTGCCGCTGGCACGCGCGCTCAATGCGATGGCGGCGCAATTGAGCCAGCGCGAGCGCGAGCTGATCGCGAGCAACGACAGGCTGACGGTGATGGCGTCGATCGACATGCTGTCGGGCCTCGCCAATCGCCGAGGTTTCCAGAGCCGGCTCGATTTCGAATGGATGCGCGCGCAGCAGTATGACAGCGACCTGGCGCTGCTAATGATCGACGTCGACCATTTCAAGCTGTTCAACGACACCTACGGCCACCTCGAGGGCGATTCCTGCCTGACCCGGCTCGGCGAATCGTTGTCCGGCATCGCGGCCGACACGATGGGCTTTGCGGCACGCTACGGCGGCGAGGAATTCTGCCTGCTGCTGCCGAACACCGATCTGACGCGCGCCCTCGAGATCGGCGAACAGGTGCGCGCAGCCGTGCTGAAGCTTTGCCTGCCGCACATCACCTCGAACCACATGATCGTTACCGTCTCGATCGGCGTCGCCGCGACGCGGCCCAACGAGACCCTGCGCCCGGGTGATCTGATCGAAGCGGCAGATGCCGCGCTCTACGCAGCCAAGCACCGCGGCCGCAATAATGTCGTCGAGCACGGCATCGTGCACGTGGAGAACGGTGCGGCCGAGATGATGATGGCGGGTTAATATCGCCCGGCGGCGGCGGCAGTCAGATCGGAATCGACAAAGCCTGCATTCGTCCCGACATGACAGAATGCTGCGAAGCGCTCTATTGCGCCGGGGTACATTTTCATTGGAACCGGCGCCGCACAACCTGAGGCGAGATGATTCGGATGCGAATATCCGGACATGCCGCCAAACTGACGTGCCCGCGCGTGATGAGGGTCGGGCTGGGATCGCCGCCCATCGGCCCCCCGCCAGCCGTCCCGACCATGCATCGCCACGGCGCTCCGGCAAACCGTCGCGGGTATCCAACCCGTTGACCCCACGGCCGCTTTTGTGGCCTAGTCCGCCGTCTTCAGACCGGCTCGAACTCACGAAAAACCAACGATTCCATGACCTCCGAACGCTATAACGCCCGCGACGCCGAACCGCGCTGGCAAGCCGCCTGGGACGAACAGGCGATCTTCGTCTCCAGGAACGACGATTCGCGCCCGAAATACTACGTGCTCGAGATGTTCCCCTACCCATCCGGGCGCATCCATATCGGCCATGTCCGGAACTACACGCTCGGCGACGTGCTGGCCCGCTTCATGCGCGCCAAGGGGTTCAACGTGCTGCACCCGATGGGCTGGGACGCCTTCGGCCTGCCGGCCGAAAACGCCGCCATCGAGCGCAAGGTCGCACCGAAAGCCTGGACCTACGACAACATCGCCGCGATGAGGAAGCAGCTCCGCTCGATCGGGCTGTCGCTGGACTGGAGCCGGGAGATCGCGACCTGCGATCCCAGCTATTACAAGCATCAGCAGAAGATGTTTCTGGACTTCATGCGCGCCGGCCTCGCCGAGCGCGAGAAGCGCAAGGTGAACTGGGACCCCGTCGACATGACCGTGCTCGCCAACGAGCAGGTGATCGACGGCCGTGGCTGGCGTTCAGGAGCCGTTATCGAACAACGGGAAATGAACCAGTGGGTCTTCAAGATCACGAAGTACTCGCAGGAGCTGCTCGCCGCGCTGGATGGACTGGACCGCTGGCCCGACAAGGTGCGGCTGATGCAGCGCAACTGGATCGGCCGCTCGGAAGGCTTGCTTGTCCGCTTTGCGCTGGACACCGTGACGACGCCGGCCGGCGAGAGCGAGCTGAAGATCTTCACGACGCGCCCCGACACGCTGTTCGGCGCAAAATTCATGGCGATCTCGGCCGATCATCCGCTGGCACAGGCGGCCGCCGCAAAGAATCCGAAGCTCGCCGAGTTCATCGGCGAGATCAAGCGGATGGGCACGGCCCAGGAGATCATCGACACCGCCGAGAAACAGGGTTTTGATACCGGCATCCGTGCGATTCACCCGTTCGATCCGACCTGGAAGCTGCCGGTCTATGTCGCCAACTTCGTGCTGATGGAATACGGCACCGGCGCGATCTTCGGCTGCCCCGCGCACGACCAGCGCGACCTCGACTTCGTCAACAAGTACAATCTCGGCAACACGCCGGTGGTGTGCCCCGAGGGCCAGGACCCGAAGAGTTTCGTGATCACCGACACCGCCTATGACGGCGACGGCCGCATGATCAATTCGCGCTTCCTCGACGGCATGACCATCGAGCAGGCCAAGGACGAAGTCGCGAAACGCCTGGAAAACGAGCTGCGCGGCAACGCGCCGGTCGGCGAGCGTCAGGTGAATTTCCGCCTGCGCGACTGGGGCATTTCACGCCAGCGCTATTGGGGCTGCCCGATTCCCGTCATCCACTGCCCGAAGTGCGATGTGGTGCCGGTGCCGGATGTAGACTTGCCGGTGAAGCTGCCGGACGATGCGACCTTCGACAAGCCGGGCAACGCGCTCGACCATCATCCGAGCTGGAAGCACGTGGCGTGCCCGCAATGCGGGGCTAAGGCGCTGCGCGAAACCGACACCATGGACACCTTCGTGGATTCGTCCTGGTACTTTGCGCGCTTCACCGATCCCTGGAACGAGAACGCGCCGACGACGCCTGCGGTCGCGAACCGGATGATGCCGGTCGACCAGTATATCGGCGGCGTCGAGCATGCGATCCTGCATCTGCTCTACAGCCGCTTCTTCGTGCGCGCGATGAAGGCGACCGGCCACATCGCGATGGACGAGCCGTTCGCCGGCATGTTCACGCAGGGAATGGTGGTGCACGAGACCTACCAGAAGGCCGACGGCACCTATGTTCAGCCGGTCGAAGTGAAGATCGAGACCGGCGGCAACGGCCGCCGCGCCACGCTGCTGGCAACCGGCGAAGACATCCAGATCGGCGCGATCGAGAAGATGTCGAAGTCGAAGAAGAACACGGTCGACCCCGACGACATCATCGAGACCTACGGCGCCGACGTCGCGCGCTGGTTCATGCTGTCGGACTCCCCGCCCGACCGCGACGTGATCTGGAGCGACGAGCGCGTCCAAGGCGCCTCGCGCTTCGTGCAGCGGTTGTGGCGGCTGGTGAACGAGGCTGCGGAACTTGGCAAGGGCGCGCCGGCGGCCCGGCCAGCTTCGTTCGGCCCGGATGCGACCGCCCTGCGCAAGGCCGCCCATGGCGCGCTGGACAAGATCACCACCGGCATCGAGCGGCTGCACTTCAACGTCTGCCTCGCCCATATCCGCGAATTCGCCAATGCCCTGTCCGAGGCGCTACAGCGGCCCGGCCAGCCTGCCCCTGACCTCGCCTGGGCGATCCGGGAAGCCGGCCATATCCTGGTCCAGCTGTTCTCGCCGATGATGCCGCATCTGGCCGAGGAGTGCTGGCAGCTGCTGGGCCAGCCGGGGCTGGTTTCCGAGGCCAATTGGCCGCAAATCGAACGCGATTTGCTGGTTGAAGACGCCGTGACCCTGGTGGTTCAGGTCAACGGCAAAAAACGGGGTGAGGTCACGGTTGCAACAGCGGCCCAGAATCCGGAAATCGAGGCTGCCGTTTTGGCCCTCGATGCGGTAAAGCTGGCCCTGGACGGCAAGCCCGTCCGCAAGGTGATCATCGTCCCCAAGAGGATCGTGAATGTTGTCGGCTAGGATCCGCATCGCAGCCCGCTTGCTGGCGGTCGCCGCATTGGCGGCGCTGACGGCCGGCTGCTTCCAGCCGATGTATGCCGAGCATACCGACGGTACCCCCGGCCTGCGCGAAAAGCTGATGGGGATCGATCTCCCGCCGGTGGACAAGGCCAATGCTTCTCGCGAGGCCCGCGTCGGGGTGGAGATCCGTAACTCCCTTGCCTTTAAGCTCTACGGCACTGCCACGGGTATGCCGCCGACCCACCGCCTGGTGTTGCGCTTCAACTCCAGCAGGTCGTCCCTGATAGTCGATCCCAGTACCGGTCTGCCGACCAGCGAAAACTACGGCATCGACGCCCAGTACAACCTGATCGAGATCGCGACCAACAAGTCGGTGATGACCGGCAGCACGTTCTCGCGCGTGTCCTATGACATGCCCGGCTCCTACCAGCGCTTCTCGCGTAACCGTGCCGTTCGCGATGCCGAGGATCGTGCCGCCAACGAGATCGCCGAGAACATCACGACCCGGCTCGCCTCGTTCTTCACCGCGGGCACGTAATTACCTTTGTCATTCCGGGCACGCGAAGCGTGAACCCGGAATCTCGATCCTCCACCTCTGGATTCCGGGTTCGCGCCTTGCGCGCGCCCGGAATGACGAGTGTTAGGCAACATGGTCGCGCTGCGCGGAAAAGAGATCGACGCCTTCCTGGCCCGGCCCGACGCGGGCCGACCAATCATCCTGCTCTATGGTCCTGATGCCGGTCTCGTGCGCGAACGCGCCGATGCACTGATCGCCTCCGCCGTCGACGACCCCAACGATCCGTTCTCGCTGGTGAAACTCGACGGCGACGAGCTCTCCGCTGAACCGTCGCGTCTGGTCGATGAAGCAATGACCGTCCCGTTGTTCGGCGGTCGCCGCGCCATCCGCGTGCGTGCCGGCTCACGCAGTTTTGCCAGCGGCATCGACACGCTGGCGGAGATGTCCGTCAGGGATTGCCGGATCGTGATCGAGGCCGGCGAGCTGCGTCCGGAGTCGCCGCTGCGCAAAGCATGCGAGCGCGCCAAGATGGCCGTGGCGATCGGCTGCTATCCCGACACCGAGCGCGACCTGGCCAAGCTGATGGAGGACGAGCTCCGCATCGCGAACTTGCGCATCGCGCAGGACGCCCGCGCTGCGCTGATGTCCTTTCTCGGCGGCGACCGCCAGGCCTCGCGCAACGAGCTGCGCAAGCTCACGCTCTACGCCCACGGCAAGGGCGAGATCACGCTGGATGACGTGATGGCCGTGGTGGCCGACGCCTCCGAGCTGAAACTCGATCCGATCGTCGACGGCGCCTTCGCCGGCCGGCCGGACATCGTCGAGAACGAATTCGCCAAGGCGATGATCGCCGGCACCTATCCCGGCGTGATCATCTCCGCCGCGCAGCGCCAGGCAGCATGGCTGCACAAATCCGCGCTCGCCATCGCCGATGGCGCGCCCGCCTCCACCGTGCTCGACGGCGGATTTCCACGGCTGCACTTTTCACGAAAGCCGGCGGTCGAAACGGCGCTGCGCAATTTCAGCGTGGCGCGGCTTGCGGGGATCATCGAGCAGCTCGCCACTGCAGCGCTAGACACCCGCAAGCAATCCACCCTCGCCGCCGCGATCGCACAGCGCACGCTGATGGCCATCGCTGCGAATGCGAAGCGACGGGGCTGAGCCGGGTTCTGTCCATGCGTCATTGCGAGGAGCCCTTTGACCAGGACGGTGCATGCTCTCATCCTGAAGCGCGGAACGCGCGGCTCTCAGGGTGAGGGTGAACGGAAAGAGGGCTAGATCCCGCCCTTCGCGAGCCGACGCATCACCTCGTCGAGCTGATCGAGGTTGCGGTAGTTGATCTGCACGGAGCCACCGGGGTCGCGGTGGCTGACGGTGACCTTGAGGCCGAGCGCATCGCTGACGCGTTTCTCCAGGTCGATCGTGTCAGGGTCCTTTTCCTTGGCCCCGACGCGCGCCTTCTGCGGCTTGCGCTCCGGCACGCCCTCTTCATGCGCGAGCGCCTCGGCCTGGCGGACGTTGAGGCCCTCCTCGACGATGCGCTTGGCGGATGCGAGCGGATCGGGCACGCCGATCAGTGCGCGGGCATGCCCGGCGGTCAACTGACCGGTCGCGATGAAAGCCTGCACTTCGCCCGGCAGCTTCGTCAGCCGCATCATGTTGGCGACATGGCTGCGGCTCTTGCCGACGACTCTTGCGATGTCGTCCTGGCTGCGTTTGAACTCGTTGGCGAGCGCGTGATAGCCCTGCGCCTCTTCCATCGGGTTGAGGTCTTCGCGCTGCACGTTCTCGACGATCGCGAACTCCAGTGCATCGCTGTCGCTGATGTCAACCGGCACGATCGGCACTTCATGCAGACCGGCCATTTGCGAGGCGCGCCAGCGCCGCTCGCCGGCGATGATCTCGTAGCGGTCCTGCGCGCCCTTCACCGGGCGCACCACGATCGGCTGGATCACGCCGTGCTGCTTGATGGAGTCCGAGAGTTCCTTGAGCTCGACTTCGGAAAAGGTGCGGCGCGGGTTGCGCGGATTGGGCTTGATGAATTCGATCGGCACCTTGCGCTGCGCGCGCGGCCGCTCGACATGCGCCGCCTCGCCGCCGACGTCACCGATCAGACTCGCAAGACCCCGGCCCAGTCGCGAACGCGCTTCGTCGGCCATCGCCAGCTCCCTTGGATTCACGTAGCAACACTCCAGAACTGAATTTCGAATTGTAGGGTGGGCAAAGCGAAGCGTGCCCACCGGTTATGTGGCGGAAGATGGTGGGCACGGCGAAGACGCCTTTGCCCACCCTACGTCGTTCAATGCGTGGTGCGCAGTTCGCGCTCGCGCTGGATCACTTCGGTGGCAAGCCGCAAGTAAGCTTCGCTGCCGACGCATTTGAGATCGTAGACCAGCACCGGCTTGCCGTAGGACGGCGCTTCCGAGATGCGCACGTTGCGCGGGATCATGGTCTTGTAGACCTTCTCGCCCATGAACTGCCGGACGTCGGCGACGACCTGGTTCGAGAGGTTGTTGCGCGAGTCGAACATGGTCAGCACGATGCCGTGGATCGACAGGTTCGGATTGAGCGTCGAACGCACCTGCTCGACCGTCTGGAGCAGTTGCGACAGACCCTCCAGCGCGAAGAACTCGCATTGCAGCGGCACCAGGATCGCATCCGACGCGGCCATCGCATTCACCGTGAGCAGGTTGAGCGAGGGCGGGCAGTCGATCAGCACATAGGTGTAGTCGGCGTCCGGCGAGACGTTGTTGTTGAGCGAGCCGATCGCGTCGCGCAGCTTGAAGGCGCGGCCGGGTGTGGTGCCGAGCTCGAGCTCGAGGCCGGAGAGGTCCATGGTCGAGGGCGCGATGTGCAGCCGCGGCACAGCGGTGGCGACCACCGCCTCACGCAGGCTCGCTTCGCCGATCAGCACGTCATAGGTCGAGCAGGAGCGGTTGCGGCGATCGATGCCGAGCCCGGTCGATGCGTTGCCCTGCGGATCGAGATCAACGATCAGGACGCGCTCGCCGATCGCCGCGAGCGCCGTGCCGAGATTGATCGCTGTGGTTGTTTTTCCCACACCGCCCTTCTGATTCGCGAGCGCCAGGATGCGCGGATGGCCCTGCGGGACCACGCTGGTCTGTTCCTGCTGCGGTTCGTCAATCACGGTCAT